>NZ_CP195757.1:890000-6142091 GCF_051397025.1 Streptomyces sp. BBFR102
CACCGACTGGGCCGGATACCTGAACCAGTGGCTGTCGGAGGTCGGAAGCCGGCGCAACTGGTTCTAGGCTCGGCGGCAGACAGGAACGACAGCCGTACTTGGAGGTACGCACGTGAGTGACCCGAGGCCCCCGCTCCCCCACGACTTCCTGCCCGAGGTCGCGTCGTTCACCGTGGTGAGCGACGAGGTGAAGCCGGGCGCGACGCTGGACGACGCTCAGGTCCAGGCGGTCGGGAACCGCTCGCCGCAGCTGCGCTGGGAGGGTTTCCCGGCCGGGACGAAGAGTTTCGCGGTGACCTGCTTCGACCCGGACGCGCCGACCGGCAGCGGGTTCTGGCACTGGGTGCTCTTCAACATCCCGGCCTCGGTGACGGAGCTGCCCGCGGGCGCCGGGTCGCCCGGTGCCGCCGGGCTGCCCGAGGGCGCCGTGCACGCGCGGAACGACTACGGGACGCGGGAGTTCGGCGGTGCCGCGCCGCCGCCTGGCGACGGTCCGCACCGCTACGTCTTCACCGTGTACGCGGTGGACACCGAGCGGTTGGACGCCGACGCGGACTCCTCGCCGGCGGTGGTCGGCTTCAACCTGCGGTTCCACACGCTGGGCCGCGCCCAGCTCATCGGCGAGTACGAGGTGCCCGCCGAAGGCTGATCCGCCCGCTCCGCCCCGCTCCGCGTCCGCGCGGAGGTGTTTTCCCGATTGCTGCCCGCCCGTGGTCTGAACGTGGCCGCGGGCGGGCAGCTTTCTTGCGTCGGGTGGCCGCCGTGCCCACGGCCCCCGGTGCGTCGGCACCGATATTGCGTTGTCCGCCGCGCCGCGCCCGGCCAGAGTTGTAGCGGTCCGCCAGGGGGCGGGCGGCACACGGGAGGTGGGCTGGACATGCGGGACACGCTGGTGCTGAACGCGAGCTTCGAGCCGCTGTCGACGGTGACGTGGAGCCGGGCCGTGGTGCTGGTCCTCCAGGACAAGGCCGTCGTGGAGATGGTCCACCCGGATCAGCGCGTGCGGGCCGCGCTGGTGGACATACCGGTACCCCGTGTGATCAGGCTCTGCCGGTACGTACGGGTGCCGTTCCGAAGACGGGCCCCGTGGTCGCGGCGCGGGGTGCTCGTGCGTGATCGGCACCGGTGCGCGTACTGCGGCGGGCGCGGGACGACGGTGGACCACGTGGTGCCCCGGTCGAAGGGCGGGGCGGACTCCTGGCTGAACACCGTGGCGTGCTGCGCCGCCGACAACCACCGCAAGGCGAACCGGACGCCTGAGGAGGCCGGGATGCCGTTGCTGCGGCAGCCGTTCGAGCCGTCGCCGTCGGACGCGATGCTGCTGTCGCTCGGCCCGGGCAGCACCGAGGACCTGCCGGAGTGGCTGGCGCTCCCGGCGGCCTGACCCCGCCCTTACGTACGGCCAAGGGCCGCTCCCCCGCAGCCGGGGTGGCGGCCCTTCGTCGTACGGCATGCGCGGGTCAGTCGATGGTGGGCTTCTCCGTGCGCTCCCGGGCCGGGGGCACCGCCGGAGCCGGGGCGCCGCCCAGTCCGCCGAGGTTGCCGAAGGCACCGCTGAGGCCCTTGAGGGCGTCACCGATCTCGCTGGGCACGATCCAGAGCTTGTTGGCGTCGCCCTCGGCGATCTTCGGCAGCATCTGGAGGTACTGGTAGGAGAGGAGCTTCTGGTCCGGGTCTCCGGCGTGGATGGACTCGAAGACGGTACGGATGGCCTGGGCCTCACCTTCGGCGCGGAGGGCGGCGGCGCGCGCCTCGCCCTCGGCGCGGAGGATCGCGGACTGCTTCTCACCCTCGGCGCGCAGGATCTCGGACTGGCGGACGCCTTCGGCCTGGAGGATGGCGGCGCGCTTGTCGCGGTCGGCGCGCATCTGCTTCTCCATCGAGTCCTGGATGGAGGTGGGCGGCTCGATCGCCTTGAGCTCGACGCGGTTGACGCGGATGCCCCACTTGCCGGTGGCCTCGTCGAGGACGCCGCGCAGCGCAGCGTTGATCTCCTCGCGGGAGGTCAGCGTCCGCTCCAGGTCCATGCCGCCGATGATGTTGCGGAGGGTGGTGACGGTGAGCTGCTCGATGGCCTGAATGTAGCTGGCCACCTCGTAGGTGGCAGCCCTGGCGTCGGTCACCTGGTAGTAGATGACGGTGTCGATGTTGACGACCAGGTTGTCCTGGGTGATGACGGGCTGCGGCGGGAACGGCACGACCTGCTCGCGGAGGTCGATGCGGTTGCGGATCGTGTCGATGAAGGGGACGACGATGTTGAGGCCCGCGTTGAGGGTGCGGGTGTAGCGGCCGAAGCGCTCGACGATGGCGGCGCTGGCCTGCGGGATGACCTGGACCGTCTTGATCAGGGCGATGAAGACGAGCACCACCAGAATGATCAGGACGATGATGATCGGTTCCATCGCGGCTCCCCGTGCCTTCCGTGCCTTCGCGGGCTGGTGTCACCCCCCGCCGGACGGGCGGGAGGATCTTGGTGGCCGAGTCTGTCAGACCTCGGCGGTGCGTGGGACCGATCCGGTCACATGACGACGGCGGTGGCGCCGTCGATCTCCACGACATCGACCTCGCGGCCGGGTTCGTACGCCTGGTTCACGTCGAGGGAACGGGCCGACCAGATCTCGCCGGCCAGCTTGATGCGGCCGTCGGAACCGTCGACCCGCTCGACCACGACGGCCTGCCTGCCCTTGAGGGCGTCGAAGCCGGTGACGGTGCCGGGTGAAGGGGCGCGGTTGCGCGCCGCTATCGGGCGGACCACGGCGATCAGCGCCACCGAGACCACCACGAAGACCAGTACCTGGGCGACGATGCCGCCGCCGAGCCCCGCCGTGATCGCCGCGGCGACCGCTCCGACGGCGAACATGCCGAACTCCGGCATGGCCGTCATCACGAGCGGAATACCGAGGGCGACCGCGCCGACAAGCCACCACACCCACGCGTCGATGTCCACGCGTTCATGGTAGGCGCGGGGGACGCCCGGGGACAGGGGCCTTTTCGGGCCCCTATCGAGAGGGCTCAGCGCATCGGGAGACCGCGGGCGGTCCAGCGGTCGTCCTGCTGCTCGACGACGAGGGGCAGTCCGAAGCAGCGGGAGAGGTTGCGGGAGGTGAGTTCCAGCTCCAGCGGTCCGGCGGCGAGCACCTGGCCCTGGCGGATCATGAGGACGTGGGTGAAGCCCGGGGCGATCTCCTCGACGTGGTGGGTCACCATGATCATCGAGGGGGCGATCGGGTCGCGGGCCAGCCGGCCCAGGCGGCGGACCAGGTCCTCGCGGCCGCCGAGGTCGAGGCCGGCGGCGGGCTCGTCGAGGAGGAGCAGCTCGGGGTCGGTCATCAGGGCGCGGGCGATCAGGGTGCGCTTGCGCTCGCCCTCGGAGAGGGTGCCGAACCTGCGGTCCAGGTGCTCGTTCATCCCGAGGCGGTCGAGGAAGGCGAGGGCGCGGTCGCGGTCGACGTCCTCGTAGTCCTCGTGCCAGGCGGCGGTCATGCCGTAGGCCGCGGTGAGCACGGTCTGCAGGACCGTCTGGCGCTTGGGGAGCTTTTCGGCCAGCGCGATACCGGCGACGCCGATGCGCGGGCGGAGTTCGAAGACGTCCGTGCCGGGCCTGCCCAGCTGCTCGCCGAGGATCGAGACGGTGCCGGTGCTCGGGAAGAGGTAGCTGGAGGCGAGGTTGAGCAAAGTGGTCTTGCCGGCGCCGTTGGGTCCGAGGATGACCCAGCGCTCCCCCTCCTTCGCCGACCAGGAGATCTGGTCCACCAGAGCCCGGCCCTCGCGGACCACGGATACGTCCACCAGCTCCAGCACATCGCTCATGAGCGCGTTGTCTCCCATTGCAGTCTCGGTGTTCGGCCGCGCCCCCGGACCTCCGGGACGCGGGCCCCCGTACAAACCTACGCCACCGGCCGAGCGGTACCGTCCCCCCTCCTGTCCTTAGGGTGGGGGGATGCTCACGGAACCGCGTTCAGGACTGCTGGCGGCATGGGGAAATGCCCTGCTTGCCGGATTGGTGCCCCCCGATGACGCCGCGTCTGCCATCGTCGGCCAGGACGCGCGCCATCGCGTCGTCGGGCTGCCGGACTGGCCGGAGCCGGTCGGGCTGACCCTCGCGCTCGGGCGGCTGCGGTCGCTCGGGGCGACCGGGTTCCGGGTGGCGCTGCCGGTACCGGGCCACCCGCTGGGGCTGAGCGGGCCCCCGGAGTTCAACGAACGGGCGATGGAGGCCGAGGAGGCCGTGGTGACGGTCGGGGCCGGGCTCGGTCTCGTACCGGAGGTGGCGGTGGCGGGGCCCGAGGGGGACGTGCACGTGGAGGTGGTGTGGCACTGCCTGCCGGTGCGGGAGGCGCCCGCGGCGGACGTGCCCTCGCTCGGGGAGGCGGAGCGGGAGCTGGCGCAGGCCCTGCGGGAGGCGACCGAGATGCTGTCGCGGCTCGACGTGGCCGGTTCGGGGCCGGTGGCGGACGCGGCGCTGGACGCCTACCGGGCGCGGGCGCACGCCGGGGCGAAGGACGCCTTGGCGCCCGGGTACCCGCAGCGTGCGGTACGGGTGCTGGAGCTGGCCGACCGGGTGGCGCTGCTGGTGGAGCTGGCGGAGCGCAGCGGGCACGGCGGGGCGGTGAGCGCGGCGGAGATGGCCGCGCGGGCCGAGGCGCTGCGGCCGGTGGAGCGGACCGCGCGGCGGGCGAAGGTGGCGGCGTACGGAGCGGCGACGGAGGGCTGACCCGCCCCTGCGCCGTGGTCCGGCCTCGGACAGGGCGACGGCCCCTCGGGGGGAGCCGAGGGGCCGTCGCGGCAGGGCGGCGGGGGTCAGCCGTTGAGGCCGAGGTTGCCGAAGGCGGGGTTGAGGAGCCCGACGACGTTCACGGTGTCGCCGACGACGTTGACCGGGACCTGCACGGGGACCTGCACGACGTTGCCCGAACCGACGCCCGGCGAGTGGACGGCGGCGCCGTCCGCCTGGGCACCGCCGGTGGCGGAGGCCGCGCCCGCGCCGGCGGCGAGGATGCCGCCCGCGACCATGGTGACGGCGGCGGCCTTCTTGAACTTGTTCACTGCGTACTCCTCGGACCTGGGACAGGTGCCGCGGCCGGCCGCCACGGCATGTCCCAGGAACGCGGGGCAGGCCCGGGCGGATACGCCGTCCGGGTGACATCCACCCGACAGTATGAATCTCATTCCGGCCGGGAACCGGGGCTCCCACCGGCCCCCGCCACCGTCTTCGCGCAGGTCGTCAGCGTGCCATTCCGTGACGTACGGCCCAGAGGGCGGCCTGGGTGCGGTCGGCGAGGTCGAGTTTCATCAGGATGTTCGAGACGTGGGTCTTCACCGTCTTCTCGGAGAGGACGAGGGCCCGGGCGATCTCTCGGTTGGAGCGACCGTCGGCGATCAGGCCGAGCACCTCCCGTTCGCGTTCGGTCAGGGAGCCGCCACGGCCCTGGCCCGGCCCTTGCGCGTCCTGGCTGAGGAGGGCGCCGGCGACCTCGGGCTGGAGGAGGACGTGTCCCGCGTGGACGGAGCGGATGGCGCGGGCGAGCGCCTCGGGGTCGATGTCCTTGTAGACGTATCCGCCGGCTCCGGCGCGCAGGGCGGGGACCACGGTGCGCTGCTCGGTGAAGCTGGTGACGATCAGGACGCGGGCGGGGCTGGCGAGTTCCCGCAGGCGGCGCAGGGCCTCGACGCCGTCCATGCCGGGCATCTTGACGTCCATCAGGACGACGTCGGGCCGGAGTTCCTCGGCGCGGGCCACACCCTCGGCGCCGTCACCGGCCTCGCCGACCACCTCGATGTCGTCCTGCACCTCCAGGAAGGTGCGCAGGCCCCGGCGGACGACCTGGTGGTCGTCGACGAGGAGGACCCGGATGACGGGCGTCTGCCGTTCCTCGCGCTCGGTGTCAGCCACCGGGTACCTCCATCTCGATCGTGGTGCCCCTGCCGGGCTCCGCGTGCACGGTGAGGCGGCCGCCGACGCCGCCGGCCCGGTCCCGCATGGAGACCAGACCCAGATGCCGTCCGGCTTCCCGCGTGGCGTCGGGGTCGAACCCGCTGCCGTCGTCGCGGACGGTCAGCACGGCACCGCTCCCCTTCTTCGTCAGCCCCACGTCGACCTGGGCCCCGCCGGAGTGGCGCAGCGCGTTGTGCAGCGCCTCCTGGGCGACCCTCAGCAGGGCCTCCTCCTGGGCGGCGGGGAGGGCGCGGACGCCGGTGGAGGTGAAGGTGACGCGGGCGGCGTGGGCCCGGTCCAGGACCTGGACCTGGGTACGCAGGGTGGCGACGAGGCCGTCCTCGTCGAGGGCGGCGGGGCGCAGCTCGACGACGGCGGCGCGGAGTTCCTCGGCGGCCTCGGCGGCCAGGGCCGCGACCTGGTGCAGCTCCTCCTTGGCGCGGTGCGGGTCGCGGTCGACCAGGGCGGTGGCGGCCTGGGCCGTGAGGCGCAGCGAGAAGAGCTTCTGGCTGACGGCATCGTGGAGTTCGTGGGCGAGGCGGGAGCGCTCCTCGGCGATGGTCAGCTCGCGGCTGCGCTCGTAGAGGCGGGCGTTGGTGAGGGCGATGGCGGCGTGCTGGGCGAGGATCGACAGGAGTTCCTCGTCGGCCTCGGTGAAGCCGCAGCCGCCCCCGGGCCTGGGGCAGCGCTTGTTGGCGAGGTAGAGGGCGCCGATGGTGCGGTCGCCGTCGCGGATGGGCAGGCCCAGGAAGTCGGACATCTCCGGGTGGGCGTCCGGCCAGCCGCCGAATCGGGGGTCCTCGCGGACGTCGGCGAGGCGCTGCGGGTGGTCGTCGTGGAGCATCGCGGCGAGGATGCCGTGCTGGCGCGGGAGCGGCCCGATCGCCTTCCACTGGGCGTCGCTGACGCCGTCCACGACGAACTGGGCGAAGCCGCCGTGGTCGTCGGGGACGCCGAGGGCGGCGTACTCGGCGTCGAGGAGTTCGCGGGCGGAGGCGACGATCGTCTTGAGGACGTCGCGGACCTCCAGGGGGCGGCTCATCGCGAGCAGGGCGCTGCTCACCGCGAGGAGCCCGGCGCCGGGCGGCCTGCCGCCGGTCCGGGCGGGGCTCGTGGGGTCGGTCATGTGGTCACGCTACCGGCGGACGGGGGCGGGTGTATCGGTCCCGGGGTCCGGGTGGCCGGGGCCGTGGGCGTAGGTCCGGCGGGGTCCGGACCAGGCCGAAGTGCCCCTGGGACCTGGCGCGGGCGGCGGAGGCGGTGACGGGCGTCACGTTCCTGCGGTGGGCGGGCCGGTGGCGGTGGCGGTCCGTGAGGGGCCGCTGACGTGGCGCCGCCGGTGCCGGTGTGGAGCCGGCCTCCTTCCCGTACGGGAACAGACGTGAGACACGAAGGGGACGACCATGCCGGTGGCGGTCATCACAGGGTTTCGGAGGGGTGGGGCAGGGCGCTGGCCCTGGCGCCGGCGGAGCGGGGCTGGTCGCTGGTACTGACGGCGCCGGGCGCCGGGGCGCTGGCGGAGGCCGGGCGCGTGGCCGAGGGGTGCGGCGGTGCGGTGCGGACGGTGGCGGGGGACGTGGGCGACGCCGGGCACCGCAGTGAGGTGGTGGCCGCGCACGGGCTGGTGCGGGAGGCGCTGCGGCTGCTGCGGTCGGCGGCGGGCGCCGTGGTCTCGGTGAGCTCGGACGCGGCGGTGGGCCCCGACGGCCGGGTACGGGGCGCCTCCGGCTGGACCGGCCTGGTGGTGACCCCCGGGCGCGGGGTGCGCGTCGTGGACGGGCTGCTGACCGGCCTGCACGAGCCGGACGCCTCCCACCTGCTGATGCTGGAGGCGGTCGCGGGGCCGGCCGCCGTGGAGCGCGGCTACGAGGCAGCCGTGCGGGCACGGCTGCTGTGGCACGAGTCAGGGGACGTGCATCTGCTGGCGCGGCGGGACTGAGGACGCCGTAGCAAGGGGCGGGCATGGGAGTCCGCCTCCTTGGGCAGGCGCGGCCCCGGCGGGGCGTACCCGGCGAAACGCCCGCTTCCCGGGAACCCCCTCGAAATCGGTCACGGAAAGCGTTGCACTGGCAACGGAGTGCGAGATCGAGGGGGGTGGCCTGTGAGGCCCGGCATAGGGCCCAGGTCACGTACGAAGCGGGTTAGTGGACCCGAAAAGCCTGGTTTGGCGAGGCGTAAAAGGGACAAGCGAGGAGTCTTCGCGTCCGGCGTCCACTACCTGACTTCGTACGTCACATCATTGCCACGCGTTTTTGCTGCCGCTAACAATGGCTCACGTCGCTCGGCGCTGCGACGGGCCAACACCCCCGCAGCGTTAGTGCCGGAACATCGCAACTGTCCCCGCCGAGCCGAGAGCGACCTCCGCTACACGAAGAGGTCCTTCCCATGACGCAGTCCCGCATTCCCGGTCTGAACACGCTGACCCGAAACCAGAAGATCTCCATCGCCGGTGTCGCCACCGCGGGCATCGCCGCCCTGACGGTCTCCCTCGTTCCGGGCTCGTCCTCGACCGAGATCGAGCCTGTCGCCGCCTCCCAGTCCGTCGCGGCCCCCGCGTGGTCGACCGCCAAGCAGTGGGAGCAGAGCTCCGCGCTGAGCGACCACGTCGCCCAGCAGCAGGTCGTCGCCTACCAGGGCGCGAAGTCCGCCGCCGAGGCCGTCGAGAAGGCCGAAGCCGCGAAGCAGGCCGACGCCGTCAAGAAGGCCGAGGCGGAGAAGAAGGCCGCCAACGAGCGGAAGTCCGAGGAGTCGGCGAGCCGCTCCGCCGAGCGCTCGACGCCGGCCTACGCCAACAACCTCGACGGCTGGATCCGCGAGGCCCTCGACATCATGCAGGACAAGGGCATCCCCGGTTCCTACGAGGGTCTGCACCGCAACATCATGCGTGAGTCGTCGGGCAACCCGCGGGCGATCAACAACTGGGACATCAACGCCATCAACGGCATCCCGTCCAAGGGTCTGCTCCAGGTCATCCAGCCGACCTTCGACACCTACCACGTCGCCGGCACCAAGCACGACCTGTACGACCCGGTCGCCAACATCACCGCCGCCGCCAACTACGCGGCCGACCGGTACGGCACCATCGACAACGTCGACAGCGCGTACTGATCCGGACCTCTCGCGGAGGCGCGTTCCGCACCTGAGGACAGCAGTGAGGGCGGCACCCGGACCGGGTGCCGCCCTCGCGGCGTGTCAGCAGCCGGGCCGCCGGTGCGGCCCGGCTCGACGTGTCACTTGCGCATCACCTCGGGCTCGTGGCGGCGCAGCAGCCGTGCCACGGCGAAGCCGCAGACCGCGGCCATCACCAGGAGCACGGTGACGTTCACCCCCCACTGGGCGACCGTGGACTCCCAGAGCGGGTCGAGGTCGGTCGGGTTCTCGCGGTCCCACGGCGGCATGAGGTGGGTGAGGTCCAAGGTGGTGGCCGCGCCGGCCATGGCCCAGCGCGAGGGCATCAGCCAGGCGACCTGCTCCAGCCCCGGCGAGCCGAAGACCTTGAAGAGGACGCCGGTGAAGACGACCTGGACGATCGAGAACATCACCAGCAGCGGCATGGTCTTCTCGGAGGTCTTCACCAGCGAGGAGATGACCAGGCCGAACATCATCGAGGTGAAGCCCAGCGCGATGACGACCAGGCACAGCTCGACCGCCGGGGGCAGGACCAGGCCCTCTTCGGGCAGGTCGCGCGGGAAGAAGCCGATGGCGCAGATGATGACGCCCTGCACAGCGGTGATCACGCCGAGGACGATGACCTTCGACATCAGGTACGCCGAGCGGGAGAGGCCGGTGGCCCGTTCCCGTTCGTAGATGACGCGTTCCTTGATCAGCTCGCGGACCGAGTTGGCGGCGCCGGAGAAGCACATGCCGACCATGATGATGAGCATGATCGTCCCGGCGGTGCTGTTGAAGATCGCCGGCGGCGTCGGCGGGGCCAGGCCGAAGTCGGCCGGGATCACCGTGGAGACCACGCCGAGCACGGCCGGCAGGACCAGCATCAGCCCCAGGAACCCCTTGTCGGAGGCGATCACCGAGGCGTATCTGCGCATCAGCGTCAGCAGCTGCGAGCCCCACGCCTGCGGCTTGGGCGGGCGGATCGCCTCGACCGACGGGACCGCGCTGGGCTGCGAGGCGACGGCGTCGATGTCGGCCGCGTACATCTGGTAGTGCTGCGAGCCCTTCCAGCGGTCCGCCCAGTCGTAGTCGCGGTAGTTCTCGAAGGCGGAGAAGATGTCGGCCCAGGTCTGGTAGCCGAAGAAGTTCAGCGCCTCCTCGGGCGGGCCGAAGTACGCCACGGAGCCGCCCGGCGCCATCACCAGGAGCTTGTCGCAGAGCGCCAGCTCGGCCACCGAGTGGGTGACGACCAGGACGGTTCGGCCGTCGTCGGCGAGGCCGCGCAGCAGCTGCATGACGTCGCGGTCCATGCCCGGGTCGAGGCCGGAGGTCGGCTCGTCGAGGAAGATCAGGGAGGGCTTGGTCAGCAGCTCCAGGGCGACCGAGACGCGCTTGCGCTGGCCGCCGGAGAGGGAGGTGACCTTCTTCTCCTTGTGGATGTCGAGCTTCAGCTCCCCGAGGACCTCGTCGATCCGGGACTGCCGCTCCGCCTCCGTGGTGTCCGCGGGGAAGCGGAGCTTGGCCGCGTACTTGAGGGCCTTCTTGACGGTCAGCTCCTTGTGCAGGATGTCGTCCTGCGGGACCAGACCGATGCGCTGCCGCAACTCGGCGAACTGCTTGTAGAGGTTCCGGTTGTCGTAGAGGACGTCGCCCTGGTCGGCCGGGCGGTACCCGGTGAGCGCCTTGAGCAGCGTCGACTTGCCGGAGCCGGAGGGGCCGATCACCGCGATGACCGACTTCTCCGGGACGCCGAAGGAGACGTCCTTGAGGATCTGCTTGCCGCCGTCGACGGTGACCGTCAGGTGGCGGGCGGAGAAGGACACCTCGCCGGTGTCGACGAACTCCTCCAGCCGGTCCCCCACCAGCCGGAACGTCGAGTGACCGACACCGACGATGTCGTTCGGCCCGATCAGCGCGGTGCCCGACTTCGGTATCGGCTGACCGTTGAGGTACGTGCCGTTGTGCGAGCCGAGGTCGCGCAGCTCGAACCGGCCGTCGGGCGTCGCGGTGAACTCCGCGTGCAGCCGCGAGACCTGGAGGTCGGAGACGACCAGCTCGTTCTCCAGCGCACGGCCGATCCGCATCCTGCGGCCGAGGGCGAGCTGGTGGAACGTGGTCGGGCTGCGGTCGCCGTGGACCGGCTGGGCGCCCTGCTGCCGCCCACCCTGCGGCTGCTGCTGCGCCGCGTGCGGGGCCCGGCCCTGCGCGGGCACCTGCTGCTGCGGCGCCTGCCACTCCTGCTGCGCGTACTGCCCCTGGCCGTGCTGCGGGGACCGCCCGGGCGCGGCCGACTGGGCCGGGGCCTGAGCCGCCCAGCCTCCCGCCTGCTGCTGCGCGGGCGTCTGCTGCGCGCCCTGCGGTGCGGCTCCCTGCGCGGCACCGCTGAGGTTCAGACGCGGTCCGTCGGTGGCGTTGCCGAGGTTGACGGCCGCACCGGGACCGATCTCCTGCTGCCGGACTCGGCGCCCTTCGACGAAGGTGCCGTTGGTGGAGCCGTGGTCCTCGATGACCCAGCTCCCGCCTCTCCAGCTGATCGACGCGTGCCGCCAGGAGACCCTGGCGTCGTCGAGTGCGATATCTCCTTGCGGATCACGTCCGAGGGTGTATGGCCGGGACGCATCAAGCGTCCAGGACCGTCCGTTCACTTCCAGTACGAGTTCCGGCACTCCAGCCCCACTGAGTTGTCCCCCGATTAGCCCCCGTGGACGGGGGTCTAGGGATGTCGAACATCGAGGGGGAACTATTCCAGGCCGAGCCCCCCGACCGAAAGTCGGGCCACCGTGAAGACCTCGTGGCCGGGCTCGCGTTGGGCCCGCGCACGCCGGGCAAACAACTCGAAGCGGAGCATCGCTCCCCTGGGGCGGCGTCGGTTTCCGGCCGTCTCACGCTCCCGTCTGCCGGGCCGCGGCGGCCGCTGTCCATCCTTCGGCACCGCAAACGCGCCCGGGACCGCTTTGGATACGGTGGGAACACCATGAGCGCATCGCAGCCCCCAGAGACCAACGGCGCACCGGCCGCCGACGTCCCCACTCTGCTCGTCAAGATCTTCGGCAAGGACCGCCCGGGAATCACCGCGGGCCTATTCGAGACCCTCGCGGCGTTCTCCGTCGACGTGGTCGACATCGAGCAAGTCGTGACCCGGGGGCGCATCGTGCTGTGCGCCCTGGTGACGGAGCCGGCGGGGGTGAGCGAGGGAGAGCTGCGGGCGACCGTGCACGGCTGGGCCGAGTCGTTGAAGCTCCAGGCCGAGATCATCTCCGGTACGGGCGACAACCGGCCGCGCGGCGTCGGCCGCTCGCACGTCACCGTCCTCGGCAACCCCCTGACCTCCGAGTCGACCGCCGCCATAGCGGCCCGGATCACCGAGACCGGCGGCAACATCGACCGTATCTTCCGGCTCGCCAAGTACCCTGTGACGGCAGTGGAGTTCGCTGTCTCCGGCGCCGGGACCGAGGCGCTGCGGACCGCCCTGGCGACCCAGGCGGCGGCGCTCGGCGTGGACATCGCCGTGATGGCCTCCGGCCTCGGGCGCCGCGCGCAGCGGCTGGTGGTGATGGACGTCGACTCGACGCTGATCCAGGACGAGGTCATCGAGCTGTTCGCGGCCCACGCGGGCTGCGAGGAGCAGGTGGCCGAGGTGACGGCTGCGGCGATGCGCGGTGAACTGGACTTCGAGCAGTCGCTGCACGCCCGGGTGGCGCTGCTGGCGGGGCTCGACGCCTCCGTGATCGAGAAGGTGCGCGGCGAGGTGAGACTGACGCCCGGCGCGCGCACGCTGATCAGGACGCTGAAGCGCCTCGGCTATCAGGTCGGGGTGGTCTCGGGCGGCTTCACGCAGGTCACCGACGACCTCAAGGAGCGGCTCGGGCTGGACTTCGCGCAGGCCAACACCTTGGAGGTCGTCGGCGGGAAGCTGACCGGCCGGGTCACCGGGGAGATCGTGGACCGGGCGGGCAAGGCGCGGCTGCTGCGCCGGTTCGCGGCCGAGGCGGGGCTGCCGCTCAACCAGACGGTGGCGATCGGGGACGGCGCCAACGACCTCGACATGCTGAACACGGCGGGCCTCGGTGTGGCCTTCAACGCCAAGCCGCTGGTCCGCGAGGCCGCCCACACCGCGGTCAACGTGCCGTTCCTGGACACCGTGCTGTACCTGCTGGGCATCACCCGCGAGGAGGTCGAGGCGGCCGACGCCCTCGACTCCTGACCATCCGTCCCGCCGTAGGGGTAGGCACCACGGGCCGGCTCTCCGCTCAGGGGGGCCGGCCCGGGCCGTACGCCGGGGGCCGGGCAGGTCAGCCGGGGTGCGGGGTCCAGAACTCGGTGAGGGTCGCCGAGGCGGGCTCCAGGCTCTTCCAGGGGCCGGTGAAGGCCAGCAGGGCGAGGGCGGCGGTGGGGAAGCCGCGGCGGCCGATCAGGGCGGCGGCCTCCTGCTCGGCGCTGCCGGCCAGGACCTCGGTGACGCCCTGGACACCTGGGTTGTGGCCGACCAGAACGAGGTTCCGGACCTCGTCGTCGACTTCGTTGAGCACGGCGATCAGCTCGCCGGGCGACGCTTCGTAGACCCGCTCCTCGTAGACGGTCCTGGGGCGCCGGGGCAGTTCGGCGACGGCCAGGCGCCAGGTCTCGCGGGTACGGGTGGCGGTGGAGCAGAGGGCCAGGCCGAAGGGGAGGCCGCTGGCGGCGAGCCGGCTGCCGACGGCGGGGGCGTCCAGGCGGCCCCGGTCGGTCAGCGGGCGCTCGTGGTCGCCGCCGTCGGACCATTCGGCCTTGGCGTGGCGGACGACGGCGATGGTGCGGACGGGGGACGGTCCGGGGGTGGTCCCGGTGGACGGCTCAGCGGCACTCATGATTCCCAGCTTCGCACGAAACGAGGGGTGCGGCGCCGGGAGTTGGCGGTCGCTCCCCCTTCGGGTGCCGGTGCCCCGCGAAGGTCAGCCGGGGTGGTGGGCGAGGGTGCGCTGGACCCGCTCCAGCAACTGGGGGAGGACCGGGTCGCCGCTCGCTGACGCGGCGGTGGGCCCGAAGGCGAGCAGCAGCAGCGCGGCGAAGGTGAGCACCGGCAGGGCCAGGGCCCACCAGGGCAGGCCGGGGTGGGCGGGGGTCCCCGCAGGCTCGGTCGTCGGGGCCTGCATGGCGCCTCCTGGCAGCGGTCGCACGCGTACATGACGGTGTGCGGCGCCGTCGGGAGGGCTGCGGGGCCCCGGTGCGGCCACACGCTTCGAACGTACGCGGGCGAGGGCGCCTGGCCCATCAGGCGTTCCACCCAGTCGCCCCTGACGCCCGCCCCCTAGGGGAAGGTGGGGCTGGCCCCACCCCCACCGGAGACGGGGGCGGGCCGGTGGCCCCGCCGCCTCAGGGTGAGGCGACGGTGGCGATGATGCCGATGATCACGCTGATGCCGAGTATCAGGCTGAGCAGGCCGAGAAACTTGCGCTGCCCGTTCGGAGGATTCGGTTCCAGTACGCCCATGGACCCTAGTTTCGCATCGCCGCCCGGCCCTGGCGGACCCGGGTCAGGCCCGCGCGGCGGCCTCGTCCTCGATGACGCGGTTCTTGCCCGCGAGGACGCCGGCGATGATCTGCGGCACCATCAGGGCGGCCATGAGCGCGATGGGCAGGCCCCAGCCGCCGCTGTGCTGGTAGAGGACGCCGACCAGGAGCGGGCCGGGGATGGAGATGAGGTATCCGGTGCTCTGGGCGAAGGCGGAGAGCGAGGCGACCCCGGGTCCCGTCCTGGCGCGCATGCCGATCATGGTGAGGGCGAGCGGGAAGGCGCAGTTGGAGACGCCGAGCAGGACGGCCCAGAGCCAGGCGCCGCCTACCGGCCAGAGGTGGAGCCCGGCGTAGCCGATGAGGCCGCAGGTGCCGAGGACGACCACGACCGGGCCCTGGCGGGGCAGGCGGATGGCGACGCGGGGGATGACGAAGGCGAGCGGGATGCCCATGGCCATGGTGACGGCGAGCAGGATGCCGGCGGTGCCCGCGGCGACCCCGGCGTCGCGGAAGATCTGCGCCATCCAGCCCATGGTGATGTAGGCGCCGGTGGCCTGGAGGCCGAAGAAGACGGCGAGGGCCCAGGCGGTGGGGCTGCGGACCATGCTGAGCCTGGCGGCCGGTTCCCCGGCGGGGGCGGTCAGCTCGTGGCGCTCGCGCACGAACAGCAGCCAGGGCAGGACGGCGGCGACGGCGAGGGCCGCCCAGACCAGCAGGCCCAAGCGCCAGTCGTCGCCGAGGGCGCGGGTCAGCGGGACGGTGACGGCCGCCGCGGCGGAGGTGCCGACGGCCAGCGCCATGGAGTAGAGGCCGGTCATGGTGCCGACCCGGTCGGGGAACCAGCGCTTGACGATGACCGGCATCAGGACGTTGCTGACCGCGATCCCCATCAGGGCCAGGGCACTGAAGAGCAGGAACGCCGGGGTGGCGCCGGTGAAGGGGCGGACCAGCAGGCCGGTCGCGAGGGCGGCCATCCCGGCGCAGACCACGGCGGGCGGGCCGAACCGGCGGGCCAGCCGGGGCGCCATGACGCCGAAGAGGGCGAAGCAGAACGGCGGCACGGAGGTGAGCAGCCCGGCGGTGCTGCCGCTCATGCCGAGCCCGTCGCGGACCTCTTCGAGGAGGGCGCCGAGGCTGGTGATGGCGGGGCGGAGGTTGAGCGCGGCGAGGACGACGGCGAGCGGCATGAGCCGCATGGCCCAGGTGCGCACCGCGAAGGGCGCGGCGAACCGCTCGGTGGGTGCGGACCGCCGGGTCGCGGGGGCCGTCCTCGTCTCGCTGTCCTCGCGTGCCATGGGCGCCATCATAGATTCATGGGATGATTGGTTGTCCAATCGTCGTACGGTGCGCATGGCCCTCGACGCCACGGCCCGCTCGGCCTGGACCTCGGCCGCCTTTCGGTACCGTCTGTGTCCATCCCCTCCCGCACCCGGCCGCCGCGACACCCCTCCGGCGCCGGGGCCCGACCGCACGAAGGTCCGACATGCCGCTGACTTCGCCCCGCCGCTCGGCCCTGTCCGAGCAGGTCATCGCCGAGCTGCGCCAGCAGATCACCTCCGGGGAATGGCCCGTCGGCTCCCGCATCCCCACCGAGCCGGAGCTGGTGGAGCAGCTCGGCGTGGCCCGGAACACGGTGCGCGAGGCGGTACGGGCCCTCGCCCACAACGGCCTGCTCGACATCCGGCAGGGCTCGGGCACCTACGTGGTGGCCGCCAGCGAACTCGCCGGGGTGATGCACCGCAGGTTCGCCGACGCCGATCCCCGGCACATCGCCGAGCTGCGCGCCACCCTGGAGTCGGCCGGCGCCGAGCTGGCCGCCGCGCGCCGAACCGAGAAGGACCTCGCCCAGCTCGACGCGCTGCTGCGGCGCCGGGAGGACGCCTGGGAGTCGGGGGACGCGGAGCGGTTCGTCCAGGCGGACACCACCTTCCACCTCGCGGTGGTCTCGGCCTCCCACAACGACGTGCTGACCGCACTCCACGCCGACCTCGGCGAGGTGCTGCGGCACTGGCTGCGCGGGGACATCGGCGACCAGCTCCAGCCGGAGAACCACATGGACCACACCCGTCTGGTCGACGCGATCCGCGCGGGCGACGCGGAGCGGGCCGGGGCCGAGGCGGCCACCTACCCGCTGATGTGCCGGCCCGGGCGGCTCTGGCAGCGGTGAGCGGGGCCCGGCGGCTCAGCGGGCGTGGCTGACCCAGGCGGAGTGGACCGCCTGCCAGCACCGGCCGGTCAGCTCGACCGTGCGGGCGGGGCCGACCTCGCGGGCCGGGCCGTCGGTGTCCAGGTCCCACCAGGCGGCGCACCGCAGGTGGAGCCGGACCCGGTCGGGTTCGGGGTACGGGTTGTGGCAGTAGCCGGTGACCTCGGCGCCCTCGGTGATCACCCGGCAGTGGGCGCCGAACGGGCGTGGGGGCGGGTCCTCGTCGGCCGCCTGTGCCGGGGAGACCGTCAGCAGCGGCAGGAGCAGCGCGACCGCGGCGGCGCGACCACGGCGGACGGCGGGGCGGGGCGGGCTCCAGGACACGTGCACGAGAGGGACCTCCTCGGCCGTACTGCGCCCCGGACCGGTGAGGCCGGGGCGCTGCTGCACCACAAGGGGTTACTCGTGCTCCACCCTGCGGTCCGCCCCGTCGCGCCGCCCGCCGGGTCACCCGAACGGGCGACGCCCCGCCGCCCGCCGAGGGCGGGGACGGGGCGTCGGGAGGCGCGTACGCCGAGGTCAGGCGCCGAGGGCGTGGAGGCCGCCGTCGACGTGGACGATCTCGCCGGTGGTCTTCGGGAACCAGTCGGAGAGCAGCGCCACGACACCGCGCGCGGCCGGCTCGGGGTCGCTCAGCTCCCAGGAGAGCGGGGAGCGCTCGTCCCAGACCGTGGCCAGGTCCTCGAAGCCGGGGATGGACTTGGCGGCCATGGAGCCGAGAGGTCCGGCGGAGACGAGGTTGCAGCGGATGTTCTTCGGGCCGAGGTCGCGGGCGAGGTAGCGGCTGGTCGACTCCAGAGCCGCCTTGGCGACGCCCATCCAGTCGTACTTCGGCCAGGCGAGGGTGGCGTCGAAGGTGAGGCCGACGACCGAGCCGCCGCGCTTCTCCAGCAGCGGCAGGAGCGCCATGGTCAGCGACTTCAGGGAGTACGCCGAGACGTGGACGGCGGTGCCGACCGACTCCCACGGGGTGTTGAGGAAGTTGCCGCCCAAGGCGTCCTGCGGCGCGAAGCCGATGGAGTGCACGACCCCGTCCACGCCGGCGTCGTCGCCGTAGTGCTCGGCGACCTTCCCCGCGAGCGAGGCGAGCTGCTCCTCGTTCTGCACGTCCAGCTCGATGACCGGGACGGGCTTGGGGAGGCGCTTGGCGATGCGCTCCACCAGGGAGAGGCGGCCGAAGCCGGTGAGGACGACGTCCGCGCCCTCCTCCTGGGCGAGGCGGGCGACGTGGAAGGCGATCGACGCCTGGGTGATGACGCCGGTGACGATGATGCGCTTGCCTGCGAGAAGTCCACTCATGGCGATCAGTGACCCATGCCCAATCCGCCGTCAACGGGGATGACGGCTCCAGTGATGTACGCGGCGTCGTCGGAGGCGAGGAACCGGACGGCGGCGGCGATCTCCGCGGGCTGCGCGTAGCGGCCCAGCGGGACCTGGCCGACGATCCCGGCGCGCTGCTCGTCGGTGAGGACCTTGGTCATGTCCGTGTCGACGAAGCCCGGGGCGACGACGTTGAAGGTGATGTTGCGCGAGCCCAGCTCCCTGGCGAGCGAACGGGCGAAACCGACCAGTCCGGCCTTGGAGGCGGCGTAGTTGGCCTGGCCGGCGGAGCCGAGGAGGCCCACGACGGACGAGATCAGCACGACACGGCCCTTGCGGGCGCGGAGCATGGCGCGGTTGGCGCGCTTGACCACGCGGAAGGTGCCGGTGAGGTTGGTGTCGAGGACGGAGGTGAAGTCCTCCTCGGACATCCGCATCAGAAGCTGGTCCTTGGTGACGCCGGCGTTGGCCACCAGCACCTCCACGGGCCCCTGCTTCTCCTCGATCTCCTTGTACGCCTGCTCCACCTGCTCGGCGTCGGTGATGTCGCACCTGACGGCGAGGAAACCGGCGGGCGGCTCACCGGAGCGGTAGGTGATGGCGACGTTGTCGCCTGCGTCGGCGAAGGCCTGGGCGATGGCGAGGCCGATGCCCCGGTTTCCTCCGGTGACGAGAACCGAGCGGCTCAACGGACCACCCTTTCGGTTGCGGTTGTGCGGGAGCGACTACAGCCGAAAACCTATCGGTACGCACGGGCAACCGAAGAATCGGTCACCGACAGGGGCGTGCGGGCGGCACTGTCGGGTCCCTACAGTCCGCAGGGCCGGAACGGGTGGCGGCCTCGCGGTCCTCCGGGGCGCCCATACACTGGCCGGGGGGTCGTGCTTGCCCCTTCACCATCGTTCAAGGAGACAGTGGATCGTGACGGACATCGTCGACGAGCTGAAGTGGCGCGGGCTGTTCGCCCAGTCCACCGACGAAGACGCTCTGCGCAAGGCTCTCGCGGACGGGCCCGTCACCTTCTATTGCGGGTTCGACCCGACGGCGGCCAGCCTGCACGTCGGCCACCTGGTGCAGGTGCTGACCATGCGGCGGCTCCAGCGGGCCGGCCTGCGGCCGCTGGCGCTGGTCGGCGGCGCGACGGGCCAGATCGGCGACCCGCGCCCGACCGCCGAGCGCACGCTGAACTCCCCCGAGACCGTCGCGGAGTGGGTGAACCGGCTGCGGGACCAGATCGAGCCCTTCCTCGACTTCGACCCGTCCCTGCCCAACCCCGCCCGGATGGTCAACAACCTCGACTGGACCGCGAACCTCTCGGCCATCGAGTTCCTGCGGGACATCGGCAAGCACTTCCGGGTCAACAAGATGCTCACCAAGGAGTCGGTCGCCCGCCGCCTGGAGTCGCAGGAGGGCATCAGCTACACCGAGTTCAGCTACCAGCTCCTGCAGGGCATGGACTTCCTCCAGCTCTACCGGAACCACGGCTGCACCCTCCAGCAGGGCGGCAGCGACCAGTGGGGCAACCTCACGGCGGGCATCGACCTGATCCACCGCCTGGAGCCGGACGCCCGGGTGCACGCCCTGGCGACGCCGCTGATGACCAAGGCGGACGGCACCAAGTTCGGCAAGTCCGAGGGCGGCGCGATCTGGCTGAACGCCTCGATGACCACGCCGTACGCCTTCTACCAGTTCTGGCTCAACACCGACGACCGGGACGTCTCGCGGTACCTGCGCATCCTGTCCTTCCGCAGCCGTGAGGAGCTGGAGGAGCTGGAGAAGGTCACCGAGGAGCGGCCGCAGGCGCGGACCGCGCAGCGGGCGCTGGCCGAGGAGCTGACCACGCTGGTCCACGGCGAGGACGAGTGCCGGGCCGTGATCGCCGCCTCCAAGGCGCTCTTCGGCCAGGGCGAGCTGGCGGACCTGGACGCGGCGACGCTGGAGGCGGCCCTGCACGAGCTGCCGCACGTGCGGGCCGACGGCTTCGCCCCGGTGGTGGACCTGCTGGCGGAGACCGGCCTGGTGGCCAGCAAGTCGGCCGCCCGCCGGACGGTGAAGGAGGGCGGTGCCTACGTGAACAACGTCAAGGTCACCGCCGAGGACGCTGTCCCGGCTCCCGAGGACCTGCTGCACGGCCGGTGGCTGGTACTGCGGCGCGGCAAGAAGAACCTGGCCGCGGTGGAGATCGCCGGCTGACACGGACGCGTACGCCGCTGCCCCGGCCCCCTTCGGAAGGGGGACCGGGGCAGCGGCGTTCCGTCTGCCGGGTCAGGCGCGTGGCCGGCCCCTGACCTTGGCCCAGAGGATGTCGCCGATCCAGACGACGAGGACGGCGCCGGCGAGTTGGAGGACGTGCCTGATCCAGTCGATGCCTCGCGTGTCCTCGACGCCGATCCCGCTCGCCACGGAGTTGCCGATGACGCTGCCGATGATTCCGCAGATCACCGTCAGCCAGATGGGGATCTGCTGCTTCCCGGGCAGGATCGCCTTGGCGAGCAGACCCAGGATCAGGCCGACGATGATGGCCCACAACCAGCTCATATCTCCTCCTGGGGAGGCGGATCGTCGCTCCAGTCTCCGCCCGGCGCGCGTTCGACGCATGTCGGACATGCCCAGGAGGCCACCCGCCGGTGCCCGCCCGGGCGGGCGGGCGTAATCTGAGGCCCGCCGGGGCGGTCTGGCCCCCGGCGGACGGACCTGGTTTCTCCCGGGCCCCACAGGGGCGAGGAAGGGTGGCGGAGCGGATGCGGAAGCGGCGCGGAGCCGAGGTCATCCGGATCACCGGAGCCCGGAAGTCCCTCGCGGACGACGTGCGGGGCCGCCAGCGGCGCTACGTGATCGCGATGCTGGTACGCACCCTGTCGGTGATCGCGGCGGCGGCCCTGTGGAACGTCGAGCGGTACGTGGCGATCGGCGCCCTCGTCCTGGGTGTCCTCCTCCCCTACGTGGCGGTGGTGATCGCCAACGCCGGACGGGAGAACGCCCCGGGCCTGCCCGACGCGTACGTGCCCTCCGGCCTGAAGGCGCTGCCCTCGGGGGCGTACGAGCTGCCTCCGACGGCCGTGCGGGAGTCCGGCGGAGCGCGGAGCGAGGGTAAGGCGCCTTCCGCCTGAGCCCGTCCGGGACCGGCCACCGGCTCTGAACTGGGGTGTTGCCGACGCCCCCGACCCACCCTCCGGAAACCTCAAGAAAAGCTCAGATCAATCATGTTGTTCCGGTGCACCGCACCGGGCACCCCGTGACATACTTCGGGAGCGCTCCGCATCCCCCGTCGGAGCGACGGACCGACGCCGGGCAGCTCCCCCCGTGGCTGCCCGGCGTCGTTTTCCTCTGTTCTCCACGGTGCCTGACGGGGTGTCAGGCGAGTGCCTCCGGGAGTTCCATCGGGACGGCGCGCAGGCTGCGGCCCCGCCGGTCGAGGACCCGGCCGACGTTCTTCTCGGTCCGCAGCACCATCACCCGGTCATCGACGCGGAAGCGCAAGTGGGCCAGTTCCTGCACGAGATGGGCCTCCAGAGTGTGCACCTCGGGGACACCGCGCAGCCACACGTCGAGGATGAGGTTGTGCGGCCCGGCGGTGACGGTGCACAGCCGCAGTTCGGGCAGGGTGCGCAGTGAGGCGGTGGCGGCGTCGAGGTGTTCGGCGGGGACCGAAGCGAAGTAGACCACCGAGACGGGCCAGCCGGTGAGCGGCCGGGCGAGGCTGCAGCGCAGCACGAACTGCCCGCTGCCCACCAGCCGCCGCACCCGTCGGCCGACGGTGGCGACGCTGGTCCCCGCCCGCCGGGCCAGTTCGGCCAGCGGCATCCGCCCGTCCTCGCCGAGGGCCACCGCGATCCGCCGGTCGACGGTGGTGACCGGCTCGGGCCTGGCCGGGGCGGCGGGCGGGGCGAGGCGGGCCCGCTGGCCTGCGGACAGGCTCCGCAGCCGCCAGCGGCTCCCCTCGAAGGGCGCGCCGGTGATGACGTGGGTGCGGGTGAGGTGGACGCCCGGCAGGCCCGCGATCCGGCCGCCGATGTAGTCGACCAGGCCGTCCATGTCGTAGGCCCAGACGATGGCGAGGAGGTCGCGGGCGCCGGAGGTGTGCTTGACGCTCATCGTCTCCGGGTCGTGGGCGATGATCCGGCCGATCTCCCAGGAGCGGTCCGCCTCGGTGACGATCTCGACCTGGGCGCGGACCTGCCCGTCGTCGGCGGGCGGCCAGTAGCCGTCGACCCAGGCGGTGCCGGAGTCGCACAGCCGCCTCCAGCGGCGGGCCACCGTGGCGGCGTCGACGCCCAGCACCTCGCCCACCAGTGACCAGGGGGCGCGCGGCTGGATCTGGAGGGCGTTGACGACGGCGAGGTCCAGTTCGGTCAGGGCGGGCAGCGGACGCGCGTCGCCGGGGCCGGGCGGCGCGGCGGGCCTCGGCCAGAGCCGTTCCGGGGCGCTCCACGGCTGATCGGTCCGCCCCTCGCGGGAGCCCGGTGTGATGGATTCCTGCATTGGATCTCTCCCTGTGACCGGATCAGGCGATTAAACCGTGCCGTGATCCTGGCGTTCCAGCGTGCTCCGTCACACGCACGTTCCGGCGTGGAGGCCCGGCCGCCGCTGGGGCGGCCCTCGCCTGCGCGCCGCCGGCAGAAGAAGGAGTCACCTGTGACCACCGCCACCCCCCTCAGGATCACCGGCGCCCGCATCGTGGACGGCACCGGCGCCGCCCCCGTCACCGACGGTGTGGTGTGCGCGGACGCGGACGGCGTGCTGCGGTACGTCGGTCCGGCGGCGGGGGCGCCCGTGGCGGCGCCCGGCGACCGGGTCGTGGACGTGGCCGGGCGGACCGTGCTGCCCGGGTTCATCGACTGCCACGTGCACCTCGGTGTGGAGACCGCCAAGGATCTGGGCAACCGGGCGCGGCTCGACCCGACGATGGAGGTCTTCCGTACCGCCGAGCGGATGCGGCGCACCCTGGAGGCGGGCGTGACCACCGTGCGCGACCTGGGCGGCCTGTCCGCCGGGTACCGCACGGCCGTCGAGGCGGGGCTGGCCGAGGGGCCGCGTATCCGGACCGCCGTACGGCTGCTCGGGCACACCGGCGGGCACGCGGACTTCTCCCTGCCCGGCGGCTTCGACCCGTCGGCGGGGCTGAGCGAGATCGCCGACTCCCCCGACGAGGTGCGGGTGGCGGTGCGGCGGCTGCTGCGGGACGGCGCCGACGTGATCAAGCTCTGCGCCACCGGCGGCATGAGCAGCCCGCACGACCACCCGGACGACGAGGGGCTCAGCGAGGAGGAGATCCGCACCGTCGTCGACGAGGTCTCCCGGCACGGTGGCCGCCCGGTGGCCGCGCACGCGCAGGGCACGGCGGGCATCCTCAACGCCATCCGCGGCGGCGTCACCAGCGTCGAGCACGGCTACGGCCTGGACGCGCACGCGCGGCAGCTGGCGGGCGAGCACGGCACATACGTCGTACCGACCCTCTCCACCGTCTTCGACGGCATCGACCGCAGCCGGATGGAGCCCTCGCACTACGAGAAGAAGGTCCGCTGGTCGGGGGTGACCAAGGAGAACATCTCGGCGGCCATCGCCGACGGGGTGAAGATCGCCCTGGGCACCGACTCCGCGATGGTGCCGCACGGCCGGAACCTGCGGGAGCTGATGCACCTGGTGGCGCTCGGCATGTCCCCCGAGGGCGCCATCGCCGCCGGGACCCGGGTCGCCGCCGAACTGCTCGGCGTCCAGGACCGCGTCGGGACGCTGGAGGTGGGCAAGGAGGCCGACCTCGTGGTCTGCGACGGCGACCCGCTGTCCGACGTCGCCTCCCTCGCCGACCCGGCCTCGGTCCGCCTGGTCGCCCGGTCCGGCGTGGTCCGCAAGGACACCCTGCCGCGCGGCTGACCCCCTCGCCGCCACGTCCCCGCCCCCAACCCCCCGAAAGGCCGCCGCAGTGCAGGACACCGCCACCGCGCCCGACACCCGGGCCGGACGCCTACTCGACCGGCTGATGACCGGCCTGGAGCGCTTCGGCAACAAGCTGCCCCACCCCTTCTACCTCTTCTCCGTCCTCTTCCTGGTGCTCGGCGTCGTCTCCACCGTCCTCGCCGCCACCGGCGCGGGGGTGACGGTGCCCGGCACCGACGAGCACCTGGAGGTGAAGGGGCTCTTCTCCGGCGCGGGGATCAGCTGGCTGCTGGAGAACGCGCTGGTCAACTTCACCGGCTTCCCGCCGCTCGGCACCGTGCTGCTGATGATGATGGCGGTCGGTGTGGCCGAGCGGTCCGGCCTGCTGGAGACCGCCGTCCGCGCCACCATCGCCCGCGCCCCGGTCCGCGTCCTGCCGTACGTGGTGGCGTTCGTCGCCTGCCAGGCGCACGTCATGAGCGACATCGCCATGCTCGTCATCCCGCCGCTGGCCGCCATCGCCTTCCGGGCCGCCGGGCGCAACCCGGTGGCCGGGCTGATCGGCGCGTTCGCCTGCGTCTGCGCCGGTTACGCGGCCGGCTTCACGGTCGGCGCGCTGGACGCGCTGTACGTGGGGATCACCGAGAAGGCCGCCCAGGTGCTGCCGATGAGCGCCGAGGCGGCCACCCATCTGCTGGTCAACTACTTCTTCACCGCCTCCGCCAGCCTGCTGCTGGCGCTGGTCGGCGGGCTGCTCATCACCAAGGTGCTGGAGCCGAGGCTGCCGGAGCCGGCCGGGGACGGTTCGGCGCCGCGGGGCGAGGAGGAGCACTCGGCCGAGGTCACCCCGCTCCAGCTCCGCGCCCTGCTGGCGGCGGGCGCCGCCGTCGCCGTCTACGCGGCGGTGGTGCTGGCGGTGTGGCTGATGCCGGGCAGTCCGCTGCGCGGCGAGGGCGGGGCGCTGGTCCCCTCCCCCGTGCTCACCGGCGTGGTGCCGCTGCTCTTCGGCGCCTTCCTGATCGGCGGCGTGGTCCACGGCGTGGTGGCGCGCACGGTGAAGCAGGCGGCGGACGTGCCGCGGATGATGGCCGAGTCGGTGACCGGCATGGCCTCGTACATCGTGCTGATCCTGGTGATCGCGCAGTTCATCGCGGTCTTCAACTCGTCGAACGTCGGCACGCTGCTGGCCGTGGAGAGTGCGGGGCTGCTGGAGTCGGTGGGGCTGACCGGATTCACCGCGGTGGTCCTCTTCGTGCTGCTGGTGGCGGTGCTGAACCTCTTCATCACCTCCGGTTCGGCCCTGTGGTCGCTGATGGCTCCGGTCTTCGTGCCGACCTTCATGCTGATCGGCATGGAGCCGGCCCTCACCCAGGCCGCCTTCCGCATCGCCGACTCCGCCACCCAGATGATCACCCCGCTCAACCCGTACCTCTTCCTCGCGCTGGCGCTGCTGAAGCGGTACGAGCCCAGCGCGCAGCTCGGCACGCTGATGTCGCGCCTCGCGGTCTTCGTGGTGCCGTTCCTGGTGACCTGGCTGGCGGTGCTGGGGCTCTTCTACGCCTTCGACCTGCCGCTCGGGCCGGGGGCCGGAATCCGTATGGAGTGAGGGAGTTAGGGTCGCGGGTGTGAACTTCCCCGACTTTCCCGGGCCCCTCGGCGGCGCCCGGCACCCCGACGCCGTGATCTGCTCGGCCAAGGGGTGCCGGGCTGCCGCCGTCTGGGTGCTGGCCTGGAACAACCCGAAACTTCACCCGCCCGAGCGGCGCAAGACCTGGCTGGCCTGCGAGGAGCACCGCGAGCACCTCTCGCAGTTCCTGGGGGTGCGCGGCTTCCTCAAGGACGTGGTGCCGCTCGCCGACTGGGAGGCGCCCGACGAGCCGCGCTGAACGACGCGTACGCGGGGTGCGGCTCAGCCGCCGATGGCGGACATGGGGCGCCGGGGCTGGAGGAAGGCGGGGTCGTCGAGGCCCGAGCCGGCCTTCTTGCCCCACATCGCCTGCCGCCAGATCCGGGCCAGTTCCCCGTCCGGGGCACCGGAGCGCAGCGCGGCCCGCAGGTCGGTCTCCTCGGAGGCGAAGAGGCAGGTGCGGATCTGGCCGTCGGCGGTGAGCCGGGTGCGGTCGCAGGCGGCGCAGAACGGCCGGGTGACCGAGCCGATGACGCCGACGCGGTGCGGGCCGCCGTCGACCAGCCAGCGTTCGGCGGGGGCGGAGCCGCGCTCGCCGGCGCACTCCTCGGTGAGGGTGAAGCGGGTGCGCAGGGAGGCGAGGACGTCCCCGGCGGTGATCATGCCCTCGCGCTTCCAGCCGTGCTGGGCGTCGAGCGGCATCTGCTCGATGAAGCGCAGCTCGTAGCCGTGCGCGACGGCCCAGGCGAGCAGGTCGGGGGCCTCGTCGGCGTTGTGGCCCGGCATGAGGACGGAGTTGACCTTGACGGGGGTCAGGCCGGCCGCGTGGGCCGCGGCCAGTCCGGCGAGGACGTCGCGGTGGCGGTCGCGTCGGGTGAGGGTCTTGAAGACCTCGGGCCGCAGGGTGTCCAGGGAGACGTTGACCCGGTCGAGTCCGGCCTCCTTCAGGGCGCCGGCGGTGCGGCCGAGGCCGATGCCGTTGGTGGTGAGGGAGAGCTGCGGCCTCGGTTCCAGGGCGGCGCACTCCTGGACGATGCCGACCAGGCCGGGGCGGAGCAGGGGCTCGCCGCCGGTGAAGCGGACCTCGGTGACGCCGAGCGCGGTGGTGGCGACACGGACCAGCCGCACGATCTCCTCGTCGGTGAGGAGGTCGGGCTTGGCGAGCCAGCTGAGCCCTTCCTCCGGCATGCAGTAGGTGCACCGGAGGTTGCACCGGTCGGTGAGGGAGACGCGCAGGTCGGTGGCGACTCGGCCGTAGGTGTCGATGAGCATCTGCCGCGCCAGCTCCCGTGGTCGTCGTTCCGTTGCCTGCTGGCGAGCGTACGCGAGGCGGGGGCGGGCGGCAGCGGTCCGATCCGCCCGGGGTCGCGCGTCCCGGCGCCGGCCGCCGGCCGTGGGGCCGGTGGGGCGCCGGGGAGCGGGTCAGTGCGCGCCGGTGCCGGTCAGCGAGCGGACCTCCAGCTCGGCGTACTTCTCCTTGTCCGGGGTCTCCTTCGACAGCATCGTGCCGAGCCAGCCGAGCAGGAAGCCCAGCGGGATGGAGATGAGGCCCGGGTTCTCCAGCGGGAACCAGGCGAAGTCGACGCTCGGGAACATCGAGGTCTCCTTGCCGGAGACGACCGGCGAGAAGAGGACCAGCAGCACCGAGGAGGCGAGGCCGCCGTAGATCGACCACAGCGCGCCCTGGGTGGTGAAGCGCTTCCAGAAGAGGCTGTAGAGGATCGTCGGGAGGTTGGCCGAGGCGGCGACCGCGAAGGCGAGGGCGACCAGGCCGGCGACGTTGAGGTCGCGGGCGAGGGCGCCGAGCGCGATGGAGACGATGCCGATGGCGACGGTGGCCCAGCGCGCGGCGCGGACCTCCTCCTTGTCGGTGGCCTCGCCCTTGCGGATGACGTTGGCGTAGATGTCGTGGGCGAACGACGAGGACGAGGCGAGGGTGAGTCCGGCGACCACCGCGAGGATGGTGGCGAAGGCGACCGCGGAGATGGTGGCGAGCAGGACCGCGCCCCACGTCGAGTCGACGCCGCCGATGTGCAGGGCGAGCAGGGGTGCCGCCGTGTTGCCGGCCTTGTTGGAGCCGGTGATCTCCTCGGGCGAGATGAGCGCGGCGGCGCCGAAGCCGAGGGCGATGGTCATCAGGTAGAAGGCGCCGATGATGCCGATGGCCCAGTTGACCGACTTCCGGGCGGCCTTGGCGGTCGGCACCGTGTAGAAGCGGATCAGGATGTGGGGCAGGCCGGCGGTGCCCAGGACCAGGGCGATGCCGAGCGAGAGGAAGTCCAGCTTCGAGGTGGGCGTCAGGCCGTACTTGAGGCCGGGTTCCAGGAAGGCGGCGCCGTGGCCGCTGTTCTCGGCGGCCTTGCCCAGTAGGTCGGAGATGTTGAAGTTGAACTTCAGCAGCACCATGAAGGTGATGAGCAGGGTGCCGAAGATGAGCAGGACGGCCTTGACCATCTGCACCCAGGTGGTGCCCTTCATGCCGCCGATCGTCACGTAGACGATCATCAGAACGCCGACCAGGGCGACGATGAGGATCTTGCCGCTGTCGCTGGTGATGCCGAGGAGCAGCGAGACGAGCACGCCGGCGCCGGCCATCTGGGCGAGCAGGTAGAAGATCGAGACGACGATGGTGGAGGTGCCGGCGGCGGTGCGGACCGGGCGTTGGCGCATGCGGTAGGCGAGGACGTCGCCCATCGTGTAGCGGCCGGAGTTGCGCAGCGGTTCGGCGACCAGCAGCAGCGCCACCAGCCAGGCGACGAGGAAGCCGATGGAGTAGAGGAAGCCGTCGTAGCCGAAGAGGGCGATGGCGCCGGCGATGCCGAGGAACGAGGCGGCCGACATGTAGTCGCCGGAGACGGCGAGTCCGTTCTGGAAGCCGGTGAACTGGCGGCCGCCTGCGTAGAAGTCGGAGGCGTTCTTGGTCTGGCGGCCGGCCCACACGGTGATGAAGAGGGTGGCGACGACGAAGAGGCCGAAGAGCGTGATGATCAGCGGGCGGTGCTGGCTGGCCTCGTTGGCGGCGAGGTGGGCCGCTCCTGTCGCGAGCGTGGTCGTGGTGCTCATGCGTCGCCCTCCAGACGGGCCTTGATCGCCTCGGCGCGCGGGTCGAGCTTCTTCGCGGCGTGCTGGGAGTACCACCAGGCGATGAGGAAGGTGGTGGCGAACTGGCCGAGTCCAAGGACGAGGGCCACGTTGATGTTGCCGAAGAGCTTGGTGCCCATGAAGCCGCCCGCGTAGTTCGAGAGCAGCACGTAGAGCAGGTACCACAGGACGAAGGCGATCGTCAGGGGGAAGGCGAAGGAGCGGTGGGCACGGCGGAGTTCGCCGAACTCCGCGCTTTCCTGCGCCTCCACGAAAGCCGCCGTCGAGGGCATGGCAGGGGGCTTGTCGGGCGCTTCGCCCTTCGACGGTGGAGAGGCTTCGGTAGCCACGGAATCTCCTCGCGGTGCGGGTGCGGTGGGATGTGACGGGTCCACCGGGCCGGCCGGCGCTGCCGGGACCGAGGGGCCCGGCAGTCCGGTCGTGCCGGACGGAATGGGGTGTTCAGCGGGGGTGGGCATGACGGTGCGCGGACCTCGCAGTGATGTGGATCACGCGACGGTTGGCGATGCTAGGCGGCCGGGGCGTGATCCGTAAGGGGGTTGGACCAGGGGCCTTCCGCGAAGCCGCGATACGGGCCTACCGGGGCACCCCTGGCTCTTCTCCCCTGCACAACGTCACGGCGGCCCGGCCGAAGTGGTTCACGGTGAAGTTGATTTCTTCCCGAAGGCCATTGCTGGCAGGGCGGCTTGGTGATTGGCTGCGTTCTGCACACGCGTCATGTACCTGCCCAGGTGCCGCCATCGGCTGCCGGGCGGTCGGTCCACGGTGCACGAATGCCGGGTCCTCCGCACGACTCCGGCCGGCCGGGGGTCCACGCGTCCTGGCGGCCGGGTGGTGCGCACTCCTTACAGAATTCGGAGAGCCTCATGACCGCTTCCTCCGCACGCGCGCGCCGCGCGTTCGCCCTCCCGATGGGGCTGGCGGTGGCCTCGTCCCTCGTACTGGTCCCCGTCACGACGGCCTCGGCCGCCGAGGAGGCCCCCGCCGCCACGACGGCCACCACCGCGGGTGCCGCCGACGGAGAGCAGTTCAGCTACGTGGTGAACATCCTGCCGGGCAAGCTCGCTTCGGCTCTCGCCGAGAGAGCGATAGCCAAGGCCGGCGGCACCGTCGTCAAGGCGTACGACAAGATCGGTGTCGTCGTGGCGCACTCGGCGCGGGCCGACTTCGCGGAGAAGATCCGCAAGGTGCCCGGCGTGCAGAGCGCCGGCGCGACCCGGACCACGCCGCTCGCCACGCAGTCCACCCACGACATGGGTGCCCCGGTGGCGCTGAGCGAGAAGCAGCTGGACGCGGCCGCGCTCAAGGCCGAGGGCGACGAGGACCCGCTGCAGGGCCTCCAGTGGGACCTGCCGGCCATCAAGGCCGACAAGGCGCACCAGAAGTCGCTCGGGTCGAGCAAGGTGACCGTCGCGGTCATCGACACCGGCGTGGACGACACCCACCCCGACCTGGCCCCCAACTTCGACCGCGCGGCCTCGGTCAACTGCGTGGGCGGCGTGCCGGACACGGCGGACGGCGCCTGGCGCCCGCAGGCCGGCGAGAGCCCGCACGGCACGCACATCGCGGGCGAGATCGCCGCCGCCAAGAACGGCATCGGCATGACCGGTGTCGCCCCGGGCGTGAAGATCGCGGGCATCAAGGTGGCGCAGCCGGACGGGTTCTTCTACACCGAGGCCGTGGTCTGCGGCTTCATGTGGGCGGCCGAACACGGGGTGGACGTCACCAACAACAGCTATTACACCGACCCGTGGATGTTCAACTGCACCGACGACGCCGACCAGAAGGCGCTGGTCCACGCGGTCGGCCGGGCGACGGCGTACGCGGAGCGCAAGGGCGCGGTCAACGTCGCCTCGGCGGGCAACTCCGACCTGGACCTGGCCGCCGACACCCTGCCGGACAGTGACAGCCCGAACGACTCGGAGCCGGTCGACCGTGAGATCGACCCCGACACCTGCCTGGACATCCCGGCCCAGCTGCCGGGCGTCGTGACGGTCTCCGCCACCGGGGCGAAGAACCTCAAGTCGTCGTACTCCAACTACGGCAAGGGCGTCATCGACATCACCGCCCCCGGCGGCGACTCGACCCGTCTGCAGACCCCCGAGGCCCCGGCCGTGGACGGCCGCATCCTCGGCACCCTGCCGGGCGGCGGCTACGGCTACATGGCGGGCACCTCGATGGCCGGCCCGCACGTCGCGGGCGTCGCCGCGCTGATCAAGTCGACCCATCCGAAGGCCCCGGCCTTCCAGGTCAAGGCGCTGCTGAAGGCCCAGGCCGACACGCTGGCCTGCCCGGAGCCGTACGACCTCGACGGTGACGGCGTCGCCGACGCGGTCTGCGAAGGCGGCAAGTCAGGCGCCGGCTTCTACGGCGCGGGCATGGCCGACGCGCTGGACGCGGTCACCAGGCGCTGACCCGGGCGCCGGCCTCCGGCGCTCGACCCTCTGGGCCCGGGAACGGGCGGGACGACGGCGTAGCGCCGGACTCCTTCCCCGTTCCCGGGCTTTCGCGTGCCCTCCCCCGCCCACGCGGCAGGATGGCCGGATGACGGACGACATGTCACGGGAGATGTGGGCGGCGCTCGGCGGCGGCCCCGGGCAGCTGGAGCGGATCGCGCAGGAGCGCGCGCCGGCCGCGCTGGACCGGGCCGCGCTGCCCGCCGCGGCACTGGCGCGCGCCACGGTGGCCGTCTGCTCCCTGGCGGCGGCCGAGCTGGCGTCGGCCCGCGGCGGCGGGCCCGTACCCCGGGTGCGGGTGGCGGACCGGGCGGTGGGCGGCGCCTTCCGCAGCGACCGGCTGGTCCGGCTGAACGCCCGCGAGCCCGTCACCTTCGCACCGCTCTCCGGCTTCTGGCGGGCCGCCGACGGCTGGGTCCGCACCCACGCCAACTACCCGCACCACCGCGCCCGGCTCCTCGGAGCCCTCGGGCTGCCCGAGGGCGCGGGGCCGCGCGAGCTGGCCGCCGAGCTCGCCGGGCGGGACGCGGCCGACACCGAGGAGGCGGTGTACGCGGCGGGCGGCCTCGCCGTCGCGGTCCGGGACCGCGCCACCTGGGCCCGCCACCCGCAGGGCGTGGCGGCGGCCGGGCACTCCCTGGCCGAGCGGCGGCCACTCGCGCCGGGCGGTGCGCCCCTGCCGCCCTCCGGCCGCCCGCCCGGGTACGCGACGGCCGGGCTGCGGGTCCTGGACCTGACGCGGGTGCTGGCCGGGCCCGTCGCCACCCGCACCCTGGCGCTGCTCGGCGCGGACGTGCTGCGGCTCGACGCGCCGTGGCTGCCGGAGAGCCAGGACGCGCTGGACGACACGGGCCTCGGCAAGCGCTCGGCCCGGCTCGACCTGGCCACCGCCGAGGGGCGGGCGGTCCTCGGCCGTCTGCTGGAGACGGCGGACGTGGTCGTCACCGGCTACCGGCCCGGCGCCCTGGAGGCCCTGCCGGGGATGGCGCCGGAGGAACTGGCGGCGCGCCGGCCGGGGCTGGTGGTGGCCCAGCTCTCCGCATGGGGGTGGACCGGGCCGTGGTCCGGGCGGCGGGGCTTCGACAGCCTGGTGCAGGCGGCCAGCGGCGTCGCGGTGGCCGAGCGCGACGAGGGCGCGGCGGACGGCCCGCCCGGCGCCCTGCCCGCGCAGGCCCTCGACCACGGCACCGGCTACCTCCTGGCGGCGGCCGTCCTGCGCGCGCTGACCCGGCGCCACCGCACCGGCGAGGGTTCCCTGCTGCGTCTGAGCCTGGCCCGCACCGCCCACACCCTGCTGCACGCGGACGTACCCGGGGGCACGCCGCCCGGGCCGGGCGCGGCACCGGAACCGCTGCTGCGCGAGGCCGTCACGGAGCGGGGCACCCTGCGGTACGCGCCGTCTCCCGTGGAGTTCGCGGGCGGGCCCCGCGACTGGTCCCGGACACCCGGCCTGTGGGGCGCGGACGCGCCGTGCTGGGAGGAGTCCACGCACTGATCCGGAAGGGGGTCCTCCCGTTGCTCTGCGCGACTTGCCGTCCTCGCGCGCCGACAGTGAAGATCCTGTAATGAGCTTCATACGACCGCCCGCCGACGGCCCCGTCGGCACGCCCCGCCCCGCCGAGGCCGCCCCGGTGGCCGAGGAACACGGTGTCCGGCCCGCGCGCGTGGTCGCGCTGCCGTCGGTCACGGGCGCGGCGCGCGCACTGGCCGTGGTGGGTCTGCTGACGCTCGGCGCGCTGATCCCGCTGCTCGGCCCGGGGCCGGTGCTGGAGGGCACCGGTGAGGCCCTCGCCCCGGCGGCCCGGCCGGCCGGGCTGCTGCGGGCGGTGCTCTTCGCCGCCCTCTGCGTCCAGGCGGGCGAGGTGTGGGTGGCGCGGATGGTCCCGGCGGTCCCCGGCGCCCCGGACCGGCTGATGCCGCGCGCCTGGTCGGCGGCGGCCTCCTGCTGCGGCCTGGTCGCGGCCGTCGCCCTCTCCGCGGTCGTCGCCAACGGCAACATCTGGCCGCGCGACTGGTCCGAGCTGCGCTTCGGCGAGTTGTACGGCACCGGGGACGGCGTGCTGGCGCTGCTGGAGATCAACGCCTTCGCGGCGGCCTGGCTGCTGGCGCTCTCCAAACGGCCCGGGCTCGCCGCGCTGCCGCTGGCGGTGCTGGTGGTGGCCGAGGCGGTGCGCGCGCATCCCGAGATCGAGACGCCGCTGCTCGGCTCCGCCCTGACCGTGGTCCACCTGACGTGCGGCGCACTGTGGGCCGGCGGCCTGTTCCAGGTGCTGCGTGTGCTGCGGCTCTGGCAGGGCCACGGCCTGCGGGGGCAGGGGGCGGCGCTGCTGGCCCGCTACGCCCGCGCCGCCGCCTGGCTGTTCGCCGCGGTCACGGTCACCGGCACCCTCTCCACGCTGCGCAGGATGCCGCCGGACACCGTGCTGGAGCAGCTCACCGCGACCGGCTACGGGCGGGCGCTGCTGGCCAAGCTGCTGCTGCTCGCCGTCGTCGCGGTGCTGGCGCTGCGGGCCCGGCGCCGCGCGGTCGCCGCCGGCGACCCCGGAGCGGTGTTCGCCCCGGGCCGCGCGGAGGTGGCGTTGCTCGGCCTGGTGGTGGCGGTGTCGGCGCTGCTCACCGCCCTGCCCGTACCGATCCGCTGGTGACTGCTCAGGCGCCCACGGGCGGGCGGAGCTGGTCCGGTGCCGCCTCGGCGCGCGGTGTCGCGGCGGCCCGCAGCACACCCGTCACCAGCAGGTACTGGGCGGCCAGGTAGGTCGACATCACCCAGAAGTCGTGCGGGGCCGGGGTGTTCCACTCGGCGATGTCCATCGCTATCAGGGCGTCCGACAGCAGGAAGAGCAGCCCGCCCACGGCGGTGGCGGCGCCGAGCCGCAGCGCCCCGAAGGCCATCGCGGTGAGCAGCAGGCTGTACGCGGCGACCGGCAGCCGCAGTCCGGCGGGCAGGCCGGGCCAGAGCAGCGCCACGAGCAGGACGAGGGCGGCGGCGTAGGCGGCGCCGAGCGGCAGGGCGCGGCGCGGCGCGCTGCCGTACCGGGCGAAGAGGAACAGGTAGCAGACGTGGCCGACGGCGAAGGAGCCCATGCCGAGGAGGAAGGCGGTGTCGTCCTCGAAGCGGAGCAGGGTGTCGCCGCCCCAGCCGAAGACGGCGGCGGCGATCAGCAGCGGCGGTCCGCCGCGCACGGCGGCCCAGGCGGCGAGGACGGAGAGCAGCAGGGGCTTGACCGCCAGGTGCAGTTCCGGGTGCCCGGCGAGCAGGCCGCCCAGGTCCAGGGCGACGACCACGGCGAAGGCGCCGAGCAGCAGGCGCGCGGCCAGGGCACGGCGGGGGGGCAGCGGGGTGCCGGTACTCATCGGGTGGCCTCCGGGGTGGTGTTCGTGGTGGGCGGGGCGGGTGGCCGGCCAGGTGCCCGCAGGACGCGGCCGGCCCGCTCGCGCCGGGCGGCGGCGCGGACGGGCCGGGCGGCGGCGTGCTCGTGGGTGGCGACGCGCAGCGGGCCGCCGCTCTGGATGTCCTCGGCGAGGCCGTGGACGGGGCGGACGGTCTCGGGGGCGAAGGAGCCGGCGAGGCGGTCCCGGACGATGAGTATGCCGCCGGAGCCGCGTTCCGGGTAGCCGCTCGGGGAGGTGTGGTGGACCCGGTGGCGGGAGAGGGTGTCGAAGAGGAACCCGACCGGGCGTGGCAGGCGGCGGCCGATCCGCTCGGTGAGCGGGACGAAGGCGGGTACGGAGCGGAGCGCCACGTCGGCGAGGTTCGGCATGCCCGCACGGTAAGGCGGGGCGCGGCCTGGCGGGAGGGGTCCGGCACGACAACTCTTACCGGGGGTAAGACCGCTCCCGTTGGCGGATTCCACCAAGTGCGCGCCCCCGGCGCACGCCCGCCTGACGCTCCGTCCGCCCGGCTCGGGGCACGCCCTCTCGCACCCGCCGGGGAGCAAAGGGACAGACACCCCACTGCCCGCGCTCCACGCACCCCGTATTCTCTACGACCATGCTCGAAGACCACACGCCCGCATCCGCCTGGCCGGCCACCTACCCGACGGGTTACGCCGTGGTCGACGTCGAGACCACCGGTCTGGCCAGGGACGACCGCATCGTCTCGGCCGGTGTCTACCAACTCGACGCGCTGGGGCGCGTGGAGGACCACTGGTACACGCTGGTCAACCCGGAGCGCGACCCGGGCCCGGTGTGGATTCACGGGCTGACCACCGGCGTCCTGAAGGACGCCCCGCTCTTCAAGGACATCTCGGACGAGCTGTCGGCACGCCTGGCCGACCGGGTCCTGGTGGCCCACAACGCCGCCTTCGACTGGTCGATGCTGGCGCGCGAGTACGCCCGCGCCGAGCGCGTCGCGCCGGTACGGCAGCGGCTGTGCACGATCGCCCTCTCCAAGGAGCTGGGGCTGCCGCTGCCCAACCACAAGCTGGAGTCGCTCGCCGCGCATTTCGGGGTCGTCCAGGAGCGCGCCCACCACGCGCTGGACGACGCCCGGGTGCTGGCCGAGGCGTTCCGCCCGAGCCTCGCGGCGGCCGCCGGGGGCGGGGTGCGGCTGCCCCTGCTGGAGTGCCGCCCGCTGACCGAGTGGTCCGAGCCGCCCGCCACCCCGAGGGTCGGCCGCCAGGCCGTTTACGGCGGCCCGTCCTCCTGGCGCCCTGCCCGCAAGCGGCCGGCCTGCCCCTACCCGAACCCGGGTCGGTACGAGCCGGGCGGGCGGCTGGCGCAGGGGATGCGGATCGCCTTCTCCGGGGACACCTCCACCGAGCGGGAACTGCTGGAGGACCGGGCCACCGAGGCGGGGCTGCACGTGGCGACCAGCCTCTCGCGGCTCACCAGCCTGCTGGTGACCAACGACCCGGACTCGGGCACGTCCAAGACGGTCAAGGCCCGCCAGTTCGGCACGCCGGTGGTGGACGAGGCCGCGTTCGGCCAGCTGCTCCACGACGTGGCCCCCGCGCCGGGCGGCTGAGCCCCCGGCCGCCGGGGCTCGGGACGAATGGGGCGGGCCCGGCCTGAGGAGCCTCGGGACCGCCAGGTACCGTCAAGGCGTGTACCGCTTCCTGTTGTCCCGGCAGTGGGTGATCGTGACGCTGGTCTTCCTGCTCCTGATCCCCACCATGATCGAGCTGGGTTTCTGGCAACTGCACCGCCACGAGCACCGCGTCGAGCAGAACGCGCGCATCGAGCGGTCGGTCAAGGCCGACCCCGTGCCGGTGCGGGAGCTGACCGAGCCGGGCGGCTCGGTGGCGGAGGGCGACCGGTGGCGGCGGGTCACCGCCGAGGGCACCTTCGACCCGGAGCACGAGGTCGTGGTGCGCCGCCGCACCAACGCCGACGACAAGGTCGGCGTGCACGTCCTCACCCCCTTCAGGCTCGACGACGGCACCGTGCTGCTGGTCAACCGGGGCTGGGTCCCCTCCGACGGGCCGCAGACCTCGCTGCCGAAGATCCCCGCCCCGCCCTCCGGCGAGATCACCCTCACCGGCCGGCTGATGCCGGACGAGACCACTGCCGCCAGCGGCATCAAGGACCTGAAGGGCCTGCCCGACCGGCAGATCATGCTGATCAGCAGCGGCCAGCAGGCCGACGCCCTCGGCGTGCCGGTCGTCGGCGGCTACGTCGAACAGGTCTCCCCCGCCCCGGGCGCGGACGGCCCCGAGCTGGTCAAGGGCCCCGATTACGGCGGCATCGGCCCGCACATGGCGTACGCCGTGCAGTGGTGGCTCTTCGCGGCGGCGGTCCCGATCGGCTGGGTGGTCCTGGTCCGCCGCGACGCCCGCGACCGGCGCGAGGCCGCCTCCGGGGAGGCCGGGAGCGGTACGGGCGGCGACGGCGGCACGCCCGAGTCGGAGCCCGTCGCCGTGGGCGGCTGACCCGGGTCTGGGTCCGCGCCACCCCCCACCTCGCCCCCGGCCGCCCCCGCACGGCAGGATGTGCGCCATGGATCTTGGACTGAAGGACCGCGTCTACGTCGTCACCGGCGCCACCCGTGGCCTCGGCAACGCCACCGCCCGTGCGCTGGCCGCCGACGGCGCGAAGGTCGTCGTCAGCGGCCGCGACCAGGGCACCGCCGAGCAGGCGGCCGAGGCGATCGGCCCGAACGCCGTCGGTGTCGGCGCCGACAACGCCGATCCCCGGGCGGCCGGGCGGCTGCTCGCCACCGCCGAGGAGCGCTTCGGCCGCCTCGACGGCGTCCTCATCAGCGTGGGCGGGCCGCCGCCCGGCTCGGCCGCCTCCACCACCGACGAGCAGTGGGAGGCCGGTTTCGCCTCGGTCTTCCTGGGCGCGGTGCGCCTGGCGCGGGCGGCCGCGGCCGAACTGGGTGAGGGCGGCGTCATCGGCTTCGTGCTCTCCGGCTCCGTCCACGAGCCGATCACCGGCCTGACCGTCTCCAACGGACTGCGCCCCGGGCTCGCCGGGTTCGCCAAGTCGCTGGCGAACGAGGTCGGCCCGCGCGGCATCCGGGTGGTGGGCGTACTGCCCGGGAAGATCGACACCGACCGCATCCGGGAGATCGACGGATTCGCCGAGGACCCGGCCGCCGCCCGCGCCGCCGCCGAGGCGTCCATCCCGTTGAAGCGGTACGGCCGCCCGGAGGAGTTCGGCCGCACCGCCGCTTTCCTCCTCTCGCCCGCCGCTTCCTACCTGACCGGCGTCATGGTCCCGGTCGACGGCGGCGTACGGCACGGTTTCTGACCGGCCGCGAAGCGCGCGGAAGGGGCCCGGCACGCCGCCGGGCCCCTTTTCCGTACGCGGGTCAGGAGACCCGTTCCGCCTTGTGACGGGCTGACTTGAGGATGACCTCGGCGGGGAGTTCGTCCCGGCCGAGGGAGCCCCGGGCATCCCGCAGGCCCTGGCCGACCAGTCGCTCCAGCGTCTCGCGCGGCCCGGCGTTCGGCTCCAGCCGCAGGCCGGCCTTGACCTCGGGAGAGTCGCGGCGGCCGCGCAGCAGCACCTTGGCCCGGTCCACGCCGGGCAGCCGCTCCGCCTGGTCGCCGAGGGCGTCCTCCACCGCGCTGCCGCGCACCTCGGCACCGTCCCCGTCGCCGGTGTCGACGGCGAGCGCGGCGAGGCGGTGGCGGCGCAGTTCGGCCGAGAGCCACCACAGGGCGAGCAGCAGGATCACCGCGAGGGCGGCGATCACCACCGGCCACCACCAGCCCTCGTCACGCCAGCGGGTGCGGTTGGCCTCGGTGAGCAGTACCTCGTGGCGGTTGTCGTAGATCCACCAGGACGGCGGCTTCACGCCGAGGCCGACGGCGAGGGTGGCGCCGCCCGCGACGAGCAGCAGCAGGCCGGCCAGGGTGAGCAGGACGCGGTTGACCTTGGTTCGCACGCCGGTCACCTCTTTCGCTGGGGACGGACGACCTTGACCGACACCTTCGGGGAGCGGGCGAGGCCGAGGTCCTCGACCGCCTCGGTGGCGGCGGAGCGCAGATCGGCACGCACCTCGTCCACGTCCCGGAAGTGGGCGACGGCCCGCACCTTGGCCTTGCGGCGCTTCAGCCGCACCTTGGCGCTCTGCACCCCCGCCACCCGCATCGCCCGGTCGCGCAGGGCGAGGGCTGCCGCCTTGCGGTGCAGCACGGCGCGGACGTCCGGGTGGACACGGTTCATCGGCAGCAGGCGGCGGCGCCCGGGGGTGAGCGCGAGCAGCAGCAGCCAGAGGCCGAGCCCGGTGGCGACACCGGCGCCGACCAGCGTCCAGATGTCGTCCAGGGGGCGCGTGGCCAGTTCGTCGGCGAGCGTGCGGCGCCAGGCCATCGCCCGGTGCCCCGCCCGCACCGCGACCACGTCGTACAGCAGGAGGCCACTGGCGCCGAGGAGCACCAGGGCGGTGAGGGCGGCGGGGATGCGGCGCGCCGACCAGAAGCGGTGGGCGCGTCCGCCGGGGGCCAGTCCCGGTCCGTGCTCGGCCGGGGTGGCGTCGAGCACGCGCGGGTCCTTCTCCAGCACCCCGCCGCTGCCGGAGCGGGTGGCTCCGCCCGGCTCGGGGGTCTCGCTCATCGGGCCCTCCCTTGCGTGCGGCCCGTGGCGACACGCAACTTCTCGACCTGGACGGCGACCTCGGGCACGGTCATGCCGGTGAGTCCCTCGACGCGTTCGGTGACCCGGCGGCGTACGGCGCCGCACTGGCGGCCGATGTCGGTCGGGTAGCCGATGTCGACGCTGACCCGGACGCGGGCGCGGTCCTGGTGGATGCTGACGGTGGCACGGGGCGGGTCCGCGTCCCGCTGGTTGCCGCGCAGCGCCTCCCGCGCGGCCTGCCCCGCGATCTTGGCGACGACCCGGTCCGCGATGCGGGTCTCGCCGCGCTCCGCCGGAGCGACCGGTTCGCTGGTCACAGGCGTCACCCGCGCCCGGTGTCACGTCCGCGCGAGCGGAAGAAGTCGCCGGGTTCCAGGTCTCCGTCGGCGAACCTGCCGAGGAGGAACCCGACCGCGCCGAGCGCCGCCACCAGGACGAAGGCGCCGAACCCGCCGAAGTATCCGGCGAAGCCGAGCGTCAGGCCGGCCACCAGGCCGATCAGGGCCATGTTCATCTCGTGCTCCTTCTGGCCGGCCCGAGCCGGCTGCTCCGGCCCGGGTGCGGGGGCCTGCGCGGTCGGGTCACTGCAGGTTGCGGCCGTCGCCGCCGTCGTCATCGTCGTCCTCGTCGGGCAGCTTGACGTCGCTGACGGCGATGTTGACCTCGACGACCTCCAGGCCCGTCATCCGCTCGACCGCGTTCACCACGTTCTCCCGCACCGAGCGGGCCACGTCGGCGATCGACACGCCGTAGTCGACGACGATCTCCAGGTCGAGGGCGGTCTGCACCTCGCCGACCTCGGCGCTGACGCCGCGGGAGACGGACTTGCCGCCGACGGGCACCTTGTCGCGCATGGCGCCGAGGGTCCGGGAGATCCCGCTGCCCATGGCGTGCACGCCGTCGACGTCCCGGGCGGCGAGGCCCGCGATCTTCTCCACCACGCCGTCGGCGATGGTGGTCTTCCCCCGGGTGCCCGGGCCGCCGTGGCCCCGGCGGCCTCCCAGCTCCCCCTGGCCCTCGCGCTGTGTGGGCTCGGTCATCGCGGCACTTCCCTTCCGCACGGTGATCCACTCGTGGCGCCCACGTTATGCCGGGTTGCCCCGGTTCGCGCCTTGGATACGGCAGTCTGGGTCCATGAGTACGGACGGGTGGACCGAAGCGGTACGGCATCAACTGGGACTCGGCAGGCTGTTGCCGATGGGAGGGGCCGATGACGGTGCGTGGTTGACGGAGGCGGCGGCGCGCTCGGTGCTCCGCCGTTCGGCGGACGCGGTGCCCGGAGTGCGGCTGGGGACGCTGCGGGTCGGCCCCGTGGACGGCGCGCCGACCGAGGAGCCGGGGGTGCCGCCACCGCCGAGCGCGCTGTGGCCGGGTCCGCTGCGGATCGGCGCGGAGTTCGCGGCGACCCGCCTGGAGCCCTTCCCGGCCCTGGCCGACCGGCTCCGCGCGGCACTCGCCGACGCGGCCGCCGACCGCCTGGGCCTGCGCGTCACCGAGGTGGACCTGCGAATCACCGGGGTCGACCAGCCCGACGAGCCGCCCGAGCAGCCCTCCCCCGCCGCCGACCCCTCCGACGCTCCTGCCGAGGACCGGCCCGCGGGCGAGGACACCCCTGAGCACCGGGCCGCCTCGACCGCCCTCGCGGTCCCCGGAGTGGCCCGCCTCGGCGGCGCGTTCGGCGGCCGCACCGGCGCGGTACGCATGGACCACCCGGCCCCCGGCCGCCCTGCCCACGTCCGCCTCGAACTCGTGGTCTCCCCCGGCCACCGCCCCCTGGAGGTGGCCCGGGCGGTCCGCCACGCGGTCACCGAGGCACTGCCGGACCGGCCTTCGGTGGCGGTGCTGGTGACCGCCTTGGACTGAAGGGCACGCGGCGCCGCGGGCCTTCGGCGGCACCCGGCGCCGCGTGCGGGGAGTGCGGAGCGCCCCGTCTCCGCCGCGAAGCGGCCCTACGCACTGCCCGCCGCGCTCGTACGCCTCGTGGACCACGCCCTGGCGCCCGCGCCGGTCCTGACGGCGGGCCAGGACACCCGATGTGCTCCGGCCCACCCCGCCAGAGGTCGACTCGCGGGCTCTCACACTCCGTTGGGCTTCCCCGGCCTCGTTCGAAGGAGCCTGGCGGGGCGGGGCGGTGTCAGTCGCCCTGGCCCACCAGGTCGCGCAGGCGGCGGCCCTGGGCGGCGCGCTCGGCGGCGCGCTGTTCGTCGAGGCCGCGGCCGACGGCGCCCTGGAGCAGTGCCTTGGTCTCCACGACGGCGTCACGGGGAGCCGCGAGCAGGGCGGCGGCCAGGTCGGCGACGGCGGCGTCGAGCTGACCGGCGGGGACGACGAGGTTGGCGAGGCCGGTGCGCTCCGCCTCCTCGGCGTGGACGAAGCGGCCGGTGGCGCAGATCTCCAGGGCGCGGGCGTAGCCGACCAGGTGGACCAGCGGCTGGGTGCCGGTCAGGTCGGGCACCAGACCGAGGCTGGTCTCACGCATGGCGAACTGCACGTCCTCGGCGACCACCCGCAGGTCGCAGGCGAGCGCCAGCTGGAACCCGGCGCCGATCGCGTGGCCCTGCACGGCGGCGATGGTGATCAGGTCGCTCCGCCGCCACCAGGTGAACGCCTCCTGGTACGAGGCGATGATGGCGTCCATCTCCTCGGCCGGGCCCTTGCCCATGTCGATGAAGGACGGCTCGCCCTCGAACCCCTCCGGCGTGAACGCCTGCCGGTCCAGCCCGGCGGAGAAGGACTTGCCCTCGCCCCGGACCACGGCGATCCGCACGGAGCCGGGCAGCAGGCGGCCGGCCTCGGCGAGGCTGCGCCACAGTGCCGGGCTCTGCGCGTTGCGCTTCGCCGGGTTGGTCAGCGTCACCGTGGCGGTCGCCCCGTCCACGGTGAGGCGGACGCCGTCCTGGTCGAGCAGCGGGGTTGCGGGGTCGGTCGCGGCCATGGCCTGCCTCCGTGCGGTCGGTGCGGGCGCGCGGTAGCGCCCGTAAGTGACTGCACAGTAACCACCCGGCCGACCGGAGGGCCGACCGGGTGGTACGCAAGCAGGTGATCACGCTGGCGGTCGCGGACCGAAGGGCCGCGCTCGTGGAGCAACGCCAGGGAAAGGCGCTGGTACTCGTACTGCCTGGTCCGTACGGAGCGGGGTCAGTCCGCCGAGGGCTTCTTGCCTCTGGTCGCGCCGCCACGTCCGCGCAGTGTGACACCGGATTCGCTGAGCATCCGGTGGACGAACCCGTAGGAACGTCCGGTTTCCTCCGCCAGCGCACGAATGCTCGCGCCGTCGTCGTACTTCCTCTTCAGGTCGGCGGCGAGCTTGTCGCGCGCCGCGCCGGTCACCCGGCTGCCCTTCTTCAGAGTCTCGGCCACCCGTGCCTCCTCATGCGAAGTGCGCTCTTGTCTCTCATGATCACCCCTCCCGGCCCTCCTGGCCACCCATTCGGCAAGGTCGGCCAGAGCGGGTTTTGCCAGGGAAATGGGCCATGGCCTGTGGAATCAAGCATTCCGCACGTTCCGCGCGTCTTGCCGCCGAACGGGTTGCCTCGGGAAGCGGCTGGTCAGCGTGGCGGACGGGCACAGGCCAAGCGGCACAAGGGATGCGGGGGTGGCACCGTGGCCCGCGAGGGCGCCTGTCGACGGCCGCGGAGCGCGGGGGTGAGAGACGCTCACGCAGATGACGGATCAGGACTGGGCCGAATGATCCATCCGGGGATGATCTCCACGCGCCCTTCCCGCGCATGGGGGGACGCGGCTCCCGCACCCGCGCGGGCCGCACGCCGGAGCCGCCCGCCCGGGCGGGGCGGACGGCTCGCGGAGGGGGCGGGCGCGGCGGGGCGGCCGGTGTCAGGCCAGGGTGACCAGGTCGAGGTAGTCGGCGCCCCAGAGGTCCTCGACCCCGTCGGGGAGCAGGATGATCCGCTCGGGCTGGAGCGCGTCGACGGCGCCCTCGTCGTGGGTGACGAGGACGACGGCGCCCTTGTACGTCTGGAGCGCGCCGAGGATCTCCTCGCGGCTGGCCGGGTCGAGGTTGTTGGTGGGCTCGTCCAGGAGGAGCACGTTGGCCGAGGAGACGACCAGGGTGGCCAGGGCCAGCCGGGTCTTCTCGCCGCCGGAGAGCACCCCGGCCGGCTTGTCGACGTCGTCGCCGGAGAAGAGGAACGAGCCGAGCGTCTTGCGGACCTCGACCAGGTCCAGGTCGGGCGCGGCCGAGCGCATGTTCTCCAGGACGGTGCGGGCGGGGTCGAGCGTCTCGTGCTCCTGGGCGTAGTAGCCGAGTTTCAGGCCGTGGCCCTCGACGACGCTGCCGGTGTCGGGCTTCTCGGTGCCTGCGAGCAGCCGCAGCAGTGTGGTCTTGCCGGCACCGTTGAGGCCGAGGATGACGACCCGGGAGCCCTTGTCGATGGCGAGGCTGACGTCGGTGAAGATCTCCAGCGAGCCGTACGACTTGGAGAGGCCCTCGGCGGTGAGCGGGGTCTTGCCGCAGGGGGCGGGCTCGGGGAAGCGCAGCTTGGCGACCTTGTCCCTGACCCGCTCGGCCTCCAGGCCGGAGAGCAGCCGCTCGGCGCGGCGGGCCATGTTCTGCGCGGCGACCGTCTTGGTGGCCTTGGCGCGCATCTTGTCGGCCTGCGCGTTGAGGGTGGCGGCCTTCTTCTCGGCGTTCTGCCGCTCGCGGCGGCGGCGCTTCTCGTCCGCCTCGCGCTGCTGCTGGTAGAGCTTCCAGCCCATGTTGTAGATGTCGATCTGGGCGCGGTTGGCGTCCAGGTAGAAGACCTTGTTGACGACCGTCTCGACCAGGTCGACGTCGTGGGAGATCACGATGAAGCCGCCGCGGTAGGTCCGCAGGTAGTCGCGGAGCCAGGCGATGGAGTCGGCGTCGAGGTGGTTGGTGGGCTCGTCCAGGAGCAGCACGTCGGCGTCGGAGAAGAGGATGCGGGCCAGTTCGATCCGGCGCCGCTGACCGCCCGAGAGGGTGTGCAGGGGCTGGCCGAGCACGCGGTCGGGGAGGTTGAGCGCGGCGGCGATGGTGGCGGCCTCGGCCTCGGCGGCGTACCCGCCCTTGGTGAGGAACTCCGTCTCCAGCCGCTCGTACTTGCGCATCGCCTTCTCGCGGGTGGCGCCCTGGCCGGTGGCCATCCGCTGCTCGTTCTCCCGCATCTTCTTGAGCAGGGTGTCGAGGCCGCGGGCGGAGAGGATGCGGTCGCGGGCGAGGACGTCGAGGTCGCCGGTGCGCGGGTCCTGCGGGAGGTAGCCGACCTCGCCGGAGGAGGTGATGGTGCCGGCGGCGGGCTGGCCCTGCCCCGCGAGGCACTTGGTGAGGGTGGTCTTCCCCGCGCCGTTGCGGCCGACGAGGCCGATGCGGTCGCCCTTGGCGATACGGAAGGTGGCGGACTCGATGAGGACGCGGGCGCCGGCGCGCAGCTCGACACCGGAGGCGGTGATCACGGACAGACTCCTGGGCAGGAATGGAACGGACGGCGGACTGATGTGAACGGTCGACGCCGTCTAATGCGTGCGGAGAATGGCCATACGGCGATTCTACCGGCGGCGGTCAACCGCTTTTCGCCCCGCCGCAGGCGCACCCCCCGGGGGCGCGGGGGCACGAACCGGCAGATACTCGGCACCGGGGCGCACCGGCGCCCCTCCCGCCGGTGAGCGGAATCACCCGCACCGGAACCTGAGACCGAGGAGTGACTGCCATGGCCGCCACGGCGAGCGGGCCCCCCACCGTCTTCCCGACGGTCCTGTACGCGGACGCGCGGGCGGCCGTCACGACCCTGACCGAGGCGTTCGGCTTCACCCCGGCGACCCTCCACGAGACGGACGACGGCCGCGTCGCCCACGCCGAGCTGTCGCTGGGCAACGGCGCCGTGATGATCGGCTCCAAGGGCACCGGCAGTGCCTACGACCGGGCGATGGCTCGGGGCGGGCCCGTCGGCGTCTACGTCGTGGTCGCCGACGTGGACGCCCACCACACGCGCGCCGCCGCCCACGACGGTGTCGAGATCCTCGTTCCCCCGGCCGACCGGGAGTACGGCTCCCGCGACTACATGGCGCGGGACGCCGAGGGCAACATCTGGAGCTTCGGTACGTACGGTCCCGAGCTGCCGGCCTGACGCGGCGGGCGGGGCCCGGCGGCGCACCGGGCCCCGGTGCGGGTCAGGCGCCGCCGGTGTGGACCTGGAACGCGGCCCGGCGCACGGCCTTGGCGAGCGCCGGGTCCGGGTGTGCGGCGGCCAGCGCCACCAGGACCTGGACGGTGCGGGGGTGGCCGACGGCGCGGACGTCGTCGAGCAGCGCGGGCACCGTCGGCTGCACGGCCGCCTCCAGGTGCCGTACGAGCAGCGGGGCCTCACCGTGGTCGGCGACGGCGGCGGCGGTGTCGACCCAGAGCCAGGTCGCCTCCTGGCGGCTGAGGACCAGCGGCGCGTCCTCGGGGTCGGTGCCGTCGTGCTCGGCGAGCCAGAGCAGGGCGTAGGGCCGCAGCAGGACGTCCTCGGCGGCGGCGCGCACCTCGGCCTCGGCGGGGGCGCCGACGACCCTGAGCGCCTCGAAGGCGAGGCTGCGCACCATGGCGTCCTCGCCCCGGGCCGCCTCCAGCAGCTCGGCGACGGCGCTGCCGACCGGGCGGGCGGCGAGCCAGGCGCGGTACTCGGAGCGGGCCGACTGCGGACGCAGCCGGGCGCAGCCGCGCAGCATCTCCTCGGCGGGCTGCTCGATGTTGCCCGCCGGACTCTGGGCGGCCACGCAGATCTGCTCCAGCCGCACCCACACCGCCCAACTGCCGAGCGGGGTCAGCGTGGCGTGGCCGCCGGCGTAGGTGAGCGCGCCGACGGCGGCGAGGCCGTGCAGGGCCCAGTCGAGCAGGGTGGCCAGCGGGACGCCCTCGGCCTCGGAGAGCGGTTCGCTCCGGGGGCCGTACGGGATCTCGCAGCGCTGGGTGCGGAGTTCCTCCACGCGCTGTTCGAGGAGGTCCAGGAGCTGGGTGACCGGGACGGGGCCGTCCGAGAGCTGGAGGAGGGTCAGTAGCTGCGGGACGGCCTCGATCACCTCGGCGCCCGCGGCGGGGGTCAGCTGGTCCGGGCCGGGGTGGACCAGCGACCAGGCGTCGAAGAGCGCCACCCAGCCGCGCAGCACGGCGGAGTCGTCCCGGTCCCAGGCGCGCAGGCGCCATCCGGGGCGGGCCACGCCGCCGTGCACCTCGACCAGTCCGGCGAGGCGGGCGGTGTCCCAGTCGGCGCGGACTTTGGCCGGGGTCAGCCCCAGCTCTCCCGCGGCCCGGGTGGCGGTCGCCCCGGAGAGCGTCCCCTCCCCGTCGGAGGGTGCGGCCGGCTGGGCGGCGGGGCCGCCGCGCGGCAGTGCCGCCTCGGCCCAACGGGCGACCCGGACGGCGTCGGCCAGGCCCTCCCTCGCCATGGTGGCGAGCCGGGCCCGGGGCGGTGTGCCCTCGGGCGGGCGGGGCGCGGGCCTCCGGGCCCGCCGTTCGTCGGCCGCGGCCGGGGCGGCGGCGAGGGGTCGTGGGCGGACGATTCGGAGCCTGGAGTCGCGCGGGATACGGGACGTCACGGGGGCAGTCTTCCGGGTGAAGTACGGAATTCCCAAACGGAAGCGGTGCCGGGACTGCTATGGGCACCTCGGAACGAAATGTTCCGGCCGCTTTGTCCCGACCCGGCCCGCCGGGTCGGGCGTGGCGGTCAGATCATGGGCTCGCCCTCGCGGCGGGCCTTCGCCCACTCGCGGAAGAACGCGCGGCTGATCACGTACAGCACGGCTGCCACGCCGACGGGCCACATCAGGACGTACACGGTCAGGGCGATGGTGGTCACGGTGCCTCCTCGACGGTCACTTGGGGCTGGCGGGGGTCTCGGGGGCGCGGTCGTCGGCCCCCGGACGGGGCGGCGGGACGGCGGCGGCGCCGGTCCTGCCCGCCGAGCCGTCGTCGAAGTCGCCGGTGCGCTGCGCGATGAGGGCGAAGTCGAAGCCGTCCGGCCGCCAGGCGGACAGCGCCCAGCAGAGCGTGGTGCTCACGGAGTACGCGACGAGCGAGCCGCAGAGCGTCGCGTACTCGTGGAGGGAGCCGATGGCGAACGGCGCGGTGGCGGCCATGGCCGCCACCGCGGCGATCCTGGCCGCCTTGAGGCCGAGGAAGCCGAAGACCATCAGGCCGAGGACGACACCGACGCCGACCACCGACACCACGTCCACGACGATGCCGAGGAAGCCGTCCAGGGGCAGCCAGCCGAAGCGGACCGGCAGGAACGCCGCGAGCGCCGCGAGCACCGAGACGGTGAACGCCTTGTTGGTGACCTTCTCCCAGTAGAAGCTGGCCAGCACCGGGAAGACGAGGGCGCCCCACAGCGCTCCGACGAAGACCAGCAGGTCGAGGATGCTCAGCTGGAGGCTGGCGAAGGCGACGGCCAACGCGGTGGCCACCACCATCGTGACGCGCCCGATGAGCAGCATCGTCCGGGGGTCGGCCTTCTTCTCGCCGGCCAGGTTCTGGCCGTAGACGTCGGCCATCATGATCGAGGAGAGGGCTGAGAGGTCGGAGTCGGCGGTGGAGGAGAGCGCGCCGACGATCATGATGAAGAAGAGCGCCAGCAGGACGGGCGGCAGGTAGGCGGCGGCCATCTCGGGGACGAGGTTGTTGAGGTCGCCGCCGGTCGGCTCGAAGCCCAGGTAGAGGGCGAGCACGCCGAGCATGCCGACACCGATGACCATGGCGCCGTAGCCGACGGTCGCGGTGACGAAGACCGGCTTGATCAGGGTCTGCCTCACGGCGAAGAGCCGCTGGGCGATGGTCTGGTTGCCGATGGCGTAGGCGAGGACGGCGGCGATGTAGGGGGCGCCCTGCTCCATGAACGCCTCGCTGGAGAAGAAGTCGCCCTGCTGGGGCGTCAGGTTCTGCGCCCCGGTCTCGAACGCGGCCGGGAATCCGGCCGCGAAGAAGATGAACGGGACGATCACCGCCACCGCGCCGAGCATCGCGACCACCTGCACGAAGTCGGTCAGCACGGAGGCCCGGAAACCGGACCACAGGGTGTACAGCAACACTCCGGCCGCCACGGCGAAGACGCCCTGGGTGAAGGTGAACGGGGAGAGCAGGGAGATCAGCACGCCGCCGGCGATGAAGTTGGACATCAGGCTGATCAGGCTGCCGACGATGTTGGACCCGGCGAGCATCAGCTGGCTGGAGCGGCCGTGCCGGGCGTACATCACCTCGGCGAGCGTGTGGGCCTTCGGGGCGACGGTGCGGATGCGCTTGCCGAACGGGTAGATGAACAGGATCATCAGGGCGCCCCAGAGCCCGTAGTGGATGGGGCCCGAGATGCCGTAGGTGTATCCGGACGTGGCGGAGGCGTACATCGAGGACGCCCAGATCCAGGTCGCGGTCATGCTGGCGGCGGAGACGCCGAACCCGATGTTGTTGCCGCCGGTCATGTACCCGTCGGCGTTCTCGTCCTTCTTGCCGATGCGGGTCGAGATCAGGAAGGTCCCTCCGTAGAACAGGACCAGCAATCCCACCACCACCACGGCGCTGAACCCGGCTGTTTCCAGTCCGTTCACACGCGCCACCTCCCTCGGTTCACGGAGCCGCGCGGCAGGGCGCGGCGCCGGCCGCTCCCCCCGAAGGGGCGGCCGCGGACGCGCCTCGCGCCGGATGCGCCGACGGGGCTCCTCCTTGGCTCTCCGGGCGGAGTCGTCGTCGCCGGAGACGTCCACGCAACGGGGCATCCTTTGTGCCCGCAAACGCCAGGGACCATAACAGCCCCGCCGGGCCGTGGCGATCCTCACCGCGCGCACCGAGGAGGCGGGCAACCGCCGTCCACAATGCCTCAGATGCGGGATGAGACCGGATTCACCGGGCCGTTTGTCCGGCCTTGTCGTGACCGGCCCGCCCACCCTTCGCGACGCGTTCACACATTGCACACGCAACGAGGGGTCGATTCGTTATGCGGTGGTGATCACCGGCGGGGCGCAGAGGCGCGGACTGTGCCGGGCTCAGAGCAGCGGGGTCAGGAAGCGGCGCAGGGCCTCGTCGTAGGTGGTGGGGTCGGCGTTCCACATGGCGGCGTGGGGGGCGTCCTGGACCGTGTGGAGGGTGACGAGGTCGGGGCGGCTGCGGGCGAGGGCCAGGGAGTAGTCGTAGGAGGCGATCTCGTCGCCGGGGCCGTGGGCGAGGAAGGTGGGGACGCGGATGCCCTCGGGGCCGCCGATGTGCGGGAGGCGGTCGTCGCTGAGGCCGGTGCGCCCCTCGGCGGCGCGCACCGCGAGGGGGAGGAAGGCGCCCGGGACGTGCTTGGCCGCGGCCAGGGCTCGGACCGCCTCCGCGCGGCCGAGGACCGGGGAGTCGAGGACGAGGCCGCCGATGCGGCCGCGCAGGGCGGAGCGGGCGGCGGCGAAGAGGGCCATCGTGGCGCCGGTGGACCAGCCGTAGAGGATGACGCGGGCGGCGCCGTTGGCGACGGCGAAGCGCAGGGCCGCGTCGACGTCGCGCCACTCGCTGTCGCCGAGGTGGCTGAGGCCGTCCGGGGGGCGCGGGGCGCCCCGGTCGCCGCGGTAGGCGAGGGAGAGCACCGGCAGGCCCAGGCGGTGCAGCTGCTCGGTGACGACCATGGGGTGCTCGATGGTGCCGGCCAGGCCGTGGACGGCCAGGACCCAGGTACGGCGGTCGCCGGGGACCACCCAGCCGGGCAGCACGCCCAGTTCGCCGGGGATCTCGACCTCGGCGTAGGAGAGGCCGAGGGCGGTGGCGGGGTCGCCGCCGTAGAGCTGGGGGGTGAGCCAGGCCCGGTCGCCGGTGTCGGGGGTGCCGTGGAAGACGCGCTCCAGGCGGCGGACGACGGTGTCGGCCGCCACCTCGCCGTCGGACCGGTCGAGCACCGGGCCGACGGCGGCGTGGAAGTCGCGGCCCACGAGGCCGTAGCGGCCCGGGCGCAGGGAGGCCAGGTCGCGGGTGAGGACGATCCGGCCGACCTCGGCACGGTGGATCGTCAGCTTCGGCTCGGTGGGCAGCCGGTGGCCTGGCGGGAGCCGCAGGGCGGCATCGCTGGCGTACCGGCCGGCCGCTACGGCGGCGGCCCCGGCTCCGACTGCGGCGGTGACGGCCAGTGCCGTCGTTCGGGCGATACGCACCGCTCCAGTCTGCGGGCACCCGGTGCCGCACGGCCAGCGGACGCGGCCCGGCGGGTGACGCGCGGGGCCGCGGTCACCCGCCCGGCTGGCCGTAGCCGCGCAGCCGCTCGGCCACCTCGGCGAGCTGCTCCTCGTCGAGGAGCGAGGGGGTGTGGCCGGGGACGGAGCGGGCGAGCAGCCAGACGCGGCACAGCCATTCGAGCTGGGCGGTGCGGTCCAGGGCCTGGGCGAGGGTGTCGCCGGTGGTGACGGTGCCGTGGTTGCGCAGCAGGCAGGCGGTGCGGTCCCGGAGGGCTTCGCGGAGGTGGCCGGCGAGTTCCTGGGTGCCGTAGAGCGCGTAGGGGGCGGTGCGGACGGGGCCGCCGAACGCTGCCGCCAGGTAGTGGACGGGCGGCAGCGTGTCGACGAGCGTGGAGACGGCGGTGGCGTGCGGGGCGTGGGTGTGGACGACGGCGCGGGCGGTGCCGGAGCGGTGCACGGTGAGGTGGAGGGGGAGTTCGCTGGTGGGTTCCAGGGTGCCGAGGACCTGGCGGCCGTCGAGGGTGACGGCGACGGCGTCCTCGGGGCCGAGCCGGTCGTAGGGGACGCCGGTGGGGGTGACGAGGACGAGGTCGTCCGTGGCGACGGCCGGGCGGTCGGGGGTGACGCGGACCGAGACGTTGCCGGAGGTGCCGACCACCAGTCCGTCGCGGGCGGTGGCCCGGGCCGTCTCCAGCAGGTCGTGCCAGGCACGGGCGACGGCCTGGTCCTCCAGCAGCCGCCAGGCGCGGCCGGGGTGCGCGACGTTCTTCTTCATGACGGGGCATCCTGCCACCGTCGGGGCGTGCGCCGGGCGGGCGTCTCATTCCGCTTCCGGCGCCCCGCACCCCTGTGTGGGGTGCGACCTGCCTCACATCGGGAGGCTGCGGAAACCGCGCGGGAGCCCGCGAGCCGGGCCCGGCGAGGGGGCTCGGGGCCGCTCTCCCAAGGGGTCGGGGCGGGTCCGGGCGCGGGGCGGCCGAGGGGACTCCGTTTCGGGTCACCACGTTGCCCGCCCCAGTTCATCTTCTGTTCACCCAACGCCCCTACGTTCGAGGAGCCAACGACGTCCCACAGAAGTCCGGGTAAATGGAACACATCACGCTTCTCCTCGGGATCGTGATCGTGACCGCTCTCGTGTTCGACTTCACGAACGGTTTCCACGACACAGCCAACGCGATGGCCACCACCATCTCGACCGGCGCGATGAGGCCCAAGGCGGCGGTGGCGATGTCCGCCGTCCTCAACCTCGTCGGCGCGTTCCTCTCCGTGGAGGTCGCCAAGACGATCTCCGGCGGACTCATCAACGAGGACGGCCTGAAGACGGAAGTCATCTTCGCCGCCCTCGTAGGCGCCATTCTGTGGAATCTTCTGACCTGGCTCGTCGGTCTGCCGTCGAGCTCCTCGCACGCGCTCTTCGGCGGACTCATCGGCGCCGCGGTGATGTCGGCGGGGTGGTCCTCCGTCAACGGCGGCACCGTGGTCACCAAGGTGCTGCTGCCCGCGCTCGCCGCGCCGATCGTCGCCGGCCTCGCCGCGATGCTCGCCACCCGCCTCACCTTCCGGATCAACCGGAACGTGGACGAGAAGTCCACCGCCAAGGGCTACCGCGCCGGGCAGATCGCCTCGGCCGGCCTGGTCTCGCTGGCGCACGGCACCAACGACGCCCAGAAGACGATGGGTGTCATCACCCTCGCCCTGGTCACCGGCGGTGTCCTCGCGCCCGGCTCCAACCCCCCGCTGTGGGTCATCGTCTCCGCCGGAATCGCCATCGCGCTCGGTACCTACCTGGGCGGCTGGCGCATCATCCGGACCATGGGCAAGGGCCTCACCGACCTCACGCCGCCGCAGGGCTTCGCCGCCCAGACCAGCGCCGCGACGGTCATCCTGGCCTCCTCCCACCTGGGCTTCTCCCTCTCCACCACCCAGTCGTGCTCCGGCGCGGTGATGGGCGCGGGCCTCGGCCGCAAGGGCGGCGTGGTCCGCTGGTCGACCGCCACCCGGATGTTCGTCGCCTGGGGCCTGACCCTGCCGGCCGCCGCCCTGGTCGGCGCGGCCGCCGAACTCCTCACCAAGCAGGGCGACTGGGGCGTCGCCGCCACCACGGTCCTCCTGGTCGGCGGGTCCTTCGCGATCTGGCTCCGCTCGCGCCGCTCCCCCGTCACCCACGACAACGTCAACGACGTCGAGCCGGTCCAGGACGGGCCGTCGGGCGTCGTCACCCAGGCCATGGCCTCCGTCGCCCCGCCGCCCACCGGCGCGGCCGCCGCCTCCGACGAGGCGGGTGCCCGGCCGCTGGGCGGCCAGGACGGCGGCGCACCGGCGGGCGGCTCCCCGCTCGCCTCGATCCCGGCCCAGCCGGGCTCCGCCACCGCCGAACCGGCTGCCCGGCCGGCCAAGGTCTGACCCGGCCCCGCGTACGTAAGGACACCTCACCATGCACATCGACTGGGCAGCCCTCGGCTCCGTCTTCGGCGTGAGCCTCGTGGTCACCGTCGCACTCGTCGGCTTCTTCACCCTCGGCATCGTGGGGCTCTCCAAGGGCGCCACCAGCACGCGGGACGGCGGGTCGGGGACCGCGGCGAAGGCCGGCGGCTACCTCTGCTTCGCGCTCTGCGCGGCGGCGGTCGCCTACGGGATCTCCATCATCGTGACCTGAGGGCCATCCCCCGCCAGGGAAGGGCGGGCCGGACGTACACCGTCCGGCCCGCCCTTCGCCGTACCCGGCTCCACACGCTCTTCGTCGCAGGTCAACGGCGAGTTGACGGGCGTTCCGGGGCCGTGGTGGACTGCTGGGGCCAAAACACGGAGGCAGCAGAGGAAGCCGGTGCGAATCCGGCGCGGTCCCGCCACTGTCACCGGGGAGCGGCATCTCCGCACGAGCGCCACGGTCCGCGAGGACGGGAAGGCCAGGGGGTGCCGCCGATCCGGAAGCCAGGAGACTCTCGCCCCCGGTCACGTCGAACCAGGGCGCGGACCCTGAGTGAGGACACACCGCCATGCGTGGCTGCCCGTCGCCGCCCCCTCCCCCGCTCCCCCGGTACGCCGAGCGCCGAACCGGCTGAGCCCCGTGGACCGGGCCGACCGCGTCTTCGCGTACGGCGCCACCGCCGGGCTGCTGGCCGACACCCTCTTCGCCGACCCCCGCCGGGGCCACCCCGTGGCCCTCTTCGGCCGGGCCGCCTCGGCGGTGGAGCGGCGCCTGTGGCACGACCACCGGGGCTGGGGCGCGCTGCACACCGCCCTGTGCGCCGGCGGCGCCACCGCCTGCGCCGCGCTGGCCGCCCGCGCGGTACGCCCTCACCCCCGCGCGGCCGTCGTCCTGACCGCCGCCGCGACCTGGGCGGTGCTCGGCGGGACCTCGCTGGTGCGCGAGGCGCGGGCGATCGGCGCCGCCCTGGAGGCCGGTGACGTGGCCGAGGCCCGGCGGCTGCTGCCCCGGCTCTGCGGGCGTGACCCCCAGGCGCTGGACGCCGGGGCGCTGGCCCGGGCCGTGGTGGAGTCGGTCGCCGAGAACACCTCGGACGCGGTGGTCGGCGCCCTGGTGTGGGGCGCGTTGGCGGGTGTGCCCGGCCTGGTCGGCTTCCGCGCCGTCAACACGCTGGACGCGATGGTCGGCCACAAGTCGCCCCGGCTGCGCCGGTTCGGCTGGGCCTCGGCGCGGCTCGACGACGCCGTCGGCCACCCGGGCGCCCGGCTGACGGCGGCCCTTGCCGTCCTCGCCGGGCCCGACCCGCGCGGCGCCGTGCGGGCCTGGCGCACCGACGCGCACCGCCACCCGAGCCCCAACGCGGGCCCGGTCGAGGCGGCGTTCGCCGGGGCGCTCGGCGTGCGGCTCGGCGGCACCCTCGCGTACGGCGGGCGGACCGAGCACCGGCCGGTACTGGGCGGGACGGGCCGCGCGGTGCGGCCCGGTGACATCGAGCGGGCCGCCCGGCTCTCCCGGCGGGTCGGCGCGCTGGCACTGGTGGCGGGGGCGGGTGCGCGGCTGGCCGCCGGAGCGATACGCGGGCGCGCACGGCGCGCGGCGACGGGAAAGGGACGGGCAGGGGCATGAGCGGCGGGCTGCTGATCGCGGGGACCACCTCGGACGCCGGGAAGAGCGTGCTGACGGCCGGCATCTGCCGGTGGCTGGCGCGGCGCGGGGTGAAGGTGGCGCCGTTCAAGGGGCAGAACATGTCCCTGAACTCCTTCGTCACACGGGAGGGCGCGGAGATCGGCCGGGCCCAGGCGATGCAGGCGCAGGCGGCCCGGGTGGAGCCGACGGCGCTGATGAACCCGGTGCTGCTCAAGCCCGGCGGCGACCGCTCCAGCCAGGTGGTGCTGCTCGGCAAGCCGGTCGGGGAGCTGAGCGCCCAGGGCTTCTTCGGCTCGGCACGCCCCGGGGAACCGGGCCGGGCGGTGTCGGGCGGCCGGCGGGAAGCGCTGCTGGAGCCGGTCCTGGACTGCCTGGCCCGGCTGCGGGCCACCCACGACGTGGTGGTCTGCGAGGGCGCGGGCAGCCCCGCCGAGATCAACCTGCGCCGTACCGACATCGTCAACATGGGCGTGGCCCGGGCGGCGGGACTGCCGGTGCTGGTGGTCGGCGACATCGACCGCGGCGGCGTCTTCGCCTCGTTCTTCGGCACCACGGCGCTGCTGGCCCCCGAGGACCAGGCGCTGGTCGCCGGGTACGTCGTCAACAAGTTCCGGGGGGACGTCGCCCTCCTGCGGCCCGGCGTCGAGATGCTGCGCTCCCTCACCGGACGGCACACCTACGGCGTCCTGCCGTACGTCGGCGGACTGGGCATCGACGAGGAGGACGGGCTGCGGTCCTCGCTGCGCGGGGCGGTCCGTGAGCCGGTGGTGGCGCCGCCGGTCGGCGAGGACGTACTGCGGGTCGCGGTCTGCGCGGTGCCGCTGATGTCGAACTTCACCGACGTGGACGCGCTGGCCGCCGAACCGGGCGTGGTGGTGCGGTTCGTGGACCGGGCCGAGGAGCTGGCCGACGCCGACCTGGTGGTCGTCCCCGGTACCCGGGGCACGGTCCGCGCGCTGGCCTGGCTGCGCGAGCGGGGTCTCGCGGACGCGCTGCTGCGGCGGGCCGCCGAGGGGCGTCCGGTGCTCGGCGTCTGCGGCGGCTACCAACTGCTCGGCGAACGGATCGAGGACGAGGTGGAGTCCCGGGCGGGCACCGTGGCCGGGCTCGGCGTGCTGCCGGTCCGGGTGCGGTTCGCGGCGGAGAAGACGCTGGCCAGGCCGAGCGGTTCGGCGCTGGGCGAGCCCGCCGAGGGGTACGAGATCCATCACGGCGTCGCCGAGGTGCTGGGCGGCGAGCCGGTCTTCACCGACGCCGGCGGGCGCGCTCTGGACGGCTGCCGGGTCGGCCCGGTGTGGGGCACCCACTGGCACGGCTCGCTGGAGAGCGACGGTTACCGCAGGGCGTTCCTCACCGAGGTGGCCCGGGCGGCGGGCCGCCGCTTCGTCCCCGCCCCCGACACCTCCTTCGGCCTGCTGCGCGAGGAGCAGCTCGACCGGCTCGGCGACCTGGTCGAGGAGCACGCCGACACCGAGGCCCTGCTGCGCCTCATCGAGCGGGGCGCCCCGCCCGGCCTGCCGTTCCTCCCGCCGGGTGCGCCGTGACGCGCCCGCCCCTACGTTCCGGCCCCGCGTCCCCTGTCCGCCGTGCCCGTTCCGCCGCCGCGCGGTACGGGGTCCCGGTGAGTGAAGGAGTGCAGTCCCGATGAGTACCAGTTCCCGTTATCCGTTCACCGCGATCGTCGGTCAGGACGACCTGCGGCTGGCGCTGCTGCTGAACGCGGTCTCCCCGGCGGTCGGCGGTGTCCTCGTCCGGGGGGAGAAGGGCACCGCCAAGTCGACGGCGGTGCGCGCGCTGGCCGCGCTGCTGCCGCCGGTGCGGACCGTGGAGGGGTGCCGGTTCTCCTGCGACCCGGACGCGCCCGAGCCGGGATGCCCGGACGGGCCGCATCCGGTGGACGGGCCGGGCGGCGAGCGGCCGGCGCGGATGGTGGAACTGCCGGTCGGCGCCTCCGAGGACCGGCTGGTGGGCGCGCTCGACATCGAACGGGCCCTGGCCGAGGGCGTGAAGGCGTTCGAGCCGGGCCTGCTGGCCGACGCGCACCGGGGCATCCTCTACGTCGACGAGGTCAACCTCCTCCACGACCACCTCATCGACCTGCTGCTCGACGCGGCGGCGATGGGCGCCTCGTACGTGGAGCGAGAGGGCGTCTCGGTGCGGCACGCGGCCCGGTTCCTGCTGGTCGGCACCATGAACCCGGAGGAGGGCGAGCTGCGGCCCCAGCTCCTCGACCGGTTCGGGCTGACCGTCGAGGTGGCCGCCTCCCGAAAGCCGGACCAGCGCGTCGAGGTGGTGCGCCGCCGGCTCGCCTTCGAGGACGACCCGGCCGCCTTCGCGGGCCGCTGGTCCGGCGAGGAGGCGGAGCTGCGCGGGCGGGTGGCCGCCGCCCGGGCGCTGCTGCCCCGGGTGCGCCTGGGTGACGGCGCGCTGCGCCGGATCGCCGCGGTCTGCGCGGCGTTCGAGGTGGACGGGATGCGCGGCGACCTGGTGATGGCCCGCACCGCGACCGCGCTGGCCGCCTGGGCGGGCCGGACCGAGGTCGCCGTCGAGGACGTACGGCGGGCCGCGCTGCTGGCGCTGCCGCACCGGCGGCGCCGCAACCCCTTCGACGCGCCGGGGCTGGACGAGGAGAAGCTCGACGAGGTCCTGCGGGACGCGGCGGCCGACGGCCCCGAGGACGAGCCGCCGACGCCGCCCGGGGACCCGGACGGCGGCGACGGGCCCGGCCCGGACGGCGGCGGGGGCGGGCAGCCGGGCACCGGCGACGGTGCCGACGGCTCCGGCGGCCTCCCGCCGCAGCGCGCCGAGGACGTCGGCGCCCCGGCGCCCGGGGACGCCCCCGAGGCGCTGACCGGCGCGGGGCCCGGCGAGTCCGGCGGCGGTACGCCCCGCCCGGCCTCCTCGGAGCAGCCGGCGGTGGCGGCGGGCGAGCCGTTCCGCACCAGGGTGCTGAGCGTGCCGGGGCTCGGCGCGGGCGCGGCCGGCCGCAGGTCGCGGGCGCGTACGGAGCACGGCCGGACCACCGGCGCGACCCGTCCCGAGGGTGCGCTGACCAAGCTGCACCTGACGGCGACGGTCCGGGCGGCGGCCCCGCACCAGCGGGCGCGCGGCCGGGCGGGGCGGGGCCTGGTGGTCCGCCGCGACGATCTGCGGCAGGCGACCCGGGAGGGCCGGGAGGGCAACCTCGTGCTCTTCGTGGTGGACGCCTCCGGGTCGATGGCCGCGCGCAGGCGGATGGGCGCGGTCAAGGGGGCGGTGCTGTCGCTGCTCCTCGACGCCTACCAGCGGCGCGACAAGGTGGGCCTGGTGACGTTCCGGGGCCGCGAGGCCGAGGTGGCGCTGCCGCCGACCTCGTCGGTGGACGCGGCCGCCGCCCGCCTGACGTCACTGCCGACCGGCGGGCGGACCCCGCTGGCGGCGGGGCTGCTCAAGGCCCACGACGTCCTGCGGGTGGAGCGGCTGCGGGACGCCACGCGCCGCCCGCTGCTGGTCGTCGTCACCGACGGCCGGGCCACCGGCGGTCCGGCGCCGGCGGCGCTGGCGGCCAGGGCGGCCCGGCTGCACGCCGCCGAGGCGACGGCGAGCGTGGTCGTCGACTGCGAGGCGGGCCCGGTCCGCCTCGGGCTCGCCGGTGAACTCGCCCGCGAACTGCGGGGCACCGCCGTCGCCTTGGCCGAGCTGCGGGCCGACGCGCTCACCGGCCTGGTCAAGGACGTCACCGAGCACCACAGCGCCAGGAGGGCCGCGTAATGCCGCAGGGACAGCCGTCCGTCGTCCCCGAGGACGGACTCACCACACGTCAGCGCCGCAACCGCCCGCTGGTCGCGGTCCACACCGGCCCGGGCAAGGGCAAGTCGACGGCCGCCTTCGGCCTGGCGCTGCGCGCCTGGAACCAGGGGTGGCCGATCGGGGTGTTCCAGTTCGTCAAGTCGGCGAAGTGGAAGGTCGGCGAGGAGAACGCACTGAAGGTGCTGGGCGCCAGCGGCGAGGGCGGCCGCGTCGACTGGCACAAGATGGGCGAGGGCTGGTCCTGGGTCCAGCGCGACGACCAGCAGGACAACGAGGCCAAGGCCCGCGAGGGCTGGGAGCAGGTCAAGCGCGACCTGGCGGCCCAGACGTACCGGCTGTACGTGCTGGACGAGTTCGCCTATCCGCTGCGCTGGGGGTGGATCGGCACCGCCGAGGTCATCGAGGTGCTGCGGGCCCGGCCCGGCAACCAGCACGTGGTGATCACCGGCCGGGACGCCCCCGCCGAACTGGTCGGCTTCGCCGACCTGGTCACCGAGATGACCAAGGTGAAGCACCCGATGGACGCGGGCCGGAAGGGCCAGCGGGGCATCGAGTGGTGAGTACGCTGCGCGTCCCCCGACTGGTGGTGGCGGCCCCGTCGTCGGGCTCCGGCAAGACGACGGTGGCGACCGGCCTGATGGCCGCCTTCACGGCGCGGGGCCTGGCCGTCTCCCCGCACAAGGCGGGCCCCGACTACATCGACCCGGGCTACCACGCGCTGGCCACCGGCCGCCCGGGCCGCAACCTCGACGCCCACCTCTGCGGCACCGGCCTGCTCGGCCCGCTCTTCGCGCACGGCGCGGCCGGGGCCGACCTGGCCGTGGTCGAAGGTGTCATGGGGCTCTACGACGGCGCGGCCGGCCAGGGCGAGCTGGCGTCCACGGCGCAGTTGGCCAAGGCGCTGCGGGCGCCGGTGGTGCTGGTGGTCGACGGCTCCTCGCAGTCCCGTTCGGTGGCGGCGCTGGTGCACGGTTTCGCCTCCTGGGACCCCCAGGTGCGGATCGGCGGGGTGATCCTCAACAAGGTCGGCTCCGACCGGCACGAGGAACTGCTGCGGGCGGCCCTGGACGAGGCGGGCGTCGACGTGCTCGGCGTGCTGCGCCGCACCCCGCAGGCCGCGACGCCCTCCCGCCACCTGGGCCTGGTCCCGGTGGCGGAGCGTGAGCCGGACGCGGTGGCGGCGGTGGCCGCCCTGGCCGAGCAGGTCCGCGCCGGCTGCGACCTGGACGCGCTGTGGGCACTGGCCCGTTCGGCGCCGCCGCTCACCGGCGCGCCCTGGGACCCGGCCGGGGCGCTGGCCGGGACCGCCGCGCCCCCGCCCGCCGGGCCGCGCCCGGTGGTGGCGGTGGCGGGCGGCGCCGCCTTCACCTTCTCCTACGCCGAGCACGCCGAACTGCTGACGGCGGCCGGCGCCGAGGTGGTCCCCTTCGACCCGCTCCGCGACGAGCGGCTGCCCGAGTCCACCGGCGCGCTGGTGATCGGCGGCGGCTTCCCCGAGGTGTACGCGCCCGAGCTGTCGGCCAACGCCGCGCTCCGCGCCGAGGTGGCCGCGCTCGCCGCCGCCGGGGCGCCTGTCGCCGCCGAGTGCGCGGGCCTGCTCTACCTGGCGCGGGAGCTGGACGGCGCCCCGATGTGCGGCGTGCTGGACGCCGCCGCGCGGATGACGGAGCGGCTGACGCTGGGCTACCGGGACGCGGTGGCGGTCGGCGACAGCGTGCTGGCCCCGGCCGGGACACGGGTGGCGGGCCACGAGTTCCACCGCACCCGGCTGGAGCCCGGCGCGGGCGCCACCCCGGCGTGGGGCGTGGTGCGGCCCGGCCCGCCGCGCACCGAGGGCTTCGTGCGGGGCGGCGTGCACGCCTCCTACCTGCACGTCCACTGGGCCGCCCTGCCGTCTGCGGCGGCCGGGCTGGTGGCCCGCGCGGTGCGGCCGGGCGCCGCCGTATGACCAGGGCCGGGCTGGTGGTGGGCGTGGGCGCCTGCCGCGACGCCCCCGCCGAGGCCGTCCACGCCCTGGTACGCGAGGTACTGGCGGAGCTGGGCCCGGACGCCGGGCCGCTGCTGGAACTGGCCACCGTGGAGGCGAAGGCCACCGAGCCGGGCCTCGTCGAGGCGGCCCGGCTGCTGGGGGTCCAGCTGCGGTCCTGGGCGCCCGGGGTACTGGCCGAGGTGGCGACCCCGCACTCCTCGCCGACCGCGCTGGCGGCGCTCGGGGTGGCCTCGGTCGCGGAGGCCGCGGCGCTGGCGGGCGGCGGTGAACTCCTCGTGCCGAAGAGGAAGTCGGGCGGCCCTGGCCCGGCGGTGGCAACCTGCGCGGTGGCCCGGCGCGGGCCCGGGAGGGAGTGACGATGGACGAGCCCGACCTGCGCCACCACGGCGACGCCGAGGTACGCGGCGCCGGTCTGACTGACCTCGCGGTGAACGTGCGTACCGGCACACCCCCGCGCTGGCTGCGGGAGCGGATCGCCTCCTCGCTGGACGGCCTGGCCGCCTATCCGGACGGGCATGCGGCCCGCGCGGCGGTCGCGGCACGGCACGGCGTCGTGCCGGAACGGGTGCTGCTGACCTCCGGCGCGGCGGAGGCGTTCGTCCTGCTGGCGCGGGCGCTGCCGGTACGCCGTCCCGTCGTGGTCCACCCGCAGTTCACCGAGCCGGAGGCGGCACTGCGGGAGGCCGGACACCGGGTGGACCGGGTCCTGCTGCGCGAGGTCGACGGCTTCCGGCTGGACCCGGCCGCCGTCCCCGACGACGCCGACCTGGTGGTCGTCGGCAACCCCACCAACCCCACCTCGGTCCTGCACCCCGCGCGCGAACTGGTCCGGCTCGCCCGGCCGGGACGGGTACTCGTCGTGGACGAGGCCTTCATGGACGCGGTACCGGGCGAGCGGGAAGCCCTCGCCGGCCGTACCGACCTCCCCGGCCTGGTGGTCCTGCGCAGCCTCACCAAGACCTGGGGCCTGGCGGGCCTGCGCATCGGCTACCTCCTCGCCGCCCCGGAACTGATCACCCGGCTCACCTCCGCCCAGCCCCTGTGGCCGGTCTCCACCCCGGCCCTGACCGCCGCCGAGGCGTGCGTCTCCCCGGCGGCCCTGGCCGAGGCGGACCGGGCGGCCCAGCGCATCGCGGTGGACCGGGAGTCGCTGGTGACGGGCCTGGTGAGGCGGGCGGAGGCGGGCATACGCGTCGCGGGCCCGGCCGAGGCCCCCTTCGTCCTGATGAGGGCCGAGGGCGCGGCTGCCGTCCGCGAGGAGCTGCGCACCCTCGGCTTCGCGGTCCGCCGGGGCGACACCTTCCCGGGCCTGGGCCCCGACTGGCTCCGCCTGGCGGTCCGGGACGCGGCGACGACGGAGGCGTTCCTGGAGGCTCTGGACATGGCGCTGGCCCGGCGGGGGCGGGGCTGGGCGGCACGAGGTCCCCGGCGCCGGTACGGGCGACCGTGACACCCTGCCCGGCACGCCTGAACGCGCGTCGGCTTTCGGAGCTCTGGCAGAGGCGTACGAGCGGTTCGGGCCGGGCTGCCCGGTGGAACTCGCCGCTTCGTGACGAGCTGCGCGGGCCGCCCGGTCCGGACCCGCCCTGGAGGTCGGCGCCGGAACAGGTAGGCCATACGTCTGTTCGCCGGGCGGGGCATCGCGGTCGCCACCACCGGTCCCGACGCGGCCATGCTCGCCGAGCCGCGACGGCCCGTACCCACGGACGACGCCCCGTCGCGCCGGGTGCTGACCGGCGCGGAAGCCATCGCCGGGACCGATGGCGTCGTCGTAGGGGGCGGCCCAGGAGCTCGCCGCAGGCCGTCGCCGCGCATCGGGGCGGGCCGACGGCAGTCGACGGGCCCGGACCGCGCCCCGCGTACGGCTCCGCCCGACGCGTCCTCGGTGCGGGCGCCGGCCTCCCCCGGAACGCGGACCGCCCCCGCCCGGAAAAGGGGACGGCCGCCCCACGCGACCGTCCCCTCCGGTACGGGAGCGGGGCGCCCCACGCGCCCCGCTCCCGCCCGTCCGTACGGCCGGACGCCGTCTTCTCTCCGACGTCCGGCCTCCTCCGCCGCACAGCGCACCCCCGGCAGCCGCGCGGCGGGGTCGGATCAGGCGCGCTTGCGGCGGGTCAGGGCGAGGGCGCCGCCGCCCGCGGCGAGCAGGAGGACGGCACCGCCCGCGAGGTAGGGGGTCATGGAGCTGCCGCCGGTCTCGGCGAGGTTCTCGGTAGCGGGGGCCTTGCCGGTCTGGGCGGTGACGCCGTCGTCCTCGGTCTTCACCTGCTCGGCACCGGAGTCCTCGGCCGGCTTCTCGGCCTCCTGCTCACCGGCCGGCTCCTCGGCGGCGGGCTTCTCCTCCTCGGGCGCGGGGGCCGGGGCGGCGGGAGCCTCGCAGGTGGCTCCGCCGAGGGTGACGGTGCCGTCGACCTCGGCGACCCCGAGCTTCAGCGGGTTGACGGCGACCTTCAGCTCCAGGGCGGTGGCCGCGGCGGTGGAGGTGGTGGTGTGCCGCTCGGAGAGGTTGAGGGTGACCTCGCCGACGCCGTCCACCTTGACCTCGGTGGTGCCGCCGGCGGTGAGGTCGACGCGCTTGCCGAGGACCGTGACCTGGCCGAGCACGTTGGCCTCGGCGACCGGCTTCTTCCCGGCCTCGCAGAGCGCAGTGGAGGTGACCTTCTCGACCTCCAGCAGCGGCAGGAGGGGCAGGCCCGGCAGGTGCACCTCGGCGTGGGCGAGCGTGGTGTGCCCCTGCGCCTGGTGCTCGTCAGCGGTGGCCTTCGCCTCGGCGACCTGGGCGCTGAGCACACGGAACGGCTCACCGTTGTTGACGCCGGAGAGTTCGGCGGTCAGCGCCGTCTTCTCGGCGCTCTGCGGCGCGTGGACCTCGTTGAGCGCGACCCTCAGCGGCACGTTGACGGTCTTGTTGAGCAGCGAGACGTCGAGGCCGGTGCGCAGGACGACCGCGTCCGCCCGCCCGTGGTCGCCGGTGGCGTGGGCCGTGGTGGCCGAGGCGAGGGCGAGCGGTGCCGCGACGAGCAGACCGGCCGCCGAAGCGGCCACCAGACGGCGCGCGGGCATGCGGAAGTTGGTGCTGTTCAAGATGGTGAAACCCCCACAGAGACATGGAGCCGCCGGGGACCGCGCCTGGGGACAGGCGGTCGCCGACGACGTCGTTGCCGGAATCTTTACGCACTGTGGGTGAATGAGCGACAACCTGGGGCGAGTTCACTCCAAAGGGGGGTTTTGGTGCACGCGTTCGACCTTATCGGCACGGCCGTTCCCTCCGAGTCGCCCGCACCCCCCTGCTTCCCGCCCCCCGAGGGGTGTACGGACGGCGTACGCGGGCGCGGGGCCGTTACGGGGGCCGGAGCACAACGACGCCGCTCCGGCCCCCGTAACGGCCCGTCAACACCCCTCTCGCGGTCAGGCGACGACCTTGCCGCCGATCACCACCCGGCGGGGCGCCGCCAGCACCCGGACGTCGGCGCGCGGGTCGCTCGCGTAGACCACCAGGTCGCCCGGTGCCCCTTCGGCCAGCCCGGGCCGGCCGAGCCAGTCGCGGGCGCCCCACGCCGTGGCGGAGAGCGCGTCGAGCGGCGGGATGCCGGCGGTGACCAGTTCGGCCACCTCGGCGGCGACCAGGCCGTGCGGGAGGCTGCCGCCCGCGTCGGTGCCGACGAAGACGGGGATGCCGGCGTCCCAGGCGGAGCGGACGGTGTCGTACCGGCGCTCGTACAGCCGCCGCATGCGGGCCGACCAGTCGGGGAACTTCGCCTCGCCGCCCGCCGCGAGGTCGGGGAAGGTGGCGATGTTGACCAGGGTGGGGACGATGGCGACGCCGCGTTCGGCGAAGAGCGGGATGGTGTCCTCGGTGAGCCCGGTGGCGTGCTCGACGCAGTCGATGCCCGCCTCGACCAGGTCGCGCAGCGAGTCCTCGGCGAAGCAGTGGGCGGTGACCCGGGCGCCGAGCCGGTGCGCCTCGGCGATGGCGGCCTCGACCGCCTCGCGGGGCCAGCAGGGCGTCAGATCGCCCTCGCCCCGGTCGATCCAGTCGCCGACCAGCTTGACCCAGCCGTCACCGCGCCGCGCCTCCTGGCCGACGTACGCGACGAGTTCGTCCGGCTCGATCTCGTGGGCGTAGTTGCGGATGTAGCGGCGGGTGCGCGCGATGTGGCGGCCTGCGCGGACGACGCGGGGCAGGTCGTCGCGGTCGTCCATCCAGCGGGTGTCGCTCGGGGAGCCGGCGTCGCGCAGCAGCAGCGCCCCGGCGTCACGGTCGGTGAGCGCCTGCCGCTCGGCGACGTCGGCGGCGACCGGTCCGTGCCGGTCCAGGCCGACGTGGCAGTGGGCGTCGACCAGGCCCGGCAGCGCCCACCCCTCGACGGTCCGCACCTCGCGGGCGCCCGGCGGCCGGGTGAAGGCGATCCGCCCGCCCACCACCCAGAGTTCGTCCCTGACTTCCTGGGGACCGACCAGTATCCGGCCCTTCACGTGCAGCACCATGTCTTCGCTCATGCACGGCAGCGTAGGACCCGGTGGGTACGCTCGAACCGGCAGCCCGACGACCGACCGGCGAAGAGAGCACCCCCGTGACCCACCCCCTCCTGGACCTGACCCCGCTGACCGCCGCGCATTTCGCGAACATCGAGCGTCGCGTCGCGTCGCTGCTCTCCACCTCGCAGGACGTCGTCATCACCCAGGGTGAGGCGCTGCTGCCGCTGGAGGGCTGCATCCGCGGCGCGGCGGGCCCGGACACCACCGCGCTCAACGTGATCACCGGCCCGTACGGGCAGACCTTCGGTGCCTGGCTGCGCGACTGCGGGGCGCGGGTGATCGACCTGGCGGTGCCCTACGACTCGGCGGTGAGCGCCGCCCAGGTCGCCGAGGCGCTGGCGGAGCACCCGGAGACCGGGTTCGTCTCGCTGGTGCACGCCGAGGCCGCGACCGGCAACACCAACCCGGTCGCGGAGATCGGCCGGGTGGTGCGCGAGCACGGCGCGCTCTTCATGGTGGACGCGGTGGCGTCGGTCGGCGCCGAGCCGCTGCTCCCGGACGCCTGGGGCGTGGACCTCTGCGTGATCGGCGCCCAGAAGGCGCTCGGCGGGCCCGCCGGGGTCTCGGCGGTCTCGGTGAGCGAGCGTGCCTGGCAGCGGCTGGCGGCCAACCCCGGGGCGCCGCGCCGCTCGTACCTCTCGCTGCTGGACTGGAAGGAGCGGTGGATCGACGCCGGGCGCACCGCCCTGCTGCACGCCCCCGCCCAGTTGGAGATGCTGGCGCTCCAGGCGTGCGTGGAGCGGATCGAGGACGAGGGCCTGGAGACGGTGATCGGCCGGCACGCCCGGGCGGCGGCGGCCACCCGGGCAGGCGTGGAGGCGATCGGCGGCGGTTTCGCGCCGTACGTCCGCCAGGCGCGGGACGCGGCGCCGGTGGCGACCACGCTGCGGGCGCCGGAGGGTGTCGACGCCTCGGAGCTGGTGGCGCGGGCGCTGGCGGCGGACCCGGTGCTGCCGCTGGTCGCGGGCGGCGGGGCGCTGGCCAAGGAGATGATCCGGGTCAACCACTACGGCACGGCCGCGGCCGGCTCCACCGTCCACTCCTGCCTGGCCGCGCTGGGGGCGGCGCTGACCGACCTCACGGGCCGGTCGGTCGACCTGGACGCGGCGCGGCGCGCGACGACCGCGGCCTGGGAGCGCCCCGCGGGCTGACCCCGCGGCACCGGCCCGGCGGGCCGTCCGGTGCGCGGCTCACGCCGCGCGCGGGGCGGCCCGTCGGCTTTTCCCGTTCTCCGCCCCCGGGTACGCCGAAGTCCGCACCGACTTCGGCACGGACAACAAACAATATTTTTATCGATAGACCTACTACAGGGAATTCCGAATTCTTTCCCGCCCACCTTCCCCTATTCGTCTGCCCGCTCCCTCCGAAGCTAAACGCATCGATTTTCCGGACACCGAAACCGTGTAATTCGGACGCGTCGCGCATGCGTTACGCACTTGTGACTGACTCCACACGGTGACCGTTTCACGCTCTATATGCATGACAAATTACCATATTCCGGCGGCCGTCCGCGCAGGCGCACCCCCGCGCCCGATAACACAGAAGGTGCTGTCATGTAACCCTGACCCGCGATGCATTTTTCAGATTCGATCGGTAAATTCAATTTGCATGACCGCCGCACAAGCCGACCTTGCACGTGGCCGATCCACCATGAAGGAAATGCCAGAGGATTTGCGCCTGGACCACCCGGGCGTCGAGGACGGGGCAGCCATCTGGCGCATCGCCCGTGACTCACGCACCCTCGACCTCAACTCCTCCTACAGCTACCTCCTGTGGTGTCGCGACTTCGCCGGCACCTCCGTGGTGGCGCGCGACGCCGACGGCGAGCCGGTCGGGTTCGTGACCGGGTACTTCCGGCCCGAGCGCCCGCACACCCTCGTCGTCTGGCAGGTCGCCGTGGACGCCTCGCAGCGCGGACGCGGCCTCGCCGCCGCCCTGCTGGACGGGCTCACCGACCGGCTCCGTGAGAAGGGGCGGCTGGACGGGATCGAAACCACCATCACCCCGGGCAACACGCCCTCCGAGCGCCTCTTCACCTCGTACGCCAAGCGCCACGGCGCCGAGCTGGAGCGCGAGGTCCTCTTCGGTGCCGGGCTCTTCCCCGACGGGGGGCACGACCCCGAGGTGCTGTACCGCATCGGACCGTTCGCCGACTGACACCGGAACGCACACGCGACTCAAGGTCCGGCCGGGAAGCAGGCCCCCGGCCGCCCTTCCGCACGCATCCCCGACTTCCGCCCCGCTTCACCCCCCATCTCCCAGGAGAGCAGTCGTGACCATCACCCCGCCCGCCCTGAGCGTCTTCGAGACCCTTGAGTCGGAGGTACGGAGCTACTGCCGCAGCTGGCCCGCCGTCTTCGACCGGGCCCAGGGCAGCTACCTGTACGACGAGGACGGCCACACCTACCTCGACTTCTTCGCCGGCGCCGGCGCCCTCAACTACGGCCACAACAACCCGGTGCTGAAACGCGCGCTCATCGACTACATCGAGCGCGACGGCATCACCCACGGCCTGGACATGGGCACCACCGCCAAGCGCGCGTTCCTGGAGACCTTCCAGAACGTGCTGCTGCGCCCGCGTGACCTGCCGTACAAGGTCATGTTCCCCGGCCCGACGGGCACCAACGCCGTCGAGTCGGCGCTGAAGCTGGCCCGCAAGGTCAAGGGCCGCGAGTCCATCGTCTCCTTCACCAACGCCTTCCACGGCATGTCGCTCGGCTCGCTCGCCGTGACCGGCAACGCCTTCAAGCGCGCCGGTGCCGGCATCCCGCTGGTGCACGGCACGCCGATGCCGTTCGACAACTACTTCGACGGCACCGTGCAGGACTTCCTGTGGTTCGAGCGGCTGCTGTCGGACCAGGGCTCGGGCCTCAACACCCCGGCCGCGGTCATCGTCGAGACGATCCAGGGCGAGGGCGGCATCAACGTGGCCCGGCCCGAGTGGCTGCGCGCCCTGGCAGACCTGTGCAAGCGCCGCGACATGCTGCTGATCGTCGACGACATCCAGATGGGCTGCGGCCGTACCGGCCCGTTCTTCTCCTTCGAGGAGGCGGGCATCACCCCGGACATCGTCACCCTGTCGAAGTCCATCGGCGGCTACGGCCTGCCGATGTCGCTCTGCCTGTTCAAGCCCGAGCTGGACATCTGGGAGCCGGGCGAGCACAACGGCACCTTCCGGGGCAACAACCCGGCCTTCGTCACCGCCGCCGCCGCGCTGGACGCGTACTGGAGCGACGGCCAGATGGAGAAGCAGACCCTCGCCCGGGGCGAGCAGGTCGAGCAGGCGCTCACCGCCATCCTCGACGAGCACGGCGGCGAGGCCATCTCCTCCGTCCGCGGCCGGGGGCTGGTCTGGGGCATGGAGTTCAGCGACAAGTCCCGCGCGGGCGCCGTCTCCAAGCGCGCCTTCGAGCTGGGTCTGCTGGTCGAGACTTCCGGGCCGGAGAGCGAGGTGGTCAAGCTGCTGCCGCCGCTCACCGTGAGCCCGGACGAGCTGGACGAGGGTCTGCGCATCCTCGCCCGCGCCGTCCGAGAGACGGCCTGACACACACCGACGGAAGAAAGGGCACGACCACACTGTGATCGTCCGATCGTTCAAGGACATCGAGAACACCGACCGGCACGTCAAGTCGGCGTCCGGCACCTGGGAGAGCAAGCGCATCGTGCTCGCCAAGGAGAAGGTCGGCTTCTCGCTGCACGAGACCATCCTCTACGCGGGCACCGAGACCGACATGTGGTACGCCAACCACATCGAGGCCGTGCTCTGCGTCGAGGGTGAGGCCGAGCTGACCAACCGCGAAACGGGCGAGACCCACTGGATCGAGCCCGGCACGATGTACTTGCTGAACGGCCACGAGAAGCACACCCTGAGGCCGAAGACAGATTTCCGCTGCGTCTGCGTCTTCAACCCTCCCGTGACCGGACGGGAGGACCACGACGAGAACGGCGTCTACCCGCTGCTGACCGAGGAGGACTGAGTCATGACTGTCGCGTCGGAGCGCACCGATCTCTACCCGAGCCGGACTGCAACCGAGGTGACGATCCCGCGCAAGGACCCCGTGGTGTGGTCCTCGCAGGACGCCCCTGGACCCATTACGCGGTCCGACCTGCAGTCGTACGACGAGAACGGCTTCCTCGCCGTCGAGGAGCTGATCACCCCCGAGGAGGTCGGGGTCTACCGGGCCGAACTGGACCGGCTGATCGCCGACCCGCTCATCCGGGCCGACGAGCGCGCCGTCGTCGAGCCCAAGTCGGAGAAGGTCCGCTCGGTCTTCGAGGTCCACCGGATCAGTGAGGTCTTCGCCGGGCTCGTCCGCGACGAGCGGCTGCTGGACCGGGCCCGGCAGATCCTCGGCTCGGACGTCTACGTCCACCAGTCGCGGATCAACGTCAAGCCGGGCTTCGGGGCCTCCGGGTTCTACTGGCACTCGGACTTCGAGACCTGGCACGCCGAGGACGGGCTGCCCAGGATGCGCGCGGTGTCCGTCTCGATCGCGCTGACCGAGAACTACGACACCAACGGCGGCCTCATGATCATGCCGGGGTCGCACCGCACCTACGTGGGGTGCAGCGGCGTGACGCCGAAGGACAACTACAAGCGGTCGCTCCAGATGCAGGACGCGGGCATCCCCTCCGACGAGGTGCTGACCGAGTTCGCCGACCAGCACGGCATCAAGCTGTTCACCGGCCGGGCCGGTTCGGCCACCTGGTTCGACTGCAACGCCATGCACGGCTCCGGGGACAACATCACCCCGTACCCGCGCAGCAACGTGTTCATCGTCTTCAACAGCGTCGAGAACGCTGCTGAGGAGCCCTTCGCGGCGCCGGTGCGGCGCCCGGAGTTCATCGGGGCGCGTGACTTCACCCCGGTGAGGTGAACCCGGTCCGCCCGCTTCACCCGAGTGGAGCAGGCGGACCGGATGAGTCGCTGGCAGCGGCTCACCACGCACCGGCGCACACGGCGCCCGGGCCACGGGACCGGGGGCGGCCACAGGCGGGCCGCTCCCGGTCCGGTTGCGTTCCACGGGGTTGTCCCGCGAGCGGCGCCGGACGGGCCCATCGGCCACCAGCTCGTGACCCGGGAGGCGCGGCCGCACCGGACCGCCACCGGACAGGGCTGCGCGAGACGGGCCCCGCCCCGGCCAGGAGATCGAGCTGGAGAAGGCGCTCGCCCTGGCCCACCAGTTCGAGGAGGCCGCCCCCGAGACCCCGGTCGTCCTCACCGTCGACGAGCTCAAGCGCCTCGCGCGCAACGCGGCCGAGCTGATGACGCTGTCCGCCGAGCTCCAGGCCGGCGGCATCCGGCTCGGACTCCTCGCCGGGCCGCTCACCGGCATCTACGACCCCAACGGCATGGGCGCCATGTTCTTCGCCGTCCTCGCCGTCGCCGGCCAGATCGAGCGCAACTGCATCCGGGAGAAGACCCTCGAAGGCCAGGTCATCGCCGCGTCCAAGGGCAACCGCGGCGGACGCCCGAAGGTCGTCGACGGCGGCATGCTCACCTTCGCCGTCGCGCTGAAGGACAAGGGCGTCCCAGTCCCCGAGATCGCCAAGAAGCTGACCCTCAAGGTCGGAAAGAACGCGGGCAAGTCTCCATCGGTCGCCTCGTTGTACCGGGCCCTCGCGGAAGCTGAGGCGGCAGCGGGTGGACGACGGCCTGCCGATGCGGCCCAAGCCCGTACGCATCCGTCGGACCGGGGAGCCGCTCAGCGCCGAGGGGATCGAGCTACGCGAACGGCTCCAGGCCCAGCCCCACCCGAACGTCGAGCTGCGGTAGACCCGCATCGATCCCATGATCACCGGCTTGGCGTCACCCGTTGTACCGCTGTGCCCCAAGGCCGGCGGTGCAGGGCGCCGGGTCGGTCGCGACGGGCCTCGCCGCCGGGACGCTGCTGCGGCGCCTCGGCGAGCGGGGGTTCGCCGCCGGGGGCTGCGCCCTCTTCGGCCTGGGCGTCGCGGCCCGGGCGACGCCCCGGTGCTCGCCGGCAGCCTGCTGATCGGCGCCGGTCTGCCCGGTGCCCTGATCGCCGCGCTCACGGCGGTGCAACGGGAGACGCCCGCCGACCGCCTCGGGGTGGCGGCCGGCCGGGTCCACACCCTGCTGTACGCACCGAACGCGGTGGCCCTGCCGGCGGGAGCCGGCCTGCTCGCGGTCGCCGACCACCGGGTGCTGCTGGTGGCCGCCGGGGCGGGGGCTCTCGGCTGTGCCGCGTGGCTGGTGCGGGGCGTCCGTTCGGGGGAAGCGGGAGAAGTTCCGCGCAGGTAAGGGAACGGCAAAGCGGGGTCGTTCGTTCCTTGGGGCATGACAGCTATGACCCCCGGCTCGAACATCCCTCTCACCGCCACCAGCGTGACGGTGGACGTCTCCGCCCCGGTGCGGCTCGACGTCTCGGGCCTGCTGCTCACCGCCGACGGCAAGGTGCGCTCCGACGACGACTTCATCTTCTACAACCAGCCCGCCGGCGCCGGTGTCACCTACCGCTCGGGGGGCGGCTCCGCCCCCGACGCGATCGTGGTGGACACGGCGTCGGTCCCGGCCGAGATCGAGAAGATCGTGGTGACGGCCAGCCCGGACGCGGCCGGCCAGAGCTTCCAGGGCATCGAGCCCACCGCCACCATCCGCGGCGGCGACGGCCAGCCCCTCGCCACCTTCACCCCGCCGCGGCTCGGCGCCGAAACCGCCCTCGTCGTCGTCGAGGTCTACCGCCGCAACGGCGCGTGGAAGGCCCGCGCCGTCGGCCAGGGCTACGCGGACGGACTGGCCGGCATCGCCACCGACTTCGGGGTGAGTGTCGAGGAGGAGCCGGCCGCGGCACCCCCGGCCCCCGCGCCGGTCCCGCCCGCCGCGCCGGACCCGCGTACGGCCATGTCGACGCCGCCGCCCGCCGCCCCGCAGACGGCGCCGGCCGCCCCCGCCCCCGCCCCCGGCTCGGGCAAGATCAACCTGGACAAGGGCCGGGTCAGCCTCCGGAAGAACCAGACGGTCTCGCTGGTCAAGGGCGGCCAACCGTTGCTGACCCAGGTCAAGATGGGCCTGGGCTGGGAGCCCGCCTTCCGTGGCAAGGACATCGACCTGGACGCCTCGGTCATCGCCTACGGCCCGCAGCGCAACCAGCTGGACAGCTGCTACTTCGGCCGCCTGTCGATCCTGAACGGCGCCGTCAAGCACTCCGGCGACAACCTCACCGGCGAGGGCGGCGGCGACGACGAGGTCATCGTGGTCGACCTCGGCCGCCTCCCGGCCGAGGTCAGCGGCCTCGTGTTCACCGTCAACTCCTTCACCGGCCAGAAGTTCACCGAGGTCGCCAAGGCGTACTGCCGACTGGTGGACGCGGCGACCGACGAGGAACTGGTCCGCTTCGACCTCACCTCGGCCGAGCCGCAGACGGGGGTCCTCATGGCCAAGCTGATCCGCCAGTACACCGGCGAGTGGGAGATGACGGCCATCGGCGACTTCGTGAAGTCCCGCACCGTACGCGGCATGGTCAAGCCGGGCGCCCAGGCGCTGTAGGACGCACCACCCGGCGGGCACGGCGGGGCGGCACCGGCGCGACGGCCGGCGCCGCCCCGCCGTACGTCCGCCCCTCCCCCGCCCCGGCCACCGGGCCGGGGGCCAGGGCGCCGGTCGGCCTGCCCTGCGGAGCCTCGCACCCGTCCCTCCCCGTCCTCCACGGCCGATGCATTTCTGCCAGGGGGCGCAGACCTCGTACGTAACGCGCCGGGCCAATGAGGCGTCGAACGTCACAATCGGCCGCCAGGGGGCCGAAATTCACGCGTACACGCAGGTCAGAGCAGGTTCTCGGAAGGGGAGGCCAATTCGGTGACCTGCAATGGGCAGCGAGGGATCACAGCGAGCCCCTACTCTGTTCACATGTCCTCCATCCCCGTAACCGCCCGCGTGCGCCCCCCGTCCGTCATCAACGAGCAGATCCGCGCCCTCATGCTGCGCTCTGCCGGACGGCTCACGGCGGAGCAGCGCGCGCAGTACGAGGCGCTGGTGGAGGAGTGGGCGACGGCCGTCAGCACCGGCGAGGCCAAGGCCGCGTAGGCTCGCCGCCCCTCACCGCGACCAGGAGGCCGGCCCCGCCCGCCCCTCGTGCCGTACGCCCGGCAACCGGGCCACGCGCCCCCTCGCCTCGATGCGCCCCCGGATGCGCCCGGAAGAAGCGTTCTCGCCCCGTACGGCGGCACCCCACACGGCCACGCATGTGATCCTCGCAGCATGCCTACGAAGAACCCCCAGGTCACAGCCGCGTCTCGGTGCGATCAGTGACCGCTCCGTGGCGGAACGTCAGTTCTTTCCCCTAGGCTTGCCCGCATGTCCACGAACCACCCTCATTCCGGCCCCGCACGGCGTTCGGCAGCCGTGCTGAACGAGCAGATCCGCGGCCTGTGGCTGCGTGCGGGCGGTTCCCTCTCCCCCGATGAGGCCGCGGAGTACCAGCGGCTCGTCACCGAGTGGGCGGCGGCCATCCGCGACGAGATCGTCGAAGCGGCCTGACGCCCCCGGCGGACGCCGGGACGGACGGGGCGAGAGCACGCACGCACACACGGGCGCACACGACGACGGCGGCCCGGACCAGTGAAGGTCCGGGCCGCCGTCACATGTCCCAAGGACCAGCCAAGGGCGTTCCCCCTGTAGGGGAGTTGACGCCGCGGCGGTCACGCCCCCTGGCGGGAGCGCGCCTTGAAGGCGGCCTTGCGGGCCACCTTCGCCACCTTGCGGTCCGGGTGGAGCCGCCCCATCGCCTCCAGCACCTCGGCGGTGGCGGGGTGCTCCACCCGCCACGCCGCTTCGAAGAAGCCGCTGTGCTGGTCGGCGAGGCCCTCCACCAGCGCCCGCAGTTCCCCGGAGTTGCCCTCCGCCGCCAGCTGGGCCGCGATGGTGTCCACCGTCAGCCAGAAGACCAGTTCCTGCGAGGGCGCCGGCACGTCGGCCGCACCCCGCTCCGCCAGCCACACCCGGGCGAGCCCGCCCAGCTCCGGGTCGCCCAGTACCTCCCGCAGCGCACCCTCCGCCTCGGGCCCGACCAGCGACAGCGCCTCCTGGCAGCGCAGCCTGCGCAGCGGCGCGCCCTCGTCTGCGCCCCGGGCGGCGGCGAGCAGTTCGCGGGCGGCGGGCACGGCCTCGCGGCCGGCCAGCCAGGCGGCCAGCTCGTCGCGGACGGCCTGCGGCGGGTAGGCGGCGATCCCGTCGAGGAGGGCGTCGGCGCCCTTGCCGGCCAGGTCGCCGACGACCGGGGTCTCGTACCCCGCCTCGGCGAGCCTGAGGCGCAGCGCGTGGCGGCCCAGCCCGGTGAGCCGGACCATGCCGTAGCGGCTGATGTCCTCCTCCGGCTCGGGCGCGCCGGGCTCCTCGTCGGCGTCGGCCATCAACTCCTCGTCGACCGGCCAGAACTCCACCAGCCCGACCGGCTCCAGCGTCCGGAAGTAGTCGTCCAGCCGCATCATGGTGTCGGAGACGAACTCCAGGAGTTCGTCCGAGGGTTCGCCCACCGGCTCGTCCGAGGCGACCATGGTGGCGGCGAGGGCGGGCAGCGGCACCGGCGTCCCGGCGTCGGCGCCCGCGGTGAGCGTCAGCGTGTAGAGGTTGGTGAGGGCGAGGTCGAGCAGTTCCTCCTCCGCCTCGGGGTCCCAGTCGAGCGCGTCGAGGTCGAACTCCCCGCCCGCCTCGACCGCTTCGACCAGCCCCTCCAGATCCGGTACGGCGGCGTCGGCGAGGACGGTCTCCACCGCCGTCTCCCAGATGCCCAGCACGTCCTGCGGGCTGCCGCCGGTGAGCAGCGCCAGCTCGGGCCCGGCCTCGGCGGTGCCGGGCGCCTCCTCGCCGTCCTCGCCCTCCACCGGGTCCGTGACGATGACCAGCCCGGTGTCCACGGCGACCCGCCACGCCTCGCCCGCCAACGCCTCGCCCTCGTCCCCGGCGGGCAGTCCCAGCGCCTTCGCGGCCAACGGCAGCTGGGCGTCGAGCAGTTCGCCGCCGGCGCCGACCCGCGCGGCGGGTCCCGCCCAGCGGGCGAGCCGCACGGCGCGGCCCAGAAGTGGCGTGGCGAGCGCGTCCCGCGCCAGTTCCGCCTCGGAGGTGAGCCTGACCGGGGGCAGGGCCGGGGGGTGTGCGGGCATCGGGTGCTTCTCCTCGGTCGACGGCGTGTCCTGGTGCGGTTCAGCGTAAACGGATTTGTTGGCATGCCGACCGGTTCCGGTCCGCGTCACCCGGTGTGCATCTGCCGTCCCTTGACAACTCACCCCGCACTCCAAGAGATTGACGCGCGTAGAGCCGCACCCCGTGGGCCGGTGCGCCCGGCGGACCGGCTCCCGCACCCTTTCTGCTTGCCCGTTCTCCACCATGTTCGGAGCCCTCCATGGCCGGTTCTCCCGCCCGCCCCGTCCCTCGCGCCGCGCTGCCGCGCCACTCCCCCGCCGTCGCAGCCCTCTGCACGGCCGCGCTCGGCGCGGGCCTGCTGGTGGCCGCCTCGCCGCAGGCCGCCGCCGACGCCACCGTGCGCATCCACGACATCCAGGGCGCCACGCGGACCTCGCCGCTGGTGGGGCAGCGGGTGGAGGCGGTGCCCGGGGTCGTGACGGGGGTGCGGACGTACGGTTCGCGCGGCTTCTGGTTCCAGGACACCCGCCCCGACGCCGACCCGGCCACCAGTGAGGGCGTCTTCGTCTTCACCAGTGGCGTCCCGACGGTGAAGACCGGCGACGCCGTCGAGGTCTCCGGCACGGTCACCGAATACGTCCCCGGCGGCGCCTCCAGCGGCAACCAGTCGCTCACCCAGCTCTCCCGGCCCACGGTCACCGTCGTCTCCTCCGGCAACCCGCTGCCGCCCGCCCAGGTGATCGACGCCCGCACCGTCCCGTCCCGCTACACCCAGGCGGGCGACCCGGCCGCCGGGGGTTCCCTCAACTCCCTGCCGCTGCAACCGCGTTCGTACGCCCTGGACTTCTACGAGTCGCTGGAGGGCATGAACGTCCGTGTCGGCACCTCCCGTGTCGTCGGCGCCACCGACCCGTACGCCGAGCTGTGGGTGACCGTGAAGCCGGACGAGCGGCCGAGCGCGCGCGGCGGCACCGTCTACGGCTCGTACGGGGCACAGAACACCGGGCGGCTCCAGGTGCAGCAGCTCGCGCCGCTCGCCGAGAGCCCCTTCCCCCGGGCCGACGTGGGCGACCGGCTCACCGGCCGCACCGAGGGGCCGCTGGACTACAACCAGTACGGCGGGTACACGCTGGCCGCCCGCGAGCTGGGCGAGGTCCAGAACCGGGGCCTGGAGCGGGAGAGGACCAGGCCGCAGGCGAAGGACGAGCTGGCGGTGGCCACGTACAACGTCGAGAACCTCGATCCGGGCGACCCGCGGGAGAAGTTCGACGCGCTGGCGCGGGCCGTCGTGACCAACCTCGCCTCCCCCGACGTACTGGCGCTGGAGGAGATCCAGGACGACAACGGGGCCACCGACGACGGCACGGTCTCCGCCGAGGAGACGCTGCGCCGCTTCACCGAGGCGATCACGGCGGCGGGCGGGCCGCACTACGCATGGCGCACCGTCGACCCGGTGGACAAGGCGGACGGCGGCGAGCCCGGCGGCAACATCCGCCAGGCGTTCCTCTTCAACCCCGCCCGCGTCTCCTTCACCGACCGGCCCGGCGGGGACGCCACCACCGCGACCGGCGTCGTCCGCGAGCGCGGCGGCGCCGCCCTCACCCACTCCCCCGGCCGCGTCGACCCGGCCGACCCGGCGTGGCAGAACAGTCGCAAGCCGCTGGCGGGCGAGTTCACCTTCCGGGGCGAGCGCGTCTTCCTGATCGCCAACCACTTCGCCTCCAAGGGCGGCGACGAGCCCCTGGCCGGCCACCACCAGCCCCCCACCCGCTCCTCGGAGACCCAGCGGCACGCCCAGGCCGCCTCGGTCAACACCTTCGTGAAGAAGCTCCTGTCGGCCGACCGCAAGGCCAAGGTCCTGGTCCTCGGCGACATCAACGACTTCGAGTTCTCCGGCACCACCAGGACCCTGACCTCGGGCAAGGCCCTGAAGTCCGCCGTCCTGACCCTCCCGCCCGCCGAGCGCTACTCGTACGTCTTCCAGGGCAACAGCCAGGTCCTCGACCAGATCCTGGTCAGCCCCGCCGTCAAGCACTTCCGCTACGACAGCGTCCACATCAACGCCGAGTTCGCCGACCAGGACAGCGACCACGACCCGCAGGTGCTGCGGTTCCGCCCGTGACTCCCTGAGCCCTGGCACGGCGAACGGCCCGCTCCGGGGTGCTCCGGAGCGGGCCGTTCGTCCTGGCACCTGGCCCGCCGGGTCAGTTGTGGCTGTGCAGCACCTCGTTCAGCCCGCCCCATACCGCGTTGTTCGGGCGGCCCTCGACCTTGCCGGTGAGGGAGTTGCGGCGGAAGAGGATGTTCGAGGCGCCGCTCAGTTCGCGGGCCTTGACGACCTCACCGTCGGGGAGGGTGACCAGGGTGCCCGCGGTCAGGTAGAGCCCGGCCTCGACCACGCATTCGTCGCCCAGGCCGATGCCGACGCCGGCCTCGGCGCCGACCAGGCAGCGCTCGCCGACGGCGATGACGACGTTGCCGCCGCCGGAGAGGGTGCCCATGGTGGAGGCGCCACCGCCGATGTCGGAGCCGTCGCCGACGACGACGCCGGCCGAGATACGGCCCTCGACCATGGAGGTGCCGAGCGTCCCGGCGTTGAAGTTGACGAAGCCCTCGTGCATCACGGTGGTGCCCTCGGCGAGGTGCGCGCCGAGCCGGACGCGGTCGGCGTCGGCGATGCGGACGCCCTTGGGGGCCACGTAGTCGGTCATCCGGGGGAACTTGTCCACCGAGGTGACCTGGAGGTGCAGCCCGGCGGCGCGGGCGTTGAGGCGGGCCTGCTCCAGGTAGTCGACCGGGACCGGGCCGAGCGAGGTCCAGGCGACGTTGGCGAGGTGGGCGAAGATGCCCTCCAGGTTCTGGCCGTGCGGGCGGACCAGTCGGTGGCTGAGCAGGTGGAGCCGCAGGTAGACGTCGTGGGCGTCGAGCGGCTTGTCGTCGAGGGAGCCGATGACCGTCCGCACCGCGACGGTCTCCACCCCGCGGCGCGGGTCCTCGCCCAGCGCTTGGGCGGCTGCCGCGCCGAGGAGCTCGGCGGCCTGCGTCGCGGTGAGCCGTTCGGTGCCCGCGGGGCCGGGGGTGCCGGTCAGCGCGGGCGCGGGGAACCAGGTGTCGAGCACCACGCCGTCGGCGGAGAGCGTGGCCAGCCCGGCGGCGACGGCGCCGGTGGTACGAGTAGCAGTCGAGTCGGTCATGAGGGCAACCTAACCGCCGCCACCCCGCCCGGGCCAACCGAGCCCGCGGCCCGGCCGCGCGTGGCGCCGGAACGGGCACGACGGCCCCCGGACACGCCGAAAAGGCGGGGCTCACCGGCCATGACCGGTGGACCCCGCCTCTCCGGGACGCGTCGCAGCGCCCACGGCTCAGACGTTGAAGCCCAGTGCCCTGAGCTGCTCGCGCCCGTCGTCGGTGATCTTGTCGGGACCCCACGGCGGCATCCAGACCCAGTTGATCCGAAGCTCGTTCACGATCCCGTCGGTGGCCGACTTGGCCTGGTCCTCGATGACGTCGGTCAGCGGGCAGGCCGCCGAGGTCAGGGTCATGTCGATGGTCGCGATGTTCGCGTCGTCGACGTGCACCCCGTAGATGAGCCCCAGGTTGACGACGTCGATCCCCAGCTCGGGGTCGACGACGTCCAGCAGCGCCTCGCGGACCTCCTCCTCGGAGGCGGGCTTCAGAGTGGCCTCTGCGTTCTCGCTCATGCCGTCCTCCTCGCAGTCGTGTCGCTCGCGTCCTCGCCCAGGGCCTGGGCGGTCGCGTCCTTCCACGCCATCCAGCTCAGCAGCGCGCACTTGACGCGTGCCGGGTACTTGGAGACGCCGGCGAACGCGACCGCGTCCTCCAGCACCTCCTCCATGGCGTCGTCCGGCTCGATCCGGCCCTTGGACTGCATCAGTTCCAGGAAGGCGCCCTGGATCTTGTGCGCCTCGGCCAGTTCCTTGCCGACCAGCAGGTCGTTCAGCACCGAGGCGCTGGCCTGGCTGATGGAGCAGCCCTGCCCCTCGTAGCTGACGTCGGCGATGCGCTCGCCGTCGTACTTGACCCGCAGGGTGATCTCGTCTCCGCACGTCGGGTTGGTGTGGTGCACCTCGGCGTCGCCGTCGCGCAGCCCCCGCCCGTGCGGGTTCTTGTAGTGGTCCAGGATCACGTCCTGGTACATCGAATCCAGCTTCACGACCCGTCCCTCAGCCGAAGAAGTTCCGTACGTGCTCCAGGCCGTCGACCAAGGCGTCGACCTCGGAGGGCGTGGAGTACAGGTAGAACGACGCCCGCGTGGTCGCGGGAATTCCGTACCGCAGGCAGACGGGGCGCGCGCAGTGGTGACCCACGCGGACCGCGATGCCCTGTTCGTCGAGGACCTGCCCGACGTCGTGCGGGTGGATGTCGCCCAGCGTGAAGGAGATCGCCGCACCCCGGTCCTCGGCCGAGGCCGGGCCGATGATGCGCAGGTCGGGGACCTGGAGCAGCCGCTCGACGGCGTACTCGGTGATCGCGTGCTCGTGGGCGGCGATCTTCTCCATGCCGATGGAGCTGAGGTAGTCCACCGCCGCGCCCAGGCCGATGGCCTGGGAGATCGGCGGCGTACCCGCCTCGAACTTGTGCGGCGCGGGAGCGTACGTCGAGGAGTGCATCGAGACGGTCTCGATCATCTCGCCGCCGCCGAGGAACGGCGGCAGGTCCTCCAGCAGCTCCTGGCGGCCCCACAGGACGCCGATGCCGGTCGGCCCGCACATCTTGTGGCCGGTGAAGGCCACGAAGTCGGCCTGGAGCGCCTGCACGTCCAGGGGCATGTGCGGGGCGGCCTGCGAGGCGTCGATGAGGACCAGGGCGCCGACCTGCTGGGCGCGCCGGACGATCTTCTCGACCGGGTTGACCGTGCCCAGCAGGTTGGAGACGAGGGTGAAGGAGACGATCTTCGTCTTCTCGGTGATGATCTCGTCGAGGTCGGAGAGGTCGAGGCGGCCGTCGTCGGTCAGCCCGAACCACTTCAGCTTCGCGCCGGTGCGCTGCGAGAGCAACTGCCACGGCACGATGTTGGAGTGGTGCTCCATCTCCGTGATGACGATCTCGGTGTCGGCGTCGACGCGGTAGGGGTCGTCGGCCCAGCCGAGCATGTTCGCGACGAGGTTGAGCGACTCGGAGGCGTTCTTGGTGAAGATCACCTCGTCGCGGCTCGGGGCGTTGATGAAGGCGGCGACCTTGTCGCGGGAACCCTCGTACAGCGCCGTGGCCTCCTCGGCGAGCACGTGCACGCCGCGGTGGACGTTGGCGTTGTGCTGCTCGTAGTACTCGCTGAGCACGTCGAGCACCTGGCGGGGCGTCTGGGAGGTCGCCGCGTTGTCCAGGTAGACGAGCTTCCTGCTGTCGTGGATCTCCCGGTCCAGGATCGGGAAGTCCTTGCGGATCGCCTCGGTGTCGAGGAGGCCGGAGAGCCCCTGATGGGCCACAGTCACGCGGATGCGCCACCCTTCACGTAGGACTCGTAGCCCTCCGCCTCCAGCTTGTCGGCCAGCTCCGCGCCGCCGGACTCGGCGATGCGGCCGCCCGCGAAGACGTGGACGTGGTCGGGCTTGATGTACCGCAGGATGCGGGTGTAGTGCGTGATCAGCAGAGTGCCGACCTCGCCGCCCTCGCGGACGCGGTTGACGCCCTCGGAGACGACCCGCAGGGCGTCGACGTCGAGGCCGGAGTCGGTCTCGTCGAGGATCGCGACCTTCGGCTTGAGCAGTTCGAGCTGGAGGATCTCGTGGCGCTTCTTCTCGCCGCCGGAGAAGCCCTCGTTGACGTTGCGCTCGGCGAAGGCGGGGTCCATGTGGAGACGCGCCATGGCCTCCTTGACCTCCTTCACCCAGGTACGCAGCTTGGGGGCCTCGCCGCGGACGGCGGTGGCGGAGGTGCGCAGGAAGTTGGAGACGGAGACGCCGGGGACCTCGACCGGGTACTGCATGGCGAGGAAGAGGCCGGCGCGGGCGCGCTCGTCGACGGACATCTCCAGGACGTCCTCACCGTCGAGAGTGACGGTGCCGCCGGTGATCGTGTACTTGGGGTGGCCTGCCAGCGAGTAGGCGAGCGTCGACTTGCCGGAGCCGTTCGGGCCCATGATGGCGTGCGTCTCGCCCTGCTTCACGGTCAGGTCGACGCCCTTGAGGATCTCCTTCGTGGCGTTGTCGGCCTCGACGGTGACGTGCAGGTCGCGGATTTCAAGCGTTGCCATGGTGCCTCAGGACTCCTGGGTGAGGGAGACGAGCACGTCGTCCCCTTCGATCTTTACGGGGTAAACGGGGACGGGGCGCGTGGCCGGCAGGCCGGAGGGCTTGCCGGTGCGCAGGTCGAAGGCGGAGCCGTGGAGCCAGCACTCGATCTGGCAGTCCTCGACCTCGCCCTCGGAGAGCGAGACGTTGGCGTGCGAGCAGATGTCGTTGATCGCGAACACCTCGCCCTGGGTGCGCACCACGGAGACGGGCGTGCCGTCGAGTTCCACCCGCTTGGGGGTGTCCTCCTCCAGCTCGCTGAGCCCGCACGCCCTCACGTACGCGATGGCCATCAGACCGCGGCCTCCAGTTCGGCCTCGATCTTGGCGAGCAGGCGCTCCTCGACGTCGGGCAGGCCGATCTGCTGGACCAGCTCGGCGAAGAAGCCGCGGACCACCAGGCGGCGGGCGTCGGCCTCGGGGATGCCGCGCGCCATCAGGTAGAAGAGCTGCTCGTCGTCGAAGCGGCCGGTCGCCGAGGCGTGGCCGGCGCCGACGATCTCGCCGGTCTCGATCTCCAGGTTCGGCACCGAGTCGACCCGCGCGCCGTCGGTGAGGACGAGGTTGCGGTTCATCTCGTAGGTGTCGGTGCCCTCGGCGGCGGCCTCGATGAGGACGTCGCCGATCCAGACGGCGTGCGCGTCGTCGCCCTGGAGCGCGCCCTTGTAGACGACGTTCGAGGTGCAGTGCGGCTGGTTGTGGTCGACCAGCAGGCGGTGCTCCTGGTGCTGGCCCTGATCGGTGAAGTACAGGCCGATCAGCTCGGCCGAACCTCCGGTGGAGGCGTACGAGACCCGCGGGTGCAGCCGGACCAGGTCGCCGCCGAAGGTGACGACGACGGACTTGAACGAGGCGTCCCGGCCGACCAGCGCGTTGTGCTGGGCGACGTGGACGGCCTTGTCGTCCCAGTCCTGGACGGCGACGACGGTCAGCTTGGCCCCGTCGCCGAGGAGGTAGTCGACGTTGGAGGCGAGGACCGCGTCACCGGTGTGGTCGATGACCACGACGGCCTCGGCGAAGGCGCCGACCTCGATCACCTGGTGGGCGTAGGCGGTGCCGCCCTCGCCGTGCACGGTGATCCGGATCGGCCCCTCGGGGCGCGCCTCCTTGGGCACGGTGATGACGGACGCCTTCTCGAAGGCGCTGTACGCCTGGGCGGCGACGCGGTCGACGGGCTTGCCGGCCCGGCCGACGCGGGCGTCGTCACGGCCGACGGTCTCCTGGGTGACCCCGTTGGGGGTGGAGATCTCGATGCGGATGCCGCCGTCGGCGACGGCGCTGCCGTCGTGCAGGCCGCGCAGCCGCTCCAGCGGCGTGAACCGCCACTCCTCCTCGCGGCCGTGCGGGACCGGGAAGTCCGCCACGTCGTACGAGGGGGGTGCGCTCATGCGCGTGGCGACGGTCGACTCGGCGGCCACCGCGATCTGACCGGCGGTGGTGGAACCCGCCGGCACGGTGCCCCCCTGGACGGGGGCGTTCTGGGCCTCAGCCATGGCTGTCGTGGTGCTCTCTCTCTGCGTCGGACTCAGCGAACCGAGCCGGAGGACTTCGCTTGTGGTGCGGGCTCGGCGTCAGCCGACGGAGCCTTCCATCTGGAGCTCGATCAGCCGGTTGAGCTCCAGGGCGTACTCCATGGGGAGCTCCTTGGCGATCGGCTCGACGAAGCCGCGCACGATCATCGCCATCGCCTCGAACTCGGTGAGGCCGCGGCTCATCAGGTAGAAGAGCTGGTCCTCGGAGACCTTGGAGACGGTCGCCTCGTGGCCCATGGACACGTCGTCCTCGCGGACGTCCACGTAGGGGTAGGTGTCCGAGCGGGAGATGGTGTCGACCAGCAGCGCGTCGCACAGCACGTTCGACTTGGCGCCCGGGGCACCCTCGCCGATCTCGATGAGACCGCGGTAGGAGGTGCGGCCGCCGCCTCGCGCCACCGACTTGGAGACGATGTTGGAGGAGGTGTTGGGGGCCATGTGGACCATCTTGGCGCCCGCGTCCTGGTGCTGGCCCTCGCCGGCGAAGGCGATGGAGAGCGTCTCGCCCTTGGCGTGCTCGCCCATCAGGTAGACGGCCGGGTACTTCATGGTGACCTTGGAGCCGATGTTGCCGTCGATCCACTCCATGGTCGCGCCCTCGTACGCCACGGCGCGCTTGGTGACCAGGTTGTAGACGTTGTTCGACCAGTTCTGGATGGTCGTGTAGCGGCAGCGGCCGCCCTTCTTGACGATGATCTCGACGACCGCGGAGTGCAGCGAGTCGGTCTTGTAGATCGGCGCGGTGCAGCCCTCGACGTAGTGGACGTAGGCGTCCTCGTCGACGATGATCAGCGTCCGCTCGAACTGGCCCATGTTCTCGGTGTTGATGCGGAAGTACGCCTGGAGCGGGATCTCGACGTGCACGCCCTTCGGCACGTAGATGAAGGAGCCGCCGGACCACACGGCCGTGTTGAGCGCGGCGAACTTGTTGTCACCGGCGGGGATGACGGTGCCGAAGTACTCCTGGAAGAGCTCCGGGTGCTCCTTCAGCGCGGTGTCGGTGTCGAGGAAGATGACGCCCTGCTCCTCCAGGTCCTCGCGGATCTGGTGGTAGACGACCTCCGACTCGTACTGCGCGGCGACACCGGCGACCAGGCGCTGCTTCTCCGCCTCCGGGATGCCGAGCCTGTCGTACGTGTTCTTGATGTCCTCCGGCAGGTCCTCCCAGGACTCGGCCTGCTTCTCGGTGGACCGCACGAAGTACTTGATGTTGTCGAAGTCGATCCCGGAGAGGTCCGAGCCCCAGTTCGGCATGGGCTTCTTGCCGAAGAGCTTCAGGCCCTTGAGGCGGAGCTTGGTCATCCACTCGGGCTCGGACTTCTTGGCCGAGATGTCGCGGACGACGTCCTCGCCGATGCCGCGCCGGGCGGAGGCTCCGGCCGCGTCGGAGTCGGCCCAGCCGTACTCGTACGTACCCAGGCCCTCGAGTTCGGGGTGGGCAGTCTCCGTGGGGAGCGTCATGCGGGGTTCCTCCCGGCCGTGCTTGCTGATGTGTCGGTGGTCTGCGGGGTGGCGCGCGGGATGAACGTCGTGCAGACGCCGTCCCCGTGCGCGATGGTCGCGAGGCGCTGGACGTGGGTGCCCAGGAGCTGGGAGAAGACCTCGGTCTCCGCCTCGCAGAGCTGTGGGAACTGCTCGGCCACGTGCGCGACCGGGCAGTGGTGCTGGCAGAGCTGCTCGCCCTGCTGCGGCTCGGGGGCGCTACGCGCCGTAGCAGCGTACCCGTCGGCGCTCAGCGCCCTCGCCAGTGCGTGGGCGCGGTCGGCGGGGTCCGCCTCCTCCACCGCGGAGCGGTACTGCGCGGCCTGGGCGGCGACCCGGGCGCGGGCGAACGCGGCGACCGCGCCGGGCCCGGCCGTCTCGGCGATCCAGCGCAGCGCGTCGGCGGCGAGGGCGTCGTAGGACTGGTCGAAGGCGTCGCGTCCGCAGTCGGTGAGGGCGAAGACCTTGGCCGGCCTGCCCCTGGTCCGGGCACCGTAGACGCGCTGTTCGCGGGGTTCGACGACGCCGTCGGCGCCGAGGGCGTCGAGGTGCCTGCGGACGGCGGCCTGGGTGAGCCCGAGCCGCTTCGCGAGGGCGGCGACCGTGGAGGGGCCGTGGTCCAGGATGGAGCGCGCGACACGGTTGCGGGTGGACCGCTCACCGGTCGCGAGTTCCTCCTGCGGAGCCTCGCCAGCCTTTTTCACAACGCCATTGTTGCGTAATTCATCCGAGAGCGACAACCGCCCAGGTGGCGGCCCCGGGGTGGTTTCGATCACTTAGGGTCACCTAACCGTCCCTGCTGTGGTACTGGCCCCGGGGGTCTCACCCGTCCCGGGCGGCCTCGGGCCGCGTGCCGGCACCCGGCGGCCCGTCCCTAGACTCTCCGGTATGCGCAGCACCCCACCGGGCGAGATCCCCCGGCCCACCCCGCCGGAGCCCGTCCTCCAGGTAAGGGGCCTGATCAAGCGGTACGGCGGCAAGACGGCCGTCGACGGTCTCGACCTCACCGCCCGGGCGGGCGTCACCGCCGTCCTCGGCCCCAACGGCGCGGGCAAGACCACCACGGTCGAGACCTGCGAGGGCTACCGCAGGCCCGACGGCGGCACCGTCCGGGTCCTGGGCCTCGACCCGGTCCGCGAGGCGGCGGCGCTGCGGCCCCGGATCGGCGTGATGCTCCAGTCGGGTGGTGTCTACTCCGGCGCCCGCGCCGACGAGATGCTGCGCCACATGGCGAAACTGCACGCCCACCCCCTGGATGTGGACGCGCTGATCGAGCGCCTCGGCCTCGGCTCCTGCGGCCGCACCACCTACCGGCGCCTGTCCGGCGGGCAGCAGCAGCGGCTCGCGCTGGCCATGGCCGTGGTGGGCCGCCCCGAGCTGGTCTTCCTCGACGAGCCGACCGCCGGGCTCGACCCGCAGGCCCGCCGCTCCACCTGGGAGCTGGTGCGCGAGCTGCGCGCCGACGGCGTCAGCGTCGTGCTGACCACCCACGCGATGGACGAGGCCGAACAGCTCGCCGACGACGTGGCGATCATCGACGCCGGGCGTGTCGTGGCCCAGGGCAGCCCCGAGGAGCTGTGCCGTGGCGGCGCCGAGAACACCCTGCGCTTCACCGGCCGCTCCGGCCTGGACCTGGCGTCCCTGCTGAAGGCGCTGCCCGCGGACACCACCGCCGCCGAGCCGGCTCCCGGCTCGTACCGGCTGACCGGCACGATCGACCCGCAGCTGCTGGCCACCGTCGCCTCCTGGTGCGCCCAGCACGGGGTGATGCCCGACCAGCTGTCGGTGGAGCGCCACACCCTGGAGGACGTCTTCCTCGAACTGACCGGCAAGGAGCTGCGCGCATGAGGACCGGTACCTACGCCCCGAGGCCCGGGGCGGCGCCGGTGGGCCGCATGATCGCCGCCCAGGCCGCCTTCGAGACCAAGCTGCTGCTGCGCAACGGCGAGCAGCTGCTGCTCACCGTGATCATCCCGTCGCTGCTGCTGGTCCTCTTCTCGACGGTGGACGTGGTCGACACCGGCGCCGGGCAGCCGGTCGACTTCCTCGCCCCGGGCATCCTCGCGCTGGCGGTGATGTCGACCGCCTTCACCGGCCAGGCCATCGCCACCGGCTTCGAGCGCCGCTACGGCGTCCTCAAGCGGCTCGGCGCCTCCCCGCTGCCCCGCTGGGCACTGATGGCGTCGAAGACGCTGGCGGTGCTGGTGACCGAGGTGATCCAGGTGGTGCTGCTGGCGGTGATCGCGCTGGCGCTCGGCTGGTCGCCCCTCGGCAACCCGCTCGCCGTGCTCCTGCTGCTGGCCCTCGGTACGGCCGCCTTCTCCGGGCTGGGCCTGCTGATGGCGGGCACGCTGAAGGCGGAGGCGACGCTGGCCGCGGCCAACCTGGTCTTCCTGCTGCTGCTGGTCGGCGGCGGGGTGGTCGTCCCGCTGTCGAAGTTCCCCGACGCGGTGGGCGCGGCGCTGGGCTGGCTGCCGATCTCGGCACTCTCCGAAGGGCTGCGGGCCGTCCTCCAGGACGGGGCCGCGCTGCCCCTCGCGCAGATCGGCATCCTGGCGGTGTGGGCGGTGGCCGCGCTGGCGGCGGCGGGGCGCTTCTTCCGCTGGGAGTGACCCGCCGACCCGCCGGGCACCCCAAGTGAAACCGTGCACAAGCTTCCGCCTAGCATGTCCTCCGTGCCTGAGAAGACCCGTGCCACCGCCGTCGAGGCCGCACGCAACCCGCTCGCCTTCATCGCCGCGCGATGGACCCCCTCCCCCGGGATCGTCCGCCGGGCGGCGCTCACCGCCCTCGTGATGACGGTGGTCATCGTGGTCACCGGCGGCGCCGTCCGCCTCACCGGCTCGGGGCTGGGCTGCCCGACCTGGCCCAAGTGCACCGAGGACTCGCTGACCTCCACGCGCGAGATGGGGCTGCACGGCGCCATCGAGTTCGGCAACCGGATGCTGACCTACGTGCTGTGCGCCGCCGTCGGCTGGGCCATCATCGCGGCCCGCGCGGCCAAGCCCCACCGCCGCAGCCTCACGCGGCTCGGCTGGGTGCAGTTCTGGGTGGTCATGGGCAACGCCGTCCTCGGCGGCATCGTGGTCCTGGTCGGCCTCAACCCGTACACCGTCGCCGCGCACTTCCTGCTCTCCACCGTGCTGATAGCGGTGGCGACCGTGACCTGGCAGCGGGCCAAGGAGGGCGACGAGCCGCCCCGGCCGCTGGTCGGCAAGCCGCTGCGCCAGCTGGTGCAGGTCATGGTGGCGGTGACGGCCCTGCTGATCGCCGTGGGCACCGTGGTGACCGGGGCCGGACCGCACGCGGGTGACTCCAGCGAGGTCCCGCGGATGCCGCTCGACTGGGAAGTGGTCAGTCGGCTGCACGCCGTGCTCGCCTGGGTCGTGGTGGCGCTGGTCTTCGCCCTGTGGTTCGTCCTCAAGGCGGTCGACGCGCCCGCCGGTCCGCTGGCCCGCACCCGCGACCTCTTCGCGATCCTGCTCCTCCAGGGCGTCATCGGCTACGTCCAGTACCTCACCGACCTGCCGGAGATCCTGGTCGGCCTGCACATGCTCGGCTCGTGCCTGGTGTGGATCGGCGTCCTGCGCCTCCTGCTGTCCCTGCGGGAACGCCCGTACGCCTCGCCCGGGCAGGTCCCGGCCCAGCCGGAGAACCCGGTCGCGGCAGCCCGCTGACCCTTCCGCGTCGCCCCCGCTCCCCGTCCGTGGGAGCGGGGGCGTCGCCGTGTCCGGGCGCCTTCAGTCCAGCCCGTAGACCCGCCGCGCGTTCTCCGAGGCGATCATCCGGGCGACCCGGCGCCCGTCCCGGGCGGACCAGGCGCCCTCGGCGACCTTGCCGCCGACCACCGCCTCCAGGGCCAGCCGGAACTCGCGGGCGGCCACCACGTGCAGCTCCGGCAGACCGCCGGCGCCGCTGGCGTACATGAGCTTGCCGAAGGGGGCCCGTTCCAGCGCGCCGGCCAGCGCGTCGCGCACCGGCGGCCCGCCGTACGGGTCCACCGGGCCGATCCCCGCGTAGACGTGCGGGTGGAGGGCGGCGAGCCGCGCGGTGTGGTCGTGGGGCCCGCCGCCGCCCAGCAGGACCACGTCGGCGCCGAGCCCGGCCGTGGCCCGCGCGAAGGCGGTGAGCGCGGCAGCCCGGCGCGGCCCGGGCAGCGCGTGCAGTTGGAGCGGCCTGCCGGTGGTCAGCGCGACCCAGAGCAGATGGGAGACGAGCACCGGTCCGGCGAGCCTGGCGCCCGCCGCCCGCCCGGACAGCCAGGTGGCGGCGGCGGCCCGTACCGCGCCCGGCCCCGGCGGGGTCCCCGCCACGGCGGCGTCCTCGCCGGGCCCCTCGGTGGAGGTGAAGGCGGCGGCGGTGGCGGAGACGGCGTGCACCGCCTCGGCGAGGTTGGTCAGGAAGGCGTCGGCGGTGCCCGAGGTGTCGGCCACCTGTTCGGCGAGGTGTTCCAGGCGCACCACCTCCCGCGCCACCGCCCCGCCCGTCGCGGCCAGTTCCGGCGGCCCGGTCAGCTCCTCGGCGGTCCCGGTGTCCACCAGGTGGGCGGCGATCCGGACGGCCCGCAACAGCCGTCGGCCGGACTCCAGGACCCCCAGTTCACGGCGGCGTGCCAGGTACGCGGCGGGCGGGCAGTGCGGCTCCAGGCCGAGCAGGGGCGGGCACCAGCGGCGCACCGCGAACCCGGTGCGGCTGTCGAAGAAGGTGGTGCCGGGGGCGGGGCTGCCGCGCCCCAGCCGGGCCTCGAAGGTGGCGAGCCCCAGTTCGTCCCGGACGAGTCCGTGGCAGTACTGGTCGACCAGACTCGCTGTGTCGGCCACCAGGAGCGGTGTGTCGGTCATGGGTTCCCCCCGTCGGCGCGCGGCGCTGCCGCTGTGCCTAACGGGTGAAGAGGGTGTCAGGTGTTGCCCTCCCCGAAGATCGCCCCCGGCCGCTTCCCCGGGCAGCCGTCCGCCCGGGGAGAGTCGCGGCTGTCCTCAGGCCGCCTCGCCCGGCTGGCCGGGGCCGCCGATCTGGATGCCGGCCATGCGCGACCACTCGTACGGGCCGGTGACGACCTTGGCGGCGAACTCGCCGCTGAACTCGTCGTGGACGGTGACGCCGGCCTTCTCGGTGGCGGCGCGGGCCACCTCGATGCTGGGCACCACCACGTCGCCCCAGGCGCCGTCGCCGCAGACGAGGACGATGCGGGCGCCCTTCTCACCGAGGTGGGCGAACTGGGCCTCGGCGCCCCCGTGGGCGGCGGCGAAGGCGGTGATGGACTTGGCGGCCTTGGCCGCGCGGCGCTCGTCGCGGGCGTCCGGCTTGGTGTCGTCCTGCTGTGTGTTGGCCATGGCCAGATGCTACCGAGCGGTAGATCGACGGGCGACGGGCGGGGCGGGTGGCCTTGGCCACCCGCCCCGCCTGTCGGTGAAGGCTGCTGAGGAGTGCTGCCGCAGGGGCGGTCAGCGCAGGAACGGGTCCACGGCCACGGCCACGAAGAGCAGCGAGACGTAGGTGATGGACCAGTGGAAGAGCCGCATCTCCTTGAGCTTCGCCCCGGTGGTGCCCTGCCGGGCGCGGTTCTGCAGGCCGTGCGCCTCCCAGAGCCACCAGCCGCCGGTGACCAGCGCGACCGCCGTGTAGAACCAGCCGGTGTAGCCGAGCGGCTGGAGGAGCAGCGAGACGCCGACCATGACCCAGCTGTAGACCACGATCTGGCGGGCGACGACGCGGTTGGAGGCGATCACCGGGAGCATCGGCACGCCGACTCGCGCGTAGTCCTCCTTGACCTTCATCGACAGCGGCCAGTAGTGCGGCGGCGTCCAGAAGAAGATGACGAGGAAGAGGATGACGGCGGCCCAGGAGACCGTGTTGGTCACCGCCGACCAGCCGATGAGGACCGGCATGCACCCGGCGATGCCGCCCCAGACGATGTTCTGCGCGGTGCGCCGCTTCAGGATCATCGTGTAGACGACCACGTAGAACAGGAGGGCGCCGAGCGAGAGCCAGGCGGAGAGCCAGTTGACCAGCAGGCCGAACCAGAGGGTGGCGACCACCGCGAGCGCGATGCCGAAGACCAGGCCCTCACGCGGGCTGATCATGCCGGTGACCAGCGGACGCTGCGCGGTCCGCGCCATCAGGGCGTCGATGTCCCGGTCGATGTACATGTTCAGGGCGTTGGCGCCGCCCGCCGAGAGGTAGCCGCCGATGCAGGTCACCAGGACCAGCTTCAGCGAGGGGACCCCCTGTTCGGCGAGGAACATCACCGGGACGGTGGTGATGAGGAGCAGTTCGATGATCCGCGGCTTGGTCATCGCCACGAATGCCTTGGCGCGGGCCCCGAACGGCCGATGGCCTGGGCTGGTCCCGAGCGCTCCCGCAGGACGGGATTCAACGGCCGTCACGCACACCCCTGACAGAGACATTTCCAGCAAGTCACCGGCCATGGAGGATCGGTTAGGACTCGCGCCTTCCTGGTCACTTTAGACGTTGCTGTCCCCCGCCCCTCGCGGGGGGTCCGTCGTGTTGGCGCCCGCCCCCCGGTGCACGGAGCGTGTCCGGGTGGCGCCGGTACGGGGCCGCGTGCGCCACCCGGTTGACGGAACGTGTCCGTCCGGGCCCCGGCGGGGCGCGCGTCGGTGGCACCCGGCAGGCGCCCGTTCCCGGGCCCCGGCGGCCTGGGGCGCGGGGCGCGGGGAGGGCGGCGGTGAAGGGAGGATCGGCACCTTCTGTCACCGGTAGGCTCGACCGCGTCCGGTGTCCCGACGTCACCGGCGTTCGACATGTGGAGAGGAGCCCTGACCCAGGGTGAGCACCAAGCCGACCACCACAGACTTCGAGTGGACCGCTGAGGACCAGCGGGCCGTCGACACCGTCCGCGTCCTGGCCGCAGACGCCGTACAGAAGGTCGGCAACGGCCATCCCGGTACGGCGATGAGCCTCGCGCCGGCCGCGTACACCCTGTTCCAGAAGGTGATGCGGCACGACCCGGCGGATGCCGACTGGACGGGGCGCGACCGCTTCGTCCTCTCCGTGGGCCACTCGTCCCTGACCCTCTACATCCAGCTCTACCTGGCCGGTTTCGGCCTGGAGCTGGACGACCTGAAGGCGTTCCGCACCTGGGGCTCGAAGACCCCCGGGCACCCGGAGTACGGCCACACCACCGGCGTGGAGACCACCACCGGCCCGCTCGGGCAGGGGGTGGCCAACGCGGTGGGCATGGCCATGGCCGCACGGTACGAGCGCGGACTGTTCGACCCGGAGGCCGCCGAGGGCACCTCCCCCTTCGACCACCACGTCTACTGCATCGCCGGTGACGGCTGCCTCCAGGAGGGCATCTCCGCCGAGGCGTCCTCCACCGCCGGCCACCAGAAGCTCGGCAACCTGATCATGCTGTGGGACGACAACCACATCTCGATCGAGGGCGACACCGAGACGGCCGTCTCCGAGGACACCCTCAAGCGGTACGAGGCGTACGGCTGGCACGTGCAGCGGGTGGCGCCCAAGGAGAACGGCGACCTGGACCCGGCCGCCCTGTACGAGGCGCTCCAGGCGGCGAAGGCGGAGACCGGGCGTCCCTCCTTCATCGCGATGCGCTCGATCATCGCCTGGCCGGCCCCGAACGCGCAGAACACCGAGGCCGCGCACGGCTCGGCGCTCGGCGACGACGAGGTCGCCGCCACCAAGCGCGTCCTCGGCTTCGACCCGGAGAAGAGCTTCGAGGTCTCCGACGAGGTCCTGGCGTACACCCGCGGCGCCCTGGACCGCGGCCGCGAGCTGCGCGCCGAGTGGGAGAAGGGGTACGCCGCCTGGCGCACCGCCGGCCCGGAGCACGCCGCGCTCTTCGACCGCGTCGCCGCCGGTGAGCTGCCCGAGGGCTGGGAGGACGCGCTGCCGGTCTTCGAGACCGGCAAGGCCGTCGCCACCCGCGCCGCCTCCGGCAAGATCCTCCAGGCGCTCGGCGCGGTCGTGCCCGAGCTGTGGGGCGGTTCCGCCGACCTGGCCGGCTCGAACAACACCACGATCGACAAGACCTCGTCGTTCCTGCCCGCCGGCAACCCGCTGCCGGAGGCCGACCCGTACGGCCGTACGATCCACTTCGGGATCCGCGAGCACGCGATGGCCGCCGAGATGAACGGCATCCAGCTCCACGGCAACACCCGGATCTACGGCGGCACGTTCCTGGTCTTCTCCGACTACATGCGCAACGCGGTACGCCTCTCCGCGCTGATGCACCTGCCGGTGACCTACGTCTGGACGCACGACTCGATCGGCCTCGGCGAGGACGGCCCGACCCACCAGCCGGTGGAGCACCTGGCCTCGCTGCGTGCCATCCCGGGCCTGAACCTGGTCCGCCCGGCCGACGCCAACGAGACGGTCGTCGCCTGGCGGGAGATCATGCGCCGGTGGACCAAGGTGTACGGCAAGGGGGCTCCCCACGGTCTGGCGCTGACCCGCCAGGGCGTGCCGACCTACGAGCTGAACGAGAGCGCGGCCCGCGGCGGCTACGTCCTCGCCGAGGCCGAGGGCGGCGAGCCGCAGGTCATCCTGATCGGCACCGGCTCCGAGGTGCAGCTGGCCGTGGCGGCCCGCGAGCAGCTCCAGGCGGCCGGCGTGCCCACCCGGGTGGTCTCCGTGCCGTGTGTCGAGTGGTTCGAGGAGCAGGACGAGGCGTACCGCGAGTCGGTGCTGCCGCGTGCCGTGCGCGCGCGGGTGGCGGTCGAGGCCGGCATCGGCCTGACCTGGTACCGCTTCGTGGGCGACGCGGGCCGGATCGTCTCGCTGGAGCACTTCGGTGCCTCGGCGGACGCGAAGGTGCTGTTCCGCGAGTTCGGCTTCACCGCGGACGCGGTCGCCGAGGCCGCCCGGGAATCCCTCGCCGCCGCTCAGCGCTGACGACGGCACATACCTCTGTAGCTGTAGGAGATGTTTTTTCCATGGCAGACGCACTGAAGCGCCTCTCGGACGAGGGCGTGGCGATCTGGCTGGACGACCTGTCGCGCAAGCGCATCACGTCCGGCAACCTCGCCGAGCTCATCGACGAGAGCAACGTCGTCGGGGTCACCACCAACCCGTCGATCTTCCAGAAGGCGATCTCGCAGGGCGACGGCTACGAGTCGCAGCTCGCCGACCTGGCCGCGCGGGAGGTCTCCGTCGACGAGGCCGTCCGCATGATCACCACCGCCGACGTCCGCGACGCCGCGGACATCCTGCGGCCGGTCTTCGACGCCACCGAGGGCCAGGACGGCCGGGTGTCGATCGAGGTCGACCCGCTGCTGGCGCACAACACCAAGGCCACCGTCGCCGAGGCGAAGCAGCTCGCCTGGCTGGTGGACCGGCCGAACACGCTGGTGAAGATCCCCGCCACCCGCGCCGGCCTGCCCGCCATCACCGAGGTGATCGGCAAGGGCATCAGCGTCAACGTCACGCTGATCTTCTCGCTGGAGCGCTACCGCGAGGTGATGGACGCCTACCTGGCCGGCCTGGAGAAGGCGAAGGCCGCGGGCCTGGACCTCTCGAAGATCCACTCGGTGGCGTCGTTCTTCGTCTCCCGCGTCGACACCGAGATCGACAAGCGGCTGGACGCGATCGGCACCGACGAGGCCAGGGCGCTGAAGGGCCGTTCGGCCGTGGCCAACGCCCGCCTCGCCTACCAGGCGTACGAGCGGGTCTTCGGCTCGCTCGACGGCACCACCCCGGCCTGCGACCGCTGGGCCGGGCTGGAGAAGGCGCACGCCAACCGGCAGCGCCCGCTGTGGGCCTCGACCGGCGTGAAGGACCCGGCGTACAGGGACACGATGTACGTCGACGACCTGGTCGCGCCGGGCACCGTCAACACGATGCCGGAGGCGACCCTGGAGGCCGCCGCCGACCACTCCCGGATCACCGGGGACGCGGTCTCGGGGACGTACGAGTCGGCGCAGGCCGTGCTCGACGCCGTCGCCGGGCTGGGCATCGGGTACGACGAGGTCGTCCAGCTCCTGGAGGACGAGGGCGTCGACAAGTTCGAGGCGTCCTGGAAGGACCTCCTCACCTCGACCAAGGCCGAGCTGGACCGGCTCGCCTCCTCGGAGGGCTGATCCCCTTGACCGCACTGCACGGAGCGAACCCGCTTCGTGACGCCGCGGACCGACGGCTCCCGCGTATCGCGGGGCCGTCGGGCCTGGTCATCTTCGGCGTCACCGGCGACCTGTCGCGCAAGAAGCTGATGCCCGCCGTCTACGACCTGGCCAACCGCGGCCTCCTGCCGCCGGGCTTCTCCCTCATCGGGTTCGCCCGGCGCGAGTGGCAGGACCAGGACTTCGCCGAGGTCGTCCACGACGCCGTCAAGGAGTACGCCCGCACGCCCTTCCGCGAGGAGGTCTGGCAGCAGCTGGCCCAGGGCATGCGGTTCGTCCAGGGCACCTTCGACGAGGACGAGTCGTTCGAGACCCTCAAGGCGACCATGGAGGAACTGGACAAGGAGCAGGGCACGGGCGGCAACTTCGCCTTCTACCTCTCCGTCCCGCCGAAGTTCTTCCCCAAGGTCGTCCAGCAGCTGAAGAAGCACGGTCTGGCCGATGCGCCCGAGGGCTCCTGGCGGCGCGCCGTCATCGAGAAGCCGTTCGGCCACGACCTGGTCTCGGCCCGCGAGCTGAACGAGATCGTGCACGAGGTGTTCGCCCCGGACCAGGTGTTCCGGATCGACCACTACCTCGGCAAGGAGACCGTCCAGAACATCCTGGCGCTCCGCTTCGCCAACACCATGTTCGAGCCGCTGTGGAACCGGTCGTACGTCGACCACGTGCAGATCACCATGGCGGAGGACATCGGCATCGGCGGCCGGGCCGGCTACTACGACGGCATCGGCGCCGCCCGCGACGTCATCCAGAACCACCTGCTCCAGCTGATGGCGCTGACCGCGATGGAGGAGCCCGCCTCCTTCGACGCCGACGCGCTGGTGGCGGAGAAGGCCAAGGTCCTCGGCGCCGTCCGGCTCCCCGGCGACCTGGGCAAGGACACGGTCCGCGCGCAGTACTCCGCGGGCTGGCAGGGCGGCGAGAAGGCCGTCGGCTACCTGGAGGAGGAGGGGATCAACCCCCGCTCCAAGACCGACACCTACGCCGCCGTGAAGCTGGAGGTCGGCAACCGCCGCTGGGCGGGCGTCCCCTTCTACCTGCGGGCCGGCAAGCGGCTGGGCCGCCGGGTCACCGAGATCGCGGTGGTCTTCCAGCGCGCCCCGCACTCCCCGTTCGACACCACGACCACGGAGGAGCTGGGCCACAACGCCCTGGTCATCCGGGTCCAGCCGGACGAGGGCGTGACCGTGCGGTTCGGCTCGAAGGTGCCCGGCACCTCGATGGAGGTCCGGGACGTGTCGATGGACTTCGCCTACGGCGAGTCCTTCACCGAGTCGAGCCCCGAGGCGTACGAGCGGCTCATCCTCGACGTGCTGCTCGGCGACGCCAACCTCTTCCCGCGCACCGAGGAGGTCGAGATGTCCTGGCGCATCCTCGACCCGATCGAGGAGTACTGGGACACCCACGGCAAACCGGCGCAGTACCCGGCCGGCAGCTGGGGCCCCAAGGAGGCGGACGAGATGCTCGCACGAGACGGACGGAGCTGGCGCCGGCCATGAAGATCGATCTGACGGACACCACCTCCAGCAAGATCAACAAGGCGCTGGTGCAGGGCCGCCGCGCGATCGGCACCCCTGCCGTCGGCATGGTGCTGACCCTGGTCATCGTCACCGACGAGGAGAACGCCTACGACGCGCTGAAGTCGGCCAACGAGGCGTCGCGCGAGCACCCCTCGCGCACCCTGGTCGTCATCAAGCGGGTCTCGCGCTCCCCGCGCAACCGCACCACCTCCCGGCTGGACGCCGAGATCCGGGTCGGCGCCGACGCCTCCACCGGCGAGACGGTCATCCTCCGGCTCTACGGCGAGATCGTCGGCCACGCCCAGTCGGTGGTGCTGCCGCTGCTGCTCCCCGACGCGCCGGTCGTCGTCTGGTGGCCGGTGAACGGGCCGCTGGACCCGGCCAAGGACCCGCTGGGCGCCCTCGCCCAGCGCCGGGTCACCGACACCTACGCCGGTGAACTGCCCATCAAGGAGCTGGCCGAGCGCGCCTCCTCCTACACGCCGGGCGACACCGACCTGGCGTGGACCCGCATCACACCGTGGCGCTCCATGCTGGCCGCCGCGCTCGACCAGGTGATCTGCCAGGTCGCCTCCGTCGAGGTGGAGGGTGAGGAGTACAACCCGAGCTGCGAGCTGCTCGCCATGTGGCTCGCCGAACGGCTCCAGGTGCCGGTGGTCCGCAAGGCGTCGCCGGGGCCCGGACTGACCGGGGTGCGGCTGGAGACCGACTGCGGCCCGATCGTCCTGGACCGGGCCGACGGGGCCCTGGCCACCCTCTCCATCGAGGGCCAGCCGAAGCGCGCGGTCGCCCTCAAGCGCCGCGAGACCGCCGAGCTGATCGCCGAGGAGCTGCGGCGCCTCGACCCGGACGACACCTACGCTGCCGCGCTGCGGTACGGCGTGGAGCGTCTCGACGAGCACGAGGTGCCGCCGGTCGCCGACGCGCCGGACGCCCCGCACCGCGCGGAGGGCCACAAGGACGCGCCGGTGAAGCGGACGACCAGGGCGACGGCCGCGAAGAAGGGCGCCAAGTGACCCGCACCCCCCAGCTGGTGGTCCACCACGACAAGGGGCTGATGGCCCAGGCGGCCGCCGCCCGGCTGATCACGCACGTGGTCGACGCCCAGGCGGCGCGCGGCCACGCCTCGCTGGTCCTCACCGGCGGCCGCAACGGCAACGGCCTGCTGGCCGCGGTCGGCGCCTCCCCGGCGCGGGACGCGGTGGACTGGCGCCGGGTCGACCTGTGGTGGGGCGACGAGCGGTTCCTGCCCGAGGGCGACCCGGAGCGGAACGCCACCCAGGCCCGGGAGGCGCTCCTGGACACCGTCCCGCTCGACCCGGACCGCGTCCACCCCATGCCGGCTTCGGACGGGCCGTGGGGGAACGACCCGGAGGCGGCCGCCGAGGCGTACGCCGCCGAGCTGGCGGCGGCGGCCGGGCACCACGACCACGGCGCGGTGCCCGACTTCGACGTGCTGATGCTGGGCGTCGGCCCGGACACCCATGTGGCCTCGCTCTTCCCGGAGCTGCCGGCCGTCCGGGAGACGGAGCGCACGGTGGTCGCGGTGCACGGAGCGCCCAAGCCGCCGCCGACCCGGATCACCCTGACGCTTCCGGCGATCCGGGCGGCCCGCGAGGTGTGGCTGCTGGCCGCGGGCGAGGACAAGGCGAACGCCGCGGCCATCGCCCTCTCCGGCGCCGGGGAGGTCCAGGCCCCGGCGGCGGGCGCGTACGGCTGGTCGCGGACGCTGTGGCTGCTCGACGACGCGGCCGCCTCCCAGCTGCCGCGCGACCTCTACCCGTCGGCGTCCGCCTGAGCGCGGCGCCCCCTGCGAGACGTCAGGGCCCGGCCTCCCACGCGGGGAGGCCGGGCCCTGACGCGTGACCCGGGTCAGCGGCCGCGCAGCGCGCGGTAGCGGGCGACGAGGGCGGCGGTGGAGCTGTCCAGGGAGCCGGTGGAGCGCTCACCGTCCTCGGCGGTCAGCAGCGGCTCGACCTCCTTGGCGAGCACCTTGCCGAGCTCCACGCCCCACTGGTCGAAGGAGTCGATGCCCCAGACCGCGCCCTGCACGAACACCTTGTGCTCGTAGAGGGCGACGAGCTGACCGAGGACCGAGGGGGTCAGCGCGTCGGCCAGGATGGTGGTGGTGGGCCGGTCGCCGGGGAAGGTGCGGTGCGGTACGAGTTCCTCGGGGACGCCCTCGGCGCGGACCTCGTCGGCGGTCTTGCCGAAGGCCAGCGCCTGGGTCTGGGCGAAGAAGTTGGCCATCAGCAGGTCGTGCTGGTCGGCGAGGCCCTTCGGCAGCGCGTCGACCGGCCGGGCGAAGCCGATGAAGTCGGCGGGGATCAGCTTGGTGCCCTGGTGGAGCAGCTGGTAGTAGGCGTGCTGGCCGTTGGTGCCGGGAGTGCCCCAGACGACCGGTCCGGTCTGCCAGGCGACCGGCGTGCCGTCGCGTTGGACGCGCTTGCCGTTGGACTCCATGTCGAGTTGCTGGAGGTAGGCGGCGAAGCGGGAGAGGTAGTGCGAGTAGGGCAGCACCACGTGCGACTGGGCGTCGTGGAAGTTGCCGTACCAGATGCCGAGGAGGCCGAGCAGCAGCGGCACGTTGGCCTCGGGCGGCGCGGTGCGGAAGTGCTCGTCGACCAGGTGGAAGCCGTCGAGCATCTCGCGGAACCGCTCGGGGCCGATGGCGATCATCAGCGAGAGGCCGATGGCCGAGTCGTAGGAGTAGCGGCCGCCCACCCAGTCCCAGAACTCGAACATGTTGGCCGGGTCGATGCCGAACTCGGCGACCTTCTCGGCGTTGGTGGAGAGCGCCACGAAGTGCCGGGCGACGGCCTCGGGGCCGGCGCCGAGGCCGTCGAGGAGCCAACGGCGGGCGGACGTCGCGTTGGTGACGGTCTCGATGGTGGTGAAGGTCTTGGAGGCCACGACGAAGAGCGTCTCGGCCGGGTCGAGGTCGCGGACCGACTCGTAGAGGTCGGCGCCGTCGACGTTGGAGACGAAACGCACCGTCAGGTCGCGGTCGGAGAAGGCGCGCAGCACCTCGTAGGCCATGGCGGGGCCGAGGTCGGAGCCGCCGATGCCGATGTTGACGACGGTGCGCAACGGGCGGCCGGTGGCGCCGGTCCACTCGCCGGAGCGGACCTTCTCGGCGAAGCCGGCCATGCGGTCGAGGACTTCGTGGACCTCGGGGACCACGTTGGGCCCGCCGGGGCCGCCGTCCTCGATGACGGCGCCGCGCGGCGCGCGGAGTGCGGTGTGCAGGACCGCGCGGTCCTCGGTGGTGTTGATGCGCTCGCCGCGGTACATCGCGTCGCGCAGCCCGGCCACGTCGGTGGCCTCGGCCAACTCCCGCAGCAGCACCAGCGTCTCGTCGGTGACGAGCTGCTTGGAGTAGTCGATGTGCAGGTCGCCGACGTGGAGGGTGTACCGCTCACCGCGGCCCGGGTCGTCGGCGAACAGTTGACGCAGACTCACCTCGCCGAGCGCCGCGCGGTGGTCGGCGAGCGCGGTCCACTGCGGCCGCTGGGACAGCCCGGTTCGGCTTGCTGGGTTCATCGGTGACTTTCCGCCTTCTCTCGTCTGGGCTTGCCCCGCTGCCCCACCAACCTAATTGATGGCGGGGCGCGTGCGGTGGTGCCACAGAGGGGCCGCGAGACGGCTACCGGGACGACTCCCGGTGCGCCGGGCGGAGGAACGGCGCGGCGGGTGGCTCAGATCTCGCCGCGGAGCTTGGCGAGGGCCTCGGCGAGGATCGCCTCGCCGTCGGCGTCGGAGCGCCGCTCGCGGACGTAGGCGAGGTGCGTCTTGTACGGTTCGGTGCGCGGCGGCGCCGGGGGGTCGTCCCGGTCCTGGCCGGCGGGGAAGCCGCAGCGGGGGCAGTCCCAGGTGTCGGGGACCTGCGCGTCGCGGGCGAAACTCGGCTGGGTCTCGTGTCCGTTGGCGCACCAGAAGGAGAGCCGCAGACGCGGTGCCGAATCGCCCCGCTCAGCCTCCCCCATGGGCCCCGCTCCGACCCGGCTGCCGCGGATCGCGTTGCCACTTGCCACAGTCGTCACTCCCTGGGTGATGGTGCCGCGAAGCGTGACCGGCTCCGCCGCGGGCGCACCAGTGTACGGATGGAGCGGCGGGCGTCCAGGGAGCGGAGTTCAGGGCTCCGCGGACGCGGTACCCGCCGGGCGCACGCCTCATGATAGGCCGCACGCCCGGATCGGGACCGGCGCCGACGGTGCCAGGTGGCTCAGTCCAGCTTCATCAGCAGGCCGAGCACCACGATGCAGGCGAACCAGAGCAGGCTGACGACGACCGTGATCCGGTCGAGGTTCCGCTCGGCGACCGAGGAGCCACCCACGGAGGACTGCATGCCGCCACCGAACATGTCGGAGAGGCCGCCGCCCTTCCCCTTGTGCATCAGCACCAGCAGCATCAGCAGCAGGCTGAAGACGATCAGGGCGATCGAGAACCCCATAACCACGGCTGGACCAACTTCCTCGGAACTGGATGGACTGCGGGGGCCGGGTCAGGTGCCCCGGCCCCCGCAAGGGTACGACGATTCCGCTCTACCGCATACTCACTGGTCGCGGAAGCGCGGACTCACTGGTCGCGGAAGCGGACGATCTTGACGAACTCGTCCGTGTCCAGCGCGGCACCGCCGACCAGGGCGCCGTCCACATCGGGCTGGGCCATGATCGCCGCGACGTTGCCGCCCTTGACGGAGCCGCCGTACTGGATGCGGACCTTGTCGGCCAGCTCCTGGGAGTACAGCTCGGCCAGACGGCCGCGGATCGCCCCGCAGACCTCCTGCGCGTCCTCCGGGGTGGCGACCTCGCCGGTGCCGATGGCCCACACCGGCTCGTAGGCGATGACGATGGTCTCGGCCTGCTCGGCGGGGACGTCCTTGAGGCCGCCGTCCACCTGGGCGAGGGTGTACGGGACCTGCTCGCCGGCCTTGCGGACGTCGAGGCCCTCACCGACGCAGAGGATCGGGGTGATGCCGTACTTGAAGGCGGCCTTCACCTTGGCGTTGCAGAGCTCGTCGCTCTCGTTGTGGTACTGGCGGCGCTCGGAGTGGCCGACGGCCACGTAGGTGCACTTCAGCTTGGCCAGCATCGGGCCCGAGATCTCGCCGGTGTAGGCACCGGAGTCGTGGGCCGAGATGTCCTGGGCGCCGTACTTGATCTTGAGCTTGTCGCCGTCGACCAGCGTCTGGACCGACCGGAGGTCCGTGAAGGGCGGCAGGACCGCGACCTCGACGGCGTCGTAGTCCTTGTCGGACAGGGCGAACGCCAGCTTCTGGACGTGGGCGATGGCCTCCAGGTGGTTGAGGTTCATCTTCCAGTTGCCCGCCATCAGCGGGGTGCGTCCCTGGGTGTCAGTCACGGTGGTTCAGTCCTCCAGTGCGGCGAGGCCGGGGAGCGTCTTGCCTTCGAGGTATTCGAGGCTGGCGCCGCCACCGGTCGAGATGTGTCCGTATGCGTTTTCGTCGAAGCCCAGCAGTCGGACGGCCGCGGCGGAGTCGCCGCCGCCGACGACCGTGAAGGCCGGGGAGTCGAGCAGGGCCTGGGCCACTGCCCGGGTGCCGCCAGCGTAGTCGGGGTGCTCGAAGACCCCCATGGGTCCGTTCCAGAAGATGGTGCGGGCGTCGGCGAGCTTGCCGGCGTACAGCTCCGCGGTGGCGGGGCCGATGTCCAGGCCCATCTGCCCGGCCGGGATGGCGTCGGCGGGGACGGTGTCGGGGTGGGTGGGCGCCTTGGCCTTCAGGTCGGGGAAGCCGCCGGAGACGACCACGTCCACAGGGAGGACGAACTCCACGCCCTTCTCCTCGGCACGCTCCAGGTACTCCTGGACGACCGGGATCTGGTCCTCCTGGAGCATCGAGGCACCGACCTCGTACCCCTTGGCCTTCAGGAAGGTGAAGACCATGCCGCCGCCGATCAGGATGCGGTCCGCCTTCTCCAGCAGGTTGTCGATGACGCCGAGCTTGTCGGAGACCTTGGCGCCGCCGAGGACCACCGCGTACGGGCGCTGGACGTCGTCGGTCAGCTTCCTGAGGACGCCGACCTCGGTGGCGATGAGGTAGCCGGCGTAGTGCGGCAGGCGCGCCGGGAGGTCGTAGACCGAGGCGTGCTTGCGGTGCACGGCGCCGAAGCCGTCGCCCACGTAGACGTCGGCGAGGGCGGCGAGTTCGTCGGCGAAGGTGCCGCGCTCGGCGTCGTCCTTGCTGGTCTCCCCCGGGTTGAAGCGGAGGTTCTCGATGACCGCGACCTGGCCCGGCTCCAGTCCGTCGACGGCGGCGTGTGCGGCGGGGCCGACGGTGTCCTGGGCGAACGCCACGGGCTTGCCGAGGAGTTCACCGAGCCGCTCGGCCGCGGGGAGCAGCGAGAAGGCCGGGTCGGGGGCTCCCTTGGGCCGGCCGAGGTGCGAGGCGACGACCACCTTGGCGCCGGCACCGGCGAGGGCCTCGACGGTGGGCAGGACGGCGCGGATGCGGCCGTCGTCGGTGATCTGCCCGTCGGCGAGGGGGACGTTGAGGTCGGCGCGGACGAAGACCCGCTTGCCGCTCACTCCCTCGGCGAGAAGTTCGTCGATCGTCTTCATGACTGCTCTCCTGGACTCGTGGCTCTGCTCTCGTGCTGCATGGTCGTGGGGGCGGGCGTGCGGCGTGCGACAGGGCCCGGTCCGCGCTGCGTCGCGCGGGTCCGGACCCTGTCACTCATCGTGCGGTGCTGCCTGCCGTGCGGGGAGCGGTCAGAGCCGCTCGCCCACGAAGACGGTGATGTCGACGAGGCGGTTGGAGTAGCCCCATTCGTTGTCGTACCAGCCGATGATCTTGGCCGTGGTGCCCTCGGCCATGGTCAGCAGCGAGTCGAAGGTGCAGGAAGCCGGGGTCGAGACGATGTCCGAGGAGACGATCGGGTCGGCCGTGTAGACGAGCTTCCCGGCGAGCTGGCCCTCCAGGGACGCCTTCTCGAACGCGGCGTTGACCTCGTCCCTGGTGACCTCGCGCTTGAGCTCGACCACCAGGTCGGTGACGGAGCCGGTGGGGACCGGGACGCGCATCGCGATGCCGTCGAGCTTGCCCTTGAGCTGCGGCAGGACCAGCGCGGTGGCCTTGGCGGCGCCCGTGGTGGTCGGGATGATGTTCTCGGCGGCGGCGCGGGCGCGGCGCAGGTCCTTGTGCGGGAAGTCCAGGATGCGCTGGTCGTTGGTGTACGCGTGCACCGTCGTCATCAGGCCCTTGACGATGCCGAAGTTCTCGTCCAGAACCTTGGCCATCGGCGCCACACAGTTGGTGGTGCAGGAGGCGTTGGAGATGATGTTGTCGGTGGCGGGGTCGTACTTGTCCTCGTTGACGCCCATCACGATGGTGATGTCCTCATCCTTGGCCGGAGCCGAGATGATGACCTTCTTGGCGCCGCCCCGCAGGTGCTTCTCGGCGTCGGCCTTCTTGGTGAAGATGCCGGTCGACTCGATGACGATGTCGACGCCGAGTTCACCCCAGGGGATGTCGGCAGGGTTGCGCTCGGAGAGCACCTTGATGGTCTTGTCACCGACCGTGAGGGTGTCCTCGGTGTGCGAGACCTCTTCGGAGAGCTTGCCGAGGATGGTGTCGTACTTCAGCAGGTGTGCGGTGGTCGCGGTGTCACCCAGGTCGTTGACAGCCACGATCTCGATGTCCGCGCCCTGGTCCAGAAGCGCGCGGAAGTAGTTGCGACCGATGCGGCCGAAGCCGTTGATGCCTACGCGGATCGTCACGAGCCGATCTCCTCGTTGGTACGCCGGTTTTCGACGCCGGCGAGCTGTATGGGATGTCCCCGACCGCCTCCGACCCTACCTCTCCGACGCCCTGGGAGTGACATCGGAGGAGACCGCGCGGGGCACCCCCGGCACTACCCTCCGGTAGCCGGTAAGGGGGTTTCGCCCACCTGCCGGAGCGGACTCTCGTCACGCTCCGTCAACAGGCCGCAGGGTACGCGCGGTTACCGCCACCCGCGACCGGAACGGCCCCGCTCCCCCGTGTCCGGGGGGCGGGGCCGGGCGGTGCGTCGTCCGTACGGGCGAACCTTGCGCCGTCCGGGTTGACCTGGGCGGCGCGTCAGCCGACGAGGTGGTCGGCCAGGTCCTCGCTGAGACCGGCCTCGGTGCCGGCGATGCCCAGGTCCTGGGCCCGCTTGTCGGCCATGGCCAGCAGGCGCCGGATACGTCCGGCGACGGCGTCCTTGGTGAGCGGCGGGTCGGCGAGGGCGCCCAGCTCCTCCAGCGACGCCTGCTTGTGCTCCATGCGGAGCCGGCCGGCGGCGGCGAGGTGCTCGGGGACCTCCTCGCCCAGGATCTCCAGGGCCCGCTGGACGCGGGCGCCCGCGGCGACGGCGGCCCGCGCGGAGCGGCGCAGGTTGGCGTCGTCGAAGTTGGCGAGGCGGTTGGCCGTGGCGCGCACCTCGCGCCGCATCCGCCGCTCCTCCCAGGCGAGGACCGACTCGTGGGCGCCTAGGCGGGTCAGCAGGGCACCGATGGCGTCGCCGTCGCGTACCACCACCCGGTCCACGCCGCGCACCTCGCGGGCCTTGCCGGCGATGGAGAGCCTGCGGGCCGCGCCGACCAGGGCGAGGGCCGCCTCCGGGCCGGGGCAGGTGACCTCCAGGGAGGAGGAGCGGCCGGGCTCGGTGAGCGAGCCGTGGGCGAGGAACGCACCCCGCCAGGCAGCCTCTGCGTCGCAGGTGGCGCCGGAGACGACCTGCGGCGGCAGCCCCCTGATCGGACGGCCGCGGCCGTCGACCAGTCCCGTCTGCCGGGCGAGCTGGTCGCCTCCGGCCACCACCCGCACCACGTATCGCGAACCCCGGCGCAGCCCGCCGGGGGCCATCACGATCAGTTCGGAGCTGTGTCCGAAGATCTCGAGGATGTCCCGCTTGAGGCGCCGGGCGGCCATCGCCGTGTCCAGCTCCGCCTCGATCACGATGCGGCCGCTCACCAGGTGCAGCCCACCCGCGAACCGCAGGACCGCGGAGACCTCCGCCTTCCTGCAACAGGTGCGGGTGACGGGAAGCCGGGAGACCTCGTCCTTCACCGCTGCCGTCATCGCCATGGGCCGATCCTTCCATGCATCCGAAAAATACGGTCGTACGCGGCCGCCAGCAGCTCCGGGTCGTGCCGGGGGCTGCCGTCAGGGCGGGCCACGGGCGCCAGCTCGACCGTCGCGCCCAGACGCCGGGCGGCGTCGTCGAGCGAGAGACGGTCGGGCACGGCCGCCTCGTCGGCGAGCACCACGTCCAGGGCGAGTTTAGGGGCGTGTCGGGCCAAAACCTCCAAATGACGCTGCGGGGAGAACCCCTCGGTTTCTCCGGGTTGCGGCGCGAGGTTGAGCGAGAGGACCCGGCGGGCCTTCGTGGAGAGCAGCGCGTCGAGCAGTTCGGGCACCAGAAGGTGCGGGATGACCGAGGAGAACCAGGAGCCCGGGCCGAGTACCACCCAGTCCGCGTCGAGGACCGCCTCGACCGCCTCCGGCACGGCCGGCGGGTCGTGCGGCACCAGGTGCACCGACTGGACCTCGCCGGGCGTCAGGGCCACGGTGGCCTGGCCGCACACGGTGTCCACGGCGTCCGGGCGGGCCGGGTCGTGGCCCCGGACCAGCGCCTGGAGCTCCAGGGGGACGGCGGACATGGGCAGCACCCTGCCGTGCGCGCCGAGCAGGGTGCCGACCAGGTCCAGCGCCTGGACGTGGTCGCCGAGCTGCTCCCAGAGGGCGACGATCAGCAGGTTGCCGACGGCGTGGTCGTGCAGGTCGCCGCGGGAGTGGAAGCGGTGCTGGATCACCCGGGCCCAGGTCTGGCCCCAGTCGTCGTCGCCGCAGAGCGCGGCGAGCGCCTTGCGCAGGTCGCCCGGGGGCAGCACGCCCAGTTCGTCGCGGAGACGGCCGCTGGAACCGCCGTCGTCGGCGACGGTGACGACGGCGGTGAGGTCCCCGGTGATGCGGCGCAGTGCGGCCAGGGAGGCGGACAGGCCCATTCCGCCGCCGAGGGCGACGACCTTGGGCTGGGCGCCGCGGCCACGCGGGCGCGGGCGCGGCGCCCAGCCCGAGGCGGTCGTGGACGGGGGGGTCCGCCGCATCCGCCGCAGGCGCGAGGGGCGGCCGGTCATTCCCGGCCCATGTCACGGTGGACGACGACCGTCTCGACGCCCTCGGAGGCGAGACGCGAGGCGAGCTTCTCGGACATGGCCACGGAACGGTGCTTGCCGCCGGTGCACCCGACCGCGATCGTCACGTACCGCTTGCCCTCCCGGCGGTAACCGCGGTTGATCAGCTGGAGCAGCTCCGTGTACTGGTCCAGGAACTCCTTGGCGCCGGGACGGCCGAGGACGTAGTCGGACACCTCTTCGTTCAGCCCGGTGAAGGGGCGAAGCTCGGGGACCCAGTGCGGGTTGGGCAGGAAGCGGCAGTCGACGACGAGGTCGGCGTCGACGGGCAGGCCGTACTTGTAGCCGAAGGACATCACCGTGGCCCGCAGCTCGGGCTCCTCGTCACCCGCGAACTGGGCGTCCATCTTGGCGCGCAGCTCGTGGACGTTGAGGCTGGAGGTGTCGATGACCAGGTCGGCGTCGCCGCGCAGCTCGCGCAGGAGGTCGCGCTCGGCGGCGATGCCGTCGACGATGCGGCCGTCGCCCTGGAGGGGATGCGGCCGGCGGACCGACTCGAAGCGGCGCACCAGCGCGTCGTCCGAGGACTCCAGGAAGACGATCCGCCGGGTGACGTTCTTGACGTCGAGGTCGGCGAGGGACTCGCGGAGGTTGTCGAAGAAGCGGCGGCCGCGTACGTCCACGACGACGGCGATGCGTGCGACGTTCCCCTGGGAGCGGGCGCCCAGCTCCACCATGGTGGGGATGAGGGCCGGTGGCAGGTTGTCCACGACGAACCAGCCGAGGTCCTCCAGGCACTTGGCCGCGGTGCTGCGCCCGGCGCCGGACATCCCGGAGATGATCACCAGCTCGGGGATGGCCGTCTCGGTGGCCTCCGCCGCGTCGCCGGTCGTGCCCGTACCCACCTGTGCCTCGTCTCCGTCGTGCTCGCTCATGTCTGCTGCCCCCGGTTCTTCGGTGCGGTCTGCGGCGACGCCTGGTCAGGCCCGCCGTCCGGTGCGGTCCGGCCGTCCGGCCCCTTCTGCTCGGCCGGGCCGGACACCCCTGGTCCTCCAGTCTGTCCCGCCGCCCCGTCATCCGGGGCACCGGCCGCGCGGGGCGGGCCCGGGGAGCCACCGGTCGGCCCGGCGGTCTCGTCGCCGCCACGGCCCGGTCCGCCCTCGGGCGGCTGGGGAGCCATCCCCTGGAGCGGCGCGGCGCCGCCCTCCCCCGGCACCCGAGCGGTCTCCCTCGGTGCCGTGGAGGGGTCCGTGGCCTCCGGGGTGTCCTCCGTGTCGTCCCCGAGGATCTCACCCGTGGCGGTGTTGACCGCGACCGAAGGGGCGGACCGGGAGAGCGTGGCGGCGACGGAGAGCGCGGTCTTGCGGCCTATGCCGGGGACCTCGCAGATCTGCTCGACGGTGGCGGCCCGCAGTCTGCGGACCGAGCCGAAGTGCTTGATCAGAGCCTGTTTACGGGTCTCACCGAGGCCGGGGACGTCGTCCAGGGGGCTGGTGCGGATGCGCTTGGAGCGCTTGGCGCGCTGGTAGGTGATGGCGAAACGGTGGGCCTCGTCGCGGATGCGCTGGAGGAGGTAGAGGCCCTCGCTGGTGCGGGGCAGCACGACCGGGTCGTCCTGGCCGGGGAGCCAGACCTCCTCCAGGCGCTTGGCCAGGCCGCAGACGGCGATGTCGTCGATGCCGAGCTCGTCCAGGGCCCGCTGCGCGGCGGCGACCTGCGGCTGGCCGCCGTCGACCACGACGAGCTGCGGCGGGTAGGCGAACCGTCTGGGGCGGCCGTCCTCGTCGGTGAGGGAGGCGGTGACCTCACCGCCCTCCACGGCGTCGTGCTCCTCGGTCCACTCGCCGGTGCGCTCCCGGTCGTTCAGGTAGCGGCGGAAGCGGCGGGTGATCACCTCGTGCATGGAGCGGACGTCGTCCTGGCCCTGGCCGTGCCAGAGCTGGGTGTCACCGGCCCGGCCCTTGATCTGGAAGCGGCGGTACTCGCTCTTGCGGGCCAGCCCGTCCTCGAAGACCACCATCGACGCCACCACGTCGTCGCCCTGGAAGTGGGAGATGTCGTAGCACTCGATGCGCAGCGGAGCGCTCTGCAGCTCCAGCGCCTCGGCGATCTCCTCCAGGGCGCGGGAGCGGGTGGTCAGGTCGGAGGCGCGTCTGGTCTTGTGCAGGACCAGGGACTGCTGGGCGTTCCGCTGGACCGTCTCCATCAGGGACCTCTTGTCGCCGCGCTGCGGGACGCGCAGGGAGACCTGGGTGCCGCGCCGGTCACCGAGCCAGTGCGAGACGGCGGCGAAGTCGTCCGGGAGGGCCGGGACCAGGACCTCCTTGGGGACGCCCTCGCCGCGCTCCTCGCCGTAGAGCTGCTGGAGGGCGTGGCCGACGAGACCGGCGGTGTCGACCGCCTCGACCTTGTCGGTGACCCAGCCGCGCTGGCCGCGGACCCGGCCGCCGCGCACGTGGAAGATCTGGACGGCGGCTTCCAGCTCGTCCTCGGCGACGGCGATGAGGTCGGCGTCGGTGGCGTCGGCGAGGACCACGGCGGACTTCTCCATGGCGCGGCGCAGCGCCTCGATGTCGTCCCGCAGGCGCCCGGCCCGCTCGTACTCCATCTCCTCGGCGGCCTCCTGCATCTGCCGCTCCAGACGGCGCAGGTAGGCGCCGGTGCGGCCGGCCATGAAGTCGCAGAACTCCTCGGCCAGGGCGCGGTGGTCCTCGGGGCTGATGCGGCCGACGCAGGGGGCGGCGCACTTGCCGATGTAGCCGAGGAGGCAGGGGCGGCCGGTGCGGGCGGCGTTCTTGAAGACGCCGGCCGAGCAGGTGCGGACGGGGAAGACCCGCAGCAGCAGGTCGACGGTGTCGCGGATCGCCCAGGCGTGGCCGTACGGGCCGAAGTAGCGCACGCCCTTCTTCTTCTGGCCGCGCATGACCTGGACGCGGGGGAACTCCTCGTTCATCGTCACCGCGAGGTACGGGTAGCTCTTGTCGTCGCGGTACTTGACGTTGAACCGGGGGTCGAACTCCTTGATCCAGGTGTACTCCAGCTGGAGCGCCTCGACCTCGGTGGAGACCACCGTCCACTCCACGGAGGCGGCGGTGGTGACCATGGTGCGGGTGCGCGGGTGGAGGCCGGCCAGGTCCTGGAAGTAGCTGGAGAGGCGCTGGCGCAGGCTTTTCGCCTTCCCGACGTAGATCACCCGGCGGTGCTCGTCGCGGAAGCGGTAGACGCCCGGGGAGTCAGGGATCTGCCCCGGCTTCGGACGGTAGCTGGAGGGGTCGGCCATGTCAGACACCCTACTGTCGGCCACCGACACTCCGGCGTCACCCGCAGTGACGGGGCCTGGGCGCGCGGCGGCGGGTCAGGCGGGCCGGGGGCGGGCCACCAGGCGGCCGCCGTCGGCGGAGACGTCGAGCTCGGTGAGCGGGGCGACGGCGGGCCCCTCCAGCACCTCGCCGGTGGTGACGTCGAACCGGCTGCCGTGGCAGGTGCAGGTGGAGACGGTGCCCTTGATCTTGTGCAGCGGGCACGCGCGGTGGGTGCAGACGGCGCTGAAGGCGCGGTACTCCCCGTCCTCGGAACGGCTCACGACGACGTGGTGCTCGCGGAAGATCTCCGCCCCGCCCTTCGGCACGGCGTCGGCGGAGCCCAGTTCGACCGGCTCGGCGGGCCCCTCGGCGCGGCCGTCGTCCGGCGGCGCGCAGGCCGCCACGCCCAGCCCGGCGGCCGGGACCAGGGCCGCGCCCCGCAGGACGGTGCGGCGGGAGAGGGGGTGGGCGGACATGGCGCCTCCGCTGAGGTCCGTGGGCGGCTCGGTTCGGTCACGACCCTAACCGGGGCCCGCCCGGGTCCCGGCCTCGCCCCCGGTCAGTGGCGCCGTCGGTCAGTAGGGAGCAGGGCGGGAGGCGATGAACGCGTGCAGGCGGCGGGTGTCGGCCTCGGTCCAGCCCGCGCGGGGCGCCACCGCCGCCCAGCCGTCCACCGGGCCGGCTCCGTACCGGTGGCCGTGCGGCGCCTGCACGCCGTAACTGACGGCCATGTCGACGCTGGTCTGCCAGAAGGTGACGAAGGGGAACCAGTTGGCCTCCGGGGTGATGTCGGGGCCGAGCGGGTCGTCCAGCCACTCGGGGCGCTTGAACAGGAGGTCGTAGGACCACCAGACGACGGGGTCGGAGGCGTTCTGGAGGTGGACGACGCGCGGCTCCCGCCACGGTCCGGCGGGGCGGGCGAGGTCACGGCGGGGGAACTGGGCGAAGCGGAAGTTGCGCCCCTCCTCGTAGAGGGGCCGCCAGACGGGGCTGGCCGGGTCGCGGTGGGCGCGGATCTCCTGGGAGACGGGGGAGAAGTCGGGCGGTCCGAGCAGCAGGGCCCCGTCGACGTTGTCCAGCAGCTCGCCGGGCCGCTCGTACGCGGCTTCGACGGCGTACGCGCCGAGACTCTCGCCGGTGACGACGAGGCGGGGGCGCTCGTCCGGGGGCAGCGAAGCCCAGCGGGCGCGCACGGCGTCGAGGAGTTCGCGGGTGGCGTGCGCGGCCTTCTCCTTGTCGACGAGGAAGGAGAGCCAGCTCGGCAGGTAGGAGTACTGGAGGGCGACGGTGGCGGTGTTGCCGTCGTGGATGTATTCGAGGGGTTCCACGACGTTGGCGTTGACCCATCCGGTGCCGGTGGTCCCGGCGACGGCGAGCACGTCCCGCTCGAAGGCGCGGGTCCGGTCCAGCTCCTTCATGGCCAGGTCGACCTGGGCGGCGACGGGGTCCTCGTCGTAGGCGAAGGCTTTCGGGGCGGCCGAACCGGCGTAGACGCGGATGGGGTCCACGGCGTCCCGGCCGGTCCAGTCGGTGATCTGCTCGCTGGTGAGGACGGAGCCGGTGAAGTTGCGCCCCTGGAAGCCGAGGTCGCGCCAGCGGATGTACGAGCCGGGGCCGCCGGAGACCAGGCGCGAGTCCGGCCGGTTCACGCCCTCCTTGGTGCCGTCGTCGGTGGCCTTGGCGATGCGGTCGGCGATGTCGACCACTCCGCGTTCGAAGACCAGGTCCTGCACGCAGAAGAGGACGGCGAGGCTGGACAGGAGCAGTCCGAGCCCGACGGCGGCCGGTCGTGGCAGCAGCCGTCCGAGCAGCCGGATGAGACGGCTCGCGCCGAGCCGCACGGCGCGGGCGAGGAGGAGCAGTACCGCCCAGAGGGCCACGGTGATCAGGGCGATCATCGGGGTGTGCCAGGTCAGCGAGGGCGGCAGTCCCTGCAGTGCGCGGAGCTGGCGCTGCAGGTGGGCGCTCTCGGAGATCAGCCAGACCGCGCAGAGAGGGCTGATCAGGAAGTACGCCTGCCAGGCGTGGGCGCGGACGGCGCGGCTCGGACGGCGCGCGACCAGGAGCCGGAAGAGCCAGCTGAGGGTGACACCGAGGGTGTAGCCGATGGCGGCGTTGATGCCGCCGATGAGCCCTTGGAGGTACCAGGGCCGGGGCACCAGTGAGGGGGTCAGGGAGAGCCAGAAGAAGACCGTGGCCACGCAGGTCGCGGTCAGGTCAGGCCAGCGCCGCACCAGGTAGGCGGTACTGGGCCGCTGCCAGTAGGGCTTGCGCGCGGCGGCGCCAAGGCGCCCGGCCAGGGAGCCGGCGGTACCCCTCATCGCGATCATGGATGTCACACCCGGCGGCTGTTCACCCCGCTTCCCGCGGGGCGGCCGGGCAGGCCGCCGCCGCCTCCGCGCCAGTGAGGACGCGGGGGCGGCGGGCGGCGTTGCGCGGTCGGCCGGGGGCCCGGGCGGGGCGGCGGCTTCCGGTCGCCCCGCCCCTTGCTCCCGGGCGTCACCCCGTGGTGCGCGGTGCCTTCTTCGCCGGTGCCTTCTTCGCCGGTGCCTTCTTGGCCGCCGTCTTCTTGGCCGCCGTCTTCTTGGCGGCGGGCTTCTTGGCCGTGACCGCCTTGCGGGTGGCCCCCGTCCTGCGGGCGCCACCGGAGCGGGGCGCGGCCGAGGCGTTGCTGACCCGGTCGGCACCGAGGACGTCCTGGAGGAACTTGCCGGTGTGGCTGGCCGGGACGCCCGCCACTTCCTCGGGGGTGCCTTCGGCGACGACGATGCCGCCGCCGTTGCCGCCCTCGGGACCCATGTCGACGACCCAGTCGGCGGTCTTGATGACGTCGAGGTTGTGCTCGATGACGATGACCGAGTTGCCCTTGTCGACCAGTCCGGAGAGGACGGTGATCAGCTTGCTGATGTCCTCGAAGTGCAGGCCGGTGGTGGGCTCGTCCAGGACGTAGACCGTGCGCCCGGTGGAGCGCTTCTGGAGCTCGGCGGCGAGCTTGACGCGTTGCGCCTCGCCGCCGGAGAGGGTGGGCGCGGGCTGTCCGAGCCGGACGTATCCGAGGCCGACCTCGTTGAGCGTGCGCAGGTGGCGGGCGATGGTGGGGACGGCCTCGAAGAAGCCGAGGGCCTCGTCGATGGGCATGTCCAGCACCTCGGCGATGGACTTGCCCTTGTAGTGGACCTCCAGGGTCTCCCGGTTGTAGCGCGCCCCGTGGCAGACCTCGCAGGGGACGTACACGTCGGGCAGGAAGTTCATCTCGATCTTGATGGTGCCGTCGCCGTGGCAGTTCTCGCAGCGTCCGCCCTTGACGTTGAAGGAGAAGCGGCCGGGGAGGTACCCGCGGACCTTGGCCTCCATCGTCTCGGCGAAGAGCTTGCGGACGTTGTCGAAGACACCGGTGTAGGTGGCCGGGTTGGAGCGGGGGGTGCGGCCGATCGGTGACTGGTCGACGTGCACGACCTTGTCGACCAGGTCGTCGCCCTCGACCCGGGTGTGCCGGCCGGGGACGCTCTTGGCGCCGTTCAGCTCGCGTGCCAGGTGGGTGTAGAGAATGTCGTTGACCAGCGTCGACTTGCCGGAGCCGGAGACTCCGGTGACGGCGGTGAGGACGCCGAGCGGGAAGGAGACGTCGATGTCGCGGAGGTTGTTCTCCTTGGCGCCGACCACCGTCAGCTTGCGTTCGGGGTCGATGGGACGGCGGATCTCCGGCACCGGGATGGAGCGCTTGCCGGCGAGGTACTGGCCGGTGATCGACTCCTTGTTGGCGAGGAGCCCGTCCAGCGAGCCGGAGTGGACGACCTTGCCGCCGTGCTCGCCGGCGCCCGGGCCGATGTCCACGATCCAGTCGGCGACCTTGATGGTGTCCTCGTCGTGCTCCACCACGATCAGCGTGTTGCCCATGTCGCGCAGGCGGACCAGGGTCTCGATCAGGCGGTGGTTGTCGCGCTGGTGGAGGCCGATGGAGGGCTCGTCCAGGACGTAGAGCACGCCGACCAGGCCGGAGCCGATCTGGGTGGCCAGCCGGATGCGCTGGGCCTCGCCGCCGGAGAGGGAGCCCGCCGGGCGGTTGAGGGAGAGGTAGTCGAGTCCGACGTCGACCAGGAAGCGGAGGCGTTCGTTGACCTCCTTGAGGACGCGCTCGGCGATCTTGCGGTCGCGGCCGGAGAGGGTGAGCTGCTCCAGGAATTCGGCGCAGTCGGTGATCGACATGGCGGAGACCTCGGCGATGGACTTGCCCATCACCGTGACCGCCAGCACGATCGGCTTGAGCCGGGTGCCCTCGCAGGTCGGGCAGGGGACCTCGCGCATGTACCCCTCGAAGCGCTCCCGGCTGGAGTCGCTCTCCGCCTCGGAGTGGCGCCGCTTGACGTAGGGCACGGCGCCCTCGAAGGCGGTGGTGTAGACCCGCTCGCGGCCGTAGCGGTTGCGGTAGCGGACCTCGATCTGCGTCTTGTGGCCCTGGAGCAGGGCCTTCTTCGCGCGCTGCGGGAGAGCGGCGAAGGGCACGTCGGTGCGGAAGTTCAGCGCGTCGGCGAGAGCACCGACCAGCCGGCCGAAGTACTCCTTGGTGTGCCCGTGCGACCAGGGGTGGAGGGCGCCCTCGTCCAGGGACTTGTCCTCGTCCGGGACGATCAGTTCCGGGTCGACCTCCATACGGGTGCCGATGCCGGTGCAGTCGGGGCAGGCGCCGAAAGGCGAGTTGAAGGAGAAGGAGCGGGGCTCCAGTTCCTCGAAGGAGAGGTCGTCGTACGGGCAGTAGAGGTGCTCGGAGTACATCCGCTCGCGCTCGGGGTCGTCCTCGGGGAGGTCGACGAAGTCGAGCACGACCATGCCGCCGGAGAGGCCGAGGGCGGTCTCGACGGAGTCGGTGAGGCGGCGCTTGGCGCTCTCCTTGACCGTGAGGCGGTCGACGACCACCTCGATGGTGTGCTTCTCCTGCTTCTTCAGCTTCGGCGGGTCGGCGAGCTGGATCGTGGCGCCGTCGACCCGGGCGCGGCTGTACCCCTTGGTCTGGAGGTCGGCGAAGAGGTCGACGAACTCGCCCTTGCGCTCGCGGACCAGCGGCGACAGCACCTGGAAACGGCTGCCCTCGGGCAGACCCAGCACCTTGTCCACGATGGCCTGCGGCGACTGGCGGGAGATCGGGCGGGAGCAGACCGGGCAGTGCGGCTTGCCGATCCGGGCGAAGAGCAGGCGGAGGTAGTCGTAGACCTCGGTGATGGTGCCGACCGTGGAGCGCGGGTTGCGCGAGGTGGACTTCTGGTCGATGGAGACCGCGGGCGAGAGGCCCTCGATGAAGTCGACGTCGGGCTTGTCCATCTGGCCGAGGAACTGCCGGGCGTACGAGGAGAGGGACTCGACGTACCGCCGCTGGCCCTCGGCGAAGATCGTGTCGAACGCGAGCGAGGACTTGCCCGACCCGGACAGCCCGGTGAAGACGATGAGGGAGTCGCGCGGAAGGTCGAGCGAGACATTCCTCAGATTGTGCTCGCGGGCACCACGGACGATGAGACGGTCGGCCACGCCGGTCCGCACCTTTCTGGAGTGAAGCGGGAGCGGAACCCCCGGGAAGACAACGTACGGGAGTGCCGCGGCAGCGGTGGAGGGGATGAGCGATCGGGGGCGGGGGACTTCGGACCGAGGGCGGCGCCGGGCCGCACTCGGGGGATCACATCCCGGCTACATCCAGGATGCCTCTTCCGAGAACCGAGCGTATAGCACGTACATTCGATTCCCGGGAGAATGGCGCCCTCTTCACCCGAACGAGTGGACCGACCCGCTGCCGCTAGGGTCGTCCCATGACTGATCCTGTGCGCGATCTCACCAGGCTGGACGAGGCCACCGCCCGGCTGCTCACCGTCGCGGGCACGCTGGACGACGCGGCGCTGGCCGAGCCGTCGCGGCTGCCGGGCTGGACCCGCGGCCACGTCCTCAGCCATCTCGCCCGCAACGCCGACGCCCTGCTCAACGTGGTGGGGGGCCGCCCCATGTACGCCAGTGCCGGGGCCCGCGACGCCGACATCGAGGCGGGCGCGACCCTGCCCGCCGAGACCCTCGCCGAGGAGGTGCGGCTGAGCGCCGCCCGGCTCGCCGCCGCCCTGGCCGGGGCCGGGGACTGGGAGCGCGTGGTCCTGCTGCGCAACGGCGTCACCGACCGGCTCGCCCGCGTCCCCTTCCGGCGGCTGGTCGAGGTGGAGCTGCACCAGGTCGACCTGGGTACGGGGCGCGAGCTGGAGGACCTCCCGGCGGAGTTCACCGACGCCGAGAACGCCTTCCTCGCCGAACGCTTCACCGGCCACCCGGACGTGCCGCCGCTGCTGCTGCGCCCGGCGGGCTCCCCCGCCCTCACCAGCGGCCGCGCCGCCGCCCCGGGCGAGGAGCCGCTGTCCGTCACCGGCACCCCGGCCGACCTGCTCGGCTGGCTCGCCGGACGGCGCGCCCCGGACGGCCTGCGGACCGACGGCGGCCCGCTGCCCGCCCTGCCGCCGCTGTGAGCCCGGCGGCGCCCCGGCCCGCGGAGCCCGCGTCGGTAGGGTGACGGCCATGACGTACAGCGGAGCGGTGAAGGTCGGCGGACCCGCCGACGTACACGAACTGACCGACCTGATGATCTCCAAGGTCGCTGTCGGCGCCATGGACAACAATGCCTACCTGCTGCGCTGCCGGGCCACCGGCGAGCAGCTCCTGATCGACGCGGCCGCCGAGCCCGAGACCCTGCTGGGGCTGATCGGCCGGGACTCCGTCGCCTCCGTCGTCACCACCCACCGCCACGGCGACCACTGGCAGGCGCTGGCCGAGGTGGTGGCCGCCACCGGCGCACGGACCCAGGCGGGGCGGTACGACGCGGAGGGCATTCCGGTCCCCACCGACGTGCTGCTCGACGACGGGGACACGGTGCGGGTCGGCCGGGTCGAGCTGACCGTGCGCCATCTGGTCGGCCACACCCCGGGCTCGATCGCCCTGGTCTACGACGACCCGCACGGCCACCCGCACGTCTTCACCGGGGACTGCCTCTTCCCCGGCGGGGTGGGTAACACCCGTCAGGACCCGGACGCCTTCGCCCGGCTGCTGTCCGACGTGGAGACCAAGATCTTCGCCGCGCTGCCGGACGAGACCTGGGTCTATCCGGGGCACGGGCACGACACCACGCTGGGGGCGGAGCGGCCGCAGTTGCCCGCTTGGCGCGAGCGGGGCTGGTGAGCGGCCTTTCGGCCGCGGGATTCGGGCCGGGTTGATCCGGCTCGGCCGTCTTTCGGCCCGGGCGGCGGCTGCGGCCGGTGGGCCGTGGGCCGGCGAGCCTTCCGCCCGGGCGGTTCGGGTGGCCCCGAGCGCCGGCCGGGCTGACTTCGGCCGGGCTCAGGCCGCGTCGGTCAGCAGGGACGCGATGCGGCGTACCGCGAAGGCGTACCCCTGTACGCCGCAGCCGGCGATGACGCCGTCCGCGCGGAGTGAGACGTAGCTGTGGTGCCGGAACTGCTCGCGGCGGTGGATGTTGGAGATGTGCACCTCGATGACGGGCAGCCCGTCGCAGGTGTTGAGGGCGTCGAGCAGGGCGACGGAGGTGTGCGAGTAGGCGGCGGGGTTGATGACGAGGCCGGCCGCGCCCGTGCGGGCCTCGTGGACCCAGTCGATCAGGACACCCTCGCGGTTGGACTGGCGCAGGTCTACGGTGCCGCCGAGCGCCGCCGCCTCCTCGGCGCAGAGCCGCTCGACGTCGGCGAGCGTCCCTGCCCCGTAGATCTCCGGCTGCCGCTGCCCCAGCAGGTTCAGGTTCGGGCCGTTGATGATCATGATCGGGGCGGTGGCGAGGGTGTGGGCGGGGCGGGTCATCGCGGTCCTCCAAAAACGGGTGCGCCCGCGCCCCCCGGAAGGGACGCGGGCTCCTTCGGCCTGGGGCCGACATCTATCACGGCGGGCCGGTCCGGCCCGCCGCACCCGTCAGCTCTCGGTGTCCTCCCGGCCGCCGTCCTCGCCGCCGGAGCCGGTGACGGCACCGGCCTTGGCGGCCTCCGCCTGCTTCCGCGAGGCGTAGAGGCTGGTGATCGTGGTGACCACCAGGACCGCGCAGATCACGCCCAGTGAGACCGGGATGGAGATCTCCGGGACGTTGACGCCCGACTCGTGCAGCGCGTGCAGCACGAGCTTGACGCCGATGAAGCCGAGGATCACCGACAGTCCGTAGCTGAGGTGGACCAGCTTGCGGAGCAGTCCCCCGAGGAGGAAGTACAGCTGCCGCAGACCCATCAGCGCGAAGGCGTTGGCGGTGAAGACGATGTACGGGTCCTGGGTCAGGCCGAAGATCGCCGGGATCGAGTCGAGGGCGAAGAGGAGATCGGTGGTGCCGATCGCCAGCATGACGACCAGCATCGGCGTCATGATCTTCTTGCCGTTCTTCTCGATGAACAGCTTGGTGCCGTGGTAGCGGTCGGCCACGCCGAAGCGCCGCTCGGCCGCCTTGAGCATGCGGTTCTCCTCCCAGTCCTCCTCATCGTCGTCCGCCCTGGCCTCCTGGATGAGCTTCCAGGCGGTGTAGATCAGGAACGCGCCGAAGATGTAGAAGACCCACGAGAAGTTGGCGATGATCGCCGCGCCCGCCGCGATGAAGATCGCGCGCAGCACCAGGGCGATCAGCACGCCGACGAGCAGCACGCGCTGCTGGTACTGCGAGGGGACCGAGAACTTCGCCATGATCAGCACGAAGACGAAGAGGTTGTCGACGCTCAGCGACTTCTCGGTGATGTAACCGGCGAAGAACTCACCGGCTTGCTGACCGCCTCCGAGAAGGAGCAGGCCCAGGCCGAACAGCGCGGCGAGGATGATCCAGACGACCGTCCAGATCCCGGCTTCCTTGATGGACACGTCATGAGGCTTGCGCCCGACGAAGAAGTCGGCCCCGATCAGCACGATCAGGCCGACGATGGTGAGAACCCATAGGGTCACGGAAACTTCCACTGCGCCTCCGGCAGTACGTAACGGCATCTCTCAGCGTCATCGCTGCCGGAGGTCTCTTCCACCCGAGGAACCGCGCGGAGCGCGCGGTCATCGGATCGACGGCCCGGGATCGGGCCGGAAAATCCGTACCGATCCGTATTGACGGGCTCGCCGTGCCAGGAGTACTCCCCTCCGCACCGGGAAGCGTACGCGAATTGCCAACGGTTGGTAAAGACGCACCTAAACGATCATCAACCGCACAGCTCAGAGCCGCATCGGCCCCAACGGGTCCCGGCCGTGCCAGCGGCTCTCCGCGCCGTGCCCGCGCCGTGGCGGCGGCCACCGCCTCCCCCCACCCCGCTACCCACGAGGCACACGGCGGCACCCATGTCCAGACGTGCCTGACCCAGAGTTCGGCCAGAAGCGTCTGGGAGCGGCGCGCCCCGGTGCCGTGAGGCCGGGCAGCGGCGGGGCGCCGGCCAGGGCGGTCCTCTCCGCGCCGCCGAGGGTGCATCCTCCTCGCCGACCCGCACCGCACCGAGGCGCCAGCGCCCGGGGGACTCCGCTCCGATCACCCCCGGGTCCGCGGCAGGGCCTGGTTCCGTCCTTGGGCCAGGCCCTGCCGTCATCGTCCCCGCACTGGGCCCGGACGCACCGCCCATCCTGGCCGTTCGATGTGTGGTGTCCGCCGGGGCACGGGGGAGGGCGGAGGCGGGGTCCGCGCCGGGCCCCGGCCCCGCCCTCGTAGGCCGGGTGGGTCAGAGGTGCGGGAGGATCGACGGCATCAGGTCCTGGAAGGTCCGGCCGTTGGCCGGGGAGCCGAGGGCCGTCATCCGCCAGCCGCCGTCGGCGCGGTGGACCTTGGCCATGATCTGGGCGGTGTACTGGCCGCCGCCGTCGAGGGTGTAGCGGGCCAGCTCCTGGCCGTTGGTCTCGTCCACCAGGCGGCAGAAGGCGTTCTGCACCTCCTGGAAGGTCTGCCCGGTGAAGGAGTTCACCGTGAAGACGATCTGGTCGATGCGGCCCGGGACCCGCTGGAGGTCGACGAGGACCGACTCGTCGTCGCCACCCTGGCCCGCGCCACCGACGAGGTTGTCACCGGTGTGGCGCACCGAGCCGTCGTCGCTGACGAGGTGGCGGAAGAACACCACGTCGACCGGCTTCTTGTCCGCGAAGAGCACCGCCGAGGCGTCGAGGTCGATCTCACGGGTGCGGCTGCCGAAGAGTCCGCGCCGGGGAGCCGCCTGCCAGCCGAGCCCCATGCGTACCGCCGAGAGGACTCCCCCGTCCTTCTTCTCCAGGCTGATGCCCTGGCCCTTGTTCAGGTTGACCGTCACGCGTGTCCCCTTCATACGCAATCCCCACGGCCGCTGGTCCGTGCGGCCTCCTCGCCGCACCCTACGCACCGGCCGACCGGCCCCCGCACCACCCGGCCACGCATTGTGTCGGTCTTGCGACACTCCCCGGGCCCGCCTCAGGCGAGGCCGGCCTCCTTCATCTGCCGCAGTTCCTTCTTCATCTCGCCCACTTCGTCGCGCAGCCGGGCGGCGACCTCGAACTGGAGGTCGGCGGCGGCAGCCCGCATCCGGTCGGTCATCTCCTCGATCTGCCCGGCCAGCTCGGCCGCCGGGCGGTCGGTGGGCGTGGTGGCGGCCTTCCTGGCCCCCTTCTTGCCGCCCTTGGCCGTCTTCGGGGCCTCGTAACCCCCGCCGAGGTCCGGGACGGGGGCCTTGGCCTTGCCGTCCTTGGACTGGCGGTAGCCGGTGCCGAGCAGCGCCTCGGTGTCGACGTCCTCACGGGCGATGGTGGCGACGATGTCGTTGATCTTCTTGCGGAGCGGCTGCGGGTCGATGCCCCTCTCGGTGTTGTAGGCGATCTGCTTCTCGCGCCGCCGGTTGGTCTCGTCGATGGCCTTCTCCATCGCCGGGGTGATCCGGTCCGCGTACATGTGGACCTGGCCCGAGACGTTGCGCGCGGCGCGGCCGATGGTCTGGATCAGGGAGGTTCCCGAGCGCAGGAAACCTTCCTTGTCGGCGTCGAGGATGGCGACCAGGGAGACCTCCGGCAGGTCGAGGCCCTCTCGGAGGAGGTTGATGCCGACCAGGACGTCGTACTCGCCGGCGCGCAGCTCGCGCAGCAGCTCGACGCGGCGCAGCGTGTCGACGTCGCTGTGGAGGTAGCGGACCTGGATGCCGAGTTCGAGGAAGTAGTCGGTGAGGTCCTCGGCCATCTTCTTGGTGAGGGTGGTGACGAGGACCCGCTCGTCCTTCTCGGTGCGGGTGCGGATCTCGTGCACCAGGTCGTCGATCTGGCCCTCGGTGGGCTTGACGACCACCTCGGGGTCGACCAGGCCGGTGGGGCGGATGATCTGCTCGACGAAGCCGTCGGAGCGGGACAGTTCGTAGTTCCCCGGGGTCGCCGAGAGGTAGACCGTCTGGCCGACCCGCTCCTGGAACTCCTCCCACTTCAGGGGGCGGTTGTCCAGGGCGGAGGGGAGCCGGAAGCCGTGGTCGACGAGGGTCCGCTTGCGGGAGGCGTCCCCCTCGTGCATCGCGCCGATCTGCGGGACGGTGACGTGCGACTCGTCGATGACCAGCAGGAAGTCCTCGGGGAAGTAGTCGAGGAGGGTGTGCGGCGGGGTGCCGGGCTCGCGGCCGTCGAAGTGCATCGAGTAGTTCTCCACGCCGGAGCAGGAGCCGATCTGGCGCAGCATCTCGATGTCGTAGGTGGTGCGCATCCGCAGCCGCTGGGCCTCCAGCAGCTTGCCCTGCTTCTCCAGGACGGCGAGCCGCTCGCCGAGCTCCTTCTCGATGTCGTTGACCGCGCGCTCCATGCGCTCGGGGCCGGCGACGTAGTGCGAGGCGGGGAAGACGTAGAGCTGCTGCTCGTCGCTGATGATCTCGCCGGTGAGCGGGTGGAGGGTGGTGAGCGCCTCGATCTCGTCGCCGAACATCTCGATGCGGACGGCCAGTTCCTCGTAGACCGGGAAGATCTCGATGGTGTCGCCGCGGACGCGGAAGGTGCCCCGCGTGAAGGCGAGGTCGTTGCGGGTGTACTGGATCTCGACGAAGCGGCGCAGCAGGGCGTCGCGGTCGATCTCCTCGCCGACCTTGAGGGGGACCATCCGGTCCACGTACTCCTGCGGGGTGCCGAGGCCGTAGATGCAGGAGACCGAGGCGACCACGACGACGTCGCGGCGGGTGAGCAGGGAGTTGGTCGCGGAGTGGCGCAGCCGCTCGACCTCCTCGTTGATCGAGGAGTCCTTCTCGATGTAGGTGTCCGACTGCGGGACGTACGCCTCGGGTTGGTAGTAGTCGTAGTACGAGACGAAGTACTCGACCGCGTTGTTCGGGAGGAGTTCGCGGAACTCGTTGGCGAGCTGGGCGGCGAGCGTCTTGTTGGGGGCCATCACCAGGGTGGGACGCTGGAGCTTCTCGATCATCCAGGCCGTGGTGGCGGACTTGCCGGTACCGGTGGCGCCGAGCAGGACGACGTCCCGCTCGCCGGCGCGGACCCGGCGCTCCAGGTCGGCGATGGCTGCGGGCTGGTCGCCGCTGGGCTGGTAGGGGCTGACGACCTCGAAGGGCGCCACCGTGCGTTCGATCTTCGATACAGGCCGCATGCGATCCACCGTACGACCCCCTACCGACAACCGTCGGCGTCAGCGCCGCTGCCCGGCGTGCGGACCCGTCCCGCGCCGGACCCCGGGGCGGCCCTGGGGCCGGGCCGGGTGGTGGCCGCGGGAGGCGTGGGCAAGGTGCTCGGGGCGGGCGCACGGCGTGGCGCGGAGGTCCTCCGCGGGCGGCAGGCGGTAGCTGTCGCGGACCGGGACGCGGTAGCCGGGCCGCGGTGGGGGGCCGGGCGCGACCGCGCCGCTGACCATGCGCGGGTCCCGCACCACCACGACGCCGGCCAGGAGCAGGAAGAGCAGCGGGCCGATCATGAGCGGGGCGATCAGCCGTCCGGGTGGGTCACCCGTGGCGTCGGCGACCGGGTGAAGATGCACGGTGGCGGCGGCCATCCCGACATAGTGCATGCCGCTCACGCCGACCCCCATCAGCAGGGAGGCGCCCACGCTCCAGCGGATTCCGCGGACCTGGACGGCCGCCCAGAGGGAGGCCGTGGCGGCGGCGACGGCGATGAGGACGGAGGCCGTCACGAGCGGAATGGAGTACTCCAAGCTACCGTTGAGACGCATTCCGGCCATCCCCAGATAGTGCATGGAGGCAATGCCCAGACCGGTGATGGTGCCGCCCGTGAACAGGGCGGAGCCGGTGGCACCTCGACAGCCCACGACGAAGATCCCGATGCCGACCATGACGATGGCGACGCCGAGACTGGCGAAGGTCGTCGGTACGTCGTAGCGGACCGGGGTCCCGGTGACGGAGAAGCCCATCATGGCGATGAAGTGCATGGTCCATATACCGGAACCGATCGCGCCGGTACCCAGCGCGAGCCAGCCCGGCCGCCAGGTCCGGGTCACCAGGAGCGATCTGGTGGTGCAGCGCAGCCCGAGCGCCCCGCCCAGGCAGGCCATGAGGTATGCCGCCACGGGCGTCACCAGGCCGTAGCCGAATCCGTCGACCGTCCCCTCCATACCGGTCTGCCCTTTCCTCCCCCGTGGAGATCCTTCCGGTTCTTGTCCACTGCGCGCTACGGCTGCGCGGCGAAGCGTTCGCGCCATCATGCGCCCTGGTCCCGACGGTTCGGCAGCGCACCCGGCCGTACGTGCGGCCCCACGTGGTCCCAGGTGGCGGCCGTGCCCCATGTGCGGCAGAGAGTATGACGCACAGCGAACGTACGACCGATTTTGCGGCAAAGAATCGCAGCTCCGACACACCTTCATCTCCTCACCGCACCGAGAAGCACGACTTTGTTCAACGTGTGGCCATCCCGCACCTGTCCACAATTGGCCCCCAGCTGTCACTCTCGATCGGTCAACGATCACTTTGAGTGAGGAGACCTTCCGTGTTCGCTCGCCCCCTCTCCCTCACGGCCGCTCTGCTGCTGGCAGGCACCGCGCTCGTCGTCCCGGCCCACGCCGCGTCGGCCGCCGCCCCCGCCGCACAGGCGTCCCCCGGGACCTCGGCGGACCCCCGCTCCCTCGCCGCCGCCCCGGACGGCGGCAGCCCCGTGCTGGTGGCGCACCGCGGCGCCTCCGGCTACGCCCCCGAGAACACCCTCGCGGGCGTCGACAAGGCGCGCGAGCTGGGGGCGCGCTGGGTCGAGAACGACGTGCAGCGCACCAAGGACGGGGTCCTGGTGGTGCTGCACGACACCACGCTCGCCCGCACCACGGACGTCGAGGAGGTCTTCCCCGGCCGCGCGCCGTGGAACGTCAGGGACTTCACCGCCCGGGAGATCGCCCGGCTGGACGCGGGCAGCTGGTTCGGTCCCCAGTTCGAGGGCGCCAAGATCCCCACCCTCGACCAGTTCCTCAAGCGGATGAGCCGCCACCGCCTGAACCTCCTGCTGGAGCTGAAGTCGCCCGAGCTGTACCCGGGCATCGAGCGGGAGACGCTGAACGCCCTGCGGCGTGCGGGCTGGCTGAACCGGGGCCACGTGCGGGACCGGCTGGTCGTGCAGAGCTTCGGCGCCGACGCGGTCCGCCGCGTCCACCAGCTGCGGCCCGACGTGAAGACGGGCTTCCTCGGCACCCCCACCGCGGCCGAGCTGCCCTCGTACGCCGCCTTCGCCGACCAGATCAACCCCACCCACTCGGCCGCCACCGACTCCTACGTGGACGCGGTCCAGGCGCTCAAGGGACCGCACGGCAAGCCGCTGGAGGTCTACACCTGGACCGTCAACGACGCCGCCACGGCCCGCCGGGTGAACGACGCCGGGGTCGACGGCATCATCACCAACTTCCCGGACATCGTGAAGGACGCGGTCGGCTGACCCGGCTGTCGGTGGGCGCCCGTACGGTGGGCGCGTGAGAGACGACTCCCGGGACCTTCCCGCACGGCGGGCCGACTGGACGGTGCTCGACACCCCGGTCGGCCCGCTCCTGCTCGCCGCGACCGACCGCGGCCTGCTCCTCGTGGCCTTCCACGCCCGGGGGGCGGCGCTGCGGCGCGCCCTCGCCCGTCTGGCCGACCACCTGGGCACCGCTCCGGTCGAGACGCCCCGGGCGCCCTCGCTTGCGGCCCCGCGCGAGCAGTTGGCCGGGTACTTCGCCGGGCGGACCCGCGACTTCCGCCTCGACCTCGACTGGTCGCTGGCCGAGGGCTTCACCCGGGAGGCCCTGCGACAGCTCGCCGCCTCGGTGCCGTACGGCAGCGTCACCGGCTACGGCGAGTTGGCCCGGCGCTGCGGCCGCCCGGGCGGGGCCCAGGCGGTGGGCCTGGCGATGGGCGCCAATCCGCTGCCGGTGGTGGTGCCCTGCCACCGGGTGGTGGAGAGCGATGGCGGGCTCGGCGGCTTCAGCGGCGGCCTGGAGACCAAGCGCCACCTGCTCGCCCTGGAAGGGGTGTTGCCGGCCCCGCTGTTCTGAGCCGCGCGCCACCTTGTTCCCGTCCGCCGAAAGCGCTGCCACACTGCTGCGGTGGACATACCCGACGGCCCCGCCCCCGCCTCGCACCACCCCGCCACCACCCGCCCAGCCCACCCGTTCCCGGTCGGGCCCGAGGAGCTGGCAGCCCTACGGCGCCGGGTGACCCGGGTGCTGGTGGCCGGGCAGATCCTCGGCGGCCTCGGGGTCGCCGTGGGGGTGGCGCTCTCCCCGCTGCTGGCCCGGCAGGTCGGCGGTACGGAGGCGGTGGCCGGTCTCGCGCCGACCGCCACCGTGGCGGGCACGGCTCTGTTCTCGGTCCCGCTGGCCGCGCTGATGACGGCGCGCGGCCGCCGGCCGGGCCTGGTCCTCGGCTATCTGATCGGCGCGGCCGGGGCCGGGGCGGTCGTGGCGGGCGCGATGCTGGACCACTTCGTCCTGCTGCTGGCGGGCATGGCCGCGTTCGGCGCCTCGTCCTGCGCCAATCTCCAGTCCCGGTTCGCCGCCGCCGACCTCGCCGAGCCCGGCCGGCGGGCCAGGGCCATCTCGCTGGTCGTCTGGGCGACCACGATCGGCGCGGTACTCGGCCCCAACCTGGCCGCCCCGGCGGGACGCAGCGTCGCGGGGCTGGGGATGCCGGAGGCGGCGGGCCCGTTCCTGTGGGCGGGAGTCGTCTTCCTGGCCGCCGCCCTGCTGGTCGCCGTGGTGTTGCGGCCCGATCCGCTGCTGACGGCGCGGGCGCTGGAGCCGGGGGCCGAGCGGGCACCGAAGGGCCGGTCGTTCCGGGCGGCGCGGGCCGCCGTGCGGGCCTCGCCGCGGGCACGGCTGGCGCTGGCCGTCATCGCGGTCAGCCACACCGTGATGGTCTCGGTGATGTCGATGACCCCGGTGGCGCTCGGCCACCACGGTGCCGGGATCGAACTGATCGGCCTGGTGATCAGCGGGCACATCGCGGGCATGTACGCGTTCTCCCCGCTGATGGGCCGGCTCGCGGACCGGGGCCGGCTGCCGGTGATCGGGCTCTGCGTGGCCCTGCTGGGCTGCGCGGCCCTGCTCTCCGGGACGGCGGGCGCAAGCCACGGGCGGACGGCGGCCGGGCTGTTCGTCCTGGGGCTCGGCTGGTCGGCCGGACTGGTCGCGGGGTCGGCGCTGCTCACGGACGCCGTGCCGCAGGCGGCCCGCCCGGCGGCGCAGGGCCTCTCGGACCTGGTCATGAACGCCTCGGCCGGGGTCGGCGGAGCCGCCGCCGGGCTGGTCATGGCGCAGGCCGGGTACGGCGTGCTCAACCTGCTGGCGGCAGCCCTGCTGCTGCCGCTGACGGCGCTCACGGTGATGACGGCACTGCCCCGGTCCCGCGCCACCGGTGCGGCCGGCGGCCTCCCCGGGCGGGCTCAGGCCCCGGCGGCCTCGCCGGAGGAGTCGGCGGCGCCCGGCTCCTCGTCGTAGTGGCGGGCCTCGATCACGTTCCCGTCCGGGTCGCCGAAGTAGAAGCTGCGGGTCGCCTCGCCCCGGGCGCCGAAGGAGCCGCGGCCCATCCGGGAGACCGGTGCGCCCAGGCGCTCCAGGCGGGTCGCCAGGGCGTCGAACTCCGGGCCGGTGAGGGCGACGCAGAAGTGGTTCAGGGGGTGGCCGGAGCCGCTGTGAGCGCCCGGGAAGACCTCGGTGCGCGCGACCATGGTGCGGGGCATCAGGTCGAGGATGGTCTCGTCGTTGAGCCGTACCGAGGGGAAGGGGACCTCGCCCGCGGTGAACTCGGCGAGGCGCACGGGCCGGGCGGCGAGCGCCTCCTCGTAGAAGACGGCCGAGGCGGCCGGGTCGGCCACCCACAGCACCAGGTGGTCGAGGCGGGGGCGCGGCCCGGTGGTGGACGGTTCGGTGGTCGGGGGCATGGCGCCCAGTCTGGGACACCGGGGGCCGCGCGACAAGGCGGTTCACCGTGAGGCTCGCGGATCGGGCGGTACGGGCACGCGTCCTGACGGTGGATCAGCCCGACCAGGCCGGGCGCTCGGGATCGTCCAGGCGGACCACCACGTCGGCGGCGGCCACGGGCTCCGCCTCCTCGGCGTAGCGCGCGAGGGCGGGCAGGGTCCACTGCTCCCCGGCGGGGGTGCGGCGGCGCAGGGCGGCTGGCGTCAGGTGCAGGTGGACGGTGAGGTCGAAGGGGAACCAGCGGCCCAGGAGCATCGGCCCGTGCAGCAGCAGGACGCCGCCAGGGGGCAGGGCTCGACGGGCGCTGCGGGTGGCCCGGTCGGTGGCGGGGTCCCAGAGGTCGGGCAGGACCGTGCCGCTGCCGCCGGCGTCCAGCGGGTCGAACACCTCGCGCCACAGGGCGCCCTCGTCGAACCAGCTGTCGCGGTAGCTGTCCGGGTCGCGGTGGCCGTACTCGTAGCGCAGGGAGGCGGGCCGCAGGAAACCGCGGGTGGGGACGGTGAGGACGGGACGGCCGCGGGCACGCAGTTGCTCGGCGAGTTCGGCGGCGAGCCGCCCGGGGCCGGCGGCGTCGGCGCCGTCCACGCCGACCCGTGTGCGGGTGGCGCCCTCGGCGGAGGGCAGGCCGTCCACGCGGGCGGCGAGGAGGCCGGCGAGGCGGTCCCGGCTGATCGGTTCGAAGCGCACCGTCCCATCCTGCCCCGCCGCCCGGCCGGGCCCGCCGGGCCCTTGCCGGTGAGCGGCCGGGGGGCGAGGATGCTGAGCCGTCGACCGGGGCCCTCAGGGGCCGACTCGCCGAGGAGCCGCCATGTCCGAGGGAACCTTCACCGTGCTGACCGTGGTCGCGGCGGTGGGCAGCGGCGTGGTGGCGGGGGTCTTCTTCGCCTTCTCGACCTCGGTGATGCGGGCGCTGGGCGCGCTGCCCGCCCCGCAGGGCATCTCGGCGATGCAGCGGATCAACGTGGTGATCGTCAAGGGCTGGTTCCTGGCGCTGTTCCTCGGCATGGCGGCGCTCTCGGCGGTTCTGGCCGTGCTGGCGGTGGTGTCGCCTCCGGGGAGCGGCCTGGTGGTGACGCTCCTCGGCGCGGTCCTGTACCTGGCCGGCGGCTTCGGGGTGACGGTCGCGGCCAACGTCCCGCGCAACGACCGGCTCGCCGCCCTGGACCCCGACGACCCGGGCAGCGAGACGCCGTGGCGGGAGTTCCTCCGGGAGTGGACGGTGTGGAACCACGTCCGGGGCGCCGCCTGCGCGGCCGCCTGCGCCTGCTTCACGGCGGTCCCGCTGGGCTGAGCCCCCCGTCCTCGCGGCACAGCGGGCGGTACGCGGGCGGTCAGGGCTTGCGGGCCACCGCGGCCCAGCCGGGGATCGGGTCGTCCCCGGTCACCCGCACCCGCTCGCCCAGCTCGGGGCGCCATTCGGCGGCGAGCGAGATGCCGGGCTCGACCAGTTCCAGACCGTCGAAGAAGCGGCTGAACTGCTCGCGGGTGCGCGGTGCCAGGGTGAGGCCGCGCCCGGCGTAGAGCCGGCGGGCCTTCTCGGCGCCCTCGGGGTCGAAGTCGGCGGCGACGTGCGAGACGACGAGGTGGCTGCCGGGGGCGAGCGGTGCCACCAGGTCGCGGACCAGCTCGTAGGCACCGTCCTCGTCGGAGACGAAGTGGAGGAGGGCGTTGAGGGAGAGGGCGACCGGCTGGGTGAAGTCGAGGACCGTGGCGGCCTGTTCGACGATGGAGCGGGGCTCCCTGGCGTCGGCCTGGAGGTACTCGGTGGCGCCCTCGGGCGTGGAGCGCAGCAGGGCCTCCGCGTGGCGCAGGACGATCGGGTCGTTGTCGGTGTAGACGACCCGCGAGTCGGGGGCGGTCTGCTGGGCGAGCTGGTGGAGGTTGGGCTCGGTGGGGATGCCGGTGCCGATGTCGAGGTACTGGCGGATGCCGCCGGGGCCTGCCAGCCACCGTGTGGAGCGGTGCATGAAGGCCCGGTTGGTTCTGGCCATGTCGCGGCCGCGGGCGTCGAGGGCGAGGAGTTGGCGGGCCATCTCCTCGTCGACCGGGTAGTTGTCCTTGCCGCCCAGGAACCAGTCGTACATGCGGGCCGGGTGGGGCTTCGTGGTGTCGATGTACACGGAGTTCTGTTCCTGCCCGGTCATGCACGCTCCCTGAGGACGAGGATCGGAGGTCGGGGGCGTACCGGTGGCGGGGGGCCGGTACGCAGGATCCGAGTACACGTGATCGGCCCGGGGGACGGCAAGGGCCCTCGGGCGCCTGGCCGGTTCGTGACGGTGGGTGGCGCGCGAGGGCCCGTGGGGGCGGGGGAACCGGGTCAGGAGATGAGGAAGTCGGCCTTGCCGGTCTTGGCGCCCTGGATGAAGGCGCTGATCTCGCCGCGGGTGTAGATGAGCGCGGGCCCGTCCGGGTCGGCGGACTGGCGCACCGCGACGCGCCCGTCGTCCAGCCGCATGGCCTCCACGCAGTTGCCGCCGTTGCCGCCGCTCCAGGGCTTGCGCCAGCCGGAGGTGCCGAGTTCGCGGGCGGGCATGCCGCTGTATATCGGGGACCGGTCCATTAGTACTCCTTGCGGAGATCCTTGAGGATTTCCTTGGTGCGATGTGCTGTCGCGGCATGCGCCGCCATGCGGTCCATGACCTCCAGGTAGGTGACCACCTCGGCGCGGGCGTCGAGATAGACGGCGCCGGTCAGGTACTCGCTGTAGACCATGTCCGGGAGTTCGGGCTCGCCGAAGCGGAAGAGGACGAAGGGCCCGTACGTGCCCGGATGGGGCCCGGACGCGAACTCGCTGATCTGCAGGGTGATGTGCGGCCGTTCGGCCACGTCCAGCAGTCGGTCGATCTGGGCCCGCATCACGGCTGGTTCGGCGACGGGCCTGCGCAGCGCCGTCTCGTCCATCACCACCCAGAGCCGGGGCGCGTTCTCGCGCTCCAGCAGTTCCTGCCGCCGCATCCGCAGGGCGACGTGGCGTTCGATGTCGTCCGGGCTGGTCTGCCCGACCGCCCCCGAGACCAGGACGGCGCGGGCGTACTCCTCGGTCTGCAGGAGCCCGGGGACGAAGTGCGGTTCGTAGCTGCGCAGGAGGGTCGCGGCGCCCTCCAGGCTCACGTACATGCTGAACCAGCCGGGCAGGATGTCGTGGTACCGCTGCCACCAGCCGGGGCGGTTGGACTCCTCGGCGAGGGCGATGAAGGCTTCCGCCTCCTCGTCGCCGACGCCGTACGCCTTCAGCAGGAGGTGCAGGTAGGGGATCTTGAGAGCGACCTCGGCGGTCTCCATCCGGCGTACGGTGGCGGGGGCGACCCGCAGTACGCGCGCCGCCTCCTCCCTCTTCAGTCCCGCGCCCTCGCGCAGGTCCTGCAGGCGTCTGCCCAGCACGACCTGGCCGACGGTCGGTGCGGACCGCGGTTCGCTCACGTCGACCTCCTACTGACGAGCTGTTAGCGAGCAGTGTGCCATGCGCACCGCGCCCAGGACACTGCACTGTGAACTTTCCAGAGTGACCCTTGCCAAGTGTCCACGGCGCGACGATAGTGGCTGTCGTGACTCCGCCCGCCCCCTTAGCTCCCGCCGTCCTCCCCCCGTACGGCGCCGCCACCGAACGCTGTTGCAGCTTCGACGTGTCCGCCCATCCACGCTCGGCGTCCGAGGCCCGCCGGCTGACCCGCGAGCGACTGGCGGGCTGGGCGGTGTGCCGGGACACCCGCGAGACGGCCGACCTGGTCGTCTCCGAGCTGGTGACCAACGCGATCGTGCACACCACGAGCCGCCGCATCACCTGCGAGCTGCGCAGCCTGCGCGAGGGGGAGTGCCTGCGGATAGCCGTGCGCGACGAGGGGCACGCCGGCCCCGGGCCACGCCCCGCCGAGGGCCGGCCCGCCGAGGAGCACGGCCGGGGACTGCTGCTCGTCGCCGCCCTCTCCACCGCGTGGGGAACCCTGGAGGCGGAGACCGGCACGGGGCTCACCGTCTGGGCGGAACTACCGGCGCGACCGTCGCACGACCTGGGAAGCGGGGCCTGAACTTGCGGACACTCACATCGCGGCGGCTGAGCATGGACACGCTGACACGGCTCTCCCGGACCCGGCAGAGCGTCCCTGCGCCGCCCCGTCGCCTGGAGCTGCCGCCGGGCATGCGCACCCAGCTGGGCTGTGACGCGGTCGGCATACCGGAGGACTTCTCGCACCGGATCATGACCCGCCTCCCCCGGGTCGGCTGCGTCTACGCCGACCAGGGCCTGTGGTGGTGGGTGGTCCCGGCCGGCTCGGACGTCGCGCTGGAGTGGCCGATGCCCTCGTACTACTCGCCGGGCGCGCTGCTCCCCGAGACGGACGCCGCGCCGACCCTGCTGCACTGCCCCGACGGCGACGCGCCGTACACCCCGCCCATCCCGCTCTACCTCGCCCTCTGCCGCCTCACCGGCACCACCCCCGCCTGGTCGCGGACGGTCGGCGCCGGCCACCTCCCGCAGCCCCGGCGCGGCGAGGACTGACCCGACGGGACCCGCGCCCCGCGTGCGGCGGTACGGATGCGAGCATGGCTCTTCGTGACCGAGCAGCTCTCCGCCCGCCAGGACGACTCCGCCGAGGAGGACGGCTGGGGCGACCGCGCCGGGGACACCGCGCTCACCATCGCGCTCCCGGCGCTGGACCCGCTGGTGACCACCGGCATCCGCGCCCACGCCACGGTCCTCTACCCCTTCCTCCCCGTCGCCCGCGTCCGCCCCGGCTCGGCGGACCCTGACGGCACGGACGCGGCCCTGCGCTCCCTGTTCGCCGCGCACGCCCCTTTCACGCTCCGCTTCGCCACTTTCCACGAGGAACCGGGGGTGCTGTTCCTCGCCCCCGAGCCGCCCGGACCACTGGCAGCCCTCACCGGTGCCGTACGGGCCCGGTGGCCCGAGGCCGTGCCGTACCGGGGGATCTTCGGGCCCGAGGGGCTGGAGCCGCACATCACGGTGGCCCACGGCGAGGAGTTCGGCGCGGTCCGGGAGCGGCTGGCCCCGGCACTGCCGGTCACCTGCCGCGTCACCGGCGTCCGCCTGATCGTCCACGACGGGCACGACTGGCGGGACCGGCTCACCTACCCGCTCGGGGCGCCGCCCCAGCTCAGGTGAGCGCGGCTCCCAGCGCCAGGAACCCGCAGATCAGCACGGCGAGGACGGCGAGGACGGCGAGGACGCGCCCGTCGGGGACGTGCGAGTTGCGGCGGGAGCCCTGAGCGCCGAAGCGCAGCACGGCGGGGGCACCCGGGGAAGGCCGCCGGGTCTCCCCACGGGCGACGGGCACGGCATCGGGGGGGGGCCGTGCGGTCCGGCGCGCGGGGCCCGGTGCCGGCCGGAGCAGTACGGCGACGCGGGCGCGCCGCCCCAGGACCTCGGGCGGGCGCGTCGCTGGCGGCCGGTCACGCCGGGTCGGCCCGTCCCCGGCCCATCAGCACGTCGGCCCTGCTCCGGGGGTCCGCATCGCCCCCTCGGTCGCCACCCGCGAAGGTATCGCCCGCTTCGCCCGGAACGGCCCGCATCATCCGCAGGGCTTCGGGACGACGGCGCGACGACGCTCCGGTCCGCCGCCCTATGCTCGACCCATGGCTACGGAGGCTTCGCAGGGCGGCGGTTCGGTACGCGTGGACGCGTGGATCTGGGCGGTACGGCTGGTCAAGACCCGGTCGGCGGGGGCGGCCGCGTGCCGCGCCGGACACGTCCGGGTCAACGGCGAGCGCGCCAAGCCCGCCCAGCCGGTCCGCGTCGGCGACGAGGTCGCGCTGCGGCACGGCGGCCGGGACCGCCTGGTGAAGGTGAGCGCCGTCCTGCGCAAGCGGGTCGGCGCCCCGGTCGCGGCCACCGCCTACGTCGACAACAGCCCGCCCCCGCCGCCGCGCGAGGCGGTCGCCCCCGCCGGCGTCCGCGACCGGGGCACCGGCCGTCCGACCAAGCGGGACCGGCGCGAGATGGAGCGGCTGCGCGGCCTGGCCGACTGAGCCGCTCCCGCCGCATCCGCCACCGCACCCGGCCACCCCAGCCCGCCCCGCCCGGCCGCTCGCCCCGGCCACCACAGAAGCAGCGCGGCCAGGGCCTGCCCCGGCGGGCGGCACGAGAGGCGCGCCCGCCGGCCCACACCTCGGCACGCCGACTCCTCCACCGCGCTTCACCACCCCCACCCGCCGTACGGCTCGCGCCCTGAGCCCCTCCCGCGCCCCGTGCGCCCCTTCAAGACACGCCATGTCCGGCTGCGCCTGGCCCGGCTCCTCCCCGCCGGCCGCCCCTCTTTTTCTCAAGATCCCCTTCGGAGAAAACAGCAGATCGGCCCGCTTTCCTTATTGCGCCGAAGATTAATTCCACTCGATAATTCGTTCGGGAATCCCCTGTTTCCGACGTGTCCTGATGAAGCCTTTCCGGCCCTGCCCGCCTTTGCTTGAATGGCGTGCGTTGTGTCCCGCACCTATCGAGGAGGCCACATGGCCGAAGTGAAGAAGGTCGCCCGACCGGCGGTCACCGCGTCGTCGAGGCCGTGCGCATTCGTCTCTCCCGACAAGGGCAACGCGCCGACGATCACGCCCGCCCGTCAGCAGGCGGAGGCCGACGCCGCCCCCGTCGAACAGCCCAAGGAGCCGACCTCTGCCTAGGCGTTGAGACTGGTCGGGGGTCCCGGTCGACAGCCGGGCCCGCGGGCGGTCGCGCGGACCGCCCCCTGGCCGGGTCGGTCCGCGTCCGACAGCCTTGGCGCCGGATTCCACGCCGCCGGAGCGAACGCGAAACCGCGTACCGCACACCGTGCCGAAATCCGTGAGACGCAGGGAGAAGACTTCAGCATGCAGAATTCGACGTACCAGTCCTCACGTTACGTCCGCACCCTGCGCGCGGCGGGCGACCGGAATTTCACCTCGTTCGGAGGCCGCCTCGATTCCTACGGGGACGACGAGCAAACCATGGCCTTCCATTCTCTTTACGGCAATGCGCGGCTCATCGACAAGGACATCGTGGAACTTCTCAAGGATGCCTCCGGGGGAATGAGCGCGGACCGGCTGCGGGAGCGGGTGGACGAGGACTCGCTGCGGGATCTGGTGGAGGCGCGGTTCCTGGTCGAAGCGGGGTACGACGAGGCGCACGAGATCGACGCCCTGCTGGCGAGCCGGCAGAGCGTGCTGGACACCGGTGTGTTCCACTCCTCGATCCAGCTCGTGCTGACCAACGCGTGCAACTTCTCCTGCCAGGGGTGCTTCGCGTACAACTTCGACGGCGGCGTGGAGGAGCGGAACACCTCCGGGGAGTCGGTGAAGCCGGGGCCGGTCCTGGTGGAGCTGCGGCGCTCGCGGGACGAGGGGCCCGCGCCGGCGCGGCAGGACTCGGGCCCGACGCTCGCCCGGGGCGACTGGAACCACGGCTCGGACACGGGCCGCAACCCGTCGATGCACATGTCGCGCGAAGTGGCCGAGAAGACCATCCGGGAGGCCATCGCACTGCGGAAGGCCAACGGCGGTGGTCATCTCACCGTGTCGTTCTTCGGCGGTGAGCCCACGCTGGCGCGCGGCACCATCCTGCACGTACTGCGGACCTTCGGGGACTCCCATGACGGGGTCAGCCTGTCCTACGACCTGACGAGCAACGGCTCCCGGGTCGACGACGAACTGCTGAGGGCGCTCGCCGAGCACCAGGTCGACACCACGGTGTCCATCGACTACCTCGTCCCGGAGACCGGCGAGTTCCGCGGGGGGCAGCAGCAGCGCACGCCCTGGTCGGTGGTCCGTAAGGCGATCCTGGACATGAGAGCCGCCGGGGTCCCGGTCAGCATCACCACGGTGCTCTCGCAGTACACCTGGGAGAAGTGGGGCACTCCTCTGATCGACTTCGTCGCCGAGGCCGGACTGGACAGCCTCGACGTGATCGTGTCGTTCCAGGCGAGGGAGTTCTTCGAGCGGCACAGCCCGCACGAGGTGGCACGGCGGCTGCTGGACGCCGTGGACTACGGGCGGGAGCGGGGCGTACAGCTCAGCGGCTACTGGTACCAGACCTTCCAGATGATCATCGATGAGGCCAAGTGGGCCGAACAGGCCGACTACAAGACCTGCCCGGCGGTCGGCCGGCAGCTCTCGATCGAGCCGAACGGCAGTGTGTTCGCGTGCAAGGCGACCGCCCGGATGCTCGGCACCATCGACGACTGGCGCGGCATCTTCGCCTCGCCCGCGTACCAGGACTACGGCATGCGCGCCTACACCAACGGCCCCGGCTGTCAGGGCTGTGAGCTCCAGGGCACCTGCTCGGGCGGTTCGGCGGGCGCGCTGGAGGAGGAGAACGGGTCGATCCAGCTGATGTCGCCCGGCTACTGCGCCTACATGCGAGAGGTGGTGCAGGGGCTCCTGGAGCGGCACCACGCGCGCAGCCTCGCCGCCCCCGCGTGACCGTCTCCCCGTCGTTCGTCCCGGGGCCCGCCTGCGGCGGGCGTCCGGTCCAGGGATGCCCGCTGCGGGCTGAGAAAGGGTGACATGGCAACGATCGGTATGCACTTCGGCCACGACGCGGGCGCGGCCCTCACCGACGCGGGCGGTTACCGGATCATCGAGGCCGAACGCCGACTGGGGCTGCGGCACGTGTGCGGCGGCAACGGCGGCTTCCCGCGGGCCGCGGCCGACTGGCTGGCGGAGCTGCGGCAGCGGGCGGCGAGTCCGGTGACTCAGGTGGCGGTGGCCGACTGGTACACGCCGGTGTGCCAGGTCCTGCCGCCCGCGCTGGTCGAGCTGGTCAACGAGGACGCGCGCTGGAGCACCCCCGGCGGGTCGGGGCCGGCCGACGCGGTGACCCGGAGGATCAAGCCGGTGGACTGGCCGCTCGCCGACGGCCTCGGCGACATCACGCTGACGGCGGTGCGTCATCACTACGCGCACGCGGCGCTGGCGTACTACACCTCCGGCGCCCGCAAAGCCCTGGTGCTGGCCCTGGACGGAACCGGGAACTACGCGGAGTGCGGCATGGTCTGCCTCGGCGACGGCGACCACCTCACGCCGGTGATGTCGTTCACCAACCGCACCGGCCCGCGGTTCGGGCTGGTGTACGAGGCCATGGCGCGGCGGGTGCACGGCAGCCAGTTCGACACGGGCAAGCTGCTGGGGCTGACGGCGACCGGGCAGTGCGACGCGGCCCTGCTGCCGGTGGTACGGGCGATGCTGATCCCGCAGGCGACCCGGCGGGCGTCCCCGGACCTCTACGAGACGCTGCCCGAGGAGGAGCTGGCCGGGTCGGCGCTGCGCTACGCCGACTCGTGGTGGGAGTACGACCCGGCCACCGGCGGCTACCTGGACGCGGGGCTCGCGGACTCGTCCGACGACGACGTGGTGCACTCCTTCGGTTCGGTCTTCCCCGACGGGATCCGCACCGCGGACGGCCGCGTCACCGTGGTGGGGAGGTCCCCCGAGGACCGGGTCTGCCGCGATCTGGCCGCGACGCTCCAGACCGGCGTGGAACGCGACCTGACCGGGCTGGCGGCCGGGATCAGCCGACGCTTCCCCAGCTACTCCACGCTCTGCTACGCGGGCGGCTGCGCGCTGAACATCACGGCCAACAGCTGCCTGGCGGAGTCGGGGCAGTTCACACGGGTGTACGTGCCGACCTGCTGCGACGACTCGGGGATCGCGCTGGGCGCCGCGCTGGCCGTGGCAGATCCGGCGGACCGGCCCGGGCCGGCCGGACGGCCCGGTTGGGCGGAGCTCGCCTACGCGGGGCCGCCCCTGGAGGGCGCAGGCCCCGGCCTCGCGGCGCGCCTGGCGGGTCTCGGGCTGTCCATCGGGCGTCACGACGATGCCGATGAGTTCGTCGAGGCGGTCGCGGACCTGCTGGCCGGGGAGGGCTGTGTGGCCTGGCTGGAGGGCGGGCTGGAGACGGGGCCGAGGGCCCTCGGCCACCGCTCGTTGCTGGTGTCGGCGCACTGGAGCGGTGCCCGCCGCCACGTGTCGCAGACGATCAAGCAGCGCGAGTGGTTCCGGCCGGTCGCGCCCCTCTGCCCGGAGGAGGAGGCGGACCGCTGGTTCACCGGGCCGCTGGACCACGCGGAGAGCATGCTGTTCGCGGTGCGGGTGCGCGACGGGGAGGCGGAGCGGCTCGCGGAGGTGCGGCACATCGACGGCACCGCCCGGCTGCAGACGGTACGGCCGGACACGCATCCGCTGCTGCACCGGCTGTGCCACGCGGTCGGCGAGCGCACCGGCCTGCCCGTCCTCGTCAACACCAGTGCCAACGGAGGGGGCAGGCCCATCCTCAACCACATCGACACGGCGGTCGAGCTCCTCACCGGGACCGCACTGGACGCGGTGGCGCTGCCCGAACACCACCTCGTCGTGCGCTAGAGGGCGCCCGACCGCCGCCCCGGCGCGCTCCGGCCGAGGACCGGCCGGAACGGCGATGCCGGGCCCGGCCCGGCCCTTCCCATCCGATCCTGTACAGGCGTCGTCCCCCTGGAGAGTGCACGTGTCCGCCACTCAACTGCGAGACATCCGCAAGACCCGGCCCCTGCGCGTCCTGTCCTCCGCGGACTGGGAGCACTGGACGAACCGGGGGTTCGTGATCATCCGTCAGGCGGTCGCACCGCAGACCGTCACAGCGCTCGCCGAGGGGCTGTACGCGTTCCTGGACATGCGGCCCGGCGACCCCGCGACGTGGGCCTCCCCGCACACCGGCAACGCAAGGCTGCCCGGCCACAGCGGGCTGGTGGAGATGTACAACCACCAGGCCCAGTGGGACGCGCGGCAGACCCCCCGCGTGCACGAGGCGTTCGCCGACATCTGGGACCAGGACGAGCTGTGGGTGACCATCGACTTCGCCAACGTCAATCCGCCCAACCGGGGCGCCCGGGCCTTCGACGGGTTCGTGCACTGGGACGTGGACACCTCCACCGGTCCGCTGCCGGTCAGCTGCCAGGCGGTGCTGTCACTGACCCACGGCGACGAGGAGATCGGCGGATTCCAGTGCGTGCCGGAGATCTTCGCCGAGTGGGAGAAGTGGGTCGCCCGGCAGCCCGAGGGGCGCGACCCGTTCACCCCGGACATCACCGGCTACCCGATCACCACCCCCGAGGTGGCGCCCGGTGACCTGATCATCTTCAACAGCCTGCTCCCGCACGGCGTCCACCCGAACGTGTCCGAGGACCGCGTGCGCATGGCGCAGTACCTGACGATGGCCCCGGCCCTGGAGGAGCACACGGAGCTGCGCGAGACCCGGGTGCGGTTCTGGCGGGACCGGGTGCCGCCGCATCCGCCGGAGGGCGGGGTCCGCAAGGAAGAGGCGGAGCTGTACGGCCCGGCGCGCCTGACCGGACTGGGCGAACGCCTGCTGGGGATGCGCGCCTGGCACGGGGAGAGCGTCGTCGGTGACTAGCGACCACCTCTCCGAAGCCGCTCCGCCGGATGCCGTACCGACGGAACGGGTGAAGCCGGGCCGGCCCTCCCGGTGGCTGTACGCCTCGGCGGCGGCCTCCAACGCGGGCGACGGCATCATCCGGACCCTGTTGCCGCTGCTGGTGGTCGTGCACCACCCCGACCCGGCGGCGGTCGCGGGCCTGACCGCGGTCAACATGCTGCCCTGGCTGCTGTTCGCCCTCCCGGCGGGAGTCCTGGTGGACCGCGTGGACCGGCGCGGGATCGTGCTGGGCGCCAACGCGGTCCGCGCGGTGGCGCTGCTGGGAGCGACCGCCGTACTGGCCGGCGACCACCCGCTGGGGCTGCTGTACGCGCTGGCGTTCGTCCTGGGTGTCGCGGAGACCCTCGCCGACACGGCGGCCCCCGCGATGCTGCCCCGCCTGGTCGACGAGCGGCACCTGGAACGCGCCAACGGGCGGCTGTCGGCGGCCCAGATCGTGCTCAACGACACGGCGGGGCCACCGCTGGCCGGACTGCTGGCAGGGCTTGCCGCCACCGCCGCGCTGGCCGCGGGCGGGGCGCTGTACGCGCTGGCCGCGCTGCTTCTGCTCGGGCTCGCGCCGCTCCGTCCGGCCCGGAAACCGGGTCCCGGCCCGGACGGCGCCGAACGGAGCGGGGGCCCGCCGGTGGACGGCGCGGGCGACGGGCGGCCCTCCGGGGCGCGCTCCGGAGTCCTGCACGACATCCGGGAGGGCCTCGGCTTCGTCCTGCGCCACCGCACGCTGCGGCTGACGCTGGCCGCGAGCGCCCTGTACGGCCTGGTGTTCTCGGCGACGTTCTCGATGCTGGTCCTGCTCAGCCACCGCACCCTGGGGCTGAGCGGCACCGGGTACGGGCTGCTGCTGGCGGCCGGCTCGCTGGGGGCGGTCGCCGGGAGCTGGCTGGCGCCACGGGCCGCCGACCGGCTGCCCGCCGTACGGCTGGCCCGCTGGTCGCTGGTGGCCTCGGGGGCCGCGTACGCGGGGCTGGGGCTGGCGCGGCACCCGGCGCTCGCGGCGCTGGTGCTCGCCGCCAACGGCGTGTTCACGATGGGCTGGAACATCCCCGTCCTCTCGTTGCGCCAGCGGCTGACCCCGGCGGACCTGCTGGGCCGGGTGATGAGCGTGTCCAGGCTCTGCGCCTGGGGCACGATGCCGGTCGGCGCGCTGCTCGGCGGCTCGCTCGCCGAAGTCCTCGGCGTCCCGGCCGTGTTCGCGGTGTGCGGCGCCGCCCTCGCGCTGGGGGCCGTCCTCCTGCTCGCACCGCTGCGGGACGCCGGCGGCCCGGCACTCCCGCACACCGCGCCAGACACCGAACAGCCGCGCCCCCATCCACGGACCGACCTTCCCGACAAGGAGTGACCATTGGACACGCAGCTCTACGACACGGTGATCGTCGGGGGTGGCCCGGCCGGCCTCAACGGGGCGCTGTACCTGGGCCGTTCTCGCCGCCGGGTCCTGCTGATCGACTCCGGCGACGCGCGCAACATGGCCGCCGGGGTGATGCACAACGTCCTCACCAACGACGGGGCGGCCATCTCCGACTTCCGCGCCCGCTCCCGGGCCGAACTGGCCGCCTATGACGTGTCGTTCCGCGAGGACGAGGTGATCTCCGCCAGCCTGGCCGGGGACCGTGTGGTGGTCTCCACGAAGGAGTCGGGAACCTTCGCCGCCCGGACCCTGCTGTACGCGGCGGGCGTGCGGTCCCTCCTGCCGCCGCTGCCTGGGGTCGCGGAGCTGTGGGGCAGGAAGGTGTTCGAGTGCCCCTACTGTCACGCGTGGGAGCTCCGGGAGCGCGCCATCGCCGTCTACGGCGGGTCGGTGCCCAGCGAGTGCCTGGCCTCCACCCTGACGGCGTGGTCGGACGAGCTGACGTACCTCAGCGGCGGACGGGAGCTGCCCGAGGACGAGCGGGGCAGGCTGTCAGCCGCCGGCGTACCGGTCGTGACGGATGAGGTGACCCGGCTGGATGACGACCGGGAGAAGGTCCGGGTCGTGTTCGAAAGCGGTCGGACCGCGTCCTACGACGCGCTGTTCCTGCACCTCGACACGGAGCCCCGGATCGCTCCGCTGCGCCCGTGGGTGGACGCCCCCGACCTGGAGTCGGTTCAGAGCGACGACCGGGGCCGTACCCGTGTCCCCCGGCTGTATGTCGCCGGGGACCTCGGGCGGAACATGCACCAGGCGGCGATGGCCGCCGCCAGCGGCGGGCTGGCGGGCATGGCCGTCAACGCCGACCTGATCCGGGAGGACCGTCCCGGCTCCCTGCCCGCACCGCCGCCCCCGGCACCCTGACCGGCACCGTTCCGCAGGCAGCCGGCCACGCACCGCACAGAGACGGGAGCCCTTTCACGATGACGTCGCCCCGAGCCGAGTTCACCCCCCACATGGAGCACTACACGTTCGTCCTGGAGGACCAGCCCTACCTCGGGTACTTCCAGTACGGCGGTGAGAAGACGCCCGTGTACACCACCGACCGGCACGGTTTCCGGGCCACGCCCGGTCCGGGCGGGCAGCGCGCCACGGTCGGCGACGACCGGCCGGCGGGCCCCGTGCGGGTGCTGGCGGGCAGCTCCGCCGTCTTCGGGGTGGGCGCCACCAGTGACGCCGCCACGATCAGCGCCCGGCTCTGGAACGCCTACGCGCCCCGGCGGCCCTGGCTCAACTTCGCCGGGCAGTCCCACAACTCGGTGCAGGAGTTGTTGCTGTTCACCCTCTTCCAGCACGAGCTTGCCGCGGTGGAGGAGATCGTGCTGCTCTCGGGGGTGAACAATCTGGTGCTCAGCAGGCTGCCCGAGGAGAAGCAGGGGCGGCACGGCGCCTTCTTCGACTGCGGACCCGCCCCGGACGGCATCCCGTCGACCGCGCGTCGCGTGGAGCACGCGACAGACCTGACCCTGCGCCACCTGGGCGGCTGGAAGCGGCTCGCGGACGGGCTCGGGGCCCAGCTCACCTTCGCGCTCCAGCCGCTGGCCCCGTGGGTGCGCGAGCAACCGCTCCCCCGGGAGCAGGCCCTCTTCGACGAACTGGACGAGGTGTCCAACTTCCGCCGGTTCCACCACGACATCTCCGCCATGGAGGTGGGCCGCGCCTACGCGGAGCGGCTGGCCACCGGATGCGGGGAGCTGGGGGTGCCGTTCGTGGACATGAACGTGGCGCTCGGTGAGGCGGCCGGACCCGAGGACTGGCTGTTCATCGACCGGGTGCACTGCACGGACCTCGGCTACGACCTCGCGGCCCGGCGACTCACGGAACACCTGGAGCTGACGTGAACGGGCGACAGCCCGGCGAGGGCGACGAACGGCGCACCACCGCGGTACCCGCGGTCCGGCGGTTCGGCTCGCTGCTGCGCCGGCGCCGCGCACGGCAGGCCGGCCGCACCGCACCACCCGGGAACTCCGCCCCCGCCCCGTCGCCGCAGCCCTCCCCCGCACCGCCGCCCCCTCCGGCCTCGCCGTCACCGCTGCGGCCGCGGCCGCAGCCGGAGGACGACGCGTCCGTCTACCCACTGTTCTGACATGGCGGCGGCGAACCGGGGGCGGCCCCGCGACGCGGAAACGACCCCCTCCGCCGACGGCACCCCGAAGAACGGGCCGGTGCTGGGGATCTCCGCCTACTACCACGACAGCGCCGCGGCCCTGGTGGCCGACGGTACGCCGCTGGCCGCCGCTCAGGAGGAGCGGTTCAGCAGGCGGCGCCACGATCCGGGCTTTCCCGCGCGGGCCGTCGCGTACTGCCTGCGCGAGTGCGGTCTGCACCCGGACGAGCTGGCTGCCGTCGCCTTCTACGAGGACCCGGCACTGAAATTCCGCCGGGTGCTGGCGACCTGGCTGGCGACGGCCCCGCACGGCTTCCCGGTGTTCCGCCGGGCTTTCGGGCCATGGGTGCGCCGAAAGCGGCGTGCGCTGGACGACGTACGGGCGCAGCTCGGTGCGCTGTCGAACGGCGGGCCGCTGCCGCCCGTGGTCGCGCACCGGCATCACGCCTCGCACGCGGCATCGGCGTTCTTCCCGAGCCCGTTCCCGTCCGCGGCCGTGCTGTGCGTGGACGGCGTCGGGGAGTGGGCCACGACGACACTGTGGCACGGCCGGGGCACTGAGCTGGTCCCGCTGGCGGAGCTGCGTTTCCCGCACTCGCTGGGCATGCTGTACTCGGCGTTCACGTACTTCTGCGGCTTCAAGGTCGACTCCGGCGAGTACAAGCTGATGGGGCTCGCCCCGTACGGCAGGCCGCGCTACGCCCGCCTGATCCGGGAGCGCCTGATCGACCTGCGGGCGGACGGCTCGTTCCGTCTGGATCTGCGGCACTTCACGTTCCAGTACGGGCTGACGATGACCGGCCGGTCCTTCGAGGAACTGTTCGGCGGACCACGCCGCGTACCGGAAGGGCCCTTGACGGAGCGGGAATTCGATCTCGCCGCCTCGGTGCAGCAGGTGACGGAAGAGGTCGTCCGGCGGCTGGCGCGCACCGTGCTGCGGCGGACCGGTGAACGGCGGCTGTGCCTGGCGGGCGGGGTCGCGCTCAACTGCGTGGCCAACGGGCGGCTGCGGGCCGAGACGGTGTGTGACGAGGTGTGGGTGCAGCCGGCCGCCGGGGACGCGGGCGGTGCGCTCGGGGCGGCGCTGGCCGAGTCGCACGGCAGGGGCGCACCGCGCGCGCATGTGCGGCACGGTACGGACGCCATGGCGGGGTCTCTTCTCGGGCCCGCCTTCTCGGAGCGGGAGATCAGGGAGTTCCTGGAGCGGGGCGGCTACCCGGCGGTCCGCCTGTCCGAGCGGGAGTTGACCGACCGGACGGCCGACGAGCTGGCGGCGGGGAAGGTGGTCGGCTGGTTCCAGGGCCGGATGGAGTTCGGGCCGCGCGCGCTGGGCAACCGGTCGATCCTGGCCGATCCGCGTGATCCCGGGACGCAGACCACGCTGAACCTCAAGACGAAGTTCCGGGAGTCGTTCCGCCCGTTCGCACCGGCGGTCCTCGCGGAGGAGGCGAAGGACTGGTTCGATCTGGGCCAGGAGAGCCCGTACATGCTTCTGACGGCGCAGGTCGCGGCGGCCCGGCGCCAGGCCGTCGGGCCGGAGGCGGAGGGAGTGACGGGCCTGGAACTGCTGCGCGTGCCACGCTCGACGATCCCGGCGGTGACACACGTGGACGGGTCGGCGCGGGTGCAGACGGTCACGTCGGAGCGGAACCCGCGTTTCCATGCGCTGCTCACGGCTTTCCGAGAGCGTACGGGGTGTCCCGTGCTGGTGAACACGTCCTTCAACGTGCGCGGCGAACCGATCGTGTGCGACCCGGCGGAGGCGTACGCCTGCTTCATGCGCACCCGTATCGACCTGCTGGTGCTGGGCGACTTCCTGCTGGAGAAGCGGAATCAGCCGACGTGGCGGGAGGAAGGTGACTGGCGTGCGGCGATCCCGATGGACTGACCGGGCGGCGCTGCTGGGTCTGGCGGCGCTGTACTTCGGTGTGGTGACCCCGGTGGGGTGGGGCGTACGCGCGATGCGGGACCCTTTGCGGCGGCGCTGGGACGTCAGCCGCCTGAGTTATCTGGAACGCCCGCGGCACAGGTGAAAGCCGCCTCGGGCCGGCACGCGGTTCAGCGCCGCGCCGGAGCGCGGGCCGAGATGAGCACCACCCTGCGGTCGCCCGCGACGTGGACGCGGCTCGTCACGTCGTGGAAGCCGCAGGCGGTGGCGTAGGACGCCGCGTCCCTCGCGCTTTCCGGGAGTGGGACGTCCCTGGCGAGCAGCGCGGCGAAGCGGCCGGAGGGGCGGAAGTGGGTGGCCAGGGGAAGCGAGAATCCGACGTGGCCGCCAGGGCGCAGGGCGCGGCACCAGTCGGCCGGGGCCCTGCCGCCGAGGAAGTGCAGCGAGGAGGCGCAGAGCACCGCGTCCAGCGAGCCGTCGGGGACCGGCAGCGGCACGGCGTCCCCCACCCGCCAGTCGACGGCCCCGGCCGCGGACAGGGCGGCGGCCCGGGCGCGGCCCGCCTCGATCATGCGGGACGACACGTCCACCGCCAGGACGGGGGGCGCATCGGCCGGCCGGCTGCGGGCGAGCTGCAGGGCGACGGCTCCCGCTCCGCAGGCGACGTCCGCCACGGCATCGCGGGCACCCGGCCCGGCCAGGGCGAGCAGCGCGCCCGCCATCTCCTCGTGATGAGCGTGGTCGTAGCTGCCGGCCAGCTCGTCGAAGAGCCCGGCGAGGGAGGCGGTCTGTGTCACCGGGTCATCCTAGGCCGGGCGGGAGACGCACACCGCGGCCCGGCCGAGTCCGGTGGCCCGGACGGCGAGCCGGTGTACGGCATTCGCCGCACCCGCCGGACCGGCGAAGGATCAGTGGGCCCGGTCGAGGACCATCTCGCGCTCCGCCTTGGCGGCAGTGCCCCGCGCCGGGACGGTCTGCCCGGAGCGCCGGAACCCGCACCGCCGGTAGACGCTCTCGGCCCGCGTGTTGTCCTCGTGGACGTACAGCCGTACCCGCGCCACGTCCGCGTCGGACCACGCCCACGCCACGGCCGCCTCGAAGAGCGCGTCGATCACACCGCTTCCGCGGTGCTCGGGGCGGACGAAGACACCGACGAGGTGGGCCTGGCGCCGCTGAACCGTCCCGCCGAACGCGTCCTCGCCCGCCTCCTCGACCAGCACCGCCACCGTGCCGCTCCACGTCCCGTCGGGGCCCTCGGCGACGAACTGGCGCACCCGCGTCCCGGCGGCCGCCGCCTCGGTCCGCCCCTGCCAGAAGGAGTCCGGTTCAGCGACTGCCCGCTCGTACGTCTCCAGGAAGGCGATCGGAGCCGCCGGGTCTCGCAGGGCCGTCAGCCGCAACTCTCTGGCCTCCCGCCATTCCTCGGCGCGTACGGGACGGACGGTGGCGCGCGTGACCTGGTTCATGCCGCCGCACCCTACGGGAGGGGGCTTGGGGGGCACCACGGCATTTCCGCAGGTCCCCGCCCGGGCGCGGACCGCCCCGGTGGTGACAGGGCGCCTCCATGCCCAGTCCCCTCGCCCGCCCGGCACGTGCCCTGCGAGGGGGGCGCGTCAGCTCGTGGCCGCGGGTGACCAGCCGCATGCGCAGGTGCCGGTCGACGTCAAACTGCGCGGAAATCCGGACGGGGCCGGGGTACGGCATGCCGCGTGGCTGCCGGAGCGGGTCGGCAACCGCGTCGGGCCCGCCACCGTGTTCCCCGGCCACCGCTCAGTCGTCGAAGCGGGCCGCCGCCAGGTATGCGGGCTTGGGGTCCAGGGCGGCCGCGAGCCGGAAGTGGCGCCGCGCCTGGTCAGGCCGGTTGGCGCGCTCGTAGGTCCGGGCGAGGGCGAAGTGGGCGAAGGCGTTGTCCGGCTCCCGCTCCAGCACCACGGTGAACTCCAGCTCGGCCGCGCGCAGCTGCGCCGAGAGGAAGAACGCCCGGGCCCGCAGCAGCCGGGACGCGGTGTGCTCGGGATGCCGGGCGATCACCGAATCCAACAGCTTGACGGCGCCCCGGGGGTCCCGGGCGGCGAGCAGCTGCTCGGCCGCCCGGTAATCGATGACATCCGTCTCCGGACCACCCTCGGCCACCACAGTTCCCCTTTCCTCGTCCTTGCACGGACCACCTACGCACGAACACGCCCCCGCGGTGGAATGTTCCGCCGCCGGGACGCGGGGTCAGCGGTCGGCCTTGGCCCGCGCGTCCAGCCCGGCCCACACCTCGGCCACCCGCTCCCGCAGCGCGTCGAGCGACACCTCGTTGTCGATGACGATGTCGGCGACGGCCAGCCGCTCCCCGCGCCCGGCCTGCGCGGCCATCCGCGACCGGGCCTCCTCCTCGCTCATCCCCCGCGACCGCACCAGCCGCGCGATCTGCGTCTCCGGCTCCACGTCCACGACGATCACCAGGTCGTAGAGTGCGGCCAGCCCGTTCTCCGCGAGCAGTGGCACGTCGTGCACGACCACGCCGTCCTCGGGGGCCTGGCGCTGGAGTTCGGCCGACCGGGCCCCCACCAGAGGGTGGACGATCCCGTTCAGCACGGCCCGCCGCTCGGGGTCGGCGAAGACGATCTCGCCCAGCTTGGGACGGTCCAACGAGCCGTCGGCCGCGAGCACCGACTCCCCGAACGCCTCGACCACGGCGGCGAGACCGGGCGTGCCGGGCTCCACCACCTCGCGGGCGATCCGGTCCGCGTCGACCAGGTGCGCCCCGTGCTCCACCAGCAGCCGGGACACCTCGCTCTTGCCGGCCCCGATCCCGCCCGTCAGCCCCACGATCAGCACGCCGCGCCTCCTCACGCTCACACGGCCCCGCACCGACGGCGGGGCGGGGGCAGCCTAACTCCGGCCGCCCCCGCCCCGACGGGCTACTCCCCCTCGCGCTCCGCGAGGAACTTCTCGAACTCGCGGCCGATCTCGTCGGCGGAGGGCAGGTCGGCGGGCTCGGCCAGCATGTTGCCCCGCGACCCGGCGCCGGCCACCGCGTCGTACTGGTGTTCCAACCCCCGTACCAGCGCGACGAGTTCCTCGTCGCCCTCGCCGACCTGCCGCTCGATCTCGGTCTGGGTGCGCTGCGCCTCGGTGCGCAGGGTGTGCGCGACGGTGGGCAGTACCAGGCCGGTGGCGGCGGTGATCGCCTCCAGCGCGGTCAACGCGGCGTCCGGGTAGGCGGACCGGGCGACGTAGTGCGGGACGTGGGCGCCGACCCCGAGGACGTCGTGGCCGGTCTGGATGAGGCGGTACTCGATGAGCGCCTCGACGCTGCCGGGCACCTGCGCCTGGTCGAACGGCGTCGGGTGGCCGGGGACCAGGTCGGTGCGGTTGCCGTGCGGGGTGAGGCCGACGGGGCGGGTGTGCGGGACGCCCATCGGGATGCCGTGGACGCTGACGGTCAGCCGCACCCCGAGCCGCTCGACCACCTGCTGGACGGCGGCGGCGAACCGCTCCCACTCCACGTCCGGTTCGGGCCCGGAGAGCAGCAGGAAGGGGGCACCGGTGGCGTCCTGCACCAGGTGGAGTTCGAGTGCGGGGACCTCGTAGTCGGTGTAGCGGTCGCGCTTGAAGGTGAGCAGCGGGCGGCGGGCCCGGTAGTCGATGAGCCGGTCGTGGTCGAAGCGGGCGACGGGCTGGTGCGGAAGGTTGTCCAGCAGCTCGTCGACGATCTGCTCCCCGGTCTGCCCGGCGTCGATGTATCCCTCGAAGTGGTAGAGCATGACGAGCCCGGCCGACTCCTGGGCCAGCGCGGTGTCCACCGCGGCGAGGCCCCTCGGCTCCCATGCGTACAGATCCTGCGGGTCTCGATCCTGCACTGTGACCGTTCCTCCTCGTGTCCGTAGTGCAGAACGCCCCACGAGGCACGGGCATTCCCGGCCGCGGACGCCTTTCCGCCGGTGAAGGCGCCGTGCCCGCCCGGGATGTCGGTCCGGAGCTCGACGGGGTCGCGTCCCGTCCCCAGCGCCACCGGCACCCGCGCCCCGGGCGACACCTCGACGGGCGGGGCCCGACCGGCGCCACCGGCCCGCACCAGCTCGCCATCGACGTCACCACCGCTCCGCGGCATGCCCCACGACCGTGCCCGCCTCCAACACGGTGACGGGCGGCAAGGGGCTCACCGCCATCCCCGTCACGCCGTAACACCCGCCCCCCGCGCCCGGACATGGCGGAAGGCCCGCCCCCCGAGGGGAGCGGGCCTTCCGTGCGGGCTTGTCAGCCGGTCAGAGCGTGGTGCTTCAGCTCTGGCCGCCGGCCAGCTTCTCGCGCAGGGCGGCCAGGGCCTCGTCCGACGCCAGGGCGCCGGAGTTGTCCGCGGACTCCGAGGAGTACGAGCCGCCGCCACCGGTGCCACCGGAAGCGGCCGGGGCCGCACCAGCGGTGTCGGTGCCCTCGGCCGCCGCCTGGGCGTCGGCCTCGCGGGACTTGATGACCTGGGCCTGGTGCTGCTCGAAGCGCTGCTGCGCCTCGGCGTACTGGGTCTCCCACGCCTCGCGCTGGGTCTCGTAGCCCTCGAGCCAGTCGTTGGTCTCGGGGTCGAAGCCCTCGGGGTAGATGTAGTTGCCCTGGTCGTCGTAGGACGCGGCCATGCCGTACAGGGTCGGGTCGAACTCGACGACCGACGGGTCGGCGCCGAACGCCTCGTTGGCCTGCTTCAGCGAGAGGCTGATGCGACGGCGCTCAAGGTCGATGTCGATGACCTTGACGAAGATCTCGTCGTTGACCTGGACGACCTGCTCCGGGATCTCCACGTGGCGCTCGGCCAGCTCGGAGATGTGGACCAGACCCTCGATGCCCTCGTCGACACGGACGAACGCGCCGAAGGGAACGAGCTTGGTGACCTTGCCGGGAACGACCTGGCCGATCTGGTGCGTCCGGGCGAACTGCTGCCACGGGTCTTCCTGGGTCGCCTTCAGCGACAGGGAGACGCGCTCGCGGTCCATGTCGACGTCGAGGACCTCGACGGTGACTTCCTGGCCGACCTCGACAACCTCGGACGGGTGGTCGATGTGCTTCCAGGACAGCTCGGAGACGTGAACCAGACCGTCGACGCCACCCAGGTCCACGAAGGCACCGAAGTTGACGATCGAGGAGACGACGCCGGAACGGACCTGACCCTTCTGGAGGGTCGTGAGGAAGGTCTGGCGGACCTCGGACTGGGTCTGCTCCAGCCAGGCACGGCGGGACAGGACCACGTTGTTGCGGTTCTTGTCCAGCTCGATGATCTTGGCCTCGAGCTCCTTGCCCACGTAGGGCTGGAGGTCGCGGACGCGGCGCATCTCGACGAGGGAGGCCGGCAGGAAGCCACGGAGGCCGATGTCGAGGATGAGACCACCCTTGACGACCTCGATGACGGTACCGGTGACGATCCCGTCCTCTTCCTTGATCTTCTCGATCGTGCCCCAGGCACGCTCGTACTGAGCGCGCTTCTTGGACAGGATCAGGCGGCCTTCCTTGTCCTCCTTCTGGAGGACCAGGGCCTCGATCTCGTCGCCGACGGCGACGACCTCGTTGGGGTCGACGTCGTGCTTGATCGAGAGCTCGCGGCTCGGGATCACGCCTTCGGTCTTGTAACCAATGTCGAGCAGGACCTCGTCCCGGTCGACCTTCACGATGACGCCGTCGACGATGTCGCCGTCGTTGAAGTACTTGATCGTCTCGTCGATCGCGGCGAGGAAGGCTTCCTCGTTACCGATGTCGTTGACCGCAACCTGCGGGGTGGTGGCGGTGGTCTCGGTGCTGCTCGTCATGTGGGAAAGGGCTCCGGTACGGACATGAAGTCGTAGGTACTGCCGCGCACGGAGCCGTTTTCACTCTGCAGCAAGTCGGACAGCCTTCAGAGGCACGACCTCCGGAAACCGGGGGCCCTCGCCTCGTACAACCGAGGGGACACACAACAGAAGCGAGCACATCCTGCTAGGTCTGAGGAGCGCAGGCTCGCAGCGCAACTTGTAGCATACGGGGGCAGCCGGACAGGGTCAATGCGCGAAGGCGCACACCCGGGGCGCAAGCCGCGAACCCGGCACCATTCCCGTCGCCCGAGGCCACGCGACGCGTCCCCGTCCCGGCTGTCCCGCCGGGGCGCCGCTCCGGCGGAAGTACGGAGAGTACGACGAGGGAGCCGATCATCCAAGAGCCCGTACCGCCCCGTTCCGCCGCCGACGAGGCCCCGGAGCCGGAAGCGACCCGCCGCACCGCCTCCCCCGCAGAGAGCAGCCGCGCCAGCCGCGGCTGGTGGGACGGCAACGCCGACGAGTACCAGCGCGAGCACGGCGCCTTCCTCGGCGACGACCGCTTCGTCTGGGGGCCCGAGGGGCTCGACGAGGCCGACGCCCGGCTGCTGGGCCCCGAGGGGAGCCTGGAGGGACGGGACGTGCTGGAGATCGGCGCCGGCGCCGCCCAGTGCTCCCGCTGGCTGGCCGCCGAGGGTGCCCGCCCCGTCGCCCTGGACCTCTCCCACCGCCAGCTCCAGCACGCCCTGCGGATCGGCGGCGGGGTGCCGCTGGTGGAGGCCGACGCGGGGGCGCTGCCCTTCGCCGACGCCTCCTTCGACCTGGCCTGCTCCGCCTACGGCGCGCTCCCCTTCGTCGCCGAGCCCGTCCAAGTGCTGCGCGAGGTGCGCCGGGTGCTGCGGCCCGGCGGCCGGTTCGTCTTCTCGGTGAGCCACCCGGTCCGCTGGGCCTTCCCCGACGAGCCGGGGCCCGAGGGGCTGTCCGTCGCCGCCTCCTACTTCGACCGCACCCCCTACGTCGAGCAGGACGAGCAGGGCCGCGCCGTCTACGTCGAGCACCACCGCACCCTCGGCGACCGGGTGCGCGACGTGGTCGGCGCCGGGCTGCGCCTGGTGGACCTGGTCGAGCCGGAGTGGCCGGCCTGGAACACCCAGGAGTGGGGCGGCTGGTCCCCGCTGCGCGGCAACCTGATCCCGGGCACCGCGATCTTCGTCTGCGCCCGCGACTGACCGGGGCGCCCGGCGGCCGGGGCGGGCGTACGAGACTGGGGGGCATGATCCGTACCGCCGCCCTGGCCCAGCTGCCCGTCCGCTCCGTGCTGCCCGCGCTTCGCGAGGCGCTGGACGGGCCGGGTACGGCGGTGCTGTGCGCGCCGCCCGGAACCGGCAAGACGACGCTGGTCCCCCTCGCCCTCGCCGGGCTGCTCGGGGACGGGCCGCCGCGCCGGGTGCTGGTCGCCGAGCCCCGCCGGATCGCCGCGCGGGCCGCCGCCCGGCGGATGGCGTGGCTGCTCGGCGAGGAGCCGGGGCGCAGCGTCGGGCACACGGTGCGCGGCGAGCGGGTGGTCTCCCCGGACACCCGGGTCGAGGTGGTCACCACCGGCGTGCTGGTCCGCCGCCTCCAGCGGGACCAGGAGCTGCCGGGCGTCGACGTCGTCGTCATCGACGAGTGCCACGAGCGGCACCTCGACGCGGACACCGCCGCCGCCTTCCTCCTGGACGTACGCGCGGCGCTGCGGCCGGAGCTGCGGCTGGTGGCGGCGTCGGCCACCACCGACGCGCAGGGGTGGGCGCGGCTGCTGGGCGGGGCGCCGGTGGTGACCGCCGAGGGGGTGAGCCACCCGGTGGAGACGGTGTGGGCGCCGCCGCCGGCGCCGGTCCGTCCGCCCCACGGGATGCGGGTCGATCCGGCGCTGCTGGCCCATGTCGCGGCGACCGTGCGGCGGGCGCTGGCCGAGTGCGACGGGGACGTGCTGTGCTTCCTGCCCGGGGTCGGGGAGATCGGGCGGGTGGCCGGGGAGCTGGGGGCGCCGGCGGGGGTGGAGGTGCTCCAGGTGCACGGGCGGGCGCCGACCGCCGTGCAGGACGCGGTGCTCGCCGGGTCAGCGGGGCGCCGGGTGGTGCTGGCCACCTCGGTCGCCGAGTCGAGCCTGACGGTGCCCGGGGTGCGGGTGGTGGTGGACTCGGGGCTGGCCCGCGAGCCGCGTACCGACCACGCGCGCGGCCTCAGCGCGCTCACCACGGTGCGGGCCTCGCAGGCGTCGGGGCGCCAGCGCGCGGGGCGGGCGGGCCGGGAAGCGCCGGGGTGGGTGTACCGGTGCTGGGCCGAGGCGGAGGACGCCCGGCTGCCGCGTTTCCCGCCGCCGGAGATCAAGGTCGCCGACCTCACCGCCTTCGCCCTCCAGGCCGCTTGCTGGGGCGACCCGGACGCCTCCGGTCTCGCGCTGCTCGACCCGCCGCCCGCCGGGGCGATGGCCGCCGCCCGTGAGGTGCTGACCGCGCTCGGCGCGCTGACCGGGCGGGGCTCCGTCACGGCGCGGGGCGAGCGGTTCTCCGGCGTCGGGGTCCACCCCCGCCTGGCGCGGGCACTGCTCGACGGGGCGCCCGAGATCGGCGGAGCCCGGGCGGCGGAGCTGGTCGCCCTGTTGAGCGAGGAGCCGCCGCGCGGCTACGGCGACGACCTGGCCGCCGCCTGGCGCACCGCGCGCCGGGGCCAGGACGCGTACGCGGCCCGCTGGCGGCGGGAGGCGAAGCGGCTGGCGCCGGCGGTACGCGGCACTGCGCCGGGCGGGGGCGACGGCGCGGCCGGCGACGACGCGGCGGCCGGGCTGGTCGCGGCGCTGGCCTTCCCCGAGCGGCTGGCACGGGCCCGGGGCGGCGAGGGCTACCTGATGGTCTCCGGCACCGGCGCCGAGCTGGGCCCCGGTTCGGCGCTGCGGGAGAGCCGCTGGCTGGCGGTGGCGGTCGCGGACCGGCCGGTGGACCGGCCGCGGGCCCGGGTGCGGCTGGCGGCGCCGGTGGACGAGGCGACGGCCCGGCGGGCGGCGGCGCCGCTGCACCGGGAGGGCGAGGAGATCGGCTGGAGCGGCGGTGACGTGGTGGCCCGCCGGGTGGAGCGGCTGGGCGCGGTCGAACTGGCGGTACGCCCGCTGTCCGGCGCGAGCGGCGCCGAGCAGGTCCGGGCGGCGCTGCTCTCGGGCCTGGAGCGGGAGGGCCTGGGCCTGCTGCGCTGGACGCGGGAGGCCGCCGAGCTGCGCCGGCGCCTCGCCTTCCTGCACCGGGCGGTGGGCGGCGCCTGGCCGGACGTCTCGGACGCCGCGCTGCTGGCCCGCGCCGAGGAGTGGCTGGAGCCGGAGCTGGGGCGGGCCCGGCGCCGCGCCGACCTGGCCCGGATCGACGCGGGCAGCTGCCTGCGGCGGCTGCTGCCGTGGGCGGGCGGTGAGGCGGCGCGGCTGGACGAACTGGCCCCGGAGCGCCTGGAGGTCCCGAGCGGCTCCCGTGTCCGGCTCGACTACGCCGACCCGCAACGGCCGGTGCTCGCCGTCAAGCTCCAGGAACTGTTCGGCCTCACCGGTACTCCGCAGGTCGCGGGCGTCCCCGTCCTCGTCCACCTCCTCTCCCCGGCGGGCCGCCCGGCGGCGGTCACCGCCGACCTGGCCTCCTTCTGGGCGGACGGCTACCGCGCGGTCCGCGCCGAACTCCGCGGCCGCTACCCGAAGCACCCCTGGCCGGAGGACCCGGCGACGGCCCGGGCCACCCGGCACACGAAGGCGCGGACGGAGCGGGAGGGGCGGGCGACCGCGCCCCGGCCGCTGAACGACCTCTCGGAGGACGGGGATGCTCCTCTGGCCGGGTTGAACGTTCCCTGCCACCGCCTGCGGTACGTGCCTGGCGGTGGCAGCACGAAAGGCGGCGCCCTCAGCCCGCCCGCGACGGCCCGAAGGCCGAGTGCACCCTCCGGGCACTGCGCCTCGGCCTCCTCGCCCGCCGACCGGGCGGCGACGCCGGGCGCGGGTCCTCGACACCCAGGCGTATCCGTCGTGCCCGCCTCCGGGGACCCGTGCAGCTGCACCGGGCCCGGACCGGGGGCAGCCGCTTGGCCCGGTCGGCGGGCGCGTCGGCGGTCCCGGCCCCGAGGCGATGGCGGCCGGTGCGGACAGCCGACGGCTCGCCGGCACTCGCGCGTCGCGGGATTCCAGCGGTCCGCCCATCGCACGTGTGGCGAGCGGGGCAGGGGCGCAGCCCGTGGCTCGGCCGCCACGGGCTGCGGACGAACGACGTGTCCCCGGGGCCGGCCGCCCGTACCTCGGGGCGGCCGTGGCCGTCAGGCCGCCTCCGTCACCTTCAGTTCCAGGACCACGACCGCCCCGCCCGTCGTCTCCACGCGCAGACGGAAGGTGCCGGTGGTGTCGTCGGCGTGGAGTTCGGGCAGGACGAGGCGGCCCTTCGCGTCGGTGGTGAGGGGGAGTTCGCGGGTGCGGCGTTCCTCGGCGGGCTCGTCGCCGGGGGTCAGGAAGTACGGGCCCTTGTCGGCGGCCTTGTCACCGTCGGCGCCGTCGGCGCCGGCGAGGACGGTGGCGGTGGCGGCGACGCCCGGGGCCGCCCTGCCCTCACGGGTGGCGGCCAGGGCGACGCGGCCCTCGAAGGTGACGCCCGCCTCGCAGGTCAGTTCCGCCTCGTCGGTGCGGACCAGCTTGTCGGCGCGGGGCGCGGTGACCTCGCCGCGCAGTCCGAGGGAGACGGGCTCGGTGGTGCCCAGGAGGGTGGCCTTGACGGTGAGGGCCCCCGGCTTGCCGCCGGCGAGCAGGGCGGGCGCCTTCGCGACGCCGTCGGCCCCCGTGGTGACGGTGGCGGTGGTCGTGCCGTCCTCGAAGGCGGTGCCGGTCTCCCCGGCCACGGTGAAGCGGACCTTGGCCTCGGCGGCGGGCTTCTTGTCGGCGCGTTCGGCCCGCACGGCCAGGCGGTCGGCGAACCGCTCGCCGGCGGGGGCGCTGAGCGTGCCCTCGCCGAGGTCGGCCAGGCGGGTGGCGGGCGCGGGCTTCGTGGGCGGCGGCGTGGCCGGGGGCGGGGTCGTCGGCGGAGTGGTGGGCGGCGGAGTCGGCTTGGGCGAGCCGCCGTCGCCGGGCTCGGCCGGCTTGCCGGGCTTGCCGGGCGACGGGCTCGGCGTGCCGGGGCGGACGGAGCCGGGCGGCGGGGTGGTGGTGCCGTTGCCGGTCGGGGCGGACGGGGCGGGCAGGCTGCCGTCGGGGATCTGGACGGCGCCCTTGCGGTAGTAGTCGTACCAGTGCAGGACGGTCCGCAGGTACTCCTGCGAGCGGTTGTAGCCGAGGATCGCCTGGTGCAGGTCGCCCTCGACGCTCAGGTCGCGGTCGTGGGCGCAGAGGTAGCTGCCGGCGGCGAGGGCGGCGTCGTAGATGTTGTTGGGGTCGCGCCTGCCGTCGCCGTCGCCGTCGCGGCCCCAGCTCTCCCAGGTCTGCGGGATGAACTGCATGGGGCCGACGGCGCGGTCGTGGAGCGTGTCGCCGTCGTAGGCGCCGCCGTCGGTGTCGGAGATGTCGGCGAAGCCGACTCCGTTGAGGACGGGGCCGAGGATCGGGGACGGCGTGGTGCCGTTGCCGTCGAGGCGGCCGCCACGGGCGTGGCCGGACTCCACCTTGCCGATGGCGGCGAGGAGTTCCCAGGGCACGCGGCAGCGGGGGTTGCTGGCGGCGAGGGACGCCTCGGCCTTGCGGTAGGCGTCGAGGACGGTCGCGGGTATCCCGGACTCGGCGGAACCGGTGGTCGGGGTCTCGTCCGGCGGATCGTTCCGCCCCGGGCCCTTCAGCGGCGGCAGCTCGGTGTGGTAGGGGGAGTCGCCGGTGACCGACGGGGCCTCCTGGTCGGGCGCGCTCGCCGAGGGCCGGTCGGCGGCTGCGGCCGCCGGCTGCCCGCTCACCACCGTGGGGGCTCCGGAGGCGGAGAGTGCCGCCATCGCCGCCGCCGCGACGGCCGTACTGGCTGCTCCCCGCCGCATCCGCCGTCCGAACAGTGCCGCCATTGTGTGGAACCCCTCCCGCGTCGACGAGCCGTCCCCCGAGGCGCCTGCGCCCACTCGGACGGCTCAGGCGACCCTACGGGACCTTGCCGCGCACGGGCACCCGTCGCTGACCGGTATTCACCACTTGGCCACATGCGCGCGGTCGGCACGTCAGCTACGCACCGGCCGACCCTTTCGACACGGCAGCACACCGGAGGGTTGTACGTGGCCGGCGGACCGGCGCGTTTCCTCCACGCGGGCGGGGCGAACTCCCACCGGCTCCGGCTGCGCCCCGCTCGGCGTCCGGGCGGCCCGCCCGGGGACGACCCACGGGCCGCCCGCCCGGGGCCCCTCCCGTCCGGGCGGCCCGCCGGCCGCTCCCGTACGACGCGTCGGCGTCAGTGCGCGGCGGCCTCCCAGTTCTGGCCGACGCCGACCGAGACGTCCAGCGGCGCGCGGAGCCGCACCGCATCCGCCATCTCGCGGCGGACGAGCTCCTCGACGCGCTCGCGTTCGCCGGGGGCGATCTCCAGGACGATTTCGTCGTGCACCTGGAGGAGCATCCGGCTGCTGAGCCCGGCTTCGGCGAGGGCGCGGTGGACCCGCAGCATGGCGATCTTGACGATGTCGGCGGCGGTGCCCTGGATGGGGGCGTTGAGCGCCATCCGCTCGGCGGTCTCACGGCGCTGGCGGTTGTCGCTGTTGAGGTCCGGGAGGTAGCGGCGGCGGCCGAGCATCGTCTCCGTGTACCCGGTGGCGCGGGCCTCGTCCACGACGTGCCGCAGGTAGTCGCGGACGCCGCCGAACCGCTCGAAGTAGGTGTCCATCAGCGCGCGCGCCTCGCCCGCGTCGATGTTCAGCTGCTGGGAGAGGCCGAAGGCGGAGAGCCCGTACGCCAGGCCGTACGACATGGCCTTGATCTTGCGGCGCATCTCGGCGTCGACGGCGTCCCGCTCGACACCGAAGACCTGGGAGGCGACCGTGGTGTGCAGGTCCTCGCCGGAGGTGAACGCCTCGATGAGGCCCTCGTCCTGGGAGAGGTGGGCCATGACGCGCAGCTCGATCTGGCTGTAGTCGGCCGTCATCAGCGACTCGTACCCCTCGCCGACCACGAAGCCGCGGCGGATCGCGCGGCCCTCGTCGGTGCGGACGGGGATGTTCTGGAGGTTCGGGTCGGTGGAGGAGAGCCGGCCGGTGGCCGCGACGGTCTGGTTGAACGTGGTGTGGATACGGCCGTCGGCGGCGATCGACTTGATCAGGCCCTCGACGGTGACGCGGAGCTTGGCCTGCTCGCGGTGGCGCAGCATGATCACCGGCAGCTCGTGGTCGGTCTTCGCGGCGAGCCAGGCGAGGGCGTCGGCGTCGGTGGTGTACCCGGTCTTGGTCTTCTTGGTCTTCGGGAGGTTCAGCTCGCCGAAGAGGACTTCCTGGAGCTGCTTGGGCGAGCCGAGGTTGAACTCCCGGCCGACCGCGTCGTGCGCCTCCTTCACCGCCTGCTGGACGGCGGCGGCGAACTGCCGCTCCATCGCCTCCAGATGGGCGCGGTCGGCGGCGATGCCGGAGCGCTCCAGCGAGGCCAGCAGGATCGAGGTGGGCAGCTCGACGTCGGCCAGCAGCCCCGTCGCGCCGACCTGCTCCAGCCGCTCGCCGAAGGCGGCGCCGAGGTCGAGGACGGTGCGGGCCTGCACCATCAGGTCGTGCGCCTCCGCCTCGTCGTCGGCGCCGAGGGTGAGCTGCCCGTCCGCGGCGGCCGGGGCCAGCTCGCGGCCCAGGTACTCCAGGGAGAGGGTGTCCAGCGCGAAGGAGCGGCGGCCGGGCTTGACCAGGTAGGCGGCGAGGGCGGTGTCCATCGTGACGCCCTCGACGCGCCAGCCGTGCTCGGCGAAGACCCGCATGACGCCCTTGGCGTTGTGCAGGATCTTCGGGCGGTCGGCGGCGGCCAGCCACTGCGCGAACGCCTTCTCGTCGGCCTCGTCCAGCCGCGCCGGGTCGAACCAGGCGGCGGCCCCGCCGGGCGCGGCCAGCGCGACCTCGGTGACCGAGCCCTCGCCGAGCTTCCAGGTGTCGACGGTGGCCATGCCGAGCAGCGCCGCGCCGTGCTCGGCGAGCCAGGGCTCCAGCTCGCCCGCGCCGAGGACCGTACCGTCGATCTCGACGGCGGGCTCGGTGGCGGGCTCCTCCTCGGCCGCTCCCGGGTCGACCGCGAGCAGCCGCTCACGCAGCGACGGGTTGCGGATCTCCAGGGTGTCCAGGAGCAGGGTGAGGGCCTTGCGGTCGTAGGGGACGCGCTCCAGGTCGGTGACGGTGCGGTCCAGCTCGACGTCGCGGATCATCTCGGTGAGGCGGCGGTTGAGCTTCACCGCCTCCAGGTGGTCGCGGAAGTTCTGCCCGGCCTTGCCCTTGACCTCGTCGGCGCGCTCCACCAGCTCGGCGAAGGAACCGAACTGGTTGATCCACTTCGCGGCGGTCTTCTCGCCGACGCCGGGGATGCCCGGGAGGTTGTCCGAGGGGTCGCCGCGCAGGGCGGCGAAGTCCGGGTACTGGGCGGGGGTCAGCCCGTACTTCTCCTGGACCTTCTCGGGGGTGAAGCGGGTCAGCTCGGAGACGCCCTTGGTCGGGTACAGCACCGTGGTGTGGTCACTGATCAGCTGGAAGGAGTCGCGGTCGCCGGTGACGATCAGGACCTCGAAGCCCGCCGCCTGCGCCTGCGTGGCCAGCGTGGCGATGACGTCGTCGGCCTCGAAGCCGTCGACCGCGAAACGCGGGGCGCGCATCGCGTCGAGCAGCTCGCCGATCAGCTCGACCTGGCCCTTGAACTCGTCGGGGGTCTTGGAGCGGTTCGCCTTGTACTCCGTGAACTCCTCGGACCGCCACGTCTTGCGGGAGACGTCGAAGGCGACGGCGAAATGCGTGGGCCGCTCGTCACGCAGGGTGTTCGCCAGCATGGACGCGAAGCCGTAGATCGCGTTGGTCGGCTGGCCGGTCACGGTCGTGAAGTTCTCCGCCGGCAGCGCGAAGAACGCCCGGTACGCCAGGGAGTGCCCGTCCATGAGCATGAGGCGGGGGCGGTCGGCTGCCGGATCGCCGACCGCCGCGGACTTCTTCTTCGATGCTGTCTCTGCCACGCCTTTGATCCTGCCACGCCGCTGCGACAGTCGGCTCCGCGCCGTCGCGCCCGGCGTCCTCACCGGAAGCTCGCCGCAGGTCACTGACGGCTGCCGGCCCGGCATGACAGGATCGAAGGCGGTCCAGACAGTAAGGCGTCCGGCCCGGCCCGCGCCGGCCCGGCACCCGGCTCGAAGGGGAGCGCAGCATGGCAGCCAAGCCGCCCACCGGTGACCCCGTACAGGACGCCCCCGAGGTCGGGGCGGCCCAGCACGCCGCGGCCGGCCTGCCCGCGGTCGCCCGTTCCCTGCGAATGTCCGCCCGGCAGATGGGCGTGCGCCGCACCGCCCTGACCCTGCTCCGGGTCAACCAGAAGGACGGCTTCGACTGCCCGGGCTGCGCCTGGCCCGAGCCGGAGAAGCGGCACGCGGCGGAGTTCTGCGAGAACGGCGCGAAGGCCGTCGCGGAGGAGGCCACACTGCGCCGGGTCACCCCCGCCTTCTTCGCCGAGCACTCCGTCGCCGACCTCGCCGGGCGCAGCGGCTACTGGCTGGGCCAGCAGGGCCGCCTCACCGAGCCGATGCACCTGGCCGAGGGCGCCGACCACTACACGCCGGTCAGCTGGGAGCGGGCCTTCGAGCTGATCGCCGGCGAACTGAGCGCCCTCTCCTCCCCCGACGAGGCCGTCTTCTACACCTCGGGCCGCACCAGCAACGAAGCCGCCTTCCTCTACCAGCTCTTCGCCCGCGAGTTCGGCACCAACAACCTCCCCGACTGCTCGAACATGTGCCACGAGTCGTCCGGCTCCGCCCTGACCGAGACCATCGGCGTCGGCAAGGGCAGCGTGCTCCTGGAGGACCTGTACCAGGCCGACCTGATCATCGTCGCCGGGCAGAACCCGGGCACCAACCACCCCCGGATGCTCTCGGCGCTGGAGAAGGCGAAGCAGGGCGGCGCGAAGATCATCACGGTCAATCCGCTGCCCGAGGCCGGCCTGGAGCGGTTCAAGAACCCGCAGACCGTCAAGGGCATGGCCCGCGGCACCGCGCTGACCGACCTCTTCCTCCAGATCCGCCTCGGCGGCGACCAGGCCCTGTTCCGCCTCCTCAACTCCCTCGTCCTGAAGACGCCGGGCGCCGTCGACGAGGAGTTCGTCGCCGCTCACACCCGGGGGTACGAGGAGTTCGCCGCCACCGCCGCGCAGGCCGACTGGGATGAGGCGCTGACCGCGACCGGGCTGGAGCGCACCGAGGTCGAGGCGGCGCTGCGGATGGTGCTGGCCTCCGAGCGCACCGTCGTCTGCTGGGCGATGGGCCTCACTCAGCACAAGCACTCCGTGCCCACCATCCGCGAAGTGGTCAACTTCCTCCTGCTGCGGGGCAACATCGGACGCCCGGGCGCCGGGGTGTGCCCCGTGCGCGGCCACTCCAACGTCCAGGGCGACCGCACCATGGGCATCTTCGAGCGCCCCGCCCCGGCCTTCCTGGACGCGCTGGAGCGCGAGTTCGGCTTCGCCCCGCCCCGCCACCACGGCCTCGACGTGGTCCGCGCCATCCGCGCGCTGCGCGACGGCGAGGCCAAGGTCTTCCTCGCCATGGGCGGCAACTTCGTCGCCGCCTCGCCCGACACGGAGGTCACCGAGGCGGCGATGCGCAAGGCGCGCCTGACCGTCCACGTCTCCACCAAGCTGAACAGGTCGCACGCGGTCACCGGCGCCCACGCCCTGATCCTGCCGACGCTCGGCCGCACCGAGCGGGACGTCCAGGCGGGCGGCGAGCAGTTCGTCACCGTCGAGGACTCGATGGGCATGGTCCACGCCTCCCGCGGCCGCCTGGAGCCGGCCGGGCCCGCCCTGCTCTCGGAGACCGCCATCGTCTGCCGCCTGGCCCGCGCCACCCTCGGCGCGCGGTCGGCCACCCCGTGGGAGGAGTTCGAGGGGGACTACGCCCTGATCCGCGACCGGATCGCCCGCGTCGTCCCCGGCTTCGAGGAGTTCAACGCCAAGGTCGCCGACCCGGCCGGCTTCACCCTGCCGCACGCCCCGCGCGACGAGCGGCGCTTCCCCACCCCCAGCGGCAAGGCGCACTTCACTGCGGCCCCCGTCGAGTACCCGCGCGTCCCCGAGGGCCGCCTGCTGCTCCAGACCCTGCGCTCGCACGACCAGTACAACACCACGGTCTACGGCCTCGACGACCGCTACCGAGGCATCCGGGGCGGCCGCCGCGTCGTCCTAGTCAACCCCGACGACGCCCGCGAACTGGGCTTCGCCGACGGCGCGTACGCCGATCTGGTCGGCGAGTGGAAGGACGGTGTGGAGCGGCGCGCGCCCGGCTTCCGCGTCGTGCACTACCCGACGGCGCGCGGCTGCGCCGCCGCCTACTACCCGGAGACCAACGTCCTGGTGCCCCTCGACTCCACCGCCGACACCTCGAACACCCCGGCCAGCAAGTCGGTGGTGGTCCGCCTGGAGCCGTCCGGAAGCTGACCGCCCGGCGGGACCCCTGCCGCGTCGGCCCGCCGCCGGTTACGGTAGCCGTGAACGAGCGCTTGCTCAGAGCTTTGACGAACGGAGTCGGACCATGGGTGAACAGCAGACCGTCGAGTTCCCGCAGGAGGTTCTCGACGAGTACGCCTCGCTCGGCGTCGACCTCGCAGCCCTCTTCTCCGCCGGGCACCTCGGCACCCGCATGGGCGTCCAGATCCGGGAGGCGTCCGCCGACCGCGTCGTCGGCACCATGCCCGTCGAGGGCAACACCCAGCCCTACGGCCTGCTGCACGGTGGAGCCTCCGCCGTCCTCGCGGAGACCCTCGGCTCCGTCGGCGCCATGCTCCACGGCGGCCCGCACAAGCTCGCCGTCGGCGTCGACCTGAACTGCACCCACCACCGCGGCGCCCGCTCCGGACTGGTCACCGGCGTCGCCACCCCCGTACACCGCGGCCGCTCCTCCGCCACCTACGAGATCGTCATCACCGACGACCAGGACAAGCGCCTCTGCTCCGCCCGCCTGACCTGCATGCTCCGCGACGCGGGCGGGGCGGCGCCGCAGCGCTGACCCGCCCTCGGACGGCGGCGGACCCCGGCCACGGGGCGCCGCCGCCCCGGACGCGACCCGGCAGCCGCGTCGCCCGTCCCCCTCGCCGTCCCCGGCGACACCCGCACGCGCCATGCCCGCACCCTCCTTCCCCCCACGCGGTCGAGCCTGAGCAACGCTCCCGCGACCCTCGGCGCTCCGGACGGCGCGGCCGTCCCTTCCCGGGCGGCCCCGCCGCGCCGCCCTCCACCCCCGCGCGCCTCCCGACCGGGCGAGGCCCCGGACCGGCCGCCCTCCGGCCGGAGATCCGATATCCGAATACAGCCATCCGCATATCGGACGCCCGCCCTGCAAACCCCGTACGCCCCCCCTCCATCCCCCCTGCCCCTTTTCTCCGGCAGTGGATATGCCCCGCGCACTCCCCATAGGTGCGCATGAGAGCAATTACGGCACAGCGGCCCGGAATGCAGGCATCCATTTCCTCGGTGTAACACTAGGTAACATTGAGGTAATCCAGCCCCCCGGAATCCCCCCTCCCCGACGGGACCGAAAACACCCCATTCATGGACCACCCCCGGGCCACGCACCCCAACTCCCCACGCCCGCAAGGGCGTCACCCCGCACACTCAGCCCGTTCTCACCATCCGGACATTCAGAACGGGGGATTCCTCCCTTTAACGCCCTCCCCGGACCTGTCCGTATTACGCCCCCGTCATAACAAGAGAGTCACATCATTGGCCTGACCTCTCCACCACGCCCACCTGCACGCTTAGAGTCACGGCCAGTCACCGCGCCACCGGATTTCCATTCACTTCGGTCTGCGCAGGACCGGCGTTCCACGACGGAAACGCCGTGTTAGGGGAGAGGACTGATCGTGCGCCACCGTTCCTTGCTCGTCATCACCACCGCCGTCACCGCCGGGGCTCTGACCCTGTCCGCCTGCGGGTCCCGCGACGACAGCGCCGGAGGAGGAGGCGGTGGAGGTGGCAAGCAGACCGTCGTCATCGGCCTCGACGCTCCGCTGACCGGCGACCTGTCCGCGCTCGGCCAGGGCATCAAGAACTCCGCCGAGCTCGCCGTCAAGACGGCCAACAAGAACAACGAAGTCGACGGCGTCACCTTCAAGCTCCAGGCCCTCGACGACGCCGCCCAGGCCGCCACCGGCCAGCAGAACGCCACCAAGTTCATCGCCGACGACAAGGTCCTCGGCGCCGTCGGCCCCCTCAACTCCGACGTCGGCCAGTCCATGCAGAAGGTCTTCGCCGACGCCGGCATGGTGCAGGTCTCCCCGGCCAACACCAACCCCGAGCTCACCCAGGGCAAGGACTGGCAGGACGGCAAGAAGGCCCGGCTGTACGACACGTACTTCCGCACCTCCACCACCGACGCCATCCAGGGCCCGTACGCGGCCAAGTACATGTACGAGGAGGAAGGGCTCAAGCGGGTCTTCGTCATCGACGACAAGAAGACCTACGGCGCGGGCCTCGCCGGCACCTTCGCCGCGGAGTTCAAGGAACTCGGCGGCAAGGTGGTCGGCTCCGACCACATCAACCCCGAGGACCGCGACTTCTCCTCCGTCGCCAGCAAGGTCGCCAAGTCCAAGGCCGACTTCGTCTACTACGGCGGCGAGTACCCCGCCGGCGCCCCCCTGGCCAGCCAGATCAAGAACGCCGGCGCCAAGATCCCCACCGTCGGCGGTGACGCGCTCTTCAGCGGCGAGTACATCAAGCTCGCCAAGAAGAACGCCGAGGGCGACTTCGCCAGCTCCGTCGGCGCCCCCCTCGACACCCTCGACACCGCCAAGGAGTTCATGAAGAACTACAAGGCCGAGGGGTACGAGAACACCTGGGAGGCATACGGCGGGTACGCCTACGACTCCGCCTGGGCCATCATCCAGGCCGTCAAGGCCGTCGCCGAGAAGAACGACGGCAAGCTCCCCGCCGACGCCAAGGACGCCCGCAAGCAGGTCACCGAAGCCATGCAGTCCGTCAAGTTCAGCGGCGTCACCGGCGAGGTCGGCTTCGACGAGTACGGCGACACCACCAACAGGCAGCTTTCGCTCTACCAGGTGACCGACGGGGCCCACAAGCCGGTCCAGAGCGGCGAGTACGAGGGCTGACCCGCCTCACACCGCCCCGGAACGAACATCCCTGACCGCGCGGGGGCGCCACCAGCGCCCCCGCGCGGCCGTATCTGACCACACTCACTCGGAGGCCCCGCGGTGCACGATCTGCCGCAGCAACTTGCCAACGGCCTGCTACTCGGCGCGCTGTACGGACTCATCGCAATCGGTTACACGATGGTCTATGGCATCGTTCAGCTCATCAACTTCGCCCACGGCGAGATATTCATGATCGGAGGCTTCGGAGCCCTCACCGCCTGGCTCTGGCTCCCCGACGGCACCGGCGTCCTCGTCGCCCTCCCCGTCATGATCCTGCTCGGCATGGTCTTCTCCGTCACCGTCGCCGTCGGCGCCGAACGGTTCGCCTACCGGCCCCTGCGCGGCGGCCCCCGCCTCGCCCCGCTCATCACCGCGATCGGCCTCTCGCTCGTCCTCCAGCAACTCGTCTGGTCCTTCTACCCCAAGGCCAGGGACGGCGCCCTCAGCTTCCCCCACTTCGAGGGCGGACGCATCGACCTCGGAGCCTTCTCCATCAGCCGCGGCGACCTCTTCATCCTCATCGCCGCACCGGTCTGCATGATCGCCCTCGGGATCTTCGTCTCCAAGACCCGCACCGGCCGCGCCATGCAGGCCACCTCGCAGGACCCCGACACCGCCAAGCTCATGGGCATCAACACCGACCGCATCATCGTCACCGCGTTCGGCATCGGCGCCGCCTTCGCCGCCATCGCCGCGGTCGCGCACGGCCTCAAGTACGGCGAAGTCCAGTTCCGCATGGGCTTCATCGCCGGCCTCAAGGCGTTCACCGCCGCGGTCCTCGGCGGCATCGGCAACATCTACGGCGCCATGATCGGCGGCCTCGTCCTCGGCGTCACCGAAACCCTCGCCACCGCCTACATGGAGAACGTGCCCGGCATGAGCATGTTCGGCGGCGGAGCCTGGAAGGACGTCTGGGCCTTCGTCCTGCTGATCCTGGTCCTCCTCCTGAGGCCCCAGGGCATCCTCGGCAGCCGCGGCGCGGATCGGGCGTGATAGAGATGACCACCCACACCACCACCGAAACCCAGGCACCCGCCACCCCCAAGGCCCGAAGGGCCCTGGGCTACGCCACCCTCGGCGGCGCCGCCCTCTCCTTCGCCAGCACCTTCCTGGCCTGGACCTGGACCGCCGAGTTCCCCGGCAACCTCACCGTCGACGGCTACCCCGGCGGCCTCCAGCTCCTCACCCTCACCGGAGCCCTGCTCACCGCCGTTCTCGTCCTCGGCGGACTCGGCACCCCCGGCCTGCGCTGGGCCACCCCCGGCGGCAAGTACGCCTCCGTCCGCCTCATGGCGCTCGGCACCTTCGCCACCACCTGGTTCACCGCCATCGCCATCGCCGTCGCACTCGGCGGCCTGGTCAACCTCGAACCCGGCGCCTGGCTCGCCGTCGTCGCCACCGCCCTCACCGTGGCCTGCGCCTTCACCCTCCCCCGCGAGGCCGAGCCCACCGGAGCCGGCGGCTGGGCGAAGTTCGCCGCCCTCTTCAAGGCCCCGGCCCCCGGCCCCGCCAAGGAACTCCCCGGCTGGGCCGAGATCCTCCTCATCGCCCTCGCCTTCGGCATCGGCCTGCTGGCTTTCACCTACGGCATCGGCACCGAAGGCGCCGAGGACTTCCTCGGCTTCCTCCTCCTCATCGGCTTCGGCGTCGCCGCCCTCGGCAAGTCCGGCCTCAGCCGCCGCCTCACCGGCCTCACCGTCAAGCACAAGAACGTGACGGTCACCGCCGCCTTCGTGTCGGCCTTCGCCTTCCCGTTCACCCAGACCAGCGACGCCTACACCAGCGTCGGCACCAACATCCTCATCTTCGCCACCGTCGCCCTCGGCCTCAACATCGTCGTCGGCCTCGCCGGCCTCCTCGACCTCGGCTACGTCGCCTTCCTCGGCGTCGGCGCCTACACCGCGGCCCTGGTCTCCGGCTCCCCCAACTCCCCCTTCGACATCCACGTGCCGTTCTGGGCGGCCGTCCTCCTCGGCGGCCTCGCCTCCCTGATCTTCGGCGTCGTCATCGGCGCCCCGACCCTGCGGCTGCACGGCGACTACCTCGCCATCGTCACCCTCGGCTTCGGCGAGATCTTCCGCATCGGCATGCAGAACCTCGACGGCACCAGCGGACCCGACATCACCAACGGGCCCAACGGCATCCCCAACATCCCCGACCTGGAGATGTTCGGCTTCAACTTCGGCGAGAGCCACACCGTCCTCGGCGTGGAACTCGGCAGGTTCTCCAACTACTACCTGCTGATGCTGCTCGTCACCATCGTCGTCGTCCTCGTCTTCCGCCGCAGCGACCAGTCCCGCATCGGCCGCGCCTGGGTCGCCATCCGCGAGGACGAGACCGCCGCCCGCGCCATGGGCATCAACGCCTTCCGGCTCAAGCTCCTCGCCTTCGCCCTCGGCGCCACCCTGGCCGGCCTCGCCGGCACCGTCCAGGCGCACGTCACCTACACCGTGACCCCCGCCCAGTACAAGTTCGTCGAGTCCATGCCGCCCAACTCCGCCTTCCTCCTCGCCGCCGTCATCCTCGGCGGCATGGGAACGGTCAGCGGCCCCCTCATCGGCGCCGCCCTGCTCTACCTCATCCCGGCGAAGCTCCAGTTCATGGCCGACTACCAGCTGCTCCTGTTCGGCATCGCGCTCGTGCTCCTCATGCGCTTCCGCCCCGAGGGCCTCGTCGCCGACCGGCGCAAGCAGCTGGAGTTCAAGGAGAGCGGCCAACTGGACACACCCAAGGGCGATATCGGCCTCAGCAAGGCGGGGGTGTAACCATCATGACCACCAGTACCAACCCGGCACCGGCCACCACCCCGGTCCTCGACGCCAGCGGCGTCATCATGCGGTTCGGCGGCCTCACCGCCGTCAACAACGTCTCCCTCCAGGTCAACGCGGGCGAGATCGTCGGCCTCATCGGCCCCAACGGCGCCGGCAAGACCACCTTCTTCAACTGCCTCACCGGGCTCTACGTCCCCACCGAGGGCACCGTCTCCTACAAGGAGAAGGTCCTCCCGCCCCGCTCCCACCTGGTCACCCAGGCCGGCATCGCGCGGACCTTCCAGAACATCCGGCTCTTCGCCAACATGACCGTCCTGGAGAACGTCCTCGTCGGCCGCCACACCCGCACCAAGGAGGGCCTCTGGTCGGCCCTCCTGCGCGGCCCCGGCTTCAAGAAGGCCGAACGCGAGTCCCACGAAGCGGCGATGGAACTCCTGGAGTTCACCGGCCTCGCCCACAAGCGCGACCACCTCGCCCGCAACCTCCCCTACGGCGAGCAGCGCAAGCTGGAGATCGCCCGCGCCCTGGCCAGCAAGCCGGGCCTGCTCCTGCTGGACGAGCCCACCGCGGGCATGAACCCCCAGGAGACCCAGGCCGCCCAGGAACTGGTCTTCGCCATCCGCGACCAGGGCATCGCCGTCCTCGTCATCGAGCACGACATGCGGTTCATCTTCAACCTCTGCGACCGCGTCGCCGTCCTCGTCCGCGGCGAGAAGCTCGTCGAGGGCACCCCCGACGTCGTCCAGGCCGACGAACGCGTCGTCGCCGCCTACCTCGGCACCCCCTTCGAGGGCGCCCCCGGCGACGAGGAGGTGGCCGAGGTCCGCGCGGCCGAGGCCAAGGCAGCCGACACCGCCCCGGCCGACGAGGCCACCAGCACCACCAGCAAGCCCCGCACGGAAGAAGAAGGGGACACCGAATGACCGCCCTGCTGGAGGTCAAGGACCTCAAGGTCGCCTACGGCAAGATCGAGGCCGTCAAGGGCATCTCCTTCTCCGTCCGCGCCGGCGAGATCGTCACCCTGATCGGCACCAACGGCGCCGGCAAGACCACCACCCTGCGCACCCTCTCCGGGCTCCTCAGGCCGGTCTCCGGCTCCGTCGTCTTCGACGGCGAGGAGATCACCGGAGTCGGCGCCCACAAGGTGGTCGCCAAGGGCCTCGCCCACTCCCCCGAGGGCCGCAGGATCTTCCCGAACCTCACCATCGAGGAGAACCTCAAGCTCGGCGCCTTCCTCCGCAAGGACGCCGACGGCATCGAGCGCGACATCGAGAGCTCCTACGAGCGCTTCCCCATCCTCGGCGAGCGCCGCAGGCAGGCCGCAGGCACCCTCTCCGGCGGTGAGCAGCAGATGCTCGCCATGGGCCGCGCCCTGATGTCGCAGCCCAAGCTGCTGATGCTGGACGAACCCTCGATGGGCCTCTCCCCGATCATGATGCAGAAGATCATGGAGACCATCGCGGAGCTGAAGGCCCAGGGAACCACCATCCTGCTGGTCGAGCAGAACGCCCAGGCGGCGCTCTCGCTGGCGGACCAGGGCCACGTCATGGAGATCGGCAAGATCGTCCTCTCCGGGACGGGCGCCGACCTCCTCCACGACGAGTCCGTCCGCAAGGCGTACCTCGGCGAGGACTGACCCCCACGGCCGTACGCGAGCGGGCCCGCACCCTCGGGGGGTGCGGGCCCGCTCGTCCGCGTACGGCGCCGGGCTCAGCCCTTGGCGGCGCGCTTCTCCTCGTCGTCCTCGATGACCGCCTCGGCGACCTGCCGCATCGACATGCGGCGGTCCATCGAGGTCTTCTGGACCCACCGGAAGGCGGCCGGCTCGGTCAGCCCGTACTGGGTCTGGAGGATGGACTTGGCCCGGTCGACCAGCTTGCGCGTCTCCAGGCGCTGGGAGAGGTCGGCGACCTCCTTCTCCAGCGTCCGCAGCTCGGTGAAGCGCGAGACGGCCATCTCGATCGCCGGCACCACGTCGCTCTTGCTGAACGGCTTCACCAGGTACGCCATGGCTCCGGCGTCCCGGGCCCGCTCGACCAGGTCGCGCTGGGAGAAGGCGGTGAGCATCAGCACCGGGGCGATGGACTCCTCGGCGATCTTCTCGGCCGCCGAGATGCCGTCCAGCACCGGCATCTTCACATCGAGGATGACCAGGTCGGGGCGGTGCTCGCGGGCCAGCTCGACCGCCTTGGCACCGTCACCGGCCTCACCGACGACGGAGTACCCCTCCTCCTCCAGCATCTCCTTGAGGTCCAGCCGGATCAGCGCCTCGTCCTCGGCGATCACCACGCGGGTCGTCAGCGGAGGGACGTGCGACACGTCACCGTCTGAGACGGGCTGGGACTCGGGCTCGGGGACGCTCACGGGGGTGCTCCTTGGCTCAGGGCGGGGCGCGCAGTTCTGCTGGTCCTACTATGGAGAGCCTACCTAGCTACGGTAAGCTCGACTCGAGCGGGTCGAGGGGAACCTTCGATTCGTAGGCCCCGGTAGTCCAATTGGCAGAGACGATGGCCTCAAACTCCATTCGGTGTCGGTTCGAGTCCGACCCGGGGCACTCACCTCACTTTTAAAGGTCACACCATAAAGGTAACCCTTTCACTCGAAAGGGTTACCTTTTCGCATATCCGAATGCTTTCGAGCGGCATTGCGCAGAATCGCCCACATGTACGATCGCGCTACCAGGAAGCACGCACTCTCCCTGCTCGGCACCGGAATGAGCCTCAGCAGCGTGAGCAGGCAGACAGGCATAGCCCGGGCCACGATCCGCAGCTGGACTGTGCGGGTGGAACCCCTGCCGCACCTGCGCCCAGCCACCTGTTGCCGCTGCGCGGACACACCGGCTCTCCCCTCCGACCAGGCCGCCTACGCGTACCTGCTCGGCCTCTACCTGGGCGACGGCTGCCTGACCCTGGCCCGACGCGGCGTCTACGTACTCCGCATCGCCTGTGCCGACGCGTGGCCGGGGCTCATCGACGCCTGCGCCGACGCCATGGGGAGGGTGCTGTCCAACAACGTCTGGCGGAGCCAGCGCCCCGGGTGCGTGGCGGTCTCCAGCTCCAGCAAGCACTGGCACTGCCTCTTTCCGCAGCACGGTCCCGGGCGTAAGCACGAACGCTCCATAGTCCTGGAGTCTTGGCAGCGAAACCTCGCCGATGCCCACCCCTGGGACTTCGTGCGTGGCCTCTTCCATTCCGACTGGTGCCGCTTCACCAACTGGACCGAGCGCACACTGGCGAGCGGCGAACGCCGCCGTAACGCGTACACGCGGTACTTCTTCACCAACCGCTCCGACGACATCCGCCTTCTCTACTGCGACACTCTGGACACGCTCGGCGTCGAATGGGGCGTCCTGCGCCATACGGGGAGGGAACTCAACATCTCCATAGCCCGCAAACCCTCCGTCGCCCTCATGGACGCCCACGTGGGGCCGAAGTACTGACCTGTTCCCAGCACCCCGGCCCGTGCGGCGGGCGGTGTGGTCAGGGGCGGGTGGCGGAGGTGGTGTCGTCCTCGCCGATGTGGTGGGCGCGGACGAGGTTGGTGGAGCCGGAGACGCCGGGGGGTGAGCCGGCGGTGATGACGACGGTGTCGCCGCGCTGGCAGCGGCCGACCTTCAGCAGGTACTCGTCGACCTGGTCGACCATCGCGTCGGTGGAGTCGACGTGCGGCCCCAGGAAGGTCTCGACGCCCCAGGTGAGGTTGAGCTGGGAGCGGGTGGCCGGGTCCGGGGTGAAGGCGAGGAGCGGGATCGGCGAGCGGTAGCGGGAGAGCCGGCGGACGGTGTCGCCGCTCTGGGTGAAGGCCACCAGGAACTTGGCGCCGAGGAAGTCGCCCATCTCGGCGGCGGCCCGGGCCACGGCGCCGCCCTGGGTGCGCGGCTTGTTGAGTTCGGTGAGCGGCGGGAGGCCCTTGGCGAGGATGTCGCTCTCGGCGGCCTCGACGATGCGGCCCATAGTGCGGACGGTCTCGGCCGGGTACGTACCGACGCTGGTCTCGCCGGAGAGCATCACGGCGTCGGTGCCGTCGATGACGGCGTTGGCGACGTCCGAGGCCTCGGCGCGGGTGGGCCGGGAGTTGTCGATCATCGAGTCGAGCATCTGGGTGGCGACGATGACCGGCTTGGCATTGCGCTTGGCGAGCTTGACGGCGTGCTTCTGGACGATCGGGACCTGCTCCAGCGGCATCTCCACGCCGAGGTCGCCGCGGGCGACCATGATGCCGTCGAAGGCGGCGACGATGGATTCGATGTCCTCGACGGCCTGGGGCTTCTCGATCTTGGCGATGACGGGGAGGCGGCGGCCCTCCTCGTCCATGATCCGGTGGACGTCCTCGATGTCGCGGCCGCTGCGGACGAAGGAGAGGGCGATGACGTCGGCACCGGTGCGCAGGGCCCAGCGGAGGTCGTCGACGTCCTTGTCGGAGAGGGCGGGGACGGAGACGGCGACGCCGGGGAGGTTGAGTCCCTTGTGGTCGGAGACCATGCCCCCTTCGACGACGGTGGTGCGCACCCGGGGTCCGTCGACGGCGGTCACCTCAAGGGTGACGCGGCCGTCGTCGACGAGGATGCGTTCGCCCGGGGTGACGTCGGCGGCGAGGCCGGGGTAGGTGGTGCCGCAGCTGTGGCGGTCGCCTTCCGCTTCGGGTTCGACGGTGATGGAGAAGTCGTCGCCGCGTTCAAGGAGTACAGGGCCTTCGGTGAAGCGGCCGAGGCGGATCTTCGGTCCTTGAAGGTCGGCGAGGATGCCGACGCTGCGGCCGGTCTCGTCGGACGCCTTGCGGACACGTGCGTAGCGTTCTTCGTGCTCGGCGTGGTGGCCGTGGCTGAGGTTGAGGCGGGCGATGTCCATCCCGGCGTCGACGAGGGCTTTGATCTGCTCGTACGAGTCGGTGGCCGGTCCTAGTGTGCAGACGATTTTTGCTCGGCGCATGGTTCGACCCTAGGCCCTACCGATGGGTAGACGTTTGGCCGCGCATGACTGGTCAACGTCCTTTTGGTGGAAGGGTATTGACAATTGTTGAAGTGTGCGCGGGGGCGCTCCGATGAGCGTCCGGGGGGGGCGTTCCGCACCCCGGCCGAGCGAAGGGGCGAAGGTGTGGACGAATGGGTTCCCTGTCACCGGACGGATACCTGCGAGGGGTGTTGCGCGAGGGTTCGCTGCGCCAGAATCTACGCGCGTTGTCTCAGTGAGCGAGGAGTGGATGATGGCGGTCGATCGCAGGGGTTTCGTGGGTGGTTCGGCGGCGGTGGGCGCGGGCCTCGCGCTCGGCGCGGGGGCGGGTGCGGCCTCGGCGGCGGGCGCGGCGGGACACGGCCCGGGGCCCGCCGGTGGCCGAGAGCGGCGGTACGCGTTCACCGTGATGGGCACGACCGACCTGCACGGCAACGTCCTGAACTGGGACTACTTCACGGATGCGGAGTTCGATGACGCGGACCACAACGATGTGGGCCTGGCCAAGATCTCCACGATGGTGCGGGAGATCCGCGAGGAGCGCGGCCACCGGAACACGCTGCTGATCGACGCGGGTGACACGATTCAGGGCACCCAGCTGTCGTACTACTACGCGAAGGTCGACCCGATCACGGAGGGCCGGGGGCCGGTCCATCCGATGGCGCGGGCGATGAACGCGATCGGGTACGACGCGGCGGCGCTCGGGAACCACGAGTTCAACTACGGGATCGAGGTGCTGCGGAAGTTCGAGGAGCAGTGCCGTTTCCCGCTGCTGGGGGCGAACGCGCTGGACGCGAAGTCGCTCAGGCCGGCGTTCGCGCCGTACGTGATCAAGCGGCTGCGGACGCCGCTGGGACGGGATGTGCGGGTGGCGGTGCTGGGGCTGACCAACCCGGGTGTGGCGATCTGGGACAAGGCGAACGTGCAGGGCCGGATGGTCTTCCCGGGGTTGGTGGAGCAGGCGGCGAAGTGGGTGCCGAAGCTGCGGTCGATGGGGGCGGACGTGGTGCTGGTGTCGGCGCACTCGGGGACGAGCGGCACATCGTCGTGGGGTGACCAGTTGCCGTACGTGGAGAACGCGGCTGCGCAGGTGGCCGAGGAGGTGCCGGGGATCGACGCGATCCTGGTGGGTCACGCGCACGAGGAGATCGCCGAGTACGTGGTGGTGAACAAGGAGTCGGGGCGGCCGGTGGTGCTCTCGGAGCCGCTGAAGTGGGGGCAGCGGCTGACGCTGTTCGACATCGAGGTGGCGTGGGAGCGGGGCCGCTGGGTGGTGGAGCGCGTCGCCTCAGAGGTGCGGAACGCGAACACGGCCGAGGAGGACCCGCGGATCGTGCGGCTGCTGGCCGAGGAGCACAAGGAGGTGGTCGCCTACGTGAACCAGGTGATCGGGACCTCGGTGGAGGAGATGTCGGCGGCGGAGGGGCCGGTGAAGGACGTGCCGATCATCGATCTGATCAACCATGTGCAGACGGAGGCGGTGCGGGCGGGGCTGGCGGGTGGCGCGTACGCGGAGCTGCCCTTGGTGTCGCAGGCGTCGTGCTTCTCGCGGACGGCGCGGATGCCGGCGGGTGAGGTGACGATCAAGGACGCGGCGGGGCTGTACCCGTTCGAGAACACGCTGGAGGCGCGGGTGCTGACGGGTGCCCAGCTGAAGGAGTACCTGGAGTTCTCGGCCCGGTACTACGTGCGGACGGCGGCGGGTGCGCCGGTCGATCCGGCGGCGCTGACCAACGCGGACGGGATTCCGGACTACAACTACGACGCGTTGTCGGGGGTGACGTACGAGGTGGACGTGGCGCAGCCGGTGGGGTCGCGGATCGTGGGGCTGGCGTACGAGGGTGAGCCGGTGGCGGCTCAGGCGCGGTTCGTGCTGGCGGTGAACAACTACCGGGCGAGCGGGGGCGGGGCGTTTCCGCACGTGGCGTCGGCGGAGCAGGTGTGGGCGGACCCGGAGGAGATCCGGAACACGATCATCGAGTGGGTGCGGGAGGAGGGGACGGTGGACCCCGCGGAGTTCGCTTCGGTGGGGTGGCGGCTGACGCGGGAGGGTGAGCCGGTGTTCTGAGGTTGGTGAAGGGGTGCGCGGCCGGGGGCGGGGGGCGTCCGGCCGCGTGGCCTTCCTGGAGGCCGCTGGGTGGTCAGCGGGGTTCGGCGAGGGGGGTGAGGGGGTGGCGGGGGTGGGGCTGGGTGCCGGCTTCGAGGCCGAAGGTGGTGAAGGCGGTGCGGTCGGGGAGGGGGTAGGGCTGGGTGCCGGTGAGGGTGTTGAGGATGGTGGCGGAGCGCCAGGCGGCGAGGCCGAGGTCGGGGGCGCCGACGCCGTGGGTGTGGCGTTCGGCGTTCTGGACGTAGACGGCGCTGCCGGTGCGGCTGATGGCGGGGTCGAGGTGGAGGCGGTAGCGGTCGTCGACGCGGGGGCGTTCGGCGTGGTCGCGGTGGAGGTAGGGGTCGAGGGCGGCGAGGAGCCGGTCGAGGGGGCGTTCGCGGTAGCCGGTGGCGAGGACGACGGCGTCGGTGGTGAGGCGGGTGCGGGTGCCCTGGGTGAGGTGCTCGAGGTGGAGTTCGACCTGGCTGGTGCCGACGCGTCCGGCGGTGCGGACGGCGACGCCGGGGGTGAGGGTGGCGTCGGGCCAGCCGCCGTGGAGGGTGCGGCGGTAGAGCTCGTCGTGGATGGCGGCGATGGTTTCGGCGTCGATGCCCTTGTGGAGTTGCCATTGGCGGGGCAGGAGTTGGTCGCGGGCGGTCTGGGGGAGGGAGTGGAAGTAGCGGGTGTAGTCGGGGGTGAAGTGTTCGAGGCCGAGTTTGGAGTACTCCATGGGGGTGAATGCCTCGGTGCGGGTCAGCCAGTGGATCTTCTCGCGGCCTTCGGGGCGGTGGCGCAGGAGGTCGAGGAAGATCTCGGCGCCGGACTGTCCTGAGCCGATGACGGTGATGTGGTCGGCGCCGAGGAGCCGTTCGCGGTGGGTGAGGTAGTCGGCGGAGTGGACGACGGGGACGACGGGTGCGTCGGCGAGGGGTTTGAGGGGTTCGGGGATGTGGGGGGCGGTGCCGATGCCGAGGACGAGGTTGCGGGTGTGGACGCGGCCGAGGGCTTCGGCTTCGCCGTCGGTGCCGGTCTGGGTGTAGTCGACGTCGAAGAGGGAGCGTTCGGGGTTCCAGCGGACGGCTTCGACCTGGTGGCCGAAGTGGAGTCCGGGGAGGTTGTCGGCGACCCAGCGGCAGTAGGCGTCGTATTCGGCGCGGTGGATGTGGAGGCGCTCGGCGAAGTAGAAGGGGAAGAGGCGCTGGCGGTGGCGGAGGTAGCTGAGGAAGCTCCAGGGGCTGGCGGGGTCGGCGAGGGTGACGAGGTCGGCGAGGAAGGGGACTTGGAGCGTGGCGCCGTCGATGAGCATGCCGGGGTGCCAGTGGAAGGCGGGGCGCTGTTCGAAGAAGGCGGTGCGCGGGGGCCGGGGGATGCCGTGGGCGAGGGCGGCGAGGGAGAGGTTGAAGGGGCCGATGCCGATGCCGACCAGGTCGTGGGGTTGGTCGTGGTCGGGGGTGTGCTGGGCGGTCATCGGGGGGTGTGTCCTTCCACCAGTTTCAGCATCCGGTCGAGGTCGCCGGGTTGGGTGTGCGGGTTGAGGAGGGTGGCTTTGAGCCAGAGCCGGCCGTCGGCGCGGGCGCGGCCGAGGACGGCGTGGCCGTCGTCGAGGAGGGTGCGGCGGACGGCGGCGACCTGGTCGTCGTCGGCTTGGGCGGGGCGGAACAGCACGGTGCTGAGGGCGGGGCGTGCGTGGAGGGTGAGGGCTGGGTGGTGGTGGATCTTGTCGGCGAGGGTGGCGGCGAGGTCGCAGACCTGGTCGACGAGGGCGCCGAGTCCGTCGCGGCCCAGCGCGCGGAGGGTGACGGCGATTTTGAAGGCGTCGGGGCGGCGGGTGGTGCGCAGGCTGCGGCCGAGGAGGTCGGGGAGGCCGGCTTCGGTGTCGTCGTGGGAGTTGAGGTAGTCGGCGGTGTGCTGGAGGGGGTGGAGGCGGGTGGCGTGGTGGACGGCGAGGATGCCTGCGGCGACGGGCTGCCAGCCGAGTTTGTGCAGGTCGAGGGTGACGGAGTGGGCGCGGTCGAGGCCGTGGAGGGCGTGTTTGCGGCGGTCGCTGAAGAGGAGGGGTCCGCCGTAGGCGGCGTCGACGTGGAGTTCGGCGCCGTGGGCGGCGCAGACGTCGGCGAGGGCGGGGAGGGGGTCGATGGCGCCGGAGTCGGTGGTTCCGGCGGTGGCGGCGACGAGGACGCGGTGGCCGGTGAGGGTGGCGAGGGTGTGGTGGAGGGTTTCGGGGTCGAGGGTGCCGTCGGGGGTGGGCACGGTGTGGGCGGGCGGCAGGCCGAGGAGCCAGGCGGCGCGGGGGAGGCTGTGGTGGGCGTTGGCGCCGTGGACGAGGTGGAGGGGGGTGGCGGGGTGGCGTTCGCGGGCGAGGAGGAGGGCGAGTTGGTTGGCTTCGGTGCCGCCGGTGGTGAGGAGGGCGTCGGGGTGGTCGGCGGTGGGGTAGGTCTCGCGGGCGAGGGTGCGGGTGACTTCGGTCTCCAGGGCGGAGGCGGCGGGGGCCTGGTCCCAGGAGTCGAGGGAGGGGTTGAGGACGGAGGCGGCGAGGTCGGCGGCGGCTGCGAGGGCGAGGGGCGGCGCGTGCAGGTGCGCGGCGCAGAGGGGGTCGGCGGGGTCGGCGGCGCCCTGGGTGAGGGCGTGGACGAGGGGGCCGAGGGCGGCTTCGGGGCCGGTGCCGTGGGCGGGGAGGAGGGGGTGGGCGGCGGCGTGGACGCGGCGGGCGGTGGTGGTGGGGCCGCCTGCGGGGAGGGGGCCGCCGCGGTCGAGGGCGCCGGTGCGCAGGGCGTCGAGGACGGCGGCGAGGAGGGGCGCGAGCGCGTCGGGTCCGGCGGTGCCTCCGGCGAGGGGCGGGGTGTTCATGGTTTCTGCTGGTCCTTCGGGCGCGCGCGGGCAGGAGGTTCCAGCTTGTTGGGGGGTGTCGGGCGGAAGGGTGGCGAGTGCGCGTTTTGGGTCCGAAGGGAGGATTTCGGCGGGGTTGGCGGGCGGGTCGCGGGGTGGGTCTGGTAGGGGCGGGCGTGGGGGTACGGGAGAGGGCGGCGGGTCCGCTCCCCCGCCGCCCTCTTCCGGTTTCTCGGCCCGGTGCGGCCGGCCCGGGGTCAGCCGGTGGTGTTCCGCTGCCCGTCGCGGACGCGCAGGGCGCGGGCGAGGTCGTCGATCTGGTCGGCGAGGCGGCGGCGGAGGGCGGGGACGAGGTCGTCCGTGGCGAGGGCGGCACGGCCGAGGGAGAGGGCTTCGTCGTCGACGGCGTACGCGGGGAAGGCGGCGGCGCCGGCGGCGGTGGCGATGGCGGGGCCGCGGCGGCGGGCGAGGTCGGGGGCTTCCTGGTAGTAGCGCTGGACGTAGGGGCGGACGAGGGCGGTCTGTTCGGGTTGCCAGAAGCCCTGGGCGGTGGCGGTGAAGAGGTAGTTGGAGAGGGTGTCGTCCTTGAACATGGCGTCCCAGGCGCGGCGTTTGGCGTCGAGGTCGGGGAGGGCGGCGCGGCAGCGGGCGGCGCCTTCCTGGCCGGTGGCGCTGGGGTCGGCGGCGAGTTCGGCGTCGACTGCGGCCTCGTCGACGGCGCCGAGGACGGCGAGGCGGTGCAGGATGCGCCAGCGCAGGGCGGGGTCGAGGGTGGGGCCGCCGGGGACGAGGCCGTCGTCGAGCCAGGCGCTGAGGGTGGCGGGCTGGGTGGCGCTGTCGATGAAGTGGCGGACGGCTACGAGGCGCAGGCCGGGGTGGGCGTCGGTGCGGTGGGCGCCGCCCTGGCCGCGGGTCCAGTCCTCGGTGCTGAGTCCTTCGGTGCGGCGCAGCAGGTCGCGGCAGAGGGCGGTGAGGGTGGCGAGGGCGGCGGGCCGGTCGTCGGGGTGGGTGTAGACGTCGGCGACGTGGCGGGAGGCGAATCCGAGGACGCCGGTGGTGACGGCGAGGTCGCTCTCGCGCGGAAGGTGGGTGCGGGCGGCGTCGAGGTAGGCGGCGGGGGCCAGTTCGCCGTCGCGGACGAGGTCGCGGGCGGTGTTCCACAGGACGGCGCGGGTGAGGGGGTCGGGGAGGGTGGCGAGGGTGGCGAGGGCGGTGGTCCAGGAGGTGGGGTCGAGGCGGAGTTTGGCGTAGGTGAGGTCCTGGTCGTTGAGGACGACGAGGTCGGGGCGGTGGCCGGGGAGGGTCAGGGGCTGGTTCTGGGGGAGGTCGAGGCCGAGGTGGTCGCGGCGGGCGGGGGGTCCGCCGGGGGTGTGGTCCCAGGTGGTGACGGTGATGCGGTGGGGGCGGGTGCCGTCGCGGTCGACGGTGAGCTGCCAGGTGGGGGCGGCGGGGGTGCCGGTGGGGGTCTCGGTGTCGGTGGCGTGGGCGGTGAGGGTGTCGACGCCGCTGGTGCGCAGCCAGTCGGCGGCCCAGGTGTGGACGTCGCGTTCGGTGGCCCAGGCGAGGTTGTCGAGGAAGTCGGCGAGGGTGGCGTTGGCGAAGCGGTGCCGGGTGAAGTGGCGGTTGATGCCGGCGAGGAAGTCCTTGTCGCCGAGCCAGGCGGTGAGCTGGCGCAGGGCGGCGGCGCCCTTGGCGTAGGAGATGCCGTCGAAGTTGAGGAGGGCGGAGGCGGTGTCGGGGACGGAGTCGGGGGCGGGGGCGACGGGGTGGGTGGTGGGGCGCTGGTCGGCGTCGTAGCCCCAGTCCTTGCGGCCGGTGGCGAAGTCGGTCCAGACGTGGGTCCAGCGGGTGGCCTCGGCGACGGTCTGGTAGCCCATGTACTCGGCGAAGGACTCGTTGAGCCAGATGTCGTCCCACCAGGTGAGGGTGACGAGGTCGCCGAACCACATGTGGGCCATCTCGTGGGCGATGGTGACGGCGCGGGAGCAGCGTTCGGCGTCGGTGACGGCGGAGCGGAAGACGTAGGAGTCGCGGAAGGTGACGAGGCCGGGGTTCTCCATGGCGCCGGCGTTGAACTCGGGGACGAACGCCTGGTCGTAGGAGTCGAAGGGGTAGGGCTCGTCGAACTTCTCGTGGTAGCGGTCGAAGAGGGCGGTGGTGGTGTCGAGGAGTTCGGTGGCGTCGGCGTCGAGGTGGGGGGCGAGGGAGCGGCGGCAGTGGATGCCGAAGGGCAGGCCGCGGTGTTCGGTGCGGACGGTGTGCCAGGGGCCGGCGGCGACGGCGACGAGGTAGGGGGAGATGAGGGGGGTGGTGGCGGCGCTCCAGCGGCCGTCGCCGTGGTGGGTGGTGGTGCCGTTGGCGAGGACGGTCCAGTGGGGTGGGGCGGTGACGGTGAGGTCGAAGCGGGCTTTGAGGTCGGGCTGGTCGAAGGCGGCGAAGACGCGGCGGGCGTCGTCGAGGAAGAGCTGGGTGTAGAGGTACGTCTCGCCGTCGGCGGGGTCGGTGAAGCGGTGCATGCCTTCGCCGGTGCGGGAGTAGGCCATGTCGGCCTCGACGGTGAGTTCGTGGGGGCCGGGGGCGAGGCCGGCCAGGGGGAGGCGGTTGCCGTCGAGGGCGGCGGGGTCGAGGGGGGTGCCGTCGAGGGTGACGGCGGTGAGGCGGGCGGGGTTCAGGTCGATGAAGGTGTCCCCGGCGGCGCGCGCGGTGAAGTGGACGCGGGTGCGGGAGGCGAAGGTGGCGTCGCCGGTGGTGAGGTCCAGGTCGACGGCGTAGCGCTGGACGTCGAGGAGTCGGGATCGGGTCTGCGCTTCGTCGCGCGTCAGGAGGGACATGCGGCCATGCTGCCCGATGGCGGCGGGCCGGCACAGGGGGGTCCGGCGGAGCACGGGGGTACGCCCCCCGAGGGCCGGCTCCTCGGGGGGCGTGGGGTGGTGCGGGGTGTGGGTCCTGGGGTGTCAGCCGGGCTGGTCGGTGCCGGCGTGGGCGTTGGCGTTGAGGATCAGCCCGGAGAGTTCCAGCAGGCCGCCGACGCGGAAGTCGGGCAGGGTGCGGGCCTCCTCGGACTCCCAGTCGAGCACCGCCCACGGCCCGCGCCGTACCAGGGCGGTCCGCAGTCCGGCCTCGGTGGCGGGCCGGACGTCGTGCGTCCACCGGTCGCCGACGTGCAGGATCTCGCGGGGCTCGAAGGGCAGCGCCCCGGCCAGCCGCCGGAAGAAGGCCGGGTCGGGTTCGGCCACGCCCCACTCCCCCGAGGCGGCGACCAGCTCCGTCTCCTCGGCGAGCAGCCCGCGCAGCGCGTCGGCGCCGCGTGGCGTCAGGTCGCCCGCGACCCCCACCACCAGCCCGTCGGCCCGGAGCGCCGCGAGCGCGGGCCGGGCGTCGGGGTACAGGTCGGCCTCGGTGTACGTGTCCTCGGGTACGCCCGCCTCGGCGCGGGCCGCCCGCTCCGCCGCCGCGTCGAAGCCGGGCCGGATCACCGCACACGCCTCGTCGAAGCCGCCCCCTGCGGCGAGGACGGCGCCGAGGACCGTCGAGAAGGTGTGCGGGGAGACGCCCAGCCAGTCGGCCCACGCCGCGTACCGGCGGGTCTCGTCCACCAGGCACTCACCGACGTCGAGGACCACCGCACGGATCATGGGGCCGAGCATAGGGGCCTGTGCGCGGGCGGCCGGGAACCGCGCCCGCGTGGGCCGTGCGGCGAGGCGGCGGGTACCCGGGCGGCCCGTTCCGCCGTGCGGTGCGGGTGCGGCGCCCCCACCCTGGAGGTGGAATGTCCCGCTTGACGAGAGGAAGTCCGCCATGGGTGAGTCCGCGATGGACAAGATGAAGGGCAAGGCCAAGGAGGCCGTCGGCAAGGTCACCGGTGACCGCCGCACCGAGTCCGAGGGCAAGACGGACCAGGCGAAGGGCGACGCCAAGGACGCCACGGACCAGCTTCGCGAGCGGGCCAAGGGGGTCGGTGACTCCCTCAAGCGCGGCGACCGCTGACGCCCCCTGGCGCACGGACGAGGCGAGGCCGGTCCCCCACGGCGGGGACCGGCCTCGCCGGTGTCGGGGTTCGGTCGGAGTCAGCCGGCGGCCGGCGACACCCCGGCGGGGTCGGCGGCCTCGCCGGTCACCGCCTCGTCCGCGATCCGCTCGTGGTGGCGGATGACCTCGGCGATGATGAAGGTGAGCAGTTTCTCGGCGAACGCCGGGTCCAGGTGGGCGTTCTCGGCGAGGGCGCGCAGCCGGGCGATCTGCTGCGTCTCGCGGTCCGGATCGGCCGGGGGCAGCTGGTGCTCGGCCTTGAGGTGGCCGACCTGCTGGGTGCACTTGAACCGCTCGGCGAGCATGTGCACGACGGCGGCGTCGATGTTGTCGATGCTCTCGCGCAACCGCTGGAGTTCGGCGAGGGCAGCCGTGTCGCCCGCGCCGGAGCGGCTCGTTCCGGTGTTGCTGGGAGTCATGGTGGATCACCCTACGCGGCCCTGGCCGTCGCCGGAGGGCTGCTCCGAGGAGTGGGACGGGCACGTCACCCGTACCGGGTGCGACCCGGGAACTGGCGTTGCGGCACGGGCCCGCTGCGGGGATCGTCGCCTTATGGGCGAGACGTACACGGAACACGGCACGGACCCGGCCAACGCCGCGGCCGAAGAGCTGTTCTCGGCACTGTACGAGGCCGACGAGGACCTGGTGGCCGCGCTGCTCGGCGCCGGGGTGAGCCCGGAGGCCCACGACGGCGGGGGCGGCACGGCGCTGCACAGCGCGGCGGTCGACGGGCGCGCGGCCGTCGTCCGGCTGCTGCTGGCGGCGGGGGCCGACCCGGACCGGCGTACGGCCGAGGGCGAGCTGCCGCTGTGCGGCGCCGCCTGCTGGGGCCGCACCGAGGTGGTGCGGGCGCTGCTGGCGGCGGGAGCCGACCCCGGCGGCGCCGACGAACCGGGGCCCACCGCGCTGGTCTGGGCGGCCCAGGGCGGGCATGCCGGAGCCGCCGCCGCGCTGCTGGAGGCGGGGGCGCAGCCGGTGGCCGAGCGGGGTGATCCCCCGCTGGTGCGGGCGGCGCGGCAGGGGTCGCTGGAGACGGTCCGGGTGCTGCTGGAGCACGGGGCGGACGGCCGGGAGGCGGCGCTGGAGGAGGCGCTGCGGTGGTCGGCGGGGCCGGCGGACCGGCTGCGGGAGGAGCTGCTGGGCGCCGGCGAGGATGAGGAGCCGGCGGGCGAGGTGGAGGTGGTCGTCCGCGAGGTGCGGCGCGGGTCGACGACGCTGCTGGAGGCGGTGGTGCTGCGGGACGGGGACCCGGGCGGGAGCGTGGAGCGGTTCACCTCGCACGCGGCTGTCGCCACGGTGCTGGAGGAGGAGCTGGGGCGCACCGCTTCGTACGAGGAGCTGAGCGCCCGGGCGCTCGGGCGCGGGGAGCCGTGGCACGACGACTGGCGGGAGCCGGTGCGCGTGCTGGCCGCGCGCGGCGACGAGGAGACCTTCTCGGCGGCGGCGGTACGGCTCGGGGAGGCGGCCGGCTCCCCGGAGGCGCTGTTCGCGGTGGAGGTGCTGGGGCGGCTCGGCGTGGGGCGGCTGACGCCCCGGGTGGCGCCGCTGCTGCGGGAGCTGGCGCGGGAGGCGGCGGATGCCGAGCTGCTGGCGGCGGTGGTCGGCGGCCTCGGCCACCACGGTGACCCGGGGGCGCTGCCGGAGCTGTACGCGGCGGCGGGGCACTCCTCGGCGGAGGTCCGCGAGGCCGCGGCCCGCGCCCTGTTCGGCCTGGTGCCGCCCGGCGACGGGCGAGGCGTGGAGGTTCTGGCGGCGCTGTCGGCGGACGCCTGGCCACGGGTGCGGGAGTGGGCGGTGACCGCGCTGGCCGCCCTGGCCTCGGACACCGAGGAGGTACGCGAGGCGCTGGCGGCCCGCCTGGCCGACGAGGACCCCGCGACGGTCGCCGAGGCGGCGGCGGGCCTGGTCCGCCGGGGCGCCGGTGCCCGCGCGGAGGAGGCGTTGGCGCTGCTCCTGGCGACGGAGCCGGAGGGTTCGGCGGTGCGGGAGAAGGCGTCGGAGACGGTGGAGCAGCTCACCGACCCGGCGGTGCGGCGGCGGCTGGAGGGGGTCCTGCCGCTGGGCTGACCGGTCCGGGGGCCGGGCTCGGCCTTCCGTCGGTACGGCGTTCCCGTATCCGGTCATGACGGGTACGGGAACGGTTCGCGGTCTGGACGTTCTCGGCACGGCCGCGCGGAAGGCGAGCGGCGCTGGAGCGGGGAGCCCTCTTCAGGAAGGGGAGAGGCGCCGACGCCGCCCGGGCGGATGGCCCGGACGGCGTCGGCGTCCGTCTACGTCAGGCCGCTGCCCCGGAGCCGCGACCGCCGCCCCGGGCGCGGCGGGGGCCGCCGCCGGTGGTGGACCGGGCGGGGGCGGCGCCGCGGCCGGAGCCGCCCGCGCGTCCCGCCGCGCCGCGGCCGGTGGAGCCGGCGCGGGCCGTGCCGCCGCCGGTGCGGCCGGTCCCGGTGCCGCGGCCGGTCGTGCCGGACTGGGTGGTGGTGCCGCGCCCGGTGGCGGTGGCCGCCGAGCGGCTGCCGCCGGAACGCCCGCGCCGCGAGCGCCCGCCGGACTTGGCCTTGGGCGGGGTGGGCTGCTGCGGGATCTCGACCGTGACGGGCACGCCGGAGGGCTCGCGGGCGCCGGTGAGGCGGGCGAGTTCCTCGTCGCTGGACTTGACCCGCGCGGTCTGCGGCGTGATGCGGGCCGCCGACATCAGCCGGGTCATCTCGCGCTTCTCCTCGGGGAGGACGAGCGTGACGACGCTGCCGGACTCGCCCGCGCGGGCGGTTCGGCCGCCGCGGTGCAGGTAGTCCTTGTGGTCGGTGGGCGGGTCGACGTTGACGACCAGGTCGAGGTCGTCGACGTGGATGCCGCGGGCCGCCACGTTGGTCGCGACCAGGGCGGTGACCTGGCCGTTCTTGAACTGCTCCAGGGTGCGGTTGCGCTGCGGCTGGGAGCGGCCGCCGTGCAGCGCCGAGGCGCGGACGCCGTTGGCGAGGAGCCGCTTGGCGAACCGGTCGGCGGAGCGCTTGGTGTCCACGAACATGATCACGCGGCCGTCGCGGGCGGCGATGCGCAGGGCGACCGCCTTCTTGTCGGTGTCGTCGGCGACGTAGAGCACGTGGTGCTCCATGGTCGTGACGGCGCCCGCCGAGGGGTCGACGGAGTGCACCACCGGGTCGGAGAGGTAGCCGCGCACCAGCCGGTCGATGTTGCGGTCCAGGGTGGCGGAGAAGAGCATCCGCTGGCCGTCGGGGGCGGTGCGGTCCAGCAGGGCGGTGACCTGCGGCATGAAGCCCATGTCGGTCATCTGGTCGGCCTCGTCGAGGACGCTGACGGTGACCTGGTCGAGGCGGCAGTCGCCCCGGTCCAGGAGGTCCTTGAGCCGTCCCGGGGTGGCGACGACAACCTCGGTGCCACGGCGCAGCGCGTTCGCCTGCTTGTTGAGCGAGAGCCCGCCGACGACGGTGGCCATGCGCAGGCCGAGGGCCTTGGCGTACGGCGTGAGGGCGTCGGTGACCTGCTGGGCCAGTTCGCGGGTGGGGACGAGGACCAGGGCGAGCGGGGCCCCGGCCTCGGCGCGGCGTCCGGCGGTGCGGGCCAGCAGGGCGAGGCCGAAGGCGAGGGTCTTGCCGGAGCCGGTGCGGCCCCGGCCGAGGATGTCGCGCCCGGCCAGCGAGTTGGGGAGCGTCGCGGCCTGGATGGGGAACGGTTCGGCCATGCCCTCGGCGGCCAGCGTGGCCAGCAGGGGCTGGGACAGGTCGAGTTCGGCGAAGGCGGCGACGGCCGGCAGGGCCGGGGTGCGCGTCTCGGGGAGCGCGAAGTCGCCGCCCTGCGGGGCCGCGGGGGTGCGGGAGGTGGTGGGGCGCCCGGTCCGTCGGCCCCCTCGGGAGCGTCCGGGGCGGCTGCCGCCGGAGTCCTGGCCGGGTCGGCGGCCGGTGCGGGCCTGGGGGTTCCCCTGGGCCGCGCGGTTCCCCGCTGCCTGGCGGTCGGGGCGTTCGGATCGAGTCATGGGGCGGTCTCTGCCTTCCTGGGGACAGCACAAACCGGGGCCCGCACCGAGCGTGGTGCGGGCCCCGGTCAGGAGGTACGCGTCGGGGCTGGAATCAGCCGGCGACGATGTTCTCCGCCTGCAGGCCCTTCTGGCCCTGCGTGACGTCGAAGGTGACCTTCTGGCCTTCCAGGAGCTCGCGGAAGCCCCGGCCGGCGATGTTGGAGTAGTGGGCGAAGACGTCGGGGCCGCCGCCGTCCTGCTCGATGAAGCCGAAGCCCTTTTCGGCGTTGAACCACTTCACGGTTCCGGTGGCCATATGCACTCCCTGGGGTGTTGAGGGGCCGGTATTCCTTCCGCGGGTCCGCGGGAAGAAGTGTCACAAAAGAGCCCCACACCGGAGAGCCGGCAAGGCCGGAGGGCCGGGAAACAATAATGCGCCTGAGCGAGTTCTCGTCAGGCGCACATAAGGATCATGGGTACCACAACTGCAACATCTCCCAGCCTAACACGGTCGCCCCCACTCGCGGAGGAGCGCCGGCAGCGGGGCGGACGCGACCCGGGGAGCCCGTCCGGCGGCGCGTACCGGATCGGTCAAGATCACCGGGAGCGGCCTGCCGGGCGGTGGGGGTCCGTACGCTTGGGCGAATGAAGCGTGTTGGTTGTGTGCTGCTTACCCTCGCCCCGCTGGCGACGGCGGCCGTCTTCCTCCTCGGTCCGGACCCCGACGCGGACCGGACACCCGGCGGGCCGGCCGCCGCGCGCGGCGCGGGCGCGGCCCCCGGCGACGCCGACCGGGAGACAGAGGAGCGCCTCGCGAAGCTGCCGGCCGGTCTCGCGGCGCCGGACAAGAAGGAGCTGGCGCTGCGACTGGCGGCGAGCGCCGACAACTCGACGCTGCGGTGGCGCACCCTCTACGGCTACATCGAGGACCTGGAGGACGGGCGCGGCTACACGGCCGGCGTCGCCGGTTTCTGCACCGGCACCCACGATCTGCTGGGCCTGGTCGAGCGGTACACGAAGGCCCATCCGGACAACGGCCTGGCCCGCTACCTGCCGGCCCTGCGCGAGGTGGACGGCTCGGACTCGCTGGAGGGGCTGGAGGGTTTCCCCGAGGCGTGGGAGGCGGAGGCCGAGGTCCCGGCGTTCCGGAAGGCGCAGGAGCGGGAGCGGGACGCGCGGTACTTCGAGCCGGCGGTGCGGATGGCGAAGATCGACGGCCTGGGCACGCTGGGCCAGTTCGTCTACTACGACGCGATGCTGCTGCACGGCCCCGGCAAGGGCGCCGACAGCTTCTACGGCATCCGCGCGGCCGCGCTGAGGAAGGCGGAGACCAAGGCGGCGGGCGGTGACGAGCGGGCGTACCTGGAGGCGTTCCTCGACGCGCGGCGGGCGGTGATCCGCGAGGGGAAGCGGTTCCAGCGGGACACCTCCCGCGTCGACTCCGCGCAGCGGGTCTTCCTGCGGAACGGCAACCTGTCCCTGTCGACACCGCTGACCTGGGAGATCTACGGGGAGCGCTTCCACATCCCCGGGTGAGGGGGAAGCGCGGCGCCCGCCAGGTGTCCGGTCGGGGACGGGCGGGCGCCGCGTTCCGTTCCGTACGCCTTTGTACGGAACGGGTGGGGGCACCTCGGCGGGTGCCTGCTGGAGGCTGCCCGGCCCCCGTCGCCGGGGTGGCGGCGGGGGCCGGTGCGCGCTCGGCCGGTCAGACGGTCAGCGACCGGTCGGTCGGGCGAACGGGGGCGTGCAGGGCGCTGGTGCCGGTGAGGAAGCGGTCCACGCCGCGGGCGGCGGAGCGGCCCTCGGCGATGGCCCAGACGATCAGCGACTGGCCGCGGCCGGCGTCGCCGGCCACGAAGACGCCGGGGACGTTGGTCTCGTAGTGGTCGTCGCGGGCGATGTTGCCGCGCGCGTCCAGCTCCAGTCCGAACTGGGAGACCAGGCCGTTCTCCTGGTCGGTGCCGGTGAAGCCCATGGCGAGGGTGACCAGTTGGGCCGGGATCTTCCGCTCGGTGCCGGGCTTCTGCTTCAGCTTGCCGTCCTGGAACTCGACCTCGGCGAGGTGGAGCCACTGGACGTCGCCCTCCTCGTCGCCCTCGAAGTGGGTGGTCGAGACGGAGTAGACCCGCTCGCCGCCCTCCTCGTGCGCGGAGGTGACCTTGTAGAGCATGGGGAAGGTCGGCCAGGGCTGGTTCGCGTTCCGCTCCTCGCCCGGGCGGGGCATGATCTCCAACTGGGTGACGGAGGCCGCGCCCTGGCGGTGGGCGGTGCCCACGCAGTCCGCGCCGGTGTCGCCGCCGCCGATGACGACGACGTGCTTGCCCTCGGCGGTGATCGGCGCGGTGACGTAGTCGCCCTCCTGCACCTTGTTGGAGAGCGGCAGGTACTCCATCGCCTGGTGGACGCCGTTCAGCTCGCGGCCGGGGACGGGCAGGTCGCGGGCGGTGGTGGCGCCGGCGGCGATGACCACGGCGTCGTAGCGGCGGCGCAGGGCGTCGGCGGGCATGTCGCGGCCGATCTCCACACCGGTGCGGAACTTGGTGCCCTCCGCGCGCATCTGCTCAATGCGGCGGTTGATGTGCCGCTTCTCCATCTTGAACTCGGGGATGCCGTACCGCAGGAGGCCGCCGACGCGGTCGGCGCGCTCGTAGACGGCGACGGTGTGCCCGGCGCGGGTGAGCTGCTGGGCGGCGGCGAGTCCGGCCGGGCCGGAGCCGATCACGGCGACGGTCTTGCCGGAGAGCCGCTCGGGGGCCTGCGGGAGGACGTTGCCGGTCTCCCAGGCCTTGTCGATGATCGAGACTTCGACGTTCTTGATGGTGACGGGCGGCTGGTTGATGCCGAGCACGCACGCCGACTCGCACGGGGCGGGGCAGAGGCGGCCGGTGAACTCCGGGAAGTTGTTGGTCGCGTGCAGCCGCTCGCCGGCGGCCTGCCAGTCCTCGCGGTAGGCGTAGTCGTTCCACTCGGGGATGAGGTTGCCGAGGGGGCAGCCGTTGTGGCAGAACGGGATGCCGCAGTCCATGCACCGGGACGCCTGCTTGGAGACGATCGGCAGCAGGGAGCCGGGGACGTAGACCTCGTTCCAGTCGCGGACCCGCTCCTCGACGGGGCGGGACCGCGCGACCTCGCGGCCGGTGGTGAGAAAGCCCTTCGGGTCAGCCATGGGTCGCCGCCTCCATCATCTTCTCGGTGGTCTCGGTCTCGCTCAGACCGGCCCGCTCGGCGGCGTCCTTGGCGGCGAGCACTGCCTTGTACGTGGTCGGGATGATCTTGCTGAAGCGGGTCAGCGCGTTCTCCCAGTCGGCGAGGAGCTTCTCGGCGACGGTGGAGCCGGTCTCCTCCTGGTGGCGGCGCAGCACGTCGTGCAGCCACCGGCGGTCGGTGTCGTCGAGTGCCTCGACGGCCGCGGCGTTGCCGGCGTTGACCCGGTCGGGGTCGAGGTCGATGACGTAGGCGGTGCCGCCGGACATGCCGGCCGCGAAGTTGCGGCCGGTCTCGCCGAGGACCACGGCGTGGCCGCCGGTCATGTACTCGCAGCCGTGGTCGCCGACGCCCTCGGAGACGACGGTGGCGCCGGAGTTGCGGACGCAGAACCGTTCGCCGGTCCGGCCGCGCAGGTAGATCTCGCCGCCGGTGGCGCCGTAGCCGATGGTGTTGCCGGCGATGGTCGAGTACTCGGCGAGGTGGTCGGCGGCGCGGTCGGGGCGGACCACGACGCGGCCACCGGAGAGGCCCTTGCCGACGTAGTCGTTGGCGTCGCCCTCCAGGCGCAGGGTGACGCCGCGCGGGAGGAAGGCGCCGAAGGACTGGCCGGCGGAGCCGGTGAAGGTGAGGTCGATGGTGTCGTCGGGCAGGCCGGCGCCGCCGAACTTCTTCGTCACCTCGTGGCCGAGCATGGTGCCGACGGTGCGGTTGATGTTGCGGATGGCGACCTGGGCGCGGACCGGCCGCGCGTCCTCGGCGGTGTGCGCGGCGAGCGCGTCGGCCGCGAGCTTGATCAGCTCGTTGTCGAGGGCCTTCTCCAGGCCGTGGTCCTGCGTGGTGACCTGGTGGCGGACGGCGCCGTCGGGCAGGTCGGGGACGTGGAAGAGCGGCTCCAGGTCGAGGCCCTCGGCCTTCCAGTGGGCGACGGCCCGCTCGGTGTCGAGGAGTTCGGCGTGGCCGACGGCCTCCTCGATGGAGCGGAAGCCCAGCTCGGCGAGGAGTTCGCGGACCTCTTCGGCGATGAACTCGAAGAAGTTGACGATGAACTCGGCCTTGCCGGAGAACCGCTCGCGCAGCACCGGGTTCTGGGTGGCGATGCCGACCGGGCAGGTGTCCAGGTGGCAGACGCGCATCATGACGCAGCCGGAGACGACCAGCGGCGCGGTGGCGAAGCCGAACTCCTCGGCGCCGAGCAGGGCGGCGACGACCACGTCGCGGCCGGTCTTGAGCTGGCCGTCGGTCTGCACGACGATGCGGTCGCGCAGGCCGTTGAGGAGCAGCGTCTGCTGGGTCTCGGCGAGCCCCAGCTCCCAGGGGCCGCCCGCGTGCTTGAGGGAGGTCAGCGGGGAGGCGCCGGTGCCGCCGTCGTGGCCGGAGACCAGGACGACGTCGGCGTGGGCCTTGGAGACACCGGCGGCGACGGTGCCGACGCCGACCTCGGAGACCAGCTTCACGTGGATGCGGGCCCTGGGGTTGGCGTTCTTCAGGTCGTGGATCAGCTGGGCGAGATCCTCGATGGAGTAGATGTCGTGGTGCGGGGGCGGCGAGATGAGGCCGACACCGGGCGTGGAGTGCCGGGTCCTGGCGACCCACGGGTAGACCTTGTGGCCGGGGAGCTGGCCGCCCTCGCCGGGCTTGGCGCCCTGGGCCATCTTGATCTGGATGTCGTCGGCGTTGACCAGGTACTCGCTGGTGACGCCGAAGCGGCCGGAGGCGACCTGCTTGATGGCCGAGCGCCGGGCCGGGTCGTAGAGCCGCTCGGCGTCCTCGCCGCCCTCACCGGTGTTGGACTTGCCGCCCAGCTGGTTCATGGCGATGGCGAGGGTCTCGTGCGCCTCCTGGGAGATGGAGCCGTACGACATGGCGCCGGTGGAGAACCGCTTGACGATCTCCGAGACCGGCTCGACCTCCTCGACGGGGATCGCGGGGCGGTGGCTGGTGATGCCGAAGAGGCCGCGGAGCGTCATGAGCCGCTCGGACTGCTCGTTCACGCGGCCGGTGTACTGCTTGAAGATGTCGTAGCGCCGGTTGCGGGTGGCGTGCTGGAGGCGGAAGACGGTGTCCGGGTCGAAGAGGTGCGGTTCGCCCTCGCGGCGCCACTGGTACTCGCCGCCGATCTCCAGCGCGCGGTGGGCGCGGGCGACGCCGGAGGCGGGGTACGCCTTGGCGTGGCGGGCGGCGACCTCGCGGGCGACGACGTCGATGCCGACGCCGCCGATCTTGGAGGTGGTGCCGGAGAAGTAGGTGCGGACGAAGTCGTCCCGCAGGCCGACCGCTTCGAAGACCTGGGCGCCTCGGTAGGAGGCGACGGTGGAGATGCCCATCTTCGACATGACCTTCAGCACGCCCTTGCCGAGGGCGTGGATGAGGTTGCGGATGGCGGTCTCCGCCTCGATGCCGGGCAGGAAGGTGCCGGCCCGCACGAGGTCCTCGACGGACTCCATGGCGAGGTAGGGGTTGACCGCGGCGGCGCCGTAGCCGATGAGCAGGGCGACGTGGTGGACCTCGCGGACGTCCCCGGCCTCGACGAGCAGCCCGACCTGGGTGCGCTGCTTGGTGCCGATGAGGTGGTGGTGGACGGCGGCGGTGAGCAGCAGCGAGGGGATCGGCGCGTGCTCGGCGTCGGAGTGCCGGTCAGAGAGGACGATGAGCCGGGCGCCGGCCTCGATGGCGGCGTCGGCCTCGGCGCGGATCTCCTCGATGCGCTCGGCGAGGGCCTCGCCGCCGCCGGAGACGCGGTAGAGCCCGGAGAGGGTGACGGCCTTCATACCGGGCATGTCGCCGTCGGCGTTGATGTGGACGAGCTTGGCCAGCTCGTCGTTGTCGATGACCGGGAACGGCAGGGTCACCGAGCGGCAGGAGGCCGCGGTGGGCTCCAGCAGGTTGCCCTGCGGGCCGAGCACCGAGTACAGCGAGGTGACCAGCTCTTCGCGGATGGCGTCCAGCGGCGGGTTGGTGACCTGGGCGAACAGCTGGGTGAAGTAGTCGAAGAGGAGCCGGGGGCGCTTGGAGAGCGCGGCGATGGGCGTGTCGGTGCCCATGGAGCCGATCGGCTCGGTGCCGGCCTTGGCCATCGGGGCGAGGATGACGCGCAGCTCCTCCTCGGTGTAGCCGAAGGTCTGCTGGCGGCGGGTGACCGAGGCGTGGGTGTGGACGATGTGCTCGCGCTCGGGCAGGTCGTGCAGCTCGATGGTGCCGGTCTCGACCCACTCCCGGTAGGGCTGCTCGGTGGCGAGCGCGCCCTTGATCTCGTCGTCCTCGATGATGCGGTGCTCGGCGGTGTCGACGAGGAACATGCGGCCCGGCTGGAGGCGGCCCTTGCGGACGACCTTGGCGGGGTCGATGTCGAGGACGCCGACCTCGGAGCCGAGGACGACGAGGCCGTCGTCGGTGACCCAGTAGCGGCCGGGGCGCAGGCCGTTGCGGTCGAGGACCGCGCCGACCTGGGTGCCGTCGGTGAAGGTGACGCAGGCGGGGCCGTCCCAGGGCTCCATCATCGCCGCGTGGTACTGGTAGAACGCCCGCCGGGAGGCGTCCATGGAGGCGTGGTTCTCCCATGCCTCGGGGATCATCATCAGCACGCTGTGCGGGAGCGAGCGGCCACCGAGGTGGAGCAGTTCCAGGACCTCGTCGAAGGAGGCGGAGTCGGAGGCGTCCGGGGTGCAGACGGGGAAGACCCGGGAGAGGTCCTTGTCGCCGCCGCCGAACAGCTCGGAGGCGAGCTGGGACTCGCGGGCGCGCATCCAGTTGCGGTTGCCCTTGACCGTGTTGATCTCGCCGTTGTGGGCGACGAAGCGGTACGGGTGGGCGAGCGGCCAGCTCGGGAAGGTGTTGGTGGAGAACCGCGAGTGGACCAGGGCGATGGCGCTGGCGAACCGGCGGTCGGAGAGGTCCGGGAAGAACGGCTCCAGCTGCCCGGTGGTCAGCATGCCCTTGTAGACGAGGGTCCGCGAGGAGAGCGAGGGGAAGTAGACGCCGGCCTCGCGCTCGGCGCGCTTGCGGAGCACGAAGGCGAGCCGGTCCAGGGCGATGCCGGTGGCGCCCTCGGCGGTGACGAAGAGCTGCCGGAAGGCGGGCATGGTGGCGCGGGCGCTGGCGCCGAGCAGGGCGGGGGCGACGGGGACCTCGCGCCAGCCGAGGACGGTCAGGCCCTCCTCGGCGGCGAGGGCGTCGATGCGGGCGGCGGCCTCGTCGGTCCCCGCCTCGGGGAGGAAGGCGATGCCGACGGCGTAGGCGCCGGCCTCGGGCAGGCCGAAGCCGGCGGTCTCGCGGAGGAAGGCGTCGGGGACCTGGGTGAGGATGCCCGCGCCGTCGCCGGAGTCGGGCTCGGAGCCGGTGGCGCCGCGGTGTTCCAGGTTCCGCAGAACGGTGAGTGCCTGGTCGACCAGCGTGTGGCTCGGCTCGCCCGTGAGCGTGGCCACGAAGCCGACGCCGCAGGCGTCGTGCTCGTTGCGCGGATCGTAGAGGCCCTGCTGGGCAGGGCGGGCGTCCATGTGGGACCAGGCGGGTTCGGTGGTGGCCGAGTTCCCGGAAGCCTGGGACGGCTGGCGCGGCGTACGCATCGGCTCTCCCGTCGTCGTCAGTGGCATATGCAAGGTGCCGAGGGACGACGTTGGCCCTCTGCGAAATTTCCAGCAAGTTACATGATGAAGCGCATCTCGGTAAACGGATAACACGTTCCATCATGCGGACATCGGAGGTGGATGCCCGAGGGGGACTGCGCGGCGGTTCGATGCCCGGCCCGGCTGCGAGGGGCTTCGTTGCCCGCGGCGCGTAACGGCTCATGCCCCGCGGTCAAACAATCGAAACCGCCGAGTAACGGAATATTATGCGGCCCCCTGTATAGCCATCATCCTAGGCTCGCGCCGAAAAGGCTGCCAAGGAGATACGTCACACCGGCGGCGGCGCCCCCCAGAGCCAACTGGCGCAATCCGCTGAACCACCAGCTGCGCGCCGTCACCCGTGCCACCAGCGCCCCGCAGCCGAAGAGCCCGGCCAGCGCCGCCACGACGGACGGCCACAGCGTGTGCGCTCCCAGCAGGTAGGGCAGGACCGGCAGCAGAGCGCCGACCGCGAACGCCCCGAACGAGGAGACGGCGGCCACCATCGGCGAGGGCAGGTCACCGGGGTCGACGCCCAGTTCCTCCCGGGTGTGTATCTCCAGCGCCTGCTCCGGGTCGGCCGACAGCTGCCGCGCCACCTCGCGGGCGAGCTTCGGCTCGACCCCGCGCGAGACGTACAGCTCGGCCAGTTCCGCCTCCTCGTCCCGGGGGTGCCTGCGCAGCTCGCGGCGCTCCACCGCGACCTCCGCCTCGACCAGTTCGCGCTGGGAGGCGACCGAGGTGTACTCCCCCGCGGCCATCGAGAACGCGCCCGCCGCGAGCCCCGCGAGGCCGGTCAGCACGATCGTCTGCTGCGCCACCGAGCCGCCCGCCACGCCGGTGATCAGCGCGAGGTTCGAGACCAGGCCGTCCATCGCGCCGAACACCGCGGGACGCAGCCAGCCGCCGTTGACGTCGCGGTGGGTGTGGTTGTCCCGGTGCGCCCCGTGGAGCGCGGCCTCGTTGTCGATGAACGCCACTGCGGTGAGCCCCTCTCTCGCCGGCTGGTCACGCCTGGTGCGGACCGGCCCTCACGGGTGCGAAAGTACGCCCGAAAACCTGCCCCTGCCAGCAAGGAAGGCCGTACTTACCTGCGCTTTCGCACCCTCGGTGAGCGGCCGGCGACCGGCCGTACGCACCCCTGGGAGGGTGTCGAAGGAGTGACAAAGGGCCCCCTGGCGCGGCAGTCGGACCCCCCGCGTGGCAGACATGTCGCCTGAAGGCCACGAAGCCCGCGTTCCGCGCCGCCCGCTCGCCGAGTCCGCGCGGCCCGTCCGAGAGAGGCCCGCGATGGCACCGACCCGCCCGACCCTCCCGCTCCCCGCCGCCCTGCGCGAACGCGGCCGGGGCGCCTTGCTCGGCCTCGCCGTCGGCGACGCGCTGGGCGCCCCCGCCGAGAACCTCAAGCCCTCCGAGATCCGCCGCCGCTGGGGCCGCATCACCGGGTACGTCGCCGAGCACCCGGCCGGTACCGACGACACCGAGTACGCGATCTTCTCCGGGCTGCTGCTGGCCCGGTACGGGTCGGGGCTGACCACCGCCCGGGTGGAGGCGGCCTGGCACCGGTGGATCGCCGACCTCGACGAGGGCCCGTTCCGGGGCGCCGGGTTCAGCGAACGCGGCACCCTGGAGAACCTGCGGCGCGGCCTGACCGCCCCGATCACCGCCCAGCACCGGCACGCCTGGAGCGACGGCCTGGCGATGCGCGCCGCCCCGTTCGGCGTCTTCGCGGCGGGCCGGCCCGAGGAGGCGGCCCGGCTGGTCGCCGTGGACGGCACCGTCAGCCACGACGGGGAGGGCATCTACGGCGGCCAGGCCGTCGCCGCCGGGGTGGCCGCGGCGATGGGCGGCGCGCACACCGACGGCGTGGTGGCCGCCGCCCTGTCCGTGATCCCCGCCGACTCCTGGACCGCCCGGTCGCTCAGGCGGGCGGTGGCCGCCGCCGACCGGGGCGAGAAGGCGGTCCGCTCGGCCGTCGTCATCGGCGGCTACCCGTGGACCGACCTCGCCCCCGAGGCGGTCGGCCTCGCCTTCGGGGCGCTGGCCGCCGCCCGCGGGGTCTTCCCGGCCGCCGTGCTGACCGCCGTCAACATGGGCCGCGACGCCGACACCACCGCCGCCGTGGCCGGTGCCCTCGCCGGGGCGCTGGGCGGGGCGGCGGCGGTACCCGCCGAGTGGGCCGCGCGGATCGGCCCGGTGCGCGGCTCCTGCCTGCCGTCCATGGCGGGCCTGCACGTCCTGGACGTCGCCGACCTGCTCACCCCCGACCCGGAGGAACCGGCCCGCCACTCCCCCGCCGGGTACTGCCCCGACCTGCCCGAGGAGGCCCCGGCCGGGCCCGCCGACCGGGCGCTGCGGCGGCTCGGCGCGAGCGGCCCGCCGGGGCGCGGCCCCCGCCCGGCGGTGCCGGCCGCCGCCGGCCTCGCCGCCCTCGACCCGGCCGGAGCCGGCCGGTGAGCCCCCTGGAAGGGCCCGCCCCCGGCGTCGACGCGTCCCCGGCGACGGCCGCGGTCCCACTGCCGGCCCCGCCGGCCGCCGCCCTGGACCTCGCCGCCCGCGCCGAGGCGATGCTGCTGGGCCTGGCGGCCGGGGACGCGGCCGGGTGGCCCGCCGCCCGGCACCGGGCGGCCCGGATGCCGCGCTGGACCCGGCGACTCACCCGGGAGCTGGACACCTTCGCCGAGGAGAACGCGACCACCACCCTGCCGGTGCCGATCGCCCTCAACCAGCCGCCCGAACCGCTGCGGCTCGGCCCCTCCGACGACGCCGAGTGGGCCGCCTTCACCGCCCTCACCGTGGTGGCCGGGCAGGGCGCGCCCGGCGGGGTGCGGGGGGCCGTCGACGCCGCCTGGCGCCGGCTCGCCGCAGAGGTGGCCGAGGCGTCCGCCGACGCCCCCGAGGTCGAGTCGGCGGTACTGCCGCTGCGGGCCCGCATCTCGGTCCGCGCCGGGCTCGGCAACCTCGCGGCGGGGCTCGGGCCGCCCGCCACCGGCCACGACAACCCGCACTACTTCGACGACGCCGCCTGCGTGCGGGCCTGCGTCCTCGCACTGGCCCACCCGGGTGATCCGGTCGCCGCCGCCGCCCTCGCCGAGCACGACGCCCGCTACACCCAGGACGGCGACGGCGTGCACGGGGCACGGGCGATGGCGGCGGCGCTGGCGGGGGCCCTCGCCGGGGCGGGCCCCGAGGCGGCGGCCCGCCTCGCCCTCGCCCAGTTGCCCGCCGCCACCGAGATCGGCCGCAACGCCCGCCAGGCCCTGCACCTCGCCGAGCAGGCCAGGGCCGCCGGCGGGGCGTTCGGCCTGGTGCCGCTGCTGGAGCACCGGATCGTCGACCACGTCTACAGCTACGGCATCGCCGCCGCCGAGACGGTGCCGGTGGCGCTCGCCCTCGCGGTGGCGGCCGGGGGGTCCCCGGCGGGCGCGGTCCCGGCGGCGGCCTGCCTCTCCCGGGTGGCCGACTCGGCGCCCGCGCTGGCCGGCGCGCTGACCGGAGCGCTCTCGGGCCCGGCGGCCGTGCCGGAGAGCTGGCGGCAGGCGTGCCGGACGCTGTCGGGGTGCGCGCTGCCGTGGCTGGCCGGCACCGATCTGGTGGAACTCGCCGGGCGTCTCGTACCGGGGGACGGAGGCACGCCGGGGGGATGATTCGGGCATGACGCTCACATCGACCCTGGACGACCGGATCACGGGCAGCCTCCTCGGCGCGGCCGTCGGCGACGCGCTGGGCGGCCCCGTCGAAGGCTGGACGCCCGAGCAGATCAGCCGGCGGCACGGCGGCCGGGTCCGCTCCATCGTCGGCCCCTGGCACGAGGACTGGCGTACCGCCCGGCCCATCGCGCCCTACCACAAGGGCGACGGGCACGTCACCGACGACACCTTGATGACCCGTCTGCTGATCGAGGTGTACGAGGAGGTCCGCGACCACCTCGACGCGTACGCCGTCGCCGGGCACCTGGTGCCGCGGATGATCGGCGAACCGCGGTGGATTCCGGAGCTGGAGGCGTCCGCGCTGCCGCTCCAGCGGGTCTTCCTCGCCGAGAAGTGGCTGGTGGCCCGGGTGCACTACGGGCACGTCGACCCGCGCGAGGCGGGCGCGGGGAACATCGTCAACTGCGGGGCGGCGATGTACATGGCGCCGGTCGGGCTGGTCAACGCCGCCCGGCCGCAGGCCGCGTACGCGGAGGCGCTGGAGGTGGCGGCGCCGCACCAGTCCTCGTACGGGCGGGAGGCGGCCGGGGTCTTCGCGGCGGCGGTGGCGGCGGCCTGCGCGCCCGGCGCCACCGTCACCTCGGTGGTCGACACCTGCCTGGCGCTGGCCAAGGACGGCACCCGCGCCGCGATCGAGGCGGTCTGCGAAGTAGCTGACGAACACCGGGACTTCGAGACGGCGCTGGAGCCGCTGCGGCGGGCCGTCGCCCCCTTCGACACGGTCGGCCCCGACTACCGCGCCCCCTCCCTCGGCGCCCGCCGGCCCTCCCGGCTGCACGCCGTCGAGGAACTGCCCGTCGCGCTCGGCATGCTCGTGGTGGGCGAGGGCGACTACCGGCGCACCGTGCTGGGCGCGGTCAACTACGGGCGGGACTGCGACTCGATCGCCACCATGGGCGGTGCCGTGGCGGGCGCGCTCGGCGGGGCGGCGGCGGTGCCCGGGGAGTGGGCCGAGCGGGTCGCCGAGGCGAGCCGGCTCGACCTGCACGGCCCGGCGGCGCGGCTGGCCGAGGTGGCGCGGGAGGTCTTCGCCCGGGACCAGGCCAGGAACCGGGCGCACGCCGAGGCGTTCGCCGCACTGGCCGGCGGGGCGCTCGCGGACGCGGGGCCGGGCGCGTGAGCGGGCCGCTGCGGGTCACCTGGACGCAGCCGGAGGACCTGATCGGGCACGAGCTGCGCCAGTGCGACGAGGAGGGCCGCGACACCACCGAGGCGCGGGCCCGCTGGCTGGCGGCGGGCGGACCCGAGGTCCCCGAGCGGGGCGGCGCCTCCCCGGTGCCGGCCTCGCCGAGGCTGCGGGCGCTCGCCGAGGAACTCCTCGACCGGCTCGACGCGTTGCCCCGCTCGACCGAGACCCGGGAGCCGACCGCCTTCCCCGCGATCCGCGCGGCCTGCCCGCTGTGGCCGGCGCCGCCGGGCCCGGACCGGGTCGCGCCCGGCCTCGGCGACCGGCTGCACGCGGCGTGGCTCGGGCGGGCGGCGGGGTGCCTGCTCGGCAAGCCGGTGGAGAAGCTGGAGCTGACCGCGATCAGGGAACTGGCCCGGGCCACCGGGAACTGGCCGCTCGCCGGGTACTTCACCGCGCGCGGGCTGCCGCCCGGTCCGGCCCGCGCCCACCCGTGGAACCGGCGCAGCGCCGCCACCTCGCTCGCCGAGAACATCGACGGGATGCCGCCCGACGACGACCTGGACCACGCCCTGCTGGCGCTGACCCTGATCCGGCGCCACGGGCGGGAGTTCACCACCGGGGACCTGGCGAGGCTCTGGCTGGACGAGCTGCCGGCCGGGCGGACCTTCACCGCCGAGCGCGTCGCGTACCGCAATCTGCTGTCCGGGGTGGAGCCGCCGGACACCGCGCGGCGGCGCAACCCCTTCCGGGAGTGGATCGGCGCGCAGATCCGGGCCGACGCGCACGGCTGGACCCGACCGGGCGATCCGGCCGGCGCGGCCGAGCAGGCGCACCGCGACGCGGTCCTCACCCACACCGGCAACGGCGTCTACGGGGCGATGTTCGCGGCGGCGGTGATCGCCGAGGCGGCGGGCGGCCGCAGTGACGTGCACGGCTGCCTCGACGCGGGCCTCGGCGTGGTCCCGCCGGACTCGCGGCTGGCCCGCGCGGTCCGGCGCGGGCGCGAACTCGCCTCGGCGGAGGCGGACTTCGAGGTGGTGGTGGACCGGCTGCACGAGGAGTACGGGGCGTACCACTGGGTGCACGTGGTGCCGAACGCGGCGCTGGTCGCGGCGGCCCTCACCCACTCCGGCGGCGCCTTCGCCGGGGCGGTGACCCGGGCGGTCTCCGGCGGCTGGGACACCGACTCCAACGGCGCCACCGCCGGTTCGGTGGCCGGGCTGCTCGCCGGGCACCCGGACGCCCTGGGCGGCCGGTGGACCACGCCCCTGAAGAACCGGCTCAGCACGGCCGTCGCCGGGTTCGACGGCGTCGGCTTCGACACCCTCGCGGCACTCACCCTCCAGGAGGCCAGGACCGTATGACCCACATCGTGGTGTTCGGCAGTGTGCGGAGGGAACTCGTCACCCGTGCCGAGCGGGCGCCCGACCTCGGACAGGCCGCCCCGGGGCGGGAGTTCCACGCCGTGCCCGGTGGCAGCGGCGGGCGCCAGGCGGTGGCGGCGGCCCGCGCGGGAGCGGCCGTGTCGCTGGCGGGGGCGGTGGGCGCCGACGCGTACGGCGAGCTGCTGCGGGCGGCGCTGGTGCGGGAGGGCGTCGACGTGGATGCGCTGCGGACGGTGCCGGGGCCCAGCGGCACCGCCACCACCGTGGACGCCTCGGGCTCCCCCACGGTTGTGGCGGTGCCCGGCGCCGACGCGGCGCTGACCGTGGCGGCCCCACGCGACGTGGCGCTGATCGGCAGCGGGGACGCGCTGCTCCTGTCGTCCGGCCCGCCGCTGTCCGGGGTGACCGGTGCGGCGCTGGCCGCCCGCGAACACGGGGTGCGGACCGTGCTGGCGCCGTCGCCCACGGGCCCACTTCCGGACGAGCTTCTGGCGGCGACCGACCTGTTGGTGGTGGACGAGGACGGGGCGGCGGCGCTGACCGGACGCGTCGAGCCCTACCGGTCGGTGCGCGCTCTGCTGGAGCTGGTCCCCGAGGCGGTGGTGACGCTGGGAGCGGCGGGGTGCCTGTGGGCGGCGCGGGGCGGGCAGCCGATGGTGGTGCCGGCGCCGGAGGCGACGGCGGTGGACACGACGGGCGCCAGGGACGCCTTCGCGGGCGCCCTGGCGGTGGCACTCTGCGAGGGGAGGCCGACGGCACGGGCGCTGGAGTGGGCGTCGGCGGCGTCCGCGCTGTCCCTGGGGCGGCCGGGCGGGGCCGCCTCGCTGCCGTACCGGTCCGAGATCGACGCGGCCTGCCCGGCGGTGTCCACGTGACGGCGGTGGCCGTCGAGGCGGGGGCGCAGGCGCTGCCCGACGGGCGGTCCGTGGGCGCGGCGGTGGTCGCGGCGGCCCGGCGGACGCCGCCGCTGGAGGCGCGGGGGACCGACCACGGCGGGCCCGCGGCCCGGGCTCGTACGACGGCGAAGGCCGCCGCTTCCCCGGAGGGAGGCGGCGGCCTTCGGCAGTCGGGCCGGGGTCAGTCGTTGCCGGTCTTCCCCGGGCTCTTGCGGAGGTCCTTGCCGCTGCCGGCGCCGGCCGCCGCGGTGTCCGCGGGCCCGGCGCCGTCGTCCTCGGCGTCATCCGAGCCGGTGATCCCGTCGTCCTCGGCCGCCGGTTCGACGATCTCCTCGCGGCCGGGGCGCAGCCGGGCGCAGAGCACGATGTAGGTGAGGGCCAGGACGAAGACGATGATCGCCGTCCAGACGTTGAGCCGCAGGCCCAGGATGTGGTGGGCCTCGTCGACGCGCATGTACTCGATCCAGGCCCGCCCGGCGCAGTAGGCGGCGACGTACAGGGCGAAGGCGCGGCCGTGGCCGAGCTTGAAGCGGCGGTCGGCCCAGATCACCAGGAGGGCGACGCCGACGCACCACAGCGACTCGTAGAGGAAGGTCGGGTGGTAGGTGCCGGGGACCCGGCCGCCGTCGACGCTGGTGATCTTCACCGCCCAGGGCAGGTCGGTGGCGCGGCCGTAGAGCTCCTGGTTGAACCAGTTGCCCCAGCGGCCGATGGCCTGGGCGAAGGCGATGCCGGGGGCGAGGGCATCGGCGTAGGCCGGGAGCGGGATGCCGCGGCGGCGGCAGCCGATCCAGGCGCCGACGGCACCGAGCGCGATGGCGCCCCAGATGCCGAGGCCGCCCTCCCAGATCTTGAAGGCGTCCACCCAGTCGCGGCCCTCACCGAAGTACAGCTGGTAGTCGGTGACGACGTGGTAGAGGCGACCGCCGACGAGGCCGAAGGGTACGGCCCACACGGCGATGTCGGCGACGGTGCCGGAACGGCCGCCGCGCGCGACCCACCTCCGGTTGCCGTACCAGACGCCCACGAAGACGCCGATGATGATGCAGAACGCGTAGCCGCGCAACGGTACGGGGCCCAGGTAGAGCACACCGTGCGAGGGGCTGGGGATATAGGCAAGGTCCATGGCAAGACCCGACGCTACCGTGCCCGGCGCGGGGACGGGGCCCCCGGCCGGGCAACGGCTCCATAACGGGGCCGGCGTGCCCCCGTGCGGCGCCGGGGGCGGGTGCCGGTCCCGGTCAGGCTCCGGCCTTCTCCTCGACGAGCTGCTTGAGCTTGGCGGGGGTGAGCGGGTCCTTCTGGTCGCCGAAGACGCTCTTGCCGTTGAGCAGCACGGTCGGGGTGCCGGGGAAGTTGCCCTTCTGGAACGCCTTGTGGGACTCGGCGACCCAGGCGTCGTGGCCGCCGTCCCGCACGCAGGAGCGGAACTCGGGGGTGACCAGGCCGTCCACCTTCCCCGCCAGCTCCAGCAGGCGGTCGTTGCTGGCGAAGGCGTCGTCCGTCTCCAGCGGCTGGTTGGCGAAGAGGACGTCGTGGTACTCGGGGAACTTCCCGGCGTCCTGGGCGCAGACGGCGGCGTTGGCGGCGCGGTGCGAGCCCTCGCCGCGCATGTTGCCGTCGATGAGGGTGGCGAGGTGGTACTCGACCTTCAGCAGGCCCTTCTCGGTCAGCTCGTGGATGGTCGAGCGGTAGGTGTTCTCGAAGTTGGCGCAGGCCGGGCAGCGGAAGTCCTCCCAGATGACCAGGGTGGACCTGGCGGAGGCGTCGCCGGCGGGGATGGCGAGGCCGTCCTCTCCGGCGGCACCCTTGGGGGCGACGACCGGGCCGGCCTGCTGCTCGGTCTCGCCCGCGTTGGCCGCGATGACGCCGACGGCGGCGGCGAGGGCGAGCACCCCCACCACCGCGCCGCCGGCCACCAGGCCCCGGCGGCGCTTGCTCCGGACCTCTTCCTTGGCACGCTCGGCCTGGAGCCGCTCACGGGCGGCGCGCTTTCCCTCACGGTTCGTCTCACTCACACCCGGACAAACGACCCGGACCGGCGCGTATGCGCCTGTCCGGGCCGAGGTCCACCCGTACGGGTGAGGGGACGGGCCGGGCGTGCGAACACCGCCCGGGTCCGGCGCGCCCCAAGTGCCCGGCTCAGCCGGTGCGGCGGACGCCTTCGGCGAGTTCGGCGGCGAGCGCGCGGACGGCGTCGATGCCGGCGGCGGCGTCCGGGGCGTCGAGCATCCGCTTGACGAAGGCGGAGCCGACGATGACACCGTCGGCGAACTCGGCGACCTCGGCGGCCTGGACCGCGTTGGAGACGCCGATGCCGACGCAGACCGGCAGCGGCCCGGCGGCGCGGGTCCGCTCCACCAGGGCGCGGGCCTGCTCGCCGACGGAGTCGCGGGTGCCGGTGACACCCATCAGGGAGGCGGCGTAGACGAAGCCGGAGCCGGCCGCGGTGATCTCCGCGAGCCGGGCGTCGCGGCTGCTGGGGGCGACGACGAAGACGGTGGCGAGGCCGTGCTTGGCCGCGTGCTCGCGCCACAGGTCCGCCTCCTGCACCGGCAGGTCGGGCAGGATGCACCCGGCGCCGCCGGCCTCGGCCAGCTCCTGGGTGAACCGGTCGACGCCGTAGCGGTCGACCGGGTTCCAGTACGTCATGACGAGCACGGGCTTGCCGGTGGCCTGGTGGGCCTCGCGGACGGTGCGGAGCACGTCCGCGATCTTCAGGCCACCGCGCAGGGCGATGTCGTCGGCGGTCTGGATGACGGGCCCGTCGAGCACCGGGTCGCTGTGCGGAAGCCCGACCTCCACGATGTCGGCGCCCGCGTCGAGGACGGCCTTGATCGCGTCGATGCCGCCGTCGACGGTGGGGAACCCGGCCGGCAGGTAGGCGATGAGGGCGGCGCGGCCCTCCTCGCGGGTCCGGGCCAGGGTGTCGTCCAGCAGCTGGATGTTCCCGCTCACTTGGTGCCCTCCTCGTCCGCCGCGACCTCGGCGTCCACGTCGTACAGCCCGAAGTAGCGGGCGGCGGTGTCCATGTCCTTGTCGCCGCGCCCGGAGAGGCTCACGACGATCAGGCCCTCGGGGCCCAGTTCGCGGCCCACGTCGAGCGCCCCGGCGAGGGCGTGGGCGCTCTCGATGGCCGGGATGACGCCCTCGGTGCGCGACAGCAGCCGCAGCGCCTCCATGGCGTCGGCGTCGGTGACGGCCCGGTACTCGCCCCGGCCGGTGTCCTTGAGGTGGGCGTGCTCGGGGCCGATGCCCGGGTAGTCGAGCCCGGCGGAGATCGAGTAGGGCTCGGTGATCTGGCCCTCCTCGTCCTGGAGGACGTAGGAGCGGGAGCCGTGCAGGATGCCGGGCTCGCCAGCGGTGAGGGTGGCGGCGTGCTCGCCGGTCTCCACGCCGCGCCCGGCGGGCTCGCAGCCGATGAGGCGGACGCCGGTGTCGGGCAGGAAGGCGTGGAAGAGGCCGATGGCGTTGGAGCCGCCGCCGACGCAGGCCACGGCGGCGTCGGGCAGCCGCCCGGCGCGCTCCAGGACCTGGCGGCGGGCCTCGACGCCGATGACCCGGTGGAAGTCGCGGACCATGGCGGGGAAGGGGTGCGGCCCGGCGACCGTGCCGAAGAGGTAGTGGGTGGAGTCGACGTTGGCGACCCAGTCGCGGAACGCCTCGTTGATGGCGTCCTTGAGGGTGCGGCTGCCGGACTTCACGGCGACGACCTCGGCACCGAGCATCCGCATCCGGGCGACGTTGAGCGCCTGGCGCTCGGTGTCGACCTCGCCCATGTAGATGGTGCAGTCCAGGCCGAAGAGGGCGCAGGCGGTGGCGGTGGCGACGCCGTGCTGGCCGGCGCCGGTCTCGGCGATGACCCGGGTCTTGCCCATGCGGCGGGTCAGCAGGGCCTGGCCGAGAACGTTGTTGATCTTGTGGGAGCCGGTGTGGTTGAGGTCCTCCCGCTTGAGGAAGACCCGGGCACCCCCGGCGTGCTCGGCGAAGCGGCGTACCTCGGTGAGAGGGCTGGGCCGGCCGGTGTAGTGGACGAGCAGGCCGTCCAGTTCGGCGGCGAAGGCCGGGTCGGACTTGGCCTTGTCGTACTCGACGGCGACCTCGTCCACGGCGGCGACCAGCGCCTCCGGGATGAACTTGCCGCCGTAGGGGCCGAAGTAGCCCTGGGCGTCGGGGCTGAGCCCCTCGGGGTCGGGACGGAAGAACTCGCTGGGCATGACGGAACTCCTGAGCGAGGCGGACGGATCGGCAGGGATGCGTGGGACCGCCTCCGGGCGCGCCGGGGCGCGGCGGCGCGGGCGCGCTGGCGCGCCGGGGCCGGGAGGGAAGGGGGCGGTCGCTGAGCTGTCGCTCAGCGGCACCATCGCATGCCGTTGACCTGTCCGGGCTCGTCCCCGATGACGTACCGCACCCGGCGCCCGTGGACCCGGCGGGCGGGCGCGCGGCAGCCTCGCGGACGGCAGCCGCGCATCAGGCGCGGCGGTCCGCAGGCGGCCGGCGTGGCACGCCGGGGTCGGGCCAGGGGCATGGGCATGGGCTGGTCAGCCCCGTCCGTGCCGCAGCGCCGGGTGGGCGCCGGCGGCGACCAGGTCGGCCACGGCGGTCTTCGGGTCGCGGCCGGTGACCAGCGACTCGCCGACCAGGACGGCGTCGGCGCCGGCATTGGCGTAGGCGATGAGGTCGTGCGGGCCGCGGACGCCGGACTCGGCGATCCGCACGCGGTCGGCGGGGATCTCCGGGGCGACGCGCTCGAAGGTGCCGCGGTCGACCTTGAGGGTCTTGAGGTTGCGGGCGTTGACGCCGATGACGCGGGCCCCGGCCTCCAGGGCGCGCTCGGCCTCCTCCTCGTCGTGCACCTCGACGAGCGGGGTGAGCCCGATGGACTCGGCGCGCTCGATGAGGGAGACCAGCGCGGGCTGGTCGAGGGCGGCGACGATCAGCAGGGCGAGGTCGGCGCCGTACGCGCGGGCCTCCCACAGCTGGTAGGCGGTGACGATGAAGTCCTTGCGCAGGACCGGGATGTCGACCTTGGCGCGGACCGCCTCCAGGTCGGCGAGCGAACCGCCGAAGCGGCGCTGCTCGGTGAGGACGGAGATGACGGAGGCGCCGCCCTCCTCGTAGTCGGCGGCGAGGCCGGCCGGGTCGGCGATGGCGGCCAGGGCGCCCTTGGAGGGGCTGGACCGCTTGACCTCGCAGATGACGCTGACGCCGTCGCCGTGCAGCGCGGCGTAGCCGTCGCGGGCCTGGGGGGCGGCGGCCGCGCGCTCCTTGAGCTCGTCGAGGCTGACGCGCGCCTGCCGCTCCGCGAGGTCGGCACGGACTCCGTCGATGATCTCGTCGAGCACACTCACGCGAGCGGCCCCCTTTCCCGAACGGTAGTGCTGGTGGTCTCGGTGACCCCCGCCTCGATCCGGACGCGTCCGGTCATGACGCCGCGGAGGAGGAGGCACCTGCGATGGTAGCGGCCGGGGGCCGGTGGGAGCGCATCCGGTCGGCTCCGGTCCCACCCGGTGGACAGTCCAGGTTCTCCGTCCTGTGTGTTCCGTCGCAGCTCAGCAGTGGTGCCCCGGGGATGGGTCAGGGGTGCAGCCAGGCCCCTTGGGGCAGGTTTCGGGCCACGCCGAAACAGATGAGGGCCACCCCGGCGGCCCAGGCGTGCGCCCGCCCGAACGCGGGCCGGAACGGCCGCCCCCGGGCCGCGCCCACCGCCCACACCAGCCAGCCGGCGGCGAAGAGCGCGTACCCGGCGACGGCGAGCGCGTTGGCGGTCAGGGCGGCGGCCAGATCGCCGTGCCAGACGGCGTGGGCGCTGCGCAGCCCGCCGCAGCCCGGGCACCAGATCCCGGCGTACGTCAGCAGCGGGCAGGCCGGGTAGTGGCCTGGCTCGTTGGGGTCGACGGTGCCCACGTAGGCGAAGGCCGCGACGGTGGCGGCCAGCACCCCGGCGGGTACGGCGAGCCTTCGGGCGGGGCCGGGGGGCCTCGGGGGGCCGGCGGTGGGCGGCGGGGCGGCCGGTTCGGCGGGAGCGCTCACGCGGGCATTGTGGCCCGGCGCGCTCCCCGGCGCCCAGCCGGCCGCGCCCGGGGTGGGCCGAACGGGCCTGAACGCGCGCGGGCCCCGCCGGACGTGCCGGCGGGGCCCCGCTGCGGGTGCGGCGACCGGTCAGGCGGCGTTGGCGGTCTTCTGCTCGACGGCCGCGCGGCCCATCCGCTTCTGCCCGAGGCCCATCAGGTGCATGATGCCGCCGACGGCGGCACCGGCCAGGATGACGGCCATTCCGGCCCAGAAACCGACGACGTTGGCCATCACCATGAAGACACCGGCCACGCAGAAGCCGATGAAGGAGATGATGACGCCGGTCCACGCGGCCAGAGTGTGGCCGTGGCTGCTGCCCGACATGTCTTGCTCCTCGGTTGCTGTAAGGGGTTACGGAATGATCCCGGCGCCGCGTCGTGACGGCGGGGCTCGGCGCTCATTGTTCCGTACGGCGGCGAGTGGGGCGCGCTCGGGGTGCGGCGCGGCCCGGTCAACTCTCGCGGGTCGGGTCCTCGCCCCGGTCCAGGGCCTTCCACAGGTCCTCGGGCCGGTCGGGGTCGACGGCGGGGGCGGTCTTGCGGGCGCGGGGGGTGCCGTCGCGCTCGTAGCGGCCGGACATGGCGGGCCAGCGGCGGCCGAACCAGAGGGCGAGCAGCCCGGCGACGAGCAGCAGGGCGCCGCCGACGACGGCCGCGTAGGGCCATCCGGTGTGGGTCAGGCCGGTGACGGCGGCGGCGGTGTCGCCACTGGCCTCGGCGGCCTTCTCGTCCAGGGCGGCGCTGTCGCCGACGCCCAGCAGTGCGGCGGCGACGGTGCCCGCGCCGGAGAGGGCCAGGAGCCCGGAGACCAGGTAGCGGCCGGCGCGGCGGACCGCGAGGACGGCGACGAGCGCGGCCAGGCCGACGACGGCCAGGGCGGCGGGGACGCCGGTGACGTCGCTGCCGGTGGCGGTGAGCGGGAAGTCGCCGCCGGCCACCGCGACGCTGCCGCGCGCCCAGGTCTGGCGGGTGGCGAGCAGGGAGACCGCAGCGCCGACGGCGCCGAGCAGCAGCGCCAGGGCGAGGCTGCGCCGGGCGCCGCGGCGGGCTCCGCCGGGCCCGCCGGGCGGTGCGGCTTCGGTTCGGGGCTGGGGTACGGCTGAAGTCACCCCTCCACTATCCCTCACGTGCGCCGCCGGCCGGCGGGGCGGGGGCACCGGTGGGCGCGGCCGGCCCCGCTCAGGCCGTACCGAGCCGGTTGGCGGTGTGCACGGCGCGCAGGACCGCGGCGGCCTTGTTGCGGCACTCGGTGTCCTCGGCGACCGGGTCGGAGTCGGCGACGACCCCGGCTCCGGCCTGGACGTGGGCGGTGCCGTCGCGGAGCAGGGCGGTGCGGATGGCGATGGCGGTGTCGGAGTTCCCCGCGAAGTCGAGGTAGCCGACGCAGCCTCCGTACAGGCCGCGCCGGGTCGGCTCCAGCTCGTCGATGATCTGGAGGGCCCGGGGCTTGGGGGCGCCGGAGAGGGTGCCGGCGGGGAAGCAGGCGGTGAGCACGTCGAAGGCGGTGCGGCCGGGCGCGACCTCGCCGGTGACGGTCGAGACGATGTGCATGACGTGCGAGTACTTCTCGACCGACATGAAGTCGACCACCTCGACGCTGCCGGGCGAGCAGACCCGGCCGAGGTCGTTGCGGCCGAGGTCGACGAGCATCAGGTGCTCGGCGCGCTCCTTGGGGTCGGCGAGGAGTTCCTCGGCGAGCGCCTGGTCGTCCTGCGGGGTGGCGCCGCGCGGCCGGGTCCCGGCGATGGGGTGGACCATCGCCCGGCCGTCCTCGACCTTGACGAGCGCCTCCGGGCTGGAGCCGACGATGTCGAAGCCGTCGAGGCGGAACAGGTACATGTAGGGGGAGGGGTTGGTGGCGCGCAGCACCCGGTACACGTCGAGGGCGGAGGCGGTGCAGGGCGTCTCGAACCGCTGCGAGGGGACCACCTGGAACGCCTCCCCGGCCCGGATGCGCTCCTTGATGTCCTCGACGGCCGCCCGGTACGCCGCGCCGCCCCACTCGCCGGTGAAGGCGGGGAGTTCGGACTCCGGCAGCGCCAGCGGCGGCGCGAGGACGGGCCGGGCCAGGTCGGCCTCCATGGCGTCGAGCCGGGCGACGGCGTCGGCGTACGCCTCGTCCACGCCGGTGTCGAGGTCGTTGTGGTTGATGGCGTTGGCGATCAGCAGGACCGAGCCGTCCCAGTGGTCGAGGACAGCGAGGTCGGAGGTGAGGAGCATGGTCAGCTCGGGGACGCGCAGGTCGTCGCGGCCGCCCTCGCCGACCCTCTCCAGGCGGCGGACGACGTCGTAGCCGAGGTAGCCGACCATGCCGCCGGTGAAGGGCGGCAGGTCCTGGGCCGGGTCGTCGGGGGTGTGCAGGGTCTCGACGGTGGCGCGGAGCACGGCCAGCGGGTCGCCTTCGGTGGGGACGCCGGCGGGCGGGGTGCCGAGCCAGTGGGCCTCGCCGTCACGGGCGGTGAGGGTCGCGGCGCTGCGGACCCCGACGAAGGAGTACCGCGACCAGCTCCGGCCGTTCTCGGCGGACTCCAGGAGGAAGGTGCCGGGGCGTTCGGCGGCCAGCTTGCGGTAGAGGCCGACCGGGGTGTCGCCGTCCACCAGGAGCTTGCGGCCGACGGGGACGACCCGGCGGTCCTGGGCGAGCTTGCGGAAGGTGTCGAGGTCCATGCGCGGAAGGATAGAGGCTGGAGGCGAGCGGTCAGGGCGCGTTCCGTGTCGCGGACCGTCTCTGGGGGCCCGGACCGCTAGAACATGATCCATGACTGTTCAGCACTCCCCCGCCTCCTTCCCCTCTCCCTCCGCCGCCCGTGCCCGCCGCGCGCTGCCACTGGTGCGCCGTACGCTCTGCGCGGCCTCGCTGGCGCTGCTGCTGGCCGCGGGGCCCGCCGCCGCCGTGGCGGGCGGGGTGCAGTGGCCGGCGGCGAAGAACACGGCGGCCCAGGTGGAGGCGGCCGGCCTGACGATGCTCGACACGGAGCAGCTGGCGATGCACATCCACACCACCCTGGAGGTGTTCGCCGACGGCGAGCGGGTGACGGTCCCCGCCGACATCGGCATCGACCGCTCGGGCCCCGCTCCCCGCTACAGCCCGCTGCACACCCACGACGAGACCGGCACCGTCCACGTGGAGTCGGCCGAGTGGCGCGACTTCACCCTCGGCCAGCTCCTCACCGAGTGGGGCACGCCCCGCGAGGACACCCGGTTCGGGGCTCCGCTGGCGTGGGTGGACGGGCGGCCGTGGGCCGGCGACGCGGACGGGATCGTCTTCCGCGACGGCGAGACGATCACCCTGCGCTACACCTCGCGCTGACCGCCCGGCCGGGGCCCGGCGGCCGGCGGGTCAGAGCAGGACGTCCTCGTCGAAGCAGGTCCGGGCCCCGGTGTGGCAGGCCGCGCCGACCTGGTCGACCTTGACCAGCAGGGTGTCCCCGTCGCAGTCGAGCGCCACCGACTTGACGTGCTGGACGTGGCCCGAGGTGTCGCCCTTGACCCAGTACTCGCCCCGGCTGCGGGACCAGTAGGTGCAGCGGCCGGTGGTGAGGGTCCGGTGCAGGGCCTCGTCGTCCATCCACCCCATCATCAGCACCTCCCCGGTGTCGTACTGCTGGGCGACGGCGGGGACCAGGCCGTCGGCGGTGCGCTTGAGGCGGGAGGCGACGGCCGGGTCGAGTCCGGCCGAGGGTCCGGGCGTGCTGCTGCTCATGGCGTCCATTGTGCCGGGCCCGTGAGGGTGAGCGGGCGCGGCGGCCGTGGCCAGGGCGCGAAGGCGGCCGTAGGCTGGCCGCATGTCGACTCATGCGAAGCGTGAACGCCTTCTCCTGGCCGATCTGTTGGAGTCCGCGGGCCCCGAGGCCCCGACGCTCTGCGAGGGGTGGCTGACCAGGGACCTCGCCGCTCACGTGGTACTCCGCGAGCGCCGCCCCGACGCGGCGGGCGGGATGCTCGTCAAGCCGCTGGCGGGCCGCCTGGAGCGGGTGCAGGCCGAGTTCACCGCCAAGCCGTACGACGAACTGGTCCAGCTCATCCGCACCGGCCCGCCGCGCTTCTCGCCCTTCGGTCTCAAGCAGATCGACGAGGCGGCCAACACCGTCGAGTTCTACGTGCACGCCGAGGACGTCCGCCGGGCGCAGCCGGAGTGGACGGGCCGCGAGCTGGACCCGGTCTTCTCCGACGTGCTCTGGTCCCGGCTGGAGAAGATGGCCCGGGGCCTGGGCCGCAAGGCGCCGGTGGGTCTGGTGCTGCGCCGCCCCGACGGGCGGACGGCGGTGGCGCACCGGGGGACGCCGGTGGTCACGGTCACCGGGGAGCCCGGCGAGCTGACCCTCTTCGCGATGGGCCGCCAGGCCCACGCCGAGGTCGCGCTGGACGGCGAGGAGGACGCGGTCGCCAAGGCCCGGGCCACCGAGGAGCTCGGCTTCTGAAACCGGGAGCCGGGGCGGTGGGGCCTCTGGCACCCTGCTCCCATGAACACACGAACGACGACGGAACAGAACCCCGCCCCCTGGACGGTGGCGGTCCTCGGCCCCGGCGGCATCGGCGGCCTGGTGGCCTCGCTGCTGGCCCGCCGGGGGCACCGGGTGATCGTGGTGGCGAGCGAGCCGACCGCCAAGGCGCTGGACGCGCGGGGCCTCACCCTGCGCAGCGGGCACTTCGGGGACGGCACCCTGTCCGTCGAGGCGGTCACGGAGCTGACCGAGCCGGTCGACCTGTGCGTGGTCGCCACCAAGGAGACGGGGCTCGCTCAGGCGCTCCAGCGGGTCCCGGCCGCCGCGCTCGGCTCCGGCCTGGTGCTGCCGCTGCTCAACGGCTTCGAGCACGTCGCCCTGTTGCGGGAGACCTACCCGGCCGGGCAGGTCGTCCCCGCCGTCATCTGGGCGGAGTCGACGCGGACCGCGCCGGGCGTCATCGAGCACGCCACCCCGTTCTGCCGGGTCGAGCTGGCCCGTGCCTCCGCCCCGGCCGCCCGGACCGCCGCGCTCGGCGCGCTCCTGGAGGACGCCGGCATGGGTGGCCTGGTCCGCGAGGACGAGGCCGCCCTGCTCTGGGACAAGCTGGCCTTCCTCGCCCCGTTCGCCCTCCTGACCACCCGCCACGCCGCCCCGGTGGGCACCGTACGCAGCGAGCACCGCGAGGAACTGACGTCCGTGCTGGAGGAGTTGGCCCGGCTGGCGGGGGCCGTCGGGGTGGCGACGGAGGCGTCCGCGCTGCTGGCGAGGTTCGACGGCTGCCCGGAGGGGATGCGTTCCTCCATGCAGCGGGACGCCGCCGCCGGCCGCCCGGTGGAGATCGAGGCCGTCGGCCACGCCCTGCTCCGCCAGGCGGACCGCTCGGGCGTCTCGGTACCGGCGCTGACCGCGCTGGTGGCCTCCGTGGCGAAGGCTCACAGCGGTTCCTGACCCGGCTCCGGCCCGGCCACGGGCGGGCCGGCCGCGGTCCGAGGCAGGTGAGCGGCCCGGGGCCTCGGGGAAGCCCGTGCGGTCGCCGAGGGCGCGGGCCGGGGTTTCGGCGATGACCGTGCCCCGCTGGGACGCCGGTCATGAGACGGGCCCGCAGGGCGGCGGGGTACGCCTCCGCCGGCCGCCGTCCGCGACCCTGGCGCCGATGCCCGGGGAACGGGTCGATGTGGAGGTGGGCGGGGTACGCGCCGGGTTCCCCCCAGGGGCCCGTGCGCCCTGCCCTCTTCACCGCCGGCGCGCACGCGGAGGCCGATGAGCCCTTCCCGGTCCGCCGAGCGGCAGGGCCGCAGCGCTGCCGCGGCGGCCCTGCCCGATTCCCGGTCGACTGCGAGCGCTCCCGCAGCTTTTGCCGCTCCCCGGATTCCAGGAGCCCCGGGGAGCGGGGGCGGCTCAGCGCACCGGCCGGCCCGCGTCGCGCAGCGCGCCCTTCACGTCGCCGATGCGCAGTTCGCCGAAGTGGAAGACGGAGGCGGCGAGGACCGCGTCCGCCCCGGCCTCGACGGCGGGGGCGAAGTCGGTGACCCGGCCGGCACCGCCGGAGGCGATGACGGGGACGGTGACGTGGCGGCGGACCTCGGCGATCATCTCCAGGTCGTAGCCGTCCTTGGTGCCGTCGGCGTCCATGGAGTTGAGCAGGATCTCGCCGACGCCGAGTTCGGCGGCGCGGTGGGCCCACTCGACGGCGTCGATGCCGGTACCGCGGCGCCCGCCGTGGGTGGTGACCTCGAAGCCGCCGCCCTCGCCGCGGCGGGCGTCGACGGAGAGGACGAGGACCTGGCGGCCGAACCGCTCGGCGATCTCGCGGATCAGCTCGGGGCGGGCGATGGCGGCGGTGTTGACGCCCACCTTGTCGGCCCCGGCGCGCAGCAGCTTGTCCACGTCCTCGGCGGTGCGGACGCCGCCGCCGACGGTGAGCGGGATGAAGACCTGCTCGGCGGTGCGGCGGACCACGTCGTAGGTGGTCTCGCGGTTGCCGGAGGAGGCGGTGATGTCGAGGAAGGTCAGCTCGTCGGCGCCCTCGGCGTCGTAGACCTTGGCCATCTCGACGGGGTCGCCCGCGTCGCGCAGGTTCTGGAAGTTGACGCCCTTGACGACGCGGCCGCCGTCCACGTCCAGGCAGGGGATGACTCGGACCGCGAGGGTCATCGGGCAGCTCCTCGGTACGCCTCGACCTCGACGACCAGCCGGGGGTCGGTGAAGCCGGAGACGATGATCATGGACGCGGCGGGTCGGACCGCGTCGGATGGTTCGTGGTGGGCACGCCCGGCCGCTTCGCGGTCGCGGGCCTGCGAGAGGTACCTACGGGTGCGGACCCCGCCCTCGGCGCCCAGGCCCCGTTCGGCCAGAGGGTCGAGGGCGGCGCGGAAGGCGGTCCGGGTCTGCTCGTCGGGGTCGCCCTCGCGGGCCGGTTCGCCGTCCACGACGGAGGTGCGACCGGACACCGGGGCGAGGCCGTCGGGCAGGAGGACGGCCCGGGACCACCCGAGGACGTCCTCCCGGGGGCCGCCGGAGGAGGTCCGGCGTATCCGCTCCCGGCGGCCTTCCGCCACGGTCACGCCACGGCTTTCAGGGCCTCTTCGAGGGTGAACGCCTTGGCGTAGAGGGCCTTGCCGACGATGGCGCCCTCGACGCCCTCGTCCACCAGGGAGGCGAGTGCGCGCAGGTCGTCCAGGGAGGAGACGCCGCCGGAGGCGACGACGGGCCGGTCGGTGGCGGCGCAGACGTTCTTCAGCAGCTCCAGGTTGGGACCCTGGAGGGTGCCGTCCTTGGCGATGTCGGTGACGACGTACCGGGCGCAGCCCTCGGAGTCGAGGCGGGTCAGGGTCTCGTAGAGGTCGCCGCCGTCGCGGGTCCAGCCACGGCCGCGCAGGGTGGTGCCGCGCACGTCGAGGCCGACGGCTACGCGGTCGCCGTGTTCGGCGATGACCTTGGCGACCCACTCGGGAGTCTCCAGGGCGGCGGTGCCGAGGTTGACGCGGGTGCAGCCGGTGGCGAGGGCGGCGGCGAGGGTGTCGTCGTCGCGGATGCCGCCGGAGAGTTCGACCTTGATGTCCATAGCGCCGGCGACCTCGGCGATGAGCTGCCGGTTGTCGCCGGTGCCGAAGGCGGCGTCGAGGTCGACGAGGTGCAGCCACTCGGCACCGGAGCGCTGCCAGGCGAGGGCCGCCTCCAGGGGCGAGCCGTAGGAGGTCTCCGTACCGGACTCACCGTGGACCAGGCGGACGGCCTGGCCGTCGCGGACGTCGACGGCGGGGAGGAGTTCGAGCTGCTTGGCCATGATCAGAGGGTCTCGATCCAGTTGGTGAGGAGCTGGGCTCCGGCGTCGCCGGACTTCTCGGGGTGGAACTGGGTGGCCCACAGGGCGCCGTTCTCCACGGCGGCCACGAACGGCTCACCGTAGGTGGACCAGCTGACCTGGGGTGCGCGGATCGCCGGGTTGGTGACCTCCAGGGTCCAGTCGTGGACCGCGTAGGAGTGGACGAAGTAGAAGCGCTCGTCGGGGTCGACGCCCTGGAAGAGGCGCGAACCGGCCGCCGCCCGCACGGTGTTCCACCCCATGTGGGGGACGACCTCGGCCTTGAGCGGGCCGACCGTGCCGGGCCACTCGTCCAGGCCCTCGGTCTCGACTCCGTGCTCGATGCCGCCTGCGAAGAGGATCTGCATGCCGACGCAGATGCCCATGACGGGGCGGCCGCCGGAGAGGCGGCGGCCGATGATCCAGTCGCCGCGGGCCTCCTTGAGCCCGGCCATGCAGGAGGCGAAGGCGCCGACGCCGGGGACCAGCAGGCCGTCGGCGTTCATGGCGCGGTCGTAGTCGCGGGTGATCTCGACCTCGGCACCGGCCCGGGCGAGGGCCCGCTCGGCGGAGCGGACGTTGCCGAAGCCGTAGTCGAGGACGACGACGCTCTTGGTGGTCATGGCCTCACCCCCAGACGTCCAGGCGGAGCAGGCCCGCCGTGAGGGACATGACGGCGCCGATCCCCAGCACCACGAGGACACCGGTGGGCAGCTTCTGCTTGTAGAAGGAGTAGACGCCGCCGAGGAAGAACAGGCCGAGCACGATCAGCGCGGTGGAGACACCGTTCACGGTTACAGGGCACCCTTCGTGGAGGGGATGGTTCCGGCGGCGCGGGTGTCGCGCTCGCAGGCGTAGCGCAGCGCGCGGGCCAGCGCCTTGAACTGGCACTCCACGATGTGGTGCGCGTTGCGCCCGTAGGGGACGTGGACGTGCAGGGCGATCTGCGCCTGGGCGACGAACGAGTCCAGGATGTGCCGGGTCATCGTGGTGTCGTAGTCGCCGATCATCGGCGCCATGTTCTCCGGCTCGGTGTGCACGAGGTACGGGCGGCCGGAGAGGTCGACGGTGACCTGGGCGAGGGACTCGTCCAGCGGCACGGTGCAGTTGCCGAAGCGGTAGATGCCGGCCTTGTCGCCGAGCGCCTGCTTGAAGGCGGCGCCCAGCGCGAGGGCGGTGTCCTCGATGGTGTGGTGCGTGTCGATGTGCAGGTCGCCGTCGGTCTTGACCCGCAGGTCGAAGAGGCCGTGGCGGCCGAGCTGGTCCAGCATGTGGTCGTAGAAGCCGACGCCGGTGGCGACATCGACCTGCCCGGTGCCGTCGAGGTCGATCTCGACCAGGACCGAGGTCTCCTTGGTGGTGCGCTCGACGCGCCCGACGCGGCTCATGACTTCTGCTCCTTGTTTTTCGGGCGGTCTTCGCCGCCGGGGCGCTCTGGGTCGTTGTCAGGGGCCGACCCGACCACCTCGCGTACCGCTTCGAGGAAAGCGGTGTTCTCTTCGGGGGTGCCTGTGCTGACGCGCAGCCACCCGGGGACGCCGTTGTCGCGGACCAGGACGCCGTGGTCGAGGAGCCGCCGCCAGACGGCGTGCTGGCCGCCGGGGCCGTCGAAGCGGCCGAACTGGACGAAGTTGGCGTCGGAGTCGGTGACGTCGAGCCCCTGCGCGCGCAACCGGCTGACGACGCGGTCGCGTTCGGCCTTGAGGCGGTCGACGTAGCCGAGCAGCGTGTCGGTGTGCTCCAGGGCGGCGAGCGCGGTGGCCTGGGTGACGGCCGAGAGGTGGTACGGCAGGCGGACCAGCTGGAGGGCGTCGACCACGGCCGGGTCGGCGGCGAGGTAGCCGAGGCGCAGCCCGGCGGCGCCGAACGCCTTCGACATGGTGCGGGAGATCACCAGGTGGGGGCGGCCGGCCAGCAGCGGCAGCAGCGAGTCGCCGTGGCTGAACTCGACGTACGCCTCGTCCACCACGACCATGGCCGGCTTGGCGGCCTGCGCCGCGTCGTGGAGGGCGAGGACCGTCTCGCGGTCGACGGCGGTGCCGGTGGGGTTGTTGGGCGAGGTGATGAAGACCACGTCGGGGCGGTGGGCGGCGATGGCCCGCCGGGCCGCCTCGACGTCGACGGTGAAGTCCTCGCGGCGGGGCCCGGAGACCCAGCCGGTGTTGGTGCCGCGCGCGATCAGGCTGTGCATCGAGTACGAGGGCTCGAAGCCCAGCGCGGTGCGGCCGGGCCCGCCGAACGCCTGGAGGAGTTGCTGGAGCACCTCGTTGGAGCCGTTGGCGGCCCAGACCTGCTCGAAGGTGACCGGGTGGCCGCCGGTGCGGGTGAGGTAGCGGGCCAGCTCGGTGCGGAGCGCGACGGCGTCGCGGTCCGGGTAGCGGTTGAGGTCGCGGGCTGCCTCGGCGACCCGCTCGGCGATCCGCCTCACCAGCGGCTCGGGCAGCGGGTACGGGTTCTCGTTGGTGTTGAGCCGGACCGGCACGTCGAGCTGGGGGGCGCCGTACGGCGACTTGCCCCGCAGCTCCTCGCGGACGGGGAGCTGGTCCAGGGAGAGGGTGGAGCTCACTGCTGGGGGACCTTCCAGTCGAACCGGGCCTTCACCGCCGCGCCGTGCGCGGGCAGGTCCTCGGCCTCGGCGAGGGTGACGACGTGGCGGGCGACGTCGGCGAGGGCGTCGCGGCTGTAGTCCACGATGTGGATGCCGCGCAGGAAGGACTGCACGGACAGGCCCGAGGAGTGGCAGGCGCAGCCGCCGGTGGGCAGTACGTGGTTGGAGCCGGCGCAGTAGTCGCCCAGGGAGACCGGGGCCCACGGGCCGACGAAGACCGCGCCGGCGTTGCGGACCCGGTCGGCGACGGCGGCGGCGTCGGCGGTCTGGATCTCCAGGTGCTCGGCCCCGTAGGCGTCGACGACCTTGAGGCCGTCCTCCAGGTCGGCGACGAGGACCAGGGCGGACTGGCGGCCGGCGAGGGCGGGCGCGATGCGGTCCTGGACGTGCCGGGTCGCGGGGACCTGGAGGGCCAGTTCCTTCTCCACGGCGTCCGCGAGGACCTCGGAGTCGGTGACCAGGACGGCGGCGGCCAGCGGGTCGTGCTCGGCCTGGCTGATCAGGTCGGCGGCGACGTGCACCGGGTCGGCGGTGTCGTCGGCGAGGACGGCGATCTCGGTGGGGCCGGCCTCGGTGTCGATGCCGATGAGGCCGGTGAAGTAGCGCTTGGCCGCCGCCACCCAGATGTTGCCGGGCCCGGTGACCATGCGGGCCGGCGGGCAGGAATCGGTGCCGTACGCGAACATCGCGACGGCGGTGGCGCCGCCCGCGGCGTAGACCTCGTCGATGCCGAGGAGGGCGCAGGCGGCGAGGATCGTCGGGTGCGGCAGGCCGCCGAACTCGGCCTGCGGCGGCGAGGCGAGCGCGACGGAGGGGACGCCGGCCTCCTGCGCGGGGACCGCGTTCATGATCACGGAGGAGGGGTAGACCGAGCGGCCTCCCGGGGCGTACAGCCCGACGCGGTCGACGGGGACCCATTTCTCGGTGACGGTGCCGCCGGGGACGACCTGGGTGGTGTGCGCGGTGCGGCGCTGGGCGCGGTGGACGGCGCGGGCGCGGCGGATCGACTCCTCCAGGGCCGCGCGGACCTCGCCGGTGAGCCCCGCGAGCGCCTCGGCGAGGGCTTCGGCGGGGACCCGGACCTGCTCCAGGGCGACCTGGTCGAACCGCTGGGCGTACTCGATCAGCGCCGCGTCGCCGCGATGGTGCACGTCCTCGCAGATCGGCCGCACCTTCTCCAGGGCGGCCGTCACGTCGAAGTCGGCACGGGGCAGCAGAGCGCGCAGGGCCGGGCCCTCGGGGAGGGCGTCGCCGCGCAGGTCGATTCGAGAGATCACGCGGCAATTCTCTCAGACCGCCTCGCGTCACCGGCGCCCCGTATCACCGTCTGATACGGCCGTCGGACACATTCCGTGACGATGAGCGTTCAATTCGTCACTCAGCGGGCATCACCGGGGTGGGAGCCCGCCCCGGTGGGCACACGGGCCCCGTCCCCGCCGGCGCCGCGCGCGGGGCGGGCCCACCCCGTCGAGGAGTCCGCGGCACAGCACGGGGAGGCAGGGGCGTGTCCACCGAACAGGGCGGTGAGCCGCCAGAGGGCCTGACGGCCGCCGAGTACGGCATGTGGCAGTCCTTCCGCAACGGCAGCACCTACGACCTGCGGGCCGGCGAGGCCGCGCTGGACGATCCGCACGGCGGACTGCCGTGGGGCGAGGAGCGCACCGTCCGCGCGCGCGTCGTCAGCCTGCTGCTGCTGCACGGCCCCGACCCGCTGCCCGGCCGGGTCTCCTCGCTCAAGCTGGCCGGGGTGCGGATCACCGACGTGCTGGACCTGGCGGGCGGCACCGTCGAGCCGTACGTGGAGCTGATCGGCTGCCGGTTCGACAAGGAGGTGCTGCTGCCGGAGGCGCGGTTCACCACGCTGCGGCTGGTCGACTGCTCGCTGCCCCGGCTGGAGGCGGCCCGCGTCAGCACCGAGGGCGATCTGCACCTGCCCCGCTGCCAGGTGCACCGCGGGGTGCGGCTGACCGACGCCCACATCGGCACCGACCTGCTGCTCAACCAGGCGGTGTTGCACCGGGACCGGCGGGGCACCTCGCTGCTGGGCGACGGCCTCTCCGTGGGCCAGGACCTCCAGGCGGAGATGATGGAGGCGCACGGCGAGGTGAGCCTGCGCGGCGCGCAGATCGGGGTGTCGCTGAGCCTGCGCGGCAGCCGCCTGTCCAACCCGTACGGCCGCCGCGCGCTCAACGCCCCGCAGTTGACCGTGGGCCGCACCCTCTACCTGACCCCGGCGGGCGTCGGGAACCCGGTGCTGACCAGCGGCACCACCCCGGCGCGCGGCACCCGCGTGCAGCGCTTCGAGTGCCGGGGCGGGGTGCGGCTGGACGACGGCCGGATCGGCGACGCCGTCGACCTGGACCAGGCCCGGTTCGTGATGGAGGAGTACCAGGAGCTGTCGCTGCGCCGGGTGCAGACCCCGGAGCTGCGGTTCCTGTGCGAGCGCCCGGCGCAGGGCCGGGTCGTGCTCTCCGGCGCCCGGGTCGGCAACCTGATGGACCAGACGGCGAGCTGGCCGGGGCCCGGGGGCCTGGCGATGGGCGGCTTCACCTACGACAACCTGGTGCCGCGCGGCCGCTTCACCCTCGCCGAGCGGCTGACCTGGGTGGAGGCGGCCACTGCGGAGTACAACCCGGAGCCGTACGAACTGCTGGCGGCCGTGCTGCGGACCGGCGGGGAGGACGCGGACGCCCGCGAGGTGCTCCTCGCCAAGCAGCGCCGCCGCCGGGAGACGCTGGGCCTCGCCGGGACGCTCTGGGGGTACGTCCAGGACTGGACGGTGGCGTACGGCTACCGGCCCGGGCGGGCGGCGCTGTGGATGGCGGTGCTCTGGGCGGTGAGCGCGCTGGCCTTCTCGCAGATCGACCCGGCGCCGATCAAGGACGACGAGCATCCGCCGTGGAGCTCCTCGCTCTTCACCCTGGACCTGCTCCTGCCGGTCATCGATCTGGGCCAGACCGGCTACTGGCACCTGGACGGCGGGTGGCAGTGGGTGACGGCCCTGCTGATCCTGCTGGGCTGGATTCTCGCCACGACGGTGGCGGCGGGGGCGACGCGGCTGCTGCGCCGGGGGTGACCCCGGGCGCTCCCGGGGCGCTGCGCCCTGGGAGCGCCCCGACTCGCCCCACCCCCCTTCTTTACCTTCTCTTGACCTTTTCCCAGGCAACCCTTTGACCGATACGAAAGCGTCACCCGGAGTCTCTGGTCCAGGCCCGACCTGCGGTTTTCAATGGTCGGCACGATGGCCCTGCTCCAAGCCCTGATCCGGACGGCCCGGATGGTGACCCACACGCCCCGCCTCGCCACCGGGCTGCCTCCCGACGAGGAGGTCTACCTCGACCTGCCCGACGACCGGCTCGCCCCGGCCCTCGCCGCGGCCGGGCTCGGCGACCACCGCCCGGCCGCCGCCGTCCTCGCCGCCAGCCGCGAGGCCGCCGCCTGGGAGACCCGCGACCGGCAGGTCCAGCGCCTCGCCGCCTTCGCCCGCAACCGGCCCGAGTGGTTCGACGCCTGGAGCTACGCGGCACCGCACGACCCCGACGTGGCGCTGCTGCGCGCCGAACTCGCCGTCCGGCGCGGCTGGGAGTCGCCGGCCCGGGCCGAACTCCTCCACGACGTCACCCCCCTGATCGCGGCCGCCGCCCGCGCCGAGCCCGCCGACCCGGTCCCCTGGCGGATCGCGCTCGACCACGCCCGGGGCACCGGCGCCCCGCACACCGAGTTCGAGGCGCGCTGGGAGCAGGCGGTGCGCCGCTCCTCGTACCACTACGGCTGCCACGTGGCGGCGCTCCAGTACCTGTCGGCCGCCTGGTTCGGCTCGCACCGCGAGTCGTTCGCCTTCGCCGAGCGGGCCGCCGAGGACGCGCTGCCCGGCTCCCTGGTGCGGGCCCTGCCGGTACGGGCCGCCTTCGGGGCACTGCACCGGGGCCCCGACGCGCCCGGGCGGGGCGGCCCGGTTCTGCGCGAGCGACTGGACGCGGCGGCCGACACCGCCGTCGCCCTCTCCGCCGAGTACCCGGCGGGCGACCCGTGGCCCGCGGAGGTCCGCAACGTCCTGTTCTACGTGCTGATCCGCCTCGAACGGTGGGGCGACGCACTGGAGCAGGCCCGTCTCATCGGCACCCGCGCCACCTCCTTCCCGTGGGACCGGATCAGCGGCGATCCGCTCGGCCAGTTCCTCCAGGCGCGCGACGGGGTGCGCATCGAAGTGGCCGCGACCTTGCCGCTGCGGGGGACGCGGCGGCGCGAGAAGGCCGGGGACCATTAGGCTTGCGGGTCGTGACCACCGTCCGGCTGCCGCTCTTCCCGTTGAACACGGTCCTCTTCCCGGGGCTCGTGCTGCCCCTCAATGTCTTCGAGGCGCGTTACCGCGCCATGATGCGCGACCTCCTGGACTCCCTCCCGGAGGACCCCGAGGCCGACGAGCCCTGCCAGTTCGTCGTCGTGGCCATCCGCGACGGCCACGAGGTGGCGCCCAGCGAGCCGGGCATGCCCGACGACGCTGCGCGCCCCGAGGCCGGGCCCATGACAGGGTTCGGGGACGACCCGGCCCGCTCCCTGCACGCCGTCGGCTGCGTCGCCGACGCCGCCACCATCCGCGAACGCGAGGACGGCGGCTACGAGGTCCTCGCCACCGGCACCACCCGGGTCCGCCTCCACTCCATCGACGCCTCGGGGCCGTACCTGACCGCCGAGGCCGAGCCGCTGCCCGAGGACCCGGGCGACGAGGCGGGCGCGCTCGCCGAGGGCGTCCTGCGCGCCTTCCGCGCGTACCAGAAGCGTCTGGCCGGGGCCCGCGAGCTGACCCTTACCTCCAACGCCGACCTGCCCGACGAGCCCTCCGTCGTCTCCTACCTGGTCGCCGCCGCCACCGTCCTGGACGTCCCCACCCGTCAGCGTCTGCTCCAGGCGCCCGACACGGCGTCCCGGCTCCGCGACGAACTGGCGCTGCTGCGCCGCGAGACCGCGGTGCTCCGGCACCTGCCCTCGCTCCCGGCCACCGAGCTGACCCGCTCCCCCACCAGCCTCAACTGACCGCCCGGAGCAGGCACCCATGGCCAAGAAGCAGAAGAAGCACTCCGGCGGCACGCCCGCGACCGTGGCGCTGGCCACCGCCGGTGCCGCGTACACCACGCACGCCTACGCACACGATCCCGCGCACCCCTCGTACGGCGAGGAGGCGGCCGAGGCCATGGGCGTCTCCCCCGACCGCGTCTTCAAGACCCTGGTCGCCGAGGTCGACGGCAGGCTCACCGTCGCCGTGGTCCCGGTCTCCGGCAGCCTCGACCTGAAGGCCCTGGCCACCGCCGTCGGCGGCAAGAAGGCGGCCATGGCCGACCCGGCCGCCGCCGAACGCACCACGGGGTACGTGCGCGGCGGCATCTCCCCGCTGGGCCAGCGCAAGCGTCTGCCCACCGTCCTGGACGCCTCGGCCGCCGACCACCCGACGATCTGCGTGTCGGCGGGCAGGCGGGGCCTGGAGGTGGAGCTGGCGCCCCAGGTGCTGGCCGAGCTGACCGGAGCCGTCACGGCACCGATCGCCCGGCTCACCCCCCACTCCCCCGAGGGCGGCTGAGCCCCGGCCCCCTTCCCCTCAGCCGGCCTGCTCGTCCCCGTGCAGGGGGGCGTGCGGCTCCTCCCGGGGCCCGAACAGCGCGGTCAGTCCCAGGTGGACCAGGAGCGCCGCGAGGGGCCAGGCCCCCAGCACCCCCAGGGCGCCCAGTTCCAGCGGGGCGTCGAAGGTGACGCCCTGACCCGCCGTGCGGGCGTGGCCCACCACGTCTCCGTCGGGGCCGAGGGCCATGCCGAACTGCCAGGCGACGGCGGCGCCGCCCAGCGAGCCGAGGGCCAGGCCGCAGACCATGGCGATGCCGCCGGCCCGGTGGACGAGGAAGGCGGCGACGCCGGTGAGCGCGCCGAAGGCCAGGCCGAGGAGGGCGAAGGTGCCGTCGGCGCCGATGGCCTGTTCGCCCTCGGTGTCCTTGAGGTAGACGGCCTGGCCGTCGGAGACCAGCGGAACGTGCGGCGCCAGCCAGGACCAGAGGAAGCCGAGCAGCAGTCCGAGGACGGCCACGGCGAGAGCGGTCAGCGCCGCTCTGCGGACCTCCTGGCCGAGTGGTTCGTCCTGGACCGTACCGGGGTGGTCCGGGTGAGCCCCCTCGGGCAGTTGCCACGGGTCGTACCCGGGGCGTCCGTGCGGCGGCGGGGGCGGGTTCAGCGGTGCGGTCACCCGGACATCGTGCCAGGCCCGGCCCGGGGCGCGCGGGCCGGGAGGTCCGATCGGGGCCCGGCGGGCGGTCAGCGGACGGCGGCCCGGCGGTACGCCCAGGTGGCGAGGGTCAGCGAGACCACTCCGACGCCCGCGCAGACCCCGAGGTCGACGAGGATCGCCGTCCAGTCGGGGTGCGGCACGAAGGTCCTGGCGAAGGCCTCCACGCCGTAGGTGGAGGGCAGCAGGTCGCGGGCGAGGAGCAGCGGGGCGGGCAGCCGCTCGGGCGGCAGCACGCCGAGCAGCAGCGCCGCGGACATGCCGAGCTGGCCCAGGAGGGTGGCCAGTTCCGGGCGGGGCGCGAGCAGGCCGAGGGCGGCGCCGAGGCCGGAGAGGGCGGCGCCCGCGAGCGGGACGACCGCGATCAGCACCCACAGCTGGGCCAGCGGCAGCTGGAACAGGGCACAGCCGGCCAGCGCGGTGACCAGGGTCCCGGGGGCCGTGAAGGAGGCGTACGCCCCGGCGGTGCCCAGGACGACGGCGGCGGGCGGCACGGGCAGCGTCGCGTAGTGGTCGAGGCCGCCGCCGGCGCGGAGCTGCCCGAAGTACTGGGCGAGGAGGTTGAGGGCGACGAAGGCGACGACGAGGACGCTGGAGCCGGCCACGACTGCGTGGGCCCCGGTGCCGCCGTCGACGACGCCGCGCATCAGGATCATGATGCCGATGGACTGGAAGGTCGCGACGAAGAGCAGCGGGATGCGGGCGACCCGCGCCCGGGAGAGCTGGGCCCGGTAGACGGCGGCGAGGGAGGGCAGCAGCCGGGCCCGGGGGGCGAGCGGGGCGGGGGCGGCGAGGGCCCGGGGGGCGGCGGTGCGGGCGGTGGTGCTCATGCCGGGTCCCGTTCCGTGGGCGGCGCGGCCGGGCGCGGGGGCCCGGCGGTCGGTCGTGGGGGTCGCGGGGCCGCCTGTCATGTCTTCACCAGTCCCGTTCCGCTGCCGCCGAGTGCCAGGTAGACGTCTTCGAGACTCGGCGTGGCCAGGGTGAAGTCGTCCAGGGCCGCGAAGGCCGAGCCGCCGGTGACGGCGGCGACGGCGGCGCGCGCCTCGTCGGGCGCGAGCCGCAGCACCCAGCGGCGGCCGGACTCGGCGGCGAAGTCCCGCAGGGCGGCGACCTCGGGCACCTCCAGCGGCGGCCGCTCGCGCCACAGCAGGTCGAGCCGGACCTCGTGGGCGACGTGCGCCTTGAGGCCGGAAGGGGTGTCGCAGGCGATGACGCGGCCCTGTTCGAGGACGGCGACCCGGTCGAGGACGGTCTCGGCCTCGATGACGTTGTGGGTGACGAGCAGCACCGTGGTGCCCTCCTCGGCCCGGCGGCGGTCGACCGCGGCCCAGACGGCGCGGCGGGCGACCGGGTCCATGCCGGTGGTGGGCTCGTCCAGGACCAGCAGGCGCCTGCTGCCGACCAGGGCGGTGGCGAAGCAGGCGAGGCGGCGCTGTCCGCCGGAGAGCTTCTTCAGCGGCCGGGAGGCGAGCGGGCCGAGGCCGAGTTCGTCGAGGACGGCGTCACGCTGGGCGCGGGCGGCCGGGGCGTCCAGGCCGCGCAGCCGGGCGGTGGTCTCGGCGGCGAGGGCGACGGTCAGCTCGTCCAGGGCGGTGGACTCCTGGCCGAGGTAGGCGAGGAGCCGGGAGGCGCGCTCCGGGTGGCGGACGATGTCGTGGCCGAGGAGGCGGACGCTGCCGGAGTCGGGGCGCATGAGCCCGGTGAGCTGCCGGACGAGGGTGGACTTGCCGGCCCCGTTGGGCCCGAGCAGACCGAAGATCTCGCCGCCGCGCACGTCGAGGTCGACGTGGTCGGTGGCCCGGACCTCGGGGGTCGCGGGGGCACCGCGTCTGCCCCGGGTCGCCGGGTACGTCTTCACCAGGTCACGCACGACGCAGACGGCTTCCCCCTCGGGGGCGGGTGCGGAGTCCGTGCGGTCCATGCTCACGAGGGACGAGCCTACGGGGTCGCGCCGCCTGCTTCGCGCCCGGGTCCCGGCGGACGTGTCGGGCGTCGGCGGGCCCACGGCGTCACCGGGGCGGCGGCGTCAGGTCAGCGGGCGGGCGGGCTGGAGCGGCTGCGGGGCGGTCGGCTCCCCGGTGGCGGGCAGGTCGATCTCACGCCAGAAGCCGGCCCGGATCGCGTACCGGTCGTGTTCGTCGATCTGGTCGTCCTTGTGGGCGAGGAGGCCGAACCGGGCCGCGTAGCGCAGCAGCTCACCGTCGATGCGGTGCGGGATGCGCGGGTAGAGGGCGGCCAGGCGCGGCAGCAGGGTGCGCTCGCCCAGGCGGGAGAGCCAGCGGCGGGCGAAGACCTGGCCGACCTCGTAGGGGTCGCCGCCGACGGTGGTGATGTCCTCCTCGCGGTCGGCCCAGCGCTGCTCGGCGGTGGTGAGCTGGGCGAGGGTGGGCAGGGCGGTGTCGTCCGGGGAGTCGGCGGGGCCCGGGCGTTCGACGAGGCCCTTGTCGGAGGACCAGCGCAGGGTGGCGGTGACGGGCTGCTCCTTGGCCGGGGCGGGCCGGTCGGCGGCGCGCAGGGCGGCCAGGTCCTTGGGAGTGGGGACGGTGCGGGGGGCGGTGCCCGGTCCGGCGCCGACCCCCTCGGCGGGAGCGGGGGTGGGCTCGGGGTCGCGGGCAGGGCGGGCGGCGGTGTCGGGCAGCGGGGCGGAGAGGATGGCGGCGATCTCGGGGCCGGGGGCGGGCTGCGGGGCGCAGGCGCCGGCGGTGTCGCGGGCGCGGATGGCGCGGGTGATCCAGTCACGGTCGAGCAGGCGGCGTTCGTCAGCCTCGGCGACGAGGTCCTCGGACTGGTTGTAGTCGCCGCCGGCCGCCTGCACGGCCCAGAGGTGGACGGCGACGCCGTGCTCCTTGGCGGCGGTCATGCCGGGCAGCAGGTCGCCGTCGCCGGTGACCAGGACGATGTCGGAGCACGCCTTGTTGCGGGCGAGTTCGGTGAGTTCGGCGTGCATCGCGGCGTCGACGCCCTTCTGCGCCCACCGCCCGTCGCTGCGGGTCAGGGCGCCGAGGCGGACGGTGACACGGGGCATGACGCGCAGCCGGCGGTGCTCGGGCTGGGGGACGCGGTCGGGGGCGCCGTCGAACCAGTAGATGCGCAGCAGCGGCTGGGCGGTCTCCACCTCGGCGCGTTCGCGCAACTGCCGGACCAGGGTGGCGTGGTCCACGGAGATACGGGACCGGGAGGGGTCTCCGGCGAGCAGGCTGGCGGCGGCGCCCAGCAAGTATCCGGCGTCCACCAGGACGACGCAGCGGTCCACGCGTACCACCTCATTCCCTCGGTCCCGGGGCGGGCGGGGGCCCGGTGCCGGGTTTCCTTCGAGTCTGCCCGACCTGGTGGGTGTTAACGGCCCGAACTCGATCTTCGGCGTGGCGTATCGGGCCGGCGGCGCACCACCCGCCCGCTCACGGACGGTAATTCCCCGTAATGCGCGGAGTGTCCGGCCGTGTGAATCTGGAGTCGGCCCCGGACCCACACCTTTTCGGGAGGCAGATTTCCATGGCCAAGAACAAGAACCGCAAGCAGAGCGGCAGTAAGGCGGCCGAGAGCGCGTCGCAGCAGGCGAAGGAGAAGTCGACCGAGGCGATCTCCTCGATCCAGTCCTCGGCGCAGGGCAGCCCCGCCGACGTGGCGCGCAAGCACCAGCGCAAGTTCGGCCACAACTGATCCGGGGGCCGCGGCCCCTTGAGGGCTGAGCTGACGAGAAGGGGCGCACCCGCCGTGGCGGGTGCGCCCCTTCTCGCGTGCGGCGGCTTCACCGCCCCCCGGCTCAGCCCGCCAGGCAGGAGGCGCCGAGGAGCACCTTCAGGTCGCCGAAGAGCGAGGGGTCGGGCTGGACCCGGTGCCGGTCGAGCCTGAGGACGGTGGTCTTGCGGGGACCCTGGAGCTTGATCCGCACCTCGGAGTTGCCGCGGTGGGAGTCGAGCACCTCGCCGAGCCGGCTGACCATCGGCGGGGTCACCTTGACGGCGGGGATGGTGATGATCACCGGGGCGTTGGTGCCCGCGTTGGAGAGGTCGGGGACCTGGAGCTCCATCGCCACCAGCCGCGGGATGTCCTCCCGCTTGTCCAGCCGCCCCTTGACGAAGACGACGGCGTCCTCGACGAGCTGCGTGGAGACCAGTTGGTAGGTGGCGGGGAAGAACATGCACTCGATGGAACCGGCCAGGTCCTCGACGGTGGCGATGGCCCAGGCGTTGCCCTGCTTGGTCATCTTGCGCTGGAGGCCGGAGATGATGCCGCCGACCGTGACGACCGCGCCGTCCCCGAAGTCGCCGCCGGTGAGCTGCCCGATCCCCGCGTCGGCCTTGTCGGACAGGACGTGTTCCAGGCCGAAGAGCGGGTGGTCGGAGACGTAGAGGCCGAGCATCTCGCGCTCCTGGGCGAGGAGGTAGGTCTTGTCCCACTCCTCGTCGGTGAACTCGACGTCGAGTCCGAAGCCCGGCTCGTCGGTGCTCTCCTCGCCCATGCCGCCGAAGAGGTCGAACTGCCCCTCGGCCTCCTTGCGCTTGACCGCCACCACGTTGTCGATCATGGGCTCGTAGTGCGCGGTGAGGCCCTTGCGGGTGTGGCCGAGCGCGTCGAAGGCGCCGGCCTTGATCAGCGACTCGGTGGTCCGCTTGTTGCACGCCTGCGCCTCGATCTTGTCGAGGTAGTCGGGGAAGGAGGAGAACTTCCCCTTCGCCTTGCGGGCCCGGATGACCGACTCGACCACGTTCGTGCCGACGTTGCGGACCGCTTCGAGGCCGAAGAGGATCACGTCGTCGCTCTGGGCGGCGAAGTTGTGCACCGACTCGTTGACGTCCGGCGGCAGCACCTTGATCTTCATGCGCCGGCACTCGTTGAGGTAGACGGCCGACTTGTCCTTGTCGTCCTTGACCGAGGTGAGCAGCGCCGCCATGTACTCGGCCGGGTAGTTGGCCTTGAGGTAGGCGGTCCAGTAGGTGACCAGGCCGTACGCGGAGGAGTGGGCCTTGTTGAAGGCGTAGCCGGCGAAGGGCACCAGGACGTCCCAGAGCGCCTGGATCGCCGCGTCGGAGAAGCCGTTCTTCCGGGCGCCGGCCTGGAAGAGGACGAAGTTCTTCTCCAGTTCCTCGGGCTTCTTCTTGCCCATCACACGGCGCAGGATGTCGGCCTCGCCGAGCGTGTACCCGGCGATGATCTGCGCGGCCTTCTGCACCTGCTCCTGGTACACGATGAGGCCGTAGGTGAGGCCGAGGATCTCCTTGAGGGGCTCCTCCAGCTCCGGGTGGATCGGGGTGATCTCCTGCTGGCCGTTCTTGCGCAGGGCGTAGTTGGTGTGCGAGTTCATGCCCATCGGGCCCGGGCGGTACAGGGCCGAGACGGCGGAGATGTCCTCGAAGTTGTCGGGCTTCATCAGCCGCAGCAGGGAGCGCATGGGCCCGCCGTCGAACTGGAAGACACCCAGGGTGTCACCGCGGCAGAGGAGTTCGAAGGTCTTCGGGTCGTCCAGCGGCAGGGCGAGCAGGTCGAGGTCGATGCCCTTGTTGGCCTCCACCATCTTCCGCGCGTCGTCCATGATGGTGAGGTTGCGCAGGCCGAGGAAGTCCATCTTCAGCAGGCCGAGCGACTCGCACTGCGGGTAGTCCCACTGCGTGATGGTGACGCCGTCGGTGTGCCGCGTCCACAGCGGGGCGTGGTCGACGATCGGCTCGCTGGACATGATCACGCCGGCGGCGTGCACGCCCATCTGCCGGACCAGGCCCTCGACGCCCTTGGCGGTGTCGATGACCTTCTTCACGTCCGGTTCGTTCTCGTACATCCCCCGGATCTCGCCCGCCTCGCCGTAGCGCGGGTGCTTCGGGTTGGTGATGCCGTCCAGGTCGATGCCCTTGCCGAGGACGTCGGCGGGCATCGCCTTGGTGAGCCGGTCGCCCATGGCGTACGGGTATCCGAGGACGCGGGCCGAGTCCTTGATGGCGTTCTTCGCCTTGATCTTGCCGTAGGTGCCGATCATGGCGACCTTGTCGGAGCCGTACTTCTCCGTGACGTACCGGATGACCTCGACGCGCCTGCGCTCGTCGAAGTCGATGTCGACGTCGGGCATGGAGACGCGCTCCGGGTTGAGGAAGCGCTCGAAGATCAGGCCGTGCTCGATCGGGTCGAGGTCGGTGATGCCCATGGCGTAGGCGACGATCGAGCCGGCGGCGGAGCCTCGGCCGGGGCCGACCGCGATGCCGTTGTTCTTCGCCCACATGATGAAGTCGGCGACGACGAGGAAGTACCCCGGGAACCCCATCTGGATGATGACGTCCATCTCGTACTCGGCCTGCTTCTGGCGGTCCTCGGGGACGCCGCCCGGGAAGCGGCGCGCCATGCCGCGGCGGACCTCCTCCTGGAACCAGGTGACCTCGGTGAAGCCGTCCGGGATGTCGAACTTCGGCATCAGGTCGCGCTTCTCGAACATGCCGGCGGTCTCGATCTGCTCGGCGACCAGCAGGGTGTTGCGGCACCCCTCCTGCCAGGCGTCGGAGGAGTCGATGGCGTACATCTCCTCCGTCGACTTCAGGTAGTAGCCGGTGCCGTCGAAGCGGAAGCGGTCCGGGTCGGAGAGGTTCTTGCCGGTCTGGATGCAGAGCAGGGCGTCGTGGGCGACCGACTCGTGGGCGTACGTGTAGTGCGAGTCGTTGGTGACCAGCGGGGGGATGCCGAGCTTCTTGCCGATGTCCAGCAGGCCCTGGCGGACCCGGCGCTCGATCTCGATGCCGTGGTCCATCAGCTCCAGGAAGTACCGGCCCTTGCCGAAGATCTCCTGGTACTCGGCGGCGGCCCGCAGCGCTTCCTCCTCCTGGCCGAGCCGGAGCCGGGTCTGCACCTCGCCGGAGGGGCAGCCGGTGGAGGCGATCAGCCCCTCCGACCACTGCGAGATGGACTCCTTGTCCATCCGGGGCCACTTCTGGAGCCAGCCCTCGGAGTACGCGTCGGAGGAGAGCCGGAAGAGGTTGTGCAGGCCGGTGGAGTTGGCCGCCCAGATCGTCTTGTGGGTGTAACCGCCGGAGCCCGAGACGTCGTCGCGCTTCTGGTGCGGCTGGCCCCACTGGATCTTCCGTTTGGTCCGCCGGGACTCGGGCGCCACGTACGCCTCGATGCCGATGATCGGGGTGACCCCCGCCTTCTGGGCGCTGTGGAAGAAGTCGTACGCGCCGTGGAGGTTGCCGTGGTCCGACATGGCGATGTGGGTCATGCCCATCTCGTTGCACGCGTCGAACATGTCCTTGAGCCGCGCGGCGCCGTCCAGCAGTGAGTACTGGGTGTGGACGTGCAGGTGCGTGAAGGGCGGCTTGGACGTGGCAGACACGTGGCCTCCGGGGCGTCGGCTCGGGTGGGGGTTCGGCTCCGGAGTCTACGTGGGCCCACCGACATCCCGTGGTCCCGAGCGCCCCGGGCCGCCCCTCCCCCACGTGCCCCACGCGGGCGTTCCCCGGGTGGTCTCGGCGTCCGCCGGGCTGTCCTCGGCTGGGCTCCGCCGCGGCTGTCCGCCCTCCTGCCCGTGCCGGTCCCTGATGGCCTCAGGCGCCGCCCGGGCCGGGGCTGGGCTCCGCCCCGATCTGCCGCCTTCTGCCCGTTCCGGTCACCGATTGGCCTCAAACGCCGGCCGGGCTGTGGGGTTCGCGGTTTCTCCGGTGCGTGGGTGGGGCGTGGCCGCGCCGGGGTACCTCCTCACAAACTGCCAGGTGCGGGGACAGTTGGAGCATGGCGGGTTGGCGGCAGTTTGCTGCGGGGGCACCCCGACACGACCCCACCCCACGGTCTCGTACGCGGCCAACCGCCGGTGGGCGGAGGAGGCCGTCCCCGATTGTTCTGTTCGCCACAGTCACCACCGTCCTCCCCTCAGCAGGCCACAAAGACTGCTCGGGGACGGTCTGTCTTTTCTCCTCCCACCGGCGGGACGACGCCGACGAGAGGGAAGGGCGGGGCCGTGCCGGGGTGCCCCCGCAGCAAACTGCCCTGAGCCCGCCTTGAAGCGACTGTCCCCGCACCTGGCAGTTTGTGAGGAGGTACCCCGGCACGGCCACGCCCGACACAACGGCGAACGAACCGCGAACCCCCACAGCCCGGCCGGCGTTTGAGGCCAATCGTTGACCGGCACGGGCAAGAAGGCGGCAGAACGGGGCGGAGCCCAGCCCCACCCCAGCCCGGCCGGCGTTTGAGGCCATCCCGGGCCGGCACGGCCAGCAGGCGGCACAGTCGGGGCGGACCCCGGCCAAAGACAGCCCGGCCACCCCGGAGCCCACCGGGAAGCGGCACGGTCGACAGGACGGCGACCGAAGAGAGCCAGCCCAGCCCAGCCCAGGGCAGGGCAAGCCCACGGACAAGGAACGCTTTAGGCGACCCTTATCGGCACCCGTGGCAGACTCGACGACAGAATGGTCTGATAACCCGCGCGCCCCGGCGCGCCCCCCTCGCTTGGACGGAACGAACCCCCCGGTGGACACCCCGATAGCCGAAACAGCGCCCCGCGTCCTACGCGCGGCGCTGTTCACCGTGCTCGCGGTCACCCTGTCCACCACCTCCCACGTCCTCCTCTCGGGAGCCCCGCTCCCGCTGGGCACCGTGGCCCTGGTGGCCGCGACCGTCTTCGCCCTGGCCTGGTCCCTCGCGGCCCGCGAACGCGGATTCGGCCGGATAGCGGCCCTGCTGGTCCCCCTGGAACTGGCCGCCGACACGGTCTTCACCACGGGCCAGCACGTCTGCTACGGGGCGACGGGCGGCCCGGTCGCAGGCCCTCTGCGCACCGTCGGCGTCGACCTGCTCTGCGGCGGCGGCGCGCTCGGCGCCCCCTTGGCCAGGCTGCTGGGAGCGCCCGCCGAGGCGCCCCCCGCTCACCCGCGGCCCGAACTGGCCTGGCTGCTCCTCGGCGCGCACGTCGGCGTGGGCCTGCTGGCCTCCGCCTGGCTGCGGTACGGCGAGCGGGCCCTCGCCCAGCTGCTGCGGGCCGCGGCCACGCAGGCGTTCCGCCCGCTGCGGCTGGCCGTGGCCCGGGTTCCGGCGCCCCTGGCACCCCGCGCCCCCCGTATGCGGCCCGAGGCGGGCCCCGCCGGTCGCCCGGCCCTGCTGATCGCGCACTCCGTGGGCCGCCGAGGCCCGCCCGTGGGGCTCCTCCCCGTCTGACGCCGGGCCCTCGGGCCCATGGCGCAGCGGGGCTCCTTCCGGTCATGATCCGGTCACCCCAAGCCACGTCCCACACGGAGAGCACACCCATGAGCAAGCGGAACAGCCAGACGGCGAAGAGCGCGGCGCGCGAGCGGCTGCGGATCGAACGCGAGAAGCAGGCGAAGAAGGACAAGGTGCGGCGCCAGCTGATCGTCGCCGGTTCGGTCGTCGGTGTCCTGGCGATAGCCGGCGGCGTCGGCTTCGCCGTGGTCAAGGCCAACGAGCCCGGCTACTGGGAGAAGGCCGCCGACCAGAAGCTGGTCAAGCCGGCCAACACCTCGGGCGCCCAGGGCACCACCGTCGTCATCGGCAAGGACGACGCCCCCAAGACGCTGAAGATCTACGAGGACCCGCGCTGCCCGGTGTGCGCCTCCTTCGAGCAGACCCTCGGCGAGACGATCGACCAGGACGTCAAGGACGGCAAGTACAAGCTCCAGTTCGTCGGCGCCTCCTTCCTGGACCGGGCCCTGGGCGGCGAGGGCTCCAAGAACACGCTGAGCGCGCTGGGCGCCGCGCTGAACGTCAGCGACGAGGCGTTCATGGCGTACAAGTCCGCGCTCTTCTCGGCCGAGAACCACCCCGAGGAGTCGAAGGACGAGTTCGCCAAGGACAGCCGGCTTCTGGAGATCGCCAACGAGGTGCCGGAACTGAAGGGCGACAGCGCCTTCAAGAAGGACGTGGAGAACGGCACCTACGACAAGTGGGCGCTGGAGATGTCGAAGGCGTTCGACGACAACAAGGACGGCGTCGAGGGCACCCCGTCGCTGGTCATGGACGGCAAGAAGATCACCGCCGAGGGCAGTGACAACGCGCCGCAGACCCCGGAGCAGTTCAACGCCGCCGTCGACCAGGCGCTCAAGGGCTGACCCGGCCGCTCCCGCGGCGCCACGCGTGCCGCGGGAGCGACATCCGGCCGAGACTCGGGCGACTTTCCCCACCCGGCCACTTTTGGCGTGTACGGAACATCAATGCGCGTCTACGGTACTCAGCCGTGACCAGTCGAACCGAGCACCACCCCAACCCCACCCGGGGCGCGACCCCCAGCCGCCGCACCGTCGTCAAGGCGGCAGCGGCCACCGGCGCCCTGCTCCCGCTGGCCGCGGCCACCACCGCCAGCGCCGCGGCCACCCCTCAGTTCCTGCACGGCGTCGCCTCGGGCGACCCGCTGCCCGACGGCGTCCTGCTGTGGACCCGCGTCACCCCCACCGAGGAAGCGCGGCCCGGTTCCGGCATCGGCCCGGACATCGAGGTCGGCTGGGAGATCGCCGCCGACGCCGCCTTCTCCTCGGTCGTCGCCCGCGGCACCGTGACCGCGCGGGCCGCCACCGACCACACCGTCAAGGCCGACGTACGCGGCCTCTCGCCCGCCACCGGCTACTGGTTCCGCTTCACCGCCGGCTCCACCGCCTCCCCCACCGGCCGCACCCGCACCGCCCCCGCCGCCGCGGCCTCCCCGGCCGGGCTGCGGTTCGGGGTGGTCTCCTGCGCCAACTGGGAGGCGGGCTGGTTCTCCGCCTACCGCCACCTCGCGGCCCGCGGCGACCTGGACGCCGTGCTGCACCTGGGCGACTACATCTACGAGTACGCCAGCGGCGCCTACCCGGCGAAGCCGGTCCGCCCGCACCGCCCGGCGCACGAGATCACCACCCTCGCCGACTACCGGCTGCGCCACGCCACCTACAAGACCGACCCCGACCTGACCGCCCTCCACGCCCGTCACCCGGTCATCGCCATCTGGGACGACCACGAGTTCGCCAACGACGCCTGGTCGGGCGGGGCGCAGAACCACACGCCCGGCGCCGAGGGCGAGTGGAGCGAGCGGTCGGCCGCCGCCCGGCAGGCGTACTTCGAGTGGATGCCGGTCCGCGCCTCCACCGAGGGCACGGTCTTCCGGCGGCTGCGCTTCGGCGATCTCGCCGACCTGCATCTGCTGGACCTGCGCAGTTTCCGCTCCGAGCAGGTCTCCATCGGCAACGGCGAGGTCGACTCCCCGGACCGCAGCATCACCGGGCGCGCCCAGCTCGACTGGCTCAAGGCGGGACTCTCCGGCTCCCAGGCCGCCTGGCAGTTGGTGGGCACCTCGGTGATGATCTCGCCGGTCGCCTTCGGCTCCGTCCCGGCCCACCTGCTGAAGCCGCTCGCCGAACTCCTCGGCCTGCCCAGCCAGGGCCTCGCGGTCAACGTCGACCAGTGGGACGGCTACACCGCCGACCGCACCGAGCTGATCCGCCACCTGCGCACCGCCGGCATCCGCGACACCGTCTTCCTCACCGGCGACATCCACATGGCCTGGGCCAACGACGTGCCGGTGACGGCGGCGACGTACCCGCTCTCGGAGTCGGCCGCCACCGAGTTCGTCGTCACCTCGGTCACCTCCGACAACCTCGACGACCTGCTGCACGTCGCCCCCGGCACGCTGTCGACGGTGGCCGAGGGCGCGGTGAAGGCCGCCAACCGGCACGTGAAGTGGCTCGACATGGACGGGCACGGCTTCGGCGTCCTCGACGTGACGCCCGAACGCTCCCAGATGGACTACTACCTGCTCTCCGACCGGGCCGATCCGGGCGCCACGGCCTCCTGGCTCCGCTCGTACCGCACCCCGCGCGGCACGCACCGGGTGGAGCGGGCGGACGCGCCGGTCGCCTGACCCGGCCCGGCTCCGCCACGGCCCCCTGGCGGAAGGCGCAGCACGGAGGGTGACGCGCCGCCAGGGGGCCGCCGCCGCCCGCCACCCGCTCCGTGCGCTGTGCCCTGAGTGCGCCGGGCAGATGATCGGCGGTCGCTGCCTCAGCGGCGACGGGCCGACGCCGACCAGCGGTCACCCGCCGGTGAGCGCCCCGCCGCACCCGGTCCTGGCGGCTGGTTCCGGTCAGAGCGAGTCGAGGAACCCCTGGACCGTCCGCCAGGTGGCCTCGGCCGCCTCGGCGTCGTAGTCGGGGAGGTCGGGGTCGGTGTACAGGTGCCCGGCGCCCGGGTAGCGGTAGACCTCCACGTCGGCGCCGGCCCGCCGCATCCGCAGGTACCAGGCGTTGAGCCAGTCGTGCGGCTCGAAGGGGTCGTTCTCGGTGACGTGCAGCTGGACCGGCAGGTCCTCGGCGGTCGCGTCGTCCGGCAGATCGGAGGTGCCGGAGAACAGGACCAGGCCGCGCGCCTTCTCGTCGGCGAGGGCCAGGTTCTGGGCGATGGCCCCGCCCAGCGAGAACCCGGCGTAGACCAGCCCCTTGTCGGAGTGCGGGGCGGCGGCCCGTACGGCCCGCTTCAGCAGCTCGTCCGTACCGATCTCGTCCCGCAGCGCCAGCCCCTCCTCCATGTCCGCCGGACTACGTCCCTCGAACAGGTCGGGCACGTGCACCTGATGCCCGGCTTCCCGCAACCGCTCGGCCGCCCGTTCCAGCGCGGGCCGCACCCCGTAAACGGAGTGGATCAACAGAATCTCCATACCGGCATCCTCCCACCCACCGCTCGGGCCGGCCGCCGGGCCCGATCCGCACCCGGCCGGACCCGGGACCGGCGCCTCGCTCAGCGAAGGCTCCGCACGTCCAACTGCCGGAGCACCCGGTCCACCACCTCGGGATCGGCCCCGGGCTCGTTACGGGCCGACAGCACCTCATGCCGCGCAGCGGACATCATCTCCCGCTGCACCCGCGACATCGCGGCCACCCGCTCGGCCCGCTGCACCCACCACTCGCGCCGCTCGTCGTCGAGCAGGTCGGGACTGATCCGGACCCCGATGTCGAGGGCGCCGCGCTGCAACCGCTCGCTGATGTCCTCGGGCAGTTCCTCGGTCGCCTCGATCTCCTTGAGCCTGCGCCGCGCCGCCTTCGCCGCCCGGACCGCCAGATCGTGCTCCAGCTTGTGCTCGGCGTCGGTGTCCGCCTTGACGCCGAGCGTGCGCACCAGCCACGGCAGGGTGAGCCCCTGCACCAGCAGGGTGGCCATGATCACGCAGAAGGCGATGAAGATGATCTCGTCGCGCGCCGGGAAGGGCTTCCCGTCGTCGGTGGTGTGCGGGATGGCGAGGGCCAGCGCGACGGAGGCCACTCCGCGCATCCCGGACCACCACATGACGACCGTCTCGCGCCAGGAGGTGGGGATCTCCTCGTTCTCGTCGGGCAGGCCGTGCATCTTCTGGGCGAGCCAGGTGGTCGGCAGCAGCCACAGCAGGCGGACGCCGACGACGACGGCGACGATCGCCACGCCCCAGCCGATCATCTGCCCCTCGCGGCCCTCGGCGGCCCGGATGACGGTGTGCAGCTCCAGGCCGATGAGGCCGAAGGCGATACCGGTGACCAGGGTGTCGACCACGTGCCAGAAGGTCTGCCCGGTGATGCGTCCCAGCACGTCGTCGGCGTCGAGGGCGGTGCCCGCCAGCAGCAGCGCGGTGGTGAGGACGGCGAGGACACCGGAGCCGTGCAGTTCCTCGGCGAGGATGTAACTGGCGAACGGCACCAGCAGGGTCAGCCCGGTCTGGAGCGTGGCGTCGCCCAGCATCGACATGATCTTCTTGCTGACCCAGCCGAGCGCCAGACCGACCGCGACGGCCACGGCCGCCGACAGGAAGAACTGGGCGACGGCCCCACCCCAGGAGAAGCTCCCGGTGAGCGCCGCGGCGATGGCCACGTGGTAGAGCACGATCGCGGTGACGTCGTTGAAGAGCCCCTCGCCCTCCAGCACGGAGACCAGGCGCCGGGGCAGCCCCAGCTGTCCGGCGACGGCGGTGGCGGCGACCGGGTCGGGCGGGGCGACCAGCGCGCCGAGCGCCACGGCGGCGGCCAGCGGCAGCCCGGGCACGATGGCGCCCGCGACGCCCGCGACGGCCGCCGTGGTGACGAAGACCAGAGCGACGGCGAGCAGCAGGATGGGCCGGTAGTTGGCGGTGAACTGCCGCCATGAGGTCCGTTGCACCGCCGCGTAGAGCAGGGGTGGCAGGACCAGCGGGAGGATGTACTCCGGCGGCACGTTCACGTTGGGGACGAAGGGCAGCAGCGCGAGGACGATCCCGCCGAGGGTCATCAGCACCGGGGCGGGAAGCCCCAGCCGGTCCCCCAGCGGCACCGTGACCACGGCGCCGAGCAGGAGCAGGAGCAGCAGCGCCAACTGGTCCACGGTGTGGCCTCCGGCAAGGTCGGTACGTCACGAAAACGTTCCCACTCTGCCACGCCACCGCCCCGCCGGTCCCCCCGCCCCCCTCGGCCCGCAGCGCCGCACCGCTGGTCAGGGGCTCACGAGAGGGCTACAGCTCCCGGCGCATCGCCCGGTGCGCGATGCCCGCGTCCTCGAACTCCGGTCCGTACGCCTGGTATCCGAGCCGCTCGTAGAAGCCGAGGGCGTGTGTCTGGGCGTGCAGGTCGACCGCGCGCAGCCCCAGTCCCCCGGCCGCGTGCTCCAGCCCGCGCACCAGGGCCGCGCCGACTCCGAGGCCGCGCGCGGTCTGGCGGACGGCGAGCCTGCCGAGGGCGCCGACGCCGGGGTCGCCACCGGTCCGGCCGGCCGCGGCGGGCCCGTACAGCAGCCGACCGGTGCCGAGCGGCCCGTCGGGGCCTTCGGCGAGGACGTGCACGGTGTCGCTCTCCGGGGCGTCGAAGGCGTCGTACTCGATGGCCTCGTCGACGCCCTGCTCGGCGACGAAGACCTCCTTGCGGACCGCGAAGCACGCCTCCCGGTCGGCGGGTCCCTCCGCGGCGCGTACGCGCACGTCGCAGGGGGCGGGCTCACTCATGCGCGCGGACTCCTTCGAAGACGGGGGCGGGAGCGGTCAGGCGCCGCTCTCCGCGCGCACCGTGTCCAGTGCGTGCTGGAGGTCGGCCGGGTACCTGCTGGCGAACTCCACCCAGCTGCCGTCGGCGGGGTGCTCGAAGCCGAGCCGCACCGCGTGCAGCCACTGCCGGGTGAGGCCGAGCCGCTTGGCGAGGGTGGGGTCGGCGCCGTAGGTGAGGTCGCCGACGCAGGGGTGGCGGTGGGCCGACATGTGCACCCGGATCTGGTGGGTGCGGCCGGTCTCCAGCTTGATGTCGAGCAGGGAGGCGGCGCGGTACGCCTCGATCAGGTCGTAGTGGGTGACCGAGGGCTTGCCCTCGGCGGTGACGGCCCACTTGTAGTCGTGCTGGGGGTGGCGGCCGATGGGGGCGTCGATGGTGCCGCTCATCGGGTCGGGGTGGCCCTGGACGAGCGCGTGGTAGCGCTTGTCGACGGTCCGCTCGCGGAACTGCTGCTTGAGCAGCGTGTACGCCCGCTCGGACTTGGCTACCACCATCAGGCCGGAGGTGCCGACGTCGAGGCGGTGGACGATGCCCTGGCGCTCGGCGGCGCCGGAGGTGGAGATGCGGTAGCCGGCGGCGGCGAGGCCGCCGATGACGGTGGTGCCGGTCCAGCCGGGGCTGGGGTGCGCGGCGACGCCGACGGGCTTGACGATGACGACGATGTCGTCGTCATCGTGGACGATCTCCATGCCCTCGACGGGCTGGGCGACGACCTGGACGGGTGCGGGGGCGGCCGGCATCTCGACCTCCAGCCAGGCGCCGCCGTGCACGCGCTCCGACTTTCCGACCGCGGCGCCGTCGACCAGCACCTTGCCGGCTGCGGCCAGCTCGGCGGCCTTGGTGCGGGAGAAGCCGAACATCCGGGAGATGGCGGCGTCGACGCGCTCGCCCTCCAGGCCGTCCGGCACGGGCAGGGTGCGGATCTCGGGAATGGTGCTCACCCGTCGAGTATGCCGGACGGTGGCGGCGCGCCGGACGCCGCCGTCGGGCGGAGGGACGGCGGCCGGGCCGGGCGCGTGCCTCAGTCCTTGTGGACGGTGCCGTCCGGGTCGAGGCCGCGGAAGGAGAGGATCACGATCAGGATGCCGCCGCAGACGATGGCGGAGTCGGCGAGGTTGAAGACCGCGAAGTTCTTCGGCGCGAGGAAGTCCACCACGGCGCCCTCCAGGACCCCGGGGGCCCGGAAGACGCGGTCGGTGAGGTTGCCGAGGGCGCCGCCGAGCAGCAGGCCGAGCGCGAGGGCCCACGGCAGGCTGTAGAGCTTGCGGGCGAGCCGGGCGATGACCACGATCACGGAGGCGGCGATCACCGTGAAGATGATCGTGAACGCCTCACCGAAACCGAAGGCCGCGCCCGCGTTGCGGATGACCCGCAGTTCGAACCAGTCCCCGAGCACCTGGACGGGCGCGTGGTGCTCCAGCTTCGCGACGACCAGCAGCTTGCTGCCGAGGTCCAGCAGGTACGCGAGGAGGGCGACGGCGAAGAGCACCGCGACCCGGCGCGGGCCCCGCACCGCGGCCGCGGTGGCTCCCTCCCGCTCTGCGTCCTCGCCCGGCTCCGGCGGCTCGGCCCGGTCCGGCTCGCGCGCTTCAGGGGTCTCCGGGATACCGATGATGCGCTCCGCCTCTGCCACGTGTGTCCCTCGACGATGGGTTAGATGCCCCGAGGGTACGACACGGGCGCGCCCGTGCGAGCCCCAGTAGGGCTCCCGGACGCGCCCGAGGGGCGTCTCAGCCCCGGCGCTCCTGCTTCTGCTTGCAGTCGACGCAGAGGGTGGCCCGGGGGAACGCCTGGAGGCGGGCCTTGCCGATCGGGTTGCCGCAGTTCTCGCAGCTGCCGTAGGTGCCCTCGTCGAGCCGGACCAGGGCCTGCTCGGTCTGGCGGAGCATCTCGCGGGCGTTGGCGGCGAGCGACAGTTCGTGCTCGCGGGTGATGTTCTTGGTGCCGGTGTCGGCCTCGTCGTCCCCCGCCCCGCCGCCACTGTCCCGCATCAGCCCGGCCAGGGCCTGGTCGGACGCGTCGATCTCGGAGCGGATGCGCTCGGCGTCGGCGCGCAGTCCCGCGCGGGCCTCCTCGGCCTCGCCCTCCGTCCAGGGGTCCTCGCCCGGCCGCACCGCCAGTGCCTCGGCCCCGGCGCGTGTCTGCGGCACCTGCCCGGACTTCTCCGCCGTACCCGTCTTCTTCGCCACCACGGAGCCGGCCTCCTGCGTCTCGTCGGCCGCGCCGGGGCACGGCCCTCCTGCCCGGGGACGTGGCCGTCCTTCCGGGTCCTGCCGCGGCACCCGCACCCGCGTTCCCACCGGCGCGCACCGGTCCCGCTCCACCCGGCGGGATCTGCTCGCACGTCGTGCTGGGACGATAAATCGACTTCCGGCCGTCGGCAACGGGGCACGCCGCCACCCGCCGGACGCCCGGAGTCCTTCGTGCCCCCGCCACCCGCCGGATATGCCCCCGGCCCGCCGGACGGCGGCCCCGTAACCCGGTCGGCCCCGACGCCCGCGCGCCGTACACTGACGGCAGCGAGAAGCGACGATGGGGACGAGTAGCGTCGTCAGCGGCCGTGAGCGACCCGGGGACGGTGGAAGCCCGGGGGTCCGCCCGACGTGAAGATCACCCCGGAGCCGCCGGAGGAAAGCCCGGGCAGGGCGAGTAGAACCGGCATCGCGCCCCCAATGAGTGGGCGGCGCCGTCCCGGCGACGGCGCAGGCCAAGGAGGGTGGTACCGCGGCGGTCCGCAAGGCCGTCGTCCCTCCGACGGAATGCAGCAGTCCGTTGGAGGAGCGCCTCGATGACATCCCCGGTGAACCCGCCCCAGTACCGCCAGGTACCCGCCCAGGTCGACCTGCCCGCCCTGGAGCACGCGGTCCTCGACTTCTGGCGCGAGAACAAGATCTTCGCCAAGACCCTGGAGCAGTCCGAGGGCCGCCCGGAGTGGGTCTTCTACGAGGGCCCGCCGACCGCCAACGGCATGCCCGGCGCCCACCACATCGAGGCCCGCGTCTTCAAGGACGTCTTCCCCCGCTTCCGCACCATGCGCGGCTACCACGTGGGCCGCAAGGCCGGCTGGGACTGCCACGGCCTCCCCGTCGAGCTGGCGGTGGAGAAGGAGCTGGGCTTCAACGGCAAGAAGGACATCGAGGCGTACGGCATCGCCGAGTTCAACGCCAAGTGCCGCGAGTCGGTGACCCGGCACACCGACGCCTTCGCCGAGCTGACCACCCGCATGGGCTACTGGGTGGACATGGACGGCGCCTACCGCACCATGGACTCCTCGTACGTCCAGTCGGTCTGGTGGTCGCTGAAGCAGATCTTCGAGAAGGACCTGCTGGTCCAGGACCACCGCGTCGCCCCCTGGTGCCCGCGCTGCGGCACCGGCCTCTCCGACCACGAGCTGGCGCAGGGGTACGAGACGGTCGTCGACCCGTCGGTCTTCGTCCGCTTCCCGCTCACCTCGGGCCCGCTGGCCGGCCAGGCGTCCCTGCTCGTCTGGACGACCACGCCGTGGACCCTGGTCTCCAACACCGCCGTCGCCGCCCACCCGGACGTCCGGTACCTGGTCGCCACCGACGGCACCGAGAAGCTGGTCGTCGCGGAACCGCTGCTGGAGAAGGCGCTCGGCGAGGGCTGGACGGCCACCGGCGAGTCGTTCACCGGCCGGGAGATGGAGCGCTGGACCTACCGGCGCCCGTTCGAGCTGGTGGAGTTCCCGGCCGAGGCGCACTACGTCGTCAACGCCGAGTACGTCACCACCGAGGACGGCACGGGTCTGGTCCACCAGTCCCCCGCCTTCGGTGAGGACGACCTCCTGGTCTGCAAGGCGTACGGCCTGCCGGTGGTCAACCCGGTCCGCCCCGACGGCACCTTCGAAGAGGAACTGCCGCTGGTCGGCGGGGTCTTCTTCAAGAAGGCCGACGAGGCGCTCACCGCCGACCTGGACGCCCGCGGCCTCCTCTTCCGCCACGTGCCCTACGAGCACAGCTACCCGCACTGCTGGCGCTGCCACACCGCGCTGCTCTACTACGCGCAGCCGTCCTGGTACATCCGGACCACCGCGGTCAAGGAGCGGCTGCTGGAGGAGAACGAGCGGACCAACTGGTTCCCCGACTCCGTCAAGCACGGCCGGTTCGGCGACTGGCTCGAGAACAACATCGACTGGGCACTCTCCCGCAACCGCTACTGGGGCACGCCGCTGCCCATCTGGCGCTGCGAGGAGGCGCACCTGACCTGCGTCGGCTCACTGGCGGAGCTGAGCGAGCTGACCGGCACCGACCAGTCGGAGCTGGACCCGCACCGCCCGTACATCGACGAGATCACCTTCACCTGTACCCACGCCAACTGCCAGCTGGAGGCGTACCGGGTCCCGGAGGTCATCGACGCCTGGTACGACTCGGGCTCGATGCCGTTCGCGCAGTGGGGCTACCCGCACCGGAACAAGGAGCTGTTCGAGCAGCGCTACCCGGCGCAGTTCATCTCCGAGGCGATCGACCAGACCCGCGGCTGGTTCTACACGCTGATGGCCGTCGGCACCCTGGTCTTCGACAAGTCCGCTTACGAGAACGTCGTCTGCCTCGGCCACATCCTGGCCGAGGACGGCCGGAAGATGTCCAAGCACCTGGGCAACATCCTCCAGCCCATCCCGCTGATGGACCAGCACGGCGCCGACGCCGTCCGCTGGTTCATGGCGGCCGGCGGCTCGCCCTGGGCGGCCCGCCGGGTGGGCCACGGCACCATCCAGGAGGTCGTCCGCAAGACGCTGCTGACCTACTGGAACACCGTCGCCTTCCAGGCCCTGTACGCGCGCACGGCCGGCTGGGCCCCGTCCGCCGCCGACCCGGCCCCGGCCGGCCGGAGCGTCCTGGACCGCTGGCTGCTGAGCGAGCTGAACACCCTGGTGCAGGACGTCACCGAGGCGCTGGACAGTTACGACACGCAGCGCGCCGGCAAGCTCCTCTCCGCCTTCGTCGACGACCTCTCCAACTGGTACGTCCGCCGCTCGCGCCGCCGCTTCTGGCAGGGCGACCCGGCAGCGCTGCGCACCCTGCACGACGTGGTGGACACGGTGACGCGGCTGATGGCGCCGCTGGTGCCGTTCATCAGCGAGCGCGTCTGGCAGGACCTGGTGGTGCCGGTCACCCCGGACGCCCCCGAGTCGGTCCACCTCGCCGCCTGGCCCGAGGCCGACACCGCCGCCGTCGACCCGGAGCTGTCCCGTCAGATGGCGCTGGTCCGCCGCCTGGTGGAACTGGGCCGGGCCACCCGCGCCGAGTCGGGCGTCAAGACCCGCCAGCCGCTCTCCCGCGCGCTGGTCGGGGTGACCGGCTTCGCCGAGCTGCCCCCGGAACTGCGCGCGCAGATCACCGAGGAGCTGAACGTCTCCTCGGTCGAGTCCCTCTCGGAGGTCGGCGGCTCGCTGGTCGACACCACCGCCAAGGCCAACTTCCGCGCGCTCGGCAAGCGGTTCGGCAAGCGCGTCCAGGAGGTCGCCAAGGCGGTCGCCCAGGCCGACGCGGCGGCGCTCTCGCTGGCCCTGCGTGAGGGGACCGCCACGGTCACCGTGGACGGCGAGGTGATCGACCTGGTACCCGAGGAGGTCATCGTCACCGAGACGCCGCGCGAGGGCTGGTCGGTCGCCTCCGACTCCGGCGCCACGGTCGCCCTCGACCTGGAGATCACCGAGGAGCTGCGCCGGGCGGGCCTGGCCCGGGACGCGATCCGGCTGATCCAGGAGGCTCGCAAGAACAGCGGCCTGGACGTCGCCGACCGGATCGCGCTGCGCTGGACCGCGACCGACCCCGCCGTCGTGGAGGCGCTCGACGAGCACGCCGGGCTCATCGCCGACGAGGTCCTCGCCACCGACTTCGCCACCGGCACGGGTGACGAGGCGTACGGCGAGCCGTTCACCGACGAGGCGCTGACGCTCACCTTCCGGCTGCGCCGCGTCTGACCGGCGCCGCACTCGGACGCAGAGCCGGGCGGACCTCCTCGGAGGACCGCCCGGCTCTGCGTTTCCCCGCACCCCCGCCCGTACGCGGCGGGTACGACGACGCGGGCCCGGCCCCCACCAAGGGGGGCCGGGCCCGCGTCTGAATGCCTAGGACACCTGGAGCGCCGTCAGTTGTCGTCCTCGTCGATGAGGAAGCCGCGCATCGGGGCCGGAGCCTGCTGCATCGGCGCCGGGGCCTGCGGCCGGACCGGAGCCATCGGCTGGGTCATCGCCGGGGTCATCTGCTGCTGGCCGCCACCGTAGGAGGGGCCGCCCTGCTGCTGGTTGCCGCCCATCGACTGGTTCGGGTGACCGCCCATGCCGCCCGCACCGCCTCCCGCCATGGACCCGCTCATCTGCGGGGCCGGCGGCAGCGAGGCCGCGGCGGGGGTGCGCGGGGGTGCCAGCGAGTCGTCGGACTGGGTCTCCAGCTGACGCAGCTGGCTCTCCAGGTACGACTTCAGGCGGGTGCGGTACTCGCGCTCGAAGCCGCGCAGGTCCTCGACCTTGCGCTCCAGCGTGGCGCGGGCGGACTCCAGGGAGCCCATCGCGACGCGGTGCTTCTCCTGCGCGTCCCGCTCCAGGGCGTCGGCCTTGGCGCGGGCGTCCCGCTCCAGACCCTCGGCACGGCTGCGCGCCTCACCGACGATCTTGTTGGCCTCGGAGCGCGCCTCCGCGATGGCCTGATCGGCCGTCTGCTGGGCGAGCGAGAGCACTCGGGCGGCGCTGTCGCCACCGGGTCCCTGACCGGGCTGCGGCAGCTGCGGACCGCCGTGACCGCCCATGGGGCCGCCCATCGGACCGCCCTGGCCCATCGGACCGGGACCCTGCTGACCCATCGGACCGCCGGGACCCTGCTGACCCATGGGTCCGGGACCCTGCTGACCCATCGGACCCGGGCCCTGCTGACCCATCGGACCGGGGCCGTGCTGGCCCTGCGGGCCGGGACCGTGGCCGTGACCGCCGGGGCCTGCCGGAAGCTGCGGGGCACCGCCCGGAAGCTGCGGCGGACCACCCATGTGCTGCTGCTGTTGCTGCTGCTGGGGCGGCACCGGCTGCGGTCCCGATATGGCGGCGGGCACCGGAGCGCCGGGACGATCCTGCTGCTCCTGCTGCTTGCGCATCCCCTGTTGCTGCTGGTTCTGCGCGGCAGCCCGCGTGGCGGCGGCGAGTTTGGCGCGCAGGTCCTCGTTCTCACGGAGCAGGCGCGTCAGTTCGGACTCGACCTCGTCGAGGAAGGCATCGACCTCGTCCTCGTCATAGCCTTCTCGGAGGCGGACGGTCGTGAACTGCTTGTTCCGCACGTCCTCGGGGGTCAACGGCATCTCTTCACCTCAACGTAGTCGTCGGCATTCGGCAAGAACGTAGCTGACATCACGCTCACAGCAGACTCACGACGGAGATCAAGATGCAGACGATGATCATCAGTACGAAGAAGGACAGGTCGAGCGCTACGCCCCCGAGACGGAGAGGCGGGATGAACCGCCGCAGAAGCTTGAGCGGTGGATCGGTGACAGTGTAGGTCGCCTCCAGAAGCACGACCATCGCCTTGCCCGGTTGCCACGAGCGGGCGAACTGGAACACGTAGTCCATGACCAGACGGAAGATCAGCACGATGAGAAAACACGTCAGCGCGATGTAGAGCACTTCCCCGAAAACGCCCATTGCCGCGCTGCCCTCTCCCCTGGCTCATACTGTCCGTCTTCTCGTCGGCGTCTCAGCTCTGGTTGAAGAACCCGCCCTCTGCGATGCGAGCCTTGTCCTCCGCCGTGACATCGACGTTAGCAGGCGACAACAGGAACACCTTCTGCGTCACCCGCTCAATGCTTCCATGAAGACCGAAGACCAAACCGGCGGCAAAGTCGACAAGTCGCTTCGCGTCGGTGTCGTCCATCTCCGTGAGATTCATGATCACCGGAGTGCCCTCACGGAAGTGTTCCCCGATGGTACGGGCTTCGTTGTAGGTCCGGGGGTGCAGAGTCGTGATGCGGTAGGGCTCACGCTCGGAGACAACCTTGGGCATGATCACCGGGGCGTTCTTCTCCAGGCTCTGACGTTCAGGTGTGATGGATGCCACGGGGGCGATTCGGGCGGGTCGTCCGGATTCCGCCGGCAGCGGAACGGGTTCGCGCTCGCGCTGTGCCGGAGGCTGGGGGGCGCGTACCGGTTCCTCGGCCTGCTCCTGGTGTGCCGCGGCGTGCCGGCGCCGGTCGCGCTCGGGCTCCGGCTCGGGCTCGAACTCGTCGTCGGGGTCGAACCCCGGGCCGTCGTACCCATCGTCCTCCACGAGGCCGAGGTAGACCGCCATCTTGCGCATCGCGCCGGCCATGCTCTGAGTCCTCCGCTCTGTGGTGGATCAACTGACGCCAAACGTGCCCGCGATCCACGAAGTCACCCCGCCGAACTGCGGGAATGACCATATTTTCTGCTGTGGTCCGACTTGCATCGCGACGTTACCCGAGCGGGGGTCGGACTCCGAGTACCGCACTGCCGACGCGTACATGTGTCGCCCCGGCCGCCACGGCGTGTTCGAGGTCCCCGCTCATCCCCGCGGAAACCATGGTGGCAGCAGGCCAGGCCGCCCGCAGGGAGGTTGAGATTTCCCTCAGTCGTCCGAAGGCCGCCGACGGCCGCCCGGCGTACTCGCCGGACAGAGGTGCGACGGTCATCACACCGCCGAGCCGGAGTCCCGGCGCCCCCTCGATCAGCCTGGCCAACTCCTCTACACCGTCCGGCGACACGCCGCCCCGGTCACCCCGCCCGCCGGCCTCCGCGTCGAGGGCCACCTGGACCAGGCAGCCCAGTTCACGCCCGGCCCGTTCGGCGGCAGAGGAGAGGGAGGTCACCAGCTTCGCACGGTCGACCGACTGCACGAAATCGGCGTAACCCGCCACGGAGCGGGCTTTATTGGTCTGCAACTGGCCCACGAAGTGCCAGGTGAGACCGAGGTCCGCACAGGCCGCCGCCTTCGGGGCGGCGTCCTGGTCGCGGTTCTCGGCGACCTCCCTGACGCCGAGTTCGGCCAGCAGCCGCACGTCGGAGGCCGGGTAGGTCTTGGTGACCACGATCAGGGTCACCTCACCGCGGTCCCGGCCGGCCGCCGCGCAGGCTCCGGCGATCCGCTGTTCCACCCGCTCCAGGTTGGCGGCGAGTTCGGTCTTTCGGTCGGTCATCTCTTCCAGTCCCGCCACGCTCATCGGTCCAGCCACACATAACCGGCGAGCCGCCCTGTGGTTCCCTCACGCCGGTACGAGAAGTGGTCCGCCGACTCCAGGGTGCAGATCTCCGACGCCTGCCGGTCCGTCACCCCGAGCCGCTCCAACTGGGCGTGGACCCCCGCGACCACGTCGACCGCCGGTGTACCCCAGCTCGTCTCGGCGTACGCCGCCGGTTCCACCGCGGCCACCTCGGCGCGCAGCGCCTCGGGAACCTCGTAGCACCGACCGCAGACGGCGGGGCCGGTGCGGGCGGCGATCCGGGCGGGGTCGGCGCCGAGCCCCACCATCGCCTCGACGGCGGCCGGCACCACGCCGGCGGCCATGCCGGGGCGTCCGGCGTGGGCGGCGGCGCAGACTCCGGCGACGGGGTCGGCCAGCAGGACGGGGACGCAGTCGGCGGTGAGGACGGCGAGGGCGAGACCCCGCCGGGCGGTGACCACGGCGTCCCCCTCGGGGACCGGCCGCTCGCCCCAGGCCCCTTCGACCACGGCGACGTCCCGGCCGTGCACCTGGTTCATCCAGACGACGCCGGCGGCGTCGAGGCCGAGGGCCCCGGCAGCGCGGACCCGGTTGGCACGCACCGCGGCGGGGTCGTCACCGACGGCCCCGCCGAGGTTCAGCTGCGCGTACGGAGCGGCGCTCACTCCGCCCCACCGGTCGGTGAAGGCGAAGTGGGCGCCACCCGCGGTGCCGTTCCCCCCGGACGCGGGTCCGGACACCGGCGATATCACTTGAGGAAGTCCGGCACGTCCAGTTCCTCGGCCTGGCTGTCGTACCGGGCCTGGGGAACCTGCGGCACCACCGGGGTGGTGGGCAGGTCGGCGGCCGGGGCAGGCTCCGGGTCGGGGGCGGCCGGCTGGTGGGCCGGCTCCTCGCGCGGGGTGACGCTGCCGAGGCCGCCGAAGGCCGGACGGGCCGGTTCGGCGTTCGCGGCCGGGCGGGCGGCGGGCGCCGGCTCCTCGCGCTTGGCGGAGGAACCGAGGACGTTGTCCCGCTTGGCCGGCGGCTGGCCGCCGTCGAAGCCGGCGGCGATGACGGTGACCCGCACCTCGTCACCGAGGGCGTCGTCGATGACGGCGCCGAAGATGATGTTGGCCTCCGGGTGGGCGGCCTCGCTGACCAGTTGGGCGGCTTCGTTGATCTCGAACAGGCCGAGGTCGGAACCGCCGGAGATGGAGAGGAGGACCCCGCGGGCGCCGTCGATCGACGCCTCCAGGAGGGGGGAGGAGATGGCCATCTCGGCCGCGGCCACAGCGCGGTCGTCGCCACGGGCCGAACCGATCCCCATGAGGGCCGAACCGGCCTCGGACATGACCGACTTGACGTCGGCGAAGTCGAGGTTGATCAGGCCGGGAGTGGTGATGAGGTCGGTGATGCCCTGGACGCCGGAGAGGAGCACCTGGTCCGCGGACTTGAAAGCGTCGAGAACGCTCACCTGACGGTCCGAGATGGACAACAGGCGGTCGTTGGGGATGACGATGAGGGTGTCGACCTCTTCGCGGAGTTCGGCGATGCCGTCCTCCGCCTGGTTGGCCCGGCGGCGCCCCTCGAAGGTGAACGGGCGGGTGACCACGCCGATCGTGAGGGCGCCGAGCGAGCGTGCGATGTTGGCGACGACGGGGGCGCCGCCGGTGCCGGTGCCGCCGCCTTCGCCGGCGGTGACGAAGACCATGTCGGCCCCCTTGAGGACCTCCTCGATCTCCTCGCGGTGGTCCTCTGCCGCCTTGCGGCCGACGGCCGGGTTGGCTCCGGCGCCGAGTCCGCGGGTGAGTTCCCGGCCGACGTCGAGCTTGACGTCGGCGTCGCTCATCAACAGCGCCTGCGCGTCGGTGTTGATGGCGATGAACTCGACGCCCTTGAGACCGACCTCGATCATCCGGTTGATGGCATTGACACCACCGCCGCCGACACCGATGACTTTGATGACTGCGAGGTAGTTCTGCGGTGCTGCCACGTCGAAGGCCTCTCGCCTCGATTACGTGTCGCCGCCGGGCGCTGCCGCTCGGCGGACGACTGATGTCGAATGGGGACGGTCCGAACGCCGACCCGAACCCTAACGTTGACGTTCAGGGTTACCAGTGTGCCTGTTTCCTGGACTGTTCCGGACAGGACACTAAGTCGACAAGCGGCGCGCGTTCAACGAACACGCCGAACCTCCCGTTTTTCTTTTCACCCTATGTGATCACCCGTAGCACGGGCCAACCAGGGTGCTGGCCTGCGGATCCTCCGTCAACCACCTGACGCGGCAGGGGCGGTGGGCACGCTCACGTCGAAGTGACGGGCCTTCGGAGCCGCCTTCAGGAGCGCGGTGAGCGCCTTCGCCTTCGTATCACCCTTCTCGCCGCTTCCCCAGACGACCGTGCGGTTCCCGCTCAACTCCAGCGAGACGGCGTCGAAGGAACGCACCCGTACGGCTCTCAGTTCCCCCCGTGCCGCCGCGGGGACGTCGGTGGTCACGCTGACCGCCTCGGCCCGGAGCCTGCTCGCGGGGAAGCGCCTCAGGCTCGGGGAGCGGGAGGTGTCCAGCTTCAGCAGCGGCACGCCCTTCGGTCGCGTACCCACCGTCGCGAACCGCACGCCCTCCCGGTCCACTTCGCCATATTGTCCGTTCTTCTCGATGATCAGAACGGGCCGCCGTTCACTCACCCTCAACTCGACGCCGTGCGGCCAGGAGCGTTCGACCTCGGCCGTACGCAGCCGGGGCAGTTCGGCGAGGAGCCGGGCGGCGACGGCGCCGGTGTCCACGGAGGCCAGGGGGACCCCCTTCGGCACCGCGGCCGCCTTCTCGACCTGTTCCGGGGTCAGCACCCGGGTCCCCTCGGCGCGGACGGATTCCACCCGCAGCCAGGAGGAGCCGTAGAGAGCCCAGACGGCCGCCCCGCCCAACAGGGCGGCGGCGGCCGCGAGAAGCAGGAGGAGGCGTCCGCGGCGCGGGCCGGGCTCCGGCGCCTTCGCGGACCGCGCGGGCGGCTCCTCGGTCCCGGAGTTCCGCCCGCGCCGGGCGGTCGTCGTTGCGGCCACGCTCCCTGTCGCCTCCTGCGTCGTGGGGGCGTGGGCCGCCCCTCAGTGGTCGGCGCGCCGTGCGGCGATCGCCTCGTACACCATGCCGACGAGCAGGTCGTCGGCGTCCCGGCGGCCGAACTCGGAGGCCGCGCGGGACATTTCGTACAACCGGTGCGGGTCCGCGAGGACCGGCAGCACATTCTGCTGCACCCACTCCGGCGTCAGCTCCGCGTCGTCGACGAGGAGTCCGCCGCCGGCCTTGACCACCGGCTGGGCGTTGAGCCGCTGTTCGCCGTTGCCGATGGGCAGCGGGACGTAGGCGGCCGGCAGCCCGACGGCGGAGAGTTCGGCGACGGTCATCGCACCGGCGCGGCAGAGCATCATGTCCGCCGCCGCGTAGGCGAGGTCCATGCGGTCCACGTACGGTACCGGGATGTAGGGCGGCATCCCGGGCATGTTGTCGACGTGCGGCAGTTCGTTCTTCGGGCCGACCGCGTGGAGGATCTGGATGCCCGCCCGCTGGAGGGAGGGGGCGGCCTGCTGGACGACCTCGTTGAGGCGGCGGGCGCCCTGGGAGCCGCCGGAGACCAGCAGGGTCGGCAGGTTGGGGTCGAGGCCGAAGGCGGCACGCGCCTCGGGGCGGACCCGGGCCCGGTCCAGGGTGGCGATGGCACGGCGCAGCGGGATGCCGATGTAACGGGCGTCCCGCAGCTTGCTGTCCGGGGTGGAGACGGCGACGCCGTGGGCGTACCGGGAGCCGATCTTGTTGGCCAGGCCGGGGCGGGCGTTGGCCTCGTGGACGACGATCGGCACACCGAGCCGCTTGGCCGCCAGGTAGCCGGGGAGGGCCACGTAGCCGCCGAAGCCGACGACCGCGTCGGCCTTGGTGCGCTCCAGGATCTGCTCGGCCGCCTTGATCGTGCCGCGCAGCCGCCCGGGGACGGTGATCAGCTCGGGGGTGGGCTTGCGGGGCAGGGGGACGGCGGGGATCAGCGCCAGTTCATAGCCGCGCTCCGGCACGAGCCTGGTCTCCAGGCCGCGTTCCGTGCCCAGCGCCGTGATCCCCACGGTCGGGTCCTGCCTGCGCAGGGCGTCCGCGAGGGCGAGCGCCGGCTCGATATGACCGGCGGTCCCCCCACCGGCGAGTACGACATGCACCGAAATTCACCGCTCTCCGGACGAGCGCCCGCGGGCGCGCCGTCGCATCGTGTTCCATCTCACCGCTGCCCGCTTCCTGCCGGGCAGTCTCGTGTCCAGTGCCGCCCGGGCGGCCGGGTCCGCCCGCGCGAACGCGATGAGCAGCCCGATGGCAGCCATGGTCGGCAGCAGGGCGGACCCACCGTAGGAGAACAGCGGGAGCGGGACCCCGGCGATCGGCAGCAGGCCGAGCACCGCACCGATGTTGATCACGGCCTGCGCCATGATCCAGGTGATCACACCTCCCGCGGCGTACCTCACGAAGGGGTCCTCCGTGCGTCCGGCCACGCGGATACCCGCATAGCCTAGAGCCGCGAAGAGCGCGAGTACCGACAGCGTCCCCGCCAGGCCGAGTTCCTCCCCGGTGACCGCGAAGATGAAGTCGGTGTGTGCTTCCGGCAGTTGACCCCATTTTTCCACACCCGCACCGAGCCCGGAACCGAAGAATCCGCCGGACGCCAGGGCGTAGCTGCCGTGCAGCGGCTGAAGGCAGATGTCGGCGGGCCCGGCGTCGGTCGCCCCCAGGCAGCTGAGCCGGGCCATCCGGTTGGGGCTGGTCCAGATCAGCAGGGCGCCGATGGCGGCGGCGACCGCGAGGACCGAGGCGAAGAGCCGGGTGGGGGCACCGGCGATCCACAGCAGCCCGAAGAGGATCGCGGTGAGGATCATCGCGGTACCCATGTCGCCGCCGAGCATGATCAGGCCGAGCAGCATGAAGGCGGCCGGGACCAGCGGGACCAGCAGGTGCTTCCACTGGGCCAGCAGCCGCCGCTCCTGCTTGCGGGCGAGCAGGTCGGCGCCCCACAGCACGAGGGCGAGCTTGCCGAACTCGCTGGGCTGGATCTGGAAGGGGCCGCCGAGGGAGATCCAGTTGGTGTTGCCGTTGATCTCCTGGCCGATCCCCGGTACCTGGACCAGGGTCATCAGCGCGACCGAGCCGACGATGATCGGGTAGGCCAGCGCCCGGTGGAGCTTGACCGGCATCCGGGCGGCGAGGATCAGCAGCGTCCCGCCGGCGAGGGCGGCGACGAGCTGTTTGGAGAAGAAGTAGGAGCTGCCCAGGCCCTTGTTGATGGCGTACACCATCGAGGAGGAGTACACCATGATCAGCCCGAGCACGATGAGCAGCGCGCTGGCGCCGACGATGACGTAGTACGCGGTCAGCGGGCGGTCCCAGGCGCGTTGGACGCGGCGCCGGAAGCGGGTGGCCGGGTTGTCGCGCAGGCGGGCGCCGAGGGGGCGCCGGGCCGGGGGCGCGGTGGTGCGCGGGCGCGGCGCGGTGCGCCGCTTCCGGTCGGTGTCGGCCGGCATGGTCGCTGTCCCCTCCAGTCGTCCCCGGCGCGGCGGTTCCTCGCGCAGGCCCGCCCCGCCCTCGGCGGGCGGCGGCGGGCCGGGGGCGGGGTGCGGGGCTCAGGCGTCGGCGGCCAGGGCCCGCACGGACTCGGCGAACGCCTCGCCGCGCCGGTTGTAGTTGGTGAACATGTCCATCGAGGCACAGGCCGGGGCCAGCAGCACGGTGTCGCCCGCCTCGGCGAGGTCCCGGGCGGCCGTGACCGCCGCGGACATCGCCCCAGTGTCGGTCCGGTCCAGGTCGACGACCGGGACGTCGGGGGCGTGTCGGGCGAGGGCCTCGCGGATCAGGGCGCGGTCCCGGCCGATGAGGACGGCGCCGCGCAGCCGGTCGGCGGCGGAGGCGACCAGGTCGTCGAAGGTGGCCCCCTTGGCGAGCCCGCCGGCGATCCACACGATCGGCTGGTAGGCGTTCAGGGAGGCTTCGGCGGCGTGGGTGTTGGTGGCCTTGGAGTCGTCGACGTAGGTGACGCCGTCGACCTCGGCGACCTTCTCGATCCGGTGCGGGTCCGGGGCGAAGGCACGCAGTCCGTCGCGGACGGCGGTGGCGTCCACCCCGTAGGCGCGGGCGAGGGCGGCGGCGGCGAGGGCGTTGGCGATGTTGTGCGGGGCCGGCGGGTTGACGTCGGAGACCTCGGCCAGTTCCTGGGCCTGCCGGTGCCGGTCGGGGACGAAGGCCCGGTCGACCAGGAGCCCTTCGACGACACCCAGTTCGGAGGGGCCGGGGGCGCCGAGGGTGAACCCGACGGCGCGGGCGCCCTCCGCCACGTCGGCGGCGCGGACCAGGGCCTCGGTGGCCGGGTCGGCGGTGTTGTAGACGCAGGCGACCCGGTTGCCCTCGTAGATCCGGCCCTTGTCGGCGGCGTACGCCTCCATGGAGCCGTGCCAGTCGAGGTGGTCGGGGGCGAGGTTGAGGACGGCCGCGGAGTGGGCGCGCAGGGAGGGCGTCCAGTGCAGCTGGTAGCTGGAGAGCTCGACGGCGAGGACGTCGTACGGCTCCTGGGCGAGGACCACGTCGATCAGCGGGGTGCCGATGTTGCCGACGGCCTCGGTGCGCAGGCCGGCCGCGGTGAGGATGGAGGCGAGCATCCGGGTGGTGGTGGTCTTGCCGTTGGTGCCGGTGACGCAGAGCCAGTCGGCGGCGCCCTCGGGCCGCAGCCGCCAGGCGATCTCGACGTCGCCGACGACCTCGACGCCTGCCTCGGCGGCGGCCGCGAAGAGCGGCGAGTCCGGCTTCCAGCCGGGCGAGGTGACGACCAGGTCGGTCGGCTCGGGAAGGGTGTCGGCGTCGCCGAGGCGGACCGCGACGGTGCCGGGGGTGTCCGCCGCGTCGAAGGCGGCGGCGAGTTCGGCGGCGCGCGCCAGGTGCTGCTCGCTCTCACCGCCGTCGACGACGGTGACGTGCGCGCCGAGGCCGGCCAGGGCGCGGGCGGCGCTGATGCCGCTCACCCCGAGGCCGGCCACGGTGATGTGCTGGTCCTGCCAGGTCACTTGATGGCTGCCCATCCTGCGTAGAAGATGCCGAGGCCGACGATGACGCACATGCCCTGGATGATCCAGAAGCGGACCACCACAAGGACTTCGGACCACCCCTTGAGTTCGAAGTGATGCTGGAGTGGCGCCATCCGGAACACCCGCTTTCCGGTGAGGCGGAACGAGCCGACCTGGATCACCACGGACATGGTGATGAGGACGAAGAGGCCGCCGAGGACGGCGAGCAGCAGCTCGGTGCGGGAGCAGATGGCGAGACCGGCGAGGGCGCCGCCGAGGGCGAGCGAACCGGTGTCGCCCATGAAGATCTTGGCGGGCGAGGTGTTCCACCACAGGAAGCCGAAGCAGGCGCCCATCAGCGCGGAGGCCACCACGGCGAGGTCGAGTGGATCTCGTACCTCGAAGCAGGCCGCCGGGTTGGTGAGGAACTCCGCGTTGGCGCAGGACTCCTGGAACTGCCAGACGCCGATGAAGGTGTACGCGCCGAAGACCATGACGGAGGCGCCGGTGGCGAGTCCGTCGAGGCCGTCGGTGAGGTTCACGCCGTTCGACATGGCGAGGATCATGAAGAGCGCCCAGATGACGAAGAGCACCGGGCCGATCTTCCAGCCGAAGTCGGTGACGAACGACAGGCGGGTGGAGGCCGGCGTCTGGTCCCGGTTGTCGGGGAACTGGAGCGCCAGCACGGCGAAGGCGATGCCGACGATGAGCTGTCCGCCCATCTTCGCCTTGGCGCGCAGGCCCAGCGAGCGCCGCTTCACGATCTTGATGTAGTCGTCGAGGAACCCGACGAGGCCCATGCCGGCCATCAGCCCGAGGACCAGGAGACCCGAGAAGGTCACCTGGTAACCGGTGATCAGCTTGGACAGGAAGTACGCGATGATCGTCGCGAGGATGAAGGCGATACCGCCCATCGTCGGCGTCCCGCGCTTGGCGTGGTGCTCGCGCGGACCGTCGTCGCGGATGTACTGGCCGTAGCCCTTCTTGGCCAGCAGCTTGATCAGCAGTGGTGTGCCGATCAGCGTCAGGAACAGTCCAATGACGCCGGAGAGCAGGATCTGCTTCATCATCGGGCGGCGACCTCACCCTCGCCCGTACCGTCCGCCAGCAGAGCGGCGGCGACCTTCTCCAGTCCCACGGACCGGGAAGCCTTCACGAGTACGACGTCGCCTGGGCGCAGCTCGCTGCGCAGCAGGTCGACCGCCGCCTGTGCGTCGGACACGTGCACCGACTCCTCACCCCACGAACCCTCGTTGTATGCGCCCATCTGCAGCCAGGCCGCTTCCCTGCCGCCGACTGCCACGAGCTTGCTCACGTTCAGCCGGACGGCGAGCCGCCCGACGGCATCGTGTTCGGTGAGCGCCTCGTCCCCCAGCTCGGCCATCTGTCCGAGCACCGCCCAGGTGCGGCCCCCCTCGCCGCGGTGGGCGCCGCCCATCGCCACGAGCGCGCGCAGAGCCGCCCGCATGGATTCGGGGTTCGCGTTGTAGGCGTCGTTGACGATCGTCACACCGTCCGGGCGCTCGGTGACCTCCATCCGCCAGCGGGACAGGGACTCCGCCTCGGAGAGCGCTTGGGCGATCTCGTCCACGGGCATGCCCAGTTCCGATGCGACGGCGGCGGCGGCGAGCGCGTTCGACACGTGGTGCTCACCGTACAGGCGCATGGTCACCTCGCCGCACCCGGAGGGTGTGTGCAGCGTGAAGGCGGGGCGGCCGTTCTCCGTGAGCCGGACATTCTCGGCACGGATGTCCGCTTCGGGTGCTTCGCCGAAGGTGACGACGCGCGCCTTGGTGCGTGAGGCCATGTCACGGACGTGACCGTCGTCGGCGTTGAGGATCGCCACGCCGTCCTCGGGGAGCGACTCGACCAGTTCGCCCTTGGCGAGGGCGATCTGCTCGCGGCCGCCGAACTCGCCGATGTGCGCGCTGCCGACGTTGAGCACGACGCCGATCCGCGGCGGGGTGAGGCCGGTGAGGTACCGGATGTGGCCGACGCCGCGGGCCCCCATCTCCAGGACGAGGTGGCGGGTGTCCGCGTCGGCGCGCAGCGCGGTGAGCGGCAGTCCGATCTCGTTGTTGAGGGAGCCGGGCGTCCACACCGTGGGGGCGACGCGCGAAAGGAGCTGCGCGACGAGGTCCTTGGTGGAGGTCTTGCCCGCGGAGCCGGTGAGGGCGACGACGGTGGTGCCCAGGCGCTCGACGACGGCACGCGCGAGCGCGCCGAGGGCACGCTCGACGTCGTCCACGACGAGGGCGGGCACGCCGACGGGCCGGGTCGCGAGGACGGCGACGGCGCCGGTCTCGACGGCGGCGGCCGCGTAGTCGTGGCCGTCGGCCCGTTCACCGGCGAACGCGGCGAAGAGGCTGCCTGGTCCGGCGAGCCGGGAGTCGATCACGACCGGTCCGGTGACCTGGGCGTCCAGGTCCGGTATGTCGGCGGGTTGCCCGCCGACGATGCTGCTGATCTCGGCCAGGGAGAGGGCGATCACAAGTTCATCCCGCGTTCTTCTGAGGGGTTGCCTGTGTGCCAGCGGCCGCCTCGGCGGCCTGCTGGGTGGTGCCCGGCAGGTCCGCGGCGGCCCGGCGGGCCTCGGCCCGCTCGATGGCGGCACGCAGCACCAGCCGGTCGTCGAAGGGGCGGACCACGCCGTTGATGTCCTGGCCCTGTTCGTGGCCCTTGCCGGCGACCAGGACGGTGTCCCCGGCCTCGGCGCGGACGACGGCCTCGGCGATGGCTCCGGCCCGGTCGGCGTCGATGATGACGTCGCCGCGCTCGTGGATGGGTACCTCGGCGGCACCGGCGAGCATGGTGGAGAGGATCGCGAGGGGGTCCTCGGAGCGCGGGTTGTCCGAGGTGAGGACGGCGAGGTCGGCGAGGCGGGCGGCGGCGGCGCCCATCGGGCCGCGCTTGGTGGTGTCGCGGTCGCCGCCGCAGCCGAGCACGATGTACAACCGTCCCTCGGTGACCTTGCGCAGGGCGCGCAGCACCGATTCGACGGCGTCGGTCTTGTGGGCGTAGTCGACGACCGCGAGGTACGGCTGTCCGGCGTCGACGCGCTCCAGGCGGCCGGGGACGCCGGGGACGCCGGCGATGCCGTCGGCGGCGGTCTGCGGGTCGACACCGGCGGCGGCCAGGGTGACGACGGCGGCCAGGGTGTTGGCGACGTTGAAGGGACCGGCCAGCGGCGAGCGGGCGCTGATCCGCTCGCCGGCCGGGCCGACCGCGGTGAAGGTGGAGTCGAGGCTGCCGACCACCACGTCCTCGGCGCGCCAGTCGGCGTCGGGGTGGCCCTCGGCGGAGAAGGAGATGACCGGCACCTCGGCCTCGGTGAGCAGGCGGCGCCCGTACTCGTCGTCGTAGTTGACGACGCCCTGTTGGGAGCGGGCCGCGGTGAAGAGCTGCGCCTTGGCCTGGAAGTAGTCCTCCATGTCGGAGTGGAACTCCATGTGCTCCGGGCTGAGGTTGTTGAAGACGGCGACGTCGAAGACGCAGGCGTCGACGCGGCCGAGGACCAGGGCGTGGCTGGAGACCTCCATGGCGACGGCGCGGACGCCGCGTTCCCGCATGACGGCGAAGAGCGCCTGGAGGTCGGTGGCTTCGGGGGTGGTCCGCTCGGACTTGATGCGGTCGTCGCCGATGCGCATCTCGACGGTGCCGATCAGTCCGGTCGGCGGGACCTCCTCGCCGCTCTCCTTCGCCCGGGCCTCCTGGGCCGCGCGCAGGCCGCCCTCGATGAGGTAGGCGGTGGTGGTCTTGCCGGAGGTGCCGGTGATGCCGATCTGGAGCAGGTCCCGGCCCGGGTGCCCGTAGAGGGTGGCGGCGACCTCGCCCATCCGGCCGCGCGGGTCGCCGACGACGAGGACGGGCAGACCGGTGGCGAGGGCGGGGCCCGCGCCGGCCGGGTCGGTGAGGATGGCGGCGGCGCCGAGACTCGCGGCCTGGGCGGCGAAGTCGGCGCCGTGGACGCGGGCGCCGGGCAGGGCCGCGTAGACGTCGCCGGGGCGCACGGCCCGGGAGTCGTGGGTGATGCCGCCGAGGGCGGTGCCGGCGGGGTTCTCGGCCCCGCGGGCGTCGACGCCGAGCTGATCGGCCAGTTCCGCCAGCGTGGTGGCGGGAACCTGGAGCGGGCGCGGAGGCCCCGGGTAGGTCACGGGAGCACCCTTCAGTGCGGCCTGCGGGGTTTCGGACTGATCAGCGTGGGGCACGGCGGTGAGCGTACCGGGCACACCCCTCCGGTCGCGAAATGAGGGGGCGGCGGGTCCGGTGGCGTCGTCGCCTTCCGAGCGGTGGTTCCCCGGTTCGGGGGTGATCGTATTCACGCGGTTCCTGGTCAGTCCTCGGGGGTGAACGTGACGGGCAGTCGGGCCTGCTTGGCACCGCTGGGCGGCACTTGGAGGGTCTTGAGGGCGAACTCCATGACCTGCTTGTAGACGGGGCCGCAGATCTGGCCGCCGAAGTAGCTGCCCTTGGTGGCGTCCTGGATGGCGCAGTAGACGGTGACGCGGGGTTCGTCGGACGGGGCGAAGCCGGCGAACGACGAGGTGTAGCCCTTGTAGCGGCCGGTCTCCGGGTCGACGCGGTTGGCGGTGCCGGTCTTGCCGGCGACGCGGTAGCCGGGGATGCGGGCCTTGACGCCGGTGCCCTCCTCGTCGTCGACGACGGACTCCAGCATGAGGGAGAGGGCCTTGGCGGTCTTCTCGCTGACCACACGGGTCCTCTCGGGTTCGGGCGCCGGGGTGAACGCTCCGCCGTCGTGGGTGCCGCGGACCAGGGTGGGGGCGACGCGGACGCCGCCGTTGGCGATGGTCGAGTAGACCGAGGCGGCCTGGAGGGCGTTGACGGAGACGCCCTGGCCGAAGGGGATCGTGTACTGCTGCGAGGTCGACCAGTCCTCGGGCGGGGCGAGGATGCCGGGGGTCTCGCCGGGGAAGCCGAGGCCGGTGGGGCGGCCGATGCCGAACTTCCTGAGGTAGGAGTGGAGGACCTGGTTGGCCTCGGGCTGGGTCTTGCCGAGCTGTTCGACGGCGAGGATGGTGCCGATGTTGCTGGACTTGGCGAGCACGCCGTTGAGGGTGAGGTACCAGGTCGGGTGGTCGACGTCGTCCTGGAAGAGGCGGTCGCCGCGGTGCAGCCGGTTGGGGACGGTGACGTGGGTGCCGGGCGTGGCGGCGTTCTCCTCCAGCACCGCCGCCATCGACATGACCTTGGCGGTGGAGCCGGGCTCGTAGGCGTCCTGGACGGCGGCGTTGCCCATCGCGGTGGCGGCTGCCCGGGTGAGGTCGTTGGGGTCGAAGCCGGGGGCGTTGGCCAGCGCCAGGATCTCGCCGCTGGCGGTGTCCTGGACGATGACGTAGCCGCGGGCTGCCTTGGACCGGGTGACCTGTTCGGAGATGGCGTTCTGGGCGGCCCACTGGATGTCGCGGTCGATGGTGAGTTCCAGGCCGGAGCCGGGGACCGCGGGGTCCTCCTCGCTGCCGGCGGTGGGTACCCGGCGGCCGCCCGCCTGGGCGTAGGTGATCCGGCCGTCCTCGCCGGCCAGTTTCTTGTCCCACTGCGCCTCGATGCCGCCGGCGCCCTTGCCGTCGGCGTTGACCCAGCCCAGTATCCCGGCGGCGAGGTCTCCGCCCGGATAGACCCGCTTGCTGGTGGCGGCGGGGAAGATCCCGGCGAGGACGCTGTTCGTCTCCGGGTCGGCGGCCCGGCGCCCGCTCTTCTGGAACTCCTCGGCGAAGCTGCTCTTGAGGTCCTTGATCTGCTTCCACACCTGCGGGGTCTGACGCCGCGCCAGCACCACGTACCGGGTGTCGTCGCGCCGCAGCTGGGCGGTCAGCTCCTCGGCCTCGGCGCCGAGGATCGGCGCGAGGATCTGCGCGGCCTGGAGTGGCGCGTCCTTCTCCCCGGTCCGCTCCGGGGTGAACATCGACGGGTCGGCGGTGACGTCGTACGCGTCGATGCTGGAGGCGAGTTCGACGCCGTTGCGGTCGGTGACCGGTCCGCGTTCGGCGGCCAGCACCCCGCTGTACGAGCGGCTGGCGGCGGCTGCCGCGCCGTACGCCTGCGGGTCGACGGCCTGGAGCTGGAGCAGTCGCCCGACGAAGACCGCCATCACCAGGGTCAGCGCCAACCCGATGAGCCGCAGCCGGGGCCGGGGCCTGCCGAGCCTGAGGCCGGTCCGGCCGGGCGGGGCCTTGGGGGCGCGGGGCCGGGGGGCGGGCCTTCCGGAGCCCTGCCCGGCGTGCGGGCTGCGGCGCTCGGCGGGCTTGCGGGCCGTGCCCTTGGTTGCTGTGCCGGAGCGGCCGGAGCCGGCGCGTGCCCCGCCGGACGGGCGGGCGGGGCCGGGGACGCGGCGGCGCGGGGGTTGCCTGTCGGACACGGCGTCACCTGCCAGGGGTCGGTTCGGCGGGGGCGGGGGTGTCCGAGGGGCTCGGCTCGGGCGCCGGGGTTCCCGGGGCACCTGGGGACGGGCTCGCGGCGGGCGACGGGGCTGCCTCGGCCGACGGCGAAGGGGAGGACGCCGGGGAGGGGCTGGCGCGGACCGGGGTGGGGGCCGGGCTGGGGACGCCGCGGACGGTGCCGTCCCGGTCGAGGAAGACCGGGATGCCGCCGGGGACCAGGCCCAGGGCGTCGGCCCGGCGGCGCAGGGCGTCCGGCCGGGCGTGGGCGTCGACGTCGAGTTGGAGGGCCTGCTGCTCGTCGGTCAGCTCGGTGTTCTCCCGCTTCAGCTCGCTGAGGGTGAAGGAGCCTTCGTTGAGCGCGGAGTTGAGCACCAGCAAGGTGATCAGGCCACCGCCGAGCAGCGCCACGACCAGCAGCACGAACGGGGCGCGGGCGGCACCCGCCGGACCGGCGGGCAGCAGCCGCGCCAGACGGGCGGCGCGGCCGCGCAGTTCGGGCCTGCCCACCTGGCGGCTCACTCCTGGTGCTCCTCGCGGATGCGCTGGGCGCCGCGCAGCCGGGCGGGGGCGGCGCGCCGGTTCTCGGCGACCTCCTCCTCGGTGGGGAGTTCCGCGCCGCGGGTGAGCAGTTTGAGGCGCGGCTGATAGCGCTCGGGGACGACCGGCAGGCCGGGCGGGGCCGTGGAGCCGGCCCCGGCCGCGAGGACCTGCTTGACCAGCCGGTCCTCCAGCGAGTGGTACGACAGGACGGCCAGGCGTCCGCCGACGGCGAGGGAGGCGACGGCGGCGGGGATCGCGCGCTCCAGGACGGCCAGTTCGCCGTTGACCTCGATGCGCAGCGCCTGGAAGGTGCGCTTGGCCGGGTTGCCGCCGGTGCGCTTGGCGGCCTGCGGCAGGGCGTCCCGGATGACCTCGACCAGGCGGGCGCTGGTGGTGAAGGGCTCCTTGGCGCGCTCGTCGACGATGGCGGAGACGATGCGGCGTGCCTGCTTCTCCTCGCCGTAGGCGCGCAGCACCCGGACCAGGTCACCGGGGGCGTAGGTGTTGAGGACCTCGGCGGCGCTGATGCCGGCCGTCTGGTCCATCCGCATGTCGAGCGGGGCGTCCTGGGCGTAGGCGAAGCCTCGGTCGGCCTCGTCGAGTTGCATGGAGGAGACGCCGAGGTCGAAGAGGATGCCCTGGACGCGGGGGATGCCGAGCCGCTCCAGGACCTCGGGCAGTTCGTCGTAGACGGCGTGCACGAGGGTGGCGCGGTCGCCGTAGCGGGCGAGGCGCTCCCCGGAGAGGCGCAGCGCCTCCTTGTCGCGGTCGAGGGCGACGAGGCGGGCGGCGGGGAAGGTGGCGAGCAGGGCCTCGCTGTGGCCGCCGAGGCCGAGGGTGCAGTCGACGACGACGGCGCCCGGTTCGGCGAGGGCCGGGGCGAGGAGGTCGAGGCAGCGGCGGAGCATCACGGGGACGTGGCGGGTGTTGCCGTCCTCGGGGGTCGTCCCCTGGTGGCCCGCGGCGCTCGGCGCGCCGCTCGTCTCGTCTGCGTCGCGCCCCAGCATTGCGCCCTCTCGGTCCGGTGCGGGGCCACTCGGCGCACGGACCTGGTGTCCGCCGGGGGCGGCGCCGCCCGGCGTGCCGTCCCCGGCATCCCGGGTGCCGCCGCCGGCGAGCGGTCGGGAGCCGCGCCGTACGCGCACCGCACGCGTTGGTTCTCTCGGGGGCCCTTCGATGGTCCCCCGGTGCGGCGAGGGCGTGTCGCCCCTGCCACTTCGCGTCACTTTAGTCCACTCGTCCCGCCGGTCAATCAGCCGCTCCGTGCGTCGCCCGGGGTGGTGAGGGTGGCCGGGCAGGGCCGTGTGGATTACCTCACAAGGGGTTCCGTCAGGGCTCTTCGCCCTCTTCCGCGCACACCTCGGGCGCCGACGCGCATTACCGTCGTATCCATGTCGACTCCCGCTCACACCGAAGGCCGCCCGCTCCAGGCCGGCCCCCATGTCACCGACCGCCTCGTCGAGGCCAACGGCCGGTACGCGGCCAAGTTCACCGACCCGGGCATGGACGCGCGCCCGGTGCTGAAGGTGGCCGTGGTGGCGTGCATGGACGCCCGTCTCGACCTGCACGCCGCGCTCGGCCTCGACCTCGGCGACTGCCACACCATCCGCAACGCGGGCGGTGTGGTCACCAACGACGTGATCCGCTCGCTCACCATCAGCCAGCGCGCGATGGAGACCCGCGGCGTGGTCCTCATCCACCACACCAACTGCGGTCTGGAGAACCTGACCGAGGAGTTCCGCGAGGACCTGGAGGCGGAGGTCGGGCAGCGGCCGACGTGGGCGGTGGAGTCCTTCCGCGACGTGGAGCAGGACGTGCGCCAGTCGATGCAGCGGGTGCGGACCTCGCCGTTCCTGCTGCACACCGACGACGTGCGCGGCTTCGTCTTCGACGTGAAGACCGGCGCCCTCACGGAGATCGACCCCGCCTGACGTCGGCCCGCCCGGCCCCCTTCGAAAAACGCGGCAATTCACCGTGAACCCGCATCAGTTGCCCGGATGCGAGTGACACACGCCCTCGGCGGCGACGAGAATGCGCGGGAGGCATCGCGCGACGGCTCTGAGGCCCGCGCGCTGCCCACTGATCGGGGAGGGTCCGGCCGCGCCGTCGCGCACCGGCCCGACAAGGGGCCGAGGAGGGCCGGGTGACGACCTATGACGGGCGAGCGAGCCTCACGGATCTGACCGCCACAGTGGAACGGGTGCGCAGGTCGGTCGAGGAGGTGATCGAGGGCAAGCCGGAGGTCGTACGGCTCTCGCTGACCGTCCTGCTGGCCGAGGGCCACCTCCTCATCGAGGACGTGCCCGGTGTCGGCAAGACGATGCTGGCGAAGGCGCTGGCGAGATCGGTGGACTGTACGGTCCGCCGCATCCAGTTCACCCCGGACCTGCTGCCGTCGGACATCACCGGGGTGAGCGTCTACGACCAGCAGCACGCCGAGTTCGAGTTCAAGCCCGGGGCGATCTTCGCCCAGATCGTCATCGGCGACGAGATCAACCGCGCCTCCCCCAAGACCCAGTCCGCGCTGCTGGAGTCGATGGAGGAGCGCCAGGTCACCGTCGACGGCCGCAGTTACGCGCTGCCGGGCCCGTTCATGGTGGTCGCCACCCAGAACCCGGTCGAGATGGAGGGCACCTATCCCCTCCCGGAGGCGCAGCGGGACCGCTTCATGGCCCGCGTCTCCATCGGCTACCCCTCCCCCGACGCCGAGCTGCGCATGCTCGACGTGCACGCCGCCGCCTCGCCGCTGGACGGCCTCCGGCCGGTCGCCCACGCCCACGACATCCTCAAGCTGGTCGAGACGGTCCGCGAGGTCCACGTCTCGGACGCGGTACGCCGCTACGCCGTCGCCCTGGTCGGCGCCACCCGCAGCCACCCGGAGCTGCGGCTCGGGGCCTCACCGCGCGCCACCCTGCACCTGGTGCGGGCCGCCAAGGCCGCCGCCGCGCTGGCGGGCCGCGAGTTCGCCCTCCCCGACGACGTGCAGGCACTGGCGGTGCCGGTCCTCGCACACCGGCTGCTGCCGACCGCCCAGGCCCAGCTGGCCCGCCGCACCTCCGAGCAACTGGTCCAGGAGATCGTCCAGGGCACGCCCGTGCCCGGCCCGTCCAACGGCTCGGTTCCGCACGTCAGGCGCCCGTACTCCGCCCCCCGGGGCGTGTGATGCCCGGCTCCGGCGCCGACGGGGCGCGGGAGCGGGGCGGGCTGCGCGGGGCGCTCGGCGGGCTCACCACCCGGGGCCGCTCGTTCCTGGCCGCGGGGCTGGCGGCGGCCTTCTGCGCCTACCTGCTCGGTCAGGGTGATCTGCTCCGGGTCGGTCTGCTGCTGGCCGTCCTGCCGCTGCTCTGCGTCCTCTTCCTGTACCGCACCCGCCACCGGGTCGAGGGCAGCCGCCGGCTGACCCCGGCCCAGGTGCCGGCCAGTTCCGAGGCGCGCGTGACGCTCCGCGTCGACAGCGTCTCGCGCTTCCCCACCGGCGTGCTGATGCTCCAGGACAAGGTGCCCTACGTACTCGGGTCGCGCCCGCGCTTCCTGCTGGACCGGGTCGAGCCGGGAGGCCGCCGCGAGGTGTCCTACCGGGTCCGCTCCGACCTGCGCGGCCGGTATCCGCTGGGCCCGCTCCAGTTGCGGCTGAGCGACCCGTTCGGCATGTGCGAGCTGGACCGCGCCTTCTCCGGGCAGTCCACGCTGACCGTGGTGCCGCGCGTCGAGCGGCTGCCCCCGCTGCGGCCCGGCGGCGAGGCGCACGGGTTCGGCGAGGGGCGGCGGCACACGCTGGCGCTGGCCGGGGAGGACGACCTGATCCCGCGCGGCTACCGGCACGGCGACGACCTGCGCCGGGTGCACTGGCGCTCCACGGCCCGCCTCGGCGAGCTGATGGTCCGCCGCGAGGAGCAGCCGCGGCGGGCCGGCTGCACGGTGCTGCTCGACACCCGGGCCGCCGGTCGCACCGGTTCGGGACCGGGCTCGGCCTTCGAGTGGGCGGTGTCGGGGGCGGCCTCGGCCCTGCTCCACCTGCTGGAGAAGAACCACACGGTCCGGCTGGTCACGGACACCGGCGACGCGGCCCCCGCCGAGGGCTCCGCACAGGCGTACGGCGGCCCGTCCGGGCAGACGGCCGCGCTGATGATGGATGTGCTCGCGGGCGTCGGACACTCCGACGGCGCCGGGCTCTCGCGTGCCCAGGAGGTGCTCGGGGAGAGCGGGGAGGCCCTGCTGGTCGCCTTCCTCGGCGACCTGGACGAGGAGCAGACCACGCTGACCGCCCGGATGAGGCGGCCGGGTTCGACGGCGGTGGCCTTCCTGCTGGACTCCGCTCTCTGGGCGGGTGAGGGCGGCGCGGCGCTGGAGACCCGGGCCCGGCGGCTGCGGGAGGCGGGGTGGGCCGTGGTGCCCGTGCCGCCCGGTGTCCGGCTGGCCCCCTTGTGGGGCGGGGCCGGGGTGCCCGGACCGGCTGCCGGGGCCCGGCCGCGTACAGCTTCGACTCCTTCGGGGGGTGCCGCGTGAGCGGACGGATCGGGATTCTCCTCGCCTCGTGGGCGGCGACGCTGCTCGCCTCGGCCTCGCTGCTGCCGCTGGTGGACCGCTCCACCTGGCTGGTCCAGGCCGCGATCCTGCTGGGGCTGACGGCGGGTGCCGGCGCGGCGGCCCGCCGGGTACCGCTGGCCCGGCCGCTGACGGCTGGCTCCCAGCTCCTTGCCGGGGCGCTGCTGCTGACCCTGCTCTTCGCGCGGGAGGAGGCGTTCCTCGGGTTCCTGCCGACCCCGGACTCGGTGCGTGAGCTGGGGACGCTGATCGGGAACGGCGTCCAGGACGTGGGCCGGTTCGCCAGCCCGGCACCGCTGACCGACGGCATCGCACTGCTGCTGGTGGGCGGGGTGCTGCTGGTCGGCCTGCTCGTCGACACCTTCGCGGTGACCTACCGGCTCGCCGCCCCGGCGGGTCTGCCGCTGCTCGCGCTGTACTCGGTGGCGGCGGGGCTCTCGGACGGCGGCGCGGGCGCGCTGTGGTTCGCGCTGGCCGGTGGCGGGTACCTGGTGCTGCTCCTCGCCGAGAGCGGCGACCGGCTGGCGCGGTGGGGGCGGGTCTTCGGCGGTCCGGTCGGCGGCGGCTCCGCCCCGCGCGAGAGCGTGGGCACGCCGGCGACGCCGATGCGCTCGGGCCGCCGGATCGGCGCCGTGGCGCTGGGGGTGGCCCTGGTGGTGCCGCTGGTACTGCCCTCGCTCGGTACGGGGCTGCTCGGCACCGCCGGTCCCGGGCCCGGCGGCGAAGGTGGCGGCGGCACGATCTCCGCGGTGAATCCGCTGGTCTCGCTCCAGAACAGCCTGAACCAGCCGGAGAACCGCGAGGTGCTGAAGTACCGCACCAACGCCGCCGAAACCGACGGCCTGTACCTGCGGATCGTCTCCCTGGACGACTTCGACGGCGTCTCCTGGAAGCCCGCCTCCCGCCCGGTCACCGACGTACCCGGGCGACTGCCGCCCCCGCCGGGTCTCGCCGGCGACACCGTCCCGGTCACCGAGGTCTCCACCAACGTCTCGGCGGCCGGCTGGTACGCGCAGGACTGGCTGCCGATGCCGTACCCGGCGACGCGGGTCGAGGTGCCGGGCGACTGGCGGTTCGAACCGGTCGGCCGCACCCTGGTGGGCGACGGCGACCAGGACACCCGGGGGTTGGAGTACTCCGTCGACAGCCTCCTGGTCCGCCCCGGCGCCGACCAGTTGGCCGTGGCGGACTCGGCGGCGGCCGCCCAGACCCTGCCCGACGAGTTCTCCTCGGTGCCCGACTCCCTCCCGGCCGTGGTGGAGCGGACCGCCCGGAAGGTGACCCGGGGCGCGGACAACGACTACGAACGGGCGGTACGGCTCCAGGACTGGTTCGCCCAGGAGGGCGGCTTCACCTACGACACGCAGGTGCGGGCGGGCAGCGGCTCGCAGGCCATCGCGCGGTTCCTCCGCGACAAGGAGGGGTTCTGCGTGCACTTCTCCTTCGCGATGGCCTCGATGGCCCGCACCCTCGGGATGCCCTCACGGGTGGCGGTGGGCTTCACGGCGGGGACGGCGAAGAGCTCCGGCGAGATGTCGGTGGGACTGCGGGACGCGCACGCCTGGCCCGAGCTGTTCTTCGAGGGGATCGGCTGGACGCGGTTCGAGCCGACCCCGAACCGGGGCTCGGTGCCCGAGTACACCCGGCCCGACGTCCCCGACAGCGAGGTCGACACCCCGGAGCAGCCCGAGGAGTCGGCCTCCGACGCCCCCTCCACCCCGCCGAGCGACGCCCCGAGTTGCCCGCGCGCGGAGCGGGCGCTCGGCGAGTGCGGCCCCGACGCGCCGGATGCCGGCGCTGCCGGCGGTGGCGGTGGCCCCCCGTGGGGCACTCTGCTCGGCACGGCCGGCGCGCTCCTGCTGCTGGCGGCGGCGCTGCTGGGGCCGCTGGTCTGGCGGCGGCGGGTCCGCGGGCTGCGGCTGACCCCGGTGGGCGATGGCGCGGGCCCCCGGGGGGTACCGCCGCTCGCGGCCTGGCGGGAGCTGACCGACACCGCCTGGGACCACGGCATCGCGCCGGACGGGGCGCTGACCCCGCGCCGGGCCGCCGAACGTCTCGTCGCGCTGGCCGAGCCGGGTCCGGAGACCGCCGAGGGCGTGCGCCGACTGGCGGGGGCGGTGGAGCGGGAGCTGTACGCGCCGCGACCGGCCCCGGTGGCCGGGCTCGCCGAGGACGTGGAGCGTTTCCGGGCCGCGCTGCACGCCCGGGCCTCCCGCCGCACCCGGCTGCGGGCACTGCTGCTCCCGCGTTCCGCCGTCCGGGTGGCGTGGGCGGCGGCGGACCACGGGGAGCGGCTGCGGGCACGGGGCCGGGCGGCGGCCGGGCGGCTTCCCCGGCTGCCCCGGCTCCGGGGAAGGGACGCCCGGAGCAGCTGACCGGCCCGGTGAGGTGAGGGGCGGGTCCGCGCGACGAGCCCGCCCCTCGCCCCGTACGGGCCGAGCGGGTGTACGACGCACGTGTCCACGCACAACGGTGTGGGGCCCGCCTCGGAAGGCGGGCCCCACACCGTCACTGCCGAGGACCGGCCGGGCGGCCGGTCCCCCTGTCTACTGTCCTTGTCCGTCCCGGCGCTGCTGCCAGCGCTGTTCGATACGGTTCATCACGGAGCGGCGCTGTCTGCCTTGCTTGCCCTGGCGTCGCTTGGCGCCGGCGCCCGCGGGGTCCGCGGTGCCGGGGGCCGGCTGCTCGCCCGGCTTCGGCGCCTTGCGCCAGCCGGTGACCGCGAGTACCGCGCAGCCCAGCATGACGAGGAATCCCACCACGCTGACCCAGATCTGCTGCGCGACCATCCCGGCCATGAGGAGCACGATTCCCACCAGGAAGCCCACGACTGCCTGGTACACCCGGCGACGGGTGTACGTACGCAGCTTGCTTCCCTCAAGCGCTGTCGCGAACTTGGGATCTTCGGCGTACAACGCTCGCTCCATCTGCTCGAGCATGCGCTGCTCGTGCTCTGAGAGCGGCACGGAGTCCTCCTCATCGTGCAGTCGCCTGGGCGACAGGGGGGTCCCTTCAGGATAGGCAGGGAATCGCCCCCGTGAAACCCGCCCCTCTGCGCCAATTCGCCATCCGGTTCGAGTCGGCACACCGATTCGCTGAGGCGTCCATTCCCCACGAAGCGACCTGCCATGCCTTGCCGGACTTCCTCGATCATACGGCGCCGACCGGCCGAACGGGTTCCCGCGCGGTGCTCCTTCCGGACCGGGTGCCCTGATCACAGGGGTGCGCGGGTGGGACGGAGGACTAGTCCTCCCGGGTGGCGGTCTTCTCGCCGAGGACGTGGAGCTGGGTGGCGACGGCGTGGAAGGCCGGTTCCTCGGCGGCGGCGGCCTCCAGCTTGAGCAGGGCGTCGAGGGCGCCCGGCTCGGTGTCGACCAGGACGCCTGGGACCAGGTCGGCGAAGACCCGGACGCCGTGGACCGCGCCGACCCGCACCCCGGCCGCCTCCACCAGGGCGGTGAGCTGGTCGGGGGTGAAGCGGTGCGGCACCGGGTCGGCGTCGCCCCAGCGGCCCGCCGGGTCGCCGAGCGCGGTCCGGGCCTCGGTGAAGTGGCCGGCCAGGGCGCGGGCGAGGACGGCCCCGCCGAGTCCGGCGGCGAGCAGGCTGAGGGTGCCCGAGGGGCGCAGTGCGGCGGCGACGCTGACGACGCCTTCGGCCGGGTCGTCCATGTGCTCCAGGACGCCGTGCAGCAGGGCCGCGTCGTAGGCGCCGCGCTCGACCACGTCGAAGAGGCCGAGCGCGTCGCCCTGCACGCCGGTGACGAGGTCGGCGACGCCGGCCTCGGCGGCCCGGCGCTCCAGGGCGAAGAGGGCGTTGGGGCTGGGGTCGACGACGGTCACGCGGTGACCGAGGCGGGCCACCGGCACGGCGAAGTTGCCGCTGCCGCCGCCGGAGTCCAGGACGTCCAGCGAGCGCCTCCCCGCGGCCTTCACCTGGCGGTCGAGGGCGTCCTTGAGGACCTCCCAGACCACGGCGGTACGGAGAGAAGCGCGGGGGCGCATCGGGTCCGACACGGCAGTTGACTCCTCGGCGCGGCACGCCGCTCGGGCGGCGGGCGTCTATCGGGTGCGGTGAACTCCCACCCTATTGCCTCCGCGGCACCGCCCGGCCCGGGCGCCGGGGGCCTCGCCCGGCCGGTCAGCGGGGTGCGGGCCGGTCCGCACGCGGTACGGCGCGGCCCGGCGCCGGAGCAGGTGCCGCCCGGGCCGCCGTACCGGTGGACGCGAGCGGGCGGCCGTGAGGTGCGCCACGGGCAAACCGCCCGCAGAGCGGACAGTTCCGCCGCCGTCGCCGCCCGCCACGGCTCCGGGGCGCGGGGGGCGGATTGCGGCACGCCAAGGGCCCGTCATAGTTTTTGCACTGACCAGTCAGTGCAAAATGCGGAGGAGGGCCGGGCCGTGACCCGCCACCAGCCGGAGCCGGAGCCCCAGCGCCACCCGGAACCAGCCACCAGCAGACCCCCCGGCACCCCGGCCGGGGCCGGGGAAGTCCCCGAGGGCGCCGCCGTCGAGGCCGAGGGGATCGGGGTGAAGGGCCCGCGCGGCTGGGCCTTCCGGGACGTGGGCTTCGCGGCGGCCCCGGGTTCGGTGGTGGCGCTGACCGGCGCCTCCGGCACCGGGCGCACCTGCCTGTTGCTGGCCCTCACCGGGCGGATGAAGCTCACCGGGGGCGAGGCCCGGATCGGCGGGCTGCGGCTGCGCAAGCAGGCCGCGGCGGTCCGGCGGACGGCGGCGCTCGCCCACGTACCCGGCGTCGACGACCTCGAACCCTCGCTGACCGTCGGCGAGCACCTGCGCGAGCGGGTGCTGCTCCGGCAGCGGTACGGGGTGGCGCCGCTCGCCGCGCTCAAGGCGGCGCTGCGCCCGCCCCGGCAGCGGCGCGCGGACGCCCACCGGGTCCACGACGAGGCGCTGGCCGCGGCCGGGCTCGACCTGGCGGCACTGCCGAAGGGGCCGCGGACGGCCGTGCGGGACCTGGAGCGGCTGGAGCGGCTGCGGCTCTGTGTGGCACTGGCGCTGATCGGGCGGCCCCGGCTGCTCGCCGTGGACGACGTCGACCTGAAGCTGTCCGCGCCGCTGCGCGAGGAGGCGTGGGCGCTGCTGGCGAGCGTGGCCGCCGCCGGGACGACCGTCCTGGCGGTGTGCGGCGAGCCCCCGGCGAAGCTCCCCGGCGACGTCCCCCTGGTGGTGGTCGGCACCGACCGCGCCACCGGTGCCCGTACCGCCGAGGACGCCCCCGCCGAACCGGCCGGGAAGACCGACGAGACCGAGACCGAGAAGGAGGCGGCGGATGCGCTCGCCGATACTGGCCGCGCTTGAGCTGAAGCGCTTCGGCAGGGGACGCCTGCCGGCCGCCGCCCTGGTGGCCCTCCTGCTGCTGCCGCTGCTCTACGGCGCGCTGTACCTGTGTTCCTTCTGGGACCCGTACAGCCGCCTCGACCGCATCCCGGTCGCCCTCGTCAACGACGACCGGGGCGCCGGAACCGGCGAGGAGGAGCTGCGGGCCGGGGACGACATCACCGAGGGCCTGCTCGACAGCGAGGTCTTCGAGTGGCACGAGGTCGGCGCCGAGCAGGCGCGGCGCGGCGTCGAGGACGGCACGTACTACCTGTCGCTGACCATGCCGGCGGACTTCAGCGAGCGGATCGCCTCCAGTTCCGGAGACCAGCCGAAGACCAGCGCGCTGAAGGTGGAGACCAACGACGCCAACAACTACATCGTCGGGCAGATCTCCCGGACCGTCTTCACCGAGGTCCGCACCTCCGCCTCGGCCAAGGCGTCCCGCTCCTTCCTGGACCGGATCTTCCTCTCCTTCTCCGACATCCACAGCGCCACCGCCGAAGCGGCCGACGGAGCGGACGAGTTGCGGAAGGGCATCGGCAAGGCCAAGGACGGTTCCAAGGACCTGGTCGACGGCCTGAAGGACACCCGGGCCGGCAGCAGCAAGCTGGTCAGCGGGGTCGAGCGGCTCGACAAGGGCGCGGCCGACCTGGAGAAGGGCTCCGCGCGGGTCGCCGCGGGCACCAGGATTCTGGCGTCGAAGGTCGACTCCGCCTCCGAGAAGGTCCGGCCGTACCTGAAGGAGGACGGCAAGTTCATCGGCGACACGGCACGGCTGGTCAGCGACTCCACCAAGGTCGTCCGCGCCGACCTGGCCGAACTCGTCAAGGCCGCCCCGATCGCCGCCCGCGGCGCGCACGCGGCCTCCGACACCCTCGACGAGGTCTACGCCGCCCGCTGCGAGGGCTCCCCCGGCGAACCGGGCGATCCGGCCTGCCCGGACCTGAGGAAGGCGAAGGACTCCGCGACCGGCGTCGCCAAGGTCGCCGACGATCTGGAGACGGTGATCGGCGACGCCGACCTCACCGCCCTCGACGGCCACCTCGCCACCCTCCAGAAGCAGGCGGACGCCCTCTCCAGGAGCGCCCCCGCTCTCGGCGACGACCTGAAGGACGCCGTCACCAAGGTCAACGCGCTCCACAAGGGCGCCCAGCAGGTCGCGGCGGGCGCCAAGACGCTCCACACCGGCCTGGGCGCCGCCCGTACCGGCGCCGAAGACCTGGACTCCGGCATCGGCCGCGTGCAGACCGGCGCCAAGAACCTCGACGGTGGCATGTACCGGCTCGCCGACGGCTCCGGGGAGCTGGCGGGCGGCCTCCACGACGGCGTCGGGAAGATCCCCGACTACGACAGGAAGGACCGCGACGACCGTACCGAGGTGATGGCCGACCCGGTCCGCCTCGCCTCCCAGTCGATGCACGCCGCCCCCAACTACGGCACCGGCTTCGCCCCGTACTTCATCCCGCTCTCCCTCTGGGTCGGCGCGATGGTCGCGTACATGGTGATCCCGCCGCTCAGCCGCCGTGCCCTGGCGGTGGGCACCTCCGCCTGGCGGACGGCGCTCTCGGGCTGGCTGCCGGTGGCGGGGATCGGCGTCCTCCAGGTCGCCGCGCTGATGTCGGTGCTGCACTTCGCGATGGGCCTGCAGATGACCAGGGCGGCCGGCACGCTCGGCTTCCTGGTACTGGCCAGCGCCTGCTTCACGGCGATCGTCCAGTGGCTCAACGCCCGTTTCGGCGCGGCCGGGCGCATCCTGGTGCTGGCCGTGTTGATGCTCCAGCTCACCTCGGCCGGCGGCACCTACCCGGTGCAGACCAGCCCGGGCTTCTTCAACGCCATCCATCCGTTCCTGCCGATGACCTACGTGGTCGAGGCGCTGCGGGTGCTCATCACCGGCGGCCCGCTCGGCCCGGTGTGGCAGGCGTGCGCGGTACTGGCCGCGTTCACGGCGGGCGCCCTGGCGCTCACCGCGCTGGCCGCGCGCGGCAAGCAGATGTGGACCGTGAACCGCCTCCACCCGGAACTCACCCTGTGAGCGCCGGGCGCGCGGTCCCCGCCGCACCTGCGAAGATCGGGGCCATGGACAGCAGCACACGGCGGCAGGCGACCCGGCAGAAGCTCTACGAGGCGGCCGTCACTCTCATCGCCGAGCAGGGTTTCTCCGCGACCACGGTCGACGAGATCGCCGAGCGGGCCGGGGTCGCCAAGGGCACCGTGTACTACAACTTCGCCAGCAAGACCGTGCTGTTCGAGGAGTTGCTGAGGCACGGGGTGGGGCTGCTCACCGCCTCCCTGCGCACGGCGGCCGAGGAGACCGCCGCGCGCGGCGGCAGCCGGGTCGACTCGCTGGACGCGATGATCCGTGCCGGGCTGCTCTTCATCGACCGCTATCCGGCCTTCACCCAGCTGTACGTCGCCGAGCTGTGGCGCACCAACCGGGCCTGGCAGGACACCCTGCTGGTGGTCCGGCGGGAGGCGGTCGCGGTGGTCGAGGAGGTGCTGCGGGAGGCGGTGGAGACCGGGGAGCTCAGTTCCGAGGTGGACATCCCGCTGACCGCGGCGGCGCTGGTCGGGATGGTACTGGTGGCCGCGCTGGACTGGCAGGCGTTCCAGCGAGAGCGCTCCATCGACGAGGTCCACGGCGCGCTCTCGCTCCTCCTGCAGGGACGGGTCAGCGGCGTGGGCCCGTCCCTGCCCTGACACCAGCGGCACGCGAGGCCGGGCGGGGCCGCGGGAGGACCTTCCCGGTCCCGCCCGTTCCGCCGCCCCGTGCCGGCGGTACGGACACGTCGCCGCGCGGCCCCGCCCGGCGGACCCCACTCTTCCCTCCGCCGGCCCCCGATTCCCTCCGCTCCCGCACCCAGATCCCCTGAGTACGGGTACTCACCCGGCCACCAGGACCCGGCCGCCCGGACCCGGCACGGGCAAATAGAATCGCGCCCATGGCAAGAATCGCGGTGATCGGCGCCGGTATGGGGGCCATGGCGGCGGCGGCCCGGCTGGCGGTGGCGGGGCACGACGTGGAGGTGCACGAGCGCACGGAGACGTACGGCGGGTCCCTCGGCCGGTACCACCGGGACGGGTTCGCCTTCGACACCGGGCCCGGACTGCTGACCCTCCCCGCGGTCCCCCGCGACCTGTTCCTGAAGACCGGCCGCGAGGCACTGGAGGACCGGGTCCACCTCACCGAGACCGACCCCGCCGTCCGCCACGTCTTCGCCGACGGGGTCCAGGCCGACCTGCCGCACACCTCGCGCGCCCAGGTCGCCGCCGCGCTCGACGCGGCCCTCGGCGACGGGGCGGGCCAGCGGTGGGGCGCCTTCCTGAACCGCGCCCGGGACGCCTGGGACCGTGCCCGTCGCCCCCTGCTGGAAGAGACCCTCTGGCCCAACTGGCAGGTCCTGGCCGCCCGCGAGCCGTATCCGGCCGAGCCCTGGCGGCGTCCGCTGCGCCGCGAGCGCCGTGCCACCACCCTCGCCGAGGTCGGCGCCTGGGAGCTGCGCGACCCGCGCCTGGCCGCACTGCTCGGGCACTACGCGCTGGCCGCCGGCCTCGACCCGCGGACCGCCCCGGCGGGCGCCGCCGTCCTGCCGTACCTGGAGCAGACCTTCGGGCTCTGGTCGGTGCGCGGCGGGATGCGGGCCCTGGCCTCCGCGCTCCACGAGCGGTGCGTGGAGCGGAAGGTGAGGTTCGTCCTCGGCTCCGAGGTCACCGCGATCCGTACCGAGGAGGGGCGCGCGGTCGGTCTGGAGACCGCCGACGGCGTCCGCGTCGACGCCGACCACGTGGTGGCCGGCGTCCCGCCGTCCGTCCTCGACGCCCTGCTCGGCTCGCCCGCGCGCGCCGCCGACGAGGTGCCCGCCCAGCGGGAGGCCGACCGCGCCTCGCGCCTGCTGGTGCTGCTCGCCCTGGACGGCGCGCGGCCACCGGGCACCGTCCACCGCACCGTGGTGCACAGCCGCGACCCGAGGGCCGAGGCCGCCCACGTCTTCGGCGGAGCGCCGGGGGTGGCGGCCGACCCGACGCTGACGGTGGACCGCCCGGACGACCCCGCGCTGGTCCCGGGTCCCGGCCACGAGGCGGTGACGGTCCGGCTGACCGTGGCGCCCGGCACCGAGCCCACCGAGGCCGACCTCGACCGGATCACCGCCCGCGCCGAGGCGGCCCTCCCCGGCCTCCCCGGGCGGCTGCGGTGGCGCCACGCCGTCACCCCGGCCGACATCGCGCGTACGACCGGCGCCCTGGGCGGCGCCGTCCCCACCCCTGCGCTGGCGGCTGCGGACGGGGCGCTGCTCCACCCGGCCAACTCCACCCGCGTCCCCGGCCTGTTCACCGTCGGCGGCTGGTCCCACCCGGGCGGCGGGCTGCCGCACGCGGGCATGTCGGGCGCGCTGGTGGCCGGACTGATCGTCGAGGGACCGGAGTTCACCGGCTCGGCCTGAGCGGGGCAGAGCGCCTCAGGGGCGGTACGGCCGGCCGCCGTGGTCCGGCGCGCCCTGTCCCTGCTCCGGCGGCAGCCCGCCGTACCCCTGCCACTGCTCGTAGCCCTGCGGCGGCGTGTACCCGCCGTCCGGCTGCTGCTGCGCCGGGAGGCCCGAAGCGTCGTAGCCGCCGTATCCGGCGGAGCCGCTCTCGCCCTCGCGCTGCTGCGGGACCCAGACGCCGCCGGGCGGGGTGTCGGTGTAGCCGGTCTGGCTGTACGTCTCCTGCGGGTGGCCGTAGGCGTCCTGCGCCTGCTGGCTGCCCCAGTCGCCGTACCCGCCCTGGGCGGTCCGGTCGTACCCGGCGGTCGCGGCGTACGGGTCCGCGTGGCCGGTGTACTGGCCCTGCTCCTGGCCGGTGCCGTAGCCGTAGTCCTGGGACGCGTGGTCGTAGGCGTACCCGGCCTGGGGGGCGGCGTACGGGTCCTGCGGGGCGTACCCCGACTCCTGGGCGGCGTAGGGGGTTTCGTAACCGGTGGGGCCGGTGGCGGGCTTGTCGGGGGCGGTGTCGTAGACGCCGTACTGGCCGGTGTCGTCGGGCACCGGCTCCACCGCCGCGTACACCGGCGGGCTCTCCGGCATCTTCGGGGTCTCCTCCTGGAGGCCGGAGACCTCCAGGGTCGGGTCCTGCCGCGTGGCCCCGGCGGCCCGGCGGCGGCGTGAGGCGCCGGGCCGCCCGCCGACCGCCCAGCCGGTGGAGAAGCCCCGGCGGAAGGAGAGCGTCACGAAGGTCTGCCCGACCGCGAAGGCGACGGCGCCGAGCGCGATCACCACGACGAGCGAGGTCAGCACACCGAGGACGACGCAGGAGAAGCCGGCGAAGGCCAGCAGCCGCCAGCGCAGCCGCGCCTTGTACTGGAGCAGTACCTCACCGAGGAGCCACAACGCCACTACCCCGAACGCGATGTAGAGGACCGTCCAGCCCATGTACGCCCCTCTCCCGAGGTCGCCCTCACCGGCGGCCGCGGATCAGCCCTTGTCGTCGTGCAGGCCCAGATTCTCGTGAATCTCCAGTGTCGCCGTGGAGTTGTTCAGCGTGATGAAGTGGAGTCCGGGCACACCTTCGGCCAGCAGCCTCGCACAGAACTCCGTGGCGAACTCGATTCCCATGGAGCGTACCGCCGCCGGGTCGTCGGCCGACGCACGCATGCGCTCCTCCAGCTTCCGGGGGAAGACCGCGTTGCTCAGCTGGGCGAACCGCTCGATCTGGCGGAGGCTGGTGACGGGCATGATCTCCGGAATGATCGGCGTCGCGCAACCGGCGGCGGTCACCCTGTCCCGCAGGCGCAGATAATCCTCCGGATCGAAGAACATCTGGGTGATGGCGTAGTCGGCGCCGGCACGACACTTGTCGACGAAGTGCCGGATGTCCGTGTCCCACTCCTCGGACCTGGGGTGCCGCTCGGGGAAGGCGGCGACGCCTACGCAGAAGTCGCCGGACTCCTTGATCAACCGGACCAGTTCGGCCGCGTACGTGACGCCCTCCGGGTGGCGGACCCACTCCCCCATCGGGTCGCCGGGCGGGTCGCCGCGGACCGCCAGCATGTTGCGGATGCCGGCGTCCGCGTACTGGCCGATGGTGTTGCGCAGCTCGGCGACGGACTGGTTCACCGCGGTGAGGTGGGCGACCGGGGTGAGCGTGGTGTCGTCGGCGATCTGCCGAGTGGCGCGGACGGTGCCCGACCGGGTCGAGCCACCCGCACCGTACGTCACCGAGACGAAACTCGGCGCGACCGCCTCCACCCTGCGCAGGGCGTCCCACAGATTGCGCTCGCCCTTCGGGGTCTTCGGCGCCCAGAACTCGAAGGAGTACGAGGTCTTGCCGGAAGCGAGCAGGTCACGCACGGTCGTGGCGTGGTCAGTCCTGGTGGAAGCGGTACCTAGGGCCATGCGGGCAGGTTAACCAGGAAGAGGGGGCGGGCGGGCCGAACCGGGTTGATTCGCCCGCTTCAACCGATTCTTGTCCACACCTTGGACATGCCTGGACGCTCTCCGGCGGCGTCCGGCTCAGAGGGCCCGCAGACGGCGGGCGAAGTCGGCTGCGGCTGTCTTCGGGTCGTCGGCCTCGGTCAGCGCCCGGACCACGACGACCCGGCGGGCACCCGCCTCGGTCACCGCGTCGAGGTTGCCGGCGTCGATGCCGCCGATGGCGAACCAGGGGCGGTCGGTGGTGAGGGTGGCGGCGTAGCGGACCAGGTCCAGTCCGGGGGCGTGGCGGCCCGGCTTGGTGGGGGTGGGCCAGCAGGGGCCGGTGCAGAAGTAGTCGACGCCGGGCTGGACGGCCGCGGCGGCCGCCTCCGCCTCGCTGTGGGTGGAGCGGCCCACCAGCGGCGCGCCGCCGATCACGGCGCGGGCGGCGGGGACGGGCAGGTCGCCCTGGCCCAGGTGGAGGACGTCGGCCTCGGCCGCGTGCGCCACGTCGGCCCGGTCGTTGACCGCCAGCAGCTTGCCGTGGCGGCGGCATGCCTCGGCGAAGACCTCCAGCAGCTCCAGTTCCTCGGCCGCCTCCAGCGACTTGTCGCGGAGCTGGACGACGTCGACGCCGCCGGCCAGCACGGCGTCCAGGAACTCCGGGAGATCGCCCTGGCGCTTGCGGGCGTCCACGCAGAGGTAGAGGCGGGCGTCGGCGAGGCGGGCGCGGGCGGCGTCGGACATGGGGTCCCCCTGACAGCGGTGTGCGGGCCGCGATGCGACGCGGCCCGCACCCGGATGGGCTCCGGGCGGTGCCCGGTGCGAGCGGTGCCCGGTACGGGCCGTGCTCGCGGTGTGCGTGGCTGGGTCAGACGGCGAGCGCCTGCGCGCGGCGCTTCACCTCTGTCCCTCGGTTCTCACTCAGCGCCTGGGCGGGGGTGCCCGGCAGGGTCTCGTCGGGGGTGAACAGCCACTCCAGCATCTCGTCGTCGGCGAAGCCGTCGTCCCTGAGGACGGTCAGTAGGCCGCTGAGGCCCTTGACCACCTTGTCGCCGTCGATGAAGGCGGCGGGAACCATCAGTACGCGGTTCTCGCCCCGGCGGATGGCCAGGATCTGGCCGTCCTTCACCAGTTGGCGGACCCGGGTCACCTCGACGTCGAACTGTTCGGCGATGTCGGGGAGGGTGAGCCACTCGGGGACGAGAGCATCGATCTTTGCGTCAATCTCGGTCACGTACCCAAGAGTGCCATGGCGGCCGGGGGGCCGTCGTCCTGCCCGGGGGTTGGCTTGCGCCGGCTGGGGTGGGGCGGCCTCGCCGTGCCGCTTCCCGGTGGGCTCCGGGGTGGCCGGGCTGTCTTTGGCCGGGGTCCGCCCCGACTGTGCCGCCTGCTGGCCGTGCCGGCCCGCGCTGGCCTCAAACGCCGGCCGGGCTGGGGTGGGGCTGGGCTTCGCCCCGTTCTGCCGCCTTCTCGACCGTGCCGGTCAACGATTGGCCTCAAACGCCGGCCGGGCTATAGGGGTTCGCGGTTCGTTCGCCGGTGTGGTCGGGCGTGGCCGCACCGGGGTACCTCCTCACAAACTGCCAGGTGCGGGGACAGTCGCTTCAAGACGGGCTCAGGGCAGTTTGCTGCGGGGGCACCCCGGCACGACCCCGCCCTTCCCTCTCGTCGGCGTCGAACCGCCGGTGGGAGGAGAAAAGACAGACCGTCCCCGAGCAGTCTTTGTGGCCTGCTGAGGGGAGGACGGTGGTGACTGTGGCGAACAGAACAATCGGGGACGGCCTCCCCCTCCCACCGGCGGTTGGCCGCGTACGAGACCGTGGGGTGGGGTCGTGCCGGGGTGCCCCCGCAGCAAACTGCCGCCAACCCGCCATGCTCCAACTGTCCCCGCACCCGGCAGTTTGTGAGGAGGTACCCCGGCACGGCCACGCCCCACCCACGCACCGGAGAAACCGCGAACCCCCCAGCCCGGCCGGCGCTTGAGGCCAATCGGTGACCGGCACGGGCAAAGAGGCGCGGGCGGACGACAGCCCGGCCACATCCGGGCCACCCCAGCCCGGCCGGCGCTTGAGGCCAATCAGTGACCGGAACGGGCAGAAGGCGGCAGAACGGGGCGGAGCCCAGCCCCAGCCCCAGCCACGGCCTGGTCGGCGTGGTGGCTTCAGGTGGTGGCGGACTTCAGGGGGACGGCGGGGTCGGAGACCAGGGAGGGGGTCAGCGGGGTGCCGGAAGCGATGAGCCTGCGGCCCTGGGCCAGGTCGCGGGGGCGGCCGACGGCGAGGAGGGCGCGGAGGGAACCCGAGGGCGAGAGCCAGCAGAGGCTCCAGGCGGCGTCCCGAGGGTCGCCACGGTGGACGAGGCGGTCCTCGGGCGCGTGGTGACCGGCGTACTGGACGAACCGCCCGAACTGCTCGGACCAGAAGTAGGGCACGGGATCGTAGACGGCGGGCTCGCCCCCGGCGAGGGCGGCGGCCACGATGCGGGGGCCTTGGAGGGCGTTGTCCCAGTGATGGACGAGCAGCCGCCGCCCGTAGCGCGCCGACGGGAAGGAGGCGCAGTCCCCGACCGCGTACACATCGGGCACGGAGGCCCGCAGCAGGCCGTCCGCCAGGACGGCCCCGTGCGGGTCGAGGGCGATGCCGGAGTCGGCGAGGAACCCGGTGGCGGGCCGCGCCCCGATTCCGACGACGACGGCGTCGGCGGGCAGCAGCGTCCCGTCGGCGAGCCGCACGCCGTGGTCCTCGACGCGCGAGACGGCCACCTTGGTGAGCAGTTCCACGCCGTGCCCGGCGTACCAGGCGGCCATCGGTTCGGCCGCCTCGGCGGGCAGCGCCCCGGCGAGCGGCCGGTCGGCGGCCTCCACCACGGTGACCTGGCAGCCGGCCTCCCGCGCGGCGGTGGCGAACTCGGCGCCGATCCAGCCCGCGCCGACCACGACGACGGTGCGCCGGTCGGCGAGAACGGGCCGCAGCCGGGCCGCGTCGTCGAGGGTGCGCAGCAGGTGGACGGCGGGGTGGTCCTGGGTGCCGGGGAGGGCGAGGGGTTCGGCGCCGGTGGCGAGGACGAGGGCGGTGTACGGGACGGGGCCCGCGTCGGTGTCGACCAGGTGCTCGGCGGGGCGGACCCCGGTGACGGCGACGCCGAGCCGCAGCCCGATGCCGAGCCCGTCGAAGTCCACGTCGAAGGCGGACCCCTCGGCGGTGCCGAGCAGGACGGCCTTGGAGAGCGGCGGCCGGTCGTAGGGCGCATGGGGTTCGGCGCCGAGCAGCGTCACCGGCCCCGCGTACCCCTGTTCGCGCAGCGCCACCGCCGTCTGCACCCCGGCCATGCCCGCGCCGACGACGACCACGCCGGGATCTTCCTGATGCGTCTCGCTCACCGGGCCACTGTAGATCGGGCGGCGGGGCGGGACGGGCGGGGGGCGGGGAGCGGGGGCTCGGCACATCCTGTCCGGCGAGAGAGCCTGCCGGGCGCCGTACGGGAGGTGCCGGACACCCCCTAGGGTGGCCGTGGACCAATCGCGGGAGCCCGGCGGACCGGGCTGAGAGGGAGGCTGCGGCCTTCGACCGTAGGAACCTGATCCGGGTCATGCCGGCGAAGGGAGGGGCTGGGAGCCCATGGACGACAACAGGGATGGCGGGGACAGCGGGGATCGCGTGGCACCGGGCGTGGCCACGTCCGGTGCTCCGGTGGGGCCGCCCGCCGTGTACGCGGCCGCAGACGCGGCGTACGCGGTGGGCGGGGCGCGGGACGTCGTGGTCATCGGTGGCGGGATCATCGGGCTGGTCACGGCGTGGCGGGCGGCCCAGCGCGGCCTGACGGTGACCGTGGTGGACCCGGCGCCGGGCGGGGGCGCGGCGCGGGTCGCGGCGGGGATGCTGGCGGCCGTCACCGAGCTGCACTTCGGCGAGGAGCGCCTGCTGGCGCTGAACCTGGCGTCGGCCGAGCGCTATCCGCGGTTCGCGGCGGAGCTGACCGAGGCGAGCGGGCAGGAGCTGGGGTACCGGCGGTGCGGCACGCTGGCGGTGGCGCTGGACGCCGACGACCGGGCGCACCTGCGGGAGTTGCACGCCCTCCAGACGCGGTCGGGACTGGACGCGCAGTGGCTGTCGGGTCGGGAGTGCCGACGGCTGGAGCCGATGCTGGCGCCGGGGGTGCGCGGTGGCCTGCGGGTCGACGGTGACCACCAGATCGACCCACGGCGCCTGGCCTCGGCGCTGGTGACGGCGTGCGAGCGGGCCGGGGTGGCGTGGTGCCGGGGCGCGGCCCAGCGGCTGGTGGTGCGCGGCGGCCGGGCGGCCGGTGTGGCGCTGGCCGACGGCACGCCCGTGACAGGCGGGCAGACGGTGCTGGCGGCGGGGAGCCGCAGCGGGCTGCTGGCGGGGCTGCCGCCCGAGGTGGCCGTCCCGGTGCGGCCGGTGAAGGGCCAGGTGGTCCGGCTGGCGGTGCCCGAGGCGTACCGGCGCGGCGGGCCGTTCCTGGGCCGGACGGTGCGGGCGGTGGTGCGGGGCAGCCACGTGTACCTGGTGCCGAGGGAGAACGGTGAGCTGGTGGTGGGGGCGACCACCGAGGAACTGGGTTGGGACACCACGGTGACCGCGGGCGGTGTCTACGAACTGCTGCGGGACGCCCACGAGCTGGTGCCGGGCCTGACCGAGCTGCCGTTCACCGAGGTCCGGGCGGGGCTGCGGCCCGGCTCGCCGGACAACGCTCCGCTGCTGGGGCCGACCGCCCTGCCGGGGCTGCACCTGGCCACCGGCCACCACCGGAACGGGGTGCTGCTCACCCCGGTGACCGGAGACGTCCTGGCGGACGCGCTGACCACGGGCGAACTGCCCGGACTCGCGGACGCCTTCACCGCGCGGCGGTTCGAGGCCGCGCCCGTCCAGGAGGGGGCCCGGTGACCACCGAGGGCCGAAGGACCCACGAGGGGACGTACGCCGTCTCCGTCAACGGCGAGCGGCGGGCGCTGGCGGCCGGGACGACGCTGGAGGCGCTGGTGGCACAGCTGACCTCCGCGCCGCGCGGGGTGGCGGCGGCCGTCAACGAGGCCGTGGTGCCGCGTGGGGCGTGGGCGGCGACCGTCCTCGGCGAGGGCGATCGCGTCGAGGTGCTCACCGCCGTGCAGGGAGGCTGACCGTGGCGGACGACACGTTCACGGTCGGCGGGACCGAGTTCGGCTCCCGGCTGATCATGGGGACCGGCGGGGCGCCGAGCCTGGAGGTGCTGGAGCGGGCGCTGACCGCCTCGGGCACCGCGCTGACGACGGTGGCGATGCGGCGGCTGGACCCGGGGGTGGCCGGTTCGGTCCTCTCGGTGCTGGAGCGCCTGGCGATCCGGGTGCTGCCGAACACCGCCGGGTGCTACACGGCGGGCGAGGCGGTGCTCACCGCGCGGCTGGCCCGCGAGGCGCTCGGCACCGACCTGGTGAAGCTGGAGGTCATCGCCGACGAGCGGACCCTGCTGCCGGACCCGGTGGAGACGCTGGAGGCGGCTGAGGTGCTGGTCGACGACGGGTTCACGGTGCTGCCGTACACCAATGACGACCCCGTGGTGGCGCGCCGCCTGGAGGAGGCGGGGTGCGCGGCGGTGATGCCGCTGGGCTCGCCGATCGGTTCGGGGCTCGGCATCCGCAACCCGCACAACTTCGAGCTGATCGTGGAGCGGGCGGGGGTCCCGGTGATCCTCGACGCGGGTGCGGGGACGGCCTCGGACGCGGCGCTGGCGATGGAGCTGGGGTGCGCGGGTGTGATGCTCGCCTCGGCGGTGACCCGGGCGCAGGAGCCGGAGCTGATGGCCTCGGCGATGCGGCACGCGGTGGAGGCGGGCCGCCTGGCGTACCGGGCGGGGCGCATCCCGCGCCGGCACTTCGCGCGGGCCTCGTCGCCGGCCCGGGGCGTGGCGCACCTCGATCCGGAGCGTCCGGCGTTCTGACCCGGCGGGCCGGGGCGGGGCGCGCGGCTCGGCGGTGACCTGGGCGTCACAGCTTGGCTGCGGTCGGTTCGCGAGTCTTCGGCGCGGCTGCGTGGCTCGTAGACTCCGGGGCGTGGATACGCCGCTTCCCGACACTTCGCCCCGGCCCGCGGGCACCGACCCGCTGGGGCTGGTACTCGACGGGCGCTACCGCGTCGACGCGCTGATCGCCGTCGGCGGCATGGCCACGGTCTACCGGGCCCTGGACACCCGCCTGGACCGGGTGGTGGCGCTCAAGGTGATGCACCCGGAGCTGGCCGCCGACGCCTCCTTCGTGGAGCGCTTCATCCGCGAGGCCCACTCGGTCGCCCGTCTCTCGCACCCGAACGTGGTCGGTGTCTTCGACCAGGGCGCCGAGGGGGCGTACGTCTATCTGGCGATGGAGTACGTGCCGGGCTGCACCCTGCGCGACGTGCTGCGGGAGCGGGGAGCGCTGACGCCGAGGGCGGCGCTGGACGTGCTGGAGCCGGTGCTCGCGGCGCTCGGCGCGGCCCACCGGGCCGGGTTCGTGCACCGGGACATGAAGCCGGAGAACGTCCTGGTAGGTGATGACGGCCGGGTGAAGGTCGCCGACTTCGGCCTGGTCAAGGCCGTGGACACGGTGACGAGCACCACGGGCGCGGTGCTGGGCACGGTCTCCTACCTGGCCCCGGAGCAGATCGAGCGGGACGACGTCGCCGACGCCCGCGTGGACGTGTACGCCTGCGGGGTGGTGCTCTACGAGATGCTGACCGGCACTCGCCCGCACTCGGGGGACTCCCCGGCGCAGGTCCTGTACCGGCACCTGAACGAGGACGTGCCGCCGCCGTCCGGGGCCGTGCCGCACCTCGGTCCCGAGCTGGACCGCCTGGTCGCGGTGGCGACGGCGCGGGCGGCCGACGGGCGGCCCGAGGACGCGGTGGCCCTGCTGGCGCTGGCCCGGGAGGCGCGGGCGGCGCTGGACGACGCGGCGCTGGACGCCGTGCCCCCGGCGGCGCTGGAGGGCGACCGCAGCATCGCGGAGGACCGGACCAGTGTCATCCCCCGCCGCCTCACCGAGGCCACGCCCGCCCGGCCCGCCGACGACGGGGTGCAGCGCACCAGTGTGCTGGCGCCTCCCCCGCCCGGGCCGCCCGCCCCGGCCTGGCGCCGGTGGGCGGCCGGCCCGCGGCGCGGCGCAGCGGCGGCACTGGCGGCGATCCTGCTGGTGCTCTGTGTGGGCGCCGGGGTCTGGTACGTCAGCTCCGGGCAGTTCACCCGGGTGCCGCCGCTGCTGGCCAAGACCGAGGACGAGGCGCGGCAGCGGCTGGCGGACGCCGGGCTGGAGGTCGGCGGCGTCGACAAGGAGTACAGCGACACCGCGGACCGGGGCACGGTGACGAAGACCGACCCGGCCACCGGTGAGCAGGTGCGGGGCAACGGCTCGGTGCGGCTGACCGTCTCGCTCGGCCCGCGCAAGGCGACCGTCCCGCGGGTCGAGGGGATGACGCTGGGCGAGGCCAGGGCGCGGCTGCGGAAGGCCGGCCTGGAGCCGGGGATGGTGACCCGGGCCTTCAGCGACTCCCTCGCCAAGGGCGAGGTGGTCGGCACCGACCCTGCGGCGGGGACCGAACGGCGTGGCGGCTCGGCCGTGGCGCTGGTGGTCAGCAAGGGCGCGCCCATCGAGGTGCCCCAGCTGGCCGGTTCCTCGCTCCAGGAGGCCACCGAGACGCTGAAGGAGGCCGGGCTGAAGGTGCGCACCGCCGACGGGCGGGTCTTCTCCGAGCACGAGAAGGGCGCCGTGGCGGCCCAGTCGCCGAAGCCCGGGACGGAACTGGCCGGGGGCGCCGAGGTGGAGCTGACCCTCTCCAAGGGCCCGGAGCTGGTGGAGGTCCCGGACGTGACCGACGAGACGGAGGCGGCGGCCCGCAAGACGCTGGAGGACGCCGGGTTCAAGGTCGACGTATCGCGCTGGTTCTTCGGTGACACGGTGTGGGACCAGTCGGTCGACGGCGGTGACACCGCCCCGCGCGGCTCGGAGATCACCATCCGCGTCCGCTGACCCGGAGGTCACGGGAGCGTGCGCCGTCGTGCGACCCTGGATCGCGTGAACAAGAGCAGCATCGGTGCCCACATTCCCGTCGCGGGCGGCCTCGCGAAGACCGGCCTCGCCTACGCCCAGGACCTCGCCGCCGAGGCGGTGCAGGTCTTCGTCGCCAACCCGCGCGGCTGGGCGACGCCCGCCGGCGACCCCGAGCAGGACGAGGAGTTCCGCCGGCTCCGCGCCGAGCGGGGCATACCGGCGTTCGTCCACGCGCCCTACCTGATCAACTTCGGCTCGCACACCGAGGCGACCGCCGAGAAGTCCGTGGTCTCGCTGCGGCACTCGCTGCGCCGGGGCCGGGAGATCGGGGCGCTCGGCGTCGTCGTGCACACCGGTTCGGCGACCGGCGGCCGCTCCCGCGACACGGCGCTGGCGCAGGCCCGTGAGCTGATGCTGCCGCTCCTGGACGAGCTGGGTGACGACGACCCGTACCTGCTGCTGGAGTCGACGGCCGGGCAGGGCGCCTCGCTCTGCGCCGAGGTCGACGACTTCGGCCCGTACTTCGACGTGCTGGAGCGCCACCCGAAGCTCGGCGTCTGCCTGGACACCTGCCACATCCACGCCGCGGGCCACGACCTGGCGGCGCCGGGCGGGGTGAAGGAGACGCTGGACGCGCTGGTGGAGACGGTCGGCGAGGGCCGGCTCCGGCTGATCCACGCCAACGACTCCAAGGACGTCGCGGGCGCCCACAAGGACCGGCACGAGTCGATCGGCTCGGGCTCGATCGGCGCGGACCCGTTCGGCGAACTGCTGGGCCACCCGGCGGTGGCCGGGGTGCCGCTGGTCATCGAGACGCCGGGCGGCAAGGAGGGCCACACCGCGGACGTGGCCCGGCTGAAGGAGCTGCGGGACCTGGCGCAGGGCGGCTGACCGCGCCGCTCAGAGCCCGGGGCCGTCCCCCGGTTCCTCCTGGTAGGAGTAACGCTGCTCGCGCCAGGGGTCGCCGACGTTGTGGTAGCCGCGCTCCTCCCAGAAGCCGCGCCGGTCGGCGGTCATGTACTCGATGCCGCGCACCCACTTGGGGCCCTTCCACGCGTACAGGTGGGGGACGATCAGGCGGAGCGGGAAGCCGTGTTCGGCGGTGAGGAGTTCGCCGTCCTTGTGGGTGGCGAAGACGGTGCGCTCGTCGAGGAAGTCGCTGAGCCGCAGGTTGGAGCTGAAGCCGTACTCGGCCCAGACCATGACGTGGGTGACGTGCTCGGCCGGGGGCGCGGCCTCGGCGACCGTACGGGCGAGCACCCCGCCCCACTCGGCGTCGAGCATGCTGAACTTGGTGACGCAGTGCAGGTCGGCGACGACGGTGGTGTACGGCAGGGCGGTGAACTCGTCGTGCGTCCAGGTGCGCTTGCCCCGCTCGGCGGTGGCGCCGAAGACGCGGAACTCCCAGCGGTCGGGGCGGAAGCGCGGCACGGGGCCGTAGTGGGTGACCGGCCACCCTCGCTGGAGCCGCTGTCCGGGAGGGAGCGGTGGCTGCTGCGCCTCGCGGCTTTCCGGCTGTCCCATGCCTTCCATCCTGACAGACCCGGGCGGCCGGCTTGACCAGGGCGACCTCGATTCGGACATCTGCCACTAAGCCTGTACTTACTGGACCAGGGGTCCCGGCTTTGCGAGGATGCGCGCATTCCCGCCCCGTCCGCACCCTGGAAGGAGCCCTTGCCATGCAGGGCGATCCCGAGGTCATCGAGTTTCTCAACGAGCAGCTGACCGCCGAGCTGACGGCGATCAACCAGTACTGGCTCCACTACCGCATCCAGGACAACAACGGCTGGTACAAGCTGGCCAAGTACACGCGCGCCGAGTCCATGGACGAGATGAAGCACGCGGACAAGCTCACCGAGCGCATCCTCTTCCTGGACGCCCTCCCCAACTACCAACGGCTCTTCCACGTCCGGGTGGGCCAGACGGTCACGGAGATGTTCGAGGCCGACATGCAGATCGAGCTGGAGGCGGTGGACCGGCTCAAGCGGGGCATCGAGGTGATGCGGGCCAAGGGCGACCACACCTCGCGACGGATCTTCGAGGAGATCCTGGAGGACGAGGAGCACCACATCGACTATCTGGAGGCCCAGTTGGCGATCATCGAGAAGATGGGTGAGGCGCTGTACATCGCCCAGCAGATCGAGCAGCCCGACAGCTGAGGCGTCCGGTCGTCCGGCTCAGGCGGCCTCGTCGAGCGGCGCGGCGCTCCCGGTGGCGGCCCGCGTCGCGGCCCGGCACCCCGGGGCGTGGCGGCGAGGGGCGGCACCCCGGCCCAGCAGGGCCTGGATGCGGCGGACGCAGGAGCCGCAGTCGGTGCCGGCCTTGCAGGCGGAGGCGATGCTGCGCGGCGTACCGGCGCCCGCGGCCGCACGTTCCCTGACCTCCTCCTCGGTGATGCCGAAGCAGGAACAGACGTACACGCGGTTCACCTCCCCGAGAATGCGGCGGCAGGACAGACCCCCACCGACCGGTCGAACCGACCCTTCGGTGAGGCTAACCTAACCTTACTCACCGGGGAATGCGCAGGACAGCCCGGGCACACCAGTGGGGCACGGATCACAGATCGACCCGCGCCCCACGCCCCGCCCCGCCCCGCCCCGGGGACAACACCCCGCACACCACGTCCCGAGAGCCGCACCCCGGGGAGCCCCATCCCGGCCCACACCTCAGGCCGCCTCCCAGTCGGCGCAACTCCAGCCCGGCCGGCGTTTGAGGCCACATTTCAGCCCGGCCGGCGGTTGAGGCCATCTTTGACCGGCACGGTCGAGACGAAACGGCACCCCAGCCCGGCCGACGCCTGAAGCCACGCCCAACGGCCGCGGGGCCCGACAGAAAGCCGAGCCCCGCAAAACCCGGGCCGGAGGCCCTCACTGCCCCCGGTACATCTCCGCCACCAGGAAGGCGAGATCCAGCGACTGACTCCGATTGAGCCGCGGGTCACAGGCGGTCTCGTACCGCTGGTGCAGATCGTCGACGAAGATCTCGTCCCCCCCGCCCACGCACTCGGTGACGTCGTCACCGGTCAGCTCGACGTGGATGCCGCCGGGGTGCGTCCCCAGCTCCTTGTGGACCTCGAAGAACCCCTTCACCTCGTCGAGCACGTCGTCGAAGCGCCGGGTCTTGTGACCGGAGGCGGCCTCGAAGGTGTTGCCGTGCATCGGGTCGGTGACCCAGACCGGCGTGGCACCGGAGGCGGTGACCTTCTCCACCAGGGTGGGCAGGCGGTCGCGGATCTTGTCCGCGCCCATCCGCACGATGAAGGTGAGCCGCCCGGGCTCGCGCTCCGGGTCGAGGCGCTCGATGTACTCCAGCGCCTCCTCCGGGGTGGTGGTCGGGCCGAGCTTGATGCCGATCGGGTTGCGCACCTGGGAGGCGAACTCGATGTGGGCGCCGTCCATCTGCCGGGTGCGCTCCCCGATCCACACCATGTGGCCGGAGACGTCGTACAGGTGGCCGGTGCGCGAGTCGGTGCGGGTCAGCGCCGTCTCGTAGTCGAGGAGCAGCGCCTCGTGGGAGGCGTAGAACTCGACGGTGCGGAACTCCTCCGGCTCGGCGCCGCAGGCCCGCATGAAGCTCATCGCGTTGTCGATCTCGCGGGCGAGCTTCTCGTACCGCTGACCGGACGGGGAGGACTTCACGAAGTCCTGGTTCCAGGCGTGCACCTGGCGCAGGTCGGCGTAGCCGCCGGTGGTGAAGGCGCGTACCAGGTTCAGCGTGGAGGCGGAGGCGTGGTACATCCGCTTGAGGCGCTCGGGGTCGGGGACCCGGGCCTCCTCGGTGAAGTCGAAGCCGTTGACGGAGTCGCCCCGGTAGGTGGGCAGCGTCACGCCGTTGCGGGTCTCGGTGGGCTTGGAGCGCGGCTTGGAGTACTGACCGGCGATGCGGCCGACCTTCACCACCGGAACGGAGGCGGCGTAGGTCAGCACGGCGCCCATCTGGAGGAGCGTCTTGACCTTGGCGCGGATGTCGTCCGCACCCACGCCCTCGAAGGACTCCGCGCAGTCGCCGCCCTGGAGGAGGAACGCCTCGCCCCGGGCGACGGCACCGAGACGGGCCCGCAGCTGGTCGCACTCGCCCGCGAAGACGAGCGGCGGGAAGGACTCCAGCTCCGTGACCACCCGCGCCAGGGCTTCCTGGTCGGGATACTCGGGCTGCTGCGCGGCAGGCAGGGACCGCCAGGACGGCACACGGGCAGCTGAGTTCTCAACAGTCGATGTCACGAGAGCCAGGGTACGGCCTCGGCCCGGGGCGTTCGGCGCTCTGCCCACAGTGTGGGACGAGCGGCACGCGGTACGGAACGTGCCTGCGCCGGTACGGTCGGGTGCGCTAGGCTCCGCGCCATGACTGCGCAGCAGACCCAGAACTGGTGGTGGACCGCTCATCCGGCGGCCCGCTGACTGACGCGCTCAGATCGACTCCAGGCCGCCCGAGGGGCGGCCTTTCGCATGTCCGGGGCCGTTCCTCCTCACCTCACCACCCCGCACCGGGGCCCGCCCGCCGGGCCCGTGAGGAAAGGAACTCCGTTGCCTTCGACGCCCTCCCGCTCGCCCGAGACCTCCTTCGACCTGGCGCGGCTGACCGCCCCGGGCGCCCCGCCCTTCGCCCTGCTGCGGCGCTCCGCCCCCGGCCTCGACGGTCGGACCGTGGAGGTGCTGACCGGGCCGGTACGCGAGGTGGAACGCCTCGCCGACCTGCCCGTGGACGGACGCCCCGCCCTCGCCCTGGTGCCGTTCCGGCAGATCCGCGAGCGGGGCTTCGACGTGCGGGACGACGGGACCGGGCTGGTGGTGCTGCACGCCGAGGCGGTGCACCGGATGCCGGTGGAGGTGGCGCTGGCGGCCCTGCCCGAGGGCCGGGTGGAGGTGGCGGACGGCGGCTTCGACCTGGACGACGCGGAGTACGAGGAGGTGGTCCGCCGGGTCGTCGCGGACGAGATCGGCGGCGGCGAGGGCGCCAACTTCGTGATCAGCCGCACCTGGGAGGGAAGGATCGAGGGCTTCTCCCGCGCCGACGCACTGGCCCTCTTCCGCCGCCTGCTGGCCCAGGAGCGCGGCGCCTACTGGACGTACGTGGTGCACACCGGCGAGCGCACGCTGGTCGGGGCCAGCCCGGAGGTGCACGTGCGGATGTCGGGCGGCGGCCAGGACGAGCCGGGCGGCACCGTCGTGATGAACCCGATCAGCGGGACCTACCGCTACCCGTCCGGCGGGCCGTCCGCCGACGGGCTGCTGGAGTTCCTCGCCGACACCAAGGAGCGCGACGAGCTGTCCATGGTGGTCGACGAGGAACTGAAGATGATGTGCGCCGTCGGCGACCTCGGCGGGGTGGTGGTCGGCCCCCGGCTGAAGGAGATGGCGCACCTGGCGCACACCGAGTACGAACTGCGCGGCCGGTCCACCCTGGACGTACGCGAGGTGCTGCGGCAGACCATGTTCGCGGCGACCGTGACCGGCTCGCCGGTACAGAACGCCTGCCGCGTCATCGAGCGGTACGAGCCGGGCGGGCGCGGCTACTACGCGGGCGCCCTCGCCCTGCTCTCCACCGACGCCTCGGGCGCCCAGAGTCTGGACTCGCCGATCCTCATCCGCACCGCCGACATCGACACCGCCGGGCTGGTCCGGGTCCGGGTCGGCGCCACCCTGGTCCGGGGCTCGGACCCGGCGGGCGAGGTGGCCGAGACGCACGCCAAGGCGGCGGGGGTGCTGGCGGCGCTCGGGGTGCGGCCGGGCAGGCCGCAGACGGGTCCGGCCCCGGTGCGGTTCGCCGACGACATCCGGGTGCGGGCGGCGCTGGACGCCCGGCGGGAGCGGCTCTCGCCGTTCTGGCTGCGGATGCGCGAGCCGTCCGCGCCGGTGGCCGGGGACGCGCTCGTGGTCGACGCCGAGGACACCTTCACCTCGATGCTGGCCCATGTGCTGCGGGCGGCGGGGCACCGGACGACGGTGCGCCGGTTCGACGAACCGGGCCTGCGGGCTGCGGTGGCGGCGCACCGGGGCACGGTGGTGCTCGGCCCCGGGCCCGGTGACCCCTCGGACCCGGCGGACCCCCGGATGCGGCTGCTGCGCGAGGTCACGGCGGACGTGCTGGGCGCGCGGCACGGCGGGCGCGGGGTGCTGGGGGTGTGCCTGGGCCATGAGCTGATCGCGGCGGAGCTGGGGCTGCCGCTGGTGCGCAAGCGGGTGCCGTACCAGGGGGCGCAGGTGCGGATCGGCCTGTTCGGGCGGCCGGAGACGGTCGGCTTCTACAACAGCTACGTGGCCTCCTGCGACGACGAGGCTGCGGCGGAGCTGGCGGCGCACGGCGTCGAGGTGAGCCGGGACGCGGCCGGGGAGGTGCACGCGCTGCGCGGGCCCGGGTTCGCCTCGGTGCAGTTCCACCCGGAGTCGGTGCTGTCGCTGCGCGGCCCGGCGCTGGTGGCCGAGTTGCTGTCCCAGGTGCCGGCCGGGGTCGGCTGAGGGGGTCGGGGCCGGGGTCCGCCGCTCCGCGGTGGCGGGCCCGGGCTCGGGTCAGCGCGGCGGGAGGGCGGGGACCAGGACGTTCTCGTTGCGGCGGCCGGCCAGGTGGTCGCGGACGTTGCGGGCGGTGGTGTCGACGATCTCGGTGACGGCGTCCTCGGTGTAGTACGCCTGGTGCGAGGTGACGACGACGTTGGGGAAGGTCATCAGGCGGGCCAGCACGTCGTCGGTGACCACGTCGAGGGACTTGTCGTAGAAGAAGAGCCCGGCCTCGGCCTCGTACACGTCGAGGCCGACGCCCAGCAGGCGGCCGGCGCGCAGGACGTCGACCAGGGCGCGGGTGTCGACGAGGCCCCCGCGGCTGGTGTTGACGAGGATCGCGTCGTCCTTCATCAGGCCGAGGGCCCGGGCGTCCACGAGGTGCTCGGTGGAGGGCAGCAGCGGGACGTGCAGGCTGACCACGTCGGCCTCGCGGAACAGTTCCTCGCGCTCGACGTAGCGCATACCGAGGTCGGCGCAGGCCGGGTTCTCCGTGATGTCCCAGCCCAGCAGGTTCATCCCGAAGCCGTGGGCGATCCGGGTGAACGCCTCGCCGATGCGGCCGGTGCCGACCACGCCGACGGTACGGCCGCGCAGGTCGCGGCCCATCAGCCCCTCCAGCCGGAAGTCGAAGTCGCGGGTGCGGTTGGCGGCCCGCACGATGTGCCGGTTGACGGCCATCGCGAGGGTCCAGGCGAACTCGGCGACCGAGTACGGCGAGTAGGTGGAGACCCGGGCGACGGTCAGCGCGAGGCGTTCGGCGACATCGAGGTCGATGTTGTTGAAGCCGGTGGAGCGCTGCGCGATGAACTGGGTGCCGCCCGCCGCCAGGGTCTGCAGCACGGGGCTGCCGAGGTCCGCGTTGACGCTGGTGGAGATCACCTCGTAGCCGTGGGCGATGGCGGCGGTGTCCTCGTTGAGGAAGACGTCGACGCAGCGCACCTCGTGCGCGTCGGCGAAGGCCCGCTCGATCAGCGGCCGCTCGTCGTCCTGCACGCCGAATGCCAGGATCTTCACGCCGTCTCCCCGGGTCGTTGGGTTACTCGGTCGCCTCAGCGTGAGGATACGGCGGGTCAGCGCCCGGCGCCCGGGGTCCACTCGCCGTCGTCGTCGAGTCCGGCCTCGATCGCGTACCGGACGAGTTCGACGCGGTTGTGGAGCTGGAGCTTGCCGAGGGTGTTCTGGACGTGGTTCTGGACGGTGCGGTGCGAGATGACGAGCCGCTCGGCGATCTGCTTGTAGCTGAGCCCCTTGGCGACCAGCCGCAGCACCTCCGTCTCCCGGGCGGTCAGCCGGGGCGCGTCGGGCTTGCCGCGCGCGGCGGCGGGCCCGGCGGCGAGTCTGCGGTACTCGCCGAGGACCAGACCGGCCAGGCCCGGCGTGAAGACGGCGTCGCCGTGCGCGGTGCGGTGGACGGCGTCGATCAGCTCCTCGGTCCCGGCGGACTTCACCAGGTAGCCGGTGGCCCCGGCCTTGACCGCCTCCAGCACGTCGGCGTGCTCACCGCTGGCGGAGAGGACCAGCACCCGGGGTCCGTCCTCGCCCGCGACCTCCTGGCAGACCCGGGCGCCGGGCAGACCCGGCAGGTTCAGGTCCAGGACCAGCACGTCGGGCCGGGAGGCGCGGGCCCGGCGGACCGCCTGCGGCCCGTCCCCGGCGGTCGCCACCACCGCGAACCCGGCCTCGGCCAGGTCCCGGGCGACGGCGTCCCGCCACATGGGGTGGTCGTCCACCACCATGACCCGCACCGGCTCCGTGGTACCGCCCGGCCGCTCGTGCTCCTCGGTCGTCACTGCGTCCCCTCCCCTGCCCGGGCCGGGTCCCGGCGGCCCGTCGCCGCCGCCTCCCGGCCGTCTCCCCGGTCCTTCGGTACGGTCAGCTCCACCTCGGTGCCCTGCCCCGGCACCGAGACCAGTTCGGCGGTGCCGCCCAGGTCCCGCAGGCGCCCCCGGATGGACTGGGCCACCCCGAGCCGCCCCTCCTCCGCGGCCTCGGCGAGCCGCCCCTCGGGGATGCCGGGCCCCTCGTCGCGGACGGAGACCAGCACCTGGTCCGGCTCGTCCTCCACCAGAACCCAGGCGCGGGCGCCGGGGCCGACGTGGGTGCGGACGTTGTCCAGGGCTGCGCCGACGGCGGCGGCCGTCTCGCGGGCCGCGTGCGGGGCCAGCTCCACCGGGGTGCCGGGGCCGGAGAGGGTGACGCGGGCGTCGGCGTGGAGGCCGAGCAGCGCCATCAGGTCCTCGGGCACCTCGTCACCGGGGACCCCGAGGTCCCCGGACAGCGTGCCCGGGACGGCGGCGGGCCGCGGCCCGGGAACCGGGCCGCGGGTGATGAGGCGGCGCAGCGCGGCCTCCTGCTCGCCGGCGAGGCGGCCCAGTTCGGCGGCCTCACCGCCGACGGCGGTGCCCCGGCGCTGGACCATGGCGAGGACCTGGAGGACCCCGTCGTGGATGTCGCGGGCGAGGCGTTCGCGTTCCTTGGTGGCGGCCTGGATCTCCAGGGCGCGGGCGAGGGTCCGCTCGGAGGCGCGGGCCACCTCGACGACGTAGCCGATGGCGATGGCGGCGACCCAGACCAGCAGCACGTTGTGGAGGGTGTTGCGGCTGGCCTCGCCGCGCTGGACGAGGTTGGCGGCGCCGACCAGGGTGGAGGCGGCGGCGGCCCAGCGCCAGCCGCCCTTGAGGGCGCAGGCCAGGACGGCGCCGGCGGTCCAGATGGAGGGCAGCGTCGGCCCGTCGGTGGCGTGCCGTCCGGCGCCGTCGGCGAGCGGGGTGAGCAGGATGCCGGCCAGGGCGAGGCCCACGTCCACGGCGAGGAAGGGCCGGGTGCAGCGGTCGGCGCCGGTGAGGCGGGGCAGCGTGGCCAGCGTCCACACCAGCAGGACCGCGAGGTAGCCGAAGGCGGCCTGGGGGCGTTCGTAGGAGTCGCGGGCGACGACGGCGATGGCGACCGCGTAGACCGCGGTCAGCGCGCGGTAGGCGGTCAGCGCGCGCCACAGCGGCTGCTCCACCGACATGCTCATCGCGGCCGCCTCACGTCTCATCTCCGCGCCCCCGGTCGCCGGCCGCCGAGACCGGCGGCGCTTTCGCCGACCAAAGTAACCGGGAGCGGGTGCGGACGCGGAGGGCGGCCTCTCAGGCGGCCCGCCCGGCGTCGTCCTGCTCGCGGGCGGAGGCTGCCTTGGCCGCGGCCTTCTCCGCCTTGGCGATGGTCTTCTCCTCCTCGGCGCGCTTCTTGGCGTCCTCGGCCATCTGCCGCCTGGCGACGGTGGCGTAGACGTCCACGTACTCCTGGCCGGAGAGCTTCATGATCTCGTACATGACCTCGTCGGTCACCGCGCGCAGCACGAAGCGGTCGTGGTCCATGCCCTCGTAGCGGCGGAAGTCCAGCGGCTTGCCGATGCGGATGCCGGGGCGCATCAGCTTGGGGCGGACCTGGCCGGGCGGCTGGATCTTCTCGGTGTCGATCATCGCGACGGGGATGACCGGCGCGCCGGTGGCCAGCGCCACCCGGGCCAGGCCGCCGGGCTTGCCGCGGTAGAGACGGCCGTCCGGGGAGCGGGTGCCCTCCGGGTAGATGCCGAACAGTTCGCCGCGCTCCAGCACCTCGATGCCGCTGCGGATGGCGGCCTCGCCGGCGCCCCGGCCGCCGGAGCGGTCGACGGGGAGCTGGCCGACGCCTTTGAAGAACGCGGCGGTCATCCGGCCCTTCACCCCGGGCGTGGTGAAGTACTCCGCCTTGGCGATGAAGGTGACCTTCCGGTCGAGCATCGTGGGCAGGAAGAAGGAGTCGGAGAACGACAGGTGGTTGCTGGCGAGAATCGCGGGACCGTCGGCGGGGATGTTCTCGATGCCCTCCACCCACGGTCGGAAGGCGACCTTGAGCGGCCCTCCGATGACGACCTTCATGGCTCCGTAGATCAAGGGTCTTCCTCCTGCCGGGTATGTCGCCAGAGACCTTATCCCGTGACGGGCGCGGGACCCGCCTCGGCGGCGGCCGAACGGCGGTGGCCACGGGACGTCACGGAACCTGGTCGGTGCAGGCCCGGTCGCGTACGGTGAACACCACACCAGCCCGCACCGGCGGCGGCGCGACGCCCCCTCCGGAGCCGTCTGCCCCGTCCGCGCCTCACGAACGGAGACCGAAGGTGCCGGTCCTGCCTGGAGCCGAACCGTACCGCCACGACGGCGGACCCACGGGTGTCCTCCTCTGCCACGGCTTCACCGGAACACCCCAGTCGATGCGCCCCTGGGCCGAGGACCTCGCCGCCCGCGGCCACACCGTCTCCCTGCCGCTCTTGCCCGGCCACGGCACCCGCTGGGAGGAGCTCCAGCTCACCGGCTGGCAGGACTGGTACGCGGAGGTCGACCGGGCCCTCGGCGAACTCCTCGCCCGCTGCGAGCGGGTGTACGTCGCCGGGCTCTCGATGGGCGGCGCGCTGGCGCTGCGGCTGGCCGCCCGGCACGGGGACGCGGTCCGCGGCGTGGTCGTCGTCAACCCGGCCGACAAGGTGCACGGCCTGAGCGCCTACGCCCTGCCCGCCGCCCGCCACCTGGTGCGCACCACCAAGGGCCTGGTCTCCGACATCGCCCTGGCGGGCTCCGAGGAGGTCGGCTACCACCGGGTCCCGCTGCACGCCGCGCACTCCCTGCGGAAGTTCTTCCGGCTGGTCGACGCCGAACTGCCGCAGGTCACCCAGCCGCTGCTGCTCCTGCGCAGCCCGCAGGACCACGTGGTGCCGCCGGCCGACTCGGCACGGGTGCTGGGCCGGGTCTCCTCACGGGACGTGACGGAGGTCCTGCTGGAGAACAGCTTCCACGTCGCGACACTGGACCACGACGCACCGCGCGTCTTCGAGGAGAGTGCCGCCTTCATCGCCCGCACCTCGGCGGACGGAGCGGGCAGCAGGCCGGAAGGGGAGGCCGTCAGTGGCTGAACAGGGCGCGGGCCGCGAGGAGAACTGCGAGCCCGACGAGCAGAAGCCCCCGCTGGACGAGAAGGCCGCCTGGGAGGCGATCGTCGCCGGGTACGGGCAGGAGCCGGCCGATCCGCCCGGCGCGCGGCCCTTCAAGTCGGTCGAGGAGATGGCCGACCTGGACCGCCAGCTGCCGACGGTCACCGAGGACCCGGGCGGCGGCACCGGCACCCTGGAGCCGGAGCGGCCGCTGGGCGGCTCGGTCTCCTTCGCGCCGGGCGTCGAGCCGCGCGACTACCGGCCGGCCGGGGAGAACGCCTCGGCCGGCAAGGACCGCGCGGACGGCCAGAGGGGCGGCGCCGCCGAGGACGACGACGAGGGCCACTTCGTACCGCCCGAGCCGCCGCCGCTGCCGGAGGCCGACACCACGACCCGCTTCGCGTGGGTGGCCGTCCTCGGCGGCCCACTGCTGCTCCTCCTCGCGGTCCTGCTGGGCTGGGACATGACCTGGTGGCTGACGACGCTCGGGGTCGGCGGTTTCCTCGGCGGCTTCGCCACCCTGGTCGTCCGCATGAACGACGGAGACGAGGACGACGACGATCCGGGGCGCGGGGCCGTGGTCTGAAGGCCCCGGCTCAGTGAGGGGCGCCCGGCACCCGCAGCGCCGCCAGTACGGGCAGGTGGTCGGTGGCCCGGAGCAGGTCGTTTTCGGTGAACGGCGGTACGCCGGGGTCGGCCGTGCCCGGGGCCGGGACGCCGCAGCCCAGCACCTCGACGCCCGGGGTCGCGAAGATCGCGTCGATCCGCTGGTGCGGGTCGGCGGGTGTCGAGGTGTACTCGCCGCCCCAGGGCCGTACGGCCCAGCCGTCCTGGAGCCCGGCGGCCAGCCGCCGGAAGGTGCGGCCCTTCGGGCGCTCGTTCACGTCGCCCCCGGCCACGGCGTGCTCCACGCCCATCGCCGCCAGCCGCTCCAGCAGCATCCCGCCCTGCGCGTACCGCTCGTCCTTGCGTAGGCTCAGGTGGCAGCTGAGCACCCCGAGCCGGGCCGTCCCGAATCGCACCACCGCCGTGGAGAAGCCGCGCCGGTGCAGACCCGGGGTGAGCGGCAGCAGCTCGTCGTACGTCGACTCCACGGTGGCCCGCAGCGAGCAGAGCAGTGCCGGGCCCGCCGCCGGGGCACCGCCGGACAGCACCACGAGCCCCGAGGCCGCGGCCAGCCGCCCCAGCGGCTTGCGCCACCGGAAGAACCGGGGCGCCTCCTGCACCAGGACGAGGTCGGGCGCGCAGGCCCGCACCACGCGGGCGACGGCAGCCGGGTCGTCCCTGAGCGAGCGCACGTTGTAACTGAGCACCCGCACCACGGCGTCCCCGCTCACCTGCCCCGACGCCACCAGCTCCCCCGGCCCGGGCCGCACCATGTCCACCATGCCCCCAAATTAGCCCCCGGCCGACGCCCGGGCGAGTCGCCGGACGAGCCCCCGAACCCCGACCGCACCACAACTGGGTACGCCCCCACTTCCGGGCACCGGGCACCGGGCACCGGGCACCGATGGCCTCAAACGCCGGCCGGGCTTGATCGGGTCGGCCCCCCATTCCCGTACACCAGACCAAGGTCCGGCCCACGCCACTCCCAACCCCGGCCGCGTCCCAGCTTGACCACACCCGACAGCCGAATCCCGAGCCCAGCCACATCGGAGCCCGGCCGGCGCTTGAGGCCATCAGTGACCCGCACCCGACAACGCACCACAGTCCGGCACTCCCCAGCCCGGCCGGCGCTTGAGGCCACCCCAGCCCGGCCGGCGCTTGAGGCCACCGGCAACCGGCGCCGCCAGCCGACCCGCACCCGACCGAAGCCCGCCGGCGCTGAGGCCGGAAGAAGGGGTCCGGCCCACCGGGCCGAACCCCGAGAACGAGCCGAGCGCAGGCTCAGCCCTGCCGAGCGAGGTCGGCCGCGCCGACCAGCCCTGCCTTCCCGCCCAACTGGGCGGCGAGCACCTGGGCGTGCGGCCGCCACGCCCCCCCGATCAGCCACCGCCGGAACGACTTCCGGATGGGATCGAGTACCAGATCCCCCTCGTCGGAGACGCCCCCGCCGACGATGAAGGCCGACGGGTCGAAGAGCGAGGCGAGGTCCGCCAGCCCGGCCCCGGCCCAGCGGGCCAGTTCCCGGAACGAGTCGATGGCGACGGGGTCCCCCTGCCGCGCGGCCTCACTGACGTGCTTGCCCTGGATGCCCTCGGTGGTCCCGTCGCCGAGCGACAGCAGCAGCACCGCGTTCTCGGGCGTGGCCGCGGCGCGCTGGCGCGCGTACCGGACGAGGGCGCGCCCGGAGGCGTACTGCTCCCAGCACCCCTGGCTGCCGCAGCCGCAGAGCAGCCCGTCGGGGACGACGCGGATGTGGCCGAACTCCGCGGCGACGCCGAACCGCCCGCGGCGCAGCTTGTTGCCGATGATGATGCCGCCGCCGAGGCCGGTGCCGAGCGTGATGCAGATGACGTCCTCGTGGCCCTTGCCCGCGCCGAAGCGGTACTCGCCCCAGGCGGCGGCGTTGGCGTCGTTCTCGACGACGACGGGCAGGCCTACGCGCTGCTCGACCTTGTCCTTGAGCGGCTCGTGGCGCCAGTCGATGTTGGGGGCGAAGAGGACGGTGGCGCGCTTGTCGTCGACGTATCCGGCGGCGCCGATGCCGACGGCCTCGATCTCGTGCCCCTCGCGGGCTCCTTCCACCGCTGAGGCGATGGCGTCCACGATGGCCTCGGCGGTCGCGGGTGTCGGCACCCTGAAGGTGTTGAGGATCGCGCCCTCTTCGTCCACGACTCCGGCCGCGATCTTCGTGCCGCCGATGTCGACGCCGATGGTCAGTCCCATGTGTCCCTCAGTTCAGGTCGAGCCCCGCTGCGGGCCACGGTACCCGAGGGGCGGGCGTCGTCCGGGAGTTCGGGCCGGGTCAGTCGAGGTCGATGTGCTCGGCGGGGCCGGGGCCCTCGTCGTCCCGGCGGCCGTCGGGGCGCGCGCCACCGGTGCCCTCCTCGGGCTTGCGGGGCGGCGGGGCACCGGCCCCGGCGCCCCTGGTCCAGCCGCTCTCCTGCTTCTCGACGGCGGAGCGGTAGGCGGCGAGGAGTTCGGAGCCGGCGGCGGCGAGGTGGGTGAAGACCTCCGGGTTGCGTTCGACGACCGGTTCGACGGCGGCGCGCGCCTGCCGTACGGCCTGTTCGACGCCCTGGACGGTGGCGCCCAGCAGGTTGCCCTCGGCGAGCTTGCCGGTGACGGCGTCCAGCAGCTTGCGCAGTTCCTCGGCGGCGGAGCCGGGCGGGGTGCCGTACCGGGCGCGGCGGCGCTCCCGCTCGGCGGCGAAGTCCTCGGCGCACGCCTGCCCCCAGGCGTCCTCGTCGGCGCCGGGTCGGTCGTTTCCGGGGCGCTCGGTGGCGTCGCTCATGGCCAGCTCCTGCGGCGGGTGAAGGGGGCGTACTCCCTTCCGACGGTACCGGAACGGCGGGGCCGGGCGGGGTTCAGTGGCCCTGGGGCCACTGGGCGGGGTCGGGGGCGAAGCGGACCGTGAGTGCCCCGTCGCGCAGGGCGGCCCCGGCCACGGTGCAGCGGCGCAGAGCGGCGGGGAGCGGCAGGATGCGACGGAACGGTCCTGCGGTGACGACCAGTTCGTCGGCGCGGCGGACCAGGTCGAGCTGGTCCCGGGTGGCACCGGGCAGCTCCAGGCGCCACAGCAGCACCCCGTCGGTGGCGAGCCGGTCCTCGACACGCGGGCCCACGGCGGCGGGTACAGACCCTGGCGCGGGCACACCGAGCGCGTCGAGGTCCTCGGGTCCGCGCGGGTCGTGCCCGAGGTGCGGGACACGGACGGCCGGGCCGCCGGTGTCCTGGTCCCAGGCGTCGAGAGCCTTGGCCTGCTGGGCGAGGAGGGGTGCGGCCCAGGCTCCGGCACCGTCGGCGGGCAGGACGCGGTTGGCGAGGACGGGGCCCGCGGGCAGGGCGTGCAGGGCGAGGGCGGTGCGGGCCTCGCGGACGGCGTCGGCGCCGGCCGGGCCGGGTTCGGCGACCAGGGTGACGCTGGTGCCGGGCCGGGTCAGGGCGGCCTGGGCGGCGGCCAGCTCGGTGTCCCAGCGGGCGGCGGCCTCGTACAGGCCCTCGCCGGGGAGCGGGAGTCCGGCGAGGCGGCCGAGGAGGGGCCGCAGGGCGCGGGCGGCCTGGCGTTCGGCGGGCAGCAGCCGGGCGAGGTAGCGGCGGAGTTCGCCGGGGAGGGAGAGCAGGGCCAGGGCGCGCGGGGCGGCGGGCAGGTCGACGACGACGAGGCCGGGCCGGGCCGGGTCGCCGTCGGGGAGGGCCGCGAGTTCACGCAGGGCGCGGAGGAGGGCGAGTTCCTCGGCGCCGGGCAGCGGGGTGAGTTCGTCGGCGGCGAGCGGGGTGGCGCCGAGCGCGTCGAGGGCGGTGGCGGCGCGTTCCTGGAGGGCGAGGAGGTCGGCGCGGAGCCGGTCGGCGGCGTCCAGGCGCAGGGCGTGCAGGCCGGGGGCGGCCTCGGCGGGCGCGGGTCCGAGCGGGACGCCGAGGACGGTGCCGAGGCGGTCGCCGGGGTCGGCGGTGAGCAGCAGGACGCGGGTGCCGGTGCGGGCGGCGGCCCGGGCGGTGGCGGCGGCGAGGGTGGTGCGGCCCGCGCCGCCGGGTCCGGTGACGAGGACCGTGCGCACGGTCGTCCTCCCTGTTCGGGGTGGTTCCCTGGTGGGGGCGGGGGTCAGGCGTCCGGGTGGGATTCGACGCGCTTCTTGAGCCCGGCCAGGGCGCGGTCGATGATGACCTTCTCGGCCTTGCGCTTGATCATGCCGAGCATGGGGATCTTGACGTCGACGGTCAGCTGGTAGGTGACCTCGGTGCGGTCGGCGGCGAGGGCGGCGAGGGTGTAGGAGCCGTCCAGTTCGCGGAGCATCTGGGACTTGACCAGGGTCCAGCTGACCTGGTCTGCGCTGTGCCAGGTGTAGGCGAGGGTGTGGTCGTCCTTGATGGCGCCGGCGTCCAGGACGAGGCGGACCTGCTCGGCGCGGCCCTGGTCGTCGGTGGCGAGGATGTCGGCCTCCTTCACCTCGCCGGTCCACTCCGGGTAGCGGGCGAAGTCGGCGATGACGGCCATGACCTCGGCCGGGGCCGCGTCGATCGTGATGCTAGAGCTGGTGTGTTCCGCCATCGCCGTGGCTCCTCCATGCTGGACGGTGCGGCCGGGCCCGTCCGGGTGCGGCCTCGGCCGGGCGCCGTCGGGCGTCCCGCCGCGTGCAGGCTACCGCGCGCCGGGGTGGGCGAGGTCACGTGGCTCCCCCGGGGCCGGGCGGGGGATCACCAGGTGAGGGCCCAGGGCCGGCCCGTGCTGGCGAAGTGGCCGACGTTGACGCACTCGGTGGCGCCGATCCGCATCCGGCGGGCCAGGGGCTGGTGGACATGGCCGAAGAGGGCGTACCGGGGGCGGGTGCGGTGGATGGCGTCGAGCAGGGCGGAGCTGCCGCGTTCGAAGCGGCGGGCGACGGTGTCGTAGACGAGTTCGGGGACCTGCGGCGGGATGTGGGTGCACAGGACGTCGACCTCGCCGAGGGCCTCGATCTTGGCGGCGTACTCCTCCTCGGGGATCTCGTACGGGGTGCGCATCGGGGTGGGCAGGCCGCCGCCGACGAAGCCGAAGACGCGACCGCCGATCTCGGCGCGGGTGCCGTCGAGGACGGTGGTGCCGGGGCGGGTGTACTCGGGCCACAGGTGGGGCACGTCGACGTTGCCGTAGGTGGCGTAGGTGGGGGTGGGGAAGGCGGCGAAGAGTTCGGCGTACTGGCGACGGACCGCCTGTTCCAGGGCGCTCTCGCGGTCGATGCCGGCCCACAGGGTGCGCTGGAAGGCGCGGGCCTCGTCGAAGCGGCGGGCGGTGCGCAGCTCGACCACGCGGTCGGCGGCCTCGGTGCCGAAGAGGTCGGGGAAGATGCCGCGCGCATGGTCGCGGTAGTCGAGGAACAGGACCAGGTCACCCAGGCAGACGAGGGCGTCGGCGCCCTCGCCGGCGCGGGCGAGGTCCTTCGCGTTGCCGTGCACGTCACTGACCACATGAATCCGTGTACCCGCCATGTCTGCCACTCTAGAACCACGGGCCCGTACCGGGTAGACCCGGCCGGACCTGCGCTTACTTCACGGTGGCAAAGGCGGTGGACTAGGGTGCCGGGAGCATCGCCGCACCGTGTGATGGATCAGACAGATCTCCTGGACCCCCTATCGGAACCTTCATACCGATGGGTAACGTCCGGGCAGTCCAGTCGTGCTCACCCCGCTGAGCACCTGCCCGATCTTGGACCGCACCGTCGCATCACACAGTGTCGTGGCGCCGGCGCCCTACGAGGAGCAGCAGTCTTGCGCGAGTTCAGCCTTCCGGCCCTGTACGAGGTACCAGCGGACGGAAATCTCACCGACGTCGTCCGGCGCAACGCGGAGCGGCACCCGGATGTGGCCGTCATCGCCCGGAAGGTGGACGGCGCGTGGGAGGACCTGACCGCCACGGCCTTCCTCGCCGAGGTCCGCGCCGCCGCCAAGGGCCTGATGGCCTCCGGCGTGCAGCCCGGCGACCGGGTGGGCCTGCTCTCCCGCACGCGGTACGAGTGGACGCTGATGGACTTCGCGATCTGGAGCGCCGGCGCGATCACCGTCCCGGTGTACGAGACCAGTTCGCCGGAGCAGATCGAGTGGATTCTCGGTGACTCGGGTGCCGTCGCCTGCATCGTGGAGACCCCGGCGCACGAGGCCTCGGTGGAGTCGGTGCGCGGCGGTCTGCCCACGCTGAAGCACGTCTGGCAGCTGGACGCGGGCGCCGTGGCCGAACTGGAGCGGGCCGGGGCCGGGCTCAGCGACGAGGCGGTCGACGAGCGCAGCTCGCTGGCCGGGGCCGACGACCCGGCGACGATCGTCTACACCTCGGGCACCACGGGCCGACCCAAGGGCTGCGTGCTGACCCACCGCAGCTTCTTCGCCGAGTGCGGCAACGTGGTGGCGCGACTCAAACCGCTCTTCCGCACCGGCGAGTGCTCGGTGCTGCTCTTCCTCCCGGTGGCGCACGTCTTCGGCCGACTGGTGGAGATCTCCGCGCTGATGGCGCCGATCCGCCTGGGTCTGGTGCCGGACATCAAGCACCTCACCGACGAGCTGGCCTCGTTCCGCCCGACCATGGTCCTGGGTGTCCCGCGCGTCTTCGAGAAGGTCTACAACTCGGCGCGGGCCAAGGCGCAGGCCGAGGGCAAGGGCAAGATCTTCGACAAGGCCGCGGAGACCGCCATCGCCTACAGCCGGGCGCTGGACTCCCCGCAGGGCCCCTCGCTCGGCCTGCGGCTCAAGCACAAGCTCTTCGCCAAGCTGGTCTACGGCAAGCTCCACACGGTCCTCGGCGGCCGCGGCGAGTACGCGATCTCCGGCGGAGCCCCGCTCGGCGAGCGGCTCGGCCACTTCTACCGCGGCATCGGCTTCTCGGTGCTGGAGGGGTACGGCCTCACCGAGTCCTGCGCGGCCACCGCGTTCAACCCCTGGGACCGCCAGAAGATCGGCACGGTCGGCCAGCCGCTGCCCGGCTCGGTGGTGCGCATCGCCGACGACGGCGAGGTCCTGCTCCACGGCGAGCACCTCTTCGACCGGTACTGGAACAACGAGCCGGCCACCCGCGAGGCGCTGGCCGACGGCTGGTTCCACACCGGTGACATCGGCACCCTCGACGAGGACGGCTACCTCGCGATCACCGGCCGCAAGAAGGAGATCATCGTCACGGCCGGCGGCAAGAACGTCGCCCCGGCCGTGATCGAGGACCGCATCCGCGGGCACGCCCTGGTCGCCGAGTGCATGGTGGTCGGCGACGGGCGGCCGTTCGTCGGCGCGCTGGTCACCGTGGACGAGGAGTTCCTGGTGCGCTGGGCGGCCGACCACGGCAAGCCGGAGGGGTCGACGGCGGCCTCGCTGCGGGAGGACCCGGAGCTGCTGGCGGAGATCCAGCGCGCGGTGGACGACGGCAACGCGGCGGTCTCCAAGGCCGAGTCGGTCCGCAAGTTCCGGGTGCTGCCCGAGCAGTTCACCGAGGAGTCGGGCCACATCACGCCCTCGCTGAAGCTGAAGCGCGGCGTGGTCCTCAAGGACTTCGCGGACGAGATCGAGGCGCTCTACACCCGCTGAACCATTCCGCCCGCAGGTACGCCGAGTGCCCGCCTCCCCTGCCGCAGGGGAGGCGGGCACTCGGCGCGTTCGCGGGGCCGTGGGCTCAGAGCAGTGCGCGGAGCCGTTCGGCGAGGAGGTCCCAGCGCCAGGTGGACTCGACCCAGGCGCGGCCGCGTTCGCCCATGGCGGCACGGAGCGCGGGGTCGGCGAGGAGGGTGGTGAGCCGGTCGGCGACGTCCTCGGGGCGGGTGCCGCGCACCACCCAGCCGGTCTCTCCGTCGAGGACGGCGTCGGGGGCGCCGCCGGAGTCCCCGGCGACGACGGGCAGGCCCGTGGCGGACGCCTCCAGGTAGACGATGCCGAGCCCTTCGACGTCCAGACCGCCGCGCCGGGTGCGGCAGGGCATGGCGAAGACGTCGCCCGCGCCGTAGTGGGCCGGCAGTTCGGACCAGGGGACGGGGCCGGTGAAGCGGACGGAGCGGGCGACGCCGGTGGTCTCGGCGAGGCCGCGCAGCTCCTTCTCGTACGGGCCGCCGCCGACGATCAGCAGGACCGCGTCGGGCTCGGCGGCGAGCACCCGGGGCATCGCCTTGATCAGCGTGTCCTGGCCCTTGCGGGGGACCAGGCGGGAGACGCAGACGACGACGGGCCGGTCGGTGAGGCCGAGGCGGGCGCGGACGGCGTCGCCGCCGCTGTCGGGGTGGAAGGTCTTCTCGTCCACGCCCGGCGGCAAGTGCGTCATACGCGCGCCGGCCTGGGCGGTGAGCGCCCGGGCGATCCGCGAGCGGGTGTACTCGCCGAGGTAGGTGATCGTGTCCGTGGACTGGCCGATGCTTCGCAACAGGCTTCGCGCACCCGGCAGTTGAGCCCACCCCGCCTCGTGGCCGTGGGTGGTGGCGACCAGCCGCGCGGCGCCGGCGCGGCGCAGCGCGGGCGCCATCAGCCCGAGCGGGGCTGCGGCGCCGAACCACACGGAGGTGCAGCCGTGTTCGCGCAGCAGCCCGGTGGCGCGCCGGGTGGCGGCCGGGGTGGGCAGCAGCATCGTGGTCCGGTCGCGGACGACAGGGAAGGGCTGTTCGGCGTCGAAGGCGGCGGTGGCCTCGGCACCCTCGCGTCCGTGCTTCCAGGTGGAGGCGTAGACGACGATCCGCTCCGGGTCCAGGCGCAGCGCCATGTTGTGCAGGAACGCCTGGATGCCGCCGGGGCGCGGGGGGAAGTCGTTGGTCACGATCAGGGTCTTGTGCATCGCGCCCGACAGTACCGAACCGGTCCGGGCGCGGTGCCACGGCCGGGTCCGTTGGTGGGCCGGGGCGCCCGGCGGGCATCATGGCGGGTCCCGGACGGCGACGAGGGGACGACAGGGCATGACGGCCACGACGACGGACGCCATCGCGACGGGGGGCGGCGCTCCCCCGGAGCGGCCCTCGGGAACGGCGCGGGGGGCGCTGGCCCCGGTGGCGGCCTGGGCGGCGACCCGGGCGGTGCTGCTGCTCTGCGTGTTCCAGGTCTGGACGGTGCCCGGCCCTGACGTCACCGTCGACGTGTCGGTCATCTACCAGAACTGGTACGGCGTGCTGTCCACCGGCGTCTTCCCGGCCGACGACGTGACCTGGCAGTACCCGCCGGCGGCCGCGCTGGCGATCCTCTCCCCCGCCCTGCTGCCGTTCCTCCCGTACGCCCACGCCTTCTTCGTCCTGGCGCTGCTGGCCGACGCGGCGGTCCTGGCGCTGCTGCTCGGCGCTTCGCGGGGCCCGGAGCGCTCCCGGCGCGGGGTGTGGGTCTGGGTGGCCGGAGTGGTCCTCCTCGGCCCGACGGCATATGCCCGCTACGACCTGATGGTGGCGGCGGTCGCGGTGGCGGCACTGCTGGCCGGCGTGGGCCGGCCCCGGCTGATGGGCGCGCTGGCGGCCTTCGGCGCGCTGCTGAAGGTGTGGCCGGCGCTGCTGCTGATCGGGGTGGCGCGGGGTGCGGTCCGGCGGGTGTGGGGGGCGGCGGCGGTGACCGGCGCGGTGGTGCTGGCGGCGTTCGCGATCGCGATGCCGAACGCCCTCGCGTTCCTGACGGCCCAGCGTGACCGGGGCACCGAGGTGGAGTCGCTGGGGGCGCTGGTCTTCCACGTGGCGCGGTACTTCGGCTGGCAGGGCGAGGTCCGGCTGCACTACGGCTCGCTGGAGTTCCTCGGACCAGGGGTGGCCGGGGTGAGCCTGGCGGCGCAGCTGCTGTCGGTGCTGGCGCTGGGGTGGCTGGTGTACTGGCGGCTGCGGGCGCGGGTGTTCACACCGGGGACGGCGGCGGACGCGGCGTTCACGGCGGTGCTGCTCTTCACCACGACGAGCCGGGTGATCAGCCCGCAGTACCTGCTGTGGCTGGTGGCGCTGGCGGCGGTCTGCCTGCTCTTCGCGGGGAGCTGGATGACGCGGCCGGCCGTGTTGGTGGTGGCCGCGTCGGCGGTGACGGTGCTGGAGTTCCCGGTCTTCTTCGGCGACGTGGTGGGAAGTACGCCGCTGGGGGTGGGCCTGATGCTGGTGCGCAACGGCCTCCTGGTGGCGGCCTGCCTGCTGGCGTGCCGGGCGCTGTGGCGCCGTACGGTGCCCGGCCCGGCCGGTGTCACACCGCCGGGGCCCGCCCCAGCCGCTCCCGGAGGTACGTCCGCCAGGCAGCGGTGAACTCCTCCCGGGTGGTGCCCAGCACCTCGCGGAAGGCGGTTTCCTCGGTGCGGGTCCCAACGGCCCGGTAGAAGGCACGCAGCCGGTCGTCGCCCCAGCGGTCGGCGAGCAGTCGGCAGGCGAGCCAGCCGCCCTCGTAGGCGCGGTCCAGGCCGCCGGTGTCCCCCTCGAAGGTGAAAGCCGCGTCGTCCGGGAGGGCCCGCGGCACCTCGCCCCTGGCCACCGCGGCGGCCAGGGCGGGCGCGGCGGCGGCCAGGGGCCGCGGGGCGGCGCGGTGCGCGGCCCGGTCGGCGAAGCCCTCGGAGAGCCAGAGCGGGGTGGCGGGACCGGTCGCGGCCCGGGTGGCGACGTGCACGGCCTCGTGGGTGAGGACGAACTGCCGTCCACGGCCGTCCAGTTCACCGTACGCCTCCGGGTTGACGACGATCCGGTCGGCGGGAGTGCGGGGTGCGGGTGAGCCGGTGGTGACGGCGGCGACGCCCCGGTAGGTGTCAGGTCCCCCGCCGAGCAGCGCGGCGGTCCCGGCGAGCGAGCCGGGGACCAGGACGACGACCCGGCGCGGCCAGTCACCGCCCCAGGCGCCGTCGGCGGCGGGCACGGCCCGCTCGGCGAGCCGGGCGAACTGCCCGGCCTCCTCGGCGCTCCCGGTGCCGAGGACCAGCCCCCAGCTCCCCCGCCGGGCGTGGACGGTGCCCTGGTCCCAGAGGAGCCCGGCGGCGCCGGGCGCGGCCCGCTCGGCGCGGACCCGCCAGCGGCCCTCGCGCCGGACCAGGTCGAGCAGCCGGCGGGCGGTGGCGGGCGCCGGGTCCTCGCCGCGCAGGCGGTGGCGCAGGGTGGCCTCGACAGTGGCGGCGGCGGAGTCCGCCCGGACCCCGGTGACCTGGTACGCCCAGTCGGCGAGCGGGACTTCGGCGAGCCGCGCCCAGAGGCTGCCGGGGCCGGTGCCCGAGGTGCTGGTGGCGGTCCAGGCGCCGGGGTCGCGCTCACGCAGGGCGGCGGCGCGCCGGCCGAGCAGGGCGGCGGCCTCCTCCCGGCCGAGCGGGGCCGGGCCGGGCGCCGGGGCGCACCCCGCCGCCAGCAGCGCGGCGAGTCCCAGTCGGGCCGCCTGGCGCCGCCCGAGGGCACCGTCGGCTTCCGTCACGGTCGCCGATCGTACGGGGCCGGGGCGGGCGGCCTGCGGTCAGACCCGGGTGACGGAGGCGATCGGCATCATGCCGACCGGTTCGTAGCGGACCGAGGCGCCCGGGTAGGGGGCGTGGATGACCTGGCCGTTGCCGACGTACATGCCGACGTGGCTGGCGTCGGCGCGGTAGGTGACGAGGTCGCCGGGGCGGGCCTGGGAGAGCGGCACCTGCCGTCCGGCGTACCGCTGGGCCTGCGAGGTGCGCGGCAGCCCGACGCCCGCCTGGGCGTACGCCCACTGCATGAGGCCGGAGCAGTCGAAGCCGGCGGGGCCGTTGGCGCCCCAGACGTAGGGCTTGCCGAGGGCGCGCTGGACGGCGGCCACGGCCGTGGCGGCGCGGCCGGAGACGGCGACGGTGCCCAGGTCGGGCCGGTCCGAGCGGGAGGCGCGCCGGTCGTGGGCGGCGCGCTCACTCGCGGGCAGGGCGTCGAGCAGGGCGCGGGCCCGGGCCAGTTTGGCTTCGACGGTCCGCTTGTGGCGGGCGGTGGCGGCGCGGTTGCGGGTGAGTTCGGCGAGGGTGGCGGCGGCCTCGGCGCGCTCCTGGGTGAGCAGGCGCTGGGCCCGGGTGAGGCGGGTGAGCTCTCCGGCCCTGCGCAGGCTGATCCGGTCCAGGGCGGCGGCCTTCTCCAGGTACTGCTCGGGGGCGGAGGAGAAGAGCAGTTCCAGCGCCGGGTCGACGCCGCCGCTGCGGTACTGGGCTCCGGCGAGCGCGCCGAGGGCGCCGCGCATGGTGTTGACCCGCTCCTGGCCGCGCGCCACCCGGTCCTGGCCGCGCCGGAGTTCGGCCCGCAGGGCGCCGGTGCGCTCGTCGGCCTTGTTGTACGCCTCGGTGGCCCGCTCCGCCTCGGTGAGCAGCCGCTCGACGGAGGCCCGGGTGGGGGCCGGCTCGGGCTGGGCCTGGGCCGGAGCGGCGCCGCCGAGCGTCGCGGCGGCGGTGGCCGCCGCGGCGGACAGCGCGGTGGCGGCGACGCCTCTGGCGTGGCGTGCGGTGTGCGACGTACCGGTGTGTCGGTGGGACCCCACTGGAAGCCGTTCTCCCCTCCGCTGAAGTCTCCCCCGGCCTTGGCGGGGAAGTGCGCGGCAGACAGTAGCGGGGCGATCACCCGCGCTCCAACGACCTCGGGTGGGGCAGATCGGGGCGTTGTGCCACATCCGCAGGTCACCGGCGGACGGCGGGTCGACACGGACCACGGGGATTCCCCCGTTCGGGCGGTGTCCGCCGGGGGTGGCGCGGGGAGGGCCGCGCGGGTGCGAACGGCCGCGAGCCGGAGGGGCCATGGCCCCTCCGGCTCGCGTGGTGTGCGTGGTGTCGGCGCGTCAGATGCGGACGCCGAACATGTACGGCATGTTGTTGATCGACTCGTAGCGCACATTGGCCCCGGGCTTCGGCGCGTGCAGCACCTGGCCGTTGCCCGCGTAGAAGCCGACGTGGTGCAGGTCGCTGTAGAAGATGACCAGGTCGCCCGGCTTGAGGGCGCTCTGCGAGGCGATCCGGGTACCTGCGTTGGCCTGGGCCTGCGACATGCGCGGGATGGTGTAGCCGGCCTGGGCGAAGGCCCAGGAGGTGAGGCCGGAGCAGTCGAAGGAGTTGGGGCCGGTGGCACCCCACACGTACGGCGTGCCGATCTTGGACTTGGCGGCGGCCAGCGCGGCGGCGCCGCGGTTCGAGGCGGGGACGGCGTCCCCCAGCTCGACGCGGTCGCCGGCGGAGCGGCTGGCGCGCTCGTCCTCCTGCCGCAGCTCGGTGCGCTCGGCGGCGGTGAGGCTGTTGAGGAGCTTCTGCGCGTCCGCGAGCTTCCCCTGGACCTGCTTCTTCTTGTCGCCGAGTTCCTTGCGGGTGTCGCTGAGGTCCTGGAGCTTGGCCTGGGCCTCCTGGCGCTGCTGCGCGAGGTCGCGCTGCTTGGCCTGGATCTTCTTGACGCCCTCGGCCTGCTTGCTGCTGAGCTGGTCGAGCGCGGACGCCTTGTCGAGGTAGTCGTCCGGGTCGGCGGAGAGGAAGAGCTGGAGCGAGGGGTCGATGCCGCCGGTGCGGTACTGGGCGCTGGCGGCCGAACCGAGCGCCTGGCGCAGCTCGTTCAGCTCCTCCTGGCCCCGGGCGACCTTGTCCTGGAGGTTGCCTATCTGGCCCTCCAGCTTGTCCTGCTTCTCCTTGGCTCCGTTGTACTTCTCGGAGGCGGCCTCGGCCTCCTCGTACAACGTGTCGACCTTCGCCTTGACTTCGGCCTTGGACGGCTTCGGGTCGGCGTGTGCGGTCTGGGAGGTGAGTGCCACGGCAGCGGCGGCGGTCGCGGTGAGCACGGTCACACGGGTGCGGCTCGGCTGCTTGGGTCGACGGTGGGACGCCACGGAGGCGAGCTCCTTCTTCCTTCAGCCGCCTACCGACGAACCCGGCGGGCGGGTACCTCCGCTGTCACCCCGGGTGGGTGAACAACCGATCGAAGGTTCGGGCCGACCTTAGTGACCTCCTCGTGATCAGTTCAAATCCTGCGGGGAAAAATCTCGGCCGCATCGCGGCTTCTTTGCGAAGAACCCACGGTCAGTCATGGGAGGTTGACAGGGCGTCGCGTGAAGGACCTGTCAAAGACGGTCATCTACGCCCGGCTGCCACTTAGCCGACTTACGGGATACCGGTGGGAGCCGGCGGTACGCGTCACCCACGCCCGCCCGCCGTCAGCCGCGCGAGAGCCGCTTGAGGAGGACCACGGAGGCGACCGGGCGGGCCCCCGCCGCGGCGATCCCGTCGGCCACCTCGCGGTCGGTGGAGACCACGGTCACCGGACGCCCCTCCGGCTCGGCGCGCACCAGCTGGCGGATCAGCTCGTCGGCGGTCACCCCCGGCTTGCTGAACAGCACCCGCACCCCGCGCGGCGGCGCCAGCAGCACCGGGGCGGCCAGTTCGGCGCCGTCGAAGACGCAGGTGACCTCGGCACCGGTCTGCGCGGCGAGCGCGGCCAGCCCGCCGAGCAGCCGCAGCCGCTGCTTCTCCAGCGGCATCGTGGGATAGCCGGTCTTGGTGACGTTGTAGCCGTCGACCACCAGATGGGCCTGAGGCAGCGCCAGCAACTGGTCGAGAACGGCCGGATCGTGCTCGGACAGGGCGCGGGCCGCGATGTCCTTCGGCGTCATCCGGCCCGGCTCCACCGCGTCCACGGTGTCGGCGGGATGGATACCGGCCGGCGGCAGCGCCAGTTCCCTGCGCAGCCCCCGTGAGGCTTCCAGCACGGTGTCCAGGAGGAGCCGGACCCGCATGTCCTCGATGCTGCGCCCCTCGCGGGCCGCCTTGCGGCTGGCCTCCAGGGCGGCCTCGGACTCGGCGAGCCGGGCCTTGAGGCGGCGGTTCTCGCTGTCGGCGGCGGAGAGCTGGGCCGCGGTCTCGGTCCGCACCTCCTCGGTGCGGGCCTCGGCTTTGCGGACGGCCGCCTCGCCGCGCTTGACGTCGCTGTGGGCGCTGCGCAGCTTGCGGTGGAGCGCGTCGCCCTGCTTGCGCAGCTGGTCGAGTTCGGTGCGCAGCCGCTCGGTCTCGGCGCGGATCTGGGCGCGGGCCGCGTCGCGCTCCTCGCGGAGCCGGGCCACCTCGGCGCGGGCGCGCTCGCCGCCGCGTTCGGCGTCGGCGCGCTGGGCCTCCTCGCCCCCGGCGGTGACCAGCTTGACCCAGCCGGGCGGGCGCAGCACGTAGGCGGCGGCGGCCACGTCGAGCGGGTCGGCGGCGTGCGGGGCGGTGCCGGCCTCCAGGGCTGCCGCCAGTTCGGCCTGGCTCTCCCGCAGTCGCTCGCCGACGCGCTGGCGGAAGAGCGGTTCGTGCTCCAGGGCGGCGGCCAGCGCGTTCCCGGCGAACTTGATACGGCGGTTGGGCGTGAAACGGGCGTACTGCCGCAGCGGCGCGGGCAGTTCGCCCGGGGTGAGGGAGCCGAACCCCTCGGAGGCGAGGGCGATGACCCGGTGGCGTACGGGCTCCGGCAAGGGGCCGTCCAGGCCCTCGTCCGCCGCCTCGCCGCCTTCGGGGCCGTCCGCTCCCGAGGCGGAGTCGGCGGGCCGCGCACCGTCCGTCATCGTGTCACCCCATCACCGTGCGGGTGCCGCCCCCTCAGGAGCCGGCGCCCGGCCTGTCCACCAGTTCGACCTGATCCACCGCGTTGCACCAGCGGCAGCGGACCGAGTCGATCGTCTCACTGACGACCTCGGTCTCCTCGACGTTCGGCACACCGGCCAGGTCGAGGTGGACGTACTCGACGACCCTGGAGGAGCGGGTCACGTCGAAGCGCGTGAGGTTGCCGCAGAGCGTGCAGCGCCAGCGGGTCTCGGTGGTGGGCTGGGGAACCGTCATCGTGGCTGTCCTTGATGTCACTCGGTGTCGCTACTGCTTGTGCCGCGACCACGCTGTCGCCTGCGCTGGTGTCTCGCCACCACGTGGCGCCACCGCGACCGGGTCGCGGTACGTCCGTGCCGCCTGACGCGGCAACCCTACGGCCTGCCGGGCCGCCCGTGGGCCGCTCCCGGCACCGGCGAGGCGGTATGCGCGGTTTGCGGCGGTTACGCCATGATCTGAACATGATCGTGACACGGTTCGCCCCGCTGCGGCGGCTGGCGGGGCGCGGCCACCCCGTCACGTACGGGCTGATCGCTCTCTGCGCGGTGGTCTTCCTGCTCGGGCCGGTCTCCGGATTCACCGCCGCGTACGGCACGGGCGAGCGGCTGCTCGCGGCGCAGTACGCCTACTACGACCGGTGGGGCGTGATCCCCGCCGCGTTGTTCCGGGGACGGGCCGCGGAGGCGGTGACCCCGCTGACCGCGCTCTTCGTGCACGGGGGCTGGCTCCACCTGCTCGGCAACCTGCTCTTCCTGCACGTCTTCGGCGGCATGCTGGAGGAGCGGATGGGCTCGGTCCGCTTCCTGCTCTTCTATCTGGGCTGCGGCTACCTGGCCCTGCTCGGCTACGCGGCCGCCTTCGCCGACTCCGCCCAGCCGTTGGTGGGGGCCTCCGGGGCGATCTCGGCGGTGCTCGGCGCCTTCCTCCACGTCCTGCCCAAGGCGCGGGTGACCACGCTGCTGCCCTTCCTCCTCTTCCTTCCGGTGCGGGTGCCGGCCTGGGTGGTGCTGCCCTTCTGGGCGGGGCTCCAGTGGATCGCGGCCCGGGACGGCGGCGAGGGCCCGGGCGTGGCCTACCTGGCGCACCTCATCGGATTCGCGCTGGGGTTCCTGTATGCGTGGACCCGTTCGGGGTCGCTTAGAGTGAGAACTCCAGCGACGGCCACCGAGGGAGACAGCAAACCGTGATCACCGCGATCGTGCTCATCAGGACCAGCGTGGACCGCATCCCCGAGATCGCCGAGGCCATCGCGGCGCTGGAGAACGTCAGCGAGGTGTTCTCGGTGACCGGCACCTACGACCTGATCGCCATGGTGCGCGTGCCGCGCCACGACGACCTGGCCGACGTGATCCCCGGCCGGATCAGCAAGATCGAGGGCGTCGAGGGCACCGACACCCACGTGGCCTTCCGCACCTACTCCCAGCACGACCTCGAAGCCGCGTTCGCCATCGGCCTCGACAGCTGACCCCGGCGCCCGGGTGGCGGCGAAGAGGGAGAAGCCCTCATCCGGTCCCCGTCACCGCCACCGGTCGCCCCGGCAGGCCGCGGGCATGGCCTCCTCCCACCGGGTGCGGCCCCCACCACCGCCATCGCGCCGCCGCCGGCGACCACGGCTGCCAGCTTCACGTCACTGACCGCCCCGACCCGTCCGGGCGGGGATGGGCAGTGGTTCTCCCTCGCCGGGGACTCGGACACGCCGAAGGGCGGCATCCCGCCCCTCCGCCTCCGAGTCCCCGGCGACGACGGCCGCGCCCTCTGAGCGCCCGGCCCTCCGGCCGCCCCTCCCCCATCGGCTCGGACGGCGACGCCTACGAGGGCGCCCGAACGCCGACGACCGCGACCGCGACGGCCGCCGACTCCGTCCCGCCCGGCGCCGGCCGGGACGCCGGGTGGGGGCCTCGGCCACGTGCGGGGCGCGGGCGTGGACGCCTGAGGCTCCGTCCTGCCCGCGCCGGTGGGGCCGGCGGAGGCGCTGGGCCGCGGCGCGGAGTTCCTCGACCGACGCCACCGGGCGGGCGCCTGGGGTGGTGCCGCTCCTGCTAGGCCTGTCCGGTGGCTGACCGGTCGTGCCGCCGCCCTTCAGACGGCCGGGACCCGACGTCCGCCGACGGTGCGGTGGTCGAGGCGGGCACCAGTGGTGACCAGCTCGCGGACGGCGCCGAGGAACCGCTCCACGTGCTCCTCGGGCGTTCCCGCGCCGAAGCTGACCCGGACCGCGCCGAGCGCATGCCCGTCGGCCTCCTCGGGGGCGCCGCACTCGCCCGGCTCGGTCCGGCCCGCCTCCAGCAGCGTGCGCACCAGCGGGTGGGCGCAGAAGAGGCCGTCACGGACGCCGATGCCGTACTCGGCGGAGAGGGCGGCGGCCAGGTGCGAGCCGTGCCGGCCCTCGGCGGTGAAGGAGACCACGCCGACCCGGTCCGCGCCGTCGCCGAAGAGGTTCAGGACGCGGATGCCGGGCAGTTCGGCGAGGCCGGTGAGCAGCCGCTCCAGGAGCACCTCCTCGCGGGCGGCTAGCCGGTCCAGGCCGGCTTCGGTGAGCGCGGTGCAGGCGGCTGCGACGGCGTAGGCGCCGATGACGTTGGGCGAGCCGGCCTCGTGCCGGGCGGCCCCGGTGTGCCAGGCGACGTCCACGCCGCCGTCCTCGGCACGGGTGACGGCGCGGCTGGCACCGCCCCCGGCGAGGTACGGCTCGGCTGCGCGCAGCCAGTCGGCTCGGCCGGCCAGTACGCCGGAGCCGAACGGCGCGTACAGCTTGTGGCCGGAGAAGGCGACCCAGTCGACGTCCAGCTCGGCCAGGGAGACGGGCCGGTGCGGGGCGAGTTGGGCGGCGTCCAGGACGACGCGGGCGCCGTGCGCGTGGGCGGCGGCGGCCAGTTCACGGACCGGCCAGATCTCCCCCGTGACGTTGGAGGCGCCGGTGACGCAGACCAGCGCCGGAGCGTACGGGTCGCGGGCGGCGAGGGCGCGTTCCAGGGTGCGGACGGCCTCGTCGTGGCTGCGGGGCGCGTCGAGGACGGTGAGCCGGGCGGAGCGCCAGGGCAGCAGCGCGGCGTGGTGCTCGGTCTCGAAGACGAAGACCTCGCAGCCCCCGGGGAGGGCGCCGGCCAGCAGGTTGAGGGAGTCGGTGGTGGAGCGGGTGAAGAGGAGTTCGTCGTCGGGGCGGCAGCCGAGGAAGGCGGCGACCGTGGCCCGGCTCCTCTCGTAGAGGTCGGTGGAGAGCTGGGAGAGGTGCCCGGCACCCCGGTGGACGCTGCCGTAGTACGGGGCGTAGGCGGCCACGTCGTCCCAGACCCGCTGGAGGGCGGGGGCGCTGGCGGCGTAGTCGAGGGCGGCGTAGTTCCGCTCCCCGCCGGTGGCGAGGGGCACGGTCACGTCGGCACCCAGAACGGGCAACGGGTCGCAAATCGTCGGTTCGGTGGCGGCGTCGGCGGCCATGGGGGCTCCCGGAGCGGTGGCGGCGGGGCGCGGGTGGCGCCCGGCGGCGAGGACGGACGGAGAAGGTGCGGGGTGGGGGCAACCGCGGCCCGGGCCCGGGGAGTCCCCGGACGTACGCGTCGTTCCGCGCCCCGCCTCACGGCACCGGGCTCACCCGGGTGCACAGGGGCCACACCGGAAGCCGAACCGGTACGGCCGCAGGCGGAAGGAGAAGGGGGACGCTGTCGGGCGGCGGAGGCCCTAACGCATTCGCTTGCTCACGAGAGTCGCTCCCTCGAAGGACCAGGACCCCTGGGCACTCGCCCCGACGGGGCGCGAGGGGTCCGCGCTTGCCGCGGACGGTCTGACCGCGGCCTGGTCTTCACCCGGGGCACCCCGCCACGGACGGAGGGTTGCCGGACAGCGGGCCGGGGCCGTAGTCGCTGTCACTCATGACCTGCGGGCATCCTGCCACACCGGGCGGAACGCGCGAGGCGCGGTCCGTCATACGGACCGCGCCTCGTCGGTGCGGATTCCCAACGGCCGCACACGGGCCTCGTGTTGGGGGCGGAGGTCACCGGTGGGAGGCCGCCACCCAGCGTTCCAGGGCCGCCTGGGCGCGGCCGGAGTCCAGGGATTCGGCGGCCAGCCGCATCCCGTCGGCGATGCGCTCGGCCAACGGCGCGGCCGTGGGGTGCAGCGCCGCGAGGGCGGCGGCGGAGTTGAGCAGGACCGCGTCGCGGACGGGCCCGGTCTCGCCCGCCAGGAGCCGGCGCGCCACATCGGCGTTGTACGAGGCGTCGGCGCCGCGCAGCGCCTCCACCGGCACCAGTTCGATGCCGACGTCACGCGGGTCGAAGGTCTCCTCGCGCACCTCGCCGCCGCCGACCAGCCAGACCCGGGAGGTGGCGGTGGTCGTCAGCTCGTCGAGCCCGTCGTCCCCCCGGAAGACCAGCGCCGAGGAACCGCGTTCGGCGAGGACGCCGGCGATGATCGGCGCCATCCGGGCGTCGGCGACCCCGGTGGCCTGGGCGCGGACCCGGGCCGGGTTGGTGAGCGGGCCCAGGAAGTTGAAGACGGTGCGGATGCCCAGCTCCTTGCGGGCCGGGGCGACGTGCCGCAGCGCCGGGTGGAAGCGGACCGCGAAGCAGAAGGTGATCCCGGCCTCCTCCGCGACCTCGGCGACCCGGCCGGGCGTCAGCTCCAGATTGACGCCGAGCTTCTCCAGGACGTCGGAGGCCCCCGAGTCCGAGGAGGCGGCACGGTTGCCGTGCTTGACGACCTTCGCGCCCGTGCCCGCGATCACGATGGCGGACATGGTGGAGATGTTGACCGTACGGGCGCCGTCGCCACCGGTGCCGACGATGTCGACGCTGTCGCCGGGCACCTCGATGGTGCGGGCGTGCGCGTACATCGCGCGGACCAGGCCACCGATCTCCTGGACCGTCTCCCCTTTGGCCCGCAGGGCGACCGCGAAGCCGGCGATCTGGGCGTCGGTGGCTTCGCCCCGCATGATGCGGTCCATCGCCCAGGCGGTGGCGTCGGCGCTCTGGTCGCGTCCGTCCAGCAGGCCGTTGAGCACCTCCGGCCAGGAACGGACCGCCGTGGTGTCGCCTCCAGCGGGTTGCGCAGCGCTCATGGTCGCTCCTGGTTCGTCTCGAACTGCGGGATGGTGCACACCCTAACGAAGCCCGGCAACGGCCTGGGGCCCCGTCCAGCGAATGGACGGGGCCCCGGCGTGGCGATCAGTCGGTCAGGGTGGTGCGGAGATCAGTGGTGGCCGTGGCCTTCCTGGATCTCCTTGTACTCCTCGGCCGTCGGCTTGGGGATCTGGGTCCCCTGGCCGAAGTACGCCTTGGAGAGCTTGGCCCGGAGCTTCTCGACGCCCTTGACCTTGCGCTCCACGCCGTTCTCGTCGACCGTCGGGCCGATCTCGGCCGGCTTGTACTGCTCGTGCTGGGTGAGGGTGTGCAGCTGCTCCTGGCTGAGCGGCTCGTGGATCTCGATGAACTCACCGTGCGGCAGCCGCTTGATGATGCCGGACTCGCGTCCGTGCAGCACCTTCTCGGCGTCCCGCCGCTGGAGACCCAGGCAGATCCGCTTGGTCACGATGAAGGCGACGACCGGTCCGACGAAGAAACCGATCCGGACGAACCAGGAGATCGCGTTGATCGACAGGTGGAAGTGAGTGGCCCAGATGTCGTTTCCACCACCCACCAGCCCGATCATGTACGCCGTGATCCAGGCGACACCGAGCCCGGTACGGGTCGGGGCGTTGCGCGGGCGGTCCAGCAGGTGGTGCTCGCGCTTGTCACCGGTGATCCAGGACTCGATGAACGGGTAGACCGCGATCACACCCAGCACCAGGCCGAAGGCCACCAGCGGGATGAAGACGCCCAGGACCAGGGTGTGGCCCAGGAAGTTGATCTCCCAGCCTGGCATCACGCGGACCAGGCCCTCGGCGAAGCCCATGTACCAGTCCGGCTGGGCGCCGGTACCCACCATGTCCGGCCGGTAGGGGCCGATCGTCCAGATCGGGTTGATCGTCGCGATGGCCGCGACCGCCGCGATGACACCGAAGACGAGGAAGAAGAAGCCTCCCGCCTTCGCCATGTAGACCGGCATGAGCGGCATGCCCACGACGTTCTTGTTGGTCCGGCCGGGGCCGGGGAACTGCGTGTGCTTGTGGTAGAAGACCAGGATCAGGTGGGCCACCACGAGGCCGAGCATGATGCCCGGCAGCAGCAGGATGTGGATCGAGTAGAACCTGGCCACGAAGTCCGTGCCGGGGAACTCGCCACCGAACAGGAACATCGAGATGTAGGTACCCACGATCGGCACCGACAGGATCGCGCCCTGGGTGAACCGCACACCGGTGCCCGACAGCAGGTCGTCCGGGAGCGAGTAACCGGTGAAACCGGTGAACATGCCGAGGACGAACAGCAGGAAGCCGAACAGCCAGTTGATCTCACGCGGCTTGCGGAAGGCGCCCGTGAAGAAGACGCGCATCATGTGCACGAACATGCCGGCGAGGAAGAGCAGCGCGGCCCAGTGGTGGATCTGCCGGATGAGCAGACCACCGCGGACCTCGAAGCTGATGTCGAGCGTCGAGGCGTACGCCTCGGACATCAGCACGCCCTGCATCGGCGCGTAGACGCCGTGGTACTCCACCTCGTTCATCGACGGGTGGAAGAACAGCGTCAGGTACACACCCGTGAGGATGATGATGATGAAGCTGTAGAGGCAGATCTCGCCGAGCATGAAGGACCAGTGGTCCGGGAAGACCTTGCGCAGGTTGGCCTTGGCGAGGGAGTAGATCCCCAGCCGGCCGTCTGCCCAGTCCGCCACCCGCTCGCCCGCGGGGGCCTTGCCCCGCTGCTCATTGGCAGGCGCTGTGGTCGTGTTACTCATCCGCGCTCCCAGAAGGCAGGACCGACGGGCTCATCGAAGTCGCCGAGGGCTTCAAGGTAGCCCTCGTCGTTCAGGCCGATGCGCAGCTGCGGCAGGGCGTGTCCGGCGGGGCCGAAGATGACCCGGGCACCGTCGGAGAGGTCGAAGGTGGACTGGTGGCAGGGGCAGAGCGCGTGGTGCGTCTGCTGCTCGTAGAGGCTGACGGGGCAGCCGACGTGCGTGCAGATCTTGGAGAAGGCCACGATGCCCTCGTGCGACCAGTCGAGCTCGCGCTTGTCCTTGATGTCCTCCGGCTGGAGCCGGACGATCATCAGGGCCGCCTTGGCGATCTCGTTCATGAAGCCGTGGTCGTGCTCCTCCAGGCCCTCGGGCTTGGCGAAGGTCAGCGAGCCGACCGCGATGTCCTCCGGCCGCAGCGGCTCACCCGTGTTCATGTTGACCAGGGCCTTGCCCTTGCCCCACAGGGTGTGGCGCAGCTTGTCCTCGGGGAGCGGACCGAGGTCGCGCAGGAGGACGATGCCGGAGAGCGGCACCATGGCCAGCGCGCCGAACATGGTGTTGCGGATGAGCTTGCGACGGCCCAGCACCGATTCCTCGGCGCCCTGCTTGAAGTCGGCCAGGACCTTGGCCTTGACTTCGGGCTCGGCCTGGATCGGGTGCCGCTCGTCGGCGACCTCCACGTCCGACATCAGGGTGCGCGCCCAGTGGACGGCGCCCGCGCCGATGAAGAACAGCGCCACGGCGAGGGTCAGGCCCAGCGAGAAGTTGAGGGCGCTGACCCTGCCGATGGGCCAGACGTGGATGATCTTCTCGACCGGGAAGATCACGAAGCACGCGATGAACCCGATGGTGGCGAGCATCGACACCGTGAAGAACAGGGCCACGGTGCGTTCGGACCGCTTGGCGGCCCGCTCGTCCAGGTCCTGCTGCCGGGCCTCGTGAGGGGGCAGGCCGGGGTCGGTGAACGGGTCGTCCGCCACGGCCACCGCGCCGTGCGCGGGGTCCTGCTTCGTCGGCAGGTTCTCTTCGGAATTCTCTTGGCTGCTCATGACTTCTTGGCCTTTGCGGTCCGGGCGGCGACCCAGACGGCCACGGCGATCATGCCGCCGAGGCCGAAGATCCACGCGAAGAGTCCTTCGGAGACCGGGCCGATCCCGCCCAGCTGCAGACCACCGGGGTTGTCGGACTCATTGCTGTTGACCGTCTGGAGGTACGCGATGACGTCCTTCTTCTCCTGCTCGGGCAGGACCGTGTCGGGGAAGGACGGCATGTTCTGCGGGCCGGTCTGCATGGCCTCGTAGATGTGCTTGGGGGCCACGTCCTCCAGGTCGGGCGCGTACTTGCCGTTGGTGAGCGCACCGCCCTTGCCGACGAAGTTGTGGCACTGCGCGCAGTTGTTGCGGAACAGCGTGCCGCCGTTGGCGATGTCGGCGCCCTCGGGGCTGTACTGCTTGGCGGTCGGCGTCGTGGGGCCGGCACCGAGCGAGGCGATGTAGGCCGCCATCTGGTCGATCTCGGCCTGGGTGTAGATCGCCGTCTTGCGCGGCGCCTGGGCGCCGGGCTGCTGGAGCGGCATGCGGCCGGTGCCGACCTGGAAGTCGACCGAGGCCGATCCCACGCCGACCAGGCTCGGACCGTCAGAGCTGCCCTGACCGCCGGTGCCGTGGCAGCTGGAGCAGCCGACGGCGTAGAGCTTCTTGCCCTCCTCGATGGCGAGGGACTGGGCGGTTTCTTCGGCCTGCGCCTTGTCCGCGGGTGCGAACGCGGTGTACAGCCCCCCGGTGGCCGCCAGCGCGAGGAGTAGGACGACGAACGCCGCCAGCGGATGGCGTCGTCGTACGGAGAGCTTTTTCACGGATTACCCCGGTGTCAGGATCTTCTGCGTCGATGCTTCTGGGCAGTGGGACTTCGTACGAAGTACGAGACCTAATTACTTGATCATGTAGATCGTGGCGAAGAGGCCGATCCAGACGACATCGACGAAGTGCCAGTAGTAGGACACGACGATGGCGGACGTGGCCTGTTCGTGAGTGAACCTCCTGGCCGCGTAGGTGCGGCCAAGGACGGCAAGGAAGGCGATCAGGCCGCCCAGCACATGCAGTCCGTGGAATCCGGTGGTCAGGTAGAACGCGGAGCCGTAGGCGTCCGAGGAGATGGTGAGCCCCTCGTGCTTGACCAGCTCCGTGTATTCGAGGACCTGTCCTCCGATGAAGATCGCGCCCATGATGAAGGTCACGATGAACCACATCCGGAGCTTCTTCACGTCCCCCCGCTCGGCGGCGAAGACGCCGAGCTGGCAGGTCACTGAGGAGAGCACCAGGATGGAGGTGTTCCCGAGCGCGAACGGGAAGGTCAGGCTTTCCGCCTTGGCTCCCCAGAACTCGGGACCGGTCACCGATCGCAGGGTGAAGTACATCGCGAAGAGGGCCGCGAAGAACATCAGCTCGGAACTCAGCCAGATGATGGTGCCCACACTGGTGAGGTTCGGCCGATTGACCGTCGGGTGCGCGTGCCCTGTTTCTACTGTCGTTGCTGTCGCCACGACCGACATTATGTCGGTCCCTTATCTCGCCCTCACTCCGGGGGGTGCCGTTCGGAGTGTCAGCCCCTCCTGTCCAGCTCGAACGGCCCATCGCCGGGCCTGTCGAACCGGTGTTGACGAGGTGTCGGACGGAGTAGCATCCGCGCATCGGCCCCGCCCGCCGGGAGGCCCCCGGGAGGCCCCCGCGCGGCCTGGGGCGGGCCGGTGCCGCACGGCCTCCGGCACGGCCGCTCCCGCCCCGCGGGGCGGGAGCACCGGGGGTGGCAAGACCGCAGGGCCCGAAGACACCGACGTCACGGAGGAACCATGCAGGCGACCGCCACGGTGCTGGTCTACAGCGACAATTCCGCCACCCGCGAGCAGGTCCGGCTGGCGGCGGGCCGCAGGCCGGCGGCGGACGTCCCCCCGGTGCGGTTCGTGGAGTGCGCGACCCTCCCGGCCGTTCTCAGGGAACTGGAGCACGGCGGCATCGACGCCTGCGTGCTGGACGGCGAGACCGCCCCCGCGGGGGGCATGGGCGTGTGCAGGCAGCTCAAGGACGAGATCTTCCAGTGCCCGCCGGTGCTGCTGCTGATGGGCCGCCCGCAGGACGCCTGGCTGGCCACCTGGAGCCGCGCCGACGCCGCGGTGACGCTACCGGTGGAGCCGGTGGAGTTCGCCGGGGCACTGGCCGCCCTGCTGCGGACGCGCCGGCCCGTCACGGCCTGAGTCCCGGCGCGGGGCCACTCGTACGAGTGATCTTCCTCGCTTCCGGGGCAGTGCGACCGCCGCGAGGGGCGGCCCGGAAAGATCCGGGCCGCCCCTCGCGGCGTGTCGGGCGCGTCATGGGCTCAGATCCGGGGACTGAGGCGGTCGGCGGGCCCAGGGGCCTTGCCGGACGGCGCCTGGGGCGCGTTGGCGCTGCCGGCCTTCCAGTCGGCCCAGTCGACGTTCCAGTCGCCGAAGCCGTTGCCGAACGGATCCATGTCCTCGCCGACGCTGTTGACCACGTGGACCAGGTCCCCCTCGCGCACCGTCTCGAAGAACCAGGCGGCGTTGCGGGTGCTCATGCCGACGCAGCCGTGGCTGACGTTGGCCGAGCCGTGCGAGCCGGTCGACCAGGGTGCGGCGTGCACGTACTCGCCGCTCCAGGTGACCCGGGTCGCGTAGTACACCGGCAGGTCGTACGACTCGGAGCTGCCCTCGGCGATGCCGACCGTGCTGCCGCGCATCCGGACGAAGTACTCCTTGCCGAGCACCACCTTGACGCCGTTGCGGGTGGCGAAGCCGGGCTTGCCGGCGGTGACCGGGACCGTGGTGAGCTCCTCGCCGTCCTTGAACACCGTCATGGCGTGCCGCGAGGCGTCGACGACGGCCTCTATCTTGCTGCCCGTGCGGATCGTCAGGGGCTTGCCCGCGGCTCCGCGGACCGTGTCGGTGACCCGGACGCCTCCCAGCTCGCTGCGGGCCGTGACGGTGGCGTTGGCGGGCCAGTACTCCTTGGGCCGGTAGTGCAGCGTCCTGCTGTCCACCCAGTACCAGCCGCCGGTCTCCACCGCGGGCTTCGAGGTGACCTTCAGGGAGTTCTCCACGACCGCGCGGGCCTCGCGGTCCTCGACGGGGGCGCTGAGTTCGGCGACGATCGGCTGTCCGACGCCGTAGGTGCCCTTCTCGGGGCCGAAGCTGACCTTGAGGCGCTTGTCCTTGCCCTGGCCCTGGGCGGCGGTGTCGAAGGTCATCGTGCGCCGTCCCGGGCCCCCGTCGCCGTTCTCCGTGGAGGCGGTGACGGTGTAGCGGGCTCCGGCGGCGAGCGGGCCCGTGGAGCGCCAGCGGGTGCCGTCGGCGGAGAGTTCGCCGGCGACCCGGCGCCCGGAGGCGTCGGCGGCGACGACGTCGGTCAGCCGCCCCCGGCCCGTGGCGGTGACCTCCAGGGGCTTGTCCGGGTCGGCCTTGGTGCGCCCGCCGGCGCTGATGGCGACGTCCTGGGCCGCGTCGTACGGCGCGGCCGCCAGCGGGTGGGTCTCGGAGCTCCCGCATGCCGTGGCCCCGGCCCCGAGGGCGACCACCAGCACGGTGCAGCTCACGACCGTACGGATTCGCGGAGTGTGGCTCATGTCCACACCGTAGGAACGGATGCGGGACGCGGCCCGGCGGGTTGGGCCGTTCGGGTGCGGGAACGCCGTCAGGCCCGACCCCTCCGCGAAGGAGGGACCGGGCCTGACGGGCCGCCGGGGCGGCGGAGTTCAGCGAGGTGTCACTGGTTCTGGTTCTCGCCGCGGTAGTACTCGTAGATCCATCCCCAGAGGCCGATGAGCAGCATCGGGAAGGCGAAGAACATCAGCCACCAGTCGAAGACGACGCCCAGGAACATGAGGGAACCGCCGATGCCCAGCGAGAGCGGCTGCCAGCTGTGCGGGCTGAAGAAGCCCACCTCACCGGCCTCGTCCGCGACCTCTCCCTCCTTGTCGTCCTGGGCCATCGCGTCGACCCGCCGGGCGGTGAACGCCAGGTAGAAGCCGATCATGATGGAGAGGCCGAAGGCGAGGAAGAGCGCCGTCGTACCGACCGGCTCCCGCGACCAGAGGCCGTACACCACTGCAACGAGCAGCAGGAAGGCGCTCAGCCAGATGAACATCTTGCCCTGGATCTTCACTTGCCTGCCTCCTTGGTGCCCGCGACGGCCTTGGGCTGCGGGTCGTGGTCCTCAAGGTGGTCCATGGCGGCGATCTCAGGGTGGTGCAGGTCGAACGCCGGGGATTCCGAGCGGATACGCGGCAGCGTGAGGAAGTTGTGCCGCGGCGGCGGGCAGGAGGTCGCCCACTCCAGCGAGCGGCCGTAGCCCCACGGGTCGTCGACCTCGACCTTCTTGCCGTACTTGGCGGTCTTCCAGATGTTGTAGAAGAACGGCAGGAGCGACAGGCCGAGCAGGAACGAGGCGATGGTGGAGACCGTGTTCAGCGCGGTGAACCCGTCCGCCGCCAGGTAGTCCGGGTAGCGACGCGGCATGCCCTCGGCGCCCAGCCAGTGCTGGACCAGGAAGGTGCCGTGGAAGCCGACGAACAGCGTCCAGAAGGTGATCTTGCCGAGCCGCTCGTCCAGCATCTTGCCGGTGAACTTCGGCCACCAGAAGTGGAATCCGGCGAACATCGCGAAGACCACGGTGCCGAAGACGACGTAGTGGAAGTGCGCGACGACGAAGTACGAGTCCGAGACGTGGAAGTCCAGCGGCGGGGAGGCCAGGATGACGCCGGTCAGGCCACCGAAGAGGAAGGTGACCAGGAAGCCGACCGACCACAGCATCGGGTTCTCGAAGGACAGGGAGCCCTTCCACATGGTGCCGAGCCAGTTGAAGAACTTCACACCGGTCGGGACCGCGATCAGGAAGGTCATGAACGAGAAGAACGGCAGCAGCACACCGCCGGTGACGTACATGTGGTGCGCCCACACCGTCACGGACAGACCCGCGATGGCGATGGTCGCGCCGACCAGGCCCATGTAACCGAAGATCGGCTTCCGCGAGAACACCGGGATGATCTCGGAGACGATGCCGAAGAACGGCAGGGCGATGATGTAGACCTCTGGGTGTCCGAAGAACCAGAAGAGGTGCTGCCAGAGCAGTGCTCCGCCGTTCTCCGGACTGAAGATCTGCGCCCCGAACTTGCGGTCCGCCTCCAGGGCGAACAGCGCGGCGGCCAGGACGGGGAAGGCCAGCAGCACCAGGACACCGGTGAGCAGGACGTTCCAGGTGAAGATCGGCATGCGGAACATCGTCATGCCGGGCGCGCGCATGCAGATGACCGTGGTGATGAAGTTGACCGAGCCGAGGATCGTGCCGAAGCCCGAGAGGGCCAGACCCATGATCCACATGTCGGCGCCGACACCCGGCGAGCGGACGGCGTCCGACAGCGGGGAGTAAGCGAACCAGCCGAAGTCTGCCGCACCCTGCGGGGTGAGGAAGCCGGCCACCGCGATCAGCGAGCCGAAGAGGTAGAGCCAGTAGGCGAACATGTTCAGCCGCGGGAACGCCACGTCGGGCGCACCGATCTGGAGCGGCATGATCCAGTTCGCGAAACCGTTGAAGAGCGGCGTCGCGAACATCAGCAGCATGATCGTGCCGTGCATCGTGAACGCCTGGTTGAACTGCTCGTTCGAGATGATCTGCGTGCCGGGCCTGGCCAGCTCGGCACGCATCACCAGGGCCATCAGGCCACCGATGCAGAAGAAGACGAACGAGGTGACCAGGTACAGCGTGCCGATCGTCTTGTGGTCGGTGGTGGTCAGCCACTTCACGACGACATTGCCCGGCTGCTTGCGGCGAACCGGCAGCTCGTTCTCGTACGAGTCGTCAGCTGCGGCGTCACCCTGGGGTTCGTTGAGGATGCTCACAGTTGGCTCTTCTCCGCGTTCCTGGCCGGGTCCGTCTGCTCGATGCCCGCCGGGACGTACCCGGTCTGGCCCTTCTCCCGGAGCTCCTCAAGATGCTTCTGGTAGCGCTCGGGGGAAACGATCTTGACGTTCAGGAGCATGCGGGAGTGATCCACGCCGCAGAGCTCGGCGCACTTGCCCATGTAGGTGCCCTCCTTCTCGGGGGTCACCTCGAAAGCGTTGGTGTGGCCGGGGATGACGTCCTGCTTCATCAGGAACGGCACCACCCAGAACGAGTGGATGACGTCCCGCGAGGTCAGCACGAAGCGGACCTTCTCGCCCTTGGGGAGCCAGAGGGTCGGACCCGGGTTGCCGTTCTGCGGGTTGCGCTCACCGGGAGTACCGACGGCGTGGACGCCCTCGGCTCCCTCGGGGAACGCCTTCTTGAAGCGGTCCGGAATGGCCGCCAGGTCAGGGTTGGTCCGCGCGTCGCCGGTGGCGGTCTCGCCATCCACGTCCTCGATGTAGTTGAAGGCCCAGCTCCACTGGAAACCGACCACGTTGATGGTGTGGGCCGGCTTCTCGGAGAGCGAGAGGAGCTTCGACTCATCGCGGGCGGTGAAGAAGAAGAACACCGAGACGATGAGGACGGGAACCACGGTGTACAGCGCCTCAAGCGGCATGTTGTACCGGGTCTGCGGGGGAACCTCGACCTTGGTGCGCGTCCGCCGGTAGGCGAAGCAGGCCCAGAGGATCAACGCCCACACGAGGACACCCGTGACGAGCGCCGCCGCCCAGGAGCCCTGCCAGAGGGAGAGGATGATCGGTGCCTCTTCGGTCACCGGGGTGGGCATACCAAGACGGGGGAAGTCCTCGTATGTGCAACCGGTGGCGGTTGCAAGGATCAGGCCCGCAGTCAGCACCTGCGGCAGCTTCCGCCGCATCGGGCGCCGCGACGAGCGGTCGGAGCCGTTGGGACTCACGTAGCGCCTTCCCGAGAGTCTCGCCCGCGCTGTCGGGTGCGGCCTCCACGCTGGTCGGTCGCCGGCCCTGCGGCGGGCAGGGGATTGGATGTTTATGCGGACCAAACCCTACTGGACTCAATTTGGGGCCGCGCGGGGAGGGTACCCAACGCGCCGTGCCGCACCCCGAAGGGATGGAATCCCGGCGTAATCCCGGCGTCCATCCCCGTTCTGACACCCCTTCCGTCCGCCCTCGCCGCGCACACTCCGCTCCCCCGGCCCCTCTCTCGCCCCCCGCCCTTCGCTCCTCCCCCACTCCTCGTGCGGGCGCGCGCGAGGGCACGCCGCCCCACCGGAGCCCCGCCGCGTCCGGCCCATTTCGCCCGAACGAGGGGACCGGGACCGCCCCACCGCGACCCCCACGCGGCGGCCACGTGAAGAACGGCCGAGCCACGCCCCCTCCCCGGGGCGCAGGCCCCGTCCCCAGGGTTAGCGTGACGCCGTGCCCTACTTCGACGCGGCGTCGGCCGCCCCCCTGCATCCGACGGCCCGCCAGGCCCTCCTGGCCTCCCTCGACGAGGGCTGGGCCGACCCGTCCCGCCTCTACCGGGAGGGCCGCCGTGCCCGTCTCCTGCTGGACGCCGCCCGGGAGAGCGCGGCCGAATCGGTGGGCTGCCGCCCGGACGAGCTGGTCTTCACCCCCTCGGGGACCCAGGCCGTCCACACCGGCATCGCCGGCGCCCTCGCGGGCCGCCGCCGGGTCGGTCGCCACCTGGTCGTCTCCGAGGTCGAGCACTCCTCGGTGCTGCACGCGGCCGAGTCCTTCGAGGCGACGGGCGGTGAGGTCGACCGGGTCGGCGTGGAGAGCACCGGCCGCGTCCCGGCCCCGGCGTTCGCCGCCGCCCTGCGCGCCGACACCGCCCTGGCCTGCCTCCAGTCGGCCAACCACGAGGTGGGCACCGTCCAGCCGGTGGAGGAGGTGGCCGAGGCGTGCCGGGCGGCCACGGTCCCGCTGCTGGTGGACGCCGCGCAGTCACTCCCCTGGGGGCCGGTCCCGGGCCCGTGGTCCCTGCTGGCCGGCAGCGCCCACAAGTGGGGCGGCCCGCCCGGGGTGGGGCTGCTGGCGGTGCGCAAGGGGGTGCGGTTCGCGCCGCAGGGCCCGGTGGACGAGCGGGAGTCTGGCCGCGCGCCCGGTTTCGGGAACCTCCCGGCGGTGGTCGCGGCGGCGGCCTCGCTCAGGGCGGTGCGCGCCGAGGCGGAGGCCGAGGGGGTGCGGCTGCGGGAGCTGGTGGACCGGATCAGGCTGCGGCTGCCGGAGCTGGTGGAGGAGATGGAGGTGGTCGGCGACCCGGTGCACCGGCTGCCGCACCTGGTCACCTTCTCCTGCCTCTACGTCGACGGCGAGGCCCTCCTGCACGAGCTGGACCGGGCAGGCTTCGCCGTCTCCTCGGGCTCGTCGTGCACCTCCTCGACGCTGGCGCCGAGCCATGTGCTGCGGGCGATGGGCGTACTGAGCGAGGGCAACGTCCGGGTGTCGCTGCCGCACGGGACCCCCGCCACCGACGTGGACCACTTCCTCACGGTGCTCCCGGAGGCGGTCCGCACGGTCCGGGCCCGACTGGGCGCGCCCGGCGCCGAACCGGCCGCCGTCGAGGAGGCCCTGGTGGTGGACGCGCTGGGACGCCGCTGCCCGGTTCCGGTGATCGAGCTGGCCAAGGTGATCGACCGGGTCCCGGTGGGCGGCACCGTGACCGTGCTGAGCGACGACGGGGCGGCCCGGCTCGACATCCCCGCCTGGTGCAGGATGCGCGAGCAGGAGTACGTCGGCGAGGAGCCGTCCGTCCGGGGCACCGCCTACCGGGTGCGGCGGCTGGTCTGAGCAGGGGCCGGGCGGCCAGGACCAGCCGCCCGGCCCGGGCCGCTCAGGCCAGGTGAACCTGGACCTCGGCGGCGGCGGCGTGGCCGTACGCCTTGGTGAAGCGGTCCATGAAGGGGACCCGGCCCAGGGTGTACTCCTGGGTGCCGACGGTCTCGATGACCAGGGTGGCGAGCATGCAGCCGACCTGGGCGGCGCGCTCCAGCGAGACGCCCCAGGACAGGCCCGACAGGAAGCCGGCGCGGAAGGCGTCGCCGACACCGGTCGGGTCGGCCTTGGCGTCCTCCTCGGGCACGCCGACCTCGATCGGGTCGTCGCCGACGCGCTCGATGCGTACGCCGCGCGAGCCGAGGGTGGTGACGCGGTGGCCGACGCGGCCGAGGATCTCCTCGTCGCTCCAGCCGGTCTTCGACTCGATGAGCCCCTTCTCGTACTCGTTGGAGAAGAGGTAGGTGGCGCCGTCGAGGAGGGTGCGGATCTCCTCGCCGTCCATCCGCGCGATCTGCTGGGAGAAGTCGGCGGCGAACGGGATGCCCCGGCTGCGGCACTCCTCGGTGTGGCGGAGCATCGCCTCGGGGTCGTCGGCGCCGATGAGGACGAGGTCGAGGCCGCCGACCCGCTCGGCGACGGCCTGGAGCTCGATGAGGCGGGCCTCGCTCATGGCGCCGGTGTAGAAGGAGCCGATCTGGTTGTGGTCGGCGTCGGTGGTGCAGACGAAGCGCGCGGTGTGCAGCACCTCGGAGATGCGGACCGAGCCGGTGTCGACGCCGTGCCGGTCGAGCCAGGCCCGGTACTCGTCGAAGTCGGAACCCGCCGCGCCGACAAGGACCGGCGCGGTGCCGAGCTGGCCCATGCCGAAGCAGATGTTGGCCGCGACCCCGCCGCGCCGGACGTCGAGCTGGTCGACGAGGAAGGAGAGCGAGACCGTGTGGAGCTGGTCGGCGACGAGCTGGTCGGCGAAGCGGCCGGGGAAGGTCATCAGGTGGTCGGTGGCGATGGAGCCGGTGACAGCGATACGCACGGCGGGTCTGCTCCCTGCGAGGAGTGGGGGCGGCGGGCGCCCGGGCGGGTGACTCGGAGATCGGTCGACTCACGCTATCCGCTGCCCCCTGCCGGGCCCAAGGCGGCGCGAATCGACGAAACTACCCGATAGTAGGGCTTTCCCCATCAGGGAAGACGTGCCTACGGTGCGAACATGTCGAACCAGAGCGTCAAGGACGCCGGCCCCCTCGAGCTGGACCACGGTTTCGAAGTGCTGCGCGGCGACTGCGCCCGCATGTCCAAGGACTGGCCCGCCCCGCACGGCGAGCCCCGCGGCACGGTCCCCCTCGCCACGATCCACGGCGTACGCGTGGCCCCCGCCTCGGTGCGCCTGATCGACGGCATGTCGGAGTACGGCGACTAGGCGGCCTGCCCGGCGGGCGCCTCCCGCGTCCCTCTTCCGGCCCCACCGGAACCGACTCCCTCTCCGCTCCGTCACACCGGCGTCCCCATCAGGGGGACACCGGTGACGGCCGGCCCTTCCCGGGCGTGCCGTACGGACAGTCCAGGCGAAGGAGCGATGCGGTGAGCACCGAGCGATCCGACCAGGAGCAGGAACGGCCCAGGCGGCGTTCTCCGATGGCCGTTGCCTCGGTGGCGGCAGCCGTCCTGATCGTGGGCGGCGGAGGCGCGTACCTGGTGGCCGGCGCCTCCGGCGGGGCGACGGACGGCGGGCAGCGGACGGGCGCCGGCGCGGAGAGCACCCCTCCCCCGCTGGAGCTGGACGGCCACACCCGGGGCGTGGCCCCCGGCGAGCCGGACCCGGGCGGCGGTGTCTACCAGGCGCGGGGGAAGCTGCCCGAGGGCCCGGGCGCGGCTGCCGTCCACCGGTTCGACGCGGGGCCGCGCAAGGCGGACGTGGCGAGGCTGGCCGAGGTGCTGGGTGCGCCGGGTGAGCCGCGCGCCGAGGGGAACACCTGGCTGGTCGGTACGGCCAAGGACGGCCAGGGGCCGCTGTTGCGGGTCAACAGGCAGGCACCCGGCACCTGGAGCTTCCAGGGCCACACACCGCCGCACGGCGACGACTGCCCGAAGGGCAGGATGTGCGCCAGTTCCTCCGACGGCGCCGGGGGCGGCGACCCGGTCGGCGAGAAGGCGGCGAAGAGCGCGGCCGCGCCGGTGCTGAAAGCGCTCGGCCAGGGCGACGCCAAGATCGACGCCGGTCAGGTCTCGGGCGGCGTTCGGGTGGTCAACGCCCAGCCGGTGGTCGACGGCCTGCCGACGTACGGCTGGAGCACCGGCGTGCGCGTGGCGCCGGACGGCTCCCTGGCCGGCGGCAGCGGCCGGCTCTCCGGGCCGTTGAAGAGTGACACCTATCCGGTCGTGACCGCGAAGCAGGCGCTGGACCAGCTCAACGGCGCAGCCGAGGGCGACGGCAAGGTCGGCATCGGCGGCTGCGCCGGCCCGGCACCGCTCGACGGGGCCTCCTCCGTGGACGGCTCCGCGCCCCCGAAGGACCCGTGCACGCCGGGCGGCGACGCGCCCGAGCGCGAGCCGGTGGCGGTGCGGGCCGCGGTCTTCGGCCTCTCCGCCCAGTTCGTCTCCGGGCGCCAGGCGCTGGTGCCGTCCTGGCTCTTCGAGGTCCGCCCCGCGGGCCACGACCGGTCGCACACGGTGGCCCGGCCGGCCGTCGACCCCGAGTACCTGGCCCCGGCGCCGGAGCAGCCGGGCACCGATCCCGGTGGCACCCCCGGCAAGCACCGCAAGCTGACCGAGGCCGTGTCGTACCGCGCCGACGGCAAGGAGCTGACCGTCCGCTTCTGGGGCGGGGTCTGCGAGAAGTACGCGGCCGAGGCCGAGGAGAAGGCGGACGGCGTCACGGTCCGGATCACCGGCGAGCCGCAGGAGCCCGGCAAGGTCTGCGTGAAGATCGCCAAGCAGCTGACGGCCAAGGTGACCCTGGACGAGCCGCTCGGCGACCGCGAGGTCCTCGGCGAGGACGGCTCGCCGCTCCCGCGCGACCACGGCGGCTCGGGTCCTGGCGCCTAGCTGGGACCTGCCCGGCGGATCTGCGGAGAACAGCCCGTGGCGGCCGGTGCGCACCCTCCGCGTGCGCCCGGATCTCGCTCGTACTGGACAGACTTGGGTGATCCGGGCGTACGCCGAGAGCGCGTGCCCGACGTCGCGGGCCCACGAAGATCCGCCGGACAGAACACCTGGCCCGCACCGGTGCATCCTCACCGCTTCGCTGCGGAGTCCGCGCGGCGCCGGGCACCCGGTGGGGCAGTGGGTGTCGGTCACCGGACGGGGCGAGGGTGCCGGACAGGCCACTGGAGTGGAGCGTCCCGGTGGTGCGCCCGGCCGGAGCCCTGACCCTGGCGCGCGGCCGGCGGGGCTCGTGGACGTGCGGGCTGGGGCAGGTGCTCCTCGGGGCCGGTGCCTCGCTCAACCTGGCGGTCGGCGACCTGGCGTACCGGGGCGGTTGCCTCTATCGAGCCGCCCCCGATCCGCCAGGAACGCGGCTGGGTCCACCTCGGCTTCGACGGCGCCCTCCCGGTCCTCGCCCACGCCTCGGCCATCACGACCCTGGCGTGCTGACGGAGGCCGCGATCGGGCCGGCCGGCTCGGCAGCCGGGCCGAGGGTGAATCCGGGCCCGGCCGGGCCCGGCGGACGAAAAGAGGCGGCACCCCACCGAAGTGGGGCACCGCCTCTCGGCGAAGCGACTCAGCTGAAGGAGTCACCGCAGGCGCAGGAGCCCGTGGCGTTGGGGTTGTCGATGGTGAACCCCTGCTTCTCGATGGTGTCGACGAAGTCGATGGAGGCCCCGCCGAGGTACGGCGCGCTCATCCGGTCGGTCACGACCTTGACCCCGCCGAAGTCCTTGACGACGTCCCCGTCGAGCGAGCGCTCGTCGAAGAACAGCTGGTAGCGAAGGCCGGAGCACCCACCGGGCTGGACCGCCACGCGCAGCGCCAGATCCTCCCGACCTTCCTGGTCGAGCAGGGCCTTGACCTTGGCCGCGGCGGCGTCGGACAGGAGAATGCCGTCGCTCACGGTGGTCTTCTCGTCCTGAACGGACATCTACATCGCTCCCGGGTTGTACGGACTGCTTGCCGACTATGGGCAACTGCCGGTGAGGCCGGAACATTCCGCATCCGGCCTGTTTGTTTTCCGGCGCGTGCCGTGCGGGCCGCTGGGCCCGGCCACGGCGGGGGTCCGGCCGGTTTCTTCATGCTCGCACACGGGGCGCCGCTCCGGCACTGGGCAGGGGGGCGGGTGGCAGGGGATGCGTCACAGTGACGCGAGCGGCATCGTCAAAGTGACATTATGCAGTTATGATAGATAACGTCAGTTAGACGAAAAGGCTCGTCTGCAGAACAGAAAGGGTGCGTGACGTGACCACCGCCCAGCCCCGCACCGACCTCGACGTGCAGCCGACGCCCCTCGCTCTGCTGCTGCTCGGCCGCGAGGCCGACCCCGCGAGCGAGCGCGGCGTCGACTGCCCCGGGGACCTGCCCTCCCCGTCCGACCCCGACCTGGTGGCGCGTGCCCGCGCGGCCAAGGAGAAGCTCGGGGACAAGGTCTTCGTCCTCGGTCACCACTACCAGCGCGACGAGGTCATCCAGTTCGCCGACGTCACGGGTGACTCCTTCAAGCTGGCCCGGGACGCCGCCGCGCGGCCCGAGGCGGAGTACATCGTCTTCTGCGGCGTGCACTTCATGGCCGAGTCGGCGGACATCCTCACCTCCGACGAGCAGAAGGTGGTCCTGCCGGACCTGGCGGCGGGCTGCTCGATGGCCGACATGGCCACGGCCGAACAGGTCGCCGAGTGCTGGGACGTGCTGAGCGAGGCGGGCGTCGCGGACCAGGTGGTCCCGGTGGCGTACATGAACTCCTCGGCGGACATCAAGGCGTTCACCGGCAAGCACGGCGGCACCATCTGCACCTCGTCCAACGCCGAGCGGGCGCTGGAGTGGGCCTTCGAGCAGGGCCAGGACCCGGCCACCACCAAGATCCTCTTCCTGCCCGACCAGCACCTCGGGCGCAACACGGCCGTCCGCGACCTCGGCATGTCACTGGAGGACTGCGTCGTCTACAACCCGCACAAGCCGGGCGGCGGCCTCACTGCCGAGCAGCTGCGGGACGCCCGGATGATCCTGTGGCGCGGCCACTGCTCGGTGCACGGGCGGTTCTCGCTGGAGTCGGTCGAGGACGTCCGCGCCCGGGTCCCCGGGGTCAACGTCCTGGTGCACCCCGAGTGCAAGCACGAGGTGGTGGCCGCCGCCGACCTGGTCGGCTCGACGGAGTACATCATCAAGGCGCTGGAGGCGGCCCCACGCGGCTCCAAGTGGGCGATCGGCACCGAGCTGAACCTGGTCCGGCGGCTGGCGAACCGTTTCGCCGAGGAGGACAAGGAGATCGTCTTCCTCGACCGCACGGTCTGCTTCTGCTCGACCATGAACCGGATCGACCTGCCGCACCTGGTGTGGACCCTGGAGTCGCTGGCCGAGGGCAAGCTGGTCAACCGGATCGAGGTCGACAAGGCGACCGAGGACTTCGCCAAGCTGGCGCTGGAGCGGATGCTGGCGCTGCCGTAGGCGCGCGGGCGCGCCTGGATTCAAGGTTTGCCCGAGCCCTCCTCGTCCCGTGGCGAGGGGGGCTCCGGCTTGCGCCGGGGCTGGGGGCGTCGTTGCGGTGCCGTCCTGACCGTTGCGGTCGCTGAGCGGCTCGACCGTCGGCCTGACGGGAGACGGGCACGTGGGGCTCGGGAGTGCCAGGGACCCGTACGGGGAGTGACCGCACCCGGTCTCGACCACGCCCGAGGGCGCCCCCGTGTGGGGACGCCCTCGGGCCGGTCGGGGGTGGGTCAGGACTGGGCGGGTTCGGGGGTCCTCTCCTCGGCCGGGGGCTCGGACTGCTCGGGGAGGTCCGGCCGGCCGGCGCGCTTCGCGGCCTTCCTGGCTGCGCGGCGCTCCTTGCGGAGTTCGACCATGGCGTACAGCGTCGGGACCAGGACCAGGGTGAGGACGGTGGAGGTGATCAGGCCGCCGATGACCACCACGGCGAGCGGCTGGGCGATGAAGCCGCCCTCTCCGGTGACGCCGAGGGCCATCGGGATCAGGGCGAAGATCGTCGCCAGGGCGGTCATGAGGATGGGGCGGAAGCGGTGGCGGCCACCCTCGATGACCGCCTCGATGATGCCGTAGCCCTTGGCACGGTACTGGTTGATCAGGTCGATCAGCACGATCGCGTTGGTGACCACGATGCCGATCAGCATCAGCATGCCGATCATCGCCGGGACGCCCATCGGGGTGCCGGTGGCGATCAGCAGGCCGACCGCGCCGGTCGCCGCGAACGGGATGGAGACCAGCAGGATCAGCGGCTGCACCAGGGAGCGGAAGGTCGCGACCAGGAGCAGGAAGACGATCGCGATGGCCGCGAGCATCGCCAGACCCAGCTGGCCGAACGCCTCGTCCTGGTCGGCGGAGACGCCACCGACGGTGGCGGTGGCACCCTCCGGGAGGTCCAGCGCGTCGATCTTCGCCTGAAGGGTGGCGGTGACGGCGCCGGTGTTGTCGGCGGTCGGGCGGGCGGTGACGGTGGCGGCCCGGGCACCGTCGATCCGGGTCATCGAGACCGGGCCGTCGACCAGTTCCACGTCGGCGATCTGACCGAGCTTCACCGGGCCGAGCGGCAGCGCGCGCAGTTCGGCGAGGGTCCGGGCGGGCTTCGCGGAGGTCACGACGATGTCGCGCTCGGCGTCGTCCAGGACGGCCTGGCCGGCGGTGGTGCCGCGCACGGACTGGGCGACGACCTGGCCGAGGCTCGCGTCGGTGAACCCGGCCGCGGCGGCCTTCTCGTTGGCCCGCACGGAGATCCGCGGAACGCTCCGGGAGAGGTCGCTCTGGACGTCGGTGACGTCGTCCAGCTTCGCGACCTCCTCGCGGACCTGCTCGGACGCCTGGGCGAGGACGTCGGCCTCGGACGCCTTGACGATGACGCTCAGGTCCTGGCCGGCGAAGCCGTCACCGGCCGAGACGCGGGTGTCGCCGATGCCCTTGAGGCCGGCGAGGCCCTGGTCGAGGGCGTTCTGCACGGTCTCGGAGGAGGCCGAGTCGGCGAGCTTGATCTGGTACGACGCCTGGTTGGTGTCGGTGCCGCCGCCGAAGGCGGCCATGAAGCCGGAGGAGCCGATGGTGACCTGGTAGTCCTCGACGCCGTCGGTCTTCTTCAGCAGCCCCTCCACCTTCTGGGCGGCCTCGTCGGTCGCGGCGAGGCTGGTGCCGGGGGCCAGCTCCTGCTTGACGGAGAGGACCTCCTGCTCACCCTGGTCGAAGAAGTTGGTCTTCAGCAGCGGGGCCATGCCGAAGGTGCCGAGCAGCACGGCGACGGCGATGGCGAGGCTGGTGAGCCGGCGCTGGGTGGCGAACCTCAGGATCGGGACGTAGAGGCGCTGGAGGGGGCTCTTCGCCTCCTTCTCCTCAGCCGCGGCGCGGGCCGCCCCGGCGTCCTCGGGGGTGCCCTTGGGGGCACGCAGGAACCAGAAGGAGAGGACCGGGACCACGGTCAGCGAGACCAGCAGCGAGGCGAGCAGCGCGGCGGTGACGGTGAGCGAGAACGAGCCGAACAGCTCGCCGACCATGCCCCCGACGAGGCCGACCGGCAGGAAGACGGCGACCGTGGTGAGGGTCGCGGAGGTGACCGCTCCGGCGACCTCCTTGACGGCGGTGAGGATCGCCTCCTTGCGCTCCTCGCCGTAGCCGAGGTGCCGCTTGATGTTCTCCAGGACCACGATCGAGTCGTCGACGACGCGGCCGATGGCGATGGTGAGCGCGCCCAGCGTCAGCATGTTGAGCGACAGGTCGCGGGTCCACAGCACGATCAGCGCGAGGACCACGGAGAGCGGGATGGAGACCGCGGTGACCAGGGTGGAGCGGACCGAGGCGAGGAAGATCAGGATGATCACGACGGCGAAGACCAGGCCGAGGGCGCCCTCGGTGGTCAGCCCCTCGATGGACTTGGCGACGGCGGGACCCTGGTCGCTGACGACGGTCAGCTCGGAGGAGCCGCCGAGGTCGGCACGGAGCTGGGGAAGCTTCTCGGCGACGGCGTCGGAGATGGCGACGGCGCTGCCGTCGCGGTCCATGGTGACGACGACGGCGAGGCTGGGTTCGCCGTTGGTGCGGGTCAGCGAGGTGGCCGTGGCCTGCTGCTGCTCGACCTTCGCGACCGAGCCGAGGCGGACGGGTGCGGGGGCCTTCCCGGCGTCACCGGGGCCCGCCTTCGCGCCCTGGCCACCGGCGGCGGGGGCGACCCGCAGGTCCTTGATCTGCTCGACCGAGGTGAAGCCGCCGCCGACCTGGACGGTGCGGTTCTCGCCCTTCTCGTCGAAGGAGCCGGCCGGCACGGTCGCCCCGGCGGCCTGGAGGGCCTGGACGAGGTCGGCGCTGCTCAGGCCGGCCTCGGCGAGGTCGGCCTCGTCGGGGGTGACGGCGATCTGGAGTTCGCGGACGCCGTCCACGGAGACCTGGCCGACGCCGTCGATCGATTCGAGGGAGGGAACGACGGTCCGCTCCAGCTGTCCGGAGAGGGCCTGCTGGTCCTTGCCGGAGGTGACGGCGAGGACCACGGTCGGGATGTCGTCGCTGGAACCGGCGATGACCTGCGGGTCGACGTCGTCCGGGAGCATCGCGCGGGAGCGGTTGACGGCCTGCTGGATGTCGGCGACGAGCTGCTGGGAGTCGGCCGAGCCGAAGTCGAACTGGGCCATGAGGACGGCGTTGCCCTCACTGGCCGTGGCGGTGATGCCGGTGATGCCCTCGACCGCGTCGATGGACTTCTCCAGCGGCTCCACGACCTGCTTCTCGACCACGTCGGGCGAGGCGCCGGGGTAGGGCGCGAGGACGGACACCATGGGCAGTTCGATGGAGGGGAGCAGCTGCTGTTTGAGCTGCGGGATGGCTATCGCGCCGAAGAGCAGCGCGATGATCGACATCAGACCTATCAGGGCCCGTTGCGCGAGGCTGAACCGGGACAGCCAGGACATGGTGGTGTCGCTCCTCAAGTGGCGTGCTGGACAACGGCGTCGGCCCTACGAGGCCGTCCGCGAGCGGCCTCGCGGACCCGCCGGCGAGGGCCGCGACCGCGCCCCCCCCGCTCCACAATGGGCGACGGCGGTGGGCGGTGGGGCCGCTTCCGGGCGGATTTCTCGGCCGCCCCGTACTGCGTGCGCAGTAGGAGCGGTACACCTCCTGGTTTATCCCGTGCTCCCGGAGGCCCGGGAGGCGGGGGGCGCCCGGTTCAGGCGGTGCGGGGGCGCACGAGGCCCGTCTCGTAGGCGGTGACGACGAGTTGGGCGCGGTCGCGGGCGCGGAGCTTGGCCATGGCGCGGTTGACGTGGGTCTTGACGGTGAGCGGGCTGACCTGGAGGCGGGCGGCGATCTCGTCGTTGGACAGGCCGCTCGCGACGTGCACGAGGACCTCGCGCTCGCGGCCGGTGAGGGCGGCGAGGCGCTCTTCGCGGGCCCCGGGACGCTCCGCGCCGTGGTCGGACTGGGCGAGGAAGGAGGCGATGAGGCCCTTGGTGGCGGCCGGGGAGAGCAGGGCCTCGCCGGCGTGGGCGACGCGTATGGCGCCGAGGAGTTCGGCGGGCTCGGAGCCCTTGCCGAGGAAGCCGGAGGCGCCGGCACGCAGAGCCCGGACCACGTACTCGTCGACCTCGAAGGTGGTCAGCATGACCACCCGCACCCCGTCGAGGGCCGGGTCGGCACTGATCAGCTGGGTGGCGGTGAGGCCGTCGGTGCCGGGCATCCGGATGTCCATGAGCACGACGTCGGGGCGGGCGGCGCGGGCCAGTTCGACGGCCTGGGCGCCGTCGGCGGCCTCGCCGACGACCTCCATGTCGGGTTCGGAGTCGACGAGCACCCGGAAGGCGCTGCGCAGCAGGGCCTGGTCGTCGGCGAGCAGCACCCTGATGGTCATCGGCCGTCCTTCGGGACCTCGGTCCGCGGCGGCGGTAGGGCCGCGGGCGGGCGGGGCACGGGGCCCGCACCCTGGGCGGGCAGGATCGCATGGACGCGGAAGCCGCCGCCGAAGCGGGGCCCCGCCGTGCAGGTGCCGCCGAGCGCGGTGACGCGTTCGCGCATGCCGAGCAGGCCGTGGCCGCCGCCGGAGGGCGGTTCGGCGGGGGCGGCGCCCCGAGCGGGCGCGGCGCCGGGGCCGCCGTCGAGGACGGTGACCTCGATCCGCCCGTCGACGGGGACGATGCTGACCTCGGCGCGGGCGCCGGGCCCGGCGTGCTTGTGGACGTTGGTCAGGGCCTCTTGCACCACCCGGTACGCGGCGAGGTCGACGGCGGCCGGGAGCGGGTCGCCCCGGTCGGGGCAGGCGATCTCGACCGGGAGTCCGGCGTTGCGGAACCGTTCGGCCAGGTCGTCGAGGCGGGCGAGGCCGGGCGCCGGTTCGGTGGGGGCCTCGGGGTCGCCGCTCTGGCGGAGCAGGCCGACGGTGGCCCGGAGTTCGTCCAGTGCGGAGCGGCCGGCCTCGCGGACGTGCGCCAGCGCCTCCTTGGCCTGGTCGGGCCTGCGGTCCATGACGTGGGCGGCGACGCCGGCCTGGACGTTGACCAGGGCGATGTGGTGGGCGACGACGTCGTGCAGGTCGCGGGCGATCCGCAGCCGCTCCTCGGCGACCCGGCGGCGGGCCTCCTCCTCGCGGGTGCGCTCCGCCCGGTCGGCGCGTTCGTGGATCGCGCTGATGTACGCCCGCCTGCTGCGCACGGCGTCCCCGGCGGCGGCGGCGAGGCCGGTCCAGGCGAAGATGCCGACGTTCTCCTGGGCGTACCAGGGCAGGTTGCCGCAGAGCATCGCGCCGGCGGTGAGCCCGGCCGAGGTGAGCAGGCCGATGCGCCAGGTGGTGGGCCGGTCGGTACGGGCGGCCACGGTGTAGAGGGCGACGGCGGCGCTCATCACGACCGGGGTGCGCGGGTCGCTGGAGACCAGGACCGCGAGGGAGACGGCGGAGGTGGCGGCGAGCACGGCACGCGGGGCCCGGCGGCGCAGGACGAGTGCGGCGCAGCCCAGAGCCATCAGGGTGAAACCGGCGGCGCCGGGCGGTGTGGTCCGCCAGGTGGGGCCGTCCGGGTGGTGCGGGTCGGTCAGGGAGCCGGCCAGCATGCAGACCAGGACCCCTGCCGCGAGGACCGCGTCCAGCAGTAGGGGGTGGGCGCGGGCTTCACGGCGCAGGCGGGCGGCGGCGCGGCGCGGGGGCGCGGCTGGGGTGGCGTGGGTCGGGCTCACGGGGCCCCTCCGGGGTGCGCTGGCGGTACCGCTCGGCCCGGCTGGGCCGTCTCGCTGCCCCCTGGGCGGAGGGGGCGGCACGCCGCGCCGGGGCTCCCTCATTCTGCCTGAACGCGCGAAGCCCCCGGCCGTGCGGCGGGGGCTTCGCGCGGGTGCGGGTGCGCTGTGGTGTTCAGCCGGGGATGAGGCCGTCGTCGCTGAGGAGTTCGCGGACCTCTTCGAGGCTGGCCTCGGGGGCCGGGAGGATCAGCTCGGACGGCTCCAGGGAGTCGTCGGGGAGCGGGGTGCCCAGCTCGCGGACCTTGTCCAGGAGCGCGGTGAGGGTGGCGCGGAAGCCCGGTCCGTCGCCGCTCTCCATCTCGGTGAGCAGCTCGTCGTCCAACGCGTTCAGCTCGGCGAAGTGGCTGTCGGCCAGCTTCACCTGCCCCTCGCCCATGATCCGTACGATCACGACGCCCTCCTCGGCGCTCAGTTCTTCTCGAAGCGGGGGGTGTCCTCCGGCTTCTGCCGGTCCTGCTCACCCTGGGCACCGCCCTCGATGGCCTGCTGGCCGCCCGACGGACCCCCGGCCAGCTGGGCCTTCATCCGCTGGAGTTCCAGCTCCACATCACTACCACCGGAGAGGCGGTCCAGCTCCAGCTGGATGTCGTCCTTCTGGAGGCCGGACTGGTCGTCGAGGGCACCGGAGGCGAGCAGCTCGTCGATGGCGCCGGAGCGGGCCTGGAGCTGGGCGGTCTTGTCCTCGGCGCGCTGGATCGCGACGCCGACGTCGCTCATCTCCTCGGAGATGCCGGAGAAGGACTCCGCGATCCGGGTCTGCGCCTGGGCCGCGGTGTAGGTGGCCTTGATCGTCTCCTTCTTGGTGCGGAAGGCGTCGACCTTGGCCTGGAGCCGCTGGGCCGCCAGGGTGAGCTTCTCCTCCTCGCCCTGGAGCGTCTGGTGCTGCGTCTCCAGGTCGGTGATCTGCCCCTGGAGCGCGGCGCGGCGGGAGAGGGCCTCGCGGGCGAGGTCCTCCCGGCCCAGCGCCAGCGCCTTGCGGCCCTGGCCCTCCAGGTCGGAGGACTTCTTCTGGAGCTGGTTGAGCTGCAGCTCCAGGCGCTTGCGCGAGGTCGCCACGTCGGCGACGCCCCGGCGGACCTTCTGGAGCAGCTCCAGCTGCTTCTGGTACGAGTAGTCGAGGGTCTCGCGCGGGTCCTCGGCCCGGTCAAGGGCCTTGTTCGCCTTCGCGCGGAAGATCATCCCCATACGCTTCATGACACCGCTCATGGGCTTCGCGCGCCCCCTTCTGACGGACTCCAGCTCAGAACACCAACAGAACCCACCCTACGGGCCCCGCATCCATTACCGCACTGTCCGAGCGCCGATGCGCTCCTCCGCAAGGACGAGTGCGGGCCGCGACGCTCCGGCGCGAGGAGTAGCGGCCGGCTCCCCGCACCCGGCCAGAACACCGGCAAACCACCAGCACGTCCCCGTACGCCCCGAAATCAGGACGCGGTGTGTTGCGGGATCGTTCCCAGGGGCCCTGGGGTCCATGCGCCCGCACACCGTACGCTTGGGTTTTGTGTTCCGTAGCCGTGCGAATAGCGAGAAGGCAACCGCCGCGCAGGCGGCCCCTTCCACAGAGCCCCGTGACCCGCAGGCCCCCAAGGGCCGCCCGACCCCCAAGCGCGCGCAGGCCCAGTCCCAGCGGCGCAGCGTGACCAACACGCAGATGACCCGCAAGGACGCGGCGCGCAAGCAGCGCGACGCCCGGCGGGCAGAGATGGCACGCCAGCGCGAGGCGCTGAACAACGGCGACGAGCGGTACCTGCCCGCTCGCGACAAGGGGCCGGTGCGCAAGTTCGCCCGGAACTACGTCGACTCGCGATTCGCCGTCGCCGAGTTCTTCCTGCCGTTCGCGGTGGTCATCCTGGTGCTCAGCATGATCCGGGTGCCGCAGCTGCAGAACATCGCGCTGCTGCTGTGGATGGCGCTGATCGTGCTGATCGTGGTCGACTCGGTGGTCACCAGCATCAAGCTGAAGCGCGCCCTGCGGGAGCGGTTCGAGGGCCAGCCGATGAAGGGCGCCGTCATGTACGCCCTGATGCGGACCCTGCAGATGCGCCGTCTGCGCCTGCCGAAGCCGATGGTCAAGCGCGGGGAGCAGCCCTGAGCACCCACACCGCGGAGCCGCCCGCCGGCCCCGGTGTGCCACCGGTCGCCGCCGGGCCCGCCGCGCACGAGGACCCGCGCCGCGTGCTGGCACGGCTGGCGGCCGTCCCGACGCAGGCCGGACCCGGGCGGTCCGACGGCCCTCTTCCGCCCGCCGGGGAGGGTCTGCGCGAGCGGGTCCGCAGCGCGCTGGTCGCCCGGCAGCTCGACGAGCAGCTGGCGGCACGGTTCGCCGTGGGCCGCAGGCTCCGGGTGCTCGACGTCGGTATGGGTGAGGGCCGCCAGGCGTTGCGGCTGGCCCGCCTGGGCCACCAGGTGACCGGTGTGGAGTCGGACCCGGCGCTGGTCGCGGCGGCCGAGGAGGCGCTGGCCGGGGAGCCCGAGGGTATCCGTGAGCGGTTCCGCCTGGTGGTGGGCACCGGACACGAGACCGGGGTGCACTTCCTGCCGGGCAGTTTCGACGTGGTGCTCTACCACGGTGTGCTGATGCGCGTGGAGTCGCCGGACGCGCTCCTCGCGGGTCTGGGCCGGATGCTCGCCCCCGGCGGCCTGCTCTCCCTGCTGGTACGCAACGCGGACGCGCTCGCCCTCTGCGCCGGCCTCTCCGGTGACTGGCGGGGCGCGCTGGACGCCTTCGGGGTGGAGACCGGCCCCGACGCCCCGGTCCGCGCCCACCGGCTCGCCCCGCTGACCTCGGCGCTGGCCGGGATCGGCGCGCCGCTGGAGCGGTGGTACGGGGTGCGGGTGCTGACCGGGCGGGCCTTCGACGGGCCCGTTCCGGCGGACGAGGCCGAGTTGCAGGTGCTGCTGGCCGCCGAGGAGCGGGCGGGGCGCACGGACCCGTACCGCTCGGTGGCGGCCCTGCTGCACCTGTGCGGGGTGCGCGGCTGACGCCGGCCCGTACGCATGTCTGCGGCCCGCCACCCCCTTGCCGGGATGGCGGGCCGCAGACATACGTACGGGGGGCTCAGGCCGTCTGGGCCTCGCTGAGGCTCATCGGGCCGTAGATCTCGGTGGTGTCCTCGAAGAGGCGGACCTGTTCGACGCCGCCTTCGAGGAGTTCCTTCCAGTGCTCACCGAGCCAGGACTCGGCGTCGCCCTGTGTGCTGAACTCGTCGGGCTCCACGGAGGGGCTGACCTCCGTCCCGTCGGCCTTCTCGAACCGCCATGTCCACGGCACCATGTTCCGCCTCCCGAGCGTCCGGTTGTCCGGGCAGCGTAGACGAGCGGGAGCGGGCGCGGGGGGGTGTACGCACGGCGTACGCCCCTGGGGGCGTCGTTCACGTCACAGGGGCGGGGACATGCGGCGGGGCGGCGGACACGGCAGGATCGGGGCCGTGGAACTGACTCTGCTCGGCACCGGGGCGCCCGAGGGCCTGCCCCGCCCGGACTGCCCCTGCGCCGTGTGCGCGACCGCTCTCGGTGACGAGGCCCGTACGGCGACCGCGCTGCTGGTCGACGGGTCGCTGCTGCTGGACCTCACCCCGGGTATCGCCTTCGCCGCGGCCCGCGCCGGGCAGGGCCTCGGCCAGGTGCGGCAGGTACTCCTCTCGCACCCGCACGACGGGCCCGCCGTGGAGATCCCGGCCGGGCTGCCGCAGCCGGCGCGGGTGCCGGACGGGCGCGAGCTGACGCTGATCAGCGGGCAGCGGGTGCGGGCGGTGGCCACGGACGCGCCGGGCACCGGCTACGAGGTGACCGGCCACGACGGCGAGCGGCTGCTGTACCTGCCGCCGGGGGCGGCGGCCGCGGGGACGAGCGGGCCCGAAGGGGCGGCCGTGCCGTACGACACGGTGCTGATGGACGTCCTGGGGCGGCCGGACGCCCTGGCCCGGCTGCGGGAGGCGGGGGCGGTCACGCCCGGCACCGACGTCCTCGCCGTCCACCTCGGCCACGCCGTCCCGGCGGGCCGCGAGACGGTACGCCGGCTGACCGCCGCCGGGGCCCGCGCGGTCCCCGACGGCACCCGGCTCACCGTCGGCCCGCCGCCCGCCCCCGGCGTACGCGGCCTCGCCGCCGACAGCGGCCCCGCCCCGGAACGGCCGCCGCTCCCCCGCCGGACGCTGGTGCTCGGCGGGGCCCGCTCCGGCAAGTCCCTGGAGGCGGAACGGCGGCTGGCCGCCTGGCCGGAGGTGCTGTACGTGGCGACCGGCGGCACCCGCGAGGGGGACCGCGAGTGGGCCGCGCGCGTCTCGCTCCACCGGGAGCGGCGCCCCGCCTCCTGGCGCACGGCCGAGAGCTGCGACCTGGTGCCCCTGCTCGCCGAGGAGGGGCCGCCGCTGCTGCTGGACTGCCTCTCGCTCTGGCTGACCGACGCCATGGACCGGGTCGACGCCTGGGACGACGCGGCCTGGGCGGGCGGCGGCGAACGCGCGCTGCGGGCCCGGTGCCAGGAGCTGGCCGACGCCGTCCGCACCACCCGGCGCACCCTGGTCGCCGTCTCCAACGAGGTCGGTTCCGGCATCGTCCCGGCCACGGCGGCCGGGCGCCGCTACCGCGACGAGCTGGGCCGGCTCAACGCCGCCGTGGCCGCCGAGTGCGAGCACGTCCTGCTGGTCGTCGCGGGCCAGCCGCTCCCCCTCAAGGGCTGAGAGGCGGGCGCCGGGCCACGATCCGGTAGGCGTTGGTGAAGCCGGTACGGCGTGCCAGGGGCGCGAGCAGGCGGTCCGCCCGACGGGCCGCGCGTGCCCCCGGCAGCCCGGCCGCCGCCCGCAGCGCGTCCAGGGTGCGCGGGACGTGCCCGGCGACCCGGTCGAGGGCGAGGATGTCGAACTCCAGCCCCGTGAGCAGTTTCCGCACCGCCTCGGCGGTGGGCTGGGGCCGGGCCGCGCAGTGCGGCAGGCACCACGGGCCGAGCAGCGCCGTCGTACGGCATCCGGGGTCGGGCGCCTCCACCAGCAGCAGCCCGCCGGGGCGCAGCACGGCCCGGGCCGCCGCGAGTTCGGCCGCCGGGTCGGGGCAGTCGCCCAGCTGGTGCAGCAGCCCCACCACGTCGTACCGCCCGGCCAGCTCGCCCGCGAGCAGCGGCAGCGTCCCCCGGTGCGCCTCGTCCAGGACCCCCGCGTCCCGGGCCCGCCCCACGTCCTCGCCGAGACCGGTCCCGTCGAACGCCGTGTACGGCAGGAGGGGGCGGGCGGCGGCCGCGAACCGCCCGTCGCCCGCGTCCACGTCGAGCCAGCTCTCCGGCTCCCCGTACGCCGCCATGGACCGGACCAGCCTCCGCACCCGCCCCCTCTCCCGCACCGCCGCCCAGCCGCGCGCGGCGCACTCCGGGTGCGGGGCCCTGCGCTGCTCGGCCTCCCAGTCCCACTCCTCGGCCGGGGCGGGCCGTCCTGCGGCGGGGTCCGGGGCGGGCTCCTTCCCGGCTGCCTCCTCGGCCGGGGTCGCCCTCCCGGCCGGGACCACCTGGTCGGCCGGGATCAGGAGTGCCACCGGGTCGCCCAGTACACCGGATGCGGCGGGGGCCTGGACGGGCGCGGGAAGGACCGGAGTGGCGGTGGGCGGCGGTTCCGGCGGCGCGTCGGCCGCGGCGGCCCCGCGCGCCCCTGTCGCGTTCCCGGGAGCCGCCGGGGGCAGGACCGCTCCCTCCGGTCCCCAGGGCGCCTCTCCGGCCGGGCCCAGCAGGCCGACCAGGTCGCCCCAGTCGTCGTCGGGGCGGGGCCCGGGGGCTCGGTCGCGGGGCGTGGAGGCGGGGGGCTGGGGAAGCGGCATGGGCGGGTGCCTTCCGTGGGCGGGCGGTGGGGCGTGTCCCCCGTCGGGATGTCCCCGTACCGGGGCACTGGGCGCGAACGCCCGTATTCCGGCGCGAAAGGGGCGCCGCGCCCCACCCTTCCCCGCCCGTGGGCCCAGTGCAACGACCCGCCTGGCGGGGGTCGCAAGGAGTCGTCCGGGCGGGGGCTCCCGGGCGCCCGCGCCCGCTCCCCCTGCCGGTACTGTTCGGCGAATGAGCGCGCTGAATCTCGACGACTTCTCCGACCTGATCAAGCGTCCCGACAGCACGGTCCGCCGCGCCGCCGAGGAGCGCCGGGAGCGGCTGGCGGTGCCGCCCGGGGCCCTGGGACGCCTGGACGAACTGGGCGAGTGGCTGGCGGCGGCCCGCGCCGAGGTGCCGGTGGCGCCGGTCGAGCGTCCCCGCGTGGTGCTGTTCGCCGGCGACCACGGGGTGGCCGCACTGGACGTCTCGGCGCGGCCCGCGGGCTCCGCCGAGGTGCTGGTCCGCGCGGTGCTGGCGGGCGAGGCCCCGGTGGCGGTCCTCGCCGACCGGCTGGGGGTGCCGGTCCGGGTGGTGGACGTGGCCGTGGACTGCGACCCCGGCACACTCCCCGCCGAGGTGGTGCGCCACCGGGTGCGCCGGGGCTCGGGCGTGATCGACCGCGAGGACGCGCTGACCGCCGAGGAGGCCGAGCGCGCCTTCCTCGCGGGGATGGCCGTCGCCGACGAGGAGGCCGACGCCGGGACGGACCTGGTGGTCCTCGGCGACCTGAGCGTCGGCGGGACGACGGCCGCCGCGACCCTGATCGCCGCGCTCTGCGGCACGGACGCCTCCGTGGTGACCGGCCGGGGCGGACTGCCCGTCGACGACCTGGCGTGGATGCGCAAGTGCGCCGCGATCCGGGACGCGCTGCGCCGGGCCCGCCCGGTCCTCGGCGACCAGCTCGAACTGCTGGCCACCGTGGGCGGCGCCGACCTCGCCGCGCTCACCGGCTTCCTGCTCCAGAGCGCGGTCCGCCGCACCCCGGTGATCCTGGACGGCGTGGTCACCTCGGCGGCGGCGCTGGTCGCCCAGCGGGTCGCCTTCCGCGCCCCCGACTGGTGGGTCTGCGGCCAGGTCTCGGGCGAGCCCGGCCAGGCCAAGGCTCTGGACCGCCTCGCCATGCCCCCCCTACTCGACCAGGGCGTACGCGCCGGAGAGGGGCTGGGCGCCCTCCTGGCCCTCCCCCTCGTGCAGGCCGCGGCGGCCCTCTGCGGGACCTTGCCGGAGCAGCGCCCGGCCCCGGACGACGAGACCGGCCCGGCGGAGGACACCGCCGGCGAACCGGCCCGGGAGGGCGGCCTGCTGAAGAAGGCGGAGGGCTGAGCGGGGGCCTCGGCTGGCGCTGACCCGCGCCCCGGCCAACCGCCCCCGGTCGGGCACCCCGCCGTGGACAGCTCCGCCGGAACGCCCACGAGGGCGACCTTGAGGTGGGCCGGGGGCCCGCCGGCCGTGCCTCGGTCGTTCCGGGCGGTACGTACGCCGTCGAGGCCGCGGGCGCCCGAGGGTGCGGGGTCAGCGCGAACTCGTCCGGCTCCGGACCCGCGCCCGCACCGCGCGGAACCCGCCGGCCGCTGCGGATGGCCCCGGGCACCGCGTGGTGGATGGATGTGCGCGCCACCGGGGTCACGCCGTGGAACGGGGCCCCCGACCGTGCGGACCAGCCGGGTGCGCGCGCACCGCGACGCGGCCGGGGGAAGCGGCAGGCGTCGGCAGCCTGCCGGAGCGACGACGTTCCGGTCCGGCCGGGCCCCGTGCCGCTTCCCCTCCGGCCGACGGCCCCGAATACCAGGCCCGGCCCCGCGCGGGGCGGCCCGGGCGCCTGCGCTTCGGCCTACCGCGCCCCGCTACGCTTCGCGCGATGAGCCAGACCCCCGCGCCCCCGCCCCCCGGCCATTCCCCTCCCCCACCGCGCGCCTCCGCGTCCGAGGGGCTGCGCTTCGCCTTCGGCACGCTCACCGCGCTGCCCGTCCGGGTCGGCCGCTGGGACCGGGCCGCCGCCCGCGCCGGGATGGCCGCGGCGCCGCTGGCCGGGCTGGCCCTGGCACTGGCGGGCGCCGCGCTCGCCTGGCCGCTGCTGCGGCTGGGGGCGGGGCCGCTGCTGGTCGCGGTGGTGAGCGTGGCCGTGCCCGCCGCGCTCACCCGGGGACTGCACCTGGACGGTCTCGCCGACACCGCCGACGGCCTGGGCAGCGGACGGCCGCCCGAGGGGGCGCTGGCGGTCATGAAGCGCTCGGACATCGGGCCGTTCGGCGTGGTCACGCTGGTGCTGGTGGTGCTGGCGCAGGTGTCGGCCGTGGCGCAGTTGTACGGGCACGGCTGGGTGGCCGGGGCGACCGGCACGGCCGTCGCCGCGGTCACCGGCCGCCTCGCCCTCACCCTCGCCTCCCGCCCCTCGGTGCCCCCGGCCCGCCCGGAGGGGCTGGGCGCGGCGGTCGCCGGTACGGTCCCGCCTCCCCTCGCCGGCGCGGTGGCCGGTGCGGTGCTGGTGGCGGCGGTCCTCGCCGGGCTGCCGGACGGGGTGCCGGGCGCGGTGCGGGCCGGGCTCGCGGTCGCGGTGGGCCTCGCGGCGGCAGAGGTGCTGCTACGGCACACGGTGCGGCGGTTCGGGGGCGTGACGGGGGACGTGTTCGGCGCGTTGGAGGAGACGGCGCTGACTGCCGCGCTCGTCGTCCTGACCTTCGGCTGACCCGGTCCAGCACAGCCTTCACCGAATCAGGTCGATATGCCGCCTGTCGCGGACTTCGTCACGGAGCGTAGGCTCAGGCCCGGGCCGTGGCCGGTCCGCCTGGGCGCCGGGCGGAGGCCGCCCGGGCTCCGCCCCGGCCCGGCCGAACCGGCCTCTTGGGCACTGGAACTCAACGGAAGCGAGATTTCACCACCGTGACTGCTCTCACTCTCAGCTCCTCCGGCGCGGCGACGCTGCGCGCCGACGTCCTCGTCGTGGGTGTGGCCAAGGGCCCCGACGGCCCTGTCCCCGCCCCCGGTTCGGAGGCCGTCGCCGAGGCGTTCGACGGCGGGCTCGCCTCCGTGCTGGCGACCCTGGGCGCGACCGGCGCCGAGGGAGAGACCACCAAGCTGCCCGTCTCCGGCCTGAAGGCCCCGCTGGTCCTCGCGGTGGGTCTCGGCCCGGTGCCCGAGGACGACGAGGAGTACGGCACCGAGGCGCTGCGCCGCGCCGCGGGCAGCGCCGCCCGTGCGCTGAACGGGACCAAGAAGGCCGGGTTCGCCCTGCCGCTGGCCTCCGCCGAGGCCGTCGCCGCGGTGGCCGAGGGCGCGCTGCTCGGCGCGTACGCCTTCACCGCGTACAAGAGCGACGACGCCGAGGCCGGCCAGGGCAAGGGCGCGAAGAAGGCGGCCCGCAAGGGTCCGCTGCGCGAGGTGGCGCTGCTCGGCGCCAAGGCCCGGGACAAGGCGGCCAAGGCCGCCGCCGAGCGCGCGATCGCCCTCGCCGAGGAGATGAACCGCGCCCGCGACCTGGTCAACACCCCGCCGAACGACCTGTACCCGGAGTCTTTCGCCGCCGTGGCCACCGCCGCCGGCAAGGAGCACGGCGTCAAGGTCCAGGTCACCGACGACAAGGCGCTCCTCAAGGGCGGCTTCGGGGGCCTGACCGGCGTCGGCCAGGGCGCGGCCCACGGCCCGCGCCTGGTGAAGCTCTCCTACACCCACCCGAAGGCGGAGAAGAGCCTCGCCTACGTCGGCAAGGGCATCACCTACGACTCGGGCGGCATCTCGCTCAAGCCGGCCGGCCACAACGAGACGATGAAGTGCGACATGGCCGGCGCGGCCGCCGTCTTCGCCGCCGTGATCACCGCGGCCCGGCTCGGCCTGAAGGTCAACGTGACCGGCTGGCTGGCGCTGGCCGAGAACATGCCCTCGGGCACCGCCACCCGCCCCGGCGACGTGCTGCGGATGTACGGCGGCAAGACCGTCGAGGTCCTCAACACCGATGCCGAGGGCCGCCTGGTACTGGCCGACGCGATCACCAAGGCGTCCGAGGAGGAGCCGGACGCGATCGTCGACGTGGCGACGCTGACCGGCGCCATGGTGGTGGCGCTCGGCAACCGCACCTTCGGCGTGATGGGCAACGACGACGCGTTCCGCACCGCCGTCCACGAGCTGGCCGAGGAGGCGGGCGAGCCGGCCTGGCCGATGCCGTTCCCGGAGGAGCTGCGCAAGGGCCTGGACTCGTCGGTGGCCGACATGGCCAACGTCGGCGGGCGGATGGGCGGCGGCATGGCGGCCGGCGTCTTCCTCAACGAGTTCGTCGGCGAGGGCATCACCTGGGCCCACCTCGACATCGCGGGCCCGGCGTACAACGAGGCCGGCCCCTTCGGCTACACGCCCAAGGGCGCCACCGGCTCGGCGATCCGCACCCTGGTGTCGCTGGCCGAGCGGACCGCCGCCGGCGAGCTGGGCTGACCCCCACCGGGGCCGGGCGGTGACGCCCGGCCCCGGTGACCCCTCCCTGCCCGGCCGGCCGATTACGGACGGTCCGGGAGGGAAGGGGCGTACGGGGCGGACGTGAGACGCGCGACAACCGGGCCCGAGGCCGGGCCCCGCGTCCCGCCGCCCCTCAACAAATGCGAAGATGGGTTCTCGGCAGGACAGGGCCCCACCACAGGGCCGTCAGACAGCGGCCGAATACGAGCCGGGCCGCCGGTTCACACCCCGGGCACGGGGACCGGCACACGGCGCATATGCATGGAGGACGTGACGTGGCGAACGACGCCAGCACCGTTTTCGACCTAGTGATCCTCGGCGGCGGTAGCGGCGGTTACGCCGCGGCTCTGCGCGCCTCCCAGCTGGGTCTTGACGTCGCCCTGATCGAGAAGGGCAAGGTCGGCGGCACCTGCCTGCACAACGGCTGCATCCCCACGAAGGCCCTGCTGCACGCCGGCGAGGTCGCCGACCAGACCCGCGAGTCCGCGCAGTTCGGCGTGAAGGCCACCTTCGAGGGCATCGACATCGAGGCCGTCCACACGTACAAGGACGACGTGATCTCGGGCCTGTACAAGGGCCTGCAGGGACTCATCGCCTCGCGGAAGGTCACCTACATCGAGGGCGAGGGCCGGCTCTCCTCGCCGACCTCCGTCGACGTGGACGGCCGCCGTGTCGAGGGCCGCCACGTGCTGCTCGCGACGGGCTCCGTCCCGAAGTCGGTGCCGGGCCTGGACATCGACGGCGACCGCATCATCTCCTCGGACCACGCGCTGAAGCTGAACCGCGTGCCGAAGTCGGCGATCATCCTGGGCGGCGGCGTCATCGGCGTCGAGTTCGCCTCGGCGTGGAAGTCGTTCGGCACCGAGGTCACCGTGGTCGAGGGCCTCAAGCACCTGGTCCCGGCCGAGGACGAGAACAGCTCGAAGCTGCTGGAGCGGGCGTTCCGCAAGCGCGGCATCAAGTTCAATCTCGGCACCTTCTTCGACAAGGCCGAGTACACCCAGGACGGCGTGCGGGTCACCCTCGCCGACGGCAAGACCTTCGAGGCGGAGGTCCTGCTGGTCGCCATCGGCCGCGGCCCGGTCTCGCAGGGCCTGGGGTACGAGGAGGCCGGCGTCGCCATGGACCGCGGCTACGTCCTGGTCGACGAGTACATGCGCACCAACGTCGAGACCATCTCGGCCGTCGGTGACCTGGTCCCCACCCTCCAGCTCGCGCACGTCGGCTTCGCCGAGGGCATCCTGGTGGCGGAGCGGCTCGCGGGCGAGCGGCCCGTGCCGATCGACTACGACGGTGTGCCGCGCGTGACGTACTGCCACCCCGAGGTCGCCTCCGTGGGCCTCTCCGAGGCCAAGGCCAAGGAGATCTACGGCGCGGACAAGGTCGTCGCCCTCAAGTACAACCTCGCGGGCAACGGCAAGAGCAAGATCCTGAAGACCGCGGGCGAGATCAAGCTCGTCCAGGTCAAGGACGGCGCCGTGGTCGGCGTCCACATGGTCGGCGACCGCATGGGCGAGCAGGTCGGCGAGGCCCAGCTCATCTACAACTGGGAGGCGCTGCCCGCCGAGGTCGCCCAGCTCATCCACGCCCACCCGACGCAGAACGAGGCGCTCGGCGAAGCGCACCTGGCCCTCGCGGGCAAGCCGCTGCACTCGCACGACTGACCGTGCCCGGGCGCGAGACGACCACAGACTTCCGCACATTCGTAAGGAGCACCTGAAACCATGGCGGTTTCCGTAACCCTTCCGGCGCTCGGCGAGAGCGTCACCGAGGGCACTGTCACCCGCTGGCTCAAGGCCGAGGGCGAGCGCGTCGAGGTCGACGAGCCGCTGCTGGAGGTCTCGACCGACAAGGTCGACACCGAGATCCCCTCGCCCTCCGCCGGCGTCCTCTCCTCCATCAAGGTCGCCGAGGACGAGACGGTCGAGGTCGGCGCCGAGCTGGCCGTCATCGACGACGGCTCCGGCGACGCCGGCCAGGGGCAGGCTCCGGCCCAGCAGGAGGCTCCGGCCCCGCAGGAGCCGGCCGCGGCCACTCCCTCCACCGAGGCCGAGGCCCCCGCCCCGACCGCCGACTCCGCCCAGGGCGGCGGCTCGGCCGAGGGCACCGACGTGACCCTGCCGGCGCTCGGCGAGTCCGTCACCGAGGGCACCGTCACCCGCTGGCTCAAGGAGGTCGGCGACTCCGTCGACGTCGACGAGCCGCTGCTGGAGGTCTCGACCGACAAGGTCGACACCGAGATCCCCGCCCCCGTCGCCGGTGTCCTCCTGGAGATCACCGTCGCTGAGGACGAGACCGCCGAGGTCGGCGCCAAGCTCGCCGTCATCGGTGCGCCGGGTGCCTCCGCCCCGGCCGCCCCGAAGGCCGAGGAGAAGCCCGCCGCGGCCCCCGCCCCGGCCGCGCCCACCGAGGCTCCGGCCCCGGCTCCGGCGCAGCCCGCTCCGGCTCCGGCTCCGGCCGCACCGGCTCCGGCCGCACCGGCCCAGCCCGCCGCGCCCGCACCCGCCCCGGCCTCCGGTGGCGAGGGCGCGTACGTGACCCCGCTGGTCCGCAAGCTGGCCTCGGAGAACAACGTCGACCTGGGCTCGGTCAAGGGCACGGGTGTCGGCGGCCGTATCCGCAAGCAGGACGTGCTCGCCGCCGCGGAGGCCGCCAAGGCTCCCGCCCCGGCCGCCCCCGCCGCTCCGGCCGCCGCAAAGGCGCCGAAGCTGGAGGCGTCCCCGCTGCGCGGCCAGACGGTCAAGATGACCCGCATGCGCAAGGTCATCGGCGACAACATGATGAAGGCCCTGCACTCGCAGGCGCAGCTCACCACGGTGGTCGAGGTCGACATCACCCGCCTGATGAAGCTGCGCGGCCAGGCCAAGGACGCCTTCGCCGCCCGTGAGGGCGTCAAGCTGTCCCCGATGCCGTTCTTCGTCAAGGCCGCCGCCCAGGCGCTGAAGGCCCACCCGGTCGTCAACGCCCGGATCAACGACGCCGAAGGCACCATCACGTACTTCGACTCGGAGAACATCGGCATCGCCGTGGACGCCGAGAAGGGTCTGATGACGCCGGTCATCAAGGGCGCGGGCGACCTGAACATCGCCGGCATCGCGAAGAAGACCGCCGAGCTGGCCGGCAAGGCCCGCTCCGGTGGCCTGACCCCGGACGACATGTCCGGTGCCACCTTCACGATCAGCAACACCGGCTCGCGCGGCGCCCTGTTCGACACGGTCATCGTGCCGCCGAACCAGGCCGCCATCCTGGGCATCGGTGCCACCGTCAAGCGCCCCGTGGTCATCGACCACCCGGAGCTGGGCGAGACCATCGCGGTGCGCAACATGACGTACCTGTCGCTCTCCTACGACCACCGTCTGGTGGACGGCGCCGACGCCGCCCGCTACCTGACGTCGGTCAAGGCGATCCTGGAGGCCGGCGAGTTCGAGGTCGACCTGGGTCTGTGACCTTCGGGACCCTCGCGGTCCCATCAGGTGGACACCGGGTGTAAGGCTCGTCTCACCTGCTTGTACGCCCCCGTCCGGAGCCTTCCGGGCGGGGGCGTCGCCGTATTGTCATAGGGTCAACGCCCCTTGGGGGCCGTGTCCGCGAGGGGACTCGTGCGCGGCACCGTCCCCCGGGGCGGCATGCCTTGGCCGAAGGAGTCCCCCCATGACCGCACCCGTCGTCCACAGCTTGCGCGAGCAGATCCGCGAGCACATCGTCGACGGGATCGTCAGTGGCCGCTGGAAGCCCGGCGAGCGCATCGTGGAGCGCCGGATCGCGGTCGAGCTGGAGGTGAGCCAGACGCCGGTACGGGAGGCGCTGCGCGAGCTGGAGACGCTCAGGCTCATCGAGTCGGCGCCGAACAAAGGCGTCCGGGTCCGTGACCTGACCGCCGCCGACCTGGAGGAGATCTACCCCGTGCGAGCGGGGCTGGAGCAGATCGCGGCGGAGCTGGCGGCGCCCCGGCTGGCGGCGGACGTCTCGGTGCTGGAGCCGTCGGTGGCGGCGCTGTACGAGGCGGACCGGCTGGCCGACGGGGAGAGCCAGGTGCGCCACACCGTCGCCTTCCACCGGGAGCTGGTGCGGGCGGCGGGCAACAGCGTGCTGCTGCACACCTGGGAGGGGCTGGGCATCGAGGTCTTCACCGCCCTCTCCATCCGCTGGCTCGGTACGCACCAGGAGGCGTACGCCGAGGAGCACCAGGCCCTGGTGGACGCCTTCCGCACGCAGGACCCGGACATCGGGCACCTGGTGAAGTCGCACGTTCTCGGCTGCGCGCCCCGGGCTTGAGCCCTCCCTTCGAAAGACAGCCCGTAGCGGGAACGGCCCCGTCCCACGGGGCCGTTCACGCGTCCGCGTCCCGGGTCGGCGGACGCTCCGGCACCCCTCCGCCGTGGAGCGGCGCCCAGAGCAGGCCGCGCGCCCCCCACTCCTCCCCCCACCTGCGAAAACAAGGCACGCGGTGCCTTGAACGTGGGCACTCGATGCCAATTTCTCGGTTCTGAGAAGTTTTTCCCTTCAACCCTTTGATCGATCATCGATCAGAGGACTACAGTTCCCTCGGACTCCCACCGGAATCCGCCCGCCCTGTCCTGCCAAAGACCTTGGGCACCCCCACCCAACCCCTTACCGACAAGGGACCCTCCTGCCCACCGTGGGAGCGCCCTTCGACTCCGGAAGGCGGCGACATGACCGACCCCCGCACCCTCCAGCCGAGCGAGCTCGACCAGCTCCCGGACCGCGACCCGCAGGAGACCGCCGAATGGCTGGACTCCCTGAAGGCGGTCACCGACGCCGCCGGACCGCACCGCGCCGCGTACCTGATGCGGCGCACCCTGGAGGGCGCTGAGGGCGCCGGCGTCCCGCTGCCCAAGCTCCTGGAGAGCGACTACGTCAACACCATCCCGACCTCGGCCGAGCCGGAGTTCGCTCCCGGCACGGACGAGGCGATGGAGCACCGCATCGCCGCCTGGAACCGGTGGAACGCGGCCGCGATGGTCACCCGCGGCGCGAAGTACGGCGTCGGCGGCCACATCGCCACCTTCGCCTCGGCCGCCTGGCTCTACGAGACGGGCTTCAACCACTTCTTCCGGGGCAAGGAGAGCGAGGGAGGCTCCGGCGACCAGCTCTACATCCAGGGCCACGCCTCCCCCGGCATCTACGCTCGCGCGTTCCTCGACGGCCGCATCGGCGAGGACCAGCTCGACAACTTCCGCCGCGAGTCCGGGAGCAACGGCCTCCCGTCGTACCCGCACCCGCGTCGGCTGCCGTGGCTCTGGGAGTTCCCGACCGTCTCGATGGGCCTCGGCCCGCTCTCCGCGATCTACCAGGCGCGGTTCAACCGCTACCTGACCAGCCGCGGCATCAAGGACGTCTCCGACTCCCACGTGTGGGCGTTCCTGGGCGACGGCGAGATGGACGAGCCCGAGTCGACGGCGGCCCTGGCGCTCGCCTCCCGCGAGGGCCTGGACAACCTCACCTTCGTCATCAACTGCAACCTCCAGCGCCTCGACGGCCCGGTCCGCGCCAACTTCAAGATCGTGCAGGAGCTGGAGGCCCAGTTCCGCGGCGCCGGCTGGAACGTCGTGAAGTCGCTGTGGGGCTCCGCCTGGGACGAGCTGTTCCAGCTCGACGTCACCGGCGCGCTCGTACGCCGCCTGCGCGAGGTACCGGACGCGCAGTTCCAGACGTACCAGACGCGGGACGCGGCCTACATCCGCGACCACTTCTTCGGCGCCGAGCCGGCCCTGGTGGAACTCGCCAAGCTGATCAGCGACGACAAGATCAGCGAGTGCTTCCACCGCTCGCGCGGCGGCCACGAGCCCCGCAAGGTCTACGCGGCGTACCGCGCGGCCCTCGCCCACAAGGGCGCGCCGACGGTGATCCTCGCCCAGACCGTCAAGGGCTTCACCCTCGGCAAGGGCTTCGAGTCCAAGAACGCCAACCACCAGATGAAGAAGCTGACGGTGGACGAGTTCAAGGAGATGCGGGACCTGCTGGAGCTGCCGATCCCGGACAGCGCCTTCGCCGACGGCCAGGTGCCCTACGGCCACCCGGGCGCCGACTCCCCCGAGGTCCGCTACCTCACCGAGCGCCGCGCCGCCCTCGGCGGCCCCGCCCCGGCCCGCCGCACGCAGCCGCTCGCGCCGCTGCCCGCCCCGGCCGACAAGGCGTTCGCCGCCTTCGACAAGGGCTCCGGCTCGCAGGCGGTCGCCACCACCATGGCCTTCGTCCGCCTCGTCAAGGACCTGGTCCGCGACAAGGAGACCGGCAAGCGCTGGGTGCCGATCGTCCCCGACGAGGCGCGCACCTTCGGCATGGAGTCGCTCTTCCCCTCCCTCGGCATCTACTCGCCCAAGGGCCAGACGTACGAGCCGGTCGACCGCGACCAGCTCATGTACTACAAGGAAGCGGTCAACGGCCAGATCCTCAACGAGGGCATCACCGAGGCCGGCTCGATGGCCGACTTCATCGCCGCCGCCTCGTCGTACTCCACGCACGGCGAGCCGATGATCCCCTTCTACATCTTCTACTCGATGTTCGGCTGGCAGCGGACCGCCGACCAGATGTGGCAGCTCGCCGACCAGCTCGGCCGCGGCTTCCTCGTCGGCGCCACCGCCGGGCGCACCACCCTGACCGGCGAGGGCCTCCAGCACGCCGACGGCCACTCACCGGTGATCGCCGCGACCAACCCGGCCGCGCTCAGCTACGACCCGGCCTTCGCCTACGAGGTCGCCGCGATCGTCAAGGAGGGGCTGCGCCGCATGTACGGCGAGGCCACGCCCGAGGAGGACCGCGACGTCTTCTACTACCTGACGGTCTACAACGAGCCGATGCCGCAGCCGGCCAAGCCCGCCGGGGTCGACGAGGGCATCCTGCGCGGCCTGTACCGCTTCAACACGGCCGAGTCGGCCGGGGTGACGGTGGCCGCCGCCAACGCCCCGCGCATCCAGCTGCTCGGTTCCGGCACCGCCATCCACTGGACGCTCAAGGCCCAGAAGATGCTGGCCGAGGAGTGGGGCGTGGCCGCCGACGTGTGGTCCGCGACCTCCTTCACGGAGCTGCGCCGCGACGCCCTGGAGGCCGACGAGGCGCTGCTCCGCGGCGAGCAGCGGGAGCCGTACGTCCGCCAGGTGCTGGCCGACGCCCAGGGCCCGGTCCTCGCGGTCACCGACTACATGCGCCAGGTCCCCGACCAGATCGCGCAGTGGGTCGAGCAGGACTGGTCCTCGCTGGGCACGGACGGCTTCGGTCTCTCCGACACCCGTGAGGGCGCCCGCCGGCACTTCGGCGTCGACGCCGAGTCGGTCGTGGTGGCCGCGCTGGCCCAGCTGGCCCGCCGCGGTGAGGTCCCGGCCCGCGCGGTCAAGGAAGCGCGCGAGAAGTACAGCCTCTGACCTGCTGCTACGCCGAAGGGCGGCACGCCGGGACCTCCCGGGGTGCCGCCCTTCGGCGTATCCGGCGGTGCCCGCGCCGCTCGCGTAGATCCTTTTGCCGGTCGGGGGCGCGCGTGCGTGAATGAGTCCTCGGAAGACGCCACGGCACCCGGACCGCACAGCGGGCACCCCCCTCTCCGGCAGGGGCCCGGCGGGGAAGGCCGCCCACCTGAGGGGTTCACCCATGAAGACCTGGAACGTCCCGTCGGCCCCCTGCTGGACCGACCTCGTGGCGGCGGACCCCCGGGCCGCCGCCGGCTTCTACGCGCGCCTCTTCGGCTGGGAGCTGGGCGAAGTGCCCGGCCTCGACGGCTACCGGGCCTTCCTGAGCGAGGGCGAGCCCGTCGGGGGGCTCGGGCCGCGCCGGCCGGGGCGCCGCCCGTCCGTCTGGCGGCCGTACTTCGTGGCCGGACCCGACGCCGCCGGGAGCCCGGCCGAGCGGGTCGCCCTGGCCCGGGGGTCGGTGCTGGGCGAGCCGGTCGAGGTGCCGGGGGTGTGCCGCGCGACGCTCTGCGCGGACGGCTCGGGCGCGGTCTTCGGGCTGTGGGAGCAGGCCGGGCACCAGGGCTTCGGCCGGGTCAACGCGCCCGGCGCCCCCGCCTGGCTCGACCTGGCCACGACCGACCCGGACGGGGCGCGCGGCTTCTACACCGAGGTCTTCGGCTGGCAGGCCCGCCGAGCCGCTCCCGGCGCGGGCCACCCGTACACCGAGTGGAGCCTCGGCGGTCAGCCGTTCGGCGGCATGACGCCGATCACGGAGGCGTTCCCGGCGGGGACGGTGCCGCGCTGGCTGGTCTACGTCTCGGTCCACGACTGCGACGCGGCCGCCGCCCGGGGGGCGCGGCTCGGTGCCAACGTGCTGCTCCCCCCGACCACGGTCGAGCCGGGCCGCTTCAGCGTCCTGGCGGACCCGCAGGGCGCGATGTTCGCGGTGATCGCCCTGGCCCGGGAGGAGACCGCCCGGGGCCGCCCGGCTGCGGGCGGGGAGCGGGCGGCGGCCATGATGGGCTGATGCGTGCCGCCCGCCTGATCCGTATGGTCCTGCTGCTCCAGTCCCGCCCCCGGATGACCGCCGCCGAGCTGGCCGGGGAGCTGGAGGTGAGCGAGCGTACGGTCGCGCGGGACGCGGAGGCGCTCTCCGAGGCGGGCATCCCGGTCTACGCCGAGCGGGGGCGGGCCGGCGGGTACGCGCTGGTCGGCGGGTACCGGACGGGGCTGACGGGGCTGACGCCCGAGGAGGCGCAGGCGTTGTTCCTGTCGGGGGTGCCGGGGGCCCTGCGGGAGATGGGGCTCGGGGAGGCGGCGTCGGCGGCGCGGCTGAAGGTGTCGGCGGCGCTGGCCCCGCCGGTGCGGGAGGCGTCGCGGGCGGTGGGAGGGCGGTTCCACCTGGACGCGCCGGCCTGGTACACCCGGCCCGAGGCTCCCGGGCTGCTGGCGCCCCTGGCCGAGGCGGTCTGGGACGACCGGCGGGTGGCGGCCTCGTACCGGCGTGCGGACCGCGAGGTGAGCCGTGAGCTGGAGCCGTACGGCCTGGTCCTGAAGGCGGGTGTCTGGTACCTGTGCGCGCGGGCCGACGGGTCCGGGCAGGCGCGGGTCTACCGGGTGGACCGGTTCACCGGGGTGCGGGAGGCGGGGACGCGGTTCGCGCGGGACACCGGGTTCGACCTGGCGGAGTTCTGGCGGGCCAGGGCCGAGGAGTTCGCCCGCTCGCTGCTGCGGGAGGAGATCCGCCTCAGGCTCAGCCCGGCCGGCGCCCGCAAGCTGCCGCGGGTGACCGACCCGGGGGCGGCCCGGGAGGCGCTGGAGGCGGCCGGGTGGCAGGAGGAGTCGGCCCGGTGGGTGGAGGACGTGGTGCTGCCCGTGGAGTCGCTGGAGGTGGCGTTCGACCAGTTGCTCGGGCTCGGCCCGGAGGCGGAGGTGGTGGCCCCGCCCCAGCTGCGGGAACGCCTCGGGGAGGCGGCGCGGCGGATGGCGGGGCGGTACGCGTAGCACGGTGCGGCCGGGTCAGCGGTAGGTCTCGGGGTCGGCCTCCTTGCCGCCGAAGACGACCTCCTCGAAGTAGCGCCAGCCGTCGGGCGAGGACCCGTCGGTGTCGGTGAACCCGTACTCCCGGGCGAGGGTGCCGCTCGTCACCGACCGGCCGTTCCAGCGGGCGCGGCCGGGGTCGGCGGCCAGCGCGAGGACGCCCCGGGCCACGTAGGCGGGGGACTCGGCGATGGCGAAGTGGGGTTCCTCGGTGAGGGCCTCGCGCCAGTTCTCCTCCCTCACGCCGAAGCCGTCGAGCATCTGCTCGGAGCGGAGGAAGCCGGGGGTGACGCAGACGGCGGTGGAGCCGTGCGGTTCCAGGTCCCGGGCGAGGCCGAGCGCCATGCGGATGGGGGCGTACTTGGCGAGGTCGAAGAAGACGTTCTCGCGGAAGCGCCGGTTGGTCTCGGCGCTGCCGTCGGTGACCTCGACGTGCAGGCCGCCGGGGTGGCGGATGAGCAGCGGCAGCAGCAGGGAGGCGGTGATGAGGTGCGAGCGGACGCCGAGGTCGAGCATCCGCAGTCCTTCGTCGAGCGGGGTGTCCCACAGGGCGCGGCCGAAGGGGATGAGGTGTTCGCCGCCCCAGGTGTTGTTGACCAGCACGTCGAGCCGCCCGTGGCCCTCCTCGACGCGTACGGCCAGGCGGCGGACCTGTTCGGGGTCGAGGTGGTCGGTGGGGACGGCGATGCCCTCGCCGCCGGCCTCGGTGACCAGGGCGGCGGTCTCCTCGATGGTCTCGGTGGCGCGGCCCACCTCGGAGACCCTGTCGCGGGTGGTGCGTCCGGTGACGTAGACGACCGCGCCGGCCGAGCCGAGTTCGACGGCGAAGGCGCGGCCGGCGCCCCGGGTGGCTCCGGCGACGAGGGCGACGCGGCCGGCGAGTGCGGTCGGGGAGGCTGCGGGGACGGATGCGGAAGAGGTCATGGGTTTGACCCTGGCACGCAAAGCCGACACCCTCCGTCGGGTTTTCGCCCGTACGGCGGTGCGTCGCGCTCCTGTCCACCACGCGCGGGGGAACCGCGCCGTCCGGACGTGCGGCGCGGGGCGCCAGGCAGGATGCTGGAGCCGTGATGGACGAGACGGAGTTCTGGGAGATCATCGACACGACGCGGGAGCGCGCCGACGGCGATCCGCAGGCCCATGCGGAACTGCTGGTCGAACGGCTGCTCGACGCGGACCCGGAGGCCGTCCTGGACTTCGCGCGGCACTTCGAGGCCCGCTACAACCGGGCCTACACCTGGGAGCTGTGGGGTGCGGCGTGGGTGCTGCTGGACGGCGCGAGCGACGACGCCTTCGACTACTTCCGGTGCTGGCTGATCGGCCAGGGCCGAGAGGTCTTCGAGGGCGCGCTGCACGAGCCGGACGACCTGGCGGAGCTGCTGGGCCCCTTCGACGACGAGATCGACGGGGACGGCGAGGAGCTGGGCTACGCCGCCGACGAGGCGTACGAGCAGCTCACCGGCGCCGACACCCCGGACCTGGGGATCGCCCCGGCCCCGGTCGACCCCTCGGGCACTCCGATCGACCTGGAGGACGACGACGCGCTGGCGGCCCGCTTCCCCCGGCTCTGGGACCGCTTCACGGCGTGAGGGCCGGTCCGGGCGTCCCCCGGCCCTCACGGGCGGCGCCTCAGCCGTCGCCGCGGGGCTCCTTGGGGTTGGCGCCCTCCCGGGACTCCAGCACCTCGCCGGTGACGGTGCCCGTGTCGGGCTCCTCGCCCTTGGGGTCGGGGGCGAAGACCAGCAGGGCGACGTCGTCGTCGATGGTGCGGGCGTAACCGACGAGGTCGCGCCAGATGGCGGCGATCAGCTCGGTGGGGTCCTCGGCGGCGAGCTGGGCGGCCCGGTCGACCAGCGGGTAGAAGGCGTCGGCGTCGTCGCGTGCCTCGGTGACGCCGTCGGTGACGGCGAGGACGCGGTCGCCCGGCCGGAGGGGGACGTCACGCTCGATGGGCGGGGCGGTTCCGGCGATGCCCAGGCCGAGCGGCGGCGCGGGCTGCACCTCGATCTCGTAGGCGGTGGTGCCGCGCAGCAGGACCGGGGCCGGGTGGCCGCAGGAGACCACGCCCACCTCGGCGGAGCCGCGGCGGAACTCCAGCAGCAGGACGGTGGCGAAGAGTTCGCCGGAGGCCGGGTCGGAGCGCTGGCCGGCGGGCGGCTCGCCCACGACGCTGTCGGGGTCGCCCTCGGGGACCCGGGCGACGGTGAGGGCGCCGGCCGCCGCGTCGGCGGCGTCCACCACCAGCCGGCGGTCCAGCCGGGCCGCCACCCCGGCGAGGTCCTCCTCGTCGAGGACGGCCTCGCGGAAGGCACCGAGGATCGAGGTGACGGTGCCCACGGCGGCGATGCCGTGGCCCTGCACGTCGCCGACGAGGGCACGGACGCCGTAAGGGCCGCGCCGTACATCGAAGAGGTCGCCGCCGACCAGCGTACCGCGCTGGGCGGGGCGGTACAGGCCCGCGCAGCGCACTCCGTCGACGCGTGGGGGCAGCGGGGGCAGGACGGCGAGCTGGGCGGCCTCGGCGACGGTGCGGATGGTGGTGATCTGGGCGGCGCGGCGTTGCCGCATCCAGGAGATGGCGATGCTGAGCACCGCCACGAAGGTGACGGCGATGACGTCGCCCTGGCCGGGCCGGTCCAGGTTGACGGGGGAGATGACGAGCAGCGCCAGGACGGCGGCGGAGAAGCAGGCGGTGCCGAACGGCCCGTAGGCGAGGGTGGCGAGCGGCGGGATGGCGCCGAGCAGGAAGCCGAGGTCGACCGGCCGGTCCACCAGCACCTGGATCAGCGGGATGAGGACGAGCAACCCGACCGGCAGCCACCGCAGCCAGGCGGGCGCGGGCGCACCGCTCATCCAGCGGGGTTCGTCACCCCGTCGGCTCCACACGGCGGTCCTCGCCACTGCGGTACTCCCCGGCTCCGGCCCTTCGGGCCGGTCGGCCCGGCCTCCAGCGTTCTACGGGGAGGGCCGGGCCGCAAACCCGCGGGGCGTGCCGGGGTGGCGGGGTCAGGCGGCCGCGCGGGGGGCGTCGGGGCCGGGGGCGGGTGGCAGCAGGCCGAAGTCGGTGAGGATCTCCCGGGCGGCCCGGTGGGCGGAGATGAGGGCGCCGTGCACCGAGCTGGTGTCGCGGTGGTCGCCGCAGACGTAGAGACCGTCCAGGACGCGGACGGGCCTGCGGGCGTCGTGCGGCGGGGGCATCGCGGGGACCGCTTCGGGGTCGTGGTGGGCCCCGAGCAGCTCCCAGCCGGTGGTGGAGGTGCCGTACATGCGGGCGAGCTGGGCGCGGACCTCGGCGTCGAGGCCGTCCGGGCGCGCGTCCAGCACGGTCGAGGAGATGAGCGCGCGCCCGCGCGGGGCACGCGTCGGGTCGACCTCGCTGAGCACCGCCGACCAGGCGACGGGCCCGCTCCGGTCCGCGTCCAGGACCAGGGCACTGCCGGTGGGCGGCGGGACGGGCGCGGCGTGGTGGAGCACGGTCGCCGAGTGGAAGCGGGGCACCCGCAGCCCGGGCAGCAGTTCGGCGGCGGCGCGGGCGCCGGTGGCGAGCAGCAGGGCGCGGCAGCCGAAGGTGCCGTGCTCCTTGGTGGTGACGGAGTCGATGGAGGCGGCGGTGACGTGCACGCCGGTGCGGACGGTGCCCGTGGGCAGGGCGTCGGCGAGGTGCTGGGGCAGCGCGGCGGCGCCGCCGGCGGGCACGCCGAGGCGGCCGCGGGCGTAGCCGCGCAGGGTGAGGTCGGCGACCCGGCTGGAGGTGGTGAGTTCCTGGTCGCCGAGGAGGGCGGTGAGCAGGGGCCGGACGAAGCCGTCGACGGTGCGGGCGGAGAGACCGCGCAGGGCCAGGGCCTCGGCGGCGCTGCGCTCGGGCCGGGCGGCGAGGCGGGCCTCGGGGGTGGCGGCGAGGCGGGCGAGGGCGGAGCCGAGCAGGGCGCCGTCCACGGCCGTGGAGACGCGGGGCCGTTCGGAGCCACTCTGCCGGGGGACCCACCCGGGGGCGCTCGCACGGGCGCGCGCGGCACGGAGTGCGCCCCTCGCGCTCCCGGGTTCCCCGGTGCGGGTCCGCCTCCCCTGGCTGTGGACGAGCACGCCGGGGGCGAACCGGCGCATCGGCAGACCGTCGAGGAGCGGGGCCGCCACCTCGGGCCAGGTGGTGAGGAGCGGCTGCCCGAACCGGTCCAGCCGGTAGCCGTCCCGCACGTCGGTGGCCATCCGGCCGCCGACCCGTGTGGCGGCCTCCAGCACCGTGACGCCGACTCCGGCACTGGTCAGGGCACGGGCCGCGGCGAGTCCCGCGACTCCCGCGCCCACGATCACGACGTCCGCTTCCTGTCCGGGCTCACTCACGTGCCCTCCCCGAGATTGGGCGATCCGTGGGGGGCTCATGCCCCCGACGCGCGTTGGGAATACCCGAGTGCGAGGTTCGAGCGTAGAAGCGGTCCGGGGTCCCCGGCAGAGGCGCATACAGCGGTCATGGTCGTACGCCGGTCGCACACTGTGTGCCGTGGGCGCCCCCTGGTGGGGCCCGTGGGTCAGCGGAGGGCGGCCCGCAGCGTGTCGTCGATCCCCGGGTACCGGAAGTTGAACCCGGACTCCAGCAGCCGGGTGGGCACCACGCGCTGGCTGGCCAGCACGTCACCGGCGAGTTCGCCGAGGACGGCCTTGAGGACGGCGGCCGGGACGGGGAAGGGCGTGGGACGGCGCAGCACCCGGCCCATGGCGGCGGTCACCTCGCGGTTGGTCAGCGGGCGGGGCGCGGTGAGGTTGACCGGGCCGGAGAGTTCCTCGGTGTCGATGAGGTGGCGCAGGGCGGCGACGTGGTCGTGGAGCGCGATGTAGCTCCAGTACTGGCGGCCGTCGCCGACCCGCCCGCCGAGTCCGGCCTTGAAGAGCGGGAAGAGCCTGGCCCAGGCGCCGCCCTTCGCCGACACCACGAGCCCGGTACGAGGGAAGACGGTGCGCACCCCGGCCTCCTCGGCCGCGGCCGCCGCCTCCTCCCACTCCACGCAGACGGCCGGCAGGAAGCCGTACCCGGGCGGGGCGCTCTCGTCGACCGCCCGGTCGCCGGTGTCGCCGTAGAAGCCGACGGCGCTGGCGTTGACGAAGACGTCGGGCGGGGTGTCCAGGGAGGCGACGGCCTCGGCGAGGGCGGCGGTGCCCCAGACGCGGCTGTCGCGGATCTCGCGCTTGCGGGCCTCGGTCCAGCGGTGGTCGGCGATGCCGGCGCCGGCGAGGTTGACCACGGCGGAACAGCCGACGAGCCCCGCCGTCTCGACCCGGCCCTCCTCCGGGTCCCACTGGACCTCGCAGGCGTCCCGGGCGGGCCGGCGCACCAGCCGCACCACCTCGTGGCCGTCGGCCCGCAGGGAGTGGGTGAGCGCTGTTCCGATGAGGCCGGAGGAGCCGGCGACCGCGATCCGCATACGCCCCATCATGACCACCCGGACCACCCGCCACACCCGTGACATGGCAGAGTGCCGCCATGCGGCCACTCATACGCCCCGCCGGGCCCGACGACGGGCCGGCGCTCGCCCGGATCGACCACGCCACCTGGTCCCCGCTGCACGCCGTCACCGAACGGCCGGACGCGCCCGCGGACCCCTTCTTCGACGGCCACCGCGACCCGCGCGACCACCTGGTCGCCGAGGACGGCCGCGGCATCCTCGGGTACGCCGTCCTCCGGTGCCCCGTCCCGCTGCCCGCCTTCGCCCATGTCCGCCAGATCCAGGGGCTCGCGGTGCGCGAGGAGGCGCGGGGCCGGGGCGTCGGCCGCGCCCTGCTCCGCGCCTGCGCCGCCGAGGCCCGCGCCCAGGGCGCCCGCCGCCTCACCCTGCGCGTCCTCGGCCACAACGCCCCGGCCCGGGCGCTCTACGCCGCCGAGGGCTTCCGTGTGGAGGGCGTACTGCCGGGCGAGGTCTTCGTGGGCGGGGAGTACGTGGACGACGTGCTCATGGGCATGGTGCTCTGACGCGGGGCGGTCACAGGGCCACGCGGGCGGGCCGGGCGTCCGCCCGTCCGTAGGCGAGGACCGACGCCGGCATTTCCCGGAAACGGGCGACGTCCGCGGCGGGCGCGGCGAGGACCGCCTCGATCTCACCGTCGGCGAGCCCCAGCGCGGCCAGCGCCTCCGGTTTCAGCGAGAGCCGCAGCACCCCGTCGGCCAGGACGGCTTCGCGTACGCAGCCGTAGGCCGTGCCTGCCCGGCGGTGACCAGGCAGTGCGTGTCGCACCCGAGGGCGGCCTCCTGGTCGTCGGGGCCCTCCTCGCCCGCCATGAACATCAGGACGAACCCGCTGCCGTCCTCCCCCTCGCCCAGCGCGGCCTCGGTGAAGTATCCGTCGGGGTCGGTCTCGGTGGTGGCGGCCCGGGCCGTGAAGCGGTACGTCATGACGGGGTTCTACCAGGTGGTCCGGACAGGCCGGGCGAGGGCCGCGACGCCCCCGCCCGCCCCGTCGCTCAGTGCAGCGCCGCCACCCGGTCCCGGTACCCCCGCACCGCCGCCGCGTCCCGGTAGGGCTCCAGGCGGCGCTCGAAGTCTCGGACGTACTCGACGGCCCGGGCCGAGCGCATCTCCGCGGCGTGCTGCGCCGCCTCCGCGCCGAGGGCGCACGCCTGGTCCAGTTCGCCGAGGCCCAGGCGGGCGGAGGCGAGGACGACGCGGCAGAACAGGCGGCTGCGGGCGTACCCGTGCGGGCGGAGCTGGAGGGAGCGCTCCGCGTGCTGGGCGCTGTGCCGGTACTGCTGGAGGTCGCGGTAGCAGTGCGCGAACTCGTCGGCGAGCTGCGCCTCGTCGAAGAACTGCGCCCAGTGCGGCACGTCGTCCCCCGGCCGCGCCGCCTCCAGCGCCCGCTCGGCCCGCCCCAGCGACGTCTGGCAGGCCCTGCCCTCCCCGAGCACCCCGTGCCCGCGCGCCTCGACGGCGTGCAGCAACGCCTGCACCACCGGCGGCGCGGTCGCCCCGACGCCCTGCTGGGCGACCCGGGCCAGTTGCACCGCCTCCCGCCCGTGGTGCAGGTAGACCGCCTGTCGGCTCATGGTGATCAGCACGTAGCTGCCGTACGCCCGGTCGCCCGCCGCCTGCGAGAGCCGCAGCGCCTGCACGAAGTACCGCTGGGCCAGTCCGTGCGCCCCGATGTCGTACGAGGTCCAGCCGGCCAGCCGGGTCAGGTCGGCGGCGGCGGCGAAGAGGCGGCGGCCGGTGGCCTCCCCGTACCGGCCGCGCAGCATCGGCTCGGCCTCGTGCTCCAGGTAGCGGACGAGGGCCTGGCGGGCGTGGCCGCCGCCGTAGGCGTGGTCCAGGGAGCGGAAGAGGTCGGCGACCGAGCGGAGGGCGGCGACGTCGCCCGCCGAGACCCGCTGGCCCGGGCCGCGCTCGGTCTGGTGCCGGGTACGCGGGGCGACGGTGACCGCCCGGGCCCCGGCCTGCACGGGCCTGCCCTGCGCGGGGATGCGCACGGTGGCCGGGACCGGCGTCGGGTCACCGCGACCGACCCGGTCGTCGGCCCGGCCGATCAGCCAGTCGCGGCTGGGGACGACCAGACCGGCCGGGGTGAAGGCGATCTTCCGCAGTTCGGTGTGGCTGCCGGAGTCCTTGCGCCACAGGCCGCTGACGATGTCGACGGCCTCCTCGGGGGTGGCCGCGAACTCCAGCCCGGCGTAGACCGGCGCGCACGCGTCGAGGCCGAGGTCCTGGGCGGTCAGGCGCCGCCCCAGCCGCCGGGTGAAGACCTCGGCGATCAGGGCCGGGGTGGTCCCTCTGGGCTGCTGTCCGCGCAGCCAGCGGGTCACCGAGGTCTTGTCGTATCTGAGGTCGAGCCCGTGTTCGAGACCGAGCTGGTCGACACGGCGGGCCAGCCCCGCGTGGGAGAACCCGGCCTCCGCGATGAGCGCGGCTAGCTGGCGGTTGGGGGTGCGCTGAGGGGGTCGGTCCGTCATCTGCTGTGCGGTCTCCTGCCTTCCGGGCCCGTGGAGCAGCCCTCATGGAACGGCGTGAATGTAACGGCCCGCGCGGCCCGCGCAGTGAGCTGCGCCACACATTCATCCGATCGTGTGAGTATCGGGCGGACGTCTGACTTCCGGCGGCGGGTCGTATGGTGGCCCCCAGGCGCGGCGAGCGCCGCGAACGAGGAGGTGCGGGCCGTGGGTGACGTGCAGTTCGTCCGGCTGGGATTCGGCGCGGACGCGGTGGAGTACCAGCGGGCGTGGGACGAGCAGCGCCGGGTGCACGCCGCCCGGCTGGCCGACGAGATCCCGGACACCTGCCTGCTCCTGGAGCACCCGCCCGTCTACACCGCCGGCCGGCGCACCGAGGAGAGCGAGCGCCCTCTCGACGGCACCCCCGTCATCGACGTGGACCGCGGCGGCAAGATCACCTGGCACGGCCCCGGCCAGCTCGTCGGCTACCCGATCCTCAAGCTCCCCCGCCCCGTCGACGTGGTCGCCCACGTCCGCCGCCTGGAGGAGGCCCTGATCCGCGCCTGCGCCGAACTGGGCCTGGCCACCACCCGCGTCGAGGGCCGCAGCGGCGTCTGGGTCCTCGGCGCCCCCAAGGAGGAGCGCACCGCGCTCGGCGGGCTCTCCCTCGACCTCGACCCGCGCCTCGGCGACGGCGACGCGTTCGACCCGCGCCTGGCCGGTCCGCAGTACGCCCCCTCCAACGCGGGCCAGCGCCACGAGGACCGCAAGCTCGCCGCGATCGGCATCCGGGTCGCCAAGGGCGTCACCATGCACGGCTTCTCGCTCAACGTGAACCCGGACAACACCTGGTTCGACCGGATCGTCCCCTGCGGCATCCGGGACGCGGGCGTCGCCTCGCTCTCCCAGGAGCTGGGCCGCGAGGTCACGATCGCCGAGGTGCTCCCGGTCGTCGAGCGGCATCTCACCGAGGTGCTCGGCGAGGCGCTGCCGCTCCCCCGGCAGCCCGGGGCCGCACCTTCCGCACCGCCCGCCGCCGAGCCCGCCACAGCCTGACCCGAGGGGCTCGGCACTCCTTCCCCGAACCGGGCCGAACGAGGGAAACAGCCGCAATCCGAGAGGCGGACCGGGGTAGCCACCCCGCACTTCGCTGGGCGTACCCTGATGTACGCCGAAGAATCGACGTCGCACCCCGTGACGCAAGCCACGCAAACCAACAGGGAGCCGGTGTGTCCGCAGTCGCACCCGACGGACGCAAGATGCTGCGCCTGGAGGTCCGCAACAGCCAGACCCCCATCGAGCGCAAGCCCGAGTGGATCAAGACCCGCGCCAAAATGGGTCCCGAGTACAACGAGCTCCAGAAACTGGTCAAGAGCGAGGGCCTGCACACGGTCTGCCAGGAGGCCGGCTGCCCCAACATCTACGAGTGCTGGGAGGACCGCGAGGCCACCTTCCTCATCGGCGGCGACCAGTGCACCCGGCGCTGCGACTTCTGCCAGATCGACACCGGCAAGCCGCAGGCGCTCGACCGCGACGAGCCCCGCCGCGTCGGCGAGTCCGTCGTCACGATGGACCTGAACTACGCCACGATCACCGGCGTCGCCCGCGACGACCTGGAGGACGGCGGCGCCTGGCTGTACGCCGAGACGGTCCGCCAGATCCACGCGATGACCGACGGGCGCGAGGGCGGCCACACCAAGGTCGAGCTGCTCATCCCCGACTTCAACGCCGATCCCGGCCAGCTCGCCGAGGTCTTCTCCTCGCGGCCCGAGGTCCTGGCGCACAACGTCGAGACGGTGCCGCGCATCTTCAAGCGCATCCGCCCCGGCTTCCGCTTCGAGCGCTCGCTGGAGGTCATCACCCGCGCCCGCGAGGCCGGCCTGATCACCAAGTCCAACCTGATCCTGGGCATGGGCGAGGAACGCGCCGAGGTCAGCGAGGCGCTCCAGCGGCTGTACGACGCGGGCTGCGAGCTGATCACCATCACGCAGTACCTGCGCCCCTCGGTGCGCCACCACCCCGTGGAGCGCTGGGTGAAGCCGCACGAGTTCGTGGAGCTGAAGGAGGAGGCCGAGGAGATGGGCTACTCCGGCGTCATGTCGGGCCCGCTGGTCCGCTCCTCGTACCGCGCCGGGCGCCTCTTCCAGCAGGCGATGGACCGCCGCTCCTCCAACCCGGCCGAGACCGCCCCGGCGACGGCCCGCGCGCTCTGACACCTCCGGCGGGCGCGCCCCGGCGACCGGCCCCGGGGCTGTGAGACCCCGCACACCCGGCTGCGGCCCGCGCCCCGGCCTCCTGGCGGCCCTCGTACGACTCCGCAGCTCGCGGCCGTACGGGGGCCGCTTCGTCCGTCCCGGGGTGCGGGGTGGACCAGGCGAGGGTTTCATGGGTGTTTGACCTGCGGGTCACGCCCTGGTAACACCAGTCGGTGACGCTGTACGTACGCCGTGCTCCAGGACCGGGGCGGACCTCCCCCCGGCCGGCGGGCACCGGCGACGCGTTCCGAGCACCGCGCCACTTCGCCGCTCTCCGAGGAGATCTTCAGATGCAGGCCGCGCCCGTCACCCCGCTCCGGACCACCAGGGCCCGCCCCGCCGCGTGGCCCTCCGTCTCCGGCGCACTGCGCGCCGTCGAGTCGGTGCTGATGCGCTCGGGCCAGCGCACCGCCCGCCGCAACGCCTGGGCCTCGGTCCTGGAGGACCGCCGCCGGGCGCGAGACAGGGTGGAGGCCCAGGCGGTCCTGGAGGCCGCGGCGGCACCCGGTTCACGGACTTCCTGAGACGCCCCCGGCGAGGCCGCGCGGAATCGCTCCGGCGACGGGCGACAACTGATACCCCGCCCGCACGACGCCGACGCATCAGGCACACGTAAACTTCGGTACATGGCGAGCAAGGACAACGCAGCGAGTTCTGCGAACCCGGGGCGGATCAAGCAGATCGCCCAGACGTACAAGATGGCAAAGCGCGTCGATCCGAAGATCGGCTGGGTCATCGCCGCCGTGGGGATCGTCACCTTCGGGGTCTTCCTTGCGATCGGCTTCCTCGTCGGCCACCCGGTCTACCTCGGCATCCTCGGCTTCGTGCTCGCCTTCCTCGCGATGGCGATCATCTTCGGCCGCCGCGCCGAGAAGGCCGCGTTCAGCCAGATGGAGGGCCAGCCCGGAGCGGCGGCGGCGGTCCTGGACAACATCGGGCGGGGCTGGACCACGACTCCGGCGGTGGCGGTCAACCGCAGCCAGGACGTCGTGCACCGCGCCGTCGGCAAGGCGGGCATCGTCCTCGTCGCCGAGGGCAACCCGAACCGCGTGAAGGGCCTCCTGGCGGCGGAGAAGAAGAAGATGGCGCGGATCGTCGTGGACGTCCCCGTGCACGACATCGTGGTGGGCACCGGCGAGGGCCAGGTCCCGCTGAAGAAGGTCCGCACCACGATGCTCAAGTACCCGCGCGTCCTCACCGGCCCGCAGGTCACCGCGACCAACGACCGGCTCCGCGCCCTCGGCGACCTGATGAGCAACATGCCGGTCCCGAAGGGGCCCATGCCTAAGGGCGCCCGCACGCCGCGCGGCCCGAAGATGCGCTGAGCACCCGACCCGTACGCCAGGAGGGCGGTACCGGAACCTCGGTTCCGGTACCGCCCTCCTGGCGTTCCGCTGCTTCTCCTGGCCCCGGAGCTAGATACGGATCTGCACCGCGCGGCCGAGCCGGTCGTGCAGGCCGCGCGAGTCGCGGTCCCAGACCAGGGGCGGTACGGCGAGGCAGAGCAGCACGCTGCGGGCCACGACCCAGCCGACGCCGAGGCGGCCGCCCTTCTCCGAGACCACCCGCAGGCGCAGCAGGAGCTTGCCCGGAGTGCAGCCCACGGTGCCGACGGTGAGGATGTTCATCACCAGCAGGACACCGAGGGCCCAGTTCCCCGCGGACTGGGCGTCACCGCCGGAGAGCAGGCCGTATGCGATGAGCATGCACAGAGCCCAGTCGATGGCGAGAGCCCCGAACCGACGCCCCAACGGGGCCACCGAACCGGGGCCGTGCTCGGGCAGACCGAGCCGCTCCCCCCGGTAGCCGAAGTCGGCCCCCATCTCCTCCGCGGCCGCGCGCGGGCCGGAGAGCCACGATCCGATTGCTTGCCTGTTGTCCACGGAAACACGGTACTGCGGCGGGGTATCCACGGGGCGACCGGGTGAGGGCGGAAGGGATGAGGCCCAGGTCACGCGGCTCGCACGGGTCCGTCCGATTAACGTCGGCGAAACAAATGGGTCATGCTTGAGAAATCCCCTGTCCCTAGGGTCAGGTCCACCGTGTGCCACCGCACTGGCCGCACGACCGAGCTACCACCCCGCCCTTCCCCGGGTCGGGAGTAGGAGGAGTTGGATGTTCCAGAACGCCGACGACGCGAAGAAGTTCATCGCCGACGAGGACGTCAAGTTCGTTGACGTCCGCTTCTGCGACCTCCCGGGCGTGATGCAGCACTTCACGATCCCGGCGAAGGCGTTCGACCCGGACGAGGAACTGGCCTTCGACGGATCGTCGATCCGCGGCTTCCAGGCCATCCACGAGTCCGACATGTCGCTCCGCCCGGACCTGTCGACGGCACGCGTGGACCCCTTCCGTCGCGACAAGACGCTGAACATCAACTTCTTCATCCACGACCCGATCACCGGCGAGCAGTACAGCCGCGACCCGCGCAACATCGCCAAGAAGGCCGAGGCGTACCTCACCTCCACGGGTATCGCCGACACCGCGTACTTCGGCCCCGAGGCCGAGTTCTACGTCTTCGACTCGGTGCGCTTCGAGACCTCCGCGAACCAGGGCTTCTACCACATCGACTCCGAGGCCGGCGCCTGGAACACCGGCTCCGAGGTCGACAACCGCGGCTACAAGGTCCGCTACAAGGGCGGTTACTTCCCGGCCCCGCCGGTCGACCACTTCGCCGACCTGCGCGCCGAGATCTCCCTGGAGCTGGAGCGGGTGGGCCTTGAGGTCGAGCGCCAGCACCACGAGGTGGGCACCGCCGGCCAGGCCGAGATCAACTACAAGTTCAACACGCTGCTCGCCGCCGCCGACGACCTGATGCTCTTCAAGTACATCGTGAAGAACGTCGCCTGGCGCAACGGCAAGACCGCGACCTTCATGCCCAAGCCGATCTTCGGCGACAACGGCTCCGGCATGCACGTCCACCAGTCCCTGTGGACCGGCGGCACCCCCCTCTTCTACGACGAGCAGGGCTACGCGGGCCTCTCGGACACCGCCCGCTACTACATCGGCGGCATCCTCAAGCACGCCCCCTCGCTGCTCGCCTTCACCAACCCGACGGTGAACTCCTACCACCGCCTGGTCCCCGGCTTCGAGGCCCCGGTCAACCTGGTGTACTCGCAGCGGAACCGTTCCGCCGCGATGCGCATCCCGATCACCGGCTCCAACCCGAAGGCCAAGCGCGTCGAGTTCCGCGCCCCGGACCCGTCCTCCAACCCGTACCTGGCCTTCTCGGCCCTCCTCCTCGCGGGCCTGGACGGCGTCAAGAACAAGATCGAGCCCGCCGAGCCGATCGACAAGGACCTCTACGAGCTCGCCCCCGAGGAGCACGCGAGCGTCCCCCAGGTCCCGACCTCCCTCCCGGCCGTCCTCGACGCCCTTGAGTCCGACAACGAGTACCTCCAGGCCGGCGGCGTCTTCACCTCCGACCTGATCGAAACCTGGATCGACTACAAGCGCACCCAGGAAATCGCCCCGATCCAGCTCCGTCCGCACCCGCACGAGTTCGAGCTCTACTTCGATCTCTAAAGAAAAGGCAGCGGCCTCGGCTTGAGCTGAGGAAGCCGGGAGAGAATCCGTGACCGGTGAAAGTTCTTCTCCTTAGTCCTCACTGTCACGCCCCCGTCTTCCCGTAGCGGATCGAATGCGCACTACCCGACCGCCCATTCCATGAGGGCCGCCACTCCGATTTCGGAAGTGGCGGCCCTCACGGGTTCCCCCAGACCCTAAAGAGCGGGTGTTCCTGGTCATCCAGAGGCCCATCAGAAGGCCCCGGGAAGCGAACAAGCAGGCAGAGCAAGGTAACGGCCACGACCCGATATGGCTTCGGTCGCCCTCACTCGCGGATGCGGAGATCACGTGATCTCGGCCAACAGGCCGTCCGGAGCCGAGATCAACTGGCCAAGCCGCGTCACCGCCACTGGGGCCTTTTACCGCTATCCGCATACACCCGGTTCGCATCGCTTGCCGGTACCGCAACAGCCGTCACAGAAGCCCTCACTCCCGCTACTGCGCAAACTCGCGGCCCTCCGCCCCTGAAGAATGCCTATCTATGCTACGCGCGCACGGTCGCATCCCTCTTTGCCGAGGCGCGTGGTCGGCTCTCCCAGCCTGAGCTCACGCCGCCACATGCCGATGACCGGGCACAGCGGCAGATCCTCCTCACAACCACTCTGATGTAGCGTTGACGCAGCGCTGCTGCGGCGGCGTGTCTCGCCACATCCGGTCCCGGCGCCGGTGCGAGCAGTGGGCTCTTGAGAGTCTCCCGCAGTTGTCAGTCGACACACATCAGGACAACCGGACTGTCTCTCCTGCCGTCGCCGGGCGGCAAGCGGAAGGGGCAAGGTATGTCCAAATCGCGCAACACCAACCGCCTGGCCAAGAAGATCCGCGACCAGACGCCACTGAAGCTTTCAACAGCCTTCAGGTTGGCCCAACAGGTCGATGTCCATCTCGGATCCGGGATCTCGGATTCTCCTGACCCGCTTCAGCGCCGTCTGGAAGCGCACGTGGCCAGCGTATTGGCTGACAGCTTTCGCGACGATCAACTCAACGGTGCTCTCCTGGGTGTGCGGGACGCAGAGCCAGATGCTCAGAGCGTGAAGCTGACCCTGGAATCCGAGATGGCGGACGAGGTTCTTCGGAAGCTACTCCCCCGCTTCGACCACTCCTACGGTGGCATCCGTGGCGTACCAGGGCTGCGCGTGCGTGAAGGCAAAGGGAGGGTGATCCTCCATGATGCGGTCAGCTCATCCCATCTCACCGTGGTGCGCGCCGACGGCGGCTCCTTCATCCTGCCGTCTGCTCGCACCGACGAAGTACTTCTGTGGAAACGACTTCCCGGTGGCCTCTCCCGCGACGAGCGGCAGGAGGTAGAGGAGTGGGCCGACCTCAGAGGGTTCCATGACTTGCGGGTGCGCGACTTGCTGTTGAGTCGAATCCTGCGCTGCCCAAACCTGGTCAACAGGGCTGCTGCGCCACACGGTTTCGCCAACTGCTACACCCATCACGCCGGCGACCTGGTGATCGAGTGGTGTTGCGGCGACACTGCGGAAGCGCTCTGTGCGGTTCTCTTGGCTCACGGCTTCATTGACGGGGTGCCTCAGGAGAACACGGTCGAGCTGGTGTCGCGGCACTCTGTTCATTTCGGTAATCGCACAGTGATCTTGAATCGCCACGCATCGTGTTTGTACGGCCACAGCACAACGGACATCGTGGCGTCCATCAAGAGGGGTTACAAGTCATGACCCTGCACTGGATGGCACTCATCACCCCAGCCTGCGTGGCCCTGGGGGTCGCCACACGCTACGTACGGGATCTTTGGGTGCTTCGCCACCTGGAACGGCTCTTGGACGGCTGTACCCAACGGCAACGAGCTGAGGTCTGCCAGATCCTTGCCGCCTCGTTGGCCAGAGCCAGGGCTCCGGAGTCGCAACAGCATCTACCGAATGAGCCGGTAGAGCACTAAGGAACTGGGGCCCATACAGTGCCGTCACTCCCCACAAGCTGCCTCCATTCGCTCCCCTAGTGTCCTGAGTCGTTAATTCGTGTGCAGTATGCGGCGAGGATGTCGTCGGCGGTCTTCGTCCAAATGAACGGCTTGGGGTTCTTGTTCCACTCGTTGATCCAGCGGCGGATGTCCCTTTCGAGTTCGACGACGCTGCGGTGGGCCGAGCGGCGGAGTTTGCGGGAGGTCAGTTCGGCGAACCAGCGCTCGACGAGGTTGAGCCATGAGGCGGAGGTGGGGGTGAAGTGCAGGTGGAAGCGGGGGTGCCGCAGCAGCCACTTCTTGACCGGCTCGGTTTTGTGGGTGGCGTAGTTGTCCAGGATCAGGTGGAGTTCGAGGTTCTTGGGGACGGCGGCGTCGATGATCTTCAGGAAGCGGAGGAACTCCTGGTGGCGGTGGCGGCGGTAGTGCTGGGCGATGACCGAGCCGGAGGCGATGTCCAGGGCCGCGAACAGGCTGGTCGTGCCGTGCCGGACGTAGTCGTGGGTCATCTTCGCCGGCGTGGCCGGGGCCATCGGCAGCACTGGCTGGGTCCGGTCCAGTGCCTGTATCTGCGACTTCTCGTCCACCGCCAGGACCAGCGCGTTCTCGGGCGGAGAGAGGTAGATGCCCACCACGTCGCGGACTTTGGTCACGAACTGCGGGTCGGTCGACAGCTTCCAGGTCTCCACGATGTGCGGCTTGAGACCGAAGGCCCGCCAGATCCGCGAGACGGCCAACTGCGACATTCCTGCGGCCCCGGCCATCGAACGCGTCGACCAGTGCGAATCACCCGTCGGCGGCGCCTGATCCAGGGTCCTGGTGACCAGCGCCTCGACCTGCTCGTCCGTGATCTTTCGCGGTGCCCCCGATCGTGGCCGGTCCACCAGGCCCTCCAGCCGGTCCGCGGCGAACCGGGCCCGCCACTTGCGTACGGTCTCCCGCGAGACACCGAGATCGTGCGCGACCTGCGCGTTCGGCCGGCCCTCCGTGCACGCCAGCACGATCCTCGACCGCAGCACCAACGCCTGAGACGCCGTCTGCTTGCGCAACCAGCCTCGCAGCACCCGGCGTTCGTGATCGGACAACTCCAGCGACAGCGGCTTCGGACCAGGCATCAACCCACCCTATAACCGCCCGCAGACTTACGACTCAGGACACTAGCTGTCCGCCCCTGACCCGTACCCGCCCCAACACCCCTGCTGGATCAGGCCGTTGCTGCAGCGACTCCAGCGTGAGTAACCACCAGTCCGTCAGCCTCGCCGTGATGGCCCCCCGCCCCTCCAGGGCCTCCGTGAGCATGCAGAGGCCGAAGAAGGCGCGGACGAGGGAGCGGGCGGTGGGGGCGGGGCGGATGCGGTCGGCGAGGTGGCCGGTGGTGCGGGCCTGGGCGAGGAGGCGGGTGGTGGCGGTGGTCCAGAGGGCGAAGGGGTCGGGGAGGGGGGCGTCGATGGTGTCGCGTTCGGCCCACAGGCGTGCGCCTGCGCGGGCGAGGGGGTCCTCGGCGAGGGCGTGGGCGATGTCGAAGCTGAGGGCGACCAGTTTCTCGAGCGGGGGTTCGGCGCGGTCGGTGTAGCGGGCGGCGAGGCCGGGCCAGGTGGCGAAGCGGTCCTGGACGACGGCGAGGGCCAGCCCTTCCTTGCTGGCGTAGTGGAAGTAGACGGCGCCGCTGGTCCTGCCGGATCTGGCGCTTATGTCGTTGACGCTGGTACCTGCGTAGCCCTGTTCCGCGAAGAGGAGGGCGGCCGCCTCCAGGAGTGATCTGCGGGTTGCCCTCGCCCGTTCCTGCAACGTGCTGTCCACCTTCGCTCAACGTTTCCGTGACGACGGCAATGTAGTGCGCCCGCGCACGCCGGGAGCAAACCCCCCTCTCCGTGCGCGGATATTGTTCAATTCTTTCGAATGTGCACGCGTGCGGGTGATTTCTCGTGAATTCCGGCGCGCTTGCTGGCCATTCGAGTGGATACCCTCCACCGCTTCCGGCCGTTCCGCGACGCCGGGCGAACATGCCTCAACTTGGGTGCTCGTGAGCGGTATTGACGGCCCGTGAGGTTGACGTTCGGAGGCGGTTTCCGGGGCCTCCTTTACACCGGCCGCCCTCACTCCGTCGAGCACTCGAAGTGGTGATTGCGTGACGCTTCCTCGCGAAAATAACGTAGCCGTTGTGATGTTTCGCGGTTTGCACGGGATTGCACCTTTGCACTCCCGTGCCCCGCACGAGACCGGCGGACGTACGACGTCCCGGTGCCGGCTCAGGGAAACGCACGACCCCACGAATCCGCGGTCCCGCGACAAGCCCGACCGCCCCCTCCCCCAGGAGGTACACCATGACCACCAAGGCACACCCGCTCCTCAGCTGGTCCCCCGAGGCCGTCGTCTTCGACTGCGACGGCACCCTGATGGACACCGAACGGCATTGGCAGGACGCCCGGAGCCAGGTCTTCCGGCAGTTCGGGCTGCGGCCCCTGCCGGGTTTCGCCGAGCGGGCCAAGGGAGTGCACTACACCGACTGCGGGCGGCTGATGGCCGAGGAGTCCGACAAGGCGCACCTGGCGGGAGAGCTGACCGCGTCGCTCCTGACCCACTTCATGGCCCTGGTCGCCGACGATCCGGTGACCATGCCCGGCGCCGCGGAGTTCGTCCGCCGGCTCTCCGGGCGGCTACCGCTGGCCGTGGCGAGCAACTGCCCGCTGGAGGTGGTGGAGACCAGCCTCGAACGGGCCGGGCTGCTGCCCCACTTCGGCCACATCGTGGTCCCGGACGAGCCGTCGGCGGGGGAGGCGCCGGGGACCGCCTCCGTCCGCCCCAAGCCGTGGCCGGACGTCTACGCGAGGGCGGCGCGGCTCTGCGGCGCGGACCCGGACGACACGCTGGCCGTGGAGGACTCGCTGACCGGCATCGAATCGGCGCGGCGGGCCGGGCTGCGGGTGCTGGGGGTGGGTCCGCGTCCCGGTGAGGAGGACGCTTCGCGGGCCGATCTCTGGGTGACCACCCTGCACTCACCGGTGCTGCTGGCATGGGTACGGGCCCACGTGCCGCAGCAGGGCGGCAGCGCCGCGGGGTAGGCGGGCCGAGAGGGGGCGCCTCAGCCCAGGTGCGTGTCGAGGTCGGTGACGACGCCCTGGGCGGAGGCGAAGAGCAGGCCGACGCCGACCGCGCCCGGGTCGGGGATGCCTTCGGCGCGTTCGCCCAGGTAGCTGGAGCGGCCCATGCGGGCGCGCAGCCGGGCCGTGGAGCGGACGCCCTCCCAGGCAGCGTCGGCCGCGCCGGCGAGGGCGCGGTCGGGCGGGGTGCCCGCGGGGGTGGCGCGCAGGGCCTCGGCCGCCGGGGTGAGGGCGTCGACGAGGGTCTTGTCGCCGGGGGCCGCGTCGCCGACCCGGCGGATCGCGGCAAGGCCGGCGGTGACGCCTTCGGCGTAAGCCCCGGTGGTCGGGCCGGCGTGGGCGACGGCCGCGGCCAGCGACTGGAGCAGCAGGCCGAAGAGGGGGCCGCTCGTGCCGCCGACCTCGTCGAGGAAGGCGGTGGCGGCGGCCTCCAGTGGCGCGGCCGGGGCGATGTCGCCCTCGGAGAGCTGGTCGAGGCGGCGGAGGGCCGCGTCGACGCCGGCGGTGAGGTTGGTGCCGAAGTCGCCGTCGCCCACCCGCTGGTCCAGGGAGGTGAGGCGGGCCTCGGTGGCGTGGGCGGACTCGGCGAACCGGCGCATCCAGCCTTCGGTGGCCGCGGCGTCGTGGGAGGTACTCGTCGTCATGGCGTGGCTCCCGCTCTCGGTGGCCGGTGGGATGGGGTGGGAGGGTGGCTGCGGGCGCCGCTCACCAGCGCAGCGCGGCGGTGTGCACCGGGGCGTCGTAGAGGCGGAGGATCTCCGCGTCGGCCGCGAGCAGCGTGACGGAGAAGCCGCGCATGTCCAGGGCGGTGATGTAGTCGCCGACGAGGGCGCGGGCCAGGTCGGTGCCGCGGGCGTCGAGCAGGGCGGCGAGTTCGCCGTGGACGGCGTACAGCTCCAGCGGGGTGACCGCGCCGAGGCCGTTGACCAGGGCGATCACCGGGCCGTCCGGGGTGAGGGCGTCGAGGAGCGCGGTGGTCATGCGCTCCACCAGGCTGTTGAGCGGTCCCCGGGAGATGGTCTGCTGGGCGCGCTCGCCGTGGATTCCCACGCCGTACTCCAGCTCGCCGGCGGCGAGCGGGAAGGCCGGCTCGCCGGTGGTGGGCGCGGTGTGCGCGGCGGAGGCGACGGCGAGCGTACGGCACCTCGCGGCGAGGCGGGTGCCGAGTTCCTGGAGCTCGGTGAGGCCGAGGCCACTGTCGGCGGCGGCGCCGAGGAGCTTCTCGATGAGGACCGTGCCGCCGGTGCCGCGGCGCCCCGAAGCGATGTCGGCCGAGTCGGAGGCGAGGTCGTCGTCGATCAGCACCCGCGCGCAGGGCACGCCGCGGTGGGCGAGGCGCTCGGCGGCGATGCCGAAGTTGATGCGGTCGCCGGTGTAGTTCTTCACGATGTGCAGCACGCCGTCCGCGCGGGCGGCGGCGAGGGAGCCCGCGTAGACCTGGCGGTTGTGCGGGGAGGCGAAGACGCGGCCGGGGCAGGCGGCGTCGAGCATGCCCCGGCCCACGTACCCGGCGTGCAGCGGCTCGTGGCCCGCGCCGCCGCCGGAGAGCAGGGCGACGCGCCGCGAGGGTGCGGCGGTCCGGCTGAGCAGGAAGCCGTGCTCGGGGTCGAGGGTGACCAGGTCGGCGTGGGCCCGCGCGAAGCCCCGCAGGGCGTCGGGCACGAGGGCGTCGCTGCTGTTCTCGAAGTACGAGGCCATGCGAGTCCTCCGTCGTCGAGGGCCGCGAGCGGTGTGCCGGAAGGCTGCGGCCTCCCGGGGCTCCGCGGGCCGGCCGCCAGGGTGTTCTACATGCTGGGCTCGGTGGTCGCCCGGGGCAAGTCATGTGTCAGGTCGCTCGTCCTTTCGAGTACGACTTCCCGAGGCGGGTTTCGGGGAAACACCAGGCCGCGGGCGCGGTACGGGGTACACGCGGTGGGCGGAGCACAAGGAGTGCGTACGGCGCACGGGAGGGCGCGCACGCCTCGCTCGCCTCCTGCGGCCGGTGCCTTCCCGCCCCCCTGGTCGCTCAAGCGCCCTGCTCGGCGCGCCGTTCGCTCCCGTGCCGGGTGGGACGGTGGGGGCTGCGGCAGCACGACCCGCGCTTCGGCCGGCCTCGACCGGCACTTCGGCGAGGACGCCGAGGTGAGTGGCGATGCGGGCCGGGCGTCACCGGCGCCGTTCCCGGCTCCAGCGGGGCCGCGGGGCGCTGGTGGCACCGATCCGCCGGTTCCCGTGACGCCGCTCGGGCGGTGGCGTTCCGGTTCCGGTGAGGCTCCGGCTCGCGTGCCGCCCGGGGTGGCATCCCGTCCAGGTGCCGACCTTCCGCTTTCGGCGGAGAATGGCGGACATGTCCGCGTCGCCGTGGTCACCACCGCCGCGGCCCGCGATTCCATGGTCTGCGGGAGGAGTTCGGTATGAGCGGGTGCGGCAAGATCAAGGTGTGGCAGATGCCGCTCAGGCTGGTCACGGGTGCCTTCATCCTGCATTCGGGGATGGAGAAGTGGGGCGGGGCCGACGAACAGGCGCAGGGAGTCCACGGGATGGCGCGGCAGGCGTTCCCGTTCCTGGAGAACATCGACGCGCCCCGGTTCCTCAAGCTCCTGGCCGCCGGGGAGATCGCGCTCGGCGCGGCCCTGCTCACCCCGGTGGTCCCCACCCGGCTCGCGGGTGCCGCGCTGACCGGATTCGCGGGCAGCCTGATGGCGGTGTACGCGCAGACTCCGGGCCTGCGCAAGGAGGGCAGCATGTGGCCCACGCCCGACGGGATCGGCGTCAGCAAGGACAGCTGGCTGCTCGCCATCGGCCTGGCCCTGACGCTCAGCCCGCACGAGAAGCACCACAAGCCTCGGAAGGCTCATGGGCACCACAAGTGCCACTGCCCCGCGGGGCATTCCGGTCACTACGGGCACCTCAAGCAGGCCAAGCGGGTGGCCAAGGACGCGAAGGAGGCCAAGCGGCTGGCCAAGGCGCTCTCACCGGACCGGCACAGCCACCATCACGCGCACCGGCACGGGCCCGCCCACGCCCGGAAGGGCTGCCCGGCACACCGGTGAGCCGTGGTCGGGCGGCGGTGAGTGAGCAACCGCACCGCCTCGGCGCAGGTGGGGGCCGGTTCGGCGCGCGTTAGAGTGCGAGGCGACTTCCCCGCCGCCGGGCCGCCGCCCGGCCCCCTCCCCGTACGAGGTATCCGCCCGTGACCCCGACACCCGACCAGCCCGCCGTCACCGTCGTCGGGATCGGGGCCGACGGCTGGGCCGGGCTGGGTCCGGGGGCGCGGGCGGCGCTGTCCGCCGCCGAGGTGGTGGTGGGCGGGCCCCGCCAGCTCGACCTGCTGCCGCCCGGGTGCGCGGGTGAACGCGTCGCGTGGCCCTCGCCGCTGCGGCCGGCCGTGCCCAAGCTGCTCGCCGAGCACGCCGGGCGGCGGCTGGCGGTGCTGGCCAGCGGCGACCCGATGTTCTACGGGATCGGGCGGGCCCTCGCCGAGACGGCCGGGCCCGCCGCCCTGCACGTCCTCCCCCACCCGTCCTCGGTGTCGTACGCCTGCGCCCGGATGGGCTGGGCGGTGCAGGACGTGGACGTGGTGTCGGCGGTCGGCCGGGACCCGGCGGCGCTGGCCGGCGCCCTGCACGACGGCCGCCGGGTGCTGGTGCTCGCCCCGGGCGCCGCGACCCCGGCCGAGGTCGCCGCACTCCTGCGGGAACGCGGTTACGGGCCGAGCCGGATCACCGTGCTCGAACAGCTCGGCGGGCCCGCGGAGCGCCGGGTGGACGGCGTGGCCGACGGCTGGACGGCGCCGGCCGGCGACCCGCTCAACGTCGTCGCGGTGGAGTGCGTACGGGCGCCCGGCGCGCTCCGTCTGCCGGTGGTACCCGGGCTGCCGGACGACGCGTACGAGCACGACGGGCAGCTCACCAAGAAGTACGTGCGGGCGGCGACGCTGGCCGCGCTGGCGCCCGCCCCCGGTGAGCTGCTGTGGGACGTGGGCGGCGGCTCCGGGTCGATCGCCGTGGAGTGGCTGCGCGCCCACCGGGCCTGCCGCGCGGTGAGCGTGGAGCGCGATCCGGTGCGGGCCGGGCGGATCACCGTCAACGCGCGGGCGCTGGGCGTGCCCCGGCTCAAGGTCGTCACGGGGGCCGCGCCGGACGCACTGGCCGAACTGCCGGTACCGGACGCGGTGTTCGTCGGGGGCGGGCTGACCGGGCCCGGGCTGCTGGAGGCGTGCTGGGCGGCGCTGCCGGCCGGCGGGCGGCTGGTCGCCAACACGGTGACGCTGGAGTCGGAGGCGCTGCTCACCGAGTGGTACCGCCGCCACGGCGGGGAGCTGACCCGGCTGGCGGTGGCGCAGGCCGTCCCGGTGGGCTCGTTCACCGGCTGGCGGCAGGCGATGCCGGTCACGCAGTGGTCGGTGACGAAGCCCGCCGAGGGCTCCTGAACCCGCCTGCCCTGCACGGCTTCCGACGCCCCACCACCCCCCTTCCCCTCCCCCGGAGACCCCCATGACCGTGTACTTCATCGGAGCGGGCCCCGGTGCCGCCGACCTCATCACCCTGCGGGGCGCGCGTACCCTCGCCGCCTGCCGGGTCTGCCTCTACGCGGGCAGCCTCGTCCCCACCGAACTCCTCGCCGAGTGCCCGCCGGGCGCCCGGCTGGTCGACACCGCCCAGCTCGACCTGGACCGGATCACCGCCGAGATGGTCCGCGCCCACGAGGAGGGCCACGACGTGGCGCGGCTGCACTCGGGGGACACCTCGGTGTTCAGCGCGGTGGCCGAGCAGATGCGGCGCCTCGACGCGGCCGGCGTGCCCTACGAAGTGGTGCCGGGTGTCCCGGCGTTCGCGGCGGCGGCTGCTGCGCTGAAGCGGGAGCTGACGGTGCCGACCGTCGGGCAGACGGTGATCCTGACCCGTGTCGCGCAGCGGGCCACGCCGATGCCCGAAGGTGAGGACCTGGCGACGCTGGGCCGCAGTGGGGCCCTGCTGGTGCTGCACCTGGCGACCGGGTACGCGGACCGGGTCGTGGCCGAGCTGGAGCCGCACTACGGCGCCGACTGCCCGGCGGCGGTGGTGGCGTTCGCCAGCCGGCCCGAGGAGCTGGTACTGCGCGGCACCCTCGCCGACATCGCCGACCAGGTGCGCGAGGCCGGGATCAGGCGGACCGCGGTCATCCTGGTCGGCCGCACCCTGGGGGCCCGGCAGTTCCGCGACAGCCACCTCTACTCGCCGGACCGCGACCGTGACCACGTCTGCTGACCCGGCTCCCCGCGTCCTGATCCTGGGCGGCACCACCGAGGCCCGGCGGCTCGCCGCCCTGCTCGCCTCGGGCGCGGCCGGGCCGCTGCGGGTGGTCAGTTCGCTGGCCGGGCGGGTGGCGCGGCCGGTGCTGCCCGAGGGCGGGGTGCGGATCGGCGGGTTCGGCGGGGCGGCTGGGCTGACCGCGTACCTGCGCGAGGAGCGGGTGGCCGCCGTGGTCGACGCCACCCATCCGTTCGCCGGGGTGATGAGCTTCCACGCGGCCGAGGCGGCGGCCGGGGCGGGCGTCCCGCTGCTGGCGCTGCGCCGCCCGTCGTGGCGGCGGGGGCCGGGCGACCGCTGGTACCCGGTGGCGTCCCTGGAGGAGGCCGCCGCGCTGCTGCCCTCGCTGGGCAGGCGGGTCTTTCTGACCACGGGGCGGACGGGGCTCGCCGCGTTCGCGGACGCCGGGCCCGGGCTGTGGTTCCTGCTGCGGTCGGTCGACCCGCCGGTGGGCGCGGGGCCCGAGGAGTGCGAAGTCCTCCTGGACCGGGGGCCCTTCACCCTGGAGGGCGAGCGGGAGGTACTGCGCACGTACGGCGTCGAAGTGGTGGTCACCAAGGACAGCGGCGGCGAGGCCACCGCCCCGAAGCTGACCGCCGCCCGGGAGGCGGGGATTCCGGTGGTGGTGGTCCGGCGTCCGCCGGTGCCGGAGGGGGTGCTGGTCGCGGCCACGCCGGAGGAGGCGGTGGCCTGGCTGCGGGGCGGGTGAGCCGTCCGGCGGCCGGGCGTCGGGGTACGGCTGCCCACCGGCCCGGAGCCCTCCAGGGCGCGGGCCTTCGTCGCGGGGGCCCGCAGGCCGTGAGAGGGCGGCGCGGACGTCCGGTCCGGCGAGGACGGCCCAGCACGGGCAGGACGCCCTGGAGGCCGGAGAGTACGGCCTGGCGGTGCCGCATCGGCCCGCCCGCCGGCGAACGCCCCGTGCGCGCGGGGGCGTTCGCCGGCGGGCGGAGCGGAGGTGTCAGGCTCCGGTGGTCGGCTCCGGGTAGCGGCGCGGGGTCCAGACCGTCTCGGGGGCGCCGGGGGTGCGGCGGACGGCACGGGTCTGGGAGGAGCCGATGATCAGCAGGGTGCGCATGTCGACGTCGGCCGGGTCCAGGTCGGCGAGGCGGACGGTGCGGACGCGTTCGCCCGGGCCGCCGACGTCGCGGGCGAGGACCACCGGGGTTTCGGGGCTGCGGTGCTCCAGCAGCAGGTCACGGGCCTTGCCGACCTGCCAGGTGCGGCTGCGGGAGCCCGGGTTGTACAGGGCGAGGGCGAGGTCGGCGCGGGCGGCGGCGGAGAGCCGTTCGGCGATGACCTCCCAGGGCTTGAGCCGGTCGGAGAGGGAGATCACCGCGTAGTCGTGGCCGAGCGGCGCCCCTGCGCGGGCGGCGGCGGCGTTGGCGGCGGTGACCCCGGGCAGGACACGGACCGGCACGTCCCGGTACGGGCCTTCGGCGGCGGCCTCCAGGACGGCGGTGGCCATGGCGAAGACACCGGGGTCGCCGCCGGAGACGACGGCCACCCGGCGGCCCCGGCGGGCCAGGTCGAGGGCGAACTCGGCGCGTTCGGCCTCGACCTTGTTGTCGGAGCCGTGCCGGATCTGGCCGGGGCGGTGCGGCACCCGGCCGAGGTAGGTGGTGTAGCCGACGAGGTCCTGGGCGGCGGCGAGCGCGCCCCGGGTCTCGGGGGTGAGCCAGAGCGGTCCGGCCGGGCCGGTGCCGACCACGACGACCTCGCCGACGGGCGCCGTCGCGGCCTCCTCCTCGGCGGGCACGACGGGCACCGAGGGGGCGCTGCCGTCGACGGGCAGGGCGGCGACCCGGCTGGGGACCACGGCGACGGCGAAGTACGGCACCGACTCCGGGTCGGTGTCGGCGAGGTGCCCGGTGCGCTCCCCCTCCATCGTGGCGCGCTCCACGTAACGCGCCTCGGCCAGCCGCCCGCTCGCCTCCAGGGCGCCGCGTACGGCGGGGAAGGTGCGGCCGAGCTTCATCACGACGGCCGCGTCGGTGGCGGCGAGGCGTGCCGTCAGCTCCTCCTCGGGCAGGGTGCCGGGGAGGATGGTCAGCACCTCCTCGCCCTCGACCAGGGGGGTTCCGAGGCGCGCGGAGGCGGCGCTGACCGAGGTGACGCCGGGGACGACCTCGGTCGGGTAGCGGTGGGCCAGCCGCTTGTGCATGTGCATGTACGAGCCGTAGAAGAGCGGGTCGCCCTCGGAGATGACGGCGACGGTCCGCCCGGCGTCGAGGTGGGCGGCGAGCCGCTCGGCGCAGGAGGCGTAGAAGTCGTCCATGGCGCCCTGGTAGCCGCCCGGGTGGTCGGTGGTGCCGGTGGTGACCGGGTAGACCAGGGCTTCCTCGACGTGGTCCGGGCGCAGGTGGGCGGCGGCGATCGCACGCGCGATGGAGCGGCCGTGGCGGGCGCTGTGGTAGGCGACGACGTCGGCCTCGGTGATGACCTGGACGGCCCGCAGGGTCATCAGGTCCGGGTCGCCGGGGCCGAGTCCGACGCCGTAGAGACGGCCGGGGGCGGGGGTGCTCATTCGGTTTCGCTCGCGATCGCGTTGAGGGCGGCGGCGGCCATGGCGCTGCCGCCGCGCCGGCCGCGCACGATCAGGTGGTCCAGGCCCGAGGGGTGGGCGGCCAGCGCTTCCTTGGACTCGGCGGCGCCGACGAAGCCGACCGGGACGCCGATGACGGCGGCCGGGCGGGGCGCGCCCTCCTCGACCATCTCCAGCAGGCGGAAGAGGGCGGTGGGCGCGTTGCCGACGGCGACCACGGCGCCGTCCAGGCGGTCCCGCCAGAGTTCCAGGGCGGCGGCGCTGCGGGTGGTGCCCAGCCGCGCGGCCAGCTCCGGGACGGACGGGTCGGCGAGGGTGCAGATCACCTCGTTGTCCGCGGGGAGCCGCTTACGGGTGACGCCGCTTCTGACCATGTTGGCGTCGCAGAGGATCGGCGCCCCGGCGCGCAGCGCCTCCCGGGCACGGGCCACGACCCGCGGGGTGTGGCCGAGGTCGCGGGGCAGGTCGGTCATGCCGCAGGCGTGGATCATGCGGACGGCGACCTGGGCGACGTCCGGGGGCAGCCCGGTGAGGTCGGCCTCGGCGCGGATCGTGGCAAAGGACTCGCGGTAGATGGCCGCGCCGTCCTTCTCGTACTCAAACACTCTGCTCTCGCTCTTTCCTGACGGCGTCGTGCCGCGTCGGCCGGGGGGTCGAAGGGCTCCGGCGGGCGGCTGCGAGCGCTTCGGGGAGCCGGTGGGCCGGTACGTTCCGCCCGGCGGGCCGGGGCTTCGCCGCCGGGTCGGCCGGGCGGTGGGCCAGGTCGTAGCCGGTGCCGGTCGCCACGGCGTCCACCCAGGCCGTCCCCCGGGGGTGGCCGCAGCGGCGCTCGCAACCGGACCAGTAGACAGGAAGGCCGCCCGGTGCCGCATCCAGGGCGGCCCGGGCGTCGGCCCGCACGTCCGCCAGGGACTTGACACAGCCGGGCCTGCCGGTGCAGGCGCCGACGCCCTCCCAGGGCGAACCCCCGGCGGTCACCAGGCCCGCCCCCGCCAGCTCGGCGGCGGCCTCGGCGGCGCGGGCCGGGGCCAGGCCGGGGACGACGATCCCGCGCCAGGGCGTGGCCCGCAGCGTGCCCGAGCCGTCGCGGGCGGCGAGACCGGCCAACTCCCGCCACCGCGCCGAGGTCAGACGGCCCAGCGGGGCCAGCGCGTGCAGCGCCGCCCGGCCCTCGCGGGGCGGGGTCGGGCCCGGGCGCGGGCCGCCGGACGGGGCCGGGGGCTCGGGGGCCGGGGCGGTACGGGCGCCGGGGACGCGGGCCGCCAGCTCGGCGAGGGTGGCGGTGGACAGGGCCTGTCCGGGCGGGAGTTCGGCGATGCGCCAGGCGCGGGCGGGGCTCGCGCGGGCGGCGGCGAGGAAGAGCAGGGCCGCGGCGTGCGCGGCGGCCGGGGCCGCCCGAGGCGGCAGGCGGAGGCTGCCCGGGACCCCCGGCAGGGTCAGAGCCAGGCCGCCGTCGGGCGTTGCGAGCATTGTCACATCGGCGTCGAGGGCGGCGGTGTCGCCGCGGCCGTCGTCGAGGGCGAACAGGAAGCGGCCCGAGAGGGCCGCGGTGGCCGGGTCGGCGCAGAGCGCCGTGTCCACGGCGGCGACCAGAGGGGTCACGTCGAGGTGGCCGGTGTCGTCCAGCCCGGACAGGGGGGAGGCGACGATGTTGCGTATCCGCTCGTGGGCGGGGGCCGGGAGCAGGCCCGCCCCGGTGAGCCTGGCCTCCAGGTCCTGGCCCGCGTCGGCGGGCAGGGCGCGGAGCTGGATGTTGCCGCGCGAGGTCAGGTCGAGGTTGCCGTCGCCCAGCTCCTCGGCGGCCAGTGCCAGGGCTTGGGCGGCCTGCGCCGGGAGCAGGCCGCCCGGGATGCGGACGCGGGCCAGATGGCCGTCGGCGGCCTGGTGCAGGCGGAGCGCGCCTGGGCAGGCGTCGCCCTGGGCGAGGGTGGGCATGGCCGCGATGATACGAGGGGATCGCGGCCCCCGGGGCGAGGGTGAGGTGGCCTCAAACGCCGGCCCGGCTTGACGTGGCGGGGGGCCGGCTGCCCGCACCCGTCCAAGATGGCCTCAAGCGCCGGCCCGGCTGTCCCTTGTACGGTCCGGCTCCAAACACCCGTCCAAGATGGCCTCAAGCGCCGGCCCGGCTGTCTCTTGCACGGTCCGGCTCCAAACACCCGTCCAAGATGGCCTCAAGCGCCGGCCCGGCTATCTCTTGCACGGTCCGGCTCCAAACACCCGTCCAAGATGGCCTCAAGCGCCGGCCCGGCTATCTCTTGCACGGTCCGGCTCCAAACACCCGTCCAAGATGGCCTCAAGCGCCGGCCCGGCTATCTCTTGCACGGTCCGGCTCCAAACACCCGTCCAAGATGGCCTCAAGCGCCGGCCCGGCTATCTCTTGCACGGTCCGGCTCCAAACACCCGTCCAAGATGGCCTCAAGCGCCGGCCCGGCTGTCTCTTGTACGGTCCGGCTCCAAACACCTGTCCGAGATGGGCGCGAACGGCGGCCGGGCTGTTTATAGCCCGGCCGGTGATCGAGGCCACCGCGTTGGCCCAGGTCGACGGCCGGGGCGGCGTACCCCGAGCTGCCGGGCGGCCCTTACCATGCTCGCGGCGGGCCGTTCGGCCCGCCATCGCCAGAACGGCGCGCCCAGTGCGCCGAGGACCTGGCCCGGGCCGGTACCGGGGTGGGCCCTCGCCACGCTCGGCAAGGGAGGAAGCCCGGTGCGAATCCGGCGCGGTCCCGCCACTGTGAACCCCGCCCCCGAGGGCGGGTGAGCCAGGAACTCCCGCCGTTGTGTCCCACCCCGAGGCGCGGACCTCGGAGGAAGGCTTGACGCCGCATGATCCTGCTCCTGTCGACGTCCGACACCGACCTGCTGAGCGCCCGCGGCGCCGGCGGCCCGGTCCCGTACCGCTTCGCCAACCCCTCGCGGCTGCCGCTGGACGACCTGCCGGAGCTGCTGGACGGGGCCGGCCTGGTGGTGGTGCGGCTGCTGGGCGGGGTGCGGGCCTGGCAGGAGGGGATCGAGGCGCTGCTGGCGCAGGACCGTCCGGTGGTCGTCCTCACCGGTGAACAGGCCCCGGACGCCCAGCTGATGGAGGCGTCCACGGTCCCGATCGGGGTGGCGGCCGAGGCCCACGCCTACCTGGCACACGGCGGCCCGGCCAACCTGGAGCAGCTGGCCCGCTTCCTCTCCGACACCGTGCTGCTCACCGGCCACGGCTTCGACGCGCCCGCGCCCGCGCCGTCCTGGGGGCCGCTGGAGCGCACCCCGGCCCCGGACGCCTCGGGTCCGCTGATCGCGGTGCTCTACTACCGCGCCCATCACATGAGCGGCAACACCGGTTTCGTCGACGCGCTCTGCGCCGCGATCGAGGAGGCCGGCGGCCGTGCCCTGCCGCTGTACGTGGCCTCGCTGCGCTCCCCCGAGCCGGAGCTGCTGGCCGAACTGGGCCGCGCGGACGCGCTGGTGACCACGGTGCTGGCGGCGGGCGGCACCAAGCCCGCCGGGGCGTCGGCCGGGGGCGATGACGAGTCGTGGGACGCGGGGGCGCTGGCCGCCCTGGACGTGCCGATCCTCCAGGCGCTCTGCCTGACCGGCTCGCGCGCCGACTGGGCGGAGAACGACGAGGGGCTCTCCCCGCTGGACGCGGCGAGCCAGATCGCCGTCCCCGAGTTCGACGGCCGCCTGATCACGGTGCCGTTCTCCTTCAAGGAGCTGGACGCCGACGGGCTGCCGGTCTACGTCGCCGACACCGAGCGGGCCGCCCGGGTGGCCGGCACCGCGGTGCGCCACGCCCGGCTGCGCCACATCCCCAACGCCGGGAAGCGCCTCGCCCTGGTCCTCTCCGCGTACCCGACGAAGCACTCCCGGATCGGCAACGCGGTGGGGCTCGACACCCCGGCCAGCGCCGTGGCGCTGCTGCGGCGGCTGAGCGCCGAGGGGTACGACTTCGGGGACGAGCCCGTCCCGGGGCTGGAGTCGGGCGACGGCGACGAGCTGATCCACGCGCTCATCGAGGCGGGCGGCCACGACCAGGACTGGCTGACCGAGGAGCAGCTGGCCCGCAACCCGGTGCGCATCCCGGCGGCCGACTACCGCCGCTGGTACGGCACGCTCCCCGCCGAACTGCGCGAGCGGGTCGAGGAGCACTGGGGGCCGCCACCCGGCGAGCTGTTCGTGGACCGCAGCCGCGACCCGCAGGGCGACATCGTCCTGGCGGCGCTGCGGTACGGGCGGCTGCTCATCCTCATCCAGCCGCCGCGCGGCTTCGGCGAGAACCCGATCGCGATCTACCACGACCCCGACCTGCCGCCCTCGCACCACTACCTGGCCGCGTACCGCTGGCTCCAGGCGCGCGCCGAGGACGGCGGCTTCGGCGCCGACGCCATGGTGCACCTGGGCAAACACGGCAACCTGGAGTGGCTGCCCGGCAAGAACGCCGGCCTCTCCGCGGCCTGCGGGCCCGACGCCGCCCTCGGCGACCTGCCGCTGGTCTACCCGTTCCTGGTCAACGACCCGGGCGAGGGCACCCAGGCCAAGCGCCGGGTGCACGCCACCCTCGTCGACCACCTGGTGCCGCCGATGGCCCGCGCCGAGAGCTACGGCGACATCGCGCGCCTGGAGCAGCTGCTCGACGAGTACGCGGCGATCTCCTCGATGGACCCGGCGAAGCTCCCGGCGATCCGCGCCCAGATCTGGACGCTGATCCAGGCCGCCAAGCTCGACCACGACCTGGGTCTGCGGGACCGGCCGGACGACGACGGCTTCGACGACTTCCTGCTCCACGTCGACGGCTGGCTCTGCGAGGTGAAGGACGCCCAGATCCGCGACGGCCTGCACGTGCTCGGTGCCGCGCCGACCGCGAAGGCGCGGGTCGGCCTGGTCCTGGCGATCCTGCGGGCCCGCCAGATCTGGGGCGGCACCACGGCGCTGCCCGGGCTGCGCGAGGCACTGGGCCTGGACGAGTCGGCCGCCACCCGCACCACCGCCGACGAGGCCGAGGAGCGGGCCGAGGCGCTGGTCCAGGCGATGGACGACGCGGGCTGGGACCCCGAGGCCGCGGTCCGGGTCGCCGGGGGCCACGGGCAGGCGGTCGCGGACATCCTGGCGTTCGCCGCCCGCGAGGTGGTGCCGCGCCTGGCGGCGACCACGGACGAGCTGGACCACGCGGTGCACGCGCTGAACGGCGGCTTCGTCCCGGCCGGCCCCTCGGGCTCACCGCTGCGCGGCCTGGTCAACGTCCTGCCGACCGGTCGCAACTTCTACTCCGTCGACCCGAAGGCGGTCCCCAGCCGCCTCGCCTGGGAGACCGGGCAGGCACTCGCCGACTCGCTGCTGGAACGGTATCGGGCCGACCACGGCGACTGGCCCGTCTCGGTGGGCCTGTCGCTGTGGGGCACCAGCGCGATGCGGACCTCCGGCGACGACGTGGCCGAGGCGCTGGCGCTGCTCGGGGTCCGCCCGGTCTGGGACGACGCCTCGCGGCGCGTCACCGGACTGGAGGCGGTGCCGTTGGAGGAACTGGGCCGCCCGCGCGTCGACGTGACGCTCAGGATCTCCGGTTTCTTCCGGGACGCCTTCCCGCACACCATCGGGCTGCTGGACGACGCGGTACGCCTGGTGGCGGGGCTCGACGAGCCGAACGAGGACAACCACGTGGCGGCGCACGCCCGCGCCGACCTCGCCGAGCACGGCGACGAACGCCGCGCCACCACCCGTATCTTCGGCTCCCGTCCGGGCACCTACGGCGCGGGCCTGCTCCAGCTCATCGACTCCCGCGACTGGCGCACCGACGCCGACCTCGCCGAGGTCTACACGGTGTGGGGCGGCTACGCCTACGGCCGGGAGCTGGCGGGCCGCGAGGCGCGGGCCGAGATGGAGAGCGCCTACCGGCGGATCGCGGTGGCGGCGAAGAACACCGACACGCGCGAGCACGACATCGCCGACTCGGACGACTACTTCCAGTACCACGGCGGCATGGTCGCGGCGGTCCGCGCGCTCAAGGGCACGGCCCCCGAGGCGTACGTCGGGGACTCGACACGCCCGGAGACGGTGCGGACCCGGACGCTGGTCGAGGAGACCTCGCGGGTCTTCCGGGCGCGGGTGGTCAACCCGAAGTGGATCGAGGCGATGCGCCGCCACGGCTACAAGGGCGCCTTCGAGCTGGCGGCCACCGTCGACTACCTCTTCGGCTACGACGCGACGACCGGCGTGATCGCCGACTGGATGTACGACAAGCTCACCGAGACGTACGTCCTGGACCCGGAGAACCGGGCGTTCCTGAAGGAGGCCAACCCCTGGGCGCTGCACGGCATCGCGGAGCGGCTGCTGGAGGCCGAGTCGCGCGGGATGTGGGCCGAGCCGGACCCGGAGGTGCTGGCCGCGCTGCGCCAGGCGTACCTGGAGGCCGAGGGCGACCTGGAGAGCGGGCTGGACGGGGAGTGAGGCGCGCGGGCGGGGTCCGGCCGTTCCCGGACGGGAACCCCGTCGGCCCGTCAGGTGCGGATACGTCACCGCCTGCACCGGATCAGCGGCTCTGCGGAGAGGGCAAGGTCACAGGCGCGGGTACTGCTGCCCGTATGCCGCGCTGTCCTAGCATCTGAGCATGACGGTCCTGCCTGACGACGGGCTCTCTCTGGCCGCCGAGTTCCCTGATGCAACCCACGACGAGTGGCAGCGCCTGGTGGCGGGCGTGCTGCGCAAAGCGGGCAAGGACATCAGCGGGACGGCGGCCGAGGACGCGCTGTCCACGACGTTCGACGACGGGCTCCACGCCCGCCCGCTCTACACGGCCGAAGCGGCCGTACCCGACCGGGGCCTGCCCGGCTTCGCCCCGTTCGTACGGGGCGCGCGGGCCGAGGGCAACACCCCGGGCGGCTGGGACGTACGCCAGCGGCACGCCGGGAGTGACGCGGACGCCGTGCGCGACGCGGTCCTCGCCGACCTGGAGAACGGGGTCACCTCGCTCTGGCTCCCGCTCGGCGAGGGCGGTCTGCCCGTCTCCGGGCTGGCCCGCGCGCTGGAGGGCGTCCACCTCGACCTCGCGCCGATCGCTCTGGACGCCGGCGCCGAGACCGCCGGGGCGGCCGACGCCTGGCTGGGCATCGCCGAGGAGCGCGGGGTCGCCGCCGACGCCCTGCGCGGCACCTTCGGCGCCGACCCGCTCGGGTACGAGGCGCGCACCGGCTCCGCCGGGGACACCGCCGCCGCGGTAGCGCTGGCCCGCCGTGCCGTCGAGGGGTACCCGGGCGTCCGGGCGCTGACCGTCGACGCGCTCCCCTTCCACGAGGCGGGCGGCTCGGCCGCGCAGGAGCTGGGCGCCTCGGTCGCCACCGGGCTCGCCTACGTCCGCGAACTGGCCGGTGCCGGGCTGGGCCTGGCCGAGGCGTTCGGCCAGATCGCGTTCCGGTACTCCGCCGTCGCCGACCAGTTCCTCACCATCGCCAAACTGCGTGCGGCCCGCCGGATCTGGGCGCGGGTCGCCGAGGTCTGCGGGGTGCCGGCGGCGGGGGCGCAGCGCCAGCACGCGGTGACCTCGCCGGTGATGATGGCCCGCCGGGACCCGTGGGTGAACATGCTGCGGACCACGGTCGCGGCGCTGGGCGCCGGGGTCGGCGGGGCCGACGCGGTGACGGTGCTCCCCTTCGACCAGGAGCTGGGCGCACCCGACGCGTTCGCCCGGCGGATCGCGCGGAACACCTCCACCATCCTCATCGAGGAGTCCCACCTGGCCCGGGTCACCGACCCGGCGGGCGGCTCGTACTACGTGGAGTCCCTGACCGACCAGGTCGCCGAGGCGGCCTGGTCGTTCTTCCAGGAGATCGAGCGGGCGGGCGGCCAGGCGAAGGCGCTGCGCGCCGGCCTGGTCGGCGAGCGGCTGGCGGCGACCTGGGCGGAGCGCGGCGCGAAGCTGGCGCGCCGCGAGGAGCCGGTGACCGGGGTGAGCGAGTTCCCGAACCTCACCGAGAAGCTGCCCCGGCGGGCCCCGGCGCCCGCGCCGCCGACGGGGGGTCTGCCCCGGGTCCGGCGCGACGAGGCGTTCGAGGCGCTGCGGGCCCGTTCCGACGCGCACCTGGCGGCGACCGGTGCCCGGCCGAAGGTGTTCCTGGCCGCACTGGGCCCGGCCGCCGCGCACACCGCGCGGGTGACCTTCGCCGCCAACTTCTTCCAGGCGGGCGGCATCGAGCCGGTGCACGACCCGGTGACGGTCACCGCGGAGACGGTCGCCGAGGCGTACGCGGCGAGCGGCGCGGGCGTGGCCTGCGTCTGCTCCAGCGACGCGCGCTACGCCGAGGAGGCCGAACCGGTGGCCGCCGCGTTGAAGGCGGCCGGCGCCGGGCAGGTACTCCTCGCGGGCAAGGGCGGGTTCGACGGGATCGACCGGCGGGTCCACGCCGGGTGCGCCGCTGTCGACCTGCTCACCTCTCTTCTCGACCACATGGGGGTGGCGTGATGTCCCAGCCGAAGATCCCGGACTTCTCCACGGTCGGCCTCACCTCCGAGGCCACCGAGGCGGCCGGTGAGGAGCAGTGGCGCGGCGCGGTCGAGGAGGCGTCCGGCAGCGACGTCGCCGACCTGCGCTGGGAGACGCCGGAGGGCATCGGCGTGCAGCCGCTGTACACCGGCCGGGACGTGGAGGGGCTGGACTTCCTCGGGACGTACCCGGGCATCGCGCCGTACCTGCGCGGGCCGTATCCGACGATGTACGTGAACCAGCCGTGGACGATCCGGCAGTACGCGGGGTTCTCGACGGCCGAGGAGTCGAACGCCTTCTACCGGCGGAACCTGGCGGCCGGCCAGAAGGGCCTGTCCGTCGCCTTCGACCTGCCGACGCACCGGGGGTACGACTCGGACCACCCCCGGGTCACCGGTGACGTCGGCATGGCGGGCGTGGCGATCGACTCGATCTACGACATGCGCCAGCTGTTCGACGGGATTCCGCTGGACAGGATGTCGGTGTCGATGACGATGAACGGCGCGGTGCTGCCCGTGCTGGCGCTGTACATCGTGGCGGCCGAGGAGCAGGGGGTGGCGCCCGAGAAGCTGGCGGGGACCATCCAGAACGACATCCTCAAGGAGTTCATGGTCCGCAACACCTACATCTATCCGCCGTCGCCCTCGATGCGGATCATCTCGGACATCTTCGCGTACACCTCGCAGAAGATGCCGCGCTACAACTCCATCTCCATCTCCGGCTACCACATCCAGGAGGCCGGGGCCACGGCCGACCTGGAGCTGGCGTACACGCTGGCGGACGGCGTGGAGTACCTGCGGGCCGGGCGGCAGGCCGGGCTGGACGTGGACGCGTTCGCGCCGCGGCTGTCGTTCTTCTGGGCGATCGGCATGAACTTCTTCATGGAGGTCGCCAAGCTCCGCGCGGCGCGCCTGCTGTGGGCCAAGCTGGTCAGGCAGTTCGACCCGAAGAACGCCAAGTCGCTCTCGCTGCGCACCCATTCGCAGACCTCGGGCTGGTCGCTGACGGCCCAGGACGTCTTCAACAACGTGACCCGCACCTGTGTGGAGGCGATGGCCGCCACCCAGGGCCACACCCAGTCGCTGCACACCAACGCCCTGGACGAGGCGCTGGCGCTGCCCACCGACTTCTCCGCGCGGATCGCCCGCAACACCCAGCTGCTGCTCCAGCAGGAGTCGGGGACCACCCGGTCGATCGACCCGTGGGGCGGCAGCGCGTACGTGGAGAAGCTCACCTACGACCTGGCGCGGCGGGCCTGGCAGCACATCGAGGAGGTCGAGGCGGCCGGCGGCATGGCCAAGGCCATCGACGCGGGCATCCCGAAGCTCCGCGTCGAGGAGGCCGCGGCGCGTACCCAGGCGCGGATCGACTCGGGGCGCCAGCCGGTGATCGGCGTCAACAAGTACCGGGTGGACAGCGACGAGCAGATCGACGTGCTCAAGGTCGACAACTCCTCGGTGCGTTCGCAGCAGATCGCCAAGTTGCGGCGGCTGCGCGAGGAGCGCGACGAGCGGGCGTGCCAGGAGGCGCTGCGGGCGCTGACCGCCTCCGCCGAGCGCGGGAGCGGGCCGGGCCTGGAGGGCAACCTGCTGGCGCTCGCGGTCGACGCGGCCCGCGCCAAGGCGACGGTCGGGGAGATCTCCGACGCGCTGGAGAAGGTGTACGGCAGGCACGCCGGGCAGATCCGTACGATCTCCGGGGTGTACCGGAACGAGGCTGGGGAGTCGCCCTCGGTGGAGCGGACCCGCGCACTGGTGGAGAAGTTCGACGAACAGGAAGGCCGTCGGCCCCGCATCCTGGTCGCCAAGATGGGCCAGGACGGCCACGACCGGGGCCAGAAGGTCATCGCGACGGCCTTCGCCGACCTCGGTTTCGACGTGGACGTCGGCCCGCTCTTCCAGACGCCGCAGGAGGTCGCCCGGCAGGCGGTGGAGGCCGACGTGCACGTGGTCGGCGTCTCCTCGCTCGCCGCCGGCCACCTCACGCTCGTCCCGGCGCTGCGCGAGCAACTGGCCGCCGAGGGCCGGGAGGACATCATGATCGTGGTCGGCGGTGTCATTCCGCCGCAGGACGTCGAGGCGCTGCACGAGGCGGGCGCCACCGCCGTCTTCCCGCCCGGCACGGTCATCCCGGACGCGGCGTACGACCTGGTCGAGCGGCTGGCCGCGTCGCTCGGCCACGAGCTGTGAGCCGCTGACGGATGGCGGCGGCGATCGATCTCGACAGCTATGTGAAGGGCGTGCTCGACGGGCGGCGCGCGCAGATCGCGCGCGCCATCACCCTGGTGGAGTCCACCCGCCCCGCCCACCGGGTGGCGGCCCAGCAGCTCCTGACCGAGTTGCTGCCGCACTCGGGGCGGGCCCGCCGGATCGGCGTCAGCGGCGTGCCCGGGGTCGGCAAGTCCACCTTCATCGACGCCTTCGGCACCCTGCTGACGGGGCTGGGGCACAGGGTGGCGGTGCTCGCCGTCGACCCGTCGTCGGGGCGTACCGGCGGCTCGATCCTGGGTGACAAGACCCGGATGGAGCGCCTGGCGGTCGACCCGGCGGCGTTCGTGCGGCCCTCGCCCTCGGCGGGGACGCTCGGCGGGGTGGCGAAGGCGACCCGCGAGTCGATGGTGGTGATGGAGGCCGCCGGGTACGACGTGGTGCTGGTGGAGACGGTCGGCGTGGGCCAGTCGGAGACGACGGTCGCGCAGATGGTCGACACCTTCCTGCTGCTGACCCTGGCCCGCACCGGCGACCAGCTCCAGGGCATCAAGAAGGGCGTGCTGGAGCTGGCCGACGTGATCGCGGTCAACAAGGCCGACGGCCCGCACGAGCGGGACGCCCGGTCGGCGGCGCGCGAACTGGCCGGGGCGCTGAGGCTGATGCACCCGGCGGACGCCGCGTGGACGCCGCCGGTGCTGCACTGCTCGGCGCGCGAGGGCACCGGGCTGGAAGCGGTCTGGGAGCGGCTGGAACAGCACCGCACGCTCCTGGACTCCACCGGGCGGCTCGCGGCCAAGCGCCGTGACCAGCAGGTGGAGTGGGTGTGGGCGATGGTGCACGACACCCTGCTGGACCGTTTGCACGCCGATCCGCGGGTACGCGAGGTGGCACCGGAACTGGAGGCCCGGGTCCGGGCGGGGGAGCTGACGGCGACGCTGGCCGCGGAGTCGGTGCTCGCCGCGTTCGGCCGGAACGCCCCGGGCGGGTGACGGCCTTCTTCGCCTGGCCGCCTCGGGGTGAGACGGTGGCGGGGTGACTTCCGCGCGGCCGGGCCCCCTGCTCTTCGTGGGGGGGGCCGGGCCGCGCGCCCAACGACCGGGACCGGGCAGCACCGCCCGCGTACGCGCGGGCCGATCTGATGGGGAGACCGCATGACCACGTACAAGATCGTCAACCCCGCGACGGGCAAGACCGAGCGGGAGTTCCCCGAGGCCACCGACGCCGAGATCCAGGAGGCGGTGGGCCGCGCCCACCGGGCCTTCGGCGGCTGGCGGGCGAGTCGGCACGGCGACCGGGTGGCGCTGCTGACCCGGGTCGCGGAGCTGTACGCGGAGCGCAAGGACGAGCTGGCGGCGATCATCACCCGGGAGATGGGCAAGCCGATCGCCCAGGCACGCGGCGAGATCGACATCGTCGTCTCCATCTACCGCTACTACGCCGACCAGGGCCCCAAGTTCCTCATGGACGAGGAGCTGGAGGTGGCCGGGGGCGGCAGCGCCGTGGTCCGCAAGGAGGGCATCGGCGCGCTGCTCGGGATCATGCCGTGGAACTTCCCGTACTACCAGGTGGCGCGGTTCGCGGCGCCCAACCTGATGCTCGGCAACACCGTCCTGCTCAAGCACGCTCCGCAGTGTCCCGAGTCGGCGCTGGCGATGGAGCGGATCTTCACCGAGGCGGGCGCGCCGGACGGCGCCTACGTCAACCTCTTCGCCACCAACGGGCAGGTCTCCACGATCATCGCGGACCCGCGCGTGCAGGGCGTCTCGCTGACCGGCTCCGAGCGGGCCGGGGCGGCGGTGGCGGAGCAGGCGGGGCGGCACCTGAAGAAGGTGGTGCTGGAGCTGGGCGGCTCGGACCCGTTCCTGGTGCTCCAGCCGGAGGACCTCGACAAGACGGTCAGGTACGCGGTGGTGGGCCGGTTCGGCAACGCCGGGCAGGCGTGCAACGCGGCCAAGCGCATCATCGTCCTGGACGAGCACTACGACGCCTTCGTCGACAAGTTCACCGCGGCGGTCGGCACGGTGGTGCCGGGTGACCCCTCGGACCCGTCGACCTTCATGGGCCCGCTCTCCTCGGCGGATGCCGTGGAGACGCTCGCCGCGCAGATCGAGGACGCCGTCGCCAAGGGCGCCACGGTCCTGGCCGGTGGCCGCCGCATCGACCGGGAGGGCGCCTGGTACGAGCCGACCGTGCTGACCGGGGTGGCGCCGGGGATGCGCGCCTTCGAGGAGGAGCTGTTCGGCCCGGCCGCCGTCATCTACCGGGTCTCCTCGGAGGACGAGGCGGTGGAGCTGGCCAACAACACGCCGTACGGGCTGGGCGCGGCCATCCAGTGCGCGGACGAGGACCGGGCGCTGGAGATCGCCGACCGGCTGGACACCGGCATGGTCTACATCAACCAGGCCGAGGGGAGCGCGGCCGAGCTGCCCTTCGGCGGTGTGAAGCGCTCCGGCATCGGCCGGGAGCTGGGCAAGTACGGCATGGAGGAGTTCGTCAACAAGAAGCTGGTGCGCGTCAAGCGCCGCTGACGGCGGGCTGGCCGGGTGCCGGACCCCAGGGCCCGGCGCGGGGAGTCCCCCGCGCCGGGCCTCGCCGTGACCGGCTCAGCGCGGGTAGTGCATGAGCTGGCGGACCATCCGGCAGGTGACGGTGGACGGCGGGTGGATGCCCAGGCGCACCGCGGCGGCCCGGATGGTGCGGTCGTGGACGTATCCCGGGCCGTGGGCGCCCGCGTCGAGCAGGGCGATGGCCAGGCGCATGGCCTTGAGGCGGCGGTTGTGCCGGACGTACCACTCGCGGGGCCGCCCGGCCGGCAGCCGTCGCTTGGCGAACGGGGCGTACGGCTGCCGGGCGGACGGGTCGGCGGGCGCGACGGTCGGCAGGGGTTCGGTTGCGTGGAGCACGGCCACGGGCATCCTCCTGTCGGTTCGGGAAACCCCCCGGCTTCCCTCGAACACTGGGTCAATTCTACTGCGAGGGACTGACAGTCAGCCCTGGCCAGACCTGGTTCAACGGGGTCCCCGGCGAGGTTGGCCGAATTCGAACAGACGGGGGTGCGGGAGGTTTGGGCGGGGGCTGCGCGGCTACCGTGCGGCCATGGAGATCTGGATCAACCCGGCCTGTTCGAAGTGCCGAGGCGCCCTGTCCCTGCTCGACGCCGAGGGGGCCTCGTACACCGTGCGCAAGTACCTGGAGGAGGTGCCCACCGAGGAGGAGATCCAGGCCGTGCTGGACCGGCTCGGCCTGGAGCCCTGGGACATCACGCGGACCGGCGAGCCGGAGGCAAAGGAGCTGGGGCTCGCCTCCTGGCCGCGCGAGGACGCCGACCGTGACCGCTGGGTCGCCGCGCTCGCGGCCCACCCCCGCCTCATCCAGCGGCCGCTGATCACCGCCGACGACGGCTCGGCCGTGGTGGGCCGTACCGAGGAGGCGGTGCGCGAGGCGCTGGCGCGGGGGCGGGCCGGGGGCTGACCGGGCCGGCCGTTCAGGCGAGCTGGGCCTCGGCCTCGGCGAGGATCTCGGTGAGGCGGGCGCCGAACCGGGCGTCGCAGGGGTGCGGCCTGCCGGTGCGGGCCGCCTCCAGCAGGGCGCCGAGGGCCGCGCCGTACGCGCGTACCGACTCGCCCCAGCGCGGCGGTTCGGCGGTGCCGTGGTCGCCGTACAGGGCGATCTCGACGCCGCCGGCGGCGGGCGGGGCGCCGAGGCCGAGGGTGACGGTCGAGGAGGCACCCGAGGTGTGGCGCAGCACCAGATGGGCGGTGCCCCTCGGGCCGGGGGCGGCGGTGACGGCGGTGACGTCACCGAGGACGGGGATCAGCACGGACAGGGCGTGCGGTCCGACGTCCCACAGGGCGCCCTTCTCCGCGCGCCAGGGGGAGGCGTACTCGTGGGTGGAGCCCGGTGCGAAGAGCGGCGCGATCCACTGGGCGCGGGCGGTGAACCAGTCGCCGCGCGCGGCCTGTTCGGCGATCCAGCCGGCAGTGGGCGGAGCGAACCGCAGGGTGCAGAGGACCACCGAGGCGACCCGCGCGGCCTCGGCCGCCGCCACCACCTCGCGGGCCCCTGCCATCGTGGTCGCCACCGGCTTGTCCAGGAGCAGGTGGCACCCGGCCTCGGCGGCCCGCACCGCGAGGGGTGCCTGCACGTCCGGCGGCAGCGCGAGGGCCACCGCGTCCGCCTCGGCGAACAGTTCCGCGAGCCCGTCCTCCCCGGTGCGGGCGGGCACGCCGTACGCCTCCGCCAGCTCGGCCGCGGCCCCGGCGCGGCGGCCCCAGACGCCGATGAGCTCGGCGCCGGGGTGGGCGGCGACGGCCGGGGCGTGTGCGGACCGCGCCCAGGGGCCGGTACCGAGCAGGGCGACCTTGGTCCTGGCCGTGGGCGTGGGGCTGTCGTCGGGGCTCATGGGGTCAGTGTGCCCGGGGTGCCCACCGGCGCCCGCGCCACCCGCTCCCCCGGGCGCGCGGCGGGTAACACGGGATTCACACTCGGGCAACGGAGGCGACATCGGGCGTTGGAAAGCTGCCGCCGTACCCCGCAGCACCCGCAAAGGATGACGTTCGTGACCTTCAAGGCTGAGTACATCTGGATCGACGGCACCGAGCCGACCGCCAAGCTGCGGTCCAAGACCAAGGTCCTCGCGGACGGCGCCGAGCCGGGCGTCTGGGGCTTCGACGGGTCCAGCACCAACCAGGCCGAGGGCCATGCCTCGGACCTCGTGCTGAAGCCGGTCTTCCAGTGCCCGGACCCGATCCGCGGCGGCGCCGACATCCTCGTGCTCTGCGAGGTGTTCCACATCGACATGACCCCGCACGAGTCGAACACCCGCGCCCTGCTGCGCCCGGTCGCCGAGCAGTTCGCGGGCCAAAAGCCCGTCTTCGGCATCGAGCAGGAGTACACCTTCTTCGACGGGCACCGCCCGCTCGGCTTCCCCGAGGGCGGCTTCCCGGCCGCACAGGGCGGCTACTACTGCGGGGTCGGCGCCGACGAGATCTTCGGCCGGGAGATCGTCGAGAAGCACCTCGACCACTGCCTCGCCGCCGGTCTCGGCATCTGCGGCATCAACGCCGAGGTCATGCCCGGCCAGTGGGAGTTCCAGGTCGGCCCGCTCTCGCCGCTGGAGGTCTCCGACCAGATGTGGGTGGCCCGCTGGCTGCTCTACCGCACGGCCGAGGAGTTCGGCATCTCGGCGACCCTCGACCCGAAGCCGGTCAAGGGCGACTGGAACGGCGCCGGCGCGCACACCAACTTCTCCACCCAGGCGATGCGCGAGGGGTACGAGGCGATCATCACCGCCTGCGAGTCGCTCGGCGAGGGCTCCAAGCCGATGGACCACGTCAAGCACTACGGCGCGGGCATCGACGACCGCCTCACCGGCCTGCACGAGACCGCCCCGTGGAACGAGTACAGCTACGGCGTCTCCGACCGCGGCGCCTCGGTCCGCATCCCGTGGCAGGTCGAGCAGGACAAGAAGGGGTACATCGAGGACCGCCGCCCCAACGCCAACGTCGACCCGTACGTGGTGACCCGCCTCATCGTGGACACCTGCTGCACCGCGCTGGAGAAGGCCGGCCAGGTCTGACCCGCGCCACCGCGTCCCCCGGGGGCGTCCGCCGGACGGCGGGCGCCCCCGGGGGCGTCGGGCACCGCGAACGGCCGGGCGTATCAAGGAGTGGACAGGGTGTCGGGAAGGCTGCCCCGCGCCGCGGGCCCGTGCTTCAATGGCTCCATGGTCGGCTACCAGCACACCGTCACGGGGCGATGCGACCTCGAACCGTTCTGGCCGTCCCGTCAGCACCACGACTTCGACCGGGTGTGTTGCCGCGCGTGACCGCGCAGGCCCTCTGAACGCCGCTCACCCCGGCTTCGGCCCGCGCACGGACTTCCCGTCAGGCCCCGGCCCCGTCCCCCCTGGACGGCCCCCGCCGCGACGGTCCCGACCTCCCCTCCGCGCGAAGGAGCTGACCCCCACCATGGCGAACACCCGTACGTTCACCACGTCCCCCACCCCCACCCCCGCCGCCGGCGGCCGGACCGAGGGGCGCCCGCCGGCTGCGCGCCACCGGCTGCGCGCCGTCGGCCTCGACGAGACCCCGCCCCCGGCCGAGGTCGCCGCGCTGCTGCCGCCCGGCGCCACCTGGCTGCCCGCTCCCCCGCACACCCTGCCCTCGCTGCCGGGCCACCCGCCGATGGTCGGCTACCTGGTACTGGTCCCGGTCGGCGAGGCACCGCTCGCCGGGCCCGCCGCCCCGCCGGTCCCCGAAGCCGCCCCGGCCGCCGCTCCCGCCGAGCAGGCGGCCGAGGCCGGAGCGGGGCACCCGGTACGGATCGACACCGTGCGGCGGACCGCCTTCGTCGACGGGCGCCCGCTGGAGCTGACCTACCTGGAGTTCGAGCTGCTGGCGCACCTGGTCCACCATCCGCACCGGGTGCACACCCGCGACCAGCTCGTCACCACCGTGTGGGGATACGGGCACGTCGGCGACGGCCGGACCGTGGACGTGCACATCGCCCGGCTCCGCCGCAAGCTCGGTGCCGAACACCGGGCGTCCATCCGGACGGTCCGCCGGGTCGGCTACACCTACCTCCCGTCCGCCGCCCGCGACGCGGGAATCTCCCCGTAGCAGAACCCGGCCCGCGCGAGGCGCCGGCGTCGCACAGTGGACCCCATGAGACTTCTGGCACTGGGCGGTACGGAGTTCGTGGGGCGGGCGGTCGTCGAGGCGGCGCTGGCCGAAGGCTGGGAGGTGACCCTCCTGCACCGGGGACGCCATCCGGCGCCGCAGGGGGCACGGGTCCTGCTCGGTGACCGGACGGCGCCGGACGGCCTGGACGCGCTGGCCCGGGCCGCCGCCGAGGGGCCCGGCTGGGACCTGGTGGTGGACACCTGGTCGGGCGCGCCCTCGGTGGTCCGGGACAGCGCCGAGTTGCTCGCCCCGCACGCCGGGCGGTACGCGTACGTCTCCAGCCGCTCGGTGTACGGGCCGCCGGCGGTGCGCGGCGGCGACGAGAGCGCCCCGGTCTTCGCGGGCGACCCGGACGCGGGGGCGCGGAGCTACCCCGAGGACAAGCGCGGCGGCGAACTGGCGGCGGCGCGCGCCTTCGGCGAGGAGCGGACGCTGTGGGCCCGGGCCGGGCTGATCCTCGGCCCGTGGGAGAACGTCGGCCGCCTCCCCTGGTGGCTCACCCGCATCGACCGGGGCGGCGAGGTGCCCGCGCCGGGCCCGCGCGACCTGCCCCTCCAGTACGTCGACGTCCGCGACCTCGCCGACTGGCTGCTCGCGGCCGGGCGGGCGGGACTCCACGGGGCGTACGACCTGGTGAGCCCGCCCGGCTTCACCACCATGGGCGAACTGCTCGACACCTGCGTGGCCGTGACCGGCTCCGCCGCGAAGCTGCGCTGGCTCACCCCGGAGGCGGTGCTCGCGGCGGGCGTCGTGCCGTGGCTGGAGCTGCCGGTGTGGATTCCGCCGGGCACCCCGGACCACACGGCCCTGCACAGCAGCGACGTGTCGAAGGCCCTGGCGGCGGGGCTGCGTTGCCGCCCGGTGACCGAGACGGTCCGGGACACCTGGGCGTGGCTCACCACCCTGCCCGGCCGGGTCGCGCCGCAGCGGCCGGACCGGTCGGTGGTGGGGCTGCCCGAGGAGAAGGAGGCGGCGCTGCTGGGGCGGGGCTAGGGCTTGTCCGGCGGACCGTCGGCAGGGCCGCGGCGAAGGAGCGCAGCCAGACCTCGGCGAGCGGGGCGGCGTCGGCGGGGCGGGCGCGGCGCAGGAGCACGGCCGCGCCGGAGGGGTCCGTCTCGGTGTCCATGGCGCAGGACTGTCGCACAGGGTGCCCTCGGGCGCAGCCGGGTGTCGCCTGACGGCCGTGTGGGCCCGAGGAGTTGGCCCGGGCGGAAGGCCCGTGCACGGGGCCGGGCAGCCGACTTCGCGGCCCTGCTCCTCCTCTGGCGGCGCGGGGTGCCGTTCTTCTGAGAGGGACCCGGCTCGCCGCCCTCCCCGGCGAGGGCGGGGCGGCACGCCGACTCCCGCAGGTCGGTAGTCTGTTCGGTATGACGACCGGGACGCGCCGCAGAATGGGTGTCGAGGAGCGGCGGCAGCAGCTCATCGGGGTAGCGCTGGAGCTCTTCAGCAACCGTTCCCCCGACGAGGTCTCCATCGACGAGATAGCGGCGGCCGCCGGCATCTCGCGTCCCCTCGTCTACCACTACTTCCCGGGCAAGACGAGCCTGTACGAGGCGGCCCTGCGCCGGGCCGCCGAGGACCTGGCGCAGCGCTTCGACGAGCCGCGCGAGGGTCCGCTGGGGGCCCGGCTGCGGAGGGTGATGGGCCGGTTCTTCGACTTCGTGGACGAACACGGCCCGGGCTTCACGGCGTTGATGCGCGGCGGCCCGGCCCAGTCGGTCAGCGGCGACCCCGGTTCGTCCTCGGCGGCGGCGGCGCTGATCGACTCGGTGCGGCAGGCCGCGTACGAGCAGATCGTGTCGCACCTGGACCTCGCCGCGGTGCCGCCCCGGCTGGAGCTGGTCGTGCGGTCCTGGGTGTCGCTGGCGGAGTCGACGGCACTGCTGTGGCTGGACGGCCGCAGGACCGGACGGGCCGATCTGGAGCTCCAGTTGGTGCACGACTTCGGCGCCCTGGTGGCGGTGGCCGGCGCCTACGACGAGGAGATCGCCGGGGTGGTCCGCCGCATCCTCGCCCAGGAACCGCCGGACGGCCCTTTCACCGACCTCGCGGTGCGGCTGCTCACCCTGCTCCCGGCCAAGGCCGAGGTACCGGCGCAGGCTCCGGCTCCGGTGGAGTGAGGGCTCACCTCGCGCGGCCCTGCCGGAGGTCCACCTGGAGCAGGAGCGGGGAGCCGGCGAACCCCCGCCGCGCGTAGGCCGGTACGGCCCGCTCGCTGGAGTGGACGGTGACCCGCTCGACCCCGAGCCGCGCCGCCCGCTCCAGCACCGCGTCGACCAGCAGCCCGCCCAGCCCCCGGTCCCGCTCCTCCGGTACGACGTACGTGCACTGCACGTCGCCCGAACTCCGCTCGTACGCCCCCGGGAACGGCACGCGCTCCGTGACCGCCAGCCAGGACATGCCGACCACGCGACGGCCCCGCACCAGCACGAGGCAGTGGTGCGAGGCCCCGGCCGCCCGGGCCCACGCGGCGAACCGCGGGGCGAAGTCGTCGAGCGGCACTTCGGGCGTGCCGTACAGCTCCCGCACCCACTGCCACCGCAACCCGGCGACCGCTTCCAGCTCTTCGGGTCGGACAGGGCGGCACACGAGGTCGTCGTCCACGCTCTCCATCCTGCCGTACGGGGCCCGGTAGGGCACCGGTGCTCAGCCTGCGCGGAAGACCGCGACCGTGCGGGCCGGCACGGTGAAGGTGCCGGTGCGGCGGTCGAAGGCGGACTCCTTGACGACCGGGTCCGCGCCACGGGCCTGGACGGGGTGGAGGGTGTGACGGGTGCCGGCGGCGGCGGTGAGGCGCTGCTCCTGGGTGTCGGGGGTGGCGTTGAGGACGACGACCAGGTCGGCGAGGCGCATGGTGATGACGCCGGGCGTCTCGCCGGGGCCCGACAGCGGGAAGCTCAGGGCACGTTGGACCTCGGCGGCGGTACGCAGGGAGAAGGCCGGCTCGGTGGCGCGCAGGGTCAGCAGGTCGCGGTGGGCGGCGGCGCTCGCCTCGATCTCGGCGCAGCCGACGGAGACGGTGGTGAGCAGCGGCCTGGCGTACTCCCACTTGTCCTGGTTGTCGGCGGCGGGCGGCAGGCCCCGGCCGAAGCCGTTGCCCTGGCGGCAGTCCCAGTGCAGGGCGTTGAACCAGTCGCCGCTGTCGTAGGAGTTGCGGTCCAGGGACTTGGAGCGGAGCCGGTCGGTGCCGGCCTGGGAGAGAGCGGGCCCCTGGGAGAGGCTGGCGGTGGCCATCGCGAGGATCTGCATACGCGCCCGGTCGGCGGCCGGGGTGTCGGCGGGCAGTTTGAAGGCGAGGGCGTCGAAGAGGGTCTCGTTGTCGTGGGCGTCGGCGTAGGCGAGGGCGTCGCCGGGGCGCTGGGCGTAGCCGGCGGGAGCGCCGTTGTAGTCGACGCCTGCGCCGGTGGTGCGGCGGCCGGCGGAGTCGGTGAGGCGGTAGTCGGCGAGGTTGCCGGTGAGGCCGACCTTGATCAGGTCCTGGTAGTGCAGGAGCCGGGCGCGCTGTTCGGCGCGGGTGCCGTTGGCGGGTGAGCCGTTGGGGTCGGTGTACAGGCCGGAGGCGAAGCCCTGGACGCCGGGGTCCTCGTCGAAGGGGCCGCCGCCGCGGACGGCGTCGCGGGCCCGGTCGGAGAAGGTGGCGATGCCGGTGCCGGCCATGTTGGCCTGGCTGGCCTGGACGAAGCGGGCGTCGTCGGCGACCTCGCCGAAGGTCCAGCCCTCGCCGTAGAGGATGATCCGCTTGCCGTCGACGCCGTCGCGGGCCGGGGTGAGCGCGTCGAGGGCCTCGCGGACGGCGACCATGTTGGCCTTGGGGTGGTGGCCCATGAGGTCGAAGCGGAAGCCGTCGACCTTGTACTGCCTGGCCCAGGTGACGACGGAGTCGACGACGAGGCGGCCCATCATGGCGTTCTCGGGGGCGGTGCCCGCGCAGCACGTGGAGTCGGCGACGGAGCCGTCGGCCAGCAGGCGCTGGTAGTAGCCGGGGACGATCCGGTCGAGGACGGAGGTGTCGGCCTGGCCGGAGGCGGCGGTGTGGTTGTAGACCACGTCCATGACGACGCCGAGCCCGTCGCGGTTGAGGGAGCCGACCATCTCGCGGAACTCGCGGGTGCGGCCCGCCCCTTCGGCCTCGGTGGCGTACGAGCCCTCGGGCACGGTGTAGTGCAGCGGGTCGTACCCCCAGTTGTAGGCGTCCTCGGCGGCGCTCGCGGTGACGCACTCCTGCTGGCGCGGGGAGTCGGCGGGGAGCGCGGGCAGGTCGCAGTCGGGGCTCTTGGCGTCCTTCTCGGGGATGGTGGCGATGTCGAAGGCGGGGAGGAGGTGGACGTGGGTGGTGCCGGCGTCGGCGAGGCGGCGCAGGTGGCGGGCGCCGTCGCTGTCGCGGTCGGTGAAGGCGCGGTAGGTGCCGGGGTGGGCGTTGGTGGGATCGGAGGCGGAGAAGTCCCGGACGTGGAGTTCCTGGATCTGGGCGTCGCGCAGCGGGACGGCCTTCGGCTTGCGGAGGTTCTTCCAGCCGGGCGGGGCGAGCCTCGGGTCGTCCAGGTCGGTGACGAGGCTGCGCCGGGAGTCGGTGGTGAGGGCGAGGGAGTAGGGGTCGGTCACGGTGTTGGTGACGGTGCGGCCGGCCTCGGGGGCGTAGACGGTGACGTCGTAGGCGTACTCCCGGTCCTTCCAGCCGCGTTCGCCGGTGACCGTCCAGACGCCGGAGGCCGCGTCGCGGCGCATCGGGACGGTGCGCCCGTCGAGGTCGAGGGCGACGCGGCGGGCGGTGGGCGCCCAGACGGAGAGGGTGGGGCGGCCCGCGCGGTCGAAGGTGGCGCCGAGCGCGCGGCGCTGGGCGGCGCCGGCGTACAGGTCGTCGAGGACCCCGGCGGTCTGCACGGCGGTGGCGGCGGTGACGGTGCCGTCGGCGGCGCGCTGCTGGGCGACGAGTCGGCCGCGCAGCACTTCGGCGGCGAGGTGCTGGTCGCGGGGGTCGACGCGCCAGGCGTCGTACGCGGCGAGGTGCGGGAACTTCCCCAGCTGGGCGGCGGTGAGCTTGCCGGGGGTGAGCCGCAGCTCGCGGGTGCCGGAGCCGGGGCGCATCCGTTCGGCCTCCTGCTGCTCGGCGTCCCGGGCCGGGGCGAGGAGGCGGGCGCTCGCCGTCTTGCCGGCGCGCGGCCAGGCGACGGTGCGGGCATCGAGCCAGACAGCCTCGGCGGTGTCCTCGGCGGCGGTGGCCCGCGCGGCTGGTGCGTCGGGGGTGTCGGCGGTGGCCGGGAGGGCGGCGGTGAGGGCGGCGCACAGGCCGAGGCTCACCGCGAGGGTGGTGGTCCGTCGCACGGGGCCGGGTCTCCTTCGAGGGGCGGGGTTCGCGGGGCGGGTACGGAGCGGCCCGGCGTCCGCGGGGAGGCGGGCGCCGGGCCGGGCGGGAAGGGGGTCAGCCGGAGCAGGTGCGGGCGCCGGCGTGCAGGGCCAGTGCGGTGCCGGGGGCGACGGTTGCGGTGAAGGTGCCGTCGGAGCCGACGGTGACGGGCTGGCCGCTCTGCACGTCGCAGTAGTCGCCGCCGGGCAGGCCGCTCAGGAAGGTGCGGTTCAGCGCGGAGCCCTCGTGGTTGATCGCGACGTACGCCTTGTCGCCGCGGCCGAAGGCGATCTGGTCGCCGCCGTTGTCCCACCAGTCGGTGACGGGCTGGCCGGCGGCGGCGGTGCGCAGGCCGACCATGGAGGAGATCTCCGGCCAGGCGTGCTGGCACTTCCAGCCGTCGCTGTAGCAGGCGTTCACGGTGCCGTTGCTGGGCGGGCCGGCGTCGCGGTCGGTGAACTCGTAGCCGGAGTGGACGTCCGGGGAGCCGTAGGGCCAGGCGAGCATGAAGACGCCGGCGAGGGTGTAGGCGGAGCCGTTCTTGTAGTTGAGGGTGTCGCCGCCGCGCTCGGTGTCGTGGTTGTCGACGAAGACGGCGGACCGGCCGCTCTCCATGTAGCCCCAGTCCTCGCCGAAGTTCTTCAGGCTCGCGAGGTTCTCGTCGAGGAAGACCCGCTTGAGGTCGCGGGCGTAGCGGAACTCCTGGACGTCGCCGGTGCCGAGGTACTCGCTGGGCGAGACGGCCTCGCCCGCGCCGTGGATGGCCTCCTGCTTCCAGTACGTGTCGCCGCCCCCGACCTTGGCCTTGATGGCGGCCAGGTCGTCGGCGGGCATGTGCTTGGCGGCGTCGACGCGGAAGCCGTCCACGCCGAGCGAGAGCAGGTCGTTGAGGTACTCGGCGATGCGGTCGCGGACGTGGGTCTCGCCGGTGTCGAGGTCGGCGAGGCCGACCAGTTCGCAGTTCTGGACGTTGGCGCGGTCGCCGTAGTCGTTGATCTCGCCGCGGCAGTCGTCCATGTCGGCGCCGGACCAGATGCCCGGGTAGTCGTACTTCTGGTACGCGGTGCCGCCGGTTCCGGTGCCCGAGCCGGCGGCCATGTGGTTGATGACCGAGTCGGCGACGACCTTGACGCCCGCCCCGTGGCAGGTCTCCACCATCGACTGGAAGGAGGCGCGGTCGCCGAGCCGTCCGGCGATCTTGTAGCTGACGGGCTGGTACGAGGTCCACCACTGGCTGCCCTGGATGTGCTCCTGGGGCGGGGAGACCTGGACGTAGCCGTATCCGGCGGGGCCGAGGTTGTCGGTGCAGGCGCGGGCGACCGAGTCGAACGTCCACTCGAAGAGGACGGCGGTGACGTCCTTCCCGCCGGGCGGGGCGGCAGCGGCGGGCGTGGGGGCGGTGAGGGCGGTGGCGGCTGCCGCCAGCACGGCGAGGGACGCGGTGGCGAGTCTGCGGGCCATGTGGTGCCTCCTGATCGAGGGGGGAGGGCGGAGGGCGTCGTGGGGGTTGAGCGCGGAGGCTCCCTGCCGCACCCGGCCGGGGTGCTGAATTCTCTTGCTGCAAAACTGCAAGGAGCGTCGCGCACCAGACCGTAGAGCGAGCGGTACCCTCGGTCAACCCCTTGGACACGAACCCGAAACACCAAGGACATCAAGGAGGTTGGCCACGGGGACGCCCATCCCGCAAGTCCCTGCAAGAGGTTGCGGGCACTCAGGCCGGAGTGCCCCGTACGTCCCCTCCGCCACGAGGAGCCCACTGCGCGGTGGAGCCGCGCACCACCAGCTCCGGCTGGAAGACGAATTCGGTGCGCTGCACGCTCTGGTGGGCGATCTCCTCCAGCAGGGCGCCGACGGCGGCGGTGGCCATCGCGTGGACCGGCTGGCGGACCGTGGTCAGCGGCGGGTCGGTGAAGGCCACCAGCTGCGAGTCGTCGAAGCCGACCACCGAGAGGTCGCCGGGGACCTGGAGATCCCGCTCACGGGCGGCGCGGACGGCGCCGAGCGCCATCAGGTCGCTGCCGCACACCAGTCCCGTGCACCCCTGATCCAGCAGCGACCCGGCCGCCGCGTGGCCGCCCTCGACGCTGAACAGGGTGCGGCGGACGTGCTGTTCGGCCTCCTCGCGGGGGGTGCCGAGGATCTCGGCGAGGGCGTCGGTGAACCCTTCGGCCTTGCGGCGCGAGGGCACGTACCGGTCGGGCCCTATGGCGAGGCCGATCCGGCGGTGGCCGAGGTCGGCGAGGTGGCGGACGGCCATCCGGACCGCCGAGCGGTCGTCCGGGGAGACGAAGGGGGCCCGGATGCGCTCGTTGTAGCCGTTGATGAGGACGAACGGCACGCCGCGCTCGGTGAGGCGGGCGTAGCGGCGCGGGTCGGCGGTGGTGTCGGCGTGCAGGCCGGAGAGGAAGACGATGCCGTTGACAGCGCGCTCCTCCAGCTGCTCGACCAGTTCGTCCTCGGTGGCGCCGCCGGGGATCTGGGTGCAGAGCACCGGGGTGTAGCCGTATCCGGCCAGCGCCTGTTCGACGACCTGGGCGAAGGCCGGGAAGATCGGGTTGGTCAGCTCGGGGGTGATCAGTCCGATGAGCCCGGCGCTGCGGCGGCGCAGCCGGGTGGGCCGCTCGTAGCCGAGCAGGTCGAGGGCGGCGAGGACCCGCTGCCGGGTGGGCTGGGCGACGCCGGGGCGGCCGTTGAGGACACGGCTGGCGGTCGCCTCGCTGACCTGGGCCTGCGCGGCGATGTCCGCGAGCCGCGGGACGGCCGGGGAGCCGTCCCGCGGGGCGGGCAGGGTCACACCGTCCACCACACCGCGGTGTCGGCGGGCAGCTCGAAGGTCCCGTCCTCCGCGACGGCCGGCGCGGCACCCTGGGAGGTGAGCAGCGGGCGGCCGGGGGCGGGGAGCCGGACGGGGGCGCCGGTGGTGTTGGCGGTGCAGGCGAACTCCGGGCGGGCGAAGGCGAGGACGCCCTCGGGTGCGTCCAGCCAGGTGATCTCCTGGCCGGCTCCGAGGCCGGGGTGCTCCCGGCGGACGGTGAGCGCGGCCCGGTACAGCTCCAGGGTGGAGCCGGGGTCGCCGGTCTGCGCCTCGACACTCAGCTCGCCCCAGCCCGCGGGCTGCGGGAGCCAGCTGCCGCCGGGGCCGAAGCCGGCCGAGGGCCCCTCGACCGTCCACGGGATCGGCACCCGGCAGCCGTCCCGGAAGCCGTCCTGCCCGGCCGCCCGGAAGTACGAGGGGTCCTGGCGGACCTCGTCGGGCAGGTCGGTGACGTCGGGCAGGCCCAGTTCCTCGCCCTGGTAGACGTAGGCGGAGCCGGGCAGGGCGAGCATCAGCAGGGTGGCGGCGCGGGCCCGGCGCAGGCCCAGCGCGCGGTCGCCGGGGGTGCGCAGCTGGGTGCCGCCGGGCGGGTTGGCGAAGCGGGTGGCGTGCCGGGTCACGTCGTGGTTGGAGAGGACCCAGGTGGTGGGGGCGCCGACCGGGCGCATCGCGGCGAGCGAGGCGTCGATGACCTCGCGCAGCGCCTCGGCATCCCAGTAGGTGCTCAGGTACTGGAAGTTGAACGCCTGGTGCATCTCGTCGGGGCGGACGTAGTGGGCGGTCCGCTCGACGGTGGGGGTCCACGCCTCGGCGACCAGGACGCGGTCCTCGCCGTACTCGGCGAGGAGGGTGCGCCAGTCGCGGTAGACCTCGTGGACGCCGTCCTGGTCGAAGAAGGGCATGACGTCGTTGCCGAGCAGCCTGACCTGCTCGCCGGCACCGATGTCGGGCAGCCCCTCGGCCTTGACGAGGCCGTGCGCGACGTCGACCCGGAAGCCGTCGACCCCGATGTCCAGCCAGAACCGCAGGATGGAGCGGAACTCGTCGCGGACGGCCGGGTGCTCCCAGTTGAAGTCGGGCTGTTCGGGGGCGAAGAGGTGCAGGTACCACTCACCGTCGGCGGTACGGGTCCAGGCGGGCCCACCGAAGATGGACTCCCAGTCGTTGGGCGGGAGTTCGCCGTCGGTGCCCTTGCCGGGGCGGAAGTGGTAGCGCTCCCGCAGCGGCGAGCCGGGGCCTTCGGCGAGCGCCTGGCGGAACCAGGCGTGCTGGTCGGAGGAGTGGTTGGGGACGAGGTCGACGATGGTGCGCAGGCCCAGCGCCCGGGCGTCGGCGACGAGTGCCTCGGCGTCGGCGAGGGTGCCGAACATCGGGTCGATGGCCCGGTAGTCGGCGACGTCGTACCCGGCGTCGGCCTGCGGGGAGGCGTAGAAGGGGCTGAGCCAGACGGCGTCGACGCCCAGGTCCTTCAGGTGGGGCAGGCGGTGGCGGATGCCGGGCAGGTCGCCCATGCCGTCGCCGTCGGAGTCGGCGAAGCTGCGGGGGTAGACCTGGTAGATCACCGCGTCGCGCCACCAGCCGGGAGCGGTGTCGGCGGCCGGGGCGGTGGGGGCGGGGGCAGTGAGGTGCTGGGTCATGTCTTCCCTGGGGTCATGAGGGGTGCCTGGAGTCGTGGGTGGGCCCGGTCTCGGGGCGGGTGGCCTCTCGGCCGACGCCGCCCCCCGGGAGACCTGCGGCCTGAGCCGAAGGGGCGCGTCGGTGTCGAGACGCCCCTCGCGCGCGGGGAGCGAAGCGGACGAGCACGTCGGGTGGCTCGACACCGACTTCGGCGCCCCGGCGGCGAGGACCGCCCGGGAGAAGGGGCTCAGCCCTTGGTCGCGCCAGCGGTCATACCGGTGACCAGGTGGCGCTGGACGAGGACGAAGACGATGACGGCCGGGACGGCGATCAGCACGGAGGCGGCGGTCATCGGTCCCCACTGGGCCGTGTACTGGTTGACGAAGGTCTGGAGTCCGCCGGCGAGCGTCATGTTGTCCTCGCCGACCATGAAGGCGGAGGCGTAGGCGACCTCGCCCCAGGCGGTGATGAACGAGTAGAAGCCGGTGACCGCCAGGCCCGGGCGGGCCAGCGGCAGGATGAGCCGCCAGAAGGTGCCGAAGGGGTTGAGGCCGTCGACGCGTCCGGACTCGTCGATCTCGATGGGTATCGCGTCGAAGAAGCCCTTCATCATCCAGGCGCAGAACGGCACGGCGATGGTCAGGTAGGTGATGACCAGGCCGACCGGCTGGTTGAGCAGCCCCATCGAGGAGAAGAGGTTGTACAGCGGCACGATGAGGATGGCCATCGGGAACATCTGGGTGATGAGCAGCACCCACATCAGCGGCCGCATCCCGGGGAAGCGGAAGCGGCTGACCGCGTAGCCGGTGGTGGCGGCGAGGAAGACGCCGATGACGGTGGTGGCGGCGGCGACGATCACCGAGTTGCCGAACCAGGTGAGGAACTTGGTGTCCCCCAGCAGGTGGGTGTAGTTGGCGAAGGTGGTGTCGCGGAAGAAGTCGGTGGTGGTGGCGAACTTCGCCGGCTTGAGCGAGGTCAGCAGCACCCACAGGGCGGGGAAGACGGCGACGACGGTGGCGATCAGCAGCGTGCCGTGCAGGCCGATCGAGGCGAGCGGACTGCGACTGCGGCGGGTGTTGGGCATGGTCACCACACCTCTCCCTGCTTCTTGAGGACGCGGCGGTAGAAGAAGGCGAACACCAGCAGCAGGAGCAGGATGATGACGCCCCAGGTCGCCGAGGTGGAGAAGTTGCGCGGGCTGTCGACGAAGGTCATCCGGAACGCCTGGGTCACCAGGATCTCGGTGGCGTCGCCGGGCCCGCCCCGGGTGAGCAGGAAGATCACCGGGAACATGTTGAAGGTCCAGATGGTGGAGAGCAGGATCACCGTGGTGGAGACGGGTCGCAGCCCGGGCAGGGTGATGTGCTTGAACCGCTGCCAGGCGCTGGCGCCGTCCATCTCGGCCGCCTCGTAGAGGTCGCCGGGGATGGACTGCAGGCCGCCGAGGAGGGCGACCATCATGAAGGGGACGCCGAGCCAGACGTTGACCGCGATCACCGAGAGCTTGGCGATGGTCGGGTCGTTGAGCCACGGCACGGCGTCGATGCCGCCGCCCACCAGGATCTTGTTGAGCAGGCCGTTTTTCTCGTTGTAGAGGAAGTTCCAGGAGAAGACGGAGACGAAGCCGGGGATGGCCCACGGCACAACAAGCGCCATCCGGTAGAAGCCGCGCCCGGCGACCTGCCGGTTGAGCAGGGTTGCCAGTGCCAGACCGAGGCTGTATGTGATGGAGACGCAGGCGACTGTCCATACGATCGTCCACACCAGGCGCTGGAGGAAGACTGGGTCACCAAGGGCGTCCACGTAGTTCTCAAGGCCGACGAACTCGTAGGTGGCCGGGATGCGGTTGACGCCGATGATCCGCTCTGCGTTGGCCTCGGTGGCGTCGGTGAGCGAGAGCCAGATACCCCGGCCCAGCGGGTAGCCGACGATGATCGCGAGGACGATGACGACGGGGGCCACCATCGTCCAGGCGTACCAGTGCCGTGAAAGGGCGCGGCGCAGGCCGCTCTCCTGTGTTCCTGTCGGGCGGCGCGGCCCGGGGACGGTCGCCTTCCCCGGTGCCTTGGCCACCGACGGGCCCGTGTGCACAGCCATCGGTCGGCCGGCCTCCTTCTTCTCCGTACGGGTGGGGCGTGCCGCCGCTCGCGGGGTGCGGCGGCGGCACGCGACCGGGTCGGTTACTTGTAGTCCTTCAGGAGCTTGCGGTAGGAGTCACCGGTGGACTTGGCCGCCTCCTCGGGCGTGGCCTGGCCGGTGAGGACCTTGGTGTACTGGGTCTGCAGCGGAGCGAAGAGGCTGCCGCCCTCGGGGACCCAGGGGCGCTCGACGGCGGTCTCGACGACCGGCTTGAAGAACTGCACGATCTCGTTGTCCGCGACCTTCGGGTCGCCGTAGACCGAGGAGCGGGTCGGCAGCAGGCTGAGCTTCTCGGTGACCTCGGCCTGGACCTTGGCGGAGCTCATGTACTTGACGAACTCGTAGGAGGCGTCGAGGTTCTTCGACCCGGCGTAGACGGCGTAGTTGTGGCCGCCCTGCGGGGAACCGGCGGTCTTGGAGCCGGCCGGGACCGGTGCTACTCCGAAGTTAGCCTTGTCCTTGAAGGCGTCACCATTGAGCGTGTCAGTTACAGCCCAGGGGCCGTTGATCGCCATGGCGACTTCGCCGTCCTTCATGGCCTTCTGCATGTTGTCCCAGCCGTTGGTGGCGTCTGTAACCGCCACCTTGGAGTCGACCAGCTCCTTGACGATCCTGAATGCTTCGACGGCGGGCTTGTCGTCGATGGTGACCGACTTATCCTTGGTGTTGATCATGTCGCCGCCCTCGCCGTAGAGGAAAGACAGGAACCAGTACGCGTCGTCGCCGCGCAGGTACAGGGCGGCCTTGCCGGTCTTCGACTTGATCGCCTTGGCGGCCTCGGTCAGCTCGTCGAGGGTCTTGGGCACCTCGACGCCGGCCTCCTTGAGCAGCTTCTTGTTGTAGAAGATGCCGACGGAGTCGATGACCTGCGGGACACCGAAGGTCTTGCCGTCGTACTTGGTGGAGGCCACGGCCTGCTTGAGGTAGTCGTCCTCCTTGTCGAGGGCGGCGGTGCCATCGAGCGGGGCGAGGTAGCCGAGCGAGGCGAAGTCCGGGGTCCAGGCGACCTCGGAGCGGATCACGTCCGGGGCGCCCGAGCCGGAGGAGGCGGCGTTCTTGAACTTGTTCTGGGCGTCCTGGAAGGGCACGTTGACGTAGTTGACCTTGATGCCCTTGTTGGCGGTCTCGAACTCCTTGATGAGTTCCTTGTATACAGGCGCTTCGCTGTTCGCATCCGAGGTGTCCCACCATGTGATGGTGACGGGCCCGTTGGCCTCTTCGTCTACCTCGCCACCAGCACTGCCGCTGCACGCCGTCGCCGAAAGCGCCAGAGCCGCCACCAGAGCGATGACCGCTATGCCACGCCGCATGTGAACTCCTTCAGTGAAGCCCGGAAAGCTGCGGCTCAGCGCCGCCTTGCCGTCCGCTCCCTCGCGGCACCGGGTTACTCAGGAACGTAACAGGGCGAAAACTGGCTGGAAAGATGTTGCTGAAAACTTTTGCAAGAACATTTCACCATAAGTAGACATCGGTATCCATATAGCAACAAAATAGACACTGGCGAGCCAGAGCAGGCCGGACCTGCCCTCGAATGACGACAGGCCTGGCCCTGGAAAGCGAGGGCCAGGCCATAAGCACCGCTCACTACATCAAGCAGCGAGTCGGCGTGCGGCCGTCATTCGACCGAGGGGTGCACCATCAGCGGTATCTACTTGAAGGACCAATTGGAGGCGCTCACCACACGCGCGTTCGCGGCGGCACCCATCTGGACGCCCCCCATGTCGGTCCACGGGACCGTGTAGTTCTGATAGACCCCGGGGCTGCTCGGGTACTCAAACGTGACGGTCACACGCCACTTCTTCGACGCACGCCCCTTGCACTGGGCAGACCACTCATACTTGCCCACCGAGTAGTCGTAACTGGTGTAAACGGCACACCCCGAGGGGCCGTTGTAGGTGGCCGCTGACGACGGAGAAGCCGAGAGTCCCACGAGGGCGAGCGTTCCCACGGCTGTGGCCATAGCCCGCTTGATGTTCTTTGTCACGATTCCCCTGTTCATTGACGTGTGCCGGATCCCGGCACGGGCCGCGCCCCACCCGGGGGCGCCAACAGGTCGAGACTCTAACGATCTGCAAGCACTTACGAAAGAGATTGCACACCTTGGAAACCGGCGGCCTGGACTCCGGTTCAGCTCGCCGGGCGGCGACGGTATCCGCTCCAGCCTTTCAGAGCTCCCACCTCCACGAGAGGGCTGGGTACCCATTTCCGTATTAGGATGTGCATCCGGAGATGAGAGGGTGAGCGCCTTCGCGGGGTTGCACTCCGACTAAGGGGCCGAAAATGACCGCGCGACTCGCTGACATCGCAGCCCAGGCGGGGGTCAGCGAAGCGACCGTGAGCCGGGTCCTCAACGGCAAGCAGGGCGTCGCCGCGGCCACCCGTGAATCCGTCCTCGCCGCGCTCGACGTCCTCGGCTACGAGCGTCCCGTGCGGCTGCGCCGCCGCAGCGCCGGCCTGGTCGGTCTGATCACCCCGGAGCTGGAGAACCCGATCTTCCCGGCACTGGCGCAGGTCATCGGGCAGGCCCTGACCCGGCAGGGGTACACCCCGGTGCTGGCCACCCAGACCCCCGGCGGCTCCACCGAGGACGAACTGACCGAGATGCTGGTCGACCGGGGCGTCTCCGGCATCATCTTCGTCTCCGGGCTGCACGCCGACACCACCGCCGACATGACGCGCTACGACCGGCTGCGCGGCCAGGGTGTGCCGTTCGTCCTCATCGACGGCTTCACCGACCAGGTGCGGGCGCCGTTCATCTCCCCCGACGACCGGGCGGCGATGCGGCTGGCCGTCACCCACCTCGCCTCCCTGGGCCACACCCGGATCGGGCTGGCGCTCGGGCCGAGGCGGTTCGTACCGGTGGTCCGCAAGACCGAGGGGTTCACGCGGGCGCTGCGGGACACCTTCGGGATCGACGCCGACCGGGCCGAGCGGGAGTTCGTCCGGCACTCCCTGTACACGCTGGAGGGTGGCCAGGCCGCCGCCGACTCACTGCTGGACGTCGGGTGCACGGCGGTGGTGTGCGCCAGCGACATGATGGCGCTCGGCGCGATCCGGGCGGTGCGCCGCCGGGGTCTGGACGTGCCCGCGGACGTCTCCGTCGTCGGCTTCGACGACTCCCCGCTGATCGCCTTCACCGATCCGCCGCTCACCACGGTGCGCAAGCCGGTCACGGCGATGGGGCAGGCGGCGGTCCGCGCGCTCCTGGAGGAGATCGGCGGGACGCCCGCGCCGCCCAGCGAGTTCGTCTTCATGCCGGAGCTGGTGGTGCGCGGTTCGACCGCCTCGGCGCCCGCCCCGGCCGCCCCGGTTCCGGGGGACGTCCCCTACGGGGAGATCGTCCGCAAGGCGTAGAGAATGCGGGCCTGACCCGTCCGAGGGATGATCGGTCGGTAGGCACGATTCTGACAGAATCCCTCCCTATGGGTGAGATCACTGTGATGACTTCTGAAGGCCGCGGACCGGCCACCGGTCCCTCGCCCATGGACCCGGCAGGGCGCTCCCCGCGGCCCGCGGGCCCCCTCGGCCGCCTGCGCGCCCCCCGACGGCCCCGGATCTGGTTCGAGGCGCTGCTCATCGCCGCCAGCTACTGGGTGTACTCCCTCATCCGCAACGCGGTCCCGGAGCAGAAGGCCGAGGCGATGGCCAACGCCGACTGGATCTGGGAGGTCGAGCAGCGGCTCGGCATCGCCGTGGAGCAGGGCGTCAACCACGCGGTCAACTCGGTCACCTGGCTGATCGTGGGGATGAACTACTACTACGCGACGCTGCACTTCGTCGTCACCCTCGGTGTGCTGGTCTGGCTCTACCGCCGCCACCCGGGGCGCTACGCGGCAGCGCGCACCGTCCTGTTCGCCACCACCGCCGTCGCCCTGGTCGGCTACTACCTCTACCCACTGGCGCCACCCCGCCTGATGAACGGGCAGAGCTTCATCGACACCGTCCTGGTCCACCAGACGTGGGGCTCGATGGCCTCCGGCGACCTGAAGCACATGTCGAACCAGTACGCGGCGATGCCCTCGATGCACATCGGCTGGTCGCTCTGGTGCGGCCTGACCGTCTTCGCCCTCGCCTCGGTGCCCTGGGCCAAGGTCCTCGGCCTGCTCTACCCGACGCTGACCCTGGTGGTCATCGTGGCCACCGCCAACCACTTCTGGCTCGACGCGGTCGGCGGCCTCGCCTGCCTCGCCTTCGGCTACCTGGCCGTCCGCCTCTGCTACGGGGCGCTCCCGCAGGGGCTGCCCCGGCACGTCCCGGACGACAGGCACCCCGCTGCGGCACCCCGGGCGGCCTCCCCCGCACTCCCGGCCTCCGAGCCGGCCCTCCCCGCCGAGCCGGCCCCCGCCCGGGAACGCCCGGCCCCCTCCCCCGAGGGCCCCGGACCCACGGGCTCCACCGCCCTGCCCCGCCCCTCGCCGGACCCGGCCCCCGCCCCCGAGCCCTGACCGGCCCGCCACCCGGACGCCGGGCCAGTCGGGCGAGGCTCGCCGGGCGCGCGCCACCGGGCCGGTACGCCGAACTCCCCGGCGGGCACACGGCAGCCATGACCAAGGACCACGACGACGGGCGGCCGGACCCCGCGCACCGGCGCCCCGAGGGCATGAGCGACAAGACGGTCGAGGCGCTGGGGGCACTGTCCAAGGCACTGGAGACCACCGAGCGGGCCCGCGGCCACCTCTACTCCTTCCACCAGCTGACCGGCACCGCCGACTTCCAGCTCGACGAGGCGGTGCGCCTGCTGGGCGAGGCCGGCCACCCCGAGGAGGCGGAGCGGGTCCGCACCGAGCTGGTGGGCCGGAACATCACCCCGGGCCACTGGACGTTCCAGCTGGTCGAGGAGTACGACGACGGCTACTACCGACCCTTCACCGCCCTGGAGTCCGAGCTGACCGACCGGCTCGCCGAGGGCCGCCGCCACCTCTACGAAGCCGAGCTGAAACACCGGCGGCGCTCCTGAGCGGAGCTTCCCGGCGGGGCGGCCGGGGCCGCTTCCACGCCCACGCCGGCGCCCGCTCCGCCGCTCAGGAGCACCTCAGTGGGCGGCGGCCCCGTAGAACACCTCGTCCACCACGGCCCTCGCCCGTCGCGTCGTCCGCCGGTAGTCGTCCAGCATGTCGCCGACGTGGCCCGGTTCGTACCCCAGGTAGCGGGCGACGGCGGCCAGTTCGCGGCCGTCGGCGGGGAAGGTGTCGCCCGGCCGGCCCCGGACCAGCATGACGGCGTTGCGGACCCGGGTGGCGAGGACCCACGCCTCGTCCAGCATGGCGGCCTCCTCGGCGGGGAGCAGCCCGGCGGCGACGGCTGCGGCCAGCGCGGGCCGGGTGCCGGTGGTGCGCAGCCCCGGTTCGGCCCAGCCGTGCCGCATCTGGAGGAGCTGGACGGTCCATTCGACGTCGGAGAGGCCGCCCCGGCCCAGCTTGGTGTGGAGGGTCGGGTCGGCGCCGCGCGGCAGTCGCTCGGACTCCATGCGGGCCTTCAGGCGGCGGATCTCGCGGGCCGCGTCCTCGCCGAGCCCCTCCGCCGGGTAGCGCAGCGGGTCGACCAGCTCGACGAAGCGCGCGCCGAGTTCGGCGTCGCCCGCGACCGGCTCGGCCCGCAGCAGGGCCTGCGCCTCCCACACCTGCGACCAGCGCCGGTAGTACGCGGCGTAGGAGGCGAGCGAGCGGACCAGCGGCCCGGTCTTGCCCTCGGGCCGCAGGTCGGGGTCGATGACCAGGGGCGGGTCGGCGCTGGGGACCTCCAGCAGGCGGCGCAGTTCGGTCACGACCCGGTTGGCCGCCTTGGCGGCCTCCTGTTCGTCGACGCCTTCGCGCGGCTCGTGGACGAAGAGCACGTCGGCGTCGGAGCCGTATCCCTGCTCGTGGCCGCCGAAGCGGCCCATGCCGATGATGGTGAAGCGGGTCGGCAGGGTGTCGCCCCAGCCGTCGCGGACCACCGCGCGCAGGGTCCCGGCGAGGGTGGCGGCGTTGAGGTCGGACAGGGCGGAGCCGACCCGGTCGACCAGGGCGCCGGGGTCGGCTTCGGCGGGGCTCTCCTCGGTGCCGTACGAGCCGATGAGGTCGCCGGCGGCGGTGCGGAAGAGTTCGCGGCGGCGCACGCCGCGGGCCACGGCCACGGCGTGCTCGGCGTTGTCGGAGCGGCGGACGGCGGCCAGCACCTCCTGCTCCAGCTGGGCGCGGCCGCGTGGCTCCAGGCCGCGCACGTCGCCGAGGAGGGCGACCGCCTCGGGGGCGCGCATCAGCAGGTCGGGGGCGAGCCGCCCGGCCGACAGGACGCGCGCCAGGTTCTCGGCGGCGGCGCCCTCGTCGCGCAGCAGCCGCAGGTACCACGGGGTCTGGCCGAGGGCGTCGGAGACCTTGCGGAAGTTGAGCAGGCCCGCGTCCGGGTCGGCGGAGTCGGCGAACCAGCCGAGCAGCACCGGCAGCAGGGTCCGCTGGATGGCGGCCTTGCGGCTGACGCCGGAGGCGAGGGCCTCCAGGTGGCGCAGGGCGCCGCTGGGGTCGTCGTAGCCGAGCGCGACGAGGCGTTCGCGGGCCGCCTCGGTCGACAACCGCTCCTCTCCCGGGGCGAGTTGGGCGACCGCGTCGAGCAGCGGCCGGTAGAACAGCTTCTCGTGCAGGCGGCGGACGACCCCCGCGTGGCGGCGCCAGGCCCGGTTGAGGGCGACCACCGGTTCGCTCCGCAGCCCCAGCGACCGCCCCAGCCGCCGCAGGTCCCCCTCGCCCTCGGGGACGAGGTGGGTGCGGCGCAGCCGGTAGAGCTGGATGCGGTGCTCCATCGAGCGCAGGAAGCGGTACGCGTCGTCGAGCTGGGCGGCGTCGGTCCGCCCGACGTAACCTCCGGCGGCCAGTGCGGCGAGCGCGACCAGGGTGCTGCCGGAGCGCAGCGACGGGTCGCTGCGGCCGTGCACGAGCTGGAGGAGCTGCACGGCGAACTCGACGTCGCGCAGCCCGCCGGGGCCGAGCTTCAGCTCCCGCCCGATCTGGTGCGCCGGGATGTTGTCGACCACCCGGCGGCGCATCTTCTGCACGTCCGGCACGAAGTTGTCCCGCTCGGCCGCGTGCCAGACCAGCGGCGCGATGGTCTCGATGTACGCGGCGCCCAGCTCGGCGTCGCCGGCGACCGGGCGGGCCTTCAGCAGCGCCTGGAACTCCCAGGTCTTGGCCCACCGCTGGTAGTAGGCGAGGTGGCTGGAGAGGGTGCGGACCAGGGGCCCGTTGCGGCCCTCGGGGCGGAGGTTGGCGTCGACCGGCCAGATGGTGCCCTCGACGGTGGTCTCGGAGCAGATCCGCATCAGGTGGGCGGCGAGCCGGTTGGCGGCCTGGAGGGCGGGGGCCTCGTCCCCCTCGCCGGAGTCGGCCGGCTCGGCGACGAAGATGACGTCGACGTCGGAGACGTAGTTCAGTTCGTGGCCGCCGCACTTGCCCATGGCGATGACCGCGAGCCGGCAGCGGGCGGCGTCCTCGGGAGCGGCGTCCTCGGCGACGCGCAGGGCGGCGCGGAGGGTGGCGGTGGCCAGGTCGGCCAGTTCGGCGGCGGTCTCGGCGACGTCGATGGTGCCGCAGACGTCGCGGGCGGCGATGGAGAGCAGGCAGCGCCGGTAGGCGACGCGAAGCGAGTCGGGGTCGGTGGCGTCGGCGAGGCCGCGGGTGAACTCCTCGACGCCGGGGTGGAGATCGGCCGACTCGTAGACGGCCAGCGCCCGCCAGTCCTGCGGGTGGCGGGCGAGGTGGTCGCCGAGCGCCTCGGAGGCGCCGAGCACGCCGAGCAGCCGGTCGCGCAAGGGTTTGGCCGTGACCACGGTGGACAGCAGCCGCTGCCGCTCCTCCTCCGGCTCGGCCTCGGCGAGCCGGACCAGGCCGAGCAGGGCGAGGTCGGGATCGGCGGTGGCGGCGAGCGCGTCGAGCAGGACGGTGTCCTCGGCGACCGGGGCGAGCGCGTCGCAGCCGAGCAGCCGCTCGGCGCTGGAGGGGTCGGTGAAACCGTGCCGCAGCAGCCGGGTGAAGGTGCTGCTCCGTCGTCCCTGCGGGATGGTCATGCGCCCGTCTCCTGCCTGCCCGCGTGCCGGAAATGTGCTGGTCGGGACGGTCCTCGGGGTCGGACGCGCCCGGCAGGTCCCGAGCCTAGCGCCTTGCCGACGTACGGCCGGGGGCCGCCGGGCCAGGCGCCGCGGAAAGAGAACCGGCGAGGACCGATGAGTTCCGCGCAGCCCCGGAGTCGTAAGGGGGCGGTCCCCGCCGCGCCACCCGGTTCGCCCGGGCCAGGCGGCGCGGCGGGGCCGTTCCGGACAGCGGGGACGAGGAGAGTGGGACCGATGGGCACGGACAGGGACAAGGCCACGGACAGCGCCGGGGCGAGCACCCCGGCCGGCGGACACGGCGAACGGGAACGGGCCCGGGTGTCGACGGCACTCGACCCCCGCTACAGCGCCCCGGGCGCCGAAGCGGTCCCGTGGTCCGCCGCCGTGGACCTGCTGCGCCGCTCGGAGGTCTTCTGGCTGACGACGGTACGCCCGGACGGCCGCCCGCACGTGACACCGCTGCTGGCCGTCTGGCAGCACGGCGCCCTGCACTTCGCCACCGGCGCCGAGGAGCGCAAGGCCCGCAACCTCGCCCAGAACCAGCAGGTGGTCCTGACCACCGGCACCAACACCCTGTCGGACGGCCTCGACCTGGTGGTGGAGGGCGAGGCGGTCCTGGTCAGCGACACCGGGCGCCTGACCTCCCTGGCCTCCGCCTGGTCCGCCAAGTACGGCCCCGACTGGCACTTCGACGTCGCCGACGGCGCCTTCCACCACCCGGACGGCACCAGCGCCCTGGTCTTCGCCGTCCCCCCGCACCGCGCCTTCGGCTTCGCCAAGGGCCCCTCCTCCGGCCAGACCCGATGGGCCTTCACCTGAGACAGCGGTCGCCCACCGGCCCGGGGAGACCAGGCATCACCCGCCGGCGGACCCAGGCACTCGCCGGAAGGGCCCGGCCCGGTCGGGCAGATCGAGCCCGCCGGGCGCCGCCCGAGCCCGGCCGGCGTCCGGGACCACCCGGACCGGGGGCCGGGAGAACGTCGCCGCCCCCACCAGGCGGAACCCGGCGGGGGCGGCAAGGCCCGAGGTCAGTACTCCCAAGGGCTCACCCGGCGGCAGCCGGAACCGGCTCGGCCTCCCCCGCATCCTCGGCCAGGTCCACGCTGTCCCGCAGCCGCGTGGGCGTGAGGAAGAGCGTGGCCGCCACGCCGACGAGCGCGATCCCGGCCGAGATCAGGAAGATGTGCCCGGTCGCCTCCCCGTAGGCGGCCCGCACGACCTCCTGGATCTGCGGAGGCATCGCCGCGATGTTGAGCGTCCCGCTCCCGGAGTCCCCGGCCGCCGGGTCGATCCCGAGCCGGGCCAGCCCGTCGGCGATCTTCGTGGAGACCTGGTTGGCGAGGACCGCGCCGAGCACGGAGACCCCGACGGTGCCGCCGAGCGACCGGAAGAAGGTGATGGAGCCGCTGGCCGCGCCCAGTTCGGAGAGCGGCACGGTGTTCTGGAGGACCAGCACCAGGTTCTGCATCGACATGCCGACTCCGGCGCCGACGGCGAGCATCCCGAGCGAGACCCCGACCAGCGAGGTCTTGTGGTCGATCAGTGAGAGCCCGAGGAAACCGATGGTCAGCAGCACCACACCGGCGATGATGTACGGCTTGACCTTGCCGGTCTTGGAGACCAGCCGCCCGGCGACGGTGGACGAGACGAGCACGCCCGCCATCATCGGGATGGTGAGCAGCCCCGCCTCGGTCGGCGAGTAGCCGCGCCCGATCTGGAAGTACTGGCCGAGGAAGACGGCCCCGCCGAACATCGCCATGCCCACCGCGAGGGAGGCGACGATGGCGAGCGCGGGGTCACGGCGCCGCACCACGTGCAGCGGCACGACCGGCTCGGCGACCTTGGCCTCGACCACGACGGCGCCACCCAGCAGCAGGACGCTGCCCGCGACCATGGCGAGGGTCTGCCAGGAGATCCAGTCGAAGTCGTTGCCGACGAAGGTGACCCAGAGCAGCAGCAGCGAGACACCGGCGGCGATCAGCGCGGCGCCGAGGTAGTCGACCTTGGTGTCGGGGCGCTTGATCTCGTCCAGGTGCAGGGTGCGGCTCAGCATCGCCAGGGCGATCAGGGTGAAGGGCACCGCGATGAAGAAGCACCAGCGCCAGCCGAGCCAGGAGGTGTCGGTGATGAAGCCGCCGAGCAGCGGCCCGCCGACGGTGGCGACGGCCATGACACCGCCGAGGTAGCCGTTGTACCGGCCGCGCTCCTTGGGGCTGATCATCGCGGCGATGATCACCTGGACCAGGACCTGGAGGGCGCCCATACCGAGGCCCTGGATGACGCGGAAGCCGATGAGCTGCCCGGTGTTCTGGGCGAATCCGCAGGCCAGCGAGGCGACGATGAACAGCCCGATGGCGATCTGGAGCAGCAGCTTCTTGCTGAACAGGTCGGCGAGCTTGCCCCAGATGGGCGTCGACGCCGTGGAGGCCAGCAGCGTCGCCGTGACCACCCAGGTGTACTGCGACTGGGTGCCGTCGAGCGAGCCGATGATCTGCGGCAGGGCGACGGACACCACGGTGCCGCTGATCATCGCCACGAACAGGACGACCAGCAGGCCCCTGAAGGCGCGCATGACGTGCTGGTGGTCCATCGGGGCGGCGGCCTGTTGCCGCGCGGCCGAGTGTGCGCTCACGCGCAACCTCCGGAGGTGATGAGCAGATGATGTGACTGATGCACCTTACATGCACACTGGGCAAGTTTGCTCACCCTGCAATAATGCCCATTGGGTAATGAGTGAGTAATATCCGCCCCATGGACAGCACCGAGGAGCCCCCGGCGGCCACCCCCGACGCACCGGTCGGCCTGCGTGAACGCAAGAAGGCCGCCACCCGCCAGGCCGTCCACGAGGCGGCGATGCGGCTCACCCGCGAGCACGGCCTGGACCACGTGACGGTGGAGGCCATCGCCGACGCCGCCGGCATCTCCCGGCGTACCTTCTCCAACTACTTCGCCGGCAAGGAGGACGCCGTCCTCTTCGGCCGGGAGCAGTACCTCCAGCACCTCCTCGACTCGGTACGCGAACGGCCCGCCGAGGAGACCAACTGGCAGGCCCTGCGCGCCGCCGCCCTGGTCCTGCGCGCCGCCCGCCTCGACCCCCCGCGCCGCGAATGGGCCCAGCAGACCCGCCTCGCGATGAGCCACCCCTCCCTGCTCGGCCGCCAGCTCGGCACCCTCGCCACCCTCGAACGCGACCTGGCCGCCGCCCTCGCCGCCCGCAGCCCCACCGACCCGGTCCGCGCCCGCGTCATGGCCGCCGCCTTCCTCGTCGCCCTGCGCCTCGCCATGCAGCTCTGGATCGAGGAGGACGAAGAGGCCGAGGACCCCATGGAACTGATGGTGATCACCATGGACGAGATGGGCGAACGCTTCGTCTGACCGCACACGAAAGGGGGGTGGGCGCGCGTTCACGCGCGCCCACCCCCCTTTCGCTTCGGGCTTTCAGCATCCACCCCGCTCAACTCTGCGGGACATGCCTCTCGATCGCCTCGAAGATGTCGGCGTCGGTCTCCTGCTGCCACTTCGGCAGCTCGGCCCGGTCGGCCACATATCCGGGCTTCGGCTCCTCGAAGTGCTTGTACATCTGAGCCGTCCAGCACGTGGCGACGAACCGCCCCTTCTGCTCCCGCGAAAGCCGCCCCGCCTTCCCCGCACTCACCTCCACGAACTGCCTCACCTGTGCCGACACGGCCCCGGCAGCCTCCCGCTCCCACTCCGGAGTCCCCTCCCACGGCGTGACATAACCCGCCTTCGGCTCCCCAGGGAAATGCCGCCGCACCCCGGCGATCCAGCTCTCCCGGAACAACCGGGCCCCTTCAACTTCCGACATACCTGCCCCTCTCGTCACGACGTCCCCAGCACGGCGATCTCCGCACCCAGCCCGGCCACCCGACGATCCTCCTCCAGGGAGCCCAACTCGCCACGCAGAGCGTGGAGTCTACGAACCACGTAACCCGAACCCGTAGCCCGAGCCAGCCCCACCGCCTCACCCCCGTACGCCACCACCTGCTCCGCATCACCCCGCCGCACGCCGACGACCGCGAGATCGGTGAGGACCGCACCCCGCCTCCGGTACGAGTGCCCGGCCGCAAGATCCGACTGCTTCAACGCGCCCGTCAGAGTCTCTTCCGCCAGGTCGAACCGCCCGAGCTGCACGTAACGCGCTCCCCGCTCCTCCGAGAGCCGCGCCCCGTCGAACCGCAGCCACCCACCGTTGGCACTGTCCCCGCCCAGCTCACGCACGGTCTCAGCCTTCGTTCGAAAGCGCGACGCACCATCTCGTCGGAGTCTCCCGCTGTCGGGGATTCCTCGGTCTGGCACCGAGCGGTCTCCTGGACCCTAGCGGCAGGCATCGCCAGGAGGCAGTCCAACTCGTCCAGGCCGAGCCCGAGAGCGTTGGCGAGTCCTCTCCGCTGCGGCGGCTGAGGGAAGACCCTGCCACTCTCCCAACGCCCCACCGTCGTACGGTCCACGCCGAGCAAGTGCGCCGGCTTCTCCTGGCTGTAGCCCCTAGCTCTACGTCGCTCCGCCAGTCCCATGCGCCCATCCTTCCCCCGAATCCGGTGCTCTCGGGCGGCTTGCACGGATCTGCGTCAAGAGTGCCGCGGAAGTGCCGTGGCCGTCCGGTACTCCGCGCTATTTCCTGATCACAGGCCAGGAAAGGTCCGGCGAAAGGAAAGGGAACCGCCTTGACCATGGGAAAGCGGACTGCTATGACACGGAAGGTCTCCCGGGACTCCGGCCGCACATGGGGGCCGGTGACGGTGGTGCAGGTCGAAGCGGACGGTCCTGTCCCGGTTGCCGTCGGCGAGTTCCCGCCTTGCACGTGCAGCCGGTGCACCGCATGTGCGGAAGCGGACGCCACCCCCGTCCGGGGCTCCGCATCATGACCAGGTGTCCGCACTGGCGCCGCGTACCGCCAGGCCTGGCCGACGAAGCCCGGGCTCGGACCGCATCAGGATGCGTCGATGCGGCCGTACCGTGCCAACTCGCCGCTTCGCACGCGGGCAGCGAGCACTACGGCTTCCTGGACGAGACGGATCGCGGTACCGCCCTCTGACTGCGCTGGAGCAGAGCCGACCAGGTCTCCTTGGTCGCCCGCACCGACTGCCCCGGCACCGGTCCACTTCCCCACGGAGACGCCTGCTGCCTGTTCGCAGGCCACCCCGGCCCCCGCACCTGGGAGGACGGTCATCCGGCCGAGCCGCCCACACCTCACTGAGGCCCGTGCTCGGCGAGCACGGGCCTGACCGGCGTCCGGGGGACGGGACCGGCGCGCCCCTACAGCACCGGCAGCAGGTTCTTCAGCTCGAACGCCGTCACCTCTGACCGGTACTCCTCCCACTCCTGCTTCTTGTTGCGCAGGAAGAAGTCGTACACGTGCTCGCCCAGGGTTTCGGCGACGAGTTCGCTGCGTTCCATGAGGGAGATGGCCTCGCCCAGGTTCTGCGGGAGGGGTTCGATGCCCATGGCGCGGCGTTCGGCGTCGGAGAGGGCCCAGACGTCGTCGTCGGCGCCCGGGGGGAGTTCGTAGCCCTCTTCGATGCCCTTGAGGCCGGCGGCGAGGAGGACGGCGTAGGAGAGGTACGGGTTGGCGCCGGAGTCGAGGGAGCGGACCTCCACGCGGGCCGAGCCGGTCTTGCCGGGCTTGTACATCGGGACGCGGATCAGGGCCGAGCGGTTGTTGTGGCCCCAGCAGATGTACGAGGGGGCCTCGCCGCCGGCGCCGGCGGAGCGGGCCGAGCCGCCCCAGATGCGCTTGTAGCTGTTGACCCACTGGTTGGTGACGGCGGAGATCTCGGCGGCGTGGCGCAGCAGGCCGGCGATGAAGGAGCGGCCCACCTTGGAGAGCTGGTACTCGGCGCCGGACTCGTAGAAGGCGTTGCGGTCCCCCTCGAAGAGGGAGAGGTGGGTGTGCATGCCGGAGCCCGGGTACTCCGAGAAGGGCTTGGGCATGAAGGTCGCCTGCACGCCCTGTTCCAGCGCGACCTGCTTCATGACCAGGCGGAAGGTCATGATGTTGTCGGCGGTGGAGAGCGCGTCGGCGTAGCGGAGGTCGATCTCCTGCTGGCCGGGGGCGCCCTCGTGGTGGCTGAACTCGACGGAGATGCCCATCGACTCGAGCATGGTGATCGCCTGGCGGCGGAAGTCCATGCCGACGTTCTGCGGGGTGTGGTCGAAGTAGCCGGAGCTGTCGGCGGGGATCGGGCGGGAGCCGTCCACCGGCTTGTTCTTCAGCAGGAAGAACTCGATCTCCGGGTGGGTGTAGAAGGTGAAGCCCAGGTCGGAGGTCTTGGCCAGGGCCCGCTTGAGGACGTAGCGCGGGTCGGCGAAGGACGGCGAGCCGTCGGGCATCAGGATGTCGCAGAACATGCGGGCGGTGCCGGGGGCCTCCGCGCGCCACGGCAGCACCTGGAAGGTGGCCGGATCGGGCTTGGCGATCATGTCGGACTCGTAGACGCGGGCGAAGCCCTCGATGGCGGAGCCGTCGAAGCCGATGCCCTCGTCGAACGCCTGCTCCAGCTCGGCCGGGGCCACGGCGACCGACTTGAGGAAGCCGAGGACGTCGGTGAACCACAGGCGCACGAACCGGATGTCGCGCTCCTCCAGCGTACGAAGCACGAACTCCTGCTGCTTGTCCATAGCTACATCCTTGCAGTTCAGACGGTCTGTGCGCCACCGCCCAGCGTGTGGGTGCCCCACCAGTATCACGGCCAGGGGTTTCGGCCAGATTACGGGCAGCGGTATGGCCTCGGACACCCCGCTCCCCCTTACGATCAGCGGGCCCGCCCGCCCCACGATCGCGTAAAGGACACATCATGGGTTCGACCAGGAACACCCCCGGGTCCGCCGAGGACCGCCGTGCTCGCATCCAGCGCATGCGCGCGGGCGAGCAGGCCCGTGAGCGCCGCAACCGCCTGCTCCTCATAGGCGTCAGCACGCTGGTCGCGGTCGGGCTGATAGGCGGGGGCGGGTACTTCTTCCTCCAGAAGGCGGACGAGAAGGAGCAGGCGGAGGCGGCGGAGAAGGAACAGGCGGAGAAGCCGGTCAAGGGCGAGAAGGCGTGGAAGGCCGAGGAGCTGGGCCGCGACCACGTCACGACGCCGGTCTCGTACCCGATGACCCCGCCGGTGGGCGGTGACCACAACCAGGTCTGGATGAACTGCGACGGCGACGTGTACGAGAAGGCGATACCGGAGGTCAACGCCGTCCACTCGCTGGAGCACGGAGCCGTCTGGGTGACCCACAACGGCGACGCCGACCCGGCCGACATCGACAAGTTCGCCGAGCGCGTCAAGGCCACCCCGTACTCGCTGATGAGCCCGGTGGAGAAGCAGCAGGGCGCGCTGATGCTGAGCGCCTGGGGCAAGCAGGTGACCGTGGACAGCGCGGACGACCCGCGCGTCGCGCAGTTCTTCACCAAGTACGTGCAGGGCCCGCAGACGCCCGAGCCGGGCGCCGCCTGCACGGGGGGCCTCGCCTCGTGAGGCCCCGTACGGCGCTCGCGGCGGGCGCGGCGGCGGTGCTGGTCGCCCTCGGTTCGGTGGCCGCGGTGGCCGCCGCCGGGGGCGAGGAGCCGGCCCCCGCGCCCGCCGTCCCGGCGGCGGACTCGGCCGACGCCGGGTTCGCCCGGGACATGGCCGTCCACCACCAGCAGGCGGTGGAGATGTCGTTCGTCGTCCGGGACAGCACCGACGACGAGGAGATCCGCACCCTCGCCTACGACATCGCCAACACCCAGGCCAACCAGCGCGGCATGATGCTGGGCTGGCTGGACCTGTGGGGGCTGCCGAAGGTCTCCGAGGAGGCGCCGATGGCCTGGATGGGGATGCGGCACAGGCCGGGGAAGGACGGCGCGCTGATGCCGGGGATGGCGACCAAGGCCGAGCTGGAACGGCTGCGGAAGACCGGGGGTGAGGCCGCCGAGATCCTCTACCTGCGGCTGATGACCGCCCACCACAAGGGCGGCGTCCACATGGCCGAGGGATGCGTCAGCGCCTGCGTGGTCGGTCCCGAGCAACGGCTGGCCAAGGGGATGGTGGACGCCCAGCGGTCGGAGATCGCCCTGATGGCGGAGCTGCTGCGCAAGCGGGGCGTACGCGACTAGGGGCTGTCCGACCCCATACCCGGGAGGGGTAGGCTGCCGCCCATGCGGACGAGGACGGTGGCCGGGCGGGCGGGACGCCTGTTGCTGCTCGCCGCCCTGCTCCTCGGCGTCCTCACCATGCACACGCTCGGGCATCCGGCCGGGGACCACGGTGGTGCGCACAGCGGTGCGCGGGGGCCGGGTACGGTCACGGCGGCCGGGGCGCGGCCTCCCGCCGCCCACGAGCCCCCGCCCGGCGCCGCCGAGGAGGCCCGCTCCCCCGCCGTCGCCGGGGCCCCGGCGAGCCCCGCCGACTCCCCCTTGCCCGGCACCGACCCCCTGTCGGTCTGCCTGGCCGTACTCGCCGCGCTCACCCTGGGCCTCCTGCTGCGCGCCGGGGGCCTGCGGTGGCGGGGGGCCGCCGCAGGCGCCGCCCCGCGCGTACCGCTCGCCGGCCGCCGGGGCGCCCAGTGGCCGATAGCGCCGCCCACCCGTCTCACCCTCGCCCGCCTGTCGGTCCTGCGGATCTAGGCCCGCCGGAACCGCCGCCTCCCGCCCGCGCCGGAGGCGCGTCTCCGCACGCCTCGCCCACCGCACACCACCGACGACGAAGGTGACTTCCCCATGCGTACACCCACGCGCCGCTCGCTCCTCGGCGCCGGACTCGGCCTGGCCGGGACCGGGCTGCTGGCCGCCTGCTCCTCCTCCGGCGGGACCCGCTCCGACCACGGCCCGGGGGCCGCGACCGGTGCCGACGACTGGATCGACCCGGCGGGCCGCGAGGTCGCGGACGCCGAGCGGGCACGGGCCGGCGGCGGCCGGGTCCGCGAGGTCCGGCTGACCGCGGCCGAGACCCGGCTCGACCTCGGCCCCGTCACCGTCCCGACCTGGGCCTACGGCGACCGGCTGCCCGGCCGCGAGGTGCGGGTCACCGCCGGGGACACCCTGGCGCTCACCCTCGCCAACCATCTGCCCGAGGCGACCTCGCTGCACTGGCACGGCCTGGCCCTGCGCAACGACATGGACGGAGTCCCCGGGCTGACCCAGAAGGACGTACGCCCCGGCGCCGACTTCACGTACCGCTTCACCGTGCCGCACCCGGGGACGTACTGGTTCCACCCGCACAGCGGGACGCAGCAGGACCGGGGGCTGTACGCCCCGCTGATCGTGGAGGACCCGAAGGAGCCGCTCGCCTACGACCACGAGTGGGTCGTCGTGGTGGACGACTGGGTCGACGGCGTGGAGGGGTCCACGCCGGACGGGGTTCTCGCCGAGTTGAGCCGGGGCATGGCGTCCGGCATGGACCACGGCTCCGACGACGGGGAGGGCGGCGGCCACAGCGGGCACGGCGGGCCGGCGCGGACCGAGGAGCCGCCCGGGCCCTCGCGGATGATGATGGACGCCCGCAGCGACCTGCTCGGCGGCGACGCCGGGGACGTGAGGTACCCGTACCACCTGGTCAACGGGCGGACGGTCGAGGACCCCGAGGTGTTCCGGGCGAAGCCGGGCGACCGGATCAGGATGCGGCTGGTCAACGCCGGCGGGGACACCGCCTACCGGGTGGCGCTCGGCGGGCACCGGATGACGGTGACGCACAGCGACGGGTTCCCGGTGGAGCACGCCGGGACGGACGCGCTGCTGCTCGGCATGGGCGAGCGGTACGACGTGCTGGTGACGGCGGGCGACGGGGTCTTCGCGCTGACCGCGCTGGCCGAGGGGAAGGACGCCACCGCCCGGGCCCTGCTGCGTACCGGCGGCGGGTCGGCGCCGAAGGCCGGGGCGCGGCCGAAGGAACTGGACGGGAAGGTGCTGACCGCCGGCCGGCTGACGGCGGACCCGTCGGCGGCGCTGCCCGCCCGCTCCCCTGACCGGACGGTGCGGTTCCAGCTGACCGGGGGGATGGCCGCGTACGACTGGGCGTTCAACGGGCGGCCCTACCAGGCGTCCGAGCGGTACCCGGTGCGGGCCGGGGAGCGGGTGCGGCTGGTCTTCAGCAACGCGACCGACATGTGGCACCCGCTCCACCTGCACGGCCACACCTTCGCGCTCTCCTCGGCGAAGGGCGGGCCGCGCAAGGACACCGCGGTGATCCTGCCGCACCAGACCCTGACCGCCGATTTCGACGCGGACAACCCGGGGCTGTGGATGCTGCACTGCCACAACGTCTACCACGCCGAGGCGGGGATGATGACGGTCCTCGGCTACCGCCGCTGACCTGCTCGGACCGTGGGTCCCGTACGGCTCCCCGCGCCCGCCGCGCGCGGGGAGCCGCCGCGCCTCCCGGCGACATCGCGTCGTTGTGACGATTACACTGGCGGGCGTGCATCGACTACGACTCGCCCTGAACCAGATCGACGCCACCGTCGGCGACCTCCACGGCAACGCCGACGCCGTCGTCCACCGGACCCGCGAGGCGGCCGAGCGGGGCGCGCATCTCGTGGCGTTCCCCGAGATGATCCTCACCGGCTACCCGGTCGAGGACCTCGCGCTGCGCTCGTCGTTCGTCGAAGCCTCCCGGTCGGCGCTGGTGGCGCTGGCCGCGCGCCTCGCCGACGAGGGCCTCGGCGACCTGCCCGTGGTCGTGGGCTACCTGGACCGCTCCAGCGCCCAGCCCCGCTACGGCCAGCCCGCCGGCGCCCCGCAGAACGCGGCGGCGGTGCTGCACCGGGGCGAGGTGGCCCTCTCCTTCGCCAAGCACCACCTGCCGAACTACGGCGTCTTCGACGAGTTCCGCTACTTCGTGCCCGGCGACACCATGCCGGTGATCCGGGTGCGCGGCGTCGACGTCGCCCTCGCCATCTGCGAGGACCTGTGGCAGGAAGGCGGCCGGGTGCCGGCGGCCCGGGCGGCGGGCGCGGGCCTGCTGCTCTCCGTCAACGCCTCACCGTACGAGCGGGAGAAGGACGACACCCGCCTGGAACTGGTCCGCAAGCGCGCCCAGGAGGCCGGCTGCGTCACCGCCTACGTGGCGATGACCGGCGGCCAGGACGAGCTGGTCTTCGACGGCGACACCATCGTGGTGGACGCCTCCGGCGCCGTACTGGCCCGCGCCCCGCAGTTCGCCGAGACCCAGCTCGTGCTCGACCTGGACCTCCCCGCCGCCGCGGCCGACGCGCCGAACGGCGTGGTGGACGACGGGCTGCGCATCGACCGCGTGGTCCTCTCCGGGGAGCCGGTGGCCGAGCCGGGCCCGGTGGAGTACCCGGGCACGATCGTCCCGCCGCTCGACGACGACGAGGAGGTCTACCGCGCCCTGGTCACCGGCCTGCGCGCCTACGTCCGCAAGAACGGCTTCCGTTCCGTGCTGATCGGCCTCTCCGGCGGCATCGACTCGGCGCTCACCGCGGCCCTCGCCGTGGACGCGATCGGCGCCGAGCACGTCTACGGCGTCTCGATGCCCTCGAAGTACTCCTCGGAGCACTCCAAGGACGACGCGGCCGAACTGGCCCGGCGCACCGGGCTGCACTACCGGACCGTCTCCATCGCCCCGATGTTCGACGCCTACATGGGGCAGCTGGGGCTGACCGGCCTGGCCGAGGAGAACCTCCAGTCGCGGCTGCGCGGCACCACGCTGATGGCCGTCTCCAACCAGGAGGGCCAGATCGTGCTGGCCCCGGGCAACAAGTCGGAGCTGGCGGTCGGCTACTCGACCCTCTACGGCGACTCGGTCGGCGCCTACGGCCCCATCAAGGACGTCTACAAGTCGACCGTCTTCCGGTTGGCCCGCTGGCGCAACAAGGTGGCGGCCGAGCGCGGCGAGACCCCCCCGATCCCGGAGAACTCCGTCACCAAGCCGCCCAGCGCCGAGCTGCGCCCGGGCCAGGTCGACACCGACTCGCTGCCCGACTACGACGTGCTCGACGCGATCCTCGCCCGCTACGTCGACCGGGACGAGGGGCGGGAGGAGATCCTGGCGGCCGGGTTCGACGCGGACACCGTCACCCGGGTGCTGAGGCTGGTCGACAACGCCGAGTACAAGCGGCGGCAGTACCCGCCGGGGCCCAAGATCTCCGCCAAGGGCTTCGGCAAGGACCGCCGGCTGCCCATCACCAGCCGCTGGCGCGAGTCGGGCTGAGGGCTGGCCCGTCCTCGGGCGCCCCGTACACGGCGGAGGGGCTGCCGGGAGATCACCACTCCCGGCAGCCCCTCCGCCGTGTGCGGGCCGGGCAGCCCCTAGCCGAAGCTGATCCGGGCCGCTATCGGCAGGTGGTCGCTGGCGGTGCGCGGCAGGGTCCAGGAGGAGACGGGCTCGACGCCCTGGACCATGATCTGGTCGATCCGCGCCATCGGGAAGGCGGCCGGCCAGCTGAAGCCGAAGCCGTTCCCGGCGGCGCCCTGGGTGGAGCGCATCTGGGAGGTCACCGGGGAGAGGGCCCGGTCGTTCATGGTGCCGTTGAGGTCGCCGAGGAGGACCACGCGGTCCAGCTCCTCCCTGCGGATGGCCACGCCCAGCGCCTCGGCGCTGTTGTCGCGCTGCCCGGCGGTGAACCCGGCGTCGACCTTGACCCGTACCGAGGGGAGGTGGGCGACGTAGACGGCGAGCGGGCCCGAGGGGGTGTCGACGGTCGAGCGCAGCGCGCGGGTCCAGCCGAGTTTGATGTCGACCGGCTCGGTGCCGCTCAGCGGGTACTTGCTCCACAGGCCCACGGTGCCCTCGACGGCGTGGTGCGGGTAGGTGGGGGCGAGCGCCTCGCGGAGGGCGGGAACCACGTCGGGGCTCAGCTCCTCCAGGGCGAGGACGTCGGCGCCGGAAGCGGCGACGTCGCGGACGGTGGCGGCGGGATCGGGGTTGTCGGCGTTGACGTTGTGGGTGGCGACGGTGAGGTCTCCGCCGGTGGCGGACTTGTCGGTGACCAGGCCGCCGAAGAGGTTGAGCCAGACCACCGAGGGCAGCAGCACCGCGATCAGCGCGGTGGCCGAGCGGCGCACCAGCCCGGCCACCAGCAGCACCGGCAGGGCGAGGCCGATCCAGGGCAGGAAGGTCTCACCGAGGCTGCCCAGGCTGCCGATCGAGTTGGGGATGCGCGCGTGGCCGACCATGACCAGCGCGAGGAGGATCGCGAGGGCCGCGAGGACGAGCCCGCGCCGCCAGGGTCCCCGGTGGTGCCGCAGACGGCGGGCGAAGGAGCGGAGGCGCGATTCGGGGTGCCCCTGCTCGCGGCCGTCGCTGTCCGGTTCCGTCCTGTACGCCTGCGCCATGCCGTCGTCGCCTCGCTGCCTGTTCCACGCCGTCTCCACCCCGACCCTAGGGGATGAGCGGCGCCCTTCCGTGCCGCCCACGACGGCGGTTTCCTCCCCGGACGACGGATGGCGCCGACCGCGTGGTTCCGCGGTCCCGCACGGGACGGGGGGCTGTGACAGAACGGGCACAGTTACGCTCGGTAGCGGCCGGAATCCGCCGTCGCACTGTCTGCCACGTCACGTCCCCCGCCCGGCCCCCACGTCTTCCCGTCCGCCCCGCACGGGTGCCACCATGGAGGGGAGTCCGGGGACACCGTCAGGGTGCCTCGAGATGACAGAAGGAGCCGTTGCGATGACGCAGCTTCCGGCTGCCCCCACGCAGTCCACCGCCGATCCCAAGGCGCTCTACGGCGGGACATCCACCCGCCGGGTCACCGTCCACGACATCGCCCGCGCCAAGGAGCGCGGCGAGAAGTGGCCCATGCTCACCGCCTACGACGCGATGACCGCCTCGGTCTTCGACGAGGCGGGCATCCCCGTCCTGCTCGTCGGCGACTCGATGGGCAACTGCCACCTCGGGTACGACACCACGGTGCCGGTCACCCTCGACGAGATGGCGCTCCTCTCCGCGGCCGTGGTGCGCGGTACCCGGCGCGCCATGATCGTCGCCGACCTGACCTTCGGGTCCTACCAGGAGGGGCCCGTACAGGCCCTGCGCACCGCGACCCGGCTGGTCAAGGAGGCGGGCGTGGGCGCGGTGAAGCTGGAGGGCGGCGAGCGCTCGTACGAGCAGATCCGGATGCTGGTCGAGGCCGGTATCCCGGTGATGGCCCACATCGGCCTCACCCCGCAGTCCGTCAACGCCATGGGCTACCGCGTGCAGGGCCGTGGCGAGGAGGCCGCGCAGCAACTGCTGCGGGACGCCAAGGCGGTGCAGGACGCGGGCGCCTTCGCGGTCGTGCTGGAGGCGGTACCGGCCGAGCTGGCCGCCGAGGTCACCGGCGTGCTCCAGATCCCGACGGTCGGCATCGGCGCGGGCGCCGGGACCGATGCGCAGGTCCTGGTGTGGACCGACGCCTTCGGGCTCACCCCGGGCAAGGCGCCCCGCTTCAGCAAGAAGTACACCGATCTGCGGGCGATCATGACGGCGGCCACCAAGGAGTTCGCCGACGAGGTCGTGGGCGGTGCCTTCCCGGCGGAGGAGCACACCTTCCACTGACCGGCGCCTCCGTCCCGGCACCGGTGTCCCCCCACCGGTGCCGGGGCGGTCCCGGTGCCGCCGCCGGCGGGCCCGCCCACGCGTCCGCCGGGCCGTGCGGCCCGGCGCCGGCCCGACTCCTCCCCGGTGTCGGGCCGGTGTCGTCCCGCCGGGCGGGCCCTGGACCGTACGGTGGGGCGTCCGGGCGGCTGCCGCGTCCGGGCAGCCGAGAAGGGAGTGCCGCGTGCCGACGTCCCCGCCCTCCGCCGACCGGCGGATCAGTCCGGTCTTCCTCGCCCTCACGGCCGTGACGGCGGCCGCGGGGTGGGGTGTGTGGGCGGGCGTCCCGGCGGTGGGGCTCGCCGTCTTCCTCTTCGTGACCGGCGCCTGGGTGGTCTCGCTCTGCCTCCACGAGTACGCGCACGCCCGCACCGCGCTGCACAGCGGGGACATCTCGGTGGGCGCCAAGGGCTACCTCACGCTGAACCCGCTGAAGTACACCCACGCCCTGCTCAGCATCGTGCTGCCGGTGCTCTTCGTGATCCTCGGCGGCATCGGGCTGCCCGGCGGGGCGGTCTTCATCGAGCGGCGCCGCGTCCGGGGCCGCTGGCGGCACTCGCTGATCTCGGCGGCGGGACCGCTGGCCAACGCGGTCTTCGCGGTGGTCTGCGCGGCGCCGTTCTGGCTGGGCGCGCTGGACGGGGTGCCGCCGTACTTCCGGTACGCGCTCGGGTTCCTGGCGCTGCTCCAGCTGACGGCGGCGATCCTGAACTTCCTGCCGGTGCCGGGGCTGGACGGCTACGGCGTGCTGGAGCCCTGGCTGTCGCCGAAGGTGCGCCGCCAGGTCGAGCCCTTCGCGCCGTACGGCCTGCTCGCGGTCTTCGCGCTGCTGTGGGTCCCGGAGGTCAACGGGGCCTTCTTCGGCCTGGTGGACGCGGTCCTCGGCGGGCTCGGGGTGAGCGAGTGGGACACGTACCGGGGCCGGCGGCTCTACCAGTTCTGGCGGGGCGCCGGCGAGGTGCCGGCCGGCTGAGCGGGGTCAGGCGCCGGCGGTCTGCCGCTGTCGCTGGACCTTGGCGCGGCGCAGGTAGTACCAGGCCATGTTGGAGGAGAGGCCGGCCATGAGCACCCAGAGGATGCCGATCCACTGGCCCTGGACGAAGGAGACCACGGCGGCCGCCACGGTGAGGACGCAGACGGCGAGGGCGTACAGAGCGAGGCGGGGCATGGGGGCGGCTCCTGTCGGGCGGCGTGGTACGGGCGCCGTCCAGTGTCCCCCATGCCCTCTGTGCCCCGTTCGCCGGACCCGCCGGCAGGGGCGCGGACGGGCCGCGCAGGTCAGATGTCGGTGACGCGGACCCCGGCGTGCGCCTTGTAACGGCGGTTGACCGAGATGAGGTTGGCGACGAGCGACTCGACCTGGTGGGCGTTGCGCAGGCGGCCCGCGAAGACGCCGCGCATGCCGGGGATGCGCCCGGCGAGGGCCTGGACGAGGTCGGTGTCGGCGCGGGACTCGCCGAGGACCATCACGTCGGTGTCGATGGAGGTGACGGCCGGGTCCTGGAGGAGGACGGCCGAGAGGTGGTGGAAGGCCGCGGTGACCCGCGACCCGGGGAGCAGGGCGGCGGCCTGCTCGGCGGCGCTGCCCTCCTCGGGGGTGAGGGCGTAGGCGCCCTTCTTGTCGAAGCCGAGCGGGTTGACGCAGTCGACGACGAGCTTGCCCGCCAGCTCCTCGCGGAGCCCCTCCAGGGTCTTGGCGTGGCCGTCCCAGGGCACGGCGACGATGACGATGTCGCTGCGGCGAGCGCACTCGGCGTTGTCGGCGCCCTCGACGCCGTGGCCGATTCCGGTCGCGGCGGCCTGGGCGCGCTCGGCGGCGCGGGAGCCGATGATCACGCGCTGGCCGGCCTGGGCGAGGCGGTAGGCGAGGCCGCGCCCCTGGTCGCCGGTGCCGCCGAGGACGCCGACGACGAGCGAGGAGACGTCGGGGAGGTCCCAGGGGTCCTTGGCGGGGGCCTTCTTGGGGGCGTCGCCCGCGGAGTCGTGAGTTGTCATGGGGGCGACCCTACGTGCTGGTGGGCGAGGGGGTGGCGGTGAGCCCCGGACCTCATGTCCGGGGCCGCGCCCGCGCTCGTGGGGCCGGATGTCAGGCGGCTGCCGGGCCCTTGCCGCCGTCGTCCCCGTCGCCACCCCTGTCGTGCCAGCGGGGATCGTTCTCCCAGTTCTGGTTGCGCTCGGCGGCGATGCGCATGGCGTTCTCCGCCTCCTGCCGTGAGGGGTACGGGCCCAGGCGGTTCTTCGCCGGGCACTGCGGGCCCTCCTCGACGGTGCCGTGTTCGAGGCAGTAGTACCACTCGCCGGGCCTGCCTGCCGCGCGCTTCCTGAACAGTGCCATGAGGGCTCCCTCGCTTCCTTCCGCCGCCGCTGTGCGGCCCGTATGAGGGCCATGTTGCCCGAGCCGGACTGGCTACACTCGTCGGCATGTCTGGCCAGTCGACGCTCGTACCAGGGGAGATCTCTCCCACCCGCCCCGTGCCCGGGAACATCCGGCGCCCCGAGTACGTGGGCCGGCCCGCGCCCACCCCGTACACCGGCCCCGAACGGCAGAGCCCCGAGACCGTCGAGGCGATGCGGACGGCGGGCCGGATCGCGGCCCGGGCGATGGCGGCCGCGGCCGAGGCCATCGCGCCGGGGGTGACCACCGACGAACTGGACCGGATCGCCCACGCCTACATGGTCGACCACGGCGCGTACCCGTCGACGCTGGGTTACCGGGGCTTCCCCAAGTCGCTGTGCACCTCGGTCAACGAGGTGATCTGCCACGGCATCCCCGACTCCACGGTGCTGCGCGACGGCGACATCATCAACCTGGACGTCACCGCCTACATCGGCGGGGTGCACGGCGACACCAACGCGACCTACCTGGTCGGCGACGTGGACGAGGAGTCGCGGCTGCTGGTGGAGCGGACCCGGGAGTCGCTGAACCGCGCCGTCAAGGCGGTCCGCCCGGGGCGCCAGATCAACGTCATCGGCCGCGTCATCGAGTCGTACGCCAAGCGGTTCGGCTACGGGGTGGTGCGCGACTTCACCGGTCACGGCATCAACACCTCGTTCCACTCCGGCCTGATCATCCCCCACTACGACTCCCCCAACGCGACCACCGTGATCGAGCCGGGGATGACCTTCACCATCGAGCCCATGCTCACGCTCGGCACGCACACCTACGACATGTGGGACGACGGCTGGACCGTGGTGACGAAGGACCGCAGGCGCACGGCCCAGTTCGAGCACACCCTGGTGGTCACGGACTCCGGGGCGGAGATCCTGACGCTTCCCTGAGCGGACAGCGCGAGGCGAGGGGCGGTTCCGGCGAGGCCGGGGCCGCCCCTTCGGCATGGGCGAAGGCGGTCGACCCGGGGAGGTTTTGCCGACCCGATGTCGGGAACTTTACCGACGAGCAGTCGGCAAACTGTTGACTTAGGCAAGCCTAAGTCGAATGATGGGCGCAGTTTCCACCCCCTCACTTCACGCTCCGGAGGTCCGCCGTGGACACCCCGCCCGTCCCCTTCTCGACGCTCATCCGCAACGCCTCGCACGAGCAGCACACCGAGGCGGAGACCAGCACCTTCATGAGCGACATGCTCGGCGGCCGGCTCGGCGTGGAGGCGTACGCCCGGTACACCGAGCAGCTCTGGTTCGTGTACCGGGCCCTGGAGGAGGGCGTCGCCGCCCTGGCCGACGACCCGGTGGCGGGCCCCTTCGTCCAGCCCGAGCTGGAGCGCACCGCAGAGCTGGAGCGCGACCTGGCCCACCTGCGCGGCGAGGGCTGGCAGCAGCGCGCCACCGCCCTTCCCGCCACCGCGGCCTACGCCGGACGGGTGAGGGAGTGCGTGCGAACCTGGCCCGGCGGCTTCGTCGCCCACCACTACACGCGCTACCTCGGCGACCTCTCCGGCGGCCAGATCATCCGCGGCACCGCCGAGAAGACCTGGGGCTTCGCCCGCAAGGGCGACGGTGTGCGGTTCTACGTCTTCGAGGCGATAGGCAACCCGGCCGCCTTCAAGCGCGGCTACCGCGAACTGCTCGACGCCCTGCCCGTCGACGACCTGGAGAAGCAGCGCGTGGTCGACGAGTGCAAGCGCGCCTTCGCGCTGAACACGGCCCTCTTCCGCGAGCTGGGCCAGGAGTTCCCGCTCAGCGCCGCCTGACCGCCGCCCTGAACCTCGAAGCCCCGCGTACACGGCGTGGGGCGGCTCAGGGCCGTACGGTCCCGGCCATCTCGACGCGACCGCCGACCTCCACCGTGCCGTCGCGCTGGGGGGCCGTCAGGAGCTGGGAGCCGCGCCCCTGGCTGATGTTGAGGGCGCGGCCGAGCCGGGCGGTGAGCAGCAGGGCGGCGGCCCCGGTGGCCTCGTCCTCGTCCACCCCGTCGCCCCGGCCGGGGAAGGCCCGGGCCCGGACCCGCCCCGCCACCTCCTCGCTCCACGCCCAGGCGTAGACCCACTCCCCCGGCGGCGGCACCGGAAGCCTGTCGACCTCGTCCGGGTCGCCGTACTCCCGCAGGGTGCGCGGCGGGGCCCATTCCGGGCGCGCCTCGATCCAGGTGAACTCGCCGTCCTGGCGGGCCGCCACCACCCCGGCGCCGGTGACCAGTTCGGGGATGTCCAGCAGCCAGGCGGCGCCGACGCAGGGGTGGCCGGCGAAGGGGAGGCGCAGGCTCGGGGTCCAGATGTCGACGAGGCCGCGTTCGGGGTCGTCGACGAAGACGGTCTCGCTGTAGCCGAGCCGGGCGGCCAGCGCGCGCCGCTCCCCGTCCCCCGGGAACCGGGAGCCGTCGCGGACCACGCCCAGCCGGTTGCCGTGCCGGCCGTCGGGCCCGCAGAAGACCCTCAGTACGTCGATGTGCGTCACCGGGAAATTGAAACACCGCCGGGCACCCGCTCCGTGCCGCACCCCCTGGGCGCACGGAGGGCCGCGGCAGGTTCCGCGGCACGCGCCCCGGGGCACGGGGCGCGCGCCTCCCGTCCGGGGGGCGCCCGGCCTGTGTACGCCGGGCGGCTGCCGGGCCGATAGGGTTCGGGCCCGGACGTGGAGAGGGAAGGCGGTCGCAAGGGATGAGCAGGCGGCGGGGGTTGGCTCTGTCGGCGGCGGTTTCGGCACTGGCGCTGGCGGCGAGCGGATGCGTCACCGTCCACGGCGAACTGGAGGTCGTCCCCGCCGCCACGAAGCGCGAGGCGGCCCGGGTACTGGCGGAGTTCACCGACGCGTACAACGCCGGGGACAAGGCGTACGACCCGAAGCTGAGCGCTGGTCACGTGACCGGCGCGCTCGGCGAGATCAACCAGGCCGCCCTGCGGGCCAAGGGCAAGAACACGCCGGGCGGCAATCCGCGCCACAACCCGCTGGAGCTGACCGACGCCCGCTTCCTCGTCCCGGCGAAGGCCGGGTGGCCGCGCTGGTTCCTCGCGGACACCGACAGCAACCGGGACGTGGACGACGACCCGAGGCAGGACACCCGCTGGTTCGTCGCCTTCGTCAAGAGCGGGCCCGACGCGCGGTGGAAGGCGGCCTACCTCTCGATCCTCACCCCGGACGAGATACCGGAGTTCTCGGAGGACCCGCAGGGGCACGCGGTGCCGGTGGCGCCGGACGCCGACGGCCTCGCCGTCGCTCCGGGACGGCTGAGCAAGGAGTACGCCGGCTTCCTCGGCGAGGGCGGGGAGCTGTTCGCCGACGGGCAGCACACCTCCGACTGGCGGGCGCAGCGCGAGGCCACCGCCGACCGGCCGGGGCGCACCACCCAGTGGGTCGACCAGCCGCTGGACAAGGGGGACTTCGCGCCGCTGGCGCTGCGGACGCAGGACGGCGGGGCCATGGTGCTCTTCACCACGCGGCACTTCGAGAAGCAGACGGCCGCCCGGGGGGTGCCGCTGACGGTGCGGCCCGAGGTCGCGGCTCTGCTCAAGGGGCAGATCAAGCGGGCGGTGACCCTGGAGCGGGTCTCCAACCAGGTCGTCACCGTGCCTGGGCGCGATGACGCCGACTCCGAGGGGCGGGTCGCCTTCCTCAACCGGATCGAGGGGCTGACCGGGGCGGTCGGGCAGTAGCGCCCGCGGCGGGCAGGGCTGGGCTCGACCCCGGGACGGGGTGGCGCGCCGGGACTCCGGCGCGGGTCACTGCCGGCCTCAAGCGCCGGCCGGGCGGGGAATGGCCGGGCTGAGGCGTGGCGTGCGGGCAGCCGTCTGCCGGTCGCCGACGGCCTCACACACCGGTCCGAGCCGGGAACGGCCGGGCTGAGGATGGCCGGCAGGCGGGTCAGCGGCCCAACGGCCAAGCTGTGGTGGGGTCGTGTTCGCCGGTGTGGCGGGCGCTGGCGTCGGTGAGGCGTTCGAGGAGGGTCAGGGGGTCGGGGAGGGGGTGTTCGGGACCGCGTACCCAGGTGACGCCGGGGCCCTCGCCCGGGAGGCGGGCCGGGGGGACCAGGACGTAGCTGCCCCGGCAGTGCCAGCGCAGGCCGGGTGAGTCGTCGTCGGTGTCGGGGTGGGCGTCCAGCTCGCAGGGCCACCACTCGTCCTCGTCCTCGGGGGTGCCCCGGGTCATGGTGAAGAAGAGCATCCGGCCGTCGCCCGTCTCGGCGACCGGGCCGACCTCCACCCCGTCGGCCAGCAGCGCTTCCAGGGCCTCGCGGCCCGCCTGGAGGGGGACGTCGAGGACGTCGTGGACCATGCCGGTGGCGGTGATGAAGTTGGCCTCGGGCTGGTGCCGGGCCCAGCGCTCGATCTGGCCCCGGTCGGTGGTCGACTGGGTCTGCCAGGCGAAGGAGACCGGATGCCGGGCGGGGGTGGGGCAGCCGATGCGCGCGCAGGAGCAGAGGTACCCCTCGGGGTGGGCGGCGGGCGCCAGGGGCAGTCCTGCCTCGGCGGCGGCCAGCAACAGCTCCTCACGCCGGGCGGCCTCGTCGCCCGGGTCCTGCTTCGGCCGCCGGTGCAGCCACTGGGAAAACCTGCCCTGTCCGCCGGTGCGACGGCTGAACTCCGCGCCCATCAATCCCCTCACCTCGACATCGTGCGCTCCATGGTGCCACTTCCCCGGGCGCGGGGCGGCCGGGGAGACGCCGGAGGGTACCGGGCACGGAGGCGTGGGGGGCGCACGACGGCGCAGTCAGGGCTCGGGGAGGCGCGCGGGCAGCGCACCCGGCGGGGCCGGCGGGTCAGGCTCCCCGCAGGCCGCCGAGGACGTGGTCGACGAGGGCGTCGGCGTAGCCGTGGTCGAGCGGGCCGGTGCCCATCAGCCAGCGGTAGGTGAGCGGCGCCACCAGGAGGTCGGTGGCAATCGCCACCTCGGCGTCCGCGCCGATCTCCCCGCGCTCCCGGGCGGTGGCGAGCCGGGCCCCGTAGAGCTGGAGGCCGGGGGCGAGGGCCTGCTCCAGGAAGCGGGCGCCGAGCTGCGGGTTGAGGATGCCCTCGGCGCAGAGCGCGCGGGCGGGGTCGGCGTACGCGGGGTCGTTCAGCTCGTCGACGGTGGCCCTCAGGACCAGTTTCAGGTCGGCGGCGAGGTCGCCAGTGTCCGGGAAGGCGGGGGCGTCGGGGCCGGCCTCGGGGTGGACCGCGGAGCGGTGGGCCAGGTCGAGGAAGGCTTCGAGGACCACATCGCCCTTGGAGGGCCACCAGCGGTAGATGGTCTGCTTGCCGACGCCGGCGCGGGCGGCGATGGCCTCGATGGTGAGCTTGGCGTACCCGGTCTCGGAGACGAGGGCGAGAGCCGACTCGTAGATCGCGCGGCGGGAGCGGTCGCTGCGGCGGCTGGCGTCGGGGGTCGTGGCGGGGGCGGCCTTCTCAGACATGTCCGCCAATGTAGCAGCGACGACGAGGCGATACGTGCCGTCTCACCACCCCGCGCACCACAGCGAGAGCGGGTGATTGCCGCGCGTCGGGTACGCGCGGGGAGTTCACGGGCAGACCATGGCGACAGGGCCGCCGACCGGGCGGGCCCTTCGCCCGTGAGGACAGGAGTCCCCTTGCCTCGTCATGCCGCGGCCCGCCGCTACCTGATGTGCCGGCCTCAGTACTTCACCGTCGCCTACGCGATCAACCCCTGGATGAACCCGGCCAAGCCGGTCGACGTCCCGCTGGCCGTGGCCCAGTGGGAGGACCTGCGCGACCGCTACCGCGCCTTCGGCCACACCGTGGAGGAGCTGGAGCCGCACCCGGCCCTGCCCGACATGGTCTTCGCCGCCAACGGCGCGACCGTGGTGGACGGCCGGGTCCTCGGCGCCCGCTTCGCCCATCCGGAGCGGGAGGCCGAGGCGGCGGCGCACGCGGCCTGGTTCCGCGCCCGCGGGTTCGGCGAGCCGGTGGAACCCCTCCACGTCAACGAGGGCGAGGGCGACTTCGCCGTCACCCGGAACTGGCTGCTGGCCGGCCGCGGCTTCCGCACCAGCCCGCTGGCGCACGCCCAGGCCCAGGAGGTGCTGGGGCGGCCGGTGATCGGGCTGGACCTGGTCGACCCGCGCTACTACCACCTGGACACCGCGCTGGCCGTCCTGGACGACCGGACCGACGAGATCATGTACTACCCGGACGCCTTCTCCCCGGGCAGCCGAGCGGTGCTGCGGCGGCTGTTCCCCGACGCGCTCATCGCTCGAGAGCAGGACGCGGCCGTCCTCGGGCTCAACGCGGTCTCCGACGGGGCGCGGGTCTTCCTGCCGCAGGCCGCGCAGGGGCTGTTCGGGCCGCTGCGGGAGCGCGGGTTCGAGCCGGTCGGCATGGACCTGGGCGAGCTGCTCAAGGGCGGCGGCAGCGTGAAGTGCTGCACCCAGGAACTGCGGGGCTGAGCGGCGGCGGGCCCCGCCCTCGTCAGGGGGCGGGGTCCTCGCGGGGCGGCCAGGGGTCGCCCCAGGCCGTGTCGCGGGCGGCGCGGTAGAGCGGCCCCTGCCGCTTGGTGACGGTCTGGCGGCTCAGCTCCTCGGTGTCCCGGCAGAGGTCGAGGAGGACCAGGCCCTTGCGGGTCTGCGGCCTGCGGACGACCCGGGCGGCGGCCGGGCCGGGCCGGAAGCGGGTGGCGGCCACGTAACTGAACTTCTCGTCCTCCCAGGCCAGGGAGGCGCCCTTGACCTGGCGGTGCAGGGAGGAGCGGCTGACCCGGGCGGCGAAGTGGCACCAGTCGGCACCCTCCTCGATGGGGCAGGCGGCGCTGTGCGGGCAGGGCGCGGCGACGTGGAACCCGGCGGCGATCAGGCGGTCCCGGGCCTCGATGATCCGCCGGTGGCCGTCCGGGGTGCCGGGCTCGACGACGGCGACCGCCTCGGCGGCGCCCGCGGCGGCGTCCACGACGGCGGCGCGGTCGGCGGGGGTCAGCTCGCCGAGTACGTAGGAGACGGTGACCAGGCCGGACTGCGGGACGTCGAGGGCGGCGTCGATCCGGGCCCGGCGCCACCGGGCGTCGCGCAGCGCGGCCGAAGGGGCGCGGGCGGCCAGTTCGCGGCCGAGGGCGAGGGCGGGCTCGGCCCAGTCGAGCACGGTGACGGGCCGGGGGGCCGCGTCGGCCGGGTCGGGCCAGATGTCGGCGGCGGCCCAGACGGCGGCGCCGGTGCCGCCGCCGATGTCGGTGTGGCCCGAGGGGGTCCAGTCGGGCACGGCGTCGGCGAGCGCCCCGAGCACGGCCCGGTCGGCCTCGAAGGTGGCGGGCATCCGGTACGCGGCGTAGGCGACCACGTCGGAACGGTCGCGCAGGACGGGGGCGTCGGTGGGGGTGGCGCCCCGGTAGTTGGCGATGAGCCGCGCGGTGGCCTGGGCGGCCTGCCGGGGCGCAAGCCCGTCGACGAGTTCCGCGAGCGCGGCGCGGAGCGCTTCGGTGGGGGCCTGGGGGGAGAGTGGGGCGTGCACCGGGGAAGTGTACGAGGCCATGGGGCCCCCACTGGAAACGCGGCCTGGTCAGGCCCCCGGCCCCGGGGTGCGCGCGGCGCGGGCGAGCAGGGTCGCGGCAGCCGCCCGCGGGGCGGAGTCGGCCGGGCGTCGGCGGGGGTGGACGGTGTTGGCGAGCAGGACGAGGAAGGTGTCGGTGGCCCGGTCGAGGACCAGGGAGGTGCCGGTGAAGCCGGTGTGCCCGGCGGCGCCGCGCCCGGCGAGGCCGCCCATGAACCAGGGCTGGTCGATGCCGAAGCCGAGGCCGAGGCGGAACATCAGGTCGACGTAGTCGGGGCCGAGGATGCGGGCCTGTCCGTGGGCGCCGCCGGCCAGCAGGGTGCGGGCGAAGACGGCGAGGTCGCCCGCGGTGGCGAAGAGCCCGGCGTGCCCGGCGACGCCGCCGAGTGCCCAGGCGTTCTCGTCGTGGACGGTGCCGCGCACCATGCCCCGGTCGGCCTTGGCCCAGGGCCGCCGCTGGTCCTCGGTGGCGGCGGCCTCCGGGCGCGGGCCGAAGGAGGTGGCGGCCATGCCGAGCGGGCGGGTGATGCCGTCGTGGACGAGGCGGTCGAGCCCGCGGCCGGTGAGGCGTTCCAGCACGAGCTGGACGAGGAGGAGGTTGAGGTCGGAGTAGCGGGGCGGGCCGCCGGGCGCGGCGAGCGGCTTCTCGTGGCGGAGCGCGTCGAGCCGCGCGGCCCGGTCCGGCAGCTCGTACAGCGGCAGTTCGGGGCGCAGGCCCGAGGTGTGGGTGAGCAGGTGGCGCACGGTGAGCCCGGCGGCGCCGGCGGCGGTCAGCTCCGGGACGTACGCGGCGACGCGGGCGTCGATGCCGAGGGTCCCGCGCTCCATCTGCTGGACGGCGGCGACGGTGGTGAAGAGCTTGGTGAGGGAGGCGAGGTCGAAGGGGGTGTCGAGGGTGGCGGGGACGCGCCGCTCCTCGGGGAGTTCGCGGGGCGCGTCTGCCTCGGTGTCCCACCCCTCGTACCGCACGGCCCAGCCGACGGCCTCCTCGACGGCGACGTACGGGCCGCGTCCGGCGACCACGACGGCCCCGGCGCACCAGGGGCGGCGGCCCTGCGGGAGGCGGCGGACGCCTCGGACGAGTGTGCGCAGCTCGCGGGGGTCGAGCCCGGCTCGCTCGGGGGTGCCGGGGCGCAGGCGGGGGGCGCTCAGCTGTCCGCTCCTCCCGTGTGCGGCGCACCGGCCGGGATGCGGCGGGCCCGGGCGAGCAGGGCCCAGCAGGCGGCGGCGAGCAGGGCGCAGCTGAGCTGGAGGACCGCCATGGGGACGGCGGTGTGCTCGCCCGCGACGCCGACCAGTGGGGAGGCGGCGGCGCCGACCAGGAAGGAGGAGGTGCCGAGGAGGGCGGAGGCGGAGCCGGCCGCGTTCCGGGTGCGCGTCAGGGCGAGGGTGGTGGTGTTGGGGGTGACCAGGCCGAGGGCCGAGACCAGGACGAAGAGTCCGGCGGCGACGGGGACGAGGCCGACCTCGCCGAAGACGCCGAGGGTCATCAGGAGCAGGGCGAGGGCGGCGGTGGCCATCAGGGCGAGGCCGGTGGCGAGGACCTTGTCGAGGCTGACGCGGCCGACGAGGACCTTGCCGTTGAGCTGCCCGGCGCCGACCAGTCCGACCGAGTTGAGGCCGAAGAGGAGGCTGAAGGTCTGCGGGGAGGCGCCGTAGATCTCCTGGACGACGAAGGGTGAGGCGCTGATGTAGGCGAAGAGGGCGGCCGAGGCGAAGCCGGCGGTGAGCAGGTGTCCGGTGAAGGGCCGGTCGGCGAGCAGGCCGCGCATGGTGGTGAGGGTGGTCCGGAAGCCGCCGGAGTGCCGGTCCTCGGGGGCGAGGGTCTCGGGCAGTACGCGGTGGACGAGCAGGAGCAGGCCGAGGCCGATCACGGTGAGGACGCCGAAGACGCCCCGCCAGTCGGTGAACCGCAGCAACTGGCCGCCGATGAGCGGGGCGACGATGGGGGCGGCGCCGGAGATCAGCATCAGGGTGGAGAAGAAACGGGCCATGGCCAGGCCGTCGTGGAGGTCGCGGACGACGGCGCGGGCGATGACGATGCCGGCCGCCCCGGCGAGCCCCTGGACCAGCCGGAAGGTGACCAGGAGGGCGGCGTTGGGGGCGAAGACGCACAGGGCGGTGGCGAGGACGTAGAGGGCCAGCCCCGCCAGGAGCGGGCGGCGGCGGCCCCACTTGTCGCTCATCGGGCCGACCACGAGCTGCCCGAGGGCCATGCCGGCGAGGCAGGCGGTGAGAGTGAGCTGGACGGTGGCGGCCGAGGCGCCGTAGTCGGCGGTGACCGCGGGCAGCGCCGGGAGGTACATGTCCATGGAGAGCGGCGGCGTGGCGGTGAGTCCGCCGAGGACCAGGGTGACCAGGAAGCCGGTGCGGCGCAGCGCGGGGGTGGACCGGGCCGGGGCGGCGGGTCCGCGCTGCGGCGGGACGGCCCCGGGGGTCGTCCGCGCGGGGGCGGTCGGGGCGTGCTGCTCCCCTTGGGTGGTCGGGCCGCCGTCCGGCATGCTGCCTCTCCTGTACTGGGTCCGCGGGCCGGGCTGTCGCCAGACCCCCCCTATGCTCTCAGCTCGGCGAGGATGGTCGGGACCCTTTCGGCCGGGCCTGGCCGGGGGCGCTCCGGCACCGGGCGGGTGATGTCCACAACCGTCCGCCGGAGGGCGACGAGGCGGCGCCGCACGGGCGGCGTCCTGACGAGGGGCGGGGCATGGCGGAGACGGAGACCGAGACGGTGGAGGGCGGCGGCCCGGTGCCGGTGCGGTGGGGAGTGCTGGCGACGGGGGCGATGGCCGCGGCGTTCACGGAGGACCTGCGGCGACTGCCGGACGCCGAGGTGGTCGCGGTCGGTTCGCGGTCGGACGCGTCGGCCCGGAGGTTCGCGGACCGCTTCGGGATACCCCGGGCGCACGGGAGCTGGGACCGGTTCGCGGCCGACGACGGGGTGGACGTGGTCTACGTGGCGACGCCGCACAGCGAGCACCGGCGGGCGGCCGGGATGTGCCTGGAGGCGGGCCGGGCGGTGCTCTGCGAGAAGCCGTTGGCGCTCGGCGCCCGGCAGGCCGGGGAGCTGGTGGCGCTCGCCCGCGAGCGGGACGTCTTCCTGATGGAGGGCATGTGGATGTGGTGCAACCCGCTGGTCCGGCGGCTGGCGGCGCTGGTCGCCGACGGCGCGGTCGGCGAGGTGCGCACGGTCGCCGCGGACTTCGGGCTGCCGGGCCCGTTCCCGCCCGGCCACCGGCTGCTCGACCCGGCGCGCGGCGGCGGCGCCCTGCTCGACCTCGGTGTCTACCCGGTGGCGTTCGCTCAGTCGCTGCTCGGCGAGCCGGAGCGGGTGACGGCGCGGGCCACGCTCTCCGCCGAGGGCGTCGACACCCACACCTCGCTGCTGCTGGAGTGGGCGGGCGGCGCGCAGGGGCTGCTGCACTGCTCGCTGAGGGCGGACACCCCGAGGGCGGCGTCGGTGGCGGGGACCGGCGGGTGGATCGAGGTACCGGGCAGTTTCTTCCGCCCGGACCACTTCGTGCTGCACCGCCCGGGCCGCGAGCCGGAGGTGTTCCGCAGCGCGGGCGGCCTGGACGACACCTGGGCACCGCAGGCCGCGGAGGTGATGCGCTGTCTGCGGGCCGGTGAGCGCGAGTCGCCGCTGGTGCCGCTGGACGCGACGCTGGGGGTGCTGCGGACGGTGGACGCGGCCCGGGCGGAGATCGGCGTGCGGTACCCGGGCGAGTAGGACCGGTGCCCGGGCGGGCGGCCGGGGTCCGTCCCCCGGTTGCCCGCTGCTGGTGCGGACCGGTGGCGCGCGGCCTACGTTCGAGCCGCGTGGGGCGCGCGCCCGGCCGCCCCTTCCCCGTAGGAGGAGCACCGTGGCGTTGCACCGAGTGGACCGGCCAAAGCCCGGGGAGACACCGGGGCCGAGCGGTGGCCGGGCGGACACCGAGGACGTGTACAGCACGCCGCTGAGCCGGCGGGAGCTGCCGAAGCGGCGGGTCCCCGAGCGGCGGGCCGACCCGGCGGTGGTGCTGGACCTGATCCGCGACGAACTGGCGATGGACGGCAACTCCTCGCAGAACCTGGCGACGTTCTGCACCACCTGGGCGGAGCCCGAGGTGCACGCGCTGATGGACGACTGCCTCGACAAGAACATGATCGACAAGGACGAGTACCCGCAGACCGCCGCCATCGAGGCGCGCTGCGTGCACATGCTGGCCGATCTGTGGCACAGCCCGTCCGGCGGGGCGGCGACGGGCTGTTCGACCACCGGGTCGAGCGAGGCCGCGATGCTCGGCGGGCTGGCGCTGAAGTGGCGGTGGCGCAAGGCGCGCGAGGCCGCGGGCAAGCCCGCGGACCGGCCGAACCTGGTCTGCGGCCCGGTGCAGGTCTGCTGGGAGAAGTTCGCCCGCTACTTCGACGTGGAACTGCGCCAGGTCCCGCTGGAGGAGGGGGCGACGGGGTTGCGTCCGCACCAGTTGCGGGCGCACGTGGACGAGAACACCATCGGCGTGGTCGCGATCCTCGGCGTCACCTACACCTGCGACTACGAGCCGGTGGCGCAGCTGGCCGCCGAACTCGACGCGGTGCAGCGCGACACGGGGCTGGACGTGCCGCTGCACGTGGACGCGGCGAGCGGCGGGTTCGTCGCGCCGTTCATCCACCCGGACGTGGTGTGGGACTTCCGGCTGGAGCGGGTCGCCTCCGTCAACGCCTCCGGCCACAAGTACGGTATGGCCCCGCTGGGCGTGGGCTGGGTGGTGTGGCGCCACCGGGACCTGCTCCCGGAGGAACTCGTCTTCGACGTGGACTACCTCGGCGGGAAGATGCCGACCTTCGCGCTGAACTTCTCCCGGCCCGGCGGCGAGGTCGTCGCCCAGTACTACAACCTGCTGCGGCTGGGTCGCGAGGGCTACCGGGCCGTCCTGGAATCCTGCGGGCACACCGCCCGCGCCCTCGCCTCGAAGGTGGCCGAGCTGGGGCCGTTCACCCTGCTCTACGACGGGCAGGGCGCGCTGCCCGCCGTCTCCTGGACGCTGACCGACCCCGAGGGCGCCGGGTTCACCCTGTACGACGTGACCGAACTGCTGCGGCTGCGCGGCTGGCAGGTGCCGGCCTACCCGCTGCCCGCCGACCGGCAGGAGACCGTGGTCCAGCGGGTCCTGGTCCGGCACGGCATCGGCTACGACAAGATCATGCTCCTCGCCGAGGACCTGAAGGACGCGGTGCGCCGGCTGAACGACGGCGATCTGCGCGCGGCCCGGAAACCGGGCTTCCACCACTGACCGCACGGCCCCCGCCCCTGCGCCCGGCCGCGAGGCGTGCGACGGCGTGGCGGCGGGCAAGGCAGGGGTCTGCGAGGGCAGGAGCACGTCGCGCCCGAGGCGGCGGCTGTCGCTCCCGGCGGGCCCGGCCGCCGCCCACCAGGGGCTCGCCCTCGCCAAGATCCGTACGACAGCCCGGTCCCGGCCCGGGAATAGCTCCCCGCGAGTCCCCGTTGCCACGGCCATGAGTCACGCCGAAACCCCCGCCCCGCCCGCAGTGGAGCCGGCCGTCCTGCGGTACGCCGCCTTCACCCACGACCCGGCCGGGGGCAACCCGGCCGGCGTGGTCCTGGACGCCAGCGGCCTGGACGACGCCACGATGCTGGCCGTCGCCGCCCGCATCGGCTACAGCGAGACGGCCTTCCTCACCCCGCCACCGACCGACGCCGAGGCCGCCGAAGGCGTCCGCGCCTACCGGGTCCGGTACTTCAGCCCGCAGGCCGAGGTCCCCTTCTGCGGCCACGCCACGGTGGCGACCGCCGTGGCCCTCGGCGAGCGGCACGGCACCGGCGCGTACCTCTTCCACACCCAGGCGGGCCCGGTCCCGGTCGCCGTGGACGAGCGGGACGGCGCCCTGCGCGCCACCCTCACCGGCGTGCCCCCGCACACCGAGGAGTACGCCGAGGCGGACCTCGCCGAGGCGCTGGCCGCCCTCGGCTGGGAGCACGCCGAACTCGACCCGTCCCTCGCCCCGCGCGTCGCCTACGCCGGCGCCCGCCACCTGGTACTGGCGGCGGCCACCCGCGACCGCCTGGCCCGGCTCGACTACGACTTCGAGCGACTGCGCGCGCTGATGCTCCGCACCGGCCTGACCACCGTCCAACTGGTGTGGCGCGACACCACCGACCCGTTGCTCTTCCACGTCCGCGACCCGTTCCCGGTAGGCGGCGTGGTCGAGGACCCGGCGACCGGCGCCGCCGCCCTCGCCTTCGGCGCCTACGCCCGCGAGGCGGGCCTCGTCCCCGACGACGCCGAACTCACCCTTTGCCAGGGCGAGGACATGGGCCGCCCCGGCGTCCTGACCGTCACCCTGACCCCGGGCGACCCCCGCGTCCGGGTCACCGGCGCGGGCGTCCCCCTGCCGGAACCGGCCGCCTGAACGGGCGGGGCGTGGCAGGCTCCGGCCATGGACTCCCACGAGCCGGACCCGCCCCGCCCCTGCCCCGCCCAGGCCGAACCGTGGGACTCCGTCGAGGTGTTGTACGCCTGGCTGGAGGAGCACAACCGGCAGCCGCCGGGCGAGGCGCTGCTGCTGCGGATGCTGAAGCTCGCCGAGGAGACCGGCGAGGTGGCACAGGCCGTCATCGGCGCGATCGGGCAGAACCCGCGCAAGGGCGTCAGCCACGACTGGGACGACGTACGGGCCGAGTTGTGCGACGTGATCGTGACGGCGATGGTCGCCCTGCGCACCCTCTCCCCCGACGCCCGCGCGGTCCTCGCCGCCCACTTGGCCCGGACCACCGCCCGCACCGGCACCGCCCCGCCGCCCGGCGGAAAATGAGGCGCGGCGCCCGCCCGCCCTGGCTACCGTGCGCCCATGACCTCCACCGACCCCTCCGGCCCGCCCCGCCCCCGCGCCCTCGCCTTCCACGGCCCGCTCGGCGAGGAGCGCGCCGCCGGCCTGACCGCCCGCCTCGCCGGGCACCGGCCCGCCACGGTGCTGGACATCGGCTGCGGCTGGGGCGAGTTGATGCTCCGGGTGCTCGCGGCGGTGCCGGGCGCGCGGGGCACCGGGATCGATCTGGACGAACAGGACCTGGCGCGCGGCCGGGCGCTGGCGGCCGGGCGGGGCCTCGCCGACCGGGTGGAGTTCCTCGCCGAGGAGGCCACGGGAACCACGCGCGGACCGGCCGACCTGGTGCTGTGCCTCGGCGCCTCGCAGGCGCTGACCGGCGCTCGGCCGCCCCGGCTGGTCCCCGAGGCGCTCGGGGAGTTGCGGCGGCTGGTGCGGCCCGGCGGGCGGGTCCTGCTGGGCGAGGGCTTCTGGGAGCGGCCGCCCGCCCCCGTCGAGCTGGCGCGGATGTGGCCGGACGCCGCCGTGAGCGACCACCCGAGCCTGCCGGAGCTGGTGGACGAGGTGGTCGCGGCCGGGTTCCGTCCGGCCCGGATCGAGACGGCGACGCCCGCCGAGTGGGAGGAGTTCGAGTCGGGGTACCGCGAGGACGTGGAGGTGTGGCTCGCCGCCCGCCCCGGCCACCCGCTGGCCGCCGAGACCCGGGACCGGGTCGACCGGCAGCGCGGCTCCTGGCTGTCGGGCTACCGGAACCTGCTGGGCATCGCCTATCTGACGCTGGTACCGCAGGAGTGAGGCGCCCGGGGCCGAAGGCCCGCACCTGCCTCCGCCCCCCGAACGGGGCGTCGACGCAGACCAGGGCCGTCCAGGATCTTCCCCCGACCGGCGCCGCCCCCTACCATCGCGCCCGATTCGACCGCCCGGCCCGGCGTCCGCCGGGCTCCCCGAAAGGCCATGGTGCCCGATGAGCACGTACCGCGAGGCGTATGAGCTGAGCCTCACCGACCCCGAGCGCTTCTGGGGCGAGGCCGCCCGGGAGGTGAGCTGGACCCGGGAGCCCAAGCGGGTGCTGGACGCGGACGCGGTGCCGCTGTACCGCTGGTTCCCCGACGGCGAGCTGAACACCTGCGCCAACGCCCTGGACCGGCACGTGGCACTCGGCCGGGGCGAGCAGCCCGCGCTGATCCACGACTCGCCGGTGACCGGGTCCCGGCGGACCCTGACGTACGCCGAACTCCTCGACGAGACCGCCCGGTTCGCCGGGGTGCTGCGCGGATTGGGGGTGGCGAGGGGCGACCGGGTGGTGATCTACATGCCGATGGTTCCCGAGGCCGTCGTGGCGATGCTGGCCTGCGCGCGGCTGGGCGCCGTCCACTCGGTGGTGTTCGGCGGGTTCGCCGCCTCCGAGCTGGCGGTGCGGATCGACGACGTGCGACCGAAGGTGGTCGTCGCCGCCTCCTGCGGCGTCGAGCCGTCACGGGTCGTCGCCTACCACCCGATCCTCGACCGCGCCCTGGAACTGGCGGCGCACGCCCCCGAGCGGTGCGTGGTCCTCCAGCGCGAGCGGCTCGCCGCCGAACTGGTGGCCGGGCGGGACCTGGACTGGGCGGAGCTGATGGCCGGCGCGCTGCCCGCCGACCCGGTGCCGGTGGCCGCCACCGACCCGCTGTACGTGCTGTACACCTCGGGCACCACGGGCCGTCCCAAGGGCATCGTCCGCGACAACGGCGGCCACGCGGTGGCCCTGCTCTGGTCGATGCGGAACATCTACGACGCCTCCCCGGGCGACGTCTTCTGGACCGCCTCGGACGTCGGCTGGGTGGTCGGCCACTCCTACATCGTCTACGGCCCGCTGCTGCTCGGCGCCACCAGCGTCCTGTACGAGGGCAAGCCGGTCGGCACCCCGGACGCGGGCGCGTTCTGGCGGGTGGTCGCGGACCACCGGGTCTCGACGCTGTTCACCGCGCCCACCGCCTTCCGCGCCATCCGCAAGGCCGACCCGGAGGCCGACCTCCTCGACGCGTACGACCTCTCCTCGCTGCGCCACCTCTTCCTCGCCGGGGAGCGGCTGGACCCGGACACCTACCACTGGGCGGGCGAGAAGCTCGGCGTCCCGGTGATCGACCACTGGTGGCAGACGGAGACGGGGTGGCCGATCGCCGCCGCCCCGATGGGACTGGAGCCGCTGCCGCTGAAACCGGGCTCACCGACGGTGCCCGTCCCCGGCTACGACGTGCGGGTGCTGCGGGCCGACGGCGATCAGTGCGCGGCCGGCGAGGAGGGCGCCATCGCCATCCGGCTGCCGCTGCCGCCGGGGACGCTGCCCACGGTGTGGGGCGACGACGACCGGTACGTGTCCTCGTACCTCTCCGCCTTCCCCGGGTACTACCTGACCGGCGACGGGGGCTACCTCGACGAGGACGGCTACCTCTTCGTGATGGGCCGGACCGACGACGTGATCAACGTGGCCGGGCACCGGCTGTCGACCGGCGCCATCGAGGCGGTCCTCGCCGGGCACCCGGAGGTCGCCGAGTGCGCGGTGATCGGCGCCGCCGACCCGCTCAAGGGGCAGCTGCCGCGCGGCCTGGTGGTGCCGAAGGCCGGCGCCGGCCAGGACCCGGAGCGGCTGGCGGCCGAGCTGGTGGCGCGGGTGCGCGAGGAGATCGGTGCGGTGGCCGCCTTCCGCCGGGTCGACCTCGTCCCCGCCCTGCCCAAGACCCGCTCGGGCAAGATCCTCCGCAAGACGATGCGCTCCCTGGCCGACGGCCGTGACGAGCCGGTCCCCTCCACCATCGAGGACCCGGCCGTCCTGGACGCGCTGCGCGGCGTCCTGCGCGCGGACTGACCGCCCAGCTCCGCCACCGGGGCGGCGCCCGCCGCCGACCGCTCCCCTTCCCTCGTGCACGGGTGTGCGAACGGCTCGGGCCCCCGGGGACAGGGGTCCGGGCCGCCGACGGCCGGGCCGCCTCAGTCGCGGACGGTGAGCACCTCGTCGAGGGCACGGCGGCCGGTGCGCACGGGCACCGCCGGGCCGTATCCCATCCGCAGCACCATCTGGACGTGGCCGGGGCCCTCGGCCGGGTCTCGCAGCAGCCAGCGCAGGGAGGGCTGCTCCAGGGCCCGGGTGACGGGGGCGGCGCTGAGCCCGGCGCGGGTCGCGGTGAGCAGGACGCGCTGGAGCGCCTGTCCGGCGGCGAGCCAGTCGGCCGGCTCGTCCCGCTGGGTGAGGAGCAGGGCGAGTTGCGGTTCCCGCTCGAAGTCGGCCCACGGCCCGTCGGGGTGCTCCCCGAACTCCCGTACCGAGGCTTCGCCCTCCCGCATCCGGGGGCCCGTCGCGGTGCGGGGGATGCCGTCGGGCGCTTGGTCGTCGGCGCGCAGCCACGCCTCCTCCTCGGCGCGGTGGCCGGGTGTCTTGCCGGCCTCGGCGTCGGCGAGGACGTCGAGGACCATCCGGTAGTGCCAGCCCTCGGGGAAGACCAGCCGGGCCCGCTCGGTGGTGGCGGCGCGCTCAAGCTGCTCGCGGACCACCTCGGGGATGCGGGTCTGCGCGTAGGGCTGCCGGTTGGTGTGGCGCTCGGCGACGGCCTCGTGGAGGGTCGCGGCCTCGCGTTCGACCTCGCCGGCCCGCAGCCGTACGGCGGCGAGCACGTCACCGTCGGTGGCGGGCGGCAGCGGCGAGACCCAGGCGTGCAGCCCGGCGCGGGCGGCGGCGACCCGGAGGTTGAAGAGGGCGGCGCCGCAGCCGAGGTGCAGGGCACGGCGGTGCGGGTCCTCCTCGGGGAGGGTCCGGGCAGTGTCGGCCAGCAGCTCCAGGACACCGGAGCGCCGGTGGAAGACGTACGCCCACGGCTGGGCGTTGTGCATGGAGGGCGCGGCGCAGGCGTCCCGCACCATCTCCTCCAGTCGCTCCTGGGTGACCGCGGCGGCGGCTTCGGTGGCTTGCGGGCTCGGGGTCATCGTCATCGCCTCCCGGTTTCCACGGTAGGCCAGGCCGGACAGGGCTTCCAGGGGCGAAGGTCCCGGCCTGCGCCTGCCCCGCGCCGGCGTGCTCTGGAGGACGTGCCGACTCGGCACTCCTGCGGGACGAGCCGGAGGCGGAAAGACCCAAGGACTCCCGGAACGGTGCGGGGGGCGTTGGTGAGGCGTCAACCTGCCGGCGGGCGGAGTCGGCCCGTCCGCCGGGGCGAGTCGGCAGGCTGTCACCGGTACGCGGCATCCTGGGCACATGTCCTACCGCCACCCGCGCCAGACCTGCCCGGTCTGCCACCGCTCCGTCGCCACCCCGGGCGGCAGGTTCGCCCGCCACGACCCCCCGGACCACACCGGCACCCCCGGCTTCCTGATCAGCTGCACCGGCAGCCTCCGCCAGGCCCCGCCTGACGGGGAGCAGCCGCTCCTCTTCGAGACGGGGCCGGCGGGCGACGGCCAGCTCGACCTGTTCGAGGCGGCGCGGCCCGCGGAGCCGGGGGACTCCGAGCCTCTCAGCCGGTGACCTGCTCGTCCTCGGCGAGCGCCGCGGCCCGGTCGGTGACGGTCCTGGTGAGCCGCGAGACCGCGGTGTCCAGCTCCTCGGACCCGGCACCCGCCGCCCGCGCCTGCCCGGCGATGGCCTTCACCTCCTCCGCGGCCGTTCTGGAGGCGTAGAACTGCTCGTAGAGCTGCTGGTACGCGCTCAGGTAGACGTCGTCGAAGGCGTCCGCCTCCAGGAACCTGGTCTTGAGCGGATGCTCCGCCGCCCCTCCCCCGGGGCCGCGTTCCTGGCCCTCACCGCCGGGCCCGCCTTGCGGCATCCCCTCTCCGCCGGCGCCACCGGGCCCGCCTTGCGGCATGCCCTCGCCCTCGTCACCGCCGGGCGGTCCCCCCTCGGGCATGCCTTCGGGTCGGTCCGCCGGCGCGTCGGGCGCCTGGCCGTCCGCCGGCTCGCCCTGCGTGTCCCCACCCTGCGTGTCCCCGTCCTGCGGACCGCCGGGCAGCCCGCCGCCCGTGCCGGTCGTGTCGTCCGGCCCGGCTGTCGCGTCACCGCTGAAGGTCAGGTTGTAGTCCCAGCCCAGCACGGAGAACTTCTTGGTGTCCAGGTCGTAGCGGAGCAGGTAGTTCTTGCCGGGGCCGGCCATGTCGTCGAAGTTCAGCAGCAGGTTCTGGGTGGCCACGTAGGCGGCCAGCGACTCGACGTCGACGTAGGTGTCGAGGTCGCGGGCGAACTCCTCGTCGGAGGCGTTCTCGACCCACTTGATGAGCCTCATGACCGGTTCGAGGTCCTGACTGCCCCTCTTGTTGAGCTGCTTGAAGGAACTCTCGTACGCGGAGGGGTCGTCCCCCTGGTAGGCGAAGCTGCTGCCGGCCCTGGCCTTGTACAGCACGGCGTTGCCGTCCACGGTCTCGTCGCCGTAGTCGGTGTCGGGGTTCTCGACCATCAGCCGCGTCGCGGCGGGCCGGTCGTTCACCTCGACGCGGGTGAAGGCGTACCGCTCGGCCTGTTGTCCGCTGGAGTCGGTGAGCGACAGCGACAGCGCCTCGTTGAGGGGGACCTGGCCGTTGCTGCCCGGGCGGAGCGAGATCTCCCGCTCTCCCTGGTAGGCCCGGCCCTCGACGTACTCGTCGATCTTGACCAGCCAGGGCAGTTCCTCGGGCTTCTTCGCCGAGAGGTCGTACTGCACCATCCCGCCGCCACGCGGTCCACCCCGGTCGGCCTGGGCACCCTGGCGGGCCTCGGCGCCGCCCTGCTCGCCCTGGTCGCCGCGCAGGGACCTCAGTGTCGAGTTGCCCTTGAGGCGGAGGCCGACGTCGTGGAGGTACACCCCGTCGACGACGAGGTCGGCCTTGATGTACTCCTTGTTCCCGTCCTCCTCGAACTCCTTCATCATCTTGTCGAAGTCGGTCTGCTGATAGGTCAGTCGGACGGTGTGCGAGACCGAGGTGTCGTACAGGCCGACCGTGCCGGTGACGTTGTCGGTGATGGCGTCCGCCTCCACCCGGGAGGTGGAGGTCACGTACGGGGAGATCCGTACGTCACCGAAGAAGGCGACCATCGTGACGAGGCCGACGCCCAGGGTCGCGACGGGCTTCCAGTGGTGGCGCAGCCGCACGGGGAGCCGGTCCCGCAGCCGCCGCCTCCGCCCGCCCGTGGTGGAGGTGCCGGGCATCAGAGGTCCGTGCTGTCGTAACCGGTCAGCACCGTCACCCGCTGCCCCGAGGTCCGGGCCTGGAGCGCGCTCACGAGTGCACCGGGTTCGGTGCCCTTCTTGAGCCGCACCGTGTAGAAGACCTCGTTCAGCGCGCCACCCCGGATGGTCTCGGTGCTGACCAGCTCGAACTCGCTGGTGTACGTGATCAGCACGTCGCGGATCTGCGGCGTGTGGTCCTCGCCGGCCGGGACCTGGACCTTGACCACCTGGCGCTGGACGTCGAGGGCGAACCAGTCGAACTTGTGCATGAGGACGACGACGACGCAGATGACGACGGCGCCGACCGCGGCCAGCGTGTAGAAGCGGGCACCGCAGGCCATGCCGATCGCCATCGCGAGGAAGACGAAGCCGACGTCCCGGGTCTCCTTGATGGCGTTCCGGAACCGGATCACCGACAGGGCCCCGACCAGCGAGAAGGCCCGCGCCAGGTTCGAGCCGACCACCAGCATGATCAGCGCGACCACCATGCCGACGATGACCAGGGTCTGCACGTAGGACTGGCTGTAGGAGACGTTGCGGTGGGTGTACCGGTACACGTACCCGATGACCGTGGACAGGATGAACGACAACGCCATCGCCGCCACGACGTCGGCGACGCTGAACGTCCCGCTCAGCTCCTGCAGATCGAGATCGAGATTCACTGTGCTCCTACCTTCGTGGGCGCGTCCTGCGCCGGCTGCTGTCCGTGGGTGGGCGGCGGGTAGTCCGCCTCGTCGATGTGGAAGACCGAGCGGGGTGCGAGACCGAACGCCTCGACGGACTGCACGTACTTGGAGACCCGGACGAGGTTGAGGTTGCGCCGCGCGGCCAGGTCGGTGATCCAGTACGGGGTGCGCTCGTTGACCTTGATCTCCATGACCGCCAGGTGCGGCGGGACGGTGAACCGGTTCTCCGGCGCCGGGGTACCGAGGTGGAAGTCCCGGTCCCGGCCGCGCACCCGCCGGTCGAGGGTGACCCGCAGCCCGGTGTCGGCGTCGCGGCCGACCAGGGCCTCCCGCTGGTAGCCGGTGATCGCGGCGGGCCTCAGGTTGAGCCGCACGATCAGCTCCAGCACCTCCTCGACGAAGGCGCGCTCCTTCGCCGAGTGCGGCACCAGCTCCCGGCCGTCGCACAGCCGCCTGGCCACGCCGTAGGGGAGGGTGATGCGCCGCTTCTGGGTGACACGGTCGACCCGTTGCTTGATCTCCACGCAGACCGGCGACGCGTCCGTGATCCCGTCCAGCTCGCCGTAGTGGCGGATGCGCAGCTTGCGGCGGAACTTCAGCCCCTCGATCTTCTCCCAGTAGAACCGCAGCTGGGGCGTGTCGTAGTAGACGCTCCACACCCCGTACCCGCCGACCGGGCTGTGCGGGTCGCGGTCCATCCGCTCCGCCAGTTCGTCGCGGATCTCGGCCGCCCGCTCCACCGGGACCAGGTACTTCAGCTCGAACCGGTTGAACGCGTGCAGCCGGCTCGCCACATGCGCGGCTCCCCCGCGCTCCTCACGCCCGCCTTCCGGCTCCGCCCCTTTCGACAGGAACACCATCCGCCTCCTCGCTCGTCCGTCGCACTCCGACGGCCACGGACAGGCAACCAACGGCAGATGAGGAAGGACTGAGAAGCGGGGGTGTCCTGCGTGAGTATTCGGTGTGACCGGGGCGCAGTCCGGCGAAGCCGCTTGCGTCGTGGCGGCGGGCAGGGCTGCTGCCGAAAAACCCGGCGCGGTGGCTGGGCCGGGAGCGTGTCGGTTCGAGATGACGACGCCTTCGGCCTGGTCGTAGCACTCGCCCGGCCGGCACGCAGGTGCGCTCGCCCCTCATCTCGCGCTGGCCTTGTTCAGCGAGGGGCGCCCGGACCACCGCAAGGCCCGCTCAGCGAAACGCGTTCGGGCCCCGGCGTCATCGGCAGGGGGCCCGAATGCGCTGCTACACCGCCCACCGGCCCTGAAACCGCGTCGGAAGGGCGTACTGCTGATATCGCGGACCGCTGGTGACCTCGCACAGCGCCACTTCGGCAGTCAGCCCCGTCGCCCGTCCTGCGTCTGCTCTGGCTTGGAACCCCGCCGCCGACTCCCCCGGTACGCGCGCCGCCGCCTGACACCAGCACGCGAGCGGTGCTCGACCGCTACGCCGACGTGTACGTCTCCCTCCAGAGGCTCTCGGGGCGCAGCGCCCTGTGATCAATCGCCGGTCAGACCCGGGGGGCGGAGGTCAATCCGCTGGGCAGGACGTGTCCTTCGCGGGCATCTCGCCTTCGACGAGGTAGCGCGTGGTGGTGTTCAACGCGCAGGAGTTCCGGCCCAGGACGTAGACACCGTGCCCGCTGTCGTCGACGCTGATCAGCCGGGCGCGGTCGCCGAACTTCTCGCGCAGCATCTTCCCTCCCAGGTGCGGGGTCGACGCGTCCCGCCGGTTCTGTAGGAGCAGCACGTTGCGCGGGCCTTCGGCCTCGACCTCCACGGGCGGTTCAGCGGGGGCGTGCGGCCAGAAGGCGCAGGGGGTGATGTTGGCGGTGGCGGCGCCGTACAGCGGGTAGCGTGCGCGGTCCTCGGCGACGCCTTGCCGGTAGGTGTTGATGTCCTCGGGCCACTCGGCGTCGTTACAGGCGACGGCGAGGAACACGGTCAGGGCGTTGTCGGTCGGCGACAGCGCGCCGTCCGCCGCTTCCTCGGTGGCGGCCGCCAGACCGCGGGCCGCGGCCTCGTCGCCATCGCGCAACGCCTGCCAGGTCTGTGCGAGCTGGGGGTACTGCGTCTGCTTGAACAGGTGGCCGAAGGTCAGGAGCCGGAAGAGGCCGCCGTCGATCCCCGCGACCGGAGCCTTGTCGAGCCTGCTGGCGATGGCGAGGTAGGACGCCCGTACCTGCCCGGGTGTGCGGCCCAGGCCGTAGCTGTCGTGCCGACTGGCGGCCCACTTCGCGAAGTCCGGCAGGGTCTGCTCCATGCCGAGCGCGTAGCGGCGCATGCCGTCGCGGTCGAGGTGGGTGTCTCCGATGTTGCTGTCGAGCACGATCCGGTCGGAACGCTCGGGGAACATCGACGCGTAGGCGGCGCCGAGGGCCGTGCCGTACGAGTAGCCCAGGTAGCTGGTTCTCTCCTCGCCGAGCGCGGCCCGGATCCGGTCCAGGTCGCGGGCGGTGTTCGCGGTGGTGAGGTGGCGCAGCCGCCCATCGTCGTCGTTGTCCGCGCACTGCTCGGCTGCCTTCTCAGCGACTTTCGCCTGCGCGGTGACCGCGGCGTCATCGACCGCGTAGGGCGGGATGTTGGAGTAGTAGGGGCTGTCTGTGGTGAAACCGCAGCTGACCGGAGTGGAATGACCGATCCCGCGGGTGTCCATGCCGATCAGGTCGTAGCGGTCGGTGACGCTGCTGGGCAGGCCCTGGGCCACCAGCAGCGCGGACAGCGCCAGTCCGGATCCGCCGGGACCGCCCGGGTTGAGCATGAGGACGCCGCGCCTCTTGTCCGGGTCGGTGGCGGCCAGCCGGGAGACGGTGAGCTCGATCTGCTCGCCTTCCGGCTCGGCATAGTCCAACGGCACGCGCACGGTGGCGCACTGCAGCACGGTCGGAGCGGCTTCCGCCCCGACGTCGTCGGGGCACTGTCCCCACTTCACCTGAGGCGTTTCCGTCTCCTCGGCGGCGGCGGGCACAGTGATCAGTGGCGCGCCCAGGCCGATGACCGCCAGGAGGGCCAGGTTTCGGCCGACACTGCTTCGTCGTTTCATGTCCAGTCTCCGCATACCGGTGCGTGGGGCGTGGTCGCGACCATCCCACTCTCTGCCCCTGGGGCACGGTCAACCGGCGGCGAGCCGGCACCGAACGGAGTTGACCGTGCCCCAGGGGCAGGGTTTTCAATGGCCGCAGGGCACGATCCTGCAGAGGGGGCTCCTGATGGCGTGGAGTACCCGTCGGCTGGCGGAACTCGCGGGGACGACGGCCAAGGCCGTCCGGCACTACCACGAGATCGGCCTGCTGGACGAGCCGGAACGGGCGTCCAACGGCTACAAGCGCTATGGCGTCGGCCATCTGGTGCGCCTGCTGCGTATCCGCAGACTGACCGGCCTCGGCGTGGCCCTCGCAGATGTCCCCGCGGTCGAGAGCGGTGATGAGAGGGCACGGCAGATCCTTCGGGACCTGGACGCCGAACTCGCCGCGGACATCGAGCGCCGGCAGCGGATGCGGCGGGACCTGGCGGCCATCATGGACAATCGGGCCGCGCTCGACATGCCCCCGGACTTCAGGACGCTTGCCGACGACCTGCCCGAAACCCAGCGATCCCTGCTGGTGGCCTACTCCAGCATCCTCTCGCCCGAAGCGATTGCCGCCGTCCAAGAACAGCTTTCGGGACCTCGCGGCGGCCTTGAGGCGGAGTTCGCGGCGCTCAAGGAGGACGCTCCCGACGAGGTGCGGCAGCGGCTGGCCGAGCAGATGGCGCCCGAGGTCCGCCAGCAGCACCGGGCCCACCCTGCTCTGGCCGACCTCGGGCTGGCCTCGCACCGGGAAAGGGCGCTTGCGGACTCGGTCGTCGTGCACGCACTGGTCGAGTTCTACAACCGCGCGCACCTCGACGTGCTGCGACGCGTTCACGGCATCCTCGTCGAGGACGACACCGCAGGGAGCGAGACCGACGGCGCCCAGCAGTGAGGGCGGCGCCGGGCAGGCGCACACCGCGTCTGTGCCGTCCGGTAGCGTCGTACCGGCCTGAAGAAGCGAGGCACGTGCGGCGGTGGACCACACCGACCACGGTGCGCTGATGTCCAGGTGGTAGTGGCAGTGACGACGACTTCTTCGTGCACTCGTCACACCATCAGGCGCGCACTGGGCCGCACTCACCGAGTCACGAAGCGGTCCTCTGAGAGCGGTCACCGTGGGGCATCCGCATCGGACAGGAGCCCGTCCAGCCGCTTCATGACGTCCACCTGGGCTGGATTGTAGAGATCGCTGATGGCTTTGCCGATGGTGCGGGCGGTGTGCTGTCGACCCCTCGGGGCGTCTGAAGCCAGCTCGCTGAGCCCGGGATGGCGGGACCGTAGACCCAGGACGTAAGGCACGAGGCGCTCGGCGAGACTCTGCCGGGTCAGCTCGTCGGCATCGGCGGGAAGCTCGTTGAGTTCACGTGCCACAGGCTGCGGCTCCTGCTGGAGCAGGTCGGCATAGGCATCCGTCCCACTGGGCCCGAGGACCGTACCGAGGACGGTGACGAAGGAGCGGTCCGGGTCAGGAAGCTCGGCCGTCTTGTCCACAGAGGCGAAGCGGAGGGGAAGATCGCTCGCGGCTCGTCCCCGCAGGAGGGTGCCCACCTCGCCACGTGCGTGTTGCAGACGTTCGATGGTGGCGGCCAGCTCAGCGTCAAGAGCCCGCAGGTCACGCGGATCGGGACCCGAATCCGGCTCGTCGTCCATGTCCGCGATCTGGGAGAGGGAGAAGCCCAGAGCGGTGAGGCGCTTGATCCGGAGGAGCCGGACAAGATGACTGACGCCGTACTGTTTGTAGCCGTTGGAGCGGCGCTCCGGCTCCTCGATCAGGCCGATGTCGTGGTAGTGCCGTACGGCCCGGAGGCTGACGCCGGCCAACTCCGCCATCTCCCGAGTGCTCCACGCCATGATCGAAATCTCCCCCACCGTCCGGTGCTCCGACGCGGTCACGTCGCGAACTCCATTGAAAACCATGACGCAACGGCAGGCTGGGACAGGTCAGAGCGTACGAGGGCGCTGTCCGCACCCTCTTGGCGATGTGCGGGGACCACCGAGGTCCAGAGGAAGACGGGCGGCTGCGGGTACCTGAAGGGAACACGGCCCGCTGGAGCCCACCCCCGGATCAACGGTCAGCCGCACGAACCGGTGCGGCGGAAGTGGTGGTTCTCGCCCCGGTCGGCAGGAACCTCATGGTCCGCCACCGCGAGCGTCACCATGCGCACGGTCGCGGACACTGTGACGCTCACGGTGGCGTTCCTGTGGGCCGCCGGAGCAGCGATCCCCTGCACTGCCGCACTCACCGACCGGTGGACCACAGGGCGCATGCGTCGGAAGCCCTATCCGCTGTGGGCGGACCTCAGGCAGCAGTTCCCGCACCTCATCCCGCAGTCTGCCGGAGCGCGGCGCCGGCAGACCTCCGGGTCTGGGGTCCGCTGAGGCTGCGCCTCGACCAGCGGGTCCACGAGATCGCGGAGGGAATCGAGAAGCTGCGCCACTTCGCCACGCCGCAGCTCTTGCCCTGCGCCCAGCGGCTGACCGGGAACGACCTCGACCCCGATCCGGCGGCCGAGGCGCACTGGATCGCCACCGCCCTGGACAACGCGAGGGCCGGCCGGGCCGCAGCCAGCTCTGCGCGGGCGCTGCCGGCCAAGCCCCTGCCCGACACCCGGCCGAGGCATACTGGCTGACGCTCGTCACCGACGTCTACGCCAGGTGGCCCCGGACGCCGTACCCGCCCTCCACGTCCGGGCCGGTCACCCCGGGGTGGAAGCGGACTCCACGCCGTCACCTGCGGCAGCAACCCTGTAGAGCTGGTGGACCTGGTGTCCGGTCAGATCTGGTTCAGGCCACCGTCGACGTACAGGTTCGAACCGGTGATGAAGCTGCTCTGGTCGGAGGCGAGGAAGAGCACGGCGGCAGCGATCTCATCAGGGCGGGCCAGCCTCCCCAACGGCACTTGACTGGCCAGGTACCGCTTGAACTCCGCGGCGTGTTCTGCGTCGGCCTGCAGCCCTGACAGCCCGGGCGTCTCGGTCGGGCCCGGGGCGATGCTGTTGACCCGGATACCGCGCTCCTTGAGCTCGTTGGCCCAGGTCCTGGCAAACGATCGGGTGGACGCCTTGGACGCCGCGTACACACCGAACGCCGGCGCACCGGAGTCAGCGTTGGTGGACCCGTTGAGGATGACCGAGGCCCCGTCGGTGAGGACCGGCAGAGCCTTCTGGACGGTGAACAGCGTGCCGCGGACATTGATGCCGAAGTAGGTGTCGAAGTGCTCTTCGGTGATGTCCGCCAGCGGCATGAACTCGGCGGCGGAGGCGTTCGCGAACAGCACGTCAAGTCCCTTGCCCCGGTTGCGGATCACCTCGTAGAGGCGATCCAGGTCGGCCAGATTCGCGATGTCGCCCGCCACCGCCGTGGACATCGTCGAGCCGATCGCTTCGACTGCCGCGTCGAGCTCGGCCCCGCGTCGGCCGGTGATGAACACGTGCGCGCCTTCCGCGGCCAGCCGCTTGGCGCTGGCAAGGCCGATACCGGTGCCACCGCCGGTGACGAGGGCGGTCTTTCCTGCAAGTGGTCCCACGGTGATCGTTTCCTCTCGATTTCCGCATCAATCACTACGGAATGTGGACGGTGATGCTCCCGTGCCGATTCGACACAGAAGGGGTTCGGGGGGTGTGCGGCCAGGCGCCGCCGCGTAGCGGCTGGGCCAGGTCAGACGATGACGATCGGGCGCGCCTGGGCGAGATGGGCGGCCAGTTCTTCACGCGTTTGGTGCAGGTGCGCGTTCCAGGCCGGCTGGCCGGGGCCGCTGCGCCAGGACTCGCTCAACGGGCTGTTGTCGACGGTATCGAAACCGAACTCGTCGTACAGGCGCGTCACCAGCTCCACGGCCTCGGGAAAGTCGCTCGAGGCCGACAGTGCGTGGCGTCCGGGCGCGCCTGCCGGGCTGCCCGAGGCGAAGAACCGTGGAGCCTGGATGTGTGTGAACGCTTTCGCCACCTTGGAGGTGGGGAGCTGCTCCTGGCGCAGTTCGTGCACGGTCTTCTCGCCCGAGTCGACGACGGGGAAGTGGCCGTCGCGCCAGGGCATGTAGTTGTTCGTGTCCAGCACGGTCTTTCCCGCGAGTTGCTCCACGGGCATGTCGTCGGCCAGCTTGAGAGGCGCCGCCACGATGGCGAAATCGGCCGCGGCGGCGGCATCGGCGGCGGTCGCGGCGTGCACCGAGGGGCCGAGTCGGGCGATGAGCCGGGCCAGGGTCTGCGGGCCGCGAGAATTGGCGATGACGACCTCGTAGCCCTGCCCGATCGCCGCACGCGCGAGCGTGCTGCCGACCTCGCCCGCACCGATGATGCCGATTACGGTCATAGCCCTTCCCTCAACTTCCGGCGGGGCGACGGCCGTCGCCCGGACCGGCGTCGGTGTGAGCTGTCACCTGCGGGGCGACCGCCGCATTTCCGCATCGATCGATGCGATTCTCGGGACCATAGCACTTCCGGAGCGATCGATGCGGAAAGTTCCGCATCGATCACTTGGGAAGGGGTAGAGTGCGTGATGTGGCGACCAAACAGAGCGGCCCCATCGGCCGGCCCCGAGCATTCGACACCGAGGCGGCGCTCGAACGGGCCATGCTTTTCTTCTGGGAGCACGGCTACGAGGGCGCCAGTCTGACCGGCTTGACCAAGGCGATGGGGATCTCCACCACCAGCATGTACACAGCCTTCGGCAACAAGGAGGAACTGTTCCGCAAGGCCCTGGAGCGCTACACCGAAGGCCCGAGCGCCTACCTGACCCGGGCTGTGGAAGAGCCGACCGCACGCGGCGTCGCGACCGCCGTTCTGAGTGGCGTCGTGCGCACCACCACGCGGCCGGCCCGACCCCACGGGTGCCTGGGGGTGCAGGGCGCTCTGGCCACCAGCGCCTCCGGCAGCAGCGTCCGCGACCTCCTCGCGGCATGGCGCGACGACGGTTGCAGCCGCCTGCGTGAGCGGTTCCAGCAGGCCGTCGACGAGGGCGACCTGCCCCCCACGGCCGACGCCGGGCTACTGGGCCGGTATGTCAGCACCCTGGCCTTCGGTATCGCCGTGCAGGCCGCAAGCGGTATCGGTCGCGACGAACTCCAGAACATGGCCAACGCCGCCCTGGAATCCTGGCCTCCCTTCTGACGTCTGTCACGTGCTCGTTCTGCGGGAATCGTCACTCGGGCAGTGGTCTCTTCGTAGGCTCCGGCAGGCAGGTCCGGAGGGGAGGGGCTGTTCATGGCGGATGTGCGCTGACGGGGACGACCGAGCGGCGGGTGGTGTTGGCCGAGCGGGCCGAGTCGCTGCGCGAAGAGCTGGCGGAGATCGGTGTCGAGGTGGCCCGGCTGGAGGCTGCCGAGGCGGTGGACGGGCAGTGGGCCGAGGCGACGGACGGCGGACGTAGGCCGTCGGGCATCGTGGAGCCGGCTGCCGTGACGCCGGGTGCGGCCGGGATGCGGCCGGTCCCCGACCGCGTGGACGGGAGAGGACTGGAAGCCCCGACCTCGGACTATCGGCGGATTATGGAGATCGTCGCCGATACGGACGGTCCGGTGATAGCCAAAGACGTGGCCCGCGCGCTGGGCAGGGAGCTCACCCCGGGCAAGGTCGAGCCGGCCCGCAATTCCCGCCAGGCGCGCGACGACAGCTACGGCTCCTCGTCACATAGTCGGAGCGTCCCCATTCATGCAGTATGCGGACGCTCCTTCACCTTGCGGTACACCGCTTCTGGACGCCACGCGCTTGCCCCGACAGAGTTTTCAGGAAAGTCCTCACTCAACCCATTTCAGGAATCCGCCCGCACTTGATTCCGCCCTGACTCGGTGAACTGACGCACCGCAAAAGCGGGCAGAGAATGATTGGTTCCACCGCTCACAACCGATGCGGTCTCGGCGATGTGATCCGCGGCTACTGACGGCGCAGGTCGCGGCCGGTCCCACGGGCGCTACCGTCCGTCCAGCACGCCTTTCACCGGCGTCGACTCCAGTCTCCGCACCGCCACCGTCCCCAGGCCCACGCCGCCTCGGGGCCCGGCCCGGCAGGACGGCCGGGAATCCACCGGGGGGGCCGACCGCGAGAACGGTCGGAGCCGCGCGCCCTGGGCATCCCGCACGCCCTGTCCGGACGGCCCCCAGGCACCGGGCGGACGCCGGTCACGCCTCTGCCACGTCGGTGGCCTCGGCGCGCACCGGGCAGCAGATCACGAAATGTCCATCCTCCAGGACGCGCAGAACTATGCCGTAACGTCACCAGTTTCACGGCTCGAATCGGAGGTAGGAGACTCGCTGGAACGCCAAGCAGCGCCGAGAGCGCAGCGGTTACGCCCTGGCAGATGGACGAACTTCCACCTTATTCCGTCCAACCCTTCACGGGGGTTGAAGGAAGGAAGGGTGAAACCGCTGAGCCCTTCCACTGCACGTATTCCATTCCCTTATCAGCAATATCAGTTCTCGCTCACTCCGACTAACACACCGGGGGGGTTACGATGCCCACGACTCTCGCTCAGAAGCTGTACCTGCTCTGCTACACCGTCAAGAAGGAGAAGTTCCAGCTCGACAACATTCAGGGGCGCGGCCAGCTGCTGCGGGCCGGAGCGATGACCGAGTTGGCCCGCGGGGGTCTGCTGGACGCGACCGGAGGGAAGGTCCGACGGCTCCCCGGCAGTCCGCCGAAGGACCCGTTCGCGGCCTCGGTCTGGTACGACCTGCCCGAGGACAAGCCCAAGGGCTGGCTCAAGTTCCTGCACAACAAGGCGCACACAGCCGAAACCCCGGTCCGCGACCAGCTGCTCGCCTCCGGGGATGTCGCCATCGAACGGAAGAAGAAGCTGGGGGTCGTGTCCACCAACAGGGTCACCGTGGTGCACCCGGACCTGGTGCACGCCCTGCAGGACCAGGTGCGCGCGACCGTTCTCGACGGCGCTCCCGCCGAGGACCTGACGGACGAGCTGGCCATGGCAGTCCTGGCGGTCGAGCTGGAGCTCACCCCGGTGTGGAGCAAGGAAGACCGCCGTACCCACCAGTCCGCCCTCAGGGCGCAAGCGGCGCGCTTCGACGCGTTCGTCCCCGGACTGCGCAAGGCGCTGCGCGACTCCTATCTCGCGAGCCGGGCCGTGGGAGGCGGCTGGAGCGCCTGAACCGCAGTACGACCGCGACGAGGAATCCCCGAGAGACGCTGCAACCGCAGCCCGTGACCAGGAGTGATCGATGACCCATCTCGAAGGCGAGCACACCCCCTCCCCAACTCGCGACCGGCGCGACACGAACACGCCGTCCCCCGCCCCGGGTTCGCCCATGCTCGAATCCATGGGCGGCACAGCCGGCTTCGTCTACTCGACCGTCCCGGTCGTGGTGTTCGTGATCGCGCTCGCCTTGCTGTCGACGAAGGCGGCTGTGATCGCGGCGATAGCGACAGGCGTGGTGCTCACCGCGGCCCGGCTGGTGCGCGGGGAACGACTCCTCGCCGCCTCGGGCAGCCTGACCGGCGTTCTGGTCGCGGCAGGCATCGTCGCGCTCACCGGTTCCGCCAAGGACTTCTTCCTGCTGGGCATCTGGGTGGCCTTCGCAGGTTTCCTCGCCACCTTCGGTTCGGTCCTCTTGCGTCGCCCCCTGACCGGAGTGGCGTGGAACCTCCTGCACGGGGGCGCGCACGCCTGGCGCGTGGACCGTCAGGTTCTGCGGGCACACGACATCGCCACGCTCGCAGTGGCGAGCGTCCTCGGAGCCCGGTTCGTGGTGAAGCAGTGGCTCTACATGCACGACGCCACCGGCTGGCTCGCCTTCGCGAAGATCGCCATGGGGACCCCCCTCACCGTGGTGGCCGCACTGGTCGTCGCCTGGGCGTTCCGCAGCACCTCCAAGCGCCTGGCGGACAGTCGGCCGGTCCCGACCACCACTCAGCAGGAGACCGAACTCCCGCCTCGCCGGGATGCGTCCAGGTAGCGAGCAGTCACATCACCTCAGCGAGGAAGGGGCCTCATGCCGATCAGCCACACGCGAACGGAGACGGAGACGGCGAGGGAACTCGGAGCCTTCGAGCGGACCATCGATCTCTACATGCACCGAAACCCCGTCCAGTTCTCCCTGGTCGCCGAGATCGACCGGAAGGTCTCCGAGCAGACCCTGGCGCGGGCACTGCAGAGGGTGCAGGCGCAGCACCCGCTGCTCCGCGTCTCGGTCGACCGCCGAGCGCTCCAGGGCCGATACCGCTGGGCAGAAGGCCCGGTCAGCATCGAAACAGCCGCCGAGGGAACGCCCTGGCAGGCGATCGTCGCTGGTGAGCAGACGCGTCCCCTTGCGCATGAGCCCGGCCCTTTGATGCGGACCGTACGGATTCCCGCGGAGACCGGCAGCGTCATCGTGCTGACCTTCGCTCACCAGATCACCGACGGCATCGGCGGCATGCGGGTGGTGGCGGACCTCGTCGCCGCCCTCGACGGCGACGAGGAGGGCGGCCAGTCGGCCCCGGGGCAGGATGTGCCACCCTCCCAGGAGACCCTCCTGCAGGCTCTTGAGGCGGAGGCGCCTCCCGCAGGGCCTCCCCAGGACGAGCTGATGAACGCGCCCGGCGAGCTGACCCGGTTCTCCGGACGGGCACCGCACGTATCCGCTTTGGCCCTGCAACGCGGTCTGACCACACGGCTGGTGACCCGCTGCCACACGGAGGGCGTGTCCGTGCACGCCGCGCTGTGTGCTGCCGCCAGCACGGTCTTCCACCGCGCGGGCCGCACCCGGGTGAGGGTACTGAGCCCGATCGACCTGCGCCGAGCCGCAGGTCTGCCCGACGCCGTCGCCAACCGGTTCGCCGGAGCGCGGACAGTCAGCGAGGCATCCCAGGCCGAAGATTTCTGGAAACTGGCCCAGCACCATCACCGGGCCCTCGAACACCAGCGCGCACCGCAGGTACTCAAGGCCGGTTCGCAGGCGCTGGCCCAGCAGCCGCCCGCCACCCCCGAAGAGGCCGAGGCGATGATGGCCGTTGCCACCGCCGCCGACATCCAGATCACCAATCTCGGGGTGGTCGCGGCGCCTGCCCACGGCCGCGCCCGTCTCACCGCTCTGTGGGGACCGGCGCAGACCACCCAACTGGCCGGTGAACACGTCCTGGGTGTCGCCACCTGCGGGGGACGCCTACGCATGACGGAGCTGACTCACGACCCCCTGGCCGTTCTGCTGCCCGACATGGCCACCGTCCTCGCCCAGCAGTGCACCGAATCCGACGTGCCCTCCCGTTGATGCGTTCAGGACACCGAGCACCGTCCCCGACACACCGCCGTCCGCCGTCCGCCGGTCCGGAACGCCCTCGCCGAACCGGCAGAGCGCTACGGAACCGGCCCTGCCACCGCATCCACACCGCTCCCTCGACAGCCGCACCCGATGAGTGACACACAGGAGTGACCATGCAGTCCCCTATGGGCGCCGATGCCCGCGAAACAGTCAGCACCGCCTTCCTGGCTGAGCTGAAGTCCCACATTCCTGCAGGCCGTGTGCTTACCGGCGGACCGGAGTACACGCGAGCCGCCGCGTTGTTCAACGCGGCGGTCGATGTCCGTCCTTCGGTCGTCGTGCGGTGCGCGAGCACCGCTGACGTGCAGGCGGGAGTACGCGCTTCTCGCAACCACGGAGTGCCGCTCTCCGTGCGTGGCGGGGGGCACGACTTCTGGGGCCGGGCGTTCCGTCCCGGTGGGCTGGTTCTCGATCTGACCGAGATGAGGGACGTGCAGGTCGACGTCAACCACCGTTACGCGACGGTGAGCGGCGGGGCCCTCTCCTCCGACGTCGTCTCGGCCGCCGAGCAGGCGGGGCTGACCGCCGTCACCGGAACGGCGGGCTCCGTCGGCATGGTCGGCCTCACGCTCGGCGGCGGGTACGGCCCCCTCCTGGGCCGATTCGGCCTAGCCGCGGACAACCTGCTCGGCGCCGAGATCGTCCTGGCCGACGGTTCACGAGTGAACACCGACGCCGGACACCACCCGGACCTCTTCTGGGCTTTGCGCGGCGGCGGCGGCAACTTCGGCGTCGTGACCTCGGCACGTATCCGCCTGCACCCCGTACCGACCGTGATATCGGGAACCATCCTGTACCCGATCGACCACAGCGCCCGCATTCTGGCCGACCTCGGTGGGATTCTTGAGGACAGTCCCGACGAGCTGACGGTGGACGTGGGGTTCCTTCCCGGCCCGGGCGGCAAGCCGACGGTGTACGTCGCGCCGACCTGGTCGGGCGATCCGGAGGTCGGGAACGCCGAGGACGGGCCGGTACGCACCCTGGCCAGACTCGGTACGCCCGTGCTCGCCGAGGTCGGACCCGTCGCCCGTTCCGCGACGCTGGCAGCGACGGACGCCATGTTCCCACCCGGCCGCATGGGCGCGATCCGCACACGGACCGTCCAGTGCGTCACGGGCTCCATCGCAACCGTCCTGGACCGAGCCGCCCGGGAGTTCACCTCACCGTTCTCCGCGATCGTGTGGCACCAGTTCCACGGTGCAGCCACCCGCCCACCTCTCGGCTCCACAGCTTTCGGCCGCCGCGAACCACACCTCATGGTCGAGATGATCTCCCTGTGGGAGAACGGCGAGAACAAGGAACCCGCAGGCAGTGGCGACGGCAGGTCCTCGCACCTGCGCTGGCTGGAAGAGACTCACGCAGCCCTGGAACCGTTTTCCCTACCGGGGGGCTACGTGAACTTCCTGGGGCCGGAGACTCCCGACCAGGTGGCGAACTCCTACGGGCCGAACACCGAACGCCTGCTCGCCGTGAAGTCCGCAGTCGACCCGGACTCGGTCTTCTCCGCCACACCGCTCCCTGCATCCGCCGCCGACGCCGGATCCCGACGCGTGTGAGGCGAAGGAGACATCGCCGACCTGGTCAACGGCGGCGACTCCTCCTCCCCGCCTCCTGCTGGTCAGTCCGGTAGAGGGCCGACACGGCCGCTCGCACTTCCGCGATCACGGACCCGCCGTGGAAGGGCATGCGGCCTCTGTGCACGTGCCGAGGCCCGGGGCAGGGCGCCGGCAGGCTCCGGCGTACCCCGCAGCCCTACGGCTATCGGGGCGAGGCCGACCATCCGGCCACGACTGGGAAGCCTCGTCTCCGCCGGGCGTCTCCAACGGACTTTCGAGCGACTGTCCGTCGCCCGCAGCAGCAACCTACTGAAAGATCAGAAAGGGCCTCCGACGCAGGTCGGAGGCCCTTCCGCAAGCAAAACCGCTGGTGGCGGCAGACGAGTCGGGCTGTACGCCGGGTTCTGTCGCCCGGGAGCCTCGCGGCTTCCGGGGAGACGGCCATCCATCTAGGACCGGCATTGCTGCCGGCCTCGTGCGGTCTACCCGCGGACTCGGGCGAGCAGCCCTCAGGCGTCCGCGCAGGGCCGCCTCTCGGCGGCCCCTCTTGACCTTGCTCCGGGTGGGGTTTACCTAGCCGCCTGAGTCACCTCAGGCGCTGGTGGTCTCTTACACCACCGTTTCACCCTTACCGAGGGCCGAGGCCCCCGGCGGTCTGTTCTCTGTGGCACTGTCCCGCGGGTCACCCCGGGTGGGCGTTACCCACCACCCTGCTCTGTGGAGCCCGGACGTTCCTCGGGGAGATCCGGAGATCTCCACGCGGCCGTCCGCCCGGCTCGTCTGCCGTGCGCCCATGGTACCCGCAGGCCGGGGCGGTGAACGCGGCGCGGCCCGTGCGAAGGGCCCATTACGCTGGCGGGGGCGGCCTTGGCGGGCCGCCCCAGGGGTCCGTCGTCGCCGAAGGAGTCACATCGTGCTCGTGCTGCTGCCGCCGTCCGAGGGGAAGGCCGCCTCGGGGCAGGGCTCGCCGCTGAAGCTGGAGGAGCTGTCGCTGCCGGGACTCACCGGTGCCCGGGAAGCCGTCCTGGACGAGCTGGTGGAGCTGTGCGCCGTCGACGAGGAGAAGGCGCGGACCGTCCTCGGGCTCAGCGAGGGGCTGCGCGGTGAGATCGGCAAGAACGTGGAGCTGCGCACCGCCGGCACCCGCCCGGCCGGGGAGATCTACACCGGCGTGCTCTACGACGCGCTGGGCCTGGCCACCCTCGACGAGGCGGCGGCGCGGCGGGCCGAGCGGTCGCTGCTGGTCTTCTCGGGGCTCTGGGGCGCGGTACGGCCGGGCGACGCGATCCCCTCGTACCGCTGCTCGATGGGGGTGAAGTTGCCGGGGCTCGGGGCGCTGGCTGCGCACTGGCGCGGGGCGATGGCCGAGGTGCTGCCCGCTGCGGCGGGCGGCGGCCTGGTGCTGGACCTGCGCTCGGCGGCGTACGCGGGGGCGTGGAAACCGAAGGGCGAGGTGGCCGAGCGTACGGCGACGGTGCGGGTGCTGCACGCGCGGATGGTGGGCGGTGTGGAGAAGCGGTCGGTGGTCAGCCATTTCAACAAGGCGACCAAGGGGCGGCTGACCCGTGACCTGCTGGCGGCGGGGGCGGAGCCCGAGGCCCCGGCGGAGCTGGTGGAGGCGCTGCGGGAGCTGGGGTACGTCGTGGAGGCGCGCGAGCCGGAGAAGGCGGGGGCGGCGTGGGCACTGGACGTGGTCGTGACCGACGTCCACGGGCGCTGAGCCCACTCCCACTCCCGCGCGTTGCACTGACTGCAACGCTCTTTGCACGGTGTGCGTACCGCCCGTCATCATGAGCCCATGAGCCCTACGCCCTCGCCCTCCCTCGATCCCGCCACCGCCTCCGTGCTGGACCTGGCCCCCGTCCTGCCCGTGGTGGTCGTGGACGACCCGGCGGACGCGGTGCCGCTGGCGCGGGCGCTGGTGGCGGGCGGGCTGCGAGCGGTCGAGGTGACCCTGCGGACGGCCGGGGCGCTCGACGCCGTCCGGGCCATCGGCGCCGAGGTGCCTGAGGCCGTGGTGGGCGCCGGGACCGTGGTGTCGCCGAAGACGGTGGAGGCGGCGGTCGCGGCGGGGGCCCGTTTCCTGGTCAGCCCGGCGTGCACCGAGACGCTGCTGGCCTCGATGCGGGCGTCGGGGGTGCCGTTCCTGCCCGGGGTCTCGACCGCCTCGGAGGTGCTGGCGCTGCTGGAGCGCGGGGTGCGCGAGATGAAGTTCTTCCCGGCCGAGGCGGCGGGCGGGATGCCTTACCTGAAGTCGCTGGCGGGGCCCCTGCCGCAGGCGCGGTTCTGCCCGACCGGCGGGGTGTCGCCCGCCAACGCCCCGGCCTACCTGGCGCTGCCCAACGTCGGCTGCGTCGGCGGTTCCTGGATGCTTCCGGCCGACGCCGTCGCCGCGAAGGACTGGGCCCGCGTGGAGCGGCTGGCCCGCGAGGCGTCCCAGCTGCGCTGAGCCGCCCCGGCCGCACGGCCTTCCCGTCGCGGGGGCAGGGTACGCGCCAGGTCCGGCGGCACGGCGCGCACAGCCCGTGGCCACCGCCGAGCCGACCGCCCGCGCGGGAACGCCCGCCGCCTCGGGCCTCCTTCGAGGAAGGTCCGAGGCGGCGTCGCGCACCGGCGTCAGCGCAGGTGGCCGGTGTCGTTCAGCAGGCGGACCGAGGCGTTCCCGTCGGCGTAGTACGCGATCTCCGAGAGGGAGGCGGCGGCCAGCTCCATGCGGAACAGGGCCTGCCAGGGCGCGTCGAGCGCGAGCCGCACCAGCGTCTTGACCGGGGTGACGTGGCTGACCAGCAGGACCGTACGACCGGCGTGGGCGAGGCGGAGCCGCTCGCGGGCCTCGGCGACGCGGGCCGCCACCCCGTCGAAGGACTCGCCGCCGCCCGCGGGCGCCACGTCGGGTGAGGCGAGCCAGGCGGTCAGCTGATCCGGCCAGCGGTCGCGGACCTCGCCGAAGGTCAGCCCCTCCCAGGCGCCGAACGCGGTCTCGCGCAACCCCTCGTCCACGGTGACGGGCAGTCCGAGCCGGCCCGCGACGGCCTCGGCGGTCTCCCGGCAGCGCCGCAGCGGGGAGCTGACGACGGCCTCGACGGTGCCGCGCGCGGCGAGTGCCCCGGCGGTACGGGCGGCCTGGTGGCGGCCGGCCGCGGAGAGCGCGGGGTCGCTGCCGCCGCTGCCGGAGAACCGCTTCTCGGAGGTGAGCGCGGTCTCGCCGTGGCGCAGCAGCAGGAAGGTGGTGGGGGTGGAGAGGTCCGGCGGGGCGGCGGCCGGCGGTGGCGCCGCCGCGGGGAGGTCGGCCGTGGAGGCGGCCGGGTTCCACCGCTCGCCTCGGGCGCCCGCGTCCATGGCCTCGTTGGCGAGGCGGTCGGCGTGCTGGTTCTCGGCCCGGGGAATCCAGGTGTAGGTGACCTGACCGGGCGCGAGGACCTCGGCGGCCTCGGCGGCCAGCCGCTGGAGGCCGGGGTGCTTGATCCGCCAGCGGCCCGCCATCTGCTCGACGACGAGCTTGGAGTCCATCCGGACCTCGACCCGCGCCTCGGGGTCGAGGTCGCGGGCGGCGTGGAGTCCGGCGATCAGGCCGCGGTACTCGGCGGTGTTGTTGGTGGCGGTGCCGAGGAACCCGGCGGCCTCGGTGAGGGTCTCGCCGGTGGCGGCGTCGACGACGACCGCGCCGTACCCGGCGGGCCCCGGGTTGCCCCGGGACCCGCCGTCCGCCTCGACGGCGAACTGCCGCATCAGACGCCCGAGTCGGCCGTACGGACGAGGATGCGGCGGCAGTTCTCGCAGCGCAGCACGGTGTCGGGGGCGGCTGCCTTCACCTCGTTGACCTCGGTGATGTTGAGCTCCAGGCGGCAGCCCTCGCAACGGCGCTGGTAGAGGCGGGCCGCGCCGACGCCGCCCTGCTGGGCGCGGAGCTTGTCGTAGAGGGCGAGCAGGTCGGCCGGGACGGAGCCGGCGACCACGGCCCGCTCCTTGGTGGCGGTGGCCGCCTCGGCCTCCAGCTCGGCGGCGGCAGCGTCGCGGCGGGCGGCCGTCTCGTCGATGCGGGTCTGCACGGAGGCGGCGCGCTCGGTGAGTTCGCCGACGCGCTCCTGGGCGGCCTCGCGGCGCTCCATGATCTCCAGGACGATCTCCTCCAGGTCCCCCTGGCGCCTGGCGAGCGAGGTGATCTCGCTCTGCAGGCTCTCCAGGTCCTTCGGGGAGGAGACGGCGCCGGAGTCCAGGCGCTGCTGGTTGCGGGCGGCACGCTGGCGGACCTGGTCGACGTCCTGCTCGGCCTTGGTCTGCTCACGTCCGCAGTCGCTCTCCTCGGTCTGGGAGGCGACGAGCAGGTCCCGGAGCTGGGCGAGGTCCTTGGTGAGCGACTCGATCTCGGCGTGCTCGGGCAGGCCCGAGAGCTTGTGGGCGAGCTGGGCGAGGCGGGTGTCGAGTTCCTGGACGTCCAGGAGGCGGATCTGGTCGGCGGGCGCGGCGTTCAGTTGGGGGCTCCAGAGGATTCGTGGGAAACAGAGGGGGCGGACGCCGCGTGGGCGGTCCAGGGGTCGGTGACCGTCGACGAGACGAAGGTCCTCAGTCCCCAGCCGTGGCGTTCGGAGACCGCGTCGAGCTGCGTGGCGGCCAGTTCGCACCAGGGCCATTCGGTGGCCCAGTGCGCCGCGTCGACCAGCGCGGGGGCGTCGGGCCGCTGGGCGGCCTCGGACGCGGGGTGGTGGCGCAGGTCGGCGGTGAGGAACGCGTCGACACCGGCGGCACGGACGTCCTCGAAGAGGCTGTCGCCGGAGCCGCCGCTCACCGCGATCCGGGTGAGCGGGGCCTCGGGGTCGCCGGTGGCGCGGACGCCCTGCGCGGTGGCGGGCAGACGCTCGGCGGCCAGGGCCGTGAACGCGGCCAGGGTCATGGGGTGGGCCGGCTCGCAGATCCGCCCGAGACCTCGGCGGCCGTGCGGGTCCTCGGGGTCGGGGACCAGGGGGCCCAACACGCGCAGGCCGAGCGCGCCCGCGAGGGCGTCCGAGACGCCGGGGTCGGCGCGGTCGGCGTTGGTGTGGGCGACGTGCAGGGCCACGTCGTTCTTGATCAGGCTGTGGACGACGCGGCCCTTGAAGGTGTCGGCGGCCACCGTGGTGGTGCCCCGCAGGTAGAGGGGGTGGTGGGTGACGAGGAGGTCGGCGCCGGTCCGGATCGCCTCGTCGGCGACCTCCTGCACGGGGTCGACGGCGAAGAGGACGCGGCTGATCTCGGCGTCCGGGTCTCCGCAGACCGTGCCGACCGCGTCCCACTGCTCGGCCAGGGAACGGGGCCAGAGGGCGTCCAGGGCGGTGAGGACTTCTGAGAGGCGGGGCACGGGGGCAAGGCTACCTGGGGACCGGGCCTGCCTCGGGTGCCGGTGCGACCGTCCCCTCTCCGCGGGCCGCCGCCGACCGCGAGGAGTGCGGCCACTCTTTGGGGTGAATCGGAAGGATAAACGGTGCCACCGGGGCGCATGGGGTCACTAGCTTCGTCGCCGGAGGTGACGGCCCGATGACTACGGGTGTTTGTGCCATCGAGAGTGCTCCCCCTGATACCGGTGAGCGTGGTTCCCCGGCAGGGGTGGGGGCGGCGGTACGGGTGGGGCCCGACACGGTCCCGGCCGGGTGCGTGTTCGCCGCAGACGGTTCGTACGCGGCGCGGCTGACCAGGGAGGGGCCGTCCTGGTACCCCGAGCGCTGGACGTTCGGAGCGGAGCCGTACGCCGTCGCGCTCGCCGGAAACCAGCCGGAGGAGCCGGGGACGGAGGTACTGCCGCTGGCCGACGGGCAGGTGCTGATCCACCGGACGCCGGCGGGCCTGCACACGTTCTCGCTGCTGTACCCGACGGGCCCGGCGACCGGACCCGCGACCGGGCGGCAGACCGGTGAACGCCCGCTCGGGTCGGTGGAGTGCCCCGCCCTGTCGCTGCTCCCGGCGGCGCCGGACGGGGCCACGGCGTACGCGCTGGCTCCCGGCGAGGGGAGCACCGCGGTGTGGCGGGTGGCGGGAGGCGCCTTCGGCCCGGAGCACGTGACGGAGGTCCCCGGATTCTGCGCGGGCGGGGCCTGGCTCGACGCCTCGGGGCGGCTGCTGGCGCTGGACCAGGAGCGGGGCGGGGTGACGAAGACCGTGGTGGTGGATCTGGGGCGGGATGGAGAAACGACTCCGCTGCTCCAGATCGCCGAACGCAGCAACGACCGGCTGCTGCTGGCCGATGCGGAGAGCGGGCTGCTGCTGGTCCGCTCCGACGCGGCGGGGGAGGAGCGGATCGGCTGGGGGGTGCTCGGCAGCATGCAGCCGGTGCGCTTCCCCCGCTGCCTGCGCGCCCCCGACCTGCTGCTGACACCGTTCGCGGTCCAGCCCGGGCAGCTCCTCACCCCGGAGGCGTGCGCGGTCGCGTTGCGGATGGACGGGCCGGGCGGCACCGGTATCGGCCTGTGGCGCCCGACCAGCCGGCACGTGGTGGGGCTGCCGCCGCCGGAAGGGTGGCTGGCCGGCGCGGGCCGCTGGACACGCGCGGGCGTCCTGCGACTTCCGTACGCCACCCGGAACGTGCCGTGCGGCGTGGCCGACGTGCCCTTCCCCGCCTCTGCCTCGGAACCTGTCGAGGGCCTCGTGCCCGGAGAGCCCGAAGCGGAACCCCCTCCGGCGGCGCGCCCGGTACCGTTGCGGGAAGCTCCGCTGACGGGGCGTGCGGTAGTTGGTTAAACTCGCCCGGCTGTAAAGATCCATTGCGTTACGGGGTGAGTTGTCCATGACCAGGACCAGCACGGAGAACGAGGCCACGCCACCGCAGATCCAGGAGCCCGCACCGGGCGCCGGGAAGCACCGTGGCCCCGCCGCCGGGAACGACGAGGGGTCGGCCCCCAGGGGCCGGCACCGCAAGCCCTCCGCGAGCCAGGAGCCCGAGGCGGCCTGAGCACGCTCGCGACGTCCCGCGGACACGCGTACGGAAGTGCCCCGGCCGAGTCGGCCGGGGCACTTCCGTCTGTACGGGAGACGGCGCCGTGCGAGCACCGGTTGACATTCGTCCTGCCGGAGTCCGTGCATGCGCCTCCGCCCAGGGGCCGGGCTCGGTCGTAGCTCCGGAGCATGACGAGGCATCAGGCGGGGGACGGCGCACCGGTGACCGGCGCTTCGGGCGAGGGCGCGTCTCGTGCGGGAGCGGCGGGGCCGCCGGTCGCGGTGCGGTTCAGCGGGGTGGTGCGACGGTTCGGTGGGAGCCCTCGGGCAAGTGCGCCCGGACGGCGCCCAGCCGCCTCACCCGTGTGCGGCCCCCGGGGTGTCGCCGCGGGCGGCCGTGGGGTTGGTCTCGGGCGTGGGGACGTCGGGGACCGGGGCCGAGGCCGGGTCCGAGGCGGTGGGCGTACCCGAGCCGGTGGAGGTGGCGGAGGTGCGGCGGGGTTCGCGGGGGAGCCGGATCAGGCCCAGGACGAAGGCTCCGACGAGCATGAAGGCGGCGGTGCGGAAGGCGAGGGCGTAGCCGTCGGTGAGGGCCTCGGGGTCGGTGGCGCCCCCGGTGGCGGAGGCGGCGACGGTCGACAGGACGGCCAGGCCCAGGGCACCGCCCATGGTGCGGGAGGTGTTGATGAGGCCGGAGACCAGTCCGGCGTCGCGCGGGTCGGCGCCCGAGACGGCCAGGGAGGCGAGCGGGGTTCCGGCGAGGCCGGCGCCGGCCATCATGACGACGCCGGGGCCCAGGATGTCCCCGAGGAAGGTGCCGTCGGCCCGCATCGCCGACTGCCAGCCGAACCCTGCCGCGGCCAGGCCGGTGCCGAGGAGGACCACTGGCCGGGCCCCCAGGGAGCGCATCAGCGCGGGGGCGAGTTTGGCGCCCGCGACCACCGCGAGGGAGCTGGGGATCAGGGCCAGGCCGGCCGCCAGCGGGGAGTAGCCGAGGACGTTCTGGGCGTACAGGGTCATGAAGAACCACATGCCCATCATCGCGGCGCCGCTGATGATCATGACGGCGTTGGCGGCGGAGACCGAGCGGACCCGGAAGAGCTTCAGCGGCATCAGCGGGGCGCGGGACCGGGTTTCGACCAGGAGGAAGCCGAGGATCAGCAGGACGGCGACAGCGAGGGCGGCCAGGGTGCCGGGAGCGTCCCAGCCCTGGGCCTCGGTCTCGGCGATGCCGTAGGCGAGGACGGCGAGTCCGGCGGTGACGAGGACGGCGCCGGGCAGGTCCAGGCGGCGGCCGGTGGTGGCGCGGCTCTCGGTGAGCCAGCGGGCCGCCGCCGCGAGGACGGCGATGCCGATGGGGACGTTGATGAGGAGGACCCAGCGCCAGGACAGGCCGTCGGTGAGGACACCGCCGACCAGGCCGCCTGCCGCGCCGCCGCCCGCGCCCACCGCCGACCAGGTGCCGATGGCGCGGGCCCGCGCGGGGCCTTCGGGGACGGCGGAGGTGAGGAGGGTGAGCGTGGACGGGGCGAGGACCGCGGCGCCCAGGCCCTGGACGGCACGGGCCGCGAGGAGTTGCCAGCCCTCCTGGGCCACTCCCCCGGCCAGCGAGGCGGCGGTGAAGACGGCGAGGCCGACGAGGAACATCCGCTTGCGGCCGTAGAGGTCTCCGGCCCGGCCGCCGAAGAGCATGAACCCGGCGAAGGCGATGGAGTAGGCGTTGACCACCCATTGGAGGCCCGTGGCGCTCAGCGCCAGGTCCTCACGCATCGAGGGCAGGGCGACGTTGACGACGGAGACGTCGAGCACGACGAGGAACTGCCCGGCGCAGACGGCGAGGAGAACCGCCCAGGTCGGAGGGGTACGACGGCCCGCGGGGCGCGCGGGATCGGGATGGGGGTGGTCGGCCATGCCTGTCATGGTCGCAGGCCGGACGTGGCCCGTACACCGGGATATGGGGAGACCGGGACGAGGGACCACCCGCCGGACGAAGGGACGTAGGCCCCGAGGCCGAGGCGGTCGCGGTCCCGGGGCGGCGGCGGGCGCCGGTAGCGGGTCGGCGGGGCGGCCTGCGGTTCCTGACCGCGGAAGCGGAGGACTGGCCCCGTCACTCGTACCAGCGGTGTGGCTTCCGGGTCGTCGGCCGTCCCATTGTTTCGAACAGGACTGAGCATGGCCGGACCGCCGGTGCGGCGGGCTCCCGGCGGTCTCAGTCGCCCTCCCCCGGCGCGGGCGGTCCTTCCGGCGTCCGGGCCCCCTGCCCCAGTCCGGCGATGAGTGCGTCCGCCAGGCCCTCCTTGCGGATGCGGAGGTCGACGTAGACCAGGGCGGCGGTGAGGTGGGTGAGGATCATGGCCGCGACCTGGACGACCGAGCCCACCACGAAACCGATCGCCGAGGCGGTCAGGATGTCGGTGAAGACCGCGCGCGCCTCCGCGCTGCCGAACCTCCCTGTCTCCGGGTCGATGTCGAGCGGGGCGACGGGCCCCTGGAACGCTCCGGTGACGATCTGCGCGGCCATGCTGACCCCCATCGCCATGAGGCCGGCGAGCAGGAGCAGGCCGAAGGTGCGCCACCAGTCGTCACGGACGAGCCGGGTCGAGCGGCGTATCGCGGCGACGGGGCCCTGGCCCTCGAAGACGGCCGCCGGGGTGGCGAGGGCCAGCCGGACCCACAGCCAGACCGAGACCACGGCCGCGCCGAGGAACAGGAGGGGCAGCAGCGTCAGCCAGGGGCCCACGTCGCCCCGGCCGAGCAGCGCGACCGTGGCCAGGACCATGAAGAGGAACAGCAGCGCGATCGGGATCATCACGGTCAGCCCGCTCAGCAACTGGATGCCGACGACCGTCGGGAAGCGTCGCGTCGCCCTGAGGACCTGGCCGAACCGGGCGGGCCGGCCGAGCACCGCCTCGCGGGTGACGGTGGTGCAGGCCACGGCGACGGCCGCGTTGGCGACCAGCGCCAGCGCCATGACGGCCAACCAGGCGAGGCCGGAGGTCACCAGCACCGAGGTCAGCTCGGAGGTGGGCGGCGCCCCGTCGGCGGAGGTGCCGAAGAGCCGGTCGATCGCGTTCCGCTGCGCGTACCAGCCGCCGTACAGCACGCCGGCCGCGACCACGAGGTACGCGCCGTAGACCACGGCGACCACCCCGAACAGGGCGCCCGGGTAGCGGCGCATCGTCGCGAAGACGCCGCCGAAGAGGTCACCGGCCTGGAGCGGGCGCAGCGGGACGACGCCCGGCTTCGGGGCGGGCGGCGGCCAGCCCCAGCCCCACGGCGGGGGTCCGCCCCAGCCCGGCGGCGGGGGCGGTGGCCCCCACGAGGGCCCTCCGGGCCGTCCCGGTCCCGGCCCGCCGCCACCGTTGCCCGGCCCTGGCTGTCCGTACGTCATCTGCGTCCCCCTGTCGGCAGCGCGCGTTCCCCTGACCGCGCTGGTGGCTTTCCGGCCGGCGGGCGCCCTGCGTCGTACTCCCCCGTCGCGCTCCCCGCACCCTCCGGAGCTTCCAACGTATCCGCAGGTCAGCGGCGGAGGGGAGGGGGAGAGCCCGGACCGTTACCAGCCCGATGCGGGGCGGGGAGGGCGCACGGTCAGCGGAAGGCGGCGTGGCCGGTGAGGGCCTGGCCGAGGGTGAGGGTGTGCATCTCGGTGGTGCCCTCGTAGGTGAGGACGGATTCCAGGTTGTTCATGTGGCGGATGACCGGGTACTCCAGGGAGATGCCGTTGGCGCCGAGGATGGTGCGGGCGGTGCGGCAGATCTCGATGGCCTCGCGGACGTTGTTGAGCTTGCCGAAGCTGATCTGGGCGGGGTGGACGCCGTTCTCGCTGTCCTTGAGGCGGGCGAGGTGGAGGGCGGTGAGGGTGCCCTTGTGGAGTTCGAGGGCCATGTCGACCAGCTTCTGCTGGGTGAGCTGGAAGGCGGCGATGGGCTTGCCGAACTGCTCGCGCTGCCCGGCGTACTCGGCGGCGGCCCGCCAGGCGGAGCGGGCGGCGCCCAGCGCGCCCCAGACGATGCCGTAGCGGGCCTCGTTGAGGCAGGTCAGGGGCGCGGAGACGCCGCGGGCACCCGGGAGTTCGGCCGTGGCGGGCAGGCGGACGCCGTCCAGGACGAGTTCGCTGGTGACGCTGGCGCGCAGTGACATCTTCCGCTTGATCAGGGGGGCGGAGAAGCCGGGGGTGCCGGTGGGGACGACGAAGCCGCGGATGCCGTCGTCGGTCTGGGCCCAGACGACGGCGACGGCCGCCACCGAGCCGTTGGTGATCCACGTCTTGCGTCCGTCGAGGACCCAGTCGCCGCCGTCGCGCCGGGCGCGGGTGCGCATCGAGGCGGGGTCGGAACCGTGGTCGGGCTCGGTCAGGCCGAAGCAGCCGATCGCCTCGCCCGCCGCCATCCGCGGCAGCCACTCCCGCTTCTGCTCCTCGGAGCCGAACCGGTGCAGGGCGTACATGGCGAGCGAGCCCTGCACCGAGACGAAGGAGCGCAGGCCGGAGTCGCACGCCTCCAGCTCGCGGCAGGCGACACCGTAGGCCAGCGCGCTGGTGCCGGCGCAGCCGTACCCCTCCAGGTGCATGCCGAGCAGCCCCATCTCCCCGAAGTCGCGGGCCAGTCCGGGCAGATCGGGGATCTCACCACGCTCGAACCAGTCGCCGATGTGCGGGGCGATCCTGTCGTCGCAGTACTGGCGGACGGTGTCGCGGACCGCCCGGTCCTCCTCGCCGAGGAGCGCTTCGAGGCCGAGCGGGTCGACGGGGTCGAGCGGGGCGCGGCGGGTGCTGGCGGACATGCGGTCTCCCTGTGGGTCGGGGACGGGTGCGGTACGGGGGTTCGGCGGATTCGGAACCGGGCGGGCCCAGGGGGGCGTCAGGGCCCGGGAGCGCCGAGGGCGCGGGCCGACTCGGCCGGGTCGTCGCCGAGTTCGGCTCGGACCTCGCAGCGGCCGACGACGCGGACGCCGGCGAGCGGGCCGGGGCGCCCCCGTGCGGGTGCGGGCTGCTGCATGCGTCCTCCACTGGTGGGCGGCAGGGTCCGGCCCGGCCGGGTGGCGTGGTGCGTCGCGCGACGGGGTCACTCTGCCCGAGCGGATCGGGTCGGGTCCATGACCGAGGCCGGGTCCGGGCTCCGTCGCGCTCCCCCGGTGCGCCCCCTGACGCGTCCGGTGCGGGGGCGTGTGCCTCCAAGGCGCCCGCCCGGTGAGCGTGGCGGCGGGGAATAGTGGAGCCGTCAACCGGCTTCTCCGTACATCTAGTTGGCGCGGTGGTCCGGTGACCGCCGTCCGCTGCCCGTCTTCCGAAGCACTCCAGGAGGTCCCCTTGCCGCAGGTCCCCGATCCGGTCCCCGCCTCGAAGGTCCCGCCCACCCCGTCCGGCGGTGGTCAGGGGATCGTCGCCGTCCTCGCCTTCGCGGGGATCACGGTGGCGGTGATGCAGACCCTGCTGGTGCCGGTCATCAAGGACCTGCCGGTGCTGCTGGGGACCGGCGTCGCCGACGCGACCTGGGTGATGACGGCGACCCTGCTGGCGGGGGCGGTGGCGACGCCGGTCATGGGGCGGCTCGGCGACCTGTACGGCAAGAAGCGGCTGCTGCTGCTCTGCCTCGCCGTGATGGTGGGCGGGTCGGTGCTGTGCGCCCTCACCTCGGAACTGGTGCCGATGATCGTGGGCCGGGCGCTCCAGGGATTCGCGATGGGCGCCATCCCGCTGGGCATCGGCATCATGCGCGACGTGCTCCCGGCCGAGCGGCTGCCCTCGGCGATGGCGCTGATGAGTTCCTCGATAGGCGTCGGCGGCGGCCTCGCCCTGCCCGCCGCCGCGCTGATCGCCCAGCACGCCGACTGGCACGCCCTGTTCGTCGCCGCCGCCGTCCTCGGCGCCGCCGCCCTCCTCCTGGCCTGGCGGGTCTGCCCGGAGAGCCCGATGCGCGCCGAGGGCCGCTTCGACCTGCCCGGGGCGCTGGGTCTCGCGGCCGGTCTCGTCTGCCTGCTGCTGCCGGTGACCAAGGGTGCCGAGTGGGGCTGGACGGCTCCGGCGACGCTCGGCCTGTTCGGCGCGGGCGCGCTGGTGCTCACCGGCTGGGGGCTGCACCAGCTGCGCTCCCCCTCACCCCTGGTCGACCTGCGCACCAGCGTCCGGCGCACGGTCCTGCTGACCAACCTGACCTCGGTCATGCTCGGCGTCGCCTTCTACGCCGTCTCCCTGGTCCTGCCCCAACTGGTGCAACTGCCCACCGCCACCGGCTACGGCCTGGGCGAGTCGATGGTCGTGGCCGGCCTGTGCATGGCCCCGCTGGGCCTGACGATGATGCTGGTCTCCCCGCTCTACGCGCGCCTGTCCACCCGCTACGGGCCCCGGACGACACTGCTGCTGGGCATGGCCGTGATCCTGCTCGGCTACGGCGGCGGGCAGGCGCTGCTCTCGGCGGCCTGGCAGACCGCGGTGATCGCGGCGGTCCTCGGCGCGGGGATCGGCCTGGCGTACTCCTCGCTGCCCGCGCTGATCATCGGCGCCGTCGACCCCCGGGAGACCGGTGCGGCCAACGGCCTGAACACCCTGATGCGGTCGGTCGGCACCTCCCTGTCCAGCGCCGTCATCGGCATGGTGCTGGCCGGCACGGCCGTCCCGTTCGGCGGGGTGGAGCTGCCGTCGATGACCGGGTTCCGGCTGGCGTTCCTGATCGCCGCGGGAGCGGTCGGCGCCGGCGCGGTGCTGGCCTTCTTCCTCCCGGCGGGGGCGCAGGCCCGGCCGGAGCCCGCCGACGCCCCGGCGCGGCCCGCGCCCGGCGAGCCGTACGCGCTGACCGGGCGGGTGTGCGACCCCGACGCGGTGCCCGTCGCCCGGGCCAACGTCACCCTGCTCACCCCGGGCGGCGTCCAGACCGGACGGACCACCGCCGACGAGGCGGGGGCGTTCCGGCTGACGGTGCCGGGGCCCGGCCGGCACCTCCTGGTCGCCTCGGCGAGCGGGCACACCCCGCGCGCCCTGGCGGTGCACACCGACGGGGTCACCGCGCCGGACCCCGTGGAGCTGGTGACCGGGCGGCTCCGCGCGGGGGCGGCGCTCACGCCCTGACCTGCGGCCCGGGACGCCCCGCCGGTCCGCGCGCCGGGGGCGTGCGGCACGATGGGGCGGCCATCGCCCCCTCGCGTACTGGAGCGTCCCGCATGGAACAGCAGGCCGTCGCCGCCCCCGACCCCGCGGTCCTCGCGGCGTTCGAGAACGCCAAGGGCTTCATGCCCGCCGACGAGGGGCTGGCGCTGTACGCGGCGGCCGTGGAGGCGGCGGGTCTGGGGCTGCCGCTGCTGGAGGTCGGCACGTACTGCGGGCGCTCCACGGTGCTGCTGGCCGACGCGGCCCGGCGGGCGGGCGTGCTCGCGCTCACCGTCGACCACCACCGGGGCAGCGAGGAGCAGCAGCCCGGCTGGGAGTACCACGACCCCGAGGTGGTGGACCCGGTGGTCGGCCGGATGGACACCCTGCCGACCTTCCGCAGGACGCTGCACGCGGCGGGCCTGGAGGAGCACGTGGTGGCGCTGGTCGGCCGCTCCCCGCAGGTGGCGGCGGTGTGGCAGGGCGCGCTGGGCCTGGTCTTCGTGGACGGCGGCCACACCGACGAGCACGCCGGTGCCGACTACGAGGGCTGGGCGCCGAAGGTCGCCGACGGCGGCCTGCTGGTGATCCACGACGTCTTCCCCGACCCGGCCGACGGCGGCCAGGCGCCGTACCGCGTCTATCTGCGGGCACTGGAGTCCGGCGGGTTCACGGAGGTGTCGGTGACGGGTTCGCTGCGGGTGCTCCGCAAGGCGGCGACGGACGCCGGGCGCCGATAGCATCGCGGGCGTGTCGTACGACGGGGAAGCAGACGAGGGGCGCCGCGCGGGTCGCCGGTGGGGGCTGGTGGCCGCGGGGGCCGTGGTGCCCGCCGCGCTGGCCGGATGGCTGCTGTGGCAGGCCGTGGGCGACGGTGGGGACGGCGGCTCGGACGGGCGGGGGGCCTCGGCGGGCGCTTCGGCCCCGGCCTCCGAGGAGCCGTCGCGGGCGCCGGAGGCCGAGCCCTCCGAGGCGGAGCCGCCGAAGAAGCCCTCCCCCGGCGCCTCGGGCCCGCTGGCGGGGAAGACCGTGGTCGTCGACCCGGGCCACAACCCGGGGAACCGGGACCACACCGCCGAGATCAACCGGCAGGTGGACGTGGGGACGCACCGCAAGGAGTGCGACACCACCGGCACCGCCAGCGACGACGGTTACGCCGAGGCGGAGTTCACCCTCGACGTGGCGCACCGGCTACGCGACCTGCTCGAAGAGCGGGGCGCCACCGTGAAGTTGACCCAGGACGGGGACCGGCCCTTCGGCCCGTGCGTGGACGAGCGCGCCCGGATCGGGAACGAGGCGAAGGCCGACGCGGCCGTCTCGGTGCACGCAGACGGGTCCACCGCCGCCGGCCACCGGGGCTTCCACGTGATCCTCCCGGCGGCCGTACGCGGCGGCGGCGCCGACACCCGGCCGATCATCGCCGACTCCCGGCGCCTCGGTGAGCGCATCGCGGGCAAGCTGGTGCGGCGCACCGGTTCCGCCCCCTCCAACTACATCGGAGACGGCACCGGCCTCGACGTCCGCGACGACCTCGGCGGTCTCAACCTCTCCACGGTCCCCAAGGTCTTCGTGGAGTGCGGGAACATGCGCGACGCCGAGGACGCCGCCTTGCTGAAGGACGCCGGCTGGCGCCAGAAGGCGGCGCTCGGCATGGCCGACGGCATCACCCTCCACCTGCGCGGGTAGGGGTCCGGACGGCCCTGGGAGATCCGGCCGGGGGAAGGCCGTACAGGTCTTGACAGACCTTCTTTCCCGGCAGACACCCCACGGGGACGGACGGTAGTGTCCTCCGTACGATGGGGGGTCACCCCCCACGCTTCGCACCGGCACTGCGCCAGGGCGACAGCGGACGCCCACTCGACCACGAGACGACTGACGAAGGACCTGAAGTGAATATCCGCTCTCTCACACGAGGCGACGGCGTGGTGATCGTGGCAGCGGTGCTGCTGTTCGTCGCCTCGTTCCTCTCCACCTGGAGCTGTGACGGCTCAGCCTGCGCGGGCGTGGAGCTCCCGATGGCGTGGGACAACGGAGCCCTCGTGATGGGTGTCTACCTCGCCGGCGTCATCGGGGCCGCCCTGATCGTGGTGGCCCGGATGCTCCCCACCCCCCTCAAGGTCGCCGGGATCGGCCTCGGCCAGGCCGGCGTCGTCATCTCGGTCTTCGCCGCGTGGAGCGCGCTCGGTGCCATCTTCGACCCGGGCGGCTCGCTGGACGGCAGCGCGGGCCCGGACGCGGGTGCCGGCCTCGTCCTCGGCCTGATCGCCGCCCTGGTCCTGGCGGGCGCCGCCGTGGCAACCCCCCTGGTCCCGGCCCTCAAGGGCGCTCTCATCGGCGCCCCCAAGCCGCAGACCCCGCAGCCGTACGGCGGCGGCCAGCCGCAGGGCGGATACGGCTACCCGGGCGCCCAGCAGCAGCCCTACGGCACGCAGCCCGGCCAGTCCCCGTCGTACGGCGGCCAGCCCTTCGACGCCCAGCAGCCCCAGGCCCAGCAGCCGCATCCCCAGGCCCAGCAGGCGCAGGCCCAGCAGGCGCCCCAGCCGCAGCAGCAGGTGCAGCCCCAGGCGCCCTCGCAGGGCGGGGAGTTCGCCCCGTTCTGGTTCGCGGTGCCGGTGTCCCGGCCGCTCTACGGCGAGGACGGCGCGCCGACGCCGATCGCCGAACTCGCCCCGGGCAACTGGTACCTGGCGGTCGAGCAGCGCGGTGCGGCCCTGATCGCGCAGACCCAGGAGGGTCGTCGCGGCGTCCTCCAGGACACCACGGGCATCCAGCGCGGCTGACCCCGTACACGCGAAGCGGCCCCGCCTCCGGAGGAATCCGGGAGCGGGGCCGCTTCGTGTGTACGGGCCGGGTGCGGGTCAGCAGCACTCGGGGGCGAGGCCGACGGGGAGCCGGGTCCCGGAGAAGACGGCGCAGGTGGGCTCGTCGCCGCCGAGCGCGGCGACCGCGAGGAGCAGCGATCCGGCGGTCCAGCTGGTGAGTTCGCGCGGCCAGACCGCCTCGTCCTCGAAGACGTACCCGGTCCAGTACAGGCCGCTCTCCGCGTCGCGCAGGTGCTGGACGGACTGGAGGATCTCCAGGGCCCGGTCGGACTCGCCCATCACCCAGAGCGTCAGGGCCAGTTCGCAGCTCTCCCCGCCGGTGACCCACGGGTTGGGCACGACGCAGCGCACGCCGAGCTTGGGGACGACGAAGCGGTCCCAGCCCCCGTCGATGCGGGCCTTGGCCTCGGCCCCGGTGACGGCGCCGCCGAGGACCGGGTAGTACCAGTCCATCGAGTAGCGGTTCTTGTCGAGGAACCGCTCGGGGTGACGGCGTATCGCGTGGGCGAGGAGGCCGGTGGCCAGTTCCCAGTCGGGCTGGGGCTCCTCGCGCTGCTCGGCGATGGCCAGGGCGCAGCGCAGCGCCTGGTGGATGGAGGAGGAGCCGGTGAGCAGCGCGTCGGTGACGGCGGTGCCGTCGGCCTCGCGCTTCCAGCCGATCTGCCCGCCCGGCTGCTGGAGGGCGAGGACATACTCGACCGCGGCGACCACCACCGGCCACATCCGGTGGAGGAAGGCGTCGTCGCCGGTGGCGAGGTAGTGGTGCCAGACGCCGACGGCGACGTAGGCGGTGAAGTTGGACTCGCGGCCCCGGTCGGTGGGCTCCTCGGCGTCGCCGTCGGCGTAGGCGGCGTACCAGGAGCCGTCGGGCAGTTGGTGGCGGGCGAGCCAGTCGTAGGCGCGACCGGCGGCCTCGTGCTCGCCGGCCGCGTCGAGGGCCATGGCGGCCTCGGTGTGGTCCCACGGGTCGAGGTGGTGGCCGCGGAACCACGGGATGGCGCCGTCGGCGCGCTGCACGGCGAGCAGGCCCGCGACGGTGGCGCGGGCCTGCTGCTCGGTCAGGACCCCGGGCAGGACCAGGTGTTCCGTCCGGGGGGAGGTCACTTGGCTGCCGCCGTCGGGGCGTGGGGCTTGGTGGCGTAGGCGACGAAGCTCTTGCCGACGACCGGGTTGAGCAACTGCTCGGTGACCCGGGTCAGCGCGGGCTTCTTCATGATGTCCCAGACCAGCAGCTTGTGGTACGCGCGCACCGGCAGCGCCTTGTCGTTGTCGACGCCGAAGGCGCACTTGAGCCACCAGTAGGGGCTGTGCAGGGCGTGCGCGTGGTGGGTGCCGTAGGGCTTGAGCCCGGCGCCGCGCATCTTGCCGAGGAGTTCGTCGGCCTTGTAGATGCGGATGTGGCCGCCCTCGACCTCGTGGTACGCGTCGGAGAGCGCCCAGCAGACCTTCTCGGGCCCGTGGCGGGGCACGGTGACGGCGATGCGGCCGCCGGGCTTGAGGACGCGGACCATCTCGGCGAGGACGCCCTTGTCGTCGGGGATGTGCTCCATCACCTCGGAGATGATGACGACGTCGAAGGACTCGTCGGGGAAGGGCAGGTTGAGGGCGTCGCCCTCCATCGCGGTGGCGGTGGCGCCGGCCGGGGCCTCGCCGGCCTCCTTCATCGCCGCGAACCAGGTGGCGACCTCGCGGATCTCCTCGCCGTTCCGGTCGAGGGCGACCACCTGCGCGCCGCGCCGGTAGCACTCGAAGGCGTGGCGTCCCGCGCCGCAGCCCAGATCGAGCACCCGGTCGCCTGCGGCGAGCGGGAAGCGGGTGAAGTCGACGGTCAGCACGTGGACCTGCTTTCGCGGTCGGGTCGGGCGGTGGTGGCCGGGGCGGCGGGGCGGCTCGGGCTCCCGGCGATGGCCTGGCGGTAGTGGGCGACCGTGCCGAGGGCGGCCTGGCGCCAGGTGAACTTGGCGAGGACCCGGGCGCGGCCGGCCGTGCCGAGGCGGCGGCGCAGCCCGGGGTCGGCGAGGAGCTCGCCGAGGGCGGCGGCGAGGGCGCCGGCGTCACCGGGGGGCACGGCCAGGCAGGTGTCGCCGTCGGTGCCCGCGACCTCGGGGATGGCGCCGCCGGTGGTGGCGACCAGCGGAGTGCCGGTGGCCATGGCCTCGGCGGCGGGCAGCGAGAAGCCCTCGTAGAGGGAGGGGACGCAGGCGATCTCGGCGGAGCGGATCAGGTCGACCAGTTCGGTGTCGCTGATGCCCTTGACGAACTCGATGGCGCCGGCGAGACCGAACCGTTCGATGGCCTGGGCGACGGGCCCGTCCTCGGCGGGGCGGCCGACGACGACCAGGTGGGCCTCGGGGTTCTCGGTGCGGAGCTTGGCGAGCGCCTCCACCAGGTGGACGAGGCCCTTGAGGGGCACGTCGGCACTGGAGGTGGTGACGATCCGGCCGGGCACCTCGGCGACGGACGGGTCGGGCGAGAAGAGGTCGGTGTCGGCGCCGATGTGCACGACGTGGACGCGGTCGGGGCGGACGCCGAAGTGGTCGACGATCTCCTGGCGGGAGGTGCCGGAGACGGTGAGCACCGAGGGCAGCTTCCGGGCGACGCGTTTCTGCATCCGGGTGAACCCGTACCAGCGGCGGACCGAGAGGCGGCGCGTGAAGGAGTCGGCGGCGTCCAGCTCCAGCCGCCGGTCGACGGTGATGGGGTGGTGCACGGTGGTGACGAGCGGGGCGCCCAGCGCGCGGGTGCCGCCGAGCAGTCCGTAGCCGAGCGTCTGGTTGTCGTGGATCACGTCGAACCGCCCGGCGAGGGCCGCGAGGTGGCGGCGGGCGCGCAGGCTGAAGGTGAGGGGCTCGGGGAAGCCCCCGGTCCACATGGTGGCGACCTCCAGCGCGTCGACCCAGTCGCGGTACTCGCCCCGGCCAGGGGTGCGGAACGGGTCGGGCTGGCGGTAGAGGTCGAGGCTGGGCAGCTCGGTCAGCCGGACGCCCTCGTCGAGGACGGGGTACGGCTGGGCGCCGATGACCTCGACGTGGTGGCCGAGGCGGGCCAGTTCGCGGGAGAGGTGGCGGACGTAGACGCCCTGGCCGCCGCAGAAGGGGTCGCCCTTGTAGGTGAGGAGGGCGATGCGCAGGGGCCTGGCGCCGTCGGCGAGGGGGCCGCCCGAGGCCGGTTCCGGGGCGGCGTCCTGTCGTGCGGGGTCCGCCTCCATGGCCTCAGCGGTCACTGCCCGGCCCCCTTCTGCCAGCCCGATGGTCCCGGGAGGTTACGCCGGGACTCCGATCCGCAACAAGTTTCACCGCGGTCGGTCTTGATCGTTCACGAAGCTCCGAATCTACCGGCAGGTAGCTCGTTCAGAACCCCCGGAACAGGTGATTCACACCACGGCCCGCGGCGGGGGCGCCGTACGGGCCCCGGCCCCGCCGCGGGTGCGGGCGGCGGCCCCGGACCGCCCCGCGCCCGCACCGGTAGAGTGGCCGGGTCGTCGTCAGGACCGTGTGAGGGGAAGCCGGTGGGAATCCGGCGCTGACCCGCAACCGTGAGCCGCCCCAGAACCGGGTCGGCGCAGTCGGAATGCCTCACCGGACTCATGACCGGCTCACGCCGCCGGGCACCTCCGGCGGCTGGCACCGTCGAGGCATACGGAGCCGGAGCCCGGCGCCCTCGCGCGCCCGTGCCCGGCTTCCCTGAGGAGAGGGCACTCCACCCATGACCGTCCGTCGCAGCGCCCTGGCGCTCACCGCGCTGACCGCACTGACGGCGGCGTCGGCCGCCTTCGCTCCGGTCGCCGTCGCCGAGGACTCCCCCACTCCCTCCCCGTCGGCCAAGCTCCCGTCGGGCCTGTACGGCGAGGGCGACCCGGCCTACGACGGTGTCTACCGGCAGTCCCTGGCGCTGCTCGCGCAGGACACCGCCGGGGTGGAACCGGCCGCGAAGGCCGTCGACTGGCTGACCGGCCAGCAGTGCGAGGACGGCGGGTTCGCCCCGTTCCGCACCGACCCGTCGGCCGCCTGCGGCGCGAAGACAGCGGTCGACACCAACCAGACGGCCGCCGCCGTGCAGGCGCTCGCCGCGCTCGGAGGCCACGACAAGGCGGTCGGCAAGGCCGTCGACTGGCTGAAGTCGGCCCAGAACGACGACGGCGGCTGGGGGTACGTGGCGGGCGGGGCCACCGACACCAACTCGACCTCGCTGGTGATCGGCGCGTTCGCCGCCACCGGCACCGAGGCCGCCACGGTCGCCTCGAAGAAGGACAGGACGCCCGAGGACGCGCTGCTCGGCCTCAGCCTGGAGTGCGCGGACGGCGGCGCCTTCGCCTTCCAGCCGGAGAAGAACGGCGACCTGTTCGCCAACGAGGACGCCACCGCCGCCGGGGTCCTCGGCGGCCTCGGCTCCTCGCTCGTCGTCACCAGGGGCGAGTCCGCCGCGCGGGCCGCCTGCGAGAAGCCGGCCGACGCCCGCACGGCCGCCGCCAACGGTGCCGCCCACCTCGCCGACGTCCTGGAGAAGGACGGCCACCTGACCTCCGCCATGCCCGGCGCCGAGGACCAGCCCGACGTCGGCAACACCGCCGACGCGGTCACCGCGCTGTACGCGGCCGGGCTGACCGACGCCGCGAAGAAGCCGCTGGCCTGGCTGGAGAAGAACGGGCCGGCCTGGGCGGAGCGCTCGGGCCCCTCGGCGTACGCCCAGCTCGTCCTGACCGCCCATGCCACCGGCACCGACCCGCGCGACTTCGGCGGCAGCGACCTGGTCGCCGGGCTGAACGCCACCGGTCCCGAGCCTCGGTCCGACGCGAAGGGCGCCGCCGGGAGCGGCGAGGAGCAGGCGGCGGACGAGGACGGCTCGCGGCCCGGCGTCTGGTGGATCGTCGGCGTCGGCCTGCTGGTCGGCGCGGGCGCCGGTCTGGTGCTGAGCCTGCGCAACAAGTCCGGCCGCAAGTGACCGCCGGCCCCAGCGCGCCCCGCACCGCCCGCGGCCCCCTGCGGGCGGGGTCCGCGCTGCTCCTCGGGCTGCTGCTCGCCGTGCTGGTGACGGCGCCCGCGCAGGCCGCCGGGTACCGGTACTGGTCGTTCTGGGAGCGCGAGGGCTCCACCTGGAACTACGCCACCCAAGGACCGGCCCAGCTCCGCCCGGACGACGGCTCCGTGCTGGGGTTCCGCTTCGCGGTGAGCGCCGAGGCCGACGCCTCCGCCGCGCCCCGCTCGAAGGCGGGTTTCGCGGAGGTCTGCGCGGGCACCGAGGAGCGCGACGGGCGCAAGCGGATCGCGCTCGTCATCGACTTCGGCACCGCGGCCGACGCGCCGCGGGGCGAGCGCCCGCCGAAGGCCCGTACCGTCTGCGCCGGTGTGAGCGAGGACGCGAGCGCCGCCGACGCGCTGGCCGCCGTCGCGCCGCCGCTGCGGTACGACTCCTCGGCGTTGCTCTGCGCCGTCGCGGGCTACCCGGGGACCGGGTGCGGCGAGCAGGTCCCGGGGTCGGGTGAACCGTCCGCCGAGGAGTCGTCGGACACCGCCGCCGGGTCCGAGCAGTCCGGTTCCGCTTCCGCCTCCGGTTCGGACGGGCCCTCGGCCGGGCTGCTCGTCGGCGCCGGCGCGGTGGCCGTGCTGGGCGTGGCGGCCCTCTGGCAGTCCCGCCGCCGGCGCGGCTGAGCGGCGGTCCCGGTGATGCACGGTCCCGACCAGTCGGCCCGCAGGACGCGCCCGGCGCTGCTCGCCCCGCTCGCGACGCGCTCCAACGCGCTGCACGCCGGGGCGTGGTGGCTGTGGGCGCTGGGCCTGGCCGCCGCCGCGTCGCGGACCCGCAATCCGCTGCTGCTCGCCCTGCTGGTCGGCGTCGCCGGGTACGTGGTCGCGGCCCGCCGCACCGGTTCGCCGTGGGCGCGCAGCTACGGGGCCTTCGTCAGACTCGGACTGGTGATCATCGCCATCCGGCTGCTCTTCGCCCTGGTGCTGGGCTCGCCGGTGCCGGGCACCCACGTCCTGTTCACGCTGCCCGAGGTCCCGCTGCCCGAGTGGGCGCGCGGGGTGCGCCTCGGCGGCCGGGTGACCGCCGAGGGCATGCTGTTCGCGCTCTACGACGCGCTGCGGCTGGCGACCCTGCTCATCTGCGTCGGTGCGGCCAACGCGCTGGCCAGCCCGGCGCGGCTGCTGAAGTCCCTGCCGGGAGCCCTGTACGAGGCGGGTGTCGCCGTGGTCGTCGCGATGACCTTCGCCCCGAACCTGGTCGCCGACGTGCGACGGCTGCGCGCGGCCCGGCGGCTGCGCGGACGTCCCGACCGGGGGCTGCGCGGCCTGTTCCAGGTCGGCCTGCCGGTCCTGGAGGGCGCGCTGGAGCGGTCGGTGGCGCTGGCCGCCGCGATGGACGCCCGGGGGTACGGCAGGACCGCGGCCGTCCCGCCCGCCGTCCGCCGCGTCACGGCCGCGCTGACGGTGGGCGGCCTGATCGGCGTCTGCCTCGGTACCTACGGGCTCCTCGCCGACCGGGGTGGCGGCTTCGGAGTGCCGGTGCTGGCCCTCGGCCTCGCCGCCGCGCTGGCCGGGCTGTGGCTCGGCGGGCGGCGCAGCGTGCGGAGCCGGTACCGGCCGGACCGGTGGGGGGTGCGCGCCTGGGTGGTCGCCGGGTCGGGGGTGGCGGTCGCCGCGCTCCTGGTCCACCTCGGCTCGCTGGCGCCGGCGCAGCTCGACCCGCCGGCGGTGCCCCTGGCCGCGCCGGAACTCCCCCTGTGGCCGGCGGCGGCGATCCTGCTGGGACTGGTCCCGGCCGGCGTGGCACCCCGGCCCCCGGAGGGGACGTGAACGGCGGCGGGACGGTCCGGGGCAGTGCGGTGGTGCGGTGGCAGGGCTCTCGTGGAGGTGCGGTGTGATCAGGTTCGAGGATGTCTCGGTGCGGTACGACGGTGCGCCGGAGCCGACGGTGCGCGGGGTGGGCCTGACCGTCGAGGAGGGCGAGCTGATGCTGCTCGTCGGCCCGTCGGGGGTCGGGAAGTCGACCCTGCTCGGTGCCGTCAACGGCCTCGTCCCGCACTTCACCGGCGGCACCCTGCACGGCCGGGTCACCGTCGCGGGCCGCGACACCCGCTCCCACAAGCCGCGGGAGCTCGCCGACGTGGTCGGCTCCGTCGGCCAGGACCCGCTGGCCCACTTCGTCACCGACACCGTCGAGGACGAACTCGCCTACGCCATGGAGTCGCTGGGCCTCGCCCCCGAGGTGATGCGCCGCCGCGTCGAGGAGACCCTCGACCTGCTGGGCCTCGCCGAACTCCGCGACCGCCCGCTCGCCACCCTCTCCGGCGGCCAGCGGCAGCGCGTCGCGATCGGCTCGGTGCTCACCCCGCACCCCCGGGTCCTCGTCCTGGACGAGCCGACCTCCGCGCTCGACCCCGCCGCCGCCGAGGAGGTGCTGGCCGTGCTCCAGCGCCTCGTCCACGACCTGGGCACCACCGTGCTGCTGGCCGAACACCGGCTGGAGCGCGTGGTGCAGTACGCCGACCGGGTCGCCCTGCTGGCCGCCCCGGGTGCGGAACTGGTCACCGGGCCCCCGGCCGAGGTCATGGCCGTCTCGCCGGTCCGCCCGCCCGTGGTGGCGCTGGGCGGCCTGGCCGGCTGGGACCCGCTGCCGCTGACCGTCCGCGACGCCCGCCGCAGGGCGGCCGGGCTGCGCGAACGGCTCGCCGGGGTACCGGTGCCCCCGCCGGGCGGGGCCGCTTCCGCCGGTACGCCGGGCGGCCTCACCACCCCTCGACGGGAGCGGCGCCGGGGTCTGCTGCGCGGGCTCCTCGGCGCAGGACAGCGCCGTCGGCCGGAGCCCCACGCCGACGCGCCCGAGCCGTACGCCCATGTCTCCCGGCTGACGGTGCGGCGGGGCCGGGTCGAGGCGCTGCGGGAGGTGTCGCTGGAGGTGGCCGCCGGGGAGGCGGTGGCGCTGATGGGCCGCAACGGCGCGGGCAAGTCCACTCTGCTGGGCTCCCTGGTCGGCATGGTCGAGCCCTTCTCCGGCACGGTCCGGGTGGGCGGGCTCACCCCGCACCGGACCCGCCCGCAGGAACTGATCGGGCACGTCGGCCTGGTGCCGCAGGACCCCCGGGACCTGCTCTCGGGCGACACCGTGGCCGCCGAGTGCGCTGCCGCCGACGCCGACGCCGGGGCCGAGCCGGGCACCTGCCGGGCGCTGGTCGCCCGTCTGCTGCCGGGGATCGACGACGCCACCCACCCGCGCGACCTCTCCGAGGGCCAGCGGCTCACCCTCGCCCTGTCGGTCGTGCTCACCGCCCGCCCCCCGCTGATCCTGCTGGACGAGCCGACCCGCGGCCTGGACTACGCGGCCAAGTCCCGGCTGGTCGACGTCCTGCGGAACCTGGTCGCCGAGGGCCACGCCGTGATCCTCGCCACCCACGACGTGGAACTGGCGGCCGAACTCGCCCACCGCGTCGTCATCCTCGCCGAGGGCGAACCGGTCGCCGACGGTCCCACCGCCGACGTCGTCCGCTCCTCCCCCTCCTTCGCCCCCCAGGTCACCAAGATCATGGCTCCTCAGCCATGGCTCACCGTCTCCCAGGTACAGACCGCCCTGGACCGGCGGACGGTGCCCACGGACCCGGCTGCGAGGCCCCGGCCCGCCGCCTCCGAGCCACCCGCGTCCCCACAGGCCCCGCTTCCCGGTGCCGGCACCCAGGAGCAGGTGGCGGCTGAGCGCACCTCGGCCGGGGTGAGGACCGGGCAGCGCGCGAACCCCCGGCAGGACGGTACGGCCGTGCCCCCCGGCCGGGCCGGTGCGGGCCCGCACCTCGCGAAGGAAGGCGCAGACGGCCGAGCTCCTGGACAAGGCCGCCCGTCCTCCGCGCAGGAGGACGAGAGGGCCCCGGCCCCCGGCCGGCCGCCGTACACGCGGCCTGCCTCAGGGCGCGGGAGTACGGCCGCGCACCTCGAAGAACCCGGTGCGGGCCCGAGCGTCCAGAGGGACCGCACGGCCCCGCACCCGGGAAGGGACGGCGCTCACCCGGCCGCCGACGGCGACGACCCGGTCCGCGCGGCACAGAACACGAACACGCCCGCGAGGGAAGGCCGTACGGGGTCGGCCGAGGGCGGAGACCTCGCGCACTCGCCCCAAGGGGACCGCCGCCGTGCGGGCCCGGCCCCTGAGGAAGACCGCGCACGCCCGACCCGCGAGGAGGCCCGCACGGGCCCGGCCCGTCGGGAAGACCGCGCGTACCCGGCCGAGGGAGAAGGCGGCGTCGGCCGCGTCCGAGACCACGGCGGTGCGGCTCGGCTGCCGAAGGGCGACGGCGCGCAGCCGCCCGAGCGGGGCGGCGCGGGACCGGACCCGACGGGACGCACGGGCCCGGTCCCCGGGGAGGAACAGTGATCCGGCGTACGGGGTCCACCGTTCGGAGCGGCGGCACCGCCGCTCCGAAGGGCGTTCCGGGGGAAGAGGCCAGGAGGCCGTCCGAGGCCGTCGGCCGGGATGGTGGCGTGCAGCGGCAGGCGCGGGCGGTGCGGATCGGGTTCCGGTCGGCGCTGGTGCTGGTGCTGGTCAGCGCGGTCGGTGTGGCGGCCTTCGGATGGCCGTTGCTGGCCGCGCCGGAATCGGGTCTCGCGCACGCCCAGGACGCCCCGTGGCTCTTCGCCGCCCTGCTGCCGCTGCTGCTGGCGGTGGTGGTCGCGACCCTCTCGGACAACGGGGTCGACTCCAAGGCCATCGCCATGATCGGCGTGCTGGCCGCGGCGGGGGCGGCGCTGCGTCCGCTGGGTGCGGGGACGGCGGGCATCGAGCCGATGTTCTTCCTGATGGTCCTCTCGGGCCGGGTGCTCGGTCCGGGGTTCGGGTTCGTGCTGGGCGCCCTGTCGATGTTCGCCTCGGCCCTGCTGACCGGCGGGGTCGGTCCGTGGATGCCGTTCCAGATGCTCTCCATGGGCTGGGTCTGCATGGGCGCGGGCCTGCTGCCGGGCCGCGACACTCTGCGGGGGCGCGGCGAACTTCTCCTGGTCGCCGCCTACGGCGCGATCGCCTCCGTCCTGTACGGCACGGTCATGAACCTCCAGGGCTGGACCTACCTGGGCGGCCTGTCGACAGGCGTCTCCTTCGTGCCGGGCGACCCGGTCGCCGACAACCTGGGCCGCTTCCTCGTCTACTGCCTCGCCACCTCGCTGGGCTGGGACCTGCCACGCGCCGCACTCACGGTGGTGCTGGCGCTGGCGCTGGGGCCCTCGGTCCTGCGTGCGCTGCGCCGGGCCACCCGCAGGGCCGCCTTCGACACCCCGGTACGGTTCGCCGACCCCGGGCCGGCTCTCCCCGCCGCCTCGGGGGCCGGCGAGGGCACGACGGCGCCCCGGGGTGACGGGCCGCCCGCACCGGGCGACAAGGGGGCGGCCGGTTCCCTGACGGGTCCGGATGGAAACCCCACAACCCCGTAGTCGGCGCTCACCCCTGCGTGAGAACCGAGAGGCGCGCGCGTGAGCCGCCCCACAGGCTCCACGCCCTCCCCTATGCGCCTTAGTAGCCGCGTCACCCCCCACTCCGCCTCCGGCCAGGCGCTCCCCACCAGCGAAAATCACCGGACTTCCCCTGAGAGGCCTTCCCCCCTCCTCCGAGAATCCTTAGTAAATGGGGGCATTGCCAGGCGAATGACGCCCCGGCTATCACTGGTGATGTCGCCGAAACGCACCGGCCGGAACGCAGTCCTGCGGGCCGTTTCCGGTCGGCGGTCGACAGCCCTGATCCCCGTTGGAAGGTTCTCCTTTGTCCTTCGCCACCATGCGTCGCCTGGCCACCCCGAAGAAGATCGCCGTGGGCACCGCCCTCGCCGCCTCCGCGGCCGGCCTCGCCTTCACCGCAGCTCCGGCCCAGGCCGCCGAAGGATCGCCGCAGGCCATCGCCCAGCAGATGATCGGGGACGATGCGCAGTACCAGGCGTTCAGCAACATCGTCGAGCGTGAGAGCGGCTGGGACCCGCATGCCACCAACGCGTCGTCCGGCGCCTACGGCCTGGTCCAGGCCCTGCCGGCCGACAAGATGGCCTCCGCCGGCTCGGACTGGAAGTCCAACCCCGCCACCCAGATCGAGTGGGGCGTGAACTACATGAACGACCGCTACGGCAGCCCGGCCGCCGCCTGGGACTTCTGGCAGGCCAACGGCTGGTACTGAGCCGACCCGCGACCGAGCCGTCCCCACTCCGGCTCCGCGCCACCCCCGTCGGCGCCCGGTCCCCCACACCGGGTCCCCCCACGCCGGTCCCGAAGGGCGGTATCCCTCACTGAGGGATACCGCCCTTCGGCATGCCCGGGGGCGGCCCGGCCCCAGCCTGCGCGGCGCGCCCCGCCCCGGAACACGGCCCCTGCCCTGGGCCCGGCCCAGAACACGGCCCAGACCCGGCCTTCAGCTCCAGCCCGGAGTCCGCCGGCGAACTCGCCTCCGCGCTCGGCCGGGGTCTCGCCAGGACGTGGACCAGGCCGTAGCCGGCGGCCACGACCGCCGCCCCGTCCCCGGCGTCGAGCCCAGTGGCTCGCCGTTGCCGACGGTCGCGCAGACGGGAAGAGAGCCCGTCCAGCTCCGCCATGCCGGTGAGCACCCCGGGGGCGCCGAGCGCGGCCACGCCCCCGGTGGCGTCGCGCCGTGTCCGGAGAGTGAGACGGGGCAGCGCGACGGACACCTGGTCGGCTTCGACCGGGGCCCGCCCGGTCGCCGGCGCCCACGGGGCGGCCAGTACGTCGGTGGGCCGGGCGTCGGGTGGGCCGAGGGCGAAGCGAACCCGGGCGGGCCGCAGCCCCGCCCCGGTCGGCCCGCTCGCCCCTCGCCCACTCTCGCCGCCCACCTCATACCGCTCCCCCTCGCTTCGCCGGCTTTCGGGCCACCCTGCAAGCCGCCCACGCCGCATGACGTCACGTCGGCGGTTGCCGCCCGCGATCTGTGAGCCAGTATGGAACTCGTCACTGACAGTGACGGCGATCGGCGGCCGGAGCCCGCCCGAGAGCTGTCCGGCCCGACCGGCTCCGGTGGACCGCACGGACCGCCGCCGGGCGTCGCGGACCGCTCGCGGGACCGTCCCGGGCTCGGTGCCGAGGCTGTCGGAGCGGTGGGGCAGGATGGGCGTTATGAGCATCGTGAAGATCAATGTGCTGGAAGTGCCCGCCGAGCAGCGCGAGGTGCTGGAGAAGCGCTTCGCCTCCCGCGCGGGCGCGGTGGAGAACTCCGACGGCTTCGAGTGGTTCGAGCTGCTCCGTCCGGTCGAGGGGACGGACCAGTACCTCGTCTACACCCGCTGGCGTGACGAGGCCGCGTTCCAGGCGTGGATGGAGGGTCCGAGGAAGGCGGCCCACCAGCAGGGCCGCCCTGGCGACTCCGCGCCGGGCGAGGCTCCGCAGGGCGAGCGCCCCCGCCCGGCGGCCTCCGGTTCCACCCTGTGGTCCTTCGACGTCGTCCAGCAGGCCGCCCCGAAGCAGTCCTGACCCTCGGCCCGGCCCCGGCGGGCGCCCGCCGGGGCGAAACGGCTGGGCGGCGGCCCGGTGCCCGCACCACAATGCCCCCATGACCGCACTCACCCCCTGGCCCGTGGCCCCCGTGGTCTCGGGCCGCTGGACCGTCGCATCCGAACCCGCCGACTCGCCCGACGCCCAGGCGCTCTGGGCGGCGTACTACACCGAGGTCAGCGACCGGTGGTTCCGGCTCCACCACAGGAGTGACACACCGCCCGACGAGCTGGCGCGCGGCATCGCCGCCGACGACGGGCCCCTTGAGCTGGTCGCGCCGCGTGGTCTGCTGCTCGTGGCGCGGCTGGCGGGCAAGGCGTCCGGCACGGCCGGGCTGAGGCGGCTGGAGCCCGGGACCGCCGAGGTCCGGCGGGTCTTCGTCCACCCGTCGGCCCGGGGCACGGGCGGCGGCTCCGCACTGATGGCGGCGGTCGACGCGGCCGCCGGGGCGCTGGGCGCGGCCAGGCTGGTCCTGAACACCCGCCACGACCTGGTGGAGTCGCACCGCCTGTACGAGCGTCACGGCTTCACCCGCGCCGAGGCTTACCACGAGGGCCCTTACCGGGAACGCTGGTACGCCAAACGGCTGGCCTCCGCCGGGGGCTGACCGGCACCGGCTTCCCCTCAGGCCCCGCCCGCTCCCCCGTCCTGCTCGGGTCGTGCGCCGTTGTGCGGCCGTTCGCTGTCGGAGCCGGAGAGTTCGGCGCCGAGCCGGTGCACGATCTCGACCAGGTCGGTGGGCCGTTCGGGTCCCCACCAGTCCCCGAGGAGTTCCGCCAGCGCCTCCTCCCTGGCCCGGGAGAGGCGCTCGGCGCTCTCCTCGCCCGCCGGGGTGAGGCGCAGTGCGAGTCCCAGCCGTTCGGCGAGGTGACGTACCTCCAGCTGACGGGCGGCGGCGCTGACGAGGTGGAAGGGGACGGCGTGGTGCTCGGCGAGCCGCGCCGGTTCCACGGAGCCCTGCCGTCGGATGCGCAGCAGCAGCCAGCTCGACGCGGGGAGCAGGTCCTCCCCGGCCCGGGTGGTGATGTCGCGGTAGACCTCGCGGCGGCCCTCCCGGGTGCCCAGCAGGGAGAGCGCGCGTTCGGCCTCGTCCCGGGAGGTGCGCTCGACCGGGTTGCCCGCGTACGTCTGGGACTGGTCGGGGGCGAGGACGGCACCGCGCAGCGGGTCCTCGTGGAAGAACCAGGCGAGGACGAAGGCGAGGAGGACGACCGGTGCCGCGTAGAGGAAGACATCGGTGATCGCGGTGGAGTAGGCGCCCAGGATCTGCTCGCGGAGCTGCGGGGGCAGGGCGGCGACGGTGCGCGGGTCGGCCTCCAGGGTGGCGGCGTCGACGCCGGGCGGCAGCGGGCGGCCGGTGAGCGCCTCGGTGATCTCGGCGTCGAGTCGGCTGGTGAAGATCGTGCCGAAGACGGCCACGCCGAAGGAGGCGCCGATGGAGCGGAAGAACGTGGCGCCCGAGGTGGCGACGCCCAGGTCCTCGTAGGGGACGGCGTTCTGCACGATGAGGACGAGGACCTGGATGACGAGCCCCAGCCCGACGCCGAAGACGAAGAAGTAGAGGCTCATCTCCAGGTCGCCGGTGTCCTGCCGCAGCCGGTGCAGCAGGAGCAGCCCGACCACGGTGACGCCGGTGCCGGCGACCGGGAAGACCTTCCAGCGGCCGGTACGGGTGATGAGCTGGCCGGAGACGGTCGAGGCGAGCAGGACCCCGGCGACCATCGGCAGCATGTGGACGCCGGAGAGGGTGGGGCTGATACCGCGCACGACCTGGAGGAAGGTCGGCAGGTAGGTCATCGCGCCGAACATGGCGAATCCGATGACGAAGCTGATCGCCGCCGACAGGGTGAAAGTGCGGACGCGGAAGAGCCGCAGCGGCAGCACGGGTTCGGCGGCCCGGTGCTCCACCCGGACGAACCAGGCGCCGAGCACCACGGCGAGCACGACCAGCGCGATGATCTGCGGCGATCCCCAGGACCAGGTGGTGCCGCCGAGGGAGGCGGCGAGCACGAGGCAGAAGGCGACGGCGGCGATCAGGAAGGTCCCCAGGTAGTCGATGACGTGCCGGGCCGCGCGCGCGGGGATGTGCAGGGCGGCGGCGATGACCACGAGGGCGACCGCGCCGAGCGGCACGTTGACGTAGAAGACCCAGCGCCAGCTGAGGTGTTCGGTGAAGATGCCGCCGAGCAGCGGTCCGAGGACGCTGGTGGCGCCGAACACCGCGCCGAACAGCCCTTGGTAGCGGCCGCGCTCACGGGGTGGCACGAGGTCGCCGACGATGGCCATGGAGAGCACCATCAGCCCGCCGCCGCCCAGCCCCTGGAGGAAGCGGAAGCCGATGAGCTGCGGCATGTCCTGGGCGACGCCGCAGAGCACCGAGCCGGCCAGGAAGATCGCGATGGCGCTCTGGAACAGCTTCTTCCGCCCGTACTGGTCGCCGAGCTTGCCCCAGAGCGGGGTGCCCGCCGTGGCGGCGAGGAGGTAGGCGGTCACCACCCAGGAGAGGTGGTCGAGCCCGCCGAGGTCGCTGACGATGGTGGGCAGGGCGGTGGCGACGATGGTCTGGTCGAGGGCGGCCAGCAGCATGCCCAGCAGCAGCGCGCCGATGGAGACCAGGACGCGTGGCGCCGGCCGCGGGTCGCTCTCCGCCCCGGGCCCGGGCCCCGCGTCCCCGGTCGCGTCCTGCGCCATCGTGTCCTCCCGGTTTCCTCGCGCGGCGACCCGCCCGGGCGCCTCGCCCGTCCGCCGCTCCGGCGACCGGCCGTCGCCTGCCCCCATCCTGGGCGTTACGTCCCGTTGGGGCCTGTCGAGACGTTTCGTCCCGCGAGGCGCCGTGCCTGGACGGCGCCCGCGTCGGCATAATCGCGTCAAACGGGGCGGAAGAGGGGGCAGCGATGAGTCGGCGGTGCGCGGAGTGCGGCGACGAGAGACCGGAGCCTGGCCAGGGGACCGGGTGCGCGTGCGCCTCCGGAACCGGGACCGGCGCGGAGGGCGGCCACCGGGAGCGGGTCCGCCCCTATCTCGGCCCGCACGCGGCAGGGGCTCCGCCCGTCACGCCGGGGCAGGCGTACGGGCCCGGGCCCGGCCGGGCCGGCGAGGGGGCGGCCGGACCCGGCCACGCCTGCCGACCGGCCGGGACCGAACGTTTCGCCACCCCCGACCCCGAGGCCGCCCCGCCGCCCCCGCACGTCGGCGCTGTCGCCGCCCCCGGGCAGGCCCTCAGCGCGACCGCGCCCCTGCCCAAGGTCTCCGACCTGGCCCTCTTCCCTCCGGACCAGCCAGGGGCCCCCGCCGAGGAGCGGTACGGCGCCCCCGCCCCCGACGTCACACCGCCGCCTTCCACTCCCCGGCCCAGACGGACGGCGGCCCGTTCGGCGCGCAGGCGGCGGGCGGCGCTTCTCGGCGTGGCGGCCGGGGCCGTCGTGGTGGTGGCTCTGGCGGGCGCGGTCGCGACGGACTCCCTACCCGCCGAGGAGCCCGAGGAGCGCGCCCTTCCGACGCCGTCCGCCACCGCGCCCCACACGTTCGCTCCCGGCCCGGCGACCCCCTCGGCCTCCGCCTCGGAGCCACCCGCGTCCGCCGCCCCCTCGGCCACGTCCGCGTCGGCGCCGCCGTCGGGCTCCCCGGGCGGCGGCGAGCCCGCGACCTCCCCCGTTCCGGCGGCGGGGCCCGACGGCCCGCCGGCCCCGAAACCCTCGGCGACCCGACGCCCGTCCGAGCCCTCCGGCGAGCCTTCTCCCGACCGGCCGCCGCAGGCCGGGCCGGTGCTGCGCCGGGGCGACTCGGGCCCGCGGGTCCGCGAACTCCAGCAGCGCCTCCAGCAGCTCCACCTCTACCGCGGCCCGGCCCACGGCGACTTCGGCCGGCGCCTGGAGGACGCGCTGCGGGTGTACCAGTGGGCGCGCGGCCTCCACGACAGCCTCGGCGTCTACGACGAGCCGACCCGCCGGCAACTGGAGAGCGAGACCACGCAGCCGTGACGGGCCGAGCCCCGGCCCGCACCAGGACGCCCGATCCGTGACGGCAGGTCAGCCACCCAGGTGCAGCCGGACCGTCCCGCCACCGCCCGCCTCCACGCGCACCGCGCGCAGGTCGGCGACGTGCGCGGTCGGAGCGTGGGCGGCGGCCCGGGGCCCCACCCCGACCACCCGCATCCCGGCGGCCAGGCCGGCGGCGATCCCGGCGGCCGAGTCCTCGAAGACGACGGTGTCGGCCGGGTCCACGCCCAGCGCGGCGGCGCCCTTCAGGAACCCCTCGGGGTCGGGCTTGCTCGCCGAGACCTGCTCGGCGGTGATCAGGAGGGAGGGCAGGTCGAGGCCGGCCGCCCCCATCCGGCTGCGCATCAGGCCGTCGTCGGCGGAGGTGACGAGGGCGTGCGGCACGCCGGCGAGGGCGGCGAGGAAGGCGGGGGCGCCGGGGACCGGGACGACGCCGTCGGTGTCGGCGGTCTCCTCGGCGAGCAGGACGCGGTTGTCCGCGTGATTGAGCTCCATCGGCCGGTCCGGGAGGAGTTCGGCCATGGTGGCGTACCCCTGGCGGCCATGGGCGACGGCGAGTACGTGCTCCTCGTCCAGACCCTGCCCGGCCGCCCAGCGGCGCCAGCAGCGTTCCACCACGGCGTCGGAGTCGACGAGCGTGCCGTCCATGTCCAGCAGCAGGGCGCGGGCGGTCAGCACGGTGCGGGTCGCCGTCATCGGGCACCTCCGGAGGTCAAGCCCGCCCGACGGTCGCGGACACCCCCTGGCGGCGTGGCTCGGTGAACAAGTGACCCCGCCCGCCGGTCAGGGAGTGCGGACGGGATCACTTTGTTTCCTCACCATACAAAACAAAGCCGTCGGAAGCCACCACCCGCCCCGCCCAGCACCGGCACCACGCCAGAACGCGACTGGCGCGACCCGCGCGAGGGAGGGACGCCGAGCGACCTTCCGCCTCCCCGGCCGGTCGCGCCGGGGCGTGCGACGGCAGAACACGGTCCGGGCCGCCCACTCCACTCCAGGAAGGCGACGGGGCGTACGGGCACCCGAGCCAGGCATCCGCCCTCCGGGCCGGCCGCCCCTCCCGCGCGCTCCCCGCACGCCCCGTCACACGCACCGGGCGACCGGCGCGCGACGGGGGCGCGGAACCCACTCCCCCCATGCCGGGACACACCACCACGTACGCCAATGACGCCGCCCCGAAAGGAGGATGACGTTCCGCCAGACCCCTTGATGTGTCGTGCGCATGACGCAACCCTGTTACCTGGCACCCACCCTCACGAAACCCACGGGCGCCAGGATGGCCGGGCCCGACGGACCGGTACCGGCTGTCGCCCCCCACACCTCAGGAGTTCGCATGTCAGGAATCTACGCGCGTCGCCGGATGCGTCCCGCCGCGCTCGCCGCGCTCACCGCCGTCCTCTCCTCCACCGTCCTGCTCACGGGTTCCCCGGCCCAGGCCGCTCCCCCCACCCCGGTGAGCGTCGCCACCGCCAAGACGTACCTCTCCGGCCTGACCGAGAAGGCGGAAGGTTCCTCCAGCGGCTACAGCCGGGACAAGTTCCCGCACTGGTCGAACCAGAGCGGGCAGTGCGACACCCGGGAGGTCGTCCTTGAGCGCGACGGCACCGGCGTCGAACAGGACTCCGCGTGCAAGGCCGTCTCCGGCACCTGGAAGTCCGCCTACGACGGGGCCTCCTGGACCCAGGCGTCCGACGTCGACATCGACCACGTCGTCCCGCTCGCCGAGGCGTGGCGCTCCGGCGCCAGCGGCTGGACCAACGCCGAGCGTGAGCAGCTCGCCAACGACCTGACGCGCCCCCAGCTCATCGCCGTCACGGACAACGTCAACCAGTCCAAGAGCGACAAGGACCCGGCCGAGTGGATGCCGCCGCTCGCCTCGTACCACTGCGTGTACGCACGGATGTGGGTCCACGTGAAGCACCACTACCAGCTGAGCGTGGACTCCGCCGAGAAGACCGCCCTCCGGTCGACCCTCAACAGCTGCTGACCCCGGCGTCACCGTCGTGGCCGGCGGCGGGCTCCACCGCCGGCCACGGCTCGGCCCGAGCGGGAACGGAACCGGGAACCCCGCACCGCCCCGAGGCGTTCCGTACCCTGCGAGCTGACGAAGGGAGCCATCGTGGCCGGGTTGCGCCTGGGACCGGTGCTGCGGTACGCCGACACCGACTCCGCCACCGTGTGGGTGGAGGCGGACCGTCCGTGCACCGCCGAGGTCCGCTGCCCCGGCGGTGAGGGCGGCGGCTCCGCCCCGACCTTCTCCGTCGAGGGGCACCACTACGCCCTGATCCCGGTCACCGACCTGCCCGAGGACAGCGACACCCCGTACGAGGTGCGCCTCGACGGCGAGCCGGTCTGGCCGCCACGGGACTCTCCCTTCCCGCCCTCCACCATCAGGACCGCCCCGCCGGAGGCCGACGGGAACCGCGCCGTCCGCGTCACCTTCGGCTCCTGCCGGTGGTCCTCACCCCCGTCGGGCGAGGGCGGCCCGATGGGACCGGACGCGCTCGACGCCCTCGCGGCCCGGCTCGCCGGGGACACCCGGGCGGACCGCCCCGACCTGCTGCTCCTCCTCGGCGACCAGGTCTACGCCGACGAGACCTCCCCGCAGACCCGCCGGTGGATCGCCTCCCGGCGCGACATCACCGAGCCCCCGGGCGAACAGGTCGCGGACTTCGAGGAGTACACACGGCTCTACGACGAGTCCTGGACCGACCCCGAGGTCCGCTGGCTGCTCTCCACCGTGCCCAGCCTGATGATCTTCGACGACCACGACGTCATCGACGACTGGAACACCAGCGCCTCCTGGCTCGCCGAGATGCGCGAGACCCCCTGGTGGCACGAGCGCATCGTCAGCGGCCTGATGTCGTACTGGGTCTACCAGCACCTGGGGAACCTGCCCCCCGCCGACCTCGCCACCGACCCCCTGCACAAGGCGGTCCGCTCGGCTCCCGACGGCACCGAGGCGCTGCGCTCCTTCGCCGCGCGGGCCGACGCCGACCGGCCGAGCACCCGCTGGAGCTACCGCCGCGACCTGGGGCGGGTCCGCCTGCTGATGGTCGACACCCGCATGGCCCGGGTCCTCACGGAGGAGGAGCGCGCCATGCTGCACCCCGACGAGGAGGCGTGGCTGCGCGAGCAGGTACTCACCGCCCCGGGCAGCCACGACCACCTGCTGATCGGCAGCTCCCTGCCCTGGCTGCTCCCCGGCCTGGTCCACGAGGCGGAGCGGTGGAACGCCGCACTCTGCCGCGGCGAGCGCGGCCCCCGCTGGGCCCGCTTCGGCGAGTGGCTGCGCCGCGCCGCCGACCTGGAGCACTGGGCCGCGTTCCCCGCCTCCTTCGACCGGCTCGCCCACCTCACCGAGGAGGCCGCCACCACCCCGGGCGGCCCCGCCACGGTCTGCGTGCTCTCCGGCGACGTCCACCACGCCTACGCCGCCGAGAGCCACCCCGCCGGCACCGGAGGGAAAGCCCGGCCTGCCGGCCGGGGCCGGGTGCACCAGCTGACCTGCTCGCCGGTCCACAACGCCATCCCGCTGCCGATACGGGCCGGGTTCCGGCTCGGCTGGAGCGGTGCGGGCCGCCTGCTCGGCAGGGCGTTCGCCCGGCACGGACGCACCAGCCGGTCACCGGTGACCTGGCAGCGGTCGGGCGGCCCCTGGTTCGGCAACCAGCTCATGACCCTCACCCTGCGCGGCCGCCGCGCCGAACTCCACCTGGACCAGGCCCGCCCCGGCCGGGGCCCGGCCCGCCTGGAGCGGGTCTGGGAGGGGCGACTGGACGGCTGAGGCGACGGCGCCCTCGACGGGACGGACCCGGCCGCCCACGCAGGTCGCTCCCCCCTCTCCACCTGCGGCGCTTTTCAGCCATGCGCGGCTCGTCGGCGGGCGCGCGCCCGCACTCCCCGCGCCGCCCGCGCGGCCACCGGCGGAGCACCCTCCCGCAGGCCGCACCCGGCAGGGAACCGCAGCTACCGACCCTGACCGGCCACCGACGGCCGAGCCGGACGGCCGCCACCCGCCCGGCCCACGCAGAGGACACGCAGGGACGCCGCCCCGGACGCGGAGCGGCCGATGTCGGCCCCCGGTGATTGACGACCCTCGCCAACTTGGTCTAGACAAATAACAGTCCCGCTGGTCAGAAGCGCTCCGTCCCCGCACCGCCCGCTCCGGCTCGCACACCGCGCCATCGCTCCACCTCACGCAGCACCGGCGCACCCGAGCCGGTGCTGGACCGGCGCCCGTACGGCCGACGTCGCCCCGTACCGTCCGGAATCCCGCCTCCCCCGTCTTCCGGCTCCCCTGGTGCTCAGGGGCTTCCGGCCCGTCCGGCTTCGCCGGCCCGTTCCTCCGGCCTTCCGGCCGTCGCGCTCCTCCGCTCCTCCGCTCCTCCGCCCGGCTCCACCCCACTCCAGCCGAGGGAGTTCCCCATGACGTCCCGTCTCGACAGCGCCCAGCCCTACGCCCTGGGCCTCTACCGCCTCGTGATCGGCCTGCTCTTCGCCTGCCACGGCGCCGCCTCCCTCTTCGGGGCCCTGGGTGGCTCCGGGGGCGGCGGCACCCTGGAGGCCGGCGCCTGGCCTGGCTGGTACGCCGCCGTCATCCAGTTGGCCGGCGGCGGCCTCGTCGCCCTGGGCCTGGGCACCCGCGCCGCCGCCTTCGTCAGCTCCGGCTCGATGGCGTACGCGTACTTCGTGGTGCACCAGCCCGAAGCGCTCTGGCCGCTGCAGAACGGCGGCGAGCTGTCGGCGGTGTTCTGCTGGGCGCTGCTGCTCCTGGTCTTCACCGGTTCGGGCGCCCTCGGCCTGGACCGCGCGCTCGCGGGACGGGCGGCGACGCCCGGGGCGCGACCCCGGGACCGCGCGCCGAGCGCGGCCTGATCCCACCCCCGTGCCCCGCCCCGGACCGTCCGTCCACCCCACGCCGACCGGACGGTCCGGGGCGGCCCTCAGCCCGCCTCGCCCGGGGCGTCGTCGGGCGAGGCGAACGGCACGCTGAAGCAGCCCAGCCGCGCCCCCGCCCCGCCCTGCCGGTCGTGGATGACCACGGAGGCGGCCTCACCGGGCCGGAATCCCCAGTCGTGCCGCGCCACGGCCCGCCCCGCGCCCTCGGCGTCGGTGGTGAAGTCCAGCCAGACCTCGTTGTGCGGGTTGAGGTAGGCGGGGTCGGTGGAGGGCTGCACCGGGTCCGCCTGGTGCTGGTAGTGCCCCTTGGCCGCCTGCGGGTCGGCGCCGCAGACGCCCCGGTGCACATGCGCCCCGTAGGCGTGCCCCGGGCGCAGCCCCCGCACCTCGGCGACCACGGTCGTCTCCGACCGCGAGACGGCCTGCCCGACCCTGATCCACGCGGCCGCGGGCAGCAGGTCGAGGTCGTAGGTGACCGCCTCGGACGGGATGAAGGCGCCGACCGGCGCGAACCGCGCCTCGTCGCGCATCCGGCGCGCGTCCGCACCAGCGCCCTCGGGCGCGGCCACCGCCCCTCCCGCGACCGGGGCCGCCGCCGGCCCGGGCGCGCCGGCGGCGCCCGTTCCCGCAGCGGTCACCAGCGCGGCCAGCGCGGCTCCGACCAGCAGTCCCGCGGTCCCAGCACCCATCGCGCTCACTCCTCGTGTCTGACCGTGCCCGCGGCGGGCACGTACGCGTCGGGTTCACTGCTACGGGACTACCGGTCCGTACACCGCATCCGCTGACCCGGACGGGTGACAGCGTGCGGCCGGAACCCCTGTGACGAACAACCGTGCGCCCCGCAGCCCTCAGGAGTTCCCCTCGGCGTAACCTGGACGGCCGAGGGACAGCCGCTCCTGCCGCTCCCCGCGACATCGCGGAGCTGTCCGTACCGGGGAGTTCTGGGTGTTCGAGAGCATGGGGCCGCTGACCGCAGGCCCGTGGATCTACGCGGTCGTGGCGGGCTCCGTGCTGCTCGACGTCTTCCTGCCGCTGCTGCCGAGCGGGGTCCTGGTGATCGCCGCGGCCACCGCCGCCACGGCCGGGACCGGCGTCGGCGGGCAGCTGAGCACGGTGCCCGACATCGTCGCCCTGATCGCCGTCGCCGCGACCGCCTCCGTCCTCGGAGACCTCGCCGCCTTCCGGCTGGCCCGGCGCGGCGGCGTCCGTCTCGACCGCGCCCTCGCCCGCTCACGCCACCTGCGCGACGGCCAAGAGAGCCTCGGCCGTGCCCTGGCGCGCGGCGGCGGCCCGCTGGTGGTCCTCGCCCGCTTCGCCCCGGCCGGCCGCTCCCTGATGTCGCTCGGCGCGGGCGCCACCACCGACCGGCGTACCCGCGACTTCCTCCCGTGGTCCGCCGCGGCCGGGGTCGCCTGGGCCTGCTACAGCGTGGGCCTCGGCTACTTCGGCGGCCGCTGGCTGGGCGCCAACTGGCTCGCCACCGGCGTCTCGGTACTCGCCCTGCTCGCCGCCGGAGCGGGCGCCGCGTACCTGATACGCCGCCCGGAACCGGCCGGCTGAGACACCTCGCCGCTCCGCGCACGACGCGGGCCCTCGCGCGCGACACTGGACACATGTGCCGCAGCATCAAGACTCTCCGCCCGCCCGCGCTCCCCGAGGAGGCGACCGAGGACGAGATCCGCGCCGCCGCCCTCCAGTACGTCCGCAAGGTCTCCGGTTTCCGGGCTCCGGCCGCGCACAACCAGGAGGTGTTCGACGCGGCCGTCGAGGCCGTCACCGACGCCACCCGCACGCTGCTCGCCGGGCTGGAGGTGCGGGGTCCGGGGACGTCGGCCCGTACGAAGGCGTAGCGCACCGGCCGACCCGTGGCCCGGATCGGGACAGGGAGAAGGCCCGGGCCCCCGGATTCACACCGGCGGTCCGGGCCTTCTCGTCGCCTCGGCCTGGTGGGCGCGGACGGTTTCGAACCGCCGACATCTGCCTTGTAAGGGCAGCGCTCTACCCCTGAGCTACGCGCCCGGGACGAATCGACAGCCTACCCTGCCGCCGCCGCTGCCCGGCAAACCCGTTCCGGCCACGGGAAACGGGCCTCCGGAGGGCGGCGTACGGGGGTTGTCCCCACCTCGGGGCGGGTTGCCCGCAGGAGCCGACATCCGGTGGTCCGCCGGATGTCGGGGCGGGCCGCGTCCTCCTAGGGTTCCGCACCAGGAGGAAGCCCGGCCGCGCCGGGCTTCCGGCAGCTCCGGGACGGACCGCCGGCGCCTGTCGGAGACAGTGGTCCGCCCTGGAGGAGTGGCTCATGAGCGTACGGACGACATCCCGGACCCGCCGACCGGCGGCGATGGTCGCGGGCGCGGCGGCGCTCGCCCTGCTCACCACCGGCTGTGCCCAGGGCGCCTCGGCCGACGGCGGCGCGGAGCCGGAGCACAGGAGCTTCGCCCTGTCGGGGCGCACCCTCACCATCGACTCCGACGACTCGCGGATCGAGCTGGTGCCGGGGGGCGGAGACGAGGTGCGGGTGACCCGCTGGTTCAGCGGGCGGGCCCTGCTGGGCTCGACGCCGCGTGCGCAGTGGACGGTGGCGGGGGACACCCTGAAGCTGCGCGTGCGCTGCGGGGGCATCGTGACGAACTGCGACGCCGAGCACCGGATCGAGGTGCCCGCCGACACCGCCGTGGCCCTGCGGACCCAGGACGGCGCGGTGACCGCGAAGGGGTTCAGCGCGCCGCTCACGCTGCACGGTTCCGACGCCCCGCTGACCGTCGAGGACGTCTCCGGCCCTCTCGACCTGCGCAGCGCCGACGGCGCGATCACCACCCGCTCCGTCGCCTCGTCCCGGGTGCGGGCGCGGACCGAGGACGGCTCGCTGGTGCTCGCGCTGGTGCGGGCGCCCGAGCGGATCGACGCCGGCAGCGAGGACGGCTCGGTGACCGTGGAACTCCCCGAGGCCGCCTACGACGTGCGCACCGAGGTCCAGGACGGCCGCACGAACATCTCCGTGCTGGAGGACCCGGCAAGTTCCCGGGTGGTCTCCGTCACCGCCCAGGACGGCAACATCACCGTGCGGCCCGCGGGCTGAACCCGTCGCGGGCGGGCCGTTCCGGGCGCGCGGGCGCGCGCCGGGGGCGCCGCGCGGAGAACCAGCGGCCCCGTGTGCGAACCTTCCGGCTCCCGTGTTCGTCATTAACCGGTGGGAGAATGATGCCGGGCAGAGCGGAACCAGCACGGGAGAGGGATGACGGCGACACCTTCGCAGCCGGAGACACCGACAGGTGGCCGGGCCCCTTCCGGGGCCGGGGCCCGCTGTGGCTCCGCACTGCTGGACGCCCTCACACTGGCGCTGCTCCCGCTTCCCCTGCTGCTGGCGGCGGTGCCGGCCGCGTTCTCCGGCGGGGGCACCCGACGGTGGTTCGGCGGGCGCGGCGAGAGCCAGCGGGCCGACGCCCAGGCCGCCAAGGACGCCGCGGCGGCCGCCTTCTACGAGCTGGACACCGCCCAGCGCGGTCTGCGGATCTCCCTGGAGACCATCGGGGCCGTCGACCCGTCGCCCGCCGCCCGCCAGGCCCAGGAGGAGTTCGTCGCGCTGAGCCGGCGCATCGACGAGGTCAGCCACTTCTACATCGAGGCGGTCGACGCCCACGACCTGGACCGCGACGACCTGGAGGCGGCCGTCGCCACCCAGGCCAGGACCCAGCTGACCCGTGCCAAGGACGACCTGGTGCGGGTGCGCCAGGAGCTCGACCGGTTCCAACGCGGCCTCGCTCCCCTGCTCGACCGGGCGGAGACCCAGCTGGCGCGGCTGGCCCCGGCCGTCGAGCGGGCCCGCCAGGCGCTGCTCGCCGCCACTCAGGCGCTCGACGCCGCCCGTGAGGCGGGGCTGCGCGCGGACGACCTGGCGGCGCGGCTGGCCGCCCTGGGCCCCGAGCTGACCAAGCTGAACCAGGGCGCGGGCCGGCACGGCGTCCAGGAGACGCTGCACCGGGCCGACCAGGTGCTGCGGGGTGCGGAGGGCGTCCGCGCGGAGGCGGAGCGACTGCCCGAGCGGGCGGCCGAGATCGACCGGCGGCTGGTGAGCCTGCGGACCAGGGCGCAGGCGCTGACGACCCGAGCCAGTCAGGTCGAGCCGGTCCTCAGTGAGCTGCGGCGGCGCTTCTCGGCCGCGTGCTGGCAGGATCTCCAGCCGGTCCCCCAGCAGGCGGCGGAGAGTGTCCGGCAGGCCGAGGCGAAGCTCCGGGAGGCCCGGACGGCACGCGAGGAGCAGCGCTGGCCGGACGCGACGGCGCTCCTGTCGACCGTCCGGGCTCTGCTCAACTCCACCGACGAGGCCGTCTCGGCGGCCGGCGACCGCCTCCGCCGGCTCGACGAGGTGGCGGCGGACCCGCAGCAGGAGGTGGAGCGGACCCGGTTCGCCATCCGGGACGCGCAACGCCTGGCGATGGCCGGCCGCAACACCCCGGACTCGCGCCACGCCGGTCCGCTCGACGCCTCGGTGGCGCGTCTGGACCAGGCGCTGGCGGGCCTGGAGGGGCGCCACCCGGACTACTGGCACTTCCTGACGGAGACGGAAGCGGTGCGGACCACCGTGGCCGAGGTCGTCTCCCGGATACGCGAGGAGCGCGGCGCGGGCTGACCTGCTCCGTGTTCCCCCGGGAAGGGGGCACGGGATCAGCGCCCCCCCCGGCACCGGCCGCGCGGCTAGCCTGTGCGCATGCCTCGTTACGAATACCGCTGCCGCAGTTGCGGTGACACCTTCGAGCTCAGCCGGCCGATGGCCGAGTCCTCCGCCCCGGCCGCCTGCCCGGCGGGTCACGCCGACACCGTGAAGCTGCTGTCCACCGTCGCGGTGGGCGGTTCGGCGGCCTCCTCGGGCCCGGCCCCGGCACCCTCGGGCGGCGGTGGCGGCTGCTGCGGCGGGGGGTGCTGCGGCTGAGCCCCGTACGGCCGTCCCGTCCGTCGCGCGGCGCGCACCCTACGCGAGGGCGTCCCCCTCGGCGCGGCGTGGCGGTGCGACACTCCGGCGCGCGGGCGGAAGTCCCCTCGCGGGGGCGATGCCGAGGTGACCGGCCGGTGCTCGGTGGGCTTCAGGAACTCTTCAGCTTCGGCGCTCTAGCGTGGCCGCCATGAGCGACAGCAGCGCACCTCAGTGGATCACCGGCCTCATGGAGAGCCTCGGCGCGCCGGGAGCGGGCATCGCCATCGCGCTGGAGAACCTCTTCCCGCCGATCCCCTCCGAGGTCATCCTGCCGCTGGCCGGATTCACGGCGGCGACCGGTGAGATGAGCCTGGTGGCGGTGCTGATCTGGACGACGGTCGGTTCGGTCGTCGGAGCGCTGGCGCTCTACTGGGTGGGCGCGCTGCTCGGCCGGGACCGGACGGTCGCGATCGCCGCCAAGATCCCGCTGCTGAAGGTCGCCGACATCGAGAAGACCGAGGCGTGGTTCACCAAGCACGGGACGAAGGCGGTGTTCTTCGGCCGGATGCTGCCGATCTTCCGCAGCCTCATCTCCGTCCCGGCGGGGATCGAACGCATGCCCCTGCCGATCTTCCTGGGGCTCACCACGCTCGGCAGCGCCATCTGGAACACCCTCTTCGTCATGGCCGGCTACCTGCTCGGCGACAACTGGGAGACGGTCACCGAGTACGTCTCGGTGTACTCGAAGGTCGTGCTCGCGGTGGCGGTCCTGGGTGTCCTGGTCTTCCTGGGGGTACGGGTATTCCGGCGGGGCGGGGGCCAGCGGCGCGGCTGATCCCCTGCGCAGCAGGTGTACGGGCGCCCGCCCCGGGCCTTCCCCGGGGCGGGCGCCGTTCCCGCCGGAGCCGTTCGTCAGCTGCCGCTGTCGCCCCTGGCCGCCGCGAGGAGCCGGCGCAGGATCTCCTCTCCCGCCGCGACGCCCCGCTCGGGCAGCACCGTGAGACCCGGCGCCGTCCAGCCCTCCTCGGCCAGTTCACCGTGGCCGGGGCGCCAGGCATGGTCGGCGGCGAGCAGCAGGTCCGCGTCGAGCAGGGAGTCCCCGGCGGCGAGGGCGGCTGTCGCCCCGGCACGGCGGGCCACCTCGCGCATGGCCGCGCTCTTGGTCAGCGGACGCGGGACGGCGTAGACCTTGCGGCCCTGGAGGGAGACCGTCCAGCCGCGTTCCCCGGCCCAGGCGGCGGTGGACTTCAGCCAGCTCGCGGGCAGTTCGGCCCGGTCGACGACGAGGTAGGCGAAGAGGTCCTCGGCGACGCGTTCCTTGAGCAGCCAGGCGGGATCCGCCGTGGTCCGCAGGCGGGCGCTGACCTCGGCCAGCGGCGCGCACTCGGTGTCCAGCCGACGGCGGACCGAGCGGTTCCAGTCCTCGTCGGCGACCCCGTCGACCAGCAGGTGCCCGCCGTTGGCGCAGATCGCGTAGCCGGGGGTGGGCACGGGCAGCCGGATGCGGCGGTACTGCTGACTGGTCCGGGTGGTGGTGGGGACGAAGAGCGTCTCGCGGGCCAGCTCGGCGAGAAGCCCGGCGGCGGTCTCCGTCAGGTAGGAGAGGGGTCGGCCCTCGTACACCTCGACGCAGAGCAGGCGGGGCGCTTCGGCGTCGGGGACGGTGAGACCGAGGGCGGCGGCCGAGTAGATGAGGGTGCGGTCGAGGTCGCTGGCGACGAGGGTGGTCACGCGCTGCCCACCGCCTTGCCGTCGACGCCGGTCGCGCCCCGGGTGTAACGGGGGTGGATGAGGCCGACGCAGGTGTACGGGAGGTCGTCGCACTCCTCCACCGGCACGCCCCGCTGCTGGGCGAGGAGCCGTATGTGGGCGAGGTCGGCGCCGGCGCCCCGGCGGGCCAGGATCTTCCAGGGGACGCGCCGCAGCAGGACCCGGGTGGTCTCGCCGACGCCCGGCTTCACGAGGTTGACGTCGTGGATGCCCTGCTCCTCGCTGATCCGCTCGACCGCCGCCCAGCCCTCCCAGGTGGGGGCGCGGTCGGCCGAGGCCGCCTCCTTGACCTGCTGGTCCACGGCGTCGGCCACCTCGTCGAAGCGCGCCTCGACCGCCGCGACGAAGTCCCGCGAGACGTCGGCCCCCGCCAGCTCCCGGTAGAACTTGGCGCCGTGGTAGTCGTGCGGGCCGACCAGGTCGTCGCGGAGGACGGTGCGGGATATCAGCCCGGAGACGGTGGAGTTGAGGCAGGCCGAGGGGATGAGGAAGTCCTCGCGGGTGCCGTGGGTGCGCACGCACGAGCCGGGGTCGGCGAGGACCGCGATCTCCGGGTCGAAGCCGGGGAACTCCGCGAGGGCGTCGGCCAGCTCCCGGGTGATGGCGCCCTTGCCGGTCCAGCCGTCCACGAAGACCACGTCGGCCGGGTCGTGGTGTGCGGCGAGCCAGCGCAGCGCGTTGGCGTCGATGCCCCGGCCCCGCACGATCGACACGGCGTAGTGCGGCAGCTCCGTGCCGTGCCGGTGGCGGGCCCAGCGCCGCATGAGGACGCCCACCGGGGTGCCGGCCCGTGCCAGCGACACCAGGACGGGCCTCGGCGAGCGCTCGGCGAGGACCAGCTCGGTGACGGTGCCGACCGCCCGCGCGATCCGCGTGGCCGACCCGGCGAGGGCCTCCCGGTACAGCTCCTGGTACTGCTCGGTCGGCTGGTACTCGACCGGCAGGGACTCGGCGTAGTGGGCCCCGCCGCGCTGGACGGCCTCCTCGCGCTCCTCGACGGGCGCCTCCAGCCGTACGGCGGAGAGGTCCTGGAGCAGCCAGCCGACGTCGTCGGGCTCGTACGAGGAGAAGGCGGGGCCACGCAGGGGCGCGGGCAGCACGGAGGGCTCCTGCCGGTCGGGGGTGCGGGGTGCGGGGGTGTGCGCGGGGACGACGGCCAGGGCCACCCGGGGCGCGGCGGTGCCCAGCTGGGCGAGCAGCCCGCCGGGGGCGTGCAGGGCCGGCGTGTCGGCGGCGCTGTCGACGACGGCGAGGACGGTGTCGAATCCGCCGCCCGCGACGTTGTACGCGTACCGCTCGCCGGGCCCGTCGGCCGGGTCGTCGTGGGCGGGGAAGGCGAGGCGGCTGCGGATGGCGTAGCCGGGGTCGTCCACGGCGAGCACCGGCGAACGCGTGGTGGTGGAGAACCGCACGTCGAGCCCGGCCTCCTCCAGGGCTCCCGCGAGGACCAGGGGGGCGTACATCAGCTCTTCGAAGCCCAGCACGAGGACGCGCCCGGCCCGCCCGGGGCCGCCGAGCCCGTCGATGATCCGGGAGGCCATCGCGGGCAGGGCCTCCCGGAGGCGTGCCCGGTGGTCCGGGGTGAAGCCGTGGCGGCCTCCGTCGGGCAGGCCGGCGGGCCAGCCGAGTTCCAGGCGGTCCGGGGTGATGGCCGGCGCGGGGTGCGCGGGGGCGTCGGCGGTGCGGCCGTCCTGCTCCTCCACCAGCCGCAGGCCGCGGGCGAGGACGTCCTCGGGAAGGCGGACCGTGCCTCGTGCGTGGGCGACGACCTCGATCCGTGTCCCGGTCTCCTCGGCGAAGGCGGCGAGCCGGTCGGCGTCACCGGGGGCCCGCATGTCGACCAGGGCCACGATCACGTAGTGGTCGCGGGGGTGGCGGGCGTGGAGGTCGCGCAGGGTGTTGAGGACGGTGTTGCCGGTGGAGAACTCGTCGTCGACCAGGACCAGCGGTCCCCGGTCCGTCTCCCCGCCGCGGTCGAAGAAAGCGGGGTCCTCGGGAAGCAGCAGGTGGGAGGTGGCGTGCGAGTGCGACTCCTCGAAGCCGCCGACGCTGGGCACCGAGGCGACCGGGCGCCGTGTCGAGTGCAGGTAGGGGGCGGACTCCAGGCCGTCGGCGACGGCGTGGCCGAGTGCGGTCGCGGTCTCCGCGTAGCCGAGGACGACGGCGCGGGCTGCCTGCTCGGGGCCAAGGAGCGCGCGGACGCGGCGGCCGAGGGCGACGCCGTGGCCGTGGACGACCGAGGGCCGCTGCGGGACGTGCTTGCCGAGGACGCCGGAGACGAGCAGGTGCGCCCGCTTGGGGTTGCGGCGCAGCGCCAGGCCGAGCAGGCCGCGCAGCTCGTCGTCGCCGGCCAGCTCTGTACCGAGCCGGTCGGAGACCCAGGTTCCGGTCCACACCACGTCGTTCGTCTCATCTCTTCATCAGGGCGCGCCCGGGGGCGCGTGTTCCAGAGTGCGCCTGTCGGGCGCCGTGTTCCTCTTGTGCGGTCGTGGCTGCCACGGAGCCCTGGGGCCGGTCAGACGGCGAGCCCCTCGCCCAGCAGCTCCACGAATCCGACGTCCTCCGCCGCGACGCCGAACGCCTCGGCGCGCAGCAGGGTGCGCTCCGCCCAGGCCCGGTGCGGCTTCACCTCGTTCATCTTGTTGGTGTACGCGGACCGCATCACTCCGCCGCCGCCCCGTTCGGGCCGCAGGATGTCCTTGGCGTCGCTGTACTCCTCGTGGCTGACCACGGAGAGCGCGTGGACGGGCAGGACGTGGGACGGGTGGATACAGGTCTTGCCGAGCAGGCCGTTCGCCCGGTCCAGCTCGATCTCCCGGAGCAGGCCGTCCATGTCGTGCTCGATGAGCGAGGCACGCAGCTCCTCGGCGCGGCCCAGGAAGGGGCTGCGCCGCAGCTGCGGCTTGAACATGCGCTCCTGGACGCGGAAGTACTCCCAGACCGGCCCGGTGACCGTGAAGCCGGTGCCGTCGGCCCTGCCCAGGACGTTGACCACGTCGGCGATGACGGAGGCGACGATCTGGACGTCGTAGGCGGTCATGTCGGGCGGGCGGCGCAGTCCGTAGGCCGAGCAGAAGTCGGTGACGCCCAGGCGCAGGGCGAGGACCCGGTCACGGTACTTGTCGACGGTGCCGGCGATCCCGGTGAGCGTGGCGGTGCGGGTCTCGACGTGGAGCAGTTCGGGGGACTCCAGGACGGGCATGGCGAAGAGGCGGTGGCCGCTGCTGGCCTCGGCGCTGGCCAGCGCCTCCAGGTAGGGCACGCCACGCTCCTCGGTGAACTTCGGGAGGACGAAGCCGGAGAGCAGGCGGACGGCGGGGCCGAGGCGACGCACCAGGTCGGGGATCTGCCCGGGGTCGCGGACCCGGATGAAGAGCAGCGGCGGCTCCGCCTCGCCCGCCTCGGCACGGGCGGCGAGGTCGGTGAACTGGGCCACGAGGTTGGCCTCGGCGCCGGGGACGTCGGCGTCGGCGATCGAGTCCTCCAGGCAGAGCACCATCGAGACGACGCCGCGGGCGGCCTGCTTGTGGACGTCGTCGGCGAGGCTGAGGCGCGTGGCGGGGCTGTACAGCGTCGCCCCCAGCGCGGTGGCCAGGATGGGGGCCGGCGACTCGGCCGTGAAGACGGCGGGCTCCCGATGGAAGAGTCGCCGCCGCGTTTCAGGGGCGAGATGCCCGAAATGACGCATATGAATCCCCTGTAGTGCCTGGGTGGCCGCGAACATGTGGCCGGTAATAGTACGTAGAAGCGCACATCCAGGGTTCCCGACCCCCGTGAATTCCCGGCAACCGGGGTACGCCGCCGCAGTACTCCCCCCGAGCCCGGCGTGCCCCCGCATTGTCCGCCGCACCTCGCAACAGGCAGGATGACCGCATGACGCACGCCATGCTGAAGGGGTCCAACGTCCCGCTCGACGCGACGGCCGTCCGCGCCGTTCTCTGCTGGACGGCCGCCCCGGACGTGCCGGACGTGGACGCGTCGGCCCTCCTGCTCGCCGACGACGGCCGGGTGCGCTCCGACGAGGACTTCGTCTTCTACAACCAGCCCCGGCATCCCTCCGGCGCGGTGTGGCGACTGGGCAAGCGGCGCCTGCCGGACGGACTGACCGACACCATCCAGGCCGACCTGACGGGCCTGGAACCGCAGGTGCGGCGCATACTCCTGGTCGCCTCCACCGACGAGCTCCCCTTCGAGCGCGTCCCGTCCCTGCGCATCGACCTCTACGACGCCTCCGGCGCGGAGGCAACCGGCGAGGGCACCCCCGTCGCCACCTTCGAGGTGCAGCCCGAGACCGGCGCCGAGACGGCGCTGATCTGCGGCGAGCTGTACCGCCGGGGCGAGGGCTGGAAGTTCCGGGCGCTGGGCGAGGGGTACTCCAACGGACTCGTCGGGCTCGCCACCGACTTCGGGATCTCCGTCGACGACTCGGAGGAGCCGCAGGAGGCCGCCGGCGCGGCGGCGGAGCCTGCCGCGGTTCCGGACGCTCCGGGGTTCCCGGCCGCCCCCGAGGCTTCGGCGCCCCCGGCCTCGCAGCCGCTGCCGCCCACCACGGCCGGGCCCCAGCCCCCGGCGCAGCCGGCCGTACCGCCGCCGCCGAACTTCCCGCCGCCGGCTCCGGACCCGGACGCGACCCGGGCACCGCTGCCCCCGCAGGCACCTGCTCCGCAGCCCGCCTACGGCTATCCGCAGCCCGCGGCTGCCGGATACGGCTACCCGCATCCCGGGCCGCCCCCCTCGCACCCTTCGCAGACCCCGCCGCCGCACCAGCCCGCCTACGGCTATCCGCAGGCGGTCGGCGGGCCCGCCGGGGCGTTCCGGCTGCCGCCGCAGGGACCGCAGTTCATCGGGCGCTGACACCCGAAGGGCGCCCGCGGGCACCGGTCGCGGGCGCCCTGGCGCCGGGGTCCGTCAGCGGGTCCCCGTGCTCTTGAATCCCCGGCCCCACTGGAGCCCCCAGCCGTACAGCCGGTCGATCTCGGACTGGAACCCGTAGACGTACTTGACCTCGCGGCGCACCACCAGCTCGCCCTTCTGGTTGTCGAGCGAGAAGACCGCGCACGACCTGGCCTGCGGTGCCCGCTCCTCAAGCTCGATCTCGATGCGCGGACCCGTGGCCGGATAGAGGGTGACGATGGCCTGGGTACGGTCGAACGCCGGGGTCTTGTCGTAGATGTAGACGAAGACGAGGAGCCGCTTGATCTCCTCGCGCTGGTCGAGATTGATGTAGAGCGTCTCGCCCGAGCCCGAGCCGAACCGGTCGTCCCCGCTGAGCTTCACGAAGGGCGCGGTGTTGAGGTCGCCGAAGAGTTCGCCGAGCGGCTGGACCACGCCCTTGCTGCCGTCGGCCATCTCGTAGAGGCAGCCGACGTCGAGGTCGACGTTGACCACGCCCTGGGTGTGGGCCTGCACGACCTCCGGCTGAAACGCCTTGAGGGGATGGCGGAGCAGAGCGCGCGCAGGAGTGGTGGAGCGCTTGCCGAAGTCGGCCGGCCGCATCTGCCAGGAGAGGTTGACGCGGAGGTTGCCGGTGGCGGCCCCCTGTTTCACCAGGGACACCTGTGGCTGGCGTTTGGTCAGGCGTATCGAGTTGCTGCCGACGCTTCCCGAGTCGAACTGCGCCGCCGCGTTGCGACCACCCAGCAGACCGTCCCAGAAGGACATGCCACCCCCAGACCTTCGGATTCCTCATCCCGCCCATGCCTGCGGGGCGGCGTCGAGGTCGTCTCGACGACCGCCCCGCTGGGAGCGTTCCTCAGTTCGGGCCCGGTCACACCCTCGGCCCGGCCGGAGTCAGGCTCCGGAGGGAATTTCAGCCTTCTCCTCGGCGGCCAGCCGCTTGTTGCGGCGCACCGACGACCAGAACGAGAGGCCGATCAGCACCACCCCGATGAGGCCCGTGATCAACTCGCTGATCTGGAAGCGGATGGTGACGAGAAGGATCACCGCGAGGGCGCCGATGGCGTAGTGGGCGCCGTGCTCCAGGTACACGTAGTCGTCGAGGGTGCCCTGGCGGACCAGGTACACCGTGAGCGACCGCACGTACATGGCGCCGATACCGAGGCCGAGCGCCATCAGCACGATGTCGTTGGTGATGGCGAACGCGCCGATCACGCCGTCGAACGAGAAGGAGGCGTCGAGCACCTCCAGGTAGAGGAACATGAAGAACGCCGCCTTGCCGGCCAGCTTCACGGCCGAGACGGGCTTCCCCTGCTGCTTCGCCGCCTCCTCGGCCTCGTGCTCGCGTTCCTCACCTTCTTCGAGTTTGTCCTCGAAGAAGCTGGAGAGACCACCGACGATCAGATACGTGATGAGGCCGGCGATGCCTGCCAGCAGTACCGTCTCCGCCTTGTTGGCGTAGGTGCCGCCGTGCTGGTGCGCCTGGCTCGCGAAGGTCATCGCCGAGACGAGCAGGACGATGAGGGCGATGCAGACCGAGAGCATGTCGACGCGGCCGAGCTTGGCCATCGGACGCTCGATCCAGGCGAGCCACTTGATCTCCCGGTCCTCGAAGAGGAAGTTCAGGAAGATCATCAACAGGAACATGCCGCCGAAGGCGGCGATCGACGGGTGCGCGTCGGTGACGAGCTCCTGGTAGCGGTCCTTGTCGGTCATCGCCAGGTCGACGGCCTCGATCGGGCCGATCTTCGCGCTGATGGCGACGATCACGACAGGGAAGACCAGCCGCATACCGAAGACGGCGATCAGGATGCCGATGGTGAGGAAGATCTTCTGCCAGAAGGCGTTCATCTTCTTCAGGATTCCGGCGTTGACCACCGCGTTGTCGAACGACAGCGAGATCTCGAGGATGGACAGGATCGCCACGACCCCGAAGCCCGTCCACCCCCCGTAGAGCACGGCTGCGGCGAGCCCGATCGCGGTGACCGCGAAGGACCAGCCGAAGGTTTTCAGAAGCACTGGATACCCAATCCCTGTATGTACTACGAGGCTCCCCCGTCCGCACCCGGCTCTAGGAGACGCTGACCCCGAAGTCTAGAGCGATCCCGCGCAGACCGGACGCGTACCCCTGCCCGACCGCCCTGAACTTCCACTCGCCCCCGTACCGGTACAGCTCGCCGAAGATCATCGCCGTCTCCGTGGAGGCGTCCTCGCTGAGGTCGTAGCGGGCGAGCTCCTGTCCGTCCGCCTGGTTGACCACGCGGATGAACGCGTTGCTCACCTGCCCGAACGTCTGGCCCCTGACGTCCGCCTCATGGATCGAGACCGGGAAGACGACCTTCTCGCAGTGGGCGGGCACCTTGGAGAGGTCGACCAGCAGGGACTCGTCGTCGCCGTCACCCTCGCCCGTGAGGTTGTCGCCGGTGTGCTCGACCGAACCGTCCGGGCTCTTGAGGTTGTTGTAGAAGACGAACCACTCGTCGCCCATCACCCGGCCCGAGGCGCAGAGCAGCGCGCTCGCGTCGAGATCGAAGGGGGCACCGGTGGTGGAGCGGGCATCCCAGCCCAGGCCGACAAGGACCTGCGTGAGGTTCGGTGCGGCCTTGGAGAGGGAGACATTTCCCCCCTTGGCAAGCGTGACACCCATGATCGCGTTCCTCCCCGAGGTTACGGCGTGCGCATTCTTGACGAGGTCCGGCGCCGCACGAACCGTGCGGCGCCGGACGGGAACAGCCTGCGAGACTGCTCGGGTCAGACGTTGACGCCGAAGTCCTGCGCGATGCCGCGCAGACCCGAGGCGTACCCCTGACCGATGGCGCGGAACTTCCACTCCGCGCCGTTGCGGTAGAGCTCGCCGAAGACCATGGCGGTCTCCGTGGAGGCGTCCTCGGAGAGGTCGTACCGGGCGATCTCCTGCTCGTTGGCCTGGTTGACCACGCGGATGAACGCGTTGCGCACCTGGCCGAAGGACTGCTGGCGGCTCTCCGCGTCGTAGATGGAGACGGGGAACACGATTCTGGTGACGTCGGCCGGGACAGTGGCCAGGTTCACCTTGATCTGCTCGTCGTCGCCCTCGCCCTCACCGGTGATGTTGTCGCCGGTGTGCTCGACCGAGCCGTCCGGGCTCTTGAGGTTGTTGAAGAACACGAAGCCCTGGTCGCTGGTGACCTTGCCGTCCGCGTTCGTCAGGATGGCGCTGGCGTCGAGGTCGAAGTCGGTACCCGTGGTGGTACGGACGTCCCACCCCAGACCGATGGTGACCGCGGTCAGGCCAGGTGCCTCCTTGGTCAGCGAGACATTGCCGCCCTTGCTGAGGCTGACTCCCACGATTCCTCCCATTCGCGTGTCGAGGGGGTGGTGGCCCGACGCGGCGGTTGCCACGGGCCCTCTCGCCGCTGTCGTCGTTCAGTGCTGTCGGATGAACGTCTGGATACTAGTGACGGGTTCCCGCCCGCACCGGCCGTTACCCCTGATCGGTCAGAGCGTGTCCAGCGCCTTCAGGTACTCGTTCAGGTCGCGGGCGTCGGGCAGACCGTTGACGACGGTCCAGCGGACGACGCCTTCCTTGTCGATGATGAAGGTGCCGCGGACCGCGCAGCCCTTCGCCTCGTCGAAGACCTCGTAGGCGCGCGATGCCTCGCCGTGCGGCCAGAAGTCCGACAGCAGGGGGTACTCAAGCCCCTCCTGCTCCGCGAAGACCCGCAGCGCGAACGGCGAGTCGTTCGAGACGGCGAGCAGTTGGGTGTCGTCGTTGACGAACTTCGGCAGCTCCTCACGCAGCGCGCAGAGCTCACCCGTGCACACGCCGGTGAAGGCGAACGGGTAGAAGAGGAGCACCACGTTCTTCTCGCCGTGGAAGTCCGAGAGCTTCACGGTCTGGCCGTGCTGGTCCTTCAGCTCGAAGTCCGGAGCCTTGGTGCCAACCTCGATCGCCATGGGTACGCATCCCTTCACTGGGCCGGTGAGCGGTCTCCCTCCAGGCCGGAGGCGGCCGGGGAAGGTGAGCCCACCCTACGCACGCCGCCTTCCCCCGGAATGCGCCAGGCCCCCTCGGTCACGGCCGAGGGGGCCTGGCGGACGGCACAGCCGCTCCGGGACACTCGTGGGCGGTGGTTCGCCTCCCACGTCGCGACAGGAGCGGATCAGCGCTTGGACTTGGCGCCCTTGGGCGTGACCAGACGGCTGCCGGTCCAGTCCTTGCCGGCGTTGATGCTCTTGGTCTGGGCGAGGCCCGCCGTCTGGGCGGCCTCGTTGATGTCGCTCGGCTCGATGTAGCCGTCCCGGCCCGTCTTCGGGGTCAGCAGCCACACGGGCTGGCCGTCCTCGACGAGCTGCGAGGCGTCGACCAGTGCGTCGGTCAGATCGCCGTCGTCATCGCGGAACCAGAGCATGACGGAGTCGGCCACATCGTCGTACTCCTCGTCGGCGAGTTCGCCGCCGATGAGGGCTTCGATGGCCTCACGGAGCTCCTGATCGACATCGTCGTCGTAGCCGATCTCCTGGACCACCTGCTCGGGCTGGAAACCCAGCCTCGCGGCAGGGTTGGTCCGCTCCTCCGCGTGGTCCGCGGTCGCGCTCACGGTGTGCCTCCTGATCATGTTTCGGTAAGTGCTGCTGCCACGCGCGGGCGCGAAGCATTGGCCGTAGTCCACACGGGCGCGACGGATCGCGCAAGTACCCGGCCGTCGAGACCGCCGAAACGGTGACGTTCCATCCCGTCCCGACGCATCGGACACCACGAGTTTACGCAGGTCCGTGCCGCCGGTCACCGTCGAGCGCGCGGAGCGGCCCTCCCGGCGGTCCCAGCGGGGCGCCTGGACCGAACGATCATGCGATATCCACGGACGTCCCGGACGCGTCGTTGCGATTTGGACCGGATCGCACCAGCCCGCTCCCGGGACGCCGTCGGCCGGGCGCCCCCGGTCGGCGGTTACCGCCGGGTAGAGATGACGGAACCGCCCCACCGATGGACCATGGGGAGCGGCCCGACCTCCCTGACGTGCACGACCGAACAGCGAAGGAACAGCGTGGCTTCCGGACCCGATCGCAACCCGATCATCATTGGCGGCCTGCCCAGCCAGGTGCCGGACTTCGATCCCGAAGAGACCCAGGAATGGCTGGACTCCCTGGACGCCGCCGTCGACGAGCGCGGCCGGCAGCGGGCGCGCTATCTCATGCTCCGCCTGATCGAACGAGCCCGCGAGAAGCGGGTCGCCGTCCCGGAGATGCGCAGCACGGACTACGTCAACACGATCGCGACCAAGGACGAGCCCTTCTTCCCCGGCAACGAGGAGGTCGAGCGGAAGATCCTGAACGCGACCCGGTGGAACGCCGCGGCGATGGTCTCCCGCGCGCAGCGCCCCGGGATCGGCGTCGGCGGGCACATCGCGACCTTCGCCTCCTCCGCCTCGCTGTACGACGTCGGCTTCAACCACTTCTTCCGGGGCAAGGACGAGGGGGACGGCGGCGACCAGATCTTCTTCCAGGGCCACGCCTCCCCCGGCATCTACGCCCGTGCGTTCCTCCTGGACCGATTCACCGAGGAGCAGCTCGACGGCTTCCGCCAGGAGAAGTCGAAGGCTCCGAACGGCCTCTCCAGCTATCCGCATCCGCGCTCCATGCCGGACTTCTGGGAGTTCCCCACCGTCTCCATGGGCCTCGGCCCGCTGGGCGCGATCTTCCAGGCGCGGATGAACCGCTACATGGAGGCCCGCGACATCGGCGATACCTCCGCCTCGCACGTGTGGGCGTTCCTCGGCGACGGCGAGATGGACGAACCGGAGTCGCTCGGCCAGCTCTCGATCGCGGCCCGTGAGGGGCTCGACAACCTCACTTTCGTCGTCAACTGCAACCTCCAGCGCCTCGACGGGCCGGTGCGCGGCAACGGCAAGATCATCCAGGAGCTCGAGTCGCAGTTCCGCGGTGCGGGCTGGAACGTGATCAAGCTCGTCTGGGACCGCTCCTGGGACCCGCTGCTGGCCCAGGACCGCGACGGCCTGCTGGTCAACAAGTTGAACACCACGCCGGACGGGCAGTTCCAGACCTACGCCACCGAGACGGGCTCCTACATCCGCGAGCACTTCTTCGGCAGCGACCAGCGGCTGCGCAGCATGGTCGAGAACATGACCGACGACCAGATCCTGCATCTGGGTCGCGGTGGCCACGACCACCGGAAGATCTATGCGGCGTTCGCCGCGGCCAAGGCCCACAAGGGCCAGCCGACGGTGATCCTGGCGCAGACCGTCAAGGGGTGGACCCTCGGGCCCAACTTCGAGGGCCGCAATGCCACCCACCAGATGAAGAAACTCACCGTCGCCGACCTCAAGGGCTTCCGCGACCGGCTCCACCTGCCGATCACCGACAAGGAGCTGGAGGGCGGCCTGCCGCCGTACTTCCACCCCGGGCCCGAGTCGGAGGAGATCCAGTACATGCACGACCGCCGGCGCGCGCTCGGCGGATACGTGCCGACCCGGGTGGTGCGGGCCAAACCGCTTCCGCAGCCCGCCGACAAGACCTACGCGAGCGTGAAGAAGGGGTCCGGACAGCAGGCCATCGCCACGACGATGGCTTTCGTCCGCCTCCTCAAGGACCTCATGCGGGACAAGGAGATCGGCAAGCGCTTCGTGCTGATCGCCCCGGACGAGTACCGGACCTTCGGGATGGACTCGTTCTTCCCCAGCGCCAAGATCTACAACCCGCTGGGGCAGCAGTACGAGTCGGTCGACCGCGACCTGCTCCTGGCCTACAAGGAGTCGCCGACCGGGCAGATGCTGCACGACGGGATCTCGGAGGCCGGCTGCACGGCGTCGCTGATCGCCGCCGGCTCCGCCTACGCGACCCACGGCGAACCGCTGATCCCCGTCTACGTCTTCTACTCGATGTTCGGGTTCCAGCGCACCGGCGACCAGTTCTGGCAGATGGCGGACCAGCTGGCCCGCGGATTCGTGCTCGGTGCCACGGCGGGACGGACCACCCTCACCGGTGAGGGGCTCCAGCACGCCGACGGTCACTCCCAGCTGCTCGCCTCCACCAATCCGGCGGTCGTGGCCTACGATCCGGCGTTCGGCTACGAGATCGCGCATATCGTCCAGGACGGCCTGCGGCGGATGTACGGCCCGGACAGTGAGGACGTCTTCTACTACCTCACCGTCTACAACGAGCCGATCCAGCACCCCGCCGAGCCCGACGACGTCGACGTCGACGGCATCCTCAAGGGCGTGCACCGGCTGCGGGCCGGCGCCTCCGGCGAGGTCCCGGCACAGATCCTCGCCTCCGGCGTCGCCGTCCCGTGGGCCCTGGAGGCTCAACGGATTCTGGCGGAGGAGTGGGGCGTACGGGCCGACGTGTGGTCGGCGACCTCCTGGAACGAACTGCGCCGCGAGGCGATCGACGTGGAGCGCCACAATCTGCTGCACCCGGACGAGGAACAGCGCGTTCCGTACGTGACGCGGAAGCTGTCCGGCTCGGAGGGCCCCTTCGTAGCGGTCTCCGACTGGATGCGTGCGGTCCCCGACCAGATCTCCCGCTGGGTGCCCGGGACTTACCAGTCGCTCGGCGCCGACGGGTTCGGCTTCGCCGACACCCGGGGCGCGGCACGGCGGTTCTTCCACATCGACGCGCAGTCGATCGTGCTGGCGGTGCTGACCGAACTGGCCCGCGAGGGCAAGGTCGACCGGGCTGCCCCTAAGCAGGCGATGGACCGGTACCAGCTGCTCGACGTGGCAGCCGCGAACCCGGGGGCGGCGGGCGGCGACGCCTGACCAGCGATCCTCGCGGTGCGGCCTGGAGGGCGGCGGAGTGAACCTCTCCGCCGCCCTCCGCCACATCCGGAGCAGGCGGACCACTCCGGCCGGGAGGCACCGGGTCCCACACCGCACCGCGGAAGCCGTGCGGCGCGGCTGGCCGAAGAAACCCGGGCTCACGCGGCGAGGGCCTCCACGGCCGCACGAACGGTACGAGGCGGTCTGGGCGGCGCCGCGTCCACGGCATTCCGGCTGCCTGGCTCCCGTACGGCCGGCCGGTTGTGGCTTTGCCCGTCGGAACACGGCTGAACCCCTCACCGCCGGATCGGGCGCGTAGACGTGTGACACGACCGGAAGGGACGCGGGGACCCGGTGTCGCAGGCCGCGGCGCCGCACGGTCAGTTCTCCCAGATCTTGAACGCGCGCACACCGTAGGGGGAGGACGGCTGCCAGGTCCCACTGCCGGGGTGAGTGTCGAACTCGCCTGTCTCCGCGCACTCGGCCGACTGGTAGGTGGTGACCGGCCGCCCCGTGCGGTTGGCGAGGGCGTGCGCCACCACACCGGAAGGAAGGGCAACGCAGCTCTCGATGTCGGTGCCGGAGAGTTCGAAGACGTGGCGCTTCCCCGCGAAATCCGCCTTCTGCCAGAGGCAGAGCTGTCCGGCGCCACAGGCGGCGAGTCCGCCCTGCCCGGCCGCCTCGGCGCGGACCTCCGCGGGTCCGGCCGCCGGGACCGCCGAGGAGGGGGCGAGGGCCAGAGCCGTGGACAGTGCGGCGACGGCGGCAACCGTCAGCGGGGCCAGGTGGCGGTTGGCCGAAACGTGGGCCAATAGTCCCCGGACGAATCCCTTGGCGGGTCCCTTGCCAGGGCTTGCCGGCCGGGAGGCGGCAGGTGCCACGGCGTGCCGGACGGTACGGGGTAGCGGGCGCCGACGCGCGGTGGGGGCCACCACACGGTCCCGGTGCATGCCGCGTCCGGTGTGGGGTGGGATCGGCTTGGAGCGCTTCATCGGCTTCGTCATATTGCTTTCCCCGTTCCTCGGTGTGATGGGTGGTCGTCGCCCGGCCGGGTCGGCCGGGCAGTGGTCAACGGCGCGGTGGTTGACCGATTGCTCTGCGTGAGTCGTACGGGCAGGGGGCAGTCGCGGCGCGTGTGGGCGCCGTTGCCCGTGGGCGGATGGGTGAGTGGCCACGGAGTGCCGCGCTTCGGAGACCGGCCCGACCCGCTGAGCGGGAAGGCGCCATGGCCGGAGCGCGTCCATGCCGAATGCGCCGCTGCTGCGGCGTGCGCGTCTGTGGCAGGGTCCCGGCTCCACACCGTGGCGGTGGACAAGGCGCCGGTCGGCGATCGGGCCCGGGCCCGGATGCGCCGGTGGTGCGGCCGGTGAATGAACTGTGGACCGGCCAGGGCCTCGGAGGGAAGCTTCGAGGCCCTCGACCAGCCTGATAGGTGAACTTCACGCGCAGCCACCACCGGTAGCGCTTGTTCCGCCTCCGGCGGGGGAAGCGCCTGGTTCCACCGAGTACCGGCCCGAGTGGCGTTTTCCCTGGCGGGAGGGCCGAACCCCCCACGCGGACGGGGCCGGAGCACCATCGAGAGGGCGCTCCGCGCCCTCTCCGCCCGAGGACAACCTGTCCTCGAACGAGTGACGTCACCGTGCGCGGGGGACGAGGTCGACGCGCCCCCGGGCCCCGGGCCGTCACGGCTCTCCGCGCCGCAAAGGGCTCGACAGTGTCCGGCCGGGACAGAACCGGCCTGTTGACGTGATCAATTGACGGCCCTTCCGAGAACGGAAAGTCACCGGCGGAATCCTGTGCACCCGGTTTGCCGTAAAGGCCCGCCCGGTTCAGTGATCTGACCCACGGCTGCTCAATGCAGCGCCGACGGTCTCCTAGGGTGTCCCGCAGTGACTTCCTTCGACTCGTCCCCCCAGTTCAACGTCTGGCGCACGCTGCTCGCCCTGGCGATCGTCCTCGTCATGCTGGCGACCTCCGGCTGGACAGCCGCGCGTCGCCAGCAGGGCGACACCAATCCACTGCAGCGCGCACTGAACTCATGGAGTGACGGCCGCATCCGGGGCAAGGCGCTGCCGGAAGCCGACGCACCCTCGACGGAGCTGGCGGGGTTCTTCGCCTCGCTCACCCGCGCTCAACGGTTCGACCTGGCCGAGCGGTATCCGCTGGCGGTGGGGAACATGAACGGCGCGCCGCCGAAACTGCGCTACCGGGCCAACCGGCTCGCACTGGAGAAGGCGGTCGGCGTGGAACGGGAGCGGACCCGTGACCACCGGCTCTCGGCGGAGGGGCGGCAGGAGGCCGACCGGCGGATGCACCGCTTCCTCTCGCTGCTGCATCCCAAGCGCCACGTACTCGCCTTCGATCCGACCGGGCGGGGCCGGGTCGCCGAGGTCTTCGGCGATCTCGACCGAGCGGCACGGGTCTCGGTCGTCGTTCCGGGTGTCGACACCGACGTGCTGACCTATGAACGGACCTACGGGGCCTTCTCCGCTCCCGCCGGCATGGCCAAGTCGCTGTACAAGGCTGAGCGCGCACAGCACGTGAGCAGCCTGCCGCGTTCCGCGTCCGGCGCTCCGCGAGTGGCGGTGATCGCCTGGGCCGACTACACCTCCCCGGCGGGCATCGGTGTGGACGCCGTCACGGCCAAGCGGGCGGAGGACGGTGCGGTGCGGCTCTCCGGCCTGGTCCGGAGCCTTCCCGGGAAGAAGTCGGTGGCTCTGTACTGCCACAGCTACGGGTCGGTGGTCTGCGGGGTCTCCGCCCGCGACCTGCCGTCCCGGGTCACGGACATCGCGGTCGCGGGAAGCCCCGGCATGCGGGCTGCCACCGCCGCCCATCTGGGCACGGAGGCCAGGATCTGGGCGATGCGCGGCGAGGACGACTGGATCGGCGAGATCCCCCATCTCGAACTGGCGGGTGTGGGGCACGGCACCGACCCGGTGTCGGAGGAGTTCGGGGCTCGCGTCCTCTCCTCCCGCGGGGCCGCCGGACACGCGGGGTACTTCGAGCCGGGGACGGAGAGCCTCGACAACTTCGCCCGGATCGGCGTTGGGGCCTATCAGAAGCTGCGGTGCGCCGGCACGGACAGCTGTTACCACCACGCCGAGGACGTCGCCTCTGCCTGACGCACTTGGAGATGGCAAGGCGGTGGGCCCGCCGGGAAAGGGGACGAGGAGAAGCGTGGCGCATACGATGAGCCGCATGGGTGACGTATTGGCTGGATCTCATGCCGCCTGGGAGATCGATTCCGACTCCGTGCTCATCCGCTTCGAACGGGGCATCCGGACACCGAAGCTTTTCCAGGCGCTCGGTGCACGGCGTATCCCGCTGGAGGCGTTGGACACGGTCTCGCTGGCTCCTGGCAGACGCGGGACCGTCGTGCTGCGGGCAGTGGCCCGAGCCGGTGCCGACCCCTTGATGGACGCGGCCTCCGGCCAGCTGAAGGAAGGGAGCGACCCGTACCGCCTGGTGCTGCCCTCGGCCCAGGAACAGCAGGCCCGCGAGCAGGTGGACGAGTTGAACAAGCTCATCGCGGACCGCCCGGCCCCGGCTTCGGCCCGTGCCCTGGTTGCGCCCCCCGAGGCCCCGCTGCACTTCAAGGCGTACGACGGCAAGGCGTCCTTCGACGGGGCGGCGGTGTCCTTCCGCTGGTCGCCCACCGGCGCATCGACCGAGAAGTGGAAGGCAGGCGACAAGACCTTTCCGGTGACCGAACTGGCGGACGTCGAGTGGCGTTCGCCCGAGGTGTTCGACGGCTGCCTGCGGCTCGTCCCTCGGGCGGGATCGACGGCACAGCCCGCCCGGTCCGAACTGGACCCGGCGTGCGTGGTGTTCGGCCCCGGGTACGGCCCCGTTCACGAGTCGCTGCCGTTCGCCGCGGCCGTCCTGGCCGCTGTGCGGGCTGCCGAGCGCGCGCCGGAGAGCCGCACGCCGGAAAGCGCACGCCTCCCGCTTCGCCGTGACCCGGCGGACATCGCCGAGCGCATCCGGCACCTCGGCGATCTGCACCAGGCCGGTCTGGTGACCGATGAGGAGTTCGTCAGCAAGAAGACGCAGCTGCTGTCCGAACTGTGACGACGGGGCAGGGGCGGGACCGCAGCCCCGTGACGCGCCTCGGGGCGATCTGTGGACTGGGCGCGTGGCTTGAGGATCATCTCCGGCGCGCCACCTGGAATGCCCCGCTTTCGGACGCCTGTCTGCATACCCCGGTATGACCCTCGATGCAGCTCCGTAGTATGACGCGGTCCGGGACTGAGCTGCTTAGGCTGTGCGAGTCATGAAGACCGAACCACCGCGTGACCGCGATGACGACTCCTCCGGGCCCAGCTCCCTTCACGATGCGCTCGACCGTGTGCGGGAGTGGGGCCGACGCACGGCCGACGCCCCTGCCGTGCGCTCTTCCCGGAAGGAGCTGCGCTCCCTGGGGCTGGCGTTGGGCACGCCGGCCGACTCGACCCGCCCGCTGCTCTCGGGCGTGCGCAAGGCGTGGGTGCGCCGCCTGCCCCACGGGCTGGCCTTCGCGGCAGTGGCCGCTCTGCTGCCGGTCACGACCACCGTCCTCGTCCAGGACTACGGCATGAACGGAGCCCTGGCCGGCGCCTTCGCCACCGCACAGACCGCGCCACTCCTCCTGGCGGTGTCGCGCCCCGTCCAGGCGTGGTGGGTGATCTTCACCGCCGATGTGGTCGCGGCTGTCGTCATGCTGGGGACCCCGGGCCTCGACGGAAGGCCCTGGCCATGGACGCCGATGAACATCGTCGGTTACCAGCTGCTCATGATCTGCCTGGGTCTGCGCGCGGGCAGGCGCACCCTGCTCTCCGTCTGGCTCGCCACCGGGTGCGCTGGCCTGTTCTTCGAAGTCCTCTCCCAGGAACACAGCGACAGCACCCAGTTGCTCATCTTCACCCTGTCCGGGGCTCTCCTGCTGCTCTCTGCAACGCTGCGGGAAAGGGGCGACGCACAGCGCAGACTGGTCGAGCAGGAGAGCATCAGCGAAACGGAGCGGTCCCACCGCACACTCCTGGAGGAACGCAACCGCATCGCCCGGGAGTTGCACGACGTGGTGGCCCACCACATGTCACTCATCACGGTGCAGGCCGACTCGGCGCGCTACCGCATACCGCATCTCGGCGAGGAGGCGGCCCGGGAGTTCAGCTCCATCGCGGAGAGCGCCCGCGAATCGCTGACGGAGATGCGCCGCATCCTCTCCGTCCTGCGCAGCGAGGACGCCGAAAGGGAACGGACACCGCAGCCAGGTCTCAGGCAGCTGAATCAGCTGGTGGACGCCACCGTCCGGGCAGGTGTACCGGTGGCCATGTCGCGTACCGAGGTGGAGATCGCGGCGATGCTGGCCGACCTCCCCGCTTCGGTCGACCTGTCGCTCTACCGCATCGTCCAGGAGGCCCTGGCGAACGTCGTACGGCACGCGCCGGAAGCCCGGACGACGATCTCCGTCACCGTGGAGGGCGACTCCGTCACGGTGGCCATCGTCAACGGCCCTGGTCGGGCGCGGCGAGTGCCCCTGGAGAGCACGGGGACCGGCCATGGCCTGGTGGGAATGCGGGAGCGCGTCCGGCTCGCGGGTGGGACCCTCGACACCGGCCCCCTGCCCGGTGGAGGATTCCGTGTCGCCGCTCGGCTCCCCCGTCACGAGAAGGAACCTGACTCCGCATGAGCATCCGTGTGATCATCGTCGACGACCAGGGCATGGTGCGGGCCGGTTTCGCCGCGCTGCTGTCCGCCCAGGCGGACATCGACGTCGTCGGCGAGGCGGCGGACGGGCGGACCGGCATCGAGGTGAGTCGCAAGACCCACCCCGACATCGTGCTCATGGATGTGCGGATGCCGGAGATGGACGGCCTGACGGCGACTCGGGAACTGCTGAGTCCTGAGCCGGGGACTGCCCATCGTCCGAAGGTCATCATGCTGACCACCTTCGACGTGGACGACTACGTGTACGAGGCACTGCACGCCGGAGCCTCCGGCTTCCTGTTGAAGGACTCGCCGCCGGCCAGCCTGGTGTCGGCGGTCCGTGTCATCCACGGCGGGAACGCACTGCTCGACCCCGCCGTCACCCGCCGGTTCATCGAAGACATCGTCCGTCGGCGACCTCGCCCCCGCCGCGACCCCCGTCTGCAGTTGAACGGCCTCACCCCGCGTGAGACAGAGGTACTGGAGTTGGTGGCCCGCGGGCTGTCCAATCTGGAGATCGCCGAGCAGCTCGTCCTCGCCGAGCAGACGGTGAAGACCCACATCAGCCGCATTCTCGCGAAGCTCGGCATCCGCGACCGCGCCCAAGCGGTCATCGCGGCCTACGAGTCCGGGCTGGTCAAGCCCGGTGACACCGTGCGCTGACCGCTCCTTCTCGCACCCGACCGTCCGGCAGCGTGTGCCGGACGGTCATCTCCGTTGTCTCGTCTCCCCAGCCTCATCCACCCCCTACTGGGGTATGGGGTCGCACTTGGCTCTCCGGTGTGAAGCCCCAGCGGGTGTCGTCTCCCTACCTTCTCTCCAACAGGCCGGCACGAGAGCGGGCCGGACGGAGAGACGGGGGCCGATGATGCGGGTTCGGGTGCGTTCAGCGAGGCCGGGGGCACGTTCGCGAAGCTGGCGCGCGCTGGCCGGGCTGATGTTGACGTCCACGCTGATGACAGCCACGACCGGGTGGGCGTCGGCTGGCCAGCAGACACCCGTGACGGGACCTCCGCCCGGTACCTCGGCCTGGCGGGGAGACACCGAGACAGGGCGGAAACTTCCCGACCCGGCACGCAGCACGCCCGCTGAAGTCCACGATTTCCTCACGGCTCTGACGGGGCGACAGCTGGACGGCCTCATCGAGCGCCATCCGCTCGTCCTGGGCAACCTGGACGGAGCGCCGATCCCCGTTCGTTACGCCGCGAACGCCCGGGCGTTGGCCGAAGCGCACGCCGGGGAGCAGGAGAGGGCAGCCGACCATCGGCTGTCCGGCCAGGAACGCGACCGGGCTGCCGAACGGGCCGAAAGGTACCGGGGCCTTCTGACGTCGGGACGGCAGATACTCGCCTTCGACCCCCGGGGCCGAGGGCAGGTGGCGGAGGTCTTCGGCGACCTCGGCGCGGCGCGGCACGTGGCGGTCGTCGTCCCCGGTTCGGACATCGACCTCGACACCTTCGACCGCTCGCACAACCCTTACGGCACACCGGCCGGTATGGCCCGCTCGCTCGCCAGGGCGACGGACGGGCAGACCGCGGTCGTCGCCTGGGTCGGCTACACCACCCCGGTCGGTCTCGGTCCCGACGCCGCCACCGGCCGCCTGGCCGAGGCGGGCGCACCCCGGCTGAGGCGCTTCGTCGAAGGGCTGGCCGCCACCGGGCTCCCCCGCCCGTCAGTCTTCTGCCACAGCTACGGATCGGTGGTCTGCGGGCTGGCCGCGGCAGATCTCCGCATGAGCGATCTGGTTGTCCTCGGCTCGCCAGGGATGCGAGCGGCGGACGTCGCCTCTCTGGGTACCTCCGCCCGCGTCTGGGCGACGCGCAGTGCCGGGGACTGGATCGGCAAGGTGCCCCACCTGCGGCTCTTCGAGCTGGGCCACGGCACAGACCCCACCGCTTCCGGCTTCGGCGCCCGCCCCATACCCGCGCAGCGGGTGAGCGGCCATTCCGACTACTTCGCTCCCGGTACAGACGCCCTCGCGGCCTTCGCCGCCATCGCGGAAGGGAGAACCTCATGAACGGGGCCTGGCTGCGCCGGGCCGCGACCAAGGTGGACGCCGCCACTCCGGTTCACCGTGACCGCGCACTCGACGGGCTGCGGGCCGTGGCCCTCCTGGCAGTGCCGACCGGTCACTGGCTCCTCGGCGGGTTCACACGTGACGCCGACGGCGGCCTCCACAACGCCAGTCCGCTCTCCTCCTTCTCCTCGCTTGCACCGCTGAGCTGGGTACTGCAGATGCTCGGCATCTTCTTCCTCGTCGGGGGATACGCCTCGGCGCTCTCCTACCGGCGAGCGTCGGAGCGGGGAGAGTCCGCGCGTTCCTGGACAGCCGGGCGGCTGGTCCGGCTGGGGCGGCCCGTGGTGGGGGTGACGGCGATCTGGGCCGCTCTTCTGGTGGTGCTGTGGTGGTCCGGGGTCCCGGAAGCCACCTTGCACACGGCGGCCACCCTCGTCATCCAGCCACTGTGGTTCGTCGGCGTCTACGGGGTGGTCACCGCGTTGACACCGTGGTGTGCGCGGGCCGCCCGGAAGGCCGGTCCGTGGGCTGCCGCCCCGCTTCTAGGCGCGGTCGCCGTGGTGGATCTACTCCGGTACGGTCCCTGGTCGGCCGGGATGCCGTCGTGGCTGAGCCTGTTCAACCTGTTGCCCGGATGGCTGTTCGCCTACCAGCTGGGGGTGGGCTGGGGCGAAGGGCGCATGAGTCGGCGCGCGGCCAGGGTGCTGCTGGTCGGAGGGGCTGCTCTGTTCGTCCTGCTGCTGTGGGAGTTCGGGTATCCGACGTCCATGGTGGGGGTCCCGGGCGAGGCCCGGACCAACTCGCACCCGCCGTCACTGCTGGTTCTGGCACTGGGTGCCTTTCAGAGCGGGGCAGCCGTGCTGTCACGCGACCGGATCGCTTCCCTGCTCCGGCGCCCGTCCTGGTGGGCACCGGTCGTGGCCGTCAACCTGTCAGCGATGACGATCCTCTGCTGGCACCAGACGGCGATGCTGATCGCGGCGATACCGGGAGCCGCTCTCGGTGTGGTGCCCGGACTCACCTCGGCACCGGACACAGTCGGGTGGATCGCCGCACGGGTGATGTGGATGCCGCTGTTCGCCGCCTTGCTGGTGGTGACCGCGAGATCCGCCCGGCGCCTTGACGCGCCGTGGCCCGGAGCGGGCAGAGGGATACGCGTGACGGCAGGCGTGCTGGCGACAGGGTTCGCGATATTCGCCCTGCGGTTGGTCTGACCTCCTGGCGTGCGGAGGGCCGGACGTCCGGCCCTCCGGACACAGGGGGACCGCAGGGCCGGACGTGAGAGACACGAGAGGTAAGGAAGGAGGGAACCGGGATGGGGCTGTACGGATCAGTTGCGGCCCGCCGATGTGAAGGACATGCCGGCGTAGCGGTCACCTGCGACCTTGCCCGCAATGGGCTCCAGAAGAGCCGATTCCGCTTCGGTGAGGTGAACAGGGGTGGAGGCGGTGTTCTCCTGAAGGCCGGTCGGCTTGAGGGCGCCGGGGATGGAGACGACCGGCAGGCGGCGTCCCTCCGCGCGGTGCCGGGCCCAGGCCAGGGCGATCTGGGCGGGGTTGACTCCGTGATCGGCGGCGATGGTGCGCAGGGGTTTCGGGAGGTTGGCGTTGGCTGCGGCGTTGGCGCCGGTGCAGCGGGGCTGCCCGCGCCGGAAGTCGTCGGTGAGTTCTCTCTCAGGTCGGTTCGGCCGAGCAGTCTCGGACCGCAGCGGGCAGGGAGGTGCTATCCGTCACCGTCATGCCCTCCACGCCGGAACGTTGGGCCCACTCCAGGTAAGTGCGGATGTCATCAAGGCAGACACGATCCGCCTTGCCTTCGCCTCGGCGTCCGTTCGCCGTCGCCCACGGCCCGGTGCCCGTCTTCGCGGCGCAGGAGACGGGCACCGCCCGACCGGGCCGGACGCCCGTCCTAGACTCGCTGACATGCGAAGCCTTGAGAGTCTGGCACGGGTGGACGAGTGGCCGGTGCCGCACGCGGCGGTGGCCGTGGTGCGGTCCGACGGGACGGTGGCCGGAACCCACGGGCCCACCGGCAGGCGGTTCGCGCTGGCGTCGGTGACCAAGCCGATCGCGGCGTACGCCGTGCTGGTGGCGTACGAGGAAGGGGCTGTGGAGCTCGACGAGCCGGCCGGGCCCGAGGGGGCGACGGTGCGACACCTGCTGGCGCACACCAGCGGGCTGGCCTTCGACGAGAACCGGGTCCAGGCGGACCCCGGAACGCGGCGGATCTACTCGAACGCCGGTTTCGAGGCATTGGGCGAGCACCTGTCCGAGGTGACGGGGATTCCCTTCCCGGAGTACCTGCGTCAGGCCGTACTGGAGCCGTTGGGGATGGACTCGACCACGTTGGAAGGGGGGATGTCTCCCGCGAAGGACGGGTGGTCGACGGTGGACGACCTGATCCGGTTCGCGGCGGAGGTGCAGGCACCCCAGTTGCTGGACGTCCGTACGGTCGCCGAGGCGATGTCGGTCGTGCAGCCGGGGCTGAAGGGTGTGCTGCCCGGATACGGGAGCCAGAACCCCAACGACTGGGGACTGGGTTTCGAGATCCGGGACGGGAAGTCGCCGCACTGGACGGGGGCCACCTCCTCACCGAGGACCTTCGGACATTTCGGCCAGTCGGGCACGTTCCTGTGGATCGACCCGGACGCGCGGGCCGCCGCTGTCGCGCTGACCGACAGAGCCTTCGGCCCCTGGGCCATCGAGGCATGGCCCCCGTTCACGGACGCCGTCCTCAAGGAGCTGGCCGGGACGACGGACATCTGAGCAGACCCCCGAGGGCGGGAGCGGGAAGGGGCGGCCAAGCCCCCCGGCCCCACCCGCCACCCGCCACCCGCCACCCGCCGAGCCCACCCCCTCAACCCCAGCCTCCCGCCCCCTCCCCGTCCCTCCTCGTGGGCAGCGTCCACCGCCTCTGGGGCAGCACCCGCCTCCCCATCCCGCCGGCGCGTCACCCTGCACAACGGCCAGCCGCTGCCCAGCACTGCACCCGGCCTCGTCGTCACCCTGGCAAGCCTGGGTGTGGGCGCGTACCGTCTCAGCATGGGGCGACTCGTGCAGGCCCGTGCGGCTGACACGGAGGTGCTCGCCGGGGTGCTGGCGAGTGCGTACCGGGGTGATCCGGTCTGGTCGTGGCTGATGCCTCGCGACCGGGAGTGGCGGCTCAGGGTGTTGTTCCGGGGGCATCTCACGCAGCAGATCCCGTACGGGCGGGTGTGGACCGACGACAGCCGACAGGTGGCATGCGTGTGGGCGGAGCCCGGCGCCTGGAAGCTGCCTGCTGCCTATCTACTGCGGAACGCGAGGACGCTGGTCCGGGCGGGCCGGTGGGAGCTGCCCAGGCTCGGGGCGCGGTTGCTCGCTCTGGAGCGGCGGCATCCGGGGGCGCCGCCGCACTGGTACGTCGAGTTCCTGGGCACGCGTGCCGAGGCTCAGGGCACGGGACTCGGGGCCGTGGTGCTCGGTGGGTTGCTGGAACGGGCGGACACCGACGGGCGTCCGGTGTTCCTGGAGTCCAGCAACGAGCGGAACCTGGGGTTCTACCAGCGCCTGGGGTTTGTGACCGAGCGGCGGCTCACGTTCCGGTCAGGGCCGCAGATGTGGGCCATGTGGCGCCACGGGCAGCCGGGTTGACCAGCGGCCCCGACCTTCCGGACCGGTAGGCGGCCCCAAGCTCTCGAACCGCACGGGCAGGGAGTTCCGCCTGCCCGCCCTCACCCTTCCATCGCCCAGACCAGCAGCTCCGCAGGGTTCTCGCCGCACCCCGTCAGGGTGAAGGGGAGCTCGGGCGGGCCGTCGATCCGGGCGGAGTCCCCGGGGCCGAGTTCCACCGGTGCGGGGCTGTCCTGGGCGCCCGCCGGGGCAGGGCTGATCCGGACATGGCCGGCGAGCACGTGGACGTACCGCAGCGCGGCCGGTGGGAGGGGACGCGGACGGCCTGGGGTGAGCGGGAGGTGGTGGAGGACGGCTCCGGCGGCGGGGACGTCGAGGACGGCGGTGGCGGGGCGGCCCCGAGGGAGGTCCTCGCGGCGGACGAGCGTGTAGGCGGGGACGTTGTCCCAGGTCAGCGGGGTGAGCCACATCTGGAGGAAGACGAGGGGGGCCGGGCCGTCGTTGCGCTCGACGTGGCGGACACCGGTCGCGGCGCGGAGGTACTGGACGTCGCCCGGTCGCACGACGGTGGTGTGGCCGGTGGAGTCCTGGTGAGTCAGCTCGCCCTCTGCCACCCACGTGACGATCTCGGTGTGGCTGTGCGGATGCTCCTCGAAGCCCGCGCCGGGGGCGAGGCGCTCCTCGTTGCAGGCGACGAGGGGGCCGAAGCGGAGGTTGTCCGGGTCGTAGTGCGGGCCGAAGGAGAAGGCGTGCAGGGTGCTGATGCCGGACGGGGGCTCGCCGCCCCGGTACCGGTCGCCGGAGCGCCGTACGTCGATCACCCGCACCACGGTACGGCCTGGCCTCCCGGGCGTCGGTGCCACCGCCCCGCGACCCGCCAGCCCACCACCCCGCTCCGATAGGGCAGTCTTGGTCCCGTGTCCCAACCCGAATCCACACCTCCCGACCGGCCCACCGAGCAGCCCGCGGAACAGTCCGCGGAGGCCGGGGCCGGCCACCCGCACACCGCGACGCTGAAGCGGCTGGAGCGTTCCTCCGGGCGTCTGGCCGCCAACGCCATCGCGCGGATGGACGAGACGCTGCCCTGGTACCGGGCGATGCCGCCGGAGAACCGTTCGTGGATCGGCCTGGTGGCGCAGGCGGGTATCGCGGCGTTCACCGAGTGGTTCCGGCAGCCGGACGCGCCGCAGGCGATCTCCACCGACGTCTTCGGCACGGCGCCGCGCGAGCTGACGCGGGCGATCACGCTGCGGCAGACCGTGGAGATGGTGCGTACCACGATCGAGGTGATGGAGACCGCGATCGACGAGGTGGCTGCGCCGGGCGACGAGTCGGTGCTGCGGGAGGCGCTGCTGGTCTACGCCCGCGAGATCGCCTTCGCCACCGCCCAGGTCTACGCGCAGGCCGCCGAGGCGCGCGGCGCCTGGGACGCCCGGCTGGAGTCGCTGGTGGTCAACGCGGTGCTCTCCGGCGAGGCCGATGAGGGCGCCGTCTCCCGGGCGGCCGCGCTCGGCTGGAACTCCCCCGAGCACGTCTGTGTGATCCTCGGCACCGCGCCCGACGGCGACAGCGAGCTGACCGTGGAGGCGATCCGGCGCGCCTCGCGCCAGGCCAAGGTGCAGGTGCTGACCGGCGTCCTCGGCAACCGTCTGGTGGTGATCGCGGGCGGCAGCGACAACCCGCTGCACGTGGCGAAGGCGCTGATCGGGCCGTACGCCACGGGGCCCGTGGTGGCGGGGCCCGTGGTGGCGGACCTGCTCGCGGCGACGCGCTCGGCGCAGGCCGCGGCGGCGGGGCTGAAGGCGTGTGCGGCCTGGCAGGACGCGCCCCGGCCGGTCCTCGCGGACGATCTGCTGCCCGAGCGCGCCATGGCGGGCGATCCCGCCGCGCGGGACCAGCTGGTGGAGGAGATCTACAGACCGCTGGAGGAGGCGGGGTCGGCCCTTCTGGAGACCTTGAGCGTCTATCTGGAGCAGGCGAGCAGCCTTGAAGGGGCGGCGCGGATGCTCTTCGTCCACCCCAACACCGTGCGCTACCGGCTTCGACGTGTGACTGACGTCACCGGGTGGTCGCCGTCCGACGTGCGATCGGCCTTCACGCTGCGTATCGCGCTGATCCTGGGGCGCTTGGCGGACGCCGAGGCGCAACTCTAGGATTTTGTCGGACACCAACAATTCCCCCGACGGTTCTTGGTCCCTGTCCCCACCGGCCGTCGGGGCCCTCCCCAAGAGAGAGTGTGAGAGTGCTCGTACTCGTCGCTCCCGGCCAGGGCGCTCAGGCGCCCGGCTTCCTGACCCCCTGGCTCGAACTCCCCGGTGCCGCCGATCGTGTCGCGGCCTGGTCCGAGGCCATCGGCCTCGACCTGGTGCACTACGGCACCGAGGCGGACGCCGAGGCGATCCGTGACACCGCGGTGGCCCAGCCGTTGCTGGTCGCCGCCGGACTGCTCTCCGCCGCCGCGCTCGGCGAGATGACTCCGGGCGCCGTCGCGGGCCACAGCGTCGGCGAGATCACCGCCGCCGTCTTCGCCTCGGTCCTCGACGACACCGCCGCGCTGCGCCTGGTGCGACGCCGCGGCCAGGCGATGGCCGCGGCGTCGGCCGTCACCGCCACCGGGATGGCCGCCCTGCTCGGCGGCGAACCGGCGGTGACTCTGGCGCACCTGGAGAAGCTCGGCCTGACCCCGGCCAACGTCAACGGCGCCGGCCAGATCGTCGCCGCAGGCACGCTGGAGCAGATCGACGCGCTGGTCGCGGAGAAGCCGGAGGGCGTGCGCCGGGTGGTGCCGCTCAAGGTGGCCGGCGCCTTCCACACCGCGCACATGGCCCCGGCCGTGTCGGAGCTGGAGACGGCCGCCAAGGAGCTGGCCCCGGCCGACCCGGCCGTGCCCTACCTCTCCAACCGGGACGGCGCGCGAGTGGCGAGGGGCGCGGAGGTACTGGAGCGACTGGTGGGCCAGGTGGCCAACCCGGTCCGCTGGGACCTGTGCATGGAGACCTTCCAGCAGCTCGGCGCGACCGCGCTGATCGAGGTCTGCCCGGGCGGCACGCTGACCGGACTGGCCAAGCGCGCGATGCCGGGCGTCAAGACGCTCGCCCTGAAGACCCCCGACGACCTCGACGCCGCACGCGCCCTGATCGCCGAACACTCCCCCGCCACCCCGGCGGGCTCGCAGACGGCCTGAGAAGGAGCACCGAGACCATGGCGAAGATCAAGCCCAGCAAGGGTGCCCCGTACGCGCGCATTCTCGGGGTCGGCGGCTACCGTCCGACGCGGGTGGTGCCCAACGAGGTGATCCTGGAGAAGATCGACTCGTCCGACGAGTGGATTCGCTCGCGTTCGGGCATCACGAGCCGGCACTGGGCCGACGACCAGGAGACCGTCACCGCGATGTCGGTGGCGGCGGCGGGCAAGGCCATCGCCGAGGCCGGCATAGCCCCGTCCGAGATCGGCGCCGTCGTCGTCTCGACGGTCTCGCACTTCAAGCAGACCCCGGCGGTGGCCACCGAGATCGCCCACCTGGTGGGCGCGGGCAACCCCGCCGCCTTCGACATCTCCGCCGGCTGCGCGGGGTTCGGCTACGGCCTGACCCTGGCCAAGGGCATGATCGTCGACGGGTCGGCCGAGCACGTGCTGGTCATCGGTGTGGAGCGGCTCAGCGATCTCACCGATCACGAGGACCGCGCGACGGCCTTCCTCTTCGGTGACGGCGCGGGTGCTGTCGTCGTCGGCCCCTCGGACGTCCCGGCCATCGGGCGGACGGTGTGGGGCTCCGAGGGCGACAGGTCGGAGACCATCAAGCAGACGGTGTCGTGGGCGGAGTACCGCAACGGCCACCCGGAGAAGTTCCCGGCGATCACACAGGAGGGCCAGGCGGTCTTCCGCTGGGCCGTCTTCGAGATGGCCAAGGTCGCCCAGCAGGCGCTGGAGGCCGCCGGTATCACCGCGGACGACCTGGACGTCTTCATTCCGCACCAGGCCAACATGCGGATCATCGACTCGATGGTGAAGACCCTCAAACTGCCGGAGCACGTCACGGTCGCCCGTGACATCGAGACCACCGGCAACACCTCGGCCGCGTCGATCCCGCTCGCGATGGAGCGGCTTCTGGCGACGGGCGGGGCGAAGAGCGGCGACACGGCGCTCATCATCGGCTTCGGGGCGGGTCTCGTCTACGCCGCCACGGTCGTTACTCTCCCCTAGGCGCCGCTCACCTCCGGGTCTTCCGGAGCGCGCGGAACCGTACCACTCTGAACACCAACGAAGGAGCGCCATCATGGCCGCCACGCAGGAAGAGATCGTCGAGGGTCTCGCGGAGATCGTGAACGAGATCGCCGGCATCCCGACCGAGGACGTCCAGCTGGACAAGTCCTTCACCGACGACCTGGACGTCGACTCGCTGTCCATGGTCGAGGTCGTCGTCGCCGCCGAGGAGCGCTTCGACGTCAAGATCCCCGACGAGGACGTCAAGGACCTCAAGACCGTCGGCGACGCCACGTCCTACATCCTGAAGCACCAGGGCTGAGCCCCGGCGTCCCGGGAGCGGCCCCGGACCTTCCGGGTCCGCTCCCTGCTGCCCGGCCCCCGGCCCTGGGCCGGTCCGGGCGCCCGACCTCCGTACCGGTGGCGGCGCGCCTCGAAGCTCGACCCTCTGACCTGTGGAGACAAGCCCTGTGAGCCCGACCAATCGCACCGTGGTCGTCACCGGTATCGGCGCGACCACCCCGCTGGGTGGCGACGCCGCATCGACCTGGGAAGGTCTGATCGCGGGCCGCTCCGGCGTCCGTCCGCTGGACGACGAACGCTACGCGGACCTGCCGGTCCGGATCGCCGCGCGGATCGCGGTGGAGCCGGCCGAGGTCCTGCCCCGCCCCCTGGCACGCAAGCTCGACCGTTCGGCGCAGTTCGCGCTGATCGCCGCCCGGGAAGCCTGGGCCGACGCCGGTTACACGGCGATGGCGGGCGAGGACGAGCAGATCAGCCCGGAGCGGCTCGGTACGGTCATCGCCTCCGGCATCGGCGGCGTCACCACGCTGCTGGACCAGTACGACGTGCTGAAGGAGAAGGGCGCCCGGCGCGTCTCCCCGCACACCGTGCCCATGCTGATGCCGAACAGCCCCTCCGCCAACGTCGGCCTGGAGGTCAACGCCCGGGCGGGCGTGCACACCCCGGTGTCGGCCTGCGCCTCGGGCGCGGAGGCGATCGGCTACGCGGTCGAGATGATCCGCACCGGCCGCGCCGACGTGGTCGTGGCGGGCGGCACCGAGGCGGCCATCCACCCGCTGCCGGTGGTCGCGTTCGCCAACATGATGGCGATGTCCAAGAACAACGACGAGCCCGAGAAGGCGTCGCGCCCCTACGACACCGCTCGTGACGGCTTCGTCCTCGGCGAGGGCGCGGGCGTCGTGGTCCTGGAGTCGGCCGAGCACGCGGCGGCCCGTGGGGCGAGCGTCTACTGCGAGGTGCTGGGCCAGGGTCTGTCGGCCGACAGCCACCACATCGCGCAGCCCGAGCCGACCGGCCGGGGCATCGCGGCGGCGCTGCGGAACCTGATGGAGGACACCGACCTGAAGCCCTCCGAGGTCGTGCACCTGAACGCGCACGCCACCTCGACGCCGCAGGGCGACATCGCCGAGGTCAAGGCCCTGCGCCAGATCCTGGGCGAGGACCTGGAGCACGTGGCGATCTCGGCGACCAAGTCGATGACGGGCCACCTGCTCGGCGGCGCCGGCGGCATCGAGACGGTCGCGACGGTGCTGGCGCTGAAGCACCGCATGGCACCGCCGACGCTCAACATCGACGACCTGGACCCGGCGATCACCGAGTCCGGCGCGGACGTGGTGCGCGGCGAGGCGCGCGAGCTGCCCGAGGGCACCGTCGCCGCGATCAACAACTCGTTCGGCTTCGGCGGCCACAACGTGGTCCTGGCCTTCCGCTCGGTCTGACGGTCCGCGTACGCGTACGTGCTGATGGGCCCGTCTCCCCTCGGGGGGAGACGGGCCCATCAGCGTTCCGGCCGCGCGGCGGCGGGCGCGGTGCGCGGGCTCAGACGACCTGGTGGAGCCAGCGGACGGGGGCGCCCTCGCCGGCGTGGCGGAAGGGTTCCAGTTCGTCGTCCCAGGGCTTGCCGAGGAGGCGGGCGATCTCGGCCTCCAGGTCGGTCTCGTCGGCCTGGGAGCGGACCAGGGCGGCGCGCAGCCGGTCCTCGGGGATGAGGATGTCGCCGTGGATGCCGGTGACGGCGTGGAAGATGCCGAGGCCGGGGGTGGAGCTGTACCGCTCGCCCTCGGCGCCGGGGCTGGGTTCGGCGGTCACCTCGAAGCGCAGCTGCTGCCAGCCGCGCAGCGCGGAGGCGAGCCGGGAGGCGATGCCGGCCTGGCCCTGCCAGGAGAACTCGGCTCGCCAGGTGCCCGGGGCGGCGGGCTGCCGAATCCAGTCGAGGCTGACGCGCACGCCGAGTACACCGGCCACGGCCCACTCGACATGCGGGCACAGCGCGCGCGGTGCGGAGTGCACGTACAGGACTCCACGTGTCGTCACCGGAACCTCCAGTGTGGGACCGAGGGGCGCTGTCCCGAGCGGCCTCGCGCCCATGCCGAGCGAATTTTCCCAAATGGGACAGATGTGACGTGATGTAACTTAGCGGAACCGGCGGGTGGCGGGCCCCCCGGGGGCATCCGTTCGTCACCGGCCGGACCGCCCGGGGCCAAAGCTACCGTGCCGCACCCGTGGGAGGGTGACGTACCGTCGGGCCGGTTTCGCCGAACCCGGCCGCTTTCACCCTGCGGGACGCGCCCGGCGTACGCCCGGCGCCACCCGCCCGGCCGAGCGGCGTTCCGGCAGCCGGGTGACGGACGGGCCGCGCAGGTGGGCCGGCCGGGGGCAGTCGGCACCGGACCGGCGGAGCACAGCGCGCGGGCGGGCCCGCCCTGCGAAACGATGGCGGCCGGGAGTCCGCCACCACGGGCCTCCCGCCTCGTGTGACGGCTCTCGTGGCGGGGTCCGGAACCGCGCGAGGGGGCGAACCCGTTGAGCGGGAGGACGCTCGGCCGGCCGGGCGCGGAGCAGCAGGCGGAAGGAGGCGCGATGGGTGAGCGGGGCGTGCGGAGCCACAGGGCGCGGGCGGGGACCGCGGCGGCCCTCGCGGTGCTCCTCGGTGCGGCGCTGCCCGCCTGCGGGAGCGCGCCGCCGCCCCGGGGCAGCGACGAGCAGGCCGCGCCCCGGGCCCGGCAGCAGACGGGCTGGGACACCCGCCCGGCCTCGCTGGCGGCGGTCGGGGACTCCATCACGCGCGGCTTCGACGCCTGCTCGGTACTGGCCGACTGCCCCGAGGCGTCGTGGGCCACGGGCAGCGACCCGGGGGTGCGCTCGCTGGCGCTGCGACTGCTCGGGGAGCGGGGTGCGGCGGAGCGGAGCTGGAACCACGCGGTCTCCGGGGCGCGGGCGGCGGACCTCCCGGCACAGGTGGAACGGGCGGTGCAGGACCGGCCGGAGCTGCTCACGGTGATGGTCGGCGCCAACGACGCGTGCCGCGGCTCCACACGGCAGATGACCAAGGTGGCCGACTTCCGCGCGTCGGTGGAGGAGGCCATGGAGGTCCTGCGTACCGAACTCCCGCGTACGCAGGTGTACATGGCGAGCGTGCCGGACCTCAAGCGGCTCTGGTCCGAAGGGCGCACCAGCGCGCTGGGCAAGCAGGTGTGGGCGCTGGGGATCTGCCGGTCGATGCTGTCGGAGCCGGACGCGGTCGACCGGAAGTCGGTGAAGCGCCGGGCCAAGGTCTACAAGCGGGTCAAGGCGTACAACCGGGTCCTGGCGGAGGTGTGCGGGCGGGACCGGCTCTGCCGGACGGACGGCGGGGCGGTCTTCGACTTCCGCTTCACCGGCACGCAGCTCTCTTCCTGGGACTGGTTCCACCCGAGCAAGAACGGTCAGGCGCACATCGCGCGCATCGCCTACCGGGCGGTGACCGCGAAGGGCTGAGCGGCCCGGAGCGCCGTACGCCCCGGCCGCCTCGCCGGTCAGTCCTCCTGGAGGGGCAGGGTCAGGCGGGGGTCGGCCGCCGAGCGGGCGGCGCGCAGTTCGTAGCGGCCCGGCCGGTGGGACCAGCCGCCCGCCGCCTCGTCCCAGATCTCGAAGGCGCGGTCGGGCAGGTCGATGGTGACCTCGGTGGACTCGCCGGGCCCCGCCTCGGCGAGGGCGATCCCGGCGAGGCGCTGGGCGGGGCGCTCCGGCTCGCCCGGGGCGGCGGCGGGGCGAGGTGGAGCTGGACGGTCTCGTGGCCGGCGCGGGTGCCGGTGTTGCGCAGGCCGACGGTGACGGCGCGTCCCTCGGCGCGCAGGGTCGCGTAGCTCCAGTCAGTGCATGCAAGGCCGACGCGGTGCGCGCGCGTCCGGCGGCGCGGGGCCCCGCCCCACACCGTGTCGCATCTCGCCCCGGCACCTTGTGACGCGGTCGGCTCCGTGACCTTTCGTCACCTGTCGTGTGTGCCGGGTCCCGGGCCGGGCGGACCGCCGTGGTGCGCGCCGACATGGCGGCCATCCCGCGCACCGCTTACGGCGAGCGGCTGCCGAGCGGGCTGACGCCGGAGCAGGTGTGTCGGACGGCCTCCCGTATCCGTGGCTGCCGGGCCCGGCGGCCGGTCGACACGACGGCGGCCTTCCGCGACTTCCTCGTGCTGCTGGGCGAGGAAGCGCCGACGGGAGGGGGCGGGTGACGCCCCTCAGCGCTCCGCCGGGACGTCGGCCGGGGGCTTCGCCAGCCCGACGGGCCCGGCCTCGTCCTGGGCGCCCTCGGTCGGGGCGGTCGGCTCGCCGAGCAGGTCGCGGGAGAGCAGGGTGGCCCCGGCCACGGCACCGGGCATCAGGAAGACGGCGGCCAGCGGGATCACGAAGGCAAGGGCCAGCGGGACGCCGAAGCCCCAGGTCAGCGCGCGGCGGGAGCGGAGCAGGGCGAGCCGCTCGCGCAGGTCCACGTCGCGCCGCGCGAGGGCGACGGAGGCGAGTTCCTCGGTGAGGAAGAAGCCCGTGACGAAGAAACCGATGACGGGGACGGCGGTCTGGCCGACGACCGGGACGAAGCCGAGCGCGAAGAGCAGCACGCCCCAGATCGCGGCGCGGACCAGGATGCGCAGGCTGTCGCGGGCCGAGACCCACAGGTCGTTCCCGAAGGAGCGGCCGGAGGAGGGGACGTTGCCGTCGATCGAGGCGTCGACGCGCTCGGAGACGGCGTCGTAGAAGAACGAGGAGCCGATGAACAGGGTGACCGAGGTGAAGGCGATCGCCGCGATCAACAGGACCAGCGCGAAGAGGACCGCGGTCAGGAAGCCGCGGAAGAGACCCAGCCACGGGGAACCCCAGCCGTCCGCGAAGGGGGTGGCCCAGGAGACCAGGTCGTCGGCGCCGAAGGCGAGCCCGACCAGCGCGGCGGCGTAGATCACCAGGGTGATCAGGCCGGGCAGCATGCCCAGGCCGAAGGTCTTGCCGTGGCTCAGCGCCCAGCGCTGGCCGTTCATCAAGTACTGGAAACCGACGCCGAGATCACGCATGCGCGAACCCTACCGGCCCACCCCGGCCGCGTGCGCGGAGCGGGTGGGTCGGCGGGCGCGCGGGGGTCAGGCGAGCGTGAGGATCACCTTGAGGTTGCCGCGGGGTGGCGTTGGAGTACGGGCCGACCTCGTGGGCCTCGGCGACCAGTTCCCCGGCGGTGGCGCGGTCGACGTGCGGGCCGGAGGTCGGGCCTGGGTGAGAGCCCCGGTCAGCGGGACAGATCGATGACCATCTTGCCGGTGTTCTCACCCCGGAGCATGCCGAGGAAGCCCTCCACGCCGTTGTCGACGCCCTGGACGAAGGTCTCGTTGTACTTCAGCTCGCCGGAGCGGACCCAGGCGGAGACCTCGTCGACGAACTGCGGCTGGAGGCCGCCGTGGTCGCCGACGATGAAGCCCTGGAGCCGCAGCCGCTTGCCGATGGCGAGGGCGAGGTTGCGCGGGCCGGTGGGGGTGCCGGTGTCGTTGTACTGGGCGATGGCGCCGCAGAGCGCCACCCGGCCGAACAGGTTGAGGCGGCCGATGGCGGCCTCCAGGTGGTCGCCGCCGACGTTGTCGAAGTAGACGTCGATGCCGTCGGGGGCGGCCTCCTTGAGCTGCTCGGCGACCGGGCCGTCCTTGTAGTTGAAGGCGGCGTCGAAGCCGTACTCGTCGACGAGGAGCTTGACCTTCTCGTCGGAGCCGGCCGAGCCGATGACCCGGGAGGCGCCCTTGAGCCGGGCGATCTGGCCGACCTCGCTGCCGACGGCACCGGCCGCGCCGGAGACGAAGACGGCGTCGCCGGGCTTGAACGAGGCGACGTCGAGCAGCCCCGCGTACGCGGTGAGGCCCGGCATGCCGAGGACACCGAGGTAGGCGCTGAGCGGGGCCAGCGAGCCGTCGACCTTCTTGGCGTGCTCGGCGGGCAGGTTGGCGTACTCGCGCCAGCCCAGGCCGTGCAGGACGTGGTCGCCGACGGCGAAGCCTTCGGCCTCGGAGGCGATGACCTCGCCGACCGCGCCGCCGTCCATGGGGGCGTCCAGCTGGAACGGCGGGACGTACGACTTGACGTCGTTCATCCGGCCGCGCATGTACGGGTCGACCGAGAAGTACAGGTTGCGGACGAGGATCCGGCCACCCGTGGGGGCCTCGACCGGGACTTCGCGGAGGGCGAAGTCCTCGGGGGTGGGCCAGCCGTCGGGGCGGGCGACGAGGTGCCATGCGCGGCCGGCCGAGGGAAGTGCGGTCATGCGGTGTCTCCTCCTAATGTTTCACAAGATGAAACAACAATGCGTCTGAATATTTCACGTTGTCAAGCAACCGGCTATCCTGGGGCGCATGGCCACCCGCACGGACCCCCTGACCCTCGAAGTCGTCGAGCTGATCGGCGCCGTCGTGGCGCGGTACCACGAGGAGTACGACCGGGCCGCCGCCGAGCAGGCGCTCACCGGGGCACAGGCCCGCGTGCTGGGTCTGCTGTCCATCGAGGCGATGCCCATGCGGCAGATCGCCCGGCGGCTCAAGTGCGAGCCGTCGAACGTCACCGGGATCGTCGACCGGCTCGCCCTGCGGGGGCTCGTCGAGCGGCAGGCCGATCCTGGGGACCGGAGGATCAAAGTGGCCGCTCTGACCGCGGAGGGGCGGGAGGTCGCCCGGGTTCTGCGGGAGTCTCTGGATTTCGCCCGGGAGCCGTTGGCCGGGTTCTCCCGCGAGGAGCGGGAGGCTCTTCGCGGGATGTTGCGGAGGATGGCCGGGCAGTGAGCCCGGCGGGGCCCGGCTTCGGCTGAGGACACCGTGGGTGGGGGCGGGTCAGGGCTGGGGGTCGCGGGCGTCGTAGCGGGCGAAGTTGCGCCAGCGCAGGCCGAGCGCGGTGACGGCGAGGACGCAGAGGAGTCCGCCGCCGGTGACCGCTGCCGCCGGGGAGGCGAGGTCGCCGACACTGCCGGCGAGGAAGTCGCCTAGGCGCGGGCCGCCCGCGACGACCACGATGAAGACGCCCTGGAGCCGCCCGCGCATCGCGTCCGGGGTGGCCGCCTGGAGCATGGTCGAGCGGAAGATCATGGAGATGGCGTCGGCCGCGCCCGCCAGTGCGAGGAAGAACAGGCCGAGCCAGAGGTTGCGGGTGAGGCCGAAGACCGCCACGGCCAGCCCCCAGCCGCCGACCGCCAGCAGGATCGCGACGCCGTGCCGGTGGACGCGCCCCAGCCAGCCGGAGAAGACGCTGCCCAGCAGGGCGCCGACGGCGGGGGCCGCCACCAGCAGCCCGGCCGTCTTCGCGTCACCGCCGTACCAGATCACCGCCACGGCGGGGAAGAGGGCGCGGGGATGGGAGAGGACCATGGCGCACAGGTCGCTGAAGAAGGTCATCCGGATGTTGGGCCGGGTCGCGAGGAACCGCAGCCCGTCCAGGACCGAGGCGCGCCCGCGGCTGCCCTCCTCGCGCTCCGGGCGCATCGCCGGAAGCCGCCACATCGCGTAGAGCGCGGCGGTGAAGGCGACGGCGTCGATGAGGTACGCCGCCTGGTAGCCCCAGAGCCCCACCAGCACACCGCCGAGCATCGGCCCGGTCATGGTGCCGAAGGTGGTGGTCATGGAGTTGAGGGCGTTGGCGGCGGGGAGCTGTTCGGCCGGGAGCAGCCTCGGGATCATCGAGGTGCGGGCCGGGGAGTTCAGCGCCGCGCAGACCGCCTGGAGCGCGACGACCGCGTAGAGGAACCAGACCTGGTGGAAGCCGGCGAAGGCGGCCACGGCGAGGGCGAGGGCCAGCAGCCAGGAGCCGGTGGAGCTGGCGAGGCCCAGCAGGCGGCGGTCGACGGTGTCGGCGACGGCCCCGCCGTAGAGGCCGAAGACGACCAGGGGCACCAGGGAGAAGAGGCCGACCAGTCCGACGGAGAAGCTGGAGTGGGTCAGGTCGTAGACCTGGAGGGAGACGGCGAGGGCGGTCATGCCCTGGCCGACCCAGGAGATGGTGTTGCCGATCCACAGCCGCCGGAAGTCGGCGGAGGTGCGCAGCGGCGTCAGGTCGGCGAGGAGCCGACGTCGGGGTGGGGCCGCCGGCGCGCGGGGCGGGGGGAGTATCGCCTTCGCGTCGTCCGGGGCCGGGGGCTCGTCCTTGGAGGTCTCACTGTGCACAGGAGCGGATGCTAACCGCCCGGCCGTGCCCGGGCCGAGCGGGTTTCGCGCCGTACACGGGCCCCAGGGCCACCCGCGCGGCCCCTCCCGGCGGGCGGCGGGCGGGCGGCGGGCCCAGGATCGAGGGGAGCCGCCCGCACCGGGCTCGTACCCGTCACCGCACTCGGGAGGACCTGCCGTGACCGCCAGTCTGGAGCAGTTGCGTCGCTGCCACTTCGCCGTCGACCTGGGGGCCGCGCGGACCCGGGTCTTCATCAAGGGCGAGGGGGTCGTCGTCGACGAACCGAGTGCGGCGGCGATCAACACCCGCACCGGTGCGCTCCTCGCGGTCGGCACGCTGGCCGAGCAGATGACCGGCCGCACGCCGGGCTACATCCGCGTGGTCCGGCCGGTGAGCGGCGGCTCCGTCATCGACATCGACATGGCGCAGCGGATGCTCCGCCACCTCCTCGGCGACAAGGCGCGCCGCGCGCTGCGCCGCAAGCCCCGGCTGCGGGCCGCCGCCTGCACCCCGCACGACGCGGACCCGCTGGCCCAGCGGGCGACCGTGGAGACGCTGGTGGGGATCGGGGCGCGCCGGGTGGAGCTGGTCGACACGCTGATCGCCGCCGCCGTGGGGTGCGGGCTGCCCGTGGAGCGGCCGGAGGCCAGCATGATCCTGGTCTGCGGCGCGGCCACCACGCAGATCGCGGTTCTCTCGCTCGGCTCGATCGTGACCGCCGAGCGCGTCCCGGTCGGCGGCAACGCCATCGACCACTCCGTCATCTCCTACCTGCGCCACCACCACGAGTTGATGCTGCCCAGCCAGTCGGTGCGCCCGCTCCACGTGGCGCTGCGCGGCGGCGACCTCTCCATGGCGGGGGCCGGTACCACCGAGATCCACGGCCGCGACGTCGCCACCGGTCTCGCCCGGTCGGTGGAGGTGGACACGGCGGGGCTGCGCAGTGCCATCAACATCCCGCTCACCGGGGTACTCGACGGCATCGGCAAGGTACTGCGGGACTGCCCGCCCGACCTCGTCGCCGATCTGGCCGACCGCGGGATCATGATGGTCGGCGGCAGCGCCCTGATGCCCGGACTCGACCAGATGATCCGGGAGGCGACCGGGATGCCGGTGCAGGTGGCCGAGCGGCCCGGCATCGCCTCGGTCACCGGGCTCGGCGCGATGCTCGACGGGCGGATCGAGCCGATGGTGCTCAACCCGCTCTCCGCCTGAGGCGACGCCGCGGACGTGTCCGAGCCGCGCCCCTCCGCGACCCCTGACCCACGGGCCACCGGCGGGCACCCCGCCCGCTGTGGCCCGTCCGGCGACCGCACGGCCGCCGGACCACCCCTTTCCCCGCCCCCTGTGGAGGCACCCCCATGAGTCCGTTCCCCGACGGCGCCCCCTGCTGGGCCGACGCGATGTTCCCCGACGTGTCGGCCGCCCGCGAGTTCTACGGCCAGGTCCTCGGCTGGACCTTCGACGATCTCGGCGAGGAGTACGGCCACTACACGATGGCGCTGGTGGACGGGAAGCCCGTCGCCGCCGTCATGCCGGTCATGCCCGGCCCGGACGCCCCCGCCCTGTGGAACCTCTACCTGGCCACCTCGGACGCGGCCGCCGTGACCGGGCGGGTGGCGGGGCTGGGCGGCACGGTGGCGATGGGGCCCGAGGACGTCGGCGGCTTCGGCGTCACCTCCTCGCTGCGGGACCCGGCCGGCACCGCCTTCTCGCTCTGGCAGCCGAGCGCCCACCCGGGCTTCGGGCTGACCGAGGCGCCGGGCGCGTACGTCTGGGCGGAGGTCTGCACCCGGGACGCGGCGGCGGCCGACCGGTTCTTCCCCGAGTTGTTCGGCTACGAGGTGGGAGTGGTGGAGGACCCGGGGACGGACTTCCGGGTCTGGAGTGTCGAGGGGCGCCCGGTGCTCGGCCGGATGGCGTTGGCCGAGGACGTCCCGCCGGAGGTCCCCAGCCACGTCAGCGTCTACTTCGCCGTCCCCGACTGCGACGCCGCCGTCGAGACGGCGGTGCGCCTGGGCGGGCAGGTGCACCACAGCCCGGTCACCACTCCGTTCGGCCGGTTCGCCGCCGTACGCGACCAGCAGGGCGCGGCCTTCTCCGTCATCGACACCAGCACCACCGAGGGCGACATGCCCTCCATGACCTGAACGCATGGCGCGACCGCCCGCTGGCCGGGCCCCTGGGAGGGCCCGGCCAGCGGGCGGTCGCGCCGCGGTGCGGCAGGTGGCGCGGCTCAGCCGCCGGCGCCGCCGCTGCCGAAGCCGCCGCTGTGGCCCGGCGTGTGCTTGCGCCGGCCTCCCTCGGGCGGCTCGGCCTGGTGGCTGCTGACGCCCTTCAGCTCGTTGGGCAGGAGCCGACGGCCGTCGGTGGGGAACTCCCCCTCGTCGTCCTCGCGGAAGTCCTCTTCATGGGTCCGCCGCGTCGGCGTGTGCGGCTGCGACTCCGGGCTGGGGGGTTCGGGCTCCTGCGCGCGCGTCTTGATGCCCTTGCGGACCACCCAGATCAGCATGCCCACCACGATCACGGCCAGCACGCCGAGCAAGATGCCGAAGTTCCACCCGACGCCGTCATCGACCGCTTGCACGACCTGGGCATCGATCATTGCGTACATCTGCGCGCCTCCTGCCGCTAGGCGATCGGCCGTTGCTGTCGGCCGGGCACTCCGGCCCAGCCTCCATCACCGTCCGACATGTCCGGTTTCCACGTTACGCCGGGAACTCCGCGGGCGCCCCGCGAAGGGTCCTCGCCCCCGCCTGTCCGCTGCGGAGCCGCTCATTCCCGCCGTCGGCCGCCCCGGCGGAAGGGCGCGTACCAAACCGGTGGACGCCCTCGTCAGGGGTATCCGTCGCCTCTCCGCCGAGTGGTGGACCCGGCCCCCGGGTCCGACAGTGGACAGGAGGTCCGGCCGCGCCCGCCGCTGCCCCGACCAGGACGGAGCCACCCATGACCAGTGCCCCCGCTCCCCCGCTCTCCCCCGTGTTCGCCCCGGCCGGGGTCTACGCTCCGCAGCACGACACGGCCCTGCTGACCCGGGCCGTCACCGCCGAGCGGCCCGGCCCCGGCACCGAGGTGCTCGACCTCGGGACCGGTACCGGCGCGGTCGCCCTGCACGCGGCCCGCACCGGTGCCCACGTCACCGCCGTCGACATCTCCTGGACCGCGGTGCTCACCGCCCGGATCAACGCGGTCCGGGCCGGCTGCCGGCTGCGGGTCCACCGCGGCGACCTGACCGCTCCCGTCACCGGCCGCACCTTCGACCTGGTGGTCAGCAACCCGCCGTACGTGCCCGCACCCGAGGAGGACCCGCCCGCGTCCGGGCCGGCCAGGGCCTGGGACGCCGGTCCCGACGGGCGCGCCCTGCTCGACCGGATCTGCGCCGACGCCCCGGCCGCGCTGCGCCCCGGCGGCGCGCTGCTGCTCGTCCACTCCGCGCTCTGCGGCACCGGGACGACCCTGTCCCGGCTGGCCGCCGCCGGGATGCGCGCCGAGGTCAGCGACCGGGTCCGCGTCCCGTACGGGCCGGTGCTGGCCGGGCGCCGGGAGTGGCTGGTGGCGCGGGGGCTGGCCGACGGCAGCCCGTGGGAGGAACTGGTGATCGTCCGTGCCGTCCACGCCTGACCGCCCCACCCGGGTACGCCTGGACCGCGACGGCGGGCCGGTCCTGATGGACGGGCCCGTCGAGGTGGTCACCGAGGACGGTGCCACCCACCTCTCGCACCGGCCGACCGTCGCCCTCTGCACCTGCCGGCGCAGCGCCCGCTACCCGTGGTGCGACACCAGCCACCGGGCACGCGCCCCGCGGAAGGGCGGCGCACCGGACGCACCGGAGGAGGAATCCCGATGACCACGCCCGCCGGCTCCCGGCTCACCCGGCCCCGGCTCCCCGAGCCGCGCGGCCCCGTGTCCGCGGGGGTGGTGGAGGCGCTGCGCTCCGGCGGCTCCCCCGTCACCGGCGGCGCCGAGGCCACCGCCGACCCGTACGGAGACGACCTCCAGCTCGCCCTGTACGTCCTCTACGAACTCCACTACCAGGGCTTCGCGGGCGCCCCGGCCGACGACAGCCGCGAGTGGGACCCCGAACTGCTGGCCCTGCGTGCCGCCTTGGAGCAGCCCTTCCTGGCGGCGCTGCGGGCCGACGCCGAACGCCCCGCGAGCGCCGCGGCGGCCCTGGACGCCCTGCTCGTGGAGCCCGCGGGCCACCGGCCGGGCAGCGTCAGCCACCACCTGCGGCGCACCCACCGCCTGCCCGAACTGCGCGAGTACGCGGCGCTGCGTTCCCTGTACCACCTCAAGGAGGCCGACCCGCACGCCTGGATGATCCCCCGGCTGCACGGCCGGGCCAAGGCGGGGCTGGTCGCGGTGGAGTACGACGAGTTCGGCGCGGGGCGCGCCGAGGACGTGCACGCCCGGCTCTACGCCGAGCTGATGGCGGAGCTGGGCCTCGCGACGGCGTACGGCCACTACCTGGACGCGGCCCCGGCCGCCGCCCTCGCCACCGTCAACCTCATGTCGCTCTTCGGGCTGCACCGGGCGCTGCGCGGCGCGCTGGTCGGCCATTTCGCCGCCGTCGAGGTGACCTCCTCGCCCGGCTCGCGGCGGCTGGCGGACGCCTTGCGCAGGGCCGGGGCCGGTCCGGCGGCGGTCCGCTTCTACACGGAGCACGTCGAGGCGGACGCGGTCCACGAGCAGGTGGTGCGCCGTGACGTGGTGGCCGGGCTCCTCGCCGACGAGCCGGAACTCGACGCGGACGTGGCCTTCGGCGTCGCCGCCACCTCGCTGGTGGAGGACAGGCTCGGCGCCCTGCTGCTCGACGCCTGGACGCAGGGCCGCAGCGCCCTGCTCCCCGGCCGCCACGCCGACGCCTTGGCCGAGCCCGCCTGAACGAGGGCGGCGCCCCTCGCCTTCCCCGCCAGCGCACTCCCGGCCGGACCACCTCCGGCCCGGCCGGTCCCGTCGTACGGCAGGAGGACTGCCCATGACCAGCAGCACCCCGAAACCCCTGCGGGTGGTCGTCACCGGCGCCACCGGCAACGTCGGCACCAGCGTGATGCGCCGCCTGGCGGAGGAGCCCCGGGTCGTCTCGGCGCTCGGCCTCGCCCGGCGCACGCCCCGGCTCGCCTATCCGGGGGTCGACTGGGCCGCCTGCGATCTGACGGCGCCCGAGGCGCCGGACCGGCTGCTGCGGCTCTTCGAGGGCGCGGACGCCGTCGTCCACCTGGCCTGGCGGTTCCGGCCCACCCGGGACGCGGCCCTCACCTGGGAGGCCAACGTCCTCGGTTCGCTGCGGGTGTTCGAGGCCGCCGCCGCGGTCGGGGTGCCCGCCCTGGTGCACGCCTCGTCGGTCGGCGCCTACGCGCCGGGGCCCGCCGACGGCTCCCGGGTCGAGGAGTCCTGGCCGACGCACGGCTGGCCGGGTGCCGCCTACACCCGGGAGAAGGCGTACCTGGAGCGGGTGCTCGACACCTTCGAGCGGGACCACCCGGACCTGCGGGTGGTGCGGATGCGCCCTGCCTTCCTGTTCAAGGAGAGCGCGGCCGGGGAGCAGCTGCGGATCTTCGGCCACCGGCTGCTGCCGGGACGGCTGCTGCGGCCCGATCTGCTGCCGGTGCTGCCGGGGGTGCGGGGGCTGCGGTTCCAGGCGCTGCACACCGACGACGCGGCGGACGCGTACGCGCGGGCCGTCGTCCAGGAGGTGCGCGGCCCCTTCAACCTCGCCGCCGACCCGGTGATCGACGGGCAGGTCCTCGCGCGACTGCTGGCGAGCCGGTCGGTGGAACTGCCCCCGTCGCTGCCGAGGGCGGCGCTGTCGGCGGGGTGGCGGCTGCGGGCGCTGGGGGCCTCGCCGGGACTCTTCGACGCGGTACTGCGGCTGCCGCTGCTGGACACCGCGCGGGCCCGCGCGGAGCTGGGCTGGGCGCCGGAGCACAGCGCGACCGAGGCGCTGGAGGCCTTTCTGCGCGGGGTCCGCTCGCACGGCGGCCTGCCCACCGCGCCGCTCGCCGGGCACGAGCCCATCGCCGCCTGAGCCGGGAACGAGGCCGCCGGGCCGCCTCCGTGCGTGCGGGGGGGCGGCGGGGCGGCCTCCTCGGGCGGACCGCGCGGTCAGCCGTCGTGCGGGTGGAGGCGCAGTTCGACTTCCTTCTCCTGGTCGCCCGGGGCCTGGCCGACCTCCTCCAGCCGGAAGGCGTCGGCGAGCGTCCCGCTGACCCGGTCGACCGCGCCGTAGTCGCCCTGGAGGGTGACGTTGACGACGGCGCGCAGCGGGGCGGCCACCTGGGGGTGGCCGGTCTGCTCGCCGGCGTCGTAGAGGGCGGAGCGCAGGAGTGAGGCCCCGGCCTTGTCGTCCTCGGCGGCGGCCCGGCCCTCCTCGGGCCCGGCGGGCGCGAAGGCCGTGCCCAGGGCGTCGAAGACGATCCGGGCGTCGTGGGCGTCGGCGCCCGTCAGGACGACGAGGACCTGGGTCCCGTTGTCGGAGGGGCTCACGTGGGCCTCCCTTTCGGTGTCGGTGGCGGCTGCGGGTCAGCCCCGGGGTGCCGGCCGGTCGCGGAAGCGGTGGGCGGCGACGGCCTTCACCAGTTCCTCGGTGAAGGGCGAGTCGGCGGTGCCGGCGCTGACCACGCCCCGGTCGGCGGTGACCTCGCCGTCGGGGGTGCTCACCCGCAGCTCGTCGGGGAGCAGCCGGGTGAGCAGGGCGGTGGCGGGGCCGTAGGCGGCGACGGGCTTGCCGTGGCGGTAGGCGTTGCGGACGAAGCGGCGGGCCGCGTCGCCGGCGGGGCCGTCGTCCGGCTCGCTGCCGCCGGTGAGGACCACCGCGTCGTACAGGACGGCGGCGACGGTGGGCAGGGCCCGGTCGACGGTGAGGGTGGCGCCGTCTGAGGCGCGTACGGTGCCGTCGTGCGGGGCCAGCACCTCGGCGACGGCGCCGCGTTCGCGCAGGGTGTCGCGGAGCACGGTGGCCTGGTGGGCGTCGACGCCGTCGGTGGCCAGGAGGGCGATCTGCCGGGTGGCGATGGTGGACTCGCCCTGGTTGTTCTCCATGCTGAGCGCCGGGGACGGCTGCGGGCTCGGGGTGTTCTGGCGGGTGGGGGCGGCGACGCCGATGCCCTCGGCGACGGCGGTGGCCAGCTCGTGGTCGACGCGGGCCAGCTGCTCGACGGCGCGCTCGCGGACGGGCATGGCGCCCACCTTGCCGAGTTCGAAGCGGAAGGCGTCGACGATGTGCCGCTTCTCCCAGTCGGCCATGGAGTGCCAGAACATCGCGGTCTGCGTGTAGTGGTCGTCGAAGCTGGGGCTGCGCTTGCGGATCTTGGCCCCGTCGACGCGTTCGGCGAGGTGGCGGTAGGCGCCCTCGTCCACGGAGCCGAGCGCGGGGCAGCCGCCGCCCAGCGAGTTGGGCGAGTAGTTGGTGCCCCGGTGGATCTCCTCCTGGTGGTAGCCGTCGCGCTGGTTGTTGCGGACGTCGACCACGGGGCGGTTGACCGGGATGTGGGCGAAGTTGGGGCCGCCGAGCCGGATGAGCTGGGTGTCCAGGTAGGAGAAGTTCCGAGCCTGGAGCAGCGGGTCGTTGGTGAAGTCGATGCCGGGCACGACGTTGGCGGTGCAGAAGGCGATCTGCTCGGTCTCGGCGAAGAAGTTGTCCGGGTTGCGGTCGAGCACCATGCGGCCGATGGGCCGTACGGGGACCTGCTCCTCCGGGATGATCTTCGTCGCGTCGAGGAGGTCGAAGTCGAAGTTGTGCTCGTCCTTCTCGGGGACGAGCTGCACGCCCAGCTCCCACTCGGGGTACTGGCCCGCCTCGATGGTGTCCCACAGGTCGCGCCGGTTGAAGTCGGGGTCGCGGCCCATCACTTCCTGGGCCTCGTCCCAGACCAGCGAGTGGACGCCGAGCTTCGGCCTCCAGTGGAACTTGACGAAGGTGCCCTTGCCCTCGGCGTCGACGAACCGGAAGGTGTGCACGCCGAAGCCCTGCATCATGCGGTAGCTGCGCGGGATGGCCCGGTCGGACATCAGCCACATGACGGTGTGCAGCGTCTCCGGCTGGAGCGAGACGAAGTCCCAGAGGGTGTCGTGGGCGGAGGCGCCGGTGGGGATCTCGTTGTGCGGCTCCATCTTCACCGCGTGCACGAAGTCGGGGAACTTGATGCCGTCCTGGACGAAGAAGACCGGGAAGTTGTTGCCGACCAGGTCGTAGTTGCCCTCGCTGGTGTAGAACTTCGTCGCGAAGCCGCGCACGTCGCGCACGGTGTCGGCGGAGCCGCGCGGGCCCTGCACGGTGGAGAAGCGGACGAAGACGGGGGTGCGCACCGCCGGGTCCTGGAGGAAGGCGGCCCGGGTGAACTCCGCGCAGGAGGCGTAGGGCTCGAAGTAGCCGTACGCCCCGGCGCCCCGGGCGTGCACGACCCGCTCGGGGATGCGCTCGTGGTCGAAGCGGGTGATCTTCTCGCGGAAGTGGAAGTCCTCCAGCAGGGTGGGCCCGCGTTCGCCGGCGCGCAGCGAGTCGTCGGTGTGCTCGACGACCACTCCCTGGTCGGTCGTCAGGGGTCCGCCGTCGGGATCGGGCGCGTACGCCTCGGCGCGCTGCCGCTGCTTGGGGTCGGGGGACTGGTTCTCCGCCATGCCGTCTGTCTCCTGCGGTCACGTGGGGGGCGTGAGGCCGGTGGGCTCCCACTCGCGTACCGTCCCTCGGGCGGTAGAACCCCGCAACACGGGCCGAACCCCTCTGCGGTGGAGGTCCGAGCCCGACCCTCAGGCGCTCCGCCGCAGCTTCTCCAGCCGGCGCGCGGCGGCGGCGATCCCGCGTGGCCTCGGCGGGCTCGCCCACGGCCGGGAAGCGGCCTGCCCGCGTACGCCGTCCGGGTCACGCAGCGAGAAGGTGCGGGCGTCCAGGTCCGGGTCGTCGAGCTGCTCCCAGGTGAGCGGCGCCGCGACGGGCGCGCCTCGGCGGGAGCGGAGCGACCAGGGGGCCACGGCGGTCGAGGACGAGGAGGTCGGGGTGGTGCGGGTCCTCGACGGTGGAGAGCCAGCGGTGGAGGGTGAGCGCGGCCTGGTCGGCGAGGTGGACGAGGGTGGCGGCGTCGTCGCAGACCGGGTGGTCGACGGTGCCGCCGCCCTCCTTGCCCATCGGCGCGCGGCGCGCCCACTCCGGGTAGTGGGCGCCGGCGTTCTTCTGCATGAAGTGCGGCTGCTCGCCGATGCCTTCGGGGTGGCGCTCCAGCATGAGCGGGCGGTCGCGCAGGTGGGGCACCAGGTGCGGGGCGATGGCCCGGTAGTAGCCGACGACGTCCCCCTTGGTGAGGCCGTCGTTCGGATAGAGCACCTTGTCGGGCCGGTGGACGGTGAGGACGCGCCGCCCGGCCCGGAGCCGTTCCTCGCTCACAGCCGACCGCGGAGCGCGGGGAGCAGGGTGGAGCCGGCCCAGTCGAGGAAGCCGCTCTGCGCGTCGCCGCCGACCTGCACCAGGGCGATCTCGGTGAACCCGGCCCGCTGGTAGGCGGCGACGGCCTCCACGAACTCCCCGACGTCGTCGCCGCAGGGGATGGAGGCGGCGACGTCCTCCTCTCGGACGAACTGGGTCGCTCCGGCGAAGGCGGCCGGGGTGGGCAGCTCGCTGTTGACCTTCCAGCCGCCGCCGAACCAGCGGAACTGGGCGTGGGCCCGGCGCACCGCCGTCTCGCGGTCGGGGTCCCAGCAGATCGGGAGCTGCCCGACGCGGGGCTTGCCCTCGCCGCCGTGCCGCTCGAAGGCGTCGATCAGCGAGGACTTGGGTTCGGTGGCGATGACCAGGTCGGCCAGCTCGCCCGCCAGCTCGCAGGAACTCTCGCCGGAGACCGCGACACCGATCGGCGGCGGCTCGTCGGGCAGGTCCCAGAGCTTGGCCGCGTCCACGTCGAAGTACTCGCCGTGATGGGTCAGGGTGTCGCCGTCGAGGAGGGCGCGGATGATCCGGACCGCCTCGTCGAACTTGTCCTGCCGCTCGGCGATCCCGGGCCAGCCGCCGCCCACGACGTGCTCGTTGAGCTTCTCACCGGAGCCGAGCCCGAGCCGGAAGCGGCCCTCGGAGAGGAGCTGGAGGGTGGCGGCCTTCTGGGCGACGACCGCCGGGTGGTACCGGGTCGTCGGACAGGTCACGTACGACATGAGCGGGATGCGGGAGGTGGCCTGCGCGGCGGCGCCCAGCACGCTCCAGGCGTACGGGGCGTGGCCCTGCTCCGCCAGCCAGGGGGCGTAGTGGTCGGAGGTGACGGAGAAGTCGAAGCCGACTTCCTCGGCCTTCACCACATCCCGGACGAGCTGCCGGGGGCCTGCCTGCTCGGTCATCATCGTGTATCCGATTCGCACCATATGAGGTGCTTTGCCGATTGGCCGAGAATGAAACCCGGGAAGGCCCCCCGCTTCGGCCGCCCGAGGGCCGGGCACTCATCCGCCTCCGCCGGAGCCCTGCCCTCCGGATGCCGCGCTCCCCCGGCCGGGCCTACGCTCGCAAGGGTGGAGCCAGTCGTTCCGTTCCACCTGTGTCCGGTTTCCGGCACGGTCGCAGGGCAGGCGGGACCGCAGTCCGTGACCGTGACCGCCCTACCTCCGCGAGGTGCCCGCCGTGACCACACCGCCCCCCGAGCAGGCCCGCGCCGCCATCATCGACGTCGACGGCACGCTGGTCGATTCCACCTACTTCCACACCGTCGCCTGGTGGGAGGCGTTCCGGCAGGCGGGGCACAAGGTGGCGACCCGCGACATCCACCGGCTCATCGGCATGTCCGGCGGCCACCTCGTCGAGCGGCTGATCGGCCCCGGCCACGCCGAGGAGCACGTCTCCTCGATCAGCGACGCCCACGCCACCCTCTTCGGCACCTGGCACGACCGGCTCCAGCCCGTTCCCGGAGCCGCCGACCTGCTGCACGCGCTGGCCCGGCGCGGCTGGCGGGTGGTCCTCGCCACCTCGGCCCACGGCCGCGACCTGAAGGCGATGCTGAGGACCATCGACGCCGACGACGCCATCCTCGCCACCACCGACAGCGACCGGGTGGAAGCCGGCAAGCCCGCCCCCGACCTGGTGGAGGCCGCTCTGAGGGAGGCCCGCGTACCGCCGCACCGCGCCCACTTCGTCGGCGACTCGGTCTGGGACGTGGTCTCGGCCGCCCGGGCCGGCGTCAGCTGCACGGCCCTGCTCTCCGGCGGAGTGAGCGCCGCCGAACTCAAGGAGGCCGGCGCCGTCGCGGTCTACGACACCCCGGCCGACCTCCTCGCCCACCTCGACACGAGCCGACTGGCGGCGTAGCCGGGACCGGGGCGCCGCGGTCCGGGGCCGGAGCCGGAGCCGGACGAGCACAGCGCGACGCACGGCCAGGCCAGCGCGGCCAGGCGTGCCCAGCGCGGCCCGGCGTGGCCCGGAAGTCGCCTGGCGCCGCCCCGAAGCGCAGCCACGTTCCAGCAGCGGACGCACCCAGGGGGTTCCACCGGGAAAGGCCCGGCGCCTCCCTGCGTCAGCCGGCCGTCGCCGATACGGCCTCGGGGCGGCCGGCGAAGGGCGCCTTCCGGCTTCGGCGGCGGCACCGGGCCCCCCTCCTCCCGTCACCACTCCGTCAGATCGACGCGCCAGTCGCAGTGAGGGTCGGCGGGGTCGGACAGCCGCCGATCCTCCTCTTCGAGGCGGCCCGGGAGCTCGGCCGCCAGGCCCACGCCCGCCTCCGCCGTGCGGATGTCGGCCGCGACCACGCCGGGAATCCGGGACCCGTCGAAGTAGAGGCGCAGGCGCCCGCCACCGAGGAAGAGGAAGCCGCGCAGCCGGGGGTCGGACTCCTCGGCCGACCAGGGGCCGCGGAAGGTCCGCAGCATCAGCAGGGCCTGCTCCTCGGCCGTCAGCGGTGCCGAGCGCTCGGCCAGGGGATCGAGCGTCAGCGTCGCCATGCCCATCACGGTCGTCAGCTCGTGCCGTCCGTAGAAGGCCGTACGGCCGCGTACCGCGCGCAGGGCGCCCACGATGTCCGCCCACGAGACGGGATGGCCGTCGGAGTCCAGCCGCACTTCGTAGGCGGCCAGTTCGTCCGGTGCCACCGCGCCCTCGGCCCCGACCACGACCCGTACGGCGACCGGCGCCGAGAGCACCGGCAGCACGCCCCGGACGAAGGTGTCCTCGGTGACGGGTGCGGCCACCCAGTCGAGCAGCGCGCTCGCCACGGCGGCCTGGTCCGCCGTGTCCTCCGCGTCGAGCGGCGCGGGTTCGTCGAGGCGGACGCCGGCCCGCTCCAGGTACTCCCGCAGCACGTCGGCCACCGTCTCCTCCTGTGAACCGGACCCGCGCACCCGCATGGCGGCGGCCAGCGCCTCCTTGTCGACCTCGACCCTGACGACGGACAAGCCGCCCACCTCCTCCACGACACGCGGGCGCCCGGTGCGCACCGCCGTCCCACGACGATGCACAACGGCCCTGCCGGCGTGTGGTCACCGTGCCGACTCCAGCGCCCGGGACACCCCCTCCCCCGCCCTCTCCAACGCCGCCCGGTCTGCCCCGGTTCCCACCGCGCCCACGACACGACGAAGCCTTCTCCGACTCGTCCTGACGCCCTCTCAAGCTCCTCCTCAAGGCCGCCGCCCACCGTCCTCCACCCTGCACGCCGCCACTGACAACGGCCCGCGACCGCCCGTCGGCCACCGCCCCGAGGCGTCGGCGCGAGGCTTGTCACTCGCGGCGGCTACCGTCGGGAGCATGACGGCAGCAGAACAACCCCACCCGGTCGGATCGGCGGTCACCGCTGTGGAGCGCTGGGACCCGGAGCCCGACAAGCGGCCGGGCCGGACCGCGTACCAGCGGGACCGGGCCCGGGTGCTGCACTCCTCCGCGCTGCGCCGCCTCGCGGGCAAGACGCAGGTGGTGACGCCGGGCACGCGCAGCCGCGTGTGGGACGCCGCGCCCCGTACGCGCCTGACCCACTCCCTGGAGTGCGCCCAGGTCGGGCGCGACCTCTCGGCCGCCCTGGGCTGTGATCCGGACCTGGTCGAGACCGCCTGCCTCTCGCACGACCTGGGCCACCCTCCCTTCGGGCACAACGGCGAGCAGGCGCTCGGCGAGATCGCCGGGGACTGCGGCGGCTTCGAGGGCAACGCCCAGTCGCTGCGCCTGCTCACCCGTATCGAGCCCAAGCGGTTCCGCACCGACCCGCGCACCGGCGAGCAGACCAGTGTCGGGCTCAACCTCACCCGCGCCTCCCTGGACGCCGCCACCAAGTACCCGTGGCCGCGCGGCGGCCATCCGACCGACCCGGCCTCCCCCAAGTTCGGCGTCTACGAGGACGACCTGCCGGTCTTCACCTGGCTCCGCGACCAGGCCCCGGCCGGGCGGACCTGCTTCGAGGCCCAGATCATGGACTGGTCGGACGACGTCGCGTACTCGGTCCACGACCTGGAGGACGGCCTGCACGCCGGTCACATCGACCCCAACCTCCTGCACGCGGACCCCGAGCGCCGCGACATCGCCCACCTCGCCCTGGAGCGGTACGCCCCGGCGGGGACGGACCCGGCCGAGCTGACGGCCGCGCTGGACCGCCTCATGGACCAGGAGTGGTGGCCGCACGGGTACGACGGCACCGCCGCCGCCCAGGCCCGGCTGAAGGACGCCACCAGCCAGCTCATCGGCCGCTTCTGCCTCGCCGCCGAGGCCGCCACCCGCGCCTCGTACGTCCTGGGCCCACCCACGGGGGCGGGTCGCGGTGCCTCCCCCGTGCGGTACGCGGCGGAACTGGTCGTACCGCGCGAGGCGCGGCTGGAGTGCGCGGTGCTCAAGGCACTGGCCGACCGGTACGTCATGCAGCGCGCCGAGCAGGAGGTGCTGCGGGCCGAGCAGCGGGTCGTCATCGCCGAGTTGGCGCAGGCGCTCCTCGCCCGCGCCCCGTTCGGGCTGGACCCTCAGTTCCGGGCACTCTTCGAGGCCGCCCCGGACGACCGGGCGGGCAAGCGCGTCGTCATCGACCAGATCGCCTCCCTCACCGACGCCTCCGCCCGTTCCCTGCACGCGGACCTGACGGCGTCAGGGGGCCGCCCCTGAGACCGCCCCGGACACGGGACCGCAGCCCAGCTCGGGGACGGGCCACCTGACGGAGCGTCCGCCGTGCGGGCCCGCTCCCCGCTCGTCACCTCACCCGGGGACCCGCCGCCCGTACCGCTCAGGGCGGGAGCGCCCCGGCCCGCGCGGTGGGCCGGGGCGCGTCCTCGCCGGTCCCCGTCCTGGTGTGGACGTGCCCCGGGCACTCGGTCGGTGTGAAGGGCGTCGGTCCGCGCCCCCGGAGGTCGTCGCCGACGGCCAGGACACCGGTCAACGCCCCTGCTCCTCGTGCGGGTCCGCCCGGCGGTCGGCCGGTGCGGACCCCTCCGGTGCGGCGAGCGCCTCGGGCAGGACGACGGTGAACACGGCTCCGCCGCCCTTGGCCCCGGCCACCGAGACGGTACCGCCGTACCGCTGGGCGTGCCGTCTGACCAGCGCGAGGCCCAGCCCCCGGCCGCCCCGGCCGGGTGCGGCCTCCTTGGTGGAGAAGCCGGCGGCGAAGACCAGCTCGCGCTGGGAGGGCGGCACGCCCGCGCCGGTGTCGCGGACCGTCAGCTCCGCCGTACGGCCCCCGGCCCGCAGCCCGACCTCCACCAGCCGGTCGGCGCCGCCGGCCGTCGCACCCCGCCCCGGCGCGCCGACGGCCTCCAGGGCGTTGTCGACCAGATTGCCGAGGACGGTGACCAGATCGTGCGGGGCGACCAGCGGCCCGAGGAGCCGTGAGCCGGGGGCCAGGCGCAGGGCGACTCCGCGTTCGGCCGCCACCGTGGCCTTGCCGACCAGCAGCGCGGCCAGCAGCGGATCGCCCACCGCCTCGGCGATCTGCTCGGCGGTGGCCCGGTGCGAGCCGGCCGTCTCGGTGACGAAGTCGACGGCCTCCTCGTACAGCCCGAGTTCCAGCAGGCCCAGCAGGGTGTGCAGGCGGTTGGCGTGCTCGTGGTCCTGGGCGCGCAGGGCGTCCAGGAGGGCGCGGGTGGCGTCCAGTTCGCGGCCGAGCGTCTCCAGCTCGGTGCGGTCGCGCAGGGTGGCGACCGCACCGCCGTCCTCGGTGGGCATCCGGTTGACCACCAGGACCCGGCCGCCGCGCACCGCCAGCAGGTCGGTGCCCGCGACCTCGCCGGTCAGCACGGAGGTGAGCCGCCCCGGCCCGAGCAGGGCGGCCACCGGGCGGCCGATCCCGTCGCCGAGGCCCAGCAGCCGCCGCGCCTCGTCGTTGACGAGGCGGACCCTGCCCCGCTCGTCCAGGGCGAGGACGCCCTCGCGGATCGAGTGGAGCATCGCCTCGCGCTCGTCCAGGAGGGCGGCGATGTCGGAGAAGGCGAGGCCGCGGGTGCGCCGGTGGACCACGCGGGAGAAGGCGAGCGCGCCCAGGACGCCGACGCCGAGCGCGCCCGTGGCGCACCCGGCGACCTGCGGGAGGGCCCCGGTCAGCCGGTCGCGGACCGACTCGTAGCGGATGCCGGCCGAGACGGCGCCGATCACGCGGCCGTCGGCGTCGCGCAGCGGGGTCTTGCCGCGCGCCGAGCGACCGAGGGTGCCGACGTCGATCTCCCGCACGTCGTGCCCGGACAGGGCCCGGGAGGGGTCGGTGGAGACCCGGCGGCCGATCAGCGCGGGGTCGGTGTGCGAGTAGCGGATGCCTCGCCGGTCCAGCACGACGACGTACTCGGCGCCGGTGGCCCGCCGCACCCGCTCCGCAGATCGCTGCACCGGGTTGTCCCGTACCGGCTCGGCACGCAGCAGGTCGCCCGCGAGGTCCTCGCCGCTCGCCATGGCCTGGGCGACGGCCAGCGCGCGGCGGGTGGCCTGGTCGTCGAGCTGGTCGCTGAGCGGGGCGAGGAAGAGCGTGGCGGCCAGGGCGGTCACGCCGACGGCGGTGACCAGCTGGACCAGCAGCACCTGGGAAGCCATCCGGCGCGGGGCCCACGGGCGGGGCCGGCGCGGGCGGGCGGGAGGCGGCTCGGGCGCGGAGGTCGCCGCCGCGCCCGTGGCCGGGCCGGACGCCGTCAGGCCCGGGAGGGCGCCGTACCCTCGCTGCCCCGCCATGGCGCCTCCTCGTCCTCTCGGTCCTCATGGCCCCGGCGCGTCCGGCGGCCGGATCGAGGGGCTTCGTCACCTTCGGTCATGGCTGGAGACTCTGCGTCGGCCGCCTCCCGCCCATGCGGACGCGCATGCTCCGCACCATTGTGACCCGGCGGCGCCACTTTGCCGCACCCCGTTCGGACGCCCGCACAAGGGCTGGGCGGCCCTCCCGCGACGCCCACCCGGCCCGGGCCGTCAAGCCCCTTGCCCACCACGCGATGTGACGACTCGTTGACCCGATCGGGCCACCCCCCTCTTCCCGCATTACGCTCCGTACGGGACGCTCGCTGAGGCGGGCAGCACCGCACCTGCGCCGCAGGGCAGGAAGAACAGGGAGGTTCGACGTGGTCGACGCGGATCAGACATTCGTCATCGTCGGAGGAGGACTGGCCGGGGCCAAGGCGGCCGAAACCCTTCGCGAGGAGGGCTTCAGAGGCCGGGTGATCCTCGTCTGCGACGAACGCGACCGGCCCTACGAGCGGCCCGCGCTCTCCAAGGGCTACCTGACCGGCAAGGACGAGCGGGACAGCGTCTTCGTCCACGAACCCTCCTGGTACGCGCGCCACCACATCGAGCTGCACCTCGGCCAGCCCGCCGTCGCTCTCGACCGCGAGGCGCACACCGTCCGGCTCGGCGACGGCACCGTGCTGAAGTACGACAAGCTGCTGCTGGCCACCGGTGCCGAACCGCGCCGCCTCGACGTCCCGGGCACCGACCTGGTCGGCGTCCACCACCTGCGCCGCCTCGCCCACGCCGACCGGCTCCGCCAGGTCCTCACCGCGCTCGGCCGGGACAACGGCCACCTGGTGATCGCCGGCGGCGGCTGGATCGGACTGGAGGTGGCCGCCGCCGCGCGCGGCTACGGCGCCGAGGTCACCGTGGTCGAGGCGGAGCCGACGCCGCTGCACAGTGTGCTCGGCCCCGAGCTGGGCCAGGTCTTCACCGAACTCCACGGCGACCACGGGGTCCGCTTCCACTTCGGCGCCCGCCTCGCCTCCATCAGCGGCCAGGACGGGGTGGTCCTGGCCGTCCACACCGACGACGGCGAGGAGCACCCGGCCCACGACGTGCTGGCAGCGGTCGGCGCCGCGCCGCGCACCGCGCTGGCGGAGGCGGCCGGGCTCGCCCTGGTCGACCGGGAGCACGGCGGCGGTATCGCCGTGGACGCCTCGCTGCGCACCTCGGACCCGGACGTCTACGCGGCCGGCGACGTGGCCGCCGCCCACCACCCGCTGTTCGACACCCGGCTGCGCGTCGAGCACTGGGCCAACGCCCTCAACGGCGGCCCGGCGGCCGCCCGCGCCATGCTCGGCCGCATGGTCCGCTACGACCGCATCCCGTACTTCTTCTCCGACCAGTACGACGTCGGGCTCGAGTACTCCGGGTACGCGCCGCCCGGCACCTACGACCAGGTGGTCATCCGGGGTGACGTCGGCCGCCGCCGGTTCATCGCCTTCTGGCTCTCCCAGGGGCGGGTGCTGGCCGGGATGAACGTCAATGTGTGGGACGTCACCGACCAGATCCAGCGGCTGATCCGCGCCGGCGAACCGGTCGACACCGACGCCCTCGCCGACCCCTCGGTGCCGCTGGAGGGCCTCGGGGCCTGACGCCGCACGGGCCGTACGGTCCGCCGCCCTCCGCCTCCCGGGCCCCGGTGACCTCCGGCGCCCAGGAGGCGGAGGGAGACCGACGGCCAAGCCGCCTCGCGGCGGCCGTAGACTTTCCACGTGGCAGGCAGGATCAATGACGAGGACGTGAAGGCGGTCCGGGACGCGGTCCCGATCGACGCCGTGGTCTCCGAGTACCTGTCGCTGCGCAACGCGGGCGGCGGAAACCTCAAGGGCCTCTGCCCCTTCCACGACGAGAAGTCCCCGTCGTTCCAGGTCAGCCCGGCCAAGGGCCTCTTCCACTGCTTCGGCTGCCAGGAGGGCGGCGACACGATCACCTTCGTACGGAAGGTCGATCACCTCACGTTCTCCGAGGCCGTCGAGCGCCTCGCCGCCAAGGCCGGCATCACCCTGCGGTACGAGGAGGGCGGCTACAACCCCTCCCACCAGCGCGGCGAGCGCATCCGGCTGATCGAGGCACACAAGGCCGCCGCCGAGTACTACGCCGGGCAGCTGGAAGGCGCCGAGGCGGAGATCGGCCGCCGCTTCCTCGCCGAGCGCGGCTTCGACCAGGCCGCCGCCGCCCACTTCGGCGTCGGCTACAGCCCGGCCGGCTGGGACCACCTCACCCGCCACCTGCGCGGTCAGGGCTTCACCGACAAGGAACTGATCACCTCCGGCCTCGCCCAGGACGGCCGCCGCGGCCCGGTCGACCGCTTCCGGGGCCGGCTGATGTGGCCCATCCGCGACATCGGCGGCGAGGTGGTCGGCTTCGGCGCCCGGCGTCTGCGCGAGGACGACAACGGCCCCAAGTACCTCAACACCCCCGAGACCCCGGTCTACCGCAAGTCCCAGGTCCTCTACGGCATCGACCTCGCCAAGAAGGACATCGCCAAGGCGAGCCGGGCCGTGGTCGTCGAGGGGTACACCGACGTCATGGCCTGCCACCTCGCGGGGATCACCACGGCCGTCGCCACCTGCGGCACCGCCTTCGGCCAGGACCACATCAAGATCCTCCGCAGGCTGCTGATGGACAACGGCAGCGCCCGGGTGATCTTCACCTTCGACGGCGACGCGGCGGGGCAGAAGGCCGCCCTGCGCGCCTTCGAGGACGACCAGAAGTTCGCCGCCGAGACCTACATCGCCATCGCCCCCGACGGCATGGACCCCTGCGACCTGCGGCTCGCCAAGGGCGACGAGGCCGTCGCCGACCTGGTCGAACCCCGCACCCCGCTCTTCGAGTTCGCGCTCCGCCAGATCGTCTCCCGGTACGACCTGGAGACCCCGGCGGGCCGCGCGGCCGCGCTGGACGAGGCCGGACCGGTCGTCGCCCGCATCAAGTCCAGCTCCTCCCAGCACGAGGTGGCCGTCCAGCTCGCCGGGATGCTCGGCATCCTCGACACCCAGTTCGTCGTCCGCCGGATCGCCCAGCTCGCCCGCTGGGCCCGCGACCGCGGCTCCGACGCCGGGCCCGCCCCGCGCCGCGCCGACGGCCCCGGCCACGCCGTCGAGACCGGCACCCCCCGCTTCAGCGGCCCCGCCCTCAACCTCCGCAGCCCCGCCTTCACCACCGAGCGCGAACTGCTGAAGCTCGCCCTCCAGCGTCCCGAACTGGTCTCCCCCGCCTTCGACGCCTACGGCTCCGACGAGTTCACCGCCGCCCCCTACGCCGCCGTCCGCGAGGCCATCGAGGAGGCCGGCGGCGCGGAACTCGGCGCCGACCTCGGCACCGACTACCTCACCCGGGTCCGCGAGGCCGCCCCCGACGACACGGTCCGCGCCATGGTCACCGAGCTGGCCGTCGAGGCGATCCGCCGCCGCACCGTCGACGAGGTCTACGCCGGTGAGCAGTTGGTCAAGGTCCGCCTGCGCGCCGTCGAACGCCGCATCCACGATCTCCAGGGCACCTTCACCCGCGTCGCCGCCCAGGGCGACCAGCAGCAACTCGCCACCGTGCAGAACGAGTTGTGGGTACTCCAGCAGTACGACCGCAGCCTCAGGAACAACGGCGCACAAGCCCTGTAGCCACCGGAGCCCCGCTCGCCGCACGAGGGGCACCGTCGAAAGTTCCGGACGCACTCTCGTGGTGGAGGTGTGGTGTGCCGCACACTGGTGCGACGCGCCCTCCGCCCCGGGCGTGTTCCCCGCACCGCCGCACCTCGCACGCCGTACGCGCCACCCCCCGATCCGCCGCGCGATCACCTGGGAGGTCACCCCCGTGCAGACCAGGCCCCCTCGCTCCGCCCCCGCCCCCGCGGCACTCGCCCCGGCCGTCCCCACTCCGCGCAGGTCGCCCCAGCGGGCCTCGGCGGGCGGAACCGGTACCGGGCCGCGGGGCGCGGGCCGGCGGGCACCGGCCGGAACCGAGTCCGCGGGGGCGGCGGCCCCCGACCTGTTCCGGCAGTACCTGCGGGAGATCGGGCGCATCCCGCTGCTCTCGGCGGCCGACGAGGTGGAGCTGGCCCGGCGGATCGAGGCGGGCGTCCTCGCCGCCGAGAAGCTGGCCGCAGGCCGCGCGGACGCGGGGCTCGCCCGGGACCTGCGGCGGCTCGTCGCACTCGGGGAGCGCGCCAAGGGGCAGCTCATCGAAGCCAACCTGCGGCTCGTCGTCTCGGTGGCCAAGCGGTACACGGGCCGGGGCCTGACCATGCTCGACCTGGTGCAGGAGGGCAACCTCGGGCTGATCCGCGCGGTGGAGAAGTTCGACTACACCCGCGGCTTCAAGTTCTCCACGTACGCGACCTGGTGGATACGCCAGGCCATGTCGCGCGCCCTCGCCGACCAGGCCCGCACCATCCGGGTGCCGGTGCACGTCGTGGAGCTGATCAACCGCGTCGTCCGCACCCAGCGCGCCCTGCTCCAGGAGGCGGGCCGCGAACCGGCCGCCGAGGAGGTCGGCGAGCGGCTCGGGCTGAGTGCCGAGAAGGTCGAGGAGGCGCTACGGCTGGCCCGCGAACCGGTCTCCCTGCACGCCCCGGTCGGCAGCGAGGACGACGTCTTCCTCGGCGACCTCATCGAGGACACCGAGGCGGCCTCCCCGGCGGAGAGCGCCGCCCTGCTCCTGCTCCGCCAGCACCTCGACGCGGTCCTCGCCACCCTCGGCGACCGCGAGCGCCAGGTGGTGCAGTTGCGGTACGGGTTCGACGACGGGCGGCCGCGCACCCTGGAGGAGATCGGCCGCCTCTTCGGCGTCACCCGCGAACGGGTCCGCCAGATCGAGTCGAAGACGCTGCGCAGGCTGCGCGAGCACACCGCGGCCGGGCAGTTGCGCGGCTATCTGGACTGACGGCCGCCGGCGCCCGGCTCACTGCCGGCCGCGCCGCTTCGCGTCGACGGACGCGCCGAGCGCGACGCCGAGCACGAGGCCGATCCCGATACCGAGGGCCAGGTGCCCGGCGAGCAGGCCGACCGCCACCCCGAGCACCATCCCCACCGGCAGGTACAGGGCGATGCCCGACTGTTCCGAGCCGTCCCCGTCGGCCCTCGGCTCGCGTGGTTCTTCCGCCAACTCCCCCACCCACTTCGTCCTCGGTCCAGTACGCCCTTGTCCTGTACATGGACAGTAGCTACAGCATGCCACGGGGGCCGGACGGCCCCCGTGGCCGCCCACTCAGTCGACCTCGACGGCCGCCTCGGCGAACTGGGCCGCGTACAGGCGGCCGTACACCCCCTCGGCGGCGAGCAGTTCGGTGTGCGTGCCCTGCTCGACGATGGCCCCGTTCTCCATCACCAGGATCGTGTCGGCGTCCCGGATCGTGGAGAGGCGGTGGGCGATGACGAACGAGGTCCGGCCGTGCGCGAGCCGGGCCATGGCCTGCTGGATCAGCACCTCGGTGCGGGTGTCCACCGAGCTGGTGGCCTCGTCCAGGACGAGGATCACCGGGTCGGAGAGGAAGGCCCGCGCGATGGTGATGAGTTGCTTCTCGCCGGCGCTGACCCCGCTGCCCTCGTCGTCGAGGACGGTGTCGTAGCCGTCGGGGAGCGTCCGGACGAAGCGGTCGGCGTGGGCGGCGCGGGCCGCCTCCTCGACCTCCTCGCGGGTCACCTCGCGGGAGGCGCCGTAGGCGATGTTCTCCGCGATGGTGCCGCCGAAGAGCCAGGTGTCCTGGAGGACCATGCCGATCCGGGAGCGCAGGTCCTCCCGGGCCAGGGCTGCCACGTCGACGCCGTCCAGCGTGATCCGGCCGCCGGTGACCTCGTAGAACCGCATCAGCAGGTTGACCAGGGTGGTCTTCCCGGCGCCGGTCGGGCCGACGATGGCGACCGTGCGGCCCGGCTCGACGGTCAGGGACAGCTCCTCGATCAGGGGCCGGTCCGGTTCGTAGCGGAACGAGACCTTCTCCAGGGTGACGCGGCCGAGCGGCTTCTCCAGGCGGGCGGCGGGGACCGGATCGGGTCCCTGCTCGTCGGCGTCGAGGAGTTCGAAGACCCGCTCGGCGGAGGCGACGCCGGACTGCACCAGGTTGGCCATCGAGGCGACCTGGGTCAGCGGCATCGAGAACTGCCGGGAGTACTGGATGAACGCCTGCACGTCGCCGATGGACAGGGCACCCGAGGCCACCCTGAGGCCGCCGACGACGGCGACCAGCACGTAGTTGAAGTTGGAGACGAACATCATCAGCGGCTGCATGATGCCGCTGGTGAACTGGGCCTTGAAGGAAGCCTGGTAGAGCGCGTCGTTCTCCTCGGCGAACCGCTCGGCCGACTCCCCCTGGCGGCCGAAGACCTTGACCAGGCTGTGGCCGGTGTACATCTCCTCGATGTGGGCGTTGAGCGACCCCGTCGAGGACCACTGGCTGACGAAGTGCGGCTGGGAGCGCTTGCCGACCCGGGTCGCGACCACGAAGGACAGCGGCACCGTCACCAGCGCCACCAGGGCGAGCAGCGGCGATATCCAGAACATCATCACCAGCACACCGATGACGGTCAGCAGCGAGTTGACCACCTGGCCCATCGTCTGCTGGAGGGTCTGGCCGATGTTGTCGATGTCGTTGGTGGCGCGGCTGAGCACTTCACCGCGCTGGCGCTGGTCGAAGTAGGAGAGCGGGAGCCGCGACAGCTTGGCCTGCACGTCGCGGCGCATCCGGAAGACGGTGCGGTTGATCGCCCGGTTCGACAGCCGCGCCGAGACCGCCACCAGGCCGCCGGCCACGAGGAACACGGCGAGCGCGAGGAGCAGCACCTCGCCGACGGCGCCGAAGTCGATTCCCTGGCCGGGGGTGAAGTCCATGCCCGAGAGCATGTCGGCCACGCCGTCGTCGCCGCCCTCGCGCATCCCTTCCAGCACCTGTTCGCGGGTGGCCCCGGCCGGCATGTCGCGGCCGACGATGCCGGCGAAGACCAGGTCGGTGGCCCAGCCGAGGATCTTCGGCCCTGTCACCGAGAGCGCCACGCTGACCAGGCCGGTGGCGAGCATCGCCCACAGGGTGGTCCTCTCGGGGCGGAACTGGGCCAGCAGGCGCTTGCCCGAGCCCTTGAAGTCCATCGACCGCTGTCCGGGCGCGCCCGTCGGATCTGCCATCACGCGGCCTCCGCTTCCGTCAGCTGGGAGAGCACGATCTCCCGGTAGGTCTCGTCCCGTTCCATGAGGTCGTGGTGGCGGCCGACCGCCACCACCCGGCCCTCGTCGAGGACGACGATCCGGTCGGCGTCACGGATGGTCGACACCCGCTGGGCGACGATCACCACGCCCGCCTCGGCGGTCTCCGCGCGCAGGGCCGCCCGCAGCGCCGCGTCGGTCGCGTAGTCCAGTGCCGAGAACGAGTCGTCGAAGAGGTAGATCTCGGGGCGCTGCACCAGGGTGCGGGCGATGGCCAGTCGCTGCCGCTGGCCGCCGGAGACGTTGGTGCCGCCCTGCGAGACGGGTGCGTCCAGGCCGCCGTCCAGCCGCTCGACGAACTCCTTGGCCTGCGCCACCTCCAGCGCGTGCCACAGCTCCTCGTCGCTCGCCTCCGGGTTGCCGTAGCGCAGGTTGCTCGCCACGGTGCCGGAGAAGAGGTACGGCTTCTGCGGGACCAGGCCGACGGTGCGGGCCAGCAGCTCCGGCGCGATGCGGCGGATGTCGACGCCGCCGACCAGGACCTCGCCCTCGACGGGGTCGATCAGCCGGGCGGCGAGGCCGAGCAGCGTGGTCTTGCCGGAGCCGGTCGAGCCGATCACGGCGGTGGTCTCGCCGGGCCCGGTGAACAGCTCCACGTCGCGCAGGACCCACTCCTCGGCGCCCGGGTAGCGGAACCCGGCGGCGCGTAGCTCCAGCGTGCCCCGGCCGGCCAGTTCGCGGACCGGCTCGTCGGGCGGAACGACACTGCTACTGGTCCGGAGAACCTCCTGGATACGCTCGGCGCACACCTCGGCGCGCGGCACCATCATGAACATGAAGGTGGCCATCATGACGGACATGACGATCTGCATCAGGTAGGCGAGGAAGGCGGTGAGCGAGCCGATCTCCATGGCACCGCTGTCGATCCGGTGGGCGCCGAACCAGACCACGGCCAGCGAGGACAGGTTCACCACCAGCATCACCAGCGGGAACATCAGCGCCAGCAGCCGGCCGGTGCCGAGCGACACCTCGGTCAGGTCGGTGTTGGCCCGGCCGAACCGCTCCGCCTCGTACCGGTCGCGGACGAAGGCGCGGATGACGCGGTTGCCGGTGATCTGCTCCCGCAGCACCCGGTTGACGGTGTCCAGCCGCTTCTGCATGGCGCGGAAGAGCGGCCGCAGCCGCCACACGACCACGCCGACCGAGGCCGCCATCAGGGGCAGTACGGCCAGCAGCACCCCGGAGAGCGGCACGTCCTGTCCGAGCGCCATGATCACGCCGCCGACGCACATGATGGGCGCGGTCACCATCAGTGTGAAGGTCATCAGGGCCAGCATCTGGACCTGCTGGACGTCGTTGGTGGTCCGGGTGATCAGGGAGGGCGCCCCGAACCCGTTCAACTCCCGTGCTGAGAAGGACTGCACCCGGTCGAAGACGGCCGCCCGCACGTCCCGGCCGAGGGCGGCGGCGGTACGGGCACCGAAGTAGACGGCGCCGATGTTGCCCGCCATCTGCACCAGCGTCACCGCCAGCATGACGGCGCCCAGCCCGAGGATCACTCCCGTGTCGCCCCGCACGACGCCCCGGTCGATGATGTCCGCGTTGAGCGACGGAAGGTACAGGGCCGCGCAGGTCTGGAGCAGTTGGAGCACCATCACCAGCGCGATGGGTTTCTGGTACGGACGCAGATACGTCCGCAGAAGTCGTATGAGCACGGGTCTCTTCCGGATCGGCCGTACGGGATGCGCACCCATCCTGCGCCACCCGGCCACCGGAACCCACCGGTTTTACCCAACCCGGGCCGAGCCTCCCGGGCGCCCGCGGCCCTCCCGTCGGCCCGTCGCAGGTCAGGACAGCGGGACACCGCCGAAGGCGTCCGGGTGGGTCTGGTCCCGCACGGCCGTGTACTGCTGGCGTACGGCCTGGCCGACGGCGAGTTCCTCGCCCGGTTCGGCGTGCTGGCCCGCCGCCCCGCCCCACATCGGCGGGGCCGAGCGGTCCAGGGTGCCGCGCTCGACGCCGAGGGCCCAGGCAGCCTGGCGGGCCGCGCCCAGCGCCGCGTAGTCCGCCGGTTCGGGGACGATCACCGGGGCGCCGAAGATCATCGGGGCGGCGGCCCGGACCGCCGGCAGGTCGGCGGCGGCACCCAGCAGGAAGACGCGGCGGATCGCCACGCCCCGACCGCGCAGCACGTCGAGGGCGTCGGCGAGCGAGCAGAGCATCCCCTCGAAGGCGGCCCGTGCCAGGTGCTCGCGCTTCATCGACTCGCGGCGCAGCCCGCTGAGCGTCCCCGCGGTGTGCGGCAGCCGGGGGGTGCGTTCTCCCTCCAGGTACGGCAGTAGCACCAGGCCGTGCGAGCCGGGCGTCGACTCCAGGGCCAGCCGCGACAGTTCGGGCAGGTCGACGCCGAGCAGGTCGGCGGTGCCGCGCAGGGCGCGGACCGCGTTGAGGGTGTGGACCACCGGCAGGTGCATGCCGGTGGCGTCCGCGAAGGAGGTGATCAGGCCGTCCGGGTCCCAGGCGGCCTCGTGGTGCACGGCCATCACCGAGCCGGAGGCGCCCAGGGAGACCACGGCGTCGCCGTGGCCGACGCCGAGACCGAAGGCGGCCGCCATCGTCTCGCCGGTCCCCGCCGAGATCAGCAGCCCCTCCGGAGTGGTGCCCGCCGCCTCGGCCGGGCCGATCACCTCGGGCAGTACCGCCCGGTGGCCGAGCGCCAGCTCCACCAGTTCGGGGCGGTACTCCCCCGACGCCGCCGACCAGTAGCCGGTGCCCGAGGCACCGCCCCGGTCCGTGGTGCGGCGGGCGGGCCGGCCCAGCAACTGCCAGACCAGCCAGTCGTGGGCCTGGAGCAGGCCCACGGTACGGGCGGCGTTCTCCGGCTCGTTCCTCGCCAGCCAGCGCAGCTTGGCCACCGGCTGGGCGGGCTGCGGCACAGAGCCGACCGCCCGCGCCCACGCCTCGCGCCCGCCGAGTTCCGCCGTCAGGTCGGCCGCGGCGACCTGCGCCCGCCGGTCCCCGCCGACCATGGCGGGGCGGGCGGTGGCGCCCTGCGCGTCCAGCGGCACCAGGCCGTTCTGCTGGGCGGAGACTCCGATCGCCTCGACGCCCTCCAGCAGCCCGCCGGCCGCGGCCTCGCCGAGCGAGAGCAGCCAGCTCTGCGGATCGACGTCCGGGACCGGCCCCTCCCCTTCCTTCGGATGCGGCGCGTATCCCTGCCGCAGTACGGCACCCGTCTCGGTGTCACAGACGACCATGCGCGTGAATGCGGACGAACTGTCCAGCCCGGCGACTATCCCCATACGACGATTCTGCCGCACGCGAAGGGCGCCCCGTAAAGACGGGGCGCCCCGGGGTCCGTGCCGGGCGGACGGCGGGTGTGAGGTCGGTCTCAGACGTTCCCGGTTCCCCAGTCGTCACCCGGGCCCTGGCCACGTTCGCGCAGCGACCGCACCCGCTCGGCGACCGGCGCCGGAACACGGTCGCCGACCCGCTCGCTCACCGCGTGGTACGCCTTGTCGGCGAAGCCCCGCCCCTGCTGGGCGGCGCTCTCGGCGGCGTTGCGGACCGCCGGATTCCGGGCCACCCGCTCCGCGCACTTCCTCAACTGTTCGTACCGCTCGCGGCCCGCGCGGCTCCCGAGCACGTAGCCCAGGGCCACTCCGGCGACGAAGGTGAGCCGGTAGCGCATCAACTGCCACCCTTCCGTAGTGGTCGGTCCTGCCGAGCGCGGCGGCAGGGACGAGGCCCCGCCGGGTACCGATTGGCGAAGCACCCCCCTGCTTGCGCTAATGTATGTGTCGCAGCGAACGAGCGCCCGGTGGAGCACTCCGCACGGGAGTCCCGTTCGATGCGACGCAGCATTCCCCTGTAGCTCAATTGGCAGAGCAGCCGGCTGTTAACCGGCAGGTTACTGGTTCGAGTCCAGTCGGGGGAGCTCGATCTCCTGTAGCTCAATTGGCAGAGCAGCCGGCTGTTAACCGGCAGGTTACTGGTTCGAGTCCAGTCGGGAGAGCAAACGATGAGGGCCCCCTCGGGGGCCCTTTTTCGTGCTCTCGACGTCTCGTCGGGGTTCCTGTGCGGAGCTTCTTCCCCGTTGGTGGAACCACACGCGCCGTCGCGGAGTCCTCAAGATCAGGCAAGGCCGACCAGCCGGGGCAGCAGATCGTATGAGCGGCTATGCTGCGGCAGACGGCACGTACACATGTACGCGACACGCCGCTACGGGGCGGTAGCTCAGCCGGTTAGAGCAGCGGACTCATAATCCGTCGGCCGTGGGTTCGAGTCCCACCCGCCCCACCAGACGCCAGCACTCCGGCACCGGAGCTGGCCTGCAAAAACGTTGCAGCGGGGGCCGCCACTCCACAGTGGCGGCCCCCGCTTTTCCGTGCGAATCAAGATCCAGGGGACATACAGGGGACGCGGGACCGATTCAGTCGCGGCACGGTGGTCCCGTATCCACCTCACAGCGGCGTCGGCGGCGTCGTCCTGGCCCTGGGCGTTCAGATCGATCATGCCGAGCAGATCGGAGTCGGATCGGCTCTGCGCCCCTACGTCCCAGGTGCCACCTGACTCCTTGATGCCATGGGCGAGGAAGACGGCAAGGTCGTTCTGCCATGCCGGCTCGGGGAGAGCCAGCGCGGTGCACACCTGGCAAGGGATGTCGCGAGGGGCGACGGTGACAGCGCCGCGACGCCTCCTGGCACCGAACTGCTCGGGGGTGCTTCCTCGTTGGTGAACGCGCACGAAGCAGGAGGGCTCGGCGGCCCGGACGGTACCCCCCGGACAGGGCGTGCCCCGCCCCTCCCCCGGCTCCGGGCGGGCAGAGGCCCGTGTGCCAGAGTTCCCGCATGGTGTGGAACGGCGACGCGTATCAGGCCCGGTTCGACGGCATCGCCGCCGAGGGCGGGGACGTGCACGGGGAGGCGGAGCTGGTGCGGTCCCTGGGGCCGGGCAGTGTGCTCGACGCCGGGTGCGGGACGGGGCGGGTGGCGATCGAGCTGGCCCGGCACGGGATCGACGTGGTGGGGGTGGATCTCGACGCGTCGATGCTGGCGACCGCCCGGCGTCTCGCGCCCCGACTCGACTGGCACCGGAGCGACTTGGCCGGGCTCGACCTCGGGCGGTCCTTCGACGTGGTGGTGATGGCGGGCAACGTCCCCTTGTTCACCGCGCCGGGGACGGAGGCCGCCCTGGTCGCCGGAGTGGCCGGGCACGTGCGGCCGGGGGGCCGGCTGGTGGCGGGGTTCTCCCTGGACCGGGGGTACACCCTGGAGGCGTACGACGCGCACTGCTCGGCTTCGGGCCTCGCCCTGGAGGCGCGGTACGCCACGTGGTCCCGGGAGCCGTACGACGGCGGCGCGTACGCGGTCTCGGTGCACCGGCGGCCCTGAACGGCCTGGTGACCGCCTCCCCGGCCGGGCCGGACAGCGCGTCCCCCTCATCGGCCTCGCCCAGTTTCACCCGGCGTCAGGTGCCGTCTCCTCGGCGATCCAGCGGAGGTAGGCGGGGCTGCCGTCGGTGACGGGCGTGGCGAGGATCTCCGGGGTGTCGTAGTCGTGGTGGTGCAGCAGCCACTCCTCCAGGGCGGGGTAGCGCCACGCGGCGGTCTTGAGGTGGAGCTGCCATTCGCGGGCGTCCTCGACGGCGCCCCGCCAGCGGTAGACCGAGGTCACCGGGCCGACGATCTGCACGCAGGCGGCGAGGCGGGCCTCGACGGCTCCGGCTGCCAGGGTCTCGGCTCGGTCGGGGGTGTCGACGGTCGTGACGACGACGATCGCGGGCGGGGCCGCGGACTCCTGCGGGGCGGTCATGTCGGGTCCCTCTGCTCGGCGGTGTGACGCGCACACCGTACGTCGGGCGCGGGGCCCGGACGGCGGGTTGGGCCGGTCGGGGGTGCGGGTCACCCGTTCACCGGCGAGGTGCGGCGCGGGGCGGGCCGTGGCGGGTGCACCCGTTGTGACCTGCGTCGACAGGGCTGGCGCGGAGTCAGGCGGGCGGGTGGGCGAGGGGCTGTGACGAGGCGTCCGACAGGCGGCGGGCGGCGGGGCGGCTTTACCTCGGTAGCGGGGACGCGCCCCGGCGGCACCCGTGTGCCGCTGTCGTCTGTGGCTAAGGAGCACCATGCGTACTGCCCGTCTGCTGACCGGTACGGTCCGAGCGGCCACCGCCCTCGGTGCCGGTCTCGCCCTGTCCGCCGCCCCGGCCGCGTACGCCGACGCGGGGAGCGGCGGGCGGGCGGCCGTCGAACCCCGGCAGGTGGCGCCCGGCGCGGCGGTCACCCTGGTGACCGGTGCTTGCCGGCCGGAGGAGGGGCAGGGCGGCGGGGCCGTCACGGGGGACGCGGGCGCGGTCGGCGCCGGGCGGTTCAGCCTCGCGCCGGAGGCGGAGGGCGAGGACGCGCGGGGCACCTTCCGGGTGCCGCGCTCGGCGGTCCCGGGCACGTACGAGATCGTGGCGCGCTGCCCCGGGGGGGAGGTGGTGGCCGCGGACCTGGTGGTGACGCTCACCTCGCTGGGTTCCGAGGGCGTCGGGGAGCGGCAGGAGTCGCTGCCGGGCGAGCGGCCCGACGGCCCCGGCGCCGAGGGGCGTTCGGGGCCGGGAGGTGAGCGGGCGGACAGCGCCGGGGAGAAGGTGACCCAGGGTTCCGTGGCGGGCGTCGAATCGGCGCTCGGCTCCGACCCGGTGCAGGTCACGGCCGGGGTGGCGGCGCTGGGGCTGGCGGCGGCCGGCGGCACCTGGCTGCTGCACCGCCACACGCGCGGAGGCGGGCTCTGACCGGGCCCGCCCGGCGCCCGGTCCGCGCCGCCGGGGCGGCGGGGCCGTCGCGGCGCAGGGCGGTGAGCCTGGGGGTCGGGGCCGGGACCTGGTTCTTCTTCTGCCTGGGGCTGTGGCTGCTGGCACGCGGGCTCAGGTGACGGGCCGGCCGGTGCGCGGCCCGGTCAGGCCAGCCACTGCTCGTACGCCATGTCGGCGACCAGGGCGAGGACGACGACCAGCAGGACGATCCGGACGAAGCCGCTGCCGCGCTTGAGGGCGGTGCGGGCGCCGAGGGTGCCGCCGACGAGGTTGAAGACGGCCATCAGCGCGGCCAGCTGCCACAGCACGGCGCCCTGCCAGGCGAACATGGCGAGCGCCCCGGCGTTGGTGCAGCAGTTGACGATCTTCGCGGTGGCGGAGGCGGTGACGAGGTCCAGGTGGAGGATGGCGGTCAGCGCCAGGACGAGGAAGGTGCCGGTGCCGGGGCCGATCAGCCCGTCGTAGAAGCCGATGCCGAGTCCGGCGAGGCCGATCGCGGCGAGGGTGCGGCGGCGGGAGGCCGCTCCGGGCGGGGGCGCGGCGGTGCCGAAGGCGGGCTTGAGGATGACGAAGGCGGCGACGGCGAGCAGCACCACCATGATCACCGGCTTGAGCACCTCGGTGCTCATCCCCGCCGCGAAGAAGGCGCCGCCCGTCGAGCCGGCGAGCGCGGCCAGCCCGATCCGGACGGCGGTGCGGACGTCGACGGGGGCTCGGCGGACGTAGGTGACGGCCGCGCCGGTGGTGCCGACGATGGCGACGGCCTTGTTGGTGCCGAGGGCGACGGCGGCGGAGGTGCCGGCGGGGAGCCCCAGGAGCAGCGCGGGCAGCAGGAGCAGCCCGCCGCCGCCGACCACGGCGTCGATCCAGCCGGCGGCCAGCGCGGCCACGCAGAGCAGGATGACGCTGGTCAGGGCGATGTCAGGCATGAGCATGACCTTATCCGGGAGCCCTGCGACTCCGGCGGGGGGCCCACGGTCCGAGACGGCGTACGCCTCCGCGGCCGGGACACCGCAGAGCCCCTGGGTCCCGCCCTCGTGAAGCGGGTCCCAGGGGCTCTGCCGCCGGGCCGGGCCCGGCGCTCCCCCCGCACAGGGGTGGCGCCGGGCCCGGTCCCCGGGGAACCGGAGCCGTCACGCCGCACGCCGGTGAGGGTCAGGGTGGCGTGCGTCCGGCTCCGGGAGTCTGCGCCCGTCCGGGTCAGCGGCTGTCGCTGCCCTTCGAGGCGGCGGCGGCGCGGCCGGCCTCCAGGCGGGCGACCGGGATGCGGAACGGCGAGCAGGAGACGTAGTCGAGTCCGACCTCGTGGAAGAAGTGGACCGACTCGGGGTCGCCGCCGTGCTCACCGCAGACGCCGAGCTTGAGGTCGGGACGGGTCGCCCGGCCGGCCTCGACGGCGTCGCGGACGAGCTTGCCGACGCCGTCCTTGTCGATGGTCTCGAAGGGCGAGACCCCGAAGATGCCCTTCTCCAGGTAGGCGGTGAAGAAGCTGGCCTCCACGTCGTCCCGGGAGAAGCCCCACACGGTCTGGGTGAGGTCGTTGGTGCCGAAGGAGAAGAACTCGGCGGCCTCGGCGATCTGGCCGGCGGTCAGCGCGGCGCGGGGCAGCTCGATCATGGTGCCGAGCGCCAGCTTCAGGTCGACGCCGGTCTCCTTCTGCACCTCGGCGAGGACCTGCTCGGCGTCGTCGCGGACCAGCTCCAGCTCCTGGACGGTGCCGACCAGCGGGATCATGATCTCGGCGCGCGGGTCTCCGTTGGCCTTCTTCCGCTCGGCGGCGGCCTCGGCGATGGCGCGGACCTGCATGGTGAACAGGCCGGGGATGACCAGGCCGAGGCGGACGCCGCGCAGGCCGAGCATCGGGTTCTGCTCGTGCAGGCGGTGGACGGCCTGGAGCAGGCGCAGGTCGTTCTCGTTGGCGTCCTGGCGGGACTCGGCGAGGGCGACGCGGACCGACAGCTCGGTGATGTCGGGCAGGAACTCGTGGAGCGGCGGGTCGAGGAGGCGGACGGTGACGGGCAGGCCGTCCATCGCCTCGAACAGCTCCACGAAGTCCTTCTTCTGGAGCGGCAGCAGCTGCTCCAGCGCGGTCTCCCGCTCGGCGTCGGTGTCGGCGAGGATCAGTTTCTCGACCATCCCGCGCCGCTCACCGAGGAACATGTGCTCGGTGCGGCACAGGCCGATGCCCTGCGCGCCGAAGCGGCGGGCGCGCAGCGCGTCCTCGGCGCTGTCGGCGTTGGCGCGCACCCGCAGGCGGCGGACGCGGTCGGCGTAGGCCATGATCCGGTGGACGGCGGCGACCAGTTCGTCGGCGTCGTCGGCGCCGGCGTGCATGCGGCCCTCGAAGTACTCCACGACCGGCGACGGCACGACGGGCACCTCGCCGAGGTAGACCTTGCCGGTGGAGCCGTCGATGGAGACGACGTCGCCCTCCTCGACGACGAGGCCGCCCGGCGCGGTCATCCGGCGCTGCTTGGTGTCGACCTCCAGGTCCTCGGCGCCGCAGACGCAGGTCTTGCCCATGCCGCGGGCGACGACGGCGGCGTGCGAGGTCTTGCCGCCGCGCGAGGTGAGGATGCCCTCGGCGGCGATCATGCCGTCCAGGTCGTCCGGGTTGGTCTCCCGGCGGATCAGGATGACCTTCTCGCCGGAGCGCGACCACTTGATGGCGGTGTACGAGTCGAAGACGGCCTTGCCGACGGCGGCACCGGGCGAGGCGGCGATGCCCCGGCCGATGGTGTCGACGGAGGTGGAGTCGTCGAAGCGGGGGAACATCAGCTGGGCCAGCTGCGCGCCGTTGACCCGCTGGAGCGCCTCGGCCTCGTCGATGAGGCCCTGGTCCACGAGCTGGGTGGCGATGCGGAAGGCGGCGCCGGCGGTCCGCTTGCCCACGCGGGTCTGGAGCATCCAGAGCTGGCCGCGCTCGATGGTGAACTCGATGTCGCAGAGGTCCTTGTAGTGGGTCTCCAGCGTCTCCATGATCTCCATGAGCTGGTCGTACGACTTCTTGTCGATCGACTCCAGCTCGGCGAGCGGCACGGTGTTGCGGATACCGGCGACGACGTCCTCGCCCTGCGCGTTCTGCAGGTAGTCGCCGTAGACGCCCTGGTGACCGCTGGCGGGGTCGCGGGTGAAGGCGACGCCGGTGCCGGAGTCGGGGCCGAGGTTGCCGAAGACCATGGAGCAGATGTTGACCGCGGTGCCCAGGTCGTGCGGGATGCGCTCCTGGCGGCGGTAGAGCTTGGCGCGGTCGCCGTTCCAGGAGTCGAAGACGGCCTTTATGGCGAGGTCCATCTGTTCGCGCGGGTCCTGCGGGAAGTCACGCCCGGCCTCGGTCTTGACGATCTTCTTGAACTTGGTGACGAGCTTCTTCAGCTCGGCCGCGTCCAGGTCGGTGTCGACCGTGACCTTCTTGGCCTTCTTCGCGGCCTCCAGGGCCTCTTCGAAGAGGTCGCCGTCGACGTCCAGGACGGTCTTGCCGAACATCTGGATGAGGCGGCGGTACGAGTCCCAGGCGAAGCGCTCGTCGCCGGACTGCGCGGCGAGGCCCTTCACGGACTTGTCGGAGAGGCCGATGTTGAGGACGGTGTCCATCATGCCCGGCATCGAGAACTTGGCACCGGAACGCACCGAGACCAGCAGCGGGTCGTCGGCCTGGCCGAGCTTCTTGCCCATGGTCCGCTCCAGGGCGTCGAGGTGCGCACTCACCTCGTCGCGGAGCTCCGTGGGCTCGTCACCGCTGTCGAGGTACGTCTTGCACGCCTCGGTGGTGATGGTGAAGCCCGGAGGGACGGGCAGACCCAGGTTGGTCATCTCGGCGAGGTTGGCCCCCTTGCCGCCGAGGAGGTCCTTGAGGTCGCGGTTGCCCTCGGTGAAGTCGTAGACGAACTTCTGCGCCTGCTCGGCACCGGCGTTCGTTACGGCGGGTTCTGTGTTCTTCGATTCCGACACGGGATTCGACTCCTCGCGGACTGGCTGCCCTGACGGCGAGGAACATACCCAGATCGAAGGCACCTGGGTACGTCCACTTGTGCGTCATGGGGCCGCGGCCACCCGTCTGCCAGCAGATCGAAAGTGGTCACAGGGAAGCATGGACTCGCAATCCGCCTTCAAGAGTCGAAGGCATCAAGGCGGAACGTGTGCGCCGGCGCCCAGTTCGGTCACGCTCGGCCATCATGGAGTTCGACTTAAGAATGATCGAGCATTGGCACCCAGTGCCACCCTTTGACAAGTACAGGCCCGCCATTCACGCTCATCTGAGCGGGGGCCCGATCAGGGGTGGCGAGAATCACGCCCCGCGAAGGGGGTTTGGGCCACCATGTGGACGACTTCCGCACACCAGGCGAACAGCTCGCACCGCACACCGGCACTCTCGGCACGGGGTGCCGCCTGCTGGGACGACAGGGGGCGCGGGTTTCCGCCAATCCTGGAGCGGCGCTCGGATGAGCGCACCCGGAAGGTCGCCTCAGGCGTCGGGTGGGCCGCCATGAGCCCCCTCGGACGCCGGGGCCATCCGCCACGACCCCTCGGCGCGGAAGAGCCGGTCGAGGCGGGGCCGACGGCCGCCCGGGAGCGGCCGGGCACCTGTCGGAGGGCGCGCCGCGTGCGGTGGCGCGGCCACTCCGGACGAGGGCGGGCAGGTCGCCCGGACCGGCCCGGGGCCGGCCCTTCCGTCCGAACTCGACACGCCCTACCCCCTTGCGCTCATCAACAGCGCATTACACAGTGAGTTTTGCGCGTCAAACAGACATAACCCCACGGCACCGGCTGCCGCACGACGCGGGCAGTGGTGTGTCCGTACGACCCTCCAGGGAAGAGACCGCGTGGACCGCTCCACCGCCGCCCCGGCCGCCGAGACCGCCGCGCCCGCAGCAGAGCGCGTCCCGACGACGGCCTCCGGTCCCGGCGTGCCCGGCATCGCCCCCGGCTCGTTCGCCCTGGCCCCGTCGTCCAGCGTGCCCGAGGCGGCCCTCCGGGCGCGCTCCGCCGCCCGGGTGCCGCACGCCGACCGCACCGGCATCTCCGCGGTCCCGGTCCGCGAGTCGGCCGCCGTGCGGACGGACGCGGGCCAGGCGGGCCGGCGGGCGACCGGGGTCCGCGTCTGAGACGTGTCGGCACGGGACCGAGGAAGGGCCAGGCCATGAACCGGCGAGACCATCATCTACTGGTGCACGGGGGCGCGTTCGCCGCGCTCGGGGACGAGGGGGAGGCCGGGGCGGCCGGCCGGGGGGCCGTCCCGAAGGGGCTGTTCGTCCGGGACGCTCGGCACCTCAGCCGGTGGCAACTGGCGCTGGACGGGGCCGGGCCGGAGGTGCTGGTCCCGGCGTCCGGCGAGCAGACCCTGCGCAGCGTGCTGGCGCCCCGGTCCGGTCCGGGCGAGCCGCCCGCGTACACCGTCTTCCGGGAGCAGGCGTTGAGCGACGGGTGCCTCGTCGACCGGCTGCGGGTGATGCGGAACACCCCGGCGGCGGCGCCGCTGCGGATCGCGCTGACCGTCGACGCGGACTTCGCCGACCTCTTCGAGCTGCGCTCCGACCACCGCACCTACGTCAAGGCCGCGTTCCAGCGGAGCCGCGAAGTCCTGTCCGACGGCGTGGAGTTCGGCTACCGGCGGGGCGGCTGGCAGGCGGGCACCCGGATCACCGCCGACCCCGCGCCCGAGGCGGTGGAGGAGACCGGAACCGGTGCCCGGCGCCTGGTCTGGACGCTCGGCCCCGACGCGGCCGGGGAGGCGGTGCTGACCGTCCGCGTCCAGGCTCTGCCGGGCGACGCCCCCGCGCCCCGGACGCCCCCGGCCACGGTGGCCGACGCGGTGGTCCGGCGGGCGCTGACCGTGGAGGAGTACCGCGCCGGGGTGCGGCTGCCGGCCTCCGAGCCCGCGCTCGCGGCCGCCGCCGACCGGGGTCTGACCGAGCTGGCGCTGCTCCAGGTGGAGGCGGCGGGACCGGACGGCGAGGCGCTGCTCGTGCCGGGCGCCGGCGTCCCCTGGTACGCGGCGCTCTTCGGCCGCGACGCCCTGCTGACCTCGCTCTTCGTGCTGCCCTACCGTGCGGCCCCGGCGGCGGCCACTCTGCTGGCACTGGCCGCCTCCCAGGCCCCGGACGACCCTGGCGCCACGGACCCGGCGGCCCGGCCCGGCCGGATCGTGCACGAGGTGCGCCACGGCGAACTGGCCCACTTCGGCCAGGTCCCCTACGGGCGGTACTACGGCTCGGTCGACGCCACCCCGCTCTTCCTGGTGCTGCTCGGCGCGTACACCGAGCGGACCGGGGACCCGGCGCTCGCGCGGCGGCTGGAGCCGCACGCCCGGGCGGCGGTCGGCTGGATGCTGGACCACGGCGGGCTCGCCACCAGCGGCTATCTGCTGCACCGGGCCGACGAGGGCGGCCTGGCCCACCACCACTGGAAGGACTCGCCCGGTGCCCTCTGCCGCGCCGACGGCTCCCGCCCGGTGGGCGCGGTCGTCTCGGCGGGCGCCCAGGGGTACGCGTACGACGCGCTGCGCCGCACCGCCCAACTGGCCCGTACCGTCTGGGCGGACGTGCCCTACGCCGAACTCTGCGACCAGGCCGCGGCCGAGCTGCGGGACCGCTTCCAGCGCGACTTCTGGCTAGAGCCGCAGGGCTTCCCCGCGCTCGCCCTCGACGCGGACGGCCGCCCGCTCGACGCGCTCGCCTCGGACGCCGGGCACCTGCTCTGGTCGGGGCTGCTCGACAAGGAGTACGGGGAGGTGGTCGGGCGCCGCCTGCTGGAGCCGGACTTCTTCTCCGGCTGGGGCGTGCGCACCCTGGCCGCGGGCCAGCCGGCGTACCACCCGCTCGGCTACCACCGGGGCGCGGTCTGGCCGCACGACAACGCGCTGGCCGCCCTCGGCCTGGCCCGGTACGGGCTGCACGACGAGGCCCGCCGGGTGGCGGCGGCCTTCGCCGAGGCCGCCGCACTGACCGCCGGCGGGCTGCCGCCGGTGACGGCCGGGTACGACCGGGCGGACTCCCCCGCCCCGGTCCCGCACCCGTACGCCAGTGTCCGGGAGTCCCGGGTCGCGGCCACGCCGCTGGCGCTGCTGACGGCGGTCGGCGGAGTCTGAGCCGGGCGCGTCAGGCCCCCGGCACCCAGCCGTAGGTGTGGTCGACGGCGAAGCGGACCACGAGGCGGCCGTCCTCCACCATGACCTCGCGGTACTCGTCCCAGTCGGGGTGCTCCCCCTGGACGGCGCGGTAGACGTCCACCAGTTCCTCCACGGCCGCGTCGTCCCTGGCGGCGGCCGTGGCCGAGAGGGTGGCGGTGCCCTCGTAGACCGCGTACGCGCCGCCGTCAGGGGTGGTGACGTGGAGGCTGACGCGCGGGTCTCGGCGCAGGTTGCGGACCTTGGCGCGGCCGTCGGTGGTGGAGAAGCGGATGAGGCCCGTCGCCGGGTCGTGGGTGAAGTCGATGTTGGACAGCTGAGGGCGGCCGTCCTTCTTCAGGGTGACCAGCACCCCGCGGCGGTGGTCGGCGAGGAGGGAGAGGTGGGCCTTGCGTGCGTCGTCTTGGGCCACGTGCGGTCCTTCGGTCGTCCGGCGGCGCCCCTGGGGGCGGCTGACCCGTCGATTGTGCGGGTCAACTCCCTTCTGGGAAAGACCGGTTCACCGCCGGCAGGCCCGTCCGGCAGCGGGGCGGCCAGCGGCACCTTGACCGGCACCTGGACGTGCTCCGGGGCAACCACCTCACGCGGGGGCGCCGTCCTGGCCCGCCCCTTGCGTGAGGACGGCCGAGGCGAAGGAGTACGGCACCCACGGCCCGGACGCCTCGACCGCGAAACCGGTGAGCCTGGGGTCCTGCCGCAGGGTGTCGAGGGCGGCGGTGAGCAGCCGCTCGTCGTCGCGCGGCACCAGGTAGGCCCCGTTCATCAGCTGCGGCCGCTCCCGCCCGGTCAGCTCCACCCCGTGCAGCGGCCGTCGTACGGCGGCGACGGCGACGGTGCGGACCACCCGGTCGACCAGGTCGACGGCGTCCAGGGCGTTCTCCTCCTGCCGTTCACAGGTGGCACGGGAGTCGCGGACCCGTGCCGGGTGCTCCCGGCCGGTGGCGGGCTCGTCGGGCGCCGCCGGACTGATCCCGGCCGTCCCGTGCTCCGGGAGCGGCAGGGCGATGTCGCGGTGCACCTTCACCGCCCACTCGACGTGCCCGGCGACCCGGTGCAGGGCCTCGCTGAGCCGCTCGGCGTGCTCCTCCAGGACGACCCTGGTGCGGACGTCGTTGGCGTAGAGGGTGGCCAGCGGCAGCGGCACGGTGGCGGCGCCCGCCGCGGCGGCGCTGACCACCCGGTGATGGGTGCGGGCGCACCGCTCCAGGTCGGCGCGGTCGGTGAACCGCTGTCGCAGGGCCTCCTCGGTGAAATCGGCGGCCGGCACGTCCTGCACGACGGCGGTCAACGAGCCGAGCGGCAGCAGCCGCACCGGCCCGCCGCCGTCGTGGCCGGGGCTGTGGATCTCGGGGCCGCCGGTCCGGCGGACGGCGTAGACGTACGTCGCGAAACTCATGCGAGGACCGTCCTCTCTCTCGGGGGGCCACAGCGGGGGGTGCGCCGCCCGCTGTGGGACTCGGTGGTCCGTTCCGCCGCGTCGCGCTGGGCGCGGGAGGACAGGGCCGGGCCGGTTTCCCACCGGTCGGCACCCGCCTTACCGGCGGTGTCGACCGAGGAGACGAACCACCTTGCCGCGGCGCCGCTCACCGCTTCTCCTCCTCGTCCTCGGTGTCCTGGTCCTCGGACTCCTCGGCCGCCATCGCCTCTTCGAGATCTCCGCCGGGTAGTACTCGATCTCCCCTCGGCCACCAGCTCCTGTGGGCTGAGCTTGAACCGGCGCCCGGCCGGGCAGGTGCCGCCGGTCAGGGCCAGCTTCGCCTCGCGGGTCCGGCAGAGGCGTGCCCGGCGGCGATCGCGGTGGCGAGGCCACTTCGTCCGTGTCGTTCATCAGTGGCTTCCCGGGGTGGGGGTGCGGGTGAACGGGAACCGGGCCCCGTGGGCGGCCCTCCAGCAGGCGCCCCTTCCCGCTCGAAGCGCTCCTGGTCGCTCTCGCCGTCGTCCAGCGCGCGGTCGGGCGCGGCCGGCCGGGCTCGCAGTACGGGCGGGGGCGGGCGGCGGGGCGAGCGGCCCGGTCAGGAGCCCCGTCTCGGACCGCCGCCTGTACGGCACCCGGGGAGACTGGAGGACGAGGGGTGCGTCTCGCGCGGCCTGACCCGCTCGGCCCCCTCTTCCCCTGCCTCACCGGCCGGCCCGACCACGCCGCGGTCGAGGACGAGTTCCAGGGTGTCGTGGAGGGTTCCCGCGCGCGGGGCGCGGACGAGTTCGTCGCGGCAGGTCGCAGGGGTCGTCATGGCTGACCAGCTTTCTCAGGTGTCGGCGGCGCCCCGCCGGTGGCGGCGTACGCGGCGGTACTCCAAGAGCTCGCCGCCACCGTCCAGTTCGGCCTCGTAGGTGGCGAGCGGGCCGGCGGTGTCGGCAGTCCTGGCAGTCCTGGGCACCACCAGTACGTCCACGTCGACGCGTCGGCCGATGTGCTCCTCGGCCCTGCGGACGGCCGAGACCCCTTCGGTGCCGTGGCCGATCAGGCCGGCGCGGCCCTCGCACGCCTGCCCGGCGGCGTCCCGCGCTCCGCGTCCCGGCTCCTTGCGGGAACCCTTGGCGGCGGTGGATCTCCTGGCGGGCCTGGTGTGTTGCTCTGCCATGGCCCCAGTCTCCGCGGCGTGTCGGCCCGCCGCCTTCGCTGATGCGCCGATCGGGGCCGGTCGCGGTCACCGCACGGGCGTCGGCCGTGCCGTGCGAGAACCCCGCGCGACCGGAGGGGTCACGCGGGGTCCGTCGTAGGGTGCCGGGACTGCGGCGGGCGGGGAATCAGCCGCCGGAGGTGTCCAGTTCGGCCTCGGGCGCCACACCGGCGCAGTCCCAGGGGTCGTTGAGCCAGCCGTCGGGCAGGACGACGCGGTCGCGGCCGGAGGTGCGGCCGCGCGGGCCGTCCGCCCCCACGGGCCAGGGCTGGTCGAGGTGGAGGGTGTCGAGCTGCTCGCGCAGTTCGGCGAGGGAGGAGGTGATCGCGAGGCTGCGGCGCAGGTCGGAGCCGACCGAGAAACCCTTGAGGTACCAGGCGACGTGCTTGCGGAAGTCGATCACTCCGCGCGCCTCGTCACCGATCCACTCCCCCAGCAGCCGCGCGTGGCGCACCATGACGTCAGCGACCTCCCGCAGGGTCGGCGCGGCCGGCGCGCCCGTCCCCTCGAAGGCGGCGACCAGGTCCCCGAAGAGCCAGGGCCGGCCGAGGCAGCCCCGGCCGACGACGACCCCGTCGCACCCGGTCTCGGCCATCATGCGCACGGCGTCCGCGGCCGACCAGATGTCGCCGTTGCCCAGCACCGGGATCTCGGTGACGTGCTCCTTGAGCCGGGCGATGGCGTCCCAGTCGGCGGTGCCGCTGTAGTGCTGGGCGGCGGTGCGGCCGTGCAGGGCGACCGCCGTGACGCCCTCCTCGACGGCGATCCGGCCGGCGTCGAGGTAGGTCGTGTGGTCGTCGTCGATGCCCTTGCGCATCTTGATCGTCACCGGCAGTTCCCCGGCCCCCGACACCGCCTCGCGCAGGATGGCCCGCAGGAGGTTCCGCTTGTACGGCAGGGCCGAGCCGCCGCCCTTGCGGGTGACCTTCGGCACCGGGCAGCCGAAGTTGAGGTCGATGTGGTCGGCGAGGTCCTCGTCCACGATCATGCGGACGGCCTTGCCGACGGTGGCCGGGTCGACGCCGTACAGCTGGATCGAACGGGGCCGCTCCGTCTCCCCGAACTGGATCAGCTGCATCGTCTTCTCGTTGCGCTCCACCAGCGCCCGCGTGGTGATCATCTCGCTGACGAAGAGCCCCTTGCCGCCGGAGAACTCCCGGCACAGGGTGCGGAACGGCGCGTTGGTGATCCCCGCCATCGGCGCCAGCACCACGGGCGGCGACACGAGGTGCGGGCCGATGGCCAGGGAGGAGGCCACGGACGCGGGCGCGGGCGCGACGGTCTGCGGGGCAGTGCTGGTGGGGGCGGGGGAAGACGCGGACATCTGCCCATTGTCGCACCCCCTTTCCGGGAGCTTCGCTCGCCGCCGGGGGGCACGTCCGGGCAGGCGGGGCACACCGCGGGCCCGCGCCCCGCCCGGTGAAGGGGCGGGACACGGGCCCGGGGGTGTCCGGCAGGTCAGGCGTTGCCGCCCGCCTCCTGGGTCGTCGCCTCCTCCTCCTCGGCCCCGGGGGCTTCGGCGGACGCCCCGGCGGTGCGCTCGCGCATCTTGCGGAGGAGTTCCTGCTTCTGGTCGAGGGCGGCGGGGCGGTTGTCCGCCGGGCCGCCGGGGGCACTGGCGGGGCGTCCGTTGCGGGGCAGCTTGTTGCGCTGACCGCCGACACCGAGCAGGTTGTTGCGGCTCTTGGCCACGGGGATCTCCGTTTCTGGGCTCTGGATGACACCGCGATGCGTCAGGACGCCAGGCGACACGCGTACGCGACCCTCCACGCCGTGGCACGACGGGGCACAGAACAGCCCAGGCGCGTGACGGACGCGGCGCGGTGAAGGGGAAGGACGAGGTGGGGCGGGGACGGGCGACACGGCCCGCCCGCGTCACTCGTATACGGGCATCATCGAGAACATGCCAGGAGGCTACCCGTGACCGGCGAGGGGTGCGAACCCTTTTCACGCAACGGCCCCGGGCAGCCGGACGCCCCCGGGTTCCACGCGGGAATCCGGGGGCGTCCGGGCGGCCTGGTGGGTCAGCAGCCGACGAGGCGGGCGGCGAGGTAGCCCTCGATCTGGTCGAGGGAGACCCGCTCCTGCTTCATGGTGTCGCGCTCGCGGACGGTCACCGCGTTGTCGTCCAGGGTGTCGAAGTCGACGGTGACGCAGAACGGCGTGCCGATCTCGTCCTGGCGACGGTAGCGGCGGCCGATGGCGCCGGCGTCGTCGAACTCGATGTTCCAGTGCTGGCGCAGCGCCGCCGCCAGGCCCTTGGCCTTCGGGGACAGCTCGGGGTTGCGCGAGAGCGGCAGCACGGCGGCCTTGACCGGGGCCAGGCGCGGGTCGAACCGCATGACCGTGCGCTTCTCCAGCTTGCCCTTGGCGTTGGGCGCCTCGTCCTCGACGTACGCGTCGAGCATGAAGGCCAGCATGGCGCGGCCGACACCGGCGGCGGGCTCGATGACGTAGGGGGTCCAGCGCTCGCCGGCCTCCTGGTCGAAGAAGGACAGGTCCTGGCCGGACGCCTTGGCGTGGGCGGAGAGGTCGTAGTCCGTGCGGTTGGCGACGCCCTCCAGCTCACCCCACTCGGAGCCGCCGAACTGGAAGCGGTACTCGATGTCGGCGGTGCGCTTGGAGTAGTGGGAGAGCTTCTCCTTCGGGTGGTCGAACCACCGCATGTTCTCCTCGCGCAGGCCCAGGCCGGTGTACCAGTTCCAGCGCTGCTCCATCCAGTACTCCTGCCACTGCTCGTCCTCGCCCGGCTTGACGAAGAACTCCATCTCCATCTGCTCGAACTCGCGGGTGCGGAAGATGAAGTTGCCGGGCGTGATCTCGTTGCGGAAGGACTTGCCCATCTGGGCGATGCCGAACGGGGGCTTGCGGCGCGAGGTCTGCTGCACCTGGGCGAAGTTGGTGAAGATGCCCTGGGCGGTCTCGGGACGCAGGTAGGCGACGGAGCCGGAGTCCTGAGTGGGGCCGAGGTGGGTGGAGAGCAGGCCCGAGAACTCCTTGGGCTCGGTGAACTGGCCCTTGTTGCCGCAGTGCGGGCAGTTGATGTCGGCCAGGCCGTTCTCGGGGAGGCGGCCGTGCTTCGCCTCGTACGCCTCCTCCAGGTGGTCCGCGCGGAAGCGCTTGTGGCAGGAGGTGCACTCGGTCAGCGGGTCGCTGAAGGTGGCGACGTGCCCCGAGGCGACCCACACCTCGGAGGCGAGGATCACCGAGGAGTCGAGACCGACGACCTCGTCACGGGAGGTGACCATGTAGCGCCACCACTGACGCTTGATGTTCTCCTTGAGCTCCACGCCCAGCGGTCCGTAGTCCCAGGCGGCGCGCTGGCCACCGTAGATCTCACTGCTCGGGTAGACGAAGCCACGGCGCTTGCTCAGGCTGACGATGCTGTCGATCTTGTCGGCGGCCACGGTGCTCTCTTCATTACGACGAAGCGGTTGGTGGGTCCGCCGGGGCTCACGTGCGGCCGCGGCCCGGCGAATGACCCAGGTTACCGGCGCCCGCACCCCCGGGATCAAATCCGCCGGAGCGGGGACGGCCGGATCGGGGCAATGCGGGCGGCCCCCCGGAGCGGCCAACGGGACGAGTGGGACAGAGGCGGCCGGGGCGGACATACGGGCGCGCCACCCGGGAGCGGGGGCGGGCCACACCGGCGGCCTCCCCCGAGTGGCGCATCCCGAGTGGCGATGAAAGGTTTTTTTGACAATCGTTTCCACCTTTGTTGAAAATGAGTGTCATGAACATACGTCGTGGCCGGAATCGTTCGATCCGCATAGTTCTCACCGCCTCCGCCGCCGCCCTCTCGCTGGGCGTCCTGTCGGCGTGCGGCGGTGCCGACTCCGGCGGGAGCGCGGACGGCAAGCTCGCCGTGACCGCCTCGTTCTACCCGCTGGAGTTCCTCGCCGAGCAGATCGGCGGGGACCACGTCGACGTCACCACCCTGACCGGCCCCGGCGTGGAACCCCACGACCTGGACATCACCCCCCGCCAGACCGGCCAGATGAGCGAGACCGACGTCCTGCTCTACCTGCGCGGCCTCCAGCCCGCCGTCGACAAGGCGGTCGACCAGGCCGGCGTGAGGAACACCGTCGACGCCGGTGAACTCACCACGCTGGAGGTGCACAGCTCCTCCAGCGGCGACGGCCACGACCACGCCGAGGAGGAGGGCGACGGCCACGATCACGGCGACTCCGGCCGCGACCCGCACGTCTGGCTCGACCCGGTCAGGTACGCGCAGATCGCCGAGGGCGTCGGCGCGGCCCTCCAGAAGGCCGACCCGGACCACGCCGCCGACTACCGGAAGAACACCGAGGCGCTCACCGGCAAGCTGAAGAAGCTCGACCAGGACTTCCGCGAGGGCCTGCGGAACACCGGCTCCAAGACCTTCATCACCACCCACTCCGCCTTCGGCTACCTCGCCGAGCGGTACGGGCTGGACCAGGAGAGCATTGCCGGTGTCGACCCGGAGTCCGAGCCCAGCCCGGCGCGGATGAGGGAACTCCAGAAGATCGCCGCCGAGGAGAACGTGACGACCGTCTTCTTCGAGGCCCTGGCCAGCGACCGCACCGCCACGATCCTCGCCGAGGACACCGGGCTGCGCACCGGCGTGCTGGACCCGCTGGAGGGCATCACGAAGCAGTCGAAGGGCGACGACTACCTGGAGGTCATGCGGTCCAACCTGGCCGCCCTCCAGAAGGCGCTCGGCGCCAAGTGACCGTCCCCGCCCCCCGAGGGCCCCGAGAAAGCACGGTGGACCCGGTGAACGCAGGAGCCTCCCCGACCCCCCGCCCCCAGGCCGGCGACGCGGACACCGCGGACGCGGTCGTCTCCCTGGCCGACGCGGTCGCCACGCTCGACGCCCGCCCCGTCCTGCGCGGCATCGACCTCACGGTGCGGCGCGGCGAGGTCGTCGCCCTGCTCGGCGCCAACGGCTCCGGCAAGTCGACCGCCGTCCGCGCCACCATCGGCCAGGTCCCGCTCACCCGTGGCGAGGTCCGCCTCTTCGGCACCCCCCTGCGCCGCTTCCGCGCCTGGTCGCGCGTCGGCTACGTCCCACAGCGCACCACCGCCGCCGGCGGCGTGCCCGCCACCGTCCGCGAGGTCGTCTCCTCCGGCCGCCTCTCGCGGACCCGGCTGGGCCCGCTGCGCAAGGCCGACCGCGACGCCGTCCACCGCGCCCTGGAGGCGGTGGGCCTGGCCGACCGCGCCCAGGACTCCGTCAACGCCCTCTCCGGCGGCCAGCACCAGCGGGTGCTGATCGCCCGCGCGCTGGCCGGCGAACCGGAGCTGCTGATCATGGACGAGCCGATGGCCGGGGTGGACCTGGCCAGCCAGGAGGTGCTCGCCGAGACGCTGCGCGCACAGGTCGCCCAGGGCGCCACGGTCCTGCTCGTCCTGCACGAGCTGGGCCCGCTGGAGCCGCTCATCGACCGCGCCGTCGTCCTGCGCGACGGCTGCGTGGCCCACGACGGGCCGCCGCCGAAGGCCGTCGGCCAGCACGCGCTGCCCGGCCACGACCACGTACACCCGCACGCGGCGCCCGAGAACGCCGATCCGATCCGGACGGGACTGTTCGACTGATGGACCTCTTCGACTACGCCTTCATGCAGCGCGCGCTGCTCGCCGCGGTCCTGGTCGGCCTCACCGCGCCGGCCATCGGCACCTACCTGGTCCAGCGCCGCCAGGCGATCATGGGCGACGGCATCGGACACGTGGCGATGACCGGTGTGGCGCTCGGCTTCCTGCTCAACGCCAGCCCGGTCTGGATGGCCACCGCGGTCGCCGTGCTCGGCTCCATCGGCATGGAGCTGATCCGCTCCCGGGGCCGGACCAGCGGCGACGTGGCGCTGGCCCTCCTCTTCTACGGCGGCATGGCCGGCGGTGTCATGATCATCAACCTGGCGCCGGGCGGCTCCACCGCCAACCTCAACACCTACCTCTTCGGCTCCATCACCACCGTCTCGCCCGAGGACCTGACGGCGGTGGTCGTCCTGGCCGTGCTGGTCCTCGCCGTCACCCTGGGCCTGCGCCGCCAGCTCTTCGCGGTCTGCCAGGACGAGGAGTTCGCCCGGGTCACCGGCCTGCCGGTGCGCCTGCTCAACCTGGTGATCGCGGTGACCGCCGCCGTCACCGTCACCGTCGCGATGCGCATCGTCGGCCTGCTGCTGGTCAGCGCCATGATGGTGATCCCGGTCGCCGCCGCCCAGCGCCTGGCCAAGGGCTTCGGCGCGACGCTGGCCGGCGCCATGGTCATCGGCGTCGTCGTCTCGCTGGCCGGCACCGTCACGACGTACTACGTGGACGCCCCCTCGGGCGCGGCCATCGTCCTGCTGGCCATCGTGGTCTTCCTGCTCCTGAGCCTGGCCGCCACGCCCCTCGCCCGCCGCCGCGCACGCGGAACGGCGGGTTCCCCCGAGGACGTGGCATCCTGCACCCTGGACGAGGGGGTTGCCGGCACCACGGCTTCCCCGACCAACCGCGAGTAGGCCAGACGTCCAGGCCGGGGCTTCGCACCCCGTTGGCGAGCGAAGCCCCGAATAGTGGGAAGGACCCGTGCAGTGACGACCGCAGGACCCCCCGTGAAGGGCCGGTCCACCCGGCAGCGTGCGGCCGTGGCCGCCGCCCTCGCCCGGGTGGACGAGTTCCGCAGCGCCCAGGACCTGCATGACATCCTCAAGCACCAGGGCGCCTCGGTCGGGCTGACGACGGTCTACCGGACGCTCCAGTCGCTGGCGGACGCCGGCGAGGTGGACGTCCTGCGCACCCATGAGGGCGAGGCGGTGTACCGGCGCTGCTCGACCGGTGACCACCATCACCACCTGGTCTGCCGGGTGTGCGGCAAGGCGGTCGAGGTCGAGGGCCCGGCGGTGGAGAAGTGGGCGGACTCCGTCGCGGCCTCGCACGGCTTCGTGGACGTCGACCACACGGTCGAGATCTTCGGCACCTGCGCCGAGTGCAGCGCGAGCGCGGGGACGTCCGAGAAGTAGCACCGCCGAAGGAAGCCCAGGAGGCCCCTGGGGCGCGTAGCAGGTCCGTACGCGCCCCAGGGGCCTCTTCCCGTGCGGGCGGGGTGCCCTCAGCCCTGCTGGGGCGGTACCGCGGGCTGCGGGGTCTCCACGGCGCCGCCGAAGCGGCGGTCGCGCTGGGCGTACTCCAGGCAGGCGCGCCACAGGTCACGGCGGTCGAAGTCGGGCCACAGCACGTCCTGGAAGACCATCTCGGCGTAGGCGCTCTGCCAGAGCAGGTAGTTGGAGGTGCGCTGCTCGCCACTGGGGCGGACGAAGAGGTCGACGTCGGGCATGTCGGGGTAGTACAGGTACTTCTGGAGGGTCTTCTCGCCGACCTTGGACGGGGCGAGGCGGCCGGCGGCGACGTCCTCGGCCATGCGCTGGGCGGCGTCGGCGATCTCGGCGCGGCCACCGTAGTTGACGCAGAAGTACAGCGTCATGGCGTCGTTGTCCTTGGTCTGCTCCTGGGCGACCTGGAGCTCCTGGACGACCGACTTCCACAGCTTGGGCATCCGGCCGACCCAGCGGATACGGATGCCGAGGGCGTCCATCTCGTCGCGGCGGCGGCGGATGACGTCGCGGTTGAAGTTCATCAGGAAGCGGACCTCGTCCGGGGAGCGCTTCCAGTTCTCGGTGGAGAAGGCGTACAGGGAGAGGTTCTTGACGCCCATCTCCAGGCATCCCTTGAGGACGTCCATGACGACGCCCTCGCCCACCTTGTGTCCCTCGGTGCGGGGCAGGCCGCGTTCCTTGGCCCAGCGGCCGTTGCCGTCCATGACGACGGCGACGTGGCCGGGGACCAGCTCGCCGGGGATCGTCGGCGGGCGGGCGCCCGAGGGGTGCGGCTCGGGGGTCTGGTAGTCGCGCCGGTTGCGGCCGAGGATTCCGCGTCGTGCCATGAGGTGTTCGTCTCCCAGTTCTCAAAGATCTCAGGTGCTCGGTGGCGGGCCCGGCGCTCGCCCCCGCCCGCGCCGTGCCGCTACCTGCCCACGTACCGCAGCGAGCGCAGTCCGCGTTCCAGGTGCCAGTGGAGGTAGGCGGAGACGAGGGAGCTGCCCTCCCGCACGTGCCGCCCCTCGCACGCGTCCGCCGACGCCCAGTCGCCGCTGAGCAGCGCGCTGAGCAGGCCGACGGCCTCCGCAGAGGGTACGACGCTGCCGGGCACCCGGCACTCCCCGCAGACGCTGCCGCCGGCGGCGACGGAGAAGAAACGGTTCGGGCCGGGCATGCCGCAGCGCGCGCAGTCGCCGAGGCTCGGCGCGTATCCGTTGACGGCCAGCGAGCGCAGCAGGAAGGCGTCGAGGACCAGCCGGGGGGCGTGCTCGCCGCGGGCGAGGGTGCGCAGTCCGCCGACGAGTAGAAGGTACTGCTGGACGGCGGGCTGGCCCTCGTGGTCGGTGAACCGCTCGGCGGTCTCCAGCATGGCGGTGCCGGCGGTGTAGCGGTCGTAGTCGGTGACGATGCCGGAGCCGTACGCGGCGATGGTCTCGGTCTGGGTGCAGAGCGGCAGGCCGCGGCCGATCAGCTCGCTGCCGCGGGCGAAGTACTGCACGTCGACGTGGGAGAAGGGCTCCAGGCGGGCGCCGAACTTCGACTTGGTGCGCCGCACCCCGCGGGCGACGGCGCGGACCCGGCCGTAGCGGCGGGTGAGGAAGGTGATGATCCGGTCCGCCTCGCCCAGCTTCTGGGTGCGCAGCACGATGCCGTCGTCGCGGAACAGGCTCATGGGCTCCATTGTCCCGTACGGCCGGGACCGGGCGGGCGCGCGGGGTCTCAGGAGGGGGTGCGGGCGGCGGTGAGGAGGTCGGCGACCTCGTCGCGGGGCAGGGTGAGGGCGGCGCCGACGGTGGTGAGGACGTCGCGTTCGGCCGGGGTGTAGGGGCCGTCGGCCAGGGCGATGCCGGCGGCGCGCAGCAGCAGCGAGGCGCGGCCGAGTTCGGCGAGGTGCGGGGCGAGCGGGTCGAGCGCCTCGTGCAGCTCGGCGGCGAGGGGCGCCTCGGCGCCGCCGTCGCCGGCCTGCCGCCCGGTGTCGGCGGCGAGCGTGTCGGCGACGGCGGTGAGCCGCTCGGCGGTGCAGTCCTCGTACCCGGCGTCGCGCACGGCCTCCACGGCGGCGGCCAGCGCGGTGCGCGAGCCGGTGCCGCCGGCGGCGAGGACCGCGAGCGCGACGGTGTGCACGGCGTCACGCAGCAGGGCCGAGAAGCGGGTCGTGGTGGGGCGGGCGAGCGCGTCGGTCGGGAAGTGGCCCTCGCAGGAGGCGCACTCGACGACGGGCCCGGCCTCACCGCGGGGCAGCACGGGCAGGCCGAGCAGGGTGAGCCTGCGGCGGCCGGTGCGGCGCTGGTAGTTGCGGTCGCCGCCGCAGGCGGGGCAGTGGAACTCCCCGTCGGCGACGGTGGTCCAGTGGGTGCGGACTCCGCAGACGCGCGGGCGCCGGTTCTTCGCGGCCCGTCCTGGTCGGCTCCTGGGCAGCACGTCGCACCTCCGTCGCGTCTGGCGCACCGTCGCGCCGTGCCCCGCGCGGTGACCTGGCCGTAACCCGACGCCCCACCGCGTACGGGACGGGCGGGCCGTCAGGGGCGCGGTGGGGCGCGGAGGGTCAGCGGGCGGCGCGGTTGACCGCGGAGACCACGGCCTTCATGGAGGCGCGGGTGGTGTTGGCGTCGATGCCGATGCCCCAGAGCACCTTGTCGTCGATGGCGCACTCGATGTAGGAGGCGGCGACGGCGTTGGCGCCCTCGCTCATGGTGTGCTCCTGGTAGTCGAGCAGGCGTACGTCGATGCCGATGGTGTGCAGGGCGTCGAAGAAGGCCGAGATCGGGCCGTTGCCGGCGCCGTTGAGGACGGTCTCCTCGCCGTCCACGACGGCCTCGGCGGTCAGCCGGTCGACGCCTTCGACGTCGGTGGTGGTCTGGCCGGCCCGGATCTGGATGCGGCCCCAGGGGTTCTCGGGGTTGGGCAGGTACTCGTCCTGGAAGGCGGACCAGATCGCGGCCGGGGTGACCTCGCCGCCGTCGGCGTCGGTCTTGGCCTGGATCAGCCGGGAGAACTCGATCTGCATGCGGCGCGGCAGGTCGAGGTGGTGGTCGTTCTTCAGGACGTAGGCGATGCCGCCCTTGCCGGACTGCGAGTTGACCCGGATGACGGCCTCGTAGGAGCGGCCGACGTCCTTGGGGTCGATGGGCAGGTAGGGGACGGCCCACTCGATGTCGTCGAGGGTCTTGCCCTGGGCGGCCGCGTCGGCCTCCATGGCGTCGAAGCCCTTCTTGATGGCGTCCTGGTGGGAGCCGGAGAAGGCGGTGTAGACGAGGTCGCCCACGTAGGGGTGGCGCGGGTGGACCTCCATCTGGTTGCAGTACTCGGCGGTCCGGCGGACCTCGTCGATCTGCGAGAAGTCGATCATCGGGTCGACGCCCTGGGAGAAGAGGTTCATGCCCAGCGTGACCAGGTCGACGTTGCCGGTCCGCTCGCCCTGGCCGAACAGGCAGCCCTCCACGCGGTCGGCGCCGGCCATCACGGCCATCTCGGCGGCGGCGACGGCGGTGCCGCGGTCGTTGTGCGGGTGGGTGGAGAGGCAGACGAACTCGCGGCGGGAGAGGTTCCGCGACATCCACTCGAAGCGGTCGGCGTGGGTGGAGGGGGTGGAGCGCTCCACGGTGGCGGGCAGGTTGAGGATGATCTCGCGGCCCTCCTCGGGCTGCCAGACGTCCATCACCGCCTCGCAGACCTCCAGCGCGAAGTCCAGCTCGGTGTCGGTGAAGATCTCCGGGCTGTACTGGTAGCCGAAGGCGGTCCGCGCGTCCAGCAGCTTCTCGGCGTACTCCATGACCAGCCGGGTGCCGTCGACGGCGATCTGCTTGACGTCGTCGCGGGAGCCGCGGAAGACGACCCGGCGGAAGGTGGGCGCGGTGGCGTTGTACAGGTGGACGGTGGCCCGGTGGGCGCCCTTCAGGGACTGGACGGTGCGCTCGATCAGGTCCTCGCGGGCCTGGGTCAGGACGGAGATGGTCACGTCCTCGGGGATGGCGTCCTCTTCGATGATGGAGCGGACGAAGGCGTGGTCCGTCTCGCCGGAGGAGGGGAAGCCGACCTCGATCTCCTTGTAGCCCATCCGCACCAGCAGGTCGAACATCTCGCGCTTGCGGGCGGGCGACATGGGGTCGATCAGGGCCTGGTTGCCGTCCCGCAGGTCGGTGGAGAGCCAGCGGGGGGCCTTGGTGACGCGCCGCTCGGGCCAGGTGCGGTCGGCCAGGTCGACGGCGTCGTAGCCGCGGTACCGGCCGGTCGGCATGCCGGAGGGACGCTGGGTGACGCTGTCCCGGGTGAGGGGGGTCCGACGGCTCACCGGCTGGTCGGCGGTGGCGGTACGGGATGCGTCGGCGGGATTCGACATGGTGCGCGGGGCTCCTCAGTGTCCACTGAAAACGGCCGACGGGCGGCGGATTCACCGCAACACCGAACTCCGCGGGGAGGGGGTCGACCTCGACTACAGGCCCTCGCCGCGGCAGCTAAGGAGAAGCAGCCCGTAACGCATGATGCTCCGCAGCCTAACCGAGGCGTTCCCTGTTGCGCTGACGCGTATCAGTATGCGGGACCGGAGTGCCGTAACGCCCCAGAGGTGACGAGTCCCTCTATTTCGCTAATCTCCCGCACGGAGCGTTTCGTTCCGGTCACACAGAGCAAGCCAGTCTCATGACCGACAAGCAGCGCCCCACGCGCACCCCCACCGCCCGCACCGCCGCCGACTCCGCCCTGCCCCGCCCTGCCCCGCACCCCGTGTTCTGCACGATCATCCCGCCGCACGTGCTGGACCACCTCAGCCACCTGGACGACCCGGTCCTCTCCGTCCCCGCCCGCCGCACCCTGGAGCGGGACGCCCGCGAGCGCACCCGCCGCCTCACCGCCGTCGCGGCGACCCGCGCCGCCGTCCCGGCCGTGCCGCGCCGCGCGGAGGGCGCGGCGGCCACGGCCCAGCGCACCATCTACGACGCGGAGAACCGCGAGCAACTGCCCGGCGTCAAGGTCCGCGCCGAGGGCTCCGACCCCGGCGGCGACGCCACCGTCAACCGGGCCTACGCCGGGCTCGGCGCCACCTTCGAGCTCTTCCTCAAGAGCTTCGGCCGCGACTCCATCGACGGCCGCGGCCTGCCGCTCAACGCCACGGTCCACTACGGCAAGGAGTACGCCAACGCCTTCTGGGACGGCGAGCAGATGGTCTTCGGCGACGGCGACGGCGAGGTCTTCCTCGACTTCACCCTCCCCGTCGACGTCATCGGCCACGAACTGGCCCACGGCGTCACCCAGTACACGGCCAACCTCGTCTACCGCGGCCAGCCCGGCGCGCTCAACGAATCGGTCTCCGACGTCTTCGGCTCCCTCCTCAAGCAGTACACGCTGGGGCAGAACGCCGAGGACGCCGACTGGCTGATCGGCGCCGACGTGCTGGGCCCGCGCGTCGAGGGCAAGGCCCTGCGCTCCATGAAGGAGCCCGGCACGGCCTACGACGACGACGTCCTCGGCAAGGACCCCCAGCCCGGCTCCATGGCCGACTACGTCGAGACCGACCAGGACAACGGCGGCGTCCACATCAACTCCGGCATCCCCAACCGCGCCTTCTACCTGGTCGCCACCGCCCTGCGCGGCAAGGCGTGGGAGCGCGCCGGCCAGATCTGGTACGACGTGCTGACCGGTGGCGAGCTGAGCGCGCAGGCCGACTTCGCCGCCTTCGCGGCCCTCACCGCCAAGGCGGCCGAGGAGCGGTTCGGCCGGGGCGCGGAGCGCGAGGCGGTCCTGAAGGCGTGGTCCGAGGTCGGGGTGGGAGCGGGCTCCTGACCGCCGGGCCGCCGGGGCACCGGTGCCGGGCGGGGCTCGGGGGTAGGGACTTGGGCATGCGCATCGAAGTACGACGGACCGGCGGCTTCTCCGGCATCGAGCGGCGGGCCGGGGTGGACACCACCTCGCTCCCCGACGCCGAGGTCTGGGAGGAGCTGGCCGCCCGCGCCCTGGCAACCGCCGCCCCCGCCCCGGCCACCGGCGTCCCCGACGGCTTCGCCTACCAGCTGACCGTCGACGGCCGCTCGGCCCACTTCACCGACCCGCACCTGACCCCCGCCCAGCGGGAGCTGGTCTCCCGGGTGCTGAAGGAGGGAGCCTAGGCGCCACCGCCCGGGGTGGGGTGGGGCGGGTCCTCGCACCGGCCCACCCGCCCCGGCGCCCAGCCGCCGCCGGGCTGGGCGAACCGGCGCAGGACCAGGTCCGGGAAGCGGGCCCCGACGTCCTCGGGGAAAAGGGGTGCCCTTGTCCCCGGGGGCGGGGGTCCGGCGAAACCGGACGTGGCGGCTGCCGCCCATGAAGACCTTCACGGAGGTCCGGTCCCCGGGTCCACGAGATCCGCAGCACGGCCCGGCGCCGTCCCCGGTGTCGACCACCGCCGACCGGAGCGGACTTCGCCGCGCGGCTGGGCGCACTTGGGCGGACGGCCGGTCCCTGCCGAGTCCCTGGCCTTCAAAGACCACCTGGTCGCGGATGGTCGCGACCCGCCAGGCCGTACCTCCGCCGCCCTCGCCGCCCGGTGCGTGGTCGGCGTCGCACGGGTGCGGGTAGTGGTCGACGCCCTCCAGGCGGGAGGGAGCATTGCGGGTCGCTCTTCCGGCCGTCGGGGGCCGACCCGTCCGCTCGGCGCACCCGGCCCGGGGTCGCGGCCGGGCACCGGCCCCGCCGCGCCCTCGCCGGGGCCGCGGGCCCCGGCGAGGGCGCGGGTCAGGGTGGAGCCGGAGACGGCGCTCCGGGACGGGGAGAGCTTGGCGCGGCCCTTCGTACCTCGCGCCTCAGCTGCCCGGTGGGGCCCGCAGCCCCGGGCCCGCCTACGGCGTCAGAAGCCCAGGCGGCGGAGCTGCTTGGGGTCGCGCTGCCAGTCCTTGGCGACCTTGACGTGCAGGTCGAGGAAGACCGGGGTGCCGAGCAGCGCCTCGATGTGCTTGCGGGACTTGACGCCGACCTCCTTCAGCCGCTTGCCCTTGGGGCCGATGATGATCCCCTTCTGGCTGGGCCGCTCGATGAAGACGTTGGCGTGGATGTCGAGCAGCGGCTTGTCGGCCGGGCGGTCCTCGCGCGGCAGCATCTCCTCGACCACCACCGCGATGGAGTGCGGCAGCTCGTCGCGGACGCCCTCCAGGGCGGCCTCGCGGATCAGCTCGGCCACCATGACCTGCTCGGGCTCGTCGGTGAGGTCGCCCTCGGGGTAGAGCGCGGGGCCTTCCGGCATCAGCGGGGCCAGCAGGTCGGTCAGCAGCGCGACCTGGTCGCCCTTGACGGCGGAGACCGGGATGATCTCGGCCCACTCGAAGCCCAGCTCGGTCGCGAGCTGGTCGACGGCGATCAGCTGCTCGGCGAGCTGCTTGCCGTCGACCAGGTCGGTCTTGGTGACGACGGCGACCTTCGGGGTCTTCTTGATCCCCGCGATCTCCTTGGCGATGAAGCGGTCGCCGGGGCCGAGCTTCTGGTCGGCGGGCAGGCAGAAGCCGATGACGTCGACCTCGGCCCAGGTGGTGCGGACCACGTCGTTGAGCCGCTCGCCGAGAAGGGTGCGCGGCTTGTGGAGGCCGGGGGTGTCGACCAGGATCAGCTGCGCATCGGGCCGGTGGACGATGCCGCGCACGGTGTGGCGGGTCGTCTGCGGCCGGTTGGAGGTGATCGCGACCTTCTGCCCGACGAGTGCGTTCGTCAGGGTGGACTTGCCCGCGTTCGGACGGCCGACGAAGCACGCGAAGCCCGCGCGGTGCGCGGGGGTGACGGAGGAGGAGGGGGCGCTCATGCGCCCATTGTCCCCGATGCGTGGGGGTCCGTGGACCCCGGCTCTGGGGAGGGGGGGTTTGGCTGGGTGTGCCTGCCTGCGCCCGGGTGGCCTCAAGCACCGGCCGGGCTGTCATGGTCGTGCTGTCCGGTTCGACCGTGCCGGTTCAGGATGGCCTCAAGCGCCGGCCGGGCTGAGTGGGTGACCGTGCCGGTTCAAGGTGGCCTCAAGCGCCGGCCGGGCTGAGTTGGGGGCGTTCTGTGGGGCCGGCTGGGTTGTGGGGGCGGACCGGTGTGTGGGGTGGGGTGGGCGGTGGTGTCAGTCTGTGGTGAGGGTTTCGCGGAGGGTGCCGTCGGGGGCGGCGAGGAGGATGGGGGTGCGGGGGCCGCCCAGGTCGGTGACGGCGGACCTGTCCTCCGGGGGGAGGCGGTCGGCCGTGGTGACCACCGCGGCGGCTTCCAGGGACTGGGCTCCGGAGGCCACGGCCATGGCTACGGCGGTGCGCACGGCGCTGAGCTGGAGGGAGTCGAGGGAGACGGTGCCGGCGACGTAGGTGCGGCCGGTCTCGTCACGGACGGCGGCGCCCTCCGGTACCCCGTTGCGGGCCCGGGCGGAGCGGGCCAGGGTCACGATCTTGCGGTCCTCGGGGGGCAGCTCGGTGCTCTCGGTCATGGCCCCGAGCATAAGAGGCGGACCCGCGTCAGAGGCGTCAGGGGCGGTCGAGGCGGAGACGGACCGCGCGGGGCAGCCCCGCCACCACCAGGTCGTACGAGTCCTCGATCAGCTCGTGGACCTGGCGGGGCGGGAGCGGGGCGACGGTGACCGTGTTCCAGTGGCGCTTGTTGAGGTGCCAGCCGGGGACGATCTCGGGGTGGGCGGTGCGCAGGCGCACCGCCTCGTCCGGGTCGCACTTGAGGGAGATCTTGAGCGGGTCGGCGCCGAGGTCGGTGAGGGCGAAGACCTTCCCCTCGACCTTGAAGACGGAAGTCTCCGGGTTGAAGGGGAACTCCTCGACGGCCCCGTTGAAGGAGAGGCAGAAGGCCCGCAGGCGTTCGCGTGCGTCCTGCGTCCCGCTCATACTCCCGGCCCCGTTCCCGCTCGCGTTCACCAGTCGGTCTCCCGGTCTTCCTCGGCGGCGACGGCCTCCGCCGTCTCGTACTGGTCGAGCGGCTCGACGAGGACCGTCGCGACCTTGTTCCGGCGGCCCGCCGAGTCCTCCGCGGTGAGCCGCAGGCCGCGCCCGTCGGGCAGCGGCACGACGGCGCCGGCCCCGGCGATCGGGACCCGGCCCAGCGCCTTGGCGAGCAGACCGCCGACGGTCTCCACGTCCTCGTCGTCGTAGGACTCCAGGCCGTAGAGCTGGCCGAGGTCGCCGATGTCGAGCCGGGCGGTGACGCGGCAGCGGCCCTCCCCCAGCTCCTCGACGGGCGGCAGCTCCCGGTCGTACTCGTCGGTGATCTCGCCGACGATCTCCTCCAGGATGTCCTCGATGGTGACGATCCCGGCGGTGCCGCCGTACTCGTCGATGACGACGGCGACGTGGTTGCGCTGTTGCTGCATCTCGCGCAGGAGGTCCCCGGCGTTCTTGGTGTCGGGGACGAAGACGGCCGGGCGCATCGCGGAGGAGACCAGGTCGGATTCGGCGTCGCGGCTGATGTGGGTCTTGCGGGCGAGGTCCTTGAGGTAGACGATGCCGACGACGTCGTCCTCGTTCTCCCCGGTCACCGGTATCCGCGAGAAGCCGGAGCGCAGGGCGAGGGTGAGAGCCTGACGGATCGTCTTGTACCGCTCGATCGAGACCAGGTCGGTGCGGGGCACCATCACCTCGCGCACCAGGGTGTCGCCCAGTTCGAAGACGGAGTGCACCATGCGGCGCTCCTCGTCCTCGATGAGCTGCTCCTTCTCGGCGAGGTCGACCAGCGCCCGCAGCTCCGCCTCGCTGGCGAACGGGCCCTGTCGGAACCCCTTGCCGGGGGTGAGGGCGTTGCCGAGCAGGATCAGGAGCTTGGGGATCGGGCCCATGACCCGGGCGAGCGGCATCAGGACGTACGCGGCGGCCGTGGCCGTGTTCAGCGGGTGCTGGCGGCCGATGGTGCGCGGCGAGACGCCGACCGCGACGTAGCTGACCAGGACCATCACCGCGATGGCGACGGCCAGCGCCTCCCAGGTGACGCTGATCCGCTCGACGCAGACGTACGTCACCAGGGCGGCGGCGGCCATCTCGCAGGCGACCCGGACCAGCAGCGCGACGTTGAGGTAGCGCGTGGGGTCCGCGGCGACCTGGGCCAGCTTGGCGCTGCCGCGCCGTCCGGCGCGGACGGCGCCCTCGGCCCGGAAGCTGGAGACGCGGGCGAGCCCGGCCTCGGCGCAGGCGGCCAGCCAGGCGATGACGACCAGCAGGACGGCGCCGGTGAGCAGGCCGCCGATCATGAGACGGTCGGGGCCGGAGAGGGGCCGGTGAGCCCGTTCTCCTCACGCCAGCCGTCCACGATGGCCTGCTGGAGGCCGAACATCTCGGCTTTCTCGCCCGGCTCCTCGTGGTCGTAGCCGAGCAGGTGGAGGACGCCGTGGACGGTGAGGAGCTGGAGTTCCTCGTCCATGGAGTGCTGGGTCGGCGCGTCCTGCCCCTGCTGCCGGGCGACGTCGGGGCAGAGCACGATGTCGCCGAGCAGGCCCTGCGGGGGCTCCTCGTCGTCCTTGCCCGGCGGACGCAGCTCGTCCATCGGGAAGGACATGACGTCGGTGGGCCCCGGCAGGTCCATCCACTGGATGTGCAGCTGCTCCATCGCCTCGGGGTCGACGACGATCACCGACAGTTCCGAGAGCGGGTGGATGCGCATCCTCGCCAGCGCGTACCGGGCGATGTCGAGGATCGCGCGCTCGTCGACCTCGGTTCCTGACTCGTTGTTGACGTCGATCGACATGGTGGTGCTGTACTCCTGCTGGGCGTGCCCGACGGCGCGGACGGCGGAGGCCGCCTCAGCGGCCGTCTCGGGTGTCGTACTTCTCGTACGCCTCGACGATACGGCCGACCAGCTTGTGCCGGACGACGTCCTGGGAGGTGAGGCGGGAGAAATGGACGTCGTCCACGCCTTCCAGGATGTCCTGGACCTGGCGCAGACCGCTCTTGGTACCGGTCGGCAGGTCCACCTGGGTGACGTCACCGGTGATGACGATCTTCGAGTCGAACCCCAGCCGGGTGAGGAACATCTTCATCTGTTCCGGGTTGGTGTTCTGCGCCTCGTCGAGAATGATGAACGCGTCGTTCAGCGTCCGTCCGCGCATGTACGCCAGCGGGGCGACCTCGATGGTTCCGGCCGCCATGAGGCGGGGGATGGAGTCGGGGTCGAGCATGTCGTGCAGGGCGTCGTAGAGGGGGCGCAGGTAGGGGTCGATCTTCTCGTACAGCGTGCCGGGCAGGAAGCCCAGCCGCTCCCCCGCCTCGACGGCCGGCCGGGTCAGGATGATCCGGTTGACCTGCTTCGACTGGAGCGCCTGTACGGCCTTGGCCATCGCCAGGTAGGTCTTGCCGGTACCGGCCGGGCCGATGCCGAAGACCACCGTGTGCTTGTCGATCGCGTCGACGTACCGCTTCTGGTTGAGCGTCTTCGGGCGGATGGTGCGGCCACGTGAGGAGAGGATGTTCTGGGTCAGTACCTCGGCCGGGGTCTCCTCGGAGCCCGTACCCTCCTCGCTCGCCCTCAGCATGGCGATCGAGCGTTCCACTGCGTCCTCCGTCATCGGCTGACCGGTGCGGAGCACCAGCATCATCTCGTCGAACAGCCGCTGGACCAGGGCGACCTCCGCCGGGTCGCCGGTCGCGCTGATCTCATTGCCCCGGACGTGGATGTCGGCCGCCGGGAATGCCTTCTCGATCACGCGCAGCAGCGCGTCCTCGGAACCCAGCACGGTCACCATCGGGTGCTTCGCCGGAACGGTGAACTGGGCGCGTGCCTGCCCCCGCGCGGGGCTCGGTCCTGTCGGTGTCTGCGTCATGGGCCGGCCTGTCAGCCTGCTCATCCTCCTCGCTCGGGGAAGCCGCCCTCCGACGGCCCGCCTACGCCTCCAGCGTACGTCCCCGCCCCATCCCACCCGAAGACCTTTTCGACATGCCGCCGGCGCCCGCCGGGCCACGGCGCCCCTCGCGGCGCCGGACTCCGGGAGCAGGTCGGCCGCTCGGGGCTCGTGGAGCCGCCGGTTCCGTGGTCGTGGGACGGGCACTTTCGCGTGAATTTCTGGAGTGATTTTCCAGAAGGTGCTTCCCCTGGCGGTACCCGCTGGCCAGACTGCCCCCGGACCGCAAGGGAGCGCCACGGGGGAGACGAAGTGGGCGAGTTGGACCTGACCGGCAGCGGGGCCAAGCCGCTGGGACCGGACGACCCGGCGTGGATCGGCGGGATTCCGCTCGCGGGGCGGCTCGGCACCGGCGGGATGGGGCGGGTGTTCCTCGGTGTCCACGAGGGACGGTACGTCGCCGTCAAGCAGGTGCTGCCGTCGATCGCGGGCGAGGACCAGGACTTCGTCCGCCGGTTCGGGCACGAGCTGGACAACCTCTCCCGGCTGCCCGCCGAGGCCACCGCCCCGCTGATCGCCAGCGACCGTGACGCGCGGCCCCCGTGGCTCGCCACCGCCTACGTACCCGGACTCACCCTGAGCGACGCCGTCCGGCTGCACCGGGGCCCGCTGCCCGCCCAGGCGGTGTGGCTGCTGCTGCGTGAGGCGGCCAGGGGGCTGGTCCCGGTGCACGACCTCGGCATGGTGCACCGGGACCTCAAGCCGTCCAACGTCATGCTGACGGTGGAGGGTGCGACGGTCATCGACTTCGGCGTGGCCCGGGCCACCGAGCAGAGCCAGCTGACCAGAAGCGGCATGGTGGTCGGCACCCCGGCGTACATGGCCCCCGAACAGGCCACGACGAGGCGCGACCTGACCGGCGCCGTCGACGTGTTCGCGCTGGGGTCGGTCCTCGCGTACGCGGCCTGCGGCACCCCGCCCTTCGGCGAGGAGTCCGGCCCGGCCGTGCTGTACCGCATCGTGCACGAGGAGCCCGACCTGGAGGCGGTACGGGAGCTGGACCCCGCCCTCGCCGACCTCGTCGCCGCCTGTCTCGCCAAGGACCCCGAGGCCCGTCCCACCGCCGCCGAGCTGGTCCGGCGCGCCACGGAGCACGGGCCGTTCACGGCTCCCCTGTGGCCTGCGTCCTTCCGGGCCGACCTCGCGCAGAAGGCCGCCTTCGCGGCGGACGTCCAGGAGATCGATCCTCCGCCGCCCGTCTCCGTGGAGACCCTCGATCTGCGCGGAAAGCCGCGCCCGAAGCCCGCCGGCGAGCGCCGGCGCCGGAACCGCGTGTTCCTCGCCGTCGTCCCCGTCGTCGTCGCGGGCGGAGCGACGCTCGCCGTCCAGTTGCTGCCCCACACCTTCGGCGCGGACTCCCCCGCGACCGCCGCCCCCTCCGTCACCGCCTCGGCCCCGGCCGTACCCACGGGCTCGCCGGGCGCGACCCCGACCGGCTCGGCCTCGCCGTCGAAGTCACCGAAGGGCAGGACGAAGGACGAGGACAGGGACAAGGGCGAGGACGGGGACAAGGGCGAGGACGGGGACGAGGGCGCCGGGAAGGGCGGCACATCGGGGGACACGGACACGGCCCCCGCCCCGGGCGACGGGAGCAAGGGGGACGGGTCCGGCGGGTCCGGCGGGTCCGGCTCTTCCGGCGGCGGTGGTGGGGCCGGCCCCACCGAGGACTCCGACGAAGGGGCCACGACGCCCTCCGGCGCTCACCGCTACCGCAACGGCGAGAACGGCAAGTGCCTCGCCGCCCCGTTCAACGGCCCTCCCAGCACCGGTGACTGCGACGGTTCCGGCGCGGTCTGGTCCTTCCGGCCGCTCTCCGACGGGTCCTTCGAGATCGTCCACGACTCGGGAAGATCCTGCCTCTCCTCCGGCGCCGGGGGCATCCTGCTCCTCTCCTGCAACCAGGACGAGAGCCGCCGCTGGCGCACCGGCTCGGGCGGCACCCTCGTCAGCGTCGGAACCGGCGGCTGCCTCGGTACGGGATACGGCAACCGCGTCGCGACGGGCCAGTGTTCAGGAGCGGCGTCCCAGCGCTGGACAGCCCTCTGACCCACGGCCGCGACCAGCCCGGCCGGCGTTCGAGGACCTCTCCGCCCCGCACGGCCAAAGGGCGCCCGCCCAGCGAACAGCCCGACCCCGCGCACGGCTTCACCCGGCCGGGCGGCGCGCCGTCAGGCGGAGTTCCCGAAGCCGATGGTCGGCACCGCCCGCCGCAGCGGCCAGGCCGTGGTCGGGACCTCGGGGACCAGGTCCTCCAGGAAGGCGTACCGTCTGAGCGCCTGCGGGTCGTGGCCGTGGGCGGAGCGCGCCGAGGTGTGGGTGTAGGCGCGCACCCGCCGCCACCAGGCGGCCACCTCCGTCCACCCCGGCGCGGAGAGGGAGCCGCCGAACTCCTGCACCGAGAGCGCCGCCGTCAGCCCCGCGAAGGCGAGCCGGTCGGCCAGTGGCCACCCGGCCAGGGTCCCGGTGACGAACCCGGCGACGAAGACGTCCCCCGCGCCGGTCGGGTCGAGCGCGTCGACCGCGATGGCGGGCACGTCGGCGGTCTCCCCGGTCCGCCCGTCGACGGCGTACGCCCCCTTCGAGCCGAGGGTGACCACGGCCAGCGGCACCCGGTCGGCCAGTGCGCGCGCCGCCGCCCGGGGGCAGTCGGTGCGGGTGTAGCGCATCGCTTCGGCGGCGTTGGGCAGGAACGCCTCGCAGTGCTCCAGGTCGGGCAGGGCGTCCAGGTCCCAGGCGCCGGTCTCGTCCCAGCCGACGTCGCCGAAGACGCGCGTGCCGGCGCGGGCCGCCTCGGCGATCCAGGGGGCGCGCACGCCGGGCGCGAGGGCGGCGACGGCGGCGCGGGCGCGCGGCGGGTGGGCGGGGGCGGGGGCCAGGTCGACGGGGGCCTCGTGGCCGTGCGAGACCATGGTGCGCTCGTCCTCGTAGGCCATCGAGACCGTCACCGGGGAGTGCCAGCCGCCGACGCGGCGGGAGCCGGTGAGGTCGATGGACTCGCCGCTCTCCAGCGCGTCCCGGCAGTACTCGCCGTAGTGGTCGTCGCCGAAGGCCGCCGCCAGTGAGGTGCGCAGGCCCAGGCGGGCGAGGGCGGTGGCCATGTTGGCGACGCCGCCGGGGCTGGAGCCCATGCCGCGCGCCCAGGACTCGGTGCCGCGCACCGGGGCCGAGTCGAGCCCGGTGAAGATGATGTCGAGGAAGACCGTGCCCGTCAGATAGACGTCCACCGGTGGGTCACCGGGGCGGCGCAGCCCCGCCAGTGGGTCCACGCCGGCGGTGTGGTGCGGCGTGCGGTCTCCTTCGGCCAGGCTCACGGCGGACTCCCTGAGTGGTGCGGATCTGGACAGTCTGCCCGACCGCGTACCGGTTCCATGCGGTACGTTCCGCCCCATGAGGCTGACGATTCTCGGGGGCGGCGGCTTCCGCGTCCCGCTGGTGTACCGGGCGCTGGCGGGGAGCGAGGTCTCCACTCTCACGCTGTACGACACCGATCCGCTGCGGGTCGGCGTGATGCGCTCGGTCCTCGACGGGCTGCCGCGCCCGGCGGACGGCGGCGGACTGCCGCGGGTGGTGGTCGCCGGGAGTCTCGACGAGGCGGTGCGCGGCGCCGACTTCGTCTTCTCCGCGATCCGGGTCGGCGGCACCGCGGGCCGCGTCGCCGACGAGCACATCCCGCTCGCCGAGGGACTGCTCGGCCAGGAGACGGTGGGCGCGGGCGGCGTGCTGTACGGGCTGCGCACCGTCCCGGTGGCGCTCCGGATCGCCGAGCGGATCGCCGAACTCGCCCCGGACGCCTGGGTCATCAACTTCACCAACCCGGCCGGGACGGTCACCGAGGCGATGGCCTCCGTGCTCGGCTCCCGGGTGATCGGCATCTGCGACTCGCCGGTGGGCCTGGTCCGCCGGGCCGCCCGGGCGGCGGGCGCCGACCCGGACACGGTCGGCTACGACTACGTGGGCCTCAACCACCTGGGGTGGCTGCGCTCCCTCACCGGCCCGGACGGCCGCGACCTGCTGCCGGGGCTGCTCGCCGACGAGGCGGCGCTCGGCTCGTTCGAGGAGGGCCGCCTCTTCGGGGCGACCTGGCTGCGGGCACTGGGCGCGCTGCCCAACGAGTACCTGCACTACTACTACTTCCGCCGCGAGGCCCTGGCGGCGGTCCGGGCGGCCGACCGGACCCGGGGCGCCTTCCTCGACGCGCAGCAGTCCGCCTTCTTCGCCGAGGCGCACCGGCGGCCGGAGCGGGCCTTCGCCCTGTGGGAGCGGACCCGCCTGGAGCGCGAGGAGACCTACATGGCGGAGAGCCGGGCCGCCTCCGGGGGCTGGGAGCGGGACACCTGCGACCTGGACGGCGGCGGCTACGACCAGGTGGCGCTGGCCCTGATGCGGGCGCTGGCCCGGGACCGGCCGGCCCGGCTGATCCTCAACGTGCGGAACTCCTCGGGCGGGCCCGGCGCCCCGCTGGTGCTCCCCGCGCTGCCGGCGGACGCGGTGGTCGAGACCGTGTGCGAGGTGGACGGCTCCGGGGTGCGGCCGGCGGTGTCGCCGGTACCGCTGGGCGCGGCCGAACTGGGGCTGGTGCTCCAGCTCAAGGCGGTGGAGCGGGCCACGATCGAGGCGGCGCTCTTCAGGGACCGTGAGGCGGCGCTGCGCGCGGTGGCGCTGCATCCGCTGGTCGACTCCGTGGCGGCGGCGGAACGCGTCCTGGCGCGCGCGGGGGCGTGACCGGGGCGTAGGGGCGGTGCGGGCAGGGCGCGGCTCACTGACGGGCGCACGCCCGGGGCGCTGCGCGGCGAGCGGTGGCACGCTCGGCCAGGTGGCACACCACAGGCGGAGTTCCGAGCGGCGGGCAGCCGCTCCCTGAGGTGTGCCCGCACGGATGGAGGGCGTAATCGGCGCGAAGAGGCGCGCGCCGGGGTGCTTCGGTCTGGCGGAGCGTCAGACGACGGGCCGGGGCGCGTGGACGCGCCTCGGCCCGTTTCGTGCACACCCCCCTCCCCCAACGCTAAGCGGAACCTCAACACGCCCCCCTGAACTGGGAGTTCGGCAGGGGATACCCGGGTAAGCGGAATGCAAACATGATGTGCCTGCCCTCACTGCGGGTCGACTGTCCGACGTCTCCGAGCACTTGATACACATGGCCCCGCGCTTCCCCCCGCTCGTGGTCGGAACGGAAGCGGCCCTCCCCTCTCTCTCGCTTCCTGCATGCCTCTTCGGCATGCCTTCTTCAAGGAACGCCTGTGTCCTCGCGCCACCGTGCCGCCTGGCCCCTCGTCGCCCTGTTCACCGCCGGCTACCTCGCCTCGTACCTGCTGCCGACCCTGGTCGGACGGCTCGACGACCACCTCCCACTCACCACCCCCCAGGCCGGAGTCCTCGGCAGCGTCCTGCTGCTCTGCTCCGCGTCGGCCGGTTTCCTTCTCGCCTCGCGGGTGGAGCGGCTCGGCGCGCGGCGCGTCTCGCGCGTGGGACTCCTGCTGATGGCCGCCGGGTACGGCACCGCCGCCGCGACCACCGCGCTACCGCTGGTGGTGGCCGGGGCCGCCGTCGGCGGACTCGGCTCGGGCACCACCATGACCGTGGCAGCCGGCCGGATCGCCACCTGGCGCGACCCGCACCGCGCCTCCACCCTCGGGCTGCTCGCCGTCTCCGCCACCGCGGGCGCGCTCTACCTGACGCTGCCGGCGCTCGGCGGCGGCCACGGCCTGCCGCTGGCGGCGGTGGCCGCCGCCGCCCTACTCGTCTGGCCCGCCACCGGCCGCCTGCCCGAGGGCCGTGACCCCTCGGCCGTCACCGCCGGCTCCCCGCTGCCGTACCGGCGTTCGGGCGGTGTGCTGGCCGGGGCGATCGTCCTGTGGGCGCTCTGCCAGAACGCCCTGTGGGGTGTGAGCGGCAGGATCGGCACCGATCAGGCGGGGCTGAGCGAGGCCGCGGTCGGCGCGGTCTTCGCGGCGGCCCTCGGCGCCGGGCTGCTCGGCATCCTCGGCGCGAGCGCGCTGGGCTCCCGGTTCGGCCGGGCCGCGCCGATCGGCGTCGGCACCGTGCTGATCGCCGGGTGCATCGCGGCCAGCGCCCGCGCCGCCGGGCCCGCCGCCTTCGCCGCCGGGGAGATCGCCTGGAACACCCTCTACCCCGCCGTCCTCTCCTACCTGATCGGCCTGGGCGCCCACCTCGACCCGCGCGGCCGGTGGGCGGTGATGGTCGGCTCGGCCTCCGCGCTGGGCGTGGCCTTCGGCCCGCTCGCCGGTTCGCTCCTGTCGGAGCACGCCGGGTACCCCGTGATGGGACTGGTGCTCGGCGCGACGCTGGTACTGCTCGCGGCGCCGCTCACCCTGGTCGCCGTCCACACCACGGCACGCCGGCTGCCCTTCGGCGCGGTGCGCCGCGGCGGCCTCGCCGCCACCGGCGCGCCGGCACCTGCGGTCCCCCCGCTCGGCGCCCCCGAACAGCCGCTCGCCCCGCTCCCCGTCACCGGCCGCCACCTGACCCGGCGTGCCCTGAGCACCGCGGGACCCGGCACCGGGCCGGGCTCGGCCGGAGCTTCCGGCGACGGCGGCTGACGCTCACGGCCCCTCGTGGAGCTGCCGCAACTCCAGCGGGGCCGGGGGCGGCAGCGCGGCCCGGCGTCCGCCGTCCGTCGGCGGCGCGGCGCGGAAGGACTCCAGGAGGTACGCGGTCAGGCGGCGGGAGGCGGCCAGCGAGGCGGCCTCGTCGGCGCCGGCCAGGCCGTTGTTGGCGAGGAGCACCAGGACCACGTCACTGGCGTCGAAGTCGGGGCGCAGCGCCCCGGCCTCCTGAGCGCGCCGCACCAGCAGGACGAGCTTCCCCTCGGCCCTCTCCCGCTCGCCCTCGGGGTCGAGCAGGTCGGGGAAACGGGAGAGGAGGGCGGCGGTGAAACCCCGGTCGCGGGCCTGCATGGCGCAGACCTTCTCCACCAGCGAGCGGAACCCGCGCCACGGGTCGGGGTCGGCCAGCGCCTCGTCGAGGACGGCCGCGCACGCCTGGAACTGCTCGGTGAACGCCTCGGCGACCAGCGCGTCCCGGGTCGGGAAGCGCCGGTAGAGCGTGGCGACGCCGACGCCTGCGCGCCGCGCGATGGCGGTGACGGGGACGTCGAGGCCGTGGGCGGCGTAGGCGGCGCGGGCCGCCTCCAGGATGCGGGCCCGGTTGTGGCGGGCGTCGGCGCGCAGGCTGTCGGCGGGGCTGTTCCGAGAGGGCTGAGCAGGCATGTCTCTCACTTTAGGCCAAGTGGAAGGGCTCCTCCGTTCAGCCGGTTAGCGTGGAGGACGGGCCCGGCAAAGGGTCCCCACTCCGCTCCCTCCTCCCTCTCAAGGACCCGCCATGACCACGATGCGAGCCGCCCTCTTCGACCGCTACGGACCGCCCGAGGTCCTCTACGAGGGGCGCCTTCCCGTCCCCGTACCGAAGCCCGGCGAGGTGCTGGTCAGGGTGCACGCCATCAGCGTCAACGGCGGTGAGCTGGCCGGGCGCGCGGGCCGGGTCCGGCTGGTGACCGGCCGCCGCTTCCCGCAGCGCACCGGCATCGACTTCACCGGCGTGGTGGCGGAGGTCCCTCCGGGGGTTCGCGGTCCGGCCGTCGGCGACCGGGTGTGGGGCGCGCTGGGCCGGACCATGGGCAGCGCCGCCGAGTACGTCGCGGTCCGCCCCGACCGGATCGCGCGGGCCCCCCGGACGGTCGGCCTCACCGAGGCCGCCTCGCTGCTCGCCGGCGGCGCGACCGGCCTGACCGCGCTGAAGGACCACGCGGGCCTGCGCCCCGGCGAACGGCTGCTGGTGCGCGGCGCGGCGGGCGGCGTCGGCAGCGTCGCCGTCCAGCTCGGCAAGGCGCTGGGCGCCCATGTCACGGCGGTGGCCGGTCCCCGCCTGCTGGACTTCGTGAAGGAACTGGGCGGCGACGAGGCGTACAGCTACACCGAGTACGGGCCCGGCGAGCTCGGCCCCTTCGACGTCATCATGGACACCGCCGGGACCGACCACCGCCTCTGGCGGCGCCGGCTGGCGCCGGGCGGGCGGATGGTCGCGATCAGCTTCGACCTCGACCACATCGCGTCGAGCCTCGGCTACCTCCTCGCCTCCACCGTCCACGGCAAGGGCCGCGTCCGCTTCTTCAGCGGCAACCCCCGCACCGCCCTCCTCGACGAACTCACCGGGTACGTGGACAGCGGCGCCCTGCGCCCGGTGGTCGACACGGTGCGCCCGCTCGCCGAACTGGCCGGCGCCCACCGCGCTCTGGAGTCCGGCGGGGTACGCGGCAAGCACGTGATCCAGGTCGCGGAGGAGGAGGCGGCCTGACCGCCGCCAGGTCCCGCGCGGGACCTGGAGGCGGCCCGGAACTCCGGCTGTCAGCCAGGGAGTTCGGCTTCCAGCAGATCCGCCGCGCGGGCCGTGCCGCCCTCGGCCCGCAGGTCCGCGCGCAGCTTCGCGGAGCGGGCGGCGACCTCCGGGTCGGTGGTGAGCGCGCCCAGCGCGGAGCGGAGCGCCTCGGGGGTGGCGTCGGCCGTGTCGATCCGCCGGGCCACCCCGAGGGCGGCCAGCTGGTCGGCGTTGGCGAACTGCTCGGCGCCCTGCGGCACCGCGATCATCGGCAGCCCGAAGTACAGCCCCTCGCTGGAGCTGCCCATTCCGGCGTGGGTGACGAAGGCGTCCGCCTGCGCCAGGACGGAGAGCTGCGGCACCCAGCGGTGCACCTCCACGTCGTCCGGGAGCGGCCCGAGCACCGCCGGATCGGTGTGCTTGCCGATCTGGAGCACGGTGTGCCAGCCCGGCAGGGCGTCACCGCCGAACGCCGCGACGCACGCCCGGTAGAAGTCGGGCTGCTGGGTGTAGGAGGAGCCGAGCGAGACCAGGACGACCTTCTCGGCCCCGGCCGGGCGGTGCCAGGTGCCCTGGTCCGCGCGGTCGGTGAAGCAGGGCCCGACGAAGGAGGCGACCTCCGGGTCGACCTGGTCGGCGAAGGGCTGCATGGCGCGCGGAATGGTCGCCACCGCACGGCCGGGCAGCCCCGCGAACTCCTCGAAGTCGCGGCTGGTCGCACCGCTCGTGGCGAGCCAGGCGTTGCCCTCGCGGGCGTACACCTCGTAGCCGGGCAGGGCGCGGACGGCGGCGCCGACGGTCTCCTCGTACCCCTGCCACGCCACGTACGTCGGGGAGAGCTGGACGTAGGGGCGGGACTGGGACTCGGCGAGGGCGCGGGCCGCGTAGCCGCCGATGTCGTACAGGTAGAGGTCGGCCGGGTCGGCGTCGTAGAAGGCGCGCAGGCGCGGGAGGGCCTGGGCGGCGTCGGCGACGAAGAGGCGCATCGCCTCGACGCCGTCCTCGGGCCAGACGTTGTCGGCGAACGGGAGGGTGGAGGGGACCGGGACCAGTTCGGCACCGGTCGGCTCGATCAGGTCGGCGACGGCCGGGTCGACGGCGTAGGTGAGCCGGTGGCCGCGGGCGACCAGTTCCCGGATGATCTCCAGGCTGGGGAGGAGGTGACTGACCATCGGCGTGCCGACCATGGCGATGTGGGCGCGCGGATGTGTGGTGCGTCGCATGGGGAACTCTTCCTGCGAGGCCACGGGGTGCCGCCCGAGGGGCGGCCCGCCGCGGCGGTGGTCACGGATGACGGCGTCGCCGGACCGCGCCCCGGCCCCGGTGGGGGCGGGCGCGGTCGCGGCGGTGGTCCGGGGGGCTCGCGCCGCGCCCCGGACCGGAGGGGCCGTCAGCCGTAGATCTGCAGGAAGGAACTCATGGCGGCAACGTAGCCCGGCGGTGCGGCCACCGGCAACCGGTTTTCACCGGGAGTCGGCGGGCCGGGCTCCGCCCGCCTCAGTCGAAGGTGTAAGCCTCCACCTCGGCGAGGTAGCGGGCGCGGCGCTCCTCGTCGTCCTCCAGGAAGGACGCCTGGAAGGAGTTGCGGGCCAGGGTCCGCAGGGCCTCGTGGTCCAGGCCCAGCGCCTCCTGCACGGCGTGGAAGGTGTCGCCGACGTAACCGCCGAAGTAGGAGGGGTCGTCGGAGTTGACCGTGCAGAGCAGCCCGGCGGCCATCATCTGGCGCAGCGGGTGCTCCTCCAGGATGTCGATGGCGCGCAGCCGGACGTTGGAGAGCGGGCAGAGCGTCAGCGGGATCTGGTCGCGGACCAGCCGCTCCACGACGGCCGGGTCCTGCATGGCGGTCAGCCCGTGGTCGATCCGCTCCGCCCCCAGCACGTCCAGCGCCTCGGTGATGTACGCGGGCGGGCCCTCCTCACCCGCGTGCGCCACCTTGCGCAGGCCGAGCCGCCCGGCCTCCTCGTACACCTCGCGGAACTTGGCCGGCGGGTGGCCGACCTCGGCGGAGTCCAGGCCGACGCCGGTGATCCGGTCGAGGTAGGGCTCGGCGGCCTTCAGCGTCTCCAGGGCCGACTCGGCGCTCTGGTCGCGCAGGAAGCACATGATCAGCAGCGTGGAGATGCCGAACCGCTCCTCGCTGGTGGCGAGTGCCCGGCTCAGCCCGCCGACCACCGTCTCCATCGACACGCCCCGGGCCATGTGCGCCTGCGGGTCGAAGAAGATCTCCGCGTGCCGCACGCCCTGTCCGGCGGCGCGGGCGAGGTAGGCGTCGGCGAGGTCGGCGAAGTCCTGCTCGGTGCGCAGGACCGCCATCAGGCCGTAGTAGAGGTCGAGGAAGGACTGCAGATCGGTGAAGAGGTACGCCCGGCGCAGTTCCTCGGTGGAGGCGTAGGGCAGCGTCACGCCGTTCCGCGCGGCCAGTTCGAAGGCGAGTTCCGGTTCGAGGGTGCCTTCGATGTGGAGATGGAGTTCGGCCTTGGGCAGGGGCATGGGGGGCTCTCTCGGCTGGTGCGGGTGGTTCGGGCGGGCCCGGGTCGCGGGCCGCGCCATGCAGGGAAGCGTACGGTCCCGCAGGGCGCGGTGGGCGAAAGGGGGCCTCTGACCGTTTCGGTGTCCGTACGTCCTGTGCCGGATCTGCCCCCGGCCGGGTCCTGGCGGGTGGTCAGGCGAAGGCGCCACTGTAGGCGTTGAGGGCGGGCTGCCCGCCGAGGTGGGCGTAGAGGACGTTGGCGTCCTTCGGGATGTCGCCGTCGCGGACCAGGTCGATGAGGGCCGCCATCGACTTGCCCTCGTAGACCGGGTCGAGGATGACGCCCTCCAGGCTGCCGGTGAGCCGGATGGCGTCGAGCGTGGAACGGTCGGGGATGCCGTACCGCTCCCCCGCCCAGCCTTCGAGGAGGGTGATCTCCTCGTCGCGCAGGTCGCGGCCGAGGCCGATGCGGGCGGCGGTGTCGCGGGCGATCTTCTCGATCTGGGCGCGGGTCTCGGCGGGCTTCGCGGAGGCGTCGACGCCGAGCACGCGGCGGGGCCGGTCCTGCCCGGCGAACCCGGCGATCATCCCGGCGTGGGTGGAGCCGGTGACCCCGCAGACCACCACGGTGTCGAAGAAGACGCCGAGCTGCCGTTCCTGCTCGCGCACCTCCTCGGCCCAGCGGGCGAACCCGAGCCCGCCGAGCGGGTGGTCGGAGGCGCCGGCCGGGATGGCGTACGGGGTGCCGCCGGCCCGGCGGACGTCCTCCAGCGCCTGGTTCCAGCTCTCCTTGAAGCCGATGCCGAACCCGGCCTCGACCAGGCGGACGTCGGCGCCCATCAGGCGGGAGAGCAGGATGTTGCCGACCTTGTCGTTGACCGGGTCGGGCCAGTCGACCCAGCTCTCCTGGACGAGGACCGCCTTGAGGCCGAGCCTGGCGGCGACGGCGGCGACCTGGCGGGTGTGGTTGGACTGCACGCCGCCGATGGTGACGAGAGTGTCCGCGCCCCGCTTCAGCGCGTCCGGTATCAGGTATTCGAGCTTGCGGGTCTTGTTGCCGCCGAAGGCCAGCGGGCTGTTGACGTCCTCCCGCTTGGCCCAGACGCGGGCGCCGCCGAGGTGCGCGGTGAGCCGGTCGAGCGGGTGGATGGGGCTCGGGCCGAAGAGCAGCGGATGGCGGTCGAAGTCGTCCAGGGACACGGGTACCTCCGGGGCGGGCGGGGTCAGGGGGTGTCGGCGTCGCTCTCGTCGTGGAGCCGGTCGAGGAGCGGGACGAGGGTCTGCCAGTTCTCGCGGGTGGCGGCGGCAGCGCCCTCCGCGTCACCGGCCGCGCACCTCTCGATGATCCGGGCGTGCTGGGCGACCGAGGCGCGGCCGCTCAGCGAGGAGAACCGGAGCCGCTCGACCCGGCGCAGGACCGGGGTGAACTGGTCCAGCACGGTGCGCGCGGCGGTGTTGGCGGCGGCGGTGACGGCCACACGGTGGAAGGCGTCGTCGGCGGCGACGGCTCCGGGCACGTCGTTCTCCCGCAGGGCCCTGGCGAAGCGGGCGTTGGCCTCGCGCATGGCGTCCAGCTCTGCGCCGGAGAGGCAGGGGGCGGCCTGGCGGACGACGAGTTCGTGCAGGGCGGCGGTGACCGACTGGGCGTCCCGGGCCGCACGTACGTCCAGCGGGCTGACCAGGGTGTGCCGCCCCGGCGTGGTCCGCACCAGACCGGCCTGCTCCAGCCGGGCCAGCGCCTCGCGGACGGGGGTGCGGCTGACGCCCAGCCAGGCGACGAGGGCGGCGTCGTGCAGGCGCTCGCCGGGGGCGAGGGTGCCGTCGACGATGGCGTCCCGGATGGCCCGGTACGCCTCCTCCCGCAGGAGTGATCTGCTGACGAGTCCGCGACTCTCCGGAACCGGCATGCAATATATTGCACGCCGCCGCTCGCCCTCCCGTCAAGAGGGGTGCGAGGGACGGGCCGTGCGCGCCGAAGGCGCCGGGTTCAGGGCGCCTCGGGCTGCCGCAGTCCCTGAAGGAGCAGTTCGACCAGGCGGCGGGGGTCGTAGCGGGGGTCGTCGTCGTACCCGGCGCAGAGGTTGCCGATGCCGCGCATGAGCTCGTACGCCTGCACGCCGGACCCGATCTGGCCGGCGCGGGCGGCGCTGTCGAGGAGCTCCGCGCAGACGGGCACCAGGCGGTCGAGGAAGTAGGCGTGGAGGGCGTCGAAGCCGCCGCCGTCCGCGCGCATGGCGTGGGCGAGGCCGTGCTTGGTAACCAGGAAGTCGACGAAGAGGCCGGCCCACTGCCGGAGTGCGGCGAACGGGGAGCCGGCGGTGGCGAGCAGAGCGGGGCCCGCCTCGGCGCACGCCTCGACCTGGTGGCGGTAGACGGCGACGACGAGGTCCGCCCGGGTCGGGAAGTGACGGTAGACGGTCCCCGTCCCGACGCCCGCCCGGGCGGCGATCTCCCGGATCGGCGCGTCGACACCGGAGGCGACGAACACCTCGGCGGCGGCGTCGAGCAGCACTTGCCGGTTGCGTACCGCGTCGGCCCGTGTGCTGCGGGCCGACGCCCCCTTGGACTCGCTCGCGCTGGGCAACGCGCTCCCCTTCCGGCCGTTGTTGACGAAACGGAACGCTGTTCCGTATTGTCGAAACCGAACGGCGTTCCGCTTTCAGGGTAGCCGACATCCCGTGCTGCCCGCCCCGCCCGCCCCCTGTCCTGCCGCGCGTCCGCCGGCCGGGGGTTTTCGAAAGGACTCACCTGTCATGAGTGCACCGACCTCTTCGGCCGACCTCCTCGGCCCGCCCGTCCCCGTCCTCGCCGTCAGCCCCGTCGTCCTGCCGTCCCCCGACCGGGCCGTCCACCTCCACCTGCGCGTCTGTGGCCCCGTGACCGGGAGCGGGCTTCCGGTCATCCTCCTCTCGCACGGCCTCGGCTTCTCGAACCACCTCTCCTCGCTGCACGGCTACGCGCCCCTCGCCGACTTCTGGGCGTCCCACGGGTTCGTGGTGATCCAGCCGACCCACCTGGACTCCCGGACCCTGGGGCCGGACCGCGGCTCCCGCGCCGGCGGCGTCCCGCACTGGCGCTCCCGGGCCGAGGACATGCGGCACATCCTCGACCGGCTCGACGAGGTCGAGGCCGCCGTGCCGCAGCTCGCCGGGCGCCTGGACCGGAGCAAGGTCGCGGTGGCCGGGCATTCGATGGGCGGCCACACCGCGAGCCTGCTCCTCGGCGCCCGGCTCACCGACCCGGACGACGGAACCGAGGTGGACCTGGCCGACTCCCGGATCACGGCGGGGGTGCTGCTGGCGGCGCCCGGCCGGGGCGGCGACGCCCTCACCGACTTCACGGTGGAGCACTACCCCTTCTTCCTGACCACCGACTTCTCCCGGATGACCACGCCCGCGCTGGTGGTCGCCGGGGACAAGGACGCCTCCACGTTCCTGACCGTCCGGGGACCGGAGTGGCACACCGACCCGTACACCCTCGCCCCCGGCCCCAAGTCCCTGCTCACCCTGTTCGACGCGGAACACGGGCTCGGCGGCGTCTCCGGGTACGACGTGGCCGAGACCACCGACGAGAACCCGGCCAGGGCCACAGCGGTCGCGCGGCTCACCGCCGCCTACCTGCGCGGCGCTCTCCACCCCGGCGACCCGGCCTGGCAGACCGCCTGGCAGACGGCCTGCGCCGAACTGGCCGCCGCTTCCGGGCCGCTCGGACGGGTCGAGTCCAAGTAGGCCGGTACGGACGGAGGTCTCAGCGCCGCTTCGGCACCGGAATCCGGTCCAGGTCGCGGGCGATGGTCAGCTCGCCCTCGTACCCGGCGGCGCGGGCCTGCCGCTCGAACGCGGCGGGATCGGTGTAGCGCTGGGAGAAGTGGGTCAGCACGAGGTGGCGCACCCCGGCGTCGGCGGCGGCGCGGGCGGCCTGGCCCGCGGTCAGGTGGCCGTGCTCGGTGGCGAGGCGCTCGTCCTCGTCGAGGAAGGTCGACTCGATGACGAGCAGGTCGCAGCCGTCGGCCAGGGCGTGCACCCCGTCGCAGAGCCGGGTGTCCATCACGAAGCCGAACCGCTGCCCGCGCCGCACCTCGCTGACCTCGGCCAGCGTCACCCCGCCGAGCTTCCCCTCCCGCTGGAGCACGCCCACCTCGGGCCCGCCGATCCCGTGCGCGGCCAGCTTCTCGGGCACCATCCGCACCCCGTCCGGCTCCACCAGCCGGTAGCCGAACGCCTCCACCGGGTGCGACAGCCTGTGCGCCTCCAGCGTGTACGAGGGGCCGGCGGCGAGCGGGCCGTCGGCGGTGACCGGTGCCTCGGTGACGCCGACGCTCTCGCGGTACGCGGTGGAGTAGCGCAGCCGCTCGAAGAAGCGCTGCCCGCTCGCCGGGTAGTGCGCGGTGACCGGGTGCGGTACACGGTCGAGGTTGATCCGCTGGATCACGCCGGCGAGGCCGAGGCTGTGGTCGCCGTGGAAGTGGGTGACGCAGATCCGGTTCAGGTCGTGCGCGGAGACCCCGGCGCGCACCATCTGGCGCTGGGTGCCCTCGCCGGGGTCGAACAGGACGCCCTCGCCGTCCCACCGCAGCAGGTAGCCGTTGTGGTTGCGGTGGCGGGTCGGGACCTGGCTGGCGGTGCCCAGCACCACCAGCTCACGCACGGACACGGCGGCCGCTCAGCCGGGGGGCCACTGGAGGCCGCGGCCGCCGAGCACGTGGGCGTGGGCGTGGAAGACGGTCTGCCCGGCTCCGGAACCGGTGTTGAAGACGATCCGGTACCCGGTCTCCGCGATGCCCTCCTCGGCGGCGACCTCGCCGGCCTCGCGCAGCACGTCGGCGGCGATCGCGGGCTCGGCCGCGCTGAGCGCGGCGGCGTCCGGGTAGTGGGCGCGGGGGATCACCAGGACGTGCGTGGGCGCGTGGGGGTTGATGTCGCGGAAGGCGACGGTGGTGTCCGTCTCCCGGACGATGGTGGCCGGGACGTCGCCCGAGACGATCTTGCAGAACAGGCAGTCTGGCTGGTGCGGCGGGCTGGGCTGGTCCGTCACTGGGGCGCTCCCTCTTGATCGGTGACCGGCATCGTAACGCTCCGGTCCTCGTGGCGGTCCTGGCGGCCGGACGGGCCGGGGAGCGGCCGGGACAAGCCGGGCGTTCCCCCGCACGCGTCTCGCCGGACGAACGCTCCCGCCGCCGGAGTCCTCGCGCGCGCAGGATGTGGCACATGACCACAGGGATACGCGACACCTACCTGGAGGCGGCCGAACAGGCCGTGGAACTGCTGGCGTTGGCGGAGGTGGCGGAGGCGTGGGAGGACGAGTCCGTGCTGCCGGCGATGTCGGTCGGCGCGCTGGCCGGGCATCTGGCGCGGAGCGTCCTCCAGGTCGAGTGGTTTCTCGACGGGCGGGTGACCGGGGCGGAGACGGTCTCGGCGGTGCACTACTACGCGCGGCTGACCGGCACCGACCAGCACGGTTCCGCGCTCAACACCGGGGTGCGGGCCCGTAGTGCGGAGACGGCCGCCGAGGGGCCGGCCGTCGTGGCCGAGCAGGCGCGGGCCGCCTGGCAGCGGCTGACCCGACGACTGGCGCAGGAGCCGCCCGGCCGCCGGGTGGCCGTCCTGCACCGGCCCGGGGAGGAGATGGCACTCGACGGCTACCTCACGACCCGCTGCGTCGAACTGGCCGTACACCTGGAGGACTTGGCGCGGAGCGCGGGCGTGTCCCGCCCGGTGCCCGTCGCCGCCCTCGCCGTCGCGGTCGACGTGCTGGTCGCGGCCGCGCGGGAACGCCACGGCGACCAGGCGGTGCTGCACGCGCTGGCCCGGCGCGAACGGGACGACGGGCAGGCGCTGCGGGTGCTGTAGGCGTCGGCGGCCGGGAAGGGTGCGCCGGTGTACGTGCACGGGCGCACCCTCCACCTCCACCGGTCAGGCTAGGTACTGGCCCCCCGCCGGCCGCTTCGGCTCCGGGAGTTCGGGCGGGGTCAGGGCCGGGTTCTCCTCCAGGGCCGCCAGCGCCACCCGTACCGCCTCGTCGAGCTGGGGGTCGCGGCCGGCCGCGTGGTCGTGCGGGGCGTGGACCACCTCGATGTCGGGGTCGACGCCGTGGTTCTCCACGTCCCAGCCCTGGCCCTCCAGCCAGAAGGCGTACTTGGGCTGGGTGACGGCGGTGCCGTCGACCAGGCTGTAGCGGCTGTCGATGCCGATGACACCGCCCCAGGTGCGGACGCCGACGACCGGGCCGATGCCGCGCGCCTTGATCGCGGCGTTGACGATGTCGCCGTCCGAGCCGGAGAACTCGTTGGCGACGGCGACGACCGGGCCGCGCGGCGCGTCCAGCGGGTAGCTGGAGGCCCGCATGCCGCGCGGCACGTCCCAGCCGACGATCCGGCGGGCCAGCTTCTCCACCACGAGCTGCGAGGTGTGGCCGCCCCGGTTCTCCCGGACGTCGACGACCAGGCCCTCACGGGCCGCCTCGATCCGCAGGTCGCGGTGGATCTGGGCCCAGCCCGGCGCCTGCATGTCGGGGACGTGCAGGTAGCCGAGGCGGCCCTCGGAGAGGGCGTGGACGTGGGCGCGGCGGTCGGCGACCCAGGCGTGGTAGCGCAGCGGCTCCTCGTCGGCGAGCGGGACGACGACGGTGTGACGCGGGTCGCCGCCGCCGGCCGGGGAGACGGTCAGCTCCACCGGCTTGCCGGCCGTACCGACGAGCAGCGGGCCGGGACCGGTCACCGGGTCGACGGGCTGTCCGTCGACGGCGAGGATCGCGTCACCCGCCCGGACCGCGACGCCGGGGGCGGCGAGCGGGGAGTGGGCGTGCGGGTCGGAGGTCTCCGAGGGAAGCACCCGCTCGACGCGCCAGACGCCCTCCTCGTCCCGGGCGAGGTCGGCGCCGAGCAGGCCCTGCCGCAGCCGGGGGCCGACCCAGGTGCCGTGCGGGGTGACGTAGGCGTGCGAGGTGCCGAGTTCGCCCTGCACCTCCCAGAGCAGGTCGACCAGGTCGCTGTGGGTGGCGACGCGCTCCAGCACCGGGCGGTAGCGGTCGAGCACGCCGTCCCAGTCGAGGCCGCCGAGGTCGGGGCGCCAGAAGTGGTCCCGGGTGAGGCGGCCGGCCTCCTCGTACATCTGGCGCCACTCGGCGGCCGGGTCGACGGTCTGCCGGACGCGGCCGAGGTCGACGGTGACGCGGTGCTCGCCGTCGTCCTCGTGCGGGGCGCGGCGGTCGCTGGGGACCAGCCGCAGCTCGCCGTCGACCCGGAGCAGGACCCGCTTGCCGTCGCCGGTGACGGCGTACCCGTCGGCCGGGGAGGCGAGTTCCTCGATCCGGCGCTGGGCGAAGTCGTACCGTTCCAGGACCGAGCGCGGACGCGGGCTGTCCGAACCGGCGTGGGCGGCGCCGAGGACGCCGCGCAGCGGGTGGCTGAGCCACAGGACGCCGTCCTTGGCGGCGCGCAGCCCCGAGTAGCGCCCGGCGTCGACGGGGAACGGCACGATCCGGTCGGCCAGTCCGTCCAGGTCGATGCGGGTGGCGGGGGCGCCCTCGCTGTCGGGCGTCTCGTCCTTGTCGGGCGCCTCGAAGGGCCGCCCGTGCCGCTGCGGGCCGAAGGGCGAGGGCGTGGTGGCGGCCAGGGTGATCAGATGCGGCCTGCTGCTGTCGAGGAAGGCCAGGTCGAAGACGTGGTCGTCGTAGACCGGATCGAAGGAGCGCTCGGAGAGGAAGGCGAGGTGCTTGCCGTCGAGGGTGAACGCGGGGCTGTGGTCGTTGAACCGCAGGGGGGTCGCCTCGGAGACGGTGAGGTCGGTGGTGTTGGCCAGTTTGAGCTGGCGCAGCGGCTCCGGGCCCGGGTGGGACCAGGCGAGCCAGGAGGAGTCCGGGGAGAAGACGAGGCCGGTGGCGTCGCCGTCCTCGCTGCGGTCGACCTCGCGGACCTCGCCGGTCTCCCGGTCTACGAGCAGCACCCGGCCGTCGTGCGAGGCGACGGCGGCCCGGCTGCCGTCGGGCGCCATCCGCAGCTGGAGGACGCGGCCGAGCTGCCCGGCGGCGACCCGGCGCGGGGTGGAGCCGGGGGCGGTGCCGGTGGCGGGGGCGAACTCCAGGGCGTCCTCGCCCTCGGCGTCGGTGACCCAGGCGACGTACTCCTCGCCGTCGACCCGGAAGGTGCGCGGCAGGCGGTGCCGGACGCCGGGTTCGCCGGAGAGCAGACGGGCGGGGCCCGAACGGTGGGTGACCCAGTGGACGGCGCCGCGCACGGTGACGGCGCTGCCCCGGCCGGTGTGGTCGGGCGAGGCGCCGCCGAGGTCGCGGCCCGGTTCGACGGGCCGGGGCTGGAGGTCGGCGCGCTGGCCGCCGAGACGGATGTCGAGCGGGCGCGGTCCCGGGGCGTCCTGCCCGTCAAAGGCTTCGAGGCTGTCGAGCATCCACAGGCGTCCGGCCGAGGCGTACACGACGCGGGTGCCGTCGGTGGCGGCGTGCCGGGCGTAGAAGGCGGGCAGTCCGGTGTCCGGGTCGGTGAGCGGGGTGTGGCGGCGCAGGTCCGTGCCGTCCGGGAGCGAGGAGTAGAGCGCGCCGACGCCCTCGTGGTCGCTGAGGAAGGCGATACGGCCGCCGACCCACAGCGGGTACTCGACGTTGCCGTCGAGGCCGGCGTGGAGACGGGTGAACTCGCCGCCCTCGGTGCCGGTCCAGAGCTTTCCTGCGGTGCCGCCCCGGTACCGCTTCCACCAGGCGGCCTCGCGGCCCATCGACACCGACAGGAGCAGCACCTGGCCGTCGGGCCCGTACGCGACGCCGCCGACGGGGCCGAAGGGCAGGGCGGGGGCGGGGCCGCCGTCGAGCGGCACGGCCCGGGCCCAGCTGCGGCGCAGGGAGGCCTCGCCGTAGGTGGTGAGGGCGAGGACCTCGCCCCCGGGGGTCCAGCCGCGCACGGAGGTGCGGTTGCTGCCCCAGTGGGTCAGACGGCGGGAGGGACCGCCGTCGGTGGGGGCGACGTGCACCTCGGGGGCACCGTCGCGGGTGGAGGTCCAGGCGACCGTGGTGCCGTCGGGCGAGAAACGGGGATGGTCGACCGGCATGTTGTCGGCGCTCACCCGCCAGGCGCGCCCGCCGTCTAGCGGCGCCACCCAGACGTCGTCCTCTGCGGCGAAGGCGACCAACTCGCCGTGGACATGCGGAAACCGGAGGTACGCAGGCTGTGTCACCCGATCAGCCTATGCAGCCGACCCGCCCCTCCGGGAGGCCCTTGGATCACTTGCCCGGATCTCATCCCCCACTCCGACCCCGGCCACCACGCCACCCCCACCCGCCCCCGAAGCCACCCGGGCCGGCACTGGAGGCCGGTCCTCGACCGCCACGGTCACCACGCACAGCGCCAAACTCCAGCCCGGCCAAAACCCAGCCCGGCCGGCACTTGAGGCCACAACCAGCCCGGTCGGCGCTTGAGGCCATCGGTGACGGGCACGCCCGCCGGACGAGCACCGAAAGGCCGGCCCGGCCACGGGCACCCCCCGCCCCCGGCCCGGCCCGGGAGGGCTCACCCCCAGCGCCCGGACCGCCCCAGCAGCAACGCCACCCCGGCGGTCCCGGCGGTGGAGGTCCGCAACACGCTGGGCCCCAGCCGGTAGGCCCCGGCCCCGGCCTGCCCGAAGGCGGCCAACTCCTCGGGAGAGACCCCCCCTTCGGGCCCGACGACGAGCACGACCGACCCCTCGGCAGGCAACGAGGCCCGCGCCAGCGGCGCACTCCCCTCCTCGTGGAGGACGGCGGCGAACTCAGCCCCGGCGAGCAGCGCCGCCACCTGCCGCGTGGAATGCACCTCAGCGACCTCGGGGAACCGCAACCGCCGCGACTGCTTACCGGCCTCCCGCGCGGTCGCCCGCCACTTGCCCAGCGACTTGACCCCCCGCTCCCCCTTCCACTGGGTGATGCAGCGCGAGGCCGCCCACGGCACGATCGCGTCGACGCCGGTCTCGGTCATCGTCTCGACGGCGAGTTCACCCCGGTCGCCCTTGGGAAGCGCCTGCACCACGGTGATCCGCGGCCGGGGCGCGGGCTCCTCGCGGACCTCGTCCACGGCGACGTACAGCGTGTCCTTGCCCTCCACCGAGGTGACCGTCCCGAAGGCGCCGCTCCCCGCCCCGTCCGTGAGGACCACGGGCTCACCGGGCTTGAGCCGCCGCACGGAGACGGCGTGCCTGCCCTCGGGCCCGTCGAGGACGACGGTGCCGGCGGACACCTCGTCGACGAGGAAGACGGGTGCGGTCATCGGACTCCTCCAGGGGACGACGGGCCACCGAGGGCGAGGACGGCGGCTGCCGTCTCGGCGGCGAGGACCTCCACCAGCTGCGCGGCGGGCATCTCGCGGGCGAGCCGGTGGCCCTGCCCGGCCCAGAGCGCCATGCCCTGCGCGTCGCCGGTACGGGCGGCGGCCTTGCGCAGCGGGGAGGTGACGTGGTGGACCTGCGGGTAGGCCGCCGGGGCGTAGGGGCCGTGTTCGCGCAGGAAGCGGTTGACGAGGCCGCGGGCCGGGCGCCCGGAGAAGGCCCGGGTCAGCTCGGTGCGGGTGAACAGGGGGTTGGTCAGGGAGTGCTTGTGGAGCAGCGGGGCGCCGGACTCGGGGCAGACCAGGAAGGCGGTGCCGAGCTGTGCGGCCTGCGCCCCGGCGGCGACGGCGGCCGCGATCTGCTCGCCGCGCATGATGCCGCCGGCCGCGATCATCGGCAGGTGCACCGCCTCGCGGACCAGGGTGAGGAGGGTGAGCAGGCCGATGCCCGCGCCGTCCCGTTCGGGGTCGTCGCGGTGGGTGCCCTGGTGGCCGCCGGCCTCGACGCCCTGGACGCAGAGCGCGTCGGCGCCCGCCTCCTCCGCGGCGCGGGCCTCCTCGGGAGTGGTGACGGTGACGGCGGTACGGGTACCGACCCGGTGGAAGGAGTCGATCACCTCGGCGGTGGGGCAGCCGAAGGTGAAGGAGACCAGCGGTACGGGATCGTCGAGGAGGATGGCGAGCTTGGCGTCCCAATTGTCGTCCTGGCCCTGATCGCTGTCGCCGAGCGGGGTCTCGTACCAGGCGGCCTCGCCCGCGAGCTGGTGGCGGTAGACCTCGATGGTGGCGGAGTCGGCCAGCTCGGGCTGGGGGAGGAAGAGGTTGACACCGAACGGGCGCGAGGTGAGGGCCCTGAGCTGGGTGATCTCCTGGTACATGCCGTCGGCGGTCTTGTAGCCGGCGGCGAGGAACCCGAGGCCCCCGGCGTCGCTGACGGCCGCCGCGAGAGGGGGGCAGGAGCCCCCGCCGGCCATCGGGGCCTGCACGATCGGGACATCGCAGAGGTCGGTCAGCGCACGGGACATGACCGCATCGTGCCATGTCCCCCGCATCCCGCCGAATCTCGACTCCTCCGCATCCGCCGGGTCCCCCCGGCGACGCGGGCCGACCCGCAGAGGTGGGCTCCCCCGCCGATGCACCGGGGCCCGGCCCCGCCGTCAGGCGGTGCCGGGCCCCGGTGCGTACGGGTTCTGGCGGCTCAGGAACGGCCGTTGAACGCGTCCTTCAGGCGGGAGAACAGGCCCTGCTGGCCGGGCTGGAACTGGCCGGTGGGCCGCTCCTCGCCGCGCAGCTGGGCCAGTTCGCGCAGCAGGCGTTCCTGCTCGGCGTCGAGCTTGCCGGGCGTGGTCACCTCGACGTGCACGATCAGGTCGCCCCGGCCGCCGCCGCGCAGGTGCGTGACGCCCCGGCCGTGCAGCGGCACCGACTGGCCGGACTGGGTGCCGGGCCGGATGTCGATCTCCTCCATGCCGTCCAGCGTCTCCAGCGGCACCTTGGTGCCGAGGGCCGCGGCCGTCATCGGGATGGTGACCGTGCAGTGCAGGTCGTCGCCGCGCCGCTGGAAGACGGAGTGCGGCAGCTCGTGGATCTCGACGTAGAGGTCGCCGGCGGGGCCGCCGCCGGGGCCGACCTCGCCCTCGCCCGCGAGCTGGATGCGGGTGCCGTTGTCGACGCCGGCCGGGATCTTCACCGTCAGCGTGCGGCGCGAGCGGACCCGGCCGTCCCCGGCGCACTCGGGGCAGGGGGTGGGCACCACGGTGCCGAAACCCTGGCACTGGGGGCACGGGCGGGAGGTCATGACCTGGCCGAGGAAGGACCGGGTCACCTGGGAGACCTCACCGCGGCCGCGGCACATGTCGCAGGTCTGCGCGGAGGTGCCGGGGGCGGCGCCCTCGCCGTTGCAGGTGTTGCAGACGACGGCCGTGTCGACCTGGATGTCCTTGGTGGTGCCGAAGGCGGCCTCGTCCAGCTCGATGTCGAGCCGGATCATGGCGTCCTGACCGCGCCGGGTGCGCGAGCGGGGGCCGCGCTGGGACGCGGTGCCGAAGAAGGCGTCCATGATGTCGGAGAAGTTGCCGAAGCCACCCTGGCCGAAGCCGCCCGCTCCGCCTCCGCCGCCGTTCTGCGACAGGGGGTCGCCGCCGAGGTCGTAGACCTGCTTCTTCTGCGGGTCGGAGAGGACCTCGTAGGCGGCGTTGATCTCTTTGAAGCGCTCCTGCGTCTTCGGGTCCGGATTGACGTCCGGGTGCAGCTCGCGGGCGAGTCTGCGGAACGCCTTCTTGATCTCGTCCTGGGAAGCGTCGCGGCGCACGCCGAGTACGGCGTAGTAGTCCGTGGCCACTTACGACTCCGCCAGGATCTGTCCGACGTAACGTGCCACTGCGCGTACCGCTCCCATCGTTCCGGGGTAATCCATGCGGGTCGGTCCGACCACGCCGAGTTTGGCGACTGCCTCGCGTCCCGAACCGTAGCCGACCGAGACGACCGACGTGGAGCTGAGGCCCTCATGGGCGTTCTCATGACCGATCCGTACGGTCATGGCCGAATCCTTCGCCTCACCGAGGAGTTTGAGCAGGACGACCTGTTCCTCCAACGCCTCCAGGACGGGGCGGATGGTGAGAGGGAAGTCATGCCCGAAGCGCGTGAGGTTGGCGGTGCCGCCGATCATCAGCCGCTCCTCGGTCTCCTCGACCAGGGTCTCCAGGAGCGTGGACAGCACCGTCGAGACGGTGGGCCGGTCCTCGCTCTCGAAGGACTCGGGAAGGTCCTGCACCAGCTGCGGCACGTCGGCGAACCGGCGCCCCGCGACCTGGCTGTTCAGCCGGGCCCGCAGGTCGGCCACGGAGGCCTCGCCGAACGGCGCCGGGCAGTCGATCATCCGCTGCTCGACCCGGCCGGTGTCGGTGATCAGCACCAGCATCAGCCGGGCCGGGGCCATCGACAGCAGCTCCACGTGCCGGACCGTGGACCGGGTCAGGGACGGGTACTGCACGACCGCGACCTGCCGGGTGAGCTGCGCGAGCAGCCGCACCGTGCGGGCCACCACGTCGTCGAGGTCGACGGCCTGGCCGAGGAAGTGATGAATAGCACGCCGCTCGGGCGCCGTCATCGGCTTCACGTCGGCGAGCCGGTCGACGAAGAGGCGGTACCCCTTGTCGGTCGGGATGCGCCCCGCGCTGGTGTGCGGCTGGGCGATGTACCCCTCGTCCTCCAGTGCGGCCATGTCGTTGCGGACCGTGGCCGGGGAGACGCCGAGCCGATGGCGCTCGGTGAGCGCCTTCGAGCCGACCGGCTCCTCGGTGCCGACGTAGTCCTGGACGATCGCGCGCAGGACCTCCAGCCTTCGTTCACTGAGCACCGCGCACCTCCCAGTCGCCTGCCACGCCCCCGCGTCCCCCGCGGGCCTCTGCTGGCACTCACCTCGCGCGAGTGCCAACCACGTCGCGGACCAGTGTACGGCTGACCGGTGCGTCCGCGGCAAGGCCGGGGCGCCCCGGCCCGGGACGCCGTGGCGAAGTCACCCGGTACCGCCGGGTATGCCGCGCGGCGCCTGAGAGGGTGGAGCCGTGATGAGGCGATGAACGCGAACGGGACCGGGCCGCAGCCGCGCTGGGAGTGGGTGGCCCCCGGCGTCGGGCGGGTGCGGCTGCCCCGCTGGGACGCGACGGCCGGGCTGGTCGTGGGCCCGGCCGGCGCCCTGCTGGTCGACGCGGGCGCGTCCCTGCGCGAGGGCGCCTGGCTGCGTCGCGCGGCCGAGCGGGCCCTGCGCGAGCGGGGCGGGCCCCGCCGTGTGACGCATCTGGCACTGACCCACGCCCACTTCGACCACGTCTTCGGCGCCGCCGCCTTCGCCGGCGCCCGGGTGCACGGAGCCGTCGGCCTGGACACCGCCCTCACCCGCACCGACGCGCTGGAGGCCGACGCGGTACGCCACGGGCTCGCCTCCCGCGAGGCCGGGGAGGCCGCCGGCACGCTGGTGGTCCCCCGGCACCCGGTCTCCGGCGAGGCCGTGGTGGAGCTGGGCGGCGGGCGCCGGGCACTCCTCGCGGGCCTGGGCCCCGGACACACCGCGCACGACCTGGCGGTCCTGGTCCCCGGCACGCCCGACGTGGTGTTCTGCGGCGACCTGGTCGAGGAGTCCGGACAGCCGCAGGCCGGACCGGACGCGGTGCCCGCGCGCTGGCCCGAGGCGCTGGACCGGCTGCTGGCGCTCGGCGGCCCCGACGCGGTCTACGTGCCGGGGCACGGGGCGGTGGTGGACGCCGCGTTCGTCCGGGCCCAACGCGATGAGCTGGCCCGCCGGTTCGCCCTGTCATAACGTCTGCCCATGCGCAGCTACCAGCCGGACCTGACCCCGCCGTGGAAGAAGCGGAATCCCGCCCCCGAGGCCGAGGCGGTGCCCGGCCTCGTCGTGGAGGAGCCCGCCAGCGGCTTCTGCGGCGCGGTGATCCGCTGCGAGAAGTCGGCCGAGGGGCCGGTGGTCACCCTGGAGGACCGGTTCGGCAAGCACCGGGTCTTCCCCATGGTGGAGCGCGGTTTCCTGCTGGAGGGCCGCCCGGTCACCCTGGTCCGCCCGAAGGCCGGGCGGGCCCCGGCCGCGCCCTCGCGGACCGCCTCGGGGTCGGTGGCGGTGCCCGGCGCGCGGGCCCGGGTGGCACGGGCCGGCCGGATCTATGTGGAAGGCCGCCACGACGCCGAACTGGTCGAGCGGGTCTGGGGCGACGACCTGCGCGTCGAGGGCGTCGTCGTGGAGTACCTGGAGGGTGTGGACGACCTCCCCGCCCTGGTGGACGCCTTCGCGCCGGGCCCGGACGCCCGTCTCGGCGTCCTCGTCGACCACCTGGTCCCCGGCTCCAAGGAGTCCCGTATCGCGGCCGCCGTCGGCAGCCCGCACGCCCTGGTCGTCGGCCACCCGTACATCGACGTCTGGCAGGCCGTGAAGCCCGCCTCGGTCGGCATCGACGCCTGGCCCGACGTCCCGCGCGGCCAGGACTGGAAGACCGGCACCTGCCGCGCGCTGGGCTGGCCCACCGACACGGGCGCGGCCTGGCACCGCCGCGTCCTCCCCGCCGTCCGCAGCTACAAGGACCTGGAGCCCGCCCTGCTGGGCCGCGTCGAGGAACTGATCGACTTCGTCACGGCCCCGGCCGGGGCCGGATAGGCGGGCCTCAGGGACGCCGGTGCCGCTTGACCGGCGGCAGCGTCGGGAACTCCGCCGTCTCCAGCACGGCACCGAGCAGCGGCACGGGCACGTCCCGCCCGAAGGAGAGGGGTCCGCTCGACCCCGTGGTCGGCCTGCTCACCCTCGCCGTACGGCTCGGTGCGCAGCACGCGCTGGGCGGCCGCGGGGTCGACGATCCGGTAACCGGGGACGCCCCCGGCCGCGTAGATCGACCGCTTGTCGCCGTAGTCCCGGTCGATGCTGGAGCGGGAGACGGCCCCGACGAGCAAGGTGACCAGCTCGGCCGGGAGCAGGCGGCCATGGCCCGGTCCTCCGCCGCGTTCCAGGACGACCAGATCGGGCTGCGGCTCGCTGTTCTCCACGACGCCAGTGATCGGCCGGTCGTCCACAGCGGTCGCCCCCGCTTCGCCATCGCCGGGTACGACGGCGCGGTACGGACAGCGCGGGCATCACGGGACCTGTTCGCCGGATGCCACCCGTGCGAGCGAGGTCGCCCTCAGTCCACCAGGTCCCGCACCACCGCGTCCGCCAGCAGGCGACCACGCAGGGTGAGGACGGCGCGGCCCTCGGCGTAGGGGGCCTCGGCGAGGAGGCCGTCGGACAGGGCGCGGCGGGCGGCGGCCAGACCGGCCGGGTTCAGGAGGCCGAGGGGGCAGCCGTCGGCGAGGCGGAGTTCCAGGAGGACGCGCTCGACGCGGCGGTCCTCGGGGGTGAGGAGTTCGCGTCCGGCGCCGGGTGAGCGGGAGTCGGCGAGGGCGGCGGCGTAGGCGCCGGGGTGCTTGACGTTCCACCAGCGGACGCCGCCGACGTGGCTGTGGGCGCCGGGGCCCGCGCCCCACCAGTCGGCGCCGCGCCAGTACAGCTCGTTGTGGAGGCAGCGGCCCGCCTCGGTGGTGGCCCAGTTGGAGACCTCGTACCAGTGGTACCCGGCCTCGGCGAGCATCGTGTCGGCGATCAGGTAGCGGTCGGCGTGCTCGTCGTCGTCGGTGGGGGCGACCTCGCCGCGCCGGATGCGGCGGGCGAGGCCGGTGCCCTCCTCCACGATCAGGGCGTACGCGGAGACGTGGTCGGGCCCGGCGCCGATGGCCGCCCCCAGCGAGGCGCGCCAGTCTTCGTCGCTCTCGCCGGGGGTGCCGTAGATCAGGTCGAGGTTGACGTGGTCGAACCCGGCGGCGCGGGCCTCGGCGACGCACGCCTCGGGGCGGCCGGGGGTGTGCTGCCGGTCGAGGACCTTCAGGACGTGCTGCCGGGCGCTCTGCATGCCGAAGGAGATCCGGTTGAAGCCGCCTTCGCGCAGTTCGGCGAGGTAGGCGGGGTCGACGGACTCCGGGTTGGCCTCGGTGGTGATCTCCGCGTCGGGGGCGAGTCCGAACTCGGAGCGGACCGCGTCCAGCATCCGGACCAGGTCGCGGGCGGCCAGCAGCGTGGGGGTGCCGCCGCCGACGAAGACGGTGCGGACCTCGCGCGGGTCGTCGCCGAGGACCTCGCGGGCGAGGCGGACCTCGCCGGCGAGGGTGTCGGCGTAGTTGTCGCGGGAGGCGAGGACGCCGCCGGAGGAGCGCAGCTCGGTCGCGGTGTAGGTGTTGAAGTCGCAGTAGCCGCAGCGCGTGGCGCAGTACGGCACGTGCAGGTAGAAGCCGAGGGGGCGGTCGGCCGCACCGTGGAGGGCGGACGCGGGCAGCGTGCCGTCTGCGGGCACGGGCTCACCGTCGGGGAGGGCGGAAGGCATGGGGTCCATTGTCCCGCACGCGCGGCCGGACCTCGGCCGGGCGGTCGCGGGACCGGCCGGCCGGGGTCCGGCGGGGTGCTTCTGCGGGCGCGTGGCCGGATCAGGCTTCGCGGGTGCCCGCGTACATCTCGTCGATGAGGTGCCCGAACTCACGCTCGACGGCGGGCCGCTTCAGCTTGAGGCTGGGGGTCAGCTCGCCGTGCTCGATGTCGAGGTCGCGCGGCAGGAGCGTGAACTTCTTGATCGTCTGCCACCGCTGGAGGCCCTCGTTGAGGCGGTTGACGTACCCCTCGACGAGCTTGCGCGTCTCGGGGCGGGCGACGATCTCGGCGTAGGTGGTGGCGGGGAGGTGCTGCTCCTTGGCCCAGCCGAGCAGGGTCGGCTCGTCCAGGGCGATCAGGGCGGTGCAGAAGTTCCGGTCGGCTCCGTGCACCAGGATGTTGGAGACGAACGGGCAGATCGCCTTGAACTGGCCCTCGACCTCGGCGGGGGCGATGTACTTGCCGCCCGAGGTCTTGATCAGGTCCTTCTTGCGGTCGGTGATCTTGAGGTAGCCGTCGGCGGAGAGTTCGCCGATGTCGCCGGTGTGGAACCAGCCGTCGCCCTCCAGCACCTCGGCGGTCTTCTCGGGGAGCTGGTGGTAGCCCTCCATGACACCGGGGCCGCGCAGCAGGATCTCGCCGTCGTCGGCGATCCGGACCTCGGTGCCGGGCAGCGGCTTGCCGACGGTGCCGGTGCGGTACGCCTCGCCCGGGTTGACGAAGGAGGCGGCGCTGGTCTCGGTGAGGCCGTACCCCTCCAGGATGTGCACGCCGGCGCCGGCGAAGAAGAAGCCGATGTCGGGGGCGAGCGCGGCGGAACCGGAGATGCAGGCCCGCAGCCGGCCGCCGAACGCCTCGCGGATCTTGGCGTAGACGAGCTTGTCGGCGACGGCGTGCTGGGCGGCGAGCCCGGCGGGGGCGGACGCCTTGCCGGTGCGGCGGAAGTTGTCCTGGGTGGCCCTGGCCCACTCGCGGGAGACCCCGGCGGCCCACTGGAAGATCTTGTACTTGACCGCGCCGCCCGCGCGGGCCTTGGCGGCGACGCCGTTGTAGACCTTCTCGAAGATGCGCGGGACGGCCGCCATGTAGGTGGGCTGGACGACCGGCAGGTTCTCGATGATCTTGTCGACGCGGCCGTCGACGGCGGTGACGTGGCCGACCTCGATCTGGCCGGAGGTCAGCACCTTGCCGAAGACGTGGGCGAGCGGCAGCCACAGGTACTGCACGTCGTCGGGGCCGATCAGGCCGGTGGCGGCGATGGCCTTCGCCATGTACGACCAGTTGTCGTGCGGCAGGCGGACGCCCTTGGGGCGGCCGGTGGTGCCGGAGGTGTAGATGACGGTGGCGAGCTGGTCGGCGGTGATCGCCGCGACCCGCTCCTTGATCAGCTCGGGCTCCCGCTCCAGCCGGGCGGCGCCGCGCTTCTCCAGGTCGGCGAGGCTGAGCACCCAGCCCTCGGGGTCGTCGTCGGCCGCCTCGACGCCCGCCTGGTCCAGGACGACGACGTGGGCGAGGTGGGGCAGCTCGGCACGCTTCTCACGGGCCTTGGCGAGCTGCTCGGCGTCCTCGGCGATGAGCACGCGGCTCTCGGAGTCGGCCAGGATGAAGGCGGCCTCGTCGACGTTGGTGGAGGGGTAGACGGTGGTGGTCGCGGCTCCGGCGCAGAGGATGCCGAGGTCGGCGAGGACCCACTCGACCCGGGTGGCGGAGGCGAGGGCGACCCGCTGCTCGGCCTCGACGCCGAGTTCGATCAGGCCGGCCGCGATGGCGAAGACCCTGGTCGCGGCCTGCTGCCAGCTCAGCGACTTCCAGTCGTCCGGGCCGTCCTGGGCGGGCGGCACCGGGTAGCGGTACGCCTCGGCGTCGGGGGTGGCCTCCACGCGCTCAAGGAAAAGCGTGGCCACAGAGGGCGGCCGGTTCTCGATCATGGTCTGTGCGTCGCTCACGACATCCTCCGGGCCCGCGACAGTGCGTGCTGCTGAGTGGTGCGGCTGTTGTTTAACTTGCGAGTAACCATCGAGCAGTGATCAGGGTAGAGCGCTACCGCCCGTCACGTAAGAGGCTGCGACCTGTCACTTTCCACCAACTGCTGGTCCTGGCACTATCCCCCCGACCGCCGCCGGGGAACCCGGGAGCACCCCGTGCGTCCGGTCACACACGGCACCGGCTCCGCCGCCCGGCCACACCGCGCGCCCGGCCACACCGCGCCGCGCGCCGCCCGCGATCCGCGTACGGGGCGCGCACGGGCGGTGCTCCGCACGCGGAACCCACCGTCCGGGCGGCGAATTCCGGCCACCGGCCTACTGGGGGCGCCGTCCCCGAACGCGCGGAGGCGCCCGCCCGGCAGACCGCCGGACGGGCGCCTCCGCGCTCCGCCTCGCCCCCGCGAGGGGTTACTTCTTGGCCTTGCCGCCACCACTCTCGTCGCTGGACAGCACCGCGATGAAGGCATCCTGCGGGACCTCGACCGAGCCCACCATCTTCATCCGCTTCTTGCCCTCCTTCTGCTTCTCCAGCAGCTTGCGCTTACGCGAGATGTCGCCGCCGTAGCACTTGGCGAGGACGTCCTTGCGGATGGCGCGGATCGTCTCGCGGGCGATCACCCGGGAGCCGATCGCCGCCTGCACCGGCACCTCGAACGCCTGCCGCGGGATCAGTTCCTTCAGCTTCGCGACCAGCCGCACCCCGTAGGCGTACGCCTGGTCGCGGTGGGTGATGGCGGAGAAGGCGTCGACCTTGTCGCCGTGCAGCAGGATGTCGACCTTCACCAGGTGGGCGCTCTGCTCGCCGGTGGGCTCGTAGTCCAGCGAGGCGTAGCCGCGGGTCTTGGACTTCAGCTGGTCGAAGAAGTCGAAGACGATCTCGGCCAGCGGCAGGGTGTAGCGGATCTCGACCCGGTCCTCGGAGAGGTAGTCCATGCCGAGCAGCACGCCGCGCCGCGACTGGCACAGCTCCATGATCGCGCCGATGAACTCGCTGGGCGCGAGGATGGTGGCGCGCACCACCGGCTCGTACACCTCGGCGATCTTGCCCTCGGGGAACTCGCTGGGGTTGGTCACCTGGTGCTCGGTGCCGTCCTCCATGTTGACCCGGTAGACCACGTTGGGCGCGGTGGCGATGAGGTCGAGGTTGAACTCCCGCTCCAGCCGCTCGCGGATCACGTCGAGGTGGAGCAGGCCGAGGAAGCCGACGCGGAAGCCGAAGCCGAGCGCGGCGGAGGTCTCCGGCTCGTAGACCAGGGCGGCGTCGTTGAGCTGGAGCTTGTCGAGGGCGTCGCGCAGCAGCGGGTAGTCCGAACCGTCCAGCGGGTAGAGCCCCGAGAAGACCATCGGCTTGGGGTCCTTGTAGCCGCCGAGCGCCTCCTCCGCGCCCTTGGCCAGCGAGGTGATCGTGTCACCGACCTTCGACTGGCGGACGTCCTTCACCCCGGTGATGAGGTAGCCGACCTCACCCACGCCGAGCCCGTCGGCGGGCAGCATCTCCGGGGAGTTGGTACCGATCTCCAGCAGCTCGTGGGTGGCGCCGGTGGACATCATCCGGATGCGCTCACGCTTGTTGAGCTGCCCGTCGACGACCCGGACGTAGGTGACCACGCCGCGGTACGAGTCGTAGACCGAGTCGAAGATCATCGCGCGGGCCGGGGCGTCCTTGACGCCGACCGGGGCCGGGACCTCGGCGACCACCTTGTCGAGCAGGGCCTCGACGCCCAGCCCGGTCTTGGCGGAGACCTTGAGCACGTCGGAGGGGTCGCAGCCGATGAGGTTGGCCAGCTCCTCGGAGAACTTCTCCGGCTGGGCGGCCGGCAGGTCGATCTTGTTGAGGACCGGGATGATCGTGAGGTCGTTCTCCATCGCCAGGTAGAGGTTGGCGAGGGTCTGCGCCTCGATGCCCTGTGCCGCGTCGACCAGCAGGACCGTGCCCTCGCAGGCGGCGAGCGACCGGGAGACCTCGTAGGTGAAGTCGACGTGGCCCGGGGTGTCGATCATGTTGAGGATGTGCGTGCTGCCCTGGTCGGGGCCCTCGGAGGGCGCCCAGGGCAGGCGCACGGCCTGCGACTTGATCGTGATGCCGCGCTCGCGCTCGATGTCCATCCGGTCGAGGTACTGCGCGCGCATCGCACGCTGCTCGACGACACCGGTCAGCTGGAGCATCCGGTCGGCCAGCGTGGACTTGCCGTGGTCGATGTGAGCGATGATGCAGAAGTTACGGATCAGCGCCGGGTCCGTGCGACTCGGCTCGGGAACGTGGCTGGGGGTCGCGGGCACGCGTGGTCCTGGTTCTTGAGACGTCGAGACGTCGAGGCGGGCGGGCTGCGCGGAGCCGGACGGGGGCAGTACGCGCCTCACCTCGGGTGGGCTCACGCCGCCTGGGCGCGCCCACCGGGCCGGCACACGACCCCCAGGGTCCGCGGCCCCCCATCGTCCCATGCGCGGGGACCGGCGACCGGTTTGGGCCGCCGGAGGGGCCGCTGGTAGCCTGGCCCGATGTGTCTCGTAGCCCTCTCAGCATCGGGACACGACCGGAAACACCCAACCTGAACCTGTAAGGGCTCTTTCGTGGCGAACATCAAGTCCCAGATCAAGCGGAACAAGACCAACGAGAAGGCGCGCCTGCGCAACAAGGCCGTCAAGTCGTCGCTCAAGACCGCTGTCCGCAAGGCCCGTGAGGCCGTGGCCGCGGGTGACGTGGCGAAGGCCACCGAGTACACGCGCGCCGCGTCGCGCCAGCTCGACAAGGCCGTCTCCAAGGGTGTCATCCACAAGAACCAGGCCGCCAACAAGAAGTCGGCCCTGGCCACCCAGACTGCCGCCCTCAAGGGCTGACCGGATCTGACCTGACCGTCGGCCAGGGACCACAGCGGGCCCTCTCATCCGCTCCCCGGCCGGCACCCCGGTTCCCGCACGCGGCCTGCGTTCGCCACGCGGGTGCGGGACCCAGCACAGCAGTGACCGGAACCCCCGTTCCGCCCTTCCCCAGGGCGGGCCGGGGGTTTCGGCGTTCCGGGCCGCCTGTCTTCCGGCCGGGGGTGTCCCTGAGCGGGGTCCGGCCCCGGGGGCCGGGGTGACGCTGGGTGCTTGCCTTCGGCCGACCGCCGGTGTGCGTGCCGGTCACTGCCCGGCCTCGATCGCCGTCGGGCCGAGAACCAGCCCGGCCGGTGGGTGAGGCCACTCCGGGCAGGCGGCCGAGCGGGGCCCCCGCCAGGAGGCGGCTCAACGCCCCTGTCGGGCGCGGGCGGCCGTGGCGATGGCGACGACCGCCTTCTCCAGGGCGTACTCGGGGTCGTCCCCGCCCCCCTTGACCCCGGCGTCGGCCGCGGCGACCGCGCGCAGGGCGGCGGCGACCCCGTCGGGGGTCCAGCCCCGCATCTGCTGCCGGACCCGGTCGATCTTCCAGGGCGGCATCCCCAGCTCCCGGGCGAGGTCGGCCGGGCGCCCCCCGCGTGCGGAGCTGAGCTTCCCGATCGCCCGCACCCCCTGCGCCAGCGCGCTGGTGATGAGCACCGGCGCCACCCCGGTCGACAGCGACCAGCGCAACGCCTCCAGCGCCTCCGCCGTCCGCCCCTCCACGGCCCGGTCGGCCACGGTGAAGCTCGACGCCTCCGCCCGCCCGGTGTAGTAGCGCCCGACGACCGCCTCGTCGATGGTCCCCTCGACGTCCGCGACGAGCTGCGTCACCGCGCTGGCCAGCTCCCGCAGGTCACTGCCGATCGCGTCGACCAGCGTCTGCGACGCCTCCGGGGTGGCGGTCCGCCCCAGCGCCCGGAACTCGCTCCTGACGAACGCCAGCCGGTCGGCGGGCTTGGTCATCTTCGGGCAGGCGACCTCGCGGGCCCCCGCCTTGCGGGCCGCGTCGAGCAGCCCCTTGCCCTTGGCGCCCCCGGCGTGCAGCAGGACGAGGGTGATCTCCTCGACCGGCGCCCCGAGGTACCCCTTGACGTCCTTGACCGAGTCCGCCGACAGGTCCTGGGCGTTGCGTACCACCACCACCTTGCGCTCGGCGAAGAGCGAGGGACTGGTCAGCTCGGCGAGGGTGCCGGGCTGGAGCTGGTCCGAGGTGAGGTCGCGCACGTCGGTGTCGGCGTCGGCGGCACGGGCGGCGGCCACCACCTGCTGCACGGCGCGGTCGAGAAGCAGATCCTCCTGGCCCACGGCGAGGGTGAGCGGGGCGAGCGGATCGTCGTTGGCAGTCTTCCTGGGCATCGTCGTCCAGCATCCCACGGGCCACCGACACGGAGCGCCGGGCGGCTGCGGTCCGCGTGGGGGCGCCTTCGGGAGGGGCGTGCCGGAGAAACCGGAGAGGGCGGCGCGCAGTGGCGGCACCCCCCGGTGGAGGGCAGCGCGCGTATCGGCCCTTCGGGACCGCTGACGGGAGGAGGCAGGGCGACCTCCCGCCCGGAGGAGCCCCCGCACCGTCGGCGGGAAGGACAAGGCCGCTGCCGAGCGCCGGGCCCCCTACGGCTCCTCGCGCCAGCCGCCCCACTCGCCCGCGAAGGCGTCCAGTCCCGCCGCGTCGAGATCGCCGGCGGCGGCGGTGAGGACCAGCAGCCACTGGGCGTCCTCGGCGTCGTCCTCACCGGCCAGGGCGTCGCGGACGAGCTGGGGTTCCTCGGCGAGGCCGAAGCGGTCGGCGAGTTCGGCGGCGGCCTCCTCGGCCGCGTCGCGGTCCGGGAGGACCAGGAGGTGACGGGGCTCCTCGTCGGCGGGGACGGCGGCGGTGTTCTCTCGGCTCACCGGACCATTCTCACCGGCGCCCGGCCGCCCGGCGAAACCGGCCGGAGCCCCCTCCCCGGCCGTGCGGGTCAGCCGACGGGTTTGGGCACGATCTGCATGTCCAGCTCGATGGAGATGCTGGGCCCGACGACCGCGATGCCCTTGGCCAGCATGGTCTGCCAGCTGATGGTGAAGTCGTCCCGGTGGAGTTCGGTGACGGCCCGGCAGGCTGCACGGGTCTCGCCCTCCACGCCGTGGCCGAGCCCGAGGTACTCGGTGTCCAGCGTGACCGTGCGGGTGACACCGTGCAGGGAGAGGGCACCGGTGACGGCCCAGTGGCTGCCGCCCCGGTGGACGAACCGGTCGCCGTAGAACTCCAGCGTCGGGAAGCGCGCCGCGTCGAGGAAGTCGGGCGAGCGCAGGTGCTTGTCGCGGGCGGGGACGTTGGTGTCGATCGAGGCGGCGTCGATGACGACGTGCAGCGCCGACTCCTCCATCCGCTCGGCTATCCGCACCGCGCCCGCGAAGACGTTGAACCGGCCGTGCACCCGGGCCATCCCGATGTGCCGGGCGGTGAACGCGATCGAGGAGTGCGCCGGCTCGACGTCCCACTCGCCGGGAGCCGGCAGCATCGGCGGCGCGACGTGGTCCATCGGGAGGTCGCCGAGGTCCGTGTGGCCGCCCTCCTCCACCACGATCGAGGACCGGAAGGGACGGCGGCCCTGCGCCGAGACCGCGAACCGGTACTCCCCCGCCGGCACGGTCGCCACGAACGAGCCGTACGGGTCGAGCCCGCCCTCGATCGCGGTCCGCCCCAGCGAATCGGAGAGGGTGAACTCGGCGTGCCGCACGGGCTCGTCCCGCTGTTCACCGTCCACGATCCGCCCGCTGAGCACACCGGCCGTGGGCGGCACCCCGACGGTGGAGAGCGGCCCCGCCGCCTGCCGAGCCCGCCGCTTCGCACCGAAGCCGAACATGAGGACCACCCTCCAACGCCGCGGAACAACTGCCGTTTAGCTCACCCATTCGATCATCGCCCCTACTTTCGGGGCAACCCACTCCTCACTGTCCGAATCACCAGCAACCACCCCCGCTCTCCCAACTTCCGTCGAACTAAAGGTACTTGACGGTGCGGGACACCCGTACCGGCCACCAGCCGCCCGTCGGTCCGCCCCGCCCGGCACCGGGGCGGGGCGGGGACGCCGACGAGTTCCATGCCGAAGTCGCGTCGAGTTCGCGGCAGAAGCCTCCCCGGCGGCGCGTGGTGGTCTTCTCCGTGAGGCCGCCCCCGTCGAGCCGGATCTCCTCGCCGAGGTGGACGGAGAGGTTCTCGAACGGCACCGCCGGCAGTTGTGGCCCGGGGCAGGCCGTGCGGGGCGGAGGCGCCGGGACGGGCCGGACGGTCGGCGCGCGGACGGCGGCGGCAGGGGCCGGTCGAGGTGGCGTCCATGGGCCGGTTCTCCGGCGCGCCCGGGGCGGTCGGCCCGGCCCGGCGCGCCCGGCGGCCGTTCGTCCACGGCTGAACTCGCGCTGGGGCCCCCGGCCCCGGCAGACGCCTCCCCTCCGCTTCCCGTCCTGGCTTCGACCGGGCCGGCTTCGACGGCGTTCCCGGCGCGGGTGGCGACTCGCAGCGGGGGTGCGTCGCCCGTGGTGCGGGCCCCGGGCCGGGCGGCCTCGCCGCCGTCGCCGCCGCCCAGCACCGCGATGTCGCCCTGCCGGTCGGTCCGGTGGACCGGGACGCCCCGCTCGCGGAAGGCGGCGAGCGTGCTCGGTGCCGGGTGGCCGTAGCCGTTGTCCGCACCGACCGAGACCAGGGCGAGGCGGGGCGAGGCGGCCTCCAGGAGCCCGGGGTCCTGGTGCGCGGAGCCGTGGTGCGCGACCTTGAGCACGTCGACGTCCGCCGGAACCCGCCCGGTCCGGGCCAGTGCCCGCTGCCCCGGCGGCTCCAGGTCCCCGAGGAGCAGCAGGGTGAGCCCGGCGGTGCGGACCAGCAGGGTGAGGCTCGCGTCGTTGGCCCCGTCCGGCGGCCTGGCGGGCCGGGCGGGCGGCCAGAGCACTTCCCAGCCGAGCCCGCCCTCCGCCCGGCGCGCCTCCCCCGCGGCGGCGACCCGCACCGGGACGCCGGCTCCGGCCGCGGTGCGGCGGACCAGCGCTGCCTGCGCCGGCGGCTCGGCCAGGGCGGTCGTCTCGACCAGGCCGACCGAACGGCCGCGCAGGACCCCGGCCAGGCCGCCGGTGTGGTCGGCGTGGTGGTGGGTCAGGACGACCAGGGGCACGCGGCTGATCCCGAGCACCCGCAGGCACCGGTCGACCGCCAGCGGATCGGGGCCCGTGTCGACGACGACGGCCGCGCCCGGCCCGGCGGACAGGACCAGCGCGTCGCCCTGCCCCACGTCGCAGAGGACCATCCGCCACCCCGCAGGAGGCCACCCGGTGACGAGGCGGGTCACGCCGGGCGGCTGTACCACGAACAGCACCAGCAGTACCGCGACGGCGACCGCGACCAGGCGCCGCCCTCGCAGCATGCGCCGGGCCGCCAGAACCACGGCCACCGTCACGGCGGCCAGCAGCGCCCCGCCTCTCCAGCCGCCGGGCCAGTCGAGCCCGGCCCCCGGCAGCGCCGCCCCCGTACGCGCCACCTCGGCGATCCACCCGGTGGGCCAGCCCGCGGCCCGGGCGACCGGTTCGGCGGCGCCGGGGAACACGGGAGCAAGGGCCAGGGCGGCGAAGCCGAGCACGGTGGCCGGGGCCACGGCGAACTCGGCGAGCAGGTTGCAGGGGACCGCGACCAGCCCGACGCGCGCCGACAGCACGGCGACGACCGGGGCGCAGACCGCCTGTGCCGCCGCGGCCGCCCCCACCGCCTCGGCGATCCGGGCCGGCATGCCCCGCTCGCGGAGCGCCTGGCTCCAGCGGGGTGCGAGCAGCAACAGCGCCCCCGTGGCGAGGACGGACAGCAGGAAGCCGTACCCGCGCGCCAGCCACGGGTCCCACAGGGAGAGCAGCAGCACCGCGGCGGCGAGCGCCGGGACCAGGCTCCGGCGCCGTCCGGTGGCGACGGCCAGCAGGGTCACGGCTCCGCAGGCGGCGGCCCGCACCACGCTGGGTTCCGGGCGGCAGACCACGACGAAGGCGAGGGTCAGCGCCCCGCCCGCGACGGCCGTGGTGCGCAGTCCGAGCCCGAGCAGCGGGGCCAGCCCGCCGCGTTCGGCCCGGTGGGCGCGGCCCGGCGGCCCGATGAGCAGGGCCAGCACGATGGTGAGGTTGGAGCCGCTGACCGCCATGAGGTGGGTCAGGTCGGTGGCCCGGAAAGCCTCCCGCAGGTCGTCCGGGACCCGCCCGGTGTCTCCGACGACGAGGGCGGGCAGCAGCGCCCGGGCGTCCGCCTCCAGTCCGTCGGAGGCGGTACGGAGACCGGCGCGCAGCTCCCCCGCGATCCGTTGGAGGCGGCTGGGCGCGCCGGTCACCTCGGGCGGGCCCGGCCTGGCCGGTCTCAGGACGGCGGCGTGGGGCCCGCCCGCGTCGAACGGCGGGGCGAGCCGTCCGGTCAGCCGCAGGCGCGTCGACGGCAGCAGCTCGCGCCACCGGCCGCCGTCCGCCCGGTCGGGGACGGGCACGACCAGCAGCACCGGCGTCCGCGTCCGCACCCGTGTGCCGCCGGCCGCCGCCACTTCGACGATGCGGCCGTCGATCAGCAGCGAGGGCGGCCTCCCCGACTCGTCCCCGGCCGTCCCCCCGGGCTGCCGCATCGGGCGGGCGTCCCCCGTCACCTCCACCTCGGCAGTCACCCGCGCGTGCCGCTCGGCCAGCTCGGGCACGGGCCCCCGGTGGCGGTCGGCCCCGTGCAGCCCGGCCGACGCGGCACCGGCCGTCGCACAGATCAGGGCCGCCGCGACACAGAGCCTGGTCCGCCGGGGCCCCGGCACCGGCGCCTTCTCCACGGCGGACAGCGGTGCCCGCGCTCCACCGGAAACCTCCGGCGTCCCCGCCCCGCGTCTCCCGCGCCCCCGCATCCCCGGCGTGAGCCACCTCCCGGGCGCCCCACTCCCCCGAAGGCCACCCCTGCCGAACGGCGCTGGCCTTCCCTGCCCGAGCCCACCCTGTCCGGCCTCCTTGTCCCCGCCCACTTCCGCCCCGCCCCGCTCCCTGAACCGGCCACGTCCACGCGCGGCCCGCCGACCCCCCGTCCCGGCCAGTACCCACCCGGCCCCCGACAGCGCCACCCCCGCCACGCCCCACGCCCACCCGGGCCCCGCCCCGACCAGCAACGCGGCAGCGGCCCAAGCGGCCAGCGCGGGCACCGCCAGCCGCAGATCCACCGGCCCCCGCTCCCCCGCACCGCCGGCGGCTCTCCCCACGCCCGGATGCCGACGGTCCGGCTCTCCCCGACCGGACGGCCCGCCCGCTGCGCCATGGCCCCGCGCGCGGGCGCCCCCTCGGCCGCCCGGCCCGCCTCGGCCGCTCGCCCGGCCCCCGGCCGTCGGCTCACCCCGGACAACCGGCTCGCCCCGGACAACCGGCTCGCCCCCGACCTCCGGCCCGCCCCGGGCACCCCGCTCCTCCTCGGCCCCCAGCTCACCGCCCCCGGCCCACCCACACCGCCAGGCGGACCACTCCCGACCGGACAACTCGCCCCCGCCAGTCGGCTCGTCCCCACCGCCCAGCCCCTCCGGCCCTCCCCCGGCCGCCAGGCCGTCCCGGTCGTCCAGTCCGTCCCGGGCGCCCCGCTCGCCCCCACTCCTCATGGCCGCACCAGCTCCCGCAGGTCCTCGAAGCGCCGGTCGCCGATGCCGCGTACGTCGCGCAGCTGATCCACCGACCGGAAGCCGCCGTTCTCGGTGCGGTAGGCGATGATCGCCGCCGCGAGCACGGGGCCCACGCCGGGCAGCGTCTCCAACTGCTCGGCGGTGGCCGTCCCCAGGCTGATCGGCCCGGCGGCGGTACCGGGCGCACCCGGTACCGCCCCGGCCACCGGGCCAGGACCGGGAGCCGGGTCGACGCCCACCGCCACCTGCTCCCCGTCGGTCAGGAGCCTGGCCCGGTTGAGCCCGGAGGTGTCCGTCCCCGGGCGGACCCCGCCCGCCGCCTCCAGCGCGTCCTCCACCCGGGAACCGGCGGGCAACCGGTGCACCCCGGGCCGTGCCACCTTCCCGCTCACGTCGACCACGAGCGGACCGGCCCCCGGCGAGGGCGGCGCCGGAGCCGGCGTCGACTCCGGCGCCGGAGGCCCCTCGGCCGCTCCCGGGGTCTCGGAGGCCTTCCGCGAGACGGCCTCGGGCACCCGCACGGGCTCCGGGCGCCCCGTCCAGAAGTGCTGGGCGGCCCACACCACCGCCACCACCACGACGACCACCAGCGCCGCGACGCTGCGCCACTCCATCCCGCAGCGGGCCCGCAGCAGCACCGGCAGCCCGCCCCAGCCGCGCTTGCCGAACGGCGGTCGCCCGGAGACCGGGCGGGGCCGCTCGGCCGACTCGGCGGGGAGCCGCTCGCGCAACGCGGCAGTTCCTCCCGGCCCGGAGGAGGTCCCGTCAGGGTCGGAGGGGCCCTCTTCCGTGCGAGGCCGGGGTCCGGTCTCCTGGCCGGGCTCCCGTTCCGCCGCACCGGCGCCGCCCGTCACCTCGTGCCGAGCGTCCCGCCCGACCTCCTCCGGGTCCGGCCGCCACCACGGGTGTCCCACGATCCGCCGGTCGTCGTCCCACCCGACCTCCTCCGGGGCCCGGTCGGGCGGCTCCTCGCGTTCCGGCCGCTCCCCGGCAGGCCCGCCCGCCCCCAACAGGGCCTGCGCGCGCACCCGTACCGCGTCGTCCGCGCCCTCCCGGGCGCGCTCGCCGTCTCTGCCCTGCCCATCCCGGACACCCACCCCGAAGAGCGAAGTTCTCAGCACCATGCGGCGACCGTAGAGAAGGCCGCGCGAAGAAGTGGATCTTGGTCGTTTTCAGGGGAGAACGCGACGCTTGTGGACAACTCCGTCACCCACAGGGCTCACTCCGGCCGCCAGGGGCACCAGGGGTGCCTTCTCTGCCGGGCTACCGGGCTACCGGGGGGACACCACGACCCCCACCAGCCCCGGCCCGGTGTGCGCCCCGATCACCGCGCCGACCTCGCTCACGTACAGCTCGCCGACCCCGCCGAGACGTTCCGCCAGCCGCTCCGCGAGTGCCGTGGCCTTCTCCCCGGCCGCCAGGTGGTGGACGGCGACGTCGACCATGCCCGCCTCAGCCGCCCGTTCGGCGACCAGTTCCTCCAGCCGGGCCAGGGCCTTCCCCGAGGTCCGCACCTTCTCCTTCAGCTGGATCACACCGTCCGCCAGTTGGAGGATCGGCTTGACGGCGAGCGCCGAGCCGAGCAACGCCTGGGCGGCGCCGATACGGCCACCCCGCCGCAGGTGTTCGAGGGTGTCGACGCAGAACAGCGCCGTACTTCCGGCGGCGCGTGCACGGACCGCCGCCACCGCCTCGTCGGCGCCCGCGCCCTTCGCGGTCGCCTCGGCTGCGGCCAGCGCGCAGAAGCCCAGCGCCATGGCGACCATCCCGGTGTCGACCACCCGGACCGGGACGGGTGACTCCCGCGCGGCGAGGACGGCCGCGTCGTAGGTCCCGGAGAGCTCGGCGGAGAGGTGGAGCGAGACGATCTCGTCGGCTCCGTCGGCGGCGAGCGCCGCGTAGGCGCGGGCGAACTGCTCGGGCGCGGGCCGGGAGGTGGTCACCGGAAGCCGCTTGCGCATCGCCTGCTCCAGCGCCCGGGCGGAGGACTCCGTGCCTTCCTCCAGCACCTCCTCGCCCAGGACGACGGTCAGCGGGACGGAGGTGATCCGGTGCCGCTCCGACTCCCGGTGGGGCAGGTAGGCCGTGGAATCGGTGACGATCGCGACATGGCGGGACATGGCCTGGAGGTTACCCGCCGGGGGCCCGCCCCGGCAGCCCCGGACCACCTCGACAAGATCATCTTCACGTCGGCCACGGAACCCCCACAGGGACCGCGTACCCCCAGCTCAGCGGCGAACCGGAAGGCTCCTCACCGCTCCCGCTCGGCGTCCCGCCGCCTCTGCCGCTCCCACGGGTAGGGCGTGCGCTGGGTGGCGGGGTCGATGGCGGTGGGGGTCGGCGCGGTGTGCGAGCCGGGTGTTTCCGGCCAGGTCTGCATGGGCGTGCCGCCCTCGGTACGCTCCGGCTCGGGCCACGGCTCGGGCTTCTGGTGGGCGGCGGGCGCCGGTTCGGCGGTCCAGTGGCGCAGCGCGCCGGACTCGACGCGGATCTGCTCGGCCAGTTCGCCGAGGTCGTCCTCGCTGTCGTGGTGGGCACGGTCGCGCAGGGCCGAGCGGAGTGAGGTGGCGGCTTCGGTGATCTGCTCGGTGCGGCGGCGCAGGGCGGGCAGGCGGCGGGCGATCTCGTCGCGGTCCGGGTCCTGTTCGAGGCGGCGCAGTTCGTCGTCGAGCTGGTGGCCGTGGGAGCTGAGCCGGTCGAAGAGGGCGGCCGTCTCCTTCAGCGAGGCGTCCTCGGCCCGCCGGGCGGCCAGGGCGTCCTGGGTGACGCGCATCGAGGTGCGCAGGGTGAGCCGGAGCTGGGCCGCCTCGCCCGCCGGTCCCGGCCGGGCGAAGGTGCGGGCGCGCAGGGCGGTGTCCTCTACGGAGCGGCGGGCCTGGTCGATGGTGCGGTCGACGCCCCGCTTGGCGGCCTTGACCGCCTTCACCGTGGCGTACACCGCGACGGCGACCAGCAGGAAGAAGATCAGCGCCATGATGGTGATGGTCTCCATGGGGTGATCCTCCAGTGGACGCGCGGGCCTGGCTGCGGGGGTCGCGCGGCCTGCCGTCCGCTCCGGGCCGCCCCCTCCCACCGTAAACGCAAAGGAGCCTTCGCCGGTTCCGTGGCCTTCCCCCGAGGGGAGAGAGATTCCCGGGGCGGGCGCGCCGGAGCCCGGCGCTCTCCCGTGTCGGGGAGGGCGCCGGGCTCCGGGTCGTCGTCAGGCGGGGACGATGTTGACCAGCTTGGGGGCGCGGACGATGACCTTGCGGACACCGGCCCCGCCCAGCGCGGCCCGGACCCGCTCGTCGGCGAGGGCGGTCTGCTCCAGGTCGGCCTCGGAGATGGACGGGGAGACCTCCAGGCGGGCCTTGACCTTGCCCTTGATCTGGACGACACAGGTGACCGCCTCGTCGACCAGGTACGCGGGGTCGGCGGCCGGCAGCTCCTGGTGGACGACGGAGTCCTGGTGGCCCAGGCGCCGCCACAGCTCCTCGGCGATGTGCGGGGCGAGCGGAGCGATCAGCAGCACCAGCTTCTCCGCCACCGGGCGCGGCACCGGCCCGTCGGCCTTGGTCAGGAAGTTGTTCAGCTCCGTGACCTTGGCGATGGCGGTGTTGAACCGCAGCGCCGCCATGTCCTGGGTGACGCCGTCGATCGCCTTGTTCAGGGCGCGCAGCGTGTCGGTGCCGACCTCCGGCTCGGCCACGTCCGCCACCGACACCTCACCGGACGCCTCGTCGACGACGTTCCGCCACAGCCGCTGCAGCAGCCGGTACTGGCCGACCACGGCGCGGGTGTCCCACGGCCGGGAGACGTCCAGCGGCCCCATGGCCATCTCGTACAGCCGCAGCGTGTCGGCGCCGTACTCGGCGCAGATCTCGTCCGGGGTGACGGCGTTCTTCAGGGACTTGCCCATCTTGCCCAGCAGCCGGGAGACCTGCTCGCCCTGGTACCAGAAGGTGCCGTCGCGCTCCTCGACCTCGGCGGCCGGGACCGGGATGCCCCGGCTGTCGCGGTAGACGTACGCCTGGATCATGCCCTGGTTGTAGAGCTTGTGGAACGGCTCCGAGGAGGAGATGTACCCCAGGTCGAACAGCACCTTGGACCAGAAGCGGGCGTACAGCAGGTGCAGCACGGCGTGCTCGGCGCCGCCGATGTACAGGTCGACACCGCCGCCGGGCATGCCCTCGCGCGGGCCCATCCAGTACTTCTCGGTCTCCGGGTCGACCAGCCGCTGGTCGTTGTGCGGGTCCAGGTAGCGCAGCTCGTACCAGCAGGAGCCGGCCCAGTTGGGCATGGTGTTGGTCTCGCGGCGGTACTTCTTCGGGCCGTCACCCAGGTCCAGGGTGACGTTGACCCAGTCCTCGTTGCGGGAGAGCGGGGTCTCCGGCTGGGTGTCGGCGTCGTCCGGGTCGAAGGTGCGCGGGCTGTAGTCCTCGACCTCGGGCAGCTCCAGCGGCAGCATCGACTCGGGCAGCGCGTGGGCGACGCCGTCCTCGTCGTAGACGATCGGGAAGGGCTCGCCCCAGTACCGCTGGCGGCTGAACAGCCAGTCGCGCAGGCGGTAGTTGACAGTGCCCTCGCCGATGCCGCGCTCGCGCAGCCAGCCGGTGATGCGGGCCTTGGCGGTGGTGACGTCCAGCCCGTCCAGGCTGATCTCGGCGTTGGCGGAGGCCCTCAGCTTCGCGTCGTACGAGTTGAAGGCGTCGTCCCAGGTGATCGGGTCGGCCGAGCGGCCGTCCGTGGGCTCGACGACGCAGCGGATCGGCAGGTCGAAGGCGCGGGCGAAGGCGAAGTCGCGGCTGTCGTGCGCCGGGACGGCCATGATCGCGCCGGTGCCGTACCCCATCAGGACGTAGTCGGCGATGAAGACCGGGACGTGCTCGCCGCTGACCGGGTTGACCGCGTACGCGCCGGTGAAGACGCCGGTCTTCTCCTTGGCGTCGGCCTGCCGCTCCACGTCGGACTTGCCGGCGGCGAAGGCGCGGTACTTCTCCACCGCCTCGGCCGGGGTGGCGTGGCCGCCGGTCCAGCTCTCGCGGGTGCCGTCGGGCCAGGCGGCCGGGACGATCTCGTCGACCAGCTCGTGCTCGGGCGCCAGCACCATGTAGGTGGCGCCGAACAGCGTGTCCTGGCGGGTGGTGAAGACGGTGACGGCCTTGCCCGTGTGCTCCCCGTCGAAGGGGAAGTCGACGCGGGCGCCCTCGGAGCGGCCGATCCAGTTCCGCTGCTGCAGCTTGATCGCCTCGGGCCAGTCCAGCCCGTCCAGGTCGTCCAGCAGGCGGTCGGCGTAGGCGGTGATGCGCATGTTCCACTGGCGCAGCTTCGCCTTGAAGACGGGGAAGTTGCCGCGCTCGGAGCGGCCCTCGGAGGTGACCTCCTCGTTGGCCAGCACGGTACCCAGGCCCGGCGCCCAGTTGACGGGCGCGTCGGAGGCGTAGGCCAGCCGGTACCGGCCCAGCACCTCGGCGCGCTCGCGGGCGTCCAGACCGGCCCAGTCACGGCCCTCGACGGCGACGCGCTCACCGTTGGCGAACTGGGCGATCAGCTCCTCGATGGGCCGGGCGCGGCCGGCCTCCTCGTCGTACCAGGAGTTGAAGATCTTCAGGAAGATCCACTGCGTCCACTTGTAGTACTCGGGGTCGATCGTGGCGAACGAGCGGCGGTTGTCGTGGCCCAGGCCCAGGCGGCGCAGCTGCGCGCGCATGTTGGCCATGTTGGCCTCGGTGGAGGTGCGCGGGTGCGTGCCGGTCTGTACGGCGTACTGCTCGGCGGGCAGGCCGAAGGCGTCGAAGCCGAGGGTGTGCAGGACGTTGTGGCCGGTCATCCGCTGGAAGCGGGCGTAGACGTCGGTCGCGATGTAGCCCAGCGGGTGGCCGACGTGCAGGCCAGCACCGGAGGGGTACGGGAACATGTCCATGATGAACTTCTTGGGGCGGGCCGCCAGCTCCGGGTCCCCGGCCAGGTCACCGGTGGGGTTCGGCGCCTCGTAGGTGCCCTCGGCGTCCCAGAAGTCCTGCCAGCGTGCCTCGATCTCGGCGGCCATCGCCGCCGTGTAGCGGTGCGGCGCGGTGGCACCCTCCGCGGAGGACGCGGGGGAATTCGTCTCGCTCATGATCCTCAAGCTCCATCGGTCGTCTCTGCTCACGCTTCCGGCGGGGCGGGCCCCCGAGGCTCCGCCCGGCGGCCGTGCCCCGGAACCGGAGCCGCCGCCCAATGAAAAAACCCCTCGCACAGGAGGGGGTGGCCGCGCTGGTTCCGGCCCCGTCGTCCGGGGTCCGGCTCTTGATCAGCGCGGCTCGGTAAGCAGAAGGCGTACAGCACGCATGGCGTCAGGGTACCGCAGCGGTCACCGGGCCCGCACGGCTCGCGGGGGGGGCGGGCACACGAAGAAGCGGGCCACCCTGTCCGGGTGGCCCGCTTCGACTTCGGTGGATGAGAGTCCGTTTCCGGATCTCTCTCCTGTGGAGCTAAGGAGAATTGAACTCCTGACCTCCTGCATGCCATGCAGGCGCTCTACCAACTGAGCTATAGCCCCTTGCTGCTGTCTTTCCGGTTCCCCCGGCGACGTCGACAACATTAGCGGGCTCCACGGGTTTCCACCAAATCCTTTCCCGACGGCGCCCGCCCCTCTCCCCGAGGGGCCCCGGCGGGTAGCCTCGCCGAGCGTGACTGCCGCCTCGCTCTCCCGTCTCGGGCGCACCTTCCCGGTCCGGGCCACCGCGCTCTGCCTTCTCTCCTTCGCCGCGTTCTGGGTTGCCCAGCGGCTGGCCGGGGTGACGATGGTGGACCTGATGGTCTACCGGGCGGAGGGCCAGGCCGTCCTGGACGGCGCCGACCTGTACGCGCTGCGGGCCACCGAGAACGACCTGCCCGCCACCTACCCGCCCTTCGCCGCGCTGCTGTTCACCCCGCTCCCGCTGCTGGGCACCGGCCTGATGCGCACCCTGGCCACCGCGGGCAACCTGCTGCTCGTGCTCGCGCTGGCCCTGCTGACGCTCCGCCTGGCGACCGGGGGCCATGGCGGGCGCCCGCTGCCGCGCCCCCTGACCTGGCTCGGCGTCCCGGCGCTGGCCGCCGTGGCGGTCTGGTCGGAACCGGTCTGGACGACGCTGCGGTACGGGCAGATCAACCTGCTGGTGACGGTCCTGGTGCTGTGGGACATGCGGTACCTCCCGGGCGCCGGGCCCGCGCGGGGGCGCCGCTGGGCGGGGGCGGGGATCGGCCTGGCGGCCGCCGTGAAGCTGACGCCCGGGCTGTTCATCGCCTTCCTGCTGCTGGCCGGGGCCCTCGCGGCGGTGCGCGGGCGCGGGGCCCGGCCGTGGCTGGCCCTGGCGCGGAACGCGGTGCTCTGGTTCCTGGCCGCCACCGCGCTGGCGGCGGCCCTGCTGCCCCGCGACTCGTGGCGGTTCTGGTCGGGCACCTTCCTCGCGGCGGACCGCGCGGGACACCCCGAGCAGACCGCCAACCAGTCGCTGCGCGGCCTGATCGCCCGCCTGCTGCACACCGCCGACCCGGGCCTGTGGTGGCTGGCGGCGGCCCTGCTGGTCGGCGCGGCCGGGCTCGGCGTGGCGGTGCTGGCCACGCTGCGCTCCCGGCCGGCCTGGGCGGCGACCGCGTGCGGGATGACGGCGCTGCTGGTCAGCCCGGTCTCCTGGTCGCACCACTGGGTGTGGTGCGTCCCCGCGGCGGTCCTGGTGATCGCGGAGGCGGTACGCGTCGGCGGCCGGTGGCGCCGGGCGGCCTCGGCCGCGCTGACCGGGGTCTTCTTCACGTACGCCCTGTGGTGGGTGCCGCACGGCCCCGAGCGGCCCGAACTCCACCAGGGGCCGGCCGAGTTCGCGCTGTCGGCGCTCTATCCGCTGGCCGCGCTCGGCTTCCTCGCGGTGGCGCTGGGAGTGGCTCTGCGCTCCGCCGCCGAGGCCACGGCCGAGGCGGCGCCGCCCGCCGGGCAGGTGCCGGAGCAGCGGGAGCCGGCGGCGGCCGGGGCGGGGCGTCAGGCCGTGGCGAAGGAGTAGAACCGCTTGAGGGTGCAGTGCTCGTCGAGGAGCCGCCCGTAGATGGGCTCGCCCTCCAGCTCGCGGTAGGTCTCGATCGGGTCGCCCTTTATGATCAGCGCCCTGGCGCACTCCTCGCACCAGTACTGGTAGCGCGGATTGACCGGCTCCATGTCGCGGACGATCGGCGTGCCACCGCCGCACCAGTCGCACTTCCTCCTGTGCGCACCCATCCCTCAGCCCCCGTCGTTCGCAGCGGCGGTACGGGCCGCACACCGGGCGGCGGGGGCCACTCGGCCCCCCGTGAGCTGGTCCGGCACCTGGCCGAGCAGGTGGTCCGCCTCCTCGACGATGCGCGCAGGCATCCCTCTCCCTCCCGTCGGACCGCGTCCCCCTTCCGGCCGTCCGATTCTGCCACGGAGGGCCTCCGGTCAGTGGCGCGAAGGTACCGGATGGGTCTCCGCGTCCGGTCTGGCCAGCGGTTACCCGCACGTACGGATCTTCCGGCCGACGGCCCGGCGCGTCTCGCCGCCCCGGGGGAGGACGGCGGCCGGACATACGAAAGATCCCATCCCCGTGGGGGATGGGATCTTTCGGACTGTGGAGCTAAGGAGAATTGAACTCCTGACCTCCTGCATGCCATGCAGGCGCTCTACCAACTGAGCTATAGCCCCTGGTGTTCTTCCCGCTCCCGCGGTGCGAACAAGAAGAACTCTAGCCCGTGACCAGCCAGAAAGTGAAATCCGGGTGCTGGGGCCCGCCCGGCGTCAGTCGTCGTCGCCGAGAACCGGCTCCGGCAGGGTGCCGGCGTTGTGCTCCAGGAGCCGCCAGCCGCGCGCCCCCTCGCCCAGGATCGACCAGCAGCAGTTGCTGAGGCCGCCGAGGCTCTCCCAGTGGCGGGAGTCGAGGCCGAGCAGACGCCCGATGGTGGTGCGGATGGTGCCGCCGTGCGAGGCGACGACCAGGGTGCCGTTCTCCGGCAGCTTCTCGGCGTGCGCGAGGACCACCGGGGCGGCCCGGTCGGCGACCTCTGTCTCCAGTTCGCCACCACCGCGCCGCACCGGCTCGCCGCGCTTCCACGCCGCGTACTGCTCGCCGTGGACCGCGATGATCTCCTCGTGGGTCAGCCCCTGCCAGTCCCCCGCGTACGTCTCGCGCAGCGCGGGGTCGTGGTGGGCCGCCAGCCCCGTGAGGGCGGACAGCTCGGCCGCGGTGTCCCGTGCCCGCCGGAGGTCGGAGGCGATGATCGCGTCCGGCTCGAGCGAGGCGAGCAGCCGCGCGGCCCGGCGCGCCTGGCCCCGGCCGACCTCGGTCAGGTCGATGTCCGTGGTGCCCTGGAACCGGCGCTCCAGGTTCCACGGGGTCTGGCCGTGCCGCCACAGGATGAGGCGGCGCCCCTGCCGCGGGCTGTTCACATCGCCTCACCGGCCTCGTCGGCCTGCTGCCGGGCGTGGGCCTCGGCCTTGCCGCGGGTGGCCTTGGCCTCCTCGGGCAGCTCGATCTCCGGGCAGTCCTTCCACAGCCGCTCCAGCGCGTAGAAGACGCGCTCCTCGCTGTGCTGGACGTGGACGACGATGTCGACGTAGTCGAGGAGGATCCAGCGCGCGTCGCGGTCGCCCTCGCGGCGGACGGGCTTGGCGCCGAGCTGCTGGTTCAGCCGCTCCTCGATCTCGTCCACGATGGACTTGACCTGGCGGTCGTTGGGGGCCGACGCGAGGAGGAAGGCGTCGGTGATCGACAGCACATCGCTCACGTCGTAGGCGATGATGTCGTGGGCGAGCTTGTCGGCTGCCGCCTGGGCGGCAACGGTGATCAGCTCGGTGGAACGGTCGGTCGCGGTCACTGCTGGGCTTTCGGTAGGCGGTCGAGAACCCCGATGGGGGCTGCCCCCAGGGTCTCACGGACCGCACGGCCGGCCGCCGGGAGTTTTCGCCGGTCCGGTGAGGCGCCCGAAGCACGCCTCACCGGACCGGCCCGCGCTCACTCGCTGGGCCGGTAGTCCCCGCCGAGCACCACCGAGACGTCGACGTTCCCCGGCGTGCCGCCCTTGGTGACGGCGCTGTCCGGCAGACCCAGGGTGCGGGCGACCTCGACGGCCTCGGCCTTGCCACCGGCCTTCTCGTACGTCACCGAGGAGGTGGCCCGGGCGGTGTCGCCGCTGCCCCGGCCGACGTAGGCGTAACCGCCGTTGACCAGGGAGGCCCGGGCCTTCTCGGCGCGGCCCTCGGCGCCGGTGGCGTCCTGGACGCCGACGCGGGCCGCGTCGCCCTGGGCGCCGCCGCTCACCGAGCCGCCGAGGATCTGCTTGACGATCTTGTCGGTCGCCTCCTGGGCGGGCCGCCCGTCCTGTCCGACCGGGAGCAGTTCGGTGGTGTGGTCGCCGCCCTTGGCGCGGTCGGCGAGCCGGGCGAGGAAGGCGCCGAGGTCCTTCTCCTTCAGCGAGGGGTCCAGGATCTGGGCGAGGGTCTCGACGGTGACGGTGGCCGCCTGCGGGTCCGAGGAGAGCTTGCGCAGCACGCCGTGGAAGACCTGGCCGAACCGCTGGAGCTGGGCGGTCTGCGGCTCGCCCTCGGCCCGGTAGGTGGCGTAGGCGACGGCCGCGGGGCCGCCGAGGGTGCGGTCGGCGCCCTTGGTGACCAGCGGCGACTCGCCCTTCTTGGAGGCGGGGACGGTGGCGTCGGCGTCCAGCTCGATGTTGCCGACCAGTTCGACGAGGTTGTTGAGGTAAGGGGTGTCGAGCCGCCAGGTGCCCTCGACGCTGGTGCCGAGCAGTTGGTCGACGGCCTCCCGGGTGCCGGTGGAGCCGTCGTCGTCCACGGACTTGTCCAGAGTGGTGGCGTTGCCGTCCTCGCCGGTCAGGGCCAGGGAGTTGGGCAGCAGCACGGTGGCGCCGCGCTTACTGGTGGTGTTGTCGACCAGGAGCAGGGTGGAGGTGTGCTCGGTCCGGGTGTCGTGCAGGTGGACCATGACCACGTCGCGCTTCTGCGGCCCGGCCGTGTCCGCCGCGCCGCCGGAGGAGCCGGCGGAGGAGGTGCCGGGCAGCTTCCCGGCGTACCAGAGGTAGCCGACGCCGCCGGCCAGCAGGACGGCCACGACGACGACCAGCGCGATCATCCGGCTGCGGCCGCGCCGCTTGGCCTCCTCGCGGCGCTCGGTGCGGCTCTCCGTGAAGGCGAGCCAGTCGATGACGTCCTCGGACTCCTCGTCCGGCTCCTCGATGAAGGAGAACTGCTCGGTCTTGTAGTCGGGAGCGCCCTCACCGCCTTCACCGCCGCCGTCGTCCTGGTGCGGCTGCTGCGGGGGCACGCGCGGCTGCTGACCGGTGCCGGGGCCGCCCTGGCCGTAGGGGTCGTAGCCCTGCTCGTACCCGTACCCCTGCTGCTGCCCCGCGTACGGATCGGCCGGCACCGGCGGCTGCTGGCCCGTGCCGGGGCCGCCTTGGCCGTAGGGGTCGTAGCCCTGCTCGTACCCGTACCCCTGCTGCTGCCCCGCGTACGGATCGGCCGGCACCGGCGGCTGCTGGCCCGTGCCCGGACCGCCCTGGCCGTACGGGTCGTAGGCGTAGCCCTGCTGACGGCCGGCGTACGGGTCGTAGCCCTGGGGGGGCTGCTGGGGGACCTGCTGCTGCGGGATGGGCCGGCCGTACTCGTCGTAGCTCACGGGGCCGTACTGCTCGGACGCGTACTCCCCGCCGTACGGGTCGGACGCGTGTCGTCGGTCGTTCACCGGTGCCCCTCTCGGCTCAGTCGCCGCGGTACAGCTCGCGCTTGTCGATGTAACGCACCACTCCGTCAGGCACCAGGTACCAGACGGGGTTTCCCTCGGCGACCCGGGCGCGGCAGTCCGTGGAGGAGATGGCCAGCGCCGGGACCTCGACCAGGGAGACCCGGCCTTCGGGCAGCCCGGGGTTGGCCAGGGTGTGGCCGGGCCGGGTGACGCCGATGAAGTGGGCGAGGGAGAAGAGCTCGTCCGTGTGGCGCCAGGTGAGGATCTGTCCGAGCGCGTCGGCGCCGGTGATGAAGAACAGGTCCGTCTCGGCGTTGAGCACGGCGAGGTCGCGCAGGGTGTCCGTGGTGTAGGTGGGCCCGCCGCGGTCGATGTCGATGCGGCTGACGGAGAACTGCGGGTTCTCGGCGGTCGCGATGACCGTCATCAGATAGCGGTCCTCGGCCGGGGTGACCTCTTTGTGGCTCTTCTGCCAGGGCTCACCGGTCGGGACGAAGACCACCTCGTCGAGGTGGAACTGCGCGGCGACCTCACTGGCGGCGACGAGGTGGCCGTGGTGGATCGGGTCGAACGTGCCGCCCATGACGCCCAGACGCCTGCGCGGACGCTCGGGTGCCGCCGCGGCGGCCGGGCCCGTAGGCATGTCCTGCTCTCCCATGCGAGCAGAGCCTACTGGCCCGGCGGACCCGCTCCGGACACCCCCTGACGGACGCCCCTGAGGGCTGGTCACCGCGGTGCGGTGGTGGGGCGGGGTACTCAGCGGTCGCGGTTGAAGCGCGTGGTGATCCAGAGCAGCACGAGCAGCACGACGAGCGCTCCGCCGCCGGTGAGGTACGGGTTGAGGTTCTCGTGCCCGCCGCCCTCGGAGGCGAGGGTGACCAGCTGGGCAGCGGTGCTGTGGAGGCTCATCGTCGGCATGACCTATCCGGTGGTGGGGCGGGCGGGTGATCTGCCGACATCGTATGCGGGGGCGTGCGGGAGGCCCACGCCGACTCGGTGTTCGGGTGCCGGGGCGCGGTGCGGGGTGCGGCGTGCGGCGTGCGGTCAGCCGTTGTCGCGGTAGCCGCGCAGCAGGAACCAGGCGAGGAGGACGGCGCCGACGACCGAGACGACGATGAAGACCCGGAAGGGGATGCCGTTGGCGGGCGGCTGGTCCGCCGCGAGCAGCAGGGCGAGGTGGGCGGCGTGGTCCATGGGAAGGCTCCTTGCTTGCGGTGCCGTCCCACTGTAGGCCCGCCGCTCCCGCCCGTCCGGGGCGCCCCGCCCGCGCGGACGGCCACGCAACCAACCAGCCCGGCCCACGGTCCTGTTCAGAGGGGCGGCCGTAGGCTGGCCCCGTCGCGGCCAGCGCGCACCGTCCCCGGGGGACGGCCGGTACGAGGCGAGGCGGAGGAGTCGGATGACCGACCAGGACAGGGACGGCGCGTACGGGACGGAGAAGCGGCCGGCACGCAGCAGGCGCCGCTTCCCGGGGATCTCCTCGCGGGCGTACGAGCATCCGGCGGACCGCTCGGCGCTGGTGGCGCTGCGCAAGCTCAGCGGGTTCGACACGGTCTTCAAGGCGCTCAGCGGACTGCTGCCCGAGCGGAGCCTCAGACTGCTCTTCCTCTCGGACTCGGTGCGGGTCTGCGAGGCGCAGTTCGCCCACCTGCACACGATGCTGGTGGACGCCTGCTACATCCTGGACCTGGAGAAGGTCCCGCCGATGTACGTCACGCAGAACCCGGTTCCCAACGCGATGTGCGTCGGCCTGGACGAGCCGGTCATCGTGCTCACCACGGGACTGGTGGAGCTGCTGGACGAGGAGGAGATGCGGGCGGTCGTCGGCCACGAGGTGGGGCACGCCCTCTCCGGCCACTCCGTCTACCGCACGGTGCTGCTCTTCCTGACCGGCCTGGCCGTGAAGGTCGCCTGGGTTCCGCTGGGGAACGTCGCGATCATGGCGATCGTGACGGCGCTGCGCGAGTGGTTCCGCAAGTCGGAGCTGTCCGCGGACCGCGCCGGCCTGCTGGTCGGGCAGGACCTCTCGGCCTCGCTGCGCGGCCTGATGAAGTTGGCGGGCGGCAACCACCTGCACGAGATGAACACCGACGCGTTCCTCGCCCAGGCCGAGGAGTACGAGGCCGGGGGCGACCTGCGCGACTCGGTGCTGAAGATCCTCAACGTGCTGCCGCGCACCCACCCCTTCACCACCGTCCGGGCGGCCGAGCTGAAGCGGTGGTCCGAGAGCCGCGATCACCAGCGCCTGCTGGACGGCCACTACCCGCGGCGCGAGGAGGACAAGGAGACCAAGGTCGGCGAGTCCTTCCGGCAGTCGGCCTCCGGCTATGCCGAGGAGGTCAGGACCAGCAAGGACCCGCTGATGAAGCTGGTGAGCGACCTGGCCGGCGGCGCGGGCGACCTCGGCGGCAAGCTCCGGGACCGCTTCACGGGCGGGACGCGGCCGAACGGGAACCCCGGCCCCCGCCCGGACGGCTCCACCGGTACGGACGGCTCGCCGGAGGGTGACGGCAGGGGCTGACCCCGGCCACGGCGAGGGCCCCCGGTGCGCGGGCACCGGGAGCCTCGTCCGGTCAGCGCACCGCGCCCGGGTCCCCGGCAGCGGCCCCTGGCGCCGGTCCGCCCGAGGCGTCCGCGTGCCTCCCCGCTCCGCCGCTCCCGGCGGGCCGGGACTCGGCGAGGGTTCCGCAGACGGCGCCGCCGCCCTCGCGGGCGTACGGGTCGGTGGCGGGCGGGCGGGCCGCGGGGGCCTTCTCGCCGGCGAGGAGGGGGCGGAGGTGGTCGGCGGCGGGTCTGCCGCACGGCAGGGGGCCGGCCTCGGTGCGGGAGCTGAGCAGTTCGAGCTGGTGGGCGCGGAGGGCGTCGCGGTCGAAGCTGAACCGCAGGGCCCGGCGGACCACCAGCAGCGAGGGGTCGGCCTCGGGGGCGGCGGCGGGCCGGACCGCGTAGACGAAGGTGTGGTCGGTGGTGATCTCCAGGGTGCCGGGGCCGGTCTCGGTGTAGTCCAGGACGCCCTGGACGCGGATGTCGGGAGCGGCGAGCACGGCGTGGGCGGGGTCGAGACGGACCAGCCAGCCGGTGGCGGCGTGCAGTCCGTCGGCGGCGGGGCGGCGCAGCGCGGCGTCGAACTGGTCGGCCTGGGCGGGGTCGACCAGGAGGCGGACGGCGCGTTCCTCGCGTCCGGCGAGGACCTCCGGGGAGAGCGAGGAGTGGACCAGGTACTCCTTGGCGGTGCTGAGGGCGGCGATGACCTGCCCCTCGTCGAAGTGCGCGGTGGCGTGCGCGCCGGGCAGGTTGATCCCGGCGGCGCCGGTGGCGTACTGGGCGGCGGGGGTGGCGTCGAAGGGCCGGTCGGGGTCGGCGGGGCGGACCGCGTACGCGGGGGCGAGCGGGACCAGGCTCATCCGGGCGGGACGGGGCGGCGGGCCGGACCGGGTCTGGCCGGGCGGGCTGATGCCGAGGTAGACGGCGGCCAGGAAGGCGACGACGAGCAGGGCGGCCAGAATGAGCACCTGGCGGGTGAGGCGGGGGCCGGTGCGCTCGGCGGCGGCCTGCGGCGGGCGGTCGCGGACGGCGGGGGCGTGCTGGTTCGCGGTGCGTTCGCTGGCTGAGTACTCCTGGATCGGGGCGGCGCGGACGAAGGAGTCGTCGAAGACGTACCCGTAGTCGTCGTCGCTGCCGGACGGGCCGTCCCCGGGGTTGTCGGGGGGTCCGTCGGGAGGCTGCCCCGGCCTGTTCATATCTTCAGGTTGGGTCGCGGCGGCCGACCGTAAACGCCCCCGTTGGGGCACGCGTCGGTACGGCCGCCCGTGTCACGGGTCCAGGGGCGCGACCGAGGCCGCCGGACGGGTGAACCCGGTGTCGGCCGCGGGGTCGGTGCCGGTGGTGGCGGGCGGCGGGGCGGTGCCCTGGCCGGAGGCGGCGGAGCCCCGGTAGACGGCGCTGAAGGCGAGCGCGATCATGCCGACGCCCATCAGCAGCGCGAGCAGCCAGGCGATGGGCCGGTGCCAGCTGACCCGGGTGGGGTGCAGCGCGGCGTCGTCGGCCTCGCTCGGGTCGTAGTCCTCGTTCACCGCCGGGTCGGGGCCGAAGGGCTGGGCGGCCTCGTAGTAGGCGTCGCGGGTCCTGGTGCGGGCGCGGCGCGCCTCGGCCTCGGCCCGGGCGTGGGCGGCGGCGACGAGCCGCTCCACGGCGGTGGCTTCGTGGAACTCGGCGGCCCTGATGAAGTCCTCGTCGAAGACCACGGAGGCGAACGCGTCGTCCGCGCCTCCGCGGTCGTGGTCGTCGTCGGGCTGTCGGCCGTCCGGAAACGGCGAGCCCCCCACGTCCTCCGGCACGGGACCAGAGTAGACCTGGAGGGCTCTTTTGGGCAGACCGTGGGGCAAGTCAGGGCATCAGCGGATGTGCCCGTCCCCGGTGAGGATGTACTTGGTGCTGGTCAGCTCGGGGAGGCCCATCGGGCCGCGGGCGTGCAGCTTCTGCGTGGAGATGCCGATCTCGGCGCCGAAGCCGAATTCACCCCCGTCGGTGAAGCGGGTGGAGGCGTTCACCGCGACGGTGGTGGAATCGACCCTCTGGGTGAACCGGCGGGCCGCCGCCTGCGAGGTGGTGACGATCGCCTCGGTGTGGCCGGAACTCCAGCGGCGGATGTGGGCGACGGCCTCGTCGAGGCTGTCGACCACGGCTGCGGCGAGGTCGTGGCTGAGGTACTCGGTGGCCCAGTCCTCGTCGGTGGCCTCGACCACGGTGGCCTCGGTGTCCCCGGCGAGCGCCCGCACGCGCGCGTCGCCGTGCACGGTGACCTGCGCCCGGGCGAGGGCGTCGAGGGCGCGGGGCAGGAAGGCGGCGGCGATGTCGCGGTGGACCAGGACGGTCTCGGCGCTGTTGCAGACGCTGGGGCGCTGGGCCTTGGAGTTGACCAGGATGTCGACGGCGGTGTCCAGGTCGGCCTCGGCGTCGACGTAGACGTGGCAGTTGCCGGTGCCGGTCTCGATGACCGGGACGGTGGACTCCTCGACGGTGCGGCGGATCAGGGCGGCGCCGCCGCGCGGGATCAGCACGTCGACCAGACCGCGGGCGCGCATCAGCTCGCGGACCGAGTCGTGGGTGTCGCCGGGGACGAGCTGCACGGCGTCGGCGGGCAGCCCGGCGGCGGCGACGGCATCGCGCAGGACGGCCACCAGCGCGGTGTTGGACTCCTTGGCGGAGGAGGAGCCGCGCAGCAGGACCGCGTTGCCGGACTTGAGGCAGAGCGCGGCGGCGTCGACGGTGACGTTGGGCCGGGCCTCGTAGATGATGCCGACCACGCCGAGGGGCACGCGGACCTGGCGCAGGTCGATCCCGTTCGGGAGGGTCGAACCGCGGACCACCTCGCCGACCGGGTCGGGCAGGGTGACGAGGTGGCGCACGTCGGCGGCGATGGCGCGGACCCGGTCGGCGGTGAGGGTGAGGCGGTCCACGACGGAGGCGGCGGTGCCGGCCTCCTCGGCGCGCTTCACGTCGCCCGCGTTGGCCCGGACGATCTCCTCGGTCCGCGCCTCAAGGGCGTCCGCGACGGCGCGCAGGGCGTCGTCCTTGACCGCGCGCGGCAGCGTGGCGAGGCCGGCGGCGGCTTCCTGGGCGCGGCGCCCCGCGAGTGTGACGGGGCTGGTGGCGTCATACGTCGTCATGGCCGCGAGCCTACGTCGCCGCGAGGCCGGCCCCGCCGGACGTTTCAGGATGCGAGAGGCGTCCTGGACGGCGGCCGGGCGGGGCGGTGTTCAGTAGGGGTGGACGCCGATCGGCCGGGCCGGGGGCGGGCCGTACCCCTCGGCGATCCGCTGGTGGTAGGTCTCCCGGTCGATGACCTCCAGGCCGACGATCTCCCAGGGCGGGAGTCCGGCGGTCTGCCGGTGCTCGCCCCACAGGCGCAGGGCGACGGCGGCGGCGTCGTGGAGGTCGCGCGCCTCCTCCCAGTACCGGATCTCGGCGTGGTCCTCGGCGTAGCGGCTGGTCAGCAGGAAGGGGTGGTCGTGGGCGAGCTGTTCGAGCCCGGCCCGCACCTCGGCCAGCGGGGTGCTCTCCCCGGCGGCGCTGAGAGTGACGTGCCAGAGCCGGGGCCGCGGCCGGCCGTCCTGCTCGTCGGCGCCGGGAGCGGCGCGGTCACCGGGCCGGACGCTGCTGAGCGCGCGCTGATCCCCGGCTCCCCGGCGGGGCGGGGAGGTGCTGTTCGCGCGGGACCCCGGCCCCGGGCGCCCTCGTCTCACGGCGGCCTCCTGCCACATCGACGTCCCGACGGCTCTCCGCTCCGCTTTGGGGACGGTGTCGGCCCGCCGCGGAGTCTGTCCGCTTCAAAGTGGAACAGGCGCGGTGGTCCCGTGTGGCGGTTTTGCGGAACCTCCCCGCGCGCGGGCACGCGTTTCGGCCGCCCCCGCCCTCCCGTACGGTCGAGCGCGTGCGCCGCGCACGCCGGGCGCGGGGGCGCACCCCGGCGTGCGGGGCTGCGGAGGTCAGCGCGTCAGGGCTGGAGGAGGACCAGGTCGTCGCGGTGGACGATCTCGCGTTCGTAGGCGGGCCCCAGTTCACGGCCGAGGTCGCGGGTGGAGCGGCCGAGCAGACGGGGGATCTCGGAGGCGTCGAAGTTGACGAGGCCGCGGGCGACGGCGCGTCCGGTCCCGTCGCGCAGCTCGACGGGGTCGCCGGCGGTGAACTCCCCCTCGACCGCCACGACGCCGGCGGGCAGCAGCGAGGTGCGCCGCTCGACGACGGCGCGGACGGCTCCGCCGTCGAGGGTGAGCGCGCCCTTGGGCGTGGAGGCGTGCTGGAGCCACAGGAGGCGGCCGGCGGAGCGGCGGCCGCGCTGGTGGAAGTGGGTGCCGGTGGGGTGCCCGGCGAGGGCGTCGGCGGCCTGGCTGGCGGAGGTGAGGACGACGTCGATGCCGGCGTTGGCGGCGATCTGGGCCGCCTCGACCTTGGTGACCATGCCGCCGGTGCCGACCCCGGCCTTGCCTGCGCTGCCGATCTCGACGCCTTCGAGGTCCTCGGGTCCGTACACGTCCTGGACGCGGGAGCTGGTGGGGCGGGCCGGGTCGCCGTCGTAGAGGCCGTCCACGTCGGAGAGGAGGACCAGCAGGTCGGCGCGGACCAGGTGGGCGACGAGGGCGGCGAGCCGGTCGTTGTCGCCGAAGCGGATCTCGTCGGTGGCGACGGTGTCGTTCTCGTTGACGACGGGGAGCGCGCCGAGGGTCAGCAGCTGGTCGAGGGTGCGGTAGGCGTTGCGGTAGTGGGCGCGGCGGCTGGTGTCGTCGCCGGTGAGGAGCACCTGGCCGACACGGACGCCGTACCGGGCGAAGGAGGCGGTGTAGCGGGCGACGAGGAGGCCCTGTCCGACGCTGGCGGCGGCCTGCTGGCGGGCGAGGTCGCGGGGGCGGCGTGGGAAGCCGAGCGGGGCGAGGCCGGCGGCGATGGCGCCGGAGGAGACGAGGACGATCTCGCGGGCGCCGCCGGAGCGGGTCTTGGCGAGGACGTCCACCAGGGCGTCGACGCGGTCGGCGTCGAGCCCTCCCGACGCGGTGGTCAGCGAGGAGGAGCCGACCTTCACCACGATCCTGCGGGCCTGAGCCACACCTTGCCTTGCCGCTGCCACGCGCTTTCCCCAATGATCTTGACCTGCCCGGCACCCGGACGGTGGGCAATCTACGCGAGAGCCACGGGCCACCGCCTTCGCGTTCCGAAGGACGGAACCGCGCGGACCGGCTGGCGGAACACCCTGGGCGCACAGGGGCACCACCGGGTGTGATCTTCATCAACCCTTCGCGTGCGCTCCGCGGCCACCGAGCGGCGGCCGTTCACCCACCCTTCGTCACCCTCCCTTCACCTCACCACCGGACGCGGGGTGACCGGCGCCACAGGCAGAAGCCCCAGAACACCCCCAAACCATCCCGTGACGCCGCTCCACATCAGCTCCCCCACACGCAACAGAGCGTGATCACGCCACGGCATGCACACGATCTGGTCACGACACCCGCCACGAACAGTCAGCTTTCTCTCACATCGTCTTCACGCATAACGCACAGGTATGCCGCACGCGGGCCGTAGCGTGGACTGAACCGAGCCCATTACCGAGGACTCACCCTCGCCGTTGACCAGCAAGCCCAGGCCACGCCGACATCCCCCACTTCAGCCGTCGCGTGCCGGACCTGACTGGAGAGAGTGCACCTTGTCTACGATCCCCCCCGCCGCCCCGCGCGCGTCCGCAGCCCTGCGGAAGTCGGCCCGGCTGCTGCCGCCCGCCGTGCTGGTCGGCGCCTTCGTCGCCCAGGTCGTCGGAGCCCTGCTCCCCAACACCCTGCTGCTCGCCGTCGCCACCGCGGTCGGTCTGGCCACCGACGCCGCTCTGCACCGGTGGCAGCGCCGCACGGTGACCCTGCTGGCGAAGGCCCACGCCGACGTCACCGTCCGCCAGCTGCTGCGCGACCTGCTCCTCGTCGTCGGCCTGCTGCGGATCGAGCGGCAGAGCCAGGAATCCGTCTTCCTGCCCGTGGTGATCGGCCTGCTGGCCCTCTACGCCCTGCACTTCACCGTCCAGGCGGTGTCGGTCAAGGTCCGCCGGAGCCGCACGCTGCCGTTCGTCACCCGCAACATCGACGCCTCGGCCCTGCGCCTCAGCTCCGCCCCGCCGAGCCTGCTGACCCGCCGCGCGGGACACCGGCTGCTCGCCTTCGGCGCGCCCGCCACCCTCGGCCTGCTGATCACCGCCATCGCCGACGACGGCCTGCCGGCCGCGGTCGGCGTGGGCGTCTCGGTGGCGCTGATGGCCGTCGGCCTGGTGAGCCTGACGCTGCGGCTGCTGCCCTCGCGCCGCCCGGTCCGCGAGGAGGAGGCGCTGGCGTGGCTGGACGCCTGGCTCGCGGAGTACCGGCCCACCGTCGGCATGTACTTCTCCGGCGGTACCACCTCGGCGTACCAGGCGAACATGTGGCTGGAACCGCTGGCCGCGCTGGACGGACGCCCGGTGATCGTGCTGCGTGAGCGCTTCATGGTGCAGAAGATCGCCGCCACCGACATCCCGGTGATCTGCCTGCCGAAGGTGGCCACCTTGATGCGGCTGGAGCACTCCACCCTGCGGATGATGATCCACCCGGCCAACTCCGGGAAGACCTCGCAGATCCTGCGCGTGCCCACCATCAAGCACGCCTTCGTCAACCACGGCGAGAGCGACAAGCTCTCCTCCTGCAACCCCTACGCCAAGGCGTACGACGAGGTCTGGGTGGCGGGCCCGGCCGCCCGCGAGCGGTACGCCCTCGCCGACGTCGGCATCGACGACCGCGACATCGTCGAGGTCGGCCGCCCCCAGCTCGACCCGGTCCTGCCCTACGCCGGCCCGCCCACCGGCGTGTACACCACCGTGCTGTACGCGCCCACCTGGGAGGGCTGGGACGGCAACCCGGGCAACACCTCGGTGGTCCTGGCGGGCGAGAACATCGTCCGCGCGCTGCTCGCCGACCCCAAGGTCCGGCTGCTCTACAAGCCGCACCCGATGACCGGCTCGGTCGACCCGCGCGCCGGCGCCGCCAACGAGCGCATCCAGGCCATGATCCGCGAGGCCGGCCGCCGCCGCCCGGTCGGCGCGACCGTGGTCGACAGTGCCGAACTGGCCCGCCGCACCGCAGAGTTGGAAAAGGCCACCAGCTCGGCCTTCCGCACCGCCGCCGACGATGTGGAGCGCATGCTCGCCCAGGGCCGGCCCGACTCCGGCCGGGCCGCCGAGGTCGAGCGGGCCGCCGCCGCCTGGGACGCCGCCTACTGGGGCTCCTTCGACGAGGCCGCGCACCAGATCATCACCGCCGCCCGCCCCGGCATCTTCTCCTGCTTCAACCAGGCCGACGTCCTCATCAGCGACGTCTCCTCGGTCGTCTCCGACTGGCTCGCCAGCGAGAAGCCGTACGCCGTGGCCAACACCAGCGGAATGGGCGAGGAGGAGTTCCGCACCGCCTTCACCACGGTGCGCGCGGCCACCATCCTCACCCCGGCCGCCGACGGCGTCCCGGCGCTGCTCGCCGCGGTGCGCGACCCCGCCCAGGACACCCTGGTTAAGGACCGGGCCGAGCTGAAGCTGCACCTGCTCGGCCCCTCCGACCCGCCGTCGGTCAGCCGGCTGCGGGACGCGGCGCGGGCGCTGGAGCAGAAGGTGCTGCTGCGCGGCGCCTCCCGTCCGGAGGCCACCGCCCCCGGCATCCCCACCCAGCGCGACCACACGGCGGCCGCCGACACCGCCGACACCGCGGGGACGGCACCCTCGCCGAGCTGAGCGAAAGGCCGTACTGCACACGCCCGGAGGGGCCCGGTGAACGCCGGGCCCCTCCGGGTTTTCTCCGGCCGACTTCCCGCCGCACGGGGGAACTTCGGCCCGGCCTGGACAGGACAGCCGTATTTGCGAGGGCCCCGCAGCTCCGCCCACACTGACGTCCTCGCGGACGGCGCATCCGGCGCCGGGCCCTCGACAACAGAACGGAGGGAGCCCCCGTGCCCCCCAACTCCCTCGGCACGGCCCCCGGCGCCACCGCCCCGGCCGGCGGCACCGCCCCCACACCGAAGCGCTCGGCCACCCCCCGCGACCCCTTCTTCGACAACGCCAAGTTCCTCGCGATCGTCCTGGTCGTGGTCGGCCACTCCTGGGAGGCGCTGCGCGACGACAGCCGCGCCCTGGCCGCCGGCTACCTCCTGCTCTACGCCTTCCACATGCCTGCCTTCACCCTCATATCCGGCTACTTCTCGCGGAGCTTCCGCCACGAGCCGCGCCAGCTCAAGCGTCTGGTCGGCAGCGTCCTCGTGCCGTACGCGGTCTTCGAGATCGCCCTCAACGTCTTCCGGGCCTGGGCGGACGGCGAGGAGCTGAAGATCAGCCTGCTCCACCCCTGGTACCTGACCTGGTTCCTGATGGCCCTGTTCATCTGGCGGCTGACCGCGCCGCTCTGGCAGCTGGCCCGCCACCCGGTCCTGCTCTCCACCGCCATCGCCGCGCTCGCCTCGATCGACCCCGGCATCGGCCCGGACCTCGGCCTCCAGCGGGTCCTGCAGTTCCTGCCGTTCTTCGTCCTCGGCCTGAAGATGCGCCCCGAGCACTTCACGCGGCTGCGGCAGCGCCGGGTGCGGGTCGCCGCCGTCCCCGTCCTCGCGGGCGGCGCGCTGGTCGCGTACTGGGCCGTGCTGCACATGAACCCGGACTGGTTCTACCGCCGCGACGCCGCCCAGGACCTCAACGCCCCCTGGTGGGCCGGGGTTTCGATGACGGTCGGCATGCTCGTCTGCTCGCTCCTGCTCAGCTTCGCCTTCCTGGCCCTGGTGCCCAGCCGCCGCACCTGGTTCACCGCGCTCGGCGCCGGCACCCTCTACGCGTACCTGCTGCACGGCTTCCTGGCGAAGGGCGCGCACTTCTGGGGCTGGTACGACAACGCCTTCTCGGGAACCGTCCTCGGCGCGGTCACCATCAGCGCGCTGGCGGGCACCCTCGCCGTCGTACTCACCACCGCGCCGGTCCGCCGGATCTTCCGGTGCGTGATGGAACCGAAGCTGGACTGGCTCTTCCACGACCCCGCACGCCCCGCGAGTGCCCCCAATACCCCAAGCGGCGGGGAGGCGTCCACTTCCGCCCGCCGTCAGGACGGTGAACAATCTCGGATATGACTTATGTCACCCAAGGCCAAACGCAACCTGAGCGGAAGCCAATAGTCCATTCAGGACAAAGAGCCTCATAAATTGTCGGGCGAGATCCGTAGTGGTCCAAGGGCGTCAACTCGGCGCCGACGCCTTCGATCACGGCTGGGCTAGTCTTTCGGCGGCCTCCTCCACTGAGCGCCGCCGGTCCCGATGCCCCTGCCGCCGTCCGCCGCAGCCGCACGGCCTCCGGCAAGACCACGGCCCTCGGCCACGTCTGGACCCACCCCACGGGAAGATTGCTGACTTCATGGAAATACCTCCGCTCTCCGAAGTGCGTCGCCTGACCGAGAAGAAGCGCGACGCCTGGTGGACGGTGCTGCTGGTCGACCCGGTCGCCACCCCGCTGGTCCGCTGGACGGCCAAGTACGCCCGCTGGGTGACGCCCAACCAGATCACCTGGGCGGCCCTCTTCCTCGGAATCGGCGCGGCGGCCTGCTTCGCGCAGGCCGACTGGATGTGGCTGATCATCGGCGCCGTCCTGTACCACGTCAGCTTCATCCTCGACTGCATGGACGGCAAGCTCGCCCGACTCACCGGCCGGGGCTCGGAGTTCGGCGGCTGGCTGGACTACGTCTTCGACCGCATCCGCGTACTGGCCTGCGCCGTCGCCCTGATGGGCGGCCAGTACTCCAAGACCGGTGACGTCGTCTACGTGTGGCTCGCCCTGGTCGTGGTCTTCCTCGACATGCTGCGCTACATCGACGCGCTCCAGATCTTCAAGGTGCGCCACAGCATGCGCAAGAAGATCAAGGCCCGCGCCCGCGCCGCCCGCCGCAGCATGGAGAACCAGCACCCCGACGCCGTCGGCCAGGACCAGCGCGACGAGCTGCACTTCATGGAGGACCTGCTCCGCGACAACCCCTCGGCCGACATCGACAACACCCACGACGAACTGGCCGAGCAGGTCGCCACGGGCAAGGTCAGCGCCACGGCCGACGAGCCGGAGACCGCCGCCGGCGAGGCCGCCCCGGCCCGCGAGAAGGTCGTCGTCGACCTCCACCAGGAGTTCAAGAGCCGCTTCCCCTGGTACGGCAAGTTCCGCAGCCTGCTGCTGCGCCACCGCATCCGCGCCCACCTCGTCAGCGGCATCGAGTTCCAGATGGGCGTCTTCATCGTCGGCCCGCTCTTCGGCTCGGTCCTGCCCGTCACCATCGGCAGCGGTGTCCTGCTGATGCTCTTCGAGCTGGCCATCATCTACAAGCTGCTGCTCTCCACCCGGGACTTCGAGCGCACCCTCGCCAAGTACCCGGTGCCCGAGCCGATGGACGCCCCCGCCGAGGTGGCCCTCCCGGCCCAGGCCCAGGCCCCCGCGGCCGAGCAGAACCAGGGCGACGACTCGCGCATCTGACCCGCGTCACCGCGACACCCAGTACGCCGAAGGGGCGGACCCGAACCAGGTCCGCCCCTTCGGCGTACGTACGGCCGGGCCGCCGGGAAGGTCGCCCGGCGGCCCGGCTGCGGCTCAGCCCCCGGCGAAGGGGTGGAAGCCCTCGTACTCGTCCTGCGCCTCGTCGCGCGCGGCCTGCTTGTCGCGGCGGCGCTGGGCGGCGGGACGCTCGCCCTCCAGCCGGTGGTCCTCACCGCGACGGCCGAGCATCTCGGCGCCGGCCAGCATGGTCGGCTCCCAGTCGAAGACCACGGCGTTGTCCTCGGGGCCGATGGCGACGCCGTCGCCCGCGCGGGCACCGGCCTTCATCAGCGCCTCCTCGACACCGAGGCGGTTGAGCCGGTCGGCGAGGTAGCCCACCGCCTCGTCGTTGTTGAAGTCGGTCTGCCGCACCCAGCGCTCCGGCTTCTCGCCCCGCACCCGGTACAGCGAGTCCTCCTCGCGGGTCACGGTGAACCCGGAGTCGTCCACGGCCTTCGGGCGGATGACGACGCGGGTCGCCTCCTCCTTCGGACGGGCCGCACGGGCCTCGCCGACCAGCTCCGCCAGCGCGAACGACAGCTCCTTGAGCCCCTTGTGGGCCACGGCGGAGATCTCGAAGACGCGGTAGCCGCGCGCCTCCAGGTCCGGGCGGACCATGCCGGCCAGCTCCTGGCCGTCGGGCACGTCGATCTTGTTGAGGACGACCATGCGCGGACGGTCGTCCAGCCCGCCGTAGCTCCGCAGCTCCTCCTCGATCACGTCGAGGTCGGAGACCGGGTCGCGGTCCGACTCCAGCGTCGCCGTGTCCAGCACGTGCACCAGCACCGAGCAGCGCTCGACGTGGCGCAGGAACTCCAGGCCGAGGCCCTTGCCCTGGCTGGCTCCGGGGATGAGGCCGGGCACGTCCGCCACCGTGTAGACGGTCGAGCCGGCGGTGACCACGCCGAGGTTCGGGACCAGCGTGGTGAAGGGGTAGTCGGCGATCTTCGGGCGGGCCGCGGAGAGCACCGAGATCAGCGAGGACTTGCCCGCGCTCGGGTAGCCGACCAGGGCCACGTCGGCGACGGTCTTCAGCTCCAGGACCACGTCACCGGCGTCGCCCGGCTCGCCGAGCAGCGCGAAGCCGGGCGCCTTGCGGCGAGCCGAGGCCAGCGCGGCGTTGCCGAGACCGCCACGGCCGCCGCTGGCGGCGACGTAGGTGGTGCCCTCGCCGATCAGGTCGGCCAGGACCTCCCCGTTCCGGTCGAGGACGACGGTGCCGTCCGGCACCGGCAGGATCAGGTCCTGGCCGTCCTTGCCGGAGCGGTTGCCGCCCTCGCCGGGCTTGCCGTTGGTCGCCTTGCGGTGCGGGCTGTAGTGGTATTCGAGCAGGGTGGTCACGGACTGGTCGACGACGAGGACGACGTCCCCGCCCCGGCCGCCGTTGCCGCCGTCCGGGCCGCCGAGCGGCTTGAACTTCTCACGGTGGACGGAGGCACAGCCGTGGCCTCCGTTACCCGCGGCGACATGCAGTTCGACGCGGTCCACGAAGGTGGTCATGGAAGGTGCCTCCTACGCACAGGGGAAAACAAGGGGTACTGATGGTGCTGCGGAGCGCGGCGAAAGCCCGCCCTCCTCTTCAATTGTCCACAACAAGCGAAGGGCGGACCCCCTTCCCGTTCGGGGAAGTGAGGTCCGCCCTCGCGAAAAACCGCTGTCAGCTGCCTGAGAAGAAGATCAGGCGGCCGGAACGATGTTCACGACGTTGCGGCCGCGGTGGGTACCGAACTCCACCGCGCCGGCGTTCAGCGCGAACAGCGTGTCGTCCTTGCCACGGCCGACGCCCGCGCCGGGGTGGAAGTGGGTGCCGCGCTGGCGGACCAGGATCTCACCGGCGTTGACGACCTGACCGCCGAAGCGCTTCACGCCGAGCCGCTGAGCATTGGAATCGCGACCGTTCCGAGTGGACGATGCGCCCTTCTTGTGTGCCATGTCTCCTCAGTCCCTTACTTCGCAGCCGTGGGGATGCCGGTGACCTTGACCGCCGTGTACTGCTGGCGGTGGCCCTGGCGACGGCGGTAACCGGTCTTGTTCTTGTAGCGAAGGATGTCGATCTTCGCACCCTTGTGGTGGTCGACGACCTCGGCCTGGACCTTGATGCCGTCCAGCACCCACGGGTCGCTGGTGACCGACTCGCCGTCCACGAGCAGCAGGGTCGAGAGCTCGACCGTGTCGCCGACCTTGGCGGTGGAAATCTTGTCAACCTCAACGATGTCACCGACAGCAACCTTGTGCTGGCGGCCACCGCTGCGCACGATGGCGTACACGCGGATCTCACTCTCTGTCACTCAGAAACGGACCTCTGAAGCCAGCCGCCCACTCGGGCCCGCAAAGGGCCCGGGCAATCCTGGGAGGGATGAGCGGCCTCTCCCTGACAGGCGCTGCGAGCGCCGCATCGCGGGAGGAAGGTGCTCAGAGGGTGGCGCACAAACGCCGAGGGTAAAGGCTACGGGAGGGCCACCCCGGGGGTCAAACCGGGTCCCACCTGGCGCGGGGGCCGGCCGGGATGGTCCCGGCCGGCCCCCGCGCTCACGCTGCTCAGTCCTCGTCGGCCTGAGCGGTGGCGGCCGTCTTCTTGGCCGCCGCCTTCTTGGTCGTGGCCTTCTTCGCCGTCGTCTTCTTGGCCGTGGTGGCCTTCTTCGCCGGGGCCTTCTTGGCGGCCGTCTTACGGGCCGTCGTCTTCTTGGCGGGAGCCTTCTCGGCCGCCGCCTCGTCGGAGGCCGCCTCCTGGGGAGCCGCCTCCTCGGCCGCGGCCGACTTGGCCGTGGCCTTCTTCGCCGCCGTCTTCTTGGTGGCGGCCTTCTTGGTCGTGGCCTTCTTCGTGGCGGCCTTCTTCGCCGTCTTGCGCGCCGTCTTCTTGGCGGGCGCGGTCTCGGCATCCTCCCCCGCGGGGGTCTCGGCCGAGGCCTCGGCGGGAGCCGCCTCGGGCGCGGGCTCCGGGCGGTCGGCGGCGACGACCACCACGGCCGCCTCCTCCGACGCGGTCGGCGCCGACGCCTTGCGGACGGCACGCCGGCGCGGCCGGGCCGGAGCCGCGGTGGCCGGAGCGGGCTCCGGCTGCGGCTCGACCTCGGGCTCCGGGGCCACCGGCGACGCCTCGGGCGCCTGGGCGACCTCGGCAGGGGCCTCGGCGACCGGCTCGCTCACCGGCTCCGCCGCGGCCGGGCGCACCGGCGGGCGCGGAGGCCCGGCGGACCGCCCGGCGGCGACCCCGCTTGGGTGCCTCGTCCTCCTTCGGCGCCTGTGCCACCGGAGCCTCGGTGACCGGGGTCACGGCTGCGGGCTCCTCGACGACCGGCTCCGGCGCCACGGCCGGCTCCTCGGCGAGGGGCACGGCCTGCTCGGCGACCGGGGCCTGCTCCCGGCGCGGCGCACCGGCGGGCGCGGAGGCCCGGCGGGTGGCGCGACGGCGGTTGCGGCGGCCACCGCCGGCGGCCGCCTCGGCCTCGGCGGCGCTGCTGTACAACTCCTCGTCCGGGACGAACTCCGGCGACGGCAGAGCGGCGGGCTCGGCCGTCTCCGCGGCCACCTCGGCCTCGGTCTCGGCCTCGAAGCTCTCCGGCTCCGTGTCGTGGCCGTGGTCGTGCGGGTGGACGCCGTCCTCCTGGCCGCCCTTGCCGCGCTTCTTGCGCTTGCCGCCACCGTTGCCGGAGGAGGAGGGCTGGTCGAGGTGGACGATGACACCCCGCCCGTTGCAGTGGACGCAGGTCTCCGAGAACGACTCCAGCAGTCCCTGGCCGACCCGCTTGCGGGTCATCTGGACCAGGCCCAGCGAGGTCACCTCGGCCACCTGGTGCTTGGTCCGGTCGCGGCCCAGGCACTCCAGCAGGCGGCGCAGGACCAGGTCGCGGTTGGACTCCAGGACCATGTCGATGAAGTCGATGACGACGATCCCGCCGAGGTCGCGCAGCCGCAGCTGGCGCACGATCTCCTCGGCCGCCTCCAGGTTGTTCCTGGTGACGGTCTCCTCAAGGTTGCCGCCCTGGCCGGTGAACTTGCCGGTGTTGACGTCGACGACGATCATCGCCTCGGTCTTGTCGATCACCAGCGAACCGCCCGAGGGCAGCCACACCTTGCGGTCCAGCGCCTTGGCGAGTCCCTCGTCGATCCGGTACGTCGCGAAGACGTCCGTCTCCGAGGTCCACCGCTTGAGCCGGTCGACCAGGTCGGGGGCGACCTTGCTGACGTAGCCGTGGATGGTCCTCCACGCCTCGTCACCGCTGACGATGACCTTGGAGAAGTCCTCGTTGAAGATGTCGCGGACGACCCGGACCGTCATGTCCGGCTCGCCGTAGAGCAGGCTCGGCGAGCTGGCGTTGCTCGCGTTCGCCTTCTTCTGGATCTCCTGCCACTGGCCGTGCAGCCGCTCCACGTCGCGGCGCAGCTCCTCCTCGCTCGCCCCCTCGGCGGCGGTGCGCACGATGACGCCCGCGTCCTCGGGGACGATCTTCTTGAGGATGCTCTTGAGGCGGGCCCGCTCGGTGTCGGGCAGCTTGCGGCTGATGCCCGTCATCGACCCTTCGGGGACGTAGACGAGATACCGGCCGGGCAGCGAGACCTGGCTGGTCAGGCGGGCGCCCTTGTGGCCGATCGGGTCCTTGGTGACCTGCACCAGGACCGACTGGCCCGACTTGAGCGCCGACTCGATGCGGCGCGGGCCGTGCGCCATGCCGAGCGCGGCGAAGTTGACCTCACCGGCGTACAGCACGGCGTTGCGGCCCTTGCCGATGTCGATGAAGGCGGCCTCCATCGACGGCAGGACGTTCTGCACCTTGCCCAGGTAGACGTTGCCGACGTAGGAGGTGGCCTGCTCCTTGTTGACGTAGTGCTCGACGAGGACGTCGTCCTCCAGCACGCCGATCTGGGTGCGCTCGCCGCTCTGGCGGACGACCATCACCCGCTCGACGGCCTCGCGGCGTGCCAGGAACTCCGCCTCGGTGATGATCGGCACCCGGCGCCGGCCCTGCTCGCGGCCCTCCCGGCGACGCTGCTTCTTCGCCTCCAGACGGGTCGAGCCCTTGATGGACTGGACCTCGTCGGGACCGGTGCCCGGCTCGTCCTTCTTCCGCTCGCGCGGCTCGCGGACCTTGACGACGGTGCGCTCCGGGTCGTCGCCGGAGGAGGGCTGCTCCTGCTCGCCCGCGCCGTCCCCGGCACGGCGGCGGCGACGGCGCCGCCGCCGGCTGCTGCTGGAGCCGGAGCCGTTGTCGGCGTCCTCGTCCCGCTGCTCCCCGCGGTCCTCGTGCTCGTCCTCGGCCTGGTCGTCCTTCTCGTCCTCGGCGGCGCGGTCCTCGTCACCGGTACGGGCGTCGGCCTCGGAGCCCTGCTCCTGCTGCTCGTCCTGCTCGTGGTCGGCGTCGCCCGACTCGCCGCGACGGCGGCGGCGGCCACCCCGGCGACGGCGGCGCGAGGGCCGGTCGCCGTTCTCGTGCTCCTCGTCGTCCCGGGCGCCGCGGGTCTCGTCCTCGGCGTCGTCGGCCTCGGGCTCGGGGGCCTGCTCGACCGGCTCCTCCCGTACCGGCGCGGTCTCCTGCGCCGGCGCGTCCTCACCGCGGCGGCGACGGCGCTTGCGCGGTGCCTGCTCCTCGGTCTCCGGCTCCTGCTCCTGCTCCTGCGTGGAGGTGTCGGCGGCGGCCGAGGAGGCGGCCTCGGCGGCGGCCCGCTCCGGCGTCTGGAACATGGGCTCGGAGAAGACCGGCGCCTGGAAGACGGCGACCGCCGGACGACGGCGCGAACCGCGCCCGCCCGACTCCCTCTCCTGGCGCTCCTCTCGGGCGGCCTTCGGCTGGTCGGGCTCGCTGAACAGCCCGCCCTTACGGACCGGCTTGCGGCGGGCGCGACGCGGCGCGGCCTCCTCGGCGGTGTCGCCGCCGGTCACTTCGGTGCTGCTGTCCTCGGCCACGGGGGTCTCCTCCGGCGTGCCTTCGGCCTCGGCAGCCACGGGGCTGGAGACGGGTGCGGAAACGCGACGAGTGGCACGGCGGCGCGTACGGGTGGGGGCGGCCTCCTCGGCCTGCACGGCGGGCTCCGCCTCGGCGGCGGCCGGCTCCTCGACCGGCTCCTCCTCGGCGGGGGCGGGCGCGGCGGCCTCGGCGGGCCGGGTGGCGCGGCGGCGCTTGCGCGCGGGGGCGGCGCTCTCCTCGGCGGGAGCTGCCTGCTCGGCGGGCTCCCGCTCGGGGGCGGCGGTGGTCTCGGCGGGCTCGGGGGCACCGGCCGGTGCGGAGGCGCGGCGGGCGGCACGGCGGCGCGGGCGGGCCGGAGCCGCCTCCTCCACCTGGGCGGCGTCCGGCTGCGGCTCCACCGGGCTCGCCGCCTCGGCGGCGGGGGCACCGGCGGGCGCGGTGGCGCGCCGGGTGGCACGCCGACGCGGCCGTGCCGGGGCGGCCTCGGCGGGCGCCTCGGCGGCCTGCGGCTCGACGGGGGCGGTGGCCTCCGCGGCGGCGGGCGCTTCCCGCGTACCGGCGGGTGTACCGGCCGGGGCGGAGGCGCGGCGGGTGGCGCGGCGGCGCGGGCGGACCGCAGTCGGCTCCTCGGCCGGCTCCTCCGCCTGGGCGGCGGGCTGCGGTTCCACCGGGCTCGCCACGGTGGTCTCCGCCTCGGCGGCGGGGGTTCCGGCGGGCGCGGAGGCCCGCCGGGAGGCGCGGCGGCGCGGGCGCGGCGCCGGTTCGTCTCCGGACGACGCGTCGGCGGCGGGCGCCTCGGTGTCGGCCGGCACCGGAGCCGGTATGGCCACGGCCGCGCTCTCGGCCGCCGCGGGCGGACCGGCGGGCCGGGAAGCGGCCCGCCGTCGCCTGCGCGGCGGCAGGGTGTCGCTGGGGCTGTCGTTGTCCACGTCCACGCCTTCGGCGGGATCGTTCGATCCGAGCATGCGGGGGTATCTCCCGTCACGCTCCCGGGCGCCGCGTCGAATCCGGTGGCGGTCGCCTTCGCGCGAAAGGTGCGCGGGACCGTCCTCCGGGGCGCGGGCGCCGCACGGGAGCTTCTCTGTCCTGTTCTCGCCGGTTCCGAACGCGTCTCGCGGGCGGCCTGGCGAAAGTCTTCTGGTCGGTGCGCTGCCCGACCCAGGTGGCTCCCGGATTCGAGGGCGGCGCGGCGGCGAGCGTCCCTACGCGGGACCCACCGCTGTGGTGGCCTGCGCGGCGGCGTGCGGGGCGCCCTCGGAGGGGACGGCCTCGACTGCCTCGCGGTCGGGCGCGAGCGGATCGGTCACCGTGCCGGTCTCGTCGTCGAAAGGCCCCTGCGCCAGCCTGGTCACCGCGGCGGGGACCGGCGGCGCCAGGTCGGCCACTACTCGGAGACCGGACAGGACGTCGTCGGGTCGCACGGCGGGTGTCTCGTGCCGCACAACCAGGCGCAGTATCGCACAGGGCCGCGCCGACGGCCTATCACCCGGCTCGCCGGAGGCCTCGGCGACTTCGAGCGACACCACGGCGGCGCGGGCGTCGAAGGTCCGCATGCCGTTCTTGGTGCGCCGCTGGACCTCGACCGTCTCGGCCGCCTCGAAGGCGGCGACCGCCGCCCGGGCCCGCTCCGGCTCGACCTGGTCGAGCCGCAGCTCCCAGACCGATGCCTGGAGCCGGTCGGCGAGACCGGAGGTACGCGCCTCGACGGCGTCGGTGATGTCGAGCCCCTCGGGCATCGAGGAGTCGAGCAGTTCCCGCAGCGTGGCGGGGTCGCGCGGCGCGGAGAGCCCGATCTCCAGGTACTCCGCCTCGCTGCCCGTACCGGTGGGCGCGGCGTTGGCGTAACTCACCTTCGGGTGGGGCGTGAAGCCCGCCGAGTAGGCCATCGGCACCTCGGCGCGGCGCAGGGCCCGCTCGAAGGCGCGCTGGAAGTCTCGGTGGCTGGTGAACCGCAGGCGGCCGCGCTTGGTGTAGCGCAGACGAATCCGCTGCACCGTCGGTGCGGGCGGAGGCCCTACGGGCTGTCGCTTACCCAGTGTCGTTCAGTCCCTCGTGAGTGCGGTCATACCACTACCTAGGGTACGCGCCACCGCGCCGGGAGGTTCCCGGCCCCGGGCGCCGCCCTGCCCCGACAGCGGCAAGCGGGCGGTCCGCTCCACGGAATGGCGTCGTCAGGAGCGCCGGACCGCCCGCTCGCCCCCCATGCTCGGCCCCGCTCCCGGCCTCCGCTCCCCCGGTTACGGCGTACGGCGCAATGCCGACCCTGCCAGCCGTCGCACCAGCCCCGCCGCGACCAGCGCCCGGACCGCCGCGGCCACGGCCACCCACAGCAGCACCCGACCGAGGGGGTCGAGCCAGTCGGCCGGGCCGGGGGCCGACCTCCTCGGCGGCGGTCGGCGCGGAGGTACGCCGACCGGGCACTCGGCGCTCCGCGGCTCCCCGGGTACGCGCGTCCATGGGACCGCCTTCGGCGCCGCCGTCCCGCCCTGCCACCCGGCTTCGCCGGACCGGCCCACCGACCCCCGGACATGAAGGTGCCGGGGACCGCCGCACGGTCCCCGGCACGTGGGCCCTTCGCTACTCGCCCTGGCCCACCACGCTCAGCGGCAGCAGCTTCTTGCCGGTGGGGCCGATCTGGATGCTGGTGTCCATCTGCGGGCACACCCCGCAGTCGAAGCAGGGGGTCCAGCGGCAGTCCTCGACCTCGGTTTCGTCGAGGGCGTCCTGCCAGTCCTCCCAGAGCCATTCCTTGTCGAGGCCGGAGTCGAGGTGGTCCCAGGGGAGGACCTCCTCGTAGGTGCGTTCGCGGGTGGTGTACCAGTCGACGTCGACGCCCTGTTCGGGGAGGGTCTTCTCGGCGCAGGCCATCCAGCGGTCGTAGCTGAAGTACTCGCGCCAGCCGTCGAAGCGTCCGCCGTCCTCGTAGACGGCGCGGATGACCGCGCCGACGCGGCGGTCGCCGCGGGAGAGGAGGCCCTCGACGATGCCGGGCTTGCCGTCGTGGTAGCGGAAGCCGATGGAGCGGCCGTACTTCTTGTCGCCGCGGATCTTGTCGCGGAGCTTCTCCAGGCGGGCGTCGGTCTGCTCGGCGGAGAGCTGCGGGGCCCACTGGAAGGGGGTGTGCGGCTTGGGGACGAAGCCGCCGATGGAGACGGTGCAGCGGATGTCCTGGGAGCCGGAGACCTCGCGGCCCTTGGCGATGACGCCGGTCGCCATGTCGGCGATCTGGAGGACGTCCTCGTCGGTCTCGGTGGGCAGGCCGCACATGAAGTACAGCTTGACCTGGCGCCAGCCGTTGCCGTAGGCGGTGGCGACGGTGCGGATCAGGTCCTCCTCGGAGACCATCTTGTTGATGACCTTCCGCATCCGCTCGGAGCCGCCCTCGGGGGCGAAGGTGAGCCCGGAGCGGCGGCCGTTGCGGGTCAGCTCGTTGGCCAGGTCGACGTTGAAGGCGTCGACGCGGGTCGAGGGGAGGGACAGGCCGATCTTGTCCTGCTCGTACCGGTCGGCGAGGCCCTTGGCGATGTCGCCGATCTCGCTGTGGTCGGCGGAGGAGAGGGAGAGCAGGCCGACCTCTTCGAAGCCGGTGGCCTTGAGGCCCTTGTCGACCATCTCGCCGATGCCGGTGATGGAGCGCTCGCGGACCGGGCGGGTGATCATGCCGGCCTGGCAGAAGCGGCAGCCGCGGGTGCAGCCGCGGAAGATCTCCACCGACATCCGCTCGTGGACGGTCTCGGCGAGCGGGACCAGCGGCTGCTTCGGGTAGGGCCACTCGTCGAGGTCCATGACGGTGTGCTTGGAGACGCGCCACGGGACGCCGGAGCGGTTGGGCACGACCCGGGCGATGCGGCCGTCGGGCAGGTACTCGACGTCGTAGAACGCGGGGACGTAGACGCCGCCGGTGCGGGCGAGGCGGAAGAGGAGTTCCTCGCGGCCTCCGGGGCGGCCCTCGGCCTTCCAGGCCCGGACGATGTCGGTGATCTCCAGGACGGCCTGCTCGCCGTCGCCGACCACGGCGCAGTCGATGAACTCGGCGATCGGCTCCGGGTTGAAGGCCGCGTGGCCGCCGGCGAGGACGACCGGGTCGTCGACGGTGCGGTCGGCGGCGTTCAGCGGGATGCCCGCGAGGTCGAGCGCGGTGAGCATGTTGGTGTAGCCCAGCTCGGTGGAGAAGCTGAGGCCGAAGACGTCGAAGGCGCCGACGGGCCGGTGGCTGTCCACGGTGAACTGCGGCACGCGGTGCTCGCGCATCAGCTCTTCGAGGTCGGGCCAGACGCTGTAGGTGCGCTCGGCGAGGACGCCCTCGCGCTCGTTGAGCACCTCGTAGAGGATCATGACGCCCTGGTTGGGCAGGCCGACCTCGTACGCGTCGGGGTACATCAGGGCCCAGCGGACGTCGCAGGACTCCCACGGCTTGACGGTGGAGTTCAGCTCACCGCCGACGTACTGGATGGGCTTCTGTACGTGCGGGAGCAGCGCTTCGAGCTGGGGGAAGACCGACTCCGCAGTCGACTGGTCAGTCATCGGGAACCTTCGTGAGCGGGCAGGGCTGATCCTCAAGCCTAGCGTGGTACGGAAGGGCCCTTGACACCGTCAGCGGCCCGCTTTCGGGAGCCCCTCGGCGCGGACCGCCCGCCACGCCTCGGGGAGTCCGCGTTCGGCCGCCTCGGCGCGGGCCCGCTCGGTGCCGTGCAGCAGGCCCCAGGTGAAGGCGGACTCCCCCGCACCGTGTGCCTGGACGGCGAGCCGGCGCAGGGCCTCGCGGGCGACCACGCTGTCCTGGTGGGCGCCGAGCAGCCGCTGCACGGCCTTGACCCGCTTGCGGTAGCGCTTGGCCGGCTCGCCCAGGGCGGGGCCGGCGGCCTCGGCGGCGTAACGGGCGCGCTTGGCGGCCTTGCGGGCCTGGTGGAGGGCGTGGTCGCGGCCGGGGCCCGGCGGCAGGGCGAGGGCGTGGTCGAGGCGGGTGGCCAGGCGCCGGTGGCCGCGGGCGAGGGCGGCGGGCAGCACTTCGCGGGCGGGCCGGTGGGCGGCCTCGCGCAGCGGTGGATCGGTGGCGAGGCCGGCCAGGGCGGTGAGCAGGGCGAGGTGGCGCGGGCTGTCGAGGGCGGCGTGGACGCGGTCGCGGGCCTCGACGGCGCGGGCGGCTGACCAGCGCCGGAGCCGGGCGGCGGCGGGGCCGAGGACGAGGGCGGGGTCGGTGGTGGCGAGGAGGTGGCCGAGGCGGGCGGTGAGGACCTCGCCGTCACGGGCGGGGGCCAGTTCCCCGGCGAGCCATTTCAGCTCCTCGCCGACCGGGTCGGTGGCGGCCCGGTCGAGGACCTCGCGGTACGCCTTGAAGGCGCCGCGCAGGCGGCGGGTGGCGACGCGCAGCTGGTGGACGGCGTCGGGCAGGTCGCGGCGGACGTCGGTGTCCAGGGCGACGAGGGCGCGGTGCCACCGGGCGAGGTAGGCGAGGAGTTCGGCGCCGGCGGTACCGGAGGCGGGCGCCGGGTCGGGGGCGGGCCAGGTCTCGGGCGGCGGGCCGGTGCCGGTGAGGGCGCGGGCGAACGGGGAGCGGTACCGCGAGCGGCGGATTCCGGCGGCGGCGAGGCGTTCCTCGATCCGGTCGAGGAGGCCGGCGGGGGCGCCCTCGGCGAGTTCGACCTCGATCTCGCGCCAGGCGGTGGTGGCTCCGGCGAGTCCGCCGGGGGCGCCGTCGAGGCGTTCGGCGCGGACGGTGTCGGTGGCGGCCTCGGCGAGGGCGGTGCCGTCGGCGGCGTGCAGGGTGTGGCGGCGGCGGGTGGTGCGCAGCCGCAGGACGGGGCCGAGCGGTGCCTCGCGGGTGCGGGAGCGGAGCAGCGGGGCGAGGTCGGCGGGGAGGGCGTCGCCGAGCGGGGCGTGGAGTTCGTCGCGGGAGTCGCCGCCCGCGGCGACGGGGAGTTCGAGGTGCCAGCCGGCGTCGTGGCCTCCGGTGCGGCGGCGCAGGGTGGCGCGGGTGGCGGCGAGGCGGCCGTCGTCGGTGTCGAAGTAGGTGGCGTCGAGTTCCTCGACGCCCCGGCCGGTGACGCGGGCGACGCCGTCGGTGCGGGCCAGCGCGCCGAGGAGGGCGCCGGGGGCGGCGCCGTCCGGGCCCTCGGTGCCCGCAGGTGCGGCAGGGGCTTCGTACGTCCGCCCGGTCTCACGCGCGACAGAGGCCATGAAACCGACATTAACGGCGGTACGGGCATCGGTGCAGTCCCTGTGCGGGTACCGCACCGGTGCCCGTACCGGTGGCGGGGTGGGTCACGTGGCGGAGAGAGGGCGTTCCAGCTTGATCGACTGGAGGAGCCCTATGGCGATCCAGGCCGCGAACATGGCGGTGCCGCCGTAGCTGACGAACGGCAGCGGGAGGCCGGCGACGGGCATGATGCCGAGCGTCATGCCGATGTTCTCGAAGGACTGGAAGGCGAACCAGGCGATGATGCCGCCGGCCACGATCGTGCCGTACAGCTCGGTGGTGGCGCGGGCGATGCGGCAGGCGCGCCAGAGGACGACGCCGATCAGGACGATGATGAGGCCGGCGCCCAGGAAGCCGAGCTCCTCGCCGGCGACGGTGAAGACGAAGTCGGTCTGCTGCTCGGGGACGAACTGGCCGGTGGTCTGGGTGCCCTGGAAGAGGCCGGTGCCGGTGAGGCCGCCGGAGCCGATGGCGATGCGCGCCTGGTTGGTGTTGTAGCCGACGCCGGCCGGGTCGAGCTGGGGGTTGGCGAAGGCGGCGAACCGGTTGATCTGGTACTCGTCCAGTACACCGAGCTGCCAGACCAGGATCGCCCCGGCGGCCCCGGCGCCGATGAGGCCGAGAATCCAGCGGTTGGAGGCGCCGGAGGCGAGCAGCACGCCGAGCACGATCATCACCATGACCATCACGGAGCCGAGGTCCGGCATCAGCATGACGATGAGCATCGGCACGGTGGCCAGGGCCAGGGCGAGCAGGACGGTGCGGTGGTCGGGGTGTTCCCGGTCGCCGGCGTCGACGCGGGCGGCCAGCAGCATGGCCATGCCGAGGATGATGGTGATCTTGACGAACTCGGAGGGCTGGAGGCTGAAGCCGCCGACGACAAGCCAGGCGTGGGCGCCGTTGATGGTGGCGCCCAGCGGGGTGAGGACCAGCAGGATCAGTAGCACCGAGATGCCGTAGAGGACCGGGACGGCGGTCCTGAGGGTGCGGTGGCCCAGCCAGATGGTGCCCGCCATGAGGGCGATGCCGATGCCGGTGTTGAGCAGGTGGCGGAGGAGGAAGAAGTACGGGTCCCCCTGGTTGAGCCCCATGCGGTTGCGGGTGGCGGAGTAGACGAGCACGACGCCGACCAGCGAGAGGGCGAGCGCGCTCAGCAGCATCGGCCAGTCGAGCCGGCGCACCACCGAGTCGCGGGCGAAGACCCGGGTCCAGGAGGCGCGTTCGGGCCCGTAGCCGGGGACGGAGAAGCCGACCATCAGTCGCGCCTCCAGAGAAGGGAGCCACCCGGGCCGGTGGCGAGGTCCTGGGTGTCGGCGGGCGGGGAGGGCTTCACGGGCAGGTAGGGCTTGACGGTCGGGGCGTGGATCGAGCCGTCGGGCTCGACCTTGGGCAGCGCCGACTGGGGCTTGGGCAGCAGGGCCTTCTTGACGTCCTGCGTGCCGTCCTCGGTGAGCCCGTACATCGCCTCGTAGATCTTGCGGACCGCGGGTCCGGAGGCGCCGGAGCCGGTGCCGCCCTGGGAGATCGTCATGACGATGGTGTAGTCGGGGGTGTAGCTGGCGAACCAGGAGGTGGTCTGCTTGCCGTAGACCTCGGCGGTGCCGGTCTTGGCGTGCATCGGGATCTTGTCCTGCGGCCAGCCGCCGAAGCGCCAGGCGGCCGAGCCGGTGGTCGCGACGCCCGCGAGTGCCTGCTCTATCTGCTTCCTCGTCTTCTGGTTCATCGGCAGCTTGCCGTGGGCCTTGGGCTCGATCTCGGTGGTCTTCTTGCCGTCGGCGCTGATGACGGCCTTGCCGACGGCGGGGTCGTAGAGGGTGCCGCCGTTGGCGATGGCCGCGTAGATGGTGGCCATCTGGATGGGGGTGACGAGGGTGTCGCCCTGGCCGATGGAGTAGTTGACCGAGTCACCGGCGCGCATCCGCATGCCTTCGAGGCAGTTCTCGTAGGCGATCTGCTCGGCGTACTCGCCGCCCTTCTTGCCGGTCTTGCACCAGGCGTCCTTGTTGGCCTTCCAGTAGTCCTTCTTCCACTGGCGGTCGGGGACGCGGCCGGAGACCTCGTTGGGGAGGTCGATGCCGGTCTCCTCGCCGAGGCCGAACTGGTGGGCGGTCTTGTAGAACCAGTCCTTGGGGTTCTTGGGGTTGTTGCCGCCGTCCTTCTGCCACTGCTGGTGGGCAAGGTGGTAGAAGACGGTGTCGCAGGAGACCTCCAGGGCGCGGCCGAGGTTGATGGAGCCGTATCCCTGGGACTCGAAGTTCTTGAAGACCTGGCCGCCGATCGAGTACGAGCTGGGGCAGGGGTAGTTGCCGTCGAAGTCGTACCCGGCGTTGACGGCGGCGGTGGAGGAGATCACCTTGAAGATCGAGCCGGGTGCGGCCTGCCCCTGGATGGCCCGGTTGAGCAGCGGGTAGTTCGACTTCTTGCTGGTGAACTTGGCGTAGTCCTTGCCGGAGATGCCGCCGACCCAGGCGTTGGGGTCGTAGTCGGGCAGCGAGGCCATGGCGACGACGCGGCCGGTCTTGTTCTCCATGACGACGGCGGCGCCCGCGTCGGCCTCGTAGAGCCGGTTGGTGTTGCGGTCCATCTCCTTGCGGGCGGCCTTCATCGCCTCGTTCAGCTCGTACTCGGTGACCGCCTGGACGCGGGAGTCGATGCTGGTGACGACGTTGGCGCCGGCCTCGGCCGGGTCGGACTCGGCCTCGCCGATGACGCGGCCGAGGTTGTCGACCTCGTAGCGGGTGACGCCGGCCTTGCCGCGCAGCTCCTTGTCGTAGGTGCGCTCCAGGCCGGAGCGGCCGACCTGGTCGGAGCGGAGGTAGGGCGAGTCGGAGTTCTCGGCCTTCTTGATCTCCTCGTCGGTGACCGGGGAGAGGTAGCCGAGCACCTGGGAGGTCTGGGACTTGCCGGGGGCCGGGTAGCGGCGGACCGCGGTCGGCTCGGCGGTGATGCCGGGGAACTCCTCGGTCCGCTCGCGGATCTGCAGGGCCTGCTTGGCGGTGGCCTCGTCGGTGATGGGGATGGGCTGGTACGGGGAGCCGTTCCAGCAGGGCTGGGGGGTCTCGGCGTCGCAGAGGCGGACCTTGTCGGTGACCTCCTTCGGCGCCATGCCGAGGACCTCGGCGAGGCGGCCGAGGACGGCCTTCCCGTCATCCTTCATCTTCATCAGCTCGGTGCGCGAGGCGGAGACGACGAGCCGGGTCTCGTTGTCGGCGATGGGTACGCCGCGGGCGTCGAGGATGGCGCCGCGCACGGCGGGCTTGACGACCTGCTGGACGTGGTTGCCGGACGCCTGGGCGGCGTACTCGTCGCCCTGGCGGATCTGGAGGTACCACAGCCGTCCGCCGAGGGTCAGCAGCAGGGAGACGACGAGGACCTGGATGACGATGAGCCGGATCTGCACGCGGGGGGTGCGGCCGGTCTCGGGGATGTTGCTCACGGGCGGGGCCTCCTCGCGCGAGGTGCGGCGGGAGTTGCGGTCACAGGCGCTTGACCCCCTTGATACGTCCGGCCCGGGCGACCCGGGACTTCATGGCTCTGGCGCGCAGACCGCGCTGGCGGCCGATGGCGAGGCCCTTGGCGCCGCCGGAGGTCAGCCAGCCGGCGGCGACGTCGCCGCCGGAGCCGCCGGAGGCGTCGGCGACCGGGTCGTGTTCGCCTCGGCGGGCCAGCGCCATGATCCACGGCACGGTGAACGGCGCGAGCAGCAGGTCGTACAGCGAGGCGGTGAAGAGCAGCCCGCCGAGGCCCACGTCCCTGGCGGCGGTGTCTCCGACGAGGGCGCCGACGCCCGCGTAGAGCAGGGTGGAGCCGATGGCGGCGCCGACCACGACGACCAGCGGGCCGGTGGCCGAGCGCAGCTTGCCGGTCTCGGGCTTGGCGAGCCCGGCGAGGTAGCCGACGACGCAGAGGACCAGGGCGTAGCGGCCCACCGCGTGGTCGGCGGGGGGCGCGAGGTCGGCGAGGAGTCCGGCGCCGAAGCCGACGAGGCTGCCGCCGGTGGGCCCGTAGACCATGGCCAGGGCGAGGACGGTGAGCAGCAGCAGGTCGGGGACGGCGCCGGGCAGTTGGAGCCGGGCCAGGACGCTGACCTGGACGACGAGGGCGACCACGATCAGCGCGGTGGAGAGCAGAATCCTGTTGAGGCGCATGGCAGCTCTACTCCTGGTCGGTTCCGGGCTCGGGCTGTCCGGCCCCGGCGGCGCCGGCCTCGTCGGCCTCGCCTTCGGGGTTCTCGCCGGGCGGCGGGGCGGTGACCGTCACGGTGGGCGTGGGGACCGGCTTCGACTTGGGCGGCAGCACGGTGTCGCGGGGGTCCTCGCGGGGGGCCTGGACGACGATGCCGACGAGGTCGAGCTTGGTGAAGCCGACGTACGGCTTGAGGTGGACGGTGCGGGTCAGGTCGCCGCCGAGCGGGTCGACGCGGACCACCTCGCCGAGGGGGACCCCGGGCACGAAGGGCTTGTCGGCGTGGGAGCCGAAGGTGACCATCCGGTCGCCCTTCTTGACCTTGGACTTGCCGTTGAGCAGTTGGACGGCGAGCGGGCGGTCGCCCTGGCCGGTGGCGAAGCCGAGTTCGTCGGAGCCCTCCATGCGGGTGCCGACGGTGAAGTCGGGGTCGCTGGCGAGGAGCACGGTGGCGGTGTGCGGGCCGACGGTGGTGATGCGGCCGACGAGGCCGTCACCGTTGATGACGGTCATGTCGCGGGCGATGCCGTCCTTGCTGCCCGCGTCGATGGTGATCGTCCAGGAGAAGCCCTGGGCGGGGCCGATGGCGACGACTTCGGCCCCGCGGATGCCGTACTGCCCGGCGCCGGCCTTCTTCAGCATGGCGTCGAGCTGGCGGACGCGGCTCTGGTTGCGCGCGTCGCTGCCGAGGCGGGTCTTGAGTGCGGCGTTCTCGCGCTCCAGGGCGGCGATGCGGTCGTGGCGGCCGCCGGAGTCGCGGACGGCTCCGACGGCGTCGCCGATCGGGTCTACCGCGCCGGCGACGCCGCTCTCCACCGGTCCGAGGACGGTGGCTGCGGCCTTGCGGGCGCCATCGATCGGCGAGTCCTCGCCGCCGCGGATGTCCACCGTGATCAGTGCGAACGCGATGACGATCAGCAGCACCAGGAGCAGCCGACTCTCTCGTGTGTCCCTCACGTGCGGCGGCCGTGCCTTCCTCGTCGGAATGGGTTCGGGCTTCGGGTCGTGCAAGGGGCGGCGGGCCCGGTTCCGGGGGTGCGGCGCGGGGCGGTGACCCGGGTGCCGTGGTGCCGGAGCAGGGGGCGCGTGCGGGCCGGTCCGCGGGTGCTCCGGCCGCGGTCACCGGGCGGGCCGCGGGGGCCCGCCCGGAGGGATCACCGGCGCGGGGAGGCGTCCAGGACCTGCTGGAGGGCCTCGAACTCCTCGACGCACTTGCCGGAGCCGAGCGCGACGGAGTCGAGCGGGTCCTCGGCGATGTGGATCGGCATGCCGGTCTCGCGGCGCAGCCGCTCGTCCAGGCCGCGGAGCAGGGCGCCACCGCCGGTGAGCACGATGCCGCGGTCCATGACGTCGCCGGACAGCTCCGGCGGGCACTTGTCGAGGGTGGTCTTGACCGCGTCGACGATGGCGTTGACCGGCTCCTCGATCGCCTTGCGGACCTCGGCGGCCGAGATCACGACGGTCTTGGGGAGCCCGCTGACCAGGTCGCGGCCGCGGATCTCGGTGTGCTCGTCGGTGTCGAGGTCGTAGGCCGAGCCGATGGTGAGCTTGATCTGCTCGGCGGTGCGCTCGCCGAGGAGGAGGCTGTACTCCTTCTTGACGTGCTGGATGATCGCGTTGTCCAGCTCGTCGCCGGCCACCCGGATGGACTGGGCGGTGACGATGCCGCCGAGCGAGATCACGGCGACCTCGGTGGTGCCGCCGCCGATGTCCACGACCATGTTGCCGGTGGCCTCGTGGACGGGCAGGCCCGCGCCGATGGCGGCGGCCATGGGCTCCTCGATGATGTGCACCTGACGGGCACCGGCCTGCGTGGACGCCTCGATCACGGCACGGCGTTCGACCCCGGTGATGCCGGAGGGGACGCAGACGACGACCCGGGGGCGGGCGAGGTAGCGCCGCTTGTGGATCTTGAGGATGAAGTAGCGGAGCATCCGCTCGGTGATCTCGAAGTCGGCGATGACGCCGTCCTTCAGCGGTCGCACGGCGACGATGTTGCCGGGTGTGCGGCCGATCATCTTCTTGGCTTCGGCACCTACCGCGAGGATGCCGCCGGTGTTGGTGTTGATGGCGACGACGGACGGTTCGTTGAGAACGATCCCCCGGCCCCTGACGTACACCAGCGTGTTGGCGGTCCCGAGGTCGACAGCCATGTCACGGCCGATGAACGACATTGTGTTCCCCATCAGGATTCGTCTGGCCTTCCCAAAGTGGAGCGTTGACGGCTTCTCAGGATGGCGAGGGTGGGTGCTGTGGCGTGAAGGCTTCCATCGTAGTCTCGCCCGCACGGGCACGGCGCAAGGGTCTTCGCCATTGTCAGCAGATGACGGGCCGCCTCGCCCTGGGAGACGTGCCATCCGGGCCACGGGTTCCCCCGAACAGCCCGCATATGCGAAAGGCGGCCGACTCCCGCCGGCCGCCGCGCGTCGGCACGTCGTCGTGCTGACCCGACGTCACCGGCCGGGGCAGCCCCCGGCACGCCGCGCGGCCGTCCGCACAGTCTGGTGCGGACGGGCCCGCCGCGCAATCCACGGAACGGAACGTCTTACTCCCCGGGCACGGGAAGGCTCAGGCACGGCCCGGGAAGAACAGGGCGACCTCGCGCTCGGCCGACTCGGGCGAGTCGGAGGCGTGGATGAGGTTCTCGCGCACGATGGTGCCGAAGTCGCCGCGGATGGAGCCGGGCGCGGCGGCGATCGGGTCGGTGGGACCGGCCAGCTGGCGGACGCCCTCGACGACTCGCTCGCCCTCGACGATCAGGGCGACGACCGGGCCGGACTGCATGAAGCCCATCAGCGGCTCGTAGAAGGGCTTGCCCTTGTGCTCGCCGTAGTGCTGCTCCAGCGTCCCGGCGTCCAGGGTGCGCAGCTCCAGCGCGGTGATCTCCCAGCCCGCCTTGCGCTCGATGCGGCCGATGATCTCGCCGATCAGGCCACGGCGGTGGGCATCGGGCTTGAGCAGGACGAGGGTGCGCTCGGTCATGTAGGGCTCCTTGACGGCCGGGGTGTGCGGTCGGGCCGAGGTTACCGGGTGTGACCGGCGAGGCCGCAGCCGGACCCCCGCCGACGCACCCGGTCGCCCGGCCCGTCCCCTTTTACGCCGCCTCGGGTTCGCCCGCCGCCTGCGCTGCCCAGCGCGCCTTGGCCTCGTCGATCTTCCGGCCGAAGTGGATCGAGGCCCACCACAGCCCGGCGAAGCAGGCCCCCAGCGCGAACATGACCGGCACGAAGAAGCCGCTGAGGACCAGCGCGCCCTGCAGTGCCCAGCCCAGCCAGACGCCGGCCGGCCGTGAGAGCAGCCCGCAGAGCAGGACGCTGACGGCCATCAGGACGCCGCAGACCGTCCAGACGGTGCCCATGGCGAGGTCGGGGTCCTTCATCGCGACCAGTCCAGCGAAGCCGATGACGAAGAACTCGCCGATGAGCGTCGAAGCGCAGAGCATCCGCATGGCGCCGCTCAGCCCCTTCCCAGAAGCAGCCGGGCCTCGCCGACCGTGATGACGGAACCGGTGACGAGGACGCCACCGCCGGAGTACTCGCCCTCTTCCTCGGCGAGGGTGACCGCCGCCTCCAGGGCGTCGTCGAGCCGCGGCTCGACCTGGACCCGGTCCTCGCCGAAGACCTCGACGGCGAGCGCCGCCAACTCGTCGACGTCCATGGCCCGCTCGCTGGAGTTACGGGTGACGACGACCTCGGCGAGGAGCGGCTCGAAGGCTTCCAGGAGCCCCTTGGCGTCCTTGCCGTCGCTCACCCCGACCACGCCGATCAGGCGGCTGAAGTCGAAGGCTTCGCTGACGGCGGTCGCGGTGGCGCGGGCGCCGGACGGGTTGTGGGCGGCGTCCAGGACGACCGTCGGCGACTTGCGGACGATCTCCAGGCGGCCCGGCGCGGTCACCGAGGCGAACCCCTTGCGCAGGGTGTCGATGTCCAGCTCGCGGGCGTGCTCGGAGCCGACGCCGAAGAACGCCTCGACGGCGGCGAGCGCGACCGCTGCGTTGTGCGCCTGGTAGGGGCCGTGCAGCGGCAGGTAGATGTCCTCGTACTCGCCGCCGAGCCCGCGCAGGGTGACCAACTGGCCGTCGACCGCGATCCGCCGGGAGACCACGCCGAACTCCATGCCCTCGCGGGCCACCGTCGCGTCGGCCTCGACGGCCTTCTTGAGGATGACCTGGGCGGCGTCCACGGGCTGCTGCGCCATGATGACCGTGGCGTCGGGCTTGATGATCCCGGCCTTCTCCCCGGCGATCTCGCCGGGCGTGGTGCCGAGCCGGTCGGTGTGGTCCAGGTCGATCGGGGTGATCACGGCGACCTGGCCGTCGATGACGTTGGTCGCGTCCCAGCTGCCGCCCATGCCGACCTCGACCACGGCGACGTCCACCGGCGCGTCGGCGAAGGCCGCGTAGGCCATCCCGGTGAGGACCTCGAAGAAGGAGAGCCGGTACGGGCCCTGGTTGTCGATCATCTCGACGTACGGCTTGAGGTCGCGGTAGGTGTCCACGAACCGGTCGGGGGCGATCGGCGCGCCGTCCAGGCTGATCCGCTCGGTGATCGACTGGACGTGCGGCGAGGTGTACCGCCCGGTGCGCAGCTCGAAGGCGCCGAGCAGCGCCTCGACCATGCGGGCCGTGGAGGTCTTGCCGTTGGTCCCGGTGATGTGGATCGAGGGGTACGCGCGCTGCGGGTCGCCCAGTACGTCCATCAGCCCCTGGATGCGGGTGACGGAGGGCTCCAGCTTGGTCTCGCCCCAGCGGCCGGCCAGCTCCGTCTCGACCTCGCGCAGGGCCGCGGCGGTCTCGGGGTCGGCGGGGCGGACCGGCTCGTCCTGCGGCGGAGCGGTCTGGGTGCGCAGCGTGCGGCTGCCCGCCTCGATCACGGCGAGGTCGGGGTCGCGGTCCTGTTCTGCGTCGACGATCTCCTGGAAGGCTTCGTCATCGGGTCCGGGCTGCTCGGGCTCGCCGCTGTCGTGCGGGGGGTGGTCGCTCACGCGCCCCAGTCTACGGAGAGCGCCGTGGATCTCTCGCCGGGCCCGGGTATGCCGCGAGGGGCCCCACCGGCGCGGTGGGGCCCCTCCTCGGACGTGCCGTGCGGATCAGGCGGCGGGCAGTGCCGCCAGCTGCGCGGTGATGCGCTCGATGTCGGCCTCGGCCTTGGTGAGGCGGCCGCGGATCTTGTCCACGACCTTGTCGGGGGCCTTGGCGAGGAACGCCTCGTTGCCCAGCTTGGCCTCGGCGGCGGCCTTCTCCTTCTCGGCGTTCGCGAGGTCCTTGGCCAGGCGCTTGCGCTCGGCCTCGACGTCGATGGTGCCGGAGAGGTCGAGGGCGACGGTGGCGCCGGAGACCGGCAGGCTCGCGGTCGCCTGGAATGCCTCGCCCTCCGGGGTCAGCCGGAGCAGCTGACGGATGGCCGCCTCGTGCGGGGCGAAGGCGGTGCCCTCCAGGGTGAGGCGGGCGGGGACCTTCTGGCCCGGCTGAAGGCCCTGGTCCGAGCGGAACCGGCGGACCTCGGTGATGACCTGCTGGACCTGCTCGATCTCGGCCTCGGCGGCGGTGTCGCGGAAGCCGCTGTCGGCCGGCCAGTCGGCGATGACCAGCGACTCCTGGCCGGTGAGGGTGGTCCAGAGCGTCTCGGTGACGAACGGCATGACCGGGTGGAGCAGCCGGAGCGTCGTGTCGAGGACCTCGCCGAGGACGCGGGCGGAGACCTCTGCGGGGCGCCCGCCACCCATGAAGGTGGTCTTGGACAGCTCGACGTACCAGTCGAAGACCTCGTCCCACGCGAAGTGGAAGAGGGCGTCGGAGACCTTCGCGAACTGGTAGTCCTCGTAGTACGCGTCGGCCTCGGCGACCACCGTGTTCAGGCGGGAGAGGACCCACCGGTCGGTGGCGGACAGTTCCTCGGCGGCGGGCAGTTCGCCCTCGACCGTGGCGCCGTTCATCAGGGCGAAGCGGGTGGCGTTCCAGATCTTGTTGGCGAAGTTCCGCGAGCCCTGGACCCAGTCCTCGCCGATCGGCACGTCGACGCCCGGGTTGGCACCGCGCGCCAGGGTGAAGCGCAGGGCGTCGGAGCCGTAGGCGTCCATCCAGTCGAGCGGGTTGACGGCGTTGCCGAAGGACTTCGACATCTTCTTGCCGAACTGGTCGCGGACCATGCCGTGCAGGGCGATGGTGTGGAACGGCGGGGTGCCGTCCATCGCGTAGAGGCCGAACATCATCATCCGGGCGACCCAGAAGAAGAGGATGTCGTAGCCGGTGACCAGGACGGAGTTCGGGTAGAACTTCGCGAGGCTGTCGGTCTGCTCGGGCCAGCCGAGGGTGGAGAAGGGCCACAGGCCCGAGGAGAACCAGGTGTCGAGGACGTCGGTCTCCTGGTGCCAGCCCTCGCCGCTCGGCGGCTCCTGGTCGGGGCCGACGCAGACGATCTCGCCGTCGGGGCCGTACCAGATCGGGATGCGGTGGCCCCACCACAGCTGCCGGGAGATGCACCAGTCGCGCAGGTCGTCGACCCAGTCGAAGTAGCGCTTCTCCATCTCCTGCGGGTGGATCTTGACCTGGCCGTCGCGGACCGCGTCGCCGGCGGCCTGCGCGAGCGGGCCGACCTTGACCCACCACTGCATCGACAGGCGGGGCTCCACGGTGGTCTTGCACCGCGAGCAGTGGCCGACCGAGTGGACGTACGGGCGCTTCTCGGCGACGATCCGGCCCTCGGCGCGCAGCGCGGCGACGATCGCCGCGCGGGCCTCCAGCCGGTCCAGGCCCTCGAAGGGGCCGGGGACGGTGATGACCGCGCGCTCGTCCATGACGGTGAGCGAGGGCAGGTCGTGGCGGCGGCCGATCTCGAAGTCGTTCGGGTCGTGGGCCGGGGTGACCTTGACCGCGCCGGTGCCGAACTCCGGGTCGACGTGGGCGTCGGCGACGACCGGGATGGTCCGGTCGGTGAGCGGCAGCTTGATCTGCTTGCCGACCAGGTGCTGGTACCGCTCGTCGTCGGGGTGGACGGCGACCGCGGTGTCCCCGAGCATCGTCTCGGCGCGGGTGGTGGCGACGACGAGGCTGTCCTCGCCCTCGCCGTACTTCATCGAGACGAGTTCGCCGTCGTCGTCGCTGTACTCGACCTCGATGTCGGAGATGGCCGTCAGACAGCGCGGGCACCAGTTGATGATGCGCTCGGCGCGGTAGATCAGCTCGTCGTCGTACATCTTCTTGAAGACGGTCTGGACGGCGCGGGAGAGCCCCTCGTCCATGGTGAACCGCTCGCGGGACCAGGCGACACCGTCGCCCAGCCGGCGCATCTGGCCGGAGATCTGGCCGCCCGACTCGTTCTTCCACTTCCAGACGCGCTCGATGAACGCCTCGCGGCCCAGGTCGTGGCGGGACTTGCCCTCCTTGGCCAGCTCGCGCTCGACGACGTTCTGCGTGGCGATGCCGGCGTGGTCCATGCCGGGCTGCCACAGCGTCTCGTACCCCTGCATCCGCTTGCGGCGGGTGAGGGCGTCGATCAGCGTGTGCTCGAAGGCGTGGCCCAGGTGGAGCGAGCCGGTGACGTTCGGCGGCGGGATGACGATGGTGTACGGGGGCTTCTCGCTGTGCTCGTCGGCCTCGAAATAGCCCCGCTCCACCCAGCGCTCGTACAGCTCCCCCTCTACGTCGGCCGGCACGTACTGGGTCGGCAGGTCGGGGGTGGCTGCTTGCTGCTGCTGAGTGTTGTCGGTCACGAGGCACAGTTTACGGGCGTCACCGCCCCGTCCCGAAACCGGATTCTCGGTAACGGAGGCGCCCCGGTTTCGCCATGACGCGGTCATGTCCGTCAGGATGAGCCCAACGCAGGTACAACGGAGGGGAACCACGCCCATGAGCTACAACCAGCCCGGCCCGTACGGAGGCCAGCCGCAGCAGCCCGGCCCCTACGGCCAGCAGCCGCCCCCGGCCCCGCCCGCCGGCGGCCAGCCCGGTTACGGCCACCCCCAGCAGGGCGGGGCGCCCCAGCAGCCCGGGTACGGGTACCCGCAGCAGGGACAGCAGCCGGGGCCGTACAACCAGGTCCCGCCGCAGCCCGGCCAGCCCGGCGGCCCCTACGGCCAGGTCCCCCCGCCGCCCTCGGGGGACGGCGGGAAGAAGAAGACCGGCCTGGTCGTCGCGGCCTGCGTGGTCGCGGTGGCCGTCCTCGCGGGCGGCGCCTGGCTGCTGACCTCGGGCGGCGAGGACAAGCCGGGCGGCGGCGGGGGCGGGGGCGACGTCGCCTCCGGCGGCCTGCAGGACGACGGTCCGCACAAGCTGACCACCCCGGACACGGTCCTCGGCGGCCAGTACACCCGCGGTACGCCCGACACTCCGGCCAAGGACGCCTCGTCCTCGGACGCCAAGTCGCTGGCGACGGCGGGCATCACCGGCGCCAAGGGCCTCGGCACGATCTACTCGACCATCGACCTGACCACGCTCGACCCGAACGACCCGCAGACCGCGCAGAAGGTCGCGGCCGCCAAGAACGTCACGTTCTTCGGGGTCTTCGGCAAGGTGGCCGACCCGCAGGCGACGCTCGACAAGACCTTCGCGGAGTTCACCAAGACCGCCGAGCAGAACGGCACGACGCTCTCCGGCGAGGCCGCGGCGGTCACCCCGGCCGGACTCGACGGGGCGGTCATGAAGTGCCAGGGCGCCGAGACGAAGAACCCGACCAGCGGCATGCAGCAGAAGACCAACATGTGCATGTGGGCGGATTACAGCACCATCGGCCTGGTCGAGCCGGTGCAGGGCGTCACGGGCACCACCATGGACGAGGCCGCGGAGATCGCCGCCAAGCTCCGCGCCGAGGTGCGGGTACCGCAGTAGAGCGGGTACGGAGTCCCGGACGGGACACGGCGGAAGGGCCCCACCATCACGGTGGGGCCCTTCCGCGTACCGCCTGGCCTCAGGCCGACTTCTGCTCCCCGTTCCCCCGCCCCCGGGCGTCCCGGGGGATCAGGGTCGGGTTGACGTTGGACTGGACGACCTCGGCGGTGATGACGACGCGGGCGACGTCCTTGCGGGACGGCACCTCGTACATCACCGACATGAGGACCTCCTCCATGATGGCGCGCAGGCCGCGGGCGCCGGTCTGGCGCAGGATCGCCTGGTCGGCGATGGCCTCCAGCGCCTCACGCTCGAAGTCCAGCTCCACACCGTCGAGTTCGAAGAGGCGCTGGTACTGCTTGACCAGTGCGTTGCGCGGCTCGATGAGGATCTGCAGGAGCGCCTCGCGGTCGAGGTTGTGGACCGAGGTGATGACCGGCAGGCGGCCGATGAACTCGGGGATCATCCCGAACTTCACCAGGTCCTCCGGCATGACCTCCTGGAACTGGTCCTTCTCCTCGATCTCCCGCTTGGAGCGGATCGTGGCGCCGAACCCGATGCCCTTGGCACCGGCCCGCGACTCGATGATCTTCTCCAGGCCGGAGAAGGCGCCGCCCACGATGAACAGCACGTTCGTCGTGTCGATCTGGATGAACTCCTGGTGGGGGTGTTTGCGCCCGCCCTGCGGCGGCACCGAGGCGGTGGTCCCCTCCAGGATCTTCAGCAGCGCCTGCTGCACGCCCTCGCCGGAGACGTCACGGGTGATCGACGGGTTCTCGCTCTTGCGGGCGACCTTGTCGATCTCATCGATGTAGATGATCCCGGTCTCGGCCTTCTTGACGTCGTAGTCGGCGGCCTGGATGAGCTTGAGGAGGATGTTCTCGACATCCTCGCCGACGTAGCCGGCCTCGGTCAGCGCCGTGGCGTCCGCGATGGCGAACGGCACGTTGAGCATCCGGGCCAGCGTCTGCGCGAGCAGGGTCTTGCCGGAGCCGGTCGGCCCCAGCAGCAGGATGTTGGACTTGCCCAGCTCGATGGCGTCCTCACGCCCGCCGGGTGCGCCGTTCTGCCCCGCCTGCACGCGCTTGTAGTGGTTGTACACCGCGACGGAGAGCGCCTTCTTCGCGGGCTCCTGGCCCACGACGTAGCTCTCCAGGAACTCGTAGATCTCGCGCGGCTTGGGCAGTTCGTCCCAGCGCACTTCCGAGGTCTCGGCGAGTTCCTCCTCGATGATCTCGTTGCAGAGGTCGATGCACTCGTCGCAGATGTACACACCGGGGCCTGCGATGAGCTTCTTGACCTGCTTCTGACTCTTGCCGCAGAACGAGCACTTGAGCAGATCGCCGCCGTCACCGATGCGTGCCACGAGGTACTTCCCCTTCGCCTGGGAGACGCTCGTGCGAGCCCCTCCTGGTGCCTCATATTCGACGGTACCTTGCCGGGGCCCTCGTCCGGCCCCCCTTGGCGGGGTCCGCTGTGGGGCGAACCCCGCCAAGGGGAGACAAAGCCGCCGCCTGGTCGGGTCAGACTCCGGCGTTGAGCTTCCGGGTCGACACGATCTGGTCGATCAGACCGTAGGCGAGGGCGTCCTCGGCCGTGAGGATCTTGTCGCGCTCGATGTCGTCGCGGATCTTGTCCAGCGGCGTCGTCGAGTGCTTGGCCAGCATCTCCTCCAACTGCGAACGCATACGGAGGATTTCGTTGGCCGCGATCTCCAGGTCGGAGACCTGGCCGCGCCCCGTCTCACTGTACGGCTGGTGGATCAGCACGCGGGCGTTGGGCAGCGCCATGCGCTTGCCCGGCGAGCCGGCGGCCAGCAGCACGGCGGCGGCGGAGGCGGCCTGGCCCATGCAGACCGTCTGGATGTCGGGCTTCACGAACTGCATCGTGTCGTAGATCGCGGTCAGCGCCGTGAAGGAGCCGCCGGGGCTGTTGATGTAGATCGAGATGTCCCGGTCGGGGTCGATCGACTCCAGGCACAGCAGCTGCGCCATCACGTCGTTGGCCGACGCGTCGTCGATCTGCACGCCGAGGAAGATCACGCGCTCCTCGAAGAGCTTCGCGTACGGGTCGTACTCCCGCACACCCTGCGAGGTGCGCTCGACGAACCGCGGAACGATGTAACGGGATTCGGCACGCGGACCCGCGTACTCGCCGCCGGCGCCGAGTGCGCCGCTGCCGGGGAAGTTGTTCATCTGGGTGTTCACCGTCCTGGTGATGAGCAGTGGTCTGGAATCGGCCTGGGTACCGGTAAAGGTCTGGTCAGGCGCCGGTGCCGCCGCCGCCGGGCACGTTGGCCGCGGAGGCCATGACCTCGTCGATCAGGCCGTACTCCTTGGCCTCCTCGGCGGAGAACCAGCGGTCGCGGTCCGAGTCCCGGGTGATCTGCTCGACGCTCTGGCCGGTGTGGAAGGCGGTCAGCTCGGCCATCCGCTTCTTGGTGTGCAGCAGCCGCTCCGCGTGGATCTTGATGTCCGAGGCGGAACCGGCCAGACCGGCGGACGGCTGGTGGATCAGGATTTCGGCGTTCGGCAGGGCGAAACGCTTGCCGGGGGTGCCGGCGCTCAGCAGGAACTGGCCCATCGAGGCGGCCAGTCCCATGGCGATGGTGACCACGTCGTTCTTGATGAACTGCATGGTGTCGTAGATCGCCATGCCGGCGCTGATCGAGCCGCCGGGGCTGTTGATGTAGAGGTTGATGTCCTTGTCAGGGTCCCTGGCAAGGAGCAGCAGCTGCGCGGTGATCTTGTTGGCGATGTCGTCGTCCACGGGCTGGCCGAGGAAGATGATCCGCTCATCGAGCAGCCGGTTGTAGACCTGGTCGCCGAGGCCACCACCGATGGAGGGGTCGCCGGCGGCGGAGGGCATCAGATTCGTCACGTATCCACCTGCTCGTCTTACGACGGCGCCGGGCCGTCTCACGTCTTCTGACGGGGCGCGGGGGTCCGCGCCCGCCGTTTGGGCGGCGATATGAGGGGACTCCCCAGCCCTCGTTATTCATGGACCCTAACGCGCGGGCCGTCGCGGGCCATCCCGCATTCGGAACTGTTCGCTGTGAGCGCAGGTCCGGTGCCCCGGGGGCCTCTTCGGCCCGTACGGACCAGGGCCGTACGGCGGGCAGGACGGCCCTGGCGCGGGCCCGGAACGCGAGCGCCGGGCCGGCTGAGGGAATCAGCCGGCCCGGCGCTCGGTGACGGCGGTACGGGGCCGTCCGGCCCGAAGGTGCTTACTTGTCGCTGTCGGCCTTGGCCTCGGCGGCGTCGCCCTCGGTCTGCTCGGCGGCGTCGGTGGCCTCGGCCGCCTCGTCCTCGCCGTCCGAGAGGTCGATGACCTCACCGTTGGTGTCCTTGACCGTGACGGCCTCGACGACGACGGCCAGCGCCTTGCCGCGGGCGACCTCGCCGACCAGCATCGGGACCTGGCCGCCTTCGACGACGGCCTGGGCGAACTGGTCGGGGGACATGCCGGAGGAGGCCGCACGCCGCATGAGGTGCTCGGTGAGCTCCTCCTGGTCGACGTTGAGCTTCTCCTTGTTGACCAGCTCGTCGAGGATGAACTGGGTCTTGATGCCCTTGATCGCCTGCTCGCGCGTCTCGGCGTCGAACTCCTCGACGGTCTTGCCCTGGATCTCCAGGTACTTCGCGAGGTCGAGGCCCATCTGGCCGAGCTGGTGGTGCTCCAGGTTGTGCTTGCGGGTGTTGACCTCGTCCTCGAGGAGCTTCTCGGGGATCGGCACCTCCGCCAGCTCCAGCAGGGCGTCCAGGACGCGCTCCTGGGCCTGGGTGGCCTGGTCGTACTGCTTCATGTTCTCCAGGCGCTTGCGGCTGTCCGCGCGCACCTCCTCCAGCGTGTCGAACTCGCTGGCGAGCTGCGCGAAGTCGTCGTCCAGCTCGGGGAGTTCACGCTTGGCGACCTTGGAGACCTTGACCGTGATCTCGGCCTCCTTGCCGGCCGCCGAGCCGCCCTTGAGCTCGGAGGTGAAGGTGGCCTCGCCACCGGCCTCCAGGCCCTTCACGGCGTCGTCGATGCCGTCCAGCAGTTCACCGGAGCCGATGGTGTAGGAGACGTCGGACGCGAGCCCGTCCTCCAGCACCTCTCCGTCGACCTTGGCCTCCAGGTCGAGGGTGAGGACGTCGCCGTCCTCGGCGGGGCGCTCGACCGGGGCGGTGGAGGCGAAGCGCTCACGCAGCTCCTCCACGGCCTTGTCGACGTCCTCGTCGGTGACCTCGACCGGGTCCACCTCGACCTCGATGCCGGAGTAGTCCGGGATCTCGATCTCGGGGCGGATGTCGACCTCGGCGGTGAAGGCCAGCAGCTCGCCGTCCTTCAGCTCGGTGATGTCGACCTCGGGCTGGCCGAGGACGTTCAGCTCACCCTCGTTGACCGCTTCGGTGTAGAACTTCGGGAGCGCGTCGTTGACGGCCTCCTCCAGCACGGCGCCGCGGCCGAACCGCTGGTCGATGACGCGGGCCGGGATCTTGCCCTTGCGGAAGCCCTTCACCGTGACCTGCTGGTTGATCTTCTTGTACGCCGCGTCGAGGCTGTCCTTGAGCTCCTCGAAGGGCACCTCGACAGTGAGCCGAACCCGGGTCGGGTTCAGGGTCTCCACGGCGCTCTTCACGGTTCGGTCTCCTTGATGGCTGACTTCTGGGGGTTCTGCCGGTACACCGCACCACACGGAGGCGGATGAGGGACACCGGCGGATCAAGCCCGCCGCGGACACGCACAGAGGCACGCGGACACACGGGCTCGCACTTCGCATAGTAACCGTGTGGCGGAGGAGACCCCCAACGCGATCTTGCAGGTGGTCGGGGTGGCCGGATTCGAACCGACGACCTTCCGCTCCCAAAGCGGACGCGCTACCAAGCTGCGCCACACCCCGTCGGTGCGACACGAAGGGTACATGCCCCGTCGCCCTTCGGCGCCCGGGAGCGCGGGGCACTGACGGCTCGCCGCCGGGGTGTGCGCGTCGGCCCGGTGAGCGGCTAACATGCTCTGCGTGCCCCCGGTCACTGACCGGCGGTGCGCGATGTGCGGGCGTAGCTCAATGGTAGAGCCCTAGTCTTCCAAACTAGCTACGCGGGTTCGATTCCCGTCGCCCGCTCCAACAGGACCGAAGGGCCCGGCAGTTGATCTGCCGGGCCCTTCGGTCTTTCCGTGTACGACCGGCGGAGGCGTTCGGGAGCGCGGGGGAGCGTGCGGGCGCGCGCCCGCGGGCGGGGTGGCCACGCGCACCGGGGCGCGCGGGCGCCGCGGGTTCAGAAGCTGATGCCGCTGACGGTCTGCGCTATCGAGTCGAGGACGCGCCGGATCGCCGGGGCCACGCCGCTGGAGGCGAGGAAGAAGCCGAACAGGATGGCGACCACGGCGGGGCCGGCCTTGAGTGAGCCGCCCCGGATGAGGACGACCATGACGATCGCCAACAGCACCACCACGGACAGTGAAATGGCCACAACTGATCACACCTTCGCGTCGGTCCGCTCTCCCGGCCCGGGTGACACACGCCGCGCGCACCCCTCGCCAGGACCATCGTGCCACCAACAGCCGTTCTTCATGCGGCTGGTGACGCAACGTCGGCCATGGCGTGGGCCACACTCGGCAGGCCGCCCCCGCGACCTGCGCGGAGAGTGCGCCGGTGGCGGGGCGGCGACCCGCCGGACCGGCGCACCGCTCCCGGGCGCCCAGGCCATTACCGGGCACCGAATTCGGCTTGATCGTTTCCCTGTCCCCACGCGCGCTCACGAGCCCTCCGCAAGGAATTCGAATTGCGCGCCCGATCACTCAGCCGGCGAACACGCCCTGTGAAATAGGCGACAGATAGCCGCGGTCCGCCCGGCGAATAGCGGTATTGCGGCACCCGGTGCCACCGCCCGCCACCGCCCGGCGTCAACCGCGCGCCCCAGCATGGCCGTCCACCCGTACGCCGTCGCCGCAGGCGCAGGTCAGGGGGGCGCGAGGGGCCCACCCGAGGGGATGCACCCCCCTTTACATCTGGACACTCCGGCACCTTTCACCTTGTCCCGTGCCCCGGCGTGCGGTATCGGGACGGGGAGGCAGACTTCGCCGTATCGGGGGTACACGAGAGCCGCACCACGAATGAACCACGTGGTTTTACGAACCCCTTCCGCCGACGCTAGGGTGCTGAAAATGTTCCCCACCGCCCCGACCCCCACCCGTGCAGTGAGGTCATGGCGCGTCTCCCCCGAACTCGGGCAGGGCGCCTGGTGACGAACTCGCTGCGTCCGCACGGCCGCCACAGTCAGCCGCTGCCCCCGGTCCAGGAACCGGCGGACGGCATGACGGCTCCACGGCCCTCCCCCACGTCACAGGAGCGGCCCCCCGGTCCTGAGAGACCCCCCGCCGCAGCCTCGAAACCCGCCAAGCCGCGGGACCCCTTCTTCGACAACGCCAAGTACCTCGCGATCGTGCTGGTCGCGATGGGCCACGCCTGGCAGCCGCTGACCGCCGACAGCCGGGCCGCCGAAGCCCTGTACATGGTCGTCTACGCCTTCCACATGCCGGCCTTCATCGTGATCTCCGGCTACTTCTCGCGCAGTTTCGACATGCGCAAGGACCGGCTGCAACGCCTGGTGACGGGCGTCGCCGTCCCCTACATCCTCTTCGAGGCCGCGTACAGCCTCTTCAAGCGCTGGGCCGATGACGACCCGACCCATCCGATCAGCCTGCTCGACCCCTGGTACCTGACCTGGTTCCTGGTCGCCCTGTTCGTGTGGCGGCTCACCACGCCGCTGTGGAAGATCGTCCGCTGGCCGGTGCCGCTGGCGCTGGCCGTGGCGCTGCTCGCCTCGGCCTCCCCCGACATCGGGGACGACCTGGACCTCCAGCGGGTCCTCCAGTTCCTGCCGTTCTTCGTGGTCGGCCTGGTCCTCAAGCCGGAGCACTTCCAGATGGTGCGCCGCCGCGAGGTCCGACTGCTGGCGCTGCCGGTCTTCGCCGCCGCGCTGCTGGTCGGCTACTGGGCCGCGCCGCGGATGTCCTCGGCCTGGTTCTACCACCGCGACAGCGCCCAGGAGATGGGCTTCGCCTGGTGGGTGGGGATCGTCATGACCCTGGCCCTCTTCGGCTGCTCCATGGTCCTGACCGCCTGCTTCTTCGCCTGGGTGCCGCGCCGCCACATGTGGTTCACCGCACTGGGCGCCGGCACGCTCTACGGCTACCTGCTGCACGGCTTCCTCGCCAAGGGGTCGCGCTTCGGGGGCTGGTACGAGACGTACGACTGGGTGCGTACACCGCTCGGCATGGTCGGGGTGACGCTGATCGCCGGCGCGGTGGTCACCGTGCTGTGCACACCACCGGTGCAGCGCCTCTTCCGCTTCGCGATGGAGCCCAGGATGAACTGGGCCTTCAAGCGGGACGCGACCGAGCTGGCGCGCGAGCGCGCCAAGTCGGGATCGCCCATCCGCTGACCCGCCCGCGCGGCCTGCCCAGGGCGGGTCGCCGGGGCCGGTGGCGGAACGACCGGGAGCCCGGCCGGGGAGTACTCCACTCCCCGGCCGGGCTTCTGCCTTTCCCCGGCACGTCCCGCGCCCCCAGAGCGCGGCGCCGGCACCGCCCGAGTACCTCCGATTCCCTCAACTCCCCCTTGATCACAGCGCGTTGATGGCCCGTTTCGCGTTGCTCCCGGGCGTACGCGAGCGGGCGTAATGCTTTGGTAAGCTAAGTATTGACGATTCCTTGACGCCCCCTTGACTCAAGAAGGAGGACGAGCTCATCGGACACGCAGAGACGCTGATAGCCATGGGCGGTGCCTTCGTCGGCGCCGCCGTGCTGGCACGCCTCGGTCGCCGTATCGGGTTGCCGACCATTCCGCTCTTCATCCTGGCCGGCATTCTGCTCGGCCCCCACACTCCCGGAGTCGTCCTCGTCTCCGACCCCCACGACCTGGGGATGCTCTCCGCCCTCGGCCTGGTACTGCTGCTGTTCTACCTGGGCCTCGAGTTCCACATCGACGATCTCAAAGCGGGCGGCCGCAACATGGCCATCGCCGGGGGGATCTACCTCGCGCTGAACGTGGGCGCCGGTCTGGGCTTCGGCTTCGCCCTCGGCTGGGGGTTGGCGGAGGCACTGGTGCTCGCCGGCGTCCTCGGCTTCTCCTCCTCGGCCATCGTCACCAAGATCTTGGTCGAGACGGGCCGTCTCGGCAATCCGGAGACCAAACCCGTCCTCGGCATCACCGTCGTCGAGGACGTCTTCCTCGCGCTCTACCTGGCCGCTCTCCAGCCCATCCTGTCCGGCGCGGACAGCGTGGGCAGCGCGGTGGCGGACGGGGCCAAAGCGTTCGGCTTCCTGTTCGCGCTGGCCCTCGTCGCCCGGTTCGGCACGCGCCTGGTCGGACGGATCATCAACACCCCCGACGACGAGATCCTCACCATCTCCTTCATCGGTGCGGCGGTCCTGGTGGCGGGCGTGTCCGAGTGGTTCGGCGTGGCCGACGCCATCGGCGCCTTCATGGTCGGCCTGATGCTGGGGTCCACCACCTCCGGCAAGCGCATCCTGAAACTGGTCCACCCGCTCCGGGACGCGTTCGGCGCCATCTTCTTCTTCGCCTTCGGTCTCTCCATCAATCCGGGGGACCTGCCGGGCGTCGTGTGGCCGGTGCTCATCGCCGTCACGATCACGTTCTTCATGAACGCGGTCTCCGGTGTCCTGGCCGCCCGCATCTACCGCTTCGGGCCGGGGCCCGCCGCCAACATCGCCACGACTCTGCTGGGCCGCGGCGAGTTCGCGCTGATCCTCGCCACCATGGCGGCCTCGGCCGGGCTCGACGAGCGGCTCACGCCGTTCATCGCCGGCTACGTCCTGGTCCTGGCCGTCCTGGCGCCGCTGGCGGCCGGCCGCAGTCAGTGGCTGGCCCGGCTGCTGCCCATGAAGGAGCCGAAGACGGCGAAGTCCGACGAGGACGACGCGGGGGCGTCGCAGTCCTCGGTGTCCGAGCGCACCTCGGTCTGACGCTTCCCGCGGCCCGTCCTTCCGGCCCGTCTCCCTCCGGGGAGGCGGGCCCGCGGCGTACCGGGGCAGGGACGTTCCGGGGCGGAGCGCGCCGGACGCCGGACGCGGGGCCGTCCGCGGTCAGTCGCCGGTGCGGCAGAGCAGGAGAAGGGCCCGGTCGTCGTTGACGTCCTTGGCCACGGCTTCTATGAGGTGCCAGGCGGCACCCTCGAAGCCGCCGGAGACATAGCGGTCGGCCTCGCCGGTGAGGCGGTCGATGCCCTCGGAGAGGTCCCGGCCCGCGGCCTCGACCAGGCCGTCGGTGTAGAGCATGAGGACGTCGCCGGGGGCGAGGGAGCCCTTGACCGGGTCGAACCGGCAGCCGTCGTAGACGCCGAGCAGGGGGCCCTCGGCGGTCTTCTCCTCCCACTGGCCGGTGCCGGAGTGGAGCTGGACGGCGGGGAGGTGGCCGGCGGAGAAGATCTCGTAGTCGCCGGAGTCCAGGTCGAGGACGAGGTGGATCGAGGTGGCGAAGCCCTCGTCCCAGTCCTGGCGCAGGAGGTAGCCGTTGGCGGCGGGGAGGAAGGCGTGCGGCGGCAGGGAGCCGAGGAGCCCGCCGAAGGCGCCGGAGAGCAGCAGGGCACGCGAACCGGCGTCCATGCCCTTGCCGGAGACGTCGGTGAGGACCACTTCGAGGGTGCGGCCGCCGTGGGTGCGGGCGGCGACGACGAAGTCCCCGGAGAACGACTGGCCGCCCGCCGGACGCAGTGCCATCTCGTGGTGCCACCCGGAAGGCAGGTGCGGCAGGCGGCTCTGGACGCGGATGCGTTCGCGCAGGTCGAAGAGCATGGTGCCGCCGCGCCGCCAGGGCACGCCGACCCGGCTGCGGAACTGGGCGATGAGCAGGCCGAAGAGCCCGGCGGCGGCGACCGTCAGCACCGTGCCCGGGGTGACGCCGACGGGCACCTCGGAGGTCGGGCCGCCGCCGAGCACCAGGGACTCCACGACGAGGGCCGCGGTGGCCGAGGCGTAGAGGAGCAGGAGGGTGGCGGGGCGCAGGACGAGGCCGCCGGCGACGACCGGGAGGACCAGGGCGGCGGGGTCGCACCATTGAGGGCCGACGACGGTGCCGGCGGCGAGGGCGGGGACGGTGAGGAAGAGGCCGGCGAAGGCCACCCAGTCGGAGCCGTCCCCCCGGAAGTAGTCGACGGCGGACTTGCGCAGCCCGGTGCGGGCCCGGTGCCAGCGCTTGTGCATCCGGGCCCGGGTCGTCTCTGCTGCCGCCCTTGCTTGTGCCATTGTTCGGGACCTTACCGAGCCGGGCCGTCACTTCGCACGGGAGGTCCCTCTTGTCCCCTGATCCGGGCGGAGCGAAAACGCCTCGCCGCGTCCCGTCTTGGCTGGTAGGGATGGCGTATGACATCTGGTGCAGAGGTATTGCGGGCCGAGGACTGGGAACAGTGGTACAGCCTGCTGGAGCTGGCGTTCGGCGGGGTGCCGGAGGCGCCCGAGGAGCGGGAGTTGTACCAGCGGCTGACGGAGCCGGAGCGCTCCCTCGCGGTGTGGGACGACACGGAGGTCGTGGGGACCACGGGGGCGTTCACCTTCCGGGTCTCGGTGCCCGGCGGACGGCTGGCCGCGGCGGCGGGCGTGACGATGGTCGGAGTGGCGCCCACACACCGGCGCCGGGGCATCCTCACCACGATGATGCGCCGCCAGCTCGACGACGTACGGGCGCGCGGGGAGGCGCTGGCGGTGCTGACCGCCTCCGAGCCGGAGATCTACGGACGGTTCGGGTACGGGATCGCCACGATGAAGGTGAGCGCCGAGATCGACACCGCGCAGGTGCGGCTCACCGTCCCGGAGGGGACGGACGGGGTGGTACTGCGGCGGGCCGACCCGCGTGAGGCCCTGAAGGTCTGCGAGGAGCTGTACGCGCGACAGGTGGCCGGGCGGCCGGGGATGCTCGCGCGGGCGCCGGGCTGGGAGGAGCAGGCAGTGCTCGACCCGCCGAGCCGGCGCGACGGCGGCTCGCCGCTCCAGTGCGTGCTGGCCGAGCGGGACGGCGAGGTGGTGGGGTACACCCGCTACCGCACCCGTCCCGCCTGGACGGCGGGCGGGCCCGACGGGACGGTGGCGGTGCAGGACCTGGAGGCGCTCGGCCCGGCGGTCTACGCCGCGCTGCTGCGCTACCTGTGCGGGCTGGACCTGATGCGCACGGTGGGGCTGGCGAACCGGCCGGTGGACGACGCCTGGCAGTACCTGGTGAGCGACGTCCGGCGCTGTGTGCCGCGGCTGCGGGACGAGCTCCAGGTGCGGCTGGTCGACGTGGGTGGTGCGCTCCGGCAGCGGTCCTACCGGGTGCCGCTGGACGTGGTGTTGGAGGTGAGCGACGCGTTCTGCCCCTGGAACGAGGGGCGTTGGCGGCTGACCGCCGACGCCGGGGGCGCCGCCTGCGAGCGCACCGGGGCCGAGCCGGATCTGGCGCTGTCGGTGCGGGAGCTGGGCGCGGCCTACCTCGGCGGGGTGCCGCTGAGCGGCCTGGCGGCGGCCGGGCGGGTGCGCGAGCTGCGGCCGGGGACGCTGGCCCGGACCTCGGCAGCGTTCGGCTCGGACCTGGCGCCCTGGCTGCCGCACGGCTTCTGAGGGGGCTGGGCGGTGGTGCCCGACTGGCAGCGCGGGCACCAGAAGAGGTTGCGGGCGGCGAGCGAGGCGGTACGGATCTGCTCGCCGCAGACCAGGCAGGGGCGCCCGTCACGGCGGTAGACGTAGACCTCGCCGCCGTGGTCGTCGACGCGGGGCGGGCGGCCCATCGCCTCGGGGGTGTGCTCGGGCCGGACGGTGTCGATCCGGTCGTGCCGCACCCCCTCGCGCATCAGCGCCGCCAGGTCGCCCCAGAGGACCTCCCAGGTGGCGCGGGTCAGGCGGTTGCCGGGGGTGTACGGGTCGATGCCGTGCCGGAAGAGGACCTCGGCCCGGTAGACGTTGCCGACGCCCGCGACGACCTTCTGGTCCATGAGCAGGGCGGCCACGGTGGTGCGCGAGCGGGACACCCGGCGCCAGGCGGCGTCGGGGGTGTCGTCGGCGCGCAGCGGGTCGGGGCCGAGGCGGTCGTGGACGGCCTGCTTGCCCTCGTCGGTGACCAGGGCGCAGGCGGTCGGGCCGCGCAGGTCCGACCAGGCGTTCTCGGCGGTGAGCCGGAGCCGGATGGTGTCGGTGGGCGGGGGCGGGGCGCCGGTGCCGCGGGCGACCTTGCCGAAGAGGCCGAGGTGGATGTGGACCCAGCCCAGGTCGGCGAAGTCGAGGAAGAGGTGCTTGCCGTGCGCCTCGGCCCCGGCGAACACCGCGCCGTCCAGCAGGGCGGCGGAGGCGGCGAAGCGGCCCTGGGGGCTGGAGACGCGCACCGGCCGGCCGCCGAACCACTCCTGGTGGTCGGCGGCCAGCCGGTGCAGCGTGTGCCCCTCGGGCATCAGGCGTCGTGCTGGGGGTGGTGGGCCGGGATCGGGGGCAGCTCGCCGGTGGTCTCGTAGGCGGAGAGCATGTCGATCCGGCGGGTGTGGCGCTCGTCCCCGGAGTACGGGGTCGCCAGGAAGGTGGCGACGAAGTCGGTCGCCTCCTCCTGGGTGTGCATGCGGGCGCCGACGGAGACGACGTTGGCGTTGTTGTGCTCGCGGCCGAGGGCCGCGGTCTCCTTGCTCCAGGCGAGGGCGCAGCGGACACCCTCGACCTTGTTGGCGGCGATCTGCTCGCCGTTGCCGGAGCCGCCGATGACGATGCCGAGCGAGTCGGGGTCGGCGGCGGTCCGCTCGGCCGCCCGCAGGCAGAACGGCGGGTAGTCGTCGGCGGCGTCGTAGATGTGGGGGCCGCAGTCCACCGGGTCGTGGCCGTTCGCCTTCAGCCAGTCGACGAGGTGGTTCTTGAGTTCGTAGCCGGCATGGTCGGAGCCGAGGTACACGCGCATGGAGGGAGTGTGGCATGCCGGGAGCGGGGTAGCTGATTCCGGGTCCACGGCGGACGGCGGCGTCGCATGTGCCGGACGCCGTCCCGCGGGCGTTCAGAGACGTCCGGCGGGTGCGTTTCGTTCCACGGAGCCACTCGATGTGATCTGTTCCACACCGCTTTCGGCCGGTCGTGAGAGACCGTGGGGGGACTGGCATCCCGGCCCCTGCCGCGGAGGCCGGACGACGCTCGGCGACGGAACAGAACGAGACCGGGGGTTCCGAACTGTGGATTCTTGTGGATTCATTGGCTCAGCTCGGAACCCGAGAACAAAGGAAAAAGGCGCATGACCTCGCAGCCCCCACTTGCGAAGGTGGAAGAGCTCCCCGACGGCCCCGCCGGCCCCACCCCGGCTGCCGCACAGGGGAGCGACGGCCTCCAGGCCGGACTCAAGAACCGCCATCTGTCGATGATCGCCATCGGCGGTGTCATCGGAGCCGGCCTCTTCGTCGGCTCCAGCGCGGGCATCGCCGCCGCCGGACCGGCCATCCTCGTCTCGTACGCCGTCGTCGGCCTCATGGTCGTGCTGGTGATGCGGATGCTCGGGGAGATGGCCGCCGCCCGGCCCTCCTCGGGCTCCTTCTCCGCCTACGCCGACATGGCGCTCGGGCGCTGGGCCGGGTTCTCCATCGGCTGGCTCTACTGGTTCTTCTGGGTCGTGGTGCTCGCCGTGGAGGCGACCGCCGGGGCCGTGATCCTCAACGGGTGGGTTCCGGCCGTGCCCCAGTGGGGGTGGGCGCTGATCGTGATGGTGGTCCTGACCGGGACCAACCTCGCCTCGGTCGCCTCCTACGGGGAGTTCGAGTTCTGGTTCGCCGGGATCAAGGTCGTGGCCATCGCGGCCTTCGTGTTCATCGGTGTGCTGGCCGTCTTCGGGGTGCTGCCCGGCTCGGACAACCCCGGCGCGGGGTTCGCCAACCTCACGGCGCACGGAGGGTTCCTGCCCAACGGGGCCGGGTCGATCCTCACCGGCGTGCTGATGGTCGTCTTCTCCTTCATGGGAAGCGAGATCGTCACGCTGGCCGCCGGCGAGTCGGCCAACCCGCAGCGTGCGGTGCGCAAGGCGACCAACAGCGTGATCTGGCGGATCGCCGTCTTCTACCTCGGGTCGATCTTCGTCGTCGTGGCGCTGCTGCCGTGGGACTCCGCGTCGATCGTCGAGGACGGGTCGTACGTGGCCGCGCTCGACTCCATCGGGATTCCGCACGCCGGGCAGATCATGAACGTCATCGTGCTCACCGCCGTGCTGTCCTGTCTCAACTCCGGGCTCTACACGGCCTCTCGGATGGCGTTCTCGCTCGGGAGGCGGGGGGACGCGCCGGCGGCGTTCGCCCGGGTCAACGCGCGAGGGGTGCCGCAGGCGGCGATCCTCGGGTCGGTCGTCTTCGGGTTCGCCGCGGTGTGGTTCAACTACCAGTGGCCCGAGACGGTGTTCCAGTTCCTGCTCAACTCCTCCGGAGCGGTGGCGCTGTTCGTCTGGCTCGTCATCTGCTTCTCGCAGCTGCGGCTGCGGGGGGTGATCTCCCGGGAGACGCCCGAGAAGCTGGTGGTGCGGATGTGGCTGTTCCCCTACCTCACCTGGGTGACCATCGCGGGGATCGTCTTCGTCATCGGGTACATGCTCTTCGACGAGGCCGGGCGGACGCAGATGGCCTTGTCCTTGCTCGTGGCCGTACTGGTCGTGGGGGTGTCCCTCGTGAAGCACCGGGGGGCGCGGGTCTGAACCCCGCGCCCCCTCACCCCGGGTCCCGTCGCGGGCCCGGGGTTCCTCTCTCTTCGCCTCGGTTCGCGGCCGTCTCGGGCCGGCCAGGTCTCAGTGGCGGGTGAGCCGCCACGCCAGGGGCAGGGCGCCCATGGCGAGGGCCGCCTTCAGCGCGTCGCCGACGAGGAAGGGGACGAGTCCGGCGGCGACGGCGGAGCCGAGGGTCATGCCGGTGGACAGGGCGAGGTAGGGGACGCCGACGGCGTAGATCAGGGCGGAGCCCAGCACCATGAGCCCGGCCGTGCGCAGCACCGAGCGGTCGGCCCCGCGCCGGGCGAGTGCGCCGACGACGGTGGCCGCGAGGAGCATCCCGAGGACGTATCCGAAGGACGGCGCCGAGACCCCCGAGACGCCCTCGGCGAACCACGGCACCCCGGCCATGCCGACCAGCGCGTACAGGGCGAGCGAGACGAAGCCCCGCCCCGCGCCGAGCGCGGTGCCCACCAGGAGGGCGGCGAAGGTCTGCCCGGTGACGGGGACGGGCGAGCCGGGGACGGGCAGGACGACCTGCGCCGCCAGCCCGGTGAGAGCGGCACCGCCGGTGACGAGGGCGGCGTCACGCAGCCGGGCCCCGGGGACGGTGGAGGCGGGCAGCAGGTCGGCGAGGACCTGTCCCGGTCGGGTGGAGGCGGCGGCAGTGCTCATCGGGGCTCCCCGAGGGTGAAGGGTGGGACAGCTCATGGAACGGCTGAGGACAGGCCGACGCTATCCCAGCGCGGCCACGCGATCACCAGCAGCCGCCGACAAAGCGGCGGTTGGGCCCTTGGTGGACTCCGCACAAAGGTCCGCTTGTACACCCGCGAGGGCGTGACGCTGCTCACTCGCCCCCGTACGGTCGCTTTACCGCGTTGCTCCCGGGGCCGCGGGATGGGGAGACTGTAGGGTCCCGCCAATTCGGGGACACCCCTCACACCCCCCGCGCGCGGGCGCAGCCCGGCTCGTGGGGGACCGACGAAGCAGTGAGCACCGCCATGCACGACTCCCCCGCAGACCCCGCCGATCCCGGGGCCACCAGCGCCACCACGGCCCGGGACCCCTTCGGCACCGCCGAGCCACTCGGCCGCGGACTGAAGCAGCGCCATCTGACGATGCTGGGGCTGGGCGGGGTGATCGGCGCGGGCCTGTTCGTGGGCTCGGGTGCGGGCATCGCGGTGGCGGGGCCGGGGATCGTGGTCTCGTACCTGATCGCGGGGACGCTGGCGATGCTGGTGATGCGGATGCTCGGGGAGATGTCGGCGGCGATGCCGGCCTCGGGGTCGTTCTCGGTGCACGCGGAGCGGGCGCTCGGGCGGTGGGCCGGGTTCAGCGTGGGGTGGCTGTACTGGTTCCTGCTGGTGGTGGTGCTGGCGGTGGAGGCGACCGGCGCCGCGCAGATCGCACACGGCTGGGTGCCCTCGGTGCCGCAGTGGGCGTGGGTCCTGGCCTTCATGCTGGTCTTCACCGGGGCCAACCTGGCGGCGGTGCAGCACTTCGGCGAGTTCGAGTTCTGGTTCGCCACGCTGAAGGTGGGGGCGATCGTGCTCTTCCTGGCGCTGGGCGTGGCGGCGATCCTCGGGTGGCTGCCGCAGACGGAGCCGGTGGGGCTGGCCCACCTGTCGGGTGACGGCGGTTTCCTGCCGCACGGCTGGTCGGGCGTGGTCTCCGGGGTGCTGGCCGTGGTCTTCGCCTTCGGCGGCCTGGAGGTCTTGACGATCGCGGCGGCCGAGTCGGACGATCCGGCCCGCTCGGTGGCGCGCGCGGTGCGCAGCGCGGTCTACCGCATCCTCTTCTTCTACGTCGGCTCGATGCTGGTCATCGTGACGGTGCTGCCGTGGACGGCGATGCGGCCGGGGCTGAGCCCCTACGTGGCGGTGCTGGACGGGATCGGCATCCCCTCGGCGGGCCAGATCATGAACATCGTGGTCTTCGTGGCGCTGCTGTCGGCGCTCAACGCCAACCTGTACGGCTCCTCGCGGATGGTCTTCTCGCTGGCGGAACGCGGGGAGGCGCCGCGTTCGCTGCTGAAGGTGGCGCCCGGCGGGGTGCCGCGGCGGGCGGTGCTGGCCTCGGTGGCGTTCGGCTTCGTCTCGGTGCTGCTCAATCTGAAGTGGCCCGACTCGGTCTTCCTCTACATGCTCAACGCGGTGGGCGCCGTACTGCTCTTCGTGTGGGCGCTGATCGCCGTCTCGCAGCTGCGGCTGCGGCGGCTGATCGAGCGGGAGGCGCCGGAGCGGCTGGTGCTGCGGATGTGGGGGTACCCGTGGCTGACCTGGGCCGCGCTGGTGGCGGTGGCGGCGGTGTTCACGCTGATGCTCTTCGACGCCACCGCCCGGCCGCAACTGCTCTGGTCCTCGGGCGCGGCGGTGCTGGTGCTGCTGGTCGCCGGGGTACGGGAGTGGCGGCGCCGAATGAGGCGCGCGGGGGCGTGACGGCGCGGACGGGGTGCGCGGCGGCCGTGCGCGGGCGTGCACGCCAGGTGAGCGAAGTGTCCGGATAACGGTCGGGCCCGTCGCCCGAGCGGACGGTGCGCGCAGACTGAGGCACTCCCCCGCCATCTCACGTACTGGACCGATACGACCATGACTCGGACAACCCTCACTCCTGAGGACACGCCGGGTGCCGACCGGCTCCCCGGCTGCGACCAGGCGTCCGACACCGGTTCCGCCCTGTCGAACGGGCTGAAGCAGCGCCACCTGTCGATGATCGCCCTCGGCGGCGTCATCGGCGCCGGCCTCTTCGTCGGCTCGGGCGCGGGCATCGCCGCCGCGGGCCCGTCGATCGTCTTCGCCTACGCGGCCTCCGGCCTGCTGGTGATGCTGGTCATGCGGATGCTCGGCGAGATGTCCGCAGCCAACCCCGCCTCCGGTTCGTTCTCCGTCCACGCCGAGCGGGCGATCGGCCCGTGGGCCGGGTTCACCGCGGGCTGGGCGTTCTGGTTCCTGCTCTGTGTGGCGGTGGGCCTGGAGGGCATCGGCGCGGCCGAGATCATGACGGGCTGGCTGCCGGGGACCCCGGAGTGGGCCTGGGTGGCGCTCTTCGTGGTGGTCTTCTGCGGCACCAACCTGGCCGCGGTGAAGAACTTCGGCGAGTTCGAGTTCTGGTTCGCCACGCTGAAGGTGGTGGCGATCGCCGTCTTCCTGCTCGTCGGTGTGCTGGCGATGGCCGGTGTGCTGCCGGGCAGCGACGCTCCGGGCGCCTCGAACCTCACCGGCGAGGGCGGCCTTATGCCGAACGGCTCCGAGGGGTTCGTCGTCGGCCTGCTCGCCTCGGTCTTCGCGTACGGCGGACTGGAGACGGTGACCATCGCGGCGGCCGAGTCGGAGCGGCCGGTGGAGGGCGTCGCGAAGGCGGTGCGTACCGCGATGTGGCGGATCGGGATCTTCTACGTCGGCTCGATGGCCGTCATCGTCACCCTGGTGCCCTGGGACGACCCGGCGGTCGTCGAGAAGGGCCCGTACGTGGCGACCCTGGACCACCTGGGCATCCCCGGCTCGGGCCAGATCATGAACGTGGTCGTGCTGATCGCGCTGCTCTCCGCGATGAACGCCAACATCTACGGCTCCTCCCGGATGGCCTGTTCGCTGGTGGCCCGGGGCCAGGGCCCGCGCAGGCTCGGCCAGGTCTTCGGCGGGGTGCCGCGCATCGCCGTGCTGGCCTCGTCGTTCTTCGGCTTCGTCTGCGTACTGCTCAGCTACTGGCGCCCCGACGACGTCTTCGCCTGGCTGCTCAACATGATCGGCGCGGTCATCCTGGTGGTCTGGTTCTTCACCGCCGCCTCGCAACTGGTGCTGCGCCGCCGCACCGAGCGGGAGGCGCCGGAGCGGCTGGTGGTGCGGATGTGGCTGTTCCCGGGGCTGACCTGGGTGGCGCTCGCCGCGATGGCCGGGGTCTTCGTCCTGATGGCGAAGGAGCCCGACACCCGCGTCCAACTGCTGTCGACCGGCGGGCTGACGCTGGCCCTGGCCCTGGCCGGCTACCTCCTCCAGCGCAGGCGCGCCGCCTCGCCCGCCGGGGCCGGCGAGAACTGACCCGCCCTGTCCGCCGCAGGTCAGGGCCCCCGCCCGGGGCAATCGTCAACTGGCGGGACGTGGCCCGGCCTCACGCCTCGGCCAAGGCGCGGGAGAACCTGCTGCCCGCTCCCTGAGCCCTCCTGAGCGTCCGCCTCGTGGTCGTCTTCTCAGCCTTCGCCCGGCGGGCGGATGAAGCAGGCCCCTGTGAGGACGTGCCCCACAGGGGCCTTTCCGCAGCCGCACGGGCTGCCCCCGAGCGCCGGCCGGGTGGGCTCAGTCGAAGCTGGGCTCGGCGGTGCGGGTGCGCTTCAGCTCGTAGAAGCCGGGGACCGAGGCGACCAGCAGGGTGCCGTCCCAGAGGGCGGCGGCCTGCTCGCCCTTGGGCGCCGGGGTGACGACGGGACCGAAGAAGGCGACCTCCTCGCCGTCGGCGCCGGGGACCGCGATGACGGGGGTGCCGACGTCCTGGCCGACCTTGGTGATGCCGGCGGCGTGCGAGGCGCGCAGCTCGGCGTCGTAGGTGTCCTTGTCGGCGTAGTCGGCGAGGTCGGCGGAAAGGCCCACCTCTTCGAGGGCGGCGACCAGGGTGGCGCGGTCCTGGGGCTGCTGCTGGTTGTGGTAGCGGGTGCCCAGCGCGGTGTAGAGCGGGCCGGCGACCTCGGCGCCGTGCAGCTGCTGGGCGGCGATGACGACGCGTACCGGGCCCCACGCCCGGGTCAGCAGCTCGCGGTACTCCTCGGGGAGTTCGTCGAGGCGGTCCTCGTTGAGGACGGCGAGGCTCATCACGTTCCAACGGACGCGGACGGGGCGGACCTTCTCCACCTCCAGCATCCAGCGAGAGGTCATCCAGGCCCAGGGGCACAGCGGGTCGAACCAGAAGTCGGCGGTGACCTCGGTGTTCTGCTGCGGGTCGGTCATGTCTCTCCCTCAGATGGTCGGGCGGGCCGGCTACGGCCGTACGCGAGCGGCAACCGCGCGGGGGCCGGTCCCATTCCCGGGCGTCACGGGAGGCGCCGGGAAGCGCACATGACAGGATCGGCCTGTCGGAAATGCGCCACGAAGGAGTACCGCCGTGCCCGGAGAGAACCTGACCCGAGACGAGGCCCGCGAGCGGGCCGCCCTGGTCGCCGTCGAGTCCTACGACGTCGCACTCGACCTGCGCTCCGCCCTCGGGGAGGTGGCGGGGGACGGTCCGCGCACCTTCCGCTCGGTGACCACCCTCCGGTTCGCCGGGCTGAAGCCGGGCGCCGCGACCTTCGTGGACCTGATCGCGCCCTCGGTGACCTCGGTGGTGCTCAACGGGCGGAGCCTGGAGGTGGCCGAGGTCTTCGACGGCACCCGGATCGCCCTGGAGGGCCTGGAGGCCGAGAACACCCTGGTGGTCGACGCCCAGTGCGCCTACAGCCGGACCGGCGAGGGCATGCACCGCTTCGTCGACCCGGAGGACGGCGAGGTCTACCTCTACACCCAGTACGAGCCGGCCGACGCCCGCCGGGTCTACGCCAACTTCGAGCAGCCCGACCTCAAGGGCCGCTACCGCTTCTCGGTGACCGCACCCGAAGCCTGGGGTGTGTGGTCCAACGGCGCGGGCGAGCGGGACGCCGACGGGGTGTGGCGGTTCGCCGAGACCGAGCCCATCTCCACGTACATCACCTGCGTGGTCGCCGGGCCGTACCACTACGTGACCGACGACTACCGGCGGACTCTCCCCGACGGCTCCGAGCTGCGGATTCCGCTCGGCGCGATGTGCCGCAAGGGGCTGGCCCCGCACTTCGACGCGGACGACGTCTTCCTCATCACCAAGCAGGGCCTGGACTTCTTCCACGACCACTTCGGCTACCCGTACCCGTTCGGCAAGTACGACCAGGCGTTCGTACCCGAGTACAACCTCGGCGCGATGGAGAACCCGGGGATGGTGACCTTCCGCGAGGAGTACATCTACCGGGGCAAGGTCACCGCCGCCGCCTACGAACGGCGCGCCACCACGATCCTGCACGAGATGGCGCACATGTGGTTCGGCGACCTGGTCACCATGAAGTGGTGGGACGACCTGTGGCTGAAGGAGTCCTTCGCCGACTTCATGGGCACCTTCGCGCTCGTCGAGGCGACGCGGTTCACCGGCGGCTGGACCACCTTCGCCAACAACCGCAAGGCTTGGGCGTACCGCGCCGACCAGCTGCCCTCCACCCACCCGATCACCGCCGACATCCGCGACCTGCAGGACGCCAAGCTCAACTTCGACGGCATCACCTACGCCAAGGGCGCCTCCGTCCTCAAGCAGCTCGTCGCCTACGTCGGCCGGGACGCCTTCCTGGAGGGCGCCCGCCGCTACTTCCAGCGTCACGCCTTCGGCAACACCACCCTCGCCGATCTGCTGGCGGTGCTGGAGGAGACCTCCGGGCGCGACCTCACCGGCTGGTCGAAGGCGTGGCTCCAGACCGCCGGGGTCAACGCGCTCACCCCCGAACCGACCCTGGACGCGGAGAACCGGATCACCGAGCTGGCCGTCGCCCAGGAGGCCGCGGCCTCCCACCCGCAGCTGCGTCCGCACCGGGTCGCGGTGGGCCTGTACCGGGTGGACGGCGTCGAGGGCACGCTGGTGCGGTACGCCCGCGCCGAGCTGGACGTGACCGGGCCGCGCACCGTCGTCTCCGAGCTGGCCGGGGCCCAGGCGCCCGACCTGGTCCTCGTCAACGACGACGACCTCACGTACTGCAAGGTCCGGTTCGACGAGAACTCGCTGGCCACGCTCAGGTCCCGGCTCGGTGACATCGCCGATCCGCTGGCCCGCGCGCTGTGCTGGTCGGCCCTGTGGAACATGACCCGCGACGCGCTGATGCCGGCCCGCGACTTCCTCTCCCTGGTGCTGGAGCACGCGGGACGCGAGTCCGACCTCGGCGTCCTGCAGATGCTGCACGCCTGGGCGCGTACGGCACTGGTCCACTACGTCGTCCCGGCGCACCGCGAGGAGGCCGGGCGGGCGCTGGCGCAGGGGGCGCTGGCCGAGCTGCGGGCGGCCGAGCCGGGCGGACCCGCGCAGCTGACCTGGGCGCGGTTCTTCGCCTCGGTCGCCTCCGACGAGGCCGACCTCCAGCTGCTGGGGGCGCTGCTGGACGGCCCCGCCCGCATCGACGGCCTCGACATGGACCAGGAGCTGCGCTGGGCGTTCCTGGAGCCGCTGGCCACGTACGGCGTGGTCGACGAGGAGCGGATCGCGGCCGAACTGGCCCGGGACGACACCGCCTCGGGCAGGCGGCACCAGGTGCGGTGCCTGGCGGCGCGGCCCTCGGAGGCGGTCAAGGCGCGGGCGTGGGCGCAGGTGGTCGAGTCCGACGTGCTGTCGAACGCGCTGGTGGAGGCGACCATCGCCGGGTTCACGCAGCCCTCGCAGCGGGAGCTGATCGCGCCGTACGCGGCGAAGTACTTCGAGGCGATCGGGCGGGTCTGGCAGGAGCGGTCCATCCAGATCGGCGTGCTCGTCGTGCGGGGGCTGTTCCCCTCGCTCCAGGACGGCACCAGGACGCTGGCGGCGGCCGACGCGTGGCTGGGCGAGCACGCCGACGCGCCGCCGGCCCTGCGCCGCCTGGTCCTGGAGGCCCGCGACGACCTGGCGCGCGCCCACCGGGCGCAGGCGGCGGACGCCGGTACGGCGGGCTGAGCCGGCCCCTTCTCCGGCGGACGGGCCCGCCGTCCCTCCCCCGCGCGGGGCGGGGCGGCGGGCCCGTCGGCGTGCCGGGCAGGCGGCCCCGGGCCCGTGCCCTCCGGGTCACCCCTTGCCGCAGAACTCCGACTCGACGAGGAAGGCGGCCTCGGCGGGGTCCCTCGGGGACCAGTCGCCGTTGAGGTTGACCTGATAGCTGTGACGGGTGTCGCGCGTGGTCAGGGCGGTGGTGGTGGAGCCGTGGATGCCGCCGTTGTGACCCCAGACCACGGTTCCGCAGGAGAGCTTCTGCCACATCAGGCCGAGGCCGTAACGGTCTTCGGGGTGGGAGGGGCCGACGGGAACGGTGGTGGTCATCTGGCGGAGCTGGGCGGCGGGGAGGAGCCTGCCGCCGAGCAGGGCCCGGTGGAAGCGGTCGATGTCGGCCGTGGTGGAGATCATCGCTCCGGCGGCGTCCGCCTGGCTGGGGTTCAGCTCGGTGACGTCGTGGGGCCGTTCCTGGTCGAGGTCGCCGAGGTGGGAGTAGGCGCGGCCGGCCGGGCGGGGCAGGTGCGGGTCGGTGCCGGGGGCACTGGTGCCGCTGAGGCCGAGGGGGCGCAGGATGCGGCGCTCGACCTCCTGCTCCCAGCTGCGGCCGGTGGTCTCCTCGATGACCATGCCGGCGAGGATGTAGTTGGTGTTGGAGTAGTTCCAGGCGGTGCCGGGGGCGAAGTCCGGGGCGTGGCCCATGGCGACGGTGACGAGCTGCCCGGGTGTCCAGGTGTCGTAGCGGTGCTCCAGGAACTCCTCGCCGAGGACCACCCGTTGGAATTCGGGGTCGGCGGTGTAGTTGCTGATGCCGCTGGTGTGGTTGAGGAGCTGGCGCAGGGTGATCGCGGTGCCGTCGTGGCCGTTGCCGGTGACCACGCCGGGGAGGTGCTGGTCCACGGTGTCGTCGAGGTCGAGCCGTCCCTCGCCCTGGAGTTGGAGGAGGACGGTGGCGACGAAGGTCTTGGTCAGGGAGCCGACCCGGAAGCGGTCGTCGGCGCCGCGCGCCCGGCCGGTGTCGAGGTCCGCGGTGCCGGCCGTGCCGTTCCAGACCCCGTGCCGGTCACGGGCCCGGGCGAGGGCCCCGGGGACGCCGTCGGCGACGACGGCGTCCAGGGCCCGCTGGGTCTCCTCGTGACCGGGGGTGGCGCGCTCGTCGGCGGCGGCCTGCGGGGCCATGGTGAGGGTGCCGAGGGCGGTTGCTGCGGCGAGCGCGGCGGCGGCGAAGCGCGCCGGGCGGCGGCGTCCGCGGGCGGCGCGCCGCTGGTGCTCGGTGGTACCGGTCATCGGTGGTCCCTTCCTCAGGTGCCGCCGCCCTGGGCGGGGGGCGGGTACTGCGGTGGGAGGGACCGGCAGGGCGGGCCGGGACGTTGCGCGGACCCCGGGCGCAAGAGGCGGTTTTCGGCCTTGCCGGGCCACGTTCGCAGGGGGCATGACAGCACGGCCGGGCGCGTCGCCCCAGGGGTTTCCCGCGACTCCTCCATTCCCCTCACGGAAGCGGCACATTCCGGGGGTCGGCGCGGTCCGGGCGACCGGAGGAAGCTGTTCCGCCTGACGTGGACCTGTCCACCTATGAGCGGGTACGGCGCCGTTGGCGTATGGCGGAATCCCGCCAGCTTCCCCGTCAGGCCCGGGCAACTCTCCCCAAACAACGGCCACTTACGCAAAGCTGACCGGTCATCCGGCACCGAAATCCGGACCCCTTCTTCCACTTACAGGGATGCTGATGACCTCCGAATCCCCGCAGGCGCCCATATCGGGTGCCAGACGGGCCGCCCGCGTCGCGGTCGCGGCCGGCCTGGTGGCCGCCCTCTGCGCCGGCGCACCGCTGCCCATGGCCTTCGCCGCCGACGAGCCGGCCGCCGCGCCGACCGTCAAGAGCGCCGCCGAGAAGCTCGGCTCCGCGGACGCCGAACGCCTCGCCGAGGCCAAGGCCGACGGCGACAAGCACGTCACCATGATGATCGCCACCCAGCCGGGGAAGACCGCCGAGGTCGCCGGGAAGCTGAAGGCGGTCAAGGGCGGGTCGGTGGGCAAGACCCACGACAAGCTCGGCTACGTCCGGGCGACCGTCCCCACCGGCCGGGCGGACGCCGCCATCAAGGCCGCGGCCAAGCTCTCCGCCGTCCACGGGATCGACCTGAACCAGGAGATCCAGCTGGACGACCCGACGCCCGCGGGCGACCGGGCCAAGGGCGCCGGGAGCAGCGCCGCCGAGGCGGACGACGCCCACGGCGCTCCGAACGCGAAGACGCCGGCGAAGAACCCGTTCAACCCGTCCTTCGAGACGGGCGCGGTCGAGTTCGTCGAGAAGAACCCGAAGGCGGACGGCCGGGGCATCACCATCGGCATCCTCGACTCGGGCGTCGACCTGGGCCATCCGGCGCTGCAGAAGACCACCACGGGCGAGCGCAAGATCACCGACTGGGTGACCGCGACCGACCCGATCGTCGACGGCGACCAGACCTGGCGCCCGATGGTGGACGCGGTCTCCGGGCCGGCGTTCACCCACAAGGGCCGCTCGTACAAGGCCCCGGCCGGTTCGTACCAGGTGAGTGTCTTCGCGGAGGCGGCCTCCAAGGGCGGCGACGCCGACGGCGACCTCAACCGCGACGGCGACACCACCGACACCTGGGGCGTCCTCTACGACGCCGAGAACGGCACGGTGCGCGTCGACCTGAACGACAACGGCGACTTCACCGACGACGAGGTGATGCGGCCGTACAAGGACAAGTTCCAGGTCGGCTACTTCGGCGAGGACGACCCGAAGACCGACGTGGCCGAGCGCATCCCCTTCGTGGTGGAGGTCCGCAAGGGCGTCCCCATGGACCCGTACGGGGGCAGCTGGACCGGCAAGAAGGCCGACTTCGTCAACATCGGCATCATCGAGGGCTCGCACGGCACCCACGTCGCCGGCATCACCGCCGCCCACTCGCTCTTCGGCGGCAGGATGAACGGCGCGGCGCCCGGCGCCAAGCTGGTCTCCTCGCGCGCCTGCACCTGGAGCGGCGGCTGCACCTCCGTCGCGCTGACCGAGGGCATGATCGACCTCGCCGCCAACCGCGGCGTGGACATCATCAACATGTCCATCGGCGGCCTCCCGGCGCTCAACGACGGCAACAACGCCCGCGCGGAGCTGTACACCCGCATCATCGACACGTTCGGCGTCCAGCTCGTCATCTCGGCGGGCAACAGCGGCCCCGGCGCCAACACCATCGGCGACCCCAGCCTCGCCGACAAGGTCATCTCGGTCGGCGCGACCATCTCCAAGGAGACCTGGCTCGCCAACTACGGCTCCGAGGTCCGCAAGCCGTACGCGATGATGCCCTTCTCCTCGCGCGGCCCGCGTGAGGACGGCGGCTTCACGCCGACCCTCTCCGCGCCCGGCGCGTCCATCAACACCACCCAGACCTGGTCCCCGGGCGGCCCGACGCTGGAGGCCGGCTACGACCTGCCCGCCGGGTACTCGATGCTCCAGGGCACCTCGATGGCCTCCCCGCAGGCGGCCGGCGCCTCCGCGCTGCTGCTCTCCAAGGCGAAGCAGCAGGGCATCGCCCTGACCCCGGCCAAGCTGCGCTCCGCGCTCACCTCGACCGCCACCCCGATCGACGGCGTCCAGGCGTACGAGCAGGGCGCCGGACTGATCGACATCGTCGACGCCTGGAAGCAGATCAAGAAGCAGGACGGTGACGTGCACGAGTACGCCGTGCGCGCCCCGGTCGACACCGCCGTCGACGAGCTGCTGAAGGACCCCGGCCACGGCACCGGCCTCTACGACCGCGAGGGCGGCCTCAAGGTCGGCGAGAAGCGGCAGTACGACATCACGGTGACCCGCACCACCGGTCCCGCGAAGACCGTCAGCCACAAGCTGGCCCTGGTCAACAACCACGGAAACACGTTCAAGCTGGCCGGCGGCAAGAAGGTCGGCCTCAAGCTGAACGAGCCGGTCACCGTGAAGGTCTCCGCCAAGGCGGCCGCCAAGGGCCTGCACTCCGCGATCCTGACCGTGGACGACCCGTCCACCGAGGGCGTCGACAAGCAGATCATGACGACCGTGGTCGCCGCGGACGAGCTGGCCGAGCCCTCGTTCACGGTGAAGAAGTCGGGCGAGGTCGACCGCAACGAGACCCGCTCGTACTTCGTGCGGGTGCCCGAGGGCGCCAAGTCGCTGGAGGTCTCCCTCGGCGGCCTCTTCGGCAAGAGCCAGGTCCGGTTCGTCTCGATCCACCCGTACGGCGTCCCGGTCGACTCGACCTCGACCCCGGACTGCTACAACAACTACAACAACGGCAACGGCTGCCGCCCCGACCTGCGCTCCTACACCGACCCGGCCCCCGGCGTCTGGGAGATCGAGGTCGAGGCGCGCCGCACCTCGCCGCTGCTGCGCAACCCGTACCAGCTGGAGGTGGCGCTGCTCGGCGTCGCCTTCGACCCGGCGGTCCAGACCGTCCCCGAGGCCGAGGTCGGCACCCCGGCCCCGGTCGAGTGGGAGATCACCAACCAGAACGCCGCGCTGGAGGGCAAGCTCAAGGGCGGCCCGCTCGGCTCCTCGCTGAGCGAGCGCCCGGAGGTCAAGAACGGCGAGACGCAGACCAGGGAGATCACCGTCGGTGAGAACGTCGAGCGTCTCGACGTCGCCATCGGCAACGTCTCCGACGTCGCGGCCGACCTGGACCTGACCCTCTACGACGAGCAGGGCAACCAGGTCGCGCAGACCGCCGACGGCGACTCCGAGGAGGCCCTGTCGGTCGCCGAGCCGAAGCCCGGCACGTACACCGTCGAGGTCGTCGCCTACTCGGTCCCGTCGGGGACCACCGCGTACGACTACCGCGACGTGTACTTCTCCGCCGCCCTCGGCGAGGTGAAGGTCGACGCCGCGAAGGTGGAGCTCGCCACCGGCGCCTCGGCGAAGATCGCCGCCGAGGTCGTCGTCGCCGCTCCGGCCCCCGAGGGCCGGAAGTTCTTCGGCGAGGTCCAGGTGCTGAACGCCAAGGGCACCGCCGCGGGCAGCGGCAGCGTCGAGATCGGCAAGGTCACCGAGTGACCCCCGGCCGCCCGCGCTGAGCCCACACCCACCCCGGGCTCACGCGGGCGGCCGGCGGGATCGGGGCGGGTCCCTCCGGGGACCCGCCCCTTTGGCGTACCCGCGCTCCGGCCGGTGGGACGTGCGTCACGGAAATGCGGGACGAAAGCGGGCAGGACGGCGGATCGGCCCGGCCGCACCGCTCACCAGGCGGACGATCGCGTCCCACCTTCCGGACAGAGGATTGGACAGGAAGGTCCTGGTCATACGCATCATGGGCAGGCTGTCGCATCATGGGCGGGCTGCCCACTTCGTACGTCCGGCGGGCGCCCGCCGGTGAGCCAGACTGAAGGAGTCACAGTGCGGGTCGGAATCGTCGGAGCCACCGGTCAGGTCGGCACGGTCATGCGCAGAATCCTCGCCGAGCGGAACTTCCCCCTCTCCGAGCTGCGCCTCTTCGCCTCGGCCCGCTCCGCCGGGTCCACCATCGAGTGGCAGGGCGGCGAGGTCACCGTCGAGGACGCCTCCACCGCCGACTACTCCGGCCTGGACATCGTGCTCTTCTCGGCCGGCGGCGCCACCTCCAAGGCGCTCGCCGAGAAGGTCGCCGCCCAGGGCCCGGTCGTGATCGACAACTCCTCCGCCTGGCGCCGCGACCCCGAGGTCCCGCTGGTCGTCTCCGAGGTCAACCCGCACGCGGTCGCCAACCGGCCCAAGGGCATCATCGCCAACCCGAACTGCACCACCATGGCGGCCATGCCGGTACTGCGCCCGCTGCACGACGAGGCCGGCCTCGAAGCCCTCGTCGTCGCCACCTACCAGGCCGTCTCCGGCTCGGGCCTGGCCGGCGTCGCCGAGCTGCACGGCCAGACCCGGAAGGTCGTCGCCGAGGCCGACCAGCTCACCCACGACGGCGCCGCCGTGGACTTCCCCGAGCCCGGCGTCTACGCCCGCCCCATCGCCTTCAACGTCCTGCCGCTGGCCGGCGCGATCGTGGACGACGGCTCCTTCGAGACCGACGAGGAGCAGAAGCTCCGCAACGAGTCCCGCAAGATCCTTCAGATCCCGGAGCTGAAGGTCTCCGGCACCTGCGTGCGCGTCCCGGTCTTCTCCGGCCACTCCCTCCAGATCAACGCCCGCTTCGCCCGCCCGCTGGGCGTCGAGCGCGCCACCGAGCTGCTGAAGGCCGCCGAGGGCGTCGAGCTGTCCGAGATCCCCACCCCGCTCCAGGCCGCCGGCCAGGACCCGTCGTACGTGGGCCGCATCCGGGTGGACGAGACCGTCGAGAACGGCCTCTCCCTGTTCGTCACGAGCGACAACCTGCGCAAGGGCGCGGCCCTCAACGCCGTCCAGATCGCCGAGCTGGTCGCCGCCGAGCTGAAGGGCTGACGCCGCCGCGCGGCCCGCGCCGCGCCCCGCGTACCGCTCGCCGGAGGGCGGGTACCGGTATCCGGTGCCCGCCCTTCCCCCTACCCGGGCCGCCCGTGGAAAGATGAGCCGAACGTCACCATCGGCGTACCCATCGAAGGAGATGACCGCGTGCCTGGCACGAATCTGACCCGTGAAGAGGCGCAGGAGCGGGCGCGCCTGCTGACCGTGGACGCGTACGAGATCGAGCTGGACCTCTCGGGCGCCCAGGAGGGCGGCACGTTCCGCTCGGTGACCTCGGTGCGCTTCGACAGCGCCGAGGCCGGTGCCTCGACCTTCGTCGATCTGATCGCCCCGGCCGTGCACGAGGTCGTCCTCAACGGCACCGCGCTCGACGCCGGCACGGTCTTCCGCGACTCGCGGATCGCCCTCGACGGCCTGCTCCAGGGCCGCAACGAACTGCGGGTCGTCGCCGACTGCGCCTACACCAACACCGGCGAGGGCCTGCACCGCTTCGTCGACCCGGTGGACGAGCAGGCGTACCTGTACACCCAGTTCGAGGTGCCGGACTCGCGGCGGGTCTTCGCCGTCTTCGAGCAGCCCGACCTCAAGGGCACCTTCGCCTTCACCGTGACGGCGCCCGCCGGCTGGACGGTGATCTCCAACTCGCCGACGCCCGAACCCGAGGGCGAGGTCTGGCGGTTCGAGCCGACCGAGCGCATCTCCTCGTACATCACCGCGCTCATCGCCGGCCCGTACCACGCGGTCCACTCGGTCTACGAGAAGGACGGCCAGCGGGTGCCGCTCGGCATCTACTGCCGCCCCTCGCTCGCCGAGCACCTCGACGCCGAGCACATCTTCGACGTCACCCGGCAGGGCTTCGACTGGTTCCAGGAGAAGTTCGACTACGCGTACCCGTTCGCCAAGTACGACCAGCTCTTCGTCCCGGAGTTCAACGCGGGCGCGATGGAGAACGCGGGCGCGGTCACCATCCGCGACCAGTACGTCTTCCGCTCCAAGGTGACCGACGCGGCCTACGAGCGGCGCGCGGAGACCATCCTGCACGAGCTGGCCCACATGTGGTTCGGCGACCTGGTCACCATGGAGTGGTGGAACGACCTCTGGCTGAACGAGTCGTTCGCCACCTTCACCTCGGTCGCCTGCCAGGCCGCCGCGCCCGGCTCGCGCTGGCCGCACTCCTGGACCACCTTCGCCAACGCCGAGAAGACCTGGGCGTACCGGCAGGACCAGCTGCCCTCGACGCACCCGATCATGGCCGAGATCAACGATCTCGACGACGTCCTGGTCAACTTCGACGGCATCACGTACGCCAAGGGCGCCTCCGTCCTCAAGCAGCTCGTCGCCTACGTCGGCGAGGACGCGTTCTTCGCGGGCGTGCAGGCGTACTTCAAGCAGCACGCCTTCGGCAACACCAAGCTGACCGACCTGCTCGGCGCGCTGGAGAAGACCTCCGGCCGCGACCTGACCACCTGGGCCGAGAAGTGGCTCCAGACGGCCGGGATCAACGTGCTGCGCCCGGAGATCAGCACCGACGCGGACGGCCACGTCACCTCCTTCGCGGTCCGCCAGACCGCGCCCGCGCTGCCCGCCGGCGCCAAGGGCACCGCCGTGCTGCGCCCGCACCGCATCGCCGTCGGCTCCTACGACCTGGACGAGGCGGGCCGCCTGGTGCGCACCGGACGGATCGAGCTGGACGTCGACGGGGAGCTGACCGAGGTCCCCGAACTGGCCGGCACCCGCCGCCCGGCCGTCTTCCTCCTCAACGACGACGACCTGTCGTACGCCAAGGTCCGCCTCGACGAGGACTCCCTCGCCGTCGTCACCGCGCACCTGGGCGACTTCGCCGAGTCGCTGCCGCGCGCCCTGTGCTGGGCCTCCGCCTGGGACATGACCCGCGACGGCGAGCTGGCCACCCGCGACTACCTCGACCTGGTGGTCACCGGCATCGCCAAGGAGAGCGACATCGGCGTGGTCCAGTCCCTCCAGCGGCAGGTCCACATGGCGATCGAGCAGTACGCCGACCCCGCCTGGCGTCCCGAGGGCCTGACCCGCTGGACCGCGTTCGCCCTGGAGCAGCTGCGCGCGGCTGCCCCCGGCAGCGACCACCAGCTGGCCTGGGCCCGCGCCTTCGCCGACACCGCCCGCACCGACGCCCAGCTCGACCTGCTGGAGGCGCTGCTGGACGGCGGCGAGACCATCGAGGGCCTGGCCGTCGACACCGAGCTGCGCTGGGCGCTGCTGCACCGCCTGGCCGCGACCGGCCGCGCCGACGAGGGCGCCGTCGACGCGGAGCTGGCCCGGGACCGTACGGCCGCCGGTGAGCGGCACGCCGCCTCGGCGCGCTCGGCCCGCCCCACCCCGGAGGCCAAGGCCGCCGCGTGGGCCTCGGTGGTGGAGTCGGACAAGCTCGCCAACGCGGCCCAGGAGGCCGTCATCGGCGGCTTCGTCCAGTACGACCAGCGCGAGCTGCTGGCGCCGTACACCGCGAAGTACTTCGCGGCCGTCAAGGACGTGGCCGCCGGCCGCAGCCACGAGATGGTCCAGCAGATCGTGGTGGGGCTCTACCCGGCGCTCCAGATCTCCCAGGAGACCCTGGACGCCACCGACGCCTGGATCGAGGCCAACGACCCGACCCCGGGCCTGCGCCGCATGATCACCGAGTGCCGGGCGGGCGTCGAGCGCGCCCTGCGCGCCCGCGAGGCGGACGCGGCGGCCGGCCGCGCCTGACCCCGCTCCCCCGCCGTACGAACGGTCCCGCCCGTCCCTTCTCGCGAGGGGCGGGCGGGACCGTCGTACGTGGCGGGGGTGCGGCTCAGCCGGTCAGGCGGCGGAAGCGGTCGGCGAGGACGGCGGCCCCCGCCTCGGTCAGCTCGCCGTGCAGCCGCATCCGGGCGACGCCGCCGTCGGGGAAGGCGTCGAGGCGGACGTGGGTCGCGGTGGCCGGGGCGGCCAGGCGGAAGCGGTGCGGGGTGTCGGGCTGGAGCCGGGTGCGCGGCAGGATCTCGTACCACTCGCCCATCTCGCCGTCCCGGGCGCTGAGCGCGACCCAGCCGGCCGCGTTCCCCTTGAGGTAGGCGGTGTCGATCTCCACGGCGCGGATCACGCCCTGCGCGGCGAGCCGGAACCGCACCCAGTCGTGGGTGTCGCGGACGCGGCGGCGCCGGTTCTCCCAGCCGTCGTCCATCTTCCGCGAGGTGCCCGGCAGGATGATCTGCGTCGGCGAGGAGTAGAACCGGTCGGAGGCGTCCTCGTACACGCCGCCGTGGAGTACGGAGGCGAGGTCCACGGTGCCGAGCAGGCCGAGCCACTCGGGGTCGGGGACGACCTCGCCGTGGACCCGCAGGCGGGCGATGCCGCCGTCGGGGTGCTGGCACAGGCGCAGGTGGGTGAAGCGGCGCTCGACGTCGAAGGCGAAGCCGTTGGCGGCGTGGCCCAGGACCGGGGTGGGCGGCAGCAGTTCCTCCCACTTCACGTCGGAGGCGAGCAGCTCCTCGGGGCCGGGGGTGCCCTCGACGGAGGTGGCCTGGAGCGAGACGCGCTGCGGGTAGTTGCCGCGGAAGTGCGCGGTGTCCACGACCACGCCCTTGACCAGGCCGGGCGCGCCGAGCCGGATCAGCGCCCAGTCGTACTCCCCGGGCGCCGGGAACGGCGTGTCCGGGCCCGCGCCGCGCCGGCGCCGGGTCTCCCAGCCGTCCATGACCTTGCCCTTGTGCCCGAAGTGCTCCGGGTCGAAGACGGCCCGCTCGCGCACCAGCAGGTTCTCCCGCTGCGCGAAGAACTCGTCGTTGGCCGCGATCACCCCGGCCCCCAGCCTGCGGTCGGCGAGGTCGACCAGGTCGGTGGCGGAGAAGTCGACTCCGTGGGTGCGGTAGTCGCCGTAGGGGTCGCCTCCGGGGTAGGGGGAGGCGTCGTTGGCGTGCGGGTCGTCGGCGTGGGCGTCCTGGCTGTCCGGGGTGGCGGGGTGCGGGGTCATGGGGCGACTGTGGCAGGGGGGCGTGCTCGCGTCCATCGAAACTTCCGGCGGGACCGCCCGGCCGAGACGACCGGCCGCCGGCCGCGGCGGCGGGGGCCCGGCTGAAGAGCCGCGCGTACGAGGGGAGCCGAGGTGACGTGGCGTCACTCCGTCAGGCGGGCGATCGACCGTGCCAGCGCGCGGCCGATGTCCGCCTGCTCCTCCCTGCGGTACACCAGTCGGCCATCGGTCATCGTGCGGACGACGTCGGCTGCGGTAGCCGCGAAGACGGCTGTCTCCGGGGTCACGCCGGTACCCGCGGTGCGGGGCGAGCACAGGTCGAGAGTGACCAGGTCGGCGCGGAGGCCGACCGCGATCCGGCCGGCGTCGGGGAATCCGAGGCTGTCGTGACGGGCGCCGGCGGTCAGGAGTTCGGCGGCGGTCCAGTGGCCGCGCTCCCGGCTGGCCAGCCGTTCGTCGAGTTCGACGGCGCGCATGTCCTCGAAGGGGTCGACGACGGCGTGGCTGTCCGAACCGATCGACAGGCGGGCCCCTGCCTCGTGCAGGGCCCGGCTGGGGCCGATGCCGTCGCCGAGGTCACGCTCGGTGGTGGCGCAGAAGCACGCGAAGGCACGGTGCGCGCCGAGTCGCGCGATGTCGTCCCCCGTCAGGTGCGTGGCGTGCACGGCGGTGGTGTTCGGCCCCAACAAGCCGTGATCGTCGAGAAGTTGGGTGGGGGTGCGACCGGTGGCCGCCAGACAGTCCCGGTTCTCGGCGGTCTGCTCGCTCAGGTGTACGTGTAGCGGCAGCCCGTCCGCGGCCCCGCCCACCGTCGCCAGCTGCCCGCTGGGCACGGCACGTACGGAGTGCACGGCCACGCCCGCCACGACGTCGGCGGCCCCCGCCACCTGCTCGCGCAGGCGGGCGAACCGCTCCGCCCAGCCGTGTGCGTCGCCGTCGCTGTAGCGTGTCTGGACGCCGACGGGCGGGGCGCCGAAGCCGCTGGAGAGGTAGCAGGTGTCGAGCAGGGCGATGCGCAGGCCGGCGGCGCGCGCGGCGTCGACGAGGGCCAGGCCCATGGCGTTGGGGTCGGCGTAGGGCCGCCCGTCGAGCTGGTGGTGGAGGTAGTGGAACTCCCCCACCGTGGTGAACCCGGCGGCTGCCATCTCGCGGAAGACCGCGGTGGCCAGGTCGCGGTAGAGGTCGGGGTCGAGACGTTCGGCGGCGGCGTACATCTGCTCGCGCCAGGTCCAGAAGGTGCCGCGGGCGCGCTGGGTCCGGCCGCGCAGCACGCGGTGGAAGGCGTGCGAGTGTGCGTTGGCGAGCCCGGGGACGGTCAGCCCGGGAACGCGCTCGGCAGCCACGCGGCGTGCCGCGTCCGGGCCGGCCGCCTCACCCCGGGCAGGGGGGCCGGGTGTCACGGCGGTGAAGCGCCCGTCCTCGATCTCGACCAGGACGTCTTCGCGCACGCCGTCGGGGAGCAGGGCGTGTTCGAGCAGGAAGGCGTTCACGAGGCCTCCAGGAGATCGACGAGTACGTCGGTCAGCGCCTCGACGCCCGCGACGCAGTCGGCTTCCTCGGCGTACTCCTCGGGGCTGTGCGAGACCCCCGAGGGGTTGCGGACGAAGAGCATGGCGGCCTGGGCACCGGCGGCGGCGAGGATACCCGCGTCGTGTCCGGCCTGGGTGGGGAGCAGGGGCCACGGTGCCGTATCGCCGGCACCGGCGACCCGGGCCGCCAACGCGGGCGGGAAGGTGATCGCCGGGGTGACCGACTCGGGGGTGACGTGGACCGTGGTGCCGTCGGCCCGAGCGTGCTCGGCGGCGTCGGCCTCGATCAGGGCGACGACGCTGTCCAGCGTCTCCTCGTCGGCGCAGCGGGCGTCGAGCCACGCGGTCACCTGGGAGGGGATGGCGTTGGTGCCGTTGGGGACGACGTCGAGGCGGCCGAAGGTGGCCCGTCGGCCGCCGGCCCGGGCGTGCCGCGCGGCGGCCAGCGCGATGGCCGCATAGGTCAGCATCGGGTCGGCGCGGTCTTCCATGCGGGTGGTGCCGGCGTGGTCGGCGCGTCCCCGGATGTCGAACCGGTACCTGCCGTGCGGCCAGATCGTGCTGGCCACTCCCACCGGCCGGTCCATGTCGACGAGGGCGCGGCCCTGTTCGACGTGGAGCTCGACGAAGGTGCCCACGCGGGCCAGGCGTTCGGGGTCGGCGCCCAGTCGGCGCGCATCGTGGCCGACTTCGGTCAGCGCGTCGGCGAGCCGGTTGCCGTCGCGGTCCTTCAGCGCTAGGGCGCGGTCGGCGTCCAGGGCCCCGGTCATCAGGCGCGAGCCCAGGCAGGCGATGCCGAAGCGGGAGCCCTCCTCCTCGGTGAAGTTGACGACGGCGAAGGGCCGGGCGGGGATGATGCCGCGGGCACGCAGCGCGTCGACGGCGAGCAGTGCGCACACCACGCCGAGCGGACCGTCGTAGGCTCCGCCGTTCGGCACGGAGTCGAGGTGGCTGCCGGTGATCACCGCGTCGGGTCCCGGCGCTCCCCACCAGGCCCACTGGTTGCCGTTGCCGTCGGTCTCCACGTCGAGGCCGCGGCGGCCGGCCTCATGGGCGAACCAGTGCCGCAGGTCGAGGTCGGTTCCGGTCCAGGCGTGCCGGTGGTAGCCACGGGTGCGCGGGTCGCGGCCGAGGGGCGCGAGATCGTCCCACAGGCTGCGGAAAGTGTTGACGGCGGACATCACAGAACCTTGTCGAGGAAGGAGCGGACACGTTCGTTGGGGTTGGCGGGCGAGAAGAACTCGTCCGGGGGCAGGTCGCAGACGATGGTGCCGCCCGCGATGAAGACGACGCGGTCGGCGACCTCCCGGGCGAAGCCCATCTCGTGGGTGACGACGACCATGGTCATACCCTCCTTGGCCAGGTCGGTCATGACGCCGAGGACGTCGGCCACGACCTCGGGGTCGAGAGCGGAGGTCGGCTCGTCGAAGAGCATGACCTTGGGGTCCATGGCCACGGCGCGGGCGATGGCGACGCGCTGCCGCTGGCCGCCGGAGAGCCGGTTGGGGTAGACGTCCTCGCGGTCCGCCAGGCCGAAGCGGGCGAGCAGGGCGCGCGCCTTGGTCTCGGCTTCCTCCCCGGGCCGCCGGTGGACCTTGGTCTGGGGCAGGATCACGTTCTTCAGCGCGGTCATGTGCGGGAAGAGGTTGAACTGCTGGAAGACCATGCCCATGCGGGAGCGCACCTGGTCCAGGTCGCTGCCGGGGCCCAGTTCGCCGCCGTCGAAGACGACCTTCCCGCCGGTGGGTTCCTCCAGCAGGTTCAGACAGCGCAGGAAGGTGGACTTTCCGCCGCCGCTGGGACCGACGACGGCGACCACCTGTCCGGATTCGACGGCGAAGTCCACGCCGGAGAGGACTTCGTGGTCTCCGTAGGACTTGCGCAGGCCGTGCGTTTCCAGGAGAGCCATCAGACGTACACCGCCATCTTCTTCTCGAGCTTGCTCATGCCCAGGCTGATCGCGTTGGTGATCAGCCAGTACAGGAGGCCGATGAACACGTAGACGGTCACCGCGTCGAAGGTGCGGGAGATGATCGTCTGTCCCACGAGGAACAGCTCGTGGATGGTGATGAAACTGACCAGGGCGCTGTTCTTGGTCATGGCCACGAACTCGTTGGCCAGGGGTGGCAGCATGCGCAACCCCGCCTGTGGCAGGACGACGTGGCGCATCGCCTTCGCGTGCGACATGCCGGTGGAGCGGGCGGCCTCGTACTGGCCCTTCTCGACGGACTGGACGGCTCCGCGCAGGATCTCGGTGACATAGGAGCCGGAGTAGAGGCCCAGGGAGAGCACGCCCGCCGTCACAGGGGGCAGCTGCAGGCCGAGCTGGGGCAGGCCGAAGTAGACGAAGAACATCTGCACCACGAAGGGGGTGCCGCGGATGACGGAGACGTAGATCCCTGCGATCCAGCGCAGCGGCCGCAGGCGGCTGAGCCGACCCAGACCACCCAGCAGCCCGAGGACGAGACTGAGCACCAGGGCCATGCCGATCACCGCGAGGGTCAGGAGCAGACCGCTCCAGATCTCCCCCGCCGACTCGGTGATCGTGCCGAGGTTGATGAAGCCCTGCTCGTCGGCCGTGTCGGCCTTGGGCTTCTGGCCGAACCACTCGGCGGTCAGGGCGTCGTAGGAGCCGTCCTTCTTCATCGAGGCGAGGGCCGTGTCGAACGCCTCGGTGAGGGAGTCGTCACCGCGCTGGAAGGCGTAGCCGTAGTTCTCGTCGGTGAGCGGGTCGCCGACCATCTTCAACTTGCCGTGCTGGGCGATGTAGTACTGGGCGGCCGGGGCGCCGGTGACCACAGCGTCGGCCTGGCCGAGTGCGACCGAGGAGAACATCTGCTCGTTGGTCTGGACGGAGACGACCTCGGCGTCGGGAGCGTTCTCCTTGAGCCACTCCACCGACTTGGTGCCGACCTGGACGGCGATCCGCTTTCCCGCGGCGTCCTTGATCGAGCTGATGTCGTCGTTCTCCTCGGGGACGAAGAGGCCGAGGCCACCGGGGTAGTAGATGTCCGAGAACTCGACGGCCTTCTCGCGCTCCTCGCTGACGTAGATCGCGGAGGCGCCGACGTCGACCTGGTCGGCCTGGAGCGCGGGCACGATGTTGCCGAACCCGATCTGTTCGAACTTGACGTGCTTGATGCCGGCCTTCTTGGCGAGCGCCTGGACCAGGTCGATGTCGAAGCCGGTCTTGGTGCCGTCGGCCTTGGTGAACTCGAAGGGCGGGAAGGTGGCGTCGGTGCCCACCCGCAGGGTGGCCTTGCCGCTGCGCAGTCGGTCGAGCTTGGCGTCGCCCCCGTCGGCGGCCTGGGCGGATGTCGTAGCCACGGCGCCGAGGGCGCCGACGAGGCTGATCAGGAGCAGGAGCGCGGTCGACCAGCGGCGTATGCGCGCTCCGAAGAGGGTGGACAAGGTTCGCCTCGTTTCTGGGCCCGGATGAGGCACGGGCGTCGGTCGCGACAGGAGCGGGCCTGGCGCCGGTGCACCAGGCAACCCGTGCCAGGAGGGTGCGGGTGGGTGGCGCGGCGGTGCGCCTGCTCTGCGGCCCCGGGTCCGATCCGTGCGCGGCGGTGCGCCGGGGCCCGCTTCGACGGGGGCGCCGGGAAAGGTGACGAGGCTGGAGGGGCTTGAGGGGTCGGACCGGGGGTCAGTAAGGCCGACCGGACCCGACGGGGACGGGCGGGCGCCCGTTCACGGAGCGGGGTGTTTCAGGCGGGCCACGTCGGCCGCGGCGGCGCGGGTGAGCGTGACCAGGTGGTCGTGGCGGGAGCGGACCCGGAACTCGGGCGCCATGGTGCTGATCGTGGCGAGCAGCGCGCCCTTGGCGTCGAGGACGGGGACGCTCACACCCCACACACCCTGGTCGAGCATGCCGACGCTGGTGGCGTGCCCGCGTTCCCGGACGAGGGCGAGTTCCCGGTCAAGTTTTTCCCACTCGATGGGATCAAGTCCGTATCTGGTGGCCAGTTCGCGCACCCGTGCGGTGGGTAGGTGCGCGAGGAGTGCCTGGGCGCTGGCGCCGCGGATGAGCGGACGACTGGCCCCCGACGAGAAGCAGCAGCGGACGACCTCGGCCCCCTCGGCGGCCTCCACGCACAGGACGCGGTCACCGCTGGGAATCAGGAACGCCGCCAGCTCACCGGTGTCCTCGGCGAGCTGGGCGAGCCGCCGGGCGACGGCCCCCTGGGAGAGGACGTGCCGTCGGTAGTTCCCCGCCATCTGCACGCTACGCGGGCCCGCACAGTATCGGCCTCGGGTCCCGGTCGTGGTGACCAGACCCGCGTCGATCAAGGTGGCCAGATGCCGGTAGACGGCACTGGCCGGGACCCCCGTGGCGCGGCGGATGTCTTCCACGCTGGGGCTGGGAAGTTCAGCGAAGACCGCCAGAACCGCGGCCAGGCGGGCGCCCGACCCGGCCCCGCCGGTGGCCGGAGAGGTGGTCATGACGGGAACATATGCGCGGGATGGGGACTCGGTCCAATCATTTTCCCACCCATTGGGAATATTTCTCCCAGGTTGCCGGCGCGGCAAAGTCGCCCGCACACGCTGCGCGCTCCCGACGGATCACCCGCGCCGCAACCACCAGCAACGGCACCACCGTCACGACCAGCCGTGATCAGGAACTACAGCCGCCGCGCCTGAAGAATCAAGGCCGATGCCTCCGCTCGCGCCGTGCGACTACCCGGTACGTTCGGCGCGGCCGTGACCCAGGGCTTTCCCCGGGGAGAGGAATGGCCCGTGAATCAGTGCGCGAACTGTTCGGAGCGGCCCGAACAGGCCCGATACACCCGTCTTCCCCGTGAGGCCGGGGCCGGCCTTTCACGTCCCCAGCCCACCCTTGCAGTGTGCGGATGCCCCGCACCGCTGTCGCGCCGAGTCGCACTGCCGGGCTCGCCCTCGCCTCGCGCCTGCCGCTCACTTCGCGCTCCAGCGCGGACGTGCGGGCAGAGGCGTCCGTCGACAGCACCGTCGGAACCTGGACCGGGCCCGACGGAGAACTGCTGATCCTCCATCAGGGCCGCACGTGCACGTCCGCCCGTCTCGCAGGTCCGCCGCCAGCGCGCGGTTCTCGGCGAGATCCAGCTTCACCACCTGCCGGCCGTCATCGTCACGGGGGTCATGCACAGTCCGGAAGGTGTTCCGGACGACTCCCGTAAGAACTACCGTCGGTCATAACATTCCGCCTCAAGCCCGACCGGCACGGCCGGACGAAGCGCAGCCGAGATCAGCCCGGCCGGCGCCTGAGGCCACCGAATGACCGGCACGGCCGGAGGAGCGCAGCAAAAAGACCGGCCCGGCCCGGGGCCAAGGCCACCGAGCCGGACCGGAAAGTAGAGGTCAGGCGCTCTTGCGGGACTTGTCCATGACCATGACGAGCCCGGCAATCGCCACGAACAGCACGATGGGCAGCGCCACGAAGAGCCCGAGGGTCTCCAGCACACTCAGCCCCGCCCCGGGGTCATCCCCGTCGTCGCGCGTCAGCGCCAGCGCGGGGGACGTCATGAGCAGCGTCGTCAGCGTCGTACCGGCGACCACCGCACCGGCGCGCAGAGAGTTCTTCTTGTCCACGGTGCCAACGTAGCGAACGCCTAGACGGGCCGCGCGTCCGGGGGTGCCGTACGGGCCACGGGGGCGGGTGCCTGGTCCTCGGTGGCGACGGTGCGCAGCAGTCGGGCCAGGCGTGGGGAGGCGGTCAGCTGTTCCAGGGCGACGGGGTGGCCGTGGGCGTCGGCGATGGGCAGGCGCCAGTTGGGGTACTGGTCCCAGGTGCCCGGGAGGTTCTGGGGGCGGCGGTCGCCGGTGCCGTCGGGGAGCCAGACGCCGATCATGCGGGCCGGGGTGCGGAGCAGGAAGCGGTGCACGGCGAGGACGGCGGCCTCCTCGTCGGGGGCGGCGCCGGGCGGGTGGCCGCCGGGCGCCGCGCCCATCAGGCCGAGGCCGTCGAGGACGGTGAGCCAGGTGGCGGTGGCGGCGGCCTCCTCGGCCTCCTCCTCGGCGAGGGGGCGGGTGAGCAGCCCGAGCCGGTGGCGGAGGCGGACGTGGTCCCCGGTGAGGCGGGAGGCGGTGGAGGGCAGGTCGTGGGTGGTGGCGGTGGCGACGCAGGAGGCGCGCCACGCCTCCGCGGGCAGCGGCAGCCCGGTGCCGTCCCAGTCGCGCTCGAACCAGAGCACGGAGGTACCGAGCACCCCGTGCCGCTGGAGGGTCTCGCGGACGCCCGGTTCGACGGTGCCGAGGTCCTCGCCGATGACGAGGGCGTCGGCGCGGTGGGCCTCCAGGGCGAGGACGGCGAGCATCGCCTCGGCGTCGTAGTGGACGTAGGTGCCGTCGGTGGGCGGGGCGCCGACGGGGACCCACCAGAGGCGGAAGAGGCCCATCACGTGGTCGACGCGCAGGGCACCGGCGTTGCGCAGCAGGGAGCGCAGCAGGCCGCGGTAGGGGGCGTAGCCGCTCTCGGCGAGGCGGTCGGGGCGCCAGGGCGGCAGGCCCCAGTCCTGGCCGAGGGCGTTGAAGGCGTCGGGGGGCGCGCCGACGGAGATGCCGGCGGCGAAGACGTCCTGCTGGGACCAGGCGTCGGAGCCGTCGGGGTGGACGCCGACGGCCAGGTCGTGGACGAGGCCGACGGTCATCCCGGCCTCGCGGGCGGCGCGCTGGGCCTCGGCGAGCTGGGTGTCGGTGTACCAGGCGAGGCGGCGGTGGAAGTCGACGCGGGCGGCGAGTTCGGTGCGGGCGGCGGCGGTCTGCCGGGAGCGCGGGTCGGTGAGGGGCGCGGGCCACCGGGACCAGTGCGGGCCGTGGCGTTCGGTGAGGGCGGCCCAGGTGGCGTGGTCGGTGAGGGCCTGGCCCTGGGCGGCGGTGAAGTCGGCGAAGGCGGCCTGGCGGCCCGGGGGGAGCGGTACGGCGCAGAGGCGTTCGAGCGCCTCGCGCTTGAGTTCCCAGACGGCGTCGCGGTCGATGAGGGCCTCGCCGGCCAGGACCCGGCCGCGCAGTTCGGCGGCGCGGCGCAGCAGCCCGTCGAGGTGCGGGCGGACGTCGGCGGTGAGCGCGGTGTACTCGGGGATCGCCTCGACGCGCAGGTGCACCGGGTCGGGGAAGCAGCGGGAGGACGGACGGTACGGGGAGGGGTCGGTGGGGGTGCCGGGGACGGCCGCGTGCAACGGGTTGACCTGGACGAACCCGGCGCCGTGGACGCGTCCGGCCCAGGTGGCGAGTTCGGTGAGGTCGCCGAGGTCGCCCATCCCCCAGGAGCGGTGCGACAGCAGCGAGTAGAGCTGGACGAGCAGTCCCCAGGTCCGGCTCCGGGGTGCGCGGACGTGGTCGGGGGCGATGACGAGGTGGCTGGTGGCGGTGCGTCCGTCGGGGGTGGTGGCCTCGATCCGGTGGACGCCCAGCGGGACGGCCCAGAGCACGTCGGCGGCCGGGGGCAGGCCACCGCCCGCGCGGGGCGGCGGCGCGGTGGCCGCGGGGACCAGGGGAACGGTCCAGTTCCAGGCGGGGGGCGGGGCCTCCTTGGCGGGGGCGGCGCGGCGGACCGCTTCGCCCGCGTCCCGGCCGGTCGACGGGCCGGGGCGGGCCGGGACGGGGTCGGGGTCGCGGGTCAGGCGGACCCGGGTGCCCGGGGGCAGTGCCGCCAGTTCGGGCGCGGTGCGCGGGTCGGCCGACGGGGCGGCGGACCGGAGTACCAGGGTGGGCGGCAGCAGGCGGCCGACCTGTCCGGCTTCGGCCTTCTCCAGGGCGCTCCGGATCGCTTCCGGGCCGCTCGCGTCGACGCCGAGGGCGGCCAGGGCGGCCACGACGGCGGATTCGGCCGCCGCGACGGTGCGGCCCGGGGAGGGGGAGTAAGAGGTGGCGACACCGTGGAGCTCGGCGAGCCGGGACAGGGCCAATTCAGCCTCCTGAGGAAACCGCTCCGAGCAGGGCGTCCTCCGCGACGACGGCGGCGGCCGCGGCCGGCTCGCTGGTCAGCGGGGCGGTGTCGGGCAGGGGTGGTTCGCTGGTGAGCGGCGCGGCGTCGGCCAGCGGCGGCTCACTGGTGAGGGGCGGCTCGGAGAGTCCGTAGGCGCAGGAGCCTTCGAGACCGGAGTCGGGGTGGGACACCAGGGAGTAGTCGACGGTGTCGGGGTCGAAGGGGTCCTCGGGTCGGCCGGCGAGGGTGGTGGGGCTGGGGATCGCCGGGAGGTCGTGCAGTTCCGGACGTTTGGAGAGGGCGGACAGGAGCAGGTGTGCCGATGCGGCCACAGGGGCCTCCTTGGTCGCGGGTGCGAAGCACGGTCACGGCAGCCCTACCCAACTTGTCGACACGCAGACGTGCGCGTCCGCACAACGTGTTCCGGGTCACATTGTGCGCGGTGGGCGGAACATCGCGAGGGGGCGCGCCCGGGGCACGCAGAATGGAGGGGCCGCCAGGGAACGCGTGAGGCCCCTTGCGGTCGTTGACACCGTTCCCCAGGGGTGATGGGCTTCCTTGCCGGTCCGTCGTCGCCGGAGCATCGCCCCGAGGCGCGTGCCCCGTCGGCCGCGCGCCACACCTCGCGCGTCATACTCCTTCTGGCCCGCCCGCCCCCGCCGTTCGTTGGGAGAGGACCCGTGCAGCTCCGCCGCAGCAGGACCGCCGCCGCCCTGGCGGTGGCGGTGATCGCCGGAACCCTGGGGGGCGCCCCGACCGCGCTGGCCGCTCCGCCCGCCCCGGACCCGGCCACCGCCGCCGACGAGGCCCCGGACGACACCAAGGGCGAGGCCGCGGGGCTGCCCTCGGTGTGGCCGCGCCCGCAGTCGCTGCGACCCGCCGGCGGCAAGGTGGCGCTGGGGACGCGGGTGGTGCTGGTGGCGCCGCTCGGCACCGATCCGTACGCGCTGAAGGCACTGCGGGAGGTGCTGCGCGCGGCCGGGGTCCGCGACATCACCGAGGTGAGCACCGACGGCGACGTGCCCGCGGGCGGGACGCCGGTGGTGCGGGTCGGCGGCGAGTCCTCCGCCCGGCCGGGCGCCGGCGGCGCGGCCCTGGAGAAGGCGCTGCGCGCGCTGGGGGCGGGCGCCCGCGGGGATCTGCCGCCCGGCGGGTACCGGCTGGCGGCCGGGGAGGCCGCCGGACGGCCGGCGGTGGCGATGGCCGGCGTCGGCGAGGACGGCCTGTTCCACGCGGTGCAGACGCTGCGTCAGCTGGTGCGCGACGGCGTGGTGCCGGGCGTGGTGGTCCGCGACTGGCCGGGGACGCCGGTGCGCGGCCTCTCCGAGGGCTTCTACGGCACCCCCTGGACGACCGGGCAGCGCCTGGGCCAGCTCGACTTCCTGGGCCGCACCAAGCAGAACCACTACCTGTACGCGCCGGGCGACGACCTGTACCGGCAGGCGCGCTGGCGTGAGCCGTACCCGGCCGAGCAGCGGACGGCGTTCCGCGCGCTGGCGGAGCGGGCCCGCGAGAACCACGTGACGCTGGCCTGGGCGGTGGCGCCGGGTCAGGCGATGTGCCTCGCCTCCCAGGACGACGTGAAGGCGCTCAACCGGAAGATCGACGCGATGTGGGCGCTGGGGGCGCGCGCCTTCCAGCTCCAGTTCCAGGACGTGTCGTACAGCGAGTGGCACTGCGACGAGGACGAGGCGGAGTTCGGCTCGGGTCCGGCCGCCGCGGCCCGCGCCCAGGCCCGGGTGGCCAACGCGGTCGCCGCGCACCTGGCGGAGCGCCACCCCGGTTCGCGGCCGCTGTCGCTGATGCCGACGGAGTACTACCAGAAGGGCGCCACCTCGTACCGGCGCGCGCTCGCCTCCGAGCTGGAGGCCGACGTGCAGGTGGCGTGGACCGGTGTCGGGGTGGTGCCGCGCACCATCACCGGCCGGGAGCTGGCGGGCACCCGCGAGGTGCTCGGCCACCCGCTGGTCACCCTGGACAACTACCCGGTCAACGACTACGCGCGGGACCGGATCTTCCTCGGCCCCTACACGGGCCGGGAACCGGCGGTCGCCACCGGTTCGGCGGCGCTGATCGCCACCGCGATGGAGCAGTCGACCGCCTCCCGCATCCCGCTGTTCACCTCGGGGGACTACGCCTGGAACCCGAAGGACTACCGGCCCGTGGAGTCCTGGCAGGCCGCCATGGACACGCTCGCCGGGGACGACCCGAAGACCCGTGAGGCGGTCCGGGCGCTGGCCGGCAACACCGCTTCCTCGGTGCTGGGCGCCGACGAGTCGGCGTACCTGCGGCCGCTGCTGGCGAAGTTCTGGGCGACCCGGCCGGACGCGGCCCGGGCGGCCGGGCGGCCCGGCACGGAGGCGGGGAACGCCGCCGCGCGGGCCGCCAAGGAGTTGCGCGCCGCCTTCTCGGTGATGCGGGCGGCCCCCGAGCGGCTGGCCGACGGCGAGTCGGGGCTGGCCGCGGAGGTGCGGCCCTGGTCGGAGCAGCTGGCCCGGTTCGGGCACGCCGGTGAGCTGGCGGTCGATCTGCTGGCGGCGCAGGCGCGCGGCGACGGCACCGCCGCCTGGCACGCCGAACGGGCGCTGCGGGCGGTCCGCGCGGAGACCTCGCGGAACAAGGTGACGGTCGGCGACGGCGTCCTCGGCCCGTTCCTCGACCAGGTGGTGAAGACGGCCGACAGCTGGCACGGCACGGTCGGGGGCGACGGCGAGAAGGTCGCCGACACCGGCTCCGCCTACACGGTGGCGCTGCCCCGGGTAAGGCCGCTGGCCGGGGTGACGGTGCGCACCGACCCCGGGGTCAGCGGGGTGGTCGAGGCGCGGGTGCCGGGCAAGGGCTGGCAGCCGGTGACGCGGCTGGAGCCGGGCGGCTGGACCGACGTGGAGAGTGCGGGGCTCAGCGCCGACGCGCTGCGGGTCTCGGGCCCCGAAGCCGAGCGCGTCGACCGGCTCGTGCCCTGGTACGAGGACGGCGCCGAGGCCGGGCTGCGGCTGGGCCGGGGCGAGGCGGACGCCGAGATCGGCGGCGGGCGCAGCGAGGTGACGGCCCGTCTGACGGCCCACCGCCCGGGCACCGTACGCGGCGCCCTGCGCGCGAGGACTCCCGAGGGCATCGAGGTCTCCGCCCCCGGCGAGTCGGTCCTGCCGCGCGGCACCGAGGTCCGCATCCCCGTCTCGGTGCGGGTCGCGAAGGGTGTGCGCCCGGGGAGCTACGAGGTGCCGGTCGAGTTCGGGGGCCGCTCGGCGACGCTGACGGTGCGGGCGTTCCCGCCCACCGAGGACACCGACCTGGTCCGCTCCGGCACGGCCACCTCCTCGGCCGACGAGACGGAGGACTTCCCGGCCGGGGCGGCGGCCGACGGCGACCCGGAGAGCCGCTGGTCCTCCCCCGCCGAGGACAACGCCTGGTGGCAGACGGAACTGCCCGAACCGGCCCGGATCGGCCGTGTGGAACTGCGCTGGCAGGACGCGTACGCCGCCGCCTACCGTGTGCAGGTCTCCAAGGACGGCCGGATCTGGCGGACGGCGGCGACGGTGAAGGACGGCAAGGGCGGCCACGAACGCGTCGGGCTGGACGCGAAGGACGTACGGTTCCTGCGCGTCCAGGGCGACAAGCGCGCCACCGCGTACGGCTACTCCCTCTTCTCCGTGGAGGCGTACGCGGTCGCGGAGAAGGAGAAGGAGAAGCCCGGCCGCGACTAGGAACCGCCGGGCTCCGGCCCACTCCCGCCCCGCTCGCGACCGCCGTCACGTGCCGTCTCGGCGTCGGCGCCGAGGACGGCGGCCCGTCGGCCCGGGGTGCCCGAGTCGGCGCCACCCCCGTCCGGTCCCCCGCCCCGGTGGAGTGGCCCACCGCCGGCCCGGCCGGCGCTTGAGGCCCTCGTGAACCGGCACACGAAGCCGAACCTCGGCCCGGCATCGGCCCGGCATCGGCCCGGCCGGCGCTTGAGGCCCCTACGCCCTCGCCCGGGCGGGGCGCATGGAGACGCCCTCGCCCCCGGCCCCCACCTTCTCGATGCGCGCCAGCGCGTCATCCCCGCCGAACGGCTGCAGATAGGGCAGCCACCGCGGGTCCCGGTGCCCGGTCCCGATGATCCGCCAGGCCAGCCCGGTCGGCGGCGCCGGCTCGGTGCGCAGGCGCCAGCCCAGTTCCATGAGGTGCCGGTCGGCCTTGACGTGGTTGCACCGTCGGCAGGAGGCGACCACGTTGTCCCACACGTGCCGCCCGCCGCGGCTGCGCGGAACGACGTGGTCGACGCTGGTGGCGACGCCCCCGCAGTACACGCACCGTCCGCCGTCCCGGGCGAACAGCGCCCGCCGGGTCAGCGGCACGGGCCCCCGGTACGGAACCTTCACGAAGCGTTTGAGCCGCACGACGCTCGGCGCGGGGACGGTGCGGCTCTCGCTGTGCAGGTAGGCGCCGGATTCCTCCAGGCAGACCGCCTTGCTCTCCAGCACCAGCACGAGTGCGCGGCGGAGCGGTACGACGCCGAGTGGCTCGTAGGACGCGTTGAGGACGAGGACGTGCGGCACGTGCGCCTCCTTGTACGCCGGCGGCGCGTGGCTCGCGCCGGGACGATCTGTTTCAGTTTCCCCTCACGCCCGGCCCGAGCGCCACCATGTCCGGGTAACGGGGTGAGGGGTCTGTGCGCCACCGGTCCCGCCGTGGGGCCGGACGGGCGGCTGTGACCTGGGGTGCGGCCGGTCCGGCGGCAGCGCGGGCCGCTCGGGTGTGCGGTCGGCCACACCGGTGGCGGAGCGCGCGGGCAGCGCCGCAGGCCGGGGGCGGTGCGCCCCGGACGGCGGCCTGGCGCCGCGATGAGGGGCCGTTAGTGTGGAGAGGCCGTCCACACCGTCTTCGCCCCGTCGCGCGACGGGGCCGCGTACTCCGGTGGGCGGCCCGTCACCGCCCGGAGGTACCCCGTGTTCCCATCCGCACCGGCCGCAGGCCGGGAGGACTCCGTCACGCTCGAAGAGGCACAGGAGCGGGCCACCGACGCGGCGAGCTGGGTGTCGGAGAACTGGTCGACGTGGCTGGAGACCGGGCTGCGCATCCTGCTGATCATCATCGTGGCGTCGGCGCTGCGGGTGATCGTCCGCAAGACGATCACCAACCTCATAGACCGGATGAACCGCACCGCGTCGGCGGTGGACGGCACGGCCCTCGGCGGGCTGCTGGTCAACGCGGAGCGGCGGCGCCAGCGGTCGCAGGCGATCGGCTCGGTGCTGCGCTCGGTCGCCTCGTTCCTCATCGTCGGCACGGCCGCGCTGATGATCCTCGACACCTTCAAGATCAACCTGGCGCCCTTGCTGGCCTCGGCCGGTGTCGCCGGTGTCGCCATCGGTTTCGGCGCGCGCAACCTGGTCACGGACTTCCTCTCCGGCGTCTTCATGATCCTGGAGGACCAGTACGGCGTCGGCGACACCATCGACGCGGGCGTCGCCACCGGTGAGGTGGTCGAGGTGGGCCTGCGCGTCACCAAGCTGCGCGGCCCCAACGGCGCCGTCTGGTACGTCCGCAACGGCGAGGTCAAGCGGATCGGCAACCTCAGCCAGGGCTGGTCCACCGCCTCCGTCGAGGTCACCGTCCGGGCCGACGAGGACCTCGACAAGGTCCGCGACACGCTCGCCGAGGTGGGCGCGCTGATCGCCAAGGACGAGCCGTGGAACGAGCGGCTGTGGGGCCCGGTGGAGGTCCTGGGCCTCGACTCCGTACTGCTGGACTCCATGGTGGTCGGCGTCTCCGCCAAGACCATGCCCGGCCAGGACCTCGCCGTCGCGCGGGAGCTGCGCTGGCGGATCAAGAAGGCGTTCGACGCGGCGGGCATCTCCATCGTGGGCGGCCCGCAGGAGGCCGCCGAGGACGACGCCCCCGCCGACCCGTCGGCCGGTATGGCCGCGCCTTCGGCCTACGCCTCCGCGACCTCGCCCCAGTCGCTGGCCGCCTCCCCGATCCCGCCGCCCGCGTCCGGCCCCAGGCTGCGCAAGTAGCCCGCTCCGCCGCCCCGTTCCCGGTCCTCGGGGGCGGGGCGGCGGCGTGTCCGCAGGCTTGCCCGGCGGGGCGGTGGCTCGGTAGGTTCGCGGACCGGCAGGAAAGTTTCCTGTCGGTTTTTTCGGCGCGGAGGCGGGCGGATGGTGGCGGGGAGCCCCCGGGTGCTGCGGGTGATGAACGAGCGGGCCGCGCTGGACCTGCTGACCGAACACGGCGCCCTCTCCAGGGCCCGGCTCGGCGCGCTGACCGGCCTCTCCAAGCCGACCGTCTCCCAACTCCTGGCCCGGCTGGAGGCGGCCGGCCTGGTCGGACCCGCCGGCACCAGCGAGGGCGGGCCGGGCCCCGGCGCACGGCTGTACGCCCTGCGCGGCGAGGTGGCGTACGTGGCCGCGCTCGACGTGCGCCCCGGCCGTATCCGCGCGGCGGTCGCCGACCTCACCGGCGCCGTCCTGGCCTCCCACACCCTCGTCACCCCCGCCCGTCCGGGCCCGGACGGGGTCGCGGCCCAGCTCACCGCCGCGCTGGACGGCGCGGCGCGCGCGGCCGGGGTCGCCCGGACCGCTCTGCGCCGGGTGGTGATCGGCACGCCCGGCGCCTTCGACCCGGGCACCGGCCGGCTGCGGTACGCGGGCCACCTGGCCGGCTGGCACTCCCCCGGCCTGCCGGCCGAGGTGGCCGCCGCCCTGCACCCCGTACCCGTCGAGTACGAGAACGACGTGAACCTCGCCGCCGTCGCCGAGCGGCGCCTCGGTGCGGCCCGCGGCCACGAGGACTTCGTCCTGCTGTGGAACGGCACCGGACTGGGCGCGGCCCTGGTCATCGGCGGCCGGCTGCACCGGGGCCGGACGGGCGGCGCGGGCGAGATCGGCTTCCTGCCGGTCGCCGGCACACCGCTGATGCGGGGCGTGGCCGGGGCCGGCAGCGGCGGTTTCCAGGAGCTGGCGGGAGCGCGGGCGCTGCCGGCGCTGGCGCGGGAGCTGGGGGTGCCGGTTCCGGAGGCCGGGCCCGAGGACGCGGACCCGGCCGCCGGTGAGGCGGTCGCGGCGGCACTGCTGCGGACGGCGGCCGAGGCGTACGCCCGGCCCGGCGGCGACTTGGCGCCGGGGGCCGTGGGGACGTGTCCGCCGCCCGCCGGTCCCGTGGCGCTGCTGCGGGCGTACGCCGTGCGGCTGGCGACCGGGATCGCCTCGCTCGTCGCCGTGCTCGATCCCTCGGTGATCGTGCTGACCGGCCGCGTGCTGGCCGCCGGGGGTGAGCCGCTGCTGCGGCTGACCGAGGAGGAGCTGGCCGAGCTGGCGCCGTCCCGGCCCCGTCTGCTGGCCGGCGAGGTCACCGGCGACCCGGTGGTGCGCGGCGGCCTGGAGACGGCCCTGGCCGCCGTCCGCGACGAGGTCTTCGACACCGCCGCCCGGTAGCGGGAACGGCACGTACCGCTTCATCGACACACCGACAACCCGAGGAGCGCACCATGAAGCTGACCGTCGTAGGGGGCGGGTCCACCTACACTCCCGAGCTGATCGACGGGTTCGCCCGGTTGCGGGACACGCTGCCGCTGACCGAGCTGGTCCTGATCGACCCCGACGCCGGACGGCTGGAGCTGGTCGGCGGCCTGGCGCGGCGGATCTTCGCCCGGCAGGGGCACCCCGGCACCGTCACCACCACCGGCGACCTGGACGCGGGCGTGGAGGGCGCCGACGCCGTACTGCTCCAGCTCCGGGTGGGCGGGCAGGCGGCCCGGCGGCGCGACGAGAGCTGGCCGCTGGAGTGCGGCTGCGTCGGGCAGGAGACCACCGGCGCGGGGGGCCTGGCCAAGGCGCTGCGGACCGTCCCGGTCGTCCTCGACATAGCCGAGCGGGTCCGGCGGACCAACCCGGACGCGTGGATCATCGACTTCACCAACCCGGTGGGCATCGTCACCCGCGCCCTGCTCCAGGCCGGTCACAAGGCGGTCGGGCTCTGCAACGTCGCCATCGGCTTCCAGCGGAAGTTCGCCCGGCTCCTCGACGTGGCGCCCGCCGACGTCCACCTCGGGCACGTCGGCCTCAACCACCTCTCCTGGGAGACCTCGGTCCGGATCGGCGGCCCCGCCGGCGAGGACGTCCTGCCGCGCCTGCTCGCCGACCACGGCGACGCCGTCGCCGCCGACCTGCACCTCCCCCGCCCCCTGCTGGACCGCCTCGGCGTCGTCCCCTCGTACTACCTGCGCTACTTCTACGCCCATGACCGCGTCGTCGACGAGCTGCGCACCGGCCCCTCGCGCGCCGAGAAGGTCGCCGCCATGGAGCGCGAACTCCTGGAGCTGTACGCCGACCCGTCGCTCGACGAGAAGCCCGCCCTGCTCGCCCGGCGCGGCGGCGCCTTCTACTCGGAGGCCGCCGTCGACCTCGCCGCCGCCCTGCTCGGCCGCGGCGGCAGCCCCTTCCAGGTGGTCAACGCCCGCAACGACGGCACGCTCCCCTTCCTCCCCGACGACGCGGTGATCGAGGTCCAGGCCGAGGTCGGCCCCGAGGGCGCCCGCCCCCTGGCCGTCCCCGCCCTCGACCCGCTGCACGCCGGACTCGTCTCGCACGTCACCGCGTACGAGGACCTGGCGCTGCGGGCGGCTCTCGAAGGCGGCCGGGACCGCGTCTTCGCCGCCCTCCTCGCCCACCCCCTCATCGGCCAGTACGACCAGGCCGAGGCCCTCACCGACCTGCTCCTCTCCCACAACCGGGAGCACCTGCCGTGGGCGTGAGCACAGCGGTGCTCGCCATCGACGCGGGCAACAGCAAGACCGACGTGGCCGTGGTGCGGGCCGACGGCGAGGTCGCGGGCACCGCGCGCGGCGGCGGCTTCCGGCCGCCCGCGACCGGCGTCGAACGGGCCGTGGACACGCTGGCCGAGGTGGTGGGCCGGGCCCAGGAGGCGGCCGGGCACCTGCCCGTCGCCCAGGTGTCGGCCTGCCTCGCCAACGCCGACCTCCCGGTGGAGGAGGAGCGGCTGTCCGCCGCGCTCACCGCACGCGGCTGGGGCGCGGCGGTCGCGGTCCGCAACGACACCTTCGCGGTCCTGCGCGCCGGCCTCCTGGAGGACGCCGCCCCCCGCGGCGTCGCCGTGGTCTGCGGTGCCGGCATCAACTGCGCCGGCATGCTCCCCGACGGCCGGACCGCCCGCTTCCCCGCCCTCGGCCGCGTCTCCGGCGACTGGGGCGGCGGGGGCGGCCTCGCCGAGGAGGCCCTGTGGCACGCGGCCCGCGCCGAGGACGGGCGGGGCGAACCCACCGCCCTGGCCCAGGCGTTGCCCGCGCACTTCGGACTGGGGTCGATGTACGCGCTGATCGAGGCGCTGCACCTGGGGGACGTACCGGCGCAGCGGCGGCACGAGCTGGCGCCGGTGCTCTTCACGGTGGCGGAGGCGGGGGACCCGGTGGCGGCCGGCCTGGTGGACCGGCTGGCGGAGGAGGTCGCCACCATGGCGGCGGTCGCGCTGGGGCGGCTGGGGCTGCTCGGCTCGCCGGCTCCCGTGCTGCTGGGCGGGAGCATCCTGGCCGCACGCCGGCCCGGGCTGGACGCGGGGGTGCGGGCGGCGCTGGCTCGCCGGGCGCCACTCGCGCGGGCACGGGTGGTCGAGGCCGCGCCGGTGCTGGGGGCGGTGTTGCTGGGGCTGGACGCGGTGGGCGCCGAAGCGAGGGCCTGTGCGCGGGTGCGGGAGTGGTTCGGGTGAGAGGGGGCGGCACGGGGACGTGAGGCGGCCTCCAGGCGGGTGGAGGTGGCGCCTTGAAGCCGGGGCGGCTCCGAGCCGTTCCCGGGGGACGCCGGAACTGCGCGGACAACGGCGCGAGGGGCGGGCCGGGGTGCCGGGCGTACGGACGCCCGTGCCCGCCCCGGGAACCGTTTCCCCTGTCCGACGCGTATTCCAGAACGGGCCCGTAGGAGCGCACCGGTCAGGGTGACCCGGCCGCCGGATCAGGTGAACGCCCGTGTGGTCCGCGGGGAGTGCGGCCATACTGGCGGCCGAGCACTGGCTTCCCCGGGCCCGGGGAAGGGTGTTCACCGACAGGGCCGAGGGGGAGGTCGCGTGAGTAGTCAGCCGACGGGCGGGGCGCCGCCGGGTTCCGCCGTGCCGGCGCCGGTCGTGCCACCGCCGCGCCCGCCCGTGCCGGCTCCCGCCCCGCCCGGTCGGCGGCCCGGCGCCGCGGGCCCGCTCCCGGAGCCCCCCGCCGGCCCCGGCCTGCCCGCGCGGCTCCGGGCGCAGGCCCGCACCGTCCCCGGCGGCTTGCGGGTCGTGGCGGGGCTGTTGACGGTGTTGATCGGGGCGTTCGGGGTGGTGGCGTCGTTCCAGGTGGCCGAGCGCTCGGACGCCGCGCACGACGTGCTGAGGCGGTCGCAGCCGTTGACCGCCGACGCCGCGGCGGTGTACCGGTCGCTGGCCGACGCCAACACGGCGGCGTCCAGCGGGTTCCTGGCCGGAGGGCTGGAGCCGGCGAAGGTGCGGGAGCGGTACGACCGGCGGATCGCGACGGCCTCGCGGAAGCTGGTGACGGCCGCGGCGGCGACCGACGGGTCGGCCGAGTCGGCGGCCGAGATCAAGAAGCTGAGCCGGCTGCTCCCGGTGTACACCGCCCGGATCGAGGCGGCCCGGGCCAACAACCGGCAGGGGCTGCCGCTCGGCGGTGCCTGGCTGCGGAACGCCAACGACCTCATGCAGGAGGAGATGCTGCCCGCCGCCGAACGGCTCTACAAGGCGGAGGAGGAGCGGCTGCGCACCGACTACGCCACCGCGCGGGACTTCCCGTGGGTGGCGGTCGGACTGGGGGTGCTCACGGTGGGAGCGCTGGGCGGGGTGCAGCACGCCCTGTACCGGCGGACCAACCGGCGTTTCAACGTGGGGCTGCTCGGCGCCACCGCCGCGTGCGGGGTGCTGCTGGTGTGGGTGGCAGTCGGTCATACGCTGGCGTCCGGCGCGCTCTTCGACTCGTACGAGCGGGGGGTGCGGTCGCTGAACGTGCTCAACGACGCGCGGATCAGCGCGTTGAAGGCGCGGGGCGGGGAGAATCTGACGCTGGTGGCGCGGGGCGCGGTGACGGTTCCGGCGGGGCGGAGCTTCGCGGGGCAGGACACTTACGACGTGGCGTACCGGGCGGAGATGGCGCGGCTGCTCGGCCCGGAGGGTGAAGGCGAGGCCGGCGGGCTGCTCGGGCGGGCGCTGGAGCTGGCCGACGACGCGGGAGGCCGCGACCCGGTACGGGCCGCCGTCGACCGGGCCGGAGAGTGGCGCGAGCGCCACCTGAAGGCCCGGGAGTACGACGAGGCGGGCGAGTACGAGCAGGCGTTGAAGCGGGTGATCGGCACCGGGAAGGACGAGGCGACCGGTGCCTCCTTCGACCGTCTCGACGCCGCGCTGGAGAAGGCCCTCGCCCATGAGCAGGACGAGTTCGAGCGGGCCGCCCGGGCCGGCGGGGGCGCGCTGACGGGGCTGGTCGCGGGGGCGCTGGCGCTCGCCGCGCTGGGCACGGCGGGGGCCGGGGTCGGCATCGCCCGCAGACTGGCGGAGTACCGGTGACAGGAGACGCCATGAACCGTAGCGACCGTGAGCGGCGGCGCCCCCGGGCCCGGCTGCGCGGCTGGGGCGGGGTGACCGCGATGGCGGCGGCGTGCACGCTGACGGCCACGCTGGCGCTCCTGCCGCTCCAGCGGGTGGGTGAGGCGACGCTCGGCACCCACGACGAGGGCACCCCGCGCGGCCCGGCGGCGGCCGAACCGGTCCGGGCCGAGGCGTGCGAGCGGCCCGAGGAGTCGACGGCGCGGCCCTCGCCGGCGGAGGGGCCGACGCTGAAGCGGATCAAGTCCCGTACGGACAAGCCGAGGAAGCTGATCGTCGGCATCGACCAGAACAGCTACCGGTGGGGCTACCGCGACCCGGCCACCGGCTCCCTGGAGGGCTTCGACATCGACCTGGTGCGGGCCATAGCGGCGGAGCTGATGGGCGATCCCGAGGCCGTGGTCTTCCGGGCCATACCCACCAACCGACGGGTCCAGGCGATCGACAGCGGCGAGGTGGACATGGTGGTGCGCACCATGACCATCACCTGCGACCGGATCAAGGAGGTGGCGTTCTCCACCGCCTACTTCGAGACCGGCCAGCAACTGCTGGTGCCGAACGGGTCGGGGATCACCGGTCACGACCCGTCGCTGCGGGGCCGCAAGGTCTGCGCGGCGGCCGGGTCGACGGCCCTGTCGGAACTGGAGGCGCAGTCGCACGGCGCGGACATCTCCACCACCGTCCCCAACCAGCTGGACTGTCTGGTGCGGCTCCAGCTCGGCGAGGTCGACGCGGTCGTCACCGACAGCGCGCTGGCGGCCGGACAGGCGGCGCAGGACCCGATGGTGAAGCTGGTGGGAGAGCCGTTCACCGAGGAGTTCTACGGCGTGGCGATGCACAAGGACGCGAAGGACCTGGTGGCCCGGGTCAACCAGGTGCTGGTGGAGTACCGCGAGGACGGCTGGGAGCAGTCGTACGACACGTGGCTGAAGGCCGGCCTGGGGAAGTCCCCCGGGCCGCCGCCCGCCACCTACCGGGACTGACCGGGACGGCGGGACAGGGCGCGTACGCACGGGACGGATGCGGCGGCGGGCCGCCGGGCGGTGGTCGCCCGGCGGGCGCACGGTGAAAGGGGAGCGATGGGTGTCGCGCGAGCGGACCCCGGGTCCGAGGGGCCCAGGGGTACGGCCGGTGGGCCGGTGCTCGACAGGGACGAGGCGGACCGCGCGCTGGCGCGGCTGGCCGCGGAGCGGGAGGCCGTCGAGTCCTCGCTGCTGGCCCTCCAGGACCACGCCGGGCGGCGGCTGCTGGAGGGCGCCGCGCTGACCGGGACGACGGCTGAGCGGTGGCGTGCGACGGAGGCGGACATCACCCGCCTGTGGGCGTACTTCGACGTGTACTCGGCGGTGGTCGCCGAGGCCCGCGCGGTGCGGTCGCGGCGCCGCTGGCCGGGCCGGGAGGAGCTGGCGGCCCTCCGCGAGCTGCTTCGGGGCGCCTCGGTGGCGGTGCCGGGCACGCCGGGCGGCGGCCCAGGGTCGGCGGTGCTGGCCGAACGGCTGTCGCCGGCCGAGCTGGTGGACCGGATGAACACGCTGTACGCCCGGTCGCTGGCGGTGGTGGTGGCGGCCGACGCGGTGTGGTCGGCGCTGCCCGCCCGGATCGACCTGCTCGCCGCCGAGCAGCGCCGGACGAAGTCGCTCGCCAGGTCGGTGGGGGTGGTGCCGGGTGAGCATCCGGCCGGGGACGACCTGGAGCGGATCGGGCGGGTGCTGACGGTCCTGCGCGAACAGGCCGTCTCGGACCCGCTCTCCTTCTGGGTGGCCTCCGACGGCGGTGCCACGCCCGGCGCGGGCCGCCCGGACACCCGGCGCTACGACCGGGAGGCGCGGGCGCTGGAGGAGGTGCGCCGGGAGATCGAGGCGGTGCTCCAGGTGCGCCAGGACGCCGAGGCGCGCCTGGCCCGGCTGCGGGACGTGCTGTCGCGGGCCGACCGTACGCTGGCGGAGGCGCGGACGGCGCGCGGCGAGGTGCTGGCGAAGATCGCCGCCTCGGAGGTGCCGGCGGTGAGCGGTCCGCCGAGCGCGCTGAAGGAGCAGTTGTCGGCGGCGGCCGACCACCGCAGGCACGGCCGGTGGCACCGGCTCTCGCCGCTGCTGGAGTCGCTGGAGCGGCGGGCCGACGACGAACTGGAGCGGGCCCGCGCCTCGCTGACGGCGGTGACGGCCCCGCTGGCGGTCCGCGCGGAGCTGCGCGGGCGGCTGGACGCGTACCGGGCGAAGGTGTCCCGGCTGGGGCTGGCGGAGGACCCGGTGCTGGCGGAGCGGTACGACGCGGCGCGGCGGGTGCTGTGGAGCGCCCCGTGCGATCTGCGGGTGGCCGAGGAGTCCGTCCTCAGGTTCCAGCGGGCCGCCGCCGAGGCGCTGGCACCGGGCGAGTGTGACGACGGGAGGAGCGGGGCGTGAGACGGAGCTGCCAGCGGCCGGGGTGCACCGGCGCGTACGAGGACGTCGGCGGGGGCGAGCTGTACTGCGACGAGTGCGGGATGGCGCCGGTGGTCTCGCCCGACGGCTCGCTCTCCTCGCCGCCGACGGCGCTGGCGGCGGGCGGCTCCGCGCGCTCGGGCCGTTCGGCGCGCGGCTCGGCGTCGGCGCGTTCGGCGGCCTCGGCGGGGTCGCGTTCCTCGCGCCGGTCGGTGTCGGGGCAGTTGTCGCGGTCGCAGTCGGGGCGGGCCACCACGCGCTCGGTGTCGGTGCGCAGTTCGGCCTCGAACAGCTCCTCGCAGCGCGGGCGCCTGGGCGTGGGCCTGGTGTCGGTGCCGGACGTCCCGCGCCCCGATCCGCGTACGGCGGTGGCGGCCGACCCGAAGGTGCCGGAGCGCAAGCGGTTCTGCAGCCGGGCGGAGTGCGGGGCGCCGGTGGGCCGGGCGCGCGGTGAGCGGCCGGGCCGCACCGAGGGGTTCTGCACCACGTGCGGGCACCCGTACTCGTTCGTGCCGAAGCTGCGGGCGGGTGAGGTGGTGCACGGGCAGTACGAGGTGGTGGGGTGCCTGGCGCACGGCGGGCTCGGCTGGGTGTACCTCGCGGTGGACCGGGCGGTGTCGGACCGGTGGGTGGTGCTGAAGGGACTGCTGGACACCGGTGACCAGGACGCCATGGAGGCGGCCATCTCCGAGCGGCGCTTCCTCGCCGAGATCGAGCACGCCAACATCGTGCGGATCTACAACTTCGTGGAGCACCTGGACCAGCGCACCGGCTCCCTCGACGGCTACATCGTGATGGAGTACGTCGGCGGCAAGTCCCTCAAGGAACTGGCCAACGAGCGGCGCACCCCCGAGGGGCGGCGCGACCCGCTGCCGGTGGAGCAGGCGTGCGCGTACGGCATCGAGGCGCTGGAGGCCCTGGGCCACCTGCACAGCCGGAACCTGCTGTACTGCGACTTCAAGGTCGACAACGCCATCCAGACCGAGGGCCAGCTCAAACTGATCGACATGGGCGCGGTCCGGCGGATGGACGACGAGGAGTCGGCGATCTACGGCACGGTCGGCTACCAGGCCCCCGAGGTCGCCACCCACGGCCCGTCCGTCGCCTCGGACCTGTACACGGTCGCGCGCACCCTGGCCGTCCTCACCTTCGACTTCCAGGGCTACACCACCGTCTACGCGGACAGCCTCCCGGACCCGCACGACGTGCCGGTCCTGTGGACGTACGAGTCGTTCCACCGGCTGCTGATCCGCGCCACCGACCCTGATCCGACGCGGCGGTTCGCGACGGCCGAGGAGATGGCGGAGCAGCTGACGGGGGTGCTGCGGGAGGTGGTGGCGCTCCAGTCGGGGCGGCCGCGTCCGGCGGTCTCCACGCTCTTCGGGCCCGAACTGCGGGTCACCGACACCGAGGCGGTGCCGGACGACGGGGTGGTGTCGCGGCTCGGCGAGCGTCCCGCGCCGGTCACCCGCGGGCTCAGGCGGGTGGTGAACGCGCCGGAGGCGACGGCCGGGGCGCCCCCGGTGCCGGTGCCGCACGGCGCGGCGACGCACGGCGCCCCGGACCCGGCGGCGGCAGCGCTGGCCCTGCCGATGCCCCGGGTCGACCCGGGCGACCCGAACGCCGGGTTCCTGGCGGGGCTGGCGGCCGCCGCCCCCGGTGAGCTGGCCTCGGCACTCGCGCTGGCCCCGGTCGACTCGCCGGAACTGCGGCTGCGCAGGCTCCGCGCCGAGCTGGAGGGGGGCCGGGTGGCGACCGCCGAGGCGGGGCTGCGGGAACTGGAGCGCTACGTCCCGGACGACTGGCGCCTGGTCTGGTACCGGGGTGTCACGAGCCTGGTATCGCGGGACTTCGAGGGGGCGGCGCTCGCCTTCGACGCGCTGTACGACGCGTTCCCCGGCGAGCCGGCGCCCAAGCTGGCGCTGGGCCTGGCCGCCGAGGTGCTCGGGCAGGGGGAGAACGCCGCCGAGTACTACCGCCTGGTGTGGGCCTGCGACCCGAGCTTCGTCAGCGCGGCGTTCTCGCTGGCGCGCGTGCAGTGGGCGGCGGGGCTGCGCCAGGAGGCAGTACGGACCCTGGAGTCGGTTCCGGAGGCCTCCATCCACTACACCGCGGCGCGGGTCGCGGCGATCCGCGCCCGGCTGCGCAGACGTGACCCGGCCGAACCCCTGCTGGCCGACCTGACGGCGGCGGCGGCCCAGTTGGAGGCGCTGGAGGGGCTGGGACTCGACCCGGTCCGCCGGGAGGGGCTGGCCGCGGAGGTGCTGGGCACGGCACTCGACTGGGTACTCTCGGGTAGCCCGGGGCAGACGCCCGACGGAGCTTCCGGTTCCGGGCTTCGGGCCGGTGGCACGGCCCGAACGGTGCTACTGGGCAGCGAACTGGACGAGCGCGGTCTCAGATTCGGTCTGGAGCGCGCCTACCGGACGCTGGCCAGACTCGCCCGGCGCGGCGAGGAGCGGATCGAACTGGTGGAGCGGGCCAACCGCTTCCGCCCCCGGACGATGGTGTGATTGATGTCGCGGATTCCCCAACTCTCCGCCTGCCCCAGCTGCGAGGAGCCGCTGGAGCCGGCCGACCACTTCTGCGGGGCGTGCGGGTTCGACCTGTCGTCCCTGCCCGAGCCGCCCCGGGACCGCCCCGGCACGGGTTCGCCCGACGGGCCGGCCGCCCAGGCCACCGCGGGCACCCCGGTGACCTGGCCGGACGCCGGGCCCGTACCGTCGTCGGCGGACCCCGGCGCGGCCTCGCCGCCGCACCGGGCGGAGGACGTGCCGGGCACGGACGCGGCGGGCGCGCCGCTGCCGGGCGCTCCGGAGGACTCCCCGGCTCCCCCGGCCGAGCCCGGTCCCGCCGGCGCTCCGGCACCCGCGCCCGGGCAGCCGTGGGGGGCGCCGCCCGCCGCCGGGGAGCACGTGCCGAAGGCGCGGAGCGGAGCCGGGGAAGGACCCGTGTCCGCCGGTGAGCCGGGCGACTTCACGCTCGCCGAGCCAGGGACCGCACCGCCCGCGCCGCCCGCCGGGAGCGGGCCGCCGACGCTGGTCGACCCGGTCTCCGCGCTGCCGCCCGCCGAGGTGGAGGCGGAGGAGGAGCCGGCCGGTGGCGACGCCCCCGCCGATCCCCGGGCCGCCGTGGCCGCTCCCGCGAGCGGCGGGGCGAAGACCTGTGTGGCGTGCCGGGCCGGGCGGGTGGACCCGGACGGGTACTGCGAGAACTGCGGGCACGCCCAGCCGCGCGCACGCGACCACATGGAGGAGGTGATCGCGGGGGCCGCGGCCGTCAGCGACCGGGGGCTGCGCCACCACCGCAACGAGGACGCGTTCGCGCTGGCCCCGGCGGCGCTGCCGGACGGCCCACCGGCCGTGGTGGCGATCGTCTGTGACGGGGTGTCGTCCGCGACCCGGCCCGACGAGGCTTCCCTGGCCGCCTCCCGCGCCGCCACGGATGCGCTGGTCACGGCGCTCGGGCAGGGCACGCACCCGCAGACGGCGATGCACGAGGCGATCGTCGCGGCGGCCCGCGCCGTGGACGACCTGGCCGAGGAGCGGCCCGCCGACGCGGAGGCACCCCGGCAGAACGCCCCGGCCTGCACCATCGTCGGCGCGGTGGCGGCGGGCGGCCTGCTGGTCGTCGGCTGGATCGGCGACAGCCGCGTCTACTGGGTGCCCGCGGACCGCGAGGGGCCGGCCGCCCGGCTCACCGAGGACGACTCCTGGGCGGCCCAGATGGTCGCCGCCGGCCTGATGAGCGAGGCCGAGGCGCACGCCGACGCCCGGGCCCACGCCATCACCGGCTGGCTCGGCGCCGACGCCTACGAACTCGACCCGCACACCGCCTCGTTCAAACCGGACCGGCCCGGTGTCGCCGTGGTGTGCAGCGACGGCCTGTGGAACTACGCCGAGTCCGCCGAGCAGATGGCGGCGGCGCTCCCGGCCGACGCCCTCACCCGCCCGCTGCACAGCGCCCAGGTCCTGGTGGGCCACGCGCTGGACGGCGGCGGGCACGACAACGTGACCGTGGCCGTGGTCCCCTTCGACGTGCCGCCTCGGGAGAGCGCCTGACCCCGCGTGCCGGCGGCGGCGCCGGTCCGCCGACGGTACGTACCGGACACGCCGGGCGTGGCGAAGGGTTGACCGGCCGCCGCTCAGGGGCAGGATCGGGCTGACCGGGCCGGGCCGAAGGCGCCCGGCGTACGTCGACGCTGTCCGCGCGGCCGGGCCGACCGGGCCGCGCGGTTCCCAGGGGGGACCCGAACTGATGGCCAACTTCGCCAAACCGGACGTACCGCGGTTCGCCGTGGAGGTCTACCAGAACGAGTTCCTGCCGGAGGGCGGGCGGGAGGTCCACGCGATCGTGGCGGTCACCGCCACGGGTGGCGGCACCCTCGGCGGCGTACCGGCGCCCGCCGCCGCACCGGGGACGGCCTCGGCGGTGGCGCTGATGGTGGACTGCTCGGGTTCGATGGACCACCCCTCCTCGAAGATGCGGCACGCCCGGGACGCCACCCGGACCGCCGTGGCCGCGCTCCGCGACGGGACGCGGTTCGCGGTGATCGCCGGGACCCACGTCGCCCGGGAGATCTACCCGGGTGACGGGCGGCTGGCCACCGCCGACGACCGGACGCGGGCGGAGGCCAGGGAGGCGGTGCTCGGGCTGCGGGCGGGCGGCGGCACCGCGATCGGCACCTGGCTGCGGCTGGCGGAGCGGCTGCTCACCTCGGAACCGGCCGGCGTCCGGCACGGCATCCTCCTCACCGACGGGCGCAACGAGCACGAGACGCCCGAGGAGCTGCGGGCCGCGCTGGACGCCTGCGCCGGGCGGTTCACCTGCGACGCGCGCGGCGTCGGCACCGACTGGGAGGTGAAAGAGGTCACAGGGATCGCCACGGCGCTGCTCGGCTCGGCCGACATCGTCGCCGACCCGGCCGGGCTCGCCCCGGACTTCCGGCGGATGATGGAGGCGGCGATGGGCAAGGAGGTCGCCGACGTGGCGCTGCGGCTGTGGACGCCGCAGGGCGCGGAGGTCGTCTTCGTCAAGCAAGTGGCGCCCGCCGTCGCCGATCTGACGGCGCGTCGCATCGAGGCCGGGCCGCGCGCCGGGGACTATCCGACCGGTTCGTGGGGCGACGAGTCCCGCGACTACCACCTGTGTGTACGGGTGCCCGCCGCCGACGTGGGCCGGGAGATGCTGGCCGCCCGTGTCTCGCTGGCCGTACCTCGGGGCGAGGGCGGCGTGGCACCGCTCGCCCAGGGACTGGTGCGGGCGGTGTGGACCGACGACGCGGCGGCCTCCACCGCGCTGAACCCGCAGGTCGCGCACTACACGGGCCAGGCGGAACTGGCCCAGGCGATCCAGGACGGGCTGGCCGCCCGCAAGGCCGGGGACGTCGACGGGGCGACGGCGAAGCTGGGCCGGGCGGTGCAGCTGGCGGGCGCCTCCGGCCACGCCGATACGGCGAAGCTGCTGGCCAAGGTGGTGGACGTGCTCGACGAGGCGAACGGTACTGTGCGGCTGAAGGCACGGGTCGAGGACGCCGACGAGATGACCTTGGACACCCGCTCGACGAAGACGGCCCGCCTGCACCAGCACCCGCCTGCGCCTCGATCCGGGGCGTGACGGCGGGCATTGCCGTCCGTGCGGTCACCGCCGACACTGACGACTGCGGTCGCCGTGCGCGGTGCCCGTGGTGGGCGGCGGTGCCGTACACCGACGAGACGACGACGTGCCCCCGGGCACACACGCGGCCCCGTGGCCGCCGGAGAAGAGGGGAAAGGCCCACCATGCCGACCTGCCCGAACGGACACCAGTCGGACGCCGACGACTGGTGCGAGGTCTGCGGCCACCGCATGGCCGGCCCCGGCCGCCCCGTCGGCGGCTTTCCCCCGCCGCCGCCCGCCCCCGGCCACGGCTACCCGCCGCCCGGCCCGGGCAGCCGGCCCGGCGGTCCCGGCCCCGGCGGTCCCGGCCCCGGTGGTGCCGGCGCCCGGCCGCAGCTGTGCCCGCAGTGCCACACCCCGCGCGAGGCCGACGAGCCGTTCTGCGAGGAGTGCCGGTGGAACTTCCTCACCAACATGGCCACCTCGTACACCCCCGCCGCCCCCCGGCCCCCGGCCGGCTCCCCGCCCGGCGGCTTCCGCACGCCCCCGCGGTCGCACGAGTACCAGGGTTCGCGGCCCTCGCAGGTGAACCGCCCCGCCGAGCCGCTCACCCCCGGCCCCCAGCAGACGCCGCCCCCGCCGGTGGTGCCGAACCAGCCGGGCGTGCCCACGGCCTACCCGGCGCCGCCGTACGCGGGCGGCCCCGCGCAGGCCCCGCCGCCGCCCCCGCCCGCGACCGGCGGCGGGGCCTTCCCCGCGCCGGCGCCGAGCCCGGCCGGGCGGACCGGCGGCGGGCGGGACGACGACTGGGTGCTGTCCCCGCCGTCCGCCCCGGCCGGAGCGCCGCAGGGCGGACCGGGCGCGCCCCAGGGTCCGGGGCCGCAGGGTCCCGGAGCGCAGGGCCGGCCGCCGGGGGCGCCCGCGCCGTCGGCTCCGGCGGCCTGGTCGGTGTCGGTGGGGCCGGACCGCGGCTACTTCATGGCGATGATGCAGCGCAGCGGCCCCGAGGCCAACGGGCTCAACCTGCCGGCGTACTCGCCTGAGCAGCGCCACGCGCTGGTCGGGAACCAGTTCACGATCGGCCGCCGGCGCCACTCCACCGGTGACACCCCGGACATCGACCTGTCGGTGCCGCCGGAGGACCCGGGCGTCTCGCACCAGCACGCGATGCTGGTGCAGCAGCCGGACGGCGGCTGGGCGGTGGTGGACCAGAACTCCACCAACGGCACCACCGTCAACGGCGGTGAGGACCCGATCCAGCCGTACGTGCCGGTGCCGCTCTCCGACGGCGACCGGGTCCACGTCGGCGCCTGGACCACGCTGACCCTGCACCGCGACTGATCCGCCACCGCCTTCCGCGCGAGGCCGCGCCCGCTCCCGTGACGGGGCGGGCGCGGCCTCGCGCGTACGCCCGGGGTCATTCCAGCTGCCAGCGGTACGGCCCCCCGGGGTCGTCGAGCCAGGCGGTCAGGGTGCCCGAGTCGGCGGTGAGGCCGAAGCGCTCGCGGACCGGGTGCCGCTCGCGCCGCCACACCTCCAGCGCCTCGGCGGGGCGAAGCCGCCCGGCGGTGAGCGTCAGCAGGAAACGGAACCCCTCGTTGTGGAGCAGGTGGCGGGCGATGCCCTCGGTGGACGGTTCCCGGCCCGGGCGGGGCTCGGTGCCGCGCAGCGGGACGAAGTAGGCCGGGGTGGGCAGGAAGCGGCCCTCGGCGTGGTCGGGGCCGCGCACGGCGAGGCGGACGAGGCCGGTCGCGAACGGCGTGAGGATCAGCCCGCCGGGCCGGGTCTGTTCCAACCACGGGCGCGGCACGGTGTCCAGCGCGCAGGTGGCGAGGACGCGGTCGTACGGCGCGTCGGCGCGACAGCCACGGGCACCGTCGCCGGTGACGACGTGCGGGTGGAGCCCGGCCGCGTCGAGGTGGCGGCGGGCGGAGTCGGTGATGTCCGGGTCGAGGTCGACGGTGGTGACGTGGGCGGAGCCGAGCCGGTAGGCGAGGAGGGCGGCGTTCCAGCCGGTGCCCGCACCGATCTCCAGGACCTTGTCGCCCTCGCGGACGCGCAGGTCGGCGAGCATCTTCGCCATCAGCGAGGGCTGGCTGCTGGAGGAGAGGAGTTCGCCGTCGCGCAGCCGGGTGGCGAGCGGGGTGTCGGTGTAGACCCCGCCGAGCCAGGCCCGGCGCCGCAGCGGGTCGGGGTCCTCGCCCCACATCCGCCGCCACCCGCCGGCCGAGGGCCCGAAGTAACTCGGCACGAAGAGGTGCCGTGGCACGGCCGCGAACGCCTCCCGCCACTCCGGTTCCCCGTCGAAGCCCCCTTGGTCGGCGATGTCCCGCACCAGCCCGGCCCGCGCCCGCGCCACCACCTGCTCCCAGCCGTCCCCGCCCGCGCCCGGCTGCGTCCCCTCGGCTCCCCGCGGATCAGTCATGCCTCCACTGTGCTGCCCCCGTCGGAGCGAGGCCACCGCATGCACCGCCCTGACGGCCCCGGGACCCCGGGGCCCGGCCCGGCCGAAGGACCTTGGGCCCCCGGCCCTAGGTCCCCGGCCCTCCGCCCCCGCGTCTGCCACCATGGTCACGTGACTAACGACCCGCGCGACACGCTTCAGGAGCAGTCCTTCTACGAGCAGGTCGGCGGCGAGGAGACCTTCCGTCGCCTGGTGCACCGCTTCTACCAGGGGGTCGCGGAGGACCCCCTGCTGCGGCCGATGTACCCGGAGGAGGACCTCGGCCCGGCCGAGGAGCGGTTCGCCCTGTTCCTGATGCAGTACTGGGGCGGCCCCCGCACCTACAGCGACCGGCGCGGCCACCCCCGCCTGCGGATGCGCCACGCCCCGTTCAAGGTCGACCGGGCCGCGCACGACGCGTGGCTGGGGCACATGCGGGTGGCCCTGGACGAGCTGGGCCTGCCCGAGGAGCAGGAGCGGCTCCTGTGGAACTACCTGACGTACGCCGCCGCCTCCATGGTCAACACCGAGGGCTGACCGGCCGCCCCTCCTCCATCCCCGCCCGGCTCCCCCGCATCCCCTCCCCTGCGTGAGGGGATGCGCACATTCCGGCACCAGGTAAGCGCATTCCGGTCACAATCTGATCAAGTCGGTTCCCGAGGCGTTGTGGCGGCCCCCTGTCCCGGACAGGCTTCCCCGCAGACGTGCGGGACGGCTGCGGGTAGGGGGCGGCCTCCCCACGACGGGGATACGGGGGATGTTCGTGACCAGGTTCGTGCTCCTGCGGCTACGTGCCCACCGGCTGCTGCTCACCGCCGCACTCGTCGCCGTCCTGCTCACCGCCTCGGTCCTGGCCACCCTCACCGCCTTCTCCGGCTCGGTGGGCGAGGCGGCCCTGCGCCACACCCTCGACCACCGCGCCGCCGCCGACGCGGCCCTCGTCGTCCGCGGCGAACCCGGCCCGAAGGACCGCGAGGTGGCCGACCGGGCCGTCGCCGAAGGGGCCCGCCGCACCTTCGACGGGCTGCCGGTGACCGTACGGACGCTGCCGCGATCCGCCACGTACGCGCTGCCCGGGGCGCGGGCGGGCGAGGAGCCGCCGCTCACCCATCTCGCCGCCCTCGACCGCTCCCAGCTGCGGCTGGGCGCCGGAAAGTGGCCGCGCGACGGCGGCAGCGGGACCCGCGCCGACCCGCTGCGGGTGGCGCTGCCGGAGAGTGCCGCGGCGGCGCTGCGGCTGGCGCCGGGCGGGGAGCCGCTGACGCTCACCGACCGGGCCAGCGACCGCACCCTGACCGTGGAGATCACCGGCCTGTACCGGCCCGCCGACACCTCGGCGCCGTACTGGCTCCTCGACGAGCTGGGCGGACGCGGCCAGCGCACCGTCGACTTCACCACGTACGGCCCGCTGCTCACCGGCCCGAAGGCGCTGGCGGCACCCCGGGTCGCTCCGGGTCCCACCGGCTGGCTGGCGACCGCCGACCACGCCACCCTCGACATCACCGCGACCGACAGACTCGCCCGGGCCGCCACCGCCGGCGCCGCCCGCCTCGCGAAGGACCCCGTACTCGGTCCCGGCGCCTCGGCGAGGACCGGGCTGCCGCAGGTCCTGGAGCGCTCGGAGCGGGCCCTGACCGTCTCCCGGACCACGCTGCTGGTGGTCGCGCTCCAACTGGTGCTGCTCGCCGGGTACGCGCTGCTGCTGGTCGCCCGGCTGCTGAGCACCGAGCGGGCCGGGGAGACGGGGCTGCTGCTGGCCCGGGGCGCCTCGCGCCGCCGGGTCGCCGCGCTCGCCGCCGTGGAGGCGCTGCTGCTGGCCTTGCCCGCCGTCGTCCTGGCGCCGCTGCTCGCCGGGCCGCTCACCCGGCTGCTGGCCGGGCAGGGCGCGCTGGAGCGGATCGGGCTGCGGCTCGACACCTCGCCGACGCCCGCCGTCTGGCTGGTGGCCGCCGCGACCGCGCTGGGCTGCGCCCTCGCCGTGGTCGCCCCGGCGCTCTCCGCCGCCTCCGGCGAGCAGCGGACCGGGGCCCGTACCGGGGCGCTGCCCGGCTGGGTCAAGGCGGGCGCGGACGTGGCGCTGCTGGTCGTCGCCGGGGCCGCGTACTGGCAGCTGGACCGTCAGGCGGCCCCGGACGGCGGGGAGTTCGGTGTCGACCCGCTACTGGTCGCCGCCCCGGCCCTCGCCCTGCTCGCGGGCACCGTCCTGACCCTGCGCCTGCTGCCGCCGGTCGCGAAGCTCGCCGAGCGGCAAGCCGCCAAGGGCCGGGGGCTGGCGGGGGCGCTCGCCGGGTGGCAGCTCAGCCGCCGCCCGCTGCGCGGCGCGGGCCCGGTGCTGCTGATGGTCCTCGCCATGGCGATGGGCATGCTCGCCGTCGCCCAGGGCGCCACCTGGGAACGGTCCCAGCGCGACCAGGCCGACTTCGCCGCCGGCGCCGAGGTCCGGGTGGCGGGCGGCCGGGTGCCGGAGGCCGCCCGGGGCCCGGTGTACGGGGGCCTGGACGGCGTACGCGACGCCGCGCCGGTGCTGCGCTCCACGATGGACCTGGCGGGGAACCGGACGGCGGAGGTCCTCTCCGTGGACGCCGGGTTCGCCGCCGACGGGCTGCTGCTCCGCGAGGACCTCGGCGACCGGGAACAGCTCGCCCGGCGGTTGCGCCCCGCTCCCCCGCGCCGGGCCGGGGTGCCGCTGCCGGAGAAGACCGGCCGCGCGGTGCTGACGACGCGGCTGAAGGCGGTCGGCGGGGACCACGGGGAGCCGCTGGCGCCCCGGCTGACGGTGGTGGTCGAGGACCGGTTCGGCTCCCGCCACCTGCTCCACGCCGGGGCGCTGCCCGCGGACGGCCGGGTGCGCGACGTCGAGGTGCCGCTCGGCGGCGGGAAGGGCGGGGTCCGCGACGCCGCCGCGCCCTACACCGTCACCGAGATACGGCTCCAGGTCGACCAGCCCGCCGAGCGCGGTCAGCGCCACGAACTCACCGTGGAAGAACTCCGCGCCGTACCGGCGGGCGACGACGGCCCGGGCACACAGGTGCCGCTGCCGGACGGCTTCGCCTGGGAGGGCCACCGCGACACCGGCGAGGAGACCGTGGAGGGCGGCGCCCCGCAGGTGACCCCGCTGAAGCCCGCCACCACCGCTCGGACCGCGCTGCGCGTCACCTACCTCACCGGGGTCGCCCCGACAACGGTGGACTCCCCCTACCTCTACGAGTCCGAGGCGGCGCCCGGCGTCGACGTCACCGTCGCCGCCGAGCGGCCGAAACCGCCGCGGCTGACCGCCGTCGCCACCCCGCGCTTCCTCGCCTCCAGCGGCGCGAGCACCGGGTCGGTGGTCGACGTGCCGGTGGGCTCCGAGACGCTCAGCGCCGAGATCACCGGCACCGTCGCGGCGGTGCCCACCACCGGCGACCGGTCCCCGGGCGCCGACGAGGGCGAGGACGGCGGGGCGCTCCTGCTGGACCTGGCGGCCGTCAACGCCGCCCTCCACGCCATCGGCGCAGACGCCCCCGTCCCCGGCGAGTGGTGGCTGCGGACCGCGCCGGGCGACGCGGCGAAGACCGCCGCCGCCCTCGCCGCCCGGCCCGACACCGACCCGGAGCAGATCACCGACCGGCAGGCCATCGGCGAGCGGCTGCGCGACGACCCGCTGGGCGCGGGCCCGCAGGCCGCCCTGCTGGCCGTCGCCGTGGTCGCCGCCGCGCTGGCCGCCGTCGGCTTCGCCGTCAGCGCCGCCGGATCGCTGCGCGAACGCGGCGCCGAACTCTCCGTCCTGCGCGCCCTCGGCGCCCCCCGCCGCCAGCTCGCCCGGCTCATCGCCATCGAACAGGCCGTGCTGATCGGCATCGCCCTACTGGTCGGCCCACTGCTCGGCGCGGTCCTCGCCCGCGCCGTGGTGCCGCTGGTCGTCCTCACCGGGGAGGCGACCAGGCCGCTCCCGGAGGTCCTCGTCGAACTCCCCGCGGGCCAGGTCGCGGCGCTGCTCGCCGCGGTCGTCGCGGTCCCCCTCCTCATCGTCGCCGCGCTCGCTCTGCGCCGGGGCGACCCGACCGTGACCCTGCGCCACGAGGGAGGCCGCTGACATGGCCGGACGAACGGCCGCCCCCTGGGTGCGCACCCGGCTGCGGGCCGCGCCGCTCCAGGCGCTCTCCCTCGCCGTCCTGGTCCTCGTGACCGCCTTCCTCGCCGGGGCGCTGCCGCGCGCCGTGGAGGGCGCCGAGGCGGAAGGGCTGCGCCACGCGATGGCCGGCGCGGGACCGGCCGGCGGGGCGGTCGAGGTGCTGGGCAGCCCGCCGGGTCCGCACCAGTCCCCCGCCCTACGGGAGGAGGCGGTGCGCGCGGCGACGCTGCGCGAGGTCGGCGCGGAGATCGACGCGCTCCTCCCGGCGCCGCTGACCGCCGCGCCGAAGGACAGCTCCCTCGGCGTGCAGCTGTCCGAACCGCTGCCTTCCGAGGACCCCGGCCTGCCCCGGCCCGACGGGCTCCCGCCGCGCTTCCTCGTCGCCGCCCAGGACGGCCTCACCGACCATGCCCGGCTGCTCGACGGGGCCTGGCCGAAGGGCGAGGGCGTCCGTGCCGCCGACCGGAGCGCCGAGGCCGTCGTCACCCGGGCCACCGCGAAGACGATGCGGCTGAAGCCCGGCTCGGTCGTCCATCTGCCCGCCGTCCAGGGCCCGGACATGGCCGTGCGGATCACCGGCGTCGTCGAACCGCTGGCGCCCCGGACCACCTACTGGTCCCACACCGACGTGCTGCGTGCCCCCGGCCTGCTCGCCGCACCCAGCAGCACCCCCTTCACCACCAGCTACTACTGGCAGGCGGCCCTGCTGCTCGCCCCCGACGCGGGCCCGTTCCTGTACGGCCTGGACCAGCTCCCCCAGACGTACTGGCGGATCAGCCCCGACACCACGGGGCTCACCGCGCGGGACGCGCCGGCGCTCCAGGCGGGGCTGGCCTCGCTCGACGGCGGGCCGCTCCAGTCCCGGCTGCGGACGGTGGTCTCCGCCGACGCCGAGATCAGCACCGGGCTCGTCGGGGCACTGGACGGTTTCGCCGGCCTCGGCCGGGCCGTCTCCTCGGTGACCGCCGTCGCCCTCGTCGGGGTCGGCACCGTCGCCGCTGTGGTGCTGCTGATGGCGCAGGCGCTGACCGCGGCCCGGCGGCGCCCCGAGCTGACCCTGCTGCGAGCGCGCGGCGCCTCCGCAGCCGGGATCGCCGGACGGCTGCTGGCCGAGACCGCCGTGGTGGTGCTCCCGGCGGCCGCCGCCGGGCAGGCGCTGGCCTGGCTGCTGCTGCCCGACGCCCGTGCCTGGCCCTCGCTGGCCGCGTCGGCGACCGTCGCCGTCCTCGCCTGCCTGGCTCTGCCGGTACACGCCGCCCTCGCCCACCGCACACCCCGGGTCCACGAGGCCCGCGGCGACCTGGTGCTGGCCCGCCCCTCCCGGCGCCGCACCGTCGCCGAACTCTGCCTGCTGCTGCTCGCCGCCGGTGCGGTGCTCGCGCTGCGGGGCGGCGGTCCGGACGCGGCGACCAGCACCGGCCCGCTGGTCGCCGCCGCGCCGGTGCTGGTCGCGGTGATCGCCGCGCTGGTCCTGGTCCGCCTCTACCCGCTGCCGCTGCGCCTCGCCCTGCGCCCGCTCGCCCGGACCCGGGGCGCCCTCGGCTTCCTCGCCGTGGCCCGCACCGGGCGCGGCTCACCGGCGCAGGTCCTGCCGCTGCTCGCGGTGCTGATCGCACTGACCACGGCGGCCTTCGGCGGCGCGGTGCTCGCCGGGATCGACGACGCCCGCGATCGCGCGGCCCTCCTCGCGACCGGCGCCGACGCCCGGGTGGAGCGCAGCCGGGCAGCGCTCCCGGACGGGTTCGCCGACCGGATCGCCGCCGTGGACGGCGTACGGCACGTCACCGCCGCCCACCTCGACTACAGCCTCTCCCTGCCCGACGGCACGACCACCGCGATGGCCGTGGTCGAGCCCGGCGGGTACGCGCGGCTGGCGCGGGAGAGCGGACTCGGCGCCTTCGACCCGAAGATCCTGCGCGAGGCGCCGCCCGGCCCGGCGGCCACCGAGGAGACCGGGCCCGTCCTGGCCGCCATCGCCTCGCCGAAGACCGCCGAGCTGCTCGGCGAGGGACGGCACAGCTGGGGCGGGCCGCTGGGCCGGTTCACCGTCCAGGTCACCGAGGTGCGCGCCACCACGCCCGCCCTGCCCGACCAGGAGTTCCTGCTGGTCGACGGGGCGCGGCTGCCGAAGGCGCTCCCGACGCTCGTCCTCGCCGCCGGCACCGGCCTGGACAACGCCGCGCTGAAGAAGGCCGCGGCGGCGGGCGGGACGCACACGGAGCTGACCCTGCGGTCCTCCGAACGCGCCGCCCTCACCGACTCGCCGCTCCAGTCCGGCGCCGAGCGCCTCTACGCCGGCGCGGTCGCGGCGGGGGTGGCCTTCGCCGCGCTCGCCGTGCTGCTGGCGCTGCTCCAGTCGGCCTCGGAGCGGACGGCGCTGCTCGCGCGGCTGCGCACGATGGGGCTGAGCGCGCGGCAGGGGCGCCGGCTGCTGGTCCTGGAGGCGCTGCCGCAGGCGCTGCTGGCGGCGGTCGGCTGCGTCCTGGTCGGGCGGGCCGCGATCGCGCTGATGGTGGACGGGGTGAACCTGGAGCGGCTCGCCCTGCCGCCCGGCTTCGACGCGGTCGCCGTCCAGCTGCGGGCGGACTCCTGGTCGCTGCTGCTGCCGGCCGCCGGGAGCATCCTGCTGACCGTGGCGGTGGCCGCCACGCAGGCATGGTGGACGGCGCGCCGCACGGCGGCGACCGAACTGCGCGCCGGGGACGGCCGGTGAGGTCCCGCCCCGGTCCCCGGGACCGTTCTACGCGGGCGCGTGCCCCATTCCGTACGGCATCCAAGGCGGGAGTTCGACCATGACCCACCCCACCGAACCCGGGCCCGGCACCGGCGGCGTGTCGCTGGCCGAGCTGGAGGCGCGGGCCGCGGCCCGCCGTGACCGTCCGGCGTACGGCCAGGACGCGTTGATCACCTGCGACCGGCTGGTGCGGATCTTCTCCGCCGACGGCGTGGAGGTGCAGGCGCTCCAGGGGCTGGACCTGCTGGTGCGCGAGGGCGAGCTGATGGCGCTGGTCGGTGCCTCGGGAAGCGGCAAGTCGACGCTGATGAACATCCTGGCCGGCCTTGACGAGCCGAGCGCCGGGGCGGCCACCGTCGCCGGGTGCGACCTGCTGTCGATGGGCGCCAAGGAGCGGCTGCGCTACCGGCGGGAGGTGGTGGGCTTCGTCTGGCAGCAGACCGGCCGCAACCTGCTCCCGTACCTGACGGCGGCGCAGAACGTCTCGCTGCCGATGCAGTTGCGCGGCGGCGCCCGCAAGCGCGCCGGCCGCGCCCAGGAGCTGCTGGACCTGCTGGGCGTCGCGCACTGCCGGGACCGGCGACCGCACCAGATGTCCGGCGGCCAGCAGCAGCGGGTGGCGCTGGCGGTGGCCCTCGCCAACGAACCGGCGGTCCTCCTCGCCGACGAGCCGACCGGCGAACTCGACTCGCACACCGCCGAGGAGATCTTCGCCGCGTTCCGCACCGCCAACGAGGAGCTGGGCACCACCATCGTCATCGTCACCCACGACCAGGCGGTCGCCTCCGAGGTGCGGCGCACGGTCGCCATCCGCGACGGCCGCACGTCCACGGAGGTGCTGCGCCGCACCGAGGTCGACGCGGCCACCGGCCAGGAGGCGGTGGTGGCCCGGGAGTACGCGATGCTGGACCGGGCCGGGCGCCTCCAGCTCCCCGCCGACCACGTCGCCGCCCTCGACCTGCGCGACCGGGTCCTGCTGGAGCTGGAGAGCGACCATCTCGGGGTGTGGCCGGACCCGGAGCAGCGCGGGGAGTGACCGGGGCCGCTTGCGTCCGGTCAGCCGTCGGAGGGTTCGACCGGCTGGCGGAGGATGGTGCGCAGGCGGGCGGGGTCGGTGCGGCGCGGGTCGCAGAGGTAGATCTCGTGGTGCTCGCCGCGCGGCCGGAGGCCGTGGCGGGGCAGGTGGTCGTCGTGCAGCCGCGCGAGGGTGGGGCCTTCCTCGTCGTACGGGCCGATGTGCGGCACCTGGGCGGCCGGGCCCTCGTGGATCAGCGGACGCTGACCCCGAACGCCCCGAGCCCGGCCCGGCGTACCGCCACCGACCCGTACGGCGTACGCAGCCGCAGCCAGGCGCCCGCCGAGCGCAGTGCGAACGGCTCGGCCGGGGCGGCGGGTGCCCGGACCGGCGCGGGGCGCAGGAAGCCCATGGCGTGGGCGGCGTGCGCGGCGCGGACCGGCAGGGCGGTGTCGCCGAGCGGCCGGGACCAGATCTCGTGGCCGATCGCGTCGAGCGCGGAACGGGTGCGCTCCTCGGGCGCCAGCGCCTCGGTGCGGGTGCGGAACTCGGCGACGACGCCGGCGACGGCCGCGCGGAGCGCCTCGGGGGCGGGAAGGCCCGGTTCGGGCCGCCAGCCGGTGCGGGGCGGCAGGACCCCGGCCCAGGGCGGGCCGGTCACCGCCGCCGGGACGCCGAAGGGCGCGCCGGGCTCGGCCTCGGCGTGGACCAGTTCCAGCAGTTCACCCGCGGAGACGGTGCGGTCCAGGGCTGCCGGTGCGGAGTCCAGCAGGACGGTGCGGACCGCCAGCACCTCGAACGAGGCGGGGCGCCCGAAGACCGCCAGCCGCTCCCCGGTGAGCTGGAGGCGGACGGCGGCGGCCTTGTCGTAGTGGACCAGGCGGCGCAGGAAGGCGGCCAGATCGGCCGCCTCCCCGCGGTCCGCCGGGCGCAGGGGTGCGGTACTCACGCGGTCCGCGCCCCCGGCACGCCCGCGTCCTCGGGACCGGGCTCCTCCGGGAGGTACTTCTCCAGGAAGTACCGCTCCTCGTCGGTGATACGGCGCGGGCGCTGCGTCTCGAAGTCGTAGGGGACCACGACGGTCGAGGCGCGGACGTAGACGGTGCCCGGTCCTTCCTCGGTGTCGGGGTCCTTGACCTCGTAGGCGATGGTCAGCGAGGCGCCGCGGATACCGGTCACCCACGACTCGACGAGCACCGGCTCGTGCCGGTGGACGAGCGGGCGCTTGTAGTCGATCTCGTGGCGGGCCACGACGGAGCCGCCGGAGAACGACCTGCTGCCGTTCCCCGGCGCCAGCCGGAACATGAAGTCGATCCGCGCCTCTTCCAGGTACCGCAGGAAGACGACGTTGTTGACGTGCCCGAAGGCGTCCATGTCCGACCAGCGCAGGGGACAGCGGTAGAGGTGACGGGCCACGCGGGTCAGCTCCGGGTCAGCTTCTTGTAGGTGGCGCGGTGCGGACGGGCCGCGTCGGCGCCGAGCCGCTCCACCTTGTTCTTCTCGTACGACTCGAAGTTGCCCTCGAACCAGAACCACTTGGAGTTGCCCTCGTACGCCAGGATGTGCGTGGCGACGCGGTCCAGGAACCAGCGGTCGTGGGAGACGACCACGGCGCAGCCGGGGAACTCCAGCAGGGCGTTCTCCAGCGAGGAGAGCGTCTCGACGTCCAGGTCGTTGGTGGGCTCGTCGAGGAGGAGGAGGTTGCCGCCCTGCTTGAGGGTGAGCGCGAGGTTGAGGCGGTTGCGCTCACCGCCGGAGAGGACGCCGGCGGGCTTCTGCTGGTCCGGGCCCTTGAAGCCGAAGGCGGAGACGTAGGCGCGCGAGGGCATCTCGACCTGGCCGACGTTGATGTAGTCCAGCTCGTCGGAGACGACGGCCCACAGCGTCTTCTTCGGGTCGATGTTGGCGCGCGACTGGTCGACGTAGCTGATCTTGACGGTCTCGCCGACCTTGATGGAGCCGGAGTCGGCCTCCTCCAGGCCCTGGAGCATCTTGAACAGCGTGGTCTTGCCGGCGCCGTTCGGGCCGATCACGCCGACGATGCCGTTGCGCGGCAGGGTGAAGGAGAGGTCGTCGATGAGGACCTTGTCGCCGAACGCCTTGCTGAGGTGCTCGACCTCCACGACGACGCTGCCCAGGCGCGGGCCCGGCGGGATCTGGATCTCCTCGAAGTCCAGCTTGCGCATCTTGTCGGCCTCGGCCGCCATCTCCTCGTACCGGGCGAGGCGCGCCTTGGACTTGGCCTGGCGGCCCTTGGCGTTGGAGCGGACCCACTCCAGCTCTTCCTTGAGGCGCTTGGCGCGCTTGGCGTCCTTCTGCCCCTCGACCTTGAGACGGGTCTGCTTGGTCTCCAGGTACGTGGAGTAGTTGCCCTCGTAGCCGATGGCGCGGCCACGGTCGAGCTCCATGATCCAGCCCGCGACGTTGTCCAGGAAGTACCGGTCGTGGGTGATGGCGACGACGGTGCCCGGGTACTGGGCGAGGTGCTGCTCCAGCCAGTTCACCGACTCGGCGTCGAGGTGGTTGGTGGGCTCGTCGAGGAGGAGCAGGTCGGGCGCCTCCAGGAGCAGCTTGCAGAGCGCGACGCGGCGCTTCTCACCACCGGAGAGGTTGGTGACGGCCCAGTCGCCGGGCGGGCAGCCCAGCGCGTCCATCGCCTGCTCCAGCTGGGCGTCGAGGTCCCAGGCGTTCGCGTGGTCCAGCTCCTCCTGGAGCTTGCCCATCTCCTCCAGCAGCGCGTCCGAGTAGTCGGTCGCCATCTGCTCGGCGATCTCGTTGAACCGGTCGAGCTTGCCCTTGGTCTCGGCGACGCCCTGCTGGACGTTCTCCAGGACCGTCTTGGACTCGTCGAGCGGCGGCTCCTGGAGCAGGATGCCGACGGTGTAGCCCGGGGAGAGGAACGCGTCGCCGTTCGACGGCTGCTCCAGCCCGGCCATGATCTTCAGCACCGTCGACTTACCGGCACCGTTGGGCCCGACGACGCCGATCTTCGCGCCGGGCAGGAAGCTCAGCGTGACGTCGTCGAGGATCACCTTGTCGCCGTGCGCTTTACGCGCCTTGCGCATGGTGTAGATGTACTCAGCCAAGAGAAACCGTCCGGCAGTCTGGATCAGGCGTGTGGGTGGTCAGCTCCGCCGTGTGGGCAGATACACCCATCTTGCCGCACGGGCGGCGCACGGCGAAAACGGGTACCACAGGGGGCTCGCGGTCCGGCGGCGGCCCGGGGTCCCGGGCCGCCGCCCTACGCGCGGAACGCCGGGGCCCGCCGGAGGGACGGGCCCCGGCGCCGGGGCCCGGGACCCGGGTCAGGGCGGGGTCCCGTGCGGGGGTCCGCCGCACGCCGGGACGGCGGCGGACCGACGGCGCGCTGCCGCGCCGGGACGGGTCAGCTCTCGGTGGAGGCCTTCTTGCGGCGGAGCAGGAGGACGGTCGCGCCGCCGATCACCACGAGGGCCACGGCGATGCCGCCGATGACGGGGGTGGCGCTGGAACCGCCGGTGGCGGCCAGGTCCTGGCCGTCGCCGCCGACCGGGGTGCTGCGCGCGGAGACCGGGCTGGGCTCGCTGGACGGCTGCGCGCCACCACCGGTCTCACCGGCGGTCTTGCAGTCGAGGACACCGGTGACGCGCTTCTCGAAACCGTTCGGGCCGGTGATCGTGAAGTCGTACGCCTGGTCCTCCTTGAGCGGGACCGTGACCGTCCGGGTCCTGCCCGCGGCGATGGTGTGCTCGACGCCCATCAGCTCGAAGGTGAAGTCCTCGTCGCCCTGGTTGGAGGCGATGAGGTCGACACCCGAGGCGGAGCAGTTCTTCTCGGCGGACACGGCCGGGACCGGGCCCTTGCCCGCCCAGTTGGCGGTGGCCGTGGCGGAGACGGTCGACTCGCTGGAACCGGCGAGGATCTGGGTCTGGCTCTTGGTGTCCGAGGCGAAGGCGCGGCCGACCGGGACGGTGGTGGACGCCTGGACGGTCAGCGTGGCGCTGCCGCTGTGCTCGGCGCCCTCCTCGGCGGGGGGCACGTCGAAGAAGAGGCGGCTGCCGTCGGCGGCCTCGGTGACGGGCTTGCCCGCCTCGTCGACCACGGTGGCGCCGGCGGAGGCGTCGGCGGGACCGGTGACGCTGACGCTGTCGGCGTCGGTGTGGACGGTGACCGGACCCAGCTTCTCGCCGGCCTTGCCGGAGACGGCCGGCGGGTCGAGGGTCAGCGACGCCTTCGGCTCGGCCAGCGCCCGCGCGCTCTTCTCCAGGTAGTCGGCGAGCTTCTCGGCCGCCGGGTCGAGCGCCTCGACGTCGGCACCGTCGGAGTAGCGCCAGATGGCCACCTGCGTACCGGCGGCGGCCGTCTTCTCGGTCAGCGCGCCCGCGCCGGCCTTGCTCGCCAGCGCCGCGAGGTCGTTCACCTGGGGGAAGGAGTTCTGGAGTATCCAGCGGATCTTCCCGGCGTCCTTGTTGGCGTTGAGGGAGGTCGCGTCCCAGGCGGTCTCCCGGTACTTCGCCTCCTTCTGCGTGGGGTTGTGTATGTCGATGCAGTACGTCTGGAGCGAGCCGCCGCCGTCGACCACCATCTCGAAGAGCCCGGCGGACACCCTCTGGTCTCCGCCCTGACCACGGATGACGGCCTGGTCGTACGTCTTCAGCCCGCTCAGCGTGGCCGAGGCCCCGCCAGGGTGCCCGGCCGCCGCCTCGTCGGCCGCCGCGGTCCCGGCTCCGGTCAGGGCACCTGCCGCGACCAGGCCCGACGCCACGGTCGCCGCCGCCAGGCGCGAAATGGCCCGACTTCTAACAGAAAACATGCAATTCCCCTCCGGGCGGGACGTGTTCACGAGGGGGGAAGTCGTCCCGCCAGCAGAATCAAGTGCCCCGTGAGCTACGCCGGGCATCCTAGGAGGCGAAGGAGAAGCCTTGCCCATGAGAGCTTCCGGCCAATCGATCCGCGTCGGAATCGTTATTGACGGGGCGCCAGAAGTCGGGGGGAAGGGGCGTAAGGAAGGCATAGGCGGCCCATGGGGAGGGGGCGGGGGTTGTTCGGCTGTATGGGGCACGGCACGGGGGAAGGTCGAACCGGCTCAGGGCCGCGCGGCGGGCCGTGGTCCCGTTGCGGGTCGTGGTCCCGTTGCGGGTCGTGGTCCCGTTGCGGGTCGAGGGGCACCCTTCCTGACGGCGGTGACGGGCACTGCCCCCGCCCTCAGCTCTCCCCGCCCTTCCCGTCTCCACCAGCGCCTTCCCCGCCCTCCGCCAGGCCCCGCCCCTTGGCGCCCACCCGCCCCTTCGAGGCGGCCCGCCCCCGCCGACGTGCCCCGGCTCCCGCTCCCGCTCCCGAACCAGCACCAGCACCAGCACCAGCACCAGCACCAGCACCAGCACCAGCCTGAGCCTCAGTCACCGCATCCCCATCCGCACCGGCGTCGGCACCCGCACCCCCGTCGACACCACCCCCCGCTCCCCACTCCCCACCAGCCCCCACGCCACTCGCACTCCAATCAGGCTCCACCCCTGATGAAGCCGCCCCGCCCCCTTCCCCGCCGGCGCCGCCCGTACCCCCCGCCGCCCGCTGCGCCGCCGCCGCGGAACGGCTGTCCTGGGTCCCCGTCGCACCCGGCCACGTACCGGCCGGCTTGCGGACGCGCCGGAACGCCGCCGTGCCCCGGGTCAGGTCGTGGCCGACCGAGGCGGCGTCGATCTCGGCGGTGGTCCACTGCTGGCCGCCCCGTTCGGTCTCGCGGACCCGCAGGCGGCCCTGGACGATGACGGGCTCCCCCACGGTGACCGAGGCCGTGACGTTGGAGGCCAGCTGCCGGGTGGTCCAGACGGTGTAGAAGCTGGTCGGGCCGTCGGTCCAGGTCTGCCGCTCCCGGTCCCAGCGGCGCGGTGTGGCCGCCATCCGGAAGCGGGCCATGGGGCCGTGCGCCGACTCCCGGTACACCGGGGTGGTCGCCACGTTGCCGACCACGGTGACCATCGTCTCGTTCATCTTCGTCCACTCCCCGCCAGGCGCGGAGGGAGGCCGCGCGGACCGCCCGCGCCGTCACCTGCCCACCGGTGCCCGGGACGGCCCGGCCCTCCGGCCCGGCTCTCCGGAGCCGTGCCGGGGCCGGTGCCCCGCGCGCCGCCCACTCTGGCCGGGCCGCGAAGCGCCTGTTCGGGCCTGTGGGTTACCGACCGGTTGTGGACAACTCGCCCACCCGGCCGCCGGTACTGCCGCCCGCTCGCCCCCGGGCACCGCTCCCGCCCACCGGGTCGAGCACCCGCGCGTACCGCTCACGCACCTCCCGGTACCGCAGGAGTTCCGCCGCGACCGGGTCGAGCACGCGGGCCCGTCCGCAGCCGGCCGCCGCGTCGCGCAGCGCCCGTTCGGCGTCGGCCCCGTACCGGCGGGCGGGCCCCCGGGCGGCCAGCCTGCTGCCGTACTCGACGCACGGGCCGCCGACGATGCCCGCGAGCATCAGCAGGACCGGCGGCAGGAGGTCGGGGGGGAACACGCCCAGTACCTGCGCCAGCAGCCAGACACCGCCGACGACCTGGAGGAGCGTCATCGACACCTGGGCCAGCACGGCGACCGGCCACCAGCCGGGCCGGGGCGGGCGGGCCGGCGCCGGCTCGGGCGCGGTGAGGCCGTCCAGGGCCTCGGGCAGCCCGTCGGCGCCGCGCCCCGCGGCCTCCCGCACGGCGCCGGCCCAGGGCGCGGGCAGGCCCGACGCGGCTTCGTCGGCGACGACGCGGACGGCCTGCTCGACGCGCTGGCGGGCCGTGGTCGCCTCGCCGTCCGGGATGTCGCCGGGCGGCCGCTCCGCGGTACGGGGCGCGCGGCGGGCCTCGTACCAGCGCCACAGGCGCAGCCACGGAGTGCCGCAGGCGCGGTTCGCGTTGCGGCGCCAGGCGCGTTCGGCGGCCTGGCCGGCGGCGGCGGCGCCGACGGCTTCGGCGAGGCGGTCGGTGAACGCCTCGCGGGCCTCCTCGCTGAGTCCGACCCGGCCGGTCGGCACGTAGACGGGGCGCAGCCGGTCGGCGGCGGCGTCGAGGTCGGCGCCGATGCGGCGGGCGGCGGCGCGGCGTTCGGAGGTGAGCTGGCCCAGGCAGTCGCGGAGTTCGCCGACGCCGTCACCTGTGAGGGCGGAGAGGGCGAGGACGGTGGCGCCGGGTTCGCCGTGCTCGCCGAGGGCGATGCCATCCTCGTCGAGGAGGCGGCGCAGGTCGTCCAGGACCTGGTCGGCGGCGTCCTCGGGGAGCCGGTCGACCTGGTTGAGGACGACGAAGGTGACCTCGGCGTGCCCGGCCATGGGGCGCAGGTACCGCTCATGGAGGAGGGCGTCGCCGTACTTCTCCGGGTCGACCACCCAGATCACCGCGTCCACGTGGGCGAGGACGCGGTCGACCTGGGCGCGGTGTTCGGCGGCTGCCGAGTCGTGGTCGGGCAGGTCGACGAGGACCAGGCCGTCGAGGGGGCCGGGCCCGTCGGGGCCCTGGACGGGGCGACGGCGCAGGCGGCCGGGGATCTCCAGGCGGTCCAGGAGTGCGGCGGCGCCGTCGGTCCAACTGCAGGCGAGCGCGGCGGAGGTGGTGGGGCGGCGGACGCCGGTGTCGGAGATGGTCACTCCGGCGAGGGTGTTGAAGAGCGTGGACTTGCCGCTTCCGGTAGCTCCGGCGAGGGCGACGACGGTGTGTCTGCGGGAGAGGCGGCGCCGGGCGGCCGCGTCGTCCAGGACGCGGCCGGCCTCGGCGAGGGTGGCGGCGTCGACGCGCGGCCGGGAGAGCCCGGTCAGTTCGCGCAGGGCGTCCAGACGGGCCGACAGGTCGTCGGCGGCGCCGCCGTCCGCGTCGGGCGCGGGCCTTGTGGTGGGCGGCGCGGGGAAGCCTGGCACCGCGGGCTGCCCGCCCCCGGGGGCGGCGGCCGCACGGCGGGCGATGAGCCCGTCGTCCCAGGCCCCGGAGTCGGCGGCGGCCCCGGCCGGGGGCGGGGGGCCCTCGCTCTCCCGCGTCTCCTCTGCTTCCTCGGTCTGCTGGGCGTGCTCGGCGGTGCTGGTCACCGTCGCGTCACCTCTCCTTCTGAAGGACCGACAGGGCGGCGATGAGTTCGGCCTGCGGCTCGGGGTGGACTCCGAGGCTTTCGACGGCGGCCAGCCGCCGGTCGCGTTCGGCGTGCACCGCCCGGTCGAGGTACTCGTCGAGAAGGCGTCCGGCCCGGTCGCGGAGCCGGGTCGCGCCCTGGGCGCCGACGCGTTCGGCGAGGCCCTTGCCCGCGGCGCGGCCCCGGCGACCGCCGAGCAGCACCGCGCCCAGGAGTCCGGCGACCGCTTCCGGGTCGGGTGCGGCGGCCCGTTCGTAGCCGCGCAGTTCGTCCTCCACGTACTCGTCCAGCACGCGGCGCCAGCGGCGTACGGCCATGCCGAGGCGGTGCTCGACGGCGGCGTGGTCGGGTGGGTCGGCGGTGAGCCGGTCGGCGCGGGCGGCGGGTTCGGTGTGCCAGGTCTCCTCGACGGCGGCGTCGGCGGCGGTGACGGCGCACAGCGCCAGGGAGACGAGCCCGTCGACGAGGGAGTCGAGGAGTTCGGTGCCGGTGCAGTCGAGGGGGAAGCTGCGCCAGCGGTTGACGGCGTCGCCGGTCAGGACCTCACCGTCGTCGAGCCGGGCGCGCAGCCGGTCGTACTGCCCGGCGTACGCGTCCTCGACGGCGCCGGTCAGGCGGAGGGAGGCGGCGTACTGGGCGGCGACGGCGGAGGCCAGTTCCGGCATGCGGGCGCGCAGGGAGTCGAGGGCGCCTTCGGCGGTGCGGGACATGGCGTGGCGGCGGGCGTCGGGGTCCTGGGCGCGGTGGGTGAGCCAGGCGCGGAGGGGGGCGACGGCGGTGGCGGGGAGGAGGCCGCCGGCCCCGGCGGATTCGGGGAGTTCGGGGACGGTGAAGCGGGGGACGTCGCCGAGCCCGGCTTTGGTGAGGAGCGCGGCGTAGTGCCGGGAGACCTCGGCGACGAGCTGGTGCGGTACCCGGTCGAGGACGCTGACGAGGGTGGCGTCGTGTTCCTTGGCGGTGCGCAGGAGGTGCCAGGGGACGGCGTCGGCGTAGCGGGCGGCGGTGGTGACCATGACCCAGATGTCGGCGGCGGCGATGAGTTCGGCCGCGAGCAGGCGGTTCCCGGTGACCAGGGAGTCGATGTCGGGGGCGTCGAGGAGGGCGAGGCCGCGCGGGAGGGTCGGCGCGGTCTCGACGCGCAGCACGGGGGCGCCGGGGCCGCCGGGGGTGTCGTCGTCCTCGTCGTGGTCGGGGTCGGGGTCGGGAGTGCCGGTGTGCCGGGTGGGGTGCGGGATGCGGGCGAGGCCGGGCAGGACGCGTCCGGCGCCGAACCAGTGGTGGTCGTCGGGGTGGCAGACGAGGACCGGGGTACGGGTGGTGGGGCGCAGGACGCCCGCTTCGCTGACCTGCCGTCCGACCAGGGAGTTGACCAGCGTGGACTTGCCCGCGCCGGTGGAGCCGCCGATGACCGCGAGGAGGGGGGCCTCGGGGGCGCGGAGGCGGGGCAGCAGGTAGTCGTCGAGCTGGGCGAGGAGTTCGTCGCGGCTGACGCGGGCTCGGGGGGCGCCGGGCACGGGTAGCGGGAAGCGCGCGGCGGCGACGCGGTCGCGCAGGGCGGAGAGAGCGTCCAGGAGCTGAGGCCGTACGTCCAAGGTCACCACAAGCGAAGAATGCCCAATTTTGGCGCCATTTTGAAGCGTATGGGGCATTTCCGCGCGGCTGTCACCTGGCGGCGGGGCCCGGCGGCGGCCGGGGAAGGAACTCGCGCCGCCGCGGCAGAGCGGCGCACAGGTCTCCGCGATTCCCCGATCGCCGGACACGGGAAGGGAACGCCGGCCCCGAGTCGCGCCCCGCGACGCCCTCCCCGGCCACGCCCCGGCGCACCCTCGCACGCCTCCGCCCGCCTCGAAGGTCTCCCGGAGATCCGGATCTACAGTGGCATCGTCGGCCCGACGTACAGCGGCATCGCGTTCCAGGCCGACCACGTCGGCGGCCAGCCCCGGCACCCGTCAAGGGCACCGCCCCCACCGACCACCGACCACCGGGTCACCGGTCACCGGGTCACCGGCACGAAGAAGCCCGGTGCGGCGCCGCCTTCGACGCCAGGTCCGGCTTCGGCCTCCGGGCTGACGAGGCTCCGGAGGCGGAGCGGGTCCCGGCCGTCCGGCGAGGCCGCCGTCGACCCGCGGCAGCCCCGCCCCGCACAGCACACCGGGCCCGCGCTCCGCCGAGGAGCGTGGGCCCGGACACGTCGGCACACCGCCGTGGGCGCGGACTCAGGAGTTCGCGAACTTCCAGATGAACGGGTCGGTGTCGCTGTCGGCCGCCCACTGGACGGTCACTTCCTTCGCCCCCTCCGGCACCATGTAGGTGTCGCAGAGGACGTGGCTCTCCCCGGCCTTCCAGTCCTTGACCTCGGTGCTCTTCTCGCAGCCGGGGGCGTCGTCGGAGGCGCCGATCAGGATCGTGCCGCGCTGCCCGTCCGCGTACAGCTCGATCTCGCGACCGACGTCCGGGTAGTCGGCGACCGGGCCGCCGTCCTTCACGGTGAACTCGACGTGCGCCACGGCCGGGACCAGGCCGGCCGCCTTCTTCGGGTCGGAGACCAGCTTCTTGGTGTCCTCGGCGGTACCGACGTCGACCTTCTGGGCCACGATCTCGTAGGTGACCTTGGTGCCGCCCTCGTCGAACTCGCTGGTCGCCTTCTCGCCGGCCGCCAGCTCGCCGCCGCCCTTCTCCTCCTCAGCCTTCTCCTTGGCCGGCTCCTTGGAGACGGACCCACCCTTGTCGGTGGTGGCGCCCGCGCCGTCGTCCCCGCCGCACGCGGTGAGGGCCAGCGCCAGCACGCCGACGGAGGCCGCCGAACGCAGCCACAGCTTCTTCTTCGACACGTACAACTCCCTGGTAGGCACGCCCCGACCCCCCTGCCACGCCCGGTCACGGGCATCCGGCACCCGTTTCGCGCGGCGCGACCGCCCCGTACGGAACGGTCGGCGCACGCCGGGTGACGGGGCGTGAACGTACAGCCCGCACCCTAGGCGGCGGGCGGACCGATTTGCCCGGTCCCGGCGGAACCTCCACGAGACGTCGACCGAATCCCCCTACCCGAAAGGGTTGGGGCGGCCGGACCGCACCGCCGTCCGCCACGCCTGCCGGGTGACGCCGCTGCTCCGTTGCGCCGAGGCGCCCACTCCCTCCGCATGCCGTTCGGTCGGATCATCACATAACTGGAGGTAACGCCCCCACCCTCACGGAGTCGGCCATGCCCCCGCCCCACCACCGCACCCTCACCCGCCGCCGCACCGCCACCCTGGCCGCGGCGCTCGCCCTCGGCGCCCTGGCCGCCGGCTGCGCCGGCCCTGAACCCGCGCCGCCCGCGCCCCGGCCGGGCGCCGCCGCTCCCCCGACGCCGGGGCCCGGGCGGTTCACCCTGGTCGCGACCGGCGACATCCTCGCCCACGACGCGGTGATCCGGCAGGCCGCCGCCGACGCCTCGGGCGTACCCGACCGGGACGCGGGACCCGACCCGTTCGCGCCGGAGAACGACGGGCGGTACGACTTCGGGCCGATGCTGGCGGGCGCCCGCGCCGTCACCGCCGGCGCCGACCTGGCCGTCTGCCACCTGGAGACCATCGTCGGCGAGGACTACGGGCCGTTCACCGGATACCCCCTGTTCAAGACACCCCCGCACATCGCCCGGGCGATCCGCGGCGCCGGCTACGACACCTGCTCGACCGCCTCCAACCACTCCATGGACGACGGCGAGGAGGGCGTCCGCAGGACCCTCGACGCCCTGGACCGCGCCGACGTCGCCCACACCGGTACCGCCCGGGCGCCGGAGGACCGCGCCCGGCCGCTCCTGCTGCGCGCCGGGGACGCCCACGTCGCCCACCTCTCCTACGCCCACTGGACCAACAAGGAGGTCCCGCCCGGCAAGCCCCACCTCGTCGACGCACTCGACCCGGACCAGGTCGTCGCCGACGCGCGGGCGGCCCGCGCCGCCGGGGCCGACGTCGTGGTGGCCAGCGTCCACTGGGGTACGGAGTGGCAGGAGGCCCCCGACCGGCAGCAGCGCGCCGTCGCCGAACAGCTCACCGCCTCCCGCAGCGAGGGCCGCCGCGACATCGACCTGATCCTCGGCACCCACGCCCACGTCCCCCAGGCGTACGAGAAGGTCAACGGCACCTGGGTGGTCTACGGCATGGGCGACCAGGTCGCCGGCGAGATGACCGACCCGCGCGGCCAGCTCGGCTCCGCCGCCCGCTTCACCTTCACCGCGCCCCGCAAGCCCGGCGCCGCCTGGGAGGTGGCCTCCGCGGAGTACATCCCGCACCGCATGGCCAACGACCCGCTACGCCTGGTCAACCTCGCCCGCGCCACCGAGGCCCCCGCCCCGGCCCCCGAGGACACCGCCGCACTGGCGGCCGTCCGCAAGGCGGTGCTGGGCCGGGGCGCCGACCGGGACGGCCTGCGGATGGGGCGCTGACCCCGCGCCGCCATCCGCCCGAACCGGTGCGCTCGCCGACCGGGTCGGCCCACTCTCACACCGTTCCCGATCGCCCCGTATGGCGGGAAAGGTCAGATCTCCAGGTGACGCAGGTATAACGAGTGCACAACACCCACCGCACAAGGCGTCAAAAGAACTGCGCGATCGGCACTCACCTGCGATTATCGCTGTGCTTCACCGAACCTCCACATCATGCCACGCGCGTGAAGCAACCGGGCCAGCCCGGCCGGAGCCCTATCCTTGTGCCCGGCCACAGCCCCCGGACCACCCGGTACCCGGGCACACCGCACCGGCCCCCGTAGCTCAGTGGATAGAGCAGGCGCCTTCTAAGCGCTTGGCCGCAGGTTCGAGTCCTGCCGGGGGCGCCAGCGACACCACGCAGGGTGGGTCGTGTTCCGGGCGCGTGGCGGCGGCCCTGTCGATCAGCGAGGTTCCAAGCACAGGGTGGAGGGCGCGGGCCGAGTCGGCTATTGGCCCTACTTCTCCCGGTAGGCGGCGTCCACGCCGGTGCTGCCGTCGGCGCGTTCGGACTCCAGACGCAGTTCTCCCGCCGCTCCGATCCGCTCCAGGCCGGAGGGTTTCCAGGGGGCCGTGGTGCTCGCCTTCCGTGCGGTGTCGGGCTTCGGTCAGAGAGATCCCGAAGGTGCGGGGCAGGCCGGGGACGGCTCCGCCGGATGCGCTTCCGTAGGACTCCCGGCCAGCTCACGGCCTCCGGCGGCCAGGAAGCCCGGCTCGCCGGCATCGGCCGCGACACCGGCGCGAGGCGGTCCGGCGTCACTTGCCGCTGTAGACGGGGAAGACGCTGTCCTCGCCGTAGTCCACGTCCCGCAGGTCCCGCAGGGTCTCCATGTCGGCCTCGGAGATCGCGAAGTCGACCTCGGCGTTGGAGCGCATGTGGTCGGGGTTGGCCGTCTTGGGCAGCGACACCGTGCCCAGTTGCAGGGTGTAGCGGACGCACAGCTGCGGGACGGAGACCCCGTACCTCTCCGCCATCGCCTTGACCTCGGCGTTCTTCAGGATCGCGCCGTGCGCGATCGGCGAGTACGCCTCGACCAGGATCTGCTCGCTCTCGCAGTACGCGAGCAGTTCGGTGGGGGTGTTGCCGGCGTGTACGAGCAACTGGTTCACCTGCGGGGCGACGGTGGCGCCCCGCAGGATGTTCTCCACGTCGTGGCGCTGGAAGTTGGAGACGCCGATGGAGCGGATCTTGCCGGCCTGGTGGGCCTCCTCCAGGGCGCGCCAGGCCGCGCGGTTGCCCTCGGCGTAGTCGCCGCCGCGGAAGTCGTCCCACGGCTGCGGGCTGTGGATCAGCATCAGGTCGATGTGGTCCAGGCCCAGTTCGTCGAGCGAGCCGTCGATCGCGGCGAGCGCCCGATCGTGGTCCTTGATCTCCGCTGCGAGCTTGGTCGAGACGAACAGCTCCTCCCGGGGCACTCCCGAGGTGCGCACCCCCTCGCCGACGCCGCGCTCGTTGCCGTACGCCTGGGCGGTGTCGATGTTGCGGTAGCCGATCCCCACGGCCGCGCGGACCGCGTCGGCCGCCTTGTCGTCGTCGATGAACCAGGTGCCAAGACCCAGCCTCGGGATCTCGGCGCCGTCTGCCAGCCGGTAGGTCTCGTCCAGGACGGTCATGCCGTCGCTCCCTTCTTCGGCAGCTGCCCGTACACCTCGTCGGTGACCGGTTCGAGCCACTCGTTGCCGAGGTCCTCGCCCGGTGTGGTGAAGGCGATGTGGGAGAGCCCGCGTCCGCCTTCGCACCGGAGGCCGCCCGCGTCGCCGGGTGCGGCGTCCGGTCGGGGCCTGCGAAGCGTGCGGCCCGGCCCGGCGAGGTCCTTGTCCCACAGTGGAAGAGGCCAAGGGGTCGCGCAACCGAGGAGTCGGCGAAGCGCCGCAGGGCCGCACCCGCCGGCCCCCGCACCCGCCCCAGGTACGCTTTCCCATTCGCTGGTGCGGTTTCCGCCATGATCGGGGCGCATCGTCAGTGTCGATCATGTTGGAGGACGGATGCCGGCCGTGCAGCGGGTCACTTCTCGAAACGCGCGGTTCCAGCAGTGGGAGGCGTTGCTCGGGAACCGGAAGAAGCGCAATCAGCTGCGGGAGTTCCTCGTGCAGGGCGTGCGGCCGATCTCGCTGGCCGTGGAGTACGGGTGGCCGGTGACGACGCTGCTGTACGACGGGAGCCGGAAGCTGTCCGGGTGGGCCCGGGAGCTGCTGGGGACGGTCGGGGCCGAGCGGGTCGCGCTGGCGCCGGAGCTGATGGCGGAGCTGGGGGAGAAGAGCGAGGGGGCGCCCGAGGTCATCGCCGTGGTGGAGGTGCCGGCGGACGATCTGGACCGGATCGGGACCGGGCCGGACTTCCTGGGTGTGCTGTTCGACCGGCCGACCAGCCCGGGCAACATCGGGAGCATCATCCGGTCGGCGGACGCGTTCGGGGCGCACGGGATGATCGTCTCGGGGCACGCCGCCGACGTGTACGACCCGAAGAGCGTGCGGGCGACGACCGGGTCGTTGTTCTCGCTGCCGACCGTACGGGTGCCCTCGCCGGCCGAGGTGCTGGACTGGGTGGAGCGGCGGCGCGCGGGCGGCCGTCCGCTCGTGCTGGTGGCGACCGACGAGAAGGGGGACGCGGACGTCTACGACTTCGACTTCACCCAGCCGGTGCTACTGCTGGTGGGGAACGAGACGTCGGGGCTGGCCGGGGCGTGGCGCGAGCGGTGCGATGTCACGGTGAGCATCCCGATGGCGGGGGCGGCCAGTTCGCTGAACGCGGCCAACGCGGCGACCACGGTGCTCTACGAGGCGTCCCGGCAGCGGGCCGCCGCCAGGTGAGCGGCGCCGCTCGGGGCGGCCCACCGGGGATTAGACTCGGGTTCCATGTCGAAGACTGACGCACTGCTCGTTGACGTCGCCGCGCTGGTGGAGTCCGGGCGCAGCAATCAGATGTCTCTGACCGTGGTCACCGGGGGCGCCGTCATCACGGGCCGGCTGGCTCCCGAGGCCGTGTGGCGCGAACGCGTCTCGGAGGTCCTGGCGGACTCGGTCCAGCTCGGCGCGTTCGCCGCCGTCTTCACCGACGAGCGGCGTGAGGACGGTCCGCCCCGGCACCTGCACTTCCACGTGGCGCGGATTCTCCAGGGCACGGTGGGCATCCCCGAGACGGGCGGCATGTACCGCGTGGCGATCGAGGACGTCAGCGCGTGGACGGTGGGGGACTTCAGCTACTCCGACAACTGAGCGGTGGGGGCGCCGGGCCCCCGGCCGTCACTGCGGTACGACCGTCTCGTTCGACCCCGCCCGCGGCGTCATGCGTCGCCGCAGGCGGGGTTTCACGCTGCCCGGCCCGGCGACGCGGCGCACGCTGAGGCGGCCTTGCCGCGGCGGAAGGGGACGGGCGGAGCCGGTCCGGCGGCGGGCTCGGCAGGGGGCGCGCGGGGCCGCCCGGCGTACGGCTCGTCCCCCCGGACCGGCGCCGGCGGTATGTCTCCGGTACGCGGGCGGAGCCGGGAAGGTGCGGCGCGTTCACGCGGGGCCGGCGGGCGCACGGGCTGCTCGCCGGCGAGGGCGGACTGCGGCGGCGAGGGGCTCTCGGACGGCGTGGTCGGCCGAAGACGCGGGAGACGCCGCGTCTCGGCACGCGCTGGTCCGACGCGCGGCAAGGGGGCCCGGCCCCCGTCCACGTCGCCACCCGGTCGGCTCAGGGCCGGGGCGCGTCGGCGGGGCGGGAGGGCCGGGGTGCCTATCGTCGGCGGGGCTGGGCTCGGGTCTGTCGCGGGTGGAGGTGTGGTGGGCGGGCGGTCGTGGGGTGTGCGGGTGGTGGCCGGGGTGGTGCTCGGCGGGGTCCTGGCGAGCGGCTGCGCGGACGGTGACGGCCGTCAGCAGGCGGCCGGGAGCAGGGAACAGGCGCGGGTCGGCGAGCTGGCGTGGGGTACGTGCCCGGAACCGAGCGAGGCCGAGGCGCAGGTGTGGGGTGCGGCGGAGCACCGTCCGGCGTACGCCCAGCACGCGGCTCGACTGCGGTGCGGCACGCTGACGGTGCCCCTCGACTGGGCGGCGCCCCGGGGGCGGCGGCTGGAGCTGGCGGTGGCGGTGCTGCCCTCCACGGGCGGCGGGCGGGCCGAGCCGCTGGCACTCAACCCGGGCGGCCCCGGGGTCTCCGGACGGCTGATGCCGGTGGGCGTCGCGGGCGGCGGCGCCCGGGGCCTGCTGGACCGCTACGACCTGGTCGGCCTCGACGTGCGCGGCACGGGCCGCTCCCGCCCGGCCGCCTGTCCGGCCGCCGAGTCCCTGGACGCCGGCCCGCGGCCCGCCGCCCCCGCCCGCCGCTTCGCCCGCGCCTACTGGGACCGGCTGGCGCGCGCCCACGCCGCCTGCGCGGAGGCCGACCCCGCCTGGGTCGCCTCCCTGACCACCGCGGACGCCGCCCGCGACCTGGAGGCGCTGCGTACGGCACTGGACGCGCCCCGGCTCCACTACTACGGCGTGTCCTGGGGCACCAGCCTCGGCGCCACGTACCGCACGCTCTTCCCTTCCCGCTCCGGCCGGATGCTGCTGGAGTCGGTCATGTCCCCGGACCCGGACCTGCGCGGCCTGCTGGAGGGGGTGACGCGGGCGCGGGAGGAGCGGTTCGAGGGGTTCACCGGCTGGCTCGCCGGCCGCTCGGGCCGCTACCGGCTGGGCGCCACCACGGGCGAGGTACGCACCCGGCTGCTGGCCCTGCGCGACCGGCTGACGGCGCGTCCGCTGCGCACCCCGGCCGGGACGTACGGGCGGGCCGAGGCCGACCAATACCTGGACGCCGAGCCGGCCGGCCGGGCGGAGGCGGCGACCGCGCTGGTGGCGCTGGCCCGGGGCCGGGCGCCGGGCGGGGGCGGCGACGGGAAGGCGCGGGCCGCCGCGCCGCCGCTGGTGGCGCCGTTCGCGGGCACCGCCCTGCTCTGCTCCCAGGTGACCCACGCCGGGTCGTTCGCGGAGCAGTGGGCGGCCTACGGCGAACGCCGGGCCGCCTACCCGGTGCTGGGGGCGACCCGCCCGATGATCCCCGGCAGCGGCGAGGTCCCGGGCACCAGCACGTGCGCGGGCCTGCCCGCCCCCGCGCGTCCGCCGGTGGAGCCGGGCCGGGCCGGTGGCCCGCTGCTGCTGGTGGCCCACCGGGACGAGGTGGTGACGCCACTGCCCTGGGCGCGGGCGATGCGGGCGCGTACCGGGGGGTCGCTGCTGGTGGTGGCCGACGGGGAGCACGGGACTCTGGCGAGTGGGGGGTGTGCGGGACGGGTGACGGCGTTCTTCGCGGGGTCGGACGAGCCGCCCGTACGGGAGGCGGTGTGCGAGCCGAGAGGTGCCGCGTCCGGGGCACGGCCCCGGGACGATCGGGGGCATGTCGCCTAATGTGAGCAACGGCAACCGGACTTCGGGGAGGGGTTCTGTGGTGGACGGGGACGAGGCGGGCGCGGGGGCCGTGGTGAGCAACACCGTGTCGGGTGGGACCGTACTCGGCCCCGTGGTGCAGGCGCAGCGCATCGACTCGCTGGTCGTCCAGGCTCCGGCGCCGTACTGGCCGCCGCGTCAGCTTCCGCGTCCGCTGCCGGGGTTCGTCAACCGGACCCGGGAGCGTCGGACGCTGCGGGAGCTGGCCGAGGCCGCCGCCGGGGAAGGGGTCCGGACCGTGGTGGTGACGGGGCTGGGCGGGGTCGGCAAGACCCAGTTGATCGCGCACTGTGTCCACAGCGACCTGCACGTCCTCTTTCCCGACGGGCAGGTGTACGTGGACCTCGCCGACCTCCGCCGGGACGGTGCCGTGGACGTGGCGGGGGTGCTCGGCGAGTGGCTGCACGCCTTCGGGGTGCCCTACGCCCACCAGCCGGCCGGGCTGGGAGCCCGTGCCGACCTGTTCCGTACGGTCACCACGGGCAAGCGGGTCCTGGTGGTGATCGACAACGTCCGGCAGGCGCCGGAGATCCGGGCCCTCACCCCCGGGGACGGGCTCCAGGTGGCGACGAGCCGTACCATGCTGCCCGCGCTGCGGATGGACGGCGCGGTGCACCTGGTGGTCGACCCGCTGGAGGAGCGGGAGGCGATCGGGATCGTGCGCGGCTGGCCGGTGGCGCAGGCCGACGGGCCGGCCGCCGCCGAGTTGGTCCGGCGGTGCGGCGGGCTGCCGCTGGCGCTGCGGGCGGTCGGCGAATGGCTGGTGGAGCGGCCCCAGTTGGGGCTGGACGACGCGGTGCGCTCGCTGGCGCCGGGGCCCGGCGGACGGGGTCCGGTGCGGGGCACGGTGGCGGGGGGCGGGGCCGACGAAGGGACGGTGGACGTGATGGAGCAGGTCTTCGACTCGGTGCTGCGGCAGATGCCCGACCACACGCGGGCCCTGTACCGCTTCCTGGGGGCGCTGCCCGGCACCACCTTCCCCGCCGCGCTCCCCCGCGCGGCCGGACTGCCCCGGGTCGAGGCGGCCCTCGGCGACCTGATGACCAGCCACCTCGTCGTCTCCGTAGGCCCCGGGCGGGACGGCGCGGCCCCGGCCGGGCCGCCGCACCGGTTCCGGATGCACGACCTGGCGCGGGCGCACGCCGCCGGGGAGGCCGCCGCGCTGCCCGGCGAGGCGGCCCGGTCCCTGCTCCGCACCGTCACCGCCTTCTACACCGAGGCCGTCGCGCACGCCGACCGGGCGCTCGGCGACCGCTTCCGCCTCCAGGCCCCGCCCGCCCGCCCGCTGACCGGACTGGGCTTCGCCGACGGGGCGTTCAGCGGTGAGGGGCAGGCGCTGGACTGGCTCGACGCGGAGCGTGGCAACGTCCTCGCGGTGGTGCGGGCCGCCGCCCGCGAGGGGCTGCACGACGCGGTCTGGCGGATCTGCGAGTCGCTGTGGCCGCTCTTCCACGAGCGGGCCCGGTACGCCGACTCCCTGGAGGCGCACCCGCTGGGCATCGAGGCGGCCCGCTGGGAGAACCGGCCCGACGCCGAGATCCGGATGCGCAACCAGCTGGCCCGGGCCCACCGCGCTCTCGGCGACCTGGACCGGGCGGCGGCCGAACTGCGCGCCGGGGAACCCCTGCTGGAGCGGGTCGAGGACGCCCGGCTGCACGGCATGCTGGCGGAGACCGGGGGCCTGGTGGCGCTCGCCCAGGGCCGCACCGCCGACGCCCGCGACCGGTTCACCGCCTCCCTTGCCGCCAACACCGAGCGCGGGGACCAGCACGGCGTCGTGGTGCAGAGCTACCACCTGGCCGACGCCGTACGGGCCGACGGCGACCACGGTGAGGCCCGGCGCCTGCTGTCCGGGGCGCTGCGGCTGGCCCGGGAGACCGGGGACGAGGCGATGGTCCCGAAGCTGACCCTGCTGACGGCGCGGGTGCACGCGGACGCCGGACAGGTGGCGGAGGCGGTCGCCGCCGCCACCGACGCCGCGGAACGGGCCGGCGCGCGGGGGCTGACGTCCAAGGTCCGGGAGGCGCTGGAACTGCTCGCGGAACTCGCCGGCCGCACCGGGGACACCGCGCTGGCCGCCAGCTGCGAGCGCCGTCTCGCCGAGCTGCGGGGGCCGGGCGGCCGGGCCGGGGGTGCGTGATCCGTGGGGTTCCGCCTGCCCGGGCTGCCCCGGACGCGCCGTCCCGGGCGCCCGCTCCCCGGCCAGGACCGGCGGCCGGGCCGTGACCGCTGGGACACCTGGGAGGCGCCCCGGGCCCGCGTCCTGTGCGTGGCGCGGACGCTGACCTCGGCGACGCGGCTGCTGGACGTCCTGCCGCTGCTGCGGCGCGAGGACGGCATAGAGACGTACTACACCGTGAATCCGGGGTCGGCGTTCGCGGAGGGGCTGCACGCCTACTTCACCTCGCTGGGGGTCGGCGACCGACTGCTGAGCTGGGCGGAGGCGACGCGGCGCCCCTTCGACCTGGCGGTGGCGTGCACGGTCAACGCCTCGATGCGGCAGCTCGACGCGCCGCTGGTGGTGCTGCCGCACGGCGCCGGGTACAACCGGCTGGTCACCGAGACCACCGGGGACGCCACGGCGCCCGCCGGGCTCTCCCGCCGGGAGCTGACGTGGCGCGGCAAGGTGGTTCCGGCCGCGATCGGGGTGTCGCACTCGGAGCAGCTGGGGCGGCTCGCGGGGACGTGCCCGGAGGCGGTGGAGCGGGCGGCGGTCGTGGGCGACATCTGCCTGGACCGCATCCGCCGCAGCCTGCCGTTGCGCGACCGCTACCGGGCGCTGCTCGGCGCGGTCGACGGGCGACGTCTGGTGGTGCTCCACTCCACCTGGTCCAGCCACTCCCTGCTGGGCACCCATCCGCAGCTGCCGCTGGAGCTGGTCACCTCGCTCCCCGCGGACGAGTACGCGGTCGCCGCCGTGCTGCACCCGAACGTGTGGGCGCGGCACAGCAGGCGCGGCGTGCTGGAGCGGCTGGAGCGGGCGATGGACGCCGGGCTGCTGGTGATCCCGCCCGAGGAGGGGTGGCGGGCGGCGGTCGTCGCCGGGGACTGGGTGGTCGGGGACCACGGCAGCACCTCGCTGTACTCGGCGGCGCTCGACCGGACGGTGCTGCTCGCCGCGACGGGCCTGGACGAGCTGGACGCGGCCTCGCCCACCGCCGCGTTCGCCCGCCGCGCGCCGCGCCTGGACGTCGCCGGGGATCTGTACGCCCAGTTGCTGCGGGCCGACGCCGAGCACGACCCCGAGCGGCTGGGGCCGGTGGTCGACGACCAGTGGGAGGCGCCGGACAAGTCGACGGCGCTGACCCAGGACCTGCTGTACGGGCTGCTCGCCCCGGCCGGGGTGGGGACGCCCGCGGCGACCCCCGAGCCGGAGCCGGTGCCCGACCCGAAGCCGCTGGCGCACCGGGCGCCGACCGCCTTCGACGTGACCGGCCGGATCGGCGCGGACGGGACCGTGGAGGTGCGGCGGCATCCGCTGGCGCCGCGGCACGACGTCGAGCCGCGCGGGTTCTACGCGGTGACCGACGAGGAGACCCATCCGCTCTGGCCGCAGAGCGCCGACGTGCTGGCGCGGACCCTGGTGGACGCGGCGGCGGCGCCGACGGTGTGGGCGGCGGAGGCGTTCCGGCGGCTGCCGGGGCTGAGCGTGGTGGGGGCCGCGCTGGACACCGACCGGTGCCTGGTGCGGGTGCGCGACGGGCGCGTGTGGGAGGCCGTGGCGGACCGGCCCTGGGGGGCCGCCCGGGCCCGGCTCGACCCGGTGCTGGTGGCCTGTGCCGTGCACGTGGCGGGGAGTGCCGCCGAGGGTGCGGTGCCGGGGGCGCCGCTGGTGATCCGTACCGGGCGGCGCCTGTGCCGGGTGTCCTTCCGGGCGGCGCCCGGGGAGAGGTGAGCCGGACGCCGTTCGGCCGGCCGAAATCCTCGGGCAACACGTTCGGCATCTGTTGCATCTATCCTTGTATCCAACGTCCCTCCGGTCGGTGCTGCCCGGGGGTGGAGCAGAAGGGGCCGGTCGAGCGGACGGAGGACAGTGATGGGTGAGCCCAGCGGGCTGGAGGCGCGGGTGGTCGCGTTGCGCACCGCCGTACCCGGGTGGCTCGGGCGGTCGCTGCGCGCCGCCCGGGCACCGTTCCCGCGCGCGGCGGCGGTGCGGGGGGCGCTGGCGGTCTCGGTGCCGTTGATGGTGGGGCTGCTGGCCGGGCATCCCGTGGCGGGCGTCGTCGTGGGGCTCGGCGGGCTGTGGTCGGTGGGGCAGGACAGTGCCGCCCCGTACAAGGCGCGGGCCCTGCGGATCGCGGCGCTCGGCGGGTCGGCGGCGGTCGGGCTGCTGGCCGGGGCGATGGCGCTCACCTACGGCGACGCGGCGGTGATCGCGGCGTTGCTGGGGGTGGCGGGGCTGGTGTCGGGGTGGGTGAGTGTCGGGGGCCCGCTCGCCTCGGTGGCCGGGATGCACCTGCTGCTGGGGGCGACCGTCGGCACCGGCATCCCCGTGCCCGGCCCCTGGTGGGCGGGGCCGGTGGAGCTGCTGGGCGGTGCCCTGTTCGCGCTGACGCTGACCTGCCTGCCCTGGCTCTGGCGGCGCCACAGCCCCGAGCGGGAGGCGGTCATCGCCGTCTTCGACGCCGCCGAGCGGGCCCTGTCGCGGGCGGGCACCCCGGGGGCGACCGAGGCCAGGGCGCGGATGACGCTGGCCCTCAACACCGCCCAGGACCTGCTCGCCGTGCACAGCTCCCGCAGGCACGCCGAGCGGCAGACCCCCATCGGCGGGCTGATCACGGCGTTCCGGGCGGCGGTCCAGCTGGTCGAGGCGGCCACCGCGCTCATGGTGGAGGGCCGTCCGCTGCCCCCGGCGGTGGTCCGGGTGCCGTCGCTGCTGGCCGCCCGGGTGGTCCCGCCGGTACGCGCCGGGCGTCCGGCGCCGGACGGGGCGGGCCCCGCCCCGGAGCGGGAGCGGGAGCCGGAGCCGCCGTTCACCGCGGACACCCCGGGGCTGCGCGCGCTGGCCGAGGTGTACCGGGCACCGGGGCGCTCGCTGACCCTGCTGCCCGATCCGCCCGCGTACGCGGGGCCGCGCCTCGCCGAGCGGTTCCGGTTCGCGCTGCTGCTGGGCGGGTGCACGCTGGCGGCGGCCGTCGTGGCGTACCTGCTGCACGGGCCGCGCGGCTACTGGCTGCCGATGACGGTGGCCTTCCTCTACAAGCCGGACCTCGGCCCGGTCTTCGGGCGGGCCCTCAACCGCTGCCTCGGCACGGTGGCCGGGGTCGGCATGGTCGCGGTGGTGGCGTGGCTGGTCACCGACGCGTGGGCGCTGACACTGGTGGCGGCCGTGTTCGGCGCGGTGATGGCGGCGGGCGTGCGCTACCACTACGCGCTCTCCACCTTCGGCCTGACCGTGATCGTCTTCGTCTTCATCGACTTCCTCGGCGACGACCGGCAGCTGCTGCCCTCCCGGGTGCTGGAGACGGTGATCGCCGCGGCCCTGGTCCTCACCGCGCACTTCCTGACCCGCCCCGACTCGTGGCGGGTCAGGGCCGAGCTGCGCGTGGCCGCCGCCGACCGCGCCTGGCGCCGCTACGACCGGCGGGCCCCGGCCGCCTCCCCCGACGAGCGGCACCAGCTGCGCCGTACCGCCTACCGCCGCCTGTCCGAGGCCCGCCAGGCCCTGGACACGGCGGGCGCCGAACCGCACCGGGACCCCGGCCGCTTCCCGGTCCTGGAGCGCCGGGTGGCCCGCGCCGAGCAGGGCTGCGACGCGATCACGGCGTACGTGGTGGCGGGCGGGCGGCGCTGAAACCGGGCTCCGCGAGCGGCTGCCCGGTGCGCTTGCGCGGGGCCGACTGCCACGCCCGCGTCCAGGGGGCCACCGCCGGGGAGGCAAGGGGGCCGGGAGCGGCGCCTTGGCGTAGGCGAAGGGGCCCCCGCCTGCGGTGGCGAGCCGGTGGGCCGCTCACGGTCGCGCCCTCCCGCCGCCTCACGGCGGCAGGCCGGGGGCGGGGGCGCTGCCGGTCGCGGCGCCGGACGAAGCGGCGGGGGCCGTCGTGCCGTTCGGCCCCGCGGCGCCGCCCGCCGGGCCCACCTCCCGGAGCGCACAGGCGGCTCGCACCCGGCTGTCGGGCCGCCCTGCGTCGGGTTCAGGCGACCGGGTCCGGGAGGGCCAGGCTGTCGCCGTCGGCCCCGGCGCGGCGCAGGATGGAGCCGATGTGGCGGTGCAGCAGGCCCTTGGCGGCCACCGCGTCGCCGTCCTGGAAGGCGCGGGCCAGCGCCAGGTGCTCGGCGGTGTCGTCGGCGACCTCCTGGCGGCCGAGGAGGGCGGCGGCGGTGAACCGCTGGTGCTGGTGCCAGAGCGTCTCGAAGAGCCCGGCGACGGTGCGGTTGCCCGCGGCGGCGACCAGCGCCGCGTGGTAGGCGTGCCCGGCGTCGCGCGCCTCGCGCGGGGTGGCGGCGGGCCCGCAGCGGGCGGCCAGGTCGTCGCCGACGCGGCGCAGCGCCTCGGGCCCGTGCGCCGCGAGGGTGTCGAGCGCGAAGCTCTCCAGCAGCAGCCGGGCCTGCATGATGTCCCGCCCCTCCCCGATGGAGACGGGTACGACGAGGGCGCCGCGCTTGGGGTACAGCTCCAGGAAGCCGTCGGAGCGCAGCCGCAGGAACGCCTCGCGGACCGGGGTGCGGGAGATGCCCAGCTCGGTGGCGACCTGCCCCTCGGAGAGGAGTTCACCGCTGCCGTAGGTGCCGTCGAGGATCAGGTCCTTCACGTGCTCGTAGGCCCGCTCGGCGGTCGGTGTCGCTTGTCCCATACGGCCATTATCCGAAACGGCCCGGCCGGGAGCGGCAGTGGCCGCCCGCTCCCGGCTGCCGGGGAGGCGGACGGCCGCTCGCCGGCCCCCGGGTCAGGACACGATGTCCTTGCCCGCGAAGCCCCGGAAGGCCAGCGCGAAGAGGACCAGGGCGTAGCTGACGGAGACCGAGGCGCCCTGGAGCATGCCGGACCAGGCGATCTCCGTCTGGAGGGCGTCGGCCCAGGCGAACTGCCAGTGGGCGGGGAGGAAGGCGCGCCAGTCGCCGAGGGCGGTCACGGCGTCCAGGACGTTGCCGACGATGGTCAGCCCGACCGCGCCGCCGACCGCGCCGAGCGGGGCGTCGGTACGGGTCGAGAGCCAGAACGCCAGACCGGCGGTGACCAGCTGCGACACGTACACGTACGCCACCACCACGGCCAGCCGGCCCAGGGCCTCGCCCGCCGGGAGGGCGCCGCCGGTGGGGATCTGGAGCGGCCCCCAGCCGTAGGCGAGGCCGCCGACGACCAGGCCGACCAGGGGCAGCAGCACCATCGCGGCGGCGCTGAGGGCCAGCGCGACGACGAGCTTGCTCCACAGCAGGCGGGCCCGGGGCACGGGCGCCGCCAGCAGGTACCTGAGCGAGGACCAGCCCGCCTCGCTCGCCACCGTGTCGCCGCAGAACAGGGCGACCGGGACGACCAGCAGGAACCCGGCGGAGACGAAGAGGCAGACCGCCGCGAAGTTGAGCCCGGAGGCGGTGGCGGTGTCCATCAGGTTGACCCGGCCGCGCCGCTCGGGCTCGCCGCCGACGGCGAAGGCGACGACCATGACGACCGGCAGCAGCGCCAGTACGGCCGCCATCACCTGGGTGCGGCGGCGGCGCAGCTGGCGGACGGCCTCGACGCGCAGCGGCAGGGTCCGGCCGGGCCGGTAGCCGGGGGCGGTGGGGTCGGTGCGGGCGGGGTCGGTGAGGGTGCCGGGGGTGCTCATCCGGTACCTCCGATCAGGGTGAGGAAGGCGTCCTCCAGGCGGCGGTGCGGCATGACCGAGGCCACCGGCACGCCGAGGCGGACGAGTTCGACGACGAGCTGGTCGGCGCCGATGCCGTCGAGCCGGACGAGCAGGCCGTTCTCGGTCGGGTCGACGGCGGCGACGCCGTCGAGAGCCGCGACCTTGTCGGCGAGCGGCGCGTCCACGGGGGCGGCGAGCCCGACGTGCAGGGTGTCGCCGCTGCCGACGATCTCCGCGACCGGCCCGGCCTGCACCAGCCGTCCCTGGTCCATGACGACCAGGTGCGTGCAGGTCTGCTCGACCTCGGCGAGCAGGTGGCTGGAGACGATGACGGTGCGCCCGGCCTCGGCGTACCGGATCATCACCTCGCGCATCTCGCGGATCTGGGGCGGGTCGAGCCCGTTGGTGGGCTCGTCCAGGATCAGCAGGTCGGGCAGGCCCAGCATGGCCTGGGCGATGGCGAGCCGCTGCCGCATGCCCTGCGAGTAGGTGCGTACCGCGCGTTCCAGGGCGCCGCCGAGCCCGGCGATCTCCAGGGCCTGCGCGAGGTGGGCGTCCTCGGCCGGGCGGCCGGTGGCCTGCCAGTACAGGTCGAGGTTGGCGCGACCGCTGAGGTGCGGCAGGAACCCGGCGCCCTCCACGAAGGCGCCGACGCGGGAGAGGACGGGCGCGCCGGGCCGGATGGCCTGGCCGAAGACCCGGATCTCGCCCTCGTCGGGCCGGATGAGGCCCATCAGCATGCGCAGGGTGGTGGTCTTGCCCGCGCCGTTGGGCCCGAGCAGGCCGAGCACCTGGCCGCGCTCGACCCCGAAGGACAGGTCGCGGACGGCGTACCGGTCGGTGGAGCCGGCGTACTTCTTGCCGAGGCCGGTGATCCTCAGCGGTACGTCGGCCAGCTCCGGGTCGGCCGGGGGCGCGCTGGTGCGGCGGCGGCCCAGGAGGAGCAGCCCGGCGGCGATCACGGCCGCGCCGAGCGGCAGCGCCCACACCCAGGTGGGCAGCGGGGTCGCCGCGGTGCGGACAGCCGGGGCGGTCGGCACGTTCAGGTCGCCCTCGGCGGAGATCCGGTAGGTGGCGGGTTCGGCGGGCGAGGCGTAGCCGAGGTCGGTGGCGGCGAGGACGACGCGCAGCGAGTGCCCCTTGCGCACCTCGTGGTCGATGGCCGGGAGCTTCAGGGTGAGGGTGCGTCCCTGGTCGGCGCCGGTGACCCGGACCGGGGAGACCAGCTGGCCGGGGAGGATCTGGCTCCGGCCGCCGGGGCCGACGTCGTAGACCTTGCCGAAGAGGACGGCGTCCTTCGTGTCGGCGGAGACCTTGACGCGGACCGTCGGGGAGCCGGTGATCCTGAGGTCCTTCTCCAGCGGGGCCGAGTCGAACCGGGCGTGCTGGCCGGGGAAGTCGAAGGAGACGCCGATGCCGAGCGAGGAGAGCTGGGCGAGGCCGCTGCCCTGGTCGGCGCTCTCGCCGCCGCCCGGTCCGCCGCCGCCGAGACCCGGCAGGGTGGAGATGGAGGGCGGGACGGCTCCGGCCGGGTTGTCGACCTTCTGCTCGCGGCCGGTCAGCGGGATGCGGACCGGGTCGTGGCCGAGGCCGGGGTAGCTGGAGCCGGTGGCGCCGCGCAGTTCGGCGGCGCCGTTGGTGGAGTCGACGCCGCCGGTGCGGGTGACGCGGAAGGCGGGGCCGGGGTCGGCGCTCTCGTCCTGCTTCAGGTAGCGGTCGAACCAGTCGGTGACGCGCCGCTCGACGCGGGCCGCCTCGGGGTTGCCCCCGTCGTGGCCGCCGGCCATCCAGTCGACGGCGACGGGCTGGCCGTTCTTCCTCAGCGCCTTGGCGGCCTGGTCGGTGTGGGAGAGCGGGAAGAGCGAGTCCTGCTGGCCCTGGACGAAGAGGGCGGGCACCTTGATGCGGTCGGCGACCGCCTTCGGGGAGCGCGCGGCGAGCAGCTCGTCGGCCTTCGCGTCGGCCTTGCCGGAGACGGCGACACGGTTGTACATCGCGCACAGCTCCGCCTCGAACCGCTCGCAGCCGCCGCCGGTGGACAGGAACATGCCGGTCCACAGCTTCTTGAAGACGCCGTTCGGGAAGAGCGCCTCGGGCAGGTCCCACCAGGTGATGAGCGGCGCGATGGCGTCGACCCGCTCGTCGTGCCCGGCGGTGAGCAGGGAGACGGCGCCGCCGTAGGAGGCGCCGGTCATGCCGACGCGCGGGTCGCCCTCACCGTCCAGCTGCACCTCGGGCCGCTCGGCGAGCCAGTCGATGAGCTTGCGCGCGTCGGCGACCTCGCCCTCCGGGTCGTTGAGTCCGATCTTCCCGGTCGACTTCCCGAAGCCGCGCGCGGTCCAGGTGAGGACGGCGTACCCGCTCTCGGCCAGTCTCCCGGCCTGCTGCTTCAGGTCGGCCTTGCTGCCGCCGAACCCGTGGGCGAGCAGCACGGCGGGCCGGCGCCCCTCGCCGCCCGCGGTGAAGAACGAGGTGTCGATCCGGACCCCGCCACCGGTCCGCAGGATCTGGTCCTGCCGCTTCACCCCGCCACCGCTGCCCTCAGCCGCCGAGGCGGAGCCCGCCGGGACGAGCAGGGCGGCCAGGACACCCGCCGAGGCGAGGGCTGCCCGCCACCGGGGCGGTCCGTGCTTGTTGAGACGCATGGCCCCACGGTACGGGCGCCCGAAGGGTGCTCCATGCCCCCTCCAGGGGGACCCTGACGTGCTGCGCGAGGCGTATACCCGCGTGCCGCGTACCGCGTCCGTGGTAGGCCCTGCCCATGACGCGGCTCTCGCCCCCGCCGGACATCCTCCCAACTCGCAGCGTGCCGAACTCCTCGCCACCGGCCCCCTGTTCGACGCTCCGGCCCACCCCTCCCACGCCCTCGACTTCCTCGAACGCGAGGGGCATCACCTCTTCCTCGGGTAGGCCACCGGCGAACCTGTGGGCTTCATCTCCGGCACGGAGACCACCCGCCCCGGCAAAGGCCCCGGAATGCTCCTCTACGAACGGGCGGTCGCTCCCGCACACCGGCACCAGGGCATCGGCCGGGCCCTCGTCGAGGCTCTGGCCGAGCTGGCCCGCGAACGGGCTGCCGGGGCGTGTGGGTCGGGTGGAGCCGGGGAACAGGGCGGCGCTGGCGGCTTATCGGTCGGCGGGGCGGTGAGTGAGGGGCGGTTCGCGATGCTGGGGTGGGAGTTCGGCATTCGGGGTCAAGGCCCGTCCGCGAGCGTCCATGACTCGACGGCGGTCTGAACCTGGAGCACGCGGGCGTAGGCTCTCGGGGATGCGGATAGGCGAGTTGTCCAAGCGCACGGGCGTGAGTCCGCGCTCACTGCGGTACTACGAAGAGCAGGGGCTGCTGACCAGCTCACGCTCCGACGCGGGGCAGCGTCACTATTCCGATGCCGCGGTCCAGCGCGTGTCACTCATCCGGCAGCTGTTCGACGCGGGTATGTCCAGCAGGGTGATCGCGACTGTGCTGCCGTGTGTGGACGTCCCGGGTGACCTGGGGATCGCCGAGGAGACGTTCACGGCGATGATGCGCGAGCGCGACCGGATCGATGCCGACGTCGCGCACCTGATCGAGACCCGAGATGCACTAGACGTGCTGATCAGGGCCAACAGCCGACACCGGGCGGAGCTGTCCACGACTCCGGAACCGGTGGCGCAGTCAGCCTGATGCTGTGATCTGCATCTCAGCCGGTTGCCCCTCACATCAATGTCACAGGTGAGGATGGCGACTACGCCCGGAATCACCGGGTCGGTCATACGAGAGGCGGCCAAAGATGGGGCAGGCGTGGGGTTTCGGCAGGCATGGCGGGCCCGAGGTACAGGAGTTCTTCGATCGTCCCGATCCCGTCCCCGGCCGGGGCGAGGTGCTGATCCAGGTCGACGTCGCCGGCGTGAACCCCCTCGACCACCTTCTGCGCTCGGGTCTGGTTGACGGGCTCGACGGCGGGCGTCCGTTTCCCTTCGTGCTGGGCATGGAGGCAGCCGGAACCGTTCTCGCCCGGGGCGAGGACGTCAACGGGCTCGAGGTGGGTGACGCGGTCTTCGGCTTCGCACTCACCGGTGGCGGCACGTACGCCGAAACGACGGTGCTGTCCGCGCCGAACACCGCGCGCATCCCGGAGGGTCTGTCCGCGACTGTGGCGGCAACGCTGCCCGTAGCCGGGACGACCGCGGTGGACGTGCTCGACCAGCTCAGCCTCCCGGCCGGTGCCACGGTCCTGGTCAACGGAGTCGGGGGCGGGGTCGGCCTCGCCGTCGCCCGGCTGGCTATCGGGCGCGAGCTGTGTGTGATCGGCACCGGGAGCACCGCCAAACGCGAGCACGCCGAGGCCCTCGGGGTGCGGTTCATCGACTACACCGCCGAGGACGTCGCCGCCGCGGCACGCGAGCTGGTTCCGGACGGCTTCGACGGGATCGTCGACCTGGCCGGAGGCACCTCGCTGCGGACGGTCGCTCCGCTGGCCCAAGATCCCCGCAACGTTATCGCTGTGGGTGATATGTCCGTGCCCGATCTCGGTGGGCGTTTCGTCGAGCGTCGCCTCGACCGCGAGAACCTGGAGCGGTCGGCCCGGCTGGCCCTCGACGGACTCCTCGCACCCGTAATCACCGCGGTTCACCCGCTCTCCGACGCCCCGGCCGCCCTCGCCACCGTCGAGAACGGTCACGCCTCGGGCAAGGTTGTCATCAAGGTGGCATGAGAAGTGCCCGGCGTCTGACGCCGTCGACTGTCAAGCCCCGGGTTTCGTGGACGGTCGGTTGGCTGGTTCTGAGGGCAGGGAACAACGGCGGGCCAACGCGATCCTGAAGTCAAGCGGGCTGGTCATCTCGGGCAGGAGCGTTTCGAACCGCAGGTGGACGGCGAGGAACCTCGCGCAGGCTCAGCAGTGGGTGAACGAGAGGGACGAGGGCGGCGCTTGACCGGGAGTCCTCAGCTCTCACTCGGCCACCCCAGGACCCGCAGCTCCGGCCACTGCCTGCGCCACCTCTCCGCCTTCGCCTCGTACACCTCCCGGGGAGCCAGTACCGGGTTGGGCCGGAGTACCAGGTTGAAGACGTCGGCCAGACCGTGCGGGGCGTAGACGCGCCAGTGGTGGCCGGGTTCGAGGCGGATGCCGAGGCAGCAGGTGGTGGCGGCGAAGGTGTCGATGGCCGCCTCGGTGGAGGGGTGGGGCGGGCAGGGGGTGCCGAATTTCGCCTCGTACCAGAGGTGGACTCGGGCCTGGTTGCGGAGTTCGACCTCGGCGGGGAGGTCGGCGAAGAGGGTGCGGGCGGTGCGGATGGCGCGGTCCTCGGCCTCGTAGGAGAGGTCGGTGGGGTCGTAGTAGAAGAGGTCGTAGTCCTTGATGCCCTGTTCGGGTGGGCGGCCGGTGGTGACGTTCCAGACGGTCTGGAAGAGGCAGCCGGCGGTGAGGTACCAGCCGGGGAGGGCGAGGGTGGCGGCGCGGTCGAGGACGGTGAGGAGGGTGGGGTTGCGGGACAAGGTGGTGCGGAGGGCGGGGAGTTGTCCGTCCAGGGGCAGTCGGCTGATCATCCCGTGGGTGTAGCACGCCCCCGGCACTCGCGGGAGGGCGCCGGGGGCGTGCGGGGGTGGGGCGGGCGTCAGTGGTTGCGCGGGAAGCCCAGGTCGACGCCGGTGGGGGCGTCGGCCGGGTCGGGCCAGCGGGTGGTGACGACCTTGCCGCGAGTGTAGAAGTGCGTGCCGTCGTTGCCGTAGATGTGGTGGTCGCCGAAGAGGGAGTCCTTCCAGCCGCCGAAGGAGTGGTAGCCGACGGGGACCGGGATCGGGACGTTGACGCCGACCATGCCCGCCTCGACCTCCAGCTGGAAGCGGCGGGCGGCGCCGCCGTCGCGGGTGAAGACGGCGGTGCCGTTGCCGTACGGGGAGGCGTTGATGAGGGCGAGGCCCTCCTCGTAGGTCTCGGCGCGCAGGACGCACAGGACCGGGCCGAAGATCTCGTCGCGGTAGGCGTCGGAGTCGGTGGAGACCTTGTCGAGGAGGGAGAGGCCGATCCAGTGGCCCTTCTCGTACCCCTCGACGGTGAATCCGGTGCCGTCGAGGACCACCTCCGCGCCCTGCGCGGCGGCGCCGGCGACGTACCCGGCGACCTTGTCGCGGTGGGCGGCGGTGATGAGCGGGCCCATCTCGGAGGCGGGGTCGTGGCCGGGGCCGATGGTGATCTTCTCGGCCCGCTCCTTGATCTTGGCGACCAGTTCGTCGCCGATTCCGCCGACGGCGACGACGGCGGAGACGGCCATGCACCGCTCGCCCGCCGAGCCGTACGCGGCGGAGACGGCGGCGTCGGCGGCGGCGTCGAGGTCGGCGTCGGGCAGGACCAGCATGTGGTTCTTGGCGCCGCCCAGGGCCTGCACGCGCTTGCCGTGGGCCGAGGCGGTGGCGTGGATGTGGCGGGCGATCGGGGTGGAGCCGACGAAGGAGACGGCGGCGACGTCCGGGTGCTCCAGGAGGCGGTCGACGGCGACCTTGTCGCCGTTGACGACGTTGAGGACGCCGTCCGGCAGCCCGGCCTCGGCGAAGAGTTCGGCCAGTCGCAGGGCGGCCGAGGGGTCCTTCTCGCTGGGCTTGAGGACGAAGGTGTTGCCGCAGGCGATGGCGAGCGGGAACATCCACATCGGCACCATGGCCGGGAAGTTGAACGGCGTGATGCCGGCGACCACGCCGAGCGGCTGGCGGATCGAGGCGACGTCGACGCGGCTGGCGACCTGGGTGGACAGCTCGCCCTTGAGCTGCACGGTGATGCCGCAGGCCAGGTCGACGATCTCCAGGCCGCGGGCGACCTCGCCGAGGGCGTCGTCGTGGACCTTGCCGTGCTCGGCGGTGATCAGCCGGGCGATCTCCTCGCGGTGCTGGTCGAGCAGGGCGCGGAACGTGAAGAGCACGGTGGTGCGCTGGGCGAGCGAGGAGGTGCCCCAGCCCGCGTAGGCGGCCTTGGCGGCGGCGACGGCGGCGTCCACCTCGTCGGCGGAGGCGAGCGCGACCTGGGTGGTGACCTCGCCGGTGGCGGGGTCCGTGACGGGGCCGAAGCTGCCCGAGGCGCCGACTGCGGCCTGGCCGCCGATCCAGTGGTTCACGGTCTTCATGCGGTGTCGCTCCTTCACAGATGACGGCGCCGGGCCGCGACGTTCCGGTCGTACTCCTGCCGGGCTCGGGCCGCCTCCTCGCGGTGCGCGGTCCGGGCCACGGGAACATCCCACCACGCCTGTGCGGGCGTCGGGCTGGACACTGTGTCGGGCGTTTCGGTCCGCACGTAGACACCCGTGGGGACGGTGGCGGCCCGCACCTCGGCGAGGGCCTCGCGCAGTTCCGCGACGGTGTCGGCGCGGAGCATGCGGACGCCGAGGGAGGCGGCGTTGGCGGCGAGGTCCAGCGGCAGCGGCTCCCCGTCGAGGAGCCCGCCGGGGCCGGGCATCCGGTAGGCGGTGCCGAAGCCCTCGGCGCCGACGGCGCGGGAGAGGCCGCCGATGGAGGCGTACCCGTGGTTGTCGATGAGGACCAGTTTGAGCGGCAGCGACTCCTGGACGGCGGTGACCAGTTCGGTCGTGTTCATCAGGTACGTGCCGTCGCCGACCAGGGCCCAGACGGGGCGGCGCGGCTCGGCGAGGAGGACGCCGAGGGCGCCGGGGATCTCGTAGCCCATGCAGGAGTAGCCGTACTCGACGTGGTACTGGTCCGCCGAGCGGGCCCGCCAGAGGCGGTGCAGGTCACCGGGGAGGGAGCCGGCGGCGTTGACGAGGACGTCCTCGCCGGTGACCAGGGCGTCGAGGGCGCCGAGCAGTTGGGTCTGGGTGGGGCGGGCGGCCGGGTCGGGGGCGGCGTAGGCGGCGTCGACCCGGGCCTCCCAGTCGGCCTTGGCGGCGGTGTACGCCGTGACGTGCGGGGCGGGGAGGCGGTGGCCTTCGAGGAGCCGGGTCAGGGCGGTGAGCCCTTCCCGGGCGTCGCCGACCACCGCGTGCGCGGCGAGTTTGTGGGCGTCGGCGGGGTCGAGGTTGAGGTGGGCGAAGCGGACCCCGTCGGCGGCGAAGAGGGTGCCGGAGGCGGTGGTGAAGTCGGTGAGGCGGGTGCCGACGGCGAGGACGAGGTCGGCGGTGCGGGCCAGGTCGTCGGCGGTGGCGGTGCCGGTGTGGCCGAGCGCGCCGACGTCCTGGGGGTGGTCGTGGGGCAGGGCGCCCTTGCCGGCCTGGGTGGCGGCGACCGGGATGGCGGTGGCGCGGGCGAAGGCGTCGAGCGCGGCCTCGGCCCCGGCGTACTTGACCCCGCCGCCGGCCACGACGAGGGGGCGGCGGGCTTGGCGGAGCAGGGCGGCGGCCTCGGTGAGGGAGGCGGTGTCGGGGGCGGGGCGGCGGATGTGCCAGGTCCGCTCGGCGAAGAACTCCTCGGGCCAGTCGTACGCCTCGGCCTGCACGTCCTGCGGCAGGGCGAGGGTGACGGCGCCGGTGGCGGCCGGGTCGGTGAGGACGCGCATCGCGGTGAGGGCGGCGGGGATCAGCGCCTCGGGCCGGGTGAGGCGGTCGAAGTGGCGGGAGACGGGCCGCAGGCAGTCGTTGACGGTGACGTCCCCGGCGTAGGGGACCTCCAGTTGCTGGAGGACGGGGTCGGCGGGGCGGGTGGCGAAGGTGTCGCCGGGGAGCAGCAGGACGGGCAGCCGGTTGACGGTGGCGAGGGCGGCACCGGTGACGAGGTTGGTGGCGCCGGGCCCGATGGAGGTGGTGACGGCGTGGGTGGCGAGGCGGCGGCTCTGGCGGGCGAAGCCGGTGGCGGCGTGCACCATGGCCTGCTCGCTGCGGCCCTGGTGGAAGCGGAGGACGCCGGCCCCCTCGGGCCGCCGGGCGGTGTGTTCGGCGAGGGCCTGGCCGATCCCGGCGACGTTGCCGTGGCCGAAGACGGACCAGAGGGCGGGGATCAGCCGCTGCCGCTCGCCGTCCCGCTCGCTGTACTGGACGGAGAGGAAGCGGATCAGTGCCTGGGCGGTGGTGAGCCTCACCGGTAGCCCTCCGCGTGGTCGGGGTGGAAGGTGACGCGCCATTCGCGGCCGGGGCCGGGGCCCGCCATGACGTTGAGGTAGTAGAGCGGGTGGCCGGGCGGGGCGACGGACGGGCCGTGCCAGCCGTCCGGGACCAGCACCGCCTCCCCGTCCCGCACCTCGGCGAGCAGGTCGGCGCCGCCGGGCCGGGAGGGCGCCACCCGGTGGATGGCCGGGGTGGGCCCGTCGAGGGCGAACCAGTAGATCTCCTCCAGTTCGCTCTCCTCCCCCGGCCGGTGCTCGTCGTGTTTGTGCGGCGGGTACGAGGACCAGTGGCCGGGCGGGGTGAGCACCTCGACGGCGATGAGGCGGTCGCAGGCGAAGGTGTCGGCGGCGGCGAAGTTGCGCACCTGCCGCGCGCACGTCCCGCTGCCCCGCTCCTCCACGGGTACCTCCGGCGCCGGGCCTCGGCGGGCGGGGAGTCGGCGCCCGCACTTCGCTCCTGCCAGAGCGAACCGGCCGGCGGCGCCGGAGGTGATCTCGACGCGCGCGTCCCGGGGGACGTACGCGAAGTCGGTGGGCCCGGCGAAGACGTCCGGACGTCCGTGGAGGGTGAACTCGGCGGCTCCTCCGTCCTGTTGGGGATCGTCGGGCCGCACCCGGACCGTACCGCCACCGGAGAGCGGCAGCACGATCCACTCGGCACCGCCGGTGGCGAAGGTGTGGGTGTCGCCCCGGGCCAGTTCCAGGATGCGCAGGGCGGTGTGGCGCAGGCCCTGGGCGGGCCCGGCGGTGAGCCGGTAAGGGCGGCCGGGGGACGGGGTGGCGCCCGGCCGCAGGTGGAGCGGGTGCGGGCCGGTGCGGGGCGTCGTCGTCATGGCTCATCACCTACCCCGCGCGGGGCGGGGAGGCCGCGCGACGGGCCGGGCGGGGTACGGGCCGCCTCGTGCCGGGCGTCGCCGTGGACGAGGGCGGCGGCGGTGTCGACGGCGGCGGCCACGTCGCCGTCGGGCGGGTAGAGCAGGGCGCGGCCGGCGACGAGGCCGCGCACCGTGGGCAGGGCCAGGGCGCGCCGCCACCGCTCGTACGTGGCCTCCCCGCGCGCCGCGCCGACCGGGCCGCCGAGCAGGACGACGGGCAGCGTGGAGGCGGCCGTGACCCGCGCCATGTCGTCGGGGTCCTCGGTGACCGGCACCTTGAGCCAGGTGTACGCGGAGGTGCCGCCGAGGCCGGAGGCGACGGCCAGCGAGGTGGTGACGGCTGCGGCGCCCAGGTCGCTGCGGAGTTCACCGCCGACCCGGCGGCAGAGGAACGGCTCGACGAAGACGGGCAGCCGCAGCGCGGCCATGGCGTCCACGGCGCGGGCCGCCGCGTGCAGGGTGGTGAGGGAGCCGGGGTCGTCGTAGTCGAGGCGGAGCAGGAGCTTCCCGGCGTCGTAGCGGGAGCGGGCGAGGTCCTCGGGGCGGAACCCGGTGAAGCGGTCGTCGAGTTCGAAGGCGGCCCCGGCGAGGCCGCCCCGGTTCATCGAGCCGATGACGGCCTTGCCCTCCAACGCGCCGAGCAGCAGCAGGTCGTCCAGGACGTCGGCGCTGGCGAGCACCCCGTCGACGCCGGGGCGGGAGAGGCCCAGCCGCAGCCGGGCCAGGAGTCCGGCGCGATCGGCCATGGCGCGGTCGCCGTGGCCCGCGCCGAGGGCGCCGCGCGCCGGGTGGTCGGCGGCGAGGACCAGAAGCCGTCCGTCGCCACCCAGCAGCGTGCGGCGGACCCGGCGGGCGGCGGCCTCGGCGACCGCCTCGGGCCGGTGGGCCCGCAGCCCGGCGAGGGCGGCCGTGTCGACGGCGTGGGCGCCGTTCACCCCGCGCCGCCGAGCAGCGCGTCGATCTCCTCGGCGCGGGGCATCGCGGAGGAGCAGGCGAGGCGGGACGCGACCAGGGCCCCGGCGGCGTTGGCGTACCGGATCGTGGTCTCCAGCGGCCAGTCGGCGAGCAGGCCGTGGCAGAGGGCGCCGCCGAAGGCGTCCCCGGCGCCGAGGCCGTTGACCACCTCGACGGGGACGGGCGGGACGGTGACGCGGCTGCCGTCGCGGTGGGCGGCGAGGACGCCTTCGGGCCCCTGTTTGACGACGGCGAGGGTGACTCCGGCGGCCAGCAGGGCGTCGGCGGCGGCGTCCGGTTCGCGGTGGCCGGTGGCCTGTTCGCACTCGGCGAGGTTGCCGACGGCGACGGTGGCGTGGGCGAGGGCGGCGGCGTAGTGGGCGCGGGCGCGCGGGCGCGCGGCCTCGTCCCAGAGCGTGGGCCGCCAGTCGAGGTCGAGGACGGTGTGGGCGGCGCGGCGCCGGTGGGCGAGGGCGGCGAGGGTGGCGGTGCGGCTCGGTTCGGCACTCAGGCCGGTGCCGGTGGCCCACAGGACGCGGGCGGCGCCGATCGCGTCGAGGTCGAGGGAGCCGGCGGTGATCCTGAGGTCGGGGGCTTCGGGCCGCCGGTAGAAGTAGAGCGGGAAGTCGTCGGGCGGGAAGACCTCGCAGAAGGTGACGGGGGTGGGCAGGCCGGGCACGGCCGTCACCCAGCGCGCGTCGACGCCGAACTCCTCCAGCTCGGACCGCAGGTAGGCGCCGAACGGGTCGTCACCGGTGCGGCTGACGAGGGCGGTACGCCGCCCGAGCCGGGCCGCGGCGACGGCGACGTTGGCGGGCGACCCGCCGAGGAACTTCCCGAAGGTGTCCACCTCGGCCAGGGGAACCCCGGTCCGCAGCGGATAGAGATCCACGCCGAGCCGCCCGAGGGCGATCACGTCGTACGCCCCCCGGTGCGGCGGTCCGGGGGGCCGCTGCCCACTCCCGTGTCCCGGCTGTGCGCCCGTCACGGCCTCCCCCTCGCTGCGTCGTTGCGGCGGCGGTGCTCCCCGTGGTGCCGGTACGGACCCGGGGCGTGCCCAGGTCTAGTCGGCGGCGCGGAACCCTGTCAACATTTTGTCCGGACATTCGGACGAACCTTCACGCCCGGGTCGGGCAGGCTGGCCGGGGAGGGCGGGCGGCACCGCGCCGCCCCGGACGGCGACCGGAAGGCGGACAGCTGATGGACCGCACGAACGAGCCCGCGCCCCTGGCCTCCCGGCTGCGGATCGGGTCGGCGCCCGACTCCTGGGGGGTCTGGTTCCCCGAGGACCCGCGGCAGATCGGCTGGGAACGGTTCCTGGACGAGGTGGCCGAGGCGGGCTACCCGTGGATCGAGCTGGGCCCGTTCGGCTACCTCCCCACCGACCCGGTACGGCTGCGCGACGAGACGGCGCGGCGCGGGCTGAGCGTGTCGGCGGGCACCGTCTTCACCGGGCTGCACCGGGGCGAGGCGGTCTGGGAAAAGACCTGGGCGCACGTCGCGAGGGTGGCGGAGCTGACCCGCGCGGCGGGCGCCGGGTACCTGGTGGCGATCCCCGCCTTCTGGCGCGACGACAAGACCGGCGAGGTGCTGGAGGACCGCGAGCTGACCCCGGCCGCCTGGCACGACCTGGCCCGGCTGACCGAGCGCCTGGCCCACCGGGTCCGCGAGGAGTACGGGCTGCGCACGGTGGTCCACCCGCACGCCGACACCCACGTCGACACCGAGGAGCACGTGGTCCGCCTCCTCGACACCACCGACCCCGGCCTGGTCGAACTCTGCCTGGACACCGGCCACTACGCCTACTGCGGCGGCGACAGCGTCCGCCTGATCGAGACCTACGGCGAACGGCTCGGCTACCTCCACCTCAAGCAGGTCGACCCCGAGGTGCTGGCCCGGGTGCGCGCGGAGGACCTGCCGTTCGGCCCGGCGGTCGCCCAGGGCGTCATGTGCGAGCCGCCGCTCGGCGTACCCGCCCTGGAACCCGTACTGGCAGCCGCCCGCCCCCTCGGCGTCGACCTCTTCGCCATCGTCGAACAGGACATGTACCCGTGCCCGCCGGACCGCCCGCTGCCGGTGGCACGGCGGACGCGGGCACTGCTGGAGTCGTACCTGGAAGGGTGAACGGGGCTCCGCCGTCCGGCGCGCGCCCCGCCCCGCCCCGCCACACCCTCGTCACGGCCGGTTCGCAACGCCGCCCGCACTCCCGGACCCGCACGGCCCGCCCCGCTCCGGACGCCTGGGAGCACTGGGCACCTGGACCGGAACTCCGGCCCACCCGGCCACCCCGAGCCCACCCGGCCGCCTCCAGCCCGGCCGCCGTCTCCAGCCCCGCCCGCCGTCTCCAGCCCGGCCCCCGTCTCCAGCCCGGCCGGCGCTTGAGGCCACCCCACCTCGCCCCCGTGGCGGGGTAGGCACGACGGCTCGGCCCCCGCCGGGGTGCCGGTCAAGGGCAGCCTCGAACGCCGACCGGGCGAGAGACGACCGGGCGAGAGACGGCCAGGCCGGTGAGGCCGGGGTCGGCACCGAGGACGGGCCGCGCGGCTCGCTGCGCCGCCCCACGAGGAATCCATACCCCCTAGGGGTATACTCTGACCGTACGGTCGGCCTCGACGGACGCACCTCGGACCCCGCCTGCCCCGGCAGTCCCGGTCCGCACGCCCGCCCCACCGGCACCACACGCACCACCACTGCACCATCCTGGACATCACGACCATCCGCACCATCACGACCGGACCCGCCCGAACGGGACGGCCCTTCAGGAGGACACCATGACCAGCGACACCCAGGCCCAGACGCAGACCACCGGCTCCTGCTGCTCCGGCTCCGCCGCCTCCTCCGGCGGCTGCGCGGACAGCGGTGCCGTCACCACGGTCTACGCGGTCACCGGCATGACCTGCGGCCACTGCGAGGGCGCCGTCTCCGAGGAGATCTCCGCACTGCCGGGCGTCTCCTCCGTCAAGGCCGAGGCCGCCACCGGCAAGGTCACCGTCACCTCCGCCGCCCCGCTCGACGAGGAGGCCGTCCGCGCCGCCGTCGACGAGGCCGGGTACGAGCTGACCGGCCGCGCCTGACCCCCGCCCCGCCCCGCCCGGCGCCCGGGCGGGGCCGCACCGTGGAAGGGCCCGGGCCCGCCCGGTGCCCGCCCGCGCCACTCCCCCAGCCCCACAGTCCCGTACCGGAGACCGCCAGACCATGACCAGCAGCACGGCCCCCGAGCGGCCGGCAGCATCCCCGCCCACCGAGGTCGAGCTGAGCGTCGGCGGCATGACCTGCGCCTCCTGCGCCGCCCGGGTCGAGAAGAAGCTCAACCGCATGCCCGGCGTCACCGCCACCGTCAACTACGCGACCGAGAAGGCGAAGGTCGCCTACGAGCCGGGCGAGGACCTCGGCGTCGCCGACCTGATCGCCACGGTGGTCCGCACCGGCTACACCGCCGAGGAGATCCGCCCGCCGGAACCCGAGCCGCCCGCGGACGCCCCTCAGGTTTCCGGTCCGCCCGCCGACGCCGAGACCGACGCCCTGCGGCAGCGGTTCACCGTCTCCGCGCTGCTCGCCGCCCCGGTCGTCGTGCTGTCGATGATCCCGGCACTCCAGTTCGACCACTGGCAGTGGCTCTGCCTGACGCTGACCGCGCCCGTCGTCGTCTGGGGCGGCCTGCCCTTCCACCGGGCGGCCTGGACCAACCTGCGGCACGGCGCGACCACCATGGACACCCTCGTCTCGGTCGGTACCCTCGCCGCCTTCGGCTGGTCGCTCTGGGCCCTCTTCCTCGGTCACGCCGGGGCGACCGGGATGCGGCACGGCTTCGACCTGACCGCCTCCCGCACCGACGCCTCCTCGATGATCTACCTGGAGGTGGCGGCCGGCGTCGTCGCCTTCCTGCTCCTCGGCCGCTGGCTGGAGGCGCGCGCCAAGCGCAGGGCGGGCGCCGCCCTGCGGGCCCTGCTGGAGCTGGGGGCGCGCGAGGCCACCGTGGTGCGGGACGGGCGCGAGGTGCGGGTCCCGGTGGCGCGGCTGGTGGTCGGCGACCGGTTCACGGTCCGGCCCGGCGAGACGATCGCCACCGACGGCACGGTCGTCGAGGGCCGCTCCGCCGTCGACACCTCCTTGCTGACCGGCGAGTCGGTACCGGTCGACGTGGCCCCCGGCGACCAGGTCACCGGCGCCACGGTCAACACCGGCGGCCGTCTCACCGTGGAGGCCACCCGGATCGGCGCCGACACCCAGCTGGCCCGGATGGCACGCCTGGTCGAGCAGGCCCAGAACGGCAAGGCGGCCGTACAACGGCTGGCCGACCGGGTCTCGGCGGTCTTCGTCCCGGTGGTACTGGTGATCGCCGTCGGCACGCTGGTGGGCTGGCTCCTCGCCACCGGCGACACCACCGCCGCCTTCACCGCCGCCGTGGCCGTCCTGATCATCGCCTGCCCGTGCGCGCTCGGCCTCGCCACGCCCACCGCCCTGCTGGTCGGCACCGGGCGCGGCGCGCAGCTCGGCATCCTCATCCGGGGCCCCGAGGTGCTGGAGAACACCCGCCGCGTGGACACCGTCGTCCTCGACAAGACCGGCACGCTCACCACCGGGCGCATGGAGCTGACCGAGGTCCTGCCCGCCACCGGCACCGGCGAGGCCGAGCTGCTGCGGCTCGCGGGCGCCCTGGAGCACGCCTCGGAACACCCGGTCGCCCGCGCCCTGGCGAGCGCCGCCGCGGAACGCCACGGTCCGCTGCCGCCCGTCTCCGACTTCGCCAGCACCTCCGGACTCGGCGTGCGCGGCACCGTCGAGGGCCACCGGGCCGTCGCCGGCCGCCCCCGGCTCCTGGCCGAGGCGGGCATGCCGCTCTCCTCGGAGCTGGAACGGGCCCTGGCGGACGCCGAGGCGCGCGGGCGGACCGTGGTCGCGGTCGGCTGGGACGGGGCCGCGCGTGGACTGCTGACGCTCGCCGACGCGCTCCGGGAGACCAGCGCCGAGGCCGTCCGCGACCTGCGCGCTCTCGGACTCACGCCCGTTCTGCTGACCGGCGACAACGCCGCCGTGGCCGCCGAGGTGGCCCGCGCGGTCGGCATCGAGCGGGTGGTGGCCGGGGTGCTGCCCGAGGGCAAGGTCGCCGAGGTCGAGCGGCTGCGCGCGCAAGGCCGTACGGTGGCCATGGTGGGCGACGGCGTCAACGACGCGGCCGCGCTGGCCACCGCCGACCTGGGGCTCGCCATGGGCACCGGGACGGACGCGGCGATCGAGGCCGGGGATCTCACCCTCGTCCGCGGGGACCTGCGGGCGGCGGCCGACGCGATCCGGCTCTCCCGGCGCACGCTGGCCACCATCAAGGGCAACCTCTGCTGGGCCTTCGGCTACAACGTGGCGGCGCTTCCGCTGGCCGCCGCGGGACTGCTGAACCCGATGATCGCGGGGGCCGCGATGGCCTTCTCCTCGGTCTTCGTCATCACCAACAGTCTTCGCCTCAAGTCCTTCACATAGTTGACGCACTACCCTTACTCTTGGACCCCGAACCCCGGGGGCTCTCGCAGCAGGATTCAGGTCGTGCGAGAGACGCAGATCACACTCCCCGCAACGTAACCAAGTGGGGGGCTCGTGAGTCTAAGAAGGCGATACCGGAAATGTCTTGGGGGACGTTTCCGGAATCGGGAGGGCGTCTTGGGGGACGTCCTTCGACCGTGTAGGCCGGGGCACGTGCACCGGGGAGCTTTGAGCGGCCCTCCCGTACGTACGTGTCCTGGCAGACCGCACAGACGCCCGACCGGATCCCGTGGGGGGAATCCGCTCGGGACACAGGAAAGCGCCCCGAGCATCGGCCCGTGGGGGGACTGGTGCCGGGGCGCTTTCTACTTGCCCCGTTCAGCCCGGCCGACGCTTGAGGCCGGCTTCGGCAGCGGCCACACGACGGGTCGCACCCAAGCCGAAAGCCCGCCCCTCCCCCGCCGCACAGCGGGGAAAGGACGGGCCAAGTGGGGCGTACCCCCGAGAACTCCCGAGGCGTCCGCCTCGGTCAGCGGGCCTCGACCGGGACGAAGTCGCGCAGGACCTCGCCGGTGTAGATCTGGCGCGGGCGCCCGATGCGCGATCCGGGCTCCTTGATCATCTCGGTCCACTGGGCGATCCAGCCGGGCAGCCGGCCCAGCGCGAAGAGCACCGTGAACATCTCGGTCGGGAAGCCCATGGCGCGGTAGATCAGCCCGGTGTAGAAGTCCACGTTCGGGTAGAGGTTCCGCGAGACGAAGTAGTCGTCGGAGAGCGCGTGCTCCTCCAGCTTGAGCGCGATGTCCAGCAGCTCGTCGGACTTGCCGAGCGCGGAGAGGACGTCGTGCGCCGCCGCCTTGATGATCTTCGCCCGCGGGTCGAAGCTCTTGTAGACGCGGTGGCCGAAGCCCATCAGCCGGACGCCGTCCTCCTTGTTCTTCACCTTGCGGATGAAGGCGTCGACGTCGCCGCCGTCGGCCTGGATGCCTTCCAGCATCTCCAGCACCGACTGGTTGGCGCCGCCGTGCAGCGGGCCCCACAGCGCGGAGATGCCGGCGGAGATGGAGGCGAACATGTTGGCCTGCGAGGAGCCGACCAGGCGCACGGTGGACGTGGAGCAGTTCTGCTCGTGGTCGGCGTGCAGGATGAAGAGCTTGTCCAGCGCGGAGACGACGACCGGGTCGGGCTCGTACTCCTGGGCGGGGACCGAGAAGGTCATCCGCAGGAAGTTCTCGACGTAGCCCAGGTCGTTGCGCGGGTAGACGAAGGGCTGGCCGATCGACTTCTTGTAGGCGTAGGCCGCGATGGTCGGCAGCTTGGCCAGGAGGCGGATCGTCGAGAGGTGGCGCTGCTCCTCGTCGAACGGGTTGTGGCTGTCCTGGTAGAACGTCGACAGCGCGCTCACCACGGACGACAGCATCGCCATCGGGTGCGCGTCGCGCGGGAAGCCGTCGAAGAACCGCTTCACGTCCTCGTGGAGGAGCGTGTGCTGCGTGATCTCGTTCTTGAACCCCGCCAGCTGGTCGACGTTCGGCAGCTCACCGTTGATCAGCAGGTACGCCACCTCCGTGAAGGTGGAGCTCTCCGCCAGCTGCTCGATCGGGTACCCGCGATAGCGAAGGATGCCCTGCTCGCCGTCGAGATAGGTGATCCCGGATTTGTACGCCGCGGTGTTGCCATAGCCGCTGTCGAGGGTCACCAGACCCGTCTGGGCGCGAAGCTTCCCGATGTCGAAGCCCTTGTCGCCGACGGTGGAGTCGATCACCGGGTAGGTGTGCTCACTGTCGCCGAACCGCAGTACTACAGAGTTGTCGCTCACGTCTTTCCCTCACCGACGTAGTGCCTCATCTTCGAGGTGCCCTGACTGTCTCTACCATCCCCCACTTGGCTCAGGAGAGTGCACTCGGGGTCGACCCTTCGGCCCTTTGGCGGCACTCAGTGCCGCCAACCTGTTCATCCTGCCCCTCTCTCGCCGGTTCCGGAAGGGCTGCGTGACGTATCCCACCGATTTGATCGATCATTTCTGGCCGAACGCCCGGCCGGGCGCCCCGGAGAGCAGCCGGTGGTCGAGCGCGGTGCCCCTCCTGCCCGCGGAGACGGTGCGCACCGCCTGGCCGATCGCCTTCCGCGACCCCACCAGGACGACCAGCTTCTTGGCCCGGGTGACGGCGGTGTAGAGCAGGTTCCGCTGGAGCATCATCCAGGCGCTGGTGGTCACGGGCACCACCACCGCGGGGTACTCGCTGCCCTGCGAGCGGTGGATGGTCACGGCGTAGGCGTGCGCCAGCTCGTCCAGCTCGTCGAAGTCGTACGGGACCTCCTCGTCCTCGTCGGTGCGTACGGTCAGCCGCTGCTCCTCGGCGTTCAGGGCGGTGACGACGCCGACGGTCCCGTTGAAGACGCCGTTGAGCCCTTTCTCGTAATTGTTACGGATCTGGGTGACTTTGTCCCCGACGCGGAAGACCCGGCCGCCGAACCGCTTCTCGGGGAGGTCGGGCCGGGCCGGGGTGATCGCCTGCTGGAGGAGGGCGTTCAGGGCGCCCGCGCCGGCCGGGCCGCGGTGCATGGGGGCGAGGACCTGGATGTCGCGGCGCGGGTCGAGACCGAAGCGGGCCGGGACGCGCCGGGCGGCGACGTCGACGGTGAGACGGCCGACCTCCTCGGTGTCGTCCTCCACGAAGAGGAAGAAGTCGTCGAGCCCCTGCGTGAGCGGCGGGGTGCCGGCGTTGATGCGGTGGGCGTTGGTGACGACGCCGGAGCGCTGGGCCTGGCGGAAGATCCGGGTGAGGCGGACGGAGGGGATCGGGCCGCCGTCGGCGAGCAGGTCGCGCAGCACCTCGCCGGCGCCGACGCTCGGCAGCTGGTCGACGTCGCCGACGAAGAGCAGGTGGGCGCCGGGGGCGACCGCCTTGACCAGCTTGTTGGCGAGCAGCACGTCGAGCATGGACGCCTCGTCGACCACCACCAGGTCGGCGTCGAGCGGCCGCTCCCGGTCGTAGGCGGCGTCCCCGCCGGGGCGCAGCTCCAGCAGGCGGTGGACGGTGGAGGCTTCGGCTCCGGTCAGTTCCGCGAGGCGTTTGGCGGCGCGCCCGGTGGGGGCGGCGAGGACCACCTTGGCGCCCTTGGCGCGGGCCAGTTCGACCACCGAGCGGACGGTGAACGACTTGCCGCAGCCGGGCCCGCCGGTGAGCACGGCCGCCTTCTCGGTGAGGGCGAGCCGGACCGCGTCCCGCTGCTCGGGGGCGAGTTCGGTACCGGTGCGGCGGGCGAGCCAGCCGAGCGCTTTCTCCCAGTCCACGTCCTGGAAGGCGGGCATCCGGTCGTCGGCGGCGCGCAGGAGGCGCAGCAGCTGGGCGGCGAGGGAGACCTCGGCCCGGTGGAAGGGGACCAGGTAGACGGCGGTGACGGGTTCGCCGTCGGGTCCCGGCACCTTCTCGCGGACCACGCCCTCCTCCTCGGCGGCGAGTTCGCCGAGGCAGTCGATGACCAGGCCGGTGTCGACCTGGAGGAGTGTGACGGCGTCGGCGATGAGCCGGTCCTCGGGGAGGTAGACGTGGCCCTGGTCGCTGGACTGGGAGAGGGCGTACTGGAGGCCGGCCTTGACGCGGTCCGGGCTGTCGTGCGGGATGCCGACGGCCTGGGCGATCCGGTCGGCGGTGAGGAAGCCGATGCCCCAGACGTCTGCGGCGAGCCGGTAGGGCTGGTTGCGGACGACGGAGATGGAGGCGTCGCCGTACTTCTTGTAGATGCGTACCGCGATGGAGGTGCTGACGCCGACACCCTGGAGGAAGACCATCACCTCCTTGATCGCCTTCTGCTCCTCCCAGGCCGCGGCGATCAGCTTGGTCCGCTTGGGGCCGAGCCCGGGGACCTCGACCAGCCGCCCCGCGTCGGCCTCGATCACGTCCAGGGTGTCGACGCCGAAGTGCTCGGTGATCCGGTCGGCGATGCGCGGCCCGATGCCCTTGATGAGGCCGGAGCCGAGATAGCGGCGGATGCCCTGGACGGTGGCGGGGAGCACGGTCGTGTAGTTCTCCACGGTGAACTGCTTGCCGTACTGCGGATGCGAGCCCCACCGCCCCTCCATCCGCAACGACTCCCCCGGCTGCGCCCCGAGCAGCGCCCCGACCACGGTGAGCAGGTCGCCGCCGCCACGCCCGGTGTCGACCCGGGCGACGGTGTAGCCGTTCTCCTCGTTGGCGTAGGTGATCCGTTCGAGGACGGCTTCCAGGACGGAGAGGGCGGGGCGGGGCCCGTTCTGGGGAGTGCTGGCCATGGCCCCGACGGTACGCCGTACCGGGGACGGTCCCGGCGGCCCCGGAAACTTCTCGCGACTGCTCGCGCTTTCCGTACAACCCCGGGCGGGACCCGCCCGTCTTACGTGGCGTCAGGACTTCCGGGGGGATTCCCGGGGGGGGATTCAGGGAGTTCTGAGCTGGAGGGGGGAACCTCCGGGGGGAAACACGAGGGGCCCGGTCCATGGACCGGGCCCCTCGAATGTCGTGCGGGGGTGCCCCAGCCGAGGCAAAGCCGGACAAGCGGCGCGTGCCTCCGCCGCAACACGCGCCCCGCCCCTTGACTGGCAGAAATCTTCGGGCTATCCGTGATTCCTGGCAGTTTCCTTCAGGAGCTGCCCGTCGAGGCGGCACGGGCAGCGCGCACCCGCCCGGCGCCCCTCCCACCGGAAGGAGCGCACGTGCACCACCGATCCCCCGGCACCTCCCGCCGCGCCGTGCTCGCGGCGGGCGCGGGAGCCGCCGCCGCGGCCACCGTCAGCACGGCGGCCTCCGCCGCCGGCCCCCAAGGGCCGGCGGACGCCGTGCCCGCCGCGCGCAGACCCACCCGAGAGCAGCTGCGCGGGCTGCTCTCCCGGATGAGCCTGGAGGAGAAGGTCGGCCAGCTCTTCGTGACGCGGGTGTACGGCCACACCGCGACCGGCCCGGACCAGGCGGACGTCGACGCCAACCTCAAGGAGCTGGGTGTCCGCGACGCCGCCGAGCTGATCTCGACGTATCACGTCGGCGGCATCATCTACTTCACCTGGGCCAACAACACCCGCGACCCGCACCAGATCGCCGAACTCTCCAACGGCATCCAGCGCGCGTCGCTGGGGCGCGGGAACGGCGTGCCCGTGCTGGTCTCCACCGACCAGGAGCACGGCATCGTCTGCCGGGTCGGCGCCCCCGCCTCCCTGCTGCCGGGCGCGATGGCGCTGGGCGCGGGCGGCAGCCGCACCGACACCCGGCGGGCCGCGCACCTCGCCGGGGCCGAGCTGGCCGCCCTCGGCATCCTCCAGAACTACGCGCCCGACGCCGACGTCAACGTCAACCCGGCCAACCCGGTGATCGGCGTCCGCTCCTTCAGCTCCGACCCCGAGGCGGTGGCGGAGCTGGTGGCCGCGCAGGTGAAGGGGTACCAGGGGGCCGGGGTCGCCTCCTGCGCCAAGCACTTCCCCGGCCACGGCGACACCACCACCGACAGCCACGAGGCGCTGCCCACCATCCACCACACCCGCGAGGAGTGGGAGCGGCTGGACGCGCCGCCGTTCCGGGCGGCGATCGCGGCGGGCATCGACTCGATCATGACGGCGCACATCGTGGTGCCCTCCCTCGACCCGGCCGAGGACCCGGCGACGCTCTCCCGCCCGATCCTGACCGGCATCCTCCGCGAGGAGCTGGGGTACGACGGGGTGGTCGTCACCGACTCGCTCGGCATGGAGGGGGTCCGCACCAAGTACGGCGACGACCGGGTACCGGTTCTCGCCCTGCTCGCCGGGGTCGACCAGCTGCTCAACCCGCCGAGCATCAAGGTGGCGTACGACGCGGTGCTGGCGGCGGTGCGCGACGGGGAGCTGACCGAGGATCGGATCGACACCTCGGTGCTGCGCATCCTCGAACTGAAGGCGAGGCGCGGCCTGTTCGAGGACCCGTACGTGACGCGGCGGGACGTCGACCGGACCGTCGGCATCCGCCCGCACCTGGCGGAGGCGGACCGGATCGCGGAGCGCACCACGACCCTGCTCGCCCACCGCGGCGGCCTGCTCCCGCTGAGCCGCCGCACCCACCGGGACCTCCTGGTCGTCGGCGCCGACCCGGCCTCCCCGTCGGGCACCACGGGTCCGCCGACCACCACGATCACCGAGGAGCTGACGGGGCTCGGCTTCCGGGTGACGACGCTGCCGACCGGGACGGCGCCCGGCCAGGCGGCCGTCGACGCGGCGGTGGCGGCGGCCGAGGGCAAGGACGCGGTGATCGTCGGGACGTACAACGTGGCGGCGGGCAGCGCGCAGCAGAAGCTGGTGCGGGCGCTGGCGGCGACCGGGGTGCCGGTGGTGGCGCTGGCCATCCGCAACCCGTACGACGTGGCGCACCTGCCCGAGGCGGACGCGGTGCTCGCCACCTACTCGTGGACGGATGTGGAGCTGCGGGCGGCCGTGCGGGTGCTGGCCGGCCGGGCGAGCGCGCGCGGGAAGCTGCCGGTGCCGGTGCAGCGGGCGGACGACCCGTCGAAGGAGCTGCTGCCGGTCGGGTACGGCCTGCGGTACTGACGGGCGGGCGAACGGCGCCGCCCGCCCCGTGGATCACGGGGCGGGCGGCGCCTTCCGGTGTGCGGGCCGGGTCAGGTCAGAGCCCGCCGCCCCGGTGCTTTCGGAGCAGCCGCTCGTCGAGCGAGTCCAGGGTGTCGTCGTAGGCGGCGAGCGGCCTGGCGGACTCGGGGTCGGCCTGGGCGGTCGCCGGGGCGACGCCGGCCCACTGCTGGATGCGTGCGGTGGCGCGGGCGCGCTCCTCGGGGACGAGCCCGGCGACGTTGGCGCCGTGGTTGGCGCCCGGCGCGGTCAGCACGTACGAGTCGCGGGCGCCGGTGCCGAGGCGGAACGGCTCGGCGCTCCACGGGTCGTTCTCGCCGTAGACGAACATCATGCGCCGGGCGTGGTGGCGGACCCAGGTGTCGACGTCGCGCATCGCGTGCCGCTCGAACCGCATGGGGATGGAGCGCGGCACGAACGCGCGGGGCGCCTGGTAGCCGTAGCGGCTGAGGTCGGCGAGGTGCGGCTGGGCGATGCCGGGCGAGCCGAGCTGGGTGCCGGCCTGGTAGTAGTACGGCGTGTACGGGGCGAGGCCCTGGTCGGTGTAGAAGGACCAGCCGGAGATCTCGTCGACGTAGGCGAAGAGTTCGGCGTCGCTCGCGGTGCGGGCCTCGGGGACCCGGGCGCAGTCGGCCTCGTCGGCGTACTGCCAGAAGCCCCAGGCCAGGTCCATCACGACGGCCTCGAACGCCTTGTCGAGGCTGCCGACGGTGGTGAAGGTGGCACCGGCCTTCTCCGCCAGTTCCGCGTACCGCTCGCTGAGGGGGGCGCGGCGCAGCAGGGCCTCGCGCTGGACGGCGTGCAGGGCGTCGCGGCACTCGGCGGTGCCGACCTGGCCGAGGAAGCGGTCGTAGGCGGAGTCCTCGTCGTCGACCACGTCGTTGGGGGCGACGTAGGCGACGACGGCGTCCATGTCGCGGGGGTAGAACCGCTCGTAGTAGGTGGCGGTCATGCCGCCCTTGGAGCCGCCGGTGGCCAGCCACTTCTTGCCGTAGACGGGCTTGAGGGCGGTGAAGAGGCGGTGCTGGTCGCTGGCGGCCTGCCAGATCGTCAGCTTCGACCAGTCGGCGGGTTCGGGCCGCGAGGGGGTGAAGTAGCGGTACTCCAGGGAGATCTGGTTGCCGTCGATGATCCGGGTCGGCTCGCTGCGGCCGGGGCTGGTGGAGACGCCGTAGCCGGAGGTGTGGAGGACGGTGGGGCGGGAGGTGTCCTTGTGCAGCACGGTGAACCGCTGCTCGAACGTGCCCCGCTTCGGGTGCCGGTGGTCGACCGGCTGGGTGTAGGTGAGGACGAAGTACCGGTAGCCGTCGTACGGCTTCTCCTCGATCAGTTCGACGCCCTCGACGGCGAGCAGCCGCTGAAGGATGTCCCGGCCGTCGCGTGCCGGTTCCTGGTCGGCCGCCGCACTGCCGGCCTGGACCGTGACGGCCCCCGCCAGGACCACGAGCGACAGCAACCAGCGCAACACCGTGCGCATGAGCCCTCCCCTGTTCCGATCGTCACTCCGGGCGCGTCCCGGCCCGCCGGAACTTAGCCCAGTGACGGCCGCTCCACCAGACGGCCTGCTCCTGGGGGTGGCGGTGTGTCGCCCGAAGGCCCCGGCTAGGGCCGCCCCGCGCCCCCCTGTCCCGGGCTGGGGCAGGGGGGCGCGGGGTGCGGGCCCGGAGTCGGTCAGGCCGGAGGTCAGGCGGCCGGGGCGCCGACGAAGGCGTCCCACAGGGCGGCGTACGCGCCGCCCTTGGCGAGGAGTTCGTCGTGGGTCCCGACCTCGGCGACCCGGCCGTGGTCCATGACGACGACGCGGTCGGCGCGGGCGGCGGTGGTCAGGCGGTGGGCGACGACCAGGGTGGTGCGGCGCCCGGCGACCCGCTCGGTGGCCTGGTTGACCAGGGCTTCCGTGGCCAGGTCGAGGGCGGCGGTCGCCTCGTCGAGCAGCAGGATGTCCGGGTCGACCAGCTCGGCCCGGGCCAGCGCGATCAGTTGGCGCTGCCCGGCGGAGAGGTTGCGGCCGCGTTCGGCGACGGCGTGCAGGTAGCCGCCCTCCAGCCGGGCGATCATGTCGTGCGCGCCGACCGCGCGGGCCGCCGCCTCCACCTCGGCGTCGCTCGCCTCGGGCCGCCCGTAGGCGATGGCGTCCCGGACGGTGCCCTCGAAGAGGTACGCCTCCTGCGGGACGACGCCGAGCCGGTGCCGGTAGGAGGTCAGGTCCAGCTCGCGCAGGTCGGTGCCGTCCACGGTGACCCGGCCGCCGGTCGGGTCGTAGAACCGGGCGACCAGCTTGACCAGGGTCGACTTGCCCGCGCCGGTCTCGCCGACGAAGGCGACCGTCTCACCGGGCGCGATCCTGAGGTCGACGCCGGTCAGCGCCTCCTCGGCCTGGCCGTCGCCGTCGGCCGGGCGGTAGGCGAAGGCGGTGTCCTCGAAGGCGATCTCGCCGCGCAGCGAGAGCACGTCGCGGGGGTCGGCGGCCCGCCCGGTGGAGGGCTTCTCCCGCAGGAGCTGCTGGATGCGGCCGAGCGAGACGGTGGCCTGCTGGTAGCCGTCGAAGACCTGCGAGAGCTGCTGGACCGGGGCGAAGAACAGGTCGATGTAGAGCAGGTACGCGACCAGCGCGCCCGTGGTGAGCGTGCCGGCCTCGATCCGGCCGGCCCCGACGATGAGGACGGCGGCGGCTGCCACCGAGGCGAGCAGCTGCACGAAGGGGAAGTAGACCGAGATCAGCCACTGGCCCTTGAGCCGCGCGCGCCGGTAGGAGTCGCTGCGCTCGGCGAAGTGGCGGGTGGCGGTGGGCTCGCGGCGGAACGCCTGCACGATCCTGAGCCCGGCGACGTTCTCCTGGAGGTCGGCGTTGACCCCGGAGACCCGCTCACGGGCCAGCTCGTACGCCTTGACGCTGCTCTTGCGGAAGAAGTACGTGCCGACGATCAGCACGGGCAGCGTCGCGAAGACGACCAGCGCCAGCTGGAGGTCGATGGCGAGCAGCACGCCCATGATGCCGAAGAAGGTGACGGCCGAGACGAAGGCGGTGACCAGGCCGGTCTGGAGGAAGGTGGAGAGCGCGTCGACGTCGGTGGTCATCCGGGTCATGATCCGGCCGGTCAGCTCGCGCTCGTAGAAGTCCAGGCCGAGCCGCTGGAGCTGAGCGAAGATCTTCAGCCGGAGCGCGTACAGGACCCGCTCGCCGGTGCGGCCGGTCTTGCGGATCTCGGCGGCCTGGGAGGCCCACTGGGCGATCACGGCGAGCAGGGCGAGCCCGGCCGCCGTCCAGACGGCGCCGAGCGCCAGCTGGTTGACGCCCTCGTCGATGCCGTGCCGGATCAGCACCGGCAGCAGCAGGCCCAGGCCCGCGTCGGCGGCGACGAAGAGGAAGGCGACGGCGAGCGGCCGACCGAAGCCGCGCAGCAGCCGCCGCAGGTCGTAGGAGTCCTCCGGGGCGACGGCGCGGGCCTCGTCCACCCGGGGCTTCTCGTCGGCCGGGGGCAACGCCTCGACCTGGGCGAGGAGTTCAGGGGTGGCGGGCATTCCGGCGAGGGCGGCGGCCGGGTCGCGGGCCTCCTTGTCGCGGACCCACAGGGCCGGGGTGACGCCGCGTTCGGCATCGAACTCGGCGTCCAGCTCGTCCCGCAGCTCGTCGGTGAGCGTCTCCTCCTCAAGGAGGGCGGAGAGCGGGGGCTGCTCGGGGGTGTGGCCGGGCGAGGGGCCGCCGAGGGCTTCGGGGTCGGTGAGCAGGCGGCGGTAGAGCGGGGAGGTGCGCTCCAGCTCCTCGTGGGTGCCGACGGCGCTGACGCGGCCCTCGTCGAGGACGGCGATGCGGTCGGCGAGGCCGAGGGTGGAGCGGCGGTGGGCGATGAGCAGCGTGGTGCGGCCCGCCATGACCTCGGCGAGGGCCTCGTGGATCTCGTGCTCGACGCGGGCGTCGACGGCCGAGGTGGCGTCGTCCAGGACGAGCAGCCGGGGGTCGGTGAGCAGGGCGCGGGCCAGGGCCAGGCGCTGGCGCTGGCCGCCGGAGAGGGTCAGGCCGTGCTCGCCGACGGCCGTGTCGTAGCCGTCGGGGAGTTCGTCGATGAAGCGGTCGGCGCGGGCGACCCGGGCGGCGGCGGTGATCTGCTCGTCGGTGGCGTCGGGGCGGCCGTAGGCGAGGTTGGCGCGGATGGTGTCGGAGAAGAGGAAGCTGTCCTCGGGGACCGGGCCGATGGCGGCGCGCAGCGAGTCGAGGGTCAGTTCGCGCACGTCGTGGCCGCCGACGAGGACGGCGCCCGCACTCACGTCGTAGGAGCGGGGCAGCAGCGTGGCGACGGTGGACTTGCCGCTGCCGGAGGCGCCGACCAGGGCCAGGGTCTCGCCCTCGCGGATCTCCATGCTGAAGCCGTCGAGGACGGGCCGCCCGTCGCCGTAGCCGAAGGTGACGGCGTCGAACTCGACGGTGGCGGGGGCGTCGGCGGGCAGTTCGCGGGTGCCGTCGGCGATCGAGGGTTCGGTGTCGATCAGCTCCAGGACGCGTTCGGCACCCGCCCGGGCCTGCTGGCCGACGGTGAGGACCATGGCGAGCATCCGGACCGGGCCGACCAGTTGCGCGAGGTAGGTGGAGAAGGCGACGAAGGTGCCCAGCGTGATCTGCCCGCGCACCGCCAGCCAGCCGCCGAGGGCGAGCATCGCGACCTGGCCGAGCATGGGGACGGCCTGGAGGGCGGGGGTGTAGCGGGCGTTGAGCTTGACGGTGCGCAGGCGGCCGGCGAACAGGCGGCGGCTGACCTCGCGGACCTTGCCGGTCTCCTGGTCCTCCTGGCCGAACCCCTTGACGACGCGCACGCCGGAGACGGCCCCGTCGACCACTCCGGCGACGGCGGCGGCCTGCCCCTGGGCGTACCAGGTGGCGGGGTGGAGCCGGGTGCGGCTGCGGCGGGCGATCCACCACAGGGCGGGCGCGACGGCGACGACGACCAGGGTCAGCGGCGGCGAGAGCCACGCCATGATCGCCAGGGACATCAGGAAGAGGAGGACGTTGCCGATGGTCATCGGCAGCATGAACAGCAGGCTCTGGATGAGCTGGAGGTCGCTGGTGGCACGGCCGACGACCTGGCCGGTGGAGAGTTCGTCCTGCCGTCTGCCGTCGAGCCGGGTGATGGTGGCGAACATGTCGGTGCGCAGCTCGTGCTGCACGTCCAGGGCGAGCCGCCCGCCGTAGTAGCGCCGGATGTACGTCAGCCCGTAGACGACCAGGGCTGCCGCGATCAGCAGCCCGGTCCACACGGCGAGCGAGCGGCTGCCGCCGATCACGTCGTCGATGACGACCTTGGTGATCAGCGGCACCAGGGCCATGACGCCCATCCCGGCGAGCGAGGCGCCGAGCGAGAGGATCACGTCCTTGGGGTGCCGCCAGGCGTACGCGGTGAGCCGCTTGGCCCAGCCCCGGTCCTCGACGGCCGCCTCCGGCCCGGCGCCCGCCTCCTGGTGCGCCGGGACACGCCCCCGCTCCCCCTGCCCCTGGTGCTGCCGCGCGCCCGCCACCCGTGGTCCTTCCGTCGTCCCGAGTCGTGCCCCTACCGCCAGCGCCAACGTCCGGCGCGGGAGTTTTCATCCCGCCGCAACGAACCGGGCGGGGCGCACGGGTGTGCGAGGGGAGCCTCGGGGGCGCTCGGAGTGGGCCGGGGCCGGTCAGCGGTGGCCGAGGACGTTGACGACCCGGCCGTCCGGATCGCGGACGAAGAAGCGGCGCACGCCCCACTCCTCGTCGCGGACCGGGAAGAGGAGGTCGGCACCGGCCGCCCGCATCGCCTCGTACGCCGCGTCGACGTCGTCGACCTCGATGCTGAGGTCGGGGACGACCGGGCCGGTCAGATCCTCCGTCATCAGGCTGAGCTGGGCCGTCGAGGAGTCGGTGCCGCCACCGGTGCCGGTCAGCGTGGTGATCCGGCCCAGCTCCATCGCCGGGCTGAGGCCGATCCGGGCGTAGAACGCGCCGCACGCCCCGGGGTCCTCGGTCCGCAGGTTCGGTACGACCCGCCGTACGTCCATGATCGGCTCCTCACGCCGTGGCCGCGCGGGCGGGACGGGCCGCTCCCGGCCGGAGTGCCCCGCGACGGGAGCACTCCAGCACAGGAGGGGCACGTCGTCACGCCTCGCCGTTCTCCTCGTGGGTCGCGGCGAACATCCGCAGGCGGACCGGGAGGACGACCACCGACGGGCCGGGGGCGGCGAGCGCCTCGGCCAGGTCGGTGGCGAGGGTCTCCACCGAGGTGGTGGTGGCCGGGATGTGGAAGGCGGCGGCGAGGGCCGCGTAGTCCGGGCGGCTCAGCTCGGTGGCGGTGGTGGCGCCGAAGGCGTCGTGCAGGTACTCGCGGAGGATGCCGTAGCCGCCGTCGTCCACGATGAGCCAGGTGACGTTCAGGTCGTGCTGGCGGGCGGTGGCCAACTCCGCGATCGAGTACAGGGCGCCGCCGTCGCCGGAGACGGCGAGCACCGGGCGGGTCGGGTCGGCCACCGCGGCGCCGAGTGCGGCCGGGTAGGCGTAGCCGAGGCCGCCCGCGCCCTGGGCGGAGTGGAAGGCACCCTGGCGGGGATCGAAGGCGGACCAGGCCCAGTAGGCGAGGATCGTCATGTCCCAGAAGCTCGGCGCGGTGTCGGGCAGCGCCTCGCGGACGGCGGCCAGCACGCGCTGCTCGGTGTCGAGCCCCTGTCCGTCGATCCGGTCGCGGATCGCGGCGAGGGTGGCGGCGACCCGGTCGGGGGCGTCCGGGTCCTCCCGCTCCGGGACGGTCTCCAGCAGGGCGGTCAGCGCGAGGCGGGCGTCGGCGTGGATGCCGAGGGCAGGGTGGTTGGCCTCCAGCTTGCCGAGGTCGGCATCGATCTGGATGATCCGGCCGCGCGGGGCGAACGTCCCGTAGTGGGAGGAGAGTTCGCCGAGGCCGGAGCCGACGACCAGGACCACGTCGGCCTCCTCCAGGAAGGCCGTGGTGTGCCGGTCCTCCATCCACGACCGGAGCGAGAGCGGGTGGTCCCAGGCGAAGGCGCCCTTGCCGCCGAAGGTGGTGACCACCGGAGCCCGCAGCCGCTCGGCCAGCGCGGTCAGCTTGCCCGTGGCGTCCGCGCGGACCACGCCGCCGCCCGCGATGATCACCGGCCGTTCGGCACGGCCCAGCCAGTCGGCGGCCACGGCGGTCAGCTCAGGGCGCGGCGCCGGCTCCTGCGGGGTCGCGTCCGGGGCGGTGACCTGCGGCACCGTGGTCTCCGCGCTGAGGACGTCGGCCGGGATCTCCACCCACACCGGGCCGTGCGGCGCGGTCAGGGCGCTCTGCCACGCCTCGGCCACGGCGGTGGGGATCTGCGAGGCGGTGCGCACCGTGTGCACGGACTTCACCACGTCCCGGAACGACGCCTGCTGGTCGCGCAGCTCGTGCAGATACCCGTGCCGCCCGCCGCCGAGCCCCGCCACCGGGATCTGGCTGGAGATCGCCAGCACCGGGGCACTGGCGGCGGCGGCCTCCTGGAGCGCGGCCAGGGAGGTGAGGGCGCCGGGGCCGGTGGACAGCAGCAGCGGGGCCGCCTCACCGGTCACCCGGCCGTACGCGTCGGCGGCGAATCCGGCGTTGTTCTCGACGCGCAGGCCCACGTACTCCATGGGGGCGCGGCGCAGCGCGTCGAACATGCCCAGCGCGTGCTGGCCCGGAAGCCCGAAGACGGTGGTCGCGCCGAGGCCGTACAGGGTCTCCATGACCAGGTCCCCGCCGGTACGCCCCGGCGGAGGGGACAGGGCCGCCGCGGTCTGGGCGGGGGTGGGGATCAGCTCGGGGCCGTGGTGGTCGTGGGGCATGGTGCGCGTGGCCTCGTGTCCGGGTCAGGGGGTGGGGGTTGCCATGGTGCCATCGGGCTTGCCGGGGCTCGGGGGTCACCGGGCTCGGGGGGCCGGGACGGGAGGTCTGCCCGGCCTGCGGCCCCGATCGCCGGCCAGGCTGTCGTGTGGCTGAGCGCTCAGCCGAATACTGCCCGGCCGGCGTTTGAGGCCAAGGAGCCCGGCCGGCGTCTGAGGCCGCCCCAGGCCGGGGGCCGGGCAGAGCCCGGCCCCCGCAGACCCCCGCCGGGGAGTGCGGCCCGTCAGCCCACAATCTGGCGCGCCATGATCGTGGTCAGCTCGTACGCCGTGTGGCTGGCGGCCACCGCCGTGATCTCGGCATGGTCGTAGGCCGGCGCGACCTCGACCAGGTCGGCCGAGACGAGCCGGCACGAGGCCAGCCCCCGGATGATCTCCAGCAGCTCACGCGAGGTGAGCCCCCCGGCCTCGGGCGTCCCGGTGCCGGGCGCGTGCGCGGGGTCGAGGACGTCGATGTCCACGGAGACGTAGAGGGGGCGGTCCCCGATCCGCTGGCGCAGTTGGTCGGTGATCTCGTCGACGCCGCGCCGCATCACGTCGGCGCTGGTCACGATCCCGAAGCCGAGCTTCTCGTCGTCGTCGAGGTCCTGCTTGCCGTAGAGCGGGCCGCGGGTGCCGACGTGGGAGAGGGCGGAGGTGTCGAGGATGCCCTCCTCGACGGCCCGCCGGAAGGGCGTGCCGTGCGTGTACTGGGCCCCGAAGTAGGTGTCCCAGGTGTCGAGGTGGGCGTCGAAGTGGAGCAGGGCGACGGGCCCGTGCACCTTGGCGACCGAGCGGAGCAGCGGCAGGGCGATGGTGTGGTCGCCGCCCAGCGTCATGAGGCGGGCGCCGGTGGCCAGGAGGTCGTCGGCGGCGGCCTCGATGCTCTCCACGGCCTCCTCGATGTGGAAGGGGTTGGCCGCGATGTCCCCCGCGTCGGCGACCTGGGCGAGGGCGAACGGGGAGGCGTCCTGCGCCGGGTTGTAGGGCCGCAGCAGCCGGGACGCCTCGCGGATGGCGTTGCCGCCGAAGCGGGCGCCGGGCCGGTAGGAGACACCGGTGTCGAAGGGGACGCCGACCACGGCGATGTCGGCGGAGCCGACCTCGTCCAGCCGCGGCAGCCGCGCGAAGGTGGCGGGCCCGGCGAAGCGCGGGACGCGCGAGGAGTCGACGGGGCCGCGCGGCTCGGGGCGGGGGGTGGAGGCGGATGCGGTCATGGGCGCGGGTCCTTCCGTGAGCCCCGGGCCTGGGGCGGGGTACGGCCCAGGGCACGGGGAAGTGCGGGTCGCCCGGGGTGTGGGCGTGGCTCGACCCTAGGTCGGCCACGGGCCCGGGTGAAGCCCGGGTTTCGCCCGCCTGGTGGGCGCGGTCCCGCTCGCGGAGAAGCCGGGGAACCCTGGCACCGCATCCCGCTGTTCCCGCCGGGCCACGCCTGCGGTTCCCCTGCCCCTGACGGGCGGCAAGGGGCAGTACCTGCGGAGCCGGTCCGCCCCCAGGGCCACCTGATGCTCTCGGTCCCCCGCGCCGGGGACGACCGGGCACGGCCAACCCTCGCGAGCCGCCCCCGGCGGCGCACCCGCCGGGCACAATGGTCTCCATGTCGATACCCAGTCGCGCCACCCTCGTCGAGCATCTCGTCCGCGCCCGGATCGCCGGCGACGTCGCCACGCCCCGCGACAACAACCTCGACCACTACCGCAGGCTCGCCAACGGCGACCGCCACTACTGGCTGGGCCTGGAGCTGGGCGACCGCTGGGCCGACGAGCAGGACGTACTGGCGGTCATGGCCGAGCGGTGCGGCGTCAGCGACGACCCCGAGCACCGGCACGGCCAGGACACCATCGACCCGGAGCTGACCGTCGACGGCCTGGACCGCATGGCGGCCCGCCTGCGCAAGGCAGCCGAAGGCCGGGAGCGCGTCCTCTTCGCCACCGGCCACCCCGGCGGCCTCCTCGACGTCCACCGCGCGACGGCCGCCGCGCTGCGCGCCGCGGGCTGCGACATCGTCGTCATCCCCGGCGGGCTGCGCACCTCCGAGGGCATGGTGTTCCAGTTCGCCGACGTGGCGATGCTGGAGCGCGGCGCCACCCTCTGGCACACCCACTCCCCCGAGCCGATGAGCGTCATCCTCGACGGCCTGGAGCACGAGGGCAGCCCGCTGCCCGACCTGGTCGTCGCCGACCACGGCTGGGCGGGCTGCGCGGCCCAGCGCGGCCTCGACTCGCTCGGCTACGCCGACTGCAACGACCCCGCCCTGTTCATCGGCGAGGCCGAGGGCACCATGCAGGTCACCGTCCCCCTGGACGACCACGTCCTGGACCCGCGCTTCTACGACCCGATGACGGCGTACCTGCTGGGCGCGGCGGGGCTCACCCCGTAGGACGTGCCGGAGCGCGGCGGCGCTGCGACCATGGGACGAACCGACCCGTTTCGGCCCTGCACCCGCACCCGGGGAGGCCCCCGTCATGAGCGAACGCGGCACCGCACGCCCCGACCTCGACTACGAGCACCTGGCACCCACCGCCGACTACGTGAACCGGGTGGTGCAGGTCGGGGGCAAGTATCACCCTGGACCAGCCCTTCGAGGTCGGCTGGGGCGACGTCGTCCTGGACGTCACCCCACGCGGCCTCGCCACCCGGACCTTCCGGCGCCCCGGCACCGCCTTCCAGGTCCACTACGGGATGCTCGACGGCGACGTGCGGATCGAGTCCGACCGGGGTACGCGCGCCCTCTCCCTGCGCCACGATTCGGTCGCGTCCTTCTACACCGCGTTCTGCGACGCCGCGCGCGACCTCGGCGTCGACCCGCCCGCCTCCCCGCTGATCTGCGAGATCCCCGGCGCCCCCGCGACCTTCGAGGAGGACCGCGCCCCCCGCACCTGGGACCCCGACGCGGCCCGGCTGATGTGCGCCGCGTGGAACCTCGCCGCCGCCGGCCTGGAGGCGTGGCAGGCCCCCTACCTCGGCCACCGCCCCCGCGTCGGCGTGATGTGGGGCGGCTTCGACCTCTCCGCGACCCGCTGGCGCCCCCAGCGCACCACCCCCACCCCGGGCCGCCCCGCCTTCCAGCAGAACGCCGAACTCCACGCGTACGTCTCCGTCGGCTTCTCCTTCGGCAGCGCCGACTCGCCGCACCCCGGCCTGTACGCCTACATCTGGCCCCAGCCGGACGGCCTCGGCTCCCGCGACTGGGGCGTCCCCGGCGCCACCTGGAACCCGGACGCGGGCCTGGTCCAACTCCCCTGGCCCGCCCTCCTCCAGACCCCGGACCCGATCCGCTCCATCGTCACCTTCGGCGACGCCGTGTACGCCGCCGCCGTCGACCTGGCCGGCTGGCCCGACGACTGGGTCTGCCCGCGCGTGGACGGCTGGTACATGAGCCGGACCCCGGCGGACGAGGTCCAGCGCCTGGAGAGGGAGCGGCACGAGGGAGGCTGACCCGGCGTACGTCTCGGGCCCCTCACCGAGAGGGCTTCACAGGCACCTCCCCCCAGACCGCCTTGCCGAACGGGATGTCGCTCACGCCCCAGCCCTGCGGGCACAGGGCGTCGAGCAGGAACAGCCCACGCCCGCGCGCCCGTTCGTCCGACCGGGGCCTACGCCTGGGATGACGACGCACGGGATCGTGCACCTCCACACGGGTGCGGTACTCGTCCGCGTGGAGCACGACTCGGAGGGAGTCCCCCGGCTCGGTGCCGTAGCGGATCGCGTTGGTGACCAGTTCGCAGGTGACGAGAGCGACGGTCTCGACGTGCTCCTCGGACGCCCCCGGAAGGTGGTACCCCAGGTACTCACGTACGAACCGGCGGGCCGCGCGGGCGGACTGGGGTTCGCTGACGAGCAGCAACGTGAATGGCGGGCCACTCGGCGGTTCACAGCAGCCCTGAATCAGACCTGACGGGTAGTCGACCATGACTCTCCTCCACGGGGGGTACCTGCAACGGCAACCCGGCGGTACGCAATGACACCTGAGCGACCGCCGCTCACAGAGCAGGCTGCCCGAAACTCACCGTCAATGACGGCGCTTTACGCGAAGAGATGTAATTTTACAGACCCATCCGGAAACTTGTTCGTGCAGCTGGGAAGCCGGGTGACATGCCGAGACGCCGCACGGCAGACTGTCAGGACGATGAAGAGCAGAGAGGGACACCCGTGAGCGCGCCTACAGTTCGTCGTCGCCGACTCGGCGCCAAGATGCGCGGACTACGGGGCGACCTGACCCTTGATCATGTGGTGGAAGCCTCCGGGGGCCGCTTCAACGTGGCCAAGCTTTCACGGCTGGAGACAGCGAAGTCGGCCGCGAAGCAGAAAGACGTGGAGGACCTTCTCGATCTCTACGCCCGCCTCGGCCGAAAGGTTGACGCGGAACTGCGGTCCGCCCTGGTGACGCTCAGCCGCGAAGGGGCGAAGCGGGGCTGGTGGCACTCCTACCGAGGCGTTCTGACCCCCGTGTACGAGGACCTCATCAGCCTCGAAGCCGAGGCTTCCACGATTCGCACCTGGCAGGTGGCCACGGTGCCGGGGCTGCTCCAGACAGCGGAATACGCGGGTGAGACGATCACCAGCACGGCGATGTCCAGCGCCATAGCCGACCGCGTCTCCGCCCTGGTGGAGATCAGGCTGGCCCGGCAGTCCGTGCTCACCAATCGCCTGGAGCCGTTGAACCTCTGGGCGATCATCTCCGAGACCGCACTGCACACGCGCACGGCCGAACCAGCCGTCATGCGCGAGCAGTTGTCCCGACTGGGCCGGATGGCATCCCTGCCGAACGTCACCATTCAGGTCATGCCGTCCGAGACCCCGCCCCATGTTGGCCAGACCGGATCGTTCACCATCCTTGGCTTCGGCGGCCACTCCGATCTCGATGTGGTGCACCTGGAGTCGCTGACCAACGCGCTGTATGTCGAGGACGGGCCGCAAGTCGCCACCTACGCGGAGGCGTTCGAGCGGCTGCGTGCTGCGGCACACCCGGCCGAGCGTTCGCTCGACCTCATCGCAGAAGCAAGGAAGCAGACATGACCCACGTTGCCGATTCGACCACGCTGGCCGTCACCTGGCGGAAGTCCAGTGCTTCGCACGCCCAGAGCGACTGCGTCGAATGCGCCGTCCTCGACCCCCACCACCGCATCGCCGCCCTCCGCGACAGCAAGACCCCCACCGGCCCGGCCCTCCTCCTCCCCTACGACGCACTGAACACCCTCGTCACCGCCCTGAAGCAGGGCTCACTGAGGTAACCGAGCGGACAACGCCACGGCCCGCCCCTCCCCGGAGAGGCGGGCCGACCGCGGCGAAGGCCCCTCAGCGCGGGACGCGCATGACCCCCTCCTGAACCACCGTCACCGCGAGCTTCCCCTCGCGCGTGTAGATGCGGCCCTGGCCGAGTCCGCGCCCGCCGGAGGCCGACGGGGAGTGCTGGTCGTAGAGGAGCCAGTCGTCGGCGCGCAGCGGGCGGTGGAACCACATGGCGTGGTCGAGGCTGGCGCCGGTGATGTCGCCGGTGGTCCAGCCGCCCCGGCCGTGCGCGAGCAGGACCGAGTCGAGCAGCGTCATGTCCGAGACGTACGTGGTCAGGCAGGCATGGGTGAGCGGGTCGACGTCGCCGAGCTTGCCGTTGACGCGGAACCAGACCTGGGAGCGGGGTTCGCGCGGGGTGCCTCGGGTGGCGTACGGGGGCTCGTGGACGTACCGCAGGTCGATGGCGGCGCGGGCCTCGATCACGCGGTCGGCGACGCCCGGGTCGGTGAAGGCGGCGGCGTGGCGCGGGACCGTCTCCTCGGTGGTGGCGAGGGTCTCCGGGTCCGGCGCGGGCGGCATCGGCTCCTGGTGGTCCAGGCCCTCCTCCCAGGTCTGGAAGGAGGCCGAGAGGTGGAAGATCGGCCGGCCGTGCTGGACGGCGACGACCCGCCGGGTGGTGAAGGAGCGGCCGTCGCGGATGCGGTCGACGGTGTAGACGATGGGCGCGCCCGGGTCCCCGAGGCGCAGGAAGTACGCGTGCAGGGAGTGGGGGTGCCGGTCGTCCGGGACGGTCCGCCCGGCCGCCGCCAGCGCCTGGGCGGCGACCTGGCCGCCGAAGACGCGGGGGATGGCGGCCGAGCGGGACTGTCCTCGGAAGATGTCCCGCTCGATCCGCTCCAGGTCGAGCAGGACCAGCAGTCCGGCCAGTGCGTCGTTCACGTGAGGGTGGCTCCGCTTCCGGTCGGGGCTGGACGGACTGCCGGCTCAGGGCTGCTGCCGGGTCCGGGGCTCAGAGCCCCATGTTCTTGGCGATGATCATCTTCATGACCTCGCTGGTGCCGCCGTAGATGCGGTTGACGCGGTTGTCGGCGTACAGGCGGGCGATCGGGTACTCGTTCATGTAGCCGTAGCCTCCGTGCAGCTGGAGGCAGCGGTCGATGACGCGGGAGGCGACCTCGGTGCAGAAGAGCTTGGCGGAGGCGGCCTCGGCGGCACTCAGCTCACCGGCGTCGTGGGCCTCCAGGGCGCGGTCGCAGACGGCCTCGGCGGCGTCCACCTCGGCCTGGCAGGCGGCCAGCTCGAACTTGGTGTTCTGGAAGGAGGCGACCGTCTTGCCGAAGACCGTGCGGTCCTGGACGTACTCCTTGGCGAACCGGATCGCGGCGGCGGCCTGCGCGTAGGCGGCGACGGCGATGCCCAGGCGCTCCTGGGGGAGGTTCTGGCCGAGGTAGGCGAAGCCCTTGTTCTCCTCACCGAGGAGGTCCTGGACGGGGACCTTGACGTCGGTGAAGGACAGCTCGGCGGTGTCGGAGGTGCGCAGGCCCAGCTTGTCGAGCTTGCGGCCGACGGCGTACCCCTCGGACGTGGTGTCGACCACGAAGAGGGAGATGCCGAAGCGGCGGTCCTCGGGGGTCGGGGCGGCGGTGCGGGCGCAGACGATCACGCGGTCGGCGTGGACGCCGCCGGTGATGAAGGTCTTGGCGCCGTTGAGCACGTAGTGCGTGCCGTCATCCGAGAGCTTGGCGGTGGTCTTCATGCCGGCGAGGTCGGAGCCGGTGCCGGGCTCGGTCATGGCGATGGCGTACATGGTGGCGCCGGTGACGAAGTCGGGCAGCCAGCGCTTCTTCTGGTCCTCGGTGGCGTACGCCTTGAGGTAGGGCAGGCAGAGCGCGACGTGGACGCCGGAGCCGCCGAAGGAGACACCGGCGCGGGCGCACTCCTCGGAGATGATCGCCTGGTACTTGAAGGACTCCTCGCCGGCGCCGCCGAACTCCTCGGGCACCTCGATGCCGAAGATGCCCAGTTCGCCGAGGTTGTCGTAGAACTCGCGCGGGGCCTGGCCGGCGGCGAGCCACTCGTCGTAGACCGGGACGACCTCGGCCTCGATGAAGGACCGGAGGGTGTCGCGGAACGCCTCGTGGTCCTCGTTGTACACCGTACGACGCATGGTGATGCTCCTAGATCGGCTCGTGGCCGGCCGCCTCGGGCGGTCGGCCCACTCTCGTCCGGGCCGCGTCTCCGGTCCGGCCATGGGCGCGCAAGCACGACTCGCCGACCACCCGGCTAAGCGCTTGCTCAGACGCAAGTTACCCGGCGGTTCCGGTGACTGTCCAGGGTGTGCGACGGCCGTCACGCGGGGCCTTGAGCCCGGTACGCGTCACTCGGGTGGAGCCCTGCACCGCCCGGCCCGTCAGCCCCGCGCCGGCACCCCGGCGCCGGCCGCGAAGGCGCCCCGGGCGAGGCGGTGCAGCAGCTCCGCCGTACCGGCCCGGCCCGGCAGGGCGCCCGGGCGGCCGAGGTGCGGGGTGGAGTTGAGCAGGCCGAACACCGCGTGGACGCAGGCGCGGGCGGCGGGCTCGTCGAACTCCGGATAGAGGCGGCGGACGGCCTCGACCCAGAGTTCGACGTACTGGCGCTGGAGGCGGCGGACCCGCTTGCGGTCGGCGTCGCGCAGGCGGTCCAGCTCGCGGTCGTGGAGGGTGATCAGGGGGCGGTCGTCGAGGGCGAAGTCGATGTGGCCCGCGATGAGCGAGTCGAGGACGGCCTCGGGAGCGGCCCGGTCGGCCCCCTCGGTGCGCCGCCTGCCGCCCTCCAGGAGCTGTTCGGAGATGCCGACGAGCAGTTCGGCGAGCATCGCGTCCTTGCCCGCGAAGTGACGGTAGAGGCCGGGCCCGCTGATGCCGACGGCGGCTCCTATCTCGTCCACGCCGACCCCGTGGAAGCCGCGCTCGGCGAAGAGGCGGGCGGCCTCCTTCAGGATCTGCTCGCGACGGGTGGGGTTGGCGGTGGGAGTCATGGAACTCATTCTAGACAGGGTCGTTAGCGGTCGTTAACCTGTCCGCAACGCGTTAACGGTCATTAACGCCGGAGCGGTCCTCCCGTGGGGCCCGCCCCGGTCACGGCAAGGGAGCCACAGGCCATGCGAGAGGCACCAGTGCTGGGGAGCGCCGCCGATCCGGCGTCCGACACCTGGCGGACCAACGAAGAGGCGCACACCGAGCTCGCCGCGCGGCTGCGCGAGAAGCTGGCCGAGGCCCGCCTCGGCGGCGGCGAGCGCTCCCGGGCCCGGCACGTGGCCCGCGGCAAACTCCTCCCCCGCGACCGGGTCGACGCCCTGCTCGACGCCGGCTCGCCCTTCCTGGAGCTGGCCCCCCTGGCGGCCGACGGGATGTACGGCGGGGGCGCCCCGGCCGCCGGGGTGATCGCCGGGATCGGGCGGGTCTCGGGCCGGCTCTGCGTGATCGTGGCCAACGACGCCACGGTCAAGGGCGGCACGTACTACCCGATGACGGTCAAGAAGCACCTGCGCGCCCAGGAGGTGGCGCTGGAGAACCGGCTGCCCTGCCTCTACCTGGTCGACTCCGGCGGCGCCTTCCTGCCCATGCAGGACGAGGTCTTCCCCGACCGGGACCACTTCGGCCGGATCTTCTACAACCAGGCGCGGCTGTCGGGCTCCGGCATCGCGCAGATCGCGGCCGTCCTCGGCTCCTGCACGGCGGGCGGCGCGTACGTCCCGGCGATGAGCGACGAGGCCGTCATCGTGCGGAACCAGGGCACGATCTTCCTCGGCGGGCCGCCGCTGGTGAAGGCGGCCACCGGTGAGGTCGTCACCGCCGAGGAGCTGGGCGGCGGCGAGGTCCACTCGCGCATCTCCGGCGTCACCGACCACCTCGCCGAGGACGACGCGCACGCCCTGCGCATCGTCCGCTCCATCGTCGCCACCCTGCCGCCCGCCCCCGAGCCCGGCTGGGAGCTGCTCCCCGTCGAGGAACCGGCCCTGGACCCGGCCGGCCTCTACGGCGCCGTCCCGGCCGACTCGCGCACCCCGTACGACGTGCGCGAGGTCATCGGGCGGATCGTGGACGGCTCGCGGTTCGCGGAGTTCAAGCAGGAGTACGGGCAGACCCTGGTCACCGGGTTCGCGCACATCCACGGCCACCCGGTCGGCATCGTCGCCAACAACGGCATCCTCTTCTCGGAGTCGGCCCAGAAGGGCGCGCACTTCATCGAGCTGTGCGACCAGCGCTCCATCCCGCTGCTCTTCCTCCAGAACATCTCCGGCTTCATGGTCGGCCGTACCTACGAGGCGGGCGGCATCGCCAAGCACGGCGCCAAGATGGTCACCGCCGTCGCCTGCGCCCGCGTCCCCAAGCTCACCGTCGTCATCGGCGGCTCGTACGGCGCGGGGAACTACTCGATGTGCGGCCGGGCCTACAGCCCCCGCTTCCTGTGGATGTGGCCCAACGCCAAGATCTCCGTGATGGGCGGCGAGCAGGCCGCCTCGGTCCTCGCCACCGTCAAGCGGGACCAGCTGGAGGCACGCGGGGAGGAGTGGTCCGCCGAGGCCGAGGAGGAGTTCAAGGCGCCGGTGCGGGCCCAGTACGAGACGCAGGGCGACGCCTACTACGCCACCGCCCGCCTCTGGGACGACGGCGTCATCGACCCGCTGGAGACCCGCCGCGTCGTCGGCCTGGCCCTGACCGCCTGCGCCCAGGCGCCGGTCCCCGCACGCGACTCCGAGGCCCAGGGCTTCGGCGTCTTCCGGATGTGAGCGGCATGGCCACCGAGAAGGCAGCACGCAGCGCCACAGGAGGAGCCAGAACCATGTTCGACACGGTGCTCGTCGCCAACCGGGGCGAGATCGCGGTCCGCGTCATCCGCACCCTGCGCGAACTGGGGGTCCGCTCGGTCGCGGTGTACAGCGACGCCGATGCCGACGCCCGGCACGTCCGCGAGGCCGACACGGCCGTACGCATCGGCCCGGCGTCCGCCGCCGAGAGCTACCTGCACATCCCCCGCCTGCTGGCGGCGGCCCGCCGCACCGGCGCCCAGGCGGTCCATCCCGGGTACGGCTTCCTCGCCGAGAACGCCGCCTTCGCGCGGGCCTGCGCCGACGAGGAGCTGGTCTTCGTCGGGCCGCCCGCCGACGCCATCGCGCTGATGGGCGACAAGATCCGCGCCAAGGAGACGGTCCGCGCGGCCGGCGTCCCGGTCGTCCCCGGCTCCTCGGGCAGCGGCCTGACCGACGCCGAGCTGGCCGCCGCCGCCCGCGAGATCGGCATGCCCGTCCTGCTGAAGCCCTCGGCGGGCGGCGGCGGCAAGGGCATGCGGCTGGTCCGCGAGGAGGCGGCGCTCGCCGAGGAGATCGCCGCCGCCCGGCGCGAGGCCCGCGCCTCGTTCGGCGACGACACGCTGCTGGTCGAGCGGTGGATCGACCGGCCCCGGCACATCGAGATCCAGGTCCTCGCCGACGGCCACGGCAACGTCGTCCACCTCGGCGAACGCGAGTGCTCGCTCCAGCGCCGCCACCAGAAGATCGTCGAGGAGGCGCCGAGCGTCCTGCTGGACGAGGCGACCCGGGCGGCGATGGGCGAGGCCGCCGTCCAAGCCGCCCGCTCCTGCGGCTACACCGGCGCGGGCACGGTCGAGTTCATCGTCCCCGGCGACGACCCGGCCGGGTACTGCTTCATGGAGATGAACACCCGCCTCCAGGTCGAGCACCCCGTCACCGAGCTGATCACCGGCATCGACCTGGTCGAGTGGCAGCTGCGGGTGGCGGCCGGCGACCCGCTCCCCTTCACCCAGGACTCCATCACCCTCACCGGCCACGCCGTCGAGGCCCGCCTGTGCGCCGAGGACCCCGCCCGGGGCTTCCTCCCCTCCGGCGGCACCGTCCTCGCCCTCACCGAGCCGACCGGCCCGGGCGTACGCACCGACTCGGGCCTGAGCGAGGGCACCGAGGTCACCAGCGTCTACGACCCGATGCTCGCCAAGGTCATCGCCCACGGCCCCGACCGCCCCACCGCCCTGCGCCGCCTGCGCGCCGCCCTCGCCGGCACCGTCACCCTCGGCGTCCCCACCAACGCCGGTTTCCTGCGCCGCCTGCTGGCCCACCCGGACGTGGTCGCGGGCGCCCTCGACACCGGCCTGGTCGCCCGCGAGGCCGACGCCCTGGCCGACCCGGGCGTCCCGCCGGAGGTGTACGAGGCCGCAGCCGCCGTACGCCTCGCGGCGCTGGCCCCCGACCCCGACGCGCAGGGCTGGAGCGACCCGTTCGCCGCCACCGACGGCTGGCGGCTGGCGGGCCCGCCCGCACCGGTCGTCCACCACCTGCGCGTCCCCGGCCAGGAGACGGTGGCGTACACCGCCGAGGCGCGCGGCACCCACCGGGTCACCGACGACACGGTCGCGGTCACCCTCGACGGCGTACGCCACTGCTTCCGCCGGGCCGGGCAGTGGCTGGCCCGCGAGGGCGACGCCTGGCAGGTCACCGACGTCGACCCGGTCGCCGAGGCGCTGGCCGGGGCGGACCGGGCGGCCGGGGCCAAGGCGCTGACCGCGCCCATGCCGGGCACGGTGACGCTGGTCAAGGTCGCCGTCGGCGAGGAGGTCGAGGAGGGGCAGGGCCTGCTGGTGGTGGAGGCGATGAAGATGGAGCACCTCATCCGCGCCCCGCACGCGGGCACCGTCACCGAGCTGGACGTCTCCCCGGGGACGACGGTCGCCATGGACCAGGTCCTCGCCGTCGTCACCCCGCCGGAGACCCCCGAGGCGCCGGCCGACGCGGCCCCCGCCGAACCCGCCGTCGTACGGCAGGCCCCCGCCGCCCCCGCCGCCCCCGCCGCCCCCGCCGAGGAGGCCCAGGCATGACGGACTCCCCCGCCACCGCGCCCGGCGACGAGGGCCTGCCCATGGTGGTCCGCGCCGACGGGCTACCCTCCCGGGTCCGCATCCACGAGGTCGGACCGCGCGACGGGCTCCAGAACGAGAAGGCGGTCGTCCCGACCGAGGTGAAGGCGGAGTTCGTGCGGCGGCTCGCCGCCGCAGGGCTCAGCACGGTCGAGGCAACCAGCTTCGTCCGCCCCGAGTGGGTGCCCCAACTCGCCGACGCCGAACAGCTCTTCCCGATGCTGGACGACCTGCGCGAGGCCGGCACCGACCTGCCCGTCCTGGTCCCCAACGCCCGGGGGCTGGACCGGGCGCTGGCCCTCGGCGCCCGCCACGTCGCCGTCTTCGCCTCCGCCACCGAGACCTTCGCCCGCCGCAACCTCAACCGGACCGTGGCCGAGTCCCTGGCCATGTTCGAGCCGGTCGTCACCCGCGCCAAGGCCGAGGGCGTGCGGGTGCGCGGCTACCTCTCGATGTGCTTCGGCGACCCCTGGGAGGGCCCGGTCCCCGAGTCCCAGGTGGTCCAGGCCGCCACCGCCCTGCACGCCATGGGCTGCGACGAACTCTCCCTCGGCGACACCATCGGCGTCGCTACCCCGGGCCAGGTCGGCTCCCTGCTGCGCGCCCTGCACGCGGCGGGCGTCGGCCCCGGCAGCCTCGCCGTCCACTTCCACGACACCTACGGCCAGGCCCTCTCCAACACCCTTGCCGCGCTCCAGCACGGCGTCACCGTGGTGGACGCCTCCGCCGGGGGCCTCGGCGGCTGCCCGTACGCCGAGAGCGCCACCGGCAACCTCGCCACCGAGGACCTCGTGTGGATGCTGCACGGCCTCGGCATCGACACCGGCACCGACCTGGGCGCGCTCGTCGCCACCAGCGACTGGCTCGCCACCCGGCTGGGCCGCCCCAGCCCGTCCCGCACCGTCCGCGCCCTCTCCCACCAGGAGTAGCGCTCTTCCCGCCCTGCCGCCGTACCCCGCCGCAGCTCACTAGGAGTCGTACCCGATGTCCCTGGACCACCGGCTCTCCGCCGAACACGAGGAACTCCGCCGTACCGTCGAGGAGTTCGCCCACGACGTCGTCGCCCCCAAGATCGGCGACCTCTACGAGCGCCACGCGTTCCCCTACGAGATCGTCCGCGAGATGGGCCGCATGGGCCTGTTCGGCCTGCCCTTCCCCGAGGAGTACGGCGGCATGGGCGGCGACTACCTCGCCCTCGGCATCGCCCTGGAGGAGCTGGCCCGCGTCGACTCCTCGGTGGCCATCACCCTGGAGGCGGGCGTCTCGCTGGGCGCCATGCCGATCCACCTCTTCGGCACCGAGGAGCAGAAGCGCGCGTGGCTGCCGCGCCTGTGCTCCGGTGAGATCCTCGGCGCCTTCGGCCTCACCGAGCCCGGCGCCGGCTCCGACGCGGGCGGCACCCGCACCACCGCCCGCCTCGACGAGGCGACGAACGAGTGGGTCGTCAACGGCGGCAAGTGCTTCATCACCAACTCCGGCACCGACATCACCGGCCTGGTCACCGTCACCGCCGTCACCGGCCGCAAGCCCGACGGCTCCCCGCTGATCTCCGCGATCATCGTGCCGTCCGGCACGCCCGGCTTCACCGTGGCGCCGCCCTACTCCAAGGTCGGCTGGAACGCCTCCGACACCCGCGAGCTGTCCTTCGACGAGGTCCGCGTCCCCGCCGCCAACCTCCTCGGCGAACAGGGCCGCGGCTACGCCCAGTTCCTGCGCATCCTCGACGAGGGCCGCATCGCCATCGCCGCCCTCGGCACCGGCCTCGCCCAGGGCTGCGTGGACGAGTCGGTCAAGTACGCCGCCGAACGCCACGCCTTCGGCAAGCCCATCGGCGCCAACCAGGCCATCCAGTTCAAGATCGCCGACATGGACACCCGCGCCTACACCGCCCGACTCGCCTGGCGCGACGCCGCCAGCCGCCTGGTGGCCGGCGAACCCTTCAAGAAGCAGGCTGCCGCCGCCAAGCTCTACTCCTCCACGGTCGCCGTCGACAACGCCCGCGACGCCACCCAGATCCACGGCGGCTACGGCTTCATGAACGAGTACCCCGTCGCCCGCATGTGGCGCGACTCCAAGATCCTGGAGATCGGCGAGGGCACCAGCGAGGTCCAGCGGATGCTGATCGCCCGGGAGTTGGGGGTGGGCGGGGGGCGGGGCTGAGCCCTTGCGCGCCCGGCGGGGCCGGGGCCGGCGACCTCGGTCCCGGCCCCTGGCCGTATGCCCTGGGCCGGGGAGGCGTCCAGCAGATCGACCCGACCTGGCGAAGAGCGCGCGTACCGCTCCGCCCCTCGTCAGGTCGCGGGGGTCGCCCCGCACAGCACAACCGCCAGGCCAGGCCGGTGGCGGCGGGCGGCCCCTGGACGGTCACCGCCCGCCGGCCCCGCCCGCCACGCGGACGGCGGACCTCGCTCTCCACGCCGTCCCCGGGCCAGGGCCGACGCCGGTGCCGTGGGCCGGCCGTACGCGCGGTCGGCCACCTGGAACCGCAGGGCCCGTCCTCGCGTCGGCCCGCACCCACCCGGTTGCGCCGGGGGCGGACGCCCTCGCCTCCCCTGCTCCTCAACCGGCCGTCGGGGCCGGCTACGATCCGCCCCCGACGGAAGCAGACCCCCGCGCCCGCCCCAGCGCCCCCAGCAGCCCGGCCCGGTCGCGCGTGGCGATGAGCAACGACGCGCCCTCCACCGTCTCCACCACCAGCTCCTCCATCCCCATCGGTACCGCCCACGCCCCGCCCACCAGCCGCGGCCGGGTGAGGGCGTTGGTGCGGCGGCGGGCTTCCCCGAGCTGTTCGGGTGTGAGTGAGGCGCGGTACTCCCGCATTCCGGCCCGGCCCGGTTCACGGGTGGCCGCCGCGAGGGAGACGGGGGCGAGGGAGGCGACGGCCAGGCGTTCGCGGCCGACCCGCAGTTCGCCGTCGGCCAGGCGGATGCGGTGGTAGAGGCGCTTGGAGAGCGGGACCGCGGTCAGGCACAGGAGAAGGAGCAGGGACATGGCGCAGACCACCAGCCAGGCGGTGAGCTCGTCCGGGAGGAGCTGGAGCGCCTGGTAGACGGCCCAGGCGGCGTACCCGGCGAGGCAGATCCGGGTCCAGGCGCGGGGCGGGTCCTCGCGGTACGTGACGGAGAGGTCCACGGCGGGCGTGCCCGGGGGCGGGGTCTGCTGGCCTGGCTGGTCCATGGCGGGGCTCCTGTGCTGACCGGGGCGGGTGCGCGGGGCGGCGGGGCGCCCAGCGTACGAAGGGCCCCGCGGCGGACGGCACCCGCCCCGGTCAGCTGGAGCCGGGTCAGCGGGTCATGGCCGTGGGCTGGGCGTCAGGGCGCATGGCGGCGTCCGTGCCGCCGTCGACGGTGAGGATCGCGCCCGTGGTGAAACCGGCCTCCGGGCTGAGGAACTGGGCGACCCAGAAGGCGATGTCGGCCGGGCGTCCGAAGATCCCGCGCGGCATCGGGGTGGGGAAGGCGTCCGGGTCGAGGTCGTCCTCGGACATGGTGGAGCCGGTCATCAGCGGGGTGACGACGGCGCCGGGGGCGATGGTGTTGAGGGTGATGCCGCGGCGGGCCCACTCGGGGGTGACGGCGGTCCGCCGCACCCAGCGGGCCAGGGCGAACTTCGAGGTGGCGTAGGCGCTGATGCTGGGGCTGGTGGCGGCGAGTTCGGCGGGGAGCGAACCCTGCGCGCCGGCCGCGTGGGCGCGGGCGCCGTCCTCGTCGCCGGCGAGGAGCAGGTCGACGAGGCGGTCGTCGATCATCGGCACCGTGGTCGCCGAGTTGGAGCCGATGACGACCGCACGGCCGCCGCCGTCCCGCTCCAGGGCGGGGCGCAGGCCGTCCAGCAGGGCGACGGGGCCGAAGTAGTTGATCGAGGCCACGGCTGCCGCGCTGGGCATGTTCGGGCCGACGCCGGCCACCGCGGCGACGCCGTCCAGGACCCCGCCGCTCAGCCGCAGCACCTCGTCGACGGCGTGGCGGCGCCCCTGGGCGGTGCCGAGGTCGGCGGTGACGTCCGCGTCGCGCAGGTCGATACCGATGACCCGGTGCCCCGCCTCCCGCAGCCGGGCCGCGCTGGCGGCCCCCATGCCCGAGGCGCTTCCGGTGACCGCGTACGTACCCATGTCGTGCTCCTTGCGTGGTGTCTGGCCGGTGCCGGGCCTCGTGCCGCGACCCGCCCCTTCCAAACATAATTCAATCACTGATTGAACGAGAGGCGGGGACACGGCCCGGCCGTGATGGAATGTGCGGCGTGACCCCAACGGACGCCTCGACCCGCCAGCGCCTCCTGGCGGCGGCCAAGCAGCTCTTCCTGGAGAAGGGGGCCGACCAGGTCTCCCTGCGCGCCGTCAACGCCGCGGCGGGACTCAACCCGGGCGCGGTCCACTACCACTTCGGCTCCCGCGAGGGCCTGGTGACCGCCCTGCTGGAACAGGAGCTGGGCCCGATCCTGAACGTCCACTGGGCCCAGGAGCGCGGGCAGGCCGCCGGGAAGCCGGAGATCCGCCGCCTGGTGGAGGGGCTGGTCGAGCCCTTCGCCGACCTGGTCACCACGCGCGACGGTCGGGTCCTGTGCCATCTCCTGGCCCGTACGGCTCTCCCCTCGGGCCAGCTCCCGAACGCCCCGACGGCCTTCACCCCGGCCCCCTTCGAGGTACGCGTCGGCCGCGCCCTGCCGGAGCTGGCACCGCAGGAGGTCAGTGAGCGGTGCGCCCTGGCGTTCACGCTGGTGATGGAGACCTACGGGCGCCCGATGGGCAAGGGTCCGGCACAGAACGCGCCCTTCCCCGCGACCGCGACGGTGGTCGCCTTCATCCTGGCCGGGCTGACGGCGCCGTCGGCGGCCGAGGAGCCTGGCGGCAAGTGAGCCGCTCCGGGCGCACCCCGGACCGCCACTCCCCCGGCACGGCCGCGCCGCGCCCCGGGGACGGCTGACGGACGTCGCACGCGCCCGTCCCGGACGGGCCGGGTCCGGGGGCGGGGGCGGGGGCGGGGAAACCCGCGCCGCCCCCTGCCCGCCCGCGTTCGCGGGCGGGCAGGGGGCGGCGGCGGTCGAACATCCCGGTCTGTCGGGTGGTCGCGGACGGCCCCGGCCAGGTCGCGGCGGCCCCCGGCGGAGGCCCCCGACCAAGCGGATCCGCTCCCCGTCGCGGTGCTCCGGACCCGGGTCCGGAGCACCGACCTCACCAGGGCGGACCGTACGGGAGACGGAGGATCAGACGGCGGCCCAGCCGCCGTCGACCGGGAGGATCGCCCCGTTGATGTTGCTGGCGGCGTCGGAGGCGAGGAAGACGATGGCGGCGGCCTGCTCCTCGGCCTGGGACGGGGTGCCGACGTTGCGCATGTAGGAGCCGACGACGGCCGGGCCGTGGGCCTCGCGGTCGGCGTCGACCTGGATGTTGGTGGCGGTGCCGCCGGGGGCGATGGCGTTGGCGCGCAGCCCCTTCTCGCGGTACATCACGGCGACGGACTTGGTGAGACCGGCGACGCCGTGCTTGGCGGCGGTGTACGCGGCGCCGGCGGCGCTGCCGCGCAGGGACGCCTCGGAGGCGGTGAAGACGACCGCACCCCTGCCGGTGGCGAGCAGGTGCGGCAGCGCGGCGCGGGTCAGCAGGAACGGGGCGGTGAGGTTGACCCGGATGACCCGCTCCCACTCGGCGTCCTCGGTGTCACCGGCGGCCGACATGCGGTCCATGATCCCGGCGTTGTTGACGAGGACGTCGAGGGAGCCGAACCGCTCGACGGCGGTGGCGACGACCTGGTCCACGACCGCCTGGTCGCTGAGGTCCCCGACGACGGTGGCGGCGGTACCGCCGGCCTCGGTGATCTCCCGGGCGACGGCCTCGGCGGCCTCGCCGTTCAGGTCGGCGATCAGGACCTTGGCGCCTTCGGAGGCGAAGCGCAGGGCGGCGGCCCTGCCGATGCCGGAGCCGGCTCCGGTGACGACGACGGCGCGGCCCGCGAGGCCGGTGGTGGTGCTCATGGGGTACTCCTGGGTTCAGAGGGTGTGCACGATCGACGGTACTTCTTTGTGGCGCGGTGCGCCATGAAGGCGGGACGCGCCATCAAGGCGTACGACCGGACCCCGGACGTAGGATCACCGCAGGTGACGACCGGGAGACGGGACGGGGTGAGAGCGTGGCGGCAGACGAGGACGACGGACCGGGCGCCCGGATCGGCCGGCCGCCGCTGACCGAACGGCGCAAGGCGGCGACCCGGCTGGAGATCGCCCGCGAGGCCGTGCGCCTCTTCGCCGCCCAGGGCGTCGCGGCCACCACCGCCGACGAGATCGCGGCGGCCGCCGGGATCTCCCCGCGCACCCTGTGGCGGTACTGCTCCTCGAAGGAGGAGTGCGTCAGCCCGCTGCTGACCACCGCCCTGGACGCGGCCGCCGAACGGCTCACCTCCTGGCCGCGCGAGCGCACCCTGACCGACGGCATCAGCGAGCATCCGTCCGGCCGTTCGGCCACCGCCCCCGCCGACGACGAGCGGGCCCTGCGCGACCTGGTCCGCCTGGCCCGCACCGAACCGGGGCTGCGCGCGGTCTGGCTCCAGCTCCACCACGCGGCCGAACCGGTTTTCGCCCGCGTCTTCGCCGCCCGCACCGGCCTGGCGCCGGACGCCCTCGAACCCCGGGTCCAGGCCGCCCTGCTCAACAGCGCGCTGCGCGTGGCCGTCGAGGAGTGGGCCTGGAACGACGAAGAGAGCACGAGGGCCCCGGGCGAGGTCATCACCGAGGTCCTGGCCATCGCGGCGGCGGGCCTGCCCCGCTGATCCCGGCCGGAACCACCGCGCACCGCCCCCTCCCCCCTCCCCATCACCCCTCGGTGAGGTTAGGCTTGCCTCAGCGCCATTCGACGCCGAGGGAAGGCCCGCCTCATGACCACCACGCCCACAGCTCCCACCCGATCGCCCTTCCGGTTCTTCGGCGTGGAGGTGCGCGGCGCCCGCCGCCTCTCGCCCTCGATGGTGCGGCTCACCTTCGGTGGCGAGGAGCTGGCGCTCTTCGAGTCGGGCGGGCGGGACCAGAGTTGCTCCCTGTTCCTGCCGCACCCCGGACAGCGCGAGCCGCGCGTGCCCGTCGAGGCGGGCGACGACTGGTGGGCGGCGTACCGGGCGATACCCGAGGAGGAGCGCGCGGTGATGCGCTCGTACACGGTGCGGGCGCAGCGCCGGGCCGACGACGGGGCGACCGAGTTCGACGTGGACTTCGCACTGCACGGCGACAACGGCCCGGCCTGCCGGTGGGCGGCGCGGGCGCTGCCCGGGGACCGGGTCGCGGTGCTGGGTCCGGCGGTGACGGAGAACGCGTCGGTGCGGTTCCAGCCGCCCGAGTCGGCCGCGTGGGCGCTGATGTGGGCGGACCTGACCTCCCTGCCGGCCGCCGAGGCGATCCTGGAGTGGCTGCCCGCCGGGTTCCCGGTGCGGCTGTGGATCGAGGTGCCGCACGCCGACGACCGGCGCGACCTGGCCACCGCCGCGGACGCCCGGATCACCTGGCTGGTCGCGGACGAGGGCGCCCCGTCGGCGGCCGACGCGATCCGGGCCGCCGAGTTGCCGACGGGCGAGCCGTACGCGTGGATCGCCGGGGAGGCAGGCCGGATGCGGACGCTCCGCCGCCACCTGGTGGGCGAGCGCGGCTTCGACCGGCGCGCGGTGACCTTCGTCGGGTACTGGCGCGAGGGAGCGAGCGAGGAGCAGCTGCGCACGGAGTCGCTGACGGCGGGGAAGCGGCGTACGACCTGAGCCCCGGCCCCGCGCGCCCGAAGAGGGCGGGCGGGGCTGTTTACCGGCCCGCGAGCTGACGGGCCGTCAGATATGCCGCCCTCCCTGCGCATCCACCGCAAACTCCAACCACTCGAACAAGGCGTACGAGAACGGGCATACCCGCCTCGCACCTCGCCGCCGCGCGAACGCGTCACAGTCAATCGCCGCACATCCGGCCACAGTTGACAGAGAATTCCCCCCGCGGACCGCGACGGGCGGGCATTAGGTTAGGCTCACCTAAGTTCACCGCCCTCGTCTGGTGCTCACCCCCAGGAGCATCACCTGCCCCCTCACCGGGAGGACCGCTCATGAGTCTCCTCGCGCCCAGGTCTCATCTGCTGAACGACCTGAACGTGGAGGCGTACCGCCGCTCCGTCACCGAAGGTGTCGAGCGCGTGGCCGCGTCGCTGACAGGTGCCACCGGCCCGTTCACCGGCGTCACCCCGGCCGCGCTCGCCCCCGTCGTCGACGCGGTCGACCTCGACCGCCCGCTCGGCGACACCGCAGCCGCGCTGGACGAGCTGACCGAGGTCTACCTGCGCGACGCGGTCTACTTCCACCACCCGCGCTACCTCGCCCACCTCAACTGCCCGGTCGTCATCCCGGCCGTGCTCGGCGAGGCCGTCCTCTCGGCGGTCAACTCCTCCCTGGACACCTGGGACCAGTCGGCGGGCGCCACTCTCATCGAGCGGCGCCTCGTCGACTGGACCGCCGACCGGATCGGGCTCGGCGAGGGCGCCGACGGCGTCTTCACCAGCGGCGGTTCGCAGTCCAACCTCCAGGCCATGCTGCTCGCCCGCGAGGAGGCCGAGGCCGCGCACCCCACCCAGCTGCGCGTCTTCGCCTCCGACGTCAGCCACTTCAGCGTCCGCAAGTCGGCCACGCTGCTCGGCCTCGGTCCGGACGCGGTGGTGACCATCCCCACCGACCGCGAGCGCCGCATGCGGGTCGAGGTGCTCGCCGCCGAGCTGCGCCGCTGCGAGAGCGAGGGCCTGGTCCCGATGGCGGTCGTCGCCACCGCCGGCACCACCGACTTCGGCTCGATCGACCCGCTGCCCGGGATCGCCGAGCTGTGCGCCCGCCACGGCACGTGGATGCACGTGGACGCCGCGTACGGCTGCGGCCTGCTCGCCTCACCCACCCGGCGCGCACTGCTCACCGGCATCGAGCACGCCGACTCGGTCACCGTGGACTACCACAAGTCCTTCTTCCAGCCCGTGAGTTCCTCCGCACTGCTGGTCCGCGACGGCGCCACGCTGCGGCACGCCACCTACCACGCGGAGTACCTCAACCCGCGACGGGCCGCCGAGGAGCGCATCCCCAACCAGGTGGACAAGTCGCTCCAGACCACCCGCCGCTTCGACGCCCTCAAACTGTGGATGACGCTGCGCGTGATGGGCGCCGACGGCGTCGGCCAGCTCTTCGACGAGGTCTGCGACCTCGCGGGCGAGGGCTGGAAGCTGCTCGTCGCCGACCCGCGCTTCGACGTCGTCGTGGAGCCCTCGCTCTCCACCCTGGTCTTCCGCTACCTGCCGGAGCAGCCCGCCGACCCGGCGCGGACCGACCGCGCCAACCTGTACGCCCGCAAGGCCCTGTTCGCCTCCGGCGACGCCGTCGTGGCGGGCACCAAGGTGGACGGGCGGCACTACCTCAAGTTCACCCTCCTCAACCCCGAGACGAAGGCGTCCGACATCGCCGCCGTCCTCGACCTCATCGCCGGCCACGCCGAGCAGTACCTGGGAGAGTCCCTTGTCCACGCCTCTTGAGCGATCGTCCCGCCCCGCCTCCGCCGACCGCACCGAGCCGCTCGACCTGCTCGGCATCGGCCTGGGCCCGTTCAACCTCTCCCTGGCCTGCCTCGCCGAGCCACTGGACGGGATCGACGCGCTCTTCCTGGAGACGAAGCCGGACTTCGACTGGCACTCCGGCATGTTCCTGGACGGCGCCCACCTCCAGACGCCGTTCATGTCCGACCTGGTCACCCTGGCCGACCCGACCTCGCCGTACTCCTTCCTCAACTACCTCAAGGAGTCCGGGCGGCTGTACTCCTTCTACATCCGGGAGAACTTCTACCCGCTGCGGACCGAGTACAACGACTACTGCCGCTGGGCCGCCGCCCGCCTCGGCTCGGTCCGCTTCTCGACCACCGTCACCGAGGTGACGTACGACGAGGACAGCGCGCTCCACACCGTCACCACCGACCAGGGCGACACCTACCGCGCCCGCCACCTGGTCCTCGGCACCGGCACCCCGCCGCACATACCCGAGTCCTGCCAGGGCCTGGGTGGCGACGTGCTGCACAACTCCCGCTACCTGGAGCACAAGGCGGCTCTCCAGGCCAAGAAGTCGATCACCCTGATCGGCAGCGGCCAGAGCGCGGCGGAGATCTACTACGACCTGCTCGGCGAGATCGACGTCCACGGCTACCAGCTCAACTGGGTCACCCGCTCGCCCCGGTTCTTCCCGCTGGAGTACACCAAGCTCACGCTGGAGATGACCTCCCCGGAGTACATCGACTACTTCCACGCGCTGCCCGAGGACACCCGGTACGGCCTGGAGCAGAAGCAGAAGAACCTCTTCAAGGGCATCGACGGCGAACTCATCAACGCCATCTTCGACCTGCTCTACGAGAAGAACGTGCGCGGCCCCGTCCCCACCCGGCTGCTCACCAACACCGCGCTGGACTCCGCCGCCTGGGACGAGGCCGAGGGGACGTACACCCTCGGGCTGCGCCAGGAGGAGCAGGGCAAGGACTTCGAGCTGGCCACCGAGGGCCTGGTCCTGGCCACCGGCTACCAGTACCGCACCCCCGACTTCCTGGAGCCGGTCCGCGACCGCATCCGCTGGGACGGCCACGGCCGGTTCGACATCGCCCGCAACTACAGCATCGACACCACCGGGCGCGGCATCTTCGTACAGAACGCCGGCGTCCACACCCACGCCCTCACCTCCCCCGACCTGGGCATGGGCGCCTACCGCAACTCCGTCATCCTGCGCGAGCTGCTGGGCACCGCCCCCTACCCGGTGGAGAAGTCGATCGCCTTCCAGGAGTTCGCCGTATGACCACCCCCCGCACCGCGGCGGTCCGCCCCGACCAGCTCGCGATACGCCCGCTGGACCCCGACGCCGACGCCGCCCTGGTGCACGGCTGGGTCACCCACCCGAAAGCGGCCTTCTGGCTGATGCAGGGGCTCAGCGCGGACGAGGTCCGCGGCGAGTACGCGGCGATCGCGGACCACCCGCACCACGACGCCTTCATCGGGCTGTACGAGGACTCCCCGGCCTTCCTGATGGAGCGGTACGACCCCGCCCGCGTGGAGCTGGCCGGGCTGTACGAGGCGCACCCCGGCGACGTCGGCATGCACTTCCTCTGCGCGCCGGCCGACACTCCGCTGCACGGCTTCACCCGCGCGGTCATCTTCGCCGTCATGGAGTACCTCTTCGCCGACCCGGCCACCGTCCGCGTGGTGGTCGAACCCGACGTGCGCAACACGGCCGTGCACGCGCTCAACGAGGCCGTCGGCTTCGAGGTCGTCCGGAAGATCGCCAAGCCCGAGAAGGAGGCGTACCTGAGCGTCTGCACCCGGGACGCCTTCGAGGCGGCGAGGAAGGCACACGCGGGGAACGAGAAGAAGAAGGAGTCCGGACGATGAGTGAGACCACGCCGACCGGCCGACTGGCCGCCCCCACCGCGCACCTCACCCCCCAGCTGTGGGCCGCCGCCGGGCGCCACCTGGTCCGCAAGGGCCTCGCCGAGTTCTCGCACGAGCGGCTGCTGACGCCCGAGCCGCTGCCCGGCTCCGGGCCCGACGCCGAGGGCCGCACCGCCTACCGCGTCGTGGCCGACGACGGCGTGAGCGAGTACCGCTTCGCGGCGAGGGTGCTGACCCTGGACCACTGGGACATCGCCGCCGACTCGATCACCCGGCACGGCGAGAACGGCGCCGAACTTCCCCTGGACGCACTCGACTTCATTCTCGACACGCGGACCGCGCTGGGCATCGGCGACGCCGTCCTCCCGGTCTACCTGGAGGAGGTCTCCGCCACCCTCTCCGGCGCCGCCTGGAAACTGGCCCAGGCCCGCCCGAGCGCCGCCGAGCTGGCCCGCGCCGACTTCCAGGCCATCGAGACGGGGATGACCGAGGGCCACCCCTGCTTCGTCGCCAACAACGGACGGATCGGCTTCGACGTCCGCGAGTACCACCAGTACGCCCCCGAGGCCGCCTCCCCGGTCCGGCTGCTCTGGCTGGCCGCCCGCCGCGACCGCTCGACCTTCACCAGCGACGCCGGACTGGACTACGACACCCTGGTCAAGGGCGAGCTGGACCCGGCGACGCTCGCGCGGTTCGCCGCCACCCTCGCCGGGCAGGGGCTGGACCTGGCCGACTACCACCTGCTGCCGGTCCACCCCTGGCAGTGGTGGAACAAGCTCTCCGTCACCTTCGCCGCCGAGGTGGCCCAGCAGCGCCTGGTCCTGCTCGGCGAGGGCGACGACACGTACCTCGCGCAGCAGTCGATCCGCACCTTCTTCAACACCAGCCACCCCGGCAAGCACTACGTGAAGACCGCGTTGTCGGTGCTGAACATGGGCTTCATGCGGGGCCTGTCGGCCGCCTACATGGCGGCGACCCCGGCGATCAACGACTGGCTGGCGCAGCTCATCGCGGGCGACGAGGTCTTCCGGGCCGCACGCTTCTCGATCATCCGCGAGCGGGCCGCGATCGGCTACCACCACCGCCAGTACGAGCGGGCCACCGACCGGTACTCGCCGTACCGCAAGATGCTGGCCGCGCTCTGGCGCGAGAGCCCGGTGCCGACGCTCGGCGAGGGGCAGCGGCTGGCGACCATGGCCTCGCTGCTGCACACCGACGCCGAGGGCGCCTCGCTGGCGGGCGCGCTGATCGCCGAGTCGGGCCTGGCGCCCGAGGTGTGGCTGCGCCGCTACCTGGACGCGTACCTCACCCCGGTGCTGCACTCCTTCTACCAGTACGACCTGGTGTACATGCCGCACGGCGAGAACGTCATCCTCGTCATCGAGGACGGCGCGGTGGACCGGGTGATCTTCAAGGACATCGCCGAGGAGATCTGCGTCATGGACCCGGACGCGGTGCTGCCACCTGCCGTGGAGCGCATCAGGGCCGAGGTACCGGAGGAGTTGAAGATCCTCTCGATCTTCACCGACGTCTTCGACTGCTACCTGCGCTTCCTCAACGCCACCCTGGCCGGCGAGGGCGTCCTCGACGAGGACACCTTCTGGCGGACGGCGGCGGCGAGCGTGCGGGCGTACCAGGAGTCCGTGCCGCAGCTGGCGGACAGGTTCGCCCAGTACGACATGTTCGCGCCGACCTTCGCGCTCTCCTGCCTGAACCGGCTCCAACTGCGCGACAACCAGCAGATGGTCGACCTGGCCGACCCCTCGGGCGCCCTCCAGCTCGCCGGTGACCTGGTCAACCCGCTCGCGGGCCGCTGACGCCCGCCCCGCGCCACGGCGGGCGCCGCCCGGGTACGGTCCCCGGGCGGCGCCCGCCGTCCTTCTCGGGCTGGAACAATGACCGCATGGCGGAGATCACACAGCGGGACGGCAGCTGGAGCTACGACGAGGGGCGCATACGGATCGTGCCGGGCGCCAAGGCCCATCCCGTGCGGCAGGTGCTCGGCGAGGTGGTGGTTCCGCTCGTGGCGGTCGCCGGGGTCACCTTCGAGCGGGACCGCAAGGGCGGGCGGCTCAGGCTGCGGCTGCGGGACGGGGCCTGCCCGGTGCTGCGGGCCGCCGAGGGACGGCTGCCCGAGGGCGCCGACCCGTACCGGCTGATGGTCGAGGCGGGCCGGGAGGACCTGGCCGAGTACTTCGTGGCGGAGGTGCGCCAGGCGCTGCTGCTGGAGCAGGTCCCCGAGGGCCCGGTGGAGCGGTTCCTGCTGCCCGGCCCCTCCCTGCCGGTGTCGGGCGGCGGCGGGGACGGCACGGCCGCCTTCGACGGGCACGAGGTGCGGCTGACCTGGAGCTGGAAGGCAAAGGAGGCGAAGACCTCCGGCGGCCCGGTCACCCTGCCCCTCACCAGCCTCACCGGGGTCACCTGGGTGCCCGCCCAGGGCCTGGAGAACGGCCACCTGCGCCTCCTCACCCGCTCCGGCGGCGGCAAGGCGGTGGCGCCCGAGCACGACCCGCACGCCCTCGACCTGTGGGGCCTGTCCAAGAAGGAGCACACGGCGGTCCTGGTGGCGGCGGCGGTCCTGGTGGCGCTGGCGGCCCGGGGCGAGCCCGAACGGTCGCCCGGCGCGCTCGACGAAGCCGAAGCGCCCTTGGAGCTGCCGCCCACGCCGGCCCCGCAGGCCGCCGCCGACGATCCGGACGCGCTGCTGCGGCGGCTGCGGGAGCTGGGTGAACTGCACCGGGAGGGCGTGCTCACGGACGAGGAGTTCAGCCTCGCCAAGCAGGCGGTGCTGCGACGGCTGTGAGGAAGGTGGCGGGGGCGCGGCTCCCGAGGCCGTCGCGGAATGCCTCATTCCGACCCACTTCCCCCACTTCCGTGCCCGATATCGGGCAGGAATGTTGCGGAACCGCGCCGCGCGGACCAGTATCGATCCGTGCTCGAACGCCGTACGAACCATGACGACCTGGTCGACCACCTGGTCCGCACCACGCCGCTGAGCCGCGGCGAGGCCGGCCGCGTGGTCATGGACGTCCTGGCGTACTTCGACGAGACGACCGAGGAGTGCGTCCGGCGCCGCCACCGCGAACTCCAGGCCCAGGGCCTGGGCAACGCGGAGATCTTCGAGCGGATCGCCGAGGAGCTGCCGCGCAGGGCCGTGGCGCCCCCGTCGCTCTCCCTGCGCCAGCTGCGGCGCATCGTCTACGGCTGACCGGCATCCCGGCGGCCCCGGCACCCTCGCGCCGGACCGTCGAGCACCCGAGCGGGCCCACCGGCCCGCCGGCACACGTCTCGGAGGGGTAACACCTTATGTGCGGAATCGTGGGATACATCGGCCGTCGCGACGACGTCGCGCCGCTGCTGCTGGAGGGCCTCCAGCGCCTGGAGTACCGGGGCTACGACTCGGCCGGCATCGCCATCCACGGCAAGTCCGGCACCAGGTCGACCGGGCTGAAGTCGGTCAAGGCCAAGGGCCGCGTCCGCGACCTGGAGGCCAAGGTCCCCGCCCGCTTCAAGGGCAGCGTCGGCATCGCGCACACCCGCTGGGCCACCCACGGCGCCCCCAACGACGAGAACGCCCACCCGCACCTGGACGCCGAGTCCAAGGTCGCCGTCGTCCACAACGGCATCTTCGACAACGCCTCCGACCTGCGCGCCCGGCTCACCGCCGACGGCGTGGTCTTCCTCTCCGAGACCGACACCGAGGTCCTCGCCCACCTCATCGGCCGCTCCGAGGCCGACACCCTGGAGGGCAAGGTCCGCGAGGCCGTCGGCCAGATCGAGGGCACCTACGGCATCGCCGTGCTGCACGCCGACTTCCCGGACCGGATCGTCGTCGCCCGCAACGGCTCGCCGGTCGTCCTGGGCATCGGCGAGAAGGAGATGTTCGTCGCCTCCGACGTCGCCGCGCTGGTCTCCCACACCCGCCAGGTCGTCACCCTGGACGACGGCGAGATGGCCACCCTGAAGGCCGACGACTTCCGCACGTACACCACCGAGGGCTCGCGCACCTCCGCCACGCCCACCACCGTGGAGTACGAGGCCGAGTCCTGGGACATGGGCGGCCACGACACGTACATGCACAAGGAGATCTTCGAGCAGGCCGAGGCGGTCGACCGGGTGCTGCGCGGCCGGATCGACGACCGGTTCTCCACCGTGCACCTCGGCGGCCTCAACCTCGACGCCCGCGAGGCGCGCGGGGTCCGCCGCATCAAGATCCTCGGCTGCGGCACCTCGTACCACGCCGGGCAGATCGGCGCGCAGCTCATCGAGGAGCTGGCCCGCATCCCCGCCGACGCCGAGCCGGCCTCCGAGTTCCGCTACCGCAACCCGGTGGTCGACCCGGACACGCTGTACATCGCCGTCTCCCAGTCCGGCGAGACCTACGACGTGCTCGCCGCCGTGCAGGAGCTGAAGCGCAAGGGCGCCCGCGTCCTGGGCGTGGTCAACGTCGTCGGCTCGGCCATCGCCCGCGAGGCCGACGGCGGGCTGTACGTGCACGCCGGGCCCGAGGTGTGCGTGGTCTCCACCAAGTGCTTCACCAACACCGTGGTCGCCTTCGGCCTGCTCGCCCTGCACCTGGGCCGCACCCGCGACCTGTCGGTGGCGGACGGCAAGCGGATCATCGCGGGCCTGCGCAAGCTGCCCGAGCAGATCGCCGACATCCTCTCCCGCGAGGACGAGATCGAGAAGCTGGCCGAGGAGTTCACCGAGGCCCGCTCGATGCTCTTCATCGGCCGGGTGCGGGGCTACCCGGTGGCCCGCGAGGCGTCGCTGAAGCTCAAGGAGGTCTCGTACATCCACGCCGAGGCGTACCCGGCCTCCGAGCTGAAGCACGGCCCGCTCGCGCTGATCGAGCCGGCCATGCCGACGGTGGCGATCGTCCCCGACGACGACCTGCTGGAGAAGAACCGGGCGGCACTGGAGGAGATCAAGGCCCGTGAGGGCAAGATCCTCGCCGTCGCCCACCGCGAGCAGGAGAAGGCCGACCACACCATCGTCGTGCCGAAGAACGAGGACGAGCTGGACCCGATCCTGATGGGCATCCCGCTCCAACTGCTGGCTTACCACACCGCGTTGAAGCTCGGCCGCGACATCGACAAGCCGCGCAACCTGGCGAAGTCCGTCACGGTCGAGTAGTCGGCCAGGTCGTCATCCCCTGAGCCCGGCCGGGCTCAGGGGATGACGACGACCGGGCGCCGCGCCCGGCGGGCCAGCCGGCCCGCGACCGAGCCGAAGAGCCGCCCGACCACGCCCTGGCTGGAGCCGACCACGATGGCGTCGGCCTCGTACTCGGTGCCGACCTCCTCCAGTTCGTGGCAGATGTCGCCGCCGCGCTCCACCAGGACCCACGGAACGTCCCCGAGGTACTCGGCGCAGGCCAGCTCCAGCCCCAGCACCTCGGTGCGGTGGTCGGGCACGTCGACGAAGACGGGTGGCTCGCAGCCGGCCCACACCGTGGTGGGCAGCCGGTTGGCCACGTGGACGATGATCAGGCCCGAACCCGAGCGGCGGGCCATGCCGATCGCGTAGGCGAGGGCGCGCTCGCTGGAGGTCGAGCCGTCGAAGCCGACGACGACGCCGTGCCGGAAGGCCGGATCGCAGGGCTGACGTGTTTCTTCCGCCGCCAGGGGCTGGGCCGAGGGATCGGCCACCTGCCGCTTGCGGTCCGCTGGTTCAAAGGATTCGTGACCGGCCATCGGTGTCTCGGCGGGAAGGTCCTCGTGGGGAAGGGACGAAGGGACGGCTGACGGAGTGTGCACGGCTCCGGGGGAACCCCGGGGCCGCAGGCCGAACGACGGTGCCGACGGCGCCCGGAGGGACGACGACCGGCCGGTCGGACCGGCCCGCTGTGTCCGGGAAGCATCTTCCCAACCACTCGTCCCAAGGGTACGGCGCCACTTCTCCCGCGTTCGGACCTCGCACGGCCCGTACCCAGAAGAGGGCTCCCCCATGCGCCGTTCTCACGGACCGGCGCGCACCGCCCCGGCGGAAGGTCCCACAAGGGCCCGAACCGGCCCGATACGGCCGCCCGGACGCCACCGCCGGGCGACGCGCTGGACGGAGCATGCCCGAGCGGCGCCCCGATCGCAACGGCCCAACGACCCCGCCACCCGGGACACATGGGACCTCCGGGCCGACCCGCCCTCCGCGGCCCCCGGGAGGCCGGGGGTGACCCGGAAGCGGGCCGGGCGTTGAACGGGTGTACCGCCCACCCCGGGAGCCCCTCGTGCCCGTCCCCCGCGCCTTCGGCCCGGCCCCCGCCGGCCCTCCCCGCCCCTCGCCCGCGCGGACACCGGGGCGCGGCTCGCGGGCGGCCCGCGCGCCCGGCGCCTCCTCGGCGGCACGGGGTGCCGGGGAGGCCCCGGTGGGCGCGGCCTCGCCGTGGGCCGCCTTCGGCCGCGTCGGCGCCGGTGGTCCGGGCCGCCCGCGGGGCGTCGGCGGACGGGGTGACGGGGGTGGCGCCGGGCCCGGCCACGGTGACCGGGATCGGTCGGCCGCTGTTGCGTCGACCGGAGCGGGAAGCGGGGGGCGCCCGGTACGTGACGGGGGGACGTTCCCAGGTGACGGGAGAGGGGCGCACGGGGGCGGTCAGGGGGCGCGTTTCCCCTACACCGGAGAGCTGACCGGTTCGCACGCACGCGCCCGTATGTTTTCAGCCAAGTTGACGAACCGTTGCACCGGGGTGGGTGGACCCCCTCCACCCCTGCAACGACCTGCGACGACAGGACCGCGTGCCGCGTCCGCACCCTACGGGGACCGGCCACCCGCCGCAGACGCACTTCCCAGTCGCGCCCTGGAGTGCGACGCTTCGTGATCGAATGCTTCACGCCACGTTGCCTTGTCGACATTCCGACGTCTGCTCAACTGGTCACAGTGGCACCACGGGACACAGTAGATTCGATCATGACTGTCTTATGGCGGGGGACACGCGCAGGACCGAGGGGAAACGTGCAGGAGCGACAGATCCGACAGGACTGGAGTGACACGGCCACCGAGGGGGGCTTAGCGACATGAGCCACGACTCCACCGTCACGGCGGACCTCGCGGGCCGCAAACTCTCCGGACGGCGCCGCAAGGAGATCGTCGCGGTTCTCCTCTTCAGCGGCGGCCCCATCTTCGAGAGTTCCATCCCGCTCTCCGTCTTCGGCATCGACCGCCAGGACGCCGGCGTGCCGCGCTACCGGCTGATGGTGTGCGCCGGCGAGGACGGACCGCTGCGGACCACCGGCGGGCTCGAACTGACGGCGCCCCAGGGCCTGGAGGCCCTCGCCCGGGCGGGGACGGTGGTGGTGCCCGCCTGGCGGTCCATCACCTCACCGCCGCCCGCCGCCGCGCTGGACGCCCTGCGCCGGGCGCACGAGGAAGGCGCGCGCATCGTCGGGCTGTGCACCGGCGCGTTCGTCCTGGCCGCCGCCGGGCTGCTCGACGGCAGGCCCGCGACCACGCACTGGATGTACGCGCCGACGCTGGCCAAGCGCTACCCCTCGGTCCACGTCGACCCGCGGGAGCTGTTCGTCGACGACGGGGACGTGCTCACCTCCGCGGGCACCGCCGCCGGCATCGACCTCTGCCTGCACATCGTCCGCACCGACCACGGCAGCGAGGCCGCGGGCGCCCTGGCGCGCCGCCTGGTCGTGCCGCCGCGACGGGCGGGCGGGCAGGAGCGCTACCTCGACAGGTCTTTACCGGAGGAGATCGGCGCCGACCCGCTGGCCGAGGTCGTCGCCTGGGCGCTGGAGCACCTCCACGAGCAGTTCGACGTGGAGACGCTGGCCGCGCGCGCGTACATGAGCCGCCGGACCTTCGACCGGCGTTTCCGCTCGCTCACCGGCAGCGCCCCGCTCCAGTGGCTGATCACCCAGCGCGTCCTGCAGGCCCAGCGTCTGCTGGAGACCTCCGACTACTCGGTGGACGAGGTCGCCGGCCGCTGCGGCTTCCGGTCGCCGGTCGCCCTGCGCGGGCACTTCCGCCGCCAGCTCGGTTCCTCCCCCGCCGCGTACCGGGCCGCCTACCGCGCCCGCCGTCCGCAGCAGGAGCAGCGGCCCGAGCCGGCGCAGCCCACGCAGCCGGTGCAGGTCTTCGACGGGCCGCTCCCGCCGCAGCTGCGCCGGACCCCGCAGGGAGTGGGTGCCCACCACGGTGAGCCGGGCAGAGGCGGGCCGGACGCCTACCTCCAAGGGCGCACGGCACTCCCGGGGCAGCGGGAGCGCCCCGTAGGCTGACCCGTATGAACGACCGCATGGTGTGGATCGACTGCGAGATGACCGGGCTCTCGCTGGCGGACGACGCACTCATCGAGGTGGCCGCACTGGTCACCGACTCGGAACTGAACGTGCTCGGCGACGGTGTGGACATCGTGATCCGTCCGCCGGACGAGGCGCTGGAGACCATGCCCGAGGTGGTGCGCAAGATGCACACCACCTCGGGGCTCCTCGCCGAGCTGGCGGGCGGCACCACGCTGGCCGACGCGGAGGCCCAGGTCCTCGCGTACGTCCGTGAACACGTCAAGGAGCCCGGAAAGGCTCCGTTGTGCGGGAACACGGTCGGCACCGACCGCAACTTCCTCGCACGGGACATGGCGGCGCTGGAGGGGTACCTCCACTACCGCATCGTGGACGTCTCCTCGGTGAAGGAGCTGGCCCGCCGGTGGTACCCGCGGGCCTACTTCAACAGTCCGGACAAGAACGGCAACCACCGGGCACTCGCCGACATCCGCGAGTCCATCGCCGAGCTGCGCTACTACCGCGAGGCGATCTTCGTGCCGCAGCCCGGACCCGATTCCGACACCGCCAAGGCCATCGCCGCCCAGCACGTCCTGACCACGGAATAAGGCCCCGCGCGGCCCCCGGGAAAAGGTGTGCACGAGCACCCCCTCGGACCCTGTACACTTTTTCTCGGCCGGTCGGAAACGAGCGGACGCGGTGGGTGTAGCTCAGTTGGTAGAGCACCTGGTTGTGGTCCAGGTGGCCGCGGGTTCAAGTCCCGTCACTCACCCTGTGGGAGAGACCCCCTATCTGTGGAGACACGGGTAGGGGGTCTCTTCGTCGTCCGGACGCGCCGGTTCCCCCTCCCCGCGCGTCCGCGCCCGATCCGCGCCACAGTGGGAAGCACCTACGTACGCCTCCGTCGGAGGGAGACCGGACGTGAGCGCATCCCAGTCCGCCGTCGCCGCCACGCTCCTCGACCGGCACGGCACCACCTACGCGCGGGAGGCGGGGATCACCCTCAAGGACACCCCGCAGCCGCTCTACCAACTGCTGGTCCTCAGTTCCCTGCTCAGCGCCCGCATCCGGGCCCCGGTCGCGGTGGCCGCCGCCCGCGCCCTCTTCCGCGACGGGATGCGCAACCCGCGCACCATGGCCGACGCGACCTGGCAGGAGCGGGTGGACGCGCTCGGCGAGGGCGGCTACCGGCGCTACGACGAACGGACCGCGACCCAGCTCGGCGAGGGGGCGGAACGGCTGCTGGAGGAGCACCACGGCGATCTGCGGCAGGTGCGCGAGGAGGCGGACGGCGACGAGCGGGCGCTCGTCTCGGGCCTGCGGGAGACGCCGGGCGTGGGCCCGACGGGTGCCGACATCTTCCTGCGCGAGGCCCAGTCCGTCTGGCCCGAGTACGCGCCCCGCTTCGACGGCAAGGCCCTCCAGGGCGCGGAACGCCTGGGCCTGCCCCGGGACCCGAAGCGCCTCACGCGGCTCGCCGGGGAGGCGGGCCCCGCCGTCCTCGCCGCCGCGCTGGTCCGGGCCGCGCTGGAGAAGAAGGTCGCCGACGACGTGCTGGAGCACGCGGGCTGACATCGCTCAGCCCTCCTCAGGCCGGCCGGGGCCGCCGTACGGCACCACTCCTGCCGCCGGCGGTCGGCGCGGGCCCCAGCGGGCACGGAGCGGGTGCCGGTGATGGCCGGTGCGCCAGGGCGCGACGCCCGGCCCGGTCCCGCCCACAGGGGGCACGTCAGCCGGGCGGCGGGCAGCAGAGCGCGCACCACCTCGGCGGGGCGGCGCCCCCGGGCCCGTGCTCCGGAGGGCCTTCTCGGCGCGGCGCCGGGTCGGGTTGGGTTGGGCGAGGGCGTCGGGGAGCCGGAGCCGCCGCGCCTGACGCGGTTCCCCCACGGCCCGGGCCAGGGCGCGCCCTGCCCGCGGACCAGGTCGGCGGGGAGGCGGGCGCCGGGGGCAGGTGGTGGCAGGCGGCCTGGAAGCCGTAGGGGGCCAAGAGGGTCAGGCAGGCGCGGAGGGCAGCGCGGCTCGTGCACGCGGCGGCAGCGGCGGCCGAGGGCCACGGGCGGCGAGCGTACGGCTCCGGCGGCGCCCGGGGTCAGTCTCGGGGCAGGACGCGGAGCGGGAGGCTGCTGGTGCCGCCGCCGCGCATTTCCTCGTTGTCGCCGGGGTCCGCGTCGGCCCGGACGGCGTGGATCGTGAGGGGCCGCGCGCCGGCCGGGGCGTCCTCGGCCGCGCGGAACCGGTACTCGACGACCCGGGTCGCACCGGGGGCCAGGTCGCGGGGCGCGTCGGCGCCCGTGAGCGGCTGGTGGTCGTTGGCCACGACCAGCTCGGCCGCCCGCCAGGTGCCGTCGGGGGCCTCCCGGCGCTCCGCCTTCAGCCCGGGGCTCCGCTCCCCGGCGTCGCTCCACTCCAGCTGGGTGGAGAGGGCGATGCCGGGGAGGGGCCTGTCCGTGGTGTTGCAGAGTTTGACGAGGACGGTGGCGGGGGCGCCACCGGGGCGGACGGCGACGCCCTTCTCCGGCTGGTCGTGGGTGAGGGTGATGAGGTTGCCGTTCTCCTTCTCGCCCGTGGTCAGCTCGGGGCAGTCCTCGGCGTGGAAGGCTTCGAGGCCGGGGTGGGGGCCGTCGGCGGGGGCCGGCGACTCCTTGGCGTCCGGCGCGTCGGAGTGGCTGTCGCATCCGGTGACCAGCAGCGCGGACGCCGCCAGGAGGACGGGGACGACCGGGGCGGCACGGAATCGGCGGTTGCGCCTGCTCATGGGGGGACCTCTCTCTCGCTGACCGTTGTCGATCATGACGAGAGGGGAGGGCGGGCCGGTTGCGGAAGGGTCAGGCGGCGACGACCACCTCGGTGCGGACGGCCCGGGCCCACTCCACGAGCAGTTCCTCGTACGCCGCGCGCTCGGTGCCGGTCAGGCCGCCACGGGGCATGAGGAGGGCGCGGATCTCGGCGTTGACCACGGCGGCGGGGCGGGGCGAGGTGTCCGTACGGGTGTCCATGGCGACGACCGTACGTCCGGGGTACGACAGTGGCCGCCGCTCACTCCGCGCGGGGATGCCGGGCCCGCTGGCGCAGTTCCTTCTCCACGGTGTGCCGGTCGAGCCCGGCGGAGGCGGCGAAGTCGCGTACGGCCACCTCGACCTCGGCGGCGGCGTTGAAGTGGACGCGCCGCTGCGCGTCCCGCTCGTCCTCGTCGAGGCGCTCGAGTCGCCGCCCCTCGTCGTCGGCGGAGCGCTGAAGCCTGATCAGGTAGTCGGGGAGTTCCACCCGGGGATGGTACGGCGGGGGGTGCGCCCGGAGCGGGAGGCTCGGGGGTGTGGTTCCGGGCGCCCCGGGCCGCCGGTGAGCAGGGCCGCACCCGCCCGCGGACCCCCATTCCCTCAGGACGAGGCGCGCACCACCAGTTCCGTGTCCAGGACGATCTGCCGCGGCGCGCGCGGGCGGGGCGTGCCCGGCCTGCCCTCGGCGATCTCGGCGAGGAGGGCCTCGGTCATGGCGCGGCCCATGGCGGCGGTGGGCTGGCGGACGGAGGTGAGCGGAGGGTCCATCAGGCGGGCGACGGCGGAGTCGTCGAAGCCGACCAGGGCGACGTCGTCGGGGATGCGGCGGCCCGCCTCGCGCAGGACCTGGAGGGCGCCGGCCGCCATCACGTCGGAGCAGGCGAAGACGGCGTCGAGACCGGGGTGGCGGTCGAGGAGCAGGCGCATGGCCCGGCGGCCCCCCTCCTCGGTGAAGTCCCCGGCGGCCACGAGGCTCTCCTCGGAGGGGCGGCCGGCGTCGTCGAGGGCGGAGTGGTAGCCGTCGAGGCGGCGTTGGGCACCGTAGACGTCGAGGCGGCCGCTGATGGTGGCGATGGTGGTGCGGCCCCGCTCCAGCAGGTGGGTGACGGCGGCGCGGGCGCCGGAGTAGTTGTCGCTGTCGACGGAGGCCAGCGGCTCGTCCTCGCTGCGGCGGCCGCTGATGACGGCGGGGATCTCCAGCTGGGAGAGGAGGTCGGGCAGCGGGTCGTCGGCGTGGACGGAGACCAGCAGGACGCCGTCCACGCGGTGCGCGGCGAGGTACTGGGCGAGGCGGCGGCGTTCGCGGGCGCCGTCGGCGAAGGTGAGGAGGAGCTGGAGGTCGGTCGGGCCGAGGGCGGCTCCGATGCCGCTGAGGATGTCGGAGAAGTAGGGCTCGGTGAAGAAGCGGGTCTCGGGTTCGGGGACGACCAGGGCGATGGCGTCGGTGCGGTTGGCGGCCAGCGCGCGGGCCGCGGTGTTCGGGACGTAACCGAGTTCGGCGACGGCGGCCTCGACGGCGGCGCGGGTCGTCTCGCTGACGCGGGGGGAGCCGTTGATGACGCGGGAGACCGTGCCGCGGCCGACCCCGGCGCGGGCGGCGACCTCTTCGAGGGTGGGGCGGCCCCCGCTGCGCCCGTTGCTCCGACCTGCCCTCATCCGTTGCCTCCCCGTAGTGGGCACGTGCCCGTGTCGTGCCCCAGGATCGGAGGAGACCGTAACAGCCCGATAACCGACCGGACATGGCGGCGTCCGGTGTCTTGACACTCCTGCCCGTAGCCGCGACTCTTCACGACATCAAGAGTGGGAGCGCTCCCACCCTAGCTGCCACTCCAACACCCGTACATTCCCTGGTTCGACCCGGAGGAGCCGACTTCAGCCGCCTGTACGGCGGTTGACGGGCCGGGACCGGACCGGCGTCAGGAGGAGACCATGCGTACGAGTACCCGTACGGCCCGCAAGGCGGCGGTCATGGCGGCCGTCGCCGCCCTGGGGGCCAGCCTGCTCGCGGGCTGCGCGTCGGACGACGATCCCAAGGCCGCGGGAGGCGCGGCCGGGTCGGAGAAGGGGAAGACCGTACTGACGGTCGGGGTCTTCGGTGCGTTCGGCCTCAAGGAGGCCGGGCTCTACGACCAGTACATGAAGGAGAACAAGGACGTCGTCATCAAGCAGACGTCCATCGAGCGGAACGAGAACTACTACCCGCAGCTCCTGACCCACCTGGGCACCGGCAGCGGCCTCGCCGACATCCAGGCCGTCGAGGTCAACAACATCACCGAAGTCGTCCAGACCCAGGGCGACAAGCTGGAGGACCTCTCCAAGGCCCCCGGCGTCGACGAGTCCGCCTTCCTGAAGTGGAAGTGGGACCAGGGCACCACCCAGGCCGGAAAGACCGTGGCGCTCGGCACGGACATCGGGCCGCAGGGCATCTGCTACCGCAAGGACCTCTTCGAGAAGGCCGGTCTGCCGACCGACCGCGAGGAGGTCGGCAAGTTGTGGGCGGGCGACTGGGACAAGTACCTGGCCGCAGGAAAGAAGTTCCAGAAGAACGCCCCCGAGGGCACCAACTTCGTGGACGGTGCTCCCGGAGTGATGGCGGCGGCGACCGGCAGCAGTGCCAACCGCTTCTACGACGACAAGGGCGAGGTCGTCTACAAGTCGAACCCGGCGGTGAAGGAAGCCTGGGACCTGGCTGCCGAGTTCGCCTCCGAGGGGCTGACCGCCAAGCTCCAGCAGTACACCCCCAGCTGGGAGCAGGGCTTCTCCAACGGGACCTTCGCCACGGTCTCCTGCCCGGCGTGGATGCTCGGCTTCATCCAGGACAAGGGCGGCGAGAAGGCCGCCGGCAAGTGGGACGTCGCCCAGGCGCCGAAGCCCAGCAACTGGGGTGGCGCCTTCCTGACCGTGCCCTCCGCGGGCAAGAACAAGGAGGAGGCGGCCAAGCTCGCCGCCTGGCTGACCGCCCCCGAGCAGCAGGCGAAGTTCTTCGTCGAGCGCGGTTCCTTCCCGAGCGCGCAGGCCGCCTACGACCTGCCGGAGATCGCCGGCGCCAAGCACGAGTACTTCGGCGACGCGCCGATCGGCAAGATCTTCGCCCAGGCCGCCGAGGACGCCCCGGTGCAGATCCTCGGCCCGAAGGACCTGGTGATCGCGCAGAACCTGGCCGACGTGGGCATGCTCCAGGTCGACCAGAAGGGCAAGTCCTCCGAGGAGGGCTGGAAGGCCGCGGTCAAGGCGATCGACAACGCCCTGGACCAGTGACCCGCGATGGCGAGTGAATTCTCGGCGGCCACGCCCTCCTCGGTGGAGGAGGGCGTGGCGGCCCCCGCGAACGGGGTGGCGGCGGCCGCGGGGCCGCCCCTGGACCCCGGCAGTCAGGCAGCCGACCGGCGGCGGCGCGAACGGCGCTCGCGCTGGTACCGGCGGGACGTGAAGTGGAGTCCGTACGCGTTCATCGCGCCGTTCTTCCTCTTCTTCGCGGCCTTCGGCCTCTTCCCGCTGCTCTACACCGGGTGGGCCTCGCTCCACCGGGTGGAGCTGACGGCCCCCAACGACATGGAGTGGATCGGGCTGCGCAACTACACGCGCCTGCTCGACGACGAGTTCTTCTGGAACGCGCTCCAGAACACCTTCACCATCGGCATCCTCTCCACGGTGCCGCAGCTGCTGATGGCGCTGGGCATCGCCCACCTGCTCAACTACCGGCTGCGCGGCTCGATGTTCTTCCGGGTGGCGGCACTCACCCCGTACGCGACCTCGGTGGCAGCGGCGACCCTGGTCTTCGTCATGCTCTTCGGACGCGACTACGGGATGATCAACTGGTTCCTTTCGCTCGCCGGTTTCGAGCACATCGACTGGCAGAACGGCTCGTTCACCTCGCAGCTGGCCGTCTCCTCCATCGTCGTGTGGCGGTGGACGGGGTACAACGCGCTGATCTACCTGGCCGCGATGCAGTCCATCCCCGCCGACCTGTACGAGTCGGCGGCGCTGGACGGTGCCTCGCGCTGGCAGCAGTTCCTGCACGTGACGCTGCCCTCGCTGCGGCCGACCATCCTGTTCACCGTGGTCGTCTCGACCATCGGCGCCATCCAGCTCTTCGGCGAGCCGATGCTGTTCAACGGCGGCGGCGGGGCGACCGGCGGCTCCGAGCACCAGTTCCAGACCCTCGGCCTGTACCTGTACGAGCAGGGCTGGACCAACCTCCACCTGGGCCGGGCGTCCGCCATCGCCTGGGCCATGTTCCTGCTGCTGATCGTGATCGGGCTGGTCTCTCTCGCGGTCACCCGGTGGCTGCGCCGAGGCGAGGGGAAAGCATGAGCATCGCACCATCGCCCGCCCGCGAGGAGTCCGCTCCCCGCTCCGCGGCCACTCCGCCCGCCAAGCCGGGCCGCCGCCGGCGCCGCAGCGGGGCCGGGCGCCAGCTGCACGGCGGCCGCATCACGTACGCCATCCTCGGCGTGGTCACCTTCATCTCGCTGTTCCCGCTGGTGTGGACGGCGATCGCGGCCTCGCGGAACAACACGCGACTGGCCGAGACGCCGCCGCCCTTCTGGTTCGGCGGGAACCTCTTCAAGAACCTGGAGATCGCCTGGACCGACGCCAACATGGGCTCGGCCCTGCTGAACACCCTGGTGGTGGCCGGTACCGTCTCGATCGGCACGGTGCTCTTCTCGACCCTGGCCGGGTTCGCCTTCGCCAAGCTGCGGTTCCGGTTCAAGAACGCCATGCTGCTGCTGGTGATCGGCACGATGATGGTGCCGCCGCAGCTCAGCGTGGTGCCGCTGTACATGATGGTGGCGAAGCTCTCCTGGTCCGACCAGCTCCAGGCGGTGATCCTGCCGACCCTGGTCACCGCCTTCGGTGTCTTCTTCATGCGGCAGTACCTGCTCCAGGCGCTGCCCACCGAGATCATCGAGGCGGCCCGGGTGGACGGCGCCAACAGTCTGCGCGTCCTGTGGCACGTGGTGTTCCCGGTGGCCCGGCCCGCGATGGCGGTGCTCGGGATGCTGACCTTCGTGCAGTCCTGGAACGACTTCTTCTGGCCGATCATCGCGCTGACCCAGAACGGCAGCCCCACCGTGCAGGTGGCCCTCACCGGTCTGGGACGGGGCTACATCCCCGACCAGTCGGTGATCATGGCCGGCGCGCTGCTCGGCACGCTGCCGCTGCTGATCGCCTTCGTGGTGTTCGGCAAGCAGATCGTCGGCGGCATCATGCAGGGCGCGGTGAAGGGCTGAGCAGCCCTGACCCCGGGCGGCGGGCCGACCACCCGCCGCCCGCCCCGCCCTTCCCCCAACCCAAGCGAGAACGGGAGTACGTCTTGACCTCAGTCCCCACCGCAGCCACCTCCGCCGCACCCGCCGCAGGGGAGGCGGCCGCCCTGGCCCGGCAGGGCAGGTTCCCCACCGACTTCCTCTGGGGCGCGGCGACCGCCTCGTACCAGATCGAGGGGGCGGTGGCCGAGGACGGCCGCACGCCGTCGATCTGGGACACCTTCAGCCACACCCCGGGCAGGACGGAGAACGGCGACACCGGTGACATCGCCGTCGACCACTACCACCGCAGCGCCGAGGACGTGGCGCTGCTGGCCGGGCTCGGCCTCACCACCTACCGCTTCTCCGTCTCCTGGTCCCGGGTGCAGCCGACCGGGCGCGGCCCCGCCGAGCGGCGCGGCCTGGACTTCTACCGGCGGCTCGTCGACGACCTGCTGGCGCGCGGGGTCAAGCCGATGGTGACCCTGTACCACTGGGACCTGCCGCAGGAGCTGGAGGACGCCGGGGGCTGGCCCGAGCGGGACACCGCCCAGCGGTTCGCCGAGTACGCGGCCCTGGTCGGCGAGGCGCTCGGGGACCGGGTGGAGTTGTTCACCACGCTCAACGAGCCGTGGTGCAGCGCCTTCCTCGGCTACGGCTCCGGGGTGCACGCCCCCGGCCGCACCGACCCGGTCGACGCGCTGCGCGCCGCCCACCACCTCAACCTGGCGCACGGCCTGGGCGCGCAGGCACTGCGGGCCTCGGTGCCGGCCGGGCGCACCCCGAAGATCGCGGTGAGCCTCAACCCGAGCGCGGTGCGGGCCCGTACGGCCGCGCCGGAGGACGAGGAGGCACGGCGCCGCGTCGACGCGCTGGCCAACCGGGTCTTCACCGGGCCGATGCTGCACGGCGCGTACCCGGAGGACCTGTTCGCGGACACCGCGCGGCTCACCGACTGGTCGTTCGTGCGGGACGGCGACGCCCGGACGGCGGCCCAGCCGCTGGACCTGCTGGGCATCAACTACTACGCGCCGGCGATCGTCTCCGGCGGCCGGGTGGACGGGCCGCGCGACGACGGGCACGGGGCCAGCTCCCACTCGCCGTGGCCGGCCGCCGACGACGTGACCTTCCACCAGGCCGAGGGCGAGCGCACCGACATGGGCTGGGGCGTGGACCCGACCGGCCTGTACGACCTGCTGGTGAAGTACTCCGCCGAGGCGCCGGGCGTGCCGCTGCTGGTCACCGAGAACGGCGCGGCCTACCCGGACGCGCCCGACGCCGAGGGCCGCTTCCACGACCCGGACCGCATCCGCTACCTGCACGGCCACCTCTCGGCGGTGCTGGACGCGATCCGCGACGGCGCCGACGTGCGCGGCTACTACCTCTGGTCGCTGCTGGACAACTTCGAGTGGTCCTACGGCTACGGCAAGCGGTTCGGCGCGGTCCACGTGGACTACGACACGCAGGTGCGCACACCCAGGTCGAGCGCCCACTGGTACGCGCGGGCGGCGCGGGACGGGGTGCTGCCCCCGGCGGACTTCCGCCCGGAGCCGGACGCGGGCTGATCCTCCCGGTACCGGGGCGGGCGGTGGCACGGGTTCTGACCCCGCGCCACCGCCCGCCCCTTCTCCGCGTCGCCGCGCGGAAGGGTCTGCGGACCCGGAACAGGGTCGTGCCCCGGCCGGGGTGGGGGGTTGTTGCCCGGCCGGGGCACGGTCTTTCCTGTGGGGGGAGTGTTACTCCGGTATCCCGTGGGGTACCGCCCGTGTACCCCGGGGGAGCGGCGGGGATTCCCCCGCGGGCAGAACTTTTTTCTCCGCCGGGTCTCGCGAGGGGGTGCGCGGCCCGGCCCGCGCATCCCCCAGCCCGGTCGGCGCTTGAGGCCGTCCTTGGCCGGCACGCTCGACGACGAGCAGCCAGAACCCGGCCCGGCGACGCCTGGCCTCAGTCGAACACCCCCGCCGGCGGCGCCGGAGACGCCTTGGCCACGGCGTCGCAGACCGCCCCCGCGCCCCCGGTGAAGTCCCGCAGTCCGGCCCCGTGCTCCACCCGCCCGGGATGCGGGTCCCCCGCCACCCGCCGGGTGAACTCCCCCACGGGCAACGGCTGCCCCGCAGCCACCAGCACCGCGTTCCCGAAGCGCTTCCCGCGCCACACCACCGGATCGGCGGCGAGCGCCAGTTCGGGGAAGACGGCCGCGGCGGTGGCGACCTGCCCCCGCAGATGCGCCAGCGGCGGCCCGTCGGCCAGGTTGGCCGCGTACCAGCCGTCCGGTGCCAGCACCCTCCGCACCTCCGTGAGGAACTCCGTGCTGGTGAGGTGTGCCGGAGTCCGCGCCCCGCTGAAGACGTCGGCCACGACGAGGTCCGCCCACCCGTCGGCCACCCGCCCGAGCCCTTCGCGCGCGTCCCCCTCGCGAACCTTGATCCGGGCCTGCGGATCAACCGGGAGGACCCGCCGGACCAGCCGGACCAGCGCCGCGTCCTTCTCGATCACCTGTTGGGTGGAGCGCGGCCGGGTCACGCCGACGTACCGCGCGAGCGTCAGCGCGCCCCCGCCGAGGTGCAGTGCCCGCAACGGCCGCCCTGCGGGCGCGGCCAGGTCGATGACGTGGCCGAGCCGCCGCTGGTAGGGGAAGGACAGGTGGGCGGGGTCGGCGAGGTCGACGTGCGACTGCGGCGCCCCGTCGATCAGCAGGGACCATCCCTCGGGCCGCTCGGGGTCGGGCCGCAGTTCGGCGGTGCCGCCGTCCACGGGCTCCACCACGGACTCCCGCCCGCCGCGCCGCCGCCCCTCGGCTCCGTCGCGCCCTCTGCCCGCCCTGCCTCGTGCCATGGCCCCATTCTGCGGGGGCCGCTCGGCGCCGCCCCGGCCGGGGTCAGTGCGAGCCGTCGGCGGCGGCGATGAGCCGGGCCGCCTCGTCCAGGGCCGCCCGGAGCATCGCCGGGTCGGTGACGGAGCCACCGTCGCCGGGCGGCAGCAGCCAGCCGGTACCGGCGACGGCGGGCGCCCCGCCGGGACGGCGCCCGGCGGTCGTACACGCGCTGCCCGGGACGTCCCACCGGTCGGCGGTGCCCGGTGGCACCAGGAAGCCGAGGGTGTCGCAGCGGCCGACGAGCAGGACAGGGCCGACGGCCGGTTCGGCGCCCCGGCGGAGGATGTCGACGGCCTCCAGTCCCTGGCGGGCGGGGACGGTGACCAGGTCACAGGGTCGGCGGTCGGCGGCCTGGCCGCCCGCCGCGGGCGTCCGGGGCTCTCGGGTGTCCGTTCCGGCGTTCAACAAGGAAATCCCTCCTCGCGGAGAGGCAGCCACTTCGCGCCCCTCCGCCAGACCCAACGCGACGGAGCGTCAACGGCTACGGCGATCGGTGGCCGCAAAGGATGGCACTTCATGGCAGATCGCGGGGGAGATATCCCTTTTGTAGTCAAACCCTGCGTACCGGACCGGTCACAGAAGGTACGTTGCTGCTCCGTCGGGACCCGGTCCGCAGCCGGCGGTCACCGTTCCGGCATGATCCGCAGGAGAGGGGTCGGCCATGACGTCGTCACCGGTGGCATCCTCCGCGCACCCCCCGAAGCCCAACACGGTCTTCAGGGAACTGCGCGGACAGCTCTCACCGGCCGAGTTCGCCGCCACGGTCCGCAGGGCGGGCCGCGAGATCGGCGAGAGGGTGAGCTGCGACGCCCGGTACGTGGGCCGGGTCGAGGCAGGGGAGATCCGCTGCCCCAACTACGCCTACGAGCGAGTGTTCCGGCACATGTTCCCCGGTCGGGACCTCACCGCGCTCGGCTTCACCCCGCGCCAGGCCGTACGGGGCAGAGCCGCCTCGCGCGGCGCGCACTCTCCTGCGGACACCCCGTCCGAGTACCCGATCCCCCCGGCCCGTCCGGGCTCACCCCCGGCCCCCGGGAGACAGATGCGCGAGGAGAGCGACGTGCAACGGCGCGCGTTCATGACCGGTTCGACCGCCACGGTGGCGGCGGCCTCCCTGGGGGCGCTCGGCGCCCTCACCGGCGACGACGGCACCATTCCGCACCAACGCGTCGGGGAGGCCGAGGCGGGCGCCGTCGAGCACGCCGTGCGCCTGATCCGCACCCTGGACGACCGGCACGGCGCCGACGGCCTGTACCGCAGGGCCGCCCGCCAGCTCCGTACCGCCTACGCCCTGCTCGACGCGGGCACCACCCGCCAGTCCACCGCCGACCGGCTGCACGCGGGCGCCGGCGAGCTGGCCATCTCGGTGGGCTGGCTGGCCCACGACTCGGGGCGCCAGCAGGAGGCCCGCTCGCACTACGCCGAGGCCCTCGCCACCGCCCGGATGTCCGGCGACGCGGCCCTGGAGGCCCACGCCTTCTGCAACACCGCCTTCCTCGCCCGCGACACCGGCCGCTACCGCGAGGCCGTCCGCGCCGCCCAGGCCGCCCAGCGCGCCGCCGCCAAGCTGGGCTCGCCCCGCCTGCTGGCGCTGCTGACGTTGCGCGAGGCGGGCGGCTGGGCCGGGCTCGGCGACCGCAGCGGCTGCGAGGGCGCGGTGGCGCGGGCCGGGGAGCTGTTCGGCCGGGGGGAGTGCGACGCCGACCCGGAGTGGATGTCCTTCTTCGGCGAGGCCGAGCTGGAGATGCTCCAGGCGCAGTGCTGGGGGGCGCTCGGCGACCACACCCGGGCCGCCGGCCACGCCGGACGCGCCGCCTCGCAGGCGGTGGCCCGCACCCCGCACCTGACGCGCAACATCGCCCTGTACACCTCCGAGCTGGCCTCCGGGCTCGCCCGCGCCGGCCGCCCCGACGAGGCCGCCGGCGCCGCCACGCGCGTCCTGGCCCTCCTCGACGAGGTGCAGTCCAGCCGGGTCCAGTCGAAGTTGGCGGCCACCGCCGAGCTGCTCGGCCCGCACCGTCGCCACCGCCCTGTGGACGCCTTCCTGGAGCGCCACGAGACCTTGGCGGTGTGACGCCGCCGGGTTGGGCCCGCCTCAGGCCGCGAGGTGTCCCGTGTCGTTCCAGGAGATCAGCGCCGGTTCGCCGTACGACCAGCCGAGCACCGAGAGCGAGGCGGGGGCGAGCCGGATACGGGCGCCGAAGGAGACGGGCAGACCGAGCCAGCGGGCGCCGAGGGCGCGCAGGATGTGGCCGTGGGCGAAGACCAGCACGTCCCGGTCGGCGGACCTGGCCCAGTCCACCACCTCGTCCGCCCGCTCCCCGACCTCCTGCGGGCTCTCGCCGCCGGGCGCCCCGTCCCGCCACACCAGCCAGCCCGGCTGCCGGGCCTGGATCTCGTCCGGCGTCAGCCCTTCGTACTCCCCGTACCGCCACTCGACGAGCGCGTCCCAGGGCGTGGCCCGTCCCCCGAACCCGGCCAGCTCGGCCGTCTCCCGGGCCCGTACCAGCGGGCTGGTCCGCACCTCGGCCCGCGGCAGCCCCGCGAACGGCTCGGCCTCCAGCCGCCCGCCGAGCAGCCCGGCGTCGGCCCGCCCCTCGTCGAGCAGCGGGATGTCGGTCAGTCCCGTGTGCTGCCCCGACCGCGACCACGCGGTCTGTCCGTGCCGGGCCAACAGGATGCGCGGTGCCATGCGGGACCTTTCGCCGTACCTCTCGTACTTCACCTCCATCATCACACCGGCCCACGCACCGGTCACCCTCGCACCCACCCAGCCGCCCGCTCCCGCTCGACCTGCCGAAACCGGCACCGCCCCCGCCCCGCAGGAACTCCCCCGAGCGCGTCGGCCGACCCCGGCACGAACTCCCCCGGCACACCCGTCGCGCTTCCCCGGCTCCCGGTTCTCCGGCTCGCCACTCCACCGCCCGGCGGCGAAGACAGTGCGGTAGCCGTGGGACGCCTCGACACCCCACTCGCCGTGCACCCTGTGCGATCTGCGGTTCCTGGCGGGAAACGGGGGCTTCGGTCCGGGACTCGGGGGGAGCGGAGGCAGGGGAACGGGGCGCCTGGGCCCCTTCGCCCCGGACGCCCTTCCACCCGGCAACCGGCGAGCGCCGGACACCGGCAGGCGTGAAGAGGCAACGGGCAACCCTGCTGAACCTCGATTCTCGCGGCACACCTCGTGTCAAACTCACTCCCGGATGCGAAGCGAGACGGCGCAGTCACGAAGGGTGTTCGTCGTTTTCCGTGCATCTGCCAGTGAAAGTCGAACGAAAGCTCTCCGTGAGGGTGCACGGCTCCCGCACGGTCACTGTTCAGGGGAGGTCAATGGTGAGTACGAACTTACGCTTCGGCCCGGAACTTCGCCGTCTACGGCAGGAGGCCGGACTGAGTCTGACCGAGTTCTCGGCGGCGCTCAGCTACGACAAGGGGCACCTCAGCAAGGTGGAGCGGGGTAAGCGGCCCGCCTCCCCCGAACTCGCCCGGCGCTGCGACGCCTTCCTGGGCGCCCATGGTGAACTGCATCGCTTGGCCCTGAGTCCCGAGAACGAGTCGGAGTCCTCTGAGTCCCCCTCCTCGCCGAGCACTTGGAGTATCGGACGCAGAGCGGTCCTCGCCTCGGGCACGGGAGCGCTGATCGACCTCGGCCTGCAACGCGGCGGCCGGGCGCCCTCCGCCGCGAGCCCTCTCCTCCCCTCCCTCGTCGCGCAGCTCGACCAGTTGCGCAAGCTGGGCCAGTCCACCGCGCCGAGGGTTCTGCTCCCGCTCCTGGAGACACAGACGCGTACCGTGGCCGGACTGGCCGCCGACGCCCCCTCGGCGAGCCGTTCCCGCGTTCTCCTTCTCGCCTCACGGTTCGCGGAGTTCACCGGCTGGATGGCCCAGGAGGCCGGGGACAACGGCACGGCCCTCGGCTGGACCGGTGAGGCCGTCGAGCTGGCGCGCGCCGGGGGCGACCACCACCTCGGTTCCTACGCTCTCGTACGCCGTGCCCTGGTCACGTTCTACGACGGGGACGCCGCAGCCACCGTCGCTCTGGCACGCCGTGCCCAGCACGGCGGCCTCACTCCGCGCATCCGGGGTCTGGCCGCCCAGCGGGAGGCGCAGGGACACGCGCTCGCCGGCGACGAGCGCGACTGCCTTCACAGCCTCGACAAGGCGCGCGAACTCCTCGCCGCCGACGACGCCCGCGACAGCACCGAACCGGTCATCGGCACCACGCACGTGAGCGACCCGGCCGCGATGACGACCGGCTGGTGCCTGTACGACCTCGGTCGCCCCCAGGCAGCCGCCGAGGCCCTCGACCGGGAGTACCGCCGTCTGCCGCCGCAGGCGTTGCGGACCCGCGCCCGGTACGGCTTCCGCAGGTCGTTGGCGCACGCCGCCTCCGGCGAGGTCGAGCACGCCTGCGCCATCGCCGGGGAGCTCCTGGGGATGATGCCGGCGGTGCCGTCGGCGACGGTGAACAGCGACATCCGGCGGCTGTCGCGGGAACTCTCCAGGTTCCGGAGCAGCCGGGCCGTACGCGATCTCCAGCCGGCCCTGGCACGGGTACTCGCCCCCTCGTACGACTGACGCCAGCCGTACGACCGACGCCATGCACCCGGGCCTCCGGCCCCAGGCTGCCGCCCCGCGCCGGTCGCCTTGCCTCCTCCGTTCCCGGCGGGTACCCCCGTCGGCTTCTTCGGGCTGCCCCGACCGGTCACGTGCCGGGCGGCCCGTCCCCTTCCGCGCCCGGCGGCGGCAGCCGTCGGGCCCTCACACGGCCGGGGCTCACGGCCTGAACCGGTCACCCCTCCGAGCCGCGCTCCGAGGGCCTCTGCGTGTCCCCATTCCTCCATCGAAGGGAACCTTCATGCCTGACGTCTTCGTCAACTACCGCACGGGCGACGAGGAATCCGCCGCGACCATGATCGCCCGGGAGCTCGCCCGGCGGTTCGGCGCGGAGCGGATCTTCTTCGCCAGCAACTCGATCCAGCCCGGACACCGCTTCCCGGAGGAACTGGTCCGGGCGGTGGAGGGGTGCGAGGCGCTCCTCGCCGTGATCGGCCCGCGCTGGGCGCAGGTGCCGGGGGCCGACGGCCGCCCCGCCCTCGCGGCGGACCACGACTGGACCCGCCGCGAGATCCAGACCGCGCTCGACCGCGGGGCCCTGGTGATTCCCGTACTCGTGGGGAAGGCCACGCGCATCGACCCCGCCGTGCTGCCCGAGGGCCTGCGCGAGTTGGCGGACCGCCAGTACCGCCGGTTCGACCACCGCAACGCCGAGTCGGACCTGACGGCGCTCGGCGACGACCTGGCCCGGCTGCTGCCCGGACTGGGCGCCTCGGACCGCGACACCCGAGCGGAGCGGGAACGGACGGAGGCGAGGCCCCGTCGGCAGCCGGCCCAGGACGCCGGGCCCACCAGGATGCGGGCACGTGACGTCAGCCAGCGCGTACGCGGTGGCATCGGAAACCTTGTCGGAGACCTGGACACGTTCGTCAACGAACCGCACGGCCCCGTGAACACCGGCCGTGGACACCAGTACAACGCGCCCCATTTCGAGGGCGACAACACCGGGGTCCAGTTCACGGCGGGCGACAACAGCGGTACGGTCCACCAGCGCTTCGAGCGGGAGCGCCGACGCTCGGACGACGGACGATGACGGAGCAGGACCGCGTCACCGTCAACGACCCGCGTGGCCCGGTGAACAACGGCGAGGGGCCGCAGTACGTCTTCTACGGCGCCGGCAAGGACTGGATGGCCCGCAGGGGGGTCGACTACCTCAGGATCGCCCGCGAGGACCGGGAGTACCTTGCCGACCGGTTCGCCCCACCGGCGGGCTACCGCGACGCCGCCGGCCGCTTGGCGAAGCCCGGATCGGTGGTGCTGCTGGACGCTCCGCCCGGCAGCGGTCGGCGTGCCGCGGCCATCATGCTGCTGCACGAGCTCGACGAGGCCGGGGACACCGGCGCCGAGCAGACCCGTTTCGAGGAACTCCCCGCCACGGACCAGGACGACAGCCCGCCGGCCCCCGGTGCGGGCGACCGCTTCCTCCTCGACCTCTCCGGTGTCACCGAGGAGGAGGCGTACGCCAGGGCCCAACGCACCCTGGCCCTGCGCCGGTCCCAGGTACAGGAGGCAGGAGCCCACATGGTCGTGGTCCTGCCGGCGCGCATGGAGCACGCGCACGCCCCGGACCTCGAACCGCACCGGGTGCCACTGGGCCGCCCCCGGGGCATCGCCGTCATCACCCGGTACCTCCGTATGGACAAGATGGTCTTCGGTCCCGCCGACCTTCAGAGCGCCGACCTCCAACTCCTGTACGACCGCTCCCCGATGCGGGAACTGGCGCGCCTCGCGGGGCTGGTGCGGGCCGCACGCGACAGCGGCCGGTTCGGTACCGACTTCGCCGGCTGGCTCGACCAGGCGATGCACGCGGTGTCCGATCGCGCCGGGGAGGTGGGCCGACAGGTCGCCGAGGTCAACTCCACCCCGGAACGGGCCCTGCTGCTCGCGGCAGCGGTGTTCGAGGAGGCTCACGCGGACACCGTCTACGAGGCGTGGCACAGCTTGATGAGGGCGGTGAGGCACCCAGAGGACGGGACGACCGAGCTCGCGCAGACCGACTTCTCGCAGCGCTTCGGCGCCCTCGGGATCGAACGGGGCCCCGACGACCGGCTCCGTTTCGGGCAACTGGCCTACGCCGAAGCGGTACGGACGTACTTCTGGGCCAACTTCCCCGGGCTGCGCGATGACCTGCGGGACTGGATCAGCCACGCCGCCGGGCTCCGTGGACTGACCACGGAGGAGCAGGTGAACGCCGTGGTCCGCTTCGGTGAGCGCTCCCTGGCTGTCGGGCGCCCCGAGCATCTCTTCGACCTGGTGGTCCGCTGGGCGGACAGCGCAAGGGAGGCGTTCTGCGACCCGCGAGCGGTGGCCGCCCTCGAACTCGGTCTCAGCCACGAGGTGCTGGGCGGATGGTTCCGCAGGCGGACCTACGACTGCGCGAGGTCGGGACCGTTGTCGGAGGGGCTCACCCGCGTCCTGACCATCGCCTGCCGGCAGAGCCTCGCCCCGACACACCCGGATCAGGCGGTGGTGCGGCTCCACCACCTCGCCGTACGGCAGGGGGAGGCGGCGGCTGAGGCCCGAGAGTCCCTTCTCGACCTGGTCGCCCACGACCGTCGGGGTCACCGGCTGCTGCTCGGCCGCCTGAAGGACCGGGCGCTCGGGAATCCGCGCCGGGCGGAGCCCCACCTGCGTCTGCTCACCGAGCTGTTGCGGAGCGGGCGGGCACCGGCCCCACCGCCGTGGCCGGACCTCTTCCGCGGGCTGGAGACGGTCTTCTCCCGGCCGCCGACCGCGCTCTGGACCCCGCTGGTGACCAGCTGGCTGAACGCCGCAGCCGATGAACGTACTTCGGAGACGGCACTGAAGGTGATGGTCCGGGCGGCGCGCCCGCACCCGGACGCGCTCCACCGCCTCTACACCATCGGCTGCGCCTGGGCGGGGACCGCCCCCGGCCGGACCGCCGTCGCCGCCCTCCTCTGGCAGTACATCGACGAGGCGCAGCATGCCCCCACTCAGAGACCAGGGCGTACGGAACCAGGACCACGGAACACGGAAGAGTGATGATGAAGCACCGCAATTCCCGCCTGCTGTTCGTCGCCCTCTGCACCGTCACACCGGCGCTGCTCGGAACGCTCCTGCACTGGCCGGCGCTGCTCTGGGGCTTCATGTGCGTGGTCACGGCCTCCGGCTCGCTGCTGCTCGCGATGACGGTGCTCAGTGGTGGCCGCGCACCGGCCGACCGGGATGAGCCCCAGCAGGAAGCGCCCGCAGCACCGGCCGAGCTGCCGTACCAGGAGACGCGGGTGGTCGACGCCGCGCTGCCGAGCGCGGTGGACGGCTACGACTTCCTGCTCTCCGCCAGCGTGTGGTGGAGGCCGCTCCCGGACGGGGTCGACATGTCCGACGGTGCCGCCCCGGCCCTCGCCGCCTCTTCCATCGTCAGCCGGGCACTGCAGGTCGTGCGCCACGAGAAGCCCGGCCGGGAGAGCTTCGCGCGGTACGTGTTGGAGGGTGAGTTGAGCGTCGCCCTCCCGGACCGGAGTGGACGGGTCACGGCCCTCGCGGCCGACGTGAGACTCGGGCTCGCCCGCGCCGACCGCGAGCGGCTGCGAAAGCTGAACGACCTTCGCAAGGACGAGGAGCTCTGGGAGCGCGAGCGTCAGCACGAGCGCAACAAGCGGCGCTACCTCGGTGACGACGTGCTCAAGAGCCCCGGCAGCGCGGTGGGCTGGTGGCTCGCCCGACACGAGGACGAGATCGAGAAGGCCGTCGACATGATCGGCCCGCTCGCCCAGATCTCGGCCGCGGCCAACGACGAGGAGGTACCCGAGCTCTTCCGGCACCTCCTCGCCCCTCCCACGGGTGCACAAGGTGAGGCCACGGTGGCCGGCGGACCGCTCTGGGACGAGCACGACCAGGGACGCGAAGAAATGTTCACCCGCGAGGAAGACGTCGCCCCCTCGGACGGGCTGCTCCTGTTCCTCGACGCGGTGGGCCTGAAACCCGGCACGGACGAGTGGACGGTCCTGATCCACCGCATGGTGCGAAGCATGGAAATGACCGGGCAGCACGATGCCGCCGAGGAGATCAGGCGAAACGTTCTCAAAATGCCGGACACGGACGACGGCTGCGGGCCGATGGAGGGGCCTCCTGGCGAGGACGACACCCCGGGCCCGAACTCCCCCGGCTTTCGAGCCCCGGCCGACTCACCCTTCACCACCCCGTCGGCCGGCTCACCGACAACTGGAGCGGCCGAAGACGAAACGGGAGAACGGAACCAAGGCCGGCACGAGACGAACGAAGCCCCCGAGCCGCCCCCGTCCTGGAAGACCTGGCACAGCCCGTACCGTCCCGCCGCAGACCAGGCGCGGAAGGAGGAGGACGAGAACCCGAACTGAGCAGCGACCGGCAGCCCCGGGCTCCCCCACCGCACTGCGGCAGGGGAGCCACCGCCCACCTGGCGCTCCCCCGGCGGAATCCCTGCCCCGACCGGGTCACGCCCTCAAAACGCCGCTACACGTTGAACCGGAACTCCACCACGTCCCCGTCCCGCATCACGTACTCCTTGCCCTCCATGCGGGCCTTCCCGGCCGACCGGGCCTCGGCGACGGAACCGGTTTCCACCAGGTCCTCGAAGGAGATGACCTCCGCCTTGATGAAGCCCTTCTGGAAGTCGGTGTGGATGACTCCGGCGGCCTCGGGGGCGGTGGCGCCCTTCTTGATGGTCCAGGCCCGGGTCTCCTTGGGGCCTGCGGTGAGGTAAGTCTGGAGGCCGAGGGTGTTGAAGCCGACGTGGGCGAGGGTGGCGAGGCCGGGCTCCTCCTGGCCGACGGACTGGAGGAGTTCGAGGGCCTCGTCGTCGTCGAGTTCGGCGAGGTCGGCCTCAAGCTTGGCGTTGAGGAAGATCGCCTCGGCGGGGGCGACCAGGGCGCGCTGCTCGGCCTTGAAGGCGTCGTCGGTCAGCTCGTCCTCGTCGACGTTGAAGACGTAGAGGAAGGGCTTGGTGGTGAGGAGGTGGAGGTCGTGGAGGGGCTCGGCCTTCTCGGTGCCCTGGACGATGCCGGCGGCGAAGAGGGTCTGGCCGGTCTCCAGGATCTCCTTGGCCTCCTCGATGGCCTTGACCTTCGGCTGGACGTCCTTCTTGACCCGGGACTCCTTCGCCAGGCGCGGGAGGACCTTCTCGATGGTCTGGAGGTCGGCGAGGATCAGCTCGGTGTTGATCGTCTCGATGTCGCTCTTGGGCGAGATCTTGCCGTCGACGTGGACGACGTTCTCGTCCTTGAACGCGCGGATGACCTGGCAGATCGCGTCCGACTCGCGGATGTTGGCGAGGAACTTGTTGCCCAGGCCCTCGCCCTCGCTGGCGCCGCGCACGATGCCGGCGATGTCGACGAAGTCGACGGTGGCCGGGAGGATCTTGCCCGAGCCGAAGATCTCGGCGAGCTTGGCCAGGCGCGGGTCGGGGACGCCGACGACGCCGACGTTGGGCTCGATGGTGGCGAACGGGTAGTTGGCCGCCAGCACGTCGTTCTTGGTCAGGGCGTTGAACAGGGTCGACTTACCGACATTCGGCAGGCCGACGATTCCGATCGTGAGCGACACGGTGGCGACTTCCCAGGGTGTGTGGAGTGACGTTGGTACGAGACGGCGTACGGCGTCCGGCGCCGGACCGATTGCCCAGTCTACGGCGGACCGCCGAGGGCCGGTCCGCCACCGGGGTGGCGCCCGGACGGGGGAAGGGGGTACGCCGTACCGGTTGTCCCGTGCCCGCCAGGTGCGGGCAAGCTCGGCCGAAACGCGTGTTCCTGGCGCGGGCCGCGGCGGCGGGCCACCTACCTTGTCCCGGTGGAGCAACCCAGCACGCCCGCCCAGCAGACCCGCCGCCCCGCACCCCTGCCCGCGCAGGGCGCCCCGGCCGATTCCCGCCCGCCCGCGGCCCCGGGCCCCCGCAGGGGACAGGAGGCGCCGCGTGCCGTACGTCCGCGCCCCACCCGGCCGGAGCGCCCCGGCCTCGGCCCCGCCGCGCGTGCCCGGGCCGGAGTACGGCGGATGCCCCGGCCGCGGCTGACCGGGCTCGGGGCGGGGCTGCTGTCGACGGCGGCCATGGTGGTCGCCGGGGCGCTGGCGTGGCTGCTGCCCGCCGGGGCGCAGACCGTGGTGTTCGGGGTGCTGTTCCTGCCGGTCTGCGCGCTCACCGCGCTGTGGGTGCGCCCGGCCGACCTGGCGATGGGGCCGGTGGTGGTCCCGCTGGCGTACGCGGTCGGCGTACTGCCGGTGGCCGAGGGTGGCGGGGGCTTCATCGGACAGGTGATGGGGCTGGTGACGACCCTGGCGCTGAACGCGGGATGGCTCTACGGCGGAACGCTGGTCGCCGGGGTGATCGCGACCGTGCGGAAGGTGCGGGCGATGGGCGCGGCTCGGCGGAAGGGCCGTGCAGCCGCACCGGGACGGCCCGCCGCCCGGGCGGCCGAACCCCGTACCGCCCCGGAAAGCGGAGAAGGCGGCCGGCGGGCCGCGGGCAGCCGCGTAGCCCCGTAGGTCCGTAGGCCCTGGAGACCTCCGGCTCGGGTGGTCATGCCAGACCCTCCGGCTCGGCCCAGCCCTCCGTCGTCTCGGCCATGGCCGGGACCGGGGCCGCGCCGGCGGCGGAGGCGGCCATGGCGGCTCCGACGATGCCGGCGTTGTTGCGCAGCTCCGCGGGGACCATCTCGGCGCGGACCCCCTCGATGAGCGGCAGGAACTTGTGGGCCTTGCGGCTGATGCCGCCGCCGATGATGAACAGTTCCGGCGAGAAGAGCATCTCGACGTGGGTCAGGTACTTCTGGACGCGGTGGGCCCAGTGCTCCCAGCTGAGGTCGTGGTCCTCCTTGGCCTTGGTGGAGGCGCGCTTCTCGGCGTCGTGGCCGTGCAGCTCCAGGTGGCCCAGCTCGGTGTTGGGGACGAGGTGGCCGCCGGTGAACAGGGCGCTGCCGATACCGGTGCCGAAGGTCAGCATGACGACCGTCCCGGTACGGCCCCGTCCGGCTCCCCTGCGCATTTCGGCCACGCCGGCGGCGTCGGCGTCGTTGAGGACGGTGACCGGCAGGCCGTCGAGGCGCTCGGAGAGGAGGGCGGCGGCGTCCACGCCGATCCACTCCTTGTCGACGTTGGCGGCGGTGCGCACGGTCCTCCCGCCGGTGACGACGCCGGGGAAGGTGACGCCGACCGGCCCCGTCCAGCCGAAGTGCCGCACGACCTCGCGGACGCCGTCCGCCACGCCGTCCGGGGTGGCCGGCCGCGGGGTCGGTACCTTGTGCCGTTCCCGGGCCAGGTCCCCGCGTTCCAGGTCCACTGGGGCTCCCTTGATGCCGGAACCGCCGATGTCCACGCCGAAGATCTGCATACCCTCCACGGTACGGCGAAACACGCTCCGTCACCGGGCGCCGGGGCGCCCGGTGCGGGCGTGCGCAGTGCGGGCGGGTGCTACTCGGCCGAGCCGAGCGCGGCGGCCTCGGCCCGCAGATCGCGGCGGAGTTCCTTGGGCAGCGAGAAGGTGATGGACTCCTCGGCCGCCTTGACCAGCTCGACGTCCGCGAAGCCCCGGGTGCTGAGCCATTCGAGTACGCCCTCGACCAGGACGTCCGGCACCGAGGCGCCGGAGGTGACGCCGACCGTGCTGACCCCCTCCAGCCATGCCTCGTCGATCTCCTCGGCGAAGTCGACCAGGTGGGCGTCGCGGGCGCCGGCGCCGAGGGCGACCTCGACCAGGCGCACGGAGTTGGAGGAGTTCTTGGAGCCGACGACGATGACGAGGTCCGCCTGGCCGCCCATCTGCTTGACGGCGATCTGGCGGTTCTGCGTGGCGTAGCAGATGTCGTCGCTCGGCGGGGAGACGAGCTTCGGGAACTTCTCCTTGAGCCGGTCGACGGTCTCCATCGTCTCGTCCACGGAGAGGGTGGTCTGGGAGAGCCAGACGACCTTGGAGTCGTCGCGGACCTCGACGTTCTCGACGTCCTCGGGGCCGTCCACCAGGGTGATGTGGTCGGGGGCCTCGCCGGAGGTGCCGATGACCTCCTCGTGGCCCTCGTGGCCGATGAGGAGGATGTCGTAGTCGTCCTGGGCGAAGCGGACGGCTTCCTTGTGGACCTTGGTGACCAGCGGGCAGGTGGCGTCGATGGTGGCGAGCTTGCGCTCGGCGGCCTCGGCGTGGACGGTCGGTGCGACGCCGTGGGCGGAGAACATGACGATCGAGCCCTCGGGGACCTCGGCGGTCTCCTCGACGAAGATCGCGCCCTTCCGCTCCAGGGTCTGGACGACGTACTTGTTGTGCACGATCTCGTGCCGGACGTAGATCGGCGAGCCGTACTGCTCCAGGGCCTTCTCGACGGCGATCACGGCACGGTCCACGCCCGCGCAGTACCCCCGGGGAGCGGCGAGCAGGACACGCTTGACGGTGGGCGACGGGCTGGGCGTAGCAGTCATGAGCCCATCGTAAGGCCGTGTCGGACGGCCCGGGGGACGCCCCGTCCGGTGAGACTGATGCCGGTGGAGGGGGGAGTTCCGGCCCGCGGACACCTCCTGGTGCGCGGGGCAGCCAGGCGAGAGGCGTGCGGCCCGATGACGACGAGTGCGGACGGAAGCGGACCGGGGGCATCGGCCGGGACGGAGCGCGACGGCCTGCGGCGGACGCTGGGCTTCCGCGACCTGGTGGTGTACGGCCTGCTCTTCATCGCGCCGATGGCCCCGGTCGGCGTGTACGGGGCGCTGGACGCCCGCTCGCACGGCGCGGTGGCGCTCGTCTACCTCTGCGCCACGGTCGCGATGGCGTTCACCGCGTACAGCTACGCCCAGATGGTGCGGGTGGTGCCGCGCGCCGGGTCGGTCTTCGCCTACGCGCGGGCCGGTCTCGGCAAGGGGACGGGGTTCGTCGCCGGGTGGATGGCGATGCTCGACTACCTGCTGATCCCGGCGGTGGCGTACCTCTTCTCGGGCGTCGCGATGAACGCGCTGGTGCCGTCGGTCCCCTCATGGGTCTGGACGGCGCTGGCGGTGGTCGTGACGACGCTGCTGAACCTGTGGGGGGTGCGGGCGGCGGCGCGGGTCGGCTTCGCGGTGCTGGCGATGGAGATCGCGGTGCTGCTGGTCTTCGTGGTGGCGGCCGTGGTGGTGCTGGTGCGGGACGGCGCCGCGCGGGACTGGCTCTCGCCGCTGACCGGGGACGGGACGCAGGGCGGCTTCTCCCTGGCGGCGGTGGTCGGCGCGGTGTCGGTGGCGGTCCTCTCCTACCTGGGGTTCGACGCCATCGCCTCGTTCGCCGAGGAGGTCACCGGGGGTTCGCGGCGGGTGGCGCGGGCGGTGCTGTTCTGCCTGGTGCTGGCGGGGACGCTGTTCGTGGTGCAGACGTACCTGGTGGCGCTGCTGGAGCCGGCCGCCTCGGCCGAGTTGGCGGAGCGGCCCGAGAAGCAGGGCCCGGCCTTCTACGACGCGGTGGACGCCTCGGTGGGGACCTGGCTGCACGACCTGGTGGCGGTGAGCAAGGCGGTCGGCGCGGCCTTCGCGGCGCTGGCGGGGCAGGCGGCGGCGGGGCGGCTGCTCTTCGCGATGGCGCGCGAGCGGCGGCTGCCGAAGGCGCTGTCGCGGACGGACTCCGGGGTGCCGCGGGTGGCGCTGCTGAGCGCGGCGCTGGTGACGATGGCGGCGGCGGTCTGGGCGGCCGGCCAGGCTGAGGGGCTCGACCACCTGGTCTCGGTGGTGGACATCGGCGCGCTGACCGCCTTCACACTGCTGCACGCCTCGGTCGTCGGCTGGTTCGTGGTCAGGCGCGGCGGCGAGGGCGGACGGGTGAGCTGGTGGCGGCACCTGGTGCTGCCGGTGGTGGGCGCGGCGGTGACGGTCGCGGTGATCGTGGAGGCGTCGGGGGCCGGGCAGGTGGTGGGCCTGGTGTGGCTGGCGGTGGGGCTGGCGGTGCTCTGCGTGCAGCGCGGGCGCGGCATCGAAGGGTAGGCGTCGGCGGGCTCCGAACCGGGCTTCACCGGTTCCGGCCGGGGTGTCGGCGGTGGCCGTTACGCTCGGGCGCATGGGTGTGAATACGTCTGCGGACGCGCCGCTGCCCGTCGGAGCCGTCTCCCGGCTGATCGGGGGATGGATCGACCGGCTGGGCGCGGTCTGGGTCGAGGGGCAGATCACGCAGCTCTCGCGGCGGCCGGGGGCGGGCGTGGTCTTCCTGACGCTCCGCGACCCGGCGCACGACATCTCGGTGGGCGTGACCTGCTACCGCAAGGTCTTCGACGCGGTGGCGGACGTGGTCACCGAGGGCGCCCGCGTCGTCGTCCACGCCAAGCCCGAGTGGTACGCGCCCCGGGGGCAGCTGTCGCTGCGGGCCGCCGAGATCCGCCCGGTCGGCGTGGGCGAGCTGCTGGTCCGGCTGGAGCAGCGGCGCAAGGCGCTGGCGGCGGAGGGGCTGTTCGGGCTGGAGCGCAAGCGGCCGCTGCCGTTCCTGCCGCAGCTGATCGGCCTGGTCTGCGGCCGGGCCTCGGCCGCCGAGCGGGACGTCCTGGAGAACGCCCGGCACCGCTGGCCGGCCGTCCGCTTCGAGGTGCGCAACGTCGCGGTGCAGGGCGTGCACGCGGTCGCGCAGGTGACGGAGGCGGTCCGCGAGCTGGACGCCCACCCGGAGGTCGACGTCATCGTGGTGGCGCGCGGCGGCGGCAGCGTGGAGGACCTGCTGCCCTTCTCGGACGAGGAGCTGATCCGTACCGTCTCCGGCTGCCGCACCCCGGTGGTCTCCGCGATCGGCCACGAGCCGGACACCCCACTGCTGGACCTGGTGGCCGACCTGCGCGCCTCCACCCCGACGGACGCCGCCAAGAAGGTGGTCCCCGACGTGGGCGAGGAGCACGAGCGGGTACGCCAGCTCCGCGACCGGGCCCGGCGCGCCGCGCACGGCCTCCTCGACCGCGAGGAGCGGGGTCTGGCCCACGCGCTGGCCCGCCCCTCGATACAGCACCCGCACCGCATGGTCGAGGAGCGCGAGGAGCGGGTCTCGGCCCTGCTGGACCGCTCCCGGCGGACCGTGGGCCACCTCCTGGACCGCGCCGACTCCGAGCTGGCCCACACCCGCGCCCGGGTGGTGGCCCTCTCCCCCGCCGCGACGCTCCAGCGCGGGTACGCGGTCCTCCAGACGGCCGAGGGCGCCGTGGTGCGGACCCCGGACGAGGTGGCGTACGGGGCGGAGCTGCGGGCCCGGGTCGCGGAGGGCGAGCTGGTGGTGCGCCGGGTGGAGAGCGCCGAGGAGGGGGCCGAGGCCGCCGGGGGGTGAGGCGGGCGCCCGGCGGGGCGGACGGGACAGGGCGGCGGCGAGGCCGCCGGGACGACGAGGGGCCGGCCGACCGGCGGGCAGAGGAGAAGGACGTACACGATGACCACGACACCCACCCCCGGCGAGGCCGCGCTCGGCTACGAGCAGGCGCGCGACGAGCTGATCGAGGTGGTCCGCAAGCTGGAGGCGGGCGGCACCACGCTGGAGGATTCGCTGGCGCTCTGGGAGCGCGGCGAGGAGCTGGCGAAGGTGTGCCGCCGCTGGCTGGACGGCGCCCGCGCCCGCTTGGACGCGGCCCTGGCCGAGGAGGCGCGGGAGCCGGAGGAGGCCGGGGAGGCGTGAGGCTGGACACCCTTGATCCCCAAGGGCCGGTAAAGGACCGGCCGGGCAAGGGCCGGATCGAGTGAGCCGCCTCACAGGCACCCCGACCTTTGTTGAACTTTAAACGTCTCCGTCGTACGGTCGGTCGCGCACACCACCGCACCACACGAAGAGGTTCCCCACGCATGTCTCTCGTCCTTGACTCCGCCGCCCAGGACCTGCTGTTCCGCGAAGCCCGCACCGCGAACACCTTCACCGACGAGCCGGTGACCGACGAGCAGGTCCAGGCCGTCTACGACCTGGTCAAGTACGGCCCGACCGCGTTCAACCAGAGCCCGCTGCGCATCACCCTGGTCCGCTCGGCGGAGGCCCGCGAGCGCCTGCTCCCGCACATGGCCGAGGGCAACCGCCCGAAGACCGCCACGGCCCCGCTGGTCGCCATCCTCTCCACGGACCACGAGTTCCACGAGGAGCTCCCCAAGCTCATGCCGCACGCCCCGGGCCTCGCCGAGACCTTCTTCTCCGAGCGCCCGGTCCGCGAGGCCTCCGGCTCCATGAACGCCGCGCTCCAGGCCGGTTACTTCATCGTCGGCGTCCGCGCCGCCGGCCTGGCCGCGGGCCCGATGACCGGCTTCGACTTCGCCGGCGTCCAGAAGGAGTTCCTCGACGCCGACCACACCCCGCTGATGATCGTCAACATCGGCAAGCCCGGCGAGGACGCCTGGTTCCCGCGCTCCCCGCGCCTGGACTACGAGGACGTCGTCACCACGGTCTGACGACCTCCCGCCCGCCTCGCGACGGGGCGGCGTACGCGAAAGGCTCCGCTCCCCACCTCAGGGGGACGGAGCCTTTCGCACGGGCGCACGCGGCGCGGGCGGGCTCAGGAAGCCTGGCCCGCCTCGTCCGGCGGGGCCGCCTCCAGCGCCGCCGCGACCTTGCCGAGCTGGCCGATCGAGGCGCTGCCCGTGACGACCGTGGTGGCGTCGCCGTCCCGGCGGACCAGGGCGTTGTACCGCTCGCCCTCGTACCGCTTCCAGGGCTCGCCCTTGATGGTCTGGGTGATCTCGGTGGCCTCCGCGTTCTGCGTGGCCTCCTTGATGAAGCGCTCCGGCTCGTCGACCGACTGCTCCACCCCGACGTACTTGCCGTCCGGCGTGTAGAGGCCGAGGTGCCAGCGCTCGCCGTCGGCACCCTTGTAGCGCACGGTGGTGGCGCGCCAGTCGTCCGGCAGCCCGACCGGGGCCGCGACCGGGTACGAGGCCGCGCGGCGGGCGGTGCTCAGCTCCACGTCGTAGCTGATCGCCTCCGGGGGCCTCTCGGTGTCGTCGTGCGGGATGAAGACGTAGATCCCCGCGACCACGATGCCGATGGCGGCCATCGAGAGGATCATGTCCTTGACCGTCTGCTTGCCTTTCATACCTGCCACGCATCCATCGTCGCAGGTGCCCCGGACCACCCCGCCCCCACCCCGACCCACCCGCCCTGAGCAGCGGCTTCCGCATTTCGCCAGTCATAGAACCTGACGATCTGCTCATTCGCGCCCCGGTCTGCTCATATTGTCGGCCTGCCGATAGAGTCCCTTCATCACCCTCATCCGGCCGTCGTACAGAAAGGTGCGCCCGGTGTCCGAGCACCATCTGCCCGCCCCCCTAGAGGTCTCTCCGGAGGCCCCCGACCGCAACCTCGCGCTGGAACTCGTGCGGGTCACCGAGGCCGCCGCCATGGCCGCCGGCCGATGGGTCGGCCGCGGTGAGAAGAACGGCGCCGACGGCGCGGCGGTGAAGGCCATGCGCACCCTCGTCTCCACCGTCTCGATGAACGGCGTCGTCGTCATCGGCGAGGGCGAGAAGGACGAAGCCCCGATGCTCTTCAACGGGGAGCGCGTCGGCGACGGGACCGGCGCCGAGTGCGACATCGCCGTCGACCCGATCGACGGCACCTCGCTCACCGCCAAGGGCCAGCCGAACGCCGTCGCGGTGCTGGCCGCCGCCGACCGCGGCACGATGTTCGACCCGTCGGCCGTCTTCTACATGGACAAGCTGGTCACCGGTCCGGCCGCGGCCGACTACGTGGACATCGACGCGCCCGTCTCGGTGAACATCCGGCGGGTCGCCAGGGCCAAGAGCGCCACGCCCGAGGACGTCACCGTCGTCATCCTGGACCGGCCGCGCCACCAGGGGATCATCCGGGAGATCCGGGAGACCGGCGCCCGGATCAAGCTGATCACCGACGGCGACGTGGCCGGGTCGGTCATGGCGGTGCGCGAGGGCAGCGGCGTCGACATGCTCCTCGGTATCGGCGGCACCCCCGAGGGCATCATCTCGGCCTGCGCCATCAAGTGCCTCGGCGGCACCATCCAGGGCAAGCTCTGGCCCAAGGACGACGCGGAGCGCGCCCGCGCCCTGGAGGCCGGGCACGACCTGGACCGCGTCCTGTCCACCGACGACCTGGTCAGCGGCGAGAACGTGTTCTTCGTCGCCACCGGCATCACCGACGGCGAGCTGCTGCCGGGCGTGCGCTACGGCGCCGGCTCGGCCACCACCTCCTCGCTGGTGATGCGCTCCAAGTCGGGCACGATCCGCCGGATCGACTCCACCCACCGCCTGTCCAAGCTGCGCGCCTACAGCGCGGTCGACTTCGACCGGGCGAAGTAGCACCACGGAGCGGGGCGCCGTGTGCGGCGGCCCCCGCTCCCGCCGCCCGCCCGCGTCGACGGGGCGCCCCCGGCCGGAGGGGCGCCCCGTCGGCGCGGGCGTCAGCCCGCGGCGGCTATCGGGCCGGAGGCCAGGTCGAGGTCACGGCGCCTGCGCCGGGCCAGGACCACACGGCGCTCGGCGGCGGTGAGGCCGCCCCAGACGCCGTAGGGCTCGGGCTGGAGCAGGGCGTGCTCCCGGCACTGGATCATGACGGGACACTGGGCACACACCCGTTTGGCGGCCTCCTCACGGGCGAGGCGGGCCGCGGTGGGCTCCTTGGACGGGGCGAAGAAGAGGCCCGCTTCATCCCTGCGGCAGACGGCATCCGTATGCCATGGGGTGTCCTGGTCGCGCTCCCGCGCGGGCACCCGCTGGGGCGGCACGGTGGCGACCAGGGACTGATGCGGCGGATGCTGCACGGTCTACTCCTGACGACGGCTTCGCGAGCGAGCGGCGATGCACCAAGCAATACCCGCTGTGCGCGGGCCTATGCACTGCGTTGGCACGCACCGCCGTCAGGACGTGTCCGCCCGGTCAGCGGACACCCGGACCGGGCGCCGGGCTCAACTCCCCAGGTACTTGCGCAACTTGTGGTGCAGGTCGCGCAGGACCGAGCCGCGCTTCGGCTTGGCCTCGACGTTCCCGAGGACGGCGACACCGGTGATCTGCACGACCGGGGCACCGGGCTCGCCGGACTCCAGGTGGTCGATCTCGAAGTTGCCGAGGACGCCGCTGCCGGAGCCGCGCAGGGTGACGTTCTCGGGGACCGTCACCTCGACGTTCCCGAAGACGGAGAACGCCTTGACCACGATGTGCTGGTACTCGAACACGGCCTCGCTGAGGTCGATCTCGACGTTCCCGAAGACCGCGTACGCGTGGGTGCGGCGGCCCGGGCGCCAGCGGCCCTTGCGGACGGCGCTGGAGAAGACGGCCACCAGGTTCTCGTCCGGCTCCGCCGGGACCGCGCCCGGGCCGGGGACGGGGGCCTGGGCGGGCCGGGCGCCGGGCAAGTCCCGGACGAGGGGCTCCAGTTCGCCGAGGGTGCGGGCCGCGTACACCCGGTCGATGCGCTCGGAGTGCTCCTCGGCGGTGAGGCGGCCCTCGGCGAGGGCGTCGCGCAGGAGGTCGGCGATACGGTCGCGGTCGGCGTCCGAGGCGCGCAGCTCGGCCTCCGCCGCGGCCGGGGCGGGGGGCGGGGTCGCTTCGGGTGAGCCCTGGGGCTGCTTCTGGAGGTCCACCCCGCCAGGGTACCCAGACGCGATAGATCGCGACCAGGGGTGGCACCGGTGCAATCCGGCAGAGCCGGACCCGGCCGGACCGTACGTCACTTGCTCGCGCAATTCGGCGACTCCGGCTGGCGCGGCTTCGGCCTGCCCTTCATCAGCGGGGCCAGGTGCTTCTCGTACATGACGTCCCACGCGTCCGTGGAGAGGACCTGCTGGAGCGCGAGGCACACCTCGTTCCGCAGGATCTCCTCCCCTTTGCGCATCGCGATGCCGTAGTCCTCGGTGCCCCTGCCGTTCTCCAGCAACTTCACCTCGCCCTGCCTGCCGTCGGCCAACCCGGCGAGGACGACGTCGTCCGACGCGACCGCGTACACACCGGACCCGGGGTCCAGCAGTTCGTCCACACACTTCCGGTACGTGGCGGGCTGACTGGGACGCATGGTGAAGCCCTCCTCGCCCAGGTTCTCGTAGGTCGACCCCTGCGCGGTGCACACCTCGACCTTGTGCTCCTTCAGGTCGGCGGCTTCTTCGAGTTCGTACTTCTGGGAATGCTTTCGGACCAGGAAGGTGCGGCCGGCCGTGTAGTAGGGCCCGACGAACTCGACCTTCTCGCCCTTCATGCGCTTCTCGGTGATGGTGTACGAGGCGATGACCAGGTCGACGGCAGTGAGTAGGCTGCTGCGGTTCCACGTGGTCACCGGGAAGAGCTTCACCTCGTTCCTCCCGTACCCCATCGCATCGGCGATCGCGTAGGCCATGTCGATGTCGAAGCCCCGGTACCGCTTCCCGTCACGGAAGCCCACTCCTGGCTGGTCGTACTTGACTCCGATCTTGAGTATGCGGTGCTCCTTCCGCCACTGCTCCCACTGCTCTTGCGCGGCCTGGCCACCCTTCCCCCCGGCGCCGCCCGGCGTCGGACCAGCCGGGTCGCCCCCTCCTGCGCCCTGCGAGAGAAGCCAGCCCCCACCGGCCAGCAGGGCGGCCACCACCACGGCCACCGCCGCCTTCCAGCCCCGCCCCCGGCCCCGGCCCTGCGCCTCCGCCGCCGGATGCTTCTCCTCGGCGAACACGAAGGGGACCTCCGGGTCCGGCGTGTCCGGCGTGTCGACCTGCGTGGGCGGGGCGGCCACGGCGGCGTCCGGCACGTCGGGCTCGCGCAGGACCTCGCGGAGCATCGCCTCGGCCATGGCGGCGTCCAGGCGCTCGCCCTTCGTCGGGGCCAGCAGCCCCTGGATGACGGGGGCGAGCGGGCCGGCGTACCGGTAGGGAGGCTCGGGGGTGCTGCGGATGCTCTCCTGGACCTCCCAGACCTCGCGGCCCTGGAAGGGCAGGCGCCCCTCGGCCATCTCGTACAGGGTCACCCCCAGGGCCCACAGGTCGGAGGCGGGGGTCGGGCCGGGGGAGGCGGTGGCGAAGAGTTCGGGCGCCATGTAGGCGGGGGTGCCGATGACGCTGCCGTGCCGGGTGACCCGGTCCGCGCCCGCGAAGGTGGCGATGCCGAAGTCCACCAGGATCGCCAGGCCGTCCTCGCGGACCAGGACGTTGCCCGGCTTCACGTCGCGGTGCAGGACCTCGGCCCGGTGGACCGCCCGCAGGCCCTGGAGGATCTGGAGGCCGATGTCGGCGGCCCGGGGCACGCCCAGGACCCGCTCGCGGCGCAGCAGGTCGGCCAGCGACCGCGCTTCGAGCAGCTTCATCACGATCCAGACCTGGTTGTCGGTCTCGACCTGGTCGTGGACGGTCACCACGTTCTGGTGCTCGATCTTGGCGATGGCCTCGGCCTCGCGCCGCGCGCGCTGCATCGCCGCCTTCTGCGTCTCGGCGGTCACGGCGGTGCGGTCGAGGAGCCCCTTCACCGCGACGAACCGGCGCAGCCTCAGGTCGTACGCCTTCCAGACCTCGCCCATCCCGCCGCTGCCGACCGGCTCCCGCAGCTCGTAGCGGCCGTCGATCACGGCATGGGGAGTCTGCTGCCCGGCTCCCTCGTCGGCCTGGCCGGATCTGCCCTCGTCGCGCATACGTCCCCCTGTGAACTCCCTTGGCCCAGGCCACATTAGACGGCCCGCCATGTTCGTGAGGAGTAAGCGGACGGAGCACCCGCGGGCGGGGCGGGGCAGCGCTCGCCTCGGTGCCCCCCGGCGGGAGGCCGCGACCGCCCGGACACCGGCCCGCCTGGGGCGGAAGGGGCGGACGCGCCCCAAGTGAGCCTTACCTCACAGGACCGGGGTCTCCGGCGCGTCTTACGCTGGTGAATGCTGCCCGAGGGAGGACAGCCAGCGACCCTTGAGTGAGGAATGGGCGAAATGCCGGAGTTTGCGTACACGGATCTGCTGCCGACCGGAGAGGACACCACGCCCTACCGGCTGGTCACCTCCGAGGGTGTCTCGACCTTCGAGGCCGACGGGCGCACCTTCCTCAAGGTCGAGCCCGAGGCGCTGCGCAAGCTGGCCGCCGAGGCGATCAAGGACATCCAGCACTACCTGCGCCCGGCCCACCTCGCCCAGCTCCGCAAGATCATCGACGACCCCGAGGCGTCCTCCAACGACAAGTTCGTCGCGCTGGACCTGCTGAAGAACGCCAACATCGCCGCCGCCGGCGTGCTGCCCATGTGCCAGGACACCGGCACCGCGATCGTGATGGGCAAGCGCGGCCAGAACGTCCTCACCGAGGGCGGCGACGAGGCCGCCCTCTCGCGCGGCATCTACGACGCGTACACCCAGCTCAACCTGCGCTACTCGCAGATGGCCCCGCTGACCATGTGGGACGAGAAGAACACCGGCTCGAACCTCCCCGCGCAGATCGAGCTGTACGCGACGGACGGCGGCGCCTACAAGTTCCTCTTCATGGCCAAGGGCGGCGGCTCGGCCAACAAGTCCTTCCTGTACCAGGAGACCAAGGCCGTCCTCAACGAGTCCTCCATGATGAAGTTCCTGGAGGAGAAGATCCGCTCGCTCGGCACGGCCGCCTGCCCGCCGTACCACCTGGCGATCGTGGTCGGCGGCACCTCGGCCGAGTTCGCGCTGAAGACCGCCAAGTACGCCTCCGCGCACTACCTGGACGAGCTGCCCGCCGAGGGCTCCCCACTGGGCAACGGCTTCCGGGACAAGGAGCTGGAGGAGAAGGTCTTCGAGCTGACCCAGAAGATCGGCATCGGCGCGCAGTTCGGCGGCAAGTACTTCTGCCACGACGTCCGCGTGGTCCGCCTGCCGCGCCACGGCGCCTCCTGCCCGGTCGCCATCGCCGTCTCCTGCTCGGCCGACCGCCAGGCCGTCGCCAAGATCACCGCCGAGGGCGTCTTCCTGGAGCAGTTGGAGACCGACCCGGCGCGCTTCCTCCCCGAGACCACCGACGAGCACCTCGACGAGTCGGGCGACGTCGTCAAGATCGACCTCAACCGCCCGATGGACGAGATCCTCGCCGAGCTGACCAAGTACCCGGTCAAGACCCGCCTCTCGCTGACCGGCCCGCTGGTCGTCGCCCGCGACATCGCCCACGCCAAGATCAAGGAGCGGCTGGACGCCGGCGAGGACATGCCGCAGTACCTCAAGGACCACCCGGTCTACTACGCCGGCCCCGCCAAGACCCCCGAGGGCTACGCCTCCGGCTCCTTCGGCCCGACCACGGCCGGCCGCATGGACTCCTACGTCGAGCAGTTCCAGGCCGCCGGCGGCTCCAAGGTGATGCTGGCCAAGGGCAACCGCTCCCGCCAGGTCACCGAAGCCTGCGACGCCCACGGCGGCTTCTACCTCGGCTCCATCGGCGGCCCCGCCGCCCGCCTCGCCCAGGACTGCATCAAGAAGGTCGAGGTCCTGGAGTACGAGGAGCTGGGCATGGAGGCCGTCTGGCGCATCGAGGTCGAGGACTTCCCCGCCTTCGTCGTCGTCGACGACAAGGGCAACGACTTCTTCACCGAGCCGGCGCCTTCGCCGACCTTCACGTCGATTCCGGTGCGGGGGCCGGGGCTGGCGTAGCCGCCTCTCGCACGGACGTGTGGCCCCGTCCTGCCGGACTCCGGCGGGACGGGGCCACACGCTTCGGTACGAAGACTCAGCGCGGGCCGGACCTCACGCCAGGCTCTGCGCGGCCGAGCCGTCGCAGGTCTCCAGGCGGGCCGGGGTGCTCTTGGCGGTCAGGGTGACGCAGAGGTCCTGGTCAGCGGTGGGGCGCAGGGTGGTGCCGGTGCGGGTGAACTTCTGGTTGGGCTGGCCGGCGCAGTCGTAGAGGACCAGGGCGCGGCCGGCGCTGTAGTCGGCGCCGGGGACGTCGAGGCAGCGGTCGTGGGTGGCCTCGACGTGGACGGTGCCAGTGTCGGGGCTCAGCCACCAGCCCTGGTTGCGGGCGCCGGTGCAGTCCCAGCCGATCAGGGCGGTGTCGTTGCGGGTGGCGCCGCTCTCGGCGTCGAGGCAGACGCCGGTGCCGGCGCGCAGTGGCTCGAACGCGTCGTCCCAGGCGCCGGCGCGCAGGACGGCCTGGCCGGTGGAGCCGGGGTCGGCGCAGCTGGCCTCACGCAGCCCGGTGCCGTGCAGGGCGCTGAGGCAGGCGGCGAAGGCGGCGTGGCCGCGGGCGTTGGGGTGGAAGGACTGGCGGACGGAGTTGGCGTCCGGCGGGATGGGGTGGGAGAGGTCGACGGTCAGGCCGCGGACCCAGGTGTTGTCGGTGCAGACCTCGTGGCCCTGGAAGAGGCGGGAGCCGTCGAGGTAGGTGGCACCGGCCTGGCGGGCGGCGGTGCGCAGCCCCTTCTGGAAGGCGGGCACGGCGGTGTCGCGCCCCCAGCGGGCGTCCGCGTCGTAGCCCACGCAGCCGCCGGGGAGCTTGCCGGGGAACTTCGGGTTGTCGCGGACGTCCGGGCTGATGGGGCTGGAGTAGCTCATCAGGACGAGCTCGTAGGAGCCGTCGGCGTACCCGGCGTCGGCCATGACCTTCCTGAGGTCGCCGAGGGTGGCGGTGACCTTGGGGATCAGGCCGTCCACGCGGCCCTGCCAGCCGGGGTCGTACTTCGGGTTGCAGGCCCCCTGGAGGAGCAGGTAGCGGGTGACGCAGTCGGTCATGACCGGGCCGAACTGGAGGTCGTCGTTGGCCCCGGCGACCACCAGGAGCTGCTTGACGCGGGTGTTGCGGGCCTTGACGGCGAGATTGTCGCTCTGGACCAGCTCGTCGGCGTACTGGCGGCTGCCGCCGATGCGGATGTTGGTGGAGTTCGCGCCGGAGCAGGAGACGTTGTACGTGACGTCGGCGGGGATGCTGGTGCGGTGGACGGCGGCGTCCTTGGAGCGGTGGCACCAGTTGGTGGGCCCGTCGGTGCCCGGTTCGTAGTTGCCGACGCCCTCGCCCGAGATCTGGCTGTCGCCGAGCGAGACGAGGGAGGTCTTGCGCTGGTCCAGGGGGCGTTCGGCCGGGTCGCCGTAGAGGGCGGTGGCCTCGGCGGCGCGGATCGCCTCCAGCTCGGCGGGGAGCGGGGCGGCGGCCGTGGCGGGGGCCGCGCTCGCGGTGGCCGGGGTGAGCAGGGCGGCGAGAACGGCGGCGGACGCGGCGAGCGCGGCGGCCGCGCGGCGCGGTCTGCGGGGTGCGTACGGCTCTTCGGCGGTGCGGGTGCGCTTCATGGCGTCTCCAAGGGGCGCAGGTGGCCCATGGGGGTGTCCGTACCGGGCATCCCCATGGCTTCGGTGACGTTGCGGGTACCGGGTGCTACCGAGGGTTTTTACTGGTCGGTAGCGGTCAGGGGAATACGTCGAACCGGACAATCGCTCAACTGTTCAGGCGGGCCCGTGCGCCGGAGGCCCTTTTCCCCGCCCCCGGCGCCTCCTCTCGCCCACCGGTTCTCGGAGGTAGGACGACATGACGAGTGACGCTTCCCGTACGGACGCGGCGGCCGGCGGCTTCCGCGTCGAGCACGACTCGATGGGCGAGGTGCGCGTCCCGGCCGGCGCCAAGTGGCGGGCCCAGACGCAGCGGGCGGTGGAGAACTTCCCCGTCTCGGGGCAGCGCCTGGAGCGGGCCCACATCGAGGCGCTGGCCCGGATCAAGGGCGCGGCCGCCACGGTCAACGCCCGGCTCGGCGTGCTGGACGAGGAGATCGCCGGGGCCGTCGCGTCGGCCGCCGAGGAGGTGGCCGCCGGCCGGTGGGACGGCGAGTTCCCGGTGGACGTCTTCCAGACCGGCTCGGGCACCTCGTCCAACATGAACATGAACGAGGTGCTGGCCACCCTGGCCACCGAGCGCCTCGGCCGCCCGGTCCACCCCAACGACCACGTCAACGCCTCCCAGTCGTCCAACGACGTCTTCCCCTCCTCGATCCACATCGCGGCCACCGCCGCCGTCACCCGCGACCTGATCCCGGCCCTGGAGCACCTGGCGGCGGCGCTGCGGCGCAAGTCCGAGGAGTTCGCGGACGTGGTGAAGTCCGGCCGCACCCACCTGATGGACGCCACCCCGGTCACCCTCGGCCAGGAGTTCGGCGGCTACGCGGCCCAGGTGTCGTACGGCGTGGAGCGGCTGCGTGCCTCGCTGCCCCGGCTGGCCGAACTGCCGCTGGGCGGGACGGCGGTGGGCACCGGGATCAACACGCCCGAGGGGTTCTCGCCCGCGGTGATCGCCGAGGTGGCGCGGACCACCGGGCTCGAACTGACCGAGGCCCGCGACCACTTCGAGGCGCAGGGCGCCCGGGACGGCGTGGTGGAGACCAGCGGGCAGCTGCGGACGATCGCGGTCGGGCTGACCAAGATCGCCAACGACCTGCGGTGGATGGCCTCGGGTCCGCGCACCGGTCTGGCCGAGATCCAGCTGCCCGACCTCCAGCCGGGCTCCTCGATCATGCCGGGCAAGGTCAACCCGGTGATCCCGGAGGCGGTGCTGATGGTGGCGGCCCAGGTGACCGGCAACGACGCGACCGTCGCCACGGCCGGCGCGGCGGGCAACTTCGAGCTGAACGTGATGCTCCCGGTCATCGCCAAGAACGTCCTGGAGTCGGTCCGCCTGCTCGCGAACGTCTCCCGGCTGCTGGCCGACCGGACGGTGGACGGCATCACCGCCAACGCGGAACGGGCCCGCGAGTACGCCGAGTCCTCGCCCTCGGTGGTCACCCCGCTCAACAAGTACCTCGGCTACGAGGAGGCGGCGAAGATCGCCAAGCGGTCGCTGGCCGAGCGGCGCACCATCCGCGAGGTGGTCCTCGACGGGGGGTACGTGGAGCGCGGCGACCTGACGCTGGAACAGCTCGACGAGGCACTGGACGTCCTGCGGATGACCCGCCCCTGACCTGCGACGGGGCGGCGGGGGCACCCCGTCGCCCCCTCCGGGCGGCCGACCCGCCCGCCCGGCACCCCCTAATATCTGGCCATGGCACAGACGGAGAGTGCGGCGGGCGGTGCGGCGGCGCGGGGCGGGCGGTGGGCACCGGGCACGCCGATCCTGTGGCGGTACCGGGAGAACGCCGGCGAGCGGTTCCACATCTGCCGCCCGGTCACGGTGGTCCACGACACCGCCGACCTGCTCGCGGTGTGGATGGCGCCCGGCACCGAGGTGGTCCGCCCGGTCCTCGCCGACGGCACCCCGCTCCACCGCGAGCCGCTGACGACGCGTTACACCAAGCCCCGCGCGGTCCGCCGGGACCGCTGGTTCGGCACCGGGGTGCTGAAACTGGCCCACCCGGGCGAACCGTGGTCGGTATGGCTCTTCTGGGAGCCGGGCTGGCGGTTCAAGAACTGGTACGTCAACCTGGAGCAGCCGCTGCGGAGATGGTCGGGCGGCGTCGACTCCCAGGACCACTTCCTGGACATCGCGGTGGCCCCCGACCGCAGCTGGCGCTGGCTGGACGAGGACGAGTTCGCCGAGGCCCAGGCGGTCGGCCTGATGACGGCGGACCAGGCCCGCGCGGTACGCGAGGCGGGCGCCCGGGCCATCGAGCGGATCACCGCGTGGGGGGCGCCGTTCAGCGGCGGCTGGCCCGAGTGGCGGCCGGACCCCGGGTGGCCGGTTCCGGTTCTTCCGGAGGACTGGGATCGCACGGGTGTGTCAGTGGGACCGTGAGACCCTTGCTACAGGGCCGTACTCCAAACGTAGGATCGTCGTCCGCAAGGACACAGCAGCCGCCGGGCCGGTACCGGTGGGCCGCACCGCACGACACGGCGACGGCCGGCCCCCCACCGGACGGGCCACCCGCCGCCGCACGATCGCAACGCACGAGCACACGTCAGGCAGACAGGCACCGAGGGGCGGAACACGACGTGAACGAGGGTCCAGGGCAGCGGGAGAACGGCGCGACGGCGGGCGGCTACGCCGCGGGCCTGGTCGTGGACCGCACCGGGCAGGCCGAGGCGTTCGACGCCATAGGCAGGCGGTACGACGAGGCGTTCCCGCACAAGGAGGGCCAGATCGCCGCTGTGCGGCGGCTGCTCACCGAACTCCCGGCCCGGGCCCGGGTCCTGGACGTCGGCTGCGGCACCGGCCTGCCGACCGTCGGCCAGTTCGTCGACGCCGGCCACCGGGTGACCGGTGTCGACCTCTCCGCCGGGATGCTGGAGCTGGCCCGGGCCAACGTCCCCGGTGCCGAGTTCCACCACCGCGACCTGGCCTCGCTGAGCGCCGAAGGGCCGGACGGGCTCGGCCGGTTCGACGCCGTCACCTGTTTCTTCACCCTGCTGATGCTGCCGCGCGAGGAGATCCCCCACGCGCTGCGGCTGCTCCGCTCGCTGCTGGTGCCCGGCGGCCACCTCGCCCTGTCGATGGTCGAGGCCGACCTGAACGACGCGGGCATCCCCTTCCTCGGCCACACCCTGCGGGTCTCCGGCTACCTTCGGGAGGAGCTGCGCCGCGTGGTGACCGAGGCGGGCTTCGAGATCCTCGGCGAGGACGACTACGCGTACGCGCCGGCCAGCACCGACGCCCCACCCGAGTACCAGCTCTTCCTGAACTGCCGGCGCGACTGACACGGCGCAGCCCCGGACGGACGGATTCGACACGCGTGACGGAGCACCCCACCTCCCACGAGGGCCGGCAGCCGCGAGCTGCCGGCCCGACCGCCCCCGCCGAACGGCGCGGGGCGCGCCCGCGTACCCCCGATCCGGCCGAAGCGCCGGAGAGCCCGGAGCGGGCGGGTCCACCGGCACGGGGGCGCGCCAAGGACGCCCCCGTGCCGCCGCAGGCCAAAGGGCGGCGGCGCCGCAAAGGCGGCTCCCGGCGGGCCGCGGCCTTACCCGCACAGGACTCCCCCGCCCCCGCCAAGGGCTCCCGCTCCGGACGCCGCCGCTCCGCGCGCTCCGGCCGGGGCGCGCCCGACGCGCCCGTCGAGCACGGCGCGACGCCCGCACAGGCCGGCCTCGGCGCGGCCCGCGGTTCCCGCGAGGAGCCGGCGCGCGGCGGTGGCCTCGGCGACGGCGGACAGGTGCCGGGCCAGCTGCCGGGCACGGCGCGACGCGACGGTGACCGGCTGAGGTTCGTCGGCGCGGCGACCCGGCGCATCGCCCGGGGCATCGACCCGGACGAGATCGTGATGGGCCTGTGCCGGGCGACGGTGCCGACCTTCTCCGACGCCATCCTCGTCTACCTCAGCGATCCGCTGCTGGTCGGCGACGAGCGGCCGACGGGGCCGCTGGTGCTGCGGCTGCGCCGTACCGACCGGCTGCGCCACCTCGGGGAGGCCGAGGAGGAGGGCGACCGCTCGCTCGCCGCGCAGATACCGCTCTCCCCGGAGGCGCTGCTCTCGCCCGAGCTGTGCGAGGTGCGCCTGGGCGGTCCGCTCGCCGAGGTGCTGCGCGGGGTGCGCCCGGTCTTCTCCGAGGCGCCCTCGGCCCAGGCCGCGCTGGCCGAACTGCTGGGTGAGGGGCGGACGGTGCCCGGCGGGATGCGTACCATCCTGGCGCCGTTGCGCGGCCGTCGCCGGGTGATCGGCGCGGCCGTCTTCCTGCGCAGCCCGGACCGGCCCGCCTTCGAGCAGGACGACCTGCTGGTGGCGGCCCAGCTGGCGACGCACAGCGCGCTCGGCATCGACAAGGCGGTGCTGTACGGCCGCGAGGCGTACATCGCCGACGAGTTGCAGCGCACCATGCTCCCGGAGACCCTGCCGAAGGCCACCGGGGTCCGGCTGGCCAGCCGCTACCTGCCGGCCGCCGAGACGGCCCGGGTCGGCGGCGACTGGTACGACGCGATCCCGCTGCCGGGTTCGCGGGTGGCGCTGGTGGTCGGCGACGTGATGGGCCACTCGATGACCTCGGCCGCGATCATGGGGCAGCTGCGGACCACCGCGCAGACACTGGCCGGTCTCGACCTGCCGCCGCAGGAGGTGCTGCACCACCTCGACGAGCAGGCGCAGCGGCTGGGTTCGGACCGGATGGCGACCTGCGTCTACGCGGTCTACGACCCGGTGGCGCACCGCATCACGGTGGCCAACGCCGGGCATCCGCCGCCGGTCCTGCTCCACCTGGGCGGCCGCGCGGAGGTGCTGCGGGTGCCGCCGGGCGCGCCGATCGGGGTCGGCGGGGTCGACTTCGAGGCGGTGGAGCTGGAGGCGCCGGCCGGGGCGACGCTGCTGCTGTACACCGACGGGCTGGTGGAGTCGCGGCTGCGGGACGTGTGGACCGGCATCGAGCAGCTGCGGGAGCGACTGGCGGCGACGGCCCGGCTGACCGGTTCCGACCATCCGCCGCCGCTGGAGGCGCTCTGCGACGACGTGCTGGACATGCTGGGTCCGGGCGACCGGGACGACGACATCGCGCTGCTCGCGGCCCGCTTCGACGGGATCGCGCCGAGCGACGTGGCGTACTGGTTCCTGGACCCCGACCCGGCGGCGCCCGGCCGCGCCCGGCGCCTGGCCCGCGCGGCGCTGGCGCGGTGGGGCCTGGAGGAGCTGACGGACTCGGTGGAGTTGCTGGTCAGCGAGGTGGTGACCAACGCGGTCCGGTACGCCTCGCGTCCGGTGACACTGCGGCTGCTGCGCACCGACGTGCTGCGGGTGGAGGTCGGCGACGACGTGCCCCAACTGCCGAGGCTGCGACAGGCCCGCGCCACCGACGAGGGCGGGCGCGGCCTGTACCTGGTCAACAAGGTGGCCCGGCGCTGGGACGCGACCCGGCTGAGCAACGGCAAGGTCGTCTGGTTCGAGCTGTCGATGCCCTGAGCGGAGGCCCGTCCGCCGGACACGCCCCGGCCCCGCCCGCCCCGGTCCAGCCGGTGCGGGCGGGGCCGGGGCGTGCCCGGGTGGCGCCGGGGCAGGCGGGTCGCGGTACGGACGAGGTGCGCGGGGTCCGCCCTGCCCCGGCGTCGGCAGGGCGGTACGGCACCGGACGGCTCACCCGGGTTGCCGACACGCCGTCGGCGACTTTGACTGCGGGGGTGGAGCGCGGAGGGGCCCCGGGGTGGGCGGTTGCACCGCCCGCGCCCGTGAGACCCGCACCGATGGGAGGACCCCGTGTCCGACGCACCGCAGCAGGCCCCGTACACCACCGACAACGCCGGCATCCCGGTGGAGAGCGACGAGCACTCGCTGACCGTGGGCCGGGACGGGCCGATCCTGCTCCAGGACCACTACCTCATCGAGAAGATGGCGCAGTTCAACCGCGAGCGGGTACCCGAGCGGGTGGTGCACGCGAAGGGGACGGGAGCGTACGGCTTCTTCGAGGTGACCAACGACGTCAGCCAGTTCACCAAGGCCGACCTGTTCCAGCCGGGCAGGCGCACGCCCATGCTGGCCCGGTTCTCGACGGTGGCCGGGGAGCAGGGGTCGCCCGACACCTGGCGCGACCCGCGCGGCTTCGCGCTGAAGTTCTACACCGAGCAGGGCAACTACGACATGGTCGGCAACAACACGCCGGTCTTCTTCGTCCGCGACCCGATGAAGTTCCAGGACTTCATCCGCTCGCAGAAGCGCCGTCCGGACAACGCGCTGCGCGACCACGACATGCAGTGGGACTTCTGGACGCTCTCGCCGGAGTCGGCGCACATGGTGACGTGGCTGATGGGCGACCGGGGCATCCCGCGCACCTACCGGAACATGGACGGCTTCAGCTCGCACACCTACCTGTGGGTCAACGAGGGCGGCGAGCGGTTCTGGGTGAAGTACCGCTTCAAGACCGACCAGGGCATCGCGTTCTACACCCAGGAGGAGGCGGACCGGGTCGCCGGCGAGGACGCCGACGTCCACCGCCGCGACCTCTTCGAGGCGATCAGGCGCGGCGAGCACCCGACGTGGACGATGTACGCGCAGATCATGCCGTTCGAGGACGCGGCGGACTACCGCTTCAACCCCTTCGACCTGACCAAGGTGTGGCCGTACGGCGACTACCCGTTGATCGAGGTCGGCCGGATGACGCTGGACGAGAACCCCGAGGACTGGTTCATCCACATCGAGCAGGCGTCGTTCGAGCCGTCCAGCCTGGTGCCGGGCATCGGCCCGTCCCCGGACAAGATGCTGCTGGGCCGCCTCTTCTCGTACCCGGACACCCACCGGTACCGGATCGGCCCGAACTACGCCCAGCTCCCGCCGAACCGCCCGCGCTCGCCGATCGCCTCCTACGCCAAGGACGGCCCGATGCGGTACGAACCGGCCCGGGTCGACGCGGTGTACGCGCCCAACTCGTACGGCGGCCCCGACGCGGACACGGCCCGGTTCGGCGAGGCGGCCGGCTGGTACTCGGCCGGGGAGATGGTCCACGAGGCGTACGCGCTGCGACGGGACGACAGCGACTGGGGCCAGGCGGGCACGATGGTCCGCGACGTGCTGGACGACGCGGCCCGTGAGCGGCTGGCCTCGAACATCGCGGGCCACCTGCTGGACGGCGTGACCCGCCCGGTGCTGGAGCGGGCGCTGGCCTACTGGCGCAACGTCGACCAGGACCTCGGCGACACGGTGGCCCGCGAGGTCGAGGCGGGCTGACCTCCCGGACCGGAAAAAGCCCGGCCCCCGTCCCGTGCGGGAGGGGGGCCGGGCCTGGTCGTGTGCCGCCGCCTACTGCTCCACGCCCGGCACGCCGGGCCCGACGCTGGGCAGCTCCGGGCCGGGCGGGGTCTCCTCCGGCGGCTCGGGGATCGACGGGCCGCCGGAGGGCTCGTCCGAGGGCGCGGGGTCGGTCGGCTCCTCGCTGGTCGGTTCCTCGCTGGGCTCGGGCGGAGTGCTCGGCTCCCCGGACGCGCTCTCCTCCGGCTCCGGCGGCGTGCTCTCCTCGGGCTCCGGCGGCGGGGCGACGCCCGCGCCCATGTCGGTGGCGAGGTCGAAGCCGACCGGGGTGCCCATCACCTTGAAGGTGTAGTCGGCCCAGATCTGCGCGGGGAAGCCGCCGCCGTTGACCCGGCCGCCGTCTGCCGCCCCGTACAGGGAGACCTGCTGGCCCTTCTTCTCCATGTCCTCGCCGAAGAGGCCGACGGAGGTGACGAGCTTCGGGGTGAAGCCGGTGAACCAGGCGGACTTGTTGTCGTCCGAGGTGCCGGTCTTGCCGGCCACGTCCTGGGCGGGGTTGCGGACGGCGGAGCCGGTGCCGTCGTCGACCACGCCGGTGAGGACGGAGGTGACGGCGTCGGCGGTGGAGCGCTTGACCACCTGCTCCCCGATGGCCTTCGGCAGGTCGACGGAGCGGTCACGGTGCTCGGCGCTCTTCAGCACGGCCGGGGAGACCAGCTTGCCGTGGTTGGCGAAGGTGGCGTAGACCCCGGCCATCTCCAGCGGGCTGGCGCCCATCGAGCCGAGCGTCTGGGCGGGGACCGCCTCCAGGCCCTCGACGTCCATGCCGAGGTCGTCGGCGGTCTTCATCACCTGGTCCATGCCGACGTCGACGCCCATCTGCGCGAAGACGGAGTTGATGGACTTGTTCATCGCCTTCTGGACGGTGACCGGCCCGTAGTCGATGTCGTCCTCGTTGGGGGGCGCGTACGGCGTGGGCGAGCCCTCCAGGGGCCGCTCGCTGGTGCCGTCGTAGACGGTGCCGGCGGTGACGGGCTGGCCGTCCTGGGTCTTCGCGCCGTTCTCCAGGGCGGAGGCGAGGATCAGCGGCTTGAAGGTGGAGGCGGCCTGGTAGTCGCGGCGGGTGGCGTTGGAGAGCTGGTGCTCTAGGTAGTCACGGCCGCCGTAGAGGGCGAGGACCTTGCCGTTGCGCGGGTCGACGGAGGCGGCGCCGGTCTGGACGCGGGCGTCGACCTCGCGGGCCTTCGGGTCGAGCTTGTCGTTGAGGGAGCTGTCGACGGAACGCTCCAGTTCGCGCTGCTTCTTCTTGTCGATGTTGAGCGTCATGGTCCAGCCGCCGGCCTCGACGGAGGTCTGCGCCTCCTCGGCGCTGGCGCCCTCGGCCATCAGCTGCTTGCGCAGGGCGTTGTTGGCGGCGTTGACCAGGTAGCCCTTCTGGCCCGCGAGGCCGGGGGCGGGCTTGGGCTCGTCCGGCACCGGGAACTTCTGCCCGGCGGCGCTCGCCCCGTCGAGCCAGCCCTGGTCGACCATGTTGTCCAGGACGTACCGCCAGCGCTCCTTGACGAGCTGCTTGCCCCGGTCCGAGGCGACGGCCCAGTCGTACTGGCTGGGGGCCTGGAGGAGGGCGGCGAGGTAAGCGCCCTGGGAGACGGTGAGGTCGTCGGCGTCGACGCCGTAGTAGGACTGGGCGGCGGCCTGGATGCCGTGCGCGCCGCGGCCGTAGTAGCTGGTGTTGATGTAGCCGGCGAGGATGTCGTCCTTGCTCATCCGCTGGTCGACCTTGAGCGCGATGACCAGTTCCTTCACCTTGCGGCTGACCGTCTGGTCGGAGGTGAGGTAGTAGTTCTTCACGTACTGCTGGGTGATGGTGGAGCCACCCTGCTTGCCCTTGCCGGAGACGGTGTTGATCAGGCCCCGGGCGGTGCCCTTCAGGTCGATGCCGCCGTCGGTGTAGAACGTCTTGTTCTCGGCTGCCACGAACGTGCGCTGCACGTTCTTGGGTATCCGGTCGAGGCCGACGATCTCGCGGTTGACGGACCCGGTGTGGGTGATCGGGGAGCCGTCGGCGTACTTGTAGACGTTGCTCTGGCGCTTGGCGTCGGCGTTGCCCTCGGGAACGTCGACGGCGAGGTACAGGCCGACGAATCCCAGCATGCCGAGCAGGCAGACGGCGAAGAAGGCGCCGAGGAGTTTCCTGAGCGTGAAGAAGCGGCGTATGCCGCCCCGTCCCGCCCGTCCTTCGTCCGATCGGCTCATGGTGAGTCGCTCCGCTTCTTTCCGCTCCGAGAACCCCGGGGTGTACGGGTCTGATCCCGCCCGGCCGGCCCGGACACCCGCGTTCGGCTACTACCCGCGCCCTGCGGCCACACCCGTCCGGTCAGCTTTGAAAGCTAACACCGCGACCGGGGACAAACGGTTGCCGATCCGACCTTTTCCGGACGTGAGAATGAGCACCCGCGACCAAGGGAACCGACTCACGAACGCGCCCGAGGGTTGCCGGCACCGCCTGTTTCCGGCCAGGGAACGGCGCGGAAGCGGGACTGGCGTGAGCACCGCCACTCCGTTAAAGTGATATCAGTTTGATTGGCCAGTGCGAGCAACACGACCACAGAAACGGGGACTCCGTGACCACCTCCTCCCACACCCCAGCCGTCGACCCCACGCCGGACCTGCCCGCCATGCCGCAGCCGTCCGTCCGCGAGTTCAAGGCGCACAGCATCGGCGGGGCGATGGCTCTGCTGCTGGGCCTGGTCGGCCTGGTCGCCGGCGCCGGCCTCATCGCCTTCGGCGCGGCGGCCGAGACCGATGCCGTCAAGGCCGTGCTGATCACCGTCGGCGTCCTGGTAGCGATCGGCGCCTTCCTCGCGATGTGCGGGCTGAACATGGTGGCCCCGGGCGAGGCCCGCGTCGTCCAGCTCTTCGGCCGGTACCGCGGCACCATCCGCACCGACGGCCTGCGCTGGGTCAACCCGCTGACCACCCGCGAGAAGATCTCCACCCGGGTGCGCAACCACGAGACGGCCGTCCTCAAGGTCAACGACGCCTACGGCAACCCGATCGAGCTGGCCGCCGTCGTCGTCTGGAAGGTCGAGGACACCGCCCGCGCCGTCTTCGAGGTGGACGACTTCCTGGAGTTCGTCTCCACCCAGACCGAGGCCGCGGTCCGCCACATCGCCATCGAGTACCCCTACGACGCCCACGACGAGGGCGGCCTCTCCCTGCGCGGCAACGCCGAGGAGATCACCGAGAAGCTCGCCGTGGAGCTGCACGCCCGGGTCGAGGCGGCGGGCGTCAAGATCGTCGAGTCCCGCTTCACGCACCTCGCCTACGCCCCGGAGATCGCCTCGGCGATGCTCCAGCGCCAGCAGGCCGGCGCCGTCGTCGCCGCCCGCCGCCTGATCGTCGAGGGCGCGGTGGGCATGGTCGAGCAGGCGCTCTCCCGCATCCAGGAGGACGACATCGTGGAGCTCGACTCCGACCGCAAGGCCGCCATGGTCAGCAACCTGATGGTGGTCCTCTGCGGCGACCGGTCCGCCCAGCCGGTCGTCAACACGGGCACGCTCTACCAGTGACCGGAGCGACGGAGGAAGGAGCGACCGGCCGGCCGCGACGGCCCCGGCAGCAACGCAAGCAGGTCCTGCTGCGGCTCGACCCGCTCGTCCACGACGCCCTCGCCCGCTGGGCCGCCGACGACCTGCGCAGCACCAACGCGCAGATCGAGTTCCTCCTCCGCCGCGCCCTCTCGGAGGCGGGCCGCCTCCCCGGCGCCACCGGCCCCCTGCCGCGCCGGGGCCGCCCGCCCCGCCGCGAGGAGCCCGAGGCGGGGGACTGACCGCCACCGCGCACGACACCACCCCGAGCCGGGTGGGCCGCCTTCGGCCCACCCGGCTCGGGGCGCCTCCGAACCCCCCTCCCCCACTATTCATCGCGGGTATACATGCCATGTACAGTGCTCGCCATGTCCATCGGTCACACCCTGCTCGGCCTGCTGGAGTCCGGCCCCCGCCACGGCTACGACCTCAAGCGCGCCTTCGACGACAAGTTCGGCCACGACCGACCGCTGCACTACGGCCAGGTCTACGCCACCATGTCCCGCCTGCTGAAGAACGGCCTCGTGGAGGTCGACGGCGTGGAGACGGGCGCCGGCCCCGAACGGAAGCGGTACGCCATCACGGAGGCGGGCATCACCGATGTCGCCACCTGGCTCGCCACCCCCGAGAAGCCGGAGCCCTACCTCCAGTCGACCCTGTACACCAAGATCGTCCTCGCCCTGCTCACCGGCCGCGACGCCGGTGACCTGCTCGACACCCAGCGCACCGAACACCTGCGGCTGATGCGCGCCCTGACCGCCCGCAAGCGCCAGGGCGACCTCGCCGACCAGCTCATCTGCGACCACGCCCTCTTCCACCTGGAGGCGGACCTGCGCTGGCTGGAGCTGACCGCGGCCCGCCTCGGCGCGCTCGGAAAGGCGGTCGGCGCGTGAGTGCCCCCTCCCCCGAGGCCCCTGCCTCCGCCGCCCCCTCCGGGTCGCTGCTCGCCGCCAGCGGGTTGCGCAAGGCGTACGGGCAGACCACCGCGCTGGACGGCGCCGACTTCTCCATCCACGCCGGTGAGGTGGTCGCCGTCATGGGGCCCTCCGGCTCCGGCAAGTCCACCCTGCTGCACTGCCTGGCCGGCATCGTCCGCCCGGACAGCGGCTCCCTCACCTACCAGGACGCCGAACTGAGCCGCCTGCCCGACCGGCGCCTCAGCGCCCTGCGCCGCAGCGAGTTCGGCTTCGTCTTCCAGTTCGGCCAGCTCGTCCCCGAGCTGACCTGCGTGGAGAACGTGGCACTGCCGCTGAGGCTGAACGGTGTACGGCGCAGGGCCGCCGAGGCCGCCGCCACCTCCTGGCTGGAGCGGCTGGAGGTGGACGACGTCGGCGACCACCGCCCCGGCGAGGTCTCCGGCGGCCAGGGCCAGCGGGTCGCGGTGGCCCGCGCCCTGGTCACCGGGCCGCGCGTGCTCTTCGCCGACGAGCCGACCGGCGCGCTCGACTCCCTCAACGGCGAGCGGGTCATGGAACTGCTCACCGAGGCGGCCCGGGCCGCGGGCACCGCTGTCGTCCTGGTCACCCACGAGAACCGGGTGGCCGCCTACTCCGACCGCGAGATCGTCGTCCGCGACGGCCGCTGCCGGGACATGGAGCGGTACGCGTGACGACCACCGCACCGCAGGCGGCCCCCGCGCCGCCGCTCCCGTCCGCCCCGCGCGGCTCCGGCCGCAGCGGATGGTTCCAGGACCTGCTGACCGGCCTGCGGTTCGCCTTCGGCGGCGGCCGGGAGGGCTGGTCGCGCACCCTGCTGACCGCGGCCGGGGTCGGCGCCGCCGTCGCCGTGCTGCTCGGTGCCGCCAGTACCCCGCACCTGCTGGCCGAACGCGCCGCGCGCGGCGAGGCCCGTACCGCCTCGGCGGTGCGCGACCCGGGGGGCGCCGAGCGCTCCGACTCCTCCCTGCTCCACTCCGTCACGGAGTCCGACTACCGCGCCGAGACCGTCCGGGGCACGTACCTCAAGGCCGAGGGGAAGGACCCGGCTCTGCCGCCGGGCCTGCCCGAGATCCCGGCCGACGGTGAGATGTACGCCTCGCCCGCCCTGCGCGACCTGCTGGGCACCGAGGAGGGCGCCCTGCTCCGCGAGCGCCTGCCGCAGGAGATCGTCGGCGCCATCGGCGACGAGGGGCTGGTCAACCCGCGCGAACTCACCTTCTACGCGGGCCGCTCCGCGCTCACCGCCCAGGACGCCGAGCGCACCGAGGGGTTCGGCCTGGCCACCGAGGCCGAGGAGCTGGCGCCCTCGCTGGTCATCCTGATCACCCTGATGTGCGTGGTCCTGCTGACCCCTGTGGCGGTCTTCATCGCCACCGCCGTGCGCTTCGGCGGCGACCGGCGCGACCGGCGGCTCGCCGCGCTGCGCCTGGTCGGCGCCGACCGGCCGACCGTGAGGCGGATCGCGGCCGGTGAGGCACTGGGCGGCGCCCTGCTCGGCCTCGTCGTCGGCGCCGCCCTCTTCCTGGCCCTGCGCCCCCTCGCCCAGTACGTCGAGGTGTGGGACGTCGGGGTCTTCGCGGGCGACCTGGTGCCGGACCCGCTGCTCGGCCTGGTGGTCGTCCTCGGGGTGCCGCTCGCGGCGGTGCTGGTCACCCTCGTCTCGCTGCGGTCGGTGGCGATCGAACCGCTCGGGGTGGTCCGCCACGCCAAGCCGCACCGTCGCCGCCTGTGGTGGCGCCTGCTGCTGCCGGTCCTGGGCGGCGCGCTGATGCTCCCGTTCGGCGGGGACGTCAACGTCCACACCGTCATGTACAGCGAGTACGTGATCGGCGCGGGCAGCGCCCTCGTGCTGATCGGCCTGACCGCCCTGCTTCCCTGGGCGGTCGAGGCGGCGGTACGGCGGCTGCGCGGCGGCCCGCCCTCCTGGCAGCTCGCCACCCGCCGCCTCCAGCTGGAGAGCGGGTCGGTCTCCCGGGCGGTGGGCGGGATCACGGTGGCCGTGGCGGGGGCCATCGCCATCCAGATGCTCCTCGGCTCGATGCACGAGGACTTCACCCGGCTCACCGGCCAGGACCCGTCCCGGGCCGAGGTCGGCATCGCCGCCGACCAAGCCGACGGCGAGCTGGCCCAGCGCATGATCGCCGAGTTCCGTGCCACCGAGGGCGTCCGGAAGGTCATCGGCACGGTCAACGTCTACGCGACCCGGCCCGGCCCGTACGAGGGCGACATCCGCCCCACCACCGAGGTGCACATCGCCGACTGCGCGACCCTGCGCGAACTGGCCCGGATCGACCGGTGCGCGGACGGCGACACCTTCGTCGCGCACAGCCCGGACGAGGACATGAACGACTGGGTCGACGAGTCGGCCAGGCCCGGCAAGCCGGTCAACCTCGGCGACAGCCCCGAGGACGCCGGGCTACCCGGCCACGAGCCGGTCGGCGAGATCCTCTGGACCCTGCCCGCCGACAGCCCCGTGGTCCGCACCCGGCCCGACCCGGGCGGCAACCACCGTGACGGGATCTACGTCACCCCGGGCGCCATCGGCGACGAGCTGGGCCGCGCCCCGGCGATGACCACCGCCTTGGTCAAGCTGGACCCCACGGTCCCGGACGGCGTGGAGCACGTGCGCAACACCGCCGCCGCCATCGACCCGACGATGCGGGTCACCAACTTCGTCACCGTCACCCGGGACCGCAACTACGCCAGCGCCCAGACCGCGCTGATGGTCGGCGCCTCGGTGCTGCTGGTGCTGATCGCGGCCTCACTGCTGGTGTCGACGATCGAGCAGCTGCGGGAGCGCCGCCGGGTGCTGGCCGCCCTGGTCGCCTTCGGCACCCCGCGCCGGATGCTGGCCTGGTCCACGCTGTGGCAGACCGCCGTCCCCGTCGTCCTCGGCATCGGTGTGGCCGTGGTGGGCGGGCTCGGCCTCGGGCGGGCGATGGCCGGGGTGATCGACAAGCCCGTCCAGTCCTGGTGGGTCTTCTGGCCGTACGCGCTGACGGGTGCCGGGGTGGTCCTGCTGATCACGCTGGCCTCGCTGCCGCCGCTGCTGCGGATGACCCGGCCGGAGGGCCTGCGGACCGAGTGACGCGCAAGGTCGCCCGAGACGCGCGGGAGCCCCCACCGGTCATGGTGGGGGCTCCCGTACTGATCCGGGTCACCGGGAGCGCGTCACGCGCCCGCCAGGACCGCCTCGGAGTCGAGGGTCGCGCCGACGGCCTGGAGGACGGCGGCGATCTTCACGGCCTCCTGGATCGTCTCGCGGTCGGTCCCGGCCTTGCGCAGCACCTGCTCGTGCGAGTCGAGGCACTGGCCGCAGCCGTTGATCGCGGAGACCGCGAGCGACCAGAGCTCGAAGTCGACCTTCTCCACACCCGGGTTGCCGATGACGTTCATCCGCAGACCGGCCCGCATCGTCCCGTACTCGGGGTCCGACAGCAGGTGCCGGGTCCGGTAGAAGACGTTGTTCATCGCCATGATGGCGGCGGCGGACTTGGCGGCCTGGTACGCCTCGGGCGACAGGTTGGCCTTGGCCTCCGGCTCCAGCTCGCTGAGCACCTTCGGCGAGCGCGAGGCGATCGCGCAGGCCAGTACGGTGCCCCACAGCTGCTGCTGCGGGAGGGGGCTGTTGCCGATGACGGAGCCCAGGTTGAGCTTCAGGTCCTTGGCGAAGTCCGGTATCGCGGACTTGAGTTCGTCGAGAGCCATGGAGCTACCTCACTCGCCCGAGAGGAGCGCGACCGGGTCCAGGGTCTCGTCGCCCTTGCTCCAGTTGCACGGGCAGAGCTCGTCCGTCTGGAGGGCGTCGAGGACCCGGAGGACCTCCTTCGGGTTACGGCCGACGGAGCCGGCGGTCACCATCGTGAACTGGATCTCGTTGTTCTGGTCGACGATGAAGACGGCGCGCTGCGCGAAGCCGTCCTCGCCCTCGATGCCGAGGTCACGCATGAGCTCGTGCTTCGAGTCGGCCAGCATCGGGAAGGGCAGGTCGGTCAGGTCCGGGTGGTCCTTGCGCCAGGCGTGGTGCACGAACTCCGAGTCGCCGGAGAAGCCGAGGATCTGGGCGTCACGGTCGGCGAACTCCTCGTTCAGCTTGCCGAACGCGGCGATCTCGGTCGGGCAGACGAAGGTGAAGTCCTTCGGCCACGCGAAGACGATCTTCCACTTGCCCTCGTAGGTCTTGTGGTCGATCTGCTCGAACTCCTTGCCCTTCTCCAGCGAGACGCAGGCCGTGAGGTCGAACTCGGGGAACTTGTCACCGACAGTGAGCACTGTGGTCCTCCGGTAGTACTGAGGGGTTGGACTAAGGCCCAGCGTGCCACACGGGGGATCATGTCGAGAAATCGATCAGTCCCCTTCCACCGATAGGTGGAGCAAATCAGTCGCCCGCGTGTCACCAGTGGTTTTCCCCGATGGTGCCGGACGTCTCGCACTCGGCCCGGAGCGACGCGCCCTCGGCGGCCGGCGGCGGAACTCGGTCCGCGATTGATCGGAACGCATCATTCCATGCCCTGAGTGCCACCGGTAACGCTCACCCTCCGCATCGAAAAGGGCCGAGCGGCCCTGCCGTCCCTCCCCGGACGGCCCGCCCGGGGAGGGGTGGCAGGCGTCACCGGCGTCCCGGCCGCCCGCGCCCGTAGGCTGGAGACGTGGCGGCGGACCGTCGACGCCACCCCCAGCAGCACCGGCCGGAGAACTTGAGCCCCATGCAACACAGCCCCACCTCGGCCCGCCCCGGCCGCGCCACCAAGGGGCCCACCCTCGCCCAGCTCCGCGCCTTCGCCGCCGTCGCCGAACACCTGCACTTCCGGGACGCGGCGTCCGCCCTCGGAGTGAGCCAGCCCGCGCTCTCCGGCGCCGTCGCCACCCTGGAGGAGATCCTCGGCGTCACCCTGCTGGAGCGCACCACCCGCCGCGTCCTCCTCTCCCCCGCCGGAGAGCGGCTCGCCCCGCGCGCCAAGGCCGTCCTCACCGAGGTCGGCTCGCTGCTGGAGGAGGCGGAGGCGGTCCGCGCCCCCTTCACGGGCACCGTCCGGCTCGGCGTCATCCCCACCGTCGCGCCCTACCTGCTGCCGACCGTGCTGCGCCTGGTCCGCTCCGCCTACCCGAAGCTGGACCTCCAGGTCCACGAGGAGCAGACCGCCTCCCTGGTCGAGGGCCTGCTCGCCGGACGCCTCGACCTGCTGCTGCTCGCCACCCCGCTCGGCTTCCCCGGCCTGACCGAACTTCCCCTCTTCGACGAGGACTTCGTCCTGCTCACCCCGCTCGGCCACCCGCTCGGCGGCCGCGAGGGCGTCCCCCGCGAGGCACTGCGCGAGGTCGACCTGCTCCTCCTGGACGAGGGGCACTGCCTGCGCGACCAGGCCCTGGACGTCTGCCGCGAAGCCGGTCGCGCCGACCGCCCGGTGACCACCAGCGCCGCCGGGCTCGCCACCCTGGTCCAGCTGGTCGCGGGCGGACTGGGCGTCACGCTGCTGCCCCGCACCGCCCTGAAGGTCGAGGCGGGCCGCAGCTCCCAGCTGCTCACCGGCACCTTCACCGACCCCGCCCCGAGCCGCCGGGTGGGCCTGGTGCTCCGCTCGGGCGCGGCCCGCACCCACGAGTACGAGGAACTGGCCGCCGCCCTGCGCGAGGCGCTGCGCCCGCTACCGGTCCGCCTCCGGGAGAGCTGAACGCCCGGCGGGGCGACCGCCTCACTTCCCGCCCGGCGGGTCCTCCCCGGCCCCCGCGTCGCGGCCGGCCTTCCCCGCCTCGTCCGAGGAGGCGGTACCGGCCGGCACGGGCGCCGCCGCGCGGTCCGGGCCGTCCCCGCCGACGGGGGCGACGGGCAGCGCGGTGGCCCCGTGCGGGCCCGGCGCGGTCCTGAGGGCGGTCTCGCGGCTGTAGGCGCGCAGATATCCCACGACCGTGTTGATGACGGCGACCAGCGGCACGGCGACCACGGCACCGCCGATCCCTCCGACCATCCCGCCGGCCGCGACCGCGAGGACCACCCCGAGCGGGTGGACGCGCACCGCGCGGCCGAGGATGAACGGCTGGAGGATGTGGCCCTCGATCTGCTGCACGGCGAGCACCACGATCAGCACCATCAGCGCGGTGAAGACGCCCTGCGTCACCAGCGCGACGACGACCGCGAGCGCGCCGGAGACGACGGCGCCGACCATCGGGATGAAGGCGAAGAGGAAGATGAAGACGGCCAGCGGCACCGCCATCGGCACATCGAGGAACCAGAGACCGAGGCCGATGAAGATCGCGTCGATGAGGGCCACCATCACCGTGCCGCGCACGTACGCGGTGAGGGTCCGCCAGGCGCGCGGCCCGGCCCCGGCGATGCCCGGCCGCGCCTGCGCGGGGACCAGGTGGAGGGACCAGCGCCAGATGCGCTTGCCGTCGTAGAGGAGGAAGAGGGTGGAGAACATCGCCAGCACCATGCCGGTGAGGACCTCCAGCAGGACGGTGACGCCCTCCAGCCCCGCCGAGGTCAGCTCCTCGGTGTTCTTGCCGACGGCGTCGCGCAGGGTCTTGGCGATGTCGTTGATCTGGTCCTCGGTGACGTGGAACGGGCTCTTCAGCAGCCAGCCACGCAACTCGTCGATGCCGTCCTGGACCTGACTGGCGAGGGTGTCGACGTTCTCCATCACCTGCCAGACCACGAACCAGCCGACCAGCCCCATGATGACGAAGCCGAGCACGGCGGTGACGGCGGTCGCCGCCCCCCTGGGCATCCCCATCCGCCGCAGCGCGGTGACGGTCGGCTGCAGGAGCGCGGTCACCAGCAGCGCGGCGACGAAGGCGAAGACGACCAGCTGGACCGAGGTGATGATCTTCATCAGGACCCAGAGGGTCCCGGCGAGCACCAGCAGCCGCCACCCCACCTCGGCGGCCACCCGCACCCCCCACGGCACGGCGTCGACCGGGTCGGGGCGCGCGGAGACGGCCGGCGCGTAGGCGGGCGGCGGAGGTACGTGGGCGGCTTCCTGCTCGCCCTCCGGAGGGGCCTTGACGAGCGGGGCGGCACCCGGGGCCGGGGAGACCGCCGGCCGGGGCGGGTAGGAGGGACGTTCCGGCACCCGGGGGGCACCGGCGGCGGCCGCGTCCTCGGACGTCTCGGCGCGCGCCCGGCGCTTCTCGAGCGCCGCACCCATCCGCGTCAGCTCGGCGCCGGCGCGCTCCAGCCACCCTGGCAGTCGTGACATCGTCTTCCGTCCCCGTTCCTCGTCCCCGTTCCGCGTCGGGTGCTCCGGTACCCCGGAGCGCTCCGGCGACGCGGAGTCGACCGTACATGGCAACGGCCCCTCACCGTAGGGACGGTGAGGGGCCGGGCAAGGTTGACGGAAGCGGGCACCTTGTGAGGCGTCCGACGGCCGGGCCTTCTAGTACCAGTTGTTGGCCTGCCAGAAGCTCCAGGCGCCGCACGGCGAACCGTAGCGCTGGTCCATGTAGTTGAGGCCCCACTTGATCTGTGTGGCCGGGTTGGTCTGCCAGTCGGCTCCGGCCGAGGCCATCTTGGTGCCGGGCAGTGCCTGGACGAGGCCGTAGGCGCCGGAGGACGGGTTGGTGGCCCGGTAGTTCCACGTGGACTCGTGGTTCACGATGTTGCTGAAGCACTGGAACTGGTCGGCCGGGACCATCTGCCGCGCCATGGCCTGCACCTGGGCGACCGTGTACGAGGACTGGGTGGCGAAGCTGGTGGCGTCGCGGGTCTCGGAGCGGCTGGCCTTCTCCTGGGCCTCCTTGCGCTCCTCGGCCTTGCGCTCGGCCTCCTCCGCCGCCTTCTCGGCGGCGGCCTTCTTCTCCGTCGCCGCCTCGGCGGCCGCCTTGCGGGCCGCTTCCTCCACGGCCTTCTTGGTCACGGCATCCGCGGCGATCGACTGCGCGTCGGCCTGCTGGGCCAGCGACGCGGTCTGCACCTGGGCCTGCTGGCCCGCCGGGATGTCCGCGAGGAGGGTCGCCTCGCCTGCGGCTGCCTCGAAGTCGTTCGCGGGCTGCTGGGCACCGCCGGAGGCAACGCCTACGACAGCACCGACAGTGGTGACCGCCGTAGCCGATGCCACAGCGAATCCCCGGACCGAGATCCGGCTCACACGGTTTCCTTCCAGCGTCGTCCGCATGGGTGACCTCGCGGACGCAATCGTGCCCTTGGCGCTGGCTTCCTCTCGAACGTGGTCACGGGAAGCACGGACCCGAAAGGGCTACCCCGCGGATGCGGGGACCGCCCCGTTCAGCTCGGGTGGCATACGGCGTCTCTATGGAGTTCTGGACCTACTTGGTACTGCTAGGGGTACCGCGTTGCCGTATGCGGGGCCTGACAGGAGCAAGACTCTGCCGGACGCCCCCGCCGCAAGGCAATTCTCTCCCGCGTGTTTAAGCTCACACGTTGTTTGCCCCATGGGGTTCCTGGAAACGTGCGCACAGCAAAGTGCCGTCGAGCTAGGCTGCTTGGCCCTCCCCGACGGCACTTTGTACCACCAGTCATACTTTTCAGACGTACCGATCAAATGGCCTACGAATGCGCGGGCCGAGGGGCCAACTCGCCCCGGTCCGGAAGGCTTCGGTCACCTGGTCGGCCCTGCTCAGAGCTGGCCGTCCTCCAGCATCTCGGTCACCAGGGCGGCGATCCGGGAGCGCTCGGAGCGGGTCAGCGTCACGTGAGCGAAGAGCGGGTGCCCCTTCAGCTTCTCCACCACGGCCACCACGCCGTCGTACCGGCCCACCCGCAGGTTGTCGCGCTGGGCCACGTCGTGGGTGAGGACGACCCGGGAGTCGGCACCGATCCGGGAGAGCACGGTCAGCAGGACGTTCCGCTCCAGCGACTGTGCCTCGTCGACGATGACGAAGGCGTCGTGCAGGGAGCGGCCGCGGATGTGGGTGAGCGGCAGCACCTCCAGCATGCCGCGGGCCACGACCTCCTCGATGACCTCGCGGGTGGTGACGGCCGAGAGAGTGTCGAAGACCGCCTGCGCCCAGGGGCCCATCTTCTCGGCCTCGCTGCCCGGCAGGAAGCCGAGTTCCTGGCCGCCCACGGCGTACAGCGGCCGGAAGACCATCACCTTCTTGTGCTGGCCGCGCTCCAGCACCGCCTCCAGTCCGGCGCAGAGCGCCAGCGCCGACTTGCCGGTGCCGGCCCGGCCGCCCATGGAGATGATGCCGATCTCCGGGTCGAGGAGGAGGTCCAGCGCGATGCGCTGCTCGGCGCTGCGGCCGTGGATGCCGAACGCCTCCCGATCGCCCCTGACCAGGCGCACCTCACCGGTCTCGGTGACCCGCCCGAGCGCCTTGCCGCGCTCGGACTGGATGGTGAGCCCGGTGTGCACCGGCAACTCGGCGGCCTCCGGGACGAGCAGGGTCTCCTGCTCGAAGAGCAGGTCGACCTGCTCCCCGGAGAGGGGCAGCTCGGCCATCCCGGTCCAGCCGGAGTCGGTGATGGCCAGCTCCGCCCGGTACTCCTCGGCGAGCAGGCCCACCGACGACGCCTTGATGCGCAGCGGCAGGTCCTTGGAGACGACGGTGACGTCGAACCCCTCGGCCTGGAGGTTGCGGGCGACGGCGAGGATGCGTGAGTCGTTGTCCCCCAGGCGGTATCCGGCGGGCAGGACTCCCGGGTCGGAGTGGTTCAGCTCGACACGGAGGCTGCCCCCGAGGTCCCCGAGCGGAACGGGGGCGTCGAGCCGGCCGTAGCGGACCCGGAAGTCGTCCAGCAGGCGCAGCGCCTGGCGGGCGAAGTAGCCGAGTTCCGGGTGGTGCCTCTTGGCCTCCAGTTCCGTGACCACGACGATCGGGAGCACCACTTCGTGCTCGTCGAAGCGGATCATGGCGTTCGGATCGGCCAGCAGCACGCTGGTGTCGAGAACGTAGGTGCGCCTGTCGGGCATGCGGCGCTTTGAGCTGGTCACCACGGAAGGACGTACCCCCTCGGATGAGGTCGGGGTGCGACGGGGTCGCGGGGGCCTCCCCGGGGACGGAGGTGTCCCGGGGAGGAGGTCGGGCCGGGCGCGGCCCCTGCGCGGGCCGGGCTCCGGCCCTCCGCTCCGTCCGTGCCCAGGGCTCGGTCGAGGTGGTGCAAAGGGCCTCCCGGGCGGACGGCCGGGCCGCCCGCTGAGCTCCGGCGCCCGCCCCTGCACTGCCCGGGCGCCGGCCTGGCAGTGATATTCCCTCCTTGCCGCCGCACCATGCGTGGCGGCGTCACGCACACGGATGAACTCCCGGTACCGGAGGGGTGTCCGGTACCGGGAGTCCCGGTGCGTCAGGTAGAGGTGCGGGAGCGTCAGCCGCCGAAGCGGCGGTTGCGGTAGGCGTAGTCGCGCAGCGCCCGCAGGAAGTCGACCTTGCGGAATGCGGGCCAGAAGACCTCGCAGAAGTAGTACTCGGAGTGGGCGCTCTGCCAGAGCATGAAGCCGGAGAGGCGCTGCTCGCCGCTGGTGCGGATGACGAGGTCGGGGTCGGGCTGCCCGCGGGTGTAGAGGTGCTCGGAGATCGAGTCGATGGAGACGGTCTCGGCCAGTTCCTCGAAGGAGGTGCCGCGCTCGGCGTGGTCGAGGATCAACGAGCGGACGGCGTCGGCGATCTCCTGGCGCCCGCCGTAGCCGACGGCGACGTTGACCAGTATTCCCTGGTTGGCGGCGGTGGCCTCCTCCGCCTCCTTGAGGACGATGCGGGTCCGGTCGGGGAGCATGTCCAGGGTGCCGACGTGGTGGACGCGCCAGCGGCCGTCGGCGGCGAGGCCGCGCACCGCGTCCTCGATGATCCCGAGGAGCGGGGTCAGCTCGGACTCGGGCCGGTCGAAGTTGTCGGTGGAGAGCATCCACAGCGTGACGACGCGCACCTTGCTCTCGGCGCACCAGCCCAGGAACTCGGTGATCTTGTCGGCGCCCGCCCGGTGGCCCTGCGCCGTGGTGCCGCCGGACGCCTTGGCCCAGCGCCGGTTGCCGTCGAGGATGACCCCGATGTGTCCGGGGACCTGGTCGTGGTCGAGGCGGCCTTCCACCCGGCGTGCGTAGAGTTTGTACACCAGGTCGCGCAGATTCACGTCTGTTCAGCCCCTCCTGGGATCGACCGGTCACCGAAGCCGCCACACTATCGCTGCGCCGGCCTGGTCCGTGGTCGGGTCGGTCGCCGCTCCTGCTCGCGGGAGCGGACTGCTCGTCCCGGCGGATACGACTCCGCACACGGAGAGTGGGGGGACGTTCCGGAGAGGTGGCGCGGGCCTGCTTCTCGCTCCGCACGGTGCGTGGCCGTGTCGGGATGCGCCGGGTTCGCCGTGAAGACGATAGCACCGCACCTTGGGGGCACCTGGGGTCGGCGGCCCCAGGCGGCGGCCCCAACTGGCCCTTCCGGCAAGTGGAAGGAGCGCCTTCGGAAGAACCGGCCGCCCTGACGTAGTTTCGTGAGCATGACCGACACGTCTGCTTACACGGCTGCGGCCGACCGCTACGACTCCATGGAGTACCGGCGCACGGGTCACAGCGGCCTCAAGCTTCCGGCCATCTCCCTGGGCCTGTGGCACAACTTCGGCGACGACCGCTCCCTCGACTCCCAGCGCGCGATCCTGCGCCGCGCCTTCGACCTGGGCATCACCCACTTCGACCTGGCCAACAACTACGGCCCGCCGCCCGGTTCGGCGGAGCTGAACTTCGGCAAGCTGCTCGCGCGGGACTTCGCTCCCTACCGCGACGAGCTGGTCCTCTCCACCAAGGCCGGCTACCTCATGCACCCCGGCCCGTACGGCGAGTGGGGCTCCCGCAAGTACCTGCTGTCCTCGCTCGACGCCTCGCTGAAGCGGATGGGCACCGACTACGTCGACATCTTCTACTCGCACCGCTTCGACCCGGACACTCCTCTGGAGGAGACGATGGGCGCGCTGGCCAGCGCGGTGCAGCAGGGCAAGGCGCTCTACGTCGGCGTCTCCTCCTACAACAGCGAGCAGACCGCCGAGGCCGCCCGCATCCTGCGCGAGATGGGGGTGCGCCCGCTGATCCACCAGCCCTCGTACTCCATGATCAACCGCTGGACCGAGGACGACGGCCTGCTGGACACGTTGGAGGCGGCCGGCATGGGCTGCATCTCCTTCGTGCCGCTGGCGCAGGGGCTGCTGACGGACAAGTACCTGAAGGGCATCCCGGCGGGTTCGCGCGCCACCCAGGGCAAGTCCCTCGACCCGAACCTCCTCTCCGAGGAGGTCACCCGCCGCCTCAACGGCCTCAACGACATCGCCGCCCGCCGCGGCCAGTCGCTGGCGCAGCTGGCGCTGTGCTGGGTGCTGCGGGACCCGCGGATGACCTCGGCGCTGATCGGCGCCTCCAGCCCGCACCAGGTGGAGCAGAACGTGGCCGCGCTCTCCGGACCGCCGCTCACCGCCGAGGAGCTGCGGGAGATCGACTCGTTCGCCGTCTCGACACCGGGCACCAACATCTGGGCCGACCGGGGCTGAGCACAGCGCCGAGGGCGCCTCTCCACCGAGTCCTTCGGGGAGAGACGCCCTCGGCGGTACGGGCGGGGCGCGCCGTACCCAAGAAAGCGGGCCGGTCCGTGGGGGGGGGTACGGACCGGCCCGAGGGGGGGTTTCCACCATAACCCTTCGTAAGTGATGCCGCGTACATTCCGGCAGAAAAACTACGCTCCGGAGTTGCCCAGCGACGCACCGGGGAGCCCTGTCCGGGGTGACGAAACGCCTCTCACCGGCGGTTTCTCCGGCCCACGGGGCGCATGGGGCGCACGCGGCGGGCGGGACGTGATCCACCCGCACGGGTTACGTCGGCCGCGGCCCTCGGCTTGACGCATCCAGAACGCAGGCCGGGCGGGGCGGGTGTGCCGCGCGGCCCCCTCCACCGCGCGGCACTCCGGCCCGTGATCCGCGCCGGCCACGGGCTCCGGCAGCGACACGGAGCCACGTTTCGCGCCGCCGCGAAGCGCGTTGGCCTGAACCTACGTGAGCACCGACCGCCCCACGAGCCTCGTTCGATAACGATGCGGAATCACTGGCTCCGCCTCGGGGGTCTGTCCGCATTCCTCCGCCGGCGCCGGCCACGCCTCCCCGGCAGACTTCCGCTCCCACGACACCCCCGCCGCGAAGGCGCCCGGACCGGTCAGCGCCGGCGGGCCCAGCAGCGTCCGCGCACTCGCTCACCAGACGCACGCCTCCAACCGCCTCTTCCGCACCATGAGTTCGTCGCCCCCCCCTCTTCGTACGTCCTCGATCGGTGCCGCACTCCACGCTCCGGGCACGTCCACGGGTGCGCCGTAACCGGTCAGGACGGCCGGACCGTGATCGTGCCGCCCGCGGTGCGCAGGTCCAGGTGGTACTCGCCGTGTGGGTCGTCGGCGAGAGTGACGGCCTTGGTGCCGTGGGCGGTGACGGCGGCGATGCGGTAGGCGGCGGGCGGGGCCGAGACGATGATGGAGCCGTCGGCCGTGGTGGCGCTGACGTCCTGGGCGGTGGCGGGGACGACGTCGACGACGCCGCCCGTGGTGCGGACGCTGATCCCGTCGCCGTACAGGTCGCGCCCCTTGACCCGGCCGTCGCCGGTGCGGACCGCGACCTTGCCGGTGGCACCGGTCACCTCGACCGCGCCCTCGGTGGTGGAGACGTCCACCGCGCCCACGTTGGCCAGGGTGACGTGCCCGGAGCCGGCGCTGCCGCTGACGGGGACCCCGGCCGGCAGGTCGACGGTGTACGTCACCGAGCAGTCCGGCCCGCAGCCGGAGAGCGTGAGCACACCGCCCTCGACCCGGTGGGTGGCTCCCTCGGGCCGCTGCCCCTGGTAGCGCAGGGCGCGCTGGACCCGGACCGAGGTGGCGGCGCGGTCCCCGCGCAGGGTGACGGCACCGGCGACCGAGTCGAGCCGGACCGAGCTGACCTCACCCCTCACCCGCTGGTCGTCGCGGGCCTCGTCGGCCCGGGCGAGGCCGCAGGCGGTGAGTCCGCCCAGGGCCAGCACGAGCACGGCGGCGAGCACGGCCGCGCCGGTGGGCGAACTGCGGCGGGTGCGGCGCATGGTGGGTCCCCCTCTGGTCGTACGCGTGGGCGCGCTCGTACGCGCGGTGGCGCCTGGTCGTGGTCGGCGCGCCAAGTCCCCCCGGGCGCGTGAGCCGGCCCCTTTCCGGCCTCCTTCGACCGTAAGTCCCCCGGCCGCGCCGATCCATGGGGGTGCCCCCCGGTTGAGAGGTCAGGGAGCCCCTACGGGTGCGTGCGCCGGAGCACCGGCCGCGGGTCCACGCCCCCGCGTACGTACCGGAGCGTCCCTGCCCCACGGCGCCCGCACCGTACGCCGCCAGTCGCCGCAATCGGGCGGGGCGCCCGGGCGGGGCGGACCCCGGCGGGAGCGGGTCGGCGGGTGCGAGGAGGGCGTGGTGCGGGGAGCGGGCGGCGTGAGCGGGCGCGGGTGGGGGGCTAGCCACCCAGGCCCAGCAGGAAGCGGGTACGGGCGTCGTCGCGGCCCGCGCGGGCGGCGGAGGCGGCGAGGAGGGCGCCGAGGGCGTGCGCCCAGGCGCGTACCCGGTCGGCCGAGAGCCCGGGGACGAGGTCGGCGAGAGCCGCGGCCCGCTCCTCCAGCACCTCGGCGCGGCTCACCCCGTCGAGCACCCAGTCGACCGCGTCGAAGTCGGGGTCGCCCCAGGCCGGCCTCGGGTCGATGGCGACCAGGCGGCCGCCGGGCCCGTCCAGCGCGTTCGCCGCGTGCAGGTCCCCGTGGACGAGGCGGGGCTCGGATGCGGAGGCGGCCAGTTCCAGCGCCTGGACGCGGGCCCGGCGGAGCCGGATCTCGGCGGCGGGCCCGTCCGGCCCGGCCCGCCGCAACGCCAGGTCGAACAGGAAGCACACCCGGTGCGCGAGCGGCCGCAGGGCCGAGCCCTCGCCGGGCCCTTCGGCCGGGCCGCTCTCCCGGAGTTCGCGCAGCAGCGCCGCCACCTGGACCGGCTCCCACTCCTGGCCGCGTACCGGCGTCCCCGGCTCCACCTCGTCCAGCAGCAGCGCCCCGGCGCCGGGGTCGGCCGCGAGGAGCGCGACCACCGACGGCGTCCGCTCCCACCCGGCCAGCGCCTCGGCCTCCTCTGCGGCGATCCGGGGGTCGGGCGTCACCTTCAGCCAGACCGCCCTGCCGTCCGCGTACCGCCGGCACCGGAACACGCGCGAGGTCCCGCCACCCCCTGCCGCCAGCGGCTCCAGCCCCCACCGCTCGGCGAGCGCCGCCACCTGGCCCGGCAACGCCTCGCACCAGGCGTCGGCGGCGGGCCCGAAGCGGGCGAGGAGGCGGGCGCGGGCCGGGGGCGGGAGGGCCATGAGCCGGAGGTCGGGCACGGGGGCCTTTCCGGGCGAGGTAGGGGATGTGGGATGCGGGGGTGCCGGGCGGGCGTGGGGGTGGGTGTGGGGGTGGGTGTGGGCCGGGCAGCGTTGCGGGTCGAGCGGCCGTGTGCGCCAACTACTGTTCCACTACGTCGCGTTGACGGCGCGAAGTAGCAACCACCGCCGTGGGAAACTTTATCGAACAGGCAGTCAGCACAGTGAGCGGCGACGTATTTGCCGCACGCCTCGGCATCTCGACCACCGCCGGCAGCGGAGGGCTGCAATGGCAGCTGCACGGGCGGCTTCCCGGCGGGTCGGCCGGGTGATGGACTCAGAGCTGGAGTTCAACCACACCCGGCTCCGCAAGCACCCCGGGTACGGGTACGTCACCCCGCTCGAAGCGAGCACCTTGCTTCGGCAGAACCTCACCCCCAGGGCACAACCACGCGCCGCCCGAACACCCAGGGGCTTCGCCGTGGCGGATGAAGCGGACGCCCCCGCGCCGTCCCTGTGCGGGGACACGGCCACAGCAGGGGCGTCCGGGCGGCTACGCGCCGTCGGGCACTTCCCCGGCTTCGTCCTCGGTCCCGGTCTCGGTCCGGTCCGGTACGTACGGCAGGCGCATCCCGCGCGACTCGGCGACCCGCAACGCGTCACCAAGGCATTCGGCAAGCCTGATCCCGGTGTACCGCACCTCGGTGTACGGGGACATGCTGTCCTTCAGTACTGCGCGGGCGTGTTCGAGGATCGTGGCCCCCGTCTCCAGTGGGGCCTCCTCCATCTCGTCGGCCAGCCGGGAGAGGCGGCTGCTCCCGTCCTCCGCGACGAGGTAGCACGGGGCGCCCCCGGGCGACGGCCAGGGGAGCAGGCGGGGCGGGGTGGCGGGCGAGGCGGCGGTCACCGCGCCGGGCTGCGCTTCGACGTCGGGCGCGATGTCCATCAGGCCGCCACGTCCGACGCACCGATCACGTGCGGATCGAGGTCCACCCCGAAGTCGGCGGCCGGCACGAGCGCGAGCCGTCGCCTTCGCCGCACCCCTCCCCGGTCCTCGGCGGGAAGGTACGGACGCACGAGCGCGCTCGCCGCGCCGTCCAGGGGGTGCTCCACCCCGTAGGGCGACGGGGAGGGGGCCAGGGGTCCACCCGGTACGGGCCGGGGCGGGAACCGCCGCCGAGCACGCAGGGACATGGACTGCACGGCGGCGTCCGGTACCGACCCGGTGGCAACCGGTGCCAGGTCCGAGGATCAGCTCCAGCAACCATGCGGTGATCCTGCGGATAGGGTCGTACATGTCGACGCTCCTCAGTAAGCGTTGGCCGTGCCCCGGGAGGTCTAGCCACCTCGCCGGGGTCCTTCTTGAGGCAAAGGCTGCATCCCGCCACAGCCCTCTGCATACAAGTACAGAGGGATCTGCCGGAGCGGGCAGGGAGGTCGCTCTCTACGTTGGACGTATGAGCGATGCGGATTCCGTAGAAACCAGCCTGGACCCGATGAGCGCGAAGCCGCTCTACATCCAGTTGGCGGACATCATCACCAGCAAGATCAGCTCCGGGGAACTGGCTCCCGACAGGCCGATCCCCTCGGAGAACCACCTCGCCGAGCAGTACGGCGTTGCGCGACTTACCGCCCGTCGCGCGGCACGAGAGCTCCGCGAGCGAGGACTCGTCGTCACCGTGCGCGGCAAGGGCTCGTTCGTCGCGGAACAGCCGGGGACCGAAGAGGAAGGTCCCGCCTGACGGCCGCGAGGAACAGGCGGCCGTCAAGCGATCAGCTTCCCGCAGCCTTCTCGTGGCCCGCCCGCTTCTTCTCCGGCCGCCAGGCGCGGAAGGACCTCAAGCAGGGCGAACAGGCTGCCCTGGTCCGACACTCCGCCTTCCGCACCAAGATCGCTGCCGCCCTGGACCAGGCCCGGCGGGCGTCGCGGCCGGCATCGAGATGGACTGGTCGCCACCCTCGCCCCTCGCCCCCACCCGCTGGTCCGCCGCAGCATCGCCAACCCTCACCGGCCTCCCCTACTTCTACGCCTACACGCCCCAGGTCGCTCGACGGCGCTGACCGTTCCGCCTTCCCCCAGCGATGACAGCGAGGGCCTCGGGCGACCGCGCCGTCGAGCGGGCGTGCGGTGGGGTGGTGACGGGGGCGGCGGCTTCGTTCCTCAGCGCCGCACGTTCCTTGGAGTGGAGGCGCCTGCGTAGTGACTTGGCCGACCTGCGCCTGCGGTCGCGTGGCGGCTTTGCGAGTGGCCGAGGTGTTGGGGCGTTGGCGGGTGGTTCTCGGTGAGGGTGGGGGGTGGAGTTCGAGGGGCTACAGGGTGTTCGACCGCTGCGGCTGGGGGGCGGTCGCGCCGCGCGGGAACGACACCTCCACTCGGCGGTTCTTCATCCGGCCGGCCTCCGTGGAGTTGTCGGCGATCGGGTAGTCCTCGCTGTAGCCGCGCACCTCGTAGGTGACGTTCGGGCCGAGGGCCTTCGCCAGTTCCTCGTGGACGGCGTCGGCCCGGTTCTTCGACAGCTTCTTCCCGTGCTCGTACGACCCGAGATCGTCGGTGAACCCGAACACCCGGACCTTGTTGGCCTGTTGCGCCTGCGCCTCCTCGGCGATGGACTGGATGCGGCCGCGCGCGTCCGGGTTCAGCTTGGCGCTGTCCTTGCCGAACAGCACCTCGGCCTGGAGCGCGAACTTCACATCCGTGTTGGTGTCCTCCCGGCGCTCCTCGCCTCCCAGGTCCTCCACGACCGACTTGATGTCCAACACCTTCGGCGGCGCCAGCTTCGCCCCGTCGGCCAGCTTCAACCCCGCGCTGTCCTCGGAGATCTCCGGGGGCGGAGAACTGGTCGTGCTGCCTGGCGGCACGCCGGGGGCGTCATCGTCGGCGTGGGCCACGTGCAGGGGCAGAGCGAACGAGAGAACCAGCGAACAGGCAAGGGCGGCCAGGGCGACGTGGCGTGCTGGTTTCATCGGGGGTCACCCCTCGGAGATTTGGATGGTGGCGGGGGGCATGGTGGGGACTTGGAGCTGGACCTTCCTCGTACCCGAGGGCGGAGCGGGGAACTGGGCGAACCACTCAACCGTGCTGCCGCGACCAACTCCCCCTTGGAACTTGGTGCACAGGCACCGCCCCTCGGTATCACGCAGAATCATGTACCTCTTCTTGCCGGTTCCATCCATCAAGCTGGCGCCAGCGAGTGAGCCACCGTTCTCCTCCAGTTCTCGCTCGTCGCCAATCCATTCTGCTCCCATCCAGCGGCCCGAGGTATTATTCGTCACCTTCCCGGAAACCGTGACGAAACCACCCTCATCCGCCAGAGCTGAAACAATCACCATCTCAATGCCGTTACTGTTCACAGAGGCCATAGGCGACGAGTTGCCAGAGGGTTCGGGAGGCGACTCGGCACTCTTCGACACCTCGGTCGACTGCGGCGTATTGGGCTTCGAGTCGGGCTCATCGTCGGCGCCGCATCCGGCCACCAGAAGTGTGGCACCGAGCGCAATCACTGCAGCCCTAAGGGCCCTTTCGAGGCGGCCACGAACAAGGATTGACACCCGAAAACCTTCCACTTGACATCACCCAACCAGATGGACAGAGAACAGCTTCGACGCCTCAGGGAAATCGTCGAGGTCAAAATCCTCCGGGTCCAACTCGAAACTTTCGCCGTCCAAGCAATCGAATGCGACATCCTCCACTGCATCATCGGCGGCCGGTTCACACCTGGGCTCAACAACGGCTGTAGCCTGCGCCTCAGCCCGCTTCCCCTCTGTCCCCGGAATAACGGACTCACCGAGGGGGTCGCCACTCCTCACATGCACCTTGAACTCAAGGCGCTGAACATCGGAATCTATCTGAACCAACCGAGCGCGGTTATGTTTCGCAAGCCTTTCAGCTTCGACCGCAAATGCTCCATCTTCGAGATTCTCGCCACGCAACCAGTATTGCCAATCGTCATCCGACGAGATTGCCTCGCCCAGCCCGTCGATCAACTCCGCTCTGGCCTCTTGCGCTGCAGCGAGGGCGGCAGCGTCGGCTGCAGACTGTGCTCCGTTGCGAGCGACTGCAGCTTGCGCGAAGGCGAAGAAGGCAAAGGCGGAAAACAACACTGCACCCGTGATCCACACGAAGAGGGGTAGGGCGCTCCCCGAATCGCTAAGCTGATTCAGGCGCCGATCACCCTGTCGACCGCATCTCCGATCGCCTGAGAAATGCGACCGTTCAACCCCAACTGATCGATCAACGTAAAAATCCCCGCAATCAGGATCATCAACCCCGCGTACTCCACGAACCCCGCCCCCCGGTCGCGCCTCGCCCTGTCGGTGGCTCGGGTCGTGGCGCGGGTTGTCCAGGTCTGGGCCGCCCGGTGCAGGGCCAGTGCTGCCCGCAAGGTGATGTGGCTCATGGTGGGGGCCTCCTTGATCGAGGGTGGTTCGGGGACGGTACGAGGTGGTGCGGGGGACGGAGGAGGGTCCGGGGGCCCAGGGTGGGGCCCAAGGGCGCTGGTGGCGCGGGGGGTTCGGGGCCGGGCGGGTCATCGCGGGGCCGTCCGGGGGGATGAGGTGGTGGTGCCCAGCCACGTGGCGATGGCGGCGCTGCGGTTGGGGGCGTGGAGCTTGGCGAAGATGCGGTTGATGTGGTTCTTGACCGTCTTTTCGCTGATGAAGCAGGTGGCCGCTATCTGCTGGTTGCTCATGCCCGAGGCGATCAGCTCCATGACCTCGACCTCCCGTGAACTCAGCCCGTGCACAGCCCTGTTCGACTCTGCCACAGCGGATTGCAGTCGCGAAGGAGTTTCGCCGGAGGTTGGCGGATTCGAGACGGGTGGCCGGTGAGGGTTGGCTGGTGCGACAAGGTGGGCGAGGAGGGCGTTCCTGGCGGACGGGGTGAGGTGCGCGTGGCCCTCGTGGGCGTCGCGTACGGCGCGGGCCAGTTGTTCGGCGGTGAACTCCCCGTGGACGAGGTAGCCGGTGGCGCCCAGGCCCAACGCCCGCTGGACGGTGTCGCGTTCGCGGCTGTAGGTGAGCATCAGGACGGGGGCGACGCGGGCCAGGTGGGGCAGGGCGGTGAGGCCGTCGACGCCTGGCATGCGGACGTCCAGGAGGACCACGTCGGGGCGGTGGTGGCGGGTGGCGGCGAGGGCGCGGTGGCCGTCGCCGGCCTCGGCGACGACGTGGATGCCGGGACGCGCGCGGAGCAGGGCACTGAGTCCGGCGCGGACCACCTGGTTGTCGTCGGCGACGACGACCCGCAGGGTGCGACCCCGGGCCGGGGCGTGGTGCGGGCGGAGAGGGGCCGGGGGCGGGTCCGGGCGGGTGCGCGTGGTGCGCGGTTCGGGCGCGGCGGTTCGGCCGTGTGCCTCGGAACGGGATGCGTCCGGCATGGTGGCCTCCTCTCGGGGCGGGGTCGGTGGTACGCCGTGCGGGTGCGGGTGCGGTGCCCGCGTGAAGAGTCTCCTCAGTCCGGGGCCCTCGTGGGTGGGTTTTGGCCGGATAGGTGTTCCTCTCGGGTGGAAGGCCGCGTTCCTGGTGCGGGTGGGCCCGGTGGGCGGGGCGGGGCCGGGGGTGCCGCGTCCAGTACGGCGAGTGGCAGTTCCACCCGTACCTCCGTGCCCGGGCCCGTGGCCGCGTCCCCGGCGGGGCCCACCCGCAGTGCGCCGCCGATCGCGGTGGCGCGTTCGGCCATGCCGACGAGGCCGAAGCGGCCGTCGGCGGAGGCCGATCGGAGGGTGAGGCCGGCGGGGAGGCCCGGGCCGTCGTCGGTGACGGCCAGGCGCAGGGAGGTGCCGGTGGTGGTGAGGGCGGCCCGGGGGACGCCGGTGGCGTGGCGGTGGGCGTTCTCCACGGCTTCGGCGGCGATGGCCAGCAGGTGCTGGGCGACGGCGTGGGGTACGGGCGGCAGCGGCGCGGGCGCGCTGAGGGGCGTACCGGGCGGCAGTCCCGTCCGCAGGGTCGCGGCGAGGTCGACGGGGTCGGTGGGCCCGGCCGCGTCGTGGCGCAGTCCGGTCAGCAGGTCGCGGGAGTCGGCGGCGGCGCGGCGGGCGGCCTCGGCGACCTGGACGGCGCGTAGGCGGAGGGTGTCGGGTGGCAGGTGCCCGGTGCCTTCGGCGAGGGCGTCGGCGGTGAGGGCGAGGCCGTGCAGGGTCTTGGCGAGGGAGTCGTGGAGGTCGCGGGCGAGGCGGGCGCGTTCGGCCTCGACGGCGCCGGCGACGGCGAGGCGGGCGTTGGCCTCGGCGAGGGCGGTGGTGGCGGCTCCGAAGCGGAACATGAGGTTGCGCAGGGTCACCCCGGTGATCCCGGCCGCGACGCAGAACCCGGCGACGAGAAGGGTGCTGGCGCCGCTGGTGAGCGTCTCGGCCCAGGCGCGGTGGGCGACGAGGAGGACGACGAGCTGGCAGCCGGTGAGGACACCGGCGCCGCGCCAGCCGTAGAGCAGCCCGGCGAGGAGCGGGGTGCAGGCGGCGGCGTAGCCGAGGGGGGAGGCGGGAGAGGCGGTGAGGAGGAGGACGGCACCGATGAGCAGGTCGAGGCCGAGCAGCGCGGGGTGGCGCAGGACGAGGGGGCCGAACCGCTCCCAGTCGCGGAGCATCGCGTACGAGGCCATGAAGCCGGTGACGGCGGCGCCGAGGACGAGGTGGCGGGCGGCGCCGTCGGCGGCGTTCTGCAGGGCGAAGGGGGCGCCGAGGGCGATCAGGGCGAGGCGGACGCCGAAGACCTGGCGGCAGAGGGCCTGGAGGGCGTTGAGCTGGACGCGGGGGCTGGGGGCGGGGACGTCGTCGGCGAGGGCGGAGGCGGCGGGGCCGGGGTGAGCGTCGTGGCCCGCGTACAGGGTCGGCGGGGCGGGCCGGCGGGCGCCGGTCGCGCGCGAGGGTTCCGTACGGCCCCCGGGGAGGGCCGGCCGGCCCTCCCCGGGTCCGCCTCCGCGGGCCGCGTCTGGCCGGCTCCCCGGCCCCGTGTTCCCCCCGGCCGTCTCGCGGGCGGCTCCGGGGCCCCGTTCGCCGGTCATCCGCCGAGGATCGAGCCCAGGTCGGAGCCCGAGCCGAGGAACATGCCGGCGGCGATGAGGATCATCGTGGCGGGGAGCAGGAAGACGAGGGTCACCATGGTGGCCTTGGGGATGGTCTTGGCGGCGCGGCGCCGGGAGTTCTGGGCGTCGGTGCGGCGCATGTCGGTGGCGATCTGGATGAGGGTGTCGGCGATGGGGGAGCCGAGTTCCTCGCCCTGCTGGAGGGCGGAGACGAACTGGGCGACCTGCTCGGAGGAGTTGCGGCGGCGCAGTTCGTCGAAGGCCTGGCGGCGGGAGACGCCCATGTCCATCTGGCGCAGGGTGATGCGGAGTTCGTCGGCCCACGGGCCCTCGTAGCGTTCGGCGACGCGGTCCAGGGCCTGGCGGAAGCCGAGGCCGGAGCTGACGACGACGGCGAGGACGTCGAGGAAGTCGGGGAGGGTGCGGTCGATGACCTCGCGCCGGTCGCGGACCGCCTGCCAGATCAGGCCGTCGGCGGCGGTGAGGCCGAAGGCGAAGGTCAGCAGGGCGAAGAGGAGCGAGTCGTTGGTGAGGAAGACCAGGCCGAGGACGAGGCCGAAGACGCCGTAGACGAAGCGGCGGGCGGCGTACCGGTCGAGGGTGAGTCCGCCGGGGTTGCCGGCCATGTCGATACGGCGGCGTTTGGCGTCGACGCGGCGCGGGCCCATCAGCTTGAGGACGAGCGGGGCGAAGCGGATGCCGAGCCGGTCGACGGCGGACTCGGCGGTCGAGACACGGGCGGCGCCCACCTCCAGGGCGACGGCGAGGTCGTCGGGGAGTCTCGCCTCGCCGCGCAGCAGGCGCAGGGCGCCGAGGGCGGCGGCGACCGCGGCGGCGGCGAGGAGGGCGAGGCCGAGCGCCAGTAGCGGCGACTGGAGGGTGAGGCCGGTGGCGAGGGTGGGCACGGTCAGACCTCGATCTTTCCGAGGCGGCGGATGACGAGGAAGCCGACGGCGTACAGGCCGAGCGCGATCAGGATGAGGATCTGGCCGAGGGCGGAGCCGGTGACGCGGGCGAGGGCGCCCTCGTTCTGGGAGTTGATGAGCAGCAGCGAACCGAGGCCGAGGGCCGGCACGGTCAGCGCGGTGGCGTGCACCTCGGAGAGCATGGTGCGGACCTCGCGGCGGGTCTCCTTGCGCTCCTCCAGGGTGGCGGTGAGGTTGCGCAGCGAGGAGACGACGGTGCCGCCGGCCTGGTTGGAGAGGACCAGGGTGGTGACGAGGACGACCAGTTCGCGGGAGGGGAGCCGTTCGGCGAGTTCGCCGAGGGCGGCGTCGACGGAGCGGCCGAGCGCCAGCTGGTCCGCCACGCGCGACAGCTCCTCGCCCGCCGGGGCCTCCAGTTCCTCGGCGGCCATGGCCAGCGCGGTGCGCAGGGCGAGGCCGGCGGCGGTCGCGTTGGCGAGGAGCCGGGCCACGTCGGGGAGCTGGTTGATGAACGCCTCGATGCGCTTCTGCCGCTGCCAGTTGAGGAAGACGACGGCGCCCCAGGCGGCGGCGAAGGCGGCGATCGGCCCGAAGAAGGGGGCGAGCGCGGCGGAGGCGATGAGCCACAGGGCGGCGGTGGCCGCGAACGCGTACACGGTGAACTCGCCGACGGTGACGTCGAGTCCGGTGGCCGAGAGCCTCAGCGAGAGTTCCCGGCCGGGCCGGGTGCGGCGGACCCGGCGGTCGAGCGCGGTGAAGCGTCGGCCGCGTCCGGCGGGGGGCGTGGCGGTGGCGGAGAGCCGGTCCACGAGCGCCTGGCGCTGGGCGCGCCCGGAGGCGTACACGTGGACGCCGGCCACGGCGAGCAGCAGGCAGAGCAGGCAGGCGCCGAGGGCGAGGCGGGTGGGGTCGGTCATGCGAGCGCCTCTCGGACGTGGGCGGGGTCGGCGGTGTCGGTGACGCCGAAGGCGGGGGGTACGCCTTCCCCGGCGAGGTGGAGGCGGTCGGCGACGGGGCGGGGCAGGGGGAGGTGTTCGAACCAGCCGGGGGCGGCGCGGTCGGGCCCGGGCGGAGCGGGGTGGTGGCGGGAGACGGTGGCGATGCGGAAGGGTTCGCGGCCGTGCGAGACGAGGACGGCGATCTCGGCGAGCCGGCGCGAGCCGTCGGCGGCGCGGCTGAGCTGGACGACGACGTCGACGGCGGAGTTGATCTGGTCGCGGAGCGCTTCGAAGGGGATCTGCACCTCGGCCATGGAGCCGAGGGTCTGGAGCCGCATGAGGGCGTCCTCGGCGCTGTTGGCGTGGACGGTGGCGAGCGAGCCGTCGTGGCCGGTGGACATGGCCTGCAGCATGTCGAGGGTCTCGCCGCCGCGGACCTCGCCGACGATGATGCGGTCGGGGCGCATGCGCAGGGAGTTGCGGACCAGGTCGCGGATGGTGATGGTGCCCTTGCCCTCGACGTTGGCGGGGCGGGACTCCAGGCGGACCACGTGGGCCTGCTGGAGTTGGAGTTCGGCGGAGTCCTCGATGGTGATGATGCGCTCGTGGCCGGGGATGAGGCCGGAGAGGGCGTTGAGCAGGGTGGTCTTCCCGCTGCCGGTGCCGCCGGAGACGATGACGTTGAGGCGGGCCCGCACGAAGGCGGCGAGCAGCATCAGCAGGTGTTCGTCGAGGGAGCCGAGCTGGATCAGTTCGGGCAGGGTGTAGGCGCGCGGGAAGCGGCGGATGGTGAGGGTGGCGCCGGTCAGGGAGAGCGGCGGGATGATGACGTTGACGCGTTCGCCGGAGGGGAGCCGGGCGTCGACCATGGGGTGGGACTCGTCCACGCGGCGGTTGACGGTGGAGACGATGCGCTCGATGGTCTGCATGAGCTGCTCGTGCGAGGCGAACCGCATCGGCAACTGCTCGACGCGGCCGGCCCGTTCGACGAAGATCGCGTCGGGCCCGTTGACCATGATCTCGGTGATGGAGGGGTCTTCGAGGAGCGGTTCGAGGACGCCGAGGCCGAGTGCCTCGTCGACCACCCGGCGGATGAGCTGGGTGCGTTCGGCGCCGGAGAGGACCGGTCCCTCGCGGCTGATGATGTGGCCGAGGACGCGCTCCAGCCGGGCCCGCCGGTCGGCGGCGGCCAGCGAGGACATCTCGGCGAGGTCGATCTCCTCCAGCAGCTTGGCCCGGAACAGCGCGACGAGGTGCCCGTCCTGACGCCCGGGCCGGGCGGCGCCCTGCTCCTCGGGGCCGGTGATACGTGACCTGAGGCTCATCCGGTGTCGCCTCCTCGGGCGGGGGTCGGGTGGCCTGGATCGGCCGGAGCAGGGGCGGGGGTGGGCCGGGGCGCGGCGGGCGGGGTCACCGGTCCTCGTCGTCGGGCATGGTGGCCGAGCGGGTCACGGTCCAGCCGTCGCCGACGAAGGGCAGCAGGGTCGGCACCTTGACGGCCGCGGTGGCCTTGGTGGTGCCGTCGCCGCCGCCCCAGCTGAAGCGGACGTCGATCCCGGCGCCGACGGCCGCCCGCCCGGCCGCCGCCCCGGCCCCGGTGTCCTCCTGCGAGGCGACCCGGGCGGCGGCCCGCGCGGCCGACCCGGCCTGGTTGGCCGCGTACCCGACCAGGCCGAGCTGGATGGCGGCGAGGCCGATCAGCAGGAGGACCGGGAGGAAGCCGGCGAATTCCAGGATGGCGGCGCCTCGGTCGTGGCGGTGCGGGCGTCGGCGCGACCACGACCGGCGCGGGCCGACAGCCGGGTACGCCCCCGCGTGCGTGGGGAGGGCACGGAGCGCCAGGGGCGCGGGAACTGCGGCATGGTGGCACCCCCGCCCGCGCGGGGCGCGTCTGTTCGGCGCCTTCGCCGGGTACTCGACGCACGGGCCACCCCCGCAGGCGCGGGGACCGCCCTTCCGCAGCAGGGCGGGCGGCCGTCGCCCCGCGTCGGCGCCGCGTTCCGGGCGGGCCCCCCGCCCCCTCACCGCTCCCCCTCGTACGCCGCGCCCGCCCGCCCCGTCACCTTCCACCCGGGGGTGACCCCGGGGAAGAACAGCGGCACGTCGGCTTTGACGGTGGCCTGCCAGACCGAGCCGGCGTCGGTGCAGGTGACGGTGGCGCCGGACCAGGCTGAGGGGAGGTGGCGGGTGGCGGCGGTGCGGCAGGCGTCGGGGCCGGAGTCGCCGGCGGCGTGGGCGGCGGTGGCGGCGCGGGCGCCTTCGTCGGCGGCGTTTCCGGCGAGGCTGTAGGTGTAGCCGTACAGGGCGCACTGCCAGAGCAGGGCGAGGACGACGAGGACGAGGGGGAAGATCCCGGCGAACTCCAGGGTGACGGCGCCCCGGTCGCCGTGGGCGGCCCGGCGCCTGCGGCCGGCCGGGCGGTCGGGTTCGCGAGGGCCGAGGCCCAGTTCGCCGGCGAGGCCCCAGAGGGCTTGTCTGACGGTGCTCTTGGCGTCGAGGTCCTGGACGCGTCCGGCGTCGAGGGCCGACTGGAGTTCGCGGTAGTGGGCGGGGACGGTGGTGCGGGCGACGCGGGTACCGGTGATGCGGGCGACCAGGGCGGGGGTGATCTCGGTGCCCTTGCCGTACCGGTTGACGACGGTGGTGGTCTCCTCGGCCTTGCGGATCTGGAGGCGGTCCCAGAGACGGATCTGGCGTTTGGCGGCGCGGACGGCGACCACGTCGGGGGTGAGGACGAGCAGGGCGTCGTCGGCGAGTTCGACGGCGGCGGCGTTGGCGGCGGCCATCTGGGTGCCGCAGTCGACGACGACCACGTCGTAGCGGCCGCGCAGGACGGTGACGACCTGGCGGGCGGTGCGGTCGGTGACGTCCTCGCCGCGTTCGCCCTCGGCGGGGGCGGGGATGACGGCGAGGCCGCTCTCGTGGGTGAAGACCACGTCGGCCAGGACGCGCGGGGTGACGTCGCGGATGGCGGCGAGGTCGGCGACGGAGCGGCGGAACTGCACATCGAGGTAGGAGGCGGTGTCGCCGGACTGGAGGTCGAGGTCGAGCAGGGCGGTGGAGCGGCCGGACGCCTGTGCGGCGAGGGCGAGTTGGACGGCGGTGAGAGTGGTGCCGACACCGCCCTTGGCGCCGGAGACGGTGACGACGCGACCGCCGCCGCCCGTGGCGAGGAGTTCGCGGCCGGTACCGGTGGCGAGGTGGCGGCGCATGTCGAGGGACCAGACCGCGGCGGCCTGGACGCGTTCGGCGAGCGCCTCGTAGCTCATCGGCAGGGCGACGATGCCGCGCGCCCCGGCGTCCATCGCGGCGGTGATGACGGCGGTGCCGGTGTCGGTGGTGAGCAGGACGACACCGACCGAGGGGAAGCGCCGGGTGACCTCGCGGACCACGTCGAGCGCGGGGGCCGGGCCCATCCGCTCATGGACGAGGACGACCTCGGGCAGTTCGTCGAGGGACTCGGCGGCGAGCGCGGCGAGGGTGTCGAGCAGCGCGGTCGAGTCGGGGAGCGCCTGGGCCGGCTCCGCGTCCGGGAGCTGGGCGAGCAGGGTGGCGAGGGCGCGGGCGGCGTCCTGGTCACCGGCGGCGGGGAGAATGCGCAGCGTCATCGGCCGCCTCTCACTTGTCCTCGTCGAGGGTGTACGTACGGTCGCCGCGGCGCAGCCCCTCGTCGCTGCCGGGCCCGACGAGGGCGAGGCGGACGTGGGCGGCGAACGACTCGGCGTAGGCGACGCGCTGGGCGTCGGCGGCGGAGAGGGCGAAGGTGATGGGGACGGCGTCGACGGGCTGGCGGCGCCGGTCGTCCTGGTCGGGTTCGAGGGCGGTGAGCTTGCCGACGTCGATGACGCGGGCGTTCTCCACGATGATCCGGGACTGGTCCTTCTCGCCGTCGTTCTCGGCCTTGAAGGTGGCGTAGATGTTGACCTCCGAGCCCGGGGTGATCTTGCCGGCGACACCGGTGGCCGCGTCGATCATGATGGCGATCTCCTGCTGGCCGGGGCGGACCTCGGGGCGGGCGACGATCATGTCGGTCTGGAGCAGGGAGCCCTCGCGCAGGGTGGTGACGGCGATCTTGCCGCGTATCTGGCGCAGGTCGGTGACGGCGTTCTCGGAGCGCCACCGCTCGGGCATCGACACCTTCTCGAACTGGTCGGCGCTCAGCTCCTTGTAGGGGGCGACGTCGGTCTTGAGCCGGTAGGCGGGGACCTCCGGACCGACCTTGGCGTTGACGTCCCGGACGACCGAGAGCACTCCGGCGAAGGCTCCGACGGCGCAGAGCACCGACAGGACCAGCAGCAGAACACCTCGACGCTGGCGTGCGTTCATGAGCGGGGATTCCTTGATCGGGACGGCGGCGGGGGCTGGTGGGTGCCCTCGTACGGGCGGGGGTCGGCGGGCGGTGGCCGTCCCGGCCCCCAGTCGGCGGGGGCCGCGCGCCGGGCGGGGCGCAGGGCGTGGACGCCGGTGACGGGGCCGCCGGTGGGCCCGGCGGGTATCCGGGGGCCGCCGGCGGGCGGGGTGACCCCGGCGTCGAGGGCCGGGGCGAGGCGGGGGTCCCGGGCGGCCGGCAGGGCGCGCTCGGCGGGGGCCGGGGCGGGCCGGGTGAGGGCGGGGGCGCGTTCGCGGCCACGCAGGCGGCCGGGGGCCGGGCGGGTGGCGGGCAGGGCGCGGCGGCCTCGTTCGCCCGGGGGCGGGAGGGGGGCGGCGCAGAAGGCGCAGCGGTCGCCGATGAGTTCGAGGCCGCACCAGTGGCACTCCTCGCGACGGACGGAGGAGACGAGCTGGTAGAGGACGGAGATGTCGGGGATGGCGGCGGCGAACTCGGTGAGTTTCCCGGTGCCCCACCAGTCGGCCGACTCGGCGGGCAGCTTGGTGTGGGTGACCTCGCGGACCCGCCAGGCGCGGGCGAGGGCGCCGGTCACCCCCTCGGCGGGCAGTCCGCCCTCCGCGACGACCAGGCGGGTGGGGAAGCCGGGGCCCTTCAGCCCGGGGTCCTGGTCGCCGGCAAGCCGTACGAGCTGGGGTTCGGGGCGGGCGACGACGGCGAACTGGCTGCCCGGCAGCCACGACTTGGCATGCGCCTTGAGACCGACGGGGACCTGGTCGAGGCGGGCGACGGAGCCGAGGACCGCCCCGGCGTGCAGGTAGTGGGCGAGGAGCCGGGCCGCGCTGGCGAGGACGCCCGGGGAGAAGTCGCAGATGGACAGCTGGCGCAGCTGGAGGGCGAGCAGGGCGGTGCCGAGCGGCGGCAGGTCGACGCCGACCAGGGCGAGCCGGTCGGTCTCCAGGGCGGCGCGGGCCGCGTGCAGCCGGTGGACGAGGGCGGGCGGGGCGGCGGCGGGGTGGACCACGAGGAGGTGGCCGTGGTGCTCGACGAGGGTGTGGATCTCGGCGAGGGTGCGGTCGAGGCCACCGCCGCGCTCCCCCGGTTCGGCGGACTGGAGGATGGCGGCGGGCGGGGTGTGCCGGTCGGGTGGGGGCAGCACCAGTTCAGGACTGGTGACCGCGACGGCGGTCGGCATCCAGGACACCCCCGATCCCCTCGGCGGCCCCGGCCGCCTCCGTGCTTGTCCGGCGGTCGCCCGCCGTCCGTCCGCCCGCCTCGGCGGGAACGGTCCGGCCGCCCGGCCACCCGGGCCCGACGCCCCTCATCATCGCCACAAAACTGTTCCGCCACACCGGTGTTGGTGGGTCTCCTTCGGTATCTTCCGCTCCGGTCAAGGGTGTTCGTCCGCCGCGGGTGACGCGTTCCCGTCGTTCACCCCGCCGCATGTACGCCCGTGCCCGCCGGTTCCCCCCGCGCCACCACCGGGTTCGTCCGGATCAGACGGGATCACGCCACCGGGGGGCCGACCGGCACCGATCCGCCAACTTGGCCAAAATCGTGCGGAGAATCGACGAAGTTGACCGGTTGGCGCGGAACGCTGCCGCCCAGGGCTGCCCCGGGCGGCCCACTGCGCACCCCCGGCGCCCCACTCCTGCCGGAACCCTTGACAACCCCATTGGTCTGGACCATTTTGGTGCTCATCGCGGTGGCCACCGCGCGCCGGCCTCCCGCCCCCTCACCGGTGGCGAGCCCCGTCGGCGCGTCCCCCCACGTCCGTGACTCCCCCACCGGAGGCAGCAGTGGCACGCACCTTCCCCCTCACCCACCCCGGCCGGCGCCCCTCCGCGCCCGGTCTCCACCGCCGGGCCCGGCTGACCGCCGCCCTCACCGCGGCCGTCCTCGGCGCCACCGGGCTCGCCCTCGCCGGGCCCGCGACCGCCGCCGGGGCCTCCCCCGCCCCGGCCGCCGTACCGGCGCACGCGGTCACCGGCTACTGGCAGAACTTCAACAACGGCGCGACCGTGCAGACCCTCGCCGACGTGCCGGACGCCTACGACATCATCGCCGTCTCCTTCGCCGACGCCACGGCGAACCCGGGCGAGATCACCTTCACCCTCGACTCGGCCGGGCTCGGCGGCTACACCGACGAGCAGTTCCGCGCCGACCTCGCCGCCAAGCGGGCCGACGGCAAGTCGGTGATCATCTCGGTCGGCGGCGAGAAGGGCGCGGTCGCCGTCGACGACAGCGCCTCCGCGCAGCGGTTCGCCGACAGCACGTACGCGCTGATGGAGGAGTACGGCTTCGACGGGGTCGACATCGACCTGGAGAACGGCCTCGACTCCACCTACATGACCGAGGCGCTCACCAAGCTCCACCAGAAGGCCGGGGACGGGCTGGTCCTCACCATGGCGCCGCAGACCATCGACATGCAGTCACCGCAGAACGAGTACTTCAAGACGGCGCTGGCGGTGAAGGACTTCCTGACCGTCGTCAACACGCAGTACTACAACAGCGGTTCGATGCTCGGCTGCGACGGCCAGGTCTACGCCCAGGGCACCGTCGACTTCCTCACCGCGCTCGCCTGCGTCCAGCTGGAGAACGGCCTCGACGCCTCCCAGGTCGGCCTCGGAGTCCCCGCCTCCCCGAAGGCGGCCGGGGGCGGCTACGTCGAGCCGTCCGTGGTCAACGACGCGCTGGACTGCCTGACCCGGGGCACCCACTGCGGCTCGTTCAAGCCGGAGAAGACCTACCCGTCGCTGCGCGGCGCCATGACCTGGTCGACCAACTGGGACGCCGACAGCGGCAACGCCTGGTCGAACGTGGTCGGCCCGCACGTCGACGACCTGCCGTAACCGAGGAGCCGGCCCTCGCGTCCGCTCTCCCCGCGCACCGCGGCGGCGCCGCGGTGCGTCGCGGGCCGTGCCGGATCAGCCTGCCGGCCTGCGGAAGAGCCCGCTCCACAGGAACGGCACGCCGAAGTACGGCGAGTCCTCCGGCTCCTCGTCCATCCGGCGCAGCTCGGCCTCCTCCAGCCCCGAGAAGACCCACCGCAGCTGCTCGGCGGTGTAGCCGAGGCCGCCGGCCAGCCGCTCGGGGTGCCGGTACAGCTCGGCGTCCGGGGCCGACGTACCGGAGCCCTCCTCGCCCGCCGCGAAGCAGTTGAGGACCAGGTGGCCGCCGGGGGCGAGCAGGCGGTCGAGCAGGGCGAGGTAGCTGACGCGGCGGTGCGGCGGCAGATGGTGGAAGCACCCCGAGTCGTGGATCAGGTCGTAGGGGCCGTCGAGCCCGGCCGCGTCGGGGGCGAAGGCGTCGCCGAGGTGGAAGCGGATCTCGGCGCCGGCCGCGCGGGCGCGCTCGCGGGCCCAGTCGACGGCGGCCGGCGACAGGTCCACGGCGTCGACCCGGTACCCGCGGGCGGCGAGGTGCAGCGCGTTGCGGCCGGGCCCGCAGCCCAGGTCGAGGACGCGGGCGCCGGGTTCGAGCAGCCCCTCGTCGAGGTGGCGGGCGAGGTTGGCGTCGGGCTTCGCCACGAAGAAGGGGACGGGCCGCTCACGGTCGGCGTAGAACCCGTCCCAGTGCTTGTCGGCCGCGGCCGTCCAGCGGTCGACGCCTTCCGCGAACAGCCCGTCCAGCAGCCGCAGCACGTCCTCCGCCGTCCGCACCTCGCGCCCCCGCCGCCCCGCCTCGTCCGTGCCGTACGTGCCGCCCGTCGCACCGGTGTGCTCCATCAAGGCCCCCTCTCCTCGCGAGAGGGAGAAATTACCTGCGGAACAGACGAAAGCCCAGGTCAGGAGAGATACGTCCAACTCGCCGGCGCCTCCAGGGGGGCCGCTCTCCGCCGCGCCGGGAGCGGGGTCCGGCCCGGAGGCGTACGCCCGGCCACGACCCCGTCCCGGGCCGTCCAGGGGGCTCTTCCGAGAGGGCCCGGGACGGTTCTCGCGGCGGGTCAGAGCAGTTCGGTGATCTGCTGGACGCACAGGACCACGAAGAGCAGTCCGGCGGCGGCCAGCATGGTGTTGCTGAGCCAGCCGTTGCGCCATTCCTCGGGCGTACGCCGGGAGTTGAGCAGGGCGATCAGGGTGAAGGCGAGGAACGGCATGAAGAAGGCGCCGAGCACGCCGTAGACGAGGACCAGCCCGAACGGCTGGTCCAGGAAGAGCAGCGCCATCGGCGGGAAGGTCAGCCACAGCAGGTACGCGCGGAAGGGCAGGGACGTCTCGCGCTCGCCCTTGGCGACCTCGGCGGCACCGCCCTCCTCGACGGCCTCGGCGCGGACGGCCTCCTTGCGCAGCCGCTCGACGAAGTCGGCGAACATCAGGCTGACGCCGTGCCAGACCCCGATCAGAGAGGAGAAGGAGGTGGCGAAGAAGCCGACCAGGAAGAGGGTGGCGGTGGTGGAGCCGAACCGCTGCTCCAGGACGTCGCCGAGATCGACCAGGCCCTTGTCCCCGGAGGTCAGCACGGTGTTGGTGGAGTGCAGCAGTTCGGCGCCGATGACCAGCATGGCGACGACGAAGATGCCGGTGGTGACGTAGGCGGCCCGGTTGTCCAGGCGCATCACCTTCATCCAGCCGCTGGTGGTCCACCCCTTGGCGTTCACCCAGTAGCCGTAGGCCGCCATGGTGATGGTGCCGCCGACGCCGCCGACGATGCCCAGCGTGTACAGGAGCGAGCCGTCGGGCAGCGCCGGCGCCAGGCCCGCGAGGCTCTTCGGCAGGCTCGGGCCGACACGGACGGCGACGTAGACGACCACGACGAACATCACGCCGATCATCGCGGTCATGACCTTCTCGAAGACCGCGTACCGGTTGAACCAGACGAAGACCAGGCCGAGGACGCCGGTGATCGCGGCCCACACCTTCAGACCGGGCCCGTCGGGGAAGAGCGCCACGACCGGCAGCGCCGAGGAGGACATCGCGGTGGCGCCGTAGACGAAGCCCCAGACCACGATGTACACCGCGAAGTACCAGGTGGTCCAGCGGCCCAGGCCGCGCCAGCCCTCGAAGATGGTGCGGCCGGTGGCCAGGTGCCAGCGGCCGGTCGCCTCGGCCAGCGAGATCTTCACCAGGCAGCCGATGACCGCCGCCCACAGCAGCGTGTAGCCGAACTTGCTGCCCGCGATGAGCGTCGCCACCAGGTCGCCCGCGCCGACGCCGGTGGCGGCCACCACGATGCCCGGGCCGATGTACTTCCACCTCGGTCCGCTCGGCCCCGGGTCCGCCGCCCGTGGCGCCGCTGCCGCGCCGTCCGTCTCGGTCATCCGCCTGCTCCCCGCTGTCGTGGCCGCGCCCGGGGCGCGGCCGGCGTTCGGTACGAGGAGATCAAGAAACCGTAAAGCCGGGCCCCTCACAAGGGTTGGCGCACAAATGGGGGCGCACAGGGGGGGCCGGCCGTCGGCGGGGACGGACCTGCGGCAAGGTGGCCCGGCGGGACCTTCTCCGGCCCGGTGACGTCGCTGAGGAGGCGGTCCTCGGCGCGGACCGGCCCACCTGGACGCCGTCGGGTTGGGCGGCGCCCTTGGCGCGGGCGGTAGCGGTCCCCCTGGGTCCTCGGCGAGCAGCGGCGCGGCGGTCTCCGCCATCCGGTGGGACTCGGCGATCAGGTCGTCCGTGGAGGCCGGGCCGAGCAGGGGAGGCGTAGCGCACCGCCCCGGCCGCCGCCCGCAGTTCGGGGTGGGCGGGCCGTCGTCTCCGTCCTCGGCGCCGTCCCGGTGGAAGCCGTCACCGAGGGGCGGAAGGCGGCCCGGCGGCGTCGGGTTCGCGGCCTCCCGTCGACCGGCGCCCATCCGGCGTACGCGGCCCCCGCGTCGGCCCGCGCCTGTGGGGGAAGGCGGGGTCCGGCGGCTGCGGGCTGATCTCGGGCGGCATGGACGGGCTCCCGCCGTACGGCCGCGTGGAGGCGGGACGCGGCCCCCCACCCCCCGTCCTACGCAGGGGAGTTGGCGCGGCCCGTCCGGCCTCCGCCCGGTCGGCGGCCCGCGCCGCGCTCGCCCCGCCGGACCCCGTACCCGGCTGCGGCCCCCGCCGCCACGTGGACGGTCCCGGCCGCGCCCCAGGTCAGGCAGGCGTCGCGGACCGGCGGGCTCTCGAAGCGGCTGGGGACCAGGAGCAGGGGGTCGGCGAGGACGCGTACCCGGTCGCCCACGTGGTGCGTGCGGCAGCCGGAGGTGGTGGGCGGCAGGGGGCGGCCCCGGAGGTCGGCGAGATCGCAGCGGGGTCCGGTGCGGGCGCGCAGGTCGCGGGTGACGACGGCGGAGACCCATTCGCCGCGCGTCAGCAACAGGGCGTCCTGGAAGGCGACGGAGGCGAAGCCGATGATCCAGAGTCCCGCGAGGAAGTGCGGCAGGACGTACCGCCAGGGGCGTGCGGCGGCCACCAGGGCGCCGAACAGGGCGAGTCCCAGGGCGATCCCGGCGACGCCGCCCGCACGCCCGGCCACCCCGCCGAGCAACAGCACCACCAGCAGGGCGGTGGCTCCGGCGGCGACCGCGGCGCGGAGGGAGGTACGGCACTCCGGCGTCGCGCGCCGGCGGGGCGCGGCCGGGAGCGGACGGGCCGGGACGGCGGGGCGGCACACCCCGCCGCCGGTACACCAGGCGCCGTCGTCACCGGGGTCCGGGCCCGCGTCGCCCGCGCGGGGGGCCGCCCCGTCCGCCCCGCCGGACGCGCTGCCGCTCTCCGTACGGGTGGTCCTGTCGCCCATCGTCGTCCGGCCTCTCCGCATCCGTCTGGCTCGCCGGACCCCATCCCCCACGGACGGGGCGGACAGCCCTCCCGTCACCCACCCGGCGGGCGTACGGCGTTTCAGCGCGCGCCCCCGCACACATCCCCGGCAGGCCGGCGCCCCCGCGCGCCGGGGGGGGAGGGGCGGGGGCGCCGGGCGGGCGGTCCGGAGAGTCAGCCCAGGACGGCGAGGGCGTCGATCTCGACGAGGAGGCCCTCGGGGAGGCCGACGTAGACGGTGGTGCGGGCGGCCGGCGGGGCCTGGAGGTCCTGCTCCGCGAAGTACTGGTCGTAGATCTCGTTCAGCTCCGCGAAGTGGCCGGTGTCGGTGAGGTAGACGCGCATCATCATGACGTCGTCCCAGCCCGCGCCGGCCTCCTCCAGGATCGCCTTGACGTTGGCGAGGGTCTGGAGGGTCTGCTCGCGCAGCGTCGGCCCGGCCGGGGTCGGCGCCCGGCCTTCGACGGCGGGCAGGAAGCCGACCTGGCCGGCGACCTGGAGGATGTTGCCCTTGCGCACCCCGTGCGAGAACCGCGCGGGCGGCGTGGTGTGGGTGGCCGGGGTGAAGGCGGTCTTGGTGAGGGGCGTGGTGGCGTCGCTCATGGTCTCTTTCCGTTGCTACTCGGTGGGGTCCTGCTCGGCCGGGACGGGGGCGCTGCCCGAGTACTCGCGGCTGATCGCGTCGGCGGTGCGGCGGACCAGCGGGAGCAGCGCGAGGAGTTCCTCGGCGGTGACGACGACGTTGGGGGCGGAGACCGACATGGCGGCCACCACCCGGCCGTCGGGGCCCCGGACGGGCGCGGCCACGCAGTTGATCGACTCCTCGTGGCCGCCGAGGTCGGTGGCCCAGCCCTGTTCGCGCACGAGCGCCAGCTCCTTGAGGAAGGCGGCGGCGTCGGGTGTCGAACGGGGCGTGTACTGGGGGTAGTCGAGGCGTTCGGCGAGGGTGCGGCGCTCGGTCTCGGGGAGGTCGGCGAGGATCAGTTTGGCGACGGCGGCCACCGTGAGGGCGACGGGCTTGCCGATCCGGGAGTACATCCGGACCGGGTAGCGGCTGTCCACCTTGTCGATGTAGAGGACCTCGTGGTCCTCGTGGACGGCTAGGTGCACGGTGTGGCCGCAGCGGTCGTTGAGGGCGACCAGGTGCGGGTGGGCGATCTCGCGCACGTCGAGGTTCTCCACCGCCTCCTGGGCCAGCGTGAAGAGGCGGGCACCGAGCCGGTAGCGCTGATCGGCCTGGCGGTGGACGAGGCCGTGCTCATGCAGGGTGCGCAGCAGCCGCAGCGCGGTGGACTTGTGGACGCCGAGCCGGTCGGCGACCTTGCCGAGGTCGGCGGGGCCCTCGGCGAGCAGCGGCAGGATGCTGAGCGCGCGGTCGACGGTCTGGCTCATGGGACGCGTACCTCCTCGGCGGCCCCCGCCCGGGTCCAGCCGGGGCCAAGGCGCAGTCTCCCCCACGCCGCCTCGTCGAGCGCGGCCAGGCCGTCGGCGTGGGAGCGGGCCGGGGGCTCGGCGAGGTCGCCGGGGACGGTGAGGGCGGCGGCGGCCAGGAGGTGGCCGTGGCGCAGCCGGTCGCGGGCGGGCAGGCCGCGCAGCAGGGCGGAGAGGAAGCCGGCGGCGAAGGCGTCGCCCGCGCCGACGGGCGCGACCACGTCGACGGCGGGCGCCGGCTCCTCGGTCACCGTCTGTCCGTCGTAGGCGAGGGCGCCCCGCCCGGCGCGTTTGACGACGAGGTGACGGGGGCCCGGCAGGGCGGCGCGGATCGCCTCGGGGGTGCGCAGGCCCCAGACCTCGGCCGCCTCGTCCTCGCCGACCAGGACGAGGTCGGCGCGCCCGGCCAGTTCGGCGAGGACGGCGGGCCCGTCGGTGCGCCCCCGCCAGAGCCGGGGGCGGTGGTTGACGTCGAAGGAGACGAGGGGGCGGCCGGGGCGGGGGGCGGTCAGCGCGCGGAGCAGGGCGAGGCAGCCGGCGGAGAGGGCGGCGGTGATCCCGGTGAGGTGGAGGACGCGGGTGGCGGCGAGGTGCGCGTACGGGACGGTGTCCGGGCTCATCGCGGAGGCGGCCGAGCCGTGCCGGTAGTAGGCGACCTCGTGGCCCGCGGCGCCCCGGTCGTCGGCGGTGCGGAAGTAGAGGCCGGTGGGGCGGTCGGGGTCGCGGGTGACGGCGGTGGTGTCGGTGCCGTAGGCGGCGACGGCGGCGAGCAGGTGGTCGCCGAAGCCGTCGGTGCCGACCCGGCTGACCCAGCGGGCGCGGTGCCCGGCGGCGGCGAGCGCGCAGGCGACGTTGGACTCGGCGCCGCCGATGGCGCGGGTGAAGGAGGGGACGTCGGCGAGGGGGCCCGGCCGGTCGGGCAGGAAGGCGACCATGGATTCGCCGAGGCAGACGACGTCCCAGTCGGCGGTGGGGCGCGGGGCGGGGTCTCCCGCTGCTGTCACGGCGTGCTCCTTGCGGTGGGCCTCCCGGCGCCCGGTCGGCGGCGGGTCGGTCGGCGGCGCCCGCACCACCGTCCGGGTGGCCTCCGGGTGGCGCCGGACGGGTGCGGTGCGGCCGGGGCGGGTTCGCGCACCGTTGACCCGGCATCGTCGGGGATGTTAGACAGCTCGGAGCGTTCTCCGCAACGAGCGTTGCACACCACGCAACATGCGCGCCATCAAGCCGCCACGCTCGATACGCCCGCCCGCACCACCGCCCTCCGGGAGGCCCCCTTGCCGTCCGCCGCCGAGCAGCCCGCCACCCCGCACGGCACCTCCGTGCCCGCCCGCGCCGCCGGGCACGCCTTCGCCGACCCGGAGGGTGCCCGCGTCGCCGCCGAGCGCGCCGCCCGCCTCGGCGAGGAGCGGATCGGCCCGCGCTTCAAGGGACTGCCGCCGGACGCCGACGGCCTGACCGTGGGCGCGCTGGCGGCCGAGCGCCGCTCGCTGTTCACCGGCGGCTTCACCACCCCGGTCCTCACCCTCGACGCGGCCTCCCTCGCCCACAACCTGTCGCTGCTGGAGAGCTACACCGAGCGCCACGGCCTCGCCTTCGCCCCGCACGGCAAGACCTCGATGGCCCCCGAGCTGTTCGCCCGCCAGCTGGCCCACGGCGCCTGGGGCATCACCGTCGCCGTCCCCCACCAGGCGCGGGTGGCCCGCGAGTTCGGGGTCCGCCGGATCTTCCTCGCCAACGAGCTGGTCGACACCGCCGCCCTCACCGCCCTCACCGCCGACCTCGACGCCGATCCCGGGTTCCAGCTCCTCGTGTACGTCGACTCGGTGCGCGGCGTCGAGCTGATGGACCGGGCCCGCCGCGCGGCGGGCGCCCAGCGCCCGCTGGACGTCGTGGTGGAGCTGGCGGCGGGCGAGGGCGCGCGGACCGGCGTCCGCGACGAGGCGGGGTGCCGCGCCGTCGCCGACGCGGTCGAGGCCGGCGACACGCTGCGCCTCGCGGGCGTCGCCGGGTACGAGGGGGAGGTGCCGGACGCCGACCCGGAGCGGGTCCGCGCCTGGCTGCGCCGGCTCACTGCCCTCGCCGCGGCCTTCGACGCCGAGGGCCGGTTCGCCGACCTCGACCAGATCGTGGTGAGCGCGGGCGGCAGCGCCTGGTTCGACGCGGTCGCCGACGTCTTCGCCGAACTGCCGCCGCTCACCAGGCCGGTGCTGAAGCTGCTCCGCTCGGGCGCGTACGTCTCGCACGACGACGGGCACTACCGGCACATCACGCCGTTCAACCGGGTCCCCGGGGAGGGCGCGCTGCGGCCCGCCTTCCGGCTCTGGGCGCAGGTCGTCTCCCGCCCGAGCGCGGACCAGGCGTTCGTCAACGCGGGCAAGCGCGACGCCGCCTACGACCTGCACCTGCCCGAGGCCCAGGTGGTCCGCTGCGCCCGCACCGGCGCGCTCCGCCCCGCCCGCGGCATCACCCTCACCGGCCTCTCCGACCAGCACGGCTGGCTCGCCACCGAGGCGGAGGCGGAACTGGAGGTCGGCGACTGGGTCGGCCTCGGCCTCTCCCACCCGTGCACCTCCTTCGACAAGTGGCAGCTCATCCCGGTCACCGAGGCCGACGGCACCGTCACCGAGCTGGTCCGCACCTTCTTCTGAGCCACCGCGCACCACCGAGAGGCCCCCCATGGATCTCGTCCTGCGGGACGCCCGCGTCGTCGACGGCACCGGCGGCCCCTCCTACCGGGCCGACGTCGCCGTCGCGGGCGGCCGGATCGCCGCCGTCCACCGCGCGGGGGCGGGCGGTCCGCGCCCGGACGCCCGCCGCGCCGTCGACGCCTCGGGCCTCGCCCTCGCCCCCGGCTTCATCGACATGCACGCCCACAGCGACCTGGCCCTGTTGCGCGACCCGGACCACAGCGCCAAGGCCGCGCAGGGCGTCACCCTCGAAGTCCTGGGCCAGGACGGCCTGTCGTACGCGCCGGTGGACGACCGCACCCTCGCCGGGGTCCGCACCCAGATCGCCGGCTGGAACGGCGGCGGCCCCGGCGACGACCGGATCGCCTTCGACTGGCGCACCGTCGGCGCATACCTCGACCGCCTCGACTCCGCCTTCGCGGGCGCCGGGTACGACGGCGAGGGCATCGCGGTCAACGCCGCCTACCTCGTCCCTCAGGGCACCGTCCGCGTGCACGCGATGGGCTGGGAGGACCGCGCCCCCACCCCCGCCGAACTGGACCGCATGCGCCGCCTCGTCGCCGAGGGCCTGGAACAGGGCGCCGTCGGCCTCTCCTCCGGCCTCACCTACACCCCCGGCATGTACGCCTCCGACGCCGAACTCACCGCACTGTGCCGGGTGGTGGCCTCGTACGGCGGCTACTACTGCCCGCACCACCGCAGTTACGGGGCGGGCGCGCTGGAGGCGTACGAGGAGATGGTGGCGCTCAGCCGGGAGGCGGGGTGCGCGCTGCACCTGGCGCACGCCACGATGAACTTCGGCGTCAACGCGGGCCGGGCGGGCGACCTGCTCGCGCTGCTCGACAGGGCGCTGGCGGCCGGGGCCGACATCAGCCTGGACACCTACCCGTACACCCCGGGCGCCACCACCCTCGTCGCCGTGCTGCCCTCCTGGGCGGCGGAGGGCGGCCCGGACGCGCTGCTGGCCCGGCTCGCCGACCCGGTGGCCGCCGCCCGGATACGCGCCGATCTGGAGGTGACCGGCTCCGACGGCTGCCACGGCGTCCCCGTCGACTGGCGGACCATCGAGGTCTCCGGCACCGCCGACCCCGCGCTCGCCCCCTACGTCGGCCGGACCGTCGCCGCCTCGGCCGCCGCGCGGGGCGAGGAGCCGTGGACGACGGCGGTGCGGCTGCTCACCGAGGACCGGCTCGGCACCTCGATCCTCCAGCACGTCGGCCACGAGGAGAACGTGCGAGCGATCATGCGCCACCGCGTCCACACCGGCGGTTCGGACGGCATCCTCCAGGGCGCCAAGCCCCACCCGCGCGCCTACGGCACCTTCCCGCACTACCTCGGCCGCTACGTCCGCGAACTGGGCCTGCTCTCCCTGGAGGAGTGCGTCGCCCACCTCACCGCCCGCCCCGCCGCCCGGCTGCGCCTGCCCGACCGGGGCCTGGTCCGCGCGGGATACCGCGCCGACCTGGTCCTCTTCGACCCGGACACGGTCGCCTCCGGTGCCACCTTCGACGCGCCGCGCACCGCGCCGGCCGGCATCCCGCACGTCCTGGTCGACGGCCGCTTCACCGTCGAGGACGGCCGCCGCACCCAGGTCCTGGCCGGCCGCTCGGTCCGCCGCACCCCGTACCGGGGGCGCTGACGCGGACCGGGCGGCGCGGGGCCGCTCAGCCCCGCTGCCAGAGCGCGGGCGCGTGCGGCGGCTCCCAGCCCGCCGCCGCCCGGTGCGACGGGCAGGGGGAGTCGGCGAAACCGTAGCGGTGCCGCCACCTCACCCGGGAGATCGCGCCCCCTTCCACGGCGTTACGCCTCGGACCCCTCCGCCACCCCGAGCAGCGCCTTCGCCTCCGCCGGTGCCGTCGCGAGCGACCCCGCGCCGTAGGGCGGGCGCGGGTCGTACTCCAGCGCCAGCTGGTACGCCTGCGCGTGGGCCGGCGAGGCGAGCCGGGCGGCCAGGGTGATCGCCAGGTCGATGCCGGCGGAGACCCCGGCGCCGGTGATCAGGCGGTCGCCGGGGTGGGCGACGACCCGCTCGGGCGTGTAGGTCGCGCCGTGGGACTCCAGTTCGCGGACGGCGTTCCAGTGGGTGGTGGCGGTCTTCCCGGCCAGCAGCCCGGCGGCGCCGAGGAGGAGGGCGCCGGTGCAGACGGAGGCGGTCCAGCGGGTGGTGGAGTGGACGGCGGTGATCCACTCCAGCAGGGCGGGGTCGTCCACATCGCGGCGGGCGCCGGGACCGCCGGGCACGAGCAGGACGTCTGCCTCACGGACGTCGGCGCGGGCGTGGGTGGCGAGCAGGCTGAGACCACCCGCCCCGTCGCGCACCGCGTCCCCCGCCCCCTCACCGGCGAGGACGATCTCCGCCCCCGGCAGCATCCGGAGGATCTCGTAGGGGCCGACGAGGTCGAGGGCGGTGAAGCCGTCGAAGAGGGGGAAGACGATACGCACGCGGGCTCCGGTACGGGTCGGCGGTCGCCCGGGCGGGGCCCCGGGCCGCCTCATTCTCGACGGAGGCCCGCCCGGGACGGACCCTCCCGGGCCACCGATGCGGCGAAGGTCACGTTCCCTTTTCCGGAGCGCGCACGGCCTCGGACACCTACGCGCACCCGCCATCGGATCGCAAGCGGAATCGCATCCCCGGCTGAGGGAACGATGGCGCGCCGACCGTCCCGACAGGGAATGGGCCGGTGCGGGCGTTTCGCGGCCTGCACCGCACCCACCCCGCAAAGGGGGTGTTCACTGACTTTCCCGGCGTATCGCTTGGCCCAAATCGTGAAGCGGACCGGGAAACGCGGTCGTAAGCTCACGGACATGCAGGTGATCCAGTCCACGAAGCTCGCCAACGTCTGCTACGAGATCCGGGGTCCGGTGCTGGAGGAGGCGATGCGGCTGGAGGCAGCCGGCCACCGCATCCTCAAGCTCAACACGGGCAACCCGGCGGCGTTCGGTTTCGAGTGCCCGCCCGAGATCCTGGAGGACATCCTCCGCAACGTCGGCTCCGCCCACGGGTACGGCGACGCCAAGGGGCTGCTCGCGGCGCGGCGCGCGGTGGTGATGCACTACCAGACGCTGGGCGTGGAGACCGACGTCGAGCACGTCTTCATGGGCAACGGCGTCTCCGAGCTGATCACCATGGCGATGCAGGGCCTCCTCGACGATGGCGACGAGGTCCTCGTCCCGGCCCCCGACTACCCGCTGTGGACCGCCTCGGTCGCCCTGGCGGGCGGTACGGCGGTGCACTACCGGTGCGACGAGGAGTCGGACTGGATGCCGGACCTGGCCGACGTCGAGCGGAAGATCACCGACCGCACCAAGGCCCTGGTCATCATCAACCCGAACAACCCGACCGGCGCCGTCTACAGCGACGAGATGCTGCGCTCCCTCACCGACATCGCCCGGCGCCACAACCTGATGGTCTGCTCCGACGAGATCTACGACAAGATCCTCTACGACGGCGCCACCCACACCCCGACCGCCGCCATCGCCCCGGACCTGCTGACGCTGACCTTCAACGGCATGTCGAAGGCGTACCGCGTGGCCGGTTACCGCTCGGGCTGGCTGGCCCTCTCGGGCCCGAAGGCGCACGCCCAGTCGTACATCGAGGGCCTGAACATCCTCTCCAACATGCGGCTCTGCGCCAACATGCCCGCCCAGCACGGCGTGGTCGCCGCGCTCACCGGACGGCAGACCGTCCAGGACCTGGTCCTGCCCGGCGGCCGGCTCCTGGAGCAGCGTGACGCCGCGTACGACCTGCTGACCCAGATCCCCGGCGTCACCTGCGTGAAGCCGAAGGGCGCCCTCTACCTCTTCCCGCGCCTGGACCCGAAGGTCTACAAGATCAAGGACGACCGGCAGATGATCTTCGACCTGCTGCGCCAGGAGCGGATCATGTGCGTGCAGGGGACCGGGTTCAACTGGCCCGACCCCGACCACTTCCGCATCGTGACCCTGCCGGCGGCGGAGGACCTCAAGGAGGCCGTGACCCGCATCGGGCACTTCCTCGACGGGTACAGCCAGCCCTGACCGGCACCCCCACGACCGCACGACCGCATGACGACAAGGAGCCCGCTTCGGGCTCCTTGTCCCGTTCCCGGCCGCGGAGCGAGCCGATCCGGACCCCTCCCCAGACCGGCGACAACTTTAGACTGATTCCAATGTAGGATGGCGCTCAAGCACGAAGCTGGAGGCCGTCCTCATGTACGAACCGATCCGCACCACGTCGGCGCACACCCTCCCGGACGACGCCGACTTCCCGCACCGCAGCCGCGAGGAGGAGCTGGACATCCAGCTCGCGGGGCACCTCTCGGCCCTGCTCGCCGTCACCGACGAACTGCGCACCCTGCGCCCGGACCCGTCGCTGGACGACGCGGCCGAGCAGCTCTCCGGCACCGTCGCCCGGCTGCGCCGGGGCGGCCCGCCGGTCAGGTCCGCCGTGGCCGCCGCCATCCACGAGCCGCGGCTCGCCGCCCTCCACCAGCGCGCCCACGCCCTCGCGGGCCGGGCCCTGGTCGTCGCCGCCTCGCGCGCCGACACGGCGGCGGCCATCCTGGCGGCCCGCCGGATGGACGCCCACGAGGCCGGCCGCCGGGAGTACGCGACCGCCGCCTGACCGGGACGGAGGTCCGGACACGGGAATCCGGACACGGAAAAGGGCCGGCCCCCGCACGCCGTTGTGCGGGGGCCGGCCTTCCGCGTACCCCGGCTGGACCACCGGGCGCGGAGGGTGCGTGCGACGCGGACGCCTCAGGTGCTCGTACACCGTCGGCCTCCGCGTGTTACGCGGGTACGCCTGCCGCGTGGGCGCTCGTGACACGCCACGCGGCAGGCGGGCTCTGCTCAGCCCAGGCGCTCGACCAGGGCGCGGTGCTCGTCCCACAGCTCCTTGGGCGTGTGGTCGCCGAAGGTGTTGAAGTGGCCGGGGACCAGTGCGGCCTCCTCGCGCCAGGCGCCCTTGTCGACGGTGAGCAGGAAGTCGAGGTCGGTGTCGGAGATGTCCAGGCCCTCGGTGTCCAGCGACTCCTTGGTGGGCAGCACGCCGATCGGCGTCTCGACGCCCTCGGCGGTGCCGTCCAGGCGCTCCACGATCCACTTCAGGACGCGGCTGTTCTCGCCGAAACCGGGCCAGACGAACTTGCCCGCGTCGTTCTTGCGGAACCAGTTGACGTAGTAGATCTTCGGCAGCTTCGCCTGGTCCTTGTCGGCGCCGACCTTGACCCAGTGGGCCATGTAGTCGCCCATGTTGTAGCCGCAGAAGGGCAGCATCGCGAAGGGGTCGCGGCGCAGCTCGCCGACCTTGCCCTCGGCGGCGGCGGTCTTCTCGGAGGCGACGTTGGCGCCCAGGAAGACGCCGTGGTTCCAGCTGAGCGACTCGGTGACCAGCGGCACGGCGGTGGCGCGGCGGCCACCGAAGAGGATGGCCGAGATCGGCACGCCCTTGGGGTCCTCCCACTCCGGCGCGATGATCGGGCACTGGCCGGCCGGGACGGTGAAGCGGGCGTTGGGGTGGGCGGCGGGCGTGGCGGACTCGGGGGTCCAGTCGTTGCCCTTCCAGTCGGTGAGGTGGGCCGGCGGCTCCTCGGTCATGCCCTCCCACCAGACGTCGCCGTCGTCGGTGAGCGCGACGTTGGTGAAGACGGAGTTGCCCCACATGGTCTTCATGGCGTTGGCGTTGGTGTGCTCGCCGGTGCCGGGCGCGACGCCGAAGAAACCGGCCTCCGGGTTGATCGCGTAGAGGCGGCCGTCCTCGCCGAAGCGCATCCAGGCGATGTCGTCGCCGATGGTCTCCACGGTCCAGCCGGAGATGGTCGGCTCCAGCATGGCGAGGTTGGTCTTGCCGCAGGCCGAGGGGAAGGCGGCGGCGACGTACTTGGCCTCGCCGCGCGGCGGGGTGAGCTTGAGGATGAGCATGTGCTCGGCGAGCCAGCCCTCGTCGCGGGCCATCACGGAGGCGATGCGCAGGGCGTAGCACTTCTTGCCGAGCAGGGCGTTGCCGCCGTAGCCGGAGCCGTAGGACCAGATCTCGCGGTCCTCGGGGAAGTGCGAGATGTACTTGGTGGAGTTGCACGGCCACGGGACGTCCTGCTCGCCCTCGGCGAGCGGCGCGCCGAGGGTGTGGACGGCCTTGACGAAGTCGCCGTCCTCACCGAGCTCTTCGAGCACGGCGCTGCCCATGCGGGTCATGGTGCGCATGGAGACGGCGACATAGGCGGAGTCGGTGATCTCGACGCCCATGGCCGAGAGCGGCGAACCGACCGGGCCCATGCAGAACGGCACCACGTACATCGTGCGGCCACGCATCGAGCCGCGGAAGACGCCCTGCTCACCGGCGAAGACCTCCCGCATCTCGGCGGGGTCCTTCCAGTGGTTGGTCGGGCCCGCGTCCTGCTCCTCGACGGAGCAGATGAAGGTGCGGTCCTCGACGCGGGCGACGTCCGAGGGGTCGGAGGCGGCGTAGTAGGAGTTGGGGCGCTTGACCGGGTCCAGCTTCGTGAAGGTGCCCTTGGCCACCAGTTCCTCGGCGAGACGCTCGTACTCGGCCTGCGAACCGTCGCACCAGACCACCCGGTCCGGCTGCGTCAGTTCGGCGATCTCGTCCACCCAGGCGACGAGTTCCCGGTGGTCGGTGGGGGCAGGGGGAGCCGCGATGTCGCGCGCCACGATCGCTCCTAAATGAGGGTGAGAGAGGTGAGTGCCCCGTGGGGGCCGCGACCCGGACGCTTCGTAGCCGCTCATCCGGTGCCGACCGCACTCATTTGATCATCCGCCTGTCGCGCCCATATGTCCAGGGGGCCGCCCACGTGAGCATCGCCACGTATCGGACACACTCGGCGGACTCGGCGGCGCGTCCGAAGGCGGCCCCCGGGCGCCCGCGCGGCACCTCGGGAGGGAGGCCGCTGACTCGGTACCTACGGAGCCGTAGCTACCATGCCGAACATGACTCAGCCCGCCCCCGAGGCGACGACCTCCCCGTCGAAGGGTCCGACCGCGGCCACGCTCGCGGCCGAGATCCCCGCCATCGTCAAGCCCAAGCTCCGCGGCTGGCTGCACGCCGGAATGTTCCCGGCCGTCGTCATCGCGGGTCTGACCCTGACCGCGTTCACCGATTCCACCCGGGGGCGCATCGCCTGCGCGGTCTACGCCCTCAGCGCCTGCCTGCTCTTCGGCGTCAGCGCCCTGTACCACCGGGGCACGTGGGGGCCGCGCGGCGAGGCCGTCCTGCGCCGTCTCGACCACGCCAACATCTTCCTGATCATCGCGGGCACCTACACCCCCCTGACGATGCTGCTGCTCCCCGAGGCCAAGGGGCGGTGGCTGCTGTGGGGCATCTGGGCCGCGGCGCTGGCCGGCATACTCTTCCGCGTCTTCTGGGTGGGCGCGCCCCGCTGGCTCTACACCCCCTGCTACATCGCGATGGGCTGGGCCGCCGTCTTCTTCCTCCCCGACTTCATGCGCGCGGGCGGTGTCGCCGTCCTCGTCCTCGTCGTGGTGGGCGGCCTCCTCTACAGCGCCGGCGGCATCATCTACGGCCTCAAGCGCCCGAACCCCTCCCCGCGCTACTTCGGTTTCCACGAGGTCTTCCACTCGCTGACCCTCGCGGCCTTCGTCGTCCACTACATCGGGATCTCGTTCGTCGCCTACCAGCGCGGATGACGACACCGGGACGGGCTCCGGAACCGGCGCCCCGGAACTGAGGCCACCAGGGGCGGCGGGCACGGAGCCCGCCGCCCCTGACGCACGAGCGCCCCGCTCACCCCGAATCGCCCGACACCGCCCCGTCGTCCCTCAGCGAGAGCTGGGCCGGGCGGCCCCGCGCGACCTGGCGCCCGGCCCGCTCCGCCGCCTGCTCGGCCCGGACCAGCGCACGCACCGCCCGCCGGGCCTCGCGGCACTCGGCGGCACTGACCCGCGCCGGCCGGCGCCCCCCGGCGACGGCCGGTCTCGACGCCGAGGCCACCGTCACGGCGAGCCCGACCACCACCAGCAGCACGACGCCGAGCACCCCGGCCGCACCCAGCAGCGCGTACCCCCCGACGCACGACACCGCCGCCAGCAGTGCGAACGCCTCCGCCCGCCGCCCGCGCCGCCCGCCGGGCATCCCCTTCGCATCCGTGTACATCCGCGTCCCCTCTCTCCCGCACTCCCCCGGCCGCCCGCGCGGCCGAGGTAACTCCATGTGAGCGCTACTTCATCCGAGAGTGACATACGGCTCTGACAAACGGCGGCGGTTCTCCCGCTCCGACCCCACGGATCTCCCTCCGCTTCGACGCTTCCCCACGCCCTCTCCACTGCTCATCCAGCCACCCCGCTCCCCCGCCAGGGTTCCGCTTGCTTCTCCGCCCTGGTCCGGTCGACGGCTCCCCCACACCTCGTGCGCCCCACGCGCCCCGGACCGCGCGCTCGCACCGGCCGTCTCACCCACCCAGGTGAAGCGAAGGGGTACCGGAAAGGGCGCGGGACCGGAAAGCGACCCCCCGGCCGTACGGGCGCGTGCCATCCTGGCCGGATGAACGGACCGGAGATCCTCCTCACCTTCGCGCCCGAGCTGGGCCTGTTCGTCTCGCGCGAGCGCCGGACGGGTCCCAGCACCGTGCTCACCGACGGGGCCTCGACCCTCGGCCACGTGGTGGAGTCGCTCGGCGTCCCGCTCACCGAGGTGGGCTCGCTCACCGTCGACGGCCGCCAGGTGGCACGCGGGCACGTGCCCGCCGCCGGGGAGCACGTCGCCGTGGGAGCCGTGGCACGCCCCCAGCCGGTCGAGGGCGCGCCGCCGCGCTTCCTCCTCGACGTGCACCTGGGCACCCTGGCGCGCCGGATGCGGCTGCTCGGCATCGACACCGCCTACGAGAGCCACGACCTCGGCGACCCCGCCCTGGCCGCCCGCTCCGCCGCCGAACAGCGGGTCCTGCTCAGCCGGGACCGGGGCCTGCTGCGCCGCCGCGAACTGTGGGCCGGGGCGTACGTCTACAGCGACAGACCCGACGAGCAACTACGGGACGTCCTCGGCAGGTTCGCCCCCACCCTGGCTCCGTGGACGCGGTGCACCGCCTGCAACGGCGGACTGCGCGACGCCGACAAGGACGAGGTCGCCCGCGATCTGGAAGGCGGCACGAAGGCCACGTACGACGTCTTCGCCCGGTGCGACACCTGCGGGCGCGTCTACTGGCGCGGTGCCCACCACGACCGGCTGGAGACCATCGTCCGCCAGGCGCTCCGCGAGTTCGGCAAGGTGCCGGCCGGGGCCTGACGCCCCGGCCGGCCCACCCGGTCAGCCGCCGAGCTGGGCGGCGAGCAGGGCCGGATCGGTCGTCGGCGCGTCGCAGACGAAGCCGCGGCAGACATACGCGGTGGGCGCGCCGTCGGCCGGCACGCGCCCGGCCAGCAGCGGCAGTTCGCCGTCGGCCGGACCGACCGCGACGACGGCTCCGGGCGCCGCCGAGAGCAGCGCCGTACGGTGCAGCCCGGCGGTACGCGGGTCGTCCGGGTCGCCGACCACGGCCACCTCGCGGGGACCGTCGAGCAGCGCCTCGGTGACGGCCAGGCCGTGCCCCATGAAGCGCGGCACCTTCGGGCCGAGCGCCGCCACCACACCGAGCGCCCGTTCGGCCGCGGTGCGGTGCGGCTCGGAACCGGTCTGCGCCGCGTAGCCGAGCAGCGCACCGGCGGCGGCGGTCCAGCCGGACGGGGTGGCGTTGTCGGTGGGGTCCTGGGGGCGCCGGATGAGCTGTTCGGCGTCGGAGGCGGTGTCGTAGAGGGCGCCGCTCTCGTCGGTGAAGCGGTCGATGACCCCGTCGAGCAGCAGCCCGGCGAAGTCCAGCCAGACGCCCTCACCGGTCACGGAGGCCAGCACCAGGAACCCCTCGGCGACGTCGGCGTAGTCCTCCAGGACACCGGCGTTGCCGGAGGCGTGGCCGTCGCGGGAGGTGCGGGTGAGCCGGGCGTGGTCGTCGAGGTGGACCCGGACCAGCAGGTCGGCGGCGGTCACGGCCGCGTCGACGAGGTCCTGCCGCTCGAAGCAGGCCCCGGCCTCGGCGAGCGCGGCGACAGCCAGCCCGTTCCAGGCGGCCACCACCTTGTCGTCCCGCCCCGGCTCGGACCGGCGCAGCCGGGCCTCGTACAGCCGCTCGCGGATCGCGGCGATCCGCCCCGCGTCCCACACGGCGCCGTCCTCCTGCGGCAGCCGCAGCACCGAGGCGCCCTCCTCGAAGGTCCCCTCCTCGGTCACACCGAAGTGGGCGGCGGCGATCCGCCCGTCCTCCTCCCCGAGCACCTCGATGAGCTGCGCGGGCGTCCACACGTAGTACGCGCCCTCCACCATCCGCCCGCTCGCGTCCGCACTGTCGGCGTCGAGCGCCGAGGCGAACCCGCCCTGCGGGGTGGCGAGGTCGCGCACCAGGAACTCGGCCGTCTCCAGGGCCACGCGCCGCGCCGGCTCCGAGCCGGTCGACCGCCACAGGTGGGTGTAGAAACGACAGAGCAGCGCGTTGTCGTACAACATCTTCTCGAAGTGCGGCACGATCCACTCCCGGTCGACGGAGTAGCGGGCGAAGCCGCCGCCGAGCTGGTCGTAGATACCGCCACGGGCCATCCGCTCGGCGGTGTCGGCCGCCATCTGGAGCGCGCCCTCGGCGCCGGTGCGGGCGTGGTGGCGCAGCAGGAACTCCAGCACCATGGACGGCGGGAACTTGGGCGCACCGCCGAACCCGCCGTGCGCCGGGTCGTACTCCCGGGTGAGCCCGAGCAGCGCCCGCGCCGCCTCCTCGGCGCCGGGCAGCCGAGGCTCCCCCAGCGTCAGCCGCCGCTCCCGCAGGTCGGCCACGATCTTCCCGGCCACCTCCCCGACCTCCCCGCGCCGCTCGGCCCAGGCGACCCGCACGCCTTCGAGGACCTCCCGGAAGCCGGGCATGCCGTGGCGGGGCTCCGGCGGAAAGTACGTCCCGAAGTAGAACGGCTCGGCCTGCGGCGTCAGGAAGACGGTCATCGGCCATCCCCCCTGCCCGGTCGCCGCCTGCACCGCCTCCATGTAGACGGCATCGACGTCGGGCCGCTCCTCCCGGTCCACCTTGATGTTGACGAAGTGCGCGTTCATCACTGCCGCGACCACCTCGTCCTCGAAACTCTCGTGCGCCATGACGTGGCACCAGTGGCAGGCGGAGTAGCCGACGGAGAGCAGGACGGGGACATCACGCCGTTTCGCTTCCTCGAACGCCTCAGGTCCCCACGGCCACCAGTCGACCGGATTGTCGGCATGCTGAAGCAGATAAGGCGAGGTCACACCAGCCAGCCGGTTCATGAGACCCAGCCTCTCACAGCGCCTGGCGCGACCAGTGAATCGCTGACGAGCCCGCCCCACTTGGCCGAATTGCACTTGTGAGCCATCACGTGGGTGAAGGCGCATCGCCCCTTTTGCGCTCAGGTCACCCCTACGGACGCTGAAAGTTCTGCCTCGATCCAAAGCCGGTGCCCGAACGGAAGCGGGCAGTACGCTGAGTCGAGCAGCAGCGCATCCTCGAAGGAGGTACTCCATGACCGCCGAGATGGTGGCGCCCGCGTGGATGCATACGCAGATCAGCGCGGAGCAGTACGACTCCTGGTCCGAGGAGCAGTGCGCCGGCATCGAGATCGTGGACGGGATGGTCGTCGTGAGCCCGAGCGCCTCCAAGCGCCACAACCGGCTGGCCCGCATCCTGGCCAACGCCCTGGACGCCGCCGCGGGCCCGGACTGGAACGCCGACACGGACTTCGACGTCCGCCTGCAGGACGTTCCCCTCACCAACCGCCGACCGGACGTCGCCGTCTACCGGGCGGAAACCATCGACCTCACGCCCACCCGCCCCGAGCACGTACTCCTGGTCGTCGAGGTCGTGTCGCCCGGTTCGGAGACGACGGACCGGATCGTGAAGGTCGACCAGTACGCCAAGGCCGGCATCCCCTTCTACTGGCGGGTCGAGCAGGCCGCCACCGGGGTCCCTATCGTGTACACCTACGTTCTCGACCCCGCCACCAAGGCTTACAGGGACGGCGAGATGTTCACCGGCACCGTGAAGGCCACCGCGCCATTCACCGTCATGGTCGACCTTGGGGTCTTGTGAGAAACCGAGAAGGCACGTCCAATGCGGCGAAGCCAGACAGACACCGCGTCTATGGGTTCTCAGAGGGCCGGCCGTGCCGCCGCCGAAGAGCCGGGCACCCTTGTGCGCGCGACCGGAGACGGTCGCGTACTGGGAGACAGTCGCGTGTCGACTGCCCCTGGGCCGTAGGCTTGGGATACCGAAGAAGCCCGCCCTTCCCAGTCCCCACCTGCCACTTCTTGGATGCCTTTCCTCATCGCTCACCAGGACGGTCTTCAGCCAACGCGGCATGAGGCGGTTTGAAGCCTCTCCCCGCAGGGCGACTTCGAAGGGCCCATACCTTCGTCTCTCGCACAGCATCGCTTCTGGGAACTGTCCTACGAACAGATCCCTTTCCGCTTTCAGGCCAGGCCCTCCTCTGCCTCGCCCTCCAGCGCATCAGCGTCCTGTTCACGATGCTCCGCGACGGAACCATCTCCGAGTCCCGAACCCACACCGCCACCCTCACCGCATGAATGGGACCTCCCCAAAAAAGACCACAGCACGGGATTGGCGAACGTCATAGAGGCGCCTCCTCGAGTTGGCGGCCTCCATCAGCGGGCCCTTCCGTGAGACGGGTCATGTCCCTCGCCATGGCGCCCAGATGCCCCAACGCCCCAGGTGCAAGTGAGGGAAGCAGCGGAATCGTGCGAGTCCACGCGTCGGATCGCAAGAGTCCCAGCGCGACGTCCCGGGCCGTCTCCTCGGCAGGGGGACTGTCGCGGTCGGCGGCTCTCGCGAGCGCCAGGAAGGTCCGGATCACCCGGTCGTGGGCGCCGCTGTCCGCGGTCGGCGCCACCTGAGTGCCCGCCAGGTGCGCGGCGGCGGTACAGAGCGCCGCCGCCCGGTCGTCCGGCGTCCGCGCCGCGTCGGCGTGCCGCCACACGGCAGCGGTGTCGCGATTCACCGCTGCCAGGAGCGCCAGTTCCGCAGAGGACTGTGGTCCCGGCCGACGGGCGCGCCGCCATCTGCCGACCGAACTTTCGGCGGCGTTCACGGCTTCGTCCGGAAGGCACCGGAGTTGTTCCAACAGGGCGAGGACGGCCATCGATCGTTCCGGTGCAGCCATGGAGGGGGCGGCCACGCGCAGCACGGCCCGGCCGAGCGTGTCGCTCAGCCGGGGGGCCGGGTTCCGGACGTCAGGGAAGGCAAGAAGCAGCGCCGCCAGCTCGGGGAGAGGCACGCGTGGGGTGCCCCTCTCCATCCGCCGTGCGAGGACCTCCACCAGCGGCTCAGCGACGCGTGCCGCCGCCTCCGGGCAGTGCCGTACGAGACCGGCGGCGACGGCCGTCAGTGCCTGCAGCCGTTGCACGGTGTCTCCTGTCACCATCGCCGTGGCCGCGACCTCGTCCCCCACGTGGGCGAGGGCTTGGGCCACGGCGTTGGCCAGATCGGGGGCGGCTTCGGCGGGCAGCAGCTGGGCCGCAGCCCGGGCGTGACGGGCGCCCGGATCGTCGTGTCCGGCGAGGGAACAGCCGAGGGAGAGAGCCGCCAGGTGACACACGCGGGCATGTGTGCCGGGCAGGTGCCGCACGAGCGCTTCAGCCTCGTCCGATGCGCCTGCCGCGCCCATGGCCTGGCAGAGTTCCGCAGTCCAGTCTTCAGAGAGATACGGGGTGCTCGCGGGCTGTGCCGCAGGTCGGCTCCGCAGGGCTTCCTCCAGAAGTTTCCTTCCGTGGAGGAGACGTCCCGCACTCACCTGGTCGTCCACCTCCAGAAGCAGTGGGAGGAGAGGCTGCTCCGGACGATCGGGGTACGGGCCGTCGCCGGGGCGCAGCAGGCCGGTCGATCGCCGGTGCGGGGCAGGGCGGCGGGACGAGGGGGAGGGCCGCGTACCCTCGGGTTCTGTTGGTGTGGGCTGTGGTGCCCGGGTGGCTTGAGCGCCGCGGGCCACCCGCGCTTCGTTCAGCGCCGCCCTCTCCGCGTCAGCTTTCCTGCGCTTCGCCTTGCGCTCCGTCTCGCTCTTCTCAGCGGCCTCCTTTGCCGCCTCGCCGGCCCGTCGCGCCCTCTCGTTCACAGCTGCGTCAAGGATCGATTGCGCCCGTTCCAGCAAGGAGTCTCCGAGAATCCCGATGCGCTGGTCTTCCGGTACTGCCTCCATCTGGCGTCTGACACCGTCATGGTCGCCCATCGCCTTCATGGCCACTGCGGCCCCGGCCAGGCGCTCCAGTGTCCCGGCGAGTTCGCGGCGCAGGTGGGCGCGATCAGTTTCGGACAAGGCATCGGACGGGGAGTCGGAGTCCCCCAGCGCCTCGATCGCCCGATGCGTCCGGGCTCGGGCCCTCCGCAACTGCTCGGCGGCTCGGCGGTGTCGCTTCGCGGGCAGAGCGACAAGCACCGACGCCGCGGTGGCCAGGACGTCGACCGCTCCCAGTCCTTCCGTGTCGCCGAGTTCCTCGCAGACGGCCTCGACGCGATCGCCAGCGTACGGGCCAAGGTAAGGCGTCACCTGCGCCAAAGCTCCGTAGAGTTCCACTGCCGCGGTCCGAGCGCGCAGGTCTCCCGCGCTGAGCGTCTCCGCTCGGGAGTACAAGGTCATGACGGCACCCAGTTTCCCTGCCGCCTCGGTGATCGCCGCCGTTCCGGCCGCCGAGTCTTGTAGCACCGCGCGGAATATCGGCCGGGCGGCGTCGAGACCGTTCAGATGGGCGAGCGTCCCAGCGGCGCAGAGGAGTCGTACGTACGGCTCGGGTTCTCGGAAGGAACCGGGAAAGCCTCGATGCGCACGGTCCCGAGCCAGCCACTCCGCCGCCTCCCGCACGAGGGCGTCGACATTCAGATGGGTCTGTCCCACGGAGGGTTGTCCCGCGTACGCCAGTTCCACCGCCGTGTCCGCCAGGTGTACGGCCCTGTCGACGGCCGTGGGCGCGGAGCGGGCCAGGCCGCGTGCGCGTTCTGCTTCCCCGAGGCGGACGTAGAGAGCCGGGGCTCCGTCGGGCACGTCTGTGTCGTGCACCCTGCGCAGTAGGGACCGCGCACCGTAGAGGGAGGTGAGGGCCGCCAGACGGTCGGCGGACGTGACGTCCGCCGCCGCACCGATCTCCTTCTCGAAGGCGTCCAGCTGAGCGAGCGGGATGTCCGGCCCGGCCGAGCGGGCAAGTCGACGCAGGCGGAGCAAGTCGAGGACATACGAAGCGCGTTCAGCGGTACTGGTCAGCAGGCGGAGCTGATGTGCCAAAGGGTACGGAGGAGTGTTCTCCGGCCAGCCGGCGGCGCGCCACCCCCGCGACCAGAGCAGCAGTTTCTCGGTGTTCCGCAGGACCGCAGCCCCACCCACTTCCTCGCGCACCGCGCGTACGAGACGGTAGTCCGCCAAGGCGTACGTCCCGAGCACCGGATCCTCGGTCACGACGGCGCGCCCCGTCGGGCCCTGGACCAGGCGGTCGAGATGGTCTGCCGAGAGCCCGGTCAGCTCTGCCAGGTCCGTGATCCGCAGGCCGCCGTCCGCCACGGCCAGCAGCCCCGCAACCGGTTCGCCCAGCGCGATGGCGTCGGGTGGTGGCTGTCGGAGCCTCGGTACCCCTGCGATGGGCAGGAGCGTTCGCAGATGACGGCTCTGACGCAGTGGATGCCGCTTCTCGGGAACGTCGCGGGGAACAGGGGCGCAGCGGCGGAGAGAGACGATGACGCGCATGTTGGGCGGTGGGAGGGAGGGCAGAAGCGCGGCGATGCTCTCGCGCGCGGATCTCCGTACACCTCGGTCCGGTTCATCGGGTTCGACCCCGAAGGGGCCCCCGGGCTTCGGAGCCGAGCCCTTGCCTGCCCGGCCCGGCCCTGCCACGTCGCCTGACCAGGCCACATCGTCGTCGAGTCCGTCGACCACGAGCAGGAGGTTCCGTTCGTGCTTCGCGCTCTTCTCAGCGGCTTTGGCGAAAAGGGCGTTCCACGCCCGAGTGCCCCTGGGGACGGAACTCCCGGACCCGTCGAGGAAGTGGGCAATCTGGCCGGCGATCTCGTTCTCGAACGCGGCTCGTGTGTCCGTGGCGTGGGCGGCGGAGACGAAGAAGGTCAGGATGTCGCAACCCGCCGGGGGTTTCTGACGGACGTAACCGGCGAGCAGCGTCGTCTTGCCCACAGGGCCGTCGGAGTGCCAGCAGAGGTAGGACGGTGCCCCGGGACGGGAGTCCTGGACAAACGCCTTCATCTCCGCACGCTCGTTCGCCCGTGCATGGACCTCGGCCGCGGAGACCTCGGGGACCGAACCGTGCAACCCGATGAAGCGAAGGCCAGGGTCCGCCTTCCGCCGGTTCACGGAAATCTGCCCGTACTGCGCGTTCGTTGCCTCTTCCTTCGCCGCCCGCGAGGCGGCCTCCCACTCGGCGTCCGAGTACGTCGGAGTGCTGTGTCCACTCCGCGACCTGGCCGTTACGGCCAAGAAGTCACGCAATCGATCCGGTGAGGGGACCGTCTTCCCCTCGATCCAGTTCTGCAGCGTCGAGCGAGGGACGCCCAACTCCTCGGCCACACCGCCATAAGGGAGCTCGGGGGGCCACACCTCCTGCAGCATTCTGCGCAGCTCGTTCCTCGCGCGTCTGGCTGAACCCTTCACCGGCCCACTCCCATTCGTGTTCGCTGCGCGGAAAACTCGGCTGCTGCCGTACGACTTCAGGCTCTCGACCTGCGGAAACCGTGGTGCGATGGTCGGCGCAACTTCTCGGCACAAGGCCGCCGCCGTCAGTCTGGAGCCATCACCTCAGCAGCCGAAACCGGCTCCCGACAGAAGGACGTACCATGTCGCAGCTCCCCGAACTCCTGCCCTACACACTGTTCTTGAGCGGGACAGCCGGTCTACTCTATGTGGTCGCCCTGCTCGCCGTGGCCCTCGTCTCCGTCTTCGCCTCCGCACAGGATCGCCGCAAGGACGCACGGACGACGCTCAGCATCCTTGTGCATCGACGACCGCGTTGAGTGTGGGCATGCATCCGATACCGCGCGCACCGGCGCTTGTGGCGGGCCCTGCTCAAGTGGAACAAGCTCGTGGCCTTGAGCGGGAACTCGGGTGCGTGTAGTGCACTTGACTGCAGTGCTGCTTCACCGGCGTCGGTGACCTGAAATCACCTATCGGGCACGGTAGTTATCCGAGAGAATCCCGTGTGCTGCCCTGCTCAAGCCGTGTCGGGGCCTGCAGCTCTGCGACCGTCGAGCTGCAGGCCCCGACACGGAAGGAGTGGCATGGGAGAGGCAGCACGCAAGTGGCTGGGCCGCCACAAGGGGGAACTGTTCCTCATCGTGGTAGCCGGAGTGGTCAGCGCAGTCATGGCCAAGGTGGTCGACCACCTCTGGTAGATGACCGTTCTCGACGCAACCTGCGCGTCGAGAACGGCCGGCCCCAGCAGTGAGTGGTTCCCGTTCCGCGCACACGGGACGGGAACCACTCACATCTCGCCGGTCTCCCGGTGAGGGACTGCCAGAGGCGCCGATACATCGGCAATTCCCGAGTTTAGACCTTTGCGCAGACGCCATCCGGCCGGGTGATCGAATGTTTGAACCAACGAAGACCATCAAGGCTGGCGAAGTGCTTCCCGCTCGTCGCGGGAGTGGCCCATCGGGAGCCTGCAGAGCCCTGAAATGGGCTTTCCCCGCGTGGGCGGGGACGTCCCGCACTTCCGGTCCCCCCGGGCCGGACCGGATTGCGGCTCGATGCGGGGGCACTGCCCTCGCCCGAGCCGCCACCTGTTGACTTTCCGGCTATTGAACAGAAGGAGGTGGCACGGACTTGCCCGAGGCCCGACCGCAGATTCCCGCCGGACAGTGCGCCAGCTGGGATCCTCGCTTGCAGCCGTGCATCCCCGCCGTCGACCTCGACGGGGCGACCGCGCACCACTCCCTGAGCGCGGTCTTCAACCGGGCCGACGACCTGGCTGCTCTCGACTGCACCTCGCCGGGCGAGACTGTCGCCGTCATCGAGTACTTGTTGGCCATCTGCTTCGCCTCCGGCACCTGTCCGTCCTCCGACCAGGACTGGAATGCCTGGATTCTTGACCAAAGGCCCCTCGCACCGGCCGCCGAATGGCTGTTGAAGCAACCGGGGGACTCCTGGGACCTGTTCCATCCCACACATCCCCTGGCCCAGAACTCCGACCTGGCGAAGGACCTCCGCACGAGCGGCACCGGAACCGCTCAGCTGATCATCGAGCACTCCGGTGACTACCACCAGCACTTCGACCACCATCACCTCGAAGGCGACAACCCTCTCCCGGCAGCAGACGCGTTCCGCGCCACCCTCACACAGCACGTATACGGCCCTTACGGACGGGCACGCATGTCCGGGGGCGAACTCGGCGCCAGGGTCACCAATCTCGCGGCGGGCCGTCTGACGGGCCGTATCCGGATCGTCGCCCTGGGGGGGACGCTCGGAGAGACGCTGCGCCTGAACCTCTATCCGCCCGACGGGCCGGGGAAGCCGCTCAACACCTCCTGGACCACGTCCGTCCTCGAGCAGCCCAGGTTCGAAGAGAAGCGGAAGCCCCGGGCGCCGCGGAGCTCCGCGGATCTGCACAGCACCCTGGGGCGTTCCATCCTGCTGCACCCAGCACGCGGCCCACACGGGCAGCTCATGGTCGACCGGGTTCTGATCGGCGCCGGTGAGGTACTGGATCTCGACCCGGCACGTCATCTTCAGGACGCCGTGTACAGCACGACGACGAACGGCGTGTCCAAGCCCCTGTGGCCCTCCCCCAGCCGAGCCCTCTGGCAACAGGCCCATGCCCTGTACGGCGCCGTCAACGACGGCCGGGGGGGGATGTACGCCCGGCTGCGGTCCCTTCTCCCGTACCGGCGACCGGAGCCGAAGGGGCCAGACCCGGAAACGCAGCAGGGCGCCCCGTACCATCTCTGGGCAGTCGGCCTCCTGGCCAACAAGACACTCCCCGTCATCTGGACCCACGGCGCCTACCCCTATGCCCCGGGCATGGCCACGCACCTCTACCGTGCGTCCCGCCGCGGCTCGGACATCGCCGAATACCTGGCGCAGACCCTCAAGAACGCGGCGATCGTAGCCGCGGAGACGGCGTTCCCCGCCATGAGGGCCGCGGACGAAGCCGGTCAGGTGGCACGTCTCGATGCCCGGTACGACTTCTGGCCCGCAGCCGAGGGCCCTTTCCTCGAACTACTGGATGAGGTGGTCGACCGGGGGTTCGAGGACGACGACCCGGTGTCCGCTCCCTTGGTCGCCTACGCGCTGAGTTTGATGATCACTGCTCGCACCCGGTTGCTCCAGCTCCTCGACACCCTGCCACCCGGCGACCGCTACAACCGAGCGCGAGCTCGGGCCGTAAGGCTTTTCGAGGAGGCTGTGTCCGGCGACCGGGCCCCAGCCGAACTCCGAGGGGAGACAGCACTTGACTGAGCAGGACCAGCCGGCCGGTACAGGGACGCCCGGCTTTCCGCACGACAGCGCGGCACTCACCACTTGGCTCACCACCCTCGTCCGCAACCGCGAGTACGGGACGCTCGCCGAACTACGCCGGTCCCGGGTTCGCACCAACGCGCACATCCGCGCGGGCTGGTACGGAGGCGACGACCACCGGGACCTCTTCGAGCGGGTTGCCTTCCTGTTCGCGATCTACCACCAGGGGCACCCTGCCCCCTCCTACGGTTACGGCAGTCTCGGCACCGCGGCCCGCAGGATCGGGGACGGAATCGGGCGCGGGCCGGACAATCCCGGCGCCCAGAGGCTTCTGGACCGTGTCGTCGCGAGCCGACGTGTTCCCTGGCGACACCTCCAGCACGCGATCACTCGGCTCCGTTCCTGCGAACAGCCCCCACCATCCTGGACCACCCTGACCGAAGACCTCATCCGGTGGAACGACCGCAAGGCGCGCATCGCCTACGAGTGGTCGGTCCACTTCCACACCCCTCCGGGAACAGCAGGGAAGCGCGGAACGAACCCATGACGCGAGCGACTCCTCCACCAGCGATGCCACCGACGACTCGAAGGGACACCACTCTCGTGACCGAGCCAACTCGGAGCCAGTTCCTCTCCTTGCACCTCATCGAGACCCTGGCTGCCGTCCTTCCCGTACGCGACGAGAACGGGCAGCCCAAATCCCTGGTCTTCGGCGGTGTGGAACGCCACATGATCACGAGCCAGGCCCGCAGGCGCGCCGAGCGGGTCCACGCCCGCAACCGGGCCAATGCTGGCTTGGGGGAGCTCAAGGGACGAAGCATGGGCGTCCGTACCCGGGAGTGGGCCCTTCTGGCCGGCCGTGAACTCGAGTCCGCCCACGGCTGGGACCGAGACAGGGCCCTGGTCACGGCCCGCGCGGTGATGGAAGCCAGCGGTCTCAAATTCGGCGATCCGAAGAAGAAGACCGTGGCCAATCTGACCAAGGTGCTCATCTTCGCGCCGTCCGACGCCGGAGCGAAGATCGCGCGCCACATCGTCGACCGGGCGGCGGAGGTCGAGGAGTGGCGCGACGCGTATCTCGAAGCCCAGGCTCGTATCGAGGCGACGAAGAAGACACGCCGCGGGGCGAGGCGCAAGGACATGGCAGAACCGGATGCGGAGAAGACCCCCGCGGAAACCGCCAGGGCCGTCGCCCTGCCTCCGCTGCCCAAGACCACCCGCGACGCCGTTCTGCTGGCCCTCGCTCCTCGGGACGCCGTGGACATCGCTCTTTACGGTCGGTTCCTCGCCGAGATCCCCGACTCGCCCAATGTCGACGGCGCCGTCCAGACGGGACATGCCTTCACGGTGCACGAAGCGGAACAGATCGAAGATTTCTACGCGGCTGCCGATGACGCAAAGCTAGATCGCAAACGCAATGCTCTCGATTTCCTCGACGCCGCGGACGACGCGGGCGCGGGTATGACCGGGTACCAGTCCCTGATCTCCGGCACCTTTTACCGACACGCAGTCCTCGACCGTACGCAGCTTCGCGTCAATCTGAGAGTAGCCGGAATGGGCGAGGTCGAGGCCGAACAGGTGGCGTACGGGGCCGAGAAGGAGTTTGTGAACGCCTTCGTGGAGGCGTTTCCGGAAGCGAAGAAGAACTCCACCGCGTCCACAGGCTCGCTGCCGGCGCTCGTCCTCGCCTTCGAAGGGGAACGTCCCTACAACTACGCGTCCGCCTTTCAGAGGCCGGTCGACGAGGGGCTCTTGTCGGCCGGCGGGGAAGGACCGGCGGGACCCGCCGCCGTGCGCAGGCTGCTGCGCCACCACACCTTCGTCAGCCGCCGTCGCAGCGATCTGCGCACCACGCGGTTGCTCACGTACGCCCCCGAGATCGATCTGCTCCTGGGAGAGCTGGAACTGCCGGAGTCGCTGTCCGTGGTGGAGCGGGCCGAGGACCTCACACCGTGAGCGGCACGAACGACTCGCACGTCCTCCTCATCCGGTTGGCGGGCCCCCTGCAGTCCTGGGGCATCGACGGCAGGTTCGCCCGTCGCGACACACGCAGCCGTCCGACGAAGTCGGGCGTGATCGGCCTGTGCGCCGCGGCCCTTGGACTGCCCAGGGAAGAACCCCTCGGGGAACTCGCCGAGGTGCGCTTCGGAGTGCGGGCCGACCGACCCGGCACGTCACTTCGCGATTACCACACGGTCGGCGGCGGAAAGTATCCGCTGCGTCCGCGGGACCTGATCACCGACCACCAGCGAGCTGCCAAGGCAACCACGGACTCGTTGCCAGTGCCACCGCCGGACGACGCTCGGGAGCCCGGCCCGTTCGGATGTGCCGAGCTTCATGCCTGGTACGGCTCACCGAAATACGTCGCCGCCGACCCGAGGTCAGGAGTGCTCGTCTCCGGAGAGGTTCGCCGCCACAGTCTGATCACAGAGCGCTGGTACCTCGCCGACGCCGCCTTCCTCGTCGGTCTCGAGCACCAGGACAGGGGTCTCCTGGAGCGTGTGGCCCACGCCCTGGAGTACCCGAAGAGGCTGCTCTGGCTCGGCCGCAAAGCCTGTCCGCCGTCGGGTGACCTCGCCGTCGGTATCGCCTCGGGCTCGCTCAAGGAGGGCTTCGAGACACATTCCCTGCTTCCCGATGCCGTCGGTCCCGAAGCCGAGCCTTCGGCAGCCGCGCAGCGCATACGCCCGTGGGCCTGGATCGAAAGCAGACGACCGCTCCCCGGCGTCGGCCCCCTGGCCGACCAGCCCGTGCAATTCGGGGCGGACGGAGGGACCCACAGCCTCCGCTGGGAGACCCGCCACCGCATCACTATCGCCGAACACGCCCGTGGATGGGACATCATCCTGTGAATACGAACACCACCTCATCGGACGTTTCGTCGGGCGCGGACCGGGCTGCCAGATTCGTCGCCGCGCAGACTCTGCTGACCCTGGACGCCCGACATCCTTTCGTCGGCAAATCGCTCATCGACGCACAGGACATGCACCGAACCGTGATGAGCGGCTTCCCCGGCTGGGTGAACGACGGCAGCCCGGATCCCCGTGCCCAGATGGGCATCCTGTCGACCTGGACCGTCGATCTCCGGCAGGCGCAGCTCAACCTGGTGGTCCAATCGTCGCTCCCCGCTGACTGGAGCGGCATTCCCCGTGCGGCTCTGGCCGAGAGGCCGGAGCCCCTCGCCGTCGATCGAACCTTCCGCTTCGGCGACAGGGTCACCTTCCGCACAGTCGTCAATCCCGTCCACAGCGTTCCGCCTCCACCGGGCTCTCCCCCGAGGACCCGAGGTACCCGCGTTCCCCACACACGCCCCGAACACGTGAAGCGATGGTTCGTGCGCCGCCTCCAACCGCCCGGCGAACCCGCGATCGCCCCGGACGGCGTCACCCGCATCGGAGCCAACGCCGATACCGATCGCATCGCCGTACATATGCTCCCGACCGTTTCGAGCCCGGCACCTCATAAGGGCCTGCGCATCGCTCGTGCGGAGATCAAGGGGACCCTCACGGTCACGGACCCCACGGCCTTCGTCGCGGCCCTCGCCCAGGGCATCGGCCACGCACGGGCGTACAGCTGCGGGCTGATTCTCGTACGCTGAACCCTTGCGAGAACGGCCCGAAGCGACGGCCGCTCGGTCGGACGGCTCGACGTCCCGGAACAGCAGGCCAGGGTGCGGCAGCACCGGACCTGCCGTGCGCTCAGGCTTGCGGCTGAACAGTTTTGAGCATCTGCAGAGCGACCTGGATCTCCTCGACCGCACTGGCGCGGTCATCGTCGCTCGTGTGGAAGTGCATGGTCTCGTTTACGGATCTTTCGAACCCGATCCATGCGTTCGGCGAAGCTCTGCTGCGGGAACTGAGCCTTTTCCAACCTCACGCCGAAGCGTGGTGAAGGACGAGGATGGCCTGGACGATCGTTGTGATGCGGTTGGTGCTGCAGCAGAGCTTCCGTAGGAGGCGCCGGCCCTTCAGGGCGGCCGTGGCCTGCTCTCGCCGAGGCAGCGGGTCTTGGCGTGCGTGCTGTTGTGGCGGCGCTGCCACCGCTTGAGGCGACGGCCGTGGAAGGGCACCGGATGGAGCTGCCGGCGCCCTGGTATGCCTTGATCTGTCGGTGACGCCATGAACCATCATCACTGTCGGCCCAGCACTTGAGCCCGGCGTCGGTGAGTGCGTCGACGATGCCGTGGGTGCGGGCGGCGGTCAGGTCGTGGGTGGATCCGGGAAGCGCGGGTGAGGCCCGCAGCAGGCGGCCGAACGGATCGGTGAGGACCTGGACGTTCATGCCGTGGCGCTTGTGTGTGCCCGAGTAGTACGGGGTGTTTGCAGCGATCCGGTCGATCGGCAGCAGGGTGCCGTCCAGGATCACGAACGCCTTGGTCCGCGCGACGCGCATCGCCTGGGCCAGGGTGGGCGCGAGAGCGGCCAGAACCTCGACGGCCTCGCGTATGTAGCGGTACGCGGTCGCGATGCCGATACCGAACCCGGCAGGGAGCTGGGCGTATGTGTCACCGCAACGCGGATGGGCCAGAGCGAGGAGAGCCTGGCGACCGGCAGAAAGGCGCCGCCACCGGGTCCCGATCCCCCCTCGCCGTACAGCGAGTCGTCCGGTCAGGTATCGCAGAGTGCGACTGGACAGGTCGATCGACGACGGGTAGACAAGCACACGAAGCTCCTGGCAGACGGCGGATCTTGGTCGTGACCCGTCTACCAGGAGCTTCGTCGTTACGTCGATCCGTCCAACACGCGGCCAGCACCGTCAGGTTGGAAAGGGCTCAGTCTCCCTCTCGTCGTCCGCTCCGGCGCGCACCATCCAAGCCCGTACAGCGCCCACGTCGTCCCCCGAACCTGTCTTAACTGAATATCGAAGTGTGATTCGTCGAGGCTACTAGCCCGGGGCTCCTGATCATGAAACGCGAGGTCACCACTCCGACTCACAGCAACCGCACGCATGAACAGCCCTCGCGATGTAATAGAGCTTGTCCTACACTTTGGGCATGAAGTCAACCCGCGCTGGAACCACCGAGAACATCTCCGTGTCCATGCCCACCGAGCTGGTCAGCGAGCTCCGCTCCCGAACCGGCCGCCGCGGGCTGTCCAGCTACATCACCGAAGCCGTCAGGCACCAGCTCGCCATGGACGGACTCGCCGAGATCGTGGCGTTTCACGAGGAAGAGCACGGCGCGCTCACGGAGCAGGAGATCGAAGCCGCTCGCCGCGAGCTGTTCGGAGACGTGAACGCCGAGAATGCCGAGCGGGGCGCCGCGTGAAGGAGCAGCCAGCCCGCTCGCTGGTACTCGACTCCGAGGCGCTCTCTCTACTCCTGCGCAACGACCGCGGCCTGGCGGCTCTCATCGAGGCATCCCGGCGGGCTGGAGTTCCCGTCCTCGTGTCCGCACTAACCATTGTTGAAGCCGTGCAAGGGAAGACCGATCTTGCGCGCCTGAAGTGGCTGCTCTCCCGACTGCGGGTGGAACCGGTCAGTCAGGAGGATTCCCTCACAGCAGTGGCACTGCTCCGGGACGCCGGCGGGCTGCATGGACACAAGTACGCGATCGACGCCCTCGTCGCCGCGCTCGCGCTCCGCGTCCTGGCCCCCGTGATCGTTCTGACTTCCGACCGTGACGACTGGTCGAAGCTCTGCGGGAATCGCGTGATCATCAAAGAAGTGTGAGCACAGCCCCAACTGCTGGGTTCGCGAGTTCACTGGCACCAGTAGCCGACGGACAGCAGGACAGCATCGCGGACGGGCACGAAGAGCCACGCGCAGACCGGCATCACCCTGCGGTCCGCTCGTCCTCTTCCGAGTGCGCCTGCGCCATGGCCATTCGCCCTCTTCCTCCACGCTGTGCGGTCCCCCGGGTTCACCTCCCGGATGGGGGCGGGGTGGCGGGCCCCGCTCCGGGCGAAAACCAGGAGCCCCACCCCGCCGTCCCCTCGCATACTCGCCGCATGGACACTCCCTCCGACCGCTTCCGCGACCCGCGCTCCACCCTGTACGACTTCCTCGGCCTCGTGCTCGTGCGGTGTCCGGGGTGCATGCGGGCCGCACGGGTGGTGCCGGTTCCCGGCGACGACGGTCAGGGAGGGGGCGGCATCTCTTCGCCGCGAGGCGGCTGGTCTGCGGGGCTTCACGGAGGTACGGCGGCACGCCGCTGATGTTCCCGCTCGGTGCCGCCGGCCCGGCGACCGGCCCCTGCTTCGGCAGACCTCTGTGGTTCCGGGCCGAGACCCGGCACGGGCTGTTGTGGGCGTACGACCTCGACCACCTCGACCTGGTCCGCCGGTACGTGCGGGCCTCGCTGCGGGAGCGGGCGCCCTGGGACGACACGGGACAGAGGATGCCCCTGGCGGCCCGGCTGCCGGTATGAGTCAAGCGGGCCGGGAACCGGGACGAGGTGCTCCGCGCCCCGGACCGGATGCGCGCCGGGGCGCCTGCGGAGGGCGGGCGTGCAGGAGCGCACCGGGGGCGTGGACGGGGCCCCGGAGACCCCGAAGAGCCCCGGCGCGCGGTGTGCGGCCGGGGCGGTGTGGGCCTGGCGGTGGCCCGGTGGGGCTACTTGCCCGTGGAGCCCTGGGCGGCGGTGCCGCTCGGAGCTGCCTCGGGCTCGCTGAAGTCGACCTTGCCCATGTGGCGGTTCATGGACTTCATCAGGGCCCAGACGGCGAGGGCCATCACGGCGAACACGATGAACCCGAGGACGCCCGGGGTCACCTTGTTCTCGTCCAGCTCCTTGGCGAGGGGAACGAGGTGCGTCATTGCCAGGTTTGCGCTAGCGCTCATGTCAGCCATTGTCGCGGATGCCCGCGAAGAGGTCGTGCTCGGGGAGGGACGTGGCGACGTGCGACTTGGCCAGCTCGTACTCCTCGGTGGGCCAGACCTCCTTCTGGAGCTCCATCGGGATGCGGAACCAGCCGCCCTCGGGGTCGATCTGGGTGGCGTGTGCGACCAGCGCCTTGTCACGGATCTCGAAGAAGTCCGCGCAGGGCACGTGGGTGGTCAGCTCGCGCTCGACCTGTTCCATCTCGTGCCACCGCGCCAGCCACTCCCCGTACGGCGACTCCATGCCGCGCGCGAGCAGCGCCTCGTGCAGAGCGGTGGTGCGCGCACGGTTGAAGCCCTGGTTGTAGTAGAGCTTCATCGGCTGGAAGACCTTGCCGAACTCGTCCTCCGGGAAGCGCTCCGGGTCCCCGGCGCCCTCGAAGGCGACCATCGTGATCTTGTGGGTCATGATGTGGTCGGGGTGCGGGTAGCCGCCGTTCTCGTCGTAGGTCGTGATGACCTGCGGGCGGAAGGCGCGGATCGACTTCACCAGGCGGCCGGCCGCCTCCTCGACGTCCTCCAGTGCGAAGCAGCCCTCGGGCAGCGGCGGCAGCGGGTCACCCTCGGGCAGGCCGGAGTCGACGAAGCCCAGCCACTCCTGCTGCACGCCGAGGATCTGGCGGGCCTCCTCCATCTCCTTGGCCCGCACCTCGTGGATGTTCTCCTCGATGTACGGGTCGCCCTTGAGTTTCGGGTTGAGGACGGAGCCGCGCTCGCCTCCGGTGCAGGTCACGACCAGCACGTCCACCCCCTCGGACACATACTTCGCCATGGTTGCCGCGCCCTTGCTCGACTCGTCGTCGGGGTGGGCGTGCACGGCCATCAGTCGCAGCTGCTCTGTCAAGACTTGATCCTCGTGTATACGGCGCCCTCGGTACATCGGCGCGATGGTCGGCTTCTATAGTGACCGAACCGGACGGCGGAAAATTCCGGTGCCCCCAGCCCGAGAGGATTGATCATGAGCGCGGTGCGCGAGGACCTTCCCGAGGGCCGGTACGGACGGGCCCGGTCCGCCGACGAGCGGACGGACCACCGGCTGAAGGTGACCGGCGCCGTGCTGGGAACGCTCTTCCTCGCCATGATCGTCTGGTTCGGCTGGTCGCACGTGACCAGCACCACGATCAGCGGCGAGATGATCAAGTTCGACGTGTCCGCCGCCGACGAGGCCAAGGTGCACCTGGAGGTGCGCAAGGACCGCGACGGCGCCGGCTACTGCACCGTGCGGGCCCTGTCGGAGGACGGCGCCGAGGTCGGCCGCAAGGACGCCCTCTTCGACCAGGACGCCGCCCGCGTCGACCAGGTGATCTCGCTGCGGACCACCTCCCGGGCCACCGCCGTCGAGCTGGTCGGCTGCTCGCCCGCCTGATTGGATACGCGCCGCGGCAGGCGACAACGCCCGCCGGACTGAGCCGCGGAACCCGCCGCGACCTGCGACGACGCCGCACCCGCCAGATTCGTCCTCCCCCTTTCGCGCCTGAATTGTTAGGCTCGTGGTTTCGCCCACCCGGTACGGAACATCCTTCCGAGTAGGGCGATGCTTTGTATCCCAGTACCTACGAGGAGCACCTGTGACCCAGACCAGCGACAACGTCACCTGGCTGACCCAGGAGGCGTACAACCAGCTCAAGGCCGAGCTGGAGTACCTGTCTGGTGCCGCACGCACCGAGATCGCGAAGAAGATCGAGGCGGCGCGCGAAGAGGGCGACCTGCGCGAGAACGGCGGGTACCACGCGGCCAAGGAGGAGCAGGGCAAGCAGGAGCTCCGGGTGCGCCAGCTGACCCAGCTCCTGGCCCAGGCGAAGGTTGGTGAGCCGCCCGCCGACGACGGCATCGTCGAGCCGGGCATGGTCGTCACGATCGCCTTCGACGGCGACCCTGACGACACGCTGACCTTCCTGATGGCCTCGCGCGAGTACGCCAGCGCGGACATCGAGACCTACTCACCGCAGTCGCCGCTGGGAACGGGCGTCAGCGGCAAGAAGGTGGGAGACACCGCCGAGTACGAGCTGCCCAACGGCAAGTCCGCCTCGGTGAAGATCCTCGCCGCCAAGCCCTACACGTCCTGACCTCCCCCTTCACCGGGCGGGTCGGCCGTCAGCGGCTGCACCGGGTGCCCCCGGCTCCGGAAACCGGAACCGGGGGCCCTTTCGCGTCCGGGTGCCGGGGCCCCGCCGTGCGCGTCCGGGGTGGCGCCCGACCGCGTCAGACGGCGGACCTGCGGTATCTGCGGACGGCCAGGGTGCGGAAGACCACCAGGATCAGCAACGACCAGATGACCGAGGCCCAGATCGGATGCCGCATCGGCCAGGCGTCCGGGGTCACGAAGTCGGGCGGCAGGTTCCCGAACAGCTCGCGGCACGCCTGGACGGTGGTGCTGAACGGGTTCCACTCGGCGATGTGGCGGAAGACCGTCGGCAGCCTGTTGGAGTCGACGAAGGCGTTGGAGATGAAGGTCAGGGGGAAGAGCCAGATCAGGCCGCCCGAGGTGGCCGCCTCCGGGGTGCGGACCAGCAGCCCGATGAGTGCGCCGATCCACGAGAAGGCGTAGCCCAGCAGCAGGAGCAGGCCGAAGCCGGCGAGGACGCTGCCGAAGTTCTCGTGGGTGCGCCAGCCGATGAGGAGTGCGACGCCGGTCAGCACCACCAGAGTGAGGGCGGTCTGCACGAAGTCGGCGAGGGTCCGACCGGTGAGCACCGCGCCCCGGGCCATGGGCAGCGACCGGAACCGGTCGACGAGCCCCTTGTGCATGTCCTCGGCGATGCCGGCGCTGGCGCCGGCGGTGGCGAAGGTGACGGTCTGCGCGAAGATGCCCGCCATGAGGAACTCGCGGTAGGCCGCCTGCGAGAGCGAGCCGCCGACCTGGATGGACCCTCCGAAGACGTAGGTGAAGAGCACCACGAACATGACGGGCTGGATGAGCCCGAAGAGGACGACCTCGGGGATGCGGGTCATCCTGATCAGGTTCCGCTTGGCCATGACCAGGGAGTCCATGACCGACTGGGCCACTCTCCCGCGCCGCTGGGGGCGGGCGGCGTGCTGGGCGACGGTGCTCATCAGTCGACCTCTCTCATGGCCTGGGCGCGGCGCTCGGCCGCACTGCGCTGTCCGTTCGCCGGGCTGTCGCCGTCCCCGCCGTCCTCGCCGTTCTCCCCCTCCGCCGCCTGGGCTGCGTGGCCGGTCAGGGAGATGAAGACGTCGTCGAGGGTGGGGCGGCGGAGCCCGATGTCGTCGATCTCGATCTTCCGCACGTCCAGCTCGCGGATGACCTCGGCGAGGAGCTTGGCGCCGCCGGAGACCGGGACGGTGAGCTTGCGGATGTGCTCGCTGACCGCCGGGGCGCCCTCCCCCACGCGGGTGAGGACCTCCACGGCGTGGCCGATCCGCTCCCGCTCGTGCACGACCAGCTCGACGCGCTCTCCGCCGGTGCGGGCCTTCAGCTCGTCCGAGGTGCCCCGGGCGATGACCCGGCCGTGGTCCACCACGCAGATGTCGTCGGCGAGGTGGTCGGCCTCCTCCAGGTACTGGGTGGTGAGCAGCAGGGTGGTGCCGGCCTCGACCAGTTCCTGGATGACGTCCCACAGCGCCTGCCGGTTGCGCGGGTCGAGGCCGGTGGTGGGCTCGTCCATGAACATCACCGGCGGGGAGACGACGAGGGCCGCGGCGAGGTCCAGGCGGCGGCGCATCCCCCCGGAATAGGTCCTCGCGGTGCGGTCCCCCGCTGCGGCGAGGCCGAACTGCTCCAGCAGCTCACCGGCGCGGGCCTTCGCCTCCCGCGCGGAGAGCTGGTAGAGGCGGCCGACCATCTGGAGGTTCTCGCGGCCGGTCAGGTACTCGTCGATGGCGGCGAACTGGCCGGAGAGGCCGATGGCGCGGCGCACCTCGTCCGGGTTCTCGGCCACGTCGACCCCGGCGACCAGGGCGCGGCCGCTGTCGGGCACGAGAAGGGTGGTGAGGCAGCGGACGGCGGTGGTCTTGCCCGCGCCGTTCGGGCCGAGCATGCCGAGAACGGTGCCCTCGGGGACGTCGAGGTCGACGCCGTCCAGCGCTCTGACGTCGCCGAAGGTCTTGACGAGACCTTCCGCGTAGATGGCGCCTGGCATAGGGAATCTCCTGCCGTGAGCTTTGTGCGGAATAGTAGGTTTGCTCAGGTATGTCCGCGATGCTCGCGACGCGCGGACGGAGGACGGGGCGCAGGCGTGAAGGGGTGAGGCGAGGCGCACTCCACTCCGATCGCGGAGAGCGACGCGAGACACACCATAACGCGATGTATCGCGTACCGCCATGGAATTCGGCACCAGAACCCCGACGGAATGGGGAGCGCTCTCCTCCGCCTGCACGCGCGAAGGGCGGGCCCCGAACCGGGCGCCCGCCCCTGCCCCGCACCGACCGCGCGCCACTCACTCCATGACGAGGTACCCGGCCCCCCGCAGCGCCGCTCCCACGCTCGTGCAGTGCTCGGGCCCCTTCGTCTCCAGGTGGACCTCCACCTCCGCCTCGGTGAGCCCCAGTCGGGGATCGGTCCGCACGTGGCTGACGTCGAGCACGTTGGCGTCGGCGCCGGAGAGCACCGCCAGCAGCGTCGCGAGCGCGCCGGGGCTGTCGGTGAGGCGCAGCCGCAGCGAGAGGTACCGGCCGGCCGCCGCCATGCCGCGGGTGAGGACGCGCTGCATCAGCAGCGGGTCGACGTTACCGCCGGAGAGCACCGCCACCACCGGCCCCTCGAACGCCTCGGGCCTGCTCAGCAGGGCCGCGACCGGGCTTGCCCCGGCCGGCTCCACCACCTGCTTGGCCCGTTCCAGGCAGAGCAGCAGGCCGCTGGAGAGGGCGTCCTCGGTGACCGTGACCACCTCGTCCACCAGCTCCCCGACGATCCGGAACGGCACGTCACCCGGCCGCCCCACCTTGATCCCGTCGGCCATCGTCGACGGCCGCTCGACCGCCACCGGCCTACCCGCCGCCAGCGACGGCGGGTAGGCCGCGGCGCCCGCCGCCTGGACACCGACGATCCGCACGTCGGGCCGGACCGCCTTGACGGCGACCGCTATCCCCGCGGCCAGACCGCCGCCGCCGATGCCCATGACGATCGTCCGCACCTCGGGGCACTGCTCCAGGATCTCCAGCCCCAAGGTGCCCTGGCCCGCGATGACGTCGGGGTGGTCGAAGGGGTGGATGAAGACGGCGCCGGTCCGCTCGGCGTACTCCTGGGCCGCCGCCAGCGTCTCGTCGACCACCTCGCCGTGCAGCCGCACCTCGGCGCCGTACTCCCGGGTGGCCGCGACCTTGGGCAGCGGCGCCCCGACCGGCATGAAGACCGTGGAGCCCACGCCGAGCAGGGCGGAGGCGAGGGCCACGCCCTGCGCGTGGTTGCCCGCGCTGGCGGCGACCACGCCCGCGGCCCGTTCCTCCGGGGAGAGCCGGGCGATCCGCACGTACGCCCCGCGGAGTTTGAAGGAACCGGTGCGCTGGAGGTTCTCGCATTTGAGGTGGACCGGCGCGCCGACCAGGTCGGAGAGGTGGCGGCTGCCCTCCATCATGGTGACCCGGGCCACTCCGGCGAGCATCTCCCGCGCGCCCCGCACCTCGTCGAGCGTCACCCTGGGTGGTTGGACGGCCTTGCTGTCTGTCATGACCCCAGTGTGGCTGGTGGAGCGCGTGCCACCGCGCGCCGCGCCCCCCACCCGGGTCCGCACGCCCCCCGAGGGCAACCACGGCGGCCCCCGTACGGTCCGCACCGCAGCCGCGTACGCTGTCCCCCAACCGTCCGTCCCGCACGAAGTGAGCCCTGGCCATGCCCATGCCCGAGGACATGTCGACCACCGCTTCCGGCGATCCGGTTCCCTCCGGAGCCCCCGAAGAACCTTCCGCCCTCTTCGACGCGCTCCAGCACCAGGTCGCCGTCTTCGCGCGGCGCGCCGAACAGACCCGCCTCGGCGGGGTGGGCGCCGTGCGCAACTCGATGGACCGCGCGGCGTATCTGCTCCTCAACCACCTCGACAAGGAGGGCCCGATGGGGGTGAAGGCGCTCGCCGCCAGCATGGGCATCGACTCCTCCACGGTCACCCGGCAGGTCGCGCCGCTGGTCGACGGCGGGCTGGTCAGCCGCACCAGTCACCCCGAGGACGGGCGCGCCGTCGTGCTCCAGCTCTCCGCGCTCGGCAGCAACCGCCTCGAAGAGGTACGGGCCGGCCGCCGCGAGCTGCTCAAGGAGCTGACCGACGGCTGGAGCGGCGCCGACCAGGCCGACTTCTGCCGCCTGCTCACCCGGTTCAACGAGGAGATCGTGGCCCGCCAGAGCCGCCTCGCCCAGAGCGGCGCCCCGGGCTCCGCCCCTGCCGGGAGCTGATCCGTCCGCGCCTCTTGACCCCGCGCGTCCCCTGCTCTCAGATGGGAGGCCGGACCGCTGCGGCGGCAGGAGGCCCCCGGTGAGCGCACGCCACGAGATCCCCCGCACCGCGCGCGCCCGCGCGTTCGCGTCCTTCGCCGCCGGGGCCGGCGGCCGGCTGCTGCACCTGGCCGCCCTGCTCACCGGCGAACCGCCCGGCGACACCCCGTACGCCCGCCGCCTGCTCACCGCTGCGCTCGCCCGCGCCTACGCCGACTGGGATGCGCTGCGCGGTGACGACCCCTACGACCGCGCCCGCCAGGACCTGGTCGCCCGCTACGCCCGCGCCGCCTGGCACCGCCGGCTCGGCGCGACGGGCCGGGAGCCGGACACCGGTCCGCTCGCCCCGCTCACCCCGCACGAACGGGTCGCGGTGGTCCTGCGGCTGTACGAGGGGGTGCCCGAGGGGCAGGCGGCGGCGCTGCTGGGGCTGCCCGTCGAGCGGATCAGGGCACTGACTGCGCGGGCCGCGGTGCGGCTGGCGGTGCCACCCGGCGGCGGCCCGGACGCCTCGGAGCCCGCCCGGTGAGCGGCGAGGACCGGCGGAAGGAACACGTCCGGCGGCTGCTCGACACCCCACCGCCGCCTGTCCCTCCGGAGCTGCTGGCCGAGGCGGTGCGCCGGGGCGAGCGGCTGCGCCGCCTGCGCGCCGGGGCGCTCCGGCTGCTCTGGGCGACGGCCACCGCAGCCGTGGCCGGGGGCGTCGTCTGGCTGGTGCTGACCCGGCCGTGGGCCGCCGCCGAGGTGCCCGTCACGCCGCCGCTGACCGGCTGGTGACACGGCGCGGGGCCGGGCCCGCGTACGGCCCCGGCCCCGCGCTCACCGGCGTACCGGCGTACCGGCGTACCGGCGTACGCCCGCGTACCGCTCAGCCCAGTGCCTGCTGGAGGTCGGCGAGCAGGTCCTCGGCGTTCTCGATGCCGACGGAGAGGCGCACCAGGTCGGAGGGGACCTCCAGTTGGGAGCCGGCCACCGAGGCGTGCGTCATCCGGCCGGGGTGCTCGATGAGCGACTCGACGCCGCCGAGCGACTCACCGAGGGTGAAGACCTTGGTCCGGTCGCAGACGGCGACCGCCTCCTCCTCGCCGCCGGCGACCTGGAAGGAGACCATGCCGCCGAAGGAACGCATCTGCTTGGCGGCGACCTCGTGGCCGGGGTGCTCGGCGAGGCCCGGGTAGAGGACCTTGGTGACCTTGGGGTGGCGGCTGAGCATCTCCACGATCCGCTCGGCGTTGGCCGAGTGGCGGTCCATCCGCACCGCCAGCGTCTTGATGCCGCGCAGCACCAGCCAGGAGTCGAACGGGCCGGCCACCGCGCCCATGGCGTTCTGGTGGTAGGCCAACTCCTCGGCCAGCTCCTGGTCGTCGGTGACCAGGGCGCCGCCGACCACGTCGGAGTGGCCGCCCATGTACTTGGTGGTGGAGTGCACGACGACGTCCGCGCCGAGCGCCAGCGGCTGCTGGAGGTAGGGCGAGGCGAAGGTGTTGTCGACCACCAGGCGCACACCGGCGGCGCGCGCCACCCCGGCGAGCGCCGCGATGTCGCTGACGCCGAGCAGCGGGTTGGAGGGGGTCTCGACCCAGATCGCCTTGGTGCGGTCGGTCAGGGCCTCCCGGACGGCCGCCGGGTCGGAGGTGTCGGCCACGGTGTAGTCGACGCCCCAGCGGGCCACGACCTTGGAGATCAGCCGGAAGGTGCCGCCGTAGGCGTCGTCGGGGATGACGAGGTGGTCGCCGGGGGACAGCAGGGTCCGCAGCAGGCAGTCCTCGGCCGCGAGCCCCGAGGCGAAGGCGAGACCACGCCGGCCGCCTTCGAGCGCCGCGAGGTTCTCCTCCAGCGCGGTCCGGGTCGGGTTGCCGCTGCGGCTGTACTCGTAGCCGCCGCGCAGCCCGCCCACGCCGTCCTGCTTGTACGTGGACACCTGGTAGATCGCCGGGACCACGGCCCCGGTCATCGGATCGGGGGTGTTGCCGGCGTGGATCGCCACGGTCTCGAAGCCGTGCGTGCCGTGCCCGTCACTCTGCCTGTCGCTCATGCGGCCCGAGCCTAGTACCCCGCGACTGCCGCGCGGGCCTCCGCCCACACCGCGAACGGCGCCTCGTGCGGCGGCAGCGCGCGGATCTCCGCGTTCCCCGTTGCGGCCGGACGCGTGCGGGCGGTGGGCGGAGCCGCCATGAGGGCTGGCTGGCGGCCTCCGCCAGCAGCACGCTCCCACCTCGTCCAGGGCGAGGTGCCAGGGATGATCCCGCCCCTCGCCAGGTGGATTCGGCTGGAGCCCGCCCTCTCCGTAGAGCACGCTCACCCTCATGCGGCGCAGCTCGATGATGCTCCGGTGGGTCTGCGACCGGCGCGGCGGGCCGTGCGGCCCGGACAGCGGCGCCGAGGACCGCGCCTGCCGGCAGCCCGCTGCGACGAGGCGGTCCGGCCTGGGGAGGAGTACGACCGGTTCGTGATCCACGGCGACCGCGCCGGGCCCGACTCGTCCGGCACCTCGACTGCCCTGGCCCGGCGCCCCCACCGGTGGCTTGTGCCGAGGGGCTTGGCCAGCGGGCCCGGCGTCGAGGGCGCTGCCTGTCGTACCGTTCTGGCCATGGTGATTCTGTGGACCCTGACGGCAGTGGTCATGATCGGAGCGGTCCTCGGACCGGTCCTCCTGCGGCGCCGCCGCGGGATACGGCAGGTGCTGCCCGGCACTCCCGAGGCGGCCGACCCCGCCCAGTACGGCTTCCGGCCCCAGGAGACCCTCGACATCCGCCTGCCCGGCCCGGACCAGGACCTCCTCGACGTCCTCGACGTCGTCCAGCGCACCCAGGACTGGCGGGCCGCCTCCCAGTTGCTGGCCGGCACGGACAAGCGCGGCGAGCTGCGCTGGCAGCGGGTGCAGGCGTTCGCCGGCGCCGCCTCGCTGGAGCTCCAGCAGCGCCCCGGCGAGGGCGGCCGGTGGCTGCGCGACTGGCGGGCGCAGGAGCCGAAGGACGCGGGCGGTGCCGCGGTGCACGCCGAGTTCCTCGTGCAGCAGGCGTGGCGCTCCTCGGCGGCCGGGAGCGACGACTTCCGGATCATCCTGGAGGAGGCGAGGTCGGCCGTGGCGCGGGCCGCGCTGCTCGCGCCGGGCGACCCGGTGCCGTACATCAGCGAGTTGGCCGTCGCGCGCGGGCTCGGGTACGCCCCGCAGGAGTTCGACCAGCTCTGGCTGAAGATCCTGGACCGCGCCCCGGCCCACATGGGCGCGCACCTGGTGGCGCTGCCGTACTGGTCTCAGAAGTGGCACGGCTCGCGGAAGCAGTCGATGGAGTTCGCCGAGGCGGCCGCCGCCCGTGCGCCGGGCGGCTCGCTGCTGTCGGCGCTGCCCCTCTTCTCCCTGTACGAGCACCTGCCCGAGATGAACCTGGTCCGTAACTTCTTCCAGAGCCAGGTCTTCACCCGCGCCCTGGAGGGCGCCCAGTTCGCCGCCCAGTCGGCGCGCCAGGACGACCCGGTGCTGCCGCACGTGCGGCACCTGCTGGTCTTCTTCCTGGTCGGCTCGGAGCGGTGGGGCGAGGCGATGCACCAGCTCGTCCGCGTCGACGGGTACGTGGGGGCGCTGCCGTGGACCGTGTCGGCCGACCCGGCCGCGCAGTTCGCCGTCTACCGCGCACTGGCGGTCGGCGGGTACGAGGCCAACGGGGGCAGCCCGGCGACCCTGCGGAGCTGAGCCGCGAACGCCGAGGACGGGACCCGTCCCCGCCTGGCATGATCGCTCCGGCCGGGCGGGAGCTCCCGTCGGCGGCGTGGGCAGGGGGCTCGCATGAGCGGGATCGCGGTGCGGGCGGAGGGCGTGGCCGAGCGGGTACCGCCGCCGGTGGCCGACGGGGAGCGGGAGTCGTTGCGCGGGTACCTGGACGCGACGGCCTGGTCGCGCGGTGGGAGGCCGAGGTCTCGCTGCGGGCGGTCATGCTCCACCTGACCCACGACCACGCCCGCCACAACGGCCACGCCGACCTCCTGCATGAGGGGATCGACGGGGCCGTCGGCGTCCGAGGAACGGCCGCGGGCGCGCCGGTCAGATGGTGGCGGTGTCGATGACGAAGCGGTAGCGCACATCGCTGGCGAGGACCCGCTCGTACGCCTCGTTGATCTGGTCGGCGCGGATCACCTCGATCTCCGCGCCGAGGCCGTGCTCGGCGCAGAAGTCCAGCACCTCCTGGGTCTCGGGGATGCCGCCGATGTTGGAGCCGGCCAGCGTCTTGCGGCCGCCGATCAGCGAGAAGAGGTTGAGCGAGACCGGCTCTTCGGGGGCGCCGACGTTGACGAGGGCGCCGTCGGGGCGGAGCAGCTTGAGGTAGCCGCCGAAGTCCAGGGGCGCCGAGACGGTGGAGACGATCAGGTCGAAGGTGCCGGCCAGTTCGTCGAAGACCGTGCCGTCGGCGGTGGCGTAGTAGTGGTCGGCGCCGAGTTTCAGGCCGTCCTCGCGCTTGCGCAGGGACTGGCTGAGCACGGTCACCTCGGCGCCGAGGGCGTGGGCGATCTTGACGCCCATGTGCCCGAGGCCGCCGAGGCCGACGATGGCGACCTTCTTGCCGGGCCCGGCCTGCCAGTGGCGCAGCGGGGAGTAGACGGTGATGCCGGCGCAGAGCAGCGGCGCGGCCACGTCCAGCGGCAGGCTGTCGGGGATGCGGACGGTGAAGTTCTCGTCGACGACGACGTGGGTCGCGTAGCCGCCGTAGGTGGGCTCTCCGTCCCGGCCTATCGCGTTGTAGGTGCCGGTGGAGCCGCCCGCGCAGTTCTGCTCCTGCCCCGCGAGGCAGAACTCGCAGGTACGGCAGGAGTCGACCATGCAGCCGACCCCGACCCGGTCGCCGACACGGAAGCGGGTCACGGCGTCGCCGACGGCGGCGACGGTACCGGCGATCTCGTGGCCGGGGACCATCGGGAAGATGCCCTCGGCCCAGCCGTCGCGGGCCTGGTGGATGTCGCTGTGGCAGATGCCGGCGTAGGCGATGTCGATCAGCACGTCGTGCGGGCCGGGGGTGCGCCGCTCGATGGTGGTGCGCTCCAGGGGTGCGCCGGGCGCGGGGACCGCGTAGGCGGAAACCGTCCGAGTCATGAGGGGTGACCTCCAGGTGGTGCGGGGGGTGTTCAGCCTCCCGACCCTACGGCGTCGGCCGGTGCAGGGGCCAACGGCTCCGGGGCGGGGGCCGGCCGCCCCGGAACCGTGGCTTCAGGGGGCTTCGACCTGCGGGGTCGGAGAGGGGCGAGGCGGCCGGAAGCGTCGGCGGTGGCGCTGGTGCCGTGCGTCGACCGGCGCTGCCTTCCGCGGCGCCGTGGTCCGCGCCGGAGGTCGGTGAGGAGCACGCCGCGACAGGGCAGCGCTCCATGAGGGGTGGTCAAGGCGCAGGTGGGAGCGGAAGGCGAAAGGGCCCCGCCTCCGGGGAGGGAGGCGGGGCCCTTCACGGCCGGTGCGGGACCGGACGAAGGGGTGGGGTCAGACGGCGGAGCCGGCCTTCCACTGCGCCCAGTCCATGTTCCAGCCGTTGAGGCCGTTGTCGGGGGCGATGGTCTTGTCGCCGGTGTTCCGGACGTCGACCACGTCACCGACCATCGAGTTGTTGTAGAACCAGGCGCCGGGGGTGGAGGCGTCGTTGGCGCCCTTGGCGTCGGCGAGACCGACACAGCCGTGGCTGGTGTTGGCGCTGCCGAAGATGGACTTGTCGCCCCAGTAGTTGCCGTGGATGAAGGTGCCCGAGGTCGAGAGCCGCATGGCGTGCGGCACGTCCTTGATGTCGTACTCGCCCTTGCCGTCGTCGTCGGTGAAGCCGACGGTGGCGCCGTTCATCCGGGTCTCCTTGAACTTCTCGGAGATCACCATCCGGCCTTCGTACGTCTTGTTGTCGGGCGATCCGGCCGAGATCGGGATGGTCTTGACCGTCTTGCCGTCCCGGGTGATCTTCATCGTCTTGGTATTGGCGTCGACGATGCTGACCTGGTTCCGGGCGATCTTGAAGGTGACCGTCTTCTGCTGGACGCCGTAGACGCCGTCGGCGCCCTCGACGCCGTCGAGGTCGAGCTTGAGGGTGACGGTGGAGTCGCCGGCCCAGTAGTCCTCGGGGCGGAAGTCGAGCCGCTTGTCGTTGAACCAGTGGCCGACGACTTCCTGGCCGCTGCTGCTGGAGACCTTGATGCCGTTCTGCACGGCGGCCTTGTCGGTGATGCCCTTGTCGAAGTTGATCGAGACGGGCATGCCGACGCCGACGGTCGAACCGTCCTCCGGCGTGAAGTTGCCGATGAAGCTGTTGTCCGGCGAGACCGTGGTGAAGGAGGCGTTCTCGTGGGCCTTGCGGCCCTCGCCGTCCGCCGCCTCGGCGGCGATCTTGTAGACCGTGGCGCGCTGGAGCGGGCCCTCGGGCTTCCAGGAGGTCTTGTCGGCGGAGAAGGTACCCGGCACGTCGGTGCCGTCCGCGGACTTCATGCTGACGTCGGTCAGCTTGCCCTTGGCGACGGCCACCTCGGCGTCGTTGTTGATGCTGGCGTTGTCCGAGCCGTCCTTGGGCGTGATCTTTATTCGAGCCGCCGAGGTCTTCTTGGCCGCGGCCTCGTCAACCTCCGCCTGCGACTTCTCGCCGCTCTCCGACGCGCCCCCGCCGTCGCCGCCACCGCACGCCGTGAGCACGAGCACTCCGCCGAGCAGTGCGGACGCGGCCGCAAGAGCCTTGCGCCGCCTACTGTCCGTCATCACACGCTTCTCCATCGTTGCTGATCCCCGGACGTCCTGGCGGCCTGGCCCCTGACGCGGTCCGGACCGCGTCCCCAAGGACGCCTGTCCCCACTACAGGTTTACAACACCCGCCCGGTAAGTCCGGTTCCCCTTCGCTCGCCGATGTGAGCTACACCACGACCGCCCATCAGGGACGTTCTAGCAGCTCACGCCATCGGCGACCAGGGGCGGCCGGATTCGGCCACTCCCCGCTCGGTGGCCTCCTGCCCAATTCGCCCGAACTCATACGAACCGTTGGCTCAACCGTCGCACACTCGTACCGCCGGGCAGTACCCCGCCCCGATACGCGCCCCTCTGCTTTCCCCCGCCCCCGGCGGTCACTACGATCAACCCCGCACGGCCAATTCACCAGCGCCACAAGGGGGATCGAATCCGTGTCGTCCACCGCACGACGATCACTTCTCACCACCACCACCGCCGCGACCCTGCTGGGGGCGCTGTGGTTCGTCCCGTCGGCCAACGCCTCGGGCACGGCGAGCGGCGCCGCCTCCCAGGAACAGGGGACCACCAGCGTCGGCGTCCCCGCCGCCGAACCGGCCGGCGAGGAACCCCTGCTCGCCGACTCCGGCAGCGTGGACACCACCCCGTACCTCGTCGGCGGAACCGCGTTCCTGCTGGTCGGGGCGGGCTTCGTGGCCTACTCGGCCCGCCGCGGCCCGTGGCTCGCGAAGGACGCGGGACTGACCTGATCCTCCCGCCGCGGGAAACGGCACGTGCTCCATGCCACATGACCGCCCCCGCTTCCCCGCGGCACCCCTTCGCAACCCCCCGCGTCCCCCCACCGGCGACAATCAGCCACTCCCCCGGCACTCCCCGCGCACACTCCCGCGCGAACACCCCCACCACTTTTCTTACGAGCGCCCCCACCCCCTCCCCACCTCCCGGACGGCGGCGCCCGCGCTCCTCCCCACCCCGCCGTCACCCGGTGGGGCAGTCACTCAGGCCAGCGGCCCGGTGTGCTGCTCGGCGGCGACGACCGGACGCCCCGAGCGCACGAACTCGGTGGTCAGAGCCAGATCCGGGGCGAGCACCCGGTCCGGCCCGGGCCCCTCGACGCCGGCCGCCCGCAGCGCCGCGACGACGGCGGCGGAGGCCGGGGCCGGGGTGAGGCCGGCCCGCAGCTCGATGGCGCGGGTCGCCGCGTACAACTCGACCGCGAGCACCCGGGTCAGCGCGTCCACGGCGGTCCGCAGCTTGCGGGCGGCGGCCCAGCCCATGGAGACGTGGTCCTCCTGCATCGCGGAGGACGGGATGGAGTCGGCGGAGGCCGGGACGGCGAGCCGCTTCAACTCGCTGACCAGGGCGGCCTGCGTGTACTGGGCGATCATGAGGCCGGAGTCGACGCCCGGGTCGTCGGCGAGGAAGGGCGGCAGCCCGTGCGACCGGTTCTTGTCCAGGAGCCGGTCGGTGCGGCGCTCGGCGATCGAGGCGAGGTCGGCGACGGCGATGGCCACGAAGTCCAGCACATAGGCGACGGGCGCCCCGTGGAAGTTGCCGTTGGACTCCACGCGCCCCCCGATGACCAGCGGATTGTCCACAGCCGCAGCCAGCTCACGCTCAGCCACGAGCCGGGCGTGCGCCAGTGTGTCCCGGCCCGCCCCCGCGACCTGCGGCGCACAACGAACCGAGTACGCGTCCTGCACGCGCGGGGCGTCGTCCTGGTGCCCGCCGACCAGCCCGGAGCCGGCCAGCACGGCTGCCATGTTGGCGGCGCTGGCCGCCTGCCCGGGGTGCGGGCGCACGGCGTGCAGCTCGGGGGCGAGGACGCGGTCCGTGCCGAGCAGCGCCTCCAGGGTGAGGGCGGCGGTGATGTCGGCCGTGGTGTAGAGCCGGTCGAGGTCGGCGAGGGCCATGACCAGCATGCCGAGCATGCCGTCGGTGCCGTTGAGCAGCGCGAGCCCCTCCTTCTCGCGCAGCTCGACGGGGATGATGCCGTGCTCGGCCAGCAGCTCGGCGGCGGGCCGCACGGCGCCGTCGGGGCCTGCGGCGTCCCCCTCGCCCATCAGCGCCAGCGCGCAGTGGCTGAGCGGTGCCAGGTCGCCGGAGCAGCCCAGCGAGCCGTACTCATGGACGACCGGGGTGATCCCGGCGTTCAGCACGTCGGCGACGGTCTGCGCCACCTCGGGGCGGACGCCGGTGTACCCGGAGCAGAGCGTCTTCAGCCGCAGGAACATCAGCGCCCGCACCACCTCGCGCTCCACCCGCGGCCCCATGCCCGCCGCGTGCGACCGGACGATGTTGCGCTGGAGCTGGGTACGCAGCTCCGGGCCGATGTGGCGGGTGGCGAGGGCGCCGAACCCGGTGGAGACCCCGTAGACCGGGTCGGGCCTGGCGGCCAGCGCGTCGACCGCCTCCCTGGCGTGGGCGAGCGCGGCCAGGGCTTCCGGGGAGAGTGCGACGCGGGCTCCGTCACGGGCCACCGCGACGACGTCGGCCGCGCTGGTGCCGGAGGTTCCCACCACCACAGTGTGCATATCCATATTCAGGAGCGTACGCAGTGAATCCCGCGCTGTCACGGGTGGTGGGCGGGAGAGCCCGTTACCGGTTTCGCCTGGTGCGGCCGGGTCGTCGCGGGTCACCGGTCCCCTCCCTGCGCCCCCGGATGCGCCGCCGCTCGCCGCCCTCCGGCGGTGGGGCGTCGGCCAGTTTCAGCACCGCGTCGGCGCCGGTCTCCGGCTCGGCCTCGCGGCCGGCCACGACCGGCCCCCGGGCCCGTACCGCCTTCGCCCGGTACTGCGCGGCGTCCGCCAGCCGGAAGAGCCGGCGCGCCGACCGGACCTCGCCGATCGGGTCCCCCGTCGAGGCGACCCCGCAGGCCACCCCCTCCCCCGTCGCGAGCCCGTACGCCCGCTCGCACAGCTCCTCGGCCACCGCCACCACCTCGCCCGCCTCGGGGCCGACGCTGACCAGGCAGAACTCGTCCCCGCCGAGCCGGGCCGCCAGCGTCCCCGGCAGCATCGCCCCGCAGAGCGACAGCAGCGAGCCGAACCGCTCCAGCAGCCGGTCGCCGACCGCGTGGCCATGGGTGTCGTTGACCCGCTTCAGCCCGTTCACGTCGCAGACCACCAGGGACACCACCGCCCCCTCGGCCCGATGCGCCTCCACCGCCTCGTCGAGCCGCGCGTCGACCGCCCGCCGGTTGGCCAGCCCCGTGAGCGCGTCCGTGTACGCCAGCCGCCGCGCCTCCTCCAGCCGCTCGCACTGCACGATCCCGGCGGCCACCACCGCCGCCAGCACCGTCGCGAAGCCGGCGTCGGCCCGGCCGAACACCACCTCCCCCGGCTCCCGCGCCACGTACAGCTCACCCCACGCATGCCCGTGCAGCACGATCGGCGCCACCACACAACACCCCCGGCCCCGGCGCCGCAGGGCCGCGACCCGCTGATGGCAGTAGCCGGGCCGCCCCTCCGCCCGCCCGTCGGCCGTCTCCACCCAGGCGTCCGGCTCCCCGCCCCCCGCCCACCGCTCGTGCAGGAACTCCGTGATCTCCGGGAACTGGTGCACCGGATACGTCTCCGCCTCCGGGTACTCCTCCTCCCCAGCCGCCAGCCGCCCCGCGTTGACCAGCACCCGCAACCGACCCTGCTCCCGCTCCCAGACCGACAGCGCCGCGAAACTCCCGCCGAGCGCCCGACAGGCCCCGAGCGCTGCCCCCCGCCACACCTCCCGCGGCCCCTGAGCCGCCGCCATCGCCTGCGCCAGCCCCACCACGGCCCGGAGCCGGAGATCATCTCCCATCTCCCCAGGCTAGGGACATATCGCAGCGGGTGAGACGTTTTGCTGCGCTACGGGGCGGGACCGGGACGCCCGGGGCCGGGCGGGCGCTCGGCCCCGGCGGTGGCTCCGTGGCGCCCCTGGCCACGGCGTTCACCGGACGGACCGCCGCCTTCCGGGGGCTGTGCCCTGCCAGGGCCACCCCGCGCCCGCCCCGCTCCGCGCGACGCGCCGTCCTGCGAGGCCCGGCCGCACACCGCAGAACGGAACACGGCCCCCGGCCCTCCCCCATCCCACGCACGGTCACCCGCGCGGACTCCCCGGGCCCCTCAGGGCCGGGGGCTCTTCCCCGACGGTCGACTACGGGGACACCCGAGCCGTGTATGCGCGGCGGGGGTGCGCGGTGTCAGTCCACGACTCGGCGAACGGCGGCTTTGGGCACGTGCGAGCCGGAGGGTGCGGTCACTCGCCGGGCCACTTCGGGGCGCGCTTCTCGTTGAACGCGGCGACACCTTCGGCGCGGTCGCCGGAGAAGGCGGTGGCGCGCCAGGCCGCGTCCTCGACCTCCAGGCCCGCCCGCAGGTCCAGGCCCTGCCCGAGGCGCAGGGCGCGCTTGGCGTTGCGCAGGCCGACCGGGGAGTGGGCGGCCATGGCCGTCGCCAGTTCCAGGGCCTCCGCGCGGTCCTGCCCCTCCTCGGCCAGCCGGTCGACCAGCCCCAGGGCGAGCGCCTCCGCCCCCGCCACCCGGCGGGCGCTGAAGACCAACTCCGCCGCTCGGGCCGCTCCCACCCGGCGCGGCAGGAGCTGCGTACCGCCACCGCCCGGGATCACACCCACCGAGACCTCGGGCAGTCCCACCACCGCCGTCGGGTCGGCGACGATCAGGTCGCAGGCCAGCGCCAGTTCGTACCCGCCCCCCAGGGCGTAACCGTGCACCGCCGCGATGGTCGGCATCGGCAGCTCCAGCACCCCCGTGTACGCCGCCCTCGCCGTGGGCCGCTGCCGGACCAGATCGGCGTCCGTGAAGCGGTTGCGCTCCTTCAGGTCGGCTCCCACGCAGAACGCCTTGGGGTGGGTGGAGGTCAGCACGGTGACCCGCACGTCCCGGTCGCGCGCCAGTTCCTCGCAGGCGCCGGCCAGTTGCCGCGCCAGGTCGGTGGAGACGGCGTTCATCGCCTCGGGGCGGTTCAGGGCCAGTTCCGCCACGTGGCCGTGGCGGGTGATCGTGAGGTGCTCTGCGGTTTGCGGCATGGCCTGCTCCTGGCTGAGGTTAACGATCGTTACCCCGATCCTAGTCGGGGCCCCGCACGCCAGACAGGGCCCGGTCGACGCTCGGTGCCACCGCCGACCCCGCGGGGGGACGGGCACGGCACCGCCGGACCGGGTCCGCCCGCAGGCCGAGGCGGAAGGAGCCGCGGCCCGACCGCTTCCGAGGGTCAGTCCCGGCGAGTGAGCAGCCAGGGCTCGACCGACCCCAGCCCTCGCACCGGCCGCTGGTGCATGGGCTGCAAGGCGAACCGGTACTCCCCCGGCTCCTCCGCGGCCGCGGCCTCCGCCTCGGAGGCCGGCGCCTCCCCGGTCCGCACCAGCTCCGCCGCGAACGCGCTGTCCACCAGAATCCCGTTCTTGGGCGCTATGGAGGTGAGTCGGGAGGCGAGGTTCACGGTCGTCCCGAACACATCGCCCATCCGGGTGGTGATCGTCCCGAAGGTCATCCCCACCCGCAGTTCGGGCATGCTCCCGTCGTTCGCCATGGCCTCGATCAGCAACAGGGCGATCTCGGCGGCCGTCCCCGCGTCGTCCGCGGCGAAGAGCACCTCGTCCCCGAGGGTCTTGACCAGGCGCCCCCCGCGTGCGGCGACCAGGTCGGCCGCGGTGGTCTCGAACGCCTCGACCAGCTCCCCGAGTTCCTCCTCCTCCATCCGCCGGGTCAGCCGGGTGAAGCCGACGAGGTCCGCGAAGGCGACGGCGAACCGCCGGTCGACCATCTCCTCGTCGTCCGCCACCTGGATGACCCGCCCGGTCGAGGCGGCCAGCTGCCGTCGCCACACGTAGACGAGGAACTCCTCCAGCTCGGGCAGGAGCAGCTCGATCAGCGGATACGTGACCTCGGTACGCGTCATCCCGGGCTCGGGCGGCTCGGTGAGCCCTTCCAGGAAGGAGTCGATCTGCCACTCGGCCAGCCGCGCGGTCGTCTGCCCGGTGGACCGCGCCACCTGGACGGCCATCGCCTCGCTCAGCAGCCCCGCCTCGACCAGACCGGCCAGCCGCCGCAGCGCCAGGACGTCTGCCTCGGTGAGCGCCTTGGCCTGCCCGATGTCGGCGAACCCCATGGCGCGCCAGAAGCGGGAGGCCAGCTCCATGGAGACCCCGGCGGCCCGGGCGGCCTGGAACGGCGTGTACCGGCGTTCCGCTCCGAGGATCAGCCCTTCGATACGCAATGCCAGCGGGTCCTGCCGGGGCTCGCCGTGCCCGCCGTCGTCCTGCTGCTCCGCGCCGCGCTCGGGCCGGTCGGGAAGATCGGGCAGACCGCGCTCGGGGGCGCCGGAACCTGACCCGTGCCCACCACCGGGGGCCGCGCTGTCGGATGCGGAGCCGTCGGGGGCGGCGCCGTCAGGGGCAGCGCTGTCGGACGCCCCGTCCCCGCCGCCGGTGTCCCGGCCGTGGGGACCGCGCGGCGTCCCGGTACCGGAACCCGTGTCGTCGACGGTCACTGCCAGCTGCCCTTCCGATCTGCGGCGGTCGCCTGTGGACCGGGCCCAACGATACGGCAGTGTGCCCTGGCTCACTCCTGACGGGAGCCCTCCGGGGGACCGTCCGGCCGCAGGTGGACGATGTCCCCGGCACCCACTGGACGCTGCACGCCGTCCCCGGTGGCGAGGACCAGCCGCCCGTCCCCGTCGAGGGCGACCGCCTCGCCGGTGAGCGCCTCTCCGCCCGGCAGCTCTGCCCGTACGGCGCGGCCGAGGGTCACGCATCCCGCGGCGTAGGCCGCCTGCACCCCGCAGGCCACGGCATCACCGTCCGCCTCCTGCCAACGCCCGTACCACTCCTCCAGCGACCGCAGTACGGCGCGCAGCAGCGGGTCCCGGTCGGCGACCGCGGCCCCCGCGAGGCCGAGCGAGCCGGCTGCGGGGACGGGCAGCTCGTCGGCGCGCAGGCTGACGTTGACGCCGACGCCGATCACGATGCCGCCGTCCGCCATCTCCGCGAGGATGCCGCCCGCCTTCCGCTCCTCGTCGCCCACGGTGACCATCAGGTCGTTGGGCCACTTGAGTCCGGTGTCGACGCCCGCGATCCGGGAGACGGCCGAAGCGACGGCGACGCCGGTCAGCAGCGGCAGCCAGCCCCACCTCTCGACGGGAGCCGTGGGGCGCAGCAGGACCGAGAAGAAGATCCCGGAGCGCGCCGGAGCGGACCACCGGCGGTCGAGCCGGCCGCGCCCGGCGAGCTGCTCCTCGGCCACGAGGACCGTGCCCCCGGGCAGCTCCGTGGCCCGGGCGGCGAGGTCGGCGTTGGTGGAGCCGGTCTCCTGGACCACGTCGAGGGAGGTCCACATTCCGCCGGGCCGCACGAGCGCGCGGCGCAGCGCGGACTCGTGCAGCGGCGGCCTGCTGAGGTCGGACCAGGGAGCGGGGCCGTTTCGGCGCCCGGGGCGGTCGGTCGGTGTCATGGGTCCCAGCCTGCCCCTCCCCGGGCGGTCCTGGCCAACGCCGACCCCGCAAGCCGGCCCGCGGTGGGGGGCTCCCGGGAGGCGGTGTCCGCACACCGACAGCGTCCGCCGGGCCCTGTCGTCTCCCCCGGAATGCCCCTCTTCACTCCGTGCGCAAGCGCACACGTGTGTGGCAAACACCGCACTGACGAAGCGGAGCGGCGCCGATACGCTACGGCACAGTAGCTCAGCGGCCTTGCGCCGTCCCGGTCTCCGGCCGCCGCCCTCACGGTGCCGGAGACCGACCGTCCACCCCTCGTGACCAGGCAGGGAGCCGCATCCCGATGTCCGCGCCGGAAAACGCCACCACACCGCCCAACCCCGAGCTGCACACCACCGCGGGCAAGCTCGCGGACCTGCAGCGCCGGATCGAAGAGGCCACTCACGCCGGTTCCGCGCGTGCGGTCGAGAAGCAGCACGCCAAGGGCAAACTGACGGCGCGTGAGCGCATCGACCTCCTCCTCGACGAGGGCTCCTTCGTGGAGCTGGACGAGTTCGCCCGGCACCGCTCCACCAACTTCGGCCTGGAGGCGAACCGGCCCTACGGGGACGGCGTCGTGACGGGCTACGGCATGGTCGACGGCCGACCGGTGGCGGTCTTCTCGCAGGACTTCACGGTCTTCGGCGGGGCTCTCGGCGAGGTCTTCGGGCAGAAGATCATCAAGGTGATGGACTTCGCGCTGAAGAACGGCTGCCCGGTCATCGGTATCAACGACTCGGGCGGCGCACGCATCCAGGAGGGCGTGAGCGCCCTCGGCATGTACGGCGAGATCTTCCGTCGCAACACCCATGCCTCCGGCGTGATCCCGCAGATCTCCCTGGTGGTGGGCCCGGCCGCGGGCGGCGCGGTGTACTCGCCGGCGATCACCGACTTCACGGTGATGGTCGACCAGACCTCGCACATGTTCATCACGGGTCCGGACGTCATCAAGACGGTCACCGGTGAGGACGTCGGCTTCGAGGAGCTGGGCGGTGCGCGGACGCACAACGCCACCTCGGGCGTCGCGCACCACATGGCGGGCGACGAGAAGGACGCCATCGAGTACGTCAAGTCGCTGCTGTCCTACCTGCCGTCGAACAACCTCAGCGAGGCCCCGGTCTTCCCCGAGGAGGCCGACCTGGAGGTGAACGACGAGGACCGCGAGCTGAACGTCATCGTCCCGGACAGCGCCAACCAGCCGTACGAGATGCTGCGCGTCATCGAGCACGTGGTGGACGACGGGGAGTTCCTGGAGACGCAGGCCCTGTTCGCGCCGAACATCGTCACCGGCTTCGGCCGGGTCGAGGGCCACCCGGTGGGCGTCGTCGCCAACCAGCCGATGCAGTTCGCCGGCTGCCTGGACATCGACGCGAGTGAGAAGGCCGCCCGCTTCGTACGGACCTGCGACGCCTTCAACATCCCGGTCCTGACCTTCGTCGACGTGCCGGGCTTCCTGCCGGGCGTCGACCAGGAGCACACCGGCATCATCCGCCGCGGCGCCAAGCTGATCTACGCCTACGCCGAGGCGACGGTGCCGCTGATCACCGTGATCACCCGCAAGGCGTTCGGCGGGGCGTACGACGTGATGGGCTCCAAGCACCTGGGAGCCGACCTCAACCTGGCCTGGCCGACGGCGCAGATCGCCGTGATGGGCGCGCAGGGCGCGGTCAACATCCTGCACCGCCGCACGCTGGCGCAGACCCCCGCCGACGGGCTGGAGGGAGTCCGCGCGCGCCTGATCCAGGAGTACGAGGAGGCGCTGCTCAACCCCTACACGGCGGCCGAGCGCGGCTACATCGACGCGGTGATCATGCCGTCCGACACCCGCAGCCACATCGTGCGGGGACTGCGGCAACTGCGTACCAAGCGGGAGAGCCTGCCGCCGAAGAAGCACGGCAACATCCCGCTCTGACGGATTCGGCACTGCCTGGAGGCCCGAGATGATGATCAAGGTCGTACGGGGCAACCCGACGCCGGAGGAACTGGCCGCCGCTCTCGCCGTGGTCCGGGCGCGGGCCGCCTCCGCGAGCGGTTCCGACGAGGGGCCGCGCACGCCCGAGGGATGGTCCGACCCGGCGCGCATCGCCCGGTCCCGGATGCCGGCGCCCGGCCCGCGCGCGTGGGCGCGGACGTTCTGGCCGTCGTAGGCCCCGCTGCCCCGCGCGGGCACGGGCCCGGGGCCGCCGGTGGCCTGGGAGGCGCTTGAGTACCCGTACTCAAGCGCCTCCGGCGTACGGAGCGGAGGATCGGATTCATGTTGTGGTCCGACTCCATGGAACGTGAGGAAGAGGTGCCCCGCGCCGCGCGCGAGGCGCACGCGATGCTGCGTCGCGCGTGGGTGCTGCTGGCGGTGGCGGCGGTGGTCGTGATGTGTGTGCTGGGACTGCGCTGACCAGGGCGCCCCGCCTTCCCGGGCCCGCCCGGAGGCCGGTCCGCAGGGCGGTCGGCGGGCGGTTAGGGTCGGGGGATGAGTAATCGTCGTGTGGTGCTGGCATCGGCCTCCCCCGCCCGCCTCGGCCTGCTGCGGCAGGCCGGGCTGGTGCCCGAGGTGATCGTCAGCGGGGTGGACGAGGACGCGCTGACCGCCGATTCCCCAGGCGCGCTGGCGCTGGTACTCGCCGAGGCCAAGGCGGACGCGGTGGCGGCCAGACCCGAGGCGGCGGGTTCGGTCCTGATCGGCTGCGACTCGGTGCTGGATCTGGACGGGGTGGCGCTCGGCAAGCCGGTCGACGCGGAGGACGCCACGGGCCGCTGGAAGGCGATGCGGGGGCGGAACGGCGTGCTGCGCACCGGCCATTGCGTCATCGACACGGCCAGCGGCCGCCGGGCCTCCGCCACCGCCTCCACCACGGTCCGTTTCGGAGAACCCTCCGACGAGGAGATCGCCGCGTACGTGGCGAGCGGTGAACCGCTGCACGTGGCCGGGGCGTTCACCCTGGACGGCCGGTCGGCGCCGTTCATCGACGGTATCGACGGCGACCCCGGCAACGTCATCGGCCTCTCGCTGCCCCTGCTGCGCCGCCTCCTCGACGAACTCGGCCTGGCAATCACCGACTTCTGGGAGTAGCTCGGCCCGGCCCCGCCGCCCTCGGTCCTGAGGACTCGGTGCGCGGGGCGGACGCGTACACCCCGCCGCCCGTGGCGGCGGCGGCCCTCCCGAGTGCAGAGCGAAGTCGGCCTGGCGGGCGGCTGGTTGCCCGGTGTGACTACGGGCCGACCAGCTCCCCGCGTCCGGCGACTCCTCGTGCGCCGGCGAAGCGCTTCCGGGCGCGTGGTCCGGCCTGGAGCAACCACCCCCGAAGCCGACGCCACCAGCGGCAAGTCGAAGAACGGCGTACCGGGATGCGGTGACGGTCACCACCGCCAGGACGAATGCACGCATCGAACCTCCAGAGTCGCGAGCCACACTTTCAACTACAGAGAGTAATCATCGCGAGTGCGAGCACCCAGCCCTGAAGCCCCCGTTCACTCGAATGGGGGGTATGCGGACAACGGAGCGTAGAAGGTGCGAGAAGCGGACAAGACTTCCTCGCACACGAGTTCAGGTCGCGCGGCGCCTCGGCGAAGAGCCTCGCCCCCCTCGGCCGGACCTCTGGCGCGCACCTGCCCCTGACATCCGCCGGGGCATCGGCCGCCCCGAATCGAAGCCCCGGCGGCCACAAGAGCCCCCAGGGCGGGCCGGGATGACAAGACGACAGCAAACGCCGAGCAGAGAGAAGAGAGAGGAGGAGCCTCGTGCCCCCTGGAACCCGTACCGGCCTCACCCACCCCCGCCTAGGCGACAGGCTTCGACCCCACCTCTCCCTGGGCCCTCTCCTGACCCTGTGTCCGCTCCTCGCCCTGCTCCTCGCGCGCGCCCTCCCCCGGCTCCGGCCCTTCCGACCGGCCACCGGCCCCGTAGGCGACCAGCGTGAACACGATCAGCGCGAGCACCGCCATCAGTACGGCGAAGGCCGTCCAGCCGACCAGGCCGACCGTGAGGGCTCCGAGTACGCCGTGGACGACGGAGACGATGACGAGCAGGACGCGGCCGAAGCGCGCCGGTGCGCGGTCACGCCCTCCGGCGAGCAACAGCACCAGGCCGCAGCCGGCGAGGAGGACCGCCGAGAAGACTCCGAAGCCGAGCGCCCCGTCGGACACCAGCGCCGGGTCGAGCCCGTCGAGGGACATCGACTGGTTCTCCACCACGATGCCCACCGTCATCAACAGCATGAAGACGCCGAACGCCTCCGCGATCAGCGCGACTCCCGCCGCGATCGCCGCCACTCTCCGCACCACCGCGCCACCCCCTGCTCCGTCCGGCCGGGCGACCGGAACCTCGGCCCGCGCGCCAGCCCGGTTGGGTGCGCCGACGGGGCGCCGCACACGGTTACCCGCAGTACGGCGACAGCGCGAACGCTACTTACCGGTAAACCCCCGGACAAGACTCCGGCGACACTCGCCGGACCGCAAAGAAATCCCACGCCCTTCGTAGGGATTCCACAAAGAACCTGGAGTGCGGGACGCGTCCAACCACAGAGACCTTGACCACACCGAGGACCTGCTGCCCCCGGGGGATTCCCCGCGTACCTTGGTGCGACAAGGGATGCAGCCACCTTCGTGAGCCTCGGATCACACTCCGTGTGGGCAAGCTCACCTCTGGGGACGGGTCGTGGAGCCGTGTGGGCAGTCCCTAAACTCAGCTTGTTTCAAGGAGGGAGCCATCGTGCGCAAGGTGCTCATCGCCAACCGAGGCGAAATCGCTGTCCGCGTTGCCAGGGCCTGCCGGGACGCGGGGATCGAGAGCGTAGCGGTCTACGCCGACCCGGACCGGGACGCGCTGCACGTCCGCGCGGCCGACGAGGCGTTCGCCCTGGGCGGTGACACGCCAGCGGCCAGCTATCTGGACATCGCCAAGGTGCTCCGGGCCGCCGCCGACTCCGGCGCGGACGCGATCCACCCCGGCTACGGTTTCCTCTCCGAGAACGCGGAGTTCGCGCAGGCGGTCATCGACGCGGGGCTGACCTGGATCGGTCCCCCGCCGCAGGCCATCCGCGACCTCGGCGACAAGGTGGCGGCCCGTCACATCGCGCAGCGCGCCGGAGCTCCCCTGGTCGCCGGTACCCCGGACCCGGTCTCCGGTTCCGACGAGGTGGTGGCCTTCGCCGAGGAGCACGGCCTGCCGATCGCGATCAAGGCGGCGTTCGGCGGTGGCGGGCGCGGACTGAAGGTGGCCCGCACGCTGGAAGAGGTGCCGGAGCTGTACGACTCGGCCGTGCGGGAGGCCGTCGCGGCCTTCGGCCGGGGCGAGTGCTTCGTCGAGCGCTACCTGGACAAGCCGCGCCACGTCGAGACGCAGTGCCTGGCCGACCAGCACGGCAACGTCGTCGTCGTCTCGACCCGTGACTGCTCGCTCCAGCGCCGCCACCAGAAGCTGGTCGAGGAAGCCCCCGCCCCCTTCCTGAGCGAGGCCCAGGTCGAGGAGCTGTACTCGGCGTCCAAGGCCATCCTCAAGGAAGCCGGTTACGTCGGCGCGGGCACCGTCGAGTTCCTCGTCGGCAACGACGGCACGATCTCCTTCCTGGAGGTCAACACCCGCCTGCAGGTGGAGCACCCGGTCACCGAGGAGGTCGCGGGGATCGACCTGGTCCGCGAGATGTTCCGGATCGCCGACGGCGAGGAGCTGGGCTACGGGGACCCCGTACTGCGCGGCCACTCCTTCGAGTTCCGTATCAACGGCGAGGACCCGGGCCGGGGCTTCCTGCCCGCGCCCGGTACCGTCACCCGCTTCGACGCCCCGGCCGGCCCCGGTGTCCGCCTGGACGCCGGTGTGGAGTCGGGCAGCGTGATCGGCCCGGCCTGGGACTCCCTGCTGGCCAAGCTCATCGTCACCGGCGCCACCCGCGAGCAGGCACTCCAGCGCGCCGCCCGGGCGCTGGCGGAGTTCACCGTGGAGGGCATGGCGACGGCCATCCCGTTCCACCGGGCGGTCGTCGCCGACCCGGCCTTCGCCCCCGAACTCACTGGGTCCAGCGAGCCGTTCACCATCCACACCCGGTGGATCGAGACCGAGTTCGTCAACGAGATCAAGCCGTTCGACGCCCCGGCCGACGGTGACGCCGAGGACGAGGCAGGTCGCGAGACGGTCGTGGTGGAGGTCGGCGGCAAGCGCCTGGAGGTCTCCCTCCCGTCCTCGCTGGGCATGTCCCTGGCCCGTACCGGCCTCGCGGCCGGCGCCAAGCCGAAGCGCCGCGCCGCCAAGAAGTCCGGCCCGGCCGCCTCCGGCGACAGCCTCGCCTCCCCCATGCAGGGCACGATCGTCAAGATCGCGGTGGAGGAGGGCCAGGAGGTCAAGGAAGGCGACCTCGTCGTCGTCCTGGAGGCCATGAAGATGGAGCAGCCGCTGAACGCCCACCGTTCCGGCACCATCAAGGGCCTGGCCGCCGAGGTCGGCGCCTCGCTCACTTCTGGCGCCGTCATCTGCGAGATCAAGGACTGACCGGCTGACCATCTCCAGCCACGGAGAACGGGCCCCTGGAATGCGCCACATTCGCCGGGGCCCGTTCTCCGTACCGCCCGGCCCTTCCAGTGCCGTGGCGCACTCCCTCCCCCGCCTCTCGGCCACTGCCCACAGGAGAACCGGCCGACGACCCCCTCCCTGCCGGCCCGGTGCGTGCCATACACGCCTGGGCTCGCCACTCCTGCCCGTCCCGCCCATCCGCCGGGCCGTCGCACGGGCCGGCCGCCTCTGGAAGCTGCCCGCCCGGGCGGACGAGGCCGCCTCCCTGGTCCTGTTCCGGAGTCCCGTTCCGCGTCGGATCGCCCGCCGGAACAACGCGCCACCGGCCGAGCAGAGCCGAACCGGCAACCGTCGGAGACGTACCGAACTCCGCCGCACACCCCGCGATTTCAGGCTCTCGTCTCCAGGGCCGCAAGCAGGCCACACTGACCGCCGACCGCCAAAGCCTGGACCGCCCACGTTCGCTCGTCCGAGATCCATGCGCCGGACCACTCCCGCTCTGGTCCCGCTGGAGCAGCCAGGTCCTCCGCGGTTCAGCCCCGAAGGGCCCGGAGGGGTTCACCCCCCGCCCACCCGCCTCTCGCCATCGGCGGCTTCCCCGGGGGCCCACGGCCCGGCACGTAACCGGTAGACCATCACCCTCGCCCCACACTCCCGCTCTCTCCTCCCCAATCCCCAAGAGCGAAGCGAGACTTGTCGGACCCGTTCGATGTGTAGTAGTCCTTATACATCAGTGAGCAGGTACACAACAGGCTTGCCATGGCTCCCGCCGAGCGGGCGGGGCCCTCGTTCGGGGCCGTTCCGGCCGGGCACGGACCGGATCTACGGGAGGAAGACGTCATGTCGGCGGAGCTGACCCGCTACGACCACGCCATGTCGCGGATCATGAACGATCGGCGGGCGCTGCCGCTGTACGCCACGGCCGCCCGTCGACGCCTCGTGGTCGCCGCACACCTGGTGCTGACCCTGGCCATCGGCGGGGTGATGGCCTACTCCACGCGCGCGGAGGGGGTCTCGCCCTGGGGTGCCGGCCTCGTGGCGGTGCTGTCGGTGCCGTGGATGATCGCGACCGGGGCGATCAACGGGGCCACCCGGGGGTTGCTCGAACTGCGCGAACGCGCGTTGGACGAACGCCAATCCGCCGAACGCGCCCGGGTACGGGCCCGCGCCCACCGGGTGATGGCCCTGGTGCTGGCCGGCGCCACCGTCGGTCTGTTGATCGCCGGCGCGGTCGAGGGTGAGGCGGCCACGGCGTACGCGGCGCCGGTGCTCGTCGCGGTTCTGGCCGTGCACCTGCTGATGCCCTTGTGGGTGGCGGGGCTGACGGTGCGGGACGAGCCGTCCGGCAGCGACGACCTCCTGCCCTGACGCGCCCCTCCCGGCCCGCGCTCCGGGCAGCCCCGCTCGAAGGCCCGGCCCCCGCCCCCGTGGCATCCTGAAGGAGCAGCAAGGGGCGGCCCAGCCCCACCCCGGGAGGGAAACCCATGCCGACCGAAACGGACCAGCGTCCCCTGCGGGCCGACGCGCGGCGCAATCGCGAGCGCCTGCTCACCGAGGCCCGGCGCGCCTTCGCGGCGCACGGCACGGACGCCTCGCTGGAGGAGATCGCCCGCCGCGCGGGCGTCGGCATCGGCACCCTCTACCGCCACTTCCCGCACCGCGAGGCTCTGCTCAGCGCGGTCTTCGCCGACGCCGTGGGAGAGCTGCTGGAGCGGGCGCGAGAACTGCTGGAGGCGGAGCATCCGTGTGCGGCGCTGGTCGAGTGGCTCCGTTCACTGATCACTCATGCGAGTGAGTATCAGGGCCTGTCCGGAGCACTCATGTCGGCCTCAAGCGGGGCCGGTTCGGAACTCTCGCGGTGCAGCGACCCGATGCGGGACGCCGGTTCGGCCCTGCTGGCCCGCGCCCAGGAGTCGGAGGCGGTCCGCCAGGACATCTCCATCGGCGACCTGCTGCAGCTGACCAACGCCATCGCGCTGGCCGCCGAGGCCACCCCGGACGAGCCGGAGCTGGCCGACCGTCTGCTCTCCCTCACCCTGCGCGGCATCCGCCCGGACTGACCGGCCCCGGCCGACCCGGGGCCGCGCGACCGCTCACCTCCGCCGAAGGTCCGCCATCCTCCCCCGCTCCCCCGGCTGCTGCTCCCCCAGTACGCCGGGCCCCGCGCCCCCGCGCACCTGCGGTCCGCCCGGGGGCGGCGCTCCGTGGACGGTGCGGCGCTGGCCGGGCAGGGGTGTCTCGCGGCGCACTCCGCCGCCGCCCCGGCCGGGGGCGGCCGGGGGCGGGGGCGCCTCGGCGGGCGGCGACTGGGAGCCCGCCAAGGAGATCTGCACCCCCTGGTCGGCCAGGGCCTGGAGTTCGCCGACGGCGCGCTCCTCGTGGGCCGGGGGCTCGTCGGTGACCAGGCGGGTGATGAGGTCGGTGGGGACCGTCTGGAACATGGTGTCGCTGCCGAGCTTGGTGTGGTCGGCGAGGACGACGACTTCGGCGGCGGCCTGGACCAGGGCCCGGTCGACGCTGGCGGAGAGCATGTTGGAGGTGGACAGACCGCGTTCGGCGGTCAGCCCGGTGCCGGAGAGGAAGGCTCGGGAGACCCGCAGTCCTTGGAGGGACTGTTCGGCCCCGCTGCCGACCAGGGCGTAGTTGGAGCCACGCAGGGTGCCACCGGTCATGACGACCTCCACCCGGTTGGCGTGGGCGAGCGCCTGGGCGACCAGCAGGGAGTTGGTGACGACGGTCAGCCCGGGGACCCGGGCGAGGCGGCGGGCCAGCTCCTGGGTGGTCGTACCGGCGCCGACGACCACCGCCTCCCCCTCGCCGACCAGCCCGGCGGCCAGGTCGGCGATGGCGGTCTTCTCCGCCGAGGCGAGGTGGGATTTCTGCGGGAACCCGGATTCGCGGGTGAAACCTCCCGGGAGTACGGCACCGCCGTGGCGGCGGTCGAGGAGTCCTTCCGCCTCCAGCGCCCGCACGTCCCGCCGTACGGTCACTTCGGAGGTCTGGACGACGCGGGCGAGCTCCCGGAGCGACACAGCTCCGTTGGCCCGCACCATTTCAAGGATCAGTTGGCGACGTTCTGCAGCGAACACAGAACTGACAGTAACGCCAACGACCGTCTGCTTTCAGCAGTTTGCGCCGGATAACAGAAATTGTTCGCAGCGGGTCCGCCGAGGTGGTATATGCGACTGGCCGGCCCCGGGAGCACCTGCGGGAACGCCCGCGAGGCCCCGCGGACCCCGCCCACTGAGCAGAAACGCTCCCGCGCGCCCCGGCTCCGCCCTGCGCGGCTCCCCCCGATACGCCTGGGCCCCGGCTGCCGGGTGCGGCTGCCGGGGCCCAGGGGGTGCGGCGTGCGCCGCGCCGTGTCAGGAGCCGGACGTCACCTTCCGGGTGTGCAGCTGACGGGCCACCTCGGCGATCGAACCCGAGAGCGAGGGGTAGACCGTGAAGGTGTTGGCGATCTGCTCGACGGTCAGGTTGTTGTCCACGGCGATGGAGATCGGGTGGATCAGTTCCGAGGCGCGCGGCGCCACCACGACACCGCCGACCACGATCCCGGTGCCCGGACGGCAGAAGAGCTTCACGAAACCGTCCCGGATGCCCTGCATCTTGGCGCGCGGGTTGCGCAGCAGCGGCAGCTTGACGACGCGGGCGTCTATCACGCCCTTGTCCACGTCGGCCTGGGTGTAACCGACGGTGGCGATCTCGGGGTCGGTGAAGATGTTGCCGGAGACCGTCTTCAGGTCGAGCGGCGCGACCGCGTCGCCCAGGAAGTGGTACATGGCGATCCGGCCCTGCATGGCCGCGACCGAGGCGAGGGCGAAGACGCCGGTCACGTCACCGGCCGCGTAGACGCCGGGGGCGGTGGTGCGGGAGACCTTGTCGGTCCAGATGTGGCCGGACTCCTTGAGGCGTACGCCCGCCTCCTCCAGGCCCATGCCCTGGCTGTTGGGGACGGCGCCGACCGCCATCAGGCAGTGGGTGCCGGAGATGACCCGGCCGTCGGCGAGGGTGACCTCGACGCGGTCGCCGACCCGCTTGGCGGACTGGGCGCGGGAGCGGGCCATGACGTTCATGCCGCGGCGCCGGAAGACGTCCTCCAGGACGGCGGCGGCGTCCGGGTCCTCGCCGGGCAGCACCCGGTCGCGGCTGGAGACCAGCGTGACCCGGGAACCGAGTGCCTGGTACGCCCCGGCGAACTCGGCGCCGGTGACGCCGGAGCCGACCACGATCAGCTCCTCGGGAAGCTCGTCGAGGTCGTAGACCTGGGTCCAGTTGAGGATGCGCTCGCCGTCGGGCTGGGCGTCGGGCAGCTCGCGCGGGTGGCCGCCGGTCGCCAGCAGCACGGCGTCGGCGGTCAGCCGCTCCTCGGTGCCGTCGGCGGCGGTCACCACGACGGTGCGCGAGCCGTCGGTCCCCTGCTGGCCCTCCAGTCGGCCCCGACCGCGCAGCACCCGCGCGCCGGCCCGGGTGACCGAGGCGGTGATGTCGTGGGACTGGGCGAGCGCGAGCCGCTTCACCCGTCGGTTGACCTTGCCGAGGTCGACACCGACCACCCGGGCGGGTGAGTCGGCGTGCGGGGTGTCGTCGGCGACGATGATGCCCAGCTCCTCGTAGGAGGAGTCGAAGGTCGTCATCACCTCGGCCGTGGCGATGAGGGTCTTGGACGGGACGCAGTCGGTCAGCACCGACGCCCCGCCCAGGCCGTCGCAGTCGACGACGGCCACCTCCGCGCCGAGTTGCGCGGCCACCAGCGCCGCCTCGTAGCCGCCAGGTCCGCCACCGATGATCACGATCCGAGTCACGTACTCCATTGTCCCGCACGCCTGGACGAGCCACGCCCCGGGGCCCTCCGTCCGGGGTGCGGCGCGTACGGCGCCGCTGCGAGCTGTGCTTCCGTAACACCCGGACGCCCGCCGCTCCTGCCGTACCCTCGGAACCATGTCGCTCTTCGCCGCCTACGCCGGCACCCTCGACGCGCGGCTCATGTCCCGCCGCGCCCCGCACTCCCCGCTGCGCGCCACCGGCTGGCTCAACGGGTGGCGGCTCACGTTCGGCGGCGAGCACCTGGGCTGGGAAGGCGCGCTCGCCACCATCGTGGAGGCGCCCCGCTCGCAGGTCTTCGTGGCGCTGTACGACATCGCGCCGATGGACGAGGACGCGATGGACCGGTGGGAGGGCGTGGGCCTGGACATCTACCGCCGGATGCGGGTGAGGGTGGACACCCTGGACGCCACCGAACCGGCCTGGGTCTACGTCCTCAACGGCTACGAGGGCGGCCTGCCCTCCGCCCGCTACCTCGGCGAGATCGCGGACGCCGCCGAGTCCGCCGGCGCCCCCCACGACTACGTGATGGAACTGCGCAAACGACCCTGCTGACCCGCGACGGGCCACCGGCTGGTCCGTACCTGAAACGCCCTTGCCGTCTACGCGCGTAGGCAGCGAGCGGCTACGCTCTCCCCCGTGAACGCATCTGCCATCCCCGGACACCTGCCCAGCGACCCGTACACCGCGGCGAACGACGCGGCCGCCACGCTGCGCGCGCTGACCGGTGCCGACACCCACGACGTCGCCCTGGTGATGGGCTCGGGCTGGCTGCCCGCGGCCGACCAGCTGGGCCCCGCGGAGCACGAGTTCCCCGTCACCGAGCTGCCCGGCTTCCCGCCCCCGGCCGTCGAGGGCCACGCCGGCACCGTCCGCTCCCAGCTCATCGAGGGCCGCCGGGCCCTGGTCTTCCTCGGCCGCACCCACTTCTACGAGGGCCGGGGCGTCGCCGCGGTCGTGCACGGGGTGCGGACGGCAGTCGCCGCCGGCTGCAAGACCATCGTGCTGACCAACGGCTGCGGCGGCCTGCGTGAGGGCATGGCCCCCGGCCAGCCGGTCCTCATCAGCGACCACCTGAACCTCACCGCCTCCTCCCCGGTCGTCGGCGCCAACTTCATCGACCTGACCGACCTGTACTCGCCGCGGCTGCGCGCCCTGTGCAAGGAGATCGACCCGAGCCTGGAGGAGGGCGTCTACGCCCAGTTCACCGGGCCGCACTACGAGACGCCCGCCGAGGTCCGGATGGCCCGTGCGCTCGGCGCCGACCTGGTCGGCATGTCGACCGCCCTGGAGGCCATCGCGGCCCGCGAGGCCGGCGCCGAGGTGCTGGGCATCTCCCTGGTCACCAACCTCGCCGCCGGGATGACCGGCCAGCCGCTGAGCCACGAGGAGGTGCTCCAGGCCGGCCGCGACTCCGCCACCCGGATGGGAGCACTCCTGCGCCAGGTCCTCGGCCGGGTCTGACCCCGCCCGCGTCCCGGGCGCCCTCCCCGACGCCCGCCGTCCCGCCGTCCCGCCCGCAGAGAGGCACCGCATGTCCGCCCAGTCCGACGACCTGAACCGGCGGGCCGCCGCCTGGCTCGCCGAGGACCCCGACCCCGAGACCCGCGCCGAACTGGCCGCCCTGATCAGAGCCGCCGAGAGCGACCCGGCGCCGCTGGCCGAGCGGTTCGCGGGGACGCTGACCTTCGGCACGGCGGGGCTGCGCGGGGAACTCGGCGCGGGCCCCACCCGGATGAACCGGGCCGTGGTGATCCGGGCCGCCGCCGGGCTCGCCGCCTACCTGCGCGACACCGGGCGGGCCGAGGCGGGCCCGGTCGTCATCGGCTACGACGCGCGGCACAACTCCGAGCGGTTCGCCCGCGACACCGCCGAGGTCATGGCGGGCGCGGGGCTCACCGCCCTGCTGCTCCCGCGCCCGCTGCCCACCCCGGTCCTCGCCTTCGCCGTCCGGCACCTGGGCGCGGTCGCGGGCGTCGAGGTCACGGCCAGCCACAACCCGCCCCGGGACAACGGCTACAAGGTCTACCTCGGCGACGGCAGCCAGATCGTGGAGCCCGCCGACGCCCGGATCGCCGCCCGGATCGCGGCCGTCGGCGCGCTGGACTCCGTACCGCGTACCGAGGGCGGCGGCACGGTGCTCGACGAGGCGGTGGTCGAGGCGTACCTGGACCGGGCCGCCGGTGTCCTCGCCCCCGGCTCCGCCCGCACGGCGAGGACGGTCCACACCGCCCTGCACGGCGTGGGCGCGGCCCCGCTGGCCGCCGCCTTCGCCCGGGCCGGCTTCCCGGCGCCGGTGCCGGTGGCCGAACAGGCCGAGCCGGACCCGGACTTCCCCACGGTGGCCTTCCCCAACCCGGAGGAGCCCGGCGCCATGGACCTGGCGCTCGCCACGGCCCGCCGCCACTCCCCCGACCTGGTCCTCGCCAACGACCCGGACGCCGACCGGCTCGCCGCCGCCGTCCCGGACCCCTCGGCCGAGGGAGGCTGGCGGATGCTGCGGGGCGACGAGACGGGCGCGCTGCTCGCCGCCCACCTGGTCCGCCGGGGGCTCGCCGCGGGCGCGGTCCTGGCCACCTCGATCGTCTCCTCCTCGCTGCTGTCGAAGATCGCCGCGGCGGCGGGCGCCGGGTACACGGAGACGCTGACCGGCTTCAAGTGGATCTCCCGCGCCGAGGGGCTGGCCTACGGCTACGAGGAGGCGCTCGGCTACTGCGTCGACCCGGCCGGTGTCCGCGACAAGGACGGCATCACGGCTGCGCTGCTCCTGACGGAGCTGGCCTCGGAGCTGAAGGAGAGCGGGCGGACGCTGCTGGACCTGCTGGACGAACTGGCGGTCCTGCACGGGGTGCACGCCACCTCGCAGCTCTCCGTGCGGGTGGACGACCTGAGCGTCATCGCCGGCGCCATGGAGCGGCTGCGCTCGGCTCCGCCGGAGCACCTGGGCGGCCTGCCGGTGGTGCGTACCGAGGACCTGAGCGCGGGCTCGTCCGGGCTGCCGCCCACCGACGGCCTGCGGTACACGCTGGACGGGGCGCGCGTCGTGGTCCGCCCGAGCGGCACCGAGCCCAAGCTCAAGTGCTACCTGGAGGCGGTCGTGCCGGTCGGCGGTCCGGAGGGGCTGCCCGAGGCGCGGGCCGCCGCCGCCCGCACGCTCGCCGCCGTCGAGACGGACCTCGCCGCCGCCGCCGGGCTCTGAACACCACTGCGCCGCCCTCCCGGCCGGGAGGGCGGCGCAGTGGGTACGCGCGTACGGGCCATCCGGGTTCAGCCGGTGGCGACCAGCACCACCAGTGCGATCGCGCCCACGACGGCAGGCACGATGATCTCGTACGCCCAGCGCACCACGGCCGGCCCCTGCGCGCTCGGCGCGGCGGCGCGCCGTTCGGCGATCTCCCGCAGGTCCTCCACGGCCTGGTCGGAGTCGCTCCGGGTGGGCTGGGAGACGGTGGTCGGGGTGGCGCCGTGCGGGTCGGCAACGGCGTCGCGCATCTGGGCGCGGGCGGCCTTCTTGCGGGCGCGGAGCGAGACCGGGAGCGCCCAGAGCTGGTAGGTGCGGCCGTCGCTGCGGACCTCGTTGGTGAAGCCGGACCGGAGTTCGGCGACGGCGGCCCAGGGCAGCGTGACGGTGCGGAAGGGGTTGCGGACGGTGAGCCGGTCCTCCTCGGCGAGGACGGCCGGGCGCAGCGTGTAGGCGACGACCAGCGGGACCAGCAGCACCAGTGCGGACAGGGCCAGCCACGGGGTGCGACCGCTGCCGCGCCAGATCGCGTCGACGCCGAACCAGGCGCCGAGTGCCAGCAGCAGGGCGCCGGCCACCAGGGAGGCGGTGGACCGGTAGGTTCTCGGCTCCGGTGCGGAGGACTGCGGGGTGCTCATGAGTGCGATTCTGCCCCACGCCCCGCACGCACCCGCCGTACGGCCACCCGTGCGCGCCCTGTTCCTCACACCCGCGCACGCCGGGAGAGCGGCCGAGCCCCCGTTTGCCGGCCCCCGTGGCTGTACACCTTCCTACGCGCGTAGATATGCTCACCGGCGTGAGTATGTCCAGGAAGGAACTCAAGAGTGAGTTCGGCGACGTGACCGCCACGGAGACCGGCCTCCGCCGGTTCCTGCACGGGCTGCCCGGCGTCGACCCGGTAGGACTGGAGGCCCGCGCCGCCGCGCTCGGGACCAGGTCCGTCAAGACCACGGCCAAGGCGTACGCCCTGGACCTGGCGGTCTCCATGATCGATCTGACCACGCTGGAGGGGTCGGACACGGCGGGGAAGGTGCGGGCGCTCGGCGCCAAGGCCGTCCTGCCCGATCCGTCCGACCGCTCGACGCCCCAGGTCGCGGCCGTCTGCGTCTACCCCGACATGGTGGCCACCGCCAAGGCCGCCGTCGCCGGTTCGCCGGTGAAGGTCGCCTCCGTGGCGACCGGCTTCCCTGCCGGGCGGGTCGCGCTCGACGTGAAGCTGGCCGACACCCGCGAGGCGGTCGCGGCGGGCGCCGACGAGATCGACATGGTGATCGACCGGGGCGCGTTCCTCGCGGGGAACTACGGCAAGGTCCACGAGGAGATCACCGCCGTCAAGGAGGCCGCGGGCGACGCCCGGCTGAAGGTCATCTTCGAGACCGGCGAGCTGTCCACGTACGACAACATCCGCCGCGCCTCGTGGCTCGCGATGCTGGCCGGCGCCGACTTCATCAAGACCTCGACCGGCAAGGTGGGCGTCAACGCCACCCCCGCCAACACCCTGCTGATGCTCCAGGCCGTCCGCGACTTCCGCGACCGGACCGGCGTCCAGATCGGGGTGAAGCCCGCGGGCGGCATCCGCACGGCCAAGGACGCCGTGAAGTTCCTGGTGCTGGTGAACGAGACGGCGGGCCCGGACTGGCTGGACAGCCACTGGTTCCGCTTCGGCGCCTCCAGCCTCCTCGGCGACCTGCTGATGCAGCGCCAGAAGCTCCGTACCGGCCGTTACTCCGGCCCCGACTACGTCACGGTGGACTGAGATGGCCGAGATGAGCGAGACGACGACCGGCGCGGCCGAGGACGCCCTCGGCGGCCCCTTCCGCTACGCGCCCGCGCCCGAGTCCCGCGCGGTGGTGGACATCGCCCCCTCCTACGGGCTCTTCATCGACGGCGAGTTCACCGAGGCGGCCGGCGGGCAGGTCTTCAAGACCCTCTCCCCGTCGACCGAGGAGGTCCTCTCCGAGGTGGCCCGCGCGGGCGCCGAGGACGTGGACCGCGCCGTCAGGGCGGCCCGCAGGGCGTTCGGCCCCTGGTCGGCGCTGCCCGGCGCCGAGCGTGCCAAGTACCTCTTCCGGATCGCCCGGATCATCCAGGAGCGCAGCCGCGAACTGGCCGTCCTGGAGACGCTGGACAACGGCAAGCCGATCAAGGAGACCCGCGACAGCGACCTGCCGCTGGTCGCCGCGCACTTCTTCTACTACGCGGGCTGGGCGGACAAGCTGGCGCACGCCGGTTTCGGCCCCGCCCCGCGTCCGCTGGGCGTGGCCGCGCAGGTCATCCCGTGGAACTTCCCCCTGCTGATGCTGGCGTGGAAGATCGCCCCGGCCCTGGCCGCGGGCAACACCGTCGTGCTGAAGCCGGCCGAGACGACGCCGCTCTCGGCGCTCTTCTTCGCCGACATCTGCCGCAGCGCGGGCCTGCCCAAGGGCGTCGTCAACATCCTCCCCGGCTACGGCGACGCGGGCGCGGCCCTGACCGCCCACCCGGACGTCGACAAGGTCGCCTTCACCGGCTCGACCGCCGTCGGCAAGGAGATCGCCCGCACGGTCGCGGGCACCCGCAAGAAGCTCACCCTGGAGCTGGGCGGCAAGGGCGCCAACATCGTCTTCGACGACGCGCCGCTGGACCAGGCCGTCGAGGGCGTCGTCAACGGCATCTTCTTCAACCAGGGCCAGGTCTGCTGCGCCGGCTCCCGCCTGCTGGTGCAGGAGTCGGTGGCCGAGGAGGTGGTGGACGCCCTCAAGCGGCGGCTGACCACGCTGCGCCTCGGGGACCCGCTGGACAAGAACACCGACATCGGCGCGATCAACTCCGCCGAGCAGCTGGCCCGGATCACCGAGCTGACCGACGCGGGCGAGGCGGAGGGCGCCGAGCGCTGGAGCGCCCCCTGCGAGCTGCCGTCCACCGGCCACTGGTTCGCGCCGACCGTCTTCACGCAGGTCACCCAGGCCCATCGGATCGCCCGCGAGGAGATCTTCGGCCCGGTCCTGTCGGTGCTGACCTTCCGCACCCCGGCCGAGGCGGTCGCCAAGGCCAACAACACGCCGTACGGCCTCTCCGCCGGCATCTGGTCGGAGAAGGGCTCACGCATCCTCGCGGTCGCCGAGAAGCTGCGCGCGGGCGTGGTGTGGGCCAACTCGTTCAACAAGTTCGACCCCACGTCGCCGTTCGGCGGCTACAAGGAGTCGGGCCACGGCCGCGAGGGCGGCCGGCACGGTCTGGAGGCGTACCTCGATGTCCGATAAGCCGGAGCCGTCGGTGCGGCTCTCCGTGTTCAAGACCTACAAGCTGTACGTCGGGGGGAAGTTCCCCCGCAGCGAGAGCGGCCGGGTGTACGAGGTGACCGACTCCAAGGGCCGCCCGCTGGCCAACGCCCCCCAGGGCTCCCGCAAGGACGCCCGGGACGCGGTGGTCGCCGCCCGCAAGGCGTTCGGCGGCTGGTCGGGCGCGACCGCGTACAACCGGGGCCAGGTCCTGTACCGCGTGGCGGAGATGCTGGAGGGGCGCGCGGAGCAGTTCACCCGCGAGGTCGCCGAGGCGGAGGGCCTGTCCCGCGCCAAGGCCGCCGCCCAGGTGGCGGCTGCCGTCGACCGCTGGGTCTGGTACGCCGGGTGGACCGACAAGATCGCCCAGGTCGCGGGCGGCGCCAACCCGGTCGCGGGCCCCTTCTTCAACCTCTCCTCGCCCGAGCCGACCGGAGTCGTCGCCGTCCTCGCCCCGCAGCGCTCCTCGCTGCTCGGCCTGGTCTCGGTGCTCGCCCCGGTGCTCGCCACCGGCTGCACCGCCGTGGTGACCGCCTCCGAGGAGCGGCCGCTGCCCGCGCTGACCCTCGGCGAGGTCCTGGCCACCTCGGACGTCCCCGGCGGCGCGGTCAACATCCTCAGCGGCCGCACCGCGGAGCTGGCGGCCCCGCTCGCCGCCCACCAGGACGTCAACGCGATCGACCTGACCGGCGCCCCGGCCGAACTCGCCGTGGAGCTGGAGCGGGCCGCCGCCGACAACCTCAAGCGGGTCCTGCGCCCGGCCGATGCCGAGGGCAACGGCGAGGACTTCGCCGCCGACCCCGGCACCCGCCGCCTGACGCCGTTCCTGGAGACCAAGACGGTCTGGCACCCGACGGGTTCGCTGGGCGTCTCCGGCTCGGCGTACTGACGCACGGCGTACGTGGGCGGGCGGGGCGGGGTCCTGTGCGACCCCGCCCCGCCCGCCCGCGTACGTCCGGCTCAGCCCGGCAGCAGCCCGGCGGCCTGGCCGACCAGCGGCAGGTCGGTGAGCGAGCCGCCGTCCGAGAGCGGCCCGGTGACCGCCTCGGTGGAGACCGGCCGGAAGTCGGCGACCTGGGTGCCGACGGTGTTGTCCAGCGGGTCGGTCCCGGTCCCCGCCAGCGGGTTGAGCTGGAGGTTCTTGACCGGGCCCAGGCTGTGTGCCGTCGCCGAGTCCAGCGTGCCGGCGGTGATGCCGACGGCGCCGGTGACGGCGGACAGGGCCTCGGCCGCCTGGGCGCCCGGCTGCTGCTCGGCGGCCTGGGCGGCGCCCGCCCCGGCGGTCAGCGCGGCGCCCAGGGCGCCGAGGGTGAGGCCCGCGCGGAGCAGGGCGCGCGGGGCGGTCGGGCGGGCGGGTGCTGCGTGTCGTGCCATGGTGCGCCACCTGGGGGGAGTTGCGGACATGCGTGAGCGTGCGGGCACCCAGCGTAGTCGAGGCGTGACGTGCGTTCCAAAGCCCGCCCCGGAAGGTGAACCCTTCGGGTGCATGCCCCACACTGTTCTCCCGTGAGCAGCCTCAGTCCGATACCGACCCGCGTGGTCCTGCTGACCGGTCCTTCCGGTTCCGGCAAGACCTCGCTCGCCGCCCACTCCGGCTTGCCGGTGCTGGCACTCGACGACTTCTACAAGCAGGCCGGCGACCCCACGCTGCCCCTGCTCCCCGCGACCGGCGAGACCGACTGGGACTCCCCGCTCTCCTGGGACTCCGACGCGGCCCTGGACGCCATCGAGGCGCTCTGCCGCCGGGGGCGCGCGCGGGTCCCGGTCTACGACATCGCGGTCAGCGCCCGGGTCGGCGAGTCGACCCTGGACATCGACCGCACCCCGCTCTTCATCGCCGAGGGCATCTTCGCGGCCGACCTGGTCGAGCGCTGCCGCGAACGCGGCCTCCTCGCCGACGCCCTGTGCCTGCGAGGCCGCCCCTCCGTCACCTTCCGCCGCCGCCTCGCCCGCGACCTGCGCGAGGCCCGCAAGCCGCTGACGGTCCTGCTGCGCCGCGGCTGGCGCCTGATGCGCGCGGAGCGCGCCATCGTCGCCCGCCAGTCAGCCCTCGGCGCCCACCCCTGCACCCGGGAGGAGGCCCTGTGCCGCCTTGCGGCAGCGGCGGCGGGGCGGCATGTGACCGCGCTGGGGGCGAGGGACCGCCCGGTCGCGGGTTCGGAGGCGACCCGCTAGCCGCGTCCCCAACCTCACGGGTCAGTACCCCTGGCCGACATCCAAGGCGCGGCGGGCGGTGCGGATGAGACGGCGGGCTTCCGGGCCGTGGACGGCTGATTCGCGCAGGGCCCGCCACGTCCGCAGATGCAGGGCGACGCTGTCGGCGTCGTCGAGCCACAGTTCGGCGTGCCACGCCTCAGTGACCAGTTGGCGGTCGTCGTAGATCCAGAACCCGAGGCCGGGCGGGGCCTTCAGCGAGGCGGTGAGCGGGACGATGCCGAGTTCCACAGCGTCCATGCCGATAACCCCGCTCAGTCGGTCGAGCTGGGCCGCCGGTACCGAGGGGGAACAGACCAGCGAACGCAGGACCGGTTCCCAGAGAATGACGCGGTACTGCCTGACCGCACGCGGCGGCCCACTGCCGCAGGTCCTCCCGGGTTGCCGTCTGCTTACCCCACTCCGACTTCGACACCTTCAAGTTGGGCCACCCGAGCCTGCGCGCCGGTTCGGTGCCGGTGAGCCGGCCGTCCGGGCAGGACAACCGAAGCTCCCGGAGCCGGACCCGAGCGCCTCGCGCGCCTGCTGGTAGTCGGTACTCACCGGCACATCCCCGCTCTACTCCTCCTTCGCCGCCAGCTCCGCCACGAACTCCCTGAACCGGGTGGCGTGGTGCGGGGCCACATCCCGCAGCCGGTTGTACTGGTTGACCCGCGCAGGTTCCGTGATCAGTTCGGCGCCCGTCATCTGGTCGTCGTGATCGAAGAGGCACACCGCGACGATGTGCGAGTCGAAGATCCAGAAGTCCTCGTCCGGCAGGTTGACCCGCTCGGCGTCCGCACGCCACATGGTGCGGACGTCCTCGCCCAGGGCCGCGTTCTTCTCCGCGTGCGCGAGCAGATACCGCTGCCCTTCGGTCGCCGGGTCGTCCACGATGCGCACCCGCCCGACGTACACGCCGTCCGCCGTCTTGGCCCGAATACCCCTGCTCCACGGGGTGTCGAGGTCCCACGTGGGCACCTCGCCCCTGACGAACTGGGCGTAGGTGTCCGTGGCCTCGTCCACCGCGTAGCGCTTGCGCATCTCCAAGTGCCAGGCGCTGTGGCGGAAGTCCTCAAAGAGCCGCCCGAACCGCTCAGGGGTGAAGATGCGGGGCTCCTCGTCGCGCTCCATCGGGCCGAAGTCGATGAGCGTGTTGCGGGGCAGCCCTGCGTAACGGCGGCCGGACGTGAGCAAGGACGCGGACACGAGCCCGACCAAGCTGGCGGCCCTCGTCGCCCCGGGCGACCGGATCGGCTACGCGGGCGTGTGGCGCACGGTCAGGGCGACGACGACCGACATCGGGGCGATGGGCGGCCTGTTCGTGAGGATCACGTGGGAAGAGGGCGGCACGGAGCGGTTCCGGGCCGGGGAGGAGTTGTTGACGGACCGGGTCCAAGCCTGAGCGGGCAAACAGAAGGGGCGCCCCCGAAAGGACGCCCCGCCCGCAGAAGACGAGCGCGGAACCGGACAGACCCCCCGGCCCTCCGGTCCCGCGCTCTTCCGGTGATCCCCCCGGACCCCCGTGTTCCCCCGTGTTCCGCCAAGGCCCCCCGGCCCTGGCGTCCCCCGTGTCCCCCCTGGTCAGGGCCCGTCCCCGATCCCCCGATCGTGAACGGCCCCGTTTCCCCTCGGGCTGCCCCACGTCCCCCGTGGGCCGCCCGCCTTCTTCCCCCGTCGGCCCCGGCTGCCCGGGGCCTGATCCTTCACGCGACGAGTTCGCCGAAGGACTCCTCCTGGTCACGGCCGAAGCTGAGGACCTCGTCGTCGCGCAGCCGGCGCAGGGAGCGCCAGATGCTGGACTTGACCGTGCCGACACTGATGTCGAGTATGTCCGCGATCTCCGGGTCCGTGCGGCCCTCGTAGTAGCGCAGGACCAGCATGGTGCGCTGGAGTTCGGGGAGCCGGGCGAGCGCCTGCCACAGGACGGCGCGGAGTTCAGTGCCGCGCATCGCGTCCGTGTCGCCTGCCGTCTCCGGCAGCTCCTCGGTCGGGTACTCGTTGAGCTTGCGGCGCCGCCAGGCGCTGATGTGCAGGTTGGTCATGGTGCGGCGGAGGTAGCCGCCGACGGCCGCCTTGTCGCTGATCCGGTGCCAGGCGCGGTAGGTGGAGAACAGCGCGCTCTGCAGCAGGTCCTCGGCCTCGTACCGGTCGCCGGTCAGGTGGTAGGCGGTCGCGTACAGGGAGGCGCGGCGCTCGCGGACGTATGCGGTGAACGCCGCCTCGGCGTCGTCCCGCTCGGTCTGCTCGGGCCGGTCCCCCGTCTCCCCGTACGCGTCCCGGTTGCGGAGGTCCCCCGTGGTCCCCCGGCCGGTCTGGAGTGCGTCGAACACGGCGACGCGGGGCTGGCGCTCCGCGTGCACGGCGTGCTGACGCCCGGTGCCGCGAGCGCACCCCCGCCCGCTCACGGCACCGGACTTCTCGTTGGCCCGCAGCGCCACGTCGTGCAGACGCGTGACCACCGCACCAGAGTTCTTGCTGTGCGGTGCGTTCATCGCGTGCCCTCCTCGTCGTGGAGCCTGGGTTTTCCCGTCTGCCCAGAAGCCTGCCGAAGCGAGTTCATGGCGGTGTCCGCCGACTGTCACAGCCGTGTCACAGGGCATGTCGGCGTGTGAATCGGGTAAGGGACCGCTCCACCTGTCGAACTCAGGCGCGGCATGGGACAGAATGGCGACCGTGCCTTCCCTGTTGCTGATCGAGGACGACGACGCCATCCGCACCGCCCTGGAGCTGTCGCTGACACGCCAGGGGCATCGGGTGGCGACCGCTGCCACCGGCGAGGAGGGTCTGACGCTCCTGCGCGAGCAGCGGCCGGACCTGATCGTGCTGGACGTGATGCTGCCGGGCATCGACGGCTTCGAGGTGTGCCGGCGCATCCGCCGCGCGGACCAGTTGCCGATCATCCTGCTGACCGCCCGCAGCGACGACATCGACGTGGTGGTGGGGCTGGAGTCCGGCGCCGACGACTACGTCGTCAAGCCGGTGCAGGGCCGGGTGCTGGACGCGCGTATCCGCGCCGTGCTGCGGCGGGGCGAGCGGGAGTCGAACGACGCGGCCGTCTTCGGGTCGCTGGTGATCGACCGGGCCGCGATGACGGTCACCAAGAACGGCGAGGACCTGCAACTGACCCCGACCGAGCTGCGCTTGCTCCTGGAGCTGTCCCGCAGGCCGGGGCAGGCGCTCTCCCGGCAGCAGTTGCTGCGGCTGGTCTGGGAACACGACTACCTCGGCGACTCGCGACTGGTCGACGCGTGTGTGCAGCGGCTGCGCGCCAAGGTGGAGGACGTGCCGTCCTCGCCGACGCTGATCCGTACCGTGCGCGGCGTGGGCTACCGGCTGGACGCGCCTCAGTGAGACCCGCGCACACGGCCGCCCCCCGGGGCGGCGAGAGCCGTGCGCCCGAGGAGCCGGGCGGCACGGGCGACGAGAGCCTGATCGACGAGACGGGCGAGGAGCGGGGTGCGCGCGGGCGGCTGCTGGCCGGGCTGCGGTTCACCAGTCTGCGCCTGCGCCTCGTACTGGTCTTCGGGCTGGTCGCGCTGACCGCCGCCGTCTCGGCCTCAGGGATCGCGTACTGGCTGAACCGTGAGGCGGTGCTGACCCGGACGCAGGAGGCCGCGCTCAGCGACTTCCGCCAGGAGCTGCGGGGTCACGCGGCGGCCCTGCCGCCGTACCCCTCGCAGGCCGAACTGCGGGACGCGGCGACCGAGATGGCCGACTCCAGCCAGCACTACAGCGTGGTCCTGCTCGCCGAGAACGAGGACGGGCACCGGATCGCGGGCAACTCCGACCTCGACACCTTCACCGTGGCCGACGTGCCGCGCTCGCTGCGCGACGCGGTCGGCGAGGAGCAGGAGGGGGCCTCGGGCGATCCGGCGGCGTACCACCTGTTCTGGCAGCGGACGGTGGAGGACGGGACGCCGTACCTGATCGGCGGGGCGCGGGTGGCCGGGGGCGGGCCGACCGGCTATCTGAAGAAGTCGCTCCAGGCTGAGGCGGACGACCTCAACTCGCTGGCCTGGTCGCTCGGGATCGCGACGACGCTGGCGCTGATCGGGGCCGCGCTGCTGGCGCACGCGGCGGCGACGACCGTGCTGAAGCCGGTGCACCGCCTCGGCATCGCGGCCAGGCGGCTCGGCGAGGGCAAGCTCCACACCAGGCTGCGGGTTTCGGGTACCGACGAACTGGCCGAGCTGTCGCGCACCTTCAACCGGACGGCGGCAGCCTTGGAGAAGCAGGTCGACGCGATGAGCGACCGGGAGCAGGCGAGCCGCAGGTTCGTCGCCGACATGTCGCACGAGCTGCGGACCCCGCTCACCGCGATCACCGCCGTCACCGAGGTGCTGGAGGAGGAACTGGACGCGGAGACCGGCAGTGTCGACCCGATGATCGAACCGGCGGTCCGGCTGGTCATCGGCGAGACCCGGCGGCTCAACATCCTGGTGGAGAACCTGATGGAGGTGACCCGCTTCGACGCGGGCACCGCCCGGCTGGTCCTGGACACCGTGGACATCGCCGACCAGATCACCGCCTGCGTGGACGTGCGCGCCTGGCTGGACGCGGTCGAGCTGGACGCCGAGCGGGGCATCATGGCCCACGTCGACCCGCGCCGCCTCGACGTGATCCTCGCCAACCTCATCGGCAATGCGCTCAAGCACGGCGGCTCCCCGGTCCGCGTCTCGGTCCGCGTCGAGCCGCCCTCCGGGAACCCGGAGGGCGCGGAGGGCACGCAGAGCGCGGACGGCCCGGCGGGCTCCGGGGACCAGCTCGTCATCCGGGTGCGGGACCACGGCCCCGGCATCCCGGAGGAGGTCCTGCCGCACGTCTTCGACCGGTTCTACAAGGCGAGCGCCTCCCGGCCGCGTTCGGACGGCAGCGGGCTCGGCCTGTCCATCGCGATGGAGAACGCGCACATCCACGGCGGTGACATCAGCGCCGCCAACTCGCCCGAGGGCGGGGCGGTCTTCACGCTGCGGCTGCCGATGGACAGCGGCGCGGTGGAGGCCGAGGGTGACGAGGACACCGGCGACGACGGCGGGGCGCACCCCGCCGCACCGGACGGGGAAGGCGGCGACCGGCGGTGACGGGCAGGAATGCGGTACGGGCGGCCGGGCCGCTGCTGGCGATGGCGGCCGCGGCCGTGCTGAGCGGCTGCGGCATCCGGGCGACGGAGGTGCCGACCGACTTCGGCCCGGCCCCCTCGCGGGCCGTCTGCCAGGTGGCGGGCGGCGAGAGGGCCGAGCCCGACGCCGGGGAGTTCACCGCGGCCGTCTCACTGATGTGCGGCGGACGGCTGGTCGACGTGGACCGGGTACTGCCGTTGCGCGAGCGGAAGGCCGGCGACCCGGCGCGGACGGCGCGGGCGCTGCTGGAGGAGCTGGGCCGGAACCCGTCCGACGGCGAGGAGAGGGCCGGTTTCACCACCGACGTCCGCAAGGGACTGGCCGTCTCGGGACCCGGCGACGGCGATCCGCAGGAGGCGCTGCGCCTGGGAACCCTCCCGGAGAACCTTTCGGTATTCGCACTCGCACAGGTCGTGTGCACCTTGTCGGGCAGTCCGGCCGCCGCCTCCGACGGCTCCGTCGTCCTCGGCGGACCCGACGCCGCACCGTTGCGCCGTTACTCCTGCACCGACAAGGTCCGCGCCCGGCCCGGCACCGCGCCGACACCCGCGCAGACCGTCTCCCCCTGATCCGCCGGCGCCGGGCCTGCGGACACCGGCGGACCGTCCGGCCGGTACGGACACGGTGCGCTACGAGGCCCGGCCACTTCCCCGCGATCGGCGGGAACCGCCGGAGCCGCGCCCCGCGTCCTTGGATGCGTGCAGCGTCAAGGCTGGGGCGGCGAGAGCCCCCCGATCGGCTTCCGTGCGACTGGGGGTCTCCTCCTCGTCGCCCATCTCCTTCTGGTCGGATGGGTCACGCTGCGTCCCCTGGACGTCCCCTGGGTGAGCGCGACCAATCTGCATCCGCTGGCCGGCATCCGCGCCGACCTCGCCCGCGGCCCCGCCGAGGCGGCCGGCCGGATCGGTTCCGGTCTGGCCCTCCTCGCACCCCTCGGTATCCTGCTGCCGCTGGCCGACGGGCGGCTCCACGTCTCCCCGCTCGGTTCGCTGCTGCGTACGGTTTCGGCGGCCGCGCTCATCTCGCTGGCGATCGAACTGCTCCAGACGGGCGTGCCCGGCCGGGTGGTGGACGTCGACTCGGTCCTGCTCAACACAGCCGGCGTGGCCGTGCTGCACCTCGCCGTCGTCCCCGCCGCACGGGCCCGGCTGCGCAGGCAGCCCGGCGGGCCGCGCCGTCCGGCACCCGGCGCGCGGGGCGGGGGGACGCGTCCGGGTGGTTCCCGGCAGCCAGGGCGGGGCTCCCCCGAGGTGCTCCGCTGCTGGGAGGAGGGCCGCACTCAGGGGGCGCCCCCGACGATTTCCAGGGTGGGCGTCGCTCCGTAGAGCGACGCTCCACCACATGCGTCCCGCCTACCGTGGGACGCAGAACGGGACGTCCGGCCCCGGGAGGCCGGAACCCGCGCGGGGCCCGACCGGGTCTCGTTCCGATGCGCACGAAGGAGTTCCCATGGCCTCCAGCCTGGTCCGACCCACTCACGGACGGATGATCGGCGGAGTGTGCGCGGCGCTCGCGCAGCGCTTCGGTACCTCCACCAAGACCATGCGCGTGATCTTCGTCGTCTCCTGCCTGCTGCCCGGCCCGCAGTTCCTGCTCTACCTGGCCCTGTGGTTCCTGCTGCCGGAGGAGAAGAGCACCGCCCGGCAGTCGTGGTGACGACTCACCCCGGAGCGGCGCCGACGGCCGGGCCTCCCGCAAGAGGGAGACCCGGCCGTCGGCGTGTGGCGTGAGGCGGGGCGGGGCTCAGCCGCGCAGCAGGGCGTCGGTGGGCAGGCCCTGGACGCCGAGGTCGTCGACGTTGGGCAGCTCGGCGAGGAGGGAGACCGGGTCGCCGGTGGCCTTGTCCACGAGGGCGTCGGCTCCCGTGCCCGCGGCCCGCACCCCGCTGCCGACGGCCTCCGGGACGCCGGCGGGCAGGGTCGACTGGGCGACCTCGCCGAGCGGCAGGGTCTGGTCGACGGCCGCGAGGGTGTCGGAGGGGGCGGGCAGTCCGGTGTCGGCCGCCGCGACACCGCCGCCCGCCGCCGCGAAGGCGGCGCCGAGGGCTACGGCTCCGAGGGACCTGGCCGCGAACCGCGCGGACTTCGAGGGCTTGGCGTGCTTGGCGTGCTTCTTCATGGGACACGTCCTTGTGGGGGAAGGCGAGTGGCTACCACCGCTCCGGCGGCCGTGGCGACCGTAGCCACGCCGCCGGGCGGCCCACAAACACCCCCGAGGCCGTGTCCGTACCCGGAATTGACGGCTCAGCCGTTGCCCGGGGAAACCGTTCTCACCGGCCGTTCTCCAGGGAACCGCTGGTCGGGGCCGTCTCCCGGAAGAGCCAGGCGGAGCGGAGTGCGGCGTATCCGGGCTTGATCACCTCGTTGATCATCGCGAGGCGTTCATCGAAAGGAATGAACGCGGACTTCATCGCATTGACGGTGAACCACTGCATGTCGTCGAGCGTGTAGCCGAACGCCTCGACCAGGTGCGCGAACTCCGCGCTCATCGAGGTGCCGCTCATGAGGCGGTTGTCGGTGTTGACGGTGGCGCGGAAACCGAGGCTGCGGAGAAGGCCGATGGGGTGGTCGGCGTAGGAGGCGGCGGCGCCGGTCTGGAGGTTGGAGGTCGGGCAGAGTTCCAGGGGGACGCGCTTGTCGCGGACGTAGGAGGCGAGCCGGCCGAGCTTCACCGAGCCGTCGGCGGCCACCTCGATGTCGTCGATGATCCGCACCCCGTGGCCGAGCCGGTCGGCGCCGCACCACTGGAGCGCCTGCCAGATCGAGGGCAGGCCGAACGCCTCGCCGGCGTGGATGGTGAAGTGGTTGTTCTCCCGCTTCAGGTACTCGAAGGCGTCGAGGTGGCGGGTGGGCGGGAAGCCGGCCTCGGCGCCCGCGATGTCGAAGCCGGCCACGCCCGAGTCCCGGTAGCGGTTGGCCAGTTCGGCGATCTCCAGCGAGCGGGCGGCGTGCCGCATGGCGGTCAGCAGGGCGCCGACCCGGATGCGGTGGCCGGCCGCCAGCGCACGGCGCTCACCCTCCCGGAACCCTTCGTCGACCGCCTCGACGACCTCTTCCAGGGTGAGGCCGCCGTCGAGGTGCTGCTCGGGGGCGTACCGGATCTCGGCGTAGACGACGCCGTCGGCCGCGAGGTCCTCGGCGGCCTCGGCGGCGACCCGGAAGAGCGCCTCGCGGGTCTGCATGACACCGACGGTGTGCGAGAACGTCTCCAGGTACCGCTCCAGCGACCCGGAGTCCGCGGCCTCCCGGAACCAGCGGCCGAGCTTGACCGGATCACCCTCGGGGAGCGCCGAGTACCCCTGTTCGGCGGCGAGTTCAGTGATCGTCCCGGGGCGCAGGCCGCCGTCCAGGTGGTCGTGGAGGAGCACCTTCGGGGCGCGGCGGATCTGGTCGGCGTCCGGGGAGGGGGCCTTCTGGCCCGCGATCTGGCTCGTCATTGCGGCACTGTACCTCCTACGCGCGTAGACAGTCAGGGCCGTGCGGGGCCGGGCACCGGGCCGCGGCGCGCCGATACGCAACGGTGACCCGCCGTACAGGTGGCGTACGCCGCCGCTTCTGAGACTGTTCTGTCGTGACCCAGCACACGAGGCCGGTACGGGACCCCCGGCTCGGACGCATCATCGCCGCCGCCCCGGCCGCCGTCGCCGGGGTGGTGCTGCTGCTCCCTTCGGGCCCGCCCGACTCCGACCGCAGACCCTCGCCCCTCCCCGACCGCCGCACCCGGGCCCTCGCCCGCCGCCTCGCCGCCGAGGGGGGTCGGCACGGCATCGCCGCCCACGTGGTGCGCTACCGCCGCCGGGGGTGGAACGGCACCCGCGCCGACCTCGCCCAGGACGCCGCCTGGGCCGCCGACGAGGCCGTCCGCCGCTACGGCGACGTCCCCGTCTGCCTCGCCGGACTCGGCATGGGCGCCCGCGCGGCCCTGCGCGCCGCCGGTCACCACGCGGTCACCTCGGTACTCGCCGTGGCCCCCTGGCTGCCCGAGGAGTCCACCGGCGCCGAGCCGGAGCCGGTACGCCAGCTCGCCGGGCGCCAGGTGATGATCGTGCACGGCACCGACGACGAGCGCTGCGACCCGGCACTCTCCTTCCGCCTCGCCGAACGCGCCAAGAAGTCCAACCGGGGCATCTGCCGCTTCGAGGTCCACTCGGACGGCCACGCCCTGGCCCAGCACCGCGCCGAAGTCCTCGCCCTCTCGGCCGACTTCGTCCTCGGCACCCTCCTCGGCACCGACTTCGCACGCCCCGTCACCGACGCTTTCGCGGCCCCACCGCCCCTGGGGCTGAGGATGCCGCTGGCCTCGGGGTTCGGGCGGTCGTTGCGGCGTTGACGCGGCGATCACCCCTTCGGGTGCCCTTTACGTGTTCGCCGAGGTCTCGCTCTCCGGCGCTCCCTAAGATCACGGGCATCAAGATCACCCAACTCCGTAAAGATCGGACATCTCATGGGATGGCCTACTTCCGGCGCAGCCATCGCCGCCTCAGGAGCGCTTACCCTGCTCGGCGCGGCGCCCACGTCGGCTGTTTCCGACAACGCGACAGCGAAACTGCCAGGCACCAGCGCCGTAGTCACAGCCAATGCCTGGCACTGCAATGTCTACGCGGACAAGTGCTCCTTCAAGACCTCGACGAAGGTACGGAAGGGCAAGAACCCGTTCAAGGTGAGCAAGGTGTCGAACGTCGCCACCATCAAGGCGAACGGCTGGCAGGCGACGCTGTCCCTCTCCCCCAGCGGAACCAGGGTCAGCGAGAACACGCGCAGCATCAGCTGGACCAACACGAACACCTGGATCTCCGACATCAGCGGCGTCGCGGACCCTGGTGGCTCCATCAACACCAGCATCACCACGTGCTCCGACGGGGGAGCTTTCAAGTCGGGCACGAAGGTCTTCGCCTCAGCGTGCGCCAACGGCTGAGCGGCGCGCCCCTCGTCAGGAGTTCACCTCCGGTTCGGTTCGCGAAGACATCATGAAGAACCCTGAAGGCGCCCGAAGGCGCCTCCTCCTCTCCTCCTGCGGGCTGCTCGCCGCGGGCGTGATCTCAGCGGGGGCCTTCCTCGAACTGGGGAAAGGGCCCGTGGAACGCCCCGGCCGACCGGGCTCCGATCTGACAGGACAGTTGGCGGCCCTGCGGGGGGCCAACGGCCTGGCACGGAGTACCACACGCGTGGTGGGAGACGACCCTGCCCTGTACCCAACGGCGTATCAGAGGCTGGAAGCCGGGCTGGTCGCTGGCGGGGACGATCGCCCCGAACGCGTTCCCCCGGCCGCTCCGAAGGAATTGGCGAGCCTGGCGAAACACGATGTCCTCGACACTCCGGCCTGGCGGGCGTACTACGTCTGCCTGGCCTTGTCCGAGGACCCCACCGCAGTACCGGGGCCTTCCCGGCGGGCGGTTGGCGTCCTGACACGTGCCGGGGTCAAGGGCCCTGCGGAGAAGGAGGCGAGCGCCTACCTCCGGGGGCCGTCGGCGCAGGACGACGACCTGACCTCCCTCGCCACCCGTGCGGCCTTCGTCCAGACCCTCACGTGCTTGGGCCGGCAGGACACCATCCCCGCAGCCGTCTGGGATCGGCTCTCTGCGGATGCCGCTAAGGCGCGCGAGCCGGCTCCGGTGCTCCAAGCCCGCGATGCCCTCACCGCGGCCGGCCGGTCTTCTCCCCCTCTACGTGCACTGAACCGCGCGGATGAACTGAAGGACGAGGATTGCGCCCGCCTGGAGCCCGTCGCACGCGCGGCGCTCTCCGTCTTGTCGGCGCACATGCCTGCGGAGAGCCGCGCCTGCTTGCGGCGGGCCCTGCGTGACGAGGACCCCCAGACGCGGTGGCTCTCACGCCGCGCACTGCTGGAGGCCAACCCTGACGCGGTGCTTCCGTCCCCCATGGCCGCCCTGCGCCCGGACGGCCTGGGAGCCAAGGCCCCCAGACAGCTCGGCACCCTCACCGCCACCTACGACATCGCCCGGGCGCTGACGGCGAGTGGGCAATGGCGGGCGACACCCGAGTGGTTGAAGAACGGCCTTCGCGCGCAGGGCAGCGGGGAAGAACTCGACAAGGCGGATCAGGTGCTTCTCGCTCTCAGCTGTCACCGGCTACAGCTGGACTGCGGACCTCAGGCGGACAAGGGAGCAGAGCAGGTGAGCCGCATGAGTGTTCCCGCCCGGCCGGCTCCCGCCGCACACCGGGCATGGCACCGGCTTCTGACCGCCCGCGCGGAGTTCGAGTTGGGCTGCCCCGACCACGCTGACGAGACGACCACGAGCGGTCCGGAGCCAACTGCCGCGATGCCGGAGTCCATCCAGCTCGCGGCCGTGCTGGGGGAAGCCGGCTGCCGACAGGCTGCGACTCAGCTGGTCCCCGGAGTGAACCTTGTCGAACTGGTACGCGCCAAGTTGGAAGAGGGGGACCTTCTGACCGCCGCCGACGCGCTTCAGACCGCTCTGGCCACCAACAAGCCGATTCCGCAGGCCCTTCATCACGAACTCCCCTCGCTGCTGGCCCGGTACCGGAGCGAGGCACACCCTGCTCTCTTCTCGGAACAGCCGGGCGGGCCCGCCTCGGCCAGGGCGACCCGGGCCGCCTACTACCTCTTGGCCTGAGTCCGGCCAGGTCGGCCGGCACCTCCTGCTGAAGGAACACCATGCGCGTACACACCTCGCCCGTCCTCGTAGCCGACAACCTCTGCTTCACCTATCCGGGCGGACGAGGAGGCATCCGCTCCGCCTCGCTCACACTGACGGCACCGGTCACCGCCGCGGTCCGGGGGCCATCAGGCTCGGGCAAGAGCACGCTACTGGCGCTGTTGGGGCTGATCCTCACACCAGCTTCCGGCACCCTCACCATCGCCGGTACGGACACAGGGCGACTCACTCAGCGGGAGCGGGACGGCCTTCGCCTGCGCAGCATCGGCGTAGTCCTCCAGGACTTGGGGTTGCTGCCGTACCTCAATGCCTGGGAGAACGTGGCCGCCGCGTTCGGACCCCGCCTGGGAGCCCACCGGAAGGAGGCCCGGGCCATGGTGGACTCCCTCGGCATGGGAGAACTCGCCGACGCTCCGGTCACCACGTTGTCAGGGGGCGAGCGACGGCGGATCGCGGTGGCCCGGTCCGCCGTGAAACAACCAGCGGTGATCCTGGCCGACGAACCGACCGCAGGTCTCGACCCTGCCTCCGCCCTCCTCGTACTTGACGCCTTGCGGGCACAGGCTGCGCAGGGAACCGCAGTCCTGCTCGTCACACACGACCCGGGCGTCGCGGAGTGCTGTACGGAGCAGTACGTGGTCGAGCGGGGGGCCTTGACCCGCCAGGCGACCGAGGGGCTGGACCTTGCACCCGCTCCCCGCTCGGCGCGCATGATGTCCGGGGAGGCGCAGCGGTGAAGAGTTGGGCCCTGCTGAGCTGGCGACGGGACGGACGGTCCCTGCGCGGTGCCCTGGTGGCTCTGACCGTGCCCGTGACCCTGCTCGTGCTCGCCTCGGGAGTGGCGGCAGGAGCCGCGCACGCCATCGACACCCAGGTGCTGGGCGCTGGTGGACTGACCCGAATCGAGCTGTCCTCCTTCGAGGGCGAGGACTCCGTCCGCCCCCTCACCACCGCCGCCCTGCGTGAGGCCGCTGCCGTGCCCGGGGTGGAGGACGTGGTGGCGGACTATCCGGCGTCGTTGTACGCCGAGCGGGAGGGGACGTACGACCTGGTCAGTCATACCTTGCCCGCCGGGGGTGAGCTGCCGGTCGTGGCCGGGAGGCTGCCCGGGGTGCTGGGGGCGCGGCAGGTCGTGCTGCCCGCCGAGGCGCAGGGGACCGACTTCCGGGCGGTGCTGGGGCGGACGGTGCCGTTCGGGTACACCCGGGCGACGGGGGCCGGGACCGGGACCTCCGAGGTGATGCGGCTGGAGGTGGTGGCGCTGTACGACCCGGCGTGGCAGGTCGACGGGGTCGGGGGCGCCTACCTCGCCGAGGGGACGGCGGCCGAGCTGGCCGCCGCCCGGGCGGGGAAGCCGGCCGGTGCCTTCCGGGCGCAGGACGGGGCGTCCGGCGCGGTGGTCGCGGTCGGGCATCAGCGGCAGGTGGCCGGGGTGGCCCGGGCCTTGCAGGAGGCGGGGTTCGCCGCCTCGCCGGTGGCCGACCGGGTGCGGCGGTTGCCGGGGCTGTTCGGCGTGGCCGATCTCGGGATGCGGGCCGGGGTCGGGGCGCTCGGCCTGACCGCCTTCGTCCTCGGCTGGGTACGGGCCCGGGACAGCGCGCGGGCCCGGCTGGAGAGCTTCGCCGTCCTGCGGGTACTGGGTACCGGACGGGGCGGCCTGCGGCGGCTGCTGCTCAGCGAGGCGGCGCTGTCCGGCCTGGTCGCGGGAGGGGCCGGGCTCGTCCTCGGGTCGGGGCTGTCGGTGGCGCTGGCGGGCCCGCTGAGCGGGGTGCTTGGCCTGCCGATCGGCCTCGCCGACGCCCTGCCCGGAGTGGGATGGGCGCTGGCGGCGCTGGTACTGCCGGTGGTGGGGCTGGGTGCGGGGGCGTGGGCCGGGGGGCGTACCGCCCTGCGTGACGATCCGTACCTGGCGGCCCGGGCCTCCGGGTGAGGCGGGGCCGGGGCTCGGGGGCGTACGGCGTCGGGTGGGGTCTCCCGGGGGAGAGCGGGGCGGCTGCCTTCAGCTGAAGCTACGCCGGCATGGCTGCGGGCCGATGCCCGTGGTGCGGCGAAAGCGGTCGCGGAAGGTGGTGGGGAGGCGGAGCCCGCCTGGGTGACGATGCGTCCGGCGGGGTGGCGGCGACGCGTCCGACGGGGTGGCCGGTGGCTCCGGGGGCTGGGCCGGGTGGAGGCCGGCCCGCGCCCGTGGCTGCCGTACCGCAGGTGCCGGGTGTCCGTGGGGGCCTGGTCCGGCCGTCCCGGTCCTCGGGTTCGGCCGGGTCAGTACACCTAGCCAGGCAGCAGATGCCCTCGCCGGGAGAGCAGGAAGCGTTTGAAGGCGGCCACCGGTGGGGTGTCGGGGTGGCCGGACATCCAGGCCACCCCGATCTCGCGGACCGCGCGGGGTGCGGTGACGGTCAGTTCGACCACACCGGGGCGTGGCACGGCCGGGGGCGGCAGGAGGGCGACGCCGAGGCCGGCCGCGACCAGGCCGCGCAGGGTCTCGGCCTCCTCGCCCTCGAAGGCGATCCGGGGGCGGAAGCCCGCCTCGGCGCAGAGGGCGTCGGTGATGCGGCGCAGCCCGTAGCCCGGTTCGAGGGTGACGAAGGCTTCGTCGGCGGCCTCGGCGAGGCGGATGCGGCGGCGGGTGGCCAGGCGGTGGTCGTCGGGGACGACCAGGCGCAGCCGCTGCTCGTCGAGGCGGCGGGCGACCAGGTCGGGGGCGTCCGGGACGGGTGAGGTGAGGCAGAGGTCGAGGCGTCCGGTGCGCAGGGCCTCGATCATCCACTCGCCGTAGTTCTGCACCAGGGTGAAGCGGACGTGCGGGTGGTCGGCGCGGAAGGCGCGGATCAGCGCGGGCACGGTCTCCGAGCCCATGGTGTGCAGGAAGCCGAAGGCGACCTTGCCGGAGGTGACGTCGGCGTCGGCGCGTACCGTCTCGGCGGCCTTCTCGACCTCGCCGAGGGCGCGTTCGACGGAGGCCGAGAAGGCGCGGCCCGCCGGGGTGAGGGTGAGGGTGCGGCCGTGCCGGGCGAAGAGGTCGACGCCGAGTTCCGCCTCCAGGCGGGCGAGGGAGCGGGAGAGGGTCGACTGGGGCATGCCGAGTTCCTCGGCGGCGCGAGTGACGTGTTCGGTGCGGGCGACGGCGGCGAAGTGGGCGAGGCGCGGCGCGAGCAGGGCCGGCCAGGAGCCCGGTTCGACGGCGGAGGCGGGGGCGGCCCGGGTGCCTCGGGCGCCTGTGGTGACGGTCACCGGAATATCTTGCACGTTACTGTTCTGCGACAGCCGCCGCCGTGAACTGTGCTGATGCGTCATGGGATCGATTGTCGCCGATCCATGCATTGGACGGATGAATCCACGGGTTCTAACTTCGAGTCATGCCTCCCGCCAGTACCGGGGCGTCCGCGACTCTCGTGGACGCCCGTGTGCCGTCTGTGTCCCCGATCCCCCAGAAGCCCCCGACCCGTGTGGCCGCCCCGGCGGCCCCCGCCGACACCCGGATGGTGCCCGGCGGCCCCGGCTACCGCCGGATGAGCCTCGCCCTCTTCGCCGCGGGCCTCGCCACCTTCGCCCTCCTCTACTCCACCCAGGCCCTGCTGCCGCTGATCTCCGCCGACCTCGGCGCGACGGCGAGCGCGGCCAGTTGGACGGTGTCGGCGGCCACCGGCGGGCTCGCCCTGTGCGTGCTGCCGCTGAGCGCCCTCTCCGAGCGGTTCGGGCGGGCCCGGCTGATGACCGTCTCGCTCGCGGTCGCCCTGGTGGTGGCGGTGCTGGTGCCGTTCGCCCCCAGCCTCGGTGCCCTGGTGGCGCTGCGCGCCGTGCAGGGCGCGGCGCTGGCGGGTGTGCCCGCCTCGGCGATGGCGTACCTGGGCGAAGAGGTGCGGCCCCGCGCGCTGGTGGGTGCGATCGGCATGTTCGTGGCGGGCAACAGCATCGGCGGGATGAGCGGCCGGATCGTCACCGGCTGGGTCGCGCAGGAGTGGGGGTGGCGTCCGGCGCTCGCCGTGATCGGGCTGGTCTCGGTCGCCTGCGGCCTCCTCTTCCGCGCGCTGCTGCCGGCGCCGCGCCACTTCACCCCGGCGACGCTGCACCCCCGTTCGGTCGCGGCCACCGTCGCCGGGCACCTGCGCAACCCGCTGCTGCTGCGGCTCTACGCGATCGGCGGGATGTTCATGACGGTCTTCGGCGCCGTCTACACGGTGATCGGCTACCGCCTGAGCGCCGGGCCCTTCTCGCTGCCGCAGGGCGTCGTCGGCTCCATCTTCGTCGTCTACCTGGTCGGTACGGTCGCCTCGGCGCGGGCCGGGCGGCTGGTGGCGCGGCTCGGGCGGCGCGGCACGCTCTACCTGTCGGCGGGGACCACCGCGGCCGGGCTCGCGGTGTCGCTGGCCGACTCGCTGGCGCTGATCGTGGCCGGGCTGGTGCTGATCACGGCCGGGTTCTTCGCCGGGCACGCGGTCGCCTCCTCCTCGGTCTCCGCCACCGCCACCAAGGGCCGTGCGCAGGCGTCCGCGCTGTACCAGTCGGCGTACTACATCGGTTCCAGTCTGGGCGGTGTCCTCGGTGCCGTGGCCTTCCACGCGGCCGGCTGGGGCGGCACCGCGCTGATCGGGGCCCTGGCCGTGCTGGCGGTGGCGGGGCTGACGCTGATGGGCACGTACGCGGCCCGCGCCGAGCGGCACCGAAAGGCACCGGCCGGCTGCTGAACCGGCGCACGCGGCGCTTCGCCTACTGCCCCGACTCGCCTGTGAACAGGGCTGGTTGGGGCAGTTTCACACTCCGGCCGCGATCGACGGCGCCCTGCGGTAGCTTCCGGGTACGGGAGATTCTCCGGGCGACGACGGGTGAGTGGGACTGATGGCACAGGTGCCGGTGACGACGCAGGCGGCGGGGGCCGGGGAGGCGGGCGAGCTGGACGCCCTGCTGGAGAGCCACCGCACGGAGCTGACCGGGTACTGCTACCGCGTGCTCGGTTCCGCCTTCGAGGCGGAGGACGCGGTGCAGGACACCTTCGTCCGTGCCTGGCGGGCGTACGACCGGTTCGAGGGCCGCTCCTCGCTCCGCTCCTGGCTCTACCGGATCGCCACCAACGTCTGCATGGACTCGCTCAACGCGGGCAGCCGCCGCGCCCTCCCGGTCGACCTGACCCCGGCGACTCCGCTGGCCCAGGCGGCGCTCAACCCCCGCCCCGACAACGCCTGGCTGGAGCCGGTGCCCGACGCCCGCGTGCTGCCCTCGCACGCCGACCCGGCCCAGGCGGCGGTGGCGCGCGAGTCGGTACGACTCGCCTTCGTCGCCGCCCTCCAGCACCTGCCGCCCAAGCAGCGCGCCGTGCTGATCCTCCGTGAGGTCCTGGCGTGGAAGGCCGCCGAGGTCGCCGAGTTGCTGGAGACCACCACCGCCTCGGTCAACAGCGCCCTCCAGCGCGCCCGCGCCACCCTGGCCGAGCACGCGGGCGCCGAGGAGGGGACGGACACCGTCGACCCGCTCGACGCCGAGCAGCGAAAACTCCTCGACCGGTACGTGGCGGCGTTCGAGGGGTACGACATGGCGGCGCTCACCGCCCTCCTCCACGAGGACGCGGTGATGACGATGCCGCCGTTCGACCTGTGGCTGGCCGGCCCGGAGGACATCACCGGCTTCATGAGCACCATCGGCGCCGCCTGCGCCGGCTCCCGCCTGATCCCGACGGTGGCCAACGGCGCCCCCGCCTTCGCCCACTACAAGCCCCGGGAGGACGGCGAGCCCGGCTTCGTCCCCTGGGCGGTGCAGGTGCTGGACCTCTCCGGGGACCGGATCACGGGGATGCACTGCTTCCTCGACACCCCGAAGTGGTTCCCGCTCTTCGGCCTCGCCCCGGCGCTGGACGCCGAGGGGCGGCCGGTCGGCGGGGACCAGGCTCCCGACCTGCCCTCGCCGGTCGAGCGGGCCCGGAAGATCATCGAGGCGGAGCGGGCCGCCGGGGCCTGAGAGCCGGGCCCGCGCCCCGGGTCAGCGGGGCCCGTACGCGTCCGGGTAGCGGCTCGCGGGCTCGGCGGCCGGGGCGGGGGGCTGCGGCCAGAAGTCCTCCTCGGCAGCTGCCCGCGGGGCCGCCGTCGGCGCGGGTGCCACGTGGCGGCCCTGCGGGCGGTGGCCGGCGCGGGGCTCGCGGGCGCCGTTCCAGGTGTCCTCGCCGGAGATCAGCAGCGGGTCGAACATCACGATGACGCCCACGACCAGCAGGAGCACCAGCGGCCCGAAGAGCATCGGGAGCAGGACGGTGGTCATGGAACCGCCCTGCAGCAGGCGGGTGCCGTGGTCGTCGAGGTGGACGGTCATCGCGGACATGCCGGTGTAGTGCATGCCGGTGACGGCGACGCCCATGATGGCGCTGGCGCCCAGGCTCGGCAGGAAACCGCGGATCGTCATGGCGGCCCAGAGCGCGGCGGTCGCGGCGGTCACGGCGATGAGGACGGAGACCACGACGAGGGCCGGGTCGTAGGCGAACTCGCCGCGCAGGCTCATGCTGTACATGCCGATGTAGTGCATCGCCGCTACGCCCAGCCCGGTGACGAGGCCGGCGGTGGCGAGCGTGGCCGGGTCGGTGCCCCGGTAGCCCACGAGGAAGACGCCGACGCCGACGACGAGGACGGCCACGCCGAGGCTGACCAGGGTGAGCGGCACGTCGTAGCTGATCGCGGCCTCGGCGACGGAGAAGCCCATCATGCCGACGAAGTGCATGGTCCAGATGCCGCAGCCGATGGCGGCGGCCCCCAGCGCGAGCCATCCGGCCTTGAAGGTGTTGCCGCCGTGCAGCGAGCGAACCGTGCAGCGCAGCCCGAGGGCGCCGCCGAGGGCCGCCATCAGGAAGGCCGCGACCGGGGTGACCAGGCCGTAGCTGAACCCGTCAACCGTTCCTTGCATGATCTGAAGTTCCTTCGTTGGGCAGGGTGCGAAGGGCGCTCCACAACGGTAAGCAAGTATCCAGCCAGGAAATGGCCGAAAACCTATCGATCTCATCACCCCGGCCAGAACTTATCGCCCGGAAAGGCGCGAATCAGGCTGAGCGGGTGGCTGGAAACGGCCGACGGTCAGTCAGCTGCCGTGACGGGCGACAAGGGCCCGCAGAAGGTCGAAGGCTGGCTCGGGGCGGGTCGCGGGGGCCCTCCGCCGCGCGCCGGGCGCGGGCGCCGGGGGGCCGGGCGGACACCTCGCGGCCACGGGAGGGCGCCGGTGCGGGGCGTACTCGGTCTCGACGGCGTGCGGCCGGAGCACGCCCGCCGCCAGGACCTCGGTGAGGCCCCGCCCGTCGGCGGCGGTGACCCCGACGCCCGCTGAGGGCGCCCGCGGCGCCGCCGGGACGGGGTGCCGCGAGGTGGGCGCCCCCGAAAGAGCGGGTGAACTCCCGTGCGGGGCCCGGATCTGCACGCCGGGCCGCCGTACCGGCTCCGCGTGTCCCTCCTCGGTGGGGGCGTGGGCGGTGCGCTCCGGACGGTCGCCCCCGCGCTCCGGCCTCGGGGTGGCGGTCCAGCCGGCCTCGGGCAGAGCGGGACGGCGTTGCGGAGCGTGCCCGAGTGGCGGCAGAGGCGCGGCTCTCGCTGCGCTCGCGCGAGCGCTCAGGTCGGCTCCAGGAGGAGGCCGGGCACGGCGGGGGCGACCGGGTTGTCGGGGCCCGGCGCGGCGTGGCGGCACCCGGACAGTCCGGGTAGGCCCGTGGACATGGCCTGCCCGCGCGGACGCCCCTCAGGGCACGTCCTCCAGCCCCAGCGGCTCCGCCAGCCCCGTCAGCCTCAGCAGGGCGCGCAGTTGCGGGGTCGGATCGCGCAGGCGCAGGTGACAGCCGGTGCGCTGGGCGGTGAGGCACAGGCGGGCCAGGGCGTCGACGGCGGCGAGTCGCGGCGGGTGGACGCCGGAGACGTCGCAGACGACCTCGGTGGCTCCGGTGGCCGCGAGGTGGGTCAGTTCGGCGCACAGGCGGGCCCCGTCGGAGGGGGCGACAGGGCTGGCCAGCCTCAGCACGGCGGGTTCGGTGACGTCTCCATCCACACCCGGGCAGACGGCCGGGCCGCCCGAAAGTCATCGGTGCGGCCCGGCCGTGGGGGGTGTGAAGGGGTCAGGCGATGCGGTCCAGGACGATCGGCGGGGTGTCGACGGTGGTGCCCGGCGCGGCGATGTCCCAGGCGGAGCCGAGCGCTTCGAGGGCGCCGGCGAACCGCTCGTCGGTGTCGGTGTGCAGGGTCAGCAGCGGCGCGCCCTCGGTGACGGTGTCACCCGGCTTGGCGTGCAGCTCGACGCCGGCGGCGGCCTGCACCGGGTCCTCCTTGCGGGCGCGGCCCGCGCCGAGCCGCCAGGCGGCCACGCCGACGTCGTAGGCGTCGAGTCGGGAGAGGACGCCGGTGGCCGGGGCGGTGACGGTGTGGGTGTGGCGGGCGGTGGGGAGCGGGGCGTCCGGGTCGCCGCCCTGGGCGGAGATCATGCGGCGCCAGACGTCCATGGCGGAGCCGTCGGCCAGCTTCTTCGCCGGGTCGGCGTCGTGGATGCCGGCCGCCTGAAGCATGTCCCGGGCGAGGGCCAGGGTCAGTTCGACCACGTCGGCGGGGCCGCCGCCGGCCAGCACCTCGACGGATTCGCGGACCTCCAGGGCGTTGCCCGCGGTCAGGCCGAGCGGTGTCGACATGCCGGTGAGCAGCGCGACCGTCTTCACGCCGTGGTCGGTGCCGAGGGAGACCATGGTCTCGGCCAGCTCGCGGGCGTCCTCGACGGTCTTCATGAAGGCGCCGGAGCCGCACTTGACGTCCAGTACGAGGGAGCCGGTGCCCTCGGCGATCTTCTTCGACATGATCGAGGAGGCGATCAGCGGGATGGCCTCGACGGTGCCGGTGACGTCGCGCAGCGCGTACAGCTTCTTGTCGGCGGGGGCGAGGCCGTCGCCGGCGGCGCAGATGACGGCGCCGGTGGAGGCGAGTACGTCGAGGAGTTCGGCGTTGCTCAGCGAGGCGCGCCAGCCGGGGATGGACTCCAGCTTGTCGAGGGTGCCGCCGGTGTGGCCGAGGCCGCGCCCGCTGAGCTGCGGGACGGCGGCGCCGCAGGCCGCGACGAGCGGGGCGAGCGGCAGGGTGATCTTGTCGCCGACGCCGCCGGTGGAGTGCTTGTCGGCGGTGGGGCGGGCCAGTGAGGAGAAGTCGAGGCGCTCGCCGGAGGCGATCATGGCGGCGGTCCAGCGGGCGATCTCGCGGCGGTCCATACCATTCAGGAGGATCGCCATGGCCAGCGCGGACATCTGCTCGTCGGCGACGGCGCCGCGGGTGTAGGCATCGACGGTCCAGTCGATCTGGGCGTCGGTGAGAGGGATGCGGTCGCGCTTGGCGCGGATGACCGAGATGACGTCCATCGGTCCGGCCTTTCTTCGGGGAGGCGGGCGGGTGCGGCCCCCCGCCTCGGAGCGGAAAAACGGGAGGGGCGGGGCGCCCGTCCGGCGCCCCGCCCCGGGGGGTCGTGCTACGCCTCGCCGGCCGCTTCCTGCGCCGTGAGGTGCCCGGCGCCGAACGCCTGCGGCAGCATCGCGTCGAGGGTCCGGACGCCCTCGGGGGTGCGCAGCAGCAGCTCGGGGCCGCCTGCCTCGAAGAGGAGCTGGCGGCAGCGGCCGCAGGGGACGAGGGCGGCGCCGGCGCCGTCCACGCAGGCGAAGTGGGTGAGGCGGCCGCCGCCGGTGGCGTGCAGTTGCGAGACCAGGCCGCACTCGGCGCACAGGCCGATGCCGTAGCTGGCGTTCTCGACGTTGCACCCGGTGACGATCCGGCCGTCTTCGGTGCGGGCGGCGGCACCGACCGGGTACCCCGAGTAGGGGGCGTACGCCCGGGACATGGCGTCCCGGGCGGCCTCCAGCAGGGGGGCCCAGCCGCCGGGCGGCTCGGTGGTGGCGGGGGCCGTCATCCGGCCTGGCCCTTCCGGTACGGCTTGTTGTTGTGCTTCGGCATGCGTAGTTTCTGCGCCGCCAGCGCCATCACCAGCAGGGTGACGACGTACGGGGTGGCGCCGACCATCTCGTTGGGCACGGTGTCCGTCATGAAGTACCAGACCAGCACGAGGACGGCGAAGCCGGCCGACACCGCGCCCGTCAGGTAGCTCTTGCGGTAGATCTTCCATACCGCCAGCAGGGCCAGCACCACCGCGATCAGCAGCAGCAGGGCGTGCACGGTGGTGCCGCCGTTGCGCAGCTGGAGCGCGTCGGAGTAGCCGAAGAGGCCCGCGCCCGCGGCGAGGCCGCCGGGACGCCAGTTGCCGAAGATCATCGCGGCGAGGCCGATGTAGCCGCGTCCGCCGGTCTGGCCCTCGTTGTAGATGTGCGAGCGGACCATGGCGAGGAAGACACCGCCGAGTCCGGCGAGCGCGCCGGAGGTGGCGACGGCCGCGTACTTGTACAGGTAGACGTTGACGCCGAGGGACTCGGCGGCCAGCGGGTTCTCGCCGCAGGAGCGCAGGCGCAGGCCGAACGGCGTGCGCCACAGCACGAAGTACGAGCCGGCCACCAGCAGCACGGTCAGCGCGGTCAGCGCCGAGACGTTGGTGACCAGACCGCCGAGGATGCCGGCGAGGTCGGAGACGAGGAACCAGTGGTGGTTCTCCAGCGACTTCAGGCCGTCGGACAGGCCGGGCACGGTGAACGACGGCAGGTCGGCCACGGCCGGGGACTGCTTGGGGCTGGCGCCGAGGTGGGCCAGCGGCTCGAACCAGCGCTTGGCGAGGTACGAGGTGGCGCCGAGGGCCAGGATGTTGATGGCGACACCGGAGATGATGTGGTCGACGCCGAAGGAGACGGTGGCCACGGCGTGCACCAGGCCGCCGATGGCGCCGGCGAGGACACCGACGACGACGCCGGTCCACGGGCCCCACTGGTAGCCGGCCCAGGCACCGAAGAAGGTGCCGAGGATCATCATGCCCTCAAGGCCGATGTTGACGACGCCCGCGCGCTCGGCCCACAGGCCGCCGAGACCGGCGAGGCCGATCGGCACGGCGAGGGAGAGGGCGGCGGCGACCTGGCTGGAGCCGGTGATGTTGTCGGCGCCGGTGATGACGCGTACGGCGCACAGGGCGAGCAGCGCCCCGGAGAGGAGCAGCAGGACGCGCGGCAGGCTCATCCGCCGCGAGCGGGTGGGCGCGGGCGGGGTGGCCTTCTCAGCGGTGACCGTGGCGCTCATGCCGGCACCTCCTTCTTCTCAGGGCTGTCCGGGGTGTTCGGTCCGGCGCCGGTGGGGCCGTCGCCGTCGTCCGGGCCTTCGCCGCCGTCACCGGGCCCCTCGCCGCCGGGGCCGGCGTCGGGACCGGCGGCGGCGAGTTCCGCGCCGACCATGCGCTGCTGGGACTTGAGGGAGTAGCGGCGGACCAGTTCGTAGGCGATGACGACGCACAGGACGATGACGCCCTGCATGACGCCGACGATCTCCTTGTCGTAGTCGTGGAACTCCAGGCGGTTGCCGCCGCGTTCGAGGAAGCCCCAGAGCAGGGCGGCGAAGGCGATGCCGACCGGGTTGTTCCGGCCGAGCAGCGCGATGGCGATGCCGGTGAAGCCGATGCCGGTGGGGAAGTTGCTGGTGAACTGGTGGCTGTCGTTGAGCAGCAGCGGCAGGCCGGTGAGGCCGGCGACGGCGCCGGAGAGCGCCATGCTGGTGATCACCATGCGCTTGACACCGACACCGCTGGCCTTGGCGGCCTCCTCGGAGCGGCCGACGGCACGCAGGTCGAAGCCGAACCGGGTGCGGCCCAGCAGGAACCAGAAGCCGATTCCGGCGAGGACCGAGACGAGGATGAAGCCCCAGATCTCGCCGTCGGCGCCCATGTCGAAGGAGAAGAACTGCCCGGACTCGGGCAGCGGCTGGGTGGAGACGCTGTTGGTGTCCTTGTGCAGCACGGCGAGCCGGTCCTCGACCAGCAGGTAGCCGATGAAGCTGGTGGCCAGCGAGTTGAGCATGATCGTGGAGATCACCTCGCTGACACCCCGGTAGACCTTGAGCAGCGCGGCGATCGAGGCCCACATGGCGCCGACCAGCATCGCCACCAGGATGATCAGCGGGATGTGCACCAGGACGGGCAGTTCCAGCGCGCCGCCGACGGCGGCGGCGAAGAACGCGGCCAGGCGGTACTGGCCGTCCACGCCGATGTTGAAGAGGTTCATCCGGAAGCCGATGGCGACGGCGAGTCCGGCGAGGTAGTACGTGGTGGCCTTGTTGAGGATGAAGACCTGGCTGTCGGACTTGGTGCCGTAGTCGAACATCACCCAGAAGGCGGTGAACGGGTCCTTGCCGGTCGCGATCAGCACCACCGAGGTGATGACGAAGGCGGCGGCCAGCGCGAGGACGGGCGCGAGCAGCGTGAGCAGCACACGCTCCACGGAGAAGCGCTTCATCGGGTGTCACCGTCCTCGCGGGGGTGGTCGTCGTTCTTGGCACCGGCCGCGGGCTCGGGCTCCGCGTCCTCGGGCGTACGGGCGCCGGGGACGGCCGGCGGCCCGTCGGGGTGTTCCAGGTGGCCGGAGGCGGCGCCGGTCATGGCGGAGCCCAGCTCCTCGGGGGTGATCGCGGCCGGGTCGGCGTCGGCGACCAGGCGGCCCCGGTACATGACCCGCAGCGAGTCGGAGAGGCCGATCAGCTCGTCGAGGTCGGCGGAGATCAGCAGCACCGCCAGGCCCTCGCGGCGGGCCTCGCGGATCTGGTCCCAGATCTGCGCCTGCGCGCCGACGTCGACGCCTCGCGTCGGGTGGGCGGCGATGAGCAGCTTGGGGTGGTGGCTCATCTCGCGGCCGACGATCAGCTTCTGCTGGTTGCCGCCGGAGAGCGAGGAGGCGGGCACGTCGATGCCGGGGGTGCGCACGTCGTACTCGGCGACGATCCGCGCGGTGTCGCGGCGGGCCGCGCCCGGGTCGAGGAAGGCGCCCTTGGAGTTGGGGGCCTCGGTGACGTGGCCGAGGATGCGGTTCTCCCAGAGCGGGGCGTCCAGGAGCAGGCCGTGCCGGTGGCGGTCCTCGGGGATGTAGCCGATGCCGCCCTCGCGGCGCCGGCGGGTCGGGGTGCGGGAGATGTCCGCGCCGTCCAGGCTCAGGGAGCCCTCGGCCGCCTCGCGCATGCCCATGATGGCCTCGACCAGTTCGGCCTGGCCGTTGCCCTCGACGCCGGCGATGCCCATGACCTCACCGGCGTGGATGGTGAAGGTGACGTCGTCGCAGACGGGCCGGCCGGTGTCCGGGTCGTGGACGGTGAGCCCTTCCACCGCCAGCATCGGCCGATCGGTGACGGTCGACTCGCGGGTCTCCGGGGTGGGCAGCGCCGAGCCGACCATCAGCTCGGCGAGGTGCCGGGCGGTGGTCTCGGCCGGGTCGACCGAGGCGACGGTGGTGCCGCGCCGGATGACGGTGATGGCGTCGGCCACCGACAGCACCTCGCCCAGCTTGTGCGAGATGAACAGGACGGTGAGGCCCTCGGCCTTCAGCTCGCGCAGGTTGTCGAAGAGGGCGTCCACCTCCTGCGGCACCAGGACGGCGGTGGGCTCGTCGAGGATCAGCGTGCGCGCGCCCCGGTAGAGGACCTTGAGGATCTCCACCCGCTGCCGGTCGGCGACACCGAGGTCCTCCACCAGGACGTCGGGCCGCACCCCCAGCCCGTACGCGTCGGAGATCTCCTGGATCTTCCGCCGCGCCTTGGCGCCGATGCCGTACAGCTTCTCGGCGCCGAGGACGATGTTCTCCAGCACGGTGAAGTTGTCGGCCAGCATGAAGTGCTGGTGGACCATGCCGACGCCGCGGGCGATGGCGTCGCCCGGCGAGTGCAGGTCGGCCCGGGTGCCGTCGAGCGTGATGGTGCCCTCGTCGGGACGCTGCATCCCGTAGAGGATCTTCATCAGGGTCGACTTGCCCGCGCCGTTCTCGCCGACGAGGGCGTGCACCGTGCCGCGGCGGACGGTGATGTCGATGTCGTGGTTGGCGACGACTCCGGGGAACCGCTTGGTGATTCCGCGGAGCTCGACGGCGATGTCGGCACCGGCGGAGCCGGAGCCGGGGTCGCCGGTGGGAGGCTCGCCCTGGGGGGCGCTGGCGGCTTTGATGACGCGCTCCTGGCTGACTGGAGGGTGGTGGCTGGGTACGGCTGACGGGCCGTACGAAGACTCCGCGCACCGGGCGGTGGTGCGCAAGAGGCGTGCGGGAGTGGTGTGGTCCCCGGGGCGTACGAGGGCGTGCAGTACGCGGCCTCACACGGAACGGACCCGGGGCTGCCGTGGGGCGCGCCCCGGGTCCGGGCCGCTGCGGGCCGGTTGGGGGCCGACCCCTGGGTCCGGCTGCCGAGGGTGTGACCGTGCCCGGGTCCGGTGAAGGGCCCGGGGCTGGTCCGGCTGCCGCGCCCGGTCTCTGGGATGGGGGCTGTACGGGGGTCGGCGGGAGGGGGTGGACGTCGCGCCGCCCAGCCGGCGGGGCCGGTGGGGCGGGCGGCGCGACGGCCGCCGCGGGGTGTGTGGCCCCGCGGGCGGCGATCGGTCCGCCGGGGCGGGCCCTCGCGGGCTCAGCCCTTGTAGGTGTCGGTGACCTTGATGGTGCCGTCCGAGATCTTCTTCTGGGCCTCTTCGATCTTCGGCTTGATGTCGTCGATGAAGCCGCCGGAGTAGGCCAGGCTCACGCCGCCCTGCTCCAGGGTGAAGGACTGGACACCGGTGAGCTTCTTGCCGTCCTTGACGGACTTCACGAAGTCGTAGACCGCGATGTCGACGTTCTTGACCGCGGAGGTCAGGATCGAGTCCTTGTACGGGGCCAGGGGCGCGGAGTTGTACTGGTCGCCGTCGACGCCGATCGACCAGGTGCCCTTCTTCTTGGCGGTGGCCTCGATGGCGCCCGAACCGGAGGCGCCGGCGGCGGAGTAGATCACGTCGATGTCGCGGGCGAGCATGCCCTCGGCGATCTCCTTGCCGCGGTCGGGCTGGCCGAACCCGGCGGTGTCGTTGCCCTCCTTGACCCACTGGACGTCCAGCTTGGCCTTGGGGTTGGTGTCCTTGACGCCCTGCTGGAAGCCGCCCGCGAACTTCTTGATGAGGACGGAGTCGGTGCCGCCGATGAAGCCGACGTGGTCGGTCTTCGACTTGAGGGCGGCGGCCACGCCGGCCAGGTAGGACGCCTCGTGCTCGTTGAAGACCAGGCTGGTGACGTTGGGCAGGTCGACCACGGAGTCGACGATGGCGAAGTCGACGTCCTTGTACTTCTTGGCCGCCTTGGTCACCGAGGGCGCGTAGGCGAAGCCGACCGCGATGACGGGGTTGTAGCCGGCGTCGGCGAGGTCCGCGAGGTGCTGGTAGCGGTCGGCCTCGGTCTCACCGGTCTTCGCGGTGATCTCCTTGCCGCCGAGCTTCAGCTCCTTCTTGGCCTTGTCGTAGCCCTTGGCGGCGGAGTCGTTGAACGAGTGGTCGCCACGGCCGCCTTCGTCGTAGGCGAGGCCGATGCCCTTGTTCTCGCCCGAGGACGCCTCGGTGGAGGACTCGCCACACGCGGTGGCGGTGAACGCGAGAGACGCGGTTGCTATGCCCGCGGTGAGAATCCTGGTTACCCGGCGCACGAGGGGTTCCTTCCACTGACCCGAGAGCGCCGGCTTCCGGCGCTGGTTTCGCCGCATCGTAACGCGCGTAGATGTCGGGGAAAGCCCCCTTCCGCAGCCGTTATCGATTCGACGCGAACCAGCCACGTCGCGCGGGCGGACGGCACGTTGACGCAGGGCGTCGGATCGGGGGTGGCGCGAGGTTTCCGGCGGGTTACGCGGGAAGGGTGCGGGGCCCTGCCGGGCCGCGCGAAACCTGGTCCGGCCCCCGGGATCGCATACGAACCGCGACGGGGCCGCGTCCGGGGGAGGTCCCTCCCCCGGACGCGGCCCCGTACGGCGTGCTGCCTACCGGTTGATCGACTGGATCTCCTCGACCGTGACCGCCTGTTCGGCGCCGAAGGTGCCCTCGGGCAGGTCGCCGCCGGTACCGCCGCTGCCGGTCCAGGTGATCTCCCAGGTCACGGTGGCCTGGAGCGGGAAGGTGCCGCCGCCGGAGGAACGCAGGTACTTCAGGCCGCAGTCGGGCGTCCGGTCTGCCTTGCCCTTGGCGTACGGCGCGCCGATCGAGCCGTCGTCGTTGAACGCGCACTCCCCGGAGGCGGGGTAGGTCTGGGCGTCCTTCGTCCCCGGCTCCAGCTTGAGGGAGACGGGCTTGGCCGTGGTGGTCGCCTGGATGTTCACGCCACCGGCGTCGAGGGAGGCGGTGACCGCGACCTCCTTGAAGGTGGCCTTGTCGAGCCAGGCCCAGGTGGGCAGGTTGACCTTGGTGGCCACCTCGGGAGCGAGGGCGACCTCGGTACCGGGCACCTTCAGCCGGTTGTAGGCGAGTTGGGCGAGGATGTCCGGGGTGATGGCGTTCTCCACCTCGGGCGTCTCGCCGTTGTCGACCCAGAAGGTCGCCTGGTCGCAGGCGAACGCGGCCGAATCGCCCGACTCGGCCCGCCCCTCGTCACGGACTGCCTCCCACCACATGCCCTCGCCGGACTTCTCCTTGTTGAAGTCGTCGTAGGGCTCGCCGTTGATGTAGTGGTCCTGGGACATCCGGTACGCCTCACCGGCGCCGCTGAAGTGCGGAATGTCCCAGCTCTTCCGGAACTCCTTCTCGAACTGCTCGGGCGTCCACTTCGGCTCGTACCAGCAGGCCGGCGGCTTCCAGTCGCCCGCCGGAGCGACGGGGCCGGAGCTGCCTCCGGAGCCGTTCTGCGACTCGTCGTACGTGACGACGCTCGCGTAGATGCTGTCGCCGCCGGCGCCCCCGCTGGGCGTGGCCGTGCCCTCCGTCGCGCCGCCGGAACCGCCGCGTCCGGCCCACGCCGTCTGCGGCAGCACCGCCAGGGCGGCGGCTGCGGTCAGCACGGACAGGGCCCTGCTGGTCCTCGACCTCACGGATATCACTGGCATTGCGAAGTCCCCCTCTTCGAATACACGTCGGTGGTCTGCCAGACGCCCTTGTCGTTCTTCGCCAGTCGCGTGGAGTAGAAGACGAGTGAGTCGCCTGTGTCGTCGACAGCGTCCGAGGTCTTCCCGGACTTGAGGTCCTTGTTGTACGCCTTGGACTCGTCGGAGCAGTAGGACAAGGTCGCCTCGTCCTTCTTCTTGCCCTCGACGGTGACCTTGCGGTCGTAGTAGCGGACCGTGCCGGTCCAGGTGATGTCGTCGTCGTAGAAGCCCTGCACCCAGACGGCCGCACCCCGGGCGGCCTCGCCCGTCTGGTAGAAGCCGAAGGCGGGCCGCTCCAGGGAGCGCGTGTGGATCGCCTCGTCCAGGGAGTTGATCCGCCCCTCGCTGTCGCGCAGGACGGCCTCCACCACCGGGTCGCCGTTGCCGCCGCCCTCGAAGACGTTCTTCATGTCCTTCGGCAGCTCGACGGCGGGCCGCTCGGCCCCGGGCGACGCGCTCGGGTCCGGGGCCGCGCTCGACGCGCCGCCGCCCCCGGCCCCCGCGATCTTGTCGTCCGCGCCGGGCTTCCCGCCCCCACCACCGCAGGCGGCCAGCGACAGCACGGCGGCCGCTGCGAGTGTGGCGGCGGGCAAAGTGCGGCGGTTCACCATGGACTCCCCGTGAAACAAATGTTCTGAAGAACTGACGCTACCGGCGCCGGTGTTGGTTTCGCCATAGCGATCCCGCGTGAGGCAGGGCACGACGGCGTAACGGCCGGCCCCCGCCGGCGCGACGAGGGCCGGCCGATGGACGGACGGGCAGTCACTCTTGCCCCTCCGGGTGACGCCGCAGGTACCCGTTGCAGTCGGTGGCGGCGGTCATGTCGCCGACGCCACTCGCGCCCGGGAGGCGAGCGCGCCGGCGCTACCGGTCGGGCTCGCCGACCCTGGCAGGGGCACACCGCTGGTCGAGTACCAGCCCTGAACCGTCAGGTGTGGCGTCCCCTTCTCGCCCGCCACAGCCACTTCTGCGCCAGCAGCGTCAGCGTCCCGGCGACGGAGATGGCCACGAGGTTGAGGAGGAGCTGTTCGCTGGAGAGGCGGGTCTGGGCGAAGTTGCCGTAGGAGAGGGCGACGGCGGCGTTGGCGGCGGCCGGGATGGTGGTGACCGAGATGGCGACGCCGACCAGGGCGCCGGACTTGGCGGAGGTGAGGGAGAGGGTGCCGGCGACGCCGGCGAGGACGCCGACGATCAGGGAGAACACGTCGGGCGAGACGATGAAGTCGGTGAGGGGACGCGGCCTGGTCAGCTGTTCGGCGTGGAAGAGCCCGGCCGCGTCCATGGCGAGGCTGAACAGCACGGTCGCCGCGATGGCCGCGGCGAAGCCGGCGAGCAGGCAGATCAGACAGCGCGCCACGAGCCGGTGCCGCCGCTCCACCACGGCCACCGAAACGCCCGCGAGGGGGCCGAAGTCAGGGCCGATGGCCATGGCGCCGACGATCAGCACGGCGTTGTCGAGGACCACCCCGCAGGCGGCGAGCATGGTGGCGAGGGTCATGAAGGACAGGTAGGTGACGGAGAGCGTCGACTCCTCGTGGGTGATCTCGGCGAGCTGGTCCCACAGCACGGCGTCCGCACCGTCCCCCGGCGCCTCCTTCTCGGCCCGGTCGGCACCCTGCGACACCGTCAGGTCGATGTTCTCGACGGCGATCGACCCGTAGGCGTCGACCCCCAGCCGGCGCAGGGCGTGCACCGCGTCGTCCCCCGACTCTCGGGCCACGTCGCAGAGGATCACATCGCCCTGCGGCTCGCGGGCGGCCCCGGGCAGCACGATGAGGTTGTACGTGCCCGGAACACCGCGCAGCGTGGTGACGGCCTCCTCGGTGCGCTCGCCCGGGGTGATGATCCGCAAGTGCAGCATGACGGCAGGTTAGGCGGGGCGGGGGCGCCCGGGGCGGGAGTTCAGGGCGTGTCCGCGTCAGCAGCCGGGCGGAGGCCGACACCGGTCGCGCGCGGGGGCGCCGTGGCGGCGGGCCAGGTCGATGGCGTGGCGGAAGGCGCCGGCGCGGCATCGGACGGCCGGGCGGCGGGGAGGCCCTGGGCCTGGGGCGACAGGCGGGCCCCTACTCGCTGCCGGCCCGCGCTCTTCGTCCGGCGCCCGGCCCCAGTCCCCCGGCAGGTCGCCCTGAGCCCGCTCAGCGCCGTCCTGGACCGCGCCTTCGCGGACGAGGAGTCGTTTCCGGTTCGGCGGCTGCGCGTACCGCTACGGCGTCCCGGACTTCGCCGAGTCGTCCGGGCCGCCGCACCTGGTCCCCGACGGCCTGGTCAGGGCCGTGGACCTGGAAGTGCCCAGCCACTGGGACGACTTCCACCACCTCGCCCCGGAAGGGCCTGCCGGGGCGGTGGGGAGGCCGGGGCCGGACCCGGCCTCCCCCGCGTCACGCCCGCTCGCCCGCGTCCAGCAGGGCCGCCGCGGTGAACATCTCCACGCCCACCCGGATCGCTTCCTCGTCGACGTCGAAGTCGCCGCGGTGGAGGTCGCGGGAGACGGGGTCGCCGGGGCGGCGGACGCCGAGGCGGGCCATGGCGCCGGGGACGTGTTCGAGGTACCAGGAGAAGTCCTCGCCGCCGAGGCTCTGCTCGGTGTCCTCGACCGACTGGGCGCCGCGGCGGGCGGCCATGGCGGTGTGGAGGAGGTCGGCGGCGGCGGGGTCGTTGACGACGGGCGGGACGCCGCGGATGTAGGTGATCTCGGGCTTGGCGCCGTACAGGGCGGCGATCTCGTCGATGGCGGTGTGGATCAGGTCGGGCGCCAGCCGCCAGGCGTCGAGGTCGAGGCAGCGGACGGTGCCGGAGAGTTCGGCGTGCTGCGGGATGACGTTGCAGGCGTGGCCGGAGTCGATGCGGCCCCAGGTGACGGCGAGCCCGGAGCGGGCGTCGACGCGGCGGGCGACCAGGGCGGGCACGTCGGTGGCCACCTTGGCGGCGGCGGTGACCAGGTCGGTGGTGAGGTGCGGGCGGGCGGTGTGGCCGCCGGGACCGTCGAGGGCGATCTCCAGCCGGTCGCAGGCGGAGGTGATGGGGCCGACCCGCAGGCCGATGCGGCCCGCGTCGACCTTGGGGTCGCAGTGGACGGCGAGGATGCGGCCGACGCCGTCGAGGACGCCGTCCTCGATCGCGTCGGCGGCGCCGCCGGGCAGCACCTCCTCGGCCGGCTGGAAGAGCAGCCGCACCGGGTGGGGCAGCTCGCCCTCGCGGTCCAGGGCGGCCAGGACCAGTCCGGCGCCGAGGACGGTGGTGGTGTGCACGTCGTGGCCGCAGGCGTGGGCGCGGTCCGGGACGGTGGAGCGGTACGGGGCGTCCGCCTTGGTGTCCGGGATGGGCAGGGCGTCGATGTCGGCGCGCAGCGCCAGCATGCCGCGCTCGTCGCCCTCGGCGCGGGTGCCGATGTCGCAGATGAGGCCGGTGCCGGAGTCGAGGACGCGGGGGGCGAGGCCGGCCTGTTCCAGCCGCGTCTTGACGGCCAGCGTCGTCCGGAATTCCTGGTTGCCGAGCTCCGGGTGCATGTGCAGGTCGCGCCGGAAGGCGATGAGCTCCGCACAGAGCCGGTCGGGGAGCGTACCGGCGATCTCGCCGGCGGCCGGTACGGCGTCGGCGGCCTGGTCGCGGGCAGAGGCAGGGGTACCGGGTTCGCGGGACATCAGTTGGTTCACCTTGGCAAGGTTAGGCCGCCTCAGGTGCCAACTCGCCATCGTTCAACAAAACTTCAACCGGAAAGACGTAAGAAAAACCGCCTCGGGATGCTTACCGTACGGATGCGGAGGGTATGAAACTGTGTTTTGTCCGGCGTTCACCTGCGGAGATGGCGCTCTGTTCAAGCCATGGGGAGCGCCGGCGGATCGGGCCGGATCTGGGGGGCCGCCGTCTCATCTGGTGGGCAGCCGTGCGGCGGAACGGCCCGGCCTCCCGGACCGTGCTGGAGAGGCTCACGGGTTCAACGGTACGGAGGCGAGCCGGTGCGCCGCCCGGGCGCTGCTGGTGACCCCGGAGAGGAAGCCCCGGGCGCGCGGCGAGGCGTGCCCGGTCAGCCAGGCCGGGTCGATGTCCAGGACGGCGATCCGCACCCCGGTCCCGGCCAGCACCAGGGGCAGGGTGTGCACCACGGTGGAGGGGAAGCTGAGCAGGGTGCGGCCGGTCGGGCCGCGCCGTGCCGTCAGCTCCAGGGGCAGGTCGGGGCGGACCACCTCCAGGCCGGTGCCGTCGGTGAGGTGGCGCAGCTTGGCGGCGCTCTCCCGGCGGTGCGCGAAGTAGCGGGTGACACCGTGGGCGCGGACCAGGGCGTGCACGGCCTCGCGGTAGTGGGCCTCGTCGACGACGCCGGTCTCCACCAGCGAGGTCCCGACCAGGTCCGCCCCGCCGGTCAGGCGCGGCGGGCCGAAGCGGGCCCGGGTCCAGGCCAGCGTGTTGCGGGTGAGGGTGAGCCCCTCGGGCGCCGCGTCCACCGGCATCGCCGAGAACACCTCGATCCGCGGGTGCCCCGCGCCGGGGGTGAGGCGGCGCCGGGCGGCGGCGGAGACCGGGGCGAGCAGCAGTTCGCGCGGGCCCCGGCGACCGCCGCTCCGGTGCCAGCGGACCAGGCGCTCGCCCCGGGCCAGCTGGGCGAGGAACTCCACGGTGGCCGTTCCGTCGTCCACCACGACCAGGTCGCGGGCGCGGCTGAGGGCGAGCAGCAGCTGAACGTAGCGGGAGAACGGGTCGCCGATGACGATCCGGTCCGCCGCCCGCAGCCGGGGCGCGAGGCCCCGGACGGTGGCCAGCGGTGCGGCGGCCCCTCCCCTGGCCTCCTCCCAGCGGACCTCGACGCCCTCGCCCCGGGCCAGCTCGGCCATGCGGCGGAGCTGGCCCCGGGACATCGGGTCGAGAGGGGAGAGGACGACCAGGGTGAGGCGGCCCGTGGGCCGGCCCGGGGCGTGGGCCCACTCCAGCACGTTGAGGAGCTGGACGGGGCTCTCCACGAAGGCCAGCGTCTCGCCCTCGCCCCGGGCCCGCCGGGCGGGCCCGCCGCACGCGGGTCCCGGCGCGGGCTGCCCGGGGCGGGCGTCAGACGGCGGCGGGCTCACGGCCGGCCTCGGCCTGGGCCTCGGCGACGAGGCCGGGGACGCGGCGGAGCTTCTTCATCGGGCCGAGCTCCGACTCGTAGACCTGCTTGACGCCGTCGCCGAGGGACTCCTCGATGGTGCGGATGTCGCGGACCAGGCGGGCCAGGCCCTGGGGCTCGACGGAGGCGGCCTGGTCGGAGCCCCACATGGCGCGGTCGAGGGTGATGTGGCGTTCGACGAAGGCGGCGCCGAGGGCGACGGCGGCCAGGGTGGTCTGCAGGCCCGTCTCGTGGCCGGAGTAGCCGATCGGGACGTTGGGGTACTCGGCCTGGAGGGTGTGGATGACCCGGAGGTTCAGCTCCTCGGCCCTGGCCGGGTAGGTGGAGGTGGCGTGGCAGAGCAGGATGTTGTCGCTGCCGAGGACCTCGACCGCGTGCCGGATCTGGCGCGGGGTGGACATGCCGGTGGAGAGGACGACCGTACGGCCGGTGGCGCGCAGGGCGCGCAGCAGTTCGTCGTCGGTGAGCGAGGCGGAGGCCACCTTGTGGGCGGGCACGTCGAACTTCTCCAGGAAGGCGACGGCCTCGGTGTCCCACGGGGAGGCGAACCAGTCGATGCCGCGCTTCGCGCAGTACGCGTCGATGGCGCGGTACTCCTCCTCGCCGAACTCCACGCGGTGGCGGTAGTCGATGTACGTCATCCGGCCCCAGGGGGTGTCGCGCTCGATGTCCCACTGGTCGCGCGGGGTGCAGATCTCCGGGGTGCGCTTCTGGAACTTCACCGCGTCGCAGCCGGCGTCGGCGGCGGCGTCGATGAGGGCGAGGGCGTTCTCGAGGTCGCCGTTGTGGTTGATGCCGATCTCGCCGGTGACGTAGACGGGTCGGCCGGGGCCGGCGGTGCGCCTGCCGAGGGTGCGCAGGCGGGGGTCGGTGCTCTGGGTGCTCATCGGTGGTTCCTCACGTGATGGGTTCGGTCGTACGGGGTGGTGGTCGGGGTGTGAGCCGGGTCAGGGCCGGGCCTCGGCGGTGCCGGGGGCCGTCGGGCGGGGGCTGTCGAGGTCGGGGCCGAGCAGCCAGGAGGCGATCTCCCGGACGGCGCCCCGGCCGCCGGGGGCGGTGGTGACCGCGCGGGCGGCGCGGCGGACCGGTTCGTGGGCTCCGGCGACGGCGACGGGCCAGCCGGCCAGGGCGAAGCAGGGCAGGTCGTTGGCGTCGTTGCCGGCGTAGAGGACGCGGGCGGGGTCGACGCCCTGCTCGTCGCACCACTGCTTGAGCGCCTCGTCCTTGCGGTCGACGCCGTGCAGGACGGGGATGCGCAGCTTGCGGGCGCGGGCGGTGACCACCGGGTTCTGCTCGGTCGAGAGGATGAGCAGCGGGACTCCGGCGTCGCGCAGGGCGGCGATGCCGAGCCCGTCGCCGCGGTGGACGCTGACGCGTTCGCGGCCCTCGGCGTCGATCTGCACGGTGTCGTCGGTCTGGGTGCCGTCGAAGTCGAGGACGACCGCGTCGACGTCGCCCGGGCCGGGGCGGCGACCGCCCACGGGGGTCTCGCCGTCGAGGAGCGGCGCCAGCGCGCGGGCCCGGGCCAGGTCGTGCGGATCGTCGATCTCCAGGACGCGGGCGGGGTCGGTGCGGACCAGCGCGGTGCGGCCGAAGAAGCGGTGGCGTACGGCGCGCAGGCCCTCGCCGCGCATCGCGTAGGCGGCGCCGGTCTCCAGCAGGTCCTCGGGCCGGTCCTGGCGCCGGGGACGGTGGGCGGCGTCGTGGTTGACGCCGTGGCCGCTGCTCGGGGTGGGGCCGGCGGCCACCTCCCGCCAGAGGAAGCCGTGGAAGGGCGCGGCGGTGACGGCGGTGTCGGCGCCCTCCAGCACCGCCGAGGCGACGCCGTCGACGTCCTCGGCGGTGAGGAAGGGGCTGGTGCACTGCACGAGGAGGACCACGTCGGCGAGGCGGCCGTGGCGCGCCTCGTCGGTGTCCAGCGCGTGCAGCACCGCGGTCTCGCTGGTGGCGGTGGAGCCGGAGAGCGCCGCGGGCCGCTCCACGGTGGCGGCGCCGGCGGCGCGGGCTGCCTCGGCGATGGCCGGGTCGTCGGTGGAGACCAGCACCTCGCTGACGAGGCGGGCTTCGCGGCAGGCGCGCACGGCTCGGGCGACCAGCGGCACACCGCCGACCTCGGCGAGGTTCTTGCCGGGCACGCCCTCGGAGCCGCCTCGGGCGGGGATGACGGCGAGGACGCGGGGTACGGGGTCGCGCATGGCGCCTCCTTGGGGAGTCGGGGCGTACGGGTCGGGACCGCCGGTGCCGGTCACAGCCGGCCCAGGCGGCGGACGAGGGGGGCGACGTGCTGCACGCCGTGCCGGTAGGCGGCGCGGGCGGCGCCGCGTACGGCGCCGTCGACGGCGGTACGGGCCTTGCCCCGCAGCCCCTCGGCGGGGGCGGGGCCGAGGGCGCCGGGCAGCGGGGTGCCGTCGGGCGCGAGGTGGTGGCGGGCGAGCAGCCCGGGCAGGTAGCCGGGGGCGGTGCGGGGTGTGTAGTACGGAGCGATCGGCGGCAGTCCCTTCGCCCCGGCCCGCTCCAGCAGGGCGGCGGTGCGGGCGCGGGCGGTGTCGAAGGCGCTCGCGTGGGCGGTGCCGGGGGCGACGCCGTTGCGGTCCTGCCAGGTGGGGTCGGCGGCGGGGGTGTGGCCTTCGTCGAGCCGGTCGAAGGAGGTGAGGCAGCCGGAGCCGATGAAGTGGTGGTTGCCGAGTGCCTCGCGTACGCCGAGGTCGGTGAGGACGGCGGTGGGGATCGACCGGTGCAGGGACTCCAGGGCGGCCGTGGAGCTGACGGTGACCAGCAGGTCGGTCCGGTCCAGGACCTCGCCCATGTTGCCGTGGACGAGGCGGAGGTTCTCCGGCAGCGGTTCCCGGTCGCGGGCGAGCCGCTGGTAGGGCAGCTCCTCCAGGTGCGTGGTGTGCTCGCCGGGCCGGGAGCGCAGTTTGAGCAGCACCTCGCGCTCGGGGTGGGCGCGGGCGTGGCCGATGAGCCGGTCCAGCAGGTGGGCCCGGTCGGCGCGGCCGGCGGGCACGGAGGGCTGGGCGGCGAAGACCACCGTGTACGGGCGTTCGGCCGGGTCGGCCGGGCGGTGCGGGGCGCCGCCGAGAAAGGGCAGCGCGGCCTCGGTGACGGAGCGGGCGTCGGCGCCGACGCCCTCGTAGACGGCGCGGAACCGTTCCGCGTCGACGGCCGAGTTGGCGAGGACCAGGTCGGCTCCGTGGCGCAGCAGCAGGCCGTCGGCGAGCTTCTCGTAGACGACGCCGACGTAGCCGGTGACGACGACCGGGCGCACTCCGTGGTCCTGGCCGAGGCGGGCGAGGCCGTGCAGGGCGGCCTGGACGGCGCCGCCGACCAGGGCGAGGACGACCAGGTCGTAGGGGGCGTCGTCGTGGCGGCGCCGCAGTTCGGCGAGGAAGCCCGCGAGGGAGACCTCGGCGAGGGCGTCGGGGCGCAGGCCGACCTCGGCGAGCTGCCGCTCGGTGGGCGTGGCCCGGCCGCGCAGCAGGTAGCCGTCGGTGGCGGTGCCCTCGGGGGCGAGCCGTCCGGCGGTGAGGGCACCCCATTTCCAGCGGGTGTCGGAATCCGCGAGAACGGCGGTGCGCGGGGTTCGGTGATTGCTTGCTGGCACGTCGCCGACGTTAGGAAGGGCCGACGCCAAAGGGCCCAACAAAATGGCAACGAGGGGTTAACAGCGCGCCTACGAAAGGAATTGCCAGGCGCGGGCTCGCATTCCGGGAGGGGGCGGGGAAGACGTCCGCACGGAGTTCATCCGGTGTACGCGAGAACTTCGCGGAGCGGGCCCGGGGCACCCTTAACGTCGCTCACGTGGTCAAGCTCTCCGTCATCGTGCCGTTCTACAACGTGCGGCGATTCGCGCCCGACACTCTGCGCAGCCTGAAGGCGAACGCGCGGGACGATGTCGAATTCCTCCTGGTCGACGACTGTTCGTCGGACGGCACCCGGGACCTGCTGGAACGGGCCGTGGAGGAGGTGCCCGGCGCCGTGCTGCTCGCCCACGGGGTCAACGGCGGCCTCGCGACGGCCCGCAACACCGGTCTGGACGCGGCCCGCGGCACCTACCTGACGTTCCTGGACGGCGACGACTGGTACGCCCCGGGCCACTGCGCCCGGCTCCTGGACGCCGCCCAGAGGCTGGGGACGGACTTCGTCCGGGTCGACCACGTCCAGGTGACGGGCAGGGCCCGCCAGATCCACCGGCTGCCGCACGGGCGCCGGGACGTGCCGCTGCGCCCCCTCGACGCGATCCTCCCCGCCGACCGCTCCACCTCGGTCGACTACCCGTACGCCTGGGCGGGGATCTACCACCGGCGGCTGCTCGACTCCGGGGTCCTGCGTTTTTCCGACGGGCTGCGGACCGCCGAGGACCGCCCGTGGATCTGGCGGCTGCACCGGGAGGCGGAATCCTTCGCCGTGACCGGCCTTTACGGTGTCTTCTACCGGCGCGGTGTCGCTTCCTCCCTCACCCAGATCGGCGATATCCGGCAACTCGATTTCCTGCGCGCTTTCGACCAGGTGGTCGAGGAGACGGCCGCGCACGAACGGGCGGCGGAACTCCTCCCGAAAGCTCTTCGCACCTATTGCGCCGTGATGGCGCACCATCTCGAATCCATCGAAAGGTTCGAACCCGCCGTGGCCCGGACTCTGCGCGCCGAGAGCGCCGCCGCCCTGCGCCGGCTCCCCCAGGACCTCCTGCGCTCCACCCTGTCCGCCCTCGGCCCGGACCGCGCCGCCCGGCTCCGCCGTGTCCGGCGCGGCCAGGCCCTGCGTCCGGCCACCCCGGTGGCCACCGGCCCCGCCACCCGCGCGCCCGAGGAGGCGGCCCGATGAGCCCCACCGCGCACCCCGGCGTACGCCCGGGCTCCACCCAGCTCTTCCTCGCCGCCACCCAGTACGCGGCGGCGACCGTGGTGGCCGCGCTCCGCGCCGGGACGTTCGGGCCGCGCGCCGAGCACCGGCGCGTCCTGGTCGTCAGCGACACCTCGGCCGTGCCCGAGGTGGGCACGCCGCTCGACGCGATGCCCGGATTCGCGGTGCTCGCCGCCGAGTTCGACGCCGTGCACTCCTGGAACGACTTCGTCCGCCCCTTCCACCCGGCCGGCTGGTCCCCGCGCGAGCAGGACTGCCCGCTGTGGGAGCGCGCGGTCCGCCAGGCGTGGCGGCTCGGCGACGGCCCGCTGGAGGTGGCCTGCGAATCGCTCCAGGCCAACCCCTCCCAGGCGGTGGCCCGGATCTTCTGCGACGCCCCCCTCCACCTCTACGCCGACGGCCTGATGAGCTACGGCCCGACCCGCTCGAAGCTCGACCCGCTGATCGGCACCCGGGTGGCCCGCCTGCTCCACCTCGACCTGGTCCCGGGCCTGCGCCCGCTGCTGCTCCGCGAGTTCGGCGTGGAGCCGGAGGTGGTGCCCACCGAGGAGTTCGTGAAGGTCCTCGGCGAACTGGCCGAGGACCCGGCCGCCGTACGCGCCGCCGAGGCGGCCGGGGAGGCGGGGGGTCCGACCCCCGCGCTCCTGCTCGGCCAGTACCTCTCGGCGATCGAGGTGCTCACCCCCGACGAGGAGGAGCGGCTCCACCTGCGGCTGCTGCGCGGCGCCGCCGCCCTCGGCCACCGGGACATCGTCTTCAAGCCGCACCCCTCCGCGCCCGCCGGGTGGACCCGGGCCCTGCGGGAGGAGGCGGACCGGCTCGGCGTCCGGTTCGGGGTGCTGGACGAGCCGGTCCTCGCCGAGGCCGTCTTCCAGCGGCTGCGCCCGGCGCTGGTCGCCGGCTGCTTCTCCACCGCCCTGCTGACCGCCGCCGTCTGCTACGGCCTGCCCGTCGCCCGCACCGGCACCGACCTCGTCCTGGAACGCCTCACCCCGTACCAGAACAGCAACCGGGTGCCCGTCACCCTGGCCGACGCGCTGCTGCCGGCGCTGGAGGACCCGGCCGCCGTCGCCGCCTGGACTCCGCCGGCGGCGGACGGGACCGGCCTGCCCGAGGAACTGGCCGACCTGGTCGCCACCGTCGGGTTCACGATGCAGCCGGCCCTCAACCCGGGCCTGCGCCCCCTCGCCGAACGCCACCTGGCGCGGCTGCGCCACACCCCGGCCCTCACCCGCTACTTCAGGCGCCGCCGCCTCACCGCGCTGGCGCTGCCCGGCGGCGTCCCCGAGCGGCTGGCCTTCGTACCACGCAACCGGGCCGTACGCGCACTGGCCCGGCGGGCGCGGCGGCTGTCGCCCCGGCTGGCGAAGGCGCTGGGGTGAGGGAGGCCGGTCAGACGCCGCTGAGCGAGGGCTTGACCGCGAACCCGAGGAAGAGGGCTCCGCGACGGAGGGGGAACAGGCACCTCCGGGGCGGGTTCGGGCCAGCCCGCGCGCCGGAGGTTCCACCGGCTCCCGGGGTGGGCATTCAGGGGCCAGGAGCGGGCACGTCCGCGCGCCCAGGCGCCGGCCGCCCCGCTGACCGCCAAGGGGAGGGTGCGGGTCATGCCCACTGGGCACATACGACGAGGGAGACCGGTGGCCGCGGCGGCGCTCGGGGGGCTGGCGCTGCTGGCCGTCGCGGGCTGCCGCATCGACGCGGCGGCCGGACCGGGACTGACGCCGGCGCCGCCACCGGCTCCGGCCACCACCACCGAGGACGCCCGCCCGCCGGCGCCCTCCCCGCCGCCGACGCCGCCCCAGGCGCCCACCACCAGCACGCCGAAGCCACCGCCACCCGCGCCGACCGTGACGAAGCCCGCCGCCCCGGCCGTCCTCATGCGGCCCGGCCAGAGCAGTGAGCAGATCCGCGAACTCCAGGCGCGGCTGGCCTCGCTCGGCCTCTTCGGGCGTTCGCCGACCGGCTTCTACGGCGACGTCACCAGCGAGGCGGTCTCCGCCTTCCAGCGCCGGGGCGCGCTGCCGGTCACCGGCACCACCGACGCCCTCACGTGGGACCGGCTGCGCGCGGGCACCTCCCGCCCCGGCCGGGACGAGCTGTACCCGCCGACGACCCTGCCGCTGGCCAAGCCCGACAAGCGGTGCCTGAGCGGCCGGGTGCTCTGCATCAGCAAGCAGAGCCGTTCGCTGGCGTGGATGGTCGACGGGAAGGTGCGCGCGGCGATGGACGTGCGGTTCGGCTCCGAGTACACCCCCACCCGCGACGGCGCGTTCAAGGTCTACTGGAAGTCCCGCGACCACCACTCGACGCTCTACGACACCCCGATGCCGTACGCCCTCTTCTTCAGCGGCGGCCAGGCGGTCCACTACTCGAAGGACTTCGCCACCCACGGGTACGCGGGTGCCTCGCACGGCTGCGTCAACGTCCGGGACAAGAAGAAGGTCGCCGCCCTCTTCGACCAGGTGCGCGAGGGCGACCGCGTCATCGTCTACTGAGTACCGGCGACCGGGAGGGTGAAGAGGCGCGGGCGGGACCGGGGGAACGTGTCCCGCCCGCGCCGACGGCACCGAGCCCAGGGGTACGGGGGGAACCCCGGCTCGTGCCACGCCGATGACCAGTCGGCTCACTTCCTACTGCGCCGCACGTCCGGGAAGTGTCACACCTGGGTGCCACGGGCCCGGCCCGGCCGTCGCCAGTGGCCGGGAGGCCCCGCCCACCGGGTCGACGTCCCGCGCCCCTGACAAGCCGTCCCGGACGCGCCTCCCGCCGCTCCCCCGTACGTGCAGGGCACGGAAGCCCCCTGCCCCGTACGGCACTTGCCTCGGCCTTCGCACCGGCGCCCGCAGTACTAGGGCACCTGTTCGGCGGGCGGTGCGGGTGACGGCGCCGCCCCGTCGGGCTCGCCGTCCGGGCCGCTCTCGCCCCCGTCCTCCGGCACCGCCCCGTCGTCCGCGTCCCCACCGTCACCGTCACCGGTGTCCGGGGCCGGGTCCGGGGCCGGCTCGAAATCCGGGGTGCCGCCGTTGGTGTCGTCGCCGGGTGCCGGCACCGCCGGGGGTGTCAGCGGGGGTTGCTGGGGCGGCAGGTCGAGGACGCCCCGGCAGAACCGTTCGATCGCGCCGGGGCCGCCCTTGGCCAGGCGCTCCAGGCGGCGCCGGTGGCCGGCGTCCATCGTGCCGTCCTGGTAGGCGCGGCAGGCGATCTCGGTGCGCTCCTCCCAGTCCCAGTCGCCGTCCCGGGACGGCGTCCGCCCGGGGTGGGGCGATCGCGGCGGCGTCGGCGGCCCGGTCCGGGGCGGCTCGCGCTCCTCGTCGCCGGCGGGCTCCCCCGCCGAGGGGCTCGGCGGCGACGGGGAACCCGGCGCGGAGGGAGAGGCGGGTTCGGAGGCGTCCGGCCCGGGCGAGACCAGGACGTCGGGCGAGGCGCTGTCCGCGGAGACGGAGGCGGCCGGGACCGGGGTCTCGGTACCCCGGAACGGCGAGGGCAGCACACCGGCGCCGGCGGCCATCGCCACCCCGCCGATCATGAACCCGCCCAGCGCGACCGCCAGCCCCAACCGCACCGGCCGCCCCCACCGCGAGGGCGCCTGCGCGGGCCGGCCGAGCCGCACCGCGCCGGGCGCGGTCTCCCGGCGGGCGGCGCGGAAGGCGGCGACGGCCTCCTCCTCGCGGGCGGCGGCCTCTTCGGCAGGGCCCGGCACGGTGAGCGCCGCGAACGCGGTCCGCAGGGCGGCGGCCTCCGGCGGGTCGGGGAGTGCGGCGGCGGGGCCGGAGTGCTCGCCGCGCAGCAAACGTTCGGTGGCGCCCTCGGTCGGCCACCCGTGGTGCTCGTCGGCCATCACATTTCTTCCTGCGTCCGCGGAGGTGTTCGCGTCACACTGACGGTTGTCGCCGGGGATCGGTGCGGCGACCTCTGGGGCGGTACGGCGGGGGGGCCGTTCTCGGTCCGGCCGGTGCGGTCGGCGAGGAGTTCGCCGAGCCGCTTCAGGCCCCGGTGGGCGGCGGTGCGTACGGCCCCGGGGCGTTTGCCCAGGGTGTGGGCGGCGCTCTTGGCGTCCAGACCGACGACGACGCGGAGTACGACCGCCTCGGCCTGGTCCTGCGGGAGTTGGGCTATCAGCGCGAGGGTGTCCCCCGTCGACAGGGCCTCCATGGCCTCACCGGCGGTGTCCGTCTCGGCGGCCCGGCCGGTCAGTTCGCTCTCGTCGCCGCCTATCGCGGGGCGGCGGCCCCGCATGCGTATGTGGTCGAGGGCGCGGTTGCGGGCGATCCGCGCGGCCCAGCCCCGGAACCGGTCGGCGTCTCCGCCGAACCGGTCGAGGTCGCGCGCGATCTGCAACCACGCCTCCGACGCCACGTCCTCGGCATCCGTCTCCCCGACGAGTGTCCGTACGTATCCCAGCAGCCGCGGCTGTACGGCGCGGTACACAGTCCGGAAGGCGCTCTCGTCCCCGTCCTGCGCCGCGTGAACCGCGGCGGTCAGCTCCGCGTCGTCCCCCAGCACTCCCTCATCCTGCCCCAGTAGTCGGCCACGCCGTCGCTCCGGCCGGCCGGGCCCTCGGGGATGGTCTGCACCCCTGCCGCCGAAGCGCCCGCGCGGACCAGCACGCTACGACCTGCACGCCCCCGCCGTCCACGCCCCGCACACCCCGCTGTCGGGGCGTCACACAGCGGGGTGTGACAGAAAACGCACCGGCGGCGCAGAGCAGTAAGACGGGTCGCCCGCGACTCGCGTCGACGACGGCCGGGGCCACTCCTGTGGGGGGTGGCGGCCCCGGCCGTCGTTCTGCTCCGGGACCCGCCGCGCCCTCGCCGGACCTAGATCCGCGAGTTGCGGAGCGACTGCCACACGGCACCGGCCAGCGCACGCGCCGACCGGGGGACCGAGAGGCCCTCGTGCTCGCGGTACAGCTGCCAGTTGTACTGGACGAGGGAGAGTTTGTTGGAGGAGAGCGATCCCGCCTGGTGGGCCCGGTACACGGCGAGCGGTTCGGCCAGGCCCCGGGCGTCGGCGCCGTCGCGCATGATCGACAGCCACAGGGCGTAGTCCTGGCGCTTGCGCATCTCCGGCATGAGCCTCGTGCCCAGGACGGTGCGGTCGTACATGGCGGTCAGGGCACCGATGTGGTCCCGGACCAGCATCGCCCGGTAGTCGACGTGCTCCCGGGCGTGGATCACCCGCCCGTTCGGGGTGAAGTCGGTGCTCTCGCCGGCGTGGTCGGCGTCCATCTTGAAGTAGGAGGTGAACGTCAGCGGCGCGGCGCCCTCCCGGGCGAAGGCGAGCTGCCGCTCGGTCTTCTCCGGCAGCCACATGTCGTCGCTGTCGAGAAAGGCCACGTAGTCCCCCCGGGCCCGCTCCATGGCGAGGTTGCGGGCACGGCCCGCACCACCCCGTTCAGGCGCCGGCGCCGGCAGCACGCGCTCGTCCTGGCGGGCGAACTCCCTCAACAGCTCCATGGAGCCGTCCGACGACTGGTCGTCGGTGATCAGCAGTTCCAGGTCGGTGTGGGTCTGCGTGAGCACCGACCGGACCGCCGCGCCGAGCGTTGCCGCCGAGTTGTACACGGGCATGACGACAGACACCAGGGGCACGCGCTTCTCCTTGCTCAGCCGGAACGACGCTCCATTCAAACATCGCGGTCGAACAGCCACCGACACGCAGGCCGCCGTCACTCCCGCCGTACGGGTCCCCGCCGGCCGTGCGCGCCCCGGCGACCCGCCTCAGATCGGCAGCACCCCCACCCGGTCCAGGAACCGGAAGAACAGCGGCTCGGCGAACGGGTCCGCCGAGGTCGTGAAGGTGTCCAGGAGCGGCCGGTACACCGCCTCGTGCCCGGCCTCGGCGGCCCAGGCGACGGCGCGGTCGGCGGCGTCGGGCGGTTCCAGGAAGTAGTCCTCGACGGCGAGGCCGTCGGCGGCCAGCCGCTCGGCCATCGCGTCCCGGGCGAGGCAGGCCGTCCACCCGCCGCTCTCGGGCCCGGCCGCCTCGATGACGACGCAGGCGCTGTCCATGACGTAGCCGAAGAGAGCGGGGTGGCCGGTCTCCTCGGCGAGGGTGTTCATGCTGCCGATGTCGGTGGGGCCGCCCTGGGTGGGGCACTCCCAGATCTGCCAGTCGTCGGGCCGGTGCTCCAGCAGGGTCAGCGCCGGGCCGACCGGCCGCAGGGCCGCCAGTGTGTCGAGCGGTGCGGCGCTCCTGGCCACGACGTAATAGCCCCAGTACCCCATAACCGTGCTCCCCCGCGCTCGTGTGCGTGACTCCACCGGCAGGGACGCCGCTCGGTGCCCGAACGTTCCCGGCCCGGGGCCTGCGGCGACTTCAGCACATCCGGGGCGGCGAGCGCCACCCGGAGCCCGCATCCCGTCGGGCGGGGGGATGCGGGCCGCGCGGCGTGCGCCGGGGCCGGACCCGTCCGGGCGCCGGAGCGCCCGGGGGCGGCCACGGGTGGTGGACGCGGGCGTCCCGGCGGGAGCGCGCGGAAGCCTCCTCTCCGGTACGCGCCTACGCCGCGCGTCACTCCTCGGCGGTCGCCTTCCGGGCGAGCTGGCGGAACTCGGTCCAGCTCAGTCCCGGCTTCCCGCTGTGCCAGACCTTCTCGGCGAGGGCGGCGAGCGGCATCCGGATGCCCTCGGCGATCTGGTCGGTGGTCTGGGCGCCGGAGATGTCGCCCCAGACGGCGAAGCGGGCGCCGAGGATGTCGGCGTTCCAGCGTTCGGCGACCGGTTCGGAGCCGCGCAGCACGAGCGGGGTCCACTCGCGGTAGATGCGCTCACCGGTGGGATAGGTGAAGGTCTGGGGCTCGCCGAGCACGTAGTAGAGGTACTCGTCGTTCATGTTGATCAGCTTGTACCCCTCCTCCAGGTACTGCGTGGGCGGGCGCGCGCCGATCTCCTTGCCGGTCCAGTACTCGACCTCCAGTCCCTTGGGCGGCTCGGCCCGGGTGTCGGCGAAGAGGCCGTCGTTCCACACCTTGAGGGTGCGGTCGTGGCGGCGCATCGTGGCGGCCCGGTCGGCGACCCAACCGGTGGCCAGGTCCTCGACACCGGCGTTCTGCCCGTGCCGCTCGCGGGCGGCGCGGGCCAGCTGCGGGTAGGACTGCTCGGGGTTCTGCGCCATCAGGGCCGGGTACTCGTCGGCGCCGAGGTGCCAGTAGCCGCCCTTGAAGAGCCCGGCGTACTCCTTCAGCAGGTCGTCGACGATGCGGGCGGCGTCCGGGTTCGCGATGTCGATGGCGCCGCGCGGGGTGTCGCCGTTGGCGGCGCGCAGCTGGAGGTCGGGGTGGGCCTTGATGACGGCGCCGAGGTGGCCCGGGGAGTCGATCTCCGGGATGACGGTGATGTGCCGTTCGGCGGCGGCCTTGAGCAGGCGGCGGACCTGGTCCTTGGTGAGGTGGTCCTCGGAGACGATCTCGGGGTGGCTCTCGGACTCGACGCGGAACGCCTGGTCGTCGGAGAAGTGCAGCGAGAGCTGGTTGTACTTGAGGTCGCCCAGCTCGCGTATCCGGTCCTCGATCCACTCGACGGGGTAGGGCTTGCGGGCGATGTCCAGCATGAAGCCGCGCTGCGGTTTGGCGGGCGCGTCCTTGACGACGCCCTCGGGCGCGCTGCCCCCGGTGCGCAGCGCCTGCTTGAGGGTTCGGGTGCCGTAGAAGACGCCGGCCTGGTCGGGCGCGGTGATCCGGACCTGCTCGTCGGCGACCCGCAGTTCGTACGACTGGGGGCCGCCGGGGGTGTCGCCCTCCACGTCGAGGCGGACGTCACCGCGCTTCGCCTCGGCCTCGCCGCCGTAGTCGACGCCCAGCTCGCGGGCGAGCAGCCGCCCCTCGTCGGCCAGCGCCCCGTCGGCGACGACGACCCGGCTGCCCTCGCCGGGCTTCCAGCCGGGCCCGCGCGCGGCCTCGTGCTCGCGCACCGAGGGGACGGTGGCGGGCGCCTTCGACACCGGGTACGTGGAGGGGTCGCGGGCCGGCGCCTCGGTGGAGCCGGCGTCCGGGGTGGAGCCGTCGGGGGCCCGGTCCTCGTACGGCCAGAACGCGACGGTCAGGGCGGCGGCGCCCGCGACGACGACCACGGCGATGCCCAGCAGGTGGCGGCTCCGCCCGCCGGACGGTTTGCGGTGGCTGCGCGGCCGGGCCGGGCTCGACCCGCCGCCGGGCGCGTGGGGGCCGTCGGGGTCCTGCGGTTCGCGCGGGCCGTCGGGGTCCTGCGGTTCGCGCGGGCGGTCGGGGTCCATGGGGGCTCCGTACGTCGTGGGGTGGGGCGGCGGCTGGGCCGTCCGGGTGAACGGCGTGGTGGCGGCCGGGATCGCCCGTTCGGTGGGGCGGCCGGGAGCGCGGGAAGCGTGGGAGACACGCCCGGGCGCCCTCGGGGGCGGGAAATCGCTCGGTCGGGGGAGTCAGTGCAGCGTAAGGGCGTCCACGAAACGTCTCGAAACTCTCCCGTTCGGATGAAATTCGCGCATGCGTCGGACTCTTTCCGTCGTCCCTCGCTAGCGTGGCGGCGCTGTCCCCGCCCCTGCACGAGGAGCGCACGCTGCCCGCAGAACCGGGCCGGAGCACGCACGCCCCGGCCGTACCCGGCTACCCCACGGTGCCGCCCGGACTCGCCCGGCTCAACTCGGACCCGGCCGACCGGGCCGTCGTCGCGCTCCTGACCTGCTGCGCGAGCCCCGCCTGGGCCGAGCGGCTGGCGGCCCACCGCCCGTACCCGGACGCGTCCGCCCTGCTCGCCGCGAGCGACGAGGCGCTCTACGATCTGCCGCCCGGCGCCCGGCGCGAGGCGCTGACCGGCGAGGCCGGCCGCAGCGCCGCCCCACCGAGCGGCTACTCGGCGGCGGACACCGCACTGGCCCACGCCCAGACGGCGTACGCGGCGAAGTTCCGCTTCCCCTTCGTCGTCTGCCTGGACGGGGCGAGCCCCGCGCACGCCCTGAACCAGCGGCTGACCTCGATCCACGCCCGGCTCGACCACGACGAGGAACGCGAGCTGGCGCTGGCCACCGAGGAGCTGCGGCGGCTGGTCCGGGGGCGGCTGGCCCGCCTGGCGACCGGCGCGATGCGCCCGTCCGGGGCGCTCCCCGCTCCCGGCAGGCCCGGCCCACAGGGCCCGTACGGGTCCCCAGAAGACGCCGTATGCCCGGAATCACGGGATTCGGGGCGTCCTGATAGTCCGTACGTGCCAGTTTGATCACACCGTGGGCCCCGGCGTGAGGGAACCGACAACACGTCGCTACGATGTCCAGGGCCGGTGGACCGTACCCGGCCGGGCCAAGACCGACCTAGGAAGCCGGCAGGCCCCAAATCCTTTCCCCGGAGGGTTCTTCCGTGCCGGCTGGAACGCTGTACCGCGGCCGGGAAGGAATGTGGTCCTGGGTGGCTCACCGAGTCACCGGCGTCCTCATTTTCTTCTTCCTGTTCGTACACGTGCTGGACACCGCCCTCGTCCGCGTCTCTCCTGAGGCGTACGACGAGGTCGTTGCCACCTACAAGACGCCCATCGTCGCCCTGCTGGAGTACGGCCTCGTCGCCGCCGTGCTCTTCCACGCGCTCAACGGCCTGCGGGTGATCGCCGTCGACTTCTGGTCGAAGGGCGCCCGCTACCAGAAGCAGATGCTGTGGTCCGTGGTGGGAGTGTGGCTCGTTCTGATGGTCGGGGCCCTGTACCCCGTCCTCGGCCACGCCGTACGCGAAGTGTTCGGGAGCTGACGCTGATGTCCACTGAGACCAACGCCGCCGTCGGCCCCGTCGAGGGTGCGTCCCTCTACGACGCCGACAATCCCGCGCCCGTCATCGAGCCGCCCCGTCAGCGCACCCGCAGGACGCCCAAGTCGACCCGCGGCAACTTCGAGCTGGCCGCGTGGCTCTTCATGCGCCTGTCCGGCGTCGTCCTCGTCGTCCTGGTCATCGGCCACCTGCTGATCCAGCTCGTGCTGGACGGCGGCGTCTCCAAGATCGGCTTCGCCTTCGTGGCCGGCCGCTGGGCGTCCCCGTGGTGGCAGCTCTGGGACCTGGCGATGCTCTGGCTGGCGATGCTGCACGGCTCCAACGGCCTGCGCACCGTCATCAACGACTACGCCGAGCGCGCCAACACCCGACTGTGGCTGAAGGGCCTGCTCTACACGGCCACGGTGTTCACCATCCTGCTGGGCACGCTGGTGATCTTCACCTTCGACCCGAACATCCGCTAGGCACGGGGCTGAGGCAACCGACATGAAGATCCACAAGTACGACACCGTCATCGTCGGCGCCGGCGGCGCCGGCATGCGCGCCGCCATCGAGGCGACGAAGCGCAGCCGCACCGCCGTGCTGACCAAGCTGTACCCGACCCGTTCCCACACCGGCGCGGCCCAGGGCGGCATGGCCGCCGCCCTCGCCAACGTCGAGGACGACAACTGGGAGTGGCACACCTTCGACACGGTCAAGGGCGGTGACTACCTGGTCGACCAGGACGCCGCCGAGATCCTGGCGAAGGAGGCCATCGACGCGGTCCTGGACCTCGAGAAGATGGGCCTGCCGTTCAACCGGACGCCCGAGGGCCGCATCGACCAGCGCCGCTTCGGCGGTCACACCCGCAGCCACGGCGAGGCCCCGGTCCGCCGCGCGTGCTACGCGGCCGACCGCACCGGCCACATGATCCTCCAGACGCTGTACCAGAACTGCGTCAAGGAGGGCGTGGAGTTCTTCAACGAGTTCTACGTCCTGGACCAGCTCATCACCGAGGTCGACGGGGTCAAGAAGTCCGCCGGCGTCGTCGCCTACGAGCTGGCCACCGGTGAGATCCACGTCTTCCAGGCCAAGTCGGTCGTCTACGCCTCCGGCGGCACCGGCAAGTTCTTCAAGGTGACGTCGAACGCGCACACCCTGACCGGTGACGGCCAGGCCGCCTGCTTCCGCCGGGGCCTGCCGCTGGAGGACATGGAGTTCTTCCAGTTCCACCCGACCGGCATCTGGCGCATGGGCATCCTCCTGACCGAGGGCGCCCGCGGTGAGGGCGGCATCCTCCGCAACAAGGACGGCGAGCGCTTCATGGAGAAGTACGCGCCCGTCATGAAGGACCTCGCCTCGCGCGACGTCGTCTCCCGCTCCATCTACACGGAGATCCGCGAGGGCCGCGGCTGCGGTCCCGAGGGCGACCACGTCTTCCTGGACCTCACCCACCTGCCGCCGGAGCAGCTGGACGCGAAGCTCCCGGACATCACCGAGTTCGCGCGCACGTACCTCGGCATCGAGCCCTACACGGACCCGATCCCGATCCAGCCGACCGCGCACTACGCCATGGGCGGCATCCCCACCAACGTCCAGGGTGAGGTCCTCGCGGACAACACCACGGTCGTCCCGGGCCTGTACGCCGCCGGTGAGGTCGCCTGCGTCTCGGTGCACGGCGCCAACCGCCTCGGCACCAACTCGCTGCTCGACATCAACGTCTTCGGCCGCCGGGCCGGCATCGCCGCCGCCGAGTACTCCCACGGCAACGACTTCGTGGAGCTGCCGGAGGACCCGGCCGCCCAGGTGATCGAGCAGGTGGAGGCGCTGCGCGACTCCAAGGGCACGGAGCGCGTCACCGACCTGCGCACCGAGCTGCAGGAGACGATGGACGCCAACGTCATGGTCTTCCGCACCGAGCAGACCATCAAGACGGCCGTCGACAAGATCGCCGAGCTGCGCGCCCGGTACAAGAACGTCTCCGTCCAGGACAAGGGCCGCCGCTTCAACACGGACCTGCTGGAGGCCATCGAGCTGGGCAACCTGCTCGACCTGGCCGAGGTCATGGCGCAGTCGGCGCTCGCCCGCAAGGAGTCGCGCGGCGGTCACTACCGCGAGGACTTCCCCAACCGCGACGACGTCAACTTCATGCGCCACACCATGGCGTACCGCGAGGTCGGCGACGACGGCCAGGAGTCGATCCGCCTCGACTACAAGCCGGTCGTCCAGACCCGCTACCAGCCGATGGAGCGTAAGTACTGATGGCTACCCCCGTACTCGACAAGCCGGTCCAGGACGCCACCGCGTCCCACCTGATCACCATCACGCTGCGTGTGCGCCGGTTCAACCCGGAGGTCTCCGACGAGGTCACCTGGGAGGACTTCGCGCTGGAGATCGACCCCAAGGAGCGGGTCCTCGACGCGCTCCACAAGGTCAAGTGGGAGATGGACGGGACCCTGACGTTCCGCCGCTCCTGCGCCCACGGCATCTGCGGCTCCGACGCCATGCGCATCAACGGCCGCAACCGCCTCGCGTGCAAGACGCTGATCAAGGACATCAACCCGGAGAAGCCCATCACGGTCGAGCCCATCAAGGGTCTCGCGGTCCTCAAGGACCTCGTGGTGGACATGGAGCCGTTCTTCCAGGCGTACCGGGACGTCATGCCGTTCCTGGTCACCAAGGGGAACGAGCCGACCCGGGAGCGGCTGCAATCCGCCGAGGACCGCGAGCGGTTCGACGACACCACCAAGTGCATCCTGTGCGCCGCGTGCACCTCGTCGTGCCCGGTCTTCTGGAACGACGGCCAGTACTTCGGTCCGGCCGCCATCGTCAACGCCCACCGCTTCATCTTCGACTCGCGTGACGAGGCCGGGGAGCAGCGGCTGGAGATCCTCAACGACAAGGACGGCGTGTGGCGCTGCCGCACCACGTTCAACTGCACGGACGCCTGCCCGCGCGGTATCGAGGTCACCAAGGCGATCGCCGAGGTCAAGAAGGCGCTCATCACGCGCCGCTACTGAGTCCCCCTCAGGGCCCACGCAGACCTGAAGGCCCCGTTCCCGGTACATCCGGGGGCGGGGCCTTCGGCATGCCCGGGACAGCTTTCTTGAACATGTTCAAAAAGAGGTCTACTGTCGCGCGTGACAGCTTTTTGAACACGTTCAAGAAGGGTGGGGACATGGACCTCACAGTGGTCTCGTACGCCGTCTACCTGGTCGTCAGCATCGCCCTGACGAGCTGGGTGGCCCGGACGCTGAGCCGTAACGGCCGCCTCTTCATCGCCGACGTCCTGCACGGCGACGAGCGGCTGGCCGACGCCGTCAACCACCTCCTGGTCGTCGGCTTCTACCTCGTCAACCTCGGCTTCGTCGCCCTCTACCTGCGCGGCGGCGACGACATCGCCTCCACCGCCGCCCTCTTCGAGGAACTCTCCGCCAAGCTCGGCGTGGTCCTCCTGGTCCTCGGCGTCCTCCACCTCGGCAACGTCTGGGTCCTCTCCAAGATCCGCCGCCGCGGCATCCGCGACCAGGAGACCCACCCCCCGGTCACCCCCGACGCCCACCTCACCGCCGGCCCGTTCGCCGCCCCGGCGAAGGGCTGACCCCGGTGCCCGCCACCCACCGGCCCGTACGGCGGCTGACCGTGCTGTACGACGCCGGGTGCCCGCTCTGCACGCAGCTGCGCGGCTGGCTGGAACGCCGCCGCCAGCTCGTCCCGCTCGACCTGGTCCCGGCCGGGTCCGAGCGGGCCAGGGAACTGCTGCCGGGCCTGGACCACGCGGCCACCCTGGACGAGATCACCGTGGTGGGCGACGGCGGCCAGGTCTTCCGGGGGACGGCGGCCTGGATCACCGTCCTGTGGGCCCTGGACGGCTACCGCTCCCTCGCCCACCGCCTCGCCACCACCACCTCCGGCGCCGCCCTGGCCCGGGGCGCGGCCCTGGCCGCCGCCCGCCTGCGGGAGACCACCCGGCAGTGGGGCGGGGCCAGTTACCCGGCCACGGACGGCTGGCGGTACGACCCCCGTACGGGCTGGGTCTTCGAGCCCCCGGGGTGTGACACGACCTGCCCGGCGGACGGCTAGGCTCGGCCGCGTGGCAGCACGGAAGAAGACCAGCGAGGACCACGACGGGGCGAGCGCGCGGGGGGCGGCCGCCCCGTCGGCACGGGCGGGTACGGCGGCCCCGGCGGCCCCGGCGGCCAGGGAGCCGGACGGCCGGACCGCCAAGAGCGAGCAGACCCGCACCCTGATCCTGGAGACGGCCCTGCGCCTCTTCCAGGAGCGCGGCTTCGACAAGACCACGATGCGCGCCATCGCCCGCGAGGCCGGCGTCTCCACCGGCAACACGTACTACTACTTCGCCTCCAAGGAACACCTGGTCCAGGGCTTCTACGACCGCATCGCCGAGGAACACCGGGCGGCCGTGGCCCCCGTCCTGGCGAGCGAGACGGGCCTGGAGGAGCGCTTCGCCGGGGTCCTCACCGCCTGGCTCGACATCGCGGCCCCGTACCACGAGTTCGCCGCCCAGTTCTTCAAGAACGCCGCCGACCCCGCCAGCCCCCTCAGCCCGTTCTCCACCGACTCCTCCCCCGCCCGCGACGCCGCCATCGCCATCCAACGCGAGGTCCTCACCGGCTCCCGCGCCAAACCCCCCGCCGAACTGGCCACCCTCCTCCCCGAACTAATGTGGCTGGCCCAGATGGGCCTCGTCCTCTACTGGGTCTTCGACTCCTCCCCGGACACGGAACGCACCCGCAGGCTGGCGGTGCGGGGGGCACGGCTGACGGCCCGGGGGGTGAGCTTGTCGCGGTTCCGGGTACTGAGGCCGCTGGTGCGGGAGGTGCATGAGCTGCTGATGGACTTCCTGCCGGGGGCGAGCGAGACGATCAGCGCGAAGGGACGGCGTAAGGGGGGCGGGGAGACAAGGGCCACGGCTCCCGAGGAGCCGGCCGCACGCGAACGACCTGCCGCCGACTGAACGCCTCCAGCGCGGCCGGCACTTCACGTCACGTCACTACGTCGACTGCCACCTCTCGACGAAGGCCGCCCCGCTCCACCGGCCCCCTTACCGGACAAACGCGCGCTTCAGCACTCCACATCCCCCTCCTCCTCATCTCGCTGCCGCCTCGCCCTCACCACATTCCCCCAGAGCATCCCCGCGCCCAGGACGATCACCGTCGGGCCGATGCCGGCCACCCACCCCCCGATCGCCTTGGCCACCAGGGCCGTGACCACCGTGAGCGCCACCAACGGCACGGCACTCCTGGCCACTTCCTGCCGAATACCTGCCACCGTCCACCCCCACCAGACCGTTGGCCGCACACCTGCGCGCCCAGGAAGAAACCCCACCACGGGCTAGAGCCAACGCCAGACGGCGCCGCCTGTCCACTCGCCATCACAAGAAGAGAGAGGCAACGCATATTGTTCCGAAACGGTTTGGGTTCCGGGTCGTTGGTGGAGTGTGAGCGATCTGGTGGGGGACGCGCGGCATCTGTCGCCGTCGGCGCAGGAGGCCCTTCGGCTGCGGGCGGTGGCCGCGTTGGTGGCGGGGCGGGACCGTGAGGATGTGGCGGAGCTCTTCGGGGTGTCACTGAAGGCGGTGGACGGCTGGTGGGCGAAGTGGCTGGCCGGTGGCCGTGAGGCGCTGGTCATGCGGCCGAGGGGCAAGCCGGTCGGGGTGCATCAGGTGCTTGGTGAGGCCGAGCAGGGCGCTGTCTGGCAGGCGGTCCTCGATCACCGGCCCTGTGACGTGGGCCTGAGCGGTCAGCTGTGGACGCGGCGGCTGATCGGTGACCTGATCGCGAAGCTGTACCGGGTGCGGCTGACCGAACCGGGGGTGGGCAAGTACTTGAAGCGGTGGGGGCTGTCCTTCCAGCGCCCGGACAAACGGGCCGTCGAACAGAACCCCGAGGCCGTGCGCCGCTGGCACCAGGAGACCTGGCCGAAGATCCACGCGAAGGCGAAGGCGGAGGGCGGTGAGATCCTCTTCGCCGACCAGGTCGGCATCCGATCCGACCAGGTCACCGGCCGCACCTGGGGCGAGAAAGGGAAAACGCCCGTCGTGCGGCGGAGCGGGAACCGGTTCTCCGTGAATGCGATGTCGGCGATCAGCACCAAGGGCCGGATGCACTTCATGGTCTTCACCGAGTCCTTCACCGCCAAGGTGATGTGCCGCTTCCTGGACCGGCTGGCCGGCCACTTCGACCACAAGGTCCATCTCGTGGTCGACGGGCACTCCGCGCACCGCTCGAAGATGGTCCGGGACTGGCTCGCCGCCCACCCCGAGGCTGTCGAGCTGCACTTCCTGCCCCCGTACTCGCCCGAGCTGAACCCCGACGAGCTGGTCAACGCCGACCTCAAACACAGCCTGCCCAAGCAGCACCGAGCCCGCGACCAGGCCGAACTCGCCGCGGAGACCCGCCGCTTCTTCCGCCGACGCCAGCGCCAGCGCCAGCCGCACATCGTCCGCGGCTACTTCGGCGGCCCGCACGTCCGCTACGTCCTGGACGAGAACCCAATGAGTTTCTGATCAATAGGACACAGACTTACTCGGCTCCCTCCACTTCAACTTCCGCTCTACGCAGGGCAGCTGCACGGAGGATGGCCCTTTTCGCCCTGCGTCCCCGCGACTGGCCACGCCACACACAGGGAAAGTCGATCCGATCGACCGCAAGAGACCGATAGCGATTCCCATTCTTCAAGTGAATCGCCATCCCCCAGTGCAGAAACTCAATCCGCGTAATATCTTCCAGCGGTATCACCGCCTCACGGATGTTTCGCACCTTAAGAAACTTCGGTCCCAACACAAGTCGCGTACGCACACACGCCAGACAGGCCAAGGCGAAGACGAGCAGAGAACATACGCCAACGATTCGCCTCAGATCGATGGACTCACTTTGCATATCCTCAATAAGAAGAAAAATCGAAAAAGTAAAGCCCGCCAACATCCCTACAGCACCGACTGCAAAGAATAGACGCGCCAGAATATGGCGACGCCATATGGTCACCCGCGACTCACGATCGCCCGCTTCTGAAATCCTGACCACTCTTCCATTTCATTCAATTCTGTAGCCACAGAGGCGACGCCGGGGGTGAAAGCGGCAGTCGACTCACAAAGGCCGACTGCCGCATCCGGAATCCCCGGGATTCGCTTTTTACTCATCTCATTCTAGGACACACAGATTCCGGAGTTCCAACTCGAACCGCAGCCGCCGTATCCCGCACCGACTCCCGCCCCGAACATCGCCCCGCGGTAGACCGGATCCTTCACCGCCGCATGTCTCGGACCTGCGCGATGCTTACCCGTCTGCGAACGCTGCGCATGTTGCCCCCTGGGTAGGTTGGGACGGATACCCAAGCGCTGGAGCCCAGCTTGTCCGACTTTACCAACGGCCGCTCCAACCCCAACCCCAATCACCGTATTAGCACCGTTGATCGCCAGATTTCTGCCGGCATGACCCCAACCACCGTCAACGACATCCTCCGTAAATTTAACGCCGAGAACTACCACCGTAGCACCGGCACATACCAAGTATGCAGGCGTGGCACAGGCGACGATCACTCCAAGGTCAGCCCAATTTCGCCAGTCCGACGCCCAGTCCTTGGTGTTGTCCCAGGCACTGCTGGCCGCACCCCTGAAATCTCCCTGGCGCAGCTTGCCCCAGAACCCCTCTTCCTTTTGATTGGCCTTCTTCTGGATCTCGGCATTCTTACGATCCCGTTCGGCCCGTTCGGCTGCCTTTCGCACCTGTTCACCCGCGATTTTCTGGGCGGCCGTGTACCGAGTGGTTCCCCTTCCCTTGGCGTAAGTGAACTGGACACCGGTCGCCTGCTGAGTCCAGTAGTTGGGAGAAATGGTTCCCCCCTGTGCCTTGGTCACCTTCTTGTAGTTCTTGCCGAAGGTCATCTTCTTGACGTCCCCCGTGCTCTTCCCCATCGAGCAGTTGTACTGCCCGCTGGCGCACTCCGGGTACGCCTCACCCGTCGGGTCCGCGTACGTCACCGGGTTGTTGTTGGCGTATGTGTACGGGTTGTGCTGGGTGGGGTCGTCGGTGAGGAGGAGGGGGTCGACCGAGAGGAAGCGGCCCAGGGTGGGGTCGTATTCGCGGGCGCCGAGGTGGGTGTAGCCGGTGGGGTCGGTGGTGCCGCCGACGAAGCCGCGGTCGCCGGGCCAGTCGGTGCCGGTGGTGGCGCGGGGGGCGCCGAAGGGGAGTTGCTTGCGGCGGGTGATGAGCTGGCCGGCGCCCCAGGTGACGGCGAGCATGGCCGTGCCCTGGTGGTCGGGGAAGAGGTAGGTGAAGCCCTTGCCGTCGCGGGTGGCGATGGTCTCGCCGTTGTGGGTGTAGTAGCGCTGGGCGGTGGCGGTGCCGGAGGCGGAGACCTTCAGCTCGTTGCCGCCGGGCAGGTAGGCCGTGGTGGAGCCGTCGGCGTTGGCGGCGAGGATGCGCTGGCCTGCGGAGTCGTAGGCGTACTCGGTCTTCTTGCCGTTCTCGGTGACGGTGGCCAGGTGGCCTTCGGCGTCCCAGGTGTACGTCTGGGGGCGGGGGCCGCCGGTGCGGGAGGTGGTGTTGCCGGCCTTGTCGTAGGTGAACGACTCGGTGCCCGCGGCTGTCCCGCCCGTGGTGGTCACCGAGCGGATCGCGTGCGGCTGCTCGGCCGCGTCGGCGTCGGTGGCGAAGGCGCGGGTGACCTGGCCGGAGGCGCCGCCGGTGGGGTGCTGGACCTCCTGGGTGCGGTTGCCGGTGGCGTCGTAGCTGTAGGAGTGCCAGTACGAGTCGGGGCCGCCCACGGTGGCCGAGGTCGGAGCCTTGGCGCAGGTGTCGTCGGCGTTCTTGGCGGTGTAGGCGTCGGTCAGCCGGCCCAGGGCGTCGGTGGCGAAGCACTGGGTGTCGGTGACGGCGGCGGCGTCCTGGCCCTCGGTGGAGGAGATGCGCTTGGTGTTGCCGGCGTCGTCGTAGCCGTAGCGGGTGTCCTGGATGCGCAGGGCGATGTCGCCGTCGACGGTGCGGCGGGTGAGTTCGCCGGTGTGCTCGTCGTAGGTGCGGGTGTCGTAGACGCGCTGGCCGAGGTTGCCCAGCTCGACGCGGACGGGGCGGGCGAAGAAGTCGTACGAGGTCTTGTTGACGAGGGTCACCGAGCCGGCGGTGAGGACGTTGGGGAGGTTGCCTGCCGTGTAGACGGTGGTGACGCGCTCGCGGGGGACGTTGCCGATCGCCGGGTTGAGGGTCCACTCCGGGAGGCCGATGTACTGGTTGTAGCCGTGGGTCCAGGAGTAAGTGCCCGCGACGCTCTTGGCGGTGGAGGGGATGACGGTGGTGGTGGCGGTGGGCTGGTAGCGGTCGTTGTAGGCGGTGACCGAGTTGGTCCAGGGCTCGCCGTCGCGGTAGCGGGTGTCGCTGGCCGGCTGGCCCTTGGCGACGGTGTCGTACGTCCAGGCGGCCCGGGTGGTGGAGCCCTGCTTCAGCGCGGTCGGGCGCCCGAGGGCGTCGTAGCTGGTGGTCAGAGTGGTGCCTCGGGCGTCGGTGGTGGTGACGGGACGGTCGGCCTCGTCGTAGGTGGTCTTGCTGATGCCCTTGTCGGGGTCGTCCGCGGTGGTCTCGCGGCCCCGGGCGTCGTACTCCCAGCCCCACTCGGTGCCGTCGGGGCCGGTCATGCCCGCGAGGTTGCCCCGGTGGTCGTAGGTGTAGGTGGTGGACTGGTGGGCGGTGCGGGCCTCGTCGGTGTAGGCGCGCTTCTCCACGACACGGCCGAGTGCGTCGACCAGGGTGGTGGTGGCGGTGCCGCCCTTCGGCGGGATGACGGTGGTCGTGTCACCGTCGTGGTCGGTGATCTCGTTGCCTTCGCCGTCGGCCACCTTGGCGCCGGCGATGCCGCGGAAGTACCGGGTCTCGGTGAGGGACTGCTCGGTCTGGGCGGGGTCGCCGCCGCGGACCTGGACGCGCTCGTAGCCGCGGCGGTCGCCGTAGGTGCGGTGCTTGGCCTTGGTGAACTCGTCGTCGCTCTTGGCCCAGGCCAGTCCGCCGAGGTAGCGGTAGTCGGTGCGCTTGACGGGCGCGCCGCCGGTGTTGTCCGACTCCAGCATCTGGGTCACGACGTAGGAGTGGAACCAGTCCCGGTACGGCTCGTAGTCGACGCCCGGGGACTCGGGCGGGGACCAGATGACCGGGTGGCAGCGCTTGGTGTTGGTGGACGGCGTGGGCAGGCTGCCGGGCTTGCAGTCGGCCTCGGAGTAGGTGACGGAGATGGCCCTCTTCGCCCACCGCCCCCCGCGACATCCCGCCTCGGAGGCGCGGAAAGCCCACCCCATCCACGGCCAGGGAGCGGTAGAAGTTGCCGGTCGTGGTGTGGATGGCCATGAACCCGTGGCGGAATTCGACGCGGTCGATCTCTTCCAGGGGTATCGCGCTCTCGCGGAACTTCCGCACAGTGAGGGTGTGGGGGGCAGGATGAGGCGGGCTCGGGAGGTGGCGGTGCAGAGGGTGGCGTAGGCGGCCAGGAGGAGGGTGCCGGTGATCTGCTGCCAGGGAGCGAGGGCGGGCCCAGGCATTCCCCCCTGGCCAGGAGGTGGGGCCAGGGTCAGGGCAGTGGCGAAGGTCGCCAGGAGGAGGCGTGCGGCTGAGTGGCGGGCCACTCCCGTATCGGTGGCGTCACGACGCCACCGTCGCCAGCGCCCACACCGTCTTCCCGTACCGCCCCCGGTCGCGCACCCCCCACGCCTCCGAGACGGCGGAGACCAGGGTGTGGGCGTGGCCGGGGAGGATGCCGTCGGGAGGTGTCGCGGGGGAGGGCGCTCCGTCGGCCGGGTCGAGGTCGGGGGTGGGGAGGGCGGCCTCGTCGGGGATGCCGTCGGAGACCTCGATGAGGCAGGAGCCGTGGGCGAGGACGGTGACGGCGACCTCGAAGTCGGGTTCGTCGCGGGGGCCGTGGAGGACGGTGTCGGCGGCCAGTTCGGAGACGAGCAGGACGGTCTCGTCGCGTATCGCGCTGCGCGGCGGGTGTCCCCAGCTCGCCAGATGGTCCCCGGTCCGCTGCCTGGCCTCACCCACCGAAGCGGGATGCCGGGGCAACCGGAACGCCTTGCGTCTCACCACAGCCGACTCCGTCATTCCCACAGTGCACACACTTCTCTCACATGACGCAACGTCACGGGCGGGACGGGAATGCCGCGGGCCGCCCGCGGACCACTCCGGAGCGGCCCGGCGGGCGGCGGCCCGCTGTTCGACGGGGGGCGGGCGGAAAAACGCGTCCACGACCCGCCGAAGGGGCCGGAAGGGTCAGCTCCGCTTGGCGGCGAGCTGGACGATCGTGATGTCGGAGGGGGCGCCGACCCGGACCGGCGGCCCCCAGGCGCCCGCGCCCCGGGAGACGTAGAGCTGGGTGTCGCCGTACCGCTCCAGGCCCTCGACGGTCGGGTTGGCGAGGCCGGCGATGAGGTTGCCGGGCCAGAGCTGGCCGCCGTGGGTGTGGCCGGAGAGCTGGAGGTCGACGGCGTGCTCGACCGCCTCGTCGATGACGATCGGCTGGTGGGCGAGGAGGACGCTGGCCCGCAAGCGGTCCCGGTCACCGAGGGCGCGGGCGAAGTCGGGGCCCTGGCCGTAGCTCTCCCCCGCCACGTCGTTGACGCCCGCCAGGTCGAACCCGGCCTTCTCCACCCGGGCGTTCTCCAGCGGGCGCAGCCCCAGCTCGCGGACGTGGTCGACCCACTCGGCGGCGCCGGAGAAGTACTCGTGGTTGCCGGTGACGAAGTAGCTGCCGTCGCGGGCCCGCAGCTGGGCGAGGGGTTCGGCGGCGTGGCCCAGCTCCGCCACGCTGCCGTCGACCAGGTCGCCGACGACGGCGACGAGGTCGGGCTGGGCGGAGTTGACCGTGTCCACGATGCGCTGGGTGTGGGCCCGGCCGAGGATCGGGCCGAGGTGGACGTCGCTGACGACGGCGATGCGGTAGCCGTGGGCGGCGCGCGGCAGCTTGGCCAGCGGCACCGTCACGTGCTTGAGCCTGGGTCCGCGCAGCACGCCGTACGCCCCGGCGCCGACCGTGCCCAGCGCGACGGCGGCGGCCGTCCCGCCGACGATCCGGGAGACGAAGAGGCGGCGGGAGGGGGTGGGGCGGGGCTTCGGGGCGGGACCGCCGGGCGGCACCGGAGCGGCGGGCGGGGCCGGGGGCGCCGGAGCGGCCGGCTCGGCGACGGCGCAGCCGCCGGCGCCGGAGGCGGGCCCGGTCCCCGTACCGGTCCCCGCCGTGGCGGCGGGCTCGCTCTCGTCACCGGTGGACTCCGCCGGCTCCGAGGACTCGGCGGGGGCGGCCGGGGCGGCGGCCTCCTCCCGCTCGCCCGGCGTCCGCACCCGCAGCAGTACCGGCCGGACCAGCTCGCCGACGAGGAGGGCGAGCGCGAGGTAGAGGAAGACGGCGGCCCAGAGGTAGCCGGGCCAGGCCACGATCTGCTTGACCAGGAAGGGCAGGCCGGAGCGGCCGGTGGCGAAGGCGCCGACGAACAGGACGGGGCCGAGGACGAAGAGCGCCGTGGCGACGCGGCGCACGGTGGAGCCGGGGCGGGTGGTGTCCCGGACCGTCCGGCGCCAGACGTACCAGTGCAGGGCCGCCAGCGAGGCCAGTACGGCGCAGGCGGCGACGGTGAAGAGGAGGTTCATGGCGCTCGTTCGGTCCTCGGGTCAGGGGGTCTGGCCGGGCGGGGCGGGGCTCGGGTCGGCGGTGCCGTTCCTCTCGCGGCGCAGGGCGCGCAGACCGCGCAACCCGATGACGCCCACGGCCGTCCCCAGAAGGAAGGACGTCACGGCGAGCAGCAGGTGGACCCAGAAGTAACCGGTGGGGTCCCCGGCGGCGTCGAAGGCGAGCCCGCTCGCGTCGTTCCAGAGATTCTTGACGAAAGTGACCCAGATGAACCAGCTCCACACCCCGAAGGCGAGCAGGAACCAGGAGACCGGGCGGCTGAGCTTCATACGCCCAGTATCGCGGGCCGGCTCCGCTTCCCCGCGCCGGGGTCGGGAGCCGGTGGCGGGCGTTCCACTCGGGGCGGTACACCTCCGGCCGACTGGCGAGCAGACAGTGTTCGCCCGTACCTGTACGTTTTCGATCGTGCCTGCCTTGCGAAAGACCACCATGCTGGTCGCCTCCGCCACCTTGTTGACTCTTTCCGCCGCTTTTCCGGCAGTTGCCGCCGAGAAGCCGGATGACGACAAGGCGAAACCGCCGGGGAAGATGTCGGAGATCGGCGGAGCACGGCTGGGCCGGGCCGGGACCCAGGTGAACGCCGGGCCGGGGGTGCCGAGGCTCCCGAAGAAGCTGAGCGGGCGGTCCTGGATCGTCGCGGACGCCGAGAGCGGCGACGTCCTCGCCTCGCACAACGCGCACTGGAGGCTGCCTCCCGCCTCCACGATGAAGATGCTCTTCGCCGACACCGTGCTGCCCAAGCTCCCCAAGGACGAGGAGCACCTGGTCACCAACGAGGAGCTGGCCGACGTGGGCGCGGGCTCCAGCCTGGTCGGCGTCAAGGAGAACCAGACGTACACCGTCCACGACCTGTGGCTCGGCGTCTTCCTCTCCTCCGGCAACGACGCCGTGCACGTGCTGTCCGCGATGAACGACGGCGTCGACAAGACGGTCGCGGACATGAACGCGCACGCCGAGGAGCTCCAGGCGCTCGACACCCACGTGGTCAGCCCGGACGGCTACGACGCCGAGGGCCAGCTCTCCAGCGCCTACGACCTGACGCTGATCGCCCGGTCGGGGATGCAGAAGAAGGACTTCCGGGAGTACGCCTCGACGGTGAGCGCCGAGTTCCCCGGGGAGAAGAAGAAGGGCAAGAAGCGCGAGCACTTCGGCATCCAGAACACCAACCGCCTGCTCACCGGCGCGGTCGGCCTGGAGCGGTACGAGGGCATCGCGGGAGTGAAGAACGGCAACACCACCGAGGCCGGGGCCACCTTCACCGGCGTGGCCGAGCGCGACGGCCGGGTACTGCTGGTCACCGTGATGAACCCGGACGGCGCCGAGAGCCACGCCGTCTACCAGGAGACGGCCCGCCTCTTCGACTGGGGCTTCGAGGCCGCGGGCAAGGCCGAGCCGGTCGGCACCCTGGTCCCGCCGGTCAGCGCCCTGCCCGCCTCGGGCGCCCCCGAGGGTGAGGGTGCCGCGGGCGGAGCCCCCGATCCGGCCGCCGGGGGCGAGGCCCGGGCGTCCGAGGCCGGCGGGTCGGACGGGGTCGGTACGGCGCTGGCGGTCGCGGGCGGTTCGCTGGTGCTGCTCGGCGCCGGGGCGTACGTGGTCAACCGGCGCCGCCCGCTGCCCGGACCGGGGGCGGACCGCAAGCGCGGCTGACGGCCACTACCGCTCGAAGGGCTCGCGCCGGGGGGCCTCCCCGGCCGGGCGGGCCCGGGTGGCTCCGGACTCCTGTCCCGTACCGCCGTCCTCACTCCCGTCGCCCTCTCCGGCCGGCACCGGCGTCGCCGTCCAGGCCGCGCAGACGAGGACGAGCTTGGCGGTGAAGTTGATCCAGAGCAGCAGGGCGATGGGGACACCGAAGGCGCCGTACATGCTCTTGGCGGCGACCCCGCTGATGTAGCCGCCGAGCAGCAGCTTGAGGAGTTCGAAGCCGACCGCGCCGATCAGGGCCGCGCCCAGCAGGGCGGAGCGGCGGGGATGGACGGCGGGGAGCAGGGTGAGGACGTAGAGGAGGACGAGGAAGCCGGCGAGGACGGCGAGGGCGAAGGCGGCGAGGCGCAGCAGCACGGTGCCGATCCCGGTCTCGTCCAGGCCGATCTGCCGGGCGATCCAGCCGAGCGCGCTGCCACCGGCGGCGGAGGCGACCAGCGAGACGATCCCGGCGGCTCCGAGGCCGAGCAGCACGACGACGTCCTTGGCCTTGCGGACGACCGGGTTGCCCTCCAGGTCGGGCAGTTCCCAGACGGCGCGCAGGCAGTCGCGGATGGAGCCGACCCAGCCGACGCCGGTGAACAGGAGCAGGGCGCCGGCGATGACGGAGACCGTGCCGGCGTTGTCGACCAGGGAGGCGATGTCCAGCTGGTCGGAGATGCCGGGGACCTGCTCGGCCAGCTGGTCCTGGAGTTCGCGCTGCCGCTCCTTGGAGAGGGCGGAGGCGGCGACGGCGGCGACCAGGGTGAGCAGCGGGAAGAGCGCGAGGAAGCTGATGTACGTCATCGCGGCGGCCAGCTGCGACCACCTGGTGCGCTCCAGGGTCTCGTAGGTGCGCCACGGGTGGGTGTGCATGAGCCGGGTCATCCACGGCCCGACCACCGGGAGCTTCGTCAGCCAGTCCACGTCGTCCGCCTACCCGCTAGAGACGCGGCCTTCGTCGGCCGCACACCCCCACAATTACGGCATGAGCGGTGACAATTCAACGAATGGACCATCTCAGTGAAAGCCGGGATGTTCCGGCATGAACAGTCGTGATCCGGGCGCTACGGTCGCCGACATGGCTGTCGACACCACCGTTCCGCTCACCGGCCCGGGCCGCGGCGCCCCCGCCGCCGCGCGTCTGCTGCGGCCACGCAGCTACGAGGAGGCGGCCGAGGCCGTCCGCGACTGCGGGCACCGCGGCGCCGTCGCCCGGGGCCGGGCCCCCGGGGACGCCGCCCGCGACACCGGCGGCGACGTCCTCGGCATGCCCGCACTCGACCGGGTGCACGCCATCGACACGGCCGGCGGCACCGTCCTCACCTCCGACCTCGCCCGGCGGCTGGGCCTGTGAACCGGCCGGCGGGACTTCCGCGAAGGAGCGGCATGCCCAAGGACGCCTCCGGTCCGCCCCGGTCCCTGCTGGTCCTCGGCGGCACCTCGGCCATCGGTCTGGCCACCGCCCGCCGGCTGATCGCCCGGGGGGCGCGGCTGGTGCACCTGGCGGGGCGGCCGTCGCCCGCGCTGGAGAAGGCGGCCGGCGAACTGGCCGCGCTCGGCGCGCGGGTCCGTACGGTGGACTTCGACGCGCTGGACCCCGCCTCCCACCAGGCGTCGCTGGGGCCGGTGTTCGCCTCGGGCGACGTGGACGTGGTGCTGCTCGCCTTCGGCATCGCCGGCGACCAGGCCCGGGACGAGAGCCGGCCGCTGGACGCGGTCCGGGTCGCGCAGACCAACTACACGGGCGCGGTCGGCGCCGGGCTGCTCTGCGGGGCCGCCCTCCAGGAGCAGGGCCACGGCACGCTGGTGGTCCTCTCCTCGGCCGCCGGGGTGCGGGCCCGCCGCGCCGACTTCATCTACGGCTCGTCCAAGGCGGGCCTGGACGCCTTCGCGCAGGGGCTGGGCGACGCGCTGTACGGCACGGGGGCGCGGGTGATGGTGGTGCGCCCCGGCACGGTGCTGGGCCCGGGCGTGCCCCGTGGCGACGCCCGCCTGACCACCACCCCCGGCCAGGTGGCCGCCGCGATCGAACTGGGCCTGCGCCGGGGCTCGGAGACGGTGTGGGTCCCCGGCGGGCTCCGGCTGGTGATGTCGGCGGTACGCGGCCTGCCCCGGCCGCTGTTCCGGCGGCTGGTGGTCTGAGCGTACGGAGCGGAAGGGGGGCCGCCCCTCGCGCCGGATGCGCGAGGGGCGGCCTTTTCGGGCGGCTCTCCTGGGGGCGGGCCCGCCCGGGCCGTCACGGGGTGGCGGCGGCACGTGGCGGTCTGAGCCGCCGGGGCCTGTCCGGCGGATCTTCGTGGAACAGCCTGCGGCGTCCGGTGCGGGCTCTCGGCGTGCGGCCGGGACTCCCTCGTACTGGACGGACGTACTCGGGTGGTCCGGGCGTACGGCGAGAGTGCGTGCCAGGCGTCGCGGGCCCACGAGATCCGCCGGACAGGCGCGGGGCCAGGGTCAGGAACGGGCCTCGGCGGCGGCCTCGGCGAGGCCGTCGGCCCAGAGCTGCTCGACGCGCGAGCGCTCGGCGGCGTCCGGCTGGGCGTTGGTGCAGGACGGGCCGGGGCCGCCGCCGGACATCAGCTGGCTGCACGGGCCGGAGTAGGTGTCGGGCAGGCCGAGCACGTGGCCGGTCTCGTGGGTGGTCACACGGGTGGAGTCGTACTCCTGGTTCTGGGCGTAGTCGAGGAAGATGTAGCCCCGGCCGTGGCCGTCGGTGCTGGCGTACGAACCGCGCGGGTCGTCGCCCTCGCGGTAGGTGAAGTCGGCGTTGGAGCCTTCCTGGAGGCGGACGCCGGAGACCGCGCTGTTCCAGATCGAGGCGGAGCCGGCGATCTGCGAGCGGAAGGTGGGGGCGGCGGAGGCGTCGTAGGTGACGGTGACGGCCAGGGCCCCCGGGTCGGCGGCGCGCTTCTCGGCGACCGCCCGCATGACGGCTTCCTGGAAGGCGCGGGTGGCGGCGGCGTTCTCGCCGGACGCCTCGTAGGCGGCGACGGAACGCGGGGTGGAGGTCTCGGCGGCGGCGGGGGCGACCGAGCCGAGGGCGGCGGCGACGGCGAGGCCGAGCCCGGCGAAGGCGGAGGCGGTCCGGGTCATACGCATGTGGGGGTCTCCTGACTGTCCGCGGTACGGGCGGAGTGGGGGCCGCCCGTACCGGACCGAGGAGTTCGGTCCTGGCACGAGTCTGGAGCGCACCCGGCGCCGGGCACATGATGCCAACCTGCGATAACCCCGTTCTATATCCCTGGCCAAGTACCGCGCGGTTCCGCATGGTTGAGGGCCTTTGGCGCGCTTGGGGCCACTGGCGGGGCGGGCGGGGCGCTTCTAGCCTCGGTCCATGGAGCTTGAGGTGCGTCACCTTCGCGTGCTCTGCGCCATCGCCGACACCGGGAGCGTGCGCCGCGCCGCACGCGAACTCGGTGTGAGCCAGCCCGCGCTGACCACGCAGCTGCGCCGCATCGAGCGGAGCCTCGGCGCGGAGCTCTTCCACCGGGGCCACGACGGCTGCCGGCCGACACCGCTGGGCCGCACGGTGCTCTCCCGGGCCCGTACGGTGGTCGACTCGATGGCGGTCCTGGTCGAGGAGGCCCGCGCGGAGGCGGACGCGCTCGGCCGGCCCGGGCCCCGGCTGCGGGTCGGGTCGACCGCGAGCCGGATCGTCGGCGACTGGCTGCGCAGGCTCCGGGCGCGGATGCCGGAGACCGACATCGCCCTCCGGGTCGACGTGTCCGCCACCGTGCTGCTCCGCTCGCTGCGGGCCGGCCGTCTCGACCTGGCCTTCGTCCACGAGGTGGAGGGCAGTCCGCTGCGCGTCCCGGACGGCCTGGTGCAGCACACCCTGCTGGAGCGCGAGCCGCAGTTCATCTCGCTGGCCCCGGACCATCCGGCTGCCGCCCGCCCGGTGGTGGACCTCGCCGACCTCGCCCACGACCGGTGGATGGTCGATCCCTCGGTCGACGGCGAGTGGGACGGCGTACGCCGGGTGCTGACCGCCGCCGGGATCGACCCGCCGGTGCTGCACGGCGACTACCTGACCACCGCCTCCCTGGTGGCGCTCGGCGAGGCCGTCGCCCCCTGCCAGCCCACCTCGGGCCCGCGCGACGACATGGCCATCCGCCCGCTCCGCGACGACCCGCTCGCCGTCCGCCTCCTCCTGGTCACCCCGCCGCGCTGCCCGGCCGCCGGCCCCGCCTACGAGGAACTGACCGCCGCCTACCGCGCGGCGGCTCTGCGGGCGGGCCCGTACCGGGAGTGGCTCAAGGGCGAGCCGGGGCGGCACGGGGCGCTGCTGGGCGGGTAGCGCCGGTTCAGTACCCGCGCCCGACCCGTACCGCCAGCTCCGGCGCCCGTCCCGCCCGTAGCGCCTGCCAGCCGGCGCGGAAGTCGTCGGTGACGTCGGTGCCGGCGGTGATCCCGGCCGAATGGGAGGTCAGGGTGGTGCGCGGCAGCTCCCAGACCGGGTGGTCCGGGGCCGGGGGCTCGTCGGTGAGCACGTCGAGGACGGCGGCGCGGACGTGGCCGGCGGCCAGGGCGCGGCCGAGCGCGGGGAGGCTGACGGTGCCGCCCCGGCCGACGTTGAGGAAGGTGGCGCCGCGCAGCGCGCAGAGCCGGGGGCCGGCGAAGAAGTCCCGGGTGGCCTCGGTCAGCGGCAGCGCGTCCACCACGAACCGGGCACGGCCCAGCCACGCCCCGTCCTCGTCGGCGGTGACCCGCTCGTCGAAGGGGCCGCCCGGCGCGTGCTCGCCGCGCCCCACGCCGACGGTCCGCACCCCGGCCGCGCGCAGCGCCCGGGCCACGGCGGTGCCGATGTGGCCGGTGCCGTAGACCAACGCGGTCTGCCCTGACGCCAGTTCGGACGGTTCGCGGCGCCAGGCGCGGGCGGCGGTACGGGCCAGGTGGCCGGGGACGCCCTGGCAGTCGGCGAGGACCCAGGCCAGCGCGTACTGGCCGATGCGCTCGCCCATCCGGCCCACGGTGCGGGTCAGCAGCACCCCGGCGGGCCAGCCGCCGTCGAGCAGCGCGTCGACACCGGCGTTGACGCTGTGGAACCACCGCACCCGGGGGTCGCCGCGCAGGGCGGGCGGCAGGGCGGCGCCGACCAGGACGAGCGGGGCGTCCTCGGCAGTGTCCGCGCCGGTCAGCCGCCCTTCGGCGTCGTAGGCGAGGACCGGGCGGCCGGTGAGATCGGCCAGGTCCTCGGCGACGGCGGCGGCGGTGCCGGGGCCCACGGCGAGGCGGGCCCGGTCGAGCACGTCGGTGGGGAGGGGGGCGAAGGACATGGCGGCTCCTGTGGGCTGGGGGTCCGTGCGGGGATCGTCGTACCCCGTGGCGCTCCGCGGCCGGCCGCGGGCCCGCGGCGAGGTCAGCGGGTGGCGTGCAGGACGACGGGGCGGCTGAACGGGTCGCCGCTCTGCATGACCGCGAGGTGGCCGACGGCGACGATCCGGTCGGTGCCGGGGACCGTGAGGGTCTCGGCCAGTCCCAGTCCCTGCCGGGCGCCCTCGCGGACCTCGCCCCCGATGGGGAGCCGGGGGTGCCCGAGCTTGTAGCAGGGGCCGTCGGCGGCCTGGTACCAGAGGCCCTCGTGCAGGGTGCCGGTGGCGCCGTCGACCAGCAGCGGGGTGCGGGTGTCGCACTCGCCCCCGGTGGCGGGCAGGTCGCGCCAGCGCTTGCCGTCCCAGCGCAGCCTCAGGTGCTCGTCGGCGGGCTCGTCGTCCATCTCGCCGTGGTTGAAGGAGTGTCCGCCGAAGGCGTAGACCTCGTCCGGGGAGACGGCGATGACGGTGCCGAGCGTGGCGCCCGCCTCGGGCGGGACCGGGTCGGCGAACCGCCGCAGCGGGGTGTCGGCGGTGCTCCAGCGGGTGCCGTCCCAGTGGTGGGCGGCGGTCTGGGTCATCTCCTGGCCCTCGCCGCCGATGCCGGGCCCCTCGGAGCGGTGGCCGACGGCCCACAGGTCGTCGCCGGAGGTGCCGTCCAGGGCGGAGGCGGCCGAGGGCAGCAGGGTGGTGGTCCAGCGGGTGCCGTCCCAGTGGGCGGCCTGGCTGCGGTCGTCGCTGGTGATGTTCCCGGCGCCGTCGTCCTGGTCGGGCAGGTGCGGGTCCTGGAGGACGGTGACGTCGTCAGGGCCGAAGGCGGCCAGGTCGAGCAGGGCGCCGTCGGGCGGCGGGGTGACGGTGGCCCACCGGCCTTCCCGCCACCGGGCGATGACGGGCGCGCCGCCCTGCTCTGCGGTGGCGCCGGTGGCCCAGAGGGTGTCCGGGCCCGCGGCGTCCAGGCGCGGTGGGTAGGGGAGGTCGGCGAGCGCGTCGGGCAGCGGCAGGCGGCGCCAGCCGTCGCCGGTGTCGCGTAGCAGGTAGCGCCTGGTGGACTCGCCGTTCTCCTGGTCGTACCCGGCGGCCCACAGGTCGTCGGGGCCGAGCGCGGCCAGGTCGGTCAGCTGGCCGTCCTGGTCGCCGACGTGGTCCAGGCGCCACCCGGTCGGGGCGCCTTCGGGGGCGGCGGAACGCCCCGGGCGCGCGTCGTCCTTCCCGCCCGCCCGCTCCGCCCCGCAACCGGCCAGTGCCAGCGTGAGTGCGGTGAGTGCTGCTGCCGCGTACGCGGTACGCCGCGCCATGGGTCCCCTTCCCCGGGCGGGCCGGGTGGTCCGCCCTCAACTGGCGGGCAGCGTACCTCCGGCCCCGACCGGCGCCGTGCGGGCGCCCTCAGCCCTCGCTGCCGAAGGGGAAGTCGCGGAGCTTGCGCCAGACCCCGTCCGGACCCTGCTCGTAGAGGGAGAACCCGGTGCAGGTCCAGCTCGCCTCGAAATCCTCCAGCGCCTCGTACGCCTCGTCCATCGCCTCCTCGGCGATGCCGTGTGCGACGGTGACGTGCGGGTGGTACGGGAACTGGAGCTCGCGGGCGATGGGCCCCGAGGCGTCCCTGACCTGCTTCTGGAGCCAGGTGCAGGCGTCGGCGCCGGCGGCGACGCGGACGTAGACCACCGGGGAGAGCGGGCGGAAGGTGCCGGTACCGCTGAGCCGCATCGGGAAGGGCCGGCCGGTGGCGGCGACCTGGGCGAGGTGCCGCTCGATGGCGGGCACCGCGTCGGCGTCCACCTCGGTGGGCGGGACCAGCGTGACGTGGGTGGGGATGCCGTAGGCCGCGGTGTCGCCGAAGCCGGCACGCCGCTCCTGGAGGAGGCTGCCGTGCGGCTCCGGGACCGCGAGCGAAACGCCGAGCGTTACGGTCCCCACGTCGTACTCCTGTCCTTCGAAGGTGGCGGCGCCGTCCTCTGCCGGAGGGCGCCGCCTTCAGGTGCGGGCACGGCCGCGCCCGCCGGGTCCGGGTCCCTCAGTGCTTGGCGGGCACCAGGCCGAGCCGGTCGTAGGTCTGCGCCAGGGTCTCGGCCGCGACGGCGCGGGCCTTCTCGGCGCCCTTGGCGAGGATCGCGTCCAGCGTCTCCGGGTCGTCCAGGTACGCCTGGGTGCGCTCCCGGAACGGTGTGGCGAAGTCGACCATGGCCTCCGCGAGGTCCGTCTTCAGCGCACCGTAGCCCTTGCCCGTGTACTTCTCCTCCAGTTCGGCGATTGTCGCGCCGGAGAGGGTGGAGAGGATGGAGAGGAGGTTGCTGACCCCGGCCTTCTCGGCGCGGTCGAAGCGGATCTCGGTGCCGGTGTCGGTGACGGCGCTCTTGATCTTCTTCGCGGTGGCCTTGGGCTCGTCGAGGAGGTTGATCAGGCCCTTGGGGTTGGCGGCCGACTTGCTCATCTTGGCCGTCGGGTCCTGCAGGTCGTAGATCTTCGCCGTCTCCTTGAGGATGTACGGGTCGGGGACGGTGAACGTCTCGCCGTACGTCCCGTTGAACCGCTCGGCCAGCGTGCGGGTCAGCTCCAGGTGCTGGCGCTGGTCCTCGCCGACGGGGACCTGGTCGGCCTGGTAGAGCAGGATGTCGCCGACCATCAGCATCGGGTAGGTGAAGAGGCCGACGGTGGTGCGGTCGTTGCCCTGCTTGGCGGACTTGTCCTTGAACTGGGTCATCCGGGACGCCTCGCCGAAGCCGGTGAGGCAGTTCATCACCCAGCCGAGCTGGGCGTGCTCGGGCACATGACTCTGGACGAAGAGGGTGCACCGCTCCGGGTCGAGCCCGGCGGCGAGCAGCTGGGCGGCGGCGAGCCGGGTGTTGGCGCGCAGCTGGGCCGGGTCCTGCGGGACCGTGATCGCGTGCAGGTCCACCACCGTGTAGAAGGCGTCGTGGGTCTCCTGGAGCGCCACCCACTGGCGCACCGCGCCGAGGTAGTTGCCGAGGTGGAACGAGCCTGCGGTGGGCTGGATTCCGGAGAGCACGCGGGGACGATCAGAAGCCATGGCCCCATTGTCTCAGGTCCGCGGGGTCCGCCGGAATCGGACCCGTCATGCCCCAGGGGGTGCCGGGTGTACGGGGAGCGCACGCCCCATGGCCGGGGGCGCGCGACCGGACACGGGTGAGCCCCGCGCGGCGCGCTGCCGCGCGGGGCTCATGCCGCCCCGCCGGGCGGGGGTCCCGGTGACCGTCCCGGACTGCGGGGCGGGGCTTGTCGCGGGCCGGTCACCATCGGTACCAGCGGCCCCGCGCACCACCCGGCCCGGCGGAGCGGAAGACGAAGCCCAGGACCCACACGACGAGGACGATCGCGGCGATCCACCAGAGCGGCGGCCGACAGCGAAGTGGTCCCCGCCGGGGCGCGGGCTTCGCCGCGCGCGGGGCGGGCCACCTGCTGGTCGGGCTCCTCGCGGGCCGGATCGCCTTGCGGGGCGGCGGGCCCGGCCGTCGGCCCGGGTCCGGCGCCGGGCGCCTGGTCCCGGCGTACCGTGCGCGCGGGCGCCCCCGGCCGGGCTGCCGGGCGGGGGCGCCGGGGTCCACGCGGGGCGGACGGTCAGGGCTTGGGCACGGCGCAGCCCGAGCGGCTGAGGTCGATCTCGCTGCCGGGGCCGACGCAGGGGACGAGGGTGTAGGTCTGCTGGGCGTAGTTGATGCCCTCGCGGACGGTGACCTCACCGTTCTCGTCGACCTCGCACGGGTTGTTGTCGGTGCACTCGCCACCGCTCTCGTTCCCCGTGTTGTTGACGGCGACGACCTTGCCGGTGGCGTCGTCGATCACCGGGGAGCCGGAGGTGCCGCCGATGGTGTCGCAGGCGTCGGTGTAGCGGACCGAGTCCTTCCAGGTCCAGTCGCCCTCCTTGAGCTGGTGGGCGAAGCCGTCGACGGAGCAGTGGTACGTCCGCTTCCAGTAGCCGGAGGCGACGGTGATCGCGGTGCCCTCGGCGGGCCGGGCGGCGTCGAGTTCCAGGGCCTCGATGCCGTAGGCGCTCTCGATCTCGGCGTAGCTCTCGGCGAGCTGGTAGAGGGAGACGTCGGTGTCGGTCATGGTGCCGTACGCCAGCTTGGCGGCGCGCAGCGTGCCGACGCCGTTGCCCGCGCCGTCGAGCAGGGTGAAGGAGCGCGAGGAGGGCCGGTCGACCAGGACCTCGCCGGGCGCGGGGAACCCGGTCTCCAGGCAGTGCCCGTTGGAGAGGACCAGCGCGGGGTCGTCCGCCTGCGCGGTGGGGGTGCGCACGACGGAGCCGGAGCAGTTGGAGAGCGCGACGGTGCCGGCCAGGTCGACGGCGGCGGGAGCAGCCGGGCCGGGTGCGGCGAGGGCGGGAGTGGCGGAGGCGCCGAGCAGGGCGGCGGTCAGCAACGCTCCGGCGAGGGGTTTCTTCATGTGGGGGGTCCCTCTCTGAGACCCGTGCCGGACAGGTGGGGGGCGCGGCACGGGCTGCGAGTTGACGGATTGACATGCGCATTGTTGGCGCATGCCCTCCCTCCGGCAAGGGGCCGATTCCGGCCACCGGCCCGCCGTCCTCGCCTAGGCTGGCCGCCCATGGGCGCCAGCGAGATCACCCGAACCGAGTGCCGGCAGTGCGGAACCGAAACCTTCGGCGTGAACGGCCGGTACTCCTGCGCGGTCTGCGGCTGGGTCAACCCCTGGTACGAGGGGCACGGGGAGCTGCCCACGGCCGAGGACGACCCGGACTGGAAGGGCGGGCGCTGAGACACGGCGGACGCCGGTGCGACGGCAGCCAGGGGAATCGTTCCCTCACCGCCTGCCGCACCGGCGTCCGCGCCCGGCTCACTCCTCGTGGGGCAGCTCCAGCACCACGGTCCACACGTCGCCCACCGTCGGCACCTTCATGGTGCGCGTCTGCGCCATGAGGACGTAGACCACGCCGCCGCTGCCCTCGACGCGGTAGGCGTGGGTGCGGGCGCCCTCCTCGTGGACGGCCTCGATCCCGAACCCCTTGGCGGCCACCGTCTCCAGCAGTTCCTTGGCGTTGACCCGGTTCTCCACGGCGCCGAAGTACTGCGCGAGCACCTGCGGCACGATGCCGACCCCGAACCGGCCGAGGCGGTACGCCTGGATCTCGATGCCCGTGGCGTGCCAGCCGGTGTCGTACTGCTCGAAGATGATCTCGACCAGGCCGTAGTCGCGGCGCAGCCGCCCCCGGCTGAGGCCGTCGGTGTACTCGTAGCCCATGCACCGGTCCCAGACCGCCATGGAGTCGCCGAGACCGGCTCCCCTGATCCGGCCCTCGATCAGCACTTCGGCACAGAAATCCAGCGCGCTCATATCTCTCCTGCCGCTCCTCGCCGTTCACCGGCCATGTCGACTTCCCTCTTCGCGCCGTCCCGGCAGCCACGCGCCCAGCGTGAGCAGCAACCACCGCACAACCCCTCCAACGCCCCGGGCACGCGGCGGCAACGGGTCGACCCACCGAGGAATTTCGCCGGATATCCGGTCAGGGGCGGACGAGTCGGTACGCCGGAGCGGTCACGGTTGGATAACAGCACCTGCGTGCCGCCCGGCGTCCGCGCCCCCTGTCGCCTCGCCGTACGCGGGCGGGTTTCCGGGCACGCTCCGCGAGCGACGATAGAAAGGGGGCCGCACCCCGGCCTCACCCGCAGCAGGACGAACGGAGATCCCGTGTCTGGTACGCCTTCTGGTACGCACTCCTCCCCCGCTCCCGGCACCGCGACCGGCGAGGCCATCGACGCCGCCGAGGCGCACAGCGCGCACAACTACCATCCGCTGCCCGTGGTGGTGGCGGGCGCCGAGGGCGCCTGGATGACCGATGTCGAGGGCAAGCGGTACCTGGACCTGCTCGCCGGGTACTCCGCGCTCAACTTCGGCCACGGCAACCCCCGCCTGATCTCCGCCGCCAAGGCCCAGCTGGACCGGGTCACGCTCACCTCGCGGGCCTTCTTCCACGACCGGTTCGCCGCCTTCTGCGAGGAACTGGCCGCGCTCTGCGGCAAGGACATGGTGCTGCCGATGAACACGGGCGCCGAGGCGGTCGAGACGGCGGTGAAGACCGCCCGCAAGTGGGGGTACCGCGTCAAGGGCGTCCCTGACGGTGCCGCGCGCGTCGTCGTCGCCTCCGGCAACTTCCACGGCCGCACGACCACCATCGTCAGCTTCTCCACCGACGAGGAGGCCCGGGCCGACTACGGGCCGTACACCCCGGGCTTCGACGTCGTCCCGTACGGTGACGCCGACGCGCTGGAGACCGCTCTCACCGACGACACGGTGGCCGTCCTGCTGGAGCCGATCCAGGGCGAGGCCGGGGTGCTGGTGCCGCCCGCCGGCTACCTGCGCCGGGTCCGCGAGCTGACCGCCGAGCGGAACATCCTCTTCATCGCCGACGAGATCCAATCCGGCCTCGGCCGCACGGGCAGGACCTTCGCCTGTGAGCACGAGGGCGTCGTCCCCGACCTCTACCTGCTGGGCAAGGCGCTGGGCGGCGGCGTCGTCCCCGTCTCGGCGGTGGTCGGCGACAGCGGCGTCCTCGGCGTCTTCCGCCCCGGCGAGCACGGCTCCACCTTCGGCGGCAACCCGCTGGCCTGCGCCGTCGCCCTGGAGGTGATCGCGATGCTGCGCACCGGCGAGTACCAGGCCCGCGCCGCCGAACTGGGCACCCGCCTGCACAACGCCCTCGCCGACCTGGTCAAGGCCGACGGCCCGGTCCGCGCCGTCCGGGGCCGCGGGCTGTGGGCCGGCGTCGACGTCGACCCCGCCGTCGGCACCGGCCGTGAGATCTCCGAACGCCTCATGGCCCGCGGCGTCCTGGTGAAGGACACCCACGGCTCCACCCTGCGCATCGCGCCGCCGCTGGTGATCTCGGCGGAGGACCTGGACTGGGGCATCGGTCAGCTGCGGGCGGTGCTGGGGATGGCGTAGGCCCTCGCACACCCCTCGGAGCGACGCGGGGAGCGCGCCCCTCAGGGGCTGGTGGGCGCCCCGGCCGCCAGCCCCTTCGCGTACCGCCGTCCCGCCGCCCCGTTCCGCAGCGCCGTCTCGCCCGTCGCGGTGAAGCCCGCCCGGGTCAGGACGGTGTGGGAGGCGAGGTTGTCCAGGTCCGCCTGGGCGCGCAGCGAGGTGAGGGCGTAGTCGGTGGCGGCCAGGTGGCAGACGGCCTGGGCGGCGGCGGTGGCCAGGCCCCGGCCGGTGGCCGACTCGGCCATGCGGAAGCCGAGTTCGGCCTCGCCGTCGGTGACGTCCATCAGGTTGAAGCGGCCCAGGATCGTGGCGCCGTCCTCGGCGACCAGGACGTGGAAGAAGTCGGTGCCCTGCTCCTGGTACGCGAGGAGGGCTTCGTGGCGGGCGGGGAAGTCGGCGAAGTAGGCGTCGCCGCGGTCGCTGATGGTGCGGGCGAACCAGGCGCGGTTCTCGCGTTCGAAGGTGAGGAGCGCGGGGGCGTGGTCGGCGCGCAGGCGCTGGAGTGCGGGCATCGGAGCTCCCTGGGGGCGGCGGGTCTCAGAGGATGACGTGCGGGAGGAAGCGGGCGTAGCCGTCGGTGACCGGCCCGGCCGACTCGCGGATGCCGAGCCCCGCCGCCTCGTCGGCGACGACCCAGGCGCCGAGGACGACGTGGTTGGTGGGGCTGTGGGCGCCGGGGGACGGGGTCGACAGGTCGGGCAGCAGGGCGAGTTGCTGGTAGCAGCCCGGTCCGCCGGCGGGCGCGGGGGCCGGCGGCGCGCCCGGCCGGTGGAGGGTGACCCCGGCGCCTTCGCGGCCGAGGAGCGGCTTGGTGACGTAACCGGTGGTGGCGAGTTCGCGCGGCCCGTCGAGGTAGGAGGCGAGGAGGTTGGGGTGGCCGGGGTACAGCTCCCAGAGGATGGCGAGGAGGGCCTTGTTGGAGAGGAGCATCTTCCAGGCGGGCTCGATCCAGAGGGTGGAGCCGGTGCCGCCGCCGTTGTCCAGGGTGTCCAGCACGTGCGGGCCGAACTCGTCGGTGGCCAGCCACTCCCACGGGTACAGCTTGAAGCAGCTGCGGATGAAGCGGAGCCGCTGGTCCACGAAGCGGCGCGAGAGGCTGTCCCAGCCGATGTCCTCGACGGCTATGGCCTCGGTCCGAAGGCCCGCCTGGATCGCGGTCTCGCGGAGGTAGGCGACGGTCATCAGGTCCTCGCCGCACTCGTCGTCGACGGTGTGGGCGAAGTGCACGGGGCTGCCCGGCGGCAGCAGCGCGGCCTGCGCCCGCCAGGCGTCGACGAGCCGCTCGTGCAGGGAGTTCCACTGGTCCGCGCCGGGGAACCGCTCCTCCATCCAGAACCACTGGGCACTGGCCGCCTCCACCAGCGAGGTGGGGGTGTCGGCGTTGTACTCCAGCATCTTGGCGGGCGCTCCCGAGCCGTCGTACCAGAGGTCGAACCGGCCGTAGAGCGACGGCAGTTCGGCCCTCCGGTGCCACGCCTCCGAGACGAGGGAGGCGAGGCGCGGGTCGGTGATGCCGAGTTCGGCGAAGCGGTCCCGCTCGACGATGTGCGCGGCGGCGGCCAGGCACATGGCGTGCAGTTCCTCGACGACCTCCTCCAGCGCCTCGACCTCCGCCAGGCTGAAGGAGTAGTAGGCGCTCTCGTCCCAGTACGGGCGCAGCGAGCCGTCGGGGTGGCGGGTCAGCGGGTAGATGACGCCCTGGGCCTCGACGGTCTCCTGCCAGCCGGGGCGCGGCTCGATGGTGTGGCGGTGCATGGTGGTGGTCCGTCCTGTACGCGGTGGGCGCGGGCGGCGCGGCCCGCACGGGCAGGGAGCACGCGCCCGGGGCGCGGCCTGTTCGGCGCGCGCCCCGGGCGGGCGGCTGCTACGAGGGGGCGTCCGGTCAGCCGCCGCCGCTGCCCTTCCCCGAGCAGCCGAAGCCGCCGGAGCTGACCGAGCTCTTGTGGAACGAGCCGTCGCTGGCGTACCCGCTCCTGCTGTCCCCGCCGTAGTACCAGTCGGCGTTGGACCCCCGGTCGCCGCCGTACCGGCTGCCGCCGGAGGTGCCGCCCCCGCCCGTCCCGCCGCTCGTCCCCGAGGAACCGTTCCGGCACTGGCTGGAGTCGACCACCTTGTACCCGCCGGTGTACGTGTAGCTGTCGCGGTCCACGCACCGCCGGTCGGGCTCCGAACCGCACGCGGCGAGGGCGGCGGCCAGCACGCCCATCGAGCCCAGCGCGACGGTGCTGGAACGCACCCGGCGGCGGGCCGCCTTCTCGCGCCGCTCCCCCGTGGCCGGTGGTTCCCCGGGCCCGGGTCCGGGGTGGCGGCCCGGTGCGGGCCGCTCGTCGGCGGCCGGCGGTGCCTGCCGGGCCGGGCCGCTGCCCGGGCCCGTGGCCGGGCGGGCCACGGGCGCGTCCAGTGCCCTCGCGGCGGGCACGGTGATGTTCTCGGCCATGCTTGTCTCAGCTCCCCGTTCGTCTCCCCGACGACCCCTCCCAGGGCACGCGTCCTCCCCCGGGGCCGACCTTCTTCCCGGCCGCCGCTCGGACCTGGCGTCCACCGCACGCGGCACCGTCCCGGCGGCGCCGACCCGGCCAACGGGGCCCTGACGGGGGCTCCCTGACCGGATCTCGCCTTTATCCGCAGCCTACGCCGCCGCTCCTGGAAGGGACCCCGCAGGACGGCCCGCGGTTCCGCCCCGGCCGGAAACAGAGGGTGGGACGGCTTGCGTCCCGCCTCAGGGCAGGCACCGGCAGAGCGTTTCGAGGGCGCTCCGCCAGGCGTGGTCCGGCGGACGCCCGTACCCGACGACCAGGCCCTCCGGCACCGGCCCGCCCGCGCCGTCCGCGTCCGGATGCCGGAACCAGGACAGCCCCTGCACGCCCAGCCCGTGCCAGGCAGCCGACCGCAGCACCTCGCTCTCGGTGCCGGGCGGCAGCAGCAGCACGGCGTGCAGCCCGGCCGCGATGCCGCCGACGCGCACCGACGGGGCACGCCGGGCGAGGGTGGCCACCAGCTCGTCTCGGCGGCGGCGGTAGCGCAGCCGCATCAGCCGCACCTGCCGGTCGTACGCCCCCGAGGCGAGGAACTCGGCGAGCGTCAGCTGGTCCGGCGCCCCGCAGGTGTCGGCGTACCCCTTGGCCGCCGCCACCTCGTCCACCAGGCCCGGCGGCAGCACCAGCCAGCCCAGGCGCAGTCCGGGGGCGAGCGCCTTGCTGGCGGTACCGAGGTAGGCGACCCGGTCCGGGGCGAGCCCTTGCAGGGCGCCGACCGGCCGCCGGTCGTGGCGGAACTCGCCGTCGTAGTCGTCCTCGACGATCAGCCCGCCGGTCCGCCGCGCCCAGTCGACCACGGCCGCCCGCCGCCCCGGGGAGAGCGTGCCGCCCATCGGGAACTGGTGCGTCGGCGTCAGCAGCACGGCCCGCTCCGCGCCCAGCCCCGCCGGATCGGTCCCGTCCGCGTCGAAGCCCAGCGGAACCGTCTGCGCCCCCTCCGCCTCCAGCCACTCCCGGTGGAAACGCAGCCCGTACGTCTCCACGGCGACAGCGGCGGGCCCCGCGTGCCGCCCCGACCGCGCCGCCAGCACCTCCGCCACCAGCTTGAGCCCGTGCGCCGCCCCCGCGCAGACCACGATCCGCTCCGGGTCGGCGACGACCCCCCGGACCCGCGCGAGGTACTCGGCGAGCACCGCCCGCAACTCCGGCCGCCCGCGCGGATCGCCGTACCCGAAGGCGTCGTTGGGCGCGTTGGTCAGCGCACGCCGCGCCGCCTTCAGCCAGGCCGCGCGGGGGAAGGCGGACAGATCCGGTGTGCCCGGGGTCAGGTCGTACGCCGGTCCCGCCCGCTCGGGCACCCTGGGCGGACGCTCGCGGCGCACCACCGTCGAGGCAGGCTCCGCCTGCTCGGCGACGCGCGTCCCGGAGCCCTGGCGCGCGGCGAGATGGCCCTCGGCGACGAGGTCGGCGTAGGCGTCGGCCACCGTGTTGCGCGCGACCCCGAGATCGGCGGCGAGCGTGCGGGAGGACGGCAGCCGCGTGCCGGGGGCGAGCCGCCCCGACCGCACGGCGTCCCGCAGCGCGTCGGTGAGCCCCTTCCGCAGCCCCGGCCCGGCCGGCTCCAGATGAAGGTCGATCCCCAGATTGGCCCAAGATTGCGTCACGGAAATGGACCATACCGCTGGGCTGGCCCGCTCCTAGGCTCGAAGCCACGAGCACGAGGAACAGGGACGGACCGAGCCGGGGGGACGCAGACCCGGCAGAACGGGGAAGACACCACCATGACCACCGAGAACGCGCACACCGACGCCTCCTCCGACGAGGGGCCCACCGCCTACCTGCCGGAGCACGCTCCCCGCCTCTCCGTCGCGGAGCTGGCGCCCGAGGTCTACCGCGCGATGGCCCGCGCCGACGCGGCGGCCCGCAAGGGCCTGGACCCGGTCATCGGCGAACTGGTCAAGATCCGCGCCTCCCAGATCAACCACTGCGCCTTCTGCCTCGACATGCACACCAAGGACGCCCTCGCGATGGGCGAGTCCGTCGAACGCATCGTCCAGCTCAGCGCCTGGGAGGAGTCGAAGCACTACTACACGGCCAAGGAGATCGCCGCGATCGAACTGACCGAGGCCGTCACCCTCCTCACCGACGGCTTCGTCCCCGACGGGGTCTACGCCAAGGCCGCCGCACACTTCGACGAGAAGGAACTGGCCCACCTGATCGCCGCCATCACGGTCATCAACGCCTGGAACCGGCTCTCGGTGGCCGCACGGAACGTGCCGGGGCATTACGTGCCGGGGTCGTCGGGGCACTGAGGCCATGGCCGGGGGCCGCCCCTGAGGAAGGTCCCGTGGTCCCTCCCCCCCTTCTGCGGGGAACGAGCGGGTCCCGCTGGCCCGTACAGCCGGGGAGCGGTACGCCACCTCACTCCCCACCGGCCACGTCCACACCGCCGGCGAGTACGCCGGGATCGTCAGCGCGGAGACGGTCCCGGCGCCCGACCGTGTCGCCACCGCCCTCGCTGTCGAGCCGGGAGCCCAGGTCGCCGCCCGTATCCGCGTCACCTTCGAAGGTGAGCAGCCGGTAGCCACCTCGCACGGGGCATCCGGCGGGCAGCCCGACGTGATCCGTCACCTGCGCTGCCCGAGCCCCGGGCGGTGATCAACCGCTGATCGGCGGGCAGCCCGCCCAGGGCTCCACCCTTCGAGGGCATCCCGGCCACCGCCCGCACCCTGTCACCTCAGCGCCTCGTTGCCCTCTGCCGACCCTCAACCGTGCGGAGGCCCCGATGCTCACCGTGACCCGACCCACCCCCCTTGTGCCGCCGCTCTGCCCAGAACGGACGTGCCACAGCGGCATTCACGGCCGCCTCTGGAAGGACACGACGTACCTCCGCGGCGACCCGGACAACTGGCGTTGGTGCTGCCCCCGTTGCGGCCAGCACTGGATGCCGAGCCGGGACCAGTTCAACCGGCACAGGACCTTCCCGTCCACGTAGCGCTCCGAGGGGGCTCGTACGGTCACCTTCACCGCCGCCGACTTCGCCGAGGCGTACCGGGTGGTGGGGGTCGGCTGCCGCTGGAAGCACCGAACGCCTGGTGGTTCCCCTGGGCCGTCTCCTCCGAACGTGCCGACCAGTCTGCCGCACCTGTCGCCAGATCCACGAACACCTTGTCCGGGAGGACGAGTTCGGCGGTGGTGAAGATCTCTCGACGATCCCAGGGGGCGTGCAACTTCACCCGAGGGCGGGTCGTCACAGTAGATGTACATGACCAGCAAACGAAAGAAGACGGCATGGCCTGGATGCGACGCCCCGACACCCCCACGACCCGGCGCGGACGGTCCGGCAGAGCCGCGGCGGGAGTCGCGGCGGTCCTGCTCGTCTCCGGCGGGCTGAGCGCCGCCGTCCTGACCCAGGGCACGGCGCTCGCGGCGGACGGGCCCGCGGCCGCGATCGCGGACGACTTCAACGGCGACGGGTACGCGGACCTCGTCTCCGGCGCCCCCGGCGCCACCGTCTCCGGCAAGGCGGGGGCGGGGTACGTCGCGGTGACCTACGGCTCCGCCAAGGGGCTCGCGCCCGCTCCCGGCACCGTGGTGAGCCGCTCGACGGCCGGGGTGCCGGGCGCGGCCACCGCCAAGCAGCGGTTCGGCGAGACCTTCGCCAAGGGCGACCTGGACGGCGACGGCTACAGCGACCTCGTGGTCGGCTCGGCCACCGCGAAGCCCGGCGCGGTGATCCTGTGGGGCTCGCCGAAGGGGCTGACCGGTGCCACCGCCGTGGCCGGCTTCGGTCAGGCCCCGCAGGTCGGCGACTTCGACGGCGACGGCCAGGCGGACCTGGCGCTCTTCGGCGCCGCCGAACTCGCGGGCGACGACCCGGTCACCCAGGAGGCCCGCCTCCTCAAGGGCCCCTTCACCCGCGAGGGCGCCCCCGCCGAGCAGCTCGACTTCCTCGACCGCTCCCAGTGGTGGGGGTACGAGAGCGACGACGGCCCGTCCTGCGCCGACGACGACTCGTGCGTGGACGGCCCGACCTCGGTCGGCGGCCCGGTCGAGCCGAAGGCCGTCGGCGACGTGAACGGCGACGGCTCGGACGACCTCGTGACCTGGCTCTACGAGGGCGACGGCGTCTGGGCCCACCACCTGTTCACCGGCAGCGCCACCGGCTTCCGGAACGCCCAGGAGGCCGGCCCGATCAGCGGCGGCGGCGACGGGGCGGCCGTCGGCGTCGGCGACGTGGACGGCGACGGCTACGACGACGTGGTGACGGGCAGCGGCGAGGACACCGCCAAGGCCACCGTCGCCTACGGCTCGGCCTCGGGCCTCACCGGGCGCGAGGACTCCTTCGACCAGAGCCTGCCCGGATTCCACGGCGCCCAGGAGAAGGGCGACCACCTCGGCTCCTGCGTCGCGGTGGCCGACGTGACCGGCGACGGCCGCGCCGAGATCGCGCTCGGGATCAGCGGCGAGGACTTCGGCGGGCTGACCGACGCCGGTTCGGTCGCCCTGCTGCACGGCACCGCTTCGGGGGTGACCGGTGAGAGCAGCCAGGTCCTCCACCAGAACACCGCCGGGGTGCCCGGGGTCGCGGAGAGCGGCGACGCGTTCGGCGCCGCCTGCGTCCTGCTCGACACCGACGGCGACGGCCACCGCGACCTGGTCGTCTCCTCGGCCGAGGAGAACGAGGCGGCGGGCGCGGTCTGGGCGCTGCGCGGTACCGGCCGGGGGCTGACGGTCGAGGGCGCGTCCGCCTTCGGCCCGCGCCACGTGGACGGGCCCGTCACCGAGGCGCGGTTCGGCGGCTTCCTGCGCTGACCGCCCGCCGCAGGACGCTTCCGGGGCGCCCTTCCCGTCGTACGCGGGGAGGGCGCCCCACTCCGTGCCGGGGCCCGGCCCTGTCCGCCGCGCGTGGGGCGGTCGAGGGCGTACGCGCCGGAGCGCCCCGGCGGGGGGGGTCCGCGGGGGCGCTCCGGTACGGGAAGGCGGCGGGGCCGCTACGGCAGCCACTTCTTCCAGGTGGACTCGTTGGCCTCGACCCACTTCTCGGCGGCCTCCTGCGGGTCCATCTTCTCTTCGGCGATCCACAGGGAGACCTCGTTCTGGTCCTCGGTGGTCCACTCGAAGTTCTTCAGGAACTCCGCGGCCTCGCCGCCGTTCTCCGCGAAGTCCGTGTTCAGGTACTTCTGGAGCGGGGTCTCGGGGTAGGCGCAGGCGACCTTGTCGGGGTCCGCGTCGCAGCCCTCCTCGTACGCGGGCAGCTCCACCTCCGTCATCGGCACCTTCTCGAAGAGCCACTGGGGCTGGTACCAGTAGCTCAGGAAGGGCTTCTCGTCCTTGGCGAACTGCTCGATCTGGGTGATCTGCGCGGCCTCGGAGCCGGCGAAGACGACCTGGTAGTCCAGGTCCAGGTTCTTCACCAGGGCCTTGTCGTTGGTGACGTAGGACGGCGAGCCGTCCATCAGCTGGCCCTTGCCGCCGCTCTCGGGGGTGCGGAGCTGGTCGGCGTACTTGTCGAGGTTCTTCCAGTCCGTGACGTCCGGGTGCTTCTCGGCGAAGTACGTCGGGACGAACCAGCCGATGTGGCCGGTGACGCCGACGTCCCCGGCCGCGGTGATCGTCTTCTTGTCCTCGACGTACCGCTTCTCCTCCTCCGGGTGGCCCCAGTCCTCCAGGATGGCGTCCACCCGCCCCTGGCTGAGCGCGTCCCAGGCCGGGACCTCGTCGATCTGCACGGTGTCGACGCGGTAGCCGAGTTCGTGCTCCAGGAGGTACTGGGCGATGGCGACGTTGGCCTGGGCGCCGACCCAGGACTGGAGGGAGAGGGTGACCGACTTGCCGTCCCCGGCGCCCGCGTACGGCGACGCCTGCTGGGTCATGTCGGCGGCGCCGCAGCCGGCCACGGCGAGCAGGGCGCCGGACGCGGTGAGGGCGGCGGCGGTGCGGGTGGCCCGGCGCGATGGGCCCGGCTTCATGTCAGGCTCCCTTCGTCGTGGTGCGGCGTTCGGTGGGCTGGGTGACGCGGTCGAGCATCAGGCCGAGGCAGACGATCGCGGCACCGGCGACGAGGCCGACGGCGAGGTCGCCCTGGGCGAGGCCGAACACCACGTCGTAGCCGAGTGCGCCCCCGCCGACCAGGCCGCCGATGATGACGACGGCGAGGACCAGGACGACGCCCTGGTTGACGGCGAGCAGCAGCGAGGAGCGGGCGAGCGGCAGCTGGACCTGGCGGATCTGCTGGCCGCTGGTGGCACCGAGCGAGCGGGCCGACTCCAGGGCTCCGGCGTCGACGCCGCGCAGCCCCTGCGTGGTGATGCGGACGACGGCGGGCAGCGCGTAGACCACGGCGGCGGCCACGGCCGGGGCGCGGCCGACGCCGAAGAGGGCGACGACCGGGATCAGGTAGACGAACTGCGGCATGGTCTGGAAGACGTCCAGGACGGGCCGCAGCGCCGCTTCCACCCGGTGGGAACGGGCGGCGGCGATTCCGGTGGCGAAGCCGAGCACGAGGGTGACGGCGACGGCGGCGAGCACCTGGGAGAGGGTGTCGAGCGACGGGCTCCAGACGCCGAGGACGCCGATCGCGGCCATCGCCAGGGTGGCGGTGAGTGCGGTGCGCCAGGTGCCGATGAGCCAGGCGAGGGCGGCGACGATCAGCAGCAGGCCCCACCAGGGCAGCCACGTCAGGCCGTCGCGGACCGGGTCGAGGACCCAGGTGGTGAAGTGGCCGGCCCAGTCGGCGGTGCCGCCGACGAAGGGCACCCCGGAGTAGAGGTGGCCGGTCATCCAGTCGACGGCCTCGTTGACCGGTCCGGCGATGCCGTAGGTCCAGCCGGCGGGCCAGTCGAGGGCGGAGGCGAACCGGGTGCCGAGCGCCACGGCGAGGGTGGCGACGGCGGCCAGGGCCCAGCCGACGGCCGGGGTCAGGCCGCCCGAGGGGGCCTGACCGGCGCCGAGGCGGCGGCCCGCGGCGGCGGTGGTGCGGTCCAGGACGACGGCGAGCAGCACGATGGGGATGCCCGCGGCGAGCGCGGCGCCGACGTCGACGGAGGCGAGTGCCTGGTAGACGCGGTCACCGAGGCCGCCGGCACCGATGACGGAGGCGATCACGGCCATCGACAGGGCCAGCATGATCGTCTGGTTGACGCCGAGCAGCAGCTCCTTGCGGGCCAGCGGCAGGCGGGCGGTGAACAGCCGCTGCCGGGCGGTGGCGCCGAGCGAGGTGACGGCCTCCATGACGCCCGCGTCGGCGCCGCGCAGGCCGAGCGCGGTGAGCCGGGCCATGGGCGGCGCGGCGTAGACGACGGTGGCCAGCACGGCGGCGGGCACGCCGATGCCGAAGACCAGGACGACCGGGAGCAGGTAGGCGAAGGCCGGCAGGACCTGCATCGTGTCGAGGATCGGCCGCAGCAGGCGGAAGACCCGGTCGGAGAGGCCGGCGGGGATGCCGAGCAGGGCGCCCAGGATCACCGAGGCGAGGACCGCGACGATCATCAGGGCGAGGGTCTGCATGGTCGGCACCCACATGCCCAGTACGCCGCAGAGCAGGAAGGCGGCGGCGGCCGTGACGGCGAGTCGTACCCCGGCCACGCGCCAGGCGATCAGCCCGGCGGCCACGGTGACCCCGGCCCAGCCCCCCGCGAGCAGCACCAGGTAGACGGCGCGTACGCAGAGGACGACGGCGCCGGAGACGTGGCCGAAGAAGTAGAGGAAGAGCGGGTGGCTGTCGCGGTTGTCGATGATCCAGTCGCTGGCGGAGCCGAGCGGTCCGGAGAGGTCGACGGTGAGCGCCTCGGGCCAGCTGCCGGACGCCCAGCGGGCGTGGGCGAGCGGCACCAGGACGGCGGCGAGGACCGCGAGGGCCAGCAGCTTGGTGAGGGCCGGGTGGCGGCGGGCGAGGCCGCGCGGCCCGGCGCCGGTACTGCCGGCCGGGGCGGCGGAGGCGGCCGGAGCGGTGGTGGCGGCCATCAGAGAACCGCCTCCCCCGCCTTCGCCTCCGGCCCGGCCGGGCCGGAGGCGGCGCCCGCGACCACGCCGAGGAGCCGGTGGTGGTCGACGATGCCGAGGCAGCGGCCGCCTTCGACGACGCGGGCGCTCTCGCCGGTGCGGGCGACGGCCTCGATGGCCTCGGAGACGGTGGCGCCGGGGGCGAGGGCGGGGCCGTGCTCGGCCTCGTCGCCGGTGGCGGGCCGCATCGCGGTGCGCACGGTGAGGACCTGCTCGCGCGGCACGTCGCGGACGAAGTCCCGGACGTAGTCGTCGGCGGGCGAGCCGACGATCTCCTCGGGGGTGCCGAGCTGGACGACGCGGCCGTCGCGCATCAGCGCGATCCGGTCGCCCAGGCGCAGCGCCTCGGAGAGGTCGTGGGTGATGAAGACCATGGTGCGGCCCTCCTCCTGGTGGAGCCGCTTGACCTCCTCCTGCATGTCGCGCCGGATCAGCGGGTCGAGCGCGCTGAACGGCTCGTCGAAGAGGAGGACCTCCGGGTCGACGGCGAGGGCGCGGGCGAGGCCCACGCGCTGCTGCTGGCCGCCGGAGAGCTGGCCGGGGCGGCGGTCCTCCAGCCCTTCGAGGCCCACCAGGGCGGCGGTCTCGGCGGCCTTGGCGCGGCGTTCGGCGCGCGGGACGCCCTGGATCTCCAGGCCGTAGGCGACGTTGTCGAGGACGGTGCGGTGCGGCAGCAGGCCGAAGTGCTGGAAGACCATGGCGGCGCGGCGCCGGCGCAGTTCGCGCAGCCGGTTCTTGTCCATCGCGCGCACGTCCTCGCCGTACATGGAGAGCGTGCCCGCGGTGGGTTCGATGAGCCGGGTCAGGCAGCGGACCAGGGTGGACTTGCCGGAGCCGGAGAGGCCCATGACGACGAAGACCTCGCCCTGGCGGACGTCGAAGCCGACGTCGTGGACGGCGGCGGTGCAGCCGGTGGCGGCGCGCAGCTCCACGGGGTCGAGGGCGGCGAGCGCCGGGTCGGCGGGGACCCGCTCCGCCTTCGGCCCGAAGACCTTCCAGAGGTGCTGGACGGAGAAGACGGGGGTGTCCTGGCCGCCGGGGTGGTCCTGGCCCGGCGGGGTACTGGCGGCGGTGGCGCTCATCGGGCGTCACCGCCCAGCATCTCGGCGCATTTCTCTCCGACCATGAGGACTCCGATCATCGGGTTGACCGCCGGCATCGTCGGGAAGACGGAGGCGTCGGCGATGCGGATGTTGTCAAGCCCGCGGATCTTCAACTCGGGCGTGACCACGGCGAGTTCGTCTTCCTCGGCACCCATCCGGCAGGTTCCGGCGGGGTGGTAGACGGTGTGCGCGACCTTGCGGGCGTACGCGCTGAGCGCTTCGTCGTCGGTGATCTCCGGGCCGGGGGCGACCTCGCGCTTGAGCCAGCGCGCCAGCGGCTCGGTGCGGGCGATGCGGCGGGCGATCTTGATGCCGTCGACCAGGGTCCGGCTGTCGTAGTCGTCCTCGTCGGTGAAGTACCGGAAGTCGAGGGCCGGCTTGGCCTCGGGGTCGGCGCTGGTCAGGTAGAGGCGGCCACGGCTGTGCGGCTTGGGGATGTTCGGCGTCATCGACACGCCGTGCTCGGGGCGTTCGTAGCCCAGGCGCTCGGGGTTGTCGGTGAAGGGGATCTGGTAGAAGTGGAACATCAGGTCCGGGCCGCGTCCGTCGGGGTCGCGGCGGACGAAGAGACCGGCGTCGCTGTCCATCGCCGAGTTCTCGGGTATGGGTCCGTCGGTCTCCCAGACGATGACCGACTCCGGGTGGTCGAGCAGGTTCTCGCCGACGCCGGGCAGGTCGTGGCGGACCGTGATGCCGAGCCTCTCCAGGTCGGCGCGGGGGCCGATGCCCGAGTGCAGCAGCAGCCGGGGCGAGTCGACGGCGCCGGCGCAGAGCAGCACCTCGCGGCCGGCCTCGACCAGGACCTCCTCGCCGTCCTTGGTGCGCACGCGCACCCCGGTGGCGCGGTCGCCGTCGAAGGCCAGCTGGTACGCCCAGGTCTCCAGCATGAGGTGGAGGTTGGGCCGGTCCAGGTAGGGGTGGAGGTACGCGACGGAGGCGGAGGAGCGCTTGTTGTCCTCCGGGTGGTACGCCAGGTCGAAGAAGCCGACGCCCTCGCTGAACGGCTTCTTGTTGAACCCGTCGACGTGGGGCACGCCGAGCGCGCCCTGCGCGGCGTCGACGAAGTCCCGCGCGATGGCGTTCCGGTCCTTCTCGTCGACCGGCACGATGTTGTTCTTCAGCCGCGCGTAGTACGCCTCCATCTGCACGGCGCCCCAGCCCTCGGCGCCGGCGGTCTCCCACTCGTCCCAGTCGGAGGGGAGCGGCTTGAACGCGATGAGGGTGTTGTGGGAGGAGCAGCCGCCGAGGACCTTGGCGCGGCTGTGCCGGATGTGGCTGTTGCCGCGCGGCTGCTCGGTGGTGGGGTAGTCGTAGTCGAGGTCGCCGCCGAGCAGGCCCATCCAGCGGCGCAGGGTGAGCACGTCGGCCCGGTCGACGTCGGAGGGGCCGCCCTCGATGACCGCGACGGTGGTGTCCGGGTTCTCGGTCAGCCGGGAGGCGATCACCGATCCTGCGGTGCCGCCGCCGATGACGACGTAGTCGTACGTGGGCATGTGCTCCTCCTTGGCCTGCAAGGTGCTGCGCGTGGTGGGGCGCCGCCCGGTGCGGTCGCCCGCGTGCTGCGGGGCTTGCGGTCGTTGCTCTGCGTGGGGGGCGGGCGTCCCGGGTGGGGCGGGGCGCCGAAGGGGCCGTGGGGCCCGGGCCCGGCCGCCGGACAGGGTGCCGGCGGCCGGGCGGGGGTCGCGGGTGGGGGTCAGCCCGCGAACCAGCGCACCGGCTTGGGCGCGAGGTTCTGGTAGACGTGCTTGGACTCCCGGTACTCGGCGAGCCCGGCGGGGCCGAGTTCGCGGCCGGTGCCGGACTTCCCGAAGCCGCCCCATTCGGCCTGCGGCAGGTAGGGGTGGAAGTCGTTGATCCAGACGGTGCCGTGGCGCAGCCGGGCGGCGACCCGGCGGGCGCGGCCCGCGTCGGTGGTCCAGACGGCTCCGGCGAGGCCGTACTCGGTGTCGTTGGCGAGCGCGACGGCCTCGTCCTCGGTGGTGAAGGTCTCCACGGTGAGGACCGGGCCGAAGACCTCCTCGCGGACCACGCGCATCTCGCGGTGGCAGCCGTCGAGGACGGTCGGCTCGTAGAAGTAGCCGGTGGCCGGGCGGACCTCGCTGGGCTCGGGCTGCTTGCCGCCGGTGCGCAGCACGGCGCCCTCCTCCAGCGCGGAGGCCACGTACCCCTGGGTCTTCTCCAGCTGGGCCCGGGAGACGAGGGGGCCGCACTCGACGCCCTCCTCGGTGCCCCGGCCCAGGCGGATGAGCTGGGCGCGGCGGGTGAGTTCGGTGACGAAGCGTGTCCGCACCGACTCCTCGATGATGAGGCGCGAACCGGCGGAGCAGACCTGGCCGCTGTGGATGAAGGCGGCGTTGAGTGCCTGGTCGACGGCGGTGTCGAAGTCCTCGTCGGTGGCGCAGGCGTCGGCGAAGACGACGTTCGGGTTCTTGCCGCCCAGCTCCAGCGCGACCTTCTTGACCGAGGCGGCGGCGGCCTGGGCCACCTTCGTGCCGCTGACCAGGCCGCCGGTGAAGGAGACCAGGTCGACGTCGTCGTGGGTGCCGAAGCGGGCGCCGACGGTGTGGCCGGGGCCGGTCACCAGGTTGGCGACGCCCTCGGGCAGGCCCGCCTCGGCGAGCAGACGGACCAGGGCGACGGTGCTCAGCGGGGTGATCTCGCTGGGCTTGAGGACGAAGGTGTTGCCCGCGGCGAGCGCCGGGGCCACCTTCCAACTGGCCTGGAGCAGCGGGTAGTTCCACGGGGCGATCAGTCCGCAGACACCGACCGGCTCGTGCACGACGACGCTGTGCACCTCGTCGGTCCCGGCGTCGACCACGCGGCCCGCGCCCTCGCCGACGACCAGGTCGGCGAAGTAGCGGAAGGCGTCGGCGACACAGTCGACGTCGACCCGGCCCTCCTCCAGGGTCTTGCCCGCGTCGCGGCTCTCCAGCAGGCCGATCTCCTCGCGGTCGCGGATCAGCAGGTCGGCGACGCGACGCAGCAGGGCGGCGCGCTCGGCGACCGGGGTGCGCGGCCAGGGGCCCTGGTCGAAGGCGCGGCGGGCGGCGGCGATCGCGGCGTCCGCGTCCTCGCTCCCGCCCTCGGCGACCACCGCGAACGGCTTGGCGTCCGCCGGGTCGATGATCTCCCGGACGGCCCCCGACGCGGCCGCACGCCACGTTCCGTCCACGTAAATGGTCTGTTCTGCCGACACGTCGAGTCTTGCCTTTCGATCCAAGGGTGCGCTGCCATTTGCCCGCATGGCAGCCCGGTGCGCCTGCCCCTCGGCGTCGATTCCATGCCGCTGACGGGGCCATCGTGGGATGGCTCACCACTACCGCGCGACATACAGCGTCTTTCCTGGACAAAAGGCCCCTTACCGCCGGTCACCTCGGCCCGGCGGAGGGTGGCCGGGCAGCACTTTTCGGCCAGCCGAGCCGGGGGGGGCGGTGGCCTCGAACGCCGGCCGCGCCGGATTGGCCCCGGTTCACTCGACCGTGCCGGCCGCCGATGGCCTCACGCGCATGCCGGGCTGACGGGCAGCTCACGTGCATGCCGGGCTGACGGGCGGCCTCGGCCCGGTCGGCCTCGCGGTCGCAGACGGCCGGCTCGGGCCACCACACCCAGCCCGGCCGGCGTTTGAGGCCATCTGTGACCGCGAGGGGACCACGGGCCGAACGCGGGCACGGGGTCGCGGAGGCACGGGGTCGCGGAGGCGCCCCGGCGGCTTGGGCGCGCTCAAGAAGGACCTGACCTCGGTGAGGCGCCCCTGCGAGGACGTCCGTACGGACGCGAAGCAGCCCCCGACCGCCCGGGTCGCGGGTGGTCGGGGGCTGCTTCTGGGTCACCGTGACCGCGTGGTCGGTGCGCTCGCGCGGTCACGGGAGTCTGCGGCCGGAAGGCCGGGGGTGGCTCAGAGGAGGCCCAGGGCGCGGACGGCGTCGCGCTCCTCGGCCAGCTCCTGGACCGAGGCGTCGATGCGGGCGCGGGAGAAGTCGTTGATCTCCAGGCCCTGGACGATCTCGTAGGTGCCGTTCTTGGTGGTCACCGGGAACGAGGAGATGAGGCCCTCGGGGACGCCGTACGAGCCGTCCGACGGGATGCCCATGGAGGTCCAGTTGCCCTCGGCGGTGCCGTTGACCCAGGTGTGGACGTGGTCGATGGCGGCGTTGGCGGCGGAGGCGGCCGAGGAGGCGCCGCGCGCCTCGATGATGGCCGCGCCGCGCTTGGCGACGGTCGGGATGAAGTCGTCGGCCAGCCACTGCTCGTCGCTGACGACCTCGGCGGCGTTCTTGCCCGCGATCTCCGCGTGGAAGATGTCCGGGTACTGGGTCGCCGAGTGGTTGCCCCAGATCGTCAGCTTCTTGATATCCGAGACCTGCGCGCCGGTCTTCTTCGCCAGCTGCGACAGGGCGCGGTTGTGGTCCAGGCGGGTCATCGCGGTGAAGCGCTCGGCCGGTACGTCCGGGGCGGCGGCCTGGGCGATCAGGGCGTTGGTGTTGGCGGGGTTGCCGACGACCAGGACCTTGATGTCGTCCGCGGCGTGGTCGTTGATCGCCTTGCCCTGCGGCTTGAAGATGCCACCGTTGGCCTCCAGCAGGTCACCGCGCTCCATGCCCTTGGTGCGGGGGCGGGCGCCGACCAGCAGCGCGACGTTGGCGCCGTCGAAGCCGACGTTCGGGTCGTCGGTGATCTCGATGCCCTGGAGCAGCGGGAAGGCGCAGTCGTCGAGCTCCATGGCGGTGCCCTCGGCGGCCTTGAGACCCTGCGGGATCTCCAGGAGGCGCAGCCGGACCGGCACGTCCGCGCCGAGCAGGTGGCCGGAGGCGATGCGGAACAGCAGCGCGTAGCCGATCTGGCCGGCCGCGCCGGTGACGGTGACATTCACGGGAGTGCGGGTCATGGCGATCTCCGTTAGACAGCGGGCGGTGGGGCGTACCCCGGGTGCGGTGGACCCACCGGGCCGGGCCCGGGCCGGTCATCCGGCACCCGGGTCGCGCGGCGCTGGATGATCGATCTCTCGGTATCAAGAGAGTTCCGGTGGTCAGGCTATCGCGCCCTCGGGGCGGCACCAGGTGCGGGTGCTGTGGCGGGTCTCACGCGCCAGTCTCCCCGCCCGCGGGCGCTCGTGCGCGTCGGCCGCCCTCTGACGCGCCGAGCCACCGCCACGCCCTGGGCCCCTGGCGCAGGGGCCCGGACGTACGGCCGGTGACTTCCGTCGGGGCTGCCCGGGCCACCCGGAGAGGCGCGTGTGTGTGCGGGACGCACGGCACACACGCGGCACGTACAGCACACGCGGCACACATGCGGCACGTACAGCACACGCGGGACGTGCGGACGCGCAGTCGTGCGGACGCGCAGTCGTGCGCGGACAGCAGTCGTGCGCGGATGTACGGCACATGTGGACGTGCGGGACGCGCGGCACGCACTCGTCGTTCGCGATGTACGCGCCCCGCGCACGTCCCGCGCGCGCCCTCCCGGCCTCGACGGGGCCCGGTTCGCAGAACGGTGGCGGGCCGCCGGGGCGCGCCCGGAGCACGCGGCCCGGGCGCGCCCGGCCGGGCGCCCCTGTCTCGCGCCCGGCCCTACCGGAGGATCACGGTGTGGGCGTCGTGCACCCCGTGGTTCCGGTGGCCAGGGTGGCGCACGCCTTCGCATCGGCCGGGTTCTCGACGGCGAGCATCGCGGTGTAGGCGTCGAAGGCCGTGGTGACCTTGGCGCCCTCCTGGGCCTCGGTGCCGACGTCGATGGCGATCTCGTCGCCGACCGCGGCCTGGGTGATGCGGGCCCAAGCCGCCTCGCAGGTCTTGCTGTAGCGGATCTCCACCACGGTGGTGCCGACGGTGGCGGTGGCGCTGGTGACGGCCTGTTGGCCCGCGCACCCCATCTCCTCCGGGTCCTGCCCCGTGCAGTCGGCGCCGGCGCACTTGACGCCCGCCGGGAGCTGCTGGGCCGTCTCGGTCGGCTTGGCGGTGGGCTGCGGGGCGGGCTCGTCGCCGGAGTCGGGGAGGGCGAAGCCGGCCGCGATCAGGGCGACGGCGGCCCCCACACCGGTGAGGATCAGCGGCAGGCGCTTGCCCTTGCCGCCCTTGCCGCCCTTGCCGCCCGCGCTTCCCTTGCCGCCCGCGCCGCCGGACGCGTCGGGGCCGGGCAGGGGCACCGGCGGAACCGGCGCGCCGGGCGGGCCCGGTTGGCGGGGCACGGAGGGTATCGGCGGGGCCTCGCGAACGCCCGCCGGGGCGCCACCGCGCGCGCCGCGGCCGTCCGCGCCGTTGACCTTGGCGTGCGCCCCGGCCTTGGGAGCCCGGTGCCCGAGGTCGATGCCCTGCGGCGGTGTGTAGCCACCGAGGGCGGCCCGGGCCTGGGTGATGCGGATGGCCTCCATGGTCATGTCGTGGCGCATCTCGGAGCGGCTCCAGGCGCGCTCCGCCAGCTCCCACATGGTGGTGAGGTGGACCGGGTCGGTACCGGTCGCCTCGGCCAGGGCGATGATCGCCCGCTTGGGCGCGAGCAGCCGCCCGTTGAGATACCGCTCCCAGGACGTCTTGCTGTACCCGGTGCGGTCCGAGACCGCGGCGATGCTCAGCCCGCTGCGGTCGACCAGCCGGCGCAGCTGTCCCGCGAACTCGCGGACCTGCGGATCGAGTTCCTCCGGTAGTGGTTTCCATCGAGCCATGACGTGCCCCCCATTCCCCCCGTACCTGCCTTGCTGCTGCTTCCCCGTGCGGTGCGCGGCCGCCCCCGGTGCCGCCGCTCCACCCTATTTCCCCCGGGGCCACCCCGGAACGGGTCCCTCCGGAAGCCTGGCCGCCGGTCGTGCGGCCGAGTTCCGACCTACCCCAAGGATGCGTGCGGCAAGGATGCCAGTTCCCGGTCACGGGGCGCACGGGTGCACAGAGGCATCCGCCGCGCACATCGCACGCCCCGGTGGAGGAGCGCCGCCTGCACGGGACGCACACAGTCTCCCACCGGAACGCGTCCCCCCGGGACACCGCTCGTCGCGGGACGGGGACACCGTGCCGGAACGGTCACTTCCGTGCCACAGCGCCGCCCCCGGCCTTGAGGCGCCCAGCCGCCTGGCCCAGCCTGTACCGAGGCGCCCGCCCTCGGACGGGGGAGGGGACGGGCGCTCTTCCCGCCCGCCGGAGGCCGCCCGTCCGCGCGCGTCAGCGCACGGGGGCGCACTCCTCGCCGCCGTGCACCGGCAGCAGGCAGGCCCGCGCCCCGGACACGGCACCCGGCTCGGACAGCCCGGTCATCAGCGTCGCCAGGTATCCGGCGGCCTCCTTCTCGTCCACCGGCCCCGCCGTCCGCGCGGGCGCCCCGGGCAACCGCAGGGCGAACCGGTCCCCGGACCGCAGTCCACTGGCCCGTGCCCACAGGGCCCGGCAGTGCCTCCCGTACCGCACCTGGACGCGCCGCCCCTCCTCGGTGCGGTACTCGGCGAGGGTCACCACGGCATCCGCCCGGTCGCACCCCATCGTGTTGGGGGCCAGCCCGTCGCACTCGGGGCCGGTGCAGCCGTGCACGAGCGGGCCGTGCTGCTGCCACGGGCCGGTGCCGGGCTCGGACGCGGCGGCGCGCGGGGCGCGTTCGGCGAGCGCCTTCACCCCGGCTCCCGTCCCGGCGGCGACGGCCAGCACCGCGCCCGCCGCGAGCAGCCACCGCGTCCGGCGCCGGCGAGGCGGCCAAGGCGGCCGGAGACCGTGCTCCCCCTCCGGCCCGGCCCCGGTGTCCGTCGGCCGGGGCGACGCGGGGGCCCCGGGCGACGGAGGCGGCCCCGCCCGCCCCGGGACCGCGCACGAACCGCGCCCGCTCCACTCGGCGTCGGCCAGCTCCCACAGCGCCAGCACCCGCCCGGACGGCTCCCCCGCCACCTCGCAGAGCGCCGCCACGGCGGCCCTCGGCACGGGCTGGGCGCCGGAGAGGTACCGGCCCCAGGACGACTTGCTGTACGGGGTCGCGGCGGCGAGCCCGGCCAGGCTGCGCCCGGACCGCTCGCGCAGGGACCGCAGTTCGCCGAGGAGGCGGCGGCACTCCGGGGGCGTCGCGTCGTCGGTCATCGGCGCAGCTCCCCCCAGGTGTCGGGGCCCACGACGCCGTCCACCGGAATGCGCCGGTCGGTCTGGAAGCGCCGGACCGCCTCCTGGGCCAGCGGCCCGTACAGCCCGTCGACGACGCCGGGGTCGAACCGGTGGTGGCGCAGCAGGCACTGGGCCTCGACGACGTGCCAGCCGGAGCTGTTGATGTCGAGGTGGGCGGCGCGTTCGCGGCTGTGACCCGCGTACAGCAGCCCGTCGGCGCGGCGGACGTGGCAGGTGTGCTCGGCGCCGCGCCGCCAGCGCTCCCCGTCCGGCCGCACCAGCTCGGGACCGTCGGCGCCGCCGGGCCCGGCGGCGGCCTGCGTCCCGGAACCGGCGACGAGGCCGGTGGCCAGCCCCACCGCGAACCCCAACGCCAGCGCCCCCACCAGCAGCGCGGCGGCCACCGCCGTACGCCGCCGTACGCCCGGCGGCCCGGGCGGCTCCGGGTGCTCCCCGGCCGAGGAGCGTCCGGCGGGGCCGGAGTCGGCGCCCGGCTGGGCGGTCCCGGTGCTGTGCCCGTCGGCGGCCCGGTGCTCGGTGGCCACCTCGTGCAGGGCGAGCAGCCGCGTGGGGTCGACCCCGCAGACCTCCGCGAGCCCGATGACGGCGGCGCGGGGCACGGGGGCGCGCCCACCGAGGTACCGCTCCCACGACGACCGGCTGTACCCGGTGCGCGCGCCGAGCGCCGACAGGCTGAGCCCGCTGTGGTCCTTCAGCCGCCGCAGCTGTACGACGAGCTGCCGCTCACGCCGGTCGAGCCCGGCGGGCAGTTCCGCCCAACGTGCCATGTGTGCCGCCCCTGTCGCCCGCTCCGCCCGCCGCCACCCTGACCGGCGGCGGTCGCCTCCAGGGCGAAGCATTACGGAGAAACCGGCGCGACCATGCGCAATACCCCCCGGAATCACCCGATCCGGAGACTTCCGCCCAGGGACACGCCGGAGCGTACCGAGCGCACGCGAGGGCCCATACAGCGCGAACAGCGCACGCACAGCTCACAGTTCGGGGCGCGCGCCGCATGGGCCGGGCCCGAGTGCCGCGGGCCGGGTGCGGCTCTGCCACCCCTTGGCCGCACCGGTCACGATCAGTGGCGGGAGGGGGCTCTGGGTCGACGCCGAGGTGACCGGCGCCCCGGTCGCCCGCCGCCACCTGGTGATCAGCACCGAAACGGTCAAGTCCCACGTCAGCGCCGTCCTGTCCAGACTCGACGCCCGCGAACGCACCCAGGCGGTCATCGCCGCGTACGAATCCGGCTTCGTCTCCCCCGGCTGAACGTAGTGGCGAGCAGGACGGGTGCCCGGGCCCGGGCGGCGCTTGCGGTCTGGCTAATCGACCGTGAGGTGCAAGGTCCGGTCCAGGAACGGCAGCTCCAGCCAAGGGCTGGGCTGCTGCATCAGCGCGAGTACCACGATCGCCGCCCCCAGCACGGAGTACGTCACCAGGTCCGTGAACCGCGAGCGGACAGCGAGCATGCCCACGGACGGCAGCCCCCACCGCAGCCCGGCTCCCACGAGCAGCGCCACCCCGATGAGCAGCGTCCCGACCCGCGTCACGTCGAAGGCGGTGAGGATCAGCCCCAGCCCCACCAGGGAGAGCACCAGCAGCATCGGCCACTGCCGGGCGGGCGCGGGCGCACGCCCGGCGGCGGCCCGGCCGCCGCCCTCGGGCCGGGCGATGGACCGGGTGATCCGCGGAAACCTCCGCGAACCGGGCTCCCGCCGGGTCCACCCCAGCTTCGCCACCCCGGTGCGCACCCCGGCCCCGGCGCGGCTGGCCCCGCCCTTTCCGGCGTCGGGCCCGGTCTTCGCCTCGGTCTCGGGAGCCGGCTCGGCGGCGGGCTGGTCGTCGGGGGCGTCGGTGCTCATCGGTGGCGGCCTCTTCGGGGGATCAGGCGGCGGAGGCGGCCTGGCGCTCGGCCGCCTCGACGACGTTGACGAGGAGCTGGGCGCGGGTCATCGGGCCGACGCCGCCCGGGTTGGGCGAGATCCAGCCGGCCACCTCGGCGACACCGGGGTGGACGTCGCCGACGATCTTGCCGCTCTCGTCGCGGCTGACGCCGACGTCGAGGACGGCCGCGCCGGGCTTCACGTCCTCGGGCTTGATCAGGTGCGGCACCCCGGCGGCGGCCACGATGATGTCGGCGCGGCGCAGGTGGGCGGCGAGGTCGCGGGTGCCGGTGTGGCACTGGGTGACCGTGGCGTTCTCGGAGCGGCGGGTGAGCAGCAGCGGCATGGGGCGGCCGATGGTGACACCGCGGCCGACGACGACCACCTCGGCGCCGTTGATCTCGACGCCGAAGTGGCGCAGCAGCGTGACGATGCCGAACGGCGTGCAGGGCAGCGGCGCGGGCTCGCCCAGGACGAGGCGGCCGAGGTTGGTCGGGTGGAGGCCGTCGGCGTCCTTGGCCGGGTCCATCAGTTCGAGGATGCGGTTCTCGTCGATGCCCTTGGGCAGCGGCAGCTGCACGAGGTAACCGGTGCAGGCCGGGTCCTCGTTGAGTTCCCGGACGACCGCCTCGATCTCCTCCTGGGTGGCGGTGGCGGGCAGTTCGCGCTGGATGGAGGCGATGCCGACCTGGGCGCAGTCGCGGTGCTTGCCCGCGACGTACTTCTGGCTGCCCGGGTCCTCACCGACCAGGACGGTTCCGAGACCGGGCTGCACGCCCTGGTCCCGGAGCACGGCCACACGCCGGGCCAGCTCGGACTTGATCGCGGCCGCGGTGGCCCTGCCATCGAGAATCTGGGCGCTCATACCCCCATCCTCGCGGATGCCCGCCCCCGGCCGCCAATCCGGGGCGGGCCAGCACCGGGCGGATTCCGTGAACAGCCCTGCCGAGCAGCCCTTTTCGGCCGACTTCGACCCGCTCTGACCGAATGATCACAGAGGTTGCACTTGCACAACGTCCGGCGCCGGCGACTGGACAAGACACCAGGGTATTGAGAACGATGATGCGCAGACAGTGCCGCGGGCAGTGCCGGGGGGAAGCGCCGCTTACGTCTTTCAGCAACCTCCTGCGCGGACCGCGCGTCCCCGCGCTTCAACGGAGGAACCCCGCCATGAGTTTCGGCGACCCCAACAGTCCTTACAGCCCGCCTCCGCAGGGCCAGCCCTCGCAGGGCGGCCAGCCCGGGGGCTACGGCACGCCGCAGGGCTACGGCACGCCGCAGGGCCAGCCGTCGGGCTACGGCTCGCCGCAGGGGCAGCCGTCGGGCTACGGCACCCCCCAGGGGCAGCCGGGCTACGCCTACCCGCAGCAGAGCGGCGGCCAGCCGGGCCAGCCCGGTTACGGCTACCCGCAGCAGCCCGGCCAGCCGGCGTACCCGGGCGTGCCGGGCATGAAGCCGGAGATGCCCGGCCTGATGAAGACGGCCCGCGTGCTGCTCTTCATCGTCTCCGGCTTCCAGATACTGATCGGCCTCATCGCCGGTGTCGCCATCGGCGCGGCCAAGGACGTCGCCAACGGCCTGGAGACCGAATCCGCCAACGGCCTCGTCGGCCTCGGTTACGCCATCGTCTTCATCCTGCTCGCCCTGGCGGTCCTCAGCATCGTGCTCGGCGTCAAGTTCTCCACCGGCGGCCCGGGCATCCGCATCACCGCCATCATCTACGCCTCCCTCGGCATCCTCGGCTCGCTGAGCAACCTCGTACAGGGCGGCGGCGGTTCGGCCACCTTCGGCGGCATCATCATGCTGGCGATCTACGGCATCATCCTCGCCTCGATGGTGAACAGCCAGGCTTCCGCCTGGTTCAACCGCCCGCGCTACTGACCCGCGCAGGCACCTGACACGGCCGAGGGCCGCGCCCCCCGCTCGGGGACGCGGCCCTCGGCCGTCTCGCGTACCGGTCAGTGGAAGAAGTGGCGGGTCCCGGTGACGTACATGGTGACCCCGGCCTTCTTCGCGGCCTCGACGACCAGTTCGTCGCGGACCGAGCCACCGGGCTGGACGACGGCGCGGACGCCGGCCTCCAGCAGGATCTCCAGCCCGTCGGGGAAGGGGAAGAAGGCGTCGGAGGCGGCGAAGGCGCCACGGGCGCGCTCGGCGCCGGCGCGCTCGACGGCGAGCTTGGCCGAGTCGACCCGGTTGACCTGGCCCATGCCGACGCCGACCGAGGCGCCGCCCTTGGCGAGCAGGATGGCGTTGGACTTGACGGCGCGGCACGCCTTCCAGGCGAAGGCCAGCTCGGCCAGTTCGCCCTCGCCGAGCGCGTCGCCGGTGGCGAGGGTCCAGTTGGCCGGGTCGTCGCCGGGGGCCTGGAGGCGGTCGGCCTCCTGCAGGAGCGCACCGCCGTCGATCTGCTTGGTCTCGACGGTGGCGGCGGGCGCCTCGGGGCAGCGCAGCACCCGGATGTTCTTCTTGCGGGTCAGCGCCTCCAGGGCGCCGTCCTCGTAGTCGGGGGCGACGATGACCTCGGTGAAGATCTCCGCGACCTGCTCGGCCAGCTCCCGGGTGACGGGCCGGTTGACGGCGATGACGCCGCCGAAGGCGGAGAGCGGGTCGCAGGCGTGCGCCTTGCGGTGCGCCTCGGCGACGTCACCGGCGACGGCGATGCCGCACGGGTTGGCGTGCTTGATGATCGCGACGCACGGGTCCTGGTGGTCGTAGGCGGCGCGGCGCGCGGCGTCGGTGTCGGTGTAGTTGTTGTACGACATCTCCTTGCCGTGCAGCTGCTCGGCCTCGGCGAGGCCGCCCTGGCCGAGGCTGTAGAGCGCGGCCGGCTGGTGCGGGTTCTCGCCGTAGCGCAGCACGGTGGAGCGGGTCAGCGCGGAGCCGAGGAAGTCGGGGAAGCCGCTGTCGTCGGCGGCGGCGTAGTCGTCGGCGAACCAGGCGGCGACCGCCACGTCGTACGCCGCGGTGTGCTGGAACGCCTTGGCCGCGAGCCGCTTGCGGGCGGCCAGCTCGAAGCCGCCGTCACGGGCCGCCGCCAGGACGGCGCCGTACTGGCCGGGGTCGGTGACGACCGCCACGGACGGGTGGTTCTTGGCGGCGGCGCGGACCATGGAGGGGCCGCCGATGTCGATCTGCTCGACGCACTCGTCGGGGGTGGCGCCCGAGGCGACGGTCTCCCGGAACGGGTAGAGGTTGACGATCACCAGCTGGAACGGTTCGACGCCCAGCTCGGCCAGCTGCTCGCGGTGGCTGTCCAGGCGCAGGTCGGCGAGGACGCCGGCGTGCACGCGGGGGTGGAGCGTCTTGACCCGGCCGTCCAGGCACTCGGGGAAGCCGGTCAGCTCCTCGACCTTGGTCACCGGGACCCCGGCCGCGGCGATCCGCCCGGCGGTGGACCCGGTGGAGACCAGCTCGACGCCCGCCTCGTGCAGCCCGCGGGCCAGCTCCTCCAGACCCGTCTTGTCGTAGACGCTGACCAGCGCGCGGCGGATGGGCCGCTTCGTACCTTCGGCGGTCACGGAATCAGAACCTTTCGTCCCTCAATGCGGTGGCCGTTGCGGGCCAGGCGCCCCACGACCTCGACGAGCAGCGAGCGCTCGACGTCCTTGATGCGTTCGTGGAGGGCCGCTTCGCCCTCCACCGAGTCGTCCTCGACGACCTCGACCACGCCCTGGGCGATGATCGGGCCGGTGTCGACACCGTCGTCGACGAAGTGGACGGTGCAGCCGGTGACCTTGGCGCCGTACGCGAGCGCGTCGCGTACGCCGTGGGCCCCGGGAAAACTGGGGAGCAGCGCGGGGTGGGTGTTGACCACCCGGCCGCCGAACCGGGCGAGGAACTCCTTGCCCAGGATCTTCATGAACCCGGCCGAGACGACCAGGTCCGGCTCGTAGCGGGCGACCTCCTCGGTCAGCGCCCGGTCCCACGCGGCCCGGTCACCGTGGTCCTTGACGCGACACACGAACGAGGGGATTCCGGCGCGCTCGGCGCGCTCCAGACCGGCGATCGCACCGCGGTCGGCGCCGACGGCGACCACCTCGGCGCCGTACCGCTCGGCGCCCTGGCCGGCGATGGCGTCGAGGAGGGCCTGGAGGTTGGTCCCGGAACCGGAGACGAGGACGACGAGGCGCTTCGGGCGTGAAGACGCGGCGCTGGGAAGCGGCGAGGCCACGGCGGGGGCCTTTCTACGGTGACGCTGGACGTGCGGGCACGGCGCGTACGGGCGGTGCGGGAGGCGCTGCCTTGTCCGGTCGTACGCCTTTGTGCGGTCGTACAAAGGTCGCGCTCTCCGCGATACGGGGAACTCTACGAAGCTCCCGACCGTCAGCAACGATACCGGCACACTCACCGGCCCCCACGGGACGGGGGCCCGAGGGGGCGGTAGCGTCTGGGAGGGGTCCCACCCGGGCCCTCGGGCCCGTCCCGGCAGCACGATCAGCACCGCCGCACCGGAAGACCACCGGCGGCCACGGCCGCCCCACCGCACATCCGCGCACGGCCGGCGCCACCGGCCGTCGCCCGGCCGGGCCGTCGGCCGGACCACCGAGGGAAGACACGCACCTGATGCCGGACCGACGCTCCGCCGCGAGCCTCCGCCTCCCCCTGCCCACCGCCGCCCCCGGCTTCGGGGGCCTCGCCCTGCCCGGCACCGCCGCAGTGGCCCCGGACGCGTGGGGCGTGTCGGCGGTCAGGGAGGGCGGCTCCTCGCCGTCGGGCGGCGACCAGGGCGGCGCGGAGAAGGAGCGGGAGCCCGTTTCGGGCCGGGAGGGCGGTTCCGTCTCCGGCTCGGACTCCGGGGCCACGAAGTCCGACAATCCGTTCGCGCCGCCGCCCGAGGGCCGGCCGGACCAGCCGTGGCGGCCACGGACGCCCACCGGCGGCTCCGATGACGGTTCCGCGCAGGGCGGCGGAAGCAGCCGCTGGAGCGACCGCCAGCCCGGCCGCTCGTCCAACCCCTTCGGCTCCGGCTCCCGCGACGGCACCGGCGAGGGGCGCCCGCCCGGCCCTCGCTGGGACCCGAGCGACCCCGGCCAGCGCCGCGCCAGGTACGCCCTGCTGTCGGGCATGTGGTCGTTCTTCTTCGCCCTCTTCAACTGGCCGTCGGTCGCCCTGCTGCTCGGCGCCCTCTCGGTGTACTGGGGCGTGACCTCGCTGAAGATGCGGGGCAGGCCCGCCGAGGACGCGGGAGGCGAGGCGCGCGAGGAGCGCGGGCCGGGCGGGAACGCCCCGGCGCCGGCCCCCACCGAGTCCGGCACCCGCCAGCAGACCACGGCCGCCGTCAGCGGCCTGGTCACGGCGGGGCTGGGGCTCGCCCTGGTGGCCGCGATGTTCGGCGCCCGGATCGTCTACAGCGACTACTACTCCTGCATGGACGACGCGCTGACCAACGCCACCCGCGACACCTGCGAGAAGCACCTCCCGAAGGACCTGCGCCCGCTCCTGGGCGTCAACACCGAGACCAGCGAGTAGAGCGGACCGACGGGCCGCTTCCGGTCCGCCGAACGGCGAGCGCCTCCCACCGCCCCCCGGGTGCCGGTGGGAGGCGCTCGCCGTTCGGCCCCCGCCTCGCCTCACCGCCGCTCCGGCGGCTCCTCCCCCGGCGGGTCCCGGGGCTCCAGGGGCAGCGCCCGCCACTCCTCGGCGCCGTGGGCGGGGAGCTGGTCGTACAGGTCGCATGGCGCCCCGGAGGAGCCGCCGAGCGCGGCCACCGGGTCGGGGCGGGAGACCCGCTCCCACCAGTCCAGCGGGTCCACGCGTTCCGGGTCGTCGTCCGGCTCCCGGGCCTCCGGCTCGTCCGCGCGGCCACGACCGCCGTCCGGGGCCGCTCCCCCGTCCGGCGCGCCCGCCCCCGGTACGGCCAGCCCCGTCCCCGTCATGGCGATGCCGAAGAGCCCGGCCCCGGCCCACCGGCCGCCCCGGGCCGCGGCGCCGCGGGGCTCGCGGGCGCGCAGCCGCCAGGCGCGCAGGGCCAGAGCGGTGGGCACGCCGAGCAGCAGGGTCCAGCCGAGCGCGGCCCCGCCGGCCGCCCACCAGACGGGGCCCAGCTCCGCCAGCCGGCCGGTACCGAGCGGACCGCCCGCCGCGCGGGCCGCGACCGCGCAGACCAGGCCGGCGACGAGGGCCGCCAGTGCGGCCACCCCGGCCGTGGCCGCCGCCGACCAGGGCGGGGTGGCCGCCTCCCGGACCGGCGCCGCGTCCGGGACGGCCGCGCGTGCGGTGAACCAGCCCGCGGTGAGCCCCGCCACCACCGGGATCGCGGCGGATACCCAGGTCAGCGGTGTGCCGGGCCCCTCCGGCGGGACCGCGGCCAGCAGCGGGAAGGGCGGCAGGGCAGGACCCAGGGTGGCGGCGAGCGGCGTGACGAGGGTGCCGGTGCCGACCTGGAACCCGGTGCCCAGCGCGTAGGCGGCGCCCCAGATGACGGCGTTGGGGAGGAGGGCGAGGGCGAGCAGGAGGACGGCGAACCGCCCGGACCAGACGTCGGTGAGCAACAGGTACGAGGCGCGGGCGGGTTCCCAGTGCAGGGTGAGCGAGGCGCCGACGAGGACGGCCCCGCCGCCCGCGAGGGCGAGGGCGGCGGCGAGGCCGGCCCGGCAGGCGGTGGCGCAGCGCCGTCCGGCCAGCGCCGCCCGCACCCGCCCGGCCCACCCCTCGGGCCGGGCCGGTGACGGCGTACCGGCGGACCGGCCGCGTACCGAGCGCAGTCCGGCGAGGGCGGCGGCGAGCGCGAGCAGCGGCAGGTGCCAGGCGGCCTCGCGCAGGGAGGGCCGCAGCTCGCCTCCGGTGGCGTAGAGGGCGGCGAGGGCACCGACGGCGGTGTAGCCGCCGGTGATGCCGCAGACGACGGTGCGCCCGGGGATCTCGGGGGCCTCGGAGGTCTCGGGCTCGGCCGCCTCCCGGGCGGCGCGGCGGACCAGCCAGAAGGGGACGACGGCCAGGAGCAGCGGGATGAGGCCGAGCGGCGCGGGGGCTCCGGTGAGCGTGTCGGCGCGGGTCAGGCCGACGCCGTGGCCCAGCAGCCAGAGGCTGACCGCGGTCCCGGTGGCACCCCCGGGGCCGCTGTCCGGGTAGGGCGAGCCGATCCACAGCGCCATGACCACCACCGCGTACGCGCCGAGGCCGAGCCCCGCGGCGACCGCGCCGCCGAACAGGCACCCCGCCAGGGCCGGCGACCGGTCGCGGAGGCGTTCGGCAAGGCCCGTGAGGCGGGCGGCGGGTGAAAGGGAGTCATCGGTCATTCGGGTCACACCGGTCATGCTCCCAATGCCACGGACAGGATGCGCGCAACAGGCGAAGAGCGGAGGTGTCGCCGAAGATACGGTTATGTACTTTTCCGTACGGACGGGTGGGGTGTGCCCGCGCCCCGCTCGCGTCCCGGCGGCCCCGGCCCCTGTTGTGGAGAACGCGACATGACGAACCGTCCCGCCCCGACGCTCCCGCCCCCCGCGGAACGCCGGAGACTCCGCGAGGCGGCCTCCCTCAGCCAGGCGGCACTGGCCACGCGGATGAGCGTCACCAGCACGACCATCCACTCCTGGGAGACCGGGCGCGCCACCCCCCGGGGCCGCACCCTGGAGGCGTACGCCCGCTTCCTCACCACCGCCGACGGCCCGCTCCCCACCGTCCGCCCGGCCGGCGAGCCCGTCAGGACACCACGGCCGAAGCAGGAGCCGGAGCGCAGGCCGACCCGGGGACCGACGCGGGGGCCGAGGGCGCAGCGCGTGACGGAACCGCCGCGTCCGGCCCCGCGCCCCGTGAGGCCCGCCGGGGCGACCCCCCGCGAGGCGTTCGACGCCCTCTACGCCTCCTGCGCGGGGGTTCTCGTCCGGCAGACCTACCTGCTGACGGGCCGGCACACCGTGGCGGTGGAGTCGGTGGAGCGGGCGTTCCAGCTGGCCTGGGCGCGGTGGCCGGAGGTGGCGGTGGACCGGGACCCGGCGGGCTGGGTACGGGCCGCCGCGCACGAGTACGCCCTGAGCCCCTGGCACCGGATGCGCGCGGCCCACCGCCGCCCGGCCCCGCCCGGCGCCGCCGTGCCCCCGCCGCGCGGCCACGCAGACCGCGACCTGCTGGACGCGCTGCTCGCGCTCGCCCCCCGCCACCGCCGCACGCTGCTGCTCTACGACGGCGTGGGCCTGGACCTGCCCGAGACGGCGGCGGAGACCGAGGCGACCACCCGCGCCGCGGCCAACCGGCTGCTCTCCGCCCGGGCCGCCGTCGCCGAGCGCGTCCCCGCTCTCGCCGACCCGGCCGCACTGCACCGGCTCCTCGACGCCCTGTCCCCCCTGGAACCGGCCACCGAGGAGCGGGGAGCGCTCATCCGTACGGTGGGTGAGCGCCGGGTACGCCGGTGGACCCGGTCGGCCGTGGCGCTCACCGCGCTGGTCGCCGGGGCGACCGGCTTCTGCGTCCATGTCGCCCCCGACCACTACGTCCGGCCGCCGACGGCGGGCGAGGCGATCACCGGCGTCCCGCCGCACCTGGGCCCCGGCCCGCTCTCGGAGGAGGACCGCTCGCTGCGGGACGCGCTGCGCGAGCACCCGGCGGCCGGCCCGGAACGGGTCCAGCCGCTGCCGGGCTGACCGCCGCCCCGGCTCCGGTACGCCTGAGGGCCCGCACCCCCCGGCGGGGGGTGCGGGCCCTCAGGCGTCGCTGGTCGCGCCGTCAGGCGCAGAACCGGTCCGCGAGTCAGCCGGCGAGGATCTCGCGGGCCAGCTTGGCGGTCTCGGTCGGGGTCTTGCCGACCTTGACACCGGCGGCCTCAAGGGCCTCCTTCTTCGCCTGTGCGGTGCCGGAGGAGCCCGAGACGATGGCACCGGCGTGGCCCATGGTCTTGCCCTCGGGCGCGGTGAAGCCCGCGACGTAGCCGACGACCGGCTTGGTGACGTTGGCCTTGATGTAGTCGGCCGCACGCTCCTCGGCGTCGCCGCCGATCTCGCCGATCATGACGATCAGGTCGGTCTCGGGGTCCGCCTCGAACGCCGCGAGGGCGTCGATGTGCGTGGTGCCGATGACCGGGTCGCCACCGATGCCGACGGCGGAGGAGAAGCCGATGTCACGCAGCTCGTACATCATCTGGTAGGTCAGCGTGCCGGACTTGGACACGAGACCGATGCGGCCGGGCTTGGTGATGTCGCCCGGGATGATGCCGGCGTTGGACTGGCCGGGGGTGATCAGGCCGGGGCAGTTCGGGCCGATGATCCGGGTCTTGTTGCCCTTGCTCGACGCGTACGCCCAGAAGGCGGCCGAGTCGTGCACGGCGATGCCCTCGGTGATCACGACGGCCAGGCCGATCTCGGCGTCGATCGCCTCGACGACGGCGGCCTTGGCGAACTTCGGCGGGACGAAGATGACGCTGACGTCGGCGCCGGTCTTCTCCATCGCCTCGGCGACCGTGCCGAAGACCGGGATGTCCGTGCCGTCGAAGTCGACGCTGGTGCCGGCCTTGCGCGGGTTCACGCCACCGACGATGTTGGTGCCGTCACCCAGCATGAGCTTGGTGTGCTTCATGCCCGTGGCACCGGTCATGCCCTGGACGATGACCTTGCTGTCCTTGGTGAGGAAGATAGCCATGGTGTTGGAGTCCCTCGTCCTTACTTCGCAGCCGCGAGCTCGGCGGCCTTGTCGGCCGCACCGTCCATGGTGTCCACGCGCTGCACCAGCGGGTGGTTCGCGTCCGACAGGATCTTGCGACCCAGCTCCGCGTTGTTGCCGTCGAGGCGCACGACCAGCGGCTTGGTGACGTCCTCGCCCTTGGTCTTGAGCAGCTCCAGGGCCTGGACGATGCCGTTGGCGACCTCGTCGCAGGCGGTGATGCCGCCGAACACGTTGACGAAGACGGACTTGACGTCCGGGTCGCCGAGGATGATCTCCAGGCCGTTCGCCATGACCTCGGCGGAGGCGCCGCCACCGATGTCGAGGAAGTTGGCGGGCTTCACGTTGCCGTGCTTCTCACCGGCGTACGCGACGACGTCCAGGGTGCTCATGACGAGACCCGCGCCGTTGCCGATGATGCCGACCTCGCCGTCGAGCTTGACGTAGTTGAGGTTCTTGGCCTTGGCGGCGGCCTCAAGGGGGTTGGCCGCGGCCTTGTCCTCAAGGGCCTCGTGGTCGGGCTGGCGGAAGTCGGCGTTCTCGTCGAGCGAGACCTTGCCGTCGAGGGCCAGGACCTCACCGGAGGCGACCTTGGCGAGCGGGTTGACCTCGACGAGGAGCGCGTCCTCGGCGACGAAGGTGTCCCACAGCGTCACCATGACCTCGGCGACCTTCTCGGCCACCTCGGTCGGGAAGGACGCCTGCGCGACGATCTCGCGGGCCTTCTCGATGGTCACACCGGTGTTGGAGTCGACCGGGACCTTCGCGAGGGCCTCGGGGGTCTTCTCCGCGACCTCCTCGATGTCCATGCCGCCCTGCACCGAGGCCATGGCCAGGAAGGTGCGGTTGGTCCGGTCGAGGAGGTACGAGACGTAGTACTCCTCGACGATCTCCGGCGCGGTCTCGGCGATCATCACCTTGTGGACCGTGTGGCCCTTGATGTCCATGCCGAGGATGTCGGTCGCCCGGGCGACCGCCTCGTCGGGGGTGGCGGCCAGCTTGACGCCGCCGGCCTTGCCGCGGCCGCCGACCTTCACCTGGGCCTTGACGACGGACTTGCCGCCCAGCCGCTCGGTCGCCTCGCGGGCTGCCTCAGGCGTGTCGATGACTTCACCGGCCAGCACCGGTACACCGTGCTTGGCGAAGAGGTCCCTCGCCTGGTACTCGAACAGGTCCACGCGCGTCCGTCCCTTATCAGTGGTCTCGCCGCTGTGCGGTCAATGGTCTGCATGGGCGTGCCGCGGCGGGCAACGTGACTGCGCACTGTCACAGGGGAGGCGTCTTCGGTCACCGGTACGCGGCATGTCCGTCTGGCAGGTTAACGCCGCCGCCGCGCCGCCCCTAAATCGCACATCACACCTGAGCGGTGATACCTGTCACAGAGTGCCGCCGCCCTTCCTCGGCCCGGTCCACCCACGGCTGCGCGTCCGGGACACCGCACCTCCCCCGCGACCGCACCCCGCCGGGCCTCCTGGCCGGCTCCCACGAGACCCGCCGCCAACGGCCGGCACCGCCCGCGGACGACCCGCCCGGCGCCGGACCGCACCCGGCCCGCCCCGCCTCGCAACCCCTCTGCGGACAGGGCTCCTTCGCCACGGGGCACCGGCCCGGAACGCCCGCCGCCGATCCCCTGCGGCAGGGGGCGCCGTCGCCGTACGGGACGCCTCCCGGCGAAGCCACGGGACAGCACCGGGAGCCGAGGCTCCGTCCTTCGCAGGGGCCGTCGCGGACAGGCCGGCCCGGGGTACGGAGCGCCCGGAGCGGGGCCTTGTTCCTCCCCGTCGGCTGATCGACTTCGCCAGCGGCGAACGGGAGGCGCGGGGCGGGGCGGCGACACCGGAGAGGGCGCCCGGAGCGCGGCGGGCGCGAGAGCCGAGGGGCGCGAACGGGGCGCCGCCGGCGGGCGCTCACCGGACAGGCCCTAAGCGGCAGCCCCCTCCGGTACCGGGATCACCCCCTTCTCCAGGGCAGCCGCCATGACGTCCGGAAAGAGGTCGGGGGTACAGGCGAAGGCGGGGGCACCCAGTGCCGCCAGAGCCGCCGCGTGTTCCCGGTCGTAGGAGGGCGCGCCCTCGTCGGAGAGGGCGAGGAGGGTGACGAACTGGACCCCTGCCGCCTTCATCGCGGCGACCCGCTTCAGCATCTCGTCCCTGATCCCGCCCTCGTAGAGGTCGCTGATGAGGACGACGACGGTGTCGGCGGGCCGGGTGATCCTGCTCTGGCAGTAGGCGAGGGCGCGGTTGATGTCGGTACCGCCGCCGAGCTGGGTGCCGAAGAGGACGTCGACCGGGTCGTCCAGCTTGTCGGTCAGGTCGACCACGGCCGTGTCGAAGACGACGAGCCGGGTCGCGATCGACCGCATCGAGGCCAGCACCGCGCCGAACACCGAGGCGTACACCACCGAGGCCGCCATCGACCCCGACTGGTCGATGCAGAGCACCACTTCCTTCTTCACCGCCTGTGACGCCCGGCCGTACCCGATCAGCCGCTCCGGCACGATCGTGCGGTACTCGGGGAGGTAGTGCCGCAGGTTGGCGGCGATGGTGCGGTTCCAGTCGATGTCGTGGTGGCGCGGGCGGCTGATCCGGGCGCTGCGGTCGAGCGCGCCCGTCAGCGCGGTCCGCGTACGGGAGGCCAGCCGCGCCTCCAGTTCCTCGACCACCTTGCGGACCACGGTCCGCGCCGTCTCCCTGGTCTCCTCGGGCATCGCCTTGTTCAGCGACAGCAGCGTCCCGACCAGGTGTACGTCGGCCTCGACCGCCTCCAGCATCTCCGGCTCCAGCAGCAGCGCCGACAGCCCGAGCCGGTCGATGGCGTCCCGCTGCATCACCTGCACCACCGAACTGGGGAAGTACGTCCGGATGTCTCCCAGCCACCGCGCCACCGAGGGCGCCGACCCGCCGAGCCCCGCCGCCCGCTCCGACCCCGACTTCAGCCGCCCGTCCTTCTTCCCTTCACCCCCGTACAGCGCGGCCAGCGCCTTGTCCATCGCCGCGTCGTTCCCCGCCGGGAGGTACCCCGTACCGTCAGCGGGCCCGCCCCCGAGCACCATCCGCCACCGCCGCAACCGCTCCTCCTCCGCACGGCCGTCCCCGACCGCCCCGGCGGCCCGCGCGGGGACCCCGGCTGCCTCCACCACCCCACTCACCCCCGTCCCGTCCGTCGAGCCCGCCACCGCCGTCTGAGCTGTCCTGTCCTCGGTCATCGAAGTTCCTTCCGCTGCGTGGGGCGGGCCTGGGGCGGCCTTGGATCTGGGTGGGTGGTCGTCGGGGATCTGGGTGGGTGGTCGTCGGACAGAGGTGCCGAGGGCGTGGGTCCTGGGCCGGGCTGGGTCGAGGCCGGGAGGGGCGGGGTCCATGGGCTGGGCCGGTCTACGGTCTGGGCCGAACCACGGTCTGGGCCGGGACCGGGACCGGGACCGGGATCGGACCGGGACCGGGATCGGACCGGGGCCGGGAGCAGGACCGGGGACCAGGACCGGGGAGCAAGAACCTCGTGCGGTCTGGCCCGAGTGGGAACTCCGGCGCCTCCTGCCCGGAGAGCCTCACTGCCGGACCGGGTTCGGGTCGGCTTCGGCCCGGTTTCGTCGCCCGGCGTTGGTCCCCGTCGGCCCGGTCTGGTGCTGGGCGTGGTCTCGGCGGGCCGTCGCCGGTGTCGGGAGCGGCCGGTGTCGACCACCGCCACGTCGAGTCCCGCCTGCGCGTGGAACCCCGCAGTCCTGCGGGTTCCCGGCGTGGGCGTGCTCCGGCCGGTGCTCGGCTCGGTCCGGTTCCCCTGCTGAGCGAGGCCGGTGCCCGGTGTCGGCGCTCGCGCTGGTCCGGTCCCGTCGTACCCGGGCCGGCCCGGGTACGGGCCTGCGCTACGGGCTGCCCGGGCGGCGCCGGCCCGACAGGCGCTCGCCCACCCCGCCGCCACGCCCCACGCCACCGGCACCCGTCGGCCGGGCCGTCCGGCGCCCGCACCCACCGGCCCCCCGTCGAACCCAACCGCCGAAGTGCCAGCCCGCCCCTCGACCACCCGGACGACGCCCACCCCGACAACAGGCACCGGACCGCCCCGCGGCCACCTCACGCCCCCGGCCCTCGTCGTCCGGGCCGTCCGGCGCCCGCGCCCACCGGCACCAGGTCGCCCAGGAGGTGGCGCAGCACCTCGGTGACCGCGTCGGCGCGCTCGGGGTCGAGGCCCGGGCCGAAGCCGTCGGCCGGGGCGCCGGGGAGGGCCTCGCTCCCGGGAGTGGAGTCGCCCGTGGCGGGCCGGCCGCGGCGGACCAGTTCGCCGAGGGTGCGGCGTATCCCCGTCTCGTAGGCGGAGAAGGTACGGCGCAGCAGCGGCAGGACGTCGGTGAAGGCGGTGTCCGGGACCGCGGTGAGCCAGGCGTCCAGCAGGTGGCGGAGGCGCTCGTCGTGGACGAGGAGCATGCCGCCGCCCGCCGCGCCACCGAGGAACCCCTCGACCCAGGCGGCCGCGTCCGGGGGCGGGGTGCCCGGGGAGAGCGCGAGACCCATCCGCCTGGCCACGGCTTCCTCGTCGAGGGTGCCCTCGTCGAGAAGGAGGCGGACCGCACGCCCGCGGAGCAGGCCGGGCGCGCTCTCCCGGTCGGCGACGGCCCGCAGCACCGCCCGCCACCGCTCCCGCAGTCCGGGGCCGTCGACTCGGGCGGCCGCGGTGTCGGCGAGGAGTCCCACGGCGGTGTGTACCGCCTCGATGCGGCGCCGGAGTTCCCGCGCGCCGTCGGCGTCCAGACCGGTGCAGGCGGGCGGGAGGCCGACGAAGACCCGCTCGGCCAGCCCGGCGGCGACCCCCGCGAGGGAGGCGGTGTCCGTGCCGCGTACGTCGCCGTACCGCACCGACCGCACCAGTGCGGGCAGCGCCTGGGCGAGGTGGCCCACGTCGGTGTCGAGCGCGGCGCGGTCGGCGAGGGCGCGCATGACGTCGGGGAGCGCGTCGGACAACTCGGCGCGCAGGCAGAGTTCGGCGAGCGCGGTGATGTCGGCGAGGTGCGTGGCCGACGCGGCGTCGGAGCGCGCCTTGGCGGTGGCGGCGGACGCGACGGTCGTGCCCCAGACGCCGGCCTCGGCGACACGCACCGCCGACTCCGGCTGCCAGGAGAGGCGCCAGCTCTCCCGGAAGGTGCCGGTGCCGGAACGCCCTGCGGTCGGCGTGCCCCAGCCGACGCGCAGCAGCCTCAGACGGTGCAGCAGACGGCTGCGGGCGGCGTCGTTCTCCTTGCGGAGGTCCAGGTCGACCTCGCGGTCCGCCGCCTCGGGCTTGAACCGCAGGCTCCGCTGGAGGCGGTCCAGGTCGCGCTGGAGCGGCACGGCCGGCGCGGCCGCGGGCACCTCGCCGAGGACGTCGCCGACGGTCAGCCGGTCCTCGATCAGCGCGAGGGGGACGTCGGAGCCCTCGCAGAGGACGGAGCGGATGGCATCGGTGGTCTCGGTCAGCCCGGCCAGCGGTCGGCCTCGCAGCGTGGCGAGGGCGCCCGCGAGCCGGACGGCCTCGATGACGTGGGCGGAGGAGACCTGCCGGCCTTCTTCCCGGAGCAGCCCCGCGACCTTGGTGAGCCAGCGCTCCACCGGCCGGTCGGGGGCCGAGAAGAGGTGGCCGTACCAGCCGGGGGAGGCGATCCCGGCGCCGTATCCCCCGGCCCGGGCCAGCCGGCGGTGCGTCCAGGGCACCCAGGTCAGCCCCGTCCTGACCTTGGGCAGGCCCTTGAGCAGCGCACGGTCGGCGGTGAGCGTGGTCCGCAGGGCCAGCGCCGGTACGTGCCAGGCGCCGCAGACCACGGCGACGCGGTCCCCGTACTCCTTGCGCGCGGCCTTGAGCCGTATCCGCATGTGGGCCTCGCGGACGAGGTCCCGTGCGTGTCCGCCGTCCCCGAACTGCTCGCGCAGTGCCCCCATCGCCTCGCCGAGGGCGTGGAACGAGGCGAGCGCGGCCTCCCCCGCGTCGTCCGTGCGGGGACCGGTGCCGCCCCGGTGCTCGACCACGTCCTCCCACCAGCGCTCCGGGTCGTCGTACCCGGCGGCGTCGGCGAGGACGGCCAGCGGGTCCACCCGCAGGGCCCCGGGATGCGGGCGGGCCGCCTCTCCGTCCGTGGCCCCGCCCTCCCCGGACCCGCTCCCCTCCCCCTCTCCCCCTTCCTCGCTCCCGGCGGCGTCGTCCGCCGCGCGCAGGGCGAGGGTGTGGGTGGCGGGCAGGTCGATGAAGTGGACCGGGACGTCCCGGTCCAGGGCCCAGCGCAGCGCGACCCATTCCGGGGAGAACTCCGCGAACGGCCAGAACGCGGAGCGGCCGGGGTCGTCGGTGGCGTGGGCCAGCAGGGCGACCGGGGGCCGCATCTCCATGTCGGCGGCGAGATGGGCCAGTTCGTCGGCCTCGGGAGGCCCTTCGATGAGGACGGCGCTGGGCTGGACCGCGTCGAGCGCGGCGCGCACCGCCCGCGCCGAACCGGGCCCGTGGTGCCGTACCCCGAACAGCCAGGGCCCCCGCGCCGCCACCCGACGGCCCTTTGGCTGTCGCATCGCCCTCTCCCCCTCCTCGCTGCCGGTGCCGTCGTCCGTCCCGCCGCCGGCCCTCGGCCCGGATGCCCGGGCCGGGGCGCCGGTCACGCGCTGACCTCGCGGCAGGCGCGGTAGAAGTCCTGCCAGCCGTCGCGCTCGCGGACGACCGTCTCCAGGTACTCCTGCCAGACCACCCGGTCGGCGGCCGGGTCGCGGACCACGGCGCCGAGGATGCCGGCGGCCACGTCGCCGGGCCGTAGGACGCCGTCGCCGAAGTGGGCGGCGAGCGCCAGGCCGCCGGTGAGGACCGAGATGGCCTCGGCGGTGGAGAGGGTGCCGCTGGGGGACTTGACCTTGGTCCGCCCGTCGTCGGTCACCCCGCCTCGCAGCTCACGGAAGACGGTGACGACGCGCAGGATCTCCTCGGTGCCGTCCGGCAGGCGCGGCAGGTCGAGCGAGCGGCCGAGCTGCTCGACCCGGCGGGAGACGATGTCGACCTCCGCCTGGACGCTCTCCGGCAGCGGCAGCACCACCGTGTTGAAGCGGCGGCGCAGGGCGCTGGAGAGTTCGTTGACCCCGCGGTCGCGGTCGTTGGCGGTGGCGATGAGGTTGAAACCGGGAACGGCCTGGACCTCGGCTCCCAGCTCGGGGATGGGCAGGGTCTTCTCCGACAGGATGGTGATGAGGGTGTCCTGCACGTCCGCCGGGATGCGGGTCAGCTCCTCCACGCGGGCGGTCGTGCCGTCCGCCATCGCCCGCATCACGGGGCTGGGCACGAGGGCGTCCCGGCTGGGGCCGTGGGCGAGGAGCCGGGCGTAGTTCCACCCGTACCGGATGGCTTCCTCCGGGGTGCCGGCGGTGCCCTGCACCAGGAGCGTGGAGTCGCCGCTGACGGCAGCCGCCAGGTGTTCGGAGACCCAGGTCTTGGCGGTGCCCGGGACGCCGAGGAGGAGGAGCGCGCGGTCGGTCGCGAGGGTGGTGACGGCGACCTCGACGATGCGGCGCGGCCCCACGTACTTCGGGGTGATCACCGTGCCGTCCGGCAGGGTGCCGCCCAGGAGGTAGGTCGCGACGGCCCACGGCGAGAGGTTCCACCGGGCCGGTCGGGGCCGGTCGTCCTGGGCGGCGAGAGCGGCCAGCTCTCCGGCGAAGGCGGTCTCGGCGTGCGGCCGCAGGGCCTCCTGCGCGCCCCCTTCCCCCTGCCGTTTGTTCGAATTCTTCACGTCGCCCGACCCCCGCCGCCCACCCTGCTCCGCCGCCTCACGCATCACGCCGCCCACGGACTCCGCACTCTCCACCGACATGCTCATTCCCACGATCCCCCTTCGGCCCGGTTGCTGGTGTCCACCGTGCCCCCCGCCACTGACAATCGCTCTGACCTGTACTGATGACAGATTGTCAGTGGCAGGTCCTACCTTCGAGGACATGACTCAGCAGGGGGTGCGCTGGGCGGCGGAGCAGGTGCTGGCACTTGCTCCCGACGCGGCGTCACGCACAGCGGGAAGCAGACTCGGCGCTTCGGGCCCGTGGTCCGAAGCCGGATGTTCGAATGAGGGGGCGGTGTGGGGACTGTGCAAGGGCAGCGGTGGCAAGCCCTACCGGACGGTGGTCGACACGACCGGCCCGGCGTACCGGTGCAGCTGCCCGAGCCGGAAGTTCCCCTGCAAGCACGCGCTGGGGCTGCTCCTCCTGTGGAGCGACCCGGCGGGCCCGGTGGCCCTCGGCGACGGCGAGGGGGCGCCCGACTGGGCCCGCACCTGGCTGGCGGACCGGGCGGAGCGCACCACGAGGAAGAAGGCCGCCCCGGCCGCTCCCGCCGACTCCGAGGCGGCGCGCCGGCGGGCGGAGCTGCGTGCCGAGCGGGTCTCGGCGGGCGCCTCCGAGTTGGAGCAGCGCCTGGAGGACCTGCTGCGCGGCGGCCTCGCCTCGGCGGAGCAGTCCGGCTACTCCCTCTGGGAGGAGACGGCGGCCCGCATGGTCGACGCACAGGCTCCGGGACTGGCCGCGCGCGTGCGGGAGTTGGGGGCCGTACCGGGTTCGGGGCCGGGCTGGCCGGTGCGGCTCCTGGAGGAGAGTTCGCTGTTGTACCTGCTGGTGCGGGCCCGCGCCCGGCAGGCCGAGCTGCCCGAGGCGCTCTCCTCGGCGGTCGGCGCGCGGCTGGGCCTGCCGGTGCGCGCGGCGGGTCCGCCACTCCGTGACACCTGGCTGGTCCTCGCGCAGTACGACACGGCGGATGCCCGTCTGACCACCCGCCGCACCTGGCTCCACGGCTCCGGCTCGGGACGTACGGCCCTTCTCCTCTCCTACGGGGCCGCCGGAAGGGCGCCGGAGTCGGCTCTCCCGGTCGGGCTGGCCACCGAGGCGGAACTGACCTGGTTCCCGCGCGGCACCGGGTGGCGGGCGGAGCTGGGAGAGCGGTTCGGTACCCCGGCCGCGCCTTCGTCACGCCCCACGGGGGTGGACGTGACGGAGGCGCTCGACCGGTACGGACAGGCCGTGCGGGAGGACCCCTGGGCCCCGCACTGCCCGGTCACCGTCGGCCCGGTCGTACCGGCGCCGCTCCCCGACCGGCGGGGCTGGCAACTCGCCGCCCCGGACGGCTCCGCCGCCCTCCCCCTGACCTCCTCAGCCGTCGCCGGCCCTGGCCTGTGGCGCCTGGTCGCACTCTCCGGCGGCGCCCCGGTCACGGTCTTCGGCGAGTGCGGCCACCGCGGCTTCACCCCGCTGTCGGCCTGGGTGGAGGGGAGCGGGGACGAGGCGGTGGTGCCACTGGGCTGAGCGCGGTGCCCCAGCGGCAGGGGGCGGTACGACAACGGGCCCGGCGCGAACCGGGCCAGGGAGCGGAGCAGGGCGACAGGACCAGCGGGAACGCCGAGTGGCGAGCAGGACCACTGGACGAAGGGAAGAGGAGGCAGACCGGTGCAGAGGACGGCGAACATGCGGGACCAGACAGCGGGCGCGGCCCGGCGGCACGAGGCGTACCCGCGGGACCTGGCCGACCCCGTCGAGCCAGGCGGCACACCGGCCCGTACTCCCACCGAGCCGCAGCGGCGGCCCCGCACACCCGCGGCAGCCCCTGCGGGCACCTGCGCCTCCTCCCAGGAGGCCCCGCCCCCCTCCTGGGAGGAGTTGGTGAAGACCGCGCTGCTCGGGACCGACCGGCGGGCCGCACCGGTGGCGGCCGGGCCGGGTGGGAGCGCGCCGGGGGCGCTGCTCGCGGCGGCAGCGGTGCGGACGGTGCGACACCGCGCCGGACTGCGGCCGGCCGCTCCGGCGGTCGCCCTGCCGCCGACGGCCAGGCCGGACGACCGGCCGCCGCTGCCCCGGGCCGCGCGCGACCGGCTGGCGCAGTTGCTGGCCGTGCGGACGGCCGGGGGGACGGACCGCAGGGGAGCGGCACCGGATCTCACCGAGTTGCTGCCGCAGTGGCTGGCGACGGCGCTCCAGGAAGGGTTCGCGCCTCCGCACGATCTGCTCCCCGCGCTGTTGGACGCCGCACGGGCCCGCACCGACCTGCGGCCCGCCGCACTGGCCTTCGCGGGCCCGCGCGCCCTGTGGCTGGCACGGCTCAACCCGGCCTGGCGGTTCGCCCTGCGGGGTGTGCCGGGCGGGGCGGCAGGCAGCCCCGCGCCGGAGGATGCCGAGGGCGTGGCGCGGTTATGGGAGGAGGGCCTGTTCGCCGAGCGGGCGGCGCTGCTGGGCACCCTGCGTGAGCGCGACCCGGCCCGGGCCAGGGAGCTGCTGGCCACGACCTGGCGTACCGAGCGCGCCGAGGACCGTCTGCTCTTCCTCGACTCCCTGCGCGCCGGGCTCAGCGAGGCGGACGAGTCGTTCCTCGACGAGGCGTTGGCGGACCGCAGCCGCAATGTCCGCTCCACGGCGGCCGAGTTGCTGTCCGCGCTGCCGGGGTCGGCGCTGGCGGCGCGGATGGCGGAGCGGGCCGCCTCCTGCGTCAGCCTCGCCCTGACCGGAGAGCCCCGCATCACGGTGGAGGCGCCGCACGAGTGCGACGCGGGGATGGAGCGCGACGGCGTGGGCGCCAAGCCGCCCACCAACCGGGGTGAACGCTCGTGGTGGTTCGGGCAGTTGGTGGAGGCGGCCCCGCTCGCCACCTGGCCGGGGCGGCTCGGCGGGCGCGCCCCCGAGGAGTTGGTGGCGCTGCCGGTGGACGAGGGGTGGCAGAGCGAACTGCACGGCGCCTGGTGCCGGGCGGCGGTGCGCCAGCGGGACGCCGCGTGGTCACGCGCCCTGCTGGGTGCCCCCGGCTCACCCGTGACGGACGGGCCGGGCGCGGTCTCCCTCGCCGAGCGTGCCCGGCTGCTCGGCGCGCTGCCCGCCGGGGAACGTGCCGAGTGGGTGGCGGGGTTCATCGCGGCGCACGGGCTCTCCGACTCGTTCCAGCTCCTCGCCACCTGCTCCGCCCCATGGGCCGGACCGCTCGGCGGAGCCGTCGTCGACGCGCTCACGACGGCACGCCGGTCGGGCGGTTACCCGTGGAGCTACAGCGGCATCATGGGCCTCGCCGAGCGCTGCCTCGATCCGGCGGAGGCCCCGCGCCTGGGAGCCCTCACGCACCCCGGCCCACCCGTGGCCGACCCGCCGGCCAACTCCACCACCGCCTACTGGACGGACGCCTTCGAACGCCTCGTCGGCACCCTCCGCCTGCGCGAAGCCATGCACGCCGAACTCACCCGGCCCCCGGCATGAGGGCCGGACTCGGGACGGGGCGCTCCGAGGCCGGGGAACCGGGCCGTCGCCCGGCTCCCCTCGCCCCCGCCGTTCTCCTCGCGCGCCCTACTTCGCCACGCCGATGTTGGCCCGGACCCACTCCACGATCGCCCCCGTGGTGGCTCCGGGCGTGAAGATCTCGGCCACGCCCATCTCCTTGAGCGGCGGGATGTCCTCCTCGGGGATGATCCCGCCGCCGAAGAGGCGGATGTCGGAGGCGTCGCGCTCGGCGAGGAGTTCGACGACCTTGGCGAAGAGCGTGTTGTGGGCGCCGGAGAGCACGGAGAGGCCGATGGCGTCCGCGTCCTCCTGGATGGCGGTGTCCACGATCTGTTCGGGCGTCTGGTGCAGCCCGGTGTAGATGACCTCCATGCCCGCGTCACGCAGGGCCCTGGCGATGACCTTGGCGCCCCGGTCATGGCCGTCGAGCCCCGGCTTGGCCACCACGACGCGGATCGGTCCGGCTGCCACACCCATCACTGCCTCCATGTAGCGAGATGTTCGCGCACCCTCACGGGCCGGGAATGTGAACGAACGTTATCCCCAGCTTCGCCCAACCGGCAGTTACGGGGTGAAGCTGGAGGGGGAAATCACACGGGGGACACGTCCGTTCCTCCGCCCGGCCGCCCGCCCGCCCGCCATCCCGTACCCCGCACCCCCTTCCTTCTCCCCTCCGCCTTCTCGCACCCTCTTCCTCCTCGCACCCTCCCCTTTCCGCGTCACCTCACCGGTCCGCCTCCCCCGGAGCACCGACCGCCCCGCCCGTCCCGAGGGCGTTACTTCGCGCGGTGGAGCTGGAGTTGACCGCGCTGGTGGCCCATCTCGCGCTCCACCCGGCCGGATCGACGGACGAGCGGCCGAGCGGGGCCGGTCGCCTGAGCCCCAGGAACCCGCCCCGGCCCCCTGAGCACGCCTCCCGGCCCCGGCGGCGTGCCGCCCACACCCCGTAACGCCTTGGCCTTCACCTTTCAGGGGGAGTCGCCCCGCCACGCCCGATTGGCCCCGTTCACCCCACTTCGCCATCTCGCTCCCGCGTCGGGCCGGCCTCGAAACGGCAACGGCCGCAACCATCCGGCCGTTTCACCAGCCCCCGCAAGGCTCCATCGCATTCGAACAGGAATCGAATCTCCGGCCAAGCCTGCGCCCGCCGTCCCCCGAAAGGCGACCGAATGCCCCTTTCCCAACGCCCGGAAACCTGCCGAAGATTGTCGGGTCCGCGAACCGGCGGGTACAGTCGCCGCACTGCTCTGCCTCTGGGGGTGTCCCACGCCAGACCCCCAGCCCTGCTGTCGAGGCGAAAGAGAAGTTGGTGAACGACCGTCACCCGTCGGGGAGCACGCACACCCCCGACCCGGCTCCAGACGCCGACTACACGCAGTACGCCGCGTACGACCAGCAGAACGCGCAGTTCGGCTACCCCGGGTACGAGAGCTACGGCGCGTCCGCCCAGGACCCGGGAACCTACGCGGGCGACCCCACCTACGGTTCCGGGATGAGCGGGCTCTACGGCAACGCGGGTTACGCGACCGGGGCGTACGACACCGGCCAGTACGACGCCACCCAGTGGACGGACGCCGGCCAGGCGGCCACGCCGGCCGAGCCGCACACCCGGACTTTCGACCCGTACACGGTCCAGCAGGCTCAGCGGTCGCCGTACGACACGGGCGCGTACGACACCTCGGGCGGCGGCATCGCGTACGGCACCGGTACGTACGACACGAGCACCATGTGGGCGACCCCCGGCTACGAGCAGACGGGCCTCTCCGGCGCGTGGGCCCCGCCCGGCACCCACGACGCGACCGGCCAGTTCGACACCGGCCAGTGGGATCAGCCCGCCGACACGTCCGTCACGACGCCCGAGCCGGATCAGCACGGGTTCGAAGCTGCCGCGTTCGACACCGGCCAGTTCGAGACCCTCCTGGACACCACCGGCTACGCCACCGGCCAGTTCGACACCGGTCAGTTCGACACCGGCGCGTGGCAGGCGGCGGCCCACCCCGCGGACGAGCCCGACGCCGGTGACCTCTCCCCGGCCGGCCACGTCGACGAGGACGACGCGCCGCACGCGTACCCGGCCGACGGCGCGAAGGACGAGGCGCCCGCCGACTACTACGACCCCTACGGGGACGGCGACGGCGACGGCCGCGCGGCGGCTGTCGGACGGCAGGTTTCCCGGGGCGGACGCTCCTCGCGGCGGCGGCAGCCGGCCAAGCGCTCGGCGCTGCTGACCGTGGCGGTGCCCTCGGTCTGCGTGATGGGCGTGGCCGGGATCGCGGCAGCCTCCGTCGGCGACCTCGGCGGCGACGACCAGGACAAGATGACGACGCAGGCGGCACCGGACGCCGTCGCGGTGAAGCCCGCGGTCGCCAACCGCACGCTCGACACCCAGCTGACCAACCTCCAGGCGGACGTGAGCAGTTTCGCCGACCGGGCCAGCCGGACCCAGGAGCGCATCGACCTGCGGGAGCGCCAGGAGACCGCCCGGCGGAACGCCGCCGAGGCGGCCGCCCGCGCCGAGCGACTGCGGCCGAAATTCGCCCTCCCGGTGGCACAGCACGGCCTGAGCGCCTACTACGGCCAGGCCGGTATCAACTGGCTCTCCGTGCACACCGGCATCGACTTCCCCGTCTCCCACGGCACCCCCGTGCTGGCGGCGACCGACGGCACGGTCCGCACGCAGTGGAACGACGCCTACGGCAACATGGTCATCGTCACCGCGAAGGACGGCACGGAGACCTGGTACTGCCACCTCTCCAGCACCACCATGCAGAGCGGCGAGGTCAAGGCGGGGCAGACCATCGGCCACGCCGGCACCTCCGGCAAGTCGACCGGCCCGCACCTGCACTTCGAGGTCCGCCCCGGCGGTGGCGCCTCGATCGACCCGCTCGCCTGGTTCCGCAGCCACGGTCTCGACCCGCAGTAGCCGGGGCCGCGCACCGGTCAGCCGCCGGAGCCGGGTGCTTCGCCCCACTCCCAGATGCTGACGACACGTGGCCGGATTCCTTCGCCCGCGTCGGGGTCGGGCAGGACGCCGTCCGGGTCGATCAGGGTGACGGCGTGGCCGTCGAGGGTGAGGCGGCGGACCGTCTCCAGGATCATGCGGCGGGCGACCCTGTTGACGGAGTAGACCCGGCTGAGGTCGAGGCCGACCTCGTTGTGGCCGGGCGGGGTGTGGGCGATGCCGTGTACCAGGCGTTCGGCGCCCGCGAACTGGATCGTGCCCTGGAGTTCGTAGACGAGGGCCGTCCTGCTGGCCGGGCCGTGCAGGACGCGGCCGCCGCGCAGGACGGAGCGGGCCGGGGCGGGCGCCTCCATCATGTGCAGGCCCATGTCGGCGGAGAGCCGTTCGCAGACGCGGACGCCGCGCACACTGTTGCCGTGCCGGTCCAGGCGCGGGGAGAAGGCGCCGATACCGACCTGTCCGGCGAGCGCGCCCAGGATGCCGCCGGCGACGCCGCTCTTGGCCGGGATGCCGACGGTGGTGACCCAGTCGCCGGCCGCGTCGTACATCCCGCAGGTGGTCATGACACTGAGGACCTGGCGGACCACCTCGCGGCTCACCACCTGTTCACCGGTGACGGGCTGCACCCCGCCGTTGGCCAGGGTCGCGGCCATCAGGGCCAGGTCGCGGGTGGTGACCAGCAGGGAGCACTGGCGGACGTAGTCCTCCACGACGCGCGGGGCGTCCTCCTCGATGATGTCGTAGCCGCGCAGCATGTGGGCGATGGCGAGGTTGCGGTGGGCGGTCTCCCGCTCGGAGCGGCAGACCGCCTCGTCCACCTCCAGCCGCCGCCCCGCGAAGGCGGAGATGCCGGAGACGATCCGCTCGAACCGCTCCTCGCGCGGGGCACCGGGCGGCCCGGCGAGGGTGTGGGCGGTCAGGGCGCCGACGTTGATCATCGGGTTGCGGGGGCGGGCCGAGCCCTGCTCCAGCGACAGCTCGTTGAACGCCTCGCCGGAGGGCTCCACTCCGATCCTGGCGAGGACCGCCTCGTATCCCCGGTCGGCGAGGGCGAGGGCGTAGGTGAAGGGCTTGGAGATCGACTGGATGGTGAAGGGGGCGCGGCTGTCGCCCGCCTCGTAGACCGTGCCGTCGACCGCCGAGACCGCCACGGCCAGCTGCTCGGGGTCGGCGGCGGCCAGCTCCGGTACGTAGTCGGCGACGGCCCCCGCGCGGTCGCCCCCGCAGTTGCGGAGGACCTCGTCCAAGTACTCGGGGATCGGTGACCGCACGCCTCGCTCCTCCCGGCGGCCCGCCGACGTGCCCCTCCGGCCGCCCCAGGACCGCACCCGTCCAGTCTGGGCGACACCCGGCAGGAAAAGAGGACGCGACGCGACGAGTTCCTCCCGCACCACGGGTCTGTCCTGGCGCACCGTGGAACAAGCCGCTGTACACACCGACCCTGGGAGCATCGCCATGCGCATCGTCATCATCGAGTTCACCAGCCTCGACGGCATCGTCCAGGCACCCGGCGGAGCCGGGGAGGACACCGACGGCGGCTTCGCCCACGGCGGCTGGTCGAACGCCTACTTCGACCCGGAGGTCGTCGGCGGCACCTGGGACTCGGTGCTGGAGCGGGCCGACGCCCTGCTCTACGGCCGCCGCACCTGGCAGGTGATGGCGGCGGCCTGGCCGCAGGCCGAGGACGACCCGTTCGCCGGGCGGATGAACGCGATCCGCAAGTACGTGGTCTCCGGCACGCTCGGCGAGGCCGACCTGACCTGGAACAACAGCCAGCTGATCGCCGGGGGCGAGGCGCTGGAGGTGATCCGCGGGCTGCGCGCCGGCGGGGGGCGCGACCTCGTCCTGCTGGGCAGCGCCTCGCTGGCCCGGACGCTCCTCGCCGAGGGCCTGGTCGACGAGCTGCGGCTGATCGTCATGCCGGTACTGCTCGGGGGCGGCAAGTCGCTCTACCCGACGGACGGCGGCAAGCGGCCGCTGGAGCTGGTCTCCACCACGACCAGCCCGGCCGGCGTCAACGTCTGCACGTACCGGGTCCTGCGCGAAGGCTGACCCGGTACGGCCCGGGGCCGCTCCCCTACAGCTTCTCGACCGGCGCGTACCGCAGCAGCAGCCGCTTGGGCTTCTCGCCGCCGAAGTCGACGGTGGCCTCGGCGGCCGAGCCCGCTCCCTTGACGCCGACGACCGTGCCGAGGCCGAACTGGTCGTGGGTGACGCGGTCACCCACGGCCAGCGAGACCACCGGCTGCTCGGCGGCGCGCCGGGTGGCGAAGGCCGGGGCGCCCTTGGCGCGGGCGGAGGAGGAGAGCGAGGAGGCGACCGAACCGGCCGGGCCGCGCGGGCTCACGGCGGCCGGCGCGCCCATGGCCCCGGTCCGCTTCCAGTGCAGGTGCTGCTCGGGGATCTCCTCCAGGAAGCGGGAGGGCGGGTTGTACGAGGGCTGGCCCCAGGCGCTGCGCATGGCGGCGCGGGTGAGGTAGAGCCGCTCGCGGGCGCGGGTGATGCCCACGTAGGCGAGGCGGCGCTCCTCCTCCAGCTCCTTGGTCTGGCCGAGGGCGCGCATGTGCGGGAAGACGCCGTCCTCCATGCCGGTGAGGAAGACGACGGGGAACTCCAGGCCCTTGGCGGTGTGCAGGGTCATCAGGGTGATGACGCCGGAGCCGTCCTCGTCCTCGTCGGGGATCTGGTCGGAGTCGGCGACCAGGGCGACCTGCTCCAGGAACTCGGGGAGCGTCCCGGCGCCCTCCTCCTCGCCGCGGTCCTGCTCGAACTCCAGGGCGACGGCGGCCAGCTCCTGGAGGTTCTCGATGCGGGTCTCGTCCTGCGGGTCGGTACTGGCCTGGAGTTCGGCGAGGTAACCGGTGCGCTCCATGACCGCCTCCAGGACGGTGGCGGGCCCGGCGCCGGACTCGACCACCGTGCGCAGCTCTTCCATCAGCGCGTTGAACCGCTTGACGGCGTTGGCGGAGCGGGCCGCCATGCCGTACGCCTCGTCGACCCGGCGCAGGGCCTGCGGGAAGCTGATCCGCTCGCGCTGCGCGAGGGCGTCGATCATCGCCTCGGCGCGGTCGCCGATGCCGCGCTTGGGGGTGTTGAGGATGCGGCGCAGGGAGACGCTGTCCTCCGGGTTGGCGAGGACGCGCAGGTAGGCGAGGACGTCGCGGACCTCCTTGCGCTCGTAGAAGCGGACGCCGCCGACGACCTTGTAGGGCAGGCCGACCCGGATGAAGATCTCCTCGAAGACCCGGGACTGGGCGTTGGTGCGGTAGAAGACCGCGATGTCGCCCGCCTTGGCGTCGCCCGCGTCGGTCAGCCGGTCGATCTCCTCGGCGACGAACTGGGCCTCGTCGTGCTCGGTGTCCGCGACGTACCCCGTGATCCCGGCGCCGGCCCCGGCGTCGGTCCAGAGGTTCTTCGGGCGGCGGTTCTCGTTCCGCTCGATGACGGCGTTGGCCGCGGTGAGGATGGTCTGGGTGGAGCGGTAGTTCCGCTCCAGCAGGATCGTGGTGGCGTTCGGGTAGTCCTCCTCGAACTGGAGGATGTTGCGGATGGTGGCGCCGCGGAAGGCGTAGATCGACTGGTCGGCGTCGCCCACCACGCACAGCTCGGCCGGTTCGGGGGCCGGGTGGAGCGGGTCGTGGTCGGACTCGGCCCCCTCGGGGACGTCCGCCGGGCGGTCGGCCGGGGTGCCGACCAACTCCCTGATCAGGGAGTACTGGGCGTGGTTGGTGTCCTGGTACTCGTCGACCAGGACGTGCCGGAAGCGGCGCCGGTAGTGGTCGGCGACCTCCGGGAACGCCTGGAGCAGGTGGACCGTCGTCATGATGATGTCGTCGAAGTCCAGCGCGTTGGCCTCGCGCAGCCGCGACTGGTACATCGTGTACGCCTGCGCCAGCGTCTTCTCGAACCCGTCGGCCGCCCGGGCCGCGAAGTCCTCCGGGTCGACCAGCTCGTTCTTCAGGTTCGAGACCTTGGCCGTGAACGCCTTCGGCGGGAAGCGCTTCGGGTCGAGGTCGAGGTCGCGGCAGACCAGGGCCATCAGCCGCTTGGAGTCGGCCGCGTCGTAGATCGAGAACGACGAGGTGAAGCCGAGGTGCTTCGACTCGCGGCGCAGGATGCGCACGCAGGCGCTGTGGAAGGTGGAGACCCACATGGCGCCCGCGCGCGGGCCGACCAGTTCCTCGACGCGCTCCTTCATCTCGCCCGCGGCCTTGTTGGTGAAGGTGATCGCGAGGATCTGGCCGGGGTGCACGCCGCGCTCGCCGAGCAGGTGGGCGATGCGGTGGGTGAGGACCCGGGTCTTGCCGGAACCGGCTCCGGCCACGATGAGCAGCGGCGACCCGCTGTGGACGACGGCGGCACGCTGCTCGTCGTTGAGTCCGTCGAGCAGGGCGGCCGGGTCGACTGCGGGACGGGGGGCGCCGTCCCGGTAGTAGGCGTCCCGGTCCGCGGGCGCGTCGAACTTCCCGCCGAACAGGTCGGCGGGGATCTCCTCCGGCGCCTCCTCCTCGGGCGGGGGCGGCGGCTCGTCCCCGAGCCGGGCGGAGGGCGCCGAGGACTGGAGGTCGGCCAGGAAGCTGTCGTCAAAGAGGCTGCTCATCGCCTACCGAGTCTAGGCCGCCCCGCCGACAACCGGGCCGGCCTTCCTGGGACCGGAGCCCTGGCCGCGGAGAACGTGACGTACCGGACACGGGTGCGGCTCCAGACGATGTGCGCCAGGTCACCGCGGTGACCGTCCGAGCCCGCCTTTCGACCGTTCACCGACAAGATAACGAAAACGTATCGGGCATATCGCACATCAACCTTCACAGGCACCACACGAGTTGGCTAGCGTGCTGGCCGGGTCGGTTCGTCCCCCACCGGCGACTCGCGCCGGAGCGCACCGCCCCCTGCCGAATCCGGTACGCCCCCCCCACGGGCCCCGGAGCCGGGGACCCACCGCGCACCACCGGGGTGAATCGGTACCCGCCACGGACCAGGCCCGTATTCGGGGCCCGCCCGTCCGGAACCGTAGGGCAGCCTTCCGTCCGCCCGAACCCGACAGCTGACCCGGCAGGCGGTCCACGGAAGGAGTCGCACGTCTTGGCGTCGCATCGCAAGCCTCGTGCCCCGCGCAACCGCACCGCCGGTGCCCTCGGCCTCACCACCGCCGCCCTCACCTCGGTGGCCCTGCTGTCGCAGACCGCGCAGGCGGCCCCGCAACGGCCGGCGGCCAAGCCCTCCCTGGAGGAGGTGCAGAACAAGGTGGACCGGCTCTACCGCGAGGCCGGCACGGCGACCCAGAAGTACAACGCGGCCCAGGAGCGGACCCGGACCCAGCGCGCCGAGGTCGACAAGCTGCTGGACGGCGTCGCCGAGCGGGCCGACAAGCTGAACGCTGCCCGTGGCGAGCTGGGTGCCTTCGCCGCCGCCCAGTACCGCAGCGGCGGCCTCTCCGAGACCGCCACCCTGCTGCTCGCCGACGACCCGCAGAGCTGGTTCGACCAGAGCCAGCTGATGAACCGCCTCACCCAGCGCCAGAAGGTGGTCATCGACGACTACCAGGCCCAGCAGGCCGAGGCGGGCCGCGAACGCGCCAAGGCCGCACGCCAGCTGGAGAGCCTCACCGAGTCGCAGCGCGCCCTCAAGGACAGCAAGCGCGAGGTGCAGGGCAAGCTCACCGAGGCCCGCACCCTGCTCTCCGAGCTGACCGCCGAGGAGAAGGCCCGGCTCGCCGAGATCGAGCGGAGGAAGCAGGCCGCGGCGGAGCGCAAGGCGAAGGAGCGCGCCGCGGAGGAGGCGGCCGAGCGCGAGGCCCGGGAGGCGGCCGAGGAGAAGGAGCGCGAGGAGTCCGGCTCGGGCTCCGGGTCGGGTTCCGGCACGGGCACCGGCTCCGGCGGCGGCTCCACGGCACCCGACTCCTCGTACGCGGCCAAGGCCGGGAAGGTCATCGCCTTCGCCCGCGCCCAGATGGGCAAGCCGTACGTGTGGGGCGCGGCCGGCCCCGACTCCTTCGACTGCTCCGGCCTCACCCAGGCCGCCTGGAAGACCGCCGGCATCTCGCTGCCGCGCACCACCTGGGACCAGGTCGGCGTCGGCCAGAAGGTCTCCGTGGACGCCGCCCAACCCGGTGACCTGGTCTTCTTCTACGACGACATCAGCCACGTCGGCATCTACATCGGCGGCGGCGAGATGATCCACGCCCCGAAGCCCGGCGCCGATGTCCGGGTCGAGTCGATCTACTACATGCCGATCCACAGCGTGGTGCGGCCGGCCTGACCGGCCCGCGCGACGGCGAAGGCCGGGCTCCTCCCCGTCGCTCGACGGTGGGGGAACCCGGCCTTCGCCGTGTGTGCAGCGGCCCGCGCGGTGCCCGGTGGGCGGCGGGGTCAGGTCCAGACGGTGGCGATGAAGATGTTGAGGACGGTCAGGCCGCCGACGGCGGCGAAGACGCCCTTGCCGACCTTCTCGTCGTCGCGTTTCACGTAGACCAGGGCGAGGATCACGATGAGGACCAGCAGCTTGATGCCGATCTTCATGTGGTTGAGGGTGCCGCCGTCCATCTCGCGCAGACCGACCAGGATGATGCCGGTCACGAGCATGGTGAGGGCGCCGTGGAGCATGGCGGGGATGAAGCGGGCCGTACCCGCACCGATCGCCTTCATCTGGGTGAGGAAGCCACCCAGGAGTGCGGCGATGCCGATGATGTGCAGGCCGACGAACACATTGATGAGAACGTCCATGGCTCGCACCCTAACGAGGCCCCCGGCACCCCCGGCGCACCAGGGTCCTACCCGCCGAGACGGCGGTGGTCCACGGGCAGGGGCCCACGGCTGAGCACCGTGCGGACGTCGCGGACGGGACCGATGGCGAGGATCTCGTCGAGCAGCACCTGCTCGTAGGGCGGGAGCGGGAGGCGGGCCATTCGGTCACGGGCTCCCGGCAGATGGCGCAGAGGTGGCGGGGAAGTGGTCGCAAGCGGTCGGGGAGCGGTTCCGGGCGGATGTTTGCGGACAATCCGGCACCGGGCCGTGACATCCGGGATTAGCTCCTCCCTGGCGCGTCCGGCAGTCGGCATAGTCCACAGGCACCGGCCGCGCCACCGAGACGGCCCGGCGAAACCCGCTCCCCCTGTGCGGGCTCCGCCAGGGCCCGGCTCACCCCCCCCCGACCCCGATTGGAAGGACGCGCGGCTGTGGCCTCGCACCGGAAGCCTCGATTCCGCAAGCTGGCGGTGAATCTCCCCGCCCCCGGGCGCCTCACCCCGGGAGCCTCGCTGCGTACCGCCACCGCCACCGCGCTGGCCCTCGCCGGGGCTGCGGGGTCGGTGGTCGCCGGGTCGCCCGTGGCGCAGGCCGCGCCCGACCCGACCCCGGTGCAGGTCAAGGCCGAGGTGGACCGGCTGCACCGGGAGGCCGAGATCGCCACCGAGAAGTACAACGGGGCGAAGGAGGAGGCGGACAAGGGCGAACGCCGCCTCGACCGGCTCCAGGACGAGGCCGCCCGGCGTACCGCCCAGCTCGACCAGGCCCGTACCGCACTCGGCACCACCGCCGCCGCGCAGTACCGCGCGGGCGCGGTCGACCCGTCCGTCGAACTCTTCCTCACCTCGGACCCGGACGGCTACCTCGACCGGGCCGCCCGCGCCGACCGCGCCGCCGGACGCCAGAACGCCCAGATCGCCGGGGTGCGCCAGAAGATGCGCGCCGTCGACCGGTTGCGCGCCGAGGCCGACACCGTCCTGGCCGGGCTGGAGAAGCGCCGCGGCGAACTGCGGACGCACAAGAAGACCGTCACCGGCAAGCTGGCCGAGGCCCGTGCCCTGCTCGCCCGCCTGACCGCCGCCGAACGCGCCGAGGTCACCGGCGAGGACCCGCGCGCCTCCCGCGACCAGGCCCGCCCCGCCACCGCCCCGGCCACCGGCGCGGTCAAGGCCCCCGACTCCCGCGCCGCCCAGGCCATCGCCTTCGCCCGTACCGCCATCGGCAAACCGTACGTCTGGGGCGCCACCGGCCCGAACGCCTTCGACTGCTCGGGCCTGACCCAGGCCGCCTGGCGCGCCGCCGGCGTCTCGCTCCCCCGCACCACCTACACCCAGATCAACGCCGGCCAGCGCGTCTCCCGTGACCAACTCGCCCCCGGCGACCTGGTCTTCTTCCACTCATCGATCAGCCACGTCGGCCTCTACATCGGCAACGGCCAGATGATCCACGCCCCCAACCCGAGCGCCCCGGTCCGCGTCGCCCCGATCAGCGAGATGCCGTTCGCGGGGGCCACCCGGGTGGGGTGAGGCAGCACCGGCTCAGGCGTGGCTCGCGCCCGGCCGGCCGCTTCCACGCGGCGGGTCGGTCAGCCTGCGGTACCCCGCGCCGAGCGCGAGCGCCTGGGCCAGGGCGCCGACGCCGACGCCGACGAAGGGGAGCGGGCCAGGGAGGGAGACGAAGAGGAAAGAGGTCGGGGCGGTGACGAAGAAGCCCCAGACGGCGGCCAGGCTCGCGTCGGCGTGGGGTACCAGGAGCGTGTCCACGGTGATCCAGATCCAGACGGCGGCCACGACGGCCAGGTAGGCGAGGGCGACCGGGTTGAGCAGGGCGCGGCGGACGGTCGTACCGGCGGAGCGCTGGGCGGCAGCCATGTGTGGGTCTCCTGAATACCGTGGTGGGTGGTGTCGGGTCCCACGGTGTCAGGGGCGGGGCGGGACAGCCTGAGTAGAGGTACTCACGCGCGTCATCGGTACGTGTAGGTGTTCAGGGCGTCGACGGCGGACAGGGGGGAGCCGTCGCCGTACTGGTCGACCGCGAGGAAGTTGGGCTTCTTCGCGGCGGCGGGGAGGCAGTGGTTCTCGGCGCGGTCCTGGAGCTTCGCGTTGTCGTTGGCGTAGGTCGGGTACATGGGGACGTCGCGGAAGTGGTTCATCACGAAGAGGCGGCGGAAACCGGGCTCCTCGCGGGTGAGCGGGACGTCGTCCCAGCGGCTGCGGCAGGACCAGTCGGCGTCGCCGATGCCGCCCCCCATCGACCAGTGGTTCTCCACCGTCCAGTCCTTCTGCGCCATGAAGCCGAGGCGGTTCTTGCCGTGGTCCCGGCTGGAGGCGGCGGTGTCGTCGGTGAAGAGGAGCAGGCGGCGGCCGGACGCGCGCAGGGAGCCGACGGTCGGCCAGCCGCTCTCGCGCACCCCGGCGGCGTCGGGGCGGAAGACCTTGCCACCGAGGCGGCCGTCGGGCGCGAGGAGCGTGCCGAGTTCGGCGGTGAGCTGGTCGGCGGTGGTGTAGTCCTCCAGGAAGACGGTGACCACGGCCTCCTGGTCGCGTTCCAGGAAGTCGGCGACCGCGCCGAAGACGGTGGCCGCGTCGGCGTTGGAGCCGCAGGGGTTGAGGACGGGGATGGCGTGGCACATCCGGACGCGGCCGTTCGCGTGGTGCGCGTCCAGCATCAGGGCCCGTACCCCGTCGTCCAGTTGACGGGCGATGCGATGAGGCTGGTTGGGGGCGGCGAGGGCGGACCTCCCCTGGTCCTCGGTGTTGTGCATGGCGTTGTGCGCGGTGAGGAAGGTCAGGTCGGCGAGGGTGGGATCGGCGGGCAGGGGCTCGCGTCCGGCGGCGGACGCCTGGCCGGCGAGCCCGGCGAGCGCCAGGACGAGGGCCGCGGCACCGACCGCGCACCGGCCCGTCAACGTACGGGACGTCCGCACCCCAAGCCCCCTTCGACCGAACTCCGCGCATCAGTAAGCTTGTTGGGAGCCTGGCACAGAACGCGGCATCGGGCCAGGGTGCCGCCGGGGCCTACACTGCCCGCCGTGGCATGCCGCATCAGTGAGCTGGTCATCGACGCCGCCGGCGCCGAACGGCTCGCCCGCTTCCGGACCGAGGCGCCCGGCTACGCCGAGGTCGGCCGGGAGGGCGAGGGGAGCACCGAGACCGGCCCCGCCCGATAGCGCCGTCCAGGCCCCCCCCCGGGCGAGCTTGGCGGCACCCGCCAAGAGTTCGCCCTGAACAAGCGCGATGAACGGTCCCACGCTCGCACCGCGGATGAAGTCGACCGCCTCGCCCCCGTTCCGCAGAGAGAAGTAGTGCCCCCGAGTGCTGTAGCAGGTGACGTGCTCGCCGGCGCTGTCGCGGGCGTAGCCCGAGGGAGGCCCGCTCCACTCCGCACCCGCCGCCGAGTTGACTCTCCGTCAGCTGTCGGGAAACGACCCTGGGCAAGCCTGACGGCGACGGGCCACCCTGAAGCCGCCGATCATGCGCTTGTCGCACTTTCACCGCACTGCCTGAGCCACACTGGCGGGGAACGCACAGCCGATTCGCCCCTGGGAGGCATCCGCGCGATGCGAATGCAAGAGTCCGGCAAGACCCCCGACGAGAGACGACCCGGCCGCCCGGCACGTACCGCGCGGCGGGTCACGAGCGCCCGTACGCCTGCAGCCGCCCACCTCTCCTCGGCGGAGGTGCTGGCCCTACAGCGCAGCGTCGGCAACGGCGCGGTCGTCCAGATGCTGCGCCAGTCCGGACAACTCGGGGCGCAGGCCCCGGAGCAGCAGCACCAGCATGATGGCGGCTGCGGCCACCGGCAGGCCGATGCTGCTGCTCCGGTGCAGCGCTCCGCCGTGCCCGAGGTACTGCGCTCCGGTGGTCGGCCGCTGGACGAGGACACCCGCACCGACATGGAGGGCCGCCTCGGCGCGGACTTCTCCGATGTGCGTGTCCACGACGACGGCGCCGCCAAGGCGTCCGCCGCCGAGATCGGCGCCCGCGCCTACACCTCCGGCAGTCACGTCGTCCTGGGCGACGGCGGCAACGACCGGCACACCCTGGCGCACGAGTTGACCCACGTCATTCAACAGCGCCAAGGACCAGTGGCTGGTACCGACAACGGCTCCGGGCTCCGCGTCTCGGACCCGTCGGACCGCTTCGAACGCGCGGCGGAAGCGAACGCGACCCGCGCACTGGCGGCGCCGCTGGACACCCAGCGCGCCACGGCCGCCAGCGGCACCGCCGCCCACGGCCCGGCCCACCGCGCGCCCGAGCAGCAGCAGGCGATCCAGCGGATGCCGCCCAAGCGCAACGCCGCCGAGGCCGAGGCCAACGACGGGCCCGAGGGAGCGCCCAAGCGGGGTCGCGTCACCCGGGGCTCCTCGAAGACGTTCGACCTGGACAAACCGAAGTTGAGGTTCACCTCCGCCTACGACGGCCCGAAGACCCAGGATCTCCACGGGGACCAGAGCATCGGCTTCAGCCAGGCAGCCACACTGCACAACCCCGACGGCGCCCCGCAGCGGGTCTCCACGAACTACGTGTTCTGGCAGCAGGTCCAGGACGAGAACGTGCAGATCACCCCCTCCGACCCCGACGGGACGCCGAGCCACCGGGACTGGCAGCAGGACGGCCCGTACCGGCCGAACTACACCAACGCGGTCATCACCGACAGCCAGAACAGCATCACGTTCAACGACGATCCCGGATTCTCCACCACGGGGCGCATGAGCGACGGCTACTGGCTGAAGTCCTACACCGTCAGGTTCCGCTGGAAGGTCGCGCGGAACACCGGGCAACGCTTCGACAGCAACGCGCCCGCGTGGACCAGCGACGTAGTCACCCACACCCTGACCTCGGACCTCGACCCGGCGAACCCCACGGCACCGATCCGCCACCGAGCCGCGGGTGACCGAACCTGGGATGTCGACCTGTCCTAGTACGGGGTGTCCGCGGCTATCCGGTCGATCGGCAGGAGCGTCCCGTCGAGGATCACGAAGGCCGGCCGACGCGCGGTCCGCGTGACCTCGGCCAGGGTCGGCGGGAGCGCGGCCAGGACCTCTATCGCCTGATGGACGTAGCGGAAGGCCGCAGCGATCCCGATGCCGGACCCGGTGGCGGGCTGGGCGTAGGGAGCCGCAGCGCAGGTGGGTCCGGGCCAACAGGGCCTGACGGCCCGGAAGGGGCGTTCCCTGGGCGCCCGCAGGAGAGGGAACGGGCACTACTCGGGGGAAACAGAAACGTCTCGCGCGGTTCGCGCCTCTTCGCCGAATTCCTCGGCGGACTCACGCGCGAGGGGGTTTCGGGGTGCAGGCAGTCGTCATGCCCGCCGTAGGGAGCGGGGGCTCGCCGTTCGACTCCGTACCGGGCTTGACCAGGTCCGACGCACCCGTGACGACACTCCAGAACCACTGGTTCCGTATGCCTGGAGACCCCGAGGGCAACGAGTTCCGCCTGTTGCGGGCCCGGGTCCGCCCGGTCTGATCCGGCTCCGGGCCCCGGACGCGGGCCCCGGATGCGGGTCGGCCGGGGCGCGCCTAGCCTGGCCGTGGGACCTGGGCCGCGCCGTGCGCCCCATGTCGGCCCCGTGCGGGAGGTGTGGTCGGCATGACCGCGATTCTGATCAGCGGGGCGTCCGTGTGGGACGGGCTCGCCGACGTTCCGGCGGGGCCGCTGGACGTCTGGGTCGAGGACGGCCGGGTGCGGGCGGTCGGCGCGGGACTCACCCCGCCGCCGGGGGCCCGGACCGTCGACCTGACGGGACACACCCTCACGCCCGGGTTCATGGACTGCCACACCCACGTCGCCATCCAGCCCGACATCACACGGTCGCTGCTCGGCTCCTCGGCGGGTGCGGCGCTGCGCGCTGCCCCGGTCCTGCGGAGTCTGCTGGCCCAGGGCTTCACCACGATCCGCGACCTGACCTGCGCCGACGTCGCGTACACCACGCTGGACCTGCGGGACGCGGTGGCGGCGGGACTGATCGAGGGGCCGCGCATGCTGGTCGCCCCGCACCTCATCTCGGCGCGCGGCGGCCACGGCGACTTCAGCGGGGTCCTCGACGACCAGCGGCAGGGCCGCGAACGGGTGCTGGAGATGGCCGCGGCCGACGGTCCCGACGAGATCCGCACCCGGGTGCGCCAGGAGATCCGGGCCGGTGCCGACTGGATCAAGTTCGCCGCGTCCGGGGGCTTCAGCTCCCCCTCGGACGATCCCAGCCGCCCGACCTACAGCCAGGAGGAGATGGACACCCTGGTCGCCACCGCCGCCGACCTCGGTGTCCCGGCGACCCCGCACGTCTACAGCGACGAGGGGGTCCGGCGCGCGGTGCGGGCCGGTGTCCGCAGCGTCGAGCACGGCAACCTCGCCTCGGCCGCGACCCTGGCGATGGTCGAGGACGCCGGGGTCTTCCTCGTACCGACGCTGTACACGATCCTCGCGGACGCCCGGCGGGTGGACGACGACGCGTACTGGAGCACCCGGCCGCCCTACAAACGGCGCAAGTTCCGGCAGTTCCACGACGCACTGCTGGCCGCCGCCGAGCACCTGGCGGCCAGTGAGGTCAGGATCGCCTTCGGCACGGACGCGGGGATGTTCCCGCACGCGGAGAACTGGCGGGAGTTCCCGGCGCTGGTCTCGGCCGGGGTCTCGCCGCTGCGGGCCCTGAAGGCGGCCACCAGTGTCGCCGCCGAACTGCTCCGGCTCGACGATCTCGGAGTGATCGCCGAGGGGAGGACCGCCGACCTCGTCGCCATGCCCGGGGACCCGTTCACCGACATCGAGGTGACCGGCCGGGTCGACTTCGTCATGAAGGGCGGGGTGATCCACCGTCAGCCGCAGCCCGCCTGGGCGGCCGGTGAGCCGACGTCCTCGCCGGCATCGGACGCGTCGCGCCGGTCGGCGGGAGAGTCGGCCGGGGTGTGCGGGGGCGGACGCGGGGCTTCGGCCGGACGCGCGGCAGCGCCTCCCGGTCCGCCGTGAACTCGGCGGCGAGGCCGTGCCGATCGGCGGGGGCGGCGAGGGGATCGGGGTGGAAGTCCGCCCGCTGGACGTGGTGCACTTCCCGCCCCGCGCGGTCGGAGGTGAGGTCGGGCCAGCCGTCGGGCCGCGGCCCCCGGCCGCCGTGGGCCGGGCACTCGTGGCGGGCGGCCGGTGTCCACCGGACGGGTCGGCCATCGCCCGTTCCCGAAAGACATGGGTCGGCGCGGTCTGGGCATGCGTCTGCGGTACGACACACTTGTAGTAGCGGCTGTTGGACAGACCGAGAAAGCAAAGGACACGTTCATGGGCATCATCGCCTGGATTCTGATCGGCCTCATCGCCGGAGCCATCGCCAAAGCACTGATGCCCGGAAAGGACCCCGGGGGCTGCCTGATCACGATGGTGATCGGCATCGTGGGTGGTCTGCTGGGCGGCTGGCTCGGCAAGGTCATCTTCGGCGTCCACTCGATCAACGGGTTCTTCCACCTGTCGACCTGGATCGCTGCCATCGTCGGCTCGGTGATCGTGCTGATGCTCTACCGGCTGTTCACGGGCAACCGGCGCTGACGCACCCTCCGGGACGGCCGCGGGCGGCCACGAGGACGATCCTCGTGGCCGCCCGCGGCCGTGTGCGGGGCCGGCCCGTCACGGTGCCCGGTCGCCCACCGGCCCGACCTGGAAGCTGTCCCCGCAGACCCGCAGGCCGTCCAGCTCACGCGTCGTCACCGTCTGCTTCGAGCCGGGCGGATAGACCAGCAGGGCCGCCGCGTCGGGCCAGCACCGGCCGTCGGTGACGCCCTCACCCGCCGTCTTGACCGTCGCGTGGGCCGCCTGGCCCGGCCCCAGCCGCACGGGGCCGCCGTCGCCCGCGCCGTCCCGGCTGCGGGTGGCGGGCTCGCCGACGCGGTTGCCGCCGGCGTCCAGCAGGGAGACCCCGGGGTGGCCGAGGAGGTCGCAGGGCTCGGTGCCGGTGTTGGTCAGGCGCAGGTCGAAGTACTCGCTGTTCATCTCCTGCCCGTGCGCCACAAGCGACAGCGCCAGCCCGCTCGCCTCGCACCGGCCGACCGTGCCGGGGTGCGGGGCGGCGGGCGGGCTGCTCTCCCGGGCTCCGGAACCGGCGGAGGGGGCCGCGCTCTCCGGCGGGGCCCCGGTCTCCGCCGGGGTGGCCGCGTCGGACGGGGTGACCGCCGGCGAGGCCCGGTCGCCGCCCTGCGCGCCGGCGGCGTCCGCGTCACCACCGCCGGGCCCGCACGCCGTCAGCGCGGCCACGCAGGCGAGTGCCATCGCCCCGCCCCACGCCGCTCCCCGCCCGCTCCGCCGCCGGCTCCGCCCGTCGCGCCCGTGTGTATGGCTCATGCTGATGCGGTTACCCGCCCGAAGGGGCCGCTGCACCACACGCCGCCGCCCGGCCGGTGGGCGACGGCGCACGAGGGGGCGTACGGGTCTCAGTCGTGCAGGGCCTTGCCGAGGGCGTCGACCGCGAGGTGGCGGGCGACGCGGGCGGCGCTGGTGTCCCGCAGGCTGTCCAGCAGCAGGAAGTCGTGGACCGTGCCGGTGACGCGGACGGCCGTCACGGCCACCCCGGCCTCCCGCAACCGCGCCGCGTACGCCTCGCCCTCGTCGCGCAGGACGTCGGCCTCGCCGGTGACGACCAGCGCCGGGGGCAGTCCGCGCAGCTGCTCCGTGGTGGCCTGGAGCGGCGCGGCGTAGACCTCGGTCCGCTGGGCGGGATTGGGCGCGTAGTGGTCCCAGAACCAGGTCATGGCGTCCCGGGTGAGGTAGTACCCCTCGGCGAACTGGAGGTACGAGGGGGTGTCGAAGTCCGCGTCGGCCACCGGGTACAGCAGCACCTGCGCCATGAGGTCGATACCGCCGCGCTCCTTGTTCATGATCGCGAAGACGGCCGCCATGGCGCCGCCGGCGGAATCACCGGCGACCGCGACCCGCGAGACGTCCAGGCCGTGCTCCGCGCCGTGCTCCAGGACCCACTGGCCGACCGCGTAGTTCTGCTCGACCTGCGTCGGGTACCGGGCCTCGGGCGCCCGCTCGTAGACGGGGAAGACGCCCGCCGCGCCCGCGCCGACGGCCAACTCGCGGAAGAGGCGGTCGTGGGTGTTCTCGTCGCCGAAGACCCAGCCCGCGCCGTGGATGAAGAAGACGACGGGAAGCGGCCCGGAGGCGCCCCTCGGCCGGATGATCCGGGTGCGGACCCGCCCCCACTGCCCCGCGTCGACGCTCACCCACTCCTCGTCGACCGCGGGCCGCTCCACCCCCTCCCCGCTCTGCAACCCGGCGAGGATCTCCCGCCCCCGCTCGGGCGGCACCTCGTAGATCCGGGGGTGCGGACCGGTCGCCTCGGCCAGTTCCCTGGCGGCCGTTTCCAGGTACGGGTCGGGGGGCGGGGGGAGCTGGAACGCCATGCGAGCCTCCGGGCGTGGGCGTGGGCGCGAGGGGGTGCCTTGTCCAGTTTTGGACGTACGGGATCGGAACGCAATCGGAGGACCCGAAGAGGCCGCCCCGCGCACCACCGGGCAAAAATCGCGGGCGCCCGACGCCCTCCCCCGCCACACTGCCCGCATGAGGGAGTCACGCACGGCACGGGCACGGCGGGAGCGAGCCCTGCGGCTGACGGCGGCCCGCGCCCCGTTCGGCCCGCCCCTCCCTCACGGCCACCGCCTCACCCTGAACTTCCACCCCGACCGCTTCTGCCGGGGCGTGCCCGTCCTCCAGGCGATGGCCGTGGACGGCGCCTACCGCTCCCAGTTCGCCACCGGCACCAGCAACGGCGGCCTGACCGCCCGCCCCGGCGGGGAGCGGTGGCACTGGGAAAGCCGTCTGTTCGGCGGGGCGTACGACGACTGCCCGCCCCAGGAGCGCCCTGTCTACGGCGCCTTGAACTTCCGCCACCGCCCGGTCGGCGCCGCCCCGCGCTTCGGCTCGTCCCACTTCCGCCTGCGCCGACAGGTGTCGGCCCGCGCGACCTACTGCTACCCGGACAGCTCCACCGGCCCCGGCTCCGTCGCCACCGCCGACCGGATGCCGCTGCTGGCCCTCGCCGCGAACGACCCCTCCCGCCCCGACCTCCTGGATGACTACGTCGAGGCCCAGGTCCACGGCCCGGTCCTCTTCTCCCGCGACGTCGAAGCCCTGGTCCTGGACCCCTGCTACCGCTCCACCCCGGTAGAGGACCAGGCCCGCGCCCTGGGCTGCCCGGTCGAATGGCACCCCGGCTTCCGCGTCCTCGTCGCCGACCTGGCCCGCCACCCGGACTTCCGGGGACCTGAGTACGTACAGCTGGCCCGGGAACTGGCCGGTGCCGACGGATGGCTGGACCCCGGCCTCATCGGCGCGGCGGTGCGGCACGAAGTGGCGCCCGATCAGGACCTGAAAAAGGTCTGGCACTACGTGGCACGCTTCTCGGGCGGGGTGTACGAGCCGCCTCTGGCTTCCGGCGCCCACGCCCGGCCCCCGGCGCCCCGCCCGGCGCGACGGGCCCCCCGTCAGACGTAGTCCCCCCCAACCCGAAGGTGGCCGCGTACGCCCGCCGCACCAGGTCCGCGCCCCGCCCGCCCCGCGGTAGCAGGGGGTCTGCGAGGTCATCCTCTCCGCCTTCGTGAGGTGTCACCCGACGGCGACCCGCGTGCTGACGGCGCGCGAACGGATTTCAGCGGTGCGCCTCCCGCCAGATCGTGGAGCGAGGGACCGCGCCTCCCCGCTCCTTGTCGCCGCCGTCCGGCGTGACCCGCTGTGGATACGGCCATGGGAAGCCGGGTACCCGCTCTGCCGCCGACCTGGCCCGGCGGCCATGGATCAGCAGGACCAGGCGCCGGGGCGGCGCGTCGCCAAGGTGACCGCGACGAAGGGCGGGACGGCCGGATCGGCCAGGTGGCCCTCGGCCTATGTACCGGCCTGTTCACGATGTCGTCCCGGTTGGGCCGCACCGCCTTCCGCGACCGGGCGGCGGCGGCCTACGTTCCTCGGCGCGAGCGGGATTTCGGAGAGACATCACCCCAGGGGGACGGCACGATGACGAGCACGACGGTGGGCGGGGCTTCCAGACGGCGGATACTGCGGCTGGCCGGGGGCGGCCTGACCCTGGCGGTCCTGGGGGCCGGGGCGGCGGGCTGCCGCGAGGGCGACGCGGGGTCGGGGGGTACCGGGGGCGACAGGCCGGGCGGGAGCGGGGAGCCCTCGGCGGGCGGGGGCGGCGGCGAGGACGGGAAGGCGCCGAAGGCGCTGTGGACGCGGTCGGTGCCGGCCGAGACCTACGGGGACAACGACGAACTCGTCGCCGTGGCGGGCCTGGTGATCGCCAGCGGCTCCCCGCTCTCCGCCCGGGACGCCGCCACCGGCGAGGAGCGCTGGTCGCTGCCGGACGGTGCGGCCCCCGGTGCCCCGCTGCTGGTCGGCGACGGCACCCTCTACCTGGCCAGCGGCACGTACGACGGCACGGTGTCCGGTTACGACCCGGCGAGCGGCAAGGAGACCTGGCAGGGCCGCCTCGGCAAGAAGTACCGCCAGCCCAGGCCGATCGCGGTCGACGAGCGGCAGGTGTACGTCGTCGCCGAGGTCCTGGAGGAGGACAACTCCTCGCACACCAACGTGATCGCCGGCCTCGACGCCGGCACGGGCAAGGTCGTCTGGAGTGAGCAGCGCGACCTCGGAACCGAGCAGAACGGCATCCACGCCTCCGTCCGGGGCCGCCACCTCGTCTACACCGATTTCAAGAAGAACCTGACCGTGCGCGACACCAGCTCCGGTCGGCAGGTGTGGACGCAGAAGACGGACAAGACCAACTACGGCTTCTTCACCGTCCACGAGGACCTGGTGATCGTCCCGCAGGGCGACCGGCTCCAGGCGTTCGCCCTGGCCGACGGCGCCCGGAAGTGGTCGGTGAAGTCGACGCACCTCACCGTCTTCAAGGAGCCGGCCGTGGTGGACGGCGTGCTGTACGTCGCCGACAGCGGCCGCACGGTCCGCGCCCTGGACCCCGCCACCGGAAAGGAACGCTGGCAGTCCAAGGACCTCGCCGCGGCCGGGTTCCAGGTGCCCCGGCAGTACGTCGCGGCCGGCGGGGTCCTCTACGTCGCGACCGACCTCGACAAGGACGGCGGCGTGGCCGCGCTCGACGCCGCGTCGGGCAGGCTTCGCTGGACCTTCAACGACGGCTCGGGCGACCACCACGCGTGGCTGGTGGCCACCGACGGCAAGCGGGTCTTCGCCCTGCACGGCAAGAAGCTGTACGCGCTGCCCGCCTGACGGGGGTCGGCGGGGGCGGCCGACTCGGCCGCCCCCGCCGATCCACCCCCTCATCCCGTGCAGCGGGCACCGACTCCCTTCCTCCGGACCGGACCAGACCATGGCGGTTCCGCCTTCATTCCCGGCCCCCGGTCAAACCTCCGAGGCCCCCACCACGTCAAGAATCCGCTCCACCCGCTCCTCCACCGTCCCCGCCGCCACCTCCACCAGCCGGAACCCGAACCGCCGGTAGCTCTCCTCGTGCACCTTCTCGAAGGCGAGCGACTCCTCGTAGCTGATGCGCCGCGCGTCGGTGGGCTCCAGGAAGCCGAGGGGGCGGAGGAGGAAGACGTACGGCTCGTAGACGCCGGGCGGGGTGGTGAGGCGGGTCAACTCGGCGGTGAGGGCGGGCGGGACGGGGTGGCCGAGGTAGGTGCGAGGGCATGGGTGCAGACCGGGGAGCGGTCGAAGAAGCAGGGGCCGGACGCGTCGGCCGCTTCCTGCCGGGCCCGCTGCTCGGCGGTGACCTGGGCGACGAAGCCGGGGTCGGTCCAGGGTTCGGGGACGCCGCGCGCCTGTGCGCGGGCGATGACGGAGGTGGCGGCCTCGCCGACGGTCCGGTGACCACGGGCGGCCAGGGCCCGCAGGACGGTGGTCTTGCCCGCTCCGGGGGTGCCCGTGAGGATGTGGCGCGGCATGGCGTGGTCCCTTCCGGCCGGACGCCCCGTCGTCCGGCGGGCCCGGCCTACTCCTTCTCGTCGAGGCCGGGGGCCCGGGTTCCCCTCCGGACCCCCCGCCTGTCCGCTGTCGCCCTGGGGACCTACCACGCCGTGGCGCGGCCGGACGAGGCGGCGGCGGGGCCCCGGCCGCCGCGCCCACCCCCTCCGGGGTCAGACCAGGCGGCGGGCGGTCGCCCAGCGGGTCAGCTCGTGGCGGTTGGAGAGCTGGAGCTTGCGCAGCACCGCCGAGACGTGCGACTCGACCGTCTTCACCGAGATGTACAGCTGCTTGGCGACCTCCTTGTAGGCGTAGCCCCGGGCGATCAGCCGCAGCACCTCGCGCTCGCGCTGGGTGAGCCGGTCCAGGTCCTCGTCGACCGGCGGAGCGTCGGTGGAGGCGAAGGCGTCCAGCACGAACCCGGCCAGCCGGGGCGAGAAGACCGCGTCGCCCTCCTGCACCCGGAAGACGGAGCCGACCAGGTCGGCGCCGGTGATGTTCTTGGTGACGTAGCCGCGGGCGCCGCCCCGGATGACACCGATGACGTCCTCGGCGGCGTCGGAGACGGAGAGCGCGAGGAAGCGCACCGGCCGCTCGGCGGCGCCCATCAGCCCGGCGCAGCGGCGCAGCACCTCGACACCGCCGCCGCCGGGCAGGTGCACGTCGAGCAGGACGACCTCGGGGCGGGTCGCGGTGATGACGGTGACCGCCTGGTCCACGTCGTCGGCCTCGCCGACCACCTCGACGCCGGTCTCCTCGGTCTGCCCGATCTCCGCCTGGACGCCGGTGCGGAACATCCGGTGGTCGTCGACGAGGACGACCCGTACGCGCCGCTCGCCCCCGCCCGCGCCGCCGCCGGCCGTGGTCTCGCTCATGTCGTCGCCCTCTCTCTCGGCCGGCCGCCCTCTGCGCCCGCCTCGCCGCCCGTACCCATCATCGCGCCGTCGCCCGCTTCATCTCCAGCTCCACCTCGGTCCCGCCGTCGGGCGCGGAGCGCAGCCGCGCGGTGCCGCCGTGGCGCTCCATGCGGCCGATGACCGACTCGCGGACGCCCATCCGGTCGGCGGGCACCTCGTCCAGGTCGAAACCGGGGCCCCGGTCCCGTACGGAGACGAAGACGTCCTCCCCGGCGACCTCCGCGAAGACCTGCACGGGCCCGCCCTCGCCACCGTACTTGGCGGCGTTCACCATGGCTTCCCGCGCGGCCTGGATCAGCGCGGGCAGCGGCTCGTCCAGCGGGCAGTCGCCGACCAGGACGACCTCCAGCGGTACGCCGTGCTTGTCCTCGACCTCGGCGGCGGCGCGCTTGACCGCCTCGGCCAGCGTCGCGGGCTCGTCCTCGGCGGCGCGGCCCGAACCTTCCGGCCGGTGCAGCCAGTTGCGCAGTTCGCGTTCCTGGGAACGGGCGAGGCGGCGGACCTCGGCGGGCCGGTCGGCGTTGCGCTGGATCAGCGTGAGGGTGTGCAGCACCGAGTCGTGGACATGGGCGGCGACCTCGGCCCGCTCCTGGGCGCGGATGCGCATCAGCCGCTCCTGCCCGAGGTCCTGCGCCATCCGCACCAGCCACGGTCCGGCCAGCAGCGCCACCCCGACCAGCACGGCGAGCGACGCCTGGAGGATCGCCCCGAGGTGCTCGGCCGACCCCTGGAGCACGAACATCCCCGACACCCCGGCGCCGACCAGCAGCACACCCGCCGCCGACCGGGCCAGCGTCAGGTTGCGGCGCCTGAGCCCGACCTCGGCCCAGCGGGCCCGGCGGGCGTTGTCGGCCTGCCGCCAGACCACGGCGACACCGGCGCCGACCAGCAGGGCGGGGAAGAGGTAGGTACGGGCGGTGCCGTTCAGGTCGACCGAGGCGACGAAGACCATGGAGGCGACGAGCAGCGCCAGCAGGGCGACGAGCTGCCCCCGGTCCGTCTTGGCGGGGGCGGTCGGCGGCTGCGGGGCGAGACCGCCGACGCCCAGCGGTACGAACGACCAGAACGCGGCGTAGAGCAGCGCGCCCAGGCCGTTGGCGACGAAGAGGGCGACGAAGGCGAGCCGGACCCAGAAGACGGGCAGGCCGAGGTGGCCGGCGAGACCGCGCGCGACCCCGCCCAGCCAGCGGCCGTCGCTGCTGCGGTAGAGCTTGCGCGGTTCCCGCTCCTGCTCGATGGTCCCTGCTGCGGCGTCCGGCATGGAGCGATCGTCACACGGCGGCACGGCGGGAGGCATCAGGGTTCTCCCCCAGGACGGCCCCGGTCCGGGACTCGGGGTCGATTTCAGGGTCCGCCCAGGGTCGTACCGGCTGCCCGGACGGCACGTGCGCCGTCACCATGGAGCCATGACCCCGCCGCCCACCGGAGCCACCGGTGCCCCGCCCACCCCCGAACCGCCCGTCGAGGAGCGGCCCCCCGGCTTCCGCCGCGACCGGCGCCACCGCAAGATCGGCGGCGTCTGCGCGGGGATCGGCCTGCACTACGGCCTGGACCCGCTGATCTTCCGCATCTGCCTGGCCGTGCTCTCCGCGACCGGCGGCGTCGGACTCCTCTTCTACGGCTTCGCCTGGCTGCTGGTGCCGTACGAGGGTGAGGAGGAGAACGAGGCGCGCCGGCTGCTCTCCGGGCGGGTCGACGGGCCCGCGCTCACCGCCGTCCTCTTCGCCATGGTCGGCTGCGGGCTGCTGCTCTCGGTCATCAACAACGGCCAGCTCCTGTGGTTCGCCGTGCTGTTGGGGCTGCTCCTCGCCGGGGCCGCCCACTGGTCGAGGACCAGGCCGGAACAGGACGAGCGGTCCCAGGAGGGAATGCCGCCCGAGCCGAAGGCGCCGCCGGTGCCCGACGGGCCCGGGTCCTGGTGGCAGGGCCCGATCGTCAAGGACGGCAGCCACGACGGCACCACCGGCTACCTCTGGGGCCCGGCCGCCCTGGCCGACGACACCGGCGGCGCCACCAGCACCCGCGCCCGCTCCTCGGGCCCGCGTCCCGGCGGCCGGTTCACCGAACGGCCGCGCCGCCCCCGCTCCCTGGGCTTCCTCACCTTCCTGCTGGCCGGGGCGGCGGGCACCCTGGCCGCGTTCGCCGACTGGGACTCCCAGCCGCTGGGGCCCACGCTCCAGACCGGGCTGGCGGTCGCGCTCGGCGTCCTCGGCCTCGGGGTCGCGGTGAGCGCCTTCCTCGGCCGGACCGGCATCGGCACGATCTTCCTCGCCGTCCTCACCGCCGTCGCCCTGGCCGGCGCCGCCAACCTCCCCGCCGACGCCACCACCGACTGGTCCTCCCCGACCTGGCGCCCCGCCGACACCGCGGCGCTCCGCCCCGAGTACCGCATCGGCACCGGCGACGCCACCCTCGACCTCAGCGAGGTCACCGTCCCGAAGGGGGAACGCGCCTCGGTCAGCGCCCGCGTCGCCACCGGCCACCTGCGCGTCCTCCTCCCCCGCACCACCTCGGTCGACCTGCGCGCCGCCTCCGGCCTCGGCACCGTCCAGCTCCCCGGCGACCGGAACGACGGCGTGAGGATCGGCAACGACGTCTCACGCAAGGCCACCTATCCCGCGAAGGAAGGCGGCCTCCTCACCGTCCACGTCGAAACGGGCTTCGGCCTGACGGAGGTCATCCGTGCTACGCCATGAACCCCAGCCCGGCCGCCTCCTCGCCGGCACCGTCCTCGTCGCCGCCGCCGTCCTGTACACCGGCGACGCCGCCTCCGCCTGGTCCGTCCCGTGGTGGGTGCTGTTCCCGCTGGTCTGCGGCGGGTTGTGGGTGGCGGCGGCGGTGGGGGTCTTCGGGCACCTGGTGCGCAGGCGGCGCCGCCGGAGGACGGGGGACCGAGTCGGCGGCCACTGACGCGCCGGTGGCTCCGGACCTCCCGGCCCACCTCGTACGCCTTCTTCCGGTCCCCTGTCTCCGACGCCTCCGCCCGGAGAGCGGAACCACGTCCAAGGGATACGCCGAGTCGTTCGACACCCTCCCTGGCGCCGCCGTTCGCGAGGTCGGGGAGGAGACCGGCCTCGACGTGGAGATCACCGGCCTCGTCGGCACGTACACCGATCCGCGTCACGTCCTCGCGTACGCGGACGGAGGGGTAGACGAACACGCTTCGCCTCCTTGAGTGCGTCCGCCGGAGCCTTTCCTCAGTCCCCCGCCCCCAGCCCCATGTCCAGTCCCCTCCTCCGCCGCAGCCGCAGCGCGTTGTCCGCCGAGAAGTGCTCCGCGCCCGCCAGGACCAGGGGCAGCCAGGCCAGCAGGTAGGCCAGGTCGTTGCCGTAGTAGTACGGAGTCGTGGGCCAGCTGACGGTGAGCCACAGGACCAGGGAGATGAGGGCACCGCCCGCTGCGGCCACGCGGGCCCACAGGCCCAGCAAGGTGCCGAGGCCGACGAGGAGTTCGCCGGTCGCCAGGGCGGTGCCGGAGGCGGTGGGGCTGTGCTGGGCCAGATCGACGAGGAAGGGGGCGCCCGCTGTGGAGTGGACGGCGTCGAGGAGTTCGCCGAGGGAGCCGGGGCCGGAGGCGGAGAGGAAGGCGGGGTCGGTGAGTTTGCCGAGGCCGGCATGGACGAAGGTGACGCCGAGGAAGACGCGGAGCGGCAACAGGGCGTACCGGCGCAGGCTGGCGCGGATGCCGCGCCGGGGGCCGAGGCCGCCCGGTTGTTGCAGCAGGGTCCCATGTGCCATGGGGGCTGCCGCCTCTCGGGTTGGGGGTGGGGGGGACGTCGGCGCTCCTGCCCGTTCCGGGCTTCGGCCATGCGGAGCGGAGAGCGGGTCAGCGGCCTCCGGCGACGCGCAGGACGGCGCCCGTGGTGTACGAGGCGTCGGCGGAGAGGAGCCAGGAGACGGCCGCCGCGATCTCCTCCGGCTGCCCGGCGCGGCCCAGCGGGATACCGGCCGCCTGCTTGGCGGGCCGCTCGGGGTCGGCGTGGAAGTCGGTCCAGATGACGCCGGGGGCCACGCAGTTGACGCGGATGCCGTCGTCCGCGACTTCCTTGGCGAGGCCGACGGTGAGGGTGTCGACGGCGGCCTTGGCAGCGGCGTAGTGGACGTACTCTCCGGGGCTGCCGAGGGTGGCGGCGGCGGACGAGACGTTGACGAGGGCGCCGCCGCCGGAGGCGGCCAGGTCGCGGACGGCGCGGCGGGCACAGAGCAGGTAGCCGAGGACGTTGACGTCCAGGGCGCGGGAGAGCCCGGTGGGGTCGGCGTCGGCGAGGCGGCCGACGGGGCCGCTGGTCCCGGCGTTGTTGACCAGGCCGGTGACGGTGCCGAAGGCGGCGGCCTCGTCGAAGAGCGCGTCGACCGAGTCGGCGTCGGCGGTGTCGACGGCGACCGCCAGCGCGCGCCGCCCGGCGGCGCGGACCCGCTCGGCGACGGCTTCGGCCGAGGCCCGGTCAAAGCGGTAGCCGACGACGAGGTCGTGGCCGTCTGCGGCGAGCCGGGCGCAGACGGCGGCGCCGATGCCCCGGCTGCCGCCGGTCACCACGGTCAGGGGCCTCGGTCCTGTCGTACCCGCCGTCGTCATCGTGGGAGACCTCCGTGTCACGCACTCCCCCGCCGGGGCGCGGGGGCCGCCTTCACCGTATCGACGCCGGACGGCGGTCAGTCGCCGACCTCGATGGTCACCTTGTTGGTCTCGACGCCCGCCGCGGAGACCAGCTGGACCTCGGCCTTGCCGGGTTCGACCTCGACCGGCACCGGGACGATCAGCGCGGTGTCGGAGGGGTTGGTGAAGCCACCGGGCACGGGCACCAGCGGGACGTGCACGTGGACGGCTCCTATCCGCACGACCATCCGCGCGAGCCGGTCCGGGGTGCGGGCGCTGGGCGGCAGGAATCCGGCACCGCGGATCTCGATGTCGTCGCCGGTGCGGATCGGCCCGTCCAGGTCGCCGGCCTCGCGGGCGCGCACCACGGCGTGGATGACGGGCCGGGACCCCTCGGCGTACTTGCTGGCCAGGTAGGTCGCGGCGGAGACGAGGACGAGCAGGGCCAGGCCCCACGGCAGGTCGGGCAGCTGGTCGGGGCGGCGGGCCAGGCGGACCAGCGCGTAGACCGTGGCGACGGCGCTGACCAGGACGTACTGGGTGTCGGCGAAGTGGGCGCGGCCACTGTCGTCGGTGAGCAGGTCGGCGGCGCGCGGCCGGGGTGCCCGCGCCTTCTGGAGCCGCTGCCCCTGGACGCGTACGGCGACCACGCGGCGGACCACGACGGCCACCGCGCAGGTCACGGCGAGCACGGTGACCAGACCCGCGCCCCGGGCGAGGTCCAGCCCGGCGATGAGCGTGTCGCGCTCCCCGTCGCCGGAGGCGAAGGCGAGCCGCCCGGCCAGCACGAGGACGGCGTACACGGTGAGCAGCACCCACAGGGCGGCGACCGCGCGGGAGGTGGAGAGCCGGTTGTCCTCGCCGATGACGGGGGCGAGGACGCCGCCGCGCCGCCCGTGCAGCCGGGCCGCGCCGGTGAGCAGCCCGGCGCCGAGCAGGGCGGCGAGCAGGCCGGCCGTGCGGGCGGCGGTCCACCCGGCGGCGAAGGCGGTGGCCACCTGTCCGAGGAGGAGCACGGCGACGGCGCCCCAGACGACGTACAGGGTGCGCCGCCACAGCAGCACGTACCAGCCATGGGCCTCGGCCCGGGCCCGGGCGCCGACCTCGCGGGCCGCCTGTGTCAGCTCGTCGGAGATCCACTGCCGGGAGGCCCCGGCCGAGTACGAGACGGCGGCCGGCAGCCCTTCGCCCGCCGCCAGCGCGTCCCGCCGGGCGCGGAAGGCGGCCTGCGCCTCACGGTGGGCGGCGCGGGCGCCGCGCGGGCACCGCGGGCAGGCGCAGGTGTGCGGGTGCGGGGCGTCGGCCCGCTCCGCCTCGCCGTCCCCGGGCGCGGGCCGGTCGTCGGGGGCGCCGGCCTGGTGCGGTACGGGCGGCGGGGCCTCGCCCGTGCGGTGGCCGGGGGCGACCGGCACGCCGCCGGCCCCGTTGGTGTCGTCCGCCGTGTTACCGGCCTCTCGCCCCGCCACGGTCCATGCCCGCCTTCCCCGTCGTCCACGCTGGTCCCGGTGCCGCACGGCACCCTCGCGCGCGCCGGTCCCGGGCCCGGTCAAGGGCCCGCCAACTGCCGCGCGGTGACTGCAAATTGTGCCGTATGGGCAGGGTCCGGGGCACATCAGGGGCGTGCTGATGCCACGTAGGGGCGCGTGCGGCTACGGGCACGGCGCTGACCAGCGGAGAAGCGACCCCGGGGGGCGTGCGCCCGGCGTCCCCGGCGCACCGGGAAACGGCTCCACACCGCCCCGTAAACCCGACAGTGGCTGACGGGTATCCCGGCAAGACTCCCGGTATGGAATCCGCGTACCCCTTGCCCGCAGGCGTCTCCTGGTCCGCCTTCGCCACCGCCGAACCCGCCTTCGCCGACCGCGTGGCCGCCCGCTTCCGCCTGTACCGGCACCAGGTCCTCGCCACCCTCCGCAAGGACGGCTCCCCCCGCACCTCGGGCCTGGAGGTCAGCTTCAGTCAGGGCGAGCTGTGGCTCGGCATGATGCCCGCCTCCCGCAAGGCCCACGACCTCCACCGCGACCCCCGCTTCGCCCTCCAGGCCAACCCGGGCGCCGGCGCCGAGATCGCCGACGGCGACGTCCGCGTGGCCGGCCGCGCCATCGAGGTCACCGACCCGGCCGTCATCACCGCCTTCCGCCACACCGAGAACCCGCCCCCGGGCCCCTTCCACCTCTTCCGCACCGAACTGACCGAGATCGTCTGGTCCGGCCTGAACGCAGAGGAAGAGGAAATGGTCATCACCCTCTGGCGCCCCGGCCACCCCCTCCACGAATCCCGAAGGCACTGACCCACCCAAAACCCACCCGGCCCCGCCACCCGACGCCCCCCACCCCGGCCCCGTCCCGTCCCCGTCCCCGACCAGCCACCCCCAGCCCGACCAACACCCCCCGGCCGGCCACCTCCAGCCCGGCCGGCCACCCCCAGCCCGGCCGGCGCTTGAGGCCATCCCGTAGCCGCACCGCAGGCACCACCCCAGCCGAAAACTCAGCCCGGCCGGCGCTTGAGGCCAAACCCCAGCCCGGCCGGCGCTTGAGGCCATCCCGTAGCCGCACCGCAGGCACCACCCCAGCCGAAAACTCAGCCCGGCCGGCGCTTGAGGCCAAACCCCAGCCCGGCCGGCGCTTGAGGCCATCGGTGACACGCGCCCCGCCGCCGCACAGGCAGACCACCCCCGGGGGGGCGCCCCAGAAAACGCCAAATGCCGCCGCACCCCCGGCAAGGGGACACAACGGCACCCGACGTCACACCTGAGCCGAAAGGCTCACTCCCATTCGATGGTCCCCGGCGGCTTGCTCGTCACATCGAGCACCACCCGGTTGACCTCGGCCACCTCGTTGGTGATCCGCGTCGAGATCCGCGCCAGCACGTCGTACGGCATCCGCGTCCAGTCGGCGGTCATCGCGTCCTCGGACGAGACGGGCCGGAGCACGATCGGGTGCCCGTAGGTCCGCCCGTCGCCCTGCACGCCGACCGACCGCACGTCGGCGAGGAGCACCACGGGGCACTGCCAGATGTCGCGGTCGAGCCCGGCCGCGGTCAGCTCCTCGCGGGCGATGGCGTCGGCCTCGCGGAGCAGGTCGAGGCGGTCCTTGGTGACCTCGCCGACGATGCGGATGCCGAGGCCGGGACCGGGGAAGGGCTGGCGCTGGACGATCTCCTCGGGCAGGCCCAGTTCCTGGCCGACCATCCGGACCTCGTCCTTGAACAGCATGCGCAGCGGCTCGACGAGCTCGAACTCGATGTCGTCGGGGAGGCCGCCCACGTTGTGGTGGGACTTGATGTTGGCGGTGCCGGTGCCGCCGCCGGACTCGACCACGTCCGGGTAGAGGGTGCCCTGGACCAGGAAGGCGACGTCCTCGCCCTCACCGGCCGCCTCGGCGACGATCTCGGCCTGCGCCTGCTCGAAGACGCGGATGAACTCCCGGCCGATGATCTTGCGCTTCTGCTCGGGGTCGCTGACCCCGGCGAGCGCGGCCAGGAAGCGCTCCTCGGCGTCGACCACCTTGAGCTGCACGCCGGTGGCGGCGACGAAGTCCTTCTCGACCTGCTCGGTCTCGCCCTTGCGCATCAGGCCGTGGTCGACGTAGACGCAGGTCAGCTGGGTGCCAATGGCCCTCTGGACGAGGGCCGCGGCGACCGCGGAGTCCACGCCGCCGGAGAGGCCGCAGATGGCGCGCTTGGCGCCGACCCGGGCGCGGATCTCGGCGACCTGCTCCTCGATGACGTTGCCCATGGTCCAGTTCGGGGAGAGCCCCGCGCCCCGGTACAGGAAGTGCTCCAGCACCTGCTGGCCGTGGGTGGAGTGCATCACCTCGGGGTGGTACTGCACGCCGTAGAGCTTCTTCTCGTCGTTCTCGAAGGCGGCGACCGGCACCACGGCGGTGGAGGCGGTCACGGTGAAGCCCTCGGGCGCGGCCGAGCAGGCGTCGCCGTGCGACATCCACACCGACTGCTCGCCGGGGGTGCCCTCGAAGAGCGTCGAGCCGGACTTGGAGACGGTCAGCTCGGTACGGCCGTACTCGCGGGCGCCGCTGTTGTCGACGGTGCCGCCGAGCGTCCGCGCCATCAGCTGGAAGCCGTAGCACATGCCGAAGACCGGGACACCGGCCTCGAAGAGCGACCGGTCCAGGGTGGGGGCGTGCTCCGCGTACACCGAGGACGGGCCGCCGGAGAGGATGATGGCCGCCGGGTTCTTGGCGAGCATCTCCGAGACGGGCATCGTGCTGGGCACGATCTCGCTGTAGACACGGGCCTCGCGGACGCGGCGGGCGATGAGCTGGGCGTACTGCGCGCCGAAGTCGACGACCAGGACGGTCTCGGCTGCGGCGGGCGACGCGGGGGACGCTGAGGGCACTGCGGCGGCCTTCCGGCGGGTGATCGGGTGATTCATGGGCTGATCACAGGGGGGTGGATGTCCACTGATTCTAACGGGGCCCCGGTCCGCTTCATTCCGTCTCGTCCCCGTGGAGGAACCCGCTCCGCGCCCGGTCCCGCGGCCGGGCTGGCCAGTTCGGGCGAGGGCCGCCCCGGGGGTGTGGGCCGTCTCACCATCCGGCCCGGCTTGCCCCGGGGGCGGGCGGCGGGTGCATACTGGCCCCGTGATCCAGCACCTCAGCTTCCTCTTTACCTATGGCACCCGGCCCGCCGGCTGCCATGGTCGTGCTGCTTGATCCACTGACAAGCGTGCGAAGGCGCCCCGGGCCGAACGGCCCGGGGCGCCTTCCGTTTCCCGGACCTCTCGCCCCCGGGGCTCCCCGCCCGCCCCACCGCCGGCCCGCCCGGACCGGCCACGACGGAGCAGGAGCCCTCCCCATGACCACCACCACGACCGCCACGAGCCCCGCCGCTCACCCCTCCGAACGCACCGGCGCCCGCACCCCCGAGGCGGCCGAGCTGATCGGCGGGGCGCGGGAGCGGATCGACGCGCTGGACGACCGGATCATCGGCCTGGTCCAGGAGCGGATCGCGGTCTCCGCCGTCATCCAGGAGGCGCGGATCTCCTCGGGTGGCCGCCGGGTCAACCTCTCCCGCGAGATGGAGATCCTCAGCCACTACCGGGACGCCCTCGGCGCGCCGGGCACCTCGCTGGCCATGACGCTCCTGGAGCTGTCCCGGGGCCGGGTCTGAGCGCCCCGCACCTGAGTTCGCATCGCTTCTCACCCGTACGGAGCGTGACCGGCGCGCGCCGGGCCTCGTTGTTCCCGGTGTCCGTGCCAGCCAGGGGCGGGCCAGCAAGAACCACGCGTGGCTTTCACTGGAGCGATGAGACGTGCGGCGCCTGTCCGCACGTCGTGGGACCTCGCTCCAGCGTGACCGGACGGCAGGGGACAGCAGTCCGGTCACCCTCTGAACGGCCGGCTCCGGGGACGCCCGGAACCGGTCGTCTCGGGCCCCCGTCTCCCCGCGCGGGCCCCGCACCACCGGCCGGCCCCACCCCGGCCCCCCGTACGACATTCCGGTGCCGCCCACTCCCCCGGCGCCGCCGCCCGGCACCCTGGCGTCCGCCGACGCCGTGCCGCGCCGAAGGCCCCGCCGCGTCCAGGGACGACGACGCCGCGGGGCCTTCGCGCGCCCGGCAGGCCGCGACTTCACCCGCCCTGCGGGCATTACGGGAGCAAGGCCCGGCAATCAGGACATCTCCGGGGGCATGCGCCCGGCGGCGTAAGAATTCCGTGAAGCTCCGTACAACCATTCGAGCGAACGCGCGGTCATCCATGCGAAACACCGGCCACTTCCGTGTTCCCTGCGGCGGGCGGCCGCCTTCACCTCCGTGCGACCCGAGGGCCGCACGCCTACACCCGAGGTCTGAATGAAGCTTCGCCGTGCCATGGCCGTCGCCGCCGCGACCGCCGTCATCAGCCCCGTCGCGCTGCTCGCGGCCCCCGCCGCCTTCGCCACGGACGGACAGCAGGACGGCGGGACCAGCGAGACCACCCCGGCGCCCTCCGCGTCCCAGAGCGAGACGACCGAGCCGGAGGCGACCGACCCGGCTCCCACCGCCCCGGAGGAGACCGAGCCGGCCCCGACCGCCAGCGCGTCGGCGCCCGAGGAGGGGAACCCCGGCACCGAGGAGCCCGGCGTCGAGCCGACCGAGGGCACCGAGGAGCCCGGCGAGGAGCCCGAGCCGTCGCCGTCGGAGTCCGAGGACGAGGACGAGGACGACGAGGAGGGCCCCTGGGACTGCGTCGACGAGGACGGGAACGACCTGGCCTCCGACCTGACCCTCGCCGTCTCCGGCCTGCCCGGTCAGGTCCGCGCCGGCTCCACCCACGAGTTCACGCTGAGCGCCGCCAACTCCGGTGAGAACACGTTGGAGTCGGTCGAGTGGGGCGCCGCGATCATGAACGAGGACGACGTCTGGATGGAGGACGGCCTCCTCAGCCACGTCGACCTGGCGTTCTACGACCCCGCGTCGAAGCGGTGGATCTCCTTCTACAAGGACGCCGGCATGGGCGTCGCCTTCGGTGAGACCACCCTCAAGGCCGGTCAGACCATCGACATCAAGCTGCGGATGGCCCTCTCCGAGGACGCTCCGCTCGGCGCGGGCTACGCCATCGGCTTCGGCGGCTACCTGGACGAGGACGCCGACTGCTTCGCCAACGCCTACGCCGAGTACGACTTCACCGTGATCGGCGCCGGCGCCACCCCGAAGCCGGGTGACGCCGAGGAGAACGAGGGCAAGAAGCCGCAGGGCGGCTTCAAGCCCGTCGAGGAGAAGAAGTCCCTGGAGCCGACCGGCCAGCTCGCCGAGACCGGCGCCGGTTCGATGCTGCCGCTCCTCGGCCTCGTCGGCGGCGTGACCGTCCTCGCCGGCACCGGCGTCGTCTTCGCCGTCCGCCGTCGCGGCGGCGTCGGCACCGCCGCCTGACCCGCCTCGCGCGCTCCCGGCCGACGTGCCGGGGCCGCGCGGGGGAAGGCGTGGACAAGGCGGAAGGACCTGCACTCGGAGGGGGGTGCAGGTCCTTTCGCCGTTCCCGGAACAGGCCGGGCGGGGAGGGGAGTTACGCGTCCTCGGCCGCCCCGGCCCCGTCCTGCCGCTTCGGCGGCAGCGCGGGCATCCCGAGGAAGGGCAGGTCGAGCGCGGCGAACGCCTCGGCCGGGACCGCCGGGCGGACCGGCGCGACGGGCGCGATCCGCTCGTACGGCAGGCCCTGGGCGGGGCGCGGGTCGGCCTCGCCCCTGTTGGGCCAGAGCGAGGCGGCGCGTTCGGCCTGGGCGGTGATGGTCAGCGAGGGGTTGACGCCGAGGTTGGCGGAGACCGCGGAGCCGTCGACCACGGTGATGCCGGGGTGGCCGTAGAGCCGGTGGTACGGGTCGATGACGCCCTCGTCGGCAGTGGCGCCGATGGGGCAGCCGCCGAGGAAGTGCGCGGTGAGCGGGGTGCCCACCAGTTCGCCGATGTTGGAGCCGGCGAAGCCGTTGATCTCCGCGGCGATGGCGGTGGCGGCCTCCCCGGCCTCCTTGATCTGCGTCGGGTTGGGCGCGCCGTGGCCCTGCCGGGCGGTGAGCAGGCCCTTGCCGAGCCCCTTCGGCTTGCGGTACGTGGTCAGCGAGTTGTCCAGGGACTGCATGACCAGGCCGATGATGGTCCGCTCCGACCAGCGGCGGTTGGAGAGCGAACGGAGCACGAGCAGCGGGTGCCTGGCGCAGTTGGCGAGGAAGCCCGCGACACGCGAGGAGTCCTCCGCGTACGGCACCTGGAGGACGGTGAGGCCGCCCATGGCGTTGGACTTCCTTCCGTAGCGGACCGGCTCGATGTGGGTGGAGTCGTTGGGGTGCACCGAGGAGGTGATGGCGACGCCCTTGGTGAAGTCGGCCTTCCGGACGCCGTGCGCCTTGCGGTAGCGGCGGTCGGTGGTCTGCGCGCCGACCAGGCCCTCGGAGTTGGTGCGGGTCAGCGTGCCGAGCTTGTCGGAGAGGCGCGGGAGCAGCCCGGTGTCCTTCATCCGGTGCAGCAGGGTCTGGGTGCCGTAGGTCCCGGCGGCCAGGACGACGCGGCGGGCGGTGAAGGTGCGGCCGCGGCCCTTGCGTTTGGCGTTGGTGGGCAGGGTGCGGACCGCGAAGCCGCCGCGCGAGTCCTCGGTGACGGCGACGACGGAGGTCATCGGGTGGATGGTGGCGCCGGCCTTCTCGGCGAGGTACAGGTAGTTCTCGTTGAGGGTGTTCTTGGCGCCGTGGCGGCAGCCGGTCATGCACTCGCCGCACTCGTTGCACGCCCGCCGCGAGGGCCCGGCCCCGCCGAAGTACGGGTCGGGGACCTCCTCGCCGGGCTTGGCGCGGCTCGCGCCCGTCGCGTCCCGGCCGTCCCCGAAGAAGACCCCGACCGGCGCCATGTGGAAGGTGTCGCCGAAGCCCATCTTCTCGGCGGCCGCCTTGAGGTGGACGTCGGAGGGGGTGGTGGTCGGGTTGAGCCGCACGCCGAGCATCTTCCGCGCCTGGTCGTAGTACGGCCTCAGCTCGTCCTGCCAGTCGGTGACGGCGCCCCACTGGGGGTCGGTGAAGAAGGGCTTCGGCGGGACGTACAGGGTGTTGGCGTAGTTGAGGGAGCCGCCGCCGACGCCCGCGCCGGCCAGCACCATGACGTTGCCGAGCAGGTGGATGCGCTGGATGCCGAAGAGGCCCAGCGCCGGGGCCCACAGGTAGTTCCTCAGGTCCCAGGAGTTGCGCGGCAGGCTCTCGCGGGTGAAGCGGCGTCCGGCCTCCAGGACGCCGACGCGGTACCCCTTCTCGGTCAGCCGCAGCGCGGAGACCGCCCCGCCGAAGCCGGAGCCGACGACCAGCACGTCGTAGTCGTACCCGTCCTGGGCCGTCGGGGGCGCCGCCCCGGCGGGCTCGGGGGTGACGTCCCGGCTCTGGGCAGAGCTCTCCTGTGACATGGGCACTCCTCGGTTCGTACGGGCGCGGCCAGCCGGCGCGCGGGCCCGGCCGGCCGTCCCGTGCCGGGTGCCGGGCCCCCGCGCGCGGCGGGGTGGAGGCGCCGGGCGGGGTGGGCCGGCCCTGCGCCGGGTGGATCAGCGCAGGCGGAAGAGCTTCATGGCACGCAGGCTGCGGGTCATGAACTCGGCGTACTTGGCGTCGTCCATGCCGAGGGACGGGGCCATCGGCAGCAGCCGCTGGTGGGCGACGGTCTGCGGCTCGGTGTACTTGTGGATGCCCTCGGCACCGTGCCGGCGGCCGATCCCGGACTCCTTCATGCCGCCCATCGGCGCCTGCACCGAGCCGTAGGCGGAGGCGTACGCCTCGTTGACGTTGACGGTGCCGGTGCGCAGGCGGGCCGCGAGGGCCCGGCCGCGGCGGCCGTCCTTGGTCCAGACGCTGGAGTTGAGGCCGAAGGAGGTGGCGTTGGCGCGGGTGATCGCCTCCTCCTCGTCGCGGAAGCGGTAGACGGAGACGACCGGGCCGAAGGTCTCGTCGTTGCAGACCGCCATGGCCTCCTCGACGCCGTCCAGGATGGTCGGCTCGAAGAAGTACGGGCCGATGTCCGGCCGGGGCTGCCCGCCCGCGAGGAGCTTGGCGCCCTTGGCGACGGCCTCCTCGACGTGGGAGCGGACCGCCTCGAACTGGCGCTCACCGGCGAGCGAGCCCATGTCGGCGCCGTAGGCGAGGGAGTTGCCGAGCCGCATCGCCTTGGTGAGGGCGGTGAACCGCTCCAGGAAGGCGTCGGCGACGGACTCGTGGACCAGCAGCCGCTCGATGGAGATGCAGAGCTGCCCGGCGGAGGAGAAGCAGGCGCGGACGGCCCCGGCGGCGGCCTTCTCGATGTCCGCGTCCTCCAGGACCAGCATGGCGTTCTTCCCGCCCAGCTCCAGCGAGCAGCCGATCAGCCGGGCGGCGGCGGCTTGCGCGACGATCTTGCCGGTGGCGGTGGAGCCGGTGAACGAGACGTAGTCGGCGTGCCGCACGATCTCGGTGCCGACCACCTGGCCCTCGCCGATGACCACCTGGAACACCTCGGCCGGCAGCCCCGCCTCGATGAGCAGGTCGCGGCCCCACAGGGCGGTCAGCGCGGTCTCGGTGTCGGGCTTCATCACGACGGCGTTGCCGGAGACGAAGGCGGGCAGCGCGTCGCCGACGGAGAGTTCGAAGGGGTAGTTCCACGGCACGATCTGGCCGACGACGCCACGCGGCTGGCGCAGTTCGGTGATCTTCGTCAGCACGGGGACGGCGCCGGTGTGCCGCTTGGGACGCAGGTAGGAGGGGGCCTTGCGGCCGTAGTGGCGGGCGGCCAGCGCGACGGCCTGGACCTCCTCGTGGGCGTGCAGCCGGGCCTTGCCGGTCTCGACCTGGATGAGGTCGAGCACCTCGGCCTGGCGGGCCAGCACCAGGTCGTGGAAGCGCAGCAGCACGGCGGCGCGGCGGGCGAGCGGGGTGCGGCCCCACGCCTCCTGCGCGGCGCGGGCCCGCGCGAACGCCTCGGCGACCTCCTCGGGCGTCGAGGCGGGCAGGTCGGCCAGCTTCTCGCCGGTGAACGGCGCGTGGTTGGCGGTCCGCCCGGAACCGACCACGTCACGGGTGAGCTGCGCGACCACCTGGGGAGTCACCACGTCGGCCGCGGTGCGGGTCCCCTGGGGGGCCGGGGCGAGGGGGTTGGTGCCGGTGCGCGCACCGGTGGCCTGCGTCTCCGTCATGAGCGTGAGCGTACGGCCACCCAGCGCTTTTTGGTACCCGCCGGTAAGTACGTTTCACCCCACCCCCACACCGCGCCAGCACTCACTGGCACATATGCCCTGATCAGGGGCTCGGCTTCACCGGAAGCCGAATCGAACTCGATCACGGGCGTGTGAGGGACGCGACGGCGCACGCGTCCGGAAGGCGGCCCCGAGGGCCGCCTTCCGGACGGCGGTGAGCGGCCGCCGGGGCGGATGTCAGTTCGGGGTGTAGCTTTCCGACGCCTGCTCGAACAGACGGTCCACCTGGTCCCGTTCGGCATCCGGTCCGCGCACCTGGACGACGTGGTAGCGGTCGCCGGCCAGCATCGCGAGGTTGCGGACGTACAGCTCGGTGCCGTCGTCGGCGTCCCACGTGAAGGTGCCCTGGGCCATGGCCCGGCCGCCGACGTCGGTCATCCGCAAGTTCTGCGCTGTCGCCCAGGAGGAGGCGTGGTACGCGTCGAGCTCCCGCTCGTGCTCCAGCTGGTAGTCGAGGAGGTCGTGGCCGTACCGGCTCGTGGTGTCCCGGCCCGGGACGACGAGCAGCTGGAAGGTGCCGTCGGTGTAGACGACCTGGCCCCGGCCGTTCTTCGGCTGCCGCTGCCAGCCCTTGGCCACCGCGACCCGGAAGCCCTCGGCGTCCTTGCGCAGGGTGAAGCCCTCGGCTGCCCCGGGGGCGTCGCCGTCGGCGGGCGGCTCCTCGCTCTTCTCCTCCTCGGTGGGCCCGGTCTTTCCCCCGTCGGGCGAGGTGCCCCCCTCGGGGGGCGCGGACTCGGCGGGCGGCGCCTCCCCGGTGGCGCTGGGGGCGGGCGGCGCGGCGGGGCCCTCGCCCTCGCCCTCCTTGGGCAGGAACAGCACGGCGGCCCCGACCACCACGACCACGCCGCCCAGGATGCTCAGCAGCAGGGTCCGGCCGAGCGACTTGGGCTCGCCCCGCTCCTTGGGCGCCCGCCCCTGCCGGGTCGCACGCGGAGCGCGGGGCGCGCTGTACGCGCGGTCGAGGTCGGCACCGTCGCCGAACTCCGCCCGGTCCCAGGGCGCGGGCCGCTCCTCGTGGACGGGCGGCTTCGGCCCGGCTTCGGCCCGGCGGCGCTTGCGGCGGCGGACGAGTTCGCCCCGGCGGCGCTTCTCGGGGAGCTTGCGGGGCTCGTAGGGCGGGGCGGCGACGATGTCGCGTCCGGCGTCGGGCTCGGGCGCCGAGCGGACCAGGGAGCGCAGCCAGCCGCTCAGCTCCTCGAAGTCGGGCCGCTCGGTGGGGTCCTGGCGCAGCAGCGACTCCACGACGGGCCGCAGCGGGCCGCACTCCTCGGCGAAGGCGGGCGGCTCGGCGCAGACCATCTGGACCAGTTCGGCGACGCTCTCCTCCGGGTAGGGCGCGTGGCCCTGCACGGTGCGGAAGAGCAGCGCGCCCAGCGCCCACAGGTCGGCGGCGGGCCCGACCGGCGCCGCGAGCTGCCACCGGTCGTGCACGGGCCCGGCCTGCTCGGGCGCCCACCGCTCGGTGACGGCGCCGACCACGGTCATCCGGGCCTGCCGCGCCCGCTCGGCCTCCAGCGGGGTGTCCGGGCCGCCGCCCGGGGCGCGGGGCGCGGCCATGACCTCGTCCCAGCTGGCCGGCGCGGGCTTCTCCAGCTCCACCGCAGCCTGCTCGGGGACGTACGGGACGGCGGCGACGGGGAGGCTGTCCGGGCTGGGCAGGACGACGTGGTCGGCGTAGGGCGAGGGCGCCGCGTCGCCGGGGGCGAGCGCCTCGGGCTCCAGGCCGGGCGGCGGGGCGTACGGGTCGCGCGGGGTGCCGTAGGGCTCGGGGTGGTCCTGGTAGGGCAGGCGCGGGCGGTCCTCGTCGGCGTCCTGCTCACCGGCGGCCGGGTCGCGGGGGCGCGGGGCGGCGCCGTGCCAGGAGGGGGCCCGCTCGCCGCCGCCGACCCCGTACGGGTCGGCTATCCGCCCCGGCACCCGCTCCTCGGGCTCCTCGGCGGCGGGCTCGGGCTCGGCCCCGGCGGGCTGCTCGCCCAGCCGGCGCCGTTGCTCCTCGCTGAGCTGGGCGGCGGCCCGCGAGGTCCCGGCGCGGTACGCGGCGATGGCCCCGGCCCGGGCGGCGCGGGCGTCGGTGGCGGCGTCCGGCGCCGCGGAGGCGGGGAGTTCGGGCCGCGGTACGGGGGCGGGGTCCGGCGCGGCCTGCGGCGCGGGGCCGGGCTCCTCCTCGGTCTCGGCTGCCGGGACCGGGTCGTAGCCGCAGAGGGCCTCCTCGGCGGCGCCGGCGGCCAGCCCGGTGAGCATGACGCGGCCGTCGTCGCAGACCAGCACGGTGCGGGCGGTGATGTTGCGGTGGACCCAGCCGTGGGCGTGCAGCACCCTGAGCGCGGCCAGCACGTCGGCGGCGACCTCGGCGGCGCGGTACGGCGTCAGTGGCCGCTCGGCGAGCAGGGCCGCCAGCGGCCGGGCGGGCACGGCCTCGCTGACGACCCACAGCGAGCCGTCCTCGGCGAAGACGTCGAAGACCTGGTCGAGCCGGGGGTGGTCGGGGATGCCGGCGGCGGCCTGGGCGGCCTCCATGGCCCGGCGGACGGCCGGGTCGGCGGGCCGGCGGGTGGCGCGGGCGCCGGGCGGCGCGGCCTGCGCGTAGTCGTGCGTACCGCCCTGCCCGTCGAGGACCTCGGCGTCGACCACCTCGGGCAGCAGCACCTGGCGGACCAGGACCTCCTGGCCGCTGTAGGAGTCGAACGCCCGGGTCTCGGACAGCTCGTAGGCGCCCGCCGGAGGAAGCGGCAGGCGATACCGGTCGGCGAGGACCCGTCCCGCGTACTCGTCCATCACGTCCCCCTCCCCAGGCGGCCACATCCTTTCGCACACACGCCCGTTACCCCCACCTGGACGTGCCGCCCCTCACGATACGTGGCGAGGCGGGCGGAGAGGGGGCGATGGGCGATCCGGGGAACATCTGCCCGGGAGGCGGCGCCTCACTTCTTCGGCTGGAAGGTCTCCGTGAAGGTCCGCCAGGTGCCCTCACGCGGCTCGGAGTGCCATTCCGCGTCCTTGGCGGTGTACATCAGGCCGTACCCGAGGCTCTTGCCGACGACCAGCCCTCGGTCGATCGAGCGGTACTTCACGCCGCCGTCGACGTAGGTGAACTCCCAGTCGGCGGTGTTCCAGCCCCGGTAGTCGACCGCCTCGATCCGGATGCGCTCGTACTGCGCCCGGCGCATGTACTTCTCCTGCGCCTTCCAGTCGGCGACCGGGTCGTCCTTGGGCGTCCCCGTCCACCCGACCAGCAGCTTCTGCCCGTCGGGCCCGGTGAACCGGGCTCCGGCGGCACCGGTGGTGGTGTACTTCCACCCCTCGGGCAGCCCGATCCTGAACCCCTGGGAGTGGCGGTACGTGGTGTGTTCGAGGGTGTCCCCACCCGGCTCGCCCGGGTCGTGGCCGCTGCCCTCGCCCGCGTCGCCGTCCTTGCCCTTGCCGCCCTCGCCCTTGTCCGCGCCCCCGTCGCCGGAGTCCGCGTCGCCCTTCCCGCCGTCCGCTGCCTCGCCTTCCTTCCCGCCGTCCTGCGCGGGGCCGTTGCCTCCGTCGGCCTGGTCGCGGCCGGCGGCGCCGGTGGCCCCGGCCGCGGCGTTCTTGTCGCCGCCCTTGGCCACGTCACCGGAGTCGCCGCCCCGGGTGAGGACGAAGCCGAGCACGGCCGCGACCAGCAGCACGGCGACGCCCAGCGCCACCAGCAACGAGCGGCGCGACACGACGTCGGTGAGCGAGGCCCGCGCCGTCGGCGGCCGCCCGCCCCCGGCGGTGGCCGAGGCGGGCGCGGCGGCGGGGGACACGGCCGGGGGGACGGCCGGCGCGTCGTCGGACGCCTGCATCTTCGGCCAGAGCGCCGGGGACTTGGCGGCGCCCGCGGTGCCGGCCGCCTTCGAGGCCGTGGCCCTCTTCGGCGTCTTCTCCAGCTTCGGCCGGCTCTCCCGAGCGGCGCCGTCGGCGGGCTTCGGCAGCGGTACGACCTTGGTCGCGTCGGCCGCCTGGCCCGCACCCGCCTCCTCGCTCGCGAGCACGTCCCGCAGCAGGGCGCGGGCTCCCGCCTCGTCGAGCCGCTGCTCGGGGTCCTTGGCGAGCAGCCCGTAGATGACCTCGCTCAGCGGCCCGGCGTTCTTCGGCGGGTCGAGCGACTCCGTCATCACCGCGGTCAGCGTCGCGATGGCCGAACCCTTGTCGTACGGCGGGATGCCCTCCACCGAGGCGTACAGCAGCCCGCCCAGCGACCACAGGTCGGCGGCCGGGCCCGGCTTGTGGCCGCGGGCCCGCTCCGGCGAGATGTACGAGGGGGCGCCGACCAGCATGCCGGTCGAGGTGATCGAGGGGTCGCCCTCCACCTGCGCGATACCGAAGTCGGTGAGCACCACCCGGCCGTCGTCACCCTCGATGAGCACGTTCGACGGCTTCACGTCCCGGTGCAGGATGCCCTCGCGGTGGGCGGCGCGGAGCACCCCGAGGATGGCGAGCCCGACCTCGGCGGCACGCTTCGGCGTGAGCGTGCCGTCCTCCCGGATCACCTCGGCGAGGGACTTGCCCTCGATCAGCTCCATCACGATCCACGGCCGGTCGTCCTCGTCCACGACGTCGTAGACGGTGACCGCGCCGCTGCTGCGGATGCGGGCGATGGCCTTCGCCTCGCGCAGGGTCCGCGTGATGAGCCGCCGCTTCTCCTCCTCGTCGATGGACGAGGGGAACCGCAACTCCTTGACCGCGACGGTCCGCCCCAGCGTCTCGTCCTCGGCACGCCACACGGTGCCCATACCGCCCCGGCCCAGCACGCCACCCAGCCGGTACCGCCCGGCGAGCAGCCGGCCGCCGTCCTTGGCCGCGTCGTCCGGACGGCCCTTCTGCGACTGCTCCGCGTCCGTCATGCGTCCCCTCTGCAACCCGCCCCGACAGAGCCTTCATTGTCCCTCACGCGGGGAGCAGACTGCGCCTGGGGGATGGGGCCACTCTGGGGGGCGGGGGCCGCCTTCATCAAGCCGGGAACGGCTCAGATCGGCCGGGGTGCCCTCGATATGACGACAGATCACCCTGAGCCGGGGTGTTCCGGACGCGGCCGGCGGGGCCGTCTCGTCCCGGGGCCCGTCCGGACGTCGTGCGGGGCTACCCCCGCACGATGTCCGGCGCCCCCAGCCGTGCCGCGTCCGCCGTCAGGTCGTCCGGCTGGCGCTGGGACTCGCGCTCGGCCTCGACGCGCATCTCGTAGTGGGCGACCTCGTTGTCGATCCGCTCCCGGTCCCAGCCGAGGACGGGGGCGACCAGTTCGGCGCACTCGCGGGCGCTGCGCGTTCCCCGGTCGAAGGTCTCGATGGAGATGCGGGTGCGGCGGGTGAGGATGTCGTCGAGGTGGTGGGCGCTCTCGTGGGTGGCGGCGTAGACGATCTCGGCGCGGAGGTAGTCGTCGGCGTGGCGCAGCGGCGCGCCGAGGGAGGGGTCCCCGGCGATGAGGCCGAGGAGTTCGTCGGTGAGGGTGCCGTAGCGGTTGAGCAGGTGCTCGATGCGGACCACGTGCAGGCCGGTGCGGGCGGCGGTGCGGGCGCGGGCGTTCCACAGGGCCTGGTAGCCCTCGGCGCCGAGCAGGGGCACCTCCTCGGTGACGCAGTCGGCGACGCGCTGGTTGAGGCCGCGCACCGCCTCGTCCACGGCGTCCTTGGCCATGATCCGGTACGTCGTGTACTTGCCGCCGGCGACGACCACCAGCCCGGGCACCGGGTGCGCCACGGTGTGCTCGCGGGAGAGCTTGCTGGTGGCGTCGGACTCGCCGGCGAGCAGCGGGCGGAGCCCGGCGTAGACGCCCTCGACGTCGTCGCGCGAGAGGGGCACGGCGAGCACGGAGTTGACGTGTTCGAGGACGTAGTCGATGTCGGCGCTGGAGGCGGCCGGGTGGGCCTTGTCGAGGTCCCACTCGGTGTCGGTGGTGCCGACGATCCAGTGCCGGCCCCAGGGGATGACGAAGAGGACCGACTTCTCGGTGCGCAGGATGAGGCCGGTGGAGGAGTTGATGCGGTCCTTGGGGACGACCAGGTGGACGCCCTTGGAGGCGCGGACGTGGAACTGGCCGCGCTCGCCGACCATGGCCTGGGTGTCGTCGGTCCAGACGCCGGTGGCGTTGACGACCTGCTTGGCGCGGACCTCGTACTCGCCGCCGTTCTCGACGTCGGTGATCAGGGCGCCGACCACGCGTTCGCCTTCGCGGACGAACCCGGTGACGCGCGCCCCGTTGGCGACCTTGGCGCCGTACGAGGCGGCGGTGCGCGCCAGGTTGAGGACGTAGCGGGCGTCGTCCATCTGGGCGTCGTAGTACTGGAGGGCGCCGACCAGGGCGTCCTTGCGCAGGCAGGGGGCGACGCGCAGGGCGTGCCGGCGGCTGAGATGGCGGTGGGTGGGCAGGCCCCGGCCGTGGCCGCGGGCCATCGCCATGCCGTCGTAGAGGGCGACGCCGGCTCCGGCGTAGACGCGCTCCCAGGCGGGGTGCTGGAGCGGGTAGAGGAAGGGCACCGGCTTGACCAGGTGCGGGGCGAGCCGCTCCAGGAGCAGGCCGCGTTCCTTCAACGCCTCCCTGACCAGGGCGAAGTCGAGCATCTCCAGGTAGCGCAGGCCGCCGTGGATGAGCTTGCTGGAGCGGCTGGAGGTGCCGGACGCCCAGTCGCGGGCCTCGACGAGGCCGGTGGACAGGCCCCGGGTGACGGCGTCCAGCGCCGTTCCCGCGCCGACCACTCCGCCGCCCACCACGAGGATGTCCAGTTCCCGTTCGGCCATCGCGGCGAGCGCCTCGGCCCGCTCGTCCGGTCCCAGTGTGCCTGTCCTCACCCGTAACCTCCCGTGACGTCTGCGTGGTCCGGCCTGGTCTGGTGCCGCGGCGGGACGGGCGGATGCTCGCGCCCGGGGCGGGCCCACGGCGTTCGTGTGCCCGTTCCCCGGGCGGCCCACGCGCCGCCTCCCGGAAACCCGCCCGCTCTGCCCGAATTCTGACCCGCTTGTCCCGTATCTGCCACCGCCCGGGTGCGGAAGGGCCACCTGGACGGCGGCAGGCGTACCACCCCTGCGCGCCGACATGCGTGCGCGTCGGACATCAATACCGCATCTCGGTCATATGTATGCCTAGTGTGACATTCACGCAGGTCCGCGCCGGTCCCGCGCACCTCGGGGAGCCCGGACCGGCGCGCTCCGCGCTCCCCCGACGCCCCGGCCCTGGGAAGGACGGTCCACCGCCATGCCCGCAGACCTCGCCGTCATCGGACTCGGCTCGCACGGCCTGCCCCTCGCCCAGGCCGCCGTCGGCGCGGGCGTCGACACCGTCGGCTACGATCCGGACCGCGCCCGCGACCTGGCCTCGGGCCGCCTCCCCCACACCGGCGCCGAGGGCGCCCTCACCGCCGCCGACGTCCGCCGGATGCTCTCCGGCGGCTTCCGCCCCACCGCCGACCCGCGCGAGCTGGGCCGGGTGCGTACCGCCGTCATCTGCGCCCCGGCGCCCCCCGGCCCCTCCGGCGGCGTCGACCTGGCGCCGCTCGCCGAGGCCGCCCGGGCGCTGGCGGCCCGGCTGCGCCCGCACACCACGGTCATCCTGGAGTCCCCGGCGGGGCCCGGCACCACCGAGGAGTTCCTGCGCCCCCTGCTGGAGTCCGGCTCGGGTCTCAGGGCCGGCCGCGACTTCCACCTCGCGTACTCCCCCGGCCGCACCGACCCCGGCAACCGCACCCACGGCTACGCCGCCACCCCCAAGGTCATCGGCGGCCTCACCCCGGCCTGCACCGAGTCGGCCGCCGCCTTCTACGGCCGCCTCACCGACAAGGTGGTCCGCGCCCGCGGCCCCCGCGAGGCCGAGACCGTGCACGTCCTGGAGACCAACTACCGGCACGTCAACCTCGCCCTGGTCAACGAGATGGCGGTGCTCTGCCACGACCTCGGCGTCGACCTGTGGGACGTCATCCGCTGCGCCGAGACCAAACCGTACGGCTTCCAGGCGTTCCGCCCCGGCCCCGGCGTCGGCGGCCACGGCCTGCCGCTGGACCCCAGCTGCCTGCCGCACGCCGACGCCACCCCCGGCAACGGCCTGCGCATGGTCTCCCTCGCCCGCGACATCAACGCCCGCATGCCGCAGTACGTCATCCAGCGCGCCACCCAGCTCCTCAACGAGCACGGCAAGTCCGCCCGCGCCGCCCGCGTGCTGCTGCTCGGCGTCACCTACAAGCCGGACGTCGCCGACCAACAGGGCGCCCCCGCCCAGGAGATCGCCCTGCGCCTGACCGAGCGCGGCGCCTCGGTCAGCTACCACGACCCGTACGTCCCGCACTGGTCCCCGGCCGGCCGCCCGGTGCCGCGCGCCGACTCCCTGTACGAGGCGGCGGCCGAAGCGGACCTGACGATCCTGCTCCAGAACCACCGCACGTACGACCTCCAGGGCCTCGCCGTGAAGGCGCAGCTGCTCCTCGACACCCGGGGCACCACCCCGGCGGGCGCCGCCCACCGCCTGTGACCTGCCCGGACACACCGCTGCCCGGCACTCCGCGAAGGGAGTGCCGGGCAGCGGCACGCGCGAGGACCGTGCGGGTCAGCGCTTGTGGTGCGAGTCCCCGACGGTGACCTCGACGCGCTGGAACTCCTTCAGTTCGCTGTAGCCGGTGGTCGCCATCGACCGGCGGAGCGCGCCGAACATGTTCATCGAGCCGTCGGGGTTGTGGGACGGCCCGGTGAGGATCTCCTCGGTGGTGCCGACCATGCCGAGGTCGACCAGCTTGCCGCGCGGCACGTCCTCGTGGACGGCCTCCATGCCCCAGTGGTGCCCCTTGCCGGGCGCGTCGGTGGCGCGGGCCAGCGGGGAGCCCATCATCACGGCGTCGGCGCCGCAGGCGATGGCCTTCGGCAGGTCGCCGGACCAGCCGACGCCGCCGTCGGCGATGACGTGCACGTACCGGCCGCCGGACTCGTCGAGGTAGTCGCGGCGGGCGGCGGCCACGTCGGCGACGGCGGTGGCCATCGGGACCTGGATGCCCAGCACGTTGCGGGTGGTGTGGGCGGCGCCGCCACCGAAGCCGACCAGTACACCGGCGGCACCGGTGCGCATCAGGTGCAGCGCGGCGGTGTACGTGGCGCAGCCGCCGACGATGACCGGGACGTCCAGCTCGTAGATGAACTGCTTGAGGTTGAGCGGCTCGGCGGCCCCGGAGACGTGCTCGGCGGAGACGGTGGTGCCGCGGATGACGAAGATGTCGACCCCGGCGTCCACGACGGCCTTGGAGAACTGGGCGGTGCGCTGCGGGGAGAGCGCGGCGGCGGTGACGACGCCCGCGTCGCGGACCTCCTTGATCCGGCGGCCGATCAGCTCCTCCTGGATCGGCGCCTCGTAGATCTCCTGGAGGCGGCGGGTGGCCCGCTCCTCGTCCAGCTCCTCGGCGATCTCGTCGAGCAGCGGCTGCGGGTCCTCGTAGCGGGTCCAGAGCCCTTCGAGGTTGAGCACGCCGAGGCCGCCGAGCTGCCCGACGCGGATCGCCGTCTCGGGGGAGACGATGGAGTCCATGGGGGCGGCGAGGAAGGGAAGCTCGAAGCGGTAGGCGTCGATCTGCCAGGCGATCGAGACCTCCTTCGGGTCGCGGGTGCGGCGACTCGGGACGACGGCGATGTCGTCGAATGCGTACGCCCTCCGGCCGCGCTTGCCGCGCCCGATCTCGATCTCAGTCACTGGGTGGCCTTTCCTGTGGGTCTCAAGTCCATCAGTATCCCCCGCCCGCACGCCGAAGGGGCGGCCCGGTGTACCGGGCCGCCCCTTCGACCTTGCGGCGGGTCAGCGCTTGGCGGCGTAGTTCGGCGCCTCGACCGTCATCTGGATGTCGTGCGGGTGGCTCTCCTTGAGCCCCGCCGAGGTGATCCGGACGAACCGGCCGCGCTGCTGCAACTCGGGGACGGTGGGACCGCCGACGTAGAACATCGACTGGCGCAGACCGCCGACGAGCTGGTGCACGACCTGCGCGAGCGGGCCGCGGTAGGGCACCTGGCCCTCGATGCCCTCGGGGACCAGCTTCTCGTCGGAGGCGACGCCCTCCTGGAAGTACCGGTCCTTGGAGAACGACTTGCGGTCGCCCCGGGTCTGCATCGCGCCGAGCGAGCCCATGCCGCGGTACGACTTGAACTGCTTGCCGTTGATGAAGAGCAGCTCGCCGGGCGACTCCTCGCAGCCGGCCAGCAGCGAGCCGAGCATCACCGTGTCGGCGCCGGCGACCAGGGCCTTGGCGATGTCGCCGGAGTACTGGAGCCCGCCGTCGCCGATGACCGGGACGCCGGCCGCCTGGGCGGCGAGGGACGCCTCGTAGATCGCGGTGACCTGCGGGACGCCGATGCCGGCGACGACGCGGGTGGTGCAGATGGAGCCCGGGCCGACCCCGACCTTGACGCCGTCGGCGCCGGAGTCGATGAGCATCTGGGCGCCGTCGCGGGTGGCGATGTTGCCGCCGATGACGTCGACGCCGGAGCTGTTGGACTTGATCTTGGCGACCATGTCGCCGACCAGGCGGGAGTGGCCGTGCGCGGTGTCGACCACGATGAAGTCGACGCCGGCGCCGATCAGCGCCTGGGCGCGCTCGAAGGCGTCGCCCGCCACGCCGACGGCGGCGCCGACCAGCAGGCGGCCCTCGGAGTCCTTCGCGGCGTTCGGGTACTTCTCCGCCTTGACGAAGTCCTTGACGGTGATGAGGCCCTTGAGGACGCCCTCGTCGTCGACGAGCGGCAGCTTCTCGATCTTGTGGCGGCGCAGCAGCCCCATGGCGTCCACGCCGGAGATGCCGACCTTGCCGGTGACCAGCGGCATCGGCGTCATGACCTCGCGCACCTGGCGCGTGCGGTCCGACTCGAAGGCCATGTCGCGGTTGGTGACGATGCCGAGCAGGCGGCCGGAGCCGTCGACGACCGGCACGCCGCTGATGCGGAACTTGGCGCAGATCGCGTCGGCCTCGCCGAGGGTGGCGTCGGGGTGCACCGTGATCGGGTCGGTGACCATGCCCGACTCGGAGCGCTTGACGAGGTCGACCTGGTTGGCCTGGTCCTCGATGGAGAGGTTGCGGTGCAGGACACCGGCGCCGCCCTGGCGGGCCATGGCGATGGCCATCCGCGCCTCGGTGACCTTGTCCATCGCGGCGGAGAGCAGCGGGACGTTCACCTTGACGTTCTTGGACAGGCGTGAAGTGGTGTCGATCTGGTCGGGTGCCATGTCCGACGCGCCCGGCAGCAGCAGCACGTCGTCGTAGGTCAGCCCGAGTGTCGCGAATTTCTCGGGCACTCCGTCGACGTTTGCAGTCATGACACCTTCCCCAAATGGCCTTGATCGGTGCGGATGTCCATGGTAACGGGATTCCGCCCACTCCCATTCCACTCCGGAGAGATGAGCGGGATGCCTCCGGACACATGTGTCCGACGTCTCCCCGCCTGCCGCCCGGCTACTGCTCCGCCAGCGCCCGCAGCCGACTCAGCGCCCGGTGCTGGGCGACCCGGACCGCGCCCGGGGACATCCCCAGCATCTGGCCGGTCTCCTCGGCGGTGAGGCCGACGGCGATGCGCAGGAGCAGCAGCTCGCGCTGGTTCTGCGGGAGGTTGGCGAGGAGCTGCTTGGCCCAGGCGGCGTCGCTGCTGAGCAGGGCGCGCTCCTCGGGGCCGAGCGAGTCGTCCGGCCGCTCGGGCATCTCGTCGGAGGGGACGGCGGTCGAGCCGGGGTGGCGCATCGCGGCGCGCTGGAGGTCGGCGACCTTGTGTCCGGCGATGGCGAAGACGAACGCCTCGAAGGGGCGCCCGGTGTCCTTGTAGCGCGGCAGGGCGAGGAGGACGGCGACGCAGACCTCCTGCGCGAGGTCCTCCACGAAGTGGCGGGCGTCCCCCGGCAGCCGGGAGAGGCGGGTACGGCAGTACCGCAGCGCCAACGGGTGGACGTGCGCGAGCAGATCGTGGGTGGCTTGCTCGTCACCCTCCACCGCACGATGGACGAGGCCGCCGATCGCCGTCGTCTCATCGCCACGCATCGGTCCATGGTGCCTTGGCGCCGAACGATCCGGGACATCGCGTCCCTCGTTGTGCACCGAAGCGTTATGAGCAGGTGCGCCGGACCTCATCGACTGCGCCCTCCCCTGCCGCTCGACCGACTCGTTCCCGAGGAACTCCACCCCTCAAGGATGCGGCATCGGCGCGCGAACCGGCGCGAGCCCTCCTGGCGAGGCGGAGAAACGGGGGTGTGCGCCCCGTCCGCCGGGTGGCGGACGGGGAGGACGGGCAGGTCAGCGGACCAGGCCCCAGCGGAACCCGAGGGCCACGGCGTGCGCGCGGTCGGAGGCGCCGAGCTTCTTGAACAGGCGCCGGGCGTGTGTCTTCACGGTGTCCTCGGAGAGGAACAGCTCGCGGCCGATCTCGGCGTTGGAACGGCCGTGGCTCATCCCCTCCAGCACCTGGATCTCGCGCGCCGTGAGCGTGGGCGCGGCGCCCATCTCGGCGGAGCGCAGACGGCGCGGGGCCAGGCGCCAGGTCGGGTCGGCGAGCGCCTGGGTGACCGTGGCCCGCAGCTCGGCCCGGGAGGCGTCCTTGTGGAGGTAGCCGCGGGCGCCGGCCGCCACCGCGAGAGCGACCCCGTCGAGGTCCTCGGCGACGGTGAGCATGATGATGCGGGCACCCGGGTCGGCCGAGAGCAGCCGCCGGACGGTCTCCACACCGCCGAGTCCGGGCATCCGGACGTCCATGAGAATCAGGTCGGAGCGGTCGGCGCCCCAGCGGCGGAGGACTTCCTCGCCGTTGGCCGCAGTCGTCACACGCTCGACGCCGGGCACGGTCGCGACCGCCCGGCGGAGTGCCTCTCGGGCAAGCGGGGAGTCGTCGCAGACGAGGACGGATGTCATACCCGCCCTCCCGAGCTGATGCGCGTCACTTTGAGCCTCCAGGCTGGTACGTAATCGTCACCTGCGCGATCGACGCCGTCGGACATCTGCCCGACCGCTTTTTCCTTCAATCGCCTAGCCCTCTCAACGATGGTCACCCGAAAGAGTTACGGGGTCACCGACCGCATTCGGCACTCTACGTGAGGAGCCGAACACGGGCCGGCGGTGGCACGGCCGCCACGGTGAGCCGTACTCCATGAACTCTGCTATGCCCCATTTAGCGCCTCTTCTTCCCTTTTGGCAGTGTCTGCGGCTAGATTCGCAATGAGTCATATTTTCATCTTCTAGGACCATAGATGTCGGTCTTCGAGAGTGAGCACCCCGGACGCACCCGCCCGGCGCCCGCCCCTCGACCCAGGGCCGTCCACGTCAGCACGGCCGACACTGCTACGACGGGACCAGTAATGGCTGATTTCTCCCGCCTTCCCGGACCGAACGCCGACCTGTGGGACTGGCAGCTGCTAGCCGCCTGCCGAGGCGTCGACAGCTCCCTCTTCTTCCACCCCGAAGGCGAACGGGGAGCGGCCCGCAGCGCCCGCGAGACCTCCGCCAAGGAGGTCTGCATGCGCTGCCCCGTCCGCGCGGAGTGCGCGGCCCACGCACTCGCCGTCCGCGAGCCCTACGGCGTCTGGGGCGGCCTCACCGAGGACGAACGCGAGGAACTGATGGGGCGTGCCCGGACCCGTCTGACCCCGGCGGGCGCGGCGCCGGCCGCCGTTTCCGCCCCGCCCGAGCCCGGCCTGCCGTGATCTCTCGAAGGAACGTTTCCCCATGCGGTGATCCGCACCCGTGCCATGCCCTGTGACAGGGCTCCGACCGGGGCGCGGGACGGCGCGGTGGCCTGCCGGGGGTGCGGGGTGGGCTCGGCGCGCCCCGGAAGGGGACCGGTGGGCGCCGGGTCGGCACGCTGGTCGGCCACCGGGCGTCCGGGGTGCGGGCCCGTCGCCGTACGAGACGGGCGGGCGGTGCGGGGCCGGGCTTCGGGCCGTGCCGACGGCGGTGCGCGCCCCGGCCGGGGCGCCGGGGCCCGTTGCCTGCCGAGGGCCGGTCGCACGCCGGGCCGCCGCCTCCCGCCCCAGCCCCGCTCGGCTGACCGGCGGCGTCCCCGGCCGCCCCGCTTCATCGGCGCCCGGAGTACCGGCCGGGTCGGTCGCTGACCAGGCTCGATGCCGGCGGATGGGGACGCCGCGCCCCCTTCGCCCTATGGGGCGCACCGGTACCGGGGCCGGACCGCTCGGGGGCGTGTCCGGGTCGCCCGGACGCTGACGCCGTCAGCGCTGTCCGCCGGTCCCGGCAGAGGTGTCGAGGGCGGCGGTGCCGGGAGGGAAGCGCCGGGCGTGGGCTGTTCCCCGCCGCGCGCCGGGACTTTCGTCGGCCGCGCCGGGACAAAGGCCCCGGCGCGGCTCGGCGACTCGCTCCTCACCGCCCCGCGGTCGCCGCCAGGTGGTCCAGAGTCGCCGCCACCGCCGGGACCTGGGCGAGGTCGGGGAGGGTCAGGGCGACGATCTCGCGTTCCACGGCGGGCTCGACGGTGATGCTGCGGACGCCCTTGGGGCGCAGGGACTCCAGGGCCAGGGCGGGGAGCACGGCTACGCCGAGGCCGGCCGCGACGAGGCCGAGGACCGCCGGGTAGTCGTCGGTGGCGAAGTCGATCCGGGGGGTGAAGCCCTCGGTCTCGCAGACCTCGACCAGTTGCCTGCGGCAGCGGGGGCAGCCGGCGATCCACGGGTCGGCGGCCAGTTCGCCGATGCCGGCCGATTCGGCGTCGGCGAGGCGGTGGCCCTCCGGGACCAGGCCGACCAGGCGGTCGGCGAGGAGCGGGCGGACCACCAGGTCGTCCCACTCGTCGGGGGCGGCGGCGCCCGCGTACCGGAAGGCGAGGGCGATGTCGCAGTCGCCGGCCCGCAGCAGTTCGGCGGAGCGCGGCGGCTCGGCCTCCTCCAGCGAGACGCGGGTGCCGGGGTGGGCCGCGCGCAGGGCGGCGAGGGCGGCCGGAACCAGGGTGGAGCTGCCGCTCGGGAAGGAGACCAGGCGGACCCGGCCGGCCCGCAGCCCGGCGATGGCGGCCACCTCCTCCTCGGCGGCGGTGAGTCCGGCGAGGATGCCCGCGGCGTGCCGGGTCAGCGCCTCACCCGCCTGGGTGAGGCGCATCTCGCGGCCGGTGCGGATGAGCAGCGGGGTCCCGGCGGAACTCTCCAGGGCCTTCATCTGCTGGCTGACGGCGGGCTGGGTACAGCCCAGTTCGCGGGCGGCGGCCGAGAAGGAGCCGGTGGCGGCGACGGCGCGCAGGACGCGCAGGTGGCGTGCCTCGATCATGGGTCGAGCATAAGCGAGGCTTGGGGGCGACCGGAGATATATGCGCCGGGCTTTGACCCGGGGTGCCCGGGCCGTCCGCGCGGGTGGCCCGCACCCCACCCCTGCACGGCACTGATCACCAACTCGTAGCCTGGCCCCATGACTACGGCTCTGATTACGGGATCGACCGCGGGCATCGGCGCCGCCTTCGCCCGGCGGCTCGCCGCCTCCGGCACCGACGGGAGCGGGGCGGACCGGGGCCACGGCGCCGGGCACCACCTCGTCCTGGTGGCCCGGGACCGGGAGCGGCTGCGGCGGCAGGCGACCGAGCTCCACGACCGGCACGGCGTGGAGGTGGAGGTGCTGCCGGCGGACCTCTCCACCGACGAGGGGATCGGCGCCGTCGAGACCCGCCTGGCCGACCGCACCCACCCCGTCGACCTGCTCGTCAACAACGCGGGGTTCGGCAACAAGGGCGAGTACCTGGAAGTACCGCTCGCCGACGAGCTCAGGATGCTGAAGGTGCACTGCGAGGCGGTGCTGCGGCTCACCACCGCCGCCACCTCCTCGATGCGCGAGCGGGGGCGGGGCGGCGTCGTCAACGTCGCCTCGGTCGCCGCCTTCGTGCCGCGCGGCACCTACGGCGCGTCCAAGGCGTGGGTGGTGCAGTTCACCCAGGGCGCCGCGCACGACCTGGCCGGTTCGGGGGTGCGGCTGATGGCGCTCTGCCCGGGGTTCGTGCGGACCGAGTTCCACCAGCGGGCCGAGATGGGCACCGACAACATCCCGGGGTGGATGTGGCTCGACGCGGACAGGCTGGTGGCCGCCGCCCTCACCGACCTGGCCCGGGGCCGTACGGTCTCCGTCCCGGACCCGCGCTACAAGGCGCTGATGGGTCTGGTGAAGCTGAGCCCGCGCGCCCTGCTGACCGGGATGACCTCGCGTACCGGCCGCAAGTACGGGCCGCAGTAGGCGCCGCCCGCCCCGCGCACGCCGGAGGCCCGGCTCCCCGCGACGGGGAGCCGGGCCTCGGCTGCGGAAGGGGTCAGCCTCAGTGGCTGTGCCCGTGGCCGTGACCGGCCTCGGGCTCCTCCTCGGCCGGCTTCTCGACGACCAGGGTCTCGGTCGTCAGGAGCAGGGAGGCGATGGAGGCCGCGTTCTCCAGGGCGGAGCGGGTGACCTTGACCGGGTCGATGACGCCGGCCTTGACCAGGTCGCCGTACTCGCCGGTGGCCGCGTTGAAGCCCTGGCCCTTGTCCAGCTCCGCCACCTTGGTGGTGATGACGTAGCCCTCAAGGCCGGCGTTCTCGGCGATCCAGCGCAGCGGCTCGACGGCGGCGCGGCGGACGACCGCGACACCGGTGGCCTCGTCGCCGGTGCGGCCGAGGTTGTCGTCCAGGACCTTGACGGCGTGGACCAGCGCGGAGCCGCCACCGGAGACGATGCCCTCCTCGACCGCGGCGCGGGTCGCGGAGATGGCGTCCTCCAGACGGTGCTTGCGCTCCTTCAGCTCGACCTCGGTGGCCGCGCCGACACGGATCACGCAGACGCCGCCGGCCAGCTTGGCGAGGCGCTCCTGGAGCTTCTCGCGGTCCCAGTCCGAGTCGGTCGACTCGATCTCGGCCTTGATCTGGGCGACGCGGCCCTGGACGTCCTCGGCGTTGCCGCCGCCGTCCACGATGGTCGTGTCGTCCTTGGTGACGGTGACGCGGCGGGCGGTGCCCAGCACGTCCAGACCGGCCTGGTCGAGCTTGAGGCCGACCTCCTCGGCGATGACGGTGGCACCGGTGAGGGTGGCCATGTCGCCGAGCATCGCCTTGCGGCGGTCACCGAAGCCGGGCGCCTTGACGGCGACGGCGTTGAACGTGCCGCGGATCTTGTTGACCACCAGGGTCGACAGGGCCTCGCCCTCGACGTCCTCGGCGATGATCAGCAGCGGCTTGGAGCCACCCGCCTGGATGACCTTCTCCAGCAGCGGCAGCAGGTCCTGGATGGAACCGATCTTGCCCTGGTGGATCAGGATGTACGGGTCGTCGAGGACGGCCTCCATACGCTCCTGGTCGGTCACCATGTACGGGGACAGGTAGCCCTTGTCGAAGGCCATGCCCTCGGTGAAGTCCAGGTCGACACCGAAGGTGTTGGACTCCTCGACGGTGATGACACCGTCCTTGCCGACCTTGTCCATCGCCTCGGCGATGAGCTCGCCGACCTGCTTGTCCTGCGCGGAGAGCGCGGCGACGGCGGCGATGTCGGACTTGTCGTCGATCGGGCGCGCGGTGTCGAGCAGCTCGGCGGAGACGGCGGCGACCGCGGCGTCGATGCCCTTCTTCAGGGCGGCCGGGGAGGCGCCGGCGGCGACGTTGCGCAGGCCCTCGCGGACCAGCGCCTGGGCCAGCACGGTCGCGGTGGTGGTGCCGTCACCCGCGATGTCGTTGGTCTTGGTCGCCACCTCCTTGACGAGCTGGGCGCCGAGGTTCTCGTACGGGTCGTCGCACTCGACCTCACGGGCGATGGTGACACCGTCGTTGGTGATGGTCGGGGCGCCGAACTTCTTGTCGATGACGACGTTGCGGCCCTTGGGGCCGATGGTCACCTTGACGGTGTCGGCCAGCTGGTTCACGCCGCGCTCAAGGGCGCGACGGGCGTCCTCGTCGAACTTCAGAATCTTCGCCATGGGAGCTTTTCGAATCCTCTCGGAGCGGCCTGCCGCCGCGCTCTCGAAATGAAACGCGCCCCTCGCCACCCGGCAAACACTCGCGGGGGCCAGGGGCGCGCTTCAGGAAAAAGGTGGAGTCTGCCGTCCGGGCTCACGCCCGGGCGCCTCCGGCCTGCTACTTCTCGATGATGGCGAGAACGTCGCGGGCCGAGAGGACGAGGTACTCCTCGCCGTTGTACTTGACCTCGGTGCCGCCGTACTTGCTGTACAGAACGACGTCGCCGGTCTTGACGTCGAGCGGCAGGCGCTCGCCGTTCTCGAAGCGGCCCGGGCCCACCGCGAGGACGACGCCCTCCTGGGGCTTCTCCTTCGCGGTGTCCGGAATGACCAGGCCCGAAGCCGTGGTCTGCTCGGCGTCGAGCGGCTGGACCACAATGCGGTCCTCAAGCGGCTTGATGGCAACCTTGGAGCTGGCGGTCGTCACGATCCGACCTCCCCCTTCGGAGATCACGGGGTTAACTGATCTGAGTGTGGCGACCAGGTCGATCCGTCGTCGCGGGTGCCGGACCTGCCCGTCGCTGTGTTGGCACTCTCCTGCGGGGAGTGCCAGGGCTGAGACTATGACCGCAATTAGCACTCGGTCAAGCGGAGTGCCAATGCGCGCGGCGCGCGCTGCTCTCCCGCACTCCTCGCTGGGCTGCCGCCCAGCCCCTGCCACCCCGGGCCAACTCCCACCGACCCAGCCGAAAACCAGCCCACCCGGCACTTGAGGCCATCGATGACCGGCACGGTCGGACGCGCCCGCACCAAAACCCAGCCCGGCCGGCGCTTGAGGCCATCGGTGACCGGCACAGTCGGACGCGTCCGCACCAAAACCCAGCCCGGCCGGGCTGAAGGGCGGCCTCAAGCGCCGGCCGGGCCGAGGTTGGCCGGGCTCAGATGTAATCCTCCAGCCGGGCCACGGCATACCCCTTGGAGGTGATCACCTCCATCGCCTGGCGAACCATGTCCACCATGGACCCGCCCCACTCCCCGGCCCCCCGGAAGTGCGTGAGCACGATGTCCCCGGGGTGCAGATCCCGATCCCATTCGCGGTAGTCGACCCGGTCGGCGAACGCCTCGGCGTTCCACAGCGGGACCGCCTCGATGCCGCAGGACTTGGCCGCCTTGAGGGTGTCCTGGTTGTAGTTGCCGTACGGAGGGCGGAAGAGGCGGGGCCGCTTGCCGTACTGCTTCTCGACGACGTCCTGCATGCCGCAGATCTGATGGCGCTGCTCCTCGTAGGAGAGGCCGGGCAGGTAGGGGTGGTCGAGGGTGTGGTTGTGGAGGGCGGCGCCCTGCTTCCGCATGGCGCGGAAGTAGCCGTAGTCCTCGCTGACCAGGTAGTCGCTGAGGAACGCCGAGTAGGGGATGTCGAGTTCCTTCATCATGCGCAGGAACTCGGGGTCCTTCTCGGCGCCGTCGTCGATGGTCAGGAAGACGACGCGCTCCTTGACGGGGACGGTGGTGAAGACGTGCGGCAGGTTCTCCTGCCCCTCGACCTCGAAGCCGTCGCGCGTGCTGAGGACGGGTTTGACCTCGGGCGGGGCGGGTGCGGCGAGCGGGATCTGCGCGAGACCCCACTTGCGGGTGGCGGCGGCGACGGCGGCCCGCTTCTTGGCGAGCCGCTCGACCCTGGTCTCGGGGGCGGGCCCCTGCCGGCCGGCCTCCACGGGCCCGTCGGACCCGCTCTCCTGGCCCAGGGCGCACCCGGAGAGCAGTGCGGCGGCGGCGAGTCCGGCGGCGAGGAGCCGGGCGGTGCGGGTGCGGCGCGGCCGGCCGCCGGGGCGGAGCCTCCGTCCACCCGATTTTTCATTTTGTCGTACTTGTTCCATGAATCCGCATCCTGGCAGCGCGGACCACCCCTGCCGTCCCGACACCGCGAGGGGCGCCCCCCGGTCCACCGAGTGGCCGACAGGGGCCGGGAGAATGGCCGGGTGACCGAACTGGACTCCTTCACCGCCCTGCTCACCCCCGAGGGCCGCGCCCTGCTCGACACCGTCGCCGGGCACGATCCGGCCGACGAACTGGCCACCGCGACCCGGCTGCGCCGCGACCACCCCGCGCCGCTGGTCTCGGCCGCGCTCGGCCAGGCCCGGCTGCGGCAGCGGGCGGCGGCCAAGTTCGGCGCGGACGCGGCCCGGATGTTCTTCACCCCGCACGGAGTGGAGCAGGCGACCCGTACCGAGGTCGCGGCACACCGCGCGGCCCGGATCGCGGCGCTCGGCGCCCGCACCGTCGCCGACCTGTGCTGCGGGATCGGCGGCGACGCCATCGCGCTGGCGCGGGCCGGGGTGCGGGTGCTCGCGGTGGACCGGGACCCGGTGACGGTGGCCGTGGCGCGGGCCAACGCCGAGGCGCTGGGCCTGGACGGGCTGATCGAGGTCCGGGAGGGGGAGGTCGCCGAGGTGGACACGTCGGGCTGCGAGGCGGTCTTCGTCGACCCCGCGCGCCGGGGCGGGCGCGGCGGCCGGGTCTTCGACCCCGAGGCGTACTCCCCACCGCTCTCCTGGGCCGTCGAGGCGGCGTCGCGCGCCCCGGTGGCGGCCCTGAAGATCGCGCCGGGCGTGCCGCGCGAGGCGATCCCGCCGCAGGCCGAGGCCGAGTGGATCTCGTACGGCGGGGACGTGAAGGAGGCCGTGCTGTGGTTCGGCGGCACGCGCGCACCCGAGGGCGTACGCCCCGTACCCGGCTCGGTGCGCGCCACCCTGCTGCCCGCCGGCGACCGGCTCTGGAGCCCGAAGCCGCCGCCGGACGTTCCGGCGGGTCCGGTCGGCCGCTACCTCTACGAGCCGGACGGGGCCGTGATCCGCGCACACCAGGTCGCGGAGGTGGCCGAGCGGGTCGGCGGTCACCTGATCGACGAGACGATCGCCTACGTCACCTCGGACACCCTGCGCCCGACACCGTTCGCCGCCGCGTACGAGATCAGCGACGTGCTGCCGTTCAACCTGAAACGGCTGAAGGCGCTGCTGCGGGAGCGCGAGGTCGGGGTGCTGACCGTGAAGAAGCGGGGTTCGGCGGTGGAGCCGGAGGAGGTCAGGCGCCGGATGAAACTGCGGGGGCCGAACGCGGCCACGGTCTTCCTGACCCGGGTGGCGGGGGCCCCGACGATGCTGGTCGGCGGCCCTGCGAAGAGCTGACGCCACTCCCGCCCGACCACTTCAACTCCCCTCCACACAACCAGACTTAGAGCCTCCACATTTTCCCAAAGAAATTCTGCAAAAGTTCTTTTGCCAACCCGCCGGTCCGGCCTACGCTCCCTCCATGCCCGAACAGTCCTCCTCCCGCATCGACCTCACCCACAACCCGGCCGCCCTCAAAGCCCTCACCCACCCCCTGCGGGTCCGGCTGCTCGGCCTGCTGCGCGCCGACGGTCCGGCCACCGCCAGCGAGCTGGCCGCCACCACCGGCGAGAACTCCGCCTCCACCAGCTACCACCTGCGGGTCCTGGCCCGGCACGGCTTCGTCTCCGAGGCCCCGGCCCGCGACGCCCGCGAACGCCGCTGGCAGGCCGCCCACGCGCTGACCACCTGGGACAACGAGGCGCTGCTCGACCAGCCCGGCGCCGAGGTCTTCCTCGCCACCACCCGCCGCCAGCAGGTGGACCACCTGTCCCGCACCCTGGACCGCCACGAGGCCGACCTCGCCGCCGGCCGGCTGGACCCCGCCTGGCGGGCCGCCGCCCACCTCGACGACTACGGGCTGCGCCTGACCCCGGCCTCGGCCGCCGCGCTGTGCCGGGAGTTCGCCGCCCGCTCAGCCGAACTGGCCGCCCGCGACGCCCAGCACCCCGAGGCCGTCCGGGTCGTCGTGGTCACGGCCGCGCTCCCGGTGGCCGACGACCCGAACCCCACCCGTACCGAGGACCCCGCCGCGGCCGGCCCCGTCCAGGACGGAGAAGAAGCCCCGTGACCGCACCGGCCCCCGCCCCGCACCTCCTCGACCCGGAGACGGCCCGCCGCCGCTACGCGACCGTCAGCGCCCTCTTCTGGTTCCCCATCGGCCTCTACGTCCCCTCGCTGGTGCTGATCCTCGGCGAGCGGGGCCTCGCGCTCGCCGCCGTCGCCGCCGTACTCAGTACGCAGGGGCTGACGGTGGCCCTGCTCGAACTGCCCACCGGCGGTCTCTCCGACGTGCTGGGCCGCAGGGTGGTGCTGGCCGCCGGTGGCGTCCTCTCCTTCGTCGGACTGCTCCTGCTCGCCCTCGGCACCGTCCCCTGGGTGCTCATCGCCGGCGTGGTCCTCATGGGCGCCTCCCGGGCGCTCGCCTCGGGCCCGGCCGAAGCCTGGTACGTCGACATGGCGCAGGCCCACTCGGGCCCGGACGCCGAGCTGCGCACCGGCCTGTCGTGGGGCAGCTCCGCGATGGGCGCCTCGCTGGCGGTCGCCACCCTGCTCGGCGGCCTGCTCCCGTGGCTCTTCGCCGACTCCGGGATCGCCGAGGCCACCGGCGGCACGGTCCTGCCGCTCTCGCTGCCCGGCCTGCTCAGCGCCGCCCTGGTGCTCTGCTACCTCGCCTACGTCCTGCTCCGGCTCCCCGAGCCGCCGCGCGCCCCCAGCACGCTGCGCTCGGTCCTCGGGAGCGTCCCGGGCACCATCGTCTCCGGCGTCCGCCTCGCCACCGGCGAGCGCGTCGTCCGCAAGGTCGTCCTCACCACCGCCGCCGTCGGCGCGGCCCTCGGCGCCATCGAACTCCTCACGCCGGGCCGGGCCGCCGCGATCACCGGCGCCTTGGAGTCGGGCGCGGTGGTCTACGCCGGGCTCGCCACCGCCGGTTTCGCCAGCTCCTCGCTGGGCGCCCGGCTCGCCCCGCTCCTCGCCCGCCTCGCCGGGGGCAGCGGCCGGGCCGTCCTCTGCGCGCTCGGCGGGATGGCGTGCGGCCTGGCCCTGCTCGGGATCTCGGCGCCGGGCGCGGACCAGTCCGCCTCCGCCCCGGCCGTCGTCACCGGCGTCCTCGGCTACGTCCTGGTCTACCTCTGCCTCGGCGCGGCCGGCCCCAACGAGAACGCTCTGCTCCACCACCGTGTGGCCAGCTCCGCCCGCGCCACCGCCCTCTCCGTGCAGTCCCTCGCCCTCCAGGCCGTGGCCTCCCTCGGCGGCCTGGGCGCGGGTCTGCTGCCGCTGGGCCCGCTGCCCCTGCTGCTGACGGCGGCCGTGGTGGGTGCGGGTGCCCTGATGTGGGTACGCGCGGTACCGGACGGACCACGACCCGGTCATCCGGATGGCGCCGACGCACTCGCGGCGCCCGCCGCCAGCGGCGAACCTGGTCGCTGAGCGGTCGGCCGGCCGGGAGAAGGGCACCAGATGAGCGACAGCGAAGACTTCGACGCCTTCGGCGACGACGTGTACCAGCCGCAGGGCGAGGACACCACGGACGACTCCGGGATCTTCGACGAGGAGGACAACCTCATGAACACCGGGCTCGACGACCTGCGGGACGAGGGGTACTCGCCCCCGGAGAAGCCCCGCGCCGTCGAGCACACCGGGACCACGGCCGCGGAGGAACGCGAGGGCGAGAGCCTGGACGAGCGCCTCACCGAGGAGGTCCCCGACGTCCAGCCGCCGCGCGGCGACGGCCTCGGCGACACCCTCGACACCGACGGGGAGCTGATCGACGACGAGGTGGGCGACCTCCGCGCGGGCCGCCTGGTCGCACCGGACGAGGGCGCCCACGAGGACGCCGAGAAGGACATAATCGCCGAGGACGTGGGGATCGACGGCGCCGCCGCCTCCGCCGAGGAGGCCGCCGTGCACCTCGTCGAGGAGGACGCGGACGACCTCTGACCCCCCTTCCGGCAGGTCGTCCGTACGCGAAGGCCGGGCTCCCCGCACGGGGACGCCCGGCCTTCGCGCGTTCAGCCCTGGTAGACGCGGCGGACGAAGGCCGCGAGGTCCTCGTCGGCGAGGTGCCGGGCGAGGTCGGCCTCGCTGATGATGCCGAGCAGGTCGCCGTCGTCCACGACCACGACCCGGCGGACCTGCGCGTTGCCCATCGCCTGGAGGACCTCGGTGCTGTGGGCGCCGGGGGCGACCGCGACCGGGGTGCCCTCGATCAGGTCGGCCAGCGTGGTGCGGTCCGGGGCCTTGCCCGCGGCGATGGCGCGGACGACCAGGTCGCGGTCGGTGACGATGCCGATCAGGGCACCGTCGGCGCTCTTCACCGGGAGGGCGCCGACGTCGTGCTCCCGCATGACCTGGGCGGCGCGGTCGACCGTCTCCTCCGCCGGGATGCACTGGACGTCGGTGGACATGAGGGTGCGGGCGTCAGCCATCGGTGCTCCTTGGGTGGCGGGGCGGGCTGTCCGCCCCGGTCCAGCGTCACCGGGGGTGCCGCCTCCGGCGATCGGGAGCCGCCGATCGGGCGACGCGCGGCGGGCCGGGCGAGGACCGGCCCATGGCCGCCGGGACGGGGAGTCCGCATCCGGCACCACGGACTGGGACCACGGGCCCGCACCACCGTCTACGTCGTCCCGAGGTGGTCGACGACGAGGCCGCGCGGGTCGTCACGGACCTCATCCACGTTGCCGGACACCGCGGACCGTCGAGGAGCCCTCCCCGCCCTGAAGAACCTCGCCGCACACGGCCGCGCACCGGCGACGCCGGCCCTCCGGCGACGGCGCCACCAGCCACAGCCCGGACCTGCCACGACGAACGGCAGACCGACCGACCACCATGAAGATCAGGATCTACGGCCGGAGTACCCGCCCCACACCTCGACCGAGGCGAACCGCCAGCGGTGTACGGCCCGGGTGATCAGCTCGGCCGGGGGCTCGGGCAGTTCCGGGAGGTCCGCGCCCTGTTCGGCCTGCCACCAGGTGAGGCACAGGACCCGGTCCCGGGGGGCCTGGAACAGTTCCGCGCGGAGCGGGGCCGACGGCCCGTCCGGGAGTTCGGCGGCGCGGGCGCGGGCCCATTCCAGGAGGTCGGGGCCGCGGCCCTCGGTGGCGCGCGCCTCCCACATCAGGGTCAGGACGGGAGCGGGCCGCTCGTCGCCGGTCATGAGTACAGGTTGTCCTTGGCCGTCTCGTGGACGTGGTCGTGGGAGTGGGCGTGACGGTGCGGGTGGGGGTGGAGGTGGGCGTCGCCGGGGACGTGGGTCTCGGTGACGGGCAGGGAGGAGTCGGCGGAGAGCTGCCAGTCGGAGGCGGCCCGGTTGCGGGCGACCATCTCGGCCCCGAGGGCGGCGACCATCGCGCCGTTGTCGGTGCACAGGCCGGGGCGCGGGACCCGGAGCCGGATGCCGGCCCGCTCGCAGCGTTCCTCGGCGAGGGCGCGCAGCCGGGAGTTGGCGGCCACGCCGCCGCCGATCATCAGGTGGTCGACGCCCTCGTCCTTGCAGGCGCGCACCGCCTTGCGGGTCAGCACGTCGACCACGGCCTCCTGGAACGAGGCGGCCACGTCGCGCACCGGGACCTCCTCGCCCGCGGCCCGCTTCGCCTCGATCCAGCGGGCCACGGCCGTCTTCAGCCCGGAGAAGGAGAAGTCGTACGCGGCGTCGCGCGGCCCGGTCAGCCCGCGCGGGAAGGCGATGGCCCGCGGGTCGCCCTCGCGGGCCAGCCGGTCGATGACGGGCCCGCCGGGGAAGCCCAGCTGGAGCACCCGGGCGATCTTGTCGAACGCCTCGCCGGCCGCGTCGTCGATGGTGGCGCCGAGCGGGCGCACGTCGGAGGTGATGTCGCTGGAGAGCAGCAGCGAGGAGTGGCCGCCGCTGACCAGCAGGGCCATCGTCGGCTCGGGCAGCCGCCCGTGCTCCAACTGGTCGACGCAGATGTGCGAGGCGAGGTGGTTGACGCCGTAGAGCGGCTTGCCGAGCGCGTAGGCGTACGCCTTGGCGGCGCTGACACCGACCAGGAGCGCGCCGGCGAGGCCGGGGCCCGCGGTGACCGCGACGCCGTCGAGGTCACGGGGCTTGACCCCGGCGTCGTCCAGCGCGCGCCCGATGGTGGCGACCATCGCCTCCAGGTGGGCGCGGGAGGCGACCTCGGGGACCACTCCGCCGAACCGGGCGTGCTCGTCGACGCTGGAGGCGACCGCGTCGGCGAGGAGCGTCGTGCCGTGCACGATGCCGACGCCGGTCTCGTCGCAGGAGGTCTCGATGCCGAGGACGAGGGGTTCGTCGCGGTGGTCAGCCATGGTGTTCGGTTCCTTGTGCGGGCACGGAGTCGGGGTCGTCCGTGGCGGGGATGGCGGGGGCGGCCGGGTTGACCGACGGGTCGCTGAGGCGCATCACGAGGGCGTCGACGTTGCCCGGCTGGTAGTAGCCGCGCCTGAAGCCGAGGGGCTCGAAGCCGAAGCGGGCGTAGAGCGCCTGGGCGCGGGTGTTGTCGACGCGCACCTCCAGCATGACCTCCGCGCACTCGAAGGCGGTGGCGTGTTCCAGGAGGTCGGTGAGGAGCCGCGCGCCGAGCCCGCTCCCCCACTGGTCGCGGGCGACCGCGATGGTCTGGACGTCGCCGGTGCCGCCGGCGGAGGCGAGTCCGGCGTAGCCGACGAGGCGGTCCCCGGCGTGGGCGACGACGTAGCGGTGGGTGGCACCGGGGCCTCGGGCGTGGGCCAGCTCGGACCAGAACATGCCGCGCGACCAGGCGTCGTCGGGGAACAGCTCCCGTTCCAGGGCGAGCACCGGGTCGATGTCCCACCAGCGCATCTCGCGCAGGACGGGCCGCTTCGGCGGCGCGGTCTCCTGGCTGCTCACTTCGGGGTGACCACCTTGTAGTTCTTGGGCACCTGGGCGTCGGGCCGGCGCAGGTAGAGCGGCCGGGCCGGCAGCAGCTCCGTGCCCGCCGCCAGGCGTTCGGCGGCGACCGAGGCGAGGGCGGCGGCCGAGACGTGCTCGGGGGCGCGGGCGTCGGCGAAGGTGTCCGGGTAGAGCAGGGCGCCCGCTCCGACCGCCGGGAGGCCCGCGACGCGGTCGGCGATGTCGGCGGGCCGGTCGACGGCGGGCCCGGTCAGCGGGGTGCGGGAGTCGGCGTAGAGGGCCCAGTAGACCTCTTTGCGGCGGGCGTCGGTGGCCACCGCGAAGGGGCCGGCGTCCGGGCCGAGGTCGCTGGCGTAGGCGAGGCCGTCCAGGGTGCAGACCCCGTGGACGGGGACGCCGAGGGCGAAGCCGAAGGTGTCGGCGGTCGTCAGGCCGACCCGCAGCCCGGTGTACGGGCCGGGGCCGACGCCGACGACGACGCCGGTGACGTCGGCGAGGGCGAGCCCCGCGCCGGTCAGCAGCTTGTCGACGGCCGGGAGCAGCAGCTCCCCGTGGCGCCGGGCGTCCACCTGGGTGTCGGAGGCGAGGACCCGTTCGCCGTCGTGCAGGGCGACCGTGACGGCGGGGGTGGCGGTATCCAGAGCGAGCAAGAGCACGCAAACAGCCTACGGCGCCCACGCTGCGAACACCGCCTGCCCGGGCCCGCCCGGGCATCCTGCTACGGTCACCGGGTATCCGTATGCGCAGACGCCGCACCCCGGCGCCGTACGAGAGGTGGACCAGGTGTCCAGGAGCAGCTCGGGAGCCGTCGCCGGGCTCACCGCGGCGGCCATCGCCGTGGTCGGTTTCCTCGCCTATCAGGCATCCGCCAGCGTTCCCGACAACCTCGGCAAGGCCCCCGCCGCCGGTTCCGGGCCGAGCCCGACGGGCTCCGCGAAGCCCTCGGCGAAGCCCCGCCCGGACGCCCTGCCCGAGGAGTCCGGCAGCGGCACCCGCGTGGTGTACGCGCTGGGCAAGGACCGGGTCTGGCTGGTGGACGGCAAGGAGACGGTCGAGCGGACGTACGAGGTCTCGCCGAGCACGGTCGACCCGGAGCCGGGCACCTACGCGGTGACCTCGCGGTCCGGCTCCATCACCGGCTCGGACGGCGTGCCGATCGAGCACGTGGTCCGCTTCGCCAGCCGCGACGGCGTCGTCATCGGCTTCTCGGCCGCGGTCAACGGCACGATGCCCGAGCTGGACCCGGCCCAGCGCACCGGCGGCGTCCGTGAGAGCCGCGAGGACGGCAAGGCCATGTGGGTCTTCGCCACCGTCGGCACCAAGGTCGTCGTCGTCCCCTGACCACCGCGTCCCGCACGCGACAGCGCCCCCGGCGGCCGAGAGGCCGCCGGGGGCGCTGTGCTGGGACGGGCCCGGGACGGGCTCAGGCCGCCCGGGACGTCGGCAGTTCCGGGGGCGTGGAGACGGCGGAGGCGGCGGCGCAGGACCGGAGCAGGGCGCTCATCGAGACGGCGCCCTCCGCGACCCGGCCGGGTGCGGCGTCACCGGGGAGTTCCGCGCGTGCCCCGTGCGACGGCACCTCGGGCACGGCCTGGACGGCGGGCGGGGCGGATTCGGGCGTCGTCATCAGGGTGCCTCCTGCGATCAGGGGGAAGGCGTACGGAGCAGATAAGGCAGACCTAACCTCTACTCCCCGCCCATGGGACCACGACCGCCATCCCCGGCGCAACATCTTCCCGACAGCGCGTCGGAAAACACCTGCGCGGGGGACGCCGCCCCGAACACCCGCTCCCACCTGCGACCTTGATCGGCTCAGGCGCCGCTCAGCCCTCCAGCCCGTACGCCCCTTCGCCCGTACGCTCCCGCAGCGTGTCCAGCGCACCGCCGGCCCACCGCCCGCCGACGCCGCCGACCGTGACCAGCCGCACATCGTCCACGTCCGCGTCGGCCACCCCGGCGGGCAGCTCGTCGCCGGTGGCCCGGTCGATGCGGACGTGCAGCCGGTCGGCGGACAGCTCCTCGACCTTGCCCTCGCCCCACTCCACGACCACGACGGAGTCGGGCAGCGAGACGTCCAGGTCCAGGTCCTCCATCTCGTCGAGCCCGCCGGCCAGCCGGTACGCGTCGACGTGGACCAGCGCGGGCCCGCCGGTGAGCGAGGGGTGGACACGCGCGATGACGAAGGTCGGGGAGGTGACGGCGCCCCGCACGCCGAGCCCTTCGCCCAGCCCCCGGGTCAGCGTGGTCTTGCCCGCGCCCAGTTCGCCGCTGAGCAGGACCAGGTCACCGGGGCGCAGGACGCCCGCCAGGCGGAGCCCGAGCCGGCGCATGGCCTCGGGCGAGTCGACGGTGAGGCGGAGGGCGTCAGGGCCGCTCACGGGGGCGGTCCGGGTGTGCGGTGTTTCCATGCCCGCCAACGGTAGTCGCCCCCGGCACCGCTCCGGCGCGCACCAGCAGGTCGGCGAGCCGGTCGGTGACCGCCTCCGGATGCTCCAGCATCACCAGGTGCCCGGCGCCGGGGACCAGCACCAGTTCGGCGTCGGGCAGGGCGGCGGCGATGGCCTCGCTGTGCGCGCTCGGCGTGATCAGGTCCCGGTCCCCGGCCAGCACCAGCACGGGCACGTCGGCCAGGAGCGGCAGCGCCCCGGTCTTGTCGTGCTCGGTGAAGGCCGGGTAGAACTCGGCGACCACGTCGACCGGGGTCGACTCGATGAGCCGCTCCGCGAACCGGACCACCCCGGGGTCGACGTCCCGGGAGCCGAACGAGTACCGCTTGACCACCCCGGCGAACAGGTCGGCCGTCGCCCGGCGCCCCCGCTCGACCAGGTCCACCTGCGAACCCAGCGCCTTCAGCACGCCCGGCAGGACGCGTCGCACGGCGTTGACCCCGACGGCCGGAAGTCCGAAGTCCACCTCGGAGAGCTTCCCGCCCGACGAGCCGACCAGCGCGACGCCGGCCACCCGCTCCCGCACCAGCTCCGGGAACTGCTCGGCCAGCGCCATCACCGTCATGCCGCCCATCGAGTGGCCCACCAGCACCAGCGGACCCTCGGGCGCGGCCGCGTCGATGACCGCCTTCAGGTCCCGGCCCAGCTGCTCCATGGTGACCGGCACGCCCTCGGCCTGGGCCCGGCCGCGCCCGGACCTGCCGTGGCTGCGCTGGTCCCAGTGGACGGTACGGACCGCCCCGGCGAGCGCGGCCCGCTGGAAGTGCCAGGAGTCCTGCGAGAGGCAGTAGCCGTGGCTGAAGACGACGGTGGCGCGAGCGGGCGCCTTCCGCCCGGAGAGCCGCCCGGGGCGCGCCGGGGCCGCCGCGGGGGCCGCGTCCGGCTCGTCCACCTCGTAGTGGAGCGCCGTGCCGTCCTCGGCGATCGCGGTGCCCGGCGTGCCGCGCAGCGTGCCGTACGGTCCGGCGGCGTCCAGGGCCAGCCGCGCGCGCCTGCGCATGCCGCGCCCGACGGTCAGCCGCTCCACGGCCACCCCTGCGGCGGCCCCGGCCGCGACGACCCCTATGGCGGCCCCGGCGATCCCGGCCCGGCGCCAGCCGCCCGAGGCGCTCTCGACGGCCTTCGGCGCCAGCGCCTCGGCAGCCGCCGCCGCGATCCGTGCCTCGACCTCGTCCACCCGCCGCTCCCTTCGCCGCCGTCGGGGCCTGTCCCGCCATCCTGCCCGCGCCGGGGCGCGGGCGGCGGTCAGCCCCGCTCCCCCGCCGCGTCAGCGCCCGCCCCGTCCTCGTCGAGGTACCCGCGCGGGACCCGTCCGCCGATCCGGGTGACGATCTCGTACGCGATCGTGCCCGCCGCCCGCGCCCAGTCCTCGGCACTCGGCTCGCCCCGGTCGCCCGGCCCGAACAGCACGGCCTCGGTACCCTCCGGGGGCGTCTCGCCGCCGAGGTCGACCACGAACTGGTCCATCGCGATCCGCCCGGCGACCGTGCGCCACTTCCCGTCGACCAGGACGGGCCCGGCGCCGGAGGCGTGGCGCGGTACGCCGTCGCCGTAGCCGAGCGGGACCAGGCCGAGGGTGGTGGGGCCGGGGGTGAGGTAGTGCTGGCCGTAGCTGACGCCGTGGCCGCCCGGGACGTGCTTGACCAGGGCGAGCGGCGCGGCCAGCGTCATCACCGGGCGCAGTCCGTGGTCGGCCGGGGTGCCCAGCTCCGGGGCGGGCGACAGGCCGTACATGGCGATACCCGGGCGGACCAGGTCGAAGCGGGCCTCGGGGAGGGTCAGCACGGCGGGCGAGTTGGCCATGTGCCGCACCTCGGGGCGCAGGCCCCCGGCGAACGCCCGCGCGCTCATCTCGTCGAACCGGGCGAGCTGGGCGGCGATGGAGGGGTGCCCGGGCTCGTCGGCGCAGGCGAAGTGGGACCAGAGCCCGGTGACGGTCACCAGGCCCTCGCGTTCGGCGGCCCGCGCCTTGTCGACCAGGCCGGCCCAGTCGGCGGGCTGGCAGCCGTTGCGGCCGAGGCCGGTGTCGGCCTTCAGCTGGATCTTGGCGGTGCGGCCGGCGGCCCGGGCCGCCTCGGTGACCTCGGCCAGCGCCCACGGGTCGCTCACCGACATGTCGAGGTCGGCCTCGATCCCCTCGCGCCAGGGCCCGCCCGGCGTCCACAGCCAGCACATGACACGGGCCCGCTCCGGGGTGATGCCGGCGGCGCGCAGTTCCAGCGCCTCGTACGGTGTGGCGACGCCGACCCAGCCGGCTCCCGCCTGGAGCGCCGCCTCGGCGCAGCGGACCATGCCGTGCCCGTACGCGTCGGCCTTGACCACCGCCATGTAGGCGGCACCGTCCGTCCGCGCGCACAGTGCCCGCACATTGGCCCGCAGAGCCCCGAGATCGATCTCGACCCGCGCCCGCATCCGCTACCTCCGGTGGTTCTGGCGGTCTTCGCCCGGGGCGCAGACCGCGATGCTCATCGGGGCAGACGGGGTGGGGGCTGCGCCCCGCTGTCGGGGCTGGGGCCCGCCGCGTCGCGGGTCCCGGCTCGCCCGTAAGCGTAACCGGAGCCTCCGGGAGGCCGGGGCAGGCGCCGGGAGACGGCGGTTACCGGCCACCGCGTCCGTTTCGGGCAGCCCGGCCAGGCCAGTTCCCGGGCAGTCTTTGACTGAACATTGACAATCCTTCGGTGGACTCGGAAGGCTGCGCTCTCACCCCGCCGCCCGGCAGGCCCTCCCCACCCAGGAAAGGGAATCCCCCATGCTGTCCAGACGGTCCCTCAGAGCCGCCCTCACCGCCCTCGCCGCCACGGCCGGCCTGCTCACCGCCGTGCCGGCCGCCGCGGCGGCCCCCGAGGGCCCGGCCGCCGCGTCGCCCTCCGCCGGGGTCACCGTGAAGATGGCGGACACCGCCGCCGACCGCCTCGGCACCGCCCGGCAGGCCCTGGTGGACGCCGTCTCGGCGGACGTCCTCGCCCGCTCCCACGACGCCGGGGAGCTGTCGCCGGGGACCGCCGTCGCCCGGCTCGCCGAGGAGGGCCGCGAGGTCGTCGTCGACGTCCGCGCGGCCAAGGGCGACTGGGCACGCGGCGTCGCCTACGTCGAGGCGCCCCGCGACCACCACGGCGGCCCGGAGGGCTGGCTCTTCCTCGCCCAGCGCGAGAACGGGAAGTGGGTCCCGGGCCTGGAGGGCGACGAGGCGTTCGCCGACCACGTGGCCGCGTCCCCGCTGGTCGGCGAGGCCGAGCGGAAGACGATGACCGCCTACGCCGAGCGCGAGGCCCAGCCCGGCCCGATCGGCACCCGGGCCAACGTCAACGGCCTGCTGCTGCCCTGGGCCCCCGACACCGTCATGACGCTCACCGGCGGCCCCCACACCCACGGCGGGAGCGGGAACTGGAGCTCCCTCGACTTCGCCGGCGGCACCGGCGAGGTCCGCCCCTCCCGGGAGGGCACCGCCACCTCGATGTGCGGCTCCGGCGGCGGCTGGACCCGGGTCATCCACCCCGGCGGCTACTCGACGGACTACTACCACATGCACAACACGGCCTACTTCAACGGAACGGCCGTCTCCGGCAGCACCCGCCTCGGCTCCATCGGCGTCGACACCTGCGCCGGCGGCTACGCGACCGGCCCCCACGTCCACTGGAGCCTGCGCACCTACGACGCCAACCTCAACGGCGCCTACACCTGGCTGAACGGCCGCACCATCGGTGGCTGGGCCTGGTACAACGGCAACGCCGAGTACTCCGGCTGCGCCACCCGCCAGGGCCTCACGGCCTGCCCGGGCACGGTGATCTACAACCGCCACGCCTGACCTGCCGCCGCAGGGCCCCGCACCCGCCCTCGGCGCCGGTGCGGGGCCCTGCGGCCCGCCGCCACGTGCGCCTCAGCCTTCGCTCTGCTCCGGCCGGTCGGCGGAGCGGGGGCGGCGGTGCGGCGGCTGTTCGGGGGCGGGCCGCCGCTGTGGTGCGGGGATGGGGAGGGTGAGGGGCTGGTCCCCGTTGAGGTGCGCCTCGCTCCCGTGGTGGTGGATCGTCAGGGGATCGCCGGACAGCAGCGCGTACGTGGCGGTGTCGGGGGCGATCTCGACCCGCAGACCGCGCCCGCGGAACTGGAGCCGGAAGGCGAGCCGGCTCAGCCTCTCCGGCAGCCGGGGGGCGAAGCGCATTCCGTCGCCGTGCCGGCGGGTGCCGCCGAATCCGGCGACCAGCGCGACCCAGGTCCCGGCCAGCGAGGCGATGTGCAGCCCGTCGCGGGTGTTGTGCTCCAGGTCGGCCAGGTCCATCAGGGCGGCCTCGGTGGCGTAGTCGTACGCCAGCCGCAGATGGCCCGTCCGGGCCGCGACGACGGCCTGGCAGCAGGCGGACAGGGAGGAGTCCCGCACCGTCAGCGGCTCGTAGTAGGCGAAGTTCGCGGCGAGCTGGTCCTCGTCGCAGTGGGCGTCGAACCAGCTGCCGCAGGTGTACATGGCCAGCACGAGGTCGGCCTGTTTGACGACCTGCTTGCGGTAGATGTCGAAGTAGGGGAAGTGCAGCAGCAGCGGGTACTGCTCGGCGCTCGTGCCCTCGAAGTCCCAGTGCTGGTGGCGGGTGAAGCCGGTGTGCTGCTCGTGGACGCCGATCTCGTCGTTGTAGGGGATGTGCACCGCCTCGGCGGCGTCCCGCCAGGCGGCGGTCTCCTCCTCCCCGACGCCGAACCGGGCCGCCTCCTCGGGGTGGCGTGCGCACACCTCGGCCGCGGCCAGGAGGTTGGAGCGCGCCATCAGGTTCGTGTACGTGTTGTCGTCGACGACGGCGCTGTACTCGTCCGGCCCGGTGATGCCGTCGATGTGGAAGACCCCGTGGGGGTCGTGGTGGCCCAGGGAGCGCCACAGCCGGGCGGTCTCCACGAGGATCTCCACGGCCGTGTCGCGTTCGAAGCCGGTGTCGCCGGTCACCGCCGTGTAGCGCACCACGGCGTGCGCGATGTCGGCGGCGACGTGGAAGGCGGCGGTCCCGGCCGGCCAGTACGCGGAGCCCTCCGATCCGTCGATGGTCCGCCAGGGGAACGCGGCTCCGCCCAGGCCGAGTTGGGCGGCACGGTCCCGGGCGGCGGGCAGCGTGTCCCGGCGCCAGCGCAGGGCCTCGGCGACGGCCTCGGGCGCGGTGTAGGTCAGCACCGGCAGGACGAACATCTCGGTGTCCCAGAACGCGTGCCCGTCGTACCCCGAGCCCGTCAGCCCCTTGGCCGGGATCGCGCGCTGCTCGGCGCGGGCGCCGGCCTGGAGCACGTGGAAGAGGGCGAAGCGCACGGCCTGCTGGATTCTCGCGTCGCCGTGCACCTCGACGTCCGCGCGGTCCCAGAAGTCGTCCAGGTAGGAACGCTGCCCGGCCACCAGCCCGTCCCAGCCGCCGTGCGCCGCGGCGGCCAGGGCGGCTTCGACCTGGTCGCTCATCGCGGGCCGGGAACGGGCGCCCGACCAGCCGTGGGCGACCGTCTTGCGCACCCGCAGCCGTTGCCCCGGTTCCAGGACGGTGCTGATGGTCAGGCGGGCGACGTCCGTGTGGCTCTCGCCGGTGGTGGTGACCTCTCCGGGAGCGTCGATGTCGTGGTCGGCGGCGACCGCGACCCGCAGGCCGCTGCGCCGGGTGCGGTGGACCAGCCGCAGCCGCGTCCCGAGCGCCAGGTCCTCCTCCGGCTCCAGCGGGGACTGGAGCGCCTTGGCCGCCCTCGGGTCGCCGCCCGAGCCGGGCAGGCTCTCGTTGGTGACCAGCTCCGACTGGACGACCACCCGGGTCCGCTCGTCGACGGGCTCGACCTCGTACTCCACGGCGGCGATGGCGCGCTGGGTGAGGGAGACCAGGCGGGTGGAGCGCACCCGTACGGTCGTACCGGCCGGGGAGGTCCACTCGCAGGTGCGTTCCAGCACGCCGCGCCGCAGGTCCAGGGTGCGTTCGTGGGCGCGGAGCCGCCCGTAGCGCAGGTCGAAGGGCTCGTCGTTGACCAGGAGCCGCAGCAGCTTGCCGTTGGTGACGTTGATGACGGTCTGGCCCGACTCCGGGTAGCCGTAACCCGCTTCGGCGTAGGGCAGGGGGTGCAGTTCGTAGACGCCGTTGAGGTAGGTGCCGGGCAGTCCGTGCGGCTCGCCCTCGTCGAGGTTGCCGCGCCAGCCGACGTGCCCGTTGGACAGGGCGAAGACGGACTCGCTCTGCGCGAGGATGTCCAGGTCGAGTGAGGTTTCGCGGACCCGCCACGGCTCGACCGTGTACGTCTGGTTGGTGATCACGCGTCTCCTCCCAGCTCGGCGAGGTCCTTGACGACACGGTCGGCGCCGTGGGCGTAGAGGGCGTCGGTCTGGCCGACGCGGTCGACGCCGACCACGTAGCCGAAGTGGCCCGCGCGGCCCGCCTCCATCCCGGCCAGCGCGTCCTCGAAGACGGCCGCGCCGGACGGTTCGACGCCGAGATCGCGGGCCGCGGCCAGGTAGGTGTCGGGGCGGGGCTTGCCCGGAAGCCCCCGCTCCCGGGCCACCACCCCGTCGATCCGTACGTCGAACAGGCCCTCGGCGTCGATGGAGTGCAGCACCTCCCGGGTGTTGGCGCTGGAGGAGACGATCGCGGTGGCGAGACCGGCGGCGCGGACGGCGTGGAGGTAGTGCAGGGTGCCCTCGTAGGGCTCCACGCCGTCGGTGCGGATCTTCTCCAGGAGGGCTTGGTTCTTGCGGTTGCCGAGGCCGTTGACGGTCTGCGCGTTCGGCGGGTCGTCGGGGGTGCCCTCGGGCAGCTCGATGCCCCGGGAGGCGAGGAAGGAGCGGACGCCGTCGGCGCGGGGGCGCCCGTCGACGTACCTCTCGTAGTCGGAGTCGGTGAAGGGCTGGAAATCCGTGCCGTCCCGGTCGCGCAGGAAGGCGTCGAACATCGCCTTCCAGGCGGCGGCGTGCACCACCGCGGTCCGGGTGACGACCCCGTCGAGGTCGAAGAGGCACGCCGTGATGCCGTCGGGAAGTCCGAGGTGCGTCGTCATGCTCCCCACAGTTCCCCACCGGGCCGGGTCCGCCCGGCTGACACACCGCTCCGTCCACCGCCGCCACCCGGCAGCCGGGCATCGACCCGGTACGCGGCGAAGGCGGCCACCGCTCTCCGGCGCGAGCCGGGGGGAGAAGCGGCCGGCCTCGGCTCGTCAGCGGTGTTCTTTCGCGGTGCGGGGCTCATGGCCTGCCCCGGCGCGGTGATCTACGCCCGGCGCACCTGACGCCCGCCGCCGGGGCCCGGCACCCGGCTCACCGCCGCGCCGGGGCCTCGATGGTTGCGGTCAGCCCTCGACGTGGGCGGCCAGGCTGGGGCGCGATTGATCAGGCCCGGGTCACCGGTGCCTGCAGTTCCGTCACCCAGTCGTCACGGTTTTCCGGGCACTCCAGGTTGATCTCGCGGGGGTATCCGGTCGACTGGTAGTCGTTGGCGTCGATCCAGCGGGCCAGGGCCTGGGCGGTGGGGAGCACGGTGTCCATCGAACCGCGGTGCACGATGGTCGCCGCCTGGTCGAGGGACGGCAGGTCGAGGATCCGGAAGGTGCCGTCCTGGAGAGGGGCGGAGACCTGGACGGCGGCGTGGACGCTGATCCTGCCTCCGCCCTCCGGGGCGTCCTCGTAGTACGCGACGCCGGGGCCCGTGGGGGTGATACCCGCCGAGCCCAGGCACCGGAACAGCTCGTCGTAGAGCGGCCCGATGACCGGGCCGATGTCCTCGGGCTCGAAACTCGCGGCGGTTGCGGTCAGCTCCGCCACCCGGACGGAAGGGACGCTCTTGATGACAACGTCGTTCGTGGGCATGTGCCCCTCGCTCTCGATCGCTCGGAGCCTCGCCTCGACCTGGATCAGCCGTGCTGCTGCGGCAGCCATTGCGGTCTCCAGTTCGGCCCGCCGAAGCCGCAGCATGCCACGCAGTTCCTCGATGCCGACCTTCTCATCCACGATGTCCTGGACCTGCTGGAGAGTGAATCCGAGGTCCTTGAGCGCGATGATCCGGTTGAGGCGGGCGAGCTGGGTAGCGGAGTAGTAGCGATAGCCGCTGGCGGGGTCGACGTGAGCCGGGCGCAGCAGTCCGGTCACGTCGTAGTGACGCAGCATCCGGACCGAGACACGGCCATGCCGGGCGAAGTCTCCGATGGTGAACATGATGTCTCCGAGCTGACCGCCTGACACGGTGTGAGGGTCAAGAAGCTACTTGGCGGCCGGGGGACAGTGAAAACTTCGGGGCTACCTCGGCTCAGTTGCCTGGGTGTGCCCACAAGCGAGCGGTTCGTGGACGAGACATCGCCACGTGAGACGTCCTCTTATGCCGAAAGGTATGCGCCATGGGCGACCGAGGGCACACAGCTCGCGGTCGATCCTCTCGATGAGAGCGAGGACGCCGGCTGGCAAGCAAGCTGGCGCAGATGGCAGGGCGATGTCCTTCTGCCTATGCGACTCGACGTTCGGATGGAGAAGAACGGCAGTCTCACCAGCGTATTCACGCGAGACATCGCCGATCCCGACCTGCCACCGATGCGCACAACCGTCGGTCGCGCTTGGGAGATATTCGACAACCACTTCAGCGGCAGCGTGCAAGGCGGCGAACGCGCGGAACCGGTGCTGCTGGCTCAGGAGCGCGACGGCAGCTGGCGAGTGCACTGGATACTTTCCGTGCAGACCGAACGTGAACACTACGGGGCGATCGTCGACGCAACGACCGGCGAGCTGCACTCACCGGAACAGGTAGCGCTGAGGTCGTGACGCCGCGGGCCCGACCCGACAGCGGCCCCTTACAGCGGACGCTCACCGACGGTCGGTGCCGTACTGCACCTCGGGCGAGCGAACGAAAGCGGCCCAAGCCGGACCGGAGACCGTAAACCCCGGGACACTCGTGTCCTTGCTGTCACGGAGGGGGACCCGGCCATGAGCGAGGGCGTACCCCTTCGCCCACTCCAGGCAGTTCCCGCCGTCCTGGCTGCTGTACGAAGACTTGGTCCACTCGGAGTCGAACACGGCTGCTCCTCCCAGGGGTTCGGCCACACTCCAGCGCGGAGGACCTACCCCTGAGAGGTTGCGTTCAGCCCCGCGTCTTCAACGAGCCCACGAAGGTGGACCATGCGGAACCGCTCACGGTGATGCTGGGGATGCTCGTGTCCTTGCTGTCACGGACCGGGACGAGGCCAGTGGCTACGGCGTACCCCCTGGCCCACTCCAGACAGTCGCCGCCGGACCCGTTGCTGTAGGTGGACTTGATCCACTCAGGATCGATCATGGAAACGCCTCCAACGCGTTCTTCAAGAACCGGGCCGTCTCCATGGGAGACAGAGAACGGCCCCATAGTCGATCCCAGTGACGCTCAAGGTGCTGCACGCGCTCCGGTGCCTCTACGAGCGTGCCCGTGGAAATGGCTTCCTCGTACGCGTACGTCTGCCCCTTCGGGGTGGTCATGAGAATCAGCGTGCCGCCGAGAAGTCCGTGGGCTCCAAGACCTGCCGGAACCATGTGGATCTCGCACGTCGGAGTGTCCACCATGCTGAGCACGAACTCCAATTGGGTTCGCATGACGCCGGGCGTCCCGACCTGTCGGGTCAGCACGGTCTCGTCCACCAATACGGACAACAACGGAGGGTCGTCGGAAGAGAGACGGGCCTGTCGTTTCCGACGCAAGATGCCCTGAGTCTCCGACCAACCTTCGTCCCCGGGGCGCCACGCACGAAACAGCTCGCGCGCATACTCCTCGGTCTGCAACAAACCCGGTATCACGGTGCCGCTGTACGCCTTGATGGCTACCGCGTCACGCTCCAGGTTCGAGCGCAACTTGTACTGCTGCGGAACCGACTCCAGACACGCCAAGTCGTACATATCGACGAACAGCTCATTGTCCGTCTCGAAGAAGCGATCGAGCAGCGCCGGAAGCACCGGCTGCGCCAAGTACTCCCCCCGCTCGATGCGCCCGAGGCTCGCTTTGCTGATCGGTGTGCGGGTACGCGCCACGAACTCTTCGATGAACACGTCCATGCTCAGCCCACGTTGCTGGCGAGCCTTGCGCAGCTGCAGCCCGAACAACTTGCGGCCCGAATCCGGGGTCAGCTCCTTGGGTGTTTGCCCACCTGGCATATGCCCTCCATGTGCCATGAGCCGACTTCCGAATCGGCACATGTATCCGTCGCCAAGTTATCGAGGAATGCACCAGATTGAGGGGCAGTCGCAGATCCCCTCACTCTCCAGAGGCCCACCGTGCCCTACATCGCCTGGCACCCCCGCACCCGCCGCCCCCTGGTCGTCCTGACCCGTTCCGGAGCCGGTGCGAAGGTGCGCCTCGTCCACAGCGAGGTCCCCTTCGAAGTGCCCGTCGGGGAACTCCAGCACTACCCGTGGGCCGCCGACCCCCACGCGCCCCCGGGCTTCGTGGCCGTGCTGCTGGACACCCCGCAGGCCGTGTGCGAAGGGGACTGGCTGGTCGTTGTGGGGTGCGCCCGGCGGGTGCGGGCGCAGGCGGCGTACTCGGCCGGGAGCAGGGTGCTGGAGCTGGAGGGGTACGGGAAGTGGGTGCTCGCCGCGCCGCGCGTCGCGTACCGGCGCCCACCGGCAGGCGGGCGGACCTTCTGACCTCGCCGCTCCGCGTCACCACGTCCACCGCCGCCCTCCCCTCGGAAGGAAACCCGTGAACCCCGTGAACCCCGCCCTCCTCGACCACCTGGAGTGGAAGGCCGAGCAGATCCTCGGCCAGCTCCGCGACGGGCACTCGCTCGACCACCTGAGCGCGGTCTACGAGGTCCCGGAACCGCACCTGCGGGCCCGCGTCCCCGACTGGCGGCGGAAGTACCCGGACCAGGAGCGGGGGCCCGCCCGGCTCAGCCGTTCCGTACCGTGATGGCCCCGTTGCCGGTGCGGACGTCGAGCGCGTACGCGCCCTTCGGGTCGTCGGGGACGTCGACGGTGCGGTGGCCGTTGGCCGAGTCGGTGGTGACCCGGTAACCGGCCCGGGGGACGGTGAGGGTGACGGGGCCGTTGGCGGTCTCGGCGCGGATGTCGGCGGGGGCTGCGGGGGTGAGGTCGATCGGGCCGTTGGAGGTGCGGGCCTGGATGCGGTCGGCCTGGATGCCGGTGCCGCTGATCGGGCCGTTGGTGGTCCGCACCTGGACGGAGCCGGTGACCCCCTCCAGCTCGACGTGGCCGGAGCCCGTCGTCACCTCGACCGCCCCGACCCGGGAGAGCCGGACCGCGCCGCTGGAGACCTCACCGCTGACCGGCAGCCCGGCCGGCAGGTCGACGGTGTAGCCGACCGCGCAGCGGTCGCCGCAGCCGCCGAGGACCAGGACGCCGTCCTCGATCCGGTGGGTGGCGCCCGTGGGCCGCTCGCCCTGGTAGTCGAAGGTGCGGTGCAGCTTGTGCTCGCCGGTGCCGTCCTCGACGCCGTTGACCGTGACGCCGCCCGCGCCGTTCTCCAGGCGCACCGAGGTGATCCGGTCGGCGCCGGAGAGCGCGCTGTCGTCCTCGTACCTCTCGCCCCGCGCGAGACCGCACGAGGTGAGCGAGCCGACGGCGAGGGCGACGGTGACGGCCGGTACCGCGAGGGCCGCGGGACCACGGCGGCGGGTGCGGAGCGACTGGCGCATGAGAACCCCTCAGAATCATTCCTCGGTTCCGGGCAACCGCCCGGCACAGGACGACGTTACGAGCCCGGGCGGCCGGGCCGCCAGGGGTAAACCCCCGGATTCGGGCGCGGGTTGACCGCGCCTTCGAAGCGGTGCTCCCGGGAGACGCCCGCCCCCGCCACTACCCTCGGGACCCAGCGACGAGAGGCGGAACGCGCATGCGTCACGAGACGAGCGACAAGGACCGGTTCCTGATCTCCCTCGGCCTGATCGTGGTGAGCCTGCTGTGGCTCACCGTCGCGCAGGCCGCCTGGATGACCGTGCTGTGCTGGGCCGGGGCCCTGCTGGGCGCGGTCGGCGCCGTCCGCTTCGGGTGGCTGCACCGGCGGACGCGGGGCGAGGAGAGCTGACGGGACCCGACGGCCCCGGGGCCCCTTGCCGCAGTGACGACCACCTGGGCCGGCGGCGCCCGTCAGACGCTCACCGCGTACGTGGCGCTCGACTCCGACCCGATCGAGCTGCACGACGTGGTCTGCGGCTGACCGGAGTCCAGGGGCGCGGCCCATCGTGCGGGCGGCGCTGTCCGGCGCCGCCCGCACGGCGGAGCGGACGCCCGTCACCGGCGGGCCCTCCGCCCGCTCCGTTCACGCCCGCTTGACGTCCCGCCAGGCCGCCGGGAGCGCCCCGGCCACGTCCTGCGCGTCGACCGGAGCGCCGTCGGCCGCGTGGCGGGCGGCCAGGCCGTGCAGGTACGCCCCGGCCGAGGCGGCGTCACGGGCGGAGAGGCCGGCGGCCAGCAGGGAGCCGACGACGCCGGAGAGGACGTCACCGGAACCGGCGGTGGCCAGCCACGGCGTCCCGGTGGCGTTGACGCGGACCGGCATCGACTCGTCGGGCGCGGCCACCAGCGTGGTCGAGCCCTTCAGCAGCACGGTCGCCCCGAACTCCCGCGCGAGCCGCCGCACCGAGGCCAGCCGGGCCGCCTCCACGTGCTCCCGCTCGACGCCGAGCAGCCGGGCCGCCTCCCCCGCGTGCGGGGTGAGCAGGGTGGGGGCGCTGCGGGCCCGCACCCGCTCCCGGTCCAGGAAGCGCAGACCGTCGGCGTCGACGAGGACCGGTACGTCCTGCGCCAGCACGTCGGCGACGCGCTGCCCGGCGTCCTCGTCCTCCCCCAGCCCCGGCCCGACCACCCACGCCTGCACCCGGCCCGCCTCGGACGGCAGCCCGGAGCTGACCAGCGTCTCGGGGTACCGCGCGACGACCGTCCGGTCACCGGGGCCCGCGTACCGCACGGCCCCCGCACCGGTCCGCAGCGCCCCGTGCACGCACAGCACGGCGGCCCCCGGGTAGCGCGCCGACCCGGCGCAGATCCCGACCACGCCCCGCCGGTACTTGTCGCTCTCCGGCGCCGGACGCGGCAGCAGCGCGGCCACGTCGACGTGCTGGAGCGCCTCGGCGGCCGCCGGTCCCGGCAGGTCGAGGCCGATGTCGATGAGGCGGACGGTGCCCGCGTGCTCGCGGGCCGGGTCGACGAACAGGCCGGGCTTGTGGGTGCCGAAGGTGACGGTGAGGTCGGCGGTGACGGCCGGCCCGTGCACCTCCCCCGTGTCGGCGTCCACGCCGCTCGGCAGGTCGACGGCGACGACGGGCACCTTGTCGGCCTCGGCGGCGTGCGCGAGCCGGGCCGCGCCGGTCCTGAGCCCGCCGCGCCCGCCGAGCCCCGTGATCCCGTCCACGACCAGGTCGGCGCGGGTGAGCATCCGCTCGACGTGGTGCCAGTGGGCGGCGTACGCCGGATCGGTCGCCGTCTCCTCCGCCGTCTCGATGATCTCGCCCCCGGCGGCGGCCAGCGCCGTGAGGCCGCCCGGGTGGGCCTTGGCCGGGGCGAGCAGCAGGGCGGTCACCCCGGCACCGCGCCGCGCCAGGCGCGCGCCCGCGTACAGGGCGTCACCGCCGTTCCCCCCGGCGCCGACCAGCAGGACGACCCGGGCTCCGTACACCCCGGGCCCGCGCCCGGGACGTACGGCCGGTACGGGCCCGCGCCCCTGGAGCAGGGCGGCGCAGGCGGCGGCCAGCCCGGCGGCGGCGCGCTGCATGAGCGCCCCCTCGGGCAACCGCGCCATCAACTCACTCTCGGCAGCACGGACGGCTTGCACGCTGTGGGCATGTCGCATGGCGTCAACCTTCCGCGATCACCACGGCGGACGCCACTCCCGCGTCGTGACTGAGCGACACGTGCCACCCGGTCACCCCCAGCTCCGCCGCCCGCGCCGCCACCGTCCCCCGCACCCGCAGCCTGGGCCGCCCGGTGTCCTCGGCGTACACCTCGCAGTCCGTCCAGAGCAGCCCGGCCGGCGCCCCGAGCGCCTTGGCCACGGCTTCCTTGGCCGCGAACCGGGCGGCGAGGGAGGCGGGGCCGCGCCGGTCGCCGCCGGTGGTGACCAGCTCGGCGGGGACGAAGAGCCGGTCGAGGAGGGCGGGGGTGCGCTGGAGGGAGGCGGCGAAACGCTCGATCCCGGCCACGTCGATGCCCACACCGATGATCATGGGGCGACCTCGCGGAGGGCTCGGGCAACCGCCGCACGCCTGCCGCTCATACTTCCGCCGACCTTTCCGTCCCAGCCTGGCGCCGGATCGAACCGTCCGCGCCGCACGGGGCGCGTGAGCACCATGCTAGGCCGGGACCTTACGCCAACGGTCGCGCGGCCACCGGCTCGATCGCGCGACGGCGGAGCGGAACCGGCTCACCAGCACGGTCGCGGTGCCAGGGGCGCCCCGTGGAGAAGACCATCCGGGCGCTGGCTTCTGGCGCCGGCGACTTCGCCCCAGGCGATTCCCCTGGCGTTCGACGTACGCGTGAAGTGCCGGGCGACGGCCCCCGGCGGGGCGCCGGACCGTCACCCGCTACGGAGATTCGGCGGAGGGCCGGAACCACTTCGCCCCACAAGCACGGCAAACGGACGCACGAGAGGGGGTACCGGGGGACACGCACCGCACGAGGCGGGAAGTGCGGATCGTGGCGAAGGTCCGTACTCCCGCACCACCCTCGCCCTGCGGCCGGGGGTCCGTGCAGCGGGCGTTCCTGCGCCGGCCCGAGCGGTACGGGCCGGCGCCGGGGACGACCCGCACGCGGCCGCGTACGTGGACCTCACCGGTCGCGGACGGTGGGCAGCGCCCCGTCTCATCCCCGCGCCAGCAGCTCCAGCGAGTCGATCACCCGGTTCGAGAACCCCCACTCGTTGTCGTACCAGGCGACCACCTTCACGTGCCGCCCGTCCACCCGGGTCAGCGCCGAGTCGAAGATGGACGAGGCCGGGTTGCCGGTGATGTCGGAGGAGACGAGCGGGTCCTCCGAGTACTCCAGGACGCCGGCCAGCGGGCCCTGAGCGGCCTTGCGGTACGCGGCGAGCACGTCCTCGCGGGTGACCTCGCGGGCGACCGTCGTGTTCAGTTCGACGATCGAGCCGACGGGGACCGGGACGCGGATCGAGTCACCTGAGAGCTTGCCGTCGAGGCCGGGCAGGACCAGGCCGATCGCCTTGGCGGCGCCGGTGGTGGTGGGGACGATGTTGACGCCGGCGGCGCGGGCGCGACGGGGGTCGCGGTGCGGGCCGTCCTGGAGGTTCTGCTCCTGGGTGTAGGCGTGCACCGTGGTCATGAACCCGTGCTCGATACCGGCGAGTTCGTCGAGGACGGCGGCGAGCGGAGCCAGCGCGTTGGTGGTGCAGGAGGCGTTGGAGACGATGGTGTGCGCGGCCGGGTCGTACGCCTCGGTGTTGACGCCGTACGCGAGGGTGATGTCGGCACCGTCGGACGGGGCGCTGACCAGGACCTTGCGCGCACCGGCGTCGAGGTGGGCGCGGGCGGCCTTTGCCGAGGTGAAGCGGCCGGTGGCCTCCAGGACGAGGTCGACGTCGAGGGCGGCCCAGGGCAGCCGCGCCGGGTCGCGTTCGGCCAGCACCTTGATGCGGTGGCCGTCGACCACGAGCGTGTCGCCGTCGGCGCTCACCGGGCGGCCGAGGCGGCCGGAGGTCGAGTCGAAGGCGAGCAGCCGGGCGAGCGCGGTGGGCTCGGTGAGGTCGTTGACGGCGACGACCTCCAGGGTGGTGTCGCGCTCCAGCAGTGCGCGCAGCACGTTGCGCCCGATGCGGCCGAATCCGTTGATGGCGATGCGAGTGGTCATGAGGTGTCTCCCTTTCCCTGCCCCGTTCCCACCAGCCTCGTTCTGCGGATGCGTCACCGCCAGTGGCGTGATCGCCATGGTTCGCGAGGATCACGCCAGCGGCCGGGCGAGGGCGGTCTACTCGCCCCGGGTGAAGGTCCGCCGGTACTCGCTCGGGGTGGTGCCGAGGACGCGCTGGAAGTGCAGGCGCAGGTTGGCGCCGGTGCCGAGCCCGACGTCGGCAGCGATCTGCTCGACGCCGCGCTCGGAACGTTCGAGGAGTTCGCGGGCGAGGTCGAGGCGGGCGCGCATCACCCACTGCATCGGCGTGTAGCCGGTCTCCTCGACGAACCGCCGGGAGAACGTACGCGCCGAGACCCCCGCCCGGCGCGCCAGCAGGTCGAGGGTCAGCGGCTCGCCGAGCCGGTACAGCGCCCACTCCCGGGTGTCGGCGAAGCGCTCCCCCAGCGGCTCGGGCACGCTGCGCGGTACGTACTGGGCCTGCCCGCCGCTGCGGTACGGCGCGGCGACCAGCCGCCGGGCCGCGTGGTTGGAGGCGGCCACGCCGAGGTCCCCGCGCAGGATGTGCAGGCACAGGTCGAGGCCGGAGGCGGCCCCGGCAGAGGTGAGCACACTCCCCTCGTCCACGAACAGCACGTTCTCGTCCACCCGGACCAGCGGGTGCCGGGCCGCGAGCGCCCGCGTGTAGTGCCAGTGCGTCGTCGCCCGCCGCCCGTCGAGCAGCCCGGTGGCGGCGAGGGCGAAGGCCCCGGTCGAGATGGCGGCGAGCCGGGCGCCGCGCTCATGGGCCCCGATCAACGCCTCCACGACGGCCGGCGGCGGGTCCTCCCGGTCCGGATGCCGGTACCCGGGCACGAACACGATGTCGCCCCACGCCAGCGCGTCGAGCCCGTGCCCGACGTGGTACGCCAGCCCGTCGCCCCCGGCCACCAGCCCCGGCGCCGCCCCGCACACCCGCACCTCGTACGGCATGCTCGCCCGCGTCGTGAACACCTGCGCGGGAATTCCGACGTCGAGCGGCTTGGCCCCTTCGAGCACGAGCACGGCGACACGGTGGAGGGGGAAGGCAGACACGGGACGAGGTTACGTGGGGCGTCGGCTCCGGGGCCTCACGTACCGGCGCCGCCCCCGCGGCCCCCTCACTCCACCGTCACCGACTTCGCCAGGTTCCTCGGCTGGTCCACGTCGTTGCCCCGGGCCGTCGCCAGCTCGCAGGCGAACACCTGGAGCGGCACCGCCGCCACCAGCGGCTGGAGCAGCGGCGGGACGGCGGGAATCCGGATCAGGTGGTCGGCGTACGGGGCGACCGCCTCGTCGCCCTCCTCGGCGATCACGATCGTGCGGGCGCCCCGGGCCCGGATCTCCTGGATGTTGGAGACGATCTTGCCGTGGAGGACGCCCGAGGCGGCCGGGGACGGGGCGACCACGACGACCGGCAGGTCGGGCTCGATCAGGGCGATCGGGCCGTGTTTCAGTTCCCCGGCGGCGAACCCCTCGGCGTGGAAGTAGGCCAGTTCCTTGAGCTTGAGGGCGCCTTCGAGGGCGACCGGGTGTCCGGAGTGGCGGCCGAGGAAGAGCACCGTCTCCTTGTGGGCGAGGCCGCGGGCCAGTTCGCGTACGGGCTCCATGGTGGCGAGGACGGCGGCGACGTCCTCGGGGGCGCGGCCCAGTGCCCGGGCGGCCTCGCGGAGTTCGTCGGAGGGGCCGCGCCGCACCTCGCCCAGGTGGAGGGCGAGGAGGAGGCAGGCGACGAGCTGGGTGAGGAACGCCTTGGTGGAGGCGACGGCGACCTCGGGGCCGGCGTGGGTGTAGAGGACGGCGTCGGCCTCGCGCGGGATCGTGGAGCCGTTGGTGTTGCAGACGGCGAGGACGGTGGCGCCCTGTTCGCGGGCGTGGCGCAGGGCCATCAGGGTGTCGGCGGTCTCCCCCGACTGGGAGACGGCGACGACCAGGGTGCGCGGGCCGACGATCGGGTCCCGGTAGCGGAACTCGCTGGCCAGCTCGACCTCGCAGGGCAGCCCGGCCCAGCGTTCGACGGCGAGGCGGGCGACGAGGCCGGCGTGGTGGGCGGTGCCGCAGGCGATGACGACGACCTTCTCGGCCTCGCGCAGGACGGCCGGGTCCAGGCCGAGTTCCGGGCCGAGGGTGAGGGTGCCGAGGGCCGGGTCGAGACGTCCGAGGAGGGTGTCGGCGACGGCTTTGGGCTGCTCGGCGATCTCCTTGAGCATGAAGGAGTCGTAGCCGTCCTTCTCGGCGGCGGAGGCGTCCCAGTCGACGCGGTAGGTGCGGGCGTCGGCGGGCGCCCCGTCGAAGCCGGTGACGACGGCCCGGTCCGGGTGGACCTCGACCACCTGGTCCTGGCCCAGTTCCATGGCGGTGCGGGTGTGGTCGATGAAGGCGGAGACGTCGGAGGCGAGGAACGCCTCGCCCTCACCGCAGCCGACGACCAGCGGCGAGTTCCGGCGCGCCCCCACGATCACGTCCGGCACGTCCGCGTGCAGCGCGACCAGCGTGAACGCGCCCTCCAGCCGGCGGCAGACGGCGCGCAGCGCCCCCGCGAGGCGGGGCCCGCCCTCCTGGCCCGTGCCCTCCAGCGCCGCGTACTCCTCGGCGAGCAGGTGGGCGGCGACCTCGCTGTCGGTCTGTGAGCGGACGTCGGCGCCCCGGGCCACCAGCCCCTCGCGGAGGGCGGCGAAGTTCTCGATGATGCCGTTGTGGACGACGGCGCAGCGGCCGCTCGCGTCGAGGTGCGGGTGGGCGTTGGTGTCGGTGGGCCCGCCGTGGGTGGCCCACCGGGTGTGGCCGATGCCGGTGGCGCCGCCGTGTCCGCCGCCGGTGGCGTCCTGGCCGGGCAGCGGGTCGTCGACCAGGGCCTTCTCCAGCTGCGAGAGCTTGCCGGCCTTCTTGACGCAGGCGACCTCATCCCCGGCGAGGACGGCGACGCCCGCCGAGTCGTACCCCCGGTACTCCAGCCGCCGCAGCCCGGCGAGTACGACGTCGAGCGCCGACTGCGCCCCGACATAGCCCACGATCCCGCACATTCGCGCACCCCTTCGCCCACGCCGCTGAGCCGCCCGTACGGCGACCGGTTCGCATGTTCGCAGAGTGAGCGCCCTTACACGATGAGCGACCACTTCCGCGCGCGGCGCGCCCGTCTCCGCCCACGTGGGCAACTTCCTTGCGGATCAGACGCGTTCGAGCGGTCGGCGCTCGCCGGCGGGCGGTTCCCCGTCGGCCGGATCGCCCGGACGGGGGTGCCGCCGGCGCGGTGGACGCCCGGGTTCCGGGGCCCCGGCGCCGGCCGGCCCGGCGAGGAGTCCGCCGCTCACCCCACCCGGTCCAGCGCGTCCTCCACCAGTTCCAGGTACTCGGCCTCCTCCGCGCAGGGCTTGCTGCCGTCCCGGTAGAGCGCCACCGAGTCCTCCAGGTACTCCCCGAAGTCCTCGTCGGGCAGGTCCCGCGCCAGCTCCGCGACCACCGCCGAGCGGGCCAGCAGCGCCCGGTCCCGGCGCGGGCGCGCCCCGTCCCGCCACCGCCGCCAGACCGCCAGCGGTCCCCGCCGCCCGGCCCGCCCGCTCCCGGCGCGCGACAGGGCGGACCACGCCACACCGTCCGCCCCGTACGCCCCGCCGACGGCTCCCACGCGTTGCGCGTGCCCCATTCCGTCCCCCTTCGGTCGTCCCGTCCGTTCGGCCACGTGACCGAATCCACCCCCCACGGCGTTCACCCAGCCGCAACAATGAGGGGGTGATCACCCCCGAGTCCGGGAGCGCCCACCGCAAGCCGGAGGCGACTCCCTACGTGGACCTGACCCGCGAGCAGTGGAGCGCTCTTCGTGAGAAGACTCCGCTGCCTCTGACAGCCGAGGAGGTCGAGAGGTTGCGCGGCCTGGGGGACGTGATCGACCTCGACGAGGTCCGGGACATCTACCTGCCGCTCTCCCGCCTGCTCAACCTCTACGTGGGCGCCACCGACGGCCTGCGCGCCGCGCTCAACACCTTCCTCGGCGAGAAGGGCGAGCAGTCCGGCACCCCGTTCGTGATCGGCGTCGCGGGCAGCGTCGCGGTCGGCAAGTCCACCGTGGCCCGCCTGCTCCAGGCGTTGCTGGCCCGCTGGCCCGAGCACCCCCGGGTGGAACTGGTCACCACCGACGGCTTCCTGCTCCCCATGGCCGAGCTGCGCGCCCGGGGCCTGACCGCCCGCAAAGGCTTCCCGGAGTCGTACGACCGGCGGGCGCTGACCCGCTTCGTCGCCGACATCAAAGCCGGCAAGGACAAAGTGACCGCGCCGGTCTACTCGCACCTGGTCTACGACATCGTCCCGGACCGCCGGCTCACCGTGAACCGGCCCGACATCCTCATCGTCGAAGGGCTCAACGTCCTCCAGCCCGCCCTGCCCGGCAAGGACGGCCGCACCCGGGTCGGCCTCGCCGACCACTTCGACTTCAGCGTCTACGTCGACGCCCGCCCCGAGGACATCGAGCGCTGGTACCTCAACCGCTTCCGCAAGCTGCGCGCCACCGCCTTCCAGGACCCGTCCTCGTACTTCCGCCGCTACACCCAGGTCGGCGAGGAGGAGGCGCTCGACTACGCGCGCACCACCTGGCGCACCATCAACCTGCCCAACCTGGTGGAGAACGTCGCCCCCACCCGGGGCCGCGCCAACCTGGTCATAAGGAAGGGCCCGGACCACAAGGTCCGCAAGCTGAGCCTGCGGAAGCTGTAGCCCGGACCCGTCCGGCGCACCGTCAGGCCGCGTACCCCTTGGGCGGGATCAGCGAGGCGAGCTGTTCGAAGGAGAGCCAGTAGATCTGGTTGCCGCCGAAGGAGGCGGGGTCGGCGATGAGGACGGTGCGGTTGGCGTCGTCGTAGCCGATGACGGTGAAGTAGTGGTAGATCGTCTCGCCGGGCGGGTAGCCGGGCGGCTGGTTGCCGGGCGGGGCGACGATGTTGGCGACCAGCGGGTAGTTGTTGTCGATGTCGAGGACGACGTCCCGCCAGAGCAGGTCCTTCTGCGCCTGGGTCGGCGGGTCGTTCGGCATCTCCTTGGTCTCGTACCACCCGGTGCCGACATGGGCGTTGAGGACACCGGTGACCTGGCTGATGTGGTCGGTGCCGCCGGTGTGGGTGCCGAGTTCGGCGGCGAGGGCGGACTGGTTCGGCGGGGCGAGCCGGGCGGAGAGGGCGATACGGGTGGCGGCGGGGCCGCACCAGTAGCCGGTCTCCTGCACCTGGTAGTCGATCTCCAGGGTGCGTGCCGTGCTGGTGCGGACGGCGTCGGCGTGCAGCCGGGTCCCGGGCTCGTTCATCCCGCTGACGACGGCGGTCCCGGCGGCCGACCCGTGCTCCAGCACGGCGACGGGGGCCGGCCCGGCTCCGGCCTGGGCGACGCCGGGCGCCAGCAGGCAGCCGGCGGCGGCGAGCGCGACGGCGGTCGCGGCGAATCTGTTGCGCATGGGGGGCTCCTGGTGCTGGTTGTGGGGGCACCGGTGCGCGCGGCGCGTCGGCGCGGCACGCGTGTGGGGGGTGCGCCGACCTCACACAAATGGCGAGGACATGCCAAAGATAGGCCCCAGGGTGGCCGTTGAGAACACCCCTGCCAGGACGCGCGTAGACCCGGCCTCCCCCGCACACGCGGAACGTCCCGCCGCCGGAACCCGGCGACGGGACGTCCACGAAGAAGATCCAGGGCCCCACCCGGGACCCAACGGCCTTACCCCAGCGCCGACTTCACCACATCGGCCAGCCGTCCCGCGATGGTGCCGGCCTGCTCGATGTCGGTGGCCTCGACCATGACCCGCACCAGCGGCTCGGTCCCCGAGGGGCGCAGCAGCACCCGCCCGCTCGCGCCCAGCTCCTGCTCCGCCCGCGCCACCGCCGAGGCCAGCTCCGCCGAGGTGGTGACCCGGCTGCGGTCCACGTCGGGGACGTTGACCAGGACCTGCGGCAGCCGCTCCATGATCCCGGCCAGCTCGGCGAGCGGGCGGCCGGTCTCGGCGACCCGCGCGGCCAGCATCAGGCCCGTCAGCGTGCCGTCGCCGGTGGTGGCGTGGTCGAGGATGATGACGTGGCCGGACTGCTCGCCGCCCAGCGCGTAGCCGTGCTCCTTCATCTCCTCCAGGACGTAGCGGTCGCCGACCGCCGTCTGCACCAGCGAGATGCCCTCGCGCTCCAGCGCCAGCTTGAACCCCAGGTTCGACATGACGGTGGCCACCACGGTGTCGGACCGCAGCCCGCCGTGCTCGCGCATCGCCAGGGCCAGCACCGCGAGGATCTGGTCGCCGTCGATCTCCCGGCCCTCGGCGTCGACCGCCAGGCACCGGTCGGCGTCACCGTCGTGGGCGATGCCCAGGTCGGCGCCGTGCTCGACGACGGCCTCGCGCAGCAGCCCGAGGTGGGTGGAGCCGCATCCGTCGTTGATGTTGAGGCCGTCGGGGTCGGCGCCGATGGTGACGACCTCGGCCCCGGCCCGGGCGAACGCCTCCGGCGAGACGCGGGCGGCGGCGCCGTGCGCCTCGTCCAGCACGATCTTCAGGCCGTCCAGACGGTTGGGCAGCACCCCGATGAGGTGCGCCACGTACTGGTCGAAGCCCTCGTCGTAGTCGCGGACCCGGCCGACGCCGGCGCCGGTCGGCCGCGCCCAGGGGGCACCGGAACCGTGCTGCTCGTAGACGGCCTCGATCCGGTCCTCCAGCTCGTCGGCGAGTTTGTGCCCGCCGCGGGCGAAGAACTTGACGCCGTTGTCGGGCATCGCGTTGTGGCTGGCGGAGAGCATCACACCGAGGTCCGCGCCGAGCGCGCCCGTGAGGTACGCCACCGCCGGCGTCGGCAGCACGCCGACCCGCAGCACGTCCACCCCGGCGCTGGCCAGGCCCGCGACGACCGCGGCCTCCAGGAACTCACCGGACGCCCGGGGATCTCGCCCCACCACGGCCACCTGCCGGTGACCGGTGCTCGCCGTGCCCGCCTCGGCGAGCACGTGCGCCGCCGCGACGGAGAGGCCGAGCGCCAGCTCCGCCGTCAGATCCGCGTTGGCGACGCCGCGTACCCCGTCCGTGCCGAAGAGTCGTCCCACTGGTGTGTCCTCCGAACCTCAGGGTCCACCGGCCGGACGCACGTACGACGGACGCGCGACAACGCGAACGCGACGCGGGCATGCCGGGGCCCGTGCTCATGCTTCATACCGTTGTACGGCATACGGCTGCACGACCGGTGAGTCCACGGCGCGTACAGCCCCGTATGCCCTCGATTCCCGGCCCCGCGCCCCTCGGAGCGCACGGACCGGGCACCGATAGACGAACGCCCCGGCGGCACAGCACGTGCCGCCGGGGCGAAGCGTCGCGAGAGCAGCGAGCGACTTAGCGCTTGCTGTACTGCGGGGCCTTGCGGGCCTTCTTGAGACCGGCCTTCTTGCGCTCGACCGCGCGGTCGTCACGCGTGAGGAAGCCGGCCTTCTTGAGGGCGCCGCGGTTGTTGTCCACGTCGGCCTCGTTCAGCGCGCGGGCCACGCCGAGGCGCAGGGCGCCGGCCTGACCGGAGACGCCGCCACCCGAGATGCGGGCGATGACGTCGTAACGGCCTTCGAGCTCCAGCACCTTGAAGGGCTCGTTGACTTCCTGCTGGTGCACCTTGTTGGGGAAGTAGTCCTCAAGGGTGCGGCCGTTGATCTTCCACTTGCCGGTGCCCGGAACGATCCGGACGCGGGCGATGGCGTTCTTGCGGCGGCCCAGGCCGGCGGCCGGCTGGGGCTCACCGAAGCCGGACGCGAGGGACTCCGAGGTGTAGTCGCCCTCGGGGGTCTCGGACTCGGTGGTGTACTGCTCGATGTCGTCGAGGGGGAGCTCGGCGGTGGTCTCGGCCACGATTCTCCTCAGATTCGTTTCAGTCTTAGGGGTGTGGCCGGAACTACTGCGCGACCTGGGTGATCTCGAACGGCACCGGCTGCTGGGCAGCGTGCGGGTGCTGCTCGCCCGCGTAGACCTTCAGCTTCGAGAGCATCTGACGGCCCAGGGTGTTCTTCGGGAGCATGCCCTTGACGGCCTTCTCGACGGCCTTCTCGGGGTTCTTGTCCATCAGCTCGTCGTAGCGCACCGAGCGCAGACCGCCCGGGTAACCGGAGTGGCGGTACGCCATCTTCTGGGTGCGCTTGTTGCCCGAGAGGTGGATCTTGTCGGCGTTGATGATGACGACGAAGTCACCGGTGTCGACGTGGGGGGCGTAGATCGGCTTGTGCTTGCCCCGCAGGAGCGTGGCGGCAGTGGTCGCCAGACGGCCCAGGACAACGTCCCGGGCATCGATGACGTGCCACTGGCGGGTGACATCGCCGGGCTTGGGGCTGTACGTACGCACGGTTCGTAGCCTTCGCTTCTTCAGTGAGTGGGTCCTGACATGGCCACCACGGACGATCACGACAGCCCTGGCCGCACATCGGTGACGCATCCGAGTGCCTGCCGCTGGTCATCGGCCCGGTGGGACCGGTGTAAGGGCCCCTCACGTGAGAATGAGCAAGCCAATACACATAACGAACACGCACGATACCCGCGTTTCCCCGAACGGGTCAAAACGCGAGCGCACGCGATACGGACCCGAAGGTCCGGACCGCGAGTCGAGGCGTATCCGCCCCTCCACCATAACCAACCCCGCCCGTAGGATGCCGCCCATGAGCTTTGGGCAGGGGGGGCCTCCGTGGGGCCCGGGGGACAGAAGCCCGCAGGGGCGGCAGCCGTACGGGCAGCAGCAGCCGGCCACGCCGGACTGGGAGGCGCTCGCCTCGGCCTCCGAGGCGCGTGGCCGCAAGCGGCGCTGGACGCTGATCGGGGGCGGCGCCCTCGCCACGGTCGCGGTCGCCGCGCTGGTCGCGACCCTGGTGGTGCGCGCCAACAGCGACGACCCGAAGGCCGCCGACCCGATCGGCGGGGTCTCCAGCTCCTCGGCCCTGCCCGAGGACACCACGGCCCCGGCCCCGTCCTTCTCCGAGGTGGCACCGCCACCCCCGCCGGACCCGAAGGACTTCGTCTCCAGCGCCGAGAAGGACAAGGCCCCGCTGACGGCCCTCTCGCTCTACCCGGGCAGGAAGCTCACCGTCGGCGACCGCGTCTACGCCAAGGGCGCCCTCGACCGCACCACGAAGTGCGCGAGCGGCACCCAGGGCGCCCTGGGCCAGGTCCTCACCGAGAACGGCTGCGAGCAGCTGATCCGCGCCACCTACCGGCGCGACGGCGTCGCGGTCACCGTGGGCGTCGCCACCTTCGAGACGGCCGCCGTCGCCGCCAAGGTGAAGGAGGAGACCAGCGGCAACGTCGCCTCGCTGGCCGGCGAGGGCGTCCCCACCTTCTGCCGCACCACGGTCTGCCGCTCCACCGCCAACGCCTACGGCCGGTACGTCTACTTCACCGTCGGCGGCTTCACCGACGGCGACGACGTCACCAAGCGGGACCGGGCCGTCTTCACCACCGGCGACGATGTGGCGGAGTTCACCCTGCGCCAGATCCACCGCCGCGGCCTCGCCCAGGCGTCCCGGGCGGCTGCGGCGCAGTGACCCGGCCGGCCCCGCCCGTTCAGCCGCAGCAGGCCGCGTTGGGCAGGGTCCGCTTGTTGCGGGCCTCCCGGCTGCGGGCCGCCAGTAGCTCGTCGGCCGGGTAGCCGACCTCCTCCAAGGTCAGGCCGTGCGGCCGTACCACGTGCACCGCGGAGTCCCGCACCCCGGCCGCCAGCACCTTCCCGGGCCACTCCACGGGCCGGTGGCCGTCGCCGACGAAGAGCAGCGCGCCGACCAGCGAGCGCACCATGTTGTGACAGAACGCGTCGGCCCGCACGGTCGCGGTGATGATCCCGTCCCCGTCCCGCTCCCAGCTCAGCTCCTGGAGGGTGCGGATGGTCGTCGCCCCCTCGCGCCGCTTGCAGTACGCGGCGAAGTCGTGCTCGCCCAGCAGCGCCGCCGAGGCCGCGTTCATCGCCTCCACGTCGAGCGTCCAGTCATGCCAGAGCACGTGCCCGCGCAGCAGCGGGTCGACCCCGCCCGGATGGTCGGTGACCCGGTACGCGTACCGCCGCCAGACCGCCGAGAACCGGGCGTCGAAGCCCGCCGGGGCCTGGGCCACCCGCCAGATCCGCACATCGTGCGGCAGCCGCCCCGCGAGCCGCCGCAGCAGCTTCTCCCGGTGCTCCGCCCACACTTCCTCGGGCAGGTCGACGTGGGCCACCTGCCCGCGCGCGTGCACCCCCGAGTCGGTCCGTCCGGCCACCGTCAGCTCGTAACTCCGCTCCCCCGACCGCGTCACGGTCCGCAGGGCGTCCTCGATCTCCCCCTGCACGGTGCGCCGCCCCCGGGCCTGCTTGGCCCAGCCGGAGAAGTCCCGGCCGTCGTAGCTGAGGTCCAGCCGCACCCGCACGTGCCCGTCCGCGGGCCCGTCCCGCCGCCCCGTGTACTCCACCTGCTCGCTCACCCGCGCATCCTCTTCTCCACCCGCCCGGTACGGCGGCGGGCCCGCACCCCCACAGGGATACGGGCCCGCGCACACGGTAGGACCGGCTCAGGCGTCCTTCGCCTCGTCGTCCTTGGCCTCGGCAGCGGCCTCGGGCGCCTCGGTGGCGGCCTCGTCCTTGCTCAGGGCGTCTTCCTTGACCGCGCGCTTGGTCGCGGCCTCGGCCTCACCGGTGGCCTGCTGGGCCACGGTCAGGGCCTCCACCAGCTCGATGACGGCCATGGGAGCGTTGTCGCCACGGCGGTTACCGACCTTGGTGATCCGGGTGTAGCCACCCGGGCGGTTCTCGTAACGGGGGCCGATCTCGGTGAAGAGCGTGTGGACGATGCTCTTGTCCGTGATGACCTGGAGAACCTGGCGGCGGTTGTGAAGGTCGCCCTTCTTCGCCTTGGTGACCAGACGCTCGGCGTACGGACGCAGACGGCGCGCCTTCGCCTCGGTCGTCTTGATCCGGCCGTGCTCGAACAGCGAGCGCGCGAGGTTCGCGAGCATGAGCCGCTCGTGCGCGGCGCTGCCGCCCAGACGGGCACCCTTGGTGGGCTTCGGCATGGTCTTTCTCCTTGTGATCTGCACCGGCCGTATCAGGTACCGATGACAGTGTCCGCACGAACTTGTGTCCGCCGGAGTCCTCACCTCAACCGCAGCAGCCCGACTTCAGCCTGCCGGCGGGCCGCGTAAAGCCCGCCGATCAGAACCCGTCCGGCGATTGAGGACAACTTTTCAACCGGCCACGCACCCGAGGAATCCCCCGGGAAGCCCGACCACAACTCAACCCGCCCGGACCGAGGAAACCCCTCAAGCCCAGCCCGGCATATCCAGCCCGTCCGGCGCTTGAGGACAACGTCCAGCCCGTCCGGCGCTTGAGGACACCCGAGCCCCGGCAGGGGCGGGCCATACGGACCCCGCCCGGCAGGGGCAGGCCCGAAGGCTCACCCCTGCCGAGCAGAACCTCAGTACTGCTCGGTCTCCACGAACCCGGCGTCCGCGTCGTCCTCGGCGCCGAAGGCGTCGGCCGCGGCGGTCGGGTCGAATCCGGGCGGGCTGTCCTTGAGCGCCAGCGACATCCCGGCCAGCTTCGCCTTGACCTCGTCGATCGACTTCGCACCGAAGTTGCGGATGTCGAGCAGGTCGGCCTCGGAGCGGGCGACCAGCTCACCCACGGAGTGGATGCCCTCACGCTTGAGGCAGTTGTACGAGCGGACCGTGAGCTCCAGCTCCTCGATCGGCAGCGCCAGGTCGGCCGCGAGCGCGGCGTCCGTCGGCGAGGGGCCCATGTCGATGCCCTCGGCGTCGACGTTCAGCTCACGGGCCAGACCGAACAGCTCGACCAGCGTCTTGCCGGCGGAGGCCATGGCGTCGCGCGGACGCATCGCCTGCTTGGTCTCGACGTCGACGATGAGCTTGTCGAAGTCGGTCCGCTGCTCGACTCGGGTCGCCTCGACCTTGTAGGTGACCTTGAGGACGGGCGAGTAGATCGAGTCGACCGGAACCCGGCCGATCTCCTGGCCCGCCTGCTTGTTCTGCACGGCGGAGACGTAGCCGCGACCGCGCTCGACGGTCAGCTCCATCTCCAGCTTGCCCTTGGCGTTCAGCGTGGCGAGCACCAGGTCGGGGTTGTGCACCTCGACACCGGCCGGGGGCGCGATGTCGGCGGCGGTGACCAGACCCGGGCCCTGCTTGCGCAGGTACATCACGACCGGCTCGTCGTGCTCCGAGGAGACGACCAGCTGCTTGATGTTGAGGATCAGGTCGGTGACGTCCTCCTTGACGCCCGGCACGGTGGTGAACTCGTGCAGGACACCGTCGATGCGGATGGACGTGACCGCCGCACCCGGGATCGAGGAGAGCAGCGTGCGCCGCAGGGAGTTGCCGAGGGTGTAGCCGAAGCCCGGCTCCAGCGGCTCGATCACGAACCGGGAGCGGAACTCGTCGACGACCTCTTCGGTCAACGAGGGACGCTGAGCGATCAGCATGTTTTCTGTTCCTTCAGTCAGGGGCGCCCGCTATTTGACGCCCGACCTACCGGGCGGTGAGCCCGGCATCGACACTGCTCAAGGATACGGGCGGTACAGCCGAATCGGCCGTACCGCCCGGAAACCCATGGCCGGCCGGGACTCAGCCCCGGCGGTCCGATCAGACGCGGCGGCGCTTGGGGGGACGGCAGCCGTTGTGCGGAGTGGGGGTGACGTCCTGGATCGAACCCACCTCCAGGCCGGTGGCCTGGAGCGAGCGGATCGCGGTCTCACGGCCGGAGCCGGGACCCTTGACGAAGACGTCGACCTTGCGCATGCCGTGCTCCTGCGCGCGGCGGGCGGCCGACTCGGCGGCCATCTGCGCGGCGAAGGGGGTGGACTTGCGCGAGCCCTTGAAGCCGACGTGGCCGGCGGAGGCCCAGGAGATCACGTTGCCCGTGGGGTCGGTGATCGAGACGATCGTGTTGTTGAACGTGCTCTTGATGTGCGCGTGGCCGTGAGCGACGTTCTTCTTTTCCTTGCGGCGCACCTTCTTGGCAGCGCCCTGACGTCCCTTGGGGGGCATGTCTTATCTCCAGTGGGAGGTGGTCGGTCCTACAGCGAAGACCGCTGACTGGCGTCCGCTGCGGACTACTTCTTGCCCGGCTTCTTCTTACCGGCGATGGCGCGACGCGGGCCCTTGCGGGTGCGGGCGTTGGTGCTGGTGCGCTGCCCGTGGACGGGCAGGCCCCGGCGGTGCCGCAGACCCTGGTAGCAGCCGATCTCGACCTTGCGGCGGATGTCGGCCTGGATCTCGCGACGGAGGTCACCCTCGGTCTTGATGTTGTTGTCCACGTACTCGCGGATCTTGACCATGTCCTCTTCGGACAGGTCGCGAACGCGGGCGTTGGGGTCGACGCCGGTGGCCTCCAGCGTCTGCTGCGAAAGGGTCCGGCCGATGCCGAACACGTACGTGAGGGCGACCTCCACGCGCTTTTCGCGCGGGATGTCGACACCGGAAACGCGTGCCATCTCATGGCTCCAGTTGTCTGTCGGAGGTCTGCCGCAGTGCCACTCCCGACCGCCGATCCACCAAGGCGGGCGAGGCCGACGAGGGGCATGGAACGGACCGGGTCCCCGGCCTCCGACCGGGGGTACCGCCCTTCTCAGGTTCAGGACACGGGAAGAGGCGGGCACTGCGTTTGGTGATACTGCTGTGCGTCGCGCGTGATCTGCGAGAGCAGGTGTGCGTCAGCCCTGGCGCTGCTTGTGGCGCGGGTTGTCGCAGATGATCATGACCCGGCCGTGACGGCGGATCACCCTGCACTTGTCGCAGATCTTCTTGACGCTCGGCTTGACCTTCATGGTGAGGTTCTCCGGGTCAGGTGCCGGCCACCGCCCCGGGGAAGGGGCGGCGAGCGGGCAAGATCTACTTGTACCGGTAGACGATCCGGCCACGCGTCAGGTCGTACGGAGACAGCTCCACCACGACCCGGTCGTCAGGGAGGATGCGGATGTAGTGCATACGCATCTTGCCGCTGATGTGTGCCAGGACCTGGTGGCCGTTCTGGAGCTCAACCTTGAACATGGCGTTCGGAAGAGACTCGACGACAGTGCCCTCGATCTCGATGGCACCTTGCTTCTTGGCCACGCTTCGCCCTTCGAATCGACTACCTTGACCGGCTCCGTGTCCCCTGCACACCCATACGGGCATGCGGGTGCACGACAGCCGACGCGTCAGTCTACGTCAGGCCCCCCGCAAAGGCGAATCGAGGAAGAATGCCCCGATCCGCTGATCCTTATGCGTTCCTGCCGCAGACCGTCGCAGGACACGCCCGGACGGGCGAGCCCCCCGGCCCACGCGCCCCAAGGGCCGCGTACGCCGGACATCTCTGGATCAGGCCGCCGGGTCCGGCGCCGTGGTGATCCCGAACTCGGCCAGCTTCGCCTTGCCGCCGTCCTCGGCGGTCAGCACCAGCGGACCCTGCTCGGTGAGGGCCACCGAGTGCTCCCAGTGCGAGGACCAGGTCCCGTCGGTAGTGATCACCGTCCAGTCGTCCTCAAGCACCTCGGTCTTCGGAGTGCCGAGGCTCACCATCGGCTCGATCGCCAGGCAGAACCCGGGGACCAGCTTCGGGCCCTTGCCCCGGCGCCGCTCGACGTAGTTCAGCAGGTGCGGGTCCATGTGCATCTCGGTGCCGATGCCGTGGCCGCCGTAGTCCTCGACGATCCCGTACTTGCCACCGCCCGGCTTCGGCTGCCGGCGGATGTACGTCTCGATCGCGCGGGAGACGTCGACCAGTCGGTTGCCCTGCTTCATCGCGGCGATCCCGGCCCACATCGACCCCTCGGTCACCCGGGACAGCTCGACCAGCTCCGGAGCGTGCCCGGAGCCGACGAAGGCGGTGTACGCGGCGTCGCCGTGCCAGCCGTCGACGATCGCGCCGCAGTCGATGGAGATGATGTCGCCGTCGGCGAGCACCGTCTTGTCGTCCGGGATGCCGTGCACCACGACCTCGTTGACCGAGGTGCAGATGGTCGCGGGGAAGCCGCCGTAGCCGAGGAAGTTGGAGCGGGCCCCGTGCTCCTCCAGCACCTTGCGGGCCACCTGGTCCAGGTCCCTGGTGGTGGCGCCCGGCACCGCCGCCTCACGGGTGGCGCGGTGGATGGCGGCCACGACCAACCCGGCCTCGCGCATCTTGGCGATCTGCTCGGGACTCTTGATCTGCACCACGGAACTACACACTCCTCTTTTTCTGGCGGCCTTCGCCGCCGGGGCGCGACAGGTCGGTGTCGACACGCCCGACACCGACGCGCCCCTCGGCCCGGATCGCTGGCCGTCTCGGTACGGGTGGGCCGGGACGCACGGGGTCCAGTCTGCCGCACCGGGGAGCCGCTCGGTTCCGCTCGCCCGGCCCGGGCCGGACACACCGCGGCCGCGGGCCCCTGACGGGGACCGCGGCCGCTGCTGGGCACGTAAGCCCTATGTCACTTCCGGTCGGCGCCGAGTGCCGCCATCGCACGGGCGGTGACGTCCTCGACCTTGCCGAGCGCCGAGATCGTCACCACGAGGCCCTGGGCCTTGTAGTGGTCGATGATCGGCTCGGTCTCGGTGTGGTAGACCTCCAGCCGCTTGCGGACGGTCTCCTCCTTGTCGTCCGGGCGCTGGTACAGCTCGCCGCCGCAGACGTCGCAGACGCCCTCGGTCTTCGGCTTGCTGTACTCCACGTGGAAGACGTGGCTGGAGTCCTTGCGGCAGATGCGGCGGCCGGCGATGCGCTTGACCACCTCGTCCTCGGGGACCTCCAGGTCCAGGACCGCGTCGAGCGCGACTCCCTGGGCCTTGAGGGACTCGTCCAGCGCCTTCGCCTGCGACACGTTCCGGGGGAAGCCGTCGAGCAGGAAGCCGTTCTCGGCGTCCGACTGGGCCATGCGGTCCTCCGCCATGCCGATGGTCACCTCGTCGGGGACGAGATTGCCGGCATCCATGTAGGACTTGGCCTGCTTGCCCAGTTCCGTGCCTTGGCTGATATTGGCGCGGAACAGGTCACCCGTGGAAATGTGCGGGATCGACAGGTTCTTGGCTAGGAACGCGGCCTGCGTTCCTTTGCCGGCACCAGGCGGTCCGACGAGGACGATTCGCATCAGCGGAGGAACCCTTCGTAATTGCGCTGCTGAAGCTGGCTCTCGATCTGCTTCACGGTCTCCAGACCCACACCCACGATGATCAGGATGCTCGTCCCGCCGAACGGGAAGTTCTGGTTGGCCCCGAAACCTGCCAACGCCATCGTCGGCACCAGTGCGATCAGCCCCAGATACAGCGAACCCGGCCAGGTGATCCGGTTGAGTACGTAACTCAGATACTCAGCGGTCGGTCGGCCAGCCCGGATGCCCGGGATGAACCCACCATACTTCTTCATGTTGTCGGCCACTTCTTCGGGGTTGAAGGAGATGGCCACGTAGAAGAACGCGAAGAACACGATCAGGAAGAAGTACAGGATCACATGGGCCGTCGCGCCCGTGTCCGCGAGATTGCTGTTGATCCATTGCGCCCAACCCGCCTGGGAGTTGGAGAACTGCACGATCAGCGCGGGGATGTAGAGCAGCGACGAGGCGAAGATGACCGGGATCACACCGGCCTGGTTCACCTTGAGCGGGATGTAGGTCGACGTACCGCCGTAGGACCGGCGGCCGATCATCCGCTTCGCGTACTGGACGGGGATGCGGCGCTGCGCCTGCTCGACGAAGACCACCAGGCCGACCATGGCGAGACCCACCAGGATCACGGTCCCGAACTCGATCCAGCCACCGGCCAGGTCACCCTGCTCCTTGATGGCCCAGAGGGAGGCGGGGAAGCTCGCGGCGATCGAGATGAACATCAGGATCGACATGCCGTTGCCGATGCCGCGGTCGGTGACGAGCTCACCGAGCCACATGACGAGGGCGGTACCGGCGGTCATCGTGAGGATCATGACGACGGTCACGAAGATCGACTGGTCCGGCACGATCTCCCCGGCGACCGGGCAGCCCTGGAAGAGCGAGCCGCTGCGGGCGGTCGCGACCAGGCCGGTGCCCTGCAGGACGGCCAGCGCCACCGTCAGGTACCGGGTGTACTGCGTGATCTTCGCCTGGCCGGAGGAACCCTCCTTCTTGAGGGCCTCCAGACGCGGGATGACCACGGTCAGCAGCTGGAGAATGATGCTCGCCGTGATGTAGGGCATGATGCCCAGGGCGAAGATCGTGATCTGGAGCAGCGCACCACCGGAGAACATGTTCACCAGGCCGAACAGGCCCTGGGTGGCGTTCGCCTGGTCCATGCAGATCTGGACGTTCTGGTAGCTCACGCCCGGGATCGGTACGTGCGCGCCGATCCGGTAGAGGACGATGATGCCGAGCGTGAAGAGCAGCTTCTTGCGCAGGTCGGGCGTCTTGAACGCCCGGGCGAACGCGGTGAGCACGGTGCCTCCTGCGACCCCCGCGCACGTGCGTCAGAGGTGACGGTCTTGAGGTTCGACGAATAGGGATCGGCGGATGAGCCGGGCGGCGGACCACTCGACCCCGGGGACGGGGTGTCCCCTGTTACAGCAACAGCGGACGCCACCTTACCGGCGAGAGCGCCCCCCTTGGAACGACCAACCGGGGATGCCCCATTTATGAGGCATCCCCGGTGGGTTACGTAACGGTCAACGAACTCAGACGAGCTCGGTGACGGTGCCGCCGGCGGCGGCGATCTTCTCCTTGGCGGAGCCGGAGACGGCGTCGACCGTCACCTGCAGCGCCACGGAGACCTCGCCCTGGCCGAGGACCTTGACAAGGCTGTTCTTGCGAACGGCACCCTTGGCGACCAGACCCTCGACGGTGACCTCGCCACCCTCGGGGTACAGCTCGGCCAGCTTGTCGAGGTTCACGACCTGGAACTCGGTCTTGAACGGGTTCTTGAAGCCCTTGAGCTTCGGGAGACGCATGTGGAGGGGCATCTGCCCACCCTCGAAGCGCTCCGGAACCTGGTAACGGGCCTTGGTGCCCTTGGTGCCACGACCAGCGGTCTTACCCTTCGACGCCTCGCCACGACCCACACGGGTCTTGGCGGTCTTGGCGCCCGGGGCAGGACGGAGGTTGTGGACCTTCAGCGGGTTCTGCTCCGCCATGTCAGTCGACCTCCTCGACCGTCACGAGGTGGCGGACGGTGTGCACCATGCCGCGGAACTCGGGGCGGTCCTCCTTGACAACCACGTCGTTGACCCTCTTGAGGCCGAGCGAGCGCAGGGTGTCGCGGTGGTTCTGCTTGCTGCCGATGAACGACTTCTTCTGCGTGATCTTGAGCTGCGGCATTACGCACCCGCTCCCGCACGCGCACGCAGCAGGGCCGCGGGGGCCACGTCCTCGAGGGGCAGACCGCGGCGGGCCGCGATCTCCTCGGGACGCTGGAGGCCCTTGAGGGCCGCCACGGTGGCGTGCACGATGTTGATCTGGTTGTCGGAGCCCAGGGACTTCGACAGGATGTCGTGCACACCGGCGCACTCGAGGACGGCGCGCACGGGGCCACCGGCGATCACACCGGTACCGGGGGAAGCAGGCTTGAGCAGGACGACGCCCGCGGCCTTCTCGCCGGTGATGGGGTGCGGGATGGTGCCCTGGATACGGGGGACCTTGAAGAAGTGCTTCTTGGCCTCCTCAACACCCTTGGCGATGGCGGCCGGCACCTCCTTGGCCTTGCCGTAACCGACACCCACGGTGCCGTCCGCGTCGCCCACCACGACCAGCGCGGTGAAGCTGAAGCGACGACCACCCTTCACGACCTTGGCGACTCGGTTGATCGCGACGACACGCTCGACATACGCGGTCTTCTCGGCAGCTGCGCCGCCGTCACGGCCCTTCCGGTCCCGCCGCTCGCCGCCACCGGCACCGCTTCCGCGGCGCTGGGGTCCAGCCATTGGATTTACCTCTCTCTGTTTCCGCTAGCTACGCAGCGACATTGAGTCGCTGTCCGCGACGGAGGCTCAGAACTTGAGCCCGGCTTCGCGGGCGGCGTCCGCCAGGGCGGCGATGCGCCCGGCGTACTTGTTGCCACCACGGTCGAACACGACAGCCTCGACACCCGCGGCCTTGGCACGCTCGGCGACGAGAGCGCCGACCTGCTTGGCGTGGGCGGACTTGTCGCCTTCGGCACCGCGGATGGACGTGTCCAGGGTGGACGCCGACGCCAGGGTGTGACCCTTGATGTCGTCGATCACCTGGGCGACCATGTGGCGGTTGGAACGCGTCACGACCAGGCGCGGGCGCACTTCGGTGCCCGAGACCTTCTTGCGGACGCGGATGTGGCGGCGCTTGATGGCAGCAGCCTTGTAGGCGTTGCCCTTCGCGATCTTCACACCGTATGCCATGGCTTACTTACCCGCCTTTCCGACCTTGCGGCGGATGACTTCGCCCTCGTACTTGACGCCCTTGGCCTTGTACGGGTCGGGCTTGCGCAGCTTGCGGATGTTGGCCGCAACCTCGCCGACCTTCTGCTTGTCGATGCCCTCGACCGAGAAACGGGTGGGGGACTCGACCTTGAAGGTGATGCCCTCAGGGGCCTCGATCAGGATCGGGTGGGAGTAGCCGAGAGAGAACTCCAGGTTGGAGCCCTTCGCGGCCACGCGGTAACCGACACCGTTGATTTCGAGCTTCTTGACGTATCCCTGGGTCACACCGGTGATCATGTTCGCCACCAGCGTGCGGGACAGGCCGTGCAGGGCCCTGTTCTGACGCTCGTCGTTCGGGCGCGTCACCGAGAGGGTGCCGTCCTCGCCCTTAGCGATCTCGATCGGCGCGGCGATGGTGTGCGCGAGGGAGCCCTTGGGGCCCTTCACGCCAACCGTGCGGCCATCGATGGTGACGTCCACGCCGGCGGGAACCGTGATGGGAAGCTTGCCAATACGCGACATGAGCTTTTCCTCCGTTCCCGACTACCAGACGTAGGCGAGGACTTCCCCACCCACGCCCTTCTTCTGCGCCTGCTGGCCGGTCAGGAGGCCGTGCGACGTGGAGATGATCGCCACGCCGAGACCGCCGAGGACCTTCGGCAGGTTGGTGGACTTCGCGTAGACCCGGAGACCGGGCTTGGAGATCCGCTTGATGCCCGCGATGGAGCGCTCACGGTTCGGACCGAACTTCAGCTCGAGGACGAGGTTCTTGCCGACCTCGGCGTCCTCGGTCTTCCAGCCCGTGATGAAGCCCTCCTGCTGGAGGATCTCCGCGATGTGCGACTTGATCTTGCTGTGCGGCATCACGACGGAGTCGTGGTACGCCGAGTTGGCGTTACGCAGACGCGTAAGCATGTCTGCGATCGGATCAGTCATGGTCATGAATCGGCCTTCGGCCTTTCTCGCCGGGGTTTCCTGTATGCGCCATCCCTCTCCCCGATCCGGGACGGGACGGGTGCGGCGCGGGGACCTGCGGCGTAGTAAGCGTCATATGCGGACTGCTCATGGTGAGCGTCCGCGGGCTGTCCAGGACGGCGGACGGCCAACCTCTTCAGCCTAAGCCATCGGAGGAAGATCGTCCGCCGCCTGGTTGCTTACCAGAGGCCCGGTGAATCCCTGAAGCGGGATCTACCAGGAGCTCTTGGTCACGCCCGGCAGCTCGCCGCGGTGAGCCATCTCACGAAGGCAGACGCGGCACAGGCCGAACTTGCGGTAGACAGAGTGCGGACGGCCGCACCGCTGGCAGCGGGTGTAGCCGCGCACGCCGAACTTCGGCTTGCGAGCGGCCTTTGCGATGAGAGCCTTCTTCGCCACGGCTCACGCCTCCTTGAACGGGAAGCCGAGGTGACGAAGGAGCGCGCGGCCCTCAGCGTCGTTGGTCGCCGTGGTGACCACGGTGATGTCCATACCCCGGACGCGGTCGATCTTGTCCTGGTCGATCTCGTGGAACATGACCTGCTCCGTGAGACCGAAGGTGTAGTTGCCACGGCCGTCGAACTGCTTGGGGGACAGGCCGCGGAAGTCGCGGATGCGCGGGAGCGCCAGCGACAGGGTGCGGTCCAGGAACTCCCACATGCGGTCGCCGCGCAGGGTCACGTGGGCACCGATCGGCTGACCCTCACGCAGCTTGAACTGCGCGATGGACTTCCGGGCCTTGGTGACGGCCGGCTTCTGGCCGGTGATCGTGGTGAGGTCGCGGATGGCGCCCTCGATCAGCTTGGAGTCGCGGGCGGCGTCGCCCACACCCATGTTGACCACGATCTTGGTCAGACCGGGGACCTGCATGACGTTCTCGTACTTGAACTCGTCACGCAGCTTGCCCGCGATCTCCTCGCGGTACCTCAGCTTCAGACGGGGTGCAGTGGTGGTCGTCATCAGATGTCCTCACCGGTCCGCTTGGCAACGCGGATCTTGTTGCCGTCCTCGTCGAAGCGGTACCCGACGCGGGTGACGACCTTGTTGCCGTCCTTCTCCACGACGAGCGACACGTTGCTCACGTGGACCGGGGCTTCGGTGGTCACGATCCCGCCGGCCTGCGACGCGCGGCCCGGCTGGTTCGCCTTGGTGTGCTTCTTGACCCGGTTGACACCCTCGACCAGGACGCGCTCCTCGCGCGGGAAAGCGGCAATGACCTTGCCCTGCTTGCCCTTGTCCTTACCGGTGATGACCTGGACCAGGTCGCCCTTCTTGATCTTCATGCTTACAGCACCTCCGGCGCGAGCGAGATGATCTTCATGAACTTCTTCTCGCGCAGCTCACGGCCGACCGGGCCGAAGATACGGGTGCCGCGGGGGTCGCCGTCGTTCTTCAGAATGACGGCGGCGTTCTCGTCGAAGCGGATGTACGAGCCATCCGCGCGACGGCGCTCCTTGACGGTGCGAACGATGACGGCCTTGACGACGTCACCCTTCTTCACATTGCCGCCCGGGATCGCGTCCTTGACGGTGGCGACGATGACATCACCGATGCCCGCGTAGCGGCGGCCAGAGCCACCGAGAACGCGGATGGTGAGGATCTCCTTCGCACCCGTGTTGTCGGCGACGCGAAGTCGCGACTCCTGCTGGATCACGTCTATCTCCTGATCGTCTGCCGGTTCCCGGCAGGGGAGGAACCCCGTGGGGCCGCTCCCCTGCCGAGCCTGGCGGAACTGGTCCGAGGGTTACCCCTCGGAGGGATGCTCTTGCCTGTAGTCCCGGAAGGGATTACTTGGCCTTCTCGAGGATCTCGACGATGCGCCAGCGCTTGGTGGCGGACAGCGGCCGGGTCTCCATCAGGAGGACACGGTCACCGACGCCGGCAGCGTTCTGCTCGTCGTGTGCCTTGAGCTTGTTCGTACGGCGGATGACCTTGCCGTACAGGGCGTGCTTGACGCGGTCCTCGACGGCGACGACGACGGTCTTGTCCATCTTGTCGCTGACCACCAGACCCTCGCGGGTCTTGCGGAAGCCGCGGGCGTCCTTGGTCTCTTCAGTCACGTTGCTCTCGCTCATCAGGCGCTCTCCACCGTCTCGATGCCCAGCTCGCGCTCGCGCATCAGGGTGTAGATCCGGGCGATGTCCTTACGGACGGCCTTCAGCCGACCGTGGTTCTCAAGCTGACCCGTCGCCGCCTGGAAGCGGAGCTTGAACAGCTCGTCCTTGGCCTCGCGGAGCTTCGCCAGAAGCTCCTCGTTGCCCAGCTCGCGCAGCTCGGACGCCTTGGTACCGGCCGACATCACGACTCACCTGCCTCGCGCCGAACAATCCGGCACTTCATCGGAAGCTTGTGAGCTGCGCGGGTAAGCGCCTCACGCGCAATCTTCTCGTTCGGGTAGGACAGCTCGAACATCACCCGACCCGGCTTGACGTTCGCGATCCACCACTCGGGCGAACCCTTACCGGAACCCATGCGGGTCTCGGCGGGCTTCTTCGTGAGCGGACGGTCCGGGTAGATGTTGATCCAGACCTTGCCGCCACGCTTGATGTGGCGGGTCATCGCGATACGAGCGGCCTCGATCTGGCGGTTCGTCACGTAGGCGGGGGTGACCGCCTGAATGCCGTACTCGCCGAACGCGACCTCGGTACCGCCCTTGGCCATACCGTTCCGCTTCGGGTGGTGCTGCTTGCGGTGCTTGACCCTACGGGGGATCAGCATGACCCTCAGGCCTCCGTTCCGGTGCTCTCAGCCGGAGCGGCAGCGGCGGGCGCTTCGGCCTTGGGGGCCTCGGCAGCCGGCGCGGACTGCTGCTGCGGCTTACGACCGCGACGCTCGCCACCACGGCCACGGGCCGGGCGGTCGTTGCCGCCACCACGGGCCGGGCGGTTGCCGGCGCGGGCCGCGGCGTTCTCGGCGCGAACCTCGGCGATGTTCTTGACGTCGCCCTTGTAGATCCAGACCTTCACGCCGATGCGGCCGAAGGTCGTCTTGGCCTCGAAGAAGCCGTAGTCCACGTTGGCGCGGAGCGTGTGCAGGGGCACGCGGCCCTCGCGGTAGAACTCCGAACGGGACATCTCGGCGCCGCCGAGACGACCGCCGCACTGGATCTTGATGCCCTTGGCGCCGGCCTTCATCGACGACTGCATGCTCTTACGCATGGCGCGACGGAAGGAGACACGCGAGGACAGCTGCTCGGCGACGGCCTGGGCCACCAGCTGAGCGTCGGTCTCGGGGTTCTTGACCTCGAGGATGTTCAGCTGCACCTGCTTGCCGGTGAGCTTCTCCAGCTCGCCGCGGATGCGGTCGGCCTCGGCGCCGCGGCGGCCGATGACGATGCCCGGACGAGCGGTGTGGATGTCAACGCGGACGCGGTCGCGGGTGCGCTCGATCTCCACCTTGGAGATGCCGGCCCGCTCCATGCCCTTCGTCATCATGCGACGAATGGCGACGTCTTCCTTGACGTAGTCCTTGTACAGCTTGTCGGCGTACCAACGCGACTTGAAGTCGGTCGTGACACCGAGCCGGAACCCGTGCGGGTTTACCTTCTGGCCCATTACCGGGTTCCTTCCTTGCTGCTGACGACCACGGTGATGTGGCTGGTCCGCTTACGGATCCGGTAGGCCCGGCCCTGGGCGCGCGGCCGGAACCGCTTCAGGGTCGGACCCTCGTCCACGTACGCCTCGCTGATGACCAGCGAAGAGGCGTCGGTGTGGTCGTAGTTGTGCGCGGCGTTGGCGATGGCGCTGTCAAGCACCTTGCCGACCGGCACGCTCGCGGCCTGCGGGGCGAAACGCAGGACCGCCTGAGCCTCCGTGGCATCCATGCCACGGATGAGGTCCACCACGCGGCGGGCCTTCATGGGCGTGACGCGGATGTACCGCGCCTGGGCCCTGGCTTCCATGGTTGTCCCTTCGGTGTTAGTCATAAGTCGTCGTTTCCACCCCGCCTTTAGCGGCGCTTCGACTTCCGGTCGTCCTTGACGTGGCCGCGGAAGGTGCGAGTCGGCGAGAACTCGCCGAGCTTGTGGCCGACCATCGACTCGGTGACGAACACCGGGATGTGGGTCTTGCCGTTGTGCACCGCGATCGTGTGGCCGAGCATGGCCGGGACGATCATCGAGCGACGGGACCAGGTCTTGATGACGTTCTTGGTGCCTGCTTCGTTCTGGACATCCACCTTCTTGATCAGGTGGTCGTCGACGAAGGGCCCCTTCTTGAGACTACGCGGCATCTAAACCCGCTCCTAGCGCTTCTTGTTCGTCTTGCGGCGGCGGACGATGTACTTGTTGCTCGCCTTCTTGGGAGAACGCGTACGACCCTCCTTCTGACCCCAGGGGGAGACCGGGTGGCGACCACCACTGGTCTTGCCCTCACCACCACCGTGGGGGTGGTCAACCGGGTTCATCGCCACACCGCGAACGGACGGGCGGACGCCCAGCCAGCGCTTGCGGCCGGCCTTGCCCCAGTTGATGTTCGACTGCTCGGCGTTGCCGACCTCGCCGATGGTGGCGCGGCAGCGGACGTCGACCAGGCGGATCTCGCCGGACGGCATACGAAGGTGGGCCATGGACCCTTCCTTCGCGAGCAGCTGCACGGAGGCACCCGCGGAACGGGCGAACTTCGCGCCGCCGCCGGGCCGCAGCTCGATGGCGTGGATGGTCGTACCGACCGGGATGTTGCGGAGCGCCAGGTTGTTGCCGGGCTTGATGTCCGCGCCGGGACCGTTCTCGATCCGGTCGCCCTGCGACAGGTTGCGGGGGGCGAGGATGTAGCGCTTCTCGCCGTCCGCGTAGTGCAGCAGCGCGATACGCGCGGTGCGGTTGGGGTCGTACTCGATGTGCGCGACCTTCGCCGGCACGCCGTCCTTGTCGTGACGACGGAAGTCGATCACGCGGTAGGCGCGCTTGTGTCCGCCACCCTGGTGGCGAACGGTCACACGACCGGTGTTGTTACGGCCGCCCTTGCTGTGCAGCGGGCGGACCAGCGACTTCTCCGGCGTGGACCGCGTGACCTCGACGAAGTCGGCGACGCTGGAACCACGACGGCCCGGAGTCGTCGGCTTGTACTTGCGGATACCCATTTCTCAGTCCTCGTCCGATATCGGACCAGGGCGCTCCGTTAGGAGGCCTGGCCGAAGATGTCGATACGGTCGCCCTCGGCGAGGGTCACGATCGCGCGCTTGGTGTCGGCACGCTTGCCGAAACCGGTGCGGGTCCGCTTGCGCTTCCCCTGGCGGTTGATCGTGTTCACCCCGGTGACCTTGACCTCGAAGACCGCCTGGACGGCTTCCTTGATCTCGGTCTTGTTGGCGTTGGGCGCGACGATGAACGTGTACTTGTTCTCGTCGAGGAGCGCGTAGCTCTTTTCCGAGACGACCGGCTTGACGAGAACGTCACGGGGGTCCGTGAAGCTCTTGCTCAGCGGGGTCTCGACGGTGTTCTTGCCCTCCGCGGCGTGGCGCTTCGCCTTGGCGACGCGCGCGGCCTTGGCGGCCTTGGCCGCCTTGGGGGCAATGCTCGGGTGACGCGTGGCCATCAGGCGTCGCTCCCTTCGGTCTCGTTGGCGACCTTGGGGCCGGACACGAAGGACTCGAAGGCGGCCTGGGTGAAGACCACGTCGTCCGAGACGAGCACGTCGTACGTGTTCAGCTGGCCCGGCTCCAGGATGTGCACCTGGGGCAGGTTGCGGGCGGAGAGCAGCGCGGCCTCGTCGGAGCGCTCGATGACCAGGAGCACGTTCTTGCGCTCGCTGATCTTGCCGAGCAGACCCTTCGCGGCCTTCGTCGAGATCTCGCCCTCGACCACGCCGGTGACGACGTGGATGCGGTCGTGGCGGGCCCGGTCCGAGAGGGCACCGCGCAGGGCGGCGGCCTTCATCTTCTTCGGGGTCCGCTGCGAGTAGTCACGCGGCACGGGGCCGTGGACGACGCCACCGCCGGCGAACTGCGGAGCGCGGGTCGAACCCTGACGGGCGCGACCGGTGCCCTTCTGGCGGTACGGCTTGCGGCCACCGCCGCGCACCTCGCCACGCGACTTGGTCTTGTGCGTGCCCTGTCGGGCAGCGGCCAGCTGGGCGACGACGACCTGGTGGATCAGCGGAACGCTGGTCTTGGCGTCGAAGATCTCCGAGGGGAGCTCGACGGTCCCGGCCTTGTCGCCAGCCGGCGAAAGGATGTCAATGGTGCTCATCGTTACCTCAGGCCCCCTTGGCCGCGGTACGGACCAGGACGAGGCCGCCGTTCGGACCGGGGACGGCGCCCTTGATGAGGAGCAGCCCCTTCTCCGCGTCAACGGCGTGGACGGTCAGGTTCTGGGTGGTGACCCGCTCGTTGCCCATACGGCCCGCCATGCGGAGGCCCTTGAACACACGGCCCGGGGTGGCGCAGCCACCGATGGAACCGGGCGAGCGGTGCTTGCGCTGGGTGCCGTGGCCGGCGCCGAGGCCCTTGAAGTTGTGACGCTTCATGACACCGGCGAAGCCCTTGCCCTTGCTCTTGCCGGTCACGTCGACCTTGAGGCCAGCCTCGAAGGTGTCGGCGTTCAGCTCCTGGCCGAGGGTGTACTCGCTGGCGTCAGCGGTACGGATCTCGACGAGGTGACGGCGAGGGGTGACGTCGGCCTTGGCGAAGTGGCCCTTGAGGGGCTTGTTCACCTTGCGCGGGTCGATCTCGCCGAAGGCGATCTGCACGGCCTCGTAGCCGTCGGTGTCATTCGTGCGGACCTGGGTCACGACATTGGGCCCGGCCTTGACGACGGTCACCGGGACAACCCGGTTGTTCTCGTCCCAGACCTGGGTCATGCCGAGCTTCTCGCCCAGGATGCCCTTAATCTGCTTAGCCATCTCTAGCGCGCCTCTCAGAGCTTGATCTCGATGTCGACGCCGGCCGGAAGGTCGAGTCGCATCAGAGAGTCAACGGTCTTGGGCGTCGGGTCGAGGATGTCGATGAGGCGCTTGTGGGTGCGCATCTCGAAGTGCTCGCGAGAGTCCTTGTACTTGTGCGGCGACTTGATGACGCAGTACACGTTCTTCTCAGTGGGCAGCGGCACCGGGCCTGCGACCGACGCACCAGTGCGGGTCACCGTCTCGACGATCTTCTTCGCCGAAGAGTCGATGACCTCGTGGTCGTAGGCCTTGAGCCGGATGCGGATCTTCTGTCCCGCCATGGCTACTTGGTAGTCCTGTCTCTCGTCACGCTCTGGGACCCGGGGTCCGGTCTCCCTCTCCGACCCACGCGGTCGGGTGTGTCGCCTTCCCGCCCGTACGAAATTTCCTCGCGGAATCCCATCTGGGGGGCTGCGTTCCACACCGTGGCCACGCGATTCGGTGAGCCACACCTTGCGGCGTGGTGACCACCGGGCGCCTGGCTGGTACCCCGCACACGCTTCCCGGAAGATTCCCGTACGTCCGCCACAGCGCTGCCTTCGGCGAACCTGGGGCAGTTGAGGCGACGAGTACTGTGGGACTCGCTTCCAGTCCTCCCGGCGGGAGGCGCGCGGCATCGGCACTCAACCGAGCAACCCGGTCAGTCTGCCACACGGGTCCCTCTTTGAGCCAATCGAGCCGAGAAGCTTACCCCCGACCTTCCGTCGGTCAAACGCAGCCGCGCCCGCACGAGGGCGGGCGCCTCCGCCGCGACCCGCCGAGCGCACGTTCCCATGCCCCCTCATCAGGGTGAATCCCCCCATTCCGAGGGGCCTGGCATGTGCCGGAGCCATATGTTCCTGTCCCGATCATCAGACCGGCCGCCTCCTCGCCGGCCCCGAGTCAGCAGCGTTCATGGTCAGCTCGCCCCACGAGGCGAGGCCCCGCGTCTTCCAGGACCACCCCGGCCTCTTCAGCCGGGTCGGCCCGGCGCTGGGGGTCGACTTCCCTCCGCACACCTCGTTCGACGTCATGCCCACCGATCTCACCGAACTCCAGCCGCTGGAACGCCGGGCCGACACGCTTCGACACCGAGCGTGACGGGCCGTTCCTCCTCACCGTGGAGGCCCAGGGAGCTTCCGGCCGCCGGTCTGTGGAGGAACGTGATGGCTGTGGATCTCTCGTTCTACAAGTCGCCGATCAGTCAGGAGATCCGGGCGGAAGGGGCGGCACGGGCGTTGCCCGTCGTTCTTGAGGCCCGGGGGTTCCACCTGCCGGCCGCGACGGAGCGGAAGGTCTCGCAGTGCCGGGACTCGCGGCCCTGAACCGGTGGCTGTCGCGCGCGGCGACCGCTGACAGCCTCGATGAGATCTTCCCCGAGGACTGATCCGACCCCGTACGGCGAGGGGCCCGCGGCGCGACCACCGCGCTGCGGGCCCCTCGTCGTACGCGCGGAAGCTAGACGCTCCGCGGGCTCCGCACCTGGTCGCTGCCCGGCACCGGCTCCCCCGGGTCCGCGCCCAGCGTGACGAGGCGGTTCTGAGCGTCGACGTGGACGACGGCCGGGACGAGGCTTCGGGCCTCGGCGTCCTCGACCTGGGCGTAGCTGATGAGGATGACCAGGTCGCCGGGGTGGACGAGGTGGGCGGCGGCGCCGTTGACGCCGATGACGCCGGAGCCTCGTTCTCCCTCGATGACGTAGGTCTCCAGCCGTGCCCCGTTGGTGATGTCGACGATGTGGACCAGCTCGCCGGGGAGCAGGTCGGCGGCGTCCATCACATCGCGGTCGACGGTCACGGAGCCGACGTAGTGGAGGTCGGCGTGGGTGACGGTGGCCCGGTGGATCTTGGACTTGAACATGGTGCGCAGCATGCGGGTGCACTCCTGGGGACAGAGGGGTCGCGCCCTCGGTGAGGTGCGCGCCTACGTAGCCCATGGTAGAGCGGGGCGCGGGAACGGGCCGGTGGCCGCCTTCCGGCCCCGCGTACGGACGTGGCCGAAGGGGGCTCCGGCCTCACTCCGGGAAGTCCTCCACCAGCTCCTGCTCCGCCCAGATGGTCTTCCCGTTCTGCCCGTACCGGCTCCCCCAGCGGCGGCTGAGCTGGGCCACCAGGAAGAGGCCGCGCCCGCCCTCGTCGGTGGTGCGGGCTCGGCGCAGGCGGGGCTGGGTGTTGCTGGGGTCGGTGACCTCGCAGTAGAGGAGTTCGCCGCGGATCAGGCGCAGGCCGATGGGGCCGCCCGCGTGGCGCACCGCGTTGGTGACGAGTTCGCTGACGATCAGCTCGGTGACGAAGGCGTTGCCCTCCAGTCCCCATTCGGTGAGCTTCTCGGTGGCCGCGTTGCGGGCCGCCCCCACCGCGTCGGGCTCCGCCGGGAACTCCCAGCTCGCGACGGACCCCGGGTCGAGCGCGGAGGGGCGGGCCAGCAGCAGCGCCGCGTCGTCGAGGAACGGGGACCCGTCCCCGCCGGTCATCAGGCCCTTCGACAGCGAGGGCAGGCTCTCCTCGGACCGCTGGAGCCGGGCCAGCCGGTCGGACAGGTCGCGGGTGGCGACGTCGAGGTCGGGCGCGTACCGCCGCAGCAGGCCGTCGGTGTACAGGCACAGGACGCTGCCCGGCGGCATGTCCACGGTGGCCGTCTCGAACGGCAGGCCCCCCACCCCCAGGGGCGGCCCCGGCTGGAGGTCGACCGGCTCGGCGGACCCGTCGGGGAGGGCGAGGATCGGCGGCGGATGGCCCGCCGAGGCCATCACGCAGCGCCGGGTGACCGGGTCGTGCAGGGCCACCAGGCAGGTGGCGCCGACCGTGTCGCGGTGCGCGGGCCCCGCCTCGGCGGCCAGCCGCGCCACCAGCGTGTCGAGCTGGGTGAGCACCTCGTCGGGCGCCAGTTCCAGGTCGGCCAGGGTCTGCACGGCGGTGCGCAGCCGGCCCATGGTGGCGGTGGCGTGCAGCCCGCTGCCGAAGACGTCGCCGACGACCAGCGCGGTACGCAGCGAGGGCAGGGCGATGGCGTCGAACCAGTCACCGCCGATCTCCGCGCCGGCCTCTGCGGGGACGTAGGAGCCCGTGGTCTCCATGACCCGGGTGGAGGTGGACGCCTGGGGCAGCAGCCGTCGCTGGAGGCTGTCGACCGCGCGGTGCTCGCGGGTGTACCGGCGGGCGTTGTCCACGCTCAGCGCTGCCTGGGCGGCGATCTCGGTGAGCAGGGCGACGTCGTCCTCGTCGAAGGGCTCGGGCCGCTCGATCCGCCAGACGCCGACGGCCCCGAGCAGCAGGGCGCGTGCGAAGAGCGGGGCGATGATCAGGGAGTGGGCGCCTTCGGGCGCCGCGAGCCGGACGTCCGCGGGGTCTCCCAGCATCTCCTCCACCGAGCGGCGGTCCATCCGGATCGTGCGGCCCTCCTGGACCTCGCGGACCTTCGGCCGGTCGGGGAAGGGTGGCACGGTCGCGCCGACCGGCAGCAGGCCCTCGGGCCAGGGCCCGTCGGCGGAGCGCACCGCCACCCGGCGCAGCAGCAGGTCTCCCCCGCCGGAGGTCTTCGAGGGCTCCTCGCCGGTGAGGACGGCGTCGGCCAGGTCGACCCAGGCGACGTCGGCGAAGTCGGGCACCAGGGTGTCGGCGATCTCCTGCGCCGTCCGCTCGATGTCGAGGGAGTTGCCGACCCGCGAGGACGCCCGGTGGCGCAGCTCGGCCCGCTGGGCGGCGCGCCAGTGCTCGGTGGCGTCGGTGAGGAAGACGGCGACGCCGGTCGGCTTCCCCGCGGGGTCCTCGGTCCGTACGGCGGAGTAGGAGAGCGACCACTCCCGGTACGGCGGCCGGATGGAGCGGACGTGCTGCTCCTGCGCGGCCAGCGGCCTGCCGGTCTCCAGAACCTCCCGCAGGGTGCGCTCGGTCTCCTCGGCGTCCTTGTCGTCCATCACCTCGTGCAGTCGGCTGCCCCTCTTCTGGGGCGGCCCGCCGAACTCCCCGGGCAGGACGTTGGTCCGCAGGACGGCGAGGTCGGCGTCCCGCAGCACGAAGCCGAGCCGGTCCTGCGAGAGCAGCGCCCGGAAGACGGCGTCGGCCTCCTCTGCGTCGGCGACCCGGTCCGCGCCGACCGCCATCACCAGCGAGAAGGGGGAACCCCGCAGCTTCTCGGCCCAGTACCGCACGTCCAGGGTCCGGCCGTCGCCGCGCCGCAGGACGGCCTCGCCCCGCTCCGGCAACCGGGTGCGGCGCTCCTCGGCCAGCAGCCGCAGGGCGGAACGGCCCAGCACCTCGCCCGCGGGCCGCCCGAGCAGTTCCTCGGCCGCCCGCGACCAGCCCGCGACGATCCCCCGGTGGTCGACCAGCGCCACCGCAGCACCCTCCGGCGGACCACCATCCGCCTCGCTCGCGCCCATGGTGCCGTCACCACCGCCTCTCGTCGGGTCGGTGTCCCCATCATGTCCCCCCGCCCGCACCCCCGCCTTCCAGCAGCGGACTCCGGGTGACCCGGCCCCCCGGACGCACGCCGGCAAGCGGGCTCGGGCCGGGGCCGCGCACGCAGAAGGGCCCGTACGACCGAAGTCGTACGGGCCCTTCTCAAGCAGCTCGGAGAGCTACCAGATCAGCGCGGCCATCAATTACTTGATGATCTTGGTGACCTGGCCGGCGCCCACGGTCCGGCCACCCTCACGGATGGCGAACTTCAGGCCCTCCTCCATGGCGACGGGCTGGATCAGCTCGACGCGCATCTCGGTGTTGTCGCCCGGCATGACCATCTCGGTGCCCTCGGGGAGGTTCACCACACCGGTCACGTCAGTCGTACGGAAGTAGAACTGCGGGCGGTAGTTGTTGAAGAAGGGGGTGTGACGGCCACCCTCTTCCTTCCCCAGGATGTAGGCCTGGGCCTCGAACTCGGTGTGCGGGGTGACCGTACCGGGCTTGATGATGACCTGGCCGCGCTCGACGTCCTCGCGCTTGATGCCACGGAGGAGCAGACCGACGTTCTCGCCGGCCTGGCCCTCGTCGAGCAGCTTGCGGAACATCTCGATGCCGGTGACCGTGGTGGTGGTCTTGTCCTGCTTGATGCCGATGATGTCGACGGTCTCGTTGACCTTGAGGACACCACGCTCGATGCGGCCGGTGACGACCGTACCGCGACCGGTGATCGTGAAGACGTCCTCGATCGGCATCAGGAACGGCTTGTCGACGTCACGCTCGGGCTCCGGGATGGCCTCGTCGACAGCCTTCATCAGGTTGAGGACGGACTCACCCCACTCCTTGTCGCCCTCAAGGGCCTTGAGCGCCGAGACCTTGACGACCGGCAGGTCGTCGCCCGGGAACTCGTACTCGGAGAGGAGCTCACGGACCTCGAGCTCGACGAGCTCCAGGATCTCCTCGTCGTCCACCATGTCGGCCTTGTTCAGGGCGACGACGATGTACGGAACGCCGACCTGGCGGGCCAGGAGCACGTGCTCCTTGGTCTGCGGCATCGGGCCGTCGGTGGCGGCGACCACGAGGATGGCGCCGTCCATCTGCGCGGCACCCGTGATCATGTTCTTGATGTAGTCCGCGTGACCGGGGCAGTCGACGTGGGCGTAGTGACGCGAATCCGTCTGGTACTCGACGTGCGAGATCGAGATCGTGATACCGCGCTGACGCTCCTCGGGCGCCTTGTCGATCATGTCGAAGGCCGAGGCCTCGTTCAGGTCCGGGTACGCGTCGTGCAGCACCTTGGTAATGGCGGCCGTGAGGGTCGTCTTACCGTGGTCGATGTGACCGATGGTGCCGATGTTGACGTGCGGCTTAGTCCGCTCGAACTTCGCCTTCGCCACTGGGGTCCTCCTGTGGAGTGGTTCTGTACGCCTTACTCATCGGCGCCAGGTGATCTTTGCTGGGATGCCGGGGCCCGCGGTCACCCCTTCCGGGGTGCGGACGAGGTGTCCGCGGGCTTCCGGTGACAAGCCTAAAGCGTGTGCTCGGAAGAGTTACTCGCCCTTGGCCTTCGCGATGATCTCCTCGGCGACGTTCCGGGGAACCTCGGCGTAGGAGTCGAACTGCATCGAGTAGCTTGCGCGACCCGAGGTCTTGCTGCGGAGGTCGCCGACGTAGCCGAACATCTCCGAGAGCGGCACCAGGCCCTTGACGACCCGGGCACCGGCCCGCTCCTCCATGGCCTGGATCTGGCCACGGCGGGAGTTGATGTCGCCGATGACGTCGCCCATGTAGTCCTCGGGCGTGGTGACCTCTACGGCCATCATCGGCTCGAGCAGCACGGGGCCGGCCTTGCGGGCACCCTCCTTGAACGCCTGCGAACCGGCGATCTTGAAGGCGAGCTCGGAGGAGTCGACCTCGTGGTAGGCGCCGTCGAGCAGGGTCACGCGCACACCGGTCATCTCGTAACCGGCGAGGATGCCGAACTGCATGGCTTCCTGGGCGCCCGCGTCGACCGAGGGGATGTACTCCCGCGGGATGCGGCCACCGGTGACCTTGTTGACGAACTCGTAGCTCGCGTCGCTGTCCGTCAGAGGCTCGATCATGATCTGAACCTTGGCGAACTGACCCGTGCCACCGGTCTGCTTCTTGTGGGTGAAGTCCACGCGCTCGACGGTCTTGCGGATCGTCTCACGGTAAGCGACCTGCGGCTTACCAACGTTCGCCTCGACCCGGAACTCCCGCTTCATGCGGTCGACCAGGACCTCAAGGTGGAGCTCGCCCATACCGCCGATGACGGTCTGGCCGGTCTCCTCGTTGGTGTGCACCTGGAAGGAGGGGTCCTCCTCCGCGAGACGCTGGATGGCGACACCCAGCTTCTCCTGGTCACCCTTGGACTTGGGCTCGATCGCGACCTCGATGACGGGAGCCGGGAAGTCCATGGACTCCAGGATCACCGGGGCCTTCTCGTCGGACAGCGTCTCACCGGTCGTGGTCTGCTTGAGACCCATGACGGCGACGATGTCACCGGCGCCCACCGACTCGATCTCCTCACGCTTGTTGGCGTGCATGCGGTAGATCTTGCCGATGCGCTCCTTCTTGCCCTTCACCGAGTTCAGCACCGCGGTGCCGGACTGGAGACGGCCCGAGTAGACGCGCACGAAGGTGAGCTTGCCGAGGTGCGGGTCGCTCATGATCTTGAACGCCAGCGCCGACAGCGGCTCGTCGTCGGACGGCTTGCGGGTGACGACCTTCTCCGCGTCCTTGACGTCCTGGCCTTCGATGGCCTCGACGTCGAGGGGCGAGGGGAGGTAGCGCACGACCGCGTCGAGCAGGGGCTGGACGCCCTTGTTCTTGAACGCGGTACCGCAGAACACCGGGGTGACCGTGGTGTCGGAGGACTTGCCGGAGGCGATGGTGATGCGGCGGATGGCCGCGTACAGCTGCTCCACGGAGGGCTCCTCGCCCTCCAGGTACAGCTCCATCATCGCCTCGTCGTTCTCGGCGACGGTCTCCAGGAGCGTGCCGCGCCACTCGGCGGCCAGCTCGGTGTGGGTCTCCGGGATGTCGATGGTGTCGTACATCTCACCCTTGGCGGCTTCCGCCGACCAGAGGTACGCCTTCATCGTCACCAGGTCGACGACGCCCTGGAAGTCGGCCTCGGCACCGATGGGCAGCTGCATCACGATCGGGGTGGCGCCGAGGCGCTCCTTGATCATGTCGACGCAGCGCAGGAACTCGGCGCCGGTGCGGTCCAGCTTGTTGACGAAGCAGATGCGCGGGACGCCGTAACGGTCCGCCTGACGCCAGACCGTCTCGGACTGCGGCTCCACACCGGCGACACCGTCGAACACGGTGACGGCACCGTCGAGGACGCGGAGCGAACGCTCCACCTCGACCGTGAAGTCCACGTGGCCCGGCGTGTCGATGATGTTGACGGTGTGGTCGACGTCCTCGAGCGGCCAGTGACAGGTCGTCGCGGCGGACGTGATGGTGATGCCGCGCTCCTGCTCCTGCTCCATCCAGTCCATCGTGGCGGAACCCTCGTGGGTCTCACCGATCTTGTAGCTGACGCCGGTGTAGAACAAGATCCGCTCGGTGGTGGTCGTCTTGCCCGCGTCGATGTGGGCCATGATCCCGATGTTGCGGACCTTGGCCAGGTCAAGTGAAGTAGTAGCCATAAGGCTTCGGTCTTCTCTCGGTCTCGATGGGGGTAGCGACTACCAGCGGTAGTGCGCGAAGGCCTTGTTGGACTCGGCCATCTTGTGCGTGTCCTCGCGCTTCTTCACAGCGGCACCCAGGCCGTTGGAGGCGTCGAGAAGCTCGTTCATGAGGCGCTCGGTCATCGTCTTCTCGCGGCGGGCGCGCGAGTAGCCGACCAGCCAGCGCAGCGCGAGCGTGTTGGCGCGGCCGGGCTTGACCTCGATCGGGACCTGGTAGGTCGCGCCACCGACACGGCGGGACTTGACCTCGAGGGTGGGCTTGATGTTCTCAAGCGCACGCTTCAGGGTGATGATCGGGTCGTTGCCGGTCTTCTCGCGCAGGCCCTCCATGGCGCCGTACACGATGCGCTCGGCGGTGGAGCGCTTGCCGTTCAGCAGCACCTTGTTGATGAGGGAGGTCACCAGAGGAGAACCGTAGACCGGGTCGATGATGACCGGGCGCTTCGGGGCGGGGCCCTTACGAGGCATTCTTACTTCTCCTTCTTGGCGCCGTAGCGGCTGCGGGCCTGCTTGCGGTTCTTGACACCCTGGGTGTCGAGGGAGCCGCGGATGATCTTGTAGCGAACACCCGGCAGGTCCTTCACACGGCCACCACGCACGAGCACGATGGAGTGCTCCTGCAGGTTGTGTCCCTCACCCGGGATGTAGGCCGTAACCTCGATACCCGAGGTCAGACGCACACGCGCGACCTTGCGGAGGGCCGAGTTCGGCTTCTTCGGGGTGGTCGTGAACACACGCGTGCAGACGCCGCGGCGCTGGGGCGAACCCTCGAGTGCGGGCGTCTTGTTCTTTTCGACCTTGTCCTGCCGGCCCTTACGGACCAGCTGCTGGATCGTAGGCACTACTTCTCCGGTTTCTGTGTGCCGAACAGGTAAAGCTAACCTGGAACACCCCCGACCCACGCGGTCGGGCGTGTCGAATACCGCGGAGCCCCGCTAGCAGCTCGGGAGAAGCGCAGATTGCGGTGCTGACGCCTATCGCTCACCGCACGGGCTGGACACGCACGGGAGCCCAGACACACCCCAGGCACAAGGTCTGAGCGTACCTATCGCACGGAGTTCGGTCAAAACAAATGCACGCGCAGCGGACGCGCTGGTCAGACACCCCGTACCCCCGGGGCGGACCGGCACCCTCCGCTGCGTGATCGACTTCTGCTCCCGCAGGGGACGCTACACCGGGCCGCGAGGCGTTGCCAGGGGGTGCCCTCGGGCCGGACGGGGTGACGCGGCCGGCAGGGCCGGCGCAGGGCGGCGGCGGGCGCCTTCGGCCGCCCGTCCGCGACCGCCGCGCACCGGCCTCCCCCTCCCTCCCCATCTGGCTTGAATCGATCGACAGCCCCCGGCGCGCCCCCTTCGAGCCCAGTGTGTTTTCGGCCACAGAGCGAAACTTTCCCGTCGAGTGGCGGGCCTGGAGGATTCATTCCGCTCAAGGGCGAGCTACCTGGGCCGGGAGATCAGTACGTTGGCCCGTCCCGCGCCCCGCGCCTCGCCGGACGGGCCGCGCGGCGGACGCGATACGGAGATGGGGAGGGGCCGATGACGGCCGGGGGAGACGGGCTGGACGACCGGGTACCGTTCCTGGCCCGGCTGGAGGGCGGAGAGCGGCAGGCGCTCCTCGCCCTCGGCTCACCGATGACCTACGCGCCCCGGCAGGCCCTGCTGCGCGAGCACGAGCCGTCGTCGCACGTCCTGCTCCTGCTCACCGGGTGGACCAAGGTGACGGCCGCGGCGCCCAACGGGTACGAGGCGCTGCTCGCCCTGCGCGGGCCCGGCGACATCGTGGGCGAGTTCGCGGCCCTGACCAGCAAGCCCCGGTCGGCGCACGTGACGGCGCTGGAGGAGGTGCGCGCGGTCGCGGTGGAGTCGGCCCGGTTCACGGAGTTCCTGCGCGGCGCGCCGCAGGTGTCGATGACGCTGCTGGCGCTGGCGTCGGACCGGACCCGGGCGGGGGACCGGCGGCGGCTGGAGTTCGCCTCCATGACCGTGCGGGAGCGGCTCGCCTCGCTGCTGCTCGATCTGGCCCGCGGCTTCGGTACCCGGACCGAGGAGGGGATCGAACTGCAAGTACCTCTCAGCAAGCAGGAGTTGGCGGGTTCGGTCGGGGCCTCCCGGGAGATGGTGCAGCGGTTGCTGAAGGAGTTGCGGGACCGGGGCGCCGTCGCCACCGGGCGGCGGGCGCTGGTCGTGCGGCGGCCCGACCTGCTGCGCCGGATCGCCGGGGCCGGGCCCTGACGGGCCCGGGGCGGGGACCGGGCTCGGCGCTCTTTCGGCGGGGGAATCCCCCGGGCCCGGCGGGGTGGCCCACCGCCGACCGGGCCGGGAGTGCCCGGACCGGCCTCCCGGAAGCCGGACGCCGGGCCTGACCCGTCTGTAAACACCGTCACAGTCCGAGGGCGGCATCCGTCCTCACGCGGGTCGGCGCCGGGGCGCCAAGCTGAGATCCCCCGGCCGGAGCAGCCCGCGCCGACCGAGTACCGCCGTTCGCACGCTCCGGCCCGAGGGCCGTTTCGAGAGGGAGGCAGGGCACCAGATGAACGATCCCGTCAACCGGACGATGCTGCTGGTCGACATCGAGAGGTTCAGCGACCGCGACGACGTCGAACAGGCCTTCCTGCGGCGGATGTTGTACGACGTCGTGGACCGGACCATGGAGCGGGCCGGGATCGACGAGACGCTGCGGCTGCGGGCCGACCAGGGCGACAGCGTCATGGAGTTCATCGACCCGAACGTCTCCGTGCCGCAGTTGCTGCGGTCGGTCATCACCGAGCTGCCCGCCCAGCTGAAGGCGGTCAACCGGATGGCCTCCAGCGCCGCCCAGATGCGGCTGCGGGCGGTGGTGGCCAGCGGGTTCATCGCGCTGGACGAACGCGGCATCTGGGTCGGCAGCGACCTCAACCACGCCTGCCGCCTCCTCGACGCCGACCTCCTGCGGGCGGCCCTGCGCGAACGGCCGGGCGACGTCGCGCTCTGCGTCTCGCAGAGCGTCTACGCCGGGATCGTCCGCCACAACCACCCCGGCATCCCCGCCGAGGAGTTCCACGAGACCACCCTGGCCACCAAGAACGGGCCCCTGCCCGCCTGGCTGCTCGGCCCGGTCCCCGCCTCGGGGCAGGCCGCGGCGGTACCGGGCGCGGCGGCGGGGGCCGCGCGAACGCCGGTTCCGGACGCTTCGGGGGAGCGCCCGGGACCGGCCGCAGGGACGCAGGCCGGGCCGTCGGGGGGCGGCCCGGCCTGCGCACCCGCCCCCGTCGCCGCGCCCGCGCCGGCCGCCCAGCCCCCGGCGGGCGTCCACTTCACGGGCGGCGCCCCCGTCTTCGGCGGCAGCTTCGTCATGGGCGACCAGCACGGCGTCTCCGGCGGCCGGGTCGACGGCGACGTGGTGATGGGCGGCGTCGGGGGGCTCCGGCGCCCGGCCCGCACCTCTGGTGGCCCCGCCCCGGAGCAGGACGGCACCGGGGCGGACACGGCCGGCCCAAGTGCCCGGCAGTCCCCGGGCACGAGCGGGGACGCGGGCGAGGGAGCCCCGCGATGAGCGCTCCGGACGCCGCCGCGCCCACGGCGAACCCCGCCCCGGCCGGGGCGCCCGCGCCCGATCCGAACGCCCCGCCCCAGCAAGGCCAGACCCGGGCCGAGGAGCAGGACGAGGCGGCCGAGGAGCAGGACCGCCCGCAGGACGCCTGGTCGTCCCGGCGGGAACTGGCCCACCACGCCCCGCCGGCCCTGCGGATCGGCTCCGGCGCCGGCTTTGGCGGCGCCCTGGTGACCGGGGACCAGCACGGTGTCTCCGGGGGGCAGGTCGCCGGTGACGTGATCATGGGGAGCAAGACCGAGATCTGGCAGCTCGGCCCGCCCGCGCCCCATGCCTCGGGCGAGGTCCCGGCGGCGAGACTGGAGCGGCTGGCCGAGTCGTTCGTGACGGACGAGGAGCCGTTCGAGGCGCTCGCCGACCGGCTGCGGGAGGAACGTGTCCTGGTCGTCCGGGGCGCCGCCTCCACCGGCCGCCGTACCGCCGCACTGATGCTGCTCCGCCGGGCCGGCGCGGCCTCCGTCCGTTCCCTGCTGCGCGACCGCCCGCCCGCGGAGCTGGCCGCGCAGCTCGACGCGGAGCAGCAGCGCGCCGAGCGGGACAGGGCCGAGGACGCGCCGGCCTCGGGCCCGGTCGGCTACGTGCTGTGCGACCTGATGGCCGACCGCATCCGCCCGCTGCGCGAGCCGCACCTGCTGGCCGTCCGCGAACGGCTGGCCGCGCACGACGGCTACCTGGTGGTGACGGTGGGCCCCACCGCCGTCCTGGAGGAGGTCGACCCGGTCGGCTGGCAACCGCCGTCGGTCGCCGACGTTCTCACCGCGCACCTCACCGCGCGCCTGCGCGTCGGCGCCCCGGCGCGCACGCCATGCGAGGAGTACGCCGCGCGGGAGTCGGCCCGGCTGCTCGCCCTCCCCGCCGTCACCGGCTTCCTCGCCCGCGACCACCAGCTCCGCGAGGCCGCCGCCTTCTCCTCGGCGCTGGCCCGGCACGCGGCCGGGCGCCTGCCCGAGGAGGAGCTGGACGCGTTCTCGCTGGGGGCGCTGGAGAGCCAGGTGCGGGAGTGGTTCGAGGAGGACGAGGCGGAACTGCCCCTGCGCGACAAGGCATTCCTCATCTCGCTGGCCGCCTTCGACGGCGGGCCGTACGCGCTGACCGCCGAACTCAGCGACCGGCTCTACGTCGAACTGCTGCGCACCCAGCGCCCGCACACCCCCGCCGACGTGCCGGTCTTCGGCACCCACATCGGCAAGCGGCTCCAGCTGGCCCGCGCCGAGCGGCGCCAGGCCGAGGAGGCGACCGAGTGGGGGCCGGTGCGGCAGTGGGTGGCCGCCTTCCGCGACGACCGGGCCGCCCTGGTCCTGCTGCGCGAGCTGTGGACCGGTCACCCCTCGGCGCGGCCCGCGCTGGTCCGCTGGCTGCGCGCGCTCGCGGAGGACGGGCGGCCCCTGGTGCGGACCCGGGCGGCTGCGACCACGGCCGTCCTCGCCCACGCGGACCTGCCCTCGGCGATGGCGCTGCTCGTCGAGGAGTGGGCGGCCTCCCCGCGCTACCGCCACCGCATGGTCGCCGCGAACGCCCTGGCCCTGGCCCACTTCGTGGGAGCGCCCAACGTCCCCCGCGTCCTGGACGGCTGGAGCCAGGGCGAGGACCGCCCGATGCGCTGGGTGGCGATCCGCACCCACGCCCTGATCGGCCCCGAGCGCCCGGCCCACACCCTGCGTGTGCTGCGCACGGTGATCCGCAAGGAGTACGAGGAGTCCCGGCGCGACGATCCGCCGTCGCCGCTGGACGAGGTGATGGTCGAGGAGCTGGCCGGGGCGGTGGAGCTGCTGCTCCTCTCCGAGGCCCGCGAGACGGTCCTCGGAGAGCTGCTGGCCACCTACGAGGTGGACCGGCCCGCCCGCGACCTCACCCTCACCGGGTTCCTGCGCGCCTGCGGACGGGGCGCGGAACTCCGTACCGACCCGGAGACCGGCCTCGGGCCGGGCCCGGCCGACGAGGAGCACCCGGAAGAGGAGCACCCGCCGGGCCGGCCGCTGGTCCTCGACTGGTATCGCGAGGCCGCCGCCGACCCGGCCACCGCCTGGGCCGCTGACGGCCTGGCCCGGCTGTGGCGCGCGGCCCTCGGGGACTCCCTGTACAGCAGGACCGCTCTGGAGGTGCTGCGGATGTGGGTGCTGGCCGCCGCCCACCGCCAGGACGTCGAGTGGGCGCTGGCCGCCCTGCTCCCGGCACTGGCCGCCAAGGAGCAGGACGCCCTGCGCCTGGCCCACCTGCTGCGCACCATGCCCGGCGAGGACGGCGCGCCCCCGCCGCCGGTCGCCGCCCGCCTGCTGACCGTCGTCCCCACCGCCGGTCGTCCCGTACCCCAGCCCCGCTGAGCTGAGCACCGCACGCCGAGGAGACGCGAACCATGCCCGACCACCGCCACCCGCCGGAGTGGCAGCAGAACGCCGACCGCCACACGGAGCTGCGCGACCCCGTGCTGACGGTGCGGCAGATCTCGCGGTTCGAGTTCAACCGCAAATCCCTCACCCGCATCGACCACGCCCTGGTCTTCACCACCCAGCGCGGCGGCCACGAGGTCTACCTGCCGCCGCGCAGGCCCAGCCGCAGCGAGGTGGCCGCCCGGCGGTACACCTCGGTCTACGAGGTGGACATGGGCATCCACCCGTGGCGCGAGGAACTGGCGCTGCCCAGCGACAACGACGCCTTCGAGTTCGGTGCCGAGGTCGACTTCTCCTGGCAGGTGGTCGACCCGGTGCGGTACGTCGCGGGCGGCCACCGGGACGTACCGGCGCTGCTCGTCGGCGAGTTGCAGCAGGCGGCGCGCCCGGTCACCCGGCGTTTCCCGGTCTCGGCCAGCGCCGAGGCGGAGCGGGAGCTGCTGCGGGCCATGGCCGGGCTCGGCCCGCTCGGGGCGACGGCCGGGCTCCAGGTCACCTGGACGCTGCGGGTCCGCCGCGACGAGGGCGACATCGCCCACCAGCGGCGGCTGCGCGAGATCGACCAGAGGGCGGCCGAGCAGATCCGTGCCGACCAGGGCGCTATGCAAGCCGACCTCGTCCGTCACAAGCGGGAGCTCCAGCAGGACGCGCTCCAGATCAGCCGCTCCCTGGAGTACGGCGAGCAGGCACAGCAGCTCACCCTCCAGCAGCAGCAGTGGCAGCACGAACAGGCGCTGCTCGCCGGCCGCCAGCAGCTCGAACTCCAGCGGGTCAACGCCGAGAAGGTCGCCTTCTACCAGTGGCACCTGGAGCAGGGCGGCATCCACGCCCTCGCCCTACATCTCGCCGAACACCCGGGCGACACCCGGCTGGTGATGGAGAACATGCGCCAGGACCAGCTGGCGCTCATGCAGTCCCAGCTGCACCTGGTCGAGCAGGTCCTCAAGGGCGACCACGCCGAAGCGTACGAACTGGACGAGCCGAAGAAGCTCGCCCTGCGCACCATGACGGAGATCTTCAACCAGCGCCTCCCCGGCGTGCCCCATCAGCCCCCCGTCATCGGTCCGCCGCCCCCGCAGCCCTCGCCCCACCCGGGCCGGACCGTCCCCGGCCAGACGGTCCCGGACGCCCCGCAGCTCCCCCAGCAGCAGGCCCCGGCCGAGGCCACCCCGCCGGAGGCGACCGGGCCCACCCCGCCACCCGGCAACCCGTACGCATCCCCGCCACAGGCCGGCCCGTACGCCCAGCCCCACCCGTACGCGCCCCCGCCCCAGCCCTGGCAGGCCCCGCCCGGTTACGGCACGGTCCCCACCGCCCCCGGCACGGCCCAGCCCCCACCCGCTCCCCCGGTGGCTGAGCCCCGGCCCGGCCCGCAGCCCACCGAGGCCCAGCCGGAGGCTCAGCCCCGACCCGGCACCCCGCCCGAGGACGCCACCCCCACCCGGGACGGCACCCCATGACCGACCTGGACCTCGCCGCCCCGGACCCCGCCCCGCCACCGGACCAGGACTCCGACCACACCCGGCCCCACCCCGCCCGCCTCCCGCTCCCCTCCGCACAGACCCCGTCCCCACCCCCGCCCGGCGCCACCGTCGCCGCCCGCCTCCTCGCCGACCTGCACACCGAGATCGGGCGGGCCGACAGCAAGGCGGCCGTGCTGGTGGCGGCGCTCGGCATGACGGCGGGCCTCTTCACCGGCCTGCTGGCGGGCAAGGACTGGGCCCCGGGCTCGCTGGGCGCTACCGGCCTCGTCCTGTGGTGGGCGGGGACCGCCGCCCTCGCCCTCTCCCTGCTCGCCCTGCTCCTCGCGGTCCTTCCCCGCTACCGCACCGACGCCTGGGCCCCGGGCGAGCCGCTCTCCTACTTCGCCGACATCCGCCAGGCGGCCGCGGCCGGCGAGGCCGAGCTGACCCGGGCCCTCGCCGCCACCGAACGCGATCCGCTGCACGGGCTGGCCCGTGCCCTCACCGGAACCAGCCGCATCGCCGCAGCCAAGCACCGCTGGATCAGGACCGGCCTGATCGCCTTCAGCGCCGGCAGCGTCCTGCTCCCTGCGGCCGTCCTCACCGGCTGACCCGCAGCTCACGCCACCACCGCACCGCGAGGTATCCGATGCCCACCACTCCCCACCTTCCGGACAGCACCGGCCAGCGCCCCGAAGCCCAGCCCCCGCAGTACCCCCAGCAGCCCCCTGCCCACCCCACCGGTCCCGCCCAGCCACCCGCACCCCCGGCGTACCCGGCCCAGTCCGCACCCCCGGCGTACCCGGACCCCGGCCCACTGACCCCGCCCCCGGCGTACCCCCAGCCCCCGGCCCAGCCGGCGGTCCCGCCGCAGCCCGCCACCCCGGCCCCGCTCCACGTCCACCACATCAGCACCGACCAGCGGCGCGTCTACCTCAAGGCGCACCAGCGGCACGCGGACGCCACCGCGCTCGGGTCGCTCCTGATCTACCTTCCGCACTTCCTCTCCAGCCTGGTCGTGGTGAGCCTGGTCTCGCTGCTCGCCCTGGGCGGGCTGGCCTTCGTCGGCATCCTGGCCTGGCTCCTGAGCGGGCTGCTGGTCTTCCACCGCCCGACCGAGGGAACCCTCGCCCGCCGCATGCTGGGGCTGCGCCACCCGACCCAGGAGGAGTTCTCCCGGCTGGCGCCGGTCTGGCAGGAGGTGACCGCGCGGGCCGGGGTCGACGCGCAGAACTACGAGCTGTGGATCGAGGAGAACGACACCGACCTCAACGCGGTCGCCGCCGCCGGCCACATCGTCGGCGTCACCGCCTTCGCCCTCAACCGCCTGCCCAACGGCGAACTCGCCGCTGTCCTCGCCCACGAACTCGGCCACCACGTCGGCGGCCACGCCTGGGCCTCCCTGCTCGGCTACTGGTACGCCCTGCCCGCCCGGCTCGCCTACCGCGTGATCCGGTTCCTCGCCGTCGTCACCCTGCGTGTAGCCGCGGTCTTCTCGTCTCTCGGCCTCCTGGTGATCGCGCTCTTCCTCGGCATCTTCGCCTTCGCCACGATCACCACCCTCTACGGCCTCCCCCTGCTCATCCTCGCCGCCCCATACGCACTGGCCGCCGTCGGCCGCCGCGCGGAACTCCGCGCCGACCAGCACGCCGCCGCCCTCGGCTTCGCCCCGATGCTCGCCTCCGTACTCCACCAGATGCACGAGGCCGACCAGGCGGCCCGGCACCAGGCCGCCCTCGCCGCCCGCGCGGCCGGCACCCGCCTCCCCAAGGAGTCCGCGGTCGCCAAGCTGCTCGCCACCCACCCCGACCACCACACCCGCCTGCACCACCTCCAGCCCTGGCTCCAGCCCCAGCCCCCGCGCTGACCCGGACACGCCGAAGGGCGGCCACCCCCGAGGGGGTGACCGCCCTTCACAGCCTTAGCGGCCTAGCAGCTCACTGGTTGTACGGACCGTAGTCGTAGTCCTCCAGCGGAACGGCCTGGCCGGAGCCGGTGCCGAACGGCGAGTAGTCGATGTCGTCGTAGCCGACGGCCGAGTACATCGCGGCCTTGGCCTCCTCGGTCGGCTCGACCCGGATGTTGCGGTAGCGGGACAGGCCCGTACCGGCCGGGATGAGCTTACCGATGATGACGTTCTCCTTGAGGCCGATCAGGGAGTCCGACTTGGCGTTGATCGCCGCGTCGGTCAGGACCCTGGTCGTCTCCTGGAAGGACGCCGCCGACAGCCACGACTCGGTGGCGAGCGAGGCCTTGGTGATACCCATCAGCTGCGGACGGCCGGAGGCGGGGTGACCGCCCTCGGTGACCACACGACGGTTCTCGGTCTCGAACTTCGACCGCTCGACCAGCTCGCCGGGCAGCAGCTCGGCGTCGCCGGACTCGATGATCGTCACGCGGCGGAGCATCTGCCGGATGATGATCTCGATGTGCTTGTCGTGGATCGACACACCCTGCGAGTTGTAGACCTTCTGGACCTCGCCCACGAGGTGCACCTGCACCGCGCGCTGGCCGAGGATGCGCAGCACGTCGTGCGGGTTGGTGGCACCCACGGTGAGCTTCTGGCCCACCTCGACGTGGTCGCCCTCGCCCACCAGCAGACGGGCGCGCTTCGAGATCGGGAAGGCCGTCTCGTCGCTGCCGTCGTCCGGGGTGACGACGAGCTTCTTGGTCTTCTCGGTCTCCTCGATCCGCACGCGTCCGGCGGACTCGGAGATCGGGGCGACACCCTTCGGCGTACGGGCTTCGAAGAGCTCGACGACTCGGGGCAGACCCTGGGTGATGTCGTCACCGGCCACACCACCGGTGTGGAAGGTACGCATCGTCAGCTGGGTACCGGGCTCACCGATGGACTGGGCGGCGATGATGCCGACCGCCTCACCGATGTCGACCAGCTTGCCGGTGGCGAGCGAACGGCCGTAGCAGTAGGCACAGGTGCCGACGGCCGACTCGCAGGTCAGCACCGAGCGGGTCTTGACCGCCTCGACGCCGTGCAGGACCAGCTGGTCGATGAGGACGTCACCGAGGTCGACGTTGGCCGGCGCGATGACCTTGCCGTCGACGACGACGTCCTCGGCCAGCATGCGGGCGTAGACGCTGGTCTCGACGTCCTCGGTCTTGCGCAGGACACCGTCCATACCGCGGTCGGCGATCTTGAGCTTGAGACCGCGCTCGGTACCGCAGTCCTCCTCGCGGATGATGACGTCCTGCGAGACGTCCACCAGACGACGGGTGAGGTAACCCGAGTCGGCGGTACGCAGGGCGGTGTCCGCGAGGCCCTTACGGGCACCGTGGGTGGCGATGAAGTACTCGAGGACCGAGAGGCCCTCGCGGAACGACGCCTTGATGGGACGGGGGATCGTCTCGTTCTTGGCGTTCGACACGAGACCACGCATACCGGCGATCTGACGCAGCTGCATCATGTTTCCGCGCGCGCCCGAGTTCACCATCATGGCGATCGGGTTGGTCTTCGGGAAGTTGTCGTTCATCGCCTCGGCGACCTCGTTGGTCGCCTTGGTCCAGATCGCGATGAGCTCCTGGGTCCGCTCGTCCTTCGTGATCAGACCGCGCTCGTACTGCTTCTGGACCTTGACGTCCTGCGCCTCGTACGAGGTGACGATGGAGCGCTTGACCTCGGGGACGACGACGTCCGAGATGGCCACGGTGACGCCGGACCGGGTGGCCCAGTGGAAGCCGGAGGCCTTCAGGTTGTCGAGCGTCGCCGCGACGACGACCTTCGGGTACCGCTCGGCCAGGTCGTTGACGATCTGGGAGAGCTGCTTCTTGCCGACCTCGTAGTCGACGAAGGGGTAGTCCTCGGGCAGCAGCTCGTTGAAGAGCGCGCGGCCCAGGGTGGTGTTCAGCCGGAAGCTGTCGCCCAGCTGGTACTCCGGCTCCCCTTCCTCGGCGACCGGCGGGGTCCAGCCACGCGGCGGGATGGTGCCCACCGGGAAGCGGATGTCGACGCGCGACTGGAGCGAGAGCTCGCCCGCGTCGAACGCCATGATCGCCTCGGCGGTCGAACCGAACGCACGGCCCTCGCCCTTCACACCGCGGCCTTCGCCGTCGGTGGTCAGGAAGAAGAGGCCCAGCACCATGTCCTGGGTCGGCATGGTGACCGGACGGCCGTCGGCCGGCTTGAGGATGTTGTTCGAGGACAGCATCAGGATGCGGGCCTCGGCCTGCGCCTCCGCGGAGAGCGGCAGGTGGACGGCCATCTGGTCACCGTCGAAGTCCGCGTTGAACGCGGTGCAGACGAGCGGGTGGATCTGGATGGCCTTGCCCTCGACCAGCTGCGGCTCGAAGGCCTGGATGCCGAGGCGGTGCAGGGTGGGCGCGCGGTTCAGCAGCACCGGGTGCTCGGCGATGACCTCTTCGAGGACGTCGTACACCACGGTGCGGCCACGCTCGACCATGCGCTTGGCCGACTTGATGTTCTGCGCGTGGTTCAGGTCGACCAGGCGCTTCATCACGAACGGCTTGAACAGCTCCAGCGCCATCGCCTTCGGCAGACCGCACTGGTGCAGCTTGAGCTGCGGACCGACGACGATCACGGAACGCGCGGAGTAGTCCACACGCTTGCCGAGGAGGTTCTGGCGGAAGCGGCCCTGCTTGCCCTTGAGCATGTCGGAGAGCGACTTCAGCGGACGGTTGCCCGGGCCCGTGACGGGCCGGCCGCGGCGGCCGTTGTCGAAGAGCGCGTCGACGGCCTCCTGGAGCATGCGCTTCTCGTTGTTCACGATGATCTCGGGCGCGCCGAGGTCGAGAAGCCGCTTCAGGCGGTTGTTGCGGTTGATGACGCGGCGGTACAGGTCGTTCAGGTCGGAGGTCGCGAAGCGGCCACCGTCCAGCTGCACCATCGGACGCAGGTCCGGCGGGATGACCGGGACGCAGTCCAGGACCATGCCCTTGGGGCTGTTGCTGGTCTGGAGGAAGGCGGAGACGACCTTGAGGCGCTTGAGCGCACGGGTCTTCTTCTGGCCCTTGCCGGTCCGGATGATCTCGCGGAGGCGCTCGGCCTCCTCGTCCAGGTCGAAGGTCTCCAGCCGCTTCTGCAGCGCGGCGGCGCCCATCGAGCCGTCGAAGTACGTGCCGAAGCGGTCACGCAGCTCGCGGTAGAGGAGCTCGTCGCCCTCCAGGTCCTGGACCTTGAGGTTCTTGAAGCGGTTCCAGACCTCGTCGAGACGGTCGATCTCGCGCTGCGCGCGGTCGCGCAGCTGCTTCATCTCCCGCTCGGCGCCTTCGCGCACCTTGCGGCGCACGTCGGCCTTGGCACCCTCGGCCTCCAGCTCGGCCAGGTCGGTCTCGAGCTTCTTGGCGCGGGCCTCGAGGTCGGCGTCACGCCGGTTCTCGATCTGCTGGCGCTCGACGGAGACGTGCGCCTCCAGCGACGGCAGGTCGCGGGTGCGGCGCTCCTCGTCCACGAACGTGATCATGTACGCGGCGAAGTAGATGACCTTCTCCAGGTCCTTCGGCGCGAGGTCCAGCAGGTAGCCAAGGCGCGAGGGGACGCCCTTGAAGTACCAGATGTGGGTCACGGGAGCGGCGAGCTCGATGTGGCCCATCCGCTCGCGGCGCACCTTGGCGCGGGTCACCTCGACGCCGCAGCGCTCACAGATGATGCCCTTGAAGCGGACGCGCTTGTACTTGCCGCAGTAGCACTCCCAGTCCCGGGTCGGACCGAAGATCTTCTCGCAGAAGAGCCCGTCCTTTTCCGGCTTGAGGGTGCGGTAGTTGATGGTCTCCGGCTTCTTGACCTCGCCGTGGGACCACTGTCGGATGTCGTCCGCGGTCGCCAGGCCGATCCGCAGCTCGTCGAAGAAGTTGACGTCGAGCACTTTGTCGTCAATCCCTCTTTCAGGGTTCGTGCCCCTCCACCCGGAGGCGGAACGGGGGCTCACATCATGGTCTGTACGGGTCCGGGGCGGCCGGGCCTCACGGAGGAGCGAGGCCCGGCCAGGCCCGTCAGACCTCTTCGACGCTGCTCGGCTCGCGCCGGGACAGGTCGATACCGAGCTCCTCCGCCGCGCGGAAGACGTCCTCGTCGGTGTCGCGCATCTCGATGGACATGCCGTCCGAGGACAGCACCTCCACGTTGAGGCAGAGCGACTGCATTTCCTTGATGAGGACCTTGAAGGACTCGGGGATACCGGGCTCGGGGATGTTCTCGCCCTTGACGATGGCCTCGTAGACCTTCACACGGCCGGTCACGTCGTCGGACTTGATCGTCAGCAGCTCCTGGAGGGCGTACGCGGCGCCGTAAGCCTCCAGCGCCCACACCTCCATCTCACCGAAGCGCTGACCACCGAACTGGGCCTTACCACCCAGCGGCTGCTGGGTGATCATCGAGTACGGACCGGTCGAGCGCGCGTGCAGCTTGTCGTCGACCAGGTGGTGCAGCTTGAGGATGTACATGTACCCGACCGAGACCGGGTCCGGGAACGGCTCGCCGGAGCGGCCGTCGAAGAGCCGCGCCTTGCCCGAGGTCTGCACCATCCGCTCACCGTCGCGGTTGGGGATGGTGTGGTCGATCAGACCGGCCAGCTCGTCCTCGCGGGTGCCGTCGAACACCGGGGTGGCGACGTTGGTACCCGGCTCGACCCGGTCGATGCCGATCGACTGGAGCCGCTGGGCCCACTCGGTGTCGACACCGGAGATGTCCCAGCCCTGGCTGGCGAGCCAGCCGAGGTGGATCTCCATGACCTGTCCCGGGTTCATTCGGGACGGCACGCCGAGCGGGTTGAGGATGATGTCGACCGGGGTGCCGTCCTCCAGGAACGGCATGTCCTCGATCGGCAGGATCTTCGAGATGACGCCCTTGTTGCCGTGACGGCCGGCGAGCTTGTCACCGTCGGTGATCTTGCGCTTCTGGGCCACGTAGACGCGGACCAGCTGGTTGACGCCCGGGGGAAGCTCGTCGCCCTCCTCGCGGTCGAAGACGCGCACGCCGATGACCTTGCCGGTCTCACCGTGCGGCACCTTCAGCGAGGTGTCGCGGACCTCGCGCGCCTTCTCACCGAAGATCGCGCGGAGCAGGCGCTCCTCCGGGGTCAGCTCGGTCTCGCCCTTGGGCGTGACCTTGCCGACCAGGATGTCGCCGGCGTCGACCTCGGCACCGATGCGGATGATGCCGCGCTCGTCGAGGTCGGCGAGGACCTCCTCGGAGACGTTCGGGATGTCCCGGGTGATCTCCTCGGGGCCGAGCTTGGTGTCACGGGCGTCGACCTCGTGCTCCTCGATGTGGATCGAGGAGAGGACGTCGTCCTGGACGAGGCGCTGCGACAGGATGATCGCGTCCTCGTAGTTGTGGCCCTCCCAGGACATGAACGCCACGAGGAGGTTCTTGCCGAGCGCCATCTCGCCCTGCTCGGTCGCGGGACCGTCGGCGAGCACCTGGCCCTCGACGATCCGGTCGCCCTCGTCGACGACGACCTTCTGGTTGACCGAGGTGCCCTGGTTGGAGCGGGAGAACTTGGCGAGGCGGTACGTGGTGTACGTGCCGTCGTCGTTGGTGGTGGTGATGTAGTCCGCGGAGACCTCCTGGACCACACCGCCCTTCTCCGCCTTCAGCACGTCGCCGGCGTCGGTGGCGCAGCGGTACTCCATGCCGGTGCCGACGAGCGGGGCCTCGCTCTTGATGAGCGGGACGGCCTGACGCATCATGTTCGCGCCCATGAGGGCACGGTTGGCGTCGTCGTGCTCCAGGAAGGGGATCATGGCGGTCGCGACCGACACCATCTGGCGCGGCGAGACGTCCATGTAGTCGACGTCGTCGCCGGGGACGAAGTCCACCTCGCCGCCGCGGCGGCGGACCAGGACGCGGTCCTCGGCGAAGTGGAGGTCCTCGGTCAGGTGGGCGTTGGCCTGAGCGATGACGAAGCGGTCCTCCTCGTCGGCGGTCAGGTAGTCGACCTCGTCGGTGACGATGCCGTCGGTGACCCGGCGGTAGGGCGTCTCGACGAAGCCGAAGGCGTTGACCCGGCCGTAGGAGGCGAGCGAGCCGATCAGACCGATGTTCGGACCTTCGGGGGTCTCGATCGGGCACATGCGGCCGTAGTGCGAGGGGTGCACGTCACGGACCTCGAAGCCGGCCCGCTCACGCGAGAGGCCACCCGGGCCGAGCGCCGAGAGGCGGCGCTTGTGGGTGAGACCCGAGAGCGGGTTGTTCTGGTCCATGAACTGCGACAGCTGGCTGGTGCCGAAGAACTCCTTGATGGAGGCGACGACCGGCCGGATGTTGATCAGGGTCTGCGGCGTGATCGCCTCGACGTCCTGGGTGGTCATGCGCTCACGCACGACGCGCTCCATACGGGCGAGACCCGTACGGACCTGGTTCTGGATGAGCTCGCCGACGTTGCGCAGACGGCGGTTGCCGAAGTGGTCGATGTCGTCGGTCTCGACGACGATCTGCGTGCCGTTCTCGCCGGTCGTCTCGGTCTCGCCGGCGTGCAGCTTGACCAGGTACCTGATGGTGGCGATGACGTCGTCGGTGGTGAGCACGCCGGCGTCCAGGGGCGCGTCGCCGCCGAGCTTCTTGTTCACCTTGTAGCGGCCGACCTTGGCGAGGTCGTAGCGCTTGGGGTTGAAGTAGAGGTTCTCCAGCAGCGTCTGGGCGGCCTCACGGGTGGGCGGCTCGCCCGGGCGCAGCTTGCGGTAGATGTCGAGCAGCGCGTCGTCCTGGCCCTGGGTGTGGTCCTTCTCCAGGGTGGCGCGCATCGACTCGTACTCGCCGAACTCCTCCAGGATCTGCTCGGTCGTCCAGCCGAGAGCCTTGAGGAGGACGGTGACGGACTGCTTGCGCTTGCGGTCGATGCGGACGCCGACCATGTCGCGCTTGTCGATCTCCATCTCCAGCCAGGCACCCCGGGAAGGGATGATCTTGGCGGAGAAGATGTCCTTGTCGGACGTCTTGTCGATGGAGGAGTCGAAGTAGACGCCCGGCGAGCGGACCAGCTGCGACACGACGACACGCTCGGTGCCGTTGATGACGAAGGTGCCCTTGTTGGTCATGAGCGGGAAGTCGCCCATGAAGACCGTCTGGGACTTGATCTCGCCGGTCTCGTTGTTGGTGAACTCGGCGGTGACGAAGAGCGGCGCGGCGAAGGTGAAGTCGCGCTCCTTGCACTCGTCGATGGAGTTCTTCGGGGGCTCGAAGCGGTGGTCGCGGAAGGTCAGCGACATCGACCCGGAGAAGTCCTCGATCGGGGAGATCTCCTCGAAGATCTCCTCCAGACCGGACTTGGTGGGGACGTCCTGTCCACTGTCCAGAGCCGCCTCGACCCGGGCCTTCCAAGCGTCGTTGCCGAGCAGCCAGTCGAAGCTCTCGGTCTGGAGGGCAAGGAGGTTCGGAACCTCGAGGGGCTCCTTGATCTTTGCAAAGGAAATGCGCAGCGGGGCGGTGCTGGCGCCATTGTTCGAATTCGCGGAGGCAGTGCGCGAGGCGGCCAAGAGGGGGTCCTTCCGAGGGCTCGGACTCACTACGCGCGTACCGGTCCCGAGCCGACACAGCGGAAGAAATCCCAGGTCAGGGCAGTTTCACTCCACGGTGCTCAAGCACGGGCATGCCCCTGGTGACGGGCAGGAGGCAGCTAACAGGCAGCGCAAAGGGTCAGTGTAGCCACTTGGCCCACTGATGTCCAATGCGGGTGACCTGGATGGTCAAAGACCCTCGCTGTTCTCAACTCCACGATGCCCTCACGCCCTGTTGGGCGCATATCAACACTGCCCTGTTCGCCACCGATCCATGCCTCGGTACCCGGATCGGTGTGACGACGCGTCCTGAGAATTGCGCGCGGCGTGCTGTTCGTCAAGGCCCCGTCCCTCGGACCGGGGGCAGAACCGCCTCGTCCGCCGCCTGTCGGCCTCGGCCCGGGGCCCCTTCACGCGGGCGCCCGCCGGTCACCGGACGGCACAACGATGATCACCATACCCGCAGGTGAGCAGGGCGCAAGGACCCCGCCCCGACCACGCCCGAAGGCGACCACCCGGATGGGTGATCGCCTTCGGAACAGGTCGCCCGGCCCCCTGAGGGGCGCTGGGCGGACGAGTCAGAGACTCAGAGGAGTCACTTGACCTCGACGGACGCGCCGGCGCCCTTGAGGGACTCGGCAGCCTTCTCGGCGGCCTCCTTGTTGACCTTCTCCAGGACCGGCTTCGGGGTGCCGTCCACGAGGTCCTTGGCCTCCTTCAGACCCAGCGAGGTCAGCTCACGCACGACCTTGATGACCTGGATCTTCTTGTCGCCGGCACCGGTGAGGATGACGTCGAACTCGTCCTTCTCCTCCTCGGCGGCGGCCGGGGCGCCCGGGGCACCGGCGGCGGCGATGGCGACCGGGGCGGCAGCCTCGACGTCGAACTTCTCCTCGAACGCCTTCACGAACTCGGAGAGCTCGATGAGGGTCATTTCCTCGAACTGCGCGAGCAGGTCGTCCTGGGACAGCTTCGCCATGATGGCGTCCTTCCACTAAATCGGCAGGTGCCGGATGTACATGAAGGCGGGCGTACGTGGGCCCGCTGCGACCGGGAGCCAGGTAGGCCCCAGGCCATTACGCGAGCCGAATTACTCGGCACCGCCCTGCTCGTCGCGCTTGGCGCGCAGCGCGTCCGCGGTGCGGACGAACTTCTGCGGGAGCGCCTGGAAGACAGCCGCGGCCTTGGCCTGGTTGCCCTTCAGAGCGCCCGCCAGCTTGGCGAGCAGAACCTCGCGGGACTCGAGGTCCGCAAGCTTCTTGATCTCGTCGGCGGACAGCGCCTTACCATCAAGGACACCGCCCTTGATGACGAGAGCGGGGTTCTCCTTGGCGAAGTCACGAAGACTCTTCGCCGCCTCGACCGGGTCACCGGTCACGAAGGCGACAGCCGTCGAGCCCTTGAGGTGCTCGTCCAGCTCGACCCCGGCCTCCTTGGCCGCGATCTTGGTCAGCGTGTTCTTCACCACTCGGTACTGAGCGTTCTCGCCGAGAGAACGACGCAGCTGCTTGAGCTGCGCCACGGTCAGTCCGGTGTACGCGGTCACGACAGCGGCGTTGGAGTTACGGAGCTTGTCCGTGACCTCCTCGACGGCTGCGACCTTGTCGGACGTCGCCATGAGCCTCGGCCTCCTTCCGGGGTGAATGATCCTCGACCGACCTTGCGATCAGCCTCGTACAGCACTGGGACCGTCTGGATCAGGCACGTGAGGAAGGACGTCGGGCAGGAAAGTCTGCTTTAAGACGAAAAACGCCCCGGCGCAGGCGCACGGGGCGTGAGCTCGACTGGGCGTAAAACGTCCAGGAGCGCATCCACAGTCACCTACGCAGGTCGTCCGCGTGAGCGGAATCCTTCGGCCACCGCCCTCTCCGAGGAGCAGACGGTAACGACCAGCGGTCTTTGGCTTCTGGGGAAGAATACGGGAGCCGGGCGCCGCGAGGCAAATCGCCCGGAAGCGCGGCCTCCGGCCGGGGTCCACGGGCCCCGGCCGGAGGTACGGATCAGGCTCCGGCGCCCATACCCTCCAGCTCGTTGAGCAGGTCCATGAAGTCCAGGGTGTCCTTCTCAGCCGGAGTGTCGACCTTGGCGGCGGCGCCGTAGTCGGAGAAGGTCTGCACGATGCGGACGTCGCCGTCGGGCGTCTCCATGGTGACGTCCATCTTCACCGGGAGGTCGTCGCCGTTGACCCAGACCTGCGTCTGGTACCCCTCCAGGCCGGACTGCTCCATGGCCCCGACGAGCTCCTTGCGGTCCTTCTCGGGAAGAGCGTCGAAGGAGGAGTTGGCGTCCAGCATCTCCTTCAGGGTGAGCGTGCCCTTGTAGTGCTGGGTCTCCTCGCCGCCGACCTTGGCCGGGCCGACGTGCTTGAGGTTGGGCGACTCCATCAGCACGGCGATCTGCTGGGCCGGGTCCTGGTTCATGTTCTCCAGGCCGCCGGTCATGGCCTTGGCCATCTCGCCGCCGCCGGCCTCGCCGGACTTCTCCATCTGCTCGGCCAGCTCACCGAGGTCCATCTTCATCCAGCGGCGGCCGTCCATCTCCTTGGCGGCCTCGGCGCCCATGTCGACGTACATGACCGAGCCGTCCATGAGAACTCGGCTGGCCTGCGGCGCGGCCGGGTCGGCCGCCGCGAGCGCCGAGCCGGACATCGTCATGTCGAGCATCGACGGGTCCCAGCCCATGACGCCGCTCATCTTCATGTCCCCGCCGCCGGGAGTCCCCTCCGGCATCGACATGGTCATCTCCACCTTGGCCGACTTGGCCTCGTTGGTGCTCTTGTACGCGGCGTTCAGCGCCTTGCCGGCGTCCGCGCGCGACATCGCCTTGGGTGCGCTGCCCGCGGCGTTGCCGTCGCCCTTGGACTCCGTCCCGCCGTCCTCACAGGCCGCCAGGCCCAGCACCATCGCCACGGCCGCCGCCGGAACCGCCACACGGCGCGCCAGGTTCTTCTTACCCACTGTCCCCACCCCTGCTTGCTCTCTCGGTGACCGGTCCCCCCGGGCACGCTTTACTTGCGTTTTGCACGGTACCGCACACGTACGACGACTCGTACGGAAAAGGACCGGCCCCCGCAGCGCGAAGCTGCGGGGGCCGGTCCTTTCAGGCGCGAACGCGACCGCGACTACCGGTGATCACGAGGATCAGACGGCGGCCGGGTCCTCCTCGGTGAGGAGGTTGCGGGTGCGGTTCGGGTCGATCTGGATGCCGGGGCCCATGGTGGTGGCGATGCCGGCCTTCTTGATGTAGCGACCCTTGGCGGCGGACGGCTTCAGACGAAGGATCTCGTCCAGGGCCGCGCCGTAGTTCTCCACGAGCTGGGTGTCGTCGAAGGACACCTTGCCGATGATGAAGTGGAGGTTGGAGTGCTTGTCGACGCGGAACTCGATCTTGCCGCCCTTGATCTCGTTCACGGCCTTGGCCACGTCCGGGGTCACGGTGCCGGTCTTCGGGTTCGGCATCAGACCACGCGGGCCGAGGACGCGGCCGAGGCGGCCGACCTTGCCCATGAGGTCCGGGGTGGCGACGACGGCGTCGAACTCGTTGAGGCGGTTGCCCTTCGAGATCTCGTCGATCAGTTCGTCGGAGCCGACGATGTCGGCGCCGGCGGCACGCGCGGCCTCGGCACGGTCACCGGTCGCGAAGACCAGGACCCGGGCGGTCTTGCCGGTGCCGTGCGGAAGGTTCACGGTGCCGCGGACCATCTGGTCGGCCTTGCGCGGGTCGACACCCAGGCGGAAGGCGACCTCGACGGTCCCGTCGAACTTGGTCGCGGAGGTCTCCTTGGCGAGACGGATCGCCTCGAGCGGGGCGTAGAGCTTGTCCCGGTCGATCTTGGCGTCCGCAGCGCGGAGAGTCTTGCTGCGCTTCACTTCTGCTCCTGGCAGTTACGTCCGGCGGGGCCGGACAGGGTGGAGTCGTGGTACGGGCCGGCGCATGGCCCTGCCACAGAGAGGTCAGGCGGGGTTGAGGTCAGCCCTCGACCGTGATGCCCATGGAACGAGCGGTACCGGCGATGATCTTGGCCGCCTGGTCCAGGTCGTTCGCGTTGAGGTCGGGCATCTTGGTGGTGGCGATCTCGCGGACCTGCGCGTCGGTGATCTTCGCGACCTTGGTCTTGTGCGGCTCGCCCGAGCCCTTCTCCACACCGGCGGCCTTGAGGATCATCCGCGAGGCCGGCGGGGTCTTGGTCACGAAGGTGAAGGAGCGGTCCTCGTAGACCGTGATCTCCACCGGGATGACCCAGCCACGCTGCGACTCGGTCGCCGCGTTGTAGGCCTTGCAGAACTCCATGATGTTGACGCCGTGCTGACCGAGCGCGGGGCCGACCGGCGGAGCCGGGTTAGCCGCGCCGGCCTTGATCTGGAGCTTGATCAGCCCCGTGACCTTCTTCTTCTTGGGAGGCATTGCTCTCTCCGGGTCCTAGTGAGAGTTTTCCGCCTTCATCCGGTTCATCCGGATGGAGGCATACCGCACCACGATAACGGGTATCGCGGCGCGACCAAAAACCGACAGGTCAGACAGGCCCTTGAGCCGGTCTGACCTGGTCGGAGGTGTGTGGTCCAGCGACTGCGCGGCCGGTCGGAACCGGCGCGGCTCAGTTCTTCTGGATCTGGTCGAAGCTCAGCTCGACCGGGGTCTCGCGGCCGAAGATCTCGACGAGGCCCTTGACCTTCTTCGAGTCGGCGTTGATCTCGTTGATGGTCGCCTGGAGGGTGGCGAACGGGCCGTCGGTGACGGTGACCGAGTCGCCGACCTCGAAGTCCAGCACCTGGACCTCGACCTTGCGCTGCGGCATCGGCTTGCCCTCGGCCTCGGCGGCCTCGCGGGCGGCCTTCTCCTCGGCCTCCGGGGCGAGCATCTTGACGATCTCGTCCAGGGTCAGCGGGTACGGGTCGTAGGCGTTGCCGACGAAGCCGGTGACGCCGGGGGTGTTGCGGACGACGCCCCACGACTCGTTGGTCAGGTCCATGCGCACCAGCACGTAGCCGGGGAGCTTGTTCTGCCGGATGGTCTTGCGGTCGCCGTTCTTGATCTGGACGACCTCTTCCTGCGGCACCTCGGCCTGGAAGATGTAGTCCTCGACGTTGAGCGAGACGGCACGCTGCTCGAGGTTGGTCCTCACGCGGTTCTCGTAACCGGCGTAGGTGTGGATGACGTACCACTCGCCGGGCAGGAGCCGCAGCTCCTCGCGGAGGGCGGCGACCGGGTCGACCGGCTCGGCCTTCTCGACCTCCGCCTCCTCGACCTCCTCGGCCGCGGAGACGGCTTCGGGCTCACCGGCGGTGTCCTCGGTGATCTCCTCGGCGGGCTCGCCCGCGGCGGCGTCGGCAGCTTCGGCCTGGTCCGGCGTCACGGCGTCCGCCGACTCGACAATGCCGAGCTCGTCCGCAGTGGACTCGGTAGCGCCCTGAGGCTCGACCACGTCGTTCGGGTTCGGGTCAGACACGGTGGCTGCTTCTTCCTGGATGCAAAGGGTGGAACGCGCGAAAGGGGCGCCCAAGGGCGCCCTTCGCTTCTGGGCTCTAGCCGAAGATGTACTTGGCGGCGTTGGAGAAGCCGTAGTCAAACACGGTCACCAGACCGATCATGATCACGACGAAGATGATGACCACCGTCGTATAGGTGGTGAGCTGACTGCGGGTCGGCCAGACAACCTTGCGGAGTTCCGCGACGATCTGCCGGTAGAAGAGGGCGAGGCGGCCGAAGGGGCCCTTCTTGCCGCGCTTGCCGCCCTTGCGGCCCTTCTTCTTGCCGTCGTCGTCCTGGGCATCAGGCATGTCGATGGAGCCCACGGCGTCCGTCACGCGTCCTCACCTGATTTCCGGGTCGTGGCCGTGCCGCGCCCGGTGGAGCCGCACGGCGGTGCATTTGCAGTACGTACATGCGCACACATCCTGGCGATGGAGTGTGTAGCAGGGCCGGAGGGACTTGAACCCCCAACCGCTGGTTTTGGAGACCAGTGCTCTACCAATTGAGCTACGACCCTTTGATGTACCCCAACGTACCGCATCCGCTCACGCGCACTGTGTGCCGGTGATCAGTGCGGCCCGGTGAGGGCCAACGAGGTGAGAGTGTACGTGTTCTCGGGCCGGGCGTCGAACACGATCCTCCGCCGGGCCCGCCGGGACGGGTGACCGAGGGATGAAACCCGTGTGCCCGCCGTGTTCCCGGTCTGGAACCATGGGCCCCATGAGCGCTGCAACCCCTCCCACCGAGCGCCGGGTCTCCGCGCGCATCGGCGCGATCTCCGAGTCCGCCACTCTCGCCGTCGACGCGAAGGCCAAGGCCCTCAAGGCCGCCGGGCGTCCCGTCATCGGATTCGGCGCCGGTGAACCGGACTTCCCGACCCCCGACTACATCGTCGACGCCGCCGTCGAGGCGTGCAGGAACCCCCGGAACCACCGCTACACGCCGGCCGGCGGGCTCCCCGAGCTGAAGGCCGCCATCGCCGCAAAGACGCTCCGCGACTCCGGCTACGAGATCGATCCGGCCCAGATCCTGGTGACCAACGGCGGCAAGCAGGCCATCTACGAGGCGTTCGCCGCCCTGCTCGACCCGGGCGACGAGGTCATCGTCCCGGCCCCGTACTGGACGACGTATCCGGAGTCGATCCGGCTGGCCGGGGGTGTCCCGGTGGAGGTCGTCGCCGACGAGACCACCGGTTACCGCGTCTCGGTGGAGCAGCTGGAGGCGGCCCGCACCGAGCGGACCAAGGTCGTCCTGTTCGTCTCCCCCTCCAACCCGACCGGCGCCGTCTACGACCGCGCGCAGACCGAGGCGGTCGGCCGCTGGGCCGCCGAGCACGGCCTGTGGGTGATGACCGACGAGATCTACGAGCACCTCGTCTACGGCGACGCGGAGTTCACCTCGCTCCCGGCGGTCGTCCCCGAGCTGCGCGACAAGTGCGTCGTGGTCAACGGCGTCGCCAAGACGTACGCGATGACCGGCTGGCGGGTGGGGTGGATCATCGGCCCCAAGGACATCGTGAAGGCGGCCACCAACCTCCAGTCGCACGCCACCTCCAACGTCTCCAACGTCGCCCAGGCAGCCGCACTCGCCGCCGTCTCCGGCGACCTGTCGGCGGTGGAGAGGATGCGCGAAGCCTTCGGCCGCCGCCGTCGCACCATCGTGCGGATGCTCGGCGAGATCGACGGGGTCGTCTGCCCGGAGCCGGAGGGCGCCTTCTACGCGTACCCGTCGGTGAAGGGGCTGCTCGGCAAGGAGATCCGCGGCAGGCGCCCGCAGACCTCCGTCGAGCTGGCCGCGCTGATCCTTGAGGAAGTCGAGGTCGCGGTGGTCCCGGGCGAGGCGTTCGGCACCCCCGGCTACCTGCGGCTCTCCTACGCGCTCGGCGACGACGACCTGGTCGAGGGCGTCTCGCGGATGCAGAAGCTGCTCGCCGAGGCCCGCGACTGAGCGAGCCCCTCGTACGCGCGGCGGCGCGGGTCCCCGGAGCGCCGGGGACCCGCGCCGCCGCCGTTTCTGCGTTCGGGCAATCGCCCGTACGGGGAATCCCATTGCCGCACGGGGGCAGGCGTACGGCAAGATCCTGGGATGTTGAGTTCTTCGGGAGGACCCCTGCGCACCCCGACCGCCCGCGACGTGCGGCTGCTGCCCAAAGCCCACCTCCATCTCCACTTCACCGGCTCGATGCGGCCCGGCACGCTGCTGGAGCTGGCGGACAAGTACGGGGTGCGGCTGCCGGAAGCACTGACCTCGGGGCGCCCGCCGAAGCTCCGTGCCACCGACGAGCGCGGCTGGTTCCGCTTCCAGCGCCTCTACGACACCGCCCGGTCCTGCCTGCGTGAGCCCGAGGACATCCGGCGGCTGGTGCGCGAGGCGGCCGAGGAGGACGTACGGGACGGCTCGCGGTGGCTGGAGATCCAGGTCGACCCCACCTCGTACGCCCCGTTGCTCGGCGGGCTCACCCCGGCGCTGGAGATCATCCTGGACGCGGTCGACGGCGCGTCGCAGGAGACCGGACTCGGGATGCGCGTCGTGGTCGCCGCCAACCGCATGAAGCACCCGCTGGACGCCCGGACCCTGGCCCGTCTCGCCGTGCGGTACGCGGACCGGGGCATCGTCGGTTTCGGCCTCTCCAACGACGAGCGGCGCGGCATGGCCCGCGACTTCGACCGGGCTTTCGCCATCGCCCGCGAAGGTGGCCTGCTGGCGGCCCCGCACGGCGGCGAGCTGAGCGGCCCCGCCTCCATCCGCTCCTGCCTCGACGACCTGGAAGCCTCCCGGATCGGCCACGGCGTACGCGCCGCCGAGGACCCCCGGCTGCTGAGCCGCCTGGCCGACCGCCAGATCACCTGCGAGGTCTGCCCCGCCTCCAACGTGGCGCTCGGCGTCTACGACAAGCTGGGCGACGTCCCGCTGCGCACCCTCTTCGATGCGGGCGTGCCGCTGGCCCTCGGCGCCGACGACCCGTTGCTGTTCGGCTCCCGGCTGGCCGCCCAGTACGAGATCGCCCGCCGTGAGCACGGCTTCAGCGACGCGGAACTGGCCGAACTGGCCCGCCAGTCGGTGCGCGGCTCGGCGGCGCCACCGGACGTGCGGCGCGGGCTGCTGGCGGACATCGACGCGTGGCTGACCGGTACGTCGGTGCCGACCGCCCGCGACGAGACGGGGGCGCGCGACCGGGCCGACCTGAAGGGCCCGGCCTGATCCGCCCCTCCCGGCGGAGCACCCACGCGGGTCACGGTGTCCGGTGCCCCCGGCGAGGCCGTCCGCAGGCGCTGGAGGCGGGCTACGAGCCGGCAGCGGTTCCGCGCCCCGGCGCGCCGAGGGTCGTCGGGAGCGGCACCCGGGTCGGCCTGGGTGCCGTCCCGCCTCCCTCGGCCCCCTGCTGGCCGGCCGCCACGCTGCCTCTCCAGCCTCGGCGCGGGCGGCCGACGGACGGCACGGTGACACGGCTGACGGTGCGGCGGTCCCGGTGAGGGAGGCCGCGGGCACCCGCCGGCCGGTCAGGGTGAGCGCGGGCCGCGGTGGTGCAGCCACCCCGGACGAGCCGTTGACAGGCCGGATCGTCCTCGGCGTGGTCCGCGGGATCTTCGGCGAGGTCTGCGCCGACCTCGCCGGCGCCGACGCGCTGCTCGGCCCGCTCCGGCACCGAGTGGACGGCGGGCACGCCCGCTCCGCCTCGCCGAGGGCCCGCTGACCGACGCCTACCGCCGCGTCACCGGCGGCGCCCCGCGCGCCGTCCGCTGCCTCTCCCTCGTGGACGCCGCCCCCGCCGTGCCGGGCACCGTCGGTGTCCGGCCGCGGTCCGACCGGTGCGTGGGCGTGGCCAGCCGGCCCTCACGGGCCGTGCGGCTCAGAGTTCGACGCCGACCGTCACCGGCTCGTTGACCAGTGTCACCCCGAAGGCGTCCTGGACGCCGGCGACCACCTCGCGGGCGAGCGCCAGCAGGTCCTCGGTGGTGGCGGAGCCCCGGTTGGTCAGGGCGAGGGTGTGCTTGGTGGAGATGCGGGCGGGCCCCTCGCCGTACCCCTTGGTGAAGCCCGCCTTGTCGATCAGCCAGGCGGCCGAGGTCTTGGTGCGGCCCTCGCCGGCCGGGAAAGCCGGCGGGTTGACGTCGGGGCCGAGGCGGTCGGCGACGCGGCCGAGGAAGGCGGCGAGCTGCTCGTCGTCGAGGATCGGGTTGGTGAAGAAGGAGCCGGCCGACCAGGTGTCGTGGTCCTCCGGGTCGAGCACCATGCCCTTGCCGGCGCGCAGCCGCAGCACCGTCTCGCGGGCCTCGGTGAGCGCGACCCGCTCGCCCTGCTCGGTACCGAGGGCGCGGGCGGTCTCGGCGTACCGGATCGGGGCGGAGAGCCCGTCGGCGTCCTCCAGGCCGAAGCGGACGCGCAGGACGACGTACCGCTCGGGGTCGGCCTTGAACCGGCTGTGCCGGTAGGAGAAGGCGCACTCCTCAGCGGTGAGGGTGACGGTCTCCTCGGCGCGGCGGTCGTAGGCGACCACCTCGGTGATGGTCTGGGCGACCTCCTGGCCGTACGCCCCGACGTTCTGTACGGGGACGGCGCCGGCGGAGCCGGGAATTCCGGCGAGGCACTCGATCCCGGCGAGCCCGGCCTCGACGGTGCGGGCGACGGCGTCGGTCCAGACCTCTCCGGCGGCCAGCTCCAGCTCGGTGCCGTCGAGGCGGAAGCCGGTGGTGGCGAGGTGCAGGGCCGTGCCGTCGAAGCCCTTGTCGCCGATGACGAGGTTGGAGCCGCCGCCGATGACCAGCAGCGGGGTCCCGGAGGCGTCGGCCTCACGGACGGCCGCGATCACCTCGTCGTCGGTGGTGGCCGTCAGCAGCCTGGTCGCGGGCCCGCCCAGGCGGAAGGTGGTCAGCGGGGCGAGGGGAGCGTCATGGAGTTCCTGCACGGCACCAGCGTACGGCCGCGGGGTGTGCGGTCCGGCGCACCCCCGCGGCCGGGCGGGGTCAGGCCAGCCGGACGGTGGCCCGGCTCATGCCGAGCACCTTCTTGCCGTCGCTCGTCGCGGTGAGGTCGACGCGGACGGTGCCGTCGTCGTTCTTGGCGGCGACCTTTCCGGAGACCTCGATGAGCGCGCCGGTGTCGTCGTCGGGGACGACGACGGGCTTGGTGAAGCGGACGCCGTAGTCGACGACGGCGCCCGGATCGCCTGCCCAGTCGGTGACCACCCGGATCGCCTCGGCCATGGTGAACATGCCGTGCGCGATGACGTCGGGCAGGCCGACCTGCTTGGCGAACCGCTCGTTCCAGTGGATCGGGTTGAAGTCGCCGGAGGCGCCCGCGTACCGCACCAGAGTGGCGCGGGTCACCGGGAAGCTCTGCGCGGGCAGTTCGGTGCCGACCTCGACGTCGGCGTGGGAGATCTTCGCGGCCATCTCGCTCATCCCTCCTCGGCGGCGCGGGCCACCAGCTTGGTCCAGGCGGTCACCACGTGCTCGCCGGCCTCGTCGTGGACCTCGCCGCGGATGTCGAGGATGTCGTTGCCCGCCAGGGACTTGATCGCCTCGATGACCGAGGTCACCGTCAGCCGGTCACCGGCCCGCACGGGGCGCGTGTAGGCGAACTTCTGGTCGCCGTGCACCACCCGGCTGTAGTCGAGGCCGAGCTGCGGGTCCTCGACCACCTGCCCGGCCTCCCGGAACGTGAGGGAGAACACGAAGGTCGGCGGGGCGATCACCTCCGGGTACCCGAGCGCCTTGGCCGCCTCGGCGTCGGTGTACACCGGGTTGGCGTCGCCCACGGCCTGGGCGAACTCACGGATCTTCTCGCGGCCTACTTCGTAGGGCTCGGTGGGCGGATACGTCCGCCCCACGAAGGACTGGTCGAGCGCCATCGGCCCGATACCTCCTGGTTCACCGGAACTTGTGTCGTACGCCTCATCCTGGCACCCCGCGCCGACAGCGCGGGCGGCGGTACCCCGGACAAACGCCATGAGGCCGCCCCCTCGGAAGGGGACGGCCTCATGAACGAGCCTGTGTGATCAGCCCTTGATCAACGCGTCTCGCGGTGCGCGGTGTGCGCGTTGCAGCGCGGGCAGTGCTTCTTCATCTCCAGTCGGTCCGGGTCGTTACGCCGGTTCTTCTTGGTGATGTAGTTCCGCTCCTTGCACTCCACGCAGGCCAGCGTGATCTTCGGGCGGACGTCGGTGGCAGCCACGTGAGTGCTCCTGATGACGAACGGATGGAAAGGTCTTGCACAAAAAGAGTAGCCGATCGAAGGACCGACCCCACAATCGGCTACTTTTCGTAGCGGTGACCGGACTTGAACCGGTGACACAGCGATTATGAGCCGCTTGCTCTACCGACTGAGCTACACCGCTGCGATGTGATCCGGACCCCCGTCCGAGGACGGGGACCCCTTTCACACCAGAGCCCCAAAACGGAATCGAACCGTTGACCTTCTCCTTACCATGGAGACGCTCTGCCGACTGAGCTATTGGGGCGAGCGAGGAAGACATTACACGCCCACCCGCCGATCGCCCAAATCCGATTCGGCGCTCCGCCCCGAGCCGCCCGCACCCCGCCCCGGCGGGCCCGGCCGCACCCGCCCGCCCCACCGTCCTCGCAGGTCCCGACGGGTGGACCCGCCCTCGCCGGCCCCCACCAGCCCGCGCCGGTACGACTTATCCACTCCTCCTCGATGGCGCTCCGGCGGCGGCCTAGGCTCGGCCACACACGGTGTGATCTTGATCGACGCAACGTGACGCCGCCCCACCGCGACCGTGCCGCGGTGGCCGAACGGGTGCGGCCCGCGGGTCAGAACGCGCCCGCCCGCCGCCCGAGCCCCCAGGAGCGCGATGTCCGACAGCCAGCCGCAGCCTTCGCCGTCCTCCGGCTCCCCCGGGTCACCGGGCGGCCCGGGCGGCGCCGACCTCCTGCTCACCGGGGCCACCCTCACCGACGGCCGCACCGTCGACGTCCGTCTCGGCCGCGGCCGCATCCAGGCCGTCGGCACCGCCGGCAGCCTCGCCCTGCTCGGCCTCCGCGTCGACCTGCGGGGCTACCTGCTCCTTCCGGCCCCCGCCGAGCCGCACGCCCACAGCGACCTCGCCCTCACCGCCGACGCGGCGGGCCCCGTCTCCCCCGAACCGGCCGACGTCCAGCGCCGCGCCACCGAGGCCGCCCTGCTCCAGCTCGGCCACGGCGCGACCGCCCTCCGCTCGCACGTACGCATCGGCGACGTGCAGGGCCTCGGCGCGATGGAGGCCGTCCTCCAGGCCCGCCGGGCACTCCGCGGCCTCACCGAACTGACCGCCGTCGCCATGCCCCGCCTGCTCACCGGCGTCGCCGGCGCCGACGGGCTCGCCATGCTCCACGACGCGGTCAAGATGGGCGCCTCGGCCGTCGGCGCCTGCCCCGACCTCGACCCCGACCCGACGGGCTGCGCCGAGGCGGCCCTGGACGCCGCCGCCCAGCACGGCTGCCCGGTCGACCTGCACACCGACGGCTCCGACCCGGTGCGCCTGACCCGTCTCGCCGCGATGGCGGGCGGCCTGCGCCCCGGCGTCACCATCGGCCCCTGCGACGGGCTGGGCCGCCTGCCCGCCGACGTCGTCGGCCGCACCGCCGAGGCGCTGGCCGCCGCCGGGATCACCGTGGTCTGCCTCCCTCAGGGCCCCTGCGGCGGCCTGGAGCGCCGCCGGGGCCACGACACCCCCGTCCACCTGCTGCGGGCGGCCGGCGTCCGCGTCACGGCCGGCGGCGGCGCCCTGCGCGACCTCGCCAACCCGGTCGGCCGCGGTGACCCCCTCCTCGCCGCCCACCTGCTCGCCTCCCGGCACGGACTGCGCCCCGACGAGGCGTACGAGGCGGTGGCCGGCGCCGCACGCGAGGCGCTGGGCCTGGCCCCGGTGCGGATCGAGGCGGGATTCCCCGCGGAGCTGCTGGCGGTGCGCGGGACGGGGCTCGGTGAAGCGCTCTCGCTCGGGTACAGCCGGATCGTGGTCCACCGGGGCCGGCTCGTCGCCCGGACCAGCGCGGTCCGCGAGTACTGCGACTCGGCCACCGCGGCTGTCTCGACCCTGCCGCGACAGGGTCGTACGGGGACCGAACCGGCCTGAGCGGCGCCCCGGTTCGGCGCTGGACGGGCGGGACGGCGCGGCCGGGCGTACGGTCGGGACCATGCGCATTGTCATCGCTGGTGGACATGGGAAGATCGCGCTGCGGCTGGAGCGGCTGCTCGCCGCGCGCGGGGACGACGTGACGGGGCTGATCCGTAACCCCGCCCAGGTCGACGACCTGCGCGAGGCGGGCGCCCAGGCCGTCCTGTGCGACCTGGAGTCGGCGACCGTGGAGGAGGTCACCGAGGCGCTGCGGGGCGCCGACGCGGCGGTCTTCGCGGCCGGCTCGGGCCCGGGCAGCGGCGCGGCCCGCAAGGAGACCATGGACCGCGACGGCGCCGAACTCTTCGCCACCGCCGCCGAACGCGCCTCGGTACGCCGCTTCCTGATCGTCTCCTCGATGGGCGCCGACGCCCATCACCCCGGCGACGAGGTCTTCGACGTCTACCTCCGCGCCAAGGGCGCCGCCGACGACGCGGTCCGCGCCCACCGCGACCTGGGCTGGACGGTCCTGCGCCCCGGCTCCCTCACCGACGACGCGGGCACCGGCAAGGTCCGCCTCGAAGCCTCCACGGGCCGCGGCAGCATCCCCCGCGACGACGTCGCCCGCGTCCTGCTCGAACTGATCGACACCCCGGCCACGGCGGGCCTCACCCTGGAGCTGATCTCCGGCGAGACGCCGGCTGCGGTCGCCGTGAAGGACGTCGCGGGCAACTGACCTCGCGAGTGCGTACGGCACAACGAAAGATCCCCTCTTCCTGCTTCGAGAAGCAGGAAGAGGGGATCTCCACCCAGTGTGGCGGCGCCAGGATTCGAACCTGGGAAGGCTGAGCCGGCAGATTTACAGCGGGCTCCTTCGGGTGGCCGTGACCTGCGGATCTTCCTCTGGCTTGCGCTTCTGGGGGGCGCCTGGGGAAGGGGGCGCCCGATCAGCACCCCAAAGCGTGGGGAGGGAGGAGCGGCCAACAGACCCTGGGAGCAACCGGCGTCCGGCAGGCGCCATCTGGGACGACCGCAGGTGCCAGGGTTCCAAGGTGACCCACGGACTAGAGCAACGCTCCCCGCGACCAACACACCTGCCGATAGGCTGAATCTGACGACCATGGCTCGCAGAGAAGGCTACGGGTGACCAGTGCGCAATATTGCAGACGTCGAGAACTTCGGGGCTGTCGATGCAGACGCCGACGAGTTGCTGCGTGAATGCTTCCAGGATCACCCCGCTTATATCGCTGCTAAGCGAAATAAGAAGTTCCTGATCCTCGGACGAAAAGGCTCAGGCAAAACGGCAATCTTCAAAAGGATTCTCACCGAACGCTCACCTTCGGAGTTTTCCTACGGCCACTCCTTTGACGACTATCCTTGGCACCATCACGACCTGCAAGCACAAACCGGAGTTCCAGAGGAACGCAGGTATTTCCACAGTTGGAAATACCTCACCTTGCTGGGGTTGGCGAAACTCCTCCTGAACGCCGACCAGAGCCAGCCATGGAGTGACGAGTCTTTCGATTCCGTACAAGCACTGGAAGACTTCGTTGTTGACTCCTATGGATCGCGCGACCCGGACGTGCGCCAGCTATTCAGCCCGGACAAGGAGTTGCGATTTAAGAGCGCCTTCAAGCTCCCCTTTGTTGACATTAGCGGGGAAAGGGTGCGAGTCAAAGAGCTCCCACCACACATCCAGGAAGTAAATCGCGCGATCCAGGAACACGTTCTCCGAGCCCTTAACCCAGACAACTCCTACTTTATCTGCTTTGACCAACTCGACCTTGGCTTCATTAAATCCGATCCGGCATACTCCCAGCGACTGATCGGACTAATTCTTGCCGCACGCGATCTATTTCTGGCAGCGCGGGATCGCGGCAAAAAACTGAACGTAGTCGTTTTCCTGCGAGACGACATCTATCAGGATCTCCAATTCGAGGATAAGAACAAGGTCACAGAAAACTTCTCTGAATTGGTCCAGTGGCACGAGAGTATCGGTGGCCTGACCCTCAAGGGCCTGATGGAGAGCCGATTCAGTCGCGTGCTCGGAGAATCCTCCGAAGAACTGATTCCTTGGGATCAGGTATTCGACGAAACGCGCGAGATGCCAAGCAGGCAGACGAAGTACAAGCACATCTGCGATCGCACCTTTCTGCGCCCGCGTGACGTCATCAAGTTCTGCAACGAGGTTCTGGAGCAGTACAAGCAGCCCGTTTTCACCGGCAGTAGGCAGTTTGATAATCAGGTAGTGCACGAGGCTCGATCAGGGTACTCCGATTACCTCCTGAATGAACTTGATGACGAGATCGCCAAGCATGTACCGCAGTACAAGGAATATCTGGAGGTAGTCAAAGAAATGGGCGCCCTCCAGTTCTCTCTAGAGGAGTTCCGGTCGACCTGGGGTCGACGCGCCAGCGTCTCCGAAATTGACCCGATCGCCGCACTCGGCCATCTGTTCGAATTTTCGGTGGTGGGCTACCTGAAGCCTGGAGGGCGAGGTGGAGGGTCGGAGTACGTGTGGCGCTATCGAGACCCACGCGCCCGCTTCAATGCGTCCTCAGAGGTTTTCCGCGTTCATCCTGGCTTCAAGGAAGCCCTGGACCTTGTCCGTCAATCTGCGTAGCCGATCGACGAGACTCCGACTTTCGGGCTTTTCTCCTGGCTGGCCGAACCCCCAGCCAGGAGGATGTAATCCCTATGACCGAGGGCCGACGTGCCGCGCGAGTAGACACCAGCCCGCCGGCGCCGCCTCCACAGCGGCCTTCACCTATCTCGGATGAGTACCACCACTCATGGTGAACCTACTCGCGCTTTGTATGTCCCGTGAAGGCATTCTCCAGTAGCTACCAGGAGAACGCGCGCGACCAAATGAGTACTCAGAGTCGTATCCAGCACCCTTGAGGCCCTGAGAGCAACTAGATTTCATGAAAGGAGACCTGGTGTCGGAGGCTAGCCCGCGCGGAACCTACCTGATCATCGCCGACGCTCTCCGGAAGGAGATTGCCGCTGGCCAGATCCAGGATGGCGCCCTACCCTCGGAGGCTGACCTCATGGCGAGGCACAAGGTCGCCCGCAATACGGTTCGCCGGGCGCTCAAAGTGCTGGCGGACGAGTCCCTCGTGGTCTCGGTGCCAGGCGCAGGCTGGATGGTGTCCAGCACCGCTCCCCGCCCCCTGGTCGATCGGCTCCGCGAGGTAATCACCGAGGACGGGCTGGCTGTTGGCGACCCATACCCCTCGGAGCAGAACTTGTGCGCGCGCTTCGGCGCCTCGCGCACTGCCGTTCGCAGCGCCCTTGCACAGATGGAGGGCATGGGGCTGCTGGCCACCGTTCATGGGAAGGGACGGACCGTCCGGGCCCTTACTCCAGCATGAGAGGAACTCGCGTATGGCCTCAACCGGACTCACCCAATGGGCCTATGGCCTCGCCGAAAGAATGCTGGCCGAGCCCCTGCCGAGAAGATGGGCTCACTCCCTCGGTGTCGCCCGGCGGGCTCAGTCACTGAGCCCCGTGCTAGGCAGCGATGCCGATCTGCTCGAAGCCGCCGCCGTCCTGCACGATGTCGGCTACTCGCCCTCCATCGCGACAACCGGCTTCCACCCGCTCGACGGCGCCCGCTTCCTGCGGGACCAGGAAGACGCCGACGAGCGGGTCACCCGGCTCGTAGCTCATCACTCCTGCGCCCTGCTGGAGGCTGAGGAGCGGGGGCTGCGCCATGATCTGGAGACCGAGTTCGAGCTGGAGCGGCCTGAACTGGTGGACGCGCTGATCCTGTCCGACATGACCACCACGCCGGACGGCTGCCCCACCACCTCCACGGCACGGGTGACGGAGATCGTGCAGCGGTACGGACCGGACACCGTGGTGGGGCGCTTCATCCAGCGAGCCGCGCCGGAGATCCACGCCGCAGTCGCACGCGTGGACCGAAGGATGGCGGCGGCCGGGAGCTCTCAGCCGATGTAGGGCTCCGTCCGGGCTGCGTCGAGGCCATGCTCGATGCGCAGGCGCATGGATGGGTGGATGGTCAGGGCGTCTAGGTCCGACGCATCCACCCATCGCACCTCCTTGGACTCACTGCTGGTCCGAAGGTGTCCCCCGACCGGACGGGCGCGAAAGCAGATCGAGAACTGCTGGCGGACCTCGCCGTCGTCGTACTCCAGCACGTGATCTGGGTCGGTGTAGAGCCCCACCAGGCCCTCCACCTGTACCTGGATGCCGGTTTCTTCCTCAACCTCCCGTACAACCGTGTCGGCGACCCTCTCGCCGATGTCGTGGCCGCCGCCCGGAAGTGCCCACAGGTCGTTGTCGGTCTTGTGGATGACCAGCAGGCGTCCCGCATCGTCCTGGACCACGGCAGTCACGGAGGGGACGACCGAGTTGGCCGACGGTGCCTCCGGGTTACGGAAGTGGTCGATCCTCATGGAGTCTCTTCCCAGTCGACGGGGGAGGTGATCTGACGGGCTGAGTCCCAGACCCGTTCGAGGCTCTCAGCGTAGGAGTCGAATAGCTCCCCACCTGGGATTCTCTGGATGTGCAGGACCGGTGCCATGTAGGCGCCCACCCCGTACAGGTGGCCGTTGGCGAGCATCTCGTCGTCGGCGCGGTAGAGGGAGTTGTAGAGGGTTGTGGAGTGCAGCCGGAACTCCACGTTCGGCAGGTTGAAGAGCGGGGCGTAGTTGACCAGCGCGTTACGAATCTTGCTGGCCATCGCGCCCCCGATCCCCTCATCGGCACCCCGGGTGGCGACTGCGGAGGAGCGGGGATCGCCCAGCATGAACCGCACTGGGACCCCGTCAGCGGACTTCTCCTTGACCACCTGGTGGAAGGCGGCGTCCTCGGTGAGCCAGAACCCGGAGTACACCAGCACGTCGAAGCTCCGCCGGGCCCGGGCGTAGAGCTGGGGCCAGAGGGTGTTCGGCACCACGGAGCGGTGAGGGTAGAGCTTCACCAACTCGGCGGCCCCCGTCTCGGCAACCTGCGCCGAAGTCTGCTCCTCGGGCCACAGGTAGGAGATCTCGCAGCCCAGCAGAGATGCGGTCGCGTACATGAAGCGGCGGTAGGGCCGCCGGTTGGGCTCATTGATCCAGCGCTCGACGGTCTTTGCGGCGACACCCAGCCGCTCTGCGACCTGGTCAAGCGTCATTCCCCGGTCAATGATCGCGCCCCGTAAGCGCTCGTTGGCCACGTCGACTCCCCCGTAGGACGACTTGGGACGACTTCAGCGTAGCGAGGCCGTCCCGCAGTCGTACAGGAGCGGAGTACAGCGTCTCCTCGCCTCAGGACAGGCTGAAGTCACTCAGCAGGGCGAGGTCGCCGGGCCGAAAGAACTGAAGGACTTGACGCCGCGTACCCCTCACCCCATGATGAGGAACAGGTACTACATGTACCTCACGAGGTCGGACCTCGAAGAGCGGCCTTTGGGCTGCTCCAGAGCGGTTCGGGATTGCGCCCCAGGAAGGCGGCTGGCTCACCCCCAGTCGCGCGCCAGGCGCCCTGAGCTGCACGTCTGTTGAGAACTGAAGAGTGGACGAGGAACCCACCTGTCCTCAGGACAAGAAGGTGAACCGCGCGGCCCAGGGCCGCGCACTCCCAATCTCTCCGCCGCTCACTCGCGGCGGCCGGTTGCCTCCTCTGCCCGTCCGGCTCGCCCTCGTGGCGGCGCTGTACGGGCGGGGCTGAGGGGAGCCGGAGAGCCAGCTCCACGGGATCGAGGGAGACCGCATGTTTCGCAAGCAGACGGCCGACGCCGCCCAGCAGATCACCGACACCGTCAAGGCGGTCGTGCAGAGCAAGGCCGCGATCCACGCCGCCGCGACCGGCGGTGAGCAGGCCGTGCGCGACCTGGCGGACGGGATGACGACCGAGGAGATCGGCCGCGTCATCGACCAGCTCAAGCGCTGACCAACCCGCACACCCCGCGAACGGTGACGGCCCCGAGTAGCAGCTCGGGGCCGTCGTGGGCCGTTCCCTACGAGAGGACATCGAGACCCATGAAGCTCATCGTGGCCGTGAACGCGGCCGTTACGCAGGACAGTGAACCGACGGCCGCCGAGCTGGCGGCGATCGAGGCGGAGATGCCGGTCATCACCGCCGAGGTCGACCTGCTCGACGCGCAGATCGCGGTCCTGGGCCGCGTCCCGACCGAGGTGGACGAGCGGCGTCTGCGCCGGGCCCGCCGGCGTCTGCTGGACGCCCGGACCAGCCTGGCCAACCGCGAGACCCTCGGCGGTGCCGCATGAACACTCTCGCCTCCCTCGACCGGCGCCTGACGGTGCTGGCCGACCTGGTCGCCCAGCACCCGGAGCTGCCCGCCCCGAACGTCGAGATCTGCTCGGTCTTCACCGAGCAGATCTCGATGGCGTTCCACGAGAGCCCGGGCGCCTTCCGCCAGTGGCTCACCGCGCTGGGCGTCGCCCTTCACAAGGTCGAGGGCGGGGCGGGCGCCACGAGCGCCTGGCTCACCGCGCTGTACGAGGTCGACGGCATCACGCTCAAGCTCACCTCCTACACCCGCCTCGACATGGCGGAGACGGGCGGTGCCGCATGATCCGCCTCACCACAACCAGTCACCTGCGGGCCCTGGAGGCCGACCGGGACGCTGCCCGCGCGGCGGCCCTGGAACTGACCGCCCAGGTTGAAACCGCCGAGGCCGCCGGTGTCGCCTTGCGCGCCGAGCTGGACGGCGCACGCGACACCATGACGACGCTGGCGGCCGAGTACGCCTCCGAGCTGGAGGCGGCCCGCGCCGAGCTGGAGGCCGCGCGGGCCCAGGTGCTCCTGGACGCGGAGGACCGCGTGGCCCTGCGGGCGCTCCTGCGTACCGCCCGCAGGCAGAGCCGGGCCCTGGACCGCGTCTACGTCCTCTTCCGGTACGGACGGCTCCACAGCCTCCACGCCTCGGCCGACTTCGCCGAGGCCGCCGCCGAGGCCGAGGGCGCCCCCCGCCACGGCTGGACCGCCCACACCCCGGGCGCCGCCCTCCCCGCTGCTGCGGAGGTGGCCTGGCGCATCCAGGCGCTTCCTCTGGGAGGTGCGGGATGACGCAGCAGACCATGTTCAGGGGGCGTTCACGGGTGTTCACGGGCGCCCCGACGGCGCGCGAGGTCGCGCGTACGGGTCGGGTCATCACGGTGGTGACGTGGCTTCTGACGGGTGCGGTCGTCCTGGTGAGCATGTCGACGGCGGCGCCGTTCATCGACGCTCATTCCGAGGGCTACGCCACCGGGCCGCTGCTGGCGCTGGCGGTCGACGGCTGCTTCATCCTGGGCCTTCAGTCCGACTCGACGCTGGCCCGGTTCGGGGTCGCGGCCGGGACGTGGGCAACGGCGTTCCGGTGGGTGACCGGGCTCTCCACGGTCTGGCTCAACATCGGCCACGCGGCCCTGACCGGGGATCTAGTCGGCGTCGTCGTCCACCTCATCCCGCCCCTGCTTCTTCTGCTGGTCGCCGAGGCCGGGCCCGCCTGGCGGCGTGCCATGGGCGGCGCCCTGGCCGACGCCACGGCCGAGGAGCAGGCCGAGCGCGACCGGGCCCGCCAGGCAGCCGAGGAAGCCGAGCAGGCCCGGCGCGAGGAAGCCCGCCAAGCCGAGCGTGAACAGCGTGAGTGGGAGCGTGAACAGGCCGAGCAGGCCCGCCTGGAGCGCGAGGCCCAGCGCGAGCACGAGGCCCGCCTCGCCCGCGAGGCTGCCGACCGCGAGCAGGCCGCTCGTGAACAGCAGCAGCGTGAGCATGAACGCCAGCAGGCCGAGCGTGAACGCCGTGAACGGGAGCGTGAACAGCGTGAGCGTCAGGCCGCCGAGCAGGCCCGCCGCCAGGCGCAGGAGCAGGCCCGCCGTGAACAGGAACGGGCCGCTCGTGAACAGCGCGAGTGGGAGCGTGAACGCGACGCCCTCCTTGCCGCCGGGCCCCCGGACGGCAAGCTCGGCGAGGAGCGGGCCCTCCGGGTCGTGCGGGCCGCCTTCGAGACCGGCCAGTCCGTGCGCACCGCCGCCGACCTGACCGGCTGGTCCATCGGCTGGGTCACTGCCCGCTACCACGACCTGCGCGACAGCGTTTCGGTCGCCGCATGAGCGCCACCCTGCCTGTTTACCCCTGGCGCCTGGCCCCCGAGGGCCTGGCCACCCGCCGCCAGCTCCGCGCGATGGGGCTGCGGCCCGGCGGCCAGCCGGTCGTCGCGGAGCTCCAGCGCCCCCGCCGGCGCGGGCGGCCGCCGCTGGTCGGGTACCTCTACCGCGTCGACCAGGCCAAGCCGGTCCGGCCCATGACGCCCGGCCGGGCCCGGGCGCTGGCCGCCGCACTGCAGGCTCGGCGGATCTGCCCGCAGTGCCAGCAGGACCGCGGCTACTGCATCCCCACCTCTCTCGGCGCCTGCGCGAGTTGCGCCTTCGAAGGGACCCGTGCGTGAAGAAGATCCAGGTGGCCGCTGTCGCGGTCGCTTCCGCTGTCACCTACTCCGTCACCGCCCAGCTCATGGGCACCAACCTGAGTTTCGCCGTCGTCTTCGCCTGCTCCACGGCCGTGTTCACGGCGGTCTTGAACCCGGGCCTGCATCTGGCCGCCAAGGTGTCGACCTCGTCATTCCGCTGCTCCCACTGCACCTTCACCGTGCGGGTCCAGCACGCGAGTGCGGGTGAGACGCGGCGCTGGCAGGAGATCACCGCTGATCACCCCCGCCACCTCGGCGACTCCCGGGCCTGACGACTCGTCCCGGCGCCCATGGCCACTACCGGCCCGCTGCCCGCACCCCGGGTGGTGGGCCGGTGGTGTGCCACGGCCGCCCGGCCGACTCGGCTCCCGAAGGAGATCCATGAACTCCGGCGTCCGCGAGTACCACTGGGTGCTCACCCTCCAGTACGACAACGGCCGGCAGCTCGCGACCCGTGAGGGCCTGCTGCCGGCGCCGCCCGGGTTGACCCGCCAGCAGGCGTACCTCGCCGTCAGCCAGCACGTCTGCGCCCTCCTCGGCATCCCCGACCAGGCGTGCGTCGTCACGCACTTCTCCCTGGCGCCCAACCAGCTCTGACCCGCTTTTCAGCAGGCGGGGGCACCACGGCTCTCGCTTGCCGGCACGGCCGTGGTGCCCCTGCTGCTCCTCCGAGAAGGAAGGTCCAGCATGACGGAAGTCGCCGCTGAGCGGCAGGCGCCCGCCCAGGCGCCGCCCGCGCCCCCTCCCCCCGACACCACCCCCAACGCCCCCAGCACCCCGGCCGCCAAGGTCGACAAGCCGGAGGACGTACAGCAGACGGCCGGAGGGTGGCCGGTCGTCCCCCTCGCCCTGACCGGCACCAACACCACCGTGGCCGCCGCCAGTTCCGCCGCCCTCGTCGGCGCCGGGCCGGTCGTTGCCCTGGCTGCTGCGGCAACCGGCGCGGCCGTCCTGGGCGCCGCCGCGCTCGCCGGCCGCCGCAAGGACAAGCCCCGGAAGAACAACGGGGCCGGGCGCACCGGTCGTGGCTCCGGCGGCTTCCACCGCTCCGCCGGCCTCAGCCGGGGCGGCACCCGCTCCGGGGCCGGGTCCCGCGCGGGCCGCTCCTCGAACGGTCGTCACGGCAGCACGGGCCGGGGGCGCTCCCCCCTGAAAAGCCCGGCCCCCTCCCGCACCAGCCTCTCCAAGGGTCCCGCCGCCTCCGGTACGTCGCCGGGCCGCCCGGGTGGTTCTGCGGGCCGGATACAGCAGGTCCGGGCTCTCCGGCAGCCCGGCAGCACCGGCGCCAGTTCGGGTAGCGGGTCGACGCGTTCGCAGCAGCGGGCCCAGACAGCTCAGGCCCGACGGCAGGCCGCCGACGCCCGCCGCGCGCAGGCCGCCACCCGCCGCAGCACCTCCGCCGCCGACCGAGGCCGGGTCGGTCGGGGCGTCTCGGCCGCTGTCGGCCGGGCCGCCCGCCTGCGTGACCGGGCGTTGGAGAAGACCCGGGCCCGTCGTGACCGGCTGGCGAAGGAGCGTCTGGGCCGTGAGCGGCGCAAGGTCCGCACCGCCCGTATCCGCCGCTCCGCCCGCTGGGCGCTGCTGCGGTCGGCGTTGCGTTTCCAGCACCGGCGGCTGTGGGCCGCGTTGGCGGCCGGGGCGCTGGGTGTGGTCGGGCTGGTGACGACGCCGCTCGGGCGGCGGCTGGGCTGGGCCTGGCTCCAGCACCCCGGCCGCCGCCTCTACCGCCGCCTGATGGGCCGCGCCCGCGCCGCCCGCGAGCTGCGGGATGCCGAGATCCGCGAGGCCGCCGGGATCGCCGAGGCCGCGCTGCACGAGGCCGCCGAACGTGACGGCTCCGAGATTGCCGACCGGGTCGAGCGCCCGGAACCCCTCGTGGCGGGCCCCGCGCCCGCCGGAACAGGAGACACCGTGAGCAGCACCTCCGGCTGGAAGTTCGAAGAGGCCGCCGCCGAGATGGAGGCCGCCGCGCAGGCGTACCAGCCCGACGACTGCATGGAGATCCTCGCCATGGTCCAGGGCCTCCCGCAGGCGCTGACCTCGATCTCCAACGTCATGAAGATCCTCGCCGAGCGCTCCGACAGCGAGTTCCCGCTGGAGAAGGAGGTCGCCGACCAGTTCGCCGACCTCCACGGCTCCCTGATGGGCACGGTCGCCGTCGCGGACGACATGGAGAACGTGTTCCGCACCGCGCACGCCTCCGACATCGCCCGCTTCGAGGACCCCCGCAACGGCTACGAGGCCGAGAAGGGCTGGAACATCTGATGGCCCCCGCCAAGACCAAGAAGAAGGACCGGGTGGGGCCGCCGCTGGACTGGCAGGCCCCGCACGGGCCGGTCACCGGTGCGCTGTCCGCGACCACCGGCGCCCTCGCGCTGGCCACCACCGGCGCCGCCACCGGCATGCCGCCCTCCTGGGCGCTCGCCGCCGGCGCCGCCGGTGCCCTCGGCCACGGCCTGGCCGCCGTGAAGCGGCGCCTGCCCGGCCGCACCATCGCCACCCGCGCCTCCACCTGGCTGGTCGCCGGCGGCTGGACCACCTGGGCCGTCGCCACCGGCCCCCTCTCCTGGACCGCGCTGGGCTCCCTGGCCACCCTCGGCGGCGGGATCGGCGCCGCGACCGCCAGCGCCCACCTCCACGAGGAGGCCCGCGACCTGGAAGCCGCGGCCTCGGCCGAGCGGGAGATGGCCCGTCAGCTCGGCGCCGAACGCGCGAGCATCGCCGCCGAGTGGACCGACCGCGTCCAACGCGTCTGCAACGTGACGATCACCGTCGTCGGCGTCGAGCAGTGGGCTTCTGGCGCCGGCTACTCCATCGACGCCCAGCTCCCGCCCGGCGGGACCACGTGGGACGCCATCGCCCGGTGCTCCCCCGCGCTGTCCGGGGACGCGCGCCTGCCCCACGGCTGCACCGCCACCGCCACCCCGGGCATCGACCAGGGCCGCGTCATCATCGACGTGACCACGAGGAACGTGCTGGCGGACGAGACGGCCTACCCCGCCGACTACAGCCCGCTCTCGCTGCTGACCGGCATCCCCTGGGGCTACCGCAGCAACGCCGAGGAGGTCCTCGTCCACCTGCGCGAGCAGTGCGCCCTGGTCGTCGGCCCCACCGGCTCCGGCAAGACCAACATGGTGCACGACATCCTCGCCGGGTTCGCCCGCTGCACCGACGTACTCACCTGGGTCATCGACCTCAACGCCGGCAGCGCGGGCCTGCCCTGGGTCCGCCCCGCCCTCGACGTCGACGGCCTCAACCCCGGTGTCGACTGGCTCGCCGCCGACCCGGCCGAGGCCATGGCGATGCTGGAGGCGGCCATCAAGGTGGCCAAGGCCCGCAAGGTCGAGTACCAGCAGCTCATGGCCGACGCCAACACCGACCTGCTGCCGATCAGTTCGCAGATCCCGCAGGTCATGCTGGTCATCGACGAGGGCGCCGAGATCCTCGCCAGCCCCGACCGCGAGATGCGCAAGCTCGGCGAGAAGATCCTGGAGGTCATCCGCATCGCCCGCGCCATGGGCGTGCGCACCGTCCTGACCGCGCTCGGCTCCACCGGCACGGTTCTGGGCAACCTCATGATCCGCCGCGAGGCCAAGACCCGCGTGGCGCTCACCGGCGGCGAGACCGAGGGCATGGACCTGTCCAAGATGTTCCCCGGCAGCCGTGGCCTGCGCGTCGATCAAGCCCCGTACAAGGGCTCCGGGTTCATCTCCACCCCCACCTCCCCGGCGGGGCTGTTCAAGACGTGGCGGATCACCCCGCACCAGATCGCGGACATCGTCCGCGCCACCAGCGACCGCCACCCCGCCCTGGACGCCCCCTCCGCCAAGGCGGCCGGCCGCATCTACGCGCAGCGCTGGAACGCCCACCGCATCGCCTGGATCGGCACCAGCACCCCCACCCCGCCGACGACGCCCGCGCTGCCGCCGCCGGGCCCGGCCGGTGGGCTGAACCTCTCCGCCCACCGCAACCAGCAGCCCAGCGCGGGGGCCGGGACGGCCGACGAGGAAGCGCTCGCCAGGCTGTTCCGCGAGCAGATCGACGCCGAGTTCGCCACCGCCCCCGAGCCCCGCCCGGAGCCGAAAGCGGAACCGCGCGCCGCATCCGGCCTCAACCTCTCCGCCCACCGCGACCAGCAGCCGCCGGCCGACACCGACGCGGGCGCCAAGGACGCGGCCCTCGTGCTCATCGAGCGTGCCGGGAAGGCGGGGACCGGGGCCAGCGCGCTGGCCCGCCAGCTCCACCCGGACTACGGCACCGCCCGGAGCACGGTCCACGAGTGGCTCCAGGAATGGGTCCAGTCCGGCGACGTGATCAAGGTCGGCAGCGGCACCAAGACCCGCTACGTCCACCGCTCCCAGCACACCCCCGGCTGACCCCTTGTCGTCGCTTGTCGCCCCTCCCGAGAAGACGCCCCACGGGCCCTGTAGCGGGCTTGTAGGAGCCTTCTGACCTGCGGACGACAAGCGACGACAAGCGACAAGCGACAAGCGCGCTACAAGCCCGGACGACAAGCGAGACGACAAGCCGCACCCGAGGGCGGCCCGCCACCCGGCGGGCCGCCCTCGCCCTGTCGAAAGGCCGGACCCGTGCCCCATGACCCCACACACCCGAGCACCTCCCTCACCCCCCACACCCCGCTCGCCCGCGTTCGCCTCGCCGCCGAGCAGGCGTCGCCGGCCGTGCTGCGGGGGGTGCCGCTGGAGCCGCACGAGATCCCGCCCGGCGTCCAGTACGTCACCCTCCCCGACGGCCGCATCACCCTCGCCTACACCCACCCCACCCACGCGGAACCGGAACCCGTTGCGTCCGCTTCACAGCCGGTCCCCGCCTGGGCCAAGACCACCGCCCTGCTCGCCCCGACCGTCGGCCTCGGCATCACCGGCGCCGGCATCGGACTCCACTACGCCGCCCCGGGACTGATCGCCATGGCACACGCCCTCTGGGCCACCGTCGCCCTCATCGCCGCCGGCACCCTCCCGCTCCTCCTGCGCGCCCGCCGCCGGGCCGCGCCCCACATCACCCACCACACCCACGTCACCGCCAACGGCCTCTTTGGCCGCGCCTCCAACACCATCAACCACTGAACCGGAGACCCGACCTATGGCCACCGTCTCCCTCGCCGTACTCCTCGGCCTCGCCCTCTTCCTCCTCGTCCGCCTGCGCTACGTCGGCTTCGGCAGCGCGCTCACCGCCGCCGCCTTCGGCTTCTTCCTCGCCTCCACCGGCGCCGCCGGGCCCGTCAACGCCTTCGTGGACGCGCTGCTGGGCGCCATATCCAGCTTCTGACGAAAGGCCACAGGTGCTCGCCACTCTCCTCGCCGTCGCAGGAACCCTGCTCGGCGCCCTCGTCTCCGGGCTGCTCCAGCACCACCTGGCCCGCGCCGAAGCCCGGGCCGTCCAGCACCGCACCGCCCAGCTCGACGCCGCCACCGACCTCGCCGACGCCCTCTCCGCCCACCGCCGCGCCATGTGGGCCGTCCTCGACGCCACCCTCACCGGCGCTGAAGACGGCCGCGTCACCGAGCTGCGCGACGAATCCCACCGCACCCGGGCAGCAGTCACGGCGCCCGCCGTCCGCATCCGGCTCCTCATCGCCGACCAGGCCGTCCGTGACGCCGCTACCACCGCCATCGCGGCCACCTACGCGATACGCGACGCCACCGACCTCACCCGCCTCGAAACCCTCCGGCAGGCCGCCCTCATGGCCCATGACCACCTCGTGGAGGAAGCTGCCCGTCACCTCACCCTGTGACCACACCCGGATCTACCGACACCCGGCTCGCGGGCACAGTTGCGCACGTGGGCCGGTACTTGCGCCAGTGGGCAGCTAGCCACACCTCGTGCTCAGGGCGCAGGCGCACCAGCGGTTCCTTACCGTGCAGTTGGGCGTAGATCGGGTAACCCAGGAGTTCTTCATCGACTTCGATGCGTCCGGTATCCGGGTTGACGCCGATCTGGCCGCGGTCGAAGAGGCTGTGGACGTCGTTACGCAGGAGCAGACCGCCCCAGTCGTGGTGCACGTCCTCCTTCGCGTAGCTGTACAGGTGGGCTGCTTGGAGCGCCCCAGCTGGGGTCGGACCGGTGAACGCGCACACCTGGCCGTAGTCATCCAGCAGCTGCTGGCGGAAGGGCCCTTGCCCGACGCGGGTGCGTACGTTCGCCATGCGGTGGCCGCCCGCGATCTTCCTGCGCTCTCTGCCGTCGGCCGGGCTCTCGCTCGGGCCCTCCTGGTTCGCGTCGTCGGCCGATTCCAGGTCGCTGAAGTCGACTCCTTCGAACGCGAGGAGCGCGTCCCGCAGCTTCTCCCAGCGTGCGGGACGCAGGCTCAGCTGAGAGTCCGGCGAATCGCACAGGGCCCTCAGCTGCTTGCCGTTGAGCAGTCCGCGCCCGTCCATCCACGTGTCGCCGTGGCGGGACCGGTAGGTGACCACCTGCCTGGTCTTGCTGCCGGGGACGTCGAACTGGGCGGGGCACTTGTTGCACCGCCACGTGGGCTTCAGCCGCTTGCGGCGCTTGAAGTCGGCCTTCTTGCACTCCGGGCAGAAGTAGAGCGTCTTCGTCTCGCTGCCGGTCTCGATCTCGGCGATCACTCCGAGGCCAAGCAGCTGCCTCTTGTCCCACAGCGCGATCACGTCTCCCACGGCGATACGGCCGTGGTTGGGCACCGTGTCGTCCCAGCTGTAGTGCTGCGACGGGTCGTCGTCGTACCCGTCGTTCCCTCCGTGCTGTCGGTCCTCGTCACCCACAGCCAGCACCAGCCATGCCGTCGTCATCGCGCCCCCTTCTGAGCCAAAGAGCAGGGGCAGCCGCCCATCTCGCCAAAGACGCGGCTGCCCCTCATCCCCAGCCCCACTCAACAGAACTGGAGAACATCAGCATGCACCACGCCACTGACACCCTGCTGCGAACCAGCCTTAAGCCGCGGCTGCTCGACCTGTTCTGCTGCCAGGGCGGCGCCGCGAAGGGCTACGCGGATGCCGGGTTCGAAGTGACCGGCGTCGACATCCGCCCGCAGCCCCGCTACCCGTACACGTTCGTCCAGGCAGAAGCGGTCGCGTTCGTCCTGGCGCACGGGGCGGAGTTCGACGTCATCCACGCCTCGCCGCCGTGCCAGCACGACAGCGACTGCCAGCGCATCCAGGGCCGTACCCACCCCGACCTCATCGCCCCCACCCGCACCGCCCTTCAGGCCAGCGGCCGGCCGTGGGTGCTGGAGAACGTGCGCGGCGCCGTGCCGAAGCTGGAGCAGCCGGTGATGCTGTGCGGGCCGATGTTCGGCGTGCAGACGTACCGGCACCGGTACTTCGAGACCGGCGGCGGCCTCACCCTGCACCAGCTCAACCACCCGGCGCACGTGGTGCCGCAGGCGAAAATGGGCCGCCCGGTCCCGCCCGGGTACTTCGGGCAGTTCGTCGGCAACTTCTCCGGCGTCGACCTGGCCCGCCGCGTGATGGGTGTGCCGTGGATGAACCGCGACGGCATCCGCGAGTGCATCCCCCCGGCCTACACCCAGTGGATCGGCCACCACGCCCTCACCCACCTCACCACCCCGGCGGAGGTGGCCGCGTGAACGCCACCGTCATCCCCCTGGACCGCAGGGCTCCCCGGGTGCTGGACCTGTGCTGCGGCGCCGGCGGCCTGTCCATGGGCTACCACCTCGCCGGGTTCGACGTCACCGGCGTCGACCTCAACCCCCAGCCGAACTACCCCTTCACCTTCCACCAGGCCGACGCCCTCACCTACCTGGCCGACCTCATCACCACCGGCCGCATCCACACCTTCGACCTGGTCCACGCCTCCTGGCCCTGCCAGCACTTCGCCCGCGTCACCGCCTGGCGCGGCACCCGCGAGAACCACCCCGACCTCCTCACCCCCGGCCGCGACCTCCTGACCGCCACCGGCCTGCCCTGGGTCATCGAGAACGTCCCCGAAGCCCCACTGCGCCCCGACTACCTGCTGTGCGGCTCCCAGTTCGGCCTCAACGTCCGCCGCCACCGCAGCTTCGAGACCTCCTGGCACGGCGGCGGAGACCTCCTGCCGCCCTGCTGGCACCACCCCCGCCTCCTCGCCTTCGCGCACAAGGGCGAACGCGCCTACGCCGACGCCATGGGCTGCACCTGGATGACCAACCTCGAAGCCCGCCAGGCCGTCCCACCCGCCTACACCCACTGGATCGCCACCCAGTACCTCACCCACCACACCCGGACGGAGACCGCCGCATGAACATTCTCCTGACCGCCGCCCTGGCGACGGCCGAACGCGGCTGGCCCGTCTTCCCCCTCCGCCCCGGCGGCAAGCGCCCCGCCCTCCACCCCGAGACCCGCTGCCCCCACACCGGCGCCTGCGCCAGCGGTCACGTCACCTGGGAGCACCGGGCCACCACCGACCCGGACCGCATCCGCTCCGCCTGGACGACCGGCGACTGGAACATCGGCCTGGCCACGGGGCCCGCCCGGCTGGTCGTGGTCGACCTGGACAAGCCCAAGAGCGAGACGGACGCGCCTGACGGCGCGGCCAACCTCCTGGCGCTCTGCGAGCACGCTGGACAGCCCGTCCCCACCACCCGCACCGTCCGGACCGCCTCCGGGGGCACGCACCTGTACTTCTCCGCCCCCGACGGCACCCGCCTGCGGAACACCGCCGGTGCCCTCGGGCCGCTCATCGACACCCGGGCCCACGGCGGCTACGTCCTCGCCCCCGGCTCCGTCATCAACGGACACGCCTACCGGGTGCAGGGCCCGGCCCTGATCCGGCCCCTGCCCGGCTGGCTCCTCGAACGACTCGCCCCACCCCACCCCCGCCCGGACACGCTCGCCCCGGTCGTCCCCCTGCCCCGCGCCGGGGGCCGCCTGGCCACGGTCGTCCTCGACCGCGAGACAGCCAAGGCCCGGCAGGCGGGCAAGGGTTCGCGCAACGCCACCCTGCTCGCCTGCGTGCGGGCGGTCGGACGGTTCGTGGCCTGGGGCGACCTCGACCGCACCCACGTCGAAACGGCTTTTCAGGCAGCGGGTGAGGCCGCCGGCCTCCCTCCGACCGAGGTGACCACGACGATCCGCAGCGCCCTGGACTGGTCCATCCGCACCGCACGCCCCCGGAGCGCCGCATGACCCCCCACCTGAAAAGCCTCAGCACCCCCACCGGCCCCCACCCCGCCGAACCGGGCCCGGCCAGCGCGGCGAGGGCAGCGGCGAAAGACGCCGCCGAAGGCGTCCGTTCTGCTCCTCGCCCTGACCCGCGCCCGGCAGACCAGCGTCACCCCGTCGCCTGGCTCACCATCACCGCCCCGCCCAACCGCACCACCCCCACCGTCCGCAGCCAGTGCGCCTGCGGACGCGACATCTTCGCCGCCGGACAACAGCGCGCCCTCGCGCTGATCGCCGACCACGAACAGCACCGCACCGACTGCCCCTTCATCAACCCCGCCGCCCCCTCGACCGGGAGGACCGCAGCATGACCGACGCCACCCAGCCCCCGCCCACCGACGGCGCCACGCTGCTGGACGACGTGGAGACGTTCATCCGCCGCTTCAGCGCCTTCCCCAGCGAGGCCGCGTACGTCGCCGTCGTCCTGTGGAACGCCCACACCCACCTGCTGGACTCCTTCGACTCCACCCCGCGGCTCGCCTTCCTCTCCCCCGAGCCCGGCTCCGGCAAGACCCGCGCCCTGGAGACCTGCTCCACCCTGGTCCCCCACCCCATGCACGCGGTCAACGCCTCGCCCGCCGCCCTCTTCCGGGCCGTCGCCGACGACAACGGGCGACCTACGATCCTCTTCGATGAGATCGACACCGTCTTCGGCCCCAAGGCCAAGGACAACGAAGACCTGCGCGGCCTCCTCAACGCCGGCCACCGACGCAGCGGCGTCTCCTACCGCTGCGTCGGTGACGGCGGACAGCAGACCGTCGTCGCCTTCCCCTCCTACTGCGCCGTCGCCATGGGCGGACTCGGCTCCCTCCCCGACACGATCCTCGCCCGCTCAGTGATCATCCGCATGCGGCGCCGGGCCCGCACCGAGACCGTCGAGCCCTTCCGGGCCCGCATCCACGAGCCCCAGGGCAACGAGCTGCGCAAGCGCCTCGCCACCTGGGCCGACATCGTCCGCCCTCAGATCGACGGCGCCTGGCCCGACATGCCCGATGGCATCACCGACCGCCCCGCCGACGTGTGGGAGCCCCTCCTCGCTGTTGCCGACGCCGCCGGCGGCCACTGGCCCGAGCGCGCCCGCGACGCCTGCGTCGAACTCGTCAACGCCGTAACCCTGGACGACCGCGCCTCCATCGGCGTCAAGCTCCTCACCGACCTGCGCGACGCCGTCTTCGGCACCCAGGACAGCGTCTCCAGCGTCGAGATTCTCAGCATCCTCAACGCCCTGGAGGAGTCCCCCTGGGGCGACCTCGACGGCCGGCCGCTCACCGCCCGCGCCCTCTCCAAGATGCTCAAGGAGTACGTCACCGCCGCCGGGCGGCCCATCTCCCCGCGCACCCTGCGGATCAGCGGACAGCCCGTCAAGGGATACACCCGCGACGACCTCACCGACGCCTGGAACCGCTACTGCCCGGCGCCCCCGGAGCCCCCCACCCCCGAAACATCGGTTACATCGGTTACACCCGCCCTCGCGGGCCTCTGACCAGGCAAAACAACGTAACCGCAGAACCCGACGTAACCGTAACGCGAACGGTTACAAGCCCCGTCCCTCTGCCGGGGCGTAACCGAACCTATCGGTTACACCCCGGCTATCGGTTACAGAAAACATGCCCCTGACCTGCGGTGTAACCGATGTAACCGATGTAACGGCACTTCTGAGACCGAAGACCCAGCACGGAGGAACCCATGGCTGCCCGCCCCACCCTCCTCAAGCTCCCCGAAGTCCTCGCCGAACTCGGCATGAGCCGCGCCGCCTTCTACCGCATGCGCGCCCGGGGCCACGCCCCCCGCCTCGTCAAGCTCCCCAACGGCCAGCTCCGTTGCCGCCGAGCCGACCTCGACGCCTGGCTGGAGAGCAACGAAATCGACCAGGCCGCCTGACCAACCCACCACCCACCGGGGCCCGCGAGCACGCCGCTCGCGGGCCCCGGCCTCATGAGGAGAACCGTGCTCACGTACGACGTACGCGTGTACTCGATCGAGACGCGCAAGGACCGTCCGAAGCCGTACCGCCTGCACTGGCTGGTCGGGGACCGGAAGCACTCGAAGAGTTACACCCTGCGCGCTCAGGCCGATGGGCGGCGCTCGGAGCTGATGACCGCCGCCCGTAAAGGCGAGCAGTTCGACAGGGACACCGGGCTGCCCGTCTCCGAGCTGCGCGCCCAACGGGGTTCGGTCACCTGGTACCAGCACACCCGCGCGTACATCGACCGCAAGTGGGCGGCGGCCCCGGCCAAGTCCCGCAAGAACTACGCCGACGCCCTCGCCACCATCACCCCGGCCCTGCTGAAGCCCGCCAAGGGCCGTCCCGACGCCGCGCTCCTCCGGGCGGCGCTCTACGGCTGGGCGTACAACAGGAACAGGTGGGAGCTCAAGCCCCCGGAGGAGATCGCGGCGGCCCTGGCCTGGGTGGAGAAGAACTCCCTGCCCGTCTCGGAGCTGGAGGAGGCCAAGACCGTCCGGGCCGCCCTCGACGCCCTCAGCCTGAAGCTGGACGGCACGCCGGCCGCGCCGAGGACGGCCCGCCGGAAGCGCGCCTGCCTCAGCGAGGTGCTCGGCCTGGCGGTGGAGGAGAAGTACTTCACCGTCCCGGTGAACCCCATCACCACGGTGAAGTGGACGCCGCCGAAGTCCGTCGAAGAGGTCGACCCGGACAGCGTGGCCAACCCCCGGCAGGTCCGCGCCCTCCTCCGCGCGGTCCGCGAGCAGGGGCTGCGCGGGGCTCACCTGGAGGCGTTCTTCGGCTGCCTTTACTACGCGGCCATGCGACCGGCCGAGGCCACGGCGCTCACGCTCGCCCAGTGCCACCTGCCCGAGTCCGGCTGGGGCACCCTCACCCTCCGGAAGGGCGCCGTGCGCGCCGGCCGGGACTGGACGAACGACGGCTCGGCGCACGAGGCCCGGCACCTGAAGGCGCGGGCGGAGAAGGACTCGCGGCCGGTCCCGATCCCGCCGCACTTCGTCCGCCAGCTTCGCCAGCACGTCGCCGTCCACGGCACGGCCCCGGACGGTCGCCTCTTCCGGACGAACCGTGGCGGCCTGCTCCAGGAGACCGGCTACGGCGAGGTCTGGGCGGCGGCCCGACAGTCCGCGCTCACGGAGCCGGAGGCGGCGTCGCTCCTCGCCCGTCGCCCCTATGACCTTCGTCACGCGGGCGTCTCGTTCTGGCTGAGTTCCGGTGTAGACCCGATGGAGTGCGCGCGTCGCGCCGGCCACTCCGTGGCGGTGCTCCTCCGGGTCTACGCCAAGGTTCTCGCCCGAACGCAGGAGCGCGCCAACCGGCGGATCGAGGAGGCCATGCGGGACTGGAACGAGCCCGAGTAGCTGGGGAACGCCTGGGGAAGACGGGGTGATCACTGCTGGGATCGAAGCGGTACGCGGTGAGACAGGCCAAGCGCTCCGCAGGGGCGCCCCCAGAAACGAAAGATCCCCTCCGACCTGCTGTTAAGCGAGGTCGGAGGGGATCTCCACCCAGTGTGGCGGCGCCAGGATTCGAACCTGGGAAGGCTGAGCCGGCAGATTTACAGTCTGCTCCCTTTGGCCGCTCGGGCACACCGCCTGGGATGCCGCCTCGCAGCCCCGCTTTTCGGCGGCGCTCCGTGGCAACGACGTAAACGATACCTGATGCCCGGGGGTGGTCCGCCACTCGGTTCTTCGCGGTCCGGGGGTGGCGGTGGTGGCTAGTCTTTGCGGGTGCGGCCGGGGCGGACCCCGGCCGCCTCTCTGCCCGACCGCTGACAGCACACCACCGATTCAAGGAGCCACAGGACATGGCCGACTCCAGTTTCGACATCGTCTCGAAGGTCGAGCGGCAGGAGGTCGACAACGCCCTCAACCAGGCCGCCAAGGAGATCTCGCAGCGTTACGACTTCAGGAACGTCGGGGCGTCGATCGCCTGGTCCGGCGAGAAGATCCTGATGGAGGCCAACTCCGAGGAGCGGGTCAACGCCATCCTCGACGTCTTCCAGTCCAAGCTCATCAAGCGGGGGATCTCGCTGAAGGCCCTGGACGCCGGGGAGCCGCAGCTCTCGGGCAAGGAGTACAAGCTCTTCGCCTCCATCCAGGAAGGCATCTCGCAGGAGAACGCCAAGAAGGTCGCCAAGCTCATCCGCGACGAGGGGCCCAAGGGCGTCAAGGCGCAGGTGCAGGGTGACGAGCTGCGCGTCAGCTCCAAGAGCCGGGACGACCTCCAGGCCGTGCAGGCCCTGCTGAAGAACCAGGACTTCGACTTCGCGCTGCAGTACGTCAACTACCGCTGACCCGCAGGGCGGAACGGCGTACGGACACCTCGGCGGCCGCCCCGGGTCAGGGGCGGCCGCCCGCGGTCAGCGCCGGGAGTGGCCGAAGAGCAGGCGGTAGGCGACGAGCAGCACCAGGGAACCGCCGATCGCGGAGACCCAGGTGGCGGCGTCGAAGAACTCGTTGGCGATGGGGCGGTCCAGGAAGTGGCTTGATATCCAGCCACCGATGAAGGCTCCGGCGACGCCGATGAGGATGGTGCCGATGAGGCCGCCCGGGTCGCGCCCGGGAAGGATGATCTTCGCGATTGCTCCGGCCAGCAGGCCGAGAATGATCCAGCTGATGATGCCCATGCGGTGATCCTGCCTCTCGCAAACATGTTCATGCGTCGGGCGGGTACATGTCGGGGATCTTCACCGCAGGCCCCTCCGCGGCACACCGCGGTCCCCCGTGCGGGTAGTCGTTCTCCATGCGCCCGGACGCCGTCCGCAGAGAAGGACGTGCCCGGGCGACGCGTGGTTGCCCTGCGGCGTCAGCGGGCGGCGAAGGGCTGGTCGGTGGGGACGATCTCGCGGCCCAGCGGCGTCAGTGAGACGGGGATCAGCTTGAAGTTGGCGATGCCCAGCGGGATACCGATGATCGAGACGCACAGGGCGATGCCGGTGACGATGTGGCCGAGCGCCAGCCACCAGCCGGCCAGGAGCAGCCACAGCACGTTACCCACGCAGGACGGGGCGCCCGCGTCGCGCCGCTCGACGGCGGAGTAGCCGAAGGGCCAGAGGGCGTAGACGCCGATCCGGAACGCGGCGATGCCGAACGGGATGCCGATGATCGTGATGCAGAGCAGCACTCCGGCGAGCAGGTACCCGAGGAAGAGCCAGAAGCCGCTCAGGAGCAGCCAGATGATGTTCAGAAGGGTCTTCAACGACGGCCTGCCATCTGTTCGAGTCGGGCGATGCGCTCCGCCATCGGCGGATGCGTCGAGAACATCTTCGCCATACTTTCCCCGGGGCGGAAGGGATTGGCGATCATCATGTGACTGGCCGTCTCGATGCGGGGTTCCGGAGGGAGCGGCAGCCGCTTCGTGCCGGCGTCCAGCTTACGCAGGGCGGAGGCGAGCGCCAGGGGGTCTCCGGTCAGCTGCGCGCCGGAGGCGTCGGCCTCGTACTCGCGGGAGCGGCTGATGGCGAGTTGGATGACGGAGGCGGCGAGCGGGCCGAGCAGCATGATCAGGAGCATGCCGAAGAGGCCGGGGCCCTCGTCGTTGTCGGAGCGGCCGAAGGGGATCAGCCAGGCGAAGTTGACCAGGAACATGATCACGGAGGCGAGGGCTCCGGCAACCGAGGAGATGAGGATGTCGCGGTTGTAGACGTGGCTGAGCTCGTGGCCGATGACGCCGCGCAGTTCGCGCTCGTCGAGGATGCGGAGGATGCCGTCGGTGCAGCAGACCGCGGCGTTGCGCGGGTTGCGGCCGGTGGCGAAGGCGTTGGGGGCCTCGGTGGGGGAGATGTACAGGCGGGGCATGGGCTGGCGGGCCTGCGTCGACAGGTCGCGGACCATGCGGTAGAGCTGGGGCGCCTCGAACTCGCTGACCGGCCGGGCCCGCATGGCGCGCAGGGCCAGTTTGTCGCTGTTCCAGTACGCGTAGGCGTTGGTGCCGAGCGCGACCAGGAGCGCGACGACCAGCCCCGTCCGGCCGAAGAAGCTGCCGATGACGAGGATGAGCGCGGACAGGCCCCCGAGGAGTACGGCGGTCTTCAGCCCGTTGTGCCGGCGGTGCACGGTACGCCCTCCAGGATGGTGCGACAGGGGAGCCCTTGGGGACCGGGTGCGTTCCTTCTCCACCCAGTGGACCCTTCCTGCCTGGTCAACGCGAGCCGGGCGGCACCAGTTCCCGGCCGTCCGGGCTCAAGGGGCCGGACGGCCCGTACCCGGGGGGCCGGTCAGAAGAGGCCGGTGGCGGTGAATCGGAGGATCAGCTGCGGGGCGCCGGAAAGGGCGACGCCGATGAGGGCGGCGAGGGCCACGGCGGCGGTGAGCGGCCGGGGTGCGGCGCGCGGCAGGCCGGCGCCGGCGGCGGCGGGCCGGAAGAGCAGGGCGGTCCAGCGCAGGTAGTAGACGAGGGCGACGACCACGTTGAGGGCCATCACGACGGCGAGCCAGCCGAGCCCGGCGTCGACGGCGGCCGAGAAGACGGCGACCTTGGCGAAGAGGCCGATCACGCCCGGCGGCAGCCCGGCCAGGCAGAGCAGGAAGAAGCCGAGGGCGAGGGCGTGCGCCGGATGGGTGGCGTACAGCGCGCGGTGGTCGGTGAGGCGGCCGGCCGGCCGGGCGCGGGCGACGAGGGCGACGACGGCGAAGGCGCCGAGGTTCACGGCGGCGTACATGAGGGCGTACGCGAGGGTGGCGCCGACGGCCTCGTCCGGGGTGCCGGTGTACGCGGCGGCGGCCAGCGGCACCAGGAGGTAGCCGGCCTGGCCGACGGAGGACCAGGCGAGCAGGCGTACCGCGCTGTGGCGGCGGCCGGGGCGCTGGCGCAGGGCGGCGGTGTTGCCCGCGGTCATGGTGACGGCGGCGAGGACGGCTAGCAGCGGGCCCCAGACCTCGCCGTAGGAGGGGAAGGCGAGGACGGTGACGAGGGCGATGCCGGTCAGGCCGACGGTCTTGCCGACCACCGAGAGGTATCCGGCCACCGGGACCGGGGCGCCGGTGTAGGTGTCGGGGACCCAGAAGTGGAAGGGGGCGGCGGCGGTCTTGAAGGCGAAGCCGACGAGGGTGAGGGCGACACCGGCCTGGGCGAGCGTGTGGAGCTCCGGGTCGGCGTCGGGGAGGCGGCCGGCGATCTCGGTGAGGTGGAGCGTGCCGGTGACGGCGTAGACGAAGCTGACGCCGAGGAGGGTGACGGCCGTGGCGGCGACCGAGGAGAGGAAGAACTTGAGGGCCGCCTCGGCGGAGCGGCGCTCTCCGCGGCGCAGACCGACCAGGGCGAAGGCGGGCAGGGAGGCCACCTCAAGGGCGATGACGAGGGTGGCGAGGTCGCGGGAGGCGGGCAGCAGGGCGGCTCCGGCGGCAGAGGCCAGCAGGAGGAACCAGTACTCGCCGGCGGGGAGCCGGTCGTCGCGGACGGTGGCCAGCGAGAGCACGGCGGTGAGCAGCGCGCCGCCGAGGACCAGGAGCTGGACCACGAGGGTGAAGCCGTCGGCGGTGTAGCTGCACGCGCCGCCCGCCGCGTCGGCGACGCAGAAGGTGGCGCGGTCCTCGCCGATCAGGGGCAGCAGGGTGAGCAGGGCGGCGGCGAGTCCGACGAGCGTGATCACTCCGAGGAGTGGTTTGCGGCGCTCGGGCAGGAACAGGTCGGCGACGAGGACGGCGAGGGCGAGCACCGCCGTCAGGGTGGGCGGGGTGATCGCCGGCCAGTCCACGGACTGCGCCTGGGCGGCGAGCGCGGGGTGGGCGAGGGCGGCCATGGCCGGCGCGGTCATGAGGCGCCTCCTGCGAGAAGCTTCTGCACGGCGGGGTCGGTCAGGCCGAGCAGGACTGCGGGCCAGACTCCGGCGAGGACGGTCAGGGCGACGAGCGGGGTCCAGGTGGCGGCTTCGTGCCCCCGGACGTCGGTGAGCGGCGGGGCGCCTTCGGGGACGGCGCCCATGCAGGTCCGGCGGACCACGAGGAGCAGGTACGCGGCGGTGAGCAGGGTGCCGAGTCCGGCGAGGGCCAGGTAGACGAGGAAGGCGGGGCGGCTGAGTCCGGCGGCGGGTTCGAAGGCGCCGAACATGGCGAGCATCTCGCCCCAGAACCCGGCGAGTCCCGGCAGGCCGAGCGAGGCGACGGCGGCGAAGGCGAGGAGGGCGCCCAGGCGCGGGGCGCGGCCGTAGAGGGCGGCTCCGGCGACTCCGGCGAGGGCGTCGATGTCGGTCGAGCCGGTGCGGTCCTTGACGGCGCCGACGAGGAAGAAGAGCAGGCCGGTGATGAGGCCGTGGGCGACGTTGGCGAAGAGGGCGCCGTTGACGCCGGTGGGCGTCATGGTGGCGATGCCGAGCAGGACGAAGCCCATGTGGCCGACGGAGGAGTACGCGATGAGGCGCTTGAGGTCGCCCTTGCCGCCCTCGCGGACCAGGGAGAGACAGACCAGCGAGCCGTAGACGATGCCGACGGCGGCGAAGGCGCCCAGGTAGGGGGCGAGGGTGTGGAGGCCGTCGGGGGTGGCGGGCAGCAGGATGCGGACGAACCCGTAAGTACCCATCTTCAGCAGGACGCCGGCGAGGAGGACCGAGCCGACGGTGGGCGCGGCGGTGTGCGCGTCGGGGAGCCAGCTGTGCAGCGGCCACATCGGGGATTTCACGGCGAGGCCGAGCCCTACCGCGATGACGGCGAGAACCTGTACAGTTACGGAGAGTGACGAGCCGCCGTCCGCGGCGAGCGCCACCATGTCGAACGTGCCTGCCTTCAGCCCGATGAGGAGCAGGCCGAGCAGCATGATCACGGAGCCGAGGAGGGTGTAGACGATGAACTTCCCGGCCGCCTGCTCGCGGGCGGCACCGCCCCAGCGGGCGATGAGGAAGTACATGGGGATGAGGACCGTCTCGAAGGCCAGGAAGAACAGGATCAGGTCGAGGACGGCGAAGGTGGCGAGCGTGCCGGTCTCCAGCAGGAGCAGCAGCGCGACGAACGCCTTCGGGGAGGCCCCGGTGGGGGGCCGGAAGTAGCTGTAGAGCGCGCAGAGGAAGGTGAGGAGCGCGGTGAGGACGAGCAGCGGGAGGGAGATCCCGTCGACGCCCAGGTGGAGGCGGATACCGAGGGCGGGAATCCAACTGATGTCGGTGCCGGCCTGCATCACCGACGGTCGGCTGTGGTCGAACCCGGCGGCGAGGGCGAGGGTGATCAGCAGGATCGCGCCGGTGACGACGACGCCGTGGCGCAGTACGGCCTGGTCGGGGCTCTTGCCCTTGAGGCCGGGCGGGGCGGGCAGTAGGGCGGCGGCAGCGCCGACGAGCGGGCCGGCGACGGTGGCGGCGAGGAGCAGTTGGAGCACGGGTTCGCTGATATCGGGCACGGCTCTCACGCTCCGGCGGCGGTGACGAGGACGGCGGCGACCGCCAGGACGAGAGCACCGGCGAGGAGCACGGTGAGGTAGGTCTGCGCGTTGCCGGTCTGGCTCTTGCGGACGGCGGTGCCGAGCAGCTTGGGGACGGCAGCGCTCGCGCGGACGTACGTGTCGACGACCTCGCGGTCGAGGAAGGCGGCGAGCCTGGCGGCGGCCAGGGTCGGGCGGACGAAGAGGGTCCGCGCCACCGCGTCGAGGTGGAAGCCGGCGGCGGCGTGCCGGTGGAGCGGGCCGAGCAGGAGGCGGCCGGGGTCGGCCGGGTCGGGGCGTTCGGCGAGATCCGTGCCGGCGGGGGCGTGGCCGGTGAGGACTTCGGTCGCCATCTCGGCCTCGGACTCGGCCTGCGGCTCCAGCGGTCCGCGCGGCCGGGCGCCGGTGGCTGCGGCCATGGCGGTGGTGTGGCGCCAGGTGCCGTAGGTGACGAGGCCGCCGACCAGGGCGAGCCCGGTGGCGAGGACGGAGGTGGTGAGGGTGGGAGCGAGGGAGGCGCCGCCGAACCAGTCCCCGAGGACGCCGTAGGCGAGGCCGAGGGCGAGGGAGGGGGCCGCGAGGACCCAGAGGACGGCGGTCATGACGAGGGGCTGTGGGCCGTGGACGGGGCGTTCGGCGCCCTGGCCGTGGAAGGCGCGGAGCCAGAGCCGGGTGGCGTAGGCGGCGGTGAGGACGGCGGTCGCGAGTCCGGCGGTGAGGACGATCCAGCCGGCGACGGCCGGGGCGGCCTCGGTGTGGCCGGTGGCGGCGCGTTCGGCGGCGCCGAGGACGGCTTCCTTGGAGAAGAAGCCGCTGAAGGGAGGCAGTGCGACGAGGGCCAGCAGGGCGACGGTCATCGTCCAGTACGCGTCGGCGGCCCGGGTCCGCAGGGCGCCGGTGCGGGCCATGGCGGTCAGCGAGTTGGTACCGGCGGCGTGGATGAGGGCACCGGCGGCGAGGAAGAGGAGCGCCTTGAAGGCGCCGTGGGTGAGGAGGTGGAAGACGGCGGCGGAGCGGTCGGCGACGGCGAGGGCGGCCGTCATGTAGCCGAGCTGGCCGATGGTCGAGTAGGCGAGGACGCGCTTGATGTCGTCCTGGGCCAGGGCGGCGAGCGCCGATCCGGCCATGGTGAGTGCGGCCATCACCGCGAGGACCACGAGGGCGGCGGCGGAGGACGCGAAGACCGGGAGGAGGCGGGCGACGAAGTAGACGCCGGCGGCGACCATCGTCGCGGCGTGGATCAGCGCGGAGACGGGCGTGGGGCCGGCCATCGCGTCGGGCAGCCAGATGTGGAGGGGGAACTGGGCCGACTTGCCGGCGACTCCGGCGAGGAGCAGCAGGGCGATGAGGGTCGGGTGATCGAGGCCGTCGCTGCCGACGGCGTCGAGGATGCGGGTGATCCGGAAGGACCCGGTGTCGGCGGCGAGCGCGAAGAGGCCGATCAGGAAGGGGACGTCGCCGAGCTTGGTGACGAGGAACGCCTTCAGCGAGGCGGACCGGGCCTCGGGGGTCTCCCAGTAGTGGCCGACGAGGAAGTACGAGCAGATGCCCATGACTTCCCAGCCGACCAGGAGCACGATCAGGTCGCCGGAGTAGACGACGAGCAGCATCGCGGAGGTGAAGAGCGAGACGAGCGCGGCGTACGACGGGTAGCGCGGGTCCTCGCGCAGGTAGCCGGTCGAGTAGATCTGCACGCAGGTGGCGACGGCGGCGACCAGCACGGCGACGACCACGGCGAAGCCGTCCAGGTGCAGGGCGAGTTCGACGGGGACGGAGCCGGTCGGGGTCAGCTCGGTGGCGGCGTCGAGGACGGGCCCGCCGTGCTGGCGGGCGGCGACCAGCGCGGCCAGCACCGTGGCGGCCAGCGGCGGCAGGACGGCCAGGGGGCGGACGAAGCCGGGGGCGACGCGGCCCAGGGCGAGTCCCGCGAGGGCGCCCAGCAGCGGCAGGACGGGGACGAGGACGGCGAGGGTCGTGGTGGTCACCGGGCGGCCTCCGCCTTCTTGGCCGGGCTGTCGTACGGGATGGCGGTGCCCGCCTCGTCGTCGGCGAGGGCGGCTTCGGCGGCAGCGGCCTCGTCGTCGTCGGTCTCGGCGGTGTCGCGGAGCCGGTCGATGTCGGAGGAACCGCGGTTGCGGTGGACGAGGAGGACGATCGCGAGGCCGATGCCGATCTCGGCGGCGGCCAGGGCGATGGTGAAGAGGGTGAGGGCCTGCCCGCCGTGCAGGGTGTCGCGCAGGGTGGTGCTCAGCCAGACGTCGAAGGCGACGAGGTTGAGGTTGACGGCGTTGAGCATCAGCTCGACCGACATCAGGATGAGGATCGCGTTGCGCCGGGCGAGGAGGCCGTAGACGCCGATGGCGAAGAGGAGGGCCGACAGGACGGCCGGGTAGGCGAGGTGCATCAGCGGGTCCCCTCGGGGCCGGGGTTTGCTCCGTCGCCGGATGCGGGGGCGCCGGGGTCCTCGTGGCCCGGGCGGCGGGAGAGGACGATCGCGCCGACCAGAGCGGCGAGGAGGAGGACCGAGAGCGCTTCGAAGGGCAGGACCCAGGAGCTGAACAGCGCCGCGCCGGTGACCTCCGTGGAGCCCTGCACGGCCTGGTCGAGATCGATCCAGGTGGTGCGGAAGGCGTCCGCCACCACCCAGACCAGGGTGGCGGCGGTGGCCAGGGCGACGGCGAGGGCGACGGGCCGGTTGCCGGAGTCGGCGTCCGGGGAGCGGCCGACGGGCGCGCGGGTCAGCATCAGGCCGAAGAGGAGGAGGACGACGACGGAGCCGACGTAGATGAGGACCTGGACCCAGGCGATGAACTCGGCGGTCAGCAGCAGGTACTCGACGGCGATGCCGCCGAGGGCGACGACCAGCCAGAGGGCGGCGTGGACCAGTTGCCGGGTGGTGACGGTGAGGACGGCCGCGCCCACGGTGACCAGGCCGACGAGGAGGAAGACGACCTCGACGCCGGTCGGCGACAGGAATCCCCGGTGCTGGACGGCGTCGGCACTCCGGGCGGCCGAGGCGAGGACTGAGGTGGTCAGGGCGGTCATCGGGCGTCGCCGTCCTCGGGCTGGGCGGACTCGGTCCGCGCCGCTTCGGCGGCTGCGGCGGCTTCGGCCGCCTGCTGGGCGGCGGCGCGGTCGGCGGACTTGCGGGCGGCCACGTACTCCTTGGGCTCTTCGGCGCCGGGGACCAGGGCGGGCGGTGCGGGCACCGTCCACATCCACGCGCGGAGCTTGTCCCGCTCGTGGGTGAGGTCACGGATGTCGGTCTCGGCGTACTCGAACTCCGGGGACCAGAACAGCGCGTCGAAGGGGCACACCTCGATGCAGATACCGCAGTACATGCAGAGGGAGAAGTCGATGGCGAAGCGGTCGAGGACGTTGCGGCTGCGCTCGCGTCCGCCGGGGGCGGCCGGGGGCACCGTCTCCTTGTGGGAGTCGATGTAGATGCACCAGTCGGGGCATTCACGGGCACAGAGCATGCAGACCGTGCAGTTCTCCTCGAACAGGCCGATGACCCCGCGGCTGCGCGGCGGCAGGTCGGGCTGCACGTCCGGGTACTGGGCGGTGACGGTCTTCTTCGTCATCGTCCGCAGGGTGACGGCGAGGCCCTTGGCGAGGCCGGAGCCGGGGATTCGGCGGCCGGAGGGCTGCGGGGACGCGGTCATTTACTGGATCGCCACCTTCACGATGCCGGTGAGCGCGATCTGCGCGAGGGCGAGCGGGACGAGGGCGGTCCAGGCGAGCTTCTGCAGCTGGTCCTCCCGCATCCGGGGGAAACTGACCCGCAGCCAGATCACCACGAAGGCCAGTACGGCGGTCTTCAACAGGGTCCACAGCCAGCCGAGCCCGTCGTCACCCCCCGGCCCGTGCCAGCCGCCGAGGAACAGCACGGTGGTGAGGCCGCAGAGGATCACGATGCCCGCGTACTCGGCGAGCAGGAAGAACGCGAACCGCAATCCGGTGTACTCGGTGTACGCGCCGAAGATGATCTCCGAGTCGGCCACCGGCATGTCGAACGGCGGCCGCTGCAGCTCGGCGAGCCCCGCCACGAAGAAGACGACCGCCCCCACGATCTGCCACGGCAGCCACCACCACTGGAAGCCGTCGAGAATCCCGCTCAGCGAGACGGTCCCGGCCGCCATGGCGACCGAGGCGGCAGCCAGCAGCATCGGCAGCTCGTACGCGAGGAGCTGGGCGGCGGTGCGCAGACCGCCGAGGAGCGAGTACTTGTTGGCGGAGGCCCAGCCGCCCATGAGTGAGCCGAGCACCCCGACGCCCATCACGGCGAGGACGAAGAAGATCCCCGCGTCGACGTGGACACCGGAGCCGGACTCCCCCGGCCCGACCGGCAACACGGCGAGGACCAGCAGGTACGGCAGGAGAGCCACGGCCGGGGCGAGCTGGAAGACCCGCCGGTCGGCCTCGGCCGGGACGATGTCCTCCTTCTGCACGAACTTGACCCCGTCGGCCATGAGCTGCGCCCAGCCGTGGAACCCGCCCGCGTACATGGGCCCGAGCCGCCCCTGCATGTGCGCCATCGTCTTGTGCTCGGCCTGCCCGACGACGAGCGGCAGCACCAGAAAGGCGACGAGAAGGACGAGCAGACGCAGCGCGACGCCGATTACGTCGTTCATGCGGGGTCGCCTCCTGTGGGGGTGTCGTCGTCCGGGACACCCTCTTCAGGGCTCCGGGGCGGGCGCGCGGGGCCCGGGGGTCGGTCGTCCGGGGCGGGGGCCTCCGCCGCGTCGGGGCCGGTCATGCCTGTGGAGGGGCCGGGCTCGCTGTCGGCGTCGCCGGAAGCGCGGTCGGGGCCCGGGGCCTGAGGGGCGCGGCCCGGTGTGTCACCGTTCGGGCCGTGGGCCGGGCGGGCGTGGTGCCAGGGGGCGTCGGAGCTGCCCGCACGCGGGGAGCGGCCACTCGAAGCGGGCGGTCGCTGCTGCTGTGAGGCGGAGCCGTCGGCCGCCGAGCGGTTGCGACGGGGACGGGCGGTGGCTGAGCCGTCGGGGCTTTCGGACGCCTGGGCGGCGGGCGGCTCGGGCGCCGGGGCCTCGGGCGGCTCGGAGGTGTTGCTGTCCGCCGGGTCCGGGACCTGACTCGGCTTCGGAGCCTCGGACGGCGGCGGAGTCTTCACCGTTTCCGAGGACTCTGAACTCGGCGGATTCAGGGGCGGCTGCTGCGAAGCGGAGCCCTGCGACGCCGACCGATTCCGGCGCGGGCGGCCGGGCGGCTCCGAGGGCTCGGGCGCGTGGGGCGCCCCGGTGGTCGCCGGGGTGGTGCCGGTGGCCGGGGCGGCGGGGCCCTGGGAGACGGAGCCCTCGGTGGTGGTGCGGGTGCGGCGAGGTGGGCGGGTCCCGTCGGCGGTGGCGGTGCGGCGGGCCGGGCGGGCGGGGGCTGCGGGGAGGGTGCCCTTGAGCGGGCCCCACTCGTTGGGGTCGGGGACGCCGGGCGGGAGCATCTGCCGGCGCTTGGGCCCGCCGTGGTCGGGGCCCTCGCCGGGCTCCTTGGCGCCGGGCCACGCCTTGGCGACGCGGGCGGCGAGGACGAAGTCCTTGCGGAGGGGGTGCCCTTCGAAGTTCTCGGGCAGCAGGAGCGGGTCCAGTCCGGGGTGCCCGGTGAAGGCGACGCCGAACATCTCGTACGTCTCACGCTCGTGCCAGGCGGCGCCCGCGAACAGCTCGACGGCGCTCTCCAGCACCGGCACCTCGTGCGGCACGGTGGTGCGGAGCAGCAGCCGGCGCAGCGGCGCCAGGGCGGCCAGATGGGCGGAGACCAGGAACCCGGTGCCGGGCTCGTCGACCGCGCTCAGCCAGTCGAAGAAGGTGCAGCCGAGGACGGAGCGGGCGGTGCGCAGCGCACTGGTCCAGCTCTCGGCGGGCACGTCCACCGTCAGGACCTCGTACGACTCCTCGGCGCGCGCGTCGGGGCCGAAGAGCGTGTCGGCGGGGTGCGGGAGCCAGCCGGTCACCGGCCCTCCCCTCCGGCGCCGTCCGCGGCGCCCGGCGCGGGCGGCGGGGTCACGAGTCCGCTGGTCAGGGCGGCCGTCGAGGGACGTTCGGCGCGGCTCCCGTACCGTTCGCCGAGCGATTCGCGGGCGATCTTCTCCTGGAGCTTGATGATGCCCTGGAGCAGTGCCTCGGGCCGGGGCGGGCAGCCGGGCACGTACACGTCGACGGGGATGATCTGGTCGACCCCCTTGGTGACGGAGTACGAGTCCCAGTAGGGGCCGCCGCAGTTGGAGCAGGCGCCGAAGGAGATGACGTACTTCGGTTCGGGCATCTGCTCGTAGAGCCGCCTGACGGCCGGGGCCATCTTGTCGGTGACGGTGCCGGAGACGACCATCAGGTCGGCCTGGCGCGGCCCGGGTGCGAAGGGGATCACCCCGAGGCGCATGAAGTCGTGGCGGGCCATCGAGGCGGCGATGAACTCGATGGCGCAGCAGGCGAGCCCGAAGTTGAAGACCCACAGGCTGTAGCGGCGGCCCCAGTTGAGGACCACCTTCATGGGGGCGGGTGCCAGGCGGGCGAGCCCGCCGAGCCGCTGGGGTGCGGGGAGGGCCACGGGGGCGGAGGCGGGGGCCTCGCCCTGACCGGTCGCGGGGGGTGTCACGTCCATGTGAGGACGCCCTTCTTCCATGCGTACAGCAGGCCGATGGTCAAGAAGCCCAGGAAGATGAACATCTCCACGAGCGTCGCCGCCCCGTACCCGGACTCGGCGAAGACCGTCGCCCAGGGGAAGAGGAAGATCGAGTCGACGGCGAAGATCACGTACAGGAACGCGTAGACGTAGTAGCGGACCTGGGTGTGGGCCCAGCCCTCGCCGACGGGGTCCACACCGCATTCGTAGGTGAGCAGCTTCTCCGGCGTGGGGACGACCGGCCGCAGCAGCCGGCCCGCGCCGAAGGCGACGGCCACGAAGAGCACGCCGACGACGGCGAGCAGGCCGACGACCGCGTACGACCGGAAGTACTCTCCGGCGAGCACCGTCATACGACGACCTCTCTCCCGCGCCCGTGTCCCTGACGCTCCGCGTCCGACGATCTGTACGCACGGGAGTCTAGGGCCTGCTAAAGATGCGGTAAGCAGCCCGTCCTGCTCCTGGGCGGGCCTGAGCGCGCCCACGGGCCGAAGGAGGGTGGGGTTAACCCCCGGCACGGCGACCGGCGCACCTCATGGCGGGGCGCCCTGGCCACGGGGGACCCTGGCAGGCATGAGCACAGCGACCACCGAGAGCGCCACCGGCACGTCCGGTGAGCCGACGCCTCCCCGCCCGAGCCTCGCGCTGGGGGGCCAGACCTGGCGGGAGATCGCCTATCTCCTGACCAACCTGCCGTGCACGATCATCGGTTTCGTCTATGCGGTGACGATGCTCGCCCTCGGCGGCGGCCTCGCCGTCACCGTGATCGGCCTGCCGCTGCTGGCGCTGGCGCTCGGCGGCGCACGGCTGCTGGGCCGGTTCGAGCGGGGGCGCGCGCGGTCGTTGCTGGGGGTGCGGGTGGAGGAGCCCAGTCCGCTGCCGCGCGGGCGGGGCGGAGGGTGGCTGCCCGGGGTGTGGCAGGCGTTGAGGGACCCGGTCGGCTGGCGGACGATGCTGTTCTCGCTGATGCGGTTGCCCTGGGGTGTCCTCACCTTCTCCCTGACGCTGGTCGCGCTGCTCGTGCTCTGGCCGGTGCTGCCGTTCCTCGCCCGGCTGATGGCCGACGCGGACCGGGCGATGGTGCGGGGGCTGCTCTCTCCCTCCGACGAGTTGGAGCGGCGGATCGCCGAGCTGGAGTCGGACCGGGGCGTGGTCGTCGACACGGCCGCGGCGGACCTGCGGCGGATCGAGCGGGATCTGCACGACGGGGCCCAGGCCCGGCTGGTGAACCTGGCGATGGGACTGGGCCTGGCGAAGGAGAAGCTGGCCGAGGGGACGGCCGACGCGACGGTGGCCGCGATGGTCGACGAGGCGCACGGCGAGGTGAAGCTGGCCCTCCAGGAGCTGCGGGACCTGGCGCGCGGCATCCATCCGGCGGTGCTGACCGACCGGGGCCTGGGCGCCGCGCTCTCCTCGCTCGGCGGACGGTGCACGGTGCCGGTGAAGACGGCGGTCGACCTGCCGGAGCGTCCGGCGGCGGCCATCGAGGGCATCGCCTACTTCACCGTCTCCGAACTCCTTCAGAACATCAGCAAGCACAGTGGGGCCCGCTCGGCCTCCGTCGACGTGTGGCGTACCCGCGACCGGCTCCTGCTGCGGGTGGAGGACGACGGGCGCGGCGGCGCGCGGCTGGACGGCGGCAGCGGCCTGGCCGGGCTCGCCGAACGGCTGGACGCCGTGGACGGCGTCTTCACCGTGACCTCCCCCGAGGGCGGACCGACGGTGGCCGCGGCGGAACTGCCCTGGCGCGCCCGCCCCGCCACCGAGGTGGGCTGACCCACCGCCACTCCACGCCCAGAGTGCGCGGCCAGGCGCCTCGGGCACCCCGCCACTCCCCCGCCGGGGCGCGGGCCCACACGGGCCGGCCGCCCCGGCGTCGGCGCGTGCTCCCGTCGCGGGCGGCCTGCCGCGTCTGCGGGCGGGCACCCGTGCGCCCTTGTCCGGCGGTAGGGCAAACCCCCCTACGAAGACCCCCACACGCTCCATGGCCTCGGCCTTCGCGAACGGCGAGTCTGGTGGAGCCGCCGCGGAAGGCGGTGCGGCCGGACGGCCGGACGGGAACGAGGGAATGAGGGCGGACGGATGACCAGCGAGTACGGCCACGAGCACGAGGCCCCGGGGAGTCCGGCGCGGTCGGAGCCCGGACGGCTTCCGGTACCGGCCGTGCTGGGCGCGCCGTTCGCGGCACGGACCTGGCGTGCGTTCGGCTACATCTGGCTGAGCCTGCCGATCGCCACCGTCACCTTCGTCTACGCGGTGACGACGCTGGCCCTCGGCGCCGGGCTGCTGGTGACCTTCATCGGTGTGCCGGTACTGGCCCTCGGGCTGGCCGGGTGCCGGGGCATCGGCGTGCTGGAGCGGGCCAGGGCGCGGGCGCTGCTGGCGGTCCGGGTGGCGGAGCCCCGTCCGGTGCGGGGCCGCAAGCCCGGGGTGCTCGGCTGGATGACCTCGGTGATCAAGAGCGGGGAGTCCTGGCGCCAGCTCCTCTACACGTTCCTGCACTTCCCCTGGGCGGTGTTCGCCTTCTGCCTGGCCGTGCCGCTCTGGGCGTACGGCTGGGCGATGCTCACGTACCCGCTGTGGCGGTGGGTCTTCCCCCGGTACGCGGACGTGCCGGGCATCCAGCTCTACGGGGACGGGCACCGGGAGATCTACCTCGACACGCCTGGGGAGGTCGCCCTGGCGAGCATGATCGGTCTGGTGCTGACGCTGCTGGTGCCGTACCTGGTCCGGGGGCTGACCGCGGTGGACCGGCTGCTGGTGGCGGGGCTGCTCGGGCCGTCGCGGCTGGAGAACCGCGTGGTCGAGCTGGAGTCGGACCGGGGTGCCGTGGTCGACACCGCCTCGGCGGATCTGCGGCGGATCGAGCGGCAGCTCCGGGACGGGGCGCAGTCCCGGCTGGAGGGGCTGGAAGCCGAACTGGGGCTGGCCAAGGACAAGCTGGCGCAGGACCCGCAGGCGGCGGCACGGCTGGTGGAGGCGGCGCACGGCGAGGTGAAGTCGGTCCTCCAGGAGCTGCGGGGACTCGCCCGGGGCATCCACCCCGCCATCCTCACCGACCGGGGTCTGGGCCCGGCGCTCTCCGCGCTCGCGGCGCGGTGCCCGGTACCGGTGCGGGTCGGGGTGGATCTGCCGGACCGCCCGGCGCCCGCTGTGGAGGGCATCGCGTACTTCGCCGTCTCCGAGCTGCTCCGGAACGTCGGCAGGCACAGCGGGGCACGGTCGGCGCGGGTCGACGTCTGGCGCTCCGGCCACCGCCTGATGCTCCAGGTCGCGGACGACGGGAGGGGCGGCGCCGATCCCGGGGCCGGTACGGGCCTGGCCGCCCTGGCGCGGCGGATGGACGCGGTCGACGGCGTCCTGGTGGTCGACTCGCCGGCCGGTACCGGGACGACCGTCACCGCGGAGATCCCCTGGCGGACCCCCTGAGTGGGCGGCCCGTCCGGGACGCGCGCGACCCACCGGCCTCTCCCGCACTCGCCGCCACCACGTCCGCCTCGACCACCACCTCACCGCCATGCCCGCCACGGCCCGCCCCCGCTTCGTCACCGCTCGCCCCCGCGCTCGTACTCGTACTGCCGTTCGTGGCGCTCCTCCCCTCGTCTCTCGTCATCCACGCGCCGACGGCCGCGATCGGCCACGGCTTCACCCGCGCGAGCGAGGAAGTTATCCACAATCGGTCGGCCGTCCACCGTTCCGGGCCGCGTGCCGACGCGTGACGGCGTTCCCTGGGATGCTGTACGGGTCGCCGGGGCACGAGGCCGCGGCGGTCGGGCACGGCTGGGACGACCGGGGGGGCGCAGGACGTGGGTGTGCAGGGAGCGGACGCGGTGGAGGACAAGGTGCGGGTGGTCATCGCGGAGGATTCGGTGCTACTGCGGGAGGGCCTGACCCGGCTCCTCACGGACCGGGGGCACGAGGTCGTCGCGGGTGTGGGGGACGCGCAGGCGCTGCTGAAGACCATCGACGAGCTGGGCGCGGACGGGAGCCTGCCGGACGTGGTCGTCGCCGACGTGCGGATGCCGCCCACCCATACGGACGAAGGAGTGCGGGCGGCGGTGCTGCTGCGGCAGACCCACCCGCAGGTCGGGGTTCTGGTTCTCTCGCAGTACGTGGAGGAGCAGTACGCGGTGGAGCTGCTGGCCGGTGAGACGCGTGGCGTCGGTTATCTGCTGAAGGACCGGGTGGCGGAGGTCCGGGAGTTCGTGGACGCGGTCGCGCGGGTGGCCCGGGGCGGCACGGCCCTCGACCCGGAGGTGGTGGCCCAGTTGCTGGGCCGGAGCCGGAAGCAGGACGTGCTGGCGGTCCTGACCCCCAGGGAGCGGGAGGTGCTGGAACTGATGGCGGAGGGCCGGACCAACGCAGCCATCGCCCGCCGGCTGGTGGTGAGCGACGGCGCGGTCGAGAAGCACGTGAGCAACATCTTCCAGAAGCTCGGCCTCTCCCCGAGCGACGGCGACCACCGCAGAGTGCTGGCCGTGCTCACGTATCTGAACTCCTGACCGCCGCTCTCTCCCGGCAGAGGCGTTCGGGAGGGGGCCGGACGGGCGGAAGACCTAGCCTCCCGGGCCGGTGCGGCCCGGGACGAAAGAACGAGTCGCGCGCCGGAGCGCGGAGGCGTGAACGGAAGCGCGGATGCTTACATATCCATACAAAGTGCCTCGGGAAGCCGCCTCATCCGCCCACCCATCAGGGGAGCGACCCGAGGAAGGCCACCCTTACCGACGTAGGGTGGTCCATGGGAGAGCCGACGGGCCGGCACTTCCCTTGCTGTCCCTGCCCCGCGGCGGGGAAACCAGACTGCCCCGACGGGAGGACCAGTTCCGTGACCAGCCAGGTCAGTAGCACAGCCGAGCAGGCCGACGGCGCCGTTGTCGCCGAACAACGGCCGCCGCTGCCGGGTGCCGGTCAGGACGGCGCGTCCGGTCCGTCGCCGGAGTCCGGGCAGCAGGCCGAGGCCAAGGAGGTCCGCAAGCTGGACCGGGTGATCATCCGCTTCGCGGGCGATTCCGGCGACGGCATGCAGCTGACCGGTGACCGCTTCACCTCGGAGACGGCCTCCTTCGGCAACGACCTCTCGACCCTGCCCAACTTCCCGGCCGAGATCCGGGCCCCCGCAGGCACGCTGCCGGGCGTCTCCTCCTTCCAGCTGCACTTCGCCGACCACGACATCCTCACCCCGGGCGACGCCCCGAACGTCCTGGTCGCGATGAACCCGGCCGCGCTCAAGGCCAACCTCGCCGACGTGCCGCGCGGCGCGGAGATCATCGTCAACACCGACGAGTTCACCAAGCGCGCCATGCAGAAGGTCGGGTACGCCCAGTCCCCGCTGGAGGACGGCTCCCTCGACGGGTACAGCGTGCACCCGGTGCCGCTGACCACGCTGACGGTCGAGGCGCTGAAGGAGTTCGACCTCTCCCGCAAGGACGCCGGGCGTTCGAAGAACATGTTCGCGCTCGGGCTGCTGTCGTGGATGTACCACCGCCCGACCGAGGGCACCGAGAAGTTCCTGAAGTCGAAGTTCGCCAAGAAGCCGGACATCATGGCGGCCAACATCGCCGCGTTCCGCGCGGGGTGGAACTTCGGCGAGACGACCGAGGACTTCGCCGTCTCCTACGAGGTCGCCCCGGCCACCTCCGCCTTCCCGACCGGCACCTACCGGAACATCTCGGGCAACCTGGCCCTCTCCTACGGCCTGATCGCCGCCGGGCAGCAGGCCCGGCTGCCGCTGTACCTGGGCTCGTACCCGATCACGCCGGCCTCCGACATCCTGCACGAGCTGTCGAAGCACAAGAACTTCGGCGTGCGGACCTTCCAGGCCGAGGACGAGATCGCGGGCATCGGTGCCGCGCTGGGTGCCGCCTTCGGCGGTTCCCTCGCGGTGACGACGACCTCCGGCCCGGGTGTGGCGCTGAAGTCCGAGACGATCGGCCTGGCGGTCTCCCTGGAGCTGCCGCTGCTCATCGTCGACATCCAGCGCGGCGGCCCCTCCACCGGCCTGCCCACCAAGACCGAGCAGGCCGACCTGCTCCAGGCGATGTACGGGCGCAACGGCGAGGCCCCGGTCCCGGTGGTCGCCCCGCAGACCCCGGCCGACTGCTTCGACGCGGCGATCGAGGCGGCCCGGATCGCGCTGGAGTACCGCACCCCGGTCTTCCTGCTCTCCGACGGCTACCTGGCCAACGGCTCCGAGCCGTGGCGCGTCCCGGAGACCGACACCCTGCCGGACCTGCGCACCCCGTTCGCGACCGGGCCGAACCACACGCAGGAGGACGGCACCGAGGTCTTCTGGCCGTACAAGCGCGACCCTAAGACGCTGGCCCGCCCGTGGGCCGTGCCCGGCACGCCCGGCCTGGAGCACCGCATCGGCGGCATCGAGAAGCAGGACGGCACGGGCAACATCTCCTACGACCCGGCCAACCACGAGTTCATGGTCCGCACCCGGCAGGCCAAGGTCGACGGCATCGAGGTCCCGGACATCGAGGTCGACGACCCGTCGGGCGGCGCCCGCCTGCTGGTCCTCGGCTGGGGCTCGACGTACGGGCCGATCACCGCGGCCGTACGCCGGATGCGGACCGACGGCGAGTACGTCGCCCAGGCCCACCTGCGCCACCTCAACCCGTTCCCGAAGAACCTCGGCGAGGTCCTGGCGCGGTACGACAAGGTCGTCATCCCCGAGATGAACCTCGGCCAGCTCTCCTCGCTGATCCGTGCCGAGTACCTCGTCGACGCCCAGTCCTTCACCCAGGTGACCGGCCTGCCCTTCAAGGCCGAGCAGCTCGCCACCGTGCTCAAGGAGGCCCTCGATGGCTGACGCCACCACAGCCGCGGACGCCCCTCGCTCCTTCCAGTCGCTCTCGCTGGTGCCCAAGAGCGAGGCCAAGCAGTCCATGAAGGACTTCAAGTCCGACCAGGAGGTCCGCTGGTGCCCGGGCTGCGGTGACTACGCGGTCCTCGCCGCCGTCCAGGGCTTCATGCCGGAGCTGGGTCTGGCGAAGGAGAACATCGTCTTCGTCTCCGGCATCGGCTGCTCCTCGCGCTTCCCGTACTACATGAACACGTACGGGATGCACTCCATCCACGGCCGCGCCCCGGCCATCGCCACGGGTCTGGCCACCTCGCGCCGCGACCTGTCGGTCTGGGTGGTCACCGGTGACGGCGACGCGCTCTCCATCGGCGGCAACCACCTGATCCACGCCCTGCGCCGCAACGTCAACCTCAAGATCCTGCTCTTCAACAACCGGATCTACGGACTGACCAAGGGCCAGTACTCGCCCACCTCCGAGGTCGGCAAGCTGACCAAGTCGTCGCCGATGGGTTCGCTGGACGCGCCGTTCAACCCGGTGTCGCTGGCGATCGGCGCCGAGGCGTCGTTCGTCGCGCGCACGGTCGACTCCGACCGCAAGCACCTCACCGAGGTGCTGCGCGCCGCCGCCGACCACCCGGGCACGGCGCTGGTGGAGATCTACCAGAACTGCAACATCTTCAACGACGGCGCCTTCGAGGTCCTCAAGGACAAGCAGCAGGCGGAGGAGGCCGTGATCCGCCTGGAGCACGGCAAGCCGATCCGCTTCGGCGCCGAGGCGGCCAAGGGCGTCGTCCGCGACCCGGCCACCGGCGACCTGAAGGTCGTCGACGTCACGCCCGAGAACGAGGCCGACATCCTCGTCCACGACGCGCACAACGCCTCGCCGACGACCGCCTTCGCCCTCTCCCGACTGGCCGACCCGGACACGCTGCACCACACGCCGATCGGCGTCTTCCGCAGCGCCGACCGGCCGGTCTACGACACCCTCATGTCCGACCAGCTGGACGAGGCCGTCGAGCGGCAGGGCCAGGGCGACCTGTCCGCCCTGCTCACGGGCAACGACACCTGGACGGTCGCGGGCTGACCTCTGCCGGACGCGCCCGGGCCCCGGGAGGACCTGGGCCGAGGTCCGACCCGCACGGCGGGCCCGCCGGAGCCCGGGATCACCCGGCGGGCGAGGCACCCTCGCCGCCCCGCAGGCACCCGGCGAGGCCGGGGTGCGCCGAACAGCGCACCCCGGCCTCGCCGTAGGCGGAACCGCGCCACACGGCGGCGGCCAGCTCCGTAGAACCCTGGTTGCGGGCAGAGCGCCCTCCGTCCGACCGGCCACGCCCGCGCGGTCGCCTCCGGCTCCCGACGCCGCGCCGGCCCGATCCCCGAAGAGCAAACGGCCCCCAGACGCTCACCGAGGCCGTCCTCCAGGAGGCGCATCGGTTGGGCGGGGACCGTACGCCGAGCCCAGAACCGGCACGCCTCGCCCCCGGCCCCCAGTAGCGCGAGAGCGACTCGCAGACGGCTGCCGCCCTTCCGCGTAGCCGTGAACGGCCAGCGCCGCGCTCACTCCAAGGCCCCAGCCGGCCGCCGATCCAACCTTCACCGGATGATCACAGGTCCCAGAACCTGTGATCGTGAAGGCGTCGTCCTACCGGACGTAAGCCGCGTGGGACTGAATGGTCAGCCCCATGCGGGCTGGCGTCTTCCGTGAAGGAGATCTCTGTGAAGTCCTGGCGTTCCCGTATAGCCGCCGCCGCCGTCGTCGGTGCCGCGGCCCTCACCATTCCGCTGACCGCGGGCTCTGCTTCTGCCTACCCCACCGACCCCGACGGCTTCGTCGTGGTCGGCGGGATGACGACCCACCACGAGTGTCAGGAGCAGGGGAACATCGAGCTTCAGGGGAAGTGGAACGAGTTCCAGTGCCGCTGGGAGCCGCGCACCGAGCTTTGGGAGCTCTGGCTCCGCTGAGCGGTCCTCCCTCGGTGGGGGCCGACGGACCTGGTGATCACGGAAAGCTCTCGTGTGGCACCGTCTGACCACCCGCGACGTCGATCTGTCACCTCTGGGGCGCGCCGGACGCGTCGACCCGTGGCGCAGCACACACCCAGGCCGACGCTGGTGCCCCCGGTACGTGGGTGCGCACCACCGTCGGCTCCGTGGCCTGATCGCCGCCGGTTCTGGCGACCTGGCCCGTCTCGTCGGCCGCCCGGCCACCCCGGTCGCGGAGACCGTGGCCGGCCTCAAGGGGTGATCCGCTCCACCCCCCCTGGTCCCACCCGCCCCGGACCGTCAGGACCGTTCTTCCATACGGACATGACAGTCCGGGCGGGTGGGGCTACATTCGGCTCAGGGCCGCGCTGGACAGTCGGCCGCGTCGCCGCTGGAGGGCCCGTGAAGCCGTCGTCATCCACCGCACCCGCGCCGGCCGCGCCCGGGGAGCCCGCCGAGGGCGCCCTCTCGGGCCGGGCGGGGCTGTTCAACGGCATCGCCGCGTACAGCATGTGGGGTCTGGTGCCGCTCTTCTGGCCGTTGCTGAAGCCCGCCGGAGCCGGGGAGATCCTGGCCCACCGCATGGTCTGGTCGCTGGCCGTGGTCGGGGTCGTCCTGTTGGTGATGCGCCGCTGGAGCTGGGCGGGCGAGCTGATCCGCCAGCCGGCGCGGCTCGGGTTGGTGACGGTCGCGGCGGCCGTGATCACCGTCAACTGGGGCATGTACATCTGGTCCGTCAACAACCACCGCGTGGTCGAGGCGTCGCTCGGCTACTTCATCAATCCGTTGGTGACCATCGCCATGGGGGTGCTGCTCCTGAAGGAGCGGCTGCGGCCCGTCCAGTGGGCGGCGGTCGGCACCGGCCTCGCCGCCGTGCTGGTCCTCGCCTTCGGCTACGGTCAGCCGCCCTGGATCTCCCTCGTGCTGGCCTTCTCGTTCGCGACCTACGGCCTGGTCAAGAAGAAGGTGAACCTCGGCGGGGTCGAGTCGCTGGCCGCCGAGACGGCGATCCAGTTCCTGCCGGCGCTCGGTTTCGTGCTCTGGCTCGGCTCGCACGGCAGGTCCACCTTCGGCTCCGAGGGCGGCGGGCACGCGGTGCTGCTGGCGCTGACCGGCGTGGTGACCGCGGTGCCGCTGGTCTGCTTCGGCGCGGCGGCGATCCGGGTGCCGCTCTCCACACTGGGGCTGCTCCAGTATCTGGCGCCGGTCTTCCAGTTCGCGCTGGGCGTCCTCTACTTCAAGGAGGAGATGCCGCCGGAGCGCTGGGCCGGTTTCGGCCTGGTCTGGCTGGCGCTGACCCTGCTGACCTGGGACGCCCTGCGCACCGCCCATGGCAACCGGGCCCGCGCCGCCGAGCTTGCCGCCCGGCTCCCGCGGGCCGGGGCGCCGGAGCCGGAGCAGTCGGCCGCCTCCGGTTCCGCCGGGGAGGCGCCCGGCCCGGAAACCGTGGCCGCCACCGAGGACCCCGCTCCCCACACCTGACCGGAAAACCGTTGGCGGCGTCCCGCCCGGCCCCGTTAGCCTGGCCGCATGCGTACGTACTCGTACTACTTCTTCCGCTGAGCGCGAGCGCGTTCCGCGCCCGTGAGCCGAGCCGCACGTCCGGCGCCCCCTGAGGCGAGGACGGCCGTCGGCCCGCCCGGGCCTGCCGGAACGCGCTCTTCCGCGTCCACCGGCCGTACGCATCCCAGGGACATCCATGCCTTCGCGCACCCACACCTCCCCCGCCCACGCCCCGAACGCCCCCGCCCGCTCCGCCCAGCTCACCCTCAAGGACGTCTCCAAGGCGTACGGCGGGCGGGCCGTCCTCGACCAGGTCTCGCTGACCGTCCGCCCAGGTGAGCGGGCCGGGGTCATCGGCGAGAACGGCTCCGGCAAGTCGACGCTGCTCAAGCTGGTCGCCGGGGCCCTGGCGCCCGACTCCGGCGAGGTCACCGTGGTCGCGCCGGGCGGCACCGGTCACCTCCGGCAGACCCTCGACCTGCCGCCGCACCTCACCGTCCAGGACGCCGTGGACGACGCCCTCGCCGACCTGCGGCAGCTGGAATCCCAGCTCCAGGCGGCCGGGGAGCGGCTCGGCGGGGCCGACGCGCACGAACTGGCGGAGTACGGCGAACTGCTCGCCGCCTTCGAGGCCCGCGACGGCTACCAGGCCGACACCCGCGTCGAGACCGCCCTGCACCACCTGGGCCTCGGCCACCTCAGCCGCGACCGGGCGCTCGGCTCGCTCTCCGGCGGGGAGCAGTCGCGCCTGGCGCTCGCCTGCGTGCTGGCGGCCGCCCCCGAACTCCTCCTGCTCGACGAGCCGACCAACCACCTCGACGACCGTTCCACCGACTGGCTCGCCGACCGGCTCCGCGCCCATCGCGGCACGCTGGTCACCGTCACCCACGACCGCGCCTTCCTGGAGCGGGTGACGACGACGATCCTGGAGGTCGACCGCGACACCCGCGCCGTCACCCGCTACGGCGACGGCTGGCCGGGCTACCGCCGCGCCAAGGCCGCCGCTCGGGCCCGCCGGGTCCAGGAGTACGAGGAGCACGTGGCCGAGGTCGCCCGCGCCGAGGAGCTGGTCGCAGCGGCCAGGCGCCGTCTGGCCACCACCGGCCGCGACCCCGGCCAGGGGTTCGGCAAGCACCGCCGCTCCTCCGAGAACACACTGTCCGGCCAGGTCAGGGCCGCCCGCGAACGCCTCGCCCGGCTCCACGCCTCCCCCGTCCCGCCCCCGCCCGAGCCGCTCCGCTTCCGCGCCGACCTCACTCCGCACACCACGACGGCCGAGCGGGCCCCGGAGGCGTCCGCACCCCTGCTGGCCCTCACCGGCGTACGCGTCGCCGACCGCCTGCGCGTCGACGCGCTCCAGGTCGGGCCGGGTGACCGCCTGCTGGTCACCGGCCCGAACGGCGCGGGCAAGACCACCCTGCTGCGGGTGGTCTCCGGCGCCCTGACACCCGACACGGGCACGGTCGAACGCGCCCCCGGCGCCCGGATCGCCCACCTGGCGCAGGAACTCGCCGTCGCCCCGGCACCGGTGCCGCTGCTCACGGCGTACGCGGCGGGGCGGCCCGGCCACCCGGACGAGTACGCGGCCGAGTTGCTGGCGCTCGGGCTCTTCCGCGAGGACGACCTGGCCGTGCCGGTGCCCTCGCTCTCGGCGGGGCAGCGGCGGCGGCTCTCACTGGCCCGGCTCGTCTCCCGCCCCGCTGACCTGCTGGTCCTGGACGAGCCGGCCAACCACCTCTCGCTCACCCTGGTCGAGGAGGTGGAGGAGGCGCTGGAGGCGTACGCGGGCGCGGTCGTCGTCGTCTCGCACGACCGGCGCTTCCGGGAGCGGTTCGCGGGGCAGCGGCTGGAACTGGCGGACGGCAGGGTCACCGGGCGCGGCTGACCCTGCCGCCCGCGCGTCCCGCGCACGCCTGTTCGCCTCGTTCACCCCTCGTCTCACCCCCCTCGGCGCTTGAATGACCCCATGACTTCCGAGACCACGCCCGCCACCCCTGCCACCCCCGTGCACTGGAAGCTCGTCATCGACGCCCACGACCCGCACGCCCAGGCCGTCTTCTGGTCCGCCGCGCTCGGCTACACCGTCGAGGACAACGACGCCCTGATCGCCCGCGTCCTCGGCTTCGGCGGCGCCCCCGAGGAGGCCACCGTCGAGTTCCGGGGCCGCCGCGCCTGGCGCGACCTGATCGCCGTACGCCACCCCGAGGACCCGGTCGACGAGGAGACCGGCATCGGCGAGGGGCGCCGCATCCTCTTCCAGCGGGTCCCCGAACCCAAGTCCGGCAAGAACCGCCTCCACCTCGACCTCCACCCGGGCAAGGGCCGCCGCGAGGCGGAGGTGCGGCGGCTGACCGGGCTGGGCGCGACCGTGGAGCGGGAAGTGGCGGAACCGGGCGGCACGTGGGTGCTCATGCGGGACCCGGAGGGGAACGAGTTCTGCGTGCAGTAGGACAGGCGGGCGGTCAGGCCGGTCGGACCGTCAGGTCCGGGGGGCCGCCTCACACCGAGAGGCCCCACCCCGTCCGCGTGGCCCCGGCCCAGTGGCCGTCAGCTCCTCCGTCGCCTGAGCCGGGAGACGCACGCCGGAGCCCCGCCCCTTTCCGGTCGGTCCGGAGAGCGGCGGGGCTTCGCGGTGAGCGGTTGTGCGGCGGCCGGCTGGAGCGGGAGCCTACTTGCCCGCCACCTCCACCAGCCGCTCCTCCGTGACCGCCCCCACGAAGGCCCGCCCGTCCTCCGTGACCAGGGCGTTGACCACCCGGGTGGAGAAGAGCGTGCCCGTGCCGAAGTCCCCCTTGACCTGCTTGCCGAGGGAGTCGAGGGAGAAGCCGCCGGGGGCGTCCGAGCCGGAGCCGGTCGGGAGGCCCTCGCCCTTCGGGAAGGTCAGTTCGGCGACCGAGGCCCAGCCCTTGCCGTGGACCTCGGTGCCTTCGGCGGCGGCGAGGTCGGCGAAGGGGCCGGGGAGGGAGTTGAGGGCGGCCTCGGCGTCCTTCGGGGCGTCGGCGTGAACACCGTCCTCGGTGTCCTTGCCGGATGTGGCCTTGCCCGGGGCGCCCGGGTCCAGGGCGTCCGCATCGGTGATCTCGGCGTCCTTCGGCGGGGCGAAGGTGCCGGCGGCCGGGCGGGTGAAGTCGATCTCGGAGAAGCCGGCGTCGAGGAGGGCCTTGCCGCCGTCGGCCGGGGCCACGGTGAACTTCAGCGGGGTGCCGGTCTCGGCGTCCACGGCGATGCGGACGGCCTTGACGGTGGAGCCGGAGTCCCGGGGGGTGAGGGCGAGCTGGTAGGCGTCGCGGTCGGCGACGCTGGTGGTGCCGTCGACGGTGACGCGGGTGGTCTCGTCGGCGGCGTCGAGGGCCTTGGCGGCCAGTTCCTTCGGGGACATGCCGGAGACGTGGTCGTCGGCCGGGCGGTCGCCCCTGGGCGCGGTGTCCTCGGTGCGCAGGGCCTCGCCGGTGGAGCCGTCGTAGGCCCACGCCCGGCCGCCGTCGCGGATGAGGCTGTACTCGTCGGCGCCGTCCACGAAGGTGAGCTTCTGGCGGTCGGGGCCGTCGGCGGCGACGCGCAGGGTGTGGGTGCCGGAGGCGAGTGAGGTCAGCTTCTCCTCGGGGGTGGCGGTGGAGCCGCCCGTGCCCTCCTCGCCGCCGAGGCTGCCGGCCAGCTCGGAGAGGTCGAGGCCGCCGAAGGAGGGCAGGCCCAGGTCGACGGAGACCTTGACGGTGCCGGAGAACCAGTCGGTCTCGGAGGCTGCGATCTTCTCGACCAGCTCCTGGGCGGTGATCTCGGGCAGGTCCGGGTCGCCGCCCGCGGCGAGCGCCGGGACCAGGCCGATGGTGGCGACGGCCACGCCGATGACGGCGACCGGGACGCCGTACCGGGCGGCCAGCCGGCCGGGACGGCGCTGGACGTCGGGTGCCGGGGTGCTCGTAGCGGAATCGTTCGGTGCCATGGCGCTTCCTCCGTGGTCGCGGTGGTACTCGGGTCCGCTCGCGCCCTGCGGCGCCTCTCGCGCTCACCCGGTCGGGGCAAGGAGCGGTCTTGCACCATCTGACCAAGAACAGGGCACGCCAAGCGTCAGCCCCCGGGGCCAACCTGGCGTACCGCTGGAGGATGAGGGCGGGTCGGCCCAGAGGGGAACGACCCGTAGGGGCCCCGGCCCCCGGGTGCCGACACGGCGTCAGCCCGCGCGGTGCACCACGGCGTCGCAGAGTTCGGTGAGGGCGGTCTTGGCCGGGCACTCGCGCAGCGGGGTGAGGGCGGCGCGGGCCTCCTCGGCGTACCGGACGGTCTCGCGGCGGGCCTGCTCCAGCGCCGGGTGGGCGCGCATCGCGGCCAGCGCCTCGGCGTGCCGGGCGTCGTCGGTGAGGTCGGAGTCGAGGAGGGCGACCAGGGCCAGGTCCTCGGGGCGCGCCTCGCGGCGGGCGCGGTCGCGCAGCAGGAGGACGGGGAGGGTGGGGATGCCCTCCCGCAGGTCGGTACCGGGGGTCTTGCCCGACTCGTGGCCGTCGCTGGCGATGTCCAGGACGTCGTCGGCGAGCTGGAAGGCGACGCCGAGGCGCTCGCCGTACTGGGTGAGGACGTCGACGACGCGCTCGTCGGCGCCGGACATCATCGCGCCGAACCGCCCGGCGACCGCGACCAGCGAGCCGGTCTTGCCGCCGATGACGTCGAGGTAGTGGTCGACCGGGTCGCGGCCGTCGCGCGGGCCCGCCGTCTCCATGATCTGGCCGGTGACCAGGCGTTCGAACGCCTCCGCCTGGACGCGGACGGCCTCCGGGCCGAGATCGGCGAGGATGTGGGAGGCGCGGGCGAAGAGGAAGTCGCCGGTGAGGACGGCCACCGAGTTGTCCCAGCGGGCGTTGGCGCTGGGCACCCCGCGGCGCACCTCGGCCTCGTCCATGACGTCGTCGTGGTAGAGGGTGGCGAGGTGGGTCAGTTCGACCACCACGCCGGAGGGGACGACGCCCGGCGCGTCCGGGTCTCCGAACTGCGCGGCGAGCATCACCAGGAGCGGGCGGAAGCGCTTGCCGCCGGCCTTCACCAGGTGCTGCGCGGCGTCCGTGATGAAGGAGACCTCGCTCTTGGTGGCCTCCAGGAGGCCGGCCTCGACAGCCGTCATTCCCGCCTGGACATCGGCTTCGAGTGCCTGGTCCCGCACGCTCAGCCCGAACGGCCCGACGACGGTCACGAGGGGGTCTCCTGTCTGCTGATGGTGCCCGGATCTCCCGGTCGGCCCGGTCCGCCGGTGGCACCGGTCTTCCCGGCGCCGCTGGCGATTGTCGATCGAACACCAGTGTTTGTCGATGTGTCGCCGTCGGCGCTCACGTCAGCGTATCCGGTCCGCTTTCGATCACCGTGAGCGCCTGCCCGTCGAATCGCCGGTCGCGCGTCGCCCCCGGGTGGACGGGGGCGTGCCCGGGACGCGCCCGCGCCGCCCCCCGGGCGTCGGCGACCAGGGGCCGGTATGTTCGCAAATGCCCCTGCCCGCCTCACCCTCCACCCCCACCGCCCATCACCCCGTTTGTCACCCCGGTACGCGGCCCGGGCCGCACCCGCCCGGCCCGGCCACCCGTACGAGCGGAAGCAGGCGACGTGCCCAGCAGCAACCCAGCAGACGGCGAACCGGCCGAGCGGCCCCCGGCCGTGGCGGACGGCGGGCCGACCCCTGCGGTCACGCCGCCGCCCCAGGACGACACGGCCTCCCTCGGGCGACCGAGAGGGCTCGCGGCCCTCTCGGGGCCGGTGGTCCGGGAGCGGGTCGCCGTCCTGCCGATGACGGTGCCTGCCGCCGGTCACACCGACGACGCCCACCCCGTGGCGGCCCGGTGTCCGCCGGCTCGTACCCGCTGCCCGGGCTCGGTGACATCCCCTGGAGCCCTCGGGCATGTCGGACGCCGACAGGCCGGCGCCGACCGCCGCCCACGGCGTCCGGCCGCAGGGGGTGCGGCTCCACGGGGAGGTCTCCCACGCCGCCTGCTCCGGTGCCGACGGCGCGCGCCAGCGCCGTGGGGCGCCGGTCTCGGCGTGAGTGCCCCGCCCCGTGACCGCCGCCGCACCGTGCACCCCGCCCCCTGACCCGCGCCCCACGCGAACACCCCCCACTGCGAGGTCCCCCGTCATGTCCCTGCACATCGCCACCGACCTGCCGTACCGGACGATCCGCGAGGACGTCCGCATCCCGCTGCCGACCGGCCGCCCCGGAGCCGACGGCTCCGAGATCACTCATCTGTACGCCCGGATCTGGCGGCCGGTCACCGACGAGCCGGTTCCCGCGCTCCTGGAGTACCTGCCCTGCCGGCTCACCGACCGGACCGCCCCGCGCGACCAGCAGCGCCACCCCTGGTACGCGGGCCACGGCTACGCCTCCGTCCGCGTCGACCTGCGCGGCCACGGCAACAGCGAGGGACTGCCCGGCGACGCGTACGACGCCACCGAACTGGCCGACGGCGTCGCGGTGGTCCACTGGCTGGCCGAGCAGCCCTGGTGCGACGGCAAGGTCGGCATGTTCGGCATCTCCCGGGGCGGCTGCAACGCGCTCCAGATCGCCGCACTCGCCCCCGAGCCGCTCAAGGCGATCGTCACCGTCTGCTCGGCCGACGACCGGTACGACAACGACGCGCACCACATGGGCGGCTCCGTCCTCGCCGTCGGCACGCACGCCAGGGCCTCCGCCCTGCTGGCCCTCGTCTCCCTCCCGCCGGACCCCCGGTTCGTGGGCCCCGGGTGGCGCGGGTTGTGGCGGAAGCGGCTGGAGGCGGTCCACCCGTTCACCGACACCTGGCTCGGCCACCAGACCCGCGACGCCTACTGGCAGCACGGCAGCGTCAGCGAGGACTACTCGGCGATCGCGGCGAAGGTGCTGGCGGTCGGCGGCTGGCACGACCCGTACCGCGACACCGTGCTGCGCCTGGTCCGCCACCTCCCCGACGACCAGGTACGCGGCCTCATCGGCCCCTGGCCGCACCAGTACCCGGACCGGGGCCTGCCGCCGGGCCCCGCCATCGGCTTCCTCCAGGAGACCCTGCGCTGGTGGGACCAGCACCTCAAGGGCGAGGACAGCGGCGTCATGAACGAGCCCAAGCTCCGCTCCTGGATCAGCGAGTCCCACCCGCCCGCCACCGTCCACCCGGAGCTGGAGGGCCACTGGGTCGGCGACCCCGCCTGGCCGTCCCCGTACGTCACCCCGGTCGAGTACGCCTTCCAGGGCGGGCCGGTCCTGGTCCGCTCCCCGCAGCACACCGGGGTCGCCGCCGGCCGGTTCCTCCCGCTGGGCGGCGACGCCGACCTGCCGCCCGACCAGCGCGAGGAGGACGCCGACTCGGCCGCCTTCGAGTTCGCCGTGGACGAGCGGCTCCAGATCCTCGGCCGCCCCCGCGTCCGGCTCCGGCTCACCTGCCCGACCCCGCGCGGCCAGGTCGTCGCCCGGCTCTGCGACGTCGCCCCGGACGGCTCCTCGACCCTGGTCACCCGGGGCGTCCTCAACCTCTCCTCCCGGTACGGGCGGGACACGGTCGCCCCGTGGAAGCCGGGCGTCACCGAGGACGTCGCCTTCGAGCTGAACGGCATCGGCCACGCCTTCCCGCCCGGCCACCGCATCCGGCTCGCCGTCTCCGGCGCGTACTGGCCGTGGATCTGGCCGCAGCCCGGCTCCGAGGAGGGCTTCACCCTCGACCCGGCCGGCAGCGGGCTCGAACTGCCGGTGCGCGGCGCCGGGGACCGGGCGCTCGACGCCACCATCGCCTTCGCCGGACCGGAGCAGGCCGAACCGCTGGCCGTCGTCCGCCCGGCACCCGGGAACCCCGCCGACCAGCGGCCCGAACGCCTCGTCGTGCACGACGTGGCCGCCGGGACCTGGCGCCTGGACGTCGCCCCCCGGTGCGGCGGCACCCGGGTCCACCCCGACGGCCTGGAGTTCCACGAGGACGCCCTGGATCAGTACACGATCACCGACAACGACCCGCTCAGCGCCGCCACCCGCTCCTCCTGGACGGTACGGCTGCGCCGCCCGGAACTGGCCTGGGACACCGAGGTCCGCACCCGCTCGGAGATCACCTGCGACGCCGGGGACTTCCTCACCAGCAACGAGCTGACCTGCTCGGAAGGGGGCGAGGTGATCTTCCACCGGACGTGGGAGCGGCGGATTCCGCGTACGGCAGGGTAGCGGGGCGGTACGCGGGCGGGGCGCACAGCCCTCGTTGAGCACGGCCGCCTCGCCGAGGGCGCGCAGGGGGAGGACGTACGCCTCGCCGTCGCCGAGGCCGGGGGACGGCCCGCCGGTCCAGGCCGCCCGGTTCGGGCCGGGAGCGGCTGGTTCCCTCCCCTCGGACCACGGGCCCCTCTCGGGCGGGAGGGCCACCGCCCGGCTCGTTCCCGTCCGGCCGAACTGGCGGCTTTCCCCGCCGGGACGACTGCCCCGGGGCGTCCGAAGGCCGCCCCGACCGGGACGATACCGCCCGATCCCGGCCGTCCGGGGTCCGGATCGCGCCCCGGCCCTCCGCCGGCGTCAAGCACCGTGCACACTGTCTTCGAGTGATGTCCCGCACATGCCGCCCGCGTGTGCCGGTGGTGCGACGCCCGAGGAGGCAGGGATGACGGTACTGGGACACCAGCCGCCCGGTCCTGACGAGGCGACCGGTCCGCCCGTCCCTCCCCCGGCCTCGGCGCTGGACGTGCTCCGGCCCCGACTGCGCTCGCCGGGCCAGCAGTTCGCGATAGGGCCGGGCTGGCGGCGCCTGGTCCTCGACTGCCACCACCGGATGTCCGCCGAGTTCCCGGCGTACGAACTCCTCGCGGTGAAGCAGAAGTACGGGCGGCTCTCCTTCCAGGCGTTCCCCCGGCCGTGGCGGCCGGGCGAGCGGAACTGGACCAGCGAGGAGCACGCCCGGCTGCACGAGATACTCGACGCCACCACGGCCCGCAGCGAGAACCTCTGCGAACGGTGCGCGGCCCCCGCCCGGCTGCGACGCACCCGCCGCCTCTGGCTCACGCTCTGCGACGGCTGCGAGGCGGCCGTGGGCGAGAGCGGCGAACTGGGCTGACGGCCCGGAGCCCCGTACCGGGGCCGTCAGCCGTAGACGCGTTCCAGGACCCGGGCCACTCCGTCCTCCTCGTTGCTGCTGGTGATCTCGTCGGCGACGGCGAGGAGTTCGGTGTGCGAGTTGGCCATGGCCACGCCGTGGGCGGCCCACTGGAGCATCGGCACGTCGTTCGGCATGTCGCCGAAGGCGAGGGTGTCGGCCGGGCCGAGGCCGAGCAGGTCGGCGGCGCGGGCCAGGCCAGTGGCCTTGGTGACGCCGAGCGGCTGGAGCTCGACGGTGCCCGGGCCGGCCATCGTGACCGTGGCCAGGCCGTCCACCACCGAGCGGGCGGTGGCGGTCAGCTGGTCGTCGGTCAGCTCCGGGTGGCGGACCAGGACCTTGGCGATCGGGCGCTCCCACAGGGCGTCGCGGTGCGGGACCCGGCGGGCGGGCAGCGTCGGGTGGGCCATGCGGTAGCCGGGCTCGATCAGGGTGTGCCCGTCGGCGCCGTCCTGGTCGACGGCGGCGAAGAGCGCGCCCGTCTCCGCCTCGATCTTGCCGAGTGCGATGGCGGCGGTCTCCCGGTCCAGGGTCAGGGCGCTCAGCATCAGGCCGCTCGCCGCGTCGTACACCTGGGCGCCCTGGCCGCAGACCGCGATCCCCTCGTACCCCAGCTCCTCCAGCAGCCCCCGCACCCCCGGCACGGGCCGTCCCGTCACCACGATGTGCCGGGCCCCGGCACCGCGCGCCAGCTCCAGCGCGGCGCGCGTACGGGCGGAGACCCGGTCCCCCGCCCGCAGCAGCGTCCCGTCCAGGTCGGTGGCGACCAGCCCGTACGTCCGCCGCCCGCCCGGCGGACGCCGCCGCTCGTGCGCCGGCGCCCGCCGGGCCACGGAGTCCGCGCCCGGCGGGCCCGGCTGCGCGAGCACCGGCGGGGGGTCCGCCTGCGGCGGGCGTGCCGGAGGTGGGGGTGGCGCCTCGGCGGGCGCGGGGGACGGCTGTGCGGAGGGGAGGGCCATGATCCCCACGATACGGAGATACGCCCCTGGCATGCGCCACCCCGGCATGCCTGGATTTCCCTGGCGGGGCGGGGGGTTGGGGGCCCGCTGTGCGGACTGGGATGCCAGGGGCGTGACGGGGGGTGCGGTCACCCCGTTCGGGGGGAGCGGCCCGGGGCGCGGGGCAGGCCCCGGAGTCGCCCGTGGCCGTGAACGGCCGGGAGGGGGCCGTTCGGGTGGCGAGGGCGGGGGCCGCGTTGTCTGCTGGAGGTATGAGTGACCCGATGGAGACCTGGACCGACCGGCTGCGCGACACCGCACCGGGAATCGAGGAGGACCGGGCGCGGTCCTTCGTGCACGACCTGTACACCGCCGCGCAGAACGATCTCGGCGAGGAGGAGGCCGAGGCCGACTACGAACGCGAGGAGTAGCCCGTCCCACCGCCCACCCTGCCGCTTCCCACCGGGCCGGTTCCGGCCCGGCCGCGACCGAGGGCGTCCCCGTACGGGCTGCGGGCCCAGCGGCCCCATGGCCCTCCGGCCGGGCGAGTCGCCAAGCCGGGTCGACGGCCTCTGTCCCGCGCCGCCCGGCCCCCTCCCCCGGGCGGGGGCGGCGCACGTAACGTGTGGCCCGGCCCACGGCCCCACCCCCCTCACCGGGGGGGGGTCGGCGCCCGCGGGCTCACCGACCGATCGCACGGAAAGCGAGGCCGCACCCAGATGCCCGAGCCCACCCCGCTCCCGCTCGCCCTCCCCGAAGGCCACCCCTTCGGTCCGCACAACCTTCCGTACGGGGTCTTCTCGCCCGGCGAGGCGCCCCGCCGCGTCGGCGTCCGCCTCGGCGAACACGTCCTGGACGCCGGTGCCCTCGCCGCGGAACTGGGCTCCCCGCACACCGCCCTGCTGACCGGCCCGACGCTGAACCCCCTGCTGGCCGCGGGCCGCCCGGTCTGGTCCGAGGTGCGTACCGCGCTGACGGCCTGGGTCACCGACCCCGCCCACCACGCGGCCGTGGAACGCCACGCCCACCCCCTCGCCGAGGTCTCCCTGCACCTGCCCTTCGAGGTCGGCGACTACGTCGACTTCTACGCCAGCGAGCACCACGCCTCCAACGTCGGCCGCATCTTCCGCCCCGACTCCCCCACCCCGCTCACCCCCAACTGGAAGCACCTGCCCATCGGTTACCACGGCCGCTCCGGCACCGTGGTGGTCTCCGGCACGGACGTGGTGCGGCCCAGCGGCCAGCGGAAGGCGCCCGCCGACCCGGCGCCGGTGTTCGGGCCCTCGGTGAAGCTGGACATCGAGGCGGAGGTCGGCTTCGTCGTCGGCGTCGGCTCCGAGCAGGGGCGGGCGGTGCCGCTGGAGGCGTACCGGGACCACGTCTTCGGCCTCTGCCTGCTCAACGACTGGTCGGCCCGGGACATCCAGGCGTGGGAGTACGTGCCGCTCGGCCCGTTCCTGGGCAAGTCCTTCGCCACCTCGGTGTCGGCCTGGGTGACGCCGCTGGAGGCGCTGGAGACGGCGCGGGTCCTGCCGCCCGCCCGTGACGAGGCCCTGCTGCCGTACCTGGACGACTCCTCGTCCGAGCCCGGCGGGTACGACCTGCGGATCAGCGTGGAGATCAACGGGGAGACGGTCTCCGAGCCGCCGTTCACCACGATGTACTGGACGGCCGCGCAGATGCTGGCGCAGACCACGGTGAACGGGGCGTCGCTGCGCACCGGCGACCTCTACGGCTCCGGGACCGTCAGCGGGGCCGCGGAGGGGCAGCGGGGGTCGCTGCTGGAGCTGACCTGGAACGGGGAGCGGCCCTTGGAGCTTGGCTCCGGCAAGCGGGGCTTCCTGGAGGACGGGGATGAGGTGGTGCTGCGGGCTTGGGCGCCCGGGGCTCAGGGAGTGCCTGTGGGGCTGGGCGAGGTGCGGGGCACTGTCGTACCCCGCACCTGATCGTTCGGCTTGCGCCGGGCCGGGCCGGATTCGGCTCGGCCCGGTCGCCCGGGACGTTCACGGTGGCCGCAAGCGCCGACCGGGCTGGATCTGGCCGGGCTTCGCAGCCCGAGCGCGCGTTCAGATGGCCTCAAACGCCGGCCGGGCTGAGTTTGGGCCCGCCTCGTACGCGCGGCCGGGCTGGGATGTGGCTGGGCTCCGCAGCCCGGCCGCGCGTACAGGATGGCCTCAAGCGTCGGCCGGGCTGTCCGGGGCCTCGCCGATCCCCTGTTCCGCCAGGGTCTCCAGTACCCCCGGGCCGTAGTTCTGGAGCTTCTTGTCGCCGACGCCGCCGATCTGGCCGAGGGCGTCGAGGGTGGTGGGGCGGGCGGCGGTGATCTCGCGGAGGGTGGCGTCGTGGAAGATCACGTAGGCCGGGACGCCCTGTTCCCTGGCCTGGGCGGCGCGCCAGGCGCGGAGGGCCTCGAAGACCGGGAGGGACTCCTCGGGGAGGTCGATGACGGTCTTGCTCCGCCTGCCGCCCGCGCCGGAGGACGAGCCCGACCTGCCCGAGCGCGCGGTCGGCGCCTTCTTGGGCTCCTTGCGGAAGTGGACCTCGCGGCGGCCCCCCAGCACCTCGCCCGCCTCGTCGGTGAGGACCAGCGTGCCGTACTCCCCCTCGACGGCCAGCACCCCCTGGGCCAGCAGCTGCCGGACGGCCCCGCGCCACTCCCCCTCGGTCAGCTCCTGGCCGACGCCGAAGACGGAGAGCTGGTCGTGGTCGAACTGGATGACCTTGGCCGTCTTGCGGCCCATCAGGATGTCGATGATCTGGCCGGCGCCGAACTTCTGGTTCCGCTCGCGCTTGAGGCGCACCACGGTGGAGAGGGCCTTCTGCGCGGCGACCGTGCCGTCCCAGGTCTCCGGCGGGGTGAGGCAGGTGTCGCAGTTGCCGCAGTTCTCGCCGGTGGGCTCCTGGCCGAAGTAGCGCAGCAGCTGGGCGCGGCGGCACTGGGCGGTCTCGCAGAGGGCGAGCATCGCGTCCAGGTGCGACTGGGCGCGGCGCCGGTGCGCCTCGTCGCCCTCGCCGGACTGGATGAGCTTGCGCTGCTGCACGACGTCCTGGAGGCCGTATGCCATCCAGGCCGTGGAGGGGCGGCCGTCACGGCCGGCGCGGCCGGTCTCCTGGTAGTACCCCTCGACGGACTTCGGCAGGTCGAGGTGGGCGACGAAGCGGACGTCGGGCTTGTCGATGCCCATGCCGAAGGCGATCGTGGCGACGACGACCAGGCCGTCCTCGCGCAGGAACCGGGACTGGTTGGTGGCGCGGGTCCGCGCGTCGAGCCCGGCGTGGTAAGGCACGGCCTCGACGCCGTGGTCGCGGAGGAAGTCGGCGGTGCGCTCGACGGAGTTGCGCGAGAGGCAGTAGACGATGCCGGCGTCGCCCGGGTGCTCCTCCTTGAGGAAGGTGAGGAGCTGCTTCTTCGGGTCGTTCTTGGGGACGATCCGGTACTGGATGTTGGGCCGGTCGAAGCTGGCGACGAAGTGCTTGGCGTCGGGGAGGGAGAGCCGGCGGGTGATCTCCTGGTGGGTGGCGTCGGTGGCGGTGGCGGTGAGGGCGACCCGCGGGACGTCCGGCCAGCGCTCGCCGAGGACGGAGAGCGTGAGGTAGTCGGGGCGGAAGTCGTGGCCCCACTGGGCGACGCAGTGCGCCTCGTCGATGGCGAAGAGCGAGATCCTGCCGCGGGAGAGCAGGTCCAGGGTGGCGTCGACGCGCAGCCGCTCGGGGGCGAGGTAGAGCAGGTCCAGCTCGCCGGAGAGGAACTCGGCCTCGGTGAGGCGGCGCTCCTCGAAGTCCTGGGTGGAGTTGATGAACCCGGCGCGGACCCCGGCCGCGCGCAGGGCGTCCACCTGGTCCTGCATGAGGGCGATGAGCGGGGAGACGACGACACCGGTACCCGGGCGCACCATGGCCGGGATCTGGTAGCAGAGGGACTTGCCGCCGCCGGTGGGCATGAGGACGACGGCGTCCCCGCCGCCGACCAGGTGGTCGATGACGGCCTCCTGGTCCCCGCGGAACGCGTCGTACCCGAAGACGGAGCGCAGGGTGGCGAGCGCGTCCCGGCGGTCGTGGACCGGGGCCTCGCCGCGCTCCTCGGGGAAGGCGCCGGACAGCTCCTCGCGGAGGCCGTCCTCGGGGAACTCCTCGTCCGGGAAGGAGGCGTCGCCGAACGGGTCCTCCTGCGGGGGCTCGCCGTCGAAGAGGTCGTCGGGGAAGCCCTCCGGCCCCTCGTGCGCGGGTGTCCCGCTGTCCGTGCTGCCGCTCGCCATGCCGCTCGTTCCGTTCATCGCTCCGTGCCCCGTGCCCCTCGCTCGCGTGCCCGTCCGCTCCCTGCGGTGCCCTGGGCCACGTGTGGTCCCTGAGACTGCCTCCAGCGTAGGGGGCCGGAGGGTCAGCCCGGGAAGTTGTCCACAGGTCGCTCGGTCACACCGGCGGTGAGCTGCGCAAACGCGGGCGGGCGGGGAGGGTGACGGAGTTGTCCACAATCGGGTCGGCGCCCTCGGGCGAGGCCGGTACGCGCGGACACCGCCGCCCGGCGCCCTCCGGGGAGGGGCGCCGGGCGGCGGGGTGGTGCGGGGGCCGGTGGCCGGACGGTCAGCGGACGAAGACGCTCGCCTGGCCCGCCAGGTCCAGGAAGTACTGGGGGGCGACCCCCAGTACCACCGTGACCACGACGCCCACGCCGATCACGCTCATGGTCAGCGGCGAGGGCACGGTGACGGTCGGACCGTCGGCGCGCGGCTCGCTGAAGAACATCAGGACGATCACCCGGACGTAGAAGAACGCGGCGACGGCGGAGGAGAGGACACCGATGATCACCAGGGCCCCGGCGCCGCCCTCGGCCGCCGCCGAGAAGACCGCGAACTTCCCCGAGAAGCCGCTGGTCAGCGGAATCCCGGCGAAGGCCAGGAGGAAGACCGCGAAGACCGCGGCGACCAGCGGGGAGCGCCGGCCGAGCCCCGCCCACTTGGAGAGGTGGGTGGCCTCTCCCCCGGCGTCCCGCACCAGGGTGACGACGGCGAAGGCGCCGATGGTCACGAAGGAGTAGGCGGCGAGGTAGAAGAGGACGGAGGAGACGCCGGCCGGACTGGCGGCGATCACACCGGCGAGGAGGAAGCCCGCGTGCGCCACCGAGGAGTACGCGAGGAGCCGCTTCACGTCGGTCTGGGTGACGGCGACGATCGCGCCGACCACCATGGTGGCGATGGCGACGCCCCACATCACCGGCCGCCAGTCCCAGCGCATGCCGGGCAGCACCACGTAGAGCAGGCGGAGCAGGGCGCCGAAGGCGGCGACCTTGGTGGCGGCGGCCATGAAGCCGGTGACCGGGGTGGGGGCGCCCTGGTAGACGTCGGGCGTCCACATGTGGAACGGCACGGCGCCGACCTTGAACAGCAGCCCCATCAGGACCAGGGCCATGCCGATGAGGAGCAGCGCGTCGTTGCCCATCGTCTCGGCGAGGACCGGGTCGTTGGTGATCAGCGTGCCGTCGACCACGTCGGCGATGGCAGCGTACGAGACGGAGCCCGCGTAGCCGTAGAGCAGGGCGATGCCGAAGAGGAGGAAGGCGGAGGAGAAGGCGCCGAGGAGGAAGTACTTGACCGCCGACTCCTGCGACATGAGCCGCCTGCGGCGGGCCAGGGCGCACATCAGGTAGAGCGGGAGGGAGAAGACCTCCAGCGCGATGAAGAGGGTCAGCAGGTCGTTGGCGGCCGGGAAGACGATCATGCCGCCGACCGCGAAGAGCATCAGCGGGAAGACCTCGGTGGTGGCGAACCCGGCCTTGACGGCGGCCTGTTCGGCCTCGCTGCCGGGGACGGCCCCGGCCTGCGCGACGAAGGAGTCCACCCGCTTGCCGTGCGCCCGGTCCAGGCGGCGCTCGGCGAAGGTGAAGGCGGCCAGGACCCCGGAGAGCAGGATGACGCCCTGGAGGAAGAGGGCGGGCCCGTCCACCGCGAGGGCGCCCATGGCGATACTGGTCTGCTTGGTGGTGGCGTACCCGCCGACCGCGAGGGCGACGACGGAGGCGAAGGCGGCGCCGAGCGCGGCCACGGTCAGCCAGAGCTGGATGTGGTAGCGGGCCCGGCGCGGGGCGAACGCCTCCACGACGACGCCGATGACGGCCGCCCCGATGACGATCATCACGGGGGCGAGCTGGGCGTACTCGATGGTCGGCGACGGGATCTTGGAGATCGGGTCGGCCGCCGCGCTTGTCCACAGGGTGTGGACGGCGTTTGCGTTCACTTGGCCGCCTCCACGTCGGGCTTCGGGTCCTTCTGCTGTACGTCGGAGAGGGTGTGGCCGACCGCCGGGTCGACCAGCTCCGTCAGCGGCTTCGGGTAGACGCCGAGGAAGAGCAGGAGCGCGATCAGCGGGCCGATCACGGCCAGTTCCCGCACCTTGAGGTCGGGCATCTTCGAGACGGACGGCTTGACCGGGCCGGTCATGGTGCGCTGGTAGAGCACCAGGGTGTAGAGCGCGCCCAGCACGATGCCGACGGTGGCGATGACGCCGATCACCGGATACCGGGCGAAGGTGCCGACCAGGACCAGGAACTCGCTGACGAACGGGGCGAGTCCGGGCAGCGAGAGCGTCGCCAGCGAGCCGACCAGGAAGGTCCCGGCGAGGACCGGGGCGACCTTCTGGACCCCGCCGTAGTCGGCGATGAGGCGCGAGCCGCGGCGCGAGATCAGGAAGCCCGCGACCAGCATCAGGGCCGCCGTCGACAGGCCGTGGTTGACCATGTAGAGGGTGGCGCCGGACTGGCCCTGGCTGGTCATGGCGAAGATGCCGAGGATGATGAAGCCGAAGTGCGAGATCGAGGCGTACGCCACCAGCCGCTTGATGTCGCGCTGGCCGACGGCGAGCAGCGCGCCGTAGAGGACCGAGACCAGGGCGAGGACCAGCACCACCGGCGTCGCCCACTTGCTGGCCTCGGGGAAGAGACCGAGGCAGAAGCGGAGCATCGCGAAGGTGCCGACCTTGTCGACCACGGCCGTGATGAGGACCGCGACGGGGGCGGTGGCCTCGCCCATGGCGTTGGGCAGCCAGGTGTGCAGCGGCCAGAGCGGCGCCTTGACCGCGAAGGCGAAGAAGAAGCCGAGGAAGAGCCACCGCTCGGTGGAGGTGGCCATATCCAGCGTGCCGTCCGCCCGGGCCTGGGCGATCTCGCTGAGCGAGAAGCTGCCCGCCACCGAGTAGAGCCCGATGACGGCGGCCAGCATGATCAGGCCGCCGGCCAGGTTGTAGAGGAGGAACTTGACCGCCGCGTACGACCGCTGGGTGGCGGCCTGCACCTCGTCGGTGCCGCTCGCCCGGTCCCCGAAGCCGCCGATGAGGAAGTACATCGGGATCAGCATGGCTTCGAAGAAGAGGTAGAAGAGGAAGACGTCGGTGGCCTCGAAGGAGAGGATCACCATCGCCTCGACCATGAGGATCAGCGCGAAGAAGCCCTGGGTGGGGCGCCACCGCCGGGAGCTGTTCTCCAGGCCGTCCGCGTCGTGCCAGCCCGCGAGGATGACGAACGGGATCAGCAGGGCGGTCAGCGCGATCAGCGCCACCCCGATGCCGTCGACGCCCAGTTCGTAGCGGACGCCGAAGGCGGGAATCCAGTCGTACGACTCGGTGAGCTGGTAGCGGGCGCCGCCCGGCTCGAAGCGGACCAGGACCGTCATCGCGAGGACGAAGGTGGCCAGGGAGAAGAGCAGCGCCACGGCCTTGGCCGCGCCCGAGCCCCGTGGTCCGTCGCCGCCGGGGCGGCTGCGGGCCGCCGGGACGGCGGCCGTCACGATCGCGCCGATCGCCGGGAGCGCGGCCGTCGCTGTCAGCAGGGGAAACGACATCGGTATCAGACCGCCCTCATCAGCAGGGTCGCGGCGATGAGCACCGCCGTACCCCCGAACATGGAGACCGCGTACGTACGGGCGTAACCCGTCTGGAGTCTGCGCAGCCGGCCGGAGAGGCCGCCGACCGAGGCGGCGGTGCCGTTGACCACGCCGTCGACCAGGGTGTGGTCGACGTAGACCAGGGAGCGGGTCAGGTGCTCGCCGCCGCGGACGAGGACGACGTGGTTGAAGTCGTCCTGGCCGAGGTCTCGGCGGGCCGCCCGGGTGAGCAGCGAACCGCGCGGCGCGACCACGGGAACCGGCTTGCGGCCGTACTGGAGCCAGGCCAGCCCGACGCCGATCAGCAGGACCACCACGGTGGCCGAGGTGACGACGGCGGCGCTGAGCGGCGAGTGGCCGTGCTCGAAGGCGGTGACCGGCTCCAGCCACTTGATGAAGGAATCACCGAGGCTGAAGAGTCCGCCCGCGAAGACCGAGCCGAAGGCGAGCACGATCATGGGGATCGTCATGGACTTCGGGGACTCGTGCGGGTGCGGCTCGTTGCCCGAGCCCGCGGCGGAGCCGCTGTCGGACCCTGTCGACTGCCACCGCTTCTCGCCGAAGAAGGTCATCAGCATCACGCGCGTCATGTAGTACGCGGTGAGGGCGGCGCCCAGCAGGGTGACCGCGCCGAGAATCCAGCCCTCGGCTCCGCCCTTGGCGAAGGCCGCCTCGATGATCTTGTCCTTGGACCAGAAGCCGGAGAGGCCGGGGAAGCCGATGATCGCCAGGTACCCGAGGCCGAAGGTGACGAAGGTGACCGGCATGTGCTTCCGCAGGCCGCCGTACTTCCTCATGTCGACCTCGTCGTTCATGCCGTGCATGACCGAGCCGGCACCGAGGAAGAGCCCGGCCTTGAAGAAGCCGTGCGTCACCAGGTGCATGATCGCGAAGACGTACCCGATCGGGCCGAGCCCGGCCGCGAGGACCATGTAGCCGATCTGCGACATGGTCGATCCGGCGAGCGCCTTCTTGATGTCGTCCTTGGCGCAACCGACGATCGCACCGAAGAGGAGCGTCACCGCGCCGACCACCACGACCGCCGTCTGGGCGTCGGGGGCGGCGTTGAAGATCGCGCCGGAGCGGGTGATGAGGTAGACGCCGGCGGTGACCATGGTGGCCGCGTGGATCAGGGCGGAGACCGGGGTCGGGCCCTCCATCGCGTCGCCCAGCCAGGACTGGAGCGGCACCTGGGCCGACTTGCCGCAGGCCGCCAGGAGCAGCATCAGGGCGATGGCGGTGAGCTTGCCCTCGCCGCTCTCGCCGGTGGAGGCGAGGACCGGGCCGAACGCGAAGGTGCCGAAGGTGGTGAACATCAGCATGATCGCGATGGAGAGGCCCACGTCGCCGACGCGGTTGACCAGGAACGCCTTCTTCGCCGCCGTCGCCGCGCTCGGCTTGTGCTGCCAGAACCCGATCAGCAGGTACGAGGCGACACCGACGCCCTCCCAGCCGACGTACAGCAGGAGGTAGTTGTCGGCGAGGACCAGCAGGAGCATCGCCGCGAGGAAGAGGTTCAGATAGGCGAAGAAGCGGCGGCGGGCTTCGTCGTGCTCCATGTAGCCGATGGAGTAGATGTGGATCAGAGTGCCGACGCCGGTGATCAGCAGGACGAAGGTCATCGACAGCTGGTCGAGCTGGAAGGCGATGTCGGCCTGGAAGCCGCCCACCGGAATCCAGCTGAACAGGTGCTGGTGCAGCGCGCGGTCGTCGCCCGCGCGGCCCAGCATGTCGGTGAACAGCACCACGGCGAGGCCGAACGAGGCGCCCGCCATCACGGTGCCGAGCAGGTGGCCGGCGCGGTCCAGGCGCCGACCGCCGAGGAGGAGCACGGCGGCTCCGAGCAGGGGCGCCGCGACGAGCAGCGCGATCAGGTTCTCCACGATTCAGCGACCCCTTACAGCTTCATCAGGCTGGCGTCGTCGACCGAGGCCGAATGGCGGGCACGGAACAGCGACACGATGATCGCGAGCCCGACCACGACCTCCGCGGCGGCGACGACCATCGTGAAGAACGCGAGGATCTGGCCGTCGAGGTTGCCGTGCATACGGGAGAAGGCGACGAGCGAAAGATTGCAGGCGTTGAGCATCAGCTCGACGGACATGAAGACGACGATGGCGTTCTTGCGGATCACCACGCCGGTGGCGCCGATGGTGAACAACAGCGCCGCGAGATAGAGGTAGTTGACGGGGCTCACTGGGCGTTCTCCTCCTCCCGGTCACGACCCAGACGCGTCGCGGAGCGCTGCTCCAGCGCCTTGAGGTCGTCGAGGGCCTCCTGGGAGACGTCCCGGATCTGGCCGCGCTCGCGCAGCGTCTGGTTGACGGTCAGCTCGGACGGGGTGCCGTCGGGGAGCAGGCCGGGGATGTCCACGGCGTTGTGCCGGGCGTAGACACCGGGGGCCGGCAGCGGCGGCACGTGGGTGTTCTCCCGGACGCGCTTCTCGGCCAGCTCGCGCTGGGTGGAGGCGCGCTCGGTGCGCTCGCGGTGGGTGAGCAGCATCGCGCCGACCGTGGCGGTGATGAGCAGGGCGCCGGTGATCTCGAAGGCGAAGACGTACTTGGTGAAGATCAGGGCGGCGAGGCCCTGGACGTTGCCTCCCGCGTTGGCGGCGGCCAGGCCGTTGAACTGGCTGATGCCCACCTGGCCGATCCCGGAGATCAGCAGGATGCCGAAGCCGAGGGCGGCGAAGGCGGCCAGCCAGCGCTGGCCCTTCAGGGTCTCCTTCAGCGAGTCGGCGGCCGTGACACCGACCAGCATGACCACGAAGAGGAAGAGCATCATGATCGCGCCGGTGTAGACGACGATCTGCACGATGCCGAGGAAGTACGCGCCGTTGGCCAGGTAGAAGACGGCCAGGACGATCATGGTGGCGGCAAGGCACAGCGCGCTGTGCACGGCCCGCTTCATCAGGACCGTCGACAGGGCGCCGAGGACGGCGACCGTGCCGAGAATCCAGAACTGGACGGCCTCACCGGTGGAGGTGACGGAGGCGGCGAGCAGGCTCATCCCTGTCCCCCCTGCCCGGACTTGGCGGCCGAGCCGGCCGAGGCGGCGGGCGAGGAGGCCGGGGCCGGGGCGGCCGGAGCGCCCTCGGCCGGGGCGACCGGCTCGCTGTCGACCACCGCGGGCTCGCCCTGGGAGAGGGCCGGCTGGCGGACCGTGCCGGGGGCGGCCTCGGTGACCAGGCCCCGGTAGTAGTCCTGCTCGTCGGTGCCGGGGAAGATCGCGTGCGGGGAGTCGACCATGCCCTCGGTCAGCCCGGCGAGGAGCTGGTCCTTGGTGTAGATCAGGTTCTCCCGCGTGGAGTCGGCCAGTTCGAACTCGTTGGTCATCGTGAGCGCCCGGGTGGGGCACGCCTCGATGCACAGGCCGCAGAGGATGCAGCGGGCGTAGTTGATCTGGTAGACGCGGCCGTACCGCTCGCCGGGCGAGTAGCGCTCCTCGTCGGTGTTGTCCGCACCCTCGACGTAGATGGCGTCGGCCGGGCAGGCCCAGGCGCACAGCTCGCAGCCGACGCACTTCTCCAGCCCGTCCGGGTGGCGGTTGAGCTGGTGACGGCCGTGGAAGCGGGGCGCCGTCGTCTTGGGCTGCTCCGGATACTGCTCGGTCAGCCGCTTCTTGAACATGGCCTTGAAGGTCACGCCGAAGCCCGCGACGGGGTTCTGGAACCCCTGGTCCGACTGATTGGCTCCCTCAGTCATCGGACGCCTCCTTTCCTTCCGTGTCACCACGGTCACTCACAGTGTCCGGCGCCCCACTGGCAACCAGCTCCCGCTCGCCGCGCGCGGGCCGCCTGGGCACCGGTGGCAGAGCCTGGCCGGGCAGCGGGGGCACCGGATAGCCCCCGGCCATCGGGTCGAACGCGGTGTCCTCCGCGCGCTGTTCAGCGCCGCGCTCCTGATCGCGGCGGTCGCGGTAGAAGTCGATGACGAAGGAGAGCAGCAACAGGAAGATCAGCCCGCCGAAGACGTACAGGGCGATGTCGGCGAACGGCATGTTCTCGTTCCGCAGCGTCCGCACGGTGGCGACCAGCATCAGCCAGACCACGGAGACCGGGATGAGCACCTTCCAGCCGAGCTTCATCAGCTGGTCGTAGCGGACCCGGGGCAGGGTGCCGCGCAGCCAGATGAAGAGGAAGAGCAGCAGTTGCAGCTTGAGGGTGAACCAGAGCATGGGCCACCAGCCCTGGTTGGCCCCTTCCCAGAAGGCGGTGACGGGGAAGGGGGCCCGCCAGCCGCCGAGGAAGAGCGTCACCGCCACCGCCGAGACGGTCACCATGTTGATGTACTCGGCGAGCATGAACATCGCGAACTTGATCGACGAGTACTCGGTGTTGAAGCCGCCGACCAGGTCGCCCTCGGACTCCGGCATGTCGAAGGGGGCGCGGTTGACCTCGCCGACCATCGTCACGATGTAGATGAGGAAGGAGACCGGCAGCAGCACGATGTACCAGCGGTCGGCCTGCGCCTCCACGATGGTCGAGGTCGACATCGAGCCGGAGTAGAGGAAGACCGAGGCGAAGGCGGCGCCCATGGCGATCTCGTACGAGATCATCTGGGCGCAGGAGCGCAGGCCGCCCAGGAGCGGGTAGGTCGAGCCGGAGGACCAGCCGGCCAGCACGATGCCGTAGATGCCGATCGAGGCGACCGCGAGGATGTAGAGGAGCGCGATCGGCAGGTCGGTCAGCTGCATCGTGGTGCGCTGGCCGAAGATCGAGACCTGGTTGTCGGCGGGGCCGAAGGGGATCACCGCGAACGCCATGAAGGCGGGGATGGCGGCGACGACCGGCGCCAGCACGTACACGACCTTGTCGGCACGCTTGACGATGACGTCTTCCTTCAGCATCAGCTTGGCGCCGTCGGCCAGCGACTGGAGCATGCCCCACGGCCCGGCCCGGTTGGGGCCGATGCGACGCTGCATCCAGGCGACGACCTTGCGTTCCCAGACGATCGCGAAGAGCACCGTCAGCAGCAGGAAGGCGAAGCAGAAGACGGCCTTGACCAGGACCAGCCACCACGGGTCGCGGCCGAACATCGAGAGGTCCTCGGCCGCCAGCAGGATCGGACTCACGCCGCCACCCCCCGGGCTCGGGCGCTCGCGCGGCGGGCGCGGTGGACGGGGGTTGCGGGCACGGCGGCACCTCCGGTGCGCTCGGGGTTCACGGCTCCTCCACTTCCGCCGGGGCCGCGGCGGCCGGCGCGATCCGCACCAGCTGGCCGGGGACGGCGCCGGTGTCCGAGGCCACCCCGGTACCGGTGGAGTCGAGCGGCAGCCAGACCACCCGGTCGGGCATGTCGGTGACCAGCAGCGGCAGTCCGACGCTCCCGACCGGGCCCGTCACGGTGAGGACGGTGCCGTCGGCGGCCCCGATCTCGGCGGCGGTCGCGGCGGAGAGCCGGGCCGGTGCGGCGTGCCGGGTCCCGGCCAGCGCCTCGTCGCCGCGCTGGAGCAGTCCCTGGTCGAGCAGCATCCGGTGCCCGGCGAGGACGGCCTCGCCGACGGCGGGCCTGGGCAGCGCGCTGGCGGTCGGGGCCTCCGGCGGCACGGCCGGGCGGGAGGGGCGGGCGTCCCAGCCGCCGAGCCGGTCCAGTTCGCGGCGGGCGGCGCGGATGTCGGGCAGCCCCAGCTCGCCGCGGCCCACCTCGTCCGCCTCGGCGACCGCGTCGGCCAGCATGTGCAGGACGCGCAGGTCGCCGGGGGCGAGGCGGCGGGTCATCTGCTCGGGCTTGAGCGCCGCCTCGAACATCCGCGCTCGGCCTTCCCAGTTGAGGAAGGTGCCGGACTTCTCGGCGACGGCGGCGACCGGCAGCACCACGTCGGCGCGCTCGGTCACCTCCGAGGGCCGCTGCTCCAGCGAGACCACGAACTGCGCCCGGTCCAGAGCCTGCCGGGCGCGGGCGGGATCGGGCAGGTCGGCCACCTCGACGCCGCCGACCAGCAGCGCGGTCAGCTCGCCGGAGGCGGCGGCCTCGACGATCTGGCCGGTGTCGCGGCCGTACCGGGGCGGGAGTTCGGCGACGCCCCAGGCGGCGGCGACCTCGTCGCGGGCACGCGGATCGGTGGCCGGGCGGCCGCCGGGCAGCAGCGAGGGCAGCGCCCCGGCCTCGACGGCGCCGCGCTCCCCGGCCCGGCGCGGAATCCACACTAGCCGGGCGCCGAGTGCGGCGGCGGCGCGGACGGCGGCGGTCAGACCGCCCTCGACGGTGGCGAGGCGTTCGCCGACGACGATGACGGAGCCCTCGGCGCGCAGCGCCTCGCCCGCCTCCTGGCCCACGCCCTCCAGGCCGAAGCCGGTGCCGAGCGCCTTGAGCCACTCGGTCTCGGTGCCGGGGGCGGCCGGCAGCAGGGTGCCGCCGGCCTTGGTGAGGCCGCGGGTGGTGTGGGTGGCCAGTGCGAAGGTGCGCTGGCCGTGCTTGCGCCACGCCTTGCGGAGCCGGAGGAAGACGCCGGGTGCCTCCTCCTCGGCCTCGATCCCGGCGAGCAGCACGGCGGGTGCCTGCTCCAGGTCGGCGTAGGTGAGGCCGCCGCCGTCGAGGTCACGGCCGCGTCCGGCGATCTGGGAGGCGAGGAAGTCGGCCTCCTCACCGCTGTGCGGGCGGGCCCGGAAGTCGATGTCGTTGGTGTCGAGCGCGACCCGGGCGAACTTGCTGTACGCGTAGGCGTCCTCGACGGTGAGGCGGCCACCGGTGAGCACTCCGGCGCGACCGCGCGCCGCGTTGAGCCCGCGCGCCGCCGCCTGCAGCGCCTCCGGCCAGCTGGCCGGCTCCAGCCGCCCGCCCTCGGAGCGGACCAGGGGCTGGGTGAGGCGCTCGGGCGACTGGGCGTAGCGGAAGCCGAACCGCCCCTTGTCGCACATCCACTCCTCGTTGACCTCGGGGTCGTCGGCGGCGAGCCGCCGCATGACCTTGCCCCGGCGGTGGTCGGTGCGGGTGGCGCAGCCACCCGCGCAGTGCTCGCAGACGCTGGGTGAGGAGACCAGGTCGAAAGGGCGCGAGCGGAACCGGTAGGCGGCCGAGGTGAGCGCGCCGACCGGGCAGATCTGGATGGTGTTGCCGGAGAAGTACGACTCGAAGGGGTCGCCGTCGCCGGTGCCGACCTGCTGGAGCGCGCCGCGCTCGATCAGCTCGATCATCGGGTCGCCGGCGATCTGGTTCGAGAAGCGGGTGCAGCGGGCGCAGAGCACGCACCGCTCCCGGTCCAGCAGGACCTGGGTGGAGATCGGGACGGGCTTCTCGTAGGTCCGCTTCCTGCCCTCGAAGCGGGAGTCGGCGTCGCCGACCTGCATCGCCTGGTTCTGGAGCGGGCACTCGCCGCCCTTGTCGCAGACGGGGCAGTCCAGCGGGTGGTTGATGAGCAGCAGCTCCATCACGCCGCGCTGGGCCTTCTCGGCGACCGGGGAGGTGAGCTGGGTGCGGACCTCCATCCCCTCGGTGCAGGTGATGGTGCAGGAGGCCATCGGCTTGCGCTGGCCCTCCACCTCGACGATGCACTGGCGGCAGGCGCCGGCCGGGTCGAGGAGCGGGTGGTCGCAGAAGCGCGGGATCTCGATGCCGAGGAGTTCGGCGGCGCGGATCACCAGGGTGCCCTTGGGCACGGAGATCTCGGCTCCGTCGATGGTGAGCGTCACCAGGTCCTCGGGCGGCACCCCGGCCGGGGTGCCGGGCGCGGCGCCGGTCGTCACGGTCATGCCTTGGCCTCCAGGTGCTGGTCCGCCCAGAGCGTCGACCTGGCGGGGTCGAAGGGGCAGCCCTTGCCGGTGATGTGCTGTTCGTACTCGTCGCGGAAGTACTTGAGCGAGGAGAAGATGGGGGACGCCGCGCCGTCGCCGAGCGCGCAGAAGGACTTGCCGTTGATGTTGTCGGCGATGTCGTTCAGCTTGTCGAGGTCGGACATCCTGCCCTTGCCGGCCTCGATGTCGCGGAGCAACTGGACGAGCCAGTACGTGCCTTCGCGGCAGGGGGTGCACTTGCCGCAGGACTCGTGGGCGTAGAACTCCGTCCAGCGGGTGACGGCGCGGACCACGCAGGTCGTCTCGTCGAAGCACTGGAGCGCCTTGGTTCCGAGCATGGACCCGGCGGCGCCGACGCCCTCGTAGTCGAGGGGGACGTCGAGGTGCTCCTCGGTGAACATCGGAGTGGAGGAGCCGCCGGGCGTCCAGAACTTGAGGCGGTGGCCGGGGCGCATGCCGCCGCTCATGTCGAGGAGCTGGCGCAGGGTGATGCCGAGCGGCGCCTCGTACTGGCCGGGGCCGGCGACGTGGCCGCTGAGCGAGTAGAGCGTGAAGCCCGGGGACTTCTCGCTGCCCATCGAGCGGAACCACTCCTTGCCCTGCCGGAGGATGGCGGGAACCGAGGCGATCGACTCGACGTTGTTCACCACGGTGGGGCAGGCGTAGAGGCCGGCCACAGCAGGGAAGGGGGGCCGCAGGCGGGGCTGGCCGCGACGGCCTTCGAGCGAGTCGAGGAGGGCGGTCTCCTCGCCGCAGATGTAGGCGCCGGCGCCCGCGTGCACGGTGAGGTCGAGGTCGAGGCCGCTGCCGAGGACGTCCTTGCCGAGGTATCCGGCCTCGTACGCCTCGCGGACCGCCTCGTGGAGCCGGCGCAGGACGGGGACGACCTCGCCGCGCAGGTAGATGAAGGCATGGCTGGAGCGGATCGCGTAGCAGGCGATCACGATGCCTTCGACGAGGGCGTGCGGGTTGGCGAAGAGGAGCGGGATGTCCTTGCAGGTGCCGGGCTCGGACTCGTCGGCGTTGACGACGAGGTAGTGCGGCTTGCCGTCGCCCTGCGGGATGAACTGCCACTTCATCCCGGTGGGGAAGCCGGCGCCGCCGCGTCCGCGCAGTCCGGCGTCCTTGACGTACGCGATGAGGTCGTCGGGGCTCATCGCGAGGGCCTTGCGCAGGCCCTCGTACCCCTCGTGGCGGCGGTAGGTCTCCAGGGTCCACGATTCGGGCTGGTCCCAGAAGGCCGACAGGACCGGTGCGAGCAGCTTGTCGGGGCTGGTCTGGTTCATCTCGGCGGCCACGGTCATCACTTCCCCTCCTCGGCGCCGTCGCCGCCGCCGGTGACCGGACCCGCCGGGTTGTCGGGGTCGGCGGGCGCGGTCTGCTGCGGCGCGTCGTGCGAGCTGGGGTGTTCGGCGGGCGAGGGGGCGTGGCCGGTGGCGTCGGGGGCGCCGTCCTGGCCGCGCGGGTGGACGACGCGCTGCTGCGGCAGTTCGCCCTTGGCGAGCTTGAGGCCGATCAGCGAGGCGGGTCCGGCGCCGCCGGTGGCCTCGACCGCGCCGGGCCGCTCGTCGGGGAAGCCGGCGAGGATGCGCGCGGTCTCCTTGTAGGTGCACAGCGGCGCGCCCCGGGTGGGCTCGACGGTGCGGCCCTCGCGGAGGTCGTCGACGAGGCGCTTGGCGGAGTCGGGCGTCTGGTTGTCGAAGAACTCCCAGTTCACCATCACCACGGGGGCGTAGTCGCACGCCGCGTTGCACTCGATGTGCTCCAGGGTGATCTTGCCGTCCTCGGTGGTCTCGTCGTTGCCGACGCCGAGGTGCTCCTTCAGCTCGTCGAAGATGGCGTCGCCGCCCATGACGGCGCAGAGCGTGTTGGTGCAGACCCCGACCTGGTAGTCGCCCGAGGGCTTGCGCCGGTACATCGTGTAGAAGGTGGCGACGGCGGTGACCTCGGCGGTGGTCAGGCCGAGGAGTTCGGCGCAGAAGGCCATGCCGGTCCGGGTGACGTACCCCTCCTCGGACTGCACGAGGTGGAGCATCGGCAGCAGCGCGGAGCGGGAGTCCGGGTAGCGGGCGATGATCGCCTCGGCGTCGGCCTTGAGCCGGGCGCGGGTCTCGGCCGGGTACGCGGGGGCGGGGAGCTGGGGCATGCCCAGGGCCACCGAGGGGCTGGGCGGTGTGGCGGTCACCGGTCGACGCCTCCCATCACGGGGTCGATGGACGCGACGGCGACGATGACGTCGGCGACCTGGCCGCCTTCGCACATGGCCGCCACGGCCTGGAGGTTGGTGAAGGACGGGTCGCGGAAGTGGACCCGGTAGGGGCGGGTGGTGCCGTCGGAGACGACGTGCGCGCCCAGTTCGCCCTTGGGGGACTCGACGGCGGCGTACGCCTGTCCCGGCGGGACCCGGAAGCCCTCGGTGACCAGCTTGAAGTGGTGGATCAGGGACTCCATCGAGGTGCCCATGATCTTCTTGATGTGGTCGAGGGAGTTGCCGAGGCCGTCCGGACCGAGCGCGAGCTGTGCGGGCCAGGCGATCTTCTTGTCGGAGACCATCACCTGGCCGGGCTCACGGAGCCGGTCGAGGCACTGCTCGACGATCTTCAGCGACTCGCGCATCTCGGCGAGCCGGATGAGGAACCGCCCGTAGGAGTCGCAGGTGTCGGCGGTCGGCACCTCGAAGTCGTACGTCTCGTAGCCGCAGTACGGGTCGGTCTTGCGCAGGTCGTGCGGGAGCCCGGTGGAGCGCAGGACGGGCCCGGTGATGCCGAGCGCCATGCAGCCGGCCAGGTCCAGGTACCCGATGCCCTTCATGCGGCCCTGGAACAGCGGGTTCCCGGTGGCGAGTTTGTCGTACTCGTCGATGTTCTCTCGGAGCGTCTTCACCCCCTCGCGGACCTGGTCGAGGGCGCCGGGCGGGAGGTCCTGGGCGAGGCCGCCGGGGCGGATGAACGCGTGGTTCATCCGCAGGCCGGTGATCAACTCGAAGAGGTCCAGGACCACTTCGCGGTCGCGGAAGCCGTAGATCATGATGGTGGTGGCGCCCAGCTCCATGCCGCCGGTGGCGATGGCCACCAGGTGCGAGGAGAGGCGGTTCAGCTCCATCAGCAGGACGCGGATCACCGAGGCGCGGTCGGGTACCTGGTCCTCGATGCCTAGGAGTTTCTCCACGCCGAGGCAGTAGGCGGCCTCGTTGTAGAAGGGGGTCAGGTAGTCCATGCGGGTGACGAAGGTGGTGCCCTGCGTCCAGGTCCGGTATTCGAGGTTCTTCTCGATGCCGGTGTGCAGGTAGCCGATTCCGCAGCGGGCCTCGGTGACGGTCTCGCCGTCGATCTCCAGGATCAGCCGCAGCACGCCGTGGGTGGACGGGTGCTGGGGGCCCATGTTGACGATGATGCGCTCGTCGTCGGACGTGGCCGCGGCCTCGGCGATCTCGTCCCAGTCGCCGCCGGTCACCGTGTAGACGGTGCCCTCGGTGGTCTCGCGCCCGGCCGAGTAGCCGACCGCGTCGTCCTCGGCGGCGGCTCGGTGCCCGGCCTCCTGCCGGGGGTGGGAAGTACTCATCAGCTGTACGACCTCCGCTGGTCGGGAGCCGGGATCTGGGCGCCCTTGTACTCGACGGCGATGCCGCCGAGCGGGTAGTCCTTGCGCTGCGGGTGGCCCTGCCAGTCGTCGGGCATCATCAGCCGGGTCAGCGCGGGGTGGCCGTCGAAGACGAGGCCGAAGAAGTCGTACGCCTCGCGCTCGTGCCAGTCGTTGGTCGGGTAGACGGAGACCAGCGAGGGAACGTGCGGGTCCGCGTCGGGGGCCGCGACCTCCAGGCGGATCAGCCGGTTGTGGGTGATCGAGCGCAGGTGGTAGACGGCGTGCAGCTCGCGTCCCTTGTCCTCGGGGTAGTGCACGGCGCTCACCCCGGTGCACAGTTCGAAGCGGAGCGCCGGGTCGTCCCGCAGGGTGCGGGCGACGCGCGGCAGGTGCTCGCGCTCGATGTGGAAGGTGAGTTCGCCCCGGTCGACCACGGTGCGGTCGATGGCGTTCTCCGGGAGCAGGCCCTGCTCGTCGAGGGCGCCTTCGAGTTCGTCGGCGATCTCGTCGAAGACGCCGTACCCCTCGCGCGAACGCGGGCCGCCGTAGGGGCGGGTGGCCGGGCCGGGCAGCGAGACGGTGCGGACGAGGCCGCCGTAGCCGCTGGTGTCGCCGGTGTCCTGGGAGCCGAACATGCCCCGGCGCACGCCGATGGCGTCGCCGCCCTCGCGGCGGGCGGCCGGGAGCGCGGGCTCCTCGCGCGGCTCCTCGGGGTCCTGGTGGGTGTCGCTCACCGCAGCAGCCCCTTCATCTCGATGGTGGGCAGCGCCTTGAGGGCGGCTTCCTCCGCCTCGCGGGCCGCTTCCTCCTTGTTGACGCCGAGCTTGGAGCCCTGCACCTTCTGGTGGAGCTTGACGATCGCGTCGACCAGCATCTCGGGGCGCGGCGGGCAGCCCGGCAGGTAGATGTCGACGGGGACGATGTGGTCGACGCCCTGGACGATCGCGTAGTTGTTGAACATGCCGCCCGAGGACGCGCAGACGCCCATCGAGATGACCCACTTGGGGTTGGGCATCTGGTCGTAGACCTGGCGCAGTACGGGCGCCATCTTCTGGCTGACCCGTCCGGCGACGATCATCAGATCCGCCTGGCGCGGCGAGCCGCGGAAGACCTCCATGCCGAAGCGGGCCAGGTCGTAGCGGCCGGCGCCGGTGGTCATCATCTCGATGGCGCAGCAGGCGAGGCCGAACGTGGCCGGGAACATGGACGACTTGCGTACCCAGCCCGCGGCCTGTTCGACGGTGGTGAGCAGGAAGCCGCTCGGAAGTTTCTCTTCGAGTCCCATGGGTGGCTCTCAGACCCCTCTATCCCTCGTGATCCCTCGTGGGCGTGCGGTTCAGTCCCATTCCAGGCCGCCGCGGCGCCAGACGTAGGCGTAGGCGACGAAGACGGTGAGCACGAAGAGGAGCATCTCGACGAGCCCGAAAAGCCCCAGGGCGTCGAAGCTCACGGCCCAGGGGTAAAGGAAGACGATCTCGATGTCGAAGACGATGAAGAGCATCGCCGTCAGGTAGTACTTGATGGGAAATCGCCCACCGCCGGCCGGAGTCGGGGTCGGCTCGATGCCGCATTCGTAGGCTTCGAGCTTGGCCCGGTTGTACCGCTTCGGTCCGATCAGGGTGGCCATGACCACGGAGAAGACCGCGAAGGCCGCCCCCAGGGCTCCCAGTACGAGGATGGGCGCATACGCGTTCACCGCTCCTCGCTCCTCTCAGTCGGCACTGACTGCATTCGGCGACGTGGGCCCCTCGGCGATTCCGCCTGATCCGCCCCGGCACGCCCACGAAGATCGCGAACATGTGAGGCAGTTCACAAGCCCAACTGCCCCGCATCCTATGCCTGCCGTCCTGTGATCTGCGACACGGGGGCACCAACGTCTTTGTGATCTCCACCACCTGACGAAGGATCATGAAGTCGGATGAGCGGTGATGTTCACACGTGAAGCACCCGAGTGATCACCAGACGTGACATCTTCGATCATCGGAGCAGGTGGGAGGGGGTTTCGCTAGCAAGATCGTCCGCGTAGAGCAACTTTGCGATGGACACCGTGGCTTGATATAGGAACAGGCCGCCCATCCGGCCCCGCGCAAGCGGAACCACATGCTCCCGCCGGGTCGGGACGCACCGGCCAAAAGCGGACTCCTCACCACCGGGTCTCCATCAGTGCCCCGAGGGGGGCCCGGCACCCCCTGCGCACCGGCGCGCGTGCACACGTTCACGAGCGCGCGGGACGCGGCTGACGCGGTGACCGTTCCGTGACCTGCGCCACGTCGCCGCCGGGCGACCGACTCCGGGGCTTGGCCATCCGGCCACTGCGGTGGTATGCGGTGGGCAATTCGGGCGTAACGCGGAAAACCAGTGATCACGCGCATGATCACGACGGCCCGTTATGCCCGTTGTGGCGTCAATAAGGGCCCGTACGCCGCTCGTTCGGCGGGCAAAACGGACAGCTGTGGCGCACCCCACGTTTCTTGTGGGTAACCGGACGACCCTGGTAGCGGTTGTCCCATGCCCCACTCCGCTCCCATACGCAGCCACCGGAAGCCCCGCCGCCGCAGCACGTCGACCATGGCGCTGCGAGCCGGAGTCGCCGGTGGCGTCCTCAGCACCATCGCGGTCGCCGGCAGCGCCAACGCCGCCACGGCCGCCGAGCCGGTCACCGAGACCATCGAAATGCCCATGCTGACCGCCGCCCTCACCTCGAAGGTGGCCCTGTCCGCCGAGGCGACCCAGCAGGCCGCCGACGGTTACCAGTACCGCGCCGAGCAGCAGCGCGCGGCCGAGAAGGCCGTGAAGGACGCCGAGAAGGCGCAGCACGCGGCCGAGAAGAAGGCCGAGGCCGCCGCCGAGAAGCAGGCCGCCGAGCGTGCCGCCACCGCCGAGCGTGCGGCCCGCGGCGCCGAGCGCACCGACCTGTCCGGTGTGCGGACCGCCGCCACCACCTCGTCCTCGGGCTCCGGTGCCTCCGCACCCAGCCAGGACGTCCCGGCCCCGGCCTCCGGCTCCGTCGCCACGGTCGTCGCCTTCCTCCAGGCGCAGGTCGGCGACGCCTACGTCATGGGCGGCACCGGCCCCAACTCCTGGGACTGCTCCGGTCTCGTGCAGGCCGCCTTCAAGCAGGTCGGCGTGGACCTCCCGCGCACCTCGCAGGCGCAGTCGACCGCCGGCACCCAGGTCGGCACCGCCAACCTCCAGGTCGGCGACATCCTCTACTGGGGTGGCCAGGGCTCGGCGTACCACACCGGCGTCTACATCGGCGACGGCAAGTACCTCGACGCCGCCAACCCCTCCAAGGGCGTCGTCATCCAGGACCTCTCCGGTTACCCGGCCTCCGGCGCGGTCCGCGTCCTGTGAGCTGAGCGGTACCCCCGCCCCCGGACACGCGACGGCCCGCCTCCCCTCTTGGGGGAGGCGGGCCGTCCGCCGTGTGTACGCAGGCGCACCCCGCGCCCGGCCCTACGCCTTCGGCGCCACCTTCGTCAGGCCGTTGATGACGCGGTCCATCGCGTCGCCGCCGGCCGGGTCGGTGAGGTTGGCCAGCATCTTGAGGGTGAAGCGCATCAGGACCGGGTGGGTCAGGCCGCGTTCGGTGGCGAGCTTCATGACCTTCGGGTTGCCGATGAGCTTCACGAAGGCGCGGCCCAGCGAGTAGTAGCCGCCGTAGGTCTCCTTGAGCACCTTCGGGTAGCCGAGCAGGGCGCGCTCGCGCTGGGCCGGGGTGGAGCGGGCGTGGGCCTGGACGATGACGTCGGCGGCGATCTGGCCGGACTCCATGGCGTAGGCGATGCCCTCGCCGTTGAACGGGTTGACCAGGCCGCCCGCGTCGCCGACCAGCAGCAGGCCCTTGGTGTAGTGCGGCTGGCGGTTGAAGGCCATCGGGAGGGCGGCGCCGCGGATCGGGCCCGTCATGTTCTCCTCGGTGTAGCCCCACTCCTCGGGCATCGAGGCGGTCCACGCCTTCAGCACCTCGCGCCAGTCCAGCTCCTTGAAGGAGGTGGAGGTGTTGAGGACGCCGAGGCCGACGTTGGAGGTGCCGTCGCCCATGCCGAAGACCCAGCCGTAGCCGGGCAGCAGCCGGTCCGGGCCGGGGCCGCGCTTGTCCCACAGCTCCAGCCAGGACTCCAGGTAGTCGTCGTCGTGGCGGGGCGAGGTGAAGTACGTGCGGACGGCGACGCCCATCGGGCGGTCCTCGCGCCGGTGCAGGCCCATGGCGAGGGAGAGGCGGGTGGAGTTGCCGTCGGCGGCGACGACCAGCGGGGCGTGGAAGGTGACCGGGGTCTTCTCCTCGCCGAGCTTGGCCTCGACGCCGGTGATGCGGCCGGTGCGCGGGTCGGTGAGGGGGGCGCTGACGTTGCACCGCTCGTGCAGGCGGGCACCGGCCTTCTGCGCCTGGCGGGCCAGTTGCTCGTCGAAGTCGTCGCGCTTGCGGACCAGTCCGTAGTCCGGGAAGGAGGCGAGATCCGGCCAGTCGAGCTGGAGGCGGTGGCCGCCGCCGATGATGCGCAGGCCCTTGTTCCGCAGCCAGCCCGCCTCTTCGGAGATGTCGATGCCCATCGCCACCAGCTGCTTGGTGGCGCGCGGGGTGAGGCCGTCACCGCAGACCTTCTCGCGCGGGAAGGCCGTCTTCTCCAGCAGCAGGACGTCGAGTCCGGCCTTGGCCAGGTGGTAGGCGGTCGCCGAGCCGGCCGGTCCGGCGCCGACGACGATGACGTCCGCGGTCTGTTCGGTGCGGGGCTCGTTCACTGCTGGCTCTCCCCGGGGCTGGGTTATCGGGTGCCGTCCGGCACGGGACAGGGGCAGTCTATGCAGCGGCACCCGTCACCGAACCGAAGGGCCGCACCGAAGATGACCAACCCTCCGCCCGCCATCGGCCTGCGCGTCCCCACCGAGGAGGACGCCTACGCCTGGCACCGGGCGTTCGACGACCCCGAGGTCATGGCGTTCCTCGGCGGCCGGTCCGCCGAGCGTTCCGTCTACGAGGAGATGACCGCCCGCCAGCGCCGCCACGACGCCGAACACGGCTTCTGCTTCTGGACCCTGACCGACGCCGGGGGCGAGGTGCTGGGCTTCACCGGCGCCCAGCCCTGGCCGCACGACTGGAGCCCCGCCGTCGGCAAGATCGAGATCGGCTGGCGACTGACGCGTTCCGCCTGGGGCCGGGGGTACGTGACCGCCGCCGCCCGCGAGACCCTGGAGCGGGTGCGTGCCGCCGGGGTCGACGAGGTGGTGGCCCTGGTGGACGCGGAGAACCACCGCTCCTCGGCGGTGGCCCGGCGGCTGGGGATGGGTGAGCCCGAGGAGTTCCGCACCCCCTCGGGCCGCAAGGGCCACTGCTACCGGCTCAAGCTCTGACCGGGCGCCGGGGCGGCCGACGGCCGTGGCCGCCCCGGCGCCGCTGCCTTCGGCGTCCGAGCGCCGGCCCGGCTGGGTCGTGGCTGGGTCGTGGCTGGGCTCCGCCTCGGTCCGCCGGCCTCGCCCCTGCGGGTCACTGACGGCCTCGAACGCCGGCCGGGCTACAGGGGTTCGCCGTCGTGGTCGGCCGGGGTCCCGGGGAGACCGCGAACCCGGCAGCCCGGCCGGCGCCCGGGGCCGGTCGGTGACCGGCGCGGGCACTACCTGGCGCCCAGGCCCTGGAGTGGCCGGAAGGGCGGCCCGGCCCGGCTCAGGCTGCCTTGAAGCCCCGGTGCAGGGCGACGATCCCGCCGGTCAGGTCGCGCCAGGCGACCTCGGCCCAGCCGGCCTTCTGGAGCAGGGCGGCCAGCGCCGGCTGGTCGGGCCAGGCGCGGATCGACTCGGCGAGGTAGACGTACGCGTCCGGGTTGGAGGAGACGGCCCGGGCCACCGGCGGCAGGGCGCGCATCAGGTACTCGGTGTAGACCGACCGGAACGGCGCCCAGGTCGGCTGGGAGAACTCGCAGATGACGACCCGGCCGCCGGGCTTGGTCACCCGGTACAGCTCGGCGAGGGCGGCCGAGGTGTCCTGGACGTTGCGCAGGCCGAAGGAGATCGTCACGGCGTCGAAGGTGTCGTCGCGGAACGGCAGCCGCATCGCGTCACCGGCCGTGAACGGCATCCAGGGGTGGCGCGCCTTGCCGACCTGGAGCATGCCGAGCGAGAAGTCGCAGGGCACGACGTACGCCCCGGCGCGGGCGAAGGGCTGCGAGGAGGTCGCGGTGCCGGCCGCCAGGTCGAGGATCTTCTGCGCGGGCCGGGCGTCGACGGCGCGGGCCACCTCCTTCCGCCACCGACGGGCCTGGCCGAGCGACAGCACGTCGTTGGTCAGGTCGTAATGGGCCGCCACGTCATCGAACATCGAGGCGACTTCCTGCGGCTGCTTGTCCAGAGATGCACGCGTCACCCCGCCATTGTGCCTCCGGCCGCCGCACCTCCCGGGGCCGGGCCGCTCCCGGCGCGCCGAGCCCCGCTCAGCGGGCCCGGTGCACCAGCCGCCCGGCCAGCACGGTCGCCACGCAGGCACTCGCGCCCCCGTCCCGCAGGGCCGCCGCGTCGGGTACGTCGAAGGCGGCGAGGTCGGCCCGGACGCCGGGGGCGAGCGGCGCCCTGGACAGGGCGTCGTGGCCGCCCGCGAACGGGTCGAAGGGCGGCGCGCCCTCCCCCGGAGCCGTGGCCGGTCCCGGTCCGGGGACGACGGTGACCCCGGACCGGGCCAGCGCCGAGCGCACCGCGGGGTCGGTGACGGGCCCGGCCACCCGGGTCACGCCGTACCGCAGCAGCCGCTGGACGCCGCGCCGCGCGCTGCCCGCCCAGCGGGTGCGGTCGGGGGCGAGCCGGGCGAGGGCGGCGCCGGTGAGCGGGGCGTCGCCGAGTTGGTCGTACTCACGCGGGTCCGGGTGGTAGGCCGTCTCCAGCAGGGGCGTGGCCCGGCCGTGGGTGAGGCCGGCGGTGAGCAGGCCGGGCCAGGCGCGGGTACGGGCGCCGGGGTGAGCGGCGGCCAGTTCCGCGCGGCCACCGAGGGCCAGCACCGCCTCGCCCTGGACCAGTACGGCGCCGTCCGGGAGCGGGTCGGCGCCGGGCGGCAGCAGCAGCGGGGCGGTGTGGAGGGTCAGCACGGGGGCGGCTCGGCTCAGTTGGGGGCGAGCAGCTTCAGTTCGGGGTGGGCGGTGCCGCCGTCGATGGCGATGGAGGAGATGTGCGAGGCCACACGGTCGTCGACGGGGTCGTTCGCCGGGTCGTCGTGGACGACGAGGTGCTCGTAGGTGGTGGCGCGCTGGGCGGGGACACGGCCGGCCTTGCGGATCAGGTCGATGATCTCCAGGCGGTTGGAGCGGTGCTTGGCCCCGGCCGAGGAGACCACGTTCTCCTCCAGCATGATCGACCCGAGGTCGTCGGCGCCGTAGTGCAGCGACAACTGGCCGACCTCCTTGCCGGTGGTCAGCCAGGAGCCCTGGATGTGCGCGACGTTGTCGAGGAAGATCCGCGCGATGGCGATCATCCGCAGGTACTCGAAGAGGGTCGCCTGCGTGCGCCCCTTCAGGTGGTTGTTCTCCGGCTGGTAGGTGTACGGGATGAAGGCGCGGAAGCCGCCGGTGCGGTCCTGCGAGTCGCGGATCATCCGCAGGTGCTCGATGCGCTCGGCGTTGGTCTCGCCGGTGCCCATGAGCATGGTCGAGGTCGACTCGACGCCCAGCCGGTGGGCGGTCTCCATGATCTCCAGCCAGCGCTCGCCGGACTCCTTGAGCGGGGCGATGGCCTTGCGGGGGCGGGCCGGCAGCAGCTCGGCGCCGGCGCCCGCGAAGGAGTCCAGACCGGCGGCGTGGATGCGCTCGATGGCGTCCTCGACGGTGGTCTTGGAGATCCGCGCCATGTGCTCGACCTCGGAGGCACCCAGCGAGTGGATCACCAGCTGGGGGAACTCCTTCTTGATCGCGGCGAAGTGCTCCTCGTAGTACTCCACGCCGAAGTCGGGGTGGTGCCCGCCCTGGAACATGATCTGCGTGCCGCCCAGCTCGACCGTCTCCGCGCAGCGGCGCAGGATGTCGTCGAGGTCGCGGGTCCAGCCCTTCGCGGTGTCCTTCGGCGCGGCGTAGAACGCGCAGAAGCGGCAGGCGGTGACGCAGACGTTGGTGTAGTTGATGTTCCGCTCGATGATGTACGTCGCGATGTGCTCCGTACCGGCGTACCGGCGGCGGCGCACCGCGTCGGCGGCGGCGCCGAGGGCGTGCAGCGGGGCGTCCCGGTAGAGCGCCACCGCCTCCTCGGGGGTGATGCGGCCGCCCGCCGCGGCACGGTCGAGGACGGACTGGAGGTCGGCCTTCTCGGTCACGCGGCTGACACCTCTCGGCGCGGGGAACTGGTCCCCGTCAGCCTACGCTCTCCCCTCCCGCGCGCTTCGCCCCCCTCCGGGGCGCTGGTGGGCATGTCCCCCGAGCCGCCCCGCTCGCGTCCGGGGCGCCTCCGCCGTCGGAGGCGCGCTCTCGCGCTCCGCCCCCGGAACGGGCTCACGCCGCCGCCGCTCCCGCCACCAGCAGCACCCCGTACGCCCCCGCCAGCAGGCTCGGGCCGAAGGCGAAGGCGGTGCGGCGGCCCGCGCCCTTCGCCAGGACCAGGAAGAGGCCGTGGACCGCGCCGACGAGCAGCCCCGCGAAGGCGCCGAGGAAGACGGCACCGAGGCCGTACCAGCCGAGGGCGGCGCCGAGGGCGAGGCAGAGTTTCACGTCCCCGAAGGCGAAGCCGTCCGGGTTGATCAGGAAGAGGACGAAGGCGCCGCCGCCGAGGGCGAGCAGGCCGTACAGGGCGTCGAGCCAGGAGCCGGCGGCACCCGGCAGGGCGGTGGCCACCCCCAGCAGGGCGAGGACCCCGGCGGCGAGCGGCAGGGTCAGCGGGTCGGGCAGCCGCATGACGCGCAGGTCGACCACGGCGAGGAGCAGGCCGACGGGGGCCGCGAGCAGCCAGACGGCCAGTTCGGGACGCGGCCCGGTGGTGAGGGCGAGGGCGGCGCAGAGGGCGGCGGTCAGGGGGACGGGGAGCGCCCGCCGGCCCAGGGGCGTACCGCAGTCGGGGCAGTCCGGCCTGCCCAGCCAGCCGCCGAGCGGGTGGCCGTCGGGGCAGGCGGTGTGCCACTCCTCGCCCGCCGGGGCGGCGAAGCGGTACGCGGCGCGGGGCAGCAGCGCGCCCCAGAGGGCGCCCCAGAGGGCGGCGAGCGGGGCGAGCCAGAGCGGGGCGGTCACCCGGCGGCGGACGCGGTGTCGCGCCAGGCGGGGAGCAGTTCGTCGAGGAGCGCCTCGGTGCGCGGGGGCACGCCCCGGGCGCCGCTGCGGGCCACCAGGTCGGCGGCGCGGCGGGCGAGGGCCTCGGTGTCACCGCTCGCGTGGGTGGCGCGGAGCAGTTCGTTCCAGAGGCGCTCGTCCTCGAGGGCGGTGGACAGGGCGCGCTCCAGCGCCTCGATCGCCTTGCCCGCGCGGTCCTTCTCCAGGTGGAAGGCGGCGAGGGCGAGGCCGATGTCGGCGACGAGGAGCGGGAGTTGGGCGTCGACGATCTCGTGCGAGAGCCAGCCGTACCGCCCCTCGGGCCGGTCGGCGAGGAGCGGGCCACGGACCAGTCCGAGCGCGTCGGTGAGGGCGCGGCCCCGCACGGCCCGGTCGCCGGCGCCACGGCCCTGGGTGGCCTCGTGGTACAGCGAGCGGAGCACGTCGAGGTCGGAGACGACCGACTTGGCCAGGAGGAGGCGGCCCGCCGCGTCGGTGGTCAGGCGCGGGGTGCCGTCCTCGTCGGTGCCGAGCCAGTCGTGCAGCCGGTCCACCAGGGCGTCCCGCACGTCCTCGGTGACGCCGCGCGGCCACAGCGCCGAGGCGAGGACCCGTACGTGGACGCCTTCGCGGTGCAGCAGGAGCTGGGCCAGCGCCTCGTGGAGCAGGACGGAGCGGGCGTCGTCGGGGGCGTCGATGCCGATGATCTCGTACGGGCCGACCATGCGGGCGTAGACGGCGGGGCGGCCCTGCTCGGTGACGTCGACCAGGAACGGCGGCGGCGCGGCGCCCGGCTCGGGCTCGTGGTCCGGGTCGGCGGTGGTGAACAGGTCGACCAGGGCGCGCTGTTCGGCGGCCTCGACGCGCTGGGCGTCCAGTTCCAGGCCGAGCAGCGGGGCGAGCAGGCGGCCCTCCGGAGTGATCTCCATCTCCCAGGCGGCGCCGGGGAGTTCGCCGCCCCCGGTGCCGATGAGGTAGCCGAAGCCGAGGCGCGGGGCGTCGGCGGCCAGTTCGGCGAGGCGGGTGGCCTGCTCGGCGGTGGGCTCGGCGGCCACGAGGACCAGGTGCGGGGCCCAGCGGGTGTGCTGGGCGGGGCCGGTACGGCCGGTGAGGACCGAGTCGTGGCCGGCGGTGCCGAGCGCGCCCCGGCGCTGGCGCGTCTCGGCCTCCATGGTCTCCAGCAGGGCGGGGACCCCGTCGAGGTGGCGCAGCCTGGTCGGGGCGATGGCGGTCAGCTCCTCGCCGAAGCCGACCAGGGTGACGGTCATCCGGTCCGACCAGCCGCTGGTGGCCAGTTCGGCGGCGACCGAGGCGAAGACGGCGTCCCGGTCGGCGGTGGCGCCGCTCAGCGAGACGATGCCGGGGACCGCCTCCAGGTTGAGCAGGAGCCGCGAGTCGTCGAGGGTGCCGAGCGAGACCAGCCCGGGGAAGGGCGCGGCGGCGTCGCCGTCCCCGTACCGCTCGCCGTCGGCGCGGGCGAGCATCCAGAACGTCTCGTCCTGCCCGGTCTGCCACGGCGCGGGCGGCTCGCCGGCGGGCTGGGCGAGCTGGAGGTGGAGGTCGCCGTCGCTGAGCCAGGCCGCGTACACGGTGGGCAGCGGGCGCGACTCGTCGGCGAGCGAGGCGGCGAGGCCGCGCAGGGAGCGGTCCAGGAGGCGGACGCCCTCGGGGTCGGCGCCGATCAGCAGGGCGTCCTGGACGTCGGCGGCGGAGCCGGCCGGTACCGGCGGCTCCATGCCCCGGCGACCGCCGGCGGCGCTCATCGCGGACTGCCACAGCGCGGCCCGGCGGCGGCGGCCGAGGGCGCCGAGGAGGCCGGCGGCGAGCAGCGGTGCGGTGACCAGGGCCTCGGGGAGGCCGAACGAGGAGCCCTCGGCCGCCGGGGCGGCCACCTGGGGCCGCTCCGCGGGGCGTTCGGCCGGGACGGAGATCTGCTGGGTGTCGCGGTCCTGGTCGCCGGTGTCGCCGGTGTCCGGCTTCTGCTCCTGCGCGGCCCCGCCGCCCTCGGCGCCGGACTCACCGGACTTGGCGTAGTCGGTGATCTGCTCGCGGACCTCCTCGGAGACCTTGGGGGCCTCGTCGGGCATCTCGACCAGTTCGCCGCCGGTGGCGTCGGCGGGCATCTCCATGATCCAGCCCGGCCGGATGAGGCTGGCCTCGGAGAGCCGCGAACCGTCGGGCTGCTCACGGTCCTTGTTGAGCTCGTAGATCTCGTGGTAGCGGCGGCCGTCGCCGAGGTGGCGCTCCGATATCTCCCACAGGGAGTCGTGGTGGCGGCCCTCGGGCGGCTGGATGCGGTAGTACTTCGTGTCGCCCTTGGCCGCACTCGGCTTGGCGGCGGCCTGCTCCGCCTGCGCGCCCGCCTGTTCGGCGACGGCGGAGGCGGCCGACTCGGCGGCGGCCCGGTCCTGGCCGAAGAGGCCCGGGGTCTGCTGGGCGGCAGCCGCGACAGGCTGCTGATGCCCTTCCAGCTGCTGGCCGAGCTGCCCCAGCCCCGGCGAGAAGCTGGCCGCGGTCGCGCCCAACAGCAGGACCGCCGCCACCAGTTGACGGGCCAGCGCCTGGCTCGGCCCGGCCCCCGGCACCCGGGAGGGCAGCCCCACGCCGGAGAGCGCCGCCTTCACCTCGACCAGGACACAGGCGGTGAACTGCGCCCAGGCGAACCACACCACGACCGCGAGCACGTTCAGGAACGTGTCCACCGTGATCTCCTGCTGGAGCATGTCCAGCGACGGCGCCTCGGTCGGCAACGGCCAGCCGATCACCGAGGCGAGCGCCAGCGGCACACCGACCACGAGCACGGCCAGCGCCAGGAAGGCGAGCACCGCCTTGGCGAAGTCGCCGAAGGTCCGCCGCGTCCGGGGCAGCGGCTGGGGCTGCGGCTGTCGCGTCGAACGCGTCGGCCGCGTCGAGCTGTTGGGAGTGCGGCGGGCCATGGGCACAGTCCTGAGGACGGGTACGGGGGCGGGCTCGGCCGCCTGTCGTACGGGGTCGGGTGGGTTCGGCCTGAGCCTACTTAGTCGGCATGGACCTGTCGAAGGGGTGCGGGCGGGGGCCCGCGGGATTTCCGCTCTCCGGCGAGGGTTCCCGCCAGGGGTTCGTCGTGGCCGGGCTCCGGCGGTGCCTGCTTCCCTGTCGGCCGTGGCGGTCACTGATGGCCTCAAGCGCCGCCCGGGCTGATGCGTGGCCGGGCTTCGGTTCGGTGCTGACGGTTCACGAGGGCCTCGAACGCCGGCCTGGCGGAGGTCCGCCCGGGCCGAGGTGCCGCTCGGCGGGTGGCCCCGTCGGGCTCACCCCACCGCGTTCTCCGCCAGCGAGCGGCCCTTCACCGTGACGGCCCCGCCGTAGAACATCCCCGTGAACACCGGGTCGTAGGTGAGCTGGATCTCGACCTCGACCTGGTCGACGGAGGCGGCCACGCAGCCGCTGGCGGCGATGTCGGCGCCGTTCATGCCCATCTCGGCGGCGAACTCGCGCACGCGCGCGCCGCAGTTGGCGTAGTTGATGGGCGCGGCCCCGCCCTCGTCCTGGTAGAGCGCCTCGCGGTCGATGTCCTGGGCGGCGTAGCGGGCGGCCTGTTCGGCGATGTCCGCGGCCCGTTCGCGCTTGGAGATGGAGAGTCCGCCGTCGATGACGAAAGCGGCCAGGGCGAGGAAGACGAGGGCGAAGACGATGACGGCCCCGGCTCCGGAGCCCCGGTCGTCGAGCCGGCCCCGGGCTTGTCCGGCAGATCTTCGTGGAACAGCCTGCGGCGTCCGGTGCGTGCTCTCGGCGCGCGCCCGGAACTCCCTCGTACGGGACGTACTCGGGTGATCCGGGCGTACGGCGAGAGTGGGTGCCAGGCGTCGCGGGCCCACGAAGATCCGCCGGACAGGCCCGGGGCGTACGGCGGCACGCAGCCGCGCGGGGAGCGTCACGCCGTCCTCCGGAACGGGTCCAGGGGCGAGCTGAAGCTCGCCGTGAGCGTGGTGGGCACGTTGACGCCGATCATGGCGAGCCCCCGGATCTGGCAGCTGACCTCGACGGTGAACAGGGTGTCCGGCTCGAAGCCGGCGCTGGTCTGCCGGACGCTGACCGGGCCGGTGCAGACGTCGGCGAGGTCGGCCTCGGCGGCCCGCCTGGCCTCGGCGAGGGCGGTGCCGTGGTCCTTCTGGATCGACCCGGCGCGGGCGGCGTCCCGGGCCGCCCCGTCCAACGCTCCGCGCCCGTCCACCAGTTGGCCGAAGGCGACCAGGACGAGGAGGAAGAGGATCATCACCGGGGCGAGGATGACCACCTCGATGGTGGAGATCCCCGCGTCGGCGCAGCGGCCCGGGGCGAGGCCGAGCCGCGCGCGGCGGTCCCGTACCAGCGCCGTGAGCCGGGACGTGGGTGTCGGCGGAGCCATCAGCCGGCCTCCTCGACGAAGCGTTCCACCGGCCCGGACGACTGGGCGTGGACCGTGAGGTCGAGCCCGGGGAAGACGGTGGGGATGCGGGCGGTGATCTCCACGCCCACGATGCCGGCCTCGGGCTGGAGCATCGTCACGTCCGGGCTGACGACCAGTTGCGGCCCGAGCTGCCGGATGTAGGCGTTGGTGACCGTACGGGCCTCGCCGCGCCAGCCCCCGGGGTTCTCGTCGGCGGTGGCGCGGGCCTTGCGTGCCCCGGCCTGGGCCGCGGCCTGGGCGACGTGGTCGGCGAAGAAGTACAGCGCGAACTGGACCGTCGCGAAGATCATGAAGAAGAGGATCGGGGTGAGGAAGACGAACTCGATGGCCGTCATGCCGCTGTCGCCCGACTCCCTGGCCGCCGCCCGCCGCGAGGCGGCGAACCGGCGCAGGGCCGAGCCGCGCGCGGGTACGGCGCGGCGCGGTCCGCTGGCACCCCCTCGGGGGCCTGGCCTTCTCGGTACGGGCTGCACGGGTTCGGCGCTCCTGGGACGGGCGGGCTCGTGGGTCAGGCGGGCTCGTGGCACGGTCGGTCGGCACCGGGCCGGGCCCGGGGTCGTCCGGGGCCCGGCCTCGTACGCCGGGGGTTCATCCGGCGGGCGGCGGGGGTCCGGGCGGGCGGCCCGGACCCCGGGACGTCCGGGTCAGGGGTGGCCGGGTCAGCAGGTGCTGCCCGCGTCGGCGCCCTTGATGCAGTCGCCCACCTTGTTGGCGCCCTCGCTGAGGGCGGCGTTGAGGATGGCCGCGACGACGCCGACGATGGCGACGACGACTGCGGAGATGATGACCCACTCGACCGCGGAGGCGCCGCGGTCGGTGTCCTCGTCGCGGGCGCGCTCGACGCGCGCCTGGAGGAAGGTGATCAGGAAGTCGACGGCGGGGTGGCTGAAGCTCCGTCCGAATCGCATGGCGAGTCCTCTCGGTGGGGTCGTCGGGGTCGTACGGGGTGGATGTCGGGGAACGGCTCAGACCTGGAACACGCGCATGGCGGCCGGGAAGATCAGGAAGACCAGGAAGCCGGCGCAGAGCAGGAGCTGGGCGACGAGCATGGACTGGGACTTCTCGCCCGCCGCGCCCTCGATCTCGGCCATCTCGCGGTGCCGCATGGTCTCCGCGCGGGAGGCCAGCGACTCGCGGACCTTGGCGCCGTCGTCGGCGACCAGCGCCAGCGAGGCGGCCAGGTCCTTCAGCTCCTCGATGCCCAGCTCCTCGCCGAGTTCACCGAGCGCCTGCCACTGGCTGTGCCCGGTGATGCGGGCGTCGTTGAGGGCGTTGCGGATGCGCTTGGCGGCCCAGCCGTCGCTGACCTCGGCCGCCGCCATCAGCGCCTCGGGCAGGCCGCGCCCGCCCGCCAGGCTCATGGAGACCAGGTCGAGGTAGGCGCCGATGACCCGCCGCAGGTCGCGGCGGCGGTCGGCGGCGTCCCGGCGGACCTCCAGGTCGGGCAGGAAGAAGAAGACCAGGGCGAAGGCGAGCGCCATCCACACCGGGATGATCGGGCTGGAGCCGAAGCCGAGCCGCCACACGATGACGAAGAGGAACGGGCCGAAGAACAGCCCGGCCCCCGCCAGCAGCACCTTGGTGGCGAGGAACTTCTCCCAGCTCCGGTCGAGGACCGCGAGGTCGGCGCGGAGCGAACGCTGCTCCCAGCCCTGCTGGAAGTACAGCTCGGCGACGCGCGTGCCGACCTTGGAGCGCAGCGTGTCCAGGCGGCCCGTGCTGTCGCCGGTGCCGCGCCCCGAGGAGTACGCGCTGCCCCGGGCGCGGAGCGCGTCGATGCGGGCGACCTGGGTGACGGGGCTGGACTTGGCCGGCATCAGGGCGCGGACCAGCGCGTAGATGCCGAGGCCGAGGACGGCGCCGATGAGGATCGGCGTGGTCAGGCTCATCGCCGCGTCCCTTCCTGTTCGGGGGCGGCCCCGTAGGGCGCGGCCTGGCCCGGCGCGTCAGGGGTGCGGGGCCGGACGAACTGCTGGACGGCGGGCTGGTCGCGGACGAGGAAGCGTTCCGGCGTCTCGATGGTGGAGAGCTTGCGCAGCCACCAGAAGCCGAGCGCGAAGAGGCCGCAGACGCAGGCCAGCACGGCCTGGCCGACGGGGGTGCCGTACGGGGCGACGAAGTCGCGGTTGAAGACGGCGAGTCCGAGGACGAAGGCGACCGAGACGGCGACCACGATCTGCACGGAGCGGCGGGTCGAGGAGCGCTGCGCCATGACGCGCTGGCGCATGTCGACCTCCTCGCGCGCGGACTTGGCGAGCGCCCCGAGGACCTGCCGCAGACCGGGGCCGCGCAGCCGGGCGTTGAGCATCAGCGCGGCGATGATGATGTCGGCCGAGGCGTCGTCGATCTCGTCGGCGAGGTGCTGGAGCGCTTCCGGCAGCGGGGTGCGCGAGCGCAGCCGGTCGACGAGGGCGTCCAGGTGCGGACGGAGTACGGGCGCGGCGGCGCGGGCCGAGGCCGGGATGGCCTGTTCGAGGCCGACGGCTCCGGCGATGGTGTCGCGCAGCGACTCGGTCCAGGAGGCGAGCGCCTCCACCCGGCGCATCGCGGCGCGTTCCTCGGCGGCGCCGCCGAAGAGCTTGTCCCAGAAGAAGACCAGGACGCCCGCCGCGATACCGGCCACCGCCCAGCGGGTGACCAGCAGCACGACCAGGCCGACGCCGGCCGCGAGCGTGCCGCGCTGCCCGGCGAACCGGAGGAGTTCGGCGGCGCGTTCACCGGCCTTGGCCTTCTCGTGCTCGGGTTTGGCGGGCAGGCCCCGGACGGCGGTGATGAGCAGGGCGAGGCCGCCGCCGACGGCGAGGCCGCAGCCCAGCGCGTACAGCACGGGGAGGGAGAAGAGGCCGCCCATGCCGTCGAGGAGGCCCGCGGCGAGGGCGGGGTCGGCGAGGTGGGTCGGGTGGCTCATGCGGATCACGCCCAGTTCCCCCGGTAGCCGAAGGCCACCAGGTCGTCGAGGCAGGCGATCGGGGCGTGCGGGACGACGCGTCCGTCCGGGGTCTCGGCGAAGATCTCGCTGGACAGGACGCGTCCGTCGACGCCGTTGACCTCGCGGATGGAGGTCACCATGCGCTGGAGCCGGCCGCCGGTCTGGTAGTTGTTGCGCCGCTGGATGAAGACGACGAAGTTGACGGCCCCGGCGACGAGCATCTGGCTGGCCTCGATGGGGAGGCGCTCGCTGGCCTGGAGGGCGTAGGTCGAGATGCGGTTGAAGACCTCGTGCGAGCTGTTGGCGTGGATCGTGGAGAGCGAGCCGTCGTTGCCCTGGGACATCGCGTTGAGCATGGTGACGATCTCGTCGCCGAGGACCTCACCGACGATCACCCGCGAGGGGTTCATCCGCAGGGAGCGGCGCACCAGCTCGGCCATCGAGATCATGCCCTGGCCCTCGGAGTTGGGCAGGCGCTCCTCGAAGGCGACCACGTTGGGGTGGAGGTCGGCGAAGGTGTCGAGGCCGAGTTCCAGGGCGCGTTCGACGGTGATGAGGCGTTCGGCGGGCGGGATCTCGTTGGCCAGTGCCCGCAGCAGCGTCGTCTTTCCGGCGTTGGTGGCCCCCGCGATCATGATGTTCTTGCGGGCGCGGACCGCGCAGGCCAGGAAGTGGCCGACCTCGGGGGTGAGGGTGCCGTTGCCGACCAGGTCCGACATGAAGACCTTGCCCATGCGCGCGCGGCGGATGGACAGGGCCGGGCGGCGGGTGACGTCCATGACGGCGGAGAGCCGGGAGCCGTCGGGCAGCCGCAGGTCGAGCTGGGGGTTGGCGGAGTCGAAGGGGCGCGAGGAGAGACCGGAGTAGGCGCCGAGGATCTGGATCAGCTCGACCAGTTCCTCGTCGGACTCGGCGACCGGGTCCACCTTGGCCTCGCGGCCGTCGGCGTAGCCGACGAAGACCTGGTCGGCGCCGTTGATGTCGATGTTCTCGACCTCGGGGTCGTCCAGCAGCGGCTGGAGCCGGCCGACGCCGAAGAGCGCCGCGTGCACGGCGGCGGCGTACTGCTCCTCGGTCTCCGCGTCCGGCGGGGTGCGCCCGGCGTTGATCTCCGTGCGGGCGTACTCCTCCAGGATCTGCGCGATGACGGCACGCGCGTACTGCCGCTCGTCCTCGCCGGACATCGCGGCGACGCCGGATACCTGGTCGAGTCGGCGCTGCTCGGCGATGCGGTCGCCGGCCTCCTGGCGGAACCGCTTGACGAGCTGGTGGTCGACGCTCATCGCCCGGCCCCCGCGGCGGGGGTGCTCCAGGCGGCGCCGAACTGCTGGTACAGGTCGGCGCTGATCTTCCGGGCGGACCGGATGAGCAGCGACTTGTCGAGCCGCCCGCGCCGGCGCCCGGCGAGCTGGTCGGCGCCGGCCGGGTCGTCGGCGAGGGTGCCGACGACGCGGGCGCCCGTCTGCCCGGCCACCAGCATGTCGTTGACCTGGTGGACGAGCTTGGCCGAGCCGGACGGGTCGGTGACGAGCACGACCCCGATCAGCGGCGTCGCGATCCCGGCGGCCCCGCGCGGCCCGCCGTGCAGCCGCTGCGTGAGGTGGCCGGCCCGGTCCCGTACGCGCGCCAGCGCCTCCGGGGTCGTCCGCGAGACGAGCAGCACGAGCTGGGCGTACGGGAAGAGTTCGACGGCGGCGGTGTCGCCGCTGATCCGCCCGCAGTCGGCGATGACGTCGGCCGGGGCGTGCGGGGAGTCGCCGAGCTGGGCGAAGGACTGGCCGAGCGTCGGCCACAGCCCGGTGAACCCGGCGGCCTGCTCGGCGCTGCCGATGCCGACCAGCACGTCGAGTCCGCCGGAGAGCGGCTGGGTGTGGTCCCAGAGCTGGTCGGGGACGAGGCCCCGGCGAGCGGTGGCGGCTATCGACAGCATGCCGGTGTTCGGGTCGAGCGAGCCTCCGTGGGCGGCGGCGCTGCGGTACAGCAGGTCACCGCCGGCCGGGTCGGTCTCGGCGAGCAGGACACGGCGGGGCCAGACGGCGGACAGGGCGACGGCGGCGGTGGTGACGCCGGGCGAGCCCTTGTCGGCGGCGAGGGCGATCAAGGCCATGGCGGGCCCCCTCAGTTGCCGTCGGAGGCGCCGCCGGCGGGCAGGCGCACCAGGGCGACCTCACCGGCGTTGGCCGCCTGGGCGAGGGGTCCGGCGACCGCCTTGTCCACGGTGACCGTGACGGGCAGGGTGCCGGAGTTGACCGAGCCGTCCTCGGCCTGGCGGACCAACGCGATCTGGGCGCTCTCGACCAGCGGGGCGCCCGCGGTGGAACCGGAGCCCTGCTCGGCGTTGCCCGTGCGCGATTTGGCGGCGTCGCCGACGCGGTAGGCGGTCACGGAGTCACCGGGCTTGAGCCCGGAGGGGTACTGGCCCTCCTTGAGGGAGAGGCCGACGTTGACCTTGCCCTCGGGCAGGCCGGTGCCCTCGGCGAACATCTCCCCGACGGCGACGGCACCGCTCGGGATCGTGTACTTGGCCTTGAGCTTCTTCAGCGAGGCCAGTTGCGACCACTCGACGTAGTTCACCGACTCGTCGGCGGCGACGAGGACTTCGGTCACGGCGTCGTCGGTGACGGCGGCTCCGACCGGGATCTCCTTCTCGATCTTGATCGCCGATATTCGGTCGCCCGCGCGCAGCACCAGCACGGTCGCGCCGAGGGCGCCTACGAGGATGAGGAGGACGGCGAGGGCCGCGAGGGCCGGCTTGCGCTCCCTGGGCGGCGTGGGAAGCCGCTCACCCACACCCGGCTGTGCCGGCGCGGAGGCCCGGTTGTTGCCCCCACCCGCACGCTCCTGGATCTTCACGCAGCCGCTCCCCGTACCCAAGAATCCGTCGTCGTCGCCCGGCCCGCAGAGATGCCGACACCACCTGCGGTCGTCCGCCGCGCCCCACCCGTCTGGCGGTCCGGCGCGCCGCGCGTAGTCACGCGTCGGGCCAACGCACCGTATCAGCAGCGGGCGGGGCGGCCTCAAGGGCTGAAGGGCCCTTGAGGCGGTCGAGTGGCTCCGGTGTGTGTCACGCCGGGGGTGGTGGTCACGGTTCCCACCCCGGCCCCCACGATCCCGAACTCCGCTTCTGGCCAGGGGATTTCACGCCGTCACGGCGTGATGGCCGCAGCGAACCGCGCGAGAGGACGGTACACCCCGCCCCCCGCACACCTGACGGCCCGTCACTGCGAGCGGACCGCCGGGCGGCGCCGTCCCCGCGCCGGGGGGATCGGGCATCTTCGCGAGATCTCCCCACATCGTCACCGGTTGACGGACTGGATCTCCTCGACCACCACGTCCTGGCCGCCGCCGAACGCGCCGTCGGGCAACGCCTGTTCCTGGGGCTGCCCGGTACCCGTCCAGCCGGCCTTCCAGGTCACCGTGGCGTTCAGGTCGTACGCGCTCCCGCCCGAGGCCCGCAGATAGGTCACGCCGCACGGCGGCTCCTGCGCCGCCTTCCCCTCGGCGTACGGCTCGCCGACGCCGCCCCCGTCCAGCCCGCACTCCCCGGAGGCCGGGTGCAGGGCGGCGTCCTTCGTACCCGGGTCGATGGCCAGGGAATCGGGGCGCGCGACCGTGGTGGCCGAGATGTTCACCCCGTTCACCGCGAGGGAGGCGGTGACCGAGACCGGCTTGAAGGTCGCCCGGTCCAGCCAGGCCCAGGTCGGCAGGTTCACCTTGGTCCTGCCCCCGGGCGCCAGGCTGACCTCGGTGTCCGGCACGCGTATCTGGTCGTAGGCGAGCTGGGCGAGGACCTCGGGCGTGACGGCGTTCGGAAGGTCGGGGGTCTCCCCGTTCTCGACCCAGGCGGGGGGCTCGCTGCACGCCTTCGCGGCCTCCTCCATCCAGCGGTCCTCGTCCCGCACCGCGACCCACCAGAGGCCCTCGTCGGACTCCTTGAGGTTGTAGTTCTCGTACTCGCCGTCCTTGTAGTACTCACGCGTCTGCCCGGCCGAGGTCTTGGCGTAGCTGTGCTGGCCCGGCATGTTCACCACGCTGTCGTACATGTCCTCCATGTACGTGGCGAACTCCTTCGCCGTACGGGGTTCGTACCAGCAGGCGGGCGGGGTCCAGTCGCCGACGGGAGTGACGGCCTGGTTCCGGCTGCCGCCGCCTGCGCCACCGGTGTTCCCCGAGTAGGTGATCTGGGAGGTCAGCGTGGCGCCGCTTCTGCCACCCTTCGCCTGTGTGCCTCCCTGTGTGCCTCCCTGGGAGCCGGGGCGCCGGTCGGCGGACGCAGGACTGGACAGCAGCGCCAAAGCGGTCGCTGCGGCGAAGGCCAGCAACAGCGAACCCCTGGGTTTCAGGACACGCACTTGGCGTTCCCCCTCTCGGAAAGAAGCTCGGTGGTCTGCCAGACGCCCGCCGCGGTCTTCTCTACGCGTGCGCTGTAGAGAACATGGGAGTTGTCGCTGGAGTCGGTCTTCTCCGCCTTGCCGGTCTCCCGGTCCTTGACGAAACCCTTGCTCTCGTCGGCGCAGTAGGTGATGCCGGCGGAACTCTTGGAGAACACTTCGATGCCCGGTGAATGGAAGCGAACCGTCCCCGTGATGGACAGCCCGTCCTCCTTGTACCCAAGAACCCAATCCTGGGCTTCCGCCAGGGCTTTGCCCCGGTAGTAGAACTTGACCGCCTCAGCCTCCGGGTCCGCCTTGGTGATGGCGTAATCCGTGGCGTTGATGCGGTGAGAGACGTCCGTGAGGATCGCGTCCTTGGTCTTGTCCCCCGTCTTCCACTCCTCGAAGACGTTCTCGACGTCGTCCGGCAGTGTGATCTCCGGACGCCCGGCCGCCTTCGACGGCTCCGCGGACGGCGCCTCCTTCTGGGCGCCGTCCCCCTTCTCCGCCCCCTCGATCGCGTCCTTGGCGGCGGACGGAGCCTCGTCCGAGCCGCAGGCCGACAGCGTCAGAGTCGCGGCGGCGGCGAGCGCGAGGGACAACGTGCGGCGGTTCACATTCGACTCCTGGACGGGGCAGTCAGGGGACAGGGTGAACTGACGTTAGTGCGACACCCGTTGAAACTCCAGGAGCACTTCCGCCATCACGAGGCCGACTGACGTGACGCGGATCGGCAGCGAAGAGGCTTCCGCGTCTCAGCGCGCGCCCGTGCTCCCGCAGGGCGTCCCCGCGCTTCTCGGAGTTCTTCCGCGAGCCGAGCGGTGCACACGAGGCGCTGCCGTGAAGGGTCTCGCGCCGACGGCTCCGCGCCGCGCCCCCCCGACGCCGACCAGACCCGGATGAGCGCCGCAGGACCCGCCCCGACGTGCGCCACCACCGCCGGCCACCTCTCACGCCCCCCTTACCCCGCCCCGCCCCCTGTGCGATGATCGCGCCCGCAGCCGGGCCCTCCCCCGGGCCCCTCCCCCCACCACCCGAGGGCACCTTCGTGAGTGACCACCTGATGCACGGCGGCGGGCACGTCGGCGTCGGCCGCGGCCGTGAAGCGGGGGAGAGCGCCCCATGAGCGAGGACCGCGCCCGGCGACGTGCCCGGCTCGCCTCGGGCGAATCCGGGCTGCTGGTGGAGCCGGCGGCCGATGCCCGGGTGCTCTACTGGCTGTTCACCGCCGTTCCGCTGGCCGTCGCCGTGTACGGGCTGACCGTGCAGCGCGACGCCCTGGGCGCCGTCGGTCTGGTCTTCCTGCTGATCGGGTTCGTCTGCGGCATTCCGCTCGTGCTGCTCCTCGCCGAGCGGCGGCGGGCGGCCTCCCTCGTCAGCGACATCCGCGCGGCACGCCACGGCGCCGACCTCGGTCCCGAGTGCCACGCGGTCCGCGTCGGCCTCAACGAGCCCGGTCCCGCCCCCGGTTCACCCTGGGACACCGTCCCGCCGCGCGACGCCGTCCTCGCCCTGCGCGACGGCCACCTCCAACTCCGGTCCGAGAACGGCGCGTCGGCCGACATCCCGTTCCCGGACATCCTCGGCGTGGTCCTCCTGCCCGCCGGACGCGGCCGGGCCGCCGCCGACCTCCACCTCCACTCCGGCGACGCCATCGAACTCCGCACCAGCCGCATCCGCCCCCTCGGCGTCTCCCTCTCCGAGGCGGGGATACGCGTCCTCTACGAGAACGTGGCGGTCTGACCGGCGGGGCCGGGGCCGGTCTCGGTAGGGTCGGCGAAGCCCGGGGCGGCCGGACCGCGGCCGGGTTCGACGACGAGGGGGGCCGCGTGGCCATCGGGAGGAAGAAGGAGCCGGAGCCGCCGGTGGAGACGGTGCCCTGGGCCGACGTCAACCGCTTCGTGGTCGGCACCCTGGAGCGGCCCGTCACGAAGAAGCGGCACCAGGCGGTACGGGGCGAGCGGGCCGTCCGGGTTCCCCGCGGCCGCAAGGGGTACGACCAGGTCTTCGCACCCTGCGCCTACACAGCCGACGCCGAGGAGACCGCCGCGCGCGTCCCGGGGGCGGCCTTCGCCCTGTTCGAGGACGCGGCGCTGGAGCGGCTGCTCTGCTCGGTCGGCGTGCCCGAGGAGGAGAACGGAGTGCGGGCCTACCCGGTGCGCGACGCGTACGGCGCCGAGGTCGGCACCGTACGCAGGCTCCCCGGCGGCGTCCTGCGGCGGCACACCTGGCGGGTGGCGCAGCCCGGCCGCCCCGAGATCACCGGCGCCGGGGAACTCGCTCAGCACGGCCTGGCCGGGAAGGCATTCACCGTCGGCCTCAGCGCCACGTTCGCCCTGCTGGACAGCGCGATGCGCGGCGGCGAGGGCGGGCCGGCGAAGAAGAAGCCGCGCCCGCTGATCTGGTCGACGGGCGAGGAGACCGTGATGCACTCGGCGGGCAGCAAGGAGATGACCCTGCGGGCCGACTGGTTCGACCGCCGCCTCGCCTTCGCCTTCGCCCTCATCGGGGACGGCCCGGAGCCCGACCGGGGGGCGGCGACCGGCTGACGGCGGCCCGGCCACCCCGGCAAGCCCCCGTTTTTCCTCCCGCCGAAAGCACCTCGCACTCATCGAATGTGAGTACGCTTGACACCATGTCAGCGAGCCAGGACCCCAGCGCCGCACCGCAGTTGCTGCCGGTGAGCGGCGCCGCGCTGCGCCGTGACCCCGTCCTGCACGAGGCCGTGCGCCGCGTGGGACAGCGGGTGGGGGTGGACTTCACCGACGACGAGCGGGTCCGCGAGGAGTTGCGGCGGGGGCGTAGGGCGACTTCCTCCGTCGGTGTCGGCACGTCCTGCCTGGCCGCGCTGCTGGTGCTCGCCGCCGTGGTGCTCCCCTTCGCCGAGCCCGTTCACCCCTCCCTCGTCGGACGCCGGACGCTCCTCCTCGCAGCGGCGGCCGTCGCCGCCGTTCTGGGTATCGCCTCGATGGTGCACGTCGTCAGGAAGTGGCACCGCGCTCACCGCGACCCGGTCCTCACCGCCTACCGCGAGGTCCTCGCACTGGCCCGCGCGCACGGCCTCACACTGACGCACGTGCCGGACTGGCTGGTGGGGTCCTCCCGGACGGGGGGCAAGCCCGGTTATCCGCTGCCGGACATCGCGCCCGTCGGCGCGGCCAAGGGCGCGACCCCGCCGTCGGTGCCGTCCGCCCCCCGCAGTTCCGGCGAGGTCCGGCTGCCGCGCAAGCCGGCCGAGGTCACCGTCTGGGAGCAGTCGGTCGGCAAGGGGAGCTGGCACGGGGAGGTAGGTCTCCTGTCCGCATGCGCCGCGGCCGGCGCGGCGATGTGGGCCTACCTCGAAGACGAACCCGTCGGGTACGCCGGCCTCGGCCTGGGCGTGGCCGTCGCGATCACGCTGTGGGTGGTGGGCTACCGGCAAGGGGTGCGCGAGAAGCGCGGCCGTCAGGCGGCGCTGCGTTACCTGGCGGACGTACGAGTGGCCCAGGCGGCGGGCGCACCCGTACCCGAACTCTCCCCTCAACTGGCGAAGTTGCTGGGTCCGAGCGACGGGTCGGACGCCTTGACGGGCTGACGGGCCGCGATGAATCAGTGAGTGACAGAACGACGGGGGTCGTACATGGCGGACAGGGTCCGGGCGGATCTGGACATGATCAAGCAGTGCTCCAGAGACCTGAAGAAGATCCATGACGAGTTCGAGGAGCGGGGCAACCCGGCCGAGGGGTACCAGGAGGAGCTGGGCAGCGAGAAGCTGCGCGACGTCTTCGACGACTTCTCCGGCACCTGGAAGAAGACGCGCAAGAAGCTGATGGAAGACCTGAAGAACCTCTCCGAGTACACCCGCACGGCCGCCAAGACCTACGACGAGGTGGACAGCGAACTGGCCAAGGCCCTCCGCGACGCCAAGAAGGGTGGTAAGTGATGGCCGGACGCCCCACCGACTGGGACCCGATCCACGAAGGCGACCCGATACCCGGCGACCCCTACGAGGTGGCCAAGCTCGGCAAGGACCTGCGGGACATGGCGGACGCCATCAAGGAGCAGTCCGCCGCCATCGACGCGCTGGCCACGGTGGAGGGCTGGGACAGTGACGCCGGCCGCGCCTTCCACGAGATAGCCGGCGACACCGCCGGACGCCTCAAACGGGCCTACGACCGCTACGACGAGGCGGCCACCGCGATGGGCACCAAGGTCACCGACGGCGCCAAGAACTACGCCAGCCAGCTCAACCGCGCCCAGGAACTGGCGGACAAGGCGCGCACCCGCGCGATGACGGCCAACGAGAAGTACCAGAAGGCACTGGACAAGGTCGGCCCGCCCGGTCCAGTGCGGCCGGCGGACAGTGAGCTGTCCCCCGCCGAGCAGAAGCGGTACGAGGACCAGCGCGACGACAACTACGACATCGTCATCGACTGCATACGCGACGTCTCCGAGGCCAAGCAGATCCGCGACGACGCGGCCAAGGCCGCCCAGAAGAAGATCAAGAACATCATCCACCACGACGGGGTGCGCGACCCCGGTGGCTTCATGAACTGGCTGGCCGACTGGGCCGACGGTCTCGCCAACCTCTCGGCGATCCTCTCGGTCCTCGCCGTGATCTGCGCGTTCGTCCCGCCGCTCCAGGTACTCGCCCCCATCTTCGCCGCCCTCGCCGTGGTCAGCAGCGCGCTGGCACTGGCCGGGCACGCGTACGACATGACGGCGCGCGGCGGCAAGCTCAACCTCCTCAAGCTCGGCCTCGACGTGCTGGGCGTCGTCCCGGGGCTCGGTGCCCTCAAGGGCTTCGGGGCGCTCAAGGGCCTGCGGGGGCTCGGGGGCGGGTTCCGCGGGGTGATGGGCGGGGTCAGGGGCGCCTTCGGCGGGGCCGGGCGGGGCGCGCTCGCCGGCGTGGGGGAGAAGTTCTTCAACGGCCTCGCGGTCACCGCGGTCAACGGCATCCTCACCAAGGTCGGCCGTGCGCCGCTCGCCGGGGAGGCGATCACCAGCGCCATCAAGGGCGCCGGGTTCATCTCCGCCGTGTACAAGATCGCCACCGGCAAGACCGGCGAGTCCACCGGAGACCCGGGGGACAGCCGCGGCCCCGTGCCGGAGCCCCGGCCGGGCCCGGCCCCGACCCCGCCGCCCTCGCCCTCCCCGTCCGGGGAACTGCCCGACCTCGCCCCGACCCCGGTCCTGGACCCGTCGCCCCGGCCCTTCCACGCGGCCCTCGCCGCCTGACCGTCGCGCGGCGGCGCCGGAGTCCGTAGCTCCGGCGTCGCCGCGCGGGGAGAACCATGACCGCAACCGCTCCCGAGCACCGTCAGGCGACGGCTGCCCCGGGTGAACGCCCCGTTCACGTCCGCTGGGTGATGCCGGAGGGCTTCTTCGAGCTGCCCGCGCGGTTCGAGGACCCGGACGACCTCGCCGACCAGTTGCTCGCCCTCTCCGCGGAGGTGCTGCCGAAGGGCAGCGAGGAGATGCGCGTCCAGTGGGCGGTGATGGTGGCGGGCAACTACGACACCCTCATCGAGGAGGGCGTGCAGTACGCCGGGTTCGTCATCACCGAGGTCGAGGGGGAGCGCTGCTCGGCCGAAGTCCACGTCGTCCTGCGGGACCTGCCCGGCTCGGCCGGCGGCGATCCGCTCAAGGCCACCTCCAAGGCGCTGCGTTCGCTGGGCACCGGCGAGGTGGACCGGCTGAAGCTGGCGTGCGGGAAGGCCGTCTCGTGCATCGGCGTGCGGCAGACCCCGGTGAGCGGGGTGCTGACCGGGGGCGGAGCCGACACCCTGATGCCGACCTGGTTCATCCAGGTGCACCTGCCGCTGCCCAACGAGACGGTGGTGATCCTGGAGATGTCCACCCCGTCCGCCGAGGGCTGGGACGTCTTCTCCTCGATGTTCGCGGGCGTGGTCAAGAGCCTGCGGCTCTTCGACGACGAGGGCACTCCCCTGGTGACGCCCTGGTGAACGCCGCGCCACCGGACGACTACCGGCTCCTCGTCCCCCGCGACTGGTTCCGCATCGACCTGTGCCAGGACCGCTGGCGCCCCCAACTGAAGCTCTACGCCGACCGCCGCGCCGCCGAGCACCGGATGTCCTCCGCGACCCGCGCCGAACTCTGGAAGGCCCTGCGCAACATCACCGAGGCCGGTGTCGCCCGGGGCGCCCTGGAGATCTACCTCCGCGCGGACACCGCCGAGTCGGCCCTGACCCCGGTCTCCCTGCTGGTCTCCCTCATGGCGACCGGCGAACTCCCCGCCGCCACCGCCGACTCCCTCGCCGCCCACCTCACCGAACGCCACCCGGCCGCCACGGTCACCCGCCCCCCGCACCCGGCGGGCCCCGCCGTCCTCGTCACCACCGCCGAATCCCTCGACCTGTACGTGGAGATCCCGGGCCGCCGCGGCTTCCTCCACCTCTCCTTCCGCATCCCGGTCAGCGGCAGCGCGGGCCCGATGGGCGGGCTGTGCCGGGCGATCGGGGGGTCGTTGCGGTGGTCGCGTACCTGAGGCTCCGCCGTTCCGGGCCCGGCCCTGACTGGCCAGCGCCGCGGCCTCCTGGCTACGGTCTTGCCCAGACGGTCAGCACGTTGGGGGCATCATGGGGGACCAGGAAGCGGACATAGACCGCATCAAGGAGTCGGCGCGGGCCTTGAAGCGGGTCCACGACACCTTCGAGAAGCGGGCCAACCCGGCCAAGGGGTACGGGATGGGCGAGATGGGGTCGCAGAAACTCCTGGACGCGTTCGACGAGTTCGACGGCAACTGGAAGATCCGGCGACGCAAGCTGATGGAGGAGCTGGACAAGCTCCACAAGATCACCAAGACCGCCGCGGACTCGTACGAGAAGCTGGACTCCGAGCTGGCCCGCGCGCTGCGTGAGGCCGACAAGGAGAGCGGCAAGGGCAAGAAGGGCGGTGGCTCATGAGTTCCCGCCCCGCGTCCCACCGCTGGGAGGTCGTCGGCGAGTCCGGTGACCCGGTACCGGGCGACCCCGAGGATGTCGCCCGCCTCGGCCGCGAACTGCGCAAGACCGCCGAGGCGATCGAGAAGCAGGCCGGCGAGATCAAGGCGCTCGCCTCCGTCGAGGCGTGGAAGTCCAAGACCGCCGAGGAGTACCGCGACCAGGCCAAGGGCGCGAGCGACAAGCTCCGCAAGGCGTTCCGCCGCTACGACGAGGCGTCACGGGCCCTGGGCACCACCGTCAACGCCGACGTGTGCAGCACCCAGTACGCCTCCGAGCTGGCGCGCGCCCAGAAGATGGCCGACAAGGCGCTGAGCGACGCGGAGGCCGCGGACGAGGACCGCCGCACCGCCAAGAGCGCCCTCGCCGCCCAGCCGGACGACACCCCGAAGGACGACCCGGCCACCAAGCGCCACGAGAAGGCCGAGGAGAGCGCCGACTCGGCCCTCAAGGCGGCCAGGGAGGCCGTGGCCTCCGCCAAGGGCATCCGCGACGCGGCGGCCAAGCGCGCCGCCGACGCCATCCACGACGTCATCGGGGACGACGGCCTCAAGGACGGCTGGAAGGACAAGTTCCAGAACTGGGTGCACGAGAACTCCGGGTGGTTGAAGGAGATCTCGAAGTGGGCGGGGAAGATCGCCATGTGGGCGGGGGTGGCGGCCCTGGCCATCGGCTGGATTCCGGTCGTCGGGCAGATCCTCGCCGCCGTGCTCAACGCTGTGGCCCTGATCGCGAGCATCACCGCCCTCGCCGTGGACCTCACGCTCTACCTGGGCGGCGAGGGGAGCCTGAAGTCGGTGATCCTGGACGCCGTGGGCGTGGCCACCTTCGGGCTGGGCCGGGCGGCCGTCGCCGGGGGCAAGGCGGCTTCGGCGGGGGCGCGGGCGATGGCGCGTACCAAGCTCTACCAGCAGGCGATAGCCAAGGGGACGAAGGTCAACAAGGCGTGGAAGGCCGCGAACAAGGGCGGCACCCAGGGCGCCCTGCGCGGCAGCAAGCACGCCGACGCCATGGCGAACGCGCCCAAGAGCTGGTTCCCCAGCAAGGCCAACCTCAAGGAGGGGTACAGCCCCAAGGCGTTCGCCAAGGACACCTGGGCGGACCTGACGAGCCTGGGCCCCAAGCCCAAGGACATGGCGCTGCCGAAGTCGATAGGCGAACTCGATCCCTCCCTCGCGCGCGCGGGCGCGGATCTGCGGGGCATCTCGGCAGAGGGAAGGGCGATCGCCGAGGTCGCGAAGGGCGGCGGCAACTTCACCGGGATGACCGGCGTCTGGGCGGGCTCCACCCTCACCGGCACCCTGGCCGGCGCGGAGGGCGCGTACGGCGCGGTCACCGACCCCAAGGCGGCGGGCGAAGCGATGGTGAGCGACCTCAAGGGCGCGGGAAGGGCCGTGGTCCCGTGACGGGCCGAGCGGGAGCCGCCGTGGACGGTACGGGAAGGCTTTCGTACGGTGGTGCGGCAGGGCCCCTCCGCCCGCCGCCCCTCCCCGGCCGATCCGGTCGGGGACGTCTCACCACACCGCCTCACCAGTGAGTTCCTCAGCGATGTCCACCACCGACGTGGCCAGCCTCCGCGGCCGGCCCCGCACCACGCCGGAGCCGGCTCTCCGCCCTGCGGCCGAGCCGGGGCCCGGGGTGGAGATCAGCGTCTGGTCGCGGCTGTTCTTCGACGGCAAGGCGCTCGTCCTGCGCTCGCGCGGCTTCTTCGGCGTACGCCGTGAGACGCGGTACCCGCTGTCGGGCCCACAGGGCATCAGCCGGGCGCTGCTGGTCTTCCCGGGGGCCGAGACGGTCGGCCGGGAGCGCGGCGCCGGTGAGGTGTGGCTCCTGGACTCGTCGGGGCGGCCGGTGGGCCGGCTCCTGCCGTACCAGTGGATTCCGGCGGGCGGGCGCTGGCTGGGCTTCGAGGAAGCGGTGCACCGCAGTGGGATCTCCGCTCTGTTCAAGGCTTGCGGGGTCCCTGTCGACCGGACGCAGCGCGGCCGGCCCGACGCGCCGCGCGAGCCGTGGTGGCGGGAACTGGCGCTCCTCCTCAGCCCGGGACCGACGCTTCCGCTGTGGTACCAGGCGCTCCGCGTCGCTGCGGGCGCCGTGTGGTTCCTCGCGTTCACGGTGCTGTACTTCTCCGAGGCGAGCCTGCCCTGGTTGATGCTGCTGGCCGCGGTGGCCGCGTTCGTCGCCCCCGTGGCACGGCTGACGGTGCGGCGCGTCACCGCCCTGCGCAACCGTTCGGCCGCCCGCCTCGGTCCGCCCCCGTCGGTGGAGGTCTCCCCCTGCCCCGGGCCACCCGAGGGCGGCGGGGGAACCGTGGCCACCAGACGCTTCGTCTCCCGGGCCGTCCTGCGGGTCTTCCCCGGGGAGCTGTCGGTGGTCAACCCGTACGGTGCCGACGTACGCCGCGCCCTCTCCGGCTCCGCGGCGGCCGTCGCGCTGGTCAGGATGACGGGTCCCGACGGCAAGCCGGTCGGTGTGGAACTGCGCTACGCCTCCGGTGTCCGGGCGCCGATCGGCGCGTGGGCCGACTGGTTCGCGGGGCCGGGTGGGGAGGCGGCGTGGCACCGGTTCCGTCGCGCGGTGCCGCTGCCCTGCGAGGAGCGGAAGGTGAGTGCGGTGGCGCTCTCCTACTCTGACCTCCTCCGGGGCCCTGGCGCCGCGTTCCCCGAGCCCAGGGCGAAGGAGGCACGGCATGCCGCGTACTTCGCCCGCAGTGTCGGCGCAGTCAACTCCACGCTCGTCATGATGTTCTCCTCGGCCTTCTCCGTCTGGTGGGCGCCGGTCGTCCGCATCGAATCCGCGGTCGCCGCCTGGACCTCCGTCCTGCTCGGCGTGGCCGGACTCCTCCTCCAGTTCGCCCCCTGGTGCGTGCACCACCTGCGCAGCCGTCTGCACTTCGAACGCCCGATCTCCTGGAAGGACCCGTCCTCGTGACCCCACCCGACCAGCCCCGGGACTACCGGCTGCTGCTCCCCGACGGCTGGTTCCGCATCCCGCTGGAACCCGAGGCCCGGGACCGTTCGGTGAACGCCCTGGTGGAGCAGCAGTTCGAGGGCGTGGACAACGCCCCGCACGTCAAGGAGGAACTCCGCCGCGACCTGCGCAAGCGTGCCTCCAAGGCGTACCGCAACGGCGGCATCGAGCTGTACCTCAGCCTCCAGCAGGCGGGCCCCGTCACCGTCCCCGCCTCACTGCTCGTGACCCTGGCACCGCTTCCGCACCGGGGCGGGCTGCCGCTGGAGGCTCTGGCCCAGCGGCTGTCGGAGGGGAAGCACACCGTCGAGGTGGGCGTGGGCGAGTTGCCCTCCGGGCCCGCCGTGCGGGTCATCAGCAAGCAGCGCGGGACGGTGGACGAGGAGACGGGCCGGTCCGACATCTCGGTCGGCGTCGACTACCACCTTCCCGTCCCAGGCGCCGAAGCCTTCCTGCTGCTCTCCTTCTCCACTCCGCTCGAACCCCTGGAGGAGGCGATGACCGGACTCTTCGACGCCGTGGCCGACACCTTCGTCTGGGTGGGCGAGACCCGTCAGGACAGTGCCGGCGCCGAGAAGTCCGACGAGGAGCAGCCGTCCGGCTCCACGCCGTCGGACGCGTGAACAGAAAGGACCGACCGCTGATGGACATCTCCGACCTCGGTGTGAACCACCACGAGGACTGGGTTCCGCTCCCCGACGTGGCACCGCCCTTCAGCCTCGGCGCCTGGGCCGAGGGGACGGCGGCGGAACTCGCCGCGCGCTACGCGGCCGAGGGTGAACGGGCCGACATGAAGCGTCTCTCGCGCGACCTGCGTTCGGTCGCCGAGGAGAGCGCCACCCGGGGGCCGCTGGGAGCCTTCGCCTGGTACGTGAGCGGCTTCGACGCCTCGGCGGGCCTGGTCGAACTCAACGCCGTCCTCCCCGACGAGGCGACCCCCGAGGTGACCCCTCAGTGGATGGCCGAGCACTTCGCCTCCGAGGACTTCGGCCCACCGCAGATCGACCACACCGACCTCCCCCTCGGCCCCGCCGTCCGCATCCGCCAGGACATCATCGGCGAGAAGAAGCGCCTCTTCGGCTCCCGCCCCGTCATCCGCACCCTCGCCTACGGCGTCCAGCCCAGGGGCGAGAACGGCCTCCTGGTCCTGACCTGCTCCTGGACCGAACCCGTCCTGGACGAGCCGATCACCGCCATCGTGGACAACATGGCGCTGTCGCTGACGCTCTGACGCGTGACCCGGGTCCGGCCGGCGTCGCGGGAGACCGCGCCGCGGGAGCCACCCGTGGTCTTCCCGAGGCCGGCGAGCCCCAGGGCATGCCCATGGTGAGGCCCACCTGCGCCCGGCGGTGCGCGGAGTTCGGCAGGGGCGTCATGGCGCGGAGCGTCCGCCACGACCCGGCACGGCTCGTCCGGCGGCTGGCGGAGCCGGCCGAGGTCGCCGCGGGGCTCCGGCCCGACCCGGCGCCGGGTCAGATGACTTCGGGCGGCCCGGCCGTGACGGCTTCTCACCGGCCGGGCGCCCCCGAACGAGCCGGAAGCCCCGGCTTCCCGGGAGCCGGGGAGCCGGGGCTTCGCAGTCGCCTCAAGTGGCGTGGCCGCCTTACTTCTTGGCGGACTTGGCCAGCTCGTCGTCGATCTGCTCGAACTTGTCGGCGGCCATGGTCAGGTAGTCGGCCATGCCGTCCAGACCCTCCATGGTCTTCTTGGCGCCCTTGGTGAAGTCATCGAAGTTCTCGTCGAACGCCTTGGACGAGCTCTTGGTCACGTAGCCGGACTCGACCAGGTTGGCGATGTACTTGCGCAGCCCGTCCAGCTTCTCGTCGACCTTGCCCTTCTCCTTGACGACATGCTTGGCCGCATCCCGCATGTCCTGGTATGTGACGTCAAGGTCTTTGCCCTGGCCCATGAAGCGCTCCCCTTTTCAACTCGCCGCAGGGACAGCCCCCGTGGCTCCCTTTGTCGCGGACCGGCGGACCCCGCGCGGCGCGCGCGGCCACCGGTGTGATCGTCCGCTCTTGAGCAAGCAGCTTACGGGCGGGAGTCAAGAGCGGACACCCCCGATCCCCCCGCTTCCGCGGAGTTGTGACAGCACCATGACAGCCTCTCCAGCCGCCCCGGCGCCCCAAATGCCCCGTACCTGCGGCTTGGCCCGTGCAGCGAGGGGCGCGTCCACGCTTTCCCCACAGCGGCCCATTGCCCCAGGGCCGAACCCGACCGCTATCGTCGGCTCATCGGTGGCCCGCGTCCAGGAAGCGGGCACGGGGGACCTGTGGGAGGCCGAGCAGCCGTGCGCCTGACTCTGACCGTCGTCGACCCCTTCGGCGGGGAGAGTACCGACGTCGTCCTCGACGCCGACCCGGAAGCCCCGGCGGCGGCCATCGCCCGCGAACTGGCCGACAGCCTCGGCGTGTCCGGGCACGGCCAGGTCGTTCCGATCGGGCAGGGCGCGGCGGGCGGCGACGGCGGTCCGCAGATCTTCGTCGACGGCCACCCCGTCGACCCCCACGCCACCATCCCCACCTCGGCGCTGCGCGACGGCGCGGTCGTCAGCCTCCACGACCCGGCGGGCTGTCTGCCGGGGGAGCCCTCCGGGCTGGTCGAACTCCGCGTCGTCGGCGGGCCGTCCGCGGGTTCCGTGCACCGGCTGGGCGTCGGCCGGTACGACATCGGCAGCGGCCTCGCCGCCCGCCTGCGCATCGACGACCCCGAACTCGACGCCCGCGCCCTGACCCTGTCGGTGGCGACCGACGGCACCTGCCAGATCGCCGTCCACCAGGAGTCCGTCTCCCCCGGCGAGGAGGAAGGGCCGGCGCCCACCGAGCCGCCGCCCGGCGAGACGCCCAAGGAGCGGGCGAAGCGCGTCAAGCGGCAGGAACGGGAGGCCGAGAAGCGCGAGAAGCAGCGGGCCAAGGACGTCAAGGACGGCCTCGCCCTCCCCGACGGCGACCCGCGCAAGGTCCGCCCGCCGCGCGGCGACCGCGAGATCACCCTGGACGGCGAGCCGGTCGAGGGCGACAGCTGGCCCCTGGGCGGCCAGATAGCCATCGGCAACACCCTGCTGGAGCTGAACCGCTACACCCCGCCCAACGCGGCGCTCAAATGGTCCGAGGACGGTCTCGGCCTGGACTACAACCGCCCGCCCAGGCTCCGCCCCCCGACACGGCAGACCCGCTTCCACCTGCCGAGCCGCCCCAAGGAGTACGAGGCCCGGCCGCTGCCCTGGCTGATGGCGCTCTTCCCGCTGGTCGGCGCCGTGGTCGCGGTGGCGATCTTCGGCCGCTGGTACTACATGATCATGGCGCTGCTGAGCCCCCTGATGCTCTTCGGCAACTACTTCATGGACAAGAAGCACGGCCGCCGCTCGCACGCCAAGACGGTGAAGGAGTACAAGGAGACCAAGGCCCGCATCCAGCAGGACGCCCGCGACGCCCTGGTCGCCGAACGCCTCGACCGGCGGCAGGCGGTGCCCGACCCCGCTCTGGTGCTGTCCCTGTGCACCGGGCCGCGCACCCGCCTGTGGGAGCGGCGCCGCACCGACCAGGACCACCTGCTGCTGCGCGTCGGCACCGGTTACCTGCCCTCCGAGGTCGTCCTCGACGACCCCGAACAGGACGAGCACCGCCGTGAGGTGACCTGGCGCATCCAGGACGCCCCGGTCACCCTGCCGCTGCGCCAGCTCGGCGTGGTCGGCATGGCCGGTCCCGGCGATTCGGGCCGGGCCATGGGCCGCTGGGCCCTCGCCCAGACCGCGGCCCTGCACAGCCCGATGGACGTGCAGTTCTACGTACTGACCGAGACCGGAGCCCAGCCCGACTGGGAGTGGACGCGGTGGCTGCCGCACAGCCGCCCGGCCGGCGGCCAGGACGTCAACCTCCTCATCGGCACGGACGCGGAGACGGTCGGCGCCCGGATCGGCGAACTCACCCAGCTCCTCGACGCCCGCCAGAAGGCGCTCCAGGAGAACCGGGGCCAGAACGCCGGCTTCTCCGACCCGGACATCCTCGTCGTCTGGGACGGCTCCCGCCGGCTGCGCTCGCTGCCCGGCGTCGTGCGGCTGCTGCGCGAAGGCCCCGAGGCCCACATCTACGCCCTCTGCCTCGACACCGAGGAGCGGTTCCTGCCGGGCGAGTGCCTGGCCGTCGTCGTCGCCGAGCCGAGGCCCCGCGAGCTGGACCCCGCCTCGCGGGCCGTCCCCGCCGCCGCGGTGGCCCGCCCGGGCACCTTCCCCTCGTTCCAGGCGTGGCACCCCACCGGGCACACTGAGGCCGAGGCGGGCCAGGAGCAGCTGCGGCTACGCGTAGAGGAGAACGGCTCCGAGCAACGCACTCTGGTGCGCCCCGAGTTCGTCTCCGCCGCCTGGTGCCTGCGGCTGGCCCGCGCCCTCGCCCCGCTGCGCGACATCAGCGGGGAGACCGAGGACTCCGCGCTGCCCGGTTCCAGCCGCCTGCTCGACGTGCTCCAGCTGGAGCCGCCGACCTCCGAGGCGATCGCCGCCCGCTGGCGGATGGGCGGCCAGTCCACCATGGCGGTCATCGGGGAGTCGTACGACGGCCCGTTCGGGATCGACATGCGCAAGGACGGACCGCACGGCCTGATCGCGGGTACCACCGGTTCCGGTAAGTCCGAGCTGCTCCAGACGATCGTGGCGGCCCTCGCGGTCGCCAACACCCCGGAGAACATGACGTTCGTCCTCGTCGACTACAAGGGCGGCTCGGCGTTCAAGGACTGCGTGAAGCTGCCGCACACCGTCGGCATGGTCACCGACCTCGACGCCCATCTGGTGGAGCGCGCCCTGGAGTCGCTGGGCGCCGAACTGAAGCGCCGCGAGCACATCCTCGCCGACGCCGACGCCAAGGACATCGAGGACTACCAGGACCTGGTCCGCCGCGATCCGTCGCACGCCCCGGTGCCCCGGCTCCTCATCGTCATCGACGAGTTCGCCTCGATGGTCCGCGACCTGCCCGACTTCGTCACCGGCCTGGTCAACATCGCGCAGCGGGGCCGTTCGCTCGGCATCCACCTGCTGCTCGCCACCCAGCGGCCCAGCGGCGTCGTCTCACCCGAGATCCGTGCCAACACCAACCTCCGCATCGCCCTGCGCGTCACCGACGGCGGCGAGTCCAGCGACGTCATCGACTCCCCCGAGGCCGGGCACATCTCCAAGTCCACCCCGGGCCGCGCCTACGTCCGCCTGGGCCACGCCTCCCTGGTCCCCTTCCAGTCCGGCCGGGTCGGTGGCCGCCGCCCCGGCGCGGCCGACCCGCAGCTGCTCACCCCCTGGGTGGGCGCGCTCGGCTGGCCGGACCTGGGCCGCGCGGCCCTGACCAAACCGAAGGTGGAGGCCCGCGAGGAGGAGGAGATCACCGACCTGAAGGTGCTGGTCGACGCCGTCCGCGAGGCCAACACCGCGCTCGCCATCCCGCCCCAGCACAGCCCCTGGCTCCCGGCGCTCTCCGAGACCCTGCTGCTCGACGAGATCCCCGCCCCCGCCGCCACCACACTCGCCCCGGGCGCGCTCCCGCCGGCCCCGTACGGCGTGGAGGACCTCCCCGCCGACCAGGCCCGCCGCCCGGTGGTGGTCGACTTCGCCACCTTCGGCCACCTGATGATCGGCGGAGCGCCCCGCTCAGGACGCTCCCAGGTCCTGCGCACCATCGCCGCCTCGCTGGCCCGTACGCACTCCTGCGCCGATGTCCACCTCTACGGCATCGACTGCGGCAACGGCGCCCTCAACGCCCTGACCCGGCTGCCGCACACCGGCGCCGTCGTCGGCCGTAACCAGACCGAGCGGGTGATGCGGCTGATCAACCGGCTCAAGGGGGAACTGGGGCGCCGCCAGGACCTGCTGGCCGAGGCGGGCTTCGCCGACATCGGCGAGCAGCGGGCCTCGGCCACCGACCAGGAGCGGCTGCCGCACCTGGTCTGCCTGCTCGACCGCTGGGAGGGCTGGCTGCCCACCCTCGGCGAGATCGACCACGGCTCCCTCACCGACGAGCTGACCACGATCATGCGGGAGGGCGCGAGCGTCGGCATCCACATGATCATCACCGGTGACCGGCAGCTCCTGGTGGGCCGCGTCGCCACCCTCACCGAGGACAAGTACGGGCTGCGGCTCGCCGACCGCTCCGACTTCTCGATGCTCGGCATCCCCGCCCGCAAGGTCCCCGAGGAGATCCCGCCCGGCCGCGGCTACCGCAACGAGTTCGGCACCGAGACGCAGTTCGCGCTGCTCGCCGAGGACGCCACCGGCCAGGGCCAGGCCGCGGCCATCACCGCCATCGGCGAGGCCGCCCAGGCCCGAGACGCCGGGGTGCCGCGCGACCGCCGCCCGTTCCGGGTCGACACCCTGCCCTCGCGCATCTCCTTCGACGAGGCGTGGGAGCTGCGCGACCAGGAGGTCTCCCGCTCCAAGCTGTGGGCGCTGGTCGGCGTCGGCGGCGACGAGCTGACCGGCCACGGGCCCGACCTGGCGCAGGGCGTCCCGGCGTTCGTGATCGCGGGCCCGGCCAAGTCGGGCCGCTCCACCGTCCTCATGACCATGGTCCGCTCGTTCCTGGCGCAGGGCGTCCGGCTGGTCGTCGCGGCGCCGCGCCGCTCCCCGCTGCGGGAGCTGGAGGGCCACGACCAGGTCCTGAAGGTGTTCACCGGCGACGACATCGACGAGGACGAGTTCGAGGAGCTGATCGACGAGGCGGAGCCCACGCCCGAGACTCCGGTGGTGGTGGTCGTGGACGACGGCGAGGTCCTGGAGGACTGCGACGCGGAGGGCCAGTTCAAGAAGCTGATCCAGCGCGGCTCCGAGCGCGGCCTCGCCCTGGTCATCGCCGGCGACGAGGAGGACGTCTGCAGCGGTTTCTCCGGCTGGCAGGTCGACGCGAAGAAGGCCCGCCGCGGCATCCTGCTCTCCCCGCAGGACTCCTCCTCCGGCGACCTCATCGGCGTACGGATCTCGCGTGGCCAGACCGGCGGCCAGGTCGCGCCGGGCAAGGGCATGCTCCACCTGGGCAACGGCGAACTGGCCACCGTCACCACCCCGTTGTAGCCGAGGCTCCCCCGCGCACCCCGGGTGCGCGGGGCCCCCGCGGCCGACTCAGGCCGGCGGCAGCAACGCCACCGGGACCTCCCCCGCCCCGATGCGCGAGGCGAAGGCGTGGACGCCGCCGAGCTGGTCGGGGCCGAAGCGGAAGTCCAGGGTGGTGAAGTAGCGCTCCAGCAGCTCCGCGTCGAACGCCTCCCAGCGGGCGGCCTGTTCGGCGACCTTGCCGACCTCCTCCAGGGAGAGGTCGCGGGAGGCGAGGAACGCCTCGTGGACCTGGCGGACGGTGTGCTCCTGCTCGGCGAGGTACTCCTTGCGGGCGGCCCAGACGGCGAAGACGAAGGGCAGGCCCGTCCACTCCTTCCACATCTGGCCGAGGTCGTGGACCTGGAGGCCCAGGCGCGGGGCGTCGTGGAGGCTGGCGCGCAGGGCGGCGTCGCCGATGAGGACGGCGGCGTCGGCCTCCTGCATCATCGAGCCGAGGTCGGGCGGGCAGGTGTAGTAGTCCGGGGTGACGCCGTACCGCTCGGCCAGGAGCAGCTGCGCCAGGCGGACCGAGGTGCGGGAGGTCGAGCCGAGGGCGACCCGGCGCCCGTCGAGCTGCTCCAGCGGCAGCTGGGAGACGATCACGCAGGACATGACGGGCCCGTCGCAGCCGACCGCGATGTCGGGCAGGGCGACCAGGCCGTCGGCGTTCTTGAGGAACTCGACCAGGGTGATCGGTCCGATGTCGAGGTCGCCGCGGACCAGCTGCTCGGAGAGCTTCTCCGGACTGTCCTTGGTCAGCTCCAGGTCGAGCAGGGTCCCGGTGCGGGCGAGCCCCCAGTAGAGGGGGACGCAGTTGAGGAACTGGATGTGGCCGACACGGGGCCTGGTGCGGGCCTGCCCGGCGGGCGCGTCGCGGTGCGCTCGCGCGCTGGGGTCGGTCGGGAGGTCGTCGGATGCGTCAGCGCGAGAAGTGTCCACCTCGTGAGGCTAGCTCCGCCTTGCGCAGGGCTCACGCGGGGGCCCGCCGAACGGTACCGGGCGGAGCGTCGCGAGCAGGCCGGGTGTACCGTTGTCAACGGCTGACCAGCGGCAATCAAACGTCCGGGTGAAGTGATCTTTCCCTCTACCGGTGCCGAGCCCCTGCGTGCTAGGCTCGCCGCAAGTTGCAGTTTGGTTTCCCTTGCAGTACAGAGCCTGCGGAGCATGTGACCGCAGGCTCTCGTCATTTTCAGACTTTTGCACTTGTTTTCACACTTGCAGGTTCTGGAGCAGGGCAACCCTTTGGCCCAAGGAGGGCTTATGGCTACCGGAACCGTGAAGTGGTTCAACGCCGAAAAGGGCTTTGGATTCATCGCCCAGGAAGGCGGAGGCCCCGACGTCTTCGTCCACTACTCCGCGATCAACGCCAACGGCTTCCGCTCCCTTGAGGAGAACCAGGCCGTGACCTTCGACGTCACGCAGGGCCCGAAGGGCCCGCAGGCGGAGAACGTCACCCCCGCCTGAGCATCCGCTCAGCTGGGAGTGGCCGACTGATCCGGTCCCGATAGCAGTACCCAAGGAGCCCCGCTCCTCCGCCTCGGCGGAGGGGACGGGGCTCCTGCCTTTCCCCGGGGCCTTCCCGGGGCCTTCCCGGAAGGGCTGCTCACTTCCGGTACAGCGCCTCGATCTCCTCGGCGAACTCCTTCTCGACGGCGGCCCGCTTGATCTTCAGCGACGGTGTGAGGTGCCCGGCCTCCTCCGTGAAATCCACCGGCAGCACGGTGAAGCGGCGGATCGACTCGGCCCGGGAGACGAGCTTGTTGGCGTCGTCCACCGCCTTCTGGAGCGCTTCCAGCAGTTCCGGGTCGCGGGCCAGTTCCTCAGGGGGCAGCGCCTCCTTCTTCCGCATCTTCCGCCAGTGCGCGATGCCCTCCGGCTCCAGGGTGAGCAGCGCGGTGATGTACGGGCGGTCGTCTCCGACGACCATGCACTGGCCGACCAGCGGGTGGGCCCGGAGCCAGTCCTCCAATGGGGCCGGGGCGACGTTCTTGCCGCCGGTGGTGATGAGGATGTCCTTCTTGCGGCCGGTGATGGTCAGGTAGCCGTCCTCGTCGAGGGCGCCGAGGTCGCCGGTGGGGAACCAGCCGTCGACGGGCCCGCGGGTGACCTCGCCCGCCTCGGCGTCCCAGTAGCCGGTGAAGACGTGGCCGCCGCCGAGCAGCACCTCCCCGTCGTCGGCGATCTTGACCCGGCCGCCGGGCAGGGGCCAGCCGACCGTGCCGAGGCGCGGCTTGAGCGGCGGGGTCACGACGGCGGCGGCGGTGGTCTCGGTGAGGCCGTACCCCTCGAAGATCTCGATGCCCGCGCCGGCGTAGAAGGCGGCGAGGCGGCGGCCGAGGGGGGAGCCGCCGCAGATGGCGTACCGGACGCGGCCGCCGAGGGCGGCACGGATACGGCGGTAGACCAGCGGGTCGTAGAGGGCGCGGGCGGCGCGCAGGGGCAGGCCGGGGCCCGGGCCCGTGCCGTGCTGCCGGGCCTCGACGGCCTCGCCCCAGGAGCGGGCGATCCGCGCGGCCCGGTCGAAGGAGGAGGCGCGGCCCATCTTCTCGGCGGTGGCGCGGCCGGTGTTGAAGACCTTCTCCAGGACGTAGGGGATGGCGAGGAGGAAGGTGGGGCGGAAGCCGGCCAGGTCGGCGAGGAGGTCGTCGGTCCTGATGCTGGGGGCGTGGCCGAGGCGGACGCGGGCGCGCAGGCAGCCGATGGCGACCATGCGGCCGAAGACGTGGGAGAGGGGGAGGAAGAGGAGGGTGGAGGCGGGGTCCTTGGAGACCGACGTGAAGACCGGGTGGAGGAGTTCTATGGCGTTGTCGACCTCGGCGAAGAAGTTGCCGTGGGTCAGGACGCAGCCCTTGGGACGGCCGGTGGTGCCGGAGGTGTAGATGAGGGTGGCGGTGGTGTCGGGGGTGAGGTCGCCGCGGCGGCGGGTGATCTCGGCGTCGCCGATCGCGGCTCCGGCCTCCTTGAGGCGGCCGAGGTCGCCCCCTGGGTCCTTGGCCGAGGTGGCGAAGGACCAGACGTGGGCGAGGTCGGGGAGCCGGTCGCGTTCGGGGCCCACGGCGGCGGCCTGTCCGGCGGTCTCGACGGCGAGGGCCCTGGCGCCGGAGTTCTGGAGTATCCAGCGGGTCTGGAAGGCCGAGGAGGTCGGGTAGACGGGGACGGTGACCAGGCCGGCGGCCCAGGCGGCGAAGTCCAGCAGCGTCCACTCGTAGGTGGTGCGGGCCATGATGGCGAGCCGGTCGCCGGGCTCCAGGCCGGTGGCGGCCAGGCCCTTGGCGAGGGCGAGCACCTCGGCGGCGAAGTCGGCGGCGGTCAGGTCCTGCCAGCCGCCGGCCTCGTCCTTGCGGGAGAGGACCGCCTCGCCGGGCGCCTCGCGGGCGTTGTCGAAGGGGATGTCGGCGAGCGAGCCAGCGGCGGGCGGGGCGAAGGGCGGGACGGCGGCCTCGCGGACCGTGCCGTCCACCCGGCGCAGCTCCGGTACGACCAGGCGGGGCCGCCCGTCCTCCCCGGTGGTGCGGGCGAGCGGGGCGGCGGGCGGGGTGGTGGACGCGGACATGAGGGCGGCTCCTCGGCAGGTGGGCTCGGCGGGCGGGCGGGCGGCGTCCCGGCGGGGGCGGGGAGCCGCACTGGTGCGTCAGAGGGTTGCGCGAACATCGGGTCGGGTGGAGTCGGCGGTGTGTGCGGGTGGGGTACGTCTGGCGAAGGCTCCCGGCCGGCGGGTTGCGGGGAGACGCGGCGCGGCGTGGGTGGGCGGGTGCGCGCCGCGCCTCCCCTGTCGGTGGCCTCCGGCGTGCGGGTCCGGAGGCGGGCCGGTGCGGTCAGGGGCGTTCCAGGATCGCGGTGACTCCCTGGCCGCCGGCGGCGCAGATCGAGATCAGCTCCTGGCTGGGGCGCCCGCGTTCGGCGGGCAGCTTGGCGGGGGTGGCGACGGTGCGGGTGCCGGTCGCGGCGAGGGGGAGCCCGGTGCGCTCCAGCAGCCGGGGCACGGCGCCCTCGGAGCGGGCGACGGTGATGCGGCTGCCGCCGAGGACGGCGACCGGATGTGCGGTGCGGTGGGGCGGCTTCATCTCGACCAGCTCCTGACCCTTGAGTAACCTTACTCAGAAGTAAATTACCGACCCACCCGGGAGTTCGACAATGGCCGACCGCTATCTGCGTTTCACCCGCACCGCCCCGGGCCGGTTCGCCACCCGCCGCCTCGGCCTCCCCCAGCCCGCCGAGCTGCGCCGCTGGTCCGCCGGACACCCCACCCTGGAGGGGCCGTTGCTCCACCTCAGCGCCGGCGTCTCCGCGCACCGCGACGCGCTGGCGGCGGCACTGGCCCGCACCGGGCTCGACGTACGCGACCAGGCCGAGCGCCCGGCCGCGGTCGTCCTCGACGCCACCGGCGTACGCGACACCGCCGGGCTCGGCGCGGTCCACGCGGCGCTCCACCCCGTCATGGGGGGCGTCCGCGACAGCGGCCGGATCGTCGTCCTCGGCGCCGCACCCGACCCGGCCGACCACCACCAGGCCGCCGCCCAGCAGGCGTTGGAGGGGTTCGTCCGCTCCCTCGGCAAGGAGGCGGGGCGCGGGCGGACCGTACAGCTGGTCCGGATCGCCGACGTCCCCGGCGCCGAGTCCACCCTGCGCTTCCTCCTCTCCCCCAAGTCGGCGTACGTCAGCGGGCAGGTCATCACCACCGGGGCCCTCGGCGAGCGGGGCGCCGCGACCGGCTCCGCCGACGAGGAGCGGCCACTCGCCGGGCGGACCGCGCTGGTCACCGGGGCGGCCCGGGGCATCGGCGAGGCGGTCGCGGCGACCCTGGCGCGCGACGGGGCGCACGTCGTCGTCCTCGACGTGCCCGCCGCCCAGGCCGACCTGGTGGAAGTCGCCGACCGGCTCGGCGGGACCGCCCTGCCGCTCGACATGACCGCCGAGGACGCGGGCGAACGCATCGCCGCCGCCCTTCCCGACGGCCTCGACGTCCTCGTCCACAACGCCGGGATCACCCGCGACCGCCGGCTCCAGAACATGCCCGCCGACCGCTGGGCCTCGGTCCTGGACGTCAACCTCGCCTCGGTCCTCACCACCACCGACGCCCTGCTCAGGGCCGGCACGATCCGCCCCGGCGGGCGCATCGTCGCCACCGCCTCCATCGCCGGCCTCGCGGGCAACTCCGGGCAGACCAACTACGCCGCCTCCAAGGCCGGGATCGTCGGTCTGGTCCGCTCGCTGGGGCCGCGCGCCCTCGCCGAGCACGGCGTCACCGTCAACGCGGTCGCCCCCGGCTTCATCGAGACGAGGATGACCGCCGCCGTCCCCCTCCTCATCCGCGAGGCGGGCCGCCGCATGAACTCCCTCGCGCAGGGCGGGCGCCCGGCCGACGTCGCCGAGACCACCGCCTGGTTCGCCCACCCCGCCTCGGGCGCCGTCAACGGGCAGGTCGTACGGGTCTGCGGCCAGTCGCTGCTGGGGGCCTGACCATGGCAGACAGCCACCTCGCCGCCCCGCCCGCGCTCCTGCCCCTGCTCGCCAAGGGCGGCGCCACCTCGCTCTTCAAACGCGCCTCGGCCGGGGCCGCGGCCCCCGCCACCCGGCTGGTCCTCTCCCGCGCCGAGGCCGACCCGAAGGCACTGCGCTCGTACGCCGAACTGTGCGGCTTCGCCGCCGACGGCGTCCCGGACGAGCGGCCGGTGCTGCCCGTCACCTATCCCCACCTGCTCGGATTCCCGCTCCAGCTACGGCTGATGACCTCGTCCGACTTCCCGTTCCCGCTGATGGGGCTCGTCCACACCTCCCTCACCATCACCCAGCGCCGGGAGCTGCGCGGCGACGACCGGCCCGACCTCGTGGTGTACGTCGAGGAGTTCCTGCCCCACCGGCGCGGCACCGAGGCCGTCGTGGTGACCGAGGCGCGGCTCGCCGGGCGTACGGCCTGGTCCTCGCGCTCCACCTATCTGGCGCGGCACGCGGGCGCGAACGCCCCGGCGGGCGGCGAGCGGGAGGGCGAGCGGGCCGTGCTGCCCGCCGAGGACACCTGGCGGCTGCCGGCCTCGCTCGGCCGGCGCTACGCCGCCGTCGCCGGCGACCGCAACCCGATCCACCTCTCGGCGCTGACCGCCAGGCCCTTCGGCTTCCCGCGCGCCATCGCCCACGGCATGTGGACGGCGGCCCGCGCCTTCGCCGCCCACGCGGTCCGGGGCCCGGTCACGGCGAGCGCCACCTTCCACGCCCCCGTACTCCTGCCCTCGACCGTCGTCTACGGCTCGGCCGGCCCCGACTTCACCGTGCGCGGGCCCGACCGGCCGAACGGCACCCCCGGCCGGCTCCACGTGACCGGGCGGGCGGTGCCGCTGCCGGACGCCGCCTGAGTCAGCGGGCCGTCCAGCGGTCGCCCTCCATGAGGTTGCCGAGGCCGGCCCAGGCGAAGTTCATCAGCGTCGCGGCGGCCTCCTTCGCGGTGACCGAACCGTCGGTGTTGGCCCAGCCCGCCAGCGACTCGGCGGCGCCCACCAGGGCGTGGGCGAGCCCCACCACCTCGCGGCCGTCCAGCTCCGGGTCGTCGTGGACCTCGCGGGCGGCGGCCACGATCAGCTGCGTCACGAAGGCGACGAGGTCCTCGCGCATCGTGGCGACCTCGCGGACGAAGGGCTCGCCGCTGGTGCGGGCCTGGTTGTGCAGGACGGCCCAGCCGTCCGGGTGCTCGGCGGTGTGGGTGAAGAAGGCGCCGAGCCCCTCCCAGAGCTGGCGGTCCGGGGGCGTGTCCGGGTCCACGCCCTGGCGCACCGCGCGGACCAGGGCAGCCGCCTCCCGGCGGATGCAGGCGGTGAACAGGTCTTCCTTGGAGTTCAGGTACAGGTACACCAAGGGCTTGGAGACGCCCACGAGTTCGGCGATGCCGTCCATGGAGGCGGCCCGGTAGCCGTGCCGGGCGAACGTGGTCACGGCGGCGTCCAGCATCTGGCGCTCGCGTACCTCACGGGGCATGCGCTTGGCCCGCCCCGTCCCCCGACCGGACGTCGTCTCGGCCACGCGGCCCGCCTCCCTGAGTCGAAAAGTCCCGTCCAAGGGTACGGGGGTGTGCCGTTGACTGGGGGCCGCCCGGTGGCGGGCGGGCATTCTGCGGGGCTCGCCTGGGCCACGGCGCGGGTGGCCTCAGGCGCCGGCCGGGCTGGATTTCGGGTGCGGGGGGCCAGGATCAGCCCGCGTAGTGGTCGTTCGTCCGCACTTGCTGACCGTGCAACGCTGGCCCCGCACAGCGCACGGCAAGTGAGGGAGTGGGGACGTGGCCCAGGAGCGGGTGGGGCTGGTCGAGCGGATGGAGGGGCACCAGGTCGCGGTGTACGTGGGGGCCATGGTGGCGGGGGCGCTGGTGGGCTGGGCAGCGCCCGGGCTGGCGCCGGGGCTGGAACACGCCGTGAACCCCGTACTCGGGGCCCTGCTCTTCGTCACCTTCCTCCAGGTCCCGGCGGCCGAGCTGTTCCGGTCGCTGCGGGACGTGCGGTTCCTGGCGGCCGTGCTGGTGGTGAACTTCGTCGTGGTGCCGCTGGTGGTGGCGGCGATGTCCGTGCTGCTCCCGGCGGACCAGGCGGTGCGGATCGGAGTCCTGCTGGTGCTGCTCTGCCCCTGCATCGACTACGTCATCGTCTTCTCCGGCCTGGCCGGGGGCTCCAGCCGCCGTCTGCTGGCGGCCACCCCCCTGCTGCTGGTCGCGCAGATGGTGCTGCTGCCCGGGTTCCTGTACCTGTTCATGGGGGCGGAACTGGCCGACGTCGTCGAAGTGGGGCCGTTCGTCGAGGCGTTCCTCGTGCTGATCGTGATTCCGCTGGCGCTGGCGTGGACGGTCCAGGGCTGGGCGGCCCGCAGGCCCGCAGGGCGGCGTGCCGCCGACGCCGCGGGCACCGCCATGGTCCCGCTGATGGCGGCGACCCTGCTCATAGTGGTCGCCTCCCAGGTGCCCAAGATCGGCGACAGCCTCGGCGACGTGGCCGCCGCCGTCCCGTTCTACACCGCCTTCCTGGTGATCATGGCCTTCGCCGGGCTGGCGGTCGCCCGCCTCTTCCGCCTGCCCGCCCCGGCGGCACGCGCCGTCGTCTTCTCCGGCGCCACCCGCAACTCCCTGGTCGTCCTCCCGCTGGCACTGGCCCTGCCGGACCGGTTCGCGGCCGCCGGGGCGGTGGTGGTCACGCAGACGCTGGTGGAGGTCGTCGGCATGGTGGCGTATGTCCGGCTCGTCCCCCGGCTGCTCCCGGGCGGGAACGCAGGCCGAATGTAGTCGGCCCCTCAAAGGGCCCGGCACCCGATCGAACTAGCGTGCGCATGGCATGTTTCGCGGGCGCCGCAGGCGACGGATGTCTGGGCCCGAGTGCGGAGCCACGGCCAAACAGGGGGAGATGAGATGAGCGACCTGTCGGTCGACTACGAGGTTCTGAATCGGGTGCGGCACAACCTGGATCAGATCGCCGATCTGATGAAGAAGCCCGGCCGGGAGATGGAGAGCGTCGACGGCACCTCGATGGGCGTTCCCGAACTTGCGCGGCGCATGGACGACTTCGGCGACGAGTGGTCCTACGGAATCAAGCAGCTCACGAAGTTCTCCGCAAAGGCGTCCAAGGCGCTGCTCAAGATCAAGACATCGTTCGAGCAGATCGACTCCGAGCTTGCCCGGGCCGCCAGGAACAAGGGCAAGGAAGGGGCGGCGTAGTGGCCGGGGTACGCGGTGACGCCTTTCCCGCACTGGGCTTCGTACCCTGCCCCGGAGACCACACGACGGCGGAGGACGTCGCCCGGACAGTCCGCAGGACAGCCAAGGCGCTGAACGAGATCTGCCAGGTCCTGGACGGCACGGGTGTGGGCGCCTGGGAGGGGAAGACCGCTGAGGCCTTCCGCGAGAAGTTCGACGACGAGTTCCGCCCGCGTATGGACGAGGCACGGGACTCCTTCGGGTCGGCGGCGACCGCGCTGAAGAAGCACGCGGACTGGATCACCGTCGCCGCTTCCGTGCTCGGCGTGGTGGCCATCTTCTGTCCCGTTCTGGCACCACTGGCGATCGGGCTCAGCGCATTGGCGTTCTTCACCCACGCCGCGTCGTACGGCTTCAGCGGGCTGTTCCCGCCGACCGGTCAGAACATCGGCAACTGGCTGACCCTGGGCGGCGACGCGCTGGGCATGGTGCCCGGGGTCGGTGGGGCCTTCAAGGGCGCCCAAGCGGGCTACGGCGCCGCCAACATCGCCACCGGCGCCGGTGGCGGCAGGTTCGGCGGTGCCGTGGCCATCGGCAGCGCCATCGGACTGGGCGCGTGGGAGTTGACCGACTGATGGTGACTACAGCATCGCTCGCGAATGCCCAGGAACCCGAGCCTCAGCCCGCGGCCGACGCCCAGCGTCCTGATCTCTGGTTCGTCCTCCCGCCCGGATTTCTTGAGTTCGACGTCCAGGAGGACGCGGAGGACCGGGTGCCGCGCATGGTCGCGGCTGTGGAGGCCCTCTTCGACAGCGCCACCGCCCTGCAGAAGTTCAGCCTCGTCGCCTCGAGCGCGTACATCCTCCAGACGGTGATCCAGGCCGGGGCGGAGCACATTTCCAGCGGTCTCCTGCGGATGCCTGACGGGCAGCTCTCCCAAGCGACTTTCTGCGTGATCGTCGAACGGCCCGACACCGGTCCGGTCCCGCAGGACCGGCGGGTGACGGCGAAACGTACGGCACAGCAGTGGCGCGACCTCCATCCGGGCGCCGACGTCGGACTGATCATGTTGCCCTATGGCATCGCGGCCCTCTGTGTGAGGGAGGAGGAGCTGAGCATTCCCGGCGCTCTCTTCGGCGTGACGGAGCCGGTGGTCACCACGGTGCTCCAGGCCCAGTTCTGCGTCCCCCTGAAGACCGGCCCGGGGACGGCGCTCTACGCACTGACCACGGAGGACGTCGCGAACTGGCCTTCCTGGCTGGAGGTGCTGGGCGGCATCATGAAGTCGGTGTCGGCGGAGGAACCGGCAGCCGATGGCGCGGAGGAACCCGGCGAGCCACGCGTCGTCGCCGCCCGGAAAGGAACGGAGGATCACCCGTGAACGCCCCTGACGAGCCGGCCGAGGCCACCAGGCCGTCACGCACCTTCCGGGTGGCGCTGGCGATCAGTACCTGCTGCTACGTACTCGCCACCGCCTGCGGCATGTACGCCGTGTCGGGCGGCCTCTCCACCGTCCTCCAGATCTGTCTGTGGGGCGTTCACGGCGTCGTGCTCGCCCTGTTGCTGCGTCGGCTCGCCCCCACGGAGACGGCTCTCGGGGCGGCGCTTCTCGCGGTGGTCGTCTCGGCGGCTGCGGGGTACGTGGCGGGCTTGGCCCGTGAGGACCTCACGCTGCGGCAGCGGGGGGAGCAGGTCGCGGTGACCGTGGTCGCGGAACGGCTCGCCCCTGCCGAAGGCCGTAAGGGACGCCACTCCTACTACACCCTGGAGCGGGCGGAGGACGGCAGCACGGTCCCGGGCGAGATGGAGACCACCTCAGACCTCTACGACGTGGGGAGGCGGCTCGCCGTGCTCGTGGACCCCGAGGGTGAGGTGCGCCCCCGGACACCCGGACAGGCCGACCCAGCCGCCGAGTTGGCGGGCGCTGCGGGGCTGATGCTGGTGGCGGTGTCGGCCGTGAGCCGGGTGGCGTGGCGCGGCCGGAGGCGCGAAGGCGGCGGTGAGAGTGCGCCCGGCGCGGCAGGTGCCGCAGGGCAGCGCAAGGTGGAGGAGCAGGAGGCCCGGCTGCGCGAACTCCTGCGGACCGGCCCCGCCGACCGCCGCGGCTACATCCGCGTGCACCCGGAGGACTACCCCGGGCTGACCCAACAGCGGGCCGCCCGAATCGCCTGGGAGACGGGGCTGCGCGCCGAGGCATCCGGCAACCGAGGGTCGTGGCGGTTCGCGGAGGCCGTGGTCGAAGAGGTCCCCCGCGAGCCGTGACCCCCCGGCGCCGGGCGGCAGGCTCCCTCAGGTCAGCAGGTCCCTCCGCCGGAGCCTCCCCCGGGCCCGTAGCCAGCACCACCGCCGCGACCGCCACCAGTACGGCCACCGGCGCCCAGTCCGGGTCGGCGCCCGGGAGCTTCGGTACGTGGGTGGAAGGGGGAGAGGTCCATGACCACGGCGGGCAGGCCGAGGACCGGGCCGGCCCAGCCGACGACCAGGCAGAGCGTGGCGATCGCCCAGCCGGCCGGGGCGGCGCAGGGCAGGAAGGCGTAGAGGGTTGAGACGACGGCGGCCAGGTCCAGACGGCGGGGAGCTGGGCCAGACAGCCGAGGAGGAGGGCGGGAAGGTCGCGGCCGTGGCCGAGGGCGAGGCCCAGGGCCGCGATGGCGAGGAGGGCGGCGGGGCCCGAGAGGGCGACCAGGAGGTGGCCGACGGCCCAGCGGAGGCGGCCGACGGGGTGGGCGAGGGCGGCCAGGGGAGGGTGGCGGCGGCGCTCATCGGGCCGCTCCTTCGGGGGCGGCGGGGCGTTCGGCCGGGGCCGGTTCCTGCTGGCGGTGGCGGAGGAAGGGTTCCTCAGCGGGACGACGAGCCCGGCGAGGAGCAACTGCCGCTCTTCGTCGAGCGGTTCGCGGCCGACATGGTCGAGGCGGGGATGCCCCGGATGGCCGCCCGGGCCTTCGGCGCGCTGCTCTCCTCGCCCGAGGGCGTGCTGACCTCCGCCCAGCTCTCCGAGCAGCTGCGGATCAGCCCGGCCGCCGTCTCCGGCGCCATCAGCCACCTCGTCACCATCACCCTGGTCCGCCGCGAAGGCGAGCCGGGCTCCCGGCGCGACCGGTACCGCCTCCACCCCGACCAGTGGTACGAGGCGCCGACCAGCCGGGGCGCCCGCCTGGTCCGCTGGTCGGACGCCCTGCGGGACGGGATCGCGACGGTCGGCCCCGAGACCACGCCGGGCCGCCGGATGACCGAGACGCTGGAGTTCTTCGACTTCCTGCGGGACGAGATGGAGAGCCTGCTCAGCCGCTGGCGCGCCCACCGCGAAGAGGTCCTCGGCCCCACCGGCCCCGGAGCGGTCGACGACGGCTGACGCCCCCTCACCCGAAACGGTGGCCAAACCCTTACGCAACTCGGCCCGCACGCCCCGCGCCGGCGGGCATACTCGCCGCCGTGGGCCGCCCGCCCTCCTCCGGCGCGTCCGGAGCCCCCGCCCGCGCGCCCCCACCCGCGAGGCCGAGCCCCTCGCGAGGTGCGTCCTGACAGCCCGACAGACGACGGAGCCCACGGCCGATGGCGCCACGGGCCCGATACCCGGGCCGGGGCCCCGCCCGGCATCCCCCTGGGTCTGGCGCACCGGCGCCGCCCTCACCGCCCTCGCCGCCCTCCAGCATCTCGCCCTGGCCTGCGGCGTCCCGCTCCCCGGCTGGCAGCCCTGGCCGCTGCTCCTGGCCGCCGCTCCCCTGCTCTGGTGGGGCCGCGCCGGACTCCTGGCCGCCCTCGCCGCCCTGCCCGGCCCGCCGCCGCGACTCCGCGCCCGCCTCGCCGCGCTCCCGCCCGCCGCCCTGGCCGCCGGAGTCCTCGGCCTCGCAGCGCTGCTCTGGGCCGCGCTCCAGGACCACGAGCCGTGGATCGGACACGAGGAGTCGGTCTACGCCAACAAGGCCCGCTCCTGGACCGAGGGCGGGCCGCCCGCCGCCGGCTGGGGCGAGTACCGCCCGCCGGGCCTGCCGCTGCTCGGCACCCTCGCCCTGCGCCTGCACGACGACGTGGGCGCGCTGCGCGCGGTGACCCTGCTGCTCGCCCTGGCCATGCTGACCGCGACCTACCTGGCGGCGGCGTACTGGACGACTCCGCGCCGGGCCGTGCTGACCGTGCTGCTCGTCCTGTGCGGCCTCGGTTTCCTGCGGCGGCTCCCGGAGTTCCTCAACGACATCGGCAGCACCGGCCTCCTCGTGGTCGTGGTCCTCCTGCTGACCCGCGCCCAGGAGCACCCCGGCTCACGCGCCCTGCTCGCCCTTCCGCCCTTCGTCCTGGCCGCCTTCTACCTGCGGTACGGGGTGACGGGCAACCTCGCCGCGATCGCGCTGGCGGCGCTGCTGGCGTACGGGCCGCGCGCCTGGCTGGCCCGGGGGCGGCAGCTGGCGGTGGCCGGGGCGGTGATCCTCGCCGGGCTGGTGCCGCACTTCGTCCACGCGGCGCAGGTCACCGGGTCACCGCTGGGCCTGGTGTTCTGGGCCACCTCGCAGGCCGAGCGGCAGTTCGTCGGGGACGGGCTCCTCTACTACCTGGCGATCTTCCCGTACCGCCTCGCCGGGGACCTCGGCGGTGTGGTGATGGCGGCCGGGCTCGTCGCGGCGTACGGGGCGGTGCGGCGGCTGCGGCGCGCGGGTGGGCCCGGTCCTGAGACCCGGCGGTGGGCCTTCCTCGGACTCACCTCCGTACTGGTCTTCGTCCTGCTCGGGGTCGCCACCGACGGCGAACCCCGCTTCGTCTACCTGCCGGTCGTCCTGCTGACCCTGCTCGGCGTGCAGGCCCTCGCCCGGGCCGCCGGGGACCAGCGGCACCGGCTCCTCGCGGCCCTCGGCGTGCTCGCGCTGCTGACCGGCGCCGGCACGGCCCAGGTGGTGGCCCACGGCGCCATGCCCGGACCGACCGGCCAGGCCCGCTCCACCGTCCCGGTCGCCCGCGCGCTGGCCTCCGACGGCACGCCCTGCCTGCTGGTCACCGGGTACGAGCCGGCGACCGGCTGGTACTCGGGGTGCGACGCGATGACGTACCGCCAGTACCGGGCGGCCGGTCCCCCGGTGCCGGGCACCCGGGTGTCCTTCATCCGGTACGAGCGCGGGCGCCACCAGCCCGGTGGCCAGGGGCTGGCGCAGCTGACGCGCGGCATGGAGCAGACGGTGCTCAGACTTCCGGCGACCGGGGTTCTGGGTGAGGCGAGCGTGGTGACGGTCCGGGTGCCGGACTGACCTGGCCCGGAACGCCGGACGCCCCGCTCTCCCGGAGGATGACGGGGCGTCGCGGACCGTGCGCGGCCTGGATCAGACGGCGGCGGGCGCTTCCTCGGCGTCCAGCTCGAAGCTGGACGCGTTGTCGTACGCCGTGCGGTCGAGGATGTTCTCGCGGGCCGAGACGAGGACCGGGACCAGTGCCTGGCCGGCCACGTTGGTGGCGGTGCGGATCATGTCCAGGATCGGGTCGATCGCGAGCAGCAGGCCGACGCCCTCCATGGGCAGGCCCAGGGTGGAGAGGGTCAGGGTCAGCATGACCGTGGCGCCGGTGAGACCGGCGGTGGCGGCGGAGCCGACGACCGAGACGAAGGCGATCAGCAGGTAGTCGGTGAAGCCGAGCTGGATGTCGAAGATCTGCGCGACGAAGATCGCGGCGATCGCCGGGTAGATCGCGGCGCAGCCGTCCATCTTGGTGGTGGCGCCGAACGGCACCGCGAAGGAGGTGTACTCCTTCGGCACGCCGAGCCGCTCGGTGACCTTCTGGGTGACCGGCATGGTGCCGACCGAGGAGCGGGAGACGAAGGCCAGCTGGATCGCGGGCCAGGCGCCCTTGAAGAACTGGACCGGGTTGAGCTTGGCGACGGTCGACAGCAGCAGCGGGTAGACGCCGAACAGGACGAGGGCGCAGCCGATGTAGATGTCGGCGGTGAAGGTCGCGTACTTGCCGATCAGGTCCCAGCCGTAGGTGGCGATGGCGCCGCCGATGAGGCCGATGGTGCCGATCGGGGCGAGGCGGATCACCCACCACAGGGCCTTCTGCAGCAGGCTCAGCACGGACTCGCTGAGGGTGAGGATCGGCTGCGCCTTCTCACCGAGCTGGAGCGCGGCGATACCGGCGACGGCGGCCATGAAGACGATCTGGAGGACGTTCAGCTCGGTGAACGGCGTGATCACGTCGGTCGGGATGATCCCGGTGAGGAAGTCGATCCAGGAGCCGGTGTTCTCCGGCGCGGCGCCGTCCTTCGGGGTGAGGCCGGTGCCCGCGCCCGGGTTGGTGACCAGGCCGATGGCGAGGCCGATGGCGACCGCGATCAGCGAGGTGATCATGAACCACAGCAGCGTGCGGGAGGCGAGCCGCGCGGCGTTGTTCACCTTCCGCAGGTTGGTGATGGAGACCAGGATCGCGAAGAAGACGAGCGGGGCCACGGCGAGCTTCAGCAGGCCGATGAAGACACCGCCGACCTGCTCCAGCGTGGTGACCAGCCAGTCGATCCGCTGGTCGCGGGCGAGCCAGCCGAGGAGTACGCCGAGGACGAGGCCGCCGAGTATCTGGGCCCAGAACGGGATCTTCGGTATGCGGAAGCCGGACCGGGGTTGCCCGGCACCTCTGGACTGGGCGTCCACGGAGCTGGGCTCGGGGGCGGGGTTCTGTGCGGACACGGGCACACTCCGGTGGGATGCGGTGGGGGTGGGGACGGGGGCTGTGCCCGGGGCACGCGCTCCCGCGCGGCGCCAAGCGCGCGGGGGCGGACGTACGGGGATGGCCGTGCGGCCGGGCGTCATGGGCGGTGCCGGCACCTGAGGGCCCTTGCGGGCCGGGACCGGGCGGCGGGGTCGAGCGGCGTGACGCGGTCGTGCGTCGGCCCCCGCCGGGCGGGGCTCAGGTGGCGCGACAGGCCGCCGGACGGCGACACGCCGCCGAGACGCAGCGGCAGAGGTCGACGTGCAGACGCGCCACGAGCGGAGTGCTCCTGGCCTGGCGGTGCGCGGCTGCGGTCATCATGACCGATACGTTAACACTGCCGCTTTGAGAACATCAAAGGACTTCTTTGGGGAGTGGGGAACGCCTCACGCGCCCCCATCCCGCGCACCTCGCACCCCCGGGCACGCCGAAGCCCCGGCGGCGGCCCGTGGGGGCCGGCCTGCCGGGGCGGGCGCGGTGTGCGGTGCCGGGAAGGCGTGCGGTCAGCTGGACTTGGCCGCGGCCGCGTCGACGGCGGCGTCCTCCTGGCTGCGGTTGGCGTCGAGCTTGGCCTTGGTGCGGCCGACCCTGGCCACCACGTTCACCGACGCCTCGTCGCGGTCCTTGCGGAGGGCGACGAAGCTGATGGGCGCGGAGATCACCATGGCCAGCAGGAGCACCCACAGGACGTTGGAACCGCCCACGCCCCTGGGCACGATGCCGAACTGGACCAGCAGTCCGACGACCACGAAGCAGGCGGCGAAGATCCCGAAGCGCTTCAGGGTGTAGCGGAGCATGAGGAATCCACTCTTCCGGTCAACAGGGCCCCACAGGGGCGGGTCCATCCAGTGAAACACGGGGCGCCGAGGGCGCCGCCGCCAGGGGCCGGTGTCCGGCATTCCTGGCATCCGCGCCCCGGCCCGGCGGCCCTCAGAGCGGCAGCAGCATGGTGATGTCGTCGCGGTCGTCGCCCGGGGCCACCCGGATCATGCCGGGGACCCGCCCGACCTCCTTGTAGCCGCACGAGGCGTAGAACCGGTCGACGCCGGTGCCGCCGCGGCAGGTCAGGCGTATCGCCTCGATCCCGTCGAGGGAACGCCCGGCCCGCTCGACGGCGGCCATCAGCTCCCGGCCGCACCCCTGCCCCTGGAGGCGGGGGTGGACCATGACCGTGTACGCCCAGATCCAGTGGCGCTGGAGCCGGTGGGTGTTGCGGCCGAGGAAGGCGGTGGCGGCGACCCGGCCGCCCTCGTCGCGGCCGACGACCAGGTGCATCCGGCCGGCTTCGAGGGCGACGAGGTACTTGAGGTAGTCGGGCCGGACGTCCTCGGCGGTGACGGGCGGGACGAAGCCGACGGCTCCCCCGGCGTTGGAGACGTCGGTCCACACCCCGACGATCTGGTCGCGCAGCTGGGGCGTCTGCGGCGGGTCCACCGTGAACGTAAGGGTCATGAGGCGATGTTAACCATTACCCCCGGAGCGGGGTCGACCCCGTCCGCAGTGCGGACGGGGTCGCTCGGGGCGCGGGGAGCCGGGCGCGGCTCAGACCCGCATCGGCTGCGGCTCGTCGCGGCGGCCCGCGTCGGGGCCGTCGTACTCGCGGATGATCTCGTACCGGGTGTTCCGCTCGACGGGCCGGAAGCCGGCGTCGCGGATCAGGTCGAGGAGGTCGTCGCGGGTCAGCTTGTTCGGCGTGCCGTAGTTGTCCGCGTCGTGGGTGATCTTGTACTCGACCACCGAGCCGTCCATGTCGTCGGCGCCGTGCTGGAGGGCGAGCTGGGCGGTCTGCACGCCGTGCATCACCCAGAAGACCTTGACGTGCGGGACGTTGTCGAACAGCAGCCGGGAGACGGCGAAGGTCTTCAGCGCCTCGGCGCCGGTGGCCATGGCGGTGCGGGCCTGGAGCTTGTTGCGGACCTTGCCGTCCTTCATGTCCACGAAGTCGTGCTGGTAGCGCAGCGGGATGAAGACCTGGAAGCCGCCGGTCTCGTCCTGGAGCTCGCGCAGCCGCAACACGTGGTCGACGCGGTGGCGGGGCTCCTCGATGTGGCCGTAGAGCATCGTCGCCGGGGTCTTCAGCCCCTTCTCGTGGGCGAGGCGGTGGATGCGCGACCAGTCCTCCCAGTGGGTGGCGTGGTCGACGATGTGCTGGCGGACCTCCCAGTCGAAGATCTCCGCGCCGCCGCCGGTCAGCGACTCCAGGCCGGCCTCGATCAGCTCGTCGAGGATGTCGGAGGCCGACATGCCCGAGATGGTCTCGAAGTGGTGGATCTCGGTGGCGGTGAACGCCTTCAGGGAGACCTGCGGCAGCGCCTCCTTGAGGGCGGAGAGCGAGCGCGGGTAGTACCGCCACGGCAGCGAGGGGTGCAGGCCGTTGACGATGTGCAGCTCGGTGAGGTTCTCACCCTCCATCGCCTTGGCGAGCTTCACCGCCTCCTCGATCCGCATCGTGTACGCGTCCTTCTCGCCCGGCTTGCGCTGGAACGAGCAGTAGGCGCACGAGGCGGTGCACACGTTGGTCATGTTGAGGTGGCGGTTGACGTTGAAGTGGACGACGTCGCCGTTCTTGCGCGTCCGCACCCCGTGGGCGAGGCCGCCGAGCCACGCCAGGTCGTCGCAGCCGTAGAGGGCGATGCCGTCCTCGCGGGTCAACCGCTCACCGGCCCGGACCTTCTCCTCCAGCTCACGCTTGAGCCCCGCGTCCATCCGGCTGCCTTCCTCTCGCCTGCGTCGCGGCCCCTCCCGTCGGAAGGAGCCGGACCGAGCCTACGCCTAGGCCCCCGCCGGGCCGAAGCCACCCGGCGGGGACCCGTGCGGCGGGCTCACTCGCTCTCGGGCAGCTCCCCGACGCGGTTCTCCCACTTGGTGGAGAGGATGACGGTGGTCCGGGTGCGCGAGACCCCCCGGGTCCCCGACAGGCGGCGGATGGTGCGCTCGAGACCGTCGACGTTGCTGACCCGGACCTTGAGCATGTACGAGTCGTCGCCCGCGATGAACCAGCAGTCCTCGATCTCGCTCAGGTCGCGCAGGCGCTGGGCGACGTCCTCGTGGTCGGCGGCGTCGGAGAGCGAGATGCCGATCAGCGCGGTGACGCCGAGACCGAGGGCCTCCGAGGCGACGGTGGCGCGGTAGCCGGTGATGACCCCGGCCGCCTCCAGCCGGTTGATGCGGTCCGTGACGCTCGGCCCTGAGAGCCCGACGAGCCGGCCCAGCTCGGCGTAGGAGGCCCGGCCGTTCTCCCGGAGCGCCTGAATGAGCTGCCTGTCCACCGCATCCATACCTGAAGCCTTCCATTGTTTAGCGTTATCGCGAAACTATGTATAGAATCAAAGGCGAGCAGGGTCAAGGTCCTGAGAATCTTTCCCGATCGGAGCGATTCACCATCGACCGCCACCGACCGCTCAACCAGAGGCACGATCAAAGACGATCATCAGGAGTGACTGCACCGTGTACACGATCGAGATGGCCTACGCGCATATGCGCTCCCTCCAGGAGCTGGCCAACCGTTCGCGTTCCGACCAGCCCGCAGCCGCCCACAAGGTCGACCGGACCAGGGGCCCGCGGCGCACCACGAAGAAGCGCTGACCGAGCGCGACCCAAGCGCTGACACCGAAGAACAGCGCTGACCAGGACGGGCCCCGGGCCCGTCCGCGTACCGTCCCGGCGCGGCACCCGACAGGGTCCGCGCCGGTTGTCGTACCCCGCCCCGCTCACGCGGGACGCCCCCCGCCCAGCTCCCCGCGCCAGCGCCGGTACAGGCCGTGTCCGACGCCCGCCGCGTCCAGGACCCGCCCGGCGACGAAGTCCACCAGGTCCTGGATGTGGGTGGCGCCCGCGTAGAAGGCCGGGGAGGCGGGCAGCACGACGGCGCCCGCCTCGTCCAGCGCGACCATCTGCTGGAGCGTGGCCCGGTTCAGCGGGGTCTCGCGCACCGTCACCACCAGCGGCCTGCGCTCCTTGAGGGTGACGCTCGCCGTCCGCTGGAGCAGGTCCTTGGAGAGCCCCAGCGCGATCCCCGCGACGCTCGCCGTGGAGGCCGGCACCACCAGCATCCCGCGCGCCGGGTAAGACCCGGAGGACGGTCCCGCCGCGAGGTCCCCGGCGGACCAGTACCGCACCCGCTCCCCCGCGACCGCCCCGGCCGCGTCGAAGGTGTGGGGCTCGCCGTCGGCGCCCCGGGCCAGCCAGGCGGCGAGGTCCTCGCGCCAGTGGGCGTCGCGGAAGGAGATGCCGGTCTCGTCCAGCAGGGTCAGCCGCGCGGCCCGGCTGACGATCAGGTCGACGTCCTCGCCCGCCGCCAGCAGGCCGCGCAGCACGGCCGCGGCGAACGGGGTGCCCGAGGCGCCCGAGACACCGACGATCCAGGGACGGCGCCGGTCGGCGGTCATGGAGGGGCTTCCTCTCGTGTACGGGGTGCGGCGGTCGGGCTCAGCCGAGGCTCAGCCCGCGGACCAGCAGGTCGGCGAAGGCGAAGACGAACAGGCTGATGCCGATGAAGCCGTTGGTGGTGAAGAAGGCCCGGTCGAGCCGGGATAGGTCGTGCGGGCGCACGATGGAGTGCTCGTAGACGAAGGCGACCGCGACCACCACGAGCCCGATCCAGAACAGCACCCCGGCCCCGGTGAGCAGCCCGTACCAGACGAAGAGCCCGGTCACCACGGCGTGGCTGACGCGGGCGCCCCACAGGGCGGCGGGGATGCCGAAGCGGGCCGGGACCGACTTGACGCCGTGGGCGCGGTCGGCCGCCACGTCCTGGCAGGCGAAGATCAGGTCGAAGCCGCCGATCCAGACGCCGACCGCCAGCCCCAGCACCACGGCCTCCCAGGACCAGGCACCGGTGATGGCGAGCCAGGCGCCGACCGGGCCCATCGCCTGGGCGAGGCCGAGGATGGCGTGCGGGTAGTCGGTGAACCGCTTGCCGTACGGGTAGACCACCATCGGCACCACGGCGACGGGGGCCAGCGCCAGGCAGAGCGGGTTGAGCGCGGCGGCGGCGGCCAGGAAGACGGCGAGGGCGACCAGGGCGCCGGTCCAGGCCGAGCGCACCGAGACGGCGCCGGTGACCAGTTCGCGGGTGGCGGTGCGCGGGTTGCGGGCGTCGATCTCGCGGTCGATGATCCGGTTGGCGGCCATCGCGAAGGTGCGCAGGCCGACCATGGCGATCGTCACGAGCAGCAGGTCGAGCCAGTGGACCCGGCCGTCCATCAGGAAGCCCGCGGTGAAGGCAGCGATGTAGGCGAAGGGCAGCGCGAAGACCGAGTGCTCGATCATCACCAGCCTGAGGAAGCTCTTGACCTTCCCCGACCGCACGGGCTCGGGCCCGACGGCCTCGGAGGCGGCGGAGGCGCTCACAGCCCGTACTCCTTCCAGCGCTGGTCGACCAGGGCGGCGGTGTCCGGGTCGGAGACGACCATCTCGGGCCAGCCGCCGTCGCGGGTGTACCCCTCCTCGGGGAGCTTCCTCGTCGCGTCGATCCCGGCCTTGCCGCCCCAGAACTGCTGGTACGAGGCGTGGTCCAGGTGGTCGACCGGGCCCTCGACGACGGTCAGGTCGCGGGCGTAGTCGGTGTTGCCCAGCGCCCGCCAGGCGACCTCGTGCAGGTCGTGCACGTCGCAGTCGGCGTCGACCACGATGATCAGCTTGGTCAGCGACATCATGTGGGCGCCCCAGACGGCGTGCATGACCTTCTGCGCGTGCTTCGGGTACTTCTTGTCGATCGAGACGATCGCGCAGTTGTGGAAGCCGCCGGCCTCGGGCAGGTGGTAGTCGACGATGTCCGGGATGATGATCTTGAGCAGCGGCAGGAAGAACCGCTCGGTGGCGCGGCCCAGCGGCCCGTCCTCGGTCGGCGGCCGGCCGACCACGATCGACTGGAGCAGCGGGCGGCGGCGCATCGTCACGCAGTCGATGGTCAGCGCCGGGAACGGCTCCTGCGGCGTGTAGAAGCCGGTGTGGTCGCCGAACGGCCCCTCGGGCAGCATCTCGCCCGGCTCCAGCCAGCCCTCCAGGACCACCTCGGCCTGAGCCGGGACCTGGAGCGGCACCGTCTTGCAGTCGACCATCTCGACCCGCTTGCCCTGGAGGAACCCGGCGAACAGGTACTCGTCCATGTCGCCGGGGAGCGGCGCGGTGGAGGCGTAGGTGACGGCGGGCGGGCAGCCGAAGGCGATGGCGACCGGCAGCCGCTCACCGCGCTGGGCGGCGAGCTGGTAGTGGTTGTGGCTGTTCTTGTGGATCTGCCAGTGCATGCCGATGGTGCGCTTGTCGTGGCGCTGGAGGCGGTAGAGCCCGAGGTTGCGCATGCCGTTGACGGGGCTCTTGGTGTGGGTCAGCCCCAGGTTGAAGAAGGAGCCGCCGTCCTCGGGCCAGGTGAAGAGCGCCGGCAGCCGGTCCAGGTCGACCTGGTCGCCCTGGAGCACGACCTCCTGGACGGGCGCGTCCTTCACCTTCCTCGGCGGGATGTGCGCCACCGACCCGAGTTTGCCGAGGGCGTCCCGCATCCCCATGAAGCCCTGCGGCAGCTCCGGCTTGAGCAGCGCACCGATCTTCTCGGTGATCTGGTCGTAGGACTTCAGCCCCAGCGACTTCAGCAGCCGCCGGTCGGTGCCGAAGACGTTCATCGCCAGCGGCATGTCCGAGCCCTTGACGTTCTCGAAGAGCAGCGCGGGGCCGCCGGCCTTGTTGACGCGGTCGACGATCTCCCCGATCTCCAGGTGCGGATCGACTTCGGCCTTGATGCGCTTGAGGTCGCCATCGCGCTCCAGCGCGCGGAGCAGCGAGCGAAGATCGTCGTAAGCCATGCCGTCCAGTATCCGGCACCGGCTAACCTTGGCCGGTAATGGGGCCCTGATCGGGTCTCCTGCCGCCACACACAGGGGGACGCCTCATGCTCCGGGTGCTGATGATCCTTGTGCCTCTGGCACTGAGCATCTACGCGTTCATCGACTGCATCACCACCGACGAGAAGGACATCAGGCACATTCCGAAGCCCCTGTGGGCCATCCTCGTGCTGCTCTTCCCCCTGGTGGGCTCCATCTCCTGGCTGATCGTCGGCAAGAACCGCGCCACCGCGGGCCCCGGCCCGCTGGCCGGGCGCCGCTCGGGTGGCGGCTGGGTCGCCCCGGACGACAACCCGGACTTCCTCAACTCCCTGAAGGACGAGGCGAAGAGCCCCGGCGCCGCCCAGGACGACACCGCCTTCCGCACGAGCTGGGAGGAGGACCTGCGCCGCCGCGAGGAGGAGCTGAAGCGGCGCGAGGCCAAGGGCGAGCAGCCGAAGGACCCGGACGAGGAGCGTTAGGGCCTGTCCGGCGGATCTTCGTGGAACAGCCTGCGGCGTCTGGTACGGCGGGAGTGCGTGCCAGGCGTCGTAGGCCCAGAAGATCCGCCGGACAGGCCCTGGGCCCGTCCGGGTGGCTCAGCCCGCCGCGTAGGCGTCGCGCAGCTGCCGCCAGCGGTCCAGGGTCCAGGTGGACCAGTCGGGGGCGCGGCCGTCGAGGGCTTCGCGCAGGTACTCGAAGTGCTGGTGCCAGCCGGCCAGGGCGTCCAGGCGCATCGCGGCGCCGCCCTTGAACTCGTTGGTGAAGCGCAGGGCGGTGGACTCGGGTCCGCCGGGCTCCAGGTGGAAGCGGACCCGGCCGTGGTAGGGGGCGACGGTGTACTCGGCGACCCGCCAGACGTCCCAGGCGGTGACCCGGCCGGTGACCACGGCGGCCTCCTCCGGGGTGGCGCCCCCGCTCAGGCAGCGCAGGGTGACGGCCCCGCCGAGCCGTGGCTCCAGGACCTCGGCGGCGGCCAGCCAGCCCGGCAGTCCCTCCGGTGTGGCGACCGCCTGCCAGACACGGTCCACGGGGTGCGGCAGGGTCAGCAGGAAGCGGAGAGTCTGGTAGTGGCCCCAGGCGTGGCCCGCGCCGGGGCGGACGGTGCTGTCGGTCATGACTCCAAGGATCGGCCGCGACGCGCCGGGCCGCTCCCTGTGACACGCGGCGCCGTACGCCAGGAGGGACCGGCCCCGTGGGGCCGGTCCCTCCTGGCGTACGGCGTGCGGCCGGTCAGATCCCGGCGTAGGAGTGCTTGCCGGTGACGAAGATGTTGACGCCGTAGTAGTTGAAGAGCCAGCAGCCGAAGGCGACCAGCGCCAGGGTGGCGGCCTTGCGGCCCTTCCAGCCGGCGGTGGCACGGGCGTGCAGGTAGCAGGCGTAGGCGACCCAGGTGATGAAGGACCAGACCTCCTTGGGGTCCCAGCCCCAGTACCGGCCCCAGGCGTCGCCGGCCCAGATGGCGCCCGCGATGATCGTGAAGGTCCACAGCGGGAAGACCGCCGCGTTGACCCGGTAGGCGAACTTGTCGAGGGTCGAGGCCGCGGGCAGCCGCTCCATGATCGAGGAGCGCAGGGCGCTGGTCTTCTCGCCCCGGGCGACCTTCGCCTCGTAGAAGTCCTTCAGCAGGTAGCCGAGGGTGCCGACGGCGCCGAGGTAGAAGACGGAGCCGCAGAAGATGGCGGTGGAGACGTGAATCCACAGCCAGTACGAGTCGAGGGCGGGGGCCAGCTGGTCGCTGTTGGTGTAGAGGACCGTGGTGGCCAGGCCCAGGTCGAGCAGGACCGTGGTGACCAGCGGCAGGCCGACCCAGCGGACCTTCTTGCCCGCGAAGAGGAAGCCGAGGTACGTGCCGACCGCCACCGTGGTGAAGGTGATCGAGAACTCGTACATGTTGCCCCACGGCGCGCGCTGCACCGACAGGGCGCGGGCGACGACGCCCGCCGCCTCCAGGACGAAGGCGAGGACCGTCAGCGAGATCGCGATCCGGCCGTAGACGTCGCCCTGCGCGTCGGTGCCGGCGGCGCCGGGGCCGTCGGGGACGTCGCGGGTGCCCGCTGCCGAGCGGGTGACGACCTTGGGCCGGTCCAGGACGGCGGTCGAGCCGTTCTTCTGGCGGACGGTCACGGCCGGAGCGGCGGTCTTCTCCTCCTGCCCGGCGCTGAGCGCGGCGGCGGTACGGCCGACCTTGCTGCGCCCGCCGAGCACCCACTCGGCGATGTGGGCGAAGAAGGCCAGGGTGTAGACGGCCATCGAGGAGTAGACCAGCCAGTTGCTGTACTGGGCCAGGTTCTCGTTGGCGGCGGCGGCGAGATTCACTGCTCTGCCCCTTCGGAAGGTACGGCTTCGAATTCGGCGGCGGATTCGGCTGCGGGCTCTGCCGCGCTGGGCGCCCGGTCGTGGAGGTCTCCGGCCAGTGCGGCCAGTTCCTCGGGAAGCTTCGCGGATTCACTACGGCCGAGTCCGGCCATCTCGACGACGGTCACGCCGTCCTCGCCCCGCACGGCCCGGACCCACACCCGGCGCCGCTGGATGAACAGGGAGCCGGCCAGGCCCGCGATGGCCGCGACGGCGCCGGTGAGCGCGAGTCCGCTGCCGGGCTGGTGCGACACCTGGAAGCTGGCCCATTCCTCGACCTTCTTCTCGAAGGTGATGGAGCCCATGCCGTCGGGGAGTTCCATGGTCTCCCCGGGCAGCATGCGCTTCTTGAGCAGCTCCCCGTTCGCGTCCTTGAACTCGGTCATCTTGCTGGTGTCGAGCTGGTAGACGTTCTGCGGCAGTCCGGAGTCCACGCCGAGGCTGCCGTGGTAGGCCGAGAGCGCCAGCACGGGGAAGTTCAGGGCGGGGAACTGCGAGAACATGTCGCCCTTGCCCTCCCCGGCGAAGGTCGGCACGAAGAACGCCTGGAAGCCGAGCTGGGTCTTCTTCCCGTCCGTGTCGCGGTAGCCGTCGAGGACCTTGATGGCACCGGTGGAGGTCAGGTTGGCGTCCCTGGGCAGCAGCGGGACCGGGCCGCTGAAGGCGACCTCGCCGCGCGCGTCGCGGACGGTGACGACCGGCGCGTAGCCGTGGCTGATCAGGTAGACCTTCGAGCCGTCGAGCTGCAGCGGCCGGTTGACCTCGATGGTCTGCTTCTTCGGCTCGGCGTCGGGCGACCCGGTGTAGGTGACGTCCGCCTCGAAGGTGCGCGGGGTGCCGCGCTGCGGCCCGCTCTGCTCGTACGTGCCGCTGAACTTGTCCAGGGTGAAGCTGAACGGCGGCAGGTCCTCGGTGTCGAAGAGGCTGCCGGGCTTGAAGTCGTCGAACTGGGTCAGCGTGTTGGAGAAGCCGTCGCCCTGCACGATGAGCTTGCCGCCCTCGTACTTGTAGAGCTGGCCGACGCCGAAGGCCACCAGGATGATGATCAGGGAGACGTGGAAGATCAGGTTCCCCGCCTCCCTCAGGAAGCCCTTCTCCGCGGAGACGGCGTCGCCGGCCCGGTCGGCCCGGAAGCGGCGCTTCCGCAGCAGCCCGAGCGCGGCCTCGCGCACCTCCTCGGGGTCGGCCCCGGTGCGCCAGGTCGCGTACGCCGGAAGCCGGTCCAGGCGGCGCGGGGCGCGCGGCGGACGGCCGCGGAGCTGGCCGACGAACTGCCAGGTGCGCGGGACGATGCAGCCGATGAGCGAGACGAAGAGCAGGATGTAGATCGCGGAGAACCACACCGAGCTGTAGACGTTGAAGAGGCCGAGCTTGTCGTAGACCGGCGACAGGGTCTCGTGCGCGTCGCGGAACTCCTGCACCTTCAGCTCGTCGATGCCGGTCTGCGGGATGAGCGAGCCGGGGATCGCGCCGAAGGAGAGCAGGAAGAGCAGGATCAGCGCGACCCGCATCGAGGTCAGCTGCCGCCAGAACCAGCGGGCCCACCCGGCGCACTCGCGCCAGGTCCAGGCGAGCGCACCGCCCAGACCCGGCTTGCGCAGGCCGCCGAAGGAGCCGGGGACGGCCTGTCCGCTCTCCTCCGGTGCCTCCAGGGGCGTGGTCGAGAGCTGGGAGCCTGCCTCGCTCAGCTCGCGGTCGTCCGCGAGGGCGGTGTCCGCCTTCGCCGGATCGGGGCTGTTCGTCACCAGGGGGCCTTCGCGCTTCTCTTCGGGGTCGTCGGCATGGTCGGGTACGGGCGGGCGGCCTGAGGGGCCACCCGGGGCGGATCGTTCGGGCACGGTCAGATCCCCACCTCGAAGCCGCTGGTCCACACCTGCATCTCCTGGACCAGGTGGTCCCAGGCGCCGGTGACCAGGAGCAGGCCGGTGGCGATCAGCATGAGGCCGCCGATCCGCGTCACCCAGGCGTAGTGCCGCTTGACCCAGCCGAAGGCGCCGAGCGCCTTCCGGAACGCCACGGCGGCCAGTATGAAGGGGACGCCCAGGCCCAGGCAGTAGACCACCATCAGCAGCGCTCCGCGTCCGGCGCTGCCGTCGACGAGGGCGAGGTTGTTGACGGCGGCCAGGGTCGGGCCCATGCAGGGCGTCCAGCCGAGGCCGAAGAGGACGCCGAGCATCGGCGCGCCCCACAGGCCGCGTTCCGGCTTGGTGTGGAAGCGGAACTCCCGGCGGGTCAGCCAGGACATGCCGCCCATGAAGAAGAGGCCGAGCAGGATCGTCAGCCCGCCCAGCACCCGGGAGATGATCTCGCGGTGCTCCTGGAGGGTCGTCCCGATGCCGCCGAAGAGGGCGCCGCCGGAGACGAAGACCACGGTGAAGCCGAACACGAAGAGCGAGGCCCCGAGCGCCATCCGGCCCCGGCGGGCCTGGCCGAGGTCGGTGCCGCTGATGCCGGTGACGTAGGAGAGGTAGCCGGGGACGAGCGGCAGCACGCACGGCGAGAAGAAGGAGACGAGCCCGGCGAGCAGCGCGATCGGCAGGGCCAGCAGCAGGGCGCCGTTCTGCACCGTGCTGTTCGGCAGCGCCGCGAGGAGGGCGGCGGCCTCGGGGGCCGAGGCGGTCACGGGGGTCACTTCTCCGCGAGGATCGGGTCGATCATCGCCCGCAACTGCTTCTCGCTCACCGCCTGGAGGGTGCGGGCCGCGATCTTCCCGTCCCGGTCGATGACGACCGTGGAGGGGATGGCCTGCGGCGAGAGGCTGCCGCGCGGGAAGCGCAGGATCTGCTTGCCCTGCGGGTCGTAGAGGCTCGGGTACGCGACCTCGTAGTCCTTCTCGAAGGCGACGGCCGGGCCCTTGTTGGGGTCGCGGGTGTTGATGCCGACGAACTGGACGCCCTGGTCGGCGGTGTCCGCGGCGACCTTGACGAGGTTGGGTGCCTCGGCGCGGCAGGGGGCGCACCAGGAGCCCCAGACGTTGACGACGACGACCTTGCCCTTGTGGTCGGCGAGGTCGAAGGTGCCGCCGTCGAGGGTCTCGCCCTTGATCTCGGGGGCGTCCTTGCGCTCCCCCTTGGCGACCTTGGAGACACCGTCCTTGCCCGCCACGTAGTTGGCGCCGGAACCGCTCTGCGCACTTCCGGCGTCCCCCGCACCGCAGGCCGTCAGCAGCAGGGCGGCGACGGCGGCCGAGGTGGTCAGCGAGAGGCGCCGGACGAGGACACGGCGAGCGCGGGGGACGCGAAGGGCGACACTCATGTGAAAAGTTTCCCATGCCGGTCCCGGGGATCTTGGGCACCCCCCCCTCTATGCGGTGTCCGCGAGCAGGTCGCCGCCTACGCCCACCCGTTCGCCCGAGGCCCCCAGGCGCTGGCCCCAGACGGCCCGGCGCCACCCGCACGATCGGGCCGCCTTCCGCCCTCGGCCCCGGGCACCCGTCCCGGCCGGGACGCGTACGGCGCCGGAGGCCCCGCCCCGAGCGGAATCGTTCCTTCTACGTCAGGCGCCGGGGCCCTTCCTACCGGCCTCACCCGTCCGCTCCGCCCCGTCCGCCTTCAGGTACGCCTTCCAGCCGCCGGGCGGGACCTCGCCGACGCCCAGCGCGCGGAGCTTGGCCAGCACCTCGGGCTTCTGCACGTCGAGCCAGTCGACGAGCTGGCGGAAGGAGACCAGCCGGACGTCCTTCTTCTCCGCCATCTGCTTGAGCGACTCCTCGACGGCGTCCATGTAGATACCGCCGTTCCACTCCTCGAAGTGGTTGCCGATGAACAGGGGCGCGCGGTTCGACTCGTACGCCCGGCGGAACCCGGCCAGGTACGCGCCGGTCGCCTGCCGGCGCCAGGCCGGGTAGTTGCCGGGCGGGCCCTTGGTGGAGTTCTGGGACTGGTTGTACATGAAGTTGTAGTCCATCGAGAGCGTCTCGAAGGAACGGCCGGGGAACGGTACGGCCTGGAGCGGCAGGTCCCACAGGCCCTCGCGCCTGACCGGCCAGGTCTGCCGGCCGCCGGGCGAGGAGGCGTCGTACCGCCAGCCCAGCTCGCGGGCCTTGGGCAGCAGGTTGTCCTGGCCGAGCAGGCAGGGGGCCCGGCCGCCGACCAGCTCCTTGTCGTAGTCGAACGGCAGCGGCTCCTCGTCCTTCCACCCGGTGTGGGTGCGCCACTGCTGGACGAACGCCTTGGCCTGCTCGATCTCGGCGCCCCACTGGGCCGGGGTCCAGTGGGCCACCGAGCCGGAGCCGGCGCAGAAGTGGCCGTTGAAGTGGGTGCCGATCTCGTGGCCGTCGAGCCAGGCCCGGCGGACGCCCGCGAGGGTGTCCTTGATGTGGGCGTCGGTCAGGTACCCGATGTCGGAGGCGCCGACGGCGTTGTTCGGCGGGCTGTACAGCCGCTTCTTCGACTCCGGCAGCAGGTAGAGCCCCGAGAGGAAGAAGGTCATGTGGGCGTCGTGCTGCTCGGCGAGGTCCAGGAACCGGGTGAACAGCCCGTTCCCCACCTCCCCCGCCCCGTCCCAGGAGAAGACCACGAACTGCGGTGGTTTCTCACCGGGCTCCAGCGGCCTCGGCGCCTCGGGTTGGTGCGGCTGCTTCCCGGTGTACGAGGTCGAACCGTCCCCGATCAGCTCCGCCTTCGGCTTGTCGGGCTTCCCCCCGCCCCGCTCGCCGCCGCCCGCGCTCTGCCCCGGTCCCCCACTGCCCCCGTCCCCCATCCCGCAAGCGGCCAGAAGGGGAGCGGCGCCCGCTCCCGCACTCAGAGCCAGCAGGCCCCGACGGGTGATTTGTCGCATGATATCCCCTTTCTGCGCTGCCCCCATACAACGCCGACAAGGACTGAGAGGCCGAGACCCACACAGAGGTTCCCTACTCGACCACCCGTCTGCCAGACCTTCACACCTCACCCCCGAAGATCACAAGCGGTGACGAAGCCCCTGGCCCGGCCGGCGGTCGAGGCGCGAAAAAGGGGGCCGGGCCCATCGGGCCCGGCCCCCTCGAAGGGAAGCTCAGCGTCGGGGAAGCAGGTGCTCGGGCACGAGGTCCCGGGCGGGCTCGGAGTAGCCGACGGAGACGATCCGGTCGCCCCGGTAGGTGAACGAGGTGAGGGAGGCGAGCGAGCACTGCCGCCGCCGGGGGTCGTGCCACAGCCGCCGCCGCTCCACGTAGCTGCGCACGGTCCAGATCGGCAACTGGTGGCTGACCAGCACGGCCTCGTGCCCCCGGGCGGCGGCGGCAGCCGCGTCGAGCGCCTTGGTCATCCGCACGACCTGGTCGATGTACGGCTCGCCCCACGAAGGCCGGAAGGGATTGGTCAGATGCCGCCAGTTGGCGGGCTTGCGCAGCGCCCCGTCCCCGACCCCGAACGTCTTCCCCTGGAAGACGTTCGCGGCCTCGATGAGCCGCGCGTCCGACCCGAGCTCCAGCCCGTGCGCCCGCGCGATGGGCGTGGCGGTCTCCTGCGCCCGCTCCAGCGGGGAGGCGGCGACGTGGGTGATGTCCCGCCCCGCGAGGTGCTCGGCCACCCGGTCGGCCATCTTCCGGCCCAGCTCGGAGAGGTGGTAGCCGGGCAGCCGCCCGTACAGAATCCCCGAGGGGTTCTCCACCTCGCCGTGCCGCATCAGGTGGACGACGGTGGTCTCGTCGGCGCTCATCGCGTTCCCTTCCGGTTGGCTCGTTGACTGGTATCCCGGTCCCGGCTCACGCCGTGGCCTCGGCCGCCGCGCGGGCCGCGGCCGGCAGGGCGGCGGCGATCCGCTCGACGGCGCGGTCGTCGTGCGCCGTCGAGACGAACCAGGACTCGAAGGAGGACGGGGGCAGGTAGACCCCCTGGGCCAGCATCGAGTGGAAGAACGCGGTGAAGCGGAAACTCTCCTGCCGCTTCGCGTCGTCGTAGTCGCGGACCTCGTCGGCGGTGAAGAACACCGAGAACATGTTGGAGGCGTTCTGCACCCGGTGGGCGACGCCCTCCTTGGCCAGCGCCGCCGACACCAGCCCGCGCAGCTCGGCGGCGACCGCGTCGATCCGGTCGTACGCGCCCTGGTCGAGCAGGCGGAACTGGGCGAGCCCGGCGGCGGTGGCGACCGGGTTCCCGGAGAGGGTGCCGGCCTGGTAGACGGGGCCGGCCGGGGCGAGGAAGGCCATCACGTCGGCACGGCCGCCGAAGGCCGCCGCCGGGAAGCCGCCGCCCATGACCTTGCCGAAGGTCATCAGGTCGGGCCGGACGCCCTCGACGCCGTACCAGCCGGCCCGCGAGGTGCGGAAGCCGGTCATGACCTCGTCGGAGACGAAGAGCGCGCCGTTCTCGCGGCAGAGCCGGGCGAGGGAGGCGTTGAACCCCTCACCGGGCGGGACGACGCCCATGTTGCCGGGGGCGGCCTCGGTGATGACGCAGGCGATCTCGCCCGGGTGGGCGGCGAAGGCGGCGGCGACGGCGTCGAGGTCGTTGTACGGCAGCACGACGGTGTCGCCGGCCTGGGCGCCGGTGACGCCCGGGGTGTCGGGCAGCGCGAAGGTGGCGAGCCCGGAGCCGGCCGAGGCGAGCAGCGCGTCGACGTGGCCGTGGTAGCACCCGGCGAACTTGATCACCTTGGCGCGGCCGGTGAAGCCCCGGGCGAGTCGGATCGCGGACATGGTCGCCTCGGTCCCGGAGGAGACCAGGCGGACCTGCTCGACCGGCTCGACCCGGGCGACGATCTCCTCGGCGAGCGCCACCTCGCCCTCCCCGGGCGTACCGAAGGAGGTGCCTCGGGCCACGGCCTCCTGGACGGCGGCGACGACCTCGGGGTGGGCATGGCCGAGGATCATCGGCCCCCACGAGCAGACGAGGTCGACGTACTCGCGGCCGTCGGCGTCGGTGAGGTACGGACCCGTACCGGACACCATGAACCGGGGCGTACCGCCCACCGCGCCGAAAGCGCGCACGGGGGAGTTCACGCCGCCGGGCGTCACGGAGGCCGCACGGTGGAAGAGCGTCTGCGAAACTGGGGCTTCGTACTGATAGGTCACACAAGCCATGGTGTCAGAGCCCTCGAAGTTCCTGCGGACCGGTGTTCGGCGGACGTTTCGCTCCACGTCGGCGGGGGAGGCCAATGACACGATGATCGGGTTGCGCGGCGGGCTGTGCGGCGCGGAAAAGCACTCGGGTGGAGATATGCATCGCGGTGGCGAACTGGGCGAGGGGACCGGTGACCTCGGGCCCCGGCGTGCCCGGAGGGGAAAGCACCGGCGCGACGCCGCATCTCGGGCTCAGGACCAGACACCGGCACGCGGTGGCGGCGAGCCGGTGCACGAGGGGGCCGGCCGGGGGGAGATCGGGCAGGGCGAGATCAGGAGTGGGGGCCGGGTGGGGGTGACCTACAAGTACTTCGGCGCGCCGAACGGCGCCACCGCGGCCCGGGTGCCGCTGTCGATGCGCCCCGAGGAACTGGGCGGCGACGAGCTGGGCATGGGCGGCATGTTCACCCGCATCAAGCCCGAGACGGTCTCGGCCATGGTGCTGACCGGCATCGAGGGCATACCGCTGCACCGCGTCCCACCCCTCGAACTGGTCGTCCTCCACCCGGACTACGCCGTCGTCAAGCTCCCGATGACGGTGGTGGACCCCCTGCGCGGCATCGGCGAGGAGTCGGTCGGCGCGGCGGCCTTCATCTGGTCCACGGTCCCCGACCGCGGCGGCCCGAGCGACGCCTTCAACGTCTACCGGCTGCTCCACGAATGGCAGGACTTCTCCCACCGCCTCCACGAGGCGGGGCACCAGCCGTACTGCCTGGTGTGGCCGTAGAAGAGGGGCGCTTTCCAGCCGTATTCGGCTTCCCCGAACGGGCAGTGATGATCCGTCAGCGATCGGGGAAGTCCTATGCTTCGACGGGACTGTAGAAGCAGTTCCCGCAGGCAGGGCTGTACAGCAGATCGTGAAGGAGAACGCCCGACATGGTGTTCAAACGACTCCTCGGTTCCCTCGGCGTGGGCGGCCCCACCGTCGACACCGTCCTCGACGCCGCGCCCGGCTCCGGCCACGCGGCCGTGCCCGGCGGCGCGCTGACCGGGCGGGTGCATCTCAAGGGCGGGTCGTCGGACTTCGACATCTCCGAGATCGCCCTGGAGCTGATCGCGCGGGTCGAGGCCGAGACGGACGGGGGCGAGCAGCACGGCACGGTCGCCTTCGAGCGGTACGTGGTCGGTGGCGGGTTCCGGCTCGCGGCCGAGACGGAGCAGGTGGTGCCGTTCTCGGTGGTCCTGCCGTGGGAGACCCCGGTGAGCGAGCTGTACGGGCAGCCGCTCGGCATCGTCCTCGGCGTCCGCACCGAGCTGGCGGTGGCCGGCGCCAAGGACAAGGGCGACCTGGACGCGCTGGCGGTCGGCCCGCTCCCGGTCCAGGAGGCGGTCCTGGAGGCGCTGGGGCAGCTGGGCTTCGGCTTCCGCACGGCCGACCTGGAGTACGGCCGGATCGGCGGCACCGGCCAGCAGCTCCCCTTCTACCAGGAGATCGAGCTCTCCCCGGCGCCCCAGTACGCCCACGCGATCAACGAGATCGAGGTGACCTTCCTCGCCCACCCCGGCGGCCTGGAGGTCGTCCTGGAGGCCGACAAGCGCGGCGGGATGTTCACCCCGGGCCACGACGCCCTGACCCGCTTCACCGTCTCCCACCAGGACGTGGCCACGCGCGACTGGGCCGCCGAGGTCGACGGCTGGGTCCGCCAATTGGTGGAGCACCGCGCGGCCTACGGCACGCACGCCTCGTACGGCCACCACGACCCGTACGCGGGCGGGCACCACGGCCACCCCGGTCACCACGACGGGCACCGGTCCGGCCCCGGGGTGGGGACGGCGATCGCCGCCGGCGCGGCCGGTCTGGCGGTCGGGGTCGCCGGCGGCCTGATCGCGGCCGAGGTCGTCGACGAGGTCGGGGACTTCTTCGAGGGCGACGACGAGGGGGACGACGGCGACGAGGGCTGACCCTCGCCGGGCGCCCCCGTGGCCGGTCCCGGCTGGGGCCCCTGTCGCGGCGGCGCCGCACCTTCTACAGTGCCGTAGTACCGGCCGGCCCGAGCGGGTGCGGCTGCCCGAGGAACAGACAGGACACCCATGCTCGGCATCAGCGAACTCGCCGTCATCCTGCTCGTGATCGCCGCCGTTCTCGCCGTGAAGCGACTGCCGGACCTGGCCCGCTCCTCGGGCAAGGCGGCCCGCATCCTCAAGAGCGAGGCCAAGGCCATGAAGGAGGAGTCCCGCCAGGGCGTGGACGGCCAGGACCGTCCGGGCCAGGCGGTGTACTACGCCACCGAGCCGCTCCCCGAGCAGCAGCCGCGGGCGGACGGGCAGCAGGGCCGGCCGGACCCGCGGAACCCGGGCTCCCGCCCGGCCTGACGTGACCTGACCCCGCACACGGCGGTGCCTCGGACCTCGCCCGGTCTGGGGCACCGCCGTGTCGCTCGCCGTCACCGGCGACCGCTCCTCACTCCTGGACGCGCAGAGCGGCCAGTTGCTCGGCGAAGGGGACGACCTCCTCCAGCGGGTCGGCGGCGGGGGCCGCCCGGCGGGGGCCGGCCCCGGTGAGCAGGGCGGCCAGTTCGGCGGCGGCCCGGTCGATGCGGCGGTTGAGCCCGTCGGTGTTGCCCCAGTCCTCGGAGGCCGCGTAGACGGCGGTCGGGACGACCACGGCCCGCAGGTAGGCGAAGAGCGGGCGCAGGGCGTGTTCGAGGGCGAGGGAGTGGCGGGCGGTGCCGCCGGTGGCGGCGATCAGCACCGGCTTGCCGGTCAGCGCCTCCTGGTCGATCACGTCGAAGAACGACTTGAACAGGCCGCTGTAGGAGGCGGTGAAGATCGGCGTGACGGCGATGACCGCGTCGGCGCCGGTGACCTGGTCGAGCGCCGCGCTCAGCCGCGCGCCCGGGAATCCGGCGGTGAAGTTCTGCGCGATCTCGGTGGCCAGGTCGCGCAGTTCGACCGTGTCGACCCGCACCGGGAGTTCGGCCGCCCCCAGGGCGCGGGCGACGGCCTCGCCGAGACGGTCGGCGAGCAGCCGGGTGGACGAGGGCACGCTCAGCCCGGCCGAGACCACGACGACCCTCAGGGGGCCGGAGGGCGGGACAGGCTCGTCGGCACGGCGACGCGGGTCGCCGGCGAGGCCGTCGGGGGCCTCGGCGGCGGGGCGTTCGCCGGAGCGGACGGGGAACTCGGTCACTTGGCCACCGCCTCGGGGTCGGCGCTCTCCTCGGCGCGGGCGCGCAGGGAGGCGTGGGTGGGGGCGTCGGGGACGTCGGCCGGGCGGCCCTTGGCGAACTCCTCACGCAGGACCGGGACGACCTCCTCGCCGAGGAGGTCGAGCTGTTCCAGGACCGTCCTGAGCGGGAGCCCGGCGTGGTCCATCAGGAACAACTGGCGCTGGTAGTCGCCGACATCCTTACGGAAGCTGAGGGTCCGCTCGATCACCTGCTGGGGCGAGCCGACGGTCAGCGGGGTCTGGCTGGTGAACTCCTCCAGGCTGGGCCCGTGCCCGTAGACCGGCGCGTTGTCGAAGTACGGGCGGAACTCGCGGACGGCGTCCTGGGAGTTCTTCCGCATGAACACCTGGCCGCCGAGGCCGACGATGGCCTGCTCGGGGGTGCCGTGGCCGTAGTGCGCGTACCGGTCGCGGTAGAGGCGGACCATGCGCTTGGTGTGCTCCATGGGCCAGAAGATGTTGTTGTGGAAGAAGCCGTCGCCGTAGTAAGCGGCCTGTTCGGCGATCTCCGGGGAGCGGATCGAGCCGTGCCAGACGAACGGGGGCACGCCGTCGAGCGGGCGCGGGGTGGCGGTGAAGGACTGGAGCGGCGTACGGAACCTGCCCTCCCAGTCGACCACGTCCTCGCGCCACAGCTTGTGCAGCAGGGCGTAGTTCTCGATGGCCAGCGGGATGCCCTCGCGGATGTCCTTGCCGAACCAGGGGTAGACCGGGCCGGTGTTGCCCCGGCCCATCATCAGGTCCACCCGGCCGTCCGCGAGGTGCTGGAGCATCGCGAAGTCCTCGGCGATCTTCACCGGGTCGTTGGTGGTGATGAGGGTGGTCGCGGTGGAGAGGACGAGGTTCTCGGTGCGGGCGGCGACCCAGCCGAGCATGGTGGTGGGCGAGGACGGGACGAACGGCGGGTTGTGGTGCTCGCCGGTGGCGAAGACGTCGAGGCCGACCTCTTCCGCCTTCTCCGCGATCCGCAGGATCGCCTTGATCCGCTCCGCCTCCGTCGGGGTCCGGCCGGTGGTGGGGTCCGGCGTGACATCGCCGACGCTGAAGATCCCGAACTGCATGGCTGGCTCACCTTCCGCAGGGTTGTTGATTGTTCAACTATACCCGTCCAACAGGGCTCGCCTCCGGAGTATTCCCCGCCGCCGACAGGGGGGGCATCGCGCCCATATCCCCACAGAACGGCCCTCGCCCCAGTGTGCCGCGGGCACGCAGCGCACCGACGCCCACCGCTTCTACCTGCGCGAGCGCTTCTCGATCCGCGCCTTCCACTTCAGCAAGCCGCTGCGCTGACGGTCGGCTCGGACGCGGACCGGGCGGGAGCGGTGCCTATGCTGGCAGGGTCCCGGGGGTCGTCGGCCTCGGGAGTCGTCCCGCCGACCTTCTTCGAGGAGCACCGTCATGAGCGCCGCGCCCACCCCCGGCAACCGGATCGCCGTCGTCACCGGTGCGAGCAGCGGCATCGGAGCCGCCAGCGCGCGCAAGCTGGCCGAGGCCGGGTACCGCGTGGTGCTCACCGCCCGGCGCAAGGACCGGATCGAGGCGCTCGCGGCCGAGCTGACCGAGGCGGGGCACAGCGTCACCGCGTATCCGCTGGACGTCACCGACCGGGCCGCCGTGGACGAGTTCGCCACCGCCTTCCAGAAGATCGCGGTACTGGTGAACAACGCCGGCGGCGCGCTCGGCGCGGACCCGGTGGCCTCCAGCGCGCCGGACGACTGGCGCCGGATGTACGAGACCAACGTCATCGGCACCCTCAACATCACCCAGGCCCTGCTGCCCGCCCTCACCGCGAGCGGCGACGGCACCGTCGTGGTCATCTCCTCCACGGCGGGCCTCGCCACCTACGAAGGCGGCGCCGGGTACGTCGCGGCCAAGCACGGCGAGCACGTCCTCGCCGAGACGCTGCGGCTGGAGATCGTCGGGACCCCGGTGCGGGTGATCGAGATCGCCCCCGGCATGGTGAAGACCGACGAGTTCGCCCTGACCCGCTTCCGGGGCGACACCGAGAAGGCCGCGAAGGTCTACGCGGGCGTCGCCGAGCCGCTGACCGCCGACGACGTCGCCGACACCGTCGCGTGGGCGGTGACCCGCCCCAGCCACGTCAACGTCGACCTGCTGGTGCTCCGTCCCCGCGCGCAGGCGTCCAACACCAAGGTCCACCGGGAGCTGTGATCCGCCCATGACCGCCTCATCCGCCGAGCCGAACGCCCCGGAGCCCGGGCCCGACCCCGCCTCCGGACCGCCCGAGCGCCCCGTCGCCACCCCTCAGGAGCGCCGTCGGCTGGCGGAGGAGAAGCGGACCGAGAAGTACGTCTGGTGGTCGCTGGGCTACTTCTTCTTCGGCATCCACATCGTCGCCTTCGTGATGATCTACGCCGTCACCCACGCGCGCTGACCGGACCCGCGAAGGGGGTCACCCGCGCTCGCTGAGCCGGGTGTGCAACTCGGCGCCCGGACCGGCCAGCCCGGTCACCTCGGCGTGCTTGCCGCGCTGCGCGTACTTGGCGGCGACCGTGTCCAGCACGGCGACGGCCGAGGCGTCCCAGAGCCGGGCCGCGCCGAGGTCGACCACGACCCGGTCCGGGTCCCCGGCGTAGTCGAAGCGGTCGGCGAGGCCGTTGGCGGAGGCGAAGAAGAGGTCGCCGGTGACCGCGTACCGCACGGTGGAGCCGTCCGGGGCGCGGGTGACGGCCAGCTCCGCGCGGCCCGCGACCCGGTGCGCGAAGACCCCGAGCGCCGTGAGGCACCCGGCGATCACGCCGACGGCCAGGTTGTGGGTGGCGACCACGAAGACGACGGTGACCGCCATGACGGCGGTCTCCCCCACCGGCATCCGCCGCAGGGCCGCCGGCGCGACCGAGCGCCAGTCGAAGGTGGTGAGGGAGACCATCACCATCACCGCGACCAGTGCCGCCATCGGGATCGCGGAGACGGCCGGGCCGAGAGTGAGGCAGAGCAGCAGCAGGAAGACCCCGGCGAGGAAGGTGGAGAGGCGGGTACGGGCCCCGGCCGTCTTCACGTTGACCATGGTCTGGCCGATCATGGCGCAGCCGCCGAGGCCGCCGAAGAACCCGGTGACGACATTGGCGACGCCCTGCCCGATCGACTCGCGCCGCTTGTCGGAGCGGCTGTCGGTGAGGTCGTCGACGAGCTGCGCGGTGAGCAGCGACTCCATCAGCCCGACCAGCGCCAGCGCGAAGGCGTACGGAGCGATCAGCGCCAGGGTGTCGAGGGTGAACGGGACGTCGGGCAGGCCGGGGGTGGGCAGCGAGGTGGGCAGGGCGCCCCGGTCGCCGACGGTCGGCACGGCGAGCCCCGCGCCGACCGTGATCAGGGTGAGCACCACGATGGACACGAGCGGCGCCGGCACCACGGTGGTCACCTTCGGGAAGACCACCATGAGCGCCAGCCCGCCGAGGATCAGCGGACCGACCACCCACGGCACCTGCTTCATCTCCGGGACCTGCGCGAGGAAGATCAGCACGGCGAGCGCGTTGACGAAGCCGACCATGACCGCCCGCGGCACGAACCGCATGAGCCGCGCCACCCCGAGCGCCCCCAGCACGATCTGGATCACCCCGCCGAGGATGACGGCCGCGATCAGGTACCCGAGCCCGTGCTCGCGGTTGAGCGGCGCGATGACCAGCGCGACGGCCCCGGCGGCGGCCGAGATCATCGCCGGCCGCCCGCCGACCACGGAGATCACCACGGCCGTGGTGAACGAGGCGAAGAGTCCGACGGCCGGCTCGACCCCCGCGATCACCGAGAAGCTGATCACCTCCGGGATCAGCGCCAGTGCGACGACCAGCCCCGCCAGCACCTCGGTCCGCAGCCGCCGCGGCGACATCCGGAACCGACCCGGAACACCCCCGGCACCGGACGGCGGCACGGGAGCAGGAGACAGCGGCGAGGCAGACGAAAGAGACAAGGGAAACGCAAGACCTGTCGTACTAGGGGCGCACCACACAACCGGCACGCGACACGGAACAGCACCCCCGCACACACGCCCGGGCACCCACCCGACTCTACCGATCCCCCCACGAACACCCCCCGCCCGAGACCAACCCCCGTCCCGTACGCACACACACCGAACCCCAGCCCATCGCAGCCCGGCCGGCGCTTGAGGCCATCCCCCCGGCCGGCCAGGCCGAGCCCTCTCGTAAGCCCAGCCGCAGGCGTCACCCCTTGACGCAGACGACCTGCTTCAGCTGAGCCACCACGGCGACCAGATCCCGCTGCTGATCGATGACCTGCTCGATGGGCTTGTAGGCCCCGGGAATCTCGTCCACGACCCCGGAGTCCTTCCGGCACTCCACCCCCCGCGTCTGCTCGGCCAGGTCCTGGACGGAGAACCTCCGCTTGGCGGCGTTCCGGCTCATCCGGCGCCCGGCCCCGTGCGAGGCGGAGTTGAAGGAGGCGTCGTTCCCGAGCCCCTTCACGATGTACGACCCGGTGCCCATGGAGCCGGGGATGATCCCGTAGTCCCCGCTGCCCGCCCGGATCGCCCCCTTCCGCGTGACGAGCAGATCCATCCCGTCGTACCGCTCCTCGCTCACGTAGTTGTGGTGGCAGGAGATCTCGGGCTCGAAGGCGACCCGCGCCTTCTTGAACTCCCGGGAGACCACCCGCTTGAGCAGGCCCATCATCAGCGTCCGGTTGTATCTGGCGTACTCCTGCGCCCAGAACAGGTCGTTCCGGTACGCCGTCATCTGCGGGGTGTCCGCGACGAAGACGGCGAGGTCGCGGTCGACGAGGCCCTGGTTGTGCGGCAGGTCGCGGGCGACGCCGATGTGGTGGTCGGCCAGTTCCTTGCCGATGTTGCGCGAGCCGGAGTGCAGCATCAGCCAGACGGCGCCCTCGGTGTCGGTGCAGACCTCGACGAAGTGGTTGCCGGAGCCGAGCGTGCCCATCTGGTGCGCCGCCCGCTCGCGCCGGAAGTGGACGGACTCGGCGACGGTGTCGAAGCGGTCCCAGAAGGCGTCCCAGCGGTTGGTGCCGAAGCCGTGGGTACGGGTCGGGTCGACGGGCCGCTCGTGCATCCCGCGGCCGACCGGGATGGCCTCCTCGATCCTGGAACGCAGCCGGGAGAGGTCCCCGGGCAGGTCGTTCGCGGTGAGCGAGGTGCGCACCGCCGACATACCGCAGCCGATGTCGACGCCGACGGCGGCCGGGCAGACCGCGTCACGCATCGCGATGACGGAGCCGACGGTGGCGCCCTTGCCGTAGTGCACGTCGGGCATGACGGCGAGGCCCTTGATCCACGGCAGGGTGGCGACGTTCTGGAGCTGGCGCATCGCCGCCTCCTCGACCCCCGCCGGGTCGGCCCACATGCGGATGGGCACCCGCGCGCCCGGAATCTCCTGGTAAGCCATGATTGCCTCGTTCCCCCGGTACGTCGGCCTCACGCTGCTCGCAGAGGGCGGGGCCGCTGGACGTCACGCGCCAATCCCTGGCCGAATATCGTGACCAACTCCCGCATACGGGGCGGGCGACCGGCGACCCCGGCGGCGCGTGCGGTACACATTGTGTCCATCGGCCGCCGCGGCGCGGCAACTGGATTTCCGGCGCGGCGCCGGGCGACGAGGCCGTACGAGAGGAGCCCCGACCGTGGCGCGTAAGGCGTATCCCCGCAGGGCACGGGTGACCGGCGCACTGCTGCTGCTGGTGGCCCTCGGTGCGGCGGGCTGCACCGGCGACCCGGCCACCGAGGAGTCCCCCGACGCCAAGCCGGTGGGCGAGGCCACCACCGCCCAGGCCGAGCCCGGCAAGTACCAGACCCTGCCGCAGCCGTGCCGCGCGGTGGAGACCGCCACCCTCGACGCGCTGCTCCCCGGGCTCGCCGCGCTCGACGCGGAGCAGCGGCAGAAGGCGTACGAGGGGACCTCCTCGGTCACCTACGACTCGGACCGGCGCACCGGCTGCCGCTGGAAGGTGGACTCGGCGGACGCCGGGCACCTGCTGCGGATCGACTTCGAGCGGGTCGTCTCGTACTCCGCCTCGGTCAGCGACGACGCCCGCGCGCAGGCGGTCTACGGGGACCGGATGAAGGAGGCCGAGCTGCCGCTGCCCTCCGACCCCCGCACGGAGCAACCGGACCGGCGCACCGACCAGTCGCCGAAGGCCGGCCGGGCCGACGCCCGGGCCACCGGGCCGGCCGACGACGAGACGGACCAGGGCGACTCCCCGAAGGCGCCGGAGAAGCCGGGCGAGGGCGACGCGAAGGAGAAGGGGAAGAGCGAGGAGCCCACCGGCGAGGCGGCCGACCCCTCCGCCCCGGCCGACGGCCTGGAGCCGCGCCTCCTGGCGGAGCTGGCCGACGACGCCTTCATCGACGACCAGCTCGCGACCTCCTCCTCGGGCTCCGGCCAGCGCACCGTCACTGTGGTGTTCCGCACGTCCAACGTGATCGTCACCGTGGAGTACGAGACCCAGCCGAAGCAGGTCGCCGAGGTCCCCGACAGCGCGTCCATGCAGGAAAAGACGCGCGAGTTGGCGGCCCTGCTGGCCGAGCGGCTGAGCGACGTGTGACCCCGCGCGCCTCCGCGCCCCCCTCCCGAGCGGGTGGGTCGCCCCGCCCCTACGGCGTACGGTGACCCCTCGGACCACCCGATCCGTCCGGTTCGGCCCGACCGCACGACTTGAGCGAAGGAACCATGCCAGCACAGCGACTGACCCGCATACTCGCCTGCGCCGCCGTCCCGGTGATCCTCGCCGCCTCCGGCTGCTCCTCGGACGACTCCTCGGGCACCGACGACGCGCAGAAGGACAAGCCGGCCGCCTCGCCCGCGTCCTCCGCGCCGGCCATGGAGAAGGCCGCGTACGCCACCCTTCCGGAGGCGTGCGCCGCGCTCTCCAAGAAGACGCTGGGAGACCTGGTCCCCGAGGCGGAGAGCCTCAAGGGGAAGACCGGCAAGTCCGACGACACCGCCTCGCGCGCCACCTGCTCGTGGAACAGCCTGGACACCAAGGGCGTCGACGGCTCGCAGTTCCGCTGGCTGCACGTCTCCCTGATGCGGTTCGACTCGGACGAGGCGCTCGGCTCGGGCCGGCAGCGCGCCGAGAAGTACTACGCGAAGCAGATCGCCGACGCCAAGGCGACCGAGGACGCCAAGGAGATCGCCGCCGAGCCGGTCGCCGGGACGGGCGACGCCGCGACGATGGTCTCGTACGAGCTGAAGAAGAAGGAAGGCACCTTCAAGCAGCAGTCGCTGGTGACCCGCGTCGAGAACGTCGTGGTGACCGTCGACTACAACGGTGCCGGCCTCGCCGGACAGAGCTCCCCGAAGACCGCGGGCCTGGTCGAGGACGCCACCAAGGCCGGCAAGGAGGCCGTCGCGGCGGTCACCAAGGCCAACGGCAAGGACGCGAAGGGCTCCTCGGGCGACTCCGCCGAGGACTCGGAGAAGGACGCCGACAAGAAGCCCGCAAAGGACACCGACGAGAACTCCGGCCAGGGCGCGGACCCCGGCAAGTCCTGACAGGGCTCCCGCCCCACCCGCTCCACGGAGCCCGGCCACCCTTCGGGGGCCGGGCTCCCGCCATGCCCCGGCACAGGCGTCCGCACACGTGTGCCAGTCTGTTGGACGCAACAGGACGCAATCCGCCGGGCCCCCGCGGACCCGCAGAACGACGGAGAGGCAGCGCCAGTGGCGGCGACAGAGCTGACACGGACTCACCGCATACTCATCGGGGTGGTCGTGGCCGGTGCGGTGGTCATCGCGGCCATCGGCTTCGCCGGTTCGTACACGGCGGTGCGCGAACTCGCCCTCCAGAAGGGCTTCGGCAACTTCTCGTACTTCTTCCCGATCGGCATCGACGCGGGGATCTGCGTACTGCTCGCCCTCTTCCCTGTCAAGTCCTTCTGTTCAGCCACCTCGAGACTCACGAACAAGCAGGGGCCGCAACGACAGACATGGCGCCGCACAGGTACCGCGACAGAATGACCTCTCGGCGATCCTTCAGAGCTCATTGGCTAGAACGCGAGGGGTACGGCCATTTTCAGCCAAGTCACCCAGCGACGGACGGGCTGAGCGGATCCGTACCGGATCCTTAGGGTAGATCAGCAACACGAACCAGAAGGAGTCAGGTTGGCCGCCGACCCGCTGGAAACGGCCTGGAAGATCCAGGCGACATTGGCCGATTCGACGGGCAAGGCGGACACCAAGGCGTCCATCGCCCTCAGCCTCCAGTCGACGGTACTCGCCCTGCTCGGCGTATTGGCCACCTCCGGTCATGGGATGGACGCACGATCAGCTACCAGTCAGGCGCTGTTGTGGGTAGGCGGGTGCGTCCTTCTTTGCGGAGCACTTCTTGCCGCCGCTGCGGTAAGCCCCAACCTGCGGTTGGAGCGCAGAGGAGTCGGCCCAGATGACGACTATCTGTTCTTCGGACATCTCCGCCACTTCGAGCCGGAGGCACTGGAGACTGCCCTGCGTTCGGGCTCCGCACTGTCCGCGTTGTCACGCCAGATCATCGTCATGAGCGAGATCGCTTGGACCAAGCACCGTCGAGTCCAGCTCTCCCTTCTGCTGGCGGTGTTGGGCTGCACCACGCTTGGCGTCTCGGCCGCAATCGGGTGAGAGGCACCTCGGGGGTAGAAAAATGAACTTCCGTCACCTGGTATCGGATGCGGCCTGGAATGACTTGCTGCACCGAGGACAGAGGCGCAGCTATGCGCGAGCCACATGGCTGTTTCACCAGGGAGAGTCGCCTGACTTCGTCATCGCCCTGGCTGACGGAATCGTCAAGATCGTCCAGTTGACGGAAGGCGGGACGGAGACACCTCTAGCGCTGCGCGGCCAGGGTGAGGTCTTGGGCGAGATCGGCGCACTCCTCGACAAGCCTCGATCAGCCTCCGTAAAGGCGGTCTCCGAATGCGTCGGGTACGTTCTTCCCGCGCACGCGTTTCGGGGATACATCGACCGCCACGGCCTCAACCCGACCGTGTATCGGCTCACTGTTCAGCGCATGCACGAGAACGAGCAGCTGCGCACTGCGTTGACGAGGCTGTCGCCGCAAGCCCGGGTGACCCGGGTGATTGAGTACCTGGCTACGGAAGTCGGCGAGAGAGCGGATGACGGAACAGTCGTCCTCCGGCTCGGGATGTCCAGAGACGAGTTGGCCTCGATGGCTTCGATGAGCCGCTCGTCGGCGATGGCCGTGTTACGAGAGCTTCACGATGCCCGTGTCCTCGAGCTGGGCCGGGAGCGTCTGGTTGTCAGGGACAGCGCAGCCCTCACCGAGCTGTCCGAGGGGTGACAGCACCCACCAGCTTCACCGTGACCCACGTCACCTTCGTACCGTCCAATGCTGGACGGTACCCCGCCGCGTTCACCGCCACAGTGGCTTCTACCACCCCGACAAGAGGAGGACACATCAATGGCACCTTCATGGGAGCGCCTGTGGCCCTACCGGGCTGTACTTGCGGTTGATGCCAGAGACTTCAGCTCTCATACCAGCAAACGCATGCAGGAGATCAACGCAGACATCCAGCAAGTGCTCGCGCAGGCCCTGTCGGCCACCGGCCTTAGCGCGTACTGGGAACAGCGGGCCTTCCCGCAGCACACGGGTGACGGGTATGTCGCAGGTCTGGACCCCGAGGTGCTGCCGGCCCTGGTGGGATGCTTCCCCGGAGCCCTCAGTGATGTTCTACACGAGTACAGAAGGCAGAACCCCGGCAAGAGCCCGCTGCAACTGCGCGTCAGCGTCCATGTAGGTCCGCTGCCCCCTTCCGGGCTGGGCGTTCCCATGGTCGAGACTCACCGCCTTCTCGACGACCAGACCCTCCGGGATCTCCTCGCGAAGGCCAAGCGCGCAAACACGGTGGTGATCATCTCGCAACGTGTGTACGAGGACGTTTTTCAGAGCGGGCTCGAGACAGGCAGCACTGTCGCCGAGGACTTCGCGCAGAACATCGCCAAGGCCAAGAAGTTCGCCCAGCCTGCCTGGCTGCACGTTCCCGGCCTCGATTGGGGACTTGCCGATCGTTCGCTTTTCGAAGTCCCAGATCAGAGCAGTACGGCCCCGCCCTCACAGGGAACACGCCGTGAGGACTCACAACCTGCCTCCGCGCCATCCTTCGTTCAGAACGGCAACGGGAACTTCCAGGGCCAGCACCAGTACTTCAACGGCGGCGTGGGAGGCCTGCGATGACCGACAACCCATTCACTGCTGGTGAGCCTGACAACTCACCTGGTACTCCCCCGAAGCCGTCTGCCGATGGGTTCGGGCGCCAGCCTGAACTGGCTCAGGACGACCCATCCTCCACTGCCACACCGCGCTGGCGCTGGGCCGACCGGCTCAACCTCACGGGCCGTTCAGGCAACGCCTCCCCTCCAGAAGAGGAATCGGAGGCAACCAGCGTCCTGTATCCGGGGAACCCCGCCCCGGCGCCAGCCGGCGAATCCGGGGAGTGGGCCGTCCCCCACGCAAGGCCCGAAAGCCAGCTCATGCCTGGGCAGGAAGGCATGCTTTCAACCGACGGAGGCACGCTTTCTCCGCCAGCCGCTCACGGTGCCCCTGCGCCTGCGCCCACACGCGTCAGCGAGGACAGCGAGAGGATCGACGAGCTGCCAGTACCTGCGGCACCAGCAGAAGAGCCGGGCATCGAGGGGGGTACTCCTGGACCAGCTACTCCCCCGCAGGTCATGCCTGCCATGGGCTCTCATGTGCAGAACGTGGCCCCCTACGCCACCGGATTCCAGGCAGAGAGCCAGTACTTTTACGGCGGCGATTTTGTGCGGCAGCAGCCAGTGCATCAAGTGGATCTCGCTGCGTGCACCGATGATCGTTTCATCCCGCCACGTGACGCCGACTGCTGGGAACAGGCACAGTTCCTGATCAAGGAGTACGGAGTCGTCATTCTCTGCGCGCCACCGGGCACTGGCCGGCGCAGCACCGCGCTGCGTCTCCTGACAACCGTGGGATCGCTACCGCTGACCCTCGTGGACCTCGAGCCGGAGTGGTCGAAACCCGACGCTACGAGGCTGCCAGCCGCAACTGGTCACGGCTACGTTCTCGACCTCTCAGGCATGCCGCAGCAGCCTGGACCTCGATTCGGTCAGGGTCTGATCAATTACGGCATCGACGGCGTAAAGAAGTCTTGCTATCTCGTCGTTCTCACCACCCCTGACGAGTGGACGAATGAATGGTCTGAAGAGACGCGCCACATCACTGTCAAGCATTCTTCACCGAATGCTAAGCCTCTGGTACGCCAAGAACTTCGACAGATGGGTGCAGAAGATCGAGTCTCCTGGCTCGATCAGGATGCGTACAACGACATCTGGCGTTCCAATCCACCTGCCCAGGAAGCGCGACGACTCGCTCGCATCGCCTATGAGGCGAAAGAGAACGACAACACCGTCGTCGAGGAATTCCAGGGATGGCACACACACATCAACAAACTCCTCACCCCGACCAGGCAAGGACCTGGTGAGCCAGAGCTCGTATCCACCCGTGCCACCGTCTGGGCGGGGGCGCTGATCAACGGCGGCCGAAAGCGGTCAGTGCTTCATGCCGCCGATGCACTTCTCGAAAAACTCGAATTCGGGCGCAAACCCCTGGACATTCTGGCAGATGCCACGTCCAGTCACCGTTTGAAGGCCGCCGCGCTCAGGCCGCATGGAGATCGGGCGTTCCACGAGTTGGACAAGCACGATCTGGCACCGGCCATCCTCAGGCATCTCTGGGATGAGTTCCCGACCCAACGAGATCTGTTGCGTTCCTGGGCTGTGTCGGTCGTCGCGCAGCAGGCCGTGCCCGAGGACGACGCGCGCATCGCTCTTTCCGCACTCCTCGAATTGTCGAAGGAAGTGCACGACACCAGCATTATCGACAGCGTCGCCAAGGAGGTGAATGGGCGCCGCCTTCCGCTAGCAGTGGAAGCTCTCACATCTGCGGCGCTCGACCCCACTCTGGGCAAATACGTCCGGGGACGCCTGTACCGGTGGGTGCTCGGTAAACCGTCGCCGGCGATGGTCGATCTGGTGACGCAGATTTGTGGAGGGGAACTTGCCGTCCGCCAGCCATCAATCGCAATGACGCGACTGGCCAGGGCAGCCGTCCACGCTCCGTTCCCATCCTCCGCCATGGTTGATGCGTTCCGGCGGCTTACCCAGATCAATGCGGGTGAAGTGGCCAAGGCTCTCGAGACGTGGCTGACGGAGGAACCCGCCAAAAGGCACGCTTTGGTCGCTTTCCTCTCCCTGGCTGCCACCGGTGAAGGGACACGACTTCTTCTGAGCATGACGGATGATGCTGCGGGCAGGCAGCGCTTTGTTCGGGCCTGGCAGCAACTACTCCAGGACGATGAGTCCCAGAGCTCAGCAGATGAGCAGCTAGGCAGGTGGGGAGTCGAAGCCGAGAGCGGGCTGCTGCCGTCAGCGCTGCTAGTCGACCTCATGGCCGATGTGTACGAACCCAAGATCTATCGAAGCGGTCTGCAGCGATTCTTTGCACAGGACCGGGACTTCCAGGATTCCTTCTGGGGCGAAGTCCTTGAACGAGTAATCATCAGGACTCATGAACGCGAGAAGGCATCAAGCTGATGATGGCGTACTTCGGGCTGCGCCGACGGCTTCGTCACCGCGTTTCGACTACGTGGCCAACGAAGCTCTGGGGCGTGGCCTATACGGTCAGCGGTGTGCTGCACTGCCGCCTCGCTCCAGGCGAGCCCCGTCAAAAACGCGCCCTGGTACGTTCGGCTGCACGGATGGCGCTAGAGGAGAAGGCTTCGCAGATCACCCGCAGATATCTGCCTGGGCAACTTGACGAGGCGGAGAGCGCGCTCGCACTGGAGCTGTCCGATTGGCGGCAGGTGGATGCGAGGTGGCCGATAGAGATCAAAGCACACCTCGTCCTCCGCCTGGAAGCCGAAGCAGCAGCTCGTGCCCAGGCGTACGAAGACGCCTTGCGTGATCAGCAGCTCCAACATGATCTGCACGAGACTCGTGTGGCATACATGCGAGACAAGGTGCTCGGCGACGCGGATACAGCACGTGCCTGGTGGCTCGAACGTCATCGCGACGGGCACCAGTCGATCGTGTGGGATGAGTTCAACACGCACATCCTGCCTTTCGTCGGCCGCGCTGGGGACGCACAGACAAACGCCATGCGCACTGCTCATGTCCTTGCCCAAGTGGTCGAGAGGCTGGAGGACGACCCGGCTCGCCACAAGCTTTTCGTCGCCACGGCACGCCTCCTGATGAAGGAGATGGACTGGCCAGACCTTGCGGATAGCCTCACGCTGGCCGAGCAGCGGAATCTCCAGCCGAAACAGTAGGTTCCACGGTCGGCGAGCCAGCAAGATCCCCTGGTTCGCCCGCCACCGTTTCGGTAACCGACCCGAAGCTTGTCGCTATGCCATCCGTGAAACCTGCTCGCCCAGAAGGTGGGCTTCACGAAGCCGCGGCGAGAGGGAGCCCATGCTGGTGAGGTCGTCAGTGTTCCATTAACGGAACGGAATGACGTTGCCGGGCTTCGATTTCAGCGGTGCTGAGGGGTCCTCCTGCTGCCGAGTGAGGACTGCGCTTGCGAGAGTAAGAGGTTGTCTCACGTGGTGCTTTGCTGGTGCGGCATGATGTTGAGTCGTGAGGGTTGATCTGTCGCGTCGGCTGGTTCCGGATGAACTGTGGGAGCTGGCAGCTCCGTTGGTGCCGAGATTCGCCTCCCGTCCGCAGGGTGGGGGTACCGCCCCGGTGGATGAGCGGGCGGTGTTCACGGCCGTGGTGTACGTGCTGACGAGCGGGTGCGCGTGGCGGTATCTGCCGGAGTCGTTCGGCGTCTCGCCGGCCACCGCGCACCGTCGGTTCACCGCGTGGACCGAGGCTGGGCTATGGCGCAGGCTGCACCGGGCGGTACTGGACGAGCTTGGCGTCAGGGGCGAGCTGGACTGGACGTCCGCGATCGTCGATGCCGCGTCTGTGCGGGCGAAAAGGGGGGCTCGCTGACCGGGCCGAATCCGGTCGATCGCGGCAAGAAGGGCAGCAAACTGCACGTGCTGTCCGAGGCCCAGGGTCTGCCGCTGGCCGTCGCGGTGTCCGGCGCCAACCTGCACGACAGTCAGGCGTTCAAGCCGTTGATTCTCGGCATTCCCGCCGTCCGCTCCCGGCGCGGACCACGCCGGAGGAAGCCGGTGAAGGTCCGCGCGGACAAGGCGTACTACTCCGCAGAGCACCTCCGCTGGCTCCGCAGCCGGAACCTCATCGCGCGGATCGCCCGTCCCGGTATCGAGTCCGGCGAGCGGCTCGGTCGGCACCGCTGGAAGATCGAGCGGTCGATCTCCTGGCTCTTCGGCTACCGCCGTCTCACCGTCCGGTACGAACGAAAAGGCAGTCACTTCCTTGCCTTCCTCGGTCTCGCCGCAGCCCTGACCTGCTACAAGAAACTCGCGAGGCCCACCACGTGAGACATCCTCTAATACTGCAACGACACTTCGTGACTCGAAGTGGTCGTCGTCGTTGTTCACTTCGTGGTGGACGAGGTAGCTGATGGCTGGTCAGGTCTGTTTGGTGACTTCGTGGCGCGGTTCGCGGGGCGCTTCGGGCGGGTGGAGCCGAGGCGGCGGATGGTGTCCTATTGTTCCGAAACGGTTTGGGTTCCGGGTCGTTGGTGGAGTGTGAGCGATCTGGTGAGGGACGCGCGGCATCTGTCGCCGTCGGCGCAGGAGGCCCTTCGGCTGCGGGCGGTGGCCGCGTTGGTGGCGGGGCGGGACCGTGAGGATGTGGCGGAGCTCTTCGGGGTGTCACTGAAGGCGGTGGACGGCTGGTGGGCGAAGTGGCTGGCCGGTGGCCGTGAGGCGCTGGTCATGCGGCCGAGGGGCAAGCCGGTCGGGGTGCATCAGGTGCTTGGTGAGGCCGAGCAGGGCGCTGTCCGGCAGGCGGTCCTCGATCACCGGCCCTGTGACGTGGGCCTGAGCGGTCAGCTGTGGACGCGGCGGCTGATCGGTGACCTGATCGCGAAGCTGTACCGGGTGCGGCTGACCGAACCGGGGGTGGGCAAGTACTTGAAGCGGTGGGGGCTGTCCTTCCAGCGCCCGGACAAACGGGCCGTCGAACAGAACCCCGAGGCCGTGCGCCGCTGGCACCAGGAGACCTGGCCGAAGATCCACGCGAAGGCGAAGGCGGAGGGCGGTGAGATCCTCTTCGCCGACCAGGTCGGCATCCGATCCGACCAGGTCACCGGCCGCACCTGGGGCGAGAAAGGGAAGACGCCCGTCGTGCGGCGGAGCGGGAACCGGTTCTCCGTGAATGCGATGTCGGCGATCAGCACCAAGGGCCGGATGCACTTCATGGTCTTCACCGAGTCCTTCACCGCCAAGGTGATGTGCCGCTTCCTGGACCGGCTGGCCGGCCACTTCGACCACAAGGTCCATCTCGTGGTCGACGGGCACTCCGCGCACCGCTCGAAGATGGTCCGGGACTGGCTCGCCGCCCACCCCGAGGCTGTCGAGCTGCACTTCCTGCCCCCGTACTCGCCCGAGCTGAACCCCGACGAGCTGGTCAACGCCGACCTCAAACACAGCCTGCCCAAGCAGCACCGAGCCCGCGACCAGGCCGAACTCGCCGCGGAGACCCGCCGCTTCTTCCGCCGACGCCAGCGCCAGCCGCACATCGTCCGCGGCTACTTCGGCGGCCCGCACGTCCGCTACGTCCTGGACGAGAACCCAATGAGTTTCTGATCAATAGAACTCGTTCTTCAGGTCGGCGTGGCGCTTCATCAGGGCCATGCGGTGAACGCCGGCCTCGACAGCGAGAGCGGCGACGGTGAGACTGCCGTTGGAGACGGTGGCCTGCCCAGTCAGGAGGCGGTCCATGGCCGCCCGAATACGGCTGCGCTCGTCAGGGTGTTGCTGATTCATGGAGTGAGCCTCTTTCATCCTGTGCTGGAGGGTGAGATGGGCTGGTCAGCAGGGGTGGTGACGAGGCAGGGCCCCTCGTCGTTGGCGTGGTGATTCCACTCATCACACCGGCGACCGAAAGGGGCCCTGTTGGTTCCGTATCCTGCCATGCTCGACGTCCCGCATGAGCTCGTCGAGCATGTGGCCTGGTTGCTGTACGAGCATCGCCAGGCCCGCAACACCCGCTGGCGCAAGCTCGGCTGCTTCAAACAGGCGCTGCTCACGCTGGTGCATCTGCGGAAGAACGAGACGTTCTCGCAGCTCGGAGCCGGTTTCGGGATATCTCAGGCCACTGCCTGGCGGTATGTCGACGAGACCCTGGACGTCCTGGCCTCCTGGGCACCCGGCCTCCACGAAGCCCTCACCGGCCTCGGTGAAGGCGACCACGTCATCGTTGACGGCACCCTGATCCCCATCGACCGCATCGGTGCGGACGAGCCGTACTACTCGCAGAAGCACCGCAAGCACGGCATGAACGTGCAGGTCATCGCCCGGCCCGACGGCACGCCCCTGTGGTTCTCCCGCGCGACGCCGGGCCGCACCCATGACCTGACCGCGGCCCGTGCCCATGGCATCATCCAGGCCTGCCTGACCCGGCAGGTCCTCGTCCTCGCCGACCGTGCCTATCAGGGCGCCGGCGCCACCTTCCGAACCCCGTACTACCGCCACCGTGAACAGCCCGAGCACTACCAGCAGTTCAACCGCGACCACGCCCGACTCAGAGCACCCGGCGAACGCGCCTTCGCCTTGCTGAAGTCCTGGCGACTGCTCCGCCGGGCCAGATGCTCCACCCGCCGCATCGGCACCATCGTCCAGGCCGTCCACACCCTACTGACCTGCAACTATTCAGGATGAAAGAGGCTCAGTGACCCCCGAAATTCCGACACCTGGACGCCGGATGTTTCGTCATCCAGGGGAAGTGATCCAAGGTGGCAAAGCGGAAGAACTATCCCGAAGAGTTCAAGCGGGACGCGGTGGACCTGGTGCGTTCCTCGCCGGACCGTTCCCTCACCGACATCGCTCACGGCCTGGGCATCCATCTGGAGACCCTGCGCAAGTGGGTCCGGGAGGACCGGACCCGTGTCCAGACGGCGGACGGCGGGGGTGACGCCGGCGTGACCCCTGACGCGAAGGAAGAGCTCAAGCGCCTGCGGCGGGAGAACGCCCGGCTGAAGGAGGACAACGAGATCCTCCGGAAAGCCGCCGCCTATTTCGCGCGGGAGACGACACGGTGATCCGCTTCCGTTTCGTCGACGAGCACAGAGGCGCCCACAGGGTGAAGCGGATGTGTGATGTTCTCGGATGGGACCGCTCCGGCTACTACGCCTGGCACCAGAACAAGGAGGCGCGGCAGGAGAAGGCCGATGAGGAAGAGGTCCTGGCCTGCCGAATCCGGGAGATCCACACCGATTCCCGGGGAGCTTACGGGGCCCTGCGGATCACCCGGACACTCCGGGACCAGGGTCACATGGTGAACCGCAAGCGCGTCGCCCGGATCATGCGGGAGCGTGAAATCGTCGGGATAACGCGACGGAAGTCGCGGTCGCTGACGCGACAGGACCACACGGCGCCGCCGGCGCCGGATCTGATCCTGCGGGACTTCACCGCGCCGCTGCCGGGTCTGAAATTCGCCGGGGACATCACCTGCCTGCCGACGGCCGAGGGATGGCTGTATCTGTCGACGGTGATCGATCTGTGCACGCGGGAGGTCGCGGGCTGGTCGATGGCCGACCACATGCGCATCGAACTGGTTGCGGACGCCATCCGGATGGCCCATGCGGGTGGACACACTGCAGGAAACGCGATCTTTCACTCCGATCGCGGATCCCAATACACGTCCCATCAATTCCGCTCGCTACTCGGCGAGTTGGACATCCGACAGAGCGCCGGGCGCACCGGTTCGTGCTTCGACAACGCTGCCGCGGAGAGCTTTTTCGCCGTCCTGAAAGCAGAGATCGGGACGACCGTCTGGGAAACCCGGGCGCAGGCTCGGCAGGACGTTTTCCAGTGGATCGCGGAACATTACAACCGGGAGCGGCTCCACTCGACCATCGGCTACATCACGCCATACCAGGCGAGGATCCGCTGCCATCAACGACTGGACCTCGCGGCATAAAACGGAAGTGTCGGGACCTGAGGGGTTACTTCAGCGAAGGCCGCCTCCCCCGAGTGGGGCAGGCGGCCTTCGCCGTAACGCGGTCCCTGCGGTCAGGCGCCGAGCAGGCGGCGGACCCGGTCCTCGCCGACGGCGAGCAGCAGGGTGGGCAGGCGCGGACCGGTGTCGCGGCCGACGAGGAGCTGGTACAGCAGGGCGAAGAAGCTCCGCTGGGCCACCTTCAGCTCGGGGGTCGGCTTGGCGTCGGCGGGGAAACCGGCCCGCGTCTTCGGCACTCCGTAGACCAGGGTGGTCAGCCCGTCGAGCGACCAGTGGCTGTCGAGGCCGTCGAGGAGCAGCCGCAGCGACTCGCGCGCCTCGTCGCCGAGGGCGGCCAGCGCCTCGGTGTCGGGCTCGGCGCGGACGACGGTGCGGGCCTCGGCGTCGACGTAGGTGTTGATCCACGCCTCGGCGCGGTCGAGCCGGGGGCGGACCTCGTCCAGCGAGGTGATCGGCCGAGCCGGGTCCAGTTCGCTGAGGATGCGCAGGGTCTGGTCCTCGGCACCGGCGGTGATGTCGGCGACCGAGGCGAGGGTGCGGTACGGCAGCGGGCGCGGGGTGCGCGGCAGCTCACCGGCGGCGGTGGCGGCGGCGCGGCTGTGGGCGGCGGCGTCGGCGGGCAGCGCGGTGCCGTCGGCGACCTTGGCCTCCAGCTTGTCCCACTCGTCGTAGAGCCGCTGGATCTCCTGGTCGAAGGCGATCTTGAAGGACTGGTTGGGGCGGCGGCGGGCGTAGAGCCAGCGCAGGAGCTGGGGCTCCATGATCTTCAGGGCGTCGGCCGGGGTCGGCACGCCGCCCTTGGAGGAGGACATCTTCGCCATGCCGGAGATGCCGACGAAGGCGTACATCGGGCCGATCGGCTGGACGCCGTCGAAGATCTCCACGATCTGGCCGCCGACCTGGAAGGAGGAGCCGGGCGAGGAGTGGTCGACGCCGGACGGCTCGAAGACGACGCCCTCGTGGGCCCAGCGCATCGGCCAGTCGACCTTCCAGACCAGCTTGCCGTGGTCGAAGGTGCTCAGCTTGACCGTTTCGCCGTGGCCGCAGGCGCAGGTGTAGGCCAGCTCCGTCGTCTCGTCGTCGTACGAGGTGACGGTGGTGAGGTCCTTGTTGCAGACGGTGCAGTACGGCTTGTACGGGTAGTACCCGCCGGCGGCGCTGGAGCCGTCGTCCTCGGCGGCGGCGCCGGAGCCCTCGGCGGCCTCCAGCTCGGCCTCGTCCACCGGCTTCTGCGACTTCTTGCCGGGGGCCTTCTTGGTGCGGTACTGGGCGAGGATCGCGTCGATGTCGCCCCGGTGGCGCATGGCGTGCAGGATCTGCTCGCGGTAGGCGCCCGAGGTGTACTGCGCGGTCTGGCTGATCCCGTCGTACTCCACGCCGAGCGCGGCCAGCGCCTCGGTCATGGCGGCCTTGAAGTGCTCGGCCCAGTTCGGGTACGCCGAGCCGGCCGGGGCGGGGACGGCGGTGAGCGGCTTGCCGATGTGCTCGGCCCAGCTCTCGTCGATGCCCGCGACGCCGGCGGGGACCTTGCGGTACCGGTCGTAGTCGTCCCAGGAGATGAGGTGGCGCACGGTGTGGCCACGGCGGCGGACCTCGTCGGCGACCAGGTGCGGGGTCATGACCTCGCGGAGGTTGCCCAGGTGGATGGGGCCGGAAGGGGAGAGTCCGGAGGCCACGACCACGGTCAGGCCGTCCTCGCCGGGTGCCTCGTCCGCCGTGCCGTCGGCCTTTTTCGCACCGGCTCGTCGCTCCGCCTCGGCGATGACCTCGTCCGCGTAACGGGAGACCCAGTCGGCGGTCTCTGTGCTCTGAGCCACGATCGGCACGTCCTTCTTCCTCATTCACCTTCGGTGGCCGCCCGGGACTTCGGTCACGGCCCACCGCCCATTGTCCCAGCTCGCCGCCCTACCACGAAAACCGCTTTTCACGGGGGCCGGGACGGGTGGGATACTTTTCTGGACCATCAGCATCCCAAGGAGAACGGCACCCCACCTCATGGCCTCGGTCACCTCGCTCACCGCCTCGGTCCACCAGCGTCTCGCGGACGCCCTCGCGGCTGCCCTGCCGGAGGCCGGCGCCGCCGACCCGCTGCTGCGACGTAGCGACCGGGCCGACTACCAGGCCAACGGCATCCTGGCCCTCGCCAAGAAGCTCAAGGGCAATCCCCGCGAGCTGGCCGCGAAGGTCGTCGAGGGCATCGGGTCCGACGAGGTGATCCAGGACATCGAGGTCTCCGGCCCCGGCTTCCTCAACCTCACCCTCTCCGACGCCGCCATCACCCGGAACCTCGCGGCCCGCGCCGCCGACCCGGCCCGCCTCGGCGTGCCGCTCGCCGAGGCGCCCGGCACCACGGTGATCGACTACGCCCAGCCGAACGTCGCCAAGGAGATGCACGTCGGCCACCTGCGGTCGGCCGTGATCGGCGACGCGGTGGTGCGGATGCTGGAGTTCACCGGCGAGCAGGTGGTCCGCCGCCACCACATCGGCGACTGGGGCACCCAGTTCGGCATGCTCATCCAGTACCTGACCGAGCACCCGGACGAGCTGGCGGCCACCGCCGAGACCGCGGCCGTCGAGGCCGGGCAGGCCAGCGAGGAGGCCGGCGAGCAGGCCATGTCGAGCCTCAACCGGCTCTACAAGGCCAGCCGCGCCCTCTTCGACTCCGACGAGGAGTTCAAGACCCGCGCCCGGCGCCGGGTGGTCGACCTCCAGGCGGGCGACCCGGAGACCCTCGCCATGTGGCAGCGGTTCGTGGACGAGTCGAAGGTCTACTTCTACTCCGTCTTCAACAAGCTCGACATGGAGATCCACGACGCCGACGTGGTCGGCGAGTCCGGGTACAACGCCATGCTCGCCCAGACCTGCCGCCTGCTGGAGGAGTCCGGCGTCGCGGTCCGCTCCGAGGGTGCCCTCTGCGTCTTCTTCGACGACGTCAAGGGCCCCGACGGCCAGCCGGTCCCGCTGATCGTCCAGAAGTCCGACGGGGGCTTCGGCTACGCGGCCACCGACCTCTCCGCCATCCGCGACCGCGTCTTCCAGCTGAAGGCCGACACCCTGCTGTACGTGGTGGACGCCCGGCAGTCGCTGCACTTCAAGATGGTCTTCGAGACGGCCCGCCGCGCCGGCTGGCTGGGCGAGGACGTGAAGGCCGTGCAGCTGGCCTTCGGCACGGTCCTCGGCAAGGACGGCAAGCCCTTCAAGACCCGCGAGGGCGAGACGGTCCGGCTGGTCGACCTGCTCGACGAGGCCGTGCAGCGCGCCACCACCGTGGTCCGCGAGAAGGACGTCAAGGAGCAGCTCACCGAGGAGCAGATCGCCGAGCGCGGTGCCGAGGTCGGCATCGGCGCGGTCAAGTACGCCGACCTGTCGACGTCGGCCGCCCGCGACTACAAGTTCGACCTCGACCAGATGGTCTCGCTCCACGGCGACACCTCCGTCTACCTCCAGTACGCCTACGCCCGTATCCGGTCGATCCTGCGCCGGGCGGGCCAGGCGCGCCCGGTGGCCCACCCGGAGCTGGCGCTGGCCCCGGCCGAGCGGGCGCTCGGGCTGCACCTGGACCAGTTCGGCGAGGTCGTCTCGGACGCCGCCGCCGAGTACGCCCCGCACAAGCTGGCCGCGTACCTCTACCAGACGGCGTCGCTGTACACGACCTTCTACGACCAGTGCCACGTGCTCTCCGCCGACAACCCGCCCGAGGTCGTGGAGAACCGCCTCTTCCTCTGCGACCTCACCGGCCGCACCCTCCACCAGGGCATGGCGCTGCTGGGCATCCGCACGCCCGAGCAGCTGTAGGACGGCACTCGACGGCAGCCACAGGGGCCGGCCGGTACGCGCGTACCGGCCGGCCCCTGTGGCGTTCCCCGGCGCCTCAGCGGGCCGCCGCGAACCCCTTCTCCAGGCGCCGCAGGCCCTCGGCGATCTCGTCCGGGGTCTGCGTCACGAAGCAGAGCCGCAGCGTGCCGTGGTCGGGCGCCTCCGCGAAGAACGGCGCGCCCGGCACGTACGCCACGTCGAAGCTCACCACGGTCCGCAGCAGCTCGGCGGTGTCGTATCCCTCGGGCAGCCGCGCCCAGACGAACATGCCGCCCTCCGGCGTGGTCCACGTCGAGCCGGCGGGCAGGGCGTCGGGCAGGCCCGCCAGCAGGGCGTCGCGGCGGGTGCCGTAGACGCCCGCCACGCGGACCACGTGGGCGTCGAGGTCGTTGTCGGCGAGGTAGCGGGCGGCGGCCAGCTGGTTGACGGTCGGGGTGTGCAGGTCGGTGCCCTCCTTGACCAGGGCGCAGGCGGCGCGCAGCGCCCGGGGCGCACGGAGCCAGCCGAGCCGGAGCCCCGGGGCCATCACCTTGGAGAAGCTGCCCAGCAGCACCGTCCGGTCGGCCGCCTCGGGCAGCGAGGCGATCCACGGCAGCCGCTCGCCGGCGAACCGCAGCTCGCCGTACGGGTCGTCCTCCACGATCCACAGTCCGCGCTGCGCCGCGATCCGGGCGACCTCGCGGCGCCGGCCGGCGCTCATGGTGCGGCCGGTCGGGTTCTGGAAGGTCGGCACGGTGTAGAGGAACTTGGGGCGCTCGCGGACCACCAGCTCCTCCAGGGCGGCGGTGTCGATCCCGTCGTCGTCGCAGGCCACCGGCACGATCCGGGCCCCGGCGAAGGCGAAGACCTGGAGCGCGGCCAGGTAGCAGGGGCTCTCCACCAGCACCGTGTCGCCCGGCTCGATCAGCGCCTGCGCGACCAGCGACAGGCCCTGCTGCGACCCGGTGGTGACCAGCACGTCGTCCGGTCCGGTGGCCAGCCCGCGCACCGTCATCCGCTCGGCGAGCGCCCCGCGCAGCGCGGGCTCGCCCTCGGTCGTCGCGTACTGGAGCGCGCGCGGCGCCTGCTCCGCCAGGACCGCCCGGAACGCCTCGGCGATCCCCTCGGCGTCGAACAGCTCCCGCGCCGGGAGCCCGCCCGCGAAGTTGATCACCTCGGGCCGCGCCGTGACCGCGAGGATCTCCCCCACCGGCGACCCCCCGCCGCCTACGGCCCGCCCGGCGAGCGGGGGCGTAGGGGCGGATGCGGCAGGGCTCAGCGGCATGGCGGTACTCCTCGTTCTGCGACGCCGCCCGCACGGGGCGGCCTTCTTCCACTTTAGGAGCCCGGTATGCGGACACCCGGCCGCCCCCGGCTACCCGGACTGGTGCTCGCTCCACTCCGACGCGCCCAGCGGATAGTCGTACGCCGGGCGTCCGGCCGATGCGCTGGTCCGGAACGGCCGCCCCTGGTCGTCCACCCGGAACACCCCCCGCCGCTCCCCGCTCGACCACTCCACCTCCAGGTACCAGCTCACGTCCCGCCCCCCGGTGTGCGCCGTCACCCGGAACATCTCCGGATCGCTCTCACTGATCTTGTACGGGAACGGGCGCTGCCCGTCGGCAGCGCGGGCGGCGGGCCGGCCCTGGTCGAGGTCGACGTCGAAGGCGCGCAGCGAGACCCCGCCGCCGCAGCCGACCCCCGTCCCGTAGTCGGTCCACGGCAGCGGTTCCCCGGTCCGTACCACCCGCACGTGCAGTGCCTGGAGGACGACCGTCTCGCTCCCCTTGCCCTGGAGCGTCACCTCCACCACCTGCTTGTCCGCCGACACCGCCCCCGTCGCGGCCACCCAGCCGGGCGCGTCCTGCTCGACGGGCGGCGGCCCCATCACGTCGGGCTCCCGGTCCACCAGGTACCGCTGACTGCACTGGTCCTGCCAGGCGTGCGCCCGGATGGACGCGTTGAAGGGGGCACCGGTCGGCGCGGGAGCCGCGGGCTTGCCGTCCGCCGAACTCGTGGGGGAGGCACTCGGTTTCTCCGACCCGGACGCCGAGGCCGACGGCTCCCCCGACGCCGGACCGGACGGACTCGGGCTGCCGGTCCCGGCGGCCCCGGCGGAGGCCACCGGCCCGCGCCCCGCACCCGCCGCCTGCCCCGCCCCGGCGCCCTCGCCACCGAGCCGGCCGACGAGCACGGCCCCCGTGACGGCCACCGCGACCACGCCGACGGTGGCGGCGAGGACCAGACGGCGGCGGGGGCGGGGGCCCTCCGCCGCAGGGGCGGGGGCCTGGACACCGGGAGTACCGGGAGGACCGGGGTCGGCGGCCCGCGCACCGGAGTCGGCGGCCCCCTCGTCGAAGCCCGCGGCACCCACTGCGGAATCCATGGCCCCCTCGCCCAAGTCCGGGTCCCCCGCACCGGAACTCGCGGCACCCGCGTCGGGGCCCGCCGCCCCCGCACCGGAACCCCCGGCACCCGCGTCGGAGCCCGCGGCCGGGACGGCGTCGGCGCTTCCGCCGCCGCTCTTCCCCCGCTGCTGCTCCCGGGCGGCATCCGCGAGAATCCACCGCCGGTGCACCTCGACCAGTTCCTCCGGGTTCGCCCGGCACAGGCGGGCGAAGCGGTTGAGGGGTGCGAAGTCGGTCGGCACCGCGTCCCCGTTGCAGTAGCGGTGCAGCGTCGAGGTCGACATGTGCAGCCGCTTGGCAAGCGCCCCGTAACTGAGCCCCGAACGTCCCTTGAGCGTGCTCAACAGTGCGGCGAGCTGTGCCGCCGCCTCCGTGGAATCCGCGGTCCCCACCCGTTCCCCATCCCATGCAGCCGTTCCAGGGCACCCGCGTTCGCGCAGGTCAGACCCCGTTTCACCATTCCAGCGTCCCTGTTCCCCCGCTTTGGCTGGCGGCCGGGACGAAGCGCGCCGCAGGCTGTGGTCATCCAAGCACGCCGCACCGCTGAAAGGACGTCCCCATGACCGCCACGCCCCGCTCCCGCCGCCTGCGCACCCTCGCCGCCACCCTCGTCGCCACCGCCGCCCTCTCCCTCACGGCCTGCCAGACCGGCGCCGCCGACGCGGCCGGGGTGGTCGACTCCACCCAGGCGTCGGCCACCGGCGCACAGGACGGCGGGTCCGCGTCGGACGAGTCCGCCGGGAAGCAGCAGCCCGCAGCCGGGATGGAGGCGGACGCCTCCGGGACCTCGGCCGCCACGGGCACCTCCGGCAAGGAAGCCACCAAGGCCGCCGACCGCAGGGTGGCCAAGACCGACTCCTGCACGGCCGAGGACACCGAGGTGACCGTCGCCGAGGCCCCCCGCCCGATCAACCACCTCCTGATCACCGCCACCAACACCGGCGACACCTCCTGCGACCTCTACTACGCCCCCTACCTCCGCTTCGACCAGGCCCAGGCCGCCGTGCCCCGCATCGAGGACAGCAAGCCCCAGGCCGTCATCACCCTCGCCCCCGGCGAGTCCGGCTACGCCGGCGTCCTCACCTCCACCCCCGACGGCGCCCACCCCCGGGACGTCACCTCCCTCGCCCTCCACTTCGCCGCCCGCTCCGGCGAGGGCTCCACCGGCGCCCCGGCCCACCCCGCCCTCCCCGGCGACTCGGTCCGCGTCAACAGCAGCAACGCCGTCACCTACTGGCAGAGCACCGCAGCGGACGCCCTGGCCTGGTGACACCGCCCCACCGCGCCACGCGAACGGCCCCGGCCCCTGCGGAGGGGGAGCCGGGGCCGCCGCACGCGGCGAGCCTCAGCCATGAGGCCCGAATCCGCCCCGGCCGTCCCCGGCAATCACCTCTCAGGCCCCTTGGTGGACGTCCTCGCCCCACGAGAACGGCCCCGGCCCCACCCGAAGGCGGGCGCCGGAGCCGTCCCAGGTCAGCCGGGTGCGGTCACCCCAGCCTCCGTGCCACCTCCGTGGCCCAGTACGTGAGGATGATCTGCGCCCCGGCCCGCTTGATCCCCGTCAGCGACTCCAGGACGGCCGCGTCGCGGTCGATCCACCCGCGCTGGGCGGCGGCCTCGATCATGGCGTACTCGCCGCTGATCTGGTACGCGGCGACGGGGACGTCGGAGGCTTCGGCGACCTTGGCGAGGATGTCCAGGTAGGGGCCGGCCGGCTTGACCATGACCATGTCGGCACCCTCCTCCAGGTCGAGGGCGAGTTCGCGCAGGGACTCGCGGACGTTGGCGGCGTCCTGCTGGTAGGTCTTGCGGTCGCCCTTGAGGGAGGAGCCGACGGCCTCGCGGAAGGGGCCGTAGAAGGCCGAGGAGTACTTGGCGGTGTAGGCGAGGATCGCGACGTCCTCGTGGCCGGTCTGGTCGAGGGCGTCGCGGATGACGCCGACCTGGCCGTCCATCATGCCGCTGGGGCCGACCACGTGGGCGCCGGCGTCGGCCTGCACCTGGGCCATCTCGGCGTACCGCTCCAGGGTGGCGTCGTTGTCGACACGGCCGTCGGCGGTGAGGACGCCGCAGTGGCCGTGGTCGGTGAACTCGTCGAGGCAGAGGTCGGACATGACCAGCAGGTCGTCGCCGACCTCGGCGCGGACGTCGCGCAGGGCCTGCTGGAGGATGCCGTCGGGGTCGGTGCCGGCCGTGCCGAGGGCGTCCTTCTTGGCCTCCTCGGGCACGCCGAAGAGCATGATCCCGGAGATCCCGGCGGCGACGGCGTCGGCGGCGGCCCTGCGGAGGCTGTCGCGGGTGTGCTGGTACACGCCGGGCATGGAGCCGATCTCCACCGGCTCGCGGATGTCCTCGCGGACGAAGGCCGGCAGCACCAGGTCGGCCGGATGGAGCCGGGTCTCGGCGACCATCCGGCGCATCACCGCACTGCTCCGCAGCCTGCGGGGACGGCTACCGGGGAACGATCCGTACGCACTCACGACCACAACACCTACTCCGACGAACCGAGAACGGGACGGGCGCGCCGGGCGCGGAACGCGGGAGCGGGCCCACCCCAAAGGGTAGGCCCGCTCCGGTACGTCCTGGTTCAGCGCCCCCGCCTCACGAGGAGGAGGCGGCCCTGCGGCGCCGGGCACCCGGCCGCCGCTCACTGGGCCGGGCCACGCTCTCCCCGGCCTCCAGCGCGGCCACCCGGCGCTCCGCGCCGAAGGCGGCGAGCGCCTCGGCGAGCTTGTGCACCGACGGCTCGGGCGCCATCACGTCGACTCGCAGTCCGTGCTCCTCCGCCGTCTTGGCGGTGGCGGGCCCGATACACGCGATGACCGTGACGTTGTGCGGCTTGCCCGCGATGCCGACCAGGTTGCGGACGGTCGAGGACGAGGTGAACAGGACCGCGTCGAAACCGCCGCCCTTGATCGCCTCGCGGGTGTCGGCCGGCGGCGGCGAGGCGCGCACCGTCCGGTAGGCGGTGACGTCGTCCACCTCCCAGCCCAGCTCGATCAGCCCCGCCACCAGGGTCTCGGTGGCGATGTCGGCACGCGGCAGGAACACCCGGTCGATCGGGTCGAAGACCGGGTCGTACGGCGGCCAGTCCTCCAGCAGCCCGGCCGCCGACTGCTCGCCCGAAGGGACGAGGTCCGGCTTGACGCCGAAGGCGATCAGCGCGTTCGCGGTCTGCTCGCCGACGGCCGCGACCTTGATGCCGGCGAAGGCCCGCGCGTCGAGCCCGTACTCCTCGAACTTCTCCCGGACCGCCTTCACCGCGTTGACGCTGGTGAACGCGATCCACTCGTAGCGTCCGGTGACCAGGCCCTTGACGGCCCGCTCCATCTGCTGCGGGGTACGCGGCGGTTCGACGGCGATGGTCGGCACCTCGTGCGGCACCGCACCGTAGGAGCGCAGTTGGTCGGAGAGCGACGCGGCCTGCTCCTTGGTGCGCGGCACCAGGACCTTCCAGCCGAACAGCGGCTTGGACTCGAACCAGGAGAGCTGGTCGCGGCGGGCCGGCGCGCAGTGCTCACCGACCACGGCTATGACCGGACGGCCGCCATCCGGCGAAGGCAGCACCTTGGCCTGCTTGAGGACCTGCGCGACGGTGCCGAGCGTCGCCTCCCAGGTCCGCTGGCGGGTGGTGGTCCCGGCGACGGTGAGCGTCATCGGGGTGTCGGGCTTGCGCCCGGCCGCCACCAGTTCACCCGCGGTGGCCGCGGCCTGGTCGAGGCTGGTGGAGACGACGACGGTGCCGTCGCTCGCGCCCAGCTCGGTCCAGCAGCGCTCGGTCGCGGTGCGCGCGTCGACGAACCGCACGTCGGCGCCGGACTCGTCGCGCAGCGGGATACCCGCGTACGCGGGCACGCCGACCGCCTCCGCGATGCCGGGGATCACCTCGAAGGTGACGCCCTCGGCGGCGCAGGCGAGCATCTCGCGGACGGCCTCCGAGTCGAGCCCCGGGTCGCCCTGGAAGGCCCGCACGACCCGCTTTCCGCCGCGCGCGGCCCCCATGACAAGATTGACGGCGTCGCCGAATCGGCGGGCCTCCGCGGAAGTTGACGCCTCGTCAGCGGAGAGTTGCGGCATGTCCGCGCCCGCCCTGGCATGCGCCCTGACGACGTCGAGCACCTGCTCCTCCGCGACCAGGACGTCGGCCGCGGCCAGCGCCTCGACGGCGCGCAGAGTGAGAAGCCCCGGGTCGCCGGGACCGGCACCGAGGAAGGTGACGTGCCCATGGTCGGAGAACATTGAATTTACAGCGGTGGTGGGGCTCAAAGTGCTCGCTCCCCCATCAGACCGGCCGCACCCTTGGCCAGCATCTCGGCAGCGAGTTCGGTGCCGAGCGCGGCCGCCTCGTCATGCGTCGTGGGCACGGGACCGGTGGTGGACAGCTGCACCAGCGCGGAGCCGTCGGGCGCCCCGACGACGCCCCGCAGGCGCATTTCCTTGACAACCTGCCCGTCGGCCAGAAGGTCGGCCAGCCCACCCACAGGTGCGCTGCAACCGGCCTCCAGGGCAGCGAGCAGAGAGCGCTCGGCGGTGACGGCGGCCCGGGTGACCGGGTCGTCGAGCTCCGCGAGCACGGCGGCGATCTGCAGCCCGTCGGCCTCATGGCCGGCGGCGCACTCGATCGCCAGGGCCCCCTGACCGGGGGCGGGCAGAATCATGTCGACCGAGAGGTACTCGGTCACCTCGTCGCTCCTGCCGACACGGTGCATTCCGGCCGCGGCGAGTACCACCGCGTCCAGTTCACCGCTGCGGACGAAACCGATCCGGGTGTCGATGTTCCCCCGGATCGGCACGGTCTCGATCGCCTTCCGGCGCCCCCGGGCGTACGCGTTGAGCTGCGCCATGCGGCGGGGCGAACCGGTGCCGATCCGCGCCCCCTCGGGCAGCTCCTCGAAGCGGAGCCCGTCGCGGGCGATCAGCACGTCGCGGGGGTCCTCGCGGGTCGGCACGGCGGCCAGCACCAGCTCGTCCGGCTGGGCCGTCGGCAGGTCCTTGAGCGAGTGCACCGCGAAGTCCACCTCCCCGCGCACCAGCGCCTCGCGCAGGGTGGCGACGAAGACGCCGGTGCCCCCGATCTGCGCCAGGTGCTCGCGGGAGGTGTCGCCGAACGTCGTGATCTCCACCAGCTCGACGGGCCGCCCCGTCAACTGGTGGACGGCGTCGGCCACCTGTCCGGACTGGGCCATGGCGAGCTTGCTGCGCCTGGTCCCGAGTCGCAATGCCTTCTCGGTCATGACCGGTCTCGATTCAGGTCGTCCGTGTTGGTGCGGGCGGGTGCGGCACTGTCGCCGCGCGCCCCGTGGTCGGCCCGGCTGACGGCCGCGACCGTCTGCGGGTCCAGGTCGAAGAGGGTCCGCAGGGCGTCGGCGTATCCGGCACCCCCGGGCTCTTGGGCCAGCTGCTTGACCCGCACGGTCGGAGCGTGCAGGAGCTTGTCGACGACGCGGCGGACGGTCTGGGTGATCTCCGCCTGCTCGCGTTCGCCGAGGTCGGGGAGACGGCCGCGGAGCCGCCCCATCTCGCCGGCCACCACGTCCGCGGCCATGGTGCGCAGGGCGACCACGGTCGGCGTGATGTGGGCGGCGCGCTGGGCCGCGCCGAAGGCGGCGACCTCCTCGGAGACGAGGGTGCGCACCGCGTCCACGTCGGCGGCCATCGGGGCGTCGGCGGACGCCTCGGCGAGCGATTCGATGTCGACCAGGCGGGCGCCGGGCACGCGGTGCACGGCGGCGTCCACATCGCGCGGCATGGCCAGGTCGAGCAGGTTCAGCGGGTCGCCCTCGGTACGGGAGGCGACGGCGGCGGCGACCGCGTCGGCGGTGAGGACCAGGCCGGTCGCGCCGGTGCAGGAGACGGCGATGTCGGCGCGGGCCAGCTCACCGCTGACCGAGGCCATCGGCACGGCGCGGGCGGTGAAGCCCTCGGCGCCGCCGGCCCCGCCGGGCTGGGCGAGGATCTCGGCGAGCCGCTCGGCGCGCTCCAGGGTGCGGTTGGCGACCACGACCTCCTGGACCCCGGCGCGAGCCAGGGTGGCGGCGGCCAGCGAGGACATCGAGCCGGCGCCGATGATCAGGGCGCGCTTCTTGGCGGCCCAGTCGGCGACCTGCTCACCCCCGGCCAACTGCTCCAGGCCGAAGGTGACCAGGGACTGGCCGGCGCGGTCGATGCCGGTCTCGCTGTGCGCGCGCTTGCCGACCCGCAGGGACTGCTGGAACAGGTCGTTCAGCAGCCGTCCGGCGGTGTGCAGCCGCTGCGCGGTGGCGAGGGCGTCCTTGATCTGCCCGAGGATCTGCCCCTCGCCGACCACCATCGAGTCCAGTCCGCAGGCCACCGAGAACAGGTGGTGGACGGCGCGGTCCTCGTAGTGCACGTAGAGGTACGGCGTGAGTTCGTCCAGGCCGACCCCGCTGCGCCGGGCGAGCAGGGTGGAGACCTCGGCGACGCCGGCGTGGAACTTGTCCACGTCGGCGTAGAGCTCGATGCGGTTGCAGGTGGCGAGGACGGACGCCTCGACGACGGGCTCGACCGCGAGCACGTCCTGGAGGAGCTTGGCCTGTGCGTCGGCGCTGAGCGCGGCGCGTTCCAGGATGCTCACCGGCGCGCTGCGGTGGCTCAGCCCCACGACGAGAAGACTCATGCCGGCATCACGGCGGGAACGTCCCCGTCGGGTCCCTTGCGCGGGCTGGTCCGCGGCTCCGCGGGCAGGTCGGCGGCGGGCACGGTGGTGTCCTCGCCGGCCTTGCGCTGCTCGTGGAAGGCGAGGATCTGGAGCTCGATCGAGAGGTCGACCTTGCGCACGTCGACGCCCTCGGGCACGGAGAGGACGGTCGGCGCGAAGTTCAGGATGGAGGTGACCCCGGCGGCCACGAGCCGGTCGCAGACCTGCTGGGCGCCGCCGGCGGGGATGGTGATGACGCCGATGGAGACACCGTTCTCGGTGACGATCCGCTCCAGGTCGTCGGTGTGCGAGACGGGCACGCCGGCGACGATGCGGCCGGTCAGCCCCGGGTCCTGGTCGAGCAGGGCGGCGACCCGGAAGCCGCGCGAGGCGAAGCCGCCGTAGTTGGCGAGGGCCGCGCCGAGGTTGCCGACGCCGACGATGACGACGGGCCAGTCCTGGGTCAGCCCGAGTTCGCGGGAGATCTGGTACACGAGGTACTCGACGTCGTAGCCGACCCCACGCGTCCCGTAGGAGCCGAGGTACGAGAAGTCCTTGCGCAGCTTCGCCGAGTTGACGCCCGCCGCCGTCGCCAGCTCCTCGGAGGAGACCGTGGGGACGGAGCGCTCCGACAGCGCGGTGAGGGCTCGCAGGTAGAGCGGAAGCCTGGCGACCGTGGCCTCGGGGATTCCTCGGCTGCGGGTCGCCGGTCGGTGAGTTCGGCCAGTTGCCACGGTGCTCCTGCGGGTAGAGCGAGGCTGTGGGCGGTCGCGCCTGCGCAGACCGCCCCGTCCCGTGCAGGCTATGCCTTTGTGAACGCGTGCACAAAGATGGTGTCCTATTTGTCCACCCAAAGTGACCGGTGTCACGCACACTTACCAGCCGGTACGGGAACCGTCCGACCCGCACCGCACGTCACTGAAAAACCGCTCCGGACCTGCGCCTACGCGGAAACCCAGCCGTTCACCCCCCGACCACCGCCCGCCCGCCGCACCGCCGCCCGGCCGAAACACCCCGCCTGCGCGGCCGGGCACGCGGTCAGCTCAGCGCCTTCCGCAGCCGGTCCGGGCTGACGCGCCAGAAGTCGTGCTGCTCCCCGTCGACGAGGACCACGGGGATCTGCTCCTCGTAGGCGTCGTGGAGCGCCTGGTCCTGGAGGATGTCCTTCTCCTCCCACGCCGCGCCCACCTCGGCGCAGACCGCCGCCACCACCTCGCGGGCGTCATCGCAGAGATGACACCCGGGCTTGCCCACCAGGGTGACGACCCGCTCGGCGGGAGCCTTCTTCGCACGACGGAACACCGGACTCATGCCGCCCATTGTGGCCCGCCCCCCTCCGCGCCCCGCGCGCCGGGGGGGCCGCCACGCGCCCGGCCGGAAGGCGTTCACGACCGGGCACCCTCCGGGGTCCGGGCGCGCACCCGGGACTGACTATGCTCTCGACATGCCCCTTCCCACGCCCGACGGCAAGTCCGGCCGGAACCCGCTGAGGATGCGCCTCTCCTGGGAATGGCTGACCCCCCGCAGACGCCAAGCCACCGCGCGCAGCGTGCTGGCGGGTGAGGCGAGCGCCGAGGCGGCCCGCAAGACCTCCCGGGCGCCGGAGGCGGCACTGGAGGCCGGGGCCACCGAAGTCACCGCCCCCGCCGGGGAGAAGCCGGCCGAGCCGGAGTTCCCGGTCGCCGGGGACGAACGCGCCGCCGCCTTCTTCGACCTGGACAACACGGTGATGCAGGGCGCCGCCCTCTTCCACTTCGGCCGCGGCCTGTACAAGCGGAAGTTCTTCGAGCGCCGCGAGCTGACCCGCTTCGCCTGGCAGCAGGCGTACTTCCGGATCGCGGGCACCGAGGACCCGGCGCACATGCAGGACGCCCGCGAGTCCGCCCTCTCCATCGTCAAGGGCCACCGGGTCGCCGAACTCATGTCGATCGGCGAGGAGATCTACGACGAGTACCTCGCCGGCCGCATCTGGTCCGGCACCCGCGCCCTGGCCCAGGCCCACCTCGACGCGGGCCAGCGGGTCTGGCTGGTGACGGCGGCGCCGGTGGAGACCGCGACCATCATCGCCCGCAGGCTCGGCCTGACCGGGGCGCTGGGCACCGTCGCCGAGTCGGTCGGCGGGGTCTACACCGGACGCCTGGTCGGCGAGCCGCTGCACGGCCCGGCCAAGGCCGAGGCGGTCCGGGCACTGGCCGCCGCCGAGGACCTGGACCTCGACCGCTGTGCCGCGTACAGCGACTCGCACAACGACATCCCGATGCTCTCGCTGGTCGGCCACCCCTACGCCATCAACCCCGACGCCAAGCTCCGCAAGCACGCCCGCGAGCACGACTGGCGGCTGCGGGACTACCGGACCGGGCGCAAGGCCGCCAAGATCGGCATCCCGGCCGCCGCAGGGGTCGGCGCGCTGGCCGGCGGCACCGCCGCCGCCGTCGCCATCCACCGCCGCCGCTCCTGACCGAGGCGCGCACAGGGCCGCCCTTCCGGAACTTCGGGGGCGGCCCTTCGGCGTACACGCCCCGTCCGCGCGCCCTTCGCGCCACCGCACGCCCCGGCCGGACCGACTACCCGACAAGACGGCGTTCTTACCCCGCCGCGCCCCACGGCACGCACATTCACCCGAGACGACCACAACACGTCCCTCGCACGGCCGAAATACGGACTCTTCCGATCAGCTGGCGATCACTCTGTGCCAAGCGAACAGACCGATAAGGGCCACGGAACCGTCGCAATCGGTGATTTGAGCAACTCGGTGTAGCGCCGCCTATACGAAGCGTTATTCTCCTCAGACGCAATTCCGGTGCCTCACACCGCCACATCGAGTGAACGGCGACGCACCGTACGTGATGGAAGCTCTGCCTCTGGGAGTCCCGTGTACCCACACGTCGGGGTTGACGCCTCGGGCCTGGCTACGCTGCGCGCGACGGTCGTAGACCGCCTGCGCAGCTTCGTCCCCACCGTTTACGCCGTCCCCGCCCTCGCCGCCCCCGCGCTCCCCTCGCCCGGGTCCGCCGGTTCCGCCTACGCCCTCGCCGAAAGCGGCGCCGCCGTCGGCAGACGGGGCCGCACCGGCTCCGCCCGCCGCGGCGGAGGCACCACCACGGCCCGCCGTCCCGCGGCCGACAGCGACAGCGCCCGCATGATGGAGCTGGTCGAACGCGCCCAGGACGGGGAGGCCGAGGCGTTCGGCAAGCTGTACGACCAGTACAGCGACACCGTCTACCGCTACATCTACTACCGGGTGGGCGGGAAGGCCACCGCCGAGGACCTGACCAGCGAGACCTTCCTGCGCGCCCTGCGCAGGATCGGCACCTTCACCTGGCAGGGCCGCGACTTCGGCGCCTGGCTGGTCACCATCGCCCGCAACCTGGTCGCCGACCACTTCAAGTCGAGCCGCTTCCGCCTCGAAGTCACCACCGGCGAGATGCTCGACGCCAACGAGGTCGAACGCAGTCCGGAGGACTCCGTCCTGGAGTCCCTCTCCAACGCCGCCCTCCTCGACGCCGTCCGACGCCTCAACCCCCAGCAGCAGGAATGCGTCACGCTCCGATTCCTCCAGGGCCTGTCGGTCGCCGAGACCGCACGCGTCATGGGGAAGAACGAGGGCGCGATCAAAACCCTCCAGTACCGGGCGGTCCGCACCCTGGCCCGCCTGCTCCCGGACGACGCCCGCTGACCGTTCCCGCACCACCGTCCCGCCCGTCCCGCGCCCAGGTTCGCCGTCCGCCGACCGCCACGCACCGTGCCCGTCAACTGGCCGTGCGTGGCTGTTCGCTGGGTTCCGCGGACCGATCGCGGCAGTTCCGTAACCACCGGGCCGGGCCAGTCGTTGGGGGGATTGCAGACTTCCCCCGGATGCGCTTCAGCAGCCCCGCCCTCACTCGATCGGGTGGACGGCGCCGCGGTGCGGAACTCCCGGATCGCGCGGGAAGTCGACCGTCATGACGAGAGGAGGTGCCGCCCGTGATCGCGAATGTATCGGCACACCGGCGGGCGAACGCCTTCGCCCAGGCCCTGGAGGAGCAGACGCCCCCGGGCCAGGCGGCCGAGGCCCGGCCACCGGCGGCGTCCGGGGAGCAGCCCGGCGCGGCTCCCACGGAGCGCGTCGAGGAGAGCAGGATGCTCTCACTGGCAGCCGAGCTCGGCGAAGTGCCCAGACCCCAACTGGACCCCGAGGTGAGAACCGTCCAGCGCGCGCAGCTGGTCGCCGCGATGGAGGCGATGGCCGGCTCCGCCCCGGACCCTTCGGTGCCCGAGCAGCGTTCCGGCCGCCGCGCGCACCGGGCCAGCCCCCTGCGGAAACTCCGCCCCCGTTCCCGCCTCACCAAGGGCCTCGCCGCGGGCGGGCTCACGGTGGGCGTCGCCGCGGGAGCCTTCGGCGGCGTGGCCGCGGCCAGCTCCGACGCCCTCCCCGGTGACTCCCTCTACGGGCTGAAGCGCGGCATGGAGGACATCAAGCTCGGCATGGCCGGTGACGCGGCCGACCGAGGCGTGATCTACCTCGACCACGCCTCGACCCGGCTGAGTGAGGTCCGCCGACTGATGGAGCGCGGCCGCTCGGGCTCCCTGGACCACGAATCGCTCGCCGAGATCCGCCGGGCCCTGAGCGCCGTGCACCACGACGCCGGCCAGGGCCACCGGCTGCTCAGCGACGCGTACCAGGAGGGCGGTTCGCTCCAGCCGATCCAGCAGCTCTCCTCGTTCTCCCGTTCGCACCGGGCCACCTGGACCTCGCTGCGCGACCAGCTCCCGCCGACCCTGTTCGACGTGAGCGACCAGGTGAGCGAGGTCTTCGACGCCATGGAGGCAGCGGTCGAGCCGCTGCGCTCGCTGCTGCCCGGCGCTCCCGCCCAGGACGACCGGCCGGGCGGCTCCCCCGCTCCCGGCTCGGCCCCGCCCGCCGGGTCCGGCTCGGCGGACCCCGGCGAGCCGGACCCGTCCGGCTCGGCGGAGCGCGAGGGCGGCGGCCAGGGCGGCACCGGAGAGAAGGGCAGCCCGAAGCCGTCGGCCGGCGACGAGCAGGGCGAGGGCCTCCTCGGCGGCTCGACGGGCGGCCTGCTCGACCCGCCCCGGAGCGGTCAGGACACCCCCGCCCCCTCGCAGGAGCAGCGCGAGCCCGGTGCCGACCCGGACGTCACCCTCCCGCCCCTCCTCCCCGGCCTCCTCCCCGGCCTGGGTATCGACGCCGGCGACCGGGACTGACCGACCGGGCTCCGTGCGCCCGAAGGGCCCCACCGCGGTGGGGCCCTTCGGCGTGCTCCCGGACCCCACGAGGCGGGGAACAGCCCCGCCCTTGGTCTCCCCGGACGACCGACGGGCCCCGCTCACCACCGACGTCCCCGAGCCCCTTGCCCCTACCCCGCACCCGCACCCGCACCCGGCCGACCGACTCTGGCTGCGCCTGCTCGACCCGCCCGCCGCGCTGACCGCCCGCCTAACCGCCCGGACTGCGCTGACGCTGCGGGTGGCCGACCCGGCCGGTCACGTCGACGGGGTGTGGCTGCCGCGTACCGGCGACGACGTCTCGGCCGAGGTCACCCCGGCCGCCCTGCCCCTGGCCCGGCCACCCTCGCCTCGCTCCACCTCGGCGGCGAGCAGGCCGGCGGCGTCCGGGCTGGCCCCGGGCGCGGCCCGGCTCGCGGACGCCCTCTTGCGAACTTCCCGCCGAGCCCGGGTGCCCGGACCGCTCCTGAGGGCGGCGGGCGAACCTGGACTCAGAAGAAGACCGACCGCCGCCGCACCAGCAGCTTGTAGAGCGTGTGCTGGATCTGTTCCCGCACCTGGTCGGTGAGGTTGAACATGAGCATGGGGTCCTCGGCCGCCTCCGGCGGGTACCCGTCGGTGGGGATCGGCTCGCCGAACTGGATGGTCCACTTGGTCGGCAGCGGCAGCGCGCCGAGCGGCCCGAGCCACGGGAAGGTCGGCGTCAGCGGGAAGTACGGCAGCCCCAGCACCCGGGCGAGGGTGCGTGCGTTGCCGACCATCGGGTAGATCTCCTCGGCGCCCACGATGGAGCAGGGCACGATGGGCACGCCCGCGCGCAGCGCCGTCGAGACGAAGCCGCCCCGCCCGAACCGCTGGAGCTTGTACCGCTCGCCGAACGGCTTGCCGATCCCCTTGAACCCCTCCGGCATCACCCCGACGATCTCGCCCGCCCCCAGCAGCCGTTCGGCGTCCTCGGCGCAGGCGAGGGTGTGACCGGCCTTGCGGGCCACCTCGTTGACGACCGGCAGCCGGAAGACGAGGTCGGCGGCGAGCAGCCGCAGGCGGCGTTCGGCGGGGTGCAGGTCGTGCACGGCGACCTGGAGCATCAGCCCGTCCAGGGGCAGCGTCCCGGAGTGGTTGGCGACGATCAGGGCGCCGCCCTCGGCGGGGATGTTCTCGATGCCCTTCACCTCGACCCGGAAGTACTTCTCGTACACCGGGCGCAGCAGCGACATCAGGACCTGGTCGGTGAGTTCCTCGTCGTACCCGAACTCGTCGACCTCGTACTCGCCGGTGAGCCGGCGCCGCAGGAAGGCGAGGCCGCCCGCGATCCGCCGCTCCCAGCCGCCCTCGCCCCCGGCGGGCCCGGACTGCGGCACCCCGGCCGGCTCGGGCCGCGGCTGCTCCGGCAGCGGCCGTACGGGGGCCGGGGTGAGGGGGCGGCGACGGCGGGGCCGGTCGTCGTCGAAGGGGATGACCTTGGCGTCCGCCATGGTGCTCTGCTCCTTAGTCAGCGCTCGGTACGGGGTGCGCGGTGCCGGGTGCGCGGACGGCCTCGGCGACCTTGTCCACGGCGTGGGCCACGGCCTGCGGCGGGAGGGGTCCTTGGCCCCGGGCACGGGCGAAGTCGGCGAAGGTCTGCGCGGTGGTCCAGGCGGGGTGGAAGCCGAGGGTCTCCCGCATCTGGACGGTGGAGACGACCCGGCCGTGGGTGAGCAGCCGGATCTGCTCGCGGGAGAAGTCGGTCACGCCGACCGCCCGCAGCGCCACCCCGACCCAGGTGACCGCTGGCAGCAGCACGGGCACGGTGGGGCTGCCGAGCCGCCGGGCGCACTGGGAGAGCAGGACCACGCCGTCCCCGGCGATGTTGAAGGTGCCGCTGTTGAGCGTCCCGCGGGCGGGTTCCCCGGCGGCGACGCGCAGCACCTCCAGGCAGTCCTCCTCGTGGACGAACTGAAGGCGCGGGTCGTAACCGAGGACGGTCGGCAGCACCGGCAGCGAGAAGTACTCGGCGAGCGGGGTGCCGGCGCCGGGCCCGAGGATGTTGGCGAACCGCAGCACGCAGACGGCCACGTCCGGCCGCCGCCGCGCGAACCCGCGTACGTACCCCTCCACCTCGACGGCGTCCTTGGCGAAGCCGCCGCTGGGCAGCGCCTTGGCGGGGGTGGTCTCGGTGAAGACGGCCGGGTCGCGGGAGGCCGAACCGTAGACGTTGGTGGAGGACTTCACGACGAGCCGCCGCACGCTCGGCGCCTTCTGGCAGGCCCCGAGCAGTTGGAGCGTCCCGATGACGTTGGCCTCCTTGACGGAGGTCCGCCCCCCGCTGCCGAGCGGCGTCCCGGAGACGTCGAGGTGGACGACGGTGTCGACGCGGTGCTCGGCGAGCAGCCGCGCGATACCCGGCCTGCCGATGTCGGCCCGCACGAACTCGGCGTCCCCCAGTTGGTGCGCGGGCGCCACCGAGTCGACGGCGACGACCTTGTCGACCCCCTCCTCCCGCTGAACCCGCCGCACGAAGCGCCCGCTCAGCGGACGCGCGACCCCCGTGACGAGCACGACCCTGCCCAAGTCAGCGCCTGCCTTCCCCACTCGGCTGTGCCCCTGCCAACCCCTGCCACCTCACGGTAACGGCTCGGCGCCGCCCCAGGATGGCACCGGGCCGCCCAACGGCAGCCTCCCGGCCGGCCGGGACCCGGGGCCGGCGGCCCGGTCCGCAAAAGACCGAGGCCCTCCCGCCAACAGGCGGAAGGGCCTCGTAAAACACGCCGCTAGGCGCTTACTTCTTGTTGCGACGCTGCACACGCGTCCGCTTCAGCAGCTTGCGGTGCTTCTTCTTGGCCATCCGCTTACGCCGCTTCTTGATAACAGAGCCCACGACTACCCTCGCTCACTTCTCGGACAACCCCCGTGTTCACCGGGGGTCATTGGTGCGGGGCTGCATGGGCCCACACGACCTACGTCGGCTTAGCCTACCCGTCCCGAGCCCGAGCCTGTAATCGAGGTCCCGCGGACCGCGCCGTCAGGCCGTCTCCACCCCCACGTAGGAGTCGCGAAGGTACTCGTGAACCGCCTGTTCCGGGACGCGGAAGGACCTTCCGACCCGGATGGCGGGCAGATGACCGCTGTGCACCAGGCGGTACACGGTCATCTTGGACACGCGCATCACCGAGGCGACTTCCGCCACGGTCAGAAACTGGACCTCGTTGAGAGGCCGGTCAGCAGCAGCCATGTCACACCTGAACCTTCCGCACATGACGGGCACCGGCTTCCCCTCCGGTGACTCCTCGTCTCTGTGCGCTCACTCCCCAATGTAGGGGCGGGTGATGCGAGTGGGGAAGAGGAGCCCCTGCCGGGCTCCTACGGTGACAGACACGCCCGATTGAGTACATAGCGCGTCAGCGGCTCGTAGCAGGCAGACCGCACCCCGTCATCGAGCGGCACCGCCACCGCCACCCGCCCCTCGGCCTCCCCGACGAACGGCGCGGGGTCGTCGGTGTCGGCCGGCCCGATCGCCTCGAACCCCAGCTGACCAGCCCCGCAGGCCCAGCCGTGGTCCCCCACGACAAGCCCGGGCAGCGGCCCCCCGCGCTCGGCGGCCACCCCGAGCACCACGCGTACGGGCAGCGGCGAATGGCTGTGCGCGCCCGGCTCACAACCCGCTCCCGGGCCCGCGTCCGCTCTCACCAACGCGACGCCCTGTACGTAGTCGATCCGGTGTGTGCGTAGACCGAACCGGGTCGTTATGTCGACACTTCGACCCTGCGCCGGAGTGAGCACGTGCCCTCCCGCCGCCGAGACGGCCCGCGCCAAGGCGGCGTAGAAACCGAGGAGGCGGTGGGGGTGCCCGGTGCCGAAGAGGACGGGCCGTCCCTCGGCGACCGCCCCTCCGAGCCGCTCGGCGAACCGGTCGAGGGCCAGCAGGGTCCGGTCCGGGTCGACGGTGTCGGCGCCCTCGGTCCGGCGCGGGTCGGGCCAGACGCCGCACCGCCGCGCCATCAGCGCCAGCACGTCACGCTCGCGCCAGGCGCCGACCGGGTCGAGACCGAGCAGTACCCGGGGGTCGCGGGCGGCGAAGAGGCGGTAGCTGCGCAGGCTCGCCTCCCGGGTGGTCGCTACGGGCCCGGCGATCCCGGCGGCGAGCAGGTGCGCGCGCAGGGCGGCGCGGGAGGGCGACGGGGCCGGGGTGCGCGGAGGCGGCAGGAGGGACACGTACGCGATGCTGACCCATCGGGGCGCCTGGCAGCGTGGTTCGCCCCGAATCCCCCCGGTCGGCCCAGCGTTCGCGGGGCCGCGAGCGCCCCCGCCGAACACCGTTCTGCCGCGAGCGCCTTCTACGGCAGCAGCCCGCGCTGCGGGAACGCCGCCTTCCGAGTGGCCAGAATGGCCTGGTCGAGCCGGTCGGCCGGGTCGTAACCGCCCTGCCAGTCACGGTAGCTGACGGGCCAGCGGCCGTCGGTCATCCGCATCGGTCCGGGCTGCCGGGTGCGGGCGTAGACGAGTTGCCTCCACTCCTGCGGAATCATCGACTCCGGCGGGATGGGCTGCCCGGCGGCGACCGCCGCGAGGTGCGTCCAGGCGCGCGGGACGACGTCCACGACCGCGTACCCGCCGCCGCCGAGCGCCACCCAGCGGCCGTCGGCGTGGTCGTGCGCCAGGCCGTGGCAGGCGAGCTGCACGGCGCGCTGGGCGTCGAGGGAGATGGCGAAGTGGGCGAGCGGGTCCTCGAAGTGGGTGTCGGCGCCGTGCTGGGTGACCAGCACCTGCGGCCGGAACTCCGCCAGCAGTTCGGGCACCACGGCGTGGAAGGCCCGCAGCCACCCGGCGTCGCCGGTCCCGGCTGGCAGCGGCAGGTTGACGGAGCTGCCCTCGGCACCGGGCCCGCCGGTCTCCGAAGGCCAGCCGGTGTACGGGAAGAGGGTGCGCGGGTGCTCGTGCAGGGAGATGGTGAGGACCCGGGGGTCCTCCCAGAAGGCGGCCTCGACGCCGTCCCCGTGGTGCACGTCGGTGTCGACGTACGCGACGCGCTCGGCGCCCAGTTCCAGCAGCCGGGCGATGGCGAGGGCCGCGTCGTTGTAGACGCAGAAGCCGGAGGCGGCGCCGGGCATGGCGTGGTGCAGGCCGCCGGAGAAGTTCACGGCGTGCTCGGCCTCCCCGCGCCAGACCGCCTCGGCGGCGCCGACCGAGAGCCCGGCGATGGCCGCCGACGCCTCGTGCATCCCGGCGAACGCCGGATCGTCCTCGGTCCCCAGCCCGTACGACCCGTCCGCCGAGGCCGGATCGGCGGAGACGGCCTTGACCGCGTCCACGTAGTCCTGCCGGTGGACCAGCCGCAGCGTGGAGTCGCCGGCGGGTTTGGCCCCGGTGACCTTCACCTGCCGGTCGACGCCGTACGCCGAGATCAGCCCCCGGGTCAGCGCGAGCCGCACCGGGTCCATCGGATGGCGAGGACCGAAGTCATAGCCGGTGACCGCCTCGTCCCACATCAGCTGCGCGCGCCCGCTCATGTCCGTCACCGTACCGGCCGCCGGTTCCCTCGAACGAGCGGGCATACCCGACGGACACCAGAACCAGCGCCATCGGGACCAGCATCGCCCCCCGGTAGCCCCAGACGTCGCCGATCATGCCGACCAGCGGCGAACCGACGAGGAAACCCACGTAGTTGAAGACGTTGAGCCGGGCCACGGCCGCGTCCGACCCTGCCGGGCCGCCCTTCTCGAAGCCGATCCGCCCGGCCGCCGCGAAGGTCTGCGGCACCAGCACGCAGAGCCCGAGACCGAGCAGGGTGAAACCGGCCATCCCCGCCGGCACTCCGGGCGCACCCGCGACCAGCGCGAACCCGGCGGCGGCCAGCACCGCCCCGGCCCGCACCACGGCCGCCGCCCCGAACCGCCGCACCCCGAGGTCCCCGAGCGTCCGCCCGAGCAGCGTCATCACCATGTAGACGTTGTAGGGGACGGTCGCCGTCTGCTCCGAACTCCCCAGCACGTCCTGGAGGTACTTCGCGCTCCAGTTGGAAACGGTCGAGTCCCCGATGTACGCGAAACTCATCACCAGGCAGAACGGCAGCAGCACGGCGAACGCCACCCCGCGCCCGCTCCCCGTCCCGCCCGTCTCGCCGACGGGCCCGGCGACCGCGTCCACGTACCAGCGGCTCCCCACCAGCGCGAGCGGCAGCAGCACCCCGACCACGGGCGCGTACGACACCCCGAGCGCCCAACCGCCGTGCGCCCCGAGCCAGGCCAGCGAGGCCCCGGCGATCCCCCCGAGGCTGTACGCCGCGTGGAAGCCGAGCATGATCGACCGCCCGTGGGCCCGCTGGAGACTGACCCCGAGCATGTTCATCGAGGCGTCGAGCGCGCCCACCGCCAGGCCGAAGACGGCCAGCGCGAGAGCGACTTGGATCATTCCCCGACCGACTCCGACCGCCAGCAGCGCGAGGAGGACCACTGGCTGGGCCCACCGCAGGACGAGGCTGGGCGCGACCCTGCGGACGAGCCGCTCGGTGGCCACGCTGCCGACGCCGGCGAGCACCGGAACGGCGGCGAGGAAGGCGGGCAACTGGGCGTCGGGGATCCCGTACCGGTCCTGGATCGCCGGGATGCGGGTGACGAGCAGCGCGAACGCCACCCCTTGGACGAGGAAGCTGAACGCCAGGGACGCCCGCCCCCGCCGCATACGCGTGTCGGTCATGGCCGCAGAGCGTACGACCGCCGGCTACCCACCGGTATCCCTTTGCCCGGATCAGCCGGAACCCGTGACCAGCCTCGTCAACTCGGCCATGTCGGCGAAGAGTTCGGTGGCCCCCTCCAGCCGCTCGGCGGGCGTCATCGCGGTGAACCCGTACACATCCATCCCGGCCGCCCGTGCCGCCTCGACCCCGAGCGGACTGTCCTCGACCACGGCACACCGCCCTGGCGGCACCCCCATACGCTCGGCCGCGCGCAGGAAGAGGTCCGGCGCGGGCTTGCCCCGGCCGACGTCGTCCGCGCTGAAGACGGTTCCCTCGGGGAACCACGCGTCCAGACCGGCCTTCCGGTGCCCCACCCGGATGCGCTCATGGCTCCCGGAGGACGCCACGCAGTACGGCACACCCGCGGCCCGCAGCGCCATCAGTACCTCCACGACACCCCGTACGGGCTCCAGCTCCCGCCGGAACGCCTCGAAGACCCGCTCGTGGAACTCGGCGTCGAACTCCGCCGGGAGCCGTCGGCCCGACCGCTCCAGGACCAGGTCGTGGATGCGGTGCACGGCGCCGCCCATGTAGTCCCGCAACGAGTCCTCGTAGCTGGTGGGGTGGCCGAGTTCCGTCAGGTAGCCGGCGAGGATCGCGTTGGAGAGCGGCTCGCTGTCGACGAGCACTCCGTCGTTGTCGAAGACAACCAGGTCGTAGCGCATGGCCCGACCCTAATTCCCCACCAGGAAAAGCCCCTGAACGCAAAAATGCCTCGGACCCCGGGAACCTGTTTTCACAAGATTCCCAGGGCCCGAGGCCACAAATAGTTCGGCGGCGTCCTACTCTCCCACAGGGTCCCCCCTGCAGTACCATCGGCGCTGTGAGGCTTAGCTTCCGGGTTCGGAATGTAACCGGGCGTTTCCCTCACGCTATGACCACCGAAACACTACGAAACACACCAGCAACCACACCCACCCATACAGGGGGGCCTATGGTTGGTGTTCGTGGTTTCAGAACCAACACAGTGGACGCGAGCAACTGAGGACAAGCCCTCGGCCTATTAGTACCGGTCAACTCCACCCCTTACAGGGCTTCCATATCCGGCCTATCAACCCAGTCGTCTACTGGGAGCCTTACCCTCTCAAGGAGGTGGGAATACTCATCTCGAAGCAGGCTTCCCGCTTAGATGCTTTCAGCGGTTATCCCTCCCGAACGTAGCCAACCAGCCATGCCCTTGGCAGAACAACTGGCACACCAGAGGTTCGTCCGTCCCGGTCCTCTCGTACTAGGGACAGCCCTTCTCAATATTCCTACGCGCACAGCGGATAGGGACCGAACTGTCTCACGACGTTCTAAACCCAGCTCGCGTACCGCTTTAATGGGCGAACAGCCCAACCCTTGGGACCGACTCCAGCCCCAGGATGCGACGAGCCGACATCGAGGTGCCAAACCATCCCGTCGATATGGACTCTTGGGGAAGATCAGCCTGTTATCCCCGGGGTACCTTTTATCCGTTGAGCGACGGCGCTTCCACAAGCCACCGCCGGATCACTAGTCCCGACTTTCGTCCCTGCTCGACCCGTCGGTCTCACAGTCAAGCTCCCTTGTGCACTTACACTCAACACCTGATTACCAACCAGGCTGAGGGAACCTTTGGGCGCCTCCGTTACTCTTTAGGAGGCAACCGCCCCAGTTAAACTACCCATCAGACACTGTCCCTGATCCGGATCACGGACCCAGGTTAGACATCCAGCACGACCAGAGTGGTATTTCAACGACGACTCCACACACACTGGCGTGCATGCTTCACAGTCTCCCACCTATCCTACACAAGCCGAACCGAACACCAATATCAAACTGTAGTAAAGGTCCCGGGGTCTTTCCGTCCTGCTGCGCGAAACGAGCATCTTTACTCGTAATGCAATTTCACCGGGCCTATGGTTGAGACAGTCGAGAAGTCGTTACGCCATTCGTGCAGGTCGGAACTTACCCGACAAGGAATTTCGCTACCTTAGGATGGTTATAGTTACCACCGCCGTTTACTGGCGCTTAAGTTCTCAGCTTCGCCACACCGAAATGTGACTAACCGGTCCCCTTAACGTTCCAGCACCGGGCAGGCGTCAGTCCGTATACATCGCCTTACGGCTTCGCACGGACCTGTGTTTTTAGTAAACAGTCGCTTCTCGCTGGTCTCTGCGGCCACACCCAGCTCACCGAGAAAATCGGATCACCAGACATGGCCCCCCTTCTCCCGAAGTTACGGGGGCATTTTGCCGAGTTCCTTAACCATAGTTCACCCGAACGCCTCGGTATTCTCTACCTGACCACCTGAGTCGGTTTAGGGTACGGGCCGCCATGAAACTCGCTAGAGGCTTTTCTCGACAGCATAGGATCATCCACTTCACCACAATCGGCTCGGCATCAGGTCTCAGACACAAGCCAGGCGGATTTACCTACCTGACGTCCTACACCCTTACCCCGGGACAACCACCGCCCGGGATGGACTACCTTCCTGCGTCACCCCATCACTCACCTACTACCAGCTCGGGTCACCGGCTCCACCACTTTCCATCCCCCGAAGGGTCCGGAACGGCTTCACGGGCTTAGCATCACTGGATTCAATGTTTGACGCTTCACAGCGGGTACCGGAATATCAACCGGTTATCCATCGACTACGCCTGTCGGCCTCGCCTTAGGTCCCGACTTACCCTGGGCAGATCAGCTTGACCCAGGAACCCTTAGTCAATCGGCGCACACGTTTCTCACGTGTGAATCGCTACTCATGCCTGCATTCTCACTCGTGAACCGTCCACAACTCGCTTCCACGGCTGCTTCACCCGGCACACGACGCTCCCCTACCCATCACAGCCTCCGTTGGGAGTATTGCTGCAATGACACGACTTCGGCGGTACGCTTGAGCCCCGCTACATTGTCGGCGCGGAATCACTAGACCAGTGAGCTATTACGCACTCTTTCAAGGGTGGCTGCTTCTAAGCCAACCTCCTGGTTGTCTCTGCGACTCCACATCCTTTCCCACTTAGCGTACGCTTAGGGGCCTTAGTCGATGCTCTGGGCTGTTTCCCTCTCGACCATGGAGCTTATCCCCCACAGTCTCACTGCCGCGCTCTCACTTACCGGCATTCGGAGTTTGGCTAAGGTCAGTAACCCGGTAGGGCCCATCGCCTATCCAGTGCTCTACCTCCGGCAAGAAACACACGACGCTGCACCTAAATGCATTTCGGGGAGAACCAGCTATCACGGAGTTTGATTGGCCTTTCACCCCTAACCACAGGTCATCCCCCAGGTTTTCAACCCTGGTGGGTTCGGTCCTCCACGACCTCTTACAGCCGCTTCAACCTGCCCATGGCTAGATCACTCCGCTTCGGGTCTAGAGCGTGCAACTCAAACGCCCTATTCGGACTCGCTTTCGCTACGGCTTCCCCACACGGGTTAACCTCGCTACACACCGCTAACTCGCAGGCTCATTCTTCAAAAGGCACGCAGTCACGACGCACCGAGAAAACTCGATGCGCGACGCTCCCACGGCTTGTAGGCACACGGTTTCAGGTACTATTTCACTCCGCTCCCGCGGTACTTTTCACCATTCCCTCACGGTACTATCCGCTATCGGTCACCAGGGAATATTTAGGCTTAGCGGGTGGTCCCGCCAGATTCACACGGGATTTCTCGGGCCCCGTGCTACTTGGGTGTCTCTCAAACGAGCCGCTGATGTTTCGACTACGGGGGTCTTACCCTCTACGCCGGACCTTTCGCATGTCCTTCGCCTACATCAACGGTTTCTGACTCGTCCCACGGCCGGCAGACCGTAGAAGAGAGATCCCACAACCCCGCATGCGCAACCCCTGCCGGGTATCACACACATACGGTTTGGCCTCATCCAGTTTCGCTCGCCACTACTCCCGGAATCACGGTTGTTTTCTCTTCCTGCGGGTACTGAGATGTTTCACTTCCCCGCGTTCCCTCCACACTGCCTATGAGTTCAGCAGCGGGTGACAGCCCATGACGACTGCCGGGTTTCCCCATTCGGAAACCCCCGGATCAAAGCCTGGTTGACGACTCCCCGGGGACTATCGTGGCCTCCCACGTCCTTCATCGGTTCCTGGTGCCAAGGCATCCACCGTGCGCCCTTAAAAACTTGGCCACAGATGCTCGCGTCCACTGTGCAGTTCTCAAACAACGACCAACCACCCACCACCCCGAGACATACATCCCGAGTTCACTGGGGCCGGCACCGAAGAAACAGCCACAACATGGCCGCTCCCTCAGACACCCAACAGCGTGCCCGACACCCCCAACCCCAAGATCCGTTTTCCACGCCGAAGCAGTACTCACATCTCAAGCAGATTGACAGTGCCGAATAGTCAACGTTCCACCCATGAGCAACCAGCACCAGACATTCGCTGATGAACTGGCCTCTGACCAGGCAAACCTGGTAAGAAGTGCTCCTTAGAAAGGAGGTGATCCAGCCGCACCTTCCGGTACGGCTACCTTGTTACGACTTCGTCCCAATCGCCAGTCCCACCTTCGACAGCTCCCTCCCACAAGGGGTTGGGCCACCGGCTTCGGGTGTTACCGACTTTCGTGACGTGACGGGCGGTGTGTACAAGGCCCGGGAACGTATTCACCGCAGCAATGCTGATCTGCGATTACTAGCGACTCCGACTTCATGGGGTCGAGTTGCAGACCCCAATCCGAACTGAGACCGGCTTTTTGAGATTCGCTCCACCTCACGGTATCGCAGCTCATTGTACCGGCCATTGTAGCACGTGTGCAGCCCAAGACATAAGGGGCATGATGACTTGACGTCGTCCCCACCTTCCTCCGAGTTGACCCCGGCGGTCTCCCGTGAGTCCCCAGCACCACAAGGGCCTGCTGGCAACACGGGACAAGGGTTGCGCTCGTTGCGGGACTTAACCCAACATCTCACGACACGAGCTGACGACAGCCATGCACCACCTGTACACCGACCACAAGGGGGCGCCCATCTCTGGACGTTTCCGGTGTATGTCAAGCCTTGGTAAGGTTCTTCGCGTTGCGTCGAATTAAGCCACATGCTCCGCCGCTTGTGCGGGCCCCCGTCAATTCCTTTGAGTTTTAGCCTTGCGGCCGTACTCCCCAGGCGGGGCACTTAATGCGTTAGCTGCGGCACGGACAACGTGGAATGTTGCCCACACCTAGTGCCCACCGTTTACGGCGTGGACTACCAGGGTATCTAATCCTGTTCGCTCCCCACGCTTTCGCTCCTCAGCGTCAGTATCGGCCCAGAGATCCGCCTTCGCCACCGGTGTTCCTCCTGATATCTGCGCATTTCACCGCTACACCAGGAATTCCGATCTCCCCTACCGAACTCTAGCCTGCCCGTATCGACTGCAGACCCGGGGTTAAGCCCCGGGCTTTCACAACCGACGTGACAAGCCGCCTACGAGCTCTTTACGCCCAATAATTCCGGACAACGCTTGCGCCCTACGTATTACCGCGGCTGCTGGCACGTAGTTCAGCCGGCGCTTCTTCTGCAGGTACCGTCACTTTCGCTTCTTCCCTGCTGAAAGAGGTTTACAACCCGAAGGCCGTCATCCCTCACGCGGCGTCGCTGCATCAGGCTTTCGCCCATTGTGCAATATTCCCCACTGCTGCCTCCCGTAGGAGTCTGGGCCGTGTCTCAGTCCCAGTGTGGCCGGTCGCCCTCTCAGGCCGGCTACCCGTCGTCGCCTTGGTGAGCCACTACCTCACCAACAAGCTGATAGGCCGCGGGCTCATCCTGCACCGCCGGAGCTTTACACCGTCCAACATGCGTTGGACGGTCATATCCGGTATTAGACCCCGTTTCCAGGGCTTGTCCCAGAGTGCAGGGCAGATTGCCCACGTGTTACTCACCCGTTCGCCACTAATCCACCCCGAAGGGCTTCATCGTTCGACTTGCATGTGTTAAGCACGCCGCCAGCGTTCGTCCTGAGCCAGGATCAAACTCTCCGTGAATGTGTACCCGACTGCGTCCGGTTAAGGACTGCGGGTGCAACAGACACAAGAGCGGTACGACAAGGAGGAATAATCCCTGTCGTACACAGCGTCCTCGCTGTTGTATTTCAAAGGAACCTCAACCTGCCAGAAACCTGGCCGGTCGGGGTATCAACATATCTGGCGTTGACTTTTAGCACGCTGTTGAGTTCTCAAGGAACGGACGCTTCCTTTGTACTCACCCTCTCGGGCTTTCCTCCGGGCGCTTCCCTTCGGTATTTCGTGTTCCGACTCTATCAGACTCTTTCGTGTCCGACTTCCTCGGTGCCTTTCCGGTTCCAGCTCCGCGTTTCCGCTTCGCTTTTCCCTTTCCGGCGGTTCCGACTCTATCAGATCCTTTCGGGCCTGATTCCCGGTCAGCGGGATTCGCCTTCGCGGCTGTTGGGCCGTTCCGACTGGTGAGACTTTAGCGGATTCCCTTTCCCCGAGCCAATCGGGGGCGTCCCTGTCGGGGCGCGGATTCCTCATTCCGCAATGCGCAACAAAACGTGCAGCGGAGACCGCTGTGCGTTCTGGAGAGGTCCTGCGGAGTGGCTGCCCGGGGACCGGTGGGAACCGGAGCTCACGTCGGGCAACTCGGTGGACCTTACGGAGCGGCTCCGGGGGCTGTCAACTTGGGGTGGTCCCGGTCTAAGCTCGCCCCCGTGACCACGCGTACGTACAACGGGCTCTGGTGGGCCGCCTGACGGCGGCCAGCCCTGACGTGCGCATGCAACGGCCGCCGCACCGGCGGCCGTTGGCGTCTCTCCTCCCTGACGGGAGGCTGCCGGCCGGATGGTGCGGGGCCTCTCTGAGAGAGCGGGAGAGAGATGACGCGAGTATTCAGCGGGATCAAGCCGACCGGGCACCTGACGCTGGGGAACTACCTGGGCGCGGTGCGGCAATGGGTCGAGCGTGACCAGTACCGGGCGGACGCGCTGTTCTGCGTGGTGGACCTGCACGCGCTGACCGTCGAGCACGACCCGGCGCGGGTCCGCAGGCTGAGTCGGCAGGCCGCGACGCTGCTGCTGGCGGCGGGGCTCGACCCCGAGCGGTGCACGGTCTTCGTACAGAGCCACGTCGACGAGCACGCGCGGCTCTCGTATCTCCTGGAGTGCGTCGCCACCGACGGAGAGATGCGGCGGATGATCCAGTACAAGGAGAAGTCCGTGAAGGAGCGGGAGCGCGGCGGGGGCGTGCGGCTGTCGCTGCTGACGTATCCGGTGCTGATGGCGGCGGACATCCTGGCGTACCGGACGGACGAGGTGCCGGTGGGCGAGGACCAGACGCAGCACGTCGAACTGACGCGGGACATCGCGGAGCGGTTCAACCAGCGGTACGGGCCGACGTTCGTGGTGCCGCGGGCGACCAATCCGCCGGTGGGAGCGCGGGTCATGGATCTCCAGGAGCCGGGCGCCAAGATGGGGAAGTCGCACGAGTCCGGGGCGGGCATCGTCTATCTGCTGGACGAGCCGGAGGTGGTGCGGCGGAAGGTGATGCGGGCGGTGACCGACAGCGGTCGCGAGGTGCGCCACGACCGGGAGCGGATGCCCGGGGTCACCAACCTCCTGGAGATCCTGGCGGGGTGCACCGGTGCCGACCCCGAGAAGCTGGCCGGGCAGTACACCTCGTACGGCGCGTTGAAGAAGGACACGGCCGAGGCGGTGGAGGAGGTGCTGCGGCCGGTGCGGGAGCGGCATGCGGCGCTGGTGGCCGATCGCGGTGAGGTGGACGCGGTGCTGCGGCGCGGGGCCGAGCGGGCGCGGGCGATGGCGCGGCCCGTGGTCGACGAGGCGTACCGGGCGGTGGGGCTGCTGCCGGCCTGACGGGGACGGTCGGGGGCGGGGTGTCCGTGGGCGCCCCGCCCCCGTCCGGGTCAGCCGTTTCCGGAGGCGAGTTGGCGGCTGCGGTCGCGCGCGGCTTCGAGGGCGGCGATGAGGGCGGCGCGGACGCCGTGGTTCTCCAGTTCGCGGATGGCGTTGATGGTGGTGCCGGCCGGGGAGGTCACGGCCTCGCGGAGCTTCACGGGGTGCTCGCCGCTGTCGCGGAGCATCACGGCTGCCCCGATCGCGGCCTGCACGATGAGGTCGTGGGCCTGGGAACGGGGCAGGCCGAGCAGGATGCCGGCGTCGGTCATGGCCTCGACGAGGAAGTAGAAGTAGGCGGGACCGGAGCCGGAGAGCGCGGTGGCGGCGTCCTGCTGGGTCTCGGGGACGCGGAGGGTCTTGCCGACGCCGCCGAAGATCTCCTGGGCGATGGCGAGGTGGGCCGGGTTGGCGTGCGTACCGCCGGAGATCACCGACATGGCCTCGTCCACCAGGGCGGGCGTGTTGGTCATGACGCGGACCACCGGGGTGCCTGCGGCGAGGCGCTCCTCGAAGTACGCGGTGGGGATGCCGGCAGCGCCGCTGATGACGAGGCGGTCGGCGGGGACGTGCGGGGCCAGCTCCTCGACGAGGGCACCCATGTCCTGCGGCTTGACGGTGAGGATCAGGGTGTCGGCGGTCTTGGCGGCCTCGGCGTTGGTGACCGGAGCGACGCCGTAGCGCTCGCGGAGGGTCTCGGCGCGCTCGGGGCGGCGGGTGGTGACGAGGAGGTCCGCCGGGGACCAGCCGGCGCGGATCATTCCGCTGAGCAGGGCCTCGCCGATCTTGCCGGTGCCGAGCACTGCGACTTTCTGGGTCATGCCGGGTTCGCCCTCCGCGTGGTGCCGTACGTGCCGTTGCGCCGGTCATCCTCGCACCGGCGGGCGGCGGGGCGCGGAGGTGTCCGCGGGGCGGTCGTCAAGTGGTGCGGCGGCGCGGGGTGGCAGCGCCCGGAACCAGGGCCGGCACGGCGCATCCGGCGACGACGGCGGTGTCGCGGAGCAAGGCCCCGGTGACACCCGGACGGGTGAGGACCGGTCCGGCCCGGCGGAAGGCCCGGACCGGGCAGCGCGCCGGGCAGGGGTGGTCAGGCGGACGTCGGGCGGAAGGTGAGGACCAGGTCCACAACGTACCGCTCGTCGACATGGCCGTCGGGGAAGAGGCTGAGCAGTGCGGCGCGCTCGCGGGTGAGGAAGTCCTCCGCCTGGGCCGCGTCGGCGACGAGGAAGAGGGAGTGGCTGGCGAGGTTGGCCAGGTGGTCGTCGACGGTGAGCTGGCGCGACCAGGCGATCCGGTGGGTGAGCGGGGCGTCGGCCACCGGTTCGATGGCGGGGGCGTCGGCGGCGTTGTCGGCGCGGCCCTGGATGTGCGCGCCGTGGGCGGCGCCCTCCGGGCCGAAGTGGGCCAGCAGGCGGTCGCTCTGGTCGGCGATCCAGGTGTGGGAGGAGTCGGAGATGTTCCACCAGCGGGCCAGGACGCCGCCGGGGCGCAGCACGCGGTACGCCTCCGGAAGGGCGCGGTGGGGATCGGTCCAGTGGAAGGACTGGGCGAAGGTGACGAGGTCGGCGGTGGCGTCGGCGAGGGGCAGGGCGTTGCCGTCGCCGCGGACCAGGGGCGTGCCGGGCAGGGTGCGGCGGAGTTCCGCGGCCATGCCCTCGCCGGGCTCGACGGCCAGGACGTGGGCGCCGTGTTCGCGGAGCTGGGCGGTGGCGATGCCGGTGCCGGCGCCGATGTCGGCGACGCGGGCGCCCGCGAGGGGGCGGCCGAGGGCTTCCTCCAGGGCCGCGTACAGGGTCGGCGGGTAGGAGGGGCGGTACTTGGCGTAGCGGGCCGAGGCGGTGTTGAAGGAGGTGGCTCGGCGGGTGCGGTCGGCCAGGGGATGGGGCACGTGGGTCCCTTCCGGGTAGGGGCTGGGATCGGGTCTCCGGGCTGGTGTCCGTCCGGCTCGCGTCGCTGGTGGACCCAGGCGCCGGTCGGGCCGAGGTGGCGCCGGGCCGGGCCGGAAGGGAGCCGGGTGGTCTGACGAGGCGAGGCCGCGAGCGATGAGTTCTCGTGGGCGGGCGGGTCGTACGGGTGACAGGTGGCGCGGTGCGCACGAGGAGTCGTCCCAGAGGGAGTTGTCCGTCATGGTGGAAAGCGTGAAGGGCCCGGCCAGTTACTTCCCGTCGATCGAGGAGAAGTACGGGCGGCCGGTGGCGGAGTGGAAGGAGGTGGTCCGCTCGTCGTCGCTGACCAAGCACATGGAGCTGGTCGCCTGGCTCAAGGCCGAGCACGGCCTGGGCCACGGTCACGCCAACGCGCTCGTCGCACACACCCTCGCCGAGGGGCGCGCCGCGTAGGGGCGGGGCGGTCAGCGCCCGGCCCGGCGTGCCGGGTGGCCGGTGCGGCGGGCGCGGCGGCGGGCCGCCCGGGCGACGGCTTCCTCGTACTCGGCTCGGTGCAGCCCCTCCCCCGGTGCTTCGCGGAGGCTGCGCAGGGCCCAGGCGACGAGGACGCCGAGGAAGCCGATGGCCATCAGGCCGCGCAGGGACTGCTGGCGCTCGGGGTCGGCGCGCTTGCTGAAGCTCTCCCACGTGCGGCCGAAGGCGATCGCGGTGCAGAGCGCGAACATGCCGACGACCAGGACGTTGAGCACCCAGCCGACCTCGGCGAGGGCCATGCCCTGGTAGCCGATGCGCAGCAGTACGGCGCTTGTGGCGGCCAGTGCGAGGGAGCCGACGGCGACACCGGCGCGGCGCAGGCCGTAGCGGCCGGAGTGGTCGAGCCAGGTGGTGCCGAAGAACCGGATCGGCTCGGGCTGCGGGCCGGGGGCGGTGGGGCGGGTCGATTCGCTCACGGGGCGATTATCTCTGGTCGGCGGCAGAGGCGGGAGGGGCCCACCCGAACTCGGGTACGCCTCGGCCCCGGCGCGCCCCGTGAAGGGCGGGCCGGGGCCGAGGTGTGGTCGGGCGGTTCAGCCCAGCTTGGTCACGTCGCGGACCGCGCCCTTGTCGGCGCTGGTGGCCATGGCGGCGTAGGCGCGCAGGGCCGCGGAGACCTTGCGTTCGCGGGCGAGGGGCTCGTAGTGGCCGCCGAGGGCCTCGCGGCGGGCGTCGAGGGTGGCCTCGTCGACCAGGAGGTCGATGGATCGGTTCGGGATGTCGATGCGGATGCGGTCGCCGTCCTCGACCAGGGCGATGGCACCGCCGGAGGCCGCCTCCGGGGAGGCGTGGCCGATGGAGAGGCCCGAGGTGCCGCCGGAGAAGCGGCCGTCGGTGATGAGCGCGCAGGTCTTGCCGAGGCCCCGGCCCTTCAGGAAGGAGGTCGGGTAGAGCATCTCCTGCATGCCGGGGCCGCCCTTGGGGCCCTCGTAGCGGATGACGACGACGTCGCCGTGGGTGATCTCCTTGCGGAGGATCTTGTCGACGGCCTCCTCCTGCGACTCGCAGACGACGGCCGGGCCCTCGAAGGTCCAGATCGACTCGTCGACACCGGCGGTCTTGACGACGCAGCCGTCGGCCGCGATGTTGCCGCGCAGCACGGCGAGGCCGCCGTCCTTCGAGTAGGCGTGCTCGACGGAGCGGATGCAGCCGCCGGCCGCGTCGGTGTCGAGCGAGTCCCACCGCTCGGACTGGGAGAACGCCTCGGCGGAACGGCGGCAGCCGGGGGCCGCGTACCAGAGGTCCAGGGCCTCGGCGGCGGGGGAGCCGCCGCGGATGTCCCAGGTCTTCAGCCACTCGTCCATGGTGGCGGAGTGGACGGTGTGGACGTCCTCGTTGAGCAGGCCGCCGCGGTACAGCTCGCCGAGGAGGGCGGGGATGCCGCCGGCGCGGTGCACGTCCTCCATGTAGTACGTGCCGCCGGGAGCGACGTTCGGGGCGACCTTGGCGAGACAGGGGACGCGGCGCGAGACGGCGTCGATGTCGGTCAGGTCGTAGCCGACCTCCGCCTCCTGGGCGGCGGCGAGCAGGTGGAGGATGGTGTTGGTGGAGCCGCCCATGGCGATGTCGAGGGCCATCGCGTTCTCGAAGGCTTCGCGGGTGGCGATGTTGCGCGGCAGGACCGAGGCGTCGTCGCCCTGGTAGTACCGCTCGGCCAGCTCGACCACGGTGGCGCCGGCGCGCTCGTAGAGCGCCTTGCGGGCGGTGTGGGTGGCGAGGACCGAGCCGTTGCCCGGGAGGGAGAGGCCGATGGCCTCGGTGAGGCAGTTCATCGAGTTGGCGGTGAACATGCCGGAACACGAGCCGCAGGTCGGGCAGGCGTTCTCCTCGATGCGGAGGATGTCCTCGTCGGAGACGGACTCGTCGACCGCGTCGCTGATCGCGTTGACCAGGTCGAGTTTGCGCACCGTGCCGTCGACCAGCGTGGCCTGGCCGGCCTCCATGGGGCCGCCGGAGACGAAGACCGTCGGGATGTTGAGGCGCAGGGCGGCCATCAGCATGCCCGGGGTGATCTTGTCGCAGTTGGAGATGCAGATCAGGGCGTCGGCGCAGTGCGCCTCGACCATGTACTCGACCGAGTCCGCGATGAGGTCGCGGGAGGGCAGGGAGTACAGCATGCCGCCGTGGCCCATGGCGATGCCGTCGTCCACCGCGATGGTGTTGAACTCGCGGGGCACGGCGCCCGCCGCCTTGATCGCCTCGGAGACGATCCGGCCGACCGGTTGGAGGTGGGTGTGCCCGGGGACGAACTCGGTGAAGGAGTTGGCCACGGCGATGATCGGCTTGCCGATGTCCTCGCCGGCTACACCGGAGGCCCGCATGAGGGCGCGGGCGCCCGCCATGTTGCGGCCGTGGGTGACTGTGCGGGACCTCAGCTCGGGCATCGTCGCTCGCTCCTTGTGGGCCTTCTGGGGGAATGGGACCGGCTTCGAGCGTACGCCCTCCGTGCCGCTACGTGGACAGTTTGTCCACGCCGTGGAACGGGGGCGGGGCGGTGCGCGGCCCGCCGCTCAGACGCCGGCGGCCGGTACGGCCTCCGGGCCGGTCAGGTACCGCTGGAGCATCGGGCCGACCGTGGCGACGACCGTCTCCCCGTCGGCGGAGGCCAGCGGCTCCCGCTCCCGTACGCACCCGAGCATGGCGACGCCGATGAGCGGGGAGGCGGCCGGTCCGGCGCGGAGCCTGGGGTCGGGACGGCGACCTGGGCGGCGACGCGTTCCAGCAGGTTGCGCGTGACGAAGCGGCGACGGATCGCGGCTTGCCGTAGCCGCGGGCGGAGAATTCCTCGCGGACAGCGGTCAGCGGCTCCGGGCGGCCGGGGTCCCGTCCGCCGACCGCGGGGAAGGGCGTCCCCGACGGCGGCTCGCGTCCGGTGTCACCGGCCGGGGCCGGAGGGGGGCGGCGACGGGGTGGCGGCCAGGTGGAGGCGGGTGAAGGCGAGCGCCTCGGCGAGGTCGGCCTCACGTTCGGCGCTGGACATGGCGCGCCGGGTGTTGACCTCGATGACGACGTGGCCGTCGAAACCGCGGGCGGCGAGGCGCTCCAGGGTCTCGGCGCAGGGCTGAGTGCCCCGGCCGGGGACGAGGTGCTCGTCCTTGTGGGAGCCGCCGCCGTCGGCGAGGTGGAGGTGGGCGAGGCGGTCGCCCATCCGGTCGACCATGTCGAGGGCGTCGGCGCGGGCGGTCGCGGTGTGCGAGAGGTCGACGGTGAAGTGCCGGTAGTCGTCCTTGGTGACGTCCCAGTCGGGCGCGTAGGCGAGCATCTCGCGGTCGCGGTAGCGCCAGGGGTACATGTTCTCGACGGCGAAGCGGACGTCCGTCTCGTCGGCCATCCGCCAGATGCCGGAGACGAAGTCCTTGGCGTAGTGCCGCTGCCAGCGGAACGGCGGATGCACGACGACGGTCGACGCCCCGAGCCGCTCGGCGGCGGACTTGGCGCGCTGGAGCTTGGTCCACGGGTCGGTGGACCAGACGCGCTGGGTGATCAGCAGGCAGGGGGCGTGGACGGCGAGGATCGGTATCCGGTGGTAGTCGGAGAGCCTGCGCAGCGCCTCGACGTCCTGGCTGACCGGGTCGGTCCAGACCATGATCTCGACGCCGTCGTAGCCCAGGCGCGCGGCGATCTCGAAGGCCGTCGCCGTCGACTCCGGATAGACCGAGGCCGTCGACAGGGCGACCTTCGCATCGGGGATGCGCACCACTGGTTCTGCCACGAGGAACAGCGTAACGGGGCCACCGGCGCGCGGCCTGGGACGGGGGCACGGGGTGCGCCACCTCACCGCGGACCGGTACGGGCGGGGTGCGCGCGGCGTACGGGGGCGCGGCGCGGGCCGGTCGGCGGGGCACGGTCAGCGCTCCTCGGGCCAGCGCTGGGACTCGGCCCAGTCGGCGTAGGTGGTCCAGGGGACGCCGGGAAAGCGGGCGTGCAGGGCGGGGATGTCGACGTCGTAGCCGTGCTCGGCGAGGAAGGCCCACATGGCGCCCATGTCCGGGTCGGCCTCGCGGATCGCGTCCAGCGGGCTGGTGCGGTACGCCAGCTCGCGGCTGGCGGCGGCGCCGATCGCGGCGGCCATCTGCGGCCCCGTGGGGTCGTCGCCGGCCAGCTCGATCCGCTCGCCGGTCCACGCGCCGGGAGCCGTGACGATCGCGGCGACGACGTGGCCGAGGTCGTGGCGGGCGATCTGCTGGAGCCTGGTCTCCGGGGCGAGCGGAAGGGCGAGGAACCCGGCTTCGAGTTCGCCGGTCAGGCGCAGGGCGTTCTCGTAGAAGTAGGTGGGGGCGATGACGGTGGAGGGCACGTCGGCCACGGCGAGGAGGCGCTCGGTGTGCGCCTTGGTCTCGAAGTGCGGGACGCCGGTGTGCAGGTCGGCTCCGGCGACGGAGGAGAAGACCAGGTGCGGCAGGTCCGCCCGCTCGGCGGCGCGGACGATGGCGGCGCCCTGCTCCTTCTCCGCGTCGATGCCGTCCGGGAACGGGGTGGTGACCGCGAAGGCGGCGTCGGTGGAGCGGAAGAGCGTGGTCAGGGCCTCGGTGTCGGTGAGGTCGCCCTCGACGATGGAGACGCCCGCACCCGCGAGGACCTGGGCCCGGACGCTGCCTGGGTCCCGCACCATGGCTCTGACCTGGTGCCCTGTGCGCAGCAGCGCGGCGATGACCGCACCGCCCTGGCCGCCGGTGGCGCCGAGTACCGCGATGGTCATGAGTCGCCTCCTGGGACGGGGGTGAGCGTCGGTCTCCGTGTGGGTCCGGGAACGAACATGGCGTTACGCCTCGTATGTCCGTTCTCGTTATGTGCGTTCCCGTTGCGCGGGCCGTCAACCTCGTCCAGCGGGGATGACTCGGCGCCCGGACGGAGTGGGCGCGTGGGGCGCGCGAGACCTGCGGGGCCCATGGGGGCGCACACCGCTCCGTGATTCGCACACCCGTGCGCCTGCGTGGGGCAGGTGGAGCCGGGCATGACCACCTCGAACCGCCTGGTCACGGGCGGGCGTGGCGCACTGGGTGAGCGGGGGGCGGGGCTGTGGTGGCGATGACCGGGCCGACGGCGGTGGCGGGAGTGCTGGCGAAGGTGGGGGCCTGGATGTGCGCGGTGTGCGTGACGCACCCGGTGCGTGCCGTGTGCACGGGCCACGGCCGGTCACCGGGGCGCGCGGGTCGGCGCGCATCGGCGGCCGCCCCGCAGTCACCGCGTCGGCAGGTGGTCCAGATGCCGGAGGACGACGCCCTCGCGGAGCGCCCACGGGCAGATCTCCAGCGTCTCCACGCCGAAGAGGTCCATCGCCGCCTCGGCGACCAGGGCACCCGCCGGGAGCTGGGCCGCCCTGTCCCCCGAGACGCCGGGCAGCAGCGCCCGCTCGGCGGCCGGCATGGCCGCCAGCCTGGGCACCCACTCCTCCAGCGACTTGCGCTTCAGCTCGCGCTGGACGTACAGCCCCTCGGCGGAGCGGGCAGCCCCGGCCAGCCTCGCCAGTTGCTTGAAGGTCTTCGAGGTGGCGACCACGCGGTCCGCCGCACCGAAACGGCTGAACTCGCCGACGACCTGGGCCAGCTGCGTGCGTACGTCCTTGCGGAGCAGCCGTACGTCCTCGGTGTCCGGCGGGTCCCCGGGCAGCCGCCCGGCCGTGAGCCGCCCGGCACCGAGCGGCAGGGAGACGCAGACGTCCGGCTCCTCGTCCGTGCCGTAGGCGATCTCCAGGGAGCCGCCGCCGATGTCGAGGACGAGCAGCCGCCCGGCCGACCAGCCGTACCAGCGGCGGGCGGCGAGGAAGGTGAGGCGTGCCTCGTCCTCGCCGGAGATGACCCGCAGCGCGACCCCGCTCTCCTCGTGGACGCGGGCCAGCACCTCCTCGCCGTTGGCCGCCTCCCGCACCGCCGAGGTGGCGAAGGGCAGCAGCTCAGCGACGCCTTTGTCCTCCGCTGCGGCCAACGCCTCGCGGACGCTCGCGACGAGCCGCTCGACACCGTCCGGCGTGATCGCGCCGTCCTCGTCAAGGAGCTGGGCGAGGCGCAGGTCGGTCTTGTGGGAGTGCGCGGGCAGCGGGCGCGCGCCGGGGCGGGCGTCGACCACCAGCAGATGCACCGTGTTCGAACCCACGTCGAGGACACCGAGTCTCATGCGCGGAACGCTACTGCCCCTCGGCCCCGCACGGTCCTCGGCCGGCCCGGCTCCCGCATAGGCTGGAAACGTGCCAAAGACGAAGAAGCCGAAGGACGCCCACCCCGCCGGGGCGGCGGAAGCACCGGTCCGGGAGAAGAAGGGCAAGGTGAAGGCGGGCAAGGGCGCGCGAGACGAGCGGGTCCCGGACGAGCAGGGGCTCGATTTCGCCCGCGCCTGGGTGGAGTTCCCCGATCCGGCCGACGACGAGCAGGTCTTCCGCTGCGACCTGACCTGGCTGACCTCCCGCTGGAACTGCGTCTTCGGCAGCGGCTGCCAGGGCATCCAGGCGGGCCGGGCCGACGACGGCTGCTGCACGCTGGGCGCCCACTTCTCCGACGAGGAGGACGAAGAGCGGGTGACCGGCCATGTGGCAAGGCTCACGCCCGACATCTGGCAGCACCACGACGTCGGCACCGAATCCGGCTGGACCCAGGAGGACGACGAGGACGGCGACCGGCAGACCCGCCGCTGGCAGGGCTCCTGCATCTTCCAGAACCGCCCGGGCTTCGCGGGCGGCGCCGGCTGCTCGCTGCACATCCTGGCGCTGCGCGAGGGCCGCGAACCCCTGGAGACCAAGCCGGACGTCTGCTGGCAGCTCCCGGTCCGCCGGACCTACGAGTGGATCGACCGCCCGGACGACACCCGCGTCCTCCAGGTGTCCATCGGCGAGTACGACCGGCGCGGCTGGGGTCCGGGCGGCCACGACCTGCACTGGTGGTGCACCTCGGCGACCTCGGCCCACGGCGGGGGCGACCCGGTCTACGTGAGCTACGCCCCGGAGCTGCGCGAACTCATGGGCAAGGACGGCTACGACCGCCTCGCCGAACTCTGCGAGGCCCGCCTCGCCTCGCAGTTGCCGATGGTGGCGCCGCATCCGGCTGATCCGGGCGTGGGCAGGTAGCTGGTCCGGGCCCGCCCGGCGGACGTGGCGGGGCCGTCACGCGGAGCGGTTCGGACCGGCGCACCCCTCGGCGTGGCGGGGCGGGAGGCCGATCGGGCAGCACGCCCGGTCTCGGCCTCAGCCGCCGCCAGCGGTTCCGCCAGCAGCGCCACCCGGTCGCTCCCGACGCCGGACCCCCGAGCGCCGGAGGGCCGGGAGCACCGTCCTCGCCGCACATCACGACCACCCCGCCCACCACGGCGCCGACGAGGGCCACCCAGGTCCCGCATTGCGGCATGCCCGGTGCGTGAACCGTCACGAGCAGTGCTCCAGCGCTCCCCTCAGGAAGACGGCGGTCTCGCCCTTCCCGTGCGGCGGTCCGTCATCGCTCCCGCTCTTGGCGTGCCCTGGTCTCCTCGGTCTCCGGTCAGGACCTCCCTGGGCGGCTTCCCGGCGAGGCTCGCCGTGACCGCTGAGGCGCACGCCGTCGCGGCGCCTCACCCGCTCCCCGGTTCGGACGGCCCGGATTCCGAAGGCTCCGGCTCCGACGGGAGCGGTTGGGACGGGACCGGACCCGGGTCCGTGGGGCCCGGGTCGGTCGGCCCGGGGTCCGTCGGCCCCGGATCGGTGGGGCCCGGGTCGGTCGGCTTCGGGGTGCCGGAGTCGGTCGGTCCGGGCTCGCTGGGCCCCGGCGGGCTCGTGCCCGGGCCGGGCACGCCGGGCGGGCCGGGGCGTCCGGGGGTGGAGCCGTATCCCCGGACGGTGACCACCGCTCCGTGCGGGCCGATGGCGATGCGGGCGCTCCACTGGCCGCGGGGTTCGCGGTCGGCGTCGACGAGAGCCCGGAGCATGACCGTTTCGCCTGGGGCCAGCGTGCCGGAAGTGCGGCTCGGTCGAAGCCAGGCCGAGCCCGCGCGCGCGGTCCAGTCGACGGGGGTCGCGCCGGTGGCGGTGAGGATGATGAGGGTGCCCTCGCGGGTGTGCCGGGCCTCGACGGCGAGCGGGCCGTGGACCGAGCCCTCGGGCGCTACGCCGGGCTCGGTGACCTCGACCAAGACGTCGGGCCGACCGGTGGGGCGGGCGCTGCCGGTGTTCTCGTGGTGGCCGTCGGAGCCGGGGCCGTGGCTCGACTCGGGGTCGCCGCTCTCGCTGGCGGCGATCGGCCGACCGCCCTCCGCCTCGCCGGTCTGGGGCACGGCCCGGCAGGCCGCCCAGAGGGCGAGCAACGGCGCGGCCACGACCGTGGCGACCAGGGTGGTGGTGACGACGCGGGCCCGCATCCGCTCACGCCGGGCGGCGCGGGCCCGGGGGTCCATCGGGAAGCCCTCGCGGTTGAAGCGCGGGGCGGCCCGGACCGCGCGGTGCGGCCGCGCCCCGGCGGGGAACACGGCGGCGAGCGCGGCCCGGTCGGGGGCGACCAGCGGCAGCGGGCCGGGGACGGGACGGGCGGTGCCGGGCCAGGGAGCGGCGGCCTCGGCCCGCTCGGCGGCCCGGCGGCAGCGCGGGCAGTCGTCGACGTGCCGGACCAGTTCCGTGCGCAGGGCCGCGCTGAGCAGGACCCGCCGGTCGCCGGTGAGCCGGGCGACGCTGGGACAGGTGCCGCGTTCGACGACGCTGAGCGCGGCCCTGGTCCGCTCGACCTCGCAGGAGGCGGCGGCGAGCAGGGTCCGGGCGGCGGCGGGATCGGTGCCGAGCACGGCCGCGATCTCCTCGGGGACCAGGCCGTGGCGGACGGAGAGTTCCAGGGCCTCGCGCTGCTCGGGCCTGGTCCCGGCGGCCTCCGGCCAGGCCAGCCGGGCCAGTTCGGCGGCGCACCGCCCGTCGGCGGCGCGGCGGGGCTGGCGGGCGGCGTGTGCGGGGGGCCGCCCGGCAGGCGCCTCTGCCAGTTCGCGGAGACAGACCCAGCGGGCCAGGGCGTAGAGCCAGGCGCGGCGGCCGGCCGGCCCGCGGGCGGGGCGGGAGCCGTGCCGGGCGGCCAGGGCGACCACCTCGGCCAGGGCGCAGTGGGCGAGGTCGTGGTCGTGCAGGATCGAGAGGCAGTAGGTGAACAGGCCGTCCAGATGGGCGTCGTCGCCCCTGCCCTCGGCGGCGGTGACGGCGACCGGGGCGAGCTTTCCGGCCTTTCGGAGGGCGGGGGCGCGGTGCACCCCGGGCGCGCCGGTGGGGTGCGTGGGGCGATCGGTCCTGCTGCTCATCACCCGGACGACCGTAGGCGCGTTCGGCGTAACCTTCCGCCAGCTTGAACGCCTTTCATCCTTACGGGTGAAGAGATCCCTCATAAGGGGACAGGGGATGAGGTTTCAACCCGCTGGGCGGCTCATTTCCGGCTTTCGCGAACGCGCCGGGGAGGCGCCCCGCCAGTCCCCCCGGGCCCCGTTCGGGAATGGCCGAAACCATGCGGTCCCGGCAGGGGCCGGAAAAAAGTTCCGGCGGGACCGATGAGCCCCGCGCCCCATCCGGGTCAGGGCAGTCATGGGATACATCGCCTCCGGCATCTCCATGTCACTCGACGGCTTCGTCACCGGCCCGGGCCCCACCCGCGAGCGTCCACTCGGCGAGCGCGGGGAGGTGCTGCACCGCTGGCTGGACCAACCGATGGCACCGAGCGACCGGGTCCTCCTCACCGGGATGCGTGGCCGGACCGGCGCCGTCGTCATGGGCCGCAACGGCTACGCCCCGTACGAGGGGACGGCCACGGGCCCGCTCGGCACCACCCCCTGCGTCGTCCTCACCCACTCCCCGCCCAAGCCCGACGAGGTCGGCGCCCCCGAGCTGTTCACCTTCGTCACCGGCGGCATCGCCGAGGCGCTGGAGCGGGCCGGGGAGCTGGCGGGCGGCAAGGACATCGTGCTGCACGGCGCCTCCCCGGTCCAGCAGGCGCTGCGCGCGGGCCTCGTCGACGAGCTGTGCGTCAGCCTGACCCCGGTGATCCTCGGTTCGGGCACCCGCCTCTTCGACGACCTGGAGGGCGTCCACGTCCAGCTGGAGCGGCTCCAGGTGGTGATGTCGCCGGGCGTGACGCACCTGCGGTTCCGGGTCCGGCGATAGCCGTCCGTGGCCGCGCGGCAGGGAGTGTCGGCGGGCGCGGCTACGGTGGGCCCATGGCTGCCCGTACGAAATCCGCCAAGGAACGGCCGTCCTACCGGTGCACCGAGTGCGGCTGGCAGGCGGCGAAGTGGCTCGGCCGCTGCCCCGAGTGCCAGGCGTGGGGCACGGTCGAGGAGTACGGCGCGCCCGCCGTCCGCACCACCGCCCCGGGGCGGGTGACCAGCTCCGCCCTGCCCATCGCGCAGGTCGACGGCAGGCAGGCGACGGCCCGCCCGACCGGTGTGCCCGAGCTGGACCGGGTACTCGGCGGCGGTCTGGTGCCCGGCGCCGTGGTGCTGGTCGCGGGCGAGCCGGGCGTCGGCAAGTCCACGCTGCTGCTGGACGTCGCCGCGAAGGCCGCCTCGGACGAGCACCGCACGCTGTACGTCACCGCAGAGGAGTCGGCCAGCCAGGTCCGGCTGCGCGCGGACCGGATCAACGCGCTCAGCGACCACCTCTACCTCACCGCCGAGACCGACCTCTCCGCCGTCCTCGGCCACCTCGACGCGGTCAAGCCCTCGCTGCTGGTCCTCGACTCCGTACAGACCGTCGCCTCCCCCGAGATCGACGGCGCGCCCGGCGGCATGGCGCAGGTCAGAGAGGTCGCCGGGGCGCTGATCCGCGCCTCGAAGGAACGCGGCATGTCCACGCTCCTGGTCGGCCACGTCACCAAGGACGGCGCCATCGCCGGCCCCCGCCTGCTGGAGCACCTGGTCGACGTGGTGCTGCACTTCGAAGGCGACCGGCACGCCCGGCTCCGCCTGGTCCGCGGCGTCAAGAACCGCTACGGCACCACCGACGAGGTCGGCTGCTTCGAACTGCACGACGAGGGCATCACCGGCCTCGCCGACCCCAGCGGGCTCTTCCTGACCCGCCGTGCCGAGGCGGTCCCCGGGACCTGCCTGACGGTGACGCTGGAGGGCCGCCGTCCGCTGGTCGCCGAGGTCCAGGCGCTCACGGTCGACTCGCAGATCCCCTCTCCGCGCCGCACCACCTCGGGCCTGGAGACCTCCCGGGTCTCGATGATGCTGGCGGTGCTGGAGCAGCGCGGGCGCATCACCGCCCTGGGCAAGCGGGACATCTACTCGGCGACGGTCGGCGGCGTGAAGCTCTCCGAGCCCGCCGCCGACCTGGCGGTGGCGCTGGCCCTGGCGAGCGCGGCGAGCGACACCCCGCTGCCGAAGAACCTGGTGGCGATCGGCGAGGTCGGCCTGGCGGGCGAGGTCCGGCGGGTGACGGGCGTGCAGCGGCGGCTCGCGGAGGCGGCCAGGCTGGGCTTCACGCACGCCCTCGTACCGGCCGATCCGGGGAAGGTGCCGCCGGGCATGAAGGTGGTCGAAGTGGCGGACATGGGGGACGCGTTGCGGGTCCTGCCGCGCCGTCGCCGGGCCCAGAGCCCGGCGAGCCCCCAGGAGGCGGAGGAGCGCCGGTAGACTTTTGCCAGGTCTCGCCGGTCCGGCAGGAGTCGTCGTACGGTCCGGACGCGCCGTGACCTGGTCGGCCGCGCCGGTGGAGCTGTGGCCTCGGGGGCTGCGGTCCCCTGGCCCGACGGGCCGCGACCAGGGCGGTGCGGCAGAGGCAAACCCGCGACCGGAGGAGTGCAGTGGCAGCCAATGACCGGGCAACGGCCCCCGGCAAGTCCGGCGGACCCGCTGCCGACGCGCTGATGCGCGCCTCGCTGAGCGCCGTCGCCCCCGGCACCCAGCTGCGGGACGGACTGGAGCGGATTCTGCGGGGGAACACCGGCGGGCTCATCGTGCTCGGCTGGGACAAGACCGTCGCGTCGATGTGTACCGGCGGCTTCGTGCTGGACGTCGAGTTCTCCGCGACCCGCCTGCGCGAGCTGTGCAAGCTCGACGGCGGCATCGTCCTCGACAAGGACCTCACCAAGATCCTGCGCGCCGGAGTCCAGCTCGTCCCCGACCCGACCATCCCCACCGAGGAGACCGGCACCCGGCACCGCACCGCCGACCGGGTCTCCAAGCAGGTCAACTTCCCCGTGGTCTCGGTCAGCCAGTCGATGCGGCTGATCGCGCTCTACGTGGACGGGCAGCGCCGGGTCCTGGAGGACTCGGCCGCCATCCTCTCCCGCGCCAACCAGGCCCTCGCCACGCTGGAGCGGTACAAGCTCCGGCTGGACGAGGTGGCCGGCACCCTGTCGGCGCTGGAGATCGAGGACCTGGTGACGGTCCGCGACGTCACGGCCGTCTCGCAGCGGCTGGAGATGGTCCGCCGGATCGCCGCCGAGATCGCCGAGTACGTGGTGGAGCTGGGCACCGACGGGCGCCTGCTCGCCCTCCAGCTGGACGAGCTGATCGCCGGCGTCGAGCCCGAACGCGAGCTGGTCGTACGGGACTACGTCCCCGAGCCCACCGCGAAGCGTTCGCGCACGGTGGACGAGGCGCTGACGGAGCTGGGCAAGCTCAGCCACACCGAGCTGCTCGAACTCCCCGTGGTGGCACGGGCGCTGGGCTACACCGGCTCGCCGGAGGCGCTGGACTCGGCGGTGTCGCCACGCGGCTTCCGCCTCCTGGCCAAGGTGCCGAGGTTGCCGGGGGCCATCATCGACCGGCTGGTGGAGCACTTCGGCGGCCTCCAGAAGCTGCTGGCGGCCAGCGTGGACGACCTCCAGACGGTGGACGGCGTCGGCGAGGCCCGCGCCCGCTCCGTCCGCGAGGGCCTCTCCCGCCTGGCCGAGTCCTCGATCCTGGAGCGGTACGTCTGACCGCCGCCTCACACGGTGAGAGCGCCGCCCCGCGAACTTCGCGGGGCGGCGCTCTCCTGTCCGTACCGGGACCGGACGGTCAGTCCTTGGCGAGGACGAAGGAGGTCTTGGCCGAGGCTCCCGGGGCCTTGGCCTCGGCGAGGTAGGTGCCGGGCTCGGCCGCGCCCGCCGGCGGGGTGGCGCACTTGTCGGCGCTGGCGCGGCGGTCCCAGGTGACGGTGTGGGTGACGCTGCCCTGGGCCGGCAGCTTCAGCAGCAGGCTCCCGGTGGCGGGGCAGTGCCCGGAGGACCACAGAGGCTTGTCGCCGCCGGTCTCGGTGATCGTCAGGACGGCGGATCCGGGCCCCAGGTCGACCTTGCAGTCGGCCTTCGAGGTGTTCTCGGCCTTGAGGACCAGGGTGGGCTTCTGGCCGGGCTCGTAAGTGTTCTTGGCGGAACTCAGCGTCAGTTCCAGGGCGCTCGCGGGGCAGTTGGGCATGGTCGAACCGGCCGGGAGCTTCTCGCCGGTCGTCTCGCCGCCGCCCGCTCCCCCGCCCGAACCGGAACCGGACCCGGGGTCCTGGGCGCCGGGCGCGTCCCCGCCGGGGCCCTCGTCCTCGCCGCCCGCGTCGCGGGAGCCGCCCGTACCGTCCTCGTCGGACTCGTCGCGGCCGCCGGGGTGTTCGCTGATCGCGGGGCCCGAGGGGGAGTCGCCGGGAGTGATGGAGGGGGCGGGGCTGTGGCCGCCGGGACCGGAGGCTCCGTCGCGCTTCCCGCCGCCGCCGAGTGACACCACCAGCCAGCTCACGAGGAGGGCGAGCACCGCCACGACGGACAGCAGGACGACCCTCCGTCGCCAGTAGATGGAGGAGGGAAGCGGCCCGATCGGATTGCGCAGAGATCCCACGCCCAAACCTTACGAGAGATCAGGCGCGTCTCCGGCCCCACCCGCCGCTCGGAGCGCATCTTTTCCGGATCATCATTCCACCGGGCACCCGATCACGGCCCGGAAGAGCACACCCGGAGCCACCTTGCCGACGGTGAGTCACCACGCGTGCACGTACGGGCAGATTCACGGTTCCCGGGCCTCCGATGAGACGCACGCCGCACGGACCGCCGGGTTACGGCGGAACCACCGGTGTCGGTAAACCGTATGTACGGCGAGAGAATCATCTGCGCGGGGCGGTGCCGGCAGGCCGGGCACCGCGCCCCGACGACCGCAACCGCCCAGGACGGCCTGGACCGCTCGACAGCTTGGACGGCATGAATACCATCTTGGAACCGGATCTCACGCCCGCCGCCGCCGCGGCGCACGCCGCCCCGCTCCCCGGCGACAGCACCGGGGAGGCCGCCGGTGAGACCCTCGCCGCGGCGGGCGACCTGGGAGGGACCTCCGGTCTCTACCGCGACATCCTCGACTTCGCCCACTCCACCCCGACCTGGACCAAGGACGTCGCCGAGCTGTGGACGGAGCTGGGCCTGCTGGTCTTCGCGGCGCTGTTCCTCGCCGGCTGGTGGCGCTCGCGCCGGTTCAGCCCGCAGGCGACCGCCGTGGCGGTGCTCGCGCCGCTGGTCACCGGCGTCGCCTACGTACTGAGCGAGGCGTTCAAGTCGGTCATCCAGGAGGAGCGCCCCTGCCGGGCCGTGGCGAACGCGGCCGCCTCACTGGTGCCCTGCCCGCCGTACGGCGACTGGTCGTTCCCCAGCAACCACTCGACGATCGCCGGGGCCGCCGCGATCGGCCTGGCGCTGGCCTGGCGCCATCTGTGGCGGCTCACCGTGCCGATGGCGATCCTGATGGGCTTCTCGCGGATCTTCGTCGGCGTGCACTACCCGCACGACGTCGCGGTCGGCCTGGTCTTCGGCGGCCTGGTCGCCTGGGGCCTGGTGCGGCTGTGCACCGGACCCCTCACCAGGCTGGTGGTGACCATGCGCGGCTCGGGTTCCGAGGCGATGGTGTGGCTGGCCGGACCGGGCGCGCCCCGGCACTCGGCCGGGGGCGAGCAGGTGAGGTGACCGGTCGTCCGACCTGACTCCAGCGGTGCGGTGCCCCGGCGGGGCGCCGCACCGCTGCGCGTGTCGCACGGGGTCCTCGTGGCAGGATCGAGAACGCCATGACTGCGTCGATGAAGCCCATGCCGAACACCCCCGCCCCCGACCGGCCCGAAGCCGTCCGCACCGCCACTCCCCCCACCACCCCACCGGCCCGCACCCCCCAGGCGGCCCGCGAGCCGGCCGCCGAGCCCGCGGCCGGCGCCACCGTTCCGCGCCCGGCCGCGGGCCAGCCGCAGACCGCGGCCGACCTGCACACCCCGGTCATCGCCTGGTTCGAGCAGCACGCCCGCGACCTGCCCTGGCGCGATCCGGACGCGGGCGCCTGGGCGGTGATGGTCAGCGAGTTCATGCTCCAGCAGACCCCGGTCAACCGGGTCCTGCCGGTCTACGAGCAGTGGATGTCCCGCTGGCCGCGCCCCGCCGACCTGGCCGCCGAGGCGCCCGGCGAGGCGGTCCGCGCCTGGGGTCGCCTCGGGTACCCGCGCCGCGCGCTGCGCCTGCACGGCGCGGCCGTCGCCATAGCCGAACGCCACGGCGGGGACGTCCCGGCCGAGCACGCCCAACTGCTCGCCCTGCCCGGCATCGGCGAGTACACGGCGGCGGCCGTCGCCTCGTTCGCGTACGGGCAGCGGCACGCGGTGCTCGACACCAATGTGCGCCGCGTGCTGGCACGGGCGGTGAGCGGCGTGCAGTACCCGCCGAACGCGACCACCGCGGCCGAGCGCCGCCTCGCCCGGGAGCTGCTGCCGGAGCGGGACGAGACGGCCGCCCGGTGGGCCGCCGCCTCGATGGAGCTCGGCGCGCTGGTCTGCACCGCGCGCAACGAGAGCTGCGCCCGTTGTCCGCTCGCCTCCCGGTGCGCCTGGAAGGCCGCGGGCAAGCCGCCGCACAGCGGTCCGGCCCGCCGGGGCCAGAGCTACGCGGGCACCGACCGCCAGGTCCGCGGCAAGCTCCTCGCGGTGCTGCGGGAAGCGGTCGCGCCGGTCGGGCAGGCGGTTCTCGACCGCGAGTGGGACGACGCCGTGCAGCGGGCCCGCGCGCTGGACGGGCTGGTCGCCGACGGCCTGGTCGAGCCGCTGTCCGACGGGCGGTACCGGCTGCCGCTCTCCTGACCGTCGCACACGAGACCGGACGCAAGCCCTCCGCCCGCCCCGCTCCAGGGGCGCGCGGAGGGCTGTTACACAACCGACGTACATCTGTGCGCCCACCGCCGCCCCACGCGCCGAACGCCGTTACACCGCGCCCGTAGGTTCGTCCCGTACCACCCCGCCGACTCCGGGCGGCGTGCGGTGGACCAGGGGATTCACGGGGTGGAGCGGAGGCGGACGTGGCGCAGAACGAGGTGCTGGAGTTCGAGGAGTACGTCCGCACACGGCAGGACGCGCTGCTGCGCAGCGCGCGCCGGCTGGTCCCCGACCCTGTGGACGCCCAGGACCTGCTCCAGACGGCACTGGTGCGCACGTACCGGCGGTGGGAGCTGATAGCGGACAAGCGGCTGGCCGACGCCTATCTGCGGCGTGTCATGATCAACACGCGCACGGAGTGGTGGCGCTCGCGCAAGCTCCAGGAGGTCCCGACCGCGGAACTCCCCGAGCCCGCGGTCACCGACGGCACCGAGCAGCACGCCGACCGCGCCCTGCTCATGGACGTGCTGAAGGTGCTGGCTCCGAAGCAGCGCAGTGTCGTGGTGCTGCGACACTGGGAGCAGATGTCCACTGAGGAAACCGCCGCTGCCCTCGGCATGTCGGCCGGCACGGTGAAGAGCACGCTGCACCGGGCGCTCGCCCGGCTCCGCCAGGAGCTGGAGAGGCGTGAACTGGAGAGCCGCGCGCCCGAGCGTGAGGAGCAGGAGCGTTGCGCGGCCTGAGGGCTCATCCTGCACGGGCGGTGGTCTGCGCCGCCGTGACCTCCCTACTTCTCGTGGCCGCCCTCATGTCCTGTACCGCGACCAGCACCGGTACCCGCGACGAGGGCCCGGCCCGCAGTGAGCCGGTCGCCTCCTCACCCACCGGCGCGGCGAGCCCGACGCCCCGGGTGAAGCGGGCCGACGCGGTGAAGCTGCTCAAGGCGGACCCCGAGGTCGACCCGGGTGTCAAAAGCGACCTGGAACCCTGTGTCGGCGACGAGTACCCGGTCGACGTCAGCTACGGCGACCTGACCGGCGCCAAGGTCTCCGACCTCGTGATCAATGTGCTGACCTGCGGCGACGCCGTGGGTGTCGGCGCCTACGTGTACCGCGTCGCCCCGCAGGGCAAGCCGGCCGAGGAAGCCGCCGCCACCCAGGGCTACGTCAACGTCTTCCGTAACGAGACGCCCCCCGTCTACGCCGAGATCGACCGGGGCGACCTCGTGGTGACCCGCCAGGTGTACGACAGGGGTGACGCGGTCGCGTACCCCTCGGGCGAGGAGGTCGTGACCTACCGGTGGAAGGACGACGCCTTCGCCGAGCAGTTCCGGCAGCACAACGACTACAGCAACACCGTCACCTCCGAGCCGCCGCAGGCGCTGGGCGCGAGACCGGCGCCGACCCGGAGCCAGGACCCGCCCACGGCCTGACACCATCGTTCCGCGACCACCTTCGAGATGTGCGAACCGGGAGACAGAGGCCCCACCGATGGCCGACCACACCCATGTCCTGTTCGTGGAGGACGACGACGTGATCCGGGAGGCGACCCAGCTCGCCCTGGAGCGGGTCGGCTTCCGGGTGACCGCCATGCCCGACGGGCTCTCGGGGCTGGAGGCGTTCCGCGCCGACCGGCCCGACATCGCCCTGCTCGACGTGATGGTGCCCGGGATGGACGGGGTCAGCCTGTGCCGCCGCATCCGGGACGAGTCGACCGTGCCGGTGATCATGCTCTCGGCGCGGGCCGACTCCATCGACGTGGTCCTCGGCCTGGAGGCGGGCGCGGACGACTACGTCACCAAGCCCTTCGACGGCTCGGTCCTGGTCGCCCGCATCCGCGCCGTGCTGCGCCGCTTCGGCCACGCGGCGGGGGCCCAGGGCGCCAGGGCCGCGGAGGAGCCCTCCGGTGGAGCCGTCGAGGCTGACGGGCTGCTCCGCTTCGGCGACCTGGACCTGGACACCGAGGGCATGGTGGTGCGGCGCGCCGGCACCCCGGTCGCGCTGACACCGACCGAGATGCGGCTGCTACTGGAGTTCTCGGCCGCGCCGGGCACCGTCCTCTCCCGCGACAAGCTGCTGGAACGCGTCTGGGACTACGGCTGGGGCGGCGACACCCGGGTGGTCGACGTGCATGTCCAGCGGCTGCGCGCCAAGATCGGCCAGGAGCGGATAGAGACCGTCCGCGGCTTCGGCTACAAACTGAGGGCCTGACGTGTTCGGGCCCTTCCGCCGCCGCGCCCCCGCCGGGTCCGAAGCGGCGGCCGGTACCGGTCCCGGCGGCGCGTCCCCAGCCGCCGGGGCCCACCGGGAGAGCCGGTGGCGGCGGTGGCGCGACCGGCTGCGCGGGCAGCTGCACACCGGGCTGCGGTGGAAGCTGAGCGCGGCCATCACCCTGGTCGGGGCGCTCGTCGCGCTCGCTCTCAGCCTCGTCGTGCACAACGCCGCCCGGATCTCGATGCTCGACAACGCCCGGGACCTCCAGGACGAGCGGGTCCAGTTCGCCCAGCGGATCTACGCGGGCACGGGCCGGCTCCAGTTCGGCGCCAAGATCGACGACCCGGACATCCCCGCCGAGCTGCGGGAGCGGGGGCAGGCGGGCCGCCGCGCCACCTTCATCCAGGAGTTCCACGAGGGCGTCCCCGACATCTGGGGGGCCGTGCCGCTCGGTGACGGCCGCATCCTCTCCGTGCACACCCGCTTCAACGACCGCAGCTCCACGATCATGCGCGACCTCGACCGGGTGCTGCTCATCGGCTCGGGTGCGGTCATCCTGGGCGGCTGCGCGCTGGGCGTCCTCATCGGCGGGCAGCTCTCCCACCGGCTGCGCAAGGCGGCGGCCGCCGCGAACCAGGTGGCCGAGGGGCGTACCGACGTCCGGGTGCGCTCGGCGATAGGCGGCGTGGTCCGGGACGAGACCGACGACCTGGCGCGGGCCGTGGACGCGATGGCGGACGCGCTGAAACGGCGGCTGGAGGCGGAGCGCCGGGTCACCGCGGACATCGCCCACGAGCTGCGCACCCCGGTCACCGGTCTGCTGACCGCCGCCGAGCTGCTGCCGCCGGGCCGCCCCACCGAGCTGGTACGGGACCGGGCGCAGGCCATGCGCACCCTGGTCGAGGACGTGCTGGAGGTCTCCCGCCTGGACACCGCCGCCGAGCGCGCCGAACTCCAGGACATCGCGCTGGGCGAGTTCGTCACCCGCCGCGTCCGCACCCTCGGGCCCGACGTGGAGGTGCGGGTCCTCTACGACGCCGACGTGGCGACCGACCCGCGCCGCCTGGAGCGGGTCCTCGGCAACCTGCTGGCCAACGCCGCCAAACACGGCAGGCCCCCGGTCCAGGTCACCGTCGAGGGCCGGGTGATCCGGGTACGGGACCACGGGCCTGGGTTCCCTGAGGCGCTGCTGGCCGACGGGCCGAGCCGGTTCCGCACCGGCAGTGCCGACCGGGCGGGCCGGGGGCACGGGCTGGGGCTGACCATCGCGGCCGGGCAGGCCCGGGTGCTGGGGGCGCGGCTCACCTTCCGCAACGTCCGGACCCCCGGGGCGGAGCCCGGCGCCCCGCCGGAGGGCGCGGTCGCCGTGCTCTGGCTGCCGGACCACGCCCCGACCAGCACGGGGAGCTTCCCGGTGATACGGCTCCCGGACGACGACCGGGCCGCCGGGGCCCGCCGGGGCTCGCGGCCGTGGTGGCGTGGCACGACGAGCGGCGGCGCGGGCTGAGAGCCCGCACCGCCGCTCGGGGGTGCCGTCCGCGCCGGGGCGCGGTGGTCTACGGCCGGATCACAGACCCTTGCTGCTCAGGAACGCGGCGGGGTCGATGGCGGAGCCGTAGTTGGGGCCGGTCCGGACCTCGAAGTGCAGGTGGGGACCGCTGGAGTTACCGGTGTTGCCGGAGAGGGCGATCTTCTCGCCCTGCTCGACCGTCTGGCCGGGGGTCACGTTGATCTGCGACAGGTGGGCGTACTGGGTGTACGTCTTGTCGGCGTGCTTGACCACGACGGCGTTGCCGTAGGCCGGGCCGTCACCGGCGCCGTTGCCGCCGGTCTTGACGACCGTGCCGCCGTGGGCGGCGTGGACGTCGGTGCCGACCGACACCGCGTAGTCCTGACCGGAGTGCTTGTTGGCCCAGCGGTCACCGCCGGTGCCGTAGGTGGCCGAGATGCTCGCGTCGTTCACCGGGACGCTCCACGAGGACTTCTTCTTCGCGGGCTTGCTCTCCGCCTTCTTCTCGGCGGACTTGGCCTTGGGGGCTTCCTTCTTCGACTGCTCGGCCGTCTGGACGGACTGAGCGGCCTTCGACTGCGCGTCCGCCTGGGCGGCGACCGCACCGGCCGCAGCACCAGTGGCGGTGTCCGCACCGGTCGCGGCGGACGCGACCCCGACCCCGAGCATCGCCGAGGCGCCGAGACCGGCGGCCAGGACGGCGACCCGAGTACGGAGCTGGGGCGAGGCGAGGTTGAGGTTCATGGCGCGCTTCGACATACGGGGTGGACCTCCGTGAGGGGGAACGAGGGAGCCCGACGTTTCGCCGGTGCATCACCTTGGTAACCCGCCGCCCCATCTCCTGACAAAGGGCCCATCTACTACCGGATCTCGTATTTCGGAGGGGGGTAACCCACGCCCTTGACAGCACGGCCGCAGCACGCCAGAACCCTCCGAATCACCCCCCTGGGCGCGGCGGGGCCCCAGATCGGGACCGAAAGAGGGGGGCCGGCCCGTCGAAGTGAAGCCGTTCACACGACGAGCCTCCAGGTCGGCCCGACAAAACGCCTCTTAAACCTCCAAATCGGACCAGAGTGCTCCTATGGGATGTAGTAGGCCCGGAACCCCCTGTGCCGCTTGTCACCCGGCAGGGCCTGAGAGGCCCCCCTGAAAGTGGCCTGGGCCACTCCGCCGGAGCGGCCAACTCGCCCTTCCGGACGCCCCGATGAGCCACCTGAAAGTGGCCCAGGCCACTCCGGGAGGGCCGTGCGAGGTCCACGAACGCCCGGCGGACCCCGGCCAGGGGGTACGCGAAGGCCCGAACGGCTTCCCGCGAGGGCCTCCGAAACGGCTTCCGCGCACCGGGAAGCGGGGCATCGAAGCGGGAGCCCGGACCGGCCCAGGGAGGACCCGGCCCGGAGCGTCTTCAACGGGCCCCGGGAGCGCCGCCCACCCTCCAGGGACAACCGGCCCAAGGCGCCTCCAAGCCACCCCGAACCCCCTTGGGCTCCACAACGGCCACGCCCTCCCAGGAGCCCACGGCGAGACCGGCACCCAGCCCCGCAGTCGGCCTGCGGACCGTGTGCCCCATGGGATCCCCGGGGCGGGGCCGCCCGGGTGCGGGAGCAGGGCCCGGCGACGGGCACCATCCACGTTCTGCACCGCCCAGAGAACCGACGGCCTCGCTGCCCCTGGTACACCGCCGAAGTGAGCCCCCGCCGACCTCTCCACCGACCCCTACGGGCTCGACGGCGTCAGCCACCACGTCCCGCACGAGGCCACCTGGCACACCTCCCTCACCCAGCTCTGGACGGCCCTGCGTCTCGACAGCGGACACGGCGAGGGGCCGCGACGAGAGCGCCTCCTGACCACCTGGGCGCAGGCCTCTACTCCGCCGCCGCCCCCTCCGCGACACCGGCTCGACCCACGACGAGGCGTCCTGACCGCCGCCCCCCTCCGCCGGGTCACCGACAGCGAGGGCCGTGGCAAGGCCGGCCGCCCGGGCGGCCACCGACAACAAACGCCGTGGCACGACCACCGACCCACTCGGGCCCGCCACCGGCAAGAGCCGTGACCGGGCCGCCGCCCCGCTCCGGCAAGCCCCCCACAGCGCGACCCGGAGCACAGCCGCCGTACGCTCCTCACGCCGGTGCCGTCGCGACATCGGGCTACGCCCCGCCCTCACCCGCTCGACGGCCCCGCTGGCCGGAACCCGCTCCGCACGCCCTCCCCGGCCCGGCAGGATGGCCCCATGGCCGCACTTCTCGCCAGCCTCCCGGCCGACCTGTGGACCGTCCCGTACGCGGGCTCCCGCTACCCCGGCTCCCCCGCCGCCACCGCCCGCCCCGGCCTGGCCCTCGGCGCCAACTGCCAGCTCTACGCCTACGAGGTCCTGCGCCGCTTCGGCCGACCCCTCCCGCCCCTGCGCTCGGCCGAACTGTGGACCGACCGCACCGCCACCCGCCAAGTCCCCCACCCCGGCCCGCTCGACCTGCTCCTCTACAACCCCGACGGCACCGCGTACGGCGCCCACGTCGGCATCTGGATGGCCGAGGACTCCGTGCTGCACCTGTGCCGCGAAGTGGGCCACCCGGCCGTCTGGCAGCCGGCCGACTTCGCGGCGAGGCCGCGCTACCGGCATCTGGTGGGGGTCAAGCGGGTGCTGCCACCTGCTTGACCCGGCTGGGGTGCCCTCCGTCGCGGTCCGGCCGGGCCGGTCGGGCGCACGGCGTCGCGGAGCAGGCCGGGCCGACCAGGAACACCAGAAGCCCGCGGAGCAGGCAGCACCGCGACCGGTCGGCCTTCGGGCCTCGCCCAACCTCCGGGTGGCGTGAGAAGTACCTGGCACCGCTGCCCCGACCGGGCCGCCGTTCGCCGACCTCGAAGTAGGAGGAGGCTGAACCAGCGGCGGCCTGCCCTGGCCGCCGTCCCGTGCGCCGCGCCGGCCTGGCCGGCAGACCGGGGTCACCAGGCGCACCCCGCGTCGTCGCAGGTGTGCGCTGCTCACACGGACGAGGAGGACTTCCCGGCCGGGACCACATCCGGCGCGCTCCGTGGGCGGCCAGATCGCCCGGGCACTCGCAGACGGCCACAGGTCCGGTGAACTCGGGCGTTCGCTGCGGCGTCCGGCGTGTGCGTGGCCCGGACCGGCCCAGCCGGGGCCCACCCTGCCGCACCCCGCACAGTCCGGCCCGTCCCGGTCCGGTCCGGTCCGGCCCGGAACCCCCTTGTCAGCCGCTCGGAAACGAAGAAAGCCGCCTCCCTCGGGCCCGTTCCGAAGAACGGGCCCGAGGGAGGCGGCCCAGCCTCGCGCGCCCCGGCAGGGCGCGCCCGGCCTACTCCTTGCTCAGGTTCGGGCCACCGCCGGCGGCCGACTCGACCGGAGGGGCGTCCGGCAGGGCGGACTTCTCCTCACCCCGGAAGGTGAAGGTCTTCGCGTCGCCCTCGCCCTCCGTGCCGACGACCACGATGTGGCCGGGGCGGAGGTCGCCGAAGAGGATCTTCTCGGACAGGGTGTCCTCGATCTCCCGCTGGATGGTGCGACGCAGCGGACGCGCGCCCAGAACCGGGTCGTAACCCTTCTTGGCGAGCAGCTCCTTCGCCTCCTGGCTGAGCTCCAGGCCCATGTCCCGGTCCTTCAGACGCTCGTCCACGCGGCCGATCATGAGGTCGACGATCTGGAGGATGTCGTCCTGGCTGAGCTGCGGGAAGACGATGACGTCGTCGACACGGTTGAGGAACTCGGGGCGGAAGTGCTGCTTCAGCTCGTCGCTGACCTTCGCCTTCATCCGCTCGTAGTTGCTCTTGGTGTCGCCCTGGGCGGCGAAGCCGAGGTTGAAGCCCTTGGAGATGTCCCGGGTGCCGAGGTTGGTCGTCATGATGATGACCGTGTTCTTGAAGTCGACGACCCGGCCCTGGGAGTCGGTCAGCCGACCGTCCTCCAGGATCTGGAGCAGCGAGTTGAAGATGTCCGGGTGGGCCTTCTCCACCTCGTCGAAGAGGACGACGGAGAACGGCTTGCGGCGCACCTTCTCGGTCAGCTGGCCGCCCTCCTCGTACCCCACGTAACCGGGAGGCGAACCGAAGAGACGGGAGACCGTGTGCTTCTCGCTGAACTCCGACATGTCGAGGGAGATCAGCGCCTCCTCGTCACCGAAGAGGAACTCGGCGAGCGCCTTGGACAGTTCGGTCTTACCGACACCGGACGGGCCCGCGAAGATGAACGAGCCACCGGGGCGCTTCGGGTCCTTGAGACCGGCCCGCGTACGCCGGATCGCCCGGGAGAGCGCCTTGACGGCGTCCTTCTGGCCGATGACGCGCTTGTGGAGCTCGTCCTCCATGCGCAGCAGACGCGAGGACTCCTCCTCGGTCAGCTTGAAGACCGGGATGCCCGTGGCCGTGGCCAGGACCTCGGCGATCAGGTCCTCGTCGACCTCGGCGACGACGTCCATGTCGCCGGCCTTCCACTCCTTCTCCCGCTTGGCCTTGGCGGCCAGGAGCTGCTTCTCCTTGTCGCGGAGGGAGGCGGCCTTCTCGAAGTCCTGCGAGTCGATCGCGGACTCCTTGTCCCGGCGGACACCTGCGATCTTCTCGTCGAACTCGCGGAGGTCCGGCGGCGCGGTCATCCGGCGGATACGCATCCGGGAACCGGCCTCGTCGATCAGGTCGATCGCCTTGTCCGGCAGGAAGCGGTCCGAGATGTACCGGTCGGCCAGGGTCGCGGCGGCGACCAGCGCGGAGTCGGTGATGGAGACCCGGTGGTGGGCCTCGTACCGGTCGCGCAGACCCTTCAGGATCTCGATGGTGTGCGGCAGCGAGGGCTCGGCGACCTGGATCGGCTGGAAGCGGCGTTCGAGCGCGGCGTCCTTCTCCAGGTGCTTGCGGTACTCGTCGAGGGTGGTCGCACCGATCGTCTGCAGCTCACCACGGGCGAGCATCGGCTTGAGGATCGAGGCCGCGTCGATCGCGCCTTCGGCGGCGCCCGCGCCGACGAGCGTGTGCAGCTCGTCGATGAACAGGACGATGTCGCCGCGGGTGCGGATCTCCTTGAGGACCTTCTTCAGGCGCTCCTCGAAGTCACCGCGGTACCGGGAGCCGGCGACCAGCGCGCCGAGGTCCAGGGTGTAGAGGTGCTTGTCCTTGAGGGTCTCGGGCACCTCGCCCTTGACGATGGCCTGCGCCAGCCCCTCGACCACGGCGGTCTTGCCGACGCCGGGCTCGCCGATGAGGACCGGGTTGTTCTTGGTGCGGCGCGAAAGCACCTGCATGACCCGCTCGATCTCCTTCTCGCGCCCGATGACCGGGTCGAGCTTGGATTCGCGGGCGGCCTGGGTGAGGTTGCGGCCGAACTGGTCGAGGACCAGGGAGGTCGAGGGCGTGCCCTCGGCCGGACCGCCTGCCGTGGCGGCCTCCTTGCCCCCCGAGTAACCGGAGAGCAGCTGGATGACCTGCTGCCGCACCCGGTTCAGATCGGCGCCCAGCTTCACGAGGACCTGGGCGGCGACGCCCTCGCCCTCGCGGATCAGGCCGAGCAGGATGTGCTCCGTGCCGATGTAGTTGTGGCCGAGCTGGAGGGCCTCGCGGAGCGAAAGCTCCAGGACCTTCTTGGCGCGAGGGGTGAAGGGAATGTGGCCGGACGGGGCCTGCTGGCCCTGACCGATGATCTCCTCCACCTGCTGGCGGACCGCCTCGAGCGAAATCCCGAGGCTCTCCAGGGCCTTAGCGGCGACACCCTCACCCTCGTGGATCAGTCCCAGGAGAATGTGCTCGGTGCCGATGTAGTTGTGGTTGAGCATCCGGGCTTCTTCCTGAGCCAGGACGACAACCCGCCGCGCGCGGTCGGTGAACCTCTCGAACATCGTTAATCGCTCCTCAGAGCGGTCAGGCAGTAAGGGGTCGGTCCCCTCCCTGTCCTTCCGCAGCTTAGTCCCGCAAGCGGGGACCGCTCATTCCAACTGCCGACACCCGTCGATGGCCTCCTGACCCCGAACGCCGACAACTGCTCCAACCCGATGGTGCGAGACGATGTTCCCGCAGGCCAAGCTGTTACCCGCACTGCCACTACGCCGATGGCGAACGCGGGACGGCCGGACGAGGCTTACGCCCCTCCCCACTAGGCATCTCTTACCCGCGCCGACCGGCACTCCATGCCGATCACCCCCCATCCCTCAGCTACGGGCGAACAGCCTTGCGCCGCCGAATGCCGCGCCGACCCCTCACCGCGTGAACGCTTCGCACACGACGCACAACGCTCCGTAACCTGCGGATGGTTCCCGCCGTTCTCCCCCACATGACAGCTCCGGGCCCGGACAGCCCTCCGCCGTACGACGCGTGGCGCCGCTGGTACGCGCGAGTGCCCGGCTGGCCGGTGACGGACGGGGTACCGCCGCTGCTGTCGACCGGGCCCGCCTTCGACGCGCTCTCGCTGCCCGCGGCGGCGGGGCGGGAGGTGCTGGACCGGCTGCGCCCCACGACGCCGGTGGCGCTCGACGGGGAGGCGGTGCACCTGCTGGTCGCACCCGGCTCGGCGGACGAGTTGCCCGGCCTGCTCGACTGGCTGGAGTGGGGCCCCCTCGTACCGGAACTGCGCGGCGTCGGAGAGGGCGGCCACCTGGCGGCTCCCCCGCCACCGGGACTGCGGGGGACCGAAACGGCCGCACGGTGGCTGCGGCCGCCGATGGCCGGGGAGCCGGGACGCGCGCCCGTCCTGCCCGGTCTGGCACGTCTGGGCGACGGCGGCGCCCCCGACCTCGTGCGGCTGGTGAGCGCGGCGGCGACGGCGTGCCACCGGCTCAGGCTGGGGCGGAGCGGAGATCAGCCGTTGGCCTTCTCGTACTCGGCGCGGATGTTGGCCGGGACGCGGCCACGGTCGTTGATGTCGTAACCGTTCTCCTTGGCCCAGGCGCGGATGACCGCGGTCTCCGGGCCGGAACCGCCGGAGGTGGCGCGGGTCGCGCGGCCACGGCCCCCGGTGCTGCGGCCGCCGGTGCGCCGGCCGCCCTTCACGTACCGCTCCAGGAGCGAGCGCAGCTCTTCGGCGTGCTCGGCCTTGAGGTCGATCTCGTAGGACTTGCCGTCGAGCGCGAACGTCACCGTCTCGTCCGCCTCACCACCGTCGAGGTCATCGACAAGAAGGACCTGAACCTTCTGTGCCACGGGATTTCCTTTCATCGATAACTTCAGGGCCGAGGCCGCAGCGGACGCCCGCCGTTTCGCCATCCCCTGATATATGCAGTACGCCGGAAAGCAAACCGCTTTTCACCGGAAAACACAAACCCCCGGAGGGAACCGATGCGCGCAAGAGCCCGGGAAGAGGTCCGGAAACGTGCGCGTTTCGGACATAGCTCACCACGGTTGGGCCGTGTTCCGGAAATGGCGGGCGATCACCGCACAGGGCCGGGGCTCAGAGATGCAGAAGCATCCGGCTGTTGCCGAGGGTGTTCGGTTTCACCCGTTCGAGCCCGAGGAACTCCGCGACACCCTCGTCATAGGAACGCAGCAGCTCGCTGTAGACGTCGTGATCGACCGGCGTCTCACCGATCTCGACGAAGCCGTGGCGGGCGAAGAAGTCGACCTCGAAGGTGAGGCAGAATACCCGCCGCACTCCCAGCCAGCGTGCCGTCCGAAGGAGCTTGCCGAGCACCTGATGGCCTACGCCCGCGCCCCTGGCCTCAGGATTCACCGCGAGAGTACGGACTTCGGCGAGGTCTTCCCACATCACGTGCAGGGCGCCGCAGCCGACGATCTCGGCGTTGTCGTCGCGTTCCGCGACCCAGAACTCCTGGATGTCCTCGTAAAGGGTCACCGTCGCCTTGTCGAGCAGGATGCCCTTGCGTGCGTAGGAGTCGAGCAGAGAGCGGACCGCGGGGATGTCGCTGGTACGGGCCCGGCGGACGCTGACGGCTTTCGCCGGGGGTGCGCCTTTGCCGCTCGCAGCGCGGCCCGGTGCGGGCCCGTCCGGCGTAGTCGCGTGTTCTGCTGCTGCTTCTGCGGAGTCATCCGCCGACCCTGAGGACATACCGACGACGCTATCGCCCGGCACCGGCCTCGGGGTCACCGCCCTCCGATTCCGGGAGTTTCGCGACCGTCCCGGGACCATCCGGCCCGTCGTCGGCTTGCGCCGGTCGCCTTGAGTCCTGCGCGACTTCGGCTTCTTTGGCTTCTTCGGCTTCCCGGGCACCTTCCGTGCCTTCCCGGGGCCCTTCCGCGGGGAGTTGGATGACGCGCATCGCATCACCGAGGGCTTCGCGTTGTTCGGGCGACATCATGCCGAAGAAGGCGACGAGTGCGGCGGCCTGGTTGTCGCTGCGCTGCCACGCCTCGTTCATCAGTGCCGCGGCGTACGCGGCCCGGGTCGAGACCGCCGCATATCGATAGGCCCGGCCCTCCGCTTCTCTGCGCACCCAGCCCTTCTGATAGAGATTGTCCATTACCGTCATCACCGTGGTGTAAGCGATCGACCGTTCCTGCTGGAGATCTTCCAGCACTTCCCGAACGGTCACCGGGCGGTTCCACTTCCACACCCGTGTCATGACGGCGTCTTCGAGTTCTCCCAAGGGCCGAGGCACAGGTGCACCTTAGTGCGGGAACAGGCGCATTCCCCGGCGGACATGGCGCGGCACACGAAATGGGACCGCCCCGCTTCCTCGTCGGCCGCCTCCTGGCCCACGCAAGCCCCCGGGAATGCGGAAACCCCGCTTCGCCGGGCGGTGGCACGGCGGGCGGGGTGCGCGAGCGGACACGTCCGGCCGCCCTCACGCGTCGTACGACGGACGTACGGCGTGGGGGCGCGGTCGTTCAGCCGGGTGAGGCGGGGCCGGTCAGGCGTCCTTGGCCGGTACGGCGGCCTGGTGGGCACCCTCGGCGCGGGCGAGGGTGGCGTCGACGGCCGCGTCCTCCTTGGCCTTGTTGGCGCCACCCTGGGTCTTCACGATGACCGTGATGAGCGCGCCGAAGAAGACGGCCATCACCGTGGGAGGCAGAAGCGCGGAGACGTAGTCCATGGGACCAGGGTAGCCACCGGCTCCCCGGCCCCGCGCCCGCCCCCGGCCGTGTCGGCGCGGGGGCGGGGCGGCGGCGGGAAGCGGAGGCGGGTCAGCCGGCGGCGAGCTTCCTCGGGGGTTCCGGCGGGGACGGTTTGCGCTTGGGCGGGAAGACCTCGGCCGGGGTCGGCACCGGGCGCTCCCGCTCCGGGGCGGGTGTGCCGGGTCGGCGGTCGGGGCCGGGGCCGGCCGGGCGCCCGTCGGCCGCGTCGCCGCCACCGGGCAGGGCGTGCAGGCGGGTGCGGGAGGCGGGCACCGTGGCGCGTGCGGCCTCGGTCGGGGCTGGGCGGCCGGCCAGTTTGGCCCGGACCGCGCGCTCGACGAGGACCCGGCAGCGGGCGAGCAGGTCGGCCGCGACGGCGTTGCCGCGCAGCGCTCTGAGGGCGGCGAGGTCGTCGGGGACCGGCTGGTATCCGGCGCCGAGGGCTTCCTCCAGCAGGGGGAGGTATCCCGCGACCGTGCCCGGCAGGGCCGCCCGGTATCGAGTGAGGTCGGCGAGGAGGAAGTCACGGAGCCGGGCACTCTCGTGGACCGCCTCGTCGACCGAGTGGGCCAGACGCAGACAGGTGGAGACGTCTTCGTCGTCGGCGGTGCTGGGATGGAGGGCGATGGCGAGGGCGCGTCGGAGCACACGCAGCTCGTCTGCGCTGAACGCCATGCCGCCGCGGAATCCGTATGGCGTGGGCATGGGCCGACGATACGCACAAACCAGACAAAATCCGCTTACCGTAAATGGGGGTGGCGCGTTCTCGCACGTCGGGGCCCACCGAACGGCCCCCGTCGCTGAGCCGGAAGGGCGGGCGGACGGGGGCCGGGGCGGCGCGGAAGCGTGGTGCGCCGTGCGGTCAGAGGCGGGGGCGGTTCCGCTCGTAGACCAGGCGGAGGCCCATCAGGGTGAGCCAGGGCTCGTGCTCGTCGATGACGGTGGACTCCTTGAGGACCAGCGGGGCGAGGCCGCCGGTGGCGATGACCGTGACGTCCTCGGGGTGGTCGGTCAGCTCGCGGGACATCCGGGCGACCACGCCGTCGACCTGGCCGGCGAAGCCGTAGATGATGCCGGACTGCATCGCCTCCACGGTGTTCTTGCCGATCACACTGCGGGGCCTGGCCACCTCGAACTTGCGGAGCTGGGCGCCCTTCGCGCCGAGCGCCTCCACCGAGATCTCGATGCCGGGGGCGATGACTCCGCCGACGTACTCGCCGCGGGCGGAGACGGCGTCGAAGGTGGTGGCGGTGCCGAAGTCGACCACGATCGCGGGACCGCCGAAGAGCTCGATGGCGGCGGCCGCGTTGATGATGCGGTCGGCGCCGACCTCCTTCGGGTTGTCCATGAGGATCGGCACGCCGGTCTTGATGCCGGGCTCGACCAGCACGGCGGGCACGTCGCCGTAGTACCGCCGGGTCACCTCGCGCAGCTCGTGCAGGACCGAGGGGACGGTGGAGCAGATGGCGATGCCCTCGATGCCGTCGCCCAGTTCCTCGCCGAGCAGCGGGTGGGTGCCCATCAGGCCCTGGAGGAGGACGGCCAGTTCGTCGGCGGTGCGGCGCGGGTCGGTGGAGATCCGCCAGTGCTCGACGATCTCGTCGGCGTCGAAGAGGCCGAGGACGGTGTGGGTGTTGCCGACGTCGATGGTGAGCAGCATCAGGCGCCCGCTCCCTCGACGGCGGTCAGGCGGGTCCGGCGCAGGTCCAGGCCGATGTCGAGGATGGGCGCGGAGTGGGTGAGGGCGCCCACCGCGAGGTAGTCGACGCCGGTCTCGGCGTAGGCGCGGGCGTTCTCCAGGGTGAGGCGGCCGGAGGACTCCAGCAGGGCGCGGCCGTCGACCAGGGCGACGGCCTCCTCGGTCTCCAGGGTGGTGAAGTTGTCCAGCAGGATCAGGTCGGCGCCGGCGTCCACCACCTCGCGGAGCTGGTGCAGGGTGTCGACCTCGACCTCGACGGGTACCTCGGGGAACCGCTCGCGGACCGCGCGGAAGGCGGCGGCGACGCCTCCGGCCGCCACCACGTGGTTGTCCTTGACCAGGGCTGCGTCGGAGAGGGACATGCGGTGGTTGACGCCGCCGCCGCAGCGGACCGCGTACTTCTCCAGGGCGCGCAGGCCGGGGGTGGTCTTGCGGGTGTCGCGCACCTTGGCCCTGGTGCCCCCCAGGGCGTCGGCCCAGGCGCGGGTGGCGGTGGCGATGCCGGAGAGGCGGCAGAGGATGTTGAGGGCGCTGCGCTCGGCGGTGAGCAGGTCGCGGGTGCGCGCGGTGACGGTCAGCAGCGGCTCGCCGGCGATGATCCGGTCGCCGTCCTCGGCGTGCCGCTCCACCTCGAACTCCTCGGTGGCCACGATCGACAGGACCGCCTCCGCGACCCGGAGCCCGGCGACCGTGCCGTTCTCCCGCGCGGTGAAGTCGGCGACGGCGACCGCGGTCTCGGGGATGGTGGCGACGGTCGTGACGTCCTCACCGTCGGCGAGGTCCTCGGCGAGCGCCAGCAGGGCGACCTGCTCGACGTCGAACGGGTCGATGCCGGCGGCGGTGAAGAAGGCGGCCAGCGCCGGGTCGAGGGTCAGCTCGCTCTCCTCGGCAAAGTGTCCGCAGCCGCAGGAGTCACCGCAGCCGCCGCCCTCGTCCTGGGCGCCGATCCGGTGGAGGGGGAGGTCGGGGGTGCTGCTCACGGTCAGGGCTCCTGGGGGAGGGTGTGGTCCGGATGGAAGGGGGTGCGCGCGGCCGGGGCGGTGGCCGGGAGGCCGGGCCCGCCGGTGGTGTGCATGCTGAGCGTACGGTCCTGGTTCAGCCGGGTGACGAGATGGCGGCGCCAGCGGGTGTCGTCGCGGTCCGGGTGGTCCTCGCGCCAGTGGCAGCCGCGGGTCTCGGTGCGACGGCGGGCGGAGTCGACGAGGACCCGGGCGACGACGAGGAGGTTGGTCGTCTCCCAGCTCCCGACGCCCGGCTCGGCGGGCCTGGCCTCGGCGGGGGCCGCTTCGGCCGCCGTCTCCCCGGCCTGCGCGCGGAGCGCCGACAGGGCTTCGGCCGCCGCGGCCAGGGAGGCTTCGCAGCGGAGCACTCCGGCGCCGCGCGTCATGGTCCGCTGGAGGGCGACCCGCTGCTCGGGGGCGAGCAGCGGGATCGTCTCGGCCCGGGCGGGCTCTGCCGGTACGGGCGCGTCCGCCGGGTGGGCCGCCACGATGGCGTCGGCGATGCGCTCCGCGTAGACCAGGCCCTCCAGGAGGGAGTTGGAGGCGAGCCGGTTGGCGCCGTGGACGCCGGTGCAGGCGGTCTCGCCGCAGGCGTAGAGGCCGGGGATGGTGGTGCGGCCCGAGCGGTCGGTGCGGATGCCGCCGGAGGCGTAGTGGGCGGCGGGGGCGACCGGGATCGGCTCGGTGACCGGGTCGATCCCGTGGGCGCGGCAGGCGGCGAGGATGGTCGGGAAGCGTTCGGCCCACATCTCGGCGCCGAAGTGGCGGGCGTCGAGGTACATGTGCTCGGCGTCCTGCTCCTGCATCCGGCGGGTGATCGCCTTGGCGACGATGTCGCGCGGGGCCAGCTCGGCCAGCTCGTGCTGCCCCGCCATGAAGCGCGCGCCGTCGGCGTCGACCAGGTGCGCGCCCTCGCCCCGGACCGCCTCGGAGACCAGCGGCTGCTGGCCCTCTGCGTCGGCACCGAGGAAGAGGACGGTCGGGTGGAACTGGACGAACTCCAGGTCGCAGACCTCGGCTCCGGCACGCAGCGCGAGCGCCACGCCGTCGCCGGTGGAGACGGCCGGGTTGGTGGTGGCGGAGAAGATCTGGCCCATGCCGCCGGTCGCGAGGACCACAGCGGGGGCGTGGACGGCGCCGACGCCGTCGCGCCGCCCCTCACCCATGACGTGCAGGGTGACGCCGGCGGTGCGGCCCTCGGCGTCGGTGAGCAGGTCGAGGACGAGGGCGTTCTCCACGGTGCGGATGGCGCGGGCGCGCACGGCCGCGACCAGGGCGCGGGAGATCTCCGCGCCGGTCGCGTCGCCGCCCGCGTGGGCGATCCGGCGCCGGTGGTGGCCGCCCTCGCGGGTGAGCGCGAGGGTGCCCGCCGCGTCGGCGGTGTCGAAGACGGCGCCGGTGCCGATGAGACGGCGCACCGCGTCCGGCCCCTCCGTGACCAGCAGCCGGACGGCGTCCTCGTCGCAGAGTCCGGCCCCGGCGACGAGGGTGTCGTCGAGGTGCTGCTCGGGGGTGTCGCCCTCGCCGAGCGCGGCGGCGACCCCGCCCTGCGCCCACCGCGTCGACCCGTCGTCCAGCCGCGCCTTGGTGACGACGACCGTACGCAGTCCGGCCGCCGCGCAGCGCAGGGCGGCGGTCAGCCCGGCGACGCCGCTGCCGACCACCACGACGTCGGCGGGCTCGGCCCAGCCCGGAGCGGGCGCGGGCAGGCGTATCGCCGTGCGGGGGGCGGTCCGTCCCGGGGGCTGGCCGGTTGTCACGAGGCGGCTCCGTGCGGGGCGAAGCGGAGGGGGAGGTTGTCGATGAGGCGGGTGGTGCCGACCTTGGCCGCGACGGCGAGAAGGGCCTCTCCCTCGTGATCGTCGGTGATCTCGGCGAAGGTGGCCGGGTCGATGAGGGCGAGGTAGTCGAGGACGAGCGGCGGCTCGGCGCGGGCCGCGTCCTCCAGGACGGCACGGGCGGATTCGCGGACGGCGGCCGGGCCCGGGAGCCGGGCGTGGGCCACGGCGTGGGCGTCGGCGGCGAGCCGCGACTCGCCGAGGGCGTCGAGGCCCTCGGCGCGGGCGGCGTCGCCGGGGGCGGCGGTGGCGCGCTCGCGCAGTGCCTCCTGGGCGCCGAGGCGGTCGCGGCCGGCGAACAGGGCGCGGGAGAGGGCGAGGGCGGTGCGGCGCTCGGCCGGGGAGAGGAAGCGGTTGCGGCTGGAGCGGGCCAGGCCGTCGTCCTCGCGGACGGTGGGGACGGCGACGATCTCGACGCCGAAGTCGAGGTCCTCGACCATCCGCCGGATCAGCGCGAGCTGCTGGGCGTCCTTCTGGCCGTAGAGGGCGAGGTCGGGCCGGGTGAGGTGGAGGAACTTGGCGACGACGGTGAGCATGCCGTCGAAGTGGCCGGGCCGGGTGGCCCCTTCGAGGAGCCCGCCGAGCGGCCCGGCGGTGATCCTGACCTGCGGTTCGCCGCCCGGGTAGACCTCGTCGGCACGGGGTGCGAAGACCAGGTCGGCGCCGGCCTCGCGGGCGGTCTCCAGGTCGGCGTCGAGGGTGCGCGGGTACTGGTCGAGGTCCTCGCCCGCGCCGAACTGGAGCGGGTTGACGAAGACGGTGACGACGACCTGCCCGGTGGGGCCCGCCAGCTCGCGGGCGGTGCGGATGAGCTGGGCGTGGCCCTGGTGGAGCGCGCCCATCGTCATCACCACGGCCCGCCGCCCGGGGCGCGGCGCCGCGTGCAGCTCGGCGGCGGTGCGCACGAGGGTGGCGGCCTGCGGGGTGGGGGTGGGGGTGGGGTCGGTCATCGGTCCGTTCCGTCCTGGTCTTCGCCGTCGGGGCGCTCGTCGGGGTGGTCGCCGCCGGGGGCCTGGCGGGGTACGGAGTCCTCGGCGAGTACGGCGAGGAGGGCGGCTGCGAGGTCGGGCTTGAGCAGGCCCTGGTCGAGGGCGCGGTCGGCGGTGGCGCGGGCCATCGCGAGGTACCCGGGAACGGCGCGCGGCGCGTGCGCGCGCAACTGCTCGACGTGGGCCGCGACCGTACCGGCGTCGCCTCGGGCGACCGGGCCGGTGAGGGCGGCGCCGCCGGAGCGCAGGGCGTTGTCGAGGGCGGCGCCTAGGAGGGGGCCGAGCATCCGGTCGGGGGCGCCGACGCCGGCCTCGCTCAGCAGCTCCATCGCCTCGGCGACCAGGGTGACCAGGTGGTTGGCGCCGAGCGCGAGGGCCGCGTGGTAGAGGGGACGGGCCTCCTCGGCGATCCACTCCGGCTCGCCGCCCATCTCGATGACCAGGGCCTCGGCGGCGAGCCGCAGCTCGTCCGGGGCGGTGACGCCGAAGGAGCAGCCGGCCAGGCGCTGCACGTCGACCGGGGTGCCGGTGAAGGTCATGGCCGGGTGCAGGGCGAGCGGCAGCGCCCCGGCCCGGCGGGCGGGGTCGAGCACGCCGACGCCGTACCGGCCCGAGGTGTGCACCAGCAGTTGGCCCGGGCGGACGGCGCCGGTGGCGGCAACTCCTTCGACCAGGCCGGGGAGGGCGTCGTCGGGGACGGTGAGGAGGACGAGGTCGGCGGCGGCCAGCACCTCGGCGGGGCTGACCAGGGGGACGCCCGGCAGCAGCGCGTCGGCGCGCCGCCGGGAGGCGTCGGAGACCCCGGAGACGGCGACGGGCCGGTGCCCGGCGAGCTGGAGCGCTGCCGCCAGGGCGGGGCCGACGCGGCCCGCGCCGACCACGCCGACGGTGAGGCGGGCGGGGCGGTCGTGCGGGTCGGGGAGGGAGGGTGTGTTCACTCGGCTGGGGCCTTCCGTTCCAGTCCGCTGGGGGTACCGGACGATTTCCGTCATGCTAACGCGGTCCATCCGGGCCGGGACCGGGGTTGTCCACAGGCTGTGCATATTCGTACGACTGGCGGATTGGGTCCTTCCGCTTGATCTTTCCGCAGGCCGCGCCGGAGTGTCGGGCACCGGACCGGCGGACCGGGCCGAGCCCTTCCGTACGCGTTCCCGCAACGCCGGTCACGCCCGCCGACGGCTGGGACATCATCGGGGCATGAACGAGAACGAGCGGAATCCGCAGACGGTGACGGACCCGGTGGAGCACACCGGGCAGCAGACGCCGGGCCCGGGAGGAAGAGGGCCGGACGAGGCCCCTGGCGAGGGCGAGGCGCACGCCCGGCGCGCGGCCGCCCTGCGGAGCGCGGAACGCGTCCTCGCCCGCCACAGCATGGACACCACCCTCCAGGAGCGGCTGGCCGCGCTCCCGGCGCAGGCCGCCGCCGTCTACGACCTGGCGGAGCCCGTGGACACCTACGGCAACGGCGTGGTCGAAGCCCTGGAGGACCGGGTGGCAGACCTGCTCGGCACCGAGGCCGCCGCCTTCTTCCCCACCGGGACGATGGCGCAGCAGGTCGCCCTGCGGTGCTGGGCGGGGCGCTCGGGGAACAGCACGGTGGCGCTCCACCCGCTGGCCCATCCCGAGGTGCACGAGGGCGGCGCGCTCGGCGCGGTGAGCCGGCTGCGCACGGTCCACCCGACGTGGGCGCGGCGGCTGCCGACCGCCGCCGAGGTGCGGGAGTTCCCCGAGCCGTTCGGCACGCTGATGCTGGAGCTGCCCCTGCGGGACGCCGGTTTCGTCCTGCCCACCTGGGAGGAGCTGACGGAGGTGGTGGCCGCCGCCCGGGAGCGGGACGCGGTGGTCCACCTGGACGGCGCCCGGCTCTGGGAGTGCACCACGCACTTCGGCCGCACCCTTCCGGAGATCGCCGCCCTCGCCGACACCGTCTACGTCTCCTTCTACAAGTCGCTGGAGGGCATCGGCGGCGCCGCCCTGGCGGGCCCGGCCGCGCTGGTGGAGGAGGCCAGGACGTGGCGTCACCGCTACGGGGGCCAGGTCTTCCAGCAGTTCCCCAGCGCCCTCGCCGCACTGCACGGCCTGGAGACGGTCCTGCCGCTGCTCCCCTCGTACGTGGCGAAGGCCAAGGAGGTCGCCGAGGCGATCGGCACCGGCTTCACCGCTGCGGGGGTTCCGTGGTTCCGGCTCCATCCGCAGCCGGTCCACACCCACCAGTTCCAGGTCTGGCTGCCGTACGAGGCCGAGGCGCTGGACGCGGCCGTCACGGAGTTGGCCGAGGAGACGGGTACGGCCCTGTTCCGCCGCTGGATGCCGGGGGACGCGCCGGGGGTCTCGATGGCCGAGGTGACGGTGGCGGGGCCGGGGCTGGCGTGGACGCGGGAGGAGGTCGCCGAGGCCGCGGAGGTGTTCGCCCGGCGGGTCTCGGCAGCGGCGGGGTGAGCCGGGCCGCCGCCTCAGCGGCTGCCGGCGGGCCCCCCGGAGCCGGCGCGGACCAGGCCCGTCTCGTAGGCGAGGACGACGACCTGGACGCGGTCGCGCAGGCCGAGCTTGGTGAGGATGCGGCCCACGTGGGTCTTGACGGTGGCCTCGGAGAGGACGAGGTGGGCGGCGATCTCGCCGTTGGAGAGGCCCTGGGCGACGAGGACCATCACCTCGCGCTCCCGTCCGGTGAGCCGGTCCAGTCCGGCGGGCCGGGGGGCGGCGGCCGCGTCGGGGAGCATCGGCGCGAACCGGTCGAGGAGGCGGCGCGTGGTCGACGGCGCGACCACGGCGTCCCCGCTGTGCACGGAACGGATCGCGGTGAGTAGTTCGGAGGGAGGAACGTCCTTGAGCATGAACCCGCTGGCGCCGGCCCTGAGGCCGGTGAAGGCGTACTCGTCCAGGTCGAAGGTGGTCAGGATCAGCACCTTCGGCGGGTTCTCGGCGGCGCAGATCCGCCGGGTGGCCTCCACCCCGTCCAGGCGCGGCATCCGCACGTCCATCAGCACCACGTCGACGGCGGTCGACCGCAGCACCTCGATCGCCTCGGCGCCGTCGCCCGCCTCCGCGACCACCTCCATGTCGGGCTGGGCCGAGAGCACCATGCGAAAGCCGGTGCGCAGAAGCGTCTGGTCGTCGACGAGCATCACGCGGATCGGCACCATGCGAATCCCTTCCCTGTCCTGTCCGGGTACTGCCTACTGCTGGGGTGGCTGGGGTGGCGTCTTCTCGGGCCCGGACCGCCGGGCGCGGGCCGCCTGCCGGGGCGGTACGTCGAGGATGTCACCCCGCCGGTTTGAGCGGGAGCAGGACGCTGATGCGGAAGCCCCCGCCCGGGCGCGGGCCCGCGTCCAGCGTGCCGCCGACCATGCCGACGCGTTCGCGCATCCCGATCAGCCCCTGGCCCTGGCCGTCGGCGCCACCCTCCCCGTACAGCTCGCGGGGGGCTCCGGCACCGTCGTCCTCGACCAGGACGCCGACGCCGTCGTCGAAGTAGACGAGCCGGACGCTGGCACCCACGTCGGGCCCGGCGTGCTTGCGGGTGTTGGTCAGGGCTTCCTGGACGATGCGGTAGGCGGTGAGGCCGACGCCGCTGGGCAGGGGGCGCGGGGAGCCCTCGACGCGGTAGTCGACGGCGAGCCCGGCGGCGCGCACCTGCTCGACCAGCTCGCCGAGCTGGTCGGCGTCGGGCTGCGGCACGTACTCGCCGGTGTCGGGCTGGCCGTCGCTGCGCAGCACACCGAGCAGCCGGCGCATCTCGGCGAGCGCCTGGCGGCCGGTGGCGGAGATGGTCTCCAGAGCGGTCCTGGCCTGGTCGGGGGCGGCGTCGATGACGTACGCGGCGCCATCGGCCTGGACCACCATGACGGAGACGTTGTGGGCGACCACGTCGTGCAGTTCCCGGGCGATGCGCGCCCGTTCGGCCGCGACGACGATCTTGGCCTGTGCCTCGCGTTCCCGCTCCAGCCGGTCGGCCCGCTCCTCCAACTGCGCGAAGTAGGCCCGGCGGGTGCGCAGCGAGTCGCCCAGCACCCAGGCGAGGACGAACGGCACCGTCATCATGGCCGCCCAGAAGAGCCGGGCGGCCGTCCCCCCGCTCTCCAGCGGCCAGCGGGCCTGGGCGAGCGGCGCCGCGAGGATGCCGCCGACGAGCGCCAGCCGCGAGGACCACTTGGCCCCGTGGGCCGCGGCGGTGTGGATGACCACCAGCATCGCGAAGTCGGCCGGGATCACCGGTACGTCCAGGACCAGCTGGGCCACGCCCCCCGCGACGGCGAGGAGCAGCATCCGCTCCGGCGCCTTCCGGCGCAGCGCGAGCACCACGCAGAAGGCGCCGGTGACCACGGCGTGCGGGAGCAGTGCGATCCGCCGGGGGTGGCCCGGGTCGCCCGGCAGCAGCTCCATCAAGCTGACACCGAGCAGGACGACGGCCCAGAAGCAGTCGACCCACGTGGGGTGTCGGCGGATGAGATCGTAGAGACGCTGCACGTGACCCAGCGTAGGCAGGTCGCCGAAGCGCCCGGGTCAACCGGAGGGCCGATCCCTGTCCGCCACGCGTACTCCCCTAGGTGGATGCCCGCCGCACACGCCCTCCGGCCACCCCGCACGCCCCGGCCTCCCGGGCCCGGAGCGGAACCGCGACCGGGGTGCGGGGCGGGCCCTAGCCTTGGCCGGATGACGAGCGAGGGCGAGTGGCGCGGATGGCGGACGGCGGCGGAAGAGGCGCTGTACGGGGCGGGCGGGTTCTACACGGGTGAGGCCGGTCCGGCCGGGCACTTCCGTACCTCGGTGCACGCCTCGGCGCTGTTCGCGCGGGCGGTGGCCCGGCTGCTCGGCGCGGTCGACCGTTCGCTCGGCGGACCGCCCGACCTGGCCTTCGTCGACATGGGCGCGGGCCGGGGCGAACTGTCCGCCGGTGTGCTCCGCGCGCTCCCGCCCGAGCTGGCCGGGCGGACCACGGTGTACGCGGTGGAGCGGGCCGTGGGCCGGCCGCCGGGACTGGACCCGCGTATCGCGTGGCGGGCCGCTCCGCCCGGCGGGGTGACGGGGCTGCTCTTCGCCAACGAGTGGTTGGACAACGTTCCGGCCGAGGTCGCCGAGGTCGCGCCGGACGGCACGGTACGGCTGGTGGAGGTCGCGCCGGACGGCACGGAACGCCTGGGCGCCAGGCCGTCGGCCGGGGAGAGTGCGTGGCTGGAGCGGTGGTGGCCGTTGGCGGGGGCCGCGCCGGGGTCACGCGCGGAGATCGGGGCGCCGCGCGACGCCGCCTGGGCCGAGGCCGCCGGGACGGTGCGGCGCGGCCTGGCCGTGGCGGTGGACTACGCCCATGAGCGCGCGGCCCGGCCGCCGTTCGGGACGCTGACCGGCTTCCGGGAAGGGCGCGAGACGCGTCCGGTGCCGGACGGTTCCTGCGACCTGACGGCGCACGTGGCCCTGGACGCCTGCGCGGCGGCGTTCGCCGCGACCCGCGCGGGGGCGCCGGGTCAAGGGCCTGTCCTGCTCACCCAGCGCCAGGCCCTGCACGGCCTCGGCGTCCGGGGCGGGCGCCCGCCGCTCGCGCTGGCCTCCACCGATCCCGCCGCGTACGTCCGGGCGTTGAGCGGCGCCGGCGAGGCGGCCGAGCTGACGGCGCGGGGCGGTCTCGGCGACTTCGGCTGGCTGCTGTGCCCGGTCGGCGTCCCGCTGCCGCCGCTCGGCCCCGGACCGGAAGGCGGGGGCGGATGAGGCGGCTCGGGTGTCCGGGGCGGGCGCAGCGGACCGCGCGGGCGGTGCGGGAGTGGTCGGTCCGCTGGTGCGCGCGGGCCCGGCGCCGGCTCCGCGCCGTGTTCGGCCTACTTGTCGATGTCCCCGACCACGAAGAAGAGCGAGCCCAGGATGGAGACCATGTCGGAGACGAGGGTGCCCGGCAGCAGCACGGTCAGCGCCTGGATGTTGTTGTAGGAGGCGGAGCGGAGCTTGAGCCGGTGGGGAGTCTTCTCCCCCTTGCTGACCAGGTAGTAGCCGTTGATGCCGAGCGGGTTCTCGGTCCAGGCGTAGGTGTGGCCCTCGGGGGCCTTGAGCACCTTCGGCAGCCGCTGGTTGACGGGGCCCGGTGGCAGCTCGGCGTACCGGTCGAGGCAGGCGTCGGCGAGGTCGAGGGAGTGGTAGGTCTGCTCCAGCAGGCACTCGAAGCGGGCCAGGCAGTCGCCCTCGTCCCGGGTGACGACCTTGAGGACGTCGGCGAGGTCTCCGTAGGCGAGGTAGGGCTCGTCGCGGCGGAGGTCGAGGTCGACGCCGGAGGCGCGGGCGATGGGGCCGCTGACTCCGTAGGCGTGGACGTGCTCCTGGCTGAGGACGCCGATGCCCCGGGTGCGGCCGCGGAAGATCTCGTTGCCGAGGACGAGCCGGTCGAAGACGTCCATACGGGCGCGGACCGCGGCCACGGCGGCGCGGGCCCGCTCGGGCCAGCCTGCCGGCAGGTCCTCCTTGAGGCCGCCGACCCGGTTGAACATGTAGTGCATCCGGCCGCCGGAGAGCTCCTCCATGACGGCCTGGAGCTCCTCGCGCTCGGTGAAGGCGTGGAACATCGGCGTGATGCCGCCGAGTTCGAGGGGGTACGAACCGAGGAACATCAGGTGGTTCAGCACCCGGTTCAGCTCGGCGAGCAGCGTCCGCAGCCAGACGGCGCGCTCGGGCACCTCCATGCCGAGCATCCGCTCGACGGCGAGGACCACGCCCAGTTCGTTGGAGAAGGCCGACAGCCAGTCGTGGCGGTTGGCGAGCATGATGATCTGCCGGTAGTCACGTGCCTCGAAGAGTTTCTCGGCGCCCCGGTGCATGTAGCCGACGACCGGTTCGGCCGAGACGACCTGCTCCCCGTCGAGCACGATGCGCAGTCTGAGGACACCGTGGGTGGAGGGGTGCTGGGGCCCGATGTTGAGCACCATGTCGGTGCTCTCCGCGCCGCCGCCGATGCCGATCATCGTCTCCGTCATGGGCCCAGTCTCTCGCATCTAAGCTGGGGGCATGGAGACGGGGAGCGGGACGGCGGCGGGCGGTACGGGGCGCGAAGGCCCGTCCGGCGCCCCCGTCTGGACCGCGCTGCCACCCGGCCTGCTGGTGATGCGCCGACTGCTGCTGGTGGTCTGGTCGGTGGGGCTCGCGCTGGTGGCCGGGGTGACGCTCGGCGTCCTGGTCGGCCCCGGCTGGGCCCTGTTCGCCCTGGTCCCCCTCTCGGTCCTGCCGTGGGGATGGCCCCTGCTGGCCCGGAACTGGCGCTCGTGGCGGTACGCCGAGCGCGCCGACGACCTGCTGATCAGCCGGGGCGTGCTCTGGCACGAGGAGACGGTGGTGCCGTACGGCAGGATGCAGCTGGTGGAGGTGACCTCGGGGCCGCTGGAGCGCCGGTTCGGGCTGGCCGGGGTACAGCTGCACACGGCGGCCGCCGCGACCGACGCGCGCATCCCCGGTCTGCATCCGGCCGAGGCCGAACGTCTCCGCGACCGCCTCACCGAACTGGGCGAGGCCCGCTCGGCCGGGCTGTGAGCGAGGAGACGGGGCCGGGACCCGACGAGGCCACCGGCCCGGGCGGATCGTCCGGCCCCGGTGACCCGCCCGACCCGCCCGACCCGCCCGACCCGCCGGAGGCGGCCCCGCCCGCCGAACGCCGACTGCATCCCGTCACCCCGCTGCGCCGGGCCTGGGCGCCCGTGGCGCTCCTCGCCGGGTGGGCTCTGCACGACCCGAACAGCGCGTACCGGCACATCAGTGATCTGGCCACCGGGACCTTGCTGCTGGGGCTCGGGGTGCTGCTGCCCGCCGCCGCGCTGTACGGGTTCCTCTCCTGGTGGGTGACGCACTTCTCGGTCACCGACACGGAGTTGCGCATCCGGACGGGTGTGCTGTTCCGGCGTACCGCGCACATCCGGCTCGACCGGTTGCAGGCGGTCGACGTGACGCGGCCGCTGCTCGCCCGGTTCCTCGGCGTGGCCAAGCTGAAGATGGACGTCATCGGGACCAGCAGCAAGGACGAACTGGCCTACCTGGGTGAGGCGGAGGCACGCGCGCTGCGGGCCGAACTGCTGGCGCGCGCGGCCGGGTTCGACCCCGATGAGGCCGGCGAGGTCGGGGAGGCGCCGGTCCGGCGGCTGGTGCGGGTGGCGCCGCGCATGCTCGCCGTCTCGCTGTTGCTGACGGCCACCACCTGGCTGTCGTTGATCGGCGCGCTGGTGGTGCCGGGCTTCCTCTGGTTCGCCACCCACAACCTGTGGACGGTGCTGGCCGCCGGTGTTCCGCTGCTGGGTGCCGCCGGCGCCAGGAGCGCGGGGCGGTTCGTCCGCGAGTACGACTGGACGCTCGGCGAGTCTCCCGACGGGCTCAGACTGGACCACGGGCTGCTCGACCGGGCGCACGAGACGGTGCCGCCCGGCCGGGTGCAGACGGTGCGGATCGTCGAGCCGTGGCTGTGGCGGCGGCTCGGCTGGGTGCGGGTGGAGCTGGACGTCGCCGGGTCCGACAACAAGGTGCTGCTGCCGGTGGCCGACCGCCCGACCGCGCGGGCGGTCGTCGGGCGGGTCCTGGCGGGCGCGGAGGTGCCCGGGGAGTTCGTCCGGCCGCCGGGTCGCGCGGCCTGGTGTGTCCCTGCCTGGTGGCGCGGGTACGGCCTCGCGGTCACCGACCACCTCTTCGCCGCCCGGCACGGCCTGTTCCGCCGCAGCGTCTCTCTCGTCCCGCATGCCAAGGTGCAGAGCGTCCGCCTGGAGCAGGGGCCGTGGCAGCGCCGCCGGGGTGTCGCCGACGTCCATGTCGACACCGGGGCTTCCCGCACGGTCACCGCCCACCTCCGCGACGCCGCCGAGGCCGCCGCGCTCCTGCGCGAGCAGGCCGACCGTTCGCGCACCGGCCGCCGCACGGCGCAGCCGGACCGGTGGATGACCGGTCCGGGGGCCGGCCCGGCCCCGGACTCCGGAACAGAAGGTACGGCGCCGGGATAGCGCGCGGCAGGGGCCGTGCCGGGATTTCACGGAGCAGGGGGCGCGATGGCCCCAAGGGGTCGGCCCGGGAGAGCTTCTCGGGCCGCGGCATATGCCGTGTGCGTGATCGGCGCAACCCGGCGCGCAGTGACCCGGCCATGAAATCCGCACGTCTGATTGGTGATTCCCTCGCTGCCCGGCGCCCGCACGCACCCGTGATACTGGCGAGTCAAGACCTACACGCAACGGACCGAGGGGCAGCGTGAGAGAGGCGGACGGGCACAGTACGGTGCATCTCTGGTCCCTCAGGGAGGAAATCGGCGTCGAGGACGACCCCTCCGGGGAGGGAATCGTCCTGACCGGGCCGGACGGGGTCGACCGGGTGGGCGAGGTCTCGCCGCTGGTGCGGGAGGCGCTGCGGCGGATGCAGCTCGGTCCCGTCCTCCTCGCCAACCTCGACCCGGGGCGCGCCGGCGGGCTCGCGCCGGACGGGGCGCTTCCGGCCGACGGCGGCGATCCCGCCCTGTCCCGATTCCTGTCGGACATCTCCCACTTGGTGGTGCGCACCCTGGCCATCGACGATCTGGGCGGGCCGCTGCTCTCCGCCTTCCCCCAGTCCCGCCCCGCCCCGTTCGCCCCGGTGCGGCCGGCGCCCCGGCAGGCCGTGCGGATGGCGGGCGGCGTCTCGCTGACCGCGGAGGGCGGCGGTTTCGCGCTGCGTTCGGCGGCGGCCTCGCACCGGGTCCTGCTGCACCGGCCGGAAGCGGCGCTGGTCGCCTCCCTGCTGGGCTGGCCGGTCACCCCGGAGGCCGCGGCCGACACGCTGCCGGTACCCCGGGTGGTACCCCCGGGGGTGATCGGCTACCTGACCGCCGCCGGGATGACGGCGCCGGCCCTCGGCCCGGCCGCGCGGGCGTCCGCTCGCCCCTGACCGCTCCGGGTGCGGGCCCGGCCTCACAGCAGCCAGTCGGACGCCTGGGCGATCCTGATCGCGTCCACCCGGTTGCGGGCGTTGAGCTTGGAGACGACCGTGGTCAGGTAGTTGCGGACGGTCCCGGCGGAGAGGTGCAGCTCCTTGGCGATCTCTCCGGGCTCCCAGCCCTGCGCCACCAGCCGCAGCACCTCCGTCTCCCGCTCGGTGAGCGGACTGTCCGCGCCGTCCCATGCCGAGAGGGCGAGCTGCGGGTCGATCACCCGGTGGCCGGCGACCACCCGGCGGACGGCGGAGGCCAGTTCCTGCGGCGGGGCGTCCTTGAGCAGGTAGCCGGAGACGTGGGCCGAGAGGGCGCGGCGCAGGGTGCCGGGGCGGCCGAGGTTGGTCAGGATCAGCGTCCGGCACTCGGGCAGCGACTCGCGCAGCCGGGCGGCGGCGGTCAGTCCGTCGATGCCGGGGAGGTCGATGTCGATGATGGCGATGTCCGGCCGGTGTTCGAGCGCGCTCGGCAGGATCTGGTCGCCCCGGCCGACCTCGCAGACGACCTCCAGGTCGTTCTCCAGGTCCAGCAGGGCGACCAGGGCGCCGCGGACCATGTGCATGTCCTCGGCCAGCAGGATGCGTATCGCCATGGCGGCCGACTCCTCGGGTTCGTTCATGGGGGGCTGGTGCGGTCAGGCGACGTGGTCCCGGACGTACGCCTCGGCCAGGGGCCCGGGTACGTCGCGGGGCGGTTGCGCGGGTGCCTCCGCGGTGAGGGCGAAGGTCTCCTCCCCCGCCCGGGAGACGGAAAGGCGGCCGGAGACGGCCCGCAGCCGCGTCTCCAGGTTGCCGAGGCCGCTGCCGCTGTGCGGCGAGACGTTGCGGTAGGCGGGGTCGACACCGTCGTTGGAGATCGACAGCCGGACGACGTCGGCCTCCTGGACCGCGGTGATGGCACAGACGGCGGCGCGCGAGTGGCGCAGCAGGTTGGTGACGGCCTCGCGGGCGACCGCGGCCAGCACGGTGTCGACCTGCGGGGCGATCTCGCCGAGGCGGATGTCGGTGTGGACGGTGACGTCCGCCGACCGCAGCAGCGACTCGGCCGACGACAACTCCTGTTCCAGCGACATCCCGCGCAGCCCGGCGGCGACCGAGCGCACGTCGGCGAGCGATTTCCGGGACACGGCGAGGACTTCGCCGACCTCCTCCATCGCCCGCTCGGGGTGGCTGGGCACCAGCCGGTGGATCAGCTCGCTCTTCAGCGTGATCACGGAGAGGCTGTGGCCGAGCAGGTCGTGCAGGTCGCGGGCGAAACGCAACCGTTCCTGCGTGACCGCCATCCGCGTCAGTTCGACCCGTGTGTCGTGCAGCGCCTTGACCAGCTCCGCCAGGCGCGAGAGCCCGTAGACCACCAGCCCGGTCAGCAGGGTGGACTGCACCAGGTAGAAGGCGTCCCGCAGCGGCAGCCCTTCCAGCAGCGGCGGGAGCGCCATGGTGGCGCCGACCAGGCCGTAGGCGGGCCAGGCCCAGCGCGGCGGCAGCAGGAGCAGCAGCGACCCGGCCAGGAAGCCGCCCATCGAGCCCCACTGGGACTGGAAGAAGACCAGGGGCACATAGGTCAGCGCCGCCTGGCAGCCGAGGGTGGCACATCGCCGCCCCAGCGGCGCGTGGCGTGCCCGCGCGCGCGAGTGGCCGATCTGGAGCAGGAAGACACCGGTCTGGCACACGAAGGACATGGCCAGCGATAACCGGGTGTGCGGCGCGCTCGCGAGGTTGAGCGCGGTGACGCTGAGATAGCCGAGCAGCACCACGACCAGGATGATCCGGGCCAGTCGCGGCGCCGGCAGGTACAGGAGGTCGGCTCGTGGGCCCGGCGCGGACTCATCCCCGCCCTCCGGGTCCGCGTGCCCGGTCGTCCGGGAATCCCCTCGTGGTCTGCCATCGCCCCGTCGCATCCGTACGTAGCCTCCCCCGTCGAACCACCTTGCTACGCAAGGAGCGTAAGTGATCTGAGGGGAGGCTGTGCCGGGTTGGTGGGGAGGCCGCGCGCGAGCGCCGTCACCGGAGTCAGACGAAGAGCGGCGTGGGGTTCAGCTCCTCCAGCCGGCAACGGTCGGTCCGCAAGCCCAGCTCCACCGGCAGGTCGTAGAGTCGGCCGGGGGCGAACCGGGGCCAGAAGTGGCGCAGTCCGGGCACCAAGACCTTTACAACCGGAAGTTCCAGATCCGGCCTGGTCTGGTCCAGGACGAGCAGTTCGAGTCCACGCGATCGCAACAGTTCCGTGATGGAGCGGACGTCGTCCAGGAGATCATCGCCGGGGGTGTACGACCAGTGGTCCGCGGTGCGCGCCGCGAGGGCCGGATGCGGGCGTACGTAGGGACGGTTGGCGGTGGTCGCGTGGCGCCACCAGTCCAGCGGTTCGGGGTCGGTGACACGGTAGCCGCGGCCGTCCGCCGTCACCTCTCCCACCAGGGGCAGCAGTTGGCCCATCTCGGTCAGCGCCCGGCGCAGCGCCACCCGGGGGTCGAAGTGGGCACCGAAGCCGAAGACGATGTCCTCGGCCGGCTTGTCGGTGCGCCGGGAGAGCGCCGCGACCACCGGGATGCCGAGGTCGCCGGTGAGGTCCAGTGCCCACACCTCGCGGCCCACCGACCGGTACCCGGCGCGCAGCCGCTCGACGTACGGCTCGTCGAAGGAGTCGAGGTCGACGGCTCGATGGCGGGTGCGGTTGTACCACCAGATCGCGACGGCGTCCCGCTCGACCAGCTCCAGGAAGCCCTGGACCAGGGCGTCCTCCGGGCTGCTCCCGGCGGCGTTGCCGTTGGAGTCGGCCCACAGCCCGTCGGGCGCCTCCTGTTCGCCGAAGAAGAGCAGCGAGGTCGGCAGCAGCCGCCGGGTCTGGTGGGTCAGCGACCAGACCGGGGTCCACTCGGTGGGGCGGTCCTCGTCGAAGCGGCGGGGCACGTGGTGGAGTTGGGAGCCGCCGCCGTTCCAGCGGTCGCGGTCGGCGAACTGCCGCTCGTGGAAGAGCTGGCAGGCGTTGGGGTGGACGGCGGCGTCGCCGAGCGCGCGGTAGGTGTCGCGCACCACCGGCTCGTCGCCCTGCCGCGTCCCGCTGTACCGCTCGACGGCCTCGCAGAGCGCGCTGGTCCGTGCCTCGGTGTCGGTGAGGCCCTTGCCGCCGCTGAGCGAGCGCAGCCCCGCCCGCAGACCGGCGAGAGTGCCGGTGCGCATGGCGAGGTTCTGTCCGGACAGGTACGTGCTGATGAAGTCCGGGCTGCCCGGCGCCCGCCGGATCTCCTTGACGACGCCGGTGACGGGGCCGACCAGGTGCCCGTACCGCTCCAGCATCCGCGCGGGGGTCAGCGCCCGGTGGCCGTTGAGGTCCCCGGCGGCCTTGGGGCGTGACGCGGGAACGAACGGCGCCTCGATCCGGCGGGCCGTCAGCCCCGGGTCGCCGCAGGCCGCGCACTGCGGCAGCCGGGTGGCCGGGTGGGTCGCGGTGGCCAGCGTCAGCGTGTCGAGGGTCGTCACCCCGTCGTGGCCCGGGCCGCGCGCCCCTGCCAGCCACTTGGCCGCCTCCAGCACGGCCAGGTGCACGGCGACGGCGCGGCCCGCCGGGAGCGTGGCGTGCGGGCGCCGTACCGGGCCCTGGTCGCCGAGGGCCCGCTGGAGCGGTCGTTCGGCGTACCGGTGGCCGCGCAGCCGGGTGGCGAGGCAGTGCCAGCACGGCCCGTCGTGCGGGCGCAGGACGGGCCCGAGCCAGAGGTCGGCCGAACCGAGCCGCACCGGCAGCCAGGGGGTGCCCGCGGCGCGCTGCCGGGCGTCGACCTCGGCGAGTTCCGGATCGAGGTAGTCGTCGCACAGGACGAGCGAGAGGTCGGCCTCCTCCGGCGCGTCGGCCACCGTCAGCCCCGAGGCACGGCACGCCTCGGCGGCCCCGGCCGGGTCGGTGCCGGCCAGCGGGACGAGCGCGACCGCCGCCCCGGCCAGCGCGGCCAGGGCGGTGGGGGCGTCGGGCCCGGCGAGGTCCCAGTACGCCTCCGCGGCCGGGTCGGCCGTCCAGGGCGTACGCGCGCGGAGCAGGCCGGCCGCGTCGAGTGCGCGCAGCGAGCCGGCCGCCTCCTCGGGTGTCAGCGCCGGAGCGGCGTCGCTGATCACCCTGGCCTGGTCGCGGGTCCCGTCGAGCAGCGGGACCAGCACCTCGGCCGGGGCGCCGCGCAGGGCGGTCACCCCGCGCTGCGAGACGAGGTACGCCGCCTCGCCCGGTACCACGGTCGCCCGCAGATGGCTCTTGAAGCCGATCGGTCCGCCTCGGTCACCGGCGGATTCGCGGCCGCTTCCCCCGGCGGCGTTCACGCCTGGGGCTGCTCGCGCGTGGCCGGGCCCGGGGCGACCGGGGAGGCGGCGATGCAGATGGTGAAGAGCGCCGTGCCGTGCTCGGGCAGGGTCTCCAGGTCCTCGATGATCAGGGTGCGGGCCGCGGGGACCGCGCTGTCGGAGCGCGGGGCGGAGATCGTGGCAGAGCTCATGGTGGTGGTTCCCTTTCGTCCGGTGGGGTGCGCACGCCAGGTCGTACCGGCGCCTGCCCGAGGCCCCCGGGTCGGGGTCCGTGGCAGCGATTCTGTGCGAACACGGTGAACGGCGGACAGCCCCGCGAGTCACCAAGCGGCCATGAAAATCTCACGGTGTGGGCGCCTCGGTCCGGTGAAGTCCGAAACAGCCGGCAGGTGGTGGAGCGCGGCCGGAGGGTGGTCGTCGGCACGCCCCGCGGTTCAGGCGGCCGTGCTCGGGGCGAGCTGCGGCATCGGCGTGCGCAGCCGTCCCCCGAGGAGAGCCATGCCGAGCGGGGTCACCGAGTGCAGCGCGCAGTTGCGGACCCGGCGGGTGGTGATGAGGCCCGACTCGCGCAGTATCGAGGCGTGCTGGCTGGCGCTGCCCGGCGAGACGCCGAGCCGGGCGGCGAGCTGGCTGGTGGTGCAGGTGCTGGTCAGCGCGCGCAGGGCGGCGGCCCTGGTCTGGCCGACCAGCGCCCGCAGGGCCTCGCCGCCGATCACGTCGGCGGTGTCGGCCGGGGCGAACAGCGCGGAGACGTCGGAGGGCACGGAGAAGACCAGCGCGGGCTGGCCGCTGTCGCGTTCGGCGTGCAGCGCGCGGCCCACCATGCCCGGCAGGAAGGTGGAGGGGCTCAGCAGGAGGCCGCGGCCCTTGAGGTGGAGGTCCCGCTCCGGGCCGTCGTGGATCTCCAGCACCGGCGGGTTCCACACGATCCTCGGGTGGAGGGTGGCGAGGAGGCGTTCCACGCCTCCGGTCATCACGATCCGGCCGTGTTCGGCGCACTCGTGGTCGAGGTGTTCCAGGACGCGGTCCCAGTAGGGAGCGCCGCCCGCCCGCCACATGTCCACGGCCAGCCGGGTCACCTCGGTACGGCTCAGGCGGAGCGCGGAGAGCACCGAGGCGTCGGCCCGGGGGGAGGAGTCGAGCAGGAACAGCAGGTCGTCGGGGGCGCGCAGGGAGCGGAGCAGAGGGAGCAGCGGACGGTTGAGCGAGTACGTGTCGCGGAGCCTCGCCAGGGATTCGCCGCGCCATCGGGCGTACTCCGCGTTGCGGGAGTGCGCCAGCGCGCCCAGCGCGAAGATCCCCTCGGCGACCGGCCCGAGTGTGCTCTGCAGGCGGATGCGGGCCAGGTCCGCGGCGGAGAAGTGAATCCTCTGCATGTGTTCCCCCGTTGATGAGTGGTGGACCCGCGGCGGGCACCCGGCCGGACCGCCTCCACCGGGTCGCGGTGGAGGCGCTGTTCCGCTGCCCGCCCGGCCGGTCGGTGTCCGGGGGCGGGTGCCGTACGCACGGATACGCACGAATACCTCGTGGTGCTGGTGCCAGGGGCGCCGGCGTGCGGCCGCTCCCGTCCAGACCTTGCAGACGGTGCCACGGCGGGTCGCGCGCGGACAGTGCCGCGTTCCTTGAGCCGCCATGGCCGATTCACCACCTCGATCATGAATTCTTCAGGTGTGGCTCCGGGCGGGGCCCGGCGAAAGATCCCGGCCCCCTTCCCGGGCTCGGGTTTCCGCGCCGCACGGGGTCCGCCGGGACCGCCCGGCGGCCCCGGGGGCGCGGGAATGCGGCGGCCCCTCACTACGAGTCACGAGGCCACAGGGCCGGGCAGAGCTCCCCCGGGGTCTGCGTCCGCTGCCCCTGAGGCGGGGTTCGCCCGGGGGTGGGGACGCCGGAGGGTGGCCTGGAGGAGGCGTGTCCCAGCCATCGGGGTGTGTTCGGGACGGCCGAAGACCCGGCGCCCGGCCGGGGCGCGCCCTTCGGCCACCAGGGAGCGCGGCTGGCCGATTCTCGCTGTTCCGGTGTCCGGTGCGGGCGGTGTCCTCGACCGCCGGCGTGGCCGGGAGGGAGCAGATGGCCAAGTCCCCCTTTACCGGGAGGGTTTGCCGAGGACCGAAACTGTGGCTGGAGGATGTGCGGGAGACCTACGCTGCGCCGGGCGGGAACGTGGAGTTCTCTGCGGGAGGCCCGGGAGCGCCCGGCGCCCCGAGATGAAGGCGGGTCCCTGTGCTCTTCAGGAGACCGCTTCCCAGCGAGCGCCCTTGGGGGAGAGCTGTGATCAGGGAGTCCGTGGAGGACGTGGTCGGCCGGGCCAGAGCCGCCCAGGCCGAGATCGCCTCGTGGTCGCAGGAGGAGACCGATCGGGCCGTCGCGGCCGTCGGCTGGCACTGCTACCAGGAGGAGACGGCGCGCCGGCTGGCCCGGCTGAGCCACCGTGAGACCGGGCTCGGGGACCCCGAGGACCTGTACGCCCTCCAGCGCGGGCGGGTGCTGGGCATCCTGCAGGACCTGCACGGGGCCCGGACGACCGGCGTGGTCGAGTCGGACCCGGCACTGGGCCTGGTGAAGATCGCCAAGCCGCTCGGGGTGATCGCGGTGGCGAGCCCGGCGACGGCTCCGGCCCCCGGCATCATCTGCAACGCGCTGCCGATGCTGAAGACCCGTAACGCCGCCGTCTTCAGCCCCAACCCCCGGGCCCGGCGCAGTGCGCGGGCCACGATCGACGTGATGCGGGCCGCCCTCGCCTCGGTGGGCGCGCCTGCGGACCTGCTGGCCTGCCTGCCCGAGGTGGGCCGGGAGGCGGGCTCGCAGCTGATGGCCGAGGCGGACTCGGTCGTCGCCATCGGCGGCTCGGGCACGGTACGCCGCGCGTACCGCAGCGGTACCCCCGCGATCGGGGCCGGGGTCGGCAACCCGACGGTGGTGGTGGACGAGACGGCGGACCTGGCGGCGGCGGTGGCCGCCGTGCAGCACGGTGCCGGGTTCAACCACGGCACCTCGTGCTCCTCGGAGAGCAACGTCCTGGTCCACCACTCGGTGGCGGCTGCCTTCGAGCAGGGCCTGGCCGACGCCGGTTCGTACCTCTGCGACGAGGCCGAGACGGACCGACTGACCCGGCGGCTGTGGCCGGACGGCGCGACACTCGACCGGGACCTGATCGGCCGCCGGGCCACGGAGTTGGCCGCGGCGGCCGGGATCGACCTGGGTGGGCGGGAGGTCACCGTCCTCGTCGCCCGCTGCGCCGACCCCTGGCGGGACCAGCCGCTGCTGCGGGAGAAGATCTCTCCGCTGCTGGCCCTCTGCGTCTACCGGGAGTTCGACGAGGCGGTCCGCCTGGTGCAGTCCATCGCGGAGCGGTGCGGCCTCGGCCACAGCTGCGCGGTGCACACCACCCGCGAGGACCGGGTGCTGCGGCTGGCCGAGGAGGTCACCCACTGCCGGGTCGTCGTCAACCAGTCGACGATGACCAACACCGGCAGTCTCTCCGCGGGCGTCCCCTTCACCACCACGCTCTCCGCCGGCAGCTGGGGCGGCTCCAGCGTCGCGGGCAACGTCACCTGGCGCCACTTCCTCAACCACACCACGGTCTCCCGGCCCATCCCGGCCCGGGTCCCCGACGAGGCGGCGCTCTTCGCCCCGTACCGCGCGGGCCCCGTGGCCCCGCGCCACCCCCGGCTCCTCGCCCCCGCGGACGCCTGACGGCCACGCGGGACGTCCGAAAAAGAAGGGCAAGTCGTGCCGATCGAACGCGTCAACGGAATCAGACTCCACTACGAGGAAAGCGGCAGCGGCGAGCCGGTCGTCATGGTGATGGGCTCCGGCGCGGGCGGCCGCTCCTGGCACCTGCACCAGGTGCCGGCGCTGCGCGCGGCCGGGTACCGGGTCGTCACCTTCGACAACCGGGGCATCCCGCCGACCGACGCCTGCGCCGAGGGGTTCACCGTCGACGACATGGTGGCCGACACCGCGGGGCTCATCGAGCACCTGGGCATCGGCCCGTGCCGCCTGGTGGGCACCTCGCTCGGCGCCCACGTCGCCCAGGAACTCTGCCTGGCCCGGCCGGAGCTGGTCAGCCAGGTGGCGCTGCTGGCCACCCGCGGCCGGGACGACGCGATGCGGCGGGCACAGTCGCGCGCCCAGCGCGAGTTCCACGACGCGGGCGGGGTGCTGACCCCGCTGTACGGCGCGACCGTGCGCGCCCTGCAGAACCTGTCGCCGGCCACGCTCCGCTCCGACAAGGAGATCCAGGACTGGCTGGACATCTTCGAGATGGCGCCCCTCTCCGGGGCCCCGGGCCACCGCGCCCAGCTCGGCATCGACATGGCCACCGACCGGCTGCCGGCCTACCGGCGGATCACCACGCCCTGCCTGGTCGTCGGGTTCGCCGACGACCTGGTCCTCCCTCCGCACCTGGGCCGCGAGGTCGCCGACGCGATCCCCGGCGCCCGGTACGTGGAGGTGGCGGACGCGGGGCACTACGGCTACCTGGAACGCCCCGACCAGGTCAACAACGCCCTGCTCGACTTCTTCGCGCGGCGCGCCTGAACCGGCAGGGGGGCCGGGGCACGCCTCGCGCGGCGTCCCCGGCCCCACCGGACCGCACCAGCCCGGGCCGGTTCGAGCCCAGGTGAAACACGTTGAACCGGTCGACACGGCCGGGAAACCATGCCGCGGGAACCGGGATCTGACCGGAACCCCAACATGAGGAAAGGGAAACTCATGGAGAACCCGTTCGACGACGACAACGGCATCTTCTACGTGCTGGTCAACGACGAGAACCAGCACTCGCTGTGGCCCACGTTCGCCAAGGTGCCGGACGGCTGGACGGTCGTCTTCGGCGAGGACAGCCGCCAGAACTGCCTCGACTACGTCGAGAAGAACTGGACCGACATGCGGCCCGCCAGCCTGATACGCGAGATGGACGGGGTCCCGGCCACCTCCCGGGGCACGGCGGCCCAGACCGCCGTACCCGCCTGATCCACGGGCGCGAACCGTCGCGGGTGTCCCGGAGTGCAGTCCGGGGCACCCGCTCCCGCATGCTCAGACCACGTCGCGGCGCATGGGCACCAGCACCGCCACCGCCGCGGCCACCAGGGCGTAACCGGCCAGCAGCAGTCCGCCGCCCACGGGGGAGAGCAACGAGACGGGACTGGTGGCCAGTTCGCCGGCGACAGCCTCGGCGACGTAGGTGAAGCTGGTCAGGGAAGCCGTGGCGCCGCCGGGGAGCAGCGGGTAGACCAGGTTGACGCCCGGGATCATCATGAGGATCAGCTCGCCCATGTAGAGGTAGCCGATGACCACGGCGAGGGCGACGGTCATGTTGCGGATCAGCGCACCCATCGCCACCCCGAGCAGGGTGTAGACCGCCATCGTCAGGGCCAGCCGCAGCAGCAGCTCCCAGACGGTGCCCGCGGCCAGGCCGGGCGTGACGCCGCGCGCGGCCAGCGCCCCGTAGAACCCGGCGCCCGCGCTCACGGCCAGCACCAGCCCGTAGACCAGTCCGGCGCCCCCGAAGGCGACCAGCTTGGCGGTGAGCACCTGCCAGCGCCTCGGCGCGAAGAGGAAGGTGTACGTGGCGGTGCGGTGCCGGTACTCCGCGGTCATCGCCAGCGTGCCGAGGGCGGCCGGGACGAAGACGGTGAAGCCGAGCATCCCGAGGACGGAGAGCACACCTTCCTCGGTGTCCAGGCCGGGCATCGGCGGGCTGAAGTTCTCCGGGCCCACGACGGCCATCAGGCCGACCAGCCCGCCGCCGAGCAGGGCGGCGGTCACCAGCGCCCACCGCCACATCCTGGTCGCCGCCAGCCGGCGGAACTCCGCCTTGATCAACGCCTTCACCGCGCGTTCCCCTCGTACTGCCCGGGCTGTCCGGCCCGGTCCTGGGTCAGGTCGAGGAACAGCTGCTCCAGGCTGCTGTCCTCGGCGCCGAGTCCGTGCACCCGCAGCCCGGCGGCCGCGGCCAGGTCGGCCGTCTCGGCGGCGGTCAGCCCGCTGACCCGCAGCGAGCCGTCGTCGGCGGTGGCCACCTCGGTGTCCGGGCCCCTGGTGCCGTCGAGGATCAGCGCCCGCAGCTGCTCGGCGTCGGGCGAGCGGACCAGGACGGTGGCGGGCCGGCGCCGCGCGATCTCCCCCAGCGGTCCGGCGGCGACCATTCTGCCGCGCCGGATCACCACGACGTCGTCGACGATCTGCTGGACCTCGCTGAGCACATGGCTGGAGATGAGGACCGTGCGGCCCTCGGCGGCCAGTTCGCGCAGGAAGGTGCGGAGCCAGGCGATGCCCTCGGGGTCGAGGCCGTTGCCCGGCTCGTCCAGCAGCAGGACGTGCGGGTCGCCGAGGAGGGCGGTGGCGAGGCTGAGCCGCTGCTTCATGCCGGTGGAGAAGGTGCGGGTGCGGCGGTGGGCGTGCTCGGCGAGGCCGAGGCGGGCCAGCAGCTCATCCACCCGGCTGTCCGGGTGGCCGCCCATGGCGCAGTAGATCCGCAGGTGGTCGCGGGCCGCGTGGTTGGGGTGGAAGGCGCCCGCGTCGAGGACCGCGCCGACCGTCCTGGTGGGGCGGTCCAGCTCCGCGTAGCGCCGGCCGCCGATGGTGGCGGTGCCCTCGGTGGGGGCGACCAGGCCGAGGATCATGCGCATCGTGGTGGTCTTGCCCGCGCCGTTGGGGCCGAGGAAGCCGGTGACGACGCCCGGCTCCACGGCGAAGCTCACCGAGTCCACGGCGGTGACCTCGCCGAACCGCTTGGTCAGGCCGGCCACCTCGATCCCGTACGCGTTCACCGGCCCCTCCCGAGGTGGTGGGCGAGCTGCTCGGCGAGGTGGTCGGCCTCGTCGACCGAGAGCACCAGCTCGTCGAAGTCGGCACAGGCGGCGGCGCGGTCCAGCCGGACGCGCAGTCCGGGCGAGCCCCGGTAGGCGGCGACGAGCTGGCGTGGCCCCTTGACCAGGCCCCAGGTGCCGACCTTCGCGAAGCCGGAGACCTGTATGCCGCTGCGGGTGCCGTGGGCCTCGCGCAGCGGGTCGCGGACGGGGTCGACGCGGCGCAGGGCCGCCAGCGGGACGGTCACCTTGTCGCGCTTGAGCCACATCCGCTCCCAGCCGCTGAACGTCACGGTGAGGTCGGTGCCGGAGATCTTCATCAGTGCCATGGGGAACTTCCCATCCCTCGGGGACCCGTGAGGTCCGCTGCGGCTTCCGCGCTGGCTATCTGTTCTAGTAGTTGTATATCAGATAGATTGGAGCCGTGCAGCTCCTACTCGATCTCGACAGCGAGGTCCCGATCTACCAGCAGATCCGGGACCGGGTGGTGGAATCCGTCGCGGACGGCACGCTGGGTCCGGGCGCTTCGCTGCCCTCCACCCGGCAGTGCGCCGTCGACCTCGCGATCAACTTCCACACCGTCAACAAGGCCTACGACCTGCTCCGCCGGGAGGGGATCATCCGCATCAACCGCAAGAGCGGCGCGGTGATCCACCCCGACGTCGGCCGGGCCACGCCCGAACTGCGGGCGGGCGAGGACTGGCGGCCCCGGCTGCGCGTCCTGCTCGCCGAGGCGGTCGTCCGGGGCGTGCCCGAGGCGGAGGTCGCGGCGTACGTCCGCTCGACCCTCGGCGGGTTCGTGCTCGGCCGGGCGGACGAGGAGAAGGACGGAGGTGGATAGACGGTGGTGACCGTACGACCCGGCGGGCGCCGCGCATTCGGCGCTCGCCGAAGACGGTTGCGGTCCGGGCCGCCGGCGGGGGAGGTTGCCGGACGGTGCCGGGCGCGCGGCCGCGCGGCGGCGCACCCGGCGAAACCGCTCCCGCGAGGCCGCTCCCATGACCATGACTGCCATGACCATGACTTCGTCGGACGGATCAGGTGAACGCCGTGCTCGTCAGCCTTCTCGTCAACTCCGCGGTGCTCCTGCTCCTGGGCGCCGTCTTCTACGCGGCGCCGAGCCCGCGCCTGAGCCCGCACGCGGTGCCGTTCGGCGTCCGGGTGCCCCCGGGCCGGGCGGAAGCGCCCGAGGTCCACCGGGAGCGCCGGCGCTACCGGGCCCTGCTGCTGCCCGCCACCGCCGTCCTCACCGCGGTCTCGCTCGGCCTCGGCGCCCTCACCGACAGTGCCCTGGTCGGCTCCGTGGCGGCGCTGGTGCTCTGCGGCGCCGCCGCCGTGCTCTGGCTCCGCGCCCACCAGGCGCTCACCCGCGCCAAGGAGGAGGGCGGCTGGTACGAGGAGCTGCGGCAGGGCATCGCCATGGACACCTCGCTGCGCACCGACCCGGTGCGGATGCCCTGGCTCTGGGTGGTCCCCCCGCTGCTGGTCCTCGCGGTGAGCGCGACGGCCGGGGCCTTCGCCTACCCGGAGCTGCCGAACACGCTGTGGCTGCCCGAGCGCTCCCCCTCGGGCACCGCGTACCGCGCGTTCGCCACCACCTTCTGGTCGGCCTTCAGCCTGGTCCTCGCCCAGCTCGCGGTCACCCTCACCATGGTCGGCACGGTCGCCGCGGTGCTGCGGGCCCGTGCCGACGTGGACGCCTCCCGGCCCCGCGCCAGCGCGGCCGAGTACCGCCGCAGGCTCGCCCTGACCGCCCGTGCGCTGCTGGGGGTGGGCGCGCTGCTCAACGTGATGCTGCTCGGCCTCTCCGCGATGATGTGGACCGGCAACCGCTCGGGCGCGCTGCTCGCGGTGGTCGTCGGCGTGCCGGCGCTGCTGGCGGTGGCCGGCGCGGTGTACCCCTTCCTGCCGATGGCGCGGGCCGGGGCCGGGGCCGGGGAAGACGAGGCGACCGGCCTGGTGACGCGGGACGACGACCGGTTCTGGCGGGCCGCCGGGACCCTGTACGTCAACGCCGACGACCCGGCCGTGCTGGTCCCCAAGCGCGTCGGCCTGGGCTGGACGGTCAACCTCGCCAACCGCCGCTTCCTGGCCGGCTGCGCCGTGGTCCTGGTGCTGGGCGCGGCGGCGGGCGTGGTGCTCGCCCTCGGCTGACGGCGAGGGCGGGCAGGCCCGTTCCGGTTGCGGTCAGCTCCCCTGTGACCAGCGGCTTTCCGCTGCTGCTGAAGCTGATTGCGGTAGCCCCCGGCGCACGGGAGTCTGGTGAGGCAGGCGAGGCATGTCCCGCCGCCCCCGTAGGGGCTGTCCGGTGGATCTTCGTGGGCCTGCGATGCCTGGCACGCGCTCTCGCCGTACGCCACGGGCTGTTCCACGAAGATCCACCGCACAGCCCCTGGTCGCCGCCGTACCGCGGGTCCGCGCCGGGGCACGACGATCAGCGTGGAGGGTCCGGTGGGTGCAGTGGGCGCAGGGGACGCAGTGGGTGCCGAGGGGGCGGAACGGGACGCGGTCGGCGCGCTCTTCGAGGAGCTGGTGCGCGAGCACCGGGTCACCGGGGCGCAGCTGGCCGTCTACCGCGACGGCACCCTCGGCGAGTACGCCACCGGCCTCGCCTCGGTCCGCACCGGTGAACCGGTGACCACCCGGACGGGTTTCCCCTTCGGCTCCGTGACCAAGTTCCTCACGGCCGAGCTGGTCATGCAGTTCGTCTGCGACGGCGACCTGGACCTCGACGACCCCCTCGCCGGGCTCCTCCCCGACCTGGAACGCGCCGCCGACCCGTCCCTCGGCACCGCCACCGTCCGCCAACTCCTCAGCCACACCGCCGGGGTGGTGGACAGCATCGAGTACGAGGAGATGCGCGGCCCCTCGTACCGGCGGTTCGCCAAGGCGTGCGCCCGGCAGCCCGCGCTCTTCCCGCCGGGCCTCGCCTTCTCCTACTCCAACACCGGCTACTGCCTGCTGGGCGCGGTGATCGAGGCGGCGTCGGGGATGGACTGGTGGACGGCCGTGGACAGTTGCCTGCTGCGTCCGCTCGGCATCGAGCCGGCCTTCCTGCACGACCCGCGCCCCGGCCGGGGCGGCGCCGCCCGGCCGGTGGCAGAGGGCCACGCGCTGCGCGCCGGGAGCGAGCGGGCCGAGCGCGTCGACCACATGGCCTCACTCTCCCTGGCCGCCGCCGGCGGGCTGGTCGGCAGCGCCACCGACCTGGTCACCGCAGCCCGCCCGCACCTGGCCGACCGGAAGACCTTCGCCCAGCGGGACCTGCTCCCCGAGGACGCCGTCCTCGCCATGCGCACCTGCGTGCCGGACGCCGAGCCGTTCGGCCTGGCCGACGGCTGGGGGCTGGGCCTGATGCGCCACGGCACCGGCGACGACGCCTGGTACGGCCACGACGGCGCGGTGGGCGGCGCCTCCTGCAACCTCCGTATCCACCCGGACCGTTCGCTGGCGCTGGCGCTGACCGCCAACTCCACCGCCGGGCCGAAGCTGTGGGAGGCGCTGGTCGCGCGGCTGCCGGAGGCCGGGCTCGACGTGGGCCACTACGCGCTGCCCGTCCCCGACTCCCCGCCCCTCGCCCCGCACGCCGACCACCTCGGCACCTACGCCAACGGCGACCTGGCGCTGATGGTGGTCCACGACGCCGCCGGCGACCTCCTCCTGACCCGCGAGAGCTACTCCGACTACCGGCTCTCCCTGCACGAGGACGACCTCTTCGTGGCCCGGAGCGGCGAACCCGGCGCGCTCCCGATCACCGGCCGCTTCGTCCGGGAGCACCCGGCGGGGCCGGTCGCCCTGCTCCAGTACGGCGGCCGGGCCATGCACCGGCTCTGACCCGCCCCCGGCCTGACGGGCACCCCGCGACGCGGGTGCCCGCACTCCGTCCTTCCCGCCTGCCGGGAGCCGCCGTGTCCGTGCGCCATCAGTTTCGAGATATCCGGAGAGTTCACGATGTTCCAGGATGAGCGGTCGACGCCGGCGGTCCAGCACGCGACGGTCGTGGAGGGGTTCGCGGCCCGCGCGGCGGCCACCCCGGACGCGGTGGCCCTCGTCTCGGGCGGGCGCACCCTGACCTACCGCGAACTCGACCGGCGGGCGGAGGGGCTGGCGCGCGTCCTGGCCGGGCGGGGAGTGGGCGCGGAGTCCCGGGTGGGGCTGCTGATGGCCCGCTCGGCGGAGGTGGTCGTTGCCATGCTCGCCGTGCTGAAGGCGGGGGCCGGGTACGTCCCCTTGCACCCGGACAGCCCCGAGGAGCGGAACCGTTCCCTCCTCACCCGCGGCCGTGCCGTGCTCGTCCTCACCGACCAGGACCGGTCCACCGTCGCCGGGTTCCCCGCGCTACGGGCGGACACCTCCGCGACGGGCATTCCCCCCCTGCCCGCCGCGCCCCCTCTCCCGGACGCGCTCGCGTACGTCATGTTCACCTCGGGCTCGACCGGCGTCCCCAAGGGGGTGGCCGTCACCCACGCCGCCGTCACCGCACTGGCCGCCGACACCCGCTGGCGCGGCGCCGCCCACACGCAGGTCCTCTTCCACTCCCCGCACTCCTTCGACGCGGCGACGTACGAGATCTGGGTCCCGCTGCTGAACGGCGGCACGGTCACCGTCGCCGAGGAGGAGATCAGCGGGCCGGTGCTGCGCCGGGCCGTGGCGGGCGGGGTGACGGCCGTCTTCCTCACCAAGGCCCTCTTCGACCTCCTCGCGGAGGAGGACCCGGACTGCTTCACGGGCCTCAGCGAGGTCTGGACCGGCGGCGAGGCCGCCTCCCCCGCCGCGATGGCCCGCGTCCAGCAGGCCGTGCCGGAACTCACCCTGGTCCACGTCTACGGCCCCACCGAGACGACCACCTTCGCCGTCTGCGGCCCCCTCTCCCCGGCCGACACCCGCCACACCCCGGTCCCTCTGGGCACCGCGATGGACGGCACCGGCGCCCACGTCCTCGACGCCGCCCTCACCCCGGTGCCGGTGGGCACCCCGGGCGAGCTGTACCTCGGCGGCGCCGGGCTGGCCCGGGGCTACGACGGGCAACCCGCGCTGACCGCCGCCCGGTTCGTGCCCGACCCGTACCGGGCCGGCGGGCGCCTCTACCGCACGGGCGACCTGGTCCGCCGCCGCCCGGACGGCCGGATCGACTTCCTCGGCCGCACCGACACCCAGGTCAAGATCAACGGCCACCGCATCGAGCCGACCGAGATCGAGGCCGCTCTCCTCGCCGACCCGGCCGTCACCCGCGCCTGCGTCGTCGCCCGCGAGGACCGCCCCGGTACCAGGCGGCTCACCGCCTACCTGGTGGCCACCGCGCCGCAGGACCCGGCGACGCTGCGCGCCCGGCTCGCCCGGACGCTGCCGGAGTACATGGTCCCGGCCGCCTTCGTCACCCTCGACACGCTGCCGCTGACCCCCAACGGCAAGATCGACCAGCGTGCCCTCCCCGCCCCGGGCCCGGCCACCGCGCAGGGCCCGTACCGCGCGCCGAGGAACGACACCGAGCGCGCCCTGTGCGAGCTGTGGGCCGGGCTCCTCGGGGTCGAACGGGCCGGTGCCGAGGACGACTTCTTCGCCCTGGGCGGCGACTCGGTCACCGCCCTGAAGGCACTGTCGCGGCTGCGCCGCACGCTCGGCGCCGACCTGCCCGCCCGTACACTCTTCGACCACCCGACCCCGGCCGGGCTGGCGGCGGTGCTGACCCGGGAGACCACCGGCCCGGCGGCCCCGGGCGGGGAGATCCCGGCCGCGCCCCGCGACGGAGGGCCGCTGCCGCTCTCGCCGGGGCAGGAACGGCTGTGGTTCCTGGACGCGTTCGCGCCGGGCGGCGTCGAGTACAACACCGGCCTCGCGCTGCGCGTCGCGGGCGGGCTGGACCTGGCGGCGCTGCGCGGCGCGCTGGACGGCCTCGCCGCGCGGCACGAGCCGCTGCGCACCACCTTCGCCGAGGCCGGGCAGACCGTGCACCCCGCGCTTCCGCTGCCGCTGCGCGCGGTCGACGCGGACGGCGAGGAGGAGCTGCGCCGGCTGCTGGCGGCGGAGCAGGCCATGGCGTTCGACCTGCGCACCGGCCCGCCCGCACGCGTCCTGGTGGTGCGGCTCGCCCGGCAGGCGGCGACCGTGCTGGTCCTGACGATGCACCACATCGTCACGGACGGCTGGTCGATGGGGATCATCACGCGCGAGCTGAGCACCCTGTACACGGCGGCGGTGCGCGGCGAGCGGGCCCCGCTCGCGCCGCTGCCCGTGCGGTACGCGGACTTCGCCGCCTGGCAGCGCGACCGGGTGGCCGGCGACGCCCTCGACGGCCAGCTGGCCTACTGGCGGGAGAAGCTGGCCGGGACCGAGCCCTTGGACCTGCCCACCGACCGGCCCCGCCCGGCCGTACGCACCACGGCCGGCGCACTGCACACCTTCGAGGTCCCGGCGGAGCTGGCGGACCGGCTCACCACGGTGGCGCGGGAGGGCGGCGCCAGCCTCTTCATGGCGCTGACCGCCGTCACCCAGCTGCTGCTCTCCCGGCACACCGGGCAGCGGGACATCGCGCTCGGCACGGTGGTCGCCGGGCGCGAGCGGCCCGAAGTGGAGGAACTGGCCGGGTTCTTCGTCAACACCCTGGTGCTGCGGCAGCAGGTGACGGGGCAGGTGCCGTTCGACGCCTTCCTCCGGCAGGTCCGCGCCACGGTGCTGGACGCCTTCGCCCGTCAGGAGGCCCCGTTCGACCGGGTGGTGGAGGCGGTGGGCGCCGACCGCGACCCGAGCCGTACCCCGCTCGTGCAGGCCCTGCTGGTGCTCCAGAACTCCCTGGACATCGCCCCCGACTTCGCGGGCCGCCCGGCCCGCCGGCAGCCGGTGCCCCGGGCCTCCTCCCGGTTCGACCTCCTGTGGGAGTTCTTCGCGGAGCCCGACGGGCGGCTCACGGCCGAGGTGGAGTACAACTCCGACCTGTTCGACGCGGCCACCGTGGAGCGGCTCGGCCGCCACTGGCTGGCCCTCGCCGGGCAGGCGGTGCGCACGCCCGAGCTGCCGCTGGCCCGCCTCACCCTGCAGGACGGCGCCGAACGCGCCGCCCTGCTCCCGCCGTCCGAGGCCCCGGAGCGGGAGGGCGTCCCCTTCCGCACGGTCGTGGAACTGGTCGCCGAGCGCATCGCGGAGGCCCCGGAGGCGGTCGCGCTCCGGCACGGGGACACCTCCGTCCCGTACGCGGAGCTGGGCCGCCGCTCGGACCAGCTCGCCCGGCACCTGCTGCACCTCGGCGCCGGACCGGAACGCCGGATCGGCATCTCACTGCCGCGTACCCCGGACCTGGTGATCGCCGCCCTCGCCATCCTCAAGACCGGCGCGGCCTACGTCCCGCTCGACCCCGAGTACCCCGCCGACCGCCTCCGCCACATGCGACAGGACAGCGGCGTCCACCTCACCGTGGACACGTCCCTCGTCACCGAGGCCCTCACCGCCGACGACCGCCCGGTGCCGCACCCGGCCCTCTCCCCGGCGAACGCGGCGTACACCATCTACACCTCCGGCTCGACCGGAAAGCCCAAGGGCGTCGTCGTCCCCCACCAGGCCATGAGCCGCCTGGTCACCTGGGCGACGGCACTCGGCGAGGAGACCTTCCGCCACACCTTCTTCTCCACCAGCCTCAACTTCGACGTCTCCGTCTTCGAACTCTTCGGCACCCTCGCCACCGGCGGCACGCTGGAGATCGCGCACGACATCCTCAGCCTCACCGACCGCCCGGCCTGGAACGGCACCCTCGTCTCCGCCGTCCCCTCCGCCGTCACCGCCGTCCTCGACGACCCCACCACCCACCTCGACCCGAGCCTGCTGGTCCTCGCCGGCGAGGCGTTCCCCACCACCCTCCTCGACACCGTCCGCCGCACCCTGCCCCAGACCGACGTCGCCAACATCTACGGCCCCACCGAGGCCACCGTCTACGCCACCGGCTGGTTCTCCGACACGGACCCGGCCCCGGAGGGCACCGCCGTGCCCATCGGCCGCGCCCTCGCCGGGAAGACGGCGTACGTCCTGGACGCGACGCTCAACCCGGTCCCCGACGGCGTTCGGGGCGAGCTGTACCTCGCGGGAAGCCTCGCCCGCGGCTACCACGGCCAGCCCGGCCTGACGGCCGCCCGCTTCGTCGCCCACCCGTACCACGCGGGACAGCGGCTCTACCGCACCGGCGACCTGGTCCGCCGCCGCCCCGACGGCACCCTGGAGTACGCCGGCCGCAACGACCACCAGATCAAGATCCGCGGCCACCGCGTGGAGACCGGCGAGATCGAGACCGCCCTCACCGGGCACCCGGAGATAGCCCGGGCCGCCGTCGTCCTCCGCGAGGACACCCCCGGCACCAAGTACCTCGCCGCCTACCTGGTCCCCACGGACGGCGCCGCCCCCGACACGGCCGGGGTCCGGGCGCACCTGGCCCAGGCCCTCCCCGGCCACATGGTCCCGGCGGCCTTCGTCACCCTCGACGCGCTGCCGCTCAACGCCGCCGGCAAGCTCGACCGGGCCGCCCTGCCCACACCCCGCCTCACCACCGACACCACCACGTACACCGCACCCCGAACCGAGACCGAACGACTACTCGCCGACATCTGGGCCGAAATCCTCGGCGCCGAACGCGTCGGCGCCGACGACAACTTCTTCGACCTGGGCGGCGACTCGATCATCAGCCTCCAAGTGGTCTCCCGCGCCCGCCGCACCGGACTCACCCTCACCTCCCGCGACGTCTTCCTGAACCCCACCGTCGCCGCCCTCGCCGCCCGGACCGGCGAGGCCACCACGGAGACGGCCGGGACCCTCGCCGAACAGGGCGTGGTGAGCGGCGAGGTCGCCACGACGCCGATCCGCGAGTGGTTCTTCGCCACCCACCCCGCCGCGCCGCACCACTTCCACATGGGTGCCGGGTTCCTGCTCCCCGCCGGTACGGATCTCGCCGTCCTGCGGGCGGCAGTGGCCGCCGTGCTGGAGCGGCACGACGCGCTGCGCTCGACCTTCGCCCGTGCCGCCGACGGCAGTTGGTCCGGGCGGATCGCCGCCGCCCTCGACGTGGACGAGGTCTTCACCCCCGTCCCGGACGAGGGGGACGCCGCCTGGGCGGCGCTGACCGCCCGTGTCCAGGCCGGGCTGGAGCTGGCCGAGGGCCCGCTCGTCCGCGTCCTGGTGCGGACCGGCGGGCCCGAGGTGCCCCCGCAGGTCCTGATCGCCGCCCACCACCTGGTGATGGACGGCGTGTCCTGGCGGGTGCTCCTGGAGGACCTGGAGTCGGCGTACCGCCGGATCGCGGAGGGCGCGGAGCCCGCGTACGGCCCCAAGGGCACCTCGGTCCGGCAGTGGGCCGAGCGGCTGGCAGCGCACACCACGGCGGGGAACTTCGACGGCGAACTCCCCTACTGGGAAGGCGTGCTGGCGGACACGGCCACCCGGCTTCCGGTGGACCGGCCCGGCGGGGCGAACACCGTCGGCAGCGAGCGGTCCGTCTCGGTGGGCCTGACCGCGGAGGAGACCGAGGCGCTGCTGCACGCCGTCCCGGCCGCCTACCGCACCCGGCCCAACGACGTCCTGCTGGCCGCGCTCGCCCGGACGCTCGGCCCGTGGGCCGGCGGCGGACGGCTGGCCGTGCACCTGGAGGCGCACGGCCGCGCGGAGCTGTTCGAGGACGTCGACCTGACCCGCACCGTCGGCTGGTTCACCTCCCTGCACCCCGTCACCCTCGACCTCCCCGCCGCCCCGGACGACGGCGACTGGCGGGAGCTGCTGCCCGCCGTCAAGGAGCGGCTGCGGTCGGTCCCCGGGCAGGGCGTGGGGTACGGCGCCCTGCGGTACCTGCGGGCCGCCGAGCCCGGCCCCGCCGGGGACCGGGCCCGCGCGCTCGCCGCAGCGCCCACCCCCGAACTGGCCTTCAACTACCTCGGCCACTTCGGCACGGCGGACGACTCCGGCTGGGCCCGCTCCCTCGTGCTGAACCCGGGCGGCGAGCACGATCCGGGCGAGCGGCGCGGCCACGTCCTGGAGGTGGTCGGCGCCGTCCAGGACGGGCGGCTGACCTTCAGCTGGGCGTACTCCGAGACGCTGCACGAGCGGGCGACGGTGGCGGCGCTGGCCGAGCGGTACGCGGCCGAGCTGCGCGGGCTCCTCGGACACTGCGCCCGGCCAGGCACGGGCCGCTGCACCCCCTCCGACTTCCCCCTGGTGCGGCTCACCCAGGAGGAGGTGGACCGGATCACCCTGGGCGACGGCGGGGGGCGCGGGCCCCGTGAGGTGGCGGACGTGTACCCGCTGACGCCCTTGCAGGCAGGGATGCTCTTCCACGCCCTGAACGACCCGGAACAGGGCTCCTACCTGGAGCAGTTCACCTTCGTGCTGGACGGGGCGGACGACCTGGACGCCCTGGCCCGGGCATGGCGGCGGGTGGTCAACGCCTCGGACGCGCTCCGGGTCTCGCTCGCCTGGGCCGGACTGCCCGAGCCGGTGCAGGTGGTCCACCGGGAGGTGCGGGTCCCGGTGGCGCGGCTGGACTGGAGTGGTCGTACGGAGGCCGAGTGCGCGGCGCTGCTGACCGCGCTGCTCGCCGAGGACCGGGCCGCCGGGATGGAGCTGGGCGGGGACGGACCGCTGACCCGGGTCGCGCTGGCGGCGCTGCCGGGCGGACGGGTGCGGGTGGTGTGGACCTTCCACCATCTGCTGCTCGACGGGTGGAGCAGCGCGGCCGTCGTCGCCGACGTGGTGGCCGCGTACGCCGCCGCCCGGGGCGGGGAGCCGGCGCGGCTCCCCGTACGGGGCGCCTTCCGCGACCACCTGGTGTGGCTGGCCGGGCGGGACCGGACGGCGGGCCGGGCGTTCTGGCGGGACCGGCTCGCCGGGTTCGCCGGGCCGACCGCGCTGCCCTACGACCGCGCCCCGGGCGAGGCGCACCGCACCGGGTCCACCGGACGGTTCGCCACCCGGCTCGGCGCGGACGCCTCGGCGGCCGTCACCGCCGCCGCCCGCCGCCACCGGGTGACGCCCGGCACGATGGCGCAGGCCGCCTGGGCGCTGACGCTGGCCGCGCACGCCGGTGCGCGGGACGTGGTCTTCGGGACGACGGTCTCGGGGCGGCCCGCCGGGCTGCCGGGCGCCGAGTCGACGGTGGGCCTCTTCATCAACACCGTGCCGGTGCGGGTCACCGCCCTGCCCGGCGAGCCGGTCGGGCCGTGGCTGCGGCGGATCGGCGAGGCGCAGGCCGGGGCCGACGAGTACGCCCACGTACCGCTGCACGAGATCCCCGCCGACGTGCCCGCCCAGGCAGCGCTCTTCGACAGCCTGCTGGTGGTCGAGAACTACCCGGTGGCCACGGGCGAGGCCGCAGGCCGCGGGGTGACGGTCCGCGAGCTGGACGCGGTCGAGTCCACCAACTACCCGCTGACCCTGACCGTCCGCCCCTCCGGCTCCTACGAGCTGACCGTCGGTTACGACCCGGCGCTGTTCGACGCCGACACCGCCGAGCGGCTCACCGAGGGCTTCCTGCGGGCCCTCACCGCCCTCGCCGAGGACACCGGCGAGGGCAGCCTGGCGGCGCTGCCGCTGCTGGCCGGGGCCGAGCGCGAACGGGTGCTCGGCGAGTGGAGCGGCGGCCTGGACGGGGCAGCCGCGGCTTCCTCGGTGCCCGAGGTATTCGCCCGGCGGGTGGCCGCGACGCCGGACGCGCCCGCCGTCCGCTGCGGCGCCCTCACCTTCACCTACCGCGAACTGGACGCCCGGTCGGACCGGGTCGCGGCGGCGCTGCGCCGGCGCGGGACCGGAGCCGGGGCCCGGGTGGGGCTGCTGCTGCGCCGCTCGCCGGACGTGGTGGTGGCGATGCTGGCGGTGCTGAAGACGGGCGCGGCCTACGTCCCGCTGCACGCGGCCCACCCGGTGGAGCGGATGGAGCAGATCCTCGGCAGCGCCGGGGCCCAGCTCCTGCTGGCCGACGCCTCTGCCCCGCACCTCCCGGCCGGGGTCGGCGTGCTGCGGCTCGCGGACGCCACCCGGCGTGCGACGGACCCCGCCGAGGCGGGCGCGGGCTCCCCGGCGCGGGCGGTACCGGCCGACGAACCGGCGTACGTCATGTCCACCTCCGGGTCGACCGGCACGCCGAAGGGCGTCACCGTCACCCACCGGGCCGTGGTCTCCCTCGCGGCCGACCGGCGATGGGAGTCGGGCGCCCACCGGCACGTGCTGTTCCACTCCCCGCACTCCTTCGACGCGGCCACCTACGAGGTGTGGGTGCCGCTGCTGAACGGCGGCTGCGTGGAGGTGGCCGAGGAGGACCTGTCGGCACCGGTGGTGCGGCGCGCGGCCGGGCGCGGGGTGACGGCGGTCTTCCTGACCACGGCGCTCTTCGGCGCGCTGGCCGAGGAGGACCCGGCCTGTTTCGCGGGGCTCAGCGAGGTGTGGACCGGCGGCGAGGCCGCCTCCGCCTCCGCGATGGCGCGGATGGCGGCGCACTGCCCCGGGACGGAACTCGTCCACGTCTACGGCCCGACCGAGGCCACCACCTTCGCCCTCTGCGGCCCCGTCGCCCCCGACGACACCGCCCGTCCCCGCCCCGTCCCCCTCGGCCGCCCCATGGACGAGACGCTGGCCTACGTGCTGGACGGCGCGCTGCGCCCGGTCGGCGTCGGTGTCCCGGGTGAGCTGTACCTGGGCGGTCCGGGGCTGGCCCGCGGCTACGACGGGCGGTCCGCGCTGACCTCGGCCCGGTTCGTGGCCGACCCCTTCGGCTCGGGCCGGCGGCTGTACCGCTCGGGGGACGTGGTGCGGCGCGGCCCCGACGGCCGCCTCGCCTTCCTCGGCCGGGGCGACGGCCAGGTGAAGATCCGCGGCCACCGCGTCGAACTGGGCGAGGTCGAGGCGGCGCTGCGGACCCGCGCCGACGTCGGCGGGGTGGCGGTGGCGGCCCGGGAGAGCCGCTCCGGGACGAAGCGGCTGGTGGCGTACGTGGTCCCGGCGGGAGGTACGGCGCTGGACGTGCCGGCGGTCCGGGCCGACCTGGCCGGGCGGCTGCCCGCGTACATGGTCCCCTCGGACCTGGTCGAGCTGGCGGCACTGCCGCTGACCGTCAACGGCAAGGTCGACCGGCGGGCGCTGCCCGCGCCCGGCGACGCGGACGGCGGCCGGGACGAGGGGAGCGCGGAGTACACCGCGCCGCTGCCCGGGACGCAGACCGTGGTGGCGGAGGTCTGGGCCGAGGTGCTCGGGGCCGGGCGGGTCGGCGCGCACCAGGACTTCTTCACGCTGGGCGGGGACTCCATCGCGGGGCTGAAGGTGGTCTCGCGGCTGCGGACGCGGCTGGGGGCGGAACTCTCCCCGCGGACGCTCTTCGACCACCCGACCGTCGCCTCCCTCGCGGCGGCCGTCGACGCGGTCCCGGCGGGGAACGGCCCCGTCTCCGGCGGCCCGGTGCCCCGGGCACCCCGTGACGGCGCGCTGCCGCTCTCCTTCGCGCAGGAACGCCTGTGGTTCCTCGACGAGTTCGCGCCCGGCTCCAGCGAGTACAACGTGGTGACGACGCTCCGGCTGACCGGCGCCCTCGACCTGCCGGCGCTGCGCACGGCGGTCGCGGGCCTGGTCGCCCGCCACGAGGCGCTGCGCACCACCTTCGCCCCGGTGGACGGCCGCGGCACGCAGACGGTCCACGCCCGGCTGGAGGTTCCGGTACGCGTGGCGGAGCCCGGCTCGGTCGAGGAGGCCCGCGCCGCCCTGCGCGCCGAGGCGATCCGGCCGTTCGACCTGCGCACCGGCCCGCTGATCCGCGTCCTGCTGGTCGGCGACGCCCCCGGCGCCTCCCCGGACGGCGCCACGCTGATGCTCACCCTCCACCACATCGTCACCGACGGCTGGTCGATGGGGATCGTCGCCCGTGAACTGAGCGAGCTGTACGCCTCCGCCGTACGCGGCACCGCACCGGCGCTGCCGGCGCTCCCGGCGCACTACCCGGACTACGCGGCCTGGCAGCGCGACCGCCTCACCGACACGGCACTGGAACCGCATCTCGCCTACTGGCGACGCCAGTTGGACGGGCTTTCGGTACTGGAGCTGCCCACCGACCGGCCCCGCCCGGCGGTCCGCAGCGGGCGCGGCGCCCTGCACTCCTTCCCGGTGCCGCGCGAGGTGGCCGTGGCCCTCGGCGAGGCGGCGCGGCGGCGGGGCGCGACCTTGTCGATGGCGCTGACCGCCGTCACCCAGCTGGTGCTGGCCCGGCACAGCGGACAGCGCGACCTGGCGGTGGGAACCGCCGTCTCGGGCCGTGACCGCACCGAACTCGAAGGGCTCGTCGGCTTCTTCGTCAACACGCTCGTCCTGCGCTCCCGGATCGACGAGGCGGCCGGTTTCGGTGCCCTGCTCGACCAGGTGCGCGGGACCACGCTGGCCGCCTTCGCCCACCAGGAGGTGCCGTTCAGCCGTCTGGTGGAGGAGCTGGCGCCCGACCGCGACCCGGGCCGCACCCCGCTGGTGCAGGCCGCCGTCACGCTCCAGAACGCGCCCCGGGACTCGTTCGCGCTGCCCGGCCTGCTGGTCGAGGAGACGCTGCCGCCGGTGGAGACGGCCCCCTTCGACCTGAACGTCGAGTTCGAACCGCAGTCCGACGACGGGCTCTTCGCCGTCGTCTCGTACAGCACGGACCTGTACGAGGCCGCCACGGTGGCGCGGCTGGCCGGGCACTGGCTGGAGCTGGCCGCGCGGCTCGCCACCGGCGATCCCGAGCGCCCCCTGCGCGAGGTGCCGATGCTCGGCCCCGCCGAGCACGCCGAGGCCCTGGCCGCCGCCGAGGGCAGGGCGACGGGGGCCCCGCCCCTGCCGGTCCCGGCCGCCTTCGCGGCCCGGGTGGCGGAGCACCCCGACGCCGTCGCCCTCATCTCACCTTCAGGACAGCTGACCTACGCCGAGCTGGACGCGCGTGCCGAGCGGCTGGCCCGCGTCCTGGTCGAACGGGGTGTCACCGCCGAGTCCCGGGTGGGCGTGCTCCTGGAGCGGTCGGCCGATCTGGTCGTCGCCCTGCTGGCGGTGCTCAAGTCCGGCGGCGCGTACGTCCCTCTGCACGCCGCCAATCCCGAGGAGCGCACCCGCGACATTCTCGCCCGCAGCCGCGCCGCCCTCGTCCTCACCGACCGCGACCTGCCCTCCGTCGCCGGCGTCCCCGCCCTGCGGGTCGACACCGAACCGACGTCGTCCGGCCGGCCCCCGGCCAAGATCCACCCCGACTCCCTCGCCTACGTCATGTACACCTCGGGCTCCACCGGCAAGCCCAAGGGCGTCGCGATCACCCACGCCGACATCACCGCGCTGGCCACCGACTCCCGCTGGCGCAACGGCGCCCACCGCCACCTCCTCTTCCACTCCCCCCACTCCTTCGACGCCGCCACCTACGAGATCTGGACCGCCCTCCTCAACGGCCACACCCTCACCGTCGCCGAACGCGAGATCACCGCGCCCGTGGTCCGCGAGGCCGTGGCCTCCGGGGTCACGGCGGTCTTCCTCACCAAGGCCCTCTTCGACCTCCTCGCCGAGGAGGACCCCGGCTGCTTCACCGGCCTCCACGAGGTCTGGACCGGCGGCGAGGCCGCCTCCCCGACGGCGATGAACAAGGTCCAGGCCACCAACCCGAACCTCACCGTGGTCCACGTCTACGGCCCCACCGAGACGACCACCTTCGCCATCAGCGGCCCCCTGACCCCCACCGACACCGCGCAGGGCCCGGTCCCGCTCGGCCTGCCCATGGACAACACCCAGGCCTACGTCCTCGACACCTCCCTGGCCCCCGTCCCCGCAGGCGTCCCCGGCGAGCTCTACCTCGGCGGCACCGGCCTCGCCCGCGGATACGACGCCCAACCCGCCCTCACCGCCACCCGCTTCATCCCCGACCCCCACCACCCCGGCACCCGCCTCTACCGCACCGGCGACCTCGTCACCCGCCACCCCGACGGCCGCCTCCACTTCCTCGGCCGCACCGACACCCAGATCAAGATCCGCGGCCACCGCATCGAACCCGCCGAGACCGAAGCGGCGCTGCTCGGCCACCCGGAGGTCACCCGGGCCTGTGTCCTGGCCCGTGAGGACCGTCCGGGCAGCAAGTACCTCGCGGCCTACGTGGTCGGGGCCACCGGGGCGGAGGAGCTGCGCGCCCACCTCTCGCGGTCGCTGCCGGAGTATCTGGTCCCCTCGGCCTTCGTCCTCCTCGACGCGCTGCCGCTCACCCCGAACGGCAAAGTCGACCACCGCGCCCTGCCCACTCCCGACCGCACGGCGGGCGCCGCCCACACCGCGCCCTCCACCCCCACCGAAGAGACCCTCGCCGCCATCTGGGCCGAGGTCCTCGGCACTGAACGCGTCGGCGTCCACGACAACTTCTTCACCCTCGGCGGCGACTCCATCACCAGCCTCCAGGTCGTCTCGCGGGCGCGCCGGGCCGGGCTGGCGCTCTCCTCGCGGGACATCTTCCTGCGGCAGACCGTCGCCGGGCTTGCCGCCTCGGCCGCCGGGACGGAGCCCGGCGAGGCGTCCCGCGCGCCGCAGGGCGTCGTCAGCGGGCCGGTGGGGCCGACTCCGGTCCGCGAGTGGTTCTTCGCCCACCACCCGGTGGCGCCCGCGCACTTCGCCATGTCGCTGGCGTTCGAGCTGGCGCCCGGCACCGAGGTGGGCGCCCTGCGTGAGGCCGTCGCCGCGCTGCTCGGCCACCACGACGCCTTGCGCTCCGTCTTCACCCGCGGAGCCGACGGCCATAGGGCGGGCCACCTCGCCGCGGCCGTCGACCCGGACGCCGTCCTGACCGTGCACCGCCTCGCCCCGGACGGTGAGCAGGCCGCGTGGGAGGAGCTGGCGCGGGCCGCCCAGTCCGGCATGGACCTCGCCCGGGGCCCGCTCTTCCGCGTCCTCGTCGGCGACCGCGGGCCCGGCCGCCCGGCCTGGCTCTTCGTCGCCGCCCACCACCTGCTGGTCGACGGCGTCTCCTGGCGCGTCCTCCTGGAGGACCTGGGCCGCGCCTACGAGCAGGCCGCCACCGGCAGCCCGGTGGAGCTGGGCCCGAAGACCGCCTCGGTGGTCCAGTGGGCCGAGCGGCTGGCCCGGCGCGCCGCCGAGGGCGGCTTCGACGGGCAGCGGGAGTACTGGCGGGGCGTCGGCGAGGCGGCCGGGCCCGCGCTCCCCGTCGACCTGCCGGGCGGCGGCAACACCATGGCCGACCAGGCCACCGTGGAGGTCGCCCTCGACCCCGAGGAGACGGCCGCCCTGCTCCACCAGGTGCCGGAGGTCTACCGCACCCGCACCGACGACGTGCTGCTGACCGCGCTCGCCCGCGCCCTGCGCACCTGGACGGGGCGCGGCCGGACGGCCGTCGCGGTGGAGGGACACGGCCGCGAGGAGCTGTTCGCCGACGTCGACCTGACCCGTACCGTCGGCTGGTTCACCTCGATCTACCCGGTGGCGCTCAGCCTGCCGGACGGCGACGACCCGGGTGCCGCGCTGAAGTCGGTGAAGGAGCAGCTGCGGGCGGTGCCCGACCGCGGCATCGGCTACGGCGTGCTGCGCCACCTGGTTCCCGATGGCGGCGCCTCGCCCCTCGCCTCGCTGCCCGAACCGCAGCTCAGCTTCAACTACCACGGCCGGTTCGACGCCGAGGCCGCCCCGGGCGCGGGGCCCCTGCGCAGGGCTCTCCCCCCGCTCGGGCAGGACCACCATCCCGGCGAGGAACGGGCCCACCTGATCGACGTGACCGGAATCGTCGGCGGCGACGGCGTCCTCTCCTTCACCTGGGCCTACTCGGCCGGGCTGCACCACGCGGCGACCGTCGAGCGCCTGGCCCGGGACTTCACCGCCGAACTGCGGGCCCTCGTACGGCACTGCGCGCAGCCCGCGGCCGGCGGGCGCACCCCGTCGGACTTCCCGCTGGCCGGGCTCGACCAGGCCGGGGTGGACGCGCTGGCCGGGACCGGCGCGGCGGCCGCCGCCGTCGAGGACGTCTATCCGCTCACCCCGCTCCAGAACGGCATGTTGCTGCACACCCTCGCCGACCCCGGGGTCTACCTCGACCAGGCGTCGTTCCTCCTGGAGGGCGCCGGTGACCCGCTCCGCCTGGCCACCGCCTGGCAGCGGCTGGTCGACGCCACCCCGGCGCTCCGCACCCACCTGGTCTGGGAGGGCGTGCCCGAACCGCTCCAGGTGGTCCGGCGCCGCGCCCCGCTCACCGTCCGCCATCTCGACTGGTCGCAGCTGCCCCAGGACGCCCAGGCCGCCGCGCTGGTGGAACTGGCGGCGGCCGAGCGGGCGGCGGGCGTCGACCTGACGGCCGGGCCGCTGATGAAGCTGGTCCTCGTCCGGGCCCGCCCCGACGCCGTCCGGGTCGTGTGGACCTTCCACCACCTCGTCCTCGACGGGTGGAGCACCACCCGGATCTTCGAGGACGTCTTCGCCCAGTACGCCGCCCTCGGCACCAACGCGGCACCGGCCGCCCTGACCCGCCCGCCGTTCCGGGAGTACGTGGCCTGGCTGCGCGGCCAGGACGGGTCGGCGGCCCGGCAGTACTGGGCCGGGGCGCTGGCCGGTTTCGACGCGCCGACCCCGCTGCCCTACGACCGGCGTCCCGCGCCCGGCCACCGGGCGCACGCCGCCGCGCGGGTCCGCGTGGAGCTGGCCGAGGAGCGGGCGAAGGCGCTGTCCACGATGGCCGCCCGCCACCACCTCACCCTCAACACGGTGGTGCAGGGCGCCTGGGCGCTGCTGCTCGCCCGGCACGCCGGGGAGAGTGACGTCTGCTTCGGCGCCACCACCTCCGGCCGTCCGGCGGAGCTGCCCGGCATGGAGTCGACCGTCGGCAACTTCCTCAACACCCTGCCGGTGCGGGTGCGCCCCGCCGAGGAGGGCCAGACGCTGGCCGACTGGCTGGGCCGCCTCCAGGAGGAGCAGGCCCAGGCCCGGGGCTTCGAGCACCTGGCCCTGCGCGAGATTCGGGAGGTCTCCGAACTCCCGCCGGGAGCCGAGCTGTTCGACTCCCTGGTGGTCTTCGAGAACTACCCGGACAACGAGGCGTCCGCCGCCCTCCACGGCCTGCGGATCTCCGAGGTGACGGCGGTCGACACCACCAGTTACGCGCTGGACCTGACCGCGTACACCGACGGCGACCGGCTCGCGCTGGACCTCTCCTACGACCCGGCCCTCTTCGACGCCGGCCGGATCGGCCACCTCGCCCGCCACCTGTCGGTGCTGCTGGACGGCATGCCCGCCCGCACCGGGCTGCCGCCCGCCGCCCTCCCCTCGCTCACCGGCGAGCAGGAGCGGGCGCTGCTGGCGCCGGGCGGCTGGAGCGGCGCCCCCGTGCCGTACCCGCGTGAGGCCTGCCTGCACGAGCTGATCGCCGCCCAGGCCCGCCGCACGCCCGGCGCCGAGGCGGTGGCCTCGGGCCCGGACACGCTGACCTACGCCGAGCTGGAGGAGCGCGCGAACCGGCTCGCCCAGCACCTGGCCGCCCACGGCGTCGGGCCGGGTGCGGTCGTCGCGATCTGCCTGGAGCGCGGGGTGGAGCTGGCGGTGGCGGTGCTGGCAGTGCTCAAGGCGGGCGGCGCCTACGTCCCGCTCGACGCGACGCACCCGGCGGACCGGCTGGCGTACGTCCTGTCCGACAGCGGCGCCGCCCTCGTCGTCACCCGCGACGTGCTCGCCGCACGGCTGCCAGGCGGAGAGGTGCCCGTGCTCTCCCTGGACGCCGAGGCCGGCCGGATCGCCGCCCGGCCCGCCCGGATGCCGGAGACCGGGGTGACCCCGCACGACCTCGCCTACGTCATCTACACCTCCGGGTCGACCGGCCAGCCCAAGGGCGTGCAGGTCGAGCACGTCAGCGTCGTGCACGGCGCGGCCTCCTGGGACGCGGGGTACGGCCTCGCGCCGGAGCCGGGGCAGGAGCCGCTGCGTCAGCTCAACGTCGCCAGCTTCTCCTTCGACGTGTTCGTCTCCGACCTGGTCCACGCGCTCTGCCACGGCGGAACGCTGGTGATCGCCCCGGCCGACACGGTCGCCGACCCCGGGCGCCTCCTCGACCTGCTCGCCGAGGCCCGCATCACCCATCTGGACACGGTCCCGGCGCTGCTCACCGCGGTCGCCGAGGAGGCCGAGCGGCGCGGCACGCACCTGCCGGAGCTGCGGGTGCTGGCGGGCGGCGCCGACCTGTGGCGCTCCGACGACTGCCGCCGCCTGCTGGCCCGCACCGCCGCGTCGACCACCGTCGTCAACGGGTACGGCGTCACGGAGGCGACCGTCGAGTCCTGCGTCCACCCGGTCCGGCCCGAGACGCTGCCGGACACCCCGGGCGTGCCGATCGGCCACCCCCACCCCGGGGTCCGCATGTACCTGCTGGACGCGGCGCTGCGGCCGGTGCCGGTCGGAGTCACCGGTGACCTGTACATCGGCGGGCCCGGCGTGGGGCGGGGCTACCGCAACCGGCCGGGGCTCACCGCCCGCCGGTTCGTCGCCGACCCGTTCGGCACCCAACCCGGCGCCCGCCTCTACCTCACCGGCGACCGCGCCCGGTATCTCCCGGACGGCGGCGTGGAGTTCGCCGGCCGCGCCGACCAGCAGGTGAAGGTCCGCGGCTTCCGGGTGGAGCCCGGCGAGATCGAGACGGCCCTCGGCTCGCACCCGGCGGTGGCGGCGGCCGTGGTCGCGCCCGGCCGGGACGCCCGCGGCGACACCCGCCTCGTCGGCTACGCCGTGCCGCGCCCGGGCCACCCCTTCGACCCGGCCGCGCTCCGCGCCCACCTCAAGAGCCTCGTCCCGGCGTACATGGTCCCGGCCGTCCTGGTCGAACTGGACGCGCTGCCGCTCAACGCCAACGGCAAGGTGGACCGCCGGGCGCTGCCCGAGCCGGACCCGGCCGAGCGCGGCGGCACCGCGTACGTCGCGCCGCGTACGCCCGGCGAGGAGGCCCTGGCCGGCATCTGGCAGGACGTCCTGGGGCGGGAGGGCGTCGGCGCCGAGGACGACTTCTTCGACCTGGGCGGCAGCTCCGTCCAACTGCTCCAGGTCACCTCCCGCGTCCGGGCCGCCTTCGGCGTGACCCTGACCGTCCGCGACTTCTACGACGCCCCGACGGTCGCCGGGCTCACCGCCGCCGTGGAGGAACAGGTCCTCCGGGAGCTGGAGGCGGCGATGCGGCAGTGAGCGGCGACGACGCGGCACCCCGCCGCGGCGGACCGGCGGCGGACGCCGGAACACCCAGCACGTGCAGGTACCAGCCCCAGGGGGATTCATGACCACGGCGTCCTCGCCGCACCGCAACACCGCGCCCGCCCACGCCGCAGGCCAGGCGGTCCCGCCGGCCTGGACCACGGGCCCGCGCCCGGAGCTGCCCGGGACCACCGTGCTGGAGGCGGTCGCGGCCCGGGCGGCGGCCACCCCGGACGCCCTGGCCGTCGAGGACCCGCGGGTCCGCCTCACCTACCGTCAGCTCCACGAGGGGTCGGGCCGGCTGGCCCGGCTGCTGCGCGGGCGCGGAGTGCGGCGCGGGGACACGGTCGGGGTCTGCCTCGACCGCTCCGCCGCCCAGGTCACCGCGCTCCTCGCGGTCCTGCGGGCGGGCGGCGTGTACGTCCCGGTCGACCCCGGCTACCCGGCCGCGCGCATCGCCCACGTCCTGGGCGACAGCGCCCCGCACGTCCTGCTCGTCCGCGACGCGGAGCGGGTCCCGGCGGGCGCCGCCCCGGCCGGGGGCGTCCTGGACCTGGCGGGGCTCACCGGCGCGCAGGCGCCCGGGCAGGACGTCGGCGGGGCGCCCGCGCCCGCCCCGCACGACGCGGCGTACATGATCTACACCTCCGGTTCGACCGGCCGCCCCAAGGGCGTCGTCGTCCCGCACGCGGGCCTGCCCGGCCTGGCCGCCGCGCACATCGACGCGCTCGGGCTGGACTCCGGCAGCCGGGTCCTGCAGTACGTCTCGCCCAGTTTCGACGTGGCGATGGCCGACGTCCTGATGACCCTCACCGCCGGCGCCACCCTGGTCCTCGCCGAGGGTCAGCCGATGGGCGAGGAGCTGCTGCGGCTGCTCGCCGGGCGCCGGATCAGCCACTTCATGGTGCCCCCGGTCGTGCTCAGCACCCTGCCCGAGGGCGACCTGCCCGAGCTGAGGACCCTCGTCATCGGCGGCGAGAGCTGCCCGGACGACGTGGTCGACCGCTGGGCGGCGGGCGGTCGCCGGGTCGTCAACGCCTACGGCCCGACCGAGGCCACCGTCTGCACCACCCTGAGCGCGCCGCTCCCGCCGGGCACGGGCGGCCCGTACCCGATCGGCACGCCCGTCCCGGGCACCCGCACCCTCGTGCTCGACGAGACGCTGCGGCCCGTCCCGGTGGGCGCCTGGGGCGAGTTGTACCTCGGTGGGCCGCTGGCACGCGGCTACCACGGGCGTGCCTCCCTGACCGCCGCCCGCTTCACCGCCGACCCGACCGGCTCGGCGGACCGGCTCTACCGCACCGGTGACGTGGTCCGCTGGCGCACCGACGGCACCCTGGAGTACGGCGGGCGCGGCGACCACCAGGTCAAGATCCGAGGGCTGCGCATCGAACCGGGCGAGATCGAGGCGGTGCTCGCCGCCCACCCGGACGTCCGCAGCGCCGTCGTCACCGTCCGCGAGGACCGGCCGGGCGCCAGGCGCCTGATCGCGTACCTCGTCGCGGAGCCCGGCCGCGCCCCGGACCCGCGCGCCCTGCGCGCCCACGCCGCCGGCGGACTGCCGGAGTTCATGGTCCCGGCCGCCTTCGTGGCCCTGGACGCGCTGCCGCTGACCGCCAACGGCAAGCTGGACCGGCGCGCCCTGCCCGCTCCCGATCCGGCCGCCGCCGACCGCGGCGACCGGCCCCGCACCGCGCCCCGGACCGCCACCGAGCGGACCCTCGCCGCGATCTGGTCCGAGGTGCTGCACGCCGGCGAGGTCGGCGCCGAGGACGACTTCTTCGACCTCGGCGGCGACTCGGTCCTCGCCCTCCAGGTCGTCACCCGGCTGCGGGCCGCCACCTCCCTCGCGCTGCCCTGGCGCGCCCTGTTCGAGCGGCCCGTCCTCGCCGAGCTGGCGGCGGCCGCCGACGCGGCGGAGGGCTCCGAAGCGCCCGCCCCGGCGGCCGTGCCGCGCACCGGGCGCGGCGCCGTCGTGCCACTCGCCCCGGCACAGCAACGCCTCTGGATCCTCCACGAGTTCGACCCCGGCAGCAGTGAGTACAACACCTCGGCCGCCCTGCGGATCACCGGGGAGCTGGACACCGCCGCGCTGACGCGGGCGGTGTCGGCGCTGGTGGCGCGCCACGAGACCCTGCGGACCGTCTTCCGCTCCGAGGACGGCCACCCGGTGCAGGTGGTGCACGCCCCCGCCGGCGCACCGCGGGTGCCGGTGCGCGAGGCCGATCTCTCCGGGCTCGCGGAGGACGACCGCCCCGCCGCCCTCGACGCGGCGCTCGGGGCCGAGCACGCCGCCCCGTTCGACCTCCGCACCGGGCCCCTGCTGCGCATCCTGACGGTCCGTCTCGGCCCGTCCGCACACGTGCTGATGGCGACGCTCCACCACATCGTCACCGACGGCTGGTCGGCAGGTGTCCTCGTCCGCGACCTGGGCGCGCTCTACGCCGCCGCGCTGACCGGCGCCCCGGACGCGGGGCTCCCCGCGCTCCCCGTGCAGTACGCCGACCACGCCCTGTGGCAGCGCGAGGCCACCGCCGGTGACGCGCTCGACGGCCAGGTGGCGTACTGGCGCGGGCAACTGGCGGGGCTGGAGCCGCTGGAGCTGCCGGCCGACCGGCCCCGCCCGGCCGTGCGCACCTCCGCCGGGGCCGTGCACACCTTCGCCGTGCCGCCCGAGGTGGCCGAGGGGCTGGTGGCGCTCGGCCGTACCGAACGCGCCAGCCTCTTCATGGTGGTCACCGCCGTCACCCAGTTGCTGCTGGCCCGCTGGAGCGGCCGCGAGGAGGTCGCGCTCGGCACCGTCACCTCCGGGCGCGACCAGCAGGAGACGGCGGACCTGATCGGGTTCTTCGTCAACACCCTGGTGCTCCGCACCCCTGTCGGCGAGTCCCGCTCCTTCGCCGCGCTCCTGGCGGAGGTCCGCGAGACCACGCTGGACGCCTTCGCCCACCAGGACGTGCCGTTCGACCGCCTGGTGGAGGCGCTGGCGCCGGAGCGCGACCCGAGCCGCACCCCGCTGGTCCAGGCCGCCGTCGTCCTCCAGAACGCCTTCGCGGAGCTCACCTCCTTCGCCGGGCTGCCCGCCGAGCGGACCCCTGTCCCCCGCGACGCCGCCCGCTTCGACCTGACCTTCGAGTTCTGGAGCCGCGAGGGCGGGCTGAGCGCCGAGGTGGAGTACAGCACCGACCTGTTCGACCGGGCGACGGTGGAGCGTATGTGCCGGCACTGGGTGGAGTTGGCCTCCGCGGTGGTCGGCGAGGGCGCCGCGCGTCCCCTGTGCCGGGTGGAGCTGGTCACCGGGGAGGAGCGGGAGACGCTGCTCGACGGCTGGGGCGTCTCCCGCACCGGCACCGGCCGGACCCCGGTCACCCTGGGCGCCCTGTGGCGCTCCCGCGTGGCTGCGCGTGGCACCAACGGCACCGCGGTGACCTGCGGCGACGAGAACCTCTCGTACGCCGAGACCGACGCGCGCGTGGAGCGGGTGGCACACCGCCTCACCGCACTGGGCGTCGGCCCCGAGGTCCGCGTCGGCGTGGCCCTGCCCCGATCGGTGGAGTGGCTGACCGTGCTGCTCGCCATCACCCGACTCGGCGGCATCTACGTGCCGATGGACCCCGAATGGCCCCAGGAGCGGTCCGCCTTCGTCCGGGAGGACAGCGGTGCCGCCCTCGTCGTCACCCCGCACACCCTGTCCGAGTGGCACGAGCTGCCCGAACTGCCCGGCCCCGCGCCGGTGGCCGACGTACCACTCGACGCCGGCGCCTACATGATCTACACCTCGGGCTCCACCGGCCGCCCCAAGGGCGTCCTGGTGACCCATCGCGGCATCACCGCCTTCACCGCCGCACTGGGCGAACGCTTCTCGATCGGCACGGACGCGCACGTGCTCCAACTGGCCTCGGCCGGCTTCGACGCCTCAGTCATGGAACTACTCATGGCCCTCTCCGGCGGCGCCACCCTCGTCATCCCCGACGACGGCCGCGCCCTGGCCGGCCAGGACCTCCACGACACCCTCGCCCACCACCGGATCACCCACACCCTCATCCCCCCGACCGTCCTCGCCAGCATCCCCACCGACGCCCCGCCCCTGCCCGACCTGACCGTCCTCGCCACCGGCGGCGAAGCCCTCACCCCCGACCTCGTCCACCGCTGGGCACCCGGCCGCCGCCTACTCAACGCCTACGGGCCGACCGAGATCACCATCGCCGCCAGCATCAGCACCGCCCTCGACACCGGGATGGCCGGAACCCCACCCATCGGCACCCCAGTGGCCGAGGCCCACCTCACCGTCCGCGACCGATGGCTGCGCCTCGTCCCGGTCGGCGTCCCCGGTGAACTCCACGTCTGCGGAACCGGCCTGGCCCGCGGCTACCACGGACAACCCGGACTGACGGCCACCCGCTTCGTGGCCGACCCCCACCACCCGGGGCAGCGTCTCTACCGCACCGGCGACCTGGTCCACTGGAACACCGACGGCACCCTCACCTACCTCGGCCGCACCGACGACCAAGTCAAGATCCGCGGCCTGCGCATCGAACTCGGCGAGATCGACACCGCGTTGACCTCCCACCCCGACGTCGGCCAAGCAGCCACCATGGTCCGCGAGGACCAGCCCGGAACCCCCCGGATCGTCGCCTACACCGTCCCGACCGAGCAGACCTCCGGGCCCGGCGCGGACGTTCTGCGCGGCTGGCTGGGCGAGCGGCTCCCCGCCTACATGGTCCCGACCGCCTTCGTCACCCTCGACGCCCTCCCCCTCAACGCCAGCGGCAAACTCGACCGCCGCGCCCTGCCCGCCCCGACCCAGGAACAGACCGGCTACGTCGCACCCACCACCCCCACCGAACAGACGCTCTGCACGATCTGGGCAAAGACCCTCGACCTGGAACACGTCGGCACCCACGACAACTTCTTCAGCCTCGGCGGCGACTCCATCCTCAGCATCCAGGTCGTCTCCCAAGCCCGCCGCGCCGGACTCGAACTCACGACACGCGACATCTTCGCCCGCCAGACCGTCGCCACCCTCGCCGCCCACCTCACGGCCCACCCCTCGGCCGCCCCGGCCGTCCAGGCCGAACAGGGCGCGCTCTCCGGACCGGCCGCCACCACACCGATCCGCGAGTGGTTCTTCGCCCACCACCCCACGGCCCCGCACCACTTCAACATGGCCGTGGAGTTCACCCCGGCACCCGGCACCACGCCCGAGGCGCTGCGCGCCGCCCTCGCCGCCGTCCTCGCCCAGCACGACGCGCTGCGCGCCGTCTTCCGGCCCGACGGGCAGGGAGGCTGGTCCGGGGAGCTGCGTCCGCAGGCGGACCTGGACGCCGTCTTCGGCCTGTGCGAGCTGCCCGGGACGGGCGCGGGCGCCGACGCGGCCCCGGACGGCGGGCCCGTCTGGCGCCGGGCCACCGAGGCGGCGCAGGCCGGGTTCGACCTGGCCGAGGGGCCGCTGGTCCGGATGGTCGCCGGGGTCCCGGCGCAGCCGCCCGCCGGTGCCGGACGGAGCGTCGTACGCGTCCTGTTCACCGTCCACCACCTGCTGACCGACGGCGTCTCCTGGCGCGTCCTGCTGGACGACCTGGCCACCGCCCACGCACAGGTGCGGGCGGGCCAGGAGATCGACCTCGGCCCGAAGACCAGCTCCGAACGGCAGTGGGCGCGGCGGCTGGCCGAGCACACGGCCGCCGGGGGCTTCGACGACCAGCTGCCGTACTGGCGTGAGGTCGCCGAGCGGGCCGACACCGGGCCGCTTCCGCTGGACGACCCGGACGGCGACGCCACCGTGGGCGCCCAGGAGACGGTCTCCGTGGCTCTCGACGCGGAGGAGACCCGCACGCTGCTGACGGAGGCGCCCCCGGTCCACGCGACCCGGGTCGACGACGTCCTGCTGACCGCGCTGGCCCGGACCCTGCGCGGCTGGACCGGCCGCGACCGGCTCGCCGTCCACCTGGAGGGGCACGGTCGCGAGGAGCTCTTCGCCGACCTCGACCTGACCCGCACCGTCGGCTGGTTCACCTCCATCCACCCGGTGGCGCTCGCGCTGCCCGAGGACGAGGAGTGGGGCCCGGCCGTCACCTCGGTCAAGGAGCAGCTGCGCGCCGTCCCGGACCGGGGCATCGGCTACGGCGCCCTGCGCCACCTCGGCGGCCACTTCGCGGGTCACGACTCCGCCCGGATCAGCTTCAACTACCTGGGCCGGCTCGACGGCCTCGGGGAGCGCGCGCTGTACCGGGCGGCCCGGATGAACCCGGGCGGCGAGTTCGGCCCGGCCGAGGCGCGTCCGCACGAGCTGGACGTGATCGGGGAGGTGCGGGACGGCCGACTCGTCCTCACCTGGTCGTACTCGGGGGCGCGGCTGCGGCGGAACACCGTCGAGCGGCTGGCCCACGCCATGGCCGGTGAGCTGCGGGACTTCCTGCGCCACTGCGCCGAGCCGGGCGCGGGCGGCCGTTCCCCGTCCGACTTCCCGCTGGTCGACCTCACCCAGGCCGAGGTGGACACCGTGCTGTCCCGCGCGGCGGGCACCGGTCCGGCCCGGGGGGTGGCGGACGTCTATCCGCTGACCCCGCTCCAGACCGGCATGGTCTTCCACGCGCTGGCCGAGCCCGACTCCCCGTCCTACCTGGAGCAGTTCACCTTCGTCCTGGACGGCGCCCGCGACCTCGCGGCGCTCGCCACCGCCTGGGAGCGGGCGGTGGCCGGTTCGGACGCGCTGCGGGTCGCCGTGGCCTGGCGGGACCTCGGGCAGCCGGTGCAGGTGGTGCACGAGCGGGCGCCGCTGCCGGTGCGCACCCTGGACCGGTCGGGCCTCGGCGCCGAGGCCCTGGAGGCGGAGCTGCGCGACCTCCTCGCCGAGGACCTGGCACGCGGGATCGACCTGGAGTCCGCGCCGCTGATGCGGCTCACCCTGGTCCGATGCGCCGAGGAGAGCGTCCGGGTGATCTGGACCTTCCACCACCTGCTCCTCGACGGCTGGAGCACCGCCGCCCTCCTCACGGACGTCCTCGCCGACTACGCCGCGCTGACCGGCTCGCCGGACGCGCCCGTCGCCCGCGCGGGCTCCGAACGGCCCCCGTTCCGCGACTACGTGACCTGGCTGGCCGGGTGGGACCCCGCCCCCGGACTCGCCCACTGGCGCGAGCGCCTGGCCGGTTTCGAGGAGCCGACCCCGCTGCCGTACGACCGTCCGGCGCAGGGCCGCGCGCGTCACGGCCGCTCCTCGGACCACGCCGTCCGGGACCTCTCCCCGGAGGTGTCGTCGCGGGTCACCGCCTTCACCCGGCGCCACGGCCTCACCGTCAACGCCGTGGTGCAGGGTGCCTGGGCGCTGCTGCTCGCCCAGTACGCGGGCACCTCCGACGTGGTCTTCGGCACCACCGTCGCGGGCCGCCCCGCCGACCTGCCCGGCGCCGAGGAGATCCTGGGCCTGTTCATCAACACCCAGCCCGTGCGCGTCGGGGTGGAGCCGCGCGAGGAGGTGGCCAGCTGGCTGGCCGGACTCCAGGCCGCGCAGGCGGAGGGGCGGCGCCACGAGCATCTGCCGCTGAGTGCCCTGCCGACGGAACTGGCGCCCGGCGCGCCGCTCTTCGAGAGCCTGGTCGTCTTCGAGAACTATCCCGTCGACACCGAGGGACCGGCCCGCTTCGGGCTCCGGCTGCGCGACATCGAGGTCACCGAGGCCACCAACTACCCGCTGGTCCTCACCGCGTACGACGGGGAGCGGCTGCGGCTGGACCTCGGCTACGACCCGGCGCGGTTCGACGCCGCCACCGTGCGCCGGCTCGCCGCACACCTGGAGCACCTGGTGGTGGCGCTCGCCGAGAACGGTGGCGCGGAGCTGGGTGCCCTGCCGACCGTGCCCGCCGAGGAGCGCGAACGGCTGCTCGGCCGGTGGAGCGGGCGGGGCGGCCGGCCCGGGGGCAGACCGACGGTGGAGGTGTTCGCCGAGCGGGTCGCCGCCGCACCGGACGCCCCCGCCCTGACCGCCGGGGACACCGTCCTCAGCTACGCCGAACTCGACCGGCGCAGCGAGCGGCTGGCCCGCGCCCTGGCCGCGCGGGGGGTGGTGCCCGAGAGCCGAGTGGGCCTGCTGATGGACCGTTCCGCCGACCTGGTCCTCGCCATGCTGGCCGTGCTGAAGGCGGGCGGCGCGTACGTGCCGCTGCACCCCGCCAACCCCGAGGAGCGCCTGCGCGACATCCTCGGCCGCAGCGGCACCACCCTCGTCCTCACCGACCGCGACCCGGCCGCCCTCGCCGGCGCCGAAGGCGTCCCCGTCCTGGACCCGCGCACCCTGCCCGAACCGCCCGTGGACGTGGTGCTGCCCGCCGTCCACCGGGAGTCGTTGGCGTACGTCATGTTCACCTCGGGCTCGACCGGCGTCCCCAAGGGCGTCGGGGTGACCCACGCCGACATCGTGGCGCTCGCCGCCGACCGGCGGTTCAGGAACGGCGCCCACGAGCGGGTGCTGTTCCACTCCCCGCACTCCTTCGACGCCGCCACCTACGAAGTGTGGGTACCGCTCCTCAACGGCCACACCCTCACCGTCGCCACCGGCGACCTGACCACCACCACCATCCGCGAGGCCACCGCCGACGGCGTCACCGCCCTGTGGATCACCGCCGCCCTCTTCGGCGTCCTCGTCGAAGAAGACCCCACCTGCTTCACCGGACTCAAAGAGATCTGGACCGGCGGCGACGCCGTCCCCCACCACGCCGCCCACACCCTCCTCACCCACCACCCCGACCTCACCCTGGTCAACGGCTACGGCCCCACCGAAACCACCACCTTCGCCATCAGCGGACCACTCACCGCAGACGACGTCGCCACCGGCCCCGCGCCACTGGGCACCCCGATGGACAACATGTACACGTACATCCTGGACAGCACCCTGCGCCCGGTCCCGATCGGCGTCCCCGGTGAGCTGTACCTCGGCGGCAGCGGCGTGGCCCGCGGCTACCACCACCAACCACGCCTGACCGCCGAACGCTTCCTCCCCGACCCCCACCACCCCGGAGGCCGCCTCTACCGCACCGGCGACCTCGCCCGCTGGCGCGCCGACGGCCGCATCGACTTCCTCGGCCGCACCGACACCCAGGTCAAGATCCGCGGCTACCGCATCGAAACGGCCGAGATCGAGACCGCCCTCCTCGCCCACCCCGACATCACCCACGCCGCCGTCCTCGCCCGCGAGGACCGGCCCGGCACCAAGTACCTCGCCGCCTACCTCGTCACCCGCGCCGGACGCCCGCTCGACCCGGACGCGCTGCGCCGCCACCTCGCCACCGTGCTGCCCGAGTACATGGTCCCGGCCGCCTACACCGCGGTCGACGCGATCCCGCTGACCGTCAACGGCAAGGTCGACCGGCGCGCCCTGCCCACCCCGCACCTCGCCCCGGCCCAGGAGGAGTACACCGCCCCGCGCACGGAAACGGAGCGGGTCCTGTGCGCCATCTGGGCCGAAGTCCTGGGCCGGGAGCGGATCGGCACCGGCGACGACTTCTTCGCGCTCGGCGGCGACTCCATCACCAGCCTGAAGATCACCTCCCGGGCCCGCTCCGCGCTGAGCCGCAGCCTCACCCCGCGCGCCCTCTTCGACCACCCGACGGTCGCGGAGCTGGCCGCCGCGGTGGCGCCCGCGTCGGACAGGGCCGGCGTGGTCCCGGTCCCCCGGGGCGGCGAGCCGCTCCCGCTCTCCTTCGCGCAGGAACGCCTCTACTTCCTGGACGACTTCGCGCGCGGCGGCGTCGAGTACAACGTCGTGACGGGGCTGCGGCTGGCCGGGCGGCTGGACCGCGCGGCGCTGGCCTCGGCGGTGGCCGGGCTGGTGGCGCGGCACGAGGCGCTGCGGACCACCTTCGGCACGGTCGACGGGCGCGGCACCCAGGTGGTGCACACCGCCCTGGAGGTGCCGGTGCGGGAGGTGGAGCTGGAGGAGGCGCTGCGCCTCGCCACCGCCGTCCCCTTCGACCTGCGGACCGGTCCGCTGCTGCGGGTGCTGCTGGCACCGGTCGCCGAGGACGAGCACGTCCTCGTCCTCGCGATGCACCACATCGTCACCGACGGCTGGTCGATGGGGATCATCACCCGCGAACTGAGCGAGCTGTACGCCGCCGCCGTCCGCGGCGAGCAGCCACACCTGTCCGAACTACCCGTCCAGTACCCGGACTTCGCCGTCTGGCAGCGCGAACGGCTCGGCGGCGAGGCGCTCGCCGGGGAACTGGCGTACTGGCGGGAGCAACTGGCCGGGCTGGAGCCTCTGGAGCTGCCCACCGACCGGCCCCGGCCGGCGGTGCGGGAGGCGGCGGGCTCCCAGTACGCCTTCGCGGTGCCGGCCGGGCTGACCAAGCGGCTCACGGGGGCCGGCCGCGCGCGCCGGGCCAGCCTCTTCATGGTCCTCACCGCCGTCACCCAGCTCGTGCTGGCCCGCTGGACGGACCGCCGGGACCTGGCGCTCGGCACCGTCGTCTCGGGGCGGGAACGCCCGGAGACGGAGGGGCTGGTGGGCTTCTTCGTCAACACGCTGGTGCTCCGCTCCCGGATCGACGAGTCGCTGAGCTTCGCGGAGTTCCTGGACGAGGTCCGCCGCACGGTGCTGGACGCCTTCGCCCGTCAGGACGTGCCGTTCAGCACCCTCGTGGAGGAGCTGGCGCCTGAGCGCGACACCAGCCGCACCCCGCTGGTGCAGGCGATGCTGGTGCTCCAGAACACGCCCCCGGCGGCGCTGGAACTGCCGGGGGTCCGCGCCGAGGAGTTCCTGCCGCCGCGCGAGGCTGCCCAGTTCGACCTGCACCTGGAGTTCCAGCCGGACGGGGACGGCGGCCTGTCGGCCCTCGCCGTGCACAGCGACCTCTTCGAGGGCGCCACCATCGCCCGGCTGGTCCGGCACTGGCTCACCCTCGCCGACAGCCTCACCGCCGACCTGGACGAGGAGGGCTTCGCGGGGGCCGGACGGCCGCTGCTCCGCCACGAGTTCCTGGACGAGGACGAGCGGGCCCGGCTCCTGGGTCCGGAGCCCCGGTACGCCCGGGACGGGCTACCGCATCCCTCCCCGCTCGTCCGGTTCGAGGAGCGGGCCCGTCTCGCCCCGACCGCCCCCGCCGTGACCTTCCAGGACACCACCCTCAGCTACGGCGAACTGGACGCCCGGGCCGACCGGCTCGCCGCCCACCTCGCCGGGCGGGGCGTCGGCCCCGAGTCCCGCGTCGCCCTGGTGCTGCCCCGCTCCACGGAGCTGGTGGTGGCGATCCTGGCGGTGCTGAAGGCCGGCGGCGCGTACGTCCCGGTGGACCCGGCCTCCCCGGCCGACCGGATCGCGTACCTCCTCAAGGACAGCGCGGTGCAGCTGGCGGTCACCGCGCGGGAGGCCGCGCACGCCCTGCCCGGCGGCGCGGGCGCGCGGACGGTGGTGCTCGACGCGCCGGAGACCGTGCGCGCCCTCGCCGACGGTCCCGCGCGCCCTTCCCGCCGGGCCGTGGTGCGCACGGACGCGGCGGCGTACGTCATCTACACCTCCGGGTCGACCGGCCGCCCCAAGGGCGTGGTGGTCACCCACGGGAACGTGGCGCGGCTGCTGCACGCCACGGCGGAGGAGTTCGCCTTCGGCCCCGACGACGTGTGGACGATGTTCCACTCGTACGCCTTCGACTTCACCGTCTGGGAGCTGTGGGGCGCCCTCGCCCACGGCGGGCGGCTGGTCGTGGTGGGCCTGGACACGGCCCGGGCGCCCGAGGAGTTCGCGCGGCTCCTCGCCGACGAGCGGGTCACCGTGCTCAACCAGACCCCCTCGGCCTTCTACCGCCTCACCGAGGCACTGGACGGCGAGCCGGGCCTGTACGGGCGACTGGCCCTGCGTACCGTCGTGTTCGGCGGGGAAGCACTGGACTGGGGCCGCATCGCCGGCTGGGTGGAGCGCTCCGGGAAGGGCGGTCCGGCCCTCGTCAACATGTACGGGATCACCGAGACCACCGTGCACGTCACCAGCCACCGGGCGCAGCCCGGCCCCCTGGTGCCCGGGACCGCCTCGGTGATCGGCCGCGCCCTGCCCCACCTGCGCGCCTACGTCCTGGACGCGGCCTGCCGGCCGGTGCCCGCCGGGGTCAGGGGCGAGCTGTACATCGCCGGGGGCGCTCTGGCCCGCGGCTACCTCGGGCGGCCGGGACTGAGCGCCACCCGCTTCGTCGCCGACCCGTTCGGCGGGCCGGGTGCCCGCATGTACCGCACCGGCGACACGGCGCGCTGGACCGGTTCGGGCACCCTCGACTACCTCGGGCGCAACGACGACCAGGTGAAGATCCGCGGCTTCCGCATCGAACTCGGCGAGATCGAGGCACTGGTGGCCGGGCACCCGTCGGTGGCGCAGGGCGCGGTGGTGGTCCGCGAGGACCAGCCGGGCGACCACCGGCTGGTGGCGTACGTGGTGCCGGCCGGGCCGGGCGGCTTCGACCCGGGCGAGCTGCGCCGGTCGCTGGCGGAGGCCCTGCCGGAGTACATGGTCCCCGCCGCCTTCGTGGCGCTGGAGAGGATGCCGCTCACCACCAACGGCAAGCTCGACCGGCGGGCGCTGCCCGCGCCGGAGTACGGCGTGGCCGCCGCCTACGTGGCGCCGGCCACGCCGACCGAGGAGGCGGTGGCCGACATCTGGGCGGAGGTGCTGGGCCTGGAGTGGGACCAGGTGAGCGCCGAGGAGGACTTCTTCAGCCTGGGCGGAAACTCGGTCCTGAGCCTTCGGGTGATTGCTAGGGTCCGGACCACGTTCGACATCGACCCCTCTGCCCGCGTGATGTTTGATTTCCCGACCGTTTCCGGCCTCGCCGGGAAAATCGAGGAAATGATCATCGCGGAGATCGAGAACGGCGGGTAAGCAGCTTTCCAGCACCCCATGGAACCGTTGTGACCTGCTAAAAGGTCGAGAACTCCATCGCTTTTCCTGCGTGGGCGTCGACGGGCCGGACGAAATTCCCGGCCCGTCGGCGGCGTTCGCACGCCTTTTTCACCGCTTTCCCCTCTCACGAATGGGAGCTTTCCATGGACGCCGCGTCTTCGCGCGAGGCCCGGATCAGTTCGCTGCCGGAACACGTGCAGGAGAAACTCCGGAACCGCCTCGCCGGGCGCGGCCGCAGCCGGAACACCATCGCCCGCGTCGACCGGGACGGCACCCTCCCCCTCTCCTTCGCCCAGCAGCGGCTGTGGTTCATGGAGGAGTACGAGCAGGGGTCGGCCGAGAACAACTCCGGGCTGAGCCTACGGCTGACGGGCGCGCTGGACGTGCCCGCCTTCCGCGCCGCGTTGAACGCGGTGGTGGCCCGGCACGAGGCGCTGCGCACCACCTTCACCGCGGTGGAGGGCGTGGCCCGGCAGACCGTCCGCCCGCCCTCCCCGGTGCCGTTCCGGCACCTGGACCTGACGGCCGAGCACGCCACGGAGGAGTCGGCCGAGGCCGCGTGCGACCTGCTCTTCGCCACCGAGCTGGCCGCACCGTACGACCTGGAGCACGGGCCGCTGGTCCGCGCCCTGCTGGTGCGCACCGGCGCCGGGGAGGGCGCGGCGGGCGGCACGTACCGGTTCCTGCTGGGGATGCACCACATCGTCACCGACGGCGCCTCGATGGAGATCGTCCTGCGCGAGCTGAGCGCGGGCTACTCGGCGGCCGTCCACCCGGAGCGGGCCGCGGCCCGGCCCGCGCCCCTCGCCGTGCAGTACGCCGACTTCGCGGCCTGGCAGCGGGCCCGCTTCGCCGGCGACGCCCTCGACCGCCACGCCGCGTACTGGCAGGAGCAACTGGCGGGCGTCCCGCCGCTGGAACTGCCGACCGACCGACCGCGTACGGCTGCGTCCGGCGACGCCGGTGCCGTGCACACCTTCGACCTGCCGGAGGAGGTGGCCGACGGGCTGCGGGCGCTGGGCCGCGAGCGCGGCGCCAGCCTCTTCGTCACGCTGACCGCGCTGACCCAGCTCCTGCTGGCCCGGCGCTCGGGCCAGGACGACATCGCGGTGGGCACCGCCGTGCCGGGCCGCGAACGGGCCGAGGTGGAACCCCTCGTCGGCTTCTTCGTCAACATCCTGGTCCTCCGCTCCCGCCTCGACCCGGGCCTGCCCTTCACCGCCTACCTGGACCAGGTCCGGGAGACCGTGCTGGCCGCCTTCGACCACCAGGACGTTCCGTTCGAGCGGCTGGTGGAGCTGGTGGCGCCGGAGCGCGACACCTCGCGCACCCCGCTCGTGCAGTCGATGGTGGTCCTCCAGAACACCCCGGCCGAGCCCGCGGCCTTCGAGGGGCTGCGCGTGGAGCGCGGCCAACTGGCCCGCGCCACCTCCCCGTACGAGGTGAGCTGGGAGTTCGTGGAGGGCGCCGCGCAGACCGGCGGCGGGCCGCTGCACTGCGCGATCGAGTACCGCGCGGCGCTCTTCGACGCCGCCACCGTGCAGCGGATGGGGCGGCACTTCACGGCGCTGGCCCGTGCGGTCGTCGCCGACCCCGCCGTGCGGCTGGACGAGGCCGCACCGGTCGCCGGCGCCGAGCTGGCCGGGCTGCTCGCCGACGGCGGCGGCGCCGACCGTCCGGAGGCGGCCGAGGGCACCATCCCCGGCCGGTTCGCCGAGCAGGCCGCCCGCACCCCCGGCGCCCCCGCGCTCACCAGCGGCGACGAACAGCTGGCCTACGCCGAGCTCGACGCCCGCGCCAACCAGCTGGCCCACCACCTGATCGACTCCGGGGTGCGCCCCGAGGACCCGGTGGCGGTCTGCCTGCCGCGCACCACCGACCTCGTGGTGGCTGCTCTCGCCGTGCTGAAGGCGGGCGGCGTCCACCTGCCCGTCGACCCGGCGCTGCCGCGCGAACGCGTCGCCTGGATGCTGGCCGAGAGCCGGGTGGGCACCGTCGTCACCACCGACTCCCTGGCCGGGCTGCTCACCGCTCCCGGCGCCCCCGGGGACGAGGCGGCCGACCCGCCGCCCGCCGTCGTCCGCGTCGACCTCGTCCGGGAGCGGACGGCCGCCCTGCCGGAGACCGCCCCGCAGGTCGCGCTCACCGGCGCCCACGCCGCGTACGTCATCCACACCTCCGGGTCGACCGGCCGCCCCAAGGCCGTGCTCGGGCTGCACGGCGGCCTGCTGAGCCGCTGGGCGTGGTTCGCCGACCGGTATCCGCAGGAGCGGGAGGCGGTGGTCCTGGCCAAGAGCTCGGTCGGCTTCCTCGACAGCGTCACCGAACTGCTCGGCACCCTCGTCCACGGCGGCCATGTCGTGCTCGCCCCGGACGAGGCCGTCAAGGACCCGTTCGCCCTGGCCGAGCTGGTCCGCCACCACCGCGTGCGGCGCCTCACCCTGGTGCCGAGCCTGCTCGCGGTCCTCCTGGACGAGACCGACCCGGCGGCACTCGCCTCCTGCACCACCTGGGTCAGCAGCGGCGAACCGCTCAGCCGCCCGCTGGCGGCCCGCTTCCGCGCGAAGCTCCCCCACGCCCGCCTGCTCAACCTCTACGGCTCCTCGGAGATCAGCGCCGACTCCCTCGCCTGGGAGGCGGACGGCGGCGACGCCCGCGTCGGCACCCCCCTCTGGAACACCCGCGTCCGCGTCCTGGACGCCCGCCTCGCCCCGGTGCCGCGCGGCGTCCCGGGTGAGCTGTACGTGGCCGGCGCCGGACTGGCCCGCGGCTACACCAACCGTCCCGGCCACACCGCCGAACGCTTCGTCGCCGACCCCTTCGGCAGCGGCGGGCGCCTCTTCCGCACCGGTGACCTGGTGCGCTGGGCCGCCGACGGCGCCCTGGAGCACCTGGGCCGCGCCGACGACCAGGTCAAGGTGCGCGGCTTCCGCATCGAGCCCGGCGAGATCGAGGCCGCTCTGCGCGCCCACCCCGACGTGGCCGACGCGGCCGCCGCCGTCCGCGAGGACGCCGAGGGCACCGCGCGGATCGCCGGCTACCTGGTGCCGGCCCCGGGCCGTACCCTGCCCACCGCCCGCGACCTGCGCGAACTGGTCCGGCACAGCCTGCCCGACTACATGGTCCCGGCCGCCTTCGTCGCCCTGGCCGCGCTGCCGGCGACCGCCAGCGGCAAGCTGGACCGCCGCGCCCTGCCCACCCCGGTGTGGTCGGAGTCCGCCGCGTACGTGGCCCCGAGCCCGGGCACGCAGACGGCGCTCGCCGCGGTCTGGGCCGAGGTGCTGGGCGTCGAACGCGTCGGTGCCGAGGACGACTTCTTCGCGCTGGGCGGCCACTCGCTGCTCGCCACCCGGGTCATCAGCCGGGTCCGCACCCGCCTCGGCGCGCGGCTGGCCGTCCGCGACCTCTTCGACGCGCCCCGGCTGGCCGACCTGGCCGAGGCCGTGGACCGGGCGAGGGCCGCCGCGCCGAAGGACGAGCCCACGCAGCCCATGCTCCCGGTCCCGCGCGAGGGCCGTCTGCCGCTCTCCTTCGCGCAGGAACGCCTGTGGTTCCTGGACGACTTCGCGCCCGGCGCCACCGAGTACCACGTCAGCGGCACGCTGCGGCTGACCGGCACCGTCGACCACGCCGCGCTCGGCGCCGCCGTCGCGGGCCTGGTCACCCGGCACGAGGCACTGCGCACCACCTTCGCCACCGTCGAGGGGCAGGGCACCCAGGTGGTCCACCCGACGGTGGAGGTCCCGGTCCGCACCGCCACCGCCGCCTCCGACGCCGAGCTGGACGCCCTGCTGCGCGCCGAGACCGCCGTCCCCTTCGACCTGCGCACCGGCCCGCTGCTGCGCGTCCTGCTGGTCGCCACCCCCGAGCCGGGCACCCACACCCTGCTCCTGGTGATCCACCACATCGTCACCGACGGCTGGTCGATGGGGATCATCACCCGCGAACTGAGCGCCCTCTACACGGCGGCCGTCCACGGCGAGCCCGCGTGCCTCCCCGAACTCCCGGTCCAGTACCCGGACTTCGCCGTCCGCCAGCGTGAGCGGATGACCGCGGAAGCGCTGGAGGAACGGATCGGCTACTGGCGCGAGCGCCTGGCCGGCCTGGAGCCGCTGGAACTGCCGACCGACCGGCCCCGCCCGGCCGTGCGCACCTCGGCCGGGGCCCAGCACACCTTCGCGATACCGGCGGACCTGGCCCGCGAACTGAACGCGCTCGGCCGCGACCGGGGCGCCAGCCTCTTCATGGTGGTGACCGCCCTGACCCAGCTGGTGCTGGCCCGCTGGAGCGGGCGCGAGGAGGTCGCGCTGGGCACCGGCGTCTCCGGCCGCGACGAAGCCGCCCTGGAGGACCTGGTCGGCTTCTTCGTCAACACGGTCGTCCTGCGCACCCGCATCGACCGCTCGGACTCCTTCGAGGAGTTGCTCGCCCGGGTCCGCACCACGGTCCTGGACGCCTTCGCCCACCAGGACGTGCCGTTCAGCCGCCTGGTGGAGGCGCTGGCGCCGGAGCGCGACCCGAGCCGCACCCCGCTGGTGCAGGCCATGGTGGTGCTCCAGAACACCCCGCGCGCCGAGTTCGCCCTGCCGGGCCTGCGCGCCGAGGCGGTCCCCTCGACCCGGGACGCGGCCCAGTTCGACCTCACCTTCTCCTTCGTCGAGCAGGACGGGCGACTGCTGGCGGCGGCCGAGTACAGCACCGACCTGTTCGACCGGGCGACGGTGGAGCGTATGTGCCGCCACTGGGTGGAGTTGGCCTCCGCGGTGGTCGGCGAGGGCGCCGCGCGTCCCCTGTGCCAGGTGGAGCTGGTCACCGGGGAGGAGCGGGAAACGCTGCTCGACGGCTGGGGCGTCTCCCGCACCGGCACCGGCCGGACCCCGGTCACCCTGGGCGCCCTGTGGCGCTCCCGCGTGGCTGCGCGTGGCACCAACGGCACCGCGGTGACCTGCGGCGACGAGAACCTTTCGTACGCCGAGACCGACGCGCGCGTGGAGCGGGTGGCACACCGCCTCACCGCACTGGGCGTCGGCCCCGAGGTCCGCGTCGGGGTGGCCCTGCCCCGATCGGTGGAGTGGCTGACCGTACTGCTCGCCATCACCCGACTCGGCGGCATCTACGTGCCGATGGACCCCGAATGGCCCCAGGAGCGGTCCGCCTTCGTCCGGGAGGACAGCGGTGCCGCCCTCGTCGTCACCCCGCACACCCTGTCCGAGTGGCACGAGCTGCCCGAACTGCCCGGCCCCGCGCCGGTGGCCGACGTACCACTCGACGCCGGCGCCTACATGATCTACACCTCGGGCTCCACCGGCCGCCCCAAGGGCGTCCTGGTGACCCATCGCGGCATCACCGCCTTCACCGCCGCACTGGGCGAACGCTTCTCGATCGGCACGGACGCGCGCGTGCTCCAACTGGCCTCGGCCGGCTTCGACGCCTCAGTCATGGAACTGCTCATGGCCCTCTCCGGCGGCGCCACCCTCGTCATCCCCGACGACGGCCGCGCCCTGGCCGGCCAGGACCTCCACGACACCCTCGCCCACCACCGGATCACCCACACCCTCATCCCCCCGACCGTCCTCGCCAGCATTCCCACCGACGCCCCGCCCCTGCCCGACCTGACCGTCCTCGCCACCGGCGGAGAAGCCCTCACCCCCGACCTCGTCCACCGCTGGGCACCCGGCCGCCGCCTACTCAACGCCTACGGGCCGACCGAGATCACCGTCGCCGCCAGCATCAGCACCGCCCTCGACACCGACCCCACCGGAACCCCACCCATCGGCACCCCGGTGGCCGAGGCCCACCTCACCGTCCGCGACCGATGGCTGCGCCTCGTCCCGGTCGGCGTCCCCGGTGAACTCCACGTCTGCGGAACCGGCCTGGCCCGCGGCTACCACGGACAACCCGGACTGACGGCCACCCGCTTCGTGGCCGACCCCGACCACCCGGGGCAGCGTCTCTACCGCACCGGCGACCTGGTCCACTGGAACACCGACGGCACCCTCACCTACCTCGGCCGCACCGACGACCAAGTCAAGATCCGCGGCCTGCGCATCGAACTCGGCGAGATCGAAACCGCGTTGACCTCCCACCCCGACGTCGGCCAAGCAGCCGCCATGGTCCGCGAGGACAGCCCCGGCACGCCACGGATCGTCGCGTACACCGTCCCGACCGAACAGACCACCGCACCCGGCGCGGACATTCTGCGCAGCTGGCTGAAAGACCGGCTCCCCGCCTACATGGTCCCCGCCGCCTTCGTCACCCTCGACGCCCTCCCCCTCAACGCCAGCGGCAAACTCGACCGCCGCGCCCTGCCCGCCCCGACCCAGGAAAAGACCGGCTACGTCGCACCCACCACCCCCACCGAACAGACGCTCTGCACGATCTGGGCAAAGACCCTCGACCTGGAACACGTCGGCACCCACGACAACTTCTTCAGCCTCGGCGGCGACTCCATCCTCAGCATCCAGGTCGTCTCCCAAGCCCGCCGCGCCGGACTCGAACTCACGACACGCGACATCTTCGCCCGCCAGACCGTCGCCACCCTCGCCGCCCACCTGGCCGCCGCCGGGACCGGAGCGGGGGCCGCCGTCCAGGCCGAGCAGGGCGTGCTCTCCGGGGCCCTCCCCACCACACCGATCCGCGAGTGGTTCTTCGCCCACCACCGTGCCGCGCCCGAGCACTTCAACATGGCGGCCGAGGCCGAACTGCCGCCCGGCACCGACCTGGCCGCCCTGCGCGAGGCCGTCCGCGCCCTCCTGCTCCACCACGACGCGCTGCGCATGGTCTTCGCCACAGACGGGGACGGCGTGCGCACCGCGCGGTACGCCCCCGACGCCGGCCTCGACGCGATCCACTCCGTCCACGAGCTGACCAGCCCGGCCGCGCCCGGCTGGCAGGAGCTGAGGGACGCCGCCCAGACCGGTTTCCGCCTCGACGGCTCCCCGCTGGTCCGGGTCCTGGTCGGCACCGGCGGCCCGGAGACGCCCGTACGCCTCGCCGTCATCGCCCACCACCTGCTGGTCGACGGCGTGACCTGGCGCATCCTCCTCGACGACCTGCGGCGCGGCTACGCCCAGGCCGCCGCGGGCGCCCCCGTCGACCTGGGGCCCAAGACCTCCTCGGTGCGCGCGTGGGCCGAGCGCCTGGCCCGGCACACCGCCGAGGGCGGCTTCGACGGCCAACTCCCGTACTGGGATTCGGTCATGGGCGGCGCCGACGCCTCGCTCCCGCTGGACGACCCGGCGGGCGACGCGACCACCGCGACCGCCGCCGCGGTCTCCGGCGGCCTCACCCGCGCCCAGACCGACCAGCTCCTCCAGCAGGTCCCGGCGGTCTACCGCACCCAGATCAACGACGCCCTCCTCACCGCTCTCGCCCGCACCCTGCGCGGCTGGACCGGCCGCGACCGGGTCCCCGTCAGCCTGGAGGGGCACGGTCGCGAGGAGCTCTTCGCCGACCTCGACCTGACCCGCACCGTCGGCTGGTTCACCTCCATCCACCCGGTGGCGCTCGCGCTGCCCGAGGACGAGGAGTGGGGCCCGGCCGTCACCTCGGTCAAGGAGCAGCTGCGCGCCGTCCCGGACCGGGGCATCGGCTACGGCGCCCTGCGCCACCTCGGCGGCCACTTCGCGGGTCACGACTCCGCCCGGATCAGCTTCAACTACCTGGGCCGCCTCGACCTGGCGGGCACCACCTCACAGGCGCCGGACGCCGCGGACCCCTGGTACCTCTCCTCCGTCCTCAACCCGGGCGGTGAGCACAGCCCCCGCGAGCACCGGCCGCACCTCCTCGACGTGACCGCCGGCCTGCTCGACGGCCGGCTCGTCTTCACCTGGCACTACTCGGCGGGCGTGCACCGCGAGGAGACGGTCCGGGCGCTGGTCGAGGAGTACACCGCGCAGCTCGCCGCCTTCGTCGCGCACTGCGCGGAGCCCGGCGCGGGCGGTCGCTCGCCCTCGGACTTCTCCCTGGTCGCCCTCGACCAGGGAGAGGTCGACCGGATCGCCGGGGACGGCCGCACGGTCGAGGACGTCTACCCGCTGACCCCGCTCCAGTCCGGCATGCTCTTCCACGCCCTGGCGGAGCCCGAATCCCCCGCCTACCTGGAGCAGTTCGTCCTCACCCTGGACGGCGTCGCCGACCCCGCGCTGCTGGCCGACGCCTGGCAGCGGACGGTGGAGCGCTCCGACGCGCTGCGCGTCGGGCTGGTCTGGGAGGGCGTCCGCGAGCCCGTCCAGGTGGTGCGCCGCCGGGCCGAGGTGCCGGTCACCTTCCTCGACCGCTCCGCGACCGGCCTCACCGAGGATGCCCAGGACGCGTTCCTCCGGAAGTTCCTGGACGAGGACCGGGCGCGCGGCATCGACCTGGCCACCGCCCCGCTGATGCGGGTGACGCTGATCCGGCTGCCCGGCGAAGGCCGCGTCCAGCTGGTGTGGACCTTCCACCACCTGCTCCTGGACGGCTGGAGCACCGCCGCCTTCCTCTCCGACGTCCTGGCCCGGTACGCCGCGCTGACCGGCGACGGCACCGCCTCCCCCACGGCCCGCGGCTCCTTCGGCGACTACCTGCGCTGGCTCGCCGGGCAGGACCAGGAGGCCGGGCGCGGCCACTGGCGCCGGGCGCTGGCCGGTTACGAGGAGCCGGTGGCCCTGCCGTACGACCACACTCCCGAGCAGGTACGGCGCGGCCAGTCCAGCGCTCGCGTGACGGTGGCGCTGGACGCGGCCGTCGCCGAACGCGCCGGCGCCTACGCCCGGGACCACCGGATCACCCAGAACGCCCTGGTCCAGGGCGCCTGGGCGCTGGTACTCAGCCAGTACGCGGGCTGTCATGACGTGGTGTTCGGCACCACCGTCTCGGGCCGCCCGGCCGACCTGCCCGGCGCCGGGGCGCTGCTCGGCCTCTTCATCAACACCCTGCCCGTCCGGGTGAGCGCCGCCCCGGGCGTACGCGCCGCCGACTGGCTGCGCGGCATCCAGGACCAGCAGGCCGAGTCCCGCCGCTACGAGTACGTGGCACTCTCCGACATCGAGACGGACCTGACGCCCGGCGCCTCCCTCTTCGACAGCCTGGTCGTCTTCGAGAACTACCCGGTGGACGAAGCCGCCGCCGCCCGGCACGGCATCGGTGTCCGCGCGGCCGAGGCCGTCGAGGCGACCCACTACGCCCTGACGCTGATCGCGGCGGCCACCGGCGACCGCCTCGGCCTGACCCTCGCCTACGACCCGGCCCTCTTCGAGCAGGCCACCGCCGAGCGGCTGGCCGGCCAGCTGGCCGCCGCCGTGACCCGCCTGGTCGAGCGGCCCGAGGCGCCGGTCGCCGAGATCGAGCTGCTGACCGGCGCCGAACGCGACCGCCTGCTCGGCGAGTGGGGCAGCGGGGCCCGGAACCCGGTGGACGGTTCGGTGGTGGAGGTCTTCGCCCGGCGGGCCGCCGCCACCCCGGACGCCGTCGCGATCACCGCCGGCGGCTCCTCGCTGACCTACCGCGCGCTCGACCGGCGCACCGACCAGCTGGCCCGCGCCCTGGCCGAGCGCGGAGTGGCCGCCGAGTCCCGGGTGGGGCTGCTCCTGGAACGCTCCGCCGACGTGGTGGTGGCGATGCTCGCCGTGCTCAAGGCGGGCGGCGCCTACGTCCCGCTCCACACCGGCCACCCCGAGGAGCGCCTGGGCGACATCCTGGGCCGCAGCGGCACCACCCTCGTCCTCACCGACCGCGACCAGCCCTCCCTGGCCGGCGTCGCCACCTTCGACCCGCGACACCTGCCCGCCGGGACCGACACCGGTACGGCGCTGCCCGCCCCGGCCCGTGGCGGCTCCCTGGCGTACGTCATGTTCACCTCGGGCTCGACCGGCCTCCCCAAGGGCGTCGGGGTGACCCACGCCGACATCACCGCCCTCGCCGCCGACCGGCGGTTCAGGAACGGCGCCCACGAGCGGGTGCTGTTCCACTCCCCGCACTCCTTCGACGCCGCCACCTACGAAGTGTGGGTACCCCTGCTCAACGGCCACACCCTCACCGTCGCCACCGGCGACCTGACCACCACCACCATCCGCGAGGCCACCGCCGAGGGCGTCACCGCCCTGTGGATCACCGCCGCCCTCTTCGGCGTCCTCGTCGAAGAAGACCCCACCTGCTTCACCGGCCTCAAAGAGATCTGGACCGGCGGCGACGCCGTCCCCCACCACGCCGCCCACACCCTCCTCACCCACCACCCCGACCTCACCCTGGTCAACGGCTACGGCCCCACCGAAACCACCACCTTCGCCATCAGCGGACCACTCACCGCCGACGACGTCGCCACCGGCCCCGCCCCGCTGGGCACCCCGATGGACAACATGTACACGTACATCCTGGACAGCACCCTGCGCCCGGTCCCGATCGGCGTCCCCGGTGAGCTGTACCTCGGCGGCAGCGGCGTGGCCCGCGGCTACCACCACCAACCACGCCTGACCGCCGAACGCTTCCTCCCCGACCCCCACCACCCCGGAGGCCGCCTCTACCGCACCGGCGACCTCGCCCGCTGGCGCGCCGACGGCCGCATCGACTTCCTCGGCCGCACCGACACCCAGGTCAAGATCCGCGGCTACCGCATCGAAACGGCCGAGATCGAGACCACCCTCCTCGCCCACCCGGCCGTCACCCACAGCCACGTCCTCGCCCGCGAGGACCGGCCCGGCACCAAGTACCTCGCCGCGTACGTGGTCCTGGACCAGGAGGCGGCCGGCGCACCGGACCTGGCCGGCGAACTCCGCGCCCACCTGGCCGGAAGCCTGCCCGAGTACATGGTCCCGGCGACCTTCACCGCGGTCGACGCGATCCCGCTGACCGTCAACGGCAAGGTCGACCGGCGCGCCCTGCCCACCCCGGACCTCGCCCCGGCCCAGGAGGAGTACACCGCGCCGCGCACGGAGACAGAGCGGGCCCTGTGCGCCATCTGGGCCGAAGTCCTGGGCCGGGAGCGGATCGGCACCGGCGACGACTTCTTCGCGCTCGGCGGCGACTCCATCACCAGCCTGAAGGTGACCTCCCGGGCCCGCACGGCCCTCGGGACGCACCTCTCCCCGCGCGCCCTCTTCGACCACCCGACGGTGGCCCGCCTCGCCGCCGAGATCGACGGCGGGGAGGGCGACGAGGGCGCCGGCCGGGCCGGGTCGCCCGTGGTCCCGGTGGCCCGGGGCGGGCAGCTGCCCATGTCGCTGCCGCAGGAACGCCTGTGGTTCCTGGAGAACTTCACCCCGGGCTCCGTCGAGTACCACGTGGTCGGCGCGCTGCGCCTGACCGGCACGCTCGACGAGGCGGCGCTGGGGAGCGCGGTGGCGGGCCTGGTCGCCCGGCACGAGGCGCTGCGCACCACCTTCGACGAGGTCGACGGGCGGGGTGTCCAGGTCGTCCACGACACCGTCGAGGTGCCGGTGCGGACCGTCGGCGTCACCGGCGCCGCCGAGGTGGACGCGGTGCTGCGGACCGAGGCCGTCCGGCCGTTCGACCTGCGCACCGGCCCGCTGATCCGCGTCCTGCTGGTCCGGGCCGCCCCCGGGGAGCACGTCCTGGTGCTGGCGATGCACCACATCGTCACCGACGGCTGGTCGATGGGGATCATCACCCGCGAACTGAGCGAGCTGTACGCCGCCGCCGTCCGCGGCGAGCAGCCACGCCTGTCCGAACTACCCGTCCAGTACCCGGACTTCGCCGCCTGGCAGCGCGAGCAGCACACCGGCGACGCGCTCGACGCCCAGCTCGCCCACTGGCGCGCGCGGCTGGCCGGGCTGGAGCCGCTGGACCTGCCGACGGACCGCCCGCGCCCGCAGGTCAGGACGGCGGAGGGCAGCACCCGGCTCTTCACCGTCCCGGCCGCGCTGGCCGGGCGCCTGACGGAGCTGGGCCGCACCCGGGGCGCCAGCCTCTTCATGGGCCTGACGGCGGTGACCCAGCTGACCCTGGCCCGCTACACGGGCCGCCGCGACCTCGCCCTGGGCACCGCAGTCTCGGGACGCGAACGGACCGAACTGGAGGGACTGGTCGGTTTCTTCGTCAACACGCTGGTCCTGCGCACCGAGGTGGACGCCGCCCGTAGCTTCACCGACCTGCTGGACCAGGTGAAGAGCACCACGCTCGACGCCTTCGCCCACCAGGACGTGCCGTTCAGCCGCCTCATCGAGGAGCTGGCCCCCGAGCGCGACCCGAGCCGCACCCCGCTGGTGCAGGCCATGATCACGCTCCAGAACACCCCGGGCGGCAGCTTCGCCCTGCCCGGCCTCACCGCCGAGGAGTACGAGATCCCGCGTGCGGCTGCCCAGTTCGACCTGGGCCTGCACTTCCAGGAGACCGGCGACGGCGCCCTGGTCGGTGTGGCGGAGTACAGCTCCGTCCTGTTCGACGCGGCGACGGTGGACCGGCTCTGTCGGCACTGGCTGGCCCTCGCCGAGGAGGCGGTCTCCACGCCCGCGTTGCCGCTGGCCCGCCTCACCATGCTGGAGCCGGCCGAGCGCGCCGCCCTCCTGCCGCGGCACGCGGCCGAGCACGGCGGACCCGGCCCGTTCCGCACGGTCATGGAGCTGACCGGCGACCGCATCGCGCGGCGCCCCGAGGCCCTCGCCGTGCTGCACGGCGCGACCTCGCTCACCTACGCGGAGCTGGGCCGCCGCTCGGACCAGCTCGCCCGGCACCTGCTGCACCTCGGCGCCGGACCGGAACGCCGGATCGGCATCTCACTGCCGCGTACCCCGGACCTGGTGATCGCCGCCCTCGCCGTCCTCAAGACCGGCGCGGCCTACGTCCCGCTCGACCCCGAGTACCCGGCCGACCGCCTCCGCCACATGCGACAGGACAGCGGCGTCCACCTCACCGTGGACACGGCCCTCGTCACCGAGGCCCTGACCGCCGACGACCGCCCGGTGCCGCACCCGGCCCTCTCCCCGGCGAACGCGGCGTACACCATCTACACCTCCGGCTCGACCGGAAAGCCCAAGGGCGTCGTCATCCCGCACCACGCCCTGACGCGCCTGGTCACCTGGGCCACCACGCTGGGCGAGGAGACCTTCCGCCACACCTTCTTCTCCACCAGCCTCAACTTCGACGTCTCCGTCTTCGAACTCTTCGGCACCCTCGCCACCGGCGGCACCCTGGAGATCGCCCACAACATCCTCAGCCTCACCGACCATCCGGCCTGGAACGGCACCCTCGTCTCCGCCGTCCCCTCCGCCGTCACCGCCGTCCTCGACGACCCCACCACCCACCTCGACCCGAGCCTGCTGGTCCTCGCCGGCGAGGCGTTCCCCACCACCCTCCTCGACACCGTCCGCCGCACCCTGCCCCAGACCGACGTCGCCAACATCTACGGCCCCACCGAGGCCACGGTGTACGCCACCGGCTGGTTCTCCGACACGGACCCGGCCCCGGAGGGCACCGCCGTGCCCATCGGCCGCGCCCTCGCCGGGAAGACGGCGTACGTTCTGGACGCGACGCTCAACCCGGTCCCCGACGGCGTTCGGGGCGAGCTGTACCTCGCGGGAAGCCTCGCCCGCGGCTACCACGGACAGCCCGGCCTGACGGCCGCCCGCTTCGTCGCCCACCCGTACCACGCGGGACAGCGGCTCTACCGCACCGGCGACCTGGTCCGCCGCCGCCCCGACGGCACCCTGGAGTACGCCGGCCGCAACGACCACCAGATCAAGATCCGCGGCCACCGCGTGGAGACCGGCGAGATCGAGACCGCCCTGCTCGCCCACCCCCTGGTCACCCGGGCCGCCGTCGTCCTCCGCGAGGACACCCCCGACGCTCGGCATCTGGTGGGCTACGTCGTCGCCACCGGCGAGGTGCCCGACGCCGAGCTGCGCGAGCTGCTCGCGGCGACACTGCCGGAGTACATGGTCCCGGCGGCCTTCGTCACCCTCGACGCGCTGCCGCTCAACGCCGCCGGCAAGCTCGACCGGGCCGCCCTGCCCACACCCCGCCTCACCACCGACACCACCACGTACACCGCACCCCGAACCGAGACCGAACGACTACTCGCCGACATCTGGGCCGAAATCCTCGGCGCCGAACGCGTCGGCGCCGACGACAACTTCTTCGACCTGGGCGGCGACTCGATCATCAGCCTCCAAGTGGTCTCCCGCGCCCGCCGCACCGGACTCACCCTCACCTCCCGCGACGTCTTCCTCCACCCGACCGTCGCCGCCCTCGCCCAGGCGGTGCGGCCCTCCGAGGACGCGGCCCAGACCCTGTCCGAGCAGGGCGCGCTCGCGGGGCCGGTGCCCCTGCTCCCGGCGAGCGCCTGGTTCTTCGAGACGCATCCGGCCGCGCCCGGGCACTTCAACTTCTCGGTCGCCGTCGCCCTCACCCCCGCGTACGACGCGGCGGCGCTACACGCCGCCGTGACCGCCGTGCTCGCCCACCACGACGCCCTGCGCCTCACCTTCGACACCACCGCCGGGCCGCGCCCGGCCGCCGCCTACCTCGGCGCCGTATGCGCCGACGCGGTCCTCGACGTCCACGACCTGACCGCCGGAGACGATCCGGCGGACACCCCGGACGCCCGCTGGCGCGCCGCCGTCCTCGCCGCGAACGCCGGCTTCGACCTGGCCGGAGGCCCGCTGATCCGCTTCGTCGTCGGGCGGCAGGGCACCGGGCGGCCCGCCCGGCTGGCCGTGGTCGCCCACCACCTGGTGATGGACGGCGTCTCCCTGCGCGTCCTCATGGAGGACCTGGCCGCCGCCTACGAGCAGATCAGCGCGGACGGCCGGGCGGAGCTGGGCCCGAAGGGCACCTCGGTGCGGCAGTGGGCCGAGCGGCTGGCCGCGCACACCGCCGCCGGAGGCTTCGACGACCAGATCCCGTACTGGCGGGCCGTCAGCGAGCAGGCCGTGACCGCACTCCCGGTCGACCTGCCGGACGGCCGCAACACCGTCGCCACCCAGGCGTCCGTCTCCCTCGCCCTCACCGCCGCACAGACCGAGGCCGTGCTCCAGCAGGCCTCCGCCCTCTACCGCACCCAGGCCAACGACGTCCTGCTCACCGCCCTCGCCCGCACCCTGCGCACCTGGACGGGGCACGACCGGGTCGCCGTCACCCTGGAAGGCCACGGCCGCGAGGAGCTGTTCGCCGACACCGACCTCACCCGTACCGTCGGCTGGTTCACCTCGCTGCACCCGATCGCCCTCGCCCTGCCCGAGCCGGCCGGGGACGACTCGGACAGCGGCTGGGCCGACGCGGTCAAGAGCGTCAAGGAACAGCTGCGGGCCGTCCCGCGGCGCGGCATCGGCTACGGCGCCCTGCGCCACCTCGCCGACGCCCCGGTGGGCCGCCTCGACCCGCTGGTCAGCTTCAACTACCACGGTCAGTTCGACGTCTCCGGCGACGAGGACGAGGCCGGCCTGTTCGGCGCGGCCCTGCCGTCGGCCGGCGGCGAGCACGCCCCCGCCGAGCGCCGTACCCACCTGCTGGACGTGGTCGGCGCCGTCCAGGACGGACAGCTGGTCTTCTCCTGGCTGTACTCGGCCGACACCTACCGCGAGGAGACGGTGCGCGGCCTCGCCGAGAGCTTCGCCGCCGAACTGGCCGCCTTCGCCGAGCACTGCGCCCACCCCGGCGCGGGCGGCTGCACCCCCTCGGACTTCCCGCTGGTCACCCTCGGCCAGGCCGAGGTGGACCGGATCGCCGGGGACGGCCGCACGGTCGAGGACATCTACCCGCTGACCCCGCTCCAGTCCGGCATGCTCTTCCACGCCCTGGCCGACCCCGCCTCCGGCGCCTACCTGGAGCAGCTGACCTTCACCCTGGAGGGCGTCACCGACGTCGAACGGCTCGCCACCGCCTGGCGGCGGGTCCTGGAGCGCGCCGACGCGCTGCGCGTCTCGCTGGTCTGGGAAGGCGTACCGGAGCCCGTCCAGGTGGTGCGCCGACAACTGGACGCCCCGGTGCACCTCGCCGACTGGTCGGCCGCGGCCGAGTCCGAACGGGCGCTGCTGCTCGCCGACTTCCTCGCCGAGGACCGTGCCAGGGGCGTCGACCTCGCCGAGGGCCCGCTGCTGCGCGTGGCCCTGATCGGGCTCGGCGCCGGGGACGTGCAGGTCGTGTGGACCTTCCACCACCTGCTCCTGGACGGCTGGAGCAACGCGGCGCTACTGGGCGACGTGGTCGCCGAGTACGCCGCCCTCGGCGGGGAGCCCGCCGCCGCGCCGGCGGTCCGCGGCTCCTTCGGCGACTACCTGCGCTGGCTGGCGGGCCGGGACCAGGAGGCCGGACGCGCCTACTGGCGCCGGGCGCTGGCCGGCTTCGAGGAGCCGGTGGCCCTGCCGTACGACCGGGCGCCCGGGCACTCCCGCACGGGGGCGTCGACCGCCCGCGTCGAGGTCGCCCTCGACCCGGGGGCGGCCACCCGCGCCGGGGCCTTCGCCCGCCGTCACCGCCTGACCCTCAACGCCCTGGTCCAGGGCGCCTGGGCACTGGTCCTCGGGCAGCAGGCGGGCGTGACGGACGTGGTGTTCGGCACCACCGTCTCCGGCCGCCCCGCCGATCTGCCGGGCGCCGAGTCCGTCCTCGGCCTCTTCATCAACACCCTGCCGGTCCGCGTCACGGTGGACCCGGCCCGGCCCGCCGCCGACTGGCTGGCCGGCATCCAGGCGGAGCTGGCCGAGGCACGCGGCCACGAGTACGTGGCGCTCTCCGACATCACTGCGGACGTCGCGCCGGGCACCTCGCTCTTCGAGAGCCTGGTGGTCTTCGAGAACTACCCGGTCGACAAGGAGAGGACCGGCGGGCACGGCCTCGGGGTCCGCGGCCTGAGCGCCGTGGAGTCCACCAACTACGCGCTGACGCTGGTCGCCTCGGCCGCCGGGGACAGCCTGGAGATGGTCCTCGCCTACGACCCGGAGCTGTTCGACGCCGGTACGGCCGAGCGGCTCGCCGGCCGGCTGCGGCAGGCGGTCACCGCGCTGGCCGGCTCCGAAGGGCTGCCGGTGGGCCGACTGCCGTTGCTGGCCGAGGAGGAGCACCGGGCCGTCGAGGCGTACGCCGGCACCCTCGACCCTGCCGCCGTCCCCCGCACCGTGCCCGCCGCCTTCGCCGAGCGGGTGGCGGCCACGCCGGACGCGACCGCCGTGGAGTGCGACGGCCACCGGCTCACCTACGCCGAACTGGACGCCCGTGCCACGCGCCTGGCCCAGGTCCTCGCCGGGCACGGGGTGGACCCGGCCGCGGAGAGCCGGGTGGCGCTGCTGCTGGAGCGCTCCGCCGACGTGGTGGTGGCGATGCTCGCCGTGCTGAGGGCGGGTGGCGCTTACGTGCCGCTCTTCGCCGGCTACCCGGACGAGCGGATTCGCCAGGCCGTCGAGTCCAGCGGGGCGACGGTGATCATCACCGACGCCGCCCTGCGTGACCGCGCGGCCCTCACCGGCCTGCCGGTGGCCGAGACCGGCACCGCCCCCGCCCAGGCCGCCCCGGTTCCGGCGGCGGCCCGCCCGGAGTCGTTGGCGTACGTCATGTTCACCTCGGGCTCGACCGGCGTCCCCAAGGGCGTCGGGGTGACCCACGCCGACATCGTGGCGCTCGCCGCCGACCAGCGATTCAGGAACGGCGCCCACGAGCGGGTGCTGTTCCACTCCCCGCACTCCTTCGACGCCGCCACCTACGAAGTGTGGGTACCCCTGCTCAACGGCCACACCCTCACCGTCGCCACCGGCGACCTGACCACCACCACCATCCGCGAGGCCACCGCCGACGGCGTCACCGCCCTGTGGATCACCGCCGCCCTCTTCGGCGTCCTCGTCGAGGAGGACCCGGAGTGCTTCACCGGACTCAGGGAGATCTGGACCGGCGGGGACGCGGTCCCCCACCACGCCGCCCACACCCTCCTCACCCACCACCCCGACCTCACCCTGGTCAACGGCTACGGCCCCACCGAAACCACCACCTTCGCCATCAGCGGACCACTCACCGCAGACGACGTCGCCACCGGCCCCGCCCCGCTCGGCACCCCGATGGACGACACCCTCGCGTACGTCCTGGACGGGGCGCTGCGCCCGGTCCCGGTCGGTGTCCCCGGTGAGCTGTACCTCGGCGGCAGCGGGCTGGCCCGCGGCTACCACGGCCGGGCCCGGCTCACCGCCGAGCGGTTCGTGGCCGACCCGCACCACCCGGGCCGGCGCCTGTACCGCACCGGCGACCTGACCCGGCGCCGCCCCGACGGCCGGCTCGACTTCCTCGGGCGTACCGACACCCAGGTGAAGATCCGCGGCTACCGCATCGAGACGGCGGAGATCGAGACCGCGCTCCTGACCCACCCGGCCGTCACCCACAGCTGCGTCCTCGCCCGCGAGGACCGGCCCGGCACCAAGTACCTGGCCGCGTACGTGGTCCTGGACCAGGAGGCGGCCGGCACACCGGACCTGGCCGGCGAACTCCGCGCCCACCTGGCCGGAAACCTGCCCGAGTACATGGTCCCGGCCGCCTACACCGCGGTCGACGCGATCCCGCTGACCGTCAACGGCAAGGTCGACCGGCGCGCCCTGCCCGCACCCGTCCTGACCGGCGGCGCCGAGGCGTACACCGCGCCGACCACCCCCACCGAGCAGGCGCTGGCCGCCCTCTGGAGCGAGGTGCTGGGCACCGAACGGATCGGCGCGCACGACGACTTCTTCGCCCTGGGCGGCGACTCGATCACCAGCCTCAAGGTCACCTCCCGCATCCGCACGGCGCTGCGCACCCACCTGACCCCGCGCGCCCTCTTCGACCACCCGACGGTGGCCCGCCTCGCCGCCGAGATCGACGCCCGGGAGGAGGCCGCCGAGGCGGCCGTCACCCCGGCGCCGCGCGACGGCCTGCTGCCGCTCTCCTTCGCCCAGGAACGCCTGTGGTTCCTGGAGGACTTCACGCCGGGCGGCGTGGAGTACACCGTCACCGGCGCGCTGCGGCTGACCGGCACCGTCGACCTCGGCGCGCTGCGCACGGCGGTGGCGGGGCTGGTGGACCGGCACGAGTCGCTGCGGACCACCTTCGCCTCCGTCGCGGGGCGCGGCGTGCAGGTGGTGCACGACCGCATGGCCGTGCCGGTGCGCACCGCCGCCCCCGCCGACGCGGTGGCGCTGGACGCGCTGCTGCGCGCCGAGGCCGCCGAGCCCTTCGACCTGACGGCCGGGCCGCTGGTCCGCGTCCTGCTCGCCGGGGTGCCGAGGACCGGCGCCGCGCACGGCACGGAGCCGGAGCACGTCCTGGTCCTGGCGATGCACCACATCGTCACCGACGGCTGGTCGATGGGGATCATCACCCGCGAACTGAGCGAGCTGTACGCCTCCGCCGTACACGGCACCGCACCGGCGCTGCCGCCGCTACCCGTCCAGTACCCGGACTTCGCCGTCTGGCAGCGCGACCGTCTCGAAGGCGAGGGGCTCGACCGGCAGCTCGCCCACTGGCGGGAGAAGCTGGACGGCATCCAGCCGCTGGAGCTGCCCACGGACCGGCCCCGGCCGGCCGTGCGGACCTCGGCGGGCGCGGTGCACCCCTTCGAGGTGCCGGCCGCTCTCGCGGGCCGGCTCGCGGAGGTCGCCCGGGACGGTGGCGCCAGTCTCTTCATGGTGCTGACGGCCGTGACCCAGCTGGTCCTCTCCCGCTACACCGGCCAGCGCGACGTCGCGGTGGGCACGGTCGTCTCGGGCCGTGAGCGCACCGAACTGGAGAACCTGGTCGGCTTCTTCGTCAACACCCTGGTCCTGCGGACCCGGATCGACGCCACCGCCTCCTTCGGGCAGCTGCTGGACGACGTACGGACGACGACGCTGGACGCCTTCGCCCACCAGGACGTGCCGTTCAGCCGCCTCATCGAGGAGCTGGCCCCCGAGCGCGACACCAGCCGCACCCCGCTGGTGCAGGCCCTGGTGGCGCTGCAGAACGCGCCCGGCGGCAGCTTCGACCTGCCCGGCCTGCGGGTGACGGACCAGCCGATACCGCGCGAGGCCGCGCAGTTCGAGCTCAGCCTGCACTTCCAGCAGAGCGGGGACGGCGGGCTCGCGGCAGTCGCCGAGTTCAACACCGACCTCTTCGACGCGGCCACCGTCGCGCGGCTCTGCCGCCACTGGCTGGTCCTCGCCGGGGAGGCCGCGGCCACGCCCGCCCTCCCGCTGGCCCAGCTCACCATGACGGACGCCGGCGAACGCGCCGCGCTGCGGCCGGCGGTCGGCACCGAGGCGCCGCAGGCGTTCCGGTCCGTCGTCGCGATGATCGCCGAGCAGGTCGCCCGGAACCCGCAGGCGGTGGCCCTGCTGCACGAGTCCACCACGCTGACCTACGCACAGCTGGGCCGCCGCTCGGACCAGCTCGCCCGGCACCTGCTGCACCTCGGCGCCGGACCGGAACGCCGGATCGGCATCTCACTGCCCCGCACCCCGGACCTGGTGATCGCCGCCCTCGCCGTCCTCAAGACCGGCGCGGCCTACGTCCCGCTCGACCCCGAGTACCCCGCCGACCGCCTCCGCCACATGCGACAGGACAGCGGCGTCCACCTCACCGTGGACACGGCCCTCGTCACCGAGGCCCTCACCGCCGACGACCGCCCCGTCCCGCACCCCGCCCTCTCCCCGGCGAACGCGGCGTACGTCATCTACACCTCGGGCTCGACCGGAAAGCCCAAGGGCGTCGTCATCGCGCACGAGGCCATGAGCCGCCTGGTCACCTGGGCGACGGCACTCGGCGAGGAGACCTTCCGCCACACCTTCTTCTCCACCAGCCTCAACTTCGACGTCTCCGTCTTCGAACTCTTCGGCACCCTCGCCACCGGCGGCACCCTGGAGATCGCCCACAACATCCTCAGCCTCACCGACCGCCCTGCCTGGGACGGCACCCTCGTCTCCGGCGTCCCCTCCGCCTTCCAGGCCCTGGTGGCCGACCCGACGACCCGGCTCGACCCCAAGCTCCTCGTCCTGGCCGGCGAGGCCTTCCCCACCACCCTCCTCGACCAGACGCGCCGCGCCCTCCCGCGCACCACCGTCGCCAACATCTACGGCCCCACCGAGGCCACCGTCTACGCCACCGGCTGGTTCTCGCACGAGAACCCGGAGCCCGGAGCGGCCACCGTCCCGATCGGCCGCCCCCTGGCGGGCAAGAGCGCCTACGTCCTGGACGCGACGCTCAACCCGGTCCCGGACGGCGCCTGGGGCGAGCTGTACCTCGCGGGCAGCCTCGCCCGCGGCTACCACGGGCAGCCCCACCTCACCTCCGAACGCTTCGTCGCCCACCCCTACGCCCCGGGAGCCCGCCTCTACCGCACCGGCGACCTGGTCCGCCGCCGCCCCGACGGCACTCTGGAGTACGCGGGCCGCAACGACCACCAGATCAAGATCCGCGGCCACCGCATCGAGACGGGCGAGATCGAGACGGCGCTGCTCACCCACCCCGGGATCGCCCAGGCCGCCGTCGTCGCCCGCGAGGACCAGCCGGGCGTCAAGTTCCTGGCGGCCTACCTGGTCACCGTCACCACCGGCCCGGACCAGGCCGACCAGGCCGGCGTGCGGGCCCACCTCGCCCGGACCCTGCCGGACCACATGGTCCCGGCGGCCTTCGTGACGCTGGACGCGCTGCCGCTGAACGCGGCCGGCAAGCTCGACCGGCGTGCCCTGCCCGCTCCCTGCTTCGAGACGACCGGCCACGTCTACACGGCACCCCGCACCGAGACCGAGCGCGTGCTGTGCGAGGTGTGGGCCCAGGTGCTGGGGCTCGGCCAGGTCGGTGTGGAGGACGACTTCTTCGACCTGGGCGGCGACTCGATCATCAGCCTCCAGGTGGTCTCCCGGGCCCGTCGCGCCGGACTCGCCGTCACCTCCCGGGACGTCTTCCTCCACCCGACCGTCGCCACCCTTGCCGCGGCCGTGGACGAGAACGGCCAGGTGGCCGACGACGGCGGCGCCCAGCAGGGCACGGTCCTCGGCGTGGTGGCCCCCACCCCCGTACGGGAGTGGTTCTTCGACACCCACCCGGTGGACCCCGGGCACTACACGATGTCCACCTCCTTCGCGCTGGAGCCCGGCACCGACCTCGGTGCGCTGCGCGCCGCCGTCGAGGCCCTGCTGACCCAGCACGACGCGCTGCGCTCCACCTTCACCCGCGCCGCCGCCGGCACCTGGTCCGGGCGGATCGCCGCCGCAGGCCCCGACGAGGTCTTCACGGTGCACGAGCTGCCCGCGGGAGTTCCGGAGGAGGACTCCTGGCTCGACCTGGCGACCCGGACCAAGGCGGGGCTGGACCTGGAGCGGGGCCCGCTCTTCCGCGTCGTCGTCGCCCGGCCCGCGCCGGGGACCGGGCCGGACGCCGCCGATCCGCCGCTCAGGCTGCTGGTCACCGCCCATCACCTGGTCATCGACGGAGTCTCCTGGCGGATCATCCTCGGCGACCTGGCGACCGCCTACGAACAGGCCCTCTCCGTCGGCGCGAGCGACCTGGGGCCGAAGTCCAGCTCGGTGCGGTACTGGGCCGACCGGCTCGGCCACCACGCCCAGGAGGGCGGCTTCGCCGGCCAGGTGGCCTACTGGCGGTCGGTCACCGGGGCGGCCGAGTTCGCCGTGCCGCTCGACACCTCGGACGGCACCAACCTCGTCGCCGACCAGGCCGCGGTCCAGGCCCGGCTGGACGCGGACGAGACGCACGCCCTGCTCCACCAGGTGCCGGGCAGGTTCCGCACCCAGATCAACGACGTGCTGCTCGCCGCGCTCGCCCGCACCCTGCGGGAGTGGACCGGGCACGACCAGGTCGCCGTCAACCTGGAGGGCCACGGCCGCGAGGAGCTGTTCGAGGACGTGGACCTGACGCGCACCGTCGGCTGGTTCACCTCGATCTACCCGGTCGCCCTCGCCCTCCCCGAGCCCGGCGACGACGGCGCCGGGGAGTGGGCCGCCACCATGCGCGCCGTCAAGCGCCAGCTGCGGGCCGTCCCGGACCGCGGCGTCGGCTACGGCGCGCTGCGGTACCTCACCGGCGAACTGGCCGGTGACCCCGACCCGCGGATCAGCTTCAACTACCTCGGCCAGTTCGGCGGCGAGCAGGGCGAGAGGGGCCTGCTCTCCACGGCGCTGCCCCCGGCCGGGCCGGAGCACGGGCTGCGGCAGGAGCGGAACCACCTGATCGACGTCGTCGCGGCCGTGGACGGCGGCCGGTTCACCGTCACCTGGTACTACTCGGCCGCCGTCCACCACGAGGCCACCGTCGCGGCCCTCGCCGAGGGCTTCACCGCCGCCCTGCGCAGCGCCTGCCGCAGCTAGAGCCTGTCCCCCGCTTCCCGCCCCACCTCGTCCATGCCTCACAGGGAGATACCAAGATGACCACGCCCTCGTCGCGGGAGAGCCGGATCAGCGCACTGCCGACGGACCTCCAGGCGCTGCTGCGCGCCCGGATGTCCGGGCAGGCGGTGGTCGCCGACCCGCACGCCGTCCGCCCCGCCGACCGCACCGGTGAGCTGCGCGCCTCGTTCGCCCAGCAGCGGCTGTGGTTCCTGGAGGAGTACAGCCCGGGCGGCACCGCGTACAACTCCGGGCTCGCGCTGCGGCTGACGGGGGCGCTGGACGTGGCGGCGCTGGAGCGGGCGGTGGCGCGGGTGGTGGCCCGGCACGAAGCGCTGCGGACCACCTTCGACGCGGTGGACGGGCGGGTCACGCAGGTCGTCCACCCGGCCCTGGAGGTCCCGGTGGAGCGGGCGGAGCTGCCGGCGGGAGCTCCGGAGCACGAGGCGGACGCCTTCCTGCGGGCCCGGCTGCTGACCCCGTTCGACCTGCGGAAGGGCCCGCTCCTGCGGGTCCTGCTGCTGCGGCTGGCCGACGACCGGCACGCCCTGCTGCTGTCGATGCACCACATCGTCAGCGACGGCCGCTCCCTGGACGTCCTCACCGGTGAACTCGCCACCTGCTACGCCGCCGAACTGGCCGGCGCCGAGCCCGCGTTGCCCCCGCTCCCCGTCCAGTACGCCGACTTCGCCGCCTGGCAGCACGACCGGTCCGCCGGCGCCGCTTCGGACGAGGGGCTGGCGTACTGGGAGGAGCGGCTGGCCGGTCTGGAGCCGCTGGAGCTGCCGGCCGACCGGCCGCGTCCGGCGGTGCGGACCGGGAGGGGCGCGGTCCACACCTTCGCCGTCCCGGCCGCGACCGCCACCGGGCTGGCCCGGGTGGGCCGGGAGCACGGCGTCAGCCTCTTCATGCTGCTGACCGCCGCCACCCAGCTGCTGCTCGGCCGCTGGAGCGGGCAGCGGGACGTGGCCCTGGGCACGGTCACCGCCGGCCGTGACCGGCCCGAACTCGACGACCTGATCGGCTTCTTCGTCCACACCCTGGTGCTCCGCGCGGATGTGGACGGCGCCGCCACGGTCGGCGACTTCCTCGCGGCGACCAGAGCCACGGTCCTGGACGCCTTCGACCACCAGGAGGTCCCCTTCGACCGGGTGGTGGACGCGGTCGCGCCCGAACGCGACCCGGGCCGGATGCCTCTCGTCCAGGCCATGGTGGTGCTCCAGGGGGCCACGGGCCCGGCCCCCGCCTTCCCCGGCCTGGAGACGGAACCGCTCAGCGTCTCCCGGGACTCCCTCCCCTTCGACCTCATGTTCGAGTTCGAGGAGGCGGCGGACGGGACGCTGGTCGGCGCCGTCGAGTACAGCACCGACCTGTACGAACCGGAGACGGTGACCCGCCTCGCCGCGCACTGGCGGGAACTGGCCGTCGGCCTCGCCGCCGGGGACTCCGGACGGCCCCTGCGCGAGGTGCCGATGCTCAGCCCCGAGGAGCACGCCGAAGCCCTGGCCGCCGCCGAGGGCACCACGACCGACGCGCCCCCCGCTTCCGTCACCGGGACCTTCACCGCCCGCGTGACGGAGACGCCGGACGCCATAGCCGTCGCCTGCGGTACCGAGAAGCTGACCTACGCCGAGCTGGACGCGCGTGCCGAGCGGCTGGCCCGCGTCCTGGCCGAACGGGGTGTCACCGCCGAGTCCCGGGTGGGCGTGCTCCTGGAGCGGTCGGCGGACCTGGTCACCGCCCTGCTCGCCGTCCTGAAGGCGGGCGGCGCGTACGTCCCTCTGCACGCCGCCAGCCCCGAGGAGCGCACCCGTTCCCTCCTCGCCCGCAGCCGCACCACCCTCGTCCTCACCGACCGCGACCTGCCCTCCGTCGCCGGCGTCCCCGCCGTGCGGGTCGACACCACGCCCGCCTCGGACAGCCGGCCCAGCCCCACCCCGCACCCGGACTCCCTGGCGTACGTCATGTACACCTCGGGCTCCACCGGCAAGCCCAAGGGCGTCGCGATCACCCACGCCGACATCACCGCGCTGGCCACCGACTCCCGCTGGCGCAACGGCGCCCACCGCCACCTCCTCTTCCACTCCCCCCACTCCTTCGACGCCGCCACCTACGAGATCTGGACCGCCCTCCTCAACGGCCACACCCTCACCCTCGCCGAACGCGAGATCACCGCGCCCGTGGTCCGCGAGGCCGTGGCCTCCGGGGTCACGGCGGTCTTCCTCACCAAGGCCCTCTTCGACCTCCTCGCCGAGGAGGACCCGGGCTGCTTCACCGGCCTCCACGAGGTATGGACCGGCGGCGAGGCCGCCTCCCCGACGGCGATGAACAAGGTCCAGTCCACCAACCCGAACCTCACCGTGGTCCACGTCTACGGCCCCACCGAGACGACCACCTTCGCCATCAGCGGCCCCCTGACCCCCGCCGACACCACCCACAGCCCGGTCCCGCTCGGCCTGCCCATGGACAACACGCAGGCTTATGTCCTGGACGCCTCCCTGGCCCCCGTCCCCGCAGGCGTCCCCGGCGAGCTGTACCTCGGCGGCACCGGCCTCGCCCGCGGCTACGACGCCCAACCCGCCCTCACCGCCACCCGCTTCATCCCCGACCCCCACCACCCCGGCACCCGCCTCTACCGCACCGGCGACCTCGTCACCCGCCACCCCGACGGCCGCCTCCACTTCCTCGGCCGCACCGACACCCAGATCAAGATCCGCGGCCACCGCATCGAACCCGCCGAGACCGAAGCGGTCCTCCTGACCCACCCCGAGGTCACCCGGGCCTGTGTCCTGGCCCGCCCCCTCCCCTCCGGCGGGCGCCACCTCGTGGCCTACGTCGTCACCGCGCGCCCGCTGCCCGAGGCGGAGCTGCGCGCCCACCTCGCCGCGACGCTCCCCGACTACCTGGTGCCGAACGCCTTCGTGCCGGTCGAGGCGATCCCGCTGACCGCCAACGGCAAGACCGACCACCGCGCGCTGCCCGACCCGCACCTCACGGCGGCCACCGCCTACACCGCGCCCGCCACGCCCACCGAAGAGACCCTCGCCGCCATCTGGGCCGAGGTCCTGGGCGCCGAACGCGTCGGCGTCCACGACAACTTCTTCACCCTCGGCGGCGACTCCATCACCAGCCTCCAGGTCGTCTCGCGCATCCGGGCGGCCTGTGCGGTGGAGCTGTCGCCGCGCGCCCTCTTCGAGCAGCCGACCGTCGCCGGGCTCGCCGCCACCGTGGCCGAGGCCGCCGGTGCCGACGCGGACGCCATCACCCCGGCCCCGCGCGACGGCGACCTGCCGCTCTCCTTCGCCCAGGAACGCCTGTGGTTCCTGGAGGAGTTCGCGGGTTCCACCGTCGAGTACAACGTGGTCGAGGCCCTGCGGCTGACCGGCCCGCTCGACACCGGCGCGCTCCGCGCCGCCTTCGCCGCCCTGGTCGCCCGGCACGAGGCGCTGCGCACCACCTTCGAATCCGTCGAGGGCCGGGGCGTCCAGGTCGTGCACGGGGCCGGGCAGCCGGTGGAGTTCCGCACCGCCGAGGTGGGCGCGGGCGAGGACGGTGCGGCGCGGCTCGCCGAGGCGATACGCCAGGAGGCGGGCCGGCCCTTCGACCTGCGGACCGGGCCACTGCTGCGGGTGCTGCTGCTGCGCCGGACCGCGCGGGAGCACGTGCTCGTGCTGGCGCTGCACCACATCGTCACCGACGGCTGGTCGATGGGCGTCCTCACCCGCGAACTGGGCGCCCTCTACACGGCCGCCGTCGAGGGCCGGGACGCGGCACTGCCCGCCCTGCCCCTCCAGTACCCGGACTACGCCGCCTGGCAGCGGGCCCGCTCCGTGGCCGAGGACGAGGTGGCGTACTGGGCGGAGGCCCTGGCCGGCCTCGAACCGCTGGCCCTGCCCACCGACCGGCCCCGCCCCGCCGTCCGTACCAGCGACGGAGCCCTGCACACCTTCGAGGTCCCCGACGCCCTCGCGGCCCGCCTCGCCGCGGCCGGGCGGAGCGAGGGCGCGAGCCTGTTCATGGTGCTGACCGCCGTCACCCAGCTGCTGCTCTCCCGGTGGACCGGGCAGCGGGACGTGGCCGTGGGCACGGCCGTCTCCGGCCGCGACCGGGCCGAACTCGAAGGGCTGGTCGGCTTCTTCGTCAACACCCTGGTGCTGCGGTCCCGGATCGACGAGCGGCTGCCGTTCACCGGGCTGCTCGCCGGGGTGCGCGGGAACGTGCTGGACGCCTTCGCCCACCAGAGCGTGCCGTTCAGCCTCCTGGTGGACCGGCTCGCCCCGGACCGCGACACCAGCCGCACCCCGCTGGTGCAGGCGATGGTGAGCCTCCAGAACACCCCGGACGAAGAGCCGCTCGCCCTGCCGGGGCTGGACGTGGCGCCGGTCGAGGTGGCGCGGGACACCGCCCAGTTCGACCTCACCTTCGGCTTCCGCGAGGAGGGCGGCGCGCTGCTGGCGGGCGTCGAGTACCACACCGGCCTCTTCGACGCGGCCACCGTGGACCGGCTCTCCCGCTGGTGGCTCCGGCTGGCCGAGGGCGTCCTGGCCGCGCCCGGCACCCCGCTGCTGGCACTGTCCGCCCTCCCCGACGAGCCGGTGGCCCCGGCCGCGCCCGCGCCGCACCCCGAGGTACCCCCGCTCAGCGCCCCCGCCCTCTTCGCCCGCCGGGTCGCGGCCACCCCGGACGCGCCCGCCCTGATCCGCACCGACGGCACCGCCCTCACCTACCGCGAGCTGGACGAGCGGGCCGACCGCCTCGCCCGCCGCCTGGTCCGGGCGGGCGCCGGCCCCGAGCAGCGGGTGGCGCTGCTGCTGCCCCGTTCGGCCGACCAGGTCGTCTCGGTCCTCGCGGTGCTCAAGGCGGGCGCGGCCTTCGTTCCGGTCGACCCGTCCTACCCGGCGGACCGCACCGGCTACGTCCTCGCCGACTGCGGGGCCCGCCTCCTGCTCACCCACCGGGAGCAGGCCCGAAAGCTCCGCGAGGCCGGCCGCCTCCCGGAGCGGCCCGGCCTCTCCGTCCTCCTCCTCGACGCACCGGACACCCCCGAGGCCCCCTCGGCATCCGCCGTCGGCCTGCCCCCGCTGCCCGACGTCCCGCTCACCGCCGGGGCGTACGTCATCTACACCTCGGGCTCGACCGGCCTCCCCAAGGGCGTGACCGTCACCCACGCCGGGCTCTCCGCGCTCGCCGCCACCCAGGCGGCCCGGCTCGGTGCGGGTCCCGGCTCCCGGGTCCTCCAGTTCGCCTCACCCGGTTTCGACGCCTCCTGGTGGGAGCTGTCGATGGCGCTGCTGACGGGTGCGGCCCTGGTCGTCGACCCCCCGGAGCCGGGCGCGGCCACCACCGACTGGGGCAGCAGGCTCGGCCCCGTCGTCGCGGCCACCGGGGTCACCCACGCGACGCTGCCGCCCGCCCTGGTGGCCGCCCTCGACCCGGCCGCCCTGCCGCCGGTGCTGGTGGTGGCCGGCGAGGCGTGCCCGCCGGAGACGGTGCAGCGGTACGCGCCGGGCCGCACCCTGGTCAACGCCTACGGCCCGACCGAGACCTCCGTCTGCGCCACCCTGAGCGCCCCGCTCGCCCCCGGCCCCGGCACGCCGCCCATCGGCACCCCGGTGACCGCCGCCGGGACGTACGTCCTGGACGCCTGGCTGCGGCCGGTCCCGGTGGGGGTTCCCGGTGAGCTGTACGTGGCCGGCAGCGGGCTGGCGCGTGGCTACCTGGACCGGCCCGGGCTCACCTCGGGCGCCTTCGTCGCCGACCCCTTCGGCAGCGGCGGGCGCCTGTACCGGACCGGTGACGTGGTGCGCCGGCGCGCCGACGGCGAACTGGAGTACCTGGCCCGCCGCGACGACCAGCTGAAGGTGCGCGGCTTCCGGGTCGAGCCCCGCGAGATCGAGAACGTCCTCGCGCGGCACGCCTCGGTGGCGCAGGTCGTGGTGGACGCCCGCCCGGCCGGTTCCGCCCCCGGTGCGACCCGGCTGGTGGCGTACGTCGTCCCGGTGGCGCCCGGCACGGCCGACCCGGCGGCGCTGCGGGAGCACGCGGCGGCGGCGCTGCCGGAGTACATGGTCCCCTCGGCCTTCGTGGTGCTGGACCGGCTGCCGCTCAACGCCCACGGCAAGACCGACCGGGCCGCGCTGCCCGCTCCGGACGCCGCCCACGACGGCGCGTACACCGCGCCCAGGCCGGGCGCGGAAGCGGCCCTCGCGGGGATCTGGGCCGAGGTGCTGGGCGTCGAACGGGTCGGCGCGCACGACAACTTCTTCGACCTGGGCGGCGACTCGATCCTCTCCATCCAGCTGGTGGCGAAGGCCCGCCGGGCCGGGCTCGACCTCTCCTCGCGGGACGTCTTCGCCCAACAGACCGTCGCCGCCCTGGCCGCCGTCGCCCAGCCGTCCGGCGCGGAGACGGCGACGCGGGTGACGGCCCAGCAGTCCGCGGTGACCGGGCCGGTCGCCAGCACCCCGATCCGCGAGTGGTTCTTCGCCCACCACCCCACGGCCCCGCACCACTTCGCCATGTCGATGGCGTTCGAGCTGCGCGCCGGAACCTCCCTCGGCCACCTCCGCGCGGCCCTCGCCGCCCTCCTCGCCCACCACGACGCCCTGCGTACCGTCTTCACCGCTCCCGGCCCGGGTGGCCCCGCCACCGCGACCATCCTCCCGGACGCCGACCTGGACGCCGTCCTGCGTACCTGCGACCTGAGCGGCGCCCAGGACGCCGAGGGCACGGCGTCCGCCTGGCGGGAGCAGGCAGCCGCCGTCCCGGCCGGGATCACCCTCGGCGGGCCGCTGTTCCGCGTGCTGATCGGCGTGGCCGGGGACGGGCAGCCGCTGCGGGCCCAGTTCACCGCCCACCACCTCGTGGTCGACGGCGTCTCGTGGCGAATCCTCCTCGCCGACCTGGAGACCGCCTGCCGGCAGCTGGCCGCCGGGCAGGAGCCCGACCTGGGCCCGAAGACCACCTCCGTCGCCCAGTGGGCCGACCGGCTCACGGCCCACGTGGCGGCCGGCGGCTTCGACGCGCAGGCCGCCTACTGGCGTACCGCGCTGGAGGGCGCCACGACCGAGCTGCCGGTGGACACCCCCGGCGGCTCCCACACCGTCGGCGAGGAGCGGACCCTGCTCGGCTCCCTGAGCGCCGAGCGGACCACCGCCCTGCTCCGCCGTGTCCCGGCCGTCTACCGGACCCGCACCGACGAGGTGCTCCTGACCGCGCTGGCCCGCGCCCTGCGCGGCTGGACGGGCCAGGACCGGGTGGCCGTCGCCCTGGAGGGCCACGGCCGGGAGGAACTCTTCGCCGACGTCGACCTGACCCGAACCGTGGGCTGGTTCACCTCGCTGTACCCGTTCGCCCCCGCCCTGCCGGCGGGCGAGGGGTGGAGGGAGTCGGTGACGGCGGTCAAGGAGCAGCTTCGCGCCGTCCCCGACCGGGGCCTCGGCCACGGCGCCCTGCGCCACCTCGGCGCGCCCGGCACCGCCGCCGACGCCCTGCGGGGCCTCCCCGAACCGCAGATCTCGTTCAACTACCACGGCCGGTTCGACGTGGTGGTGCCCTCCGGCGAGGGAGCGGCCACCGCCGTGGACGGGCTGTACGCCGCCGAGCTGCCCGACGCGGGCGGCGACCGGAGCGGCGGCGAGCGGCGCACCCACCTCCTGGACGTGGTCGGCGGCATCGAGGACGGCCGCCTCACCTTCGCCTGGACCTACTCGCCGGGTCTGCACCGCGAGGAGACGGTCCGCGCACTGGCCGACCGGTTCTTCGCCGAGCTGGAGGCGTTCGTCGCGCACTGCGCCGACCCCGGCGCGGGCGGCTGCTCGCCCGCCGACTTCCCGCTGGTCCCGCTCGGCCAGGCCGAGGTGGACCTGCTGGCGGGCGACGGGCGGAACGTCGCCGACCTCTGCCCGCTCACCCCCCTCCAGGCGGGCATGCTCTTCCACACCCTCGACGGGCCGGGCACCGAGGCGTACCTGGAGCAGTTCACCTGCGTCCTCGACGGGGTGCGCGACACCGGCGCCCTCGCCCGCGCCTGGCAGCGGGTGGTGGAGCGGTCCGACGCGCTGCGCTCCTCGGTCGTCTGGGAGGCCGTTGGCCGGCCGGTGCGGGTCGTCCACCGCGAGGTGGTGCTGCCGCTGGAGGTGGCGGACTGGACCGGCCGCACCGAGGACGAGCGCGCGACCGCCCTCGCCGGCGTCCTCGCCGAGGAGCGGCGGCGCGGTCTCGACCTCACCGCGGCGCCGCTCAGCCGGGTGCTGCTGGCCCGCCTCGACGACGACCGCGTCCAGCTCGTCTGGACCTTCCACCACCTGCTGCTGGACGGCTGGAGCAGCGCCGCCCTCCTCACCGACGTGGTCGCCGAGTACGCGGCCCTGACCGGCGGCGGGCCGGGCGCGGCCCCGCGCGGCCCGTTCCGCGACTACCTCGACTGGCTGGCCGGCCGCGACCACGCCGAGGGCCGCGCCTACTGGCAGGGTCGGCTGGCCGGCTTCACCGAACCGGTGGCGCTGCCCACCGACCGCCCGGCGCCGCGGGCGCACCGAGGCCGCTCCACGGCCCGCGTCGAGGTCCCGCTCACCCCGGCGGCGGGGAGCGTCGCGACCGCGTTCGCCCGGCGCCTGCGCGTCACCCCCAACGCCCTGGTGCAGGGCGCCTGGTCGCTGCTGCTCAGCCACCACGGGTCCACCCGTGACGTGGTGTTCGGCGCGACGGTCTCCGGCCGCCCCGCCGAACTGCCCGGCGCCGAGGAGATCCTGGGCCTCTTCATCAACACGCTGCCCGTCCGCGTCGACACCTCGCCAGGACTGCGGGTCGGCGAGTGGCTCGCCACGATCCAGCGGGACGCCGCCGAGGCGGGCCGCCACGAGTACGTCGCGCTGCGCGACATCGCCACCGAACTGCCTTCGGGCACCGCCCTCTTCGACACCCTGCTGGTCTTCGAGAACTACCCGGTGGACGCCGAGGGCGCCGCCCGGCACGGCGTCCGGCTCCTCGATCCCAAGGCGGTCGAGGCGACCAACTACCCGCTCACCCTGATCGCGGGCACGGCCCCCGCAGACGCCCCCGGGAGCACCGGCCTCAGCCTCACCCTCGCCTACGACCCGGAGCTGTTCGACGCCCCCACCGCCGGCCGCCTCGCGGCCGACCTGGCCCGCCTGGTCGAGGAGGTCTGCGCCGACCCGGACCGCACCCTCGGCGAGGTCCCGGCCCTCTCCGCCGACGAGGCGCGCGAGGCCCTGCGCCGGGGCACCGGCCCGGCCGCCGAGCCGCCCGTGCCGCTCGGCACCTGGTTCGCCCGGCAGGCGGCGGCCCGCCCGGACGCACCCGCCGTCTCGGTGGGAGCCACGCGGCTGTCCTACGCCGAGGTGGACGCCCGCGCCGACCGGCTGGCCCGGCTGCTGCGCGGGCGCGGGATCGGCGCCGAGACGCGGGTGGCGGTGCTGCTGCCCAGGTCGGCCGCGTGGGCTCCGGCCGTCCTCGGCGTGGCCCGGGCGGGCGGCGTGCACGTCCCCGTCGACCCGGCGTGGCCCGCCGACCGGCTCCGGTACGTCCTCGACGACTGCGGCGCCGCCCTGCTGGTCACCGACACCGCGCACGCCGCGGCCCACGGCACCGGCGGCCCGCCCCTCCTCACCCTGGACGACCCGGCGGTCCTGGCCGAACTGGCGGAACTCCCCGCCGGCGCCCCCGAGATCGCCGTACCCCCGGCATCGGCCGCGTACGTCATCCACACCTCGGGCTCCACCGGCCGCCCCAAGGGCGTCGTCGTCCCGCACCGGGGGCTGACCTCGCTGGCCGCCTCCCTGACCGGCGCGGGCGGTGGAGTGGGCGGCGCCCCGGGCCGGGTGCTCCAGCTGGCCTCGCCCGGCTTCGACGCCTCCGTCCTCGAACTCCTGCTGGCCTTCGCGACCGGCGGCACCCTCGTCCTGCCCCCCGCCGAGGGCCCGTTGGCGGGCGAGGAGCTGGCCCGGGTGGTGGAGGAGGAGCGGGTGACGCACGCCCTGATCCCGCCGACCGTCCTCGCCAGCGTCCCGCCCGGCCGGATGCCGGGCCTCACCACGCTGTTCACCGGCGGCGAGGCGTGCGGCCCCGAACTGGTCCGCCTCTGGTCGGCGGGCCGCACCCTGGTCAACGCCTACGGCCCCACCGAGACCACCGTGGTCGCCACGATGAGCGGGCGCCTCGACCCCGGCACCACCGACGCTCCCCCGCCCATCGGCCTCCCCGTCACCGGCGCCGCCGTCCGCGTCCTCGACACCCGGCTCCGCCCCGTCCCGGCCGGCGTCCCCGGCGAGCTGTACGTGGCCGGCGCCGTCCTCGCCCGCGGCTACCTCGGGCAGCCCGCCCTGACCGCCACCCGCTTCGTCGCGGACCCGGAGGGAGGCGGTGGCCGCCTGTACCGCACCGGCGACCTCGTCCGCCGGCGCGCCGACGGCGAACTGGCGTACGTGGGCCGCGCCGACGACCAGGTGAAGCTCCGGGGCCTGCGGATCGAACTCGGCGAGATCGAGGCGGCCCTCACCCGCCACCCCGCCGTCCGCCAGAGCGCCGTCACCGTCCGCGAGGACCGCCCCGGCAGCCGCCGCCTCGTCGCCTACGTGGTCCCCCACCCCGGTACCGAGGCGCCGGACGCCGAGACCCTGCGCACGTTCGCGGGCGGCTCCCTGCCCGCCTACATGCTCCCCGCCGCCTTCGTCCCCCTCCCCGCGCTCCCGGTCAACGCCAGCGGCAAGACCGACCGCCGCGCCCTGCCCGCCCCCGACGACGAGGGCGACCGCGCCACCACCTACGTGGCGCCGCGCACCGCGGCCGAACACACCCTGTGCCAGATCTGGTCGGAGGTGCTGGGGGTCGAACGGGTCGGCGTGCACGACAGCTTCTTCGCCCTCGGCGGCGACTCGATCCTCTCCATCCAGGTGGTCTCCCGGGCCCGCCAGGCGGGCCTGCACATGTACACCCGGGACGTCTTCGTCGGCCAGACCGTGGCCGGCCTCGCCGCCGAGGCCGACGCCGCCGAGGCCGACGACACCCCGGCCGGGGAGGAGTCCGAGGCCGGCCCGCTGCCGCCGGTCCCGGTCGCCGAGTGGTTCTTCGCCACCCACCCGGAGGCGCCCGCCCACTTCGACATGACGATGTCCTTCACCCTCGCCCCCGGCGCCGACCCCGCCGCCCTGCGTGCCGCCGTCGGCGCCCTCCTCGACCGCCACGGCATGCTGCGCGCCGTCTACGCCCGAAAGGCGGGCACGGGCCGCTGGACGGGCCGCATCCTGCCCGAGCTCTCCCCCGACGCCGTCCTCACCGTCCACGACCTCACCTCCGCCCCCGACCAGGAGGCGGCCTGGAACACCCTGCTCACCGAGGTCCAGTCCGGCTTCCGCCTCGACGCGGGCCCGCTCTTCCGCGTCCTGTACGGCGAGCGGGACGCCGGCCAGGCCCCCTGGCTGAGCCTGGTCGCCCACCACCTCGTCATCGACGGCGTCTCCTGGCGCATCCTCCTGGACGACCTGGAGGCGGCCTACGCCCAGGCCGCCTCCGCCACCGGCCCCGTCACCCCGCGCGAGCGGACCTCCTCGGTCCGCCAGTGGGCCGAACTCCTCGCCCGGCACGTCGCCGAGGGCGGCTTCGACGACCAGCTCGACCACTGGCGGGAGGCAGGCCAGGCGGCCACCGCACCGCTGCCCGTCGACCACCCCGGCGCTCCCAACACCGGCGCGGAACTGACCGGCACCGCCACCACCCTCTCGACCGAGCACACCCACGCCCTGCTCAACCTCGCCCCCGGCCACTACCGCACCCAGATCAACGACATCCTCCTCGCCGCCCTCGCCCGGGTCCTCGCCGACTGGACCGGCCGCCCCCGCACGGCCGTCGCCCTGGAGAGCCACGGCCGCGAGGACCTCTTCGACACCGTCGACCTCTCCGGCACCGTCGGCTGGTTCACCGCCATCCACCCCGTCGCCCTGGCGGCCCCCGCCACCACCGGCTGGCCCGCCACCATCCGCGCCGTCAAGCGCCACCTGCGCACCGTCCCCGACCACGGCGTGGGCTACGGCGCCCTCCGCCACCTCAGCGCACCCGACCACCCCGCCCGCGCCCTCCTGGACACCCCCGCCCCCCAGCTCAGCTTCAACTACCTGGGCCGCCTCGACCTCACCACCGACACCCCCGGCTCGGGCCTCCTCCGCACCGAACTCGACCTCCCCGGCCGCGACTACGCCCTCACCGAGACCCGCCCCCACCTCATCGACGTGGCCGCCCTGGTCCAGCAGGGCCACCTGACCACCACCTGGTCCTACTCCCGCGCCCAGTACGACACCCCCACCCTGACCCGCCTGTCCACCGCCTACAACCGAGCCCTGGAGGAGATCGCGACTGCTTGCCTGGTGACGTGAGGAGGGTGCCGGGGACTGGGCGGTGCCGTACGCGGGCGGGCTCTCCGGCCTGGCTGGACGCGCTGATCGTCCGCCTCCGCCGGGGGGAGCGACCCGGGACGGGCGGGCCGATGCCCTGACGGGGCGCGGCGTGCACCGGACGGGCGCAGTCCGTGGAGACGACCGGGGTGACCAGCGAAGGACACCCGCTCACGCCCCGCCCCCGCCGCCTCCCCCCGCACCGAAGGCGGCAGGAGGGCGGGGGCCGGGCCGAGGCCCGTGAGGTCGGCCAGGAGCAGCAGGGTGTTCGGCGTGGAGACGTTGGGCGCGCCGGCCGCGAGGGCGACGCCCCCGCCCGCCCCGCGATCTCCCGCAGCCCGACCGAGCTGGTGCCGCCTTCCAGCACCGACTCCGCACCGGCGTCGACCAGTCGCTCCCGCAGAGCCTTCTTCCCGTCCATGGGGACGGTCCACCAGGGCCGCGTAGACAGCGTCGACCGCTGGTTGACCGGTGGCCGACGGCCCGCCGTCAGCCCTCCGCGGGCGCCGTGCGGATCAGCGGCTCGAACTCCCGCCGCACATAAGCGTCGACCGGTTCGGTGAGGCCGCCGTCGATCACCTCGCGCACCCCGTGCCCGGCGGCGAATTCCTCCATGGCGGCGCGGGACTCCGGCCCCTCCCCGCCGCCGACGATCAGCACCCCGAACTCTCCGGACGCCAGGAGCCCGCGAACCTCCTCGTCGGCGCTCACGCCCTCCGCGGCGAAGCCGTCCTCGCGCGGCGTGGCCAGTACCTCCCGCACCCTGGCGGGCGGCCTTCCCGGCACCGGCGGCTTCACGGTCATGCCTCCCGGCCACGTCGGCATCCGCGCACGCGGCGCTGAAAGCTCAACCCGAGTCGAGGTCAACTCTCCCTACGCGGAGGGGATGTCACACGCCCGCAGCCTCGGGCTTGTCCTTCTCCGGTACCCCGTCCGCCGCCTGCGCCTCCTGCGCCGCCTTTGGCACGTCCGCCGCCAGGACCCGCTCCGCGCGCCGCAGCAGGAGGGCGGCGACGGCTCCGCCGAACAGGACGGCCACGGCGCCGAAGAGCTGGCTGGTCTCCAGGCCGGTGGCGAAACCCTCGGCGACGACGCGGCGTTCGGCGGCGGTGTCGGCCTCGGCCAGGACGCTGGGCAGCGAGGCGGCGCCCACCGCGCCCGGCACGAGGGCGGCGAAGCGGGAGTTGAGGACGGCGCCCAGGGTCGCCACGCCGAGTCCGTTGCCGAACTCGCCGAGGGTGCCGTTGACCGCGGCCCCGACGCCGGCCTTCTCCCGGGGGATCGCGCTCATCAGCGCGTTGGCCATGGCGGGCGTGGCCAGGGCGATACCGATGCCCATCACGACGAGCCCGGACACCATCCCGGCGTACGCCCCGCTGCCGAAGAGGGCGATCACGGCGAGGCCCACCGACAGCAGCCCCATGCCGATCGCGATGGTGAGCGGTGTGCCGATCTTCGGCAGGACCCAGGCGCCGATGCCGACGAGGTTGAGGACGACCACGCTGATCGCGAGCGGGGCGATCCGCAGCCCCGCCTCCAGCGGCCCGTACCCGAGGACGAACTGGAGGTGCTGGGTGAGCAGGAAGAGCGAGCCGCCCATGCCGAAGGCGATCAGCACCGCGCCCGCCACCGCGCCGGTGAACCGGCGGTCGCGGAAGAACCGCATGTCGAGCATGGGGTGCGGGGCGTGCAGCTCCCAGAGGACGAAGACGGCGAGCACGGCGAGGCCGATCGCCCCGGAGGCGGCGACGTACCCGGAGAGCCAGCCGTGCTCCGGTCCGGAGATGATCGCGTAGACCACGCCGGTCATGCCGACGGTGGAGAGCAGCGCGCCGGGCAGGTCGGGGCGTTCGCCGTCCTTGCTCTTCGACTCGGGGACGAGCGCGACCACCGCGACCAGGCCCAGCAGGGCGACCGGGATGTTGATCAGGAAGATGACGCCCCACGAGAAGTGGTTGAGGATGAGGCCGCCGACCAGCGGGCCGATCGCGACACCCAGGGCGTTGACCGTGGCCCACAGGCCGATCGCGCGGACCCGCTCCCGCTCGTCGAAGATCTGGACGACCACGGCGAGGGTGGTGGTGATCAGCAGCGCGCCACCGACGCCCATCCCCGCGCGGGCCGCGATCAGCTGGGCGGAGGACTGGGCGAGCCCGGCCACCAGCGAGCCCACGCCGAACACCGCGAGCCCCACGACCAGCAGCTTCTTCCGCCCGTACCGGTCGGCGGAGCTGCCCGCGGTGAGCAGCAGTCCCGACTGCACCAGCGAGTAGGCGTTGATCATCCACTGGACGTCGGCGGCCGAGGCGTCCAGCTCGCGGGTGAGTGAGGGGATCGCGACGTTCAGCACCGTGTTGTCGAGCAGCACCGTCAACTGGGCCAGACAGATGACGCCGAGGATGAGCCAACGCTGTGGATGGCCCGTCGGTGCGGTACCGGCGTCAGTGGTCGTGGCCGCCATGGGTTCCTGCCCTTCGTTCACGTCTGTCCTGACGGGGGGGGACCGTCGTGCCGGCAGGACCGGAGAAGCGCCACGGTCGCCGCACTCACGGCATTCCGCCCACCCTCACCGACCTCACCGCACCGGACAAGAAGTTTCCGCACTGCCCAAAGCCTGGGCGGCCCCAGGCACCAGGCCCCCGGCCGTCGGCACCGGTGAGGGCGGTGGCCGCCCGGCACACGCAACAGTCCCCGTACCGGGCCACGTTCCGGTACGGGGACTGTTCTGGTGTGCGTGCCCCTCAGGCCCGCAGTGCCGTGCGCAGGGTGCCGACGTCGAGCTGTTCGGTCTCGTCGTGTTCGGTCAGGTCGATGACGTGGCCGACCTCGTCAGGGCCGTGCGCCGGGCGCTCCGGGGCGGCCCGGTCCTCCTCGGCGTCGTCCGCGCCGGGGGACGGCGGGGAGGACGGCTCGCGGCCGTGGCCCGCCTGGCCGCCTGCCACGCCCTGGGGCGCGGAACCGGGGCGGGCGGCGACCTGCCGGTGCGCGGCGAGCGCCTCCTCGCCGACGACGTCGGCGAGGTCCTGGCCCTCCAGCGCCTCGGCGGCCGACTGGCCGGAGGTGCCGAAGAAGTCGAAGCCGCCGACGGCGCGCGGCGCCCGGGCGCGGGCGGGGTCGACGACGGTCGCCGCGACGGGCACCGAGGGTCGCCCGGTCCCGATGGTGCCGGCGACCGGGCCTCGCGCGGGGTTCCGCGAGGCGGCCGCCCCGGGCTTCCCCGTCGCCGGGTCCCCCTCCGCGGTGGTGGTTCGCGGGGCGGGTCCGCGCGCGAGGCGCTCCAGCGCGGCACCGGCCTGGCGGTAGAGCTCCGGGGTGGCCTGCCGCGGCACCCGGTGGGCGCCGGGCGCCGCCGCCCCGGTCCGCCCGGGCGCCGGTACGGGAGCGAGGCCGCCGGCCGGGACCGGGGCGGCGGCCAGGGCGGGGGCCGGGGCGCCCGCCTCGATGGCGAGTCGACGGCGGCCTTCGAGGGCGCTGGCCCGCTGGGTCTCGGCGTTGGCGTACCGGCGCAGCAGGGCGGCGTGCTCGCCGCGCAGACCCGCGATCTCGGTCCGCTTGGCCCGGATCTTCTGCTCCAGCTTGGCGCGCAGGTCCCGGGACTCCTCCAGGTCCGCCTCCAGTTCGGCGACGCGCTCCTCGTGGCGCCACTGGGCCCCGGCCCGCGAGCGGGTCAGTTCGGCGACCCGCTTGCCCGCCTGGCGGTCCCAGCCCCGCAGGAGCACGGCGCAGGCCACGGCGGCCAGCGCGGCGGCGGCCACGAGCAGCCGCAGCACCAGCGGATCGGGGAAGAACCAGGCCAGCGCGGCGCTGGCCAGAGCAAGCGCGGCGAGGACCGTCGGCGGCAGCAGCCGGTGCAGCGGTGGGGTATGGCGATGACGTCCACGTGGCATGGCCAGAAACTTACCGCGCGTAGGCGCGCGAATGGAGCCCCGCCCGGAAATCTCCTCCGCTGGTACGACGAGGCGCCGGGCCCCGCCGCCCGGGAACTCCCCCAGGAGGAAAGGGTTCCGGCCTCCGGACATGCCTCAAGGCCGTTCGCCCCCCGTACCGGCCGACGGAATCGAAGGTTCCACCGAGGGGTGCGGCGCCGCATATTTCAAGATCATTTACGGACGGTGTCCGCACCTCCCGGAACCCCCTCGGAACCGCCCGGACCGGACCGGTGAAGCGTCAGGACCCCAGCAGCCCCTTCTCCTTGAGGTAGGCCCCGGCGACGTCGGCCTCCTTCTGGCGCTCCTCGTCCACCCGGCGGTTCAGCTCGGCCAAGTCCTCGGTCGTGAGGGTCTTGGTGAGCTTGCCGAGGATGTCGGCTATCTCCTTGTCCCCGGCGTCCTCGGTGTGGACGACCGGGAGGACGTTGTCGGCGTTCTGGAGGTTCTTGTCGTCCTCCAGCAGTACCAGGCCGTAGTTGGCGAGGGTGGCGTCGGTGGTGGTGGTCAGCACGAGCTGGTCGGTGCCGTTCTTCACCGCCTGCTTGGCCTGGGGAGTGCCGACGCCCTTCGGGTCGACCCCGGTGACGTCGATGCCGTACGTCTTCTTCAGGCCCGGCGCGCAGAACGGGCGGGTCTCGCATTCGTCGCCCGCCGCGACCCTGACCTTCTCGCCGGACCTCCCGAGATCCGAAAGGGTCTTCAGGTGGTGCTTCTCGGCGAATTCCTCGCTGACCGCGAAGGCGTTCTGGTCGACGGCCCCGCCGTGCGCCAGCACGGTGAGGCCCCTCGGCTCGGCGAACTTCCTCAACTCGGCCACGGTGGCCTCCACATCACCGGAGGCGACCGGCTCGGCGTCGGGCCCGTTCTTCTGCAGATTGAAGAATTCGGTGAGCGTCGCCGCGTATTCGGGGACGACGTCGATCGTTCCCTTCTCCAGTTCCCTCGCGTAGACCTCGCGGTTCTGCACGGTCTTGACGTCCGTGTCGTAGCCGCCGTCGCGCAGGATCTGCGCGTACAGCTCGCCGAGCACCTTGGCCTCGGTGAAGCGGGCGGCGCCGACGACGAGTGAACCCTTGCCGCCCCCGCCCGCACCGGCCTCCTCCCCCTTCCCCTGGTCCTCCAGGCTCTGCCCGCCGCAGGCGGCGAGGGAGGCGGCGAGCGCGGCCACGGCGAGCGCCGCCGCGGAGTTCCGGCCCCTGCGCGAGGTCCGTCGTGTGTTGCTGTTCATGGGATGACCACCATTCGTCAGATCAGGAACAGGAGGTACTGCTGCCTGCCGGGCACCGCGGAGGAGCCGGGACACCGGTCAGGGCGCGGCGTCGGCGGGGACGGCCTGGGGCGCGCCGCCGGAGGAGGCCGGGGCGGACCGCTCCGGCCCGCGCCCCGCCGCCCGCGCGGCCCTCCCCGCGCCCCGGCCGGGCGCCGTCAGCCGGGTGACCAGGACGAGGACCCCTTCGACCAGCACCGCCAGCAGGGCGACGAGGAAGGCCCCCGCGATCACCTGCGGGGTGTCGCTCAGCCCGAACCCGGCGGTGATGATCCGGCCGAGCCCGCCCTGACCGGCCATCGCGGCGAGCGTGGCCGTGGCGACGACCTGGACGCCGGCCGTACGCAGCCCGGCCATCAGCAGCGGCTGGGCCAGCGGCAGTTCGACCCGGCGAAAGAGCTGCCAGCCGCTCATCCCCATGCCCCGGGCTGCCTCCACCACGGACCTGTCCACCTCGCGCATGCCGAGGTAGGCGTTGGTCAGCAGGGGCGGCACCGCGAAGAGCACCAGGGCGATCAGCGTCGGCAGGCCCTCGTGGGCGCCGAGCGGGGTGAGGGAGAGCAGGATCAGCACGGCGAGAGTGGGGACGGCGCGGCCGATGTTGGAGAGGTTGACCGCGAGCGCGCCGCCCTTGCCGAGGTGGCCGAGCCACAGGGCGAGCGGGAGGGCGATCAGGCAGGCGACCACCAGGCAGGCACCGCTGTAGTAGAGGTGTTCGCCGAGGCGGTTCCCCACGCCCTTCTCGCCCTGCCAGTGGGCGGCGGTGGTGAGCCAGGTCCAGGCGCCGATGAGGTCGTTCACGGTGTCGGGGCCGCCTTCCTCGCGGGGGCCGGGCCGGGCGCGGCGGCTCCCGGGCGCGTCCAGGGCGTGCAGAGCCGTTGCAGGCCGAGGAGGAGCAGGTCGGCGGTGACCGCCAGGACCACGCAGAGCACCGAGGCGGTGAGCACCTGCGCACGGAAGTCGGTGTCGAGGCCGTCGAGGATGAGGGAGCCGAGGCCGCCGTGGTCGACGATGGCGCCGACGGTGGTGAGGGCGACGGTGGAGACGGTGGTGATGCGCACCCCGGCGAGCAGCGCGGGCAGCGCGAGCGGCACCTCGACCTCCCAGAGCAGCCGCCACCGCCCGTACCCCATGCCGGTGGCCGCCTCGCGGGCCTCCTCGGGCACGGCGTCGAGCCCCGCGAGGGTGTTCCGCACCAGGATCGTCAGCGAGTACAGCACCAGGCCGGTGACCACCAGGGCCGCCGAGAGCCCGAAGAGGGGCAGCAGCAGCGAGAACATGGCGAGCGAGGGAATCGTGTAGAAGAGCGTGGTGACCGCGAGGACCGGCGCCGCGAAGGCGCGCCTGCGGTGGGCCAGGACGGCCAGCGGGAAGGCGATCAGCACGCCGATGACGACGGCGGCGGCGGTGATCCCGACGTGCTGGAGGGTCGCGTCGACCAGGTCCTGGCCGCGCGTGCGGACGTACTCACCGCAGATCCAGTCGTTGGCCACCAGACAGTTCGCTGCGCTCACCCCGCCCGTCTCCCCCGCATCCCGCCGTTCACACCCCTGCCCGGCGGACCCGTGTGCGACAGGAACCGCCCGCGCGGCCCTTCCGGTCAGGGCCGCCGGAACCGCCGCGAACCCGCCGCACCGAACAGGTGTCCACGACTTTCTGCGACCCTAGCGCCGGACACCGACAATCGCCGGGGTTCGCCCCCTTATCCGGGGGAGAACCCGCGACACCGGCTTCACACGCCCACCACCCACCGCCACGACATGGGGGACCCATGATCCGCTTCGAGCAGGTCAGCAAGGTGTACGCGGACGGGACGACCGCGGTGGACGACCTCACCTTCGAGGTCGCCGCGGGGGAACTCGTCACGCTGGTCGGCCCCTCGGGGTGCGGCAAGACGACCACGATGAAGATGGTCAACCGGCTCATCGAGCCGACCTCCGGCCGCGTCCTCCTGGACGGCGAGGACATATCCGGCGTCGACCCGGTCCAGCTCCGCCGCCGCATCGGCTACGTCATCCAGCAGGTCGGCCTCTTCCCGCACAAGACGGTCCTGGAGAACACCGCCACCGTCCCGCACCTGCTCGGCTGGAAGCGTGAGAAGGCCCGCGCCCGCGCCGCCGAGCTGCTGGAACTGGTCGGCCTCGACCCGTCCACCCACGGCGCCCGCTACCCGGAGCAGCTCTCCGGCGGCCAGCGTCAGCGCGTCGGGGTGGCCCGCGCCCTCGCCGCCGACCCGCCCGTGCTGCTCATGGACGAGCCGTTCGGCGCCGTCGACCCGGTGGTCCGCGAGCACCTGCAGAACGAGTTCCTGAAACTCCAGGCCGAGGTGCACAAGACCGTGCTGTTCGTCACCCACGACATCGAGGAGGCGGTCCGCCTCGGCGACCGCATCGCCGTCTACGGCCACGGCCGCATCGAGCAGTTCGACACCCCCGCCGCCGTCCTCGGCGCCCCCGCCACTCCTTACGTGGCGGACTTCGTCGGCGCCGACCGGGGCCTGAAGCGGCTCTCGGTCACCCCGATCGAGCCGGGCGACCTGGTCCGTCCGCCCGTCGTCCACCTCGGCGACCCGCTGGCCGGAGCCGGTGAGCGGCTGCGCGCCGAGGGCGCCCGCTGGGCGGTGGTGCTGGACGGCGAGGAGAAGCTGCACGGCTGGATCTCGGCGGCCCGGGCCGAGGGCGCCTCGGGGACCGTCGGCGAGCGGGCCCGCCGGATGGAGGCGTGGCTTCCGGTCGGCGCCCCCCTCAAGCGCGCCTTCGCCACGATGCTCCAGCACGACGCCGGCTGGATCGCCGTCCTCGACCCCGACGCGGGCCACCGCTTCCTCGGCGTGCTCACCCCGGCCGCCCTCCACGAGGCACTGCGCCGCTCCACGGCCGCCGATGCGCGCGACGTACCCCGCGAGGACGTCGACCTGGAGACGGTGCACGCCGTCTGACCCCGGCGCCCGCCCTCACCTGCCGGTTCCAGGGGGTCCGTGGGGTGGTGAGCCCCGGGCGCGCCTCTAGGCTGGGAGACATGAGTACGTCGTTTGGGCGCGGGCGCGTCGCAGGGCTTCCGGAATGGGACCGCTGCGCGGTCATGGGCGTGGTCAACGTGACCCCGGACTCGTTCTCCGACGGCGGCCGCTGGTTCGACACCGAGCGGGCGGTCAAGCACGGCCTCGACCTGGCCTCGTGCGGCGCCGACCTGATCGACGTGGGCGGCGAGTCGACCCGCCCCGGCGCGCCCCGGGTGGACGAGGCGGAGGAGCTGCGCCGGGTGGTGCCCGTGGTGCGGGCGCTGGCCGCCGAGGGCCTGGCGGTCTCGGTCGACACGATGCGCGCCGCCGTCGCCGAGCAGTCGCTCGCCGCCGGCGCGCACCTGGTCAACGACGTCAGCGGCGGCCTCGCCGACCCCGCGATGATCCCGGTGGTGGCCGCCGCCGGGGCGCCGTTCGTGGTGATGCACTGGCGCGGCTTCAGCGACGCGATGAACGGCCGCGCCGTCTACACCGACGTGGTCGGCGAGGTCACCGACGAGCTGCGGACCCGGATCGACGCGGCCGTCGCCGGCGGTATCGCCCCGGACCGGATCGTCGTCGACCCGGGCCTCGGCTTCGCCAAACAGGCCCCGCACGACCTGGCTCTCATGGCCCACCTGGACCGGCTGCGGGCGCTGGGCCATCCGCTGCTGGTCGCCGCCTCCCGCAAGCGGTTCCTCGGCCGGGTGCTGGCCGGCCCCGACGCCACCCCGCCGCCCGCCCGTGAGCGCGACGCGGCCACCGCCGCGATCTCCGCGCTCGCCGCGCGGGCCGGCGCCTGGGCCGTCCGCGTCCACGACGTCCGGCCGAGCGCCGACGCCGTACGCGTGGCCCGCGCGGTCGAGGCCGCCCGCTGACCCCCGGCCCGTTCCACCCCCACAAGCTCTCCCCCGCGCGCCCCTCGCGCGCCCCCGACGAACGGAGCCCGGTGACCCCCACCGAGATCGAGCAGGTCGAGCGTGCCAACGCCGAGTACTACGACATCGTGGAACGCGGGGACTACGCCGAGCTGGCCGCGCTCTGGCTGGACGAGGAGTCCCTCTCCTGCGTCCACCCCGGCTGGCCGGTCCTCAGCGGCCGGGGTGAGGTGCTCCGCTCGTACGCCGTGATCATGGCGAACACCGACTACATCCAGTTCATCCTGACCGACGTGCAAACCGCCCTGCTCGGCGCGACGGCGGTCGTGACCTGTACGGAGAACATCCTCAGCGGGGGCCCGCCGCCCGAGGAGGGCGAGCTGGGCCCGCTGGTGGGGCAGCTCGTCGTCGCCACCAACGTCTTCCGCCGCACCACCGAGGGGTGGAAGCTCTGGTCGCACCACGCCTCCCCGGTCCTCGCCGAGCTGGACGGGGAGGACGGGGACGGCGGGCCGGGTGAGGAATCCCCTGCCTGAAGGCGGGCTGATTCGCGGGTGTTCTGGGTAGGGGCCCTTTCGCCGTCCCTGCCCGGGGGGTGGGGGACCGGCTCCGGGGCGGGTGCGGCCGTGTGCGCGTCGTGCGGGTTCCCCGGTTCTTCTTCCCCGTGCTGCCCCGACCCCGTGGGCGAACCGTGTCGGGGGCCAGCGGTAGCCTCGGCTGAGGCCGGTGGGCCGTCCGCACGCGCGCACCGCCCGCCGACAACGACAAGAGCAGGAGTGATTCGCGTGGATCGTGTCGCGCTGCGCGGCCTCAAGGGCCGAGGGCACCACGGTGTCTTTCCCAAGGAGCGCGAGGAGGGCCAGACCTTCATCGTCGATCTCGTCCTCGGTCTGGACACCCGGCCCGCGGCCGAGAGCGACGACCTGACCCGGACCGTCCACTACGGCCTCGTCGCCGAGGAGGTCGTGGCCGTGGTCGAGGGCGAGCCGGTGGACCTCATCGAGACACTGGCCGAGCGCATCGCCCGGACCTGCCTGAAGACGGACGTGGTCCAGGAGGTCGAGGTCACCGTCCACAAGCCGGACGCCCCGATCACCGTCCCGTTCGACGACGTGACCGTCACCATCACCCGGAGCCGTGTATGAACCCGAACACCAGCGATCCCACCGTGCAGCCGGTCCCGGCCTCCGTCGTCGAGCAGGTGGACGCCGCCGACGTGACCCTCTCCAACCCGAAGACCGCCGTGATCTCCCTCGGCAGCAACCTCGGCAACCGCCTGGAGACCCTCCAGGGCGCCGTCGACGCCCTGGAGGACACCCCCGGCCTGCGGGTCAAAGCCGTCTCCCCGGTCTACGAGACGGAGCCGTGGGGCGTCCAGCCGGGCTCCCAGCCCTCCTACTTCAACGCGGTCGCGGTGATCCGCACGACGCTGCCCCCCGGCTCCCTGCTGGAGCGCGCCCAGGCCGTCGAGGAGGCGTTCCACCGGGTCCGCGACGAGCGCTGGGGCCCGCGCACCCTGGACGTCGACATCGTTGCCTACGCCGGTGTCGTCTCGGCCGACCCCGAGCTCACCCTCCCCCACCCGCACGCCCACGAGCGGGCCTTCGTCCTCGCCCCCTGGCACGACGTGGACCCCGAGGCCCAGCTGCCGGGGCACGGCTCGGTGGACGAACTGCTGTCGGGCCTGGCCGGGGACGGCCTGACCCGCCGCGAGGACCTGGAACTCCGGCTCCCCGAGTAGACGTTGCCCCGGTGGACCGGCCGGGCGTGCGCCCGGCGCCCGGGGCAAGCTGGAGGAAGGGGCCCGGCCCGCCTGAGCCCAGCCGCCCCCAGTGACGTCGCGGGAGCCGCCCGCCACGCGTGCGAAAGGACCTGACCCCCGTGAAGCAGCTCCGCATCAGGACACTGGCCGGCCTTCTCGTGGTCGCCGCCGTACTGTCCTGGGCGGGTGCCCGGCTGTGGGACGCCCTCGGCACCCTGCCCGCGGTCCCGCTGTTCGCCCCGATCGTGCTGGGGGCCATCGCCGCCGTACTGCTGGCGACGGCGCTGGCCTTCCGCTCCCGGCTGCGCGCGCAGCGCGAGCGGCGCCCCGAGGCGAAGGGCGTCGACCCGCTGGTGGCCGCCCGCGCCCTGGTCTTCGGCCAGGCGAGCGCCCTGGTGGCCGCGCTGGTCGCCGGGTTGTACGGCGGCGTGGCGGTCTTCCTCCTCGGCTACCTGGACGTCCCGGCCCGCGCGGACCAGGCGCTCTACGCGGGCGCCTCGCTCGTCGCGGGCATCGGCGTGATCGCCGCCGGGCTCTTCCTGGAGCGGGTCTGCAAGCTCCCCGAGGACGGCGACGACACCCCGGGCGCGGCCCCCACCGTCTGACCGGTTCCCGGCGCGCGGGAACGCGAAAGGCCGGGCGCACCCCGCTCAGGGGGCGCCCGGCCTTCGTCCGTCGTGTCCCGGCCCGGTCAGCGGGCCATGATCAGGCTCATCGCCTCGTTGCGGGTGGCCGCGTCGCGGAGCTGGCCGCGGACGGCCGAGGTGATCGTCTTGGCGCCCGGCTTGCGGACCCCGCGCATCGTCATGCACATGTGCTCGCACTCCACGACGACGATGACGCCGCGCGGCTCCAGGATCTCCATCAGCGAATCGGCGATCTGCGTGGTCAGCCGCTCCTGGACCTGCGGGCGGCGGGCGTAGACGTCGACCAGCCTAGCCAGCTTGGAGAGGCCGGTGATCTTGCCGTCGGCCGAGGGGATGTAGCCGACGTGGGCGACACCGACGAACGGCACCAGGTGGTGCTCGCAGCTGCTCTGCACCTCGATGTCCTTGACCAGCACCATCTCGTCGTGACCCAGGTCGAAGGTGGTGGTCAGCACGTCCTCGGGCCGCTGCCACAGCCCGGCGAATATCTCGCGGTACGCCCGCGCCACCCGGGCCGGCGTCTCGCGCAGGCCCTCGCGGTCCGGGTCCTCGCCGACGGCGAGGAGCAGCTCGCGCACCGCGTGCTCTGCCCGCTGCTCGTCGAACTCGCCGATCGCGCCCAGCCCGTCCAGCGTCACCGGGTCGGTCATCTCTGCCTCGTTCCTGTGCGAATTACGCGTGTCACCTGCGGGCATACGAAACGGCCGCGCCCCCCAGGCTAGAACCTGGGGGGCGCGGCCCGCATTCCTGCCCCGTCCGCCGTCCGGCGGTGTGGGGGCCGTCACGCGTCGTGCGTCACTCCTCGGGGGAGGCCGGCGGCTTCGTCAGGTCCGGGGTGGAACCGTTCGAGGGGCCGGTGCCGAGGGCGGCCGGGGAGCCGTTGGCGCCGTTGGTGAGGCTCAGCTCCTTGGGCGAGAGGACCGGCGGCCTCGTCGAAGGCGTACGCCGGGTGGAGCCGGTCCACGCCGGGCGGGCCGGGCGCTTGACGATCGGGGCGAAGATCTCGGCGATCTCCTCCTTGCCCAGCGTCTCCTTCTCCAGCAGTTCGAGGACCAGGTTGTCGAGGACGTCGCGGTTCTCGACCAGGATCTCCCAGGCTTCGTTGTGCGCCGTCTCGATGAGCTTCTTGACCTCCTCGTCGACGAGCGCCGCGACCTCCTCGGAGTAGTCGCGCTGGTGCGCCATGTCGCGGCCGAGGAAGGGCTCGGTGTTGTCGCCGCCGAACTTGATGGCGCCGAGCCGCTCGGTCATGCCGTACTGGGTGACCATCGCGCGGGCCGTACCGGTGGCCTTCTCGATGTCGTTGGCGGCGCCGGTGGTCGGGTCGTGGAAGACCAGTTCCTCGGCGGCCCGCCCGCCCAGCATGTAGGCGAGCTGGTCGAGCATCTCGTTGCGCGTGGTGGAGTACTTGTCCTCCTCCGGCAGCACCATCGTGTAACCGAGGGCGCGGCCACGGGAGAGGATCGTGATCTTGTGCACCGGGTCGGAGTTCGGGGAGGCCGCCGCGACCAGGGCGTGTCCGCCCTCGTGGTACGCGGTGATCTTCTTCTCCTTGTCGGACATGATCCGGGTCCGCTTCTGCGGGCCCGCCACCACGCGGTCGATCGCCTCGTCCAGCATGTGGTTGTCGATCAGCTTCTGGTTGCTGCGGGCGGTCAGCAGCGCGGCCTCGTTCAGCACGTTGGCGAGGTCGGCGCCGGTGAAGCCGGGGGTGCGGCGGGCGACGGCCGAGAGGTCGACGTCCGGGGCGACCGGCTTGCCCTTCACATGGACCTTGAGGATCTCCAGGCGGCCCTGCATGTCGGGCCGGTCCACGGCGATCTGCCGGTCGAAACGACCCGGGCGCAGCAGCGCGGGGTCGAGGATGTCCGGGCGGTTGGTGGCGGCGATCAGGATCACGCCGCCCTGCACGTCGAAGCCGTCCATCTCGACCAGGAGCTGGTTGAGGGTCTGCTCGCGCTCGTCGTGACCGCCGCCCATGCCGGCGCCGCGGTGGCGGCCGACGGCGTCGATCTCGTCGACGAAGACGATCGCCGGGGCGTTCGCCTTGGCCTGCTCGAAGAGGTCGCGGACGCGGGAGGCGCCCACACCGACGAACATCTCGACGAAGTCGGAGCCGGAGATCGAGTAGAACGGCACGCCCGCCTCCCCCGCGACGGCGCGGGCCAGCAGGGTCTTACCCGTTCCGGGCGGGCCGTAGAGCAGTACGCCCTTGGGGATCTTGGCGCCGACGGCCTGGAACTTGGCCGGCTCCTGGAGGAACTCCTTGATCTCGTGGAGCTCCTCGACCGCCTCGTCCGACCCCGCCACGTCGGCGAAGGTCGTCTTCGGGGTGTCCTTGGTGATCAGCTTGGCCTTGGACTTCCCGAACTGCATGACGCGGGAGCCGCCGCCCTGCATCTGGTTCATCAGGAAGAGGAAGACCAGGACGATCAGGACGAAGGGCAGCAGCGAGAACAGGATGCTGAGGAACGGGCTCTGCTTCGAGGGCGAGACCGTGTAGCCCTCGGGGATGCTCTTGTCCTCGTAGCCCACCTGGAGCTTCTGGGCGAGGTCGAAGCCCATGTCGCCGATGTAGCTGGCCTGGATCTTCGAACTGCCGTCGATCTTCTGGCCGTCCTTCAGATCGACCTTGATCATCTGGTCGTCACCGGTGGTGAGACTGGCCGACTGTACCTTCTTGTCGTTGATCGCCTGGACGACCTGGCCGGTGTCGACCGTCTTGTGCCCGCCGGACGAACCGACGACCTGCATCAACACGACCACGGCGAGGACGGCCAGCACGATCCACATGACGGGCCCACGGAAGTATCGCTTCACGTCCATCCATACGGAGCGGTGCCGCCCCGTCCCTCCTGCCATCGCGAGATTGATAAAGGCTGTACTAAGGCTGTACTCGGGAGTGCTCTGCGGCTGGGCCACGTGCCCGCGCCCGACACTCCCGGGGCCGCGGTGAGCCGCGTGTCCAGGAGCCGTGCGCCGTAGAACAGTTCTGACGATTGTTCTTCGGACGGTACCCCAGCATTGTCACCCGCGGCCGCAGGGGACGGCCCGGAAACCGTCTTCCCCTCTCCAACGGCGCGCGGCGTACGAGGGTTCCCCCGCCGCCCCGCGTCGTCGAGGAGCTTCGACCGGTGGTCCGGGTCGGGCGTCAGCCGCCGTAGACGTGGGGGGCGAGAGTGCCGACGAAGGGCAGGTTGCGGTACTTCTCGGCGAAGTCCAGGCCGTAGCCGACGACGAACTCGTTGGGGATGTCGAAGCCGACCCACTCGACGTCGATCGCGACCTTGGCCGCCTCCGGCTTGCGCAGCAGGGTGCAGACCTTCAGGGAGGCCGGGCCGCGCGAACCGAGGTTGGAGATCAGCCAGGAGAGGGTCAGACCGGAGTCGATGATGTCCTCGACGATCAGGACGTGCTTGCCCTGGATGTCGGTGTCGAGGTCCTTGAGGATGCGGACCACGCCGGAGGACTGGGTGCCCGAACCGTAGGAGGAGACCGCCATCCAGTCCATGGTGACGGGGGTGGAGAGCGTCCGGGCCAGGTCGGCCATGACCATGACGGCACCCTTGAGGACACCGACGATGAGCAGGTCCTTGCCCGCGTACTCCTGGTCGATCTGCTCCGCCAGCTCCACCAGCTTGGCGTCGATCTCTTCCTTGGTCAGCAGCACCGACTCGAGGTCGGCACCCATGTCTTTCGCGTCCACCCGCACATCACTTTCGTCCTCGGCCGCGGCCCCGGGGAGGTGCTCCCCGGGCCGACGGCCGTCGTCCGAGCCGTCGTCCGAACCCTGCGGTCGGCGTCAGCCTTGCCGGAGGACAAGTCTGCCACCCTGCCGCCGTGCCTCCACCTTGCCCGGGAGGTTGATGGCCCGCTGGCCCCGCCAGCCGGTGATGAGCCGGTCGACCTCCTCGACGTGCCGGGCGAACAGGGAGCCGCCCGGAGCCCCGGCCGCGACCAGCGCCCGGCGCAGGATGCGGCGGCGCACGGCGGCGGGCAGCGCGTACAGCCGGACGCAGTCCAGCCCGCCCGTCTCGTCGCGGACGGCGGCCTCCTCGCGGGCGGCCCAGGCGTCCAGGGCGTCCGCGTCGTCCCGGGAGAGCTGGGCGGTACGGGCCAGGGCCTCGACCACTCCCTTGCCGAGCGCCTTCTCCAGTGCGGGCAGCCCCTCGTGGCGCAACCGGGAGCGGGTGTAGGCGGGGTCGGTGTTGTGCGGATCGTCCCAGACGGACAAGGACTGGGCGAGGCAGGCGGTACGGGCGGTCTGCCGGTCCAGCTGGAGGAAGGGCCTGCGGTAGCGACCCGAGTCGCCGGAGACGGCGGCCATGCCGGAGAGCGAGCGGATGCCGGACCCGCGGGCGAGGCCCAGCAGGACGGTCTCGGCCTGGTCGTCGCGGGTGTGGCCGAGCAGGACGGCGGCGGCGCCGAGCCGTTCGGCGGCCTCATCGAGGGCGGCGTACCGGGCGTCCCTGGCGGCGGCCTCGGGGCCGACCCGACGGGCACCGCCGGCGTAGGGGACGCCGTGCGCGGTCCGGTCGGAGGCGGCGGCCACGCGGACGGCGGCCGTCTCGACCGGGTCCAGGCCGAGCGCGGTGAGCCGGGCGACGACGTCGGCGGCGCGGGCGTCCGAGCCGTACTGGAGGCCGTGGTCGACGGTGATGCCGCCGGCCCGGATGCCGAGCCGGGGGGCTTCGAAGGCGAGGGCGGAGGCGAGTGCCATCGAGTCGGCGCCGCCGGAGCAGGCGACCAGCACGAGCGGGCCCTCGGCGGGTGGGGCGGTGCCCCGGGCCTCGCCGGGCGCGGGCACCTGGGCGGGGGCTCCGGAGGCGGCGCGGGCGCGGATCTGGCGGGCGCGGCCGGCGCGGGTGGCACGGCCGACCCGTTCGAGCAGTTCGGCGCGGGGCGGGCGGCCCGGCTGCCCCGTGAGGGGCTGGGGGTGTTCGGTGAGGAGGTCGTTCAGGACGCGGCGGACCGCGAGGCGTATCGCCGCGACCGCTGGATGGGGACCCATGTCCGGTTCCCTTCATGAAGTTTTCGGGGGCGGGGGCTCAGCTGCCGTCACTCAGCGTGCGTAGATGGTGACAGAAGCCGGGCATTCCCTGAGCATCGCACGCCCGTGAGCCACCCCACGGTCCCTCGGACGGGTGATTACGGGGGCGTACGCCTGTCACACGGTCGCGCCGGGTCACGCTTCCGGGGTGCGGTGCACGCGGGCGATCCACTCGGCGGGGTGAGTGATCTCGTTGGCCGTGGGGAGGGTGTTGGGCGAGGTCCAGACCCGGTTGAAGCCCTCCATGCCGACCTCCTCGACGACCGCGCGCACGAACCGCTCGCCGTCCCGGTACTGGCGGAGCTTGGCGTCCAGCCCCAGGAGCCTGCGCAGGATCTGGTCGAGGCGGTTGGCCCCGGCGGCGCGGCGGCGCTGGAACTTCTCGCGGATCTCCACGACCGAGGGCACGATCTGCGGGCCGACGCCGTCCATCACGTAGTCGGCGTGCCCCTCCAGGAGGGACATCACGGCGGTGACCCGGGCCAGGATCTCGCGCTGGGCCGGGGTCTGGACGAGGTCGACCAGGCTGCGGCCTTCGGTGCCCCCGTCCGGGGCGTGCGCGCCGGAGCGCGCGCCGGGGTCGGTCTCCGTACCGGTGGTGGCGGTGGTCCCTGCGGTCCCGGTCTCCTCGCGACGGCCCCCCGTGAATGCCTGGACGGCGTCCGAGAGCCGCTCCAGCAGCGTGCCGGCGTCGACGTCGGTCTCCGCCAGGAACGCCTGGATCTCCGCCTCCAGGTGGTCCCGGAGCCAGGGGACGGCGGTGAACTGGGTGCGGTGCGTCTCCTCGTGCAGGCAGACCCAGAGCCGGAAGTCGTGCGGGTCCACGCCCAGCTCCCGCTCGACGTGGACGATGTTGGGCGCCACCAGGAGCAGGCGGCCACCGCCGTCCGGGGCGCCGGGCAGCTCCCGGGAGGCCGGGGCGAACGTCTCGTACTGGCCCAGCACCCGCGAGGACAGGAACGACAGCAGCACGCCCAGCTCCACACCGGTGACCTTGCCGCCGACCGCTCCCGCGATCACGCCGCCCGGGCCGTTGCCCCGGCGGGCGCGCATCTTCGCCATCAGCGGCTTGAGCAGTGAGCGGAACCCGGCCACGTTGGCCTCGATCCACCCCGGTCGGTCCACCACCAGCACCGGGGTGTCGTGCCCCTCCGCCGTGGCCATCCCGGTGAACGCGCGCACGTGCGCCTCGGCCGCGATCGCGTGCCCGCGCAGCTCCGCGACGACCTCACGAGCCTCGTCGCGGCTGATCTCCGGCCCCGGGCGGGCGAGCCTGCTCCCCGTCGCGACCGCGAGCTTCCAGTCGACCATCTCCGCACCACCGATGCTCGTCATGGGTCAACCGTACGTGCTCAGGGGGCCTGGCGGCCCCCGGTGGGGCGGGGGTTTGGCCCGGCTGGGCCGTCCTGTCGTCCCTCGGCGGGACGGGGTTCTGGCCCGGCTGGGCCGTCCTTGGCCGGGCTCCGGGTCGCCCGTGCCGGTCGCCGACTGGCCTCAGCGCCGGCCGGGCTGGGACTCGGCTGGGCTCCGCCCCGATCTGCCGCCTTCTGACCGTTCCGGTCACCGATGGCCTCAAGCGCCGGCCGGGCTGGGGTGGCCGGGGTGTGGCTGGGCTGTCGTCCACCCGCGCCTCCTTGACCGTGCCGGTCACCGATGGCCTCAAACGCCGGCCGGGCTATAGGGGTTCGCGGTTCCTCCGGTACGTGGGTGGGGCGGCGCCGCGCCGCGGTACCTCCTCACAAACTGCCAGGTGCGGGGACAGTTGGAGCATGACGGGTTGGCGGCAGTTTGCTGCGGGGGCACCCCGACACGACCCCACCCCACGGTCTCGTACGCGGCCAACCGCCGGTGGGCGGAGGAGGCCGTCCCCGATTGTTCTGTTCGCCACGGTGACCACCGTCCTCCCCTCGGCAGGCCACAAAGACTCCTCGGGGACGGTCTGTCTTTTCTCCTCCCACCGGCGGGACGACGCCGACGAAACGCAAGGGCGGGGTCGTGCCGGGGTGCCCCCGCAGCAAACTGCCCCGAGCCCGTCTTGAAGCGACTGTCCCCGCACCCGGCAGTTTGTGAGGAGGTACCCCGGCACGGCCACGCCCGACCAACACGACGAACGAACCGCGAACCCCCACAGCCCGGCCGGCGCTTGAGGCCAATCAGTGACCGCCACGGGCAAGGAGGCGCGGGTGGACGACAGCCCAGCCACACCCCGGCCACCCCAGCCCGGCCGGCGCTTGAGGCCAATCAGTGACCGGCACGGGCAGAAGGCGGCACAGTCGGGGCGGAGCCCAGTTGAAGGCAGCCCGGCCGGCGCTTGAGGCCAGCGTGGGTCGGCACGGGCAAGGAGCGGTAGATCGGGGCGGGGCTCGGCCGAGGACGGCCCGGCCGGGGCCCGGCCGGGCTTGCGGGGTCGGGCGGGGTCGGGGGTGGGCGGAGCGGCCCGGTGGCGGGCGGCCGGGGTCGTGGAGTGCCCCTGAGCCGGGAGGCGGGTCAGCAGCCGCAGCGGGCCAGGGCGGACGCGAGGCGGTCGAGGGTGGTCTGGGCGGCGGCGGGGTCCGCAGTGGTGCCGGCGAGGAAGGAGAAGGCGAGGAGGCGCCCGTCGGCGTCGACGACGGTTCCGGCGAGGGTGTTGACGCCGGTGAGGGTGCCGGTCTTGGCGCGGACGACGCCGATGCCGTCGGCCGCGTCGGCACCGGAGTAACGCCCCGCGAGGGTCCCGCTGAAACCGGCCACGGGCAGGCCGGTGAGGACCGGGCGGAGTTCGGGGTGGTCGGTGTGGGCGGCGCGGGTGAGCAGGGAGGTGAGGAGGCGGGCGGTGACGCGGTCCGCGCGGTCGAGTCCGCTGCCGTCGGCGAAGCGGGCCCCGTCGAGCGGCAGGCCGAGCCGGCCCAGCGCACGGCGGGTCTCGCGTTCGGCACCGGCGAAGTCGGCCTTGGCGCCGGCGGCGAGGGCCGTCTGACGGGCCAGGGCCTCGGCGATGTCGTTGTCGGAGTGCGTCAGCATCCGTTCGACCAGGGCGGAGAGGGTGGCCGAGCGGACGTCGGCCAGTTCCTCGGCCTGGTCGGTGGCGACGGCCTGGCCCACGGCGCCCTCGACCTTCACCCCCCGGTCGGCGAGGAACCCGGCGAAGGCGTCGGCGGCGTCGGGGGCCGGCCGGGCGGTGCGGGGCGCGGGGCCGCTGCTGGAGTCGTCGAGCCGCCCCTCGTCGGCCATCAGGGCGCTGACCGGCGCGATGTTCTCGTTGGGGCCGATGGGGTGCAGAGCGGGTCCGCTGTAGGCGGAGGTGTCGTAGGCGAGCCGGATGGTGCGGGCGCCGCGCTTCTTGAGGGCGGTGGCGGTGCGGTCGGCGAGCGTGCGCAGGGAGGCGTTGCCCTCGGCCTCGGCGCGGGCGGTGAGCGTCGGGTCGCCGCCGCCGACCAGGACGATCCGCTCGGGCGGGGCTCCGTCCTCGTAGCCGGGCCCGGGTTCGGCGACCACGGTGGTGCGGATGCGGTGGTCGGGGCCGAGGACGCTGAGGGCCGCGGTGCCGGTGGCGATCTTGACGGTGGAGGCGGGGACCATGGCGGTCTTCGCGGCGTGTCCGTAGACCTCCTTGCCGGTCGCGGCGTCCACCACGGAGGCGGTGGCGCCGGGGCCGAGCCCCCGGGCCTTCAGCAGCGGTTCCAGGACCCCCTTGAGCGAGGCGGCGGTGGGCGCCGGGGCCCGTCCGGCTGCCGCCTCGCGGGCGCCCTGTCCCGAGCGCGGCGCGAGGGCGCCCGTCTCCAGCGGGGCCAGCACCTCGGCGGCCTCGGGCGTGACCGGGTCGGAACCGGAGGGAAGCGGACCCCTCGCCTCCGTACGGTGATCCCCGTCACCCGTGCCCGGAGGAAGGCCGGCCCGGCGGCTCTCGGCCGTACGCTGACCGCCGGAGTCCCAGGGACCTGCGGCGGCCGCGGCCGCGCTCGCCAGGGCCAGGCCCCCCACGGCGGCTGCCGCCGTGAACTGCCAGGTCTTGAGCCGCCACCCACCGCGCCCGGACACCCCGCACCAGCCCCTTTCGCGATCACCCACCTGCGTGAGGGACACTTAACCACTGCGTCTTGCCGCGAGCATGGCAGCCCGTCTGCCCGGGGGAGGACCGCAGATCACTCGTTGTATGAGCATGGAGGAGCCACCGGTGGAGTTCGACGTCACGATCGAGATTCCGAAGGGTTCGCGGAACAAGTACGAGGTCGACCACGAGACCGGCCGGATTCGCCTGGACCGTCGCCTCTTCACCTCGACCAGCTACCCGGCCGACTACGGCTTCGTCGAGGACACCCTCGGCGAGGACGGCGACCCGCTGGACGCGCTGGTCCTGCTGGACGACCCGACCTTCCCGGGCTGCCTCATCTCCTGCCGCGTCATCGGCATGTTCCGCATGACCGACGAGGCCGGCGGCGACGACAAGCTGCTCTGCGTCCCCGCGGGCGACCCCCGGGTGGACCACCTCCAGGACATCCAGGACGTCTCGGAGTTCGACCGCCTGGAGATCCAGCACTTCTTCGAGGTCTACAAGGACCTGGAGCCCGGCAAGTCCGTCGAGGGCGCCGACTGGGTCGGCCGCGCCGAGGCCGAGGCCGAGATCGAGCGCTCGTACCAGCGGGCCAAGGAAGCCGGTCACTGAACCGCGCGGGCCGCGCCGGCGGCCCGGTGAGCGACGGGCGGCACACTCCCCCTCGGGAGGGCGCCGCCCGTCGCCGTGTGCGCGGGCATCGCGCGGTCGCGGGTTTCACGGCCGCGGGCCAAGGTAGGAGGGCCGTGGGTGCGCGCCGCTTCACGGTGCGCATACTGGGCATCACGGGCACCGTGCGGGCGGGCGCGGTGGGCCGTCCGGGCAGGACGCGAGGAGCGAGGCGGAGCAGGTGACGGAGGACGCGGACGACCGCAAGGCGCAGTCGGACGAGGCACGCAGCGCCTTCACCCCTCCCCAGGGGGTTCCGCAGTCGCAGGGCCCCGAGAGCGAGTCGCAGATCACCTCGGAGTTCGCCCTGCCCGAGGGGCTGACGGCGCTGCCCGCCGCCGACACCGAGCGTTCGGCGTTCACCCCGCCGGCCACCTACGACGCGCGCAGCGCGCCCCCCGCCTTCACGCCCGCGCAGGGCATACCGATGGTGCGGCTGACCAAGAACAGCCCCTGGCAGGACCGGATGCGGGCGATGATCCGGCTGCCCGTCGCCGAGCGTCCGGCGCCCGACCTCGCCCAGAAGTCCGACGACTCCAGCCCGGCCGTCCCGCGCGTGCTGGACCTGACGCTGCGTATCGGCGAGCTGCTGCTGGCCGGCGGCGAGGGCGCCGAGGACGTCGAGGCGGCCATGTTCGCGGTCTGCCGGAGCTACGGCCTGGACCGCTGCGAGCCGAACGTCACCTTCACCCTGCTCTCCATCTCGTACCAGCCCTCGCTGGTCGACGACCCGCTGACGGCTTCCCGGACGGTGCGCCGGCGCGGGACGGACTACACGCGGCTGGCGGCGGTCTTCCAACTGGTGGACGACCTCAGCTCGGACGACGCCGAGGTCTCGCTGGAGGAGGCGTACCGGCGGCTGGCGGAGATCCGCAGGAACCGGCACCCGTTCGACACCTGGGCGCTGACGCTGGCGGCCGGGCTGCTGGCCGGTGGTGCCTCGATGCTGGTCGGCGGCGGCCTCGTGGTCTTCGTGGCGGCTGCGCTCGGCGCCATCCTCGGTGACCGGATGGCGTGGGTCTTCGCCGGGCGCGGGCTGCCGGAGTTCTACCAGTTCGCGGTGGCCGCGATGCCGCCCGCCGCGATAGGGATCGCCCTCCAGCTCGCCCACGTGGAGGTACGCGCCTCCGCCGTCATCACCGGTGGCCTCTTCGCCCTGCTGCCCGGACGCGCCCTGGTCGCGGGTGTGCAGGACGGCCTGACCGGCTACTACATCACCGCCGCCGCCCGCCTCCTGGAGGTCATGTACCTCTTCGTCGGCATCGTGGTCGGCGTCCTGGTGATGCTCTACGTGGGCGTGCAGCTCGGCGCGCAGCTCCAGCCGCGGGAGGCGCTGCTGTCGGTGGAACGGCCGCCGCTCCAGATCGTCGCGGCGATGGCGCTGACCCTGGCCTTCGCCGTCCTGCTCCAGCAGGAGCGTTCGACGGTGCTGCTGGTGACGCTCAACGGCGGCGTCGCCTGGACGGTCTACGGTGCGATGCACTTCGCCGGGGACATCTCCCCCGTCGCCTCGACCGCGGTCGCCGCCGGCCTGGTCGGCCTCTTCGGCCAGTTGCTCTCGCGCATCCAGTTCGCCTCGGCGCTGCCGTACGTGACGGCGGCGATCGGGCCGCTGCTGCCCGGTTCGGCGACCTACTACGGGCTGCTCGGCATCGTCCAGGGCGACGTCAGCACCGGCCTCTCCTCGCTGAGCACCGCCATCGCGCTGGCCATGGCCATCGCCATCGGGGTGAACCTCGGCGGTGAGACGGCCCGGCTCTTCCTGCGGGTGCCCGGCGGTCCCGAGGCGGCCACCCGCCGCGCGGCCAAGCGGACCCGCGGCTTCTGATCCGGTACGCCGAAAGGGGGCGCCCCGGGCCTGGGGGCGCCCCCTTTCGTCTCCGGCCGCCGGTCAGCGCTTGGCGTGACGGCCGCGCTGCGGCGGCGTCGGGTCGGCGTCCGGGCCGGCCGCGGCGGCGCGCTTGTTCTGGCCGCGCGCCTTGACGAACTCGATGATGATCGGCACGACCGAGATGAGCACGATCAGGATCAGCATGGCCTCGATGTTCTCGCGGACGAACGCGATCCGGCCGAGCCACGCCCCGAGCAGCGTCACACCGGCGCCCCAGAGGACGCCGCCGATGATGTTGAAGGTGATGAACGAGCGGTACCGCATGGAGCTGACGCCCGCGATGATCGGCGTGAAGGTCCGCACGATCGGCACGAAGCGGGCCAGGACCAGCGACTTCGGGCCGTGCTTCTCGAAGAACTCGCTGGCCTTGGTGACGTTCTCCTGCTTGAACAGGCGCGAGTCGGGCCGCTTGAAGAGCGCGGGCCCGACCTTCTTGCCGAAGAGGTAGCCGGCCTGGTCGCCGACGATGGCGGCGACACAGATCAGCACGATGGCGAGCCAGAGCGGGAACTTCAGCTGGCTGGTGGTGATGAGCAGCCCGGTGGTGAAGAGCAGCGAGTCGCCGGGCAGGAAGAAGCCGATGAGCAGGCCGGACTCGGCGAAGACGATGAGCAGCAGGCCGTAGATGCCGAACTGGTTGAGCAGGTAGTCCGGGTCCAGCCAGCTCGGGCCGAGCGCAAGCGTATTCACTGTTCCGGACTCCTGGGGTGGGCGGGGCGGGACGGTACAGCCGACCAAACTACCAACGCCCCGCCCCCGGCCCGTGCCGCGCCCTTACCCTTCCTTTACTCCGTACGGCGGGCGTGGGCGTGGATCGCGTCGTGCAGGTACAGGGCGAGGCCGGGGTGGACGGCCTCGTACGTGGCGGTGGAGCGCGGGTCGGCCACGTACATGTCGGCCAGGCAGGTGTGTGCCCGGGCGTCGCCCGGGTAGTGGGCGCTGTCGATGTACCGGCGGTGGTCCTCGGCGGCGTCCAGCGCCTCGGGGGCGTCGGCCTCGGCCATCGGTGAGCAGGGCGTGCTGACGCCGCAGGTGGGCATCGGGAGTCGGCGTCGGGGTCGTCGAGCATGGCGGCGATCTCGTCCAGCGGGAAGCCCACGTCTCCGGCCGGCGCCCCACCCCGCCGCTCCCCCGGGGCGGGCGGCGGGCCCTACGGATCGCCCTCGGTCGCGTACGGGTTGGGCTGCCCCTCGGCGAGGACGCCGCGGAACGGCTCGCCCTCCCCGGCGAAGGTGTACGCCCCGGCCTCGATGCGGCCGATGAGGCCGCGGGTCCACTCGGCGCCGGAGTCGGCGGAGTGCACCCAGAGGTTCATGATCTCGCCGATGTGGCCGATCGACTCGGGCCCGTCCTCGGGCGTCCAGTACTCGGCCACCGAGCGGCGCCACTCCTCGATGGAGCGCAGCCGCTCCCTCAGCAGCCGGGCCGCCTCGTCCCGCTCCAGGTCGACGAGGAAGCCGAGCGCGGCGGAGAGCAGGTCGGGCTTCTGGTCGTAGCCGGTGAGCGCGGCCCGCAGCAGGCGGAAGAATTCCTGCTCGCCCTCGCCGGTGACCGAGTACTCGGTGCGCGGCGGGCCGCCCGCCGTGGACGGCTCCGTCTCGTGGGCGGTCAGCAGCCCTTGCTTGGCCATCTGTTTGAGCGCGTGGTAGATCGAGCCGGGCTTGGCGTTGGACCACTCGTGGGCGCCCCAGTACTCCAGGTCGTTGCGGACCTGGTAGCCGTGGGCGCGCCCGTGCTGGCGCACCGCGCCCAGCACCAGCATCCGGATCGCCGACATGCGCCGCACCCCCTCTCGCGGAGCCCGGACCGGGCCCGACCTGGCCGATCTCGACCAGGGTACGGGAGCCCGGTCCGGGAGGGCAGAGCGGCGCCCCTGTGCCAGCTACCCCCATTCCTCGCCCCGCTCCCGGGCCACCAGCGCGAAGGCGGTCGCCCCGTCCAGGCTCTCCCGGATGATGTCGGCGTGGCCCGCGTGCCGGGACATCTCGGTGATCAGGCGCAGCAGCAGCCAGCGCAGCGAGACCTGCTGGCCCGGCGGGAACCAGGGCGCCTCGGGAAGCGGGAAGGTGGCGTCCAGCAACTCGGCGCCGCGGATGAACTCCTCGGTCCGGCGGGCCACCGCGTCCCAGGCGGCCAGTTCGGAGGCGACCGTCTCCTCGCCGGCCAGCTCGAAGCCGTGCTCCTCGTCCGCGTACGTCCCGCCCTCGGCCGGTGCCGGGGTGCTCCCCGCAGCCAGGGCGAGCCAGCCCTGCTCGGTCAGCCGGACGTGCTTGAGCAGCCCGGCGAGGGACAGCTCACTGGCGCTCGGCCGCGTCGCGGCGGCCTCGTCGCTCAGCCCGAGCAGGGCCCGCCGGACGCCGCCCCGCTCCGCGTCGAGGAATGCCAGCAGCGCGCCCCGCTCGTCGCCCCGCGCCTCGGGGTCCACGTGCACCACCATGAGCAGCCGCCTTTCGAAGTGCCCGGCCCCGCCTCGTACGGGGCTCCTGCGGACACCTCCATCGTGGCGGGGAACGCGGACAGCGGCGGTCCGCGTCGGGGCACAGGCCGTGCGTAAACCCCCCGAAGGGCCGACCCCGACGGGATCAGGAGCGGCCCGGCGGGGATCAGAAGGGGAAGACGCTCCGGCCGTGCTGCACGGAGATCCACTTCTGGGTGGTGAACACCTCCACGGCCGCCTCGCCGTTGAGCCGGCCGGAGCCGCTGGCCTTCTCGCCGCCGAAGGCGACCTGCGGGTCGTCCTGCACGGTCGAGTCGTTGACGTGGATCATCCCGGTCTCGACGCGGTGGGCGAAGTCCACCCCGCGCTCGGCGTCGGCGGTGTGCACGGCGCCGCTCAGCCCGTAGGGCGTGTCGTTGGCGATGCGGACCGCCTCGTCGTCGCCGTCGAAGGGGACCAGGACGACGACGGGGCCGAAGATCTCCTGGTGGAGCAGGGCCGAGTCGGCGGGCACCCCGGTCAGCACGGTCGGCTCGACCAGGTTGCCGAGGGTGCGGCCGCGGACCAGGGCGGTGGCGCCCTCGGCCAGTGCCCGCTCGACGGTGGCGCTCAGCGCGTCGGCCTGGAAGTCGCTGATGACCGGGCCGAGATCGGTCTCCGTCTCGCGTGGGTCGCCGGTGCGCAGCGCCTGTACCCGGGCGGTGAACTTCTCGGTGAACTCGGCCTCCACCGCCCGGTCGACCAGGACGCGGTTGGCCGCCATGCAGACCTGTCCCTGGTAGACGAAGCGGCTGAAGACGGCGGCGTCGACCGCGTAGTCCACGTCGGCGTCGGCGAGGACGACCAGCGCGCTGTTGCCGCTCAGTTCCAGCACGGTCCGCTTGAGGTGGCTCGCGGCGACCGCGGCGACGTGCCGCCCGACCCGTTCGGAGCCGGAGAAGGAGATGACCCGGGGCACGGGGTGGGCGATGAGGGCGTCACCGATCTCGGCGATGTCGGTGACCACGATGTTGAGGAGCCCGGCCGGCAGCCCGGCCTCCTCGAAGATGCGGGCGATGAGCCCGCCGCCGACCACCGGGGTGTTCTGGTTGGGCTTGACGACCACCGCGTTGCCCAGCGCCAGCGCGGGGGCGACGGACTTCAGCGCGACCAGGAACGGGAAGTTGAACGGGCTGATGACCCCCACCACGCCGACGGGCAGCCGGTAGACGCGGTTCTCCCGGCTGCGCTGCGAAGCCGGCACGATGACGCCCTCGGGGCGCACCGTCAGCCGGATCGCCTCCCGCAGGAACTCGACCGCCGTCTCGACCTCGTGGCGTGCCTTGGAGCGGGTCGCGCCCTGCTCCTCGCACATCGCCTCGACGATGTCCCCGGTGTGCTCCTCGGTGATGCGCAGCGCCTTCTCCAGCACCGCCCGGCGGACGTGCGGCCCGGCGGCGGCCCACGACTTCTGCGCGCGCTCGGCGGCGCGGTACGCCTCGTCGACCTCGGAGACGGTGGCCACGGTGACGGCGGCCAGCTTCTCCCCGTTGTACGGGTTGAAGTCGATGATGTCCCAGGAGCCGGTGCCGGTCCGCCACCGCCCGTCGATGTACTGGTGGGCGAGCCGGCCGAAGTCGGCGAAGCCGGGGCCGGGTGCTGCGGCCCCTGCGGGGACGGTGGAGTCGGACATGTGATCCCTATCCGCTGACGCGAAGTTCACCGGGCCCGTGCCGCAGCGCGGGCGCCGGTCGTGCCCAGTGCCGGTGTGCGCGGCCGGGCCCCGCCCACCCTCGCACGCGGTCATCGTACGGCCGTGTCAAGTGAGTTGGACCAGTCCGCGCAGCAGATCCCGGGTGCGGTCGGGGTCCGGGCTGTCCCGCTGGAGCCGCTCCATGGCCTTCTCGTACTGGGCGACCTCCTCGCGCTTGTCGAGGTAGAGGGCGCTGGTCAGCTGTTCCAGGTAGACGACGTCGGAGAGGTCCGACTCGGGGAAGCGCAGCAGGGCGAAGGCGCCGGACTCCCCGGCGTGGCCGCCGAAGCTGAACGGCATCACCTGGAGGGTGACGTTGGGCCGCTCGCTGATCTCTATCAGGTGCTCCAACTGCTCGCGCATCACGGCCCGGTCGCCGTACGGGCGGCGCAGCGCGGCCTCGTCGAGGACGACGTGGAAGCCGGGGGCACGCTCGGAGACGAGCAGCTTCTGCCGCTCCAGGCGGAGCGCGACCCGCCGGTCGATCTCGGCGGCGCTCGCCCCGGGCATACCGCGCTCGACCACCGCGTGCGCGTACGCCTCGGTCTGGAGCAGGCCGTGGACGAACTGCACCTCGTAGACCCGGATCAGCGACGCGGCGCCCTCCAGGCCCACGTATGTCTGGAACCAGCCGGGCAGGACGTCGGAGTAACTGTGCCACCAGCCCGCGACGTTGGCCTCCCGGGCCAGATCGAGCAGGGCGGCGCGCTCGGCGCCGTCGGCGACCCCGTACAGGGTCAGCAGGTCCTCGACGTCCCTCGCCTTGAAGCTCACCCGTCCCAACTCCATGCGGCTGATCTTCGATTCGGAGGCGCGGATCGAGTAGCCGGCCGCCTCCCGTGTGATGCCGCGTCCCTCTCGTAGCCGCCTGAGCTGCGACCCGAGCAGGATGCGCCGCACCACCGAGCCTCCGGACTCGCCTGCGGTCACCTCTCAGCCCTCCCCATCGTTCAGGGTTCCGCAGTCTGCCACTAAAACCTCCGGGGTGTACGCGTTCGGTTACGGAAACAGACAGGAGCGGGGCGGCTCCACACGAGGGGCGCGAAACAGCCACGGGAAGAAATCGTGGGCAACGCCCGCAGGAGCCCCGAATCCGGCGCGTGCACGTGCATCTGCCCTTGCATCTGCTCCCCGCATTCGCCACGATGGCTCGCGCACCACCGCCATATCGCTACGCACCGCGAAACCGGGGAGTGCCTCGCATGGGGACGGATGGATCGACCATGCTCGCGCCGTTGAGGCAGGGGCTTCCCCCACTCGACCCCTCGAACGTCCGGTACGCCGCCTCCTGCGCGCTCCCGGCCCGTTACGAAGCGGTGGGCGGCGCACGGGCGTTCACCCGGCGGACCCTCGCGGAGTGGGAGAACGACAAGCGCTTCGACGACATCGCCCTGGTCGTCTCCGAACTCGTCACCAACGCCCTGCGGCACGCGCTGCCCGCGGACACCCCGCGCCCCGACGACCCTCCGGTCCGGCTCCACCTGATGGCCTGCGAGAGCCGCCTGGTGTGCGCCGTGCGCGACCCCAGCACGGGGACGCCGGCGGCCCGCCCGCCGGAGGACTTCGACGCGGAGTCGGGCCGCGGCCTGTTCCTCGTCGACTCCTTCAGCGACGCCTGGGGCTGGCACCCGCTGGCGGGGCAGCTCGACGGGAAGGTCGTCTGGGCGCTCTTCGAGGTGTGAGCGCCGGACCCCTAGGTCCTGTCGGGCGGATCGGCCCCAGCCCGTCAGCCCCCGGCGATCAGGTGGTCGAACTCCCCGTCCTTGACGCCGAGCAGCATCGCCTCGATCTCCGCGCGCGTGTAGACCAGCGCCGGGCCTTCGGGATGCCGGGAGTTGCGGACGGCGACGCCGCCGCCGGGCAGCTTCGCGAACTCGACGCACGAGCCCTGCGAATTGCTGTGTCTGCTCTTCTGCCAGGCCGCGCCGTGGAGTTCGCTGGCCGCCATGCCGTTGTACACGTGGTGCACTGGATCGCTCCCCCGTGGCGCCTCGGCTCGGCCCGGACCGGGCGGTGAGGCGGGTCGTGAACTGGTCGGGTACGCCGTCGCGGACGCGGGGTGGCCGGTCGGGAAGGGCGGCTCGCGACGTGTCCTCATGAGTCTGAACTGCTTCGGATCATAGCGGGGTTCACCTGCGGATGCATGGGCAGATGCACGTGCACGAGGGGTGGTCCCACGGTTACGGAACCGTCCCTGCTCGGGCGTGAACCTCCGGGCGCGGCGCCCCCGGCTTGACGCCGCGCCGGGCGCCGGTGGACCCTCCCCGGTGTCCGGCACCCTGTGGGACTCCACTTCGACGGGGTGTCACCACGGCTTCTTTCCAGGGGGAAATGTCATGCGCAAGTTGCTCCGGGTCTCCGTCGCCGCCTCGGCGACCGCCCTGCTCCTGCTCACCGGCTGCGGCAGCGACGGTGGCAGCTCCGGCGGCGGCACCGGCAAGCACAAGGGCGACAGCCACGGCTCGGACTCCGACGCCGGCGGCGGCACGGGCGGCTCCGACGCCGGCGGCGCCACCCCCGCGCCCGGCTCCGCCGAGGGCGCCTGGCAGGCCACCGTCGGCGGCAAGGCGCTCGTCCTCACGATCGCCGGGAACCAGGCCGCCACCATCGGCCAGGGCAGCTGCGCGGGCACCTACCAGGCCGGGGCGATCAGCCTGAAGTGCGCCGACGGCAGCACCGACCGCGCCCAGGGCAAGGCCGAACTGGGCGCCGGTGGCGACACGCTGACCGTCTCCTGGACGGCGGCGGGCGAGGACACCTTCCGCCGCGTCGACCCGGGCACCCTGCCCGAGGGGCTGCCCTCGGGCCTGCCCACCGAGCTGCCCTCGGGCCTGCCCACCGAACTGCCCTCGGACCTGCCGACGGGCGACGTCACGACCCAGTAGCGACCGGCGGGCCCTCCCCCGGGCGGGGCCCGGTGAACGGCGGGGACTCCTCGGCCGCCTCGGAGACCTGCTCCAGCGCGGCCAGCAGCATGCCCGCGCCCCGGCGCACCACCCGGTCCGGCACGCCCTCGCCGTCCCACGCCGCGAGCGCCGCGCGGACCTCGTCCCACTGCGGCACCCGGCGGTCCCTGAGGTCCCGTGCGCCCCGCTCGGTGGTGGCCCGCAGGGCGTGCGCGAGCCGCTGGGCGGCCGGTACGGGAACGGCGCCGCGCTCCGGCAGGTGGGCCTCCATCAGCATCGCGGCCCGGGAGAACGCCCCGATCGCCTCCTCGGCGTCGTCGGCCGAGGTCCGCGACAGGCCCCGGCTGCGCACCGGCTCGTGCGCGGCCCGGGCCAGCGCCTCCTGCCAGGCCGTGTGCGCCGCCCGGGCCTCCAGGAGCGCCTGGCGCACCCGCGCGTCGTCGGGCCCGGACGGGGTGGCGTACCGCTCGACCACCTCGGCGGCGTAACGCCCGGCGGCGGTCAGCCAGTCGGCGAGCAGGGTCCGCAGCCGGGGTGTCTCCCAGGCCGGGAAGACGGCGTACGAGGCCATCGCGAGGATGCCGCCGATCAGGGTCAGCACGACCCGCTCGGGCACGGTCTGGGTCCACTCCTCGCCGCCCATGCCGAGCAGGAAGACCACGTAGCCGGAGACGAAGAACTGGCCGACCGCGTAGCCGGTCCGCATCAGCAGGTACATCAGCGCCGCGCAGACCACCGCGAGCAGCGCCGAGACACGCACGCTCGGCTCGGTCAGCTGGACGATGCCGGTGGCGGCGAAGACTCCGAGCAGGGTGCCGCCGAAGCGGGCCACGGCCCGGGAGTACGTACGGGAGAAGTCGGGCCGCATCACCATGACGGCGGCCAGCGGCGCCCAGTAGCCGTGGCCGAAGGACAGCAGGGAGCCGACCAGGGAGCCGATCAGGTAGCCGAGGAGCGCGACGGCGGTGACCCGGATCGCGTGCCGCAGGATGGCCGAGTCCGGCCGCAGCTCGTCCCGCATGCTGCGGACCACCACCGGGACCAGGCCGATCAGGCCGGGCCTGTGCAGCACGGCGGGGGTGGGAGGTTCGGCCGGTTCGACGGGGTACGGCGGCTCGTCCGGGCCGGGCGGGGCCGCGTGCGCGCCCGGGGCCGGTGGCCGCTGGACGGCGGCGGGCTCCTGGGTACGGGCGAGGGTGGCGAGGGTGGCCTCCTCGCGGACGGCGTCGGCGCGGGCGGCGGCCTGCGCGGGCGCGTCGGGGGCGGCGGTGGAGCGGCCGGCCGGGTCGGCCGTCTCGATGACGTCGCCGAGCAGCGCCTTGAGCCGGAGCGCGGCGCGCCGGGCGGGCCCGGTGAGGACGTCCCCCGTGTCCGGGGTGCGCAGGGCCGCCACCGAGGGAGCGTCCAGGGCCAGCGGCGTGCCCCGGCGCACGGCGCGGGCGGCGGCGTCCAGCACGGCCGCGGCGGCGGCGAGCAGTTCGCGGACCCGGTCGCGTTCGGGCCCCTCGGCGGGGGCGCCGAGCGCCGGGTCGGCGAGGGAGGCGAGGACGGGTCGGAGGCGTTCGGCGAGCCCGCGGGCGCCGGAGAGCTGGGCGGGGCGGCGGCGGTGCTGGCGGGCGGTCAGCTGGGCGGCCTCGCGGGCCTCCATGAGGGGTTCGGGGTCGAAGTCGGCGTGCGGGTCGTGACGGAGCCTGCGGGCGTAGTCGGCCTCGGCGGCGAGCGCGTCGGCGAGGGCGTCGCGGTGCGGCCGCCAGCGGCGGAACGGGAACAGCACGAGCAGCGCGGCCTGCACGAGGCCGCCGAAGAGGCTCATCGCCGCGTGCCCGGCCGCCTCGGCGACGGAGCTGGGCAGCGTGATGGTGATGAGCGTGATCGCCAGGTTGGAGGAGGCCATCACGCCGACGGTCGGCCCGGCCGCCCAGCTCATCCCCGCCAGGAACGCCCAGGTGGCCAGCAGGGCGAGGAAGAGGACCAGGTGGGAGGCGGACAGGTAGCCGAGGAAGGTGCTGACGCCGAGGGTGGCGCCGGAGATCAGGGCGAGCTGCGGGCGCGGTCGCCAGCTGCGCTGGTAGGTGGCGACGGCGGCCTGGTAGGCGCCGAAGGCGGAGCTGGCGGCGACGGCCGGGGAGAAGAGCCAGAGGCTGATCCCGATGACGAAGGCGAGCCCGGCGGCGCCGCGCAGCGCGCCCAGCGGCTCCAGCCTGGGCCGCTCCACCGCGAACCCCGCCCGCGCGGTGTGGCCCAGCGCCGAGAGCCAGCTCATGCGTCCGAGCGTAGGCGCAGGCGGTCCCGTCCGCGCGGAACGGCGCGGGGGCACCGGAGGCGTACGCCGGGTCGGGCTGAGGCGCTCACGTCCGGCGCGTACCCGTTCAGCCCCGGTCGATGCGGCCCCGGTGTCCGTCGACGCCCGCCCGGTCGGCGGCGCGGGTGCCGTCGTCCCAGCCGGCCCGGTCGTCGGCGCCGCGTACGCGGGTGGTGGTGGTCCGGGGGAAGAGGCGGCGGGTCTCCTCGGTGACGGCGAGGTCGCGGGTGGCGAGGACGGGCAGCAGGTCGGCGGCGGCCAGGGTCTCGGTGGCGGTGCGGGCGGTCTCGGCGAGCCGGTCGCCGAGGCGGTGGGCGTAGGCCAGCATGAACGACTGGCGGAACGTCTTGGTCCGCTTGCGTCCCCCGGCCCGCTGCGCGGCCTCGGCGCGGCTCATCGCGGTGGCCGCCTGCACCAGCAGCGAGGTGTAGAGCAGTTCGGCCGGCTCCAGGTCCGCCTCGTGGCCGACCACGGTGGAGAAGGCCAGCTCCTCGTTCCACACGGCCTGGCAGCGGTTGGCCCGGGCGACCGCGTCCAGCAGGATCGCCTTGGCCGTCTCGTACGGCGGGTCGACCGAGATCCGGCGCGCGCCCGGCGCGTCCGCGCCCCCGGCCCGGCCCGCCGACAGCTGGGCCTCGTCGACGCTGTGCCGGGCCATCAGTTCCTGTGCCTTGGCGGTCAGCGCCTCCGCCTCCGGCGGGTAGCCGGTCGCCTCCGCCTTGGCCAGCAGGGCCCGGATACGGCCGAGCATGCGGTCCCCGGGGGCGCCGCCGGGGGCGGGGGGCGGCGCGGCGGCCGGGCGGGTGCCCGGCGGCGGGCCGAGGGGTTCGAGGGCGGGCAGCCGGAGCAGCATGCGCAGCGCCTGGAGCACGGCGGTGGCACGGGCGAACCGGTCCCGGCCGCCGGTCCCGGCCCAGGCGGGGGCGGAGAGGGCGTCGAGCTGGCGGCGCCAGAGGGGGGTGAGGCCGTTGCCGTAGCGGGCCAGTTCGGCGGCGGCCAACTCGGCCAGGGCGGTGCGGGCGGCCTCGTCGAGTCCCTGGCGGCGGGCCTCCCGGTCGAGGTCGGCGGGGAGCCAGCCCCGCTCCCAGGCCAGGCGGACGTACTCCTCGCCGCGCCGCAGCAGCTCCCGCCCGGCCGCGTCGGGGTCGGCGGCGGCCAGCAGGGAGGCACCGGTGTCGAGGGCGGCGTCGTCGTCGGCGTCGCTGTAGAGGGCGGCGCCCAGGGCGCGGGAAACGGGGGTGTCCGACTCGGCAGCGGTGCGACCGCCGTCCCGCGCGCCGCTCCCGCCCCGTCCGTTGCCGCCCATGGCTCCGCTCCACCTCGTCCGCGCGCTCTCCCGCCGGTCGGGGGCGTACGGGTCCATGGTCCCAGAGCGGCCACCCCGCCCCGCCCCGGGCTCCGGGCGCGCACCGCTCCCGCTCGGGGCGCGCGCCGCCAAACCCGAACACCCCGGTTTCCCCCCATCCGGTGGACCGGGGACCGAAGAGGGATGAGGGGCGCCGGGGCCGCACAGGATCTCCCCGAACGATCACCGCACAACCGTGCGAACCGGTCGCACGACCGGGCGCGCGGAGAGGAGTCCCCGTGAGCGAGCAGAGCGCCGAGCAGTCGGAGCAGGCCGTCGGCACCATCGGCCTGGTGCGCTCCCTGGGCGCGGCCGTCCCGCCGGCCGCGCCCGCACCGGACGAGACCTGGCACTTCGGCCGGGTCGTGAAGGAGGACGCCGACGGCCACCCGGTCCACGAGGCGACCGCCTGGATCTACTACGGCGAGGGCAACCGAAGCCTGGTCCGCCCCGTCCTGCTGGCCGACGGCTTCGACTTTGGCCACAGCTCGCTCGACGGACTCCACGACGACCTGGAGAGGGGCGCGTACCCCTTCCTCGGCGAGCTGCGCCGGCGCGGCCGGGACGTGATCGTGCTCGGCTGGGGCGACCGCAGCGCCTCCATCACGCAGAACGCCCGCTTCGCCGGCGAGGCGGTCCTGCGCGCCATCGCCCAGCGGGTGGGCGGCACGCCCCTGGTGGTCGGCGGCTTCGGCATGGGCGGCCTCGTCACCCGGTACGCCCTGGCCAAACTGGAGCACCAGCGGATCGACCATCAGACGGCCACCTACTTCTCCTGGGACACCCCGCACCGCGGGGCCTGGGTGCCGATCGGTCTCCAGGCGTTCGCCCACTACCTCAAGCAGCTCGACCCGTACAACAGGGCCCTCTCGGACCTGATCAACAGCCCCGCCGCCAAGCAGATGCTCTGGCGCCACCTCGAATCCGTGCGGGCACCCGCCGAGGTGACGACGGAGCGCGAGGAGTTCCTCGCCGAGCTGGAGCGGGTCGGCGGCTGGCCGCGCAGGCCCCGTCTGCTCGCCGTCGCCAACGGCCGCGGCGACGGCAGCGGGAACGGCGTCGAGGCGGGCGTCCCCGCCCTCCGCTCCACGGGCCCGGTCCTGCCGCGCACCGTGCTGCACACCCAGCGGGAGGGCGCGGGCGCCGTGGTCGCCGAACTCCGCGCCCTGCTCGGCGAGGACGAGACGGCCACCACGGACGACCTCCCCGAGTGCGACGGTGCCCCCGGCTCCACCCTCGCCTCCTTCTCCGTCGCCGCCGCCGCGCTGAACGCCCTTCCCCTGGCCGGCGCCGAAGCACCCGTCCCCGCCGTCTGCTTCGTCCCCGCCGTCAGCGCCGTCTCGGTCCGCGACCTCGACACCACGGAGCTGCTCCACACCGCCATCGACAAGACCGACCCCCAGGAGAGCGACTTCGACGACTACCGCTGCGCTTCGGAGAACGAGCCGCACACCAGGATCACCGAGGAGCTGGGCGCCTGGCTGATCGACCGGTTCTGAGCGCGGGCCGAGCCTCGGGGCGGCAGCAGGGGGGCGGCGGGACGACGCGACCCCTCCCGCCGCCCGACGGCCCGCGCCCCCGCGACCCCCGCGAGGGGGCGGGTCTGTCAGTCCCGACCGGCACAATCCGCCTCGTGCCCCTCACCACGCGAGACCTCAACCGCGCCAGCCTGAGCCGCCAACTCCTCCTGGCCCGGCGCCCCTTGTCCGTAGCCGACGGCATCCGGCAGGTGGTGGCGCTCCAGGCCCAGCACCCGGCCTCCCCGTACGTCGCCCTGTGGAACCGGCTCAGCGGCTTCGACCCGGCCGGGCTCGACGCCGCGTTCGCCGGCCGGACGGTCGTCAAGGCGACGCTGATGCGGATCACCCTGCACGCCGTGCACGCCGAGGACTACGCGCCCTTCCGCGCGGCGATGCAGCCGACGCTGTACGGCGCCCGGCTCGGCGCGCGGTTCGCCGACGCCGGCCTGACCCCGGCGGACGCGGCCCGCCTGCTCCCGGCGCTGCTGGAGTTCGCCCGTACCCCGCGCACCTCCGCCGAGCTGCGGGCCTGGGTCGAAGCCCAGGTCGGGGCCGAGAAGCGGGACGGCGCCTGGTGGGGGCTGAAAGGGTACGCACCGCTCCACCACGCCCCCACCGAATCACCCTGGACCTTCGGGCAGCGCCCCTCCTTCGTCGCCGCCGGGGTCGACTCGCTCCCCACCCGGGCCGACACCGACCCCCATGTCCAGGAGGCCCTTCGCGCCCTGATCCTGCGCTACCTCTCCGGCTTCGGCCCCGCCTGTGTGGCCGACGTGGCCCAGTTCGCCCTGGTCCGCAGAACCGCCGTACGCCAGGCCCTGGCCGCCCTCGGCGAGGCCGTCGAACAGCTCCCGGGCCCGGGCGGAACCCCGTACTTCGACCTGCCGGGCGCCCCCCGCCCGCCCGCCGGCACTCCGGCCCCGCCACGCCTCCTCGGCATGTGGGACAGCCTTCTGCTGGCCTACGCCGACCGCTCCCGGGTGATCCCCCCGGCCTACCGCCCGCTGGTGATCCGCCGCAACGGCGACGTGCTGCCCACGCTTCTGGTCGACGGCGAGGTCGCGGGCGTCTGGCGCCCGGCGGAGGACGGCACCGGCGTCGAGGCCACCGCCTTCCACCCCCTCTCCTCCGCCACCTGGGACGCCCTCACCACCGAGGCCCACTCCCTGACCGCCCTCCTCGCGGCCCGCGACACGACCGCGTACCGGCGCTACGGCCACTGGTGGGCGAAGCTGCCCGAGGGCGGGGAGGTGCGGCGGCTGTGACCTCGCCGGGTCCCGTCCGGGCGACGGCTCCCGGGCGGGGCCGTGCCAGTCCGGACACAGCACGGTGGCGTCGCCGGCGAGCCGGCCGCCGCCGGCCTCGTCGACCGCGGCGGTGTCGGGGTGCGGAGCACCTGGCGCGGTGCTCGGCGGCGGTGACCAGGACCCGGCGACGGTCTCCTCGGCGACCCGCACCGTGCCGGCCGACGGCGTCGCGGAAGAGGAAGCAAATGTTCCGGGCGTCGACCCGGCCGCGCAGGTCCCGCGCGACCACATCGAGGACTCGACCGGCGAGGCGCCCGCCGCCGACAGCGCAGCCGCTCCGATACGGTCCCGCGCCACGACTTCCTCCCCGGCCTCCGGCACCCGGCCCTCGCTCCGGCCACTCTTCCCGCCTCGCCGACCCTCCGCGCGAACCCTGCGAGGGCCTACCCTCAAGGTCCACTGCCACGGCCCGTCGGCGCGCCACGAGGCTCTGTCGGCCCCCGGTGCGAGAATCGCACGCATGAGCGAGCGATGGATGGTGGCCGAGACCGAGGGCGGCGGTGCGGAGGTGGCGCCGCTCGCCCCCGACGGCACGCTCGCGGGCCCGGTCGTCCGGGAGGAGGCGCCCGCCGAGGCGGTCCGCTCCCGGCCCGGCGCCGCCCGCTGGGTCTGGCGGGCCACGGCCGGGATCTATCCGCAGCTGCTCCGCGCGGGCGTCCGCGTCGAGCGGTGTTACGACGTGGAGGCCGCCGAGACCCTCCTGCTCGGCCACGAGGGCCGGCTCGGCGAGCCGCACTCGGCGGCGGCCGGCCTCGCCCGGCTGCGGGGCACGCCGGTGCCGCCCGACCCGCCGCCCCGCGCGGCCGAGCCCGGCGCCGGTGCGCAGTCCTCCCTCTTCGAGCCGCAGCCGGTACCGGTGCGCCTCGCCGACCTCGCCGAGGTCTACGCCGGGCAGCTCCGCCGCCACGAACAGGCGGTCCACCCCGGCCGGATGCGGCTGCTGACCGCGAGCGAGTCGGCGGGGGCCCTGGTCGCGGCCGAGATGGCGGCGGCGGGCCTGCCCTGGCAGGAGGAGACCCACCGCGAGGTCCTGCGCGAACTGCTCGGCGAGCGGTACGGCGGCTCGGGTGAGCCCCGGCGGCTGGCCGAGCTGGCCGACGAGGTCTCGGCGGCCTTCGGCCACCGGGTGCGGCCCGAGCTGCCGGCCGACGTGGTGCGGGCCTTCGCCCGCGCCGGGATCAAGGTCGCCTCCACCCGCCGCTGGGAGCTGGAGAAGATCGACCACCCGGCGGTCGCCCCGCTCCTGGCCCACAAGAGGCTGTACCGGATCTGGGTGGCGCACGGCTGGCAGTGGCTGGCCGACTGGGTGCGGGACGGCCGGTTCCGCCCCTCCTACCTGCCGGGCGGCACCGTCAGCGGCCGCTGGGCGACCAACGGCGGCGGCGCCCTGCAGATCCCGAAGGTGATCCGCAGGGCCGTCGTCGCGGACCCGGGCTGGCGGCTCGTCGTCGCCGACGCCGACCAACTGGAGCCGCGCGTCCTCGCCGCCGTCTCCGGCGACCGCGCCCTGATGGAGGTGGCCTCCCGGCCGGACGACCTCTACCAGGCCGTCTCCGACCGGGCCTTCCAGGGCGACCGCGACCTCGCCAAACTGGCCGTGCTCGGCGCGGTCTACGGCCAGACCTCCGGCGACGGTCTGAAGAACCTGGCCGCTCTGCGCCGCCGCTTCCCCACCGCCGTCGGTTATGTGGACGAGGCGGCCCGCGCCGGGGAGGAGGGCCGCCTCGTCCGCACCTGGCTCGGCCGGACCTGCCCGCCCGCCACCGCGCCGGGCGACCCCGCCGAGGAGGCCGGTATCCCCGACGCGCTGCCCGAGGGGGACCCGGTCGGGTCCGTCCCTGGGGCCTCGTCCGGCGCCCGCGCCCGGGGCCGCTTCACCCGGAACTTCGTGGTGCAGGGCAGCGCCGCCGACTGGGCCCTGCTCCTGCTCGCCGCCCTTCGCGGCTCCCTCGCCCCGCTCCGGGCCGAGCTGGTCTTCTTCCAGCACGACGAGGTGATCGTGCACTGCCCCCAGGAGGAGGCTCCCTCGGTGGTCTCCGCCATCGCCGACGCCTCGCACCGGGCCACCGCGGTCTGCTTCGGTGACGTCCCGGTCCGCTTCCCCTTCACCACGGCCGTGGTCGGCTGCTACGCCGACGCCAAGTAAGGGGGGTCTGGCCTCACTTGCCGGCCCGGCTCGTTGGCCTCAAGCGCCGGCCGGGCTGTCAGTGGCCAGGGTCCGCTACGACCGCCACGGTCACCGACTGGCCTCAAACGCCGGCCGGGCTGTCAGTGGCCAGGGCCCGCTACGACCGCCACGGTCACCGACTGGCCTCAAACGCCGGCCGGGCTGTCAGTGGCCGATCAGGCTGTCTCTGTGGCCGACCGAGTTGTCGCAGTGGCCGACCAGGCTGCTCTGTGGCCGACCGGGTTGTCGCTATGGCCGGCCGGGCTGTCTGTGGCCGGAGTCCGGGGCGGTCGGCCGTCGGGCCTGTAGGGCGCCCCGTAGCGGGGTGGCCGGTGTGGGTGGGCCGGTGTCCTTCTTCCGGGTGGTTCATCCGTCCGGGGGGAGTTCGGCTCTTCGGCTTCGCAGCGCCGCGCTGCCGCGCGATGGTGCAGCGGTCCTACGAAGGGAGCGTCATGGAACGCTTGCTCGCGCCGCACGAGGCGGCCATCGCCGCGGCCGGGGTCCGGGTCGTCCTGTCCTGCGAGGTGGAGGGCGAGCTGGACGAGGCCGTCCTCGCACAGGCCCTGACCCACCTGCGGGACCGTACCCCGCTGCTCGCCGGAAAGATCACCCAGGGCCCCGGGGGCCAGCCTCTGGTCCAGGTCCGCGACGCGGACCCAGGGCCGGTCCTGGGGCACGGTAGCGATGTCGACGAGGAGATCAACGCGCCTCTCGCCTGGGACCGGGGGCCGCTCCTGCGGACGACCGTCGTACGCGGGCGGGAACGTACCCGGGTGGTGATGACCCTGCCACGGGCCTTCGTCGACGGGATGAGCTACCTGTCCCTCCACCACCGGCTGTGGGAGACGTACGCCGCCCTGGCCACCGGCCGTCCCTTCCTCACCGGCCTGATCCAGCCGGCACTGGGGCCCTCCCTGGACGACCTGCTCGCCGCTCGCTTCACCCCGGCGCAGGTCCGGGACTTCGTCGCGGAGCGCGCGCGGCTGGACACCGAGAGCCCTCCCGCGCTCGTACCCGCCCTCGCCGCCGCCGACGGGGGCCCCGGGGAGGACCTGAGTTTCCGCGTCCTCGGCGTCGAGCTCGACGAGGACCGCTGCGGGAGCCTGGTGCGGTGCGCGCGGGATGCCTCGCTCTCGGTCAACTCCCTGGTCTCGGGCGTCCTGCTGACCAGTCTGCGCTCCCTGCTGCCGGCGGGGGCAGGCCCGGCGCGCCTGCTGTGCACCACCGCGGTCGACATGCGCCGACGGCTCGTCCCGCCCTTGCCGGCCGAGGTCCTCCAGTCCGCGGCGACCACCACCTCCATCCGCCTGGAGGTCGGCGAGCGGGACCAGCCCGCCGTGGTCGGGCGGGGTCTCGCCGCCCAGCTGCGGGCCGATCTGGACAGTGGTGCCGCGGCGATGGAACTGGCGGCCTTCCCCTACATGCTCGACCAGCACCCGCCCAGCCTCGTCATCACCAACGTGGGCGCCATCGCCGAACCCGTCCTGCCCGAGGGCCTGCGGATCACCGACGTGCGCCTGGCCCCGCTCGGCCACGTACCGATGGTCTTCGCCGTCGTCAGCCGCTACCGGGCACGACTGGCCGTCGACCTCACCTACAGCAGGGCCTGGTACACCGACGCCCAGATCGAGGAACTGCGCGACCAGGTGTCCGCCTCCCTCCGCCACCTGGCCGGGTAGCGCGGCGGCCGGGCCGCGGCGGGGGAAGCCCGGGCCGGTGCGACGTGACCGGGCCGGTCTCGGGCCTCGGCCGCCCGGCTCTCTCGCGGCCGACGTGTTGCGCACTCGGGGGAACGGCGTGCCCGCGCGGCGGGCCGTAGTCCCTCGGAGTCCTCATGGATCTGCCGGGTCCTCCCGGCCGGCTCGGCGGCCCGGCGTTCCGTTCGCCCGGTTCCTGCTGTGCGCGGCGGTGTGGTGCTCGTCGACGAACCCGGGCGCCTGGGACGGGTCGGCTCGTGCCGCGCGGCGGTCGGGCCGGCCCGTTGCGCTCCCCCGCGGCGAGCACGTCGTCCCGTTCACCGACGTCGCCCTCGGCCTGCCGGGGCTGCCGTGCGGGGGCACGTACCCCGCACGCGCGCACGCGGCTCCGGCGGGCGCTCCCGGGGGCGGCGGAGGTCGGGACCGGCGCGGCCGAAGACAGCGCCCGGCCGACGAGCCGGGGTCGGCGGGGGGCGGCTCTACAGCGGCGTCGCCGCTTTGAGGACGAGCAGCAGGGTCAGCGCCGCGTTGGCCGAGGAGGCGGCGGAGGCCGCCGCCCCCGTGGTGGCCATGAGGAAGGCGAGCCCCGGCCGGGTCATGGCGGGCGGCAGGCGCCGGGGCGAGGGGGCGGGGCCCAGCAGTGCGGCGACCCGGCGCGGTACGGGTCCGGGGACGGCCTCGGCGAAGGCCAGCCCGAAGGCGGGGCCGGAACGCGTGCTGAGCGCGGCCCGGCCGACGGCGCGGGCGGTGAGGCGGCGGTCGCCGACGGCGAGGGCGGCCTCCTCGTCGGCCCAGCGCTCGGCCCCGTAGGCGACGGCGGAACGCAGCGGGCGCAGCAGCGGGTTGAGGCAGGCGGCGAGGCGGACGGCGAGCAGCAGCCGGTGGTGGCGGCCGTCGAGGTGGGCCTGTTCGTGGGCGAGCAGGGCGTACCGCTCGTCCGCGTCGAGGCTCTCCAGCATGGCCCGGGAGACCACGATGCGACCGGGCCTGCCGGGCAGCGCGTAGGCGTACGGCTCGGGGTCGGGCAGGACGGCGGGGCGCTCGCCGGGCAGCCCCGCCAGGGCGCGGCGGGTGCGCAACCGCAGCCGGGCCTCGCGGACGAGGGCGAGGGCGCAGGCGGTGAGCGCGGCGAGGAGGGCGACCAGGGCGGCGCTGCCGGTCACCTCGTCGTAGGGGACGACGGCGCGGACCTCGGGGGCGGCCCAGGCGTCGGGCAGCGGGTTGCCGGGGAGGCGGGCCGTTCCGGCGACGACGAGCAGGGCGAGGCAGAGGGTGCTGCACACGGCGAGGACCAGGCTCAGCGCGGCGAGCAGCCGGGTGCCGGTGCGCGGGTGGAGGTGCTGCTCGGCGAGGCGGGCTATGGGGTGCGCGGTGAGCGGCAGGATCAGCGGGAGGAAGACGAAGAGCCCCATGTCAGCCGCCGTCGGTGTCGCCCCGGGCGCTCTCCAGCAGGGCCCGCAGAAGTCGCTCGTCGTCACCGGAGAGCGAGGAGACGAAGCTGGTGAGAACGGCGTCGCGGTCGCGTTCGCCGTCCAGGACGCGGCGCATGCGCAGCGCGGCGAGCCCGGCCTCGTCGGCGGCGGCGGTCCACAGGAAGGCGCGGCCGGAGCGTTCACGGGTGACGGCGTTCTTGGCGCCGAGCCGCGACAGGATGGTCATGACCGTGGTGTACGCGAGGTCGCCGCCGAGGCGTTCGCGGACCCAGGCGGCCGAGACGGGCTCGTCCGCCGTGTGCAGCACGGCGAGGACCTGCGCCTCCAGTTCGCCCTGGCCTCGGCGCCGACCGCCCTGTGCGTTCACCTCGGCCATGCGGCCACCTCCCGTTGTCCGGCCCGTCGGACCGTCGGTCCCCATTCTCCAGGATGGGCGGGCGTGACGGGTACGTGTCGGGCGACCGCGCCTCGACGGCGGCCCGGGAGGAGACTTCGGCCTCCGGCCCGGCGGGGCACGTTCACGTGATCAACACACCCGGAGGCGCAACCTTCGTGTTGCAACAAGACCAGGACATGTACGGGATCGTTCCGGCACCGCCCCGCCCGTAGTGTCCTGGGAGTCAGCAGAGACACCGCACCCGCAAGCCGCTGGAGACCACCATGCGTTCACGCCTCGCCACCCGTTCCGTCCGCCTCGTCCTGGCCGTGACCGCAGTGACCGCCCTCGCCGCGACGACCGCCGCCTGCGGCCCCGAGGACAACGGCGCGCTCCCGCCCACCGACGCCGCCTCGACCGGCGCGGACTCCGGCAAGGGCGGTTCCGAAGCGGGCGACAAGGGGGGTTCGGAAGCGGGCGGCGAGGGGTCCGGCGCCGGCAAGGGGGGCGTCATGCAGTCCTGCGGCACCAACGACCTGGACTTCGGCATCACCACCAAGACCCAGGCGGGCGGTTACTACCAGGTCACCGCCAAGGCCAAGTCGGGCATCACCTGCCTGCTGACCGTCAACACCCCGGCCGTCGCCTTCGGGTCCAACCCCGAGGGCGTCGCCTCCCCGGTCGGCCAGGGCGGGGAGGACCCGATCAAGCTGTCGGGCTCCGCCGTGGCGTACACCGGGATCAGCCCCAAGACGACCAACGCGGAATCGGGCATCGAGTTCGACCACGTCATCATCTCGGTCAGCGACGACGACCCCAACCCCGAGCAGCTGAAGCTTCCGGAGCCGGCCGACGTGGACAAGCCGATCGTCACCAACTGGTCGACCAACCCCTCCGAGACCGTGCCGGACCTCGTCTGAGCGGAACCGGGCCGGCGGGGCGACCGGGCGGGAAAAGGCCGGCGGGGACCTCGTCCTGGTCGTGAACGAGGTCCCCGCCGGTGGTCCCGCGGACGGGGTGCGGGACCTGGAGGCGCCGGGGACCACGGCCGGGTGGCCGCCGTCAGAAGGTCCCTGGCGCCGGGTCGCGGACCGGGGGGCGGCGTCCGGGCCGTGCGGTGCCGGACGCGCTCCGTCGGTCCGAAGCCGGGGTCGGCGGTGCCGGGGCAGCGCCGAGGGGGCACAGGTCCGGATCGCGGTCCTGTGCCGACGTAAGTCTCTACAGTAGTGTAGAACTCACGTCGGCCGGCAAGGGGCCGCCGCATTCCCCGGAGACGGGACCCTCCGGGCCGAGGCCGGGAGCCGTCCGTGACGCGACACCCCCGCTCCACCAGACCCGAGTCGGGCGCCGCCCCGGCCTTCCGGGCAACCCCCGCCGACGACCCGGCGGGCCCGCGCGAACTCGTCATCCGGGACGGCGCGGACCGCGAGATCGGAAAGATCGAGTTCCGCCTCTGCCGGGCCTGCGGCACCGGCCACGTCGCATCGGTCACCGTCGCCCCGTCCTGGCAGGGCCAGGGCCTGGCCCGTGAGGCCCTGCACCGCATCCTCCCGGACGACCTCGCCCTTGCCTGGACCACCTCCCGCCAGACCGGCCAGGGCCGCGCCTTCTTCGCCGCGGCCACGGAGGAGACGGGCATCGACTTCCCGGCGGCCCGGCCGGGGTGCGCACACCTGCGGGACGAGGGCTGAACGGCGCCGCGCCGAGGGGTCGCCGTCCATGAGCCGTGCCGGACGGCCTCCGGCCCTGGCGATCGCGCCGCCTGCCCGCCGAGTCCGGGCCGGACGGCCCGACGGAGTTCCTCCCCGCCGCATCTCCGCCGCCGGACCCCACTGCGAGGTGCCGCCTGACGGCGCCGGTACGTGGCCCGCGCCGCGCTCCGCGACCGCACGGCGCGAACAGCGTCGGACCACCCTCTGCGCGAGGCCACTCGGCCCGCGTTCCGACACCCGACCGGCCACGCGCATCGCCCCCAAACCCATTACTACGCACGGCCGTTGCCGCGTCTCGGACACCTGCCGGCCGACGATCGCCCCCGCCGGACCCCTGGGGCCGCCCGCCCCACCGGGACCTCCGGCTTCCGGCACGCACCCCCCCGGGAAGCGCCCCCGCACTACGCTCCCCGGCATGACCGCCTCCGACTCCCTCACCGCCACCCGCGCCGCCTACGACGCCGCCGCCGACACCTACGCCCGGCTCTTCCACGACTCCCTGCGCGACGCCCCCCTGGACCGCGCCATGCTGGCCGCCTTCGCCGAAGCCGTACGCGGGGAGGGCGGGGGCGCCGAGGTGGCGGACCTGGGGTGCGGGCCCGGCCACGTCACCGCCCACCTCGCGAGCCTGGACCTGGTGGTACGCGGTGTCGACGCCTCCCCGGCGATGATCGGCCTGGCCCGCGCGGACCATCCGGAACTCCGGTTCGACGTCGGCTCGATGGCCGCCCTGGACCTTCCGGACGCCACCCTGTCCGGCGTCCTCTCGCGCTGGTCGGTCATCCACACCCCGCCGAACGAACTCCCGGCCGTACTGGACGAGTTCGCGCGGGTGCTCGCTCCCGGCGGCCATCTCCTGGTCGGCTTCTGGGCCAGCGAGTCCCCCGACCACCGCACCCAGCTCTTCGACCACGCGGTCGCCCCCGCCTACCGCTGGTGCCCCGACCACCTCTCGGCCCTGCTCCGCGAGAGGGGCCTGACCGAGACGGCCCGCATGATCCGCGAGCCCCTGCCCACCGACCGCCGCCCGTTCCGCGAGGTCCACCTGCTGGCGCGGAAGACCCCGGTCGACGACGCCTGACCGCACTCGCGCCGGACACTCCTCGATACGAACCCGTCGACCTGGTCGGCCGATGCCAGCAGGTCCAGGCCCCGGAGCCGGGCGGAGTCGCGGGCCCCCGGGTGCGGGTGGTCAGCAAGCGCCCACGGAATTCGGGATGGCGACCGGGTCCGCCCCGTACGCGGGGTGGCGTCCGGCCGTCACGGGCGCCCCTTCGCCCTCACGACCGCCGGACCATGGACACGAACGCCGCGAACGCCGCGACCGGCACCTCCAGCACCGGACCGCCCCGGTCCTTCGAGTCCCGGACGGGGACGACGCCCTGCGAGGCGGCCAAGTTGGTAGCCACCTCCACGCAGTCGCCGCCGTTGTTGCTGTACGAGGACGTGAACCAGCGGGGGGATGCGGTCGTCGTCACAGGCTTCTGCCTTTCCGTCGTCACGGCTGCCGGACCATGGACACGAACGCCGCGAACGCTGCGACCGGCACCGCCAATACCGGACCGCCCCGGTCCTTCGAGTCCCGGACGGGGACGACGCCCTGCGAGGCGGCCAAGTTGGCGGCCACCTCCACACAGTTGCCACCGTTGTTGCTGTACGAGGACGTGAACCAGCGGGGGGACGCGGTCGTCGTCACAGGCTGCTGCCCTTCCGTCGTCACGGCTGCCGAACCATGGACACGAACGCCGCGAACGCGGCGACCGGCACCTCCAATACCGGACCGCCCCGGTCCTTCGAGTCCCGGACGGGGACGACGCCCTGCGAGGCGGCCAAGTTGGCGGCCACCTCCACGCAGTCGCCGCCGTTGTTGCTGTACGAGGACGTGAACCAGCGGGGGGATGCGGTCGTCGTCACAGGCTTCTGCCTTTCCGTCGTCACGGCTGCCGAACCATGGACACGAACGCAGCGAACGCCGCGACCGGCACCTCCAGCACCGGACCACCCCGGTCCTTCGAATCCCGGACGGGGACGACGCCCTGCGACGCGGCCAAGTTGGTAGCCACCTCCACACAGGCGCCGCCGTTGTTGCTGTACGAGGACGTGAACCAACGCGGGGACGTGTGCGCCATGGAGGTACCCCTTCGCAGACGGCTGCTCGTCCGCCGAGCGTAAGCCGCACCTCCGCCCCGCGCGAGGGCGCCTCCGCACCATGGCCGAAACAGCGAGGAGCCCCGCCACTCCTCCCGCAACGGGAGGTGGACGGGGCTTCCTTGAGCGCTGTTCGCCGAGGTCAGGCCGAGCGGAACTCGCCCGCCTTGACGCCCGCCACGAAGGAGGAGAACGCGGCGGCCCGAACGTCCAGCACCGGGCCACTCACGACCTTCGAATCACGGACGGGGACGGTACCGCGCGAGGCAACGAGGTTCGTGGCGACCTCCACGCAGGCGCCGCCGTTGTCGCTGTACGAGGACTTGAACCAGCGGGGGGATGCGGACGTCACAGGGTGCCCTTTCTGAGCTGCTTGATCATGGCCACGGAGGCTGCCTGACACAGCGCCTCGGCCTGTAGCTGATGGTACTCCGTCAGCATGCTTATGACGCTCGTTCCTTCACGCTCGAAATGCCCTTGCGCCTGCGACTCCGCATAGGACATCAGTGACCGATCAGGCATGGTCAGGATGTAGACCGGGAGGTTGAAGGGCCGCCGTTCCCCTATATCGAACGGAGCCACCTGCAACAACGTGTTCGGCAGCTCCGCGAACGCCACAAGACTCTCCAACTGGGCGTCCATGACATCTCGCCCTCCGACGTTGCGGCGGATGCAGCTCTCATCCATGGTCACGAACACCATGGGAGGACGCTCCCTGGCCAACGCCGCTTGCCGCTCGGCCAGGAACTGGACGCGTTCGGCGCCTTGTTCGGGCGTGATGGTGCCCCGCCGGACAGCGCTGTCGGCCAGCACCTTCGCGTACTCGGGGGTCTGGAGCAGGCCGGGGATGATCCCGATCTCATAGAGGCGAAGCTCCACCGCCCGCGCCTCGTACCCCACGTACTCCGGGAAGCCCTCCAGCAGGCTGCCCCGCTTCATCTCGCGCCACATGCGCTCGAAGGACTCCCCGCGCTCCGATATGCCGAAGGCGCGATCCAAACGGCGCGATAGACGCAAGGTCGGAGACTTCCGACCGGTTTCCACGGCCGACATATGCGAGCTGGCATATTCGACCTTGTCGGCCACTTCCTGCTGTGTCCAGGCAAAACCCTCTCTCACCTTGCGCAAATGCGCGCCATAGGCAGCCTGCGGGCTGCTTTCCGGAGCCAGCTCCTTGCGGTTCAAGGAGCATCACCAACCTTCCGTTCCCAACTGTCACGTTGATCGCACGGCGACACTGGGTCAGCCTGAGTGCTCCCGGTAGCGGAACAGCTACAGAGAGGAACAAGCATGCCTGGAAACAGCGTTGCCCCGGACGGGAACGCGGCAACTGCCCGCCTCGTCTGCCGCACCTGCGAGGAGTACCGGCACGGCGAGGCGGCGGCCAACGCCGAACGGGACTGGAGCAGGGCGACCGACTGCCGCGTCCTGCTCAGACACCACCAGGACTCAGCCGATTGCGTGGCCCCGGAGCCCCGGTGACCACCCCCACCCCGCCGGACCCCTCCCCCGGCGAACCGGACGAGCCCGGCGAACCCGGCGAACCCGACGAGGAATCCCCTCAGATGCGGAGCCTGCGCGCCCGCGTCACCGAGGAGAACCGCCTGCGCCGCTGGCTCCGCCGCGCCATATGACCGACACCCGCACACCGACGGGCGTCGCATACCTCGTCGAGGTCCACGGCGGCGCAGCCGCCTCCTCCGTGTTCCTCCGCGGGACCGTCACCCCCAACCGCCGCCTCGCCCTGCGCTGGCTGCGCCACCAGGCCCACCGCCTCGCCGACGCCCTCGACCCCGACCCCCACACCACCCGCCTACCCACCGGCGCCCTGCGCCCGGCACCCCCCACCACCGAACACGCCCCCACCCAACTCCGCTTCTGGGCAGCCGACCCCGACTACGCCGAGGAAGCCACCGACCGCCTGACCACCGACTACCCCTACCACTTCACCGCCCGCCAAGGCCCGACCTGGTACCAGCTCACCGCCCGCCCCCTGCACACCCCCTCCACCCCGTCCGGCCGCCCGCGTGACGGCGGCGGCCGGACGGCCCCACCCACCCCCAGGAGCCACCCATGACCCAGCCGAACCCCACCCCCGACAACAACCAGCCCGACCAGCCCGACGAGCCCGAGCCCCTCCCCGCCCCCGAACCCGACACCCCGACCACCCCTCGCTACGTCCGCTGCCCCATGCTCGCCTGCGGCAGACTCCACGAGATCACCGAACTCTGAGACCGCGAGGCCGCCGAGCCCACCGCTCCCCCACCTCGTACCCGCACACGATCGCGGCCAGCGCCACGACGAACCCGGCGACACGCCAGGGGCACACGGCATAGATGACCGCCCACAGGGGCATCAGCCACCGCACTTCCCGCCGGGGAACCACCGGCTCACGACGCCGACGCCCTGGTCGACCATCCGCGCCCGGATATCGGTCAGGACCACGGCCCCGACGAAGGAGCCCCCGCTCCGGCACTGGTTCGCCATGCCCCCCGCCCACGGTCACCCCGCGCAGCCCGCACACGGGACGCGCGCCACCCGGCGCGCCGCCCGTGACCCCGTAACAGGAACTGTGTGCGTGTAACAGCCACGTGCGAAGAAGCCGTCGGGTGGAACGGCTCGGGGCGCGCGGTGGGTCTACGTGATCAGGAAGGCTCGCTCACGGCGAGCACGCCACGACCCCCAAGGATCGACCGATGCGCGCTCAGAAGATCACCCTCGCCGCTCTGGCCCTCGTCGCCGGGCTCAGCCTCACCGCCTGCCAGGGCGACGACATCGCGGCGGGTGCCAACGGCGCCGCCACCCCGGCCTCCCCGGACGGGGCCAAGGGCGGTTCGTCCGGGGACGCGGGCAAGGAGGCGCCCGGTGACGACACCGGCGCCGACGAGGGCAGCGGCGGCGGCCAGATCAACACCGGCCCCTGCAAGACCGACAACCTCGACATCTCCAGCGCCCCCGGCATGGGCGAGGGCACCCTGCAGATCGCCTTCAAGAACACCGGCGACGCCTGCTCCCTCAAGGGCTTCCCGGGCGTCGACCTCAAGGTCGACAGCGGCCCGGGCGGCGTCAACGCCAACCGCAGCGACCTGGCCGCCCCGTCCGTCGTCCTCAAGACCGGCGAGTCGACCCGCGCCACCCTCCACTACCCGGCCAACAACTCCGGCGGCTCCGGCGTCGACATCACCCAGCTCGTCGTCACCCCGCCCAACGAGACCCACTCCAAGACCATCCCGACCAAGATCAACGTGCCCGTCACCGACCACTCCAGCTCGGACGAGGTCGTGATCGACCCGGTCGGAACCGGAAAGCAGTGAGGCCGGGCGGGAAGCGGACCCGTTCACCCGCCGCCTCGGGCCGGCGGCTTCCGGAGAAGTACGGGTCCGCCCCGCGCCGCCCACGTCAGGGACGCTGCTCGCAGTCGGCCACATGCCCCAGCCCCTCGCCGAACCGCTCGACCCGGCACGTGTCGCCGCCCCTGCCGGCGTCGGTGAAGGAGCCCTTGACCGGGCGGCGGGCAGTGCCCCGCGCGCAGGCCGTACGCGTCGGATCAGGCGCCGCGCCCCAGGCCCCGCCAGCCACTGTCGAGCAGGTCGAAGGCTCGGTCGAGGACGGCGCCGGGGTCCTCGTGCCCACGGGCGGCGTGGGGGGCTTCGAGGGCGAAGTGAGCGAGGGCGGCGCAGGCCGGGTCGCCGGCGGGCAGTCCGCTCTCCTCGGCGACGGCCCGCGCCAGGGCCTCCGCGTGGCGCAGCCACATGGCCTGGTGGTAGTCGCGCAGGGCCGGGGTGCTGTCGACCAGGTCGAGGAAGGACGAAAACCGCGGATCGCCGCCGACCGCCCGGCGGTGGCGCAGGGCGTGCTCACGCAGTGCGGCGGGGATGGACTGCCCGGGGGCCCGCTCGCGTACGGCGGCGATCAGGCCGGCCTCCAGGTCCGCCTCCTCGTCGAAGACCAGGGCCTCCTTCACGGGGAAGTGCTTGAAGAGCGTGGTGGTGGAGACGTCGGCGGCGTCCGCGATCTCCCTGATGCCGACGTCGTCGTAGCCCCGCTCCAGGAACAGGCGCAACGCGGCGTCGGCGATGGCCCGCCGGGTGGCGGCCTTCTTGCGTTCCCGGCGCCCCGGCACCGCGGGGGCGGGGGCGCCAGCGGGCGAGTCGGCGGCGTCGCGGGAGTGAGGCTCGGGCTCAGGCATATCAGCAACCTACCCCCCAGGTTGCCCAACTTCAAAAGTTGAGTCGTTGCACTTATTTATCCGGTGTGCTTTTCTGAGGCAGCGGCCGTACGGCTCTGCTCGGCCCCGCCCCTCCTCGACTCCGCCGATGGCGTGGTCGGCCATGCCCGCGACCGGCCGGTCGCGTGACGAGAAGGACACCCGCCCATGAACCCCACCCCCCGCATCGCCGTCATCGGCGCCGGCCCCGGCGGCCTGACCTGCGCCCGCATCCTCCAGCGGCACGGCATCCCCGTCACGGTCCACGACCGCGACACCGGGCCCGACGCCCGAGACCAGGGCGGCACACTCGATCTCCACGAGGACGACGGCCAGTTCGCCCTCAAGGAAGCCGGTCTGCTGGGAGAGTTCCACCGGCTCTCGCGCCCCGAAGGCCAGGAGATGCGCCAGCTCGACGCGGCCGACGGCACGATCCGCTTCCATGCCGTCCCCGAGGAGCACGACCGGCACCGACCCGAGATCGACCGCGGCCTCCTGCGCGGCCTCCTCCTCAGCTCCCTCCGGCCGGGTACCGTCCGCTGGGGCCACACCCTGCGGTCCGTGTCCGGACCCGAACAGGGCCCCCGCACCCTGCACTTCGCCGACGGCACCACCGCCGAGGCCGACCTCGTCATCGGCGCCGACGGCGCCTGGTCCACAGTCCGCCGCGCCGTCTCGCAGGCCGTCCCGCAGTACACCGGCGTCAGCTTCCTCGAAGCCTGGTTCCACGACGTGGACCGGCGGCACCCGAAGATCGCCGCACTCGTCGGCCAGGGCAGCGCCGCCGCGGCCGACGGCGCCCGCGGCATGTTCGCCCAGCGCAACGGCGGCGACCACATCCGCGTGTACCTCGTCCAGCGCGTCCCCGCCGACTGGCTGACCGAGGCCGGCCTCAGTCCCCAGGACACCGACGGCCTCCGCGCCCTCCTCCTGGACCGCTACCGCGCCTGGTCCCCCCACCTGCGCCGCGTCCTCACCGACAACGACGGCCCGTACGTCGACCGCCCCCTCCACGCCCTCCCCGTCCCCCACACCTGGGCCCCCTCCCCCACCGTCACCCTCCTGGGAGACGCCGCCCACCTCATGCCCCCGCTCGGCGTCGGCGTCAACCTCGCCCTCCTCGACGCCGCCGAACTCGCTCTCGCCGTCACCCGCCACCCCACGCTCGCCGCCGCCGTCCACGCCTACGAGCAGGCGATGTTCCCCCGCTCCCACGCCATGCAGTCCCTTCTCGACGGGGCTGCGGACGGGCTGGTGTCCGACGAGCCGCACGGTGCCGCTGGGAGCGGAGGACGCACAGGCGGGCCGAGTGACTGAGACCGGAGCCTGGGCCGTCGGCTCAGACCTACGTACGTCCCCTCGCCCGGTAGGCGGCGCCCAGGTCGATGCCGGGCCGGATGAGCCGCAGCGCCTTCGCATTGTCCTGTCCACACGCGACGACTGCGCCGACGAGCGCCGACACGGTGTGCCGGGGTACGCCCAGCCAGTCGGCCCACGCCCCCCGGTAGCGGTCGTCCCGTACCAGGGTCTCGCCCACGTCGAACGCGAAGGTATGGATCATCCGCCGACCATACCGACGCATCCCTGACAGCGGCTCACCCACGACCCGGCCCACCCCGGCAGCCCGGCCAGGCCGCATCCGCCCCCGTCCTCTGGCCCGAGCCCCGCACCCCCACCCTGATCGGAGGCCATCGTGCACACCCCCTTGCTCCGCGCCGTAGCTCTCGCCGGAGGCGACGGCCGTCGGCGCGGTGACAGACGGTGACCGCACTCCGGTGCGGACGGCCGCACCGTGTTCCACCACCCGGTCACCCGGTCGCGCTCGTCGCCCCGGCCACCCACTCGGTCGGCTCGGCCATGGTCCAACTCCCCTGTTCAGCGGCAGGCTTCGGCGTCTCAGGCCGCGCTCGGCCCGTACCCTGCGCCTCATGACGACCCACGAACGCGAACTCACCCATGGACCTGTCGACCTGTGCCGTCCCGACGGCACGTTGGCGCCGGAGGCGGTCGGCTGGTCGCGGCGGCCACTGCACCGGGCCAACCTGCGCGGCTGGGGGCGGACCAAGCGCTGGGAGTACTGGTGCGTCACCACCCCCACCCACCTGGTGGCGCTGACCGTCAGCGACCTGGACTTCCTGCGCCTGGACACCGTGTACGTCCTCGAACTCGGCCCGGGCGGGCGGGAGATCGAGCGGACCGCGCTGCGGCCGGGCGGCCCCGGCACCCCGCTGCCCGAGGCCATCGCGGGCGCCCCCGGCCCCTTCGGCGGCCACGACGTCACCGTCGGCCCGGCGCGGCCGGTACGCGACCAGGTCCGCGTCGGCATCCGGCGTGAGGGCGCCGGCACCCGGCTGACCGCCCGCTGCCTGGCCCCCGGCACCGGGGAACAGGTGGAGGTGGACGTGTACGCGGCGCTGCCCGAGGGGCACGAGACCCTGTCGGTGGTGGTGCCCTGGGGCGCGGACCGCTTCCAGTACACCTCGAAGCAGACGGCGCTCCCGGCCCACGGCCACGTCCGCGTCGGGGGGCGGGTGCTGCCGTTCGCGGCCGGCGACTCCTGGGCGGTCCTGGACCACGGGCGCGGGCGCTGGCCGCGGGTGGCGCACTGGAACTGGGGGGCGGGCTCGGGACGTACCGACGGGCGGACGGTGGGGCTCCAGTTCGGCGGACGGTGGACCGCCGGGACCGGCGCCACCGAGAACGCCCTCTGCGTGGACGGCCGGCTCTCCAAACTCGGAGAGGAGCTGACCTGGTCCTACGACCTGGCGGAGCCGCTGGCCCCCTGGCGGGTCCGCACCCCCGGCTCGGACCAGGTCGACCTCACCTTCACCCCGCTCCACGACCGGGTCACCCGGACCGACGCGGGCCCGCTGTCGAACCACACCGACCAGTGCTTCGGCCACTGGAACGGCACCGTCCGCACGGACGCGGGCGAGCGGGTCTCCGTCCAGCGGCTCCTGGGCTGGGCGGAGGACGTACGCATGCGCTGGTGACGGGCGACCCGGGGGCGGGCCCGGCATCGGGTACAGGGGTGGACGCCCGCGACCAGCGTTGTGAACACTCCGTTCAACACGGATAGTTGACAACACGAAATGCGTGTCGCACCCTGACCTCATGGCAGAGAACCCGGATTCCCCGCAGCCCGACCCCGACGCCCCCTTCACCGCCCCCAACGCCGAGCTGGCGCGCTCGCGCCGCGTGCACGCCGCGCTCTTCCGCGTCGCCGAACGGCACGCCGCCACCGACGAGCAGCGGCGCCGCCAGGTGCACCCCTCGGTGATCGGCCCGCACGAGGCCGTCCGCCTCGTCTCCTACCTGCTCAGCGGCACCGCCCTGCCGGAGGGGGACGAGCCGGAGGTGGACCAGGCCGACGTCACCGCCGCCCTCACCCTCGTCCCCAGCGCCCGCGCCGACCTGGACGACCTGGAGACCGGCCTCATCCGCATGGCCCGAGGCCGTGGCATGACCTGGCAGGAGATCGCCTTCGGCCTCGGCCTCGGCACCCCGCAGGCGGCCCGGCAGCGGTACGAGCGGCTGATGGGGCGGGCGGCCGGAGAGGAGGAGTAGGCCCCTCACCCGTTCTTCACCCAGATCGACCAGTTCAGCGCCCCCGCGAACGCCACCCAGCACAGGTAGGGCAGGAGCAGGGTGGCGGCGCGGCGGTCGACGCGGAGGAAGAGCAGGACCGTCGCGAGGACGGCCGCCGTCAGCAGGGCGATGTCGGCGAAGGCGAGGCCGTACCGGCCGGCGTTGAAGAAGAGGGGCGTCCAGGCGAGGTTGAGGGCGAGCTGGAGCGACCAGGCCGTCATGGCGCGGCGGCGGCCGGGGCGGCTGGTGCGGGCGACGAGCCAGCCGGCGACGGCGACGGTGGCGTAGAGCACCGTCCAGACCGGGCCGAAGAGCCAGGAGGGCGGGGCCCAGGCCGGGCGGTCGAGAGCGGCGTAGACCTGGTCGGCGTCGCTGGAGACGAGGCCGCCGACGGCCGCCACGGCGTAGCAGAGGATCAGGAACCCCAGCAGGAGCGGCCAGCCGCCCGCGCGGTCGGCCGGCGGGGGGCGGCGGGAGCTGGCTGCCACAGGGGCCTCCTGTCTGCGGGAGCGTCACGGCGCGCGGTCTGCGCCCGGCCGGGCTGTCAGTCGGTGGCGCGCTCGGCGGCCGACCTCCCGTCGGCGGCCCCGGAGGTACGCGGCGAGCCGCCGGAGGCCTCCAGGTGGGCGCGGACGAACCACTGGAACCGCTCCAGGCCGCAAAGCTGCTCGCCGAGCAGCTCCGCGGTGGCCGGGTCGATTTCTCCTGCTCGCGCGACGGCCTCGCGGACGTCCTCGACGACGCCGGTGTAGACGCCGTCCAGGGCGCCGAGGTGGGCGAGGGCCTCGCCGCGGCCGATGCTGCGGTCCTCCCCGGTGCGGGCGGAGACCAGCGCGCCGGGCGTGCCCTTGGCGACGCCGCCGAGCGCCGCGATCCGCTCGGCCACGTCGTCGGCCATCTCGCGGACCCGGTCGACCTGCGGTTCGAGCAACTCGTGGACGGCGACGAAGTGCGGACCGACCACGTTCCAGTGGATGTGTTTCAGCGTCAGGTGGAGGTCGTTGAGCGCGTAGAGCCTGAGGCGCAGCAGGTCGATGAGTCTGCGGCCCTGCTCGGCCGTCAGGCCGGGGGCGGTGGAGCGGGGGGTGGTGTCGGTCGCCATCGGGTGTCGTCCGTCCGTCTGAGGGATGGGAAGAGGCGCCACCGGGCCCTCGGGGGCGGCCGGCGGAGGTGAGCTGGTGGTCTCTCTCTGTTCCCCGTGCGCCCCCGGCCCACCGCACGCCCACTCGACGGAGTGACAGCGAAGACACGGCGTTGACGCCATGCGGGGGAGGCGCCGGAGTGCCGGGCGGGGCGGGGCGACCGTCCTCGCCCGGGACGGGGCGGGGCGGGGCGGGGCGGAAGGGACCTTGCCACCGAGCCCGTGCGTTCCGGCCCCGGGGCGGCCATGCTGGTCCCCGACCACCCAGCTCCGGAGCCCGCCTTGACCCCGTCCCCCGCCTCCAGCGCCTCCCCCGCCGTCGGCCGCGCCCTCGACATCCTGTCGCACCTCGCCGGGCGTACCGGTCCGGTGCGGGCGGCCACGCTGGCACGGGAGTTGGGGATGCCCCGGTCGTCGGCGTATCACATTCTCGCGGTGCTGGCGGAGCGCGGGTTCGTGACCTATCTGCCCGGGGAGCGGGCGTACGGCCTCGGGGCGGCGGCGTTCGAGATCGGGTCGGCCTCTCTGCGGCACGAGCCGCTGGAGCGGCTGGCCCGGCCGGTGGTGCGGCGGCTGGCGGGGCGGCTCGGGCAGACCGTGCACCTCGGGGTGGTCTACGGCGCCGAGACGGTCTACCTGCTCAAGGAGCGCCCGCCGCGCGCCTCCGCCGCCGGCACCGCGCTCGTCACCGACATCGGCGTCCGCCTGCCCGCCCACCTGACCGCGAGCGGCCGGGCGGTCCTCGCCCACCTCCCCGAGGCGCAGGTCCGCGCCCTCTACCCGCGCCCCGGCGACCTCATCACCCGGACCGGCCGGGGCCCGCGCTCGCTCGCCGAACTCCTCGACCTGCTCGCCGCCGACCGGGCCCGCGGCTGGTCGGAGGAGACCGAACTCGTCTCGGAGGGGCTGCGCTCGCTGGGCACGGCCGTCTTCGACCACCACGGCCACCCGGTCGCCGCCCTCTCCACCACCTGGCGCCGCCATTACGCGCCGCACGACCCCGAGCGGGTACGGGAGGAACTGGGCCGGGCGGCGGCGCGGCTGACCTCGGCGGTGTCGGGGCGGGCGCCCGGGGCGGGGTGAGGGGCGGGCCCTGTTCTAGGGCTTGCGGGCGACGGCCCCGTACATGGCGATGTCGCGGCCCTCGACGCCCTCCTGCTCGGGGCCGGGGCGCCAGGTGTGGACCTGGGTGACGCCCGGGTCGAGCAGCTCCATGCCGTCGAAGAAGGAGGTGGCGGTGGCCAGGTCGCGCAGGGCCATGGGCATGCTCTGCTGCTGGTACTCCTCGGCGACCCGGCCCACCTCCTCGGGGGCGAAGTCGGCGGTGCCGATGGTCATGGCCAGGTAGCTGCCGGAGGGCAGCGGCTCAAGGAGCCGGGCGACCAGGCGGCGGTCCTCCGGGGGCAGGATGAAGTGCATGACGCCGATGATCATCAGGCCGACCGGCTCGTCCAGGTCGATGAGGTCGCGGAACTCGGGGCTGTCGAGGACGGCGTCCGGGTCGTGCATGTCGGCGTCCACGTACGCCGTGGCGCCCTCGGGCGAGCTGCGGAGCAGGGCGCGGGCGTGGGCCAGCACGATGGGGTCGTTGTCGACGTAGACCACGTGCGACTCGGGGGCGACCTCTTGCACCACCTCGTGGAGGTTGGGCGAGGTCGGCAGGCCGGTGCCGATGTCGAGGAACTGGCGGACGCCGTGCTCCTCGGCGAGGTACCGGCCCGCGCGGTGCATGAACCGGCGGTTCTCCCGCATGTGGACGGGGAGCGCGGGCCAGTGCCGGCGCATCGCCTCGCCGGCTTCGGCGTCGACCGGGTAGTGGTCCTTGCCGCCGAGGATGTAGTCGTAGACGCGGGCGGAGTGGGCTCGGGAGGTCACCAGTCCGCTCGGGCGCGGGTCCGAGGTGTTCATGTGGCGTCCCTTTCGGTCGAACACGTGCGTGGGGTCATCTTCCCCTGCCTCTCCCCGGAGCGTGGCAGCATGTACGCGCCGGTTGGCCGGAGTTCACCGTTCCTCCTGTACCTGGAGGGCGATGACGGCGATGTCGTCGAGGCGGCTCCGCACCGGCGGCAGCAGCCTCTTGACCAGTTCCGCCAAGGGGGGTCCGCTCCCGGGTGGCCCGGAGCCACTCGCGTCGCAGCCCGTCCCGGTCCTCGGGATGGACGGCGTCGTTCCACGAGCCGTCCTCGCCGGGGTGCCACAGCTTCTCCTGCACCTCACCGCAGACCAGTGCGGTGGCGACCCCGTCGGCGGAGGGCGTCCAGACGGGCTGCGGCACGGCACCGAGAAGCGCCTCGTACCGCCTCAGGAGGCGGTCGCTGGCGGTCACCGCTGCCTCCTTCGCCCTGCGGCACCGCCGACCGGGCCGCGGCAGAGTTCCTCCCGGCGGCACGCAGGAGGAAGCCGCTCCTCCGCGACGCCGGAGTCACCCGCCCCGGCCCATCTGGGCATGCGCGGGGCCGGCGCCTCAGCCGGGGCTCCCCGCCCCGACCAGCAGGACCCGGCGCCCCCGCGTGTGCCCGGCCTGGCTGTCGGCGTGGGCCCGGGCGGCCTCGGCGAGCGCATACGCCCGGGTCACCGGAATGTGCAGCTCACCCCGGCGGAGCATGGCCGCGGTCGTGTCGAGCGCGGCCCACACGTCGCCCGCCGCCCCGGAGAACCGCACCCCCTGCTCCGGCGCCGTCAGGTCCGCGATGGAGACGACCCGGCCCGCCTCCCCGGTCAGCCCGACCAACTCCCGGACCACTCCGGCCCCGGCCACGTCCAGGGCCGCGTCCACGGGGCCGAGTCGCCGCACCCGCCCGGCCCACCCCGGGCCGTACGTCGTGGCGTCGGCGCCCAGGCTCCGCAGGTACTCCTGGTTGGCGGGCCCGGCGGTGCCGGTCACGGCGATGCCCCGGGCGCGGGCGACCTGGAGCACCGCCGACCCGACCCCGCCCGCGGCACCGCTCACCAGCAGCCGCTGCCCGGGGCGGACCCCGACCTCGCCGAGGACGCGCAGGGCGGTCTCCATGACCGAGGGGTAGCCGGCCGCCTCGGCGAAGGAGAGCCCCTCGGGCATCAGGGCCCAGGCCGACAGCACGGCGAACTCCGCGTAGGTCTCTTCGCCTTCGCCGAACACCCGGTCCCCGGGCCGTACCCCTTCGACGCCCTCGCCCACCTCGTCCACGACACCTGCGGCGTCCAGTCCGAGCCCGGCGGGCAGCGGGGCGGGCGGGTGCGCGCCCAACTTCTGGCCCTCGCGGATGCGCCAGTCGACCGGGTTCACCCCGGCCGCCCGCACGGCGATCCGTATCCGGCCGGGGCCCGCGTGGGGCTCCTCGGCCTCGGTCAGGCGCAGCACCTCGGGGCCGCCGTACGCGGCGAAGCTCACTTTTCTCATGCCGGGGAACGTAACACTAACGGATAGCTTTATGGAGCCGCTACGTTTTCATGGCTGATAGCGTACGGTCCATGCCCGAGCCGACCGGACGCCGCGAACGCAAGAAGGCCGCGACCCGCCAGAAGATCGCCGACGCCGCCCGGCGGCTCTTCCTGGAGCGCGGCTACGAGGAGGTGGGCATCCGCGAGGTGGCCGCCGAGGCGGACGTCGCCGTCACCACGCTCTTCTCGCACTTCCCGGCCAAGGAGGCCCTGGTCTTCGCGGAGGACGCCGGCTTCGCGCGCCGCCTCACCGGGGCCGTCACCGGGATGTCCCCGGACACCCCGCTCGTCCCCGCCCTGCGCTGCGAGGTCGAGGCGCTGGTCCGGCACTGCTCCTCGGACGAGGCCGCCCCCGTGTACCACCTGATCGACACCACCCCCGCCCTGCGCCAGTACGAGGCGGCCATGCGGCAGCGCCACGCCGACGCGCTGGCCACCGCCCTCACCGAGGCCCGGGCCGGGAGCGCGACCGCCTGCCGCGCCCTGGCCGCCTTCACCGTCGACGCCTACGCACTGGCCCGCGACGCGGGCGAGCCCGGGGCCGCGCTGGACGAGCTCTTCGCGATGATCGGGGCGGCCTGGGCGGCGGCGGGAGCGGGCCGGCCGTAGCCGCCGGGGGCACCCGTCTCGTATCCGAGATTTCGCGGCGCGCCCTCTGGTCCGGTCCGCCGCCGCGCCCTGTCATGGGGAGGCCCGGTCCGCCCGGCCCACCCCAGGAGGCAGCAGTGAGCACCGTTCCCCCGTACTCCCCCGTCCGCGCCGCCCGCGGCACCACGCTCAGCTGCCTGGGCTGGGAGCAGGAGGGCGCGCTCAGGATGCTGATGAACAACCTCGACCCGGAGGTGGCCGAGCACCCCGAGGAACTGGTGGTCTACGGCGGTACCGGCAAGGCGGCCCGGAGCTGGGAGGCGTACCACGCGATCGTGCGCACCCTGCGCACGCTGAAGGACGACGAGACGCTGCTCGTGCAGTCCGGCAAGCCCGTCGGGGTGCTGCGCACCAGCCCGTGGGCGCCGCGTGTGCTCATCGCCAACTCGCACCTGGTCGGCGACTGGGCCAACTGGGAGGAGTTCCGCAGCCTGGAGCAGCGCGGGCTGATCATGTACGGCCAGATGACGGCCGGTTCGTGGATCTACATCGGCAGCCAGGGCATCCTCCAGGGCACCTTCGAGACCTTCGGCGCCGTCGCCCGCAAGCGGTTCGGCGGGACGCTCGCCGGAACCCTCACCCTCACCGCCGGGCTCGGCGGCATGGGCGGCGCCCAGCCGCTCGCCGTCACCATGAACGACGGCGCCGCCCTCTGCGTCGAGGCCGACCCCACCCGCATCGCCCGCCGCCTGGAACGCCGCTACCTGGACGTGGTCGCCGACGACCTGGACCACGCCCTGCGCCTGGCCACCGAGGCCCGCGACGCCCGCCGCCCGCTCTCGGTCGGCCTGGCCGGGAACGCCGCCGAGGTCTTCCCCGAACTGCTGCGCCGGGGCGCCCCCGTCGACGTCGTCACCGACCAGACCTCGGCCCACGACCCGCTCGCCTACCTGCCCGAGGGCGTCACGGTCGAGGAGTGGCGCGCGCTGGCCGCCGCCGAACCGGCCGCCTTCACCGAGCGGGCCCGCGCCTCCATGGCGCGGCACGTGGCGGCGATGGTCGGCTTCCAGGACGCGGGCGCCGAGGTCTTCGACTACGGCAACTCGATCCGCGACGAGGCCCGCAAGGGCGGCTACGACCGGGCGTTCGCCTTCCCCGGCTTCGTCCCCGCCTACATCCGGCCGCTCTTCGAGGAGGGGCGCGGCCCGTTCCGCTGGGCGGCGCTCTCCGGCGACCCGAAGGACATCGAGGCGACCGACCGCGCGCTCGTCGAGCTCTTCCCCGACAACACCCACCTGCACCGCTGGCTGAAGCTGGCCGGCGAACGCGTCACCTACGAGGGCCTGCCCGCCCGCATCTGCTGGCTCGGCTACGGCGAACGCCACCGCGCGGGACTGCGCTTCAACGAGATGGTCGCCTCCGGCGAACTCTCCGCCCCGATCGTGCTGGGCCGCGACCACCTCGACTCCGGTTCGGTCGCCTCGCCGTACCGCGAGACCGAGTCCATGCTCGACGGCTCCGACGCCATCGCCGACTGGCCCCTGCTCAACGCCCTGGTCAACACCGCCTCCGGCGCCACCTGGGTCTCCCTGCACCACGGCGGCGGCGTCGGCATGGGCCGCTCGATCCACGCCGGGCAGGTCTGCGTCGCCGACGGCACCGAACTGGCCGCCGCCAAGCTGGAGCGGGTCCTCACCAACGACCCCGCCATGGGCGTCCTGCGCCACACCGACGCGGGCTACCCGCACGCGAGCGAGGTGGCGCGGGAGCGCGGGGTACGGGTGCCGATGAACGAGGAGTGACCCACCTCGCCGGCGGGCAGAGTGGACGCGTCGAAGGAGAGGGGGCGGAGCCGGTGCGGGAGCCCGAGGCCGTACGCGCGGTGGCCGCGGCCACGTCGCTCGCCGCTTCGCTCGGCCTGCCCGCCGACGAGGCGGCGGTGCTGCACGACTCGAACAAGCTGACCCTGCGGCTGCTGCCCGCCGACACCGTGGCGCGGGTGGCTCCCGTGGCCGACCAGGTCGCCGCGTTCGAGGTGGGCCTCGCGCGGCGGCTCGCCGCGGCCGGCTGCCCGGTGGGCGCGCCGGACCCCCGGGTGGAGCCGCGCGCCCACGAGCGGGACGGCTTCGTCATCACCCTGTGGACCTTCTACGCGCCGGTGGCGCCGTACGAGGTCCGGCCGGCCGGGTTCGCCCGCGCGCTGGCCCGGCTGCACGCCGGGATGCGCCACGTGGACGCCCCCGCACCCCGGTTCACCGAGCGGGTCGAGCGGGCGCGGCGCTTCCTGGCCGACCACGGCCGCACCCCCGGCCTCACCCCCGCGGACCGGGCCCTGCTCCAGGAGACGCTGGGCGGCACGGCGGAGTGGATCGCCGCACGCGGCGCCCCCGAACAGCTGCTGCACGGCGAACCGCACCCGGGCAACGTGCTCGCCACCGAGGCCGGACCGCTCTTCATCGACTGGGAGACCTGCTGCCGGGGCCCGGTCGAGTTCGACCTCGCCCACGCCCCCGAGGGGGTTGGGGCCCATTACCCGGGCGTGGACGCGGAGTTGCTGCGCCGTTGCCGACTCCTCGTGCTGGCGATCGTGACGGTGTGGCGCTGGGACCGCGAGGACCTCTTCCCGGACGGCCACCGGCTGGGCCTGGAACAGCTCGGCCGGATCAGGGCGGCGGCCACGGAGAATTGACCCGGCTCTTCGTCAGTCGCGTAAACGGACACCTGATGACTGGCGGCCCCTCCACCCGGGCGGGCCGCCGCCGGGTACGGGCAGCGCAGCGCGCGGGCACCGCGGGGCACGAGCACCGCGGCCGGGCCCTTCGCCACGCCCCGCCTTCCCGCGGGCCCGAACTCGTCGGCCGGGATGGGAGGGAGCCGGCCTCCAGCCCGTCCAGGGCCGCCCCTTCACCCGCGCCCCCGGACCACCCCCGCGAACCGCGCCGCCACCTCACCCCACACCCCCACCGCCCCCGCCTCGTCCGCCAGCGCGGCCCGGTGCAGGGCCTCCCGCTCGTAGCCGTACCGTCGCAGCCGCTCCTCGTTCCAGCGCAGGAGGCCGGACGCCTCCGCCTCGGGGTGGAACTGGACGCCCCAGGCCCGCTCGCCCACCCGGAACGCCTGGTACGGGCAGTTCCCGCTCTCGGCCAGCCAGTGAGCGCCGTCGGGCAGGCGGGTGACGGCGTCCACGTGGTTCTGGATCGCGGTGGGCGAAGGCGGAAGTCCGGCGAAGAGCGGGTCCCCGGCGGCCTCGGGGCGCAGCCGCAGCCGGGTCGAGCCGAATTCGGGCGTCCCGTGCTCGCCGCGCACCTCGCCGCCCGCGACCTGGGCCAGGAGCTGCCCGCCGAGGCAGATCCCGAAGTACGGCACACCGCCGTCCAGGGCCTGCCGGGCCAGCGCGCGGGTGGCGGGGAGCCAGGGCGCGCGCTCGTCCTCGTCGGGGAGGTAGCCCCCGCCGAGGACGACGAGGGCGGCGTGCTCCAGCCGCCGGGGCACGGGCTCCCCGTCGTACGCCCGCACGAGGACCGGGGTGACCCCGGCCGCCGTCAGCCAGGGCTCCCACCGGCCGGGCCCGCCGCGCGGGAAGTTCTGGATGACCAGTGCCGTCGCCGTCGTCGTCACGCCCGCGTACCCCTTCGCCGCTGCCCGGCCGCCCAGTACACAGCGGCGCGGCCGGAGGAGTCCACCCCCGGCCGCGTGCGCCCCGGTACCCGCCACCGTCACAGGGCGGGCCGGTTCAGGGCGGTCCGCTCAGGCGGCGGGCCGGTCGGCGCTTTCCTGGACGGCCGCCTGTTCGGGGCTGCCGACGAAGACGTGCTGCCGGCTGTGGCTCAGGTAGGCGAAGATCCACGACACCAGGGCGCGCGCCTTCTGGCTGGCGCCGGAGAGCAACGTCAGGTGGACGGCGAGCCAGACCAGGAAGGCGGCGGGCCCGCGCACCAGCCGCCGGGAGCGCCCGAGTTCGGCGACGGCCGAGCCGCGCCCGATCATCGCCATGTAGCCGCGGTCCTTGTACCCGAACGGCTCGGTCGGCCGTCCGGCCCGCTGGGCGAGGATGTTGCGGGCCGCCCAGGCTCCGGACTGCTTGGCGACGGAGCCGAGCTGGGGCAGCCGCTCGTCCCGGTCGTCGGTGATGTTGGCGGCGTCGCCGAGGACGTACACCCCTTCGTAGCCCGGCACGGTGAGGTCCTTGGCGACGTCGATGCGCCCGCCGCGCCCCTGCGGCATCCCCGAGTCGCGGAGCAGCGGCCCGGCCTTCAGGCCGCCGGCCCAGATGACCAGGTCGGTGTCGAGGGAGGCGCCGTCGGCGAAGCTGATCCCGTCCTCGCGGACCTCGGTGACGGCGGAGCCGAGCTTGAGCCGCACCCCGCGCTCGACCAGGCGACTGGCCGCGTACGCCTGGGACTTCTCGCTGAAGCCGCCGAGGGTCCGGTCGACCATGTCCACCAGGGCGACCGAGCACCGCTTGGCGAGACCGCCCGCGAAGAGCTTGGGGACGACGTAGTTGATGGCGTCGGCGATGGCCCCGGCGGTCTCCACCCCGGTGGGGCCGGCCCCGACCACGGCCACGCTCATCGACTTCTGCTCGGTGTCCTTGTCGGCCTGGTCCAGCAGGGCCACCAGCTCGGAGCCGAGCCGGGTGGCGTCGGTGGCGGAGTACAGGGGGTAGGCGTTCTCGCGGGCGCCCGGGGTGTCGAAGAAGTTGGCCTCGGCACCGCAGGCGACGATCAGCGCGTCGTCGGCCTCGTACACGGTCCCGTCGGTGACGGTGACGGCGCGGCGGCGTGGGTCGACGGCGGTCACCCTGGCGGTGAGCACCCGGACCGACGGCTGGTTGCGGAAGATCGACCGCAGCGGCCGGGCCAGCTCGGACACCCCGATCTGGGCGGTGGCCAACTGGTACAGCAAGGGCTGGAACTGGTGGTACCCGTGCACATCCACCAGGAGGGTCCGCACCCCCGCACGGCCGAGCTTCTTGGCGGCTTCGATTCCCGCGAAGCCGCCTCCCACGACGATGACCTCGTACGTCTCTGCCATACCTCAACGCTATGCCCGCTCCCCCGGGGGTGCATTCCGGGCGGCTTCGGAGGGTGACTCCACCCTCCACGCCATCGGGGACCGGGCACCAGCCCCCACGGAGCGGTCCCCGCCGGGCCGTGCCTGACGCCAGTGCCACTCCATGAGCTCCGCACGCTATCGAACAATCGTGCGAGATCCGCGCGGGCGGCGGGGCCGGCCCCTAGCACTCACCGGCCGCTCACCACGGCCTGTCCACCGTGCCGCCGCTCGCCCGTCCAGCGGGGAACTCCCCCCTGAGCGTTAGGCGTTCGAGAACCATGGAAACCAAGATGCGCAAGGGCTATCAGGGGACCGGACCGGGCGCGATCACGCCTGACGGGTGCGCCGTCGAGCTGTACACCCGGCTGCCGGTCGGCGCGGAGCCGGACATCATCGCAGCAGCAGTGCCCGCCGGGGCGCGCATCCTGGAACTGGGGTGCGGCGTGGGGCGGATGACGCATCCGCTGCTGGAGCGCGGGTTCACGGTGACGGCGGTGGACGAGTCGGCTGAGATGACCGACCACATCCGAGGGGCGCGCGCGGTGTGCAGCCCCATCGAGCGGCTGGACCTCGGCGAGACCTTCGACGTCGTCCTCCTCGCCTCGTTCCTGGTGCACGCGGGCGACGCCGAGGTGCGGCGCGGCCTGCTCCGCACCTGCCTGCGCCACCTCGCACCCGGCGGGATGGTCCTCATCCAGCGGGAGGGCGAGGACTACCACACCGACGTCCCCCGCGAGCGGGTCGACCCGGCGGGCTTCACCGTCCGCATCACCGCCGACGAGCCGATCGGCGACGGCGTCCACCAGGTCCGCTGCGAGTACGTCTTCCCCGACGCCGAGTGGACCCAGACCTTCCTCTCCCGCCCGATGACCCGCCGGCAGTTCGAGGACGCCCTCGCCGAGGTCGGCCTCGAAGTCGACGCCTACCTGACGGAGGACCGGATCTGGGTACGGGCGCTACCGGCGAAGCCGGAGTAGACCTCGCCCCCTTCGTCACGGAAACTCCTCCTCCCGCAGGGGCGTTGACACACGGCGTGCACCCTCCGCTACTCTGCGTCGGCCCGTCCGGGGCGGAGTAGCGAAGGAGGAGCACATGCCGGACCTGACGGTCGATTTCCGTCTGCTCAGCCAGTCCAACAGGCAACTGCGCGCGTTACGCGACGAATTCGAGGGCCTGGGCGAGTGGAAGGAGGACATCCGCGCCGATGTCGGTGCCGCCGATCTCCAGAAGGCGATGGGCGAGTTCATCGACAACTGGGACGACAACCGGAAACGACTCCTCGAATCCCTCACCGAGGTCGGCAAGATGGTCAAGGGCACCCGGGACGCCTTCAAGAACCTGGATGACGAACTGGCCAAGGCGGGGAGGGGCGGGAAGTGATGCCCGCGCCGACCAGCACGGGAGGTTCCCGTGGCTAGGCCCCGCGACTGGACCCCGCTCCGCGAGGGCGACCCCGTCCCCGGTGATCCGGACGGCGTGCGCCGCCAGGTCAAGCACATGAAGAAGATCGCCGAGTACCTGCGCACCCAGGCGGCCTCCCTCGCCGCCATGGCGGACGCCGACAACCTCAAGGGCAAGTACGCCGACGAACTGGCCGACAACGCCCGCGGCCTCGGCCGCAAACTCGACCTCGCCGAAGACCGCTACCGCGAGGTCAAAGGCCACCTCGGCGGCTGGGCCGAGGACCTCGAAGAGTTCCAGAAGCGTGCCGACCGCGCCCTCCGCGACGCCAGGGAAGCCCAACGCGCCATCGACGCCCACACGTCACGCGCCGACGCCCCGCCCCGCCCCTCCACCGGCAAGTCGGCCGAGAAGCCCGCCGACCCCCCGAAGGAGGACCCCCGCCTCACGCAGGCCGAGGAGGACCTCCAAGACGCCCACACCCGCCTGGAATCGGCCGAATCCGACTACCAGGAACGCGCCGCCCACTACGCCCGCAAGATCCGCTCCTCCATCGACGACGACATGAAGGACAGCTGGTGGAACGACATCAAGGGCTGGGTCGCGGACGCGGAGTGGTTGAGCAAGTTCGCGGAGATCGCCAGCTGGGCGTGCACCGCCTTGAGCTTCGTTGCCCTCGCCCTTCCGTTCGTCGGCGGGATCGTCATCGCCCTCACGGGCGCGATCATGCTGATCAACATCCTCCAGGCCGCCACAGGGAACGGTTCTTGGCTCAACGTGGTCATGGATCTGGGCGCCCTCAAACTGGCCAGGGTGGGCACCAAGGCGGCAAAGGCCATCGCCGGCCTACAGAAGAACTCCCGGAACACGGCTGCCGGCTTGGCCAAGGGAAGGGCTTCCAGCGCGGCTTCGGAAGCGAACAAGGGCGCCCGGCAAGCCGCCGCACGGGGAGAGCGCAAACGCGGCGGAACCTCAGGAAACCAGCGCAAGAAAAATCGCGCTCGCCGACTCCGAATGGAAGAGGAAAACCGCAGAGCAGGGAAGAACGCGGCGAATGAGGTGAAGGAAGCAGAGCTGCCCGAGATCACGCGGAAAGAAGAGCTTCGCGCACTCGGAGACAAGACGTTGGGAAGTCAGCTCAAAGACATCGAGAGGCTGCGGAACACGCATCCCGGGAACGCCCAAATCGAAGAAAACGCCCGCAAGGCGGAGCGTTACGCACTACTGAACCAGGGAGCCTGGCTCGGCAGCGCAGGGCTGGACCTTTCAGACAAGGCGCTAGAGAACGCTACAGACGCCTACCCAGGCGTCAAGGAAACGGCGACGTCCCCCATTCCTGGAACGTCCCAGTGGTAATCCCGAGAATGGAGAGGTGGCCCGTGAGACCCCATTCACAGAAGAACACGATGAACATCGACCGGTGGGCGCTCATTTTCAAGTGGTGCCTGATCGTCGCACTATTGCGCCTGACCTTTCCCATGATGACCGAGGACCTCTTGGACCGCCAGATCCTCGCATTCCCGACCTGGGAGTGGTCAGTGGCCTCAATCACGTCAGTAATCCCCCCACTCCTCGCCAGAAATCCGACACAAAGAAGAGAGCTGAATCACCACGTCATCATCCTGGGAGGAGGAATGCTGTTCTATCTCACATACGGTCTGATCGGGGCGATTTTCGCCGGAAAGCTGATTCTGTGGGTGGCCGCAGCAGCCGGCTCGACCGGCCTGCTCACCCTTTCGGTCATGTACCTGAAGGAGCGCAGCGTTGTCCGCTGACCGTACCGACATGACAGCGGCCCGGCAGCCCGGGGAGATCGCCACCGGCTACCGCCTGATTCTCCCCTCCCCCTGGGAGCAGGTCCCCCTGCGTCAAGGCACCGAGGAAGCCGTACGGCGCATCCTGCGCGAGGCGTTCGCGCGGATCTCGCCGGAGGTGCCGCCCGACACGGTGGGGCCGTACAAGCGGGAGCTGGAGCGGCGGTTCCGCGCCGCGGTCGCGGAGGCCCGGCGGGGGCGCGCGCTGGACGTGTACCTGCCGGTGCGGCCGGTCGGGGAGACGAATCTGGGGGCCTCCGTCGTGGTGTCCGAGGCCCTGCTGCCCCGGCCCCGGCGGCAGGGCGGCGGCGCATCCGCCCCCCCGACCGAGGTCGCGGTGCGGTTACTGGCCCGCGACGCCCCCGCGGCGGTCGGGGAGACGGATCTCAGCTCGGGTGAGATCGACGGGGCCCTCGCCGTACGGAGGGAGTACGTGGCCGCCGCCGATCCCGCGCGCGGGGCCGACCCGGCCGCCCGCAGGGTGGAGTACATCGCCTCCGTGCCGGGAGACCCGGCGCGTTGGTTCGTCGCCGCCTTCTCCACGGTGGGCGCCGGCGACCCCGGGGACGAGCTGGCCGAGGCGCTCGTCACCTGGTTCGACGCCCTGATGGAGACCTTCCGGTGGAGGTACACGTGACGACGTACGGCGGTCTTTCCGGCTCCGCCGGCTCCTGCGGTGGCGGCGCCCCGGCCGAGTACGGCCACCACGGCTTCCACGCCGTCCTCGACACGGAGCACCTCGACTGGGACCGGTGGGTGCACCTCCCGCCTCGTGACCCTGACACGTACGAGGACTGGCGGGACATCGGGGCCTGGTGCCGGCGGGAGGCCAGGGATCTGTGGGAGGACAGCGGCCTGGACCCAGGCCGAGCCGGAGTCGCGTTCACGGCGATGACGCTGGAGCGGTGCGCCGACACGTTCTGCCCGGTGGGCTCGGGCAACGAGCTGTTCCTGCGCCTGGCCCACCCGGCCGACATCCCGCTGCCCCTCCTCGCGCTGGTCCGCCCCTCGTCCGGCGCGCGCGAGGAGACCCTGCGGTCGCTGACGCTGGCCGACGACCCGGAGGCGGTGGAGCCCCCGGTGGTGAGCCCCTTCCCCTCTCCCCATCTCGGCGCCGGCCTGTCCACGTTCCGCTACATCCCCCAGCCGGACCACCCCACCCGGCTCTTCGGCTGCCTGCGCTATGCCTGGCAGGTCGAGGAACCTCCCGTCTCGGTCGTCCTGTGGACCGTCACCGAGGACACGGCCCAGCTGCTCGACGCGGCCGAGGACGTGGAGGAACTGGCCCGGGCGCTGCGGATCTTCGTCCCGTGAGCGCGCCGTCCTCCTTCCGGGCGCATCCCGGTAACGAGCGGTCCCGGCGGGGCACGATGTCGGCAGCACCGCGACCCGGACGACGAGGAGTGCCCCCATGATCGAGGCGGAGAACATCAGGGACTGGCGGGACCACAGCGTCGTCGACTCCGAGGGCCACAAGATCGGCACCCTGGAGTCGGTGTACGTGGACACCGTCAGCGACCGCCCGTTCTTCATCGGCATCGTCACCGGGCTGCCCACCCGCAGGCGCATCACCTTCGCGCCCCTGGAGAAGGCGGTCGTCTCCCCGTCGTACGTGAAGCTGGCCTGGCCCAAGCAGCTGGTGAAGGACGCCCCGGGCATCAGCACCGACGGCGAACTCCTCGCCGAGCAGGAGCAGGGCATCTTCGACCACTACGGCCTGGAGTTCGGCGTGGGCCACAGCCGGCGGCTGGCCCGGCGCTGAGGACCGGGGACCGGCAGCCCGCTCAGGTCACGTACCGGGGACGGGGGCCCGCCGTCGCGGCCGGGCTTCCTGTGGCGGCCTGGTCGGCTCCGTCCGATGATGAGCTGACGCCGCGCCGATATTGGAGGCTCGATGGACTACAGAATCAGTGTCCTCTTCCGTGCCATCCCCGTACTGATGGCCGGGGTGTCGGCGGGGCTGGGCGGGTACGTGCTGTCCCACGCGTCGGGGCCGTCCGCCCGGGTGGCGGGTCTGGTGCTCGTCTCCCTGGCGGCGATCTGCCTCTGCCTGTTCGCCACGGCGGCCACCATCATCAGGCAGCTCATCGGCCGGTACACCACGGCGGACCGCTGGCTGTACCCCGTGTTCGGCTTCGCGGTCAGCGGCGCCACCATGGGCTACAGCCTGTCCCTGCTCACCGAGAGCCCCAGGCCGCCGCCCGACTTCGTCGCCGGACACGTCGTCTTCGGCGTCTCCATGATCTGCGTGTGCGTCTCAAGTGTGGCCACGAGCTCCACCCGGTTCCTCCTGATCACCGAGAACTCGGCGCTGCCCGAGGGCTCCCCGCCGCGCTCACCGGCGCCGTTCAGCGCGTCCGCCGCCCGCGTCCTGCTGGCGCTCCCCGTCCTCGCGGCCCTGGCCACCTGGGCGTGGGCCTTCACCCTGCTGGCCGGCGGGGGTGGCGGGGCCGCGAACGGCCGCTTCACCGCGGGCCACGTGATGGTGGGCCTGGCGCTCGTCTGCACCTGCCTGATCGGCCTGGTGGCGAGCATCCTGCGACAGATCCAGAACACCTACGCGCCCCGGGAGCGCGTGCTCTGGCCCGTCTCCGCCGCCGTCATGGGAGCCGTCGGCATCGTCTTCGGCCTGGTCGTCGTCGCCACGCACAGCCGGTCCTCCCAGTTGTCCGCGGGGTTCGTGCTCATCGGGCTGGGGCTCGTCTGCTGGAGCATCCTCAGCAAGGTCCTGCTGCTCGCCCTCGTCTGGCGGCGCACGGCTCCCCTGGCCAACCGGGTTCCGCTGATCCCGGTGGGCACGGCTCTGCTGTGCCTGTTCCTCATGGCCTTCCTCTTCGAGTCGGCCGACAGCGCGGTGCTCGTCGGAGCGCGCGTCCTGACCGGGCTCGGCTGCATCTGCTTCTCGCTCTTCTCCATCGTCTCCATCCTGGAGAGCGGAACGAGCGGTGATCAGGACGAGGGCGACACGGCCTCGTAGAGACCGCGGCGCGGGACGGGGAGCCGCGCTCAGCGCTCCCCCGGCTCCCACTCCGGCAACCGCCCCCTCGCCACCACCCGTACGGGCCCGCCCCGGCGGAGGGATGCGCGGTGCTCTCGGTGGTCCGGTGCGGCCCGGCCACCCTCCTCCTCGCCCACCCCTTCGCCAACCTCGCATCGCCGCGCTGCCGCTCGTCGCTCTGGTCGGACTGGCGGTCGGCCTGGCGGTCGGACTGGCGGTCGCCCGGGCGGGACCTGGGATACGAGGAGACTGCGGAGGGCGGGGTCCGGCCCGCCCGCCCCGCTCGCCGTGCCCTTCCTGAGCAGGACGAGACCGGGATGGCCCGGGATGGTGGGCGGCGCTCCCGGTGTCGGCCGCCGTGGTCGACACCGGCCCTTCTCGGCCGACGGCGCGTCGTGCCGGCCGCCGCCGGGGGGACCGACCGCGAGCGCTTCCTCCACCCGCTGACGCCGTACGACCGGGGCCGTCTCCGTGCCGGCCCCGGTCGTGCTCTGGCCGGTGCTGGTGGTGCCCGGCCTCCGCCCTGGGTAACCCTGCTCAGGAGGCGCCGCCCGGCCAGGGCGTCCCCGCCCGCCCCGACCGGCGCGGCCCCACCGCACCCGACCCCGAGGAGAACCGCCCGTGACCGTGACCTCGCCCGCCGCACCCGAGACGGCCACCCTCTTCCCGGCGCTGCACGCCCCGCCGGCCCCGCCGAAGCCCGCCCTGCGCTTCGGCGACCGCGCGCTGGACCACGGCCAGGTCGCCCGCCTCGCCGGGGCGCTCGCCCGTGAACTGCCGCACGGCCGCCGGGTCGCCGTCTGGGCGACGCCGAGCCTGGAGACCGGGGTGGCGGTGGTCGCGGCGCTGCTCGCCGGGGTGGCCGCCGTACCGCTCAATCCGAAGGCGGGGGCGCGCGAGCTGGCGCACATCCTCGCGGACAGCGACCCGGCGCTGGTGCTGGCCGCGCCCGGCGAGACGCTGCCCGGGGAGCTGGCGGGGCTGGCGCGCCGGGACGTGGCGACCGACCCCGACGCCGTACCGCGCTCGGTGGCGCTGCCGGCCGAGCCGGGCCCCGAGGCGCCCGCGCTGATCGTCTACACCTCGGGCACCACCGGCCCGCCCAAGGGCGTGGTCCTGCCCCGGCGCGCCCTGACCAGCACGCTCGACGCGCTCGCGGACGCCTGGCAGTGGACGGCCGACGACACCCTCGTGCACGGCCTGCCCCTCTTCCACGTGCACGGCCTGATCCTGGGCGTCCTCGGCCCGCTGCGGCGCGGCGGCTCCCTGGTCCACCTGGTCCGCTTCTCCACGGACGGGGTGCGCCGGGCACTGGAGGACGGGGCGACGATGCTGTTCGGCGTCCCGACGATGTACCACCGGATCGCCGAGGAGGCCACCGGCGACCGGGCACTCGCCGCCGCCCTCGCCAAGGCACGGCTGCTGGTCTCCGGTTCGGCCGCGCTCCCCGTCCACGACCAGGAGCGCATCGCCGCCGCCACCGGCCGCCGGGTCGTCGAGCGGTACGGGATGAGCGAGACCCTGATGAACACCAGCGTCCGCGCCGACGGCGAACCCCGCCCCGGCACCGTCGGTGTGCCGCTGCCCGGGGTCGCGCTGCGGCTGGTCGAGGACGACGGTACGCAGATCGCGCGGTGGGACGGCGAGAGCGTCGGCGAGATCCAGGTGCGCGGCCCGAACCTCTTCACGGAGTACCTGAACCGGCCCGACGCCACCGCCGAGGCGTTCGACGGCGACTGGTTCCGCACCGGCGACATGGCGGTCCGCGAGCCCGACGGATACGTGCGGATCGTCGGCCGCCGCGCCACCGACCTCATCAAGTCCGGCGGCTACAAGATCGGCGCGGGCGAGATCGAGAACGCCCTGCTCGGCTTCCCCGGCGTCCGCGAGGCCGCCGTCACCGGGGAGCCCGACCCGGACCTCGGCGAACGCGTCGTCGCCTGGCTGGTCACCGACGGCGGCCCGCTGGACGAACAGGCGGTCGCCGACCACGTGGCCCGCCAGCTCGCCCCGCACAAGCGCCCCCGCGTCGTCCGCTACCTCGACGCCCTGCCGCGCAACGACATGGGCAAGATCATGAAGCGGGCCCTGCATGGCTGACCGCGACGCCCTCACCACCCGCGCCCTGCTCGCCTCCCTGGACCCGGACTACGTCGAACTGGGCTTCCTCGGTCCGGAGTTCACGGACGGGCCGCTGGAGTGGCCCGGCTACGGGGCCGCACGGAGCCGGGCCCGCGAACGCACCGGCGAGCGCGAGTCCGTCGTCTGCGCCACCGCCCGGGTGGGGGCGGGAGCAGCGGACGTGCCGGCCCGCGAAGCCGTCCTGATCGCCTTCGAGTTCGGCTTCCTCGGCGGATCGCTCGGCGAGGCGACCGGCGACCGTATCGAGGCGGCGTACGCACATGCCCGCGCCCACCGCCTGCCCGTCGTCTCCCTGGTGGCGACCGGCGGCAGCCGCATGCAGGAGGGGACGCGCGCACTCACCCAGCTCCAGCGTGTGGCCCGGCAGACCGTCCTCACCCGGCGCGCCGGACTCCCGCAGATCGCGGTGGTCCGCGACCCCACCACCGGTGGCGGCTGGGCCACCCTGGCGGCCGGCGCCGACGTGGTCCTCGCCCTGCCCGGCGCCCAGGTCGGCTTCGCCGGCTCCCGGGTCCGCCCCGCCGGCGCCGAGCCCTGGGCGTACACCGCCGAGGGCCAGTACGCCGCCGGGCACCTCGACGCCCTCACCGAACCTGCCGACCTGCCGAACGCCCTCGGCCGGTGGCTGGCCCTGCTCGCCGCCCCGCCCGCACCCGCCCGCCGGGCCGCACCACCGCACGCCCTGGCCGCCGGCCCCCTCCCGGCCGACGGCACCGAAGCCGTCCGCCGCGCCCGCTCCCCCGAACGCCCGCGCGCAGGCGCCTACTTGGATGCCTACTTCGACTGGCGAGAGGAGATCCGGGGCGACCGGAGCGGCGGCACCGACCCGGGCATGCGCTGCGGCTTCGGCCACCGTGACGGCCGGACCGTCGCCTACGCCGCCCAGTGCGGCACCGCCACCCGGCCCGCCGGATTCCGCACCGCCGCCCGCCTGGTCCGCACCGCCGACCGGCTCGGCATCCCCGTCCTCACCCTCCTCGACACCCCGGGCGCCGCCAACGACGCCGCCGCCGAGCAGGGCGGCGCGGGCCCGGCCATCGCCGACCTCTTCGCCGCCGTCGCCGAGGCCGGGGTCCCGGTCACCTCGCTGCTCATCGGCGAGGGCGGCTCCGGGGGCGCCCTCGCCCTGGCCGCCCCCGGCCACCTCTGGGTCACCCCCGACAGCTACTTCTCGGTCATCGCCCCCGAACTGGCCGCCGCCATCCTCAAGCGGCCCCCCGAGGAGGTCCCGGCCACCGCCGACGCGCTGCGGCTGCGGCCACAGGACGCGGTGGAGCTGGGGGTGGCACGAGGGGTCGTACCGGGGTCGGCGTAGGAACGGGTACGCGCGGGCGCCCGGGGCGGGCGGCCCGCGCGTACCCCTTGCCTCGGCGGGCGTCAGAGGACGGGGACGGTGGCCACTGCGTTGTGCGTGAGCCGCATCAGCACGCGCAGGGGCGTCGCGCGGTCGGCGTCGGTGGTGCCCGCGTGCGTCTCGGCGCGCCCTTGCGGGGACCGGGCCTGGGGGCCGGCGCGGGCCGCGCCTCCCGCCTCGGTGATCCACCGCCGGGCGGGCCCGGCTCGACGCGGAACGGCCGAGGCCGAGGACAAGGGAGAGTCCAGCGGGGGCTTCAGTCCTCCACCAGCGGGCGGTGCATGATGTGCAGCCCCACATAGCCCTCGGCCGGATGCCGGAACCCCTCGGGCAGCGTGCCCAGCACCTCGAAGCCGAGGGACTCGTACAGCTTCACCGCGCGGGTGTTGGTCTCCACCACGGCGTTGAACTGCATCGCCCGGTACCCCTCCGCCCGCGCCCAGTCGATCGTGTACTCACAGAGCGCACGGCCCACACCACGGCCGCCGTGCGCGGGGTCGACCATGTAGCTGGCGCTGGCGATGTGGCCGCCGTTTCCCAGGTGGTTGCGGTTCATCTTGGCGGTGCCGAGGACGGTCCCGGCGTCGTCCACGGCGACCACGGTGCGGCTCGGCGCCCGCACCAGCCACCAGCCCTCGGCGTCCTCACGGGACAGGTCGAGCGGGTAGGTGAAGGTCTCGCCCGCGCGGACGATGCGCTCGAAGAACGGCCAGACGGCGGCCCAGTCCTCGGTACGGGCCTCACGGATCAGCATCCGGCCATCCTCGCCTCCCCGCCCCCGGGCGGTCCACGGCTTTTCCCCGGGCCGGGCCCTGCGCCGCGCCCCGCCCTTGACCTCGACTCCGCTTGAGTTCCTACGGTCGGCCGGACACGACACCAGCCGTCCCCACCACGAGGAGCCCGCCATGCCCGTCGCCGCCGTCCCCGCCCCCTACCGCCACGCCGTGGTCCCGCACCTCCTCGTCGACGACGCCGAAGCGGCCCTCGCCTTCTACGAGCGGGCCTTCGGCGCCGAGCCGCGCTTCCGCCTCGACGGCGCCGAAGGGGAGGTGGTGCACGCCGAACTCACCGTCTGCGGCGCCCTCCTGATGCTGAGCGACGCCCGCGGCGACCTGCGCTCCCCGGCCGCGCTCGGCGCCACCCCCGTCATCCTGCACGTCTACGTCCCCGACGTGGACGGCGTCACCGCGCGGGCCACCGCCGCGGGGGCCGAGCTGCTGGAGGGCCCCGCCGACCAGTTCCACGGCGACCGCACCGCGCTGCTCCGCGACCCCTTCGGCCACCTGTGGATCTTCCTCACACACCTGGAGGACCTCACCCCGGAGCAGATCGCGGAGCGCCTGGCCGCTGCGGGAGGAGCGGACGGAGCGACCCGCTGACCGACCCGAACCCGGTGACAGCCCGGCCCGCGCTCCGTACGCTGGCGCCCGGCGCGGGCCCGGCCCTGCCTCGCCACGCCGCACATGCCCGCCCGTCCTGGAGGAAGCCATGCCCGCCGCACCCGGCCCCCTGAACGACGTCTCCCCGACCACCCTCGCCGACCTCCTCGGCCGCGAGCAGATCATGGACTTCGGAGTGCGGACGCTCTGGCCGACACCGCCGAGGGTCGCCGGTCCCGCCTTCACGGTCCGCTGCGCCCCCGGCGACCAGCTGATGCTGCACGCGGCGATCTACCGGGCGGCGCCCGGTTCGGTGGTGGTGGTCGAGGGCGGCGGCACCGAGTACGCGGTGGCCGGCGGCAACGTCTGCGCCGTCGCCCAGCGCCGGGGCATCGCCGCCTTCGTGGTGGACGGGGTCGTCCGCGACCTGGCCGAGATCCGCGCCTCGGGCTTCCCCGTCTTCGCCCGGGGCGTCGTGCCCAAGCCCGGCACCAAGAAGACGGCGGCTCCGCTCAACGGGGAAGTGCGCTGCGGCGGCGTGACCGTGCGCGGCGGCGACCTGGTCGTCGCCGACGAGGAGGGCGTCGTCGTGGTCCCCGCCGACCGCCAGGACGAGGTGCTCCAAGCCGCCCGCGCCAAGGAGGCGAAGGAGGCGGCCCAGTCCCTCGACGCCTGGGAGGCCGACCACCGCGCCCGCATCCAGCAGGCCCTCGACGCCCAGGGCTTCACGGGCTGAGCGGCTGGTCCGAAGTCCCGCGTGCCCGAACGGAGCCCCTCATGCCACTGCGCTGTGCCCTGCTGGACGACTACCAGGGGGTCGCCACCTCGGCCGCCGACTGGTCCCCCGTCCTGGACCGCGTCGAACTGACCGTCTTCCCCACCCATCACTCCACCGAGGACGAACTCGCGGCGGCCCTAGCCGACTTCGACATCGTCGTCACCCTGCGCGAACGCGTCCCCTTCCCCGCCTCGCTCTTCGCCCGCCTCCCCCGCCTGCGGCTGCTGGTCGCCTCCGGCATGCGCAACTCGGTGATCGACCTCGCGGCCGCCCGCGCCCACGGCGTCACCGTCTGCGGCACCGCCAGCTCCCTGGTCCCGCCGGTCGAGCTGACCTGGGCCCTGATCCTCGGACTCGCCCGCAACCTGGTCGCGGAGAACACCGCCCTGCGCACCGGCGGCCCCTGGCAGTCCACCCTCGGCACCGACCTGCGCGGGCGCCGCCTCGGCGTGGTGGGCCTGGGCCGGATCGGCTCCGAGGTCGCCCGGATCGGCGCCGCCTTCGGCATGGAGGTCGCCGCCTGGAGCCAGAACCTCACCGAGGAGCGCGCCGCCGCCCACGGCGTCCGCCTCGCCGCCGACCTGCCCGAACTGCTGTCCGAGAGCGACGTGGTCACCCTCCACCTGAAACTGGGCGAGCGCACCCGGGGCCTCATCGGCGCCCGCGAACTGGCCCTCCTGAAGCCCACCGCGTACGTCGTCAACACCTCCCGCGCCGCCCTGGTCGACCACGACGCCCTCCTCGCCGCCCTGCGCGCGGGCCGCATCGCCGGCGCCGGCCTCGACGTCTTCCCCACCGAACCCCTCCCGGCCGACGACCCGGTCCGCACCACGCCCCGCCTCCTGGCCACCCCGCACCTCGGCTACGTCACCGAGAACACCTACGCCACGTACTACCGCGAGGCCGTCGAGGACATCGCCGCCCACCTCGACGGCGCCCCGGTACGCCTCCTCGGCTGAGGGCCCGCACGGCCCGTGCCCCTGTCACCCGGTCAGGTCCCGCAGGTGGGGCACGGCCCGGGTCAGCTCCCACACGCCCCAGGCGATCAGCGCCGCCCCCGCCAGCTCCGGCACCACCCACCAGCCGCCGCGCACGCTCTCGTCGAAGACGACGATGCCGAGCAGGAGACTCACCGAGGCGTCCCCGATGGTCAGCGCCGGCTGAGCGGCGGCGAGCGGCCCGGCCTGCAGGGCGTTCTCCAGCAGCAGCACCGCCGCCACCCCGGTCAGCGCGAAGCCGTACGTCTGCCAGGTGGTGAGGAACGCCACGAGCCCGTCGTCGGCGAGGGTGCCCGTCGCGGACTTCAGCAGCGCCGCCGTCAGGGCGTTGCCCACGGCCGCCGCGCTCCCGAGCGCCGCCGCGCGGAACAGCGGCGACCGGCTCGCCCGCGACGCCACCACCGCCAGCGCCATCGCCCCCAGACACCCCGCCAGCACCGGAATCCACCGCGTCATCGGCGCGTCGGTACGCGCCCCGGACGGCGCCGCCGCACCCAGCACCACGACCAGCCCCGCCACCACCGCGGCCACCGCCCACCACCCCTCACGCGGCAGCCGCCGGTGCAACAACGGCACCCCGATCAGCAACGCGAACGGCAACTCCAGCACGAACACCGGCTGCACCAGCGCCATCGGCCCGTTGAACAGCGCCAGCGCCTGGAACAGCGCCGCCCCGACGACCCCCGCGATCCCCAGCAGCCACACCGGCTGCCGCGCCAGCTGACGCAGGAGCCGCCACCCCCCGCCGGAGGCCACCCGCGCGGCGGCCTTCCGCTGGAAGGCGGTACCGGCGGCGTTACTGGCGGCACCGAGTACGGCGAAGAGAACAGCGAGGACGACCATGGGTGATCCGTGCCCTGCCCGGGACGGCCCCTCCCCGGGCGCGGGGGATTGCCGCCGATCGGAGCAGGGGGCAAGCCCGGCCTCACCCGGCTGTGAAGCCGGGCTCGGCCACCGGGCAGGCCCCTTCCACGAGCCTCCGTCGGCCCACCGACGCGGACAGGTTCTCCCCCGCGTGCGCGCGGCGGACCGAGTGCGCCGGGGCAGATGACCGGCGAGAGCCCCGAGCCCGCGCCGAACACGTCAGACACCCCACCCAACACCCCGGGGCAGCCCCCGCTCGCCCGGCCTTACGGCCCCTCACCCGACCGGCGGCCAACTCCAAGCAACTCGCCGCGACACCAGGCGAGAAAGGAGACAAGGAAGAACCCCAGGTCACGGCGAGTGAGTCCTGGGGTTCTCCGGAGCCGCCTTCGGGATTCGAACCCGAGACCTACGCATTACGAGTGCGTTGCTCTGGCCATCTGAGCTAAGGCGGCAAGCTACGGAAGAAGAACCCCTTCGGGTCCCGTCTCCGGGGAAGAGGTTCGCATCTGCAGCGACGTTCAGTCTACAGGGTTCCCGAGGGTGCCACGGACCGGGCCCCGAGGGGTCCGGTCCGTGGCCCGGTCCTGAGGTCAGCAGCGGGTGCCTTCGCGGGGCGGGGTGCCCTTCAGGAGGTAGGTGTTGATGGCGGTGTCGACGCAGTCGCTGCCCCGGCCGTAGGCGGTGTGGCCGTCGCCGTCGTAGGTGAGGAGGGTGGCGGAGTCGAGCTGGGAGGCGAGTCCCTCGGCCCAGCGGTACGGGGTGGCCGGGTCGCGGGTGGTGCCGACGACCACGATGGGCGCCGCGCCCGGCGCCTCGATGCGGTGCGGGGCCGAGGTGGCGGGGGTGGGCCACTGGGCGCAGTTCAGCGAGGCCCAGGCGAAGCCCTCGCCGAAGACGGGGGACGCCTCGCGGAACTCGGGCAGGGCCGCTTCGACCTCCTGAGGGGTGGCGAAGGCAGGGGGGAGGTCGAGGCAGTTGACGGCGGCGTTGGCGGACATGAGGTTCTGGTAGCCGCCGTCGGCATCGCGTTCGTAGTAGAGGTCGGAGAGGGCGAGCAGGGCGTTGCCGTCGCGGTCCTTCATGGCACTGGTCAGCGCGGTACGCAGCTGAGGCCAGCCGGCCTCGTCGTAGAGGGCGGCGACGACGCCCATGGTGGCGAGCGACTCGGGGAGGGCTCGCCCCTCCCCGGTGGGGAGCGGGTCGGCGTCGAGCTTGTCGAAGAACGCGGTGAGGTTCCGCCCGGCACTCCGGGGGTCGCCGGCGCCGAGGGGGCAGTCCTTCCGCCGAGCGCAGTCCTTGGCGAAGGCGGTGAAGGCGGTGTCGAACCCGGCGGTCTGTTCGAGGTTGAGCCGGCGGGCGTCGAGGGTGGGGTCCATGGCGCCGTCGAGGACCAGGCGGCCGACGCGGTGCGGGTACAGCCCGGCGTAGGTGGCGCCGAGGAAGGTCCCGTACGAGGCGCCGACGTAGGTCAGCTTCTCGTCGCCGAGGGCCGAGCGGACCAGGTCCAGATCGCGGGCGGACTCGACGGTGGAGACGTGGCCGAGGGTCTTGCCCGAGTCCGCCTGGCACCCCTTGCCGTACTTCCGGAAGGCGGAGACCAGCGTCCGCCGCTCCGCCGGGGTGTCCGGGGTGGCGTCCGTGGCGGTGTGCGCGTCCATCGCGGGGCCGTCGAGGCAGGTGACGGGCTCGCTGTCGGCGACGCCGCGCGGGTCGACGGCCACCATGTCGTACCGGGCACGGACCGGTGCCGGATAGCCGAGGGCCGCGTACGACTGGAGATATCCGATGGCGGAGCCGCCGGGGCCGCCCGGGTTGACGAGGAGGGAGCCGAGGCGGGCGCCGGGGCCGGTCGCCTTCTTGCGGGAGAGCGCCAGGTCGAGGGTGCCGGCCGTCGGGTTCTCGTAGTCCAGGGGCGCCTTGAGCCGGGCGCACTCGAACTCTTCCATGCCGGCGCCCTCGCAGCTCCGCCAGGCCGGCCGCTGCCCGTAGAAGGGGGCGAGGGCATCGGGGATCGCCTTGGGGAGGGCGGCGAGGACGGTGCCGCCGGAGGCGTCTGCCGTGGTGCTCTCCGCGCTGCACCCCGGCACGAGGGCGACGGCTGCGGCGAGGAACGCGGCGACCAGGGGGCGGCGCGACGAGAGGCGGGCAGGGGGACGGGCGCGGCGGTTCTCCATGCATCCGACTCTAACGGTACGCACAGACTTGACTACTATGCGTGACGGGCGAGCGGGAGGCGGAACCCCTTCAACTCGGGCCGGCCGTCAGCCAAACCACCCGTTCAGGGGATGCGCTACCCGGCCCTCAGCGCCATGGCCATCGCCTCGACGGCCAAGAGGGGCGCCACGTTCCGGTCGAGGGCCTCACGGCAGGCGGCGATGGCCTCGATCCGGCGGAGGGTGGCGACGGGGGTGCTGTCCTCGGCGATCCGCTCCAGGGCGTCGCGGAACTCGACGTTGGCGACCGCCTCCGGGGCGGAGCCGAACTGGAGGGCCAGGACATCGCGGTAGAAGCCGGTGAGGTCCACCAGGGCCAGATCGAGGCTGTCGCGCTGGGAACGGGTGCGTCGGCGCTTCTGCTTCTCCTCCAGCTCCTTCATGGCACCGGCGGTACCGCGAGGCATCCGGCCGCCGCTCTGCCCGCCGAGGGCGGTCCGCAGCGCCTCGGTCTCCTTCTCGTCGGTCTCCGTGGCCGCCTGCTTGGAGTCCTCGCCCGCCGCGTCGATCAGCTCCTGCGCGGCCCGCAGCCCCGCGCCCACGTCGCCGACGCGCAGCGGCAGCTTGAGGACGGCTGCCCGGCGCGCGCGGGCCCGCTCGTCGGTGGCCAGGCGGCGGGCGCGGTCGATGTGTCCCTGCGTGGCCCGCGCGACGGAGGCGGCCAGCACCGGGTCGACCCCGTCGCGCCGGACCAGGATGTCGGCCACGGCCTCCACCGGCGGCGTACGCAGCGAGAGGTGCCGCGAACGCGACCGGATCGTCGGCAGCACGTCCTCCAGCGAGGGGGCGCAGAGCAGCCAGACCGTGCGCGAGGCCGGCTCCTCGACGGCCTTGAGCAGGACGTTCCCCGCGCCTTCGGTGAGGCGGTCGGCGTCCTCCAGGACGATCACCTGCCAACGCCCTCCGGCCGGCGACATCTGGGAGCGCCGGACCAGGTCGCGGGTCTCCTTCACGCCGATGGAGAGCAGGTCGGTGCGGACGACGTCCACATCGGCGTGGGTGCCGATGAGGCTGGTGTGGCAGCCGTCGCAGAAGCCGCAGCCAGGGGTGCCGCCCGGCAGGGCCCGGTCCGGGCTGGTGCACTGGAGGGCGGCGGCGAAGGCCCGCGCCGCGTCGGCCCTGCCCGCTCCGGGCGGCCCGGTGAACAGCCAGGCGTGCGTCATCCGGGACGCCTCGGGCAGCGGACTGCCCGTGGCCGCCGCCGTCACGTAGGCGTCGGCGTCACGGGCGGCCGCGTCGAGCTGCCCGACCACCCGCTCCTGGCCCACCAGGTCGTCCCACACCGACATCGGCACGCCTCCATCCACATCCGCCCCACCGGACGAGCCCACCACCGGGCTCGCCAGCCCCATTCTCCGCGACACGACCGACAGGGCCCAAATGCCGGAACGCGGCCGGGACGGGCCCTGGGCGGACCACGAGCCGGAGCGCCGTCCCCGGGGAGCCGGACCGGGCAGACCGCCGGCCCGGCTGCCACGCGCCGGCACCGCTCCCGCGGGGCGAGCGCGTGAACGAACCCGGCCTACCTCCGGCCCCGCCCCCCGCGCAGGTCGTCCTCGTCGCCGCCGTCGTGCGGGCCGAGGAGTTCGTCGGCCAGGCTGGGGAGGTCGTCGAGGGGGGTCTCCTCCGCCCAGTCGGGGCGCGGGCGAGGCGCGTTCGGGTCGATCTGGGGCAGCTCGCGGGTGCGCTCGTTCTCGCCGGGGGCGGCGTTGCGGGCGGTGTCCGTCGCGTCGTCCCGGAAGTAGCCCGGGGGCACGCGGTCGGTCGGCGCGTCCGGACCGGGCCGGCCGCTCTCGGAGACGCGGGGGAACACCTTGGTCTCCTCGTCGTCCCCGGTGCCCGGCTCCGGGACCTGGGGGATGACGGCGGTCTCCTCGGCGTCGGACGGGGCGGGGGCCTGCGGCAGGACCGCCGTCTCCTCGTTGTCCCAAGGCTCGGCCGGCCGGGGGCGCCGGTCGTCGTCCTTGGTGAGGGAGTGGGCGGAACGCTCTTCGTCCCGATCGGCCTTGGTGAAGGAGTAGCCGGAACGCTCCTCGTCCCGATCGGCCTTGGTGAAGGAGTAGCCGGAACGCTCCTCGTTCCGGTCGTCCTTGGTGAGGGAGTGGGCCGGGCCCTGCTCCCCTTCCTCAGGCGCCTTCGGCTTGCGGAGGGAGTGCACGGGGGTGGGGACGGTCATCTCGTTGTCGGCCTGGGAGGCTTCGGCGCGCAGCGCCGCTTCCCGCTCGGCCTGGCGACGAGCTTCCTCGGCCCGGACCCTGGCCTCCTCCTCGGCCCTGCGCGCGGCCTCCTCCTCGGCCCTGCGGCGGGCCTCCTCGGCGCGGAGCAGTGCCTCCTCCGCCTCGCGCTGCTTCTCGCGGCGGCGCTCCTCGGCCTCCTTGCGGAGCCGCTCCTCCTCGACCTTGCGCAGGCGCAGCCGCTCCTGTTCGGCGGCGCGCAGTTCCTCCTCGGCGCGGAGCCGGGCACGCTCCTCCTCGGCGCGACGCTCGGCCTCCTCGGCGCGGCGGCGGACCTCCTCGGCCTGGCGCTCGGCCTGCCGCTCCGCCTCCAGCCGCTTGGCCTCCTCCAGCTCGCGCTTCTTGCGTTCCTCCTCCTCGGCGCGCAGCCGGGCGAGCTGCTCCTGGCGCTCCCGCTCCAGGCGCTCCTCCTCGGCCTTGCGCGCGGCCTCCTCCTCCGCCTTGCGGCGGGCCTCCTCCTCGGCGGCGCGACGGGCCTCCTCCTGGGCCTTGACCTCGGCCTCGGAGAGAGGGAGCAGCTGGTCCAGGCGGTGCCGGATGACGGTGGTGACGTCCTCGGGCTGCTGGCCGGCGTCGACCACGAGGTAGCGGTCCTGGTCGGCGGCGGCCAGGGTGAGGAATCCGGCCCGTACCCGCTGGTGGAAGGCGGCGGGCTCGGACTCCAGCCGGTCCGGCGCCTCGGTGAACCGCTCGCGGGCCGTCTCCGGGGAGACGTCGAGCAGCACCGTGAGGTGCGGGACGAGGCCGCCGGTGGCCCAACGGGAGATCCGGGCGATCTCGGTGGGCGCGAGGTCGCGCCCGGCGCCCTGGTAGGCGACCGAGGAATCGATGTAGCGGTCGGAGATGACGACGGCACCGCGCTCCAGCGCGGGACGGACGACGGTGTCGACGTGCTCGGCGCGGTCGGCCGCGTAGAGCAGGGCCTCGGCACGGTGCGAGAGCCCGGCACTGGAGACGTCGAGGAGGATCGCGCGCAGCCGCTTGCCGATCGGGGTGGCCCCCGGCTCGCGCGTCACGACGACCTCGTGGCCCTTGGCCCTGATCCACTCGGCGAGCGCCTCGGCCTGGGTGGACTTGCCGGCGCCGTCACCGCCCTCCAGGGCGACGAAGAAGCCGGTGGCGGCGGGCGCGGTGGCCGGGTCGTCGCCGCGCAACGCGTCCCGCAGGTCGCGGCGGAGCGGGACGCCCTGCCGGTCGTCGGCCTTGGCGAGGAGGACGGCGGCGACCGGCAGCAGCAGGGCGCCGAGCAGCATCAGCGTGAAGGCGGCGCCGCCGTGGGCGAAGACGAACTTCCCGGCCTCGACCCGGTGACGGCCGATGCCGCCCGCGATGAGCGGGGCGGCGAGCACGGAGACGGCGAGGGTCAGCCGGACCACGGCCTGGAGGTGCTCGCCCTGGCGCGCCCTGCGGAACTCCTCCGTCTCCTGGTCGATCAGGGTGTGCCCGCAGTGGGCCGCGACGCCGGCGGCGAAGCCGGCGAGCAGCAGCAGGAGCAGCACGGTCGTGACGTCCGGCACCAGCCCGGCGGCGAGCAGGGCGACACCGGTCAGCGCGACGGCGAGCGCCAGCAGCCGGCGCCGGGAGAGCGCCGGCAGCACGCGCGCGGCGCCGCGGACACCGGTCCCCGTACCGCCGGTGAGGGCGAGGACGAAGAGGCCGAAGAGGACGGGCCCGCCGTCGAGGTCCTTGGCGTGGATCACGGCGACGGCGACGGCGCCGGAGATGGCGGCGGTGACCGCGGCGCAGCCGATGACCAGCAGGCGGATGGTGCCGGTGCGGCCCCGGTCGGCGCCGCTGCCCGTCTTCGGACGGCGCAGCCCCTCCAGCGGGGAGCGGGCGCGCGGCGTCCGGGTGCCGGGCAGCGTCAGGAAGTACACGACGGAGAGGGAGGCGGCGAACAGGCCGGCCGCGACGTACGAGGCGAGGGCGACCTGGTGGGTGGCGAACCAGCCGACGCCGGTGGCCAGCAGGTTCTCCACCAGGGTGACCGCGACCAGCAGGGCGGCGGCCAGCGGCACCGCGACGAAGGCGGTGCGCAGGAAGAGCCGGTGCAGGGCGTCGGAGCGGTCCGGCAGCGGGCGCACGGCGTCGGCGCCGAGGGCCGGGACGGGCAGCAGCGCGGGGGCCGCGCCCTCCCGGCAGACCGTCCAGAAGCGTTCGGCGACGCCGAGGACGAAGACCGTCACCAGAAGGGTGGCCAGCGCCGTGTCCGGGGTCCAGTCGATCCAGAGCGGCGCGACGATCAGCAGGGCGGCCCGCAGGCCGTCGGCGACCACCATCGTCCAGCGGCGGTCGAGCGGGCCGCCGGGCGCCGTCAGTGAGCTGACCGGGCCGAGCAGGACCGCACCGAAGAGCAGGGTCGCGAGGACGCGGACGCCCAGGACGACGCTGACGGTGAAGGCCGCGCCCTGGTAACCGCCGCCGAACGCCCCTTGCGCCAGCGAGGTGTGGAAGGCCAGCACCACCAGCACGAAGAGGGCAAGGACATCGCCGGCGCCTCCCACCAGCTGGGCGCTCCACAGCTGCTTGAGGGGGCGGAAACGCAGCAGGGCGCGCACGGCGCGCTCTCGGGAATCTGCGACCAGGGCGTCGTCGGGGGCCGGGTTCACGACCGTTGGCTGCTCGGCTCGCGTCATCCCGCCAGCCTAGCCCGCTCGTTCGCCACCCGGTCGGCCCGCCCGAACATACGACCGTCCGACCTGGTCCAAAACCGCCCCATGCCGACAATCGGCGCCACCCTCGCACTCCTCGCCACCCGCGCACACCTCCGCACTCCGGGGGACCCGTGATCCACCCGCACGACCGCACTTCCCCGCTTCACCGCTCAGCCTTCGACGCACCCCACCGCCTCACACGGGCCCAGCCCCCTCCCTCACGCTCCGTGACCACTCGCTGGTGGACACCTGCCCCTCGCACGCCTGAACGAAAACCGCCCCGCCCCGAAAGATCACGGAGCGGGGCGGCGCACGAGCGCATTCGACCCGGACAGGCGCACACCGCACCTGATAGAACAACCGTTCGCGCCCCTCACGCGTCTCCCGTCGGGCCGGGCGCGGCCCGGTCGGCGGAAGGGGCGGGACGTTTCCGCACCCGTGGGCGGCCGGAGCGAGGTCACCCGGACCCCGCCCGCGTCCGGCCCGGGGGCTCACTCCTCGCCGGCGCCGGCCCCGCTTCCGGTGCTCTTCTTCGCCGTCGTCTTCTTGGCGGCGGTCTTCTTGGCCGTCGTCGTCTTCTTCGCCGCCGCCTTGGCCGTCCCCGCGGTCTTCTTCGCGGCGGCGGTCTTGGCGGGCGCCTTCTTGGCGGTCGTCTTCTTCGCCGGGGCCTTCTTGGCGGTCTTCTTGACCGGGCCGCGCGCCCGCTTCTCCGCCAGCAGCTCGTAGCCGCGCTCGGGCGTGATCTCCTCGACGCTGTCGGCGGCCCGCAGGGTCGCGTTGGTCTCGCCGTCGGTGACGTAGGCGCCGAAGCGGCCGTCCTTGACCACCACGGGACGCTTGCTGACCGGGTCCTCGCCCAGTTCCTTCAGCGGCGGCTTGGCGGCGGCGCGACCGCGCTGCTTGGGCTGGGCGTAGATCGCGAGGGCCTCGTCGACCGTGATGGTGAAGAGCTGCTCCTCACTCTCCAGCGACCGCGAGTCCGTCCCCTTCTTCAGGTACGGGCCGTAGCGGCCGTTCTGCGCGGTGATCTCGACGCCCTCGGTGTCGGTACCGACGACGCGCGGCAGCGACATCAGCTTCAAGGCGTCCGCGAGCGTCACCGTGTCCAGGCTCATCGACTTGAAGAGCGAGGCGGTGCGCGGCTTGACCGCGTTCTTGCCGGTCTTCGGCGTGCCCTCGGGCAGCACCTCGGTGACGTACGGCCCGTACCGCCCGTCCTTGGCCACGATCGGGTGGCCCGTCTCCGGGTCGGTGCCCAGCTCGAAGTCGCCACTGGGCTTGGCCAGCAGTTCCTCGGCCAGCTCGACGGTCAGCTCGTCGGGCGCGAGGTCCTCGGGGATGTCGGCGCGCTGGTGGTTCTCGGCGTCCTTCTCGCCCCGCTCGATGTACGGCCCGTACCGGCCGACGCGCAGCTTGATGTCGTCGCTGACCGGGAAGGACGAGATCTCCCGGGCGTCGATGGCGCCGAGGTCGGTGACGAGTTCCTTGAGGCCACCGAGGTGGTCGCCGTCGCCGTTGCCCGCGGCGGAGGCGGCACCGGCGGCGGCGTCGCCCTCACCGAAGTAGAAGCGGCGAAGCCACGGCACGGCCTGGGCCTCGCCGCGCGCGATGCGGTCGAGGTCGTCCTCCATGCGGGCGGTGAAGTCGTAGTCGACGAGCCGGCCGAAGTGCTTCTCCAGCAGGTTGACCACGGCGAAGGAGAGGAAGGACGGGACGAGCGCTGTCCCCTTCTTGAAGACGTACCCGCGGTCGAGGATCGTTCCGAGGATCGACGCGTACGTCGACGGACGGCCGATCTCGCGCTCCTCCAGCTCCTTGACCAGCGACGCCTCGGTGTAGCGGGCGGGCGGCTTGGTGGCGTGGCCGTCGACGCTCATCGCGTCGGCGGCCAGCGGGTCGCCCTCGCCGACCTGCGGCAGCCGCCGCTCGCGGTCGTCCAGCTCGGCGTTGGGGTCGTCGGCGCCCTCGACGTACGCCTTGAGGAAGCCGTGGAAGGTGAGGGTCTTTCCGGAGGCGGAGAACTCGGCGTCGCGCCCGTCGGCGGAGCGCCCGCCGATCTTCACGGTGACCGAGTTGCCGACGGCGTCCTTCATCTGGGAGGCGACGGTCCGCTTCCAGATCAGCTCGTAGAGCCGGAACTGGTCACCGGTCAGACCCGTTTCGGCGGGCGTGCGGAAGCGGTCGCCGGAAGGACGGATCGCCTCGTGCGCCTCCTGCGCGTTCTTCACCTTGCCGGCGTAGGTACGCGGCTTGTCGGGCAGGTAGTCCGCCCCGTACAACTGCGTGACCTGCGCCCGGGCCGCGCCGACCGCCGTCTCGGAGAGCGTCGTGGAGTCCGTGCGCATGTAGGTGATGAAGCCGTTCTCGTACAGCTTCTGGGCGACCTGCATGGTGGCCTTGGCGCCGAAGCCGAGCTTGCGGCTCGCCTCCTGCTGGAGCGTCGTCGTCCGGAACGGCGCGTACGGCGAACGGCGGTACGGCTTCGACTCGACCGAGCGGACCGCGAAGGAGGAGTCGGCGAGGGAGTCGGCCAGCGCGCGGGCGCCCGCCTCGTCGAGGTGGAGGGTGTCGGACTTGAGCTGCCCGACGGAGTTGAAGTCGCGGCCCTGCGCGATCCGCTTGCCGTCGACGGCGCTGAGGCGGGCGACGAGCTGCGCGGGATCGCTGCTGCCACCGCCCCGGCCGGTGCCGAAGGTGCCGGTCAGGTCCCAGTACTCGGCGGTGCGGAAGGCGATGCGCTCGCGCTCCCGCTCGACGACGAGGCGGGTGGCCACCGACTGGACGCGCCCCGCCGACAGGCGCGGCATGACCTTCTTCCACAGGACCGGCGAGACCTCGTAGCCGTAGAGGCGGTCGAGGATGCGGCGGGTCTCCTGGGCGTCGACCAGCTTCTTGTTCAGCTCGCGGGGGTTGGCGACGGCGGCCCGGATCGCGTCTTTGGTGATCTCGTGGAAGACCATGCGGTGGACGGGGATCTTCGGCTTCAGCACTTCCTGGAGGTGCCACGCGATGGCCTCGCCCTCGCGGTCCTCATCGGTGGCGAGGAAGAGTTCGTCCGACTCGGCCATCAGCTCCTTGAGCTTCCTGACCTGCGCCTTCTTGTCCGCGTTGACCACGTAGACGGGCTGGAAGTCGTGCTCGACGTCGACGCCGAGCCGACGGACCTCGCCCGTGTACTTCTCCGGCACCTCGGCGGCGCCGTTCGGAAGGTCACGGATGTGTCCGACGCTCGCCTCGACGGTGTAGCCGGGGCCGAGGTAGCCCTTGATCGTCTTCGCCTTGGCGGGCGACTCGACGATGACGAGGCGGCGGCCGCCCTCTGCGGTCTCGCTGGTCGGGGACAACGTGGCTCTTCTCTCCGGTCGACACTGAATCCTTCCCGAGCCCGTGGTTCCGGGATGGGGGCCGGGTTTGCTCTGCGGAGTGTGACGGTACATCCCGTCCCGGTGTCTCACGGGAAAAGCCCACCCCGGCCACTGGAACGGTAACCCGACTCCGTCCGTTCCTGCCGCCCGGAGTACCGACCTGGCCATTCGCCGCAGATCGGGACGGGGCCGACGGGTATGCTTCCGGGCCGGCGCGAGGGCGGGGCGCCGACGGCCGAGGGCTACGGAACGGGCCGTCCCCGGACCCAGCCGGGAGGCGACGACGCCGGGCCGGAGCGTTCCGGGCGGCCAGACCCGGCCGAGGCACCGCAGCGGAGTGCCGGCGCCGCCACCGCTCCCGGCGCCGCGACGGCCGCCGAGGCGCCGGGAGCGGCCCGCTCGTAGGCGGGCCGGCGACGCCCGCGCCCGAACCGCTGTCCGGGCCAGCAGCCCCAGCCGCGAACAGCGCGAACACCGCTCCGGCGAAGGCGGCCGGGGTCGCCTCGCCCAGGTTCCCCAGCGGCTGGGCGCCACCGCCGCCCCCGGGCGTGGCGAGCGGCCCGCCCGGCAGCGCCGACCACGCCTCCCTGCGACACCCCGGCCGCCTCGTCCGTGACCTGCTCCCCCTTGTCCCACCGGGCCGTCGGAGCGGCGCCGGGACCAGGAGGCCGACACCCGCGTACGACGCCCGGGGCAGCCGAGGTGAACTCCCGGCCGGTACCGCGTGTCGCCCGAGCGCGCGGCACGCCAGGCCCCCCGGACGTACGACACGGGCGTACGTCATCCGGCGGAAGCGGCCCGTGCGCCCGGGACGGACCGGGCGGCTACGCCCCGGCCCGCGTCCCCTCGGCCACCGGCACCAGGAAGCCCTGCTCCACGAGGAGCCGGATCTGCGCGGGTGTCTGGTCGCGCAGGCGCACCGGGTCCTCGCCGATGAGCTGGGCGATGGCGTCGAGGATGCGCCCGGCGCTCAGCGAGCCGTCGCAGACCCCGGCGAAGCCGGCGCCGACCGTGTCGACCTGGGTGGCCCGGCGCATGCCGCGGTGCTGGCGCAGCACCACGTGCTCGGGGTCCTCGGCGCCGGGCAGGCCGATCTGCTCCTGGACGACCTCCGGGGCGAGGGTGAAGTGCCCGGCGAGCAGGGCCGCGTCGTCGTGCGCGCGCAGGTAGTCCTGGCGGGCGAAGTGGGCGCGGACGGTCTCGCCGAGCGGCTGCTCGACGGGGTGCGGCCACTCCTCCACGAGGATCGACGGCTCGGCCGCGTCCCTGCGGCGGAGCGTGATCCAGCCGAAGCCGACCGCCTTGGTGTTCCGCGCCTCGAACTCGTCCAGCCACGCCTCGTACCTGGCCGCGTAGGTCTCCGGGTCGGTGCGGTGGTCCCCGGCGTCCCGCAGCCACAGTTCGGCGTACTGGGTGATGTCCTGCACCTCGCGCTGCACGATCCAGGCGTCGCAGCCCGCGGGCACCCAGGAGCGGAGCCGGTCACTCCACTCCTCCCCGTCGACGTGCTCCCAGTTGGCCAGGAAGTGCGCGTAGCCCCCTTCGTTGAGCCGGTCCCCCGCCTGCTGGACGAGCGTGCGGCACAGTTCGTCCCCGCCCATCCCGCCGTCCCGGTAGGTGAGGCGGGCACCCGGGGAGATGACGAAGGGCGGGTTGGAGACGATCAGGTCGTAGCGGCGTTCGGCGACCGGCTCGAACAGGGAGCCTTCGAGGAGTTCCGCCTCGGGGGCGCCGGAGAGCGCGAGGGTCAGCGCGGTGAAGCGCAGGGCGCGCGGGTTGAGGTCGGTCGCGGTGACCCGGGTGGCGTCGACGGAGGCGTGCAGCGCCTGGATTCCGGAGCCGGTGCCCAGGTCGAGGGCGTCTCCCACGGGGCCGCGCACGGTGAGCCCGGCCAGCGTCGTGGAGGCGCCGCCCACACCGAGGACGACACCCTCGGCGGCGCTGCCGATGCCGCCCGCTCCGCCGACCGCGCAGCCGAGGTCCGAGGCGATGAACCAGTCCTGGCCGTCGGGCCCACCGTAGGGCCGCACGTCGATCACGGCGCGGACCACCTCGCCCCCGGCCTCCCCGGCCGCTTCCCTGCGCAGCCACCGGCCGTCCACGGCGTCGCCGAGCAGTCCGCCGGGCAGCGCCGCCTCGGCCTCTGCCGGGGTGACGGGACGCTGGAGGAGGAAGAGGCGGACCAGTGTGTCGAGCGGGGTCCCGCCCCGGGTCGCGCGCAGCGCGGGCACCGCCTCCGCGCGCGCGAGCGCCGCGTACGCCGGGGCGCCCAGCCGTTCCAGGAGCCCGTCGGCGGTGAAGTCGGCGTCGAGGAAGGCGGTCCGCAGGCGCGGGGCCAGGTCGGAGCGGTCGGTCAGGGGAAGACTGGGGGTACTCACCCGTCCATTGTGAGGGCTGGGGGGCGCCCGCTGCGGCAAGGGGGCCGGGGCGGGGTGGAGACCGGTCCCGGGGCCCGGCGGCCGACGCCGTCAGAACGGTGCGCCCAGCCCGACGGTGCCCGAGCGGCCCGGGGCCCGCCTGCCCCCGAGGGCGTCAAGCACCGTCTGCCCCACGCGTCATGACGGGGCGGGACCTGGCTCTCCGTCCGGCGCGAGGCGAGCGACTCCGCCAAGACCCGAAGCCTTGGGGGAAGCCGCTCGGATACCGCCCGAGGACGTCGCCCGGTGGCGTCCGCTCAGGCCCCCGAGGGCGACGGAGCCGATGACGCCGTGGAGCTCTTGCAGGACGCCTGGTTCTTCATCGCCTCGCCGACCTCGCCGGACTGGAGCTTCTCCAGCGCCTCGTTGCCGTTCTTGCTGATCTTCGACAGCTCGCCGGCGATGTCCTTGAGGCCGTCCGCGAACTCGCCCTGGTCGCCGGTGTCGAGGTCGGCGACCTGCTTCTTCAGGTCGCCGTACGCGGCCGAGATACCGTTGAGCTCCTTCACGGCGTCGTTCTTCGTCTTCTCGCCGTCGTCGACCGGCGGGGCTCCGGCCTTCTTCACCGCGGAACCGATCGCCTTGTAGGCGGCCGACATGTCCCCGAACGCCTTCGAGTCCGTCTTCTGGACATCCTCAGGACTGCTGTTGTCCGAGGTCTGCTCCTGGATCGCGGCGTTGGCGTCCGAGATCTTCTTGGCCTGCGGCTGCACGTCGTCGCAGACCTGCTTGGCCCACGCGTCGAGCTTCTCTTCCTTGTCGTCGCCGCATCCCGTCAGCGCCATCGCCAGTACCGCACCGCCGGACAGTGCGGCTGCGAGCTTCTTGTTCACCGGATTGGTCCCTTCCGTGGCTCTCGGCCCCGGAACTTACACGGCCCCCGGGCACCAACCCTCACGCGAGCGTCCGATACCTGCCCTTTTGAAGCCCTTTGGCCCAAGAGAGACAAGGCTCACGAACCCCGCACTCCTCCACCGGGAACCCTCACGCCGTCAAACTCCGCACATACGAAGGCGGTTGACCGTGCGGCGGGAGGATCACGCAGGTCAGCGGGGGTGCGCAACGGTGCGCGGGCCGGACTCAGGCGAGGATGGCGGTCGGCCAGGACATCCGGATCATCCCGCCGGACTCGCCCGTCTTCACCTGGACGTCGTCGACGAGGCCGCTGATGACGGCGAGCCCCATCTCGTCCTCGCCCTCGGGGTCCTCGGTGACGGGCAGCCCCGCCGTACCGGCCTCGATGTCGGTGGGCACCGCGTGCGGCGCCTCGTCCACCACCTCGATGGAGAACTGCTTCCCGTCCTCGATCAGCCGCACCTGCACCGGCTCGGCCACCTCGTGGAGCTGGTGCAGCCCGACGGCACGGGTGCACGCCTCGCCGACGGCGAGCCGCACCTCGTCGAGGGCCGCGTCCGCCACCCCGGCGCGGCGCGCCATCGCGGCCCCGACCAGACGTGCGGTCCGCACATGCTCGGGCAGCGGGGTGAAACGGAGCTCAACGGTGGCCATGCGTCCCCCTCGGATGTACGGGAGTGCTCTCCGGGAGAACCGGATCACCGAAGTCCGGCGACTCCCGCTGCTGTGGGCCCGAGCCTGCCACGTGCGTGGGTACGACCGACAGCGGGCGCGGCGCACCACGTCCCACGCGCAGCCGCGACCGGGCAGGGGCTCGGACACACCGGACCGGAGCCCTGTACGCGACGCGCGGGCATCGGGCTGACGGCGGGCGGTCGCCACAGCGCACACCCACCGACGGCGGCGCGCACCGGGACGGGCCCGGCGCGCGCTCCACGTCTCAGTCAGTGGCGTCGATGGCCTCTTGGACCGACTGGTGGATCGGGAAGACCTTGGTGAGCCCCGTGATCCGGAAGATCTTGAGGATGCGCTCCTGGTTGCAGACCAGACGCAGGGAGCCCTCGTGGGCCCGCACGCGCTTCAGTCCGCCCACCAGGACACCGAGGCCGGTCGAGTCGAGGAAGTCGACGTTCTCCATGTCGACGACCAGATGGAAATTGCCGTCGTTCACCAGCTCGACCAGCTGCTCCCGCAGCTTGGGCGCGGTGTACACATCGATTTCGCCACCGACCTCGACAACCGTACGATCATCGACGGTGTGGGTCGACAGGGACAGGTCCACGGATCCTCCAGCACCTTGCTATCGAGCGGTCATCCCTCGGGACACCTCGGCTTGATCCCCCGGGACGGTTCGCCAGCCGCGTGGGCATTCAATCACTTACCAGCAGGCGCGCACGACGCCTTCGCTGCATTGTCCTTCACGCCAGTGACAGACTCGGAGCCGATGACCGAGTTCTCCCGGCCGAGCCGTCCCGATCGGGACGCAGCTCCTCGCCCCACGCCTCGCACGGTCCTGGACCGCCTGGTGGCCTCCCGACAGGGCGGCGGCCACGGCTTCTCCGCGCCTGCCGAAGGGGGCCACGAGGGCGGCGGACCGGCCGCGACGCCGGAATCCCGCATCACTCATACGGAGCACCTGCCCCCGCGAGCCGGGCGTCATGCCGTCTGGCCGGACCGGATTCGCCCGCAGGTGATCGCGGCGGTCCAGAAGGCGGGCATCGCCGACCCCTGGGCGCACCAGGCGGCCGTCGCCGAGCACGCGCTCGACGGCCGGTCGGTGATCGTCGCCACCGGTACCGCCTCCGGCAAGTCCCTCGCCTATCTGGTCCCGGTCCTCTCCAGCCTGCTCGACGGCTCCGAGGCCCCCAACGGGCGCGGCGCCACCGCCCTCTACCTCTCGCCCACCAAGGCGCTCGCCGCCGACCAGCTGCGGGCCGTCAAGGACCTCGCCGCCCCGCTCGGCAACGCGGTCCGGCCCGCCGTCTACGACGGCGACACCCCCATCGAGGAGCGCGAATGGGTCCGCCAGTACGCCAACCTCGTCCTCACCAACCCCGACATGCTGCACCGCGGCATCCTGCCGTCCCACCCCCGCTGGTCCTCCTTCCTGCGCGCCCTGCGCTACGTCGTCATCGACGAGAGCCACACCTACCGGGGCGTCTTCGGCTCGCACGTCGCCCAGGTGGTCCGCCGCCTGCGCCGCCTCTGCGCCCGCTACGGCTCCGACCCCGTCTTCCTGCTCGCCTCGGCCACCGCGGCCGAGCCGGCGGTGGCGGCCGGGCGGCTGACCGGACTGCCGGTCACCGCGGTGGACGACGACGCCTCGCCCCGGGGCGAGTTGGTCTTCGCCCTGTGGGAACCGCCGCTGACCGACTACCACGGGGAGAACGGCGCGCCGGTCCGCCGGACGGCCACCGCCGAGACCGCCGGCCTCCTCACCGACCTGGCCGTCCAGTCGGTCCGCACGGTGGCCTTCGTCCGCTCGCGGCGCGGCGCGGAGCTGATCGCGGTCATCGCCCAGGAGCGCCTGGCGGAGATCGACCGGGCCCTGGCCCGCCGGGTCGCGGCGTACCGCGGCGGCTACCTCCCCGAGGAGCGCCGCGCCCTGGAACGCGCCCTGCACTCCGGTGACCTCCTCGGCCTGGCCGCCACCACCGCACTGGAACTCGGCGTCGACGTCTCCGGCCTCGACGCGGTCCTGATCTGCGGTTATCCCGGTACGCGCGCCTCCCTCTGGCAGCAGGCGGGGCGCGCGGGCCGCGCCGGGCAGGGCGCGCTGGCGATCATGGTGGCCCGCGACGATCCGCTGGACACCTATCTCGTCCACCATCCGGAGGCGGTCTTCGACCAGCCGGTGGAGTCCACCGTCCTCGACCCCGACAACCCGTACGTCCTGGCGCCCCACCTGTGCGCGGCAGCCGCCGAACTGCCGCTCACCGAGGGGGACCTCGCCCTCTTCGGCCCGGCCACCCGCGAGCTGCTCCCGCAGCTGGAGGCGGCCAAGCTGCTGCGCCGCCGGGCCCACGGGTGGCACTGGACGCGGCGCGAGTCCGCCGCCGACCTGGCCGACATCCGGGGCGGCGGGGGCAGGCCCGTGCAGATCGTCGAGGCGGGCACCGGCCGGCTGTTGGGGACCGTGGACGCAGCCGCCGCCCACGGGTCGGTCCACACCGGCGCCGTCCACCTCCACCAGGGCCGCACCTACCTCGTCCGCGACCTGGACCTGGAGGACTCGGTGGCGCTGGTGGAGCAGGCCACACCGTCCTACTCGACCACCGCCCGCGACACCACCGCCGTCTCCGTGCTGGAGACCGACGCCGAGATCCCCTGGGGCGCCGGACGGCTCTGCTACGGCTCGGTGGAGGTCACCAACCAGGTGGTCTCCTTCCTCCGCCGCCGCCTGGTCACCGGCGAGGTCCTCGGCGAGACCAAGCTCGACCTGCCGCCCCGCACCCTGCGCACCCGGGCCGTGTGGTGGACGGTCACCGAGGACCAGCTCGACGCCGCCCGGGTCAACCCTGAGCAGCTCGGCGGGGCCCTGCACGCCGCCGAGCACGCCTCGATCGGCATGCTCCCGCTCTTCGCGACCTGCGACCGCCGCGACATCGGCGGCGTCTCCCTGCCGGTCCACCCGGACACCCTCCTCCCCACGGTCTTCGTCTACGACGGCCACCCGGGCGGCGCCGGGTTCGCCGAACGGGGCTTCCACACCGCCCGCGAGTGGCTCACCGCCACCCGCGAGGCCATCGCCGCCTGCGAGTGCGACGCGGGCTGCCCCTCCTGCGTCCAGTCGCCCAAGTGCGGCAACGGCAACGAGCCGCTCCACAAGCGGGCCGCCCTCAGGCTGCTCACGGTGCTGCTCCAGGGGGCCCCGCCCGCGCCCTGACCCGGACCGCGAACGGCCCCGCCCCCGCCTCGGCCGTCACGTCGGACACCTCCCCACGCAGGGCGCACCGCACCACCTCGGCCCCCTGCGCGACTGCCACCCGCCGGGCCCGCGCACAGGCCCCCCGCTCCCCTTCACTCCAGTGGTCGGCCGCCGCGAGCGCGGCGAGATCGGCCACGCCGCCCGCCTGATGGCGTACGGCGACGGCATGCCCCATCGCCAGCAGCACCGCGAACACGGCACCGAGAGCGGCCGAGGCGACGGCCGCCCAGACGGTGGCGGCGCCCCGGTCGGAGCGGGCCGCACGCCCGCTGGGGCAAAGGGGCTCGGGCCTCGCCCCGGCGGCACCCGGCGCGCTGGTACGGGCGGCCGGCGAAGCGGCGGGGCTCGGTGGATCGCGCCTGGCCGGAGGGCGCGGTCGGGCTGGTGGCACCGGGCGGTGCGCGTGAGGCTCCCTTCGCGGCCGTTCCGGCTCGCGGCCTGCCGCGGCAGGCCGCCGTACGGGTCGGAACGGTGCGAGGAGAGGCGTGTCGGCCCCAGTGGACGGGGGGCCCGGCGGCCTCCCGCGACGGCTGTGGTTCATCCTTCCGCGCCCTTCCCGGTACCGCCCCGGGCCGAGGTGGTCGAGATCTCCGCTGATGCCGGTGACTCCGCCGGCGCCGGTGACTGCGGTGCGGCGGTCGCCGTAGCTCCGTTCCCGTTGACGCCGTCCTCCGGCTCGCGATCCCGATCCGGCTCCGCCCCTTCCCCCGCGCCGGCGGGCCCGGCGCCACCTGCCTCGGCGTCTGGAGCGGGCGGCCCGTCGGCGGGGCCGTCCGCTCCCACCGTCTCCTCGGCCAGTGCCACGGCCCGCGCGTGCAGGCCGATCGTCAGCGCGCCCAGGCCGGGCGTTCTGGCCCGCACCTCGACCTGGACCAGGTCGCCGGTACGGCCGACCGTCACCTCGGCTCCGCCGGGCGCCGCCAGGAGCGCGGCCTCGACGACCGCGGCGGGCGGGTCCTGCCGGGCCGCGGCGCGGGCACCGGCCCGCGCCGCGTCCACGCACTGGATGTGGGCGGCAACCGCCAGCAGGGCCCAGACCAGCGCCAGCAGGAACACCACCAGCATCGGCAGCACGACCGCGGCCTCGGCGGTCACCGCCCCACGCTGGCCGTCCCTGGGCGAGCCGTCACCGCAGCGCCGGTACCGGCCGGGCGCACGCCCGCCGACGCCCCGGGCCCACCGCCACCCGGCTCGGCCCCCCGGCGGCCCCGCCCCGTCAGAACGGCGCATCGAGGGCCTTCTCCACCGCCGACTGCAAAGCGGACGCCACCGCACCACCCGTGACGATCTTGTACAGCACCCCGGCGAAGGCCACCGCCGCCAGCAGGGCCATCGCGTACTCCGACGTGGCCATACCGGCGTCCCGGCGCCCCCGCGCCCGCGCCGACCGCCGTCGGTGCCGCCGGGTGCCCTCGTCCCCGCGCGACCCCGGCCGGCGCCCCGCCATGCCCCGGGTCCCGAAGCCGTCGGCCTGGCTCCAAGACCGGCCGCGTGCTCCTGGCCCCGGCACCTCGTCGGCCGGGACCACGACCAGCCGCACCGGTACCGCCTCGGCCGACTCCGGCGCCCCGGGCCGACGCCCGGCCGCCTGACCGCACCGGGCCCGCTCCTGAGCGCGCACCCGCGCCAGGGCCTTCCCCGGCACGGGAACCGGCAGAGCCGAGGGCGCCCCCGTCGACGCCTTCACTCCGCCTCGGGGCAGCGCCCCGGCCACCAGCTCGCCCGGACCCCGTGCTTCCGCTGCCGACGTGACCCCCTCGTGCGGCCGATCCCCTGTCCCAGGAGCCGTTCCCAGCCCACCGGGCACGATCGCCCCTTCCGCAGCCGAACCCTTCACCTCGTAACCGCTCATCCCAGAACCGGGCATCCCGGAACCGCTCATCTCGGAACTCCTCACGTCAGCACCCCTTCATGTCGGAAACCGTGCGCATCCTCGGCAGGGCCGTCCTGCCGCTCCTCACCGCCGACCGAACCCGCCGGCGGAACTCAGCCCCGCCCCCGGGGGCGGCCCCCGGGCGTCACAGGCACCCCAGCTCGTCACGTCAGCCACTGCCCCTCAGCAGCCCGCTCGCCAGGCCGATCACCACGGGAGCCACCCCGAGTGTGAGGAAGGCGGGCAGGAAGCAGAGCCCCACCGGCGCGGTCACCGCGACGGCCGCCCGCCGGGCGCGTTCGGTGGCCGCCCGGTTCCAGTCGGCCCGTGCCTCGGCGGCGATCCGGGCCAGCGGCTCGGCCGCCGGGGCGCCGGAGGCCGCAGCGCGGCCCAGGCAGCGGGCCAGCGTTGAGGCCCCCGGTACCTTCGCGACGTGGCGCCATGCCGCCTCCGGGTCCCCGCCCAGCCGGACGTCGGCGGCGGCCCGCGCGAGCCCCCGGCCCACGGGCCCGCCGACCGAGGCGCCGACGGCACGCGCCGCCTCCACCGGCCCCGCCCCGGCTGCGACACAGGCGGCGACCAGGTCGGCGGCAAGCGGAAGCCGGGCGTCCGTCGCCGGGCGAGCCGCGCCCCGCAGCCACGTCGGCAGCCTCGACGGCCGCCGTTCCGGACCCGCCGCCCGTCCGGGGACCCGTCCTGTCGAACCACGCCGCTCCACGCACCGGTGGACCCACCAGCCGGCAGCACCACCCGCGAGCACCTCCGGCGCCCCGCCGCCGACGAGCCACCCGGCGGCGCTCCCGGCGAGCACCCACGCCCCAGAGGGCCGCCGTTCGGTCCATGCCCGCACCGGCGACGGCCCGCTGGGCGGCACCGCTCCGTACAGCCCGCGCCAGCGTGTCCGCGTCGCCCGGCGCGCCCTGACCGCCGTGCCCCAGCCCGCCAGCAGCACCAGCACCCACAGCGCCACCCCCAGCCTGTGGAAAACCTCGGCGCTCATCGCGGCACCCCCGCCCGGCGCACGATCCCCAGCGCCCACCACAGCCCACACGCCTCCAGGACCGCGCCCAGGAGGAGACAGGCCAGCCCTGCCGGCGTGTGCAGCAGCACCCGGAGCGGGTCGGCCCCCATCGCCCAGCCCAGAGCCAGGCCGAGCAGCGGCAGCGCCGCCAGCATCAGCACCGTCGACCGGGCCCCGGCCAACTGCGCCGCCAGGTCGGCCGCCTGGTCCCGCTCGGCCCGCAGCGCCGCCGCCAGCCGTTCGACACCGGCCGCCAGGCCCGCGCCCCGGTCGACCGCCACCTCCCAGCAGGCAGCGAGCCCCGAGAGCCCTTCGGCGCCGGGCTCCCCCGAGGCCTCCCGCAGCGCGCCCGCGACCTCCCCGCCGAACCGTGCGGCCGCCGTCACTCCGGCCTCGGCCCCGCCGAGCCCCCGAGCCTCGCCGACCGCGTGCAGCAGAGCCGCCACCGGCTGACGTCCCGACCGCACCTCCTGGGCGAGGGCTCCGCACAGCTCCCGGACCGCCTCGGCCCGCCGCTCACGGGCCCGCGCCGCCGCCCGTGCCGCCAGCCTCCGCCGTACCACCGGTACCGCCGCGCACCCGGCCACCAGGGGCAGGACCGACTGGCCCGCAGCGGCCAGCAGCGCCCCGGCCACCAGGCAGACCCGTTCGGGCCGGGCGGCGGCCCGGCGCCGTAACGCCTCCGCCGTCCAGCGGCTCTCCGCGACCGGCACGCCCGCGATGCGGGCGGCCCGGCTCCGCAGTCCTGCCCGCCCGCGGGCCCCTCGCATGAACGCCTGCGCGCCCCAGAGCAGTCCGCCCACCGCACCCGTCACACCCGCGCTCACCACCGCGCCTCCCACCCGTGCGCATCCGGACCGCCACGTCCCAGCAACTCCCGCAGCCTCGGCCACCCCTTCTCCTCGGCGAACCCGCCCGCGCCCCAGCGCAGCGCCGGGACCGTCACCACGAGGCCCGTCGCGTCCCTGGCCAGCACGTGGACCTCGGCCAGGCGCCGTCGGCCGGCCCGGTCCCGGGCCAGGTGCAGGACGAGGGAGAGGGCAGCCGCGACCTGGCTGTGGAGAGCGGCCCGGTCCAGCCCGGCCGCCGTACCCAGCGCCTCCAGACGGGCCGGGACGTCCGCCGCGGCGTTGGCGTGCACCGTTCCCGCGCCGCCCTGGTGGCCGGTGTTGAGGGCGGCCAGGAGGTGCAGGACCTCGGCGCCGCGGACCTCGCCGACCACCAGCCGGTCCGGGCGCATCCGCAGTGCCTGGCGGACCAGGTCGTCGAGGGCCACGGCGCCCCGGCCCTCCTGATTGGCGGGCCGGGTCTCCAGCCGGACGACGTGCGGATGGTCCGGGCGCAGCTCCGCCGAGTCCTCGGCCAGGACGATCCGCTCCGCCGGGCCGGCCATCCCGAGCAGCGCCGAGAGCAGGGTCGTCTTGCCGCTGCCGGTCCCGCCGCTGATGAGGAAGGAGAGCCGGGCCTCGACCAGCGCCGCCACCAGGCGGTCACCGCCCGGCGGCAGGGTCCCCGCCGCCACCAGTTCGGCGAGCGTGAACGCCCGGGGGCGTACCACCCGCAAGGACAGGCAGGTGCAGCCGACGGCGACCGGCGGCAGGACGGCGTGCAGACGGGTGCCGTCGGGGAGCCGCGCGTCCACCCACGGCCGGGCGTCGTCCAGCCGCCGCCCCGCTACCGCCGCCAGCCGCCGGGCCAGTCCGCGCACCGCCTCGGCGTCGGCGAACCGCACCCCGCTCAGCTCCAGCCCCGCGCCCCGGTCGACCCACACCCGGTCAGGTGCCGAGACCAGGACGTCGGTGACCTCCGGATCGGCGAGCAGTGGTTCGAGCGGGCCGGCCCCGGCGATCTCCGAGCGCAGCCGGGCCGCCGTCCGCAGCACTTCGGCACCGCCCAGCATCCGGCCCTGTTCGCGCAGCGCCTGGGCGACCCGTGCCTCGGTGGGTTCCGCGCCTTGCTCGGCGAGGTGGCGCCGGACGGCGTCCAGCAGTCCCGCCTCCGCAGCCACCGCGCTCATGCGGCCACGCTCCCGGGAGCCGGGACCCACGCCCCGCCGAGCGTGGTCCGAAGCAGGTCTCCCCGGCGGGCAGGCTCTTCCTGGGCCCCTGTCTCCGCCTCGCCCTCCGGTGCCGGACTCGCGGCGCGGCCCCACAGCTCGCGGCAGAACCGCGCCAGCGGGCCACGCGGCCCGCTGCCGGGCGGCGTGCCGGTCTCCTGCGCCTCGACGGCGGCGGTGTCGTGCGGCACCACCCCGGCGAGGGGCAGGCCCAGCAGCCCGGCGACCGAGTCGGGCGCCAGCCCTCGGCCGGGCGTACCCGTGGGCCGGACGGCGACCCGCAGGTCCCGTACCTCAGGGGCGAGCACCGCGGCCATGCGCCGGGCCGCCGCCACCGCGCGCAGCTCCGCAGGGACGACGAGCAGCGCCAGATCGAGCTGGGCCAGCGCCTCGGCCACCTCCCCGCCGGCCCGGCGCGGCAGGTCCACGACGACCGTGCCCCCGCCTCGCCGGGCCGCGCCGAGCACCGCCCGTACCGCTTCCGGCGGGACGGCGGCGGTGTCGCTCCGGTCCCAGCTGAGCAGCCGCAGGCCGTGCATCTCGGGCAGCGCCTCCTCCAGCGCCCGGCGCGCCACTCTGCCCCGGGACCGGGCGAACGCCGGCCAGCGCAACCCCTCGGCCTGTTCGCCACCGAGCAGCACGTCGAGCCCGCCGCCCAGCGGATCGGCGTCGACCAGGACGGTGCGGCTGCCACCGGCCGCCGCCGTCACGGCCAGCGCGCACGCCAGCGTCGACGCACCCGCCCCGCCGCGCCCGCCGACGACCCCGACGGTGCGGGCGCTGCGTCCGGCCCCCTCGACCACGTCGGCGATCCGGTCCACCAGCCACGCCTCGGCGTCGGGCAGCCGCAGCACATGTTCGGCGCCGACCCCGACCGCCCGCTGCCAGACGGCCGGCTCGCCCTGGCCCCGCCCGACGAGGAGCACGCCCGGCCGGCGTGGGGCCCCCGCCACCCGCGCCGCCGCGTCGTCCCCGATCAGCACCAGCGGCGCGGCCTCCCACTCCCCCCGCCGCTCAGGCAGCCCGTGGAGGACGAGCGGCCGTGCCCCGGCGGCGGCGCACAGCCGCAGCAGGTCGTCCAGGAGTACGGGGTCCTCGGTCACGATGAGCGGCCCCGCCGACCCACCGGGAGCACCAGGCCCCCCACCCACCTCCCCGGAACTCGCGCCGCCGCCGACGCCAAGGCGCTCACCCCTTCCCGGTCCCGTCTCCCGCGCCATGCCTTCGCCCTCTCCTCGCCTGCCAGCCATCGCCATGCCCCTTCCTCCTCGTCCCGCCTCACGGGCTCGTCCCGACTCCGCGCACGCACTCCTCCGCACCCGGGGCCCGTCCCATGCGTGCCAGTTCGCGCCACGCCCCCTGCCGGCGCCCCCAAGCCACCGCTCGCCCACGCCCACGCTCATCCGCTCTGTCGCCACTTCTCCGTCGCCTTTCCTCTCCGACCCTCCGGCCGTCCGTCTCCGTGCAGCGGGACGCGCGTCCATCGCGCCGCGCCCCGGCGGGCGTGACCGGACCGCTCGCCGGCATGCCCGCCGGGCCAGTGGTCCGCTTCCGGCCACGAGGTGATTCGCGGCATCCGGGACCCTGGCGGGGAATCGGCGGAACGGCTGACTCCCCTTGGCCGAAAGTCGGCACACTCGGTCGCGTTCGCGCAGAACTCGCTCCAGCGCCGACACGAACTCAGGGCCAAGTCACGTGAACTCGCGCCCGAACTCAGGTCACGGCATTCACCTTGCAGAAGCTTGGAAAATGATGTGGATCTTGGTCGAAAACCGTGGACTACTCGGAGGTTGTGAATAACTCCGTCACCCGGACGAGAACCGTCGGCCGGGAACTTCCGGAGAAGCGCGGAAGGGAGGGGTCGAGATCTCCATGAACATGACGGAAGAACTCCTCAACCGCGCACCCTCAGCCGGTAGTGGCGAGGCGGGAGGAGACAAGAGTGACGAACCCGAGCATGTCGTCCGGAGCCCGCCATCCTGACGGTGCGTAATCGAACGCCGGGAAGGGCGGGCCTATGCCGAAGGCGCCTCGCGCGGCTCGCGCTAGGCGCCTTCGGTGGGTCCAGGCCCGTGAAACGCACCCGGACATGCGACGACCCCCGCCGGGGGGGAGAGCGGGGGTCGTCCCCACGGCCGACTCGGGGGGGGGGAGGAGCCGGACCGGGGTAGCACGGTCGCGAACGATCCGTGACTTCCATGGTGTACCCGAGGGCCTTCTCAGGCAAACCCACGCGCCACACCTTACGCCGAATGGTGGGCGCCTATGCTCGACCCCGTGGAAAACCGCTCCTTGCCCCGCACCGCAGCCTTCTTCGACCTGGACAAGACGGTCATTGCGAAGTCGAGCACGCTCACCTTCAGCAAGTCCTTCTACCAAGGCGGCCTCATCAACCGCCGCGCCGTACTGCGCACCGCGTACACACAGTTCGTGTTCCTCGCGGGCGGCGCCGACCACGATCAGATGGAGCGCATGCGCTCCTATCTGTCGGCCCTCTGCCGTGGCTGGAATGTGCGGCAGGTGAAGGAGATCGTCGCGGAGACCCTGCACGATCTGATCGACCCCATCATCTACGACGAGGCCGCCTCCCTGATCGAGGAACACCACGCCGCCGGTCGGGACGTGGTGATCGTGTCGACCTCGGGCGCGGAGGTGGTCGAGCCCATCGGCGAGCTGCTCGGCGCCGACCGCGTGGTGGCCACCCGCATGGTGGTGGGCGAGGACGGCTGCTACACGGGTGACGTGGAGTACTACGCCTACGGACCGACCAAGGCGGAGGCCGTGCGCGAACTGGCCGAGAGCGAGGGGTACGACCTGGCGCGCTGCTACGCGTACAGCGACTCGGCGACCGACCTGCCGATGCTGGAGGCGGTCGGCCACCCGCACGCGGTCAATCCGGACCGGACGCTCCGCAAGGAGGCGGTGGCCCGCGAGTGGCCGGTTCTCGACTTCCACCGGCCGGTCCGCCTCAAGCAGCGCATCCCCTCCCTCTCCCGGGCGCCGCGGCCGGCGCTGGTCGCCGCGGCGGCCGTCGGCGCGGCCGCCGTCACCGCGGGGGTCGTCTGGCTGACCGCCCGCTCCCGGCGGGGTTCGGCCGCCGCCTGAGGGGCCCGCGCCCGCGGTCGCCGGAAGAAGCGGCTGCCCGGGTTTCGCTTCAGCGCCAGGAGGAGTACAAAGGAAGTGACGGCCCGCGAGACCAGGGACATCCGAGAGGACGACCTTTCACGCAAGGCCCCACGGACCGCACAGGACCGCCGAGTACCCACGCCACGCAGGACCCGACGAATCGGGTAGGCCGTTCCGGGCAACGGACAAAGACTCCGGCCGGGCGGCACATCGCGAGGGACGCTTGGTCACCCGACGGCCTGCGAAGCAGCGGTACGCGTACGCGTACCGCTGCTTCTCCGTTCCGGGGGTCCGCAGCGGCCGGTCAGGCGGCGCCGCGCTGAAGCGCCTCGCAGACGGCGGTGGATTCGCGGGCGCCCAGTTCGAGGGCCTTGCCGCAGTGGGTGATCCAGGCGGCCATCCCCTCGGGCGTCCCGGAGACGTAACCGTCGAGGGCGGCGACGTAGGCGGCCCGTCCCAGCTCCGCGTGGCCGACCTCGGCCGGGCAGATGGACTTGGGGTCGAGGCCACTGCCGACCAGCACGATGCGCTCGGCGGCCCGCGCGATCAGGCCGTTGTGCGAGGTGAAGGGGCGCAGCGCCAGCAGTTCGCCGTGCACGACGGCGGCGGTGACCAGCGCGGGAGCGGCGGAACCGGCGAGGAGCAGCGAGTTGAGTCCGTCGAGGCGTCCCGCGACCTCGTCCGCGTCGGGCTGCGCCAGCTCGATCAGCGGCTCGTCGGCGCGCTCCCCCGCCTTGCGGGGACGGCCGACCGTGTCGTCGCTGTCGGCGGCAGCGACGAGATGGAGCCGGGCGAGGACCCGCAGCGGCGACTGGCGCCAGATGGACAGGAGTTGCCCCGCCTCGGCGGTCAGCCGCAACGCCGCACCGACGGTCCGGTCCTCGCCGAGGCTGAAGTCGCTGCGGCGGCGCAGTTCCTCCAGGGCCCAGTCGGCGCCCGCGAGCGCGGCGGAGGCGCGGGCTCCGCGCAGCGCCGCCTCCGAGGTGATCTCCGTGCTGCGGCGGCGCATGACCCGGTGGCCGTAGACGCGGTCGACGGACTTGCGCACGGATTCCACGGCTTCGGGCACCCCGGACAGCTCACCGAGCGCGACCAGGGGGTCGGCCGATCCTGCGGCGGGCGTGGGGCCTGCGGACGCACGTGACGTACTCATGGGTACGACAGTACGCAACGCGCACCGCCACCCCACGATGGAGTGGTCTTCCTCACCGCAGCTCGACACGCGGTGCGCCTGCCGCACTACGCTAGGTGAACATGAAGATCGGTTTCGTTGGGAAGGGCGGCAGCGGCAAGACCACGCTGTCCTCCCTGTTCATCCGCCACCTGGCCACCACCGGCGCGCCCGTCGTCGCCGTGGACGCCGACATCAACCAGCACCTCGGCCCCGCTCTCGGACTGGACGACGCCGAGGCCGCCGCGCTGCCCCCGATGGGCGGCCACCTACCGCTCATCAAGGAGTACCTGCGCGGCGACAACCCCCGCATCACCTCCGCCGAGACCATGATCAAGACCACCCCGCCGGGCCGCGGCTCCCGCCTGCTGCGGGTGGACGAGGAGAATCCCCTCTACGCGGCCTGCGCCCGTCCGGTGCGGCTGGACGGCGGCGAGGTCCGGCTGATGGCGACCGGCCCGTTCACCGAATCGGACCTCGGGGTGGCCTGCTACCACTCCAAGGTCGGCGCGGTGGAGCTCTGCCTCAACCACCTGGTCGACGGCGCCGGCGAGTACGTGGTGGTGGACATGACGGCGGGGTCGGACTCGTTCGCCTCGGGCATGTTCACCCGCTTCGACATGACCTTCCTGGTCGCCGAGCCGACCCGCAAGGGCGTGTCGGTGTACCGCCAGTACCGCGAGTACGCCCGGGACTACGGCGTCGCCCTGCGCGTCGTCGGCAACAAGGTGCAGGGCCCGGACGACCTGGAGTTCCTGCGCGCGGAGGTCGGCGACGACCTGCTGGTGACGGTGGGGCACTCGAACTGGGTCCGGGCGATGGAGAAGGGGCGTCCGCCGCACTTCGGCGCGCTGGAGGCGGAGAACCGCGCCGCGCTGGAGACGCTGCTGGCCACCGCGGACGCGGCGTACGGGCAGCGCGACTGGGAGCGGTACACCCGGCAGATGGTCCACTTCCACCGGAAGAACGCGGAGAGCTGGGGGAACGAGCGGACCGGGGCCGACCTGGCCGCGCAGATCGACCCCGAGTTCACCCTCAGCGAGGACACCGTCCTCGCCCTGCCCGGCTGACCGGCGGGCAGGCCCGGTCGTGCGCACCCGGCGGACCCTCGTCGCGTACGACCAGGGTCCGCCTGAGCCGCCCCGGGCACGGGCCCGGCTACGCGCCCTCGGCCCGGTCCTTGCCGGAGCCGCCGGACTTGGCCGGCGCGGCCGGGGCCTTCGCCGGGAACTTCTCCCACCCCTCCGTGGGCTCCTTGCCGACCTTCAGGTCGCGGAGCCGGGCGAGGACCTCCGGGTCCTGGGCGTCCAGCCAGTCGACGAGCTGGCGGAAGGAGACACAGCGCGTCTCGGGCTTGGCGCAGACGTGCTCGATCGTTTCCTCGATGGCGCGCATGTAGGTGCCGCCGTTCCAGGACTCGAAGTGGTTGCCGATGATCAGCGGCGCCCGGTTGCCCTGGTAGGCGCGGTCGTACGCCTGGATCAGGCCGTCACGCAGCTGGTCGCCCCAGGTGTCGTGCATGGCCGGGTCGCCCTGGGTGGCGGTCCCGGACTGGTTGACCATGAAGTTGTAGTCCATGGAGAGCGTCTCGAAATCGCGCCCGGGCAACGGCACGAGCTGGAGCGGGATGTCCCACAGCCCCTCCTTCCTGCCGGGCCAGACCTGGTTGCCGACCCCGCTGGAGTCGTACCGGAAGCCGAGGTCGGCGGCGGCCTTGACGAAGTTCTCCTGGCCTTCGAGGCAGGGGGTGCGGGCGCCGATCAGCTCCTTGTCGTAGTCGAAGGGGAGCGGTTCGGCCTCCTTGAGGCCGCTGTGCGACTTCCAGGTCTTGACGAAGCTCTTGGCCTGGGCGATCTCGCTCTTCCACTCACCGACGGACCAGGTGCCGACCCCGCCCTCGGGACCGCAGAAGTGCCCGTTGAAGTGGGTACCGATCTCGTTGCCCTCCAGCCACGCGCCGCGGACCTCGCGGACGGTGTCGGCGATGCCCTCGCGGTCGTTGAAGCCGATGTCGGAACGGCCCGGACCGTGCTGCGGCGCCTGGTACTTCTCCTTCAGCTCCTCCGGCAGCAGATAGACGCCGCTGAGGAAGTAGGTCATGGTCGCGTTGTTGGCCTTGCCGACCTTGCGGAAGTGCGAGAACAGCTTCTGACTGTCCTCGCCGGCGCCGTCCCACGAGAAGACGACGAACTGCGGCGGCTTCTGGCCGGGCTTCAGCCGCTGGGGGCGCGGCTGGAGCGGCTGGGCGCCGGTGTGGGCGGTGGAGCCGTCGCCGATGAGACGTACGGCGTTCTCCGGAGCCGGGGCGGGGGTCGCCTTGCCGCCGGGTTCCCGTCCGGCGCCGGTACCGCGCTCCGTACCGCAGCCCGCCAGCCCCGCCGCGCAGACCGCTGCGGTGACGATGCCGACGGTGATCCTCCTGGTGGCGGCCATCTCGGCACACCTCTTCCTTGGGTCGGGGTCTCCGGCTCGCCCGCGCTCGTCCGGCGCGCCGCCGGGGAGGGTTCCGACCCCGGGGCCGCCGGGACCTCCAGGCCCAGCCGCATGCGCCGTCAAGGTCGCACGGGCAGGTTCCGGCCAAGCCATGACAAGGCCGCATATAAGCCCACTATTCGCTCTCGCGGGTGAATCAATCCCCCATTTACGGCTTTTGCCCTACCCTTCTCTTTACTCTGCATTACGATTCGTTTGCTCAGAGTTGATCGATGCGTGAGTCAGACCCCGGCGTCGTCGCCCGCACCGCGACACCGTTCCGCGCCACGGACCCCACCCCGCCTCCCTCAGCCACTGCCCGTCCGGGGCCGGCCCGCACCCACCCCGGAGCCCAGGACACGGTCCGGCGGCCGGCGGTGGTGGTCCGCAGCGTTTCCCCCGCCCCATGCCTCCCGGCCGCGCCCGGGGCGCCGGGGCGAGGCCGGCGCCGCCCGAGGTGGGCGGTCGTCACACGGGTTCCGCCCGGCTGGGTCGCCGGGCGGCCGTACCAGGGGTCACAGGCCGGCTCCGGTCCCCATCCAGGGGCCGGAGATCCTCAGCGCCGGGGCGGGCGGTCCGCTCCCGGCACCACCACAGGACACGTACGAGCGCGCCCGAGGGCTCCGGACCGGCACTCATGGTCCTGCCCACCAGCACCCGCCCTCGGCGTACCGCGGCGACGGCGGAATCCGGCGGCGGTCAGCGCTCGGTGGCCGGACGGGCGGCACGCGCGCGCAGCGGCGGGGGGACGACAGCACAGGTGGAGCGACGACACCGGCGGCGCGGCGGCCCCATCCCCCCGGCCGGCGGCGCGGCAACACGCCGGCACACGACAGGAACCGACGACATGGAGACAGGCGGTAGCAGCGACCGATGAACGACCAGTACGAACCGGGGCCCAGCCCCTCATCCGGCCGACGGCCCCCACCCGGGCCCGGCGCGGACGCCACGCCGAGGACGGCACCACATGAGGAAGCACCTATGAAGGGACGGTCCATGACCTCCTCCACCTCCACCATCAACCCCCACGACACGGCGGACCTGTCGCCGCCCTCCCGGGAGCAGGAGCCGCACGGGCCGCCGGGCGGCGGCCGGTTCCGCGTCAGCGGTGCCGATCTCTCCGCCTCCGTCGCGGTCTTCCTGATCTCCCTGCCGCTCTCCCTGGGCATCGCCCTGGCCACCGGCGCCCCGCTCCAGGCCGGGCTGGTGGCCGCCGCCTGCGGCGGGCTGATCGCCGGGCGGGTCGGCGGCTCCCCCCTCCAGGTCAGCGGCCCCGCCGCCGGTCTCACCGTGGTCACCGCCGACCTCATCGTCCAGTACGGCTGGCGGACCACCTGCGCCATCACCGTGCTCGCCGGATTCGCCCAGATCGGCCTCGCCGCGCTGCGGGTCGCCCGGTCCGCGCTCGCCGTCAGCCCCGCCATCGTCCACGGGATGCTGGCCGGCATCGGCCTCACCATCGCCGTCGCCCAGGTGCACATCGTGCTCGGCGGCACCCCGGACAGCTCGGTCGTCGACAACCTCCGCGCCCTGCCCGCCCAACTCGCCGCCGTGCAGCCCGAGGCCGTCCTGGTCAGCGCGCTCACCCTGGGGCTGCTGCTGGCCTGGCCGCGCCTGCCCGGCCGGGGCGCGCGGCTCGCCGAGGTCCTCCCCGCCCCGCTGGTCGCCATCGTCGGCGCCACCGCCGCCGCACAGCTCGCGGGGATGAGCCTGCCCCGGGTCGACCTGCCGTCGTGGAGCAGCCACGCGCTGGCCGGCTTCCCGACCGGCCCGGTGACCGGGCTGGTCACCGCCGTCGTCGCCGTCACCCTGGTGACCAGCGTGCAGTCGCTGCTCGGCGCGGTCGCCGTGGACAAGCTGATCAGCGCCCGCCCCGGGAACGACTCCCGCATCCCCCGCTCGCACCTGGACCGCGAACTGGTCGGCCAGGGCACCGCCAACGTCGTCTCGGGCGCTCTCGGCGGCCTGCCCGTCTCCGGCGTCGCCGTCCGCAGTTCGGCCAATGTCGCCGCCGGCGCGGTCAGCCGGGCCTCCACCATGCTGCACGGCCTCTGGGTGATCGTGGCCGCGCTGCTGCTCGTCCCCGTGCTGGACCTGATCCCGCTGGCGGCGCTCGCCTCCCTGGTGGCAGCGGTCGGCGTGCAGATGGTGAGCCTCAACCACATCCGCACCGTGACCCGGCACCGCGAGATCGCCGTCTACGTGGTGACCACGCTCGGCGTGGTCCTCTTCGGCGTCCTGGAGGGCGTCGCCCTCGGCATCGCCGTCGCCGTGGCGGTCGCCCTGCACCGGTTGACCAGGACCGGAATCACCCACCGCGACGCGGCCGGCACCCACCACGTCCGGGTGCGCGGCCAGTTGACCTTCCTCGCGGTGCCCCGGCTCACCCGCGCCCTGCACCAGGTGCCGCGCGGCAGCCGGGCCGTGGTGGAACTCGACAGCTCGTTCATGGACCACGCCGCCTACGAGGCGCTCCAGGACTGGCAGACCACCCACACCACCCAGGGCGGCGAGGTCGAGATGACCGGCCGGGCGGGGGCCAGGATCGCCGAGCCCGCGTCCCCCTCCCACTCCTGCTGCCGCCCGTGGACCCCGTGGCGCAACCACCACTGCGGGGAACCCGCCGCGACCCTGCTGCCCGGTGGCCCGTCCGCCCCGGTCCGTGTGCACCAACTGGCCGACGGCCTCGGTGCCTTCCAGCGCGACACCGCACCCCACGTGCGGGGCGAGCTGGCGAGACTGGCCCGCGAGGGGCAGCGGCCCGCCCAGCTCTTCCTGACCTGCTCCGACTCGCGGCTGGTCACCAGCATGATCACCTCCAGCGGCCCCGGCGACCTCTTCACCGTCCGGAACGTGGGCAATCTGGTCCCGGTCCCGGGCACCGAGTCGGCGGACGACTCGGTGGGGGCGGCCATCGAGTACGCGGTCGACGTGCTGAAGGTCGGCTCGATCACCATCTGCGGCCACTCCGGCTGCGGCGCGATGCAGGCGCTGCTCAACGCTCCTCGGGCGGAAGGCGAACCGGCGACGCCGCTCGGCCGCTGGCTGCGGCACGGCCTGCCCAGCCTGGACCGGATGGCCGCCGAAGGAGGCACCTGGGCCACCTTGAAGGGCCGGCCCCCCGCCGACATCGCCGAACGGCTCTGCCTGGTCAACGTCGTCCAGCAGCTGGGGCACCTGCGGGCGCACGAGGCCGTGGCCCGCCGGCTGGCCGAGGGCACGCTCATGCTCCAGGGCATGTACTTCGACGTCGGGGAGGCCCAGGCGTACCTGCTGTCCCCCTCGCTGGACCTGTTCGACCGCGTGCCGGCGTCCCCCGCGCCAGGCGGCCCGCACGGGGTCCCGCTCGGCGAGGCGGCGAACGCGGCGCGCTGAGCCGGTGGAGCCGGGGCCGCCCGGGTGAAGACGGGCGGCCCCGGCCGCCGGGCCGAACCGCTTCCCGGCGGTTCGCGGATACGCGGCCGGCGGCGGGGGTACGCGCCCGGCACCGTTCGGCGGGACCGGGCCCGCCGGCCGGGCGGGACACCCGCCCAGGTCAGGGCCCGGCCCGGTTGAACCCGACGCGCCCTCGGCCCGTGTCAGGAAGTACCCCCTGCGCGGGCGGGGGCCGTACCGCGTACCGCACGTCGACCACGCACACAGGTCTAAACCAATTCGCCGACACCCCTTGTCACCTGGGGCCCGCGGATGATGAGCTGTGGCCTGGGACACAACGGACACCCTGGGAAAGGGAGATGTCGTGAGCAACGAAAGCCTGGCCAACCTTCTTCGCGAGGAGAGGAGGTTCGCGCCCCCCGCCGAGCTGGCGGCCACCGCGAACGTCACCGCGGAGGCGTACGAACAGGCCAAGGCTGACCGGCTCGGCTTCTGGGCCGAGCAGGCCCGCCGCCTGACCTGGGAGACCGAGCCGACCGAGACGCTGGACTGGTCGAACCCGCCGTTCGCCAAGTGGTTCGCCGACGGCAAGCTGAACGTCGCGTACAACTGCGTGGACCGCCACGTCGAGGCGGGCAACGGCGACCGGGTCGCCATCCACTTCGAGGGCGAGCCGGGCGACAGCCGGGCCATCACCTACGCGGAGCTGAAGGACGAGGTCTCCCGCGCGGCCAACGCCCTCACCGAGCTGGGTGTGCGGCAGGGCGACCGGGTCGCGGTCTACCTGCCGATGATCCCCGAGGCCGTCGTCGCGATGCTGGCCTGCGCCCGGATCGGCGCCGCCCACTCCGTGGTCTTCGGCGGCTTCTCGGCCGACGCCATCGCCGCGCGGATCGCCGACGCCGACGCCAAGGTCGTCATCACCGCCGACGGCGGCTACCGCCGGGGCAAGCCCTCCGCGCTGAAGCCGGCCGTGGACGACGCGGTGGGCCGCTTCGACTCCGTCGAGCACGTCCTCGTGGTGCGCCGCACCGGGCAGGACGTCGCCTGGACCGAGGGCCGCGACCAGTGGTGGCACGAGGTCACGGGCCGCCAGTCGGCCGAGCACACCCCCGAGGCGTTCGACGCCGAGCAGCCCCTCTTCATCCTGTACACCTCGGGCACGACGGGGAAGCCCAAGGGCATCCTGCACACCTCCGGCGGCTACCTGACCCAGACGGCCTACACCCACCACGCCGTCTTCGACCTCAAGCCGGAAACCGACGTCTACTGGTGCACGGCCGACATCGGCTGGGTCACCGGCCACTCGTACATCACCTACGGACCGCTGGCCAACGGCGCCACCCAGGTGATGTACGAGGGCACCCCGGACACCCCGCACCAGGGCCGGTTCTGGGAGATCGTCCAGAAGTACGGCGTGACGCTGCTCTACACGGCGCCGACCGCCATCCGGACGTTCATGAAGTGGGGCGACGACATCCCCGCCAAGTACGACCTCTCCAGCCTGCGGGTGCTCGGCTCGGTCGGTGAGCCGATCAACCCCGAGGCGTGGATGTGGTACCGCAAGAACATCGGCGGCGACCGCTGCCCGATCGTCGACACCTGGTGGCAGACCGAGACCGGCGCCATGATGATCGCGCCGCTGCCCGGCGTCACCGAGACCAAGCCCGGCTCCGCGCAGGTCCCGCTGCCCGGCATCGCCGCGACCGTCGTGGACGACGAGGCCAACGAGGTGCCGGACGGTGGCGGCGGCTACCTGGTCCTGACCGAGCCGTGGCCGTCGATGCTCCGCACGGTCTGGGGCGATGACCAGCGGTTCCTCGACACCTACTGGTCGCGCTTCCCCGAGCGGTACTTCGCCGGGGACGGCGCCAAGAAGGACGACGACGGCGACATCTGGCTGCTCGGCCGGGTGGACGACGTCATGCTCGTCTCCGGCCACAACATCTCCACCACCGAGGTCGAGTCGGCCCTGGTCTCGCACCCCAAGGTCGCCGAGGCCGCCGTGGTCGGCGCCGCCGACGAGACCACCGGCCAGGCCATCGTCGCCTTCGTCATCCTGCGCGGCACCGCCTCCGAGGACGAGGGCCTCGTCGCCGAACTGCGCGACCACGTCGGCTCCGCGCTCGGCCCGATCGCCAAGCCGAAGCGCATCCTGCCGGTGGCGGAGCTGCCGAAGACCCGCTCCGGCAAGATCATGCGCCGCCTGCTGCGGGACGTCGCGGAGAACCGCGAGCTGGGCGACGTCACCACGCTCACCGACTCCTCCGTGATGGACCTCATCCAGACGCAGCTTCCGAGCGCCTCGTCCGACGACTGAGTCCACCACCGGCGCAGCACCGGGACCCGGCGGCGCGTCCAGCGCGGCCGGGTCCCGGTGCGTCCACCGTTCACCCGGTAGGGTGACGGCACCGCTCTCATCGGCTCGCGCCCCGGGAGCGGGGACAACCGCAGAGGGGACGCCGGGAAGTCTGGTCGGCACGGCATCGCGACGATGCCACCGCAGCCGTACCCGGACTTCGACGAAGGGCCCCTCCCCATGCCCGGCACCACCTCCGCCGCCTTCACGCGCCCGCCGCTGCGCGAACGCCTGCGCCTCGCCGACGCCCTGCGGACCGAGACGGTCGGCGGGATGCTGCTGCTCGCCGCCGCCGTCGCCGCCCTGATCTGGGCCAACACCGCCTCCGGCAGCTACGCGGCGGTCCGCGACTTCCACCTCGGCCCGGCCGTGCTCGGTCTCGACCTGTCCGTCGGACACTGGGCGGCCGACGGTCTGCTCGCCGTCTTCTTCTTCGTCGCGGGCGTCGAGCTGAAGCGGGAACTGGTCGCGGGCGAGCTGCGCGACCCGCGCCGCGCCCTGCTCCCGGTGATCGCGGCCGTCTGCGGCATGATCGCCCCCGCGCTCGTCTACGTCGTCGTCAACGTGGCCGGTGGTGGCGCGCTCACCGGCTGGGCGGTCCCGACCGCCACCGACATCGCCTTCGCGCTGGCCGTCCTCGCGGTCCTCGGCACCTCGCTGCCCTCGGCGCTCCGCGCCTTCCTGCTGACCCTCGCCGTGGTCGACGACCTCTTCGCCATCCTGATCATCGCCGTCTTCTTCACCAGCGACCTGAACTTCCCGGCGCTCGGCGGCGCCGTCGCCGCCCTCGCCCTCTTCTGGCTCCTCCTGCGCATCGGCGTACGCGGCTGGTACGTGTACGTGCCCCTCGCCGTCACCGTCTGGGCGCTGATGTACAACAGCGGCGTCCACGCCACCATCGCCGGTGTCGCCATGGGCCTGATGCTCCGCTGCACTCCTCGCGCGGGCGAGGCGCACTCTCCGGGCGAGCACGTCGAGCATCTCGTACGCCCCCTCTCGGCGGGCCTCGCCGTCCCGCTCTTCGCGCTGTTCGCGGCGGGCGTCTCGGTCTCCGGCGGTGCGCTGGCCGACATCTTCACCCGGCCGGAGACGCTCGGCGTCGTCCTCGGCCTGGTCGTCGGCAAGGCCGTCGGCATCTTCGGCGGCACCTGGCTGACCGCCCGCTTCACCCGGGCCTCGCTCAGCGACGATCTGGCCTGGCCGGACGTCTTCGCCGTCGCCACCCTGGCCGGGATCGGCTTCACCGTCTCCCTGCTCATCGGCGAGCTGGCCTTCGCCGACGACCCGGGGCTGGCCGACGAGATCAAGGCGTCCGTGCTGGTCGGCTCGCTCACCGCGACGCTGCTCGCCACCGTGCTGCTGCGGATGCGGAACGCCAAGTACCGCACACTCCTGCTGGCCGAGGAGCGCGACGAGGACGGCAACGCGGTCCCCGACGTGGACGAGGAGGACGACCCGGCCCACCACCGGCGTCTCGCCGAGCACCACGCCCGGCTCGCCGCCGAGCACCGGGCCCGTGCCGAGGCCCTGGAGGCGGACGACACGCCGAACCCTCCGTCCGGCGCCTGACGGCCCGCCACCGGGGACGGCCGCTCCGGCGGGTTTCCCGCCCGGACAGGCATGTTCCGCGCCCCGACGGGGATGCGCCGGGGCAAAGGGCAGGGCGTACGCCGCTGGTGTGCGGGCCGGACTCCCGCACCGCGAGGAAGCGCGGGGCGCCGCCGTCCGGCATGATCTGACGGAGCAGTAACCACAGAGAACCGGAACGCGCGGGGACAGGCCCCGGGGCCACCGCCGTGCGGCCGGGCCGGAGCGGAAGACGCCGGAGCGGACGTCGGACGAGATGCCGGTGGGGACACCGGGAGAGAAGAGGGAGATCGCGATGAGCGCACCCGTAGGCGCAGACCGCAGCCTCGGCCAGCTGGTGGCCTCGGCCACCGCCGAGCTGTCCGCGCTGGTGCACGACGAGATCGCGCTGGCGAAGAAGCAGCTCAAGCGGGATGTTCAGCGGGGCCTGGTCGGCAGTGCGCTCGGTATCGCCGCGCTCACGGTGCTGATCTTCTCCCTGCCGATGCTGAGCTTCGCGCTCGCCTACGGCTTCCGCACCTGGACCGGCCTGAACATGGCGATCTGCTTCCTGCTGTCCTTCGCCGTCAACGTCGTGGTCGCAGGGCTGCTCGGCATGGTCGCGTTGGTCTTCATGAAGAAGGCCAAGAAGGGCAAGGGCCCGCAGAAGACCGTGGCCTCCGCCAAGCAGACGGCCGCCGTCCTCCAGAACGCCAAGCCGCACCCCCGCCCGGAGCCGGCCGGCGCCCTGCCCGACGTCTCCGGCCGCCCCTACCCGGCCGCCGCCGTGGAGGCCAAGGGCGCCCACCTCGACCGGGACGGTGAGTCAGGCGCGGCTGTGGCACGCTCGTCCTCATGACGGACCCCGCCACCCATCCGGCCCAACCCGCGACCATCATCCGCCCCGACGGCCCCTGGACCCACCGGGACGTCGCGGCCAACGGCGCGCGCTTCCACATCGCCGAGGTCGGTGAGGGGCCGCTCGTCCTGCTGCTGCACGGCTTCCCCCAGTTCTGGTGGAGCTGGCGGCACCAGCTGACGGCGCTCGCCGAAGCCGGGTACCGGGCCGTCGCGATGGACCTGCGCGGGGTCGGCGGCAGCGACCGCACCCCGCGCGGCTACGACCCCGCCAACCTCGCCCTCGACGTCACCGGCGTCATCCGCTCCCTCGGCGAGCCGGACGCCGCCCTGGTAGGCCACGACCTCGGCGGGTACCTGGCCTGGACCGCCGCAGTGATGCGCCCCAAGCTGGTGCGCCGGCTGGCGGTCTCCTCGATGCCGCACCCCCGCCGCTGGCGCTCGGCGATGCTGACCGACCTGCGGCAGACCCGGGCCGGGTCGTACATCTGGGGGTTCCAGCGGCCCTGGGTCCCGGAACGTCAGCTGGTGGCGGACGAGGCGGCGCTGACCGGGCGGCTGATCCGCGAGTGGTCGGGGCCCAGGCTTCCCGACGACGAGGCGGTCGACACCTATCGGCAGGCCATCGGCATCCCGTCGACGGCTCACTGCTCGATCGAGCCGTACCGCTGGCTGGTGCGTTCCATGGCCCGGCCCGACGGCGCCCAGTTCAACCGCCGCATGAAACTGCCCGTACGCGTCCCCACGCTGCACCTGCACGGCGCGCTCGACCCGGTGATGCGTACCCGCAGCGCCGCCGGTTCCGGGGAGTACGTGGAGGCGCCCTACCGCTGGCGGCTCTTCGAGGGGCTCGGCCACTTCCCGCACGAGGAGGACCCGGAGCTGTTCTCGCACGAGCTGATCAGCTGGCTGAAGGACCCCGAGCCCGACCGCTGACCACCGGCGCGACCACCGGGGGCGCGCACGGGGTGTATGCGTGCTCCCCGGCACACCCGCTCACTCCGGCGTGACTTGCCCCGCGCATAAGCCAATTGGGCGCCCCGGCCACGATTACCGACCATGAGGGGCGGGCACACGTCCGGGTATGGGCTGGACGCACGACTACAACGACGTAGCACGCAACCGCCGCCTGGCCGCAGCGCCGGGCACGCGCCGCCGGGGTGACCTCCGGGACCGGGGGCTCGATCCCGATTCCCGGGAGATCGGCATTCCCCGCATCCTCCGCCGCCGCGCCCGCTGGGTCTCGGCGCGGCTGCGGCACACGCGCGACTGAGCCGACCTCCTGGCCGGCCGCCTCGTCGAGGCACCTGCCTACGGTCCTCCGTCCGCACACACCCCTTTCCCGACCCGACACCCGCGCCCCACCGAGCCCGCCCCCGACACAGGGCGGGCTTGCTCATGGGTTCACCGGCCCGGGGCCCTACATGGCGCAGGCGTCGCTGGAGACCGGCTGGCTGGCCCGGCGGCCTTCGCGGACGTCCTCGCGGACCTCGTCGGCGGTGAGGGCGTAGCCCGTTTCCTCGTCGTCCAGGGACTTGGCGAAGATGACGCCGTAGACCTCGCCCTTCGGGGTGAGGAGCGGGCCGCCGGAGTTGCCCTGGCGGACGGTGGCGTAGAGCGAGAAGACGTCGCGGCTGACGGTGCCGCGGCGGTAGATGTCGGGCCCGTCGGCGGTGATGCGGCCGCGGATGCGGGCGGCTTGGACGTCGTACCCGCCGTTCTCCGGGAAGCCCGCGACGATCGCGCTGTCGCCGCGCTCGGCCTCCTGGGAGGCGAAGTCGAGGGCGGGCGCCTGGAGCTCGGGGACGTCCAGGACGGCGATGTCCTTCTCCCAGTCGTAGAGGACGACCGTGGCGTCGTAGCGCCGGCCCTCGCCGCCGACCTGGACGGTCGGCTCGTCGACGCCGCCGACGACGTGGGCGTTGGTCATGACGCGCCGCTCGTCGAAGACGAAGCCGGTGCCCTCCAGAACCTTGTTGCAACTCTGCGCGGTGCCCACGACCTTGACGATGGACCGCTTCGCCTTCTGCGCCACGGGGCTCGCGGCGAGGCCCGAGTCGGGCGGCTGGACGTCGGTGATCGGCTCGTTGGCGAACGGACTGAAGACCTGCGGGAACCCGTTCTGCGCGAGGACCGAGCGGAAGCCGGCGAACCAGGTGTCGGCCTGGTCCGGCAGGGCCTGGTCTACGCCCTGGAGCACCTTGGAGCCGCGCACCTCCTTGCCGACGGTCGGCAGGGTCGTCCCGGCGAGGAGTCCACCGATCAGCCAGGCGACGAGGAGCATGGCGACGACGTTGACCACGGCGCCGCCGGTGGCGTCCAGCGCGCGGGCCGGGGTCCAGGTGATGTGGCGGCGGAGCTTGTTGCCGAGGTGGGTGGTGAGGGCCTGGCCGACCGAGGCGCAGACGATGACGATGACGACCGCGACGACGGCGGCGACCGTACTGACCTCGGCGTCGTCGGTGACGGCGTCCCAGAGGACGGGCAGCAGCAGCACGGCGGCCAGTCCGCCGCCGAGGAAGCCGATCACCGACAGGATGCCGATGACGAACCCCTGGCGGTATCCGATCACCGCGAACCACACGGCGGCGATCAACAGCAGGATGTCCAGCACGTTCACCGAATCCGCCCTCTCCTTCGTCGTGCCTGGGCACCTGGTCGTTGCCTGGAAGCTGCTGTCCGGTCGGCACCGGAACACGCCGCCGCCTTCCGTGGGCTCGGTCACACGGCGGCACCGGACACGCGGCACCCGCCGCCACCGCGACGTACCGCGCACCCTTCCTCACGCGACCGGCCGGGACCCGACGGGGTCCGCCGACGGCCGCACCCCCGTCACCTTGTCATGCGTGCCGGTCGAGCGTGACCTGCTTCGTACGGTCCCAGGGCTGCTCCCAGCCGGCGTAGTGCAGGATGCGGTCGATCACGCCGGCGGTGAACCCCCAGACCAGGGCCGACTCGACCAGGAAGGCGGGACCGGCGTGGCCCAGCGGGTGGACGGCAGTGGCGCGGTTGGCCGGGTCGGTGAGGTCGGCCACCGGCACGGTGAAAACGCGGGCCGTCTCGCCCGGGTCCACGACGCGGACCGGGGTCGGTTCGCGCCACCAGGCGACCACCGGGGTCACCACGAACCCGCTCACCGGGATGTACAGCTTCGGCAGCACGCCGAACGGCTGGACGCCCAGCGGGTCGAGGCCGGTCTCCTCCTCGGCCTCCCGCAGGGCGGCCCGCAGCGGGCCCGTGGTGAGCGGATCGCCGTCCTCCGGGTCGAGCGAGCCGCCGGGGAAGGAGGGCTGGCCGGCGTGCGAGCGGAGCTTGGCGGCACGCTCTATGAGCAGCAGTTCGGGCCCGCGCCGCCCCTCGCCGAAGAGGACCAGCACCGCCGACTGGCGGCCCGCGCCACTCTCGGGCGGGAGGTAGCTGCTGAGCTGGCGCGGACGCACCGTGTCCACGACGTGCGCCACCGGCCGCAGCCACTCGGGCAGGCCCTCGTCGCTCACCGTCACGCGGTCCTCGCGCTCCTCCTCGCGGACGCCGCTGTGGACGCCCTGGTCGATTCCGCCGGTCTGGGTCATCGGCACCCCCGTCTCTGTGAGCACAACGCGGCGCGCACCACGGATCGTTCCAACCGGCGCCGCACCGGTAAGCCCGTCATCGCGTGCCCGGTCCGGGAGCGGACGGGCCCGGGTAGTCCGGCGGGGGCTTCAGGCGCTGGCCGGGGAGACCGCCCTTCTCGTACTTCAGCAGCTTCTTCGCCTTCTCCGGGTCGGTCTCGCCCTCGCCGTACGACGGGCAGAGGGCGGCGATCGGGCAGGCTCCGCAGGCGGGCTTGCGGGAGTGGCAGATGCGGCGGCCGTGGAAGATGACGCGGTGCGAGAGCATCGTCCAGTCCTTCTTCGGGAAAATCGCCGCGACGGCCGCCTCGACCTTCACCGGGTCGGTCTCCTCGGTCCACTTCCAGCGGCGCACCAGCCGGCCGAAGTGGGTGTCGACGGTGAGTCCGGGGACGCCGAAGGCGTTGCCCAGCACGACGAAGGCGGTCTTGCGGCCGACGCCGGGCAGCGAGACCAGGTCGTCGAGCTTCCCCGGCACCTCGCCGTCGAACCGGTCCCGCAGCGCGGCCGAGAGGCCCAGCAGTGAGCGGGCCTTGGCGCGGAAGAACCCGGTCGGCCGGATCAGCTCCTCCAGCTCCTCGGGCGGCGCCGCGGCCAGGTCCTCGGGCGTCGGGTACCTGGCGAAGAGCGCGGGCGTCGTCTGATTGACCCTCAGGTCCGTGGTCTGCGCCGACAGGACCGTCGCGACCAGGAGCTGGAAGGGGTTCTCGAAGTCCAGCTCCGGGTGGGCGTACGGATAGACCTCGGCCAGCTCGCGGTTGATCCGGCGGGCTCTGCGCACCATGGCCAGGTGCGACTCGCGCCAGGGCCGGCCGGCGAGCGCGGCCCCCTGCACGGACGTGGAGGCGCCGCGCTTCGCCGCGGCCGGGGGCGCGGGCTCCCGCACGACGGGCGGCTTCGCGGCGTCGTCCGGCTTCTTCGCGGCGGGCTCGCGCCCGTTGCTCTTCGCCATGGCACGAAGGCTACGCCGGACGACCGACACCGGGCGGGAACCTCACGAGAGCCCCACTCCCGCCACCGCTCCTCACCTGCGCGACCACGCCGCACCGCCCGCCTCCTCGCACACCCGTACGTGCGTACGGGATGACGGTGCGTGTACGCGGCCGGGACGCGGGTAGGCCGTCCGGGCGGCGGTCGGGACGCCGCCTGCGCGGCGCCCGCGTTGCGCCGTTCGGTGACGCGCGTCCGCCTATCGGACGCATCGACGAAAGGGGGCCTTTTTGCCGTTCCTTTACCTTCGATACCCTCGGAATCGAAGGTGTTCGCCCACAGCGCAACGGCAGCCCGTGCCCTCCCGCGACAACGCCCTGGCCTGCACTCCAGCCGCTCCCCACAAGGGTTCCAGGTCCTGTCCGGCCGTCACCCGGACGGCCGGACCTGGGCCCCGAGACCCTCCGATCCGCCCCCTGCCGCACGGAACGGCACACCCGTCCGGCATCCTTGTGATTGATCGCACTGTTTGACCCGTCCGGCAAAATGGGGACCACGGTTCCCTGAGCAGGTCGACATAGGAGAGAACTCGTGGACGATGTTCTGCGGCGCGCGCCGCTCTTCGCGGCGCTCGACGACGAGCAGGCCGCGGAGCTCCGCGCCTCCATGAGCGAGGTGACCCTCGCCCGTGGCGACGCGCTGTTCCACGAAGGCGACCCCGGCGACCGCCTGTACGTGGTCACCGAGGGCAAGGTGAAGCTCCACCGCACTTCCCCCGACGGCCGGGAGAACATGCTGGCCGTGCTCGGCCCCGGCGAGCTGATCGGTGAGCTGTCGCTCTTCGACCCCGGCCCCCGCACGGCCACCGCCAGCGCCCTGACCGAGGTCAAGCTCCTCGGCCTGGGCCACGGCGACCTCCAGCCGTGGCTCAACGCCCGGCCCGAGGTGGCTTCCGCCCTGCTGCGCGCCGTCGCCCGGCGCCTGCGCAAGACCAACGACCAGATGTCCGACCTGGTCTTCTCCGACGTCCCCGGCCGTGTGGCCCGGGCCCTCCTGGACCTCTCCCGGCGCTTCGGGGTGCAGTCCGAGGAAGGCATCCACGTCGTGCACGACCTGACCCAGGAGGAGCTGGCCCAGCTCGTCGGCGCCTCCCGCGAGACGGTCAACAAGGCCCTCGCGGACTTCGCCGGCCGCGGCTGGCTGCGCCTGGAGGCCCGCGCGGTCATCCTGCTCGACGTCGAGCGCCTGGCGAAGCGCTCGCGCTGACCCACCCGAAGGGCCGGGCGGGGCCGCGCCGGAGACCGGTGCCGACCCGCCCGGCCCTTCGGCATGCCCGGGCCAGGCCGGCCCTCAGCCGCCCAGCAGATACTCCAGCTGCGCCCGCACCGACAGCTCGGCCGCCGGCCACAGGCTCCGGTCGACGGCCGCGTAGACGAGCGCGACGACCTCGCCCGGTTCGGTGACCCCCGCCGCCACCGCCGCCCTGACCTGGTCGAGGCGGGCGGCCCGGTGGCGGAGGTAGAACTCCAGCGCCCCCTGCGCGTCGTCCAGGACTGGGCCGTGGCCCGGCAGGACCGTGCTGACGCCGTCGCCGGTGGTCAGCGAGTGCAGCCGGCGCAGCGAGTCGAGGTAGTCGCCGAGCCCCCCGTCGGGGTGGGAGACCATCGTGGTGCCCCGCCCGAGCACGGTGTCCCCGGTCAGCACGGCCCGGTCGGCGGGCAGGTGGAAGCTGAGCGAGTCGGCGGTGTGCCCGGGCGTCGGCACCACCCGCAGCTCCAGCCCGCCGACGGTGACGACGTCCCCGGCGCCGAGCCCTTCGTCGCCCAGCCGCAGCGCCGGGTCGAGTGCGCGCACCTTGGTCCCCGTCAGCTCGGCGAAGCGGGCGGCGCCCTCGGCGTGGTCGGCGTGGCCGTGGGTGAGCAGGGTCAGCCCGACCCGCCGCCCGGCCGCCTCGGCGGTGGCGACGACGGCCTTCAGGTGCCCCTCGTCCAGCGGCCCCGGGTCGATGACCACGGCCAGGTCGGAGTCGGGCTCGGCCACCAGCCAGGTGTTGGTGCCGTCCAGCGTCATCGCCGAGGGGTTGGGCGCGAGGACGTTGTGGGCGCGGACCGTGGCGGGTCCGGCGACGGCGCCCCGGGGCTGCCCGGGCAGTGCGGCCGCTTCGGTCATGACTGCTGCTCCTGGAGCGGTATGCGTGGCCCGGTCGGCACGTGCCGGGTGAACTCCGCGTGCCCCGGCCAGGTCAGCACGATCTCCTCGCCGCGCAGTTCGGCCTCGGCCACCACCGGGGTGAGGTCCTGCCCGGCGGCGCCCGCGAGGGCCTCGGCGGTGCTCGCGTACGGCAGCAGCGCGCGCAGGGTCGCGATGGTGGGCGGCATCATCAGCAGCTCCCCCCGGTCGTAGCGGGCGGCGGCGTCGGCGGGCCGGGTCCACTCGGTGCGGTCGGCCTCGCCGGAGGTCTCGGCGGTGACCTGGCCGACGGGGAGCCGGGCGGCGAAGAACCAGGTGTCGTAGCGGCGGGGCTCGAACTCCGGGGTGATCCAGCGCGCCCAGGCGGCGAGCAGGTCGGAGCGCAGGACGAGGCCGCGCCGGTCGAGGAAGTCGGCGAACGACAGCTCGTGCGCCTCCAGCGCGGCCCGGTCGGCGGCCCACCGGGCGCCCGTGGTGTCGGCGACGACCCGGTCGGGGTCCGGCCCGGCCAGCAGCACCCCGGCCTCCTCGAAGGTCTCCCGCACCGCCGCACAGACGATCGCCTGCGCCTGGGCCGGGCTCACCCCGAGGCGCTCGCCCCAGCTCTCCAGCGAGGGCCCGGCCCACCGCACGGGCCGGTCGTCGCGCGGGTCGACCCCGCCGCCCGGGTAGGCGTACGCGCCGCCCGCGAAGGCCATCGAGGCGCGCCTTCGCAGCATGTGGACGCGGGGCCCCGAGCCGTCGGGCTCGTCGCGCAGGAGCATGACCGTGGCGGCCCGCCGGGGGGTCGCCGGGGTGAGTTCGCCGCTGGCCAGGGCCCTGATGCGGGCGGGCCACTCGGGCGGGTACCACTGACCGTTCGCCATGGCCGGAGGCTATCCGCTGCGGCCCGAATCTTCGAGAGCCGCCGACGGGCCCCGATACGCGGAACGCGCCGCTCCCCGCGTGGGAACGACGCGTACGCGTGCGGAGAGGAGCGAGGGTCAGGCCGCGGCCAGCTCCACCTGGATCTCCACCTCGACCGGGGCGTCCAGCGGCAGGACGGCCACGCCGACGGCACTGCGGGCGTGCACGCCCTTGTCGCCGAGGACCTCGCCGAGGAGTTCGCTGGCACCGTTGATCACGGCGGGCTGCCCGGTGAAGTCCGGGGCCGAGGCGACGAAACCGGTGACCTTCACCACGCGGGCGATCCGGTCCAGGTCACCGACGACCGACTTCACGGCGGCCAGGGCGTTCAGCGCGCAGACCCGCGCCAGGTCCTTGGCGTCCTCCGGCGTCACCTCGCCGCCGACCTTGCCGGTCAGCGGAAGGACACCGTCCACCATGGGCAGCTGGCCCGAGGTGTACACGTACGCCCCGGAGGTCACCGCGGGCTGGTACGAGGCGAGCGGCGGCACCACGTCGGGCAGGGTCAGCCCCAGCTCGGCGATGCGCGCCTCGACCGCGCTCACGCCTGCTTCTCGCGCTTGAGATAGGCGACGAGCTGCTCGGGGTTGGGACCGGGCACGACCTGCACCAGCTCCCAGCCGTCCTCGCCCCAGGTGTCCAGGATCTGCTTGGTCGCGTGCACGAGGAGCGGCACCGTCGCGTACTCGAATTTCTTGGTCATACGGCGACTGTAACGGCTCCACCGGCGCACCCCGCGCGGGCGGTCTCATGCGTACCGCGACACCCAGTGGTTAGGCTCGACGGCGTGAGCAGGCTCCAGGTCGTCAGCGGCAAGGGCGGGACCGGCAAGACGACGGTCGCCGCCGCACTCGCGCTCGCCCTCGCCTCGCGGGGGCGGCGGACCCTGCTGGTCGAGGTCGAGGGCCGGCAGGGCATCGCCCAGGTCTTCGAGACCGAGCCGCTGCCCTACGAGGAGCGGAAGATCGCGGCGGCACCCGGCGGCGGCGAGGTGTTCGCCCTGGCGATCGACCCGGAGCTGGCCCTCCTGGACTACCTCCAGATGTTCTACAAGCTGGGCGGCGCCGGCCGGGCCCTGAAGAAGCTCGGCGCCATCGACTTCGCCACCACCGTCGCCCCCGGCCTGCGCGACGTCCTGCTCACCGGCAAGGCGTGCGAGGCGGTCCGCCGCAAGGACCGGAAGGGCCGGTACGTCTACGACCACGTCGTCATGGACGCCCCGCCCACCGGCCGCGTCACCCGCTTCCTCAACGTCAACGACGAGGTCGCGGGCCTCGCCAGGATCGGTCCGATACACCATCAGGCGCAGGCGGTCATGGGAGTCCTGAAGTCCCCGCAGACCGAGGTCCACCTGGTCACGCTGTTGGAGGAGATGCCGGTCCAGGAGACCGCCGACGGCCTCGCCGAGCTGCGCGGGGCCGGGCTGCCGGTCGGCCGCGTGGCGGTCAACATGGTCCGCCCCGCCGTGCTCGGCGACGCCGCGCTGCGCACCGCGCTCCGCGACCCCTCGCACACCGCCGTCGCCAAGGCGCTCTCCGCCGCGGGGCTCGGCGGCGCCCGCCGCGGCGGCAAGGCCGAGCGTCTGGTCGACCCGCTCCTGGTGCAGGCCGGCGAGTACGCCGAGCGGCACACCCTGGAGCGTGCCCAGCGCTCCGTCCTGACCGGCCTCGGCCTCCCCCTGCACGAGCTGCCGCTGCTCACCGAGGGCATGGACCTGGCCGGCGTCTACGAACTGTCGGCGCTCCTGCGCGAGCAGGGCGTCGGGGCCACGGCCTGACCCGGTGGCCCCGGAACGAGGAGGACCCTGGTGAGTCTGGAACCGGCGAATCCGCTCGCCGTCGATCCGCTGCTGGACGACCCTGAGACCCGGATCGTGGTCTGCTGCGGCTCGGGCGGCGTCGGCAAGACGACGACCGCCGCCGCCCTCGGCCTGCGCGCCGCCGAGCGCGGACGCCGGGTCGTGGTCCTCACCATCGACCCGGCCCGCCGCCTCGCCCAGTCCATGGGCATCGACTCGCTCGACAACGTCCCGCGCCAGGTCCCCGGCGTCGAGGGCGAGGGCGAGCTGCACGCGATGATGCTGGACATGAAGCGGACCTTCGACGAGATCGTCGAGGCCCACGCCGACCCGCAGCGGGCCCGCGCGATCCTGGAGAACCCCTTCTACCAGTCGCTGTCGTCCGGGTTCGCCGGGACGCAGGAGTACATGGCGATGGAGAAGCTCGGGCAGCTCCGCGCCGCCGACGCCTGGGACCTCATCGTCGTCGACACCCCGCCCTCGCGCTCCGCCCTGGACTTCCTGGACGCCCCCAAGCGACTCGGCTCGTTCCTGGACGGGAAGCTCATCCGGTTGCTGATGGCGCCCGCCAAGGTCGGCGGCCGAGCTGGGATGAGGTTCCTCAACGCCGGGATGTCGATGATGACCGGCGTCCTCGGCAAGCTCCTCGGCGGCCAGCTCCTGCGCGACGTGCAGACCTTCGTGGCCGCCATGGACTCCATGTTCGGCGGCTTCCGCACCCGCGCCGACGCCACGTTCCAGCTGCTCCAGGCGCCGGGGACGGCCTTCCTGGTGGTGGCGGCGCCGGAGCGGGACGCCCTGCGCGAGGCCGCGTACTTCGTGGAGCGCCTCGGCGCCGAGAGGATGCCGCTGGCCGGGCTGGTCCTCAACCGCGTGCACTCCAGCGGCGCCGCCCGGCTCTCCGCCGAGCAGGCACTGGCGGCGGCGGAAAATCTTGACGGCGGCGGCATTGTGGATCAACCGCCCGGGAAAGCTGGACTCGTCGGTAACTCCGCCCCCGAGGCCGCCACCGACCGCGCCACCTCCTCCGGTCCCGGCTCCCCCGCCGACCAGGACGGTGTCCGCGCGGATACGGCGACCACGACAGCGGAAGAGGCAGAAGGGGCGGCAGAGGAAGAGAAGGACCCAGACGAGGAAGTTCCGGTTCCGGTCGAGGAGTTGGCGGCGGGCCTGCTGCGCCTGCACGCCGAACGCATGCGGCTGCTCGCCCGCGAGCAGCGCACCCGCGACCGCTTCACGGCCCGGCACCCCGAGGTGCCCGTCGCCGAGGTGGCCGCCCTGCCGGGCGATGTCCACGACCTGGCGGGCCTGCGCGCCATCGGCACCTGCCTCGCCGAGGCCGGCACCGGCCCGGTGGACGACGGAGCCGCCTGAGACCCACGCGCGACGGCGCGCACGGGCGGACCCGCCGCGCGAGCGCCCGGCCGCGGGCACCCCGCGCCGGCCTCCGTCCCGTAGCGGCGCACCCGTGCCCCGCGTACGTCCGGGAGCAGGCGCCCGGCCGTCCTCGGCCCGCGCCTGGTTCCCGTACTCCCCGCTCGCCGGCCGGTCTAGCCGACGGCGAGCAGCCGCGCGTAGACCTCGCGGTCGTCGGCGGTCAGTGCGGAGTCGTCGTTCACCTCCGCGTCGGCGGGCAACAGGCCCACCCCGCGCTCGTACTCCACGCGCGCGGTCTCCAGCAACCGTCGCCACGACGTGACGGTGGGCCGCCGGCGCAGCAGCGCTCGGCGCTCCCGCTCGGTCATGCCACCCCACACGCCGAATTCGACGCGGTTGTCCAGCGCGTCGGCCAGGCACTCCGTACGCACCGGGCATCCGGTGCACACCGCCTTGGCTCTGTTCTGCGCTGCTCCTTGTACGAACAGTTCATCCGGATCGGTAGTGCGACAGGCGGCCTGCGCACTCCAGTCGGTCACCCAGCCCATACCGGCGCCGTCCTCTCCCGAATCGAGGCTCCCCCACGGCGGCAGCGGCATATTCACCGCAGCCAGTTGAGGACGTTACGGAAGCCGGGCACAGCACAACACCCCCAGCGGGCCCAATCTTGAATGGCCCGAACGGACTATGCGTACGCGGCAGATCACCCAACGGAGTGACCTGGGGACATGCGGGACCTTCCCGGCGCATGAGGGCGATCCACCCGGGACATGAAGGACATCAGCACACGGACACCCCTATAACGCCGCCGGGTGGCGGTGATGGGGCGGGCGGTGCCACCGGTCCTCGAGTGTCAGGCGTCCGAGAACGCGACCGGCGGGACGGTGCCGGAAGTTCGGGGCTTCCGGCACCGGACCGGTGTGCGGCTCGGTCTCAGACTCTGGTCATGCGCGTTCCACGCTCGCATCGTGCACGGGGGTTGCTACGGCAGTGCTGTGCTGTGACAGTTGCGGATACCTTAGGCCAAGGTTTGCGCCCCTGTCCGGCGAATCCCAACCTCCGCGCCGGGAGTTGCCCGCTCGGCGGAGCCAGGCGTTCCGGACCGTCTGGGCCGACCGGATGTCACAGTCCGGTACCGCCCTCCTCCCAGGGCCCCGCTCCCTCGGAACAGCACACTTGACGGATTAGGCTGCCTCCCATGGGAAACAAGCGCTCGGGCGGCGGCCTGTCTCCGGCCCAGCAGGCCGCCAAGTTCCTCGGGGTCAGCGTGGCGGCCGGTGCGGTGCTCGCGGGGCTCGCCCTGCCCGCCGCCGGGGCCCTGGGCCTGGCCGCGAAGGGCTCGGTCGAGGGATTCGACGAGCTGCCGGCCAACCTCAAGACGCCACCGCTGAGTCAGCGCAGCACCATCCTGGACGCGGAGGGCGGCAAGATCGCCACCGTGTACTACCGGGACCGCACCATCGTCCCCCTCAAGGACATCTCTCCGTACATGCAGAAGGCGATCGTCGCCATCGAGGACTCGCGCTTCTACGAGCACGGCGCGGTCGACCTCAAGGGCATCCTCCGCGCGGTCAACCAGAACGCGCAGAGCGGCGGCGTCTCCCAGGGCGCCTCGACCCTGACGCAGCAGTACGTGAAGAACGTCTTCGTCGAGGAGGCCGGCGACAACGCCGACAAGGTCGCCGAGGCCACCCAGCAGACGATCGGCCGCAAGGTCCGCGAGCTGAAGTTCGCCATCCAGATCGAGGAGGAGCTCGGCAAGAAGGGCATCCTCGAGAACTACCTGAACATCACCTTCTTCGGGCAGCAGGCGTACGGCATCGAGGCAGCCGCCCAGCGCTACTTCTCCAAGCCCGCCAAGGACCTGAACCTCCAGGAGTCGGCGCTCCTCGCGGGCCTGGTCCAGTCGCCCAGCCGGTACGACCCGGTCAACGACGAGCAGGAGGCGACCAAGCGGCGCAACACCGTCATCCAGCGGATGGCGGCGGTCCGCGACATCACCCCCGAAGAGGCCGAGAAGGCGAAGAAGGCCCCGCTCGGTCTGCAGATCAGCCGCCCCAGCAGCGGCTGCATCACCGCCGACAAGGGCGCCGGGTTCTTCTGCGACTACGTCCGCCGCGCCTTCCTCTCCGACCCGGTCTTCGGCAAGTCCGCCGAGGAGCGCCAGAAGACCTGGGAGCGCGGTGGTCTGACCATCCGCACCACCCTGGAGCCGAAGGCGCAGGAGTCGGTGCAGGCCGCCATAGAGAACGGCGTCAACCAGGACGACGACGTCGCCACGGCGGTCGCCCTGGTCGAGCCCGGCACCGGCAAGATCACCGGCATGGGCCAGTCCAGGCCGTACGGCTACGGCAAGAACGAGATGGAGATGAACCTCTCCGTCAACGCCGACATGGGCGGCGGCGCCGGCTACCAGCCCGGCTCCACCTTCAAGCCCATCGTGGCCGCCGCCGCCCTGGAGCGCGGCATGCCGGTGACGAAGACGTACTCCTCGCCGTACGAGATGCCGTATCCGAGCCCGGTCGCCACCTGCTCCGACAACTACGTCAACACCTCGTCCGAGAAGCTGGCCAACGAGAACGACAAGGAGGTCGGCCCGTACTCCATGAAGGAGGCGACCGCCCTCTCGGTCAACACCTACTTCGTGCAGATGATCAGCGAGATCGGCACCTGCCCGGTCGTCGAACTGTCCAAGAAGATGGGCATCGAGCGCTCCGACGGCAACGACTTCCAGCAGGGCCCGTCCATCGCGCTGGGCACCCAGGAGGTCTCCCCGCTGACGATGGCCGCCGCGTACGCCACCTTCGCCACCCGTGGCACCTACTGCTCGCCGATCGCCATCGCCTCCATCACCGGCCCGGACAAGAAGTCGATGCCGGTGCCGAAGTCGACCTGCGCCAAGGTCATGTCGGAGAAGACCGCCGACACCGTCAACACCCTGCTGCGCGGGGTGGTCGAGGACGGCACCGGCCGCCAGGCGGGCCTCGACGGCCGCGCCAGCGCCGGCAAGACCGGCACCACCGACTTCCGCTACGCCGCCTGGTTCGCCGGCTACACCCCGAACCTCTCCGGCGCGGTCTGGGTCGGCGACCCGCAGCACAAGCGGCAGATGGTCGACATCAACATCGGCGGCCGTTACCACGACAAGGTCTTCGGCGGTGAGGTCCCCGGACCGATCTGGAAGACCGCGATGGCCGGCGCCCTGGAGGGCAAGGAAGCCCCCGGCTTCAACCTGGTCGACATCCCCGAGCCCGACAAGCCCGGCAGGAACAAGCCCAAGCGCCCGGGCAACGGCAACGGCGGCGGGGACAACAAGCCCGGCAACCGTTCCGGTGACGGCAACCCGCTCCCGGGCATCGAGCTCCCGCCGGACCTCTTCGGCGGCCACTGACGGGCTCCCGTCGACACGGCACACGAGAAGGGCGCCCCCGGTTCGTACCGGGGGCGCCCTTCTTCTGGTCGGTGGGCGGCTCTGCCTCTGCGGCCGCTCAGCCCGCCAGCCGCTGCTTCACCAGCGCCGACACCCGGCCGCCCTCGGCCCGGCCGGCCACCTTCGGGTTGACGAGCTTCATGACCTGGCCCATCGCCCGCGGCCCCTCGGCCCCGGCGGCGCGCGCCTCCTCGACGGCCTGGGCGACGATCTGGCCCAGCTCCTCGTCGGAGAGCTGCTTCGGCAGGTACTCGGCGAGCAGTTCGCCCTCGGCCCGCTCCCGATCGGCCTGCTCGGTACGGCCGGCCTGACCGAAGGCGTCCGCGGCCTCGCGGCGCTTCTTCGCCTCCTTGGCGATCACCTTCTGCACCTCGTCGTCGGAGAGCTCGCGCGCCTGCTTGCCCGCGACCTCCTCCTTGGTGATCGCGGCCAGCGTCAGCCGCAACGTGGCCAAACGCAGCTCGGCACGGTCGCGAATCGCCGCGGTGAGGTCTTCCTGAAGCCTGGACTTGAGCGTGGTCATGACGTCATCCTCTCAGGTGCGCCGTCCGGACCGCCCGCGGATTTCCCCGCCCCCCGCCGTCTGCGACGATGAGTCCCATGCGCGCGCGATACGGAGTACCCCTGGGAATCACGGCGGCCGCGGCCGCCGGACTCGTCTACTCGGCCGGGTTCGAGGCCCGCTCCTTCCGGCTCCGCCGGGTCACGATCCCCGTCCTCCCCCGAGGCATGCGCCCCTTGCGCGTCCTCCAGGTCTCCGACATCCACATGGTCTCCGGCCAGCGCAAGAAGCGCGCCTGGCTCCAGTCCCTGGCGGGCCTGCGCCCCGACTTCGTGATCAACACCGGGGACAACCTCTCCGACCCCGAAGGCGTCCCCGAGGTCCTCGACGCGCTCGGCCCCCTCATGGAGTTCCCCGGCGCCTACGTCTTCGGCTCCAACGACTACTACGGCCCCCGCCTGCGCAACCCCGGCCGCTACCTGATCGAGAAGATCCAGGGCCGCCACGGCCTCAACGGCAACGAGCCCGTCACCGGCGCCATCCACAACCCGTGGGAGCCGATGCGCGACGCCTTCGACGAGGCCGGCTGGCTCAACCTCACCAACACCCGGGGCACCCTCAAGATCGACGGCCACGCCATCGGACTCACCGGCCTGGACGACCCGCACATCAAGCGCGACCGCTACGCCCGCGTGGCCGGCGGCCCCGCCCCGTCCGACGACTTCTCCCTCGCCGTCGTCCACGCCCCCTACCTGCGCACCCTGGACGCCTTCACCTCCGACGGCTACCCCCTGATCCTGGCCGGCCACACCCACGGCGGCCAGCTCTGCATCCCCTTCTACGGCGCCCTCGTCACCAACTGCGACCTGGACACCGACCGTGTCAAGGGCCTCTCCACCCACACCGAGGACGGCCGCACCGCCTACCTCCACGTCTCCGCCGGCTGCGGCACCAACCGCTACACCCCGGTCCGCTTCGCCTGCCCCCCCGAGGCCACCCTCCTGACCCTCACGGAACGCGAAACCCACGCCTGACCCCGCTCCCCCACCGGGCCCACGCCGACCAGCACCCCTGCCCACGAGCGGCCACCCGGCCACCCCCGAGAACCGGATTTCGCCTCTGGGCCGCAGTCCGCTAAAGTAACGGTGTCACCGCAACGCGGACGACATCGGGGTGTAGCGCAGCTTGGCAGCGCGCTTCGTTCGGGACGAAGAGGTCGTGGGTTCAAATCCCGCCACCCCGACAGAGAAGTACCAGGTCAGGGCCGGTTTCCCTCACGGGAGACCGGCCCTGATTGCGTTCCAGAGGCAATCAGGGCGTCAGCTGGGTGTGATCTTGGTCGGCCGCTTCAGCGGGACGCGGCACCCCCTCGCAGCAGCCGGTCCAGCGCGACGGCCGGGGAACGCGGAGCAACCGGCGTCGCAGCGCGAACGCCGGTTGCTCACGACCCCATCGCGGTGTACGTCTCCAGCCATCCCGGCGCCCGGCGATCGCCCCGGGTGAAGACCGCTGCTCCGGCGCGGCCGGCCGTGGACGGCCCCCAGCCGCCCCTGCGCGCCCATCCAGGCGAGGTAGCTCCGCCTCGCCCAGGGGTGCCTGCCGCTCCTGCGCGGCCTCGGCGAGGAGGCGGCCCGCCAGACGGCCCGCCAGATGCGAGCGCGCGGTGCAGTCGGCGGCCAACCTGGCCTGCCAGTAGGGGCGTTCGCGGAGTCGGGGGGCGCGGTGGGGGGCGGCCCGGAAAGCGGAAGTTCCGGGTGGGTAGCCCTTGCCACCACCCCGTTCACCGTGCTCGCGCGCCGCTGCGGCAACACCAGGTCTGCGGAAATGTTCCGCCTCCCCACCTTCGAGTGAAGGGCTGGACTGAGGAGCGGGTTTCTGCGACCAGGCGCGTACTCTCCGTAACTGTCCGACTTCGTTCGACACCATCGGAGGCAAGAATGCGCAGGTCAGCGGTGGCCGTACTGGCTGCTGGGCTCTTCTTCACGGGGGCGGGGAGTGCCGTCGCGGACGCGTGGCGCAGCATGCCCCTCCTCAAGGGCACGGGGGTCGCCTTCGAGAAGGCCAAGTACACGATGTACCCCAAATTCACCCAGCACGGAGGCTTCGGCTTCAAGGGAAACCTGCGGGACACCCATCAAAGCGACGGCCACAACGTCTACGTCCAGGCGAAGGTCGAGGGCTACAGCTGGCGGCGCTTCAACGGGAAGCAGAAGAAGACCGTCAAGCTCCAGAAGGTGGTCTACGACGGTGCGGCCCTGTACGTGAGCGAGGCATGGATTCGGGCTTGCCGGGATCGCGGCTCGCTGCGGCCCGACAACTGCACGAAGACCCTGCACTACACGCGCTGACTCCGCCCGCCGCCAGGTGAACCGCTGGTGGGCGCTGTTCGCTCACCAGCGGAGAAAGAGCTGCCCCATGTCCTCGAATCCTGTCCCCGTACTCCGCGCCAAGGGCGTTGACGTCCGGTACGGCACTCAACTCGCCGTACGGGGCGCCGACCTCACGCTCATGCCGGGTGAGGTCGTGGCCGTCACCGGTAGCAGTGGCTCCGGCAAGAGTTCGCTGTTGCACTGTCTGGCCGGGGTCCTGGCGCCTTCCGCCGGAGCGGTGAGCTTCGAAGGGCGAGGGTACGGGGCGCTCGGGGACGAGGAGTTGTCGGCGCTGCGGCGTGAGCGCTTCGGGTTCGTCTTCCAGCACGGCGAGCTGCTGCCCGAGCTGACCGTCGAGGAGAACGCCTCCCTTCCCCTGCGCCTCGCTGGCCGGCGGAAGGGCCCGGCCCACCGCGCGGCGACACCCGTACTGGAGCGGCTGGGAATGGGCGGGTTCGCAGACCGCCGGGTGTCCCAGCTCTCCGGTGGCCAGGCCCAACGCGTCGCGGTGGCACGCGCTTTGGTACATGAGCCCGCAGTCGTCTTCGCCGACGAGCCCACTGGCGCCCTGGACTCCGTCAACGCGGCGGCCGTGCTCGACGAGTTCCTCACCCTCGCCAAGGACCGCGGGACCGCCGTGCTCCTCGTCACGCACGACGAAGGGGTCGCCTCCCACGCGGACCGGCGCTACGTGATGCGCGACGGCCGCATCAGCCTCGGGCGGGGAGTTCCCTCGCCCGCCGCGGGGGAGCCCACCTCCCGGAGCACCTCATGAACCCCTTGGTCCTCGGTCTGCGACTGGTCCTTCGCGGCCCTCGCGCCACCCGGGTCCGCTTTCTGCTCATGACCCTGGGCTGCGCACTCGGCGTGGCCTGTCTCGCCGCGGCGCTCAGCATTCCGGCGATCCTCTCGGCGCACGACGGCAGGGCCGCGGTACGGGAACCGCGCAAGGGGCCCGGCTCCGGGGCGCTCGCGCTGGAGCGCAAGGACCCCTTCGGCTCTCGGCCGCTCACCCGGATCTTCCTCGCCCCGCCGGACGAGGGGACGGCTCCCGTGCCCCCGGGGGTGGAGCGAGTGCCTCGGCCGGGCGAGTTGGTGGCCTCCCCCGCGCTGCGGGACCTGCTTGCCGAACGCCCCGCGCTCAAGGCGGCGCTGCCGGGGCGGCTCGTCGGCACCATCGGGCCCGCCGGGCTCACAGGACCGCAGGAGTTGTACGCCTATGTGGGGCGCACGCGGACGCAGTTGCAGGCCGACGAAGCGGAGGGAGTCCGCGGATACGGGAGCCGCTGGGTGTCGCCCGATGAGGCGGCGATCGATGACGGGACCGTCGCGCCGTTGCGGTTCACGCTCTGCTGCCTCGTCCTGTTGCCGCTCTTCGTCTACCTCTCGGTGTGTGTACGGCTCTCCGCCGAAGCACGCTCGCGGCGGCTCGCGTCCTTGCGGCTGCTCGGGCTGAGCGCGCGCGACACCATGCGCGTGAGCGCGGTGGAGACGCTCTGCGCCGCCGCGGTCGGGGCCGTAGTGGGGCTCGGGGCGCATCTGCTGGTGAACGCCGCTGTCGCGCGCACCGGTTGGGTGGGGCTCGCCTGGTACCCGGCGGACGGGGTACCGACGGCCGGAACCCTTGTCGCCTGCCTGCTCGGCTGCCCCGCTCTCGCCTACCTCGCCGGGCGCCGGCACGCCAGGGAAGCCGCCTTGCGCCCCCTCGCCGTACGTCGCCAGGCCCGGCCCGCGCAACCACGCCGGTGGCTGGCGGCGGTGCTGGTCCTGCCGGGGCTCGGCATCGTCACGGCGTACTGCGTCCTCGGAGTTCTCGGGGTCCGCGTCGAGCCGAGCGCGCTCACCTCCTTCCTGGTGCCCGCCGGAGCCCTGCTGACCGGGGCGGGGATCGTGCTCGCGCTGCCTCCGGTCACGGCCTGGCTGGCCGCACGGATCGCCGCGACCACCCAGCGCCTCCCGCTCACCCTGGCGATGCGGCACCACGAGACGACACCGGGCACCGCCCTCCGCGTCGTCAGCGGGCTGGTCCTGCTGGTCTACGCGGCCTCCCTGACCCAGGGCGTGCTCGTCGAGCTCGACCAGGTGAGCCGGCGGACGGCGGCGAGCCAGGAGTACGCGGTCCCGTTCCGGCAGGTGACGGCGGAGCAGCGGGCCGCGATGGCGAAGGCGGACGAGGTGTCGGGTCAGGCGGTGTACACCGACCGGACGTCCACCCGGTCCGGCGTCCTGGTGGCCACCTGCGCGCAGTTGGAGACGTTCGTCCGGCCTGGCAGCATGCGGGGATGTGTGGACGGCCGGCCGCTTGGCCTGCGCGACCCCAACACGGGGTCGGATGAGCTGCTCCAGCCCGGAAGCACACTTTCGGCCGAGTTGCGGGACGAGCGCGGGCGGGCAGCGGGGAGTGCGCGGTTCGCCGTCCCGCAGGAGACGGTCACCTTCAGCGTCGAGCAGCCCTCCAATCTGTCCTCCGCCATCCTGCTCGTCCCGCCCAAGGCCCTCCCTCCCGGCCTCCACCCCTCCGGCGCCCAGCTCCTGCTCAGCGGTGCTCCCGAGCCCGAAGCGGTCCGGGCGACGCTGGACCGGCTCGCCGGAATCGCCCCCACGGCGCAGATCGACCCCGTCGGCATCGTCATCGAATCGCTCCGCCAGCTCAGCGTGGTCAAGGGGCTGCTGGGCGCCGGAATGGTGCTCGGCTTGGCCATCGGGGTCGCCGCGTTCCTCGTCTCGGCGGCGGACCGGGCCATGGACCGACGGGGCAGGACCGCCGCCCTCACCCTGCTCGGCATCCGGCCGCGTACCCTGCGGGCCGCGCACTGCGCCCAGGTGCTGCTGCCCCTCTCGGTCGGCATCGGCGGTGCACTTGTCGCCGGGCGGCTGGCCGAGTCCAGCTATCTGGTGACGGGGGGCGGGGCCGTGTTCTGGGACGGCGACGGGCTTCCCCTGCTGCTGCTCAGCGGGCTCGGGGTGCTGGTCGTCGCCGGGCTGGCCTCGCTGCCGATGGCCCGGCGGCATCTCGATCCCGAGTTGCTGCGGCGGGATTAGGGGTGTCGACGGGCGTACGGGGGCGTCGGCCGCGCGAGGGCGTACCGGGCCGCCGCCTCGCGTACCGCCTCCGCGTACCGCCTGCCGGCCGCCCGATCGCCGCCGCCCGTTCCGCCGGGCCCAGGATCTCGCACTCCGTACCGGAGCGGGCGACGGGGCGGCCAGGTTCGGCCAGGGCCAGGAGCCCAGGGTGAGGCGGCAGCGGTCCGGGGCCAGTTCCTCGACCGGGCTGTCGCGGACGGAGCCGGCGACCTCGGCGGTCGGCGGGCGGAGGGTCACCTCGCCCTGGCGGGGCAGGCCGGGCCGTGCGGCGTGTCCTACTGCCCCCTGGCCTTCTCCAGCCTCCGCCGCTCCAGGAAGTTCGGGTTCCGGATGGTGACACCCGCCATGCCGCCGGTGCCGGTGACGCGCAGGACGGGGGTACCGGGGAGACGGGTCTCGGGGTGGAGGGTCTTGTCACGGAGGCCGCCTATGCCGGGGTCGACCCCGTCGGAGTCCACGAACCAGCCTTCCGGGACGATGATCGTCACGCCGGCCATCTCGCCGTACGCCTCGATCTCGACCTCGGGGAGGGGGCATTCGACGCGGGTGAAGTCGAGGCGGACACCGGCCATGCCGCCGTGGGCGGTGATCTTGGCGGGGACCTTCCAGCGGCCGGTGCGGGAGGCACCCTGCATGCCGCCCTTGATGACCAGGGGCGGGACCGGGGCCAAGGCGGCGGAACCGGGCAGGTCCGCGGTGAGGGGAGCCAGTTCGCCGTAGGTCTTGGCGGTGAGGGCGCGGCCGACGCGGTCCTCCAGTTCGTCGATGTCCAGGCGGCCGTCGGCGGCGGCGTCGCGCAGCCGCTCCACCACGGCGTCGCGCTCCTCGTGGGAGACACGGAACTGGGTACGCGGGACTGGGTTGTTCGAGGCATCGGCCGTCATGGCCCGCATCTTACGGACCGGTGCTCGGGCGGGCGATGCCCACGTGGTCGCCTCCCCCGCTCCGGCCGCGGCCCGGTGACACCGCGAGGGCCCAGATGATGAAGATGTCCAGGGCGATCACGATGATCGACCAGACCGGTTGGTACGGGAGGAAGAGGAACTGGGCGACGAGGCTCAGCGCGGCGAAGAGGAGGCCGGGCAGCCTCGCCCAGCGGGCCCGCCGGAGGATGCCCGCGCCGGTGGCGGCGACGGCCACGCCGAGGACGAGGTGGACGACGCCCCAGCCGGTGAGGCTGATCCGGTACGTGTAGTCGGCGACGTCCCGGTAGAAGGGGTCGCCGGCGATTCCGGCGATGCCCTGGAGGGCGGCGAGGACGCCCTGGCAGAGCATCAGGACGCCCGCGAAGATCAGCCCCTCGGTGCGCCAGCTTCCGTGCGGGTCAGGAGCGGGCGCGGGGGCGGAGGGCCCGTCGAGGCGCTGCCAGGGCTCGTCCGCCTGTTCCAGCCCGGGCAGGCCGCTGCCGAACTGCGGCGGCGCCGGCGGGACGGGACGCGGCTGCTCGGGGTCCGGGTGGGCGGCGGGGTCCGGCGGGGAGGGCATGGGGGCTCCTCGGGCGGGGTCGGGGCTCGGGGCCGGGGCGTCTCCCCCCGGGTCCTGGAGCGCGTCCTGAGCGGTCCTGTCCTGCGAGCCTTCGGGTCGGCGGGGCCGGGCACGATTCGGCGGGGGCCGTTGGGATGACGCGCCCGGGCCCCGCCGTCCGGCCCCGGGCGCGGGCGGACGGCCTCGCACTCCTACTCCGCGGGCACGAGCCCCGCTTCGACCAGCCCGCGCAGGACCGCCTGGCCCAGCGCCTGCACTGCGGACCGGGGGCGGACCATGACGGTGATCTCCGTGATCAGGCCGGCCTCGTCGAAGTGGAGCAGGTCCATGCCGTGGATCTCCCTGCCGTCCACGTCGGCCCGGAACAGCAGGACGTCCGCCGGGGAGGCCGGGGCCTCGCGGTCGCGGCTGGTGGCGGCCTCGCCGGTGAAGGTGCCGATGTAGCGGAAGTTCTCGAAGGTGCGGATGAGGACGCCGAGGAGACCGAGCACCGTCGCCTCGCCGTCGAACGATGTGAAGGAGACCGGGCTGTACAGGCGGACGTCCGGGCGGAACAGCCCGTTGAAGCCGCTCAGGTCGCCGGTGGTGGTCGCGGTCTCGACGGCGGCGCGGAAGCGGGCGGCGGGGGCGGAGGAGGCGGGGTCGGACACGGTGGCTCCTGTCGCGGCGGGCCCGCGCGGCGGGCGCGGGCGGGGCTCGGGCGGTCCGCGCCGGCCTGCGCGCGGGCCGCCCGCATTCTTCGGGACGGGCGGTACCGGGGCAAGGCCCGGACAGGGCGACGTCAGCCGGGCAGGCCGGCCAGCCAGGTCGTCAGCAGGCGGTTCACCTCGGCGGGGCGCTCCTGCTGGAGCCAGTGGCCGCTGTCGTCGAGCAGGTGGGAGGCGACCAGCCCGGGGAGGGTGCGGGGGTAGGCGTCGATGGCGTCGGTGAGCCAGGTGGTGGAGGCGTCCAGGGCACCGCCGAGGAAGAGGGAGGGCTGGGTGAGGGGCGCCCCGTCGTACTCGGCGAAGTCCTCCCAGTCGCGGTCCATGTTCCGGTAGCGGTTGAGGGCGCCGGTCAGTCCGGTCCGCTCGAACTCGCCCGTGTAGAAGTCCAGGTCGGCCTCGGAGAGCCAGGCGGGGCGCCGGTCCGGGAAGCGCCGGCGCATGGTGCCGCCCCGGGTGATGAAGTGCGGGTCGGGCTCGTCGGGGCCGGGCATGGTGTCGGCGGAGAGCGCGGCGTAGAGACCGCCGAGCCAGCCGCGTACGTCCGGCTCGATCTCCGCCTCGGCGCGGCCGGGCCGCTGGAAGTAGGAGACGTAGAACTCGTCGTCCCCGCCCATCCCCGCGAACACCTCGCTGGGGCGCGGCCCGCCGCGCGGCTGGTACGGGACGCTCAGCAGGGCGACGGCGCGGAAGACGTCCGGCCTGGTCAGGGCCGCGTCGGCGGCGATGCGCGAGCCCCAGTCGTGGCCGACGACGACGGCGTCGTGTTCGCCGAGGGCATGGACGACGGCGACACAGTCGTCGACCAGCTCGGTCATGCGGTACGCGGCCGGGTCGGCGGGCCGGGAGGAGCGGCCGTATCCGCGGACGTCGAGGGCGACGGCGCGGTGGCCGGCGGCGGCCAGGGCGGGCAGCTGGTGGCGCCAGGAGTACCAGGACTCGGGGAAGCCGTGCACGAGGAGGACGAGGGGGCCGCTGCCCTGCTCGACGAGGTGGGTCCGGCCGGCCGGGGTGGCGACGGTGCGGTGGACGAGGGGGCCGGGTGACTGGGCGTCGGAGTTCACGGGTCCTCCAGAGTGGGCGGCGCGGACGCGGTGCGGCAGGCGGACGCGGCGGAGAACGGCGCCCGGTGCCTGCCGACGATCATCCGGGCGCGCCGCACCCGGCACCACCTTTGTTGCCACCGCGGCAAAGGTGGTGCCGGGCCCACCCGGAACCCTCCCCCGGCCGGCCGTTCACCCGCTGCGGCCCGTCCCCCTCCTCAACCGGTCCGCACCACCCCCGCCCATCCGGTTACATGGAGCCATGAGTGACACGAATGCCATGCCTGACTGGGAGAAGCGGTTCCGTGCTCCGCGGGTCTCCCTGCCCGAATGGGCCGAGGACGCCCCCGACCGCGCGCTCTTCGTCTCGAACGCGACCGGCACCTACGAGCTGTACGCCTGGGACCGGGCCACCGGTGCCCAGCGGCAGGTGACCGACCGGCCCAACGGCACCACCGACGGCGTGCTGACGCCCGACGGCGAGGCGGTGTGGTGGTTCAGCGACACCGACGGTGACGAGTTCGGCGTGTGGATGCGCCAGCCCTTCGGCGGCGGCGAGGACGTGCCGGCGGTACCGGGGCTGGAGCCCTCGTACCCGGCGGGACTCGCGATCGGGCGGGACGCGCGCTCCACGGCCGTCGTCGGGCGCTCCACCGACGAGGACGGGTCGACGATCCACCTGGTGCGGGACGGCGGCGCGCCCGCCGTGGTCTACCGGCACCGGGAGTCGGCCGGCGTCGGCGACCTGTCGCGGGACGGCACGCTGCTGGCGATCGAGCACACCGAGCACGGCGACGCCATGCACTCGGCACTGCGGGTGCTGCGCCTGGGCGGCGGCCCGGGCGAGCCGCTGGCGCTGGAGACCGTCGCGGAGCTGGACGACACCCGGGGCGGCGAGGAGGAGCTGGGCCTCGCGGTGATGGGGTTCTCGCCGGTCCGGGGCGACACCCGGCTGCTCATCGGCCACCAGCGGCGCGGTCGCTGGGAGCCGATGGTGTGGGACGTGGCGGACGGTTCGCAGACCGAGCTGTCCATCGAGCTGCCCGGCGACGTGTCGGCCGAGTGGTACCCGGACGGCTCGGGCCTGCTGATCGCGCACAGCTTCGAGGCCCGCAGCGAGCTGTGGCGGTACGACCTGGCCGCCGGGACGCTGGCGCGGGTCGACATCCCGGCCGGCACGGTCTCCGGTGCCACCGCCCGCCCCGACGGCACCGTCGAGTACCTGTGGTCCTCGGCCGCCGTACCGCCGCAGGTCCGCTCGACCACCGGGGCGGTCGTGCTGGACGCGCCCGGCATGAAGGCGCCCGGCTCGGTGCCGGTGGAGGACGTCTGGGTGGACGGCCCGGGCGGCCGGGTGCACGCGCTGGTGCAGCGGCCCGGGGGCGAGGGGCCGTTCCCGACGGTGTTCGAGATCCACGGCGGCCCGACCTGGCACGACAGCGACGCCTTCGCGGCGGGCCCGGCGGCCTGGGTCGACCACGGCTACGCGGTGGTCCGCGTCAACTACCGGGGCTCGACCGGCTACGGCCGTGAGTGGACCGACGCGCTGAAGCACCGGGTCGGCCTGATCGAGCTGGAGGACATCGGGGCGGTCCGCGAGTGGGCGGTTGCCTCGGGGCTCGCCGACCCGCGCCGCCTCGTGCTGTCCGGCGGTTCCTGGGGCGGCTACCTGACCCTGCTCGGCCTCGGCACCCAGCCGGACGCCTGGTCGCTGGGGCTGGCGGCGGTCCCGGTCGCCGACTACGTGACGGCGTACCACGACGAGATGGAGGGGCTGAAGGCGATGGACCGCACCCTCCTGGGCGGGACCCCGGAAGAGGTCCCGGAGCGGTTCGCGGCCTCGTCGCCGCTGACCTACGTGGACGCGGTGACGGCCCCGGTCTACGTCTCGGCCGGGGTCAACGACCCGCGCTGCCCGATCCGGCAGGTCGAGAACTACGTGGACCGGCTGGTGGCCCGCGAGCACCCGCACGAGGTGTACCGGTACGACGCCGGGCACGGCTCGCTCGTGGTCGAGGAGCGGATCAAGCAGGTGCGGCTGGAGCTGGACTTCGCCGCGCGGTACCTGCCGGCCTGATCCGGTGGGCCGCCGCGTCCCGTGCCGTGCCCCGGCGCGGGACGCGGCGGCGCACCCCCGTACCGTGGGGGGTGTGTACCGGTTCCTGCTGACCCCGCGCTGGTGGGGCATCAACCTGTTCGTGGTCCTCGCCATCCCCTTCTGCGTCTTCATGGGGTCCTGGCAGCTCGGCCGGTTCGAGGACCGGGCGCAGGCGCACAAGGAGGCCGAGGAGAAGCCCGTCGTCAGCACGGAGCCCCCGGCCCCCGTAGGCGAGCTGCTCCCTGTCGACAAGCTCACCTCCGGCCGCGTCGCCGAGGCCACCGGCACGTACGAGGACCAGTTCCTGGTCCCGGCCCGCGAGGTCGGTGACCGGGACGGCCACTACGTGCTGGCCCTGCTCCGCCAGTCCGACGGCTCACCGGCGCTGCCGGTCGTCCGGGGCTGGCTGCCGGGCGCCGCGGACGAGGCGCCCGCCCCGCCCGAGGGCGAGGTCTCGCTGACCGGCGTCCTCCAGGCGCCCGAGCACGCGGGCTCGCCCGGCGTGTACAAGGGCGGCGGCCTCCCCTCCGACCAGGTCGGCATCATCAGCGCCGCCTCTCTCGTCAACCTGGTGCCGTACCCCGTCGAGAACGCCTGGGTCACCCTCACCGAGGGGCAGCCGGGCAACGCGGGGCTGACCCCGGTGCCCCCGGCCGCCACCCCCGACAGCGGCCTGGACCTCAAGGCGTTCCAGAACCTCGGTTACACGGGTGAGTGGTTCGTCTTCGCGGGGTTCGTGGTGTTCATGTGGTTCCGGCTGCTGCGCCGGGACGCCGAGGTCGCCCGCGACGAGGCCCTCGGCATCGCCCCGGAGGGCCCGCCCCAGCCGGTCGCGGCCGGACCGTCCGCCGGCACCGGGGCTCCCGAGGAGCCCGCTGCCGAGGACCGCGAGCCCGCGCGGGCCCCGTAGCGGCGCCCCCCTTGCGCGTACGACGATGCCCGCCCCCTTCACCGAGGGGGCGGGCATCGTCGTAGGTGGCGGGTGGCCGGAGTGCCGGTCAGCCGGCGGCCGGGAGGGCGCTCGTGTGGTAGACCGTGCCGGCGCAGGCGTCCGGGACGGTGGTGGCGGTGCTGGGGGCGCCCGCGTCGGCGGTGTGGGTGACGGTGACGCTGCCGTCGGCCCTGCCGCCGTCGGAGCGCATCAGCTGCGGCTGGACGTCGGGGGCGGTGGAGCCCTGGTCGGTACCACCGCTGGAGCCCTCGGCGGGCGGCGTCGGCTCGTTCGGTGCGGTGCCCCCGCTCCCGCCGTCACCGGCGCTCGGGCAGCTCTCGGACGGAACCCAGGCGAACTTCACCTCGTACGCGGCGCCGGGTGCGAGGACCAGTTGCGAGGCGGCCGTGATGGGCGAGGGGAGGCCGGTGGCCGGGTCGCCCTGGGTGTGCGGCACCACGCCGACCCTGCTCGCGTCGGCGGCACCCGCGGCGAGGGCGGAGACGGTACCGGAGCCGGAGACGGTGCAGCCGCGGTCGGAGACGTTGGTGACGCGGAAGGTGCCGTAGAGGGAGCCGTCGGAGCCGCGCGTCTCGGTGGAGGTGGAGGCGGAGCCGAGCTGGGAGGAGTCGCAGAGGGGCGAGGCGGCGGCACGGGCGTCGTCGGGGAGCGGGGAGCCGTCCGGGTGCTCGCCGGGCTCGGCGGACTCGCCGCCCTTGGCCTTCTCCCCCTCCTTCTCGGCGCCGGGGGCATCGGCGCCGTCCTTACCGGAGCCGGCACCGGAGTCCTTGCCCCCGCGTTCGCTCTCACCGCCGGTGCCCCCCTGCACGTCCTCCCCGTGCCCGGCGATGGAAGGGCGGGCGTCGGACGCCGGCGACGTGGTCACATGGACCAGCGCCGGGACGGCCGTGCCCACGAAGAGCGCCGCCGCCGCCATCCCGACGACCGCCTGGCGCTTACGGGCCCGGCGGGCCGGGATCGCGCGCCGCAGATGCTCCAGGGTGGCGTCGGTGTCGGCGGGGCCGAGCCCTCCGGCGGCACCGTGCAGGATCCGCCGGAGGTCGTCCTCGTCCAGCGGGGCGGGTCCGTCCAGTTCGGGGTCGAGCGGGCCGGGCCGGTCGGCGGGCGCCCCGGGCGGCGTGGTCTCGCCGCGCAGCAGGCGCCGCAGGCCGTCCTCGTCGAACGCGGTGGTGGGCTCGGCGGCCGGCTGCGCCGGGATGACCGTGGTCTCCGCCTCGGCCTCGCCGGCGGCGGCGCCCTCCGGCTCCGCCCTGCCGGACGTCGCGTCCGTCCCGCCGGCCCGCTCGGTGTCCTGCTCGCCCGCCGCCGCGTCCTCGCCGCCGTCGTGGAACCGGTCGCCGGTGGCCTCCGCCGCCGGTCGGGCCGAGGAGCCCGGTTCCCGGGTCTCCTCGCCCGTATCCCCTCCGGGCTGCTCGGTCCTCTTGCCGCCCTGCTCGTTCACCGCTGCGTTCCCAGTCTGCTTCCGCTGCTGTTCGTTCGGCTCGTGCCCGCCGTCGGGGGCCTCGGCTCGGCCGGGCCCCTGCGGGTTCCGGTCGGCACCGTCGTGCCGCTCGGGGCGGCCCGCGCTCACGACGGACTGCCCATCGCCACGCGGAGGGCCGCGATCCCGCGAGAGCCGTACGCCTTGACCGAGCCGACGGATATGCCGAGGGTCTCGGCGGCCTGCGCCTCGGTCATGTCGGCGAAGTAGCGCAGTACGAGGACCTCGCGCTGGCGGCGCTGGAGGCCGCGCATCGCCTTGATCAGGGCGTCCCGCTCCAGCTGGTCGTAGGCGCCTTCCTCGGCGCTGGCCATGTCGGGCATCGGCTTGGAGAGGAGCTTCAGGCCGAGGATGCGGCGGCGCAGCGCGGACCGGGAGAGGTTCACGACGGTCTGCCGCAGGTAGGCGAGGGTCTTCTCGGGGTCGCGGACGCGTTTGCGCGCCGAGTGGACCCGGATGAACGCCTCCTGGACGACGTCCTCGCAGGAGGCGGTGTCGTCGAGGAGGAGCGCCGCCAGCCCCAGGAGCGAGCGGTAGTGGGCGCGGTAGGTCTCGGTCAGATGGTCGACGGTGGTCCCCGCCGTGGTCGTCGGCGCGCTCATCGTGGCCTCGGCGCCGTCACGCGGAGCCGGAACACGGGTGGGCTGCCGGGTCGCCGGCATCGGGGCGATCACCGGCATGCCACCGGAGCCGACGGCCGCCCGGGGGCGCCGTGAGGGGCGCAGGGGGATACCCCTCGCCTGTACCGCTGTGAAGTCCAGAACTTCTGCCACGTCTGTTGGACACGCTTCCCCCCGACAGGGTTGTACGCGGCAGGCATGGTTCCCGGCGTTGCGTCGAATGCCCTCATGCGTAACCGATCTTCCCTTTTCCCCAGTTTTCGCGTCATTCCGGTGGCGGCGGTCGGCTCCGCCCAAGGAACGACCCGTCGGCCGGAGTTCCCCCCACCGGCTTTCCGGACCGAGAACGGTTACTGAAGACGCCCCGCGTCGCGCGCCCGGTTGCAGGTCGCGGCGAAGCGTTTCCCCAAGGGCCGCCCGGCACGGGGGCATGCCCGTGTCGGTGCAGCTCAGAAGGTCCACCACCTGATCGCGCACTCAATTTACACAGGCCCTACACAGACTTCGGCGCCCGAGCGGAGGAATTTTCCCTCCCGGCCAAATCCCGTCCCCATATCGGACACGAGGCCGCCCTTTGCTCCGGGAAAGCGCCGTTCACGCACCGAAGTCCCCTTTCCGGGGCTTACCGCACCGGTGCGCGCTCCCTCCGGTTCCGGCCGCTTCCCTCACGCGCCGGGCTGCCGGCCCTCGGGCTCCTCGCGGCCTTCCCGCGCCACCATCTCCGCGAGCTGGGCGGTGTTGAGCGCGGCCCCCTTGCGGAGGTTGTCCCCGCAGACGAAGAGTTCCAGGGCGGTCGGGTCGTCCAGGGCCCGCCGGACCCGGCCGACCCAGGTCGGGTCGGTGCCGACCACGTCGGCGGGGGTCGGGAACTCCCCTGCCGCCGGATCGTCGAAGAGGACGACCCCGGGGGAGGTGGCGATGATCTCGCGGGCCCGCTCGACGGTCACCTCGTGCTCGAAGCGGGCGTGGACGGTCAGCGAGTGCGTGGTGATCACGGGGACGCGGACGCAGGTGACGGCGGTGCGCAGGTCGGGCAGGCCGAGGATCTTGCGGGACTCGTCGCGGATCTTCATCTCCTCCGAGGACCAGCCGCCCTCGCGCAGCTCACCGACCCACGGCACGACGTTGAGCGCCAGCGGTCCGGGGAAGGGCCCCATGTCGTCCCCGACGGCCCGGCGCACGTCGCCCGGCCCGGTGCCCGGTTCCGCGACGGCCGGGCGCGGCCCCGTACCGCTCACGGCGGCCAGCTGGCGGCGCAGCGTGTCGACGCCTTCGCGTCCGGCTCCGCTGGCGGCCTGGTAGGAGGAGACGATCAGCTCGCGCAGGCCGAACTCGGCGTGCAGGGCGCCCACCGCGACGATCATCGACAGGGTGGTGCAGTTGGGGCTCGCCACGATGGACCTGGGCCGCGACCGCACCGCGTGCGGGTTGACCTCCGGGACGACCAGCGGCACGTCCGGGTCCATCCGGAAGGCGGCGGAGTTGTCGACCACGACGGCGCCCTTGGCGGCGGCGACCGGCGCCCAGTGGGCGGCCACCTCGTCGGGGACGTCGAACATGGCGATGTCGACGCCCTCGAAGGCGTCCTCGCCGATGGCGAGGACCTCGACCTCCTCACCCCGCACGACCAGCTTGCGGCCGGCCGAGCGGGGTGAGGCGATCAGACGGATCTCGCCCCAGATGTCGGCGTGCTGCGACAGGATCTGGAGCATGACCTGGCCGACGGCTCCGGTCGCTCCGACGACCGCGAGAGTCGGCCGGGGCTTCATCGCCCGGTGCCCCCGTACACGACCGCCTCGTCCGAGTCGGAGTCGAGGCCGAAGGCGGTGTGGACGGCGCGGACGGCGTCGTCGACGACGTCGGCGCGGGTGACGACCGAGATGCGGATCTCGGAGGTCGAGATCAGCTCGATGTTCACGGCGGCGTCGGAGAGCGCCTCGAAGAAGGCCGCGGTGACGCCCGGATTGGTCTTCATACCGGCGCCGACCAGCGAGATCTTGCCGATCTGGTCGTCGTAGCGCAGCGAGTCGAAGCCGATGGAGCCCTTGGCACGCTCCAGGGCGTCGATGGCCTTGCGGCCCTCGGCCTTGGGGAGCGTGAAGGATATGTCGGTCAGGCCCGTGGAGGCCGCCGACACGTTCTGCACGACCATGTCGATGTTGACCTGGGCGTCCGCGATCGTACGGAAGATCGACGCGGCCTCGCCCGGCTTGTCGGGCACGCCGACGACCGTGACCTTGGCCTCGGAGGTGTCGTGGGCGACACCCGAGATGATGGCCTGCTCCATCTTCTGGTCCCCTTGCGGTTCGTTGCTGACCCACGTGCCCTGGAGCCCCGAGAAGGAGGAGCGCACGTGGATCGGGATGTTGTAGCGGCGGGCGTACTCCACGCAGCGGTGGAGCAGCACCTTGGAGCCGGACGCGGCCAGCTCCAGCATGTCCTCGAAGGAGATCCAGTCGATCTTGCGGGCCTTCTTGACGACCCGGGGATCGGCGGTGAAGACGCCGTCGACGTCGGTGTAGATCTCGCAGACGTCGGCGTCCAGCGCCGCCGCCAGCGCCACGGCGGTCGTGTCCGAGCCGCCACGACCGAGGGTGGTGATGTCCTTCTTGTCCTGCGAGACGCCCTGGAAACCGGCGACGATGGCGATGTTGCCCTCGTCGACCGAGGTCCGGATGCGGCCCGGCGTGACATCGATGATGCGCGCCTTGTTGTGGACCGAGTCGGTGATGACACCGGCCTGGCTCCCCGTGAAGGACTGGGCCTCGTGGCCCAGGTTTTTGATCGCCATCGCCAGCAAGGCCATGGAGATCCGCTCCCCCGCCGTCAGCAGCATGTCGAACTCGCGGCCCGACGGGATGGGGGACACCTCCCCGGCGAGATCGATCAGCTCGTCCGTCGTGTCACCCATCGCCGACACCACGACGACCACTTGGTGGCCGCTCTTCTTGGCATCGACGATCCTCTTGGCGACACGCTTGATGCCCTCGGCATCGGCTACGGAGGAGCCGCCGTACTTCTGCACGACAAGGCCCACGTGCGCTCCTCGGTCAATCAGTTTCGGTCCGCGCCTCGGAGCGGTCGGCTCCGCCGCGGTCGGCTCATTTTACCGAGCCGGCCGGAAACACCCTGGAGGTATCACATCCCGAGATGTCCCGCTCGGACAGCGATCACCGCCCAGGCGCCCCACGGCCGCTCAGCCGATCCCCTTCCCAGGGCCTCACCGATCACTCCCGGTTGTGGGGGTGACCACAAAAGGTTTAGAGCTGGCCATGGGCGGGTCGTCCGGTTCCGCCCGGCCACGGGACCGGCTCACCCGCGCCCACGTCGCCCCCGGTTCCGGGGGTGCTCCCGCGCCGTCCGCTCGTTCCCGAACTTGTACGCGCCGGTCCAGCGGGCCATGACCTCCTGCGGGTCGCCCGACTCCACCTCCCCGGTGAACTTGGCGGCCCGCTCCCCGCGCAGGGTGGCGGCCTTGCGGCCCCGGTGCGTGATGACGACCGTGCCGTCGGCTCGGGTGGTCCAGGTGAATCCGGCGGGGGCGGGCATGGGGCTCCTCGGGGGTCACGGGCGCCGGGCGCACGCTCCCGGCGCGTCGGAGCCTATGGCAGGGGTCAACCAGCCCACGGAGGCCGCACGCTGAGCGTGCGTCACCCCCGCCCGAGCTCATTGTCAGTCCCTCTTGCCACCCTTGCGGGCATGAGCCACAACATCGCTTACTCCACCGCCGACAAGGCGGACGTCCTCGCCTACCTCGGCGGCGCCGACGCCCTCACCTCGGACCAGTCGCGCCGCTTCGCCGGGATGCGCGAGTACGCCGCCGCCGAGCAGGCCAGCCTCGACCACCAGGGCGTCGACTGGGAGCTCTCCATAGGCGAGGCCCTGGAGCACCTCCTCGCCGGGCGCGCCGACTCCCCGGCCGAGTGCGCCGGGAACGCCTACCACACCGCGCTCCAGATCATCATCGACCGCAACGCCTCCGACCCTTCCCACCTGGCCACCTGGTCCAAGCCGGTCACCTTCCTCGACCTGCTCGGCGACGAACTGCGCCGCGCGGGCGTGCCCTCCGGCATGCTCCCCCTGGAGTACCTCTACGGCGGCCTGCCCGCCGAGTTCCCTTACCTGCCCTCCTCGCTGGACGGCTACCCGGCCATCGGCCACCTGCCGCTCGACCAGGCCAAGCCCACGGCCGACGCGTACCGCACGGTCCTGGAACGCGTCCCCGAGGACTTCCGCCACGACCTCGGACTGCTCATCAAGATGCTCGACTTCGAACACGAGGAATGGGAGTACGCCACGAAGAACATCGACTGGTACACCCAGGACACGCTGTTCTTCTCGCTCACCTGACCCCCACCGCGCCCGAGGAGGGTCAGCGCGCCGGGCGCATGCCCAGGGGTCCGGCGATCTCCTCGGCCATGACGCGGCCGGCCTCCTCGTCCAGGGACTCGTCGGCCAGGTCCTGGTCGGTGTCGAGGCCGTCGAGGGCCGGGAGGGGCTGGTTGAGGCGGACGTGGACCACCAGGGACTGGAGGGCGCGCAGGGCGGCGGAGGCGGTGGTGCCCCAGTTGGAGAAGTAGGAGAACTGCCACCACCACAAGGCCTCGGCGGTACGGCCCTCTCGGTAGTGGGCCATGCCGTGGCGCAGGTCGGCGACGATGTCGGCGAGGCCGTCGGAGATGCGGGCCGGGACCGGGGCGGTGCGCGGCTCGTACGGGTCGAAGACCTCCGAGTAGACGTCGACGGGGGCCAGCAGGGCTGCGTACCGCTCGCGCAGCTCGTCGACGTCGGGCTCGGGGCCGAGGTCCGGCTCGTACCGCTCCTCGGGGAGGAAGTCGGCGTGGGCGCCGAGGCGGCCACCGGCCAGCAGCAGCTGGGAGAGCTGCAGCAGGAGGAAGGGGACCGCGCTGTCCGGCTCGTCACCCTTGGCGATCTCGGTGACGGCGACCAGGAAGGATTCGACCTGGTCGGCGATCTGGACGGCGAAGTCGTCGGGGTCCTGCGTGGTGGAGTGGAGCGTGGCGTCAGACATCGAGGAGTCGTCTCCCTTCGAAGGCGCGGCCCAGAGTGACCTCGTCCGCGTATTCCAGGTCTCCGCCCACCGGCAGCCCGCTGGCGAGGCGGGTGACCTTCAGGCCCATGGGCTTGATCATCCGGGCGAGGTACGTCGCCGTGGCCTCGCCCTCCAGGTTGGGGTCGGTGGCCAGGATCAGCTCGGTGACGGCTCCGTCGGCGAGACGGGCGAGGAGTTCGCGGATGCGCAGGTCGTCCGGGCCGACGCCCTCGATGGGGCTGATCGCCCCGCCGAGCACGTGGTAGCGGCCCCGGAACTCTCGGGTCCGCTCGATCGCCACGACGTCCTTCGGCTCCTCGACCACGCAGATCACCGTCGTGTCCCGGCGCTGATCGCGGCAGATGCCGCACTGCTCCTGCTGGGCGACGTTCCCGCAGACCGAGCAGAAGCGGACCTTGTCCTTCACTTCCAGCAGGGAGTGCGCGAGGCGCCGCACGTCGGTCGGCTCCGCCTGGAGGATGTGGAAGGCGATCCGCTGCGCGCTCTTGGGACCGACGCCGGGCAGCCTGCCCAGCTCGTCGATCAGCTCCTGGACCACGCCTTCGTACACGGAACGCCTTCCTTCGTGCTCCGCGGCGCCGGACCCTCGCCGGGGCCGGGCCGTCGCTTCGTACCGTAGCCGCCGGGGTGCCCGCCCAGAAGGCGTGCGGCGGATTACGGGAGGCGGATTCACCACGGGTGAACGCGCCGGGTCGGACTCGGATCAAGCGGTGCGGGACGGGACGCGGCGGACTCGTTCCGCACCCCTTCCCGCGCCGGGGTTCAGAACGGCAGGCCGGGGATGCCGCCACCGCCCAGGCCCTGGGCCAGCGGGCCGAGCTTGGCCTGCTGGAGCTGCTGGGCGTTCTCGTTGGCCGCCTGGACCGCCGCGACCACCAGGTCGGCGAGGGTCTCGGTGTCCTCGGGGTCCACGGCCTTCGGGTCGATGACCAGGCCGCGGAGTTCACCGGAGCCGTTCACCGTCGCCTTGACGAGGCCGCCGCCCGCCGAACCGTCGACCTCGGTGCGGGCCAGTTCCTCCTGGGCCACCGCGAGATCCTGCTGCATCTTCTGGGCCTGCTGGAGCAGCTGCTGCATGTTGGGCTGGCCACCACCGGGGATCACGATCAGCTCCTGTGTTCTGAGATCTGGGGTCAGAGATAGGGGGTCGGGTCGTGACGGGAGTCGCTCGCCCGGGCACCGGCCCGGGAGTACCCGCCTGTCTTGAGCGTACGTGCTCGGCCCGAGCCTCGCTGAGGCACTCTTTCGGGTGACCGCCCCCACCCGCGCCCGGCCTGATCAGGGCCCTTTTCGGGCACCCGGGACGGATCGCCGCCGGTCCGCCGCGCGGTAGTAAGGAGCCTTCCGCCCTGCCCGGGAGCCGCCAACCCCACGGGCGTCACGGAAAGCACGCGTGTGCGCACGCACCGTGGCCACGGCTCCGTACCATCCCGTACGGCCGTTCGCCACGCCCCGCCGCCGCGCGCACGGTCCGCCGACGACGGTCCCGCACAGCGACCCCGAGAGGGAGTGCCTGGTGAGCCAGCCCGAAGAGCAGCCCGAGGGCCCGGCCGACGACGCCCGCCCCCGGGAACAGCGCCGCCCACGGCGCCCCGCCGACCTCACCGGCCGCCCCTTCCCGCTGGGCGACTGGGGCCAGCCGGCCGACCGCCTCACCGAGCTGTACGAACGGGTCGAGGAGTCGGCCCTGTCCACCGCCGACTGGTACCTCGCCGACCGGGTCCGCAAGCGCCGCGGCGCCCGCCTGCTGCGGGCCGGGGCGGCGCTGGGCGCGGGGACCGCCGCCGCCCTGCCCCTGCTCGACCTGACCGGTGCGGTGCCCGGCGCCTCGCCGTGGGCCTGCCTGGCGGTGCTGGCGGCGGCCGCCTGCGTCGCCCTGGACCGGTACCTCGGGCTGACCTCCGGGTGGATGCGGGACATGGCGACCGCGCAGGCGGTGCAACAGCGGCTCCAGGTGCTCCAGTTCGACTGGGCCTCGGAGTGTGTGCGGGAGGTGCTGGGCCCCACCGACGGGACCGCCGCCGAGGCCGCCGACCGCTGCCTGGGCGTGCTGCGCCGCTTCGCGGACGACCTGAACGCCCTGGTCAGGACCGAGACGGCGGACTGGATGGTGGAGTTCCGCACCGGCCCGGCCCCGCTCGCCGCCCGCGCCTCGGGCAGCCTCCCGGCCCGCGCGGACCTGCCTGCCCAGAGCGCCCGACCGGCCCTGCTGCCGGGCGCCCGCCCGAACATGCCGCGCCAGCGGCCTCCGGACACCCGCTGACCGGCCCGGTCGGGGTGACCGGCTCAGCTGAAGACGATCATCGAGCCCTGCCCGAGGCTCTTGGTGACCGCCGCGTGCAGCCCGAGCCAGACGTGGCGTTCGCGGGCGAAGGGGCTGTCGTCGAGGGGTGCGGGGGCGGCGGGTTCCTCCAGCTCGGTGGGGCCCTGCGGGGGTGCGGGTGCGGTCGGCGGGTTGGCCGGATCGATACCGATGGACGGGGCGACGTACGCCAGGTCCCGCAGCAGGCCGTGGGAGGAGCCGAGCGGGCCGCCCCCGGCGAGGAGTTCGTCGTTGGCCAGCGGCTCGGGGAAGTCGACGGGGACGTAGGCGCCGGCGTGGTCGTAGTGCCAGACCAGGTGGGAGCGCTGGGCGGTCGCCTCGAACATCTCCAGCAACTGCTCGTAGTCGCCGCCCAGTTCGTCCACCGGGGTCACTTCGAGGCCGCAGACCCGGAGCAGGTAGGCGCGGCGCAGGAAGTGCAGGGCCTCGTAGTCGAAGCCGGCGACGGGGGCGACGTCGCCGGAGAGCCCGGGCATGTAGGAGTAGACCGGCACGGAGGGCAGTCCGGCGGCGCCCAGCGCGGAGTCGTAGAGCGCGAGTTCCTCGGCGAACGGGTTGTCAGGGGCGTGGCACAGCACGTCGACAAGGGGGACCAGCCACAGGTCACAGGCCAACAGAACTCTCCTTGGTCGCCGTTGGGATCACCACGGGAAGCGTAGTGGGGGGTCGTGCGGGAAGGGTACGGCGCAACCGGGCCGTCCGGCTCCGGGTGGTACGGCTTGGATCAGCGGGCGTCGGGGCCGGCCAGTTCCTCGATGAGGGCGAGCGAATCGGCGTTGTAGGCCGCGATGATCGCCTGCGCCTCGGGGAGGCGGCGGTGGGCGAGGGCGTCGATGAGGCCGCCGTGGCCGGTCCACAGGCGGCCACGCAGGTCGCTCTGGCGACGCAGATGGGGGACGGAGCAGACCCAGGACTGCAGGCGCAGGCGGTAGGCGAAGTCGGAGAGGTAGGGGTTGCCGAAGAGGGCGCAGAGCTCCTGCCAGAACCGCAGGTCGTAGCCGATGAGGACGTTGAGGTCCCCGGCGGAGGCGGCGCGGGCGGCCTCCTCGCCCCTGCGCCGTACGGCGAGGTAGCGGTCGGCTTCGCCGGGGGTGTGGCCGCCCAGGCCGCTGAACATCGCGTCGGCGATCAGCCCCCGGGCCTCGATCATGGCCCGGTAGTCGGCGACCGAGAACTCGTGCACCCGGAAGCCCCGGTGCTGGACGGAGTCGAGGAGCCCCTGCGCGGAGAGGTCGACCAGCGCCTCGCGGACCGGGGTGGCGGAGACGCCGTACTGCTCGGCGATCTCCTTGACGGTGAACTCCTGGCCGGGACGGAGCCGTCCGGCGAGGACCTCGTCACGGAGCGCGCCGGCGATCTGCTGGCGCAGCGTGGAGCGGGTGATGGCGTGGGCGCTGTACTCGCGCGTCGCGCACATCTGCCTGTCCTTCCCGGTCGCGTATGGGCACGTCAGCCTACGCGCTACAGGAGCGGGAAGCGCCGCGCGTGCGCCGGGAAAGAGGTCGGCCGGAGGTGGTCGCGGCCTGCACGGGCAGGGCGTGGTTTCACGTGAAACCACGGAGGGTGACCGGGGTTTCACGTGAAACCCCGGTCACCCTCCGTGCGGCGGCTCCGCCCGGACCGGGCCGGAGCGTCAGACCGTGTACTCGTCCGCGACGGTCAGGGCCTCGTCGAGAGCGGCGAAGCCCTCCTTCAGCTCCTCCTCCGTGACGGTGCACGGCGGCACCACGTGGGTCCGGTTCATGTTGATGAACGGCCACAGCCCGCGCTTCTTGGCGGCGGAACCGAAGGCGGCCATCGGCGCGTTGGCCTCGCCGGCGGCGTTGTACGGCACCAGGGGCTCGTGCGTCTCGCGGTCCTTGACCAGGTCGAGCGCCCAGAACATGCCGACGCCTCGGACCTCGCCGACGCTCGGGTGGCGCTCGGCGAGCCGGCGCAGCTCCGGCTCGACGACCTCGGCGCCGAGCCGGGCGGCGTTCTCGACCACGCCCTCCTCCGCCATCACCTTCAGCGTGGCGACGGCGGCGGCGCAGGCCAGCGGGTGCCCGGAGTAGGTGAGGCCGCCCGGGTAGGGGCGCTTGGCGAAGGTCTCGGCGATCTTGCCGCTGATGGCGACGCCGCCGAGCGGCACGTACCCGGAGTTGACGCCCTTGGCGAAGGTCATCAGGTCGGGCACCACGTCGTACAGGTCGGCGGCGAACCAGGTGCCGGCGCGGCCGAACCCGGCCATGACCTCGTCGAGGATGAAGACGATCCCGTACCGGTCGCAGATCTCGCGGACGCCCTGGAGGTAGCCGGGCGGCGGCGTCATGATGCCCGCGGTACCGGGGATGGTCTCCAGGATGATCGCGGCGATGGCCTGCGGGCCCTCGTAGGCGAGGGTCGACTCCAGGTGCGCGAGGGCGCGCTCGCACTCCTGCGCCTCGTTCTCCGCGTAGAACGGCGTGCGGTACAGGAACGGCGCCCAGAAGTGGACGACGCCGGCGCTGCCGTTGTCGGAGGCCCAGCGGCGCGGATCACCGGTGAGGTTGATCGCGGCGGCGGTGGAGCCGTGGTACGAGCGGTAGGCGCTCAGCACCTTGGGGCGGCCGGTGTGGACGCGGGCCATCCGCACGGCGTTCTCGACGGCCTCGGCGCCGCCGTTGGTGAAGAAGATCTTGTCGAGGTCGCCCGGGGTCCGCTCGGCGATCAGCCGGGCCGCCTCGGAGCGCGCCTCCACGGCGAACGCGGGGGCGAAGGTGGCCAGTCGGCCCGCCTGCTCCTGGATCGCCGCGACCACCTTGGGGTGCTGGTAGCCGATGTTGGTGAAGACCAGGCCGCTGGAGAAGTCGAGGAAGCGGTTGCCTTCGTAGTCCCAGAAGTACGACCCCTGAGCGCCGGCCACGGCGAGCGGGTCGATCAGGTCCTGCGCGGACCACGAGTGGAACACATGCGCCCGGTCGGCGGCCTTGACGGCGGCACCGGTCTGCGGGTCGGGCTCGGGGAGCCCCGGACGGGGGGAGCCGTGCTGGCTGGACTGAGGGGTCATGCCCACAGGCTAAGAGCGGAGGGTGCGGTCGGGGCAATGGGCGGTGTGTCTGGTGCCGGGAGGCGGGGGCGACAGGTTGTCGGGTGGCGCGGTCCCATCGAGGGGCGGCCCGGGCGAGGGAGCGCCCGGGCCGCCCCGGGATCAGCCGCGCCCCTCGGCCACCTTGAGCGCGGCCGTGGTCCGCGCCGCGTCGAAGGCGTCCACCGGGTCCCGGTCCCCCTTGCGCCAGGGCGAGGCTCCGCACCAGGGCCCGAGGGTGCGGAAGACCGGCAGCGCGGCCTCGTACATCTGGCACCGCGTCAGGTGGTACGCGAGGAGGTGGAGCAGGCCGGGCAGGCGCGGGTCGGTCCCGGGGACGGAGGCGAGGGCCCGGGCCACCGTCAGCAGCAGCCCCTTGTCGGCCGGGTCGGTCCGCATCAGGCGCCGGCCGGACCGTTGCTCCTCCTCGTCCAGCGCGTACAGGTAGACGCCGGGGAGCACGCTGCCGGGCGGGGCGGCGGCGAGGGCCCGCTTGGCGAAGTCGTACATCAGCTCGTCCGAGCCGTGCCACTTGGCGCACCAGTACGGGAGGGCCTGGAGGTGGCCCGCCCAGTGGTAGGGGGCGCGGGTCTGGAGGCCCGCGAAGAGGCGGGAGAACTGGCCGTGGTCGTAGTTGAGCGCGCGGGCGGCCGTCATCATCACGACCCAGGGACCGGGGTCGGCAGGAGCCAGTTCGGACGCCTCGTGGGCGGCCTTCATCGCATCGGGGAGCATCCGCTGGAAGGTGGCCATGTCGGCCTGGGACACCTTGTGGGCGTAGGCGCTGCCCCGGATCGCCCAGGCCCGGTGGACCATCAGCCCGGCCCGCACGGTGGCGGCGTCGCCGCTCTCCGGACACGCCTTGCGCCACCGCTTGAGCCAGTCGTCGTCCTCCTGGGCCAGTTCCTGGAGGAGCTCGACGCGCGACCAGCGTTCGTCCCAGTCCTGCCCGGCCGCCTCCACGTAGGCGGCGGCCTGCTTCCACTCCCCCCGGCGGACGGCGAGGACGACCTCGATCACCGTGTCGTGGTCCGGGTCGGGGCGCGGGGGCCCGGCACGGTCCGGGTCCAGTGCGTCACGGGGTACCAGCCCGTGCAGGGCGGGGTCGAACGCCGCCCGCTCCCGGGAACGGCGCGCCCGGGAGGCCAGGGAGGCCACACCGAAACCGGCGGCCGCGATGACGAAGATGCTGATCACCGCGTGATCATGACGCCACGTGCCCTGCTCGGCAAGGGGATTCGCGGCGCTGGGACCGCCTTTCGTCCCGGTCCGGATACGAAGGGCGGCCGAGCGGAGCGCGGACGCGGCCCGCCGACTATCCTCCGGACCAGTGGCAGACGCGTGTTACGGGGGAGGCGGCGCCGCGATGGAACAGCTCGGTCCGGGGGACCCGCAGCGCATAGGGGCGTACCGCCTCCAGGCCCGCCTCGGCATGGGCGGCATGGGGCAGGTCTACCTGGCCCGGTCGGAGCGCGGGCGCACCGTCGCGGTGAAGCTGGTCCGCCGGGAGCTGGCCGAACGGGCGGAGTTCCGCGACCGGTTCCGCAAGGAGGTCGCGGCCGCGCGGCGGGTCGGCGGCGCCTGGACGGCCCCCGTCCTCGACGCCGACACCGAGGCCGAGGTGCCGTGGCTGGCCACCGGATACGTCGCGGGCCCCTCGCTCCAGTCGGTGGTCGCCTCGCACCACGGCCCGCTGCCCGAGCGCTCCGTCCGCATCCTGGGGGCCGGCCTCGCCCACGCCCTCAAGGAGATCCACGCCGCGGGCCTCATCCACCGCGACCTCAAGCCGTCCAACGTCCTCATCACCATCGACGGCCCGCGCGTCATCGACTTCGGCATCGCCCGCGCCCTGGAGACCACCGCCGACGCGGCTCTCACCCGGACCGGCGCCGTCGTCGGCTCGCCCGGGTTCATGGCCCCCGAGCAGGTCCGCGGCGACCGCGTCACCCCGGCCGCCGACGTCTTCTGCCTCGGCTCGGTCCTCGCCTACGCGGCCACCGGAACGCTCCCCTTCGGTACGGCCGACAGCGGCGTCCACGCCCTGATGTACCGCATCGCCCAGGAACCGCCCAGCCTGGCGGAGGTCCCCGAGAACCTCCAGGCCCTCATCGGCGCCTGCCTCGACAAGGACCCCGAGGCCCGTCCCACCCCCGGCCGCCTGCTCACCCTGACCGGCGCCGACGACACCGTCGGCGACGGCAGGGCCCTCGACCCGTGGCTCCCCGGCAGCCTCGTCGCCCAGCTCGGCCGCCACGCGGTCCGCCTGCTCGACCGGGAGGACCCGGAGAACGGCCCCGCGACCCCGGCCCCCGGACCCGGCGCCTCCGCCGAGGCCCCGGCGGCCGGCGCACCCACCGCCCCGGGCACACCGCCACCCCCGGCACCCTCCGCCGAGGCCGTCCACCCGGCGCCCCAGGGCGCCCCGGAGGTACCCGCCGGCCCCGCGAGCCCGCCGCGCGCTCCCGCCCCGCCCGGCCCCCGCACCCCCGGCACACCCCAGGCCGGTGGCGTCAACCACCTCCCCACGGTCGTCGACGGCACCACCCCGCCCCCTCCCCCGCAGCATGCCGCCCAGCCCCACGCGGCCCCGGCCGCCGCCACTCCCCCGGCACAGGCCCACGGCGGGCCCCCCGCCTACGGCTACCCCCAGCCCCACCAGCACCCGGGGCCGGCCACCACCCCGCTCCCGGCGCCCTCGCGAAGGCGCGGCCCGACGGTCCTCCTGCTGCTCATCACCCTGATCGTGGCCCTCGGCGCGGGCGCCGGGGTGTACGCCTCGCTCCGCGAGGACGGCGGGGGCGACCTCGCCAGCGACCCGAAGCAGCCCTCCTCCGCCGCCCCGGGCGGCGACTCCGGCCCGGCGGAGCGGACGCCGTCCGGAGACGACGAGGCCGCAGGGGGCGCCGTCCCCGCCGCCTTCCTGGGCACCTGGACCACCACCATCGGCACCGCCGACGAGCGGCGCCTCACGCTCCAGCAGGGCGAGGTCGGCGACCTCGTGCTCTCCCTCACCGCGACCGGGCCCGTCAAGGGCAGCGCCAGTTCCTACCGCTGCGTCTTCCAGGCGGAGCTGAGCGCCGAGCCGGGCTCGGGGGGACCGGTGCGCGTCGGCCCGTCCCAGGTGGTGGTCGGCCGGCCGATGACCTCGTGCGGCGCGGGCGAGTCCACCACGCTCACCCTCCACGGCGACGGCCGCCTGACCCGCCTCAACGACGCGACCGGCGAATCCCTCACCTACACGAAGGCGGGCTGACCGAGCAGGCCGGTCAGGCGGAGGGCCGCCCCGTCCGCCCGCCCTTGCGGTAGCTCCACCCGGTGTTCAGGCAGGCTTCGGCGAGCGGCTCGAAGTATCCCTCGGGCTCGCCGAGTTCGGCGGCCAGCTCCTCCCAGCGGTGCTCCACCACGTACTCCTTGCAGCGGTCGCAGGCGAACCACTGCTGGGACTCGTGGCGGAGCTTCTGCCTGGTGCCCTGTTCGTCGGTGACCCGCCAGAAGTGGACGGACTTCACCGGGAACATCAGGGCCAGCGGGCGGGACGCGTCCCAGCAGAGGGTGCAGGCGCGGGGCGTCCACGTCCGCTCGGGAGACAGGTCGTCGAAGTAGCCCATGGGCGCAGGGTACTCGCGGTCGTCGGGCAGTCGTCCCGCCATCACTCACTCCCGTCGCATGGCCAGCCAGGCGGCTATCGCCTCCGTGATGGGCATACCCGTCTCGATCTCGGCGAAGAGGAACTGGCCGCCCGCGTTGGCCTCCAGGAACCATGGAGTACCGTCCTCGTCGATGGCGAAGTCGAATGCAGCGTAGGCGAGTTGAGCTTCGCGCAGATAGGTGCGGACGGCTGTGCGCAGCGCGCCGGGCACCTCGCCGGCCCCCCATTCGCAGGCGTCGGCGGGGAGGAAGCGCCAGTCGAGCGTGTCGGTGCGCGGGGTGACGTACGCCGGGAAGTACCGGTCGCCGACGACGGTCAGCCGCAGGTCGGTGCGTTTGGGAACGCGCTGCTGGAGGCAGGTGGCGCAGGCCGCGACGCCGGTGAAGTCGGCGTCGGGCGGGACGGCGGCGGTGGCCAGGGTGAGCGGCGGATTCTGCGGGTGACGGCCGGACACGGACTTGACGATGAGGCCGCCCCCGAGGTCCGCGCGCGCCCTCTGGAAGCGGACGGCCTCGTCGGAGTCGGTGGTGACGAGGGTGTCCGGGACGCGCAGCCCGGCGCGGGCGGCGGTGGCCAGTTGCCAGAGCTTGTGGCGGGAGCGCTCCAGGGCGTCCGGATGGTTCATCCAGCGTGCGCCGGTGGCGCGCAGGGCGCCCCAGAGGGCGCGTTCACACTCCAGGGTGATCCATTCGCGCTGCTCCGCCGCGACGTGCCGGCCGGGCACGCCGGGGCGGCGCACCCACACCGAGCGGATCTCCTCCAGCGCGACGCGCCCGGCGGGGGAGGCCAGGTGGCCGGTGACCCCGCCGTCCGGGGTGACGCGCACGGCGAGGTCCATCCGGCCGGGGAAGTCGGCCGGGTCCAGCCGGAGGACCGGAACGCCACGCCCGCGCAGCTGGAGCACGACCGCGTCGGCGGTGACGTCCTCCTCGCAGGTCAGGACGAGAACGGTCATCGCTCAGTCGTCCCAGTGGGTCTTGCTCCCGGCGGTGGACGCGGTGGAGCCGAGCCGCGCCAGGAGCGCGGTGTCCTCGGCCGCGTACCCGCCGTCGGCCAGCACGTTGACCTGTTCGGTCCGGTCGAAGGCGTAGGGCGCCGCCGGCTCGTCGGCCTGCGGACGGGCGAACCGGAGGGCGAAGGGCGTGATCGTCATCGTGCACTCTCCTCGGCGTCTGGCCTCTGTCGGGTCTCGGGCGGGGGTGTACGGGTGGCGCCGCGGACGCCCCGGGGCGCGTCCGCCCGACCGGACGTCCGGTCAAGGGAACTTGTGCCCAGAGCGTGGCGAAAGTAGGGACAATCCGGTAATCAATCGCGTTCCTGATTACCCAGACCGGGGGGCAGATGCCAGCGCCGAAGTCCGTGGACCCCACCGCCTCGCTCGCGGCGCTGCTCGGCGCGCGCATCCGCAGGCTGCGGAGAGCGAAGGGCTGGAGCCAGACGGAACTGGCCGCGAAGGCGGCGACCTCGCAGGGCCGCCTCGCCCAGATGGAACTCGGCCGCGAGACCCCCAGTCAGACGGTCTGCCGGCTCCTGGACCAGGCCCTCGACGCCGATGGCGAACTCCTCGCGCTCTGGGCCCACATCGAGCGCACCCCGTACCCCGACTGGTCGCGCGCCTTCATGCGCTTCGAGCAGCGCGCCACCCGGATGCGCAAGTACATGGCCGCCACCGTCCCCGGCCTGCTCCAGACCGAGAGCTACGTCCGCACCCTGCTGGCCGCGGCCCGGCCCAGCGTCGGCGGCGCCCTGGAGAGCCTGGTACGCGCCCGGCTGGAGCGGCGGCTGCTGCTCACCGGGGAGTCGCCGCCGTACTTCTGGGCCATCCTCGACGAGGCCGTGCTGCGCAGACCGATCGGGCCGCCGGAGGTGATGCGGGAGCAGCTGACCTACCTGCTGCACATGCAGGAGACGGAGCGGGTCTCGCTCCAGGTGCTGCCCTTCTCCGCCGGCGTGCACCCGGCGCTCGGCGGCTCGGTCACCGTCCTCAGCTTCGACCGTCGCCCGGACGTCGCCTACCTGGAGAGTTCGCACTCCGGGGAGCTGATCGACGACCCGGAAACGGCTGCGGGCTACGGGCTAGCATTCGATCAGCTTCACGCCCAGGCGCTCTCACCCCATGCGTCCGCAGCCATGATCCGCAACGTGTTGGAGGGCTCCTACGGTGTCACTCGCGTCTCCCGACGACGTCGCCGGTCCGTGGCGCAAGAGCAGCTACAGCAACACGCAGGGTGGGGACTGCGTCGAGGTCCGCGACGACCTGCCTGGCCTGGTTCCGATACGTGACAGCAAGGACCCGGGCCGGGGGACGGTACGGGTCTCCAACCGGGCGTGGCACGTGTTCCTGGGCGTGACGCGGGGTTAGGAGCCGTCCACCAGCACGCGCCCGAGGCGTACGCCCGGTGGGCCCCGGCGCGGGCGCCGGCCGGGGTGGCGTGCGAGGGTGTCAGGCGGAGGCGGAACGGTTCGCCTGCGGAGACGGCGCACGCCGGGTGAGGGGAGTCGGCTGTGGCGGAGCAGGGTCAGGACCACCGGACCGCACCCACCTCGCGCCGTGCGCAGCGGCGCGAGACCGTCGCCGAACTGCGCTCCCAGGGCCGTGCCGGTCCCGAGCTGCGCGACATCCTCCCCGGTTTGGCCGGCATGGTCCTGGTCACCGCCGGCCCGGTGATCGGCCTCGCCTGGCTGTTCCGGGTGTACGGCGTCGGCGCCCTGCTCCTTGGAGCCGTACTCCTGGCAGCCGCCACCCTGGTCGGTGTGCCCTGGCGGCGCGCCGTGGTGCGCCGGCGCAGCGGCCGCTACACCCCGGCCGAACTCGCCGTCCTCGACGACCACGGCCTCGCCGTCGCCGCCGAACGCATCCTGCGCCGCGACGGCTGGCACGTCCTGCCCATGCCCGACGACGGCCGGCCCCGCCTGTACGCGCGCGACCGCCGCGACCGCCGCCTCGACGTCTCGTTCCGCCCTGCCGAAGACGGCTCCGGTGCCGGCGAACCGCCCGGCGGCCCGGCCACCCTGCGCGAGCCCGGCGGCCCCGCCGACGACCGGGTGATCCGCGTCGTCGTCAGCCGGGGGACGTACAGCCCCACCGAGATCGAGTGGGCCTCCCGTCCCGGCGGCGACCACCTGGTCGACGGACGCCAGTTGCAGCAGTGGGCGTCCGGGACCTCGCTGGACACCCTGGGCCTGCTCCGCTGACCGCCGACCGGGTACCCGGGGTACCCGGAACCGTCGCTCCTCACACCGCCCCCGCACCCCGTCGATGTTCCCGGGTACCGCCGCGTCCACGCGCACAGCAGGCGGGTCGTCCCACGCGGGGCCCGGCCCGGCTCGGTGAGCGTGTCACCGACGCGGGGCGGAACCGTCGGGTGCGCCTACCGCTCCGCCGGTCCGTCGCGTTCGAGCACGCGGAGGGCTGGGAGTGCGTCCTGTGGCCGTTGCCCTCGGCCCGGTCGCGGATCTCGCTGGAGCCCGTGGTGGCCTCGCCGAACGCGTCGACGATCAGGAGCGCCCACTGGTCGGCGGCCTCCGAGAAGACCCCGCGCGCCGGGGAGCCGGCACGGCTCAGCCCCGCGCCCCTCCGGTGTGCCGTGTTGAGCTGCTCGGTCACCATCAGGTTCCCCCGTCACCGAAAAGTGCGTTCTTCCCAGGCGGCGGGAACTCTCTTACGGTTCTCGAGTAACCACAAGTGACCGTGGAGCGCGTGGCCTCGGCCCCGCTCCGGCGCTCACGCCCGCGTATGACGACAAGGAGGCCGCAACATGGCCATCACCCTGGTGGACCCCGAGGAACTGCCGAAGGTCGGCGCCTACCGGCAGGTGGCCGTGGGGACCGGATCGCGGCTGGTCTTCGTGGCCGGTCAGGTCGCCTGGGACGCGGACGGCACCACGGTCGGCGCCGGCGACCTCGCCGCCCAGGTCGAGCAGTGCTACCTCAACGTCCACACCGCTCTCACCGCCGTCGGCGGCACCTTCGCGGACGTCGCCAAGCTGACCGTGTACGTCGTCGACTGGACACCCGACAAGATGCCGCAGTTCCAGGAGGGCGTCGCCCGCGCCAGCGCCCGGCTGGGAACGGCCCCGGCCGCGCCGGGCACGCTGGTGGGCGTCGCCGCCCTCGACGTCCCCGAGCACCTGGTCGAGGTGGAGGCGACAGCGGTACTGGACTGACCGGCCGCCCCGCCACTTCGGCCCCGGGGGGCGGGCGGAGAGGTTCAGCCTCCCGCTGAGGCCGGTGAGGGCTGGCTCGTACCGATGTCCTCGTACCCCCACGAGCGGTAGAGGGCACGCACTTCCCCTCTCCTGCCGATGAGTCGACCATCAGGGTCTCGTACTGGTCGCCGCTCGCGGCGAGGAGTACGCCGTGGACGCGGCGGGCGGTACCTGTCCCGCGCCACGCAGGTCGTACGCCGATCTCCTTGAGGGCGAGCGTCGGCTGCGCGGCGCACGCGTCACCGGACGGCGGGGTGGTGCGCTGCCCGTACCGGACGCCGTGCCCGATGCGGTTGGCGTAGGTGTAGCCGCCGAGCTGGCCTTGCGCGTACGCGAGAACGGGGACGAAGCCCGGTTCGCGGCCGTGCCGGTCCAGCCTCTCGCCGAAGCCGGGCGTGGTGCGGTTCGGGAGGTGCAGGAGCGGTGCTCGCACCTCTGCGCAGACCTCGGCCGTGTCCTCGCGTACGTCATCCCAGAATGGGGAACCGTCGCAGTTCGACAGTCGGTGCCGTGGTCGTGCTCCGTCTTCCCGGCTGCGGTGTGCTCGGTCCGGGTCTGCACGGTGGGGCTTCCGGGAGCGATAGCGCGCGGGGCCCCGAACTCCCCCAGCGTGCGAGAGGCGCTGGGATGACGGACAGCCGCAGGCGCCGGGCCTCGTGGCTAGGTGTTCTCTCCACGGGGCGGATCATCGGACCGACCTCGTTCATGCGGCGCGGGCGGGCGGCGGTTCAGCTACGGCCGGGCTCCGGGAACTCCTCGCCGAAGTGGTACGGGGCCAGGCAGTAGCTGAAGCCCGCCTCGCCGTTCAGCTCGATCTTCTCCCGCTCGCAGTAGGCCGCCAGACCGTCGGCGATGCGCCAGCCGCCCTCGGCAGCGCCGTCGAACCAGAAGACGCCGCCCGCGTAGTGGATGGTGGCACCGGAGTCCGGGTCGGTGAGGTTGAGCGATTCGTAGTTCTCCGGGCGGTCACGGACCAGGGCGACCAGGGCGTCGGGGACGCCCTCGTAGAGGGAGACCTGGAGGGCGTAGTCGCCCTCGGCGTAGAGGTTGAGGGAGCCCTCGTGGTCGAAGGTCAGCAGGAGAGCGCGGCCGTCGGCGGTGAAGTACCAGACGGCGGACTGACCACCGCCGTCGTTCCAGGCGAGGCGCTCGGCGCCGTCGACCTCGGTCGGCTCCACGTCCGCCTCGACGGCGACCAGCGCGGCGCGACGCCTGATCTCGCCCAGCGGAGTGCCCTGGAGCGCCTGCCAGGTGGCGTTCTCCCCGAGAAGGGCGCTGCTGTCGTTGCTCATGCCGGGAAGAGTAGGCGACCCGACCGACAACGCACTCCGACGGACCCGGAGCACCAGCCGGAACCGCGCCCTCGCCCCCGGCCTACGCGGACACGGCCTCTCGGAGAACGGCGGCACCTTCCCCCGCAGGAGTACGGTGCCGTCACCGCCCCCTGCTCCATGCCCTGGTCCTCAGCCCGGCGGCGGTCCTCGGCCACTCGATGAGCGGTGCCCCCTCGTCTCCCTCCTCACCGAAACCGACCCCGAGCTGGTCCCGGCCCATCGTCGACGACACCACCGTAAGAAATCGGCCACCCGAAACGCAGTCCCCGCCGGACATCACCGGATGGCCAGCCCCGCCACGCCCTGCCACGCGAGGCCCGCGGCAGGCGTCCGTGGCCCACGGAGTCCGAACGGCGCCACTTCCTCGATGATGCGAACCCTTCCCCGACCGCCGGGCTTTCCCCGTCGGGCAGACCGACCTGATGGCCTCCCGGACGACCCGGACCGACGACTCCTCCGCCGCCGTCCCCCGCCCCCGAAACCCCTGCGGCACCGAGGCGTGCCGGAAGAGCTCGTACCCGCTCGCCACGCCTCCGGCCTCCTCGTGCACCGCGTACCGCAGCGAGGTCGCGCCGCCGCGCTGGTGGGGATGGTCGGCGAGCCGCACCGGCCGGTGGTCCGACCTCCCGACCGCCGTGAGGCGGTTCTGGCCGTAGACCTGCTCGACCTGCCCACGCACCTCACCCTCGTCCACCTCACCCGCGCTCCCTCCCCCGCCCCCTTACGAGCCCTCACTACCGCTCCCTCACACCCCGTCATCCCAGATTCCGGAACCCCTCACTCCCCCACTCCTGCCCCTCGCCTTCCCACCTCAGCCAAACGCCCCCCTCCACCTCCGCCCCGCCCCTTCCATCGCAGGTCAGCGCTGCCCCACTCCATCCACTTGCCGCAACGATCTTCATTGCCCGACGTCACACGGCGTGATACACAGAGTGACATTGCGTGTCCTCGTGCACCGCTCCTCGTTACCGGCGAGGCGCGCGGACGGGTTCCCGCGCAAACTCGGCCAGGGATTGGCGCCAATGAGGTGCCGCAACACCACACTCCTCGGCGAGAATGGGCGTGACCTCTGCACATCGGCAGAGGTCGAAGAACAACCCACTAGGGGCGGTGAGTTACATGCTTATGGCAGCCGACAAGGGCGACATCACCACCATCATCGGCGGGATCGCCCCCAACTGGGGGCCCTTCGGCGAGCTGGGGAACGAAGCGAAGACCATGATCCAGGTGGTCATGGCCATCGCCATCCTGCTCTGCCTGGGTATCGCGATCTGGGGCGCGGCCAAGCAGCGCATCGGCGCGACGGCCCTGCGCGACACCTTCAGCGCGGAACAGGGCAAGGGCCTGATCATCGCCGGCCTGACCGGCGTCTTCATCATCGGCTCCCTCGGCACCCTCTTCACGATCGTGTACGGCATGGCCGTCTGACCGCCCGCCCCGCACTCCGCCCCCACCACCCGTCCGTCGCGCCCACCGGCTGAGGTCGTGTCTCCCTGATGTCCAGTCACCACATCGCGCCCACGCGGCCACGAGCAGGACTACCGTCGTACGTAGCCCACCGAACGGTGCGGCACTGCGTCGACGTCGAGGGGGCGTACGCGGCATGAACCCGGGAGACGAACAGGGCTACGACACCGACGAGCGGTACGGCGGCAGCGGCCAGACCCGCACCCGCCTCCCCGGCGACGAGGACGCCTACGACACCGCCCGCCGCTCCATGCGCCCCTCCAGGAGCCTCATCACCGTCGTCGGCGTCGTCGTCCTCCTCATCGCCGCCATCGCCTTCGCCAACCAGGGCAACTCCCCCGACGACCCCGACGCCCCTCAGGACGCCCGAGGCCCCGCCGCCTCCGCAACGGCCCCCACCGGCACCGCCCCGGTCGGCACGAACACTTCGGGCATCCCCACAGGGCACCCCCGCACGCAGCAGGGCGCGGAGAGCGCGGCGGCGAACTACGCGGTAGCGCTGGGGTCAGCCGAGATGTTCAACGAGGAGCGGCGTAAAGAGATCCTGGACGCCATCATCGTCCCCTCGGAGATGCACCGGTTCCTGGGCGCGCTGGACAGGGGCTATTCCAAGTCACTTTTCCAGAACCTGGGCCTGAAGGAGGACGGCACGTCACCCGATGGCTTGACCTTCGTGTCCAGGACGACTCCTATCGGGACGACCGCCGCGGAGTACACGGACACCAAGACAAACGTGTCCGTGTGGTGCTCCGGACTCCTGGGCATGGCGGGCGAGGCCTCGACCAATCCCGTGACAAGTAGCTGGTTCACGATCTCGATGGAACTGCACTGGGTCGATGGAGACTGGAAGATCTTCACGCACTCGCAGAAGGACGGCCCCGCACCGGTACCAGGTGACGAACGTGCCGCGACATCCGAGGAGATCGCCAAGGCTGTTGAAGGGTATGGGGGACTGACCTATGCGAGGTGAACTCAGGTCGTGGAGGACTCCCGCTGTTGTTGCGATCGCGTCTGCAGCCCTGCTGTCACCGGGTCGCGCATACGCCGACCCGAAGGACGATCCCTGCGACCTCATCCACGGCCCCGCCAGGGACTACTGCGAAAGCGGCTCCGGCTCCTCGGGCGGCGGAGCCGGCACCAGCTCCCCCACCGACCCCTTGGGCTCCACCCTCGACCCCCTCTCCTCCCTGGCCAAGGGCTGCGCCCAGGCCGCCGCATGGACCGTCGACAAGCTCTCCGCCGCCGTCGACTCCACCGCCAACGTCGACTTCACCAACCCGAAGTTCCTCCAGCAGTACGCGGTCGTCTTCGCCGCCTCCACGGTCCTGACCCTGCTGCTCTGGCTCCTCGCCGTGGCCAAGCGCGCCGTCCGCGGCGTGCCGCTGACCACCGCGCTCTCCGAGGCGATCGGCTTCCTCTGGCTGACCGTGCTGGCCTCCGCCTTCACCCCCCTGATCCTCTACACCGTGGTCTCCGCGACGGACAGCGTCACCGCGGTCCTGGCCAAGTCGACCGGCGGCCAGACCGACGCCTTCTTCGGCACCTTCGCCGAAGCCCTGAAGAAGGGCGACGACATCGGCGGCGGCCCGATCATGCTGATCGTCGTCTCCCTCGTCTCGATCGTCGCCGCCGGCGTCCTCTGGCTCGAACTGGTGATCCGCGCCGCGCTCCTCTACGTCGGCGCCCTCCTCGGCACCGTCGTCTACGCCGGCTTGGTCGACAAGAACCTCTGGAAGCACGTCCGCCGCTGGGCGGGCATCATGATCGCCGTGATCCTGGTGAAACCCGTGATCGTGATCGTGCTCGGCCTCGCCGGCGCGCTCTCCGCCGGGGACGGCCCCAACGCCTTCTCCGCGGTCGTCTCCGGCCTCGCCATCATCCTCCTCGCCATCTTCGCCAGCGCCATGATCTACCGCTTCGTCCCCGGCTTCGGCGACGAGATCGCCGGCTCGCGCAACAACCGCCTCTCCCAGGGCGCAGAGAGCCGCGCCGCCGCTGTCCTCTCCTCGCCCGCGGCCCTCGTCTCGCAGGGCATCAAGGCCCACAGCGGTCGCCAGAGCGGGGGCGACGGCGGCGGCTCCTCCCAGCCCCGCCCCGCCAACCAGGCGAGCGGCGGTATGGCCGCCCACGCCTCGCGAGGCGGCTCGGGCGGCGGCTCCCCCAGTGCGCCCCCTCCTCGCTCCGGCAACCCGCTCAACAGCCCGCACGCCGGCTCCCGAGGCAGCTCCACCGGCACCCCCCGCTCCGGAGGTGACGGGCGTTGACGACGTCGTCCCACTCGATCGCACCGCGCCGTACCTATCTCATCGGCCGCGCCCGTCCCAACGCCGTCATCGGCAAGAACCGCGAGACCGGCGAGATCGTCCTGATCGTCTTCGGCGCGTTCCTCGGCATGATGTGCGGGCTGCTGGTGCCCGCCCTCTCGGTACGCATCGCCCTCCTCGCCGGCCTGCCCATGGTCGGGCTGGCCGCCGTCTACGTCCCTTACAAGGGCCGCACGTTCTACAGGTGGTTCGAGATCAACCGGAGCTTCAAGCGGATGCTGCGCCGCGGCACCACCTACCGGTCCTCCGTCGCCGAGGCCGGCACCCGGCTCGACGGTCGCGAGGTCGCCGTCGGCCCCCCGCCGGGCATCGGCCGCATCAACTGGCTCGCCGCACCCTTCGGCCCCGACGAGATCGCCGTCCTGCTCCACGCCGACCGACGGACCGTCACCGCCGCCATCGAGATCGAGGGCCCCGGCGTCGGCCTGCGCGACTCCGAGGACCAGGAAGCCCTCGTCGACCGCTTCGGCACCCTGCTGAAGCACGTCGCCAACGGCGACGGCTTCGTCACCCGCATCCAGATGCTGGCCCGCACCCTGCCCGCCGACCCCGACGCCCATGCCAAGGACGTCGCCCAGCGCGGCGACTCCCGCTCCCCCGGCTGGCTCCAGAGCTCGTACGACCAGCTCCAGTCGATGGTCTCCACCTCCAGCGAGCAGCACCGCGCCTACCTGGTCGCCTGCATGCACTACTCCCGCGACCTGGCTTCCGAGGCCAACGCCATGGCCCGCGCCTCCCGACGCCAGGGGGGCGGCCGTCGCCTCGACCGTGACGCGGGCCTCGCCGTGGTCATGGCCCGTGAACTCACCGACATCTGCTCGCGCCTGCAGGAGGCGGACATCCGCGTCCGTCAGCCTCTCGGCCAGAGCCGCCTCTCCTCCCTGATCCACTCCATGTACGACCCGGACCACCCGATCGACCACATCCAGGCGATGTCCCAGCGCAACGCCTGGCCCGCCGAACTCGACGCGGTCGAGCCGACCTTCCTCAAGGCGAAGACCCGCGAGTCCAGCACCCGGGCCCCCTGGTGCCACGCCACCGCGTGGGTGAAGGAGTGGCCGATGACCCCGGTGGGCGTCAACTTCCTCGCCCCTCTCCTCGTCCACACGCCGGACGTGATCCGGACGGTCGCCGTCACCATGGACCTCGAACCGACCGAGGTCGCCATCGAGCGGATGCTCACCGAGAAGACCAACGACGACGCGGACGCCTCCCGCGCGGCCAAGATGAACCGCACGGTCGACCCACGGGACGCCGCCGCCAACTCCCGCCTCGACCAGCGCGGCGAGGACCTGGCCAGCGGTGCCGCCGGCGTCAACCTCGTCGGCTACATCACAGTCTCCTCTCGCAGCCCGGAAGCCCTCGCCCGCGACAAACGCACCATCCGCGCCTCGGCCGGAAAGTCGTACCTGAAGCTGGAGTGGTGCGACCGCGAGCACCACCGCGCCTTCGTCAACACCCTGCCCTTCGCCACCGGCATCCGCCGCTGAACCCGTACGCCGCGACCCGCTGAAGGAGGGCCTGCCATGCGCGATCCGCTGACCGCCCTGACGGACACGTTCACCTCGTTCCTCTTCGGCAAGGTGGAGACGACCCGGCTTCCCGTCCGCACCTCCACCGGGCAGGCCCAGGCCGTGTACCTGCCGACTGCCGCTCCCGGACTCGGCGACTCGGGCGTGATCATCGGCCGGGAGGTGTACAGCGGCAAGGGCTACATCTACGACCCGTTCCAGCTCTACGGCCAGCAACTGCCAGCGCCCCACTGGCTCGTTCTCGGCGAGTCCGGCAACGGCAAGTCCGCGCTGGAGAAGACCTACGTCCTGCGTCAGCTCCGCTTCCGCGACCGCCAGGTCGTCGTCCTGGACGCCCAGGGCGAGGATGGAGTCGGCGAATGGAACCTGATCGCCGAACAGCTGGGCATAACTCCCATCCGCCTCGACCCGGCGGCCGCGCTCGACATGGGTATCCGTCTCAACCCGCTCGACCCCTCGATCACCACCACAGGCCAGCTGGCGCTGCTGCGCACCATCATCGAGGTCGCCATGGGGCACAGCCTCGACGAGCGTTCCGGCTTCGCCCTGAAGGTCGCCCACGCGTACGTCACCACCTCCGTCACCGACCGCCAGCCGGTCCTGACCGACATCGTCGACCAACTCCGACACCCGAAGCCGGAGTCGGCCGAGGCCATGAACGTCGCCATAGACGACGTCCGCGCCTGGGGCCTGGACGTGGCACTCGTCCTGGACCGACTGGTCGACGGTGACCTGCGAGGCATGTTCGACGGCCCCACGACCGTCGGCATCGACCTCGACGCTCCCCTCATCGTCTTCGACCTGTCCCACATCGACCGGAACTCGATCGCCATGCCGATCCTCATGGCGATCGTCGGTGTCTGGCTGGAGCACACCTGGATTCGGCCCGACCGCAAGAAGCGCATTTTCCTCGTCGAAGAGGCGTGGCACATCATCAACTCGCCTTTTGTGGCCCAGCTCTTCCAGCGGCTCCTGAAGTTCGGCCGGCGCCTCGGGCTCTCCTTCGTGGCCGTGGTCCACCACCTCTCCGACGTCGTGGACGGTGCGGCGGCCAAGGAGGCGGCCGCCATCCTCAAGATGGCCTCCACCCGCACCATCTACGCCCAGAAGGCCGACGAGTCCCGCGCCACCGGCCAGGTACTCGGCCTGCCACGCTGGGCGGTCGAGATCATCCCGACCCTGACCCCGGGCATCGCCGTGTGGGACGTCAACGGGAACGTGCAGGTCGTCAAACACCTGATCACGGAGACCGAACGCCCCCTCGTCTTCACCGACCGCGCCATGACGGAGTCCTCCGTCGATCCGGACGACCTCGGGTTCAACGACGACCTCCTCGCCGCCGAACAGGAGGCGGAAGAGCGAGCGGCCATGATGGAACAGCACGTCCGCGCTCACTACCCCGACGCAGGACACCCTGGTTACCCCGAGTCGACGTCCACGGTGGCCTGACATGGCCGCCGTCCCTCGAAAGCACGGCTCCTCGAGCGCCGCGGCACCGGCGCAGCGCGGCGTACCCGACGGCATGCTGATCGGCGTCCTCGCCTTCCTCCTGGCCTCGACCTGCCTGGTGTGGACAGCCACCGGCCTCGCCGGCCTCCTCAGCCACGGCGCCTGGCCGGACGGCGTGCAGTTCACCCGCACCCCGACGGCTCTCCGCTCCTTGCTCTCCGCACCCCAGGATCTGCCGGCAGCCTGGCCTGAGACACCTGCAAGCCAGCTTTCCGGCTGGGGCCTCTTCTGGGGCCTTGCCATCGGCCAGCTCCTCCTGGCCCTCACCCTGGTACTGGTCGTCGCCTTCTCTGTCGCCCGACGCAGGGCCGCCCGAAGAGCCCGCACCGTCCCGTACGACGAGCGCCTCCTCCCGAACACCACGCCAGCCAGCACGCCGGCCGCCTCCGCGCCGAGCCTCCTGAAAACCACGCCCACCACCTCCACACAGAACCCCGCACCACGCCCCCCGGCCGCACCCAGGCCAGAGCCTTCCTCCTCAGACGTCCGATCGTTCGCGGCTGCCCCTCCAAGCACCCCCGTCGAAACGATGTTCCCCCCGCCGCGACCGGAACAAGCGGCTCCCCTGCTCACTCGTTCGAGTGCTTACGGCGTCGGTGCCGGCCTGCCCGAATCACCACGGCAAATTCAGCTGGGCTCCCGGGAAACCCGTCTTGACCTGGCCGGTCGAGCCCTGCAGGCGGCGGAAGGTGCCGCTCTCGTCGTCACCTCGGCCCCCACACTCTGGGCCGAGACCAAGGACGCTCGCGCCAAGCTCGGACCTGTCCACCTCTACGACCCGTCGCACCTCTGCGACACCCCGGACCGGCTCCGCTGGTCGCCCAGTGCCGGCTGCCAGGACATGGAGACGGCCACCGCCAGGTCCGTCGCCCTCCTCGCACCCGTCAAGCCGCACTCCGCCCTGGACGCCGCCGTCGCGGACACCGCGCACACGCTGCTCCGGTGCCTCCTGCACGCCGCGGAGACCGCCGGCAAGGGGATCAAGCACCTTCACCGGTGGTCCCAAGGCAGCCGAATCCAGGAGGCCGTGACGGTCCTTCGGACCCATCCCCGCGCGGCAGCCGGCAGCTCGGGCGAGCTGGAGAGCGCCCTCACCGCCCACCCGGTGCGCAGGGACCAGGCCCTCCAGCTCATCGGGAAGTCCCTGGCATCGCTCAGCTCAGTCCACATCCGCAACGCGTGCGGCTCAAACCGGTCCGACGCGTCTGCGGTGGAGTCATTCGCAGGCGAAGGGGGCACTCTCTACGTGGTGGGCGAGTCCGTCGAGGACCCGAAGTCCCATCCGGGTGCGATGCCCCTGGTCACCGCATTCGCCTCATACGTGGTCGAGCACGGCCGCCGTGTGGCCGCACGGTCACCCGCCGGTCGGCTCGACCCACCAATCCTCCTGCTCCTGGAGGACCTGGCCACCGTCGCCCCCTTGCCGCAGCTCGCCGGCCTTCTGGCCGCGGCGCCTCTTGAGGGCATCCGCCCACTGGTCCTGCTCCGCTCCGTGGAACAGGCCCGGAGCCGCTGGCCCGACCAGTCACTCCCCTTCGGAGCACACTGAGCTTCATCGAGTTGGTCACCGATCGGCTGATGTGCCGTGAAGCGCAACGAGTTCGGCCCCGGGCCGTTGATCGACATGTCTGGTGTCTCCACTGCATTGCTCGGGGCCTCGCTGGTCATCCATCCCGCACTCCTGGCGCAGGCACTCGTGGAGTGGGGCACCAGGCTGGTCATCACCCGTGAGGGCAGCCAGCACTGCAAGCTCCGTCCGTCCCAGCGCGCGATGCGGAACCGGTGTACCTGTGCGAGCACACCACTCTGACGAAGATCGCAGCCGCCGACATCAAACGCCGGCCCCTGAAAGATCTGCTGCAGGTCCGATGCAGCCTCAACCGCATGACGTCAATCGCCAAGGCCATCCTCACCCTGGAGCTGCCACGCTGAAGAAGCACGCTGAAAGCCCCTGAACGCAGAAAAGCCCGGGTGGTGGGAAGCGGAGACGCTTCCCACCACCCGGGCAACAAAAAAGTGGTGGTCCCCGGATCGAAATCCGGGGACCACCACTCTCAAAAATAGTTCGGCGGCGTCCTACTCTCCCACAGGGTCCCCCCTGCAGTACCATCGGCGCTGTGAGGCTTAGCTTCCGGGTTCGGAATGTAACCGGGCGTTTCCCTCACGCTATGACCACCGAAACACTACGAAACACACCAGCAACCACACCCACCCAAACAGGGGGGCCTATGGTTGGTGTTCGTGGTTTCAGAACCAACACAGTGGACGCGAGCAACTGAGGACAAGCCCTCGGCCTATTAGTACCGGTCAACTCCACCCCTTACAGGGCTTCCATATCCGGCCTATCAACCCAGTCGTCTACTGGGAGCCTTACCCTCTCAAGGAGGTGGGAATACTCATCTCGAAGCAGGCTTCCCGCTTAGATGCTTTCAGCGGTTATCCCTCCCGAACGTAGCCAACCAGCCATGCCCTTGGCAGAACAACTGGCACACCAGAGGTTCGTCCGTCCCGGTCCTCTCGTACTAGGGACAGCCCTTCTCAATATTCCTACGCGCACAGCGGATAGGGACCGAACTGTCTCACGACGTTCTAAACCCAGCTCGCGTACCGCTTTAATGGGCGAACAGCCCAACCCTTGGGACCGACTCCAGCCCCAGGATGCGACGAGCCGACATCGAGGTGCCAAACCATCCCGTCGATATGGACTCTTGGGGAAGATCAGCCTGTTATCCCCGGGGTACCTTTTATCCGTTGAGCGACGGCGCTTCCACAAGCCACCGCCGGATCACTAGTCCCGACTTTCGTCCCTGCTCGACCCGTCGGTCTCACAGTCAAGCTCCCTTGTGCACTTACACTCAACACCTGATTACCAACCAGGCTGAGGGAACCTTTGGGCGCCTCCGTTACTCTTTAGGAGGCAACCGCCCCAGTTAAACTACCCATCAGACACTGTCCCTGATCCGGATCACGGACCCAGGTTAGACATCCAGCACGACCAGAGTGGTATTTCAACGACGACTCCACACACACTGGCGTGCATGCTTCACAGTCTCCCACCTATCCTACACAAGCCGAACCGAACACCAATATCAAACTGTAGTAAAGGTCCCGGGGTCTTTCCGTCCTGCTGCGCGAAACGAGCATCTTTACTCGTAATGCAATTTCACCGGGCCTATGGTTGAGACAGTCGAGAAGTCGTTACGCCATTCGTGCAGGTCGGAACTTACCCGACAAGGAATTTCGCTACCTTAGGATGGTTATAGTTACCACCGCCGTTTACTGGCGCTTAAGTTCTCAGCTTCGCCACACCGAAATGTGACTAACCGGTCCCCTTAACGTTCCAGCACCGGGCAGGCGTCAGTCCGTATACATCGCCTTACGGCTTCGCACGGACCTGTGTTTTTAGTAAACAGTCGCTTCTCGCTGGTCTCTGCGGCCACACCCAGCTCACCGAGAAAATCGGATCACCAGACATGGCCCCCCTTCTCCCGAAGTTACGGGGGCATTTTGCCGAGTTCCTTAACCATAGTTCACCCGAACGCCTCGGTATTCTCTACCTGACCACCTGAGTCGGTTTAGGGTACGGGCCGCCATGAAACTCGCTAGAGGCTTTTCTCGACAGCATAGGATCATCCACTTCACCACAATCGGCTCGGCATCAGGTCTCAGACACAAGCCAGGCGGATTTACCTACCTGACGTCCTACACCCTTACCCCGGGACAACCACCGCCCGGGATGGACTACCTTCCTGCGTCACCCCATCACTCACCTACTACCAGCTCGGGTCACCGGCTCCACCACTTTCCATCCCCCGAAGGGTCCGGAACGGCTTCACGGGCTTAGCATCACTGGATTCAATGTTTGACGCTTCACAGCGGGTACCGGAATATCAACCGGTTATCCATCGACTACGCCTGTCGGCCTCGCCTTAGGTCCCGACTTACCCTGGGCAGATCAGCTTGACCCAGGAACCCTTAGTCAATCGGCGCACACGTTTCTCACGTGTGAATCGCTACTCATGCCTGCATTCTCACTCGTGAACCGTCCACAACTCGCTTCCACGGCTGCTTCACCCGGCACACGACGCTCCCCTACCCATCACAGCCTCCGTTGGGAGTATTGCTGCAATGACACGACTTCGGCGGTACGCTTGAGCCCCGCTACATTGTCGGCGCGGAATCACTAGACCAGTGAGCTATTACGCACTCTTTCAAGGGTGGCTGCTTCTAAGCCAACCTCCTGGTTGTCTCTGCGACTCCACATCCTTTCCCACTTAGCGTACGCTTAGGGGCCTTAGTCGATGCTCTGGGCTGTTTCCCTCTCGACCATGGAGCTTATCCCCCACAGTCTCACTGCCGCGCTCTCACTTACCGGCATTCGGAGTTTGGCTAAGGTCAGTAACCCGGTAGGGCCCATCGCCTATCCAGTGCTCTACCTCCGGCAAGAAACACACGACGCTGCACCTAAATGCATTTCGGGGAGAACCAGCTATCACGGAGTTTGATTGGCCTTTCACCCCTAACCACAGGTCATCCCCCAGGTTTTCAACCCTGGTGGGTTCGGTCCTCCACGACCTCTTACAGCCGCTTCAACCTGCCCATGGCTAGATCACTCCGCTTCGGGTCTAGAGCGTGCAACTCAAACGCCCTATTCGGACTCGCTTTCGCTACGGCTTCCCCACACGGGTTAACCTCGCTACACACCGCTAACTCGCAGGCTCATTCTTCAAAAGGCACGCAGTCACGACGCACCGAGAAAACTCGATGCGCGACGCTCCCACGGCTTGTAGGCACACGGTTTCAGGTACTATTTCACTCCGCTCCCGCGGTACTTTTCACCATTCCCTCACGGTACTATCCGCTATCGGTCACCAGGGAATATTTAGGCTTAGCGGGTGGTCCCGCCAGATTCACACGGGATTTCTCGGGCCCCGTGCTACTTGGGTGTCTCTCAAACGAGCCGCTGATGTTTCGACTACGGGGGTCTTACCCTCTACGCCGGACCTTTCGCATGTCCTTCGCCTACATCAACGGTTTCTGACTCGTCCCACGGCCGGCAGACCGTAGAAGAGAGATCCCACAACCCCGCATGCGCAACCCCTGCCGGGTATCACACACATACGGTTTGGCCTCATCCAGTTTCGCTCGCCACTACTCCCGGAATCACGGTTGTTTTCTCTTCCTGCGGGTACTGAGATGTTTCACTTCCCCGCGTTCCCTCCACACTGCCTATGAGTTCAGCAGCGGGTGACAGCCCATGACGACTGCCGGGTTTCCCCATTCGGAAACCCCCGGATCAAAGCCTGGTTGACGACTCCCCGGGGACTATCGTGGCCTCCCACGTCCTTCATCGGTTCCTGGTGCCAAGGCATCCACCGTGCGCCCTTAAAAACTTGGCCACAGATGCTCGCGTCCACTGTGCAGTTCTCAAACAACGACCAACCACCCACCACCCCGAGACATACATCCCGAGTTCACTGGGGCCGGCACCGAAGAAACAGCCACAACATGGCCGCTCCCTCAGACACCCAACAGCGTGCCCGACACCCCCAACCCCAAGATCCGTTTTCCACGCCGAAGCAGTACTCACATCTCAAGCAGATTGACAGTGCCGAATAGTCAACGTTCCACCCATGAGCAACCAGCACCAGACATTCGCTGATGAACTGGCCTCTGACCAGGCAAGCCTGGTAAGAAGTGCTCCTTAGAAAGGAGGTGATCCAGCCGCACCTTCCGGTACGGCTACCTTGTTACGACTTCGTCCCAATCGCCAGTCCCACCTTCGACAGCTCCCTCCCACAAGGGGTTGGGCCACCGGCTTCGGGTGTTACCGACTTTCGTGACGTGACGGGCGGTGTGTACAAGGCCCGGGAACGTATTCACCGCAGCAATGCTGATCTGCGATTACTAGCGACTCCGACTTCATGGGGTCGAGTTGCAGACCCCAATCCGAACTGAGACCGGCTTTTTGAGATTCGCTCCACCTCACGGTATCGCAGCTCATTGTACCGGCCATTGTAGCACGTGTGCAGCCCAAGACATAAGGGGCATGATGACTTGACGTCGTCCCCACCTTCCTCCGAGTTGACCCCGGCGGTCTCCCGTGAGTCCCCAGCACCACAAGGGCCTGCTGGCAACACGGGACAAGGGTTGCGCTCGTTGCGGGACTTAACCCAACATCTCACGACACGAGCTGACGACAGCCATGCACCACCTGTACACCGACCACAAGGGGGCGCCCATCTCTGGACGTTTCCGGTGTATGTCAAGCCTTGGTAAGGTTCTTCGCGTTGCGTCGAATTAAGCCACATGCTCCGCCGCTTGTGCGGGCCCCCGTCAATTCCTTTGAGTTTTAGCCTTGCGGCCGTACTCCCCAGGCGGGGCACTTAATGCGTTAGCTGCGGCACGGACAACGTGGAATGTTGCCCACACCTAGTGCCCACCGTTTACGGCGTGGACTACCAGGGTATCTAATCCTGTTCGCTCCCCACGCTTTCGCTCCTCAGCGTCAGTATCGGCCCAGAGATCCGCCTTCGCCACCGGTGTTCCTCCTGATATCTGCGCATTTCACCGCTACACCAGGAATTCCGATCTCCCCTACCGAACTCTAGCCTGCCCGTATCGACTGCAGACCCGGGGTTAAGCCCCGGGCTTTCACAACCGACGTGACAAGCCGCCTACGAGCTCTTTACGCCCAATAATTCCGGACAACGCTTGCGCCCTACGTATTACCGCGGCTGCTGGCACGTAGTTAGCCGGCGCTTCTTCTGCAGGTACCGTCACTTTCGCTTCTTCCCTGCTGAAAGAGGTTTACAACCCGAAGGCCGTCATCCCTCACGCGGCGTCGCTGCATCAGGCTTTCGCCCATTGTGCAATATTCCCCACTGCTGCCTCCCGTAGGAGTCTGGGCCGTGTCTCAGTCCCAGTGTGGCCGGTCGCCCTCTCAGGCCGGCTACCCGTCGTCGCCTTGGTGAGCCACTACCTCACCAACAAGCTGATAGGCCGCGGGCTCATCCTGCACCGCCGGAGCTTTACACCGTCCAACATGCGTTGGACGGTCATATCCGGTATTAGACCCCGTTTCCAGGGCTTGTCCCAGAGTGCAGGGCAGATTGCCCACGTGTTACTCACCCGTTCGCCACTAATCCACCCCGAAGGGCTTCATCGTTCGACTTGCATGTGTTAAGCACGCCGCCAGCGTTCGTCCTGAGCCAGGATCAAACTCTCCGTGAATGTGTACCCGACTGCGTCCGGTTAAGGACTGCGGGTGCAACAGACACAAGAGCGGTACGACAAGGAGGAATAGTCCCTGTCGTACACAGCGTCCTCGCTGTTGTATTTCAAAGGAACCTCAACCTGCCAGAAACCTGGCCGGTCGGGGTATCAACATATCTGGCGTTGACTTTTAGCACGCTGTTGAGTTCTCAAGGAACGGACGCTTCCTTTGTACTCACCCTCTCGGGCTTTCCTCCGAGCGCTTCCCTTCGGTATTTCGTGTTCCGACTCTATCAGACTCTTTCGTGTCCGACTTCCTCGGTGCCTTTCCGGTTCCAGCTCCGCGTTTCCGCTTTGCTTTTCCCTTTCCGGCGGTTCCGACTCTATCAGATCCTTTCGGGCCTGATTCCCGGTCAGCGGGATTCGCCTTCGCGGCTGTTGGGCCGTTCCGACATCCAGAACCCTAGTGGATTCCCGCCGCAACTCATAATCGGGCCGATGCGGTCCGCACGAGATGCGTCAGTTCCGAAAAGTGAATTCCAGGCGCCGCGACGGCATGCCCAGAGCTCTTCCGGAAGGGATCTTGCTGGGGTGTGGATTGCCGCGGCTCGCGCGGCTGAGATGCTGCCCGAAGCACCTGTCGGGCTGTGGCAGCTCGAGGTACCTTACGGACCGCCTCGTAGCGTGTCAACCCCGTCAGGCGATCCGCTTCAGTCCAGGTCCGCGAGCCGGCCCTCGGCGTCCGGTTGGGCGTCCTCGACCCTGCGCAGCAGCCTGGTCAGCACCTCGCCCAGCTTGTGCCGCTCGCCGTCATCCAGATCCTGGAGGAGCTCCTCCTCGAAGACGGTGGCGAGGCGCATGGCGTCCAGCCACTTCTCGCGACCCTCCGCCGTGATCTCCACGATGACCCGGACCCGGTTCGCCTCGTCGCGGTCCCGGGTGACCAGGCCCTCGGCGACCATGCGGTCGATGCGGTGCGTCATGGCGGCGGGGGTCAGCCCCAGGCGCTTGGCCAGTTCGCCCGGACCCAGCCGGTACGGGGCACCGGAGAGGACGAGGGCCTTGAGGACCTCCCACTCCGCGTTGGTGAGTGAGAGGGCAGCGGTCTGCCGGTTGTAGGCGACGCTCATCCGTCTGTTCAGGCGGCCCAGGGCCGAGACGATCTGCTCCACCTGGGGATCGAGGTCCTGAAACTCCCGCTGGTAGGCGGCGATCTGTTCCTCGATGGACGGCTCGGCGTCAGGGGTGTCGGCCATGGGCGGCAGTATGGCACGGCTCGCCTTGGTGTTGAAGTCCTTCGACGTGTATCGTTTAGCTTCGAAGTTTAGCTCTGAACTCTTGCGACTCTAAGGCAGGTGAAGGTGACCAGGGCGATGGGTGCGGCGCTGCACAGGATTCAGCTGGGCAGCGCACTCGCTGCGTTCGGGACCGGGTTCACGGTCCCGTTCCTCTATGTCTATGTGGCGCAGGTGCGTGGGCTGGGCGCGGGTACGGCGGGGTTCGTCCTCGCCGCGTTCGCGATGGCGGCGCTGGTCGTCCTGCCGGTCGTGGGGCGCGTGATCGACCGGCGTGGGCCGCTGCCCGTCGTGCTGGTCGCCTCTGTGCTGGGCGCGGTGGGCGCAATCTGCCTGGGGTTCTCGTCGACCGCGGCGACCGCAGTGCTGTCGGCGACGCTGCTGGGCGCCGGTACGGCCGTGCTGCAGCCGGCCCTCGCCACGATGATCGTCTGGTGCTCCACGCCGCTGACCCGCACCCGGGCCTTCACCATGCAGTTCTTCCTGCAGAACCTCGGTCTCGGCGTGGGCGGCCTCATCGGCGGCCAGATCGTGGACGAGCACCGGGCGGGCTCGTTTCTGCTCCTCTTCTCGATCGAAGCGGTGATGTTCCTGGTGCTGGCCGGGGTCACGCTCACCGTGCGCCTGCCGCAGAGCCCTGTGCTGACGGACCAGGCTCCCGGTACGGAGGCTTCTGCCGGAGGCGGGGGCATGCGGGCGCTGCTGCGCCACCGCGCCATGGTGCAGCTGTGCGTGCTGGGCTTCGTGGTCTTCTTCGCCTGCTACGGCCAGTTCGAGTCGGGCCTCTCCGCGTACGGCGTCGAGGCGGCCGGGATCTCCCCGTCGACGCTCGGCGTGGCCCTGGCCGCCAACACCGCGGTGATCGTGATAGCCCAGTTCGCGGTCCTGAAGGCGGTCGAGCGGCGCCGGCGCAGCCGGGTCGTGGCGCTGGTCGGGCTGATCTGGACGGTGGCCTGGCTGGCCGCCGGTTACGCCGGTCTCGGGCACGGCAGCGAGGCCATGGCGACGGCGGCCTTCATCTCCACGTACGCGCTCTTCGGGCTCGGTGAGGCGATGCTGGCGCCGACGGTGGCGCCGCTGGTGGCGGACCTGGCCCCGGCGCGGATGGTGGGGCAGTACAACTCGGCCTTCGCGCTGGTGAAGCAGTTGGCGCTGGCGGTGGGCCCCGCGGTGGGCGGGCCGATGGCGGCGACGCTGCACGGTCCGTACATCGTCACGTTCGTGCTGTTCTCGCTGCTGATATCGGTGCTGGCACTGCGGCTGGGGCGGGTACTGCTGCCGCGGCAGGACAGGCCCGAGCCGGTGGGGAGCCGAGTGGTCGCGGCGGGGCGGCCCGAGGAGGCGGCCGAGCCGGTGGTCGTGGCGGCCGTTCCGGTCGTGGGGCCGGCCGAGTCTGCTCCGTCGCGCGTGTAGGAGTCGCACGGAGCGCGTCCGTCCCCTGGTCGGGGGCGGGCGCGCTTCGGCGTGTCAGGTGGTGGGGAGGGCGAATTCGCACCAGACCGACTTGCCGCCGCCGGGGGTGCGTCGGCTGCCCCAGCTGGAGGCGATGGTGGCGATGATCGCGATCCCGCGTCCGGCCTCGTCACCGGCCTCCGCGCGGCGGCGGCGCGGCAGGTGGTCGTCGCCGTCGGTGACCTCGATGATCAGGCGGCGGTCGGTCCTGCGCAGCCTCAGCCGCATCGGCGGTGTGCCGTGCTGGAGCGAGTTGGCGACCAGCTCACTGGCGGCCAGGACGCCGAGGTCGTGGAGATCGGAAGGGAACCGCCAACTGGTGAGGACCCCGGAGGCGAACGCGCGGGCCCGGGGCGCGGCCTCGACTCCGCCGAGCAGGTCGAGGGCGGCGTTCCGGAAGAGTTCGGCATCGGCTCCGGCGCGGGCGGGGTGCTGGAGGACGAGGACCGCGACATCGTCGTCGTGGGTCTCGGTGACACCCAGGGCGCGCATCAGCCGGTCGCAGACGACCTTGGGGCTGCCGGTGGCTCCGGCGAGGGCGGCTTCGAGGAGGTGGAGACCCTCGTCGATGTCGGCGTCGCGGCGTTCGACCAGGCCGTCGGTGTAGAGGACGGCGGTGGATCCGGGCGCGAGCGGGATGGTGTCCGAGGTGTGCAGCCAGCCGCCGGTGCCGAGTGGCGGACCGGTGGGTTCCGGTGCGCGGTGGATGGCGCCGTGCTCGTCGCGTACCAGGATGGGCAGATGGCCCGCGGAGGCGTAGACGAGGCGGCCTTCGTTGGGGTCGTGGACGGCGTAGACGCAGGTGGCGATCTGGCTGGGGTCGATCTCGGTGGCGAGTCCGTCGAGGAGTTGGAGGACTTCGTGCGGGGGCAGGTCGAGGCGGGCGTAGGCGCGGACGGCGGTGCGCAGCTGGCCCATGACGGCGGCGGCGCGGACCCCGCGCCCCATGACGTCCCCGATGACCAGGGCGGTGCGACCGCCGCCGAGAGTGATCACGTCGTACCAGTCGCCGCCGACCGCCGCGTCGGCGCCGCCGGGCTGGTAGGTGGCGGCGATGCGCAGGTCGTCGGGTTGTTCGAGTTCCTGCGGGAGCAGGGAGCGTTGGAGGGTGACGGCGGTCTCGCGCTGCCGGCGCTCGCTGGCGCGCAGCCGTTCGGCGGCGTCGGCCTGGTCGGTGACGTCGGCGGCGAAGACGAGGACGCCGGATTCGGCGCTCTTGGGGGCACCGTCGCCGGCGGCCCGGTGTGCGTCCTCGTCGGCGGTGGGCACGGTGACGGGGGTACAGGTGAAGGTGTACGAGCGGCCGCCGGGAAGTCGGCGTGATTTGACCGTACGGGGACGCCCGCTGCGCAGGACCTGGTCGAGGAGGGGGAGGAGCCCCAACTCTTCCAGTTCGGGCATGGTCTCGTCGGCGGGGGTGCCGATCGGGCGGGCGCCGAACGCCTCGGTGTAGGCGTCGTTGACGTACGCGATGTGGTGCGCCGGGCCCTGGAGGACCGCGACCAGGGCCGGGACACGGTCCAGGACGGCGCGTACGGGCAGGTCTTCGAGGCGTGCGGCGGGCCCGGAGGGGGCGGTGCCCGCGCGGGCGGCCGGGACGGCGCCGGTGTCGGCGCGGCGGGTGATGCGGCGTTGGACGCCGGGGAACCGGGGGCTCCATCGCGTGAAGTTCACCGATTCTCGCCTCGTGTTGTCGTGTGCGGGGTGTGAAGGGTGGGGTGGGTGAGGGCCGTCGGCTCCGAATGGGGGTCGGAACGGGTGCTTCCCGGTGGGCGCTGGATCATGCCTGCTGTGTCGCTTCCGGTGGGGCGTCGCCCGTCCGCGGCCGGTGGCGGCCGGGCGGTGCCCGGCGGTCCGGAGCTGGACCATCGTCACACGGCCTGCCAAGCGGACCCGGTCGTTTCCGTCAGACGCCTGGTGTGTGAAGGAGGTTCCGGGTGGGCGTCAGGAGGACTCGTTCGGGCGTTTGTTCCCGGCTGCGAGTTCGAATTCCGCACGGGGGTGCTCCAGGGAGCCGAGGGAGACGACTTCGCGTCTGAAGAGGCCGGCGAGGGTCCATTCGGCCAGCACGCGAGCCTTCCGGTTGAAGGTCGGGAGCCGTCCGAGGTGGTAGACGCGATGCATGAGCCAGGCAGGGTAGCCCTTCAGACGGCGTCCGTAGACGTGCGCGACGCCCTTGTGCAGCCCGAGCGAGGCGACCGATCCGGCATGGGCGTGCCGGTAGGGCCGCGGGGCGCCGCCGCGCAGCGAGGCCAGCAGGTTGTCGGCGAGTGCCCTGGCCTGGCGGACGGCGTGCTGAGCGTTGGGGGCGCATTCGCGCGCGCCGGAGGGTGCGGCGGGGCGCGCGGAGGGACCGGGGTCGGAGCCGCTCTCTTCTGCGTCCGGGGCGCCCGCTCCGGCGGCACCCGCACGCGTCACGGGCCCCGTGGTGAGGTCCGGTACCGCGGCCGCGTCGCCGGCCGCCCAGGCGTGCGGGGTACCGACGACGGCCAGTTCGGGCGTGCAGCGCAGTCGACCCCGCCCGTCGAGCGGAAGGTCGGTCGCCGCCAGCAGGGGGTGGGGTTTGGCGCCGGCGGTCCACACCAGGGTGCGCGTGGGGTGCCGGGAGCCGTCGCTGAGCACCGCCACCCGGCGCTCGCAGCTCTCCAGGCGAGTGCCGAGCCGTACGTCGATCTTGCGACGGCGCAGCTCACGGAGGGTGTAGCGGCCCATGTCGGGGCCGACTTCGGGCAGCACCCGGTCAGCGGCCTCCACCAGGAGCCATTTCAGGTCCTCGGGCCGGATGTTGCGGTAGTGCCGGGTGGCGTAGCGCGCCATGTCCTCCAGTTCGCCGAGCGCCTCCACGCCCGCGTAGCCGCCGCCGACGAAGACGAAGGTCAGGGCGGCGTCGCGGAGGGCGGGGTCGCGCGTGGAGGAGGCGATGTCCATCTGTTCGAGGACGTGGTTGCGCAGGCCGATGGCCTCCTCGACGGTCCTGAAGCCGATGCCGTGCTGGGCGAGGCCGGGCACGGGCAGGGTCCGCGAGACCGAGCCGGGTGCCATGACCAACTCGTCGTAGGCCACTTCGAGCGGCCCCGTGCCCTCGTCGTCGGTGGCCTTGGTACGGACGAGGGCGGTGCGCGCGGTGTGGTCGACCGTGACGGCCTCGCCGACCAGCAGGCGGCAGCCGCGCAGGACGCGGCGGAGCGGCACGACCACATGGCGCGGCGAGATGGAGCCGGCCGCCGCCTCGGGCAGGAACGGCTGGTACGTCATGTACGGCTCAGGGGTGACGAGGACGACCTCCGTCTCCCGGGGTCTGCTCTTCGCGTGCAGCCGCAGGGCGGTGTACATGCCGACGCAGCCGCCGCCCACGATGAGGATGCGTGCCGGTGCGCTGCCGGAGGTGTCCCGGGATTTCGTGGCCTTCACCTTCCCATGACGCATCGGCGGACGGACTTTGTCCACAGGCCCGACGATTCGTATGACCGGACGGAAGGAAGAGCCGGGGCGGCGTCCGAGGTTGGCCGGAATCGAAGTTACGCAGGTCAGCCGGTTGGTGACCGGCGGTCACGGGGGGCGCATTGCGGGGTGAACCGGTGCGTACCTCGATCAGGGCGCGCCCCTCGCGGAACGGGCCTCTTCTGAATTGACTCCGGCTCAACTATGTTCGTGAACCGTCGGGGTGCTGGGGGCGCCCGCAGGCTTGCCGCTCCTCAGACGTCGCGACTCACATATGGCGGGGAGTCTCCGGGGGGAGACGCCATGACCGGGGGAACGCATGCATATTCAGGACTCTCAGTGGCCGGCGACGACGTCGACGGCACCCAGAACCGCACCGTCCGGCCCGGCCGGCCGTTCGGCACCCTTGCGGGTGGACGCCCAGCGCAATCTGGAGCACGTGCTCCGCGCCGCCCGCGAGGTCTTCGGTGAACTCGGCTACGGCGCGCCGATGGAGGATGTCGCGCGTCGCGCCCGGGTCGGGGTCGGCACGGTCTACCGCCGCTTCCCCAGCAAGGACGTGCTGGTCCGGCGGATCGCCGAGGAGGAGACGGCCCGCCTGACCGACCAGGCGAGGGCGGCGCTGGGCCAGGAGGACGAGCCGTGGTCGGCGCTCTCCCGCTTCCTGCGCACCTCGGTCGAGTCGGGCGCGGGCCGACTGCTGCCGCCCCGGATGCTCCGCGTCGAGGTGGGTACGGCACTGACCGGCCAGGACCCCGCCCGGGTGCCCCAGCAGCGGCAGGCGGAGCCCGGTGCGGGCGGCGAGCTGCGGCTGGTCGAGCCCCGGGAGGCGCCCGAGGCCGAGCAGGACTCCGCAGGGACGGGCGCGCTGCTCGATGTCGTCGGCCGGCTGGTCGACCGGGCCCGCGACGCGGGCGAGCTGCGCGCCGACGTGACCGTCGCCGACGTCCTGCTGGTGATCGCCACGGCAGCGCCGGCGCTGCCGGACACCGCTCAGCAGGCCGCCGCCTCCGAGCGGCTGCTGGAGATCCTGCTGGAGGGCCTGCGCTCGCGCCCCGCCTGAGCCGCGGCGCGGCCGTGTCCCCACCGGGCCGTACGGCCGGCACCCGGTTCGGCCGCTTCGGCCCGCGCCCGGCCCACTCCTGCGCGGGCAGAGCGCGGGCTGGGATAGCCGGGAGCGCCCCGCCCGCAGCGTGGCCGCCGCCTGCGAGCCGCAGCTGTGGGCGGATACCACCGCGCGCCGGGTTCCGGCGTACTCCACCCCGGACGAGCCGCCGCCGGGCGGTGCTCCCCGCCCGGGACGCGGCTCCGTCTCCAGGAGCCCTCGGCACCGCTCCCGCCGCGTCCGGTCGGGGGCGCCCCATGTTCCCCGCTCTGCCGAGGCGGAGGTGAGCCGAGTACGCCCCGCGGCACCGGTGCCCGGCGCCCGACACGCCCGCGCCCGCCCGGAATCGGAGGCGCGGGAGGGAGCGCCGACTCGGGCTGTGCGCCCCGGGCGCCTCCGCTGGGATCAGGCCCCGATGCCACGGGCGAGAGGGTGATGCGGTCGACCCGCTGTGCCCTGGGCGCCGGACTGCGCGGCGCATGATCCCCCACCGGGTGGCCCGGCGTGTAGGGAGACCGCTGGAAAACCCCACGGACGGGTGATCCGGTTGCGTGTGAAGGATCAGGGGAAGCGGCCTGTGCCAGGCTTTCGCCCGCAAGCGTTTACGGGTCGGCCAGCGGGGGCTTCCGCCATGAGGGATGACGGTCCGAACCGGACGAGCGGCGGTACGTCCGGGGGATACGAGCAGAGCCAGGTGCCGGCGCAGGGGGGCGTTCAGGGCGGCTGGGCGCAGACGCCGTCCGACCGCCGCGTCCGACCGCCGCTCGGCACTCCGGCCCCCGGTGACCTCACGGGCGTGCCCGAACAGCGGCGGCGCGAGTTCACCGAGGCGGAGTCGCCCGCACCGCTCCCGGACGGCCCGGTTCCGGACGCGGCGTTGGTCCGCCGGATGCGCGGCGGCGACGACGGGGCGTACGAGGAGCTGTACCGGCGGCACGCCGAGGCGGTGCGCCGGTACGCGCGGACCTGCTGCCGGGACGCACACACGGCCGAGGACCTGACCGCAGAGGTGTTCGCCCGTACCCTCCAGGCGGTGCGGCGCGGGGCCGGGCCCACCCATGCGGTCCGTGCCTACCTGCTCACCACGGTGCGCCGGGTAGCGGCCGGCTGGACGCGTACGACCCGGCGCGAACAGCTCGTCGAGGACTTCGCGGTCTTCGCCGCGCAGGCTGCGCGTACCGCCGAGGTGTCGGACGAGGACACCCTCGATCTCGGCGCGGACGTCCTGGCGATGCACGAGGCCGAGCAGTCGATGGCGATGCGCGCCTTCCGGACGCTGCCTGAACGGTGGCAGGCGGTGCTGTGGCACACCGAGGTGGAGGACGAGTCGCCGAGTGAGGTGGCCACCCTCTTCGGGCTCGACGCCAACGGCACCCGGGTGCTCGCCTCCCGGGCACGCGAGGGTCTGAGGCAGGCGTACCTCCAGGCGCACGTCAGCACCGCGCTCACCCGGGACGAGGAGTGCGCCCGGTACGCGGACCGGCTGGGGGCGTACGCCCGGGGCGGGTTGCGTACGCGGGCCGAGCAAGGCTTGCGCAAGCACCTCAAGGAGTGCTCGCAGTGCCGACTGGCGGCGCTCCAGATCAAGGAAGTCGCGGGCGGCATCCCGGCCGTCGTCCCGGTCGCGGTGATCGGCTGGTTCGGCGCGGCGGGTTACGCCAAGGCGCTGGCGCTGATCGGCGGCGGTGCGGCGGGCGCGGCGGGAGCCGGTTCGGCGGCGGCCTCCGGGGGCGCGGCCGGCGGTGCCGCGGCGGAAGGAGCCGCCACCCCGGTCAAGATCGGGATCGGCACCGCGCTGGCCGTGACGGCGGGGGTCGCGCTGGCCCTCGCCCTGATCGGCGACAGCGACCCGGCCAAGCCGCCCCTCGAAAAGCCCCCGGTCGCCCAGCCGGCCGTTCCGCAGCCTCCGCCGTCCTCCCCGGCACCGGAACCTCCCGCTCAGGCCCCGGCCCCGGCACCGGAGTCCACTCCCGAACCGCCTCCCAGCCCGAGCCCGGAACCCACCCCGGCCCCGACCCCGCCGCCGTCCCCCACACCGAAGCCCACACCTCCTTCCCCGGCACCGGAACCCTCGGCTCCGGCTCCGCCCCCGGAGGCGTACCGCTGGAGCGAGCTGGCGTACGCCCCCCTCGGTGACCCCACGCAGCCGCGCATGCGGCCCGGCGGGAGCAGCTGGGTGTGGCAGCGGCAGGGGCTGTCGGTCGGGGGGACGCGGTACGCGGACGGGGTGACGGTGCACGGTTCCTCGTCGGTGACGGTCGACCTGAACCGCCCCTGCTCCGCCTACCGGGCGCTGGTCGGGATCGACGACCTGACGATGGGGCTGGGCGCGGCCCGGTTCTCGGTGCGGGCGGACGGAGCCACGCTCTGGGACTCTCCGTGGCTCAAGGGCGGGGACCCGGCCGTTCCGGTACGGGTGGGGCTGACCGGGCGGAAGACCGTGACGCTGGTCGCCGAGCCGAGGTCCCCCGGGGACAACCTCGCCCTCGCGGACTGGGCGGAGTCCCGGTTCACCTGCGACGGGGCACCTTCGGCAGCGGGATCGGCAAGCGGCGACGAAGGCGCCGGAGAGGCCGGCGGTGAAGAGGGCGCGCGGGGCGCGAAAGAGAGCGGGTGAGCGTCGGTCAGCCGCGCCCGGCAGCGCCGAGCGCACCGCGCTGCGCCGGCGCGATCCCTTCGGGCACGGCCCGCTGACGCCTCGGCGAAGTGCCGGTCCAGCAGGAGCCCCGGCGTTTGGCGAGCCGTTGCAGCCACATCTCCAGCGAGACGAGCTGGGTCAGGCCGTCGACGGGCAGCGGGTCCCCGTCGGCGGCGGCCCGCAGCGCGCGCCGCACGGTCCGCGCCTCGACCAGGCCGGTCTGGGCCAGGAAGGGCGTGTCGAAAAGGGCGACCAGTTCGGCCATGGCGACCCGCAGCCCGGTCCTGGCGACGGTCGCGGCGGCCCCTGGCTCGGGCGCGCCCCAGCCCTCCGGAAGCTCGGTGACCCCGGCCCCTTCGAGCACCGTACGCAGCACCTCGGCGCGCGCGCCGGGGCGTACCCGGAGTGCTTCGGGGAGCGCGCGGCAGGCGCGCACCACCTGGTTGTCGAGGTACGGGGTGTGCAGGCGCTGGAAGCGGACCTCGGCGGCCTGTTCGAGGACTCGGAGGTCGGCGGCGTGGCGGGCCAGCGCCGCGCGGGCCCGGAACTCGCCGGGGCGCTGGCCGGGTCCGGGGCCGGGGCGGGCGGCGGCGTCGGCGAGGCGGAACGACACTTCAGCGAGGGCCTCACCGGTCAGCCAGCGGGCGGCGGGGCCGGGCCGGGCCCAGGTGAGGGCGGCGAGGGAGGCACCGACGGCGCCCGGGCGCTCGTCGAAGGCGCGGTGCAGGAGGCGGTCGGCGGCGGCCTCGATGCCGGCCCGGTACGGCGTCCTGGCGAGGCGGCGGGCGGCGGCGTAGACGCGGGCGGGGACGGTGGCGGAGCCGTCGGCGCGGGTCAGGGCGGCGACCGGGCGGACCAGGTTGCGTCTGCGGCGGTCCATCAGCAGGTCGGCGAGGCGCGCCGGGTGGGCGTCGAGCACCTGGCGGGCCCCGTGCCCGGTGAGGTGGTCGGCACTGCCGGACTGCAGGCGCAGCCGGTGCCGGGCGGCGACGGCGAGGGTGGGGCCCGGTTCGTCGGTGAGCGGCCCGTCCAGTTCGGCGAAGGGCAGCGCGTCCTCGGCGCCGGCGACGACGACGTGGTGCAGGCGCGGGTCGGCCGCGAGCCCGGCGGCCCGCTCGGTCTCGGCGCCGGAGCCGGCCGCGGAGAGGTCGTTGAAGGTGAGGGCACGCAGCCGCTCCCCGGCGCCCGAGCCGTGGCCGAGGACGGTCCCGGGCAGCCCGGGCAGTCCCGCCGCGAGCAGCGCCAGCGTGGCGGAGGCGGGGCCACCGGAGAGGTCGGCGCCCATGCCGGGAGAGGGCAGGCCGCGGGCCGCGCGCCGCTCGTGGGGGCCCATGCCGGGCACCGGGCCGGGGTCGGCGTCGAAAGCGGGCACGTGCCGGGGCGCGTCGAGCCGGGCGCGTACCGCTTCCACCAGGGCGTCGCGGACCCCGTCGACGGCACTGCGGGCGTCGGCGGCCGGGGCGGCGACGGCGAGGGAGGCGACCGGCTCGTAACCGGCGATCTCGCGGGCGCCGTTGCGCAGGATCAGGGCGTGGCCCGGCGGGATGCGGTGGACGCCGAGGAAGGGGGTGGTGTCGTGGACGGCCTCGGGCACGTCGGGCAGGGCGAGCAGTGCGGCGAGGTGGCCGATGTCGAGCGGCGCGCCGATGAGGTCGGCGAGCGGCAGGGCAGCGGTGGCGTACGCGGTGCCGCGCGCCCAGGGGGTGTGGAAGACGGGGCGTGCGCCGGCGAGGTCGCCGAGGACGGTGGTGCGCCGGCCGGCCTGGACCACGGCGGTGTAGCTGCCGGCCCAGGCCGTGAGGTGGCGCAGGGCTCCGCCGCGGGCGGCGAACAGGCCCACTCTCAGCTGCTCGTCGGTGGCGGCGCAGGTGCCGAGGACGGCGATGCGGGTGTCGGCGTCGGCCCGGACGACGCGGATCTCGTCGGGCCGCCAGTCCCCGACCGCCCACAGCGGATCGGGGCCGTCCCAGAGCAGCCGCGCGCCGACCGGCGTGAGCAGACCGCCGTCCTCATCGTCGATGCCGACGGATTCGGCGCCCGCGCCGAAGGGCCCCGCCCCCGGTTCGGAGGCGTACGTGCCGTACCCGGAGCCGGTGCCGCCCTGGGTGGTGGCGTGCGCGGCGTGGGGTGGCGGGCCGGGCGCGGCCCGGCGCGGACGGAGTCCGGCGGAGGCGCTGCTCCACCCCACCAACCACCGCATACGGCCTCCACAGGCTGTGGACAGAACAGGGGGCCGTGGGGAAACACCCACGGGATGGGCACCATGCTGCCACGAAGGAGGCGCGCGGGAGCGCTTGCGGTGGCGCTCCCGCCAAGCCGAATGCGCCCCTGGCAAGAGCCAGTTGGGCCGTCATCGGGCCCCGGAGCTGGAAGCGGCGGGGGCACCATCGGGTTCCAGCCATTTCGAACCGGTCTACGAGACCGGCCGCCGCACGCGGCGTGTCGTGCGGTCCGGGAGGCGCCGAGAGCCTCCCGGACCGGGCCGTCGCCCGCGGGGATGAAGGCGACGGTGTCCCCCAGCCCACTGAACGCGGTGTCAGCGGGCCGACCCACGCACCATCCATGGAAACGCCCGCCCAGCGGCCGGAGTAAGGCGCACGGCCGGGCGCACGACCACACGCCCGGAGCACACTCCGTCCGCGCGCCCGACGAGCACCGGCCACAATCCCGCCAACCGGAACTATGCCCCTTAACGCTTGGGATGCGGCGAACTACGCTGGGTTTACGAATGCCGGACGCCTATGCCGCGCCCCGGCAGCCGTCTGTGTCGAGGGGTGGCGCATGTCCAGGGAGCTACGCGGGCCGAACGAGAAACTCGGCACCGTTCTCGCCCTCGCGGGAATGAGCAACGCCGGGTTGGCACGCCGGGTCAACGACCTCGGCGCGCAGCGGGGACTGACGCTTCGCTATGACAAGACCTCGGTCGCCCGTTGGGTGTCCAAGGGGATGGTGCCGCAGGGCGCCGCGCCCCATCTGATCGCGGCCGCCATCGGGCAGAAGCTCGGCCGCCCGGTGCCGCTGCACGAGATCGGGCTGGCCGACGCCGATCCGGCGCCGGAGGTGGGCCTCGCCTTCCCACGCGACGTGGGGGCGGCGGTGAAGTCGGCCACCGAGCTGTACCGGCTGGACCTCGCGGGCCGCCGCGCCGGCGGCGGGATCTGGCAGTCGCTGGCCGGTTCCTTCGCCGTGAGCGCCTATGCGACCCCCGCGTCCCGTTGGCTGATAACCCCGGCCGACTCCTCGGTCGCCCGGGAGGCCGCCCCCTCGGAGGGCGGTTCCCCCCGGCAGAGGGTCGGCCACGCGGATGTCCGCAAACTCAAGGAGGCGGCGGAGGACGCGCGCCGCTGGGACTCCAAGTACGGCGGCGGCGACTGGCGTTCGTCGATGGTCCCGGAATGCCTGCGGGTCGAGGCGGCACCGCTGCTGCTCGGCTCGTACTCCGACGAGGTGGGCCGCGCGCTCTTCGGCGCCAGCGCGGAACTGACCCGGCTGGCGGGGTGGATGGCCTTCGACACCGGCCAGCAGGAGGCGGCGCAGCGGTACTACATCCAGGCGCTGCGCCTGGCCAGGGCGGCGGCCGACGTCCCGCTCGGCGGGTACGTGCTCGCCACGATGTCGCTCCAGTCGACGTACCGGGGCTTCGGCGACGAAGGGGTGGACCTCGCGCAGGCCGCCGTGGAGCGCAACAGGGGGCTCGCGACAGCGCGCACCATGAGCTTCTTCCGGCTGGTCGAGGCGCGGGCGCACGCCCGGGCGGGCGACGCGCAGGCCGCGGGCGCCGCGTTGCGTGCGGCGGAGGGCTGGCTGGAGCGGTCCCGGGATGGCGACGCCGACCCGCAGTGGCTCGGCTTCTACACCTACGACCGTTTCGCCGCCGACGCCGCCGAGTGCTACCGCGATCTGAAGGCGCCGCGCCAGGTCAGGCGCTTCACCGAGCAGGCACTCTCCCAGCCGACCGACGAGTTCGTCCGCTCGCACGGGCTGCGGCTGATCGTTTCCGCCGTGGCCGAGCTGGAGTCGGGCAACCTCGACGCCGCCTGCGAGCAGGGCGTACGCGCCCTGGAGGTGGCCGGCCGGATCTCCTCCGCCCGCACCACGGAGTACGTCCGCGATCTGCTGCACCGCCTGGAGCCGTACGGTGACGAGCCGCGCGTGGTGGAGCTGCGCGAGCGGGCCCGGCCGCTGCTGACGGCGCCCGCGTAGGGGGCGCCCCGGCGCGCACGGGGTGACCGGCGCCACTGCCCGGACGCATCCGCACCACCCATGATCACCGGGTGAGGGGTTTGAGTCCGGTGTCAGAGGCGCAGGCCACTATCGGGGCAGGGAGGTGGTGCGCGTGCGGGACGAGACCGACGTGGTGGTGATCGGCGGCGGGATCATCGGGCTGTCGACGGCGTACGCGCTGTCCCGCCAGCGTCCCGGCGTCCGCGTGACGGTGCTGGAGAAGGAGCACGGCCCGGCCCACCACCAGACGGGGCGCAACAGCGGCGTCATCCACAGCGGCGTCTACTACCGCCCCGGCTCCCTCAAGGCGCGGTACGCGACGCGCGGGGCCGCCGAGATGGTCCGCTTCTGCGCGGAGCACGGCGTCCCCCATCGGGTCACGGGCAAGCTGATCGTCGCCACCGGCCGCGAGGAGCTGCCCCGCCTGCACGCCCTGGTCCAGCGCGGCCGGGAGAACGGCATCCCGGTCCGCGAGCTGGGCCCCTCCCAGATCCCCGCGTACGAGCCCGAGGCGCGCGGCCTCGCCGCCATCCACGTCGCCACCACCGGCATCTGCGACTACGGCGCGGTGGCCCGGGTGCTCGCCGAGGAGTCCAAGGCCGACATCCGGTACGGCGCCGAGGCCGACCTCATATCCCGCCGCCTCGGCCGGGGCGTGGCCGTGCGGACCAAGGACGGCACAGTGGTGCGCGGCCGCGTGCTGGTCAACTGCGCGGGCCTGCACTGCGACCGCGTGGCCCGGCTGGCGGGCGACGATCCACAAATGCGGATCGTCCCCTTCCGCGGCGAGTACTACGAGCTGGCCCGGCCCGAACTGGTCCGCGGCCTGGTCTACCCGGTCCCCGACCCGGCCTTCCCCTTCCTCGGCGTCCACCTGACCCGCGGGGTGGACGGCGGCGTGCACGTCGGGCCGAACGCCGTCCTGGCCGGCGCCCGTGAGGGCTACTCCTGGCCCACTGTGCGCCCCGCCGACCTGGCGGGGACCCTCACCTGGCCGGGTTTCTGGCACCTCGCCCGCCGCCACGCGGGACACGGGCTCGGCGAGGTGGGCCGCTCCCTGTCGAAGCGGGCGTTCACCCAGGCGGTGCGCGGACTGCTCCCCGCCGTCCGCGAGAGCGACCTGGTGCGGGCACCGGCCGGGGTGCGGGCCCAGGCGGTGCTGCGCGACGGCACGCTCGTCGACGACTTCCTGATCCGCCAGGGCCCCAGCACCGTCCACGTCCTCAACGCCCCGTCCCCGGCCGCCACCGCCTCCCTGCCCATCGGCCGCGAGGTGGCCCGGCGGGCCCTGGGGGCGCTGGAGCGGGGCTGAGGGGGGGCCGGTCGCTGGTGCACGCCGCCATCCGACGCTTCCCGCCCGGCTCCGTAGACTGGAGGGCGTGGCGGCGGCACCGTCCAGCGATCCGCCCCTCCGGGGGCCCAGGGCGCGGACGCTTCCGTGCCCCTCCCCCGCGCCGGGCCGCGTCTCAGCCGTGCCTGGCGGACGTCCCCGTCCCCGTACGCCGAAATGCGGTTCCGCCTCCCGTGAGCAACCAGAACGCGCCCCAGCCCCCCGCCCCCGCGACCGCCCCGCCGGGCACCCCGCAGGTCCCGGCGCCGCCCCGCAGTGCCCGGACGTCGGCGGCCAAGCCGGAGCGCCTCCGGATGTTCGCCGACGGCACCGGCCCAGCGGCGGACCCGGCGGGCTCCCACTTCGAGCGGCGCATCCGCAGCTTCCAGCCACGCCGCAGCCGGGTCACCACAGGGCAGGAGGACGCGCTGCGGCGGCTCTGGCCGACCTGGGGCATCGACGTGGACGGGCAGCGCGTGCTCGACCTCGACGCGATGTTCGGCGAACGGCCGGTGGTCCTGGAGATCGGCTTCGGAATGGGCGAGGCGACCGCCCGGATGGCCGCCGACGACCCCGGCACCGGCATCCTCGCCGTCGACGTCCACACCCCCGGCCAGGGCAACCTGCTGGGCCTCGCCGACCGGCTGGGCCTGGACAACGTCCGGGTGGCCAACGGGGACGCCATCATCCTGCTCCGCGAGATGCTCGCCCCCGGGGCCCTGGCCGGCCTGCGCGTCTACTTCCCCGACCCGTGGCCCAAGACCCGCCACCACAAGCGGCGCCTGATCCAGTCCGAGTTCCTGAGCCTGGCGGCCCCCCGGCTCGCCCCCGGCGCCGTCCTGCACTGCGCCACCGACTGGGAGCCGTACGCCGAGCAGATGCACGACGTACTCAGCGCCCACCCGGCCTTCGAGAACACGGTGGAACCGACCGGGCAGGCAGTGGAGGGAACGGACGGCGTGGTGCGGCACGGGTACGCGCCGCGTCCGGCGTTCCGGCCGCGCACGCGGTTCGAGGGGCAGGGTCTCGACAAGGGGCACGTCGTCCACGACCTGCTCTTCCGCAAGGTGACGGAGCCTGCCGCGGGGTGAGTCCGGGACGGCTGCCCGAGGGTGACGCGGTGGACCGGAATGGACGCCACCGGGGCGCAGGGCGACAAATCTTCGCGACATTCTGTGGCGGTCTTTTCACTCGCCGGGACTAATCAGCCTTCCCAGAACTGGTTAGGGTCGTTCTCGTGATCAACAGCCCGTCGTACTCGGCCTCGCCGCCCGAGCAGCCGCGCGGCGTCGGTGCCGAGGGCGCCGGCCCCGGCGAGGCGCTGCCGCCCCCGCCGCCGATGCCCCCGTATCCGGCCGCGCTCGCCCGCATGCGCTGGTGGCAGCGGCACGCGGTGCGGGTGGGCCTGCTGGTCGGTCTGCTCACGGTCTCGGGCGGCATCATCCTCGCCCTGGTCCGCGAACAGACCGGTACGCACGGCTTCCTCGTCGGTCTCGGCCTGGCCCTGCTCCCGGTGCCGCTGCTGTTCGCGGTGTTCCGCTGGGTGGAGGCGGTCGAACCGGGCCCGTGGCGGAATCTGGTCTTCTGCTTCGCCTGGGGGGCCTGCGCAGCGGCGCTGATCGCCATCGTCGCCAACACCCTGGCCACCGAGTGGCTCGTCGGCTCCACCCTGGAGCCGTTCGCGGGCGGTGACGAGCCGCTGAAACCCAACGCGGTCGGCGCCACTTATGTGGCCCCCGTCGTCGAGGAGTCGGCCAAGGCGGTCTCCGTACTCCTGATCTTCCTCTTCCGCAGGCAGCACTTCCGCGGCCTGCTGGACGGCGCGGTCACGGCCGGTCTCACCGGCGTCGGCTTCGCCTTCACCGAGAACATCCTCTATCTCGGGAACGCCTTCGGCCGCGACCAGTTGAGCGGTGACAGCGGCATGGCCTCGGTCACCGCCGCCACCTTCTTCGTACGGATCGTGCTGTCGCCCTTCGCCCACCCGCTCTTCACCCTGCTCACCGGGATCGGCTTCGGCCTGGCCGCCCGCACCCTCAGCCGCCATCGCCTGCGCCGGGCCCTCCTGCCGCTGGGCGGCCTGCTGCTCTCCATGGGTATGCACGGCCTGTGGAACGGCTCGGCCACCCTGATGGGCCCCTTCGGCTTCGTCATCGTCTACGCGCTGGTGATGGTTCCGGTCTTCGGCCTCTCCGTCTGGCTGCTGGTGTGGGCCCGCGCCGACGTGCTGCGCGGCGTCCGCGCCCATCTCCCCGCGTACGTGGCGGCGGGCTGGCTCGCCCCGGCCGAGCCGACCGCCCTCGGCACGATGAACGGCCGTCACCTCGCCCGCGACCACGCCCGACGCGCCGGAGGCCGCGAGGCGGTGCGCGCCCTCGCCGCCTACCAGCGCGACGCCACCACTCTGGCCCTGCTGCGCCGCCGCGGCGAGCGGGGCCGGGCCGAGCCGGACTTCGTCGAGCGCGAGCGCGCCCTGCTCGCCTCCCTCTGGGAGCGCAGGGAGGCGATCCGCCCGGCCCAGCTGCACGCCGCCCGCCTGCTGGCGCCCCCGCCGCCCGCGATGTGGCTGCCGCCCCAGCACGGGGGCTGGGGCTGGGGTGGTCCGTACGGACCTCCGGGCAGGGGCGGGGCTGCCTGGGGCGCGCCGTGGCAGGGGCCGACCGCGGCGGGGTGGGGGCCCGCATCTGCCGGACCCCCGGCGCCGCAGCCGTGGCCGTACGCGGCCCCGCCGCACATACCCCCGCAGCACCGGTAGCCGAGGCCGCCTCCCGGGAGGCTGCGGTCGGGTTCAGGCCGAGGCGACCGTGAGCAGGCTCAGTTCCTCGTCGGTCAGCGTGAGGTCGGCGACGGCCAGCAGCGCCGGGAGCTGTTCCACGGTGCGGGCACTGGCGCTCGGCGCGGCCACGGTCGGGCGTGCGGCGAGCCAGGCGAGGGCGACCGACGCCACCTCGACACCGTGCGCCTCGGCGACGGTGTCCAGGGCGGCCAGGACCTTCTGGCCGCGCTCGGTGGCCAGGAGCTGCCCGGCACCTGCGGCGCGGGGGCTCTCCACGGTGGTGCCCGGGCGGTACTTGCCCGTCAGGAAGCCGGCGGCTAGGGCGTAGTACGGCACCACCGCCAGGCCCGCACGCGACGCGACCTGCTGGAGGCGGCCTTCATAGGTGTCCCGGGAGACGAGGTTGTAGTGGGGCTGGAGCGCGACGTACCGGGCCAGGCCCTCGCGGTCGGCGAAGTCGAGGGATTCCTGGAGGCGTTCGGGGCTGATGTTGGAGGCGGCCACGGCGCGCACCTTGCCGGCCTTCACCAGGTCGTCGAGGGCGGTGACGATCTCCTCGACCGGCACCGACGGGTCGTCGAAGTGGGTGTAGTACAGGTCGATCCGGTCGGTGCCGAGCCGCCGGAGCGACTCCTCGGCCGCCGCCTTCACGTTGGCGGCGGAGAGCCCCTTGAACTGGGGGTGGCCGCCGACCTTGGTGGCCACGACGATCTCGTCACGGTGGCCACGGGAGGCGAGCCACTTGCCGATCACGGCCTCGGACTCACCGCCCTTGTTCCCCGGCACCCAGGAGGAGTACGTGTCCGCGCTGTCGAGGAAGTTGCCGCCCGCGGCGGCGTAGGCGTCGAGGACGGCGAAGGACTGCGCCTCGTCCGCGGTCCAGCCGAAGACGTTGCCGCCGAGGGCCAGCGGAAAGACGTCGAGATCAGAGTTGCCGAGAGGACGGAGAGAGGTCATGGGGAGATCAACAAACGAGCCGGTCCGCCCATTCCTGGTGCAGCCGCATCCGGAGGGGACGCGCGGGTGGTGTGGAGACGAACAGGTCCGGCGGCCCTGACGTCGGGGGGTAGCCGTCAGGACCGCCGGAGTTCAGCCCGGCCGCTGCGGGACGCGGTCGCCCCGCAGCGGCCGGTGAGTCACGCAGAAGGAGCGCAGGAGACGCGGGAAGGGACCAGCTCGGAGGATGTGGACACACCGGCTGTGAACCGTGCCGGGGTGAAGCGACAGGCGGGCGCCCGTGCCCCGTTCAGACCTCGGGGAGGCGCCCGCCCGTCGGCACGTCAGATGTTGAGGCCCTTGCTCCGCAGCCAGCTGAGCGGGTCGACGCCGTCGCCGCCGCCCGGGTGGATCTCCAGATGGAGGTGGGGCCCGGTGACGTTGCCGGTGGCGCCGACGCGGCCGATCACGTCGCCGGTGGTGACCTTCTGACCGGCGCTGACCGACATCGACGACTGGTGGGAGTACCAGAGTTCGGTGCCGTCCTCCAGCTCCAGGATGGTCCGGTAGCCGTACGATCCGGCCCAGCCCGCTTCCTTGATGGTGCCGGAGTGGATCGCCTTCAGCGGGGTCCCGGTGGGAGCGGCGAAGTCGAGTCCGGTGTGGTAGCCGGAGGACCACATGGTGCCGCTCTGGCCGTAGGTCGAGGTCAGGGTGTACGAGGTGGTGGGGAGCGAGAAGCTGGCGGCGAGCTTGGCGAGGCGCTCGGCCTCCTCCTTCTTCCGCTTCTTCTCGGCCTTCTCCCGCTCCGCCTCGGCCAGCTTCTTCTCGGCGGCCTCCTGGACCTTCGCGGCCTCAGCGGCGGCCTGCGCGGCGGCGGCCTGCTCGGCGGCGTGGGCCGCGCTCTGGTCGGCCTGGTCCTGCTGGTGCTCGGCCTGCTGGATGATGCGGGCCCGCAGCGCCTCGCCGGCATCGGTGGTGCCCTGCTCGACGTCGGCGACGGTGACTCCGGCGCCGGTGAGCGGGCTGGCCGCCACCTGCGTGTCGGACTCCGCGTCGGAGCCCAGCAGCGTGCCGACGCCCGGCAGCGAGTCGACCTCGGGGAGGGACGCCTTGACGGACGAGAGGTCGGGGAGGGAGATGGAGACGGGGGGCTTCTCCTTGGCGGTGGCGATACCGCCGGCGCCCACCGCGGCGATCACGCCGACACCGAGGACGGTGGAGGAGCGGGCCAGGCCGCCGCCGCGCTGCTTCGCGACACGGTGTCGGCCACGGACGGGGCGGATGGACTCCTCGGTGGGATTCCATTCCTCCCAGGGCCCCCCGGCGGGTCCGTAGGCCGTGGGACCGGTGACCGGTTCCTCGTCGTTCGGCACGAACAGGGCCTCAGGGGCAGGACGGTTCGACGCCACGCGGGCGCTCTCCTTTCCTTCCTTCTCGCCTACCGGGTTAGCTGACGGGTTCGGAGCAGGAAGGTCTCCTACGGGCGCCTCGAAAGGCGTCCGATTCACCCCAAGGAGTGGTTCCCCGGTTCCCTACGGGATTCGGCGCGTGCGCGCGGAGCCGTCTCGGGTGACGGCCGGGACAACCGCGCTGCGTTATCGAACGTTAATAGACACCCACCCCGGATTCCAAGCTGTTCCAGGTGATCGTTGGACTCCGGGGCCTGGACGTACCGGGGCACCGGGGGGCGGAGTCGGGCGAGTTGACTGCCCCGAACCACCGCATCCACACCTGACGGTGTGTCAGTTGTTATGCGGGGAGCGTCCGTTCACTCACTCTCGGTGACCTGCCCGGCGACGTGCCGCGGCGGGCGCCTCAGGGCCGCCGGAGCGCGAGCAGCGCCATGTCGTCCTGCGGACCGCCGCCGGTGTGCGCGCCGACCTCCCGGGAGAGGGCCTCCAGGAGATGGCCGGGCGTCTCGAAGCGACGGCCCGTCAGCCGTGTCACCGGGTCGTAGAAGACTCCGCGCCCATCCCGCGCCTCCGTCAGGCCGTCGGTGAAGAGCAGCAGGGTGGCGCCGGGCGGGAACGGCACCGCGTCCGAACGGTCCGGCCAGACCCCGAGATCGCCCATACCGAGCGGCAGCGCCGGCTGGGTCGGCACCAGGGCCCGTACGTTTCCGTCGCCGTGGAGCACCAGCGGCTCAGGGTGGCCCCGGTTGACCGTGCGGACGACCGACTGCCCGGGCGGGATCTCCGCCAGCAGCGCGGTGGTGAACCCCTCGAACTGGTCCAGCCCCTCCCGCCGCACCCCCTCGCGGGCGAGGGCGCGTTCGAGCCGCTGGGCGACCCTCTCCAGGCTCGGCTCCTGCTCGGCGGCCTCCCGGAACGCGCCGATCACCACGGCGACCGCCTCCACCGCGCCGAGCCCCTTGCCGCGTACGTCGCCGACGAGCGACCGCACCCCGTACGGAGTCTCCTGCACGGCGTAGAGGTCGCCGCCGATGAGCGCGTCGGCCTGGGCCGCCTCGTAGCGGGCGGCGACGTCGAAGCCGCCGATGCGTTCGGCGGGGATGGGCAGCACGGCGCGCTGGGCGGCCTCGGCGATGTTGCGCGCACTGGCGAGTTCCTCTCCGCTGCGGATGACCAGGCGGTTGCTGAGCACCGCGAGGAGGGCGCAGGTCAGGATGGTGAGCAGCTCGGTGGTCGAGACCACCCCGCCCAGGGTCGCGGTCTGCCACTGGAGCAGGCCCACGACGCCCAGCGCGGCGCCCCCGGTCAGCAAGGTGCCGAAGAGCGAGAAGAACGGCGCGGCGATCAGCGGCGCCGCGGCGTAGAGCGGGCTGGCGCTGAAACGCGGCGGCGTGGCCTCGTCGAAGACGATCCCCGCGACGATCAGCGCCGCGGGCAGCAGCCGCACCAGCATTCGGGACCTGCTCCTCGTGCGGCCGTCGCCGAGAAGACCCCGGCGGGCCGCGCCCCGCTCGGCGGGAGGTGCCTCGGCGGCCGGGCGGCCCGTCTCCTTCTCCGCTTCGCCGCGTTTCCCCACCAGCCTGTCTCCTGATTTATCGGCCGGCCCCCGGTCGGCCCGGCCCGGACACGCACGCTCCCGCGCCGGCGCTTCCCCCCATGCTTCCGCCGGCCCCGTGCAACGGCGACCGGACAGCGCCGAACGAGTACCGGGACCACGCACACACGACGAAGGCCCGGACTCCTCGAAAGGAATCCGGGCCTTGGCCTTCAGTAGCGGGGACAGGATTTGAACCTGCGACCTCTGGGTTATGAGCCCAGCGAGCTACCGAGCTGCTCCACCCCGCGTCGGTAAGACCAACTGTACGCCATCTGGGAGGCCCCTCGCGCCACCCCTCGCTCCGGGCTCCCCGGGCCCGCCGCCATCCGGCGACGACAGCACGGACGGCCGGACGGCAGCGGGCCGCCCGGCCGGTCCGCCGCCGGCGTCCGCCTGCGGCCCGGGCAAGGGCGGTCACGGCCAGCGCGATCTGGCTTCCCCGTTCGGCCCAGCCGACGCCCCTGATCCCGGCGAGACCGGACCGGCCGGAGACGAAGACGCCGATGTGCATCCCCCACGATGCCGACGACGGTCAGCGGCAGCCGACACGCTGGCGGCCGGGGACGACCACGCGCCCCAGGACTCCGATGGCGACGCCGGTGCCGATCGCACCGATGGGCCCGCCATTCCTGTGGGCCACGCCGCTCGTTTCCGCCGTGCCGAGCCTGGCGGACCGTTGGCGAGCATGTCCCCCGCGCCGCGACGGGCCAGTCCCGCACCGGCCGGAATCAGGCGATCCGCGGCCTCGCCGGACTCTGGGTGGTGCGCGCAGGGCGCGTGGGACACCGGGCGTACGCCTCTCGCAGCCACGGCAACACCCCTCCCCGCGCCCACCAGGAGCACGGAGAAGGGGTCGCGGAGAGCCCGTCGCCCGCCCGGGGGATTGGGTTGCCGGCCGGGCGACGGGTGTTCGGGGGGGGGTGGGTCAGACGTTGACGCCGAAGTCCTGGGCGATCCCGGCCAGGCCCGAGGCGTATCCCTGGCCGACCGCGCGGAACTTCCACTCGGCGCCGTGCCGGTAGAGCTCGCCGAAGACCATGGCGGTTTCGGTGGAGGCGTCCTCCGTCAGGTCGTACCGCGCGATCTCGGCGCCGCCCGCCTGGTTCACCACGCGGATGAAGGCGTTCCGGACCTGGCCGAAGCTCTGACCGCGGGACTCCGCTTCGTGGATGGAGACGGGGAAGACGATGCGGGTGACCTGCGGCGGGACCGCCGCGAGGTCGACCTTCACGGCCTCGTCGTCGCCGTCACCCTCGCCGGTGAGGTTGTCACCGGTGTGCTCGACGGAGCCGTCGGGGCTGGTCAGGTTGTTGTAGAAGACGAAGTGCCGGTCGGAGACGACCTTGCCGGACTCGTCGCAGAGCAGGGCGCTGGCGTCCAGGTCGTAGTCGTTGCCGGTCGTCGTGCGGACGTCCCAGCCGAGCCCGACAAGGACCGCGGTCAGCCCGGGAGCTTCCTTGCTGAGAGAGACATTGCCGCCCTTGGCCAGGGAAACGCCCATGGTCTTCTCCTTCTGCGGTTCGTCCTGCGTGCTGGTGCCGGGTCCCGCACCGCGGCGCCGTACTGCCCCGGGTGCGGGCGGGGAGCGGCGGCCGGACCGGAGGGCCGGCCGCGTGTCGTCGTACGACTCGCAGCCGCCACGCCTGCGCCGGGCGCCGTGGGTGGCGGCGCCGACGCCGTCGAATCTACCTCATCTCTACACGCATGTAGAAGCAGTCCCGGGTGCCCTCGCCTTCCTGCCGCGGCCCGCACGTCCTCTCTGCCCAACAGGCGCATCCCGTCACCCTTTGTTCTAGTGGGAAAAGTCGCCAATCGACGGAAGAGCCATCAGCCAGCGAACCTCCGCGGAGGCACCCACCATGTCGTTGTCGTCCTTCGGGTCCTTCGGGGGCCCGGGCCCCGACCCCTTCTCCGATCTGCTGAACCGCTTCTTCGGGATGACTCCCGGCGCCTCCCCGCCCGCCGTCCAGCGGGTCCCCATCGGCCGGCTGCTCACCGATTCGGCCCGTGACCTGCTCGGCCGCGCCACCGCCAAGGCCGAGGAGGACGGCTCCGAGGACCTCGACACGGAGCACCTGCTGTGGGCGTGCACCCAGGTCGAGCCCTCCCGCTCGCTGCTGGCGCGGGCCGGCGTCGACCCGGACAAGCTCGCGACCGCCGTCGCGCAGGTGCTGCCGGGCGAGAGCCGGACCCCGTCCGCCGAACCGGGGCTCACCCCAGCGGCCAAGCGCGTCCTCATCGCGGCGCACGCCCGCTCGCAGGCGGCCGACGTCTCGTACATCGGGCCGGAACACGTCCTCGGAGCGCTGCTGGACGACCCGAACTCCGGCGCGGGACGCTTCCTCCAGGCGCAGGGCACAGACCCCGGCGCGCTCTCACGGCGTGCGGACGCGACAGCGCGCTCCGAGGGCACGCCGGCCTCGGGCAAGCCCGACAGTGAGACGCCGACGCTCGACGAGTACGGCCGCGACCTGACCGCCGAGGCCAAGGCGGGCAAGCTCGACCCGGTGGTGGGCCGGGCCGACGAGATCGAGCAGACCATCGAGATCCTCTCCCGCCGCTCGAAGAACAACCCGGTGCTCATCGGCGAGCCCGGCGTCGGCAAGACCGCGATCGTGGAGGGCCTGGCCCAGCGGATCATCGCGGGAGACGTCCCGCGCACGCTCCACGACAAGCGGGTGATCGGGCTGGATCTGTCGGGGCTGGTCGCGGGGGCGCAGTACCGCGGGCAGTTCGAGGAGCGGCTGAAGAACGTCATCGACGAGGTCAAGGCCGCCTCGGATTCGACCATCCTCTTCATCGACGAGCTGCACACCGTCGTCGGCGCTGGTTCCTCCGGCGAGGGCGCGATGGACGCGAGCAACATGCTCAAGCCCGCCCTCGCCCGCGGTGAGCTGCACGTCGTCGGCGCCACCACCATCGACGAGTACCGCAAGCACATCGAGAAGGACGCGGCGCTGGAGCGGCGCTTCCAGCCGGTGCTGATCGAGGAACCGAGCGTTCCGGAGACCGTGGAGATCCTCCAGGGGCTGCGCGACGGGTACGAGGCGCACCACGGGGTGCGGTTCAGCGATGAGGCCCTCGGCGCGGCGGCGGCGCTCTCCGACCGGTACCTGACCGACCGGTTCCTCCCCGACAAGGCGATCGACCTGATGGACCAGGCCGGAGCACGGGTGCGGCTGAAGTCCCTCGGGCGTTCCGGCGAGGAGATCGAGCGCGAGGACGAGCTGGCGAAGCTCACCCGGGAGAAGGACGAGGCGGTCGACGCGGAGCAGTTCGAGCGCGCCGGCGAGCTGAAGGAACGTATCGCCCGGATCGAGTCGGAGCTGGCCGGGATCGAGGAGCGCCGGGAGGGCGTCGTCGAAGTGACCGTCGACGACATCGCCGACGTCCTCGCCCGCCGCACCGGCATCCCGGTCGCCCAGCTGACCGCCAGCGAGAAGGAGAAGCTGCTCAAGCTGGAGGACGCGCTGCACTCGCGCGTCGTCGGCCAGGACGAGGCGGTCACCGCGGTCTCCCAGGCGGTCCGCCGCAGCCGGGCCGGGATGGGCGACCCCAACCGCCCGACCGGCTCCTTCCTCTTCCTCGGCCCGACCGGCGTCGGCAAGACCGAGCTGGCCAAGGCGCTGGCGGAACTCCTCTTCGGTGACGAGAACCGCATGGTCCGCTTCGACATGAGCGAGTTCCAGGAGCGGCACACCGTCTCCCGGCTGGTCGGCGCCCCGCCCGGATACGTCGGCCACGAGGAGGCCGGCCAGCTGACCGAGAAGGTACGTAGGCAGCCCTACAGCGTGCTGCTCTTCGACGAGATCGAGAAGGCGCACCCCGACGTCTTCAACGCGCTGCTCCAGGTCCTGGACGACGGCCGGCTGACGGACGCCCAGGGGCGGACGGTCGACTTCCGCAACACCGTCGTCATCATGACCAGCAACATCGGCGCGCAGCTCATCCTCGCCCACCAGGGCGACGTGTCCGAGATCAAGGACGACCTGATGGACGAGCTGAAGACCCGGTTCCAGCCGGAGTTCCTCAACCGGGTCGACGCGACGATCATCTTCCAGGGCCTGGCCGAGAAGGAGCTGTCGCAGATCGTCGACCTCATGCTGGAGCGCAGCGCCCGCCGGGTCCGCGCCCAGGACATGACCCTGGAGGTGACCGACGCGGCGAAGAAGCTGCTGGTCGCCCACGGCCACCAGCCGGAATTCGGTGCCCGCCCCCTGCGCCGCACCATCCAGACCGAGCTGGACAACCGCCTCGCCGAACTCATGCTCCTCGGCGAGGCCGAACCGGGCGACCTCATCGTCGCCGACGTCGACAACGACGCCCTGGTCTGCCGGATCGAGCGTCCCCGCAAGTCGGGCGGATCGGACACCGACGGTGACACGGCCGAATCCGGTACCGGGAAGTCCGACACCCCGAAGTCCACCGGAGCCTCCCCCGCCTGACAGGCGGACCTGCTCCTACGCACCCCCGACCGGTCCGGAGGGAGATCCTCCGGACCGGTCAGCCGCACGCCACCCCCATTCACCCTTACGGAGAATTGTCACTGTCAGTGACGGATGGCAAGCTCAACGGCATGACTGAGAACACCCTCCGCCCTGCCGCCCCGCCCCTGGCCGCCTGGCCCACCGCTCCGGCTCCCGACACCCCGACCGCCGTGGTCACCGCCCTGTGGGCCCGGATGCAGGCCCGCGACTGGAGTGGCGTGGCCGCGCTCCTCGCCCCGGACGCGGTCGTCGACTGGCCGATCAGCGCCGCACGCCTGCCCGACCGCGACGCCTACGCGGCGGTCAACGCCGCATACCCGGAGGGCTGGACGATCCACGAACCACACGTCATAGCCCAGGGCGCCACCGTGGTCTTTCGAGGTCCGCGTCGACCACGAGGAGGTCGGCACCCACGTCGTCGTCTCCTTCTGGACCGTGGAGGACGGCCTGATCACCTCCGGCCGCGAGTACTGGACCATGCCCGGCAGCGACCCCTCCCCGCCCTGGCGCGCCCACCATGTACGCCCGCTGTGACCCCGGCCCTGTGGGCCGGCCCGCTCCGGCGCGGTACGCGACGAGCCGCTCGCCCGGAAAGGGCCGGGCGGGGGAGTGCGGTCGCGCCCCCCGGACGTGGCACGGCTTGTTCCCCCCTGCGGCAGCTGTCAGTCGCGGGCGAGCACCTTGCGGTAGACCTGTCGCGAACCGCCTTCGGGGCCGACAGGGGCCTGCTCGGCAGGAGTGAAGCCGAGCGAGGAGTAGAAGGCGCGCGCGCCACTGGTGACGGCACCGGAGTGGTCGGCACCGAAGGTGACCACCTCCAGCGTCCCCGGGCCTCGGACGTACCTCTGTACGGCTTCGGCTATGAGGGCACGGCCCACACCGGTCCCCCGCGCGCGGCCGGAAACGACGACCCAGCGCACGTGGTGGACGGGCGGCTCGCTGCTGAAGAGCAGTCCGCCCACGAGGCTTCCGCCGTCAGCCACCGCGGCCAGGGCTCGCCCCTCCCTGATGCGCTCGTCCAGAGCCCGGTGGAAGCCAGGTTCGTCGACCATCGGGCCGAACCAGTGCTCCACCTCGGCTGCCAGACCGAGCAGTCCGGGAACGTCGGCGCTCAGAGCGGGCCTGATGATCATCCGGCGAGCCTAGCGGCTCACCCTGCCGCCAGAGCCAGGCAGCCCGTCCAGCCCGGCCCTCGGCTCCCCCCAGCTAGAGCCCGCCGCCCGTCTCCGGCCGGATCACGATCGGCTCGCCCCATATCCGCACGACCTCGAAGGAGGTGCTTTCCCGGACCAGCCGGTAGGCGGCGGCCCGGTCGGCCTTGCGGCGGCAGGCGGCGAGGAAGAGTTCCGCCTCACGCTGGTCCCGGCGCGGAGTGCCGCAGAGCTGCCACGCCTGCCCCGACCACGCCTCAGGACGCCACCTGACCATCGGCTCCGGGGTGTCGGCGGCGATGCCGTACCGCGAGGGCACCGGGGCGGGGCGTTCGCCGGCCTCGGCGGCGGGGGCGCCGCCCCAGCGGTCGCGGTAGGCGGAGCGGTGGTGGGAGCGGCGCCGGGTCTCGCAGAGGAGGCAGCCGTCCGGGGCCGCCTTGTCCACGGGCCCGTACGGATGCTGGGAACAGCGCGTGGTGGGGGCCGGGCCCGTGGACTCCTCCAACAGGTCCAGTGCCCGCTTCAGGTCGGCGCGGATCTCGTGCAGGGTCTCCTCGGGCGTATCGCCTCGCAGCTCGTCGCCCGACTCACCGAGCACCCGGAGCATCCGCCCCAACGCCACCATCTGCGCATGATTCATCCGGTCCACACCTCCACAACCACGAAACCGGCCGTCGGCACCGCACCGGACCCTGGTCGGGCCGCCCCGCTCGACACCTCAGTGGAGCACGGGTGGAGCCAGCGCCCGGAAAAAGGCGATGACCCCCGGCCAGATAGCCCCTGACCAGGGGTTGAGCGGTAGGCCGTGTGGGACTCGAACCCACAACCAATGGATTAAAAGTCCACTGCTCTGCCAATTGAGCTAACGGCCCGTGCTGATCGGCACACCCGAGCATAGCCCGCCGGTGGCCGGGAGCCGATGGGGTATCGGCTGCCGCGCCCGTCGAATCCGGGCGTCCGGTACCGCGGCGGTGGTCAGACCGCTCGCGGCACCGGACGGGCCGGACCGGTCAGAAGATCCCCTTGTAGGTCAGCCACCCGGTCGTGATCTTGGTCCGGGACGAGAAGGAGCCCTTGCCATTACCGGTGTTGCGGTACACGACGCCCTTGTTGTCGACCACCAGGAGGTCGTTCTTGCCATCGCCTGTCATGTCGCCGACGCCCAGCACGTGGGTGTAGGTGCTGCCCCACTTGGTGAACACGGTGGCGCGGCTCTTCAGCGTCCCGTCGCCCGCACCGTTGTACCGGTAGAGCGTGCCGTCCTTGGCGCGGGCCAGGACGTCGCCGTGCCCGTCACCGTTGAGGTCACCGGCGCCGAGCACATGCGTGTAGGACTTCCACGCGGTGCGGATCTTCTTGCCGGCGCCCAGCTTGCCGGCCTTGGTCCCGGGGAAGACCCAGATGTCGCTGGTGGAGGTCTTCCGTGCCAGCAGGTCCGGGAGGCCGTCCCCGGTGAGGTCACCGGGCGAGGTCAGGACGTTGTACGCCTCCCAGCCTCCGCCGAGCGAGGTGCGGGTACTGGTCTTGGCCGGCGGGTGACCGCAGACGCCGTCGTAGCGGTGGAGGTTGCCGACCGTGTTGCGGACGAGCAGGTCGTTGCAGCCGTCGCCGGTCAGGTCGCCGAAGGGCACGTAGGTGTACTTGGTGTGCCAGCCGGCGCGGCCCCACTTGTCGTGGACGTCCGCTGCGGGGAAGTCGTGCGAGGTGAGGATGCCGCTCTTGTTGACGGTCAGGACATTGCCCCGGCCGTCCGCCTGCTCGTCACGGTAGCCGGCGGTACCGCCGCTGACCTGGACGGTGCCGGTCTTCACCGGCACGTAGGACGGCTCCCCCGCCGCCTTCACGCTCACGGTCCAGGTGTGAGTGCCGTTCCGGGGTTTCTTGCCGCCGGTGGCGAGGCCGTCCCAGGTCGCGGAGATCGAGGCGGCGGTGCGCGCCGTGCCGCTGACCGTGGCGACGGTCTTCTTGCTGACGTCGGTGAAGGTGACCTTCCAGGCGTCGGCCGGGCGGCTGAGCTGCCAGTGGCCGGTCCACGGCTCCGTGCCGCCCGCGCGGACGAAGTTCCGCTCGACGCGGGACTCGATGGAGGTGACGGGCGAGCGGGGGACGGGCACTTCTGTGACGTGGATGCGCTGGTCCGCGTCGACATGGGCGACGTTGCCGCCGAACGGGTCGACGGCCCAGCCGATGCCGTGCCCCCACTCGACGCCGGAGGCCAGCAGGGACGTGGCCGGCTTGGCCCCGGCTCCGCGGGCGAAGTCCGTGACCATCAGGTCGTCCCCGGTGGCCCGGACGAGGAAGCCGTCGCCGAGGCGGGGCTCACCGCCTGCCGGGACGCTGACGCTCTTGCCGAGAGTCTGGTCGAGGACCCCGGCCTTCTTGCCCCCGCACGCCCAGTAGATCCAGCGCCCGACCGCCTGGAGTTCGGTGGGCTTGCAGCCGGAGCCGGTGTCGACGGCGGCGGCGGTCTTCTCGGTCTTCACGTCGTAGGCGGCGACGGTGCCGGTCGCCGTCGCGGGCTTCCACACCTTGTTGCCCCACAGCGCGGCAGCGGTGGCCGTGAAGGTGTGGATGACGTTGGAGTCGTAGAACTCCTCCAGGTCGCCCACGGCGAACTTGCCGGAGTCCCACTCCTTCACCAGCACGTGGCGGCCGGTGGCGGCGACGATCTGTGGGCGCTCCCAGCTCATCGGGCCGATGCCGCGCAAGACGTTCTGCCCGAGAGGGACGTTGACCCCGTTGCCGCTCGGGTGGGCGGCCCACCCGTTGCCCAGCGCCGTGAGACTGGCGCAGGAGGGTCCCCCGTCGGGGCATGCCCGGTAGTCGCCGAGGGAGCGGGTCACCGTGGTCGGGCCCGAGACGATCCTGGGTGCGCCGGAGGTGGTGAGTTCGTAGGAGCGGAGGGAGGGCTGGCCCTGGGCCGGGTCGGTGCCGACGGTCAGCAGGCGGCCGCCGCCGAGGGCGAGGCCCTTCACCGTCCCCGCCACCGGCTCAAGCGCGTGCACCGGCGTGGCGGTGGCCTCACCGTCGGCGCTGACGCTGATCCGGCGGACCGCCCAGTCGGAGACCGAACCGCCACCGGCGACCAGGGCACTCCCGTCGGGAGCCGGGATCAGCCGGGCCTGGGCGTGCGGCAGCACGGTCACCGGGTCGCCGCCGCCGATACGGACGGCGGAGAGCGGCTGGCCGATGTGGTGGTCGGGCTGCGCCTCCTGGTGCACGACGAGCAGATGGTCGCCGGAGACCTCCAGCATCATCTGGTGCCTGGTCGTGGTCTTCACCGGGCCGGGGACCACGGTGCGTACGACGGGCTCGTCCAGGTCGCGGCGGTCGAGGGTGAGGACCTCGGGGGAACTCGGCTCCCAGCCGACGACGTAGCGATCGGTCAGCGTGACCTTGCCGGGCGTCGCGGGAAGGCCGGTGAAGAGCGCAGTGGTGGTGCCGGTCGCGTAGTCGAGGAGGTAGGCCCTCTTCACCCCGTCGGCCCCGCGAACGCCGATGACCGCGGACTCGTGGGTCTGGTCGAGGACGTTGACGAAGCTCTCGCCCTCGCCGAGGGGGATCTCCTGGTCCGTGACCGTGCCGTCGGCCGATCCGCGCAGCAGGTGCATGACGGTCGGATCGCCGGTCTCCCGGCTCGTGGTCAGCACGGTCGAGGCGTTGTGGCCGCGCTGCCAGGTCTGCTTCTTCGGCAGGGCGATCGTGACCGAGGGGGCCGTGCCCTCCAACTGCCGCAGCTCCAGGGTGCGGGCGGAGGCCGACCACCAGGCGCCGAGCGTGCCGTTCCACCAGGTCGCGTTCTCGGCCTTCCGGGTGGCCCCGGTGGCGTACTCCGTGTACTCCACCGAGCGGCCCTCCTCCCGGTGGAGGAAGCCCTGCTCGCCCGCGACGAACAACTCGTCCACGCGTGGCTGGAAACGGGACGGCGCGTCGATGACGGCCTCGGCGGGCGCGGCGGCCGCCGTACCGGGCGGGGCCGCGACCGCCACCAGTCCGGCGGAGACGGCGAGCGCGCAGAGGGCGGCCACCGTCGGGCGCATGCGGGCGTGCTGGGCCAAGGAGATCCCCCCAGGGATGCGATACGGCCCGTCCACGGCCGGACGGCGGGGCAGCCTGCGGCCGACGTCGGCTCCGCGGGGGCCTGCCCGGCGGCCCGGAGAGGACGGCGGTCCGCGTGGTTCTCGTCCCATGGGCCCAACTCCGGCCCTGCCCACGCGTGATGACGGATGCTAACAGCGGAGATCTTGTGATGAAAGTGTGGGCCACTGGAAACGGAGTGCTCTGCGCCGGAAGGGGCCGAAGCCTCCTCGATGTGGAGGGGTTCGCGGAGCGGGCCTCTCGCGGGACAACGGAAGAGCCCGTCCTCTCCGTGGAAGGAGAGGACGGGCTCTTCGGTCCGGTGGGTTCACCGGCGGGACGTCGTCCCGGCCGGGGTCACCGGCAGGAATCAGCCGTTGCGCTTCCAGCGCGGCTTGTCGTCGCGGCGGCCGAAGGAGGACGAGGACGAGGAGGACGGGCCGCCTCGGTGGTCGTCACGACGGCCGTAGGGACGGTCGCCGCCGGTACGGTGGCCGCCCGTCGGGCGGTCGTCGCGGCGGTCGCGGTTGAAGGGGCGCTCGCTGCCACGGTGGCCGGAGGGGCGGTCGTCGCGGCGGAAGCCACCACGGTCGTCGCGGTCGTCCCGGCGGAAGCCACCCTCACGACGGTCACCGCCACGGAAACCACCACGGTCACCACCGCGGTCGTCACGACGGAAACCACCACGGTCCCCACCACGGTCACCCCGGTCGTCCCGACGGAAACCGCCCTCACGACGGTCACCGCCACGGTCGTCCCGGCGGAAGTTGCTGCGCTCGCGCTCGCGCTCCTCGGCGGCGAGCGCCGCCTCGGCCTCGGCCGCGACCTCGGCCTTGGCGGCCTCGGTCACCTCGGCGACAGCGGCCTCCGGGTCGTCGCCGCGCTCGCGGGCGGCGCGGGCGGTCAGCCGCTCGGCCTCCTCGCGGAGTTCGGCGGCGCGGCGGGTGGCACGCTCCAGCTGGCGGGTGAGGTCGCCGACCTCGCGCTCGGCCTGCTTGGCGGCGTTGTCCGCCGAGTCGGCCTGGACCTCGGTGAGCGAACGAGCGCCGGTGATCTCGGCGACCTCCGGGTCGAAGACCCCGCTGCCGCCCACGATGTGGCGGGTGGCGTCGACGCCGGCGTCCTCCATGAGGCGGAAGATCTGGCGGCGCTGGTGCGGCAGGGACAGCGACACGACGGTGCCGGAGCGGCCGGCGCGGGCAGTGCGGCCCGAACGGTGCAGGTAGTCCTTGTGGTCGCCGGCGGGGTCGACGTTGAGGACCAGGTCGATGCCGTCGACGTGGATGCCACGGGCGGCGACGTCGGTGGCGACGAGGACGTTGACGTGGCCGTCCTTGAAGTCGGCCAGCGTCCGCGTACGGGCGCCCTGGGTCATGCCGCCGTGCAGCGCGTCGGCCTTCAGGCCGGACTCGCGCAGCTGCTCGGCGACGCGGTCGGCGCCGAGCTGGGTGCGGACGAAGATGATCGTGCGGCCCTTGCGGGCGGCGATGGCGCCCGTGACGGGGGCCTTGTCGCGCGGCTTCACGATGAGGATGTGGTGGCTCATGGTGGTGACGGCGCCCTGGGCGGCGTCGACCTCGTGGCTCACCGGGTTCTTCAGGTAGCGCTTGACCAGGCTGGAGATCTCGTTCTCCATCGTGGCCGAGAAGAGCATGCGCTGGCCGCCCTCGGGCACCTGGTCGAGCAGCTCGGTGACCTCGGGCATGAAGCCCAGGTCCGACATCTGGTCGGCCTCGTCGAGGATGGCGATCTCGATGTTCTCGAGCGAGCAGGCACCGCGGTTGATGATGTCGCGCAGGCGGCCCGGGGTGGCCACGAGGATGTCGACGCCACGCTCCAGGGCGTAGATCTGGTTGCCCATCGAGGTGCCGCCGCAGACGACCTTCATGCGCAGGCCGAGGACGTCGCCGTACGGCTGGAGCGCGTCGGCGACCTGCATGGCCAGCTCGCGGGTGGGGGTCAGGATGACGCCGCGGGGCTTCTTCTTCTCGGTGTGGCCGCCCGACAGGGTGGCGAGGAGCGGCAGACCGAAGGAGAGGGTCTTGCCGGAGCCGGTGCGGCCGCGGCCGAGGATGTCCTTGCCCTCCAGCGCGTCCGGGATGGTCGCGGCCTGGATCGGGAAGGGCTTGGTCACGCCGTTCTGGGCGAGCTTGCGGACGATGCCCTCGGGCAGACCGAGGGAGGCGAAGGTCACGCCGTCGTCCTCGGAGTCGGCCTCGTCCTCGGCGGCGGAGTCGGCCTCGGCGGCGACAGCGTCGGCGTCGTCCACATCGGCGGCGTCGGCCACATCGGCCACGTCGGCGGCGTCGGCCTGCGCGGTCTCGGGCAGCTCGGCGGCGGGGATCTCGGCCGTCACGGCCTCGGGGGTGATGGCCTCGGCGGCCGGGATGTCGTCGTGCCGCAGCTGGGACTGCTCGGGCAGGACGGTGTGGTCAGTGCTGGAAACGGACATGCGAAATGCGAAACCTTCCGGAGTCTCGGCACGCGCCCATTACTCCGTGAAGTCGCAACTTGATGAAGTCGCAATCGACCGCCTCAGTGCGGTCCGGCCACGGCTAGGAAAAGAGAACGCGCCACGCGGCGCTGGTCGGCCCCTCCCCTTCGGATGAAAGCGGGGAGAAACAGTGCGCCGGGCAAATGGGATCAAACGATCTACCACCATACGCACCCCTCCCCCGTCGTGGCAAACTCGCAGCCCGGAGCGGTACGTCACCCTTCCACGGGACTCTCCACCGGGCCCCGCGCGGCCTGCACGCTCCCCTCGCCCTCCTTCCCGGGAGCCGCCCCGGGCGCCGCCTCCACCACCTGCCGGTACAGCGACGGCGTCCCGGCCGGCCCGCTCCGCCCGTCGCCTTCCGGGGCCTTCGGCAAGGTCCCCCCGCCGGACTCCCCGGGCCCCTCCTCCCCCGGCGGCGGCGTCGGCCCCGGCTCGGGGCCCGGCCCCGGCTCCTCGGGTGGCGGAGTGCCCGGACCGGGCTCGGGACCGGGTCCCCCCGACGGGGTGGGCGCGGTACCGCCGCCGGGCCCACCGGGTCCGGGATCACCCGCACCGGGCGGCCGGGGCGAAGGAGTGGGCCCGGAGGGCGCGTCGGTCGGCTCGGTCACCCTGCCGTCGTGGTCCCGGACGCGGTGGCCGTCCTCGACCCGATCCTCCCGCCCGCCGTCCGTGACCGGTCCCGCCCCTCCCTCGCGGCCGACGCCGTGGCCGCCGTGGAAGCCGCTGCCGCCGGTGCCGTACTCCGTGCCGCCGTCGGGGGCCGGCCTGCCGTTCTCCGGGGAGGCCGTGGAGGGGGCGGGGGCGGCGTCACCGGTCTCCTCGCCGACGCTCACGCATCCGCTCGCCGAGGCGAGGGCCGCCACGGCGGCGAGGAGACGGACGGGACGGGACAACTGGTGCACTTCAGGGCCTCCCGGCGTTCGGAGCGGAACTCCCCTGCCCAACTCCCCTCGCGCCGCGCAGGACACGGAGACGGGCTCGCGGGCGACAATGGCGGCGTGCTGGAAATGACTCGCGATGCCTTCGAGGAACTGGTGAGCCAGGCCCTCGACCAGATCCCGCCCGAGCTGACCCGCGTGATGGACAACGTCGCCGTGTTCGTGGAGGACGAACCCGACCCGTCCGACCCCGAACTCCTCGGCCTCTACGAAGGGACGCCGCTGACCGAGCGCGGCGAGTGGTACGCGGGCGTGCTGCCCGACCGCATCTCCGTCTACATGGGCCCCACCCTGCGCTACTGCGACACGCCGGAGATGGTGGTGGACGAGGTCGCGGTGACCGTCGTCCACGAGATCGCGCACCACTTCGGCATCGACGACGACCGCCTCCACGAACTCGGCTGGGGCTGACCGCCCCTGGCGCCGGGCCCCCGCGAAACCGGCGCCCGCCCGTGGGAGAGCCCGGCGCGAGGCATGCCCGGGCCCCGCCATGGGCAGGCGCCGGGCATGGCCGACGCGACGGAGGAACACCCCCGGCGGACCCGTGCCCACCGCGGACACCCCGCCCCGAAGAGCCGCACCGGTACCGCGCCCCTCCTGCCCGTCCGCCCGCAACCCGGGCCGCTGCGCCGCTGGACCGCGCTGACCGCCGTGGTCCTGCTCGGCGCCTGGCTCGGGCTGCTCGCGGTGGGCGGCGTGCGCGCCCCCGTCGGCCCCATGGACACCCGGCTGACCCTGCGCCCCTCCCTCACCGGCGGCACCAAGATCAACGTCTCGCCGCTCGGCGACCTGACGCTCGACTCGCACGTGGCGCCGCTCCGCCTCGACGTCGACGTGGACCGCCTCGACCCGGACCGCTCGGCCGCCCTGGTGCAGAACCCGGAGCTGTTCTCCCAGCTCGGCGACGAGGTCGCCGCCGACGTCCAGGACGGCACCCTGGACCTCGCACTCCGCTCGGTCGCCGCCGTCGCCGTCGGCGCCACGGCGCTCGGCCTGATCGTCTTCCGCCGCCCCCGCCGCGCCCTGGCCGCCGGCGGCCTCTCCCTCGCCCTGCTGGCCTCCTGCGGCGTCGCCGCGTACGCCACCTGGAACCCGAAGTCGGTCCTGGAGCCGAAGTTCTCCGGGCTGCTGACCAGCGCCCCCTCGGTGGTCGGCAACGCCCGGTCGATCGTCAGCGAGTTCGACGTCTACCAGAAGGAGCTGGCCCGCCTGGTCACCAACATGACCAAGCTCTACGACGCCACCTCCACCCTCCCCGCCTACCAGCCGGACCCCGGCACCCTGCGGGTCCTGCACGTCTCCGACATCCACCTCAACCCGGCCGCCTGGCACATCGTCGAGTCGCTGGTGGAGCAGTACGAGATCGACGTGATCGTCGACTCCGGCGACACCATGGACCACGGATCGGCCGCCGAGAACGCCTTCCTCGACCCGGTGAGCCGCCTCGACACCCCGTACGTCTGGGTGCGCGGCAACCACGACTCGGCCGCGACCCAGCGCTACCTCGGCGAGTTCGAGAACGTCCGGGTGCTCGACGACGGCAGGGCGGTGAACGTCGGCGGGCTGCGGATAGCGGGCATCGGCGACCCCGCGTACACCCCCGACCGAAGCCAGAAGGCGGCCGGCGACCCCGGGGAGGCGGCGGCCGGGAGGAAGCTGGCGGCCGAGTTGCGCCGGCAGGCGGCGGCCGGGGCGCCGGTGGACATCGCCGTCGCGCACAACCCGGTCGCGGCCGAGGAGACCGACGGCGAGGTGCCGCTGGTCCTCGCCGGACACCTGCACCACCGCAGCACCCAGCTGCTGCCCGGCGGCACCCGGCTGCGCGTCGAGGGCTCCACCGGCGGCAGCGGCCTGCGCGCCGTCGAGCAGGACACCCCGGACCCGATGATGGCCTCGGTGCTCTACCTGGACCGTGACACCAAGCGCCTCCAGGCATGGGACGAGATAAGCCTCGGCGGGCTCGGCCTGAGCACCGCCGAGGTCAGCCGCCACCTCCCGGAGGAGAACCAGCCGGGTGCGGAGCCCTCGCCCGGCGGGCCGGGGAGCCCGTCCCCAAAGCCGCCCGCACCCCGGCCGAACCAGTAGCCGGGGCCGGCTCCGCGGGCGCGGGCAAAAGCGTTTTGGCGATCGGGGTCGCCATCCCATATGCTTCTCACGTCCCCGACGCGCTGACACAGCGCCCAGGCGGGCCTCTTAGCCCTCATCGTCTAGTGGCCCAGGACGCCGCCCTTTCAAGGCGGTAGCACGGGTTCGAATCCCGTTGGGGGCACGCAACACCCGTGTGGGACTCGTCTCACACACCTCTGGTCCTGTGGAGCAGTTTGGAGTGCTCGCCACCCTGTCAAGGTGGAGGCCGCGGGTTCAAATCCCGTCAGGACCGCGCTGACCTTTCGAGGTCGCGTGGCTGGGTAGCTCAGTTGGTACGAGCGATCGCCTGAAAAGCGATAGGTCGCCGGTTCGATCCCGGCCCCAGCCACAGGTGAGGCCCCCCGTTCTCGGACGGGGGGCCTTTTGCTTGCGCGGGCTGCCCCCGAGTTTCGGCCGTCGTCCGGCCGGGGTGGGTGGCCTCAAACGCCGGCCAGGCTGTTGATGGCCAAGGTGCATCTCCAGCACCGGCTCAAGATGGCCTCAGACGCCTGCCGGGCCGTTGTTGCGTCGGCGGTCGGTCCTGCTGGGAAACTGGGTCGCCACTTTCCGCGCCGGGGTGAGATCCTGGGACTGGTATGTCTACGATCTCCGACCTCCACCCTCTGCTGGCCGAGCTGTCGCTGCGCGACGCGCACCGGCTCGGCCGTCGCCTGGAGGGCACCCGCCGTATACGTAAGCCGGAATCCAGGGCGGCCGTCCTGGAGGAGATCAGGGCGGAGGCGGAGAAGGGCGCGGCCAGGATGGCCGAGCGCCGGGCGCGTGTGCCGGAGATCAGCTATCCCGAGCAGTTGCCCGTCAGCCAGAAGAAGGACCTGATCGCCGACGCGATCCGGGAGAACCAGGTGGTCGTCGTCGCCGGCGAGACCGGTTCCGGCAAGACCACGCAGATCCCCAAGATCTGCCTGGAGCTGGGCCGGGGCGTGCGCGGCATGATCGGCCACACCCAGCCGCGCCGGATCGCAGCCCGCACGGTGGCGGAGCGGATCGCCGACGAGCTGGACACGCCGCTCGGCGAGGCGGTCGGCTGGAAGGTGCGCTTCACCGACCAGGTCCGCCAGGACGCCACCTTCATCAAGCTGATGACCGACGGCATCCTCCTCGCGGAGGTCCAGACCGACCGCGAGCTGCGCGCCTACGACACGATCATCATCGACGAGGCCCACGAGCGCAGCCTCAACATCGACTTCCTCCTCGGATACCTGGCGCAGCTGCTCCCGCGCCGGCCCGATCTGAAGGTCGTCATCACCTCCGCGACGATCGAGACCGACCGGTTCGCGCGCCACTTCGGCCCGCGGATGGCGACCGTCGGCGGCGAGCCGGCCGGCGAGGACGCGGCCGCGCCGGTGATCGAGGTCAGCGGGCGGACGTACCCGGTGGAGGTGCGGTACCGGCCGCTGCTGGAGGAGGGCGGCGAGGACGCCGACCGCGACCAGGTGACCGCCATCTGCGACGCCGTCGGCGAACTGCAGGCCGAGGGCCCCGGCGACGTGCTGGTCTTCCTCTCCGGCGAACGGGAGATCCGCGACACCGCCGACGCGCTGGCCAAGCGGAACCTGCGCGGCACCGAGATCCTGCCGCTCTACGCCCGCCTCTCCCACCAGGAGCAGCACCGCGTCTTCCAGCGCCCCGGCCCGGGGGTCCGCAGCCGCGTGGTGCTCGCGACCAACGTGGCCGAGACCTCGCTGACGGTCCCCGGCATCAAGTACGTCATCGACCCGGGCACCGCCCGCATCTCGCGGTACAGCCACCGCACCAAGGTGCAGCGACTGCCGATCGAGCCCGTCTCGCAGGCCAGCGCCAACCAGCGCAAGGGCCGCTGCGGGCGTACCTCGGACGGCATCTGCATCCGGCTCTACTCCGAGGAGGACTTCCTCGCGCGGCCGGAGTTCACCGACGCGGAGATCCTGCGCACCAACCTCGCCTCGGTCATCCTCCAGATGACGGCGGCCGGCCTCGGCGACATCGAGAAGTTCCCCTTCATCGACCCGCCGGACCACCGCAACATCCGCGACGGCGTGCATCTGCTGACCGAACTCGGCGCGCTCGACCCGGCGGAGAAGGACCCGCGCAAGCGGCTGACCGAGCGCGGTCGCCGACTGGCGCAGCTGCCGGTCGACCCGCGGCTGGCCCGGATGGTGCTGGAGGCCGACCGGAACGGCTGCGTCCGCGAAGTCATGGTCATCGCGGCGGCCCTGTCGATCCAGGACCCCCGCGAGCGGCCGTCCGAGAAGCAGGCCCAGGCCGACCAGCAGCATGCCCGCTTCAAGGACGAGACCAGCGACTTCCTCAGCTATCTCAACCTCTGGCGTTACCTGCGGGCGCAGCAGAAGGAGCGGTCGTCTTCGGCGTTCCGCCGCATGTGCAAGGCGGAGTACCTCAATTACCTGCGCATCCGCGAGTGGCAGGACATCTACACCCAGCTGCGCACGGTGGCCCGGCAGATGGGCCTGGAGCTGAGCGAGGACGACGCGGCGGACGAGCCGATCCACATCTCGCTGCTCTCCGGTCTGCTCTCGCACATCGGCATGAAGGACGTGAAGGAGACCACCCCCGCCGCCTCCGCCGCCAAACAGGGGCGCGACGGCGCGCGCGGTGGCCGGAACGAGTATCTCGGCGCCCGGGGCGCCAAGTTCGCGGTCTTCCCCGGTTCGGCGCTGTTCAAGAAGCCGCCGCGGTTCCTGATGTCGGCCGAGCTGGTGGAGACCTCCCGGCTCTGGGCGCGGGTCAACGCGAGGATCGAACCGGAATGGGTCGAGCCGCTCGCCGAGCACCTGGTGAAGCGGACGTACAGCGAGCCGCACTGGGAGAAGGATCAGGCCGCCGTGGTCGCCTACGAGAAGGTGACGCTGTACGGCGTACCGATCGTGGCGCACCGGAAGGTGAACTACGGCCGGATCGATCCGGAGGTCTCCCGGGACCTTTTCATTCGCAACGCCCTGGTCGAGGGCGACTGGCGCACCCACCACCAGTTCTTCGCCGCCAACCGGAAGCTGCTCACCGAGGTCGAGGAGCTGGAGCACCGGGCGCGGCGACGCGACATCGTGGTGGACGACGAGACGCTCTTCGACTTCTACGACCAGCGGGTGCCGGCCGACGTGGTCTCCGGCGCGCACTTCGACTCCTGGTGGAAGCGGAAGCAGAAGGAGGAGCCCGAACTCCTCGACTTCGAGCGGTCGATGCTGCTGACCGAGGCGGCGCGGACGGTCACCAAGGCCGACTACCCGGACTCCTGGCGGCAGGGGGAGCTGAAGTTCCGGGTGACGTACCAGTTCGAGCCGGGGGCGGACGCGGACGGCGTCACCGTGCACATCCCGCTCCAGGTGCTCAACCAGGTCACCGACGAGGGCTTCGACTGGCAGATCCCCGGCCTGCGCGAGGAGGTCGTCACCGAACTGATCCGCTCGCTGCCCAAGCCGGTCCGCCGCCACTACGTGCCCGCGCCCAACTACGCGCAGGCGTTCCTGAAACGCGCCGCCCCGCTCCAGGAGCCGCTGCCGGTGACGCTCGCCCGGGAGTTGCAGCGGATGGTGGGCGTCCCGGTGACCGGTGACGACTTCGACACCTCGCGGGTCCCCGACCACCTCAAGATCACTTTCCGGATCGTCGACGAGCGGCGCCGCACCCTCGCCGAGGACAAGGACCTCCAGGCGCTCAAGCTCCAGCTGCGCCCCAAGGCCCGCCAGGCCCTCTCCCAGGCGGCCGCGGCCACCGCCGAACGCTCCGGCGGCCCCTCGATCGAGCGGACGGGCCTGACCGACTGGACGATCGGCGCGCTGCCCGAGGTCTTCGAGACCCGCCGGGCCGGCCAGCCCGTCAAGGCGTACCCGGCCCTGGTCGACAAGGGCTCCTCGGTCGCCGTCCGCCTCTTCGACTCGCCCGCCGAGCAGCGGCAGGCGATGCGGCGCGGCATCCGGCGGCTGATCCTGCTCAACATCCCGGTCAACCCGGCCAAGTTCGCCGCCGACCGGCTGACCAACCAGCAGAAGCTCAACCTCTCGGCCAACCCGCACGGCTCCGTCCAGGCCCTCTTCGAGGACTGCGCGACGGCCGCCGCCGACCGCCTCATCGCCGACCACGGCGGGCCCGCCTGGGACGAGGAGGCGTACCGGAAGCTGTACGAGAAGGTGCGCGCCGACCTGGTCGACACGACGCTGCGGGCGATCCAGCAGGTCCAGCAGGTGCTGGCGGCGTGGGGCGCGGTGGAGCGGCGGCTGAAGTCGACCCGCTCGCCGGCGCTGCTCGCCAACCTCGCCGACGTCCGCGAGCAGGTCTCGGCGCTGATCCACCCCGGCTTCGTCACGGAGGTCGGCCTCGGGCGCCTCGGCGACCTCAAGCGCTACCTGGTCGCGGCCGACCGGCGCCTGGCGCAGATGCCGACCGGGGTGCAGCGCGACACGACGCGGATGGCCAAGGTCAAGGAGATGCAGGACGAGTACGCCTGGCTGCTGGAGCAGATGCCGCAGGGCAGACCCGTACCGAAGGAGGTCCTGGAGATCCGCTGGATGATCGAGGAACTCCGGGTCAGCTACTTCGCGCACGCCCTCGGCACGGCGTACCCGGTCTCCGACAAACGCATCGTGAAGGCGGTGGACGCGGCGGCTCCGTGAGGGCGGCGGACCCGCGGGAGGGGAGCTGGGAGCGTGAGCGTGCGGTCGCGCAGAGCGAGTTCGCGTGGCGGGCCGGGACTGGGGTACAGTCCTGTCACGCAGCACGGCGCGGAAACGGGCGGTGCGCACCAGCAAGGTCCTGTGGAGCAGTTTGGAGTGCTCGCCACCCTGTCAAGGTGGAGGCCGCGGGTTCAAATCCCGTCAGGACCGCAGCAGAAGGCCCCACATCTTCGGATGTGGGGCCTTCTTCGTTGTCCTGCCCGGGTGTTGCCGGCGGGGGGCGCGCCGCCTTGACGGTCCGCGCGGGCGCCGGTACTCAGGCAGCGGGGCCCGGCGCGGGTGCGTCGCGCGCCCCGGGGAGGTGACCCGTGCCGGATTCCGTCACAGCCGCTCTGCCGTCCGCCGAGGCCCCCGGCGTGCTCCGCACGGACGAACGCCGTGCGGAGCCGCCTCCGGGCTGTACGCGGGCGTCCAGGGCCGGTTGGCCGCTCGCCCGCGTCACGCGCGTCCACCCCCACGCTCACCCGGACGCCACCGCGGGCACGTGCCCGCGCACCGGCCGGTACGCGGCGGGCCGGCGGCCACGACGGCCGGCGGAGGCCCGGCACGTCCGTACGCGCGAAGGCCCCACCCCCGGGATGACGAGGAGCGACGGCACGCGGGGCGCCGACCGCCCCGGGGAGGGAAGGTGAGCGGATGCCGCTCAGGGCGGCGGGCCCCATTAGTGCAACCGCCCTCCCTCGGACAAGGCGGGCGGCCTGTGACGGGTGTCACCGAAAGAGTTTTTGAAGAGGTCCCCTTTAACCACCCCATACACCCCATCAATTTAATATGTGCAATTGCACTGCCCTCGGCGGCTACCGGCGAGTTCCGCGAGGAGCCGCCCCCGGCCCGGGCCCCACCCTCGCCGACCCCGCCCGCGAAGTCCCCGAGGAGACCCGTACGGGACAGATTCGCGCAGGTGCGAGGTGTGCCGGCACAAAGGGCCGAGGCGATCCGGAAGCGTCGGCGAGGACGCCCGGGCAAGGCTCCGGACACAAAGAAGATCGCGCTGGACCCGGCGGAGTCCAGCGCGATCAGAACGACTTACCCGTGGAGCACGGGGGACGGGGTCCGTTGGGGCAGACCGCCACGTCGTGTGGAGCTATGGGGTGCTGTGCGAGGCCGTGACGGGCGCACGCCGGGTTGGGGGACCCGGAAACGCCCTGTTTCAGGCGGTTTTCAGGCTTCGCTGCGCTGCTGCGGGATGCCCGCGAGCAGTGCGCGGACCTCGGCCTCGCGGTAACGACGGTGTCCGCCGAGCGTGCGGATCGACGTGAGCTTGCCAGCCTTCGCCCAGCGCGTGACCGTCTTGGGGTCGACACGGAACATCGTGGCGACCTCAGCGGGGGTCAGCAGCGGCTCGGCATCAGGGGTGCGAGCGGTCATGAGCGGCCTCCTCGGGAGAACCGAACCTTCTCGGTTCTTTCCTCTAAATTCTGCACCTTGACCCGCGTTGCCCGAAATGGCGGACGCGGGTCGAGTCGGTTATAGGACGAACGGCTTGTCCTCGGCACTACAACTACACCATCCGTCCAGCCACGTCGGCCAAACCGATGGAATTGCCCTCTCAGGTGGCCATCAGCGGCGGTAAGCCGATGGACCGTGCCATAGCGGACAGTCACACCCCCGTGACAATCAGTCACAGGAGCGATCAGGAGCCACCACACCGCCCAAAGGACGCAAGGGTGAGCAATCCGCCCCTACTTGGGCGAATGGAGCCCGCGCCGGGCTCCTTGTCCTATTTTGGCACGAGGGCGGGGGAAGGGCGCAAGGTCCCGTCTCCGTGGGTTCCCTCACGTTTGGGGTATACGCCCGGATCGGGACCTAGGTCCTAGGACCCCGGCCCGCGCGCCCGCGCTCAGTTGGCGAACTGCCGCTCGCGCACCGCACGCCACCGCTCGACGAGCCGCGCGTACGCCTCGCCCGCCACCACGTCGTCGCCGACGCCCAGCGCGCGGACGCCCGAGGCGACGTCGGCCGCTGAGCGGTCGGCGTCGAGCGCCTCCGGAGAGAGCACGTGCACCAGCCCGCCGTAGTCCAACTCGACCAGTGCCCGCGGGTGGAACTCCTCCAGCCACCGCCCTACATCTACCAGGCTCGCCACCAGCGGCCCGCCGGCCTGGCGCACCCCCCGCTCGGAGGGGTCGGCCGCGGCCACGCTGTCGCGCAGCGCGCGCAGCCCGCGGGCCACCCGCCGGCGGGCCTGCGCCATCGGGGTGCGGTAGCGCAGCGACGGGGCCTGGCCCTCCGTCCCCCGGTCGTACTCCCGGTCCTCGTCGCCGACGAGGACGAACCAGCTCAACGGGACCGACCAGGCGGCCTGCCTGATCCACGCCCGGGCGTCCGGGTGGCGCTCCAGGTGGCGGGCGTACGCGCCCGCCGCCTCCGCGCGGACCGCCGAGGGCAGCGCGGCGTCCAGCACCGCCGGCGGGAGCCGCTCGGCCGTCTGGCCGAGCGCCTCCCAGCACCGCAGCCGGGTGGTCCACGGGCAGATCAGCGGGGTCTCGCCGGACCAGAGCACGAAGGCATCGGCGCTCTCCCGCTCCGGGGCCGGCAGCGGGGGCGTCGCCAGCACCGCGGTGAGCCGCGCCCGCAGCTCCTCCTCGTACGAGGGCGGCTCGGCCTCGTGGGCGTACCGCTCCCAGTAGCCGCGCTCCGGCTCGAGGAAGGCGCCGAGCGGCTCGTAGACCCGCAGGTACGACGCGTACGGAAACCTGACCGCGGACACCTGGGGCACCCCGCTCCCTCCCTGTGACTCCGGCTCGGGCATCTCGCGCATCGTGCCACGCCGGGCCACCCGGGCGAGGGAAGATCAGGCTCGGGGGACGACCGGGGCACGTGCTCGTTCTACTCTCGTGCCACGGCGTCCGCCACCTCTACGGACACCGCCCATCCGCCGCATCTCACCGGGAGTCACCACCGTGACCGACGTATCCGACGGCGTCCTGCGCACCCTGTTCCGTTCGGAGCGGGGCGGCCACGAGCAGGTCGTGCTCGTCCAGGACCGAAGCAGCGGCCTCAAGGCCGTCATCGCCCTCCACAGCACCGCCCTGGGGCCGGCCCTCGGCGGCACGCGCTTCTACCCCTACGCCGACGAGGCCGAGGCGGTAGCCGACGCACTCAACCTCGCGCGGGGCATGTCGTACAAGAACGCCCTCGCCGGGCTGGACCACGGCGGCGGCAAGGCCGTGATCATCGGGGACCCCGAGCGCGACAAGACCGAGGAGCTGCTGCTGGCCTACGGCCGCGCCGTCGCCTCGCTCGGCGGCCGGTACGTCACCGCCTGCGACGTCGGCACCTACGTCGCCGACATGGACGTGGTCGCCCGCGAGAACCGGTGGACCACCGGGCGCTCCCCCGAGAACGGCGGCGCCGGCGACTCCTCGGTCCTCACCGCCTTCGGCGTCTACCAGGGCATGCGCGCCTCGGCCCAGCACCAGTGGGGCGACCCCTCGCTGCGCGGGCGCAAGGTGGGCGTCGCCGGGATCGGCAAGGTAGGGCGGCACCTCGTCGACCACCTCCTGAAAGAGGGGGCCGAGGTCGTCGTCACCGACGTCCGCGAGGAGGCCGTGCGGCTGCTCACCGAGCGGCACCCCGAGGTCACGGCCGTCCCCGACACCGCGGCGCTGATCCGCACGGCCGGGCTCGACGTCTACGCCCCGTGCGCCCTCGGCGGCGCGCTGGACGACGCGACGGTCCCCGCGCTCACCGCCCGGGTGGTCTGCGGCGCCGCCAACAACCAGCTAGCCCACCCCGGCATCGAGAAGGACCTCGCCGACCGCGGCGTCCTCTACGCGCCGGACTACGTGGTGAACGCCGGCGGGGTCATCCAGGTCGCCGACGAGCTGAACGGCTTCGACTTCGACCGCTGCAAGCAGAAGGCGACGAAGATCTTCGACACGACGTCGGAGATCTTCGCACGTGCGAAGTCCGATGGCGTGCCCCCCGCGGCCGCCGCCGACCGGCTCGCCGAACAGCGCATGGCGGAGGGCGGCCGGGCCTGATCCACCCCCGGACAGCGATCATTTCCAGCCAACTTCCCCCCGCCGTGAACGCACACGGCGGGGGATTCGACTGGCTGGGGGCGCGCAGAGAGCGCGGTGGCGATCACGGGACGTATCCGACCGAAACGCCCGAGAGGCTCGGCGGGGAAGGCAGTGCGCGCGGCGGCCGGCCGGTCGCTGGCGAAGGCCGGGGAAACGGCGCGCCAGCAGGGCGATCACGCTTCGGCTCACTGTCGATCACGCTCTGAACAGGCCCTGGAGCGGCGCACGCCGGTGCGGGAGGGGCGACCGGCGGAGTTGGTCAGGTACTGGTCAGGGCGGTCGGCACACCCGGCCAAGGGGGAGACAAGACTCACGCCCGTCGGCGGGTCGCCGTCACCCGGCGGGTTAAACTCGCAGCTGACCAGCGAGGACAGGGGCTCCTCGACGGTGCTGACCACCGGTCCGTACGGTGGGCGGCGTACCGGAAGCACGCGGAAGCAGGTACCGTGGAAGCCCTACGGGCACGGACTCCCCACGGAGAGTCCGTCTCGAAACATGAACGCGTGTCAAGACTCTGGGGCCGTCGAGCCCCGTCACCGAGGGGGTCGAGCCATGGGGCGCGGCCGGGCCAAGGCCAAGCAGACAAAGGTCGCCCGCCAGCTGAAGTACAACAGCGGCGGGACTGACCTGTCGCGTCTGGCCAGCGAGCTGGGCGCATCGACTTCGAGTCAACCTCCGAACGGCGAGCCGTTCGAGGATGACGAGGACGAGGACCCGTACGCACAGTACGCGGATTTGTACAACGACGACGAGGACGAGGACGACGAGTCCGGTCCCGCGTCGAAGCAACGCCGCGGCGTTTGACTTAGCACCGAGCACCCGGTCAGGGACCATCCAGGTTCCGGACCGGGTTCTGTGCTGTCCTGCGCAACAACAGACCGAGTGAGCGAGCGCGTGGTGCGAGCCACGCGCTGAAGCGTGCGTACCCGCGCACCGCACGGCCACCCGGGGGCCGCCGCCTCAGTGCGACCGGTCCCGGGCCGGGTCGGCGATGCCGCGATCCGCACCACCGCCGTCGGTCGCTTCGGCAGCTTCCGGGCCACTCGCTCCGCTCCCGCCGTCCTTCTCGAAGCCATGATCGCCATTCCTGGTCACCGCTCTGGGCGGGTGCCGCGCCGTGTCCGGGGGGTCACGGCGCGGCACCGTCCGCTCAGGCCGCGTAGTCACCCGTCAGGGTCGCCCCGGTGGCCTCGCCGCCGCGGCGGGTGATCTCACCGGCCACCCAGGCGTCGACCCCGCGGTCGCGCAGCGTGGTCAGCGCCACTTCGACCGAACCGGCCGGAACGACGGCCATCATGCCGACGCCCATGTTCAGCGTCTTCTCCAGCTCCAGCCGCTCCACCTGGCCAGCCTTGCCGACCAGGTCGAAGACGGGCGCCGGGGTCCAGGTCGACCGGTCGATCGCGGCGTGCAGCCCGTCCGGGACGACGCGGGCCAGGTTGTTGGCGAGGCCGCCGCCGGTGATGTGCGAGAAGGCGTGCACCGCGGTGGTCCGGGTCAGTGCCAGGCAGTCGAGCGAGTAGATCTTGGTCGGCTCCAGCAGTTCCTCGCCGAGGGTGCGGCCGAACTCCGGCACCTCGCGGTCCAGGCTCCAGCCGGCCCGGTCGAAGACCACGTGGCGGACGAGCGAGTACCCGTTGGAGTGAAGACCGGAGGAGGCCATCGCGATCACCGCGTCGCCCTCCCGGATGCGGTCGGGGCCGAGCAGCCGGTCGGCCTCGACGACACCGGTGCCCGCACCCGCCACGTCGAAGTCGTCCGGCCCGAGCAGCCCCGGGTGCTCGGCGGTCTCGCCGCCGACCAGCGCGCACCCGGCGAGGACGCAGCCCTCGGCGATGCCCTTGACGATGGCGGCGACCCGCTCGGGGTGGACCTTGCCGACGCAGATGTAGTCGGTCATGAAGAGCGGCTCGGCCCCGCAGACCACGATGTCGTCCATGACCATGGCGACCAGGTCGTGGCCGATGGTGTCGTAGACGCCGAGCTGCCGGGCGAGGTCGACCTTGGTGCCGACGCCGTCGGTGGCGGAGGCGAGCAGCGGGCGCTCGTACCCCTTGAGGGCGGAGGCGTCGAAGAGACCGGCGAAGCCGCCGATGCCGCCGAGGACCTCGGGGCGCCGGGTCTTGCGGACCCAGTCCTTCATCAGCTCGACCGCGCGGTCACCCGCTTCGATGTCGACGCCGGAGGAGGCGTACGAAGCGCCGGTGGGGGTTTCAGACATGGCTCGGACTTTCGTGTCGGCCGGCCCGGCGGCCCGCCCGCGCCGTCGACGGTGACGGCACGCGGCGGAGGGGCGGCGGGGCTACCTGCGGCTACGGACGGCGGAGGGCGTCGGCGGCGTCGGCGCCGCCCGCCAGCTCGGTCTCCAGGAGCTGCTTGCCGAGCAGCTCGGGGTCGGGCAGCGTCATCGGGTACTCACCGTCGAAGCAGGCCCGGCAGAGGTTCGGCTTGTCGATGGTGGTGGCCTCGATCATCGAGTCGATCGAGATGTACGCCAGCGAGTCGGCCCCCATGGAGGTGCCGATCTCCTCGACGGTCATGCCGTTGGCGATCAGCTCGGCGCGGGTCGCGAAGTCGATGCCGAAGAAGCAGGGCCACTTGACCGGCGGCGAGGAGATGCGGATGTGCACCTCGGCGGCGCCCGCCTCGCGGAGCATCCGGACCAGGGCCCGCTGGGTGTTGCCGCGGACGATGGAGTCGTCGACGACCACCAGCCGCTTGCCCTTGATGACTTCCTTCAGCGGGTTCAGCTTGAGGCGGATGCCCAGCTGGCGGATGGTCTGCGAGGGCTGGATGAAGGTCCGGCCGACGTAGGCGTTCTTGACCAGTCCGGCGCCGAAGGGGATGCCGCTGGCCTCCGCGTACCCGATGGCGGCCGGCGTGCCGGACTCCGGGGTCGCTATGACGAGGTCGGCCTCGGCGGGGGCCTCGGCGGCGAGGCGGCGGCCCATCTCGACGCGGGAGAGGTAGACGTTGCGCCCGGCGATGTCGGTGTCGGGACGGGCCAGGTAGACGTACTCGAAGACGCAGCCCTTCGGGCTGGCCTCGGCGAAGCGGGAGCTGCGCAGGCCGTTCTCGTCGATGGCGACGAGTTCGCCGGGCTCGATCTCGCGGACGAAGCTGGCGCCGCAGATGTCCAGGGCGGCGCTCTCGCTGGCGACGACCCAGCCGCGCTCCAGGCGGCCGAGGACCAGCGGACGGATGCCCTGGGGGTCGCGGGCCGCGTAGAGGGTGTGCTCGTCCATGAAGACGAGGGAGAAGGCGCCCTTGACGTCCGGGAGAATCCTGGCGGCCGCTTCCTCAAGGGTGAGCGGCTTGCCGTCGTCGTCCGTCTGCCCGGCGAGGAGTGCCGTGATCAGGTCGGTGTCGTTGGTGGCGGCGACCTGCGTGGCCCGGCCGTTCTCCTTCGGCAGCGCGGCGACCATCTCGGCCAGCTCGACCGTGTTGACCAGGTTGCCGTTGTGGCCGAGGGCGATCGAACCGTGCGCGGTGGCGCGGAACGTCGGCTGGGCGTTCTCCCACACCGAGGCACCGGTGGTGGAGTAGCGGGCGTGGCCCACCGCGATGTGGCCCGTCAGGGAGCCGAGGGAAGTCTCGTCGAAGACCTGGGAGACAAGGCCCATGTCCTTGAAGACGAGGATCTGGGAACCGTTGCTGACCGCGATTCCCGCGGACTCCTGGCCCCGGTGTTGGAGGGCGTACAGCCCGAAGTAGGAGAGCTTGGCGACCTCTTCGCCCGGAGCCCAGACACCGAAGACGCCGCAAGCGTCCTGGGGGCCTTTCTCACCGGGGAGCAGATCGTGATTGAGTCGACCGTCACCACGTGGCACGTCCCCGAGTGTAGGGGAGATCGACCACCGGTCCGAATGGGGGACCCCGCCTTTTCCTGAGCGCACCCGCATGACCTGCGGGTTCTCCGGGCGGATGGGCGGGTGTGAGGTATCGCTCGCCGCCCCTGACCCGGCGGCTCGTCCGGGTCAGGACAGGACGGGCAGCAGGGCCGAGATGTCGGCGCGCTCGCCGCCCGCCGTGAGGTGGCCGCCGTCGACGGCCTCGCCCCAGGTGGTACGGCCGGCGGCGAGCCGGACCCAGGTCAGCGGGTCGGTCTCGACCACGTTGGGCGGGGTGCCGCGGGTGTGCCGCGGGCCCGCGACGCACTGCACGACGGCGTACGGCGGGACGCGGACCTCGACCGAGCCGCCAGGGGCCTTGGCGGCCAGCGCGTCCGCCAGGGCGCGGACCACGGCGGCGAGCGCCTGCCGGTCGAGCGGGACGTCGACTCCGGTGGAGCGCCGCAGGTCGTCGGAGTGCACGACCAGCTCCACCGCGCGGGTGAGAAGGAAGTCGGTGAAGGTCATCGCCCCGGCACGGACGGCGATGACCCGGTCCAGCGGGACGTCGGCCAGCAGCCGGGCGAAGTCCGCGGCGGCCTGGGTGTACCGCTCCACCGGGTCCTGGCCGGCGGCGGCCTCGCGGGCGGCCCGGGCGTTGCCCTCGGCGCGGGAGCCGGTCCCGGCGGCCCAGTCGAGCAGGGTGGTCTCGGCGGCGGCCGGCGCGGGCTCGACCAGCCCCGAGCCCAGCCCGTCGACGCCCCTCGCCAGGTGGGCGACGAGTTCGGCGACGCTCCAGTCGCCGAGCCCGCTGGGGGCGCCCAACTGGTCGGGGCGGAGCGCGCGGACGGCCTCGGCCACGTGCGCGGCCTGCGCGAGCACGGCCGCGCGGGTCTTCACCGGGTCGTACGAACGGGGGCGGCGTGCGGAGGCTGCTGGCATGGGCCCGAGACTACGGCGCCCGGGGACGGATGTGGCCCCGGGCGAGGACCCGGCCCGCGCCCTGTGGCCGAACGGCAGGCCCAACCACCCTCCGCAGGGCGGCAGTTGAGACAGTGAGTGGACGCGCGAGGTCCCGGCACCGGTCGCGGGACCGGTGCCGGGACCTCGGGGGGGCCGTCAGGCCATCAGTGCCTCGATGGTGCCCTCGTGCGCCTCGCGGACCTCGCGCAGGGAGAGGGCGAACTCGCCCTGCACCTCCAGCGTGTCCCCGTCGACCACGCCGATCCGGGTGGCGGGCAGACCGCGCGCTCCGCACATGTCGGTGAAGCGCAGTTCCTCGGAGCGCGGCACGGAGACGACCACGCGCCCCGCCGACTCGCTGAACAGGAAGGTGAACGCGTCCAGACCGTCCGGCACGACCAGCCGGGCGCCCTTCCCGCCGCGCAGGCAGGACTCGGCGACCGCCTGCACCAGACCGCCGTCGGAGAGGTCGTGCGCCGCGTCGACCATGCCGTCGCGGGAGGCCGAGATGAGGATGTCGGCCAGCAACCGCTCCCGCTCCAGGTCGACCTGGGGCGGCAGTCCGCCGAGGTGGTCGTGGACCACCTGGGACCAGGCCGAGCCGCCGAACTCCTCGCGGGTCTCCCCGAGGAGGTACAGCAGCTGGCCCTCCTCGGCGAAGGCGACCGGGGTGCGCCGGGCCACGTCGTCGATGACGCCGAGCACGGCCACCACCGGGGTCGGGTGGATGGCCACGTCGCCGGTCTGGTTGTAGAGCGAGACGTTGCCGCCGGTGACCGGGGTGCCGAGGATCTGGCAGGCGTCGGCCAGACCGCGGACGGCCTCGACGAACTGCCACATGACGGCCGGGTCCTCGGGCGAGCCGAAGTTGAGGCAGTCGGAGACCGCGAGGGGCTTGGCGCCCGTGGTCGCGACGTTCCGGTACGCCTCGGCCAGCGCCAGCTGCGCACCGTGGTACGGGTCGAGCTTGGCGAAGCGGCCGTTGCCGTCGGTGGCGATGGCGACGCCCAGCCCCGACTCCTCGTCGACCCGGATCATGCCGGCGTCCTCGGGCTGGGCGAGGACGGTGTTGCCCTGCACGAAGTGGTCGTACTGGGAGGTGATCCAGGACTTGGACGCCTGGTTGGGCGAGGAGAGCAGGGCGAGCACCTGCTCCTTCAGCTCGTCGCCGGTGGCCGGGCGGGGCAGCTTGGCCGCGTCGTCGGCCTGGAGGGCGTCCTGCCACTCGGGGCGGGCGAAGGGGCGCTCGTAGACCGGGCCGTCGTGGGCGACGGTGCGCGGGTCCACGTCGACGATCTTCTCGCCGTGCCAGAAGATCTCCAGCCGGTCGCCGTCGGTGACCTCGCCGATGTCGGTGGCGATGACGTCCCACTTCTCGCAGATGGCGAGGAAGCGGTCGACCTTCTCCGGCTCGACCACGGCGCACATGCGCTCCTGCGACTCGCTCATGAGGATCTCCTCGGGCGAGAGCGTGGAGTCGCGCAGCGGTACGTCGTCCAGGGTGACCCGCATGCCGCCGGAGCCGTTGGAGGCCAGCTCGCTGGTGGCGCAGGAGAGCCCGGCCGCGCCGAGGTCCTGGATGCCGACGACCAGCTTCTCGGCGAACGCCTCCAGGGTGCACTCGATGAGGAGCTTCTCCTGGAAGGGGTCGCCGACCTGGACGGCGGGGCGCTTGCTGGGCTTCGCGTCGTCGAAGGTCTCGGAGGCCAGGATGGAGGCGCCGCCGATGCCGTCGCCGCCGGTGCGGGCGCCGTAGAGGATGACCTTGTTGCCGGTGCCGGACGCCTTGGCGAGGTGGATGTCCTCGTGCCGCATGACGCCGATGGCGCCGGCGTTGACCAGCGGGTTGCCCTGGTAGCAGGCGTCGAAGACGACCTCGCCGCCGATGTTGGGCAGGCCCAGGCAGTTGCCGTAGCCGCCGATGCCCGCGACGACGCCGGGCAGCACGCGCCGGGTGTCGGGGTGGTCGGCGGCGCCGAAGCGCAGCGGGTCGACCACCGCGACCGGGCGGGCGCCCATCGCGATGATGTCGCGGACGATGCCGCCGACGCCGGTGGCCGCGCCCTGGTAGGGCTCGACGTACGAGGGGTGGTTGTGCGACTCGACCTTGAAGGTGACCGCGTACCCCTGGCCGACGTCGACCACGCCGGCGTTCTCACCGATGCCGACGAGCAGGGCGTCCGACGCGGGTGCCTTCTCGCCGAACTGGCGCAGGTGCGCCTTGGACGACTTGTACGAGCAGTGCTCGGACCACATCACCGAGTACATGGCGAGTTCGGCGCCGGTGGGACGGCGGCCGAGGATCTCGCGGACCCGGGCGTACTCGTCCTCCTTGAGGCCCAGCTCCGCCCAGGGCTGCTCGGTGTCCGGGGTGTCGGCCGCGTGCTTGACCGTGTCCAGGCTCATGCGCTGACCAGCTTCTTGATGATCGAGGTGAAGAAGGGCAGGCCGTCGGTGCGGCCGGAGCCGACCAGCGGCTCGACGGCGTGCTCCGGGTGCGGCATGAGGCCGACGACGTTCCCGGCCTCGTTGGTGATGCCGGCGATGTCGCGGAGCGAGCCGTTCGGGTTGACGTCGAGGTACCGGAAGGCGACGCGGCCCTCGGCCTCCAGCATGTCGAGCGTGCGGGAGTCCGCGACGTACCGCCCGTCCATGTTCTTCAGCGGGATGTGGATCTCCTGCCCCGCCACGTAGTCGCCGGTCCAGGCGGTGGCGGTGTTCTCCACGCGCAGCTTCTGGTCGCGGCAGACGAAGTGCAGGTGGTCGTTGCCGAGCATGGCGCCGGGCAGCAGGTGGGCCTCGGTGAGGACCTGGAAGCCGTTGCAGATGCCGAGCACCGGCAGACCCGCGCGGGCGCCGTCGATGACCTTCTCCATCAGCGGCGAGAAGCGGGAGATGGCGCCGGCCCGCAGGTAGTCGCCGTAGGAGAAGCCGCCGGGCAGGACCACGGCGTCGACCTGCTGGAGGCTCTTGTCCTTGTGCCAGAGCGGCACGGCCTCGGCGCCCGCGAGCCGGATCGCCCGCTGGGTGTCGCGGTCGTCCAGGCTGCCCGGGAACGTGACGACGCCGACCCGGGTGTGCGAACGGGCGGCCGGGGTGGGTCCCGCGGTCACTTCTCTTCCTCGACCTTCACGGTGAAGTTCTCGATCACGGTGTTGGCGAGGAAGGTCTCCGCCAGTTCGTGGATACGGGCGAGAGCGGCGTCGTCCACCGGCCCGTCCACTTCGAGTTCGAAACGCTTTCCCTGACGTACGTCGGAGATTCCTTCGAAGCCGAGACGCGGCAGTGCACGCTGCACCGCCTGGCCCTGAGGGTCGAGGATCTCCGGCTTGAGCATGACGTCGACTACGACGCGTGCCACTGGCACTCCCGGTGTGTGGTGCTGGTGCTGAGCAGGTTCGGTCAGCGTACCCGTCCAAAATTTCTACGCGCGTAGCGAGCGTGACGGGCATCACGTCCAGGTATCAGAAGTGATGCGTTCGCGGAAAATCGAGGGAAAATCGCGCAGCAGGGATTCCGGGCCATCGCGAGGGAACAATGAGAGGGTCTTCCCCAAGGATTGTCCGCCGCTGTACAAAGGAATGGCCGCAGTAATGCGGCATTCCACAGAAACAGCCGAACCACCGGCATCACCGCACGTCCCGACCGCGTCCCGGCAGTCGGCGCCCCGGCCACCCGACCGGGGCCCGCCTCGCGGGCCGCGGAGCCCGGGCCGGGATGCCACATGAAGGGACCGATATTCGTGGCGCAGCGAGTCGTGGTCACCCTCTTCGACGACATCGACGGCGGTGAAGCGTCGGAAACGGTCGCCTTCGGGCTGGACGGCACGTCGTATGAGATCGACCTGAACCGAGCCAATGCGGAAAAGCTCCGCGAAACGCTGGAGCCGTACCTGAGGGCCGGCCGCAAGCGGTCCGCCTCCGGACGCGCCTACCGGCGGACCTCCGTCGCCGCCGACCCCGCCGCGGTGCGCGCCTGGGCGCGCTCGCACCAGATGGACGTCCCGCCACGCGGGCGCATCCCGAAGCGGGTCTACGAGGCGTTCGAAGAGGCCAACTGAGGGGGACCGGGCCGGCCGGGGGGTGCGGGCACCGGGCTCGACGCCGGGGTGCGAGCAGCCGACTTGCGCAACACCCCCGGTGATCAGCTAAAGTCTGGAGCACGCCGAGGGGCGAGGCCGAAAGGCCGAAACCCCCAGGTCGTGCGGGTGTAGTTCAGTAGTAGAACACCCTCTTTCCAAGAGGGAGGCGCAGTGTGCAATTCCTGTCACCCGCTCTTCAGCACCACCCGAACCTCCGGGGGTCTTCGGACCACCCGGAAGTTCGGGTAGAGTGAGGGAAGCGCCGATCGGTGAGAGCCGGTCGGATGCGATGCGGACGTAGCTCAGTTGGTAGAGCGCAACCTTGCCAAGGTTGAGGTCGCCAGTTCGAACCTGGTCGTCCGCTCCATCGAAAGGCCCCAGTCGTTGACTGGGGCCTTTCGCTTTGGGCTCTTGCCGACGCCGGGCCGGGTATCGCCGGGCTGAACCCTCTGTCTCTGACATTTGTCATGTGGACCGGTGACAGCGCGCACTGCCGGAGGGCCGGGGTGGCGGGGAGGGTGGAGGCATGAAGACCGAAGACCACGTGATCGATGTGACCGATCTGCGGCGGGTGTACGGGGGCGGCTTCGAAGCGGTTCGGGGCGTTTCCTTCAGCGTCGGCCGCGGGGAGCTGTTCGCGCTGCTGGGGACCAACGGCGCGGGCAAGACCTCCACGCTCGAAGTGCTCGAAGGGCTCGCGCGGCCCGCCTCGGGGCGGGTGCGGGTTCTCGGGCACGACCCGGCCGCCGAACGCGACGCCGTGCGGCCGCGGATCGGCGTCATGCTCCAGGACGGCGGGTTCCCCTCCGAGCTGACCGTCCGCGAGACCCTGCGGATGTGGGCCGGGTGCACCAGTGGTGCCCGCCCGGTCGGGGAGGCGCTGGAGATGGTGGGGCTCGGCAAGCGGGCCGACGTACGCGTCAAGGTGCTCTCCGGCGGCGAGAAGCGGCGCCTGGACCTGGCGCTGGCGCTGCTCGGCCGTCCGGAGGTGCTGTTCCTGGACGAGCCGACGACCGGGCTGGACGCCGAGGGCCGGCAGGACACCTGGTCGCTCGTCCGCGAACTGCGCGCCGAGGGCACCACGGTGCTGCTGACCACGCACTACCTGGAGGAGGCCGAGGCGCTCGCCGACCGGCTGGCCATCCTCCACGAGGGCCGGATCGCCAGTGAGGGGACCGTCGAGGACGTGGTGAGCGCGCAGCCGTCGCGGATCACCTTCGACCTGCCCGACGGCTGGTTCCCCGGCGACCTGCCGCCGCTGGACCGGCTCGGTGTCACCGGGCACTCCCACGACGGGCGCACCGTGCGGCTGATGACGCAGAACCTCCAGCAGGCCGCGACCTCCCTGCTCCTGTGGGCCCGGGACGCGGGCGTCACCCTCGGTTCGCTGGACGTCAGGGCCGCCTCGCTGGAAGAGGCGTTCCTGCACATCGCCCGCGAGGCCGACGGCCGGGGCGAGCCCGCCGCCGGCTCTCCCGCACTTCTCGACAGCCGGAAGGAGACCGCCGTATGAGCGCCGTCACCACCTCCCCCGCGCCCGCCGGGCAGCCGCGGCGCACCCGGCCGCTCGGGCGGCTCGCCGCCCTGGCCCGCGCCGAACTGGCGCTGCTGGTCCGGAGCAAGGGCGTGATGTTCGCGGCGCTCTTCGTGCCGTTCGCGCTGCCGTTCAGCGTCGCCCAGACCGTGGACGTCGAGATGCTGGAGAACAACGGGCTCACCCTCGGGCTGATGCTCCTGCCCGGCGCCATCGGCTTCTCCCTCCTCTTCGCCGTGTACAGCTCGCTGGTCGCCATCTACGCGACCCGCCGCGAGGAACTGGTCCTCAAGCGGCTGCGCACCGGCGAGCTGCGGGACACCGAGATCCTGGCCGGGACCGCGCTGCCGTCGGTGGTGATCGGGCTCGTCCAGTCGGTCGTGCTGATCGTCGGCTGCGCCGTCCTGCTCGACGTGGGCGCGCCCACCGCGCCCCACCTGGCCGTGGCCGGCATCCTGCTCGGCATCGTGCTGATGGTGGCGCTCGCCGCCCTCACCAGCGCCGTCAGCCGTACCGCCGAGTCCGCGCAGGTCATGGCGATGCCGGTGCTGATGGTCCTGATCATCAGCTCGGGCATGGTCGTGCCGCTGGAGGTCTTCCCCGACTCCCTCGCCTCCGTCTGCGAACGGCTGCCGCTCTCCGGCGCGATGATCCTGATCCGCGGCGGCTGGACCGGCGAGCTGACGGCCGGCGCCAGCCTCACCACCGCGCTGACGTCACTGGCCTGGATCGGGCTCAGCCTGTTTGCTGTACGCCGGTGGTTCCGCTGGGAACCCCGCCGCTGACGGCACCGACGAGCGCTGAGGGACGGATCACCGTGACCGGGACCGGGGAGAGCACATACGGCGCCACCGCGCGGGCGGCGATCCGGCGGCCCCGCTCCTGGTGGGGCCGGAAGAGCACCGCCGCCAAGGTGGAGTCGTACACCAGGATCTCGTTCCAGATCTTCCCGGTGATCCAGCTGCTGACGGCCCTCTTCATGCTCGCCCCCGTACCGGCCGGGATCGCGCTGCCGGTGGCGGGGGCGGTGCTGGTCCACGCGGCCCTCGGGCACAGGCTGGCCGGGCGGGCGCTGGACTGGGCGGCCGGGCGCCGCGCGCAGCCCCGGCGGCTGCTGGGGGTGTACGGCGCGTGGAGCTTCGTCGGCGCGGCACTCGCCGCCCTTCTCCTCGTCGCGCTGCCCGACGGCCCCCCGGACGCCTACTACACCGCCTGCGCGGCGACGTACTCCCTCCTCCTGGCCTTCGGCTGCGGCCTCGGCGTGCTGGCGCTGCGGACCCACCGGCAGAGCGTGGTGGCGGTGGGTGTGGCCACGCTCGGCGGGTTGCTGCTCGGCCTTCCCCTGATGCCGACCCCGGCCGCCGCCGCCCTCGCCCTCTCCGCCCTGCTCAGCTCGGGCGGACTCACCCTGGCCTCGCGCTTCTCCGTCTGGCTGCTGCAGGCCGTCTACGAGCTCGATGAGGCCCGCCACACCCGGGCCCGCCTCGCGGTGGCCGAGGAGCGGCTGCGGTTCGGGCGGGACCTGCACGACGTACTGGGCCGCAACCTCTCCGTCATCGCGCTCAAGAGCGAGCTGGCGGTCCGGCTGGCGCGGCGCGAGCGGCCCGAGGCGGTCGGGCAGATGGAGGAGGTGCAGCGGATCGCGCGGGAGTCGCAGCGCGAGGTCCGCGAGGTGGTCCGGGGGTACCGGGAGGCCGACCTGTTCACCGAACTCCTCGGCGCACGGGGCGTGCTGAGCGCCGCCGGGATCACCTGCACGGTGAGCGGCTCGCCGGCCGGGCTGCCCCGCCCGGTCCAGGCGGCGCTGGCCTGGGTGGTCCGGGAGGCGGTCACCAACGTGCTGCGGCACGGGAACGCCGAGCACTGCCGCATCGTCCTGACCGTCACCCCGCAGGGCCCCGGCGCGAAGGGGCGGCCCGCCGTCGCCGAACTCACCGTGGAGAACGACGGCGCACCGACGCCTTCCGCCTCCCCCGCCGGGCCCACCGGCGGCCACGGCCTGGCCGGGCTGCGGGAGAGGCTCGCCGCCGAGCAGGGGAGCCTGGAGGCCGGGCCGGCCGGGAAGAGCGCGTTCCGCGTGGTGGCGCGGGTACCCGTGCCGGCGGGGGACGTGGCGGAGGCCGGCGTTCCGGCGGGGGACGCCGTGAGGTCGGCCCGTGGGGAAGTGGAGTAGGAAGAGGCCATGACCGACCAGAGCCCCGAACCGTCCGCGCCCGCGGGTCCCGCCGTTCCCGGCGCGGCACCCGTCCGCGTCCTGCTCGCCGACGACGAGCACCTGATCCGGGGGGCGGTGGCCGCGCTGCTCGCGCTGGAGGACGACCTGGTGGTGGTCGCGGAGGCGGCGACCGGTCCCGAGGCGCTGGCGATGGCCCGCGCCCACCGGCCCGACGTGGCCGTCCTCGACCTCCAGATGCCCGGCGCCGACGGTGTGGCGGTGGCCACAGCGCTCCGGGAGCAACTGCCCGCCTGCCGCGTCATGATCGTCACCGGTCACGGCCGGCCCGGCACCCTCAAGCAGGCCCTCGCCGCCGGGGTACGCGGCTTCGTCCCGAAGACGGTGAGCGCGCAGCGGCTGGCCGAGCTGGTCCGCACCATCCACGCGGGAAACCGCTACATCGACCCGGAGTTGGCCGCCGACGCCATCGCGGCCGGGGACTCACCGCTGACCGCCCGCGAGGCGGAGGTGCTGGAACTGGCGGCGGACGGAGCGCCGGTGGCGGAGATCGCGGAGCGGGCCGCCCTCTCCCGGGGCACCGTCCGCAACTACCTCTCCTCGGCCGTCACCAAGCTGGGCGCCGAGAACCGGCACGCGGCGGTCCGTCTCGCGCGCGAGCGCGGTTGGGTATAGTGGTGCTCGCGCCACGGCGCAGCAGGCGAACGTAGCTCAGTTGGTAGAGCGCAACCTTGCCAAGGTTGAGGTCGCGAGTTCGAACCTCGTCGTTCGCTCCACGGGAGAAGCCCCGGTCCATCGGACCGGGGCTTCTCCGTATGCGCGTTGCCGATGCCGGTCGCGTGCCGCCCGCGCCCCGGTACGAGGGCGCGGGCGGCACGGAACGCCTTGCGGCGGCTCAGCCCCAGCTGACCCCGGTCAGCCGCTCGTACGCCTCGATGTACTTGGCGCGGGTGCGGGCGACGACCTCCTCGGGCAGGGCCGGCGGCGGCTGCTCGCCGTGGCGGTCCCAGCCGGACTCGGCCGAGGTGAGCCAGTCGCGGACGAACTGCTTGTCGAAGGAGGGCTGGGCGCGGCCCGGCTCCCACTGGTCGGCGGGCCAGTACCGCGAGGAGTCCGGGGTGAGGACCTCGTCGGCGAGGACCAGGGTGCCCTCGGCGTCGTGGCCGAACTCGAACTTGGTGTCGGCGAGGATCAGCCCCCGCTCGCGGGCCACCTCCAGCGCCCGGCCGTAGACGGCGAGGGTGGTCTGGCGCAGCGAGGCTGCGGTCTCGGGGCCGACCAGACGGGCGACCTCCTCGTAGGAGACGTTCTCGTCGTGGTCGCCGACGGCCGCCTTGGTGGCGGGGGTGAAGATCGCGGCGGGCAGCTCGGAGCCGTTGACGAGGCCGGGCGGGAGGGCGAGGCCGCAGACGGTCCGGCTCTCCTCGTACTCGACCAGGCCGGAACCGGTCAGGTAGCCGCGCGCGACGCACTCGACAGGCGCCATCTCCAGGGACTTGCACACCAGCGTGCGCCCCCGCCAGTCGGCTGGCGCCCCCTCGGGGAGGGTGGTGGAGAGCACGTGGTTGGGGACGAGGTCGGCGAGCTGGTCGAACCACCACAGGGAGAGCTGGGTGAGGACCCGTCCCTTGTCGGGGATCTCGGTCGGCAGCACCCAGTCGTACGCCGAGACGCGGTCGCTGGCGACCATGACGAGGTCACCGGCCTCGTTCTGGTAGAGGTCGCGCACCTTGCCGGTGTGCAGATGCACCAGGCCCGGTACTTCGACGGGCTCGGGCTTTTCGACGAATCCGGACACGGTTCCTCCCCGTGGTTCTGGCCAATGCCCCCGATTCTTCCGTATCGCCCGAGGTCCGGCCCGGTCAGGGTGGCGGGCGGGGGCGGCGGCCTGGTGTCCGGCCCCCGGTACGGCTCAGTCGCGTTTGCAGATGCGGTCGAGGAGGTTGGCCGTGGCGCGCTGCACCCGCTCGTCGACGTGGCCGGGGCGGTCGAGCGCCGGGGACCACGCGAAGGTGCCGGAGGCGAAGACGAGGGCGCCGCTCGGGGCCCGGTACAGAGAGGTCTCCTGGTGGCGCTTGGCGCCCTCGTGATCGCGGTACGGGGAGTGGGCGAGCAGGATGCGGCTGTCGTGCTCGGGGAGCCGGGTGCGCGGGAAGTACCGGTCGGCCTCGCCCGCGACCATGCCGGGCAGTTCGTCGCCCTCGTGGGCGCCGGTCGCCTCCCAGAGCCAGTGCGAGGCGTTGCGGACCACCATCGGGTGGGGTTCGGGGACCCGGCCCGCGTACTGGATGCCGAGGAGCTGCTGTTCGGCCCGCTCCACCTCGCGCCAGAGCGTGGGCCGGCCCGGGCCGCGGCGCTTGCGGCAGGTCAGCATGCGGTCCGGGACGCCGGAGGCCGAGGGCGACAACTCGACCTTCCAGTACATGGTGTTGGCGGAGAGGAAGACCAGCGAGGTGCCGTGGTCGCGGGCCAGCTCCACGGTGTTGCGCATCGGCACCGACCAGTACTCGTCGTGGCCGGGGAAGACCAGGCCCCGGTAGCGGGTCGGGTCGATACGGCCGGAGTGCAGATCGCGGGTGTCGGCGTAGGCGAGGTCGTAGCCGTACCGCTCGGCCCAGCGGATGAAGTCGTAGGCGTGGCCGACGTGCAGGGGCAGGCCCGCGCCCGCGTACGGCCGGTCGAAGGAGAGGGTGACGGCGGCGTCCTCCTCACCGAGCAGCTTCCCCGACTCGTCCCACGCGTGGTAGAGGCTGGCGCCGCTCCGCCCGTCCTCCGGGTAGAGGTTGTACGCCTGCCAGGTCACGTCGGGCAGGACCAGCAGCAGGTCGGCGGGGTGGCTGTCGCGGACGGTGAACGGTACGTGCGAGCGGTACCGGCCGTCGGCCGTGGTCAGCACCGCGACGTACGCGCCGATACTCCACAGCGTGGGGACCTGGAGCCGCCAGGAGAGCCACCAGTGGTGGCAGGAGACCGTGCGGTCGGCGGTGAGCGGCGGGGGCTGCACGATGCCCGAGAGCCGGGGGCTGGTGGTGATCTTGGAGGCGCCGTCGCCGCCGTAGTGGCCGATGCGGTAGACGTCCACGGAGAACTGCTGGGGCGGGTTGACCGTGATGTGGAAGTCGATCGACTCGCCCGGGGCGACGGCTCCCGCCGAGGCGAAGCCCTTGATCTGCTGGTCCACGTCGTCGGCGGTGCGGGGGCCGCCGCCCGGTCTCGGCGGGGGGATGCGCGGGCCCGAGGCGCCGGGGGCCGGGGCGTGCTCCACGTACCAGGGGACCACCTGGCCGGTGTCGTCGAAGTAGTTCTCGCTCCCGCGCAACCAGGGGACCGGCCCCTGGCCGAAAGGGTCCGACACGGCGTGCGCGTACGCACCCGATTCCCACCGGCGGATGTGTCCCGACCCCATGCGGCTCCCCTCCCTCGCTCACCGGAGTCCGCGCTGCCGCGTCCACTCCGCATCCGGCGACCGCGCCCAGCACATCACATTACGCAGGCGCTCCGTCACCGTTCGTCTCGAATTGACGGGAACGGAGCGCATCGCTCCCGTTGGTCGCGCCGTTTCGGTCCGGCTATGGGGGTACTTGCCCCGGTCCGGGAGTGGCCTCACGGGCACGTTCCGCCTGCGGCGTGAGGGGGGTGGGGGGGGTCCGCCCGTGTCGGCGTCCCCGGCTAGGCAGTCGGGTGACGCGGGGCTGGATTTCAGACAATCCCCGGTCCCCACTTGACTCGGGGTCTGCTTCGCGGTGGCCTCACTTGCCGGCCCGGCTCGGTGCCCTCAGCCCCGGCGGGGCTGTCTTCGGCCGGGCTCCGGTTCGCCCGTGCCGGCCCCCGACTGGCCTCAAACGCCGGCCGGGCTGTCTTCGGCCGGGGTCCGCCTCGACTGTGCCGCCTTCTGCCCGTGCCGGTCACGGATGGCCTCAAGCGCCGGCCGGGCTATAGGGGTTCGCGGTTCGTTCGTCGTCTTGGTCGGGCGTGGCCGCACCGGGGTACCTCCTCACAAACTGCCAGGTGCGGGGACAGTCGCTTCAAGGCGGGCTCAGGGCAGTTTGCTGCGGGGGCACCCCGGCACGACCCCGCCCTTCCCTCTCGTCGGCGTCGAACCGCCGGTGGGAGGAGAAAAGACAGACCGTCCCCGAGGAGTCTTTGTGGCCTGCTGAGGGGAGGACGGTGGTGACTGTGGGGGAGCGGGCAATGGGTGACGGCCCTATCCACTTCCCGGCGGTTGGCCGCGTACGAGACCGTGGGGTGGGGTCGTGTCGGGGTGCCCCCGCAGCAAACTGCCGCCAACCCGCCATGCTCCAACTGTCCCCGCACCTGGCAGTTTGTGAGGAGGTACCGCGGCGCGGCCCCGCCCCACCCACGCACCGGAGGAACCGCGAACCCCTATAGCCCGGCCGGCGTTTGAGGCCATCGGTGACCGGAACGGTCAGAAGGCGGCAGATCGGGGCGGAGCCCAGCCCAAGACAGCAACCGGGCGGAGCCCCGCCCCGCCTCAGGGCGGGGCTGAGCTGGGCGTCAGGTCAGACGAGGCGGACAGGCTTGTCGGGGCGGACCCTGGCACGGTGGACCCAGTCGAGCAGGGGCCCCCCGTCACCCTGCTCGACCAGCCCGGTGACGCGGACCCCCAGGTCCGCCACGCGGCGGCCCCGCAGGAGCAGCACAGGCCCGTCGAGCCAGTCGAGCCCGGGCAGGGCCCCGGCGGTGTCCATCGCGGAGCAGCACACCATGGCGACCACGTGCTCGGCGAGCAACTCCCTGCCCGTACGCGGCGGCTGAAGCGGGCAGAGCGGCAACCGCCCCCCGGCCCACAGGGTCTCGTCGGCCCCCTGGCCCACGGGGGCCGGAGCCGCCGCGGGAACCCGCGCCTGCTCCCGGGCGACCTCGGCCGCGAGCGCCTCGGCCAACTCCTCGGCCCGCTCGGCCACCCGCCGCCGCACCTCGCCCCCGGGCTGGGGGACGCCGGCCACCTGTGCCCCCGCGGCCCGGCCCGCCTCACCCCCTATGTCGACGCCCGTCCGCAAGGCCAGCTCGTCGTCGGAGGCGGCGGCCAGCTCCTCCTCGGTCAGCTCGGGGAGCCGGCCGGGCTCGGGCGCGGGCACCGGGTCCGGTACCGCCAAGTGCTCCAGCACCCTGGCGAGGGTTGCCCCGCCCAGCCCTGCCCGGTCCGCGCGGCCCGAGCCGGGCACGCCCAGCTCGTCCAGAACCCGGTGGAGGCGGGCCGCCTCGGTGCGCCAGGTGCGGTCGACGACCTCGTCGGCGTACCCCTCCCAGTCGACGGGCAGCCACTGCGGTTCGCGGCCGGCGGGCTCGCCGTGGAAGAGGCGGGCGGCGAGGAGCGAGGCGGACTCGTCGACCGTGCCGGGTTCCTCCAGGAGGTCGCAGGCGGGGCGCTCGCCGAGCCGGGTGGTGAAGTCGTCGGCGAGCCGGTCGCGGCGGGACAGCTCGGTGAGGGCGGCGACCACGCCCGCGTCCAGGCGGGCAGGCCAACGCCCTATCCGCCAGGCGGGCAGGGCGACCCGGTTGAGCAGCCGGTCCCAGCCGGCATAGGCGAGGCCGACCTGTTCCTGGGCGGCGATGCGCAGGCCGTAGTCGACCGCCTTGGCGCGTTCGGAGGAGGTGGCGGCGACCGCCCGCTCCATCTCGGCGGCCTCCTCGCGGCAGGCGCGCAGCAACAGCTGGGCGAGGCGGGCCGTCCCGCCGAGGACCAGCCTGGCCAGCGGCCCCCGGCCGGGCTCGGTGCCCAGAGCGGCGGCCGCGTCGAGGCCGCGGACGAAGCGGCGGGCGGCGAGGATGTCGGGCTGCGCCGAGGGCCCCGTACCGGCGACGACCGGGGCCAGCACGGCGCGCAGTTCGGCGACGCGCATCCACCACAGGAAGGGTGAGCCGATCACCAGTACCGGGGCGGGGGGCGCCTGGCCGGGGGCGGAGCGGATCGCGTCGGCGCCGAGCGCGGGGTGGCTGCGGTCCTCCAGCCAGCTGTCGCAGTCAGGGGTGAGGGCTACCGCCGAGGGGGCGGGCACCTCCAGCCGGTCGGCGAGGTCGCGCACCAGGCGGTGCAGGTCGGGGGCGGAGTCCTCGGTCACCGGGACGGTGGGGCTGACCGCGGGCCGCGCCCGCGCCACGGCGAGGGCGAGCGCCCCGACGGCGACCAGGACGAGCACGGCGACGGCCGAGACCAGCGCGCGGGCCGCGTCCCAGCCCGTCCCGGCGAGGACCCCGGTGGGGGCCCCGGCCAGCAGGATGACGGCGAGGGCCGCCGGGAGCAGGGCGAGGGCCACCGCCCGGCCGCGGGTCCGCAGCACGGCGACGGCTCCGGCGCGCGCCGCTTCGGCGTCCGCCTGCGCACTCACACCTGACACGACCGGTCACACCCCTTTATCGCCCGCCCGGCGCCCGCTGTCCCAGCCGGTGCCGACGCGCTTCGACGGCGTTGCTCATTCCCCCACTGTGGCACCCGGCGCCGACGGCGCAATGCCGGTGGGCCAAGTGCCGCACACCCCGGTCCACGGGCCGCAGAGCGCTTGCGCGGCACCCTAGTTGGGGGTGGGCGGAGCGTCAGCCGGATGGCGGATCGGTCACTCGATGGAATGCCTTTGGGCAGAGCTTGCTCGCAAAGCGCGCGCTTCTGCGATCCTCGCGCGCCCCCTGCCAACGCCCCCGCACGCCCCGGAAACGCCACCTCCCCCGCCCACGGCTCAAGGCCGGTGGACGGGGGAGGCGAAAGGCGGCGTACGCGGAGCGCGGGGCGTACGCGGGGTGCGGTCAGCCGCGCTCCTCCACCGCGACGCGGGCCGCGATGTCGGAACGGTGCTGGGAGCCGTCGAGCCGGATGCGCGCCACGGCGGTGTACGCGCGGTCGCGCGCCTCGGTCAGGTCGGCCCCGGTGGCGGTCACCGAGAGGACCCGGCCGCCGGCGCTGAGCACGGCGTCGCCCTCCTGGCGCGTACCGGCGTGCAGGACGTACGCCGCCGGAGCGTCCAGTTCCGCGACCTCTGCCAGCCCCTCGACCGGGTCGCCGGTGCGCGGCGTCGCCGGATAGTTGTGCGAGGCGACGACCACGGTGACCGCGGCCTCCTCGCTCCAGCGCAGTGGCGGAAGCTCGGCGAGGGTGCCGTCGGCGGCGGCGCGCAGCACCCCGGCGAGCGGGGTGCGCAGGCGGGCGAGGACCACCTGGGTCTCGGGGTCGCCGAAGCGGGCGTTGAACTCGATGACGCGGATGCCGCGCGAGGTGATCGCGAGCCCGGCGTAGAGCAGCCCGGAGAAGGGGGTGCCGCGGCGGCGCAGCTCGTCCACGGTCGGCTGAAGGACGGTCGTCAGGACCTCGTCGACCAGCTTCGGGTCGGCCCACGGCAGCGGCGAGTAGGCGCCCATGCCCCCGGTGTTGGGGCCCTGGTCGCCGTCGAGCGCGCGCTTGAAGTCCTGCGCGGGCTGGAGCGGGACGACGGTGCGGCCGTCGGTGACGGCGAAGAGCGAGACCTCGGGGCCGTCCAGGAACTCCTCGACGACGACCCGGCCGCCGCCCACGGAGACGCAGTTCAGCGCGTGTTCGCGGGCCGCGTCCACGTCCTCGGTGACGACGACGCCCTTGCCCGCCGCGAGCCCGTCGTCCTTGACGACGTAAGGCGCGCCGAAGGCGTCGAGCGCGACGTCGATCTCGGCGGGGGTGGTGCAGACGTAGCTGCGGGCGGTCGGCACCCCGGCGCCGGCCATGACGTCCTTGGCGAACGCCTTGGACCCCTCCAGCCGGGCGGCCTCGGCGGACGGCCCGAAGCAGTCGATCCCGGCCACGCGGACCGCGTCGGCGACTCCCGCGACCAGCGGCGCCTCCGGGCCGACCACGACCAGGTCGGCGCCGAGAGCGGTGGCGAGGCGGGCGACGGCCGCACCGTCGAGTGCGTCGACCGCGTGCAGCTCGGCCACCTCGGCGATGCCTGCGTTGCCGGGCGCGCAGTGCAGCGCGGTGACGTCGGGGTCGAGGGACAGGGAGCGGCACAGGGCGTGTTCGCGGGCGCCGGAGCCAATGACAAGGACCTTCACGCGCCTCAGCCTAACCGGGCCGGGCCACCACCCCTGTACGGGCTGCCGAGAAGCGGCCCGCTACTCGTTCGTATATTCCTCCACCACCGTGGCGCCCAGCTCGCGCACGATCAGGTCGTGGCCGGAGAGCGCGGACTCGTCGAGGTCCGGGTCGTCCGCCTCGGGGATGTCGTCCTCGATGGAGGTCGTCCGTCTCGGCGGTTCGGGTGCCGGGGGCCGCTGCTCACGCTGCGACGCGGCGGCCTGGGCCCGGGGCGCCGCCGGACCGGGCTGCGGCGGGGCGGGCGCCGGGGGCGGAGCGGGAGCCGCGGGGCTCGGCTGGACCGGCGACTGGCCCCAGCCGCCACCCCCGCCGCCGGGCGGGGTCGCGGGACCTTGTCCCCCCGAGGCGTCGATGACGGTCTCGATCTTCCAGTTGACCTGGAACTCCTCGCTGAGCGCCTGCTTCAGTACGTCCTCGCTGCCGCTGCTCGCGAAGTTGTCCCGCGCACCGGCGTTGAGGAAGCCGAGCTGGAGCGTGGCGCCGTCGAACCCGGCGACGTGGGCGTTCTGGCTGAGCAGAATCCAGGTGAAGCGGCGGCGGTTCTTGACCGCCTCCAGGACGTTCGGCCACAGGGCGCGGGCGTCGACCGCGCCCGGCCGGGGCACGGCGGGGTCTGGCTGCGGCGGGGTCTGGCCCTGCGGCTCGGCCTGCTGCGGTCCGGGCCCGCCTGCCCCAGCCGTGGGCCAGCCGCCGGGGCGGCGCATGGCGGGCGCGGGCGCGCCGGAGCCGGGCGGCGCCGAACCGGGCCACGCGCCCGGGCGGGCCGGGGTGGCGTCGGCCGGGGGCGCGTCGGGCGCCGGGGCGTGCGGGGCGCTCTGCTGGGGTGCGGGCGCGGGGGGCGCCTGTGGGGCCTGCGGCTGCGCGGGGGCGTACGCCTGCGGGGCCGGGGGCGCGGCGGCGAGGGGGGCGGCGGCTCGGGCCGGGGGCCCGCTGCGCTCCAGGCGCTCCAGGCGGGCGAGGGTGGAGCGCTCGTCGTCGTAGGCGGCGGGGAGCAGCACCCGCGCGCAGATCAGCTCCAGCTGGAGGCGGGGCGAGGTGGCGCCGCGCATCTCGGTCAGCCCCTCGTTGACCAGGTCGGCGGCGCGGCTCAGTTCGGCGGCGCCGAAGACCGAAGCCTGGGCCTGCATCCGTTCGACCAGGTCGGCGGGGGCGTCGATGAGGCCCTTCTCCGCGGCGTCCGGCACGGCGGCGAGGATCACCAGGTCGCGCAGCCGCTCCAGCAGGTCGGCGACGAAGCGGCGCGGGTCGTTCCCGCCCTCGACGACGCGGTCCACCACCTCGAAGGCGGCGGCGCCGTCCCCGGCGGCGAAGGCGTCCACCACGGAGTCGAGCAGCGAGCCGTCGGTGTACCCGAGCAGCGCGGTGGCCATGGCGTACGTCACACCGTCGTCGGCCGCGCCGGCGAGCAGCTGGTCCATCACCGACATCGAGTCGCGCACCGACCCGGCTCCGGCCCGCACCACCAGCGGCAGCACGCCGTCCTCGACCCGGCTGCCCTCCTTGCCGCAGACCTCCGCCAGGTACTCGCGGAGCGTCCCCGGCGGCACCAGCCGGAACGGGTAGTGGTGCGTACGCGACCGGATCGTCCCGATGACCTTCTCGGGCTCGGTCGTCGCGAAGATGAACTTCAGGTGCTCCGGCGGTTCCTCGACGACCTTCAGCAAAGCGTTGAACCCGGCCGAGGTCACCATGTGCGCCTCGTCGATGATGTAGATCTTGTACCGGCTGGAGGCGGGCCCGAAGAACGCCTTCTCCCGCAGGTCACGCGCATCGTCCACGCCACCGTGCGAGGCGGCGTCGATCTCGATCACGTCGATCGAGCCGGGTCCGTTGCGCGCCAGGTCCTGGCAGGACTGGCAGGTCCCGCAGGGGTCCGGGGTGGGACCCTCCTCACAGTTCAGGCAGCGCGCGAGAATCCGGGCACTGGTGGTCTTGCCGCAGCCGCGCGGTCCGCTGAACAGGTACGCGTGATTGACCCGGTTGTTCCGCAGCGCCTGCTGCAGCGGGTCGGTGACATGTTCCTGCCCGATGACCTCGGCGAACGACTCCGGGCGATAACGGCGGTACAGCGCGAGAGACGACACGCCTACGAGCGTACTGGCGACCACCCACACACCGAGAAACGCAAGCGCCCCCCACGCACCCGCCAGAGCCGACCTACCCTTGCTGCCTTCCGGCCCTGGGGGAGTTCAGTCAGATAGCGCCACGTGAGGGGCTCCGCACAAGGTACCCGATCCCGCCTGCGGATACGAGTTCGCGACCACTCCTCGCGGTCATGTAATGTTTGCCGCGGAGGATTCGCCTAGAGGCCTAGGGCGCACGCTTGGAAAGCGTGTTGGGGGCAACCCCTCACGAGTTCGAATCTCGTATCCTCCGCCATTGCTCTCACCGGGCAATACGTCGAAGGCCCCCGCAGCTCGCTGCGGGGGCCTTCGACGTTGCCCCCCCAACCCTCACGCCAAGCACCGCCACCGGACTCTCGACTTCGCGGCCCAAGATCAACGATGCGCACACGAGCCTCGATCCCCTCAGGACCGGCGCAGCCCGAGCGCCTTCCACACGGGCAGGCGCCGCAACCGTCCCGCGGCGGGTAGCTCCGACTCCCTCGCACGGTCCCCGCCGTGGAGCGCGGGCGGGGACGGCGTGACAGCAGGGCTTGAAGGCCCGCGCCAGGCCGAGCGGAGGAACGTAAGCGGCGTCATCACCGTTGAGGGGGTGAGGAGTTGGGATGTCGCATGGGGTAGGTGCAATGTGCTCTATGACCTATACGTCGGAGTTTGGCAAAGTGGGTAAAATTCGCTACTCGGTGGGGTAGCTGCGCAGGTCAGCTTCTGTGGTGCCCGCGTGTGCGGGGGTGGTCCCCTCCGGCGCCGGGGGCGTGTTGCCTGCCCGGTGTGGTCCCCGCGTGTGCGGGGGTGGTCCCCAGCGGACGCGCCCGGCGGCGCGGCCGACGCTGTGGTCCCCGCGTGTGCGGGGGTGGTCCCTACAAGCCGGAAGAGCTCTGCGCCCTCTGACTGTGGTCCCCGCGTGTGCGGGGGTGGTCCCCGGTCGATGCTCATCTTCCAGCCCAGCTCGCGGTGGTCCCCGCGTGTGCGGGGGTGGTCCCTGCGTGACGATGGGCGACAGTCCAGGGATCGGGTGGTCCCCGCGTGTGCGGGGGTGGTCCCGCCCTCCGCCGGTCGCCCAGATCCAGGTCGGCGTGGTCCCCGCGTGTGCGGGGGTGGTCCCGCGGCGCCGCCCATCGAGGCGACCGTGAAGAGGTGGTCCCCGCGTGTCCGGGGGTGGTCCCGACCGGCCACCGAACGGCCGAACCTGTCCGCGGTGGTCCCCGCGTGTGCGGGGGTGGTCCCCCTGGGGTGTGGCCTGCCCACTTTCGGGGGCTGTGGTCCCCGCGTGTGCGGGGGTGGTCCCTCCGGATGCGCTGAGCGGAGTTGGAGCCGGGGGTGGTCCCCGCGTGTGCGGGGGTGGTCCCGGCGTACCGCTGAACTACGCCCGCCTCGCCCGGTGGTCCCCGCGTGTGCGGGGGTGGTCCCTCCCCGTACGGCGGGGGCTCGACACCCAGCAGGTGGTCCCCGCGTGTGCGGGGGTGGTCCTCCGGACGTTCGAGTAGCTCGCGTTGTCGAGGTGGTCCCCGCTGAAGGGGGGCGCTGAACTCGGCCTCGTGCCAGGGCAGGTAGCCCTCGTCCCCGATGCCCTTCTGCCCCTGGAAGGGGCAGACCTCGTTGCCTGGGAAGGCGCTCACCCGGGGCTCGTCGCGGATGGCACCGATGGAGGCGGCCGTGCTCGTCGTCCTTGCCGAAGGGGAGGCCGACCGTGGAGGAAGGGGCGCTTCCGGCGCGGAGGGCTGGGCGGCGGTCGCCAAGTTGCGGGGCGCGGAGTGCCGATCGCGGCTGCGTCTCAGCGGGGCGCCGGGCGGGCTTGAGGGGGATCTGTGCCGTGCGCGCGTCCGCACCCGTCGGCGCGAGGTGCACGGCCGGGAGGACAGTTGCCGCAAGGCCGGCGGCACGGCGCTGTGCCGGGGCGCGGTGCCGGTCCGGGACGGCGGGGCGCGGTGGCCCACCGCCGCCGGGACGGCTGGCCCACCAGCGGCAGAACGGGCCTGGCCCACCGGCGGCACGACGACGGGGGCCGGGCCCACCAACGGCACACGGACCAGGCCCCGCCGACGGCACGACGAGGCCGGCCCACCAACAGCAGACGGACCTGGCCCACCGGCGCCGGGGCGGGCACCCCGGCGCCCGGCCCGCTGCCCCGGCGCCGAACCTGGCCTTCTGGCCTGCCCGCCCCCCGGTCTCGCCCTGCTACGAACTCCCCTCGCCCTCCGCCGCCCGCAACCCCGCCAGCAGTTCCGCCTGGTCTGTGAGGACGCCCGAGAGGATGGTGCGGGCCACGTGGAGGAGTTCGGCGATGTCGGGGTTGGTGAGGGAGTAGTGGACGGCGGAGCCCTCGCGGCGGGGAGTGACGAGGTTGGAGCGGCGTAGGACGGCCAGCTGCTGGGAGAGGTGGGCCGGTTCGACGCCGATGTCGGAGAGGAGTTCGGAGACGGCGTGTTCGCGGCGGCTGAGGAGTTCCAGGACCCGGATGCGGACCGGGTGGCCGAGGGTTTTGAAGAACTCGGCCTTCAGCTGGTACAGCGGTGTGCTCACCGGACGGCTGCCTTCGTGCGGGTGCCGTGCATCGCGTCCACCTCGGAACTCCTGGCCTGGGATCTCGGAAATCGCCAAGATAGCAATGCCGCGTGGGAGGGGTAGGGGCTCAGACCTTCTTCACCACGGCGGACTTGAGCTGCATGGGGCCGAACCCGTCGATCCGGCAGTCGATGTCGTGCCCGTCGACGCCGTCCACCAGGCGGATGTTGCGCACCTTGGTGCCGGCCTTGATGCCGCTGGGGCTGCCCTTGACCTTGAGGGTCCTGGTCACCGTCACCGTGTCCCCGTCGGCGAGGACGTTGCCCACGGCGTCCCTGATCGCCCCGGCCGCTCCGGCGCCTTCGGCGGGCTCGTCGGCCGTGGGTGACCACTCGTGGGCGCATTCGGGGCAGACCAGGAGGGCCCCCATCTCGTAGGTGTACACGCCGGCGCACTCAGGGCACGGCGGCAGGGTTTCGGTCGCGTCGCTCATGGGCGTTCCCCGTTCGGTGTTCAGGCTGTGGCGGCGGGCAGAAGTCCGGCCCGCCGGAGGTGGGCGTGGGCGCCGGCGAGAGCCTCCGGCTCGGTGGCGTACTCGTGGCCCGACAGGAGGTCCAGCGCGCCGACCGAGGCGAGGGCCTGGCGGTGGTCGGGGCGGATGCCGCAGGCCAGTACGGCGATGCCGCGCCGGTCCAGTTTCTCCAGGGCGTCCTTGAGGGCGAGGGCGCCGGTGGCGTCCATCGTCGTGATCCGCGCCATCCGCAGGATCACCACGCGGACGTCGGTGACCTCGGAGAGCTCCAGGAGGAAGCGGTGGGCGCCGGCGAAGAAGACCGGGCCGTCGATGCGGTAGACGGCGATGTGCCCGCTCAGCGGGGCGTGTTCCGCCTCGCGGTGGCCGTCGGGCAGTTCGGGGGTGACCTCGGTCCGCTCCATCCGGGCCTGCCCGGCGACCGCCCGCAGGGCCAGGGCCCCCGCGACGAGCAGGCCGATGATCACCGCGAGCACGAGGTCGAGGGCGAGCGTGGCCACGGCGGTCAGCACCAGGACGACGGCGTCCGAGCGGGTCGAGCGGACCATCGCCCGCAGGGCGCCGACCTCGACCATGCGGATCGCGGTGGCCAGCAGCACTCCGGCGAGCGCGGCCAGCGGGATCCTGGAGACGAGCGGGGCGGCGGCGAACACGATCACCGCGAGGACCGCCGCGTGGGTCAGGGCGGCCAGGCGGGAGCGGGCTCCGCTGCGGACGTTGACGGCGGTACGGGCGATGGCGGCGGTGGCGGGTACGCCGCCGAACAGCGGGGCGGCCAGGTTGGCGATGCCCTGCCCGAAGAGTTCCCGGTCGGGGTCGTGCCGCTGGCCGGTGGTCATGCCGTCCGCGACCGTGGCCGACAGCAGCGACTCCAGCGCGGCCAGCGCGGCGACCGCCAGGGCCGGGCCGAGCAGCGAGCCCAGCGCGGAGAGTTCGAGGAAGTCCAGCGAGGGCGCGGGCAGTCCGGAGGGCAGGTCGCCGATCGGGGCCGCCGCGTCCAGGTGGAGGAGCTGGGCGGCCACCGTCGCCATGACGACGGCCACGATCGAGAAGGGCACGGCGGGCCGCCATCGGGCACCGAGCAGCATCACGGCGGCCACGCCGAGGGCCAGGACGGTCGCGGTCCAGTTGGGGGCGCGTACGAACTCCTCGACCGCCCGCCAGGCCACCACCAGGACCGTGTCGCCGTCGGGGGCGGTGACGCCGAGGGCGTTCGGGACCTGTTGCAGGCCGATCACGCAGGCGATGCCGAGGGTGAAGCCCTCCACCACCGGCGCCGGGACGTACCGCATGTACCGGCCGGCCTTCAGCAGGGCCAGAGCGAGCAGCAGGACGCCGGCCAGCAGTCCGACCGTCAGTACCCCGCCGGGGCCGTACTGGGCGACGATCGGCACCAGGACCACCGTCATCGCGCCGGTCGGGCCGGAGACCTGGAGGTTGGAGCCGCCGAACAGCGCCGCGAGGGCGCCCGCGACGACGGCGGTGGCCAGTCCGGCCTCGGCACCGAGGCCGGAGGAGACCCCGAACCCGAGCGCGAGCGGCAGCGCCACGATCGCCACGGTGAGGCCGGCGAGCAGGTCACGGCGCGGGTCGCGGGTCATGGCGGCGAAGTCCGCGCGGGCGGGCAGCAGGGACCGTACCCGGCCCCACACCTGGGCAGTCAGCGTGCTCACGGCGTCCGCACCTCGGCTTCCCGCAGTTCGATGAGGAGTTCGGACCGGCCGGCCAGCAGCTCGGTCAGGATGCGGCGGGCGGCCCGCAGCAGTTCGGCCACGTCCCCACCGGCCAGCGCGTAGACCACGGTGGAGCCCTCCCGCGTCGAGCGGACGAGGCCCGAGCGCCGGAGCACGGCCAGTTGCTGGGAAAGGGCCGAGGGCTCGACCTCGATCGCCCTCAGCAGGTCGCGGACGGGGGTCGGGCCGCTCTGCAACAGCTCCAGGACCCGTATCCGCACGGGGTGCCCGAGCATCCGGAAGAACTCGGCCTTGGCCTGGTACAGCGGAATCGCCACGGTCACGGACTCCCTTCGTCGCCCCGGCCGACCTCCCGGGGCACCTCCCCGGCGCGGCGCACACAGCGGACACCGCGGACACGACGGGCACGGCGAACACAGCATGTAGGGAATTGCTTAATTTCGCAATTCGTTGATTCGCGGCTCCCCTCCAGCCGCACCCCGGACGGACGAACACGCCGGAACCGCCCGTGCGCGCCGCACCCCGCACGGGCGGCCCGGCGGGCCGGTGACCGGTGGCCGGCCTTGCTCAGCGCCCCACGTACGCCGCCAGGCGCTCCCCCGCGACCGCCCCCCGTTCCGCCACCAGGTCGGCCGGGGCGCCTTCGAAGACGACGCGACCGCCGTCGCGTCCGGCGTCGGTACGGGCGGAGCGGAGGCTTCCGATTGTGCGGGAGCGGGCGGTATCAGCCCAACAGCGTGCAAATGCAGCCGAGTTGGCGGATTCCGCCATCCCGGGGCGAGGCCCCGGACCAGGCTGGCCGGGCACTGCCACCGATACCGGCGCATCAGGACGGAGGACGCGTGGGCAAGCAGATGAAGTGCGGCTCGACGCAGACGAAGACGGGCAGACCGTGCGGGAACCCCGCGATGGTCGGGTACTCCCGGTGCCAGCTGCACCGGGGTACGTGGACACCCCGGCAGCAGCCGCGGCGGAAGAAGCGGGGATAGGCGCACCCGGCGCGGGTGGGGCGGGCTCCCGCCTCACCCGCGGCCGTACGTCTCGCGCCACCGGCGCCGGTGGGCGGTGTCGCCCTGCCCCGCCCCGCCGAGGTCGAGCAGGGCGGTGAGCGGGGTGCCGGTGTTCCACAGGCCGAGCAGGTCGCGGTGGACGGCGACGATGCGGTGTTCGGCGGCGAGCGTGAGCGCGGCCTTGCCGAAGGGGCAGGTGGCGGCGAAGACCGCGACGTCGGCGCGGTGGTGGAGCCAGGCGGTGCCGAGGAACTTCTGCATGTCGCCGCTGGGCACGTACCGGTGCGGGGCGTAGTGCTTGCACTGGATCACCAGGCGCCGCCCGTCGGGGAGGGTCGCGGTCACGTCGGCGCCCAGGTCGCCCGAGCCGCCGGTGACGACCACGTCCCGGCAGCCGTCGCGGCGGCAGAGGCCGGCGACGTACCGCTCGAACTCCTGCCAGCTCAACGCGTCGACCTCGGCGAGGGAGAGCTGCCCGGCGCGCACCGCCTCGGCCTCTCGCCACCGCCGGCGCAGCCGGTCGGTGCGCCGGAGCCACCACAGCACGCCGCCGCCCGCTCCCGCGACGGCCGCCCCGAGGAGGTACGGCCACACCGTCGACCAGGACGCGGCCAGCAGGAGCAGGGCGGCGGCGCCCACCCCGAGCCGGGCCGTGGCCAGTTGGTCACGGCGCCGGGCGCTGCGGCGCCGGGTGCGACGCCTCCCGTACCCCCGCCGCACCGGCGCCCCGCGCCCAGCCGGCCGCCGGCCACCCCGCCTCGCCGCCATACGCCTTCCCCCGTCTCCCCGGCCGTACGGCGCGCACGACCGCCGGCCAGTCTGCGGGGGTGCGGTCCGCCCCGGAAGGGCGCCTGGTGGCCAGGTGGCGTGAAACCGCTCACCGCGCGGTACGACCGGTCCGGGCCCGCCCGCCCGGTACCGGCCCCCCGCGCAAGGCGGCCACTCCCGCCCGGCTCAGCCGCCGTGCGTCCGCCTGACTCCGGTCTCCCGCAGGAGGTCCCCCGCCGACGTGGTGTTGCCGGGGTCCAGGGCGCGGGCCATCGCGGCGAGGGCGGCCTCGGGGTCGGCCTCGGGCGGGACGACGAGGAGGGAGAAGAGCTGGTGGTCGCCGCGGGTGACGAGCGCGGTGTCGTCCGCGACCGGGTAGCCGTCGATCCGTACCACCCGGCCGTCCATCACCAGCCGGGTCGGCAGCGCCTCCCAGGCCTGAAGGTCCACGCCGATCCGCGTCACCGGGTCCCAGTGCCCGGACAACCCGGCGACGAGCCGGGGCAGTTCGACGGCGACCCGGTGCGAGTACGGCCACCAGGCGCCGTCGAAGAGCCCTTCGCGGTGCTCGGTGATCTCCAGCCGCAGGACCGGGCCGGGCCCGAACCCGCCCGCCTCCGCGGCCCGGTGGGCTCCGGTGTCCCACACGGTTCCGGTGTCGGGGTCCGTCTCTGCCATGGCTTGCGCACCTCCCACGTGACCGGGGACGACGCCGCCCCCGGGGGGCCTGTCGCACGGCCGCCGCGACGGGCGTGCCGCTCCTTCCAACGTACTGCGCGAGGAGCCCGGATGTCGGCTCTGACCAGGGCGGATCACAGAAATCTGCGCGACCGGAACACCCCGGAGCCGGCGGTCAGCCCAGCGTCATGTGGAGCAGCCCGGCGGTGCCCACGGTGAGGATGAGGAGGCGCAGGGCGAGCGGGCGCAGCCGCCGGGCGGCGCGGGCGCCGAAGGGGGCGCCGGCGGTGGCCCCGGCGGCGATCAGCAGGGCGGCGGTCCAGTCGGGGTCGGCGGCGACCAGGAAGAAGCCGGCCGCGACCGCGTTGACCTGGGCGACCAGCACGTTCTTGAGGGCGTTGATCCGCTGGAGGGGCGCCTCCAGCAGGGCGCCGGAGAGGGCGACGTAGAGGATGCCCTGCCCGGCGGAGAAGTAGCCGCCGTAGACGCTGGCCAGGCCGAGGCCGACACGGAGCGGGAGGCCGCCGCCGGGGCGGGTGAGGCGGCCACGCAGCACGCGGGTCAGCAGCGGCTGCACCGCGATCAGCAGCAGGGCGAGCCCCACCAGGACCGGCACCACGGTGGCGAAGACGCCGGGCGGCAGCACCATCAGCAGCACCGCCCCGCAGAGCCCGCCGATCGCCGCGCTGACGCAGAGCGGGATCAACAGGCGGCGCTGCCCGGCCAGTTCACTCCGGTAGGCGAAGGCGCCGCTGATCGAGCCGGGGATGAGGCCGAGCGCGTTGGAGACGGTGGCGGTGACCGGGGGCAGCCCGGTGGCGAGCAGCACCGGGAAGGTGACCAGGGTTCCGGAGCCGACCGCCGTGTTGAGCGCCCCGCCCGCGAACCCGGCGAGCAGGACCGCGACCGCCTCCGCGAGCGTCACGAGGCCGCCTCGGCGGTCGGGGTCGGGCCGCGGTCGCCGGGTATGCGGGGTACCGGGCGGCGGGAGCCTGAGACGGGGTGGGGCTGTCGGGACATGCGGCGACGGTACGCCCGGGACGTTTCGGTGCCCGGCGAACGGTGCCCGCCGACGGGCGCGGGAGGCCGGCCGCCGCCCCCGTTCCCTTGTCGCCCCGCCCACCGTCCGGTACGTTCCCCCGGCCGAGGCGACGAGCGGGAAGAGGCGGGCCGATGGAGCAGGCGGGACGAGGACGGCGTACGGCGCTGGTGACGGGGGCCTCCTCGGGCATCGGGGCGGCCCTCGCGGCCCGGCTGGTGGAGCGCGGCTACCGGGTGCTGGGCACCAGCCGGAACCCGGAGCGGGTCGCCGAGCCCGTCCCCGGCGTCGCCTACCTGGCGCTCGACCTCGCCGACGACGCCTCGGTACGGGCCTGCGCCGAGGCCGCCGGTCCGGTGGACGTGCTGGTCAACAACGCCGGCGAGAGTCAGAGCGGCCCGTTGGAGGAACTGCCGCCCCAGGCGCTGGAACGCCTCTTCCGGGTCAACGTCCTCGGCGCCGTCCGCCTCACCCAGCTCCTGCTGCCCGCCATGCGCGAGCGCCGCGCGGGCCGGATCGTGATGGTCGGCTCGATGCTGGCCAGCTTCCCGCTCGCCCACCGCTCCTCCTACGTCGCCTCCAAGGCGGCCCTGAAGGGCTTCGCCGACGCGTCCCGGCGCGAACTGGCCCCGTACGGCATCGGCGTGGCCACCGTGGAGCCGGGCTCGATCGCCACCGGGATCAGCGAGCGCCGCACCGCGTACCTGGCCGCGGACTCCCCGTACCGCGCCGAGTACGCCACGATGCTCCGCCACCTCGACGCCAACGAGGCCGCCGGCATCCCGGCCGACCGGGTGGCCAGGACGATCCTGCGCGCCATCGAGGCCGGGCGCCCGCGCCCGCTCTACGCCGTCGGCAGCAACGCCCCGCTCGTCTACGCCCTCGGCCGCCTGCTGCCGCGCGCGGCCGTGCTGCGGATCACGGCACGTCGGCACGGGCTGGGGTGAACCCCGTCCCACCTGCGGCTGGGCACCGCGTGCGGGCCCGCGCGGTCAGGGTGACCATGGCCGCATGGAGAAGACACTGCGGCTCGCGCAGGAGCCCCGGGCCGACGCGCTGCTCAGCCGCAGCCCGCTGGCGGACCTGATCGGGATGCTGCTGGACCAGCAGGTGCCGATGGAGTGGGCGTTCAACGGGCCGTACACGATCGCCCGACGGATGGGCACGGACGACCTCGACGCGTACGAGATCGCCGCGTACGACCCGGACGGGTTCGCCGCGCTGCTCTCCGCCAGACCGGCCGTGCACCGGTACCCGGGCTCGATGGCCCGGCGCGTGCAGCAGCTCTGCCAGTACCTGGCCGACCACTACGACGGCGACCCCGAGGCCCTCTGGCGCGACGCCGCCGACGGCCGGGAACTGCTCGGCCGCCTCAAGGCGCTGCCCGGCTACGGCCCGCAGAAGGCGCAGATCTTCCTCGCCCTGCTCGGCAAGCAGCTCGGCGTGCGCCCACCCGGCTGGCGGGAGGCCGCCGGGGTCTACGGCGAGGAGCACGCCTACCGCTCGGTCGCCGACATCACCGGGCCCGAGTCACTGGCCCGGGTGCGCGCGCACAAGCAGGAGATGAAGCGGGCCGCGAAGGCCGCCCGGGGCGACGGTCCCTGAGCACCGGCCCGCCTGTCCGGCGGCCGGTGGACCGATCCGGCGAAACCCGCCCATCACGACGAGGGCCCCTTTCGCCGGGTGGCGCGAATCGCTAGGTTCCCAGCAGCCGCGTCGAGCACCTGCGCGCTTTTCGTTCGACTCAGCCAACTCCCGCCTCAGGCGGGGCTTTTCATACCGGACACTGGGGAGGGAACCCTGTGAAGGCACTGTCCCGCAGAACCATGGCCGTGGTCGCCGCCACCGCGCTCGCCACACCGCTGCTGCTCGGCGCCGCGCCCGGCCACGGGCACGGCAGGCCCGGCCACGGCCACCAGCCCTCGACGCCGGCCAAGGACGCCGCCGCGCTCGCCCGCGAGCTGGTCGAGGAGTCCTCGGCCCGCGACGCCCACCGCCATCTGCGCGCGTTCCAGTCGATCGCCGACCGGAACGAGGGCCACCGCGCCGCGGGCTCGCCCGGCCACGAGGCGTCGGCGGCGTACATCGAGAAGCTGATGAGGAAGGCGGGGTACGAGGTCACCCGGCAGACCTTCTCCTTCACGTACACCGAGACCCTGGCCCAGAAGCTGTCCGTGGCCGGGGCCGACGGCCGGGACGTCGGCGTCCACGCGATGACGTACACCGCCTCCACCCCCGAGGGCGGCATCGAGGCGGCCCTCGTCGACACCCCGGCCGACTCCGACGGCACCCCCGGCTGCACCGCCTCCGACTTCCCGGCCGAGGTCAAGGGTGCCGTGGCGCTGATCGAGCGCGGTGGCTGCTCCTTCGGCGAGAAGCAGGCGGCCGCCGCCGACGCGGGCGCGGCCGCCGCGATCATCTACAACAACACCGAGGGCGCCCTCTCCGGCACCCTCGGCGAGGCCGGGGCGGGCCGCGTCCCGACCGGCGGCGTGACCCAGGCCGACGGCAAGGCGCTGGCCGCCGACGCCGCCAAGGGCGCGAAGGTCTCCCTGGAGATCCGCCAGCTCCAGGAGGAGCGCGAGACCGACAACCTCCTCGCCGAGACCCGCGGCGGCTCCGCCGATCGGGCCGTCACGCTCGGCGCCCACCTCGACTCGGTCACCGAGGGCGCCGGCATCAACGACAACGGCTCCGGCTCGGCCGGCCTGGTCGAGGTCGCCCTCGACCTCGCCGACGCCACGAACCAGAACCGCCCGGGCAAGCACGGCAAGGCGCAACAGCCGCGCAACAAGATCCGGTTCGCCTGGTGGTCGGCGGAGGAGAACGGCCTGCTAGGCGCCGAGCACTACGTCGGCACGCTCTCCGAGAAGCAGCGCGGCCAGATCCCGGCCTACCTCAACTTCGACATGATCGCCTCGCCCAACGCCGCCCAGTTCGTCTTCGACGGCGACGACTCCGACGGCGAGGGTGAGGGCCCCGGCCCCGAGGGCTCCGCCCAGATCGAGCGGGACATCACCGCCTTCCTCGACCGCCAGGGCGCGCCGCACGAGGGCACCGACTTCGACGGCCGCTCCGACTACGGCCCCTTCGTCGAGGCGGGCATCCCCTCGGGCGGCACCTTCACCGGCGCCGAGGGCCTCAAGACGAAGGAGCAGGCCAAGCGGTACGGCGGCACCGCCGGCGAGGCGTACGACCCCTGCTACCACTCGGCCTGCGACGACCTGGAGAACATCTCGACGGAGGCGTTCGACACCAACATCGACGTGATCGCCCACGCGGTCGGCACCTACGCGCACGACCTCTCCTCGCTCACCGAGCCCGTGAAGGGCAAGGCCGCCCCCAAGGCCCAGCGCCAGCGGGGTGAGGCCCGCGCCGGAGGCCACCAGCACGGCCTGACCGAGTAGGCCGCCGCGGAGCGCCGGCCGGGCCCCGGCCGGCGCCCCGGGGGCACCAAACCGGACAGTTGCCCCCATCGCGGCCGGGGCCCGGCACACGGGGCTGCGGCTCCCCACCCCGGCCCGGTAGGCTTTCCGTGTGATCTTCAAGCGCATCGGAAACGGCCGGCCGTACCCCGACCACGGCCGGGAATCCACCCGCCAGTGGGCGGACGTGGCCCCGCGCCCGGTCCGCCTCGATCAGCTCGTGACGACCAAGGGCCAGCTCGACCTGGAAACCCTCCTCGCCGAGGACTCGACCTTCTACGGCGACCTCTTCGCCCACGTGGTGAAGTGGCGGGGCGACCTCTACCTGGAGGACGGCCTGCACCGCGCCGTCCGCGCCGCGCTCCAGCAGCGCCAGGTCCTCCACGCCCGCGTCCTCGAACTGGGCTGAGCGGACCCGGGGGTGACCCCGGCCCCGTCCCGCGTCCGACCACGGACGTGACCGTTCCGCATCCGCAGGCGACCGAATGGGCCCTTTTCCCACCGGTCAGGGCCAAGCGGTAGATCCTTTAGTAGGCATTGCCCCAGGCCCGCACTACGCTGCGCCTCATGAGCATGCTCACTCCCCCCGGTATGGGCGGCAAGTACCGCGTCACCGGGGACAAGTACCCCCGCATGCGCCGTACGGGCAACCGCCGCAAGCTGGTCCTGGCGGCCACCGGCGGCCTGCTGGCCCTCGGCCTCGTCGGCTGGGGGACCTTCCAGCTCGTCGACGTCTTCACCGGCGGCTCCACCGTCACGGCGGCGGGCGGCAAGAGCTGCCCCCGGCCCGCCACCAGCGCGTCCCCCGCCGCGGTCAAGCCGCTCCCCGCCCCGGGCAGGATCAAGGTCAACGTCCTCAACGCCACCGAGCGCGGCGGCCTCGCCAAGAAGACCGCCGACGCCCTCAAGAAGCGCGGCTTCGCCATCGGCGAGGTCGGCAACGCCACCGAGGAGTACGACAAGAAGGTCAAGGGCACCGTCCTGCTGCTCGGCGCGGCCGACGCGGTCGACGGCGCCTTCCCGGTCCTCGCCACCCAGGTCGGCGGCGCCCGGCAGAAGGTCGAGACCCCGGCCGGGAGCGAGCCCGCCAAGGCCGAGGCGGCCCAGACCGACGCGACCGGGGCCGATGACGAGGCGGACGCCCCCAAGGGCCCCCGCAAGCCGAACGAGGTCGACCTGATCCTCGGCGACGGCTTCGAGAAGCTGGCCCCCGAGGCCGCCGCCACCGGCGCCCTCAAGGCCCTCAACGCCCCGAAGCCCTCCCCGACGCCCGCACCGGGCGCCCGCTGCTGACCCGCCCGGCACGCGACGCGCCCCCGGACGTCCTCACGGACCCGGGGGCGCGGTCGTACCGGTATGCGGAACGCCTCAGTCGGCCTGGCCGTACATGCGGTCGCCGGCGTCACCGAGGCCGGGCACGATGTAGCCGTTCTCGTTCAGCCGCTCGTCGACGGAGGCGGTGACGACGGTGACCGGGGTCCCGGCCAGCTCGCGCTCCATGATCTCGACGCCCTCGGGCGCGGCCAGCAGCACCACGGCGGTGATGTCGTCGGCGCCGCGCCGGATCATCTCCTGGACGGCGGCGACCAGGGTGCCGCCGGTGGCCAGCATCGGGTCGAGGAGGTAGACCTGGCGGCCGGTGAGGTCCTCCGGCATCCGCGCCGCGTAGGTCGACGCCTGGAGCGTCGACTCGTCACGGATCATGCCGAGGAAGCCGACCTCGGCGGTGGGCAGCAGCCGCACCATCCCGTCGAGCATGCCGAGCCCGGCCCGCAGGATCGGCACGACCAGCGGACGCGGGTGCGAGAGCTTGACGCCGGTCGTCCGCGCGACCGGGGTGTCGATGTCCACCTGCTCGGTGCGCACGTCCCGCGTCGCCTCGTACGCGAGCAGGGTGACCAGCTCATCCGCCAGACGGCGGAAAGTGGGGGAATCGGTGCGCTTGTCGCGCAGCGTGGTGAGCTTGTGCGCCACCAGAGGGTGGTCGACGACGTGTATCCGCATGCCATCCACAGTAACGGGCAGGTCGGAGCGGGCATCCCGGGCGCCCGCGATGGCATCAACGCGGGGCGCGGGGGGAAAGTGGAGGAAAGCTCCTCCGGTCCGCGCGGGGGGCGTGAACAGCAGCCCAGGGACGGGGGCATGATGCCGGAACCGGCCGGACGCCGCACGGAGCGCGACGACGCCCGCGACCGCGGCGGTGTGCCCGACGCCACGCCCGGCCCCGGCCGCGAGGAGGAGCTGTCCCGGCGCCGGGCCCGTGCCCGCCTGCGCGAGCGCGCCCTCGGACGCGCCCTGGAGCACACCCCCGGCACCGCCCGCGAGACCGACCCCCACCGGCGCGCGACGGGCGCACCGGACGCGGACGGCGCCCCGGAGATATCCGCGCCGCCCGCCGAGGACACCGTCCGCCCCGCCGAGCCGGATTCCGACGCCGAGCGCCGCCGCCGGCGGGCCGCCTTCCTGCGCGAGCTGACCGAGGCCAAGGAGCTGCGCGCCAGGGTCCAGCCGCGCCGCGCCCGCGCCGCCCGGATGCGCCAGCAGATGCGGATGCGTACGTTCCGCTGGTGACGGCCGCCGTCGGCCCCACGGCCCCCGGGCGCCCCACCGGACCGGCACGCGACGCGCCGCACGCCCGCTCCCGGCCCGGTGCGCCCCCGGACACCCCCGATCCACCCCGCCGGACGCACGACGCGCACACGGCACGCGGAAGACCTCACCTGAGGGGCTCCTTTCTGCCACGATTCCGGTGGGCGGGGCACCCCGCCTGCCTCCGCCGGAGGAACCGCCGACCGGCACACCTAGGACAGTGGGAGAGTCACGGTGTACTTCGCCGCACTGCTCGCGCGCACCGAAGTCGGGTGGGAAGCGAGCGACACAGACCTCGACGACGTGGAGACCCTGTCGGACCTCACCGATCTGGCCCGCGAGGCCGCTTCGGAGGACGACACGGTCCTGGCCTACATCGAGCAGGAGGACACGTGGTTCGGCATCGTCCGGGTGGACGGTGAGGACGACCCGCGGATCTACGTCTCCGACGCCGCGGCAGCCGCCCGCAGCTCGTACGGGGAGCTGCTCCTCACCGACGAACTGCTCGGCCGCACCCCCGAGGACGACGACGTCCTCGCCGGCCTCGACCTCGACGGCACGGAGGAGGGCGAGCCCTACCGCGAGGACCAGGACGACGACACCTACGACTCCGGCGACCCGGCCGACCAGGCCGGGGCCGGTCCCCTCGGGGACGGCGCGCTCCTCGCCGACCTCGGCGTCGGCGAAGGGGAACTGCGCGCCCTGCGCCCCGGCGACGCGCTCGGCGAGATCGCCGAGGTGCTCGGCGCGGCCGAGGTGCTGGAGGCGGTCCGCTGACCGCCCGGGCGGTCGGCCGGCCGGGCCGGTAGGTTCCGGGTGTGAAGAGCACACGCCCGGAACCGGCCGGTCCGGCCGGCCCCGTCCCCGATCCCGTCCGCACGCCCTGGGAGCCCGCCATGCGGCAGGCCCTCGCCGAGGCCCAGCGGGCTGGACGCGGCGGCGACGTCCCCGTGGGCGCCGTCGTCCTCGGCCCGGACGGCCGCCTGCTCGCCGCCGCCCACAACGAGCGCGAGGCGGGCGGCGACCCGACGGCGCACGCCGAGATCCTCGCCCTGCGCCGGGCCGCCGCCCGCTCCGGCCGCTGGCGGCTGACCGACTGCACCCTGGTCGTCACCCTGGAGCCGTGCACCATGTGCGCGGGCGCGGCCGTCCAGTCCCGCGTGGACCGCGTGGTCTACGGCGCCCGCGACGAGAAGGCCGGCGCCGCGGGCTCCCTGTGGGACGTGGTCCGCGACCGCCGCCTCAACCACCGCCCCGAGGTGATCGAGGGCGTCCTGACCACGGACTGCGCGGCACTCCTGACCGAGTTCTTCCGCGCCCGCTGACCTTCCGCCCCCTCGCCCCCGGGATACGGATTTCGGCCCATGGCCCCCGATGGTCTAAGCTCTCTCTCGGTAGCGTGTCCGAGCGGCCGAAGGAGCTCGCCTCGAAAGCGAGTGTGGCGCAAGTCACCGTGGGTTCAAATCCCACCGCTACCGCTGACAACGTCCCCCACCTATGAAAACGGGTGGGGGACGTTCTGCTTGTCCGGGACTCCGGTGACTCTTGCGCGCCCACGCGGGCGCCGCCCCCGCCGAGTGAGGGTCGGAGGGAGCGGCGACGGGGGAGGAGCCGCCCCCTCCGGCGGGAACGGGCCCGGTTGTCCACGCGTACGGGAGGAGACCCGTGTCGTGGACCCCGCAGTCCGGGCCCGTTCCTGCCCGGCGGGCTCCTGCCGGCCGCCGGGCGCACCTCCATGCTGCGCGCTCCGAAGCCGCCCGCACAGCGGAGAACGACCCCACCCGGGGGGCCATTGGTCCCAGAACCTCCCCCGGCTCACCGGTCGTTGATCGGCTCATCGCGCTAGACTTCCGCGATCGCCGCACGGACGACCAGACGGGTGGCGGAACCGGGAGGGCCGGCCGGGGAGTCCCCGGCACGGAGAGTCGGACGCCAGGGGAGGCGGCAGGGGTGGCGCAGGCCAAGAAGATCGCGCTGTGCGTGGTGGTGGTCTTCGTGCTGTACGTGATCATCAGTGACCCCGACACGGCGGGGGACTACGTCACGCTCGGCTTCGAGGGCATCTCCAACGCCGCCTCGGCGGTCGGCGACTTCATGACCTGGATCGCCAACGGCGGAAGTTCCTGACCCGCCCCTCCCCCGCCCGCCGCCCGCGCGGCATCACCCCCGAGTGGCGGCGGCCATCCGGAGGGAGTACGCCTTCGGCGGCCTCCGGACGCGGCACCGTGCGCGCCGCGTGCCCCGGCGCGCGTCCCCACGCTCATACACTCCGCACACGCCACGCGCGCCCCAGCACGTTGGTATCGATCGCGTCAACTTGCCCCTCAACACGGCTTTCTGCGGTGCTTGCACACAGTGCGTCCGTCTTGTGATGCTATGACCGCTTTTGACGGATAGTGGACGATCAAGGGGTGGCGTTGCCCGTGCCGGCCAGAACCGCGCCTCACGCACCGCCCCAGGACGGTCCCGGCCCCGGCGGCGCGAACACCGTGCCCGGGGCCGGCCCCGCCCCGGGTGCCGAAACCGTGCCCGGCTCCGGCACCGGTACGGGGCCGGGGCGGACGCAGCGCAGCGCGCCGTTCCGGCCGGGGCGCGCCTCCGACCCGGCCGCCCGCAAGCGCGGGGCGGACACCCGTGCGCTCACCCAGCTCCTCTTCTCGCAGCTGAAGGAGTTGGAGGCGGGCACCACCGAGCACGGCCGGGTCCGCAGCGCCCTCATCGAGGCCAACCTGCCCCTGGTCCGGTACGCCGCCGCCCGCTTCCGCAGCCGGAACGAACCGATGGAGGACGTGGTCCAGGTCGGCACCATCGGCCTGATCAACGCCATCGACCGGTTCGACCCGGACCGGGGCGTGCAGTTCCCGACCTTCGCCATGCCGACGGTGGTCGGCGAGATCAAGCGGTACTTCCGGGACAACGTCCGCACCGTGCACGTCCCGCGCCGGCTGCACGAGCTGTGGGTGCAGGTCACCAGCGCCACCGAGGACCTCACCACCGCGCACGGCCGCTCCCCGACCACCGCCGAGATCGCCGAGCGGCTGCGGATCGGCGAGGACGAGGTGCTCGCCTGCATCGAGGCCGGCCGCTCGTACCACGCGACCTCGCTGGAGGCGGCCCAGGAGGGCGACGGGCTCCCGGGCCTGCTCGACCGGCTCGGCTACGAGGACCCGGCGCTGGACGGTGTGGAACACCGCGACCTCGTCCGCCACCTGCTGGTCCAGCTCCCCGAGCGCGAGCAGCGCATCCTCCTGCTGCGCTACTACAGCAACCTGACGCAGTCCCAGATCAGCGCGGAGCTGGGCGTCTCGCAGATGCACGTCTCACGCCTGCTGGCCCGGAGCTTCGCGCGGCTGAGGTCCGCAAACAGGATCGATCCCTAACCGGAACGGGTTGACTCGATTCGCGGCCCGGGCTGCGCGAAAACCCCTCACACCCCCCGTTTCCAGGGCCAACTCCCCCACCTTTTGTCGATTTACCGCTACAGCGTGTTGCCGACATGTGACATTCTGCGGGAACGGCGTTTGCCGCAGGCTCAGCGCCGGTATTCAGGTGGAGGCTGCGCTCCTCGACGAGGGCGTCGCCGCGACCGTCCGCGACCTCAAGGGGGTGGCATGTCCGCAGAACAGGGCAGCTCGAAGGTGCTCACGCTCAGCAAGAGTGCCCCCGGCGTGCTCGACCGTGCGGAGTTCCCGCATGTCCTGCCGCCGGAGACGACCCGTCAGGAAGACGCGTTCCGGCCCACGGTTCCACCGCAGGCCGGCCACCCGGCCGCGCCCCCCGGCGCCGCGGACACCGTCACGCCGCCCCCGGAGACCGAGGAGGCGGCCCCGGCCGACCTCCCCGCGCCCTCGGGCGCGCTCGACACCCGTACCCTCTCCCGCTCCCTCTTCCTGCGCCTGCGCGATCTGACGGCGGAGGACTCGGACGGCCAGGACAGCCCCGAGCGGGTCTACGTCCGCGACACCCTCATCGAGCTGAACCTCCCCCTCGTCCGGTACGCGGCGGCCCGCTTCCGCAGCCGCAACGAGCCGATGGAGGACATCGTCCAGGTCGGCACCATCGGCCTGATCAAGGCGATCGACCGGTTCGACTGCGAGCGCGGGGTGGAGTTCCCGACCTTCGCGATGCCGACGGTGATCGGTGAGATCAAGCGGTTCTTCCGGGACACCAGCTGGTCGGTGCGGGTCCCGCGCCGCCTCCAGGAGCTCCGGCTCGCGCTCACCAAGACCAGCGACGAGCTGGCCCAGAAGCTCGACCGCTCGCCGACCGTGCCCGAGCTGGCGCAGGCGCTCGGCGTCTCGGAGGAGGACGTCGTCGACGGCCTCGCCGTGGGCAACGCCTACACCGCCTCCTCGCTCGACTCCCCGGCCCCCGAGGACGACGGCGGCGAGGGCTCCCTCGCGGACCGCCTCGGCTACGAGGACACGGCCCTGGAGGGCGTGGAGTACCGCGAGTCGCTGAAGCCCCTGCTGGCCAAGCTGCCGCCGCGCGAGCGCCGGATCATCATGCTCCGCTTCTTCGCCAACATGACCCAGTCGCAGATCGGCGAGGAGGTCGGCATCTCCCAGATGCACGTCTCCCGCCTCCTCACCCGCACCCTGGCCCAGCTCCGCGAGGGCCTGATCGCGGACTGACCACCCGGCGGGGGCGCCACCCGCGCGCCTCCACCCCGCTTCCCGGCGGCCGGCCGTACGCCACCCAGGCGCACGTCCGGCCGCCGTCGCGTGCCCGAACCCCGGCGTTCCCGGTCCGCGCCCGCGCACAAAGAAGCGCGCCCCTCAGGAAGAGGGACGCGCGTCCGTACCCGCACGCCACCGGGCGGCGAGGGGCGAAGCTCACGGAATCAGGAGAAGGCGAGCCAGGCGACCGCGGCGAGGACCGCCACCACGGCGATCACGCCGACGATCAGGCCGACCCGGGGGCCGGAGGACTGGGCGGCCTGTGTCTGCTGCCCGGCGGGGCCGGGCTCGTCGACGAAGGCGCGGAACATCTGCGTACTGCCGGCCGGGTCGTGACCCTGGGGACCCTGCGGCGGCTGGGGGTTGTGTGCCATGAGCCAGGACACTAGCGAATCCGGGCCGCCCGCCCAACCCTCGGGCGATGTGGGCCGGTTCGCCCGGTCTGGCGCGCCCGCGCGCGAAAGCGCGGCGACGGCCGCCCGCACCCGCCGCAGTCGGCCACTCACCGAGCGCGAGCCGGACGTGCCGGCAGGTGGCGGCGGGACGGAACCGCACCCCCGCGCGACGCGGGCCGGGGCCTTTGCCCAAGGGACCCCGGGCTTTACGCCCGCACCCCCAGACCTTTGCCGACTCTTTAGCGCGATTGCCCCGATTTCGTTTGCCTGCGGCAACCATCCAGTTCTATCGTTGCCCTAAGCAACAAACAGGAGAAGCCGATGGCTGCTCAGTCCCAGTACGAGCAACTGGCCCGTCAGCTCAGCGCCATCGGAGCTGTGAAACGAGGACTCGCCCGCGTCCTGCCGTACGACTGCCCGCCCGCTTCCATCGCGGTACTCAACCTTCTCGACCTGCACGGTGAGATGCGGATGAGCCGGATGGCCGAGCTGCTGGCCGTCGACATGTCGGTCACCAGCCGCCATGTGGCACACGTGGCGGACCGCGGCTGGCTCGACCGGTCGCCGGACCCGTCGGACCGCCGGTCCCGGATTCTCCGTCTCACGCCCGAGGGCAGGCTCCTGCTGACCGAGCTGTCCGAGCGCTACGTCAGAGCACTCGGCCACTACCTGGAGAACTGGTCGGACGAGGAAGTCGACCAGCTCATCTCCCTCCTCGGCCGCCTGCGCCAGGACTTCGGCGACTGCCGCTCCCTCCCGAGCCGGCTCACCGACGAGCCCGTGCCGGCGCCGAGCGCCCAGCCGACCGCCCGTACCTCCTCCCGCTAGGACGCACGGGCGGCGGGCCGGTCCGACCGCAACCGCGGTGGGGGACCGGCCCGCCGTCCGTGTCCGTCCGGTCGGGGGACGTACATCCGCGCACGATGCAGAAGAAGGATTTTCATGGCAACAACCACGCCGGAAGGTGTGCGGGGCAGCCATGCCGCCAAGCACGGCGGCGCCGCCGCGGCGTCGGCCGGTGCGCCCATGTCGCACCGGCAGATCATGGAGGCGCTCTCCGGGCTGCTGCTCGGCATGTTCGCCGCGATCATCTCGTCGACGATCGTCACCAACGCCCTGCCCAAGATCATCGGAGACCTGGGCGGCGGGCAGAGCGCGTACACCTGGGTCGTCACCGCCTCGCTGCTGACCATGACGGCCTCCACGCCGCTCTGGGGCAAGCTCGCGGACCTCTACAACAAGAAGGCCCTGGTCCAGATAGCCCTGGTCATCTTCGCGATCGGCTCGATCGTCGCGGGGCTGTCGCAGGACCCGGCCATGCTCATCGCCTGCCGGGCGATCCAGGGCATCGGCGCGGGCGGTCTCGCCGCGCTGGCCCAGATCATCATGGCCGCGATGATCTCGCCGCGCGAGCGCGGCCGGTACAGCGGCTACCTCGGCGCCACCTTCGCCGTGGCCACGGTCGGTGGCCCGCTGCTCGGCGGCGTCATCACCGACACCTCGTGGCTCGGCTGGCGCTGGTGCTTCTACGTGGGCGTGCCCTTCGCCCTGATCGCCCTGGTCGTGCTCCAGAAGACCCTGAAGCTGCCCGTGGTCAAGCGGGACGTGAAGGTCGACTGGCTGGGCGCGTTCTTCGTCGTCGCCGCGGTCTGCCTGCTGCTGGTCTGGGTGACCTTCGCCGGTGACAAGTACGACTGGATGTCGTGGCAGACCGGGGTCATGGTCGGCGGCTCCGTGCTGCTGGCGCTGATCTTCATCCTGGTGGAGTCGAAGGCCACAGAGCCGATCATGCCGCTGCGGCTCTTCCGCAACCGCACGATCACCCTGGCCTCGCTGGCCTCGCTCTTCGTCGGTATCGCGATGTTCTCCGGCACCGTCTTCTTCAGCCAGTACTTCCAGATGGCGCGCGGCGAGTCGCCGACGATGTCCGGTGTCATGACGATCCCGATGATCGCGGGCATCTTCGTCTCCTCCACCGCCTCCGGCGTCATCATCACCAAGAACGGCCGCTGGAAGGCGTGGCTGGTCTCCGGCGCGGCCCTGCTCACCGCCGGCCTCGGCCTGCTGGGCTCCATCCGCTACGACACCCCGTACTGGCACATCGCGCTCTTCATGGCGCTGATGGGTCTGGGCGTCGGCATGATGATGCAGAACCTCGTGCTCTGCACCCAGAACCAGGTGGCCCCCTCGGACCTCGGTTCGGCCAGCTCCGTCGTCACCTTCTTCCGCTCCCTCGGCGGTGCGGTCGGCGTCTCGGCGCTCGGCGCGGTCATGTCCACCAAGATCACCGACTATGTGACCGACGGCCTCACCGCGCTCGGCCCGAAGGCCGCCGCCGCGGCCCAGGGCGGCGGCTCCAGCGGCGGCTTCCCCGACCTGGACGCCATGCCGGCCCCGATCCGGACCGTCTTCGAGTCGGCCTACGGCCACGGTGTCGCGGACGTCTTCCTGATCGGCGCCCCGATCGCGGCCCTCGCCCTGATCTCCGCGATCTTCATCAAGGAGGTCCCGCTGCGGACCCAGGGCGCCCTCGCCCAGGCCGCGGGCGAGAACGCCGCCCCGGCCGAGGCCCGTGTGCCGGCCCCCGTCGGCGCCGCCACCGCGGACACCGCCGCGCTCGCCGAGGCCACTCCGGCTCCGGCTCCGGCCCAGGCCGCCGAGGCCACCGGCCCCGCGTCGAACGGCATCACCGTGCACGGCACCGTCCGGGGCGCCCAGGAGGCACCGGTGGTGCACGCCACCGTCACGCTGATCTCGCTCGGCGGTCGCCAGCTCGGCCGCGCGGTCGCCCAGGGCGACGGCTCCTACGCGCTGGACGCCCCCGAGCCCGGCAGCTACGTGCTGATCGCCTCGGCCGACGGCTTCCAGCCGCAGGCGTCCACGGTCGTGGTGGGCGAGCAGCCGCTCGGCTACGACATCCTGCTCAGCGGGACCAGCGGCCTGACCGGCACGGTGCGTACCGAGTCCGACGGCCCGGTCGCCGGAGCCATGGTGATCGTCACCGACGTGCGCGGCGACGTGCTGGCCACCGGTGCCAGTGACGAGGAGGGCGCGTTCGCCTTCTCCGCGCTGGTGCCCGGCCCGGTCACGATCACGGTCAACGCCGAGGGCCACCGCCCGGCGGCGCTCCCGGTCGAGATCGGTACCACCGGCGTCACCCACGTCGAGGTCGCCCTGCACACCGGGGCCCGCGTCCAGGGTGTCGTCCGGGCCGCCGGCGGCCCGCTGGCCGGGGTGCGCGTCACCCTGGTCGACACCGCGGGCAACGTGGTCGCCACCCGCACCACCGCCGAGGACGGGGCCTACGGCTTCGCCGACCTCGACGGCGGCGAGTACACCGTGATCGCGACCGGCTACCCGCCGGTGGCCACCGCGGTCACCCTGAGCGGACCCGGCACCGACGGGCACGACATCGAACTCGCCCACCCCGGCGAGTGACCCGCCCGCGCCCGGCGCCCTCCTCGCGAGCGGCACCGGGCGCGGCCACAGGCCACGGGTCCGGCGGGCGCCCCCAGCGGAGGCGCCCGCCGGGACCCGTGGAAGGGCCCCGGACAGGGCGGCGGACCGGCAGGGGACGGCCGGTCCGCTTCCGTCCGGGGCCCGTCGTCGCTCTACCAGGCGGGGGCCGCGCCCCCGGGGCGGTTGCACCCGTAAGGGTCGCCTCGGGGCGAATGGGGTACCGGCGGCGGGCGCTTTCGGTACGGAGGAGTCGTACGGGAGTGACCGGCGGCGCCTCGCTCCGGGCGGTAGCCGCGCCGGAGGTGCCACCCGCGCACAGGGCTTCCCGCCGGCCGGCCGCCGGGCATCGGGCCCGGGGGCGGAGGACGGAGCACGGACATCGGGCCGGCGCCGAGGGCGGCGGTTCGCGGAGAAGGGGACGGGTGGGCGCCCGGACCGGCTCCGCACACCGAGAACAGCGAACTGCGCAAGGAGAGAGACCGGATGGGACTCACCGCACGGATTCAGACCCGCGACGGGTGGGCAGTGCCCCACGCCGTGGTCACCGTCACGGACATGACCGGACGCCAGGTCATCCGTGCCGACGCCGACACGGACGGCCTGGTCGAGGAGGCCACCGGACTGGCCCCCGGCCCGTACACCGTCATCGTCACGGCGGTCGGCTACGGCCCGTCGGCCTCCACCGCGCTGGTCGGCGCGGGCGGCCGGGCCGACGCCGGCACGATCACCCTCACCCGGCAGGGCGGTACGGAGCTGCCCGCGCCCGGCGTCTGGACGGTCGACCCGGCGCACTCGACGGTCGGCGCGGTCGCCCAGCACCTGGGGATCTCCAGCGTGCGCGGCCGGTTCACCGACTTCACCGCCCGGATCGAGATCGACGGGGAGGACGGCTGGTCCGCCTCCCGCGTGGAGGCCGTCATCCAGGCCGCCTCGATCGACACCGGCAACCAGCTGCGCGACGGCCACCTGAAGTCCCCGGACTTCCTCGACGTGGTCAACTACCCGCAGATCACCTACCTCAGCTCCGGCGTCTCGGCCGTAGGCGAGGACCGCTGGACCGTCCACGGCGACCTGCGCATGCACGGCGTCTCCCGCCCGGTCGACCTCGACCTGCGCTACCTCGGCACCGGCTCCGACCCCTGGGGCGGCATCCGCGCCGCCTTCACGGCCACCGCCGCACTGCGCCGCGAGGACTTCGCGATGAACTACAACCAGGTCATCCAGGCGGGGATCTCGGCGATCGGCACGAAGCTCAAGGTCGAGATGGACATCCAGGCCGTCCAGGGGGACGGCCTGCCCGGCTGAGCGCACCTCCCCCGCAGATCCGGGTGCCGGTCGAAGATGGCCTCAATCGCCACCAACACCCGGGTCGACCGCGCCGGGCTGCTGGACTTCGTCCGGCCCAGGCACCGGGCCCTCCTGATCACCGCCCGTGCCGACGGAACCCCGCAGGCGTCCCCGCTGACCTGCGGCGTCGACAAGGAGGGCCGGATCGTCGTCGCCACCTACCCGGAGCGGGCCAAGACCCGTAACGCCCGACGGAATCCGAAGGTCGGCCTCGTCGTGCTGAGCGACGAGTGGAACGGGCCCTGGGTGCAGGTCGACGGCACCGCCGAGGTCATCGACGCCCCCGACTCCGTCGAGCCGCTGGTCGAGTACTTCCGCGTCATCTCCGGGGAGCACCCCGACTGGGACGAGTACCGCGCGGCCATGCTGAAGCAGGGCAAGTCGCTGATCCGGATCACTCCCGAGCGGTGGGGCCCGGTCGCCACCGGCGGCTTCCCGGCCCGGCCGGCCTGAGCGGCTTCGGCCGGGCCCGCGCCGACGGGCCCGGTCAGCCCTCCCGGGCCACCATCGCCTCGATCCCGGCGACCAGCAGGTCGAGGGCGGTGGCGAAGTCCCGCTCGCGCATCTCCTCCACGGTGTGCCCGCCGCGCTCGGCCAGCAGCCGGCCCGGCTCGGTGAAGTCGCCCTCCAGGTCCGGGTTCCGGCGGATCGAGCCCATGGCGTGGCGGAAGTAGGCGTCCTGCGTCATGCCCGCCGCCCGCGAGCGGGCGACGTAGTGGCCCTCGAAGGTGCCGAAGCCGTAGACGAACTGCGAGACCGCCGCCATCGCGCCCTCCTGCCCGGCCGGCCCGAGTCCGGTGCGGGCCAGCACCTGGCGCAGCCGCCGGGAGAACGCCATCGAGCGCGGCCCGATGTTGAGATACGTGCCCGCCAGCGCCGACGCCCAGGGGTGGCGGACGAGCAGGGCGCGGTACCCGGCGGCCAGGACGCGCAACTCCTCGCGCCAGCCGCCCGGTTCGCCCTCCCCGTCGCCCGCCCGCTCCTCGTCCGCCCCGGCCGGTTCGGCGAAGGCCGCGTCGAGGGCGAGTTCGAGCAGGTCGTCCTTGGTGTCGACGTACCAGTACAGGGACATCGCGGTGACGCCCATCTCGCCCGCCAGGCGCCGCATCGAGAACCGGGCCAGCCCCTCGGCGTCCAGCAGCCGCACCGACGCCTCGGTGATCCGCTCCCGGTCGAGCCCGTGGCGGGAATGCGGCCTGGCCGGTTTCGGCGGCTCCTCTGCGGCGGCCAGCCAGATGCTGGGCCGGGGCGGCAGCGGCTCCTCGGGTACGCCGGGCCCGGCGGCCGGCTCGCCGGTGGCGTCCGGGTGCGTGGGGGAGGCGGGACGGCGGGGCTCAGACGGCACGGGAGGCACCTTCCTCGACTTCCTCGGCGGGGGCGGGCTGCGGCTCGGGGCCCCGCTCGGCGCGGCCGAGCAGGTACGCGGCGAGCAGGCCGCCCGCGAGGACCGCGGCGGCGCCGACGAACTGGCTGGTGGACAGGCCCGACGAGAAGGAGTCCCGGACCCGCTCCCGGGCACCCCCGGAGCCGGCCGCCGCCATCGCCGCCGGGAACGAGCCGGCCGCGCCTGCCCCGAGCAGCGCCGCGAAGCGGGAGTTGAGCACCGCGCCGAGGACGGCCACGCCGAGCCCGTTGCCGAACTCGGCGAGGGTGCCGTTGATCCCGGCGCCGACCCCGGCCTTCTCCCTGGGGATGGAGCTCATGACGGCCAGCGCCATGGCCGGGTTGGCGAGGGCGCAGCCCACTCCGATGAAGAGCAGGCCGGCCAGCACCCCGGCGTACCCGTCGGCGGCGAAGAGCGCGATCGAGGTGACGCCCACGGCCAGCATCGACATGCCGACGCCGATCGCGGCGGGGGTGCCGAGGCGCCCGGTCCAGCGGGCGGAGATCCCGGAGAAGTTGAGGACGACGACGGTCAGCGCGAGGGGAGCGGTCCGCAGGCCGGCCTCCAACGGGCCGTAGCCGAGGACGAACTGAAGGTGCTGGGTGAGCAGGAAGAGCGAGCCGCCCATGCCGAAGGTGATGAGCACCGCACCCGCGACCGCGCCGGTGAACCGCTGGTCGCGGAAGAACGACAGGTCGAGCATCGGGTGCGGTACCCGCAGTTCCCACAGGACGAACCCGGTCAGCACGGCGAGGCCGAGCCCCGCCCCGGCCAGTACCGTGGGCGAGCTCCAGCCGTGCTCGGGGCCGGAGATGATCGCGTAGACCAGCGCGGTCATGCCGACGGTGGAGAGCAGCGCGCCGCCGAGGTCGGGCCGGTCGCCGCGCGGGTTCTTCGACTCCGGGACCAGCGCCACCACGGCGACGACCCCGATCAGCACGACCGGCACGTTGACGAGGAAGATCGAGCCCCACCAGAAGTGGTCGAGCAGCAACCCGCCGATGAGCGGACCGGCCGCGAACCCCAGCGCGTTGACCGCCGCCCAGATGCCGATGGCCCGCGCCTGCTCGTGGGGCGCGAAGATCTGCATGGCGACCGCGAGCGTGGTGGTGAGCAGCAGCGCGCCGCCCACCCCCATCCCGGCGCGGGCCGCGATGAGCTGCGCGGAGGTCGCGGCCAGCCCCGCCGCCACCGAGCCGATCCCGAACAGCACCAGCCCGGCCAGCAGCATCCTGCGGCGCCCGTACCGGTCGGCGGCGTTGCCCGCGGTGAGCAGCAGCCCGGACTGCACCAGCGCGTACGCGTTGATCATCCACTGGATGTCGGAGGTGGAGGCGGCCAGTTCGCGGGTGAGCGAGGGGATGGCCACGGTCAGCACGGTGTTGTCGAGCAGCACCACCAGTTCGGCCAGGCAGATCACCGCCAGGATCAGCCAGCGCCGCGGGTGCCCCTGCGGCTGGTCCGCCGGACCGGCGTCGTCCGGGGCTGGTACGGGGGCCGGGCTCTCGGCGGCTGCCGTCATCCGGGGGCTCCTCGCTGCTCGGCGGGCGGGCTCACTTTTACACCGTAAAGCTCTCCTTCTACGGTGTAAAACCCCTGCCTCCCCGATACCTTTCCGGGGCTCACTCCCACCCGGAAATGAGGCAATCGTGCGCATCCACCTGGCTCTGAGACGCCATGTCGTACCTCTCCTTCTGGCCATCGGGCTGCTCCTGACCGCCTCCGCCGCCGCCCATCCGGCCACCTGGCGCCCCGTCCCGCTCCGCGTCGCCACCTACAACATCCACGCGGGCGCGGGGGAGGACGAGGTCTTCGACCTCGACCGGCAGGTGCGGGCGCTGCGCTCGCTCGACGCCGACGTCATCGGCCTCCAGGAGGTGGACGTGCACTGGGGCCGACGCAGCCAATGGCGTGATCTCGCCCGCGAACTCGGCAGCCGGCTGGGAATGCACGTCGCTTTCGGGCCGATCTACAGCCTCGACCCCGAGCCCGCGGCAGCCTCCGGCCCCACGCCCCCGCGCCGCGAGTTCGGCGTCGCCGTCCTCTCCCGTCACCCCGTTCTCCGCGTCCGCAACCACGAGATCACCCGGCTCTCCACCCAGGGCGAGAACCCGCTGCCCGAGCCGGCCCCCGGCTTCCTCCAGGCCACCGTCGCCGTCCGGGGCGTCCCCCTCGACGTCTACGCCACCCACCTGGACTACCGCCCCGACCCCACCGTCCGCGCCGCCCAGGTCGCCGACATGCTCCGCGTGATGGGCCGCCCCTGCCCGGGCCGCTGCCCCGCCCCCCTCCTCCTCGGCGACTTCAACGCCCGCCCCGACGCCCCCGAACTCGCCCCGCTCTGGGACACCTTGCGCGACGCCGACCCGGGCGCGGCCACCTTCCCCGCCTCCGCGCCCTCCAGCCGCATCGACTACGTCGCGGTCGGCGCCGGGGCCGAGATCCGGTCGGCCCGCACCGCCCCCACCGGCATCGCCTCGGACCACCTGCCCGTCGTCGCCGACCTGCGCCTCACCCGCCGCTGACCCCGAAGGCGGCGGGCTCCGGGCTCAGCCCGTACCCGCCGCCTTCAGCACGTACCCCGCACCGCGCCGCGTGTGGATCATCGCCTCGCCCCCGCCGACGCCGATCTTCCGCCGCAGGTACGAGATGTAGAGCTCCACCAGGTTCCCGCGCGCCCCGGCACCGGCGCCCCAGACCCGTTCCAGGATCTGGGCCTTGCTCAGCACGCGGCGCGGGTTGCGCATGAGGTACCGCAGCAGCTCGAACTCGGTCGCGGTGAGCCGCACCGGCGCCCCGGCCCGTGTCACCTCCCGCGCCTCCTCGTCCATCACCAGGTCCCCCACGACCAGGCGCGGGGCGTGGCCGCGGGCCGCGTCGACCAGCGCCCGGACCCGCGCCACCGCCCGCGCCCCGTCCCCGCTCACGAAGAGCACCGGCACCTCGGGCAGGACCTCCTCCAGCCGCGCGAGCCGTCCCCGCAGATCTGCCGGAATCCCGCTCAGCACGACCACGTCGGGCCCGAACTCCCGTGCCGCGGCGACGAATTCGGACTCCGCGCCCCCCACACACCACCCCTCGGCCCGCAACGCCGCCCCGAGCGTGGCCGCGTCGCCGCCCCCGGCGACCAGCAGCACCCGCGCAGCCCGCTGCGGTGGCGCCGCCCCCCACCGCGCCACCCCGCTCCCTTCCGCATCCCTCGCCAGGCTCATGCCGTGCAGCGTGGACCGGCGCCCTGAGAGGCCACTGAGCGGAACCTGTGAATCCGCTGAGATTCCCGTACAGGGCCGACTCCCCGCCCCTGCCCGGCGCCGCCTCGGGGCCGCTCAGAACAGTCCGCCCTGCCGGTGCGCGGGCTCCAGCGGGCGGACCTCCACCCCCGAGGTGACCGCCTCCCCGCCTCCCCCCGCCGCGACCAACCGCCACCCGGCCATCAGACGCGTGTCGACGACCAGTTCCGGGCCCCTTTCCCGCGCGAGATGCAGATCAGGCCCGGCGGCGGCCGCCAACCTCCCCGCGACGACCGCTCCGTCCCGCAACCCGCCCATCACCGCCGCGCCCGCGCCCGCTCCCTCCAGCCGGAACACGTCCGCCTGGTCCACCACCGCGAACTCCGCCCGCTCCAACGCCTCCGGCCATCCGGCCAGCCCCACGGCCCGCCCGTACAGCTCCGCCAGCTCCCCCGCCCGCCCGGCCGCCGACGGCGACCGGCCCCGGACGGCCCGCTTGCGCGCGTACGACACCCGGTCCGGCACTCCCAGGGCCGACCGCAACAACTCCTCCGTCCGCCGCGCCGCCATCAACGGCCCCCGCCCCAACCAGCAGAAGGCCACCGCCCCCTGCTCCAGCAGCCGCCCGGCCCCGCGCGCCTCCCGGGTGATGCCGACCTTGGCCATCCCGGGCCCGAACCAGGCCAGATACACCGCGTACGGCCGCGGATCGTCCGCCATGGTGTCCGCCGCCACCGACCGGGCCCGGTCCAGCCGGGCGCACGCCTCGCACTGCGCCCGCGTACTCCCCGCCGCGATCTCGGCCCGAACCGGACACGGCGTCCGCCGCCCGCCGCGCCGGACCCCGAGGCACCGCCGCACCCCCACCGCCCCGAACGCCACCGCCTCCCCGAACCGCAGCCGGCTGCCCCGCTCTCCTCGCCCCGGCGCCCACCACCCGAGCACGGGCTCCCCCTCGTGCCATGCCATCCCGGTACACCGCCACACCCCGAACCACCTCGCCTCGAACCCGGACCCCCGCTCAGGCTAGTGACCACCACTGACCGAGAGGCCGGGCCCGGCCCCCGCCAGGGTCGGCGGCCGGGCCCGGCCCCCGACAGGGTCGGCCGAACCGGTCGAGGGGCGCACGAAGGGCCCCGGCCCGGGGACCCTCGCCCGCCGTGCGAGCGGCGGAAGGCGGACCCGGCTGACGTGGCCGGGCCCGGCGGCGCGTCAGGAGTGCGGGTCCACCAGGACCTTGACCGCCGTCTCGTTGTGGTTGATGAGGGTGTCGAAGCCCTCGGAGACGAGATCGTCCAGACCGATGACCTTGGTGATGAACGGCGCCAAGTCGATACGCCCCTCCTGCACGAGCTTGATGGTCTGCGGGTGGGAGTTGACGTAGGCGATCGTTCCGCGCAGGTCGATCTCCTTGAGGACGAGCTTGTGCATGTCGAGCGAGGCCGGCTTGCCCCAGATGGAGATGACGGTGATGACGCCGCCGGGCTTGACGGCGTCGAAGAGCGTGTCGAGGACGACGTTGACGGAGGTGGCCTCGAACGCGACGTCCGCGCCCCTGCCGTCGGTGAGCCGCCGGACCTCCTCGGCGACGTCGGTGACGGCGGGGTCGATGACGTGGTCGGCGGCCTTGGCGTCCAACGCCTTCTGCCGCCGCAGCGGGCTGAGTTCGGTGACGGCGACCTCCAGGCCCATCGCCTTGAGTACCGCGCAGGTGAGCAGGCCGATCGGGCCGGCACCGCCGACGAGGGCGAAGTCCCCCGCCTTCGCGCCCGAGCGCTGGAACGCGTGGTACCCCACGGACAGCGGCTCGATGAGGGCCGCCTGGTCCAGCGGGAGGTCTCCGACCGGGTGGACCCATCGGCGCTCGACGACGATCTTCTCCGCGAGCCCGCCGCCGTGGCCGCCCAGCCCGATGAAGTTCATGTCGGGCGAGAGGTGGTAGGCGGGGTTGTTCGCGCTGGTATCGACGTCGGGACGCAGGATGTACGGCTCGACGACGACCCGGTCGCCCGGCTTCAGGTCCTCGACGCCCTCGCCCACCTCGTACACGACGCCGGACATCTCGTGGCCGAGCGTCACGGGGGCCGACTCTCCCGAGACCGGATGCGGGTGGCCAGCCGGTGGGACGAAGATCGGCCCGTCGAGGTACTCGTGCAGGTCGGTACCGCAGATTCCGCAGTACGCGACGTCGATGCCGACCGTGCCGGGTCGGACAGTGGGCTCCGGAATGTCGTCGATCCGGATGTCACCGCGGTCGTAGTAGCGTGCAGCCTTCACTTGGACGGCTCCTTCGTCGGTTCCTGCGCAGACCTCGGTCCGGTCGTGCCACGCGGCAAGGCGCGTCCTCGCGCAGCGCGATCAGGTCACCCTTGAACGATATGACCCCATTCGGACAAGCGCGCGGTGGCCCACGGAAGCCCTGGCCAGAGCCGCCCGAGCACCGACACCTCGGTCCCCCGCCCCACCGACCGTCGCAGGCCCCGCCCGTACGTCACGGTCGGCCCGGACGGAACTCCCCAAGCCCACCACTCGCCTCAGCTCCTGTCCGCTGCGGGCTCGCGCCGGCGGTACGGCAAGACCCGCGAAGAGGCCCACGACAGGTGGCTGAACCTCCATGCCGAGCCGAAGAAGGGACCGGCCGCCACGCGGCACCGCACCGCCGCGCTCCTCCTCGCCCACTGGCTGGAGTCGATCGCGAAGCCCCAACTCGGCCCCGTCGCCGTGCCTCTCGTACGAGGGATACGTGCGGCTCTACCTCACCCGGCACACGTGCAGCCCGCTCCTGGTCGCCCTCAAGGTGCACCCGAAGATCGCCCAGCGGATTCTTCGCCACTCCCCGATCGCCATGCCGACGGAGGTCTACGCCGAAGCGGGCGAGGAAGACGTACGCGCCGCGATCGGCCCCCTGTCCGACGCGAGGGGCGGTACCGGCTGACACGGCTGCCGTACTTCGCTGCTGTACGGCCCAACGCAAGAGGCCCCCGGAGTGATCCGGGGGCCTCTTACCTGTGTGCACTCGGCAGGATTCGAACCTGCAACCTTCTGATCCGTAGTCAGATGCTCTATCCGTTAAGCTACGAGTGCTTGTGCTTCCCGGGTTTTTTTCGCCCCGGTCGGCGTTGCGTGGACAACATTACATGACCTGCGCCGTGAGGCGAAATCCGATTAGCCCACCCCCTCTGACCTGCGGAAACGTCCAGACGGGTGGGGGTGGGGTGGCGAGGTGGCCGGAGTCCGGGAGCGGCTCCGGAGCACCGGACGGGGCCCAGCGCTCCGATTCCGCTTCCCTCCGCCGCCGGAAGGCAACCCCTCGGGCGCGATCGATGTCGGCGCCCGGACGTCCCGCGCACGACGAAGCCCCGACCGCTGGGCGATCGGGGCTTCGGTGACGCGGAGGCGGAGGGATTTGAACCCTCGATGGGGGGTAAACCCCAAACCGCATTAGCAGTGCGGCGCCATAGACCGGACTAGGCGACGCCTCCAGCACACCCCCGCGTGGCGAAGGTGCGTCCAGATGATGACACAGCCAGGTGGCCCGTCACCAATCGCCACCCAAGGTACTAGGCGCGACGCCCGCAGGGCAAAGCATTCACGGCGCGGTACGGAAGCGGAACGTCGGCGGCGGTGGGGCGTTAGGCAGGGCGCCGGACCCCCCGGCGATCCGCACCGGACGACCTGGAGCCCCCTTGCTGCGCCGTACCGCCCTCGCCCTCGCCACCTCAGCCGCCGCCCTGCTGGGCGCCGTTCCGCTCGCCGCGCAGGCGCACGCCGGTCCCGGCGGGCCCGTGCCGCCGCCGATCGGGGCGCCGGGGCTCGGCGCGGGGCCCGGGCTCGGCGCCGAGCAGGACCGGCTGACGGTGACCGTGCGCGACGCGGGGGCGGGCGACGGGAGGTTCGTCCTGCGGTGCCGGCCCACCGGGGGCGACCACCCGGACGTGGCGGGGGCGTGCGGGCGGCTGGCGGAACTGGCCGCGGAGGGCGAGGACCCGTTCGCGCCGGTCCCGCCGGACGCGATGTGCACCATGCAGCACGGCGGGCCCGCGACGGCGCGCGTCGAGGGGACGTGGCGGGGGCGGGCCGTGGACGCGTCGTTCTCGCGTACCGACGGGTGCCGGATCGCGCGGTGGAACCGGCTCGTGCCCGTTCTGCCTGCGACCGGATCATGACGCGGCCCGCGCACAGGGCACACACCTCCTCCGTGCGACCTCCCTCCCATCCGGCACCCGGGGCCCTGTCTGCCCGTAGACTCCCTCCCGTGACAGGCTGCGGACCCGGGGCCAGGATGACCCGAGAGGTCGGCAAACCGCAGTGATCAGGGAGGAACCGTCGTCGTGAGCAGCAGGCCATCACGAGGCGCTGCTCGCCTCGCAGCAATACTCGACGCGCTCCCCGACGCCCTGGTGCTCGTCAACTGCAACGGCACGGTCGTCAACGCCAACACCATCGCCCTGGAGCGCCTGGAAGCCCCCGGGACGGCACTGGTCGGGCGCGGACTGCTCGATCTGCTCCCGGAGTTCGACTCACGGCTGATCCCCGGATCGATGCGCCGCCCGGACACCGTCGACGATCAGGGCCGCACCCGGCCGACGCGGATGACCGCCCGGCGTACCGACGGCACCGAGTTCCCCGTCGAGGTGACCAGCGCCGGCCTCGCCGAGGGGCGGGAGTCCGGCTGGGGTGCCCCCTCGCAGCTGGGGACCAGCGCGGGGGACCAGCGGTACACCGGCGACGAACTGCTGATGATCGTGGTCCGGGACCTGTCCGGAACCGTCGACACCGAGGCGGAGCTGGCGCGTTCGCAGCGGCAGACCGAGATGATCCTGCGGGCGGCGGCCGAGGGCGTCGTGGGCACCGACACCGACGGGCGGGTCGTCCTGGTCAACCCGGCGGCGGCGCAGATCCTCGGCTTTCGCGCGGGGGACCTGGGCGGGCGGGAGTTCCACACGCTGGTCCTGCACTCGCGTGCCGACGGCGAGCCCTTCCCGTACGCCGAGTCGCCGCTCGCCGACACACTGCGCTCCGGGCGCAAGCACCGGGTCCGGGGGCAGGTGCTGTGGGCCAAGGACGGCTCTCCGGTGCCCGTCGACCTCACCACCGCGCCCGTCCGCGACGGGGACCAACTGGTCGGCGCCGTGGTCACCTTCACCGACCGCCGCGCACACGAGGCGCTCCTCGCCGAGCACGCCGAGGAGAAGGCCGCCGCCGAGCGGCGCTACGAGGGGCTGGAGACCTCCTCCGCCGAGAAGTACCAGGAGCTGGAACGCACTTCGCGCGAGCGGTACGAGGAACTGGAACGCACCTCCCGCGAGCGGTACGAGACGCTGGAGCGGGAGTCGGCCGAGCGGTACGAGACGCTGGAACGCGACTCCGCCGAGCGGTACGAGACGCTTGCGGAGGCCGAGAAGGAGCGGTACGCGGCCCTCGGTGAGCGGGAGAAGGACCGCTACGAGGCGCTCGCCGCCCGCCACGACCAGCTGCTCGCGGTGCTCTCCGACTCGCTGCGCGGCCCTCTCGACCACCTGCGCGGCGAACTGGGTTCGCTCGCCGCCGACCCGGCGGGCCAGCTCTGGCCCGAGGCCAACCAGATCCTGCACCACCTCTCCGCCGGGTACGCGCGGATGACGACCCTCGTCGACAACGTCCTCGGCTACCAGCGGCTCGACGCCGGGCAGGACAGCCTGGACCGCAAGAAGGTGCTGCTCGACGAGGTCATCGCGGCGGGCGTCGAGGGCGCCGTCGAGCTGATCGGGCCGGGCCGGGCGCAGTTCGCCGTGCACGCCCCGTCCATCGAGGCGGAGATCGACCCGCACCGCTTCGCCACGGCGCTGGCCCACCTCATCGCCGACGTGGCCGGCATCGACGCCACCGGCAACGCCCGGCAGACCCCGCAGGCGATGGCCGGTGGGTACATCGACTCCACGGTGGTCGTCGCGGCTGCCCTGCGCGGCAACGTGGTACGCATCGAGGTACGCGGCCCGTTCGCGGGCGGCGACCCGGTGCACGAGCCCCTCGTGCGCGGCATCGTCCGGGCCCACGGCGGCGTCCTCCAGACCCACGCCATGCCCGGTATGAGCGGCAGCGCCTACATCCTCGACATCCCCCTCGGCGAGGGCGCCGGGGCGGTGGCGGCCCCGCAGCAGGGCCAATTGCCCGCCGGGCAGACGCCCGCGCGGGCGTCCGAGGGAACGACCCCGGACGCCGGAGCCGAGCGGCCGCACGGGCGCCGGCGCCGGCGTGCCGCGCCGCGTTCCTCCGTCGACTCCTTCCTCGGCGCCGCCGGCGACGCGACCCCCGCCGCACCCGAGCAGGTCCCCGCGGCACCCACCGGTCGCCGCCGCGGTCGCCGGGCAGCCGACGAGACACCGGTCGAGGCGGTACTGACCGGGCAGGACGGCGACGCGGCCCCGGGCGGCGCGGTCGCCCTGCCCTCGCCCACCGGCGCCACCGAGGGCGGCACCGGACGCAGGCGCCGCCGCGCGGCCCCTCCCCAGGACGAGACCGCCCCGACCTCCGAGGGAGCGGTGACCACCGCGGCCGAGCACGCCGCCGGTACCGCCGCCTCCGCCAGCGCGCTGGGAGGAACGGTGCCTCCGCAGGGGGTGCCCCCGACCGGGCGCCGCGCCGCTCAGCCCGCGCTGCCGCCCTCCGGTTCCACCGGCCCGGGTGGAGCAGTCGTCATCGCCCCGGGGGTCCGCCCCGGACTCACCGCCGCCGTGCCGCGCCCCACCCAGGCCCCCGACGACCAGCGGGGAGCCGCCGCCGAGCGGCCGGCAGCCACGCCCTCCGCCCTGCCCGCCCTGCCGCCCGTCGGCGGGCAGACGCGGGGCGAGCGGCCCGTGCCCCTCGCCCCGTCCGCCCCCGACGCGCAGGCCCTGGACGCGGGGGCCCAGTTGCCGGGCGCCGCTGTGCCCGTGCCTCTGGCCGGGGCGTCCGCCTCCGGTCAGCCCGCCCGGCCGGGCACGCCGAACCCCCAGGCGCCGGCCGCCGCGCCGCCCCCCGTCGTGAGCGCCCCGAGCGCTCCGGCCCCGGGCACGCCTTCCGGGCAGTCGGCCGGTGCGCCCGCGTCCGGCCAGGCCGACCCCCAGACGCCCGCCGCGCCCACCACACCCATGGCCCCGCCGCCCGCCCCGCCCGCCGGCCCGACCGCCACGTCCACCGGGACGGCGCTCCCCGGGCAGCCGAGCGGCCCGCACACCTCCTCGGCTCCGGTGCCGCCGGTCACGGCGGCCCCCGGTGTGCCGGTGCCGCCGGTCACGGCGGCCCCCGGTGTGCCGGTGCCGCCCGCCCCGATGGCCGCCGACACCGCCGCGAGCCCGGTAACTCCGCCTCCGGCCCCCGCTGTTCCGGCCGCTCCCGCCGAAGCTTTGGCCCCTCCGGCAAGCTCCGCGACCTCGGACGGGCCCGCCGGTCCGGCCGGGCGGGGTGCGGCTATGGCCGGTATGCCTCCGGCGCCGGGGTTCCCGGAGCCCGCCGCTCCGCAGGCACCGGTCCCGCCCGGCTTCCCGGCGGAGACGGCCCGGCCGGACCAGCCCGGACGGCCCGCGCCCCAGACCCCGGCCTCAGGCCCGCTGACGCCGCCGTTCGCCGCCGGCCAGGCGCTCCAGGCCCCCGCAGCGGGCTCGCCGGTACCGCCGACCGCCCCCGGAACCGGGCAGGTGGCATCGGCTCCGGGCGCCGTCCCCGCTCCGGACCCGGCGGCCGTGCAGCCACAGCACCCGCTCACTCCGCCGAAGCTCCCCGCCGCGCCGCAGGACGGCCCCACCTCCTCCATGCCGCTCCCGCCCGTGTCCGGCACGCCGGCGGCCCCCGGAGCCCCGGGGAACCAGACCACTTCGGGGCCGGGCACCCCGAGCGCGCAAGTGAGGCAGGACGTCCCGGCCTCCGGGCTCCCGCCGCAGCAGCCCGCCCCGGGGCAGCCCCCGGTGCGGCAGGGCGTGCCCGTCCAGCAGCCCGCTGTTCCTCCGGTCCAGGCTCCGCCCGGCGCGTCCTACCCCGGCGCGCCCGCCCCCCAGCAGCCGCGGCAGGCGTCGCCTGACCAGCAGGCCCCCGCACCCCGGCGGGCCCGCCGCGCCCTGGCCGACGGGCCCGGACAGCCGCCGGGCGAGGCTCCGGCCCCGGAGTCCGGGCCCGGGCTGGCACTCCCGTCGGCGGAGACCTCGCACGGGCCGGCGGGGCACCCCGCGCTCGACCACACCCCGCCACAGCCGCACCCGCTGCCGGCCGCTTCCGCCCCGCTGCCGGAGGCGACGCCTGCCGGGGGCACCCCGGTCCCCCCGCCCGCCGCCGACGGCTGGGCCGTGCCCACGACGGCGACGGGCTCCGTGCCCCTGCCCGAGGCGGCTCCTCCCGCCGAGGCACAGGAGCCGACCAGCGGACCGCAGACGGGCAGCGTCCCGGACCTCCAGGCGCAGCCCGAAGCGGTTTCACGTGAAACGTCACCCGCCGAGGTGGGAGGCGGCGGGACGCCCGTTTCACGTGAAACATCCAACGAGGCTCCGGTCGCCCCTGTTTCACGTGAAACATCCGCCGCGGTACCGGCCCCGCAGCCACAGCGCGTGGCCCAGCCGCTCCCGGCGGAGTCCCCCGAGCAGCAGGCCGTCTCCGCGCAGAACCGGGCGTTCAGCGTGCGCACCCTCGGCCAAGGGGTGCCCTTCGCGGCCCCCGGCCGTCCTGCCGAGCCGCAGCGCCGCCCGCTGAACAACCCGGCCCAGCCTCCGCAGAATCCGCCGCCTCCGGCCGCGCCCGCCTCCGGCCGCCGCCGGAAGCTGGGGACGCCTCCGGCGGCCGAGGAGACCGCGACGCCGCCCGCGCTTCAGCAGCCCGCCCCGCAGGCGCCGCCCGCGCTTCAGCAGCCCGCCCCGCAGACGCCGCCGCAGCAGGCGGCTCCCGCGCCCGGCGGGCCCGTACCGGCACCGGCACCGGCGCCCGCGCCCACACCCGAGACCGACGGCTATCCCGCTCAGGGCCGCTCGTATGCGATTGGCGCGCCCGACGCGGGGGCCGAGGGTCCGGAGCCGCTCGACGGGCCCAACGGCGCCGTGGAGGTGGCCAACCAGCCACAGCCTCAGCCGCAGGACGCCGAGTTGCCCCCCGAGCCGCTCGACAACCCCCGGCGGCTGCTGGTCTGGCCGGCGCCCGACGTCTCCACCCAGCAGGCGCTCAGCGACCGCGGCTACCGTCCGGTGATCGTGCACTCCCGGGAGGAGGTGGACGCGCAGATCGCCGCCTTCCCGGCCGCGCTCTTCGTGGACCCGCTGACCGGGCCGATCACCCGGACCGCCCTCCAGTCGCTGCGCCAGGCCGCGGTGGCCGCCGAGGTCCCGGTCCTGGTGACCGCGGGTCTGGGACAGGCGACGCGCGAGGCGGCGTACGGTGCCGATCCGGCCGTCCTTCTGAAGGCGCTCGCCGCGCGCGACAGTGAGCAGCACCCCTCGCGGGTCCTGCTCATCGAGGAGCGCGAGGAGATCGCGCTGGCGTTGACGGCGGCGCTGGAGCGCCGGGGCATGCAGGTCGCCCGGGCCACCACCGACACCGACGCGGTCAACCTGGCCACCCAGATGCACCCCAACCTCGTGGTGATGGACCTGATGCAGGTCCGCCGCAGGCGGGTCGGGGTCGTGGACTGGCTGCGGGCCAACGGGCGGCTCAACCACACCCCGCTGGTCGTCTACACGGCTGCCGGGATCGACCCGGCGGAGCTGCCGAGGCTCGCTTCCGGGGAGACCGTCCTCTTCCTGGCCGAGCGGTCGACCAGCGAGGACGTCCAGGCCCGGATCGTCGACCTGCTGGCGAAGATCGGTACCAACTGAGCCGGGCGGACGGCTGACCGGAGAGACAGCGAGATGGGGCGGGGTCCGCGGACCCCGCCCCATCTTCCGTGTCCGCCCGGCTACAGCGTCGTGATCTCCAGCCCGCCCTCGGCGTACTGGCGGCGCAGGACCTTCTTGTCGAACTTGCCGACGCTGGTCTTCGGAACCGACTCGATGACCGTCCACCGCTCCGGCAGCTGCCACTTGGCCACCGAGCCGGCGAGGAACTCACGTAGCTCGGCGAAGCCGGTGGTGGCGCCCTCCTTGAGGACGACCGTGGCCAGCGGGCGTTCCCCCCACTTGTCGTCGGGGACCGCCACCACGGCGGCCTCGGCGACGTCGGGGTGGGACATCAGCGCGTTCTCCAGCTCGACGCTGGAGATCCACTCGCCTCCGGACTTGATGACGTCCTTGGCGCGGTCGGTGAGGGTGAGGAAGCCGTCCGGGGTGATGACACCGACGTCCCCGGTCTTCAGCCAGCCGTCGGCGCTGAACTTGTCCTCGGGGCGAAGCGGCTGACCGTCCGCGCCCCCGTAGTAGGCACCGGCGATCCACGGCCCGCGGACCTCCAGCTCACCGGCGGAGGTGCCGTCCCAGGGCAGGTACTCGCCCCCGGGTCCGGACAGCCGGGCCTGAACGCCGGAGGGGAAACGGCCCTGGCTGAGGCGGTAGGCCATCTCCTTCTCGGTGCCCACGGCGTGGGCCGGGGGCCGGGCGATGGTGCCGAGCGGCGAGGTCTCCGTCATCCCCCAGGCGTGGCAGACGCGCATGCCGAGCCGGTCGAACTCCGCCATCAGCGAGGGCGGGCAGGCCGCGCCGCCGATGGTGACCTGGGTCAGCGAGGCGACGTCGCGGGGCTTGGCGGCAAGCTCGGCGGCGAGACCCTGCCAGATGGTGGGGACGGCGGCGGCGTGGGTGGGCCGCTCGGCCTCGATCATCTCGGCGAGCGGACCGGGTTGGAGGAAGCGATCGGGCATCAGCATGTTGACGCCGGTCATCAGCACGGCGTGCGGCAGGCCCCAGGCGTTCACGTGGAACTGGGGAACCACCACGAGGCTGGTGTCGGCGTCGGTCAGCCCCATCGACTGGCTCATGTTGACCTGCATGGAATGCAGGTAGATCGAGCGGTGGGAGTAGACGACGCCCTTGGGGTCGCCGGTGGTGCCGGAGGTGTAGCACATCGCGGCGGCGGCGCGCTCGTCCAGTTCCGGCCAGTCGTAGTGCGTGGCGCGGCCGGCGAGCAGTTCCTCGTACTCGTGGACGCGGGGGGCCACGCCTTCGAGGAGGGAGCGGTCGCCGGGGCCGGAGACCACGACGTGCTCGACGGTGGGCAGGTGTGGCAGAAGCGGGGCGAGCAGCGGCAGCAGCGAGCCGTTGACGATGACCACCTTGTCGGCCGCGTGGCCGACGATCCAGGCCAGTTGCTCGGCGGGCAACCGCAGGTTGAGGGTGTGCAGGACCGACCCCATGCACGGGATGGCGAAGTACGCCTCCACGTGCTCGGCGTTGTTCCACATCAGGGTGGCGACCCGGTCGTCCGGCCGGACACCCAGCTCGTCCTTGAGGGCGTGGGCGAGCTGTGCGGACCGCTCGCCGATCTCACGGTAGGAGCGGCGCTGCGGCTCGGCCTCTCCCGTCCATGTCGTGACCTGCGAGTTTCCGTGGATCGTCATGCCGTGCATGAGAATCCTGGTCACGGTCAGCGGTACGTCCTGCATGGTGCTCAGCACGGCGTCCTCCCGGGGGCGCTACGCGGCAGTAGGTTTGGCCTGATTCTCGGCCCATACCGCTTGGTATGTCACTAGTCCGGGGGTCTTGAAATCCGAGCGAAGGGTGCTGTACAGGGCAGCCGAGGACGAGGGCGACGTGTCGACCGGTACCGGGTGGCTCCGGGCCCCGGCGCACGCGTTCAGCGGGCGGCGGTCAGCTCCGGGTCGGTGCGCAGCTTGCCGAGCGCGCGGGAGACGGCGCTCTTGACGGTCCCCACCGAGACCCCCAGTACCGCCGCCGTCTGGGCCTCGCTGAGGTCCTCGTAGTACCGCAGGACGACCATGGCGCGCTGACGGGTCGGCAGTTTCAGGATCGCGCGCCACATGGCGTCGCGCAGGCTCTGCGCCTCCGCCGGGTCGACCCCGGGGAGCACCTCGGGCTCGGGCAGTTCCTCGCAGGCGAACTCGTCGACCTTGCGCTTGCGCCACTGCGAGGTCCGCGTGTTGACCAGGGCGCGGCGCACGTACCCGTCGAGCGCCCGGTGGTCCTCGATGCGCGGCCAGGCCACGTACGTCTTGGCCAGCGCGGTCTGCAGGAGGTCCTCCGCGTCGTTCGGGTTCGGCGTCAGCGAGCGGGCGGTCCGCAGCAGCACGGACTGGCGGGCCTCGACGTAGGAGGCGAAGGACGGGTAGCGCGCCGGGGAGGCGCCGCCCGACGTCGACGTGCCGGTGCGGACGGACACCTGGGTCACTGTCATGGCTCCACGCTAGGAGCGCGGCCCCGGCGGCGGATCGCCCACAGGTCCCGAAGCCCCGTCCCCCTGTGGGTGTAGGACGGGCCCGCCGCGCACCTCCTGAAGGTGGAGGGCCCGCCCGGGGCCGCTCAGGGCCGTCCCGGAGGCCGGACGGCCCCGCGTCCGCCCGGTGTTCAGCCGATACGGGCCACCGGGGCGCTGACCTGGTTGCGGTCGATCGTCAGGGTGCTGCCGCCGTGCGTCTCCGTGACGTTGCCCGTGTACTGGTGCACGCGGGCGTCCGGCGCCCACGCGTCCCGGGCGAGGACGGGCTCGCCCCAGAGGTCCGGCCGCTGCTGCCAGCGCGCGAACCAGATGGCCGCCGGAAGGTCCCGCGTACCGGCCCGCCGCTCGCTCTCCAGGTGGGTGATGCCGGAGGAGGCGCTGGAGTAGAAGCCCGGCAGGTAGCCGCTGCCGGTGACCTCACGGTTCCACGCGCGGACAAAGGCAAGGGTGGTCGAGGCGCAGTCCGCCTTCCGGTGGTCGTACGCCTCCATGTCGAGGTAGAGGGCGCTGCCCCGCTCCATGCCGAGGGCGGCGGCGCGGGCGACCGCGTCCGCGCCCTCCTGCGCGCCCCGCTCCACGGGGTCGCCGGTGATCCGGACGTTCTGCTTGTTCGACGCGACGACACAGGGCGACTGCGAACCGACGTAGATCGGCAGGAAGCTCCAGCCCATGCGGTCGGCCTCCCGCAGGTACCCCGGGGTCAGGTTCGGCTGGTTCGGGCAGGCCCGGCCGCGCCCGCCGAAGTAGACCCCGACACCGCGGTAGTCGGAGGCGCGCCAGTTCCGGAGGACCCCGACCGACGGGGCGTGGCAGGTGTCGAACGCCTTGCCGCGGAAGACGTTCGCCTCCGCCAGGAGCTCCTGGCCGACCTCCGGCAGCTGCCAGGAGGCCGGGAACTCCGGTACGCCCGGCACGGGCTGGGCCTGGACGGGCTGGGCCTGGACGGGCTGGGCCTGGGCCGCCTGCCGGCCCTGGGGGGCGGGGAGGGGGCGCAGGGACGGTTCGGGGGCGGCGTCCACCTCGGGGGCCCCGGGGGCCGGCTCGCCGAGGATCTGCTCCGGCGTCGGCGGCGGGTCGGCGGTGTCGCCGTACGCGGTCGTCGCCCCGGCACCCGCGGCGGAGGCCACCGCCACCGCCAGTGCGACCCATCTTCTGATCATCATTCGGCGTCTCATGTGATGAGTGAAAATCGCCCCGGGCGCGACACGGCGGGGGCGCGCCCCCGCTTCATCCATCCGGGGTGGCGAAACACCTCATACGCGGGCTCCCGGGTCGCGCCCGCGCGCGGGACGTGCTGGGGCCCGCCCCGCGCCTCCAGCTCGTGCGCCCGCTCGCGGGCGGTCCGCGCCCGTGCCCGCACACACCACTGCGCGGCGGTGCGTCGCGCACCGCCGCGCAGGCAGGTCACCCATGGCCTTCGACCCCGTACGGACCACGGAACCTGGGAGGGGGCTTACCAGAGCTGCGTGAAGTTCACCTGGACACTCTTGTCGGACTGGTCGATCACGGTGAAGGCCGAGTCGTCGACCTGGGCGGAGTTGTTCTCGTTCGAGGCGCCCGAACCGACGGCCTGCTGCTGGGTGGTGGCGGAGTTGCCGCTGTTGTCGTCGCCGACCCCGCTGCCGTCGACCGTCGCCACGGCGGCGTTCGCTCCGTCGTTCGCGAACGAGCCGTTGTCGGCGACGGCGACCCCCGTGCAGAGGGCCGCGGCCAGCGGAAGCGCGGCGACGGCGGCGAGAACGCGAGCGGTGCGGATGCTTGCCATGTGTTCCTCCATAGCCCGGGTTGCCCCGGTAAGTGCCTTGTCCCCCCGGCCAGTTGGCCGACTGCCCGGAGGCGCTGCGGTTGCTGGACCAGAACTGCCCAGCACCACCGCCGGAAACCGCCCGAGACCCCTCACTTCCCCCTCACGTGTGATCAGTTCCTTCTAAACCCGCCATGCGCCCCCAACGGCCCGCCACGGCCACCAACCTGGCGCCGACCGCTCCCGCACACACGGAAGGGGCGCCTCCCACCGGAGACACCCCTTCTGCTGCCCACGTTCTTCAACCTCTGCGGTGGGTGTGGGATTTGAACCCACGGTGACATCGCTGCCACGACGGTTTTCAAGACCGTTCCCTTAGGCCGCTCGGGCAACCCACCCCGCGCCACGGGCCGCCCGTCGGGCGTGGTGGCGCGGGGACAAGAGTAACGGCTCAGTCGTCGCCCACGCGCTTGCCCAGCTTGACGTCGACCGTCTCGGTCCTTCCGCCGCGCTCGTAGGTGATCTTCACGGTGTCGCCGGGCTGGCGGGTCCAGATCTCGCCGATGAGGGTGGGGCCGCTGTCGATGACGGTGTCGTCCAGCTTGGTGATCACGTCACCGGGCTTCAGACCGGCCTTGGCCGCGGGCCCGCCGGGGGAGATGGCGGGCTGACCGCCGGGGCCCTCGTCGGAGATGGTGGCGCCCATGCGGTTGTCCTCCAGGGAGACCGAGGCGCCGATGACCGCGTAGACCGGCTTGCCGGTCTTGATGAGTTGCTCGGCGACGTTCTTCGCCTGGTTGATCGGGATGGCGAAGCCGAGGCCCACCGAACCCGCCTGGCCGGAACCGCCCATGCCGTTGCCCGCCGACTGGATGGCGCTGTTGATGCCGATGACGGCGCCGCCGGAGTCGAGGAGCGGGCCGCCGGAGTTGCCCGGGTTGATGGAGGCGTCGGTCTGGAGAGCGCTCATGTAGGAGCTCTTGGAGTTCCCGCCGTCGCTGGAGGCGACCGGGCGGTTCTTGGCGCTGATGATGCCGGTGGTGACCGTGTTGGACAGACCGAAGGGGGCGCCGATGGCGATCGTGGAGTCGCCGACCGCGACCTTGTCGCTGTTGCCGAGCGGCAGCGGGGCGAGGCCGTCGCTGCCGCGCAGCTTCAGCACCGCGACGTCGTAGCCCTCGGCGCGGCCGATCACCTCGGCCTCGTGCTGCTTGCCGTTGGAGAAGGTGACGGAGAGCTTGCCGCCGTCGGCGGCGGAGGCGACGACGTGGTTGTTGGTGAGGATGTGGCCCTGCTTGTCGTAGACGAAGCCGGTGCCCGTGCCGCCCTCGCCGTCGCCGCCCTGGGCGTCGATGGTGACGACGCTCGGCAGTGCCTTGGCGGCGACGCCGGCCACCGAGCCGGCCTCGCGCTTGAGGCTCGTCGGCGTGTCGGAGGCGGAGACGGTGGTGGAACCCGAGCCTGCGTCGCCGTCGCTGGCCGCCCAGTACCCGATGCCGCCGCCGACGCCGCCCGCGACCAGTGCCGCCGCCAGCACCGCCGCGACCAGCCCTCGGCGCCGGCCCTTGGCGGGAGCGGGCGGCTGGTAGGAGGAGCCCCAGGCGGGGGCGCCGCCGGGGGTCGCGTAGGAACCGCCGCCGGCGTACGCCGGGGTGGCGGGCGGTTCGGCATAGGGGGAGGGGGCGTTCGGGGGCGGTGGCGGGGGCCAGTCCCCGGCGGCCGCGGGCTGCTGCGCGTCACCCCTGGCGGGGTCCACCGGGGCGGGGGGTACGGACGGGGCGGGCGGCACGGAGGGGGGTACCTGCGCACCCTCGGCCCCGGCGCCCTCGGTCCCTGAGCCCTCGTTCTCGGTGCTCACAGCTGGTTCTCCTCGGTCCACGGCGATCGGTCACGGTCGCGGCCCGGTACGGCCCGACTGTCCAGATGTTCGCAGTCAGCTTTTCCCACCGGACGTCAGGGCGCCGTAAGGCGACCCTGTGCACCCACCGCCATCCTCTTACTTCCGGCAAAACGGGCGCGCGCCGGGGAAAGTTCCCGCCACGCTCCTCCACCCTGCCGGAGACCGGCGCCGGGTGCTTCTTTTACGCGTCTGCCCGCCGGCGGTGACACCATGACCGGGTGATGCCCACACCCCGGGAACCGATCAAGGTCATCGCCCACCGCGGCGCCTCGGCGGACGTGCCGGAACACACCCTGGCCGCGTACCGCAAGGCGATCGAGGACGGCGCGGACGGCCTGGAGTGCGATGTGCGGCTGACCTCCGACGGGCATCTGGTCTGCGTCCACGACCGCCGGGTCAACCGCACCTCGAACGGGCGCGGCGCCGTCTCCGCCCTGGAGCTCGCCGAGCTGGCCGCCCTCGACTTCGGCTCCTGGAAGGACACCACCCGGGTCGGCCCCGTGGGTCCGGGTGCGGGGCCGGACGCCGCCGTTCCGGTGCCGCCGGTGAGCGAGCGGCCGCAATGGGACGCGGAGCGCACCTCGGTGCTGACCCTGGAAAGGCTGCTGGAGCTGGTGAGCGACGCGGGGCGCCGGGTGGAGCTGGCCATCGAGACCAAACACCCGACCCGCTGGGCCGGGCAGGTCGAGGAGCGGCTGCTGGCCCTGCTCCACCGCTTCGGTCTGGACGCGCCGGACTCGTCCGCCGCGTCACCGGTACGCGTGATGAGCTTCTCGGCCCGCTCGCTCCACCGGGTCCGCGCCGCCTCCCCGCACCTGCCGACGGTGCATCTGATGCAGTTCGTCGGCGTACGCCACCGGGACGGCCGGCTGCCGCCGGGGGTGGGCATCTCGGGGCCGAGCATGCGCATCCTGCGCGGGCACCCCTCTTATGTCGACCAGGTCCACCGGGCCGGCAACCGGGTCCACGTCTGGACCGTGGACGAGCCGGCCGACGTCGCCCTCTGCGCCGAGCTGGGGGTGGACGCGGTGATCACCAACCGGCCGCGCGCGGTGCTGAAGCAGCTCGGGCGGGGCTGAGAACCGCCCCTGCCGCTTTCCCTCTCCACCGACTCGACCGGGCTGCCACCGCCCCCTCCGCCGGGGGCGCGTGAGGCGCACATCCGGGAGGGCGCGGAGCACCTTTCGCGCGCCGGGTGTGCGCTGCTGCAAAGCGGAACCGCTGCTCACACGCCCGCGAGGGGGGAGCGAAAGTGTGAAAGGGGACACGATGGCGGAAGCGGTTGTTTCGCTTCCGGGCCGGTCCACCAGCTGCGCAAACCGGGCGTTAGCCTCCCATAACGTCACCACAATTCTCTGATTGTCCTCACGGGGAGTGCACCGGCGCGTTCTTTGCGTGGCCGCGCCCGCCGAATGCGTCACCGGGAGCGGATTGGCCGGTTTCCGGTCGGATGCAATGGGGCATTCACCCTCTGGCGTGGGGCAAAGGAGGTCCGGGGGTGGCGTTGGTGGTGGCACAAGAAGTGCCCACGTCGTCGAGCATGGCTGTTCCTCACGGCCCTGCGGGCGTGGGGAAGGCGCGACGCCGCATGCGCGAGCAGCTGCGGATGAGCGGAGTATCGGATTCAGCCGTGGACGACGCCGTACTGATCCTGTCGGAGTTGCTGAGCAACGCCTGCCGGCACGGCCGTCCGCTCGACGACGCCCCCATCGGGGACGGCGACGTACGGGCCGCCTGGCGGGTCGACGACCGCGGCAGGCTGACGGTGGAGGTCACGGACGGCGGCGGCCCGACCCGCCCGGTCCCGTCCACCCCGTCGGTGACGGCCAAGGGCGGCCGGGGGCTCAACATCATCACGGCCCTCTCCGAGGAGTGGGGCGTCCGTGACGGCGCCTGCGGCGAACTCACCGTCTGGGCCCTCCTCTCGTCGGGGCACCGGCGCGAGGACTTCGCGGAGCGGATCGCCGCCCCGCCGGTCTCGGCCCTGGCGGAGCTCGACTTCACCGAGGCCCTGGGCGCGCTCGACGACCTGGCCTGAACGCGCCCCCGGGCCCCTGCGGGCGTTCGCCGGTACGGCCTTGCCCGGCGGCGCGCACGCGGGGGTGACGGCCCGGACGAGGCCGCCTTCGCCCGGCGGGGGAGCGGCTAGGCTCGCGCCGTACCAGACGAGCCGTACCGGGGAGAGATCCGATGGCCAAGAAGCGTCCGCAGAAGCCGGGCAAGAAGGCACAGCTCGCCGACGGGGAGATCCCGGTCGTCGGAGCCCGTGCACCCTGCCCCTGCGGTTCCGGCCGCCGCTACAAGGCGTGTCACGGGCGGGCCGCCTCGCACGCCGTGACCGAGCTGGTGCAGCGCCCCTTCCAGGGGCTGGCCGGCGAGGGGGACTGGGTGGCGCTGCGTGAGCTGGTGCCCGCCGCCACCGTCGAACTGACCCTGAAGGACGGCCTGCCCGAGGGCGTGCCCTCGGTGACGCTCGCCACCGTGCTGCCGCTGGCCTGGCCCGCGCTGCGCCGCGAGGACGGCTCCGTCCTGCTCGGCCTCCAGAACGACACCCCCTCCGGCGACCTCAGCCGCGACCTGGCCGACACCCTGCTGCGCGCCCTGGAGGCCGAGCCGGGGACGCCCGTCGAGGTACGCCGGCTGCCCGCCCAGTCCGCCGCCTCCGCCGCCGAACGGCCCCGGCTCCAGGACCTGCTGGACCCCGAGGCGCCGTTCGAGCCGCAGGTGCGCAGCGGGTTCGAGTTCTGGGTGCCGGAGGCCGGGGCCGGGCAGTCCTCGCCGGAGGTCGCGGCCTCGCTGGAGCGGGCCAACGAGGCCGCCATCCCGACCTCCCGGCTGACCGGCGTCGAGTGGGCGTACTGGTGCCGGACGCCGGAGAAGAACCACCTGCGGTGGGTCATGCCGCACAGCGAGGAGCGGCTGCTGGACGCGCTGGCGCGACTGCACGCGGCGGGCGCCTCCTCGCTCGGTGAGGGGACGCGGCTCGTCGGGTCGTTCCGGGCCCACGGGCTGACGGTTCCGGTGTGGGACCTGCCCACCGGGATGGAGGCCGAGGACGTGGAGAAGCCGGCGGCTGCCTTCGCCGAGCGGCTCGCCGCCGCGCTCGCCGAGGAGGCTCCGCTCACCGCCGAGGAGCGCCGGGCCCGGGGCGGCCTGACCAACCGGCAGGTCACGCTCAACTGAGGGGCGGCTGACGGGGGGCCCGCGCGTGGCGGGCCCCCGTCAGCCGCACGCGCCGGACTTCGCCCGTCCGGCGGCCGTACGGGCGGTGACTCCTGTCACACCCGCCCGTTTGCGCAGGGAAATCGGCTTGCGGGGCGGCCCGATCGAATTTGCTAACCGGCGATCTCTTGTTACGGTTCGAGTAGCCCGGTTGCTGGTGCATCCCCCGTCGCCAGCAACCGGGCACTTCCATGTCCGGACGCCATCCGGACGGGGCCGGGCCCTTCGCCGCGCCGACGCGCGATGCCGAAGCCGCCGCGTTCTCCCCCACACACACCACGCCCGCAGGACCCGGGGCGGCGCTCCGCAGAACCATCACCGCTCCGCGCCCCGGGGGCAGTTGGCGCCCACGCCCCGGCGCCGCCGCTCTTCGGCCGCACCGCACAGGGGCCGGTCTCCGATGGTCCGGGGCGGTCACCCGCTACAGGTCGGAGGCGTTGACGCCGGTCTCCTCAAGCGCGTCGACCAGGGCGTCGAGTACGACGCCGATCTCCGGCAGGACCGGGCCACCCGGGGCCTCCTCCACCGGACGCTCCCAGCGGACCCGGCCGGAGCCCTTGGCCGAGGGGGGCAGGAGCAGGTAGCCGCCCTCGCCGTGGAAGCGCAGCGAGCCGGGGACGTGGTCCTTGGCGTACAGCAGCTCACCGAGGCGCGGCAGGGAGTACGGGGCGACCAGCAGGGCCCAGCGGTCCCGCGTCGCGAGGACGGGCCCGGTGACGATGCCCGCCCGGTCGAGGACGGCGAGGGCGCGGGCGGCGGCCACGGCGGGCAGGCTGACCGCGCTGGCGCCGCACCCGGTGGCGAGGAGGACAGGGGCGGCCGGGCGCTCGTTCCACCACCAGCGGACCATGCGCTCGTCGGTGGTGGCCGCGAGGAGCCCGGGGTCGGCCGGGTGGTCGCCGGGCAGGGCGCACGCGGGGTCCGGGCAGCCGCAGCCGTTCGGGCTCGCGGGGTCGGGCCGGGCGCCGGGGACGACCGGCCAGTGCCGGTGGATCGCCGCCACCGCCACAGCGGTCAGGTCGGGCCGGTCGGTCGGGTGGGGCGGTTCGGGACAGGCCGCCGGGGCGCCCCCGCGGGTGCGCCGGGACCGGAGCTTGCGTCGCCTTCCGAGGATCTCGCGCATGAGCGCTCGTTCCTTTCCGTTGAACGCCGAGGGTCATCACACTGGACGTGCGTCACTTCACCGTGCGTACAAACTGGCGCATCACATCCCCGGCCTGCGGCAGGGGGCGCCCCGTGGGGCCGTGCGTGGAACCAGGCGGAGGACGGCGACGCCTGGCGCTTACCGGAACCGCGACTTCCGGACCGGAGACTCCTGTCGCCTCCGCCGCGGGAGGATGGGGCGCGGTCGCTGTCGACTGGGACGCCCGGGGTGGCCGCCAGGTTCCCTCAGGGCCCCTGCCTGCCCCCGGTCCACACCCTCTCGGTGTTCGTACCCGGCACGGCCGTTGTGACGCGTCCTCCCGAAGCATTCGCCCGGGGACTGTCTGCACCCCTCGGACGAACGAAGTCAGTCGACCGCAATATGCGGTTCCCGCTGACGCTTTCGAGCCAAGTTCGCCCTATTGGTCCAGGTGGCCCCTGGCCCGCGCCAGCCGCAGGAACCTGGGGCACCCCCACAGGACAATGCTGGACATCCCGTCTTCATTGCGTGTAGATGTGGACCATTGTCGGCGGCGCGGAATCACCTGGGGGTTTGCGATGCTTTTGAGCAATACGCACCGGCCGGAAAACCGTAGAACATGACAGCCCCGCACTTTCCCAATGTGGCCGGAATCGGTTCCGCTGTGCCCACCCCCGCGCAGACTGTCGCGCCTTCTCCGCAGCCTCAGGCCGCGTCGGCCCCGCCCCCTTCTGCAGACATCCAGGACCGCCTCGCCGGCTGGGTCTCCGACCTCACCACGCTGCACGAACTCACCGAACGGCTGATCGCCACCCCCACCGTCGACGCCGCCCTGAGGGAACTGCTGCACGCCGGCGCCTCGCTCGTCGGCGCGCGACGCGGCCTCGCCGCCCTGGAGACGGGCGGCGCCAGCGGCCCCCGCGCCGCCTTCACCGGGCTCGGACTCGGCCGCGCCGACCTCGGCCACATCGAGACCGTGCCGCGCGCCGCCTCCTGCCACGGGCGGCTGCTCGACGAACCGCCCGGCGGACGGCGGGAGATCTGCCACCCCGACCTCGCCGCGGACCGCACCGCCGACCCACGCCACCGCGAGGTAGCCGCCCAACTGGGCTGGGCCGCGAGCTACGCGGCGGCCCTGGAGACCCGGAGCGAGGGGCGGTTCGGCGCCGTGGTCTGGCTGTACGACGAGCCCGCCGAGCCCGACGAGCGCCGCCGCCACCTCGCCGGGCTCTACCTCCGCCAGGCCGGGGAGCACCTGGCCCGGCTGCTGGCCCTCGACGCGGCCCGCGCCACCGTCGCCACCCTGCGCGAGGAACTGCTGCCCAGCCGCCTCCCCCGGGTGGCCGGGGTGCGGCTCGCCGCCCGCCACCGGACCGGGCCGCGCGGCGGCGGCGACTGGTACGACGCGCTGCCGCTCCCCGAGGGCGCCCTCGGACTGGCCGTCGGCTCGGTGACCGGCTCCGGCCCCAGCGCGGTGGCCGCCATGGGCCGACTGCGCGCCTCGCTGCGGGCGTACGCGGTGATGGAGGGCGAGGACCCGGTCGCCGTCCTCTCCGACCTTGAGCTGCTGCTGCGGCTCACGGAGCCCGCCCGGTCGGCGACGGCGCTCTTCGGGTACTGCGGGCCGGCCGGCGGGCCCACGCGAGAGCGGCGGCTCGTACTGGCGGGGGCCGGGCACTGCCCGCCGGTGGTCGTCAGCGAGCGCGGCGCCGAGTTCGTGGAGACCTCCCTCTCCGCGCCGCTGGGCATGCTCGCCTGCTGGGAGGCGCCCAGCGTCGAGCTGCGGCCGCTGGCCGGCGACACCGTCCTCCTCTACAGCGACGGGCTGCTGCGCCGGACCGGCGACCCGATGGACCGGGCCTTCGCCCGGCTGCACTCGGCCGCCGCCTCCGTCCCCAAGGGCCGCCGCGAGGACCCGGGGGCCGTCGCCGATCACGTCCTCGGCGCCCTGCTCCCCGAGGAGACCGCCGGCACCGGCATCGAGGACAGCGAGGAGGACGTGGTCCTGCTCGCTGTCCGCTTCGACTGACGCGGGGACGGGGCGCCGGAGCCGGCGCCCCCCGGTGACGGGAGCAACAGCCGCACGCCCCTTCGGTGCCGCCTGGAACGGACATACGATGGATGAACATCCCATGTCACACCCAGGAGGAATGCCGTGGCCGAGGAACTCTCGGAGACCCCGAAGGAAATCGATGAGGCCGTGGCGGAGTCCGGCGAGCAGCCGATCAAGCAGCGGAAGAACGGGCTCTACCCCGCACTCTCCGACGAGCTCGCCGAGAACATGACGCAGGGCTGGGCCGACACCGAACTGCACGACCTCCAGCCGATCGAACAGGCCGCCGAGACCGCCGGCCGCCGTGCCGCCCTCTCCGCCCGTTTCCCCGGCGAACGCCTGGTCGTCCCGGCAGGCACCCTCAAGACCCGCTCCAACGACACCGAGTACCCCTTCCGTTCCTCGGTCGAGTACGCGTACCTCACCGGCGACCAGACCGAGGACGGCGTCCTCGTCCTGGAGCCGACCGCGTCCGGCCACGAGGCCACCGTCTACCTGCTCCCCCGCTCCAACCGGGAGAACGGCGAGTTCTGGCTCGACGGCCAGGGTGAACTGTGGGTGGGCCGCCGCCATTCGCTGACCGAGGCGGAGCAGCTGCTCGGGCTCCCCGCCAAGGACGTGCGCGAGCTGGCCGAGGCCCTGGGCGAGGCCACCGGCCCCGTCCGCGTGGTCCGCGGCTACGACGCCGGTGTCGAGGCCGCCCTCGCCGACAAGGTCACCGCCGAGCGCGACGAGGAGCTGAAGGTCTTCCTCTCCGAGGCCCGGCTGGTCAAGGACGCCTTCGAGGTCCGCGAGCTCCAGAAGGCGGTGGACTCCACCGTCCGCGGCTTCGAGGACGTCGTCCGTGTCCTGGACAAGGCCGAGGCCACCTCGGAGCGGTACATCGAGGGCACCTTCTTCCTCCGCGCCCGCGTCGAGGGCAACGACATCGGCTACGGCTCCATCTGCGCCGCCGGCCCGCACGCCACCACGCTCCACTGGGTCCGCAACAACGGCCAGGTCCGCTCCGGCGACCTGCTGCTGCTCGACGCCGGCGTGGAGACGCACACCCTCTACACCGCGGACGTCACCCGCACCCTGCCCATCAACGGCACGTACTCCCCGCTCCAGCGGAAGATCTACGACGCCGTGTACGAGGCTCAGGAGGCGGGCATCGCCGCCGTGCGTCCCGGCGCCAAGTACCGGGACTTCCACGAGGCGTCGCAGCGCGTGCTGGCCACCCGCCTCGTCGAGTGGGGCATCCTCGAAGGCCCGGTCGGCCGGGTACTGGAACTGGGCCTCCAGCGCCGCTTCACGCTGCACGGCACCGGCCACATGCTCGGCATGGACGTCCACGACTGCGCGGTCGCGCGGACCGAGACCTACGTGCAGGGCACCCTGGAGCCCGGTATGTGCCTCACCGTCGAGCCTGGCCTGTACTTCCAGGCGGACGACCTGACGGTGCCGGAGGAGTACCGCGGCATCGGCGTCCGGATCGAGGACGACATCCTGGTCACCGAGGACGGCAACCGGAACCTCTCCGCCGCTCTTCCGCGCACCTCGGACGAGGTCGAGCGCTGGATGACCCAGCTCAAGGGCTGACCCGGGCCGCCCCTGGCGAGGGTCGTCGTTTCACGTGAAACGACGACCCTCGCGGTGTTTCACGTGAAACATCCATCGGGGTCGCGTTTCACGTGAAACACGGCGTGGCTCCGTCGGTACGGGCTTGTCCGTGTTTCACGTGAAACCCGCCTGACCGCGGGCGGTACCTGCGCATACGCCCGCATCACTGGTCCGAGAAGCTGAGGTACCCGGACTTTGCGGATACCTGCCGTACCGCCGCGGCGGCGCCGGTGCGATGATGAGCCGGTCATGGCTGCCCCCCACGCGTACGCGCGGGCCGGAACAGGTCTCCGGCTCCTGAGGGCCGCGGTGTTCACCGCGGTCTGCGTCGTGGTGTCCGCAGCCGGGCACGTCTTCGCCTCCTGCCTCGCCATTCCGGGCTGGACCCTGGCCGCCGCCTTCCTCGGGGTCTTCCTCGTGTCGGCGGCGTTCGCCGGACGGGAACGCTCCCTGCCGGGGATCGTCCTCTCACTGGCCGCCGGGCAGATCGCCCTGCACGCCCTGTTCGGTATGGCCCAGCAGAGCGCCGCCCAGGCCGCCTCCGAAGCGACCCTGGTGGCCCGCGCCGGGGAGCTGACCTGCGGACACAGCGGGGCCATCTCCCCGCACCAGGCGCAGCAGATCCTCATCACGGCGGGGCTCGACCCGCACGGCTCCTCCCCGCACCAGCACACGGGGCTCGCCGGGCTGCTGCCCTCGCTGCCGATGCTCCTCGGCCACCTGCTGGCCGCGCTCGTCGCGGGCTGGCTGTTGCGCCGAGGTGACCTCGCGCTCTTCCGGCTGGTGCGGCTCTCCGCACTCGGCCGCGACGAACTCCGTGCCCACGGGGCGCCGGTGCGCGCGCTGCGCACCGCCCTGCGCCTGGTCCGAGCACTCGGCGCGGGTCTCGGCGCGGGCCGCGCGCCCTGGACCCGGCATCTGGCACCGCCCGAGCCGCCCCGGCTCCGGACGGCCGAACTCCAGCACTCGGTGGGCAGGCGGGGTCCCCCCGCCGCCGAGGTGTACGTACTCGCAGTCTGACGCGGCACTCCGCAACGCCCGCGCGCACATCCACGGTGTGCCCGGACGGGACGGGGGGCCGCGAGGTCCGCGCGCACCGGCGCCGGACACGTACCGCCTCACCCGTTCACCACTGCCGAAAGTGGAGTTCCTTCATGTCTGTCGACAACGTGCCCACCGTCGCCGCCGGCTCGCGCCGCCGCTGGGCCGCGCGCGGTTCCGTCCTCGCGGTGGCCGCGACCGCCGGGGTCGCCCTGCTCACCGGTACCGCCGCCGCCCACGTGGGTGTGCAGCCGCAGGGCGAGGCCGCCCAGGGCGGCTACGCGACGGTGAACTTCAAGGTCCCCAACGAGCGGGACGACTCCTCCACCGTGAAGCTGGAGATCAACTTCCCGGCCGACCACCCGCTGACCTCCGTCATGCCGCAGCCGGTCCCCGGCTGGGACGTGAAGGTCACCAAGGAGAAACTGGACAAGCCGCTGGAGAGCCACGGCAACAAGATCACCGAGGCCGTCTCGAAGGTCACCTGGACCGCGGACGAGGACGGGGTCGCGCCCGGCACCTTCCAGCAGTTCCCGGTCTCCCTCGGCGCGCTGCCCGAGGACGCCGACCAGCTCGTCTTCAAGGCCATCCAGACGTACGACAGCAAGGAGGTCGTGCGCTGGATCGAGGAGCCGACGGAGGGCGAGGAGCCGGAGTCCCCGGCCCCGGTGCTGGCTCTGACGGCAGCCTCGGGTGACGGTCACGGCGCCGACTCGGACGACAAGGCGGCAAAGGCCAGCTCGGGCCACGGTGATGATGCCGAGAAGGCGTCGTCCGAGCAGGCCGCCGAGGGCTCCAGCGACTCCACCGCCCGCGTCCTCGCGATCGTCGGCATTCTCGTCGGCCTCGCGGGCGTCGCCTTCGGCGTTCTCTCCGGCCGTCGGCGTACCACCAGCTGAACCCTGCGGTGTGCACCGGGATCATGGCCGTGGAACGGTCACCCGGTGCACACCGCACCCGATCCCTGGGACATCACCATGCGCAAGAAGACCCTGCTCGCCGCCGCCCTCCTCTCGGCCTCCGCGCTCACACTGACCGCCTGTGGCGGCTCTGCGGACAGCGACAAGCCGGTCACGTCGGTCTCCACCGACGCCGCCACCGAGAAGGCGGCCACCGTTCTCGACCAGCCGTTCAAGAAGCCGGACCTCGTCCTCACCGACACCCAGGGGAAGAAGTTCGACCTGCGGGAGCGGACCGCGGGCAAGCCCACCCTCATCTACTTCGGCTACACCAACTGCCCGGACGTCTGCCCGCTGACGATGAGCAACATCGCCATCGCCAAGAAGGCGCTCCCCAAGGCCGACCAGGAGAAACTCCAGGTGGTCTTCGTCTCCACCGACCCGGAGCACGACACCCCCGAGGTGCTCGGCTCCTGGCTGAAGGGCCAGGACCCCGATTTCATCGGGCTCACCGGAGACTTCGCCACCATCCAGGGCGGCGCCCGCACGATCGGCATCTCCATCGACGAGCCGACCGAGGACAAGAACGGCAAGCGGGTCTCGATGCACGGCAAGCAGGTCATCGCCTTCTCGCCCAAGGACGACTCCGGGTACGTCCTGTACGGCGACGACGCCACCGCCGACGACTACCAGGCGGACCTGCCGAAGCTCCTGACCGGGGCCAGGCCGTGAGGCGCCGGCTGCTCGGCGGTGCGCTCGCCCTGGCCGCGGCGGCCTCCCTGGCGGGCTGCTCGGACGGCGGCGCCGAGGCGTCGGGGGGACCGCGGCTGACCGTGGACGGCGCCTTCATGCCGCGACCCGTCAACGCCGACATGGCCGCCGGCTTCTTCACCGTCACCAACAGTGGCACCGCCGATCAGCTCACCTCGGTGACCAGCCCGTCCGCCGAGCGGGTCACGCTGCACAGCACCGAGGACGGAACCATGCGCGAGCAGGACGCGTTCGAGGTGCCCGCCGACGGCACCCTCGACTTCAGCCGTGGCGGCAACCACCTGATGTTCGAGCAGCTCACCGGCCGCCCGGCGGTCGGCGACTCCGTCGAGGTCACCCTGCACTTCAGCGAGTCGGGGGAGATCGCGGTCTCCCTCCCGGTGAAGGAGGCCACCTACAACCCGGCCAAGGCGTCGGGGCAGGGGCACGGCACGGCGCATCCGGCGAAGAGCGGGACCACTCAGGAGCACCACGGCACAGTGAGGAGCTGACCGCTGATGACCTGCACGGAAACCGGCCTCCGCAGAGAGGGCGCCGCGCCACGGAGCGCGGTGGCCGCCCGGCTGCTGCCCGTACTCCTCGCCCTGGTCCTGGCCGGGCTCGCGGTGCTGGCCGGGGCCGGGAGGGCCGGGGCCCACGCGGCGCTGACCGGGAGCGACCCGCGGCAGGACTCGGTGGTCGAGCAGGCGCCGAAGGAGGTCTCGCTCACCTTCTCCGAGCAGATCGCCGTGGACGAGGAGGCCATCCGCGTCCTGGACCCCGCGGGCAACCGCGTGGACACCGGGCAGACTCCCCGGTCACTCGGCTCGGGCGGCGCGCAGTACGCGGTGGAGCTGCGCGCCGGGCTGCCCGACGGCACCTTCACCGTCGCCTACCAGGTCGTCTCGGCCGACAGCCACCCGGTTGCCGGTGCGTTCACCTTCTCCGTCGGCGCCCCCTCCGAGACCAGCGCGGCCGTTCCCGACCAGGCGGCGGGGGGCGGCGCCGTCGGCGCGCTCTACGGCATCGCCCGCTACCTCTCGTACGGCGGGTTCACGCTGCTGGTGGGCGGGGCCGCGTTCGTGCTGGTCTGCTGGCCGCGCGGGGCCGGGGTGCGGCCGACGCAGCGGCTGGTGGCGTTCAGCTGGGTCGGGCTGACGGCGGCGACCCTCGCGATGCTGCTGCTGCGCGGGCCCTACGCGGGCTCCGGCAAGCTGGCGGACGTCTTCGATCTGGAGGTGCTGGGCGGCGTCCTGGAGACCAGGACCGGGGCGGCCCTGGTCTCCCGGTTGCTGCTGCTGGCCGCCGCCGCGCTCTTCGTCGCCGTCCTCTTCGGCGCCTATGCCCGGCACGAGGACCCGAAGGATCGGCGCGACCTGACCTTCGGGCTGGCGATCGGCGGCACCGTGGTCGCGGTGGGGCTCGCGGCGACCTGGGCGCTGTCCGAGCACGCGTCGACCGGGCCGCAGGCGGGCATCGCCATGCCGGTGGACGTACTGCACCTGCTCGCGGTCGCGGCGTGGCTCGGCGGGCTGACGGCGCTGCTGGTCGCGCTGTACCGGGCGCCGTCCGTGGAGCGCGGGGCCGTCCGGCGGTTCTCCCGGGTGGCCTTCGGGTCCGTGGTGGTACTGGCGCTGACCGGCCTCTACCAGACGTGGCGCCAGGTCGGCTCCTGGTCGGCGCTGACCGGGACCTCGTACGGGCGATTGCTGCTGGTCAAGATCGGGTTGGTCGCCCTGCTCGTCGCGGTGGCGGGTCTGTCCCGCCGGTGGACGGGGCGGCTCGGTGCGGTGTCCGAGGGCGCCGGCGATCCGGGGCCCGAGGCGGAGAGCGGGAGGTCGTCGGTCGCGGCGGAGCCGCTCGCCGCGGGCGCGACAGCGGACGACGGGCGCCGGGCAACGGACACCGACAGCGGCGAGCGTACGGAGGCCGTCGCGCCGACGGGCGAAGCTTCCGCGCGCGACGACGGTGGAGGGCGGCTGGCGGTCGCCCAGGGCGATGACGCGGAGGCCGCCGGTCCGCCCGGGACACAGTCCGCCCCGGCTGCGCGGGTCCCCGTCCAGGCCGACCCGGCGCGGGAGGCTCAGCTGCGCCGGCAGCGGGAAGCCGCCTCGTCCGCCGCTCGCAAGAAGCAGCGGGACGGCGACCCGGAGCGAGCGGGGCTGCGGCGCTCCGTACTGCTGGAGGCCGGGATCGCGGTGGTCGTGTTGGCGGTCACCACGGTGCTGACGACGACCGAGCCGGGCCGTACCGAGGAGGAGGCGGCGGCCGGCACCTCGGCCTCCGCCGCCCAGCGGCAGGGCCCGGTCTCCCTCACCATGCCGTTCGACACGGGTGGCAAGGACGGCAAGGGCACCGTGCTGCTCGACGTCGACCCGGGGCGCAGCGGCGACAACGCGCTGCACGTCTACGTCCAGGACCCGGGCGAGGAGCCGCTGGACGTCCCGGAGGTGAAGGTGGCACTGACCCTGAAGGCACAGGACCTCGGTCCCCTCACCGCTCCGCTGGAGCGCGTCTCCGAAGGACACTGGAGTGCCGCCGGGGTGCAGATCCCGCTGGCGGGTCGCTGGACGGTCGCGGTCACCGTCCGGACCTCCGACATCGATCAGGTGACCGTGAGCAAGAACGCAAGGATCGGCTGAACCACCATGGCGGACACCCCTCTCCAGCGTCCGGTGACCCGGCGGCGCCTGCTCGGCACCGCCGGGGCGACCGGCCTCGCTCTCGGCGTGGCAGGAGCCGCCGCCGGTTACACGGCGGCGGCTCCCTCCGACACCGTCACACCGCTGGCCGAGGTGGGCTCCCGGCGCGAGATGTTTCACGTGGAACATCAGCCCGGCATCACCACCCCGCTGCACGCCCGGGGTCACCTGATCGCCTTCGACCTGGCTCCCGGGGCGGGGCGCAAGGAGGCTCGGGCACTGCTGCGGCGCTGGTCGCAGACGGCGGCCCGGCTGATGGCCGGGGAGCCCGCCCCGGCCGGCGGCCACGACACCGGCATCGCTCTGGACGCGGGGCCGTCCGCGCTGACCCTGACCTTCGGGTTCGGGCACAGCTTCTTCGCCCGGACCGGTCTGGAGAGGCAGCGGCCGGCCGCGCTCGATCCGCTTCCGGAGTTCTCCTCGGACCGGCTCGACGCCCGTCGCAGCAACGGCGACCTGTGGGTCCAGATCGGCGCGGACGACGCCCTGGTCGCCTTCCACGCGCTGCGCGCGGTGCAGAAGGACGCCGGGCGGGCAGCCAGGGTCCGCTGGCAGGCGGACGGCTTCAACCGCTCCCCCGGCGCCACCGAGAAGCCGATGACCACCCGCAACCTGATGGGCCAGGTCGACGGCACCAACAACCCCTCGCCCTCGGACGAGGACTTCGCCGCCCGGGTGCGGGTCCCCGCCGACGGCGACCCGGCCTGGATGGCGGGCGGTTCGTACGTCGTCTTCCGGCGTATCCGGATGCTCCTCGACGACTGGGAGCAGCTCTCGCTCTCCGGCCAGGAGGCCGTGATGGGGCGGCGGAAGTCCGACGGCGCACCGCTCACCGGCGGCACCGAGACCACCGAGCCGGACCTGGAGCGGGTCGGCGAGGACGGGGAGCTGGTCATCCCGCTCAACGCGCACGCCCGGATCACCCGTCCCGACCAGAACGGCGGGGCCGCCATGTTGCGGCGCCCCTTCTCGTACCACGACGGCGTCGACGACAAGGGCGTGCCCGACGCCGGGCTGCTCTTCCTGTGCTGGCAGGCCGACCCGCTGCGCGGCTTCGTCCCCGTCCAGCGCAAGCTCGACCGCGGCGACGCGCTCTCGGCGTTCATCCGGCACGAGGCGAGCGGCCTGTACGCCGTCCCGGGCGGGGCGCCGGAGGGCGGGTACGTCGGGCAGGAGTTGCTGGAAGGGTGACCGTGCGGGCAGGCGCGCGAGACGGAGCGCGCTGTCCGTTGGGTGGTCGCCGCCACGATCGGCGGCCCCGGGGAGACTAGGGTTTCGGACATGTCAGCCACCCGCTACGCGTATCTGGGCCCCGAAGGCACCTTCACCGAGGCCGCGCTCCGTCAGCTCCCCGAGGCCGCCACCCGGGAACTCACCCCGATGGTCTCCGTGCCGGCCGCCCTGGACGCGGTCCGTGCGGGGAAGGCGGCAGCCGCGCTGGTACCGATCGAGAACTCGGTGGAGGGCGGCATCACCACCACCCTCGACGAGCTGGCCGCCGGTCAGCCGCTGATGATCTACCGCGAGGTACTGCTCTCGATCTCCTTCGCCCTGCTGGTACGGCCGGGCACCCAGCTGGCCGACATCAAGACGGTGACCGCGCATCCGGCGGCGCAGGCCCAGGTCCGCAACTGGCTCACCGCGCACCTCCCCGAGGCGCAGTGGGAGTCGGCCGCCTCCAACGCGGACGGCGCCCGGCTGGTGCAGGAGGGCCGGTACGACGCGGCGTTCGCCGGTGAGTTCGCCGCCGCCACCTACGGCCTGGAGCCGCTGGTCACCGATATCCACGACGCGGAGAACGCGCAGACCCGCTTCATCCTGGTGGGCCGTCCGGCCCGGCCGTCCGCACCGACCGGCGCCGACAAGACCTCGGTGGTCGTCTGGCTCGGCCCCGACCGGCCCGGTGCGCTGCTGGAACTGCTCCAGGAGTTCGCGGTGCGCGGAGTCAACCTGATGCTGATCCAGTCCCGTCCGACGGGCGCGGGTATCGGGAACTACTGGTTCGCCGTAGACGCCGAGGGGCACATCTCCGACCGCCGGGTGGCCGAGGCGCTGATGGGGCTCAAGCGGCTCAGCCCCGACGTGCGCTTTCTGGGGTCCTACCCGCGCGCCGGCGTCCGGCCCGAGGACCTGGCGCCGCTGCGTCCCGGCACGTCGGACGAGCAGTACGTGTCGGCGGCCGACTGGCTGAACCGGTGCCAGGACGGGCGGTTCTGAGCCGTCCCTCACCAGAGGTGTGGCCACGTCCAGCGTCCCTCACCTGCCGGTTCTTCTTGTCCACAGAGTTATCCACAGGCTCGGGTCTCGACCTGGGGACAAGTCGACACGTGAGTGCGACATCGTCGACAAGCGAGTGAACCGACTCCGACGGTTTCACGGCGCGCAAAAGAGGGCCCCGTCACGTCAATTCTTGCGATCAACCCTTTGGGACGACCCATTTCCACTCGAAAGCGCGGGTGCGCGAGGTTTGATCCGGGAATCCCGCGGCCGGTTCATCCCTTCCGGAAGCCGGCGTTCCGGTGTCCACAGATCAATCCCACAGCCTGTGGATAACTTTTACCGTTGAGCCATTCCTGTGGACAACAACAGGAACGGAGACCTCAAGTGGGCGTTTTCGCGCGGCAGTCGGGCCCTCACCGACGCGCCCGGCGGGGCCGGCGGCGCGAACGCCAGGTGGCACCGCTTTTCGCCCGACCCTCCCCGTACCGTCCGCAGACGGCCTCGGACGGATTTCGGTCCTGGACTCCGCCGTTTCCGGAGTTCCACGATTTCGGACTCCGGAAAACGAAGGGGTGCGGGACCGGAGAATCCGCGCCGGCCGGCTCCCGGGGCTCCCTGCCGCCTTACGCGTCACACTGCCCCGGGGCCCCCGCCCCTCGCCGCCGAGGGCGAAGGGGGACGTTTCGCACGGCGAGCCTTATCGGGTCGTGGGGCGCTGGACGACCCCGGTAGCCTGGAGGGCGTGATTGACCTTCGCCTGCTTCGTGAGGACCCCGACCGTGTGCGCGCCTCCCAGCGTGCCCGTGGAGAGGACGTCGCGCTCGTCGACGCCCTGCTCTCCGCCGACGAACGGCGCAGGTCGTCCGGCGTCCGCTTCGACGAGCTGCGCTCCGAGCAGAAGGCGCTCGGCAAGCTCATCCCCAAGGCCACCGGTGACGAGAAGGCCGAGCTGCTGAAGAAGGCCGGTGAACTCTCCGCCGCCGTCAAGGCCGCCGACGCCGAGAAGGACGACGCCGACCAGGAGGCCAAGCAGCTCCTGCTCCGCCTGGGCAACCTCGTCCACCCCGACGTGCCGGTCGGCGGCGAGGAGGACTTCGCCGTCCTCGCCAAGCACGGCACCATCCGCGACTTCGCCGCCGAGGGCTTCGAGCCCCGCGACCACCTGGAGCTCGGCGAGGCGCTCGGCGCCATCGACGTCGAGCGCGCCGCCAAGGTCTCCGGCTCGCGCTTCTACTACCTGACCGGCGTCGGCGCCCTGCTGGAGCTGGCCCTGGTCAACGCCGCCATCGCCCAGGCCACCGCCGCCGGGTTCACCCCGATGCTGACGCCGGCGCTGGTGCGCCCGCGCGCGATGGAGGGCACCGGCTTCCTCGGCCAGGCCGCCGAGGACGTCTACCACCTGGAGAAGGACGACTTCTACCTCGTCGGCACCTCCGAGGTCCCCCTCGCCGCGTACCACATGGACGAGATCATCGAGGCCGACAAGCTGCCCCTGCGGTACGCCGGCTTCTCCCCGTGCTTCCGCCGCGAGGCCGGTACGTACGGCAAGGACACCCGGGGCATCTTCCGCGTCCACCAGTTCGACAAGGTCGAGATGTTCTCGTACGTCGAGCCGGAGGACGCCGAGGCCGAGCACCAGCGCCTGCTCGACTGGGAGATCCAGTGGCTCCAGAGCCTGGAACTGCCCTTCCAGGTGATCGACGTGGCCAGCGCCGACCTCGGTTCGTCCGCCTCGCGCAAGTTCGACTGCGAAGCCTGGATTCCGACCCAGGGCAAGTACCGCGAGCTGACCTCCACCTCCAACTGCACGGAGTTCCAGGCCCGCCGCCTGTCCGTGCGGATGCGCGAGGGCAAGAAGGTCCAGCCGCTGGCGACGCTCAACGGCACGCTGTGCGCCGTCCCGCGCACCATCGTCGCCATCCTGGAGAATCACCAGCAGGCCGACGGCTCCGTGCGGGTGCCGGAGGTTCTCCGCCCCTACCTCGGCGGACGCGAAACCCTCGACCCGCAGTAGTCACCCAGTCTGGAGCCGTTCGCCACGTGACCCCCGTCCGTCCCGCCCCCGTGTTCCCGTACAAGCTCGTCGCCACCGACCTGGACGGAACGCTGCTGCGACCCGACGACACGGTCTCCGAACGCACCCGTGAGGCACTCGCCGCGGCCACCGCGGCGGGTGCCGCCCACATCGTGGTGACCGGCCGTTCCGTCGCCTGGACCCGCCACGTCCTGGACGACCTCGGCTACAACGGCATCGCCGTCTGCAGCCAGGGCGCGCAGGTGTACCACGCGGGGGAGCGGCGGCTCCTCACCTCGCTGACGATGGACCGCCGCCTCGCCGTGCTGGCCGTCGAGAAGATCGAGGCGGAGACCGGTCCGCTGCACCTCGCCGCCGCCCGGGACGGCCTGGAGGGCGACGTGCTCGTCGGACCCGGCTACCGGGTCCAGGAGGGCCCCCTCGTCTCGGTCCCCTCCACCGACCGGGCCGGCCTGTGGGCCGAGCCGATCAGCAAGGCCTACCTCCAGCACCCCACCCTGGACGACGACGAGCTGGCCGCGACCGCGCTGCGCATCGCCGGTGACCTGGTGGGCGTCGTGATGGCCGGCCCCGGCGTGGTGGAGCTGCTGCCGCTGGGGCTCTCCAAGGCCACCGGGCTCTCGCTGGCCGCCCGGCGCCTGGGCACCAAGGGCGCCGAGACCATCGCCTTCGGCGACATGCCGAACGACATCCCGATGTTCGGCTGGGCGGGCCACGGCGTCGCCATGGCCAACGCCCACCGCGAGCTGAAGGCCGTCGCCGACGAAGTCACCACCTCCAACGCCGAGGACGGCATCGCCGTCGTCCTGGAGCGCCTGCTCACCGGCTGACCTCCCGCGCCCCGGCCACCTGCGGGGCGGCGCGGGGGCCGGCCCCGGTCACTCCTCCCCCGCCACCGTGAGGCTCCGCAGCTTCCGGCCCGCGTACCAGGTGGCCAGTACGGTCGCCGCGACCAGCAGGATCACGGCGGTCGGCAGCGCCACGTCGGAGGCGATGGTGGCCCCGCCCGTCACCTTCTCGGCGACCGCCAGGGCCCACTGCTGCACGCTGAGCGTGCGGGCTCCGCTGATGAGCGAGGCGAAGAGCCCCTCCCAGATCAGGGCGTAGACCAGGCCGAAGACCACGGCGTGCCGGGTGATGGTGCCCAGCAGGAGGAAGAGCGCCGCGTAGACGATGGAGGCGACCAGCGCCGCGACCGTGTAGGCGACGGCGAGCTGGCCCCCGTTGCCGTTGAGGATGAAGCCGGCGACCAGGGTGGGCAGGGCGGAGAACGCCATCGTCACGCCGACGGCGACGATCAGCTTGGTCAGGATGATCGTGGGCCGCTTGATCGGCTTCGCCAGCAGGTACACCACCGAGCCGTCGTCGATCTCCGGCGCGATGGCGCCGGTACCCGCGATGACGCCGATGATCGGCACCATGACGGCGAGCGAGAACCCGCCGAGGACCGCTTGCGCCGTGCTGTCGTCGGCTCCGGTGAGCAGCCGCACCGCCGCCGCGATGACGAGGAGCAGCGCGGGGAGGACGAAGAGGATGAGGGCCCGGCGGCGGCCGAGCAGCGCCCGGTAGGTGAGCCGGGCGACCGTGGGGTCGTACATCGCTGAAGGCTCCTTACGCCGCGACGAGATAGGAGAAGACCGATTCGAGGGACTCGTCGGACGGCGAGACGGCCAGCAGCCGGATGCCGTGGTCCCGGGCCACCCTGGGCAGCAGTTCGGTGAACCGCCCGAAGTCGACCGCCTGGACGCGCAGCATCCCTTCCTGGGTGTCCACCTCGATGCCGGAGGTGGAGGCGTCCGCTATCAGCGCGGCGGCAAGCGCCCGGTCGTCGCTGGAGCGCACCACGTACTGGTGCGGCCGGTCGGTCATCAGGCGCCGGATGCGGCGGAAGTCCCCGGACGCGGCGTGCCGTCCGGCGACGATCACCTCGATGTGCGAGGCGAGCTGCTCGACCTCCTCCAGGATGTGCGAGGAGAACAGCACCGTGCGGCCCTCCTCGCCCATCCGCCGCAGCAGTTCCATGAGCTGCATCCGCTGGCGGGGGTCCATGCCGTTGAACGGCTCGTCGAGGAGGAGCACGGAGGGCTCGTGCACCAGCGCCGAGGCCATCTTGACCCGCTGGCGCATGCCCTTGCTGTAGGTGGCGATCTTGCGGTCCTGGGCGTACTCCATGGCGACCGTGGCCAGGGCGCGGGCGGCCGAGGCGGCGTCGAGGCCGTGGAGTTCGGCGTTGGCGACGACGAACTCCCGGCCGGTGAGGAAGTCGTACATCGCCTCGCGTTCGGGGACGATCCCGATGTGCCGGTAGACGGACTCGTTCCGCCAGACCGGGTCGCCGTCGAGGGTGACGGTGCCGGTGGAGGGGGCCAGGAAGCCGCCCATCATGTTGATCAGCGTGGACTTGCCGGCGCCGTTGGGCCCGAGGAGGCCGGTGACGCCGGGGCCGATCGTCATGGTGATGTCGTTGACCGCGACGACGTTCCCGAACCAGCGGGAGGCGCGGTCGATGCTCAGGGTGGTCACAGTCCGGCCTTCCGGTAGCGGCGCATCAGCAGGCTGTAGCAGCCGGCGATGATGCCGAGGACGACAAGGAGATGGACGGCCCCGCCCGCCGTGGACGGTCCGGCTCCGCCCGGGTAGGCCGAAGAGGCTCCGAGGAACGCCGTCTGCACTCCGTCGATCAAGGTGATGGGGGAGAACAGGCCGATCCAGCCGACCGCGTCGGTGACGCCCTGCTGGAAGGCGATGGCCTGGACGGTGGAGACCGCGCCGTAGGTGATGGTGAAGACGGCGATGACGGCGGCGATCCCGAAGCCGCGGCGCGGCGTGACCGCCGACACCACCAGGCCGATTCCGGCGAAGAGCAGGGAGAGCAGTGCCACCGAGACCATGCCCTGGCCGAATCCCGTCGTCTGGTCGGCGAAGTCGAGTTCGGCCAGCAGCGCGCCCGCGTAGAGCACCAGGAGCGGGACGGCGGTGAGCAGGAAGAGGGCCGAGGCCATCGCCGCGTACTTGGCGAGGACGTAGTCGACGCGCTCGACGGGGCGGGAGAAGTAGAGCGGCACCGTCTTGAAGCGCAGGTCGCGGGAGACCGACTGGGGCGCCTGCGAGGCCACGTAGAGGCCGATGACGGCCTGCATGACGATGGCGTAGCGGGTGTAGTCGACCGGGAGGGTCTTGAGGCCTGCTGTCACCGTGACGGCGACCATGATGGCCGCCGGGAGGCACATCACGGCGAACAGGAGCATCGGCAGCACCTTGGACTTGGCCGAGCGGCCGAGGCCGTAGGCACCGCGCAGGCTCTGGGAGTAGAGGGCGCGCCGGGCATGGGCACGGCCCAGGCGCGGGCCGTCGTACTTCCGGTAGCCGATGTTGTGGATCTGCGTGCTGTCCACGGTCATGACCGACCGCCTCCCGCCGTGGATCGGAGGGACTCCACTGCCGGGGGCGCCTGGCCGGCGGCGGGCGGAGGCCCTGATGGATCGTGCTGCGCGCGCTGCCCGCCGCCGTCGGCGTCCGCGTGGAAGACGTCGGCGATGTGGCGGCGGCCCTGCTCCATACGGACCAGCCCGAGGCCGAGGTCGACGACGAGGTCCCGGACCAGGTCGCGGGTCTGGTCGTCGGCCTCCTCCAGCAGCAGGCTGTGGCCGGAGCCGGGGAGAACGCCGCCCGAGCCGACCGCGACTCCCCGGGCGCGGAGCGCCGCCAGCAGCGCGGCCGTGCCGTCCGGATGCGCCTCGGTGTCGGTGACCTCGACCGCCAGTGTGGTGGTCGCTCCGGTGAAGTCGCGGGTGGAGCTGGAGCGGAGCAGGCTGCCGCCGTCGATGACCACGACGTGGTCGCAGGTGCGCTCCAGCTCTCCGAGGAGGTGGGAGGTGACCAGGACCGAGATGCCGAAGTCGGCGTGGATACGGCGGATCAGGCCCAGCATGTCGTCCCTGCCGACCGGGTCGAGGCCGTTGGTCGGCTCGTCCAGGAAGACCAGGTCCGGGTCGTGGACCAGGGCCTGTGCCAGCTTCACGCGCTGCTTCATGCCGGTGGAGTAGCCGCCCATGGGGCGGTAGCGCTCTTCGTAGAGCCCCACGTGACGCAGGGTGTCGGCGGTGCGCTCCCGGGCGGCGGTGGGGGGTAGCCCGGACATCCGCGCCATGTGCACGACGAACTCGGTGGCGGAGACGTCGGGTGGCAGGCAGTCGTGCTCCGGCATGTATCCCACGCGCTCGCGGATGGCGCCGCCGTGGGTGGAGACGTCGAGGCCCAGCACCTCCGCCCGCCCATCGGAGGCCGGTGCCAGGCCCAGCAGGATCTTGATGAGCGTGGACTTCCCGGCACCGTTGGACCCCACGAGGCCGGTCACTCCGGGCCCGACGTCCATGGTCAGCCGGTCAAGCGCGGTCACCTTGGGGTACCGCTTGCTCAGGCTTTCGGTCGCGATCACAGTCACCCCTCGAACGTAGTGGCACGCGCCACAGGGGTCGTCAGACCACGGGGCTGTCCTCGCGTCAGACTCCGGTACTACGAGCCCGTAGGGGAGCCGTACCCGGGTACGGGAGCGCGTCCGGGTCGCGGAACGGAGCGCGGAGCACACGTGTGTGAACGCGGTCGGCTGTTGGAAGAGGTGTCCACAGAGCCGGTGCACACCTATTGACGGGACCACCCCGGGTTGCCAGATTCGTCGGTGCCACGGTGCGGATTCCACCCGTCGCGACGGACGAGAGAGACGGAGTACAGGGCCATGGGGGGTCTGAGCGGAGCGCGTGAGCGCCGGGTGCGGACGGGCGGTGTGGAGCTGTGCGTGGCGGAACTGGGCGACGCCAGCAGGCCCACCGTCGTCCTGGTCCACGGGTACCCGGACTCCAAGGAGGTCTGGTCCGGCGTCGCCACCCGCCTCGCCGACCGCTACCACGTCGTCCTCTACGACGTCCGCGGCCACGGCCGCTCCAGCGCGCCCCGGCCGCTGCGCGGCGGTTTCACCCTGGAGAAGCTCACCGACGACTTCCTCGCCGTCGTGGACGCCGTCAGCCCTGACGCCCCGGTCCACCTCGTCGGCCACGACTGGGGCTCCGTGCAGTCCTGGGAGTTCACCACCGTGGAGCGCACCCGCGGCCGGGTCGCCTCCTTCACCTCGCTCTCCGGCCCCTCCCTGGACCACTTCGGGCACTGGATCAGGAAGCGCGCCGGCCGACCCACCCCGCGCCGCCTGGCGCAGCTGTTCAGCCAGGGCGCCAAGTCCTGGTACGTCTACATGCTGCACACGCCCGTCCTCCCCGAGCGGGCCTGGCGCGGCCCCCTCGGCACGCACTGGCCCCGCATCCTGGAGCGGCTGGAGAAGGTTCCCGCAGGCGCCTATCCGACCTCCTCCCTGGGGAACGACGCCGCCCACGGAGCCTGGCTCTACCGCGACAACGTCCGCGCCCGCCTGCGCCACCCACGCCCCGACCCGTACGCCCACGCGCCGGTACAGCTGATCACGCCGACGGGCGACGTCTTCCTGTCCCAGCGGCTCTACGACGAGCTGGAGTCCTGGGTTCCGCAGCTCGTCCGGCGCACGATCCCGGCCAAGCACTGGGTGCCGCGTACCCGCCCCGACCAGCTCGCCGCGTGGATCGGCGAGTTCGTCGACAGCCGGGAGGCCGTGCGCCAGAGCGGGCGGGCCACCACCCTCACCCTGGTCGAGGGCGGCCGGCCCCGCGGCAGCGCCCGCCGGCGGACCGCGTCGGCCCGTTACGCCGAGAGGTTCGCCGGGCAGCTCATCCTGGTCACGGGGGCCGCCGGGGGGATCGGGCGGGCCACCACCCTCGCCTTCGCCGCAGCCGGTGCCCGTGTCATCGTCGCGGACCGGGACGGCGCGGGAGCGGCGGGCACGGCGCGCGCGGCCCTCGCGGCCGGGGCCCCCCGCGCCTGGGCGGAGACCGTGGACGTCGGCGACGAACAGGCCATGGAGAAGTTCGCCGCCAAGGTCGCTGCCGAGTACGGCACGGTGGACGTCCTCGTCAACAACGCGGGTGTCGGCCTCTTCGGCCCGCTTCTCGACACCACACCCGAGGACTGGCGGCGCGTCCTCGACGTCAATCTCTGGGGTGTCATCCACGGTTGCCGCCTCTTCGGCCGCCAGATGGCCGAGCGGAACCAGGGCGGCCACATCGTCAACCTCGCCTCCGCCGCGGCCTACCTCCCCTCGAAGACGTTGCCCGCCTACAGCACCTCCAAGGCCGCCGTCCTCACGCTGAGCGAGAGCCTCCGCGCCGAACTGGCCCCGCGTTCCATCGGTGTCACCGCGGTCTGCCCCGGCATCGTCAACACCGGCATCACCCGCACCGCCCGCTTCGCCGGAGCGAGCGAGAACCAGGAGGCGAGGCGCCGACGGCGCGCCACCAAGCTCTACGCCATGCGCAACTTCCCGCCGGAGAAGGTGGCCGACGCGATTCTGCGCGCGGTGCTCGACAACGGCGCCGTCGTCCCGGTCACCCCGGAGGCCCGCGTCAGCCGCCTGCTCGCCCGCCTCTCCCCGAAGGGAGCCCGGGCCTTCGCACGGTTCAACCCACCGGTGTGAGCGTCGTGGTGAACGGTCGCGTCCTGGCAGCCGGACCGGCGCGGCAGCTGAGGCAACAGGGCGGCTGCCAAGCGTTCCTGACGGCCCCTCACGCTGGTTCTGCTCGAAGTTCCCCACAGACGCGGCGAGTTATCCACAGGGTTGACGGCAGCGGCTGTGGATAACGCACCTTCACTGTGGATCAAACCTCAATACGCCATGGAATTACGCACAGTTGCAGGGACGTGCCCATCGGCACGGGCTCGTGGGCGGGACAGGGCTGAGCCGCCCAGCTTCCTCCTCGCCGTCCGTACCCTGCGAGGTGAGAGGCGGCACGGCGCACGCCTCCGCGCGCGCCGTGCGGGCTCAGGAGAGCTGCCCGACCGCCTCGGTGGCGATCTTCTCGAAGACGGGCTGGTCGGCAGCGAAGTCCGAGTCGGGGATCGGCCAGTGCACCACGATCTCGGTGAAGCCCAGCTCCTGGTGGCGCCCGGCGAACTCCACGAAGGCGTCGACGGAGTCCAGCGGGCGCGCCCGCTCCGGCGTGAACCCGGTGAGCAGGATCTTCTCCAGCCCGGCCACCTCCCGCCCGGCCTCCTGGCACGCCGTCCCGAGCCGCTCCATCTGGCCGCGCAGCGCCCGCACCGACTGCTCCGGGGTCCCGGTCTCGTACAGCTTCGGGTCGCCCGTCGTCACCCATGCCTGCCCGTGCCGCGCCGCCAGCCTGAACCCGCGCGGCCCGGTCGCGGCGACCGCGAAGGGCAGCCGGGGTCGCTGGACGCAGCCCGGGACGTTGCGCGCCTCGTCGGCGGAGTAGAAGGTGCCGCGCTGCGAGACGGCGTCCTCCGTCAGCAACCGGTCGAGCAGCGGCACGAACTCGGCGAAGCGGTCCGCGCGCTCCTTCGGCGTCCACGCCTGCTGACCGAGCGCGGTGGCATCGAAGCCGTTGCCACCGGCACCGATCCCGAGGGTGACCCGCCCGCCGGAGACGTCGTCGAGGGAGATCAGCTCCTTCGCGAGGGTCACCGGGTGCCGGAAGTTCGGCGAGGTCACCAATGTCCCCAGCCGCAGCCGCTGGGTGGCGGTCGCCGCGGCGGTCAGCGTCGGCAGCGCGCCGAACCAGGGACCGTCCCGGAACGACCGCCACGACAGGTGGTCGTAGGTGTACGCGGCATAGAAGCCGAGGTCCTCGGCCCGTTGCCAGGTCTTCCGTCCTTCGGCCCATCGATGGATGGGAAGGATCACCGTGCTCAGACGCATGCCCCGACGATACGCGGGCTTCCCCCCGCCGCCGCTGTTCTGACCGGCAACGCACATTCCGGCACGCCACGTCGGCGTCGGGGTGTCGCCACCGCGGCGTCATCTACGCCCGGATCGACGGGCTCAACTTCTACGCCGACTACGGGATGCGGCGGGACCTCTTCGCCGACCCCGCCCTCCCGGGCCGCAGTCGGCACCAGGCTCTGCTGCGCACGTACCTGCGCGAGAAGTCGATCACGCCACTGCCGATCCGTCGGCTGGCCGCCGCTCACCCGGAGACGACGGACACCGTGTTCCGCAAGCTGCTGAGAAGGCCCCGGATTCACCTGGGGCGAGCACGGTGAGGCGCTGCTGCCTCGGCGCAAGCCCTGGTACTACGAGAGCGAGCCGCGCCCCGGGGGGTCCGTGATCGGCGACCGCCTGCGCGAACTGCTCGACGCGGGACGGCACTGAGTTCGCGGGGGAGAAGCCCCGCAGACGGCACGCGTACCTCGGTGTGCCGGCCCCATGGCTGATACGTCCGTGTCAGGTCACGCTGCGCACCGAGCGGGTCGCGGAGCTGGGAGGGGCTGACGAACGGCTCCGGCCCGGTTTCAGCCATCCGGGTGCCCGACCGATCGAAAGCACTCATCTGTGCGGAGGTCCGCACACGCGTGCTGGCATATGCGTCACAATCGAAGAGTGACCTCAGCGACGCCGTTGCCACGGACCCCGGCCGCCCCGTCCGTCCCGATCCGTCTGATCGCCACGGACCTCGACGGCACGCTGCTCCGCGACGACAAGACCATCTCCCCACGGACCTGCGCCGCCCTCGGCGCCGCGGAGCGGGCGGGGATCGGCGTGCTGTTCGTGACCGGGCGGCCGGCTCGGTGGATGGGGGTGGTCCGTGACCACGCCCACGCCGACGCCCTCGCCATCTGCGGGAACGGTGCCGCCGTCGTCGACCTCGGTGGCGACGACGAGAGCGCACGGCCGCGCTTCGTCCGGGTCCGCCCGCTCCTGGAGGAGACGGCGCTCGCGGTCGTGGCGTCCCTCCGCGCCCACGCACCCGGCACCAGCTTCGCCGTGGAACGCACCAGCGGCCTCTTCCACGAGCCGAGCTACCCGCCGCTGCACCTGGACCCGGCGCAGGGCGTCGCTCCCGCCGAGAAACTCCTGGCGGAGCCAGCCGGCGGCACGCCCCAACCGGTGCTCAAGCTCCTCGCCCACCACGACGAGCTGGCCCCTGACGCGTTCCTGGCCCAGGCGCGGGCGGTCCTCGGCGACCTGGTGTCGGTGACCAGGTCCAGCCCCACCGCGCTGCTGGAGATCAGCGCCCACGGCGTCTCCAAGGCCAGCACCCTGGCGCTGAGCTGCGCCGAACGCGGCATCCACCCCGAGGAGGTGGCCGCCTTCGGCGACATGCCGAACGACATCGAGATGCTGAGCTGGGCCGGTTCCTCGTACGCCATGGGCAACGCGCACCCCGACGTCCAGGCCGCCGCCACCGGCGCCACGCTCGGCAACAACGACGACGGCGTGGCCCTCGTCATCGAGCGCATCCTCGCGGGGAGCTGACCCGGGCGCCCGCTCGCCCGGCACCCGTCAGAGGACGACGCCCCGCTCCGCGAACCACGGACCGGGGTCGACCGCCGACCCGTAGTAGGGGGTCAGGCGGATCTCGAAGTGCAGGTGCGGTCCGGTCGAGTTCCCGGTGCTGCCGGACTGCCCGATCCAGTCCCCGGCCTGGACCCGTTCCCCCTGGTCGACGGCGGGCGCCGAGAGGTGCGCGTACTGCGAGTAGTAACCGCCGTCGTGCCGCACCACGACCTCGATGCCGTACGCGCCACCGCAGCCCACCCGGACGACTCGCCCGGCGCCGATCGCGCGGATCGGGGTCCCCGTGGCGACGGCGAAGTCCTGTCCGCTGTGCCGGTTGGCCCACCGGGCGCCCTCTCCGCCGTAACCGGCCGAGAGGGTGTAGGAGCGGACCGGCGTCATCCACGGCCGTGCCGTACGGGCGGGGCTGCCGGCGTTGCCGAGGCGGACGGCTCCCCGGCACCTGCCGGCCGTCACCGAGGTCTCGGCCTGCCGCTCCAGCCGCTGCTGGGCCTCGCGCAGCTGGTGCTCGATGCCCGTCTTGAGCTTGCCCAGCTCGTCGGCGCGGCGGGCCAGCGCCCGGGAGACCTTGGCCGCGCTCCGTTCGCCTGCCGCCAGCCGCCGTTCGGCCCGCTGTGTGCGGCCGAGGGCGTTGGTGACCGCCAGGTCGGCCTGGCTGGCGGCGTGCTGACTGCGGATCAGGGCCTCGGGATCGTCCGCCAGGAGCAGCCGCGCCGTGTACGGCAGCCCGGCACCGGCGCGGTACTGGGCACTGGCGATCCGCCCCAGGTCGGCCCGGTAGGTGGCGAGCAGGCGGCGCTCCTCGGCGAGGCGCTTCTCCAGCCGTCTCGCCTCCCGGCGCTGTGCGCGGGAGGCCCGGAGCCCGGCCTCGTACCGCTGGGTGGCGGCGGACGCCTCCTCGTAGAGACGCGCCACCTCGGCACCGGGATCGGGTGGCGTGGCGCCGTTCGCATCGTGCGGGGCGAGGTACCCGAGGGCGAGCAGCGCACACAGGACCGGGAGGAACAGGTGGCGGCGGTCTCGGGAGCTCATGCCCGGATCGCTTCCCGCGTCAGCGCCCGCCCTCCCACCGGACTCGTACGGGCGAGGGACGGCGTGCCCCGTACGGAGCAGGCGCGTACCGCTGAACAGGGTGGGGCGGCGGGCCGGGCTCGGCCGTCAGAGGGCGGCCTCCCAGATGACCGAGGTGCCGCCGCCCTCCTCGCCGATGCCGGGGCCGTACCAGCTGGAGCCGCCGAGGGATTCGGCGCGCCGCTTGAGGTTGCGCAGGCCGCTGCGGCGTCCGCCGTCGGTGATGCCGATCCCGTCGTCGGCCACGGTGAGGCGGACTCCCGGTGTTCCGTCGGACAGGGTGCGCCCGGCATCGACGACCACCTCGATGCGGCCGGCACCGGAGTGGCGGAAGGCGTTGGAGAGCGCTTCGCGGAGGGCGGCGACCAGGTTCTTGCCGGTGGTCTCCCCCACGAGGGTGTCGACGGGCCCGAGAAAGTGGTGCGCCGGGATGAAGCCCAACGGCACGGCGGCCAGGTTGACCTCCCGCAGGACGCGGGTACGCAGCCCGGTCGGGGCGTCTGCGGGCCCCTGCCGCAAGGCGAAGATCGCGGTGCGGATCTCCTGGATGGTGACGTCGAGTTCGTCCACCGCCTTGCCGAGTCGCTCCTGGACGGCGGGGGCGTCGGAGCGGCGCTGGGCCGTCTCCAGCATCATGCCGGTGGCGAAGAGCCGCTGGATCACCAGGTCGTGCAGATCGCGGGCGATCCGGTCGCGGTCCTCCAGGACGGCGAGGCGTTCGCGGTCGCGCTGAGCCTCGGCCATCCGCAGGGCGAGTGCGGCCTGGGTGGCGAACTGGCCGGCCAGGGTCCGTTCCGTCTCGGTGAAGTGCCGGGCTCCGATGGAGCGCGGGGTGACCAGGGCGCCCAGCACCCGGCCATCGCTTACCAGGGGCAGCATCATGCTGGGCCCGAACCCGGCGCCGACCTCGGTGCGTACGCGGGCGTCGCTGGTGGCGTCGTCCACGAGGACCGGGCGGCCCGCGAGCAGTTCGCGGACGAGTTCGCTGTCGGCGGGGATGACCAGGCCCAGGGCGCCGTGGGGTTCCTCCGCGCGCGAGGAGGCGGCGACGATCTCCATCCCGCCCTCCTCGGTGGGCAGCAGGACGAAACCGGCCCGCGCGTCGGCGAGGTGGCGCGCCTGCTCCGCCACGACGGTGAGCGCCTCGTCGGCGTCGCTGCCGGAGAGGAGGGCGGTGGTGACGGCGACGGAGCCGTCGATCCACCGCTCACGCTGCTTCGCCGCCTCGTGCAGCCGGGCGTTGCCGATGGCGATGCCGGCCTCGGTGGCCAGCACCCGCAGGATCTGGAGATCCTCCTCGGTGAACTCGGCGCCGCCCTCCTTCTCCGCCAGGTAGAGGTTGCCGAAGATCTCCTCGCCGACCCGGATGGGGACGCCGAGGAAGGACCGCATCGGCGGGTGATGGGGCGGGAATCCGCAGGAGCGCGGGTCAGTGGTGAGGTCGGTGAGGCGGACCGGGCGCGGGTCGTGGATCAGCGCCCCGAGCAGCCCCCGGTGCCCGTCGGGGAGGTGGCCGATGGCGCGGGCCGTGGCGCCGTCGACACCGTGGTGGACGAAGTCCGACAGGCCCTTCCCGTCCTCGGCGACGACCCCGATCGCCGCGTACCGCGCGGCGCCCAGCTCCGCGGCGGTCTCGCAGAGCCGGTCGAGCGTGTGGTGCAGCTCGGTGCCGGAACCGACGGAGCGCATCGCTGCCAGCAGTTGGGGGATACGGACCGCCAGCTCGGCGGAGACCTCGTGCAGCCCCTGGATGTCGGTGATGGTGTCGTCCGCAGGCGAGCCGGAGCGGTTCTCGGCGGTGGGCGACATGGGGAGAGCCTCATTGGTCCGGTTGGCGGCGGACGGGCGGCGCCCGGTCGTGTGGGGTCCCGCCCACCGGACCACGTGGCTCACGCCGCCACCTCGTTCCGGCCGAGCAGCAGCGCGTCCGTGGACCGCTCCCGCTCCCGCAGATTCCGGAAGGGCCCGTCTCCCGTGCTCAGTTCCTCGTATGTGCCGCGCTGCACGATCGCGCCCTGCTCCAGCACCAGGATCTCGTCGACGGCTTCCAGCCCGGTGAGCCGGTGGGTGATGAGGACGGTGGTACGTCCCCGGGTCGCCGCCAGCAGGTCCGCGGTGAGGCGGTCGGCGGTCTCCAGATCGAGGTGTTCGGCGGGCTCGTCGAGCACCAGGAGCGGGAAGTCGGCCAGGAGCGCCCTGGCCAGGGCCAGTCGCTGCCGCTGCCCACCGGAGAGCCGTGCGCCGTGCTCCCCGACCGGGGTGTCCAGCCCCTCGGGCAGCGTCTCGGCCCACTCCAGCAGCCGGGCCCGCGCCAGCGCTTCGCGGAGCCGGTCCTCGGTCGCGGAGCGGTCGGCGAGGAGGAGGTTCTCCCTCAGGGTGCTGTCGAAGACGTGGGCGTCCTGCGCGCAGAGCCCCACCAGACGGCGTACGTCGTCCCCGTCCAGCTCCGTGGCCCGGGCGCCGGCGAGTGTGTAGCTCCCCCTGTGAGGGTCGAGGAACCTGAGCAGCAGCTGAGCCAGCGTGGTCTTGCCAGAACCGGACGGGCCCACCACGGCGATCCGGCGCCCCTCGGCGACGGTCAGGTCGATTCCCGTGAGGGCGTCGTGTGCCTGACCGGGGTAGCGGGCGTCCACCCCGCGCAGCTCCACGGGGAAGGGGCTCTGCGGTGCCGTTGCGGCCGTCTCGGGTTCGGCGACCGGGGCGGGTGCGTCCAGCACCTCGTGGACCCGCTCGGCGCTGCGGCGCACCCGCTGTCGGAACTGGACCGCGAGCGGGAGCCCGGTCACCGCCTCGAAGACGGCGAGCGGCGTCAGTACCACGACGGCCAGCGCCACCCCGTCCAGGGCGCCCGCGCTCACTCCCCGGATGCCGACGTACGCCGCCGCCACCGTGGTCAGTCCGGTGATCGCCATGGTCAGCCCGGAGCCCAGAGCGTTGGCCGCCGCGCCCCGCGCCCTGATCCGGGTCAGCTCGCGGTCGGCGGCGCCGGTCCGCGCGGTGCGGTGGGCGAGCGCGCCCGCCACCGTCAGCTCGCCGGTGCCGGTCAGGACCTCGGCGACCCTGGTGGCCAGGGCGCCCCGGGCCGGCGCCAGACGCCGTTCGGCGCGCCGGGCGAAGGCGCCGCTGATCAGGGGCACACCTACGCCCGCCGCCAACAGGCCGACCGCCAGAACGGCCCCGGCCTGCGGAAGGAGCCAGGTCATGAAGAGGACGGAGGCAGTGGAGACGAGGGCGGCCCAGCCGGCCGGAAGGAGCCACCGCAGCCAGTAGTCCTGGAGCGCGTCCACGTCGGCGACCAGGCGTGAGAGCAGGTCACCCCGGCGTGTGCTCCGCAGCCCGGCCGGGGCGAGGCGCTCCAGTCGCCGGAACACCGCGACCCTGGTGTCGGCCAGCATCCGCAGGACCACGTCGTGGGAGACGAGCCGCTCCGCGTAGCGGAAGACGGCCCGCCCGATACCGAAGGCGCGCGTCGCCGTCACGGCCATCATCAGGTAGAGCACCGGGGGCTGTTGCGAGGCACGGGAGATCAGGTAGCCGGAGGTGGCCATGAGGCCCACCGCACTACCGAGCGCCAGGCTGCCCAGAACGAGCGAGAGGAACAGGCGCCCGCGGCGCGTGTGGCCGGCCGCGCGCACCCGGGCCAGGGCGGAGATCCGTACGGAACGCTGCGGAGGCGGCGCTGTCCCGGCCGCCGGTGTTTCACGTGAAACACCGGCCTCGGACTGCTCCTGCCGTGACGTGGTTTCACGTGAAACATCGGAGAAGAACCACTCCCATTCCTCCGGCCGTGTTTCACGTGAAACGTCGGCTCCCCGCGGGCCGTCGGCCACCGTCAGGGAATCGACTGCCACGGCCGGTGTCCGGGTGGAGGCTCCACGTTCCCCCTCCCCGGCCGGTGCCTGCATCACCTCGTCGAGCCGCACCACGCGGTCGGCCACGGCGAGCAACGCGGGCCGGTGCACCACCAGCAGCACCGTCCGGCCCACGGCGAGCCGTCGCACCGCCTCGACGATGCCCTCCTCACTCGCCCCGTCGAGCGAGGCGGTGGGCTCGTCCAGCAGCAGGACCGGCCGGTCCGCGAGGAAGGCCCGGGCCAGCGCGACACGTTGACGCTGACCGGCCGAGAGGCCCGCGCCGTCCTCACCCAGCTCCGTCTCCGTACCCAGGGGGAGGCCGGCGACGAAGCCCTCCGCCCCCGCTTGTTCGAGGGCTCGCGCGACCTCTGCGTCGGAGGCGTCGGGACGGGCGAGCCGTACGTTCTCCGCGACGGTGCCGGCGAAGAGCTGCGGTCGCTGGGGGACCCAGGCGATGCGCTGGTGCCACTGCTCCCGGTCGACCTCCGCCAGATCGGTCCCGCCGACCGCGATCCGCCCCTCAGCCGGGGCGACGAAGCCCAGGGCCGCCCGGAGCAGGGTGGTCTTGCCGCAGCCACTCGGCCCGACGAGGGCCACCGTCTCCCCCGGCGCCACTGTGAAGCCGGCTTCCCGGACGGCGGGAGCTTCGCGCCCCGGGTAGCGGACGGTCACTCCCTCGAAGGAGAGGGCGCCCGCCGGCGGGGCCAGTGTCCCGGTGTTCGGCACGGGCGTCTCCAGGACGGCGAAGACCTCCTCGGCCGCGGCCAGCCCTTCGGCGGCCGCGTGGTACTGCGCGCCGACCTGGCGCAGCGGCAGGTACGCCTCGGGGGCCAGGATGAGGATGACCAGGCCCGTGTACAGGTCCATGTCCCCGTGGACGAGCCGCATACCGATGGCGACAGCCACCAGGGCGACCGAGAGGGTGGCCAGCAGTTCCAGTGCGAAGGAGGAGAGGAAGGCGATGCGCAAGGTGCGCAGCGTCGCCCTGCGGTAGTCGTGGGTGATGCGGCGGATCGACTCGGCCTGCGCCTTGGCCCGCCCGAAGATCTTGAGGGTCGGCAGCCCGGCGACCACATCGAGGAAGTGGCCGGAGAGCCGCGACAGCAGCCCCCACTGCCGGTCCATCCGCGACTGGGTCGCCCAGCCGATGAGCGCCATGAAGAGCGGGATGAGGGGGAGGGTGACGACGATGATGGCCGCCGAGACCCAGTCCTCGGTCACGATCCGGGCCAGCACCGCCACCGGCACGACGACGGCCAGTCCCAGCTGCGGCAGGTACCGGGAGAAGTAGTCGTCCAGGGCGTCCACCCCACGGGTGGCAAGGGCGATGAGAGAGCCGGTCCGCTGGCCCCCGAGCCAGCCGGGGCCCAGCCGCCCGGCCCGTTCCACCAGCCGCATCCGCAGTTCGGAGGTGACGGCGGCACTGGCCCGGTGGGCGGCGAGTTCGGTCAGCCAGGAGACCAGAGCCCGCCCGAGGGCGACCGCGACCAGGAGGAGGAGCGGAGTGGTCAGGTCTCCCGTGTCGTAGCGCTGCTCGAAGGAGGAGACGATCAGCTCCGCGAGGAGCATGGCCTGGGCGATGACCAGCCCTGCGCCGATCGCGCCGAGCATCACCACGGCGACCAGGAAGAACCGGGTGGCGCGGGCGTACCTGAGGAGTCGGGGGTCGATCGGTTTCACGTGAAACACCCTCCGGGGGCTGCCGGACAGCGGGCACCGCCGTCCGGCGCGGGGGCCGGGGCCGGACGCTCCGGCCCCCGCGTGTGCGGTCAGTGGGCCTCGACGATGTGGTGCGTGCCGATGCGCTTACGGAAGACCCAGTACGTCCACCCCTGGTACAGGAGGACCACCGGCGTGGCGATCCCCGCACACCAGGTCATGATCTTCAACGTGTACGGAGTGGAGGCGGAGTTGGCCGCCGTGAGGCTCCACGCCGGGTCCAGGGTGGAGGGCATCACCTCAGGGAAGAGCGAGACGAAGAGCATCGCCACGCTGGCGACGATGGTCAGCCCCGAGAGGGCGAAGGCCCACCCTTCCCTGCTCTTGGCGACGGCGCCGAGAGCGGCCAGCAGCGCGAGGACGGCGACCGCCAGCAGGACGGCACCGGCGGGCTTGCCGTGGTCGGCCTGGGTCCAGAGGAGGAAGCCCAGGGCCACCACCGCGGTGACCACACCGAGTCGCAGCGCCAGCACCCGTGCCCGCCCCCGGATCTCCCCGACCGTCTTGAGCCCGGCGAACACCGTGCCGTGGAAGGTGAAGAGGGTGAGGGTGACCAGCCCTCCGAGCAGCGCGTACGGGTTGAGCAGGTCAAGGAAGTTGCCTACGTACTCCTTGTCGGCGTCGATCGCCACCCCGTGCACGATGTTGCCGAAGGCCACGCCCCAGAGGAAGGCCGGGAGCAGGGAGCACCAGAAGATGGCGTGCTCCCAGTTGGTCTGCCACCGGTCGCCACTCCGCTTGGCCCGGTACTCGAAGGCGACACCGCGGATGATGAGGCAGACCAGGATGAGCAGCAGCGGCAGGTAGAAGCCGGAGAAGAGGGTGGCGTACCACTCGGGGAAGGCGGCGAAGGTGGCACCGCCGGCGCTGAGCAGCCACACCTCGTTGCCGTCCCAGACGGGTCCGATGGTGTTGATGAGGACCCGCTTCTCCTTCCGGTCACGGGCGAGCAGCTTGGTGAGGACCCCGACCCCGAAGTCGAAGCCCTCCAGGAAGAAGTAGCCGGTCCACAGGACGGCGATAAGGACGAACCAGACGTCGTGGAGTTCCATACCTCAGCACTCCCTCAGTACGAGAAGGCCATGGGCCGGTCGGCGTCGTTGGAGTCGCCGCCGATCTTCTTGGGCGGGTTGAGATCGGCCTCCGTCAGTTCGGGCGGGCCGGCCTTGACGTACTTCACGAGCAGCTTGACCTCGATGGCCGCGAGCGCGGCGTAGACCAGGGTGAAGACGATCATCGAGGTGAGGACCTCGCCCTGGGAGACGCCGGGGGAGACCGAGTCGGCGGTGCGCAGGACGCCGAAGACCGACCAGGGCTGCCGGCCCATCTCGGTGAAGATCCATCCCCAGGAGTTGGCCACCAGCGGGAAGGCCAGCGTGTAGAGGGCAAGGCGCCAGTAGAGGCGGCTGAGCCGTGGGCCCAGCACCTTGTTGCGGAGCAGCACGAGGTTCGGCACCTCGTCCTCACCGGTGCGCAGGCGGTGCGGGAGGAGGAACTTCTTCCGGGTGAGCCAGAGGCCGAGCAGTCCGATCCCGAAGGAGCTCATGCCGAACCCGATCATCCAGCGGAAGCCCCAGTAGGCGACCGGGATGTTGGGCCGGTAGTCCCCGGGCCCGTACTTCTCCTGGTACTCGGCGTTCAGCTCGTTGATGCCGGGGACCCGGTCGGTGAAGTTGTTGTGAGCGAGGAAGGAGAGGAGACCGGGCACCTCGACGGCTACCACGTTGTGGCCCCTGTCCACGTCACCGATGGCGAAGATGGAGAAGGGAGCGGGCTTCTCGCCCTCCCAGAGCGCCTCGGCCGCGGACATCTTCATCGGCTGCTGCTGGTACATGATCTTGCCGAGAGTGTCGCCGCTGACTGCGGTGAGCAGGCCGCCGACGGCAAGGGTGACCAGGCCCAGGCGGAGCGAGAGCCGCATCGGGCCGATGTGCTTCTTCCGCATCAGGTGGTAGGCCGCGATGCCCGCCATGAACGCGCCGCCGGTGAGGACGGCTGCCGCCATGGTGTGGAAGAACTGCGCGAGGGCCGTGTTCTGGGTCAGCACCAGCCAGAAGTCAGTCAGCTCGGCGCGGCCGGTGGCCTCGTTGATGCGGTAGCCGACCGGGTGCTGCATCCAGGAGTTGGCGGCCAGGATGAAGTAGGCGGAGAGGATGGTGCCGATCGACACCATCCACATGCAGGCCAGGTGGATCTTGGGCGGCAGCTTGTCCCAGCCGAAGATCCACAGCCCGATGAAGGTCGACTCGAAGAAGAAGGCGATCAGGGCTTCGAACGCCAGCGGTGCGCCGAAGACGTCTCCGACGAAGCGCGAGTAGTCGGACCAGTTCATGCCGAACTGGAACTCCTGGACGATGCCGGTGACGACCCCCAGGGCGATGTTGATCAGGAAAAGCTTGCCCCAGAACTTGGTCGCCTTGAGGTACTTCTCCTTACCTGTCCGCACCCATGCGGTCTGGAGCCCGGCGGTGAGTCCGGCGAGCGAGATCGTCAGGGGGACGAAAAGGAAGTGGTAGACGGTTGTGATGCCGAACTGCCAACGTGACAGGGTTTCCGGCGCCAGTGCAAGATCCACGTCTCCTCCTTGGATCACCGCGATCCGCGCCCACTCAAGCCCCTCTTGGCCCGCCACAAAGCGGCTAAAACAGGGATACGCTTGTGAACGCGTTCACATTCACAAGCATTATGTCCTATCCGCCGAAACGGGAAGGAGGCGGGGCCCCGTTTCGGGAACCCCGCCTCCGCACCGTCGGCCCGCCGCCGTCACCCGCGCCGGCGGAACGCCTCCGTCGCCTTCAGGAAGAGGTCGTTCGCCTCGGTCTCGCCGATGGTGACCCGCACACCCTCGCCCGCGAACGGCCGGACCACGACGCCGGCCCGCTCGCACGCCCGGGCGAACTCGACCGTCTGCTCCCCCAGCCGCAGCCAGACGAAGTTGGCCTGGGTCTCCGGCACCGTCCACCCCTGCTCCTGGAGCGCGGAGACCACTCGCGTCCGCTCGCCGACCAGGGCGCCGACCCGAGCGAGCAGCTCGTCCTCCGCGCGCAGCGAGGCCACGGCCGCATCCTGCGCGAGCTGGCTCACACCGAAGGGGACCGCCGTCTTCCGCAGCGCCGCCGCCACCGGCTCGTGGGCGATCGCGAAGCCGACCCGCAGACCGGCCAGGCCGTACGCCTTCGAGAACGTCCGCAGCACGGCGACGTTCGGGCGGTCCCGGTAGATCTCGACCCCGTCCGGCACCTCGGTGTCCCGGATGAACTCGCGGTACGCCTCGTCCAGCACGACCAGCACGTCGCTGGGTACCTGGTCGAGGAACCGCTCCAGCTCGGCCCGGCGGACGACGGTGCCCGTGGGGTTGTTGGGGTTGCAGACGAAGATGAGCCGCGTGCGGTCGGTGATCGCCGCCGCCATCGCGTCCAGGTCGTGCACCTCACCGGAGGTCAGCGGCACTTGGACCGACTTCGCCCCGCTGATCTGCGTGATGATCGGGTACGCCTCGAACGACCGCCAGGCGTAGATCACTTCATCGCCGGGTCCCGAGGTGGCCTGGAGCAGCTGCTGCGCCACACCGACCGACCCGGTGCCGGTCGCCACGTGCTCCCTCGGCACCTCGAACCGCTCGGCCAGCTCGGTCGTCAGTGTGGTGCACGCCATGTCCGGGTATCGGTTGAGCTGGGCGGCCGCGGCCAGCGTGCTCTCCAGTACACCAGGAAGGGGCGGGTAGGGGTTCTCGTTGGAGGACAGCTTGTAGGCCGCCGGGCCCTCGGAGGCGGAGGCGGGCTTCCCGGGCTTGTAGGCCGGAATGCCCGCCATCTCCGCACGCAACGTGGGGGTCGACTCGCTCACTGCGGTCCTCCTCGTGATCACCGGTTCGAATACTTCTCACCTTATGAGGATTGGGCTTCCCGGCGCAGGGCCTCGACAGGGGGAACACGGTGGGTGCTCCTCCAGACACCGACCGGCAGTGAGCGAGGGGCGCACGCTCCCCCTTCGCGCGCCGGTGGCCCACGCCGTGGCGCGCATCCCTCGTGAAGGTGAGTTGAACCTCCGCCGTCCCCTCGTCCGATAAGCGGGACCGTTCCTTCAGAGCATCCGGTTTAGCGGGCCAGAACCGTCAAGTACCTGGTAATTCATCAGCGTTGAGCGAGAATGACCATGCAGAAACGTCTCCGTCAACGCCTGCATATGCATCCGGGCCACCCGTCTCCCTGAGCCCTACTATCGGCTCGCCATGACAGCAGCAGGGAAGCACCAGGTGAGCCGAGCGGATACGACCCGCCGGGGGAGCCGGCCAATGCGAGCGGGCATCAGAGATGTGGCCGCCGCCGCCGGCGTCTCCATCACGACCGTGTCCGATGCCCTCAACGGCAAGGGAAGACTCCCGGATGTCACTCGCCGCCACGTCCGCGAGGTGGCGGAACGACTGGGCTACCGCCCCTCGGCGGCGGCCCGCACCCTCCGCACGGGCAAGTCGGGCCTCATCGGCCTGACCGTGACCACGTACGGGGATGAACCTTTCACCTTCACCGAGTTCGCCTACTTCGCGGAGATGGCCAGAGCCGCTACCTCTGCCGCGCTCGACCGCGGCTACGCCCTGGTGATCCTCCCCGCGACCTCCCGCCTCAGCCCCGTCGACGTCTGGTCCAACGTGGCGCTCGACGGCACCGTGGTGGTCGATCCGGCCGACGACGACCCGGTGGTCCGTGAACTCGCCCGCCAAGGGCTCCCGGTCGTCTCCGACGGGCGGCCCGCGGGTTCCCTCCCCGTCACCGCCTGGGTCGACAACGACCACGAGGCAGCCGTCCTCGACATCCTCGACCACCTCGCCGCGGCGGGCGCCCGCCGGATCGGTCTGCTCACCGGCACGACCACGGACATGTACACCCGTCTGTCCACCTCCGCCTACCTGAGGTGGTGCTCCCGGATCGGCCAGGACCCGGTACTGGAGGCGTACCCGGCGCACGACCCGTGCGCCGGCGCCGTCGCCGCCGACCGGCTCCTCGCCCGCCCGGACCGGCCCGACGCCGTCTACGGGCTCTTCGACCCCAACGGCACCGACCTGCTCGCCGCCGCCCGCCGCTACGGGCTGCGCGTCCCCGACGACCTCCTCCTGGTCTGCTGCAGCGAGTCCACCGTCTACGCCAGCACCGAGCCGCCCGTCACCACGCTCTCCCTCAAACCCCGGCGGATCGGCACCGCCGTCGTCCAACTGCTCATCGACGCCATCGAGGGCGTCAACCAGGACCGGCCGGTGGAACAGGTGATACCGACCGAGCTGATCATCCGGACCTCCTCGATGCGGCGGGCCCCTCGCACCACCGTCAACCCGCCCCGCTCCTCCGGTCAGGGGTGAGCGACACGGAGAGCGCCGGGTAAAAGTCCTCCCAATTCGGAAGGAATCCCCGGTGAACCGAGGTCCCGTCGTTATTCACCACCCCTGGTGCACCACACAGCGCGATCCGCATTCCTATGATGGGCGGACGACACCGCGGGCCGCTGCGACCAGGCAGTCCGAACCGGTGCAGAGGCGGCGCGATGGTGGTGGAGGGGTCGATGACTCAGGGGGCCAGTCAGGGACCCACGGTGCGCACGGCGACACTGCGTGACTTCCGGGTACCCGCGTACGTCCAGCAGGCGGGGCCCCCGGCCGCGTCCGCTCCCTTCGACAAGGAACCGCCGGACGGCTACACCCCGACCCAGCGGGACCTGCCGGTCATCAACCGGGGCGACACCGTGCAGGTGGCGGCGGCCCCGGAGGAGACCGCTCCGCGCCCCGCGTCCGACGGCCTCGGCCCGCTCTACGCGGTGGGCGACGTCCACGGCTATCTCGACGAACTGCTGGCCGCGCTCCAGGCGCAGGGGCTGGTCGACGCCGACGGCAGCTGGTCGGCGGGCAACGCCCGCGTCTGGTTCCTGGGTGACTTCACCGACCGGGGCCCTGACGGGATCGGCGTGATCGAGCTGGTCATGCGCCTCTCCGCGGAGGCGGCGGCGGCCGGCGGGTACTGCAAGGCCCTGATGGGCAACCACGAGTTGCTGCTGCTCGGCGCCAAGCGGTTCGGCGACACCCCGATCGACTCGGGAGCCGGCACCGCCACCTTCCAGGCCGCCTGGCTCCTCAACGGCGGCCAGAAGACCGACATGGAGCGGCTGGAGGACCACCACCTCCAGTGGATGTCCCGCCTGGACGCCATCGTCGAGGAGGACGACCACCTGCTCCTCCACTCGGACACCACGGCGTACCTGGACTACGGGGACTCGATCGAGGCGGTCAACGACACCGTCCACTCCATCCTCACCCGCAACGACGCCGACGAGTGCTGGGACCTCTTCCGCAAGTTCACCAAGCGGTTCGCCTTCCGCGACGAGGGTGCGGCGGCCGCCCGCGAACTCCTCGACGTCTACGGCGGTCACCGCGTCGTCCACGGCCACAGCCCCATCCCCTACCTACTCGGGGAGTCCGGCTCCGAGGGCGGCTCGCCCGACAGCGGTCCGCAGATCGACGGCCCGCACGTCTACGCGGACGGGCTCGCCGTCGCCCTCGACGGCGGCGTCACCATGGCCGGCAAGCTTCTGGTCAGCGGATTGCCCCTCGCCGACTGAGCCGGAAGGCCGAACCCTGCGCAGTACGGGGCCGGCGGCCCCCGGCGTGCACCCCACCGAAGCCGACCGCATGCCTCAACTCGGCTACGTCCGTCCCGGGTTCAGCAGCCCTGACTTCAGCAGTTCGGAGTGCGACGGCCCCGGCTTCGGGTGAGCCGCAGGCGGCCGGAAGGTCGCACCAGACCGCCCACTCGCCACGTTTCACGTGAAACAGAGCCCTGCGCCTGTTTCACGTGAAACAACGGCCGTTGGGATGTTTCCCGTGAAACATCACCGTCACGCCCCGCCGTTTGTCCGCCAGTGGCGGGTGGCCACGATTGCCGGACTCGGCGAACCCCTTGGGCTTCTGGAGCATCTCGGCCTCGATCCCCTCCCGGGATACTTCCGCGCCGACCTGGCCCCCGAACCGGCTCGCAAGGTCCTGGCTGATCTTCATCGAGCAGAACTTCGGCCCACACCTGGAACAGAAGTGGGCTGTCTCGGCCGGCTCGGCGGAAAGCGTCTCGTCGTGGAACTCCCGGGCGGTGTCCAGGTCTGGCTCCAGGCTGAACTGGTCCTCCCAGCGGAACTCGAACCGCGCGTCCGACAGCGCGTCGTCCCGCTCCCGCGCCCCCGTTATGTTTCCACGGCCCCGCAACGGGGCCGTGGAAACATGACGGGGCGGCCGGGGAAGGCCGCGTCGAGGTTGCGCAGCCCGCCACGCGGGCTGGTGTGCTTGATCCCGTCGTCCTCTGGGCGGACAGGGCGCCCGGCGTACTCCTCGGTGTCCCCGCCCGCCGTGATCCAGTGCTCCCTCAGGGACGTCAGGCCCCGGCGGACGTCGGGCGCAACGGCAGGATCGGCGTACGGACCGGAGGTGTCGTACAGCGTGACGGCGTTTCCGTTGGTGAGGTGCACCTGGCGGACCGGCACGCGCAGATCGGGGCGGGAGCCCTCGATGTACGCCTTGTGCGAGCCGATGGACTTCCCGGCCTCGTTCTTCGGTGCGGAGGCAGGCGTGCGTGCGTCCTGTGCGGTCGTGAGACCTACTCCCTACGCCGGCATTACCCGGTAACAGGTTCGGCGGACGACGCGGCGATGTCCCTGGTTCTGCCCGGTGTTGACGCCCGGACGTCCAGCGGAGGCCAGCGCCCTCTCAGCCTGGCGCTCCGAGCTCCCGCGTATACGAAGGCGGCTCCACGCTGGCGTCCTGTCGGCCGTGCTGAACAGTGGGCCTCGCCGGCTCTTGCGATGATCGAACCGTGACTTCGACGAAGCCCCCGCCTCCGCCCCCCTCGCAGCCGCCCTCGGGCGGTCCGCCGTCCGGTCCCGGGAGGCACGGTGGTGAACCGCCGACGGGGGGCCACGGGCACTCCCACAGCCACGGCCCGGCCACCCCCGTCTCCAGGCACCTGCGCAAGGTGATCGCGGCTGTCCTGATCCCGTTCGCCGCCGCTGTCGTGGTGGGGTTGCTCCTCCTGTGGCCGGGGGGCGCCCCGCCGCACGAGCGGACCGGTGTCGGCATGGACCGGCAGACGGAGCAGGGCTCGGTCACCAAGGTGGATCAGGTCGACTGCGCCGACGTGAACGTCTCCCAGCCACCCCCCAACGGCGACACCTCCACCCCCGAGGGCCGCTCGGCTCAGGAGCGGGCGACCGGGCAGTGTGGGAAGGCCACCATCGAGGTCACCTCCGGACCGCACGCGGGCCGGACCTTCACCGAGATCGTGCAGCCGGACGCCTCACGGAAGCTGCACCAGGGGCAGGGCGTGGTGGTCGCCTACGCGCCGGACGCGCCGGAGGAACTCCAGTACTCCGTCACCGACGTCGACCGGGAGTTCCCGCTCGCCCTGCTGGCCGGGATCTTCGCCGTGGCGGTGGTGCTGGTCGGCCGGATGCGGGGGCTGATGGCGCTGGTCGCCCTCGCCGCGAGCTTCGCCCTGCTCACGCTGTTCATCCTGCCGGCGATCCTCCAGGGCTCGAACCCGCTGGTGGTCGCGGTGGTCGGCGCCAGCGCCATCATGCTGATCGCCCTGTACCTCTGCCACGGGCTGACGGCGAGAACCTCGGTGGCGGTGCTCGGCACCCTGGTCTCCCTCCTGCTGATCGGCCTGCTCGGATCGGTGTTCATCGGCTGGGCGGCGCTGACGGGCAACACCGACGACAACACCGGGCTGATCCACGGTCTCTACCCGGAGATCGACATGAGCGGCCTGCTGCTGGCGGGCGTGATCATCGGCTCCCTCGGTGTCCTGGACGATGTGACGGTCACCCAGACCTCGGCGGTGTGGGAACTGCACCAGGCGGACCCGACGATGGGCTGGCGCAAGCTCTACCGGGCCGGCATCCGCATCGGCCGGGACCACATCGCCTCCGTGGTGAACACCCTGGTACTGGCGTACGCGGGTGCGGCCCTACCGCTGTTGCTGCTCTTCTCCATCGCGCAGAGCAGCGTGGGCATGGTCGCCAACAGCGAGCTGGTGGCGGAGGAGATCGTCCGGACCCTGGTGGGTTCGATCGGTCTGGTGGCCTCGGTCCCGGTGACGACGGCGCTGGCGGCACTGGTCGTGTCGGCGGACAAGGGCACGGGGGTGCCCGTGGGTGGCGCTCCAGGGGCGCGCGGCGGCAGGGGGCGCCGCCGCAAGCGCTGAGACCGCGACCGGCGCCGGCGCGGGTCGGGCCCGGGCCGGCGCCCCTGTTCAGCCGGCGCTCTGCTCCTCGGCGAGGATGCGGCTCAGAGCATCGTCGAGGTGACTGTCGAAGTCGGCGTGCGCCCGCTCGCTGCCGAGCGGGACGAGCCGGTCGGTGCGGTCGAGGAAGGCGAGCAGCGGCGCCTTTCCGGCGCGGAAGAGCGCCTGCTCGGAGCCGACCTGGAGCGTGATGTGCACCTCCTTGGTGGCCGCCTGCCCTACCGGGCAGACCCGGACGTCGCCGTCCCCGGCAGCGTCCAGAACCCCCTCGACCAGCAGCTCGCGCCCGAAGACCCAGGTGACCGGGGCGTCTCCGGGGAGGTGGAACGTCAGCCGCACCGCGTACGGATCGACGGTCTCGTACCGCAGCTCGACCGGAATGCGGAAGGCGAGCTCCTCGGAGACGAGGAAGCTCATCATGACCTCTGCCTGTACTGACTCGCGCATGGACTACCCCGCCAGTTGCCGCCATGTGGCCGAAATCCGTCCCGGCCCTTCATGGCATCTTGCAGAACGCCATCATTGGATCACAAGCAGTGAGTTTTCAGATGCTGATAGAGAACCGGAGCCGTCGCAGAATGCTGCCGACGTCCCGGTGCAGCCGCTGCGTGGTGGCCCTCAGCCGTTCCGACTGGGCGGCGGGCACGGAGACGGCGAGGACGGCGGCGGCGGACCCGACAGTGATCGGCACCGCCGCGCAGGCCACGCCGAGCGCGTACTGCTGATACTCGACAACGGGCTGCATACGCTCGGCCGCTGCCAGTCGGCGCAGGAGCCGCTGACTGTCCGGGACCGAGTACGGAGTGAGCGGCTGGACCGGGTGGCGGGAGAGGTGGTCCCGGCGGCTTTCCTCGTCGAGCTGCGAGAGGAGGCACTGGCCGATGGCGTGGGCGTGGGCGGTCTCACGGAAGTCGGCCCATTCTGCGACCGCGGGATTCCCGGGCGTGTCCGCCGTCGCCACCAGGTCGACCTCACCGTCCCGGTACAGGGCGAAGTAGACGGGTGCGCCGAGGCGTTCGTGCCAGTGGCGTAAGACGTCGTCGATGAGATGGCGGCGGCTCTGCTGGGCGTGCGCCTCGCCCAGGCGGCCCACGGCGGGCCCCAGCACGTAGACCCCGTCGACCCGGCGCAGGTAACGCTCGTGGGTGAGGGTGCGCAGCAGATGGTAGGCGGTGGGCAGCGCGACGCCCGCCTCGCGGGCCAACTGCTTGGCGGGGGCCCCACCTTCGTGGACGGCTGCGGCTTCGAGCAGTCGCAGGGCCCGCTGGACGGAGCCGATGAGTGTGGGCGCGGCAGGGCCGTCGTCCTGGCGTGTACCCGTGGACCAGCGATCCGGTCGGTCCGCGGGCGTGGCGTGGGCCATGGCCTGGTCACCCCCGGAGAGCGTGTGCCCCCGGGCGCGCCGCCCGGAGCGGTGCGAAGACGGGGCCTTCGCGCCGGATTCCGGACTGTAGTGCGTGGCCTCGCGGCGGGTTCGCTGCTTGGGGAGCCATTCCCCCGGGTGGACGAACCGCCGCCCCTCTGTACTGCCCGCTACCAGCTGCCCCGGTCCGACGACGGGAAGAACTTCCTGACCACGTAGATGAGTCCGCCGACGAGGGCGACGAAGATCAGGATCTTGAAGAGCAGACCGACGACGATGCCGACGACGGTGGCGATGAGGCTCCCGAAGACGAAGAGGGCGAGGACCGGGATGGCGATCCACTTCACCCACCACGGAAGTCCGGTGAATACCTCGCGTGCGCCCATGACCTGTCCCCTCTCTGCCTGTCGCGCCCGGGTGGCGCGGCCGACGGTGCGGCCCGGGCCCGGGTGGGCCCTCACGCTGCCGTGTCGTCTTCGATGCTAGGCGGGGGCCGGGCTCGACGGGCCGCTCGGACCCCCCGTCTCTCCCTGACCCTCCCCCTAGGGAACCGCCGGGGCGTCGCCAGGGTTCCCGCGCCCGCCGGCCGGTCAGCCCTCCGGCGGGGAGAAGACCACCATCACCCGCAGGTCCTCGCTGATGTGGTGGAACCTGTGCGGCGTCCCCGCCGGTACGTAGACGACGCTGCCGCGCCCCACCTCGGTGGTCTCCTCGCCGACGGTGATGGCCGCGCGGCCGCTGACCACGAGGTACACCTCGTCCTGGCGGTGCGGCTGCTGCGGGTCGAGCTCGCCGGCGTTGAGGGCGTACAGGCCCACGGACATGTTCCGCTCACGCAGGAACTGGAGGTAGGCGCCGTCGTTGGCGGCGCGCTCCGCCTCCAGTTCGTCGAGCCGGAAAGCCTTCATCAGCCGCTGGCCTCTCTGTTCGTTCTCGTTGTATGCCGTCGGCCCGGCCGACCGTGCGGAGTGACGCCCGGTCGGCGCCGCTCTCGTCTGTCACGATCAGACACATGACCAATTTCCTCGTCAAGACGCTGGCGAACGCGGCTGCCCTTCTGGTGGCCGTGTGGCTGCTCAAGGACATCACCCTCACCGGCGACAGCACCGATAACAAGGCACTCACCCTCATTGTCGTCGCCCTGATCTTCGGCCTGGTCAACTTCCTGGTGAAGCCGGTGGTGAAGGTGCTCACCTTCCCGCTGTTCGTGCTCACCCTCGGCCTGATCACGCTGGTGATCAACGCGCTGATGCTGATGCTGACCTCTTGGCTGGCGGGCCAGTTCGACCTGAGTTTCCATGTCGACGGCTTCTGGACCGCCGTTCTGGGTGGTCTGATCATTTCGGTGGTCTCCTGGGCCCTCAACGTCGCCCTGCCCGACGGCAAGGACTGACCGCTCACGTCCGGCACGCTCACCTCGGGGCGGACCGCGTCGGCGGTCCGCCCCCGCCAGACCGCGTCCGTCCAGGTCGCGGACGTGTTGTGCGCCGGCCGAGAGGGGTGTCTGATGCTGTGGGCGGGCGGCCCCTCTCGCGGCGTCCGCCCGACTGAGGCCCGAGCCATACGAGAAAGGCGGCCACGATGACGGGCGACGGAACGAGGGCGGTACGAGCAGGGCTGCCCGATGCGGTGAAGAACGAGCCGACGCTCCCCGGGCCGGTCTTCACCGCCCACTTCCACCTGCCCGGTGACGTGAGCGGTCCGTACACCTACGGCCGGGACTCCAATCCCACCTGGACCCATCTGGAACGCGCCATCGCCGAGCTGGACGCTCCCGGTGAGGACGCGCACACGCTGGTCTTCGCCTCCGGCATGGCGGCCATCTCGGCCGTGCTCTTCTCCCAGGTCGGCGCGGGCGACGTCGTGGTGCTGCCCGACGACGGCTACCAGGCGCTGCCGCTGGTCCGCGAGCAGCTGACCGCCTACGGCGTGGAGGTACGCACCGCGCCGACCGGCGGCGACGCGCAGCTCGACGTCCTGGACGGCGCCAAGCTGCTGTGGCTCGAGACGCCGTCCAACCCCGGCCTCGACGTGTGCGACATCCGCCGCCTCGTGGAGGCCGCCCACGCCCGGTCGACACTGGTCGCGGTGGACAACACCCTGGCGACCCCGCTCGGCCAGCGGCCGCTGAAGCTGGGAGCGGACTTCGCGGTGGCCTCGGACACCAAGGGTATGACCGGCCACGGCGACATCCTCCTCGGCCACGTGACCTGCCGCGACGCCGAGCTGGCCGCGCGAGTCAAGCGCTGGCGGAAGATCGCGGGCGCGATCCCGGGGCCGATGGAGGCATGGCTCGCCCACCGTTCCCTCGCCACGCTCCAGCTCCGCGTCGAGCGCCAGACCGCCAACGCCCTGGCGCTGGCCCAGGCCCTCCGCACCCGCGCCGACGTCACCGGCCTGCGCTACCCGGGGCTGCCTGACGACCCCTCGCACACGGTGGCCGCCCGGCAGATGCGGCGTTTCGGTTCGGTCGTCTCGTTCGACCTCGGTTCGAAGGAACGGGCAGAGCGGTTCCTGACCGGACTGCGCCTGGTCGAGGACGCCACCAGCTTCGGCGGGGTGCGCTCGACCGCCGAGCGCCGGGGCCGCTGGGGCGGGGACGCCGTCGGGGAGGGGTTCGTCCGCTTCTCCGTCGGGGCCGAGGACGCCGAGGACCTCATCGCCGATGTGGCGCGCGCCCTCGACCTCTCCCTCGGCACCGTCTGAGCTGAGCCGTCGTCGCCTCCGCCCGCGCGGCGCCGGCCTGCGCGGCGTCGTCGCGCGTGCGGACGGCCCGAGCCTCCCCCCTCGCGGCTCGGGCCGTCCCGGGCTCCGTACCGAAGAGCCCCTCCACCAAGGCTAGTTGACCCTGCGTCAGTGTCCCATCACTGTGACGGCAGCGACCTATCGACATATTTATAGTTGAACCGCGAGTGACGGCCTGCGACGAAGGGGTTGAGGGCGTGGATCTGGCGCTGCTGCGTACGTTCGTCACGGTCCACCGGGCCGGTTCCTTCACCCGCGCCGCCGCCCTGCTCGGCCTCTCCCAGCCTGCGGTCACCTCGCAGATACGCACCCTGGAGCGTCAGCTCGGCCGCCCGCTCTTCCTCCGCAAGGCCCGCGGCGTGACGCCCACCCCGGTCGGCGATGAGCTGGCCCACCGGGCGGCACCCCATCTCGACGCCTTGGTGGAGATCGCGGAGACCGGCCTCGACGTGGAGGCCCCCCTGCGCACCCTGCACCTGGCGGGTCCACCCGAGTTCATGGCGGAACGCGTCCTGCCGGCCCTCATCGGCATGACGGGGTCGGACGGGTCGGCGATCCGGCTCCGCACCGCCTTCGGTTCCACCGACGACGTCCTGGAGGGACTCGCCGCCGGGCACCACGACCTGGCCGTCACCACCCGCCGGCCGCGCGGCACTCTGCTCAGTGCCGGAACACTCTGCGACGAGGAGCACCTCCTCGTCGCGGCGCCGCGCTGGGCAGGACGGTTCGCCCCCGGAGCGGTCCGGCGCGGCGGGGCCGAGGTGCTCGCCGGAGTGCCGGTCGTCGACGTCCACGAATCCCTGCCCTTCACCAGGCGCTACTGGGCGGCGGTCTTCGACGCGCCCTCTCCCGAGCACGCCGTCCTGGTCGCTCCCGACCTGCGGGCGGTCCTGTCCTGCGTCGTCTCGGGCGCCGGCCTCGCCGTCCTGCCGCGGTATCTCTGCGAGGGTGCTCTGCTCCGGGGCATGCTGGTCACGCTGCTGGAGCCGCCGGTTCCCCCGCTGCGGACGTACTTCGTCGCCGTGCGGGCCGGCACGCAGGCCCTGCCGCACATCGCGGCGGCCCACGCATGGCTGCTGCGGGCCGCTGTCGCCTGGGGGTGAGCCCTCGCCGATGTTTCACGTGGAACATGCGGGGCCAGATTCCCCCCATGACCGTTCGCTCCGTGGTCAAGCGCACCGCCCGCGCCGTGCTCCTCGACGGCGACCAGCTCGTCCTGATCAAGCGCACCAAGCCCGGCGTGGATCCGTACTGGGTGACTCCAGGAGGCGGGGTCGAACCGGAGGACAGCAGCGTCGTCGCCGCACTCCACCGCGAGGTCCTGGAGGAGCTGGGCGCCAAGATCACTGATGTCGTCCCCTGCTTCGTCGACACGGTCGAGCACATCGGCGAGACCGCCGAGACCACCGGCGTGAAGGTGCAGCACTTCTTCGTCTGCCGCCTCGGCACCATGGACCCGGCCCTGCGCCACGGCCCGGAGGTGGAGGAACCCTGCGGGGGGTACGAGATCGTGCGCATTCCGTTCACCCGGCTCGGCATCGCCTCGGTCCACATGGTCCCCCTGTCACTGCGGCACTATCTGGACGGCAACATCGAGGGCGTCCGGGCGCTGCTCGCCAGAGATCTCAGCTGAGCCGCGGCAGGCTTGCGATGTTTCACGTGAAACACGGCACACCCCGGCCTGCCTTCGGGGTGACCGCCTGGGAGCGAGGAGGCCGTGAGCTGCATGAATATCCGCCTCAGCCGTCCCCGCCGCCCCTTCCGCGTGCGCGATCCCCGGCTGAAAAGACGGTGGACGAGAGCCTCCCCCGTCGGCCAACCTGAGCCGCGTGTCGACACCTGCGCTCCCCGCTCTACCGATCCGTCCACTCACCCTCCGAGATCTCCCGGCCTGCATGAGCCTCGCGTACGACCGGGGGTGGTCCCCGCAGGAGCACACGTGGCGGCTCCTACTCGCGGCGGGACACGGGGTCGGCGTGGACGCCCCGGACGGGCGCGGCCTGCTGGGCGCCTGCACCCTCACCGACTTCGGCCCCCACGAGGCCCCCGTCTTCACCGCGATCGGCATGGTGCTGATCGCCGACCGGTATGCGGGGCGACGCTTCGGCCGCCGCCTGCTGGAGCACGTGATCCATCACAGCGGCTCCGTCCCGCTCACCCTCTACGCCTCCGCCGGCGTGCTCCCTCTCTACCGGAGGCTCGGCTTCGCCTCCGTCGGCCGGGCGGCCGCGGCCACCGGACATCTGACTGCTGCGGGGGCCGTCCCGGACCTGCCCGGCCTCACTCTCTCCCCCGCTCGGGCCAGGGACCTTCCCCGCATCCTGCACCTCGACGCCGAGGTGTTCGGGACCGACCGCACGCCCCTGATCACCCGGCTTCCGGCCTTCGCCGACCGCTTCCTGGTGGCGGAGGAGGACGGGGAGCTGACGGGTTTCGCCGCACGCTGGCCGAACACCGCGACAGATGTCGTCGGCCCGCTCGTCGCCCGAGACACCCACACCGCACAGGCGCTGATGACCGCCTTGGCCCAGGGGAGCCCCCGCCCGCTCCGAGTGGACGTCGATGTCCGCCACACCGCGCTGCTGGAGTGGCTGGACCGGCACGGGATGCCGGTGCTCGCCACCAGCGAGCTGATGACCCGCTCCCTGCCCGGCCTGCCCGGCGACTGGACCAGGCGGTTCGCTCCCCTCACGGTGGCCGCAGCCTGACGGAGGGCCGTCGGAGCGCCATGGAACACCTTGTTCACCGGAGGAACTGCTTTCGCCTCAGGAAGCGGCCAGTGCGGGCCACCTTCTTGCCAACGCCCGTTGAGCGCATAAGCCTGATTCCGCATGTGTGTCTCAAACGGGCGGCAGCCCGGGTCCTTCGGAGTCCGCCGAAGGACCCGGGGCACCGGCGAGGAGGAGCGAGGAGCCATGACCACCACAGACTCCGCACGAGCCCGGAACTGGTGGGCGCTGCCCCTGCTGCACGGCCGCATCGAGACGTACGTGGAGCGGGCCCGGCAGGCCGGGCGCGGGCTCAGCACGCGCGAGTGCTCCTTGCTCGACGTTCCCAGCCGACAGCATGACCGCGAGGGCGGCCACCTGTAGATGAAGCAGGTCGCCGATGCCGTCCTCCTCAGCCAGAGCGCCACCACGCGCCTGGTGACCCGCCTGGAGGACCGCGCCCCCCCTCTCCCGGCACCTCTGCCCCACCGACCGGCGCGGCGGCTGCACCGAGGTCACCCTGGCCGGGAAGGCACCCGTCGACGAGGCCCGCCCCACCACTGGCGCTGCCCTGCGGGGGCCCTTGACACCGCCGCCCAGACTCCTGAACTCGCTTCCCTGGTCCGGGCGGTGGAGACGCTGCGCACCCCCGTCTGCCCCTTCCGCACCCGCGTGCTCGCTGGGGGCTGGCCTACCATGCCGCTCATGGATCATCTCAGGGACGCGTCCCAGCATGACCGCCCAGGCGGAGCCGCCACCGACCTCCCCCGTGCGGCTTCCGCCGGCGGGCAGCTGCTGATCCGCCGTGCCGAGGTCTCCGACGTGGCCGCCATCGTCGCCATGCTCGCGGACGATCCACTCGGAGCCACCCGGGAGTCCCCGGACGACCTGACCCCGTACCTGGCGGCGCACGCCCGGCTGGCCGCTGATCCGCACCAGCACCTCGTCGTCGCCGAGCGGGCGGGCCAGGTCGTCGGGACGCTACAGCTGACCCTCATCTCCGGCCTCTCCCGCCGGGCCGCCACCCGGTCCCTGATCGAAGGGGTCCGCGTCCACGCGGACGAGCGGGGCAGCGGCCTCGGCAGCCTCCTCATCGAGTGGGCCGTCGATACCTCCCGCGCCGAGGGGTGCCAGCTCGTACAGCTCACCTCCGACGCCACCCGCGAGGACGCCCACCGGTTCTACGAACGCCTCGGCTTCGTCGCCTCCCACGTCGGGTTCAAGCTCCAGCTCTGAGCCGGCCTCCCTCCCGGACGAACCATGTTTCACGTGAAACATCACGAACCACCCGGCCTCCGACGGGTGTTTCACGTGAAACATCACAGTCGAAGGAGATCGGTCACCCCAGGCTCTCGGTAGCGCGCCACCCCTTGGCGTCCACGCCGCCCGGGACCACCGAATCCGGCGCATAGGGCTGCCGGGTGAAGACGAACGAGCCCAAGTCCAGGTGTGTCACCGCTCCTTCGGCATCTCGCACCGGCCGCAGGATCTCCCCCAGGAAATAGCCGTCCAGGCCCCGCCAGGTCTCGTCGCCGACGGCCGCGAAGCGCGCCGCGCGTCCTGCCCCCTTCAACGGCCGCAGCTCCACCCCGCCGTCCGCCCCGTAATGGAGGCCATACGGCGTCACGCCCCAGTACCAGGCGCCCGCCAGCTCCAGCACCGCAGGGTCGGCCTCTCGCATCGGCCGCCAGAGGCGGGGCATCGACGGCTCCGCCTCGGCGACGAGGCCGATGAGTTCGGCGGCGAGGCTGCCGACGAGGAGTCCGGACGTGGTGTTGGCGAGGACCACGGCGGCCAGCCCCTCGTCCTCACTGGCCAGCAGGGCCGCGAGAAACCCGGGCAGCGAACCCATGTGACCGCTGAGCGTCCCCCCGCCCACGCTCAGCACCTGCACCCCCAGCCCGTACGCGCTCTCCTGGGCCTCCGGCAGACTCGGAGCGGCCGGTGTCCGCATCTCCCGCACGGACGCGGCACTGAGCACCGCGTCGTCGCCCTGGATCAGGAAGGCGGCGAAGCGGAGCAGGTCGCGCGTGGTCGACCAGAGCTGTCCGGCCGGCGCCATCCGGCCCAGATCGTGGGCGGGCTCCGGGAGGAGGGTGTCGGCCCAGGGATGCACCGCCCAGCCCTGTGCGTACGGCTCCTGCGGCGCGTAGCTGGTGCGGGTCAGCCCCAGCGGCTGCAGCACCTCGGCGCGCAGCACCTTCTCCCAGGACTCGCCACGCACCTCCTCGACGAGCGCGCCGAGCAGGGTGTAACCGGGGTTGGAGTAGTGGTGGACCCGGCCCACCGGGTGCCGGTGGGGCTCCGCACCGAGCACGTCGGCCAATTCGGGCCGCAGGGTGCCGGGGCTCCGCTCCCACCACTCGCCCGGGGCCTCGGCGGCGAGCCCGCCGGTGTGCGACAGCAGGTCCGCGAGGGTGGCCCGGCCCGCACCGGTACCGGGAAGATGCTTCTCCAGCGGGTCGGTCAGGTCCAGGAGCCCTTCGTCGCGGAGCCGCATGACCAGGACGGCCGTGAAGGTCTTGCTGATCGAGCCGATCCGGTACTGGGTGTCGCCGTCGGTCCCGACGCCCTCCAGCGCCGAGAGCGCGCCTTCCCAGATCACCTCACCGTGCCGCGCCACTCCTGCCACCAGCGACGGCACCCTGGACTCACTCTGCGCTCTGGCGATGCGGTGGGTGAGCGCCCGGCGGGTGGAGGGCAGGAGGCCGAGGTCTTCCGGGATCTCATGAGTCGTCATGGCCCCACTCCACTCGCTCGGCCCCACGAGGTCCAGCCCCTTCCCGGTCGCGTCCGGGGTGGCGCAGCCGCTGGTGACGGAGAATTCGCTGCGGTAGAGCACCTGGTCGGCTCCCCACTCCTCGAACCTCTCCGCCTCACGCAGGCCGACCGCGGCCAGGAGGCGCCGGGAAGGGCTGTTGGCGACCCTGAAAGCGAACTGGCCACCGGCGCCGTCATTGCCGAAGCTACGGGCGCCCAGCATCGGCCGGGGCCGCTCGGAGTCGAGCAGGAAGCCGGAACCCCAGCGCTGCCCGAGGTCGAAGCCCTGCCAGGTGGGGCCTGCCGATACCTCGCGCACCGCGTCGGTCAGGGTCTCCTCGGAGAGCAGGCGCGGCCCGCCGCCGAGCCCTGTCACGACGGCGCCGTACAGGGCGGCGAGCCCGCTCGCGGAGGCGACCGCGCCGGCGCCCGGCAGTTCGGTGCCGAGCAGTTCCGGATCGTTCCAGCCGTGCGGCTCGTCCAGTCCGGGGAAGACCAGCGCGCCGTTCATCGTGACGATGCGCATCAGCAGCGACCGCAGATCGCCGGCGGGCCGCCCCTCGGCCTCCACCAGACGCGCCAACTGGGCGTTCTCGGAAGCGGGGAGGCCGATCCAGGCCCGCAGCCCGAGCGGGCCCCCGATTGCCTCGCGGATGTACCGGCCGGGGGTGAGCCCGGTGATCCGGCGGATGACCTCGCCAACGAGGAATCCGAAGACGTGCCCGTGGTACTCGTACACCTCGCCCGGTTCCCAGAGCGGCCGCTGCTCCTCCACGGCCCGGACGACCGGAGTCCACCCGGTGATCTCGGCGAAGCTCAAGGTGCGGTCGAGCGCCGGGACTCCGGCCCGGGGGCCGAGGCCCATGCGGGTGGTGATCCGCTCCTTGCCCTCGGCGGCAGGACGTTCAGGCGGGAGGTCAGCTCCGTGGCCCGCAGGTTCTCACTTCCGCTGCCGCGCACCGAAGTGCGGCCTCGGCGTTCCCCTTCAGTACAGACCTCGCCTCAGCCGTGCGCCATGTCGACGAACCGGCTGTAGTGGCCCTGGAAGGCGACGGTGATGGTGGCGGTGGGACCGTTGCGGTGCTTCGCCACGATCAGGTCGGCCTCACCCGCTCGGGGCGACTCCTTCTCGTACGCGTCCTCGCGGTGGAGCAGGATCACCATGTCGGCGTCCTGCTCGATGGAGCCGGATTCGCGGAGGTCGGAGACCATCGGCTTCTTGTCGGTGCGCTGCTCGGGGCCACGGTTCAGCTGGGAGAGCGCGATGACCGGGATCTCCAGTTCCTTGGCGAGGAGCTTGAGGTTTCGGGACATGTCCGAGACCTCCTGCTGGCGGCTCTCGGCCCGCTTGGAGCCGCCGGACTGCATGAGCTGGAGGTAGTCGATGACGACCAGCTTGAGGTCGTTGCGCTGCTTGAGCCTGCGGCACTTGGCGCGGATCTCCATCATCGACAGGTTCGGGGAGTCGTCGATGTAGAGCGGCGCGGCCGACACGTCGGGCATGCGGCGGGCGAGCCGCGTCCAGTCCTCGTCGGTCATCGTGCCGGAGCGCATGTGGTGGAGAGCGACCCGGGCCTCGGCCGACAGCAGACGCATGGCGATCTCGTTGCGGCCCATCTCCAGGGAGAAGACCACGCTGGGCAGGTTGTTCTGGATCGAGGCGGCCCGCGCGAAGTCCAGGGCGAGCGTGGACTTACCCATCGCGGGACGGGCCGCGATGACGATCATCTGGCCGGGGTGCAGACCGTTGGTGAGCGAGTCGAAGTCGGTGAACCCGGTGGGAACGCCGGTCATCTCGCCGCTGCGGGAGCCGATCGCCTCGATCTCGTCGAGCGCGCCCTCCATGATGTCGCCGAGCGGCAGGTAGTCCTCCGAGGTCCGCTGCTCGGTGACGGCGTAGATCTCCGCCTGCGCGCTGTTGACGATCTCGTCGACGTCGCCGTCGGCCGCGTATCCCATCTGCGTGATCTTGGTACCCGCCTCCACCAGCCGGCGCAGCACCGCTCGTTCGTGGACGATCTCGGCGTAGTACTCGGCGTTGGCCGCGGTGGGCACCGTCTGCACGACGGTGTGGAGGTACGGGGCGCCACCGACCTTGGTGATCTCGCCGCGCTTCGTCAGCTCTGCGGCGACTGTGATCGGGTCGGCCGGCTCGCCCTTGGCGTACAGATCGAGGATGGCCAGATAGATGGTCTCGTGGGCGGGGCGGTAGAAGTCGTTGCCCTTGAGGATCTCGACCACGTCGGCGATGGCGTCCTTGGAGAGGAGCATGCCGCCGAGGACCGACTGCTCGGCGTCGAGGTCCTGCGGGGGTACGCGCTCGAACGCGGCCGCCCCGCCGCCCTCCCAGCCGTCGCCGTCGCGGTCACGGCCTCCGTCGTTGCCCTTGCCCCGGCGCCGGGAGGCCGGCAGCCGGTCACCGGGTCCGGCATCCGCCGCCCACGGGTCGTCCAAGGGCTCGGAGATACTCACCGTGCCGCCTCCATCCGTCCGCCGAGCGGACCTCGCCGTGCGCGCTTCCGTACGGCCCGACACTGACAAAGCGAGAGGCCCAACCCCTCTTCTGACGCGTCGGAGTCCCGAAATTCCTCGATCGGAACTCGGGCCGCACGCGGGTGGGTCGCCGGACCACGGTAGGCCCGTCGGCACCGTCAGCCAATCTGGTTATCCACAGGCCCTGTGGATGATCGACCCAATGCTGTGGAGAACTCGGCGAAACCTGTGCACGCCGCCGTGGACAGTGCTGTGAACAACACCTCAAGGACTCCAGCATCCTAGCGCTGACCTGCACTTTCACCAGACGCAGGCTGTGCAGGAGAAAAACTTCCCCAAGTTGCGCGAGATCGTCGCCAAACCGTTGCCCGCCGACCCGCAACCTCCCAAGAAGTAAGGAGCCCATCCGCATTGCATCCATTACCTGTGGATGATTACATTGGGCGCCATGACCAAGGCAGCTCCGCAGGCCAAGCCCCATCGCCGTCAGCACGACCGCGAGATCGTCGCCCTCGCCGTACCCGCCTTCGGAGCCCTCGTCGCCGAACCCCTCTTCGTGATGGCGGACAGCGCGATCATCGGCCACCTGGGCACCGCGCAACTCGCCGGACTCGCCGTCGCCTCCGCCCTGCTGACCACCGCGGTCAGTGTCTTCGTCTTCCTCGCCTACGCCACCACCGGCGCCGTCGCCCGCCGCGTCGGCGCGGGTGACCTCTCCGCCGCCATCCGCCAGGGCATGGACGGCATCTGGCTGGCGCTGATCCTGGGAGCCGCCGTCATCGCGGTGGTCCTGCCGACCGCCCCGACACTCATCGACCTCTTCGGCGCCTCCGAGACCGCCGCCCCTTACGCGGTGACGTACCTCCGCATCTCTTCGTTCGGCATCCCGGCGATGCTCGTCGTACTGGCCGCCACCGGCGTCCTCCGCGGCCTCCAGAACACCCGCACCCCGCTCTACGTCGCCGTCGGCGGCTTCGTCGCCAACGCGGTCCTCAACGTGGTCCTCGTCTACGGCGCCGGACTCGGCATCGCCGGCTCCGCCTGGGGCACGGTCATCGCCCAGTGCGGCATGGCCGCCGTCTACCTCGTGGTCGTCGTCCGCGGCGCCCGCAAGCACGGGGCGTCACTCAAGCCCGACGTGGCCGGTATTCGCGCCTCGGCACAGGCCGGCGCCCCTCTGCTGGTCCGGACCCTCTCCCTGAGGGCCGTCCTGATGATCGCGACGGCCGTGGCGGCCCGTCTCGGCGACACGGAGATCGCCGCCCACCAGATCATCCTCTCCCTGTGGAGCCTGCTCGCCTTCGCCATGGACGCCATCGCCATCGCGGGTCAGGCGATCATCGGCCGCTATCTGGGCGCCGGGGACCCCGCGGGGGCCAAGGCCGTCTGCCGGCGCATGGTGGAGTGGGGCATCGCCTCCGGCATCGCCCTCGGCGTCCTCGTGGTGGTCTCCCGGCCGCTCTTCATCCCCCTGTTCACCAGCGACGCAGCCGTCAAGGACGCGGCCCTCCCCGCCCTCCTGGTGGTCGCCATCTGCCAGCCCCTCTCCGGCATCGTCTACGTCCTCGACGGCGTTCTCATGGGAGCCGGCGACGGACCCTACCTCGCCTGGGCCATGCTGCTGACTCTGGCGATCTTCACGCCGTTCGCCCTGCTGATCCCCAGCTGGGGCGGCGGCCTCACCGCGGTCTGGGGCGCCATGGCGCTGATGATGGCGACCCGGGCGGTCACTCTGGCACTCCGTACGAGGTCGGGACGGTGGCTGGTGACCGGAGCCAGCCGGTAGCCCCCGAAGCGGGGCTCCGCACCCTCACCACCGCCCGATGTTTCACGTGAAACATCACCACCCCGGACGAACGCCTCCAAGCCCGATGTTCCACGTGAAACATCGAGTGGCGGCACCAGCCACGCCCCCACCCGAACATGGCGGAGGGCCGCACCCTGACGGGTGCGGCCCTCCGCTTCACGCTGCCAGATCGCTGATCAGGCGGCGACGACCTCGACGTTCACCTTGGCGGCAACCTCGGGGTGCAGACGCACGGACGCGGAGTGCGCGCCCAGCGACTTGATCGGCGCGTCCAGCTCGATGCGACGCTTGTCGACCTTCGGGCCGCCGGCGGCCGAGATCGCCGCGGCGATGTCGGCCTGCGTGACGGAACCGAAGAGACGGCCGGCCTCGCCGGAGCGGGTGCTCAGGCGGACCTTGACGCCCTCAAGCTCGGCCTTGACCTGGTTGGCCTGCTCGATGGTGGCGATCTCGTGGATCTTGCGAGCACGACGGATCTGCTCGACGTCCTTCTCGCCACCCTTGGTCCAGCGGATCGCGAAACCACGCGGGACCAGGTAGTTACGGGCGTAGCCGTCCTTGACGTCGACGACGTCGCCGGCCGCACCGAGGCCGGAGACCTCGTGGGTGAGGATGATCTTCATCAGTCGGTCACCCTTCCCTTATCGCGCGGTCGACGTGTAGGGCAGCAGCGCCATCTCACGGCTGTTCTTCACAGCCGTGGCGACGTCACGCTGGTGCTGCGTGCAGTTGCCGGTCACGCGGCGGGCACGGATCTTGCCGCGGTCGGAAATGAACTTCCGCAGCATGTTCGTGTCCTTGTAGTCCACGTACGTGACCTTGTCCTTGCAGAACGCGCAGACCTTTTTCTTCGGCTTGCGCACAGGCGGCTTAGCCATGGTGTTTCTCCTGTGTGATCAAGAAGTGTGGTAGCGAACCCTGATCCCTCGCGGACGCGGAACGTCCTAGAAGGGGGGCTCGTCCGAGTAGCCGCCACCGCCGCCGGAGCTGCCGCCCCAGCCGCCGCCGCCACCCTGCTGCTGACCGCCGCCGGAAGGAGCGCTGGTGGCCCAGGGGTCGTCGGCGGGAGCACCGCCGCCGCCCTGCTGCTGGCCACCGCCGGGGCCGCCGCCCCAGCCGCCCTGCTGGCCGCCGCCACCGCCGCCGCTGTAACCGCCCTGGCCACCGCGACCGGTGGTCTTGGTGACCTTGGCCGTGGCGTTCCGCAGGCTGGCGCCGACCTCGTCGACGTCCAGCTCGTAGACCGTGCGCTTGATGCCCTCACGGTCCTCGTAGGACCGCTGCTTCAGCCGGCCCTGCACGATGACGCGCATGCCTCGCTGGAGCGACTCGGCGACGTTCTCCGCCGCCTGACGCCAGACCGAGCAGGTGAGGAAGAGGCTCTCGCCGTCCTTCCACTCGTTGGTCTGGCGGTCGAAGGTGCGGGGAGTGGACGCGACGCGGAACTTCGCGACCGCCGCACCGGACGGGGTGAAGCGCAGCTCGGGGTCGTCGACAAGATTGCCGACCACCGTGATAACGGTCTCGCCTGCCATGGGGTACCTCTCGGCGGGTTTGCTGCTGGCTGCTGGCTGCTACTCGGAGCCCGAGTGAAACTGAGCGGAAGAAGCTCAGCGGGTCTCGGGGCGGAGGACCTTGGTCCTCAGGACCGACTCGTTCAGGTTCATCTGGCGGTCGAGTTCCTTGACGACCGCAGGCTCGGCCTGGAGGTCGATCACCGAGTAGATGCCCTCGGGCTTCTTCTTGATCTCGTACGACAGACGACGACGGCCCCAGGTGTCGACCTTCTCGACCTTTCCGTCGGCCTCACGGACGACGGAGAGGAAGTTCTCGATCAGAGGGGCGACGGAGCGCTCCTCCAGATCGGGGTCGAGGATGACCATCACCTCGTAGTGACGCATGTAGAACCCACCTCCTTTGGACTCAGCGGCCACGGTCGTTCCGTGGCAGGAGGGTCTTATGCGAGCGCAACGGTATCGGCCACCGCCGACGGCGGACCCCGCGAGCGGGGGCCTGGTGGGCGGGCGATCCAGGATCTGGGCAGACACCGGTGCAGACGGTACAGAGTACCCGCACGACCGCTTCCGGTTGAAATCCGGCCGCTCATGCCCGCAATCTGGATGTATCGGGTGCTTCGGCACCGGATGCGCAGCACCGGTGCCCCGCACCGTGGTGAGCGCCGCTTCCGCAGGAGGTGCCCTAATGGCCCAGACGATGCGTCCGAAGACAGCCGGTTCCTTCTTCGCCACCGACGGCAGGCTCCATCCGCTCCAGGACACGCTGATGACCGTCACCCTCGTGCTCGGGGCGCTGGCCCTGGCCACGGCCGGGTTCCACCATCTGCATCTGGTCAGCTCGTGGGCCGGTCTCGTGGGCATCCTCACCGGCGCCTACGGCCAGTACATCTCCGAGACCACCAGGGAGCGCACGCTCCTCATCCTGGGGCTCGGCGCATCCGCCCTCGGCTTCTACCTGGGCATGGCCCACGGTGGCCTGTTCGGCGGCGTCATCAGCTGACACCGCCCGCCTTCCGACCGAGGGGTCGTCCGCGACAGGGCGGTTCCTCGGTCGGCGGTGCGTCCCGGCCGGTTCGGTGGCGGCCCGAACGGGGCGATCACCGGCGCAGTAGGCTTCGCGCGAGAGCCGGAGCCCCTGACCCCATGGGGACACACCAGCCCGAGGAGCGCCCCGAATGAGTCTGACCCTCAGGACCATCAGCCGCGAGCAGCATCTGGCGTACATCCAGACACTGCCCGCGGCGAGCCACATGCAGGTCCCGGCCTGGGCGGACGTCAAAGCGGAGTGGCGCTCGGAGAGTCTGGGCTGGTTCGACGACCGGACGGGCGAGATGGTGGGCGCCGGTCTCGTCCTGTACCGCCAGCTCCCCAAGATCAAGCGGTACCTGGCGTACCTCCCCGAGGGCCCGGTGATCAACTGGTTCTCGCCCCATCTGGAGGAATGGCTCCAGCCGATGCTGGCCCACCTCAAGCAGCAGGGCGCCTTCTCGGTGAAGATGGGCCCGCCGGTGATCATCCGGCGCTGGGAGGCCCCCAGCATCAAGAAGGGCATCCAGGACCCGGACGTCAAGCGCCTGCGGGACATCGAGGCGGACTTCATCGAGCCACGCGCCTTCGAGGTCGCGGACCGACTGCGGCGCATGGGGTGGCAGCAGGGCGAGGACGGCGGCGCGGGCTTCGGTGACGTACAGCCGAGGTACGTCTTCCAGGTCCCGCTGGCCAACCGTTCGCTGGAGGACGTCCACAAGGCCTTCAACCAGCTCTGGCGGCGCAACATCAAGAAGGCCGAGAAGGCCGGCGTCGAGGTCGTCCAGGGCGGCTACCAGGACCTGGAGGAGTGGCAGCGCCTCTACGAGGTCACGGCCGAGCGGGACCGGTTCCGCCCGCGTCCCCTCGGCTACTTCCAGCGCATGTGGACGGCGCTGAACAACGAGGACCCCAACCGGATGCGGCTGTACTTCGCCCGCCACGAGGGGGAGAACGTCGCGGCGGCCACCATGCTGGTCGTCGGCGGCCACGTCTGGTACTCCTACGGCGCCTCCGCCAACCACAAGCGCGAGGTCCGGCCCTCCAACGCCATGCAGTGGCGGATGCTCCGCGACGCCTACGCACTCGGCGCGACCGTGTACGACCTGCGCGGCATCTCCGACTCCCTGGACGAGTCGGACCACCTCTTCGGCCTCATCCAGTTCAAGGTCGGCACCGGTGGGCAGGCTGCCGAGTACCTCGGCGAGTGGGACTTCCCGCTCAACAAGTTCCTGCACAAGGCACTCGACATCTACATGTCCCGCCGCTGACCCTGGCGGGCACGGCACAATTCATCCGGCGGGGCGCATCGGCCGCCCCGCCGCACCGCGACTGACACAGGAAGGCTCCGGACCGGCCATGGCGCTCACGCTGTACGTCGACACCGCGCGCTGGCGGGAACACCAACACCAGGTGCGCGAGCAGTTCCCGGGCATCGTCCCCGTCTGCAAGGGCAACGGGTACGGCTTCGGGCACGAGCGGCTGGCCGAAGAGGCGATCCGCTTCGGCTCCGACATCCTCGCCGTGGGCACCACCTACGAGGCGGCCCGGATCAAGGACTGGTTCAGCGGTGACCTGCTCGTCCTGACGCCGTTCCGGCGCGGCGAGGAGCCGGTGCCGCTGCCGGACCGGGTCATCCGCTCGGTCTCCTCGGTGGACGGCGTGCACGGCCTGGTCGGCGCCCGCGTGGTCATCGAGGTGATGTCCTCGATGAAGCGCCACGGCGTGAGCGAGCAGGACCTGCCGAAGCTCCACGCGGCCATCGAGGACGTGCGGCTGGAGGGCTTCGCCATCCACCTGCCGCTGGACCGCACCGACGGCACGGACGCCGTCGAGGAGGTCATCGCCTGGATGGACCGCCTCCGTGCCCACCGTCTACCGCTGCACACCATGTTCGTCAGCCACCTGAAGGCCAGCGAACTCGCCCGGCTCCAGCAGCAGTTCCCGCAGACGCGGTTCCGCGCCCGGATCGGCACCCGGCTGTGGCTGGGCGCCGAGGACGCGACCGAGTACCGGGGCGCGGTGCTGGACGTCACCCGGGTCTCCAAGGGCGACCGCTTCGGATACCGCCAGCAGAAGGCGGCCGGCGACGGCTACCTGGTGGTGGTCGCCGGCGGTACCTCGCACGGCGTGGGCCTGGAGGCGCCCAAGGCCCTGCACGGGGTGATGCCCCGCGCCAAGGGCGTCGCCCGCGCAGGCCTCGCGACGGTCAACCGGAACCTCTCGCCGTTCGTCTGGGCGGGCAAGCAGCGCTGGTTCGCCGAGCCCCCGCACATGCAGGTGTCGATCCTGTTCGTCCCCGACGACGCTCCCGCCCCGCAGGTCGGCGACGAACTGGTAGCCCATCTGCGGCACACCACCACGCAGTACGACCGGGTCGTCGAGCGCTGAGCCGTCCGGCCCGCACGTGAAGAGGCCCCAGACCGTCCCGCGAGGGACGCCAGGGGCCTCTTGCGTCATGGGGCGCTTTCAGGACCCGGGCGTCGCCGGGCCGCCCGCGCCGAGGCCGTCCCCGACCGCCTTCCCGGCTCCCCAGCGCACCACCGGGCGGCTGAACTGGGCGGCGTGCTGCGGGGGATGGGCTGCGTAGCCGAGGACGAACCGGTCCGGAGCACCGTCCAGCACTCCGCCCGAGGGGTCGTCGTCCCCTTCCCGGCGCACCACGTCCCGTTCGGGCAGCAGGGCGTCGCGCACGACGACGGCGCAGAGGTAGAGCGTCCCGGCGAGATGCAGGCAGATCGCGAGGTGGTAGCCCTCCAGCGGCAGCCCGCGCTGTGCGTCGCCACTGCTGGTGTAGGCGAGGTACATCCAGATGCCGAAGTAGTACAGCACCTCGCAGCTCTGCCAGATGAGGAAGTCGCGCCAGCGGGGCCGGGCGAGGGCGGCCAGCGGGATGAGCCAGAGGACGTACTGCGGCGAGTACACCTTGTTGGTGAGGATGAAGGCCGCGACGACGAGGAAGGCCACCTGTGCCAGCCTGGGGCGGCGGGGCGCCATGAGGACGAGAACGGCGATCAGCGCGCACGCCAGGACCATCAGCAGGGTCGCCAGGGTGTTGACGGTCTCCGTCGCCAGCGGCTGGTCGGAGTTCTGGGAGAGCACCAGCCAGAAGGAGCCGAAGTCCACGCCGCGTTCCTCACTGAACGTGTAGAACTTCGACCAGCCCTCGAAGGCGCCGATCATCACGGGCACGTTGACCACCAACCAGGCCCCGGCACCGCCGGTGAGCGCGGCACCGAAGGCCCGCCACTTCCCCGCCCGCCAGCAGAGCAGGAGGAGGGGGCCGAGGATCAGGGCCGGATAGAGCTTGGCCGCGGTGGCGAGCCCGATGAGTACGCCGAAGGCGAGCGGCCGGTCCCGGGACCACATGAACAGCGCGGCGGCGGTCAGCGCGACCGCCAGCAGGTCCCAGTTGATGGTCGCCGTCAGCGCCAGCGCGGGGGCGAGGGCGACGAGCAGGGCGTCCCAGGGGCGGCGCCGATGGGTGCGCGCGACGCAGACGGCGATCACGGCGGCGCAGGCCATCAGCATCCCGGCGTTGACCAGCCAGTAGATCTGCTCGCGTTCGACGAGTGAGCCGGAGCCGGGAGTGACCCAGGAGGCCACCTCCATGAAGACGCCGGTCAGCACCGGGTACTCCAGGAACTCCATGTCACCGGGCAGCCGGTCGAAGTAGGGGACCAGTCCGTCGGCGAAGCCCCGGCCCTGGAAGAGATGGGGGATGTCGGAGTAGCAGGCGTGGGTGTACTGGGCACCGGCGCCGAAGAACCAGGCGCCGTTGTAGCAGGGCAGCTTCTGCACCAGGCCGAGGGCGAACATGCCGATCATGACCAGGGAGATCACGCGCGTCGGCGACCACCAGGAGCTGCCGATGAGCGCCCGTCTGCCGACGGGACCGCCGATCAGCTCGGACCCGGCGGCGGCCACCTCGTCCTGCCGTGTCGGCCGCACGATGTCCCGCTGCGGTGCGCTGGCACGTGTCGTCTCTGGGCTGGGCATGGGCGCCATCCTGCCCCATGCTCCTCGGAACGCCGGGAAGGCCGCCGCACCCCTTGGTGCGACGGCCCTTGGTTTCACGTGAAACATCTGGTTTCACGTGAAACATGGCGTCTGGACCCTCACCTTCCCGGTGGTCCGTGATGCCCCGTCCGCGGCGCCCTCAAAGGAAACCGCCCGCTTCCCGGCACACGGCCGGAAGCGGGCGGACCTGGAATGCGGGCGCGAGAGCGGCTACTTGTTGCCGTTCCCGAACCACGATCCGACGTTGCCGTTCCCTTCGTTGGCACCCGGGTTGGGCGGCGGTTCCGTGGTGGCGTCAGGGCCACCTGGATCACCCGGCCCGCCGTTCTCGTTGCCTTCGTTCTCGTTACCGCCGTTCTCGTTCTGGCGGCACTCCAAGTCGAGTGGCTGGCAGGTCGAGGTGGGGTCGGGGGCCGGCGTCTCCGGCGGCGCCTGTGTGGTCGGCGTCGGGTCCGGAGACTCCTCCTCCTCCGTCTTGGTCGGCGTCGGCGTGGGCGTGGGCGTCGGCTCGCCGACGATCGTGCCGATCTCGGAGGGCGCCGGGAACTGCTGCGGGCTCTTGCCCTTCATCGCCGACAGCATGTACTCGGTCCAGATCTCGGCCGGGAACGAGGCACCGTGGATCGACTCCTGATCGCCGGTCCCGTACATCTCCAGGAACTTCTGGCTCTTCGCCTGGTCGTCCACGCGGAACATGCCGATGGCGGTGGAGAGCTGCCGGGTGTACCCGGCGAACCAGGCCGACTTGTTGCCGTCGGTCGTACCGGTCTTGCCGGCGGTCGGCCACTGGGCGTCCACCGGCTTGGCGGCCGTACCCGTGCCCTCCTGGACGACGGTGCGCAGGACGTCGGTGACGTTGTCCGCGACATCCGCCGGAATGCCCTGCTTCACCTTGGCGACGGAATCGTGGTTCCAGACCTCGCCGTCCTTGCTCTCGATGGACTCCACCGAGTACGGGTCGGCCTGCTTGCCGCTGGCGGCGAACGTGGCGTACGCGCCGGCCAGCCGGATGGCGCTCGGTGCCGAGGTGCCGAGGGCGAAGGAGGGGCTGCGCCAGCCGGGCAGGTTGTCCTTCTTGATCCCGGCTGCCTCCGCGGCCGCGCGGACCTTGTCCAGGCCGACGTCCATGGCGAGCTGGATGTAGGGCGTGTTGGTCGAGAACTGCATCGCGGTTCTCAGGTCGACGTCACCCTCGGAGCGGCCGCCGTCGTTGCGCTGGTGCCACTCCTCGCCCTTCTCGTTGTGCCAGATCGAGCCGTCGTAGTTCTTCACCTTCAGCCCGTTGTCGCCGTCGTAGATGCTCTTGGGCGACACGATCGTCCGCTGCTCGGTGCTCTGCTCGGCCGGGAGGTCCGGGTCCCGGATGCCGTACTCCATGGCGGCCGAGAGGACGAACGGCTTGAAGGTGGAGCCGACCTGGACGCCGGTGTAGTCGGCGTTGTTGGTGAAGTGGACCGTGGCGTCGGAGCCGCCGTAGATCGCCTTGATCTTGCCGGTCTTGGGCTCGACCGAAGCGCCGCCGAACTGGACGTACTTGTCCGTCTTGGGCCGCTTCTTCGGGTCGATGTTCGCGTCCTCCACCTTCTTGACGGCCTTGGTGAGAGCCGCCGTCTTCTTCTTGTCGAAGGTGGTGTGGATCTTGTAGCCGCCCTTGTCCAGCTCGGTACGGCTGATGTTGGTGTTGGCGATGATGTAGTTGTCCGCCAGGTCCGTCAGATAACCGATCTGGCCGGCCTTGTTGGTGGCGGGCTTGGGCGGAAGCGGGTCCGGAAAGCCCTTGCCCAGAATCTTCTGGCGCTCCGTCTCGTCCAGCTTGTCGATCTCGACCATGCGGCGCAGGGCGAACTTCCAGCGGTTGGTCGCCCGCTCGGTGTTCTCCTTCGCCGACGCTCCCGGGCCCTGACCGCCTGCGGGGTCGTAGAGGTTCGGGCCGTTGAGGGTGGCAGCCAGGAAGGCCGACTCACTGGTGTCGAGGTCGAGGGCGGCCTTGTCGTAGTAGGCACGGGCCGCGGCCTCGATGCCGTACGCGCCCCGCCCGTAGTAGGCGGTGTTCAGGTAGCCGGCGAGGATCGTCTCCTTGGACTGGACACCCCCCACCTTCACCGAGATCAGCAGTTCCGTGAACTTGCGCTTGAGCGTCTGCTCCTGGCTGAGGTACGTGTTCTTGACGTACTGCTGGGTGATGGTCGAACCACTCTGGGTGCTGCCACCCAGCGCCATGTTGAAGACGGCGCGGGCGATACCCATCGGGTCGACGCCGTTGTCGTCCCAGAAGGTGGCGTTCTCCGCGGCGACCACCGCGTTCTGCATCGACTCCGGGATCTCCTCGATGTCGACGATCTGGCGGTTCTTGTCACCGCCGCCCGCGATGACCATCTGGCTGTTGTCGGACCAGTAGTAGACGTTCTTCTGGACCTTGGCCGTCTTCTGCGGGTCCGGGATGTCCACCATGGCCAGACCTATGCCGGCGGTCGCCAGCAGCAGGCCCAGGAAACCGAGACAAGTACCGGTGACCTGCTTCCAGGAGGGCACGAAGCGGCGCCAGCCGTGCTTCCCCGCGCGGGGATAGTCGATGAAGCGCTTCTTCTCCGGCTCGCGTCCGCGGCCACGGCCACGTCCGCCTTCGGCCCCGCCCCCACCACCACGCCGGCCGCCGCCCGCCCCGGAACCGTGTCCGGCGCCGTGGTCGGCCGCCCTGCGACGGCCGCCCTTGGCCGCCCGGCGCGCCTCCGCGCGACTCCCGTACGGACGTTCCTCGTCCTCGGAACCGAACGAGGTGGAAGGCGTATGAGAGGCGCCACGCGGTGCAGCACGACGGCCTGACTGACTGCGCCTGGCGGCAGCGCGTCCGCCACTCTGCTGCGGTGGCGGTTTGCGACGATGCTCGCTCATCGAACGACTACTCCTCGGGCAGGCGCGGAATCGCGCGCCTGGAACGGCAGCTGATTGTCGGTCCCCCCGACGCCCGGACGCGTCTCGTGGCGATGTTCGTCCGCATGGTGTCCGGGCACGCCCCTATTGCTGACGCCACCTGGCGCCCCATAGTTCCCGGCGGTCCGCATGCCGCACAGACTACGCACCGTCAAAACCACCCGGGCAGCGAAGTTCACCTCAAATCAGGCAACTCCGGTACGTCGTTTCAGTGATGTGATGCCGTTCACCGTGGCCCCTCTTGTCCATCCCGTGACCTGGACCTATCGTCGGGATGTATCGAGTCGATACATCAGCTCGGCATAAAGACCGGTCCAGGGCACCACACGTCGGCGGGAGGCGGACTTGAGCAGACGCTCCGGCATCCTTGAGTTCGCCGTCCTAGGGCTGCTGCGTGAGTCCCCGATGCACGGCTACGAGCTGCGGAAACGACTCAATACCTCGCTCGGGATCTTCCGTGCCTTCAGCTACGGCACGCTCTATCCGTGCCTCAAGACGCTGGTGGTCAACGGCTGGTTGGTCGAGGAATCCAGCGGTCCGCCCGAGGACACCCCCTCGGCGCCCCTCACCGGCCGCCGGGCCAAGATCGTCTACCGGCTCACCGCGGGAGGTAGGGAGCGGTTCGAGGATCTGCTCTCGCAGACCGGTCCCGACGCCTATGAGGACGAGCACTTCGCCGCCCGCTTCGCCTTCTTCGGCCAGACGTCGCGCGAGGTCCGCATGCGCGTGCTCGAAGGCCGGCGCAGCCGGCTGGAGGAGCGGCTGGAGAAGATGCGCGCCTCACTGGCCCGCACCAGGGAGCGCCTCGACAGCTACACCCTCGAACTCCAGCGGCACGGTATGGAGTCCGTGGAGCGCGAGGTGCGCTGGCTGAACGAGCTGATCGAGAGCGAACGGTCGGGCCGCCACCGGCGGAACGGCCAGGACGGCTCACCTCAGCCGGGCACGTCCGGAGAGAAGGACGATCTGCCCCGGTCGCGGGAGGACTCCCGCCCGGATTCGTCCGACGACACCGCCACATGAGACCCGGCACTCCGCGGGGCCTCATCGGGAACACCGAGAAGACACAGGGAGCAACCGGAATGGGTTCGGTTCGCGTAGCCATCGTCGGCGTGGGCAACTGCGCCGCCTCGCTGGTGCAGGGCGTCGAGTACTACAAGGACGCAGACCCGGACAGCAAGGTCCCGGGCCTCATGCATGTCCAGTTCGGCGACTACCACGTCAGCGACGTCGAGTTCGTCGCCGCCTTCGACGTGGATGCCAAGAAGGTCGGCCTGGACCTCGCCGATGCCATCGGCGCCAGCGAGAACAACACGATCAAGATCTGCGACGTGCCGAACTCCGGCGTGACCGTCCAGCGCGGTCACACCCTGGACGGCCTCGGCCGGTACTACCGCGAGACGATCGAGGAGTCCGCCGAGGAGCCGGCCGACATCGTCCAGACCCTCAAGGAACGCCAGGTCGACGTCCTCGTCTGCTACCTGCCGGTGGGCTCCGAGGACGCTGCGAAGTACTACGCGCAGTGCGCCATCGACGCCAAGGTCGCCTTCGTCAACGCCCTTCCGGTCTTCATCGCCGGGACCAAGGAGTGGGCGGACAAGTTCACCGAGGCCGGGGTCCCGATCGTCGGCGACGACATCAAGTCCCAGGTCGGCGCCACGATCACGCACCGCGTGATGGCGAAGCTCTTCGAGGACCGGGGCGTCGTCCTGGACCGCACGATGCAGCTGAACGTCGGCGGCAACATGGACTTCAAGAACATGCTGGAGCGCGACCGCCTGGAGTCGAAGAAGATCTCCAAGACCCAGGCCGTCACCTCGCAGATCCGCGACCGCGAACTGGGCGCCGACAACGTCCACATCGGCCCGTCGGACTACGTGGCCTGGCTGGACGACCGCAAGTGGGCGTACGTGCGCCTGGAGGGCCGCGCCTTCGGCGACGTCCCGCTGAACCTGGAGTACAAGCTGGAGGTCTGGGACTCCCCGAACTCCGCCGGCGTCATCATCGACGCCGTCCGCGCCGCGAAGATCGCCAAGGACCGGGGCATCGGCGGCCCCATCCTCTCCGCGAGCAGCTACTTCATGAAGTCGCCGCCCGTCCAGTACTTCGACGACGAGGCCCACGCCAACGTCGAGAAGTTCATCAAGGGCGAGGTCGAGCGCTGAACCGCCGACCGTACTGAGCCGCGCCGCTCGGTGCCGCTCGCCGAGGGGCGGTCCTTCCTCCGGGGAGGCCGCCCCTTCGCAGGTCCGCGTGCGACTCTGGCTCCATGGCTGTCGTCGGTGACCTGCGAGTACTCCTGCGTGTGCGGGACTTCCGGCGGCTGCTCACCGTCCGTCTCCTCTCCCAGGGAGCCGACGGCGTCTTCCAGGTCGCCCTGGCGACCTACGTCGTCTTCTCGCCCGAAAAGCAGACCTCCGCCGCCGCCATCGCCTCCGCCATGGCGGTTCTCCTCCTCCCGTACTCCCTGATCGGCCCCTTCGCCGGAGTCCTCCTCGACCGGTGGCGGCGCCGCCAGGTCTTCCTCTACGGCAACCTGCTGCGCGCCGTCCTCGCCGCGCTGACCGCCACCCTGATGGTCGCCGGGGTGCCCGACTGGCTCTTCTACGTGGCCGCCCTCTGCGTGACCGCGGTCAACCGGTTCGTACTCGCCGGACTCTCCGCCGCGCTGCCCCGGGTGGTCGCACGCGACGAACTGGTCATCGCCAACGCGCTCTCGCCGACCGCCGGCACCCTCGCCGCCACCGCAGGCGGGGGGCTCGCCTTCCTCGTCAGGCTGCTGGTCGCGGACTCCGACGCGGTGGTACTGCTGCTCGGCGGACTCCTCTACCTCGCCGCGGCCGCCGCCTCCCTCACCCTGGCCGTCCCCCTCCTCGGGCCCGCCCCCGGCCAGCTCCAGCATCTGCGCACCGCGGTCGGGGGATCGGCCCGCGGACTCGTCGACGGGGTACGCCACCTGCGCGAGCCCGGTAGGCGCGGGGCCGCGCGGGCGCTGGCGGCCATGGCCGCCCTGCGCTTCTGCTACGGAGCGCTCACCGTCATGCTCCTCATGCTCTGCCGGTACGCCTGGTCCGACGACGAGGCCGAGGGACTCGCGCTCCTCGGGGTCGCGGTCGCCGTCTCCGGCGCCGGGTTCCTCGTCGCCGCGCTCGTCACCCCCTCGGCCGCCCGCCGGCTGGGCGCCGCCGGCTGGATCGTCGCCTGCGCCGCCGGGGCGGGGGTACTGGAACTGGCCCTGGGGCTCACCTTCGCACCCGTACCGCTGCTGGCCGGGGCCTTCGTACTCGGAGTGGCCACCCAGGGGGCGAAGATCGCGACCGACACCATCGTCCAGGCATCGGTCGCGGACGACTTCCGGGGCCGCATCTTCTCGGTCTACGACGTGCTCTTCAACGTCGCCTTCGTGGCGGCCGCCGGAGTCTCCGCACTCCTGCTCCCCGCTGACGGCAGGTCGGCCGCCCTGGTGGGCCTGGTGGCCCTGGCCTATGGGGCGGTTGCGTTGCTCATGACCCGTTTTGACCGCCAGTAAGTGTCACATCAGTGCCACAGACCCCTCGTTCACTCTTCGACCGTCAGCGCGGCCGGTTAGCTTACGGGCGTCTTGTCGCACGAGGCCATGCCTCGCTTTCCCCAGGGGGACCCCCAAGTGACCACTCCGCCGCCCCAGGACCAGAACCCGTACGGGCAGCAGCCTCCGCAGGGCCAGAACCCGTACAGCCAGCCGCAGTCCCCGAACCAGCCGCAGCCTGGGGTTCCCCCGCAGGGCCAGCCCCAGCCGGGCTTCCCACAGCAGGGCCCCTACGCGGCCCCCGGCATGCCCGGCGCCGCCCCGGAGCCGCCGGCCAAGAACAAGAAGAACATCCTGCGGATCGTCGGCGCCGTCATCGCCCTCGCCGTCATCGGCGGCGGCTGGTGGGCCAGCCAGGACGACGCCAAGACCGCTGCCGTGGGCGACTGCATGCACCGGGGCAGCGACGACGACAGCAACCCGGACCTCGAAGTCGTGGAGTGCGGCTCCGACAAGGCGGAGTACAAGGTGCTCGCCAAGGTCGAGGGCAAGTTCACCGGCATGATCGCCCAGTCCAAGTGCGAGGCCGAGGCGGACGGCTTCAAGTACGCCTACACCCAGACCAACGGCAGCGACAGCTTCGTGCTCTGCCTGGACGACGCCTGATCCCCGACCGGGCACCCGCGCCGACCGCGGATGTTTCACGTGAAACATCACATACGGAAGGCAAGGGGTAACGCCGCCCTACCCCGGCATGAACGGAGGGTCGGGATGTTTCACGTGAAACATCCCGACCCTCCGCGCTGTCCGTCCCCGAACGGGGCGGTCAGCTCTGCTCGGCCCACCACTCCTTGAGAGCGGCCCCAGCCGCCTCCTCGCCCATGGGGCCGTTCTCCAGCCGCTGGTCGAGCAGGAAGGCGTACGCCTTGCCGATCACGGGCCCGGGGCCCACCCCGAGGATCTCCATGATCCGGTTCCCGTCCAGGTCGGGCCGGATGGCGTCCAGCTCCTCCTGCTCCTGGAGCTGGGCGATGCGCTCCTCCAGGCCGTCGTAGGCCCGGGAGAGCGCCGCCGCCTTGCGCTTGTTCCGGGTGGTGCAGTCGGAACGGGTCAGCTTGTGCAGGCGGGTCAGCTGGGGGCCCGCGTCGCGGACGTACCGGCGGACCGCGGAGTCCGTCCATTCGCCGGTGCCGTAGCCGTGGAAGCGCAGGTGGAGCTCGACCAGCCGGGAGACGTCCTTGACGAGCTCGTTCGCGTACTTGAGCGCCGTCATGCGCTTCTTCACCAGCTTGGCGCCGACCACCTCGTGGTGGTGGAAGGAGACCCGGCCGTCCTTCTCGAAGCGGCGGGTGCGCGGCTTGCCGATGTCGTGGAGGAGCGCGGCGAGCCGGAGGGTCAGGTCGGGGCCGTCCTCCTCCAGGTCGATGGCCTGCTCCAGGACGGTCAGGCTGTGCTCGTAGACGTCCTTGTGCCGGTGATGCTCGTCACTCTCCAGTCGCAGCTCCGGCAGCTCCGGCAGCACGTGCGCGGCCAGACCGGTCTCGACGAGCAGGGTGAGGCCCTTGCGGGGGTGGGCGGCGAGCAGGAGCTTGTTGAGCTCGTCGCGGACCCGCTCCGCGGAGACGATGGTGATCCGCTCGGCCATCTCCGTCATGGCGGCGACCACCTCCGGCGCCACGTCGAAGTCGAGCTGTGCGGCGAACCGCGCGGCGCGCATCATCCGCAGCGGGTCGTCGGAGAAGGACGCCTCGGGCGTCCCGGGCGTCCGCAGCACCTGCGCCGCCAGATCCTCCAGGCCGCCGTACGGGTCGACGAAGGTCTTCTGCGGCAGGGCCACCGCCATGGCGTTGACCGTGAAGTCGCGGCGGACCAGGTCATCCTCGATCGAGTCGCCGTAGGAGACCTCCGGCTTGCGGGAGGTGCGGTCGTACGCCTCCGAGCGGTACGTGGTGATCTCGATCTCGAAGGCGACTTCCTCACCCTCGACCAGGGCCCGCTTCTGGCAGCCGACGGTCCCGAAGGCGATGCCGACCTCCCACACCGCGTCCGCCCACGGGCGGACGAGCTTCAGAACCTGCTCGGGCCGTGCGTCGGTGGTGAAGTCCAGGTCATTCCCCAGCCGCCCGAGCAACGCGTCGCGGACCGAGCCACCCACCAGGGCGAGGGAGTGTCCGGCCTCCTCGAAGCGGCGGGCTAGGTCGTCCGCGGCAGGGGAGACGCGCAGCAGTTCGCTCACAGCGCGGCGCTGCGCCTGGCTCAGTTCACGGGGCTTGTCTTCGTTGGCGTTCGGCACAACAGAAAAGGGTACGTGCCCGAGTCGGCGTGGGCCGCCCCGCTTCCGGGCAGACGGGCTCGCGAAGATCCTCTGGAGCACTCCCCGGCACTTCGGCTCAGTTCCCCTCGTTACGATGCCTGGACGCATCACCCGACAACCACCGACCGAGCTGACGAACGAGGGACGGACGAGCGCGTGGCCGAGGCGGCAGACATCCCGAGGACCGGCCCGTCAGCTGCCCGCAGGTGGCTCGGCCGGGGCGCGGCCCTCCTCGCCGGTACGGCCCTCCTCGGCGGGCTGCTGCACCTTCCCGCCGCGCAGGCCGCCCCGGCCCCCCAGACGCCCGCAGCCGGGACCCGAGCGCGCACCGGTCAGCCCGTCTCCGTCTCCCTGGACTCGTTCAGCCCGGCGGCGCCGGTCAAGGGCGACCGCCTGACGATCACCGGCACGGTCACCAACCAGAGCAAGCGCACGATCACCGATGCCCACGTCGGCCTCCGGGTCGGCCCGGTCCTCAACGGACGCAGTGCCATCGATCACGCCGCCCGCCGCGACGGCTTCTCCCCGGGCGCCGACGGCCTGGAGATCGACGACGAGTACGCCCAGGAGATCGACTCGCTGGCTGCGGGCCGGTCGCTGCCGTTCCGCCTCTCGGTGCCGGTCGACGACCTCGACCTCGACGGCAACGGCATCTACCAGCTCGGCGTCTCGCTGAGCGGGCAGACGGCCGCCCAGCCCTACCAGCAGGTGCAGGGCATCGAGCGGACCTTCCTGCCGTGGCAGCCGAAGGCGGCCGACGGCCAGACCTCGCTCACAGTGCTGTGGCCGCTCGTCTCCACCCCGCACCTCACCGCGGAGACCGACTCCGACGAGGAGCAGACGCCGGTCTTCGAGGACGACAGCCTCGCCGGGGAGATCGCCCCGGGCGGTCGGCTGGAGCGCATGGTCGCCCTCGGCCGGGAGCTCGACATCACCTGGGTCGTCGACCCCGACCTGCTGGCCTCGGTCGACGCGATGCGCGGCGGCTACCGGGTGCGCGACGCGGACGGCACCACCCGCCCCGGCACCCAGCAGAGCAAGAAGCTCGCCACCGACTGGCTGGCCTCCGTGGAGAGCGCGGTGGCGGGTAAGAAGATCGTCGCCCTCCCCTACGGCGATCCCGACATCGCCTCGATCGCCCACCGGGGAAAGAACGTCTCCGGTTCGCTCGGCCGGCTGAAGGACGCCACCGACGTGGCCGCCAGCACGGTGGAGACGATCCTCCACGTCAAGCCCAGTACGGATTTCGCCTGGCCAGTGGAGGGCGCGGTCTCCCCTTCCATCATCGACGTGGCTACCTCGGCGGGCGCCCGGAACGTCATCGCCCGCAGCGGCGGCATGCGGGAGGCCGGAAGCCTCACCTACACCCCGTCGGCCGCCCGTCCCATCGGCGGCGGGATCACGGCCGTGGTCTCCGACGACCGGCTCTCCACCCTCTTCCAGGGCGATATGACCAAGGCCGGCAACGCGACCCTCGCCGTGCAGCGGTTCGTGGCCCAGACGCTGATGACCACGCTCCAGGACGAGGGGAACGAGCGCAGCCTCGTCGTCGCCCCGCAGCGGATGCCCACCGCCAGCCAGGCACGGACGATGGCGGAGGCGTTGCGGGCCCTGGACGACGAGCGGTGGTCCACCTCGCAGAACCTGACGGCTGCGGCGAAGACCGAGCCCGACCCGCGCGCCACGACCCGGGTGCCGGGTAACGCCTCGTACCCCTCGGCGCTGCGGAAGCAGGAGCTGCCGAAGGCCGCGTTCGAGGAGATCAAGGAAACCCAGGACAAGCTGGACCGCTTCAAGGTCATCCTCACCAACCAGGATCGCGTGGTGCCGCCCTTCGGCCGCGCCATAGACCGGGAGATGTCCACCTCGTGGCGCGGCCGGGCCGAAGAGGCGCAGCAGTTCCGCTCCGCGGTCTCGACGTACCTGAACCAGCTGATCGGGAGCGTGCAGCTGATCGAGAAGAGCGAGGCGAAGCTCTCCGGTCACAGCGCCACCATCCCGGTGACCGTGCAGAACAACCTGCTCCAGGGCGTCGACAACCTGGTGCTGCGGCTGGAGTCCTCCAAGCCGACCCGCCTCAAGATCGGCGAGGGGCGCTATGAGGACCAGCCGGTCAAGGTCTCCGGGGGGCACAGCCAGTCGGTGAAGTTCACCACCACCGCCAACGCCAACGGCCCCGTCCCGGTCACGGCCCAGCTGTACACGGAGGACGGCCGGGCCTACGGCGCCCCGATCCGCTTCGACGTGAACGTCACGGAGTTCACCCCGACGGTGATGCTGGTCCTCGCGGGCGGCGTACTCTTGCTCGTCCTCGCCGGTTTCCGCATGTACACGCAACGCAAGCGGCAGGCGCGGGAGCTGGAGGCGGAGCAGGGCGGCACACCGGGCGACCCCGGCGCCGGCCCGGCGGACGAGGGACAGGGCGGGGACGGCGGCCCCGGGCAGCCGGGTGACCACGGCCCGGACACCGCTCCCGAAAACCCGGCCCCGTCCGGCCCGGGTGAGACAGTGGACCGCTGAGCAATGTCGTGGCCCGTGGGCCCGGGGACGATGAGGTGGGGTTAGACCATGAACGCGCCGTACAACGGTGACCGTGGCCAGCGCGCGGACGGCTCGGTACCTCAGGGGAACCGCGCGGACCAGCCCGGCCCGCCGGAACCCGGTGGGCCCGCTGGTGAGGGATTCCCCCAACAGCCCGGGCCCGACCCCTACCTCCAGCACGCCTACGAGCAGGACCCGTACCGCGCGCACGACCTGAGCGCCCAGGACCCGGTCGGCGAGGCCCTGTACGACCGCGCCTCCCACCCCCCGCCGCCCAGCGCGCCCCAGGCCCCGATGTACGGCCCGCCCCAGCCCGAGCAGCCGGCGCCCGATCCCCGACTCTGGGCCCAGGCCCCCGCGCCGGAGCCGGCAGGCCCGGGCAAGCACCTGCCGTACGGCGACGCCACCGGAACGACGCAGTTCGTGGGAGTGGACGACCTCGTGTCCCAGGCCGGTCAGGAGCGCCACGAGCCCGACGCCTTCGCCCACCTCTACAAGGACCAGCAGCAGAGCGGCGGGGGACGCCCGCCCGTCGGCCCGCCCGCCCCGCAGGCCGCTCCCGAGCCCGCGCCGGCTCCGAAGAAGCAGGGCAAGGCGGCCTCGCTGCTGAAGTCCAGCGCCATAATGGCCGCCGGCACCATGGTTTCCCGGCTGACCGGCTTCGTCCGCTCGCTGGTCATCACCGCGGCGCTCGGCGCGGCCCTCCTCGGTGACACCTTCACCGTGGCCTACACCCTGCCGACGATGATCTACATCCTCACCGTCGGCGGCGGCCTCAACTCCGTCTTCGTCCCCCAGCTCGTACGGGCGATGAAGAACGACGAGGACGGCGGCGAGGCTTTCGCCAACCGCCTGCTCACGCTGGTGATGGTGGCGCTCGGCGCCATCGTGCTCCTCGCGGTCCTGGCGGCTCCGCTGCTGATCAACCTGATGTCGGACCCCGTGGCCAGCGACCCCGACGCCAACCGCGTCGGCATCACCTTCGCCCGCTACTGCCTGCCCACGATCTTCTTCATGGGTGTCCACGTGGTGATGGGCCAGATCCTCAACGCCCGCGGCAAGTTCGGCGCGATGATGTGGACCCCGGTCCTCAACAACATCGTGATGATCACCACCTTCGGGCTCTTCATCTGGGTCTACGGCTCCTCCGCCACCTCCGGCATGACGGTGGCGACCATTCCGGACGAGGGCGTCCGCCTGCTCGGCATCGGCACCCTGCTCGGCCTGGTCGTCCAGGCGCTGGCGATGATCCCGTACCTCCGCGAGGCCGGTTTCCGCTTCCGGCCGCGGTTCGACTGGAAGGGCCACGGGCTCGGCAAGACCGTCCGCCTCGCCAAGTGGACCGTCCTCTTCGTCCTCGCCAACCAGGCCGGCGTCATCGTCGTCACCCAGCTCGCCACCCTCGCGGGCACCGAGACGAACGTCGAGGGCGCCGGCATCCTGGCCTACTCCAACGCCCAGCTCATCTGGGGCATGCCCCAGGCGATCATCACGGTCTCCGTCATGGCCGCCCTGCTGCCCCGCCTCTCCCGCGCCGCGAGCGACAACGACGTCGGCGCCGTCCGCGACGACATCTCGCAGGGCCTGCGCAACTCGGCCGTCGCCATCGTCCCGATCGCCTTCGGCTTCCTCGCCCTCGGCCTGCCGACCGCCACCCTGCTCTTCTCCTCCGCCGGGCTCGAGGCGGCCCACTCGATGGGCTACATCCTCATGGCCTTCGCCCTCGGTCTCATCCCGTACTCCGTGCAGTACGTGGTGCTCCGCGGCTTCTACGCCTACGAGGACACCCGCACCCCCTTCTACAACACGGTGATCGTCGCCGCCGTCAACGCCGCCGCCTCCGGGGTCTGCTACCTCGTACTGCCGGCCCGCTGGGCCGTGGTCGGCATGGCCGCCTCCTACGGCCTGGCCTACGCGGTCGGCGTCGGCGTGGCGTGGAAGCGCCTGGCCAAGCGGCTGGGCGGCGACCTGGACGGCCCGCACGTGCTGCGGACCTACGCGCGGCTGATCGGCGCGGCGATCCCCGCGGCCCTGCTCGGTGGCGGCCTCTCCTTCTTCCTGATGCGCCTGCTCGGCAGCGGCGCCCTGGGGTCCCTGGTGGCGCTGGTCGGCGGTGGCGTGGTGCTGCTGGCAGTCTTCTTCCTCGTCGGCCGGAAGATGCGGATCAACGAGATCAACTCTCTGGTGGGAATGGTCCGCGGGCGTCTGGGACGCTGAGAGCGCACAACCATCAGCAGTGCCTGCGTGTCGTGCATAGCGACCGACTGTGGGCACAATTGGGTTTGGCGTCGTACGGAGTGCAACGGATGGGGAGGCAGGAACGACGGTGGCGGATCGGAGCACGGCTGCCGTCGACGTGGCCGACACCAGTGGTGAGGAACCACTGACCGCCAAGGCGGGCGCGTCCACGGGCGACGGGAAGTCCCGGGAGCGGGATACGGCACCCCAGAGCACAGAGGAGACCGATCGGGCGGGCAGCTCCGCCACGGTCTCGGCCCCCGAGCTGCACAGCGGGCACAAACTCGCCCGGCGCTACCGGCTGGAGGAGTGCCTCACCCGTCTGGACGGTTTCAGCAGCTGGCGGGCGGTGGACGAAAAGCTCCGCCGCGCCGTGGGGGTGCACCTGCTGCCGGCCGAGCACCCGCGCGCCCGCTCCGTGCTGGCCGCCGCCCGCTCGGCGGCGCTCCTCGGCGACCCCCGGTTCGTCCAGGTCCTCGACGCCGTCGAGGAGGACGAGATCGTCTACGTGGTCCACGAGTGGCTGCCGGACGCCACCGAGCTGACCGCACTCCTCGCCGCCGGACCGCTGGAGGCGCACGACGTCTACCAGCTGGCTCAGCAGATCTCCCAGGCCATGGCCGCCGCCCACCGCGAGGGCCTCTCCCACCTCCGACTCAACCCCGGCTCCGTCCTGCGCACCTCCACCGGCCAGTGGCGCGTCCGCGGCCTCGCGGTGAACGCCGCGCTCCGCGGCATCGACGTCGACAGCCCCCAGCGCACGGACACCGAGGCCATCGGCGCTCTCCTCTACGCCTCGCTCACCCAGCGCTGGCCGTACGAGGACGACGCGTACGGCCTCTCCGGGCTACCCAAGGGCATGGGGCTCATCGCCCCTGACCAGGTGCGGGCGGGTGTCCACCGGGGCCTCTCCGAACTCGCCATGCGCGCCCTGGCCAACGACGGGTCGACCGCCTCCCGCCAGGAGAGCCCCTGCACCACCCCGGACGAGCTGGTGCGGGCCATCGCCGAGATGCCCCGCATCCGCCCGCCGGAGCCCGTCTTCACCGCACCGCCCGAGTACCAGCGGACCAGCTACCAGCAGGGCTCCTACGGTCGGCCGACGCCGCACGCCGCGCAGACCGCCCCGGTGGTCGTCCCGCCGCCCCCGTTGCAGACCCGGACCGGCAAGGTCCTCAAGTGGGGGGTGGCCGCCCTGCTCATCGCCGCTCTCGGGCTCGGGAGCTGGCAGCTCGCGGACGCCCTGATGGACCGCGACGCCCCTGAGCAGCCCGAGACCAGCCAGCCGGTGGACACCACGGACGAGAAGCCGAAGATCTCCACCCACAAGATCACCAACGCCGCCGAGTACGCCCCGGACGGTTCCCCGCAGAACGCCGACTCCGTCGGCAACACCTACGACGGCGACAGCTCCACGTACTGGCGCTCCCGCAGCTTCGTGGACGGACCGCGGCTCGCTCCCTACAAGCAGGGCGTCGGCATCGTCTACGACCTCGGTGCGGAGAAGGACCTCTCCACGATGTCGATAGGGCTCCGCTACGGCGGGGACCGCACCACGGTCGAGTTCTACGCGGCCGACTCCATGAGCTCCGGCACCCCCGTCAGCTCCATGAAGAAGATCGGCAGCGCCACCACCCAGTCCACCGCGGCGAAGGTCGAGGCCAAGCAAGCGGTGAAGACACGGTACGTCGTGGTCTGGCTCACCCACGTCCCGCAGGCGCCGGGGGATCAGTACAGCGGCTCCGGGTACAAGCAGGCGATCACGGATGTGAAACTCAGGGGCTGAGCGGAGCTCCGGGGGGAGGGTTCCACGGTGGACGAGGCCATATCCGGGGCGCCGGGCGACGCCGAGCTGCTCGCCGCGCACGTCAGCGGCGACCCGGACGCCTTCGGCGAACTGGTCAGACGCCATCGCGACCGCCTCTGGGCAGTCGCGATCCGGACACTCGGCGACCGCGAGGAGGCGGCGGACGCCGTCCAGGACGCCCTGGTCTCCGCCTACCGGCGTGCCCACACTTTCCAGGGCCGCTCGGCGGTGACCACCTGGCTCCACCGGATCACCGTCAACGCCTGCCTCGACCGGGCTCGCAAGGCGGCCTCCCGCCGCACCTCTCCCATGGACGACCCGCAACGGCTGGAGCAGGTGCTCGAACCGCACGAGGCGGCCTCCGCCCCTGCCGAGCGCGGCGACGTACGGCGCCAGCTCGCCGAGGCCCTGGCCACCCTCGCCCCCGACCAGCGCGCCGCCCTCGTCCTCGTCGACATGCAGGGCTACCCGGTGGCGGAGGCGGCCCGCATCCTCGGAGTGCCCACCGGCACCGTGAAGAGCCGGTGTGCCCGGGGCCGGGCGCGACTCCTGCCACTCGTCACCCATCTGCGTACGGACTCCGCCCCACCCGACAGGGATAACGTCGCTGCTGGTGGGGGAAGGAACCGGACGCAGGGGGCATCCGTCCCACCAGCGGCAGGCCCGAGAGACTCCGGGTCCGCGAATTCGGCTGCCATGAAGGGCGGAGGTGGGCGAGCGTGACATCCATGACCGACGCGACCGGCGACGCCGGACACCTGGACGTGGCGGAGATCTCCGACCTCGCGGAAGGACTGCTGGGTCCTGCCCGCAGTGGCGAGGTCCGCTCTCATCTGGACTCCTGCGCCCTCTGCGCGGACGTCCGCTCCTCCCTGGAGGAGATCCGGGACCTGCTGGGTACGCTGCCCGGGCCGTCCCGGATGCCGGCCGACGTTGCGGGGCGGATCGATGCCGCCCTGGCCGCCGAAGCACTCCTCGGGTCCATGGAGCCCGCCGTCGACGAAGCCAGGCCGACGCCGGAAACCGGTAGGCCGCAGGGCTCGCCCGCGTCGGCGGAGGGCGCCCAGGCCGAGCCCGCCGAGCAGCCGCACGCCGATGTTTCACGTGAAACATCGCGTGAAACGGTCGCGCCGGAGGCCGAGCCGCCAGAGCTGAGCGCCGCTGAAGCACCGCCCTCCGCCGTTCCCGTCGCCTCGGGCCAGGGCGGTTCCGCGCGGCCCGACCGCCCCGAGGGGCGGGGCCGTGGTGCCACGGGCCCGGGGCGGAAGACCGGAGGCCGGGCCAAGCGCCGACGCGTCGTCCTCTCCTCGGTCCTCGCGGTGGCCACCCTCGGGCTGGGCGCCGTCCTGGTACCCACACTGACCGGCACCGGCCCGTCCGACGGCGCGGACACCGCCGCCTCCGCCGACGCGGGCCCGGTGTACTCCGACGCAAGGCTCCAGGACCAGGTGTCCGAGCTGCTCTCGGGTACGGATGCGAGCGAAGGCCGGCAGGAGAAGAGGGGGCCGGGGGCTGCCGGGAAGGGCGAGGAATCCTCGCTCGGTATCCAGTCCAGCCCCCAGGCGCCGGAGCTCAACGAGCCGCTGACGAGCACCGGCCCGGAGGTTCCCCCCTGCGTGGAGCTGGCCATCGCGCGGACCGACCCGGCCCTCGCCCTGGAGCGCGGCCGCTACGAGGGCACCGATGCCTTCCTCGTCGTCCTGCCCGACCGTCGCGACCGCGCCCGGGTCACCGCCTATCTGGTCGATGCCATCTGTGTGGACGCCGGGAGCGAGCCGGGCGACGTGCTGCTGACCCGGACCTACCCCCGGTCCTGAGCCCGGCCTCCGAAGCTCCGAGCCCTGCGTCTCCCAGCCGCCGGGCGGTCCGCTGTGCCGTGCGTCGCCCCGCGCGAGAGGCGGGCGGCGCGGGAATGCACGGCCCGTAGGATCGGTTGGGTGGGGTGAGAGCCCAGCAGGGATCAGGCCCCTGGCAATGCAGTCCGCAGAGACGAGGAATCAAGCCGTGACCGACGTCCGTAACGTGATCATCATCGGCTCCGGGCCCGCCGGCTACACAGCCGCGCTCTACACCGCACGCGCATCCCTCAAGCCGCTGGTCTTCGAGGGTGCCGTCACCGCGGGTGGCGCCCTGATGAACACCACCGAGGTGGAGAACTTCCCCGGCTTCCAGGACGGCGTGCTGGGCCCCGAGCTCATGGACAACATGCGCGCCCAGGCCGAGCGCTTCGGCGCCGAGTTGGTCCCCGACGACATCGTCTCGGTCGACCTCTCGGGTGAGATCAAGACGGTCACCGACACCGCCGGCACCGTGCACCGTGCCAAGGCGGTCATCGTGACGACCGGTTCGCAGCACCGCAAGCTGGGCCTGCCCAACGAGGACACCCTCTCGGGACGCGGCGTCTCCTGGTGCGCCACCTGCGACGGCTTCTTCTTCAAGGACCAGGACATCGCCGTCATCGGCGGTGGCGACACCGCGATGGAGGAGGCCACCTTCCTCTCGCGGTTCGCCAAGTCGGTGACGATCGTCCACCGCCGTGACAGCCTGCGCGCCTCCAAGGCCATGCAGGAGCGCGCTTTCGCCGACCCGAAGATCACGTTCATCTGGGACAGCGAGGTCGCCGAGATCCACGGCGACCCGAAGCTCACCGGCGTGACCCTGCGCAACCTGAAGAACGGCGAGACCGAGCTGCTGCCGGTGACCGGCCTCTTCATCGCCATCGGCCACGACCCGCGCACCGAGCTCTTCAAGGGCCAGCTGGACCTGGACGACGAGGGCTACCTGAAGGTCGCCGCCCCCTCGACCCTCACCAACGTCACGGGCGTCTTCGCCGCCGGTGACGTGGTGGACCACACCTACCGGCAGGCGATCACCGCCGCCGGCACCGGCTGCTCCGCGGCCCTGGACGCCGAGCGCTACCTCGCCGCGCTGGCCGACGCCGAGGGGCACGAGAAGACCCAGGTCGTCACCGCCTGAGGCTTCGTCCCCGACAGCCTTCCTCCCCCACCTCTCCCCCCTCAGAGCTAAGGAGCCCACCGTGGCCCTGAAGAACGTGACCGACGCCTCCTTCGAACAGGACGTCCTCAAGAGCGACAAGCCCGTACTCGTCGACTTCTGGGCGACCTGGTGCGGCCCGTGCCGTCAGATCGCCCCCTCGCTGGAGGCCATCGCCGCCGAGCACGGTGAGCAGATCGAGGTCGTGAAGCTGAACATCGACGAGAACCCCGAGACCGCCCAGAAGTACGGCGTCATGTCGATCCCCACCCTCAACGTCTACCAGGGCGGAGAGGTCGCCAAGACGATCGTGGGTGCCAAGCCGAAGGCCGCCATCGTGCGTGACCTGGAAGGCTTCATCGGTGGCGCCAAGGGCTGAGCCCGGGCGCAACCGGCGATGTTTCACGTGAAACATCGCCCGCTGTTTCACGTGAAACATGGCCACCCCTCGGGGGGTGGCCATGTTCGTCTCCGCTCCGGTGCCCGCCCCGCGAGCCGGGCTCCCTACAGCGGCCGCGGCACCGGGTCCTGCTTCACCGCGCCGAGAAGCCGGTCGAGTGCCTGCTCCATGTCCTCTTTCCAGGAGAGCGTCGCCCGCAGCTCCAGCCTCAGCCGGGGATGGCGACGGTGCGCCCGCACCGTCTTGAAGCCCACGGCGAGGAGATGGTCGGCGGGAAGCAGGCAGGCCGAGTCTCGCCACCTCGCATCACCGAACGCCTCCATCGCCTTGAAGTCACGCCGCAGCAGATCCTTCGCCACGGTCTGCACCAGGACCCGCCCCAACCCCTGCCCCCGGTACTCAGGCCGCAGCCAGCCCGTCATCAGCTGAACGGCATCCGGCGCCACGGGGCTGGTGGGGAAGGCGAGCGAGCGGGGGACGTACGCCGCTGGAGCGTAGAGGGCGAAGCCGACCGGGGTGTCGTCCACATAGGCGATGCGGCCGCAGGAGCCCCATTCCAGCAGGACGGCGGAGAGCCAGGCTTCCTTCTCCACCACCGCGCGGCCCTCCCGGACCGCCGCCTCACCGCGGACCGGATCGAGTTCCCAGAAGACGCAGGAGCGGCAGCGTGCGGGAAGCGCTCCGAGGTTGTCCAGGGTGATCGGTGCGAGGCGTCGCCCCATAGTGGCCGCTCCTCTCCAGAAGCACCCGGTTATCGGTGCCCTGTGCATCGTAGTCATCAGACTTACGCGCGGTCAGGGAGCGCAACAAAGAGCGGGCCGTGTTCCGGTCGCTTCCGGAACACGGCCCGCTCCAGGCCGGGCAGAGGGCGCGTCAGTCGGCGTCCCTGGCCTTGGTCCCCGCAGCACCGTCGGCCGCCGCAGCCGTGTCAGCGTCCGCGGCGGCCTTGCTCTCGGCGCTCTTGAGCACCGGGCCTTCCTCAGGAGCCAGCGACTGGAGGATGCGCTGGAGGTCGTCCATCGAAGCGAACTCGACGACGATCTTCCCCTTCTTCTGCCCCAGGTCGACCTTGACCCGCGTCTCGAACCGGTCCGAGAGCCTGGTGGAGAGTTCGCTCAGGGCAGGGGAGAGGCGGGAGCCGGCTCGCGGGCCCTTGGAGCGGGCGGCCGACGCCTGCCGGGACCCCATCAGCGTCACGACCTCTTCCACCGAACGGACCGACAGGCCCTCGGCGACGATGCGCAGGGCGAGTCGCTCCTGCTCCTCCGAGTCCTCGACCGAGAGCAGGGCGCGGGCGTGTCCGGCGGTCAGCACTCCGGCCGCAACCCGGCGCTGGACCGCCGGAGCCAGCTTCAACAGACGCAGCGTGTTCGACACCTGGGGCCGCGAACGGCCGATCCGGTCAGCCAGCTGGTCGTGGGTGCAGTTGAAGTCCTTGAGCAGTTGGTCGTAGGCAGCAGCCTCCTCCAGCGGATTGAGCTGGGCGCGGTGGAGGTTCTCCAGGAGCGCGTCGAGAAGGAGCTTCTCGTCCTCGGTGGCCCGCACGATGGCGGGGATGGCCTCCAGCCCGGCCTCTCGGCAGGCGCGCCACCGGCGTTCACCCATGATCAGCTCGTACCGACCGGGGCTCAGCTGGCGGACGACGACCGGCTGGAGGAGGCCGACCTCCTTGATGGAGGTCACCAGTTCGGCGAGGGCGTCCTCGTCGAAGATCTCCCGGGGCTGGCGCGGGTTGGGGGTGATGGAGTCCAGCGGCAGTTCGGCGAAGTGCGCGCCGACCGGGCTGGGGGGAAGCGCGTCCGCCGTGGAACGCGTCGATGTTTCACGTGAAACATTGGCACTCGGAATCCCCGTCACCTTGGCTGCGGCGATGCCGCGTTCCGCGGTGAGGACCGGTGCGGCCCCGGCGGCCTGTCCTCCGGGGGCCGACGCGGACTTCTCCGGGGTCGGCGCTGCGGGAATCAAGGCTCCCAGGCCCCGCCCCAGGCCCCTCCGTCGCTCGCTCACTGCATTCCCTCCGCCATGTTCTGCTGCTCGTGGGGCGCGGCCAACCGGTGCTGGTGCGCCTCGTAGTGGATTCCGACTCCGCGCAGGGCGATCTCCCGTGCCGCCTCGAAGTACGAGAGCGCGCCGCTCGACCCCGGGTCGTAGGTGAGCACGGTCTGGCCGTAGCTCGGAGCTTCGGAGATGCGGACGGAGCGGGGGATGCTCGTCCGGAGGACTTCCTTGCCGAAGTGGCTGCGCACCTCTTCGGCGACTTGCGAGGCGAGTCGCGTCCTGCCGTCGTACATGGTGAGCAGGATCGTGGAGACGTGAAGTGCGGGGTTGAGGTGGCCGCGGACCAGTTCGACGTTGCGGAGGAGCTGGCCCAGTCCTTCCAGGGCGTAGTACTCGCACTGGATGGGGATCAGCACCTCGGCTCCGGCGACCATGGCGTTGACCGTGAGCAGGCCCAGGGAGGGCGGGCAGTCGATCAGGACGTAGTCGAGCGGCTGCTCGTACGACTTGATGGCGCGTTCCAGGCGGCTCTCCCGGGCGACCAACGAGACGAGTTCGATCTCGGCCCCGGCGAGGTCGATCGTGGCCGGGGCGCAGAAGAGTCCCTCGACATCCGGTACGGGCTGGACCACCTCGGAGAGCGGCCGGCCATCGACCAGCACGTCGTAGATCGACGGCACTTCGGCATGGTGGTCGATCCCCAGCGCGGTGGAGGCGTTCCCCTGCGGGTCGAGGTCGATGACCAGAACCCGGTTGCCGTGCAGCGCCAGTGAGGCGGCGAGGTTGACGGTCGTGGTCGTCTTGCCCACGCCGCCCTTCTGGTTGGCAACCACCATGACCCGCGTCTGTTCGGGGCGTGGCAGCCCTTCTCCGGCACGGCCCAACGCCTGCACTCCCAGATGGGCGGTGTGAGCGATGGGGGTGTCGTCCATCGGCGGCGGTGTTTCACGTGAAACATCCGCCCCCCCTGTTTCGACACGGGGACCGGGGACCGGGTCGGTCATCGGTCCCGCGATGTTGGCGTCGGACCGCAAGGATTCACTCTCCTCGACTTCAGACTCGCAATGAACAGAGCGTGCCATGGTTTCGGGTGCGGGAACCAGCGGGGCCCGGTGTTCTGTGGATGAATCCACCGCTGTGGACAACTTCGTGACCCGTCCGAGAGGTTTCCGGTCGCGGGGAGTGGCGGCAGCGCGGCCGCGGCTGATGATTCCTTGCAGCGGTGAGCGACGTTTCACGTGAAACACGATGGCTCACCGCGTCCAAGGGGCCCGCCCGACACTCCGCGCCACGGCCGCCCGTGGCCCCAACGAGCCGGACCCCGTCGGCCGGCCTCCAGGACCCAGCACGGAGGGGCCGGCCCCTCCGACGGGTCCGGCCCCTCCGTGAAAGAACACGCGCCTCAGCGCCTCCGGCGCGCCCGCGCGGCTTTGGCCTTCTTCGTGGCGAAGCGGACCCCGCCCGGACTCTCCCCCACCTCGACCCGCACCACGGTGGAGAGGGGGTCGACGATGCCCTCGCCGACCTGGACGACGGAGGTGCTGACCGCCCCGAGCTTGCTCAGCGCGGCCGAGGCCGCCTTCACCTCCTCCTCGGCCGTGTCTCCCTTGAGCGCCAGCATCTCGCCGTACGGCCGCAGCAGCGGCACGCCCCAACCGGCGAGCCGCTCCAGCGGGGCCACCGCGCGGGCGGTGACGACGTGGACCGGCGGCAGTTTGCCGAGCACTTCCTCGGCGCGCCCCCGGACGACCGTGACGTGGTCGAGGCCGAGCAGCTCGACCACCTCGGTGAGGAAGGTGGTCCGCCGCAGCAAGGGCTCCAGCAGTGTGATGTTGAGGTCGGGGCGGACCAGCGCCAGCGGGATCCCCGGCAGGCCGGCGCCCGAGCCCACATCGCAGACGGAGACGCCCTCGTCGATCGCCTCGGAGAGCACGGCGCAGTTGAGCAGGTGGCGCTCCCAGAGCCGGGGCACCTCCCGGGGCCCGATGAGTCCGCGCCGCACCCCCGCGTCGGCCAGCAGCTCCGCGTACCGGACGGCATCCGGGAAACGCTCGCCGAAAACCTCCCTGGCCACTGCGGGCGCCTCGGGGAGTTCCGCTGCCTCCGTCACGGGGACCGTCCTTCCGTACCGCGATCTCGAACGTGCTGATGTCTGACGAAAAAAGGGGGTGCAGAGCGAGAGCCCTGCCCTGGGAGAACGCTAGCGGCAAGATCCCGCGCCGTGCAGCCCGGCCAGGAGGAATCCGCCACACTCCCGCTCCGCCCCGACCAGGACCGGCCCCGCCTGTTCGCACAGGCGGGGCCGGGAGGGGCGCCCTCGGCGGGGCGTCCCCGGGTCAGGCGGGGAGGACGACGACGAAGCGCTGCGGCTCCTCGCCCTCGGACTCGCTACGCAGTCCCGCGGCCTTGACGGCGTCGTGGACGACCTTGCGCTCGAAGGGCGTCATCGGGTCCAGCCGAACCGCCTCGCCGGTGCTCCGCGCGTCGGCAGCGGCCTTGGCGCCGATCTCGGAGAGCTCCTCGCGCTTCTTGGCGCGGTAGCCGGCGATGTCCAGCATGAGGCGGCTGCGGTCGCCCGTCTCGCGGTGCACCGCGAGACGAGTCAGCTCCTGAAGAGCCTCCAGGACCTCGCCGTCGCGGCCGACGAGCTTCTGGAGATCACGGCTCCCGGAGTCGCTGATGATCGAGACAGCGGCCCGATCAGCCTCCACGTCCATGTCGATGTCGCCGTCGAGGTCGGCGATGTCGAGCAGACCCTCCAGGTAGTCGGCGGCAATCTCGCCCTCCTGCTCCAGGTGGGAGAGCTCGTCGCCGGCCTTGGCGGCGGTAGTGCCTTCCGTCACGGGATGGACTCCTCTACTTCTTGGACGGGTGCTTGGGCTTCTGGCCCTTGCGTCCGGACTTGGCTTGGCCTGTGGAGCCGGACTTGCCCGCCTGGCGGCCGGAGGACTTCTTGTCCTCGCTCCCGCCCTGCGACTTCTCCAGCGAGGTGGTGGATTCGCCGGCGGTGCGGCCCGAGGAGGCCCGGGTGCGCTGGCCGGGGCGTTGCGGAGTGGTGGGCTGGGCCTGGCGCTGCGACTTGCTCTGCCGCTTGGGCTGCTGGCGGCGCGGCGCACCCTGCGACTCGTCGGCCGGCTCGCCCTCCTCGTCGATCACGGCGGTCCCGCTCTTCGGCCCGACGGTGCCGTCCGCCTGAGCGGCGAGGCCGGCCTTGGTCAGCCCGTTGACGAACTTGCGCTCGTACTCGTTGCGGTCGCGGCCCTTGGCGACGATGGCCTTGACGACGTTCCGCTCGCGCTTGTTGCGGACCTTCGGGTTCATCGTGATCCGCTTGAGGAAGCGCTCCAGGAAGGCGGCCTGCGCCTTGCTGCCCGGGGTGGGGTTCTGGCGGATGACGTACATCTGCTGGCCCATGGTCCACATGTTGGTGGTCAGCCAGTAGACGAGGACACCGACGGGGAAGTTGATGCCGAAGACGGCGAACATGATCGGGAAGACGTACATCAGCATCTTCTGCTGCTGCATGAACGGCGTCTTCACCGTGGTGTCGACGTTCTTCGTCATCAGCTGGCGCTGGGTGAAGAACTGCGAGGCTGACATCAGGATGATCATGATGGCGGTGACGATGTGCACGTTGGTCGTGGACGACCCGAGGGCGTCGACCTTGTCCGCGCTGTCGGTGAACTTCGCGGCCAGCGGGGCGCCGACGATGTGCGCCTTCTGCGCGCTGGCGAGGAGCGCGTCGTCGATGTAGCCGATGGTCTTGTTCGACGCGATGCCGTTGAGCACGTGGTAGAGCGCGAAGAAGAACGGCGACTGGAGAAGGATGGGAAGACACGAGGCCAGCGGGTTGGTACCCGAGTCCTTGTAGAGCTTCATCATCTCTTCGGACTGGCGCTGCTTGTCGTTCTTGTAGCGCTCCTGGATCTTCTTCATCTCGGGCTGCAGCGTCTGCATCGCCCGAGTGGCCTTGATCTGCTTCACGAAGAGCGGGATCAGGCAGATACGGATCAGGATCACGAGGGAGACGATGGACAGTCCCCACGCCCAGCCCGTGTCAGGGCCGAAAAGGGCGCCGTACAAGGTGTGGAACTGGACGATCACCCATGACACAGGTGTCGTGATGAAACTGAAGAGACTGGCGATCGTATCCACTGATCAGGCTCCTTGAGCATGGGGCGAGGTCTCGGCGGCCGGGCTCGGGGCCGACTGGGGGCCCGTCGTGGAGGTGGAGGACGACGTGTCGCCGCTCCCCCCGGCAGGGGCGACGGCGTTTCCGCCCTTGCTGGTGCCCCTGTCTCGCCAGGCGTTGCGCAGCATTTCGTGCCATCGCGGTCGCTTGCGCGGTGGCACATGGTCGACACCGCCGAGGGACCACGGATTGCACCGCAGAATCCGCCAGGCGGTGAGCGCCGTTCCCTTGATCGCTCCGTGCCGGTCGATGGCTCCGTAGCCGTAGTGGGAACACGACGGGTAGTACTTGCACACCGGGCCGAGCAGCGGACTGATCGTCCACTGGTACAACTTGATCAAAGCGAGCAGCGGATACTTCATCGCGCGCCCCCTCCCAGGAGCCGCTCCAGGGCGGCGTCCAGGTCTCGGGCCAGCTGTGCTTGGTCTGCGTCACCGGCGGGGGGCAACGCGCGGACGACCACCAGACTGCCCTCGGGCAGCCTGGAGAGTCGTTCCCGCATGAGGTGGCGAAGCTTCCGCTTCACCGCGGTACGGACGACGGCTCCGCCCACGGCTTTGCTCACGACGAAACCCGCACGGGTCGGGGGAGACTCCTCCCCCGACCCGTGCGGGTCCGTGACACCGCTGCGGAGATGAACGACGAGGGCCGGGCGACCGGCCCTACGTCCTCGGCGTACCGCGGTCGCGAAATCCTCGCGCCGCCTCAGCCGATTCTCGGAGGGCAGCACGACACGACCTGCGCGCGATCAGGCGGACAGGCGGGCGCGACCCTTGCCACGGCGGGACGCGAGAATCGCGCGGCCGGCACGGGTACGCATACGCAGGCGGAAACCGTGGGTCTTGGCGCGACGACGGTTGTTCGGCTGGAAGGTGCGCTTGCTCACTCGGGGGCTCCAGAAATGATGAGGTAGTTGCGGGATGCCTTGGCTGTCACCGTGCGCCCACGAGTAGCTCGCTTACGCCCGAGTGCAACCGCTCCACGATCACTCAGGGTGATCTATGCCCATCGGAGGCAGGCGGCAGCAGCCATCGACAACTCGACTTCGACACGGTACGCGCGGCTGCTCCATTCGGTCAAACCAGCCCCGACAGGGGACACTGTGCACAGGCTGTGGACAACGACTTGTACCGCAGCGGCCACGCTGACTACCGTGGCCAGACTCCGGTTTCGTGGGCTTCCCCCCTGATCCGCCCCGATCCCGCCCGGATCGGACCACACCAACCCGTCCCAGAACCACTCCTTCGTGGGACCCGTGAGAGAGCGTGCCCTGTGGCTGATGTACCCGCCGATCTTGCCGCAGTCTGGCCGCGCGTACTGGAGCATCTTCTCGGGGACGGGCGCGGACAGGGTGTCGAGGCCAAGGACGAGCAGTGGGTCCGGCGCTGCCAGCCGCTGGCTCTGGTCGCCGACACGGCACTGCTCGCGGTGCCGAACGAGTTCGCCAAGGGCGTCCTGGAGGGCCGGCTCGCCCCGGTGGTGAGCGAGACGCTGAGCCGGGAGTGCGGCCGCCCGATCCGGATCGCCATCACCGTCGACCCGACGATGGGCGACCCCGCTCCCCCGCAGCGCTACCCGGAACCTCCGCCCCGCCCCGCCCAGGAGCGCGGCTACGGCTACCCCCCGTACGGCGCGGCGGGCGACCGGCACGGCGAGGAACCCCAGCCTGAGGAGCAGCAGCCGGCCCGCGAGGAGGAGCGCCGCCCCGGCGGGTTCCCCTTCCCCCAGGACCACGGCCGCTACGAATACGAGCAGGAGCCCCTCGGCGGCGACCGCTACGAGGCCGGCCGCTACGACCAGGACCGCCACCCCGGCGAGCCGTACCCGCAGGACCAGTACGGCCAGGACCGGTACGACGGGCTGCGCGGCCAGGAGCAGGGCGGGGCCGGCGGCGAGTTGCGGGACGAGGAGCGCCGGGGCCGTGAGGGCCTGCCGCAGGCCCGTCCCGCGTACCCGGAGTACCAGCGTCCGCGGCCCGAGCCGGGCGCCTGGCCGCGGACGCAGGACGACTACTGGCAGCAGCAGCGCCTCGGCTACCCGGAGCGGGACTCCTACACCGGGCCCTCGCACGGAGGTTCCGGCCAGCACGACTTCCGGGCCTCGGGGTCCGAGCGCGGGGACTACGGACGGCGCGAGCCGCTGGACGACGGACACGACCCGCGTGGCCCCCGCGAGGGCCGCGGCGCGCACGGCGGCCACGGGGTGCACAGCGGCGGGCCGGGCGGCTCGGCGCTGCCCGCCTCCAGCGGCGCACCCGGTCCGCTGGCCGCACAGCCCGCGCCGGCGACCGGGCCCGGTGAGCCGACGGCGCGGCTGAACCCGAAGTACCTCTTCGACACCTTCGTCATCGGCGCCTCCAACCGCTTCGCGCACGCGGCCGCCGTCGCGGTCGCCGAGGCGCCGGCCAAGGCGTACAACCCGCTCTTCGTCTACGGCGAGTCCGGGCTCGGCAAGACCCATCTGCTGCACGCCATCGGGCACTACGCGCGCAGTCTCTACCCGGGGACGCGGGTGCGGTACGTGAGCTCGGAGGAGTTCACCAACGAGTTCATCAACTCGATCCGCGACGGCAAGGGCGACAGCTTCCGCAAGCGGTACCGCGAGATGGACATCCTGCTCGTCGACGACATCCAGTTCCTGGCGGACAAGGAGTCGACGCAGGAGGAGTTCTTCCACACCTTCAACACCCTGCACAACGCCAACAAGCAGATCGTGCTCTCCTCGGACCGGCCCCCCAAGCAGTTGGTGACGCTGGAGGACCGGCTGCGCAACCGCTTCGAGTGGGGCCTGATCACCGACGTCCAGCCGCCCGAGCTGGAGACGCGGATCGCGATCCTGCGGAAGAAGGCGGTCCAGGAGCAGCTGAACGCCCCGCCGGAGGTACTGGAGTTCATCGCCTCGCGCATCTCGCGGAACATCCGCGAGCTGGAGGGCGCGCTGATCCGCGTGACGGCCTTCGCCTCGCTCAACCGGCAGCCGGTCGACCTCGGCCTGACCGAGATCGTGCTGAAGGACCTGATCCCCGGAGGCGAGGACGCGGCCCCGGAGATCACCGCGTCCGCCATCATGGCGGCCACCGCCGACTACTTCGGGCTGACGGTCGAGGACCTCTGCGGGTCCTCGCGCAGCCGCGTCCTGGTGACGGCCCGGCAGATCGCCATGTACCTCTGCCGGGAGCTGACGGATCTGTCGCTGCCGAAGATCGGGGCGCAGTTCGGCGGGCGGGACCACACCACGGTCATGCACGCCGACCGCAAGATCCGCGCCCTGATGGCGGAGCGTCGCTCGATCTACAACCAGGTCACGGAGCTGACCAACCGCATCAAGAACGGCTGACCGCCCGCGCGCGCCCTTCTCCTTATTACTGGGGCCCGCACCGCCCTGCACCCCCTGCCGAGCCCCGTCCACGCCTGTCCCCAGGCGGTGGACGGGGCTTCGTCGTGTGGCGGAGGCGCCCGGGAGGCGTCCGGAAGCCGCCTCGACGCCCGGAAGTCGCCGCCGGGAAGCCCTTCTCGCCCCTCGCGAGCCCCGATCCGCCCAGGTCTCCGCGGCTCGGTCCCCCGTCCCCCGTTCGAATAGTGACGTGTGCGGTGGAGTTCTCCACAGATTCGTCAGGTTCATGGCGTCCACAGCTTGGGGACTGCGGAGTTGTCCAGATTCTGTCCACAGGCTGCCGGAGTGAGAGATCATCAGTCCAGGTCGGGAGGCTGGGGATTAGTGGACAGAAGATATCCACAGCCTGTGGATCATTTTTCGTCCACAGGCGGCGTTCGCGGTTGTCCACCGGCAACCCACAGGCAGACCCGTGTTGTGCACAGCTTTCGCGGGCTTTCCCACAGGGCTGTCCACTGTTCGGCAACCCAACGCGCCTCCTCACCACTCGGAGTGAACCGCGTCACAGAAGGTTGCCGCAGGGCCCTGTGGGGAACTCGTCCAAACCTGGGGACGCAGCTGGGGAGAACTCGCCCTCTGCTGTGGACGGGGTGTGGGTAACTTCGGGCCGTCCACAGGAGCACCCGGTTTTCCACCGCCTCCGCCCACAGGACCGGTGGACAAAAAACCGCCTCCGACCTGCGAAGACGGGGTTATCCACGGTATCCACAGCCCCTACTACTACGTCCATGAGTAGAGAGCTAGGAATCCGTTTCGAAGTGGGTGCTGTGCACAACTCGGCTCGACCGCCGATCCGGGCCGATCTCGCGATTTGACCCGGGGCCGCACGGACTGTCGGTGGTGTGCGTCAGACTGGTGCACGGCGGCAGGACGCCGGGACGGCATCGACGAGGCAGCGGCACCCCAGCCGGAGCACTCGCCGACTGCCCGTCCCGTACCCACCGGCCGCCGACTTCATCCGCGGCCCGCCCGCCGCGGAGAGCGACCGGGCCCCGGCCCGCCGCAGCGGCAGGACCAGCAAGACGACCAGACAGACGACGGCCAGCAGGGCGAGAGCAGCCAGCAAGCGCAGGAGGCGGCTTACGGTGAAGATCCGGGTGGAACGCGACGTACTCGCGGAGGCAGTGGCCTGGGCGGCCCGCTCCCTCCCGGCCCGGCCGCCGGCCCCGGTTCTCGCGGGCCTGCTGCTGAAGGCGGAGGACGGCGCCCTCTCCCTGTCGAGCTTCGACTACGAGGTCTCGGCGCGGGTCTCCGTCGAGGCCGAGACCGAGGAGGAGGGCACCGTCCTCGTCTCCGGCCGACTGCTCGCCGACATCTGCCGCGCCCTGCCCAACCGCCCGGTGGAGATCTCCACGGACGGTGTACGGGCGACGGTGAACTGCGGCTCCTCGCGGTTCACCCTCCACACCCTGCCGGTCGAGGAGTACCCGGCCCTGCCGCAGATGCCGACCGCCACGGGCACCGTCCCCGGCGACGTCTTCGCCTCGGCCGCCGCCCAGGTCGCCATCGCCGCGGGCCGCGACGACACGCTCCCGGTCCTCACCGGTGTCCGTGTCGAGATCGAGGGCGACACCGTCACCCTCGCCTCCACCGACCGCTACCGCTTCGCGGTGCGCGAGTTCCTGTGGAAGCCGGAGGACCCGGAGGCGTCCGCCGTCGCGCTGGTCCCCGCCAAGACCCTGCTCGACACCGCCAAGGCCCTGACCAGCGGCGACAGCGTCACCATCGCGCTCGCCGGCTCCGGTGCGGGCGAGGGGCTCATCGGTTTCGAGGGCGCCGGCCGCCGTACCACGACCCGGCTGCTCGAAGGCGACCTGCCGAAGTACCGCACGCTCTTCCCGACCGAGTTCAACTCCGTCGCGGTGATCGAGACGGCGCCCTTCGTGGAGGCCGTCAAGCGCGTCTCCCTGGTGGCCGAGCGGAACACCCCGGTCCGCCTCAGCTTCGAGGCCGGCGTGCTCACCCTGGAGGCCGGCTCCAGCGACGACGCACAGGCTGTGGAGAGGGTCGACGCCCAGCTGGAGGGCGACGACATCTCGATCGCCTTCAACCCGACCTTCCTGCTCGACGGCCTCAGCGCGATCGACTCACCCGCCGCCCAGCTGTCCTTCACCACCTCGACCAAGCCTGCCCTGCTCAGCGGCAAGCCCGCGGTCGACGCCGAGGCGGACGAGGCGTACAAGTACCTGATCATGCCGGTACGGCTGAGCGGCTGAGCCCACAGGTGTGCGGCGGGGCCCGGCAGTAGGCTCGGGCAGCGTCAGGCAATGCCCGAACGCAGCGAAGGAACACTGATGGAGCTCGGTCTCGTCGGCCTCGGCAAGATGGGCGGCAACATGCGCGAGCGCATCCGCCGCGCAGGCCACACCGTCATCGGATACGACCGCAACCCCGAACTGGCGGACGTCCAGAGTCTGGAAGAGCTCGTGGGCCGCCTCAAGGGCCCGCGCGTCGTCTGGGTGATGGTCCCGGCCGGTGCCGCCACCCAGGCGACCATCGATGAGCTGTCCGGGCTCCTGGAGCCCGGCGACATCGTGGTCGACGGCGGGAACTCCCGCTGGACCGACGACGAGAAGCACGCCGTGCAGCTCGGCAACAAGGGCGTCGGTTTCGTCGACTGCGGTGTCTCCGGCGGCGTCTGGGGTCTGGAGAACGGCTACGCCCTGATGTACGGCGGCTCCGAGGAGGACGTCGCCAAGGTCCAGCCGGTCTTCGACGCGCTCAAGCCCGAGGGCGAGTTCGGCTCGGTCCACGCGGGCAAGGTCGGCGCCGGGCACTTCGCCAAGATGGTCCACAACGGCATCGAGTACGCCATGATGCAGGCGTTCGCCGAGGGCTGGGAGCTGCTGGAGAAGGCGGACTCGGTCACCGACGTCCGGGAGATCTTCCGCTCCTGGCAGGAGGGGACCGTCATCCGCTCCTGGCTGCTCGACCTCGCGGTCAACGCGCTGGACGAGGACGAGCACCTGGAGAAGCTGCGCGGCTGGGCCGCCGACTCCGGCGAGGGCCGGTGGACGGTCGAGGCCGCCATCGACCACGCCGTGCCGCTGCCCGCCATCACCGCCTCGCTCTTCGCCCGCTTCTCGTCCCGCCAGGACGACTCGCCGCAGATGAAGATGATCGCCGCGCTGCGCAACCAGTTCGGCGGCCACGCGGTCGAGGCGAAGAAGTAACCAGCAGTACACCGCCGGGGAGGTCGGCTTCCGTTCATGCACGTCTCGCACCTGTCGTTGGCCGACTTCCGTAGCTACGCCCGGGCCGACCTCGCGCTCGACCCGGGCGTCACGGCCTTCGTCGGGCCCAACGGCCAGGGCAAGACCAACCTGGTCGAGGCGGTCGGCTACCTCGCCACCCTCTCCAGCCACCGGGTCTCCTCGGACCAGCCCCTGGTCCGGGCCGGGGCAGAGCGGGCGGTGATCCGCGCCGCCGTCGAGCACGGCGAGCGGCGCCGCACCATCGAGCTGGAGCTGAACCCGGGCAAGGCCAACCGCGCCCGCGTCAACAGGTCCTCGCAGGTCAAGCCGCGCGACGTGCTCGGCATCGTGCGCACCGTGCTGTTCGCCCCCGAGGACCTCGCCCTGGTCAAGGGCGACCCGGGCGAGCGCCGCCGCTTCCTGGACGAGTTGGTCACCGCCCGCAGCCCGCGGATGGCCGGCGTCCGCTCCGACTACGACCGGGTCCTCAAGCAGCGCAACACCCTGCTCAAGACGGCCGCGCTGGCCCGCCGCCACGGCGGTCGCACCATGGACCTCTCCACCCTCGACGTCTGGGACCAGCACCTCGCCCGGGCCGGCGCCGAACTCCTCGCCCAGCGCCTCGACCTGATCACCACCCTCCAGCCGCTCACCGACAAGGCGTACGAGCAACTGGCGCCCGGCGGCGGCCCGGTCCACCTGGAGTACAAGCCCTCGGCGGCCGGCACCGGCACCACCCGCGAGGAGCTGTACGGCTCCCTGACCGAGGCTCTCGCCGAGGTCCGCAAGCAGGAGATCGAGCGCGGCGTCACCCTCGTGGGCCCGCACCGCGACGACCTCCTCCTGCGCCTCGGCGCCCTTCCCGCCAAGGGGTACGCGAGCCACGGCGAGTCCTGGTCGCTGGCGCTCGCCCTGCGTCTGGCCAGCTACGACCTGCTGCGTTCGGAGGGCGGCGAGGCGACGGGCGAGCCGGTGCTCGTCCTGGACGACGTCTTCGCCGAGCTGGACGCGCGGCGCCGGGAGCGGCTGGCCGAGCTGGTCGCCCCGGGCGAGCAGGTCCTGGTGACCGCCGCCGTCGACGAGGACGTCCCGCCGGTCCTCGCGGGCGCCCGCTTCCGCGTGACCCGGGGCGAGGTGGCGCGGGCATGACCGACCCGAAGAAGGGCACCGAGCCCACCGGCGTGGACCTGGCCCGGGTGGCGCTGCGCGCCGCCCGCGAGCAGGCCCGGGCCCAGGGCGCGGCGGCCCAGCAGAGGAAGCAGGCCCGGCGCGGCGGCCTACGCTCCGGGGCGCGCGCCGACGGACGCGACCCGCTGCCGCTGGCCTCGGCGATCACCCGGCTGATGACCGAGCGCGGCTGGGAGAAGCCGGCCGCGGTGGGCGGGGTGATGGGCCGCTGGCCGCAGATCGTGGGGCCGGACCTGGCCAACCACTGCGTCCCCGAGCGGTACGACGAGGACGCCCGGGTGCTGACCGTGCGCTGCGACTCGACGCCCTGGGCGACCCAGGTGCGCCTGCTCGCCCCCCAGCTGGTGGCTCGCCTCAACAAGGACATCGGCCCCGGCACCGTCACCTTCCTCAAGGTCATGGGCCCCTCCGGCCCCTCCCGCCGGTACGGCCCGCTCCGGGCGCCGGGGAGCAAGGGCCCGGGGGACACGTACGGGTGACCGAGTCCTGAGCGCTGCCCGGCCCGGCACCCTGTCCGCCGGCATGTGAGCTTGTGCACGGCTGCTTCCGGCCGCCGGCCCGGCTCCCGCCTCCAGGCTGTGGCCCGGCCTCGCAGGCCCCCGCCGCCACTCGAGTCCGCCTCACTCCGTACCCGTACCGCCTCCCGGGTGCCCGAAAGTCCCTCCGCCGACCCGGGAAACCGCCCCTCACCTCGGGTTTCTCCCTCATGGCGGAGGTCATCCGAACGACCCCCCGGTGCCACCGGCCGACTGGTTGACGCGATGGAGCCACCCCGAAGCGCTGAGTGCCACTGTGAGCCCCCTGGAGCCCTGGGCCGCATATGGGGAGTCGAAAGTGGGCGGTTCAGTGCCGCAGATGCGAACTCAGGTACCGGCAAGGCCCCATTACCTTCGGCGCTAGCGGTAGAATGGGCTCGATTCGCGCCTCCTTCACCGGGAGGCCGGACAGAGACGCACCGCAGGCCCCCGCCCGGGTGCCGGACGCGCGCCTCGCCCCAGCAACCGCTGACCGAGACCGAACGACGCAGCCGCATCCCGGCTCTCCGGGGATCAAGGCTTGAGCTGTGCCAGAAAGGGCGCTTCGTGGCCGATTCCGGCAACCCCAACGAGAACATCCCGTCCACCGGCCCGGGCGAGGAGGACGCGTCCGGCACCGGCGGCCCCGCGCTGACACCGGAGTCGGTCGTCGCCGCGCCCGAAGGCTCCGGGATCGAGGCGCCCGTGTCGTACGACGCGAGCGCGATCACGGTCCTGGAGGGCCTGGACGCGGTCCGCAAGCGGCCCGGCATGTACATCGGCTCGACCGGTGAGCGCGGCCTGCACCACATGGTCCAGGAGGTCGTCGACAACTCCGTCGACGAGGCGCTGGCCGGCCACGCGGACTTCATCGACGTGACGATCCTGGCCGACGGCGGCGTCCGCGTCATCGACAACGGCCGCGGCATCCCGGTCGGCATCGTCCCCTCCGAGGGCAAGCCGGCCGTCGAGGTCGTCCTCACCGTGCTGCACGCGGGCGGCAAGTTCGGCGGCGGCGGCTACGCGGTCTCCGGCGGTCTGCACGGCGTCGGCGTCTCCGTGGTCAACGCGCTGTCCACCCGTGTCGACGTGGAGATCCGCACCGACGGCCACCACTGGACGCAGAGCTACGAGCGCGGCGTCCCGACCGCGCCGCTCGCCCAGGGCGAGGCCACCGAGGAGACCGGCACCTCGGTCACCTTCTGGGCCGACGACTCGATCTTCGAGAGCACCGACTACTCCTTCGAGACGCTCTCCCGGCGCTTCCAGGAGATGGCCTTCCTCAACAAGGGCCTCACCATCAAGCTCACCGACGAGCGCCCCTCCGCCACGGCGACCGCCGGCGCCGACTCGGAAGAGGCCACGGGGGGCGAGCCCCAGGAGCCGCGCACCGTCACGTACCACTACGAGGGCGGCATCGTCGACTTCGTGACGTACCTCAACTCCCGCAAGGGCGAGGTCGTCCACCCGACGGTGATCGACATCGAGGCGGAGGACAAGGAGCGGCTCCTGTCCGTCGAGGTCGCGATGCAGTGGAACGCCGGGTACAGCGAGGGGGTCTACTCCTTCGCCAACACCATCCACACCCACGAGGGCGGCACCCACGAGGAGGGCTTCCGCGGCGCGCTGACCACCCTGGTCAACAAGTACGCCCGGGACCGCAAGCTCCTGCGCGACAAGGACGACAACCTCACCGGCGACGACATCCGCGAGGGCTTGACGGCGATCATCTCCGTCAAGCTCGGCGAGCCGCAGTTCGAGGGCCAGACCAAGACCAAGCTGGGCAACACCGAGGCCAAGACCTTCGTGCAGAAGGTGGTCTACGAGCACCTCGCCGACTGGTTCGACCGCAACCCGAACGAGGCCGCGGACATCATCCGCAAGGGCATCGCCGCCGCGACCGCCCGCGTGGCGGCCCGCAAGGCGCGCGACCTGACCCGCCGCAAGGGCCTGCTGGAGACGGCCTCGCTCCCCGGCAAGCTCTCGGACTGCCAGTCGAACGACCCGATCAAGTGCGAGATCTTCATCGTCGAGGGCGACTCGGCCGGCGGCTCCGCCAAGTCCGGCCGCGACCCGATGTACCAGGCCATCCTGCCGATCCGCGGCAAGATCCTGAACGTCGAGAAGGCCCGCATCGACAAGATCCTGCACAACCAGGAGATCCAGGCGCTCATCTCGGCCTTCGGCACCGGGGTCCACGAGGACTTCGACATCGAGAAGCTCCGCTACCACAAGATCATCCTGATGGCCGACGCCGACGTCGACGGCCAGCACATCAACACCCTGCTGCTGACCTTCCTCTTCCGGTTCATGCGGCCGCTGGTCGAGGCGGGCCACGTCTTCCTCTCGCGCCCGCCGCTGTACAAGATCAAGTGGTCCCGGGACGACTTCCAGTACGCCTACTCCGACCGCGAGCGGGACGCGCTGATCGCGCTCGGCCGCGAGCAGGGCAAGCGCATCCGCGACGACTCGGTCCAGCGCTTCAAGGGTCTCGGTGAGATGAACGCCGAGGAGCTGCGCGTCACCACGATGGACCAGGAGCACCGCGTCCTCGGCCAGGTCACCCTGGACGACGCCGCCCAGGCCGACGACCTCTTCTCCGTCCTCATGGGCGAGGACGTCGAGGCCCGCCGCCAGTTCATCCAGCGCAACGCCAAGGACGTCCGCTTCCTCGACATCTGACGGCGCCGCCGCCCCCGCCCGCCGAGGCGGGGGCGGCGCCACGACTTCGTCCTCGTAACCGAACCGCCCGCCCCCGTCCACCGCGGCGGCCGGCTGCGGGGGATTCGCTCCCGAAGGGAACCAGCACGGCCATGGCCGACGAGAACAACCCCAGCACTCCCGAGACCGAGATCGACGCCGAGGGCCTTCCGCTGGCCATGCGGATCGAGCCCGTCGGGCTCGAGACCGAGATGCAGCGCTCGTACCTCGACTACGCGATGTCCGTCATCGTCTCGCGCGCGCTGCCCGACGTGCGCGACGGCCTGAAGCCGGTCCACCGGCGCGTGCTGTACGCGATGTACGACGGCGGCTACCGGCCCGAGAAGGGCTTCTACAAGTGCGCCCGCGTCGTCGGCGACGTGATGGGCAACTACCACCCGCACGGCGACTCCTCGATCTACGACGCCCTGGTGCGGCTCGCCCAGCCCTGGTCGATGCGGATGCCGCTGGTCGACTCCAACGGCAACTTCGGCTCCCCGGGCAACGACCCGGCCGCCGCCATGCGGTACACCGAGTGCAAGATGGCGCCGCTGTCGATGGAGATGGTCCGCGACATCGACGAGGAGACCGTCGACTTCACGGACAACTACGACGGCCGCTCCAAGGAGCCCTCGGTCCTCCCGGCCCGCTTCCCGAACCTGCTGATCAACGGCTCGGCGGGCATCGCGGTCGGCATGGCCACCAACATCCCGCCGCACAACCTCCGCGAGGTCGCGGCGGGCGCCCAGTGGTACCTGGAGAACCCCGAGGCCGACCCGGACACCCTGCTGGACGCGCTGATCGAGCGGATCAAGGGCCCGGACTTCCCGACCGGCGCCCTGGTCGTCGGCCGCAAGGGCATCGAGGAGGCGTACCGCACCGGGCGCGGCTCCATCACGATGCGCGCGGTGGTCGAGGTCGAGGAGATCCAGAACCGCCAGTGCCTGGTCGTCACCGAGCTGCCGTACCAGGTCAACCCGGACAACCTCGCGCAGAAGATCGCCGACCTGGTGAAGGACGCCCGGATCGGCGGCATCGCCGACGTCCGCGACGAGACCTCCTCGCGGACCGGGCAGCGCCTGGTCATCGTCCTCAAGCGGGACGCGGTCGCCAAGGTCGTCCTCAACAACCTCTACAAGCACACCGACCTCCAGACCAACTTCGGCGCCAACATGCTGGCCCTGGTCGACGGCGTGCCGCGCACCCTCTCGCTGGACGCCTTCATCCGGCACTGGGTCGCCCACCAGGTCGAGGTCATCGTCCGGCGGACCCGGTTCCGGCTGCGCAAGGCCGAGGAGCGCGCCCACATCCTGCGCGGTCTGCTGAAGGCGCTGGACGCGATCGACGAGGTCATCGCGTTGATCCGGGCCAGCCAGACCGTCGACGTCGCGCGCGGCGGCCTGATGGAGCTGCTGGAGATCGACGAGATCCAGGCCAACGCGATCCTGGAGATGCAGCTCCGCCGGCTCGCCGCCCTGGAGCGCCAGAAGATCGTCGCCGAGCACGACGACCTCCAGGCCAAGATCGACGAGTACAACGCGATCCTCGCCTCGCCGGAGCGCCAGCGGCAGATCATCAGCGAGGAACTGGCGGCGATCGTCGACAAGTTCGGCGAGGACCGGCGCTCGGCGCTGGTGCCCTTCGACGGTGACATGTCCATCGAGGACCTGATCGCCGAGGAGGACATCGTCGTCACGATCACCCGTGGCGGCTACGTCAAGCGCACCAAGACCGACGACTACCGCTCGCAGAAGCGCGGCGGCAAGGGCGTGCGGGGCACGAAGCTCAAGGAAGACGACATCGTCGACCACTTCTTCGTCTCCACCACCCACCACTGGCTGCTCTTCTTCACCAACAAGGGCCGCGTGTACCGCGCGAAGGCGTACGAACTGCCCGACGTCGGCCGTGACGCGCGCGGCCAGCACGTCGCCAACCTCCTCGCCTTCCAGCCGGACGAGTCCATCGCGCAGATCCTCGCCATCCGCGACTACGAGGCCGCCCCCTACCTGGTGCTCGGCACCAAGGGCGGTCTGGTCAAGAAGACGTCTCTGAAGGATTACGACTCGCCCCGCTCCGGCGGTGTCATCGCGATCAACCTGCGCGAGACCGCGGACGGTTCGGACGACGAGCTGATCGGCGCCGAGCTGGTCTCGGCCGACGACGACCTGCTGCTGATCAGCAAGAAGGCCCAGTCCATCCGGTTCACCGCGACCGACGAGTCGCTGCGCCCGATGGGCCGCGCCACCTCCGGCGTGAAGGGGATGAGCTTCCGTGAGGGGGACGAGCTCCTCTCGATGAACGTGGTCCGCCCGGGTACCTTCGTCTTCACCGCCACGGACGGCGGGTACGCGAAGCGCACGGCCGTGGACGAGTACCGCGTGCAGGGCCGTGGCGGACTCGGTATCAAGGCTGCGAAGATCGTTGAGGACCGTGGGTCGCTGGTCGGCGCGCTGGTGGTCGAGGAGACCGACGAGATCCTTGCCATCACGCTCGGCGGCGGTGTGATCCGCACGCGCGTCAACGAGATCAGGGAGACCGGCCGTGACACCATGGGCGTCCAGCTGATCAATCTGGGCAAGCGCGATGCCGTGGTGGGCATCGCCCGCAACGCCGAGGCCGGCCGCGAGGCCGAGGAGGTCGACGGCGACCTGCCGGCCGACGGAGCCGAGGGTGAGGCGGCCGGTGGTACGGACGGGGACACGCGGTCCCCGGCCGAGGGCACCGAGCCCTCGGCGGAGTAGCACGAGGAGAGAGTCAACGTGAGCGGAGCCACGGGCGCCGGAGCGAATGGACCCGGAAACGGCGTCCGTGGCTCCGCCACGCACCAGGCCGAGGCCGGAGGCAGCGCCTCCGCGGGCGGGGGGAGAACCGTGACGGACACGCGCGAGCCCGATTCCCTGGGGGCCCAGCCCTACCCGGGGACCCAGGGCGGCGGCCGGCAGTACCAGGGCTACGACCAGTACGAGGCCGGCCCGCTGCCCGGTGAGCGGACCGGAGCCGACGCGGGCCCGGCCCAGCCCTTCACTCCGCCGCAGGCGTACCCGACGCCCGAGCAGCCGGGTGTGCGGCGGCCCCGGACGGGCGCGCGCACCCAGCCGCGTACCCGTAAGGCGCGGCTCAGGGTGGCCAAGGCCGATCCGTGGTCGGTGATGAAGGTGAGCTTCCTGCTCTCCATCGCGCTCGGCATCTGCACGGTGGTGGCGGCGGCGGTGCTGTGGATGGTCATGGACGCCATGGGCGTCTTCTCCACGGTCGGCGGCACCATCGCCGAGGCGACCGGGTCGAGCGAGTCCAACGGCTTCGACCTGCAGTCGTTCCTGTCGCTGCCCCGGGTGCTGATGTTCACCTCGATCATCGCGGTGATCGACGTGGTCCTGGCGACGGCTCTGGCCACGCTGGGCGCCTTCATCTACAACCTCTCCGCCGGTTTCGTCGGCGGGGTCGAGCTGACGCTCGCCGAGGACGAATGAGCGGTGGCCCCCGGCGGGCCGCCGAACACCGCTGAGGGCGGGGCCGGATGTCCGGTCCCGCCCTTCGGTCTGCCGGGGTGGTGGGCGACCGATTTTGGGACTGGCCCCGAGGTGCGCTAATCTTTAGGGGTCAGCGCGCGGAGCGAGAGCCCGCAGAGCGCGGCGGGGCTATAGCTCAGTTGGTTAGAGCGCATCCCTGATAAGGATGAGGCCACAGGTTCAAATCCTGTTAGCCCCACCAGAACGAAGGCCCCCACCGGGAACGGTGGGGGCCTTCGTCGTCTGTGCCGACGTCAGTCGGCCGCGAGGCGGAGGCCGGGGGCGACGGCGGCGGGGCGAGGGGGGAGGTTCCGCCGGGGGCGGAGGTGCTGAGACGCCCTCGCTCCGAGTCGCGGGCCGGGCGAGGGTGTGGCAGGGGCGGTCGGGCGGTAGCTGGTCGCGGGCGGCGAAAAGGCCCGGAGGCGGGTGCCTTCGGGCCTGGGGTCGCGGCTGCGGGCCGGTCACGGCGGGTTCTCGTGGTCGGAGCCGCGGGTCGGGGTGGCGCGGGACTCGGCGGCGCGGTCGATCACGTCGGAGGGTTCGCGGTCCGCGTCGGCCGGGGTGACCACGGCGTCGGCGACGGTGGAGCGGCAGGTGGGCGAGGAACCGTGGGCCTCGGCGGTGATGCGCTGCTTCATCGTGGGCGGCATCGAACGGTCGAGGCCGAGTGACCAGTGGGGCGCCGCCGCCGGCAGATCCAGGGGTGCGGCGCAGGGAGCGGCCCACGTCTCCTGCGGGGCGCTCTGCGGGTGGGGCTGGGGCTGCGGCTGGGCCTGCGGCGCCGCGGCCGTGGCGGGGGCGCTGAAGCCGAGCGCGGCGAAGAGGGAGAGGAAGGCACCGACGAGGACGGTCCACAGGTGGGCGGCCTTGGAAGCCATCAGGATTCACCACTTTCAGGTGGGGCGATTTGCGTACTTCCTCATCATGTGGGTCGGTGGTCCGTGGCGTGGGATCGACGCTCGCGGCGCGGCGATATTCCGATGAACACCACTCGGACGGAGGCATCGGGCCAAAAGCGGCCCGGATCACACCCGGAAAGATCACCCGAGGTCGTCGGTGGTCATCCGCCCTCTCCCGGACTCCTGAGCGGCGCCAGGGGAGTTGAGGTGCGCGAGGAGAGGGGAACAGGTCACCGATCGATATCGGTCGGTGTGTATAGTCGGCCGTCAGAGGTCTCCTACGTCAACGAAAGACGAGGTCGCGCGGTGAAGAAGCTTCTCCTGGTCGCACTGGCCGCCATCGGCGGGCTCCTCGTGTACCGCCAGATCCAGGCGGATCGCGCCGAGCAGGATCTGTGGACGGAGGCGACCGACTCCGTTCCCACGGGTTCGTGAGCATCGTCGGTCCTTCACTGACCCCGGCCGCATCGCGGCCGGGGTTTTGTGTGTCCGGGGGCGGGCGAAGGCGGGGGCCGGTTCGGGATGCGGGGTGCGCTCCCCTGTCGTAGGGCGGCCCGTTGTTGCGGTTCCGTGATGGGCTGGGCCCTTGAGTTCGCCCTCGCAAATCAATAGCTTGCGTGAGCAAAGAACCGGTGAGGACGGCGCGGCCACGGCCCGCGCGGGACAGGGGGAACGGTGAAGGCTCGGCTCGGCCGCCGGACGGCGGCGGTACTTCTCACCGGGGTGCTCTGCGCCCTGGCCGCGGGCCCGCCCGTGGCCGCCGCCCCGCCCCGAGCCCCCGAACCGGCCACCGGAGCCGGCGGTCTCGTCATGGTCCTCGACTCCTCCGGCTCCATGGCCGACGAGGCGGGCGGCGGACGTACCCGCATCGAGGCGGCCCGGGACGCGGTCGGCACCGTGGTGGACAGCCTGCCGGACGGCTATCCGACCGGGCTCAGGCTCTACGGCGCCGACCGCGCCAGCGGCTGCACGGACACCCGACTCGCCCGGCCCGTCGAGCCGTTGGACCGGGACGCGATGAAGAAGGCGGTCGCCGGTGTCGAGCCGAAGGGCGACACCCCGATCGGGCTCTCCCTCCAGAAGGCCGTCGCCGACCTGCCCGAGCCGGAGCCGGGCGCGGTCGGGCGCCGTACCGTGCTGCTCATCTCGGACGGCGAGGACAACTGCGGTTCCCCGCCGCCCTGCGAGGCCGCCGAGCAACTCGCCGAGTCCGGCCTCGACCTGAGGATCGACGCCATCGGCTTCCAGGTGAAGGGCAAGGCCCGCGAGGAGCTGACCTGCGTCGCTGAGGCCGGGCACGGGGCGTACTACGAGGCGCCGGACGCTGCGGCCCTTGCCCGCCAGTTGCAGCGCGCCGCCGAACTCTCGGCCGGGGGCTACCAGTTCGAGGGAGACGTGGTCGAAGGCTCGGCCTCGGTGAAGGGGGCGCCCTCCATCGGGCCCGGTCAGTACCTCGACTCCATCGGCCCGGGGGAGACCCGGTGGTACGCCGCCGCACTGGACGCCACCGGCACCGTCGACTTCGGCGTGACGGCCGTACCGCAGCCGGGAGTTCCGGTCGGGTACTCCGACGGGCTCGAACTGCGGGTGCACAGCTCCGGGGAGTTCCCGAGGGTCTGCGACAACGCGCGGGCCACCTTCCAGCAGGACGAGGGCGCCCTGCCGGTCAGCGGCGCGGTCAGCCGCGTCCCGACCGCGAAGGCCAACGCGGCTTGTGACGAGGCCGGCACGTACCACCTGGAGGTCAAGCGGGTCTCCGGGGACGGCGCCGACCGGGCGCGCTGGCCGCTGGAGCTGCGGATGGCGGTCGAGGAGCCCCTGGCCAGGGGAACCGTCCCGGCCCAGTCCGCCACGGAGTTCGGGGAGATCGCCAAGGACCGGGCGCCGCGCGTCGAGGGCCCGGCGAAGGCCGTGACCGGGGGTACCGGCTTCAACGACGCCGTGCGGATCGGCGAGGGCGTCTGGAAGGACGGGCTGCTGCCCGCCCAGACCCGCTGGTACAAGGTGAAGGTCGGCTGGGGCCAGCAGCTGCGCTACACCGTCGACTTCGGCAACGAGCCGACCATCGACCACGACGACCTGGTGATCCGCCGCTCCTTCGCCTCGACCTCGCTGCACGCGCCGTCGCGGGCGCCGATCAGCACGGGCACGGAGTTCAGCGACCACAAGGGGTACTTCGGCAAACCGTCCGTCCTCGACCACGGCACCGTGCCCGTGACCTGGACCAACCGCTGGGAGCCGGCCGCCCACGTGAAGCCGGTGCGCGCGGCCGGGGACTACTACCTCGCGGTCTCGCTCGGCCCCGACACCGCGACGTTCGCGGAGAACCCGGCGATCGGCGTGGTCCTCCGCGTCGAGGTGGCCGGTACCGAACTGGCCGGGCCCCAGAAGGACGCCCCGGCCGCGGCGGACGCCCCCGAGGAGGCTCCGGCGGCCGGTGCCGAGGGGGAGGAGAAGGGCCCGGTGAAGGACACGGCAGCCGTGGAGGAGGCAGGATGGCCCCCGCCGTGGGTGCTCGCCGCGGCGGGCGGGGCGCTGGCGCTGCTCGCGGTGGCGGCCGCGGCCCTGGTCGTCCGGCGCCGTGCCGGGCGGGGCGCGGGCGGTTCGACGAGGGGTGGCACAGGATGAGAGGGCGCGGTCTCGGCGCGGTGGGCCTGGCGCTGGCGGCGGTGCTGCTGGGCACGGCCCCGGTGCGGGCGGAGGGCGGCACGGCCCCGTACGTCTTCGCCGACGGTGCCGAGCAGGTCGCCGGGGAGGTGAGCAGCACCGACGCGCACACCCTGGCCGCCGGGCGGGCCTACCGCTCCCGGATCGGGCCCGGCGAGACGCTGTACTACGCCGTCGACCTGGACGCCTCCTCGTACGCGTACGCCTCGGCGGTCGCCGTGCCGAAGCCGGGGGCGAAGGTGGAGGCGGGGGACAGCCTCACCGTGACCCTGCGGGACCGCCGCGACAACCAGTGCGGCACGGGGGACGCGCGGTTCGGCTCGGCCGAGTACCCGCGTCCGCTGGCCGCGCAGGCGGTGCGGGCCGTCGAGCCGGATGCCGGGGCCTGTCAGGAGGCGGGGCCGTACTTCGTGGTCGTGGAGCGTACGACGGAGGGGACGTCCGCGCAGGAGCCCTGGCAGCTCGAACTGCGGCTGCTCACCGAGCCCGCGGTGGAGGGCAAGGGCGGCCCGACCCAGGCGCCTTCGCCGAGCCCCACGGACGCCCCGGCCGACATACCCGGGGGCGAGCCCGTGGAACGTCCGGGCGGCACGGGCTTCAACGACTCCGTCGCGCTGGCCGACGGCAGCTTCAAGACCCGCCTGAAGCCCGGCGAATCGGTCTTCTACCGGGTGCCGGTCGACTGGGGCCAGCGTCTGTACGTCGAGCCCGAACTGGGCAGTGCGACCTCCGGCAAGTCGATCGCGCTCGTCACCGGTGCCCTGCAGACGGCGCTCTACAACCCCGCCTACGGTCCGGTCACGGACGACTCCCTGGTCTTCAGCGGAAGCCCCCAGACCAGGAGGTCGGCCCCGCTCCAGCCGGTCGCCTACGCGAATCGGCACGCCCCGGCCGCGGACGTCAACGGCGTGCGCTTCGCCGGCTGGTACTACGTGCAGCTCACCCTCTCCCCCGAGATGGCCGAGGTCTTCCGGGGTGGCGACTTCGGTGTCACCCTGCGGGTCCGTGTGCAGGGGGAGCCCGCCGGCGGGCCCCGCTACGCCGGGGACGCCGGGCCCTTCCAGGTCGGCGACCGGGAACGGGACGCCGCCGAGGACGGCCGCAGCGACGCCGAGGTGACGCGCTCCGAGACCATGGCCGTGGTCGCCGCCTCCGGGATCGGCACCGGCACGGTGCTCCTGGCGGGCCTCGGGACGTGGTTCTGGGTGGCGCGGCGCGGCGCGGCCCGGAGCGGGGGTCAGGTCTGAGTGAGGGCCCAGAGGCCGACGGCCAGGCAGACCAGGGCGACCAGGAGGACCGGGACGGCGATCTTCGCGGAGGGGCCGGGGCGCGGGCGGGAGGCGGCCTGCGCCCGCGCCGGGGGCGCAGGCCGCGGGTAGCCGTAGCCGGGCGCCTGGGCCTGCGGGTAGCCGTAGGCGGGCTGGGCCGGGAAGGAGGGGTGCGGCCGGGGATCGCCCGGAGCGGTGTACGGGCGGGTGTCGGCGTATCCCGGTACGGGGGCCGGCGCGGGCGCCGTGGTGGCGGGCTGGTGGACGGAGGCGGTGGGGGCCTGGGCGGGGACGAAGGTGGGGTCCGGCGCCGGAGGCGGGGGCTGGGTGGACGGTGCGGCCGGGGCCCGGGGCGCGGGTGGGGCGAGGGGGAAGCCGTCCGTGCTGGTCCGGTCCGGGGTGGCCGCCGGGGCGTCCGGGCCGGGGGGCGGGGTCCCGGCCCCGGCGGGCGTGGCCTCGGCCGCCTTCGGCTCGGGGCCGTCGGGCCCGAACCCCGGGGGCAGCGGGCCGATCTGGTCGAAGACCTCGACCGGCTCCTCCCCGGTCCCCGGCAGCAGTTCGGCCGCGGAGGCGAGGGCCTTGCGGGCGCCGGTGGCGGTGCGGAAGCGGGCCTGCGGGTCGGGCTGGAGGAGGGTGGCGACGACCTGCCAGAGCGGCTCGGGGATCGCGTCGGGGGCGCTCGGTGTCCCGTGCTCCGCGAAGTGCTCCACCAGAGCCTGGGAGTCGGGCTTGCGCCCCTGGAGGAGGTAGAGCGCGACCAGGCCGACCGCGAACAGGTCGGCGGTGAAGTCGGGTTCGGCGCCCAGAAGCTGCTCGGGGGCGAAGTAACCAGGCGTGCCGACCACGTAGTTGGTCTCGGTGAGGCGCGGCTCGCCCTGGCGCATGGAGATGCCGAAGTCCGAGAGGCGCAGGTGCGGGCGGCCCGAACCGGTGGCCTCCAGCAGGATGTTGGCCGGCTTGATGTCCCGGTGGATCACGCCCTCGGCGTGCACGGCGGCGAGGCCGGCGAGCAGCTGGTCCAGCAGGAGGCAGACGAAGCGCGGCGGCAACGCCCCGTAGTCGCCGATCAGATGGGCGAGCGAGCCGCCGCTGACCAGGTCCATGGTGAACAGCACCTGGTCGTCGTCGGCCGCCCAGCTGGCCGGGGCGAGCACGTGCGGGTGGTCGATCCGCAGGGCCTGTTCACGGACGAACCGCAGCAAGGTGTGGGCGTCGCGCTGCTGGAGCACCTTGGCCGCGACGTACCTGCGCCGACGGTGGTCCCAGGCGCGCCACACGGCGCCGACCCCGCCCCGCCCGATCGGATCGGCCAGTTCGTACCGGCCGGCGAAGACCTCACCCATGCTGCGCCATGCTCCCCGTGTGTCTCGTCCGTCGGGGCCGACGGACGTCAGTTCTGGTGCGACTCGTAGTGGGCGACCGCCTCGGAGGTGCGCCCGGCGCCGTACACCCGTAGGAACTCTGCCAGTTCGGGGTGGGTGGGGGCGAGGGTGTCGGCGGCGTCGATGATGTCCCCGGCCGCCGCGACCGACCGCAGCAGCGACTGGATCTCGCGTACCACCCGCTTGACGGTGGGGGCACCGGAGCCGGTCGCGGTCTGCCCGGTCTGGGAGAGGACCGAACCTCCCTGCGACCTCTTGATCTCGTCCATCCGCGCGCTCGCCTCCCCCGCGCTGACACTGCCGTCGGCGACCTGGCCGGCGAGCTCCTGGAGCAGCTGCACCCGCTGGACCACCGCGGGGTTGCCGATCTTCGCGCGCTGCCCGCTCATCAGCTGGGAGAGCATCGGCGCGGAGAGGCCGAGGACTCCGGCGAGCCGTGCCTGGTTGAGCCCGAGATCGTCGATGAGCCGTCGGAACAGCGCCCCCAGCGGCTCCCCGTACCAGTTCCGCTGGAGCTCCCGCGCTCTGGCGGTCGCTTCCTGCTGCGCTGCGTCCATGCCCACTCCCCTTCGCTGCTGCGAACCTCGCCACATCTTACGGAGCGTGGTCTACGGCCGGGAGCCCTCTTCACCGCCGTCCTCGTCGGCACCGGGCCCGTACGGCCCACCGGGGGCGGACGGGCCCGGAGCGAACTGTTTTTACGAGATCGGCCCGGGACCGGTACTCTTGGTCGCGGTCGACGCCGACGGGTGCCCTCCGGCACACGTCACGTCCTCCCGGGGCCTTAGCTCAGTTGGTAGAGCGCTGTCTTTGCATGGCAGATGTCAGGAGTTCGACTCTCCTAGGCTCCACACTCTAGAGAGGGCCTCTGACCTGCGGATACGCGGGTCAGAGGCCCTCTCCGTGCTCATAACGTCAACCGTGTCGACGTCGAGCTGTCGCACGGTCCCGTCATGGCTCCGATCAGGAAACGGCGGAGAAGGGACGGCACGTTCAGTTACGCCGTGCTGTTTCGGGCTGGTGGCTTGCGTGACGCCAAACAGGAGTCCGAGGTTTTCGAGGACGAGACGTCCGCCAGGAGCTGGGCCGCCAGGAGCGAAGCCGTGACCTGCGGGCACACGTCGGCGTGCTTGGTGACCAGCTCGCGGACCCAGCGAGGGACCGGTGCGTCCGTCGTGAGCCCGTCACCGGGGCCCGTTTCCTCTGCCGACGCGCCCCCGGCCGCGCCGAACGTCGTCAGCAGGGCGACCCCCGAAACGGCCGTGGCTGTGAAGAGGCCCGGACCGAGGCCGAACGCTGTCTTCTTCATAGCCGCCCCGTCATGCCCAGGGGAGCGCGACGACGCGCCAGCCCTCGGTGGTGCGTTCCAGCTGGAGGGCGACGTGCTCTTCGGTCTGCCGCTTCGGCCCGACTTCGGGATGGTCTTGAGGGCGTAGCTCACCCGGACCAGCGCCGAGTCCTCTTCGGGGAGGGAGCGCCGTCAGGAACCGCGACCGAGGTGACCGAAGCCCGCTGATCAGCATTCTCTGCCCTGAGGGCGGCCCAGAGGGCGGCCTGGATCGGCCGCACCTCTGCCAAGGTCGGCGCCAAGGCGCCGGTGGCGAGCTTCGCGGCCCGGGCGCCGGCGTCGGCGTACGCCTGGTCCCTCCCGTCCCGAGCGTCGTGCTCTGCGTAGGCGCGCGTGAAGGCTCGCGCGGTTCGCTCGACGCCCTGCGGCAGTTGCGCGTTGGCGGCCGGTGGAATGCGAGCGGTGCTCGGCTCCGGGCTGATGGAGGCCGAGGGCGAGGGGGACGGTGGCGGCGTCGTTCGAGCGGTTGGGGAGTCCGCAGCAGCGGTGCAACCGACCGTGAGTGCGGCCAATCCCGAGACGGCTATGACGGTTGATAACGGTTGATATATGAATGAGACGGCATGATCGAGGCATGCGGAACCGCAATCTCTGATGCGGAGGGAGAGCGGGTGTTGCGGTCTTCACGGGACTGCAGCACCCCTTCGCGGGATATTGATCCGAAATTCTTTGAGTTCAGGTTCGTTGATGGTGTGTGAGTGATCTGGTGGGCGAGATGGCGGGCGGGCGGCCGGGACGCCCTGCTGTCGCGTGCCCGAGGCCGTCGCGCGGGCGAGCAGCCGAGCACTGGCCCCTGGGGGGAATCGCGAGGGGCCTCGGCGTCGGCCGGTTTCGCCCGGTCACACGTGTGCGGGTGTCGATGTTTCACGTGAAACATCGACACCCGCACACGTGTGACCGGGCCAGGCCAGGCCAGACTCGTCAAGCGGACCTGGAGCCACCCTCCTCGTCGAGCCTGTCCGTCTCGGTGTCGGCCTGCTTGGCGCGTACCTCCGGGTCGAGGAGGCCCTGTCCGGCGCCGTCCACGGAGGTCAGCGGCGGCCCGTCCGGGACCTCGGTGGGAGCGGGGGGCTCCACCAGCCAGTCCGGGTTGGCCTGCTTGTCCCACCACTTCCAGGCGGCCAGCGCACCACCCGCCACGGCTCCGAGTACCAGCGCCGAGAGGGCGAACCGCTTGCCGCGCCCCCGACGCTTCTGCTTGCGGGCCAGCTTCTCGATCTGCTGGGCGCTCACCTGGCCCCGCAGGGCGGCCAGCGCGGCGGCGGACCGGGCGGCCGCTTCCTCGCGGGCCGGCTGAGCGGCGGCCACGGCCTGCTCCAGGCGGGGCCGGGAGTAGGCCGCGGCCTGCTGGGCGGCCCGCCGGGTGTGGGCGGCCGCCCTGTGTGCGACTTCGTCGACCTTGGGCGGGACGTGGGCGCGGGCGTTCTCCAGGCGCGGCGCAAGGTGGGCGTCGTATCGGATGCGTGCCTGGTCGGCCGCCTGTGCGGCGGCCAGCGACACCTTGGGTGCGAGCCGGACGCGGGCCTCATGGCTCAGGTGGGCGGCGCGTTCCTTGGCTGTTTCGGCGTAGGGAGCCACCGCCTCCGCGGCGTGCCGCGCGCTCTCCTTCGCCGAGCCGGTCGCGGCGCGCACGCTGTCGATGCGGGTCACGGGTTCCTCCTCCTCGGTGGCGTATGTGAGTGCCTGGGGGTTATGCCCCAGAAGGCGAATAATTCTCCTGATAGCTCGCCTTTCCACCCTTTTCGCGATGATGCCTTCCCTCGGGGCCCACAGCACACAGGGGCGGGCATCCGGGTCACGCCGGGCCGCGATCGGTACGTCACGGCGGCCCTCGCCACAGCGCGTGCCCGCTTCCCGGCGTGGCACTCCCCGCCGTCCACGCCCGGGCGGTTTCGGGGTGGGTGTTGCCGTACAAGGGTGGCGCCCGGGGGGTAATCGCCCGAATCAGGGGAGGGAAGTGCCCGGCGCGTGCGGACCGTGCGAGGATCGGTGCGTCACAGAGGACAACGGAAGGCACATCGTGGCTGAGCAGCTTTACGCCACCCTGAAGACCAACCACGGCGACATCAACGTGCGGCTTCTGCCGAACCACGCGCCGAAGACGGTCAAGAACTTCGTCGAGCTCGCCACCGGTGAGCGGGAGTGGACGAACCCGGAGACCGGCCAGAAGACGACGGACAAGCTGTACGACGGCACGGTCTTCCACCGCGTGATCAGCGGCTTCATGATCCAGGGCGGCGACCCGCTGGGCAACGGCACCGGTGGCCCCGGCTACAAGTTCGGTGACGAGTTCCACCCGGACCTCGCCTTCAACAAGCCCTACCTGCTGGCCATGGCCAACGCCGGCCCGGGCACCAACGGCTCGCAGTTCTTCGTCACCGTCTCGCCGACCGCTTGGCTGACCGGCAAGCACACCATCTTCGGTGAGGTCGCGGACGCCGCGAGCCAGAAGGTCGTCGACGAGATCGCCGCCGTCAAGACCAACCCGCGCACCGACCGCCCCGTCAACGACGTGGTCATCGAGTCGGTCGTGGTGGAGAACCGCGAGGGCTGATCCCCGACGGCTCGGCGCTCGCCGTGAGTCCGTGCAGGGAACCTTTCCGCCCCGCCCATCCGTACAGAGGATGGGCGGGGCGGCGCGCTGACCGCGCGGTCCGGATCGCCGTACGAGGAACGTTGTGAGGGGAAGAGATCCCATGGATCAGGGCCCATCCGGAGCGCCTGGCGCGCGCGACGCCCACGGCCTGCCGGGCTGCTACCGGCACCCGGACCGTGAGACCGGGATCAGCTGCGTGCGCTGCGAGCGGCCCATCTGCCCCCAGTGCATGGTCAGCGCCTCGGTCGGCTTCCAGTGCCCGGACTGCGTCCGCGGCGGCTCGGGCACCGGCTCCTCCGCGGTGAACGCGCCGCGCACCCTCGCCGGCGGCACCATCGCGGCCGACCCCCGGCTGCTCACCAAGATCCTGCTGGGGATCAACGCCGCCGTCTTCGTCGCCATCCTGGCGATGGGTGACGAGTTCGCGGCGCACCTGGTGCTGGTCGGTGCCTTCCCACCGCCGGAGTTCGGCTGGGAACCGGTCATGGGTGTGGCGGCCGGTGAGTGGTACCGGCTGGTCACGTCGGTCTTCGCCCACCAGGAGTTCCTGCACTTCGCTTCCAACATGCTCCTGCTCTGGTGGCTGGGGGGACCGCTGGAGGCCGCCCTCGGGCGTGCCCGGTATCTGGCGCTCTACCTGATCTCCGGCCTGGCCGGCAGCGCCCTCACCTACGTCGTCGCCGCTCCCCAGCAGCCCTCGCTCGGTGCCTCCGGCGCCGTCTTCGGCCTGATGGGCGCCACCGTGATCCTGATGCGGCGCCTCAACCAGGACCTGCGCCCCGTCCTGGTCCTCGTCGCGCTGAACCTCGCGTTCACGGTGCTGGCCCCGCGGATCGCCTGGGAGGCGCACGTCGGCGGTCTGGTCGCGGGGGCGATCATCGGCTATGCCATGGTCCACGCGCCGCGCGGGCGCAGGGCGCTGGTCCAGTGGGGAGCCTGCGGTGCGGTCCTGGTTGCCGCGCTGGTCATGATCGTCGTCCGGACGTTGGCGCTGGCCTGACGGCGTACGGGCCTAGCAGAGGGCTGGGGTCGGTTGTGCACATCGGGGTGAGCGCCACCCGTCCGGGCGAGCGACACACCAGGGTTGTACACATGTTCGAATCTCGATGTGCGGGTTATCCACAGACTGTGCCGGATCTTGTGCACAGTGTGCGGAACGCGTTCGCCCCTCGCCTCTGACCTGGTACTTCCCAGGAGGGGCAAGGGGCGAACAGAGGTCCTACGTGCCGGCGGCCAGTCGTACCGGCGTCAACCGCAGATGAGTTATCCACAGATCTTCCGACCTTTTCCCCAGGTGTGGATAACCCAGTGGATAGCTTGGGGCAGGGCTTGCCTCAGCGGGCCGGAAGAGCTGCGGGCCGGTCGGCTACTTCCACTGCGTGGAGACGCCGAAGCCGGCCGCGATGAAGCCGAAGCCGATGACGATGTTCCAGTTGCCGAAGGAGTCGATCGGGAGGCTGCCGTCCGTCAGGTAGAAGACGACGATCCACGCCAGGCCGATCAGGAACAGGGCGAGCATCACCGGCGCCACCCAGCCCCGGCTGGTCAGCTTTATCTCGGTGGACTGCTTCGCCGGGGGCGGCGTGTAATCAGCCTTCTTGCGGATACGTGACTTCGGCACGAGGGGCTCTCCTGTCGATGCGCTGCGTGGCCGCGCAGGGGGACGGTGGCTGGCTCCGGGCGGGTGGCCCGGGGCGGTGTGGTCTCCCCCGGCCGTCCGTTAGCGTAGTGCTTCCGTGGTGCCGAAGGAGAGCAAGGGTACGTTGAGCAATTCTGCCGACTCACCCCACGCGGACTCCAGTCCTGACCGTGGGCGATTCCGCTGGCGTCCCGTGCGTCTTCTCACCGTGGGCGTCTTCGCGCTGGCCGGTCTGATCTTCGTGACCAGCTTCAACACGGCTCGCGGGACCAACATCCGCACCGACACCGCGCTGCTGAAGCTCTCGGACCTCATCCGGGACCGCAGTCACAAGAACGGTGAGCTGGAAGACACCAACCGCGCGCTGCGTGAAGAGGTCGAAGCCCTGGCCGAGCGTGACGACGGCAGCACCGACGCCGAGGACGCCCAGCTCGGCGCCTTGGAGAAGGCCGCCGGAACCAAGCCGATCACCGGTTCCTCCGTCTCCGTGACCCTCGCCGACGCCCCGCCCGACGCCACCCCCAAGCTGCCGGGTTACCCCGACCCCCACCCCAACGACCTCGTGATCCACCAGCAGGATCTGCAGGCCGTGGTGAACGCGCTGTGGAAGGGGGGCGCCCAGGGCATCAAGGTCATGGACCAGCGGCTCATCTCCACCAGCGCGGTCCGCTGCGTCGGCAACACCCTGATCCTCCAGGGGCGGGTCTACTCGCCGCCCTACACCGTCACGGCCGTGGGGGACCAGGAGAAACTCAGGCAGGCGCTCGCCGAGTCCCCGGAGATCCAGAACTACATGCTCTACGTCAACGCCTACGGCCTCGGCTGGAAGGTCGAGGACGCGGAGAAGACCAAACTCGACGGCTACTCCGGCACCGTCGACCTGCACTACGCCAAGCCGGTCTCCTGAACCGGCCCCGTTCCGCTGAGCCTGCTCGATGTTTCACGTGAAACATCGTGGTTTCACGTGAAACACCCCTTGGTTTCACGTGAAACACCCCTTGGTTTCACGTGAAACATCACCTCCCCGTGCCCGCCCGGTGGTGTGGCGGGTCCCCAATCTCCGAGGACGACCCGAGGAGAAGGCCGATCCCTTTAGTCTGGTGCTGCAACTACGTGAGTCGGTATGCCCAGCGGTCAACCATCGCGCGCGGCAGGACAAGTGGGGACGGCATGTACGGCTGGATCTGGCGGCATCTGCCGGGCAATGCCTGGGTGAGGGCGTTCATCTCTCTGCTTCTCGCCCTCGCTGTGGTCTACGCGCTCTTCGAGTACGTCTTCCCGTGGGCCGAGCCCCTGCTTCCGTTCAACGACGTGACCGTGGACGACGCCCGGGGGGCCCACTGATGAGCGCGCGCATTCTGGTCGTCGACAACTACGACAGCTTCGTCTTCAACCTCGTCCAGTACCTCTACCAGCTCGGCGCCGAGTGCGAGGTCGTGCGCAACGACGAGGTCCGGACCTCCCACGCCCAGGACGGCTTCGACGGCGTCCTGCTCTCGCCCGGCCCCGGCGCCCCCGAGCAGGCCGGCGTCTGTATCGAGATGGTGCGCCACTGCGCGGACACCGGCGTCCCCGTCTTCGGCGTCTGCCTCGGCATGCAGTCGATGGCGGTCGCCTACGGCGGCGTCGTGGACCGCGCCCCGGAACTGCTCCACGGCAAGACCTCTCCGGTCTTCCACGAGGGCCACGGGGTCTTCGCGGGGCTCCCGTCGCCCTTCATCGCCACCCGGTACCACTCGCTGGCGGCCGAACCCGAGCGCGTCCCCGAGGAGCTGGAGGTCACCGCTCGCACCGCCGACGGGATCATCATGGGCGTGCGGCACCGGGAACTGCCCGTCGAAGGCGTCCAGTTCCACCCCGAGTCGGTCCTCACCGAACACGGGCACCTCATGCTCGCCAACTGGCTGGCGGAGTGCGGCGACACCGGGGCCGTAGGGCGGTCGAGGGGGCTCGCGCCGGTGGTGGGCAAGGCCACGGAGTGACCGACCTGCGGCCCGAGCGCGAGACGGCCGCCGGGGGGCCGGTCGACCCGCTCACGGACCCGCTCCCCGACGTGCTGGCCGGCAGCCACAGCTCCCCCTGGTTCCGCGCCGAGCAGCTCCCACAGCGAGGCCAGGGCCACGACGTCTTCACGCCCCAGCCGCCACCCGCCGGCCCGTACGCGCCCATCCCCGGCGGCCCGTACGCGGCGACTCCGCAGGCCGCGTATCAGCCCCCCACGGCCGCCCCCGTCCACGCCGCCGAGCAGCTCCCCGCCGAGCCGCCTGCCGCCTACACCGGGGAACCCGCCTACGTCGCACCGGGCGGCTGCGCGTCTGCGCAGGCCCAGCCGGAGCCCGCGTCCGCCGAGGACGCGTACAGCCCCGTGCCGGAGGTCTCCCGGGACGGCGAGACGATGGCGCTGCGGGCGGTCGGCCCGGCACGGACGGACGAGGAGCACCGCGACCCCCGGCCGGGGGCCGACGGCGTCGAAGGGGGCCGGGCGGCGCGGCGCAAGGCAGCCAAGCGAAAGGCCCGGCCGGGGGGCCGCCGCGCCGGGTCCGGCCGCCGCCGTGCCGCACCCGCCGAGCCGCCGGAGCGGCCCCGTACCCGCGTCGAGGCGCGGAGGGCGGCGCGGGCCCGGAAGCCGAGCGCCGCCACGGTCGCCAGCAGCGTGATCGGCGAGCTGTTCATCACCATCGGCGTCCTGATGCTGCTCTTCGTGACCTACCAGCTCTGGTGGACCAACGTGCGCGCCCAGCAGCAGGCGGACGGAGCCGCCAGCAGTCTCCAGCAGGACTGGGAGCGGGGGGAGCGGAAGCCGGGGGCGTTCGAGGCCGGTCAGGGCTTCGCCATCCTGCACATCCCGAAGCTGGACGTCGTCGTCCCGGTGGCCTCGGGCATCGACAAGGAGCGTGTCCTCGACCGGGGCATGGCGGGCCACTACGCCGAGGGCTCCCTGAAGACGGCGCTGCCCGCGGCGAAGGAGGGGAACTTCGCCGTCGCGGGCCACCGGAACACCCACGGAGAACCCTTCCGGTACGTCAATCGGCTCACACCGGGCGACCCGATCGTGGTGGAGACCCAGGACACCTACTACGTGTACGAGATGGCGAGCATCCTGCCGCAGACTCCCCCGTCCAACACGGCCGTCATCGACCCCGTGCCCGCGGGATCGGGGTTCACGAAGCCCGGCCGGTACATCACGCTCACCACCTGCACCCCGGAATTCACCAGTACGTATCGGATGATCGTCTGGGGCAAGATGGTCGAGGAACGGCCGCGCAGCAAGGGCAAGCCCGATGCGCTCGTCGATTGAGTCGGACCGGACGGACGGGGCAGCGCCAGTGGCAGCGACGAAGACGCAGGACAGGACGGACGAGGAGTCCGTCGCCGCGCCGCGCAGAAGCAAGCGCGGCATCATCGCGACCGGGGTCGGGGTCTTCGGCGAACTGCTGATCACCGCGGGCGTCGTCCTCGGCCTCTTCGTCGCCTACTCGCTCTGGTGGACCAACGTCGTCGCCGACCGGGAGGCCGGCAAGCAGGGTGAATCGGTCCGCGACCGCTGGGCCGGCGGCCCTGGAGCACTCGACACCAAGGACGGCGTCGGCTTCCTGCACGTCCCGGCGATGAAGAACGGCGAGGTGCTCGTCAAGAAGGGCACCGAGAGCTCCCTGCTCAACAAGGGCGTCGCCGGCTACTACACCGACCCGGTGAAGTCGGCTCTCCCCTCCGACGACAAGGGCAACTTCACCCTGGCGGCCCACCGCGACGGCCACGGCGCCAAGTTCCACAACATCGACAGGATCAAGAAGGGCGACCCGATCGTCTTCGAGACGAAGGACTCCTGGTACGTCTACAAGACGTTCGCGATCCTTCCCGAGACCTCGAAGTACAACGTGAAGGTCCTGGAGGCCGTTCCGGAGGAGTCCGGCGCCACGAAGCCCGGCCGGTACATCACGCTCACCACCTGCACCCCGGTGTACACCTCGGACTACCGCTACATCGTCTGGGGCGAGCTGGACCGTGTGGAGAAGGTCGACAACCAGCGCACCCCACCGGCCGAGCTGCGCTAGGACCGCCTCGACGAAGCCCCGGCACCGTTCATCCGGTGCCGGGGCTTCGCGTTCACGTGCTGTCGCGCGGGAAGGGCGGTCCTAGCCGCCGAAGAGGCCGCCGTCGGCGCCGGGCGGGCCGACCGTGGTCAGGTTGACCGCGGTGCCCTTCGGGACCTCCGCGTCCTCGCCCGGGTCCAGCGCGGCAACGAGCGCTTTGTCGTCCGGGGAGCCGGAGATGTCGCCGACCGCCAGGCCCGCGTCGGTCAGGGCCTTCTTCACGTCGCCGAGCTTCTGACCGCGCAGGCCGCCCGGGACCTTGACCTTCTCGGCCGCCTTGGCGATCTTCAGGGTGACCGTGGAGCCGGGCTGGACCTGGGCCTGGGGTGCGGGGGTCTGGGCGAAGACCTTGCCGGCCTCCGCCTCGCTCTCCTCCTCGACGCAGCTCGCCTTGAGGTCGCTGCCCTCCAGTTGCGAGGTGGCCTCCTCGCAGGTCTTGCCGCTGACGTCCGGCACCGCCGTCATCGCCTTCTCCTTGGCGATGGTCAGCGTGATCGTGGTGCCCTTCTCGACCTCGGAGTCACGTTCGGGGTCCTGGCCGATCACCGTGCCGGGGGTCTGGTCGGACTCCTCGGCACTCTGCTCGATGTCGGTGAAGCCCTTCGCCTTGAGCTGCTCCTCGGCCTTCTCGAAGGAGAGCCCCTTGACGTCCGGGACCGTGATCTTCGGGGCGCCGGTGGAGACGACCACCTTGACGGTGGTGCCGCGCTCGACCATGGCGCCCTCGCCCTGGCCCGGCTCGGGGTCCTGGCTGCAGATGTGCTTGGCGGGCTGGTCCTCGCACTCCTCGCGGGCGGAGACCTCCAGCTTGAGGTCGATGTTGTCGGCCTTCTTCTTGGCCTTGGCCTCGGTGCTTCCGACGAAGTTGGGGACCTTGACCGTGGTGTCGCCACCCCTTTCCCCGAAGATCGCCTTGCCGATGAAGATGGCGCCCACGAGGACCAGGACGCCGGCGGCGATCAGGAAGACCGTCGACAGGTTGGTGTTCTTCTTCGGCTGCTGGCGGCGGCGCCCGGGCCGGTCGTCGTAGCCGTAGCCGCCGTCGTCCGGGTTGACCGGCGGAAGCATGGAGGTGGGGGCGGAGCCGTCCTGCGCGTGCATCGCCGTGGTCGGCTGGTCGTCCGGGTAGCCGCTGTAGCCGACCGCGCCCATGGCCGCGGTGGCGCCGACGGGCTGGCCGTCGAGGCACGCCTCGATGTCGGCGCGCATCTCGTCCGCCGACTGGTAGCGGTAGTCCGGGTCCTTGACCAGGGCCTTCAGGACGATCGCGTCCATCTCGGGCGTGATCTCGGGGTCGAAGACGCTCGGAGCCTGGGCCTCTTCGCGCACGTGCTGGTAGGCGACGGCGACCGGGGAGTCCCCGACGAAGGGAGGCCGGACGGTGAGCAGCTCGTAGAGCAGGCAGCCCGTGGAGTACAGGTCGGAACGGGCGTCCACCTGCTCGCCCTTGGCCTGCTCCGGGGAGAGGTACTGGGCGGTGCCGATGACGGCGGAGGTCTGCGTCATCGTCATACCGGAGTCGCCCATGGCCCGGGCGATGCCGAAGTCCATGACCTTGACCTGGCCGTTGCGGGTCAGCATCACGTTGGCCGGCTTGATGTCGCGGTGGACGATGCCGGCCCGGTGCGAGTACTCCAGCGCCTGGAGGATGCCGATGGTCATCTCCATGGAGCGCTCGGGCAGCAGCTTGCGGCCCGAGTGCAGCAGTTCACGGAGGGTGGAGCCGTCGACGTACTCCATGACGATGTACGGGATGGAGACCCCGTCGACGTAGTCCTCGCCGGTGTCGTAGACGGCGACGATCGCGGGGTGGTTGAGCGAGGCGGCCGACTGGGCCTCGCGGCGGAACCGGGCTTGGAAGGACGGGTCGCGGGCGAGGTCGGCCCGGAGCGTCTTCACGGCGACGGTCCGGCCGAGACGCGTGTCGTGGGCGAGGTACACCTCGGCCATGCCACCACGGCCGAGCACCGAGCCCAGCTCGTACCGGCCGCCCAGGCGACGCGGCTCTTCCATAGCTACCTACCAGCTCTCTCCGTCGGTCCCGACCGCACCCGTGTGTGGTCCGGCGGTGTGCTGCCCGGCCATACGGTACCCGCCCCGCACAGGCCGGACCGGCCCCGGCCGTGAGCTGATACCTGACCGGTATCCCCGCGCGTGAAGATCCACAACTACCGGACCGCTACGGGGGCCATGGCCGGCCGCCGGCTCACTTCTTGCCCAGGACCGCCTCCATGACGGACTTGGCGATCGGCGCGGCGAGGCCCCCACCGGAGATGTCGTCGCGCTCGGCGCTGCCGTCCTCGACGACCACCGCGACCGCCACCGGGGAGCCCTCGGCCGTCTTGGCGAAGGAGATGAACCAGGCGTAGGGCTTCTCGCTGTTGTCGATACCGTGCTGCGCGGTACCGGTCTTGCCGCCGACGGTGACGCCCGGGATGCGCGCGTTGGACCCCGTGCCGTCGTTGACGACCGTCTCCATCATCTGCTGGAGCTTCTGCGCGTTCTCCTTCGAGAGCGGCTCGCTCATCTTCTTCGGCTCGTGCGTCTCGATGGTGTCGAGGCCCGGCGCCTGCAGCTCGCGCACCATGTACGGCTCCATGAGGACACCGTCGTTGGCGATGGCCGAGGTGACCATGGCCATCTGGAGCGGGGTGGCGGCGGTCTCGAACTGGCCGATGGAGGAGAGCGCGGTCTGCGCCTTGTCCATCTCCTTCGGGAAGACCGAGGCGTTGGAGCGGACCGGCGTGAACTGCTCCTCGTTGAAGCCGAACTTCTCCGCCGTCTCCAGCATCTTGTCCTTGCCGAGGTCGGCGCCGATCTTGCCGAAGACGGTGTTGCAGGAGACCCGCAGCGCGTCGCGGAGGGTGGCGTCCTCGCAGGGGATGTTGCCCTCGTTCGGCAGCGGTGTCGTGGTGCCCGGCATGATCCACGGGAGCGGGGTGTCGGTCTTCGCGTCGACGTCGGTGACCAGGCCGTGCTCCAGGGCGGCCGCCGCCGTGAGGACCTTGAAGGTCGAGCCGGGCGGGTACGTCTCGCGCAGCGCCCGGTTGACCAGCGGCTTGTCCTTGTTCTTGTCGAGCTTGGAGAACTCCTCGCCGTCCTTGTTGGTGATCCCGGCGAAGACCCCGGGGTCGTAGGACGGGGTGGAGGCGAGGGCGAGGATCGCGCCGGTGGAGGGGTCGAGCGCGGCGACGGCGCCCTTGCGGTCGCCGAGGCCCTCGAACGCGGCCTTCTGGGCGCTCTCGCTCAGCGTCGTGACGACGTTGCCGCCCTCCTTCTTCTTGCCGGTCAGCATGTCGAGCGTGCGGCGGAAGAAGAGGCGGTCGTCGTTGCCGGTGAGGATGCCGTCCTCAAGGTTCTCGATCTGCGAGGCACCGACGAGCTGCGAGGCGTACCCGGTGACCGGGGCCCACATCTCGCCGTTCTTGTAGGTGCGCTTGTACTCGTAGTCGGTGCCCTCGGTGGCCTTGGAGCCGGTGATGGACTTGCCGTCCACGATGATGTCGCCGCGCGGCTGGGCGTACCGCTCGATGGAGACGCGACGGTTCTTCTCGTGCGTGGCCAGCTCGTCGGCCTTCACGTACTGGATCCAGTTGGCCCGCAGCAGCAGGGCGAGGACCAGCAGGCCGCAGAAGATCGCGATCCGGCGCAGGGGCTTGTTCACGGGCGCACCACCTGGGTCATCTCGGCGTCGGGGGAAGGAGCCGGCGCCGGGGCGGGACGGCGGGCGGTGTCACTGATGCGGATCAGGATGGCGATCAGCGCCCAGTTGGCGAGCACCGACGAACCACCGTACGCGAGGAAGGGCATGGTCATACCGGTCAGCGGGATGAGCCCCATCACGCCGCCGGCGACCACGAAGACCTGGAGGGCGAAGGCGCCGGTCAGCCCGATGGCGAAGAGCTTGCCGAACGGGTCGCGGGCGGCCAGCGCGGTACGGGCGCCGCGCTCGATGATCAGGGCGTAGAGGAGGAAGAAGGCCATGACCCCGGCAAGGCCGAGCTCCTCGCCGACGGTGGAGAAGATGAAGTCGGAGTTGGCCGCGAAGCCGATGAGGTCGGAGTCGCCCTGGCCGAGGCCGGTGCCGAGGACGCCGCCCGAGCCGAACGACATGACCGACTGGCCGATCTGCTCGCACGCCCCGGAGTCCGCGTAGCAGCTGAAGGGGTCGAGCCAGGCGTTGACGCGGAGCTGCACGTGGGAGGCGAAGGAGGCGACGCCGACGGCGCCGGCCGCCGCCATGCCCAGGCCGATGACGATCCAGCTGGTCCGCTCGGTGGCCACGTACAGCATGATCACGAACATGCCGAAGAAGAGCAGCGAGGTGCCGAGGTCGTTCTCGAAGATGAGGACGAGGAGGCTGACCGCCCAGATCATCAGGATCGGGCCGAGGTCGCGGCCGCGCGGCAGGTAGAGCCCCATGAAACGGCGGCTGGCCAGGGCGAGCGCGTCGCGCTTCACCATCAGGTACCCGGCGAAGAAGATCGCGATGACGATCTTGGCGAACTCACCGGGCTGGATGGAGAATCCGCCGACGTTGATCCAGATCTTGGCGCCGAAGACGTCCGTGCCGAGCCCCGGCACGAGCGGCAGCAGCAGCAGGATGATCGCGCCCACCATGGAGATGTACGTGTACCGCTGGAGGATGCGGTGGTCCTTGAGGAAGATCACCACGGCGACGAAGAACGCGATGCCGATCGCGGAGTACATCAGCTGGTTGGGCGCGGAGGCCGAGAAGGAGCCGTACGCCCTCTTGGCCAGCTGCTGGAGCCGCTCCGACTGGTCCAGGCGCCAGATCAGCACCAGGCCCAGGCCGTTGAGCAGGGTCGCCAGCGGGAGCAGCAGGGGGTCGGCGTAAGGCGCGAAGCGGCGCACCACGATGTGGCCCACGCCGGCCAGCAGGCCGAGGCCGATGCCGTAGCCGATGAGGCCCGTGGGGATCTCGTCGTTGATCGCGAGGCCCACGTTGACGTAGGCGAACACGGGGATGACCACCGCGAACACCAGAAGGGCGAGTTCGGTGTTGCGGCGGCTCGGCGCGCCGATGGCCCCGATGGTGGAAGTCTGTGTCGTACTACTGCTCATGGCGTGAAAAGGCCCCCAACGGCTGCTTACTGCTTACCGCACAGCGGGACCAGCTTCTGCTCTTCCTCCGAGAGGCTGGGGCCGGGCGTGGGAGTGGCATCGGACTTGTTCTTGCTCTTGGCGTCGTCGGCGAGGTCCTCGGCCGCGTCGGAGTCGCCCTTGCCGGGCTTCGCCTCCTCCTGCTGCTTCTGCGCGGCGGTGCGGCGCTCGGCGTTCTTCTTGCAGGCGGACGCCTGGACGCCGAGTTCCTCGACCTTCTCCCTGGCCTCGTCCATGCCGCCCTCGGCGATGGTCGCCTCCACCTGCTTGCGCTGGTACGGCGGGAGGTACTTGAGTTCGATCTCGGGGTGGTCGCGGTGGACCTTGGAGAGCGACACCCAGGCCAGATCCTGGTTGATGCCCTGGAAGAGGGCGACGTGGTTGCCCTTGGTTCCCACGTAGTACTGGGTCTGGGTCCAGCGGTAGCCGCCGTAGAGGCCGCCGCCGACGACCGCGAGGGCCAGCACCGTGTACAGGGACCGCTTCAGCCAGGCACGGCCGCGCCGCGGCTTGTCGAAGTCCGCGTCGCCGTACGCGCCGAAGGAGTTCTCCGGGGCGTACTCGGCGGAGGAGCCGCTTCCGGGTGGGCCGAAGGAGCCGCTGGGGGCGGACGGTCCGCGGCCGAGGCCCGCCGCGCGGCCGGCCGGGGTCTCCATGGCACCGCTGTCCTGCTGCTGTTGCTGGTTCTCCGCGACAGCGCCGACGACCACGGGGGTGTCGTTGAGCTGGGTGGTGAGGGTGTCGTTGGAGTCGACGTCGAGGACGTCGGCGACGATGCAGGTGATGTTGTCCGGGCCGCCGCCGCGCAGGGCGAGCTGGATCAGCTCCTGGATGGTCTCCTGCGGGCCCTGGTAACTGGCGAGGGTCTCCTCCATCGTCTGGTGGGAGACGACGCCGGAGAGGCCGTCGGAGCAGATCAAGTACCGGTCGCCGGCGCGGACCTCGCGGATCGAGAGGTCGGGTTCGACATGGTCGCCGCTGCCCAGCGCGCGCATCAGCAGCGAGCGCTGCGGGTGCGTCGTCGCCTCCTCCTCGGTGATGCGCCCCTCGTCCACGAGACGCTGCACCCAGGTGTGGTCCTGCGTGATCTGGGTGAGCACACCGTCCCGCAGGAGGTACGCGCGGGAGTCGCCGACGTGCACGAGGCCCAGCCGCTGGCCGGTCCACAGCAGGGCGGTGAGCGTGGTGCCCATCCCCTCCAGCTGCGGGTCCTCCTCGACCATCACCCTGAGTTGGTCGTTGGCCCGCTGCACGGCGGCGCCCAGCGAGGTGAGGATGTCGGAGCCGGGGATCTCGTCGTCGAGCTCCACGAGGGTCGTGATGACCTCGGAGCTGGCGACCTCGCCCGCGGCCTGGCCGCCCATGCCGTCGGCGATGGCGAGGAGGCGGGGGCCGGCGTAACCGGAGTCCTCGTTCCCCTCGCGGATCATGCCCTTGTGCGACCCCGCCGCGAAGCGCAGTGACAGGCTCATGCGCCGCACCTCGCCTGTCGACGGTTCCGGGTACAGCCGGTCTGATCGAGCCACACTGCCCACCCTCCGGTCGGGAGCGCCTCCTGAATCGGACCCTGACGGTGGATCACGACGGCCCGCTCGCTCCGCTCACTCATTGTCGTACTACTTCCGCAGCTCGATGACGGTCTTGCCGATACGGATCGGTGCGCCCAGCGGAATCGGTGTCGGGGTGGTGAGCCGGGTCCGGTCGAGATAGGTGCCGTTGGTCGACCCGAGGTCCTCGACGATCCACTTGCCGTCGCGGTCCGGGTAGATCCTGGCATGCCTGCTGGAGGCGTAGTCGTCGTCCAGCACGATGGTGGAGTCGTGGGCGCGGCCGAGCGAGATCGTCTGCCCCTGGAGGGCGACGGTGGTGCCGGTGAGTGACCCTTCGGACACCACCAGCTTCGTCGGTGCCCCGCGCCGCTGGCGGCTCGACCCGCCCTGGGCGCGCTGCGACGGCGGCGCGGCCTGCTGGCGTTGTTGCTGCGGCCGTGCTTCGGCGGTCCGCCGTGCTCCGCGCTGGGTGACCCGCGTGCCGAACAGGTCGCTCCGGATGACCTGGACGGCCACGATCACGAACAGCCACAGAACGGCCAGGAAACCCAGCCGCATGACCGTCAGGGTCAGCTCTGACATTGCCCCCGCTTCACCCTTCGGCTTGCCGGTAAATGATGGTGGTGTTGCCCACGACGATTCGCGAGCCGTCGCGGAGCGTAGCGCGGGTGGTGTGCTGTCCGTCCACCACGATGCCGTTGGTCGACCCGAGGTCCTGGACCGTGGAGGGCGAACCCGTCCGGATCTCGCAGTGTCTGCGGGAGACTCCGGGGTCGTCGATGCGCACGTCGGCCTCGGTGCTCCGGCCGAGTACGAGGGTGGAGCGGGAGATCTGGTGGCGGTTGCCGTTGATCTCGATCCAGCGGCGGGTGGTGGCGCCCGCCCCGGCGAGCGAGGGTCCGCCGCCGTGCGTCCCGGGCGGAGGGCCCGCCGGCATGGGAGGCGGCGAGGCCGGGGGCTGCGGGTAGCCGTAGCCGCCCTGGGTGGGCCGGCCGGGAAGGGGTGCGGGGCCGCCGCCCTGCCCGGGCGCCGGGGGGTAGGCGTGGCTGCCGGGGGCGGGTGCGCCGCCCGGCGTCTGGGAGGTGCTGGAGGCCAGCGTGCGGCTGCGGACGCGGTACAGGCCCGTGTCGAGGTCGTCGGCCTTCTCCAGGTGGACCTTGATGGGGCCCATGAAGGAGTACCGCTGCTGCTTGGCGTAGTCGCGGACCATGCCGGACAACTCGTCGCCCAGCTGGCCCGAGTACGGGCTGAGCCGCTCGAAGTCCGGGGTGGAGAGCTCGACGATGAAGTCGTTGGGGACGACCGTGCGGTCGCGGTTCCAGATCGTCGCGTTGTTGTCGCACTCGCGCTGGAGCGCGCCGGCGATCTCGACCGGCTGCACCTCGGACTTGAAGACCTTGGCGAAGGTGCCGTTGACCAAACCCTCGAGCCGCTGCTCGAAACGCTTCAGGACTCCCATGGGGCACCTCCTCCGTCGTTGGCTTCCTGGTACTGCTTACTGATCGTATCCACGCCCCGGGAAATCGGCTGGTTCCCCCTGTCGGCCCCGTCCACGAGTGTCGCCCCTCACAAGACATGCCCCGTGCACGCCGATTCACGACTCGGGGCGAACCTTTCCGGGGGACCCTGCCACGGCCGCGGGGGGCCTTGCCAGGGTCCTGGGCCCCGGCGCGCGCTCCCGGGTGCCCCGTCGGTGGGCGGTCCGGGCCGCAGGCGCGGTCCGGACCCTCTCACGGGCCGGCCGGCGTCACGCACTCCCGCCCGCGCACCGTGCCTTCCCGGTGCTCTCCCTGTTCAGTGTCCCGTATACGGGACACAGACGGGAGCGCCCGGCGGCGGATCGTGCCCTCCCGGGTGCGGGGTGGGGCGGGGCGAAGTGGCCTTGCGGAGGCGGGGAAGGGCTCCGCGGAGGTTCTGGTTCCGAGGTCTCGGCGGGTCGCGGGCGGGCTCGGGGAAAGCGAGGTGATTCCACCCTGAGCACCGTGCTAATCTTCTGCATGTCGGAAGGCGCCGCGCCCCACCAGGGCCGGACCGGAAGTCAACACCCAATGCGCGGGTGGCGGAATAGGCAGACGCGCTGGATTCAGGTTCCAGTGCCCGAAAGGGCGTGGGGGTTCAACTCCCCCCTCGCGCACCATGGAGACCGGGTCTCCATCAGGACGAAAGTTCTGGTGGGGGCCCGGTTCTCGTTGTGCCCGCGTGCCGTTGGCGGGCGGACGGCTGTGGTGTTCCGAGGCGCCTCCGCGTCGAGTGGTGCCGAGTCCCTCGGGCGCGGTGCGCCGCCGGTGGTCAGGGGCCGGTTCGTGCGATGTGACGATTGTCTCAGGCGGCTCGGGCGGTGATCGGCCCCCGGGGGCGGGCTGTTCGGCAGGGCCGCGGACTGTCCGGTGCGGCCGGGACGCGTGGGTCAGGTGGGGTGTCGGTGACCGGGGAGGGGGCGGGAGCCCCCGTGCGTGGGTGTCCGCGGGCGTCCCCAGCCGGGCTCAGGGACGGCGCCCCTACCCCCGCCTCACCGACGAGCACCCCCGTTCGGCCACAGGGCCTACGCTGGACGGGTGACGAGCCCGGAAGCCGAATCTCAGCCCGCCCCCGCCCAGGACGAGCCTTCCCCGGGCGCGCCCTTTACCTCGGAACCCGCCGCCGAGGGGCCCACCGGCGCGGCTGCCTCCGACGGGGCACCCGCAGGCCGGAAGCGAGCCGGTGGCCCCGCCGAAGCCGCCGCCGAGCCGGCCGGTCCCGGCGGGGCCGACTCCCCCCGGCGACCCGAGGAGCGGCTGGAGAAGGCGGTCCGGGCCGCCGAGCAGGCGTTGATCGAGTTCGAGATCGCGGTGGAGACCTTCCGGGTGGAGGTCGAGAACTTCTCCCGGCTGCATCACCAGAAACTCGGCCCGATGTACACCCGCCTCGACGAGCTGGACGCCCAGATCGCCGAGGCGAAGGCGGCGCGGACCGGTGACGCCGAGGATCTGCGGCTGGCCAAGGAGGCCAGGGCGAGGGTCATGCCGATGCCGGGGGTGGAGGAGCTGTTCCACGGCTGGCTCGACTCCGGGGGGCTCTCCCCCGAGGGGGCCGCCATGCTCACCGACCAGCCGGTGCGTCCGCCGCAGCGGGTCCGCCCCAGTGCCGACGCCCGCCGTCTCTACCGGGACCTGGTGCGCAAGGCCCACCCCGACCTGGCACCGGGGGAGGCCGAGCGGGCGCGCCGGGACGCCTTCATCGCCCGGGTCAACAACGCGTACACACTCGGCGACGAGGCGGCGCTGCGGGCGCTGACCGCCGAGTGGGAGGCGGGTCCGGCGCCGGAGGAGCAGCCGCCGAGCCGGAGCGAGGAGTTGTACGCGCGGCTGGAGTGGCTGGCCGAGCGCAAGGAGATGCTGACGCTGATCGCGAAGGAGCTGGAGGACGGGGCGATCGGCTCGATGCTGCGCGTGGCGCAGGACGACCCCGACGGGCTGCTGGACCAGATCGCCGAGCAGCTCCTCGCCGAGGTCGCCGGACGCGAGCGGGAGCTGGCCGCGTTGCTGGGGTGACCGGCGCCGGGGGGCGGGGACGGCCGCGGCGGGGCGCGGGGCGGACCGAGGGCGTCCGGTAGCGTCGGGCCCATGCATTTCGGATCTGCGGTACCCACGGTCGAGGTCGGAGCGTTGTCCGGCGAGGACTTCCTGCTGGACGTCCGGGAGGACGACGAGTGGAACGCGGGCCACGCCGCCGGTGCGCTCCACATCCCGATGAGCGCGTTCGCCGAGCGGTACGGCGAGCTGACCGAGGTGGCGCCGCAGGACGGACGGGTCAACGTGATCTGCCGGTCGGGCGCCCGGTCGGCGCAGGTCACGATGTACCTGCGGCAGCAGGGGATCGACGCGGTGAACGTCGAGGGCGGCATGCGGGCCTGGGAAATCGCCGGCCGCCCGCTGGTCGACGAGGGGGGCCGGCCCGGCTTCGTCGCCTGAGGCGGATGCCGGAGTGGGGCGTGGCCCTGCGGGCGGGACCTTGCCCTGAGTACGGTTTCTGCGCGGGCGGACCATGAGCGCCGCCGCTCGGCGAAACGGGGACGGTTCGGATGGACGCATACGGCGGTGCCGGGGACGCGGACCCCGGGGCGGACGGGCAGGGGCGGGACGCGGACCGTACGATCCCGCGACGGCCGGGGATCGGTGCCCAGCGGGCGGCCTCCCCGGAGCACGTTCCCGGCCCCTGCGCGCCGTCGGACGGCGAGGGGCGGGAGGGCGGGGGTGCTCGCTTCCCAGGTCGTACCGCGCACGTCCTCGGTTCCGCGCCCGGTCCCGCCGGCCCCGTTCCCGCGTCGGCTCCCCCGCCCGTGGCCGGGAAGGGGAAGGGGCGCATACCCACCCCCGTACCGGAATCCGTTGCCCCAGCCGTCGAGGCGGGGGCGGCGGGGCCGGGGATCGGGGCGTTGCGGGTCGGGAACCAGGTGGTGGCGGCCGTGGTGCTGGCGCTGGTGGCGGCGGGGGTGGGGGTGCATCTGCTGATGGTGTTCCTGCACATCGCGCCCGCCAACACGGTGACCAGGCAGCACGGGCAGGCGGTCGACGACTACGTCTACCCGGAGTTCGAGCAGAACTGGAAGCTGTTCGCGCCCAACCCCCTGCAGCAGAACATCGCCGTGCAGGCGCGTGCCGAGATCCTGGTGGAGGACGGGGCGTTGGACCGGACCCGGTGGGTCGACCTGTCGGCGCTGGACGGCGAGGCGATCGACGGGGACCTGCTGCCGAGCCACACGCGGCAGAACCTGCTCCGCCGGGGCTGGGACTTCTACGTCAACTCGCACGACGGCGCCGGGGTGCCGAACGGGGTGCGTGGCGACCTCTCCGAGCGGTACGTGCGCCGGATCGTGCTGGCGCGGCTGGCGGCGGAGCTGGACGGTACGCGGGACGGGGTGATCGACCGGATACAGCTGCGTTCGCGGACGACGCCGGTCCCGCCGCCGCCGTGGAGCGAGGAGAAGGCGAGCCGGGCGCCGGCCGACCGCGAGCTGGCGTGGTGGTCGGTGACGGATGCGGACGTTCCGCTCGGTGGGACGCTCCGGCTGCGGCGCGAGGGTGACGGGGGCGCGCGGTGAAGGGGGTGCCGGCCGGGTTCGCGCGGGGCGTGCACCTGGTGACGTCGCGGTCGCTCGGCCCGTACCAGACCGCCGTGGTGCGGATCGGGGTGGCGGGGACGTGGCTGCTGTTCCTGGTACGGGAGTTCCCGCACCGGCAGCTGCTCTACGGGCCTGACGGGCCGTGGGGCTGGTCGATGGCGCGGCGGCTGATCTCGGGGAACGACGCGTTCACCTTGCTGATGTGGTCGGACGGGCGGCTGTGGTTCGAGGCGGTGTACGCGCTGGCCGTGCTGGCGAGTGCGCTGCTGCTGGTCGGCTGGCGGACGCGGACGACGTCCGTGCTGTTCATGGTGGGCGTGCTCTCGCTGCAGAACCGGAACATCTTCGTCGGCGACGGCGGCGACAACGTCATCCATCTGCTCGCGATCTACCTGGTGCTGACCCGCTGCGGCCAGGTCTGGTCGCTGGACGCGCGCCGGGCGGCGCGGGCGGGCGCGGCGGGGCGCGAGCCGTGGGCGGACCGCGCCGGGCCGGTGCTGTGGGCGGGTGGTGGGGCGGCGCTGGCGGCGGTGACCGCCCTGGGCGTGGTCGGCTGGGGCTGGCTGCTGTTCTTCTGGGCGGTGCTGTCCGGGCAGGCGCTGTGGTGGTGGCTGGGCAGGCGGGCGCCACAGGGGCAGGCGTACCTGCTCAGTGACGTGGTGGCCCATCTGGTGCACAACGGCGCCCTGTTGGTGATCATGGCGGAGACCTGCCTGATCTACGCGACCGCCGGCTGGTACAAGATCCAGGGCAGCCGCTGGCAGGACGGCACGGCGGTCTACTACCCGTTGCAGCTGGAGTCGTTCTCGCCGTGGCCCGGGCTCTCCGGGATGCTGGCCGGTCACGGGCTGCTGGTGCTGGTGGTGACGTACGGGACGGTGCTGACGCAGGTGGCGTTCCCGTTCGCGCTGCTCAACCGGCGGGCGAAGAACGTGCTGCTGGCGGTGATGATGGTCGAGCACCTGGCCATCGCGGTGCTGCTGGGGCTGCCGTTCTTCTCGCTGGCGATGATCGCGGCCGACTCGGTCTTCCTGCCGACGGTCTTCCTGCTGTGGGCCGGCGGGTGGTGCGCGAGGGTGCGCGACGGGGTGGTGCGCCGGGCGCGTGCGGTGCTCCGGAGGGGCGTGGACGGCGGGCCCAGGGGCGAGGAGCCGGCCGGGCCGGGGCGGAAGCTGCCCGTCCGCCCGTCGTAGGCTTCCCGCCATGAACGCGTACGAGGCGCTGGAGCGCTGGCGGGGGCTGGCCCCGGAGGCGGGCTCCGGCCCCGGGGCCGCGCCCCGCCAGGTACTGCTGGAGGGGTTCCACGCGCTGAAGCATGCGCTCCGGTTCGGTGCGGTGGTACCGGTGGCGCTCTGTACCGACCGGGCGGGGGCACTGGAGCTGGCGGCGGAGCTGGCGCCGGACGTGGCGGGGGTACTGGCGCGGCTGCTGGTGGAGGTGGACGCGGGGACGCTGCGCGGGCTTCTCGCGCGGCCGCACCCGACCGGGGTGGCGGCGCTCGCGGAGCGGCCCGATCCGGTCGCGGTCGCGGAGTCGTTGCGTGGCGGGCGCCGCACGCCGGTGGTGGTGCTGGACCAGCCCCGCCACCTGGGCAACGCGGGGGCGGTCGTGCGGCTCGCGGCCGGGTTCGGGGCGAGCGGGGTGGTGACGACCGGACCGCTCGATCCGTGGCACCCGACGGTGGTACGGGGTGGGGCGGGGCTGCACTTCGCGACGGCGGTGGCGGCGCTGGAGGCCCCCGAGCTGCCGGACGGGCCGCTCTTCGCGCTGGACCCGGAGGGCGCCGACATCCGGGGCCTCACCCTGCCGGACGACGCGCTGCTGGCCTTCGGCTCCGAGCGGCACGGGCTGACGGCCGAGCTGCGGGCCCGCGCGGACCACCTGGTCGCCCTGCCGATGCGCCCCCAGGTCTCCAGCTACAACCTGGCGACCAGCGTCGGCATGGCCCTCTTCCACTGGGCCTCGGCCTCGGGGGCGGCGCCCGCCTGACGGTTCCGGGTGAGCCGTGGGGCGAGGATCGCGTTAGATTGCCCGAACGATCGGTCGGTTCGGTGGGGGTGCACCCCCTTGCCGGGCCCCCGGTATCCGTACGGGAGGATCGCGGGCATGACAGCACACGAGGGCAGCGGCACGCCGGACGCGGCCACGGCCGGGCGGCGGGGGCGGGGCGCGGGGCGCGCGACGCGGGGTGGGCGCGACACGTACACGCCGCAGACGCTGCTCTCGGTGGCGGTGCGCGTCTTCAACGAACGCGGCTACGACGGCACCTCGATGGAGCACCTCTCGCAGGCCGCCGGGATCTCCAAGTCCTCGATCTACCACCACGTGTCCAGCAAGGAGGAGTTGCTGCGCCGCGCGGTCAGCCGGGCCATCGACGGGCTCTTCGCCGTCCTGGACGAGCAGGGCGCGGTCACCGGCCGCCCGCTGGAGCGCGCCGAGTACGTCACGCGCCGCACCGTGGAGGTGCTCCTCGCCGAACTCCCCTACGTGACGCTGCTGCTGCGGGTGCGCGGCAACACCGACACCGAGCGGTGGGCGCTGGAGCGGCGCCGCGAGTTCGACCACCGGGTGGCCGGGCTCTTCTCGGCGGCCGTCCAGGAGGGGGAGCTGCGCGGCGACGTCGAGGTGCGGATGGCCACCCGGCTGCTCTTCGGGATGATCAACTCGGTCGTCGAGTGGGTTCGGCCGGACGGGGTCCGGCACGGGGGCGGGGGGTCTCCGTACGAGGACGGGCCCGTCGGGAGCGGGGCCGAGATCGCCGACGCGGTCGTGCGGATCGCCTTCTCCGGCCTGCGGGCCCAGGGCTGACGCCGCCGTCCTGGCCTGCCCGGCCACTCCGGCTGACCGGGCCACTCCGGCCGACCCGGCAGACCTCAGCCCGGCCGGCGTTCGAGGCCATCTTTGACGTGAAGTGGCCTCGTACGCCGGCCGGGCTGACGGCGTCGTCGGCGCTGCGGACCGCGTCGACCTCCGGTCAACGAGGGCCTCGAACGCCGGCCGGCTGAGTCCGGGCCGAGGCTCGTCCGTCGTCACCCTTCGGGTGACAGCTCCTCCTCCTCGAAGACCAGGAGGGTTCTGGTCGAGAGGACGTCGGGCATGGACTGGAGGCGGGTGAGGACCAGTTCGCGCAGGGCGCGGTTGTCGGCGGCGTGGACCATGAGGAGGACGTCGAAGTCCCCGCTGACCAGGGCGATGTGCGCGGCGCCGGGCAGGTGGCGGAGTTCCTCGCGGACGGTGCGCCAGGAGTTCTGGACGATCTTCAGGGTGATGTAGGCGCAGGCCCCCTGCCCGGCGCGCTCGTGGTCGACGCGCGCCCCGAACCCGCGGATGACGCCGTCGTCCATGAGGCGGTTGATGCGGGCGTAGGCGTTGGCGCGCGAGACGTGGACGGTGTCGGCCACCGACCGGATCGAGGCGCGGCCGTCCGCTTGGAGCAGCCGCAGGATGTTCCTGTCGACGGCGTCCAGTGGTCTGGGTGCTGTCTGTCCGGCCATTCGTATCGCTCCCCACTCCCGGCGGGCCCGCCCCTTGGACGACCTGTGCCCGGCCCGCATCGTGCAGAACCGTTCGTCCACATCCTGGGGCCACCCGTAGCCAAAATGCATCGGCGACCGAACAATCGGTAGGTGAGGAGCGTCACAGCACGCCGTGCGGGCGCTCCTTCCCTGTGTGACCGTTCGTGACAAGGAGGAGGCGACGTGTCGAAGAAGCGGCAGAGTACGCCGGTCGTCGACCGGCGTCGGCGCACCGGCCCCGAGGACGTACCCGAGGCGGCGGAGCACACCGTCACGCCGCCGGTCTGGCGCCCGCGCGTGGACCCGGGGCCGCTGCTGCCCGACGAGTCCCCGTTCCGTGTCCTTGGGACCGAGGCGGCCGCCTCGGCCGACCCGGCCCTGCTGAAGCGCCTCCACCGCGAGCTGGTGCTGGGCCGCCGCTACAACACGCAGGCCACCGCCCTCACCAAGCAGGGCCGCCTCGCCGTCTACCCCTCCTCCACCGGCCAGGAGGCGTGCGAGGTCGCCGCCGCCCTGGTCCTCCAGGAGCGCGACTGGCTCTTCCCCAGCTACCGCGACACCCTCGCCGCCGTCGCCCGGGGCGTGGACCCGATGGAGGTGCTCACGCTGCTGCGCGGCGACTGGCACACCGGGTACGACCCGCTCGCCGTACGGATCGCGCCGCTCTCCACGCCGCTCGCCACCCAGCTGCCGCACGCGGTCGGCCTCGCCCACGCCGCGCGCCTCAAGGGGGACGACGTGGTGGCGCTCGCCATGGTCGGCGACGGCGGGACCAGCGAGGGCGACTTCCACGAGGCGCTCAACTTCGCGGCCGTCTGGCAGGCGCCCGTCGTCTTCCTGGTGCAGAACAACGGCTTCGCCATCTCGGTACCGCTCGACAAGCAGACCGCCGCCCCCTCCCTCGCCCACAAGGCCGTCGGTTACGGCATGCCGGGCCGCCTGGTCGACGGCAACGACGCCCTCGCCGTCCACACCGTCCTCGCCGAGGCGGTGGCCCGGGCCCGTGCGGGCGGCGGCCCCACCCTGGTCGAGGCGATCACGTACCGCGTCGACGCCCACACCAACGCCGACGACGCCACCCGTTACCGGGGCGCCGAGGAGGTCGAGGCGTGGCGCGCCCACGACCCGGTGGAGCTGGTCGAAGGGGCGCTGCGGGCGCGCGGCCTCGCCGACGAGGCCGAGTTCGCGGCGGTCCGCGAGGACGCCGAGCGGTTCGCCGCCTCGCTGCGCGAGCGGATGAACGCCGACGCCGAGCTGACCCCGGCCGACCTCTTCGACCACGTCTACGCCGAGCCCACCCCGCAGCTGCGGGAGCAGGCCGCGCACCTGCGCGCCGAACTCGACGCCGAAGCCGCCAGCCACGGGGAGGACCTCCGATGACCGCCGCCGCCCCCGGGCCGACCGGGACGCCGGGTACGGCTGAGGCCCGCCCCGCCCGCCGCGCCAAGGCGGCCAAGCCCGCCACCATGGGCCAGGCCATCGGCCGCGCGCTGCGCGACGCCATGGCCGAGGACCCTGCCGTCCACGTGCTCGGTGAGGACGTGGGCACGCTCGGCGGCGTCTTCCGGATCACCGACGGCCTGGCCGCCGAGTTCGGCGACGACCGCTGCACGGACACCCCGCTCGCCGAGGCCGGCATCCTCGGCACCGCCGTCGGCATGGCCATGTACGGCCTGCGCCCGGTGGTGGAGATGCAGTTCGACGCCTTCGCGTACCCGTCGTTCGAGCAACTCGCCTCGCACGTCGCCAAGATGCGCAACCGCACCCGGGGCGCGATGCCCCTGCCGATCACCGTCCGCGTCCCGTACGGCGGCGGCATCGGCGGCGTCGAGCACCACAGCGACTCCTCCGAGGCGTACTACGTGGCCACGCCCGGTCTGCACGTGGTCACCCCGGCGACCGTCGAGGACGCGTACGGGCTGCTGCGCGCCGCCATCGCCTCGGACGACCCGGTCGTCTTCATGGAGCCGAAGCGGCTGTACTGGTCGAAGTCCGACTGGTCGCCCGAGGCGCCGACCGCCGTCGAGCCGATCGGACGGGCCGCGGTCCGCCGCACCGGCACCGACGCGACGCTGCTCACCTACGGGCCCTCGCTCCCGGTCTGCCTGGAGGCGGCCGAGGCCGCGCGGGCCGACGGGCGGCGGCTGGAAGTGGTCGACCTGCGCTCGCTGGTCCCCTTCGACGACGAGACGGTCTGCGCCTCGGTGCGCAGGACCGGGCGGGCCGTGGTGGTCCACGAGGCCACCGGCTTCGGCGGGCCCGGCGCGGAGATCGCCGCCCGGGTCACCGAGCGCTGCTTCCACCACCTGGAGGCGCCCGTGCTGCGCGTCACCGGGTTCGACATCCCCTACCCGCCGCCGATGCTGGAGCGGCACCACCTGCCCGGCGTCGACCGGGTCCTCGACGCGGTCGAGCGGCTGCAGTGGGAGGCGGGGAGCTGATGGCCGAGGTCAAGGAGTTCACGCTGCCCGACCTCGGTGAGGGGCTGACCGAGGCGGAGGTCGTGCGCTGGCTGGTCGAGGTCGGCGAGGTCGTCGCCGTCGACCAGCCGGTGGTGGAGGTCGAGACGGCCAAGGCGATGGTCGAGGTGCCGTGCCCGTACGCCGGTGTGGTCACCGCCCGGTACGGCGAGGAGGGCGAGGAACTGGCCGTCGGCGCACCACTGCTGACGGTCGCGGTCGGCACGGCGGACGAGGCGGACGGCTCCGGTTCCGGCGGCGCGGACCGTGCCGAGGCCGAGGCCGACGGCGTGGACGCGGCCGGGGGCGGTGGCGCGGGGGAGACCTCCGGGGCCGTCCTGGTCGGCTACGGCACGGGCGCACCGCCCGCCCGGCGCCGCCGCGTCCGGCCCGCCCCCGCCCTCGCCACGGGCGGGGGGCCGGTCAACGGCGTGGCCTCCGGTTACGGGCGCCACGCGGTCACGCCCGACGTGCCCGCGCGGGACGGCGTGGCCGGGCCCGCGCCGGGCCCGGTGCCGGTCATCTCCCCGCTGGTGCGGCGGCTGGCCCGGCGGAACGGGGTCGAGCTGCGGACGCTGACCGGGTCCGGCCCCGGCGGGCTGGTCCTCCGGGCGGACGTCGAGCGGGCGATCGGGGCGTCCGCCGCCCCCGCCGGGCCGAGCGCCGACGCCGCCCTGGCGCCGGGCGACGCTGGTGAGGTGCGGATCGCGCTGCGCGGGGTGCGCGGGGTCGTCGCCGACAAGATGAGCCGGAGCCGCCGGGAGATCCCGGAGGCGACCTGCTGGGTCGACGTGGACGCCACCGAACTGCTCGCCGCCCGGCGGGCGATGAACACGGCCGGCGGCCCGGACGCCCCCAAGATCTCGCTGCTGGCGCTGCTGGCCCGGATCTGCGCCGCCGCGCTGGCCCGCCACCCCGAGCTGAACGCCCGGGTGGACACCGAGGCCCGTGAGATCGTCCGGCTGGAACGGGTGCACATCGGCTTCGCCGCGCAGACCGACCGGGGGCTGGTCGTGCCCGTGGTCCGCGACGCCCACGAGCGGAACGCCGAGTCCCTCAGCGAGGAACTGGGCCGTCTCACGGGGGCGGCGCGCGCCGGGACCCTGACGCCCGGGGAGCTGACCGGCTCCACCTTCACGCTGAACAACTACGGCGTCTTCGGGGTCGACGGCTCGACGCCGATCATCAACCATCCCGAGGCGGCGATGCTCGGGGTGGGGCGGATCGTCCCCAAGCCGTGGGTCCACGAGGGCGAGCTGGCGGTCCGCCAGGTCACGCAGATCTCGCTCACCTTCGACCACCGCGTCTGCGACGGCGGGGTCGCCGGGGGGTTCCTCCGGTACGTGGCCGACTGCGTGGAGCAGCCGGCGGTGCTGTTGCGGGGCCTGTGAGCCCCGGGTGCCGGCCCGGCCGTGGCTGTGGAGCGCGGCCCGGCCGGGCCTGGCGTAGTCGGCCTCAGGAGTCGGCCCGGTTCGGCAGGCGTACGCCCGGTCGGCGGTCGCGGGGCGTGGGGCGGGGAGGGGCCGCGCATACTCGGGGCCATGAGTTCTGGGTCTGGTGAAGCCGGATCGTCCGGCCGGAGTGCGGGGGCGTTCGACGCCGTGGTGCTCGCGGGGGGTGGGGCGCGGCGGCTCGACGGGGCGGACAAGCCGGGGTTGCGGGTCGGGGGACGGGCGCTGATCGACCGGGTGCTGGCGGCCTGCGGGGCGGCCCGGAGCACGGTGGTGGTGGCGGCGCCGAGGGCGGTGGCGCGCGAGGTGGTGTGGGCGCGGGAGGAGCCCGCGGGCGGCGGGCCGCTGGCGGCGTTGGCGGCCGGAGTCCGGGCGGCGGGCGGCGCGGCCGGGCCGGGGGCCGTGGTCGTGGTCGCCGCCGATCTGCCGTTCCTGGACGAGGCGGCACTGCGCGGGCTGCTCGCACGGCTCGCGGCGGGCGACGCGGACGCCGTACTGGCCCGGGACGCCGAGGGCCGGGACCAGCCGCTGGTCGGGGCGTACCGCAGGGCCCCGTTGGTGCGGGCACTGGAGGAGATCCGCCGGGAGGAGGGCGACCTGACGGGGCTTCCGCTGCGGCGGCTCACCGGGCGCCTGACTCTGGACCACCAGGCCGAGGAGCGCGGCGCGCCGGTCTCCTTCGACTGCGACACCTGGGGGGACCTCGCGGCGGCCCGCGCGCGGATCAGGGAGCATGGACACGTGTTGGACGAATGGATCTTGGCAGCCAAGGAAGAACTCGGCATCGACCTGGACGTCGACATCCGTGTGCTTCTCGACCTCGCCCGCGACGCCGCCCACGGTGTCGTGCGCCCCGCGGCCCCGCTCACCACCTTCCTGGTGGGATACGCGGCGGGCCGTGCGGGCGGCGGGCCCGAAGCGGTGGCCGAGGCGGCCCGCAAGGCCGCCGCGCTCGCCGAACGCTGGGCGGCCGAGGTGCCCCCCGAGCCCGGGGAAGGCACCGGGTGAGCGGGGGCCCGGCCCCCGACCCGGACGGCTTCGACAGCATCCTGGCCCTGGTCAACGGTGCCTCCGCGCGCCGCACCCGCGAGGAGCCGGCCGCTCCGTACGACCAGGAGGCCGACGGCCGGACCGGTGAGGCGCGGCGCGGTACCGGGAGTGACCGGACCGGGGCCCGGGAGCCCGCGGCGGAGTCGCCCGGTGCCGTCGGCCTCCCCGCCGGGCCGGAGGCTGCCCCGGCCCCGCCCCCGGCCCGCACGCAGTGGCCCGCGGAGTACGGTCCAGAGCCGCCAGGCCCGAGGACTCCGCCGCCGGCCGGGAGCGGTGGCGCGCCCCGGGCCGACGGTGCGCCGGACGGTGACGCCGCCGGGCGGGAGCCCGCCGGTGCGGCGCCCCGCAGGGAGTGCGGCGTACGGCGCCGGGGCTCCGCCGTGACCAGTTGGGCCGACGCGGTAGGCGTGGCCGGGCGGGCCGGGCAGGTGGTCCGGGAGCGGACCGCGCAGGCGCGGCCCGCGCTGGAGCTTCCGCCGGCCGACGCGCTCGGGCTGGTCCTGGCGCGTCCGCTGGCCGCCCTCACCGACCTGCCGCCCTTCGACACGGCGGCGATGGACGGCTGGGCGGTGGCCGGGCCGGGTCCTTGGCGGGTCCGGCCCGAGGGCGTCCTGGCGGGGCAGTCCGGCGCGGCCCTGGCCGACGGGGAGGCGGTGCCGATCGCGACCGGCGCCCGGGTCCCGCGCGAGGTGACCGCCGTCATCCGTAGCGAGCACGGCCGCCTCGACGCCCACGGCGGACTCCATCCGCAGCGCGAGGTGGTCCACGGGCAGGACATCAGGCCGCGTGCCCAGGAGTGCCGCACAGGCGACACCCTGCTGCCCGCCGGGAGCGCGGTGACCCCCGCGGCCCTCGGGCTGGCGGCGGCGGCCGGGTACGACACGTTGGCGGTGCACGCCCGCCCCACCGTCGACCTCTTCGTCCTCGGCGACGAACTGCTCACCCGCGGACTGCCGCGAGAGGGGCTGATCCGCGACGCCCTCGGCCCGATGCTGCCGCACTGGTTGCGGGAGGCCGGTGCGCGGGTGCGGGCCGTGGAGCACCTCGGCGACCGTCCCGAGGCGCTGGCCCGGGCCCTGGCCGCCTCGGAGGCGGACCTCGTCGTCACCACCGGCGGGACGGCGGCCGGGCCCGTCGACTTCGTCCACGCGACGCTCGACCGGCTCGGCGCCGAGCTGCTCGTCGACGGGGTCGCGGTCCGGCCGGGCCATCCGATGCTGCTGGCGCGTACCGCCCCCGGTCAGCACCTGGTCGGCCTGCCCGGCAATCCGCTCGCCGCCGTCAGCGGGCTGCTCACCCTCGTCGTACCGCTGTTGCGGGGCCTCGCCGGGGCGCCGCTTTGGCAGCGGCCCGATACCGGAGCCACCCCCGGCGGCGGCGCCGCCCCCGACGTGTACGAGACTCGCCGGATGCAGCTTTCCACCGACCCGCTCGCGGTCACCGCTCCGCCTGGTTGCGACGCCATGGCTCTCGCCCCGACCGCCGTCCTGGACAAGGCTGTTCAGGGGCACCCGACCGACACTCGGCTGGTGCCGGTGCGGGTGGACGCCGGGCGGGCGCGACCGCTGGGCTTCGGCGGCCCGGCGATGCTGCGCGGCGTGGCCACGGCCGACGCGCTGGCGGTGGTGGGCCCCGGCGGGGCCGAGTCAGGTCACCGGGTGGAGCTGCTGGCTCTGCCGTGGGCGGGTGGGGGCGGCGGTTTCACGTGAAACTGCCCGGCCAGGACGCCATGGCGCGCGACGCGGACGAACACCTCCTCACGCGCCGCGTGAAGCTCCCCCACCGCGTGGTGGAACGTCCGCTCCGCCAGGTCGCCAAGCGTCTGTCGATGGCGCTCGTCGTCCTGCTCATCACCGTCTTCATCGTCTATCTGGACCGCGACGGCTACGGTGACGGCTCCGATGGTTCCGTCGACTTCCTGGACGCCTTCTACTACGCCACCGTCACGCTCTCCACCACCGGTTACGGCGACATCGTGCCGGTCAGCGACAGTGCGCGGCTCATCAACATCCTCGCCGTCACCCCCCTGCGGGTCGCCTTCCTGATCATCCTGGTCGGCACCACGCTGGAGGTCCTCACCGAGCGGACTCGGGAGGAGTGGCGACTGAACCGCTGGAGGTCCTCCTTGCGCGAGCACACTGTCGTCGTCGGCTTCGGTACCAAGGGGCGCTCGGCGATCCAGACGGTGATCGCCTCCGGTCTCTCCAAGGAGCAGATCGTCATCGTCGACCCCAACGAGAAGGTGATCGACGCGGCCGCCGCCGAGGGGTTCGTCGGGGTCGTCGGCGACGCCACCCGCAGTGACGTCCTGCTCCGTGCCGAGGTGCAGAAGGCGCGCCGGATCATCATCGCCACCCAGCGCGACGACACCGCCGTCCTCGTCGCCCTGACGGGGCGCCAGCTCAACCGGGGCGCCAACATCGTCGCCGCCGTCCGCGAGGAGGAGAACGCGCCGCTGCTCCGGCAGTCCGGTGCCGACGCGGTGATCACCAGCGCCAGCGCGGCCGGCCGGCTGCTGGGCCTCTCCGTCCTCAGCCCCAGCGCCGGCACGGTGATGGAGGACCTGATCCAGCAGGGCAGCGGCCTCGACCTGGTCGAACGGCCGGTGATAAAGGCCGAGGTGGGCAAGACCCCCCGGGAGACCGGCGACCTCGTGGTCAGTGTCCTGCGCGGGCACCGGCTCCTCGGCTACGACGATCCGGCCATCGGCACGCTCCAGCTCACCGACCGGGTGATCACGATCATCCACAACAAGCCCGGTACGGCCCCGGTCCGCCCCACAGCGGCGGGGCCGAAGCGCCCGATGCCCTGATCCGGGGTGATGTTTCACGTGAAACATGGCGCGAAATGCCGCTGAAGCCATGATGTTTCACGTGAAACATCGCACGCGGGGAGCTACCGGTCCCTGGCGGACGTTTCACGTGAAACATCCGCCAGGCGCTGGCGTAGCCTCGCGGCTATGCATGCGATCACGATCCCCGAACCCGGTGGACCCGAGGCCCTGGTCTGGGCCCCTGTCCCCGACCCGGTGCCCGGCGCGGGCGAAGTGCTCGTCGAGGTCGTCGCGGGCGCCGTCAACCGAGCCGATCTGCTCCAGCGGCAGGGCTTCTACGACCCGCCGCCCGGTTCGTCCCCGTACCCGGGCCTGGAGTGCTCGGGCCGGATCGCGGCGATCGGCCCGGAGGTCTCCGGCTGGGCCGTGGGTGACGAGGTCTGCGCCCTGCTGTCCGGCGGCGGGTACGCCGAGAAGGTCGCCGTACCGGCGGGCCAGCTGCTGCCGGTGCCGGCCGGTGTCGATCTGAGGACGGCGGCGGCCCTGCCCGAGGTGGTCTGCACGGTCTGGTCCAACGTCTTCATGGTCTCCCAGTTGCGCCCCGGCGAGACCCTGCTGGTGCACGGCGGGGCGAGCGGTATCGGGACCATGGCGATCCAGCTGGCCAAGGCGGTCGGCGCCAGGGTCGCGGTCACCGCGGGGAGTCGGGACAAGCTCCGGTTCTGCGGTGAGCTGGGTGCGGACATCCTCATCAACTACCGCGAGCAGGACTTCGTGGAGGAGATCCGCGAGGTCACCGCCGGCTCGGGGGCGGACGTCATCCTCGACATCATGGGCGCCAAGTACCTGGACCGGAACGTGCGGGCGCTGGCGACCAACGGCCGGCTCGCCATCATCGGTATGCAGGGCGGCACCAAGGCCGAGCTGGACATCGCCACCCTGCTGAGGAAGCGCGGCGCCGTCACCGCGACCTCGCTCCGGGGGCGCCCCGCCTCCGAGAAGGCGGCCATCGTCGCCGCCGTCCGCGAGCACGTGTGGCCGCTGATCGACGCCGGGCGGGTGCGGCCGGTCGTCGACCGCGAGCTGCCGATGCGGGACGCGGCGGCCGGACACCGGGTCCTGGAGGAGAGCAGCCACATCGGCAAGGTCCTCCTCGTCACCGGAGAGTGAGCTCCCGAGCCCCGGCCGGACACCGGCCGGGGCTCGGCCGTGAGGGAGGGAGGTGCCCGCCCGATGGGTGACGGGCCCTCAACCGGCCCCTCCCGCAAGGGCATGCGCGGCGTCGGGCTATCGTCCACGGCGGTCGCGGGGAGCCGTATCGGCGGTTCTCGGCCCTGGTGAGGGCTCCCACAGGCCGGCCGGACACGGGGGACAGCCGAGATGCATCCAGCAGCCGTCGAACGGGACTTCCACGCGCAGGCGGCCCGCCTGCGGGGCCGGGGGTGGGCGCTGCTGGCGGTCGCCCTCCTGGCCTGGGTGTGCGCCGCTTGGCAGGTGTTCCTGCCCTACGGGGCGGACGGGACCTCCGAGACCTGCGCGCCGCCGGCCGTCGCGGACCGCCCGGACCCGTACAGCGCGCGGACGAGCCTGACCGACCGGGAACGGCACGAGCTGAACTGTGCCGTGGCCCGCGACTGGACGACTCCGGTCACGTTCCTGGTCGTCTCCGTCCCGGCCTCCGCCGCCGGTTGCGGTCTGCTCGCCGCCGGCTGGGCGATGGAGCGCGCCCGCCGCCTCACCGTCGAGTTGGAGCGCGCGAGCGGCTGAAGGCCGTTCCGCTCGGCTCGGGCACCGCCCGCACAGGGGGCGCCCCGCTCACTCGTACGCGGGGCTTCGGTACGGGAGCGGTGGGTAACCGAGATGCCGGGGCGCGGGGGGCGTGTGACGCTGGTGACGTCGATCGATCGATGGGGGGGGGCCGGGGCACGACGGCTCAGGCCCGTGAGCGCGGTCGTCTTCCCGGACGGCCCAGCGACCCGGCTCCGACAGGGGGCAATGACGTGATCACCGGCGTGAACCTGCGCATGCCCGTACGACGTACCGCACTGCCCGCACTCCTGCTCACCGCCACCGCCCTGTGCGCCGTCCCGACGTCCCCCGCCCTCGCGGCGCCGACGGCCCGCCCGGACTCCGGCTCGGCGAGCATGGGCGACGCGTCCGGACCCGGACGCGACCGGCCGGGCCGTACGGGCACCGTGGACCCCCGGGCCCCCGCCCCGGGGTCCGGCGAGAGCGCCGACCGGCCCGTCCCGCCCGAGCGGCCGGGCCAAGCCCAGCGCCACGACCCCGGACCACGACTGGACGGCATGCGGGACCATCACGCCCAGGGCGTGCCCGACCCCTCGGCGCCCCCTACCGGGTCGGCTTCGTCCGGCAGCGCCCCGGTCGTTGGGGCCGTCCCCCCGCTCCGCCCCGGCGCCACCCTGATCCCGGCCGGGCCGCCCGAGGTCCCGAGCCCCGAGGCGCCCCCGCACCAGCCCGAGCCGAGCGCGTCCCCCTCGGCGCCGCCCTCGCCCACCCCTCGCACCCCGGAACACCGGCGGGAGTCCGTGCGCTCCCTCCCGGCGGCGCACGCGGAGAGCGCCTACCGGGCCGCGCCCGAGGCTCCGCCCGCCCCGCGAGAGGAGGAGACCGGCCCGGACCTCGCCCGGGAGGACGCCGCGGCGGGGGAGGCCGGGCGGAGCACCGAGCAGCGGGCGATGGCCCGTGCCTCGGGCCGTACGCTCCACGTGCTGCCGCTGGGAGGCGGACTGATCATGGTGGGTCTCGGGCTCGGCCTGGTCTTCCTCGCCCTGCGCGTGCGTCGGATCTGAGTGCGACAGAATGGCTGCCATGGAGATGCCCAGGAACGAACGGTCGTCACGCTCGACGGAGAACCCGCAGGTCCTGATCGTGGGCCAGGACGGGATGGCGCTGGGCGGCGACGACGAATCCACCGAAGTGCCGGTGACCGAGATGGTCGAGCAGCCCGCGAAGGTCATGCGCATCGGCAGCATGATCAAGCAACTGCTGGAGGAAGTGCGCGCGGCTCCTCTCGACGAGGCGAGCCGGAACCGCCTCAAGGACATCCACTCCAGCTCGGTCAAGGAGCTGGAGGACGGCCTCGCCCCGGAACTGGTCGAGGAACTGGAGCGGCTCTCGCTGCCCTTCACCGACGAGGCCACCCCGAGCGACGCCGAGCTGCGCATCGCCCAGGCGCAGCTGGTGGGCTGGCTGGAGGGTCTCTTCCACGGCATCCAGACCACCCTCTTCGCCCAGCAGATGGCGGCCCGCGCCCAGTTGGAGCAGATGCGCCGCGCCCTGCCGCCCGGCGTCGCGCCCGAGGAGGCCGACGGTGCCTCCCCGGCCGCCGGGCGCACCGGAGGCCCGTACCTGTAGGCCGGCAGTCGGCCCTTCTCCGTACGTCGAAGGGGCCGGGAGGCGCGAAGGCGCTCCCGGCCCCTTCGGGCGGGTCAGGCGGGGGTCAGCTCGGGTTGCCGCTGGAGACGTCGAGCTGGATCGGCGGCATGTCGTCCGGGTCGACCTCGGTGCCGGCCTTCGGGTGCTGCCGCATCACGGTGTCCTTGCCGTAGGCGTTCTCGTCGATCGTCGTGGTGTCGTACTGCCACTTCGCGCCCTGGAGGCACTTCTTCACGAACGTGATGTTGGTGAAGGTGAAGTCGGGGACACGGATCTTCTCCGGGTCGCTGTACGCCACGTCCGGGTCGGTGCACTCCTCGGCGTCCATGGTCTTGGTGAGGTCCGGGCCGCGGAAGCCGGGCTTCTGACCGCCCTTCCCCTCCCCCTGCGTGGTGCCGGGGTCGTCGTCCTCCTGGAGGGCGAGCGCGGTGACCAGACCGCCGACCGCCAGCAGCGCCACCACGATCGACCCGATGACCAGCGGCAACTGCCGCTTGCCGCCGCCCCCGTTCTGCGGGGCGGCCGCGTAGGGCGGCGGGGTCGCCGGGGCCTGCTGGTGGCCGTAGGGCTGCGGGGTGGCGTAACCGGACTGCTGCGGGTAGCCGTAGCCGGGGGCCGAGGTGGGAGTCGCGTGGTGCTGGGCCGAGGGCGGGGTCCCGGTGCCGTACGGAGCGGGCTGGTACGGCGTCTGGACCGGGCCGGTGGACGGCGGCTGCTGGCCGACCGGCGGGAAGACGGCCGAGCCGACGCCCGCGCCGCTCTGCGTCTGGCTGCCGGGGACGATGTTCGGAGCGGCCGGCTGGAGTGACTGGGCGACCCGCAGGCATGCGTCGCGCATCGCCTCGGCACTGGGGAACCGCTCGTTCGGGTTCTTCTTCAGCGCGCGGGCCACCAGCGCGTCCACGGCCGGGGGGAGGGCGCGGTTGACCGAGGAGGGCGCGACCGGCTCCTCCTGGACGTGCGCGTAGGCGATGGCCAGCGGCGAGTCCGCCTCGAACGGGAGCCTTCCCGTGACCAGTTGGAAGAGCATGATGCCGACCGAGTACAGGTCGGAGCGGGCGTCCACCCCGCGGCCGAGGGCCTGCTCGGGGGAGAGGTACTGCGGGGTGCCGACGACCATGCCGGTCTGGGTCATGGAGGTGACGCCGGACTGCATGGCGCGGGCGATGCCGAAGTCCATGACCTTCACGACGCCGCGCTTGGTCATCATCACGTTGCCCGGCTTGATGTCGCGGTGGACCAGCCCCATCTCGTGGCTGATCTCCAGCGCGGCCAGCACGTCCGCGGTGATCTTCAGCGCCTGGTCGGCGGGGATCGCGCCCTGCCGGGACACCGCCTCGTCGAGGACCGAGCCGAGCGGCCGTCCCTCGACGTACTCCATGACGATGTACGGCGTGGCCGTGCCGTCGACGTCGTCCTCACCGGTGTCGAAGACGGAGACGATGTTGGTGTGGGTGAGCTTCGCCACGGACTGCGCCTCACGGCGGAACCGCTCGCGGAAGGCGGCCTCCCGGCCCAGTTCCGTGTGCAGGGTCTTGATGGCCACCTGCCGGTCGAGGACCGTGTCGTAGGCCAGGTGCACCGAGGCCATGCCGCCCTCGCCCAGCAGATCCCGGAGCTGGTAGCGACCACCGGCCACCGCCCGCCCTGCGTAGCGGCCCTGTGCGCCGTCCTGGCTCATGTCCTGCGTCCCCCATCGGCACGGTGAGTGCCCGCCAGTCGCTGATCCCTACATTTTGGCCAAGTCTGCCGCAGGCCACGGACACGTCAAGCCGGGTGGCCGTTCCGTGACCGTACGACAACGGTCCCGCACCAGGAGGCCGGAGGCGCGCACGCTCTGGGGGGCGAGAGCGGCGGGCGGCCGGAGGGCGGGTTCCGGGGGGTGGGGGATTTGCCCCGAAGGAGGTTTTCGAGGTTTGATGGCCGGTCCTTCTCGGAACGACGGGGCCTTGCAAGGCTGTAGCGTGACCCGTCGGAGCACCCGCGCGACTCTCCGGGCGAGACCGAGAATCTCCGTACTCCGAGTGAGTAACCCGAGCGCGCGGAAAGTGACGATCAAGACACGACGGCGAGGACCGATGGCACAGACGCAGCGCGCTCAGGGCCCGTCCGACCCCGAGGCGGCTGGCGGCGACATGTCGGACTCCCATGACGCGCCGGAACTGTGGGGCAACGGCGGTCTCGTAGGCGACGGCCGCTACCGGCTGACGCGCAGACTCGGCCGGGGCGGTATGGCGGAGGTCTTCGCGGCCGAGGACGTCCGGCTCGGCCGGACCGTCGCCGTGAAGCTGCTCCGCTCGGACCTGGCGGAGGACCCCGTCTCCAAGGCGCGTTTCACGCGCGAGGCGCAGTCGGTCGCGGGCCTGAACCACCACGCGGTGGTCGCGGTCTACGACTCCGGCGAGGACCGGGTCGGCAACAGCACCGTCCCCTACATCGTGATGGAGATCGTCGAGGGTCACACCATCCGTGACCTGCTGGTCGACGCGGAGGCCCCCGGCCCCGAGCAGGCGCTCATCATCGTCTCCGGGGTCCTGGAGGCGCTCGCCTACAGCCACCAGCACGGCATCGTCCACCGCGACATCAAGCCGGCCAACGTCATCATCACCCACGCCGGCGCCGTCAAGGTCATGGACTTCGGCATCGCCCGCGCGCTGCACGGCGCCCAGTCGACGATGACGCAGACCGGCATGGTGATGGGCACCCCGCAGTACCTCTCCCCGGAGCAGGCGCTCGGCAAGGCCGTCGACCACCGCTCGGACCTCTACGCCACCGGCTGCCTCCTCTACGAGCTGCTGGCGCTGCGGCCCCCGTTCACCGGCGAGACGCCGCTCTCGGTGGTCTACCAGCACGTCCAGGACCAGGCGGTGCCGCCCTCCGAGGTCTCCGACGCGGCGCCGCCCGAGCTGGACGGCCTGGTCATGCGCTCCCTCGCGAAGGACCCGGACGACCGGTTCCAGAGCGCCGAGGAGATGCGCGGCCTGGTCCAGTACGGCCTCCAGATGCTCCAGCAGCAGGGCGGCCACACCCGTACCTGGAACACCGGCCCCGTCGATCTGCACGAGGGCGGCCACACCCCGGCCATGGGCGTCGGCGGCATGGGCGGCCACGGCGGCCTCCCGCACCCCGACCCGGGCACGATGCAGCAGCCGATGATCCGGCCGCCGGGCGTGGACGACGGCGGTTACGAGGGCGGTGGCCGGCCCGGCGGGTCAGGCCGCGGCCGGATGTGGCTGATCGCGGTGCTCGCGGTGCTGGCGATCGTCGGCGGTGTGGCCTTCGCGGTGAAGGGTGCCGGGACCGGGGACGAGAAGCCTCCGGTGAAGCCGTCCCCCTCCGCCAGCCAGGAGTCCCCCTCGCCGTCCACCTCGCCCTCCGACGAGGAGACCGACGAGGAGACGGTGCCGGGCGACACCGGTGGCACCGAGCAGCAGTACCCGCCGCAGCAGACCGGCGACCCGGGCTGGTCGAACGAGCAGCCCACCGAGGGCACCCCGCAGACGCCGACGGACCCGGCCCCCTCGGACGACGAGCAGCCCTCGCAGTCCGAGGAGCCGCCTCCGTCGCCCGAGCTGCCGCCGTCGTCGCCCGCGGAGCCGACGGAGGAGGTGCCGCCGCCGGACGGGGAGACCACCGGCGGTCAGTGAGCCGGCGGGCTCCGCACCGCCCCGCTCCCTCCGCGCGCGAGCCGACGGGCCTTTGGTCATCACGACCGGAGGCCCGTCGGCGTCCGTACCGCCGGGTGCCTACCGGCCGCGTTCCGCGTGCATCCGCGCCACGTACGCGGCGGCCTGGGAGCGGCGTTCCATGCCGAGCTTGGCGAGCAGGGCGGAGACGTAGTTCTTGACGGTCTTCTCGGCGAGGTGGAGACGCTCGCCGATGGCCCGGTTGGTCAGGCCCTCCCCGATCAGGTCGAGGATGCGGCGTTCCCGCTCGGTGAGCCCGCTCAGGCGCTCGTCACCGCTGCGGGCGTCCCGGCCGCGCAGCCGCTCCAGGACGCGGGCGGTGGCGGCCGGGTCCAGGAGGGACTCCCCGGCGGCGACCTGGCGGACGGCGTCGAGGAGGTCGCCGCTGCGGATGGCCTTCAGGATGTAGCCGGAGGCGCCCGCCATGATCGCGCCGAAGAGTGCCTCGTCGTCGGCGTACGAGGTGAGCATCAGGCACTTGACCGACTCGTCGTGGGAACGGACCTCGCGGCAGACCTCGACACCGCTGCCGTCCGGCAGCCGTACGTCGAGAACGGCCACGTCGGGGCGGGTGGCGGGGATGCGGGCCAGGGCCTCGGCGGCGGTACCCGCCTCGCCGACGACCTCGATGTCGTTCTCGGCCGACAGCAGCTCGCGCACCCCCCGGCGCACCATCTCATGGTCGTCGAGCAGGAATACGGTGATTTTTCCGCCTTCGCGCACGGAAGGAGTCTCACACGCCAAGTCTTCCCGCGCCCGGGGTGACCGGGATAACGTGCCGGTGTTCCGGCACCCTGCGAGGCTGTGACCTGGAGCTGCGCGCCGCTTTCCGGTTTTACTTGGACTTCCGAGGAAAATCGCAGGTCAGGTAGGGTTTCGCGGATTTGTGCAGCACTGGGTAACGTGCATGTCACAGGCGTTCGCCGGGGCACCTGTCACGCCTTGTTCCCGGGCTCGCACCCACCCCGTGCGCGTACGGGTACGGGGCGAGCCTCCCCCCGTCTTCGACGAGGGGGCACCAGGCTCCCGGTGGACCCCGGGGGCCGGACCGACGGAGGAGCACACGTGACCGTGGAGAGCAGTGCCGCGCGAGGGACGCGCCGCGGCGGGACCGAGACCGGCGGCGACGCCGGGCGGGCCGCCCGGGCAGCCGAGTCCCCGAAGCCCGCCGAGCGGGCGACGGCGAAGGCGCCCGCCAAGAACGCCGCCAAGGCCCCCGCCCGGAAGGCGTCCGGCAAGGCCGCGGCCGGGCGGACCCCTGCCAAGGCCGCGAAGGCCGCCCGGCGGAAGGGGCCCGCGACGCCCGCCGCCCCCGCCGAGCCGCAGCTCGTGCAGTTGCTGACGCCCGAGGGCAAGCGCGTCGCCGACGCCGAGTACGACCCGTACGTCGCCGACATCACCCCCGAGGAGCTGCGCGGTCTCTACCGCGACATGGTGCTCACCCGGCGCTTCGACGCGGAGGCCACCTCGCTCCAGCGCCAGGGCGAGCTGGGTCTGTGGGCCTCGCTGCTCGGCCAGGAGGCCGCGCAGATCGGCTCCGGCCGCGCGACCCGCGAGGACGACTGGGTCTTCCCGACCTACCGGGAGCACGGCGTGGCCTGGTGCCGGGGCGTCGACCCGGCCAACCTGCTCGGCATGTTCCGCGGCGTCAACCACGGCGGCTGGGACCCGAACAGCAACCACTTCCAGCTCTACACGATCGTCATCGGCTCCCAGACGCTGCACGCCACCGGGTACGCCATGGGCATCACCAAGGACGGCGCCGACTCCGCCGTCATCGCCTACTTCGGCGACGGCGCCTCCTCCCAGGGCGACGTCAACGAGGCGTTCACCTTCTCCGCGGTCTACAACGCGCCCGTCGTCTTCTTCTGCCAGAACAACCAGTGGGCCATCTCCGAGCCCACCGAGAAGCAGACCCGCGTACCGCTCTACCAGCGCGCCAGCGGCTTCGGCTTCCCCGGCGTCCGCGTCGACGGCAACGACGTCCTCGCCTGCCTCGCCGTGACCAAGGCGGCGCTGGCCCGCGCCCGCCGGGGCGAGGGCCCGACGCTGGTCGAGGCGTTCACGTACCGGATGGGCGCGCACACCACCTCCGACGACCCGACCCGCTACCGCTCCGACGACGAGCGGGAGTCGTGGGAGGCCCGCGACCCGATCCAGCGCCTGCGCGCCCACCTGGAGGCCGAGGGCCACGCCGACGAGGCGTTCTTCACCGCGCTGGAGGAGGAGAGCGAGGCACTCGGTCGTCGCGTACGGGAGGCGGTACGGGCGATGCCCGACCCCGACCCGATGGCGATGTTCGAGCACACCTACGCGGACGGGCACGCCCTCGTGGACGAGGAGCGGGCCGAGTTCGCGGCGTACCAGGCGTCGTTCGAGGACGCCGACGTGACCGGGAAGGCGAACTGATCATGGCCACCGAGAAGCTCGCGCTCGCCCGCGCCATCAACGAATCGCTGCGCACCGCCCTGGAGAGCGACCCGAAGGTCCTCATCATGGGCGAGGACGTCGGCAAGCTCGGCGGTGTCTTCCGCGTCACCGACGGCCTCCAGAAGGACTTCGGCGAGGACCGGGTCATCGACACCCCGCTCGCCGAGTCCGGCATCGTCGGCACCGCGATCGGCCTGGCCCTGCGCGGCTACCGGCCGGTCGTGGAGATCCAGTTCGACGGCTTCGTCTTCCCCGCGTACGACCAGATCGTCACGCAGCTCGCGAAGATGCACGCCCGCTCGCTGGGCACGGTGAAGCTGCCGATCGTCATCCGCATCCCCTACGGCGGCGGCATCGGCGCCGTGGAGCACCACAGTGAGTCCCCGGAGGCGCTGTTCGCACACGTCGCCGGCCTCAAGGTGGTCTCCCCGGCCAACGCGGCGGACGGCTACTGGATGCTCCAGCAGGCCATCCAGAGCGACGACCCGGTGATCTTCTTCGAGCCGAAGCGCCGGTACTGGGACAAGGGCGAGGTCGACCGCGAGGCGATCCCGGCCCCGCTGCACCGCGCCCAGGTGGCCCGCGAGGGCAGCGACCTGACGCTGGCCGCCTACGGCCCGATGGTGAAGGTCTGCCTGGCGGCGGCCGACGCCGCGGCCGAGGAGGGCAAGTCGCTGGAGGTCCTGGACCTGCGGTCGATCTCGCCCATCGACTTCGACGCGATCCAGCGCTCGGTGGAGCGCACCCGCAGGCTGGTCGTGGTCCACGAGGCCCCGGTCTTCCTGGGCACCGGGTCGGAGATCGCCGCCCGGATCACCGAGCGGTGCTTCTACCATCTGGAGGCGCCCGTGCTGCGGGTCGGCGGCTACCACGCGCCGTACCCGCCGGCGCGGATCGAGGAGGAGTACCTGCCGGGCCTCGACCGGGTGCTCGACGCCGTCGACCGCTCGCTGGCGTTCTGAGGGAGAGGGTCGTGACGACGATGACGGAATCCGCCCAGGCGGTACGCGAGTTCAAGATGCCCGACGTGGGTGAGGGCCTCACCGAGGCCGAGATCCTCAAGTGGTACGTCCAGCCGGGCGACACGGTCACCGACGGCCAGGTCGTCTGCGAGGTGGAGACGGCCAAGGCGGCGGTGGAGCTGCCGATCCCCTTCGACGGGACGGTGCGCGAGCTGCGCTTCGCCGAGGGCACCACGGTCGACGTCGGCCAGGTGATCATCACGGTGGACACCGGTGGCGGTGGCGCCCCGGCCGCCGGTCCGGCGGCAGCCCCGGCCGAGGCTCCCGACGCCGAGGCGGAGAGCGCCGAGCCGCAGGGCCGCCAGCCGGTCCTGGTCGGCTACGGCGTCTCGGAGTCCTCCACCAAGCGCCGAGCCCGCCGCTCGGCGAACGAGGCCCCGGCCGTGCGGGCTCCGGCCGCCGAGACGCCCACCCCGGCCCCGGCCGCCCCGGTGGCCAACGGCGTCCCGGTCTCCGGCGCCGACCGGCCGCTGGCCAAGCCGCCGGTGCGCAAGCTGGCCAAGGACCTCGGGGTCGACCTGGCCACCGTGGTGCCGACCGGCGAGGGCGGCGTGGTCACCCGGGAGGACGTCCACGCGGCGGCCGTCCCGCAGGCCCCGGCCGAGCCCGCCCAGGCCGCCGCCCGGCCCCAGGCCGCCCCGGGCGCCCAGCCCGCCGTCGCCCCGGCCCCGGACGCCCGGGAGACGCGTATCCCGGTCAAGGGCGTACGGAAGGCCACGGCGCAGGCGATGGTCGGCTCGGCGTTCACCGCGCCGCACGTCACCGAGTTCGTCACGGTGGACGTGACGCGCACGATGAAGCTGGTCGAGAAGATGAAGGCCGACAAGGACCTGGCCGGCGTCCGGATCAACCCGCTGCTCATGGTGGCCCGCGCCCTGCTGGTCGCCATCCGCCGCAACCCGGACGTCAACGCAGCCTGGGACGAGGCCAACCAGGAGATCGTGCGCAAGCACTACGTGAACCTGGGCATCGCCGCCGCCACCCCGCGCGGCCTGATCGTCCCGAACATCAAGGACGCGCAGGCCAAGACCCTGCCTGAGCTGGCAGCCGCGCTCGGCGAGTTGGTCGGTACCGCCCGCGAGGGCCGTACCTCGCCGGCCGACATGCAGGGCGGCACGGTGACCATCACCAACGTCGGCGTCTTCGGCGTCGACACCGGTACGCCCATCCTCAACCCCGGGGAGTCCGCCATCCTCGCCTTCGGCGCGGTGAAGTGGCAGCCCTGGGTCCACAAGGGCAAGGTCAAGCCCCGCCAGGTCACCACCCTGGCCCTCTCCTTCGATCACCGCCTCGTCGACGGCGAGTTGGGTTCCAGGGTCCTCGCCGACGTCGCGGCGTTCCTGGAGCACCCCAAGCGCCTGCTGACCTGGACGTAGCACTCGTCCGGCAGAGGCCGGTTCCCGCCCCGGCCGGGGCGGTCTGGGACCGAAACCGACAGGGGCGTCCGCACACCGCGGACGCCCCTGTTTCGGTTTCACGTGAAACGTCGGGATGTTTCACGTGAAACCGGCACCTCGTCGAAGAGGCGCCCCGCCGCCTCAGTCCTGCTGTGCTCCCTGCGGCAGCGGCTTCACCTGGAGGGCGCTCGTGGTCTTCTTCCCGAAGCCGTAGTCGAGCATCTTGCCGGCGTCCGCGTAGCGGTTGTTGTCGTTGAGGATGACTCCGACCAGCGACTTGCCGTTCTTCGTCGCGGAGAAGATCAGGCACGGGCCCGCGGCGGTCCCGGTTCCGGTCTTGACGCCGGTGGCGCCCTTGTAGGAGCCGAGCAGCTTGTTGGTGTTGTACCAGGTGTAGGTGCGGGTCCCGCCGCCCTTCGCGGTGGCCTTCTGCTTGGTGGAGGCCGCCTTCACCACGGTCTTGAAGGTGCTGTTCTTCATCACGTGCCGGGCGAGCTTGGCCAGGTCGCGCGGGGTCGAGTAGTTCTTGCCGCCCTTCGAGATGCCGTCGAAGGAGTCGAACTTGGTGTTCGTCATCTTCAGCGACTTCGCCTTGGCGTTCATCTTGGAGATGAACGACTTGGTCCGGGCGGAGACGGTGGAGCCGGTGCCGAAGGTGTCGGCCAGCGCGTAGGTGGCGTCGCAGCCGGAGGGCAGCATGGCGCCGTAGAGCAGCTGGCGGACGGTCAGCTTGTCGCCGGTGCGCAGGTCGGCGGTGGAGGCGCCGTTCTTGGTGACGTAGTCGCGGTAGGTCTGCTTCACCGTGACTTTCTTGTCGAGGTTGACGCCCTTGGTGCCGAGGACCACCGCGACCGCCATGGTCTTGGTGGTGCTGGCCATCTGCCGCTTGGTGTCGGCGCTCTTGCTGAAGACCGTCTTCCCGGATGCGGTGTCCATCAGGAAGGCGCCCTTGGCGCTCACCTTGGGCGTCGCGGTGGCCGTCGCTGCCGCGGCCGGGCTGACGAGGGGGCCGGCGACCAGCACGGCGCCGGTGGTGAGGAGGACGGCGGCGGCGCGGCGACCGCCCGAAATGCCGAAAGTCACAGGGGAAGCTCCGAATTCGCGTTCCTTGCCCGGGACCTCCCTGGATTCCGGGCGCGCAGAGCAGACTGCCGAACCGGCGGAAGGGTTGTACAGCCACGTCCCTCCCGGGCCCTGGGAGGCAGGGGGCCGGCTGGTGCGGGCGGGTCGCTGAGGGGAATCCCCCAAGTGGCAGCCGACGAGCTGCCCAGTGGAGCATGCCTGTGACCAAAGTCATCGTCCGCATCGCGGGAAGCCCGGGCGGCCCGCTGATGGTGTACGCGTCATGTATCTATCCTGTGTCCATGCCTTCAGCGCCCCCCACCGCCGCCGAGAAGAAGCCACCCGCCGCCGACCGCGTCTACCGGCACGTGAAGCAGGCCGTCCTGGACCGCAGCTACGCGGGCGGCACCCTCCTCACCGAAGGCGGCCTCGCCGAGGCCGTCGGGGTCTCCCGCACGCCGGTCCGTGAGGCGCTGCTGAAGCTGGAGGTCGAGGGGCTGCTGAAGCTCTACCCGAAGAAGGGCGCCCTGGTCCTGCCGGTCTCGGCCCAGGAGGTCTCCGACGTCGTCGAGACCCGGCTGCTGGTCGAGGAGTACGCCGCGCGCCGCGCCGTCCCCGCCCCCGCCGCCCTCATCAGCCGCCTTGAGCGGCTCCTCGCCGAACAACGTGAACTGGCCGAGGCCGGCGACCTCGCCGCCGTCTCCGACAAGGACCGGTCCTTCCACGTCGAGATCGTCCGCAACGCGGGCAACCAGATCCTCTCCCGCCTCTACGGCCAGCTCCGCGACCGCCAGTTGCGGATGGGCGTCGCCGTCATGGAGGCCCACCCCGGCCGGATCGCCGCCAACCTCGCCGAGCACGCCGAACTGCTGGAGGCGATCCGCTCCGGCGACGCCGAGGCCGCCGCCGCCTGCGTCCGCAGCCACGTCGGCCGCGTCCGCGAGCTGATCCGGGGGGAGGGCCGATGAGCAGCTCGACCCCCACCCCGTCCGGCGCCCCCGGCTCCCCGGGCGACTCCTCGCCCGGACCAGGCCCGCACCCGCTGGACCCGCCCGGTGGCCGCCGGGCGATCCTCGTCTGGTCGGCCGGCGTCTCCGTCTACTTCGTCGCGATCATCTTCCGCACCTCGCTCGGCGTCGCGGGACTCGACGCCGCCGACCGGTTCGAGATCAACGCCTCCGCCCTGTCGACCTTCTCCATCCTCCAGTTGCTGGTCTACGCCGGCATGCAGATACCCGTCGGCCTGATGATCGACCGGGTCGGCACCAAGCGCGTCCTGACCTGGGGCGTCATCCTCTTCACCCTGGGCCAGCTCGGCTTCGCCTTCTTCCCGCACTACGGCATGGCGCTGGTCTCCCGCGCCCTGCTCGGCTGCGGCGACGCGATGACCTTCATCTCCGTACTGCGGCTCGGCTCCCGCTGGTTCCCCGCCCGGCGCGGGCCGCTCGTCAGCCAGCTCGCCGGGCTGGTCGGCATGGCCGGCAACCTGGTCTCCACCCTGGTCCTCGCCCGGCTGCTGCACGGCATCGGCTGGGAGGCGGCCTTCGGCGGCAGTGCCCTGCTCGGCGTCGTCGTCCTCGTCTTCATGCTGGTCTTCCTCAAGGACCACCCGGAGGGCCACGCCTCGCCGCCCGTCCCCGAGGAGCACCGGGGCGCCGCCGCCGTCCGCCGCCAGATCTCCCGTTCCTGGGCCGAACCCGGCACCCGGCTCGGCCTGTGGACGCACTTCACCACGCAGTTCCCCGCCATGGTCTACCTGCTGCTCTGGGGGCTGCCGTACCTCGTCGAGGCACAGGGCATGACCCGCGCGGAGGCGGGTGAACTCCTCACCCTCGTGGTCCTGTCCAACATGGTGGTCGGCCTCGTCTACGGCCAGCTCATCGCCCGTAACCACCGCGCGCGCAGCGTCATCGTGCTGGGCACCGTCTTCGCCACCGCCGCCTGCTGGGCCGCCGTCCTCAGCTGGCCCGGCACCGCCCCGGCCTGGCTGCTGCTCGTGCACGCCCTGGTCCTCGGCGCCTGCGGGCCGGCCTCGATGGTCGGCTTCGACTTCGCCCGGCCGGCCAACCCGCCCGAGCGGCAGGGCACCGCCTCCGGCATCGTCAACATGGGCGGCTTCACCGCCTCCATGACCTCACTGCTGGCCATCGGCGTCCTGCTCGACCTCACCGGCGACAACTACCGCATCGCCTTCTGCGCCCTCTTCGTCCTCCAGGCGCTCGGCACCGCGCAGATCCTCCGCCTGCGCCGCGCCGCCCTGCGCCGCGAGGGCGAACGCCTGGTCGCCAGCCGCGTGGAGACCGTGCACGTACCGGCCTGACGGCGACGGCGAAAGGCCCCGGCGCCCGGACCGACCGGGAACCGGGGCCGTCGCGCGTACGCGCTGCCCGCGAGCGACGCCGCTACGGGGTCACGGCGAAGTTGTCCAGGATCGCCCGGGCCAGCTCCGGGTCGCCCTCGGTCTTCACCCGGTCCCCGACGGCCTGGTGCCGCACCCGGCCGGCCGCCAGCTTGAGGTACGTCTCCCAGTCCAGGGTCAGCGTGACCGCCGGACCGAGCGAGGGCGAGCCGTCCACCGAGCCGCGCCCTTCGGCGTCGACCCGCACGGTCCGCAGGAACTCCACCGGACCCTGCACGTCGACCACGACGGCCGTGCCGGGAGGCGCGCCCGCCTCGCGGGCCACCATCTTCGCCAGGCCGGCCAGCAGCATGTCCCGCGTGATCAGCGCGCCCGGGGAGTCGAGGTTGCCGGGCTGCCCGAGCGCCGTCCGCAGGTCCTGCTCGTGGAGCCAGACGTCGAAGGCGCGCAGGCGCATGGCCGCTTCGAGGGTCTGCTCGGTGCCCAGCGGGCCGCGCAGCGCCGCCGTCGGCTCCCGCGTCTCGTTCCGCAACTGGCGCGAGCGCCGGATGATCGTGTACTCCAGCTCCGCCGTCATCTCCGGCCCCGTGTGGTGGCGCCGGACGTCGACCTGCATCTCCATGTACCGCTGGAGGTCCGTCCGTACGTGGTACAGGTCCCTCGGCAGCGTGTGGATCGGACGTGGGTCGCCGAGCATCTCGCAGTCGAGCCCTATGACATGGGAGACCACGTCCCGCACCGACCAGGCCGGGCAGGGCGTGGCGAGGTTCCACCGCGCCTCGGGGAGGGGCTGGACCAGCTCCAATACCGCTTCGACGGAGTGGGTCCAGGCATCGGCGTAGGACTGAAGGCTGGGATGGAGACTCACGTGATCCCTCGGGCGAGTGGTGCGCGGGCGGTCGGATTGCGGCGGGTACGGGCGAACGGCGGTGCGAGCGGCCCGTACGGTCGTACGGGACATCTCCGTACGCGCATCGTACGGACCACCGGTCCCCGGTCGCGTTCGGACAAGGGCAGTCGGCAACGGACAGCGGACGGAAGGAGGCTGACGGCTGGGACGTCGGGTGGGCGGGCGGCGGGTGGGCGGCGCGTCTGCTCGGGACGAGGGGCGGGCATGCCGGGTGATCGGTCCCCTCCGACGCGCCCCTTCGTGGAACAGCACAGTACGCTGCCCCATGGCACCCCGGCAGTGCTTTCGTGTGACGATCGTAGGCCGTGTCGACGGCTCGAATGCCAGGACGGTGGTAGTGTGCGCGCCTCGCTCATCCAGCTCTGCGTGGACCCGGCCGAGTCGGTGGCCGCCCGCACGGACCGCGCGGTCGGTCTGATCCGCGAGCGATCCGGCTCCGACCTGGTGGTCCTCCCCGAACTCTGGACCACCGGCGCCTTCGCCTTCGACCACTTCGGCGAGCACGCCGAGCAGTTGCGCGGCCCCACCTTCCTCGCCCTCTCCGAGGCCGCCCGCGACGCCGGGGTCTGGCTGCACGGCGGTTCCCTCCCCGAGCACGACGCCGAGGGCCGCCTGTACAACACCTCGCTGGTCTTCGCCCCCGACGGCACCCTCGCCGCCTCCTACCGCAAGATCCACCGCTTCGGCTTCGACCAGGGCGAGGCCGTCCTGATGGGCGCCGGGGACCGCCTGGTCACCGTCGGCCTCCCCGAGACCACCCTCGGCCTCGCCACCTGCTACGACCTGCGCTTCCCCGAGCAGTTCCGGGCCCTGGTCGACGCCGGCGCCGAGACCCTGGTGATCCCCGCCGGCTGGCCGGCCCGCCGCGCCGCCCACTGGAGCCTGCTGGCCCGCGCCCGCGCCGTCGAGAACCAGGCGTACGTCCTGGCCTGCGGCACCGCCGGCACCCACGCCGGAACCGAGCAGGCGGGCCGCTCCGTCGTCGTCGACCCCTGGGGCGAGGTCCTGGGCGAGGCGGGCACCGGCGAGGAGATCCTCACCGTCGACTTCGACCCGGCGACGGTCGCCGCGACCCGCGAGCGCTTCCCGGCCCTGAAGGACCGCCGGCTGGGCCTGGCCGAGCCGACGCGACTGCGCCCGTAGTGCCGGGGGGTACGGAGGCGGGGCCAGGCCGGCGGCTCAGTCCTCCCGCTCCTTCTCGGCCAGCGTGATCACGCACACCGCCACCGCGATGACCAGCGCCGGGTCCAGGTCGTCCCGGACGACGTCGACGCCGTAGGTGTCCCGCACGGTCAGCCAGCGCCGGGAGATCTGCGCCAGCAGCTCCCCGTCGTACTCGACCGCGAACTCCCGGTCGAGGATGCGCCCGCTGACGTCGAGTGCGGTCCCGTCGGACATGGTGACCCGGAAGTGGTTGCGCAACAGCGACAACCGCTTGCGCTTCACGGTGGCGAGCTTCTCGTCCCCCCGCTCGATCACCATGGTGTCCCGCAGACTCACCAGCTTCTGCCGGATGTCGATGAGCACCCGCCCGTCGGCATCCTTCAACTCGAAGGTGTCCCGCAGCCGCATGGCCTTGCCGTCGACGAGGTAGACCCGCCGCCCGTCGGCGTCCTCGATCCAGTAGTCGTCGCCCACGGCGAACATTCGCTCACGTACCAGGAATCTCATGGGGGTCAGGTTCCCGCTGGGGGCGCGTGAATGCGCGGGGGCGCGCGGGGGGTCGGCCGCCCCGCTGGCTCAGCCCCGCTCCACCTCATCCCTCAGCAGCCGCAGCGTCAGCGAGTGCTTCTCCTGAGGCAGGGTTTCCAGGGCGGCACGCGCATGGGCGGCGCCCTCGGCCTTCTCCCCCGATCTGGCGAGCATCAGCCCCCGGTGCATCTCCAGGTGGGTCGCGAAGCGCGGCAGCTCAGCGGGGAGTTCGCGTCCGGAGGCGGCTTGGGCGGCCACCGCCGCGCCCTCGTCGCCGAGCCGGGCCGCCAGGAGCGACACGAAGACGTTCATCCGCCACCACGGCACGGCGTAGTCCGAGGTCTGCTCGTACGAGCCGGCCCGGTCGAACACCGCCCGACCCCGCTCCAGCAGCGCCCGCGCCGTCGCTTCGTCCCCTCGCAGCGCGGCTGCGTGCGCCTTGCCCATGACGGCGTTGAGCAGCCCCAGTGACGGGCGCTCGCTGATCGCCATGGCCTGGTCGGCGAGCACATCCGCGACGCCGAGCGAGGCGCCCTCGTACCCCAGCGCGATGGCCGCCCGTCCTCGCACCCAGACCCGCGTCGCCTCGTCCCCCGACCGGTCCGCCGCAGTGGCCGCCATCCGGTACCAGCCGACCGCCTTGGCCCCGTCCGACCCCGGGAACGTCTTCGCGTACAAGGTCATGAGCCGGGCCGCCACCGACCACAGCCGGGGCTCTTCCAACTGCTGCTGGACCGCGACCAGCTCTCCGGAGATCCGCCGCTGGATGTCGGCGGCCCCCAGACTCATGTACTCGGTTCCGTACGTGGCGAGCTTCGCCTCCCATTCCTCGACCTCCGGCCCGCCCCGCAGTCGCGCGGCGAACCCCGCACTCAGCAGATCCGAGGCGACCACGGGGGCTATCGCCGTGGCGGCGGCGTCCGACAGGAACGTACGGCGGTTCACTTCACCCTCCAGCACCGCGAGCGGGACGTCGAGCACGGCCGACAGACACCGCAGGTAGTACGGCCCCGGCTCGACCTTCCCGCGCTCCCACCGACTGACGTACTCCCGGTCGAGCCCGGTCCCGAACGCCTCGTTGACGGCCGTGGCCAGGCGCCCCTGGGACCAGCCTCGGGCGGTGCGGAGGTCTTTGACGAGGGTGGCGATGGCCATGACTTCATCCTGCCTCGCCAGACGGCCAGGGCGGTGGGTTTCCCCGTACGGGGGGACGTCTTGCCCCTACGAATGCCCCTAGCTGATGCGCCTTCATCTGCCGAACCCTGTCGTGGGAAGCGAATCTCCGAGAGGTGACTGATGACCGAGCCGACGCGCTACACGACTGTCCCGCTGGAACTCCCCTTACGTATGGACCCGGAGCCGGTGCCCGCCGAGGGCTGTCCCTACTGCACCGAGCCGGCCCGGGTGCGGAGTTGGGCCCGGGCCGGCGGGGACATGACGACCGTGTCCGACGGCAACGTCTTCCTGCGGCGGCATCCCGAGGGGCACGGGTGAGCGCGGCGCGCCTGTGGCCTCCGACTGTGTCGCCCCCGTGAACGGACGGCCGGAGTGCGACCCCCGGCTGGGGCGGATGGCACCCTTGCCGTATGAGTAAGCGTGCACGTGTCCGCGCCCCTGAGCTGGTGGGAAAGGGAGGCTGGCTCAATACGGGTGGCGATGAGCTGAGCCTCGGGGAGCTCCGGGGGAAGATCGTGATCGCCGATTTCTGGACGTTCTGCTGTGTGAACTGCCTGCACGTTCTCGACGAGCTGCGGGAGCTGGAGGAGCGGCACCGGGACACCGTGGTGATCGTGGGCGTGCACTCGCCGAAGTTCGTGCACGAGGCGGAGCATCAGGCGGTGGTGGACGCGGTCGAGCGGTACGGGGTGGAGCACCCGGTGCTGGACGATCCGGAGCTGGCCACCTGGAAGCAGTACGCGGTGCGGGCCTGGCCGACGCTGGTGGTGATCGACCCCGAGGGGTACGTGGTCGCGCAGCACGCCGGTGAGGGGCACGCGCACGCCATCGAGAAGCTGGTGGGGGAGCTGGAGGCCGAGCACGCGGCGAAGGGGACGCTGCGGCGCGGCGACGGGCCGTACGTGCCCCCGGAGCCGGTGGCCGGGGCCTTGCGGTTCCCGGGGCGCGCGGTGCTGCTGCCCTCGGGGAACTTCCTGGTCAGCGACACGACGCGGCACCAGCTGGTGGAACTGGCGGAGGACGGGGAGAGCGTCGTCCGGCGGATCGGCGGCGAGGGGCTGCGGGGGCTGGCCGACGGCGACCCGGCCGAGGCGCGGTTCAACGAGCCGCAGGGCCTGGTCCTGACCCCGGAGGGCGACGCGGTGATCGTCGCGGACACCGTCAACCACGCGCTGCGCCGGGTCGAGCTGGCGAGCGGGGTGGTGTCGACGCCGGCCGGGACCGGGCGGCAGTGGTGGCAGGGCTCGCCGACCTCGGGGCCGGCCCGCGAGGTGGACCTCTCCTCGCCGTGGGACGTGGCCTGGTTCGGCGGCAAGGTGTGGATCGCCATGGCGGGGACGCACCAGTTGTGGACGTACGACCCGCAGGCGGGGACCGTCACCGTGGCGGCGGGGACGACCAACGAGGGGCTGGTCGACGGGCCCGGGGCCGAGGCGTGGTTCGCGCAGCCCTCGGGGCTGGCGGCCGACGGGGACGAACGGCTGTGGGTGGCCGACTCGGAGACCTCGGCGTTGCGCTGGGTCGATCCGGAGGGCACCGTGCGCACGGCGGTCGGCACCGGCCTCTTCGACTTCGGGCACCGGGACGGCGCGGCCTCCCAGGCCCTCTTCCAGCACCCGCTGGCGGTCACGGTGCTGCCCGACGGCTCGGTCGCGGTCAGCGACACGTACAACCACGCGCTGCGCCGCTACGACCCCGCCTCCGGCGAGGTGAGCACGCTCGCGACGGATCTGCGGGAGCCGTCGGGGGCGGTGCTGGCCGGCGACGACCTCGTGGTGGTCGAGTCGGCGCGGCACCGGCTGACGCGGCTGCGGCTGCCGGAGGAGGCGGTACGCGTCGAGGCGGTCGCGCACCGTACGCGGCGGGCCGCCACCGAGATCGCGCCGGGCAGGCTCCGCCTCGACGTGGTCTTCCAGGCGCCGGCCGGGCAGAAGCTGGACACCCGGTACGGGCCCTCGACCCGGCTGCTGGTCTCCGCGACCCCGCCGGAGCTGCTGCTCGACGGGGCCGGCGCGGGTACGGAGCTCTTCCGGGAGCTGCCGCTCAACCCGGAGATCACCGAGGGCGTGCTGCACGTGTCGGCGATGGCCGCCTCCTGCGACGACCCGGCTGGGGGCACCTCCCGGTCGAAGACCGGGGGAGAGTACCCGGCCTGCCATGTGCACCAGCAGGACTGGGGCGTGCCCGTGCGGATCGTGACGCCGGGCGAGGGGGACGGCGCGGACCGGCTGGCGCTCGTTCTCGCAGGGATGGACGAGGACGGGGCCGGCGCCTGACCGCCGCTCTCAGATGAGGCGGTCGTCGTGGGTGCGACCGCCTTCCACGACCGGCGGGGAGTTTGGCGGGCACGCGCAAGGCGGTGCCGTCCGGGCCTGTCGAGGCTCGGACGGCACCGCCTCGCGACGTGGGGGCGGTCAGCCCTCCAGGAAGGCCGTCAGGGCGTTGGCCAGTAGGTACGGGTCGTCGGCTCCGCACAGCTCGCGGGCGCTGTGCATGGAGAGGATGGCGACGCCGATGTCGACCGTCTTGATGCCGTGGCGGGCCGCGGTGATCGGGCCGATCGTGGTGCCGCAGGGCATCGCGTTGTTGGAGACGAAGTTCTGGAAGGGCACACCGGCCTTCTCGCACGCCGCCGCGAACACCGCCCGGCCCGAACCGTCCGTCGCGTACCGCATGTTGACGTTGACCTTGAGGATCGGTCCGCCGTTGGCGCGCGGGTGGTGGGTCGGGTCGTGCCGCTCCGGGTAGTTCGGGTGGACGGCGTGGCCGGTGTCCGAGGAGAGGCAGATGGTCCCGGCGAGAGCGCGGGCGCGGTCCTCGGGGGAGCCGCCGCGGGCGTGGACCGAGCGCTCCAGGACGGAGCCGAGGAGCGGGCCGTCGGCGCCGGTGTCGGACTGAGAGCCGTTCTCCTCGTGGTCGAAGGCGGCCAGCACCGGGATGTACGGCAGGTCCGCGGTGGCGGCGGCAGCCGCGAGCGCGGCGGTGCCCGCGTGCACGGAGAGGAGGTTGTCCATCCGGGGGCCGGCGACCAGTTCGCGATCGCGGCCCAGGTAGGCGGGGGCCTCCACGGGGTGCGGCATGAGGTCCCAGCCGACCACGTCGGCGGCGTCGACCCCGGCCTCCTCGGCGACGAAGGCGATGAGGTCGCCCTCCTGGACGTCGCCCAGGCCCCAGATGGGCTGCATGTGCTTCTGCCGGTCCAGCTTCAGGCCGTCGTTGGCGCTGCGGTCCAGGTGGATGGCGAGCTGCGGTACGCGCAGCAGAGGCCGGTCGATGTTGACCAGGACGTCGCGGCCGTCCCGGAGGGTGATCCGCCCGGCGAGTCCGAGGTCCCGGTCGAGCCAGGTGTTGAGCAGCGTGCCGCCGTACAGCTCCACGGCGACCTGTCGCCAGCCCGCCGCACCGGTGTCCGGCAGCGGCTTGACCCGCAGGTTCGGGGAGTCGGTGTGCGCGCCGACGATGCGGAAGGGGGTGTGCGGCTCGGCGCCCTCGGGGACGAACCAGGCGATGAGCGCACCGCCCCGCAGGACGTACTTGCCGCCGGTGGTCCCGTCCCAGGCGTCGGTCTCCTCGACCTGGCGGAAACCGGCCTCCTCCAGCCGCCCGGCCGCGTTGGCCACCGCGTGGTACGGGGACGGGCTCGCCGCCAGGTAGGTGAGGAGGTCGTCGGTGTGGCCGCGGTCGAAGCGGGCGGGTCTGCTCATACGCCCAGCCTAACCAGGCGCCTTGCCCGGTGGGCCAGGGGCGGCGGAGACCGGGGGATTCCGGGGGGAAGCCGTGGAAGGCCGACAAGGGATTTCGCCGCTCGGCCCGGAATGTTTCACGTGAAACAGCGCGTGGGCTGTGAAGCCTCGCAAGAGGGAGGAGCGGGCGATGTTTCACGTGAAACCAGATGCTTCACGTGAAACGTAGGAGGTGGTGACGTGAGAGGCGCGGTGTGGCGTGCGGTGGCCCCGGATGCGGAGCCGCAGTCGTGCGCTGCGCGTGGGTGCCCGGCCCCGGAAAGTCTTCGCGGACCGTGTCAGGAGTCGCCGACTTCGCCCTCGCCCCCCGCTGTTCATCCTTCGCACCCCGGTGCTGTCAGTGCCCCGTGCCACCATCGCGGCAGGCGCGTGGGACCGGGCGGGTCGGGGGTCCGGCCCGGGCCCGCGCGCTGTCGGTCCGCCACCGGAGGCGGACCGGCGGTGACCGCCGACCGAGGGGGGACCAGGTGACCTCGCCGACCTACCGTTCCGCGTACACCGTCCGTGAGCCCGGTGTCCGGGCTCTTCCCGAGGACTCCCGGCGGTGGCGGCCCGCCGCCCGGCACCGTCCGGGGCCGGAGCGTTCCCCCTCGGGCTCCGCACCCGGCGTCCCGCGCCAGGCGGGGCCGCCCGGACCCGCCTGCCCGGCCTGCGGGGCGCCCGGCGCGCGGTGGCACGGCCCGCTGGCGCTGCCGCTCTGCTCCAGTTGCACGGGAGCGGCCTCCCCGGCCCCGGACGGAGATCCGGTCCGGTTGGGAGATCTGCTGCCGGTGACCACGGCGACGCTGGTTCGCGCCGAGCGCGCCCAGCCGCTCCCCGAGCGCCCGGCGGCGGTTCCCTCGCCGGGTGAGGGCAAGTCGATGACCTGCCGCTACTGCTTCGCGCCCGGCCGCTGGCACACCACGGTCGGCGGTGCCTGGATACCGATGGAGCCCGACCCGTTCCCCGCGTACCGGGTTCCGGCGCGGCACCGGTGGCGGATCGCCCCGGACGGTACGGCGGTGCCGCTGGGCCGGGCGGTCCCGGCGGACACCTGCCGGGTCAGCCACTTCTCGGTCTGCCCGGCGCGCCCGGCCCCGGTGGAGTCCCCCGCGCTGATGGCGCGCTGGCGCTCCCACGGAGGGCGGGGCTGAGCCCGGACCGGGCCCGCCCGGAGTTCGTGCTCAGGGGAGCAGGACGACCTTCCCCGCGGTCCGGCGCGCGGCCATCTCCGCGTGGGCGTGGGCCGCGTCGCTGAGCGCGAAGGTCTGGTAGGCGGCCTCCAGGCGGCCGTCCGCGCCCGCTTCCAGGGCGCGGGTGCGCGAGGCGCGCCGGTCGGTGACCTGGGTGGCCCAGCGCCCGATGGCCGGGACGACGGTCACTGAGCGGGCGGCGGCCTCCTCCGGGTCCGGGGCGAACCACTCGCCGCAGGCGCAGCCGATGGTCACCAGGCGCCCGCCGTCGGCCAGCAGCCCGTACGCCTCGGCGGCTCTGCGTCCGCCGACACCGTCGAGGACGGCGGTGACGGGCCGGCCGGTGCCGAAGTGGGCGCGGACGGCCTCGCTCCACCCCGGTTCGTCGTAGTCGACGGCGAGGCCGGCGCCGAGCTCCCGTACGGCGGCGGTCTTGGCGGGGCCGCCGGCCGCGCCGATCACGGTGGCGCCGAGCCGGCGGACGAAGGGGACGGTGAGGCGGCCGATGCCGCCGGCGGCGGAGAGGACCAGCAGGACGTCGTGGGCGACGGGGTCGAGCTGGTCGAGGAAGTCGAGGGTGATGGAGCCGGTGCCGATGAGGGTCACGGCGGCCTCGTATCCGATGGTCGCGGGCAGTTCGTGCAGCTCGGAGACGGGTGAGGTGACCGACGAGGCGTAGCCGCCGGGGCTGGGGGAGCGGGTGACCACACGCCGCCCGAGCCAGGCGTCGTCGACACCGTCGCCGACCGCGTCGACGGTGCCCGCCGTCTCGCTGCCCATGATCGCGGGCAGGGCGGGCGCGGGCGGCAGGCCCTCGGCGCCGCCGGCCCGCAACCGCCCTTCGATGAAGTGGACACCGGACGCCCGGACGGCGACCCGGACCTCCCCCGGGCCCGGCACCGGGTCGGGGACCTCCTCGTACCGCAGCACCTCGGGTCCGCCGTACGCGCGCATGACCACTGCCTTCATCGTCTTCTCCTCCGTGCGGGCCCTCGGGTGCCGGCCGCCCCCGTGGCGGCCGGTCCGTACGTCACCCTGCGACCTGAAGCGGACTTCAGGTCAAGGGCCGCAGGCGGGGGCGGTGGCGCGGTGGAATCAGCGGGGGCCGGGGGCGGCGGATACCGTCCTTCCATGCCGCAGCTGATCGAGCCCTCTCCCGCCCTGCACGCCTCCTGGCTGGCCGCCAACGCCGAGTGGGAGGCGCTCGGCACCCAGGACGGTGCGGGCCGGCACCTCGTACCGGATCAGGGGCTGGAGACGGCGGACGGGTTCCGGCGGTGGACCGAGACCCTGCGGGAGCAGGAGACGGACCCGGTCGGCGGGTACGTGCCGGCCACCCACCGGTGGATCGTCGAGGACGGCACCTTCCTCGGTGCGATCGACCTGCGGCACCGTCTCAACGGTTTCCTCTTCGAGGCGGGCGGCCACATCGGCTACTCGGTGCGCCCCTCGGCACGCGGCCGGGGGGTCGCCACCTGGGCGCTGGGCGAGATGCTGGAGGAGGCCAGGGCTCGGGGCATCGGCCACGTCCTGATCACCTGCGACGAGGACAACGAGGCGTCGGCGCGGGTCGCCGAGCACCACGGAGCGGTGCTGGAGGACGTCCGGGACACCGTGCTCGGCCGCAAGTGCCGTTTCTGGATCACCCTCGACGACTGAGCGGTACGCGTACGCGGCCGGCGACGCCGAAGGCCCGCCCCCCGAGGGGAGCGGGCCTGTACCCGGTACTGCTACGGCCCTGCGCGGACCGTCAGGCGGCGGAGCGGATCAGAAGGACGCCTCGTCCAGCTCCATGACGTCCAGGTCGACGGCCTCGGCGAGGGCGCGGGCCTGGGCGACGCCGGGCAGGACGTTGGCGGCGAAGAACTTCGCGGCCGCGATCTTGCCCTCGTAGAACGCCTTGTCCTTGGCGGAGGCGGTCTCCAGCGCGGCGGCGGCGACGGCGGCCGACTTGAGCAGCAGGTAGCCGACGACGACGTCACCGGATGCCTGGAGCAGGCGCGTGGTGTTGAGGCCGACCTTGTAGATGGACTTGACGTCCTTCTCGGTGCCGGCGAGGTCGGTCAGCATGACGCCGACCAGGGCCTCCAGCTCCACGGCGGCCTTGGCGAGCTGCTCGCGGGCACCGGCGAGGGCCTCGCCCCCGGTGGCCTCGGCGAGGAAGCCCTTGATCTCACCGGCGAGGGTGTTCAGGGCGGCGCCCTGGTTGCGGACGATCTTCCGGAAGAAGAAGTCCTGGCCCTGGATCGCGGTGGTGCCCTCGTAGAGGGTGTCGATCTTGGCGTCGCGGATGTACTGCTCGATCGGGTACTCCTGGAGGTACCCGGAGCCGCCGAAGGTCTGGAGCGACTGGGCGAGCTGCTCGTACGACTTCTCCGAGCCGTAGCCCTTGACGATGGGCAGGAGCAGGTCGTTCAGGGCGTGGTCGGCGGTGGCGTCCTCGCCGCCCGCCTCCTTGACCTGGATGGTGTCCTGCACGGCGGCGGTGTAGAGCACCAGGGTGCGCATGCCCTCGGCGTACGCCTTCTGCGTCATGAGCGAGCGGCGCACGTCGGGGTGGTGGGTGATGGTGACCTTGGGCGCGGTCTTGTCCATGAACCGCGCGAGGTCGGGACCCTGCACGCGCTCCTTGGCGTACTCCAGGGCGTTCAGGTAGCCGGTGGAGAGGGTGGCGATGGCCTTCGTGCCGACCATCATGCGGGCGAACTCGATGATGCGGAACATCTGGCGGATGCCGTCGTGCTTGTCGCCGATGAGCCAGCCCTTGGCGGGGTGCTTGTCACCGAAGGTCATCTCGCACGTGTTGGACGCCTTGAGGCCCATCTTGTGCTCGACGTTGGTGGCGTAGGCGCCGTTGCGCGCGCCGATCTCGCCGGTCTCCCAGTCGAACTCGTACTTCGGGACGAGGAAGAGCGAGAGGCCCTTGGTGCCGGGGCCGGCGCCCTCGGGGCGGGCGAGGACGTAGTGGAGGATGTTCTCCGACATGTCGTGCTCACCCGAGGTGATGAAGCGCTTCACGCCCTCGATGTGCCAGCTGCCGTCCGCCTGCTCGACGGCCTTGGTGCGGCCGGCGCCGACGTCCGAACCGGCGTCCGGCTCGGTCAGGACCATCGTGGAGCCCCACTGGCGCTCGACGGCGATCTCGGCGGCCTTCTTCTGGACCTCGTTGCCCTCATCGAAGAGGATGCCGGCGAAGGCGGGGCCGGAGGAGTACATCCAGATGGCCGGGTTGGCACCGAGGATCAGCTCGGCGTGGGCCCAGATGAGGGAGCGGGGCGCGGTGGTGCCGCCGATCTCCTCGGGCAGGCCCAGGCGCCAGTACTCCGACTCCATGAAGGCCTTGTAGGACTTCTTGAAGGACTCGGGCAGCGGGGCGGTGTTCGTCTCGGGGTCGAAGACCGGCGGGTTGCGGTCCGCGTCCGCGAAGGAGTCGGCCAGGTCGTTCTCCGCGAGGCGGGCGACCTCCTCCAGGATGCTCTTGGCGGTGTCGACGTCCATCTCCGCGAACGGGCCCGTGCCGTACTGCTTGTCGCGGCCGAGCACCTCGAAGAGGTTGAACTCGATGTCGCGGAGGTTCGACTTGTAGTGGCCCATGGCGCAAGGCTCCGTGTGTCTCGGGAGGCAAGATCCTCGATGCAATACCGGGTGGTAACTACCGATGATGCTACCCGTCAGTAATAAGAAGCAACCCCTAACCGCCCATCTGTGACTCGATACTCGTTACCCTTCTGAACATGTACGGCTACGACCAGAACGCGGGCGCCCAGCAGCACTACGCCCCGCCCCAGGCGGGGGGCTACGGCGACCCGCAGCAGGCCGGCGGGATCGGCGGGTACGGGCAGCCGCAGCAGCCGCTCTACCCGGAGCCGTCGCCGCCCTCCCTGGCCGAGGCCGTGCGCGCCTTCACCACCGGGGCGATGGGCGGCGAGGACTTCCAGCAGGTCTTCGCCACGGCGAAGGTGTACTGCCCCCGGGGGGACAACCCGGGGTTCCTCGCGCTGCACAACACCCAGCAGCCGGTCATCCCCATGTTCACCTCCCTGAAGGAACTTCGCAGGTACGCGGGGAAGGATTCCAAGTACTTCGTGATCACCGGGGCCGAGGTGATCGACCTGCTCCCGACGGGGTACGGGTTCGTCCTCGACATGGAGGGGGAGCACCGCATGGTGTTCGACGCCAAGGCCGTCGAGGAGATGGTGGACTTCGCCATGCGGCGGATGTACGGGTAGCCCCGGGTCTGCTTCTGGCTTGCCCCTGCGGGGGCTGGGCTCAAACGCGGCTTCCCCGGTGTGGGGGACCCTTCGGCGTGGCCCGCCGGGGTGTCGCCGGCCTGCGGCCGCGCTCGTCCTCACACGCCGGACGGGCTTGAGTGTCCTCAAGCGCCGGACGGGCTGATTTTTTCGGGCTGGGCACTGATCGACGGTGTCCGGCCCGCTTTCGTGTCCGGTGGCTCCGGAGCCTGGTCGCTCCGGAGCCTGGGCGCCCCGGAGGCCGGTCCTTCGCTGCCCTCTTCGCCTCTCGGCGGCGGGAATGGTTTCGGGGTGGGTGGGGTTGTGAGTGGCAGGTAGTTCATTCTTCAACTACTCTGAGGTTGGCCTAGGAGGTCCGAGATGCCCGCAGTGACCGTTGAGAACCCGCTGACCCTGCCCCGAGTGGTCGCCGACGCCGATGCCGTGCAGCGGCCGGTGCTGGCGGTGACGACCGCGCCGAGCGGCTACGAGGGGGAGGGATTTCCGGTGCGCCGCGCGTTCGCCGGGATCAACTACAAGCACCTGGACCCGTTCATCATGATGGACCAGATGGGTGAGGTGGAGTACGCCGCCGGTGAGCCGAAGGGGACCCCCTGGCACCCGCACCGGGGCTTCGAGACGGTCACGTACATCATCGACGGGACCTTCGTCCACCAGGATTCCAACGGCGGTGGCGGCACCATCACCAACGGCGACACCCAGTGGATGACCGCCGGGTCGGGGCTGCTGCACATCGAGACGCCGCCGGAGTCGCTGGTCATGTCGGGCGGGCTCTTCCACGGGCTCCAGCTCTGGGTCAACCTGCCCGCCAAGGACAAGATGAAGGACCCGCGCTACCAGGACATCCGCGGCGGCCAGGTCAAGCTGCTGACCACCGGTGACGGCGGCGCGCTGCTGCGGGTCATCGCGGGTGACTTCGACGGCCACGAGGGCCCGGGCATCACCCACACCCCGATCACCATGATCCACGCCTCCGTCCGCCCCGGCGCCGAGGTGACCCTGCCGTGGCGCGAGGAGTACAACGGCCTGGCGTACGTCCTCGCCGGTCGCGGCACCGTCGGCACCGACCGCCGCCCGGTCCGCACCGGCCAGACCGCCGTCTTCGGCGCTGGTTCGGCGCTGACCGTGCGGGCCGACGAGAGCCAGGACGCCCACACCCCCGATCTGGAGGTCGTCCTCCTCGGCGGCAGGCCCCTGCGCGAGCCGATGGCGCACTACGGCCCGTTCGTCATGAACACCCGCGCCGAACTCCAGCAGGCGTTCGAGGACTTCCAGGCCGGCCGCCTCGGCACGGTCCCCGCGGTGCACGGCATGTAGCACGATCGGCCCTGACGTCTCGTCACCCGAGCGGCCACGCTCCGGGGGACGGGGCGTCCGTGCTGTGGTGGGGTCGGGGGATGAGCGAGCGCAGCGGTGGCGAGTACGGGGTGCTGCCCGAGGGAGCGGTGCGGGTTGCCGGGTGGTGTGTGGTGCTGCTGCTGGTGACCGGGGTGGCATGGGTGGCGGTGTGGCTGTGCGTGCTGTTCCGGGCGGCGGTCATCCCGGTGCTGCTGGCGCTGCTGGGGACGGCGCTGCTGACCCCGCTGAACCGGCGGCTGCGGGCGATGAAGGTGCAGCGGTCGCTGGCGGCGGGGCTCGCCTGTGCCGCGGTGCTGGTGGTGGTCGGCGGGGCGCTGTACATCGTGGTGAGGGCGCTGATCAATTCGGGTGACCAGATCGTCGCCTCGGCGAAGCGGGCGGCGAAGGACGTCGCCAGGCTCTTCGGCGCCCGGGGGGACTCGCTGGACGATCTGGCCGAGCGGGCGAAGGGGCTGTTCGGGCGGTTCGGCGGGGACGCCGCGTCCGAGGTGATCAGCGGGCTCGGTGTGGTGGTGCAGACGGGCACCATGGTGTTGCTGGCGGTGCTGCTCGTCTTCTTCTTCGTCCGGGACGGTGACCGGTTCGTGGGGGCGCTGCGCACGGTGGCCCCCGGGCCGGTGGGCGAGCTGACGGAGGCGATCGGACGTCGGGCCTACCAGGCCGTCGAGGGATTCATGCGGGGCACGACCCTGATCGCCCTCATCGACGGCAGCCTCACCACGATCGGCCTGCTCATCCTCGGGGTGCCGGGCGCGGCCGGGCTGGGGGCGCTGGTCTTCATCGGTGCGTACGTCCCCTACGTCGGGGCTTTCCTGTCGGGAGTGCTGGCGGTGCTGGTGGCCCTCGCCGACCGGGGGGTCGCGATCGCCCTCTGGGCGGCACTGGTGATCTTCGTGGTGCACATGACGGAGGCCAACGTGCTCCAGCCGGTGATCCAGAGCCGCACCGTGCAGATGCATCCCGCGATGGTGCTGGTGGCGATCACGGCGGGGGCGACGGTCGGCGGGATCATCGGGGTGCTGCTGGCGGTCCCGGCCACCGCGGCGGCCTTCGGCATCGCCGCGGAGCTGCGCCAGCGGTACGGCGGCGGGGGCGGCGCCACGGCCGCGGGGTCCGAGCCCGCCGGCGAGCCGGAGACTCCCTGACTCCCACCCCGACCGAACTCAGCCCGGCCGACGTGTGGTGACCGGCGGGGGCGGTCCGCCGCGCTCGGACCACCGCACGGAGGCCCACGACGGCCTGGCCGGCGTGAGGCCGATCCGTGGCCCCAGGGGTCGCCACCCGCCGCCCGGCAGACCGAGCGCACCCCCGGCCCCAGGCCCCAGCGATATCCCGACGAAGGGCCCAGCCCCGAGCGGTAACCTGGGACCGGGCTGAGTCACCCCGAACCCCACCTCCGAAGACTGGATGAACGACGATGCACCGGTACAGGTCCCACACCTGCGGCGAGCTCCGCGCCTCTGACGTCGGTTCCGACGTCCGGCTGAGCGGCTGGCTGCACAATCGCCGAGACCTGGGCGGCATCCTCTTCATCGATCTGCGCGACCACTACGGCATCACGCAGCTCGTCGCCCGCCCGGGTACGCCCGCCGCCGAGGTCCTGGACAAGCTGTCCAAGGAGACGGTGGTCCGCGTCGACGGCAAGGCCGTCTCGCGCGGCACCGAGAACGTCAACCCGGAGCTGCCCACCGGCGAGATCGAGATCGAGGTCTCCGAGGTCGAGGTCCTCGGCGAGGCGGGCCCGCTCCCCTTCACCATCAACGCCGAGGACGGGGTGAACGAGGAGCGCCGCCTGGAGTACCGCTTCCTCGACCTGCGCCGCGAGCGCATGCACCGCAACATCATGCTGCGCACCGCCGTGATCTCGGCGATCCGGCACAAGATGACGGCGCTGGGCTTCAACGAGATGGCGACCCCGATCCTCGCCGCGACCTCCCCCGAGGGCGCCCGCGACTTCGTCGTCCCCTCCCGCCTGAACCCGGGCAAGTTCTACGCGCTGCCGCAGGCCCCCCAGCAGTTCAAGCAGCTGCTGATGATCTCCGGCTTCGACCGGTACTTCCAGATCGCCCCCTGCTTCCGCGACGAGGACGCCCGCGCCGACCGTTCGCCGGGCGAGTTCTACCAGCTCGACGTCGAGATGAGCTTCGTCGAGCAGGAGGACGTCTTCCGTCCCATCGAGAAGCTGATGACGGACCTGTTCACGGAGTTCGGCGGTGGCCGCGAGGTCACCTCCCCGTTCCCGCGCATCCCGTTCCGCGAGTCGATGCTGAAGTACGGCAACGACAAGCCCGACCTGCGTGCCCAGCTCGAACTGGTCGACATCACCGACGTCTTCGCCGACTCCGGGTTCAAGGCGTTCGCCGGCAAGCACGTCCGCGCCCTGCCGGTGCCGGACACCGCCGGGCAGTCCCGCAAGTTCTTCGACGGCCTCGGCGACTACGCGGTCGAGCAGGGCGCCAAGGGCCTCGCCTGGGTCCGCGTCGGTGACGACGGCGCCCTCAGCGGCCCGATCGCCAAGTTCCTCACCGAGGAGAACGTCGCGGTCCTCACCGAGCGCCTCGGCCTCAAGCCGGGCCACGCGGTCTTCTTCGGCGCCGGCGAGTTCGACGAGGTCTCCAAGATCATGTCGGCCGTCCGCGTCGAGGCCGCCAAGCGCTCCGGCCACTTCGAGGAGAACGTCTTCCGCTTCTGCTGGATCGTCGACTTCCCGATGTACGAGAAGGACGAGGAGACCGGCAAGATCGAGTTCTCCCACAACCCCTTCTCGATGCCCCAGGGCGGCATGAAGGACCTGGAGGAGAAGGACCCGCTCGACATCCTCGCGTGGCAGTACGACATCGTCTGCAACGGCATCGAGCTGTCCTCCGGCGCCATTCGCAACCACGAGCCCGACGTCATGCTGAAGGCGTTCGAGATCGCCGGTTACGAGCGGGAGACGGTCGAGCGCGAGTTCGCGGGCATGCTCCGCGCCTTCCGCCTCGGCGCCCCGCCGCACGGTGGCATCGCCCCGGGCGTCGACCGCATCGTGATGCTCCTCGCCGACGAGCCCAACATCCGCGAGACCATCGCCTTCCCGCTCAACGGCAACGCCCAGGACCTGATGATGGGCGCCCCGACCGAGCTGGACGAGACCCGCCTGCGCGAGCTGAACATCCAGCTCCGCAAGCCGGTCGCGGAGAAGGCCAAGGACAAGGACAAGTAGCCTCACCGCCCGCACGGCCACAGGGCCCGGCCCCCTCTCGGGGAGTCCGGGCCCTGTCGCGTACGTACGGGGTCGGGCCCGGGTCAGCCCCGGAACTCCCTGGCCAGCATGGCGTAGACGTACTCGCTGCCCCAGGTGCCGGTGGCCGGGTTGACGTCGTTGTCGACCAGGTGTGCCTCGCGGCGCATGCCGAGCCGCTCGCAGACGCGCCGCGAGGGCTTGTTGTCGGCGTCGAGCCGTGCGTGGACCCGGTGCACCTTGAGCGGGCCGAACGCGGCCGCCAGTACGGCCCGGGCGGCCTCGGTGGCGTAGCCGTGACCGGCGTACTCCGGCGCGAGAACCCAGCCGATCTCCGCCTGCGCCGCCTCCGCCGAGCGCAGCCGCAGCCCGGTCTCGCCGATCACCTGCCCGCGCAGGCAGACAGCGAGCCCCAGGCCGGCCCCCGCCGTGCCCCACTCCGGCGACTCGACGCTGCGGGCGATGAGCTTCGCGCATCCGTCCCGGTCCAGCGGCGGCCGGTACAGGTACCGCGCTACGTCCTCCCGCCGGTGGTAGGCGTGGAGCGCGTCGGCGTCCTCCGCCCGCAACGGCCGCAGCACCAGCCGTTCGGTCCGTATCGGCATCTCCACCCGCACGCACACCCTTTCCGGTTCGCCAGGACGGGCAGCTTAGGCGGGGGCGGGGCCCGGGGCGAGGGGTTTGCCGGCCGGGGCGGGCGGTCAGAGGACGGGCGGGCGTCCCAGCCGGGTCATCCGCCAGACCGTGCGCCAGGCCATCGGGCCGCGCGGGCCGCAGGGGGTGCGCAGGCCCTCGAAGAAGCCGCCCCACCAGGCTTTCAGGGCGGACGGGGAGCGGAGGCGGGCCGTCATCAGGAGCGTCCAGAGGGCCAGGTGGACCGGGATCAGCACGGCCGGGAGGCGTCGTCGGGCCAGCCAGACGCGGTTGCGGGCGGTGTTGTGGTGGTAGACCGCGTGGCGAGCGGGGGAGGTGCGGGGGTGCTGGAGGACCAGGTCGGGTGCGTACCGGATGGTCCAGCCGGCGTCGAGGGCGCGCCAGGCCAGGTCCGATTCCTCGTGGCCGAAGAAGAACTCGGCGGGCCAGAGGCCGATCTGGCGCAGCATGGGCATCGAGAGGGCGTGGCCGCCGCCGAGGAAGGCGGTCACGGGGCCGCCGCGCATCGGGTCGCCGGCACGCAGCCGGGGGACCCAGCGGCGTTCGGTGTGGCCGTGCTCGTCGGCGACGCGGAAGCCGATGACGCCGAGGCCGGGGTCGCGGGCGTAGCGCTGCTGGACCGTGCGGAAGACGTCGTCGGCGATGAGCAGGCCGTCGTCGTCCAGTTCCACGACCACGTCGACGTCGCCGGCTTCGCGCAGCAGGGCGAGGCCGACGTTGCGGCCGCCGGGGCAGCCGAGGTTCTCGGTGAGCGGGATCTTGGTGAGCGCCAGGCCGGCGGTGTCGTCGGCGACCTCGGTGAGCGGCGTCGCGTTGCCGACGAGGACCACGCGCGCGGCCGGGACGTCCTGGCGGGCCACGGAGGCGAGCAGCGCCGCCAGTTCGCGCGGGCGGGTGCCCATGGTGACGATGACGACTCCGATGCGCGGCAGCGGCATGGCGGTGGACTCCCGTGGTCGGCGGCCCCGCGGGGAGCGGGGGTCGCCCAGGCTAACGGCCTTCGCCGCGCCGCCGTCACGCGCGCACGGGCGTCGGGCCCACTCCGGCCACGGGGCCTCCTCGGCGGTGGCGACGGAGCCGCCGGGGGCGAACCGGGGACGAAGTGGGCGAGGACGTCCGCCTTGACGTTGCCGAGGGTGGTCTCCGGCTTGCGTCCGGTGTGGGCGGCGCGGGGGACGGGCGCCCAGGGGGAGCGCCGCCCGGTCAGGCCGCCGGCTCGGTCAGGCCGCCGGGCGGGTCAGCCTGGCCAGGACGCGGGAGCGCAGCAGCTCGTACTCCTCCTTCAGGCGGGTGAAGTGGGGCGGGCGGGGGATCACCTCGCCGTCCGAGACGATCTCCTCGGGCGCGAACTGCTCGCGGGTGAGGTCGATCTCGATGCCCGCGCCGAGCCGGTTCCACCAGTGGAAGTCGGTCTGGACGCCGTCGACGCGGACCACGCCGCGGATCAGCTCACCGCCGAGCAGGTCGTTCAGGACCATCGCGGTCGTCCCGCACTGGTCGCGGGCCGGGTTCCGCGGGCTCCAGTGCGGGCGGTGCGCGGGCGTCGTGGTGTCCGGGCCCCAGCTCGCGCGGACGGCGGCCTCGATGTCGGTGAGGAGGAAGGGGCGCGGGTCGGGTGCCGGAGCGGCGGGCGCGGCCGAGGTGGCAGGGGTGGTCGTCATGAGGCCGGAGTGTGGCAGGGCCCACTGACAGCCGGCCCTCACGCCGACAGGGAGGAGCGGCGGAAGCACGCGTTCCGTGGGAGCGGGGGCCGAAGTGCCCTCCAGGGGGGCGTACATGCGCCTGCTATGTCGGGGGCGACCTTGCAGATGCGAGGCTCAGCGCCCTACCGTGCCGCACATGCAGTCCTACACCATCGGGCAGGCGGCCCGGCTCCTCGGCGTCAGCCCCGACACGGCGCGTCGCTGGGCCGACGCCGGGCGGGTCGCCACCCATCGCGACGACAACGGCCGGCGCCTCATCGAGGGACAGGCGCTCGCCGCCCTCGCCGTGGAGGTGGGACAGCGGGGCGCGGACGACGAGGAAGCCGCGTACACCAGTGCCCGGAACGCCTTTCCCGGCATCGTCACCGGGGTGAAGCTCGGCGACGTCGCGGCGCAGGTCGAGATCCAGGCCGGGCCGCACCGGTTGGTCTCCCTGCTGACCAGGGAGGCGGTCGAGGAGCTCGGCCTGGAGGTCGGGATGCGGGCCACCGCCCGGGTGAAGTCGACCAACGTGCACATCGACCGGATCTGAGGTGCGGCGCGCGAGGGGCGCCGTCCACCCGGGACAGCGCCCCTTCGCCGCCCCGCCCCACTCCCTCCGGCCTGATCAGCACGGTCAGCCCGGCCCGCCCGGACCGAGGAGCCAGGATTCCATGGCCAGTTCCGCCGCCATCCGCCCGACCCGCTCACCCCGCCGCCGCGCCCTGGCGGCGCTGGCCACCGCCGCCGTGCTGATACCGCTCGCCGCGTGCGGCGGCGGCCGGGAGGAGGACGGGGGCGGTGGCGCGTCGGGCGGGTCCGAGCAGCAGACCCGGCTGACGGTGCTCGCCGCCGCCTCGCTCACCGACGTGTTCGAGCAGGTCGGGAAGGCGTACGAGAAGGGGCATCCGGGCGTCAGGATCGGCTTCTCCTTCGCGGGTTCGCAGGAACTGGCGGCGCAGGTCAGGCAGGGGGCGCCCGCCGACGCCCTGGTCACCGCCGACACCAGGACCATGGACGGCCTGGCGGGCGAGACCGGCCAGCCCGCCGTCATCGCCAGGAACCGCCTGGTCATCGCGGTGGAGGAGGGCAACCCGAAGAAGGCCGGGGCCCTTGAGGACCTCACCGGCGGCCGGCTCAAGGTGGTACTCGCCGCCGAGGAGGTGCCGGCCGGGCGGTACGCCGAGCAGATCCTGGACGCCCGGAAGCTGACGGTGGAGCCGGTCTCGCAGGAGGTCAGCGTCCGCGCCGTGCTGAGCAAGGTCGAACTGGGGGAGGCGGACGCCGGCCTCGTCTACCAGACCGACGCCGAGACCGCTGCGGACAAGGTCGACGCCGTCGGCATCCCGGACGCTCAGAACGCCGTCGCCTCCTACCCGGCGGCCACCCTCAAGGGCTCGGAGCACGCCAAGGAGGCGGCCCGCTTCGTGAAGTGGCTGTCGTCCGACGAGGCGCGGGAGCTCCTGCGGAAGGCGGGGTTCCAAGAGCCCTGAGCCCGATGCCTCCGGCCTTGGGGCGGAGGTGCGCGGGGCCGTTCACGGGGCTGCGGGGGCGTACCGGATCGTTCGGGGCGCTCGGGACGGGCAGGGCGCTCGATCATGCGTTCGTGTGCGCCCCGCGCTCCTGTTGGGCCGGTGGTTCCGTGTGGCGTGCGTCCGGGCGGGGGAGGCCGCAGGACGAGCGCGGTGTGCGAGGTGTGCGGGGCGTGGTGGACGGAGGAGCGCGGGTGCGAGGCGGGAGCGGGGTGGGGCAGGCGTGAAGCGGGGAGTCGTGCGGGGGCCGGAGCGGCCTGGGAGCCCGGGCAGGGGCGTGGGCGGCGCGGTGCGACGGGGCGTCCCGGCGGGGCTGTTGGTCCCGGCGCTGGCCGGTGTCGGCTTCCTGTCGCTCCCGTTGGTCGGCGTGCTGGCCAGGACCGACTGGGCAGCGCTGGTCCACCACCTGACGTCGCCGCAGGTGACGCAGGCGCTCCGGCTGTCGCTGGTCGTCTCCGGCTGGGCCCTGCTGCTCTCCCTGCTGATGGGGGTGCCGCTGGCCTGGCTGCTGGCCCGGGTGCCGTTCCCCGGCAAGGCGCTGGTCCGTTCGCTGGTGCTGCTGCCGATGGTGCTCCCGCCGACCGTCGGCGGTGTGGCCCTGCTGCTGGCCTTCGGGAGGCGCGGGGTGATCGGGCCGTGGCTGGAGTCCGCCTTCGGGCTGACCCTGCCGTTCCACACGGCGGGCGCGGTGGTGGCCGCCGCCTTCGTGGCGATGCCCTTCCTGGTGATCAGCCTGGAGGGGGCGCTCGCGGGGCTGCGCCCCTCGCTGGAGGAGACGGCCGCCTCGCTCGGCGCCGGCCCGCTGCGGGTCTTCGCCACGGTGACGCTCCCGCTGCTCGCCCCGGCGCTGGCCGCCGGAGCCGCGCTGACCTGGGCGCGGGCGCTCGGCGAGTTCGGCGCGACGATCACCTTCGCGGGCAACCTGCCGGGCGCCACGCAGACCCTGCCGCTCCAGGTGTACCTCCTCCTCCAGGACTCCCCCGAGGCCGCCACCTCCGTCTCGCTGCTGCTGCTGGTGATCGCGATGGCGGTCCTGGTGGCCCTGCGCGGCCGCTGGGCGGGCGGGGCGGTCCGCGAGGCCCGCTCCGCCCCGCCGCCGGAGGCCGAGACGGTGCCCGCCGCCCGGGCCGGCCGCGCGGACCCGGACGGCCCCGACGAGCGCGTCGCCCCGGACGAACCCGCGATACGCCCCGGAGCCCCCGCCGCCCCGCCCGGGGGGAAGTCCGACCTGCGCGCCGAACTCACCGGCTACACCCGCCTCACGCTCGCCGCGCCCGCCGGCACCACGATCGCGGTCGTCGGGCCGAACGGCGCGGGCAAGACGACCCTGCTGCGTGCCCTGCTGGGCCTCACCCCGCGCGCCCGCGCCGAGGTCCTGCTCGGCCCTCGCGACGTGACCCGCCTGCCCACCCACCGGCGCGAGGTGGCGTGGGTGCCGCAGGACGGGGCGCTCTTCCCGCACCTGTCGGCGCTGGCCAACACGGCGTACGGGCTGCGGGCGCGCGGTGTGCCCCGGGCCGAGGCGCGGCGGCAGGCCCGCCAGTGGCTGGTGCGGCTCGGGGTGGGAGAGCTGGCCGACCGGCGGCCCGCCCAGCTCTCCGGCGGCCAGGCCCAGCGGGTGGCGCTGGCCCGGGCGCTGGCGGCGCGGCCCCGCCTCCTGCTGCTCGACGAGCCGCTGGCGGCGCTGGACCAGACGACCAGGGCGCGGGTGCGGCACACCCTGCGGCGCCATCTCGCCGGGTTCGGCGGGGTCTGCCTGATCGTGACGCACGATCCGGTGGAGGCGGTGTCGCTGGCCGGCCGGGTGCTGGTGCTGGAGGGCGGTGAGGCGGTGCAGGACGCCCCGCCCGCCGAGGTCACCCGCCACCCGCGCTCCCCGTGGGTGGCCAGGATGCTCGGCGGCAACGCCTGGGAGGGCACGGCCGGGGCGGATGGCGCGGTCGAGCTGGCGGGCGGCGGCGTGCTGACGACGGCACCGGGCGGCGGCAGCCCGCCCGAACCGGGCGCGCCGGTCCTGGCGGTGATCGCTCCGGAGGCGGTCTCGCTCCATCTGGCCCGCCCGGAAGGCAGTCCGCGGAACGTCTGGGCGGGGACGGTGCGGGAGCTGACGGCGGTGGGCAGCCGGCTCCGGGTCCTTCTCACCTCGGCGGAGGTGCCGGCCCTGGTCGCCGAGATCACTCCGGCCGCGGCGGCCGACCTCGGGCTGATGGACGGAAGCAGGGTCTGGATGGCGGTCAAGGCCACGGAGGTGACGGTGGTGGGGCTGTAGTGCCGCCCGGGTATAGGGGGTGGAACCCGTGGGGTGTCGGCGGGAGAGGAGTGGAATCGGCCTGGCTCGGGGCCGAGTCGGCGGCGGTTCCGTGCCGGTGCGGTGGATCGGGGCGGGCGGGCGCCGGCCTCGGGGGAGTGGGCCGGGGGCCGTGGAGCGGATGTGGGGATCTGCGTAAGGTCTCTCCATGCCCAGCTACGGAACCGGTGAAGCCGCGCCCCGCACCCCGACCGCCGCTCCCGCTCCCGAAATGGCCGCGGAGGAGCGGGCGTTGCTCGACGGTGGCCCGGCCCACGGCACGCTCCTGCGGGTGCGCGACCGCCCGGCGGTGGTGCAGGTGACGTACCCGTGCCGGACGGAGGACGGTTCGGCGCCCTTCCGCGTCGACGCGCTCTACGTGTACCGGCGCGACCCCCGCGTCCACCACGAACCGCTCCGTTACGGCTACGACCACGCGAGTCCCTGACCCCGCCCCGGCGCACACGGGCAGCGGGCGGGACTCCGGGGCGCCGCCGTCGTTCTTCCGGGCGGGGCCTCCTGGCGGTGTCCGCCCCGGCGGGCCAACGGCCCCCGCCGGTACGGCGGATACCCGTGAAGGATTCCCCGTGCCCGACCTGACTGGCTACATTGCGCAACGCCGTACAGATGCGGCGAGGGGCTCTGAAGGGGGAGTGACCGGATGACCGGCAGCCGACGGCGCGCACCGGTGGACGGGGGCGCGGGGCGCGACGGGCGCGGGGACGAACAGGGTTCCGCGCCGGCGCCCGAGGGCCGGGGCAAGGCGCGGCGCGTCCTGCTGCTCGGCCTCTCCCTCGCGCTGCTCGCCACGGCGGGCGGCGGCTGGCTCTACCTCAAACTCGGCGGCAACCTCGGCACCTTCGGCCAGGAGGGCGTCTCCGACAACCGTCCCCCTGACACCTCGGCGGGGCAGAACATCCTGCTCCTCGGCTCCGACAGCCGCACCGGCGGCAACGCCGCCCTCGGCGGCGGGGACAAGGACGCCGTCGGCCGCTCCGACACCGCGCTGCTGCTGCACGTCTACGCCGACGCCCAGCACGCCGTCGCGGTCTCCATCCCGCGCGACACCCTCGTCCCGATCCCGAGTTGCCGGCTGCCGGACGGCTCGTGGACCGAGCCGCGGGAGCGCGCCATGTTCAACACCGCGTACACCGTGGGCGAGACGGCTGAGGGCAACCCCGCCTGCACGCAGAACACCGTGGAGCAGCTGACCGGGTTGCGCGTCGACCACACCCTCGTCATCGACTTCAAGGGCTTCTCCGACCTCACCGAGGTGGTCGGCGGCGTCCGCGTCTGCGTCCCCAAGGACATATACGAGCGCGACCTCGACCCGAAGCGCGCCACCCGGGGCAAGCGGGTCTTCGCCCGTGGCGAGCAGGACGTCTCCGGGCAGCGGGCGCTGGACTACGTCCGCATCCGGCACGGCATCGGCGACGGCTCCGACCTCGGCCGCATCAAACGCCAGCAGGCGTTCGTGGGCAGCCTGATGAAGAAGATCAAGGAGGACGGACTCACCCCCGGCAAGCTCCTGCCGCTCGCGGACGCCGCCACCAAGTCGATGACGGTCGACCCGGGCCTCGGCTCCGCCGACAAGCTCCTCGGCTTCGCCATGGGACTGAAGGACATCGACCTCGACAACACCAAGTTCCTCACCATCCCCTGGCGTTACGAGGGCAACCGGGTGGCCGTCGTGGAGCCGGACGCAGCCGCGCTGTGGCAGGCACTCAGGAGCGACCGCACCCTCGACGGCAAGAACGCGGGGGGCCGCCGGGACGCCCGCCCGGCCGCCGACACCTCGTCGGCCACGACCGGGTCGGTGGACGGCACCGGCACCACCGTCACCGTCCACAACGGCACCGCCACCGGCGGCCTGGCCGCCCGCGCCGCCACCCGCCTCACCGAGCACGGCTTCACCGTCAGCGCCTACGGCAACGCCCCCCGGCAGGACCTGGCGGGCACCGTCATCACCCACGGCCCCGGCGAGGAGGACGGCGCCCGTACGGCGGCCCGGCTCTTCCCCGGCGCCCGGCTGGTCGAGGGGGCCGGGCCCGGCATCGACGTCACCGTCGGCACCTCCTACGCCGCCGACCCCGACGCCGGGCCCCAGGCCGCTCCCTCGCCGCAGCCGACCGGCGTCCCGGCCGAGGTGGCGGACGGTGCCCGGTCGGCCGACGACGACCTCTGCGACGACCTGTCCTACGGGTGAGCCGCCGCTACGGGCGCACGCCGGAGATCCGGTCCAGGTCGAGATTGCCCTCGGGCCCCGTGGTGCCCGGCGGGAGGGCCAGCGCGGTGCCGACGGCCGCGGGGAGCGGGCCGTGGCCGAGCAGGCCGGTGACCAGGTCCGCGGTGAGCCGGTGCCAGACGGGGGCGCGGCGCAGCATCGCGTGGTCGCTGCCGCGGATCGTCACCGAGCAGGTCCGGGCGCCGGCGCGGCGGGCGCGGGTCGCCGTGGTCTGCGAGGCGAGCGGGCTGGTGGTGGGGTCGCGGTCGCTGTGCAACAGGACCACCGAGCGGTCGGCGAGCTGGGTCACCGGGTCGCCGGGCGGGCACCAGGGGGCGAGGCCGACGACGCCGCGCACCAGCGGGTGTCCGGCGGCGCGCAGGGCGGCCCGGCCGCCCATGGAGTGGCCGACCAGGACCACCGGGACCTCGCCGTACTCCTCGGCCAGCGCGTCGAGGGCGCGGGTGGTGTCCCGCAGCGGGTCCTCGCGGGCGCCGTTCCAGCCCCGGTGGGTGTAGCGGACGGTGGTCAGCCGCACGTCGCGGCCCCGGGCTGCCCGGGCGATGGACCGGCCGAAGGGCCGCATCCGCAGCCCGGGCAGGTTCCACGGCGGAGGCGCCTCCAGGCCCGTTTCCCGGCCGCCGTGCAGCAGCATCACCACGGCCCGGTCCGCCCTCGCCGGGCTCTCGCCGCGTCCGCCCTGGCGCGGCAGGCCGTCGAGACCGGCCCGCCGGGCCGCGTCCTCGTACTGCTCCGGCGGCGCTGCCCTGAGAGCGGCGGCCGTGCGGGGCGGCGGCTCGGCGTCCTGGGCCCGCTCTGTCCTCATGTCGGTATCTCCCCCTTGTCGCCCCGGCCCGGCCCCGACGGGGCTGCGGCTGCGGCGGTGTTCGTGACGGTGGGTGTGGGCGTGTGGGTCGGGTGGTCGGCCCGGGCACTCGGGCTCCAGCAGAATTCGGGGCGTGGTCCTGGGCCGCCGGCCCGCTCCCGTCCGCTCCTTGTTCGGGCCGGCGGGCGGTCCGGATGGGGCCGACGTACGGGCTCGGCACCGGGGGTGGAGCGGGACCGGAGAGCCGGCCGGTCCGACACCGTGGGAACGGCTGCCGTTCGGCCGGGCCGGGCGTGCGGGACCCGGTCGTGGGCGCCGGCCGTGGCCCGGCCGCGCGAGCCGAAGGACATCAGAGCACGCCCTCCCGCCCCGTTTCCACCCGTGGCCTCAACTTGCCCGTACAGGGTGAGGGCCGGGCCCGCGCGGGGGTACGGGACGCCGGGGTCCCGGGGACAGAGGGGCGGCGACATGGCATTAAGAACGCGTCAAGATTGCCGGTGATCGGCAATGTCTTTTCGGACGGGCCTATGGGAGCATTCAGGAGAGTCACGGCACCGGCTTCTCGCCCTGCCACGCGCGTCAGAAATGCGGAGCGGCCCGGAACGGCACGGCGGAAATCAGGACCGCCGGTTCCGGAAGCGAATGCCCCCTGCGAACGGGCACGGTGGTGGGCGAGGAACGGCGACACGGGGAGGGGTAAATCGTGACCCTGTTTCTTGGTCTGGGAATCGCGGGAATCGTCCTGCTGGTTCTTTCCCTGATCTTCGACGGCGTCCTGGAGGGATTCTTCGGGGACTTCCTCGACGGTCTGCTCTCCCTGCCCGCCATTGCCGGGTTCGTGTCGATGCTCGGGTTCGGCGGAGCGGTCGTACTGGGGACCACCGGGCTCGGTGCGGTCGGCGCGACGGGCGTCGGTGTCCTCGCCGGGCTCGTGACCGGCTGGATCGTGCTCAGGCTGAGCAAGGCCCTGATGCGCGACCAGACCGATGCCACGCCCCGCTCCGCCGATCTGGTGGGCACGGCCGGCTCCGTGGTCACCGCGATTCCGATGAGCGGGTACGGCGAGGTGCTGGTGTACCTCGGCGGCCAGCCGCTCAAACTGTCCGCCAAATCCTCCGCTCCCCTCACCAGGGGAACGGAGGTCTGGGTCGAGGCATCTCTCTCCTCGACCTCGGTCTCCGTCCGACCCGTCGACCGCTGACGGCGGCGGAACCGGGTCGGGGGAGTACCGGCGGCCGACCGCCCTTCCGAGTCGGCCGGTGTTTCACGTGAAACATCCGGACGTTTCACGTGAAACACCGTCACGGGGCCGTCGGGTGTTTACACGGGGACACCGGCCCGTGCCGGAGGGCCGCAGCTCCACCCGACCGCACTGTCCGCACTATCAGCCGTCCCCCGGACGGCTTGGGGGAAGCCCAATGAGTCCAGTCGTCACCGCAGTCGTGGGAGCCGTGGTGCTCCTCGTCCTGCTCGCCCTGGTGGTGATCACCCGGTACAAGGTCGCCGGGCCCAGCGAGGCGTTCATCATCACCGGCCGCCGGGGCAAGAAGTCCACCGACCCGGACACCGGCCGCGTCATCACCGACAACAGCGGGCAGAAGGTCGTGGTCGGCGGCGGTGTCTTCGTCGTCCCGTTCGTGCAGCAGCGCTTCACCCTCGACCTCTCCAGTCGCCACATCCCGGTCTCCGTGCGGGGCGCGGTGACCCTGCGCGGCGTCAAGGCCAACCTCGAAGGCGTCGCCATCGTCAAGGTCGGCGGCAACGAGGACGCCATCCGTGCCGCCGCCCAGCGCTTCCTCCAGCAGCAGGGCGGCATCGTCGGCTTCACCCAGGAAGTGCTCTCCGGCGCCCTGCGCGCCATCGTCGGCCGCATGTCGGTCGAGGACATCATCCGCGACCGCGCCACCTTCGCCGGGCAGGTCGCCGAGGAGGCCGAGACCAGCCTCTCCGGCCAGGGCCTGATCCTGGACGCCTTCCAGATCCAGGACATCACCACCGAGGGCTCCTACCTGGAGGACCTCGGCCGTCCTGAGGCCGCCCGCGCCAAGCAGGAGGCCGACATCGCCGAGGCGATCGCCAAGCGCGCCTCGGAGCAGGCCCGCCTGAAGGCCGCCGAGGAGATCGCCATCGCCGAGCGGACCTTCTACCTGAAGCAGGCCGAGATCAAGGTCGAGACGGAGGCGGCCGGCGCCAAGGCCAACGCCGCCGGCCCGCTCGCCGAGGCCGCCCGTCAGCAGGAAGTGCTGATGGAGCAGGAGAAGGTGGCCGAGCGCCAAGCCGCGCTGACCGACCGCGAGCTCGACACCAAGGTGCGTAAGCCCGCCGACGCCGCGCGGTACCAGGCCGAGCAGGAGGCGGAGGCCCGCCGGATCGCCCAGGTCAAGGAGGCCGAGGCCGACGCGCAGCGGGCTCGCCTGACCGGTGAGGGTGAGAAGGCGCACCGTGCCGCCCTCGCCGACGCCGTCCGCATCGAGGGTGAGGCCGACGCGGCCGCCATCGCGGCGAAGGGCGCCGCCGAGGCGGAGGCCATGCGGAAGAAGGCCGACGCCTTCGCTCAGTACGGCGACGCGGCCGTCCTCCAGATGCTGGTCGAGGTGCTGCCGCAGGTCGTCGCCAAGGCGTCCGAGCCGCTCAGCGCCGTCGACAAGATGACGGTGATCTCCACGGACGGTGCTTCCAAGCTCTCCCGCACCGTGGTCGACAACGTCACCCAGGGCATGGAGCTGCTCCAGTCCACCACCGGGATGGACCTGACCAGCGTCCTCAAGGGCATCACCGCCAAGGAGGGCGCCACCGCCGTGCCCGCGCAGACGCCCGCTCAGGCCGCCCCCGCCGCGCACGCGGCCGAGGGCGAGCAGAAGATCGACATCCGCGACTGACGGCGGCCCGTCCGCACCGGGAAGAGGCTCCGGCCGCCCTCGGGCGCCGGGGCCCTTCCTCGTCCGTCCGCTTCCGGTGTCATCCTGGGAGAGAACACCTACGAAGGAGCCCCCCGTGCAGCTGGAACTCGCCGAGTCGGATCTCAAGTCCGTGCTGAACCGTCTCAAGCGGGCCCAGGGCCAGATCGCGGGCGTCGCCCGCATGATCGAGGAGGGGCGGGACTGCGAGGACGTCGTGACGCAGCTGGCAGCGGCCTCCCGCGCGCTGGACCGGGCCGGCTTCGCCATCATCGCCACCGGGCTCCAGCAGTGTCTGATCGACGACCCCCAGGACGGGGAGAGCCCCACCACACCGGAGTCCCGCGAGGAGATGCGGGCCCGCCTGGAGAAGCTCTTCCTCTCCCTGGCCTGACTCCCAGCCTCCTGCCTCTTCCCCGATCACGCGATCCGGGGACGGGCAAGCCGCTTCCGCGCTCCTGGTCCTCCGGCGCTCACGGAAACGCGTCGCGCCGGGGCGCGGCCGGCAGGGGTCTGAGGGCCAGAACGGTGAGGTCGTCCGACCCGTGCGACGTGGTCGGCGGGCACGTACAGCGCCGCCCGGTCGAGGCCGCCCCAGCGGGGTGGCAGCGGCCGTAGCACCGTGTCGCGGATGACGTCGGCGGCGAGGCTGAGTCTGGCGGCGCGCCGTTCGTCGGCCTGGCGGACGGCGCAGGCCGCCACCGACGCCACGCCCCCCACAGCGACCAGCAGAAGCCCGGGCAGCTCGGCCTCCGGGCCGGGGCGCAGCACCCGGTCGACCAGCAGGCAGGCCCCGAGGGAGAGGGCGGAGAACACGGCGGTCGCCCGCACCCCCGCGAGCGCGGCCGTCAGGGCGGGGACGATCACCACCCAGGTGATCACCCGGAAGCCGCTGCCCGTCGCCAGGTCGCCGAGGACGATCAGTACGAGGAGCGGCGTCGGCAGCACCCGGACGGCGTGTCGGCCGCGCAGCCAGGGCAGGGGGCGGACACGGACGTGACCGGCGTGCGGGTGCGCCCTGGCGTCTCCCTCGCGCCGCATGGCCCGTCCTCCCGGTTGCTTTCCGCCGTTCACCGCAGGACGGACCCCGTCAGTACGCCACCGAGATCCGGGTGCGTGGGTGGCGGTGGTTCTCGGTCTCGTCGACAACGGCCACGGCGAAGTCCTCGGCGCTGATCCGCGAGGCGTGGCTGCCGCCCGCCCCCTCGGCGGTCAACAGGGTGTCGCCACCGATCCGGTAGCGCCCGGTCCGCTCGCCCGGGCCGATCTCCGGTGCGGGGGAGATGTACGTCCAGTCCAGCCCCGGATCGTCGATGTCCCGGTAGAACCAGAGGACGTCCTGCTGGGCCAGTGCCTCCGGCCGGTACTCCTCGGGGAACCCCTCCTCCTCGACCAGCGGCCGGTCCGGGGCCACCTCCAGGCTCCCCGCGCCACCGACCACGACCAGCCGCCCCGCGCCGGAGCCGGTGGCGGGTCCCGGAGTGGTGGCGGCTGCCGCACTCACCCCTTCGGCCAGCGCGACGTTGACCGCCAGGAAGGCCTCGCCGGGGGCGGAGCCGTCGCGGGGCGGGGCGACGGCGGAGATGACCGCGTCGGCGTCCGCCGCCAGTTCGCGCACCCGTTCCGGATCGCCGGCGTCGCCCGCCGTCACCACCGCCCCGGGCACGGGCGCCTCTCCGCTCCGGCTCACCGCCAGCACCTGATGGCCCCGTCGTACCGCCTCGGCGGTGATGCGACTGCCGATCATGCCGGTGGCCCCGAACACCACGATCTTCATGGGGAGCTCTCCCTCACGTCCCTCGGGATCGCCATCTGGCGCCTTCCACTCGGTCGTTCCGGCCCGTGAGGCGGCTCAGGCCCCCCAACCGCTCGGCTCTCGTGGATGTTTCACGTGAAACATCCACCATCCGACCGTGAGGGCCCCGATGTTTCACGTGAAACGGACACCGAGGACCCACGTGGAACATCCCTGCTTGCCTGCCCGTCCGTCCACGCAGCTCCGCCCCCTCCGGCGTCGATCGGCGCAGACCGCTGATTCCGCCAGCGAACCACGGCCCCCGCACCCTCGCACTTCGTACGGCCCGGCGCCCCGAGTTGCCGGGGCCCGCGCGGCGGTGTGCCCTGGAGTCAGGCCGCAGACCGGCCGCACCGGAGCCGTGCCCGGGCCGTACCCGGCCCGGACGGGGCAGCGCGTACGAGCGAGCCCACGGCTCACCGGCTGAGAGGAGCCCGCCATGTCGCACGCCGCCCCGGCCAGGGGAACCCCCGGACGCTCCCGCTCCACCGCCCGCCACCCCGCGACGACCAGGGCCTCGATCGGCTGGCCGCTCGTCCTCGCGGTGCTCTACGGCTGCTGGGGCGCCACCATGGACCGCGACGCGGGCCCGATCACCTGGGGCAACGTCCTCTTCGGCATCCTCTCGGGTCTGGTCGTCGGCGTCCTCGCCTTCGTCCTGCACAAGGGGATGACCCGGGCCATCCCGCAGGAGGTGCGGGCGGCGGTCTGGGGCGTCTTCGCCGGGGTGAGCTTCGGCTACCTGTACAGCCTCAGCGGGGCCAGCGCCCTGAGGGCCGTCGGCCTGGGGCTCGCGCTGGGACTGGCCGTCCTGGCCTCGGTCTTCTACCGCTACCACACCAAGGAGTGACCCCCGGGGGCGCACCGCTGACCCGATGAGCCCTCCACGGGTGGCGTCCGCCGCGTGGCACCGCTTCGCTGGACCCCGTGAGCAGCCCCGCGAACGCCCCCCGCCCCGCCCCGCCCCGCGCCCGCCGCGCGGGACGGGGCCTCTCGGCGGCCGCCTCCGGGGTACTGCTGGTCGTCACGGCGCTGCTGGTGCCGCTCGCCATCCTCTCCGGGTGGGCGCGGCTCGACATCGGCGATGTCGACGAGTACGTGGGGACCATGGAGCCGCTCGCCTCGAACGAGCACATCCAGGCCGACATCGCGGCGGCCGTCACCGACCGGGTCATGCGGGAACTGGACACCGGCCCGCTCCAGGACACCGTCGCCGAGTTCGTGGAGAGCGCCATCCGCTCGTTCACCACCACGGAGACCTTCCGGACCGGCTGGAACGCCGCCAACCGGGAGGCACACGGCGCGGTTCAGCGCGCCCTGCGCGAGGGCGACGGGAACGGCGCGGTCACCCTCAACCTCGCCCCCATCACCCAGCAGGTGAAGGACCAGTTGGAGGCCGACGGGGTGCCGTTCGCCGACCGCGTCCCGGTGGAGGACGTCGAGGTGACGATCCTGGAGGCGCACCGCTTCCCGGCCGCCCGGCAGAGCTTCCGCCTGCTCCAGGAGGCCGGGCTCTGGCTGGCCGGCGCCGCCGTGGTGACCGCCGCCCTCGGCCTCCTCCTGGCCCGGCGCCGGGCCCGCGCCGCCGTCCTCACCTGCCTCGGCGGGGCGCTGGCCTGCGGGGCGCTGCTCCTCGGCATCGTGGTCGGGCGGCGGGCCACCTTGGACGAGCTGCCTCCGGACGTCTCGGAGGCGTCGGCCGCGGCCGTCTTCGACGCCCTGGCGAGCGCACCGAGGACCCTGGCGTGGGCGGTCCTCGGCGGCCTGCTCGTCCTGGCACTCCTCATCGCGGTACTCGCCGGGCTGCGGCGCGCTCGCCCGGCCCGGCGCTGACCTGCCGGTTCCTCCGGCAGGCGGCCGGCTCAGACGCCGATGTCGCCGCCGTCGGCGCGCCACACCGCGACCACGGCGGGGCGGACGATCCGCCCGGGTCCGTCCGGCCACTGCGAGGCGGGCTCCTCCACGGAGGCGCCGTCGACCTCGCCGGGGTGCTGTACCGCGACCAGGACCCGCCGGTCCTGGATGACCGGTCCGCAGGTCTCGGCGCCGGTCGGCACGGTGAGGAACTGCTTCAGCTCCCCCTTGCGCGGGCCGCTGGTGGCGACGGCGAAGAGGCCGTCGTGGGAGCCGAGAGCGTTGCCGTCGGTGGAGATCCAGAGGTTGCCGTGCGGGTCGAAGGCGACGTTGTCGGGGCAGGAGATCGGGCTGACCTTCTCCTTGGGGAACCCGGCGAAGTACGTGGCGGGGTCCTCGGGGTCGCCCGCGACGAGGAAGAGCGACCAGGCGAACCGGGTGCTCGTCGGGTCCTCGCGGTACTCGGTCAACTCCAGGACCTGCCCGTGCTTGTTGGCGTTGCGCGGGTTGGCCTCGTCGGCGGGCGCCTTGCCCTCCTTGCCCCGGTCGCTGTTGTTGGTCAGCGCGACGTAGACCTTGCCGGTGCGCGGCGAGGGCTCGACGTCCTCGGGGCGGTCCATCTTGGTGGCGCCGACCTTGTCACCGGCGAGGCGGGTGAAGACGAAGACCTCGGCGGCGCTCATCCCGGGCACGTGCGAGACGTTGCCGTGCGGGCCGGCCGTGGCCAGCGGAATCCACCGGCCGGAGCCGTCGAACTCGCCGTCGGCGGGCGGCTTCCCGGTGCCGTCGATCTGGTCGGCGGGCGAGTCGCCGGTGAGCCTGGCGACGTACAGGGTGCCCTCGTCCAGCAGCGTCAGGTTGTGCTCGCGGGCGGCGCGCGAGTCGCCCTTCCGCATCCGCTTGGCGGAGACGAACTTGTAGAAGTAGTCGAACTTCTCGTCGTCGCCCATGTAGACGACCGGCCGCCCGTCGCGGGTCAGCCGGGGCTGTGCCGCCTCGTGCTTGAAGCGGCCCAGCGCGGTCCGCTTGCGCGGCGTGGAGTGAGGGTCGTACGGGTCGAGTTCGACCACCCAGCCGTGGCGGTTGGCCTCGTTGGGCTCCTCGGAGAGGTCGAACCGCCGGTCGAACCGCTCCCACTTGCGCTCGGAGGCGCCGCCGGTGATGCCGTACCGCTTGAGGCGGGCGGCGGTCTCGGGGTCGGTGACCTTCTCGGCATGGGCGAAGTACTGGTTGACGTTCTCCTCGCCGTGCAGCGTGGTGCCCCACGGGGTGGTGCCACCCGCGCAGTTGTTGAGGGTGCCGAGGACGGTGGTGCCGCGCCGGTCGGCGCTGGTGCGCAGCAGCGGGTGGCCGGCGGCCGGGCCGGTCATCTCGAAGCGGCTGGTCGCGGTGAGGCGGCGGTTGAGGCGGTGGCGGCGGAGGGGGGTCAGCTTGCCGGTGCGGCGTTCCTCCTCGACGACGACCACCGAGAGGCCGTGCGCGGCCCAGGCGATCTCGACCTGTTCGCGGCTGGGGTTCTCCGGGTCGTACCCGGCGAACATCAGGACCTCGTCGGTGTATTCGTGGTTGGCGACCAGCACCTGGCGGCGGGCCCCGCCGTGCTCGACGCCGTGCTCCTGGAGCGGGAGCAGCGACAGGAAGTCGTTGTTGTAACCGAACTGGCCCGCCTGGGCCTTGGCCGTGTGGTGCTTCTCGTCGAACTCCGGGGCGCCGTGCAGGATCGGGTCGCCCCAGCGGATGACGATCTCCTGCGCGTACCCCTGCGGGACGCTCACCTGGTCCAGGGTGTTGGGGGCGACCGGGGTGAACCGCAGACCGCGCGCCGCCTGTCCGCTTCCCGCGTCCGGGCGGTGGCCCCCGGGTCCGGGGCGCCCGCCGTGCGCGAGGGCCTGGCCGGCGCCGGGCCCGGCCACGGCGGCGCCGGTCGCACCGGCGACCGTGACGACGGCGGCCGCGCGCAGGGCCGACCTTCTGGAGAGGACGCCGGCGATCACGTCGCCGACGTACGCGTTGTCACTGGTGTTGGGCGTCTCGTGGAAGCAGGCGTCCCCGCAGCGGAAACGGCAGGTCAGCGCCGAACGGCCGCCAGGGTGCGATCCGATCAGCGGAAGCAGCTTGCGCATGGTCTCCTCCGTCCGGGCCCCGGCACCGGCACCCGTCTGGGCCGGCCGACCGTGAGAGCCCCGGTCGGGCGTGACGCTAGGAGGGCAGCCGGGCAACGCGGCGGACGCGAGTTGAACGGAGCGTGAACCCCCGGCGCACGGGCTCCGGTTGCGCTGTGGCGGAGTACGCCGGGACGTTGTCCGGTGTCACCCGGCCGACCCTCCCCAAGATCACCCGTGCGGGCGGCTAACCTTACGTGTCCGCCCTGGCCAGAACCGGGGCCCGGGCGCGCCCCGGGACTTCGCAGCGACGGGGACCAACTCACGCGAAGGGTTGCGCAGGTGACTCGGGTGTTCTCGCCGCCGCGTGACCGCGCGGGCGGCCACCGCCGCGAGGCCGGCGGCGCCGTCCCGGCCTGCTCGACCCGCACCGCCTTAGGGACCGTGGCCGGTTTCGTCGGTCACACTTCTTGAACCCCGACCCCTCTCCTCCGCTCCCTTCGCCCCACCTCTTCCCAGGCTCCGCGTCCCGCCGGACGCGGACCGCGACGCACGTGCAAGATCGGCTGCCGCGCCCTCGTGGCGCAGGGCTGGATTCGATCCCCCGCCGGCTGGAGCCGGTGGCCCCCTCGAAAGGAACCTGATGGGCATTCTCAGTCTCCTGCGGAACGCGCTCGGCCGGTCACGTAAGAACCGGGACGCTACCGAGGCCGGTTCCGGCACCGGGACCGAGAACACCACGGTGGTCCCCCCGGCTCGTACCGAGGACGCGACCTCCGCCGACACCCCGGCCCCCGCCACCCCGTCCGTCCCGGGGGCCCGCACCGAGCAGGCCCCCGCCGCCGAGGCGCCGGACACCACCCCCGACCTGGTCGCCGCCGCCTTCGACCGCGACGCGGTCACCGTGCCGAGCCCCCAGCGCTCGCCCGAGGACGACCCGGACGCCGCCCTCACCACCCCGGCGCCCGCCCCGAAGACCGCCCCCGAGCCGGAGCCGGCCGACTCGGCGACGACGCCCGAGGCCGAGCCGAAGTCCCCTGCCCAGGCCGAGGAGGCGCCGGTCGCCGAGACTCCGGCGTCCGAGACTCCGGCCGCTGAGCCGCAGGCCGACGTCCCGGACGTGCCGGAGGGGGCTGTCGAGACCCCGGTCATCGAGGCTCCGGCCGTTGGGCCGCAGGCCGGGCAGGAGCCGGAGGCCGAGGCCCCGGACGTGCCGGAGAAGGCCGTCGAGACGTCGGCCGTCGAAGCCACCGCCGCCGAGACCCGGTCCACCGAGACCCCGGCCGCCGGGCCGGTGGCCGACCCCGAGCCGACGAAGGGCGTCGACGCGGTCGAGGCCGACGCGGACTCCGCCCGTACGGCTCCCGAGGCCAAGGCCAAGGCCAAGGCGAAGGACGAGGCGAAGGACGAGGCGAAGGACGAGGCCGACCCGGTCGTCGTCGCCGCACCGGCCGACCCGGAGGTGCCCGAGGCCCTGATCATCGAGCCTTCGATCTTCGAACCGAAGCCGGAGGCGGCGGAGCCCGTGGCCGAGCCGGCGCCGGAGCCCTCCGCGGAGCCGGCGCCCACCCCCGAGCCGGTCGCCGAGTCCAAGCCGGCCCCGGCCCCCGAGGCCGAGAAGGCGGAGCAGGCCGAGACCCCTGAGCCCGCCCCGGCCACCGAGCCGGAGCAGGCGGAGCCGGCCGAGCCCGCCGCCGCGGCCACCGAGCCGGTGCCGGCCCCCGGGCCCGCCGAGGCCACCTCCGAGCCTGAGGCCACCTCCGAGCCTGAGGCCACCTCCGAGCCTGAGGCCACCTCCGAGCCTGAGGCCACCTCCGAGCCCGAGGCCACCCCCGAGCCCAAGGCGGCGGCCGAGCCGCAGGCGCCCGGCCTTCCCCTCGCGGACGCCGCGCAGGCGCTCGACGACGCGGGCCTGACCGGGACCAAGGCCAAGGTGTACCTGGTGCTCGACCGCTCGGGTTCGATGCGCGGCTACTACAAGGACGGCAGCGCCCAGTGCCTCGGTGAGCAGGTGCTGGCGCTGGCCACGTACCTCGACCCGGCCGACGCCCCCGCCGTACAGGTGGTCTTCTTCTCGACCGAGATCGACGGCAAGGGCGAGTTGACCCCGGACGCGTACGAGGGCCGGATCGACGAACTGCACGCGCAGTGCGGGCGGATGGGCCGGACCAGCTACCACCGGGCGGTCGAGGAGGTCACGGCGCTGCACGAGAGCTCCGGGGCCACCGAACCCGCGCTGGTGGTCTTCCAGACCGACGGTCCGCCGGACGCGAAGACCGCCGCGACCCAGGCGATCAAGGCGGTCTCCGACGCCCCGCTGTTCTGGCAGTTCGTGGGGTTCGGCGAGAGCGAGCACAAGAACTTCGAGTACCTGCGGAAGCTCAACACCCCGCACACCGGGTACTTTCCGGCCGGTCCCGCTCCCCGCGAGCTGACCGACGCGGAGCTGTACGCCGGGCTCCTCGCCGCCTTCCCCGCGTGGCTGGCGGACCGGGCCTGACCCCCTCTGACCTGTGCGGCCCCCGGTCCGGCGACCGGGGGCCGCCCGCGTTCCACGCCGTGAAACGCGGTGAAGTGATCTTCGCCGGGCCGTTAGGATTTCGCCCATGGCGGCCAATGGAAACGAGAAGCAGGGGACGAAGGCGTTCTACGTCACGACCCCGATCTACTACGTCAACGACGCTCCTCACCTGGGCCACGCCTATACGACCGTCGCAGGCGACGTGCTCACGCGCTGGCACCGTCAGCGCGGCGAGAAGGTGTGGTACCTCACCGGCACGGACGAGCACGGTCAGAAGATCATGCGCACCGCCGACGCCAACGGCGTCAGCCCGCAGGAGTGGTGCGACAAGCTCGTCACCCAGGCGTGGAAGCCCCTGTGGGAGCACCTGGAGATCGCCAACGACGACTTCATCCGCACCACGGAGAAGCGCCACACCGACCGCGTCCAGGAGTTCGTCCAGGACCTGTGGGACAAGGGCGAGATCTACAAGGGCGGCTACGAGGGCCCGTACTGCGTGGGCTGCGAGGAGTACAAGCTCCCCGGTGAGCTGCTCGACGGCGAGGGCGACCTCGCGGGCGAGAAGCTCTGCCCGGTGCACAAGAAGCCGGTGGAGATCCTCAAGGAGGAGAACTACTTCTTCAAGCTGAGCGAGTACGCCCAGCGCCTCCTCGACTTCTACGAGGCCAACCCGGGCTTCATCCAGCCCGAGTCCGCGCGCAACGAGGTCCTGAACTTCGTCCGCCAGGGCCTCACCGACCTGTCGATCTCCCGCTCCACCTTCGACTGGGGCGTCAAGGTCCCGTGGGACGACAAGCACGTCATCTACGTGTGGGTCGACGCCCTGCTGAACTACGCCACGGCCGCCGGGTACGGCGCCGACCAGGCCCGTTTCGACGCGACCTTCCCCGCCGACGTCCACCTGGTCGGCAAGGACATCCTCCGCTTCCACGCGGTGATCTGGCCCGCCATGCTGATGGCGCAGGGCCTCCCGCTCCCCGGCCGGGTCGTGGCCAACGGCTGGCTGCTGGTCGGCGGCGAGAAGATGTCCAAGTCGAACCTAACCGGCATCAAGCCGCAGGACCTCACCTCGCACTTCGGCGTCGACGCGTACCGCTGGTACTTCCTGCGCGCGATCTCCTTCGGCCAGGACGGCTCGTTCTCCTGGGAGGACTTCTCCGCCCGCTACACCAGCGAACTGGCCAACGACTACGGCAACCTCGCCTCCCGCGTCGCCGCGATGGTCGGCAAGTACTTCGGCGGCGAACTGCCCGCCGCCGGTGCCGCGGGCGAGGCCGAGCGGGCGGTCCAGGAGGGCCTGGCCAAGGCCGTCGCCACCGCCGACCGCGCGATCGGGGAGGAGCTGGACTTCCAGTCCGGCATCCTCGCCGTCTTCGACTTCGTCAAGCAGGTCAACGGCTACATCACCGAGCAGGAGCCCTGGAAGGTCGCCAAGGACGACAGCGAGGAGGGCCGCGCCCGCCTCGCCACCATCCTGTACACGGCCGCCGAGTCGCTGCGCGCCATGGCCGTCCTGCTCAACCCGGTGATGCCCGACACCTCCCAGAAGCTCTGGGACTCCCTCGGCGCCGAGCCGCACCTCGGCCCGCTCGCCTCCCAGCGCATCGACGAGACCGCCGACTGGGGCCGCCTCCCGGCCGGCGCCACCGTCACCAAGGGCGCCGTCCTCTTCCCCCGCCTGGAGGAGAAGCCGACGGCCTGACCCGTCCCGCCCCGGCGGACGCCGACACCGAAGCGGTCGGCCCCTCTGAGGGGCCGACCGTTTTCGTCGTGCCCGGGGCGGTCCGGTTCCGCCCTGTTCCGCGTCGCCCAGCGGGTGGACGGACGAGGCGGGCGGGCGAACCCCCGCCGTCCGCCCGGCTCCCCGCGGGACGCCGCACTTTGACATAGGTATGACCCCATACCTATTCTCCTCTCCGTGGAGACGACAGCACGGATGCCGGACAAGCCGCCGGCCGAGGACCTGGCTCAGGCCCTCGCCGCCGTCCTCCCCGCCCTCCATCGCGCCCTGGACCGCCGCGTAGACGCCGACTTCCCGCACCCCAAGCCCGCCGAGGGCCAGATCGCCCTGTTGCGGCTGATCCGGGACCAGGACGGCATCACCGTCCGGGAGGCGGCCGAGGTGCTGCTGGTCAAGCCCAACAACCTCAGCGCGACGGTGACCCAGATGGTGGCCGCGGGACTGGTCGAGCGCCGCCGGGACCCCGCCGACAAGCGCGTCACCCATCTCCACCTCACCCCGACCGCCGCCGCCCGCACCCGCACGGTGGACGGCCTGATCAGCGGATACGTCGTACGAGCCCTGGCCACCCTCAGTGACGGCGAGCGGGCCGCGCTCGGCGCCGCCGTCGGAGCCCTGCGCGTACTGGAGCGGGGTCTCCACCCGGCCGGGTCCTGACGTCCGGCCGCACGGCCCCTCCCGCACAGCCCCGCCCCTGCCTGATCCGGCGCGGGGCCGCAGCCGTGTCACGGCACCACCCATCCCCTGCGGCGGCACCCCGCCGCCGCGTCTCCTGTGAGGAAACCCCATGTCCACCCGGACCCCCGAAGCCCCGCCTCAGGCGGAACCCGCGCCCCCGGCCCCCGGCCGGCGCGGCAACCCGTGGCTGACCCTGACAGCCGTCGCCTTCGGGCTCTTCATGGTGGCCCTGGACGGCTCGGTCGTCTCCATGGCCAACCCGGAGATCGGCCGCGACCTGAACGCCAGCACCGCCGACCTCCAGTGGGTCACCAACTCCTACCTGCTGGCGCTCGCCGCCGCCCTCATCCTCGGCGGCAAGCTCGGTGACCGCTTCGGCCGCCGCACCTACTACCTGATAGGCGTCGCCGGCTTCACCCTCGCCTCGGTCGCCATCGGCCTGGCCGGGTCCATCGAGGGCGTCATCGTCTTCCGCGCCGTCCAGGGATTCTTCGGCGCGCTGCTGATGCCGAACACCCTCGGACTGCTGCGCGCGGTCTTCCCGCCGAAGAAGTTCGGCATGGCGGTGGGCATCTGGGCGATGGTCTCCTCGGTGTCGACGGCGCTGGGCCCGATCGTCGGCGGCCTGCTGGTCGAGCACGTCAACTGGGAGTCGGTCTTCTTCATCAACGCCCCCGTCGGCGTCCTCGCCCTGGTCTTCAGCGCCTGGGTGCTGCCGCAGGCCAAGGGCGAGGAGGAGCACGGTGCGCGCTTCGACATCCCCGGAGTGGTGCTGCTCGCCCTCGGGCTGCTGCTGGTGGTCTTCGCCGTCGTCAAGGGCGAGACGTGGGGCTGGGGTTCGCCGGCCACCGTGCTGACACTGCTGGGCGGTCTCGTGGTCCTGGTCGCGTTCGGCCTCTACGAGAACCGGGTGGCGCACCCGCTGCTGCCGATGCGGCTCTTCCGCAACCCGGCGCTGACCATCGGCACCGTCATCACCGCCGTCAACTTCTTCGTCCTGCTCGGCGTGATCTTCTTCGTCATGCTGTACCTGCAGAACGTGCGCGGCTACAGCCCCGTCGAGTCGGGCATACGCACCCTCCCGCTCAGCCTCGCCTCGGTCGTCGCCGCCCCGCTCGGCGCCGCCCTCACCGGCCGCTTCGGCGCGCGCCTGACGATGCCGCTCGGCATGCTGCTCCAGGCCGGCGCCTCCCTCGGCATCCTCGGCTGGGGCCTGGACACCGCCTACGCCGCGCTCTGGCCGCCCTTCGTGGCGCTCGGCCTGGGCATCGGCATGGTCATGGCCGCCTCCTCGGACGCCATCGTCGGGAACGCGCCCGTGCGGGACGCGGGGGTCGCGGGCGGCCTCCAGTCGACCGCCCTCCAGGTCGGCGGCGCCCTCGGCACCTCCGTCCTGATCTCCCTGATCAGCAGCCGGGTCGCCGCGACCTTCGGCGCCGAACTGGCCGCTGTCGGAGTCCCCGCCCCCGTCGCCGACGGCCTCGCCGAGGCCAAGGACGCCGTCGCCATGGGCGTGGCCCCGGTCGGCCCCCGCCTGCCTGAAGCCCTCCACGGTCCCGTCACCGAGGCCGCCGGCCAGGCGTTCCTCAACGGCGTCCACACGGCCGTCTGGGTCACGGCCTGCCTCTGCGTGGCGGGGGCGGGGGCTTCGGCTTGGGTGCTGCGGCGCCGCGACCCTGCCTCTGCGAGCTAGGGACTGTCCGGCGGACAGGCCCTGGACGCCGGGCTCAGGCCCTCGCCCGGTACTCGTCCCAGACCCTTGCCGCCGTCGCCGGCCTGGTCGTCCACGGATCGGGGTCGCTCGTGCTGATCTCGGACCACAGACGATGGCTGGCGGCGGCGAAGGCGGTGATTCCCGGGGCGGGGGCCGTGGCCCAGGCGAGAGTCCGGGCCGCCCAGCTTTCCGCCGAGGCGGGAGTGTGGCCGGAGGCGATGAGCCAGATGACCCAGTAGGCGGCGTCGAGCCAGGCAGCCCCGCGCGTGGCCCAGGCCCAGTCCACGAGACGGGCTTCCTCGGCGACGAGGACGTTGGTGTTGTTCAGGTCGGTGTGCAGAAGATGGTCGCCGGAGAAGAAGGCCAGGTCGGCCGGTTCCCCGACGTACTCCTTCAGGCGTTGCTCCGCCTCGCGGAGCGGAATGTCAGGGCGGGGCGTTCCGCCGAGCCGGTCCAGCAGGGCGACGACCTTCGGCAGGTCCGGGGAGCCGGGTGCGTAGTCGGCGTGGTGGTGGCCGGTCAGGGCTTCGAAGCCGAGGAGGTCCCAGCCGTGGCTCACGACATGCCAGCGCAGTGCGGGAGCCAGCCCGGTGAGGAAGGGGGCGATCGCTGCCTCGCGGGCCTGGGTCCAGACGCGGGGGTGGTCGGTGCGCAGGCCCTTGACGTGCCAGGCGCCGGAGGCCGAAGTGAGGCGTACGGAGATCTCGCTGTTGAACCCTTCGGCCACCTCTTCGGCGTGGAGCAGGGGTCCGGTGTGCTCCTCGACAGCAGCCCGTACGGCGGACGGAAGCTGGTCGACAGAGAAACGGGCAGTGGGCATGCGGCGCCTTTCCTCGGTTAGCCGGTGCGTCGGCCGGGGCTCGCCGTCCACATGCCGCCGAGCCCCGACGCTCTCACCTGCCTGAACGACTACCGGTAAGGGTTGTCGTCGTTGCAGCCCGGGACGGCCCCCTCGGTCAGCGTCTCCAGGCCGTCGAGGAGTACGACTTCCTCGGGTTCCCGCAGGGCAGTCGGCGGGCTCGTGATCTCCACCATGACAGCGGTCAGCGACGGTCTTCCTTTCCGTGTCGGCAATAGGTGTTGAGTGGCTCCTTCGCCTCCTGGTACACCTTGGCGAGCGGTCGGCAGACCCGGCAGGTGCCGGAGAGCAGACAGCCGCCGCAGCCACCGGTGCGAAGCATCTGGGCATCGGCGATGCGGGGTAGACGGCGGAGCCCGTCCAGGCCCTCGGTAACCAGGTCGACGGGGTTTTCGCGGCCGACCTTGCACATGGTGGCCTGGCCGTGCGGGTCGACGTGGAAGAAGGTGTGACCGGCGGGACAGCCCTGGAAGACACTCGTCTTGTCCAGGAATCCTGGTGCTTGCGCGGCCAGCGGTTCGGGGTCGCCCGTGTACGTGGGCGAGATGGTGCCGTACTCGGTGCGACGGGCACCGTAACGGTCGGCGAAGGCGCGCATGGCGTGGACCTCGTGGGCATTGTGCCGGGTGATGATCAACGCGAGTTCGAGAGGGATGCGTGCTTCCCGAGCGGCATCGAGCCCTTTCTCCACGAGCCGGAAGGCTCCCTTCCTGCGCGTCAGGGAGTCGAAGCTGTCAGGTGTGGCGCCGTAGAGGGACACCGTCACTTTGTGCGGCGGCCGGTTCCTGAGCATGGCGATGATCTCGGGGTGGTGCAGCCGGGAGCCGTTGGGCAGGATCTCGATGAGCATGCCGGAGTCGTACGCGAGGTCGTAGGCATCCATGAAGTCACGGTCGATCAGCGGCTCGCCGCCGGTGAACTGGAGCCAGAGCACTCCCGCGTCGCGCAGAAGGCGCAACAACCGCGCCTTCCCGTCCCAGGGCAGGCCCTCGAACTTTCTCTCCGCGAGGTAGCAGTGCTCGCAGTTGAAGTTGCAGCCCTTGTTGATCTCCCAGGTGGCCCGTCCGTAGCCGAGGGGCGTCTGTGGGCGTACCAGGACGGCGTTCCGGAACGGTGTGGCGGTGAGGTCGAGGTCCCATGCTTTCCGTGCGCCCTCCACGAGCCACCTGAGCACGGGACGGCCGCTGTTGGCGAGGGCGGCGAGTTCGCCGTACTTCGCGCGGGGCAGTCTCATGCCGGCCCGGATGCCCGGGCGGGCGACGAGGAAAGTGCCGTTGTAAGGGCTCACGATCAACTGGTGCACGAGGTCTCCTCGCTGTACGCGGCTACGTCCCAGGTGTGCCGCTCGGGGTGCCCGGAGTACAGGCAGCAGGCGTCGGCGTCGGTGTCGAGGGGCGGCACCGGGCAGTCGGGCAGCGTGACGGCCTCCGCCGTGCCGCCCTCGTCCCAGCGGAACCACAGGGCCGCGTACGGTTCGGTCTCGGCGAGCAAGCCGTGGTGCTTACCGGTGCTGTGCGGCGGTAACTGGCACCGCACCGCTGTCTCGAACCAGCCAGCGGACCAGAGGGCGGTCAACACGTCGACCGGTACCCGGCGCCGGTGTGCGCAGCGCATCACGTCACCGAGCCGTGAGCGGCTTGCGGCTGACGGGCGCGGCAGCTCTGGCACTGGCACGGCGGGTACCGCTCATGGCTCACCGATGCCGGCCTCGTCCTGCTCACGCTCACCTTCGTCGTGGGCCCCCACGTGCGGCCGGAGTCGCGCGAGATCCGCAGCGTCATCCGTACCTCGTCGTCGTTCTGTCCGTTCGCCATGGGTCGAGGATTTCGGGCGGCAGCCCGAGCGGAAAAGGCCCAACGGGTTACCCAACGTGGGTAACATCACTGTCCGTTTGCCTTCCGCAGCGATCCGTAGTCCCGTATCGGAGCGTGTCGATGCCCGAGCTGCCTCACTCACCGGAACTTCCGGCCGGTCTGCTGACGGACCCGGCGATGATCGACGCGTGCCGGAGCAGGGACTTCGGCACCGTTTTCCGGCTGGTGAAGACCCGGGCGGGCATTTATCCGTCGATGATCGCGCGGCGGTGCGATCTCACCCCCAGCCGCGTCGGTGAAGTGATCGCAGGCCGACGCCAGTTGGTGCACATGGACGTCGTCGAGCGGATCGCCGACGGCTTGCGCATTCCCGGACACATGCTCGGCCTCGCCCGCCGTGCCTGGGAGACGCCACCGTGCCTGGACGTTCCGGCGCAACGGTCCGGTGTCGGGGGTCTGTCCAGGGAGCCGGTCGCGGCCGGCCTTCCCGGAACGGGCATCGACAGTGTGCTCGCGCTGGCGGCCGACCACCGCCCCGGTACGGCCACACTGGAAGCGCTGCACTCCTCCATCACCGACTACTGGCGCCGGGACGACGAACACGGTGGCGAGACCTTACGGCCCGCCGTGGTCGGCCAACTCCGCTACGTGCTGGGGCTTCTCAGAGAGCAGCCGTACGTTCCGCTCCGGGACGGTCTCCACGGCATCGCCGCGGAGCTGGCCAGGCTCACGGGGTGGACGCACTTCGACGCCCGCCAGTACCACCAGGCTCGCGCTTACTTCACCGAGGCCCTCGGACTCGCCAAGGCTGCGGACGACCGGCTGTTCATGGCCAATGTCCTTGCCTGCATGAGTCTGCAGGCCACTTACCAGGAAAGGCCAGGAGACGCCCTCGCTCTGGTTTCGGCGGCCCGGGACCAGGCCCGGTACGCGGAAGGAACGACGCCCAGAGTTCTGGCCATGCTCGCCACGCGGGAGGCGTTCGCCCATGCGGCCCTCGGAGACCCGGTGGCGACCCACCGCTCCCTCGCGGAGGCGCACGCGTCCTTCGGCCGGATCGGCACGGGCGACCCCGACCCGGCTTGGGTGGCGTACTTCGACGAGACGAAACTCGCCGTCGACACCGGTATCGCCCACGGCAGGCTCGGCGACGCGGAACTCGCAGAGCCCCTCATCACCGACGCCCTCCGCCGTGAGCAGCACAGCAACCACCGGGGCCGCGCGTTCCACGCCTTCTGGCTCGCCCGCACGCAGCTCCAGCGGGGCAAGCTGGACGAGGCGTGCCACACGGCGACGGAGGCACTGACCCCGGCGGCCGCCACCGCCTCCCGGCGCGTCGCGGACCACCTGCGCGAGTTCTACGGGGAGCTGGCGCCCCACCGCCGCGAACCGCTGGTCCTCGACTTCGAGGCACGGCTGCGCGAGACCCTGCCCGGTGGGCTCAGTGCGTCGCCTCGTCCATGAGGACGTACATCAGTCCGACCAGGGCCCCGCTGCTGACCACCTCGCGGCGGTCGATCATCGCGCGTACGTCGGCGAGCGGAATCCACTCGATGCGGTCCGACTCGTTCTTCTCCGTGGGCGGCCCCGCGTACGTCGCGCCCTCGGTGAGGAAGACGTGGTGCTTCGAGTCGGTGATGCCGTTGGCAGGTTCGGCGTAGACGAGCGGCTTGACCGGGCCCACCTGCCACCCGGTCTCCTCCAGGACCTCGCGGGCGGCGGCCTCGGCGGGGGTCTCCCCCTCCTCGATCAGGCCCATCGGCAACTCCCAGGCCCAGGCGTCGGTGATGAAGCGGTGCCGCCACATCATCAGCACCTCGCGGCGCTTGTTGACGACCACAGCCACCGCCAAGTGCCGCATCTTGACGACGTGGTGTTCCCACCGGTGCCCGTCCGGCGTCTCCACGTCGGTGAGCCAGAGGTTCACCCACTTGTTCTCGTAGATCGGACGTTCCCCGTGGGTTTTCCACTGCATCGGTGCGGCCCCTCTCGATCAGGCTTCAGGATGGCAGAGCCAGGGCACGGGGGCGGCGGTTTTCGGCTCACTTCGTGTCGGGGTGACGATTAGCGCCGGGCCCTCATACCGACCTGTACGCCCCACACCTCCGGGAGCCCCTCATGCCCCGCCCCCACGTCCTTCTCTCCGCCGTCTCGATCGACGGCCACCTCGACACCCGGCCCGGCGAGGACCGGCTCCTGCTGTCGAACGCGGCGGACTTCGACCGCGTCGACGCGGTCCGGGCGAGTGTCGACGCGATCCTCGTCGGAGCCGGGACGCTGCGGGCCGACAACCCGCGTCTCCTCGTCAACTCGCCCGAACGTCGGGCGTCCCGTGTTGCCGCAGGGCGGCCCGCGTACCCGCTGAAGGTGACCCTCACCGGTACGGGCGCGCTCGACCCGGGGTGGAAGTTCTGGCACCACGGGGGCGACAAGCTCGTCCTGGCTGTGGGGGAGGAAGCCACGGAGAAGGCGCGGGCCAACCTCGGTGACCTCGCCAGGGTCCAGCACCTCCCTGCTGGGGCAGTGTGGCCGACCGCCCTCGACCTCCTGGGTGACGTGTACAGCGTCGGGCGGCTCATGGTCGAAGGCGGCGGGTCCCTGCACACCCAGTTCCTCGAAGGGGCGTACGCCGACGAACTCCACCTCGCCGTCGCCCCGCTCCTGGTCGGCCAGCCGGACGCCGTCCGCATGCTCGGCCCGGCGCACTATCCCGGCGGGCCCGGGGCACGCCTCCGGCTCCTGGAGGCCCGGCAGATCGGCGACGTGGTACTCCTGAAGTACGCCCCCAAGGATCTGTCCACGGAGCAACGATGAGCCTCACTCCCTCGCCCGGCGGCGCTCCTGGCGCTGGTCACGACCCCAGCGCCGCCGACCGGGAGTGGCTGTCCCTCGCCTGCGAACTGGCCTTGCTCTGCCCGCCTTCGGCCACGGCCTTCAGCGTCGGGGCGGTCGTCGTCGCGGCCAACGGTGCGGAGCTGGCCCGTGGGCACTCCCGCGAGAGCGACCCGCACGACCACGCGGAGGAAGCCGCCCTGGCCAAGCTCCCCGCCGACGACCCCAGGCTCGCCACCGCAACTATCTACAGCTCCCTCGAACCCTGCGCCCGCCGGGCCTCCCGGCCGCGCCCCTGCGCCCAGCTCATCCGGGACGCGGGTGTCCGCCGTGTCGTGACCGCCTGGCGGGAGCCCGACACCTTCGTCCCCGGTGCCGACGGCGCCGAACTCCTGGAGGGGGCGGGTGTGACGGTGGTGGAGCTTCCGGAGTGCGCGGAGGCGGCGCGGCTGCCCAACCGGCACCTGGTCTGAGGGCGTCCCTGCTCAGCCGATCAGGAACCCCGCCGCCGTAGCGACCCCCGCCGCCGTCCCGGCGGTGACCTGCCCCACCGTGTGGTACCCCAACGCCACCCGCGACCAGCACACCGCCGCAGCCAGCAGATACCCGGCGAGCCACAACGGATGGTGCACGACGGCCAGTTGAGCCACCATGGCCGACGCGACGGCCGCGTCCACGGAGATCTTCCACACCGTGTTGACGGCGAGCAGCACGATGGTCATGGCCCACAGGGCCAGCATGGTGACGAGGATGTCGCGGGGCGCGCCCCCGGCCACCATCACCAGCGAACCGGCCCCGATCGATCCGAGGATGACGAAGAAGATCGGCGCGCGCTTGGTCCGGTCGACCACGTGCCGGTCGCCCCAGGCGCCCCGGCCCCGCTGCCACTCGATGTACCCGGCGGGTATGAGCCCGGCGCAGAGCGCCCCGAGGAACCCCCAGAGCAGTCCTGACCAGTGCCCCCCGGCCGCCGCGAGGCCGATCCCGAGCATCCCGGCGAGCAGGACGTTGCGGGGCTGGAGGATGTCGGTGACGCGGCGGGCTGCGGTGTTCTCCGGCGTCTCGGGGCTGGTGGAGGCGGTGCTGGTGGTCATCGGGTCGGCTGCTCCGGGGAGTCGGGGATGGCGGCGCCCGCGCCGTGGCCCGTGCGGGCTGCGGCGAGGACGGCGGCGGTACGGGCGGCGGGGATGGTCCGGCAGGCGGCGGCGACCTGGGTGAGCCAGGCGACCTCGCCCTCCTGGTCCTCGGCCTGCCGCGGGTCGGTGGCCGGGGCGGCGGGCCCGGCGGGGGCGCCCTCGGCGCGGGCGGCGAGCGCGGCCCGTATCCAGTGGGCGTCGGTGCGGGGGCCCCGCGCGGCCGCGTCGGCGGTGTCCTCGGCGGCTGCGGCGCGGGCGGCGTCGGCCAGGTGCTCGGGCGCGTAGTGGCGCAGCTTCTCGACGGCGTCGGCGATGTCGGCGGACCAGCGGTCCACCCGCAGGTCGGCCGGGGTGTCGAAGCGGATGGCCTCGCGCAGCAGGGAGGCGGGCGGGGCGAAGGGCTGCTCGGGGAAGGCGGTCATCAGCTCGCGCCACAGCGGGTGCAGCCGGGCCTGGGCGCGCCAGAGGCGGGCCCGGCGCAGGCCGGTGGAGAAGGCGGGCAGCGAGGCGCCGACGGCGAAGAGGGCGAAGAGCAGCACCTGTCCGGCCTCGGTGACCTTGTCGAAGGTGTCGGCGAACTCCACGCTCGGCTGGTCGACGACGCTGACCCACATGAACAGGGTGCGGCTGAGGGTGTAGGCGACGCCGATGAACATGGCGGCGGTCATCATCGACAGGCCGATCCGCAGGTGCCGGGTGGTGGCGTCGGCGGTGGCGAGCTTCCACTGGTAGGCGCAGACGGCGGAGGCGGCGCCGAGGTAGACGTAGAAGACCGTCATGTAGAGGGTGGCGCCGGGCTGGCCCGCGTGGTCGGAGACGAAGCGGTCGGAGGGGACGGACCGGTCGACGACGGTGAAGAAGAGGACGGTGAGGAGGACGAGGGTGGCGACCGACGCCTTGGTGGCGGTGCGCTGGACGAGGCGGGCGAAGCGGACGTGGCGGGGGATCGCGCCCCGGTCCGCGTAACGGCCGTAGATGGCGACGATGTAGCTGAGGATGGCGAGGATCGCGATGGTCGCCGTGTAGTGCTTGATGAGGACGGCCAGGTCGGTGACCGGGCTGTCGTTGAGCGAGGTGCGGACGATCTCCGTCTTGGTCCACAGGGCGGCGGCGAATCCGGCGTAGCAGCCCCAGAGCGCGCGTCTGCGCCGGTCCTCCTCGTCCCCCCAGAGGGCCGCGGGCATCCGCCACAGGGCGACGGCCGTCATCAGCGCGGCGACGAGGTAACCGGCCAGGTCGAGGGTGCTCACACGGGGTCCTTGGGTGGGGGTGCGTGGCCCGGCGTGGGAGGGCCGGGCAGTGGGGGCCGTCCGAGGTTAGTGGTTCAGGGCCGCCGCCGGAACAGGGAGCGGGCACCCCGGCGGTGGGAGACGGGCCGGGCCAGGGAGTTGGCGAGGCGGCCCACCATGTCGTCGCCCGCCACCTCGCGGGCCATGCGCGGGATGAGGGAGGCGCCGAACTCCGCCACCCGCTCGTCGTGGGTGTCGTAGACGGCGCGGGCCTGCACGGGCCCCTCCAGGCCGGGGAGGGGGCTCCCGTCGGGCGCCGGCGCGTCCGGCTCGCGGCCGAGGACGCGGCCGATCAGGCTGGGGTCGAAGACCGGCAGGAGGCGGCGGAGCTGGTCGCCGTCGAGGCTGGTGCCGTGGTCGAACCACTCGTGGCACAGCTCGTGCAGGATGACGTGCTGCGTCTGGTAGGCGGTGGGGCGCTTGCGGTACAGGACGAAGCTGGTGGCGGGGGTCTTCAGCCGCAGCCCGCACGCGGAGTGGACGCGCGTGAGGTGGTCGGGGATCTCGTGCAGGACGATGGTGCGCCCCCGGGCGGCCTCCATGTTGGCGACGAGGCCCGCTATCCCGAAGGGCGAGGGTATCGGCAGGTCGGCGAGGCCGTCCTCGCACTCCTTGCGCAGCGCGCGCAGCGACATGGCCGCTCAGCTCCCCGCGTCGCCGGGCCGGCCGTCGTCCTGCTCGCCGCGCTGGCTCTCCTCCAGCAGGGAGAGGGCGAACTGCAGGAGTTCGGGGGGGAGTCCGTGTGCGTCGAGGCCGCGGCCGGCGACGCCGCTGATCTCGCCGGTGCGCCGCTTGACCAGGAACTGGAGCCCGGCCACCACGTCGTCGACGACCTCGGACTCCTCCTTGAAGAAGCGCCAGTCGACGCCGAAGCCGAGCCCGAGCGCCTTCAGGATCTCCTCGGAGGGCTGGGTGACCTTGCCGGCCAGGATGTTCGAGAAGTAGCTGTGCGAGAGGGAGCCGCCGCGGCTGCGGACCAGGTCGGAGAAGTAGCGGCCGGAGATGCGCTGGCCGGGGAAGGTCTTCTCGACCATGTACTCGACCTTCTGCCGCAGCGTCGTCAGTTCGGGGGCGCCGTCGTCCCCCGGTGGGTGCGCCGGGTGGTCGTGCGGGGTGCCTGGCGGTGCGGCGGGGGTGGTCTGCCGCCGCTGCCCGGTCCGGTCGGTCCCCTCCGAGCTGGCAGCGCTGTTCATCCGGCCCCCACTGTCCCCTCCGCCGTTCCTGCTGGACCGAGGCCCGCGGTGTGCGCGTCTCGGTCGGCGGGGTCGTACTGTAACGGACCCCCTGCCACCGTCCGCGGCCTCCCGGCCATGCCTGCCCCGGTCCACGGGCCCCAGTCCCGGTGGCCGCGCCCGACTCGCGTCCGGGGAGGCGCGGCGGACGCCCGAACGGGCGGTGCCCGGCGAGAAGGGGTGGACAAAGGGAGCATTGCGCTCCGGCTGCGGATTCGGACTTGCGTAAATACTCTACGTCACTGTTAACTCGAAAAAACACCGGCAGGGGGCCGCGAGGGGAGCGCCCTGACGGTGACCGGGCGCGTTGCTGCCGGGGCTCCGCCGTGGACGCACGTCGCCGCGGAGGGCCCCCGGCGGTGGCACAGGCCGGTGGCGGAAGGCGATGCTACGCGCATCAACCCGTCCCCGGCGTGAACGCGATCCGCCTTCGGGCCGCCCACGGGGGTGGCGGCGCGGGGAGACGGCGCGTACCCGGTGGCGCCCGTGACCGCCGCACGGGCGAGCCGGACCCGGGAGACCGGGCGACCGGTGCAAGGCCGGAGGCCCCGGCACACAGCCGGGACACCGGGGGAGATGAGGGGGAGGCCGCCCGTCGGGGGACGGCGGCAGGTGCGGACGCCAGGGGGGAAGGCGTCCGTACGACGGAAGGCAGCCCCGTCGCGACGGGGGATACGCGACGGGGCTGCCTCCGGCATTATGCAACCAGCTCCGGGGCAGATCTCAACGGACCCCCTCCTTCCGGATGCCCGGCCCGGCTGGGCCGCCTCCCCGCGCCCCGCGCGGACCACCCCAGGAGCCCGCCCGTGCCCGCGACCCCCGCCGAGCCGCCCCCGCCCGCCCCGCCCTACGACCCCGAGCTGGCCGCTGCCGCCGCCGAGCTGCGCCGCACCACGCCCGACACCGCCGAGGTCGACATGGTCCCGGCGCTGCGGGAGGCGGTCGCCGCCTACCCGGAGGTGACCGACGACCAGCTGACGGCCGGCGGTGCCTGGCGGGTCGAAGAGGACGACGCGGACGGCGTCCCCGTCCTCGTCTGCCGCCCCACCGCACCCGCGCCCGGCCCGCTCCCCTTCCTCTGCGCCCTGCATGGCGGCGGCATGATCGTCGGCGACCGCCGGGCGGGCGTCCTCGACCCCCTCACCTACGCGCGCGAGCTGGGCTGCGCCGTCGTCTCCGTCGACTACCGCCTCGCCCCCGAGTACCCCCACCCCGCCCCCGTCGAGGACTGCCTGACGGCGCTCTCCTGGACCCTCGGCGAGGGCGCCGCCGCCCACGGCCTCGACCCGGACCGCTCCGTCCTGCACGGCACCAGCGCGGGCGGCGGCCTCGCCGCCGGTGCCGCCCTGCTCGCCCGGGACCGGGGCGTGCGGCTCCCGGCCGCGCTGATGCTGCTCTCCCCGATGCTCGACGACCGCAACGACAGCCTCTCCGCCCGCCAGCTCGCCGGTTGCGGCGTCTGGGACCGGGCGGCCAACGAGGCGGGCTGGGCCGCGCTGCTCGGCCGGGCGGCCGGCGGCCCCGGCGTCCCCCCGTACGCCGCCCCGGCCCGCGCCCGCGACCTCTCGGGCCTGCCTCCCCTCTACCTGGACGTCGGCTCGGCCGAGACCTTCCGCGACGAGGGCGCGGCCTTCGCCTCCCGGGTCTGGGGCGCGGGCGGCCGGGCCGAGCTGCACGTCTGGCCGGGCGCCTTCCACGGCTCGGACGGCCTGGTCCCCGGCGCCAGGATCTCCCGGGCCGCCCGCGCCGCCCGCCTGGACTGGCTGCGACGGGTGCTGGAGCTGTCCGGCTGAGCCGAGGGGGCGCGCGGGCGGACGCGCCCGGCGCCGATGTCCCGCGAACCGTCCGCCATGTCGGATGATGTGGTGATCGAACGCGTCGAAGGGGCCGCAGGGCCGACAGCGGCGGGGCGGCGCCGCGACGGGACGCCGCCTCGCCACTCAGGGTCGCCTCAGCGACGCAGATCACCGCCCGGCTGGCTACAGTGCGGCCGAATAAATGGATAGTCTCGTACGGACTGAGTAAGTTACCGCTTAGTAATGAGCGCGGGGCCATCCTCGCACCGGCGGTGCCGCCTCGGTCGCCGTCCGCATGACCATCCGCCTAGCTATCCGCTCGCGCAGGTTCGAGGAGCCTCCATGCAACTCGCCGCGATCATTGTGTCGTTGACCCTCGCCGTCGTCGGCGTGGCGCTGTTCGGCCGGGCCATCGCGCAGATCTACCGGTACGTCCGCCTCGGCCAGCCCGTCCCCGCGGGCACCCGGACCGACGAGCCGGTGCAGCGCACCGTCACGGTGGCCAAGGAGTTCCTCGGCCACACCCGGATGAACCGCTGGGGCGTCGTCGGCGTCGCGCACTGGTTCGTCGCGGTGGGCTTCTTCGCGCTCGTGCTCACCCTGGTCCACGCGCTGGGCCAGGTCTTCCAGGCCGACTGGCAGCTGCCGATCATCGGCGGCTGGGCGCCGTACGAGATCTTCACCGAGCTGGTGGGCCTGCTGACGTTCCTCGGCATCGCCGTGCTGATCGTCATCCGCCAGCTCTCGCGCCCCGACCGGCCGGGCCGCAAGTCCCGCTTCGCCGGGTCCAACACCGGCCAGGCGTACTTCGTCGAGGCCGTCATCCTCATCATCGGCGTGGCCATCCTGGTCCTGCGCGGTCTTGAGGGCGCCCTGCACCACGTGGACCACTTCGAGTGGTCGTACCTGGTGACGTACCCGATGGTGGCCGGCTTCCGCGGGCTCGGCACGGAGACGATCCAGAACCTCGTCTACCTCGTCGCCACGATCAAGATCGGTACGTCCTTCATCTGGATGATCACCGTCGCGCTCAAGACCGACATGGGCGTGGCCTGGCACCGCTTCCTCGCCTTCCCGAACATCTGGTTCAAGCGCGAGGCCGACGGCTCCACCGCCCTCGGTGAGCTGAAGCCGATGGTCTCGGGCGGCAAGGAGATCGACTTCGAGACGGTCTTCGACGAGGAGGAGGGCGCCGAGGAGGCGGTCTTCGGCGCCTCGCAGGTCGAGCACTTCTCGTGGAAGGGCCTGCTGGACTTCTCCACCTGCACCGAGTGCGGGCGCTGCCAGTCGCAGTGCCCCGCCTGGAACACCGGCAAGCCGCTCTCCCCGAAGCTCCTCATCATGTCGCTGCGCGACCACGCGCACGCCAAGGCCCCGTACCTGCTGGCCGGCGGCGGCAAGACGATGGAGGGCGAGGAGAAGGCCACGGCGGAGCAGCTGAAGGACGTCCCCGCCGCCGCGCTGGCCGAGGCCGAGCGCCCCCTCATCGGCACCGCCGAGGAGAACGGCGTCATCGACCCCGACGTCCTGTGGTCCTGCACCACCTGCGGCGCCTGCGTCGAGCAGTGCCCGGTGGACATCGAGCACATCGACCACATCGTCGACATGCGCCGCTACCAGGTGATGATCGAGTCCGCGTTCCCGTCCGAGGCGGGCACGATGCTCAAGAACCTGGAGAAGAAGGGCAACCCCTGGGGGCTCGCCAAGAAGAAGCGCGTCGAGTGGACCAAGGAGGTCGACTTCGAGGTCCCGATCGTCGGCCAGGACGTGGAGGACCTCACCGAGGTCGACTACCTCTACTGGGTCGGCTGCGCGGGCGCTCTGGAAGACCGCGCGAAGAAGACCACCAAGGCCTTCGCGGAGCTGCTCCACATCGCGGGCGTCACGTTCGCGATCATGGGCGGCGACGAGAAGTGCACCGGTGACTCGCCCCGCCGCCTCGGCAACGAGCCGCTGTTCCAGCAGCTCGGTCAGGAGAACGTCGCGATGCTGAACATGGCGTTCGGCGAGGACGACGAGGACGCGTCGACGAAGAAGCCCAAGGGCTCCAAGAAGATCGTCGCGACCTGCCCGCACTGCTTCAACACGATCGCCAACGAGTACCCGCAGCTCGGCGGCGAGTACGAGGTCATCCACCACACCCAGCTGCTCCAGCACCTGGTGGACGAGGGCAAGCTCGTGCCGGTCACCCCGGTCGAGGGCCTGATCACGTACCACGACCCGTGCTACCTGGGCCGCCACAACAAGGTCTACACGCCGCCGCGCGAGATCATCGCCAGCGTCCCGGGCCTGCGCAACGAGGAGATGCACCGCCACAAGGAGCGCGGCTTCTGCTGCGGCGCCGGTGGTGCCCGGATGTGGATGGAGGAGCGCATCGGCAAGCGCGTCAACGACGAGCGCGTCGACGAGGCCCTCTCCCTCAACCCGGACATCGTCTCCACCGCCTGCCCGTTCTGCCTCGTCATGCTGACCGACTCGGTCAACGGCAAGAAGAACGAGGGCAAGGCCAAGGAGAGCCTGACGGTCGTCGACGTCTCCCAGCTCCTCCTGGAGTCGGTCAAGACCCCGGCGGACCCGTCCACGGACGAGGCCGCGGAGGACACTCCGGAGCCGGAACCGGCGAAGTAGGGCCGGGCATCCCGGCCGACGTACAGCCCGAAGGGCCGCTCCCGCCAGCACGGCGGGGGCGGCCCTTCGGCGTGGGCGGCCCGTCCCGTCCCGGCGGGACACGCGGGTCACTCCGGGTCGTCGGGGAGCGCGGTGTGCAGGCGCCCGCAGCCGAGCACGGGGCAGCGGACGTAACGGGGCTGTTCGGGGGCGGGGACGGGCTCGGTGGGCGGCTGGGCCTGGTCCTCCAGCGCGGCGCGGCGACGGCAGCCCTCGCACCGGCAGGGCGGGAAGCGCAGGGGGTCGAACTCGCTGTACGCCTTCCCGCCGGGGTCGTACCCCGCGCTCACCGGGGCTCACCCGCCCGGCACTGCGCACTCTCCTGGTGCCGCCGGAGCAGGACCCGGCAGTCCGTGGCCCGGCTGAGGTCCCGCTGGGCCGTGGCGACCGTCTCGGCGAGCTTCCATTCCTCGCACCCGTCGCACGTCCGGGCGCCCTGGTCCTGGGGGGATTCGGCAGCACTCACAGGCATGCCTCCTTTCAACGGTGGAAGCGCCCCGGGGGCGCGAACGCCCGTGAATACGCCCCGGCGTCCACTCCACTCCGTAGCGATTCCGCTACCAAGAGGCATCAGGGTGACCTAGTGTCGAAGAGTCATCAACGTGGGGAAAACGGATGGGGAGTTGAGCCGCACTGTGGTGAATCGAAAGGAAATCGACCCCGAGGAGTCGCCGGCTGCCGAGTTCGGGGCGCTTCTTCGCAGGTTGCGGGATGAACGGGGCTGGACTCAGGAAGAGCTGGGCGCGCGCATGCGCATCTCCGGAACGCATATATCTGCGGTGGAAACTCATCGCAGGCCTCCAACTCCTCGTTTCGCGAGGAGTGCTGACCGGGCGCTGGGGACGGGCGACCTGCTGGCCCGGAAAGTGCGTGCTGTGCGGAACTCCTCCTTGCTGGAGGGCTTTCCGGAGTTCGTGAAGCAGGAGATACGCGCCACGGAGATCAGGCTCTTCGAGCTGGGCATCATCCCCGGCCTGCTCCAGACCTCGGAGTACGCCGCCGCCATCACTCGGGGCGCTCTACGGCGAGGTGCGATCAGCGAGCAGCAGGCCGAGGAGCGCTTGACCCTGCTCGCCAAGCGCCAGGCCTCGCTGAAGCGTGATCCCGTCCCCATCATTCATGTGGTGCTGGACGAGAGCTGTATCCGGCGTTTGGTCGGAGGTGCCGAGGTCATGTCCGACCAGTTGGAGAGCCTGATCGCCTTCGGAGAGCTACCGAACACTGTGCTTCAGGTTGCTCCGTACGAACTGGGCGAACTCAGGTCATTCGATCTACCGGTCCACCTGCTGACGCTGCCAGAAAGAACGGTTCTGGCATATGCGGAATCGGCCCAACAGGGTTTGTTGGAGCGCGATTATGGCGCTGTTCAGCCCATGCTGACGGCGTACCATCAGCTCCAAGCCGAAGCGCTGTCGCAGAGCGCCTCCACGGTGTTGATCGATCAGGTACGAAAGGGCATCTCGTGACGACCGAATCTCCCCGCTGGTTCAAGTCCTCCTACAGCAGCAACGGTGGCGCCTGCGTCGAGGTGGCAGCCAACCTCCTCCCCACCCACGGCATCGTCCCGGTCCGCGACTCCAAGGTGCTGTCCGGCCCGGTCCTCACCGTCCAGGCCGCCGCCTTCTCGTCCTTCGTGGCGGGCGTCAAGGCGGGCAACTTCCCCTCCGCCTGAACGATTCAGCCTCTCGGGCCGCCGTCGAACCGCCCCGTCGCACCCTGCGGCGGGGCGGTTCGCTGCCGCAGCGTGCCTGCTGTCCGAGGCGCGCCCCGTCCCCGGGGCCAAGGCAGGCCGAAGCACGCCCAGGGCTCTCGGCCTTCGTGGCGGGCGTCGGGTCGGGCGTCCTGGAAGTCCTCCGAGGGGCCGGACCGGCTCCCCCCGCCCGCCCCCGCCCCGCACGCGGATGGCACGCGGGTGAGCGGTTCGCAGGGGATGCCGCCCGTGTAGGGACGGGGGCATCCCGCCGATTCGGCCCCGAACCGCCCGCTGTGACACGGCAGTTCGAGCCCTCCACCCACATGGCTCCCACCCCGCCCCTACCCCCCGCCCCGCCCCAGGAGCATCATGGCCCCGAAATCCGGGCCGCCAGGGCCCCCGGGCACACACGCAGGGACGGGCACACCACATGGGCATACGCAGCCGGGCGCGCGGCAACGACGCACCTTCCCGCACCCCGAGTCGCGCCCCCCGCCCCCGCACCCCCCGCCGAGCCGCCACCCTCCTCGCCGCAGCCCTCGCCCTCACCGCCTGCGCCCCGTCGGACGACGGAGGCGAGGCCCGCTCCACCCAGGCCAACGCCAAGTCCGGCAAGGCCACCCCGCCCCTCCCCGTCCCCCGGGGCAAGGGGACTCGCGCCGCCCGGGACACCGCCGCACCCCCGGACTTCAACGGTGACGGCCATCCCGACCTGGTCCTCGACGAGTTGGCCAAGGGCGCGGACGACCCGCAGGGCGACGACGCGGGCATCGGGATCGTCTACGGGAGCGAGCGCGGCCTCGTCCCCGGCGCCCGCCAGTTGCTCTCACCCACCCGGAACGCCGCCGAGGTCGAGGGCGTCCTGCCCGCCGCCTTCGACGCGGAGGCCGCCTGCGACCTGGACGGGGACGGGTACACCGACCTGGTCGTCTCCACCGATCCGCCGTTCGACGGGCAGGGGCGTCCGCCCGTTCCGGTGCAGTTGGTCTTCGGCGGGCCCCAGGGGCTGACCGGGCGCGCCGTCGTCCTGCGCGTCCCCGACCGGGCCCGGTTCGGCAACGACTGGGCCGACCACCCCGTCTGCGGGGACTTCGACGGGGACGGCGAGGCGGACCTGGTCCTGCACGCCAGCAGCAGCCGACTCTCCTTCCTCCGGGGCCCGTTCACCCGCAAGGGCGCTCCCGCCGCGGCCGGCCCCACCCTGCCCGTCCCCGGCGACCTGCCGACCGGCCCCGCCGCCGACCTCGACGGCGACGGGAGAAGCGACCTGGTCGTCCGCGCGGGCGGTGGCCGCGCCAGGGCCCGCGTCGTCCTCGGCGGACCCCAGGGCCCGACCCGCCCGGGCCCGGCCCTGCCCGCCGCCACCGCCCACGCCTTCGGCCACTTCACGGGCAGCGGCAGCGGCACCCGTACGGCCGGCCTCGACACCGCCCTCGCCGCCGGCGCCACCCTGCGCCTGCGCCCCGGTGCCCCCGGACGGCCCGCCACCACCGTGAAGACCCGCGCCCCGGGCCCCCTCGCGGCCGGTGACGCCGACGGCGACGGCCTCACCGACCTCGCCCTCGCCCCGGCCGACGGCACCCGCGCCGTCACCGTGCTGCCCGGCGCCCGTACCGGCCTCGACGCGGGCGGGGCCGTCACCGTCACGCCGCCCGGCGGCAAGGGCGACGCCGTGCGGCTGCTGGCCCTGGCCGACTACGACGGCGACGGCCGCGCCGACCTGGTCCTGCGCACCGTCCACGGCGCCACCCGCGACTCCGTCACCGTCCACCCCGGCACGGCGAAGGGCACCGCCGCGCGCCCGGCGCTGTCGTTCACGACGGCCGACCTGCTGCCGCGCTGACCTCGTGGGGAGCGGAGCCGGGCCGCCTGCCTGGGCCCGGCGCCGTCGCACCCCGTAACCTCACCCGCAGAGCTTCCGCCACCTGACCGACCCCCGGCGCCACCACCCCGTCCTCGTTCGCGACGGGAGCCCGGCCCGCCCAGGAGAGCCCCAGACATGCCGCAGTACCTCCGCACCGCCCTCGCCGCCGCGACCGCCGCCGTCCTGACCGGCGGGCTCCTCGCCGTGGCACCCGTGGCCACCGCGGACTCCGGTACGCCGGTCGCCGGCGCCGACTTCAACGGCGACGGGTACGCCGACGTCGCCGTCTCCGCGCCCAGGGCGACCGTCGAGGGCCAGGTGGCCGCCGGACAGCTCGCGATCATCTACGGCGGCCCCGAGGGGAACCGGCACACCACGATCCACCAGGACAGCCCGGGCGTCCCCGGCGACGCGGAGCCGTACGACCACTTCGGCGCCGCCCACGCCTGGGGCGACTTCGACGGCGACGGCTACGACGACCTGGTCACCGGCGCCCCGGGCGAGGACATCGGCGACGACCACGACACCGGTACCGCCGTCGTCCTCTGGGGCTCCCCCTCCGGCCTGGTCGGCGGCACCACCCTCAAGGACCCGCGCCCCGGCAGCCACGACGGCTTCGGCGCCCCCGTCACCACCGGCGACTTCGACGGTGACGGCCGCACCGACATAGCCATGGGTGCCGCCTACGGCTACGCCTCCGTCGACGTCTTCCTCGGCGGCGTCACCCGCGACGGCACCCCCGGCTCCCACCACGTCGTCACCCCGCCCCTGCACGGCCGCTTCGGCCTCGGTGCCCGCTCACTGGGCGCCGGCGACCTGGACGGTGACGGCAAGGACGACCTGCTCGTCGACGGGTACGCCGCCGACGACGCCCGCCCCGCCACCTTCTGGCTCCCCGGCACCGCCGAAGGCCCCACCGCCACCGGCACCCAGCGCCTCCCCGGCGGCCCCGTGGGCGCGGTCGGCGACACCGACGGCGACGGCTACGACGAGGTCGTCCTCGGCACCGACCCCACCGAGGCCGCCGACGGCCCCCGCGAACTGGCGCCCCCCAAGGACCCCGGGATCGCCAAGCCCTCCGAGGACACCCCCGAGGCCAAGGCCCGCGAGAGGGCCCAGCAGGTCAAGGACGACAAGGCCGAGGCCGCCGCCAAGGCCCCCCGCTCCCCGGCCGTCGGGGAACCCGCCCGCCCCAGCGAACTCGGCGGCTCGGTCCGCGTCGTCCACGGCACCGCCGAGGGCCCCGCCCACGGCCTGGTCCGCACCCTCACCCCGGAGACGGTCGGCGTCCCCGGCAACGTCGAGAAGGGCGACGCCTTCGGCGCCGACCTCGCCCTCGGCGACCTCGACGGCGACGGCCACCTCGACCTGCTCGTCGGGGTCCCCGGCGAGCACATCGACGGCGTCCCCGAGACCGGCGCCGTCATCGCCCTCTACGGCGACACCGACGGCTCCGGCCTCACCGGCGACGGCGCCCGCTCCCTCCACCAGAACGCCCGCCCCTTCCGCGACGGGAACGAGCCCGGCGACCGCTTCGGCACCGCCGTCCACCTCGCCGACCTCGACGGCGACGGCCTCGCCGACCCCGTCATCGGCGCCGCCGGCGAGAACGCCGGCAACGGCTCCTTCCACACCGCCCGCTCCACCAGGACGCGCAAGCTCACCGACCCGGCCGTCCTGTACGTCTCCACCCTCGGCATCCCCACCGAGGGGGCCCCGGAGCTGGGGAGCCACCTCTCGGGCTGACCCGGCCTTTCCCTTCCGCGTCCCCTAAGGGTCCCCCGGCGGGGATGTCACAGCTCGGCCGCAAACGCCCCTTCCGCCAACTCGCCCCGGCGCGCGATCCGTCCGGACCAGGTACGTTCGACCACGTGGCTGGATTCAGGACCGGACGCGGCCGGGACAACCGCACCGACGGACCGCACGGACAACCGCGGCAGCAGCCGTACGGGCAGCAAGCCCCGTACGGCGGTCAGCCGACCCCGCCCGCCGGCGGCTACCAGGGCGGACCGCCCCCGCAGTGGCCCCAGGCCGGCGGCCAGGGCGAGCCGGAGTACTTCGGCGACCCAGGCCACGGCGGCCACCAGCCGTACCCCCCGCAGCAGCCCCAACAGCCGCCGGCCGGCTACGGCTACCCGGGCGCCGGCGCCCCGGACCCGTACGCGGGCCAACCCGGTCCCGACCCGTACGCCCGGCGCCCCCAGGCACCGCACGACCCGTACGCGGCGCAGAACAACGCCGGGCACACCCAGGCGTTCTCGATCGACGAGCAGTACCACCACGGCGGCCCGCCCGAGGGCGAGGTCTACGCGACCGGCCCCAGCGGCCCCCGCCTGCACTGGAAGCAGCTGCTGAGCGGCATCGTGCTGCGCCCGGGCCCCACCTTCCACCAGATGCGCGACTACCAGGTGTGGGGCCCCGCCCTCACCGTCACGTTCCTCTACGGCCTGCTCGCCATCTTCGGCTTCGACACCGCCCGCGACGACGTCATAGAGGCCGCCCTCTCCACCGCGATCCCGTACGTCCTGACCACGGCGGTGGCGTTCACCCTGAGCGCCTTCGTCCTCGGCACCGTCACCCACACCCTCGCGCGCCAACTCGGCGGCGCCGGCTCCTGGCAGCCGACGGTGGGCCTGTCGATGCTGGTCATGACCCTGACCGACGTACCGCGCCTGCTGCCCGCCCTCTTCATGGGCGGCGACGCCTCGGTCGTCCAGATCATCGGCTGGCTCACCTGGCTCGCCGCCGGCGCCCTGTTCACCGCGATGGTCGCCAAGTCCCACGACCTGCCCTGGCCGAAGGCGCTGGCCGCCTCCGCGATCCAGCTCCTGGCCCTACTGTCCCTGATCAAGCTCGGCACCTTCTGAGCCCGCGACACACCTGAGGGCCCGGACACCGTGTACTGGTGTCCGGGCCCTCAGCCGCTCAGAGTCACCAAGGACGTGAACCTCGGCACGGCAGACGGCCGGACCGTGGCCCGGATCACGGTGTCCTTCGCCAACAAGTCGTCGCACGACACGTCCCGGCGAATCAAGCGTAAGCACCTGGAGCTGGCACAGCAGGGCAAGGGCAACGGCCCTCCAGTGCCGTACGGATGGCGGAAGGACGACCGCGACACGGTGGACCCCGAGGCGGCAGGGCACATCCGCGCGGCACAGAAGGAGGTGCTTGCCGGGGTGCGCATCAGCACCATCCGCACGCGGTGGCAGGAAGAGGGACTGGGCAACCCCTCGCGCCGGCACCAAGCGCATGGCCCACCATCACGTCGAGCACATCCTGACCAACCCGAGGTCGGTGGGCTACCGGACGTACCACGGCGAGACCGCCACGGCGAGGACGGCAAGCCCGTCAGGGGCGAGTGGGAGACGATCAACACCCCGAAGGAGTGGGAGGACGTCTGCGGGGCCATCGCCGAGCGCAAGCCGAATCCGCTCCAGTCGGACGCGATGTCACGTGCGCCACCCACCAGCTCACCAGGACATTGAGGCCGTCCGAACCGCACGCCGTGTGATCCTCTCCAACTCGACAAGTCGAGAGCAGGGTTGGGGGCAGCCCGTCTCTGGACACGACGACCACCCCAGTGCCATCGGCACCGGGTTCCTGATCAGGGCTTCCGCGACCGGACCACCCCGGATGCTGTCCAGGCCGAGGGGGCCGGTCTTTCGTTGTCGTAGGTCAGGCCGCGATCCCCCTACGCCCGTGTGGTGTGGCTGAAGCCGAGGGAGGTCAGTCCTTCGGACTGACACAGCCTGTCGGAGGGGCCACCGACCTCGGTCTGTAGGAGCTGGTAAGCGGCGCCATGGGACTGGCCCCAGTGCATCGCGGCCCGCCACAGAACACGCCCGAGGCCCTGCCCTCGGGCCTCGGCCAGTACGGCGAAGTACTGAGGCATGAGCTGGGGGCAGCCGATCGCGTCGGGGCGTACTTCCATCGGGCCGATCGCGCCCACGATGCGACCATCCACGGCAGCGGCGAGGACCGGGCCGCACCGGCCGGCTTGCATCTGCCCGTGAAGGAAGGCCAGGCCGTCGGCGGCCATGGCCGTGGCGAACGGGGCAAAGGTCTCTTGCACAGCGGCCGACCAGTGAGTGACGGGGCGGACCGGGCCGCCGGGGTCGGGGCAGGGTTTGGCCGTGAAGTCCTGGAGCTGGATGCGGGCGCCACGCGGGAAGCCGGTTTCGGGGCCGAGCGGGCGCACGACCCTCGCGTTGACTACGTCATGCACGACGGCGAGCTTCGCGGACAGTTCGGCCGCTTCGTCCACGACGCTGTCACGGTGCCCGTAGGCGAAGACCTTGACGGTGCCGCTTCCACGCCGGGTCAGCGTGGGGATGAGGGTGTGATCGGCTTGGTGGACCACGTCGCCCCGAAGGACCGTCTCGTCCTTCTCACTGCTCCAACGCCGGTCCTTGTCGTAGCGAAGGAAGGAACGGTCAGCGACAGCTGCTCGCAGCGTGTCCTCGAAGAGATCCACGGTGAGGACGTGGGGGTGGACGGGGCCGAGAGTCGGCACGATCGGCGCGGTCGACACGGGCCGGAGCCAGTCCCAGCGGAAGAACATGAGCGGCACCTTAACTGTCGGCCGGCCAGGGCTCAGGCCCCGGCGCGAAGGCGCCAGGACCTGAACGGGACCGACCAGATTCAGCCGGTTAGTGGGGGTTATCGTCACCGGCGTCGCAGGAGCACTCCGCGCTCTCCACGACCACGTCCAGGTCCTGGACGGCGGTGACCGCCGATGCGGCAACGGGTGGGGCCGCGCGGCGCGCCGAGGCCGGCGGGCCCGGCAGGAGATCCACCAGTACGGGCGGGATCATGATCCGTTCTCCTTGTCTCCGTGTTGGCAGTAGGTGTGCAGCGGCGCCTTGGCCTCCTGGTAGTGCTTGGCCAGGGGGCGGCAGACCCGGCAGGTGCCGGACAGGGCGCAGCCCTCGCACCCTCCGGTGCGAAGCATGAGGCGGTCGGCGATGGCGCCGAGCCGGGTGAGGCCGTCGATGCCTTCGGCCATGAGGTCGATCTGGTCGTCGCGGCCGACCTTGCAGATCGAGACCTTGGCGTGCGGATCGGCGTGGAAGAAGGTGTGCCCGGCGTTGCAGCCTGCGAACGGCTTGCGCTGCCGCAGGTGGGCGGCGGACTGGGCGAGCAGCGGTTCACCGCCGCCCGAGATCGTGGGCGTCATGTTCGTGTACGCGTGGTGCTCCACGTTCCATTCCTCGGCGAGGGCAGCCATCTCGTCGGCCTCGGAGGCGTTGTCCTCAGTCACCACGACGTTGATGCGCAGCGGCAGGCCCGCCTCACGTGCGGCGCTGATACCACGCCGGAACGCCTTCCACGCCCCGCGGCGCTGGGTGAGCGTGTCGAAGGACTCCTCGCTCGCCCCGTACATGCTGACCACCAGGCGGTACGGCGGAGAATCCCGGAAGAGCTTGAGGAGGTCCGGCCGCCAGAGCAGCGAGCCGTTGGTCGAGATGGTGAGCATCATCCCGGCCTGCCAGGCGTACCGGTAGGCGCCCTGGAAGTGAGGGTCCATGGTGGGCTCACCGCCGGTGATCTGGAGCCAGAGGACGCCAGCCTCGCGCGTGATGTCCAGCAGCCGCACCTTGTCCTCCCAATCGAGGCCGGAGAAGGGGCGCTCGCCGAGGTAGCAGTGCTTGCAGCCGAAGTTGCAGCCGAGGTTGATCTCCCAGGAGGCCCGGCAGTAGCCGTACGGGGACGGCTCACGCACCAGCACCGTGCCCTGCGCGGGCCGGCCGCTCAGGTCAATACCCCACACGTCGGACGCGGTCTGCACCGCCCAGGCGGGCAAAGCCTCACCGTCGGCAGCGGCCTGCCGCAGACCCTCGTAGTGGTCAGCGGGGATGCGAGCCCCAGCCCTGGCGCCGGGCTTGAGGAGGAGATGCCCGTCAAGGAACGGGGAGGCAATCAGAGCGTGAGCCATCAGTGGTACTCCTTCCGGATCGAGAAACGCGACGGCACGCGTACGCCCTGGCGGTCGGCGACGCGGCAGTAGATCTCGCCGAGCCCGTTGCAGGTGCCGCAACTCTTGCCGGACGAGTCGGCACCGCTGCCGCCGCAGTCCCCGCAGCTCTCGTTGCGAGGAGGAAGAGAGCTCCGGGGCAGGGTGGTTGGTGCAGTTGCCACGCGGGGAACCTCCGTGCAGAAGAAGGGGTCAGGACAGGGCCACGCGGGCGAGCCGTCCAGGGCGGACCGGTCCAGGTGCCGGTACTGAGGGCGACCCCGATCACGAATCCGCCCGAAGCGCTGATGCAGATCACGAGGAGGACGCCGGCATGCCGGCCGATGACGCGCATCACAGGCCGACCCTGCTGTTGTTGCTCTTCACGGCCAGGCGCGCGCTCAGTTCCTCCCGCGCCTCCGGTACCAGCACGTCGCCGGGCATGGCCTCCCACTCGATGCCACCACCGACCGGTCGCATCTGTACGCGGCCACCGATTTCGCCCATGACGACGCCGATGCGCCTGGCCTTCCGGTCTTTGGCCAGTTCACCGATTCCGGGGCCGGCCTGCTGATTGCTCGCCATGGGCACGAGCATGCTGCCGTTCATAAGGACGTCGGAACCTCCACCGAACCCCACTTCGGGACGTCCCGCGTCAGGTAGAACGTCCCTGGTGCCGTCCCAAGGATCAGGGGGAAACTCATGCCGAACGAGAGACTTCGTGCCGTCATGGCGGAGGGAGGCTGGACGTACGCCACCCTCGCGCAAAGGGTCGAGGTAGACCCCAAATCCGTTGAGCGGTGGGTCAACCTCGGCCGTACGCCACGCCGTGTCACAGCCATGCAGGCGGCAGAGACCCTAGGAGAAGACGTGCACGCGCTATGGCCGGCACTTCGGCAGGCGCGAGCGGCGCGAGCGATCAGTCCGGAGCTCGTGGCGCTCTACGGCCAGCGGGCGGACATCCCCTTATCCGCCTTCGTGGACATGCTGACGCAGGCCCGCGAGCACATCGACGTGCTGGTGTACGCCGCCGTCTTCTTGCACGAGGCGTACCCCCGACTCAACGAGCTCTTGCGGGGGCGAGCCGCTGACGGCTGCTCGATCCGGATCGCGGTGGGCGACGCCGCGAGTGAGAACGTTCGGGCGCGCGGCGAGGAGGAGAAGTTCGGCCACGGCATCGAGTCCCGTTGCCAACTGGCGCTCATGCATTACCGCCCTCTGATCGGCGTACCCGGCATCGACATCCGGACCCACGGGACGACGCTCTACAACTCGTTCTACCGCGCCGATGATCAGTTGTTGGTCAATGGCCACGTCTGGGGCGTCAACGCGTACGGGGCCCCGGTCTGGCATCTTCGGCGAAGCGGCGAAGGCGGCATGTTCGACACTTACGCCGAGAGCTTCAACGCGGTGTGGTCCACGGCGACACCCGTACGGCACGAGGGGTGACCATGGCACGGACCGAGTACTACGACGACCCGAACGCGCCCAAGCCGAACAGCATGGTTGTCGCAGCTTCGGCCGTTGTCACCGATGAACAGGGGCGCATCCTGCTCCAGCGTCGACGCGACAACGATCTGTGGGCCCTCCCCGGCGGGGGCATGGACCTCACCGACTCGCTCCCCGGCACGGCCGTCCGCGAGGTCAAGGAAGAGACCGGCTTGGACGTGGAGATCACGGGGCTGGTCGGCACGTACACCGACCCGAGGCACATCATCGCCTACACGGATGGCGAGGTGCGCCGGCAGTTCAACGTCTGCTTCACCGCGCGGATGGTTGGCGGAGAACTGACGCTCTCCGACGAATCGACGGAGCTGCGGTTCGTCCGTCCTGAGGAGCTGGACCGACTTCCGATGCACCACACGCAGCGACTCAGGCTCCGCCACTTCATGGAGCACCGCGAGCAGCCCTATCTCGGCTAGGCCGATCCGCCGGACAGGCCCGCGCCAGCTGCTCCACACAGCTTGCGATCGCCACCAGCACGGCGAGGAGGTCGCCCAGGAGCTGGGCCTTCGCGAGGCCGCTACCTTGATCGTCCCTTCCGGCTTGGACGTCCGCCTTCTTGCCATGTCCCACTTCCGATCCGGTTGTACCGCACCAGAAACCCAGGGTCCTCGACCTCCTGGCCGAGGCGCAGGATGGACCGGAAGTGGACGGCGAAGTCCTATCGGTAGGCACTGCCACCGAGTGCGGCTCACGGCACGGCGGCTACCGCAGCGCGAGGACTACAGTGCTTCCAGGTTCGGCTTGCGCGGCTCGCCAGACTTACTTACCGGAGGCAAGACCGACCACGGGAAGTTGATCCATTCATCGGTCCGCTTCCACACGTACTCGCACTTCACCAGCGACTGCGACTTCTCGTAGATCACCGCGGAACGCACCTCGGCGACCTCGCCGACGCAGAAGTCGTGCACCAGCTTGAGCGTCTTGCCGGTGTCGGCGACGTCGTCCGCGATGAGCACCTTCTTGTCGGTGAAGTCGATCGCGTTCGGCACCGGCGCCAGCATGACCGGCATCTCCAGCGTCTCGCCCACGCCCGTGTAGAACTCCACGTTCACCAGGTGGATGTTCTTGCAGTCCAGTGCGTACGCCAGGCCGCCGGCGACGAAGACCCCGCCACGCGCGATGGACAGGATGACGTCCGGCTCGTAGCCGTCGTCGGCGATCGTCTGGGCCAGCTCGCGGATGGCCGTGCCGAAGGTCTCGTACGTGAGGTTCTCGCGAACGTCGCTCATGCCGGGTGTCACACCTGCGTCCGATGGAAGTTGAGATAGGAGCGCGAGGCGGTGGGCCCGCGCTGCCCCTGGTAACGGGAGCCGTACCGCTCGGAGCCGTACGGGAACTCCGAGGGCGAGGAGAGCCGGAACATGCAGAGCTGCCCGATCTTCATCCCGGGCCAGAGCTTGATCGGCAGCGTCGCCAGGTTCGACAGCTCCAGCGTCACGTGCCCGGAGAAGCCCGGGTCGATGAAGCCCGCGGTGGAGTGCGTCACCAGACCCAGCCGCCCCAGCGAGCTCTTCCCCTCCAGCCGCGAGGCCAGGTCGTCGGGGAGCGAGATCACCTCGTACGTCGAGGCGAGCACGAACTCCCCGGGGTGCAGGATGAACGGCTCGTCGCCGGGCGGCTCCACCGTCCGCGTCAGCCCGTCCTGCTCCACCGAGGGGTCGATGTGCGGGTACAGGTGGTTCTCGAACACCCGGAAGTACCGGTCGAGACGCACGTCGATACTCGACGGCTGCACCATGTCGGAGTCGAACGGATCGATCCGTACGCGCCCGGCGTCGATCTCGGCCCGGATGTCTTTGTCTGAGAGAAGCACGCACCGAGGATACGCAGAGCGCGCGGGCCCGCCCCAACCGGACGGCCCCGCGCGCAGGTGACTCTTCTTACGCCGTACTACACGGCACTACCGCTTGGCCCACTCCACAGGCACGGCCTGCCTCAGCCGGGCGCACCGCGGACAGCGGATCAGCCGCCCCGGCCCGATCCGCCCGGTCCCGAGCTGCTGCATCGGAAACGAAGCGGTGCTGAACACGTGCCCATCGGCACAGCGGACGACGGTCTGCTCCATCAAAGTCCCAGAGTCCTTCCCCACGAGCCCGTCACACACATCGGCGCCAACGCCGGGAACCCGCCTGCCGCCCCCGGCCGTCCGACACCCGAGGGCACATTACGGGACGAAACCCCGGCCCCGCCGACGCCACCCCCGCCCGCACACCGTACGCCCGCCCCACACGACGAAGCCCCACGCTGGACGGCGGGGGCTGGGCATGGGGTAGAGTAACCAGCGGTCCACCCCTCAGGGGAAGTGGATCTTGCGGGTGTAGTTTAATGGTAGAACATGAGCTTCCCAAGCTCAGAGCGCGAGTTCGATTCTCGTCACCCGCTCCATGAGAAAGCCCCAGGCCAACGGCCGGGGGCTTCTTTGCTGTCTGGACCTCTTACGACCCGCTGTGCCCTCCATGTGCCTTATGCGCGAACATTCTTCTTGCTCCCGGACGACCGACCAGGTCCGGGGGTGCTTCCGATGGTGTTTCGGAACCGTAGGCATTCGTCAGCAACCGAGACGGCACCGGTCTGAGCCTCCACCGAGTCGTCCGTGAGCTGCAGTTACTCCTCGTGGTCCGGACCGGCGCCTGCCTCACCCGCCACCGCGGCATGCCCGACCCGCGCCCACATGACCAAGCGCCATTAAACGACCTCGGAAGCGTCCTGGGAACGTCGCACGACGGCCGCCCCGCGCAGTGCGACGGCGCACCATACGGTCACCAGGAGCAGCGCGGCCGCGGCCAGGCCCGCGACTTCGAGGGGCTCCGGCCGCCAGCCCAAGGACAGCCGGGTGCCGATCATGACGGTGCCGAGGAGGACCTCCGACGGGGAGTAGACCGGCACCCTGGCCGCCACGAACCGCAGAATGGCGCCCAGCCCCAGGCCAATCACCGCCCAGGTGAACAGATAGGGCCAGAGTGCACCCGGCGCGGCGGGCGGCAGGCCGTACTCCTCCGGGCCGATGCGGAACATGGCGCCCAACCACCCCAGCGTGACTCCGGCGGAGGTGACGAGCACCGCCCACAGCGCATGGCGCCACAACGGGCCGGACCGCACTCGCTCGTCCTCATGCTCGTCCTGGGTGTTGATGGGGTTCCTCTTCTCAGGAAGATCCGTCACTCTCGATGAGACGCTCACCGACTGCCGAACGTTGCGTCGCGGACGGTGTCGCGAGCATGCCGAAACACCACGGCCCGCCCCGAGGCCCGTAGCTCGTCGGCGACGAGCCCGGCATGATCCGAACGTGAGGTCCCGTGCGCTGCCGTCAGGCCTTCGGCGCCACACTCATGGGTGTTGAGGACAAAGGTTCATGAGTGGGTGGGGCACGTCGGTCGCCGGCCACACACGACTGCAACCCGCTCGGCATGCTCGCAGGCTACCTTTCCCGGGCGCCGTGCCCCATCCGTGCCCAGCGGAGCGGACAACAGCGGTCAAGCGCGGCACCCAGAGACCACGCCAGCCTCGACCCCTCCAGCCAGACATGCAGGTCAGAGCCACTACAGCCGTTCAAGAACCGTTGATTCCCAAGCTCAGGGCGCGAGTTCGATTCTCGTCACCCGCTCCATCGCAAAGGTCCAGGTCATCGACCGGGGCCTTGTTTGTTGTCCGGACCGCTTCAGGCGTCGCGTGTCAGATCCGCGCGAGGTGGCTCGACCTCGGCGCGACCCGGACCGCCAGCGGCCTCGGCCCTGCACGTCCTCGCGGGGGCGGTCGAGGCCGTCGCGCCCCTGCCGCCCTCGCCCGGGGGTGCCATCCAGCCATTCCCGTGACGTGACCCTGACAAGTTGTCGGTTGCTGTGGGACCGTTCATGACATGCCTGGATCCGTCGCCCCCACTGCGGACGCGAACCGGGCCGTCTGCACACCCCCACGAGTGCGTGACAAGAAGGAGCGACATGAGGCCCACACGGAAACTCTTGTGCGTCACCGCCCTGGCCGTCGCGGTCACCGCCGGTGCGTCCACCGCGGCAAGTGCGCTGGGCCCCGCGGCCTCGCAGCAGGTCGACGGCGTCATCACGGCCGCGGGCAGCACCTGCACCTGGACCGGCGCCACCGTCAGCGCGGACCCGCCCGCCACCGCGACCATCGACGGTGGCACCGTCAACAGCAGCCTGAGCTGCAGCGGCGACGCGAGCGCCACCCTCAACAACAACCCGACGCTCACCTTCGACGACGCGGCGGGCACCGCGGCGTCCGACCTCATCGACATCACGGTGAAGCAGTCCATCGTCACCTGTAGCTACACGGCGTCCGGCGTCGGGTGGACCCGCGACGGCTCCACCCGCACCTACCTGAACCAGGCGTTCACCGCGTCCAAGAGCTCCGGCAGCATCCTGTGCCCGGAATCGATCACCGCCGAGCCCGGATCGGCCTCCCTGAGCTTCCACTGACCCACACGCGCAGAGCCACTCCTTGAGCCGCCGCCGGAGACGTCACCGGCGGCGGCTCTCGCGAAGACGCGCGGAGTACCGGGCGGCCGGCCGGGCCTGCGGGTCAGCCGCGCTTGTAGCTGCGGAAGTTGACCCAGAGGTTCCACGAGACGTCGAGCGTGTGCAGGAACGAGCCGTCCGGGCGTGGCAGTACGACGACTCCCTCGGCCTCGGAGACGGCATCCAGATCCTGCTCGAACTCGCGAGTGACCTGGCCGCTGACCGGATCGACGCGGTTGACGGACCTGTCGCCGTCGTTCGAGGTGAGGTAGAGCTGCCCCTCGTGCACGTCGCCGCCCTGGACGTCATTGAGCGTGGTGCTGAGCGGCACCGTTCGTACCAGGCTGAAGTCGGTCAGACGCAGCACGCGCAGGGTGTTCACCCCGTCGAAGTCCGTGGTGTAGGCGAGGCCCTTGGACGGGTCGATGGCGATCCAGGAGGCGTGCGTCTGGCCCGAGGGGTTGACGGGCAGCGCGTTGCAGACGCCGGTGTGGTCGAGGGTGGCCGCGTCGTACTCGCACACCCAGGGGTGGGCGTAGTCCTTGTCCTCGATGGGCGCGTAGAGCTTTCCGGCGTAATGGGCGATGTCGCCGATGTGGTCACCGCCCTGGTCGGCGATGGCTTCGGGTATCGCGCTGTCGTCGGTGTCGTACGTCTCCGCGTAGTCCATGCTCACCCTGGACAGGCCGGACTTCCAGGAGAAGAACCAGTCGGTGCCGTCGGTGGCGACGCCCTGGGAGCGCTGGAGCGCGTAGATGGTGTTGAACTTCTCGCTGTCGACCTGTGTCCAGCCGGCTGCCGCACTCGCCGGTGAGACGGTCAGTACGAGGGCGGCGGAGGCCGCGAGGGCGGTGGCGGCTGCCAGCGGGCGGGGGCATCTGCGCATGGGGCTTCTCCTGTGGGGTGGGAGGAGGGTTCTACGAGACCTGCGGTGCCGGAGCAACCAGGAACCTATCGGTACGTCAGTGCTGTGTACACAGCACGGGCGGTGGGAGGGGTGGCGAAGCCGGGCCGAGACCCGAGTGCCTCACGGCGTCGGCCCGGCTGATGGAAGCGCTGGTGGCTGAACTCCGCCCCGACCGGCCGGTACCGCCGATGGCCGGTGCCCCGCGACCGGGGCGGTTGTCCATCTACCCAGCGTCCCCAACCGGTCCTCCATCCCGTCCCGGGGCCCGTGCCTCAGTTCGCCGAAGCGGCCGAAGATGATCCGTCGGCCGAGCGCGTGGCGGCCCTCGCCGATGTTCGGCTGGGCGCCAGTCATGCGGCGGTACGCCCCGGAGCCGATGAACTGAAGCAGGTGGAGCGTCCTGAAGATCCGGCCGTAGTGCGCGAACGCATCACCCAGGCAGGTCGTACCGAGTGCTGAGCTGTACTCGCCGCACGTGGGGAACCGCCTCGACCAGCAGCGCCGCCAGGGGGCAGGACCCGCCCGCGGTCAGCCCCGGCCCACCGGTGCCGCACCGCCTGATCGCGAGCGGCATCGTGAACCGGTCCCGGGCCGCCGCGGGACCAGGTGCCGACGGGTGTGTCGACAACCTTCGATACGATGCCGACGCCTCTGTCGTCAAGTTTGAGCAAAGGGGCGGCGTGTCCAGTCGTCGTGCCCTCATCCCCTTCATCGCTCGGAGAACCCCGTGTTCCTTGCCCTACGCGACCTGCGCTTCGCCCGCGGTCGCTTCGCCCTGATGGGCGCGGTGGTCGCGCTCATCGCCGTGCTCGGCGTGCTCCTGTCCGGGCTCGCCGCCGGTCTGGCGGATGCCGGTATATCCGGTCTGCGGGCGCTGCCCGTGACTCATATGGCCTTCGACGAGAAGGCGACCAGCGAGCAGTTCTCCCGCTCGACCGTGGAGCAGAGGGACTGGCAGGCGTGGTCGAAGGCCCCGGGGGTGAAGAGGGCGGAGCCGTTCGGGAACACTCTGGCCAATGCCCAGGTGACCCGGGGAGCCAAGAAGGGCGAGCAGGTCAACCTCGCCGTCTTCGGCATGGCACCGGACTCCCCTCTGGCCCCCAGCCCCAGCAGGGGTGAGGGCCTGAGGGAGGGCGGTGCGGGCATCGTGATCAGCGCCGAGATCGCAGAGCTGGGCGTAGAGGTCGGTGACGTGCTGACCGCGGACAAGAGCGAGGTGCGGCTGAAGGTCGTCGGCATGGTCGACGATGCCGTCTCCTACGGCCACATCGGTGTCGCCTACGCCGACCTCGACACCTGGCGGCACCTCCATTACGGATTGCCGGGCGAACTGCCCGAGGCCGCCGGCCGACAGGCCACGGCCGTCGCCCTGACCCTTGAGCAGGGGGCCGACGTCGCCGCCGTGGAGAAGGCAACCGGCACCCGTGCCGACAGCAAGGAGACCGCCTTCGGTGCCTCCCCCGGCTACACGGCCGAGTCCAGCACCATGGCGCTGATCAAGGGATTCCTCCATGCCATCTCGGCCTTGGTCGTCGGCGCGTTCTTCACCGTCTGGACCGTGCAGCGCAAGGCCGAGATCGCCCTGATGAAGGCGCTGGGTGCCCCCACCGGATACATCCTGCGCGACGCGCTCGCCCAGGTCGTCGCCGTGCTCGTCGGCGCCACGGTCGTGGGTACCGGCGTGGGCCTGGCCCTGGGCAGCGCGATGATCGGCAAGGCGCCCTTCTCCCTCTCCGCCCCGGCCATCGCCACTTCTTCCGGCCTCCTCATCGTCCTCGGGACGGTGGGCGCCGCCGTCGCCGTCCGCCGCATCACCGCCGTGGACCCCCTGACCGCTCTGGGAGCCGCCCGATGACCACATCCGCCACCGACCACCGGGTCACCACGGCCTCCGCGAGCTCCAGTGGACTGCGCCTGGACGACGTCACCCTCACCCTCGGTGACGGCGACGCCGCCGTCACCGCCCTCGACCATGTCAGCCTGACGGTCGCGCCCGGAGAGTTCGTCGCCGTCGTCGGCCCCTCCGGGTCCGGGAAGTCCAGCCTTCTCGCCGTCGCCGGCGGCCTCCAGCGTCCCACCTCGGGCACCGTGCACATCGCCGACACCGAGCTGACCGCGCTGCCGGACAAGCAACGCACCGCCGCCCGCCGCCGTCACATCGGCTTCGTCTTCCAGCAGTCCAATCTGCTGGCCTCCCTCACCGTCAGGGAACAGCTCCTGTTGCCTCTGCACATGGACGGCCGCCTCGACGCCGCCGCCCGGGCCCGGGCCGACGCACTCATCGAAGCGGTCGGACTCACCCACCGGGCAGGGTCCCGCCCCCACCAGCTCTCCGGGGGCGAACGCCAGCGGGCGGGCCTGGCCCGGGCTCTGATGACCTCCCCCGCCGTCCTGCTGGTGGACGAACCCACCTCGGCGCTGGACCGGGTCCGTTCGGCCGAGGCGGTACGGCTGATCGCCGAGCAGACCCACGAGCGCGGCACGGCCACAGTCATGGTCACCCATGACACGGCGATAATGGACGCAGCCGACCGGGTCCACGAGATGGTCGACGGCTGCCTTTCCTGACCGGTCGCCCGCCGGCCGGTACATCGCTCCCGGCCCCATCAGCCCCTCCAGGAGCCCGTCCCGCATGCCGAAGATCAATGCCTCCACCGTCGCCGAGCACCGCGCCCAGCAACGCGAGGCACTGATCGGGGCGGCGATCGACATCCTGGTCAACGAGGGTGCCGCCGCCGTCACACCGGCGGCGGTCGGCGCCCGCGCCGGCCTGGCCCGCTCCAGCGTCTACCAGTACTTCGCCTCCTCGGCAGCCCTCCTGGCCACCATCACGGAAGAAGCCTTCCGGCGCTCCAACGAGGCACTCACCCGTGCCCTGGCCACCGCGAACGGTCCGCTGGAACGCGTCGAGGTCTTCTTCGGGGAAAGCCTCCGCCTCGCGGCCGAGGGCGCGCACCGGCCCGCCGTCGCCCTCATGGACGCCGGCCTTCCTCCGGCCTGCCAGCAGCGGCTGATGGAACTCCACCTGCAGCAGGTCGAACCGTTCCGCGCCGCCGTCCGGGAGCTCGGCGTTCCCGAGCCCGCACTCACGGCGGACCTGATCGCCGGAATGCTGCACACCGCCCTGGCCGCCGTCGAGAACGGCACCCCTCTCGACACGGTCACACGGCGCACCCTCGCACTCGTGCGCCGCTGCCTCACCCTGGCCGGTGGCACGGTCCGCGCGCGGGAGGAAGGGGCCTGAAGCCGTTGTCTGCCAGATTCGGCACCAGCTTCTGGACACCCTGGTGATCGGTGTCACGCCATCGTGGAAGCCACCCACTCCCGCACTCGACCTGCCTGGCCTCGGCCGGGCCCTGTTCCGCGTCAAGGCGGAGCCGGCCACCGAACAAGCGGCGAAGGCGGAGCGGAACTCCTCAGCAGCGCTGGACTGCACGGACACAAGCAGGCCGTCGACGCCACGGTTGCCGAGGAGCGCGAGTTCGGTACCCGTCATCCTCTCCAAGCCCGCCATGCCGACCGCGTGCCCCGACTTCCGGACGTGCCGCGGAAGGAAGGAAGTCGGTGCGCCACCGCTGACCCCGGCCCCCTTCGGAACATGCCCCGGGGGACTGCCGCCGCGCGGCGTGTTCGTCCACCGGAGCCGTCCGGTCCCTCACGCACCTGGTGGTGGTCGGTCGACGTGCATAGTCTCTCCGGTGTCCCCTTCGTGAGTGCCGTCCGGCCCGGCCGGCCGTGTGACTCCGTATGCCTCGGGGCCGGTGGTACCCGCAGCGCGGCAGGCGGTGGCCCGCGGCCGGGCTCGTCCGACAGAGAAGATCACCGACATGCCGTTCACCTTGTCCCATCCCGCCGCCGTGCTGCCGTTGCTGCGTGGGCCCTTCGTTCCGTCGGCGCTGGTCGCGGGCTCCGTGGCTCCCGACGTGCCGTACTTCCTGACCGCCCTCGGTCTGTCCGCGTCCGGCGCCGAGGACTGGTACGAGCCCTTCCTCAACGCCACGGGGACCCACGCTTTCGGTGCGGGCCTGCTGGTGAGTCTGGGGTTCTCCGTAGGCCTGGTGGCCGTGTACCGGATGGTGCGGGCGCCGATCACGGCGCTGCTCCCCTCCGGCCTCGGCCTCCCGGGGCCGGAGCGGCCGACCGGCCTGCCGGCCAGGGCCCGGTACGTGCTGTGGCTGCTGGTCTCCGCGCTGGTCGGGGTCGCCTCCCACGGCCTGTGGGACGCGTTCGTCGGGGGGGATTTCCTGGTCTTCCGGGTGGAGGCGTTCCAGGACCCGGCCCTGGGGGGCCTGTCGTTCGCCCGGCTGTCGCAGTACGCGAGCACTGCCCTGGGGTTGGCGGCCGTCGGCTGGTGCCTGTGGCGACGTCGCGGGCGCTCGCGGGCCGGGGGCGGGGCGGTCGTCCGCCTGCGGCCTCTCGCGCGGTGGGGTGTGGTGGCCGCGCTGGTCGTGGCTCCCGTACTCGGTGGCGCTGTGGGCGCCCGTGGCGACTTCGACGCCCACCGCCATGCGGAGGTGGTCGACCACAGCCGCCCGATCACCGTCGACCTGGGCGGCGGGGCGAGCGAGACGACCTATCCCTCCACGATGGTCCCGGCGCCGTGGGGGACCGTGGCCGAAGGGGTGTCGACCGGCGTCGCGAAGAGGGCGGGCGCCTGCTTCGCGGTCGTGCTGCTGCTGTACGCCGCCGCCTGGCAGTTCGGCGCCGTGCCCCGGCGGCGGGCGGCGGGCGCCGTCCCCTCGCCGGTGCCGGCGTCCGGGGAAGAGCGCCGCTGACGACGGCCCGGCCACCCTCCCGGCCGGAGTGGCGCGGCTCCCTCGGCTCTCGCCGCCCGGGGTGTGGCGGGAGCGGCGAGCGGTTCGGTGGGGGCGCGGGGAGGTCCACCGGGGTCCTGCTGTCGGCGCGGGGCCGCCCGCCTCGGGTCGCGGTTCGGGCCGGGCCGGGCGTCAGGGGGTGAGGGGGCAGGCGTCGTCCGACTGCGTCATGGTCCATCCGTCTCCGCGTATCCGGACGACGCCGGGTGCGGCGGGACTGAGCACGGCTCCGTCGGGGGTCTCCTCCTCGGACAGGGGCACGGGGAGCGACGGTGTCGCCAGCGCCACGGTGCAGATCAGCTGGAGCATGCCCTGGTGGCTCAGCGGGGACCTTTCATCCGGGAGGCGTACCGAGAGGACGCCGTCGTCGTCGAGGGACACCAGCGACGCCCGCGACAGGCGGGGCAGTTCGGTGGTGGCCGTCACGGACTCGCGCGGGGTCGGTCCCTCGAACAGCATGCGTACGGCGACCGCGAGGCTCCCGGTACCGGTCGTGCGGGGGTAGGCCGTCAGCTCTCCGTCGTCGAGGAAGAAGAGGGAGGTGGTGGTGGGCGGGGAGGGCCTCGGGTCGGAGGAGACCATGCCGCTCGCCGGTTCGCCGGCCTCGATGACGCCGGACGGCGGGACTCCGCAGGCCGCGAGCATGGCGGAGGCCAGGAGGCCGGCCGACAGGGCGGTCGCCCGGATGCTCTTCACCGTGTGCCTCCGTGTGCGCGGGTGCCCATGCCGGCCTCGCTTTCGCCCCGGCTCTCGCAGCCGTCGTCGGTGGTGTGCAGCGGGAGTTCGGCGGTGAACACGGCGCCGCCCCTGGGCAGGTTGGCCGCCTGGATGCGGCCGCCGTGCAGGCGGACGTTCTCCGCCGTGATGGCCAGGCCGAGGCCGCTGCTCTCGCTTCTGCTCCGTGAGGCGCCCGCCTTGTAGAACCGCTCGAAGATGTGCGGCAGGGCCTCCTCGGAGATCCCCGGGCCGTTGTCGGTGACCTCGATGACCGCCCAGGCGGTGCCCGCCTGCTCCTTGCGCACCCCCAGTGTCAGTCGCACGGGGGGCGCACCGTGGCGTAGCGCGTTGCCGACCAGGTTGGCCGTCACCACGTCGATCCTGCGCGGGTCGACGTCCGCGCGGAGTGCTCCCGGGCCGGGAAGCCTGGTCTCGACCTGCTCCTGCCAGCCACGGGAGGTGAGGGTGCGGCGTACGGACTCGGCGAGGTCGATCTCGTCGTGGTGGAGTTCGGCGGCTCCCGCGTCGAAGCGGGAGATCTCCATCAGATCGTTCACCAGCGCGCTCAGTCGGCCCGTCCCCTCGCTGATGAGCTGGAGGGCGTCACCGGCCTCGCCCTCCAGGTCCAGCAGGTCGGTGACGGCCGACATCGCCGCCAGCGGAGTGCGCAGCTCGTGGGAGACGTCCGCCACGAAGCGGCGCCCCTGGGCCTCCAGGCGCCGCAACTCCGCGATGGTGCGCTCCAGTTCGGCTGCCATGTCGTTGAACGAGGAGGACAGGTCGGCCAGTTCGTCGGAGCCGGTGACGGCCAGCCGTACGTCGAGGTGGCCCGCGGCCATCCGGCGTGTCGCCCGGCGCAGCGCCCGTACCGGGCGCAGGACGCCGCTCGCGGCGACCAGGGCCAGGACGACGGCGAGGCAGAGGGCCACCAGGGTGGCTCGCTCGATGCCGCTCACTATGGCCCGGACGTACGCCTGCTCGGTCTTCTGCGGCACCTCCAGGTACAGCGCCGTCCCGGAGAGCCTTTCCGTGTCGTCGGCGGCGGTGTAGGTGACGGGCATGCCGACGACGAGGTGTGGTTGACCGTCGACTTCGACCCGCTGGAACACGGCGGCGCGTCTGCCCTGTACGGAGCGGCGCAGGGCGGGGCTGAGCCGGGTGAATCCGGGTTTCGGCGCGGAGGCGCGGAGGTGGCCGTGCGTGGCCATGACGCGCCAGCCCGAGGACGGGTTCGCGTACAGCACCTGGTTGACCGCGGCCTGGAGGTCGGCCCGGTCCGGGTCGGGGGAGAGGCCGGGCGCGATGGCGTTGACGCTGGTGCGGAACTGGCGGATGACGGAGTCCTGGCTCTGCTGGAGCACCGCGGTGCGCGCCTCGCGGAAGGCGAGGGCTCCCGTGCCCAGGGCGCTGGCCATGGCCACCAGCACGAAGGCCGCCAGCAGGCGGGGGCGCAGGCCGCGAAGGGGGAGCGGGATGCGTGTCAGGGCGGCTCGGAGGGTTCTCAGCGGGCCGGTTCCGGAGGCGGGTGCCTCGTCGGCTGTGGGGGCCCCGCGCGGGTGCTCGGCCGCCTCCGGGCGTCCGGCCCTTCCGCCACGGGGGGTTCCGTGGGGCGGGCCGGTCGTCTGCCTCCGCGCGGAGCGCGGGTCGCTCATGGGCTGCCGAAGCGGTATCCGAAGCCGCGTACGGTCTGCACGTAACGGGGGTTCCGGCCTTCGCCGAGCTTGCCGCGCAGCCGCTTCACGCAGGCGTCCACCAGCCGTATGTCGCCGTGGTAGCTGTGTTCCCAGACCGATTGCAGCAGTTGCTGGCGGCTGAACACCTGGCCGGGGGAGGCGGACAGGGTGAGCAGCAGCCGGAGTTCCGAGGGAGCGAGGGAGACGGCCTCACCCCCATGGGTGACCTCAAGTCCGGCGCGGTCGATGACCAGTTCGCCGTGGGCCTCCGCCCGGGGGCGGGCGCCGTCGGGCAGCGTCGCGTCCTGTCTGCGCAGGACGGCCCGGATGCGGGCGTCGAGCACCCTGGCCCGTACGGGCTTGACCACGTAGTCGTCCGCGCCGGCCTCCAGCCCCACGACCACGTCGATGTCGTCGCCCCGGGCCGTCACCACGATGATCGGCACCTGGTCGCGGTCCCTGATGCGGCGGCACACGTCCAGGCCGGAGATGCCGGGCAGCATGAGATCGAGGATGACGACGTCCGGCCTGAAGGGGCGGAGTCGTTCCAGCCCCTCTTCACCCGTCTCCACGGCGAGGACCTCATGGCCCTGATGACGCAGGCTCAAGTGGAGGGCTCTGCGCACATCTTGGTCATCTTCGACAATCAGGACCCGTGGCATCCCGGCAGTGTATGCACGTCGGATGAGATGGCCGGCGCGGGGAGGGGCGCCCTTCGGATGCCGTTACACAACGATCACAACGGGCCGGCGGGTGGGTGGCCCTGCCCGGCCCGGTCGCGCGGGCGACCACGGGAGGGCGCGCACCGTTACCCGTTCGTGACGGTGTCGGCTCACGGCGATCATCTGAGCTGAGCAGCTTGAGCGGCCATGCACTCGGTACGACAGCGGCGATCCGCGTTTCCCGCAGGCAGCACCGCGGCCGTTCACCAGGGCGGCCGTCGGCGCCGTTCCTCCCATCGCCGGGCGCGTCCGCGCCGCCGGGGCCGGTACCTGCTGACCGCCGTGCTGGTCGCTCTCGGCGTGCTGGGCGCGGCGGCGTACTTCCTGGCGCCCCCGTATTTCCCGGGAGGGAGCGGGAGCGACGCGGCGGGCGGGGCGACGCACTCGCCGAGCACCCCCGCTCCGACCCCGACCGCCAGTTCCCCGCTCACCCCCACCCCGTCCCCCAGCCCCACCCCGAGCCGGACCGAGATCGACGTCCCCCCGACGGGCAGTGGGACGTTCGTCAGTGCGGGGGCCGGGAGCGCGGCGGTGGGCAGTGGTTCCCGCCCGCTGCGCTACGTCGTGCAGGTGGAGACCGGCCTCGACGTCTCGCCGTCCCGGGCCGCGAAGGAGATCGCCGGGATACTCGCCGCCCCGCGCGGCTGGACCCAGGACCCGGACGTCGCGTTCCAGCTGGTGGGCGAGGGGGCGCCGCACGACCTCACCGTGAAGATCGCGACACCGGGGACGGCGGACGCCCTGTGCTGGGCGGGTATCCAGCAGGACACCGGGGGCGAGTACAACTGCGAGGTCCCCGACGGGGTGGTGGTGAACCTCAAGCGCTGGGTCGAGGGCTCGCCCACGTTCGACGGGCCGATCCACGACTACCGGGCGCTGATCATCAACCACGAGATGGGCCACTACCTCGGCCATTCGCACGCCACCTGCGCGGGCGTCGGGCTGCCGGCGCCCGTGATGATGCAGCAGATCAAGGGCCTGCACGGGTGTGTCGCCAACGCCTGGCCCTACGACGAGGAGGGCGCCTTCGTCACCGGGCCCCCTGCCTGAGCGCACCGAGGGCTGGGCGGGGCGCCAGGGGGACTGTTACCGCTCGGTCATCTGCCGAGCCCACGGCGATGAACTGCCGGCGCCACCGTGATCGGCGTGTTCCCCCGTGCCAGTGGCACCCCCCTCTTGATCGGACGGACGTTCATGACGTGATCCCGCACTGTCCAAAGGCTGTTCGTGGGGGTGAGCCTGCTGCCCCTGGCGGCGGCCTGTGGTTCCGGCCCGGATTCCCCTTCGGCGGACGGGAGGAAGACGGCGGCCGGGGCGGCGGGGCAACTCGACGTTCCCGCCGACACGCATGCCGAACTCAAGAAGCAGTACCTCCTGGAGAACGCCCTCGCGGCCTGCATGACGAAGCAGGGGTTCACCTACACCCCCGTGGCCCCCGGGGACCTGGAGGCGTCCTGGGCCACCGACGGGGCGGACTGCGCGCTGAACCGGTCGACGCCTTGCGCTCGTAGGCGGAGCCGGGGTGCGCCGTACGCGCGCGGGCCCGTGGTGGCGGATCGGCCGGTGCACGTCCGAGCCCTTCTCGGGGGTGGTCTGTGGGCCGAGGGTGTTCGCGTACCTCCGCGGGGGCCTTCGTCGGCGGGCGGCGTGGCGCGGCTCACTCCCTTCTTCGGGCGCTACCCGGAATGACCTGCCTGTCGCGCGCGCTGCTCTTCGAGGGGCCCGGGAGCCGGGCCCCGTTCTGGCGCGCGCTGGGCGATGGGGCTCGGCGTGGGCGGAGTACCCGGTGGCCGTGGGCCTCGCCCGCCTGCCCGTCCGATCGTCCGTGACCGTTGCCCCCGGAGGTTCCCGCCATGCCCTTGGCCCTGCTCGCCCTATCCGTCGTCGCGTTCGGGATAGGGACGACCGAGTTCGTCTCGATGGGGTTGTTGCCGCAGATCGCCGACGGGGTCGGGGTGTCCGTGCCGCAGGCGGGGAATCTGGTGTCCGCGTACGCGCTCGGGGTGGTCGTCGGGGCGCCGTTGCTGACGGGGCTCGGGGCGAAGATCCCGCACAGGAAGCTGCTGCTTCTGCTGGCCGGGCTCTTCGTGGTCGGCAATGTCGCCTCCGCTGTGGCGCCGGGGTTCGGGACCTTGTTCGCGGCGCGGGTGCTGGCGGGGTTGCCGCACGGGGCGTTGTTCGGGGTGGGGGCCGTGGTGGCCTCGCGGCTGGTGGCGCCGGAGCGGGCGGCGCGGGCGGTGTCGACCATGTTCCTGGGGCTGACCGTGGCCAACATCGTCGGGGTGCCGGCCGGGACCGCGCTGGGGCAGCAGTTCGGGTGGCGCTCGGCGTACCTGGCGGTCGCCGTGATCGGGCTCGTCGCGCTGGCGTCGCTGGCGCGGTTCGTACCGCACCAGCCGCGTGCCGAGGGGGCGGGCGTGCGGCACGAGCTGCGGGCGATGGGCAACCGGCACATCGCGATCGGCCTGGCCACCGCCGTGGTCGGCTTCGGCGGCTGCTTCGCGGTCTACAGCTACCTGGTGCCGATGCTCACCGAGGTCACGGGGATGGCCCAGTCGTCGACGACGCTGGTACTCGCGCTGTACGGCGTGGGCATGACGCTCGGCACGCTGCTCGCCGGGCCGATGACCGACCGGGCGCTGCGCCCGACGCTGTACGGCGGGCTCGCCATCATGGCCGTCGTGCTGTTCGCGTTCTACTTCGCGGTGCAGCACACCGTGACGGCCCTGGTCTGCGTCCTGCTGATCGGCGCCATGGGCTCCTTCATCACCACCCCGGTCCAGATGCTCCTGATGGCCAAGGCGGAACAGGCCCCGACCATGGCCGCCGCCTCCAACCACTCGGCGTTCAACCTCGCCAACGCCGGCGGCGCGTGGCTCGGCGGCCTGGTCATCTCGGCCGGCTGGGGCTGGGCCTCGCCCGCGCTGGTGGGGGCTTCGCTGGCGGCTGTGGGGCTGGGGCTGGCTGTGGTGGGCGGCGTGATGGACGCAGGGCGCGGGCCGTGGGGGCAGGGGAAGCGGTCGACCGTGGTGGCCGGTGCCGGTGCCGGTGCCGGTGCCGGTGCCGGTGCCGTGAGCGGGGCCGAGGTCGAGCGGGCCGGCTGATCTCGTCCGGCCACCGGCGCCTCTCCCGCCGAACCGTGGCCGCCGACCGTGCCGGCCGGGCGTGAGTGGCGGGCGTGGAGGGCGGGCCCGCCGGACCCTCCACCCGGGGGATTACCCCACCCCCCGTCCGCCCGGCCGCCCCATGTCGCCGGAGGGTGCCCGGGCGGCATCGTGGAGTACGCGCCGAGGCCCCGCGAAGGACGGCCCCGGGGCGCTCCCCGTCCCCTCCGTCTCCCGGATTCGAGGTCACCATGGCCACCGCCGACGTCCCCACCGCGTGCCCGCTGCCGCATGTGTCCGATCAGACCCCCACCGTCGTACGCCGGGGGCCGCTGTCGGCCGCCGCCTGGCGGGAGTACGGGTACGTGTTCACCTCGTTCCCGGTGGCCATCGCCGGGTTCGTCTTCGTCGTCACGCTGTTCTCGGTCGGGGCGGGGCTGGCGGTCACCGTGCTCGGGCTGCCGGTGCTGGTGGCGCTGCTGGCCGGGGCGCGGGGGCTGGGCGCGGGGGAACGGGGGCGGGCCGCCGCCGTGCTGGGGACGAAGGCCGAGGCGCCCGCGCCGATGCCGCGAGGCGGGATCAAGGAGCGGCTGGCGGACGCGGCCGGGTGGAAGGCCGTGCTGTTCCAGGTCGTCATGTTCCCGTGGCGGATCGCCTCGTTCGTCATGACGCTGACCTTGCTGGTCACGGGGTGGACGGTCGCGCTGCTGCCGCTGTACGCCTGGGTCTTCCCGACCTTCGTCGGCTGGCCTGGCTACCGGCTCTTCGCGTACACCGACGCCGTCGGTGTACGCCACACCTACTACCTGGAGTCCTTCTGGCAGATCGGCGCGGCCTCGCTCCTCGGCATCGGCCTGGTGCTGCTGACCCCGGTCGTGGTGCGGGCGCTGAACCGGGTGGACCGGGCGGCGGTACGGGGGCTGCTGGCGGGGTGAGGCGGCAGCACGACGACGGGCCCGGCCTCCGCTCACGCGAGGCTGGGCCCGTCGTCGCGCGGCGTGGCTCACACGGTGACGGTGCGGCGGGCGCTGCGGGGGGTGAGGTCGGTCCAGTGCTCCTCGACGTAGGCGTGGCAGGCGTCCTGGTCGGCGGGGCCGAAGACGGCTTCCCAGCCGTCCGGGACGGCGGCGAAGGAGGGCCACAGGGCGTGCTGGCCCTCGTCGTTGACGACGACGCGGTGGTGGGTGCGGGGGTCGTCGAAGGGGTTCGTCATGAGGGGACTCCTGGGACAGGGGTGTGGGACAGGGACAGGGACAAGGGACAAGAGGCGGGGCGTGGGTCAGGAGGCCGGTGGGGCGGCCTCGTCCAGTGCGGCCAGGGCCTTGGCGAGGACCGGGCCGACCGTGGCGCGGGCGTCGGGGGACATCAGCTGGGCGTGGGCGCAGGCGACGTCGGTGTTGCGCAGGGGGCCGGTGAGGTACGGGTCCCAGAGGGCGTGGGGGAAGGCGTCGGCGGGGCGGCCCTCGGTGGCGGTGAAGAAGAGGACCGGGCCGTGGAAGGCGCGCGGGGTGTAGCGGCGCAGCAGCCGGGCCTGGCCGGCGAAGTTGTCGACCATGGCGTCGATCGTGGCCGGTTCGAGGGCGCCGAGCGGGCTGCCGACCCGGCGGAACTCCTCCCGTACGGCGGCGGCGTCCACGCCGTGGCTGCCCTCGGCGGACTCCCCGCCCACGCCGAGGTTGGCGAGCAGCGCCCGGAAGACCGTGTCGCGCGGGGCGCTGTCCAGGTCGTCCTGGGGGGCGATGGGGAAGGCGTCGAGGAGGGCGAGGAGCGCCACCTCCTCGCCCTCCTCCTGGAGCTGGACGGCGATCTCCTGGACGACGTTGCCGCCGAAGGACCAGCCGAGCAGGCGGTACGGGCCGTGCGGCTGGACGGTGCGGAGTTCGGCGACGTAGGCCGCGGCCATCGCCTCGATGGTCTCGGGGAAGGGCGCGTTGCCGGCGAGGTTGGGGGTCTGGAGGCCGTACAGCGGCTGGTCGGGGTCGAGGTGGGGGAGGAGTCCGGCGTACGGCCAGGCGAGGCCGCCCGCCGGGTGGACGCAGAACAGGGGCGGCAGGGAACCGGTGGGGCGCAGGGGGAGGAGGGTGGCGAGGGAGTCGTCGGCGGCGGCGGAGTCGAGGCGGTCGGCGAGGGCGGCGACGGTCGGGGCCTCGAAGAGGGTGCGGATGGTCAGGTCGGTGCCGAGGGTGGCGCGGACGCGGCCGATGAGGCGGGTGGCGAGCAGGGAGTGTCCGCCGAGGGCGAAGAAGTCGTCGTCGATGGTGACGCGTTCGGCGCCGAGGGCTTCGGCGAAGAGGGTGCAGAGCACGTCCTCGCGCGGGGTGCGCGGGACCCGGCCGCCGGTGGGCGCGGCGAGGGGCCGGGGTGCGGGCAGGGCGGCGGTGTCGAGCTTGCCGTGCGCGGTGAGCGGCAGGCGGTCCAGGGTGGTCCAGCCGGTGGGGACCATGTACGCGGGCAGGTGGCGGGCGGCGTGGGCGCGGACGTGCTCGGGCTCCGGGTCGGCGCCGGGGACCGGGACCAGGTGGGCGGTGAGGGCGGTGCCGGCGTGCGGGTCCTGGTGGGCGAGGACGGCGGCGTGCGCGATCTGCGGGTGGGCTTCGAGGACGGCGGCGACCTCGGCGGTCTCCACTCGGAAGCCCCGGATCTTGACCTGGCCGTCGGCGCGCCCGGCGAACGTCAGGCTGCCGTCGGCTCCCCGTACGGCGCGGTCGCCGGTGCGGTACATGCGGCTGCCGGGCGGCCCGTACGGGTCGGGGACGAACCGGGCGGCGGTCTCGGCGGGCCGGGTGGGGTAGCCCAGGGCGAGGCTGTCACCCGCCAGGTGGAGGTCGCCCGGGACGCCGGGCGGAGTGGGGCGCAGGGCCGCGTCCAGGACGTGGGCGCGGGTGCCGGTGACGGGGTGGCCGAGGACCGGGCCGGGGGTGTCGGCCAGGTCGGCGGTGAGGGTGTCGACGGTGGCCTCGGTGGGGCCGTAGAAGTTGAGGCAGCGGGTGGCCGGGGCCGTGCGCAGCCGGGTCCACAGGGGTGCGGGGACGGCTTCGCCGCCCAGCGCGAGGACGGCAGGGTGGTGGGCGCCGTCGGCGAGGAGCCCGGCGTCGAGCAGGTGGGTGGTGTGGCTGGGGGTGGTCTCCAGGACGTCGAGGCGGTGGGTGCGGACGGCCTCGACCAGCGCTTCGGGGTCGCGGCGGGTGGCGTCGTCGAGCAGGTGCAGGTGGTGCCCGTCGAGCAGCCACAGGAGCGGGTCCCACGCCGCGTCGAAGGTGAGCGCGGCGGTCAGGGCCACGGCGAGCCGGGTCCGGCCGGTGGCGCGGACGGCCGGGGCGAAGAGGTGGCGCCGGTGGTGGTCGAGGAGCCGGGCGAGGGAACCGTGGCCGACCAGGACGCCCTTGGGGGTGCCGGTGGAGCCGGAGGTGTGCAGCAGGTAGGCGGGGTCGTCGGGAGTGGGGCGCGCGCCGGTGTGCGCGGACCTGGCCCAGGGCCCCTGGTCGAGGAGGAGGCGGGGCTGCCCGGTGGGCAGCAGGGGCGCGGTCGCGGTGGTGGCGAGGGCCAGGCGCGGACCGGCGTCGGCGAGGACGGCGGCGAGGCGCGCCTCGGGCAGGGCGGGGTCGAGCGGTACGTGGACGGCGCCCGCCTTGAGGACGCCGAGCAGGGCGGCGACGGAGTCGGTGGAGCGGGGCAGTAGGACGGCCACGCGGTCGCCGCGGACGACGCCGCTGGCGGTGAGCAGCGCGGCCACGTGCCCGCAACGGGCGTCGAGTTCGGCGAAGGTCAGTGCTCCGTCGGGTGCGGTGACGGCCGGTTCGCCGGCCCGCGCCGCGGCGACGGTGTCGGCGAACCGGTCCAGCACGGTACGGGTCACCGGCTCGCCCGGCTCCCCGGCCCCGAGCGCCAGCAGCCGGGCCTCCTCCTGGGCGCCGTACAGCGGGAGTCGGCGTACCGGGGTGTCGGGTGCGGCGGTCGCGGCGGCCGTGAGGTGGGCGAACCAGGCGGCGATGCGGCGGGCGGTGTGGTGCTCGAAGCGGTCGGCGCTGTACTCCAGGGTGCCGGTGAGCGCGCCGTCCTCTTCGCGGAGGCTGAAGGAGAGGTCGAACTTGGCCCCGCCGGAGGCGACACCGTCCAGGGTGGCGGCGAGGTGGGGCAGGTCGAGGCGGGGCGGGCGGGTGTTGTTGAGGGTCAGCATGGTCTGGAAGAGGGGGTGGCGGTTGAGGGAGCGGGTCGGGCGGACCTCCTCGACCAGCCGCTCGAAGGGGAGGTCCTGGTGGGCGTAGGCGGCGAGGTCGGTCTCCTTCACGCGGGCGAGCAGGGTGCGGAAGGTGGGGTCGCCGCCGGTGCTGACGCGCAGCGGCAGGGTGTTGACGAAGAAGCCGACCAAGGGGTGGAGGGCCTCGTCGGTGCGTCCGGCGACGGGCGTGCCGACGGTGAGGTCCTCGCCCGCGCCGGTGCGGCTCAGCAGCGCGGTCAGCGCGGCGTGCAGCACCATGAACGGGCTCGTCCCCGTGGCCCGCGCCAGCCGCGTGACGGCCTCGGTGGTGGCGGGCGGCAGGACCAGGGCGACGGTGCCGCCCCGCCCGGTGGCACGGGCCGGCCGGGGCCGGTCGGCGGGCAGCGGGACCTCCTCGGGCACGCCTAGCAACTGCTCGCGCCAGTAGGTGAGTTGTCTGCCGCCCAGCGAATCGGGGTCGTCCGGGTCGCCGAGCAGGTCCGCCTGCCACAGCGTGTAGTCGGTGTACTGGACGGGCAGCGGCGCCCACTGCGGTACGCCTCCGGCGGTGCGGGCGGCGTACGCCCCGGCCAGGTCCTCGGCCAGCGGCCCCATCGACCAGCCGTCGGCGGCGATGTGGTGCACGGTGACGAGCAGCACGTGGCGCTCGGCGCCGAGGGCGAACAGCTCGGTGCGCAGCGGCGGTTCGGCGGACAGGTCGAAGGGCCGGGCGGCGGCCTCGCGCAGGGCGGCATCCAGTCCCGCCTCGCTCACCGGGGTGGACGGGAGGGCGGGCCGGGCCTCGCGGGGGTCGAGGACCGCCTGGTACGGCTCGCCGTCGTGGTCCCGGACGCGGGTGCGCAGGCTCTCGTGGCGGGCGGTGAGGTCGGCGAGGGCGTCCCGCAGCGCCTCCCGGTCGAGGCGGCCGTCGAGCCGGACCGCGATCGGGATGTGGTACGAGGCGTCGGCCGGGTCGAGGCCGTGCAGGAACCAGAGGCGGCGCTGGGCCGGGGAGAGCGGCGGGCGGGCCGGGCGTTCCGCGCGGCGCAGGGCGGGCCGGGCGGGCCGGGCCGTGTCGAGGCGGGTGGCGAGGGCGGCCGGGGTGGTGGCGTCGAAGAGGGTGCGGACGGAGAGTTCGACGCCGAAGGCGGAGCGGACGCGGCCGATCAGGCCGAGGGCGAGCAGGGAGTGGCCGCCCAACTCGAAGAAGTCGTCGTCGCGCGTGACGTGCGGCTGTCCGAGGCATTCGGCGAAGAGCGCGCAGAGGATCTCCTCGCGGGCCGAGCGGGGCGCGGCGCCGTCGGCGGGCGTCCGGGGCTCGGGGGCGTCGGGGAGGGCGGCGAAGTCGGTCTTGCCGTGCACGGTGAGCGGGAGCGCGGCGACGGGGACGACGGCGGCCGGGACCAGGTACGAGGGCAGCCGGGTCGCGAGGTGGGCGCGCAGGTCGCGGCCGGCCGGGCGGTGCCCCTCGCCGGGCACGACCCAGGCCAGCAGGCGCCCGGAGCCGTCGGGCCCGGGGCGGACGGTGGCGGCGGCCTGGACGACTGCGGGGTGGCGCAGCAGGACCGCCTCGACCTCGCCGGTCTCCACGCGGAAGCCGCGCACCTTGGCCTGCCCGTCGGCGCGGCCCAGGTATACGAGCCGCCCGGCGCGGCGCCGGACCAGGTCGCCGGTGCGGTACATGCGGCTGCCGGGCGGGCCGTACGGGTCGGGCAGGAAGCGGTCGGCGGTGGCGGCGGGGGCCCGCTCGTAGCCGAGGGCGAGGCCGGGGCCGGTCAGGTACAGCTCGCCGGTGGCGCCGGGGGCCGCCGGGGCGAGGCGGGCGTCGAGGACGCGGGCGCGGACCCCGGTGACGGCGCGGCCCAGGTGCGGGCGGGTGCCCGGGGTGAGGGGCGCCACGAGCGCGTCGACGGTCGCCTCGGTGGGGCCGTAGAGGTTCCAGGCGGCGACGCCCTGGAGGGCGGCCAGCTCCTCCCACAGGGCCTCGCCGACGGGCTCGCCGCCCAGTGCGAGGACCCGGGGCCGGGGGTGGCCGGGCGTGAACAGGCCGCAGGCCCGCAGCTGTTCGAGGAAGGACGGAGTGGTCTCGACGACGTCGATCGCCTGGGCGCGCAGGTGGGCGGTGAGCGCCTCGGGGTCGCGGCGGGTGGCGTCGTCCACCAGGTGGAGTTCGTGTCCGGCCGCCATCCACAGGATCGGGTCCCAGGAGGCGTCGAAGGTCAGGGCGGCGGTCAGCGCCACCCGCAGCCGCCGCCCGCCGGCGGCGGCCTCGGCCGGGCCGATGAGGTGTGCGCGGTGGTGGGCGTGGAGGTGGGCGAGGGCGCGGTGGTCCACGACGACGCCCTTGGGGCGGCCGGTGGAGCCCGAGGTGTACAGGACGTACGCGGCGTCCTCGGGCCTCGGCGGCGCCGGGAGCGGGCCGGTGGCGGGCCAGTCGTCGGGGTCCTCGGCGAGGACCAGTCGGGGGTGGCCGGTGGCGGGGACGTCCGCGTCGGTGGTGGCGGTGGTGAGGATGAGGCGGGGGTCGGCGGTGCGCAGGACGAGGGTGTTGCGGGCGGGCGGGTGGGTGGTGTCGAGGGGGACGTGGACGGCGCCGGCGCGGAGCACGCCGAAGAGGGCGGCGAGGGCGGCGGCGGAGCGGGGCAGGGCGAGCACGACCCGGTCGCCGGGGCGGACCCCGGCCGCGGCGAGGCGGCGCGCGAGGCGTTCGGCACGCTCCCGCAGCTCGCCGAAGGTGAGCTGCCGGTCGGCGGCGACCACGGCGGTACGTCCCGGGTCGGCGGCGGCGCGGGCGGCGAGGAGGTCGGGCAGCGTCCGGCCGGGCCCGGCGGCCGGCAGCGCGGGCCCGCACGCGTCGAGGGCGGCGGCGCGTTCGCTCGGGGAGAGGAAGGGCAGGTCGGTGAAGGGCGTGTCCGGGTGGTCGAGGAGGGCGGCGAGCAGGGTGGTGAACCGCTCGGCGTACCGCTCGGCCGTCGCCTGGTCGAACAGGTCCTCGCTGTACTCCAGTTCGCCCCAGATCCCGTCCGGGGCACCCTCGGCGGTGTGCCGCTCGGCGAGATCCCAGGTGAGGTCGAACTTGGCGCCGCTGCGCCCGGTCGCCTCGTCGCGGCGCACGGTCAGCCCGTCCAGGGCGGCGCGCGGGGCGGGCGTGTTGTCGAGGGCCAGCATGACCTGGAAGAGCGGGTGCCGTGCCGGGTGGCGCGGCGGGCGCACGGCGCTCACCACCCGTTCGAACGGCAGCTCCTGGTGGGCGAGGGCGGCGAGGTCCGCCTCGCGGACCCGGGCCAGTAACGTGACGAGGTCCGGGTCGCCGGAGGTGTCGGTGCGCAGCGCCAGGGTGTTGACGAAGAAGCCGACCAGCCCGGCGAGGGCCTCCTCGGACCGGCCGGCCACGGGCGTCCCCACCACCAGGTCGTCGCCCGCCCCGAGCCGGCTCAGCAGGGCGGCCAGCGCGGCGTGCAGCACCATGAACGGGCTGGCCCCGTCGGCGGCGGCCCGCTCCAGCAGGGCCCGGTGGGTGGCGGCGGGCACGCGGACCCGGACGGCGCCACCCCGTCCCGAGGGCTCCTCGGGGCGGGGCCGGTCGGCGGGCGGCGCCGACTCGGCCGGGGCGCCGTCCAGTACGGCCCGCCAGTGTGCGAGCTGGCGCGCGGCCCGTTCGGTGGGCCGGTCCGGGGTGCCGAGCAGTTCCCGCTGCCAGAGCGCGTAGTCGGCGTACTGGACGGGCAGCGGCGGCGGTTCGGGGGCGCGGCCCGCCTTGCGCGCGGCGTAGGCGTCGCTCAGGTCGGCGAGGAGGGGGAGCATCGACCAGCCGTCGGCGGCGATGTGGTGGAAGGTGAGGACGAGCAGGTGGTCCTGGTCGCCGTCGGTGAACAGCCGTGCTCGCAGCGGCGGTTCGCTGTCCAGCGCGAACGGCGTGGAGTCCGGCTCCGCCGTCCCGGTGCGCGGCAGCGGCGCCACGGCGAGCGGTACGGGAGCGGGCTCGCGGACGATCTGGCAGGGCCCGTCGGCGTCCTCGCCCACCACCGTGCGCAGGCTCTCGTGGCGCGCGGCCACGTCGCCGAGGGCCGCTGCCAGCGCCTTTCGGTCGAGCGGCCCGGTCAGCCGCAGCCCGACCGGCAGGTGGTACGCGGTCCCGGCGCCGCCCAGCCGCTCCAGCAGCCACAGCCGGTGCTGCGCCCCGGAGAGCGGTACGCGGGCGGGCCGGGGGCGTACGGCGGCGAGCGGGGGCCGGGCCGGGGCGGTGCGGTCGAGGGCGGTGAGCAGTGCGGCCGGGGTCGGGTGGTCGAACAGGGCGCGGATCGCCACCTCGGCGCCGAACGCCTCCCGGACCCGGCCGATCAGCCGGGTGGCGAGCAGCGAGTGGCCGCCGAGCCGGAAGAAGTCGTCGTCGCGGCCGACCTCGTCCACCCCGAGGCAGGCGGCGAACTGGGCGCACATCCGCTCCTCGTCCACGGTGCGCGGGGCGCCGCCCGCGGCGCGCGGCACCGTGGCCTCGGGGAGGCGGGCGGTGTCGAGCTTGCCGTTGGGGGTGAGGGGGAGCCGGTCCAGCACGGCGTAGAGGGCGGGCACCAGGTGGTCGGGGAGGGCGGTGGCGAGCAGCTCGCGGACCTCGGCCGGGTCGGTGCCGCCGGGCCCGGGGACCAGGTAGGCGGCGAGTCGGCGCTCCCCGCCCGGCGGGCCGGCCGGCGCCACCGCGGCGTCGGCGATGCCGGGCAGCGCGCGCAGCGCCGCCTCGACCTCGCCGGTCTCCACCCGGTGCCCCCGGATCTTCACCTGGTCGTCGGTGCGCCCGAGGAACTCCAGCGTGCCGTCGGGCCGCCACCGCGCGAGGTCCCCGGTGCGGTACATGCGGGCGCCCGGCGGTCCGTACGGGTCGGGCAGGAAGCGGCGGGCGGTCAGGCCGGGCCGTCCCGCGTACCCCCGGGCGACGCCCTCGCCCGACAGGTACAGCTCGCCCGGGGTGCCGAGCGGCATCGGGTGCAGGGCGCTGTCCAGGACGTAGGCGCGGGCCCCGGTGACGGGGCGGCCGATGGTCGGGGAGGTGCCGGTGACGCGGGCGGTCACCGCGTCGACCGTGGTCTCGGTGGGCCCGTAGTAGTTGAGGACGATGAGGTCGTCGTGGGCGCGGAGTTCGGCCCACAGGGCGTCGCCGACCGGTTCGCCGCCGAGCGCGAGGACGCGCGGGCGGTGGCCGTCGCCGGTGAGCAGCCCGGCGGCGAGGAGCTGGCGCAGGTAGCTGGGGGTGGTCTCGACGGCGTCGATCCGCTGTTCGGCGAGGAAGGCGGCGAGTGCCTCGGGGTCGCGGCGGGTGGTGTCGTCGGCGAGGTGGAGTTCGTGCCCGGCCAGCATCCACAGCACCGGGTCCCAGGAGGCGTCGAAGGAGGTGGCGGCGGTCAGCGCCACCCGCAGCCGCCGCCCGAGCGCGTCGGCGGCGAGCGCGTGCGCCTCCCTGCGGTGGTGCTCCAGCAGGTTGGCCAGCGAACGGTGCTCGACCACCACGCCCTTGGGGCGGCCGGTGGAGCCCGAGGTGTAGATGACGTACGCCGCGTCGTGCGGCTCGGGCGCGGGCGGCTCCTGCTCCCCGCCGCCCCCGCCCGGCGCCACGGCGGCCGGGTCGACCAGCTCCAGCCCCTCGTGCGGCACCGCCGTCCCGGGCCGCGCCACCAGCGCCACCGGCGCCGCGTCCTGGAGCATGTACGCCAGCCGGTCCACGGGGTACGACGGGTCCACGGGCAGGTACGCCGCGCCGCACCGCAACACCGCGAGCAGCGCGGTCACCAGGTCGGCGGAACGTTCCAGCCCGACCGCCACCCGCTCCCCGGGCCGCGCCCCGCGCGCCGCCAGCTCGGTCGCCAAGGACCGTACGCGTGCGTCCAGTTCGGCGAAGGTCAGCCGCTCGTCGCCGCTGACCACGGCGGTGGCCCACGGCGTCCGTGCCGCCTGCGCGGCGAACTGCTCGGGCAGCGTCGGCAGCGGCCCGCCCTCGGCCACCGGGCCCGTCCCGAGCCGGACCAGCCGGGTGCGCTCGGGCGCCGGTACGAGCGGCAGGGCGCCGACGGGCCGCTCCGGGTCCTCGGCGAAGGCCGCCAGCAGCCGGCAGAACGCCTCGTGGTGGCGGGCGAGTTCGGCCTCGCCGTACCGTTCCGCGTCGCCCAGCAGGTCGATCCGCAGCCCGCCGTCCCCGTACGAGGCGTGCGCCGCCACCGCCAGGTCCTCGACGGGGCCGACGGAGAGGTTGTGCAGGGTGGCCGGGAGCGGGCCGAAGGCGAGCGCGTCGTCGAAGGCGAGGACGTTGACGGCCGGGCCCGCCTGCGCCTCCCGGACCCCGAGGCCCCGGTCGCGGCGCAACTCCTGGGCCGGGTAGCGCTGGTGGCGCAGCACCTTGCGGGCCTCGGCGGAGGCCCGCTGGGCGACGTCGGCGACGCGGTCGGCGGGCGACACGGTCAGCCGCAGCGGCAGCACGTGGGAGAGCATGGCCGGGGTGGTCCGCGCGGCCGGGGTCCGCCGCCCGGTCACCGGAAGCCCCAACACCACTTCCTCCAGCCCGCGTTCGCGGTGCATACAGACCCCGAGCGCCGCGATCAGGAAGGTCGGCCACGCCACCTTGGCCCGCTTCGCCGCCGCCCGCAGCCCGGCCGCCTCCGGTGCGCCGAGCTGCCGACTCACCGCCCGCACCCGGCGCGCGGGACCGCCGGGCGCCCCGTCCGCGAGCCCGGCGGGCGCGGGGGCGCCGTCCAGGTAGCGGCGCCAGAACTCCCGGTCCCGCTCCCGCAGTTCACTCCCCTCGTACGCCTCCTCGTCGGCGAGCACCGGCGCGAGCGGCGCGGGGCGCACCGGCACCGGCTCGCCGGGCGCGGTCACCAGCAGGGTGTAGACCTCGGCGATCCGGGCCAGCGCCAGCACCGCCCCGTACCCGTCCACGGCCAGGTGGTGCACCTGCTGGTGGAAGAGGTGGTGCCCGTCGGCCAGTCGGTAGAGCGCCATCCGCACCAGCGGGCCGCCCGCCAGCTCGGCCGGGCGCGCCAGCTCGGCCGTCATCCGCCCAAGGGCCTCCGCATGCGGGTCGGCGTACCCGGAGACGTCGACCACCGGCACCTCGATGCCGGCGCGTGCCCGTACCCGCTGCCACGGCACGCCGTCCCGCTCCAGGAAGGTCAGCCGCAGCGCCTCGGTCTCCTCCTCGACGTGCCGCACCGCCCGGCGCAGCGCCCGCACGTCCAGCTCCCCGCGCACCTCGGCGTACTCGGCGACGTTGAACGCGGGGCTGTCCGGGTCGAGCCGCTGGGCGAACCACAGACCGCGCTGCGCGGCCGTCAGCGCGAGCGCGGCGGACGGGGGATCGGACGGGACAGAGGGCACGCTGGCTCACCTTCGGAACACGGGCACGGGGGGGTGGGCGGCGCTCTCGAAGATCGCCGCACGGGCAGTCAACAAGCGATTCGGAGTCCTGTCCGGAAGGGTTCGCCCGTGTGACGCAGGCCACGGTCGTACAGCCGTATTTCTGCTCCTTCCGGGCGAACCGCCGCTCCTCTGTTCGACCCTCTATGCCCGTGACCTCGCGGCGCCGGACCCGGTCGGCCCCGGCGTCGGACCTCTGCCCGAAGGGCGTGTCACACTCCGGCGCGTACGACAACTGGCGGCTCCGCGCCCCGTGTTGGAGCTCTTCAGGCGAGCAGCGCCGGCCCCGGACGCGCGAGCGGCCCACCGCACGGAGGGAATCCGTGCGGCGGGCCGCCGTCGCGCGAGGGGAACTACGCCCCGTGCCCGGTCACTTGGCCAGGTAGGCGCGGTAGATCCGCACCGTCGAGGTGTTGCCCTTCTTGTCGGTGACCTTGGCGGCGAAGGAGACCGCCTTGCCCTCGGCGGGGTTCTTGAAGGTCATCTTCCCCTTCAGGACGTGGACCTTCTTCCAGGTCTTGCCGCCGTTGTGGCTGACGTACGTGCGGAGCGACGCGAGGTTCTTGCCCGCTGCCGCGCCCTGCACCGTCACCGGCACCGAGACCGTCTTGCCGGCCTTGGCCGTGCCGTCGGCCGCCACGGCCGGGGCGAACCGGACGGTGGAGACGGGCAGCGCGGCGGAGTCGGTCTTCTGGGAACGGAACGTCCAGGCCACGTCGACCCGGGTGGAGAGGGGGCTGATCTTCGCGCTGTGCCGGGCCGAGGCCGTCAGCCGGTAGTCGGCCGCGCCGGCCGGTACCCGGAAGCCCTCCTCGCCGGCGAGCGGGTCCTTGTTCCGGCCGATCTCCTTGCCGTCGCGGTACAGGACGGACTTGGCCGACGAGAGCGCCATCGAGCCGGGGTTGCCCCGGCCGTCGGCGAGCAGCGGGAGGTACCCCCTGATCTCGTCGCCGTCACGGAAGACGCCGAACTCCTCGTTCAGCAGGGGCCCGAACACCGGCTCGTTCACGGTCTCCCGGTACTTCCGGCCCGCCTTGTACTTCGCCGCCGAGGTGACCTGGTAATCGGACTCGTAGGCCGGGTAGCCGTCCTCCTCGATCGGCCCGAGCTGGCTGAAGTCCAGGGCCCACCGCACCTTGTCCGCGGTGGAGAGGTACAGCGTGCGGGTGCCGGGCAGCTTCTGCTCGCCCGAGGCGACCCAGCCGTCACTCTCCCTGGGCAGGAGGGGCCAGGCGCTGACCTCCCCCTTCTTCTTCGCGCCGGCCGAGCCCATCGCGAGCTTCACCTCGGCCAGTTGCCCGGTGGTGAACGTCCGGCTGTAGCCGGTGGCGAGCCGCTCGACCTCGCCGCCGACCGCGATGTCGTACTGGGTCGACGCCCCCTTGGTCCAGTTGCCCGTCCAGTGCTGGGTGAGCGACCCGTCGCTGATCTTCGGGCCGACGTGCAGCGTGCGCAGACCGGCCGGCGAGTCCGAGAGCCGGCCGAAGGAGACGGCCTCGTCCCCGGCCTCCACCGAGTAGGCCGGGGCGAACAGCCGGCTCTTCGCCTTGGCGTCCGGCATGGTGATCTTCACCGGCTTCGCCTTGCGGGCGTCGAAGGTCAGCGTGGTGTCCTTGGAGACCGCGATCTTGGGCCGGGCCATCCAGTCGGCGCCCTCGGTGACGTCCTCCGGGTCCTGGTAGACGTTGGTGTCGACCGCGTACGTGCCCTTGGGCACCCGGATCTTCGCCGTGCCGTCGACGACCTCCGGTGCCAGGAACGGGAAGTCCGCGCCGGCGCCGAAGCGGTAGATCGTGGGCTCGGCGTAGGCGGCGGGACGGCCGTCGCGCCCGAGGTGCTTGACGGTGATGTCGTAGCTCTCCACCTCACGCTCGACCGCGGCGGCCGTCCGCACGCTCTGCCCGCCGCCGGTGGCGACCAGGTACGCCGCGTAGGTGCCGTCGGCCGTGCCTCCGAGCCGGGTGTCGGCGGTCAGCGGGACCTCGGCGGTGCCGCCGGCCGGGACGGTGACCCGGTCCGCGCCGAGGGTGAAGAACCCGGCCGGGGCGGGCTTGCCCTTCGGGCCGGTGCCCGTCACCTCCAGATCGAGGGTGACGTCGCTCTTCCCGGTGTTGCGGTACGTGACCTGCTCGGTGACCGGCTTGTCGTCGGTGTGCGGCCACTGCTGCATTCCGAAGCTCACCGAGACGGGGTCGGCCACGACGCTCTGCTCCAGGGCCCGGTCCACCGCGATCCGCCCGGAGCCCTGCTGGAACGGGTTGTACGGGCCGGGTTCCGCCGACGCGGTCAGCGCGCCCTTCAGCTCCAGGTGCGCCCAGTCCGGGTGCTGCTGCTTGAGCAGGGCGGCGGCGCCCGCGACGTGCGGGGTGGCCATCGACGTACCCGAGATGGTGGCGTAGCCGGCGGGGTTCTCGCCCACGTCCTCGGCGATCGCGGACCCGGGGGCGATGGCCGCCGTGGTGTCCACGCCGGGGGCGGTCACGTCCGGCTTGACCGCACCGTCGCCGACACGCGGGCCACGGCTGGAGAAGTCCGCCAGTTCGTCCTTGTCGTCGACCGCGCCGACGGTCAGCGCGGCGTCCGCGCTGCCGGGCGAGCCGACGGTGCCCGCGCCGTCGCCCTCGTTGCCGGCGGCGACGGCGAACAGGACGCCCGTCTCGGCCGAGAGCTTGTCGATGGCCGCTTCCAGCGGGTCCACCTCGGGGGTGTCCGCGCCGCCGAGGCTCAGGTTGACGATGTCGGCGCCCTGGGCGACCGCCCACTCCATTCCGGCCAGGATGCCGGAATCCTCGCCGTACCCCTCGTCGTCGAGCACCTTGCCGGCGAGCAGCTTGGCCTCCGGGGCCACGCCCTTGAACTTCCCGCCCGACGCGGCGCCGGTGCCCGCCGCGATCGAGGCGACGTGCGTGCCGTGGCCGACCCGGTCCTCGGTGTCCTCGGCGTCGCTGAAGTTCTTCTCCGCCACGACCTGGCCCTTGAGGTCGGGGTGGGTGGCGTCCGTCCCGGTGTCCAGGACGGCGATCTTGACGCCCTTGCCGGTGAACCCGGCCTTCCACGCCGCCGGTGCGCCGATCTGCGGGACGCTCTTGTCGAGGCTCGCGCGGCGGACCCCGTCCAGCCAGACCCGTTCGACACCGGCCGTGGTGGTGACCCGCGCGCCCTTGGCCCGCCCGGCGGTGAGCGCCTTCCAGAGAGCCGGGACGTCGGCGGTCGGCGTGGTCACCGACTCGGCGTTCAGCGAGGCGAGGCGGCGGCCGACGTCGGTCCCGCCCGCCTCGCGCACCTGCGCCTTCGCGGCGCCGGCCTGCTTGCCCCGGTAGGCGACGATCAGTTTCAGGCCATCGCGTTGGGCCCGCAGGTTCTCGGGCCGACTCAACTCGGTGACGTCGAACAGTCGCCGGTCGAGCTTGCCGGAGACGACCAGCCGGTGGGCGTCGGCCGGGACGACCAGGGTGTGCCCCCGGCCGGTCATCCGCTTGACCGGGATGTGCTCGCGACCCTTCGCGGGCCGGAAGGTGACCGGCTTGCCCTCGGCGTCGACGCCGACCCGGTCGCCGGTGACGAGGGTCAGGTGACGCAACTGCCGGCCGGACTGGTGAGCGCCGGCGCCCGATGTCCCCCTCGGGTCCGGCTGGGCGGCGAAGGACGGGACCGTCCCCGCCGCCAGGGCCACGGCCACCGCTGCGGCGACCGTCGGTATGGATGTCTTCCTCACGCCTCTGCGCAAGTCTCCCCCTAGAGAACTCGGTGGTTCCTCAAGCCGCCGGTCCGCGGCGGCCCGGCAGGGGCCGCTCGCGCCGTCGGTTCACCGGACTAGATCGCGTGGCGGACGGATTGGTTGCCAAGGGAGCTCTGGGGCCCGTGAGTTGACGCGAAAGAGCCCTTGGGCGTCGCGGGGGCGGTCCGCGCCCCGGTGCCGCCAGCTATAAGCGGGGTGTATAGCATCCGTGGGGAGCGGGGATTCGCTTCGCCGAGGTGAGCAGCGGAAGAGGTGGGGCGAGCGGTGAAGTCCGGGAGCGCGCAGGCGGCGTACCAGGAGCGGGACGCCTATCTGGCGGAGGTGGAGCGGGCGGCGGCCGAGCTGGCCGACGACCGGCGCAGGGCGCTGGTGGCCGATGTGGCGGTGCGGATCGACCGGGGGCTCGACGGGCGCCCGGAGGCGATGAGCGAGGTCCTGGCCGAGCTGGGCGACCCGCGCGCGGTGGCGGCCGGGTCGTCCTCGCCCGGTCGGCCGCCCGTGCCCGCCGGGCGGCCGGCGCGGGTACACCCCGCCGTGCCGGTCGGGCTGATCGCCGCCTCGTACGCGCTGGCGCTCGTGCTCCAGCTGACCGGGGTGCCGACCGGGGTGCTCGCGGTGGCGCTGCTGGTGCGGCTGACCGGTGTCGTGCTGCTCTGCACCAGCCGCTTCTGGCGGCCGTGGCAGAAGCTGACCGGGGTGCTGGTGACGCTGGTGCTCCCCGCCGCCGCCAACCTCCTGTGGAACCAGGTGCTGAGCGGCGAGGACCTCATGGCGCTCCGGGTCCTGGCCGACCTGCTCCAGCTGGTGTGCGTCGTGGGCGGTGCCGCCTGGCTGTGGCGGACCCGGCGTAGGGCGTGAGGTCCCGGGCGGCCCGTGACATCCGCGTACCCGGAGCGCTCGGTCCCGAACGCCGCGAGTTCTTCACCACAGAAGCCTCCATCAGCCCCCTCACGGGCCAGATGGCGCGACACTGGGACCACGGCCCCCACGGGCGGGCCGCCGCGACGTCCGGGGCTGAGGGGCCCCGGGCAGGTGCCGAGGGCTGAGGGGCCCTCGGCTGCTGTGGAAAGACCGCCGGGCGCGGGATACGGCTTGGGATGGCCGTGCCCCGCGCCCGCCGGCACGTCGTACGCCGCCCGCCGGCGGCCGGTCAGAAGGAGCGGCGCCGCATCCACAGCCACACGAAGGTCACCGTGAGGGCGGCCAGCCCCAGGCAGACGGCGCCCTCGGCGAGCTGGAGGTCGCGCATGTGGGCGAGCGGGTGGCGCTCGGAGTACTCGTAGAGCGCCCCGTGGTCGGCCAGGCAGGTGTCGAAGTCGTCGGCCTGGAAGCAGGGGGCGGAGTCGAAGAGCGTCTCGTCGGCGAGGGCCGACTGGGGGTGGACCAGCATCCAGTCCTCCTCGCGGACCGGCGGGACCGTCTGGCCGAACGAGGTGTTGGACCGCACCAGATACGGGCGGACCGCCATCAGCACGGCCGTCAGCGCGCCCATCGCGCCCAGCGTCAGCGCCATCGCGGGCAGCGTCCGCCGGGTCACCGCGCCCGCCGCCGCGCCGAGGGCCACGCCGAGCGCCGCGTACCCGACGACGGCCGGGCCGGTGGGGATGAAGGCGATGGCCGTGTACCAGTACAGGCCGAGCGTCGCCTGCCCGGCGCCCTCCAGCGCCCACGAGCCGACCCAGGCGGCGACGCCCGTCCCGGCCATCAGCGCGCCCATCGGCAGCCCCAGCTTGTGCAGCAGCCAGCTCTCCCGGGTGATGCCCTGCGCCCACACCAACCGGTGGGTGTCCGCCTCCAGTTCGCGGGCGATCAGCGGCGCGCCCACGAAGAGGCCGCCGAGGAAGGGCAGGGCGAGGATGCCGACGAGGACGAGCCGGAACGGGGCCGCGTACAGGCCGCGGTACTCGTCGATGAGCTCCTGGCGCGCCGTGCACCGCTCGGAGCCGCCCATCAGCGGGCAGTCGGCGATGCCGTGCGCCGCCTGGAAGGCGACGGCGTTGTGGCGCAGCAGGACGGCGGCGGCCACCAGGACGGCGACCAGTGTGAGGCCGGTCCACAGGGCGCCCCGGTGCTGGCGCCACACCAGCCACGTCATGCCGTGCAGCAGGCGGCGGGGCCCGGGGACCGGGGTGGTGGCGGACTCCCTCTCCAGGGTGGCGGTGCTCATGCGGCGTGATCCTTGCTGGCGAGGGGCGTCGAACCGGGCGGGGTCGCGGAGGCGGTGAGGAGCGGGGGCGCGTCGGGCGAGCGGAGGTAGGCGAGGAGCAGCTGCTCCATCGAGGGCTCGGTGACGGTCCAGGTGGGCCCGTCGGCGAGCGGGGCCTCGCGGCGTACCATCGCGGTGAACTGCCGTCCGCTGGTGGTGGATTCGACGACGGTGTGCCCGTCCAGCGGGCCGCGCGCCCCGGGCGCGGGTGCCGCGCCGGTGACCAGGCTGTGCGCCCAGGCCAGTTCGTCGGCCTCACCGGCGAGCCGGACCCGGCCTCCGGCCAGGACGAGCAGGTAGTCGCAGACGCCTTCGAGTTCGGCGAGGGTGTGGGTGGACATGACGACGGTCGTCCCCGACTCGGCCGCCTCCGCCATCAGCAGGCTGGTCATCTCGTGCCGCACCAGCGGGTCGAGGTCGGCCATCGGCTCGTCGAGCAGCAGCATGCCGGGCCGCTTGCCGAAGCAGAGGGCGAGGGCGAGGCGGGTGCGCTGGCCACCGGAGAGGCTGCCCGCCCGGGCGTCGAACGGGATGTTCCCCGCGCGCACGATGGCCTCGGCGCGGCGCTGGTCCCACTCGGCGCCGTTGAGTTCGCGGCCCATCCGCAGGGTGTCCGCGACGGTCAGGCGCGGGTACAGGGGCTTGGACTGCGCGAGGTAGCCGACCCGTCGGCGGGCCAGGCCGCCGCGGGGGTCCCCGCCGAAGACGCGCAGGTTGCCCGCGGAGGGGCCGCTGACCCCGGTGGCCAGCGACATCAGGGTGCTCTTGCCGGCACCGTTGGGGCCGACCAGGCCGCAGACCCGGCCGGCGGGGAGGCGGAAGGCGCACTCCTTCAGGGCCCAGCCGCGCCGGTAGCGCTTGCCGAGCCCGGACGCCTCCAGGGCGACCAGTCCGGCGTCGGCCGGGTCGAACTGCTCTGTGTACACGTGCGTGCTCTCTCGTCCGTGGGGAGGTCCGGGCGGCCCGGGGGCGTTCGGCCGCTCTCGCCGGGAAAGTTCAGGGGCGCGCGGGCCCGGCCTGCGGCGGGGAGCCCGCCGCCGCGTAGACCTCGGCGCGGCAGGCGTCGAAGAGCGCGGTGGCGTCCTCGGGGTCGAGCCCCGCCTCCTCGGCCCTGCGCAGCCACGCCGTCAGCTCCGCGCGCAGCGGCGCGTGCGAGGCGGTGTCGGCGGTACCGAGCCCGCGCCGCACGAAGGTGCCGCGCCCCGGCTGGAGTTCGACCAGCCCCTCGCGCTCCAGCTCCCGGTACGCCTTGAGCACGGTGTGCGGGTTGATCGCCGCCGTCGCGACGACCTCCTTGGCCGTCGGCAGCTTGTCCCCGGGGACGAGCACCCCCAGCCGCAGTGCCTGCTTGGTCTGCAACACGATCTGCATGTACGTCGCGACACCACTGCGCCGCTCGATCCGGTACGTGATCACGCTGGTGCGTCCTTCGTCGTCCGCCACGTCACCCTCACCGCCCACCATCATTGTGTATATGGAATAGCACAATGATGGTGGAGGGGGGTGCGGGTCTTTGTCAACCGCCCGCACGGCTGTGACCGCGCGCCTCACCCGAACACCAGGGACCACACCCTCCGCGCGAGTCGGTTCCCGCTCCGGCGACGGGGCCGCCTCCGGCCCCTCACCCGTTCGGCTCAGCCCTCCGTGCGCCCCGGGCGCGGCGCGTTGAGGCTGGACGGAGCCACGCCGTCGAGGAGAGGGCACCCGAGATGAGTGATCAGCACGAGACCCCAGACCCCCGCGAGGCGCGCAGCGGCGCGTCCAACGGCGCGCACAACGGCACCGCCGACGTCCCGGCGGACGACTCCGCCCGCCAGGCGTGGGCCACCGGCGGCACGGTCCTCGCGGGCGTCCTCCTGCTCCTCCAGGGAGTCTTCGGCTTCCTCCAGGGCATCGCGGGCATCGCCGACAACACCGTCTACGAGGTCATCGGCGACTACGCCTTCAAGATGAGCGTCACGGCGTGGGGCTGGATCCACCTGTTCCTCGGCGTCCTGGTCGCCCTCACCGGCTGGTGCATCCTCACCGGCCAGACCTGGGCCAAGGCCACCGGCGTCGGCCTCGCCGCCGTCTCGGTCATCCTCAACTTCATGTGGCTCCCCTACCTCCCCCTCTGGGCCATCCTGAACATCGCCCTCGGCATCTTCGTCATCTGGGCCCTGTGCACGGAGCGCTCCGACGCGCCGGCGCTGTAGCGGCCCCGCCGCCTCGTCGGCCCCCGAACCGAGCGGGACACGACCGGACCGGGTCGTGTCCCGCTCGTCCGGGTACGCGGGAGGTCTACGAGGACTGCCCGGCCGACGCGTGGTGGACGCCGTCCTGGAGCCGGTGGAGCTCGGCGAAGCGCCCACCGGGACGGCCGAGCAGACCTTCGTACGTGCCGGACTCGATCACGCGCCCGTGGTGGAGGACCACGACGCGGTCGGCGATGCGGGCGGAGGCGAGCCGGTGCGTGACGAACAGGCCGGCGCGGCCGTCGGCGAGCGTACGGAACCGCTGGAGGACCTGGTGTTCGGCGCGGGCGTCCAAGGCCGCCGTGGGCTCGTCGAGGAGGTGGACGGGGGCGTCGGCGTGGAAGGAGCGGGCCAGGGCGAGGCGTTGCCACTGGCCGCCGGAGAGGTCGTGCCCGCCCCACCACGAGCGGGCCAGAGAGGTGTCCAGGCCCTCGGGGAGTGCCGCGAGGACGGTGTCGGCGCCGGAGGCGCGGGCGGCGTCCATGACGGCCAGGTCCCCTTCTGGCCGGGGTGTGCCGAGGTGGATGTTCTCCCGGGCGGTGAGCGGCCAGCGGGTGTAGTCCTGCGGGGTGAGGGCCAGCTTTGCCCAGACGCTCGCGGGGTCGACGTCGGCCAGGTCGTGGCCGTCCCAGCGGACCGTCCCGGTGTCCGGGAGGTAGAGGCCGGTGAGGAGCTGGACGAGGGTGGACTTGCCGGCGCCGTTCTCCCCGATGACGGCGACGAGTTCCCCGGAGCGGAGTTCGAAGTCGAGGCGGTCCAGGGCGGGTCGGTCGGCTCCCGGGTAGGTGAAGGTGACGTTGCGGGCGGCGATGAGCGTCGGCGGCCCGGCGGGGAGCTGGAGGGTTCCTCGCCGGGTGCGATGGTGTTCGGCGTCGGTGAGGAAGGCGGCCCAGTCGTCCAGGTAGAGGCCGGTGCGGAAGACGCGGGCGGCGGCGCGGGTGAGCGTGGCCAGGGCGGCGGAGGCGGTACGGAGGGCGAAGAGGGCGGTTCCCGCGGCGGCGAGGTCGATCCGGCCGGCGGTGACCATCCAGGCGAGGGCGGCGAAGCAGCCGGCGAGGGCGAGGGAGGAGGCGGCGTCGCCGGTGAGCTGCACGCGCAGGGAGCGGAGGGCAGCGGCCAGTACGTCGTGTTCCAGGCGGTCGGAGACCTGCCGGTAGCGGGTGCTGAGGAAGGGGCCCATGGCGCAGGCGCGGATCTCGGCGGCGGTGTTGCGGTCGGTGCTGTAGCCGCGCAGGGACTGCCGGAGGCGGGAGTCGGCGCGGGAAGCGTGGACGGCGGCGTGTTCGAGGCGGGCGGCGCGCAGGGAGGCGACGGCGCGGGGGGTGGCTGCGAGCAGGAGCAGGGCGAGGAGGATCGGGTCGAGCGTGGCGACGACGAGTCCGACGGCGGCGAGGCGGGCGGTGGTCGAGATGAGGCTCTGGGCGTCCGCGACGAGGTCGCGGGCGCTCTCTGCGCCCTTGCCGGCGGCGTCGAGCCCGTCTTCGAAGCCGGGGTGCTCGTAGGCGATCAGCTCCACGCGGGCGGCTGCGTCGAGGACCTGGAGGTCGGCTTCGCGCGAGCACTTCGGGCCGAGTCGGGCTGCGGCGGCGCGGGCGGCCGCGTCCGCGAGGGCGGCACCGGCGAGCGCGAGGACCAGGGTGACGCAGGGCATGGTCGCCCCCGAGAGCAAGGGGGCCACGGCGCGGCCTGTGGAATGGGCGGTGACCATGTCGAGCCCGGCCGCGAGCACTGCGGTTGTCGCGGTCAGGGCGAGCGCCGCGAGAACGGCGGCCGCGACCTGTGCGACGACCATGCCGACCACGGCCGGGCGGTCGGCGCGCCAGGCGAGGCGGGCGGTGCGGGCCAGGACGGCGGGCATCCGCCGGGCGGTCCGGCCCAGCCCGGCGGTGGGGCGGCTCTCGTCGGCCAGGCGCATGACGGGGACGACGGGCGGGGTGGGTGTTGTCACTCCTCCGGTGTAGGCGGGCCCTGACGCCGCCGCACGGGGATTGCCTGCGGTGCGGTACAGATCCGCAGGTCAACCCCCGAGAGCGTCAACATGACGCCTTACGATTCGCCCTTTCGGGCAGGCGTACGGGAGGTGCGGCGAGGGCGCCGACCCAGGGGCGGCGGGGGTCCGGGCGGTCGCAGCCGGACAGCCCGAGCGCGCCGTCCCCGGTCCACACCCACGCATGCGCCTCGGTGGGCAACTGCCGTGCGCCCAGCACCCAGTGGGCCCGCCGGCCGCACAGTGCCAGGGCGAGGACCGTCGCGAGCGAGATCTCCATGCAGGCGATGCGGCCCCGGTACCAGGCCGGGCGGATCTGCGGAATGGCAGCCGAGACGGCGCCGGCCAGAGCGGGTGGGGCAGCGGGCAGCACTCGCAGTGGCGCCAGCGCCCGCAACCGCCACCTCAAAGGCGCGGTCATCAGGATCAGAGAGAGCGCCAGCCCGGTCCGGGCCAGCCAGCGCACCGGGCGGGAGGGGGGCCGGTCGGTGTCCGGGGCCGGCGCCGCCACATCGGGCATCTGCTCAGGAAGCGCCTGGAGCCCCGGTCCGGCGGTGGTGAGGTACCCGGCATGGACGAGCTGGTCGATGGTGGTCTGGACGGTGTGCTCGGCCGTCTCGCCGTGGCCTTCGGCGGCGAGCGTCGCGATGAGGGTGACCACCCGGCCCTCGACGGCGGCCGCCCAGATCCGGTCGGTGAGCGGGCTTGCCCACATCCACGTTCCGGTCGCTTCGTTCAGCACTGCGACTGTCTCGCCCAGCTCGGCCCGGTGCACTCCGGGCGGGACCCTCAGCATGCGGCACCGGTCCGGTCGGCAGCCGGCTGCTGGACGGGGAGGCCGTACTTCAGCCACCAGGTGGTGATGAGGAACATCTCGACCGCCGGTATCGGGGCTCGGCCGACGCCTCCCGCCGCAGCCGCCAGGCCGAGCTGCACGCGGCGGGCGTCGAACAGACCGCAGCGCACCAGCGGGCTCTCCTCCACGAGGGGCCGGAGGCCGAAGTGGTTGCGGCTCAGACCCGCATGAAGCAGGGGAGAGAAGCTGCCCTTCGTACGCCGGTCCGTGAGCCAGCTCGGCAGGTCCGGGCGGGCAGCGGCCAGCAGGGGCTTGTACGCGCCGGATCTGCGCCGCTCGGCTGCCGGGATCGCCAGGCAGGCCCGCACGACCTCGTTGTCCAGGTAGGGGGAGACCGGGTTCACCCCGAGGTGGGCGAAGAGGGGCGCGCTGTCGCGGACCGCCGCGCCGTTGTACCGCAGGGCCGCCCAGTCGTCCCACTCGCCGGCCTCCTGGGCGCCGACCGTGTGGGCGGACTCAGCGAGCAGGCCGGCGACTCGCTGTCGGCCGAGATCGGTCAGCCAGCGGGTGGCCGGCCCGACTGCGCACCAGCTCCACAGCCGGAGCGCGGCGTCGACTTGACCATTCGCGACCTGGTCTGCCGCCCTCTCCAGTGCTTGCGGGCGCCCCCTGGCAGCCTCCCGTATGCCTTTGAGGAGCGGGCCGGGAGCCGCGTTGACGCGCCGCGCGTGCTCGGTGGCTTCCCGGCTGGCTCGTCGCCGTTCACGGGCCTGGGCCATCGCTGTGTAGGCCGCCGAGGACGACTCCAGCACCACATCTCCACCGTGCCCGGTGAGGTGCACCGCCGAGACATCACGCGCAGGAGGCAGGTAGTCCAGGTCGAGCGGGTGAGAACTGACCGCGAGGACGGGCGCGTAGGGCGCCACCGTCGGCCAGTAGGTGAAGTGACCCGTGGTGACGGTGGCGCCGGCGCTCAGATGGTGCTCAGCGCCCACGTACTCAGCGACGCGACCTGCCAGCCGCGTGTCCTCGGCATCCGCCAGCGGCCCTCCGTAGGTCACGGCCAGCACGTCGGCGACCGACGCGGCCGCCACCACAGCCGTCGAGGAGTCCAGACCGCCGGACAGGTCCGCGCTCACGCGGCCGTCGGCCGACCTGGCGTGGGCCTGCGTCGCACGCCACAGCGCCTCGCCTACGGCGGCAGCGCCTTCCTCGATGCTGCGGACTCGGTGCGTCGGCCGGGCGTCCACCGTCTTCGCACTCCCGCCGTCGAGGATGAGGACGGTGCCGCCGGCTACCCGGCACACCCCTCGCCACACCGAACGGTCCGGCCAGTGCTCAGCCGTCCCGACCGCGATCTGAGCCGCCAGCATGTCCAGGTCCGGGCTCGCGCCGGTCAGCTCCGCGAGCAGGTCCGCGCGGGTGGCCCAGACCGGGCCCTGCGGCGTGCGGGCGTAGAACACCGCGCGGACTTCCGCCAGGTCTCCGGACACCACGGTGCGGCGCCGTGCCGCGTCATGGACGACCAGCCAGTACGAGCCATCCATCAGGGAAGCCGCCTCGAACCGTCCCTCGCAGACGGCTGCGGCGGTGTCGATGATCTCGCGGGCGCCGGCGCGGCAGGCGCCTGCCACCAGCACGCTCATGTCGGACGCCGCCACCTCCCGGACGAACGTCCCTTGTGGATGCCACACCCCGCCAGTCCGCGCCGCCCCCGGGCGGGGCGCGAAGGCCCCCGATGCCAGCCACATGTCCATGCTTCTCCCTCTCCCTCCGTCACGTGCCCAGGACGCGCCCGAGGGGGCGGACGGCCATGCCGCCCGCCCCCTCGGAGTGCTGATCAGTTCTCGAAGTAGTTCGACTTGTCCGAGTCGTTGAAGCTCTGGCGGCCGAGGGTGATCTCGTCCACCGGCTCGATGGCCAGCGCCGGAACCTCGGGAGCGGTGATCTCGATGGCGGTGCTCTGCATGGCGTCCTCATCTCTGAGTGGTTGACGGTGCTGCCGGGGCGGCAGCACCGGGCATCTCGCCGGGCGGCGGGAGGAGCTGCTAGACCATGTCGTAGGTGTGGGTGGCCTCGCGGGTCTCCGTCCCGCGGCCCAGGGTCACCTCGTCGACCGGCTCGGTGAGCAGCAGCGGCATGCTGTCGTCGTGGATCTCCGGCGCCATCGCCGCCTCCTCTTGTGTCGCGCCGGAGTGCCCGGCGACACCCACAGCACACCCGTTCGGAGACCTGAGCGGAATCCGGCGCTGACCGGTGATCGGCGGCGGCTCACGCCCCTTGGAGAACCGGGTGTGGTTCGGCGCGCGGACCGGTGCCTGCCGGTGCTTGGCGGTGAATTACTGCCGTCCACAGCCGAGTTGGAGTACGCGTACTACCCTGAAAGGTCAACATCTACGGAGGACCAGCATGGGCCGGCCCCCGCTCCACCAGCAGCGAAACGCGTTGCTGGAACACTGGATGAACCGCTGCGGACTGTCGAACGGGCAGCTCGCACGGCTCGTCAACGCCCGTGGACAGGACGAGGGCGTCACAGGGCTCGGTACCGACGAGAGTCGCGTACGGGCCTGGCGCAAGGGGGCTGTGCCCCGCCCGCCGGTGCCCCGGTTGATCGTGGATGTTCTCACCTCGCTGTCCGGCGCATCACTCAGCTGCGAGGACATTGGCCTTCCGGGCGACCACGGGCCAGTCGGAGGGGTCCGGTTGCCGTGGACCCGCACGAGCGCGCTCACCGCCCTCAGTCAAATCATCCGGAGCGAGATGATGCTGCCCGATACCCGAACCGAGCCCGAAGCGGCCCGCGTCCACACCGCCGACCACCTGCTCGCACCCCTTCAGCAGTGGGCCTTAACCACCCCCAACGACCCTGACCCTCGTACGCATCACCGCACCGGACGCCGGATCGGAACCTCCGACGTCGAGGCGGTACGGCAAACCACCGCGACCTTCCGCGACCTGGACAACCGGAGAGGCGGCGGCCTGTCCCGCACGGCCGTCCTCGGCCAAGCCGACACCGTGATGGCCATGCTGCGAACCGGCACGTACACCGAGCACGTGGGCCGCGACCTCTTCGCCGCCGCAGCCGACCTCGGCAGCGTCGCCGGCTGGATGAGCTTCGACGCCGGCCGCCACGCCGCCGCCCAGCGCATCTTCATCTCCGCACTCCACGCCGCCACCGAAGCCCAGGACCGCGCCCTGGGCGCGCACATCCTCCAGTGCATGGCCCGGCAGATGTCACACCTCGACCGTCCCCAGGACGCCCTCGAACTCGTCGCGCTCGCCCAGTACGGCGCCCGCAACCAGATGACCCCCGCCACGGCGGCCGCCCTCACCGCCCTGGAGGCACGCTTCCTCGCCATCCTGGGCCGGCCCGCGGAAAGCTGTGCCGCAGCAGACCGCGCCCAAGACCACTTCGCCCGCGTCGACACGGAGAACGAGTCGCCACACATGGCGTACTTCGACCTCCCCGAGCTGTGCGCCACCCTCGGGATGGCGCACCAGATCGCCGCCAAGCACCTCACCGGGCCCGAGCGAGCCACCAGAGCCCGCCGTTCGCAGGAGTTGGTCCTCGCAGCCCTCGCACACCGTCCGGAGCACCGCCGACGCTCAAAGGCGTTCGACCACCTCGGACTCGCCCGCACCCACCTGGTCGCCGGGGAAGTCGAAGGCGCGGCTGAGGAGACCTCCCGTTGTCTTCACCTGATGGGAGCCGTGGACTCGCGGCGTCTCCGCGACCGGCTCGGCGAGCTCTACCGGGAGGCGGGTCCTTACGCGGGCACACCCCGAGGCCGTGACCTACGGGAGGAGATCCGTGGCCGCCTGCTCGCCTGAACGGTGAGCGGAACGGCTGCGGCCGCCCCGAACCGGGAGCGGTCCGCGCCGGCGCCCGGTTTCGCCGGACACCGACGCCCTGTCAGGAGGCCGAGCGGTAGGGCCCGTCGTCCAGGTCGAACCACACCGTCTTACGCCCCCGGTCACGCGGTACCGGCCAGGCGACGCCCCAGGTGGCCGCGAGGCGGTGGACGAGGAGGAGGCCGCGACCGTGTTCCCCGGGGTCGCGGCGGTCGCGCGTGGCGGGGAGGGTGGACGGCCAGATGTCCCCGCTGTCGTCCCAGACCGCGACGGCGACCCGGCCGGGGTGCGCGGTGACGTCGAGGTGGATCGCGGGTGTGGCGGTGTGGCGGCGGACGTTGGTGGTCAGTTCGCTGACGCACAGGCGGGCGTCGTCGGCCAGGTGGGGGCGGCCCACCGTGACGAGGAGAGCCGAGACCAGGCTCCGCATGAGCCTGGGGGCGGCGGCCGTACTCGGGAGGCTGAAACGGGCTGCCGCGTTGTCGAGGGGCGGAGCTGTTGACCTGCTCATTCGGTGGTTCCCCATGTCTTCCCAAAGGTGACGTGAGCACCGGTCGGCACCACCGTCCGTGGCAGTGGCCATCCCCCGGGGCGCCTGAACAGGCGTGCGGATGGCTGCACTTCGGGTCTTCCCGGGGTGCTGCTGGCGCTGTCAGAACCATAGGCCACCCGGGATCAACATAGCTACGGAATGCAGGATCTATGTTGATCCTTGTGGACCCGGTTCACCTCAACGGGGCAGACTGGCGGCATGCCTCCAAGGACAGTGACGACCGCCCGCCAGCGACGCCTCGGTGCGGAGTTGAGGAAGATGCGGGAGGCCGCCGGCCTGAACGCGCGTGAAGCCGCAGCGCTGCTCGGCATCGATCACACCAAGATCAGTCACATGGAGACGGCTCGGTCGGGTGTTGGCTCGGATCGCCTGCGGGTGCTGGCGAACAGCTACGGGTGTTGCGATGAGCCCTATCTTCAAGCGCTGCTGGCGATGGTCGCAGAGCGTGAGCGTGGCTGGTGGGAGGAGTATCGCGGTACGCTTCCCGCAGGATTTCTTGATTTGACGGAACTTGAGGCGAAGGCGAAGAGTCTGCGCACTTATCAAATCGCTCATCTTCCCGGTTTGACGCAGACCGAAGGCTATGCGCGGGCAGTCTTCGACTTCACGTTTCCGCGGTTGGACGAGGAGCATGTCGGTGCCAGGGTCGAGCACCGGATGCGGAGGGCTGAAATCCTGGATGCTGACGGAGGGCCCCATTTCAGCGCGGTCGTCCATGAGGCGGCGCTCAGGATGAGGTTCGGCGGGCCGAAGATGGCGCGCGCTCAGTTGGATCACCTCCTGAGCCTCTCCGAACGGCCCAACTGCACGATACGGGTGCTGACCTTCGAGGCTGACGGCTTTGCCGGTTCGGGGCAGGCTGTACTCCTTGCGGAGGGTGATGTCCCGAAGCTGGACACGGTGCAGCTCGACTTCGCGCACGGGGCGGCCTTCCTTGATGCGGCGGCGCAGCTCGATGCGTATCGGGATCTGCTGTCCGAGATGGAATCCCGTAGTCTTGGCGTCGCAGAGTCGCGAGATCTTATCCGGGAAATCGCACGCACATTGTGAAAGGTCATGAAGATGCCGGAAAATGAATGGCAGCGATCTTCTTTCTGTGGCGGAGGCGGCAATAACTGTGTGGAAACCCTGCCTCGGGATGGCGTGATCTTCATGCGCGAGAGTCAGGACCCCGAGGCGACGATCCGGGTGACCCCGGAGCAGTTCGCCGTCTTCGTGCGAGGGGTCAAGGCTGGAGAGTACGACCACTTGATCTGAGCGCGCCAACCTTCGCGGCCCCGAACCGGACCCCGGTTCGGGGCCGTTCTGCGTGCACCACCCACCCGGGCGTCAATGTAGCTACCGCATCACTATTGCTCCTGAGCCGTATGTGGCGGTACCGTCACCGGGCGTGGTCAGTGCGACCGGTCTCGGAGGGGAAATATGCCTGCAAGGGCTGAATTCTGCCTGCTCTCAGGCGTGTTGGCAGACGCCTTCCGCGAGTGCCTCGTTCACCCCGCCGCTCCGCGCGGCGACTGTCCGGGGGTGCTCACCAAGCGCCGAGCAGGGAGTCAGGTATGAGCCACGGGCGACAGGTGACGGCGTGGAGCGACGGCCAAGACGAGGTGCGGCAGGGCTTCTGGCTGGAGAACCTGTGCTTCTCCCCCGCGTCTTCCGGGCCGCCGGCCGTTCTGGCGCTGGACATGTTCGACCGGCCCGGGGACGCCGTGCGGCGGCTGTGTGAGCAGGTGCGGATCGCTCATGCCTCCTCGGTGATCCCCAGGGCTATGGAGGAGGTCGTCGCCCGGGCCCGGAGCCGACGCGTCGGCGCGCTCGCCGCGCTGCATCGGGGTGAGCCCTGCGGGTTCGTCCTGGACCTCCCTTCGGGTGCCCGGCTCCACTGGGAGATCCGGCCCATGCCCTACCTGCTGATCCGGCCCGCGCCCTGAACGCGCCCGGGGCCGGCCCCGGGCGCCTCACTCGTGCCTGAATCCCTTCCATGCCGGTCCAGCGGATCGGCGTCCAGGCCGAGGGAGTGGCCGCGCAGGGCGTCCCCGGCGGCGAGACGGTTGAAGTCAGGGGTGTCGCCCAGCTGTTGGGTGTCGGTGAGGAAGGGGTTGGGGAGCAGGGCGGTCCTCGTCTGTTCGGCGCGGCCGTTGGAGAGGCGGATACCCAGGAGGCGGGGTGGCCGTCGGCGACGAGCGCCTGGTACCTCCCGGCCCGCGAGCAGTATCGGGTACAGCTCAACTCCGGTGTGGGGAAGGCGTGTTCGCTGGTGCGGTGATGGAAGTGTCAGGCGCCGGACCCTACGGTGGCGTAGCCGTCGTGGAGGCTGATGTCGGTCGGCTCCGAGGGGCGCCGACCTCCCAGGCGGCGCCCTCGATGATCGGGCCGAAGTTGATCGAGCGCCAGTGGTCGGTGAAGACGCGGGTCAGCAGGTCCAGGAGGGCCGGCTCGCCGGTGGGCGGCGGCCAGTACTGCTCGTTGCCCGGGTCGGCGGGAGTGCGGCGGCGAGGGTGCCCCGGTGGGCGCGGTGCGTGGCGCTGGTGGGTCGCTGGGGGAGGCTCCGACTGCCAGGCCGTCCGTCAGTGACGGAAAAGTGCCCTTGACGTGAAGATCGTTTCGCACATACTCAAATCGGCGCTGTCCGTGCCGAGTTGTGCACCGGGCGAGGGTGTCGGGATTGTTGTTGACTTACTTCAAGTGATCCTGGGGGGATCTGAGTCTTCCGTGCGTATGCACAAGATGGCCGCTGTCGTCGTGCTGGCTGCCGCGTTGCCCTTGGCAGCCTCGCCGACCGCGTCGGCCGCTGCCGTCGACGCGACCTCGTCGGCCATACAGCCGCTCAGCCACCGCAGCTACATCAAGCAGGCCACCGTGGGCTTCACGTCGTCCCAGTACGACAACCTGGAGGGCAGCACCTCCATCGAATTCACCGGCTGCACCTCTGACAACGGGTTCGACAGCAAGTCGGTCACCGTTCAGTTGCACAACTACCAGACGGCGCTGCCGAACGAGCACGACGAATCCAAGACCTACACCAAGTGCTTCCAAGGCGGCACGTCGTCGGGGACCTGGAACCGGCAGGCGTACGGCCTCTACTTCACCATCAACAAGATCAACGGAGCCACCTACGGGCCGATGCTCAGCGTGAAGACCGTCGACTTCATCCACTGACCCGGGTCAGACGGGGTGCCCTGCTCGGTCGAGGAGGGCACCCGCCGGTTCCTCCTCATCGAAGGCTCCCGAATGCCCATCGAACTGCGCTCCGTCATGTACGGATACCAGCGCCGCCGCCCCGTCCTGGACGGGCTCACCCTCGCTTTCGCCCCCGGACGCACCGTCTTCCTCGGGCCCAACGGCGCGGGCAAGTCCACCACGCTCGCGCTCGCCGCCTCCGCCCTGTTCCCCCGCGAGGGAACCGTCCGGCACGGGGAAAGAACCACCGCGCGCCGTGCTGATCTGCGTTCCTACCGGCGGCGGGTCGGCTGGCTGCCGCAGCGCGTGGAGACGCTCTCCGGGCTGACGGCGCGGGAGCAGGTCGCGTACGTCGGGTGGCAGAAGGGCATGAACCGGCGTGACGCGTGGGACGCGGCGCGGACCGCGCTGACCAGGGTCGAACTCGGCGACCACCTCGACCGCAAGGCGAACCGGCTCTCCGGCGGCCAGCTGCGCCGGGTGGGCGTGGCGCAGTCCCTCGTGCACCAGGCCGACGTGCTGCTCCTGGACGAGCCGACCGCCGGCATGGACCCGCGCCAGCGGCGCGTCTTCCACGACGTGCTCGCCTCGCTCGGCCGGCACGTGATCCTCTCCACCCACGACGTGGCCGACCTGGAGGAGAGTTACGACCACGTGGTCGTGCTGGACGCGGGTCAGGTGCGGTACCAGGGCAGCGTCGCGGGCTTCCTCGCGCTCGCGCCCGAAGGCACCGCCCCCGGGCGGCTTGGCGAGGCCGCCTACCACCGCACAGTGGGGGATTCGGCATGGGTCTGAAGACGGCGCTGCGCACCTCCGGCGTGCTGTGGCTGGCTCCCCTGGTCCTCGGTATGAGCTGGCACCTCACCCACTTCGACAGCCGTCGGCTGCCGCCGTACTGGGCGGGGAACACCGCCCTCGCCGCTCTCTGCGTCGCCATGTACGGCCCGGCCTGCGCGGCGCTCGCGGCCCGTCAGGCGGGACGCCTGCGCCGCGCCGGGCTGCCCGGTCTGGCGCCGGTCCGAAGCCGGTACGCGACCGCGCTGAACGCCCTGTGGCCGGTGGCGGCGCTGGGCGTGGCGGCGGTGGGGGTCTCGCTGGTGACGGTACGGATCGACACCGGGAGCGCGCACGACTGGCCGCACCTGGGCGTCCTGGCCCTGTGCGGCGCGCTGATCGCGGCGCACACGGTGGCAGGGTACGCGGCCGGCTGGGTCCTGCCCCGGCTGCTGGCGCCACCCCTCGTGCTGGTCGCCGACTACCTGTGGATCGTCCTCCCGAACACGATCGTGGACCCGATGTGGCCGCGCCACCTCACCGGCATGCTGGACGGCCCCGTGGGCAACTTCGCGCTCACGACGCACCCTGTCGCGCTGTGGGCGCCCGGCATCCTCGCCGTGGGGGTGGCGCTCGCCGTGGTGCTGGGCGGGGAGGCGGCGCGTCTGCCGGTCCTCGCCCGGTCGCGGCTGCCGCGCTTCGGCGCCGCGGCCGCGGTGGGCGCCATCGTCGTCGCCGCCTGTGGGGCGTTCGCGAGCGCACCGGTGCGGGGGTGGGACGGGGACCCGCCTCCCTACGCCCGCTCCGACGCGCCGGTCTGCACCGGTTCCGCGCCGCGTGTCTGCGTACCCGCCGACTTCGGAGGGGACCTCGGGACGATCACCGAGGCGGCGGACTCCGTGGTGGACCGCCTCGCCGAAGCGGGCGTGCCCCGGCCCCGGCAGATCTCGTACGTCACCGCCGACCCGGCCGACCGGCGCGCCGACACCTGGTACCACTTCCTGCGCCCCGGGGCCGACAGGACCGAGGCGGAGCGGGCCATCGCCATGGCCGCCGCGCCCCCGCTGGACTGCCGGGGCTACGTGGGGAGCGGGTCGGCGCTGGAGGCATGGCTCCTCCTCACCACCGGTACGGATCGGGACACGGTCGCCCGGATGGTCCTGCGCCAGGACCTGCTGCTCCTCGACGACCTGGTCCTCCCCCTGTCCCGTGCCGAGCAGGGCCTGTGGTTCACCGAGACCTCCGCCTCGCTGAGGAAGTGCAGGTACACGGCCGACGCGGACGCGGACAAGTATCTGTACGACCCCTCGCCGGGGGGTCGATCATGACGCTCTGGTGGAAGGTCCGGGCTCTGCCGGTGCCGGCGGTCGGCCTCGTGCTGTTCGCCGTGCTCGCCGCCGTCGTCGGGAACGCGTCCGCGGAACTGCCGTCCCTGTACGGCGCCACCGCTCAGCCCCTGCTCCTCTTCGCGCCGCTGGTGCTCACCCTCGCCCTCAGCCACTGCCTGCACCGCAGGCTGCCGTCCGCCGAGGCTACCGGTGTGCGGGCGGGCGCCTGGTGGGACCGGGTCCTCGCGCTGTCCGTGGCCGGGCTCGGCTGCGGGGCCGTCGTGCTGCTCCCCGTCGCGTCGGGGGGCCCGGATCAGGACGCGGCGGGCCGTAACACCCTGTTCCTCGTCGGGCTGCTCCTGGTGGTCCGGCGGGTGGCGGGTGAGCTGGCCGGGGCGGTGGCGCCGGTCGCCTGGGTGCTGGCCATGACCCTGATCGGCAGCGCCGGGCCAGGCCGGACGTACGTCTGGTCCGTCGTCCTGCTTCCGGGGGGCCACCGGGGCGCCCTCGTGGTCTCGGTCGGCCTGCTCCTCGTCGGGATCGCCGTACTGCCGCGCGGCGCGCCGAACCGAGGAGGGTGGGGCAGGTGAGGCAGGGCAGGGATGTGCGCGGGGAGGGCCCGGACCCGGGCATCCCGCCACCTGGGTCTGCCACCGCCGTGGGTCCCGGGAATACCAGCTCCCGGACAGCAGGATGTCCGGGGTGGGGCCCCCGCCCCCGTGACACCGGACCGACCGCCCGGGCCCGGCCCCCACCGCCCAGGGAAGGCCCGCGACGAAGGAGCGAGACGACCATGACCAGCCCTACCAGCACCACCGCCGCCCGCGAGCTGGGCATCGGCCCCGTCGGCATCTGGAGCGGCGCGCTCCGGGTCAGTGACGGGACCGGACGGGCCGGAGCCATCACCGACGCCGCCGAGGAGATCGAGGCACTCGGCTACGGGGCCATCTGGGTCGGCGGGGGCGCGAGCGTCGCCGACGCCGAGGCGGTCCTCGCCGCCACCCACCACCTGCGCGTCGCCACCGGCATCCTCTCCATCTGGGACCACCCGGCCGACCGCGTCGCCGAGCAGGCGTCCGACGCCAACCGCGCCTACGACGACCGCTTCCTCCTCGGCATCGGGGCCAGCCACCAGCAGCTGGCCCCCAAGGAGTACGCCAGGCCGTACACCGCCATGCGGGAGTACCTGACCGTCCTCGACGAGGCGCCCCACCCCGTCCCCGCCCGGCAGCGCGTCCTCGCCGCCCTCGGGCCGAAGATGCTCCAGCTCTCCAAGGACCGGGCCGCGGGTGCCCACCCGTACCTCGTGACCGAGGGATACGTCGCCGAGGCCCGCGAGGCACTCGGCTCCGGCCCGCTCCTCGCCCCCGAACTGAAGGTCGTCCTCGACGACGACCTCGCCCGGGCCCGCGAGACCGCCCGCGCCTACCTCCGCTTCTACCTCGAACTCCCCAACTACACCAACAACCTGCGCCGCGCCGGGTTCGGCCCCGCCGACTTCGAGGACGGCGGCAGCGACGCCCTCCTCGACGCCGTGGTCGCCTACGGCGACGCCGAGCGCGTTCGCGCCCGCGTCACCGCCTTCCACGAGGCCGGCGCCGACCACGTCGCCCTCCAGGTCGTCACCGCCGACCCCCTGCAGGACCTCCCCATCGCCGCCTGGCGAACCCTGGCAGCCGCCCTCGAACTCCCCGGCGCCACGCCCTGACGCCGACCCGGCGACGGCGCGCGGCCAACCTCCGGCCCGGCCGGCGCCGAGGCCATCGGCGACCGGTGTCTGACGACGGGCGCGCGCCCCAATCCAGCCCGGCGGGCGGTTGAGGCCAGTCGGTGACGGTGCGGCCCGGCTCTCCGCACCCCATCCCAGCCCGGCCGGCGTCCGAGGCCAGTCCGCGACCGGCGCGGCGGACTCCCCGCGCCCGACCCCAGCGGCCCCTGGGGCCAACCCCCAGCTCATCCGGCGCCGCAGGCAACCACCTTGCAGCACACCCCTGTTGCCTGGCACTATCCCGCTGACTGCCCGGCGGGACCGGGCGGAGCGACTACCACCGCTTCTGGGCGGTGGGCTGGCCGCGTGACGGCGGCAGCGGCGTCAGCCGCACAGGCGGCGAGGGCCGCCGGGAGCGGGCGTGGCGCGGGAGAGCGCCGAGGCGGACGTCACCGGAGCGGTACGAGCCGGTGACGTCGCCCGTGCCCAGCTCGTGACGGAGTTCAGCCCCGCGCCGCCCGCACGACGGTGCGCAGATAGGGCGCGGCGACCAGGAGCGGAGCACGGGCCCCCGCGTGCCGCAGGCAGTACGTCCACCAGGCACGGGGCGGCAGGTCGGCGGCACGGCGGCGCAGGGCCTCGCGTACCCCGATGCCGGGTTCCTCCCAGGCGGGTGGCAGCGGCAGGGCGTGGCGTTCGCCGACGGCGCGCGGGGCGACGAAGGCGGGCACCCGCGCCCGGCGGGCGCGCAGCCCGTGGTCGAGGTCGCCGAGGGTGTGGCGGAAGGCCCGGTCGAGGTCGCCGGCCCGCTCGCGGGCGGCACGGGGCAGCAGCACGGCGGCCCCGTCGTAGGTGTCGCAGAGTTCGGTGCGCCCGGTCGGCTCGACCAGTGGCAGCCGGTGCGGGGCGCGGGTGCGGCGGCGTCCGGAGTAGGCGAGCGGCGCGGTGCCGGGCCGGGCGCCGGGCACGCGGCCGTCGCGTACGGCGCCGACCACCACCGCGGTGTCGCCGAGCGAGCGGGAGGTGGCCAGGAGCAGGGCCAGCGCCTCGTCGGCGAGGACCACGTCGTCGCGCAGCCAGAACTGGTGGGTGAAGGGGGTGGTCCCGGCCGCCCTGCTGTTCCGGCTGGCCATCCGGATGCCCTCGCCCCAGCGGACCCGCGGCCCGGCCGGGTGCACCTGGACCTCGGGGTGGGCGGCCCGGACCGCTTCGGCGGTGCCGTCCCGCGAACCGGCGTCGACCAGGTGGACGCGCAGGGCCGTACCGGGCGGCAGGGACCGCTGGTCGGCGAGGGCGTCCAGCGCCCGCAGGGTCTGCCGGCGACGGTCCCGCGAGGTCATCAGCACCGCCACCACCGGCGCCCGCCGCCCCACGTACGAGGTACGGGCGGCCTCCTCCAGCGGTACGGCGGCGATCCCCGCCGGCGCGGCACCGGCGACGGCCCCGACATCACCAGGGGAGGGCTGCGACGGCTCCACCCGAATCTCCTCACACTCACCCAGCGCACGCGGGGCGGACGATTTGCCCCATAGGGCGCGACTCGCCCCATACTCCGCCCTGCGCCCCGGCATTCCCCCGACCGACCCGGCCCCGCCCCGAAACTCCCCCCGCCCGCCACGGTGACTCGGGCCGCCCCTCCCCGTCCGGTCGGCGTTCGAGGCCGTCGGCGCCCGGTGCCCGAAGGCGGCGAGACGCGCATCCCGGCCCGGCCGACGCCTGGGGCCGCCTCGCCCCGGGGCGGGCCGAGCCCCCGCTCGAACCGCCCCTGACCTGCGAAGGCGGACCGAGTCGGCGGCCCTCTGCTCGGACTGGCCGAATAAAACTTGAGCCTCACCGACTCAAGCACGTTGACGCGCCGCGCGCCCTCATGCATCCTTGAGTCAGTTCCACTCAAGTAGTCAGCTGGAGGAATTGACATGGCACGTGCGGTCGGCATCGACCTGGGCACGACCAACTCGGTCGTCAGCGTTCTGGAGGGCGGCGAGCCCACCGTGATCACCAACGCCGAGGGCGCCAGGACCACGCCGTCCGTCGTCGCCTTCGCCAAGAACGGCGAGGTGCTCGTCGGCGAGGTCGCGAAGCGTCAGGCAGTGACCAACGTCGACAGGACCATCCGGTCGGTCAAGCGCCACATGGGCACCGACTGGAAGATCGACATCGACGGCAAGAGCTTCAACCCGCAGCAGATGAGCGCCTTCATCCTGCAGAAGCTCAAGCGCGACGCGGAGTCCTACCTGGGCGAGAAGGTCACGGACGCGGTCATCACCGTCCCGGCCTACTTCAACGACTCGGAGCGCCAGGCCACCAAGGAGGCCGGCGAGATCGCGGGCCTGAACGTCCTGCGCATCGTCAACGAGCCCACCGCCGCCGCCCTGGCGTACGGCCTCGACAAGGACGACCAGACGATCCTCGTCTTCGACCTCGGTGGCGGCACCTTCGACGTGTCCCTCCTGGAGATCGGCGACGGCGTCGTCGAGGTGAAGGCCACCAACGGCGACAACAACCTCGGTGGCGACGACTGGGACCAGCGCGTCGTCGACTACCTGGTCAAGCAGTTCCACTCCGGCCACGGTGTGGACCTGGCCAAGGACAAGATGGCCCTCCAGCGCCTGCGCGAGGCCGCCGAGAAGGCCAAGATCGAGCTGTCCTCGTCCACCGAGACCTCGATCAACCTGCCCTACATCACGGCCTCCGCCGAGGGCCCGCTGCACCTGGACGAGAAGCTCACCCGCGCCCAGTTCCAGCAGCTCACCTCCGACCTGCTGGAGCGCTGCAAGACGCCGTTCCACAACGTCATCAAGGACGCGGGCATCCAGCTCTCCGAGATCGACCACGTCGTTCTCGTCGGTGGCTCCACCCGCATGCCGGCCGTCGCCGAGCTGGTCAAGGAGATGACCGGCGGCAAGGAGGCCAACAAGGGCGTCAACCCGGACGAGGTCGTCGCCATCGGCGCCTCGCTCCAGGCCGGTGTCCTCAAGGGCGAGGTCAAGGACGTCCTGCTCCTCGACGTCACCCCGCTGTCCCTCGGTATCGAGACCAAGGGCGGCATCATGACCAAGCTCATCGAGCGGAACACGACGATCCCGACCAAGCGGTCCGAGATCTTCACCACCGCCGAGGACAACCAGCCCTCCGTGCAGATCCAGGTCTACCAGGGCGAGCGCGAGATCGCGGCGTACAACAAGAAGCTCGGGATGTTCGAGCTGACGGGTCTGCCGCCGGCCCCGCGCGGCGTCCCGCAGATCGAGGTCTCCTTCGACATCGACGCCAACGGCATCATGCACGTGACCGCGAAGGACCTGGGCACGGGCAAGGAGCAGAAGATGACCGTCACCGGCGGCTCCTCGCTGCCGAAGGACGAGGTCAACCGCATGCGCGAGGAGGCCGAGAAGTACGCGGAGGAGGACCACAAGCGCCGCGAGGCCGCCGAGTCCCGCAACCAGGGCGAGCAGCTCGCGTACCAGACCGAGAAGTTCCTCAAGGACAACGAGGACAAGGTCCCCGCTGAGGTCAAGACGGAGGTCGAGGAGGCCGTCGCCGAGCTGAAGGAGAAGCTCAAGGGCGACGACTCCGCCGAGATCCGCACGGCCACCGAGAAGGTCGCGGCCGTCTCGCAGAAGCTCGGCCAGGCCATGTACGCCGACGCCCAGGCCGCGGGCGGCGAGGCCGGCGCCCAGGGTGCCCAGGGCGGCGAGCAGGCCCAGCAGGGTGACGACGACGTGGTCGACGCCGAGATCGTCGACGACGACAACGACAAGCGCAAGGGCGGTGCGGCGTGACCGAGGAGACCCCCGGATCCGACGAGCAGCAGGACGCTGACGTCACCCCCGGTGCCTCCTCGGACGACGCGGCCGAGACCGCCGGGCCCGCCTCCTCGGAGGCGGGTCCGGCGGGCGCGGGCACCGACGCCACGGACGGTCTGACGGCCCAGCTGGACCAGGTGCGCACGGCTCTCGCCGAGCGCACCGCCGACCTCCAGCGGCTCCAGGCCGAGTACCAGAACTACCGGCGCCGGGTCGAGCGGGACCGGGCCGCCGTCAAGGAGGTGGCGATCGCGGGCATGCTGGCCGAGATGCTGCCGGTCCTCGACGACATCGGCCGCGCCCGTGACCACGGCGAGCTGGTCGGCGGCTTCAAGTCGGTAGCCGAGTCGGTGGAGACGGTCACCGCCAAGCTGGGCCTGGTCCAGTTCGGCAAGGAGGGCGAGCCCTTCGACCCGACCATCCACGAGGCCCTGATGCACAGCTACGCGCCCGACGTCACGGAGACGACGTGCGTCGCGGTCCTCCAGCCGGGGTACCGCATCGGCGAGCGCACCATCCGGCCCGCCCGGGTCGCGGTGGCCGAGCCCCAGCCGGGCGCCCAGCAGGCCAAGCCCCAGGCGGACGCCAAGGCCGAGCAGGCCGAGGCCGAGCAGGACGGGGCGAAGCCGGACGAGGAGAACGGTGGCCCGCAGGAGGGCTGAACCGCTCACCGCCGCCGCGGTCACCTTCACCGGTGACCGCGCGGCGGTGACGTCGCAGTGGAAGGAGGGACGTCGCCGATGAGTACCAAGGACTACATCGAGAAGGACTACTACAAGGTCCTCGGCGTCCCCAAGGACGCCACCGACGCCGAGATCAAGAAGGCGTACCGCAAGCTGGCCCGGGAGAACCACCCGGACGCCAACAAGGGCAACGCCAGGGCCGAGGAGCGCTTCAAGGAGATCTCCGAGGCCAACGACATCCTCGGCGACCCCAAGAAGCGCAAGGAGTACGACGAGGCGCGCTCCCTCTTCGGGAACGGCGGCTTCCGCCCCGGTCCCGGTGGTGGCGGCTCCGGCGGCAACTTCAACTTCGACCTGGGCGACCTCTTCGGGGGCGGCGCCCCCGGCGGTGGCCAGGGGCAGGGCGGGTTCGGCGGCGGCCTCGGGGACGTCTTCGGCGGGCTGTTCAACCGCGGGGGCGCGGGCGCGGGGACGCGGACGCAGCCCCGGCGCGGCCAGGACATCGAGTCCGAGGTGACGCTCAGCTTCACCGAGGCGGTCGACGGCGCGACGGTGCCGCTGAGGATGTCCAGCCAGGCCCCCTGCAAGGCGTGTTCGGGCACCGGCGACAAGAACGGCACGCCCCGCGTCTGCCCGACCTGCGTCGGGACCGGCCAGGTCTCGCGCGGCGGCGGGGGCGGCTTCTCCCTCACCGATCCGTGCGTGGACTGCAAGGGCCGCGGACTGATCGCCGAGGACCCGTGCGAGGTCTGCAAGGGTTCCGGTCGGGCCAAGTCCTCGCGCACCATGCAGGTCCGCATCCCGTCCGGCGTCTCGGACGGGCAGCGCATCCGGCTGCGCGGCAAGGGCAGTCCTGGTGAGCGCGGCGGGCCGGCGGGCGACCTGTACGTGGTGGTGCACGTCGGCAAGCACCCGGTCTTCGGGCGCAAGGGCGACAACCTCACCGTCACGGTGCCGGTCACCCTCACGGAGGCCGCGCTCGGCGGCGAGATCCGGGTACCCACCCTGGGCGGGCCCCCGGTGACGCTGAAGCTGCCGCCGGGCACCCCCGCGGGCCGCACCATGCGTGCCCGGGGCAAGGGCGCGGTCCGCAAGGACGGCACCCGGGGCGATCTGCTGGTCACCGTCGACGTGGCGGTTCCCCAGCACCTGTCCTCCGAGGCCCGTGAAGCCCTGGAGGCGTACCGCGAGGCCACCGTGGACGAGGACCCGCGGGCGGAGCTGTTCAAGGCAGCGAAGGGAGCGTAGGCCATGGACCGGGACGGACGACGTCGCAACCCCTACGAACTGACGGAAGACACCCCGGTGTACGTCATTTCGGTGGCGGCCCAGCTGAGCGGGCTCCACCCGCAGACGTTGCGCCAGTACGACCGTCTCGGCCTGGTGTCGCCCGACCGCGCGGCCGGGCGAGGCCGCCGCTACTCGGCGCGCGACATCGAACTGCTCCGCCAGGTGCAGCAGTTGTCGCAGAACGAGGGCATCAACCTCGCCGGCATCAAGCGGATCATCGAGCTGGAGAACCAGGTGGCCGCGCTCCAGCAGCGCGTCGCGGAACTCTCCACAGCGGTGGACGGCGCCGCCGCCCAGATGCGGCAGCGCGAGGCCCAGGTGCACGCCTCCTACCGCCGCGACCTCGTACCGTACGAGGACGTGCGGCACACCAGTGCGCTGGTGGTCTGGCGGCCGGGTCGGCCGTCCGGCGAGTAGCCGCCGCTCCACCCGCGTGAAGGGGCCGGAAGCAGTACGTACTGCTTCCGGCCCCTTCGGCGTTCCTCCCGGGGCGGGCGGGCTCAGTCGTCCTCGTCCAGGAGGCCGGAGCGGGCGATGAGGTAGCCGAGCTGGGTGCGGCTGCCGCTGCCGAGGGTGGTGGCCAGTTTGGCGATGTGGCTGCGGCAGGTGCGGACGTTCATGCCCAGGCGGCGGGCGATGGCGTCGTCCACGTGGCCCTCGACGAGGAGTTTGGCGATGGAGCGCTGGATGCCGGTGATGCCGTCCAGCTCGGGGCGGTAGATGACGGGCTGCTGGTCCCACGGGACGGCGTGCCGCCAGAACTGGTCGAAGACGCCGACGAGGTACTCCACCAGGCCGGGGTGGCGTAGTTGGAGGGCGACCTGCCGGTCGGAGCGGGCGGGGATGAACGCCACCTTGCGGTCGACCACGATGAGCCGGTCGACGCTCTCCTCCAGGGTGCGCACCTCGACCTCGGAGCCGACCCGGTCCACGTAGGCGATGGTGGCCGAATGGTGGCGTGCGGTGTGCTGGTACAGGGTGCGCATCTTCACGCGGCGGTCCAGCAGGGGCGTGACGCGGCGCAGCCCCTCGGCTATGGTGCCCGGCTTACGGCCGCTGCCCGGCTGTACGGTCAGCAGTTCCTCGGAGCATTCCGCGACGACCCGGTCGAGGGTGGTGTTGATGAGTCCCAGCCCCTCCAGCACGGTGATGCCGCTGGACGCCACCGGGTTCTGGGCCGCCATGGCGAGGAAGGGCGCGAAGGTCTCGGTGAGGCCGATGGCGGCCCGCCGGCGTTCCTGGATCTCCTGCTCGATGGGGTGCACGAGATGGCCGAGCGCTACCGTCGGGGGCAGCGGCCGGAGCCACTCGGGGTCGTCCGGGTCGGCGTGCACCAGTGCCAGGTCGATGAGGCAGGGCGCCGCCTCCGCCTCCGTGCGGGGTATCCGGCCGGTCCGCAGCGCGTCCGCGTAGAGCCGGCGTCCCGCCTCGCACAGCTCGCGACGGCTGTGAGGATGCACCGGTATATGGTCGTCTGTCCCCATCTGAGCCCCCCTCAGGGTCATGCATTACAGGAACATGATGCCTGTATCCGCTGGTGCGAGCGGTCCTGGTGAGCGATCGTCATGTGGACGGGGGAGGAGGAAATGATTAGAAGAGGTGGAGATCGTCCATGAGCAAGATGGTTCGTGTACTTTGCGCTTTCGCGGTCGCGGCTGCCTTCGGTGCGATCGCCAGTGGCGAGCCCACCTGGGAGAGCGAGCCCGCTTCCTCGGTGCTGGCCGAGCCGACCTGGGAAGGCAACCCGGTGGCGGTCCAGTCGGAGCCCACCTGGGAGTTCGCCCCGACCGGTGAGCCGACCTGGGAGGCCGCCCCCGCGAGTGAGCCCACCTGGGAGTTGGCTCCGACCGGTGAGCCTACCTGGGAGACCGCCCCCGCGGGCGAGCCCACCTGGGAGACCGCCCCCGCCGGCGAGCCGACCTGGGAGGACCAGCCCACGGATGTCCAGGCATGAGCATGCCTCCGGACGACCATTCCTTCCGGCGTGAGATGGCCGCGGCCTACCGCTCCGGATGGCACTTCATCGACCTGGTGAGTGCCGTGCCCGACGAGGACGAACCGCTGACGGTGACGCTCTTCGGCGAGCCGATCCTGGTCGTCCGGGACGAGGAGGAAGGGTTCCGCGCCTACCGGGCCCTGCGCCGCCCTCGCGGCGCCCCCCAGCCCGTGCGCTGCGCCGTCCGCTACGGCATGGTCTTCGTCAACCTCGACCAGCGCGACCACCAGCCGGTCGAGACAGAACTTCTCTCAGCCACCCCCCGCAGCGCCTGAGACGCGATCCCCCCGTCGTCACAGATCGCCCAGGCGCTCCCCCCGGCAGCGACGTCACCGTGGACCTGAACACGGTGGCGTCGCTGTCGTTGTGGCGCCTTACGCCTGTTCCGGCGGCAGGTTCCCCATGGCCCGGTCCACCGCGATCTCGATGACCACGCGCGCCGGGTTCTCCCGGGGCTCGCGGCCGTAGCGGACGGCGTAGCGGCGTTCGGCGTCGGCGATGCGGGCGGGGTCCTCGCTGACCGTGGCGACGCCCTCCAGGGTGGACCAGTAGCGGCCGGCCGGCTGGCAGACGGCGACCCGGGCGCCTTCGGGGCCGGCGGCGCGGACGTGGCGGACCTTGGCGGTCCCGCCGCCGGTGATGATCCGGGCCAGCCGCTCGTCCGGGTCGTACGTCACGCCGATCGGGACGACGTGCGCCGTGCCGTCGGGCCGGAGGGTGGTGAGGGTGCAGACGTGCTTCTCGCGCCAGAAGGCGAGGAAGCCCGCGGGGGGCGCGGTGAGGTCGAGAGCCATGGCGGCAGCGTACGGCCGCAGGGCGCCCGCCGGTGAGGGGGAGGCCCCCCGGCCACGGGCGCGGGCGCCACTCGCCCCGGCCTCGGGCCCTTCCTGCCGCCTCCCGCTCGGTGAGGGTCTGTCGGGCGCGAGGGGAGCGGTGTCCCCGAGAACGTACTGGCTGGCCGGTACGGGGGTGATGGCCGCGCGCGAGGTCCCTGGGCGGGCGGGGTTCGGAGATGACCTCAACGGCTTGAGTGGACTAGACTCAACTTTGTGTACGGCGGCTCTGTCAGTGCCGACGCGGTCGATGCCGGCCCGGGGCGTGGCCCCGGCGCGACAGGCCGGGCCCCGCGGAGCACGATGAGCCAGGCGGCACGCACGACGTACGAGGCACGACGGGATGGACGGACGAGGAGACGGCACGTGGACGCAGAGCTGACCAACAGGAGCCGGGACGCGCTCAGCGCGGCGACCACCCGGGCGGTCTCCGCGGGGAACCCGGACCTGACCCCGGCCCACCTGCTCCTGGCCCTCCTGGAGGGGCAGGACAACGAGAACCTGGTCGACCTCCTGGCCGCCGTCGAGGCCGACCAGGCAGCGGTCCGCGCGGGGGCCGAGCGCGTCCTCGGCTCGCTCCCCAGCGTCACCGGCTCGACCGTCGCCCCGCCGCAGCCCAACCGGGACCTGCTCGCGGTCATCGCCGACGCCGGCGGTCGCGCCGAGGAGCTGGGCGACGAGTACCTCTCCACCGAGCACCTGCTGATCGGCATCGCCGCCAAGGGCGGCCCGGCCGGCGAGGTGCTCACCGGGCAGGGCGCGACGGCTGGGAAGCTGCTGGAGGCATTCCGCACCACACGAGGAGGACGCCGGGTGACCACGCCCGACCCCGAGGGGCAGTACAAGGCACTGGAGAAGTTCGGCACGGACTTCACGGCCGCCGCCCGCGAGGGCAAGCTCGACCCGGTCATCGGCCGGGACCAGGAGATCCGCCGCGTCGTGCAGGTGCTCTCGCGGCGCACCAAGAACAACCCGGTCCTCATCGGCGAGCCCGGCGTCGGCAAGACCGCCGTCGTGGAGGGGCTGGCCCAGCGCATCGTCAAGGGCGACGTCCCCGAGTCGCTGAAGGGCAAGCGGCTGGTCTCGCTCGACCTCGGCGCGATGGTCGCGGGCGCAAAGTACCGGGGCGAGTTCGAGGAGCGGCTCAAGACGGTCCTTTCCGAGATCAAGGAGAGCGACGGCCAGATCGTCACCTTCATCGACGAACTGCACACCGTGGTCGGCGCGGGCGCCGGCGGCGACTCCGCCATGGACGCGGGGAACATGCTCAAGCCCATGCTGGCCCGCGGCGAGCTGCGCATGGTCGGCGCGACGACGCTGGACGAGTACCGCGAGCGGATCGAGAAGGACCCGGCGCTGGAGCGCCGTTTCCAGCAGGTGCTGGTGGCCGAGCCGAGCGTCGAGGACTCCATCGCGATCCTGCGCGGCCTCAAGGGCCGGTACGAGGCGCACCACAAGGTGCAGATCGCGGACAGCGCGCTGGTGGCCGCCGCGACCCTCTCCGACCGGTACATCACCTCGCGCTTCCTGCCCGACAAGGCCATCGACCTGGTCGACGAGGCCGCCTCCCGGCTGCGCATGGAGATCGACTCCTCGCCGCTGGAGATCGACGAGCTGCAGCGCTCGGTGGACCGGCTGAAGATGGAGGAGCTGGCGCTCGACAAGGAGACCGACCCGGCCTCCCGGCAGCGGCTGGAGAAGCTGCGCCGCGACCTCGCCGACCGCGAGGAGGAGCTGCGCGGGCTCACCGCCCGCTGGGAGAAGGAGAAGCAGTCCCTCAACCGCGTCGGTGAGCTGAAGGAGCGCCTGGACGAACTGCGCGGCCAGGCCGAACGCGCCCAGCGCGACGGCGACTTCGACACCGCCTCCAAGCTGCTCTACGGCGAGATCCCGACCCTGGAGCGGGACCTGGAGGCGGCGTCCGAGGCCGAGGAGGAGGCCGCCAGGGACACCATGGTCAAGGAGGAGGTCGGCCCCGACGACATCGCGGACGTGGTCGGCTCCTGGACCGGCATCCCGGCCGGCCGCCTGCTGGAGGGGGAGACGCAGAAGCTGCTGCGGATGGAGGCGGAGCTGGGCCGCCGCCTGATCGGCCAGAGCGAGGCTGTCCAGGCCGTCTCGGACGCGGTGCGCCGCACCCGCGCCGGGATCGCCGACCCGGACCGGCCGACCGGATCGTTCCTCTTCCTCGGCCCGACCGGCGTCGGCAAGACCGAACTGGCCAAGGCGCTCGCCGACTTCCTCTTCGACGACGAGCGGGCCATGATCCGCATCGACATGAGCGAGTACGGCGAGAAGCACTCGGTGGCCCGCCTGGTCGGCGCGCCCCCCGGCTACGTCGGGTACGAGGAGGGCGGCCAACTCACCGAGGCGGTGCGGCGGCGCCCGTACAGCGTCGTGCTGCTGGACGAGGTGGAGAAGGCGCACCCGGAGGTCTTCGACATCCTGCTCCAGGTGCTGGACGACGGGCGGCTCACCGACGGGCAGGGCCGCACGGTCGACTTCCGGAACACCATCCTGGTGCTGACCAGCAACCTCGGCAGTCAGTACCTGGTCGGGTCCGCGCCCGAGGAGGAGAAGAAGCGCCAGGTGATGGAGGTGGTCCGGGCCTCCTTCAAGCCGGAGTTCCTCAACCGCCTGGACGATCTGGTGGTCTTCTCGGCGCTGGACCAGGACGAGCTGGCCCGGATCGCCGGGCTCCAGATCGCCGGCCTGGCCAAGCGCCTCGCCGACCGCCGCCTGACCCTCGACGTGACGCCCGAGGCACTGGCCTGGCTGGCGAAGGAGGGGTTCGACCCGGCGTACGGCGCCCGGCCGCTGCGCCGCCTGATCCAGACGGCCATCGGCGACCGGCTCGCCAAGGAGATCCTGGCCGGCGAGGTCGTCGACGGTGACACGGTCCGCGTCGACCGCTGCGAGGACGGGCTCCTCGTCGGCCGCGCCGAGCGCTGACCCGGCCGCGCACGGCCACCCGCGTGTCCGCAGGGCGGATTGAGCCGGCAGCGGACACGCGGGAGTGGCGGGGCCGCGGGGTTGCCAGGGGCGGGCGGGGATGGGAGAGGATGCACGGGAAACCGTACGAAGGGAATCACACGGTGAGCATCGACCCGTCCTCCATTCCGAATTTCGGGGGCAAGCCCGAACCGCAGGCAGCAGGACCGGCGGGCCCCGTCGTCCCCGACCAGGATCTGGTCAAGCAGCTGCTGGACCAGATGGAGCTCAAGTACGTCGTCGACGACGAGGGTGACCTCGCGGCGCCGTGGGAGGAGTTCCGCACCTACTTCATGTTCCGTGGCGAGGGCGACCAGCAGGTCTTCTCGGTGCGGACGTTCTACGACCGGCCGCACAAGATCGACGACAAGCCGCAGCTGCTGGAGTCGATCGACGACTGGAACCGCCGCACCCTGTGGCCGAAGGTCTACACCCACACCCACGACGACGGCACGGTCCGCCTCATCGGCGAGGCCCAGATGCTGATCGGCACCGGTGTGGCCCTGGAGCACTTCGTCTCCTCCACCGTCAGCTGGGTCCGCGCGGCCATCGAGTTCGACCGCTGGCTGGTCGAGCAGTTGGGCCTCGGGTCGGAGGTCGACTCGGCCGAGCCGAAGAAGGACGAGGAGTAGGGCGCGCGCCCTCCCGCCACGGCGGCCCCCGGAGCCCGTCCCGCACCGAGCGGGGCGGGCTCCGGCGCGTCCGCCCCGGGCACTCACCCGGTGCCCGTCCCGCCCCGGTACCGTTCCGCCAGCTCCGCCACCGTGCGCGCCAGGGCCGCCCGCAGGCCCGCCGGGGCCAGCACCTCCGCCTGGGCCCCGAGCCGCAGCAGGTCGCCGACGGCGACCGCCTCCGCCTCCACCGGCAGCCGCACCACGACCCACCCCGCCGCGTCCGGCTCCCCGGCGCCTTCGACGGCCTCGCTCCCCGCCGCCCCGAAGAGCGCCGGCAGCAGCCGCACCGCCCGGGGCGACAGGCGCACCACCGCCGTCTCCCGGCGCACCGCCGCCTCCAGCCGCTCCGCCGACCGTGCCCAGTACGCCGCCAGGTCGAACCCCTCGGGCCGCGTGAACCGCGTACCGGTCACCTCCGCCTGCGCCAGCCGCGCGATCCGGTACGTCCGCACCGGCCCGTCCGCCCGCTCGCCCGAGGCGGCGACCAGGTACCACAGGCCGCCCTTGAGGACGACTCCGAGCGGGCACAGTTCCCGGCGCACCTCACCGCGCCACCGCCGGTAGCGCGCCCGCACGACCCGCTGCTCCCACACCGCCCCGGCGACCGCCGCGAGGTGCCCGGCCGGATCGGCAGCCCGGAACCAGCCGGCCGCGTCCAGGTGGAACCGCTCCCCGACCAGCCTCATCCGCTCGGCCGCCGCCTCCGGCAGGGCGGCCCCGACCTTCCGCCGGGCCGAGGCCAGCACCGGGCCGAGCCCGAGGTCCCGGGCCTGCCCGGGCATCCCGGCCAGCAACAGCGCACCCGCCTCGGCCTCGTTCAGTCCGGTCAGCCGGGTGCGGTAACCGTCCATCAGGCGGTACCCGCCGACGGGGCCGCGCTCGGCCAGCACGGGGACACCGGAGGTGACGAGTGCCTCCACGTCGCGGTAGACGGTACGGACCGACACCTCCAGCTCCGCGGCGAGTTCGGGCGCGGTCAGCCGCCCCCGGTTCTGGAGCAGCAGGAGCAGGGAGACGAGCCGGTCCGCGCGCATGGAGGCATTCTGCGCCCCGGCGCCGGTACCTGACAGGAGATGACAGGTACGCCCACCAGGCTGTCCGATGCGAGGACGGCACCCGCCGCCCGCTCCCCTCCCGGAAGGACCCGCACCCATGCCCGCCGAGACCCGTGGCCACTTCGTCTGCGACGACTGGCAGGAATTCCCCCTGGGCCCGCAGGACGGTCCGGTCCGCCTGGCCCGTGCCCTGGTCGCCAACACCTACTCCGGCGCGATCGAGGCGACCCGCACCACCTGCGCGTACACCATCGCGTACACGGTCCCCGAGGACGGCTCCACTCCCACCACCGGCTTCTGCACCGGCGTCCAGCTCCTCACCGGCACGGTGGCGGGCCGCACCGGCACCTTCGTCCTGGAGGAGCGCGCCACCTTCACCCCCGAGGGCATCGACTGCGCCTTCACCGTCGTCCCCACCCACACCGCCGATCCCCTCCGGCGCCTGGCCGGCTCCGGGTCGTACACGGCGCGGCACGGGGAGCGGAAGGTGGAGTACCGGTTCGCTTATGAGGTGGGGTGAGGGTGGCGTACCGGACGTGCGAAGGCGCGCGGAATGACCCCGCGCACCCCGTGCGCCGTGCGCCGCCCCCGCACGCCCCTGCGCCGGGGGCCCGTGGGTCTCGCACTGCGGCGACACTCTGAGGATGGCTGTCACTCATCCCGGTGCGGAGTCGGCGTCCGTCTCCTTCACCGACCTCTTCCGGAACCCGCGGGGCGTCGCGGCGCGGGTCGCGACCGCGGGCCGGCTGCGTCTCACCCTCCAGGACACGCCGGACCTGGTGCTGACCACGGCTTCGGTGGCCGAGATCGCCGAGAAGAACCTGACCACGGCCTCCCGCCTCTTCCTCGCCCTGCTGAGGCAGAAGGGCGGCGCCAAGGCCCTCCAGGAGGCCGTCCCCGAGGTCTTCCCCTGGACCCGCCACCTCGACGCCCGAGAGGCCCGCGCCTTCACCCTCGAACTCCTCGAATCCCTCTCCGACGCGGCCGAGTTGAGCGCGGGGGACGGGGTACGCCGGGCGGTCGTGTCGTGGCGCGCCGTCGCGCGGGGGAAGGCCGAGCGCCGCGCGGGTGGCGGGCGGTCCGCCAGAGCGGCAGACCGTCCGGCAGAAGGCGGAAAGACGTGTGCCGACCGACCGGCCTGATGGCACGGAAGTCCCGGCGGTCGGGGGTGAGGACGGCGTCGGTGCCGTACTCGGCCGCCGGCGCCACGTTCACCGAGTGGTGATCACGCGGCGTTCCGGGAGCTGAGGGCCCCCTCCTCGGACAGCACGGCGTCGGCCACCGCGTCGCGTACCTCGTCACGCGCGAAGGTACGGCCGGGGCCCTCGTAGGTGCGGGAGAAGAGGGGCTCGTCCCAGACCGGGTCGGCCATCGCGGACAGGTGGATGCCCTGCTTCGCCTCCGGCGAGGATCCGGTCGGCGTGGGCGGGGAGGGCCGCGCGAACGTCCTGTTCGAAGCGGTGGCCGAGTCAGGAAGCCAACAGTTGCAGGCGGGTGGTGGCCTCGGTGAGAACGTCGTCCTTCTTGCAGAAGGTGAAGCGGACCTGGGTGCGGCTGGCATCGGGGTCGTCGTAGAAGACGGAGTTGGGGATGGCGACGACGCCGCAGCGTTCGGGGAGGGCGCGGCAGAAGGCGTAGGCGTCCTTCTCGCCGAAGGGCGTGATGTCGGTAGTGATGAAGTACGTGCCCTGGGGGTGGTAGACCTCGAAGCCGGCCGCCCGCAGGCCGTCGCCGAGCAGGTCGCGCTTGCGTTGCAGGTCGGCGCGGAAGCCATCGAAGTACGTGTTCGGCAGGTTGAGCGCCTCGGCGATCGCGTACTGGAAGGGGCCCGCGCTGACGTAGCTCAGGTACTGCTTCGTGGTCCGTACGGCGGCGATGAGCGGGGCGTCCGCCATGGCCCAGCCGACCTTCCATCCGGTGAAGGAGAAGGTCTTGCCGGCGGAGGAGATGGAGACGGTGCGCTCGCGCATGCCGGGGAGGCTCGCGATCGGGACGTGGGCGGCGTCGTCGAAGGTCAGGTGCTCGTACACCTCGTCGGTGACCACGAGCAGGTCGTGTTCGACGGCGAGCGCGGCGATGGCGCTCTGCTCGTCGGTGGTGAGGACCATGCCGGTCGGGTTGTGCGGGGTGTTGAGGAGCAGGAGGCGAGTGCGCGGGGTGATCTTGGATCGCAGTTCGTCCAGGTCCGGGCGGAAGGACGGGGCGCGCAGGGTGAGCGGTACGCGCTTCGCGCCGGCCATGGCGATGCAGGCGGCGTAGGAGTCGTAGAAGGGCTCGAAGGCGATCACCTCGTCGCCGGGCTCCAGCAACGCGAGCATGGTCGCCGCGATCGCCTCCGTCGCGCCCGCGGTGACCAGGACCTCCGTGTCCGGGTCGAGGCTCAGGTCGTAGAAGCGGCGCTGATGGTCGGCGATCGCCTGGCGGAGCTCCGGGATGCCCGGGCCCGGCGGGTACTGGTTGCCGCGGCCGTCGCGCAGCGCTCGTACGGCGGCCTCGCGTACGGATTCCGGGCCGTCCGTGTCCGGGAAGCCCTGGCCCAGGTTGATCGCGCCGGTCGCTGTCGCTAGTGCCGACATCTCCGCGAAGATCGTCGTCCCGAGCCCGTCCAGCCTGCGGTTCAGCAGCGGCCTGCCGCTCATGTCTCCACCGTCCTCACTCGGGTGCCTGTCGATTCTCCGGAGACCATCCTGACGCATTGCCTGTCTTGCCTTCGCGTGGTGCGGGGATCGCAGTGGGGCGAGGAGCGAGGACGGCGCCTTCTCCCGGCTCCGCCGCCCGTTCCCGGAGAACGCCGGCCTTTGCCGAGATGTCGCGCAGGAGCGCGTCCCGCAGGGCGTTCAGTGTCGCGATCTTGGAAACCATGAGTCGCGCCATGGCGTGTAGGGGCTCGGCCATCGCGTGGAAGTCGGTGCGCGTGAACTGGTCTGGCCAGGTGACTCTCAGACGCTTGAGGGCGCCGGCGGAGATCTCTCGGGCGTTCCCGCCCTGCGTCATCTGTGTGATGTCGCTGCCCCGGCTTCTGAGTTCGTGAAGCAGCCACCAACTGTTGATGTCCTCGGTGGGCTGTACCGCCACGACACTTCTGAGGGGGATCGCCGGGTGGCGTGTCACAGCGATGTGCGCGCCGTCGGGACGGGTGCTCAGCATGAAGGTGCCGGGAGGGTGTGCCTCGCCGGCGTCCGCTGGGCTTCGCAGACGGAACGTCTCCACGTGGGGCACGGGAAGGTCAAAGAGGTCGCTTGGAGCGATCGCGTCGACGGTGGGTCCTGTCGACATAGGGGGGAGCGAGCGTTCAGAACCCTTGCCCGTCTTCGATCTAGCGACCTCGGCGAGCGCTCGTGTTTCCCAGGACGGATCCGCCGACGCCCATTCGTCGTGGACGGCGTCGGCTAGTTCCACCGCCTTTCGCGCGGTTTTCTCATAGAGGGAGGCCATCTGCTCGATGAGGCCGAAGGCCAGGTGGTACGCGGTGATGACGTCCGGCGGGGGCAGAGGGAACAGCATGCGGCGGAGGGTGTCGAGGCTGATGGTGGGCTCGACGTGTGCTGTCACGTCCTCGTCGATCCGGGCCTTCGCCGTGGGCGTCTGCAGCCAAATGCGTAGCCACCACACGATGTGCGGCTCAGCGCGGATGATGCCGATCGACCTGGTCGCTGTCCATCCCGCGTGCTCGGCGGTGACCAGCGCGGAATCGCCCACCCGTCTGACGAGCACTACGGCCAGGTCGCCCTCCCTGAGGGTTGCCCGGGTGGACGGGGATTCGCTCCGCCCGCGCTTGTCGGTCCGCAGCGATTGGATGCTGCCGTCCTGGACGAACGTCGAGCTGACGACCCCTGGAGTCTGATCGGCGTCCCCGTCGTCGAGAAAGCCGGAGGTGGTGTAAATGTCCCTACGGGACCGCTCGATCTCGATGGAGGTCGTCGGCCAGGCTGCCGTACCCGAAGCGACCTGGTGGGCATGGGTTTCCATCAGATCTCCTCCAAGGCATCCAACAGTCGGAGTTCCAACTGGCGCATCTGGTCGAACTGATCAGTCAGTTCGAGCTTGAGCTGCTCGATCCGGCTCCGTGTGTCCCGTTCGGGGCTCGGAGGCTCCACGGCGTACGAAGTCGGCATCAGGCTGTACTCGCGGTCGGCGATCTCTTCGGTGGAGCAGCTTCGGGACCAGCCGGCTGCGTCGTCGTAGGGCACGGCCGCAGCACCGTCGTCGGAGAGACCACGCCAGGCCGCGAGGGTGGTCAGGATCAATGCCGTGTTCTTGTCGCCCAGCCTCCGTGCCCTCGACTCCGGGACCGGTTCGAAGGCTCGCCGCGCGTTGATGAAGAGCACCTGTCGGCGACGGTCCAGGACGCCCCAGCCCGGGCGCGCGCTCTTGTCCCTGTTGAGCACCCACAGGCAGGCGGGGGCTTGGGTGTGACCGAAAACGCGAGGTGGCAAGGCGATCACGCACTCGACGAGATCGTCACGCAGGAGTCGTTTCCGAAGCCTTTGGGTGATGGGCTGTCGGCTGTTGGCCACACTGTCGGCCATCAGGAAGGAGGCGCGTCCGGCCGGAGCCAGTGCGTGCGCGATGTGCTGAATCCACGCGGAGTTGGCGGATCCTCGGGACGGCGGTTCCTCGGGCCACCGGGGATCGGCAGGGACCGGGGGAGCCGGTCGGCGGGCGCTCCGCTCCACTCTGTCCTCCGGCGCCCAGTCGCGCTGGTTGAAGGGGAGGTTGGCCAGGATGATGTCGTAGGTATCGAGTTCGGGCTCCGCGAGGCTGTCGCCGGGCGGGAAGACGTGGGCAGTGATCCCCCGCACGGCGAAGTTCATGCGTGCCACCTGCGAGGTGTGGGCGTGCTGCTCCTTTCCCTGCAAGGACATGGTCGGCTTCAGCCCGACGCGGTCGTGGACGTAGCGGTGACTCTCGACGAGCAGTCCCCCTGAACCGCAGACTGGGTCCAGCACTCTGTGCCCGTCGCGGGGAACGACCGCGCCGACCATGAGACGCGCCATGTCGACCGGCGTGAAGTAGTGGCTGCCATCTGCCTGGTCCGTCGAGAGGTCCAGCAGGCACTGGTCGAGTAGGGGCCCGACCCTCTGAGTGGAGTCGATGGCCTGGACGAGAGCGGCCAGTGGTCCTTCGGAACCGGGGGGTGGAACGGGCATTAGGCTCCTCGTGCCCGCGTCGACGCCCTGTGCGTCGGTTGCGGGGAGCCAATGGGCCAGACACTTGCTCACGGCAGCGCGGATCCCCGAACCGCGCCCTGCCGACTGACCCAGCAACCACGACCATGTCGGTACTCCGGTGCCGGGAGCGGCGCGCGGCGTCCGGCTCAGGTACAGCAGCCCGAGGACGAGGCGAGTCGCGTCGTGGGCGTTCATCAGTCGCGAGAGGTGCGTGCGGTGTCGGCGCACGTTCACGAGCACCTCGTCGAGCGAGGAGAGTTCCTCTGCCTGTACGCGCCCTCGACGGGCACCCGTGTCGCTCACGAGCCCACCACGCCCAGGGCGCTCATGACCACGACAAGCAGCGTCAGGGAACCGGCGAAGGCCAGTGCTCCAGTCTTGAAGGCCGCAGTGGGACGCCCTCCCTCGACGACGGTCACGAAGCTGCCGGCCAGAGCGGCGACGAGCGCCACGAGGACCGCAATGATCACGTACATCAGCCTCAGCTGCATGTAGTTCCTTCCTGAGGTCGGGGGATCTCCCGGTGGATGAGTGAGCCGGTGGTCCCCGGCTTCAGGAAGGACAGTAGAAGACGTACGCCTCGCTCCGCTGGGTGCACGCTGTTTGGGATTTCCTAGGGCGCGCGCCCGGAGCTGGAGCATCTTCTATGAGTGCACGTGGTTTGGGGTTCAAGACGGTGAGCCGGCGAGAGGGCGTGTTCGGGCAACCGGCCTACCGTCCAAATGGCTGGGCGAAAAAGGGTTGACCCAGCCGACTTTCCACCCGGTGAAGGAGAACGTCTTCCCGCTGCTGCTGATGGTCACGGTGCGCTCGCGCATCCCCGGGAAGGAGGCGAGCGGCAGGTGGGCGCCGTCCAGGACGAGGTGTTCGTAGACCTCGTCGGTGACGACCAGGAGGTCGCGCTCGACGGCGAGTTCGGCGATGGCGGCGAGTTCCTCGCGGGTCAGCACGGTGCCGGTGGGGTTGTGCGGGGTGTTGAGCAGGATGAGGCGGGTGCGCGGGGTGACGGCGTCGCGCAGCTCGTCGAGGTCGAGCCGGAAGGTGGCGCTCTCGGCGTCGGGGCGGAGCTGGACGGGGACCCGGGTGCCCCCGGCGAGGGCGATGCAGGCGGCGTACGAGTCGTAGTACGGCTCCAGGGCGATGACCTCGTCGCCGGGCTCGACCAGGGCCAGCAGGGTGGCGGCGATGGCCTCGGTGGCGCCCGCGGTGACCAGGACCTCGGTGTCGGGGTCGTAGGTGAGGGCGTACCGGCGCTGCTGGTGCTCGGCGATGGCGTGGCGCAGCTCGGGGACGCCGGGGCCGGGCGGGTACTGGTTGCCGAGGCCGTCGCGCAGCGCGCGGACCGCCGCCTCGCGGACCTCTTCGGGGCCGTCGGTGTCGGGGAAGCCCTGGCCGAGGTTGATGGCGCCGGTGGCCTGGGCCAGGGCCGACATCTCGGCGAAGACCGTGGTGCCGAATTCGGCCAGCCTGCGGTTGAGGAGGGGCCTGTCGTTCATGGTGTTCCGCCGTCCGTCGCGCCCTGTCCGGCGTGCCGGACCCGTGCCGAGCGGTCATTGTGCCAGGTGGGGGCGGGCCGGGCGGGGCGCCGGGGAAGGGAACCTCTGGAGTTGCTCAACTCCGCTTTGGGGAGCGGCCGGCGGGGGGATCGTCTGGGCGTGACCCCGTCATGTGGGGATGCCGCACAGCGGGCGGGGGTGACTACGGGGAGGACAGTGATGTTCGTATTCATGGGGTTCGTGGTGATAGCCGTCGTGTGTGTGGTCGCGGCGCTGAGGAGCAAGGCGTCGTCGAAGCGCGGGCGCCGGTCCGGCTCGGGTGCCTCGGGTACGGGGGCGGGTACCACCGGCGGGGGCTGCGGTGGCGGGGGCGGCTGGTGGGACAGCGGCTCGTCGGACAGCGGCTCTTCGGACGGCGGTTCGTCCGGCGGTGGGCACAGCTGCGGTGGCGGGTCGTCCTGCGGTGGTGGCGGCGGCAGCTGACGCGCCGCGCGGTCGTACGTGGGCGTCCGGGGTCGGCGCGCGGTCGTGGTGCGCGCGCCGGATCTCGTGCGCCCCGCGTCCAGGGGGCCGGTGCGCCCGGGGGAGTGCGGGCGGGGGTGCCGGAAGCGTGCCCGTGGGTACAGGGGGAATCGATTCACCTGCGGCGGGCGGGAGTTGAGGCCGGAGAGACTCGTGTGGCGGGGGAGGGGGCGAGGTTGCGGGTGTAGTTGGTTGAACGGTTGAGCTATTTCACCCCCGGGGGGATGGAAACCCTCTGTGATCGGGCAAAAGCGCTGTGGCACAAGGGCAGTTCGTGATTCCCTCGAATCCGTCCATACAGCCCCCCGGACCTTCGCCGGCGCCCGCTCGCGCACTCCGAGTTCCCGTGAGGGGCGGCCACCCATTCCTGCGTGTTGCGGAGCCGAGTCATGCTCACGACCCTCAAGACCGTCTACACCGATACGCGTGCGTCCGACCTCGCCTGGGCTCTGGGCCGCGAGCCACTGCCCGCCCTCGCCACCCTCGATCTCCGCCTCGGCGGCAACGCGTTGCAGCTCAGACTGCTGGGCGCCTCCCACCAGGTGCTGCTGGAGCGGGAGCGCGGCGTCTGCTCGGAGACCGTGGCCTGCATCCCCGGCAGCAAGAGCCCGCTGCCGGTCGGTGTCTCGGAGCGGGTCGGCGACTGGGAGTACGAGTTCTCGGCGCGCGTCGAGGTGATGGCGCCGAGCGCCTTCTCCGGGCGCGCCCAGGAGCTGCTGGCCCTGGTCGCCGACCATCCGCACGGCCTCGCCGGGGTCTTCCCGGGCAGTCCCGACGCCTTCACCGCGCTGATCGCCCAGTGGCGCGACGGCCAGACGCACTGGCGGACCTGGCACGCGTACCCCGAGGAGGGGCAGCTCGTCGTCACCCGCTCGCGGGCGGGGGTGCGTACCTCCCGGCCGGTACGCCCCGCGGTGGAGGCCGCCCGGGGCTGACCTCGCCTCGCGGTGCGGGCGCGCCGGGCGCGGCCGGGGTGTCCGGTGGGGCGTGCGGGAATGTCGCGCGCGCGGTGCCGGGCGACCGGATGCGCCCGCGCCCGCTCTCCACTCCCACGGCACCCCCCTGGGTGACGGGGTGTGGTGGCGCGGTGACGTAGCGTTCACCGCGTGACGGAATCCGTAGCCCCGACCCGACCCGCGCCCGAAGCAGAACGTGCGTCGCGGGGGAGGGAGTTCAGCGGCGGGCTGCCGGTCGGCCCGGGCCCGGCGCGGCTGCTGGTGCTCGCCACCGTCTTCGTCTGCGCCGCCTGCGGCCTGGTCTACGAACTGGAACTGGTCGCCCTCGCCTCGTACCTGATGGGCGACTCGGTCACGCAGGCGTCCGTGGTGCTCTCCGTCATGGTCTTCGCGATGGGCGTGGGCGCGCTGTTGGCGAAACGACTCCGCTGCCGCGCCGCACTGGGTTTCGGCGTGGTCGAGGCGATTCTCGCGCTGGTCGGCGGAGTGAGCGCGCTGGCGCTGTACGCCTCGTTCGCCTGGTCCCCGGAGTGGTTCGCCGGGGGGCTCGCGGGCGCCCGGTTCCTGATGGTCGGCTTCTCGCTGCTGATCGGCGTGCTGATCGGCGCGGAGGTGCCGCTGCTGATGGAGATGATGCAGCGCATCCGGCGGCAGGACGCGGGCGGCGCCGTCGCCGACCTCTTCGCCGCCGACTACGTGGGCGCACTCGTCGGCGGGCTCGCCTTCCCCTTCCTGCTGCTGCCGCTGCTCGGTCAGCTGACCGGGGCCCTGCTGACCGGCGCCGTCAACGCCTTCGCCGGGGGCGCGCTGGTGCTCGGGCTCTTCGGCCGCGACCTGTCCCGGCGCTCACGGCGGCTGCTGGTCCTGCTCAACGTCGCCGTCCTCGCCCTGCTGGGCACGGCCGCCGCCCTCGTCGGCGACTTCGAGGACGCGGCCCGCCGGGCGATGTACGGGGCGGATGTCCGCGTCGCTGTGCGCAGCGAGGTCCAGGAGATCGTCCTCACCGGCGGGGGCGGCCCCACCCTGGCCCTCTACCTCGACGGCCGGCTGCGGGTCAGCGGCGCCGACGAGCACGGTTACCACGAGGCGCTGGTGCACCCCGCGATGGCCGGACCGCACGGCCGCGTCCTGATCCTCGGCGGCGGCGACGGGCTGGCCGCCCGCGAGGTCCTGCGCCACCCGGGCGTACGCCGGGTGGACCTGGTCGAAATCGACCCGGCCGTCGTCGACCTGGCCCGCCGCGACCCGGGCCTCGCCGCCCTCAACGGCCACGCCTACGGCGACCCCCGCCTCCACCCCGTCACCGCCGACGCCTTCGACTGGCTGCGCGCGGCCCGCGCGGGCACGACGGGGGCGCGGCCGGTCGGCGGGTACGACGTGGTCGTCGCCGATCTGCCGCACCCCGGCATCACCTCCAGCACCAAGCTGTACTCCGAGGAGTTCTTCGGCCTCGCCGCGCGGGCCCTCGCCCCCGGCGGCAGGATCGCCGTCCACTCCGGCTCGCCCGCCGACCGCCCCAAGACCTTCTGGACCGTCGACGCGACCCTGCGCGCGGCCGGTCTGGTCACCACGCCCTACAGCGCCGCCGGGAACGACGGCGCCTTCGCCTTCGGCCCCGACCGTGCCCCGTGGGACCACCCGAAGGCGTCCGACTGGGGGTTCCTCCTCGCGGGCCGGGAGCGCCCGCCGCTGACGCTGGCGCCCCCCGGTGACGGCGGGCCCCCGCTCACACTGGACCGGTCCGCGCTGCGCGCCGGCGGCCTGGCCGCAGAGGCCACCCGGTTGCCGCACCTCCCGCCGTCCACCCTCAGTCATCCGCGCTACCCGCGGTGACGCGCGGTCCGGGCGCCGGGGGCGCGGCGCGAGGGCCGGACGGGCCCCGGAAGCCGGCGGCGGGGGCGGCCGACGGCCTTCCGGCGCCGCCGACGCGGGTACAGGACGGCTTCGGCGTGGGTAGGCTCGGCTGGCATGGAGCATGAGGTGTTCGTTCCGGTGCCCGCCGAGACCCTGCGCGCCGCGCTGCGGGCCCCCGCGACGGCCGTCCGCGGCGTGCCCGGACTCCAGCTCGATCCCGGGGCCGACGGCGGTACGGGCGCGGCGGACGGCGCCGCGAACGCCCTGGCCGGACGGCTGCGGCTACGGCTGGACGGGCGCACCATCACGTACCGGGGCACGCTCCGGATGACCACCGAGGCCGACGGTACCCACGTCTTCCAGGTGGAGGGCGGCGAGGCGCGCGGCACCGGTCACGGGCGGGCCACCGTGCGACTCCGGCTCACCCCCGTGGAGGGCGGCACCCTGGCCGTGCTGGACGTGCGGTCCCGGGTCGAGGGGCGGGGCGCCCGGCTCGACCCGGTGGCGGCGGAGCGAGGGGTGCGCGCCCTGCTCACCCAGGCGGTGGAAGCCCTCGCCGGGGACGCGGGACGGCCGGGCGGCTCCTCGGGGCAGGGCCCGGCCGGGGCCGGAGAAGGCGGCCGGGCCGACGCAGAGGGGCGGACCGAGGCTCCCGGCACCGACGCGAGCACCGGTGCCCCGGCGCCCCACCGCCCCGCCGACCTCACCGACGACGACGAGATCACCCTTGAGGAACTGGCGGCTGCCCTCCACAGCCGGGACGGCGCCGAGGACGAGGACGAGTTCGACGAGGACGAGATCGACCTCGACGAGGAGGTCGAGGAGGTCATCGAGGTGCCCGACATCGAGCCCGCCGAGGCCGCCCACGCCCGGCGCACGATGATCGGCCGCAGTGCCGAGGAGGTCGACCACGCACCCCCGCGCGGCCGGTACGCCCCCGTCCCCGCCCCCGCCTCCTCCACCACCTCCGCCACCCTGCGCTGGGCCGCCCCCGCAGCCGCCCTGGTCGTCGCCTCGGCGGTGGTGGTCGGGCGGGCCCTGCGGCGCCGCTCGTAGCCGAGCCCCGCGGTGCCGGTGCGCGGGGCCGGGCCGCGCTGTGGAACACGTCCGCACCCTCTAGGGTCGAGGCGTGAGTACTGAGGATGTGGTGAGGCTCGCCGCGGGCGAGGCCGAGGTGTCGGTGGACGCGGGCAACGGCGGACGGCTGTCCAGCCTGCGGATCGACGGCGTGGAACTGCTGTGCCAGGGCGCCGGGTTCGGCAGCTTCCCGATGGTCCCGTGGTGCGGCCGGGTGGCCGAGGGGCGGTTCCGGGACGGTGCCGAGGTGCGGCAGCTGCCGCGGAACAACCCGCCGCACGCGATCCACGGCACCGGGCGCGACGTGCCCTGGAAGGTGGTCCGGGCCTCCGGCACCGAGGCCGTGCTCAGCTACGAGCTGGGGGAGCCGTGGCCCTACCCGGGCCGCGTGACGCAGACGGTCGCGCTCAAGGACGGCGCGCTGACGCTCTTCATGGGCGTCGAGGCGTACGAGAGCTCCTTCCCGGCGCAGGTCGGCTGGCACCCCTGGTTCCTGCGGCACCTCGGGCAGGGCGGTGACGGCGTCCGGCTGGAGTTCGACGCGGCCTGGCAGGAGGAGCGCGGCGGCGACCACCTGCCGACCGGGCAGCGGATCGCCCCGCTCCCCGGGCCCTGGGACGACTGCTTCGGCATGCCCGACGGCGTCGACGTCAAGGTGGTCTGGCCCGGCGAGCTGGAGCTTTCCATCACCTCCCGCGAGCCGTGGGTGGTGGTCTACGACGAGCAGGCCGAGGCGGTCTGCGTCGAGCCGCAGACCGGTCCGCCCAACGGCCTCAACACCGCCCCGCGTCTGGTCACCCCGCTCGACCCGCTGGAGGCGTCCACGACGTGGAGCTGGCGGAAGCTGGGCTGAGCGCCGGTGACCGCGGCCGGGGGAGCCGCACCCCGCGCCCGTAAAATTCCCCGCATGAGCGACGTACGCGGCGAGCTGCTGCACCACATCAAGGACAAGGCCGTCGTGCACGGCAAGGTCACCCTCTCCTCCGGCCTGGAGGCCGACTACTACGTCGATCTGCGGCGCGTGACGCTGGACGGCGCCGCGGCGCCGCTGGTGGGGCGGGTCATGCTCGACCTCACCAAGGAGCTGGAGTTCGACGCGGTGGGCGGCCTCACCCTCGGCGCCGACCCGGTGGCCACCTCGATGCTGCACGCGGCGTCGGCGGGCGGGCGGCGGCTGGACGCCTTCGTCGTCCGCAAGGCGGCGAAGGCCCACGGCATGCAGCGCCGCGTGGAGGGGCCGGATATCAGGGGCCGCAGGGTCCTGGTCGTGGAGGACACCTCGACCACCGGCGGTTCGCCGCTGACCGCCGTGGAGGCGGCCCGCGAGGCGGGCGCCGAGGTGGTCGCCGTGGCGACGATCGTGGACCGCGCGACGGGCGCCGGCGAGAAGATCTCCGAGTCCGCCGGTGTCCCGTACCTCTACGCGTACGCGCTGGACGAGCTGGGTCTCGGCTGACCGTCCGGCGACTGGGGGGTGATGTTTCACGTGAAACATCGCAGGTCCGGTGGCACCGGAGTCGGGGGGTGGTTTCACGTGAAACATCGCGTACCCGCACGAAGGGGCGGGGGTGGCTCCGGCGGCGGCGCCGCAGTGGCGGATTGTGTGGATCTGTGGCGGGAAGTGTCACCTCCTCCCCCGTCCCCTCGGGTGGAGGCTGGGGGCAAGTCTGGAAGGATGGACACGACGATGTCGTCGCCCCCAGGTCAGGGCCAAGTACGTACCGGCACATCACAAGGAGCGAACACATGCCCATCGCAACCCCCGAGGTCTACAACGAGATGCTCGACCGGGCGAAGGCAGGCAAGTTCGCCTACCCGGCCATCAACGTGACCTCGTCGCAGACGCTCCACGCCGCCCTGCGCGGCTTCGCGGAGGCGGAGAGCGACGGCATCATCCAGATCTCCACGGGTGGTGCGGAGTTCCTGGGCGGTCAGTACAACAAGGACATGGTGACGGGCGCGGTCGCGCTCGCCGAGTTCGCGCACATCGTGGCCGCGAAGTACGACATCACCGTGGCCCTCCACACCGACCACTGCCCCAAGGACAAGCTGGACGGTTACGTCCGTCCGCTGCTCGCCGTCTCCGAGGAGCGCGTGAAGGCCGGGAAGAACCCGCTCTTCCAGTCGCACATGTGGGACGGCTCGGCCGAGACCCTCGCGGACAACCTCGCCATCGGCCAGGAACTGCTGGCCAAGGCCGCCGCCGCCAAGATCATCCTTGAGGTCGAGATCACCCCGACCGGCGGTGAGGAGGACGGCGTCACCCACGAGATCAACGACGAGCTGTACACGACGCCGGACGACGCGATCCGCACCGCCGAGGCCCTGGGCCTGGGCGAGAAGGGCCGCTACCTGCTGGCCGCCTCCTTCGGCAACGTCCACGGCGTCTACAAGCCCGGCAACGTCGTCCTCCGCCCCGAGCTGCTGGCCGACCTCCAGGCCAGCGTCGCCGAGAAGTTCGGCAAGCCCGCGGGCAGCCAGCCGTTCGACTTCGTCTTCCACGGCGGCTCCGGCTCCACCGAGGAGGAGATCGCCACCGCGCTGACCAACGGCGTCGTCAAGATGAACATCGACACCGACACCCAGTACGCCTTCACCCGCCCCGTCGCGGACCACATGTTCCGCAACTACGACGGCGTGCTGAAGGTCGACGGCGAGGTCGGCAACAAGAAGCAGTACGACCCCCGCACCTGGGGCAAGTCCGCGGAGGCCGGCATGGCCGCCCGGGTCGTCGTCGGCTGCCAGAACCTGCGGTCGGCCGGCACCCGCCTGAAGTGACCGCCGGGCCGGGCCTGACGGCCTGACCCGCAGCGCCACGGGCCCGGTCCCCTCCGGTTCGCCGCCGAGGGGGCCGGGCCCTCGCCGTTCCTCGTACTCCGTCCCGTGAAAGGCGTCCGCCCGTGAGCTTCGACTTCGACACCCCAGTGGACCGGTACGGCACGTGGAGCGTCCAGTGGGACGGCGTCGCCGACCGGTTCGGGGTGGACGGGTTGCTGCCGTTCACCATCTCCGACATGGACTTCGCCTCGGCGCCGGTCCTCCTGGACGCGCTCCACCGGCGGATATCCCACGGCGTCTTCGGCTACACCGACTGGCGCCTCGGCGACTTCCGCCCGGCCGTAGCCCACTGGTTCGCCACCCGCCACGACACGGCCGTCGACACCGACCGGCTCGTCTACGCCCCGTCGGTCCTCAACCAGCTCTCCCAGCTCCTGCGGATGTGGACCGAACCGGGCGACGAGGTCGTCCTGCACACCCCGACGTACGACGGGTTCCGCAAGGCCGTCGACGGGCTCGGCCGAGTCCGGGTGCCCACGCCGCTGGACGACCCGGATTTCCATGTCCTGGAGGAACTGCTCGCCCGGCCGCGTGCCCGGGTCCTGTTGCTCTGCTCGCCGCACAACCCGACCGGGAAGGTCTGGAGCGCCGCGGAACTGGCCGCGCTGGCCGCCCTCGCCCGCCGGCACGGCGTGGCCGTCATCAGCGACGAGATCCACGCGGACTTCGTCCACCCCGGCCACCGCCACCTCCCGTGGACCCGCTTCGGCGGCGACGGCGAGCGGTGGGCGCTCGTCACCTCCGGCTCGAAGGCGTTCAACTTCCCCGCGCTGACCGGCTCGTACGGCTTCCTCGGGAACGCCGAGGACCACGCCGCGTTCGTCCGGCGGATGGAGACCGGTGAAGGGCTCGCCTCGCCGGCCGTCCTCTCGCTGACCGCCCACATCGCGGCCTACCGGCACGGCGCTCCCTGGCTCGACGCGGCCCGTTCCTACATCGGCGGCAACCTCTCCCTGCTCGCCGACCGCCTCGACGCCGCCTTCCCCGAACTGGGCTGGACCCCGCCACAGGCCGGGTACCTGGCCTGGATCGACCTGAGGCCGCTCGGCGTCGACGAGGACGCGCTCCAGCGGACGCTGGTGGAGCGCGAGAAGGTCGCCGTCATGCGCGGCTCCGTCTACGACGCCCCGGGCTTCGTCCGCCTCAACCTGGGGTGCTCCCGGTCCAAGGCGGAGGCCGGTGTGGAGGCGCTGATCAGGGCGTTGCGCGGCTGAGAGCGGCCTGGCCGGGCCTCAGCGCCGCGGGTGGACCCGCCCGGCCCCCGTGCGATGGCGGGCCGGGACGGGCGGCGGCACGATCGGCGCATGGCATCTCATCGGCGGCGGCGGCGTGCGGGCGCGGCGGGCGGTGGGAGCGTGGAACCGGCCGGGGAGATCCGGCTGAAGGACGCCTCGGGCCGGTGGATGATCCTCACCACCGTGCTGGGCTCCAGCATGGCGATGCTCGACTCGACCGTGGTCAACGTGGCCCTGCCGCGCATCGGCCGCGACCTCGGCACCGACCTGGCGGCGCTCCAGTGGACCGTCAACGCCTACATGATCACGCTCGCCGGGCTGATCCTGCTCGGCGGGGCGCTCGGTGACCGGTTCGGACGGCGGCGGGTCTTCGTCATCGGGGTCATCTGGTTCGCTCTCGCCTCGCTCGCCTGCGGCCTCGCCCCCGACGACGTGGTCCTCATCGCCGCCCGGGCCCTCCAGGGAGTCGGCGGCGCGCTGCTCACCCCGGGGTCGCTGGCGTTGATCCAGTCCGGGTTCCACCCGGACGACCGGGCGAGGGCGGTCGGCCTCTGGTCGGGTCTCGGCGGGGTCGGCGCGGCGGTCGGCCCGTTCGTGGGCGGCTGGCTGGTGGACGGGCCCGGCTGGCGCTGGGTCTTCCTGCTGAACGTGCCGCTGGCCCTGGTCTGCGTCCCGGTGGCGCTGCGGCACGTACCGGAGTCGCGGGACACCAGCGTGCCGGAGGGCGTACGCGCCGGGGCCGGCGGGCGGCGGCGGTTCGACGTGCTCGGGGCCGGGCTCGGCGCGCTGGCGCTGGCGCTGGTGACGTACGCGCTGATCGAGGCGCCGGCTGAGGGCGCCTCGGCGCTGGTCATCGGGTCGGCGGTGGCGGGCGTGGTGCTCGGCGTGGTCTTCGTCCAGGTGGAGCGGCGGCGCGGGGACCCCATGCTGCCGTTGTCGGTCTTCTCCTCGCCCCTGTTCACCTCGGTCAACCTCGTGACCTTCTGCGTCTACGCGGCGCTCGGCGGCTTCATGTTCCTCGCCGCCATCCAGTTGCAGGTCGTGGCCGGGTACTCGGCGCTCGGTGCGGGCACGGCGCTGCTGCCGGCCACCGTCCTGATGCTGCTCTTCTCCGCCAAGTCCGGTGAGCTGGGTCAGCGCGTCGGCCCGCGCGTGCCGTTGACCGTCGGCCCGCTGATCGCGGCGGCGGGCATGCTCCTGATGCTGCGGGTCGGTCCCGGCGCCTCGTACGTGGCCGACGTGCTGCCCGCCGTCGGGCTGCTGGGGGTGGGGCTGGTGACGATGGTGGCGCCGCTGACCGCGACCGTCCTGGCCTCGGTGGACGCGGGGAAGGCGGGGCTGGCCAGTGGGATCAACAACGCGGCGGCGCGGGCCGCGGGGCTCGTCGCGGTGGCCGCGCTGCCGTTGCTGGCGCGGATGACGCCGGAGGCGTACCGGTCGGCGCCGGAGTTCGAGGCGGCCTTCCGGCGGGCCATGCCGATCTGCGCCGGGCTGCTGGTGGCCGGCGCGGCCCTCGCCTGGTGGCAGGTGCGCAGGCCCGCCGACGACCCGGCTCTGCAGCGGTCCGAGCCCCGGACGTGCTGCCCGGTGGGGGCGCCCCCACTGGAGCCTGAGCCGGACCGGTAGCGGAACTTCCGCCGGGGCCAGGCAGACTGGCAACCATGGCCATTCACGAGAACCTGCTCGGGGGACCGCCCCCGACCCACCTGCCCGAAGACCCCGGCCCGCGCGACATGCTCGCCGCCGGTGCCGCCCCGGCCGACGTCGCCGCGAAGTACCCCACGTCCTCGCTGGCATGGGCTCAGCTCGCCGACGCCGCCTTCGAGAACGGCGGCGTCGTCGAGTCGTACGCCTACGCGCGCACCGGCTACCACCGGGGCCTCGACTCGCTGCGCCGTGCCGGCTGGAAGGGCCACGGCCCGGTGCCGTGGGAGCACGAGCCGAACCGAGGCTTCCTGCGCGCCCTGCACGCCCTGGCGCGGGCCGCCGGGGCCATCGGCGAGCAGGAGGAGTACGAGCGCTGCACGCAGTTCCTCCGCGACTCCTCGCCGACGGCCGCCCAGACGCTGGGCTGATCCGGGGCGGAGCGAGGGCGCCGGTGCGGCGTGCGGTGTGAGGCCGGGCGGTTTCCGCCCGGCCTCTGCTGTGCGCGGGGGCCAGGTCAGCGGCGGGCGTGTGCCGCGACGAGGCGTTCGGTCGCCCTGTGGGCGGGCGGGCCCAGGGGGCGTGCTGCCGGGGCGGCCGTGGTCGTCGGCGTGGCCGATGTGGAGGCAGGCCGGGGAGCGCGGCAGCGCCCGGCCGCGCGCCGCAGGGCCGCCTCATCCGGGGTCGGGCGGTGGGCGAGGTGCGGCACGGGGGGTCACGGGATGCGGATTCACCCGTCCGTGTATACGAACAGTTGCGCGGAATTGTCGCGTCCGGAGAGTGGTCGTGACTACTCTCCGTGATGTCGCTGTGGGTCGGCTCGTCACAAGTGCGGGTCGTTCACGCGTCGCCCGTCCTGTGCGCGCCCGTGCGGTCCCCACCGCCCGCCGCCTGCCGCCGACCCGAGGAGAGAAGACGCCGTGCACACCCTGCTCGCCCCCAGGCCCGGCCCCGCCCCTGTCCACCCGCTCGGCCGCGCCGTGTCGCGCCACCGCGCGGGACCGGCCGGATGCCGCGAACTGGCCCCGCCGTCCCGCCGGACGGGCCGGTTCGTGCGGGCCGAAGGTGCGAGCCCCGGTGCGACCTGGCGTCGGATCTGTCCACAGCTGTGGGTAGGCGGCTCCGGCGGAGCACCCCCCGGCCCGCGCGGACCTGCCTTGCGGTCGCGGGCCCGGCATCGGATGATGCGAGCTGAGCCTGTGTGCGCGCCTCGCGCACCGGAGGGTTCGAGGGGACCGGAGCTCCCGCTTTCCACGGCACGTCGTGCGGTGGGCGGTCGAGCGGACCGCTACCCGGTAGTTCGTATCGAGGAGACAGAGATGTCGCACGACCTCGGTGCCACGGAAGCCGGTTCGGACACCCCGAATCTCGACTTCGCCGGTACCACCCCCTACGAGGACTACGTTCAGGCCGACGTCCTCACCCACCTCCAGCAGCTGCGTTCGGACGACCCCGGCGAGATGGTCTTCCTGGTGACCACCCAGGTCATGGAGTTGTGGTTCACCGTCATCGTCCACGAGTGGGAGACCGCCTCAAAGGCGCTGCGGAGGGACGACATCCCGACCGCGCTCGACGCCCTCAAGCGCTCGCTGCGCGAGATGGCCGCGCTCAACGACTCCTGGCGGCCACTCTCGGGCCTGACCCCGGCCCAGTTCAACTCCTACCGGGGCTCGCTCGGCGAGGGCTCCGGGTTCCAGTCGGCGATGTACCGGCGGATGGAGTTCCTGCTCGGGGACAAGTCCGCGTCGATGCTGATCCCGCACAGTGGCGCGCCCCGCGTCCACGCGGAGCTGGAGAAGGCACTGCACGAGCCGAGCCTCTACGACGAGGTACTGCGCCTCCTCGCCCGGCGCGGGCACGCGATCCCCGCCGAGGTCCTGGACCGCGACCTCACCCAGCGGTACGAGCCGTCCAAGGAGGTCGAGGCCGTCTGGGCCGCGATCTACGGCGCCCAGGAGATCACCCCCACCGCTGAGGCCGACCGGGAGGGCGGGCCGGCGGCCGACCCCGGGCTGCTGCGGCTCGGCGAGGTGCTGACCGACGTGGCCGAGCTGGTGTGGCGCTGGCGTAACGACCACCTGACCGCCACTCGCCGCGCGATGGGCGCCAAGACCGGGACCGGCGGCTCCGCCGGGGTCGCCTGGCTGGAGAAGCGGGCGGGCAAGACCGTCTTCCCCGAGCTGTGGACGGCCCGCAGCCATGTCTGAACACTGGCCGGTGCCACCCGCAACACCCGCACCAGGTGTACGACCCGCACGACCGACGCACGACACTCCTCGGCACCTCGCCGGGGACCCGGGGAGGGGAAGCAGCACATGAGCGTGATGGACATGGGGGGCGCGCACCCCGAGGGGTACACGCACCTCTCCGAGGAGGCGGCGAAGCGCGACGCCGAGGACGTCCTGCGCTCCCAGCGCGAGGAGTTCGTCCTGGGCGAGGGAACAGTCTACCTGGACGGCAACTCCCTCGGCGCGCTGCCGAAGGCGGTTCCGGCGCGGATCGCCGACGTCATCGGCCGGGAGTGGGGCGAGCTGCGCATCCGCTCCTGGACCGAGAGCGGCTGGTGGACCGCACCCGAGCGGATCGGCGAGCGGATCGCGCCGTTGGTCGGGGCAGCCCCGGGCCAGGTCGTGGTCTCCGACTCGACCAGCGTCAACGTCTTCAAGGCGGTCGTGGGTGCGGTCCGCATCGCGCGCGGCCGGGACGAGGCGCGGGACGAGATCCTGGTCGACGCCGCGACCTTCCCGACCGACGGCTACATCGCCGAGTCGGCGGCCCGGCTGACCGGCTGCACGGTCCGGCCGGTGCGGGCCGGTGAGGTGTCCGCCGCGCTCGGCCCGCGTACCGCCGCCGTCCTGCTCAACCACGTCGACTACCGCACCGGTCGCCTGCACGACCTGCCCGGCCTCACCGCCGCCGTGCACGAGGCGGGCGCGCTGGTGGTCTGGGACCTGTGCCACAGCGCGGGTGCGCTGCCGGTGGGGCTCGACGCGCACGGGGTGGACCTCGCGGTGGGGTGCACGTACAAGTTCCTCAACGGCGGGCCCGGCGCCCCGGCGTTCCTGTACGTGCGCGCCGAGCACCAGGGCGTGTTCGACTCACCGCTTCCGGGGTGGAACGGCCATGCGGAGCCCTTCGGCATGGAGCCAGGGTTCCGGCCCGCCGACGGGGCGGTGCGGGGGCGCGTCGGGACCCCCGACATCCTCTCGCTCCTCGCCCTCGAAGCCGCGCTCGACGTGTGGGACGGTGTGGAACTCGACGCCGTCCGGGCCAAGTCGCTGGAACTCACCGACTTCTTCCTGCGGTGCGTCGAGGCGTACGTCCCTCGGGGCCGGGTCGAGGTCGTGACGCCCGTGGCCCACGCGGAGCGGGGCAGCCAGGTCGCGCTGCGGTGCGCGGACGCGGCGTCGGTGATGGAACGGCTCATCGCGGGCGGCGTCGTCGGAGACTTCCGCAGCCCCGACATCCTGCGCTTCGGGTTCACCCCGCTCTACCTCGGCTTCGCCGAGGTGGAGCGCGCTGCCCGGGTCCTGGCCGGAACGCTCGGCGCGGTCTGAGCGCCGGTCGCGGCACCCCCCCCCGGGAAGGGGCGCCGCTGACGGGGCCGCCCGGGCGGGGCTCCCGGCCAGGGGGCCTGCCGCCATCCAGCCAGCTGTGGCCGGATGGCGACGGGGCCCGGGGGTAAGCCCGGTCAAGCCCGATCAGTGCCGAGTAGAGGCGGTTCGCGCCGAGGAGGAGGACGACGGTGAGCGCAGCGCGGAGCGCGGCGGAGCGCGAGGCGGAGGAGGAGACCGCCCTGCTCGGGTACCCGGAGGCGGCGCCGGACACCACCGTGGCGTACGGCCCCGACCCGGACCAGGTGGTGGACTTCTACGCGCCGCGCGGGCCGGGCGCGGCGCCGGGCACACCCCTGGTCGTGGTGGTGCACGGCGGGGCGTGGCGGGCCGCGTACGACCGGCGGCACATCTCGCCGTTCGCCGCGTTCCTGGCGGGGCGGGGGTTCGCGGTGGCGAGCGTGGAGTACCGGCGGGGCAACGGCGGCCAGGTCGCCGGGCGATGGCCCGACACCTTCGACGACATCGCCGCCGCCTGCGACGCGCTGCCTCAGCTGGCGGCCGAGGCGGTGCCGGAGGCCGACCCGGGCCGTACCGTGCTGACCGGGCACTCGGCCGGCGGCCACCTCGCGCTCTGGGCCGCCGCCCGGCACGTACTGCCCGCCGGTTCGCCGTGGCGCCTGGCCGACGCGCCGGCCGTGCGGGGAGTGGTGGCGCTCGCTCCCCTCGCGGACTTCGCTGCCGCGGCGAAGCTGGACGTCTGCGGGGGTGCGTTCGCCCAGCTCCTCGGTGAGGAGTACCGGGAGCGGCTGGCGCACGCCGATCCCGCCGCTCTGCTGCCGACCGGGATCGCCACCACCCTGGTCCAGGGCAGCGACGACACGGAGGTACCGCTCGCGGTGGCGGAGGCGTACGCCGACGCGGCGACGGCCGCCGGGGAGGCCCCGGGCTTCACCCTGGTCGACGGGGTCGGCCACTTCGCCCTCATCGACCCGGCTGCGCCCGCCTGCGCCCTGGTCGCCGAGGAGATAGCCCGATTGGCCTGGTGAAGGGGCTCCGTGGACCCTGGGTCCCCGGTGCCGCTCGGGCCGCCCGCCCGGTCTGGAGGTGGTACGCGGGACGCCCTGGGTGTCGGTCGCCGTTGGCCTCAACGCCTGCCGGGCTGGGGAGGTCTTGGGCTTGGGTGGGTTCTGCATGGCGGCCATGAGGGGTGCCGGTCACTGTTGGCCTCAAACGCCGGCCGGGGGGCCGGGTTGCTGAGAGGGCGTCGGGGCTCCCCCTGCAGGTGTACGGCGGGGCCCAGATGGAGGGTTGCACCGTCGCCCCCCCCCACGGACCACGCCTGGTGGGGCGTTCGGCCCTGGGCTTCAAGGGAGTGGGCCCGTGTGGACGTGGACGTGGACATGGACGTGGGATCGGTTCGGGTGCGAGGGGATGTGAGGGTTTCGGTGCGGGCGACCATGGGTGGGGCCCGTCGGGAGCAGGGGACGACCCTCCTGTGGCGGGACGGTGTGCCCCGCCTCCCCCTCAAGGCGGACCCCGAGGAATCCGTAACCAAGCGGACGTCGGGGGCGGGTGGGGGTACCTACCGTGGGGGCATGAAGCAGACCACGGGCACCACCTCGCCACCGCCACCTCGCTCGGCCGGGATACGGAAGGGGCCGGAGGCGCAGTTCGTCAGTGCGGGGCTACGGGCGTTCCGCGACGACCTGGTGCGCGGGGCCTGGGCCTACCGGCCGCTTCCGGTGCTGAGCGTGCCGGACAGCGAGACCATGCGGCTGCCGGGGGCGCGCCGCCTCGCCTCGCACGCCCCGCACGTCCTCGTCTTCGGGTCGATCCTGTTCGCCCTGCTTGTCAGCCTGGGCACGGGGCCGTACATGTCGCTTCCCGAGCTGATGGTGCTCGGCCTGTTCGGGGTGGCGCCCGCGGTGCTGGCGGCGACCCGGCCGGTTGCCGCCTGGTGGCTGACGATGCCGGTCGGTGCCTTCGCCTCGGTCCTCACCGGGTACGGGGACACGCTGCCGTTCGGCCCGGTCTCCTTCCTGGTGACGCTGATCGTGTCGACGATCGCCGCCGCCTGGCAGGGGCCGAGGGCCGCCCTGTGGATGTGGGTGATCACCGCCGCGTTCTCGGCGTTCGTCGGCGGGATGACGGGGACCGGCTCGGGCAGCACCGTCCCGCTGCTCTTCTTCCTCGGCCTGGCCCTCAGCGCGGTCAGCATCTGGCACTTCCGCCGGACCACGCGCGAGACGGTCCGTGAGGCGCACCGGGAGGTGAGCGCCGAGCGGTCGGCGACGGCCGCCGAGCGGACCCGTGCCGTGCGGCTGGAGGAGCGCACCACCATCGCCCGCGAGCTGCACGACGTGGTCGCACACCACATGTCGGTGGTCGCGATCCAGGCGGAGGCGGCGCCCTACCGGGTCGAGGACCCGCCGCAGGAGCTGGCCGACGCCTTCGCCGCGATCCGGGAGAACGCGGTGGCGGCCCTGACCGAGCTGCGCCGGGTCCTCGGCGTGGTCCGCGCCGACGACTACGAGGCCCCCGACGCCCCGCAGCCCGTCCTCGCCGACCTGGACCGGCTGCTCGACGGGGTCCGGGAGGCGGGCGTACCGGTGGAGAAGCTGGTGACCGGGAGGCGGCGGGAGCTGCCGCAGGGGGTGGAGCTGTCCGCGTACCGGATGGTGCAGGAGGCGTTGAGCAACGTGCTGCGGCACGCGCCGGGGGCGAGTGCGCGGGTGGAGCTGGCGTACGTCCCGGTGGGGCTCGGGCTGCGGGTCGTCAACGACGCGCCGGAGCGCCCCGCCGATCCGTCGCCCGGCGCCGGGCACGGGCTGACGGGGATGCGTGAGCGGGCCGCGGTCCTCGGCGGTGAGCTGCACGCTGGCCCCGACGAGGCGGGCGGCTTCGAGGTCTCCGCCTTCCTTCCGGCGCCGTTGCCCGCCCCCGAGGAGTCGCCCGCCGTCGCTCCGGAGCCGCCGGCCGAGGCCGCGCCCTCCGCCGCCGGCCCGGAGCAGGCGGCCGAGGCCGCGCCCACCACGCCGCTGTCGCTCGTCAAGAAGGAGGACCGTTGACCGGGTCCCGCCCTGTCCGGGTTCTGATCGCCGACGACCAGATGATGGTGCGGGAGGGGTTCTCCGTGCTGCTCGGCGCGATGCCGGACATCGAGGTGGTCGGTGAGGCGGTCAACGGCCGCGAGGCCGTCCGCCAGGTGGCCGCGCTCGACCCGGACGTCGTCCTGATGGACATCCGCATGCCGGAGCTGAGCGGCATCGAGGCGACCCGTGAGATCGTCGCCGCCGACGCGGCGGCCCGGGTCCTCATCCTCACCACCTTCGACCTGGACGAGTACGTCTACCAGGCGCTGCGCGCCGGAGCCTCGGGGTTCCTCCTCAAGGACGCCTCCGCCCGCCAGCTCGCCGAGGGCGTACGCGTGGTGGCCAGCGGGGACGCGCTGCTCGCCCCGGGCGTCACGCGCCGCCTGATCACGGAGTTCTCCCGGCTCGCCGAGCGGCCGCAGGCGCCGGGGCCGGGCCAGTACGGGGAGTTGACCGAGCGGGAGACGGAGGTGCTGGTGCGGATCGCGCAGGGTCTGTCCAACGCCGAGATCGCCGACCGGCTCTTCGTCGCCGAGTCGACGGTGAAGACGCACGTCTCGCGCGTCCTGGTGAAACTCTCCCTGCGCGACCGCACCCAGGCCGCCGTCTTCGCCTACGAGGCGGGCCTGGTCACGCCCGCCCCGGGCGGCCTCCGCTGACCCGGCGCAGTGCGGAGGCCGGCCCGCCGCCCCGCGCCGTACGACCGCCGCCCGCACGGCCGGTCACCTTCTTCGCGGGGCCGGGCTGGTCGGCCGGGCCGCGACGACCGGCGGACCGTTGGAGGCGCACGTGCGGGCAAGGCCCCTGGCCACCGCCCTGGTGCTGGCCCTGACGGCGGGCGGCGGGCTGCTGGCACCCGCCCCGGCCGCGACCGCGGCCCCGGCGCGGGCCGTCCCGGCCCTCCCGTACGACGGGGGCGGGTACGCCCAGTCGGTGGTGGGGGTGCCCGGCGGCGGCAAGGGCGGCTACCTCACCGTCGTCCCCGTTCGGCCGACGGCCCGGTGACCACGAGGCACCAGGTGGTCAGCCAGGCGAGCCCGGGTGTCGGCGGGGTGACCACGAGGCACCAGGTGGTCAGCCAGGCGAGCCCGGGTGTCGGCCCGGTGACCACGAGGCACCAGGCAGCCAGGCGAGCCCGGGTGTCGGCCGCACCGACGAGGCGGGCGACGCCTTCGGCACGGCCCCGGTCTCGGCCGACCTGAACAAGGACGGGTGCGCCGACGTGGTCGTCGGTTCGCCCGGCGAGGACCGGGCGAACGACTTCGCGCCGGGGTGGCTCGTCATCCTCTGGGGCTCCGCGAAGGGCTTCGACCGCACCACCTCGGTGACCTCCGCCCACGAGGAGGCGGGCGGCCTCGGCACCCGCCTCGCCGACGTCGACGGCCACCTCGACCTGGTCACCACCCAGTTCTCTGTCAAGTGCAGCGCGTTGAACGTCTGACCTGGAGGACCACGGATGACCTCAGGTCACCCGTGGTCCGCAGGTTGCTGCCGTTCAGGCGCCGGGTTGACCGGATGCCGCCTCCGTTTTACGCTTGCCCCAATACGGAGGCTGTATCCGTTTTTCTGCGGCCGCAGAATTCGTAAGGACAGGAGAACGCCATGGGCGTCGAGGGGCAGCAGGGGCGCAAGCCCCGTGCGGACGTCCAACGCAACCGTGCGGCGCTCCTGGAAGCGGCACAGCGGCACTTCTTGAGGGACGGCGTTGGCGCCTCCCTGGAGGCGGTGGCCAAGGAGGCCGGAGTAGGGCCGGCCACGCTGTATCGGCACTTCCCTACCCGAGAGGCGCTGCTGGCGGCCGTGCTGCACACTCGCTCCGATGAGCTGGTGGCCCGCCGGGTCGGTATCGCCCGGCTTGAGGACGCCTCCGAGGCGCTGCGGCAGTGGCTGCGGGCGATGGAGGAGTACTTCAGTGCCTTCAGCGGGTTGCCGGAACCGCTCATGGCCGCGGCCCGCGAGCGGGAGCCGGGCAATCCGCTCACCCTTCCGTGCGATGACCTCATCGCCACCACCGACGAGTACGTGCGGGCCGCGCAGCTCGCGGGGCGCGCACGCTCGTCGGTGAAGGGCTATGACCTGTTCCTGGCTGCGATCTCCACTGCCTGGATCAGAGGCACCGGTGCCGCCGGTGAGGAGTCACTCGGGCGCCTGCGTGCGTTGATCGAAAGCGGATACCGCGAGCAGGGCAACGCGCAGTAGAGCACCCGCTGTTCGTTCGCAGTCGGCCTGCTGGCGCCATCAGGATTCCTGGCAGCGCGTCCTTCCCTGCGCTGCCTACCGTCACCATGCGCCGCCCTTCCGGGAAGGGTGCACCTTCGAGAGGGATAAGTCATGAGAATTGGTGTGATTGGTTCGGGGCCGATCGGGCAGACGCTGACGCGCAAGTTCAGCGCTCGCGGCCACGACGTTCAGGTGGCGAACTCCCGGGGCCCCGAGACAGTCGATGCGGCTGCGCTGGAGCACGGGGCGAGCGCTGTGCAGGCGGCCGATGCCGTGCTGGGCAAGGACGTGGTCATCCTGTCCGTGCCTTTCGGGCGGGTCCCGGACGTGGCGGCACTTCTCGCCTCCGTGCCCGGCGAGACCGTGGTCATCGACACCTCCAACTACTTCCCTCACCTGAGTGGTCCCATCGACGCGGTGGAGCGGGGTCAGGTGGAGAGCCTGTGGGTGGCCGAGCAACTGGGGCGGCCCGTCGTCAAGGCATGGAATGCCGCCCTGGCCGGCACCTTGCAGACCAAGGGCGTGCCCGCGGGAACCGCGGGCCGCATCGCCCTTCCGGTCGCAGCCGACTCCCAGGAGGCGCGGCGCGTGGGCATGCGCCTGGTGGACGAGAGCGGCTTCGATCCTTTCGACGCCGGAATGTTGGCCGACTCCTGGCGCCAGCAGCCGATGACGCCCGCCTACTGCACCGAACTGGACCTGGAGGACCTGGCAACGGCGCTTGGGGCGGCCGACCGGGGTGCGGGCGCGCGTAACCGTGACCGCATGATGGAGCGCTTCGCCTCCCTCGCCGCTGAGCCCACGCTTGCAGAGACCGTCGAGCTCAACCGCTCGCTCCACCGCTGACCCACCGGGTGGTGCCCCAGGCTCGGAGGCATTCCGCAGACCATGCTCGGGATGTACGCCGACACCGTCCGCGGGTTCTTGGGTGTTCCCGACGAACTCAAGCTGCTGTTCGGCATCTCCTTCGGCACGGCTGACGTGACCGCGCCGGCCAACAGCTTCCCCATGGGACGCGTCCCGCTTGAGCACAGCGTTGTCCTGCATGACACCCCGGAGTCCTCAAGGAGCAGTAGCTCCTCCCCCGGCACGGCTCGGTTCACGTCTGCCGCGGCGCACGGCAACCCCGTGGAGGCGCAGGGCAGGTCCCGGATCGGCAGCAGCGTGTTCCGACGCTGCCCGGGCGGTTTCGGAACCTTGCGATGGTCCGGTGCCTGCACCGCTCGGGCGGGACGAGGTCACCCGGGGGACGTGCGCGACGTCTGGTGAACGGGTGCCGAGTGCCCTTTCTCTGCCATTCGCGTCGCTGGGCGGGCGGTGGTGCCGGTGTCGGGAGGAAGCGGGTCGTCGTGCCGGGGCGGCTCGATTCACGGTGCTGCTGAATTCCCAGCTGGGCAAGGTGCAGGCGCGGTGGCCTCCAGGGCCTCGCCCAGCAGACGGCCGGCACTGTCCACACCCAGGTCGGCGACGTTGCGGCTCTCGAACCGGCCCCGGCCTGACCGTCGCCTTCTCTCCAGGGACAGCCGGTAGACCGAACCCGCTGCCGGACCGGAGTCCGGCACCACAGTGGGCACCGCCAGTTCACAGATGGTCGTCGGCGGGGTGAGCGAAGGGCGAGCCCCGCCCTATGGCAGCACCAGTGACCAGGCCGCGCCTCGTACGCGCCAGGTGCGGGTCCGGACCGGGCCGAGGACGTGTCCGTCGGCCTTGTAGCGGAAGTCGGGCCCGGAGACCGTCACCACTCCGGCGTGCGTGCTCACGAGGGAGGGCGCGTCGTCCGTCTCGGCGGTGTGCACCTCGGCGCGTACGCTCCCGTCGGTGCCGGGGGCCAGGGTGAGCGAGTGGACCGGGCGGTCGAGGTCGGCGACCAGGCGTCCGTCGGCTTCCACCCGCAGCGGTGTCGGGCCGGTGCGGGTGGCGGAGCGGCGCAGCCAGGAGACCCGGCCCGCCGGGCCCCGGCCCGCCGGGCGGGGTGGAGCCGGGACGCGGAGTTCGCCGAGGACCACGCCGTCGCTGTCGTCGACCAGCAGGTCGAGGCGGCGCGGCCGGCCGTCCAGCACCGCGCGGGCCGCCGCCACGGCGGTGGCGGGCACCCCGAGCCGGCGGGCGAGGCCGAGGGCGCCGCCCGGGCCGACCGGCACCATGGCGAGGTCGGCCTCGGCCAGCTCCCGCTCCTGGTGGAGCTGGGTGACGGCGCGGACCAGGGCGCGGTCGTCGCCGATCAGTACCGGCCGCCGCGAGCCGCGCCGGGCCAGCGCGCGGGCGTACTCCCGGGGGCTCTCGGGGAGGCAGAGTTTGACCGGGGCGCCCGCGCTGAGCACGTCCTTCGCGATGCGGACGGATTCTCCGTCGAGGCGGCGGGCAGTGGGGTCCACGATGACCAGCAGCGACGGCGTGGTGGTCGTGGCGGGCTCTGGAGCCGACACCTCGGTCCTTCCTCGGGTAGCATCTTTGTGCAAAGGCCCCTTGCGCTCTTGCGCCAGGGGCTTCGTCTATTTCGGGGCATGCGGTCCGACGGTTCTCGGCCAACGGCGGTCGGCGTGTACGCGTACGCGTGTGCGCCCTGAACCTTGGACATGCCCCGCCCGGAAGGGGTGTACGCCTGTGCCCGCACTCGTGCTGCTCGGTGCTCAGTGGGGTGACGAAGGCAAGGGAAAGGCCACCGACCTGCTCGGTGGCTCAGTGGATTACGTGGTGCGCTACCAGGGCGGCAACAACGCCGGCCACACGGTCGTCGTGGGCGACCAGAAGTACGCGCTGCATCTGCTCCCTTCCGGAATCCTCTCCCCTGGGTGCGTGCCCGTCATCGGGAACGGTGTCGTCGTCGACCCGTCGGTCCTGCTCTCCGAGCTGAGCGGACTGAACGAGCGCGGCGTCGACACCTCCAAGCTGCTGATCAGCGGCAACGCCCACCTGATCACGCCGTACAACGTGATCATGGACAAGGTGTCGGAACGATTCCTCGGCAAGCGCCGGATCGGGACGACCGGGCGTGGCATCGGCCCGACCTACGCCGACAAGATCAACCGCACGGGCATCCGCGTCCAGGACCTCTACGACGAGTCGATCCTGCTCCAGAAGGTCGAGGCGGCGCTGGAGGTCAAGAACCAGCTGCTCTCCAAGGTCTACAACCGCCGCGCCGTCGAGGCCGAGCGGATCGTCGAGGAGATGCTGGTCCACGCGGACGCGATCCGCCCGTACGTCGCGGACACCACGCTCATCCTCAACCAGGCGCTGGACGAGGACAAGGTGGTCCTCTTCGAGGGCGGCCAGGGCACGCTGCTCGACGTCGACCACGGCACGTACCCCTTCGTGACCTCCTCCAACCCGACCGCGGGCGGCGCCTGCACGGGTTCGGGTGTGGGGCCGACGAAGATCAGCCGGGTCATCGGCATCCTCAAGGCGTACACGACGCGCGTCGGCGCGGGCCCGTTCCCGACCGAGCTGTTCGACGAGGACGGCGAGGCGCTGCGCCGGATCGGCGGGGAGCGCGGGGTCACCACCGGCCGCGACCGCCGCTGCGGCTGGTTCGACGCGGTCATCGCGCGCTACGCGACCCGGGTCAACGGCCTCACCGACTTCTTCCTCACCAAGCTCGACGTCCTCACCGGCTGGGAGCGCATCCCGGTCTGCGTGGCGTACGAGATCGACGGGAAGCGCGTCGAGGAACTGCCGTACAACCAGTCGGACTTCCACCACGCGAAGCCCGTCTACGAGTACCTGCCGGGCTGGTCCGAGGACATCACCAAGGCCCAGACCTTCGCCGACCTGCCGAAGAACGCGCAGGCGTACGTGAAGGCGCTGGAGGAGATGTCGGGCGCGCCGATCTCCGCGATCGGCGTCGGCCCCGGCCGGACCGAGACCATCGAGATCAACTCGTTCGTCTGATCCGACGGCGGGGCGTACGCGCGGCGGGGCCGCGGGGACCGGAGACGGTGCCCGCGGCCCCGCCGTCGTTCCCGGGGCGGGCCGGTCTCAGGCGAAGCGGATCTCGACCGGCTCGATCCGGTCGGTCCGCCGGGCGAAGACCGGCTTCGGGGCCAGCGACATGTCCTCGACCTCGGCGCGGGCGAGGTGGCGCGGGGCGCCGTCCGGCAGGAGCGAGGCGACCGCGTAGTGACGCGCGCCCTTCTCGACCGGGGTGATCCGGAAGAGTTCGTTCACCGGGTGGTGGGGCGGGTGGGCCGGCAGGGCGAGCAGGGGTCGGACGGCGACCGGCTCGCCCTCGTCCTCGGGGACGATCAGGCCGACGCCGGAGGCGTCGGCCTTCTCGATGGTGAAGGTGTCGGGGCCGTGCTGGGGCTGGGCCCTCAGGACCCACTGCTCGGGGCGCTGGTCGCCGAGCAGGTCGGTGTGGAGCCGCTCGTCCTGTACGAAGGCCGGGGCGCCGCGCAGCCACAGGGTCAGCGGCGACATCGCGAGGTCGTTCTCGCCCTCGTCGGCCTGGGCCGACGGGGAGAGAGCGGCTCCGGCCGCCAGTGCGGCGAGCCCGGCCACACCGGTCCTCAGCAGGGTCCGGCGGTCGGTGCCTTCGGCGGTGGTCATGACGGGTGCGCTCCTCAAGTCGTGGGGGAGATGCCGGTGGTGAACCGATTCGCTCAACGACTCCACGCCCGGTTGGTAACCCGCCTCCCCGCCCGCCCCGCCCTGGGGCGCGGCCATCGTGGCCGCGCTGTCGTCGAGCGTGACCACCGCCGCTGACGACGGGCTCCGGCGAGCGAACGCGCAGCCCCGGAAAGCGGACTGGCCGGTACTCCCTGTACCTGGTCCAGGACGGTCATGTCATCATCACCGCTCAACCACCTGGCCCCCCGCGTCGTCTGGTACAGCGGGACGCCACCACGCTCCGGCGTGGTCACGCGTCCCCGCTGTCCGGCCGACCCACCCGCTCCCGCACCGCACCGGAGGACCCGAACCCCGAACCGAAGCAGCCGCCCTGACCCGGCCTCACCCCCACTCGCCGCCCCGGCCCGCACGCCCGTGTCGTGCCGGGACGCAGCGCCCGGCCACGGCCACCGCTCGCTGCCACCTGGCCCGCAGCGCTCACCCGTCCACCCACACCCCGCGCGGCCCCGGTCGCGCGGACCGGCCCCGGGACAGGGGCACCGGAGCCACGGCGCAACCGGCCACCCCGGTCTCCCGTCAGGGACCGTCCGCCGGAACCGCCGACCGGCCCGTCGGCGTACTCCCAGCGGAGGCCGGCCGCCGGACGGGGAATCGGCCCCGCCCCACCTGTCCGCCACACTTCACAGATGCGAGCACCCGTCATGCCCATAGCCACACCCATACGCACGGTCCGTACCGCCCGTTCCTCCATAGCCGCCTGGCTCACCCGCCGCTATCTCGGCCGCATGCGCCGCAAGGGCACCACGCTCGACCTGAACGCCCTCTCCAAGCTCCCCGAACCGGCCCTGCTGCCGCTCCGCCGCAACGGCCTCGACCCCGTCCCCGAGATCGGCGCCCTGCGCGACCGCGAGCCCGTCAGCCGGCTCCCCGTCCCCGCCGTCCCGGTCTGGCTGGTCACCGGTTACGACGAGGCCAAGGAAGTCCTGGGCGACGCCCGTTCCTTCAGCAACGACTTCGCCCACCTGGTCGGCACCAACGGCGTCGCCGAACACCACGAACCGGGCGGCCTCGGCTTCGCCGACCCGCCGGACCACACCCGGCTGCGGCGCCTGCTCACCCCCGAGTTCACGATGCGGCGCCTGTCCCGGCTGACCCCGCTGATCCACTCGATCATCGAGGAGCGGCTCGACGCGCTCGCCGCCGCCGCCGACGCGGACGGCCGCGTCGACCTGGTCGAGCACTTCGCCCTGCCGGTCCCGGCCCTGGTCATCTGCGAACTCCTCGGCATCCCCTACGAGGAGCGCGACGCCTTCCAGCAGTTCTCGGTGGCCCGCTTCGACGTCCTCGGCGGCCTCGGCGCCTCCTTCGGCGCGATCTCGCAGTCCCGCGAGTACCTGCGGGGCGTCATCGAGCAGCAGCGCCGGGAGCCCGGGGAGGGCCTCCTCGGGATGATCATCCGCGAGCACGGCGACGAGGTCACCGACGAGGAGCTGACCGGACTCGCCGACGGCGTCCTCACCGGCGGCCTGGAGACCACGGCCAGCATGCTGGCGCTGGGCACGCTGATCATGCTCCAGGACCGTACCCACTTCACGGCGATCCGCGAGGCCGAGGACCCGGCCGCCGTCGCCACCCCCTTCGTCGACGAACTCCTGCGCCACCTCACCGTCGTGCAGGCGGCGTTCCCGCGCTTCGCCCGTGAGCACACCGTGATCGGCGGCCAGGCCATCGCCCCCGGGGACATCGTCATCGTCTCCCTGAGCGCCGCCGACCGCGACAAGCGCCTCGGCCCCGACATGGACGCCTTCGACCCCTCCCGCCCGCCGGCCTCCTCGCACCTCGCCTTCGGCTACGGCATCCACCGCTGCGTCGGCGCCGAACTCGGCCGCATGGAACTGCGCGCCGCCTTCCCCCTCCTCGTCGAGCGCTTCCCCGCCCTCCGCCTCGCCGTCGAGCCCCGGGAGCTGGAGTTCCGCAAGCTGTCGATCGTCTACGGGGTGGACTCGCTGCCGGTGTACGTGAGGTGACACCGGGCCGGGCCCGCTCCTCGCGGCCGGTCGCCCGCGACCCGGGCGGTGTTCCGCGTGGAACACCGCCCGGTGTCAGGTGTGCGCTCCGCCCTGAGGTCTCCGCCGAGTCCAGCGCCTTGCGCTGAGGGACTCAGGGGCGTCATGGCGGCGCGCCGCCGCCCGGAGCGCATGCCGATGCCGCGTGAACGGCGGCCGCAGCCCCCTTGCACGGGCTAGGCCGTACCCCATAAGTTACTGGCGGGTAGCCCGCTCGGTGGGCGGTTGTGGCGACGGGAGGATGGTCGTGGTGAGTCCGCGCAGGAGTGACGGTCGCGAGCGGATGCTCCTCGGTGCCGCCGCTCTGCCGCGTGAGTACGGGGCCCGCCAGCTCAGTCCGAAGGAGTCGCCATGCCCTCGCTCGACCGCCACGACAACGTCTTCGTCCTCGACCTCGGGGACGGGGAGAACCGCTTCCACCCCGACTGGATCACCGCCGTCAGCGCCGCGCTCGACGAGGTGGAGCAGGCGGAGGGACCCCGTGCCCTGGTCACCGCCGCCACGGGGAAGTTCTACTCCAACGGGCTCGACCTGGAGTGGCTGTTCGCCCACGCCGACCAGCACCAGGACTACGTCGTCTCCGTCCACGGGCTGTTCGCACGCATGCTGTCGCTGCCGGTCCTCACGGTGGCCGCCCTGCAGGGGCACACCTTCGCCGCCGGCGCCATGTTCTCCCTGGCCCACGACTTCCGCGTGATGCGCGCCGACCGCGGCTACTGGTGCCTGCCCGAAGCGGACATCAACATCCCCTTCACCCCCGGCATGGCCGCGCTCATCCAGTCCCGGCTGGACCCGCGGACCGCGCACGAGGCCATGCTCACCGCACGCCGCTACGGCGGCACCGACGCCGCGGGCGCCGGCATCGTCGACCACTCGGTCAGTGAGGACTCCGTACGCTCCACCGCGATCGAGATCGCCCAGGCACAGGTGAACAAGGCCGGCGACACCCTGGGCACGATCAAGGCCCGCATGTACGCCCCTGCCCTGGCCACCCTGCGGGACACCGCCAACCCGCTCGGCTGAGGCGGCCCCCCGCCGGCCGTACATCGGCCCTCAGAAGTCCTGCCCGGGGCCGGGCCGCCCCCGCGTCCGTCGTCTCAGGAGACAGGGGCCGACGACCGGCTGCGACCCGGCCACCCGGCCCGGCCACCCGGCCCGGCCGACAGGTTCGGCCTCGCCCTGCCCACCGGGGCGGGCGGCACCGGACGCACCGGCGCCGCCCCGAACACCCTCACCGACTGCGCCCGCACGCCCTGCTCGCACGGAAACCGGGCCGCGAGCGCGAGGGGCGTCAGCGCGGCCGTCCGACGGATCGGGCGGGTGGCGGGAACCGCCCGGCACGGCGGCCGGTGCGTGCCATGTCCGCGAGAGGCGCGCGGGGCGCCCGGGACGGAGAGCGGGCGCTACCAGGCCGCCGGGCCCGCGGGGGATTCCCCGGGTTCCGGTGTCCGTCGCGTCCCCGGGTACCTAGGGTGGCGGGGTGAGCACCCCGCCAGTCAGACGACCGACGACGCAGCCGCCGCTGAGCTATCTCAGCTCCGCCGAGCCCTGGCGGGCGCTCCTCTATCTGCTCTCCGGGGCGGGGCTCGGGGCCGTCACCCTGCTGGTGCTCGGCGTGCTGATCGGGCTGGGACTGCTGCTCTCGGTGATCGGGGTCGGGGTGCCGATGCTCGTCGGGTCCGTCCTGTTCAGCCTGCCCCTGGCGGAGATCGAGCGCCGCAGGCTCCGGCTGATCGAGGAGCCGGGCACCCCCGCCATCCCCTCCCCGCACGCCCCCGTCGAGGAGCCGGGCCTCCGGTCCTGGCTCACCGTGCGGCTCCGGGAGCCCGCCACCTGGCGGGAGTTCGGGTACGCGGTGCTCCTCGCCACCCTCTTCCTCCTGATCGATGTGGCCCTGCTCCTGCTGGCGGTCCTGCTCGCAGCGACGCTGGTGGTACCGCCCTGGGCGGCGTACCGCTCGGGGCAGCCGGAGGCGCTGATCCTCACCGCGATCGCCGTCCCGGCGGTGCCCGTCGCGCTCTACGGCTTCGGTGCGGTGGCGGCGCTCCAGGCGCGGCTGGCCCGGCTCCTGCTGCATCCGGCCCCCCGCGGGGACGAGCCGGACCGGGACGCGCGGGTGGTCGAGCTGACCCGGTCCAGGGCCCGGCTGGCGGACGCCTTCGAGACCGAGCGGCACCGCATCCAGCGGGACCTGCACGACGGCGCGCAGCAGCGTCTGGTGGCGCTGGTGATGACGCTGGGCCTGGCCGAGCTGGAGCTGAAGGGCGCCGGGCAGGAGGAGAGCCCGGAGGCGGTACGGCGCGGCGCGGGGCTCGTCGCCCGGGCGCGCGGCGAGGCGAAGGACGCCCTGACCGAACTCCGCGACCTGGTGCACGGCATCTACCCGCAGGTCCTCACCGACCGGGGACTGGCCGCCGCCGTCTCGGAGGCGGCGGTGCGCTGTCCGGTGCCGGTCCGGGTCGAGCTGGAACTGGCCGAGCGGTTGCCGCGCCAGATCGAGGCCGCCGCGTACTTCGTGGTCAGCGAGGCGCTGACCAACGTCGCCAAGCACAGCGGGGCCCGGAACGCCGTGGTCCGCGGCGGCCGTTCGGAAGGAGGGCTGGAGGTCACGGTCCACGACGACGGGGTGGGGGGCGCCGCGCTGAGAGCCGGCAGCGGCCTCCAGGGGCTCGCCGACCGGGCCGAGGTGGTCGGTGGGAGACTCGCCCTGTCCAGCCCGCCGGGCGGCCCGACCGCTCTCACTCTGGAGGTCCCGTGCCCGCGCTCCGCATAGTCCTGGCCGAAGACTCCGCGCTGGTACGCGCCGGGATCGAGGAGCTGCTGACCAAGTTCGGCCACGAGGTGGTGCGGTCGGTGGCCGACGCGGACGCCCTCGTCACGGCCGTCGGGGAGTGCCGGCCCGACCTGGTCATCACCGACGTCCAGATGCCGCCCGGCCACGGCGACGACGGCCTGCGCGCCGCCCTGCGACTGCGCCGGGACCACCCGGACCTGCCCGTCCTGGTCCTCTCCCAGTACGTCGCCAAGGCGTACGCCAAGGAGTTGTTCTCGCTCGACGGGAGCGCGCCCGGGGTCACCCGGGGCGGGCTGGGCTATCTGCTCAAGGACCGTATCGGGGAGCTGAGCGAGTTCGTGGCGGCGATCGGGTCGGTGTCCGCCGGCGGCATCGTCATCGACCCCCAGGTCGTCCGCCACCTGCTGACCGAGCGGGACCGCAGCACCCGGACCCAGCTGCTCTCGGCCCGGGAGTCGGAGGTGCTGGCCCTGATGGCCGCCGGGCACTCCAACGCCATGATCCGCGACGAACTCCACCTGAGCGAGGGTGCGGTGGCCAAGCACATCGGCAACATCTTCACCAAGCTCGGCTTCTCCCCGGACGACGGCAACCGCCGGGTGCTGGCGGTGCTGGCGTACCTGCGGGACGCGTGAGAGAGGGGGGGCCGCCCGTCCGGCGGCCCCCCCTCGTCATCCCACGGCCGCGCCGTACGCGGTCACTCCCCGCCGGACGGTGCGGTGGCGGCGGGTTCCGGCGCGGGTGCGGTCCCGTCCTGGGGCGGGTCGAAGCCGCGCAGGGTCGGGCTGAGGGTGGCGACCACCGCGACGACGGCGGTCCCCGCGGCGGCGGCGACGATCGCCCAGCGCGGGCCGGCCCACTCCATGGTCAGACCGCCGGCCAGGGGGCCGAGCGCCGCGGAGACGCCCGACACCAGTCCGATGATCCCGCTGAGCCTGCCCCGCAGCCGGTCGGGAGTGGTCAGCAGCTGGTAGGTGCTGACCGCCGTGTTGGCGGTGGGGGCGAAGAAGGCCATGCCCGCCAGCAGCAGGCCCAGGAGGAGGCCGTTGGTCACCGTCAGCGAGACGGGCGCCAGTACCGCCATCGCCCAGAAGACCATCAGCACCGAGTGGCGCTGGCCGAGCAGCCGGTACAGGCGCGGGGCGGCGAGGGCGCCCAGGAGGCCGCCGACGCCGAACATCGCGGCCATCACGCCGATCTGGCCGGAGGGCACGTCGTCCTGCTGGGCGGCCATGATGATGACCAGGTAGACGACCTGGAAGAGGAAGTTCAGCGCCACCGCGCAGCACGCCGTGACCCGGATCAGCCGGTGCCCCCAGACCCAGCGCAGTCCTTCCGCGGTCTCCTTCCAGAAGCCCGGCCGGGCCTCTCCGGCCTCGGGCGGTGGCGGCTTGGGCAGCCGGATGAAGAGCAGCAGGCAGAAGGAGACCACGTGGGCGACGGCGTTGGCGGCGAACGGCAGCAGGTGCTTGACGCCGAAGAGCACGCCGCTGGCACCGGTGCCGAGCAACTGCCCGATGCTGCCGCGGGCGTGGTTCATCGAGACGGCGGTGGCCAGTTGCTCCTCGGGGACCACGTGGGGCAGGGACGCCTCCTCCGCCGGGTCGTAGAGGGAGGCGCAGAGTCCGAGGACGGCGGCGGTGACCACCATGTGCCAGATCTCCACGGTGTCCTGCCAGATCATCCAGACCAGCAGCCCGAGCACCGTGACCCGGGCGACCTCGCAGGCCAGCATCACCACCTTGCGGTTCCACCGGTCGAGCAGGGTGCCGGCGGGCACGCCCGCGACCAGTTGCGCGGTCGCGTTGACCGCGGCGACCAGCCCGGCCTGGGCCGGTGAGCCGGTCACCGCCAGTACCAGCAGGGGGAAGGCCATCAAGGTGGCGTTGAACCCGGCCTCGGTGAAGGTCCTGCTCATCCAGAGCAGGTTGTAGTCGCGGTTGCGCCACAGCGGACGGACGGTCCGCTGCGGCTGGAGGGTCTTCCCCTGGGCGGCCATCACGCGTTCTCCTGTCGGGTGGCACCGGGCAGGGCGGCGCAGTGGCGGGCCAGGTCGCCGAGCAGTTCCTCGAAGAGCTGGGCGACCTTGGCCATCGTGCCCGGGTGGAAGACGGCCGTGGAGTAGTACCAGGTGAAGCCGAGCCGGCCGTCCACCGCGCTGCCGACCACCTCCAGGAGGTGGGTGGCGGTCTCGTCGGGGCCCGCGTCCTCGCCGAGGGCTCCGTGTTCCACCGCGATCAGCCGGTCCGGGCCGGCGGCCGTCCTGGTGGGTGCCGCACTCTCGTACTGGCCCAGGTAGTTGAAGACCACCTCGGCCTCCGGGAGGTCGCGCAGCGCGGCACCCGGGGAGTCCTCGGGGGCGAGGTGGCGCAGGACGCCGTACCGCAGGCCGTTCTCCGGGACGGTGCGCAGGTCGCGGCGGACCGACTTCATCAGCCGGGACCAGTCGGGCCCCGCCCCGCCCTGCGCGGGGCTGTCCGGGGGCACGGACAGGGCGACGGGGTGGACCGAGGTGAACCACCCGACCGTGCGCGAGAGGTCGACGCCCTCGAAGATCTCCTCCCGGCCGTGGCTCTCCACCTCCAGCACCACCCGCCGGCGTCCGGTCCACCGGCCGAGAGCCAGCGCCAGTACGCCGAGCAGCACGTCGGCGGCGCGGGCCCGGAAGCGGGTGGGGGCCGTGCGCAGCAGGTGAGTGCTCTCCTCGCGGCCGAGGCGGACCTCGACGGTGGCGGCGGTGGCGGCGGAGTTGGGGCCCGGCCCGTCCGTCGGCAGCGGCTCGACCGCCCGCAGGACGTCCGCCCAGTGCGGCAGCTCGTGGTCGGCCGCGCCCTCGGCGGCGTGCTCCTGGAGCAGTGCGGCCCACTCCTGGAAGGAGGTGGTGCGGGCCGACGGGACGATCTCCTCGCCCGCCAGGGCGCGGTGGTAGCCGCGCTCCAGGTCGTCCAGGAGAACGCGCCAGGAGACCGTGTCGACCACCAGGTGGTGGACGGTGAGGAAGAGCTGGTCCGGGCCGTCACCGGTGGTGAACAGGACGGCCTTCAGCAGCGGGCCTCGGGCGATGGCGAAGCCGCGCTGGGCCTCGACGGCGCGCCGCTCGACCGCCTCCCGCCGCTCCCCGGCCGCCAGGCGCGACAGGTCGTGGACGGCCAGCAGCTCCTCGGCGGTCGGCAGTTCCTCGGTGACCCACTGGCGGCGGGCGCCCGTGCCGTCGGGCGTGAACCGGCTGCGCAGCGCGTCGTGGTGGGCCACCAGGGCCAGCAGGGTGCGGCCCAGTGCCTGGCGGTCCGCCGGGCCGGCCAGGTCCAGCAGGGTCGACTGGTTGAAGTGGTCGGGTTGCCGGCGGGTGGCGAAGAACCAGCGCTGTGCCGGGGTGAGGACGACGTCCCCGCTGACCGGGCCGCGTGCCGCCGACGACGCCGCGCCGTCGTCGCCGACCTCGGCGACGCGGGAGAGTTCGGCGATGGTCTGGTGGAGGAAGAGGTCCTTTCCGGTCATCCGGACCCCGGCCTCCCGGGCCCGTGCCAGCACCTGGATGCTGAGGATCGAGTCGCCGCCGATGTCGAAGAACCGGTCGGTGATGCCGACCCGCTCCAGGCCCAGCACCTCGGTCCAGATGCCGGCCAGCAGCCGTTGCAGCGGGGTCTCGGGCTCGACGTGGCCGGAGCCGGGCCCTGCCACGGGTGCCGGGGCGGGCAGGGCGCGGCGGTCCACCTTGCCGTTGGGGCTGAGCGGCAGTTCGTCCAGGACGGCGTAGGCCGTCGGCACCATGTGGGCCGGGAGGACGGTGCTGAGGAAGGTCCGCAGCGCCGTGGGGACGGGCCGCCCGCTCCCCGGGGCGCCGGACGGGGTGGCGTACGCCGCGAGGCGCTTGTGCCCGGTGGCCGGGTCGGTGGCGGCGACCACCGTGACCTCGCCGACGTCCGGGTGGGCGCGGAGCGCCGACTCGACCTCCCCGGTCTCGACGCGGAAGCCGCGGATCTTGACCTGGTGGTCCTGGCGTCCGGTGAAGTCCAGCGTCCCGTCGGCCTGGAGGCGGACGAGGTCGCCGGTACGGTACATCCGCTCGCCGGGACCGCTGAACGGGGAGGCGACGAAGCGCTCCCCGGTCAGCGCCGGGTTGCGCAAGTAGCCGCGGCCCAGGCCGGGGCCCGCGATGTACAGCTCGCCGTGGCAGCCCGGCGGGACCGGCCGCAGCCAGCGGTCCAGGACGTGCAGCCGGACCCCGGCGAGCGGCCCGCCCAGCGGCACGCTCGGGCTGCTCCCCGCGTAGCCGCCGGTGTGCAGGGTGGCCACCAGGGTGGTCTCGCTGGGGCCGTAGATGTTGCGGAAGCGGCGGCCGTCGGCGGACCAGACGGCGGCCAGGGGGGCGGGGCAGGCGTCGCCGGCCGCGCCGACCGTACGTACCGTCGGTACCTCGGCCGGGTCGAGCGCGGCGAGCAGCGCGGGCGGGGTCATCAGCACGGTCGCCGCCAGCCGCCGTGCCTCGGCGGCGAGTTCCTGGCCGCTCTCGGTCTGGCCGAAGCAGAGGGTGGCGCCGGACATCAGGGTGCAGAAGATGTCCGAGACCCCGCCGTCGAAGCTGAGCGAGAGGTGCTGGAGCAGCCGGTCGCCGGGGCCGATGCCGAACCGCTCGGCGAAGTCGGCCACCGTGTGGCAGAGCGAGCGGTGCGGGATCATGATGCCCTTCGGCCGCCCGGTCGACCCCGAGGTGTACACGACGTACGCCAGGTGGTCCGGGCCGGCGGGCCCGTCGGGGGCGGTGGCGGGCAGGCCGGCGATGTGCTCCTGGTCGCGGTCGAGCAGGACGGTCGCGGCGGGGGCCGCCGTCAGCCGCTCGCGCAGCCGGTCCAGGGTGAGCAGCACCGGGGTGCGGGTCTCCTCGGCCATGGCGGCGAGCCGCTCGGCCGGGTAGGCGGGGTCGAGCGGGACGTACGCGCCGCCCGCCTTGACCGCGGCCAGCGCCGCCACCACCGCGTCGGCCCCGCGCGGCAGGCAGACGCCCACCAGGACGTCCGGGCCGACACCGTTCTCGCGCAGGTGGTGGGCGAGCCGGTTGGCGCGGGCGTCCAGCTCGGCGTAGCTGAGCGTCAGTTCGCCGTCGACGACGGCGGGGGCGCCGGGGTCGCGGCGGACCTGCTCGGCGAAGCGCGCGGTGGCCGTCAGTTCCTCGGGCGGCGCGACGGACGCCCCCGTTCCGGCGCGCGACAGTGCCGCGTGCTCGTCGGCGGGGAGCAGGGCCGCGGTGTGCAGCGGACGGTCGGGCGCGGCGGTGAGCGAGTCCAGCAGGGTCCGCAGCCGGCCGGCCATCCGCTGGATCGTGGGGGCGTCGAAGAGGTCGGTGTTGTACTGGATGCCGCCCACCAGCGCCCCGTCCACCTCCTCGAACTGCACGGTCAGGTCGAAGGCGGTGCTGTGGGAGGGCAGGGCGAACTCCTCGATGCGCAGGCCGTCGAGTTCGGCCCGCTGCTGCGGGGTGTTCTGGAGCACCACCATGGCCTGGAAGAGCGGGGACCTGCTCGGGTCCCGGTCGGGGACCAGCTCGTCCACCAGCCGCTCGAACGGGGCGTCCTGGTGGGCGAGGCCCTCGACGACGGTGTGCCGCACCTGGGCGAGCAGGTCGTGGAAGCTGCCGTGCTCGTCGATGTCGGAGCGGACCACCAGGGTGTTGACGAAGAAGCCGACCAGCTCCTCCAGTTCGGCCCGCTCGCGGCCGGAGGAGACGGTGCCCACCGCGATGTCCCGCTGCCCGCTGTGGCGGGCCAGCAGGAGCTGGCAGGCGGCGACGAGGACCATGAAGAGGGTGACGCCGCGGTCGGCGGCCAGTTCGGTGATCCGGTCGGTCGTCTCCTCGGGGACGCGGAAGCCGAGCGTGGCGCCGTTCTTGGTCTGCACGGGCGGGCGCGGGCGGTCGGTGGGCAGCTCCAGTGGCTCCAGCCCGGCCAGCCGCCGGCGCCAGTAGCCGACCTGTTCGTCGGCGACCGGGCCGGTGAGCCGGTCGCGCTGCCAACGGGCGAAATCGGCGTACCTGAGGGGCAGCGCGGGCAGGCCCGGCCCCTCGCCGCGGCGGTGGGCCGCGTACAGGGCCTCCAGGTCGCGGGCGATCACCGCACTGGACCAGCCGTCGGTGACGATGTGGTGGACGCAGAGGGCCAGGATGTGGTCCTCCTCGTCCAGGCGCACCAGCGCGGCCCTCAGCAGCGGACCTTCGCGCAGGTCGAAGGGGGTTCCGGTCTGCTCGGCGAGCAGCTGCTCCAGGGCCTCCTCCCGGTCCGTGCCGGTGAGCGCGCTCAGGTCGGTGAGGGGCAGCGGCACCTCGGCGGGCGGGCGGATCTTCTGCACCGCCCGGCCGCGCACCTCCTCGAAGACGGTGCGCAGCGAGGCGTGCCGGGCCACCAGGCCGTCCAGCGCGTGCCGCAGGGCCTCGGGGTCGAGCGGGCCGCGCATCCTGAGGCCGGTGGGGGAGACGTAGTCGGTACTGCCGGGCTCGTAGGCGTCGAGGAACCACAGCCGCTGCTGTGCGAAGGAGAGGGGCCCTTCGTCGCCCTCGGTACGGGGGATCGGTGCGGTGGCCGGGCCGCCGTCCGTCCCCGTCAGGGCGGCGGCGAGGAGGGCCACGGTGGGGTGGTCGAAGAGCGCGCGCGGCGAGAGGTCGCGGCCGAGTGCGGTACGCAGCCGGGAGGTGATCCGGATGCTGAGGATCGAGTCGCCGCCCAGCTCGAAGAAGTCGTCGTCGACGCCGACCTCCTCGACCTCCAGCGTCTGCGCCCAGACCGAGGCGATCAGCTTCTCGGCGGGGGTGCGCGGCGCGACGCGCTCCTCGCCGGCGGCGCCCGCCGAGGCCGTGGCGGCGAGCGCCCGGCGGTCCACCTTGCCGCTGGGGGTCAGCGGCAGGGCGTCGGTCACCGCGAAGCGGGCCGGTACGAGGTAGTCGGGGACCCGGGCGAGCAGGGCCCGGCGCAGGTCGCCGCCGGTGGTCCCGGCGGCCTCGTCGGCGAGGACGACATGGCCGGTCAGCAGGGTGCGCCCGGCCTCCTGGCGGACGCTGACCGCGGCCTGGCGTACGCCGGGCAGGGCGGCCAGGGCTCCTTCCATCTCGCCGAGTTCGACGCGGAAGCCGCGGACCTTGACCTGGTCGTCGGCGCGGCCGAGGAACTCCAGCGATCCGTCGGGCCGGGTACGCGCCCGGTCGCCGGTGCGGTACAGCCGGGCGCCGCGGGTGAACGGGTCGGCGACGAAGCGGGTGGCGGTCAGCGAGGCCCGGCCCCAGTAGCCGCGGCCGACGCCCTCGCCGCCGATGTACAGCTCGCCCTCGACCCCGGCGGGGACCGGGGAGAGCGTGCCGTCCAGGACGTGCACCCGGGTGTTGGCCAGCGGAGTGCCGACCGGGACGAAGGCGGCGCCCTCCAGCGCGGCCGGGGTGGGGGTGAGCACGGTGGCGTCGATGGTCACCTCGGTCGAGCCGTAGGCGTTGACCACCTCGGTGGCGGGGTCCACGTGGTCCAGCAGCCGCAGGCAGTCCTGGGTGCGCCAGCCCTCGGAGCCGACCGACAGGAGCTTCAGCGGCGGCAGTCCCCGGCCGCGTACGGCGGCCTCGGCGACCAGCGCGTCGGCCAGGCCGGGGACCAGCTCCAGACCGGTGCCGCCGACGGACTCGATCAGCTCCAGCAGCCTCGGCGGGTCGGTGACCACGTCCTGGGGGCAGATGGTCAGGGAGCCGCCGAAGGGCACCGAGCGCAGCAGGTCGGCGAAGAACAGGTCGACCGAGAGGCTGGTGACGGAGACGAAGTCGAGACGCTTCTCCGAGAGGTGGTAGCGCCGCTCCCAGGCGTCGAGGATGTAGCCGAGCTGGCGGTGCTCGATCATGACGCCCTTGGGGCGGCCGGTGGAGCCGGAGGTGTGGATGACGTACGCGAGGTCGCGGGCGTCGGCCGGGACCGGCTCGGCGGCGGGCGGCTCGTCGGCGGCGTCGGCGTCCAGGTCGAGGACGGCGGTGGCGGCCTCCTCGCCGGCGGCGACGCGGGCCCACACGTCGAGGTGGCCGGTCCGGGTCACGACCACGGCCGGGCGGGTGTCGGCGACGATCTGGGAGAGCCGCTCCGTGGGATGTCCCGGGTCCAGTGGTACGTAGGCGGCGCCGGACTTGAGGATGCCGAGCACCCCGACGGCCATCTCGACGCCCCGCCCGGTCAGCAGCGCCACCAGGGTGCCGGGGCCGGCGCCGCGGGCCGCCAGCCGGCGGGCCAGGGCGTCGGTGCGCTCGTCGAGTTCCCGGTGGGTCAGGACGGTGTCGCCCGAGCGGACGGCGGGGGCGTCGGGGGTGCGGCGGGCCTGCTCCGCGAAGAGCAGGTGGACGGGCCGGTCGGCGGGCCTGTGGTGGACCGGGCCGCTCGCCCGGCTCAGCAGCTCCTCGCGCTCGCCTTCGGGGAGCCAGGGCAGCGCGGTCAGGGGCCGGTCGCTGTCGGCGGCGGCCTCGGTGAGCAGCACCTCCAGGCGCCGCGCCAGCGCCGCGGCGGTCGCCGCGTCGAACAGCTGCGGGTCGTAGGCGATCTCGCAGTGCAGCCGGTCGTCCTGGTGGGCGGTGAGGGCCAGCGGGTAGCTGTTGGTGTCGACGGCGTCGACCTCACCGATCCGCAGGCCGTGCTCGGTGGCGCCGCCGTCCTGCAGCGGGTAGTTCTCGAAGACCACCAGGCTCTCGAAGAGCGGTGTGCCGGCGGGCACCTCGCTCAGCGACTGGATGCGGGAGAGCGCCGTGTGCTCGTACGGGCGGGACTCCAGCTGGTCCGCCTGGAGACCGCGCAGCCACGCGCCGAGGGAGCGGCCCGCCTCGACGCGGGCGCGCACCGGAACGGTGTTGATGAACAGGCCGATCATCGACTCGACGCCGGCCAGTTCGGCGGGGCGTCCGGAGACGGTGGCGCCGAAGACCACGTCGTGGGTGGCGCCGTGGTGGGAGAGGAGCAGCGCCCACACGCCCTGCACCACGGTGTTCATGGTGACCCGGTGCCGGCGGGCGGCGGCGGTCAGCCGGGCGGTCTGCTCCGGCGGCAGGGCGAAGGAGACGGGGACGGCGGAGCTGGCGCGGTGTGCCTGGGCGGGCCGGCGGTCGTAGGGCAGCGGGGTCGGGGTGTCGTAGCCGGCCAGCCGCTCGCGCCAGTAGGCGTCCGCGGTGTCCGGGTCCTGCCCGGCCAGCCATTCCAGGTGGTCGCGGAAGGGGCGGGCACGCGGCCGGGGCGGCTCCTCGCCCCGGCGGAGCGCGGCGTAGGCGGCGCCCGCCGCGGCGAAGAGGGCGGCGGCGCTCCAGCCGTCGAGCACCAGGTGGCTGGAGCTCCACACCAGGAGCACCTCGTCGTCGGCGGTCCGCACGAGGGTGATCCGGGTCAGCGGGGCCGCCGCCAGGTCGATGCCGCGGGCCCGGTCCCGCTCCAGCAGCTCGCGGACGTGCCGCTCGCGCTCCTCGGCGGTCAGAGCGCGCCAGTCGTGCAGCTCGACGGGGAGGTCCACTTGCCGGTGGGCCACCTGTACCGGCTCGTCCAGCCCTTCCCAGACGACCGAGGTGCGCAGCGCCCAGGTGGCCTCGACGGTCCGGCGCCAGGCGTCGGCGAAGGCCTCCGGGTCGTCGACGCCCCGCACGGGCAGTGCCAGCTGGTTGACGTAGGCGTCCGAGTCCGGGTCCATCAGCCGGTGGAACAGCATCCCCTGCTGCATCGGCGTGAGCCGGGCGATGTCCTCGACCTGGCGCCCGTCCCCGGCGATCCGGTCCACCTCGGCCTGGGTGAGGCGGGCGAGGGGGAAGTCGCAGGGGGTGCGGCCCCCGGCGCCGGGCGCCAGGCAGTGTGCGACGAGTTCGCCGAGCGCCGCCACGACCTCGCCGGCCAGCCGCTCGACGGTGGCCGGGGCGTGCACCTGGTCGGAGTAGAACCAGGTGAAGGCGAGTCGGCCGTCCTCGACGACCCCGACGACGTCCAGCAGGTGCGGGCGGAGTTCGCCGTCGGCGAGCCGGTCCTCCAGGTCCTCCAGGCGGCCCCGGAGCAGGCCGTCGGAGGCGGCGCCGGACTCGAAGCGGCCGTGGTAGTTGAAGGAGACCTGCGGCAGCGGGTCCGCAGCGAGGACACCGCCCGGGGTGCCGGGGGCGCTCAGCTCGCGCAGGGCGCCGTAGCCGAAACCGTTCTGCGGCACGGCGCGCAGCTGCTCCTTGACCGAGCGGATCACCGAACGCCAGCCGTCCCCGGTGTCCGGGCGGAGGGCGACCGGGTGCATGGCGGTGAACCAGCCGACGGTGCCCGCCGGGTCGCAGGCGGGTACGGCGGCCTCGCGGCCGTGGCCCTCCACCGCGAGGACGACGCGCTCGTGGCCGCTCCAGCGGCCGAGGACCGTGCTGACGGCGCTCAGCAGCAGGTCGTTCACGCGGGTGCGGTAGACGGCGGGGACGCGCTGGAGCAGCGACTCGGTGAGCCCCGCGTCGAGTTCGGCGTGCGCGGTGCGCAGCGACCCGGCGGTGTTGGCGCCGTCCCGGTCGACCGGCACCCGCTCGCCGCCGCCCTCGAAGACCCGGGCCCAGTACGGGACCTCGTGGTCGAGCCCGCCCGAGGCGACGTGGTCGCGCAGGGCGAGGGCCCACTGGCCGAAGGGGACCGGGGGAGCGCCCAGGTCGGCGGGGCGGCCCTCGGCCAGCTGCCGGTAGGCCCGGTCCAGCTCGGCCAGGAGCAGTCGCCAGCTGACTCCGTCGACCACCATGTGGTGGGCGGTCAGCAGGAGTCGGCGGCCCACTCCGGGCCCCTCGTCGAAGAGCACGGCGCCGAACAGCGGCCCCGTCTCCAGCCGGAAGCCGCCGCGCACCCGCTCGGCCGCGCGCTCCCGGGCCGCCTGCCGTTCGGCGGCCGGTACGGGGGCCAGGTCGAGGTGGGTGAACAGCTCGCCGGCGGCCTCGGGGACCGGCTCCTGCACCCGCTCGCCGTCGCGCACGGTGAAGCGGGAGCGGAGCGCGGGGTGCCGCTCCGCCAGGGCGTGGACGGCGCCGCGGACGGCGGCGACGTCCGCCCACGGGTCGAGCCGGAGGTACACGGACATGGTGACGCGGTCGGGCGCCGTCCGGTACGTCTCGTGGAACCAGCGTTGGATGGGGGTGAGTGGGGCGGGACCGGTGGCGACGGCGGCCTCCGTTTCCCGGCCGGCCTCGGCCGCGGCGTCGGCCGCGGCGGCGAGTTGTTCGACGGTCTGCCGCAGGAAGACGTCGCGGGAGGACAGCAGGAGCCCGGCGGCGCGGGCCCGGGTGGCGGTCTGGATGCTGAGGATGGAGTCGCCGCCGAGGTCGAAGAAGTTGTCCTCGACCCCGACCCGCTCCACGCCGAGCAGCTCGCACCAGATGGCGGCCAGTGCTTCCTCGGTGGGGGTCCGGGGCGCGGTGCCGCCCGACTCGGTGGCCGGGTACGCGGGGGCGGGCAGCGCCTTGCGGTCGAGCTTGCCGTTGGCGGTCAGCGGCAGCGCGTCCAGCAGGACGACGGCGGCCGGCACCATGTAGTCCGGCAGGCTCGCGGCGGTGTGTTCGCGCAGCGCCCGGGGGTCCGGGGCGGGGCCGGGGGCCGGCACCGCGTATCCGACCAGCCGCCGGTGGCCGGCCTGGTCGCGGTGGACGGCCACGGCGGCGCTCGCCACGGCGGGGTGGCTGTGCAGCGCGGACTCGATCTCGCCGAGTTCGATGCGGAAGCCGCGGATCTTGACCTGCTGGTCGGAGCGGCCCGCGTACTCCATCGAGCCGTCGGGGCGCAGCCGTACCAGGTCGCCGGTGCGGTACATGCGGGTGCCGGGCGGGCCGTAGGGGTCGGCGACGAACCGTCCGGCGGTCAGCGCCGCCTTGCCGAGGTAACCCCGGGCGAGGCCGGGTCCGGCGACGTACAGCTCGCCGGTGACGCCCTGGGGGACGGGTCGCAGGCCGTTGTCGAGGACGCGGGCCGAGAGGTCCGGGATGGGGCGGCCGATCACGCTGCGACCTCCGAAGCGCCGGGCGGAGCCGGCGTCCAGCGGTACCCGGGTGACGTGCACGGTGGTCTCGGTGATGCCGTACATGTTGACCAGCACCGGGCCGTCCGGGTGCCGTCCGTACCAGGGGTCGAGGCGGCCGGGGTCCAGGGCCTCGCCGCCGAAGACGACCCGGCGCAGCGCCGACAGGTCGGCGCTCTCCTCGCCGGCCGCGGCGAACGCCTCGTCGGCCTCGATCAGCTGGTAGAACGCGGACGGGGTCTGGTTGAGCACGGTGACCCGCTCGCGCTCCAGCAGCCGCAGGAAGTCCTGCGGGGAGCGGGAGGTGGCGTGGTCCACGACGACCAGGCGGCCACCGTGCAGCAGCGGGCCCCACAGCTCCCACACGGAGAAGTCGAACGCGTAGGAGTGGAAGAGGGTCCACACGTCCTCGGCGCCGAAGGCGAAGTCCCGTGCGGTCTCGGAGAAGAGGCGCACCACGTTCCGGTGCGGCACGACGACGCCCTTGGGCAGCCCGGTCGAGCCGGAGGTGTAGATGACGTACGCGGGGTGGTCGGCGCTGAGCGGCGCGCGGCGCTCCGCGTCGGTCAGGGCGCCGACCGGGAGCCGTTCGGCGGCCTCGCGGGTGGCGGGCGCGTCCAGCTCCAGGACGGGCAGTTCGCCGGTGGGCAGGGTGGGAGCCACCTCGGCGCAGGTCAGCAGGGCTTCGGGGGCGGAGTCGGAGAGGATGTGGCGGACCCGGTCGGCCGGGTACTCGGGGTCGAGCGGCACGTAGCAGCCGCCGGCCTTGACCACCGCGAGCAGCGCGGTCACCAGGTCGGCGCCGCGCGGCAGGGCCACCGCGACGCGTGACTCGGGGCCCACGCCGCGTTCCACCAGCAGCCGCGCCAGCCGGTCGGACCGCTCGTCCAGCTCCCGGTAGGTGACGGTGGTGGAGCCGTCGGTCAGCGCGCCGGCGCCGGGGGTGCGGGCCGACTGCCGGGCGAAGAGCGCCGGCAGGGTGTCGGCCGCCGAGGGGGCCGGGGCGCGGTCGGCCTCGGCCGCCTCGCCGAGGGCCAGGACGTGCCGCTCGCCCTCGGCGTCCAGCAGCGGCAGACGGGCCACCCGGGTGCCGGGGTCGGCGGCCACCGCGCCGAGGACCGAGGCCAGGTGGGCGGCGGTCCGCCGGGCGGTGGCGGGGTCGAACAGGTCGGTGGCGTACTCCAGGGTGCAGCGCAGCTCCGCCTCGCCGCGGTCCTCGAACTCCACGGTGAGGTCGAAGTTGGCGGCGCCGCGCGGCACGGTGTGGTGCGCGACGTCCAGGCCGGGCATGGCGGGTGCCGGGCCCGCGCCCCGCTGGAGCACCAGGAGGGTCTGCACCAGCGGCGTGCGGCCGAGGTCGCGCTCGGGTCGCAGCGCCGTGACGACCTCGTCGAAGGGCAGGTCCTGGTGGTCGAAGGCGTCCAGGACGGTGTTCTTGACCTCGCCCAGGAACCGGGTGAAGGGCTCCCGCTCGTCGACGGCGCCGCGCAGCACCACCGTGTTGACGAAGAACCCGGCCATCCGCTCCAGTTCGGGCTGGTCGCGCCCGGAGGCGACGGTCCCCACCGCGATGTCGGAGCTGCCGGTGTACCGGGCCAGCAGCACCTGGTAGGCGGCGACCAGCACCGTGTACAGGGTGCAGCCGTGCTCCCGGGCGAGCCTGCGCAGGCCCAGGGTGACCTCGCCGGGCAGGTCGAGGGAGCAGGTGGCGCCGGCCCCGGTGCGCAGCTGCGGGCGCGGGCGGTCGGTGGGCAGTTCCAGCGGCTCCAGTCCGGCCAGCGTCCGCTCCCAGTAGGCCAGGTGCGCGGCCTGGGCGGGGCTGTCCCGGCGGGCCCGCTGCCAGGCGGCGACGTCGGCGTACTGGACCCGGGGTTCGGGCAGGCCGCTGGGCTCGCCGGTCAGCCGCGACCGGTAGAGCGCCGCCAGGTCGTCCAGGAGCACGCCCATGGACCAGCCGTCGGTGATGATGTGGTGCGCGCAGACCACCAGGACGTGGACCTCGGCCGACTCGCGGACCAGGAACGGGCGGAACGGCGGGGCCTCGCGCAGGTCGAAGGGGACCTGGACCTCGGCCAGCAGCAGCGCGTCCAGGCGTTCGCGCACGGGGCCGTCGCCGTCCGGCAGGTCGATGACGCGCAGGAGGAGCGGGCCGGGCTCGGCGACCCGCTGCACGGGCTCGGCGCCGTCGGTGGCGAAGGTGGTGCGCAGCACCTCGTGGCGGGCGGTCAGGTCGGTGAGCGCGGCGCCCAGGGCCGAGGTGTCCAGCGGGCCGGTCAGGCGCAGGGCGGCGGCGCTGTTGTACTCGGCGCCGCCCTGGCCGAGTTCGCCCAGCATCCACAGGCGGCGCTGGGCGGTGGAGACGGGCAGCGGTGAGCCGTCCCTGGGCAGGGTGGGGATGCGGTTCGCGGGCTGGGTTCCGCCGCCCGCGAGCCGGCGGCGCAGCTGCTCCTTGAGGTGCGCCGGCAGGGCTGCGACGCGGTCGTTCTGCTGGTCAGGGACGGTCACGTGGGCTCTCCGTGGGCTGTGGGGCGAGAAGTTTCCGGGGTGCGGGAAGGGGGCCGGCCGGGCGCGCCCGGGCGCCGGGCCGGCCCGCTCAGGCGGACGGCGGCAGGTCCTCTCCCGCCTCCTCGGCGGCGGCCCGCTCCAGTTCGGCGATGATGCGTTCCTCGATCAGCTGGGCGAGGGCGGCCACGGTCGGTCTGCTCAGGACGTCGCGGGGCGAGAGGTCCAGGCCGAAGGCGACCTTCATCCGCAGGACGGCCTGGAGGCTCAGCAGCGAGTCGCCGCCCCGCTCGAAGAAGTCGTCGTGGGCACCGACCCGTTCGACTCCGAGCAGGGCCGCCCACAGGTCGGCGACGGCCTCCTCGGTGGGGGTGCGGGGCGCCGTGTACTCCTCGCTCTCCTGTGCGGGCGGCTCGGGGAGGGCTGCGCGGTCCAGCTTCCCGTTGCCGGTCAGCGGCAGCGCCTCCACCACGACCACGGCCGACGGCACCATGTACGCCGGGAGTTGGGCACCGAGGGCGGCGCGTATCGCGGCGCCGTCCGGACGGTGTCCGGCGGCGGGCACCGCGTAGCCGACCAGCCGCAGCCGGGGCTCGCCGTCGCCGGGCTCCGCCGACTCCCGCCGTTCGGGCGGGGCGGGGAGCGCGAGCGCGGCGGCCTCCGCCACCGAGGGGTGGGCGACGAGCGCCGCCTCGACCTCGCCGAGTTCGATCCGGTGGCCGCGGATCTTCACCTGGTGGTCGGTGCGTCCCACGAACTCCAGGTCGCCGTCGGGCCGCAGCCGCACCAGGTCCCCGGTGCGGTACATGCGGGTGCCGGGCGGGCCGTACGGGTCGGCGGTGAACCGTTCGGCGGTCAGCGCCGGGCGCCGCACGTAGCCCCGGGCCAGGCCCGTGCCCGCCACGTACAGCTCGCCGGCGACGCCTTCGGGCACCGGGCGCAGGGAGGTGTCGAGGACCCGCAGCCGGATGCCTGCCCGGGCGCGGCCGATCGGCACCGGCCCGGGCGGGATCGCGGCGCCGGGCGGCAGCCGGTACTCCATGCAGCCCACGGTCGCCTCGGTGGGGCCGTACTCGTTGACCACGGTGGCGTCGGGACGTTCCCGGCGCCACCGGCTCACCGTCTCGCCGAGCAACTGCTCGCCGCCCAGGACCAGTTGGCCGGCGCCCGGGAGTTGCCCGCCGAGCGCGGAGAGCAGCGGCAGGTGGGCCGGGGTGGCCTTCAGGACCAGGGTCCGCCGGCCCCCGCCGGTGGCCCGCGCCGCGTCCTCCAGGTCGGCGACGCGCACCTGGCCGCCGCTGATCAGCGGCGGGTAGAGCGAGGTCACCGTCAGGTCGAAGGTGAGCGGCGAGTGGAGCACCGAGCCCCCGGCCGCGCCCGGGTAGGCGCCGGCGGCCCAGCGCGCGTAGTCGGCGAGCGACCGGTGCTCGACCACGACACCCTTGGGCCGGCCGGTGGAGCCGGAGGTGTACAGGACGTAGGCGGGGTGCCGCTCCCCGGGCGGCTCGCCGGGCCCGGCCTGTGCGACCGGCCCCCCGGCCGTCCCCGCGTCCTCGACGGGCAGCGTCCGGGTGCCCGCGGGCAGCCCCTCGCGCCCGGCCGCGTCGGCCAGGACCAGCTTCGGCGCGGCGTCCTGGAGGATGTACGCGGTCCGCTCGGCCGGGTGGTCGGGGGCGAGCGGCAGATAGGCGGCTCCCGACTTGAGTACGCCGATCAGCGCGACGACCAGGTCGGTGGAGGGCCGGGCCGCGACGGCGACCAGGTCCTCGGGGCCCGCGCCGTGGCCGGCCAGCATCCGCGCCAGCCGGTCGGAGCGTTCGGCCAGCTGGCGGTAGGTCAGCGTGGTGCCCTCCCCGCTCAGCGCGGGCGCGTCGGGGGTACGGGCGGTCTGCGCGGCGAGCAGGTCGAGGACGGTGCCGTCGGCGGCCGTGGGCGCGGGGCCCTCGCCGGCCGCCAGCAGCTCCCGCTCCTCCTCGGCGGTGAGCCAGTCCAGTGCCCGCAGGGGGCTCAGCGGGCGGTGCGCCGCCGAGGTGAGCAGCTGCTCCAGGCGGGCGGCCATCCGCTCCACCGTGGCCTCGTCGAAGAGGTCCGGGTCGTAGGCGAAGCGGAAGGTCAGCCGCTGGTCCGGGTAGACGGTCACGGCCAGTGGGTAGTTGGTGGTCTCGACGTCGCCGTCGACCGTGTGCAGCCGCAGCCCGTCGGGCCGGGCCGTGGTGTCCACCGGGTAGTTCTCGAAGATCAGCACGCTGTCGAAGAGGGCGGTGCCCGAGGCGACGCCGCTGCCCGCCTGTACCTCGGTCAGGGGCAGGTGCTCGTGCTCGCGGGCGGCGGTCTGCCGCTCCTGGAGCCGGGTGAGCCAGGGCACCAGCTGTTCGCCCGGCTCGATCCCGGCCCGTACCGGCAGGGTGTTGATCAGCAGGCCGAGGACGGTCTCGGCGCCCGGCAGCTCCGGGGGGCGGATCGAGCGGGTGGCGCCGAAGCAGACGTCGTCCTGGGCGGCGTAGCGCGACAGGAGCAGCGCCCAGGCGCCCTGGACGAGGGTGTTGAGGGTGAGCCGGTGCTCGCGGGCGGTGCGGGTCAGCGACGCGGTGACCGGAGCGGGCAGGGCGCGACTCAGCCGCCCGGTGGAGCTGCTCTGCCGGCGGGCCGACGGCCTGCGGTCCCAGGGGAGCGGGGTGGGCGCGGTGAACCCGTCGAGGGCGCGGTGCCAGTGGCGCACCGCCGCACCGGTGTCCTGCCGGGCGAGCCACGCCGCGTACTCCCGGAAGGGGCGGCGGCCGGCGCGGCGCGACTCCGGCTCGCCCGAGAGGACCGCGCCGCAGGTGTCCAGGACGTCGCTCAGTAGCTGGAAGACGCTCCAGCCGTCGAGGAGCAGGTGGTGGAAGGTCCACAGCACCCGTACGCCGCCCTCGGGGAGCCGGGCCAGGGTGAGCCGGGTCAGCGGCGGCCGGTCCAGGTCCAGGCCGCGGGCCCGGTCGCGCTCCATCACCTCGGCCCAGTCGGCGGCGCGCCGGGCGGGGTCCGTCCGCTCGCGCCAGTCCAGGTGGGTGACGGGCAGCGGGGCGGTGCGGTGGACCGCCTGGAGCGGCTGGGAGAGGCCGTCCGTCAGGACGGCGGTGCGCAGCACCGGGGTGTCGGCGACCGCCCGGCGCCACGCCTCCTCCAGCGTGGCCGCGTCGTCGAGGCCGTCCACGGTGAAGGAGATCTGCTCCAGGTACAGGCCCTCCCGCGCGTCGGCCATGCTGTGGTAGAGCATGCCGCTCTGCATCGCGGTGAGCGGGTAGAGGTCCTCGACGTCGCGGCCCGCCAGCACCCGGTCCAAGGTGGCCTGGTCCAGCCCGGCCAGCGGGAAGTCGGACGGGGTGGCGCGGCCGGCCGAGGGGTCGGCGCTGTGCCGGACGATCTCGCGCAGGGCCGCGGCGGTCTCCTCGGCGAGGGTGCGCACGGTGGCCTCGTCGTGCACGCCCGGGGAGTGCACCCACTCCACGGCGAGCCGCCCGCCCTCCACCCGGGCCACCACGTCGAGGAGGAACGGCCGGTGCCGCGTGGGGTCCTCGGCGAGCTGGACCCCCGAACTGCCCCGGACCAGGGACCCGTCGGCGCCCGCGCCCGAGTCGAACCGGCCGAGGTAGTTGAAGCTCACCTCGGGCAGGCCCCCCGCGACCCGGCCGTCGGCGGGGTCCGCGGGCGCGCCGCCGGACAGGTACCGCAGGGCGCCGAAGCCCACTCCGCGGCCGGGGACGGCGCGCAGCTGCTCCTTGACGGAGGGGAGCGTCACGTCCCAGCCGTCCTCGGGGCCGACCGAGAGCGCCACCGGGTAGAGCGAGGTGAACCAGCCGACGGTACGGGTGAGGTCGACGTCCTCGAACAGCTCCTCGCGGCCGTGGCCCTCCATCGCGACCAGGGTGCGGCGCTGCCCGGTCCAGCGGGCGAGCGCCCGGCCGCAGGCGGCGGCCAGCAGGGTCTCCACACCCGTGTGGTACGCGGCCGAGGCCCGTCGCAGCAGGGTGCCGGTCTCCTCGGCGGACAGCTCCACGGTGACGCTCCGGGCGGCGCCCGCCAGGCGCGGGCCCCCGCCGTCGCGCGGGAGCGCGGGGCCCGGCGCGGCGGCCTTCTCCCAGTAGCCGGCCTCGGCGTCGAAGCCGCCCTTGGCGGTGTGCTCCTCCAGCCTGAGCGCCCAGGCGCGGAACGAGGTGGTCGGCGCCCCCAGGTCGACGGGGCGGCCGACGGTCGCCTGGTGGTAGGCGGTCTCCAGGTCCTCGGTGAGGACGCGCCAGGAGACTCCGTCCACGACCAGGTGATGGGCGGTCAGCAGCAGCGCGGGGCCCCGCTCCGGGCCCCGCTCGAAGAGGACCGAGGCGAACTTGGCCGGCTCCTCCAGGCGGAACCGGGCCTCTTCGCCGTGCGGCCACGCCCGGACGGCGGCGTCCTGTTCGGCGGCGGTCCGCCCCGACAGGTCGACGGTGCGCGGTCCGGCCGCCGCCGGCTCGCCGAGCGGCTCGGTGTACTGGACCCACCGGCCCCTCTCGCGGACCGAGCGGGTGCGCAGCGCGTCGTGCCGGGCCGGCAGCGCGGCGACGGCGGTGGCCAGCGCCGCCCGGTCGGTGCCGGGAGCGAGGTCGAGGACCACGTACTGGTCGAAGTGGCCGGGACGTTCCTGCGGGGTGGCGAAGAACCAGTGCTGCACCGGGGTGGTGGGGACCTCGCCGAGGGCGGACACCTCCTCCCCGGCCGGGCGCCGGGCGGCGCCGGCCTCCACGGCGGCCAGCGCCGCCACCGTCTGCCGCTGGAAGACGTCCTTGGAGTGGAGCGGGATGCCGGCGGACCGGGCCCGCGAGACCACCTGCATGCTGAGGATGGAGTCGCCGCCCAGGTCGAAGAAGTTGTCCTGCGCGCCGACCCGCTCCACGCCCAGCACCTCGGACCAGATGCGGGCCAGGGTCCGCTCGGCCCCCTCGCGCGGCGGGACGAACCCGCTGGTGGCCGCGGCGAAGTCGGGGGCGGGCAGCGCGGCCCGGTCCAGCTTGCCGGCCGGGGTCAGCGGCAGCCGGTCCACCGCGGTGAAGGCCGACGGCACCATGTGCGAGGGGAGCGAGGCCGCGAGGAAGCCGCGCAGTTCGGCGGGGGCGGGCACGGTGGCGCCGGGCGCGGCGACGGCGTAGGCGGCGAGCCGCTTGGGGCCCTCGGCGGGGCGGTGGGCGACGACGGCCGCGTCGAGCAGCGCCGGGTGGCGCAGCAGGGCGGCGCGCACCTCGCCGGGCTCCACCCGGAAGCCGCGGATCTTGACCTGGTCGTCGGCGCGCCCGATGAACTCCAGGGCGCCGTCGCCGATCTGGCGGGCCAGGTCACCGGTGCGGTAGAGCCGTTCGCCGGGGTGGAAGGGGGAGGCGGTGAACCGTTCCGCCGTCAGGGCCGGCTGGTCGAGGTAGCCGAGGGCGAGTCCGTCGCCGCCGATCCACACCTCGCCCGGCAGGCCGGGCGGCACCGGCCGCAGGCGGTCGTCGAGCAGGTGCACCCGGGTGCGGCCGAGCGCCGTGCCGATCGGTACCGAGGGCCGCCGGGTGTCGTCCGCCTCGATCCGGCGGGCGGTGGCGAAGACCATGCTCTCCACCGGCCCGTAGCCGTTGACCAGCGTCAGATGCGGGAAGGCGGCCCGGACGCGCGCCACGTGCGCGGGGGAGGCGGCCTCGCCGCCGGTGATGACCTGGCGGACCGGGCCGAAGACGTCCGGCTCCTGGTCGACGAGGACGTTGAAGAGACTGGCGGAGAGCCAGAGCGTGGTGACGCCGTGGGCCGGGACGAGGGCGGCGATCACCGCCGGGTCGGGGACCGAGCCGGGGTGCAGCACGCAGGTGGCGCCGTGCAGCAGCGCACCCCACAGCTCCAGGGAGAACGCGTCCCACGACATCGGAGCCGACTGGAGCCAGACCTGGTCGGGCCCGAACGCGGCGAACTCCTGGCCCAGGACGACGCGTACCGCGGCCCGGTGCGGGGAGAGCACGCCCTTGGGGCGGCCGGTCGAGCCGGAGGTGAACATGACGCTGGCCGCGTCGAGCGGGGTGACGTCCACCCGGGGTGCCAGGGGCGAGCGGGCGGCGACGGAGCCGTGTTCGGCGTCCAGGTCCAGGACCCGCACCCCGGTGGCGCCGGCGAACCGGGCGGCCCCGGCGGCGTCGGTGACCAGGACCGGGGCGGCGGTCTGGCGCAGGGTGCCGGCCAGCCGCTCGTCGGGGAAGTCCGGGTCCAGCAGGGCGTACGCGGCACCGGACTTGAGGACCGCCAGCAGGGCGGTGATCAGCTCGGGCCCGCGCTCCAGGCAGACCGCGAGAACCTGGCCGCGTCCGGCGCCGTGGGCGATGAGGTGGTGGGCGAGCCGGTTGGCCGCCTCGTCGAGTTCCTGGTACCGGGTCCGGCGGCCCTCGAAGACCAGCGCCACCGCGTCGGGGGTGCGGGCCGCCTGGCGCTCGAACGCCTCGTGCAGGCAAAGCCCGGTGTCGGTGCCGCCGCCCACGGACTCGGTGCCGGGCGCGGGCCGCTCCCCGCCGTCGGCCAGCGGCAGCGCGGCCAGCGCCTCGCCGGGCCGCTGGACCGCGCCGCGCAGCAGGGCGGTCAGCTGCGCGCCGAACCGTTCGACGGTCCCCGGCTCGAAGAGGGCGGTGCTGTACTCCAGGGCGCAGTCCAGCGCCGTGCCCCGGGGCGTGAACTCGACGAACAGGTCGAACCGCGCACGGCCGCGCGGCAGGTCGCAGGGCTCGATCCGCAGGCCGGCCGCGTCGTCGGCCGAGGGCAGTTCCTCCTGGAGCGCCACCATGGTCTGCACCAGCGGGTGCCGGCCGGGGTCGCGCTGCGGGGCGACCGCCTCGACCACCCGGTCGAAGGGCACGTCCTCGTCGTCGAAGGCGTCCAGCACCGTGCCACGGACCTCGCGCAGCAGGGTGGCGAAGTCGGCGTCGAGGCGGACGGTGCCGCGCAGCACCAGGGTGTTGACGAAGAAGCCGACCAGCCGCTCCAGTTCGGGGCGGGTGCGTCCGGAGGAGACGGTGCCGACGCAGACGTCCTCCTCGCCGGTGGCGCGGGCCAGGAGCGCCCGCACACCCGCGGTGAGGACCATGAAGAGGGTGGCGCCGTGTCGCCGGCCCAGCCGCCTCAGCTCGGTGGTGAGCTGCGGGGACAGCGCGAAGCGGTGGACGGCGCCCGCGGTGGAGCGGACCGGCGGGCGGACCCGGTCGGCAGGCAGCTCCACCACGGGGGCGCCGGACAGGCGGGTACGCCAGCGCTCCAGCGCCGCCCTTCGGTCCTCGCCGCCGGCCAGCTCCCGCTGGTGGAGCGCGAACTGGGCGTACCGGGTCTCCAGCGGGGCCAGCCCGCAGGCGGCGGCGGCCTCGTGCGGAGCCGTGCCGGGCGCCTCGCACAAGTAAGCGTAGAGGGCGGCCAGTTCCTCGATGAGCAGCCGGGTCGACCAGCCGTCCGTCACCAGGTGGTGGAGGTTGAGGACCAGCAGGTGCCGGTCGGGGGCGAGGGTCAGCAGCAGGGTGCGCATCGGCGGCCCGGTGCGCAGGTCGAAGGGGCGTTCCGCGTCCTGCCGGACGTGCCGCTCGACGGCCGCGTCCCGCTCGTGGGCGGGCAGCGCGCTCAGGTCGAGCTGTTCGAGGCCGGGCTCCAGCACCTCGTGGACGGTCTGCGTGCCGACGCCGCCGGCCGAGTCGAAGGTGGTGCGCAGCGGCTCGTGGCGGGCGCTGAGCGCGCCCAGCGCCGCGCGCAGCGCACCGGTCCGCACCGTTCCGGTCAGCCGCAGGCCGATGGGGGTGTTGTACTCGGCCGCGCCGGAGCCCGACTCGTGGAGGAACCACAGTCGGCGCTGGGCGTCCGAGAGGGGCAGCGCGGTGTGGCCGGCCCTCTCCGGGGCCGGGCCGTCGGGCCGGGTGTCGGCCGGCTCCGGGGCCGTGGCGAGCAGTTCGGCGAGGGCGGCGACCGTCGGCGCCTGGAACAGGGCGCGGGGTGCCACGCGCGTGTGGAGCGCGGCGGCGGCCCGGGAGGCGACGCGTACGGCGGCGATGGAGTCGCCGCCCAGGTCGAAGAAGTCGTCGTGGACGCCGACGCGCGGCACGCCCAGCACCTCGGCCCAGACCCGGGCCAGTGCCTCCTCCACCCGCCCGCTGGGCGCGACGTGGTCCTCCGTGGCGGCGGCCCAGTCCGGTTCCGGCAGGGCGGCGCGGTCGACCTTCGCCGAGGCGTTGTGCGGCATCCGCTCCAGGGCGGTGAAGGCGCTGGGCACCATGTGGGCGGGGAGTTCGCGGGAGAGGAAGGCGCGCAGCTCGGCCCGGCCGGGGGCCTCGTCGCCGGGTGTCGGGACGACGTAGGCGGCGAGCCGGCGCGGGCCCTCGCCGTGCCGGACCGCGACGACGGCGGCCTCGGCGACGGCGGGGTGGCCGAGGAGGGCGGAGCGCACCTCCTCGGGCTCGATGCGGAAGCCGCGGATCTTCACCTGGTGGTCGGTCCTGCCGACGAACTCCAGTTCGCCCGAGGGCAGTAGGCGTACCTGGTCGCCGCTGCGGTAGAGCCGTTCGCCGGGGGCGAAGGGGGAGGCGACGAACCGTTCGGCGGTGAGCGCGGGTCGGCCGAAGTAGCCGCGGGCCAGGCCGGCGCCGCCGATCCACAGCTCGCCGGTGCCGCCCTCGGCCACCGGCTGGAGCCGGTCGTCGAGCACGTGCGTCCGGGTGTGGGCGATGGCGCGGCCGATCGGCACGGTGGGCCCGTCCAGCTCGTCGGGGCGGACCCGGTGCCAGGTGGTGTAACCGCCGTTCTCCATCGGGCCGTAGACGTGCAGGAGGGCCAGTTCCGGGTGGGCGCGCAGCGCCTTGGCCATGTGGCGCGGGCTGCACGCCTCGCCGCCCGTCATGACCTCGCGCAGTCTTCCGATCAGCTCGGGGCACTCGTCGGCGACCGCGTTGAAGAGGCTGGTGGGCAGGAAGGCGGTGGTGATGCCGTGCGCCGCCGCCAGCTCGGTGATGACCGCGGGGTCGGGGGTGGAGCCGGGGTGCAGGACGCCGGTCCCGCCGTGCAGCAGGGCGCCCCACAGCTCGATCGCGAAGGCGTCCCAGGAGACCGGCGCGGCCTGGAGCCAGGTGCGGTGCTCGCCGAGGACCAGGAACTCCTGGCCGAAGAGGAGGCGTACCAGGGAGCGGTGCGGGGAGAGCACGCCCTTGGGGCGGCCGGTCGAGCCGGAGGTGAACATCACGTACGCCGCGTCGTCGGGCGCGGCCCGGCGCGGCAGGTCCTCCTCGCCGTACGCGGCGAGCGCTCCCTCGGGCTGACCGGGGCCGGGCAGGACGACGACGGTGGGCGCCAGGGCGGCGGCCGGGCCGGCGCCCTCGGTGTCGGTGACGACGGCCCTGGTGCCGGCCTGGCCGGCCATCTCCGCCAGCCGGGGTTCGGGGAAGGCGGGGTCCAGCGGCGCACAGCCGGCGCCCGCCTTGAGCACCGCCAGCACGGCGGTGACCAGTTCCACACCGCGCTCCAGGCGGACGCCGACCAGGTCGCCCGGTCCCACGCCTTCTTCGACCAGGTGGCGGGCGAGGCGGTTGGCCCGCGCGTTGAGTGCGCCGTAGGAGACCTGGCGGTCGCCGAGGACGAGGGCGGTCGCCTCCGGCCGGCGGGCCGCCTGCTCCTGGAACAGCTCGTGCAGGCAGGCGTGCGCGGGATAGCCGGAGCCGTTCGACGGGTGGTTCGGTCGCCGGGATGCCGTTCCGCGTTCCATGTCTTCCTGTCCTCTTCCGGATCGGTTTCGGTACTCCCCCGTCGCCGGGTGGCGGCGTGGCGGGCCGGGCGGACGCGCCTGGTGCCGCGGCTGCCCCCGGCGGACGGCGGGTGGGCCGTCAGACGCGCTGGGCGCGGCGCCCGGTCACCTGGATCTGCTCCAGGCGCCCGGTCTCCGGCGCGCGCAGGAACCGGCCCAGGTAGGCCAGCCGGTTGGCGGCCAGTTCGCGCATGGTGAAGCTGAGGTCGTCGTGGAAGGTGAGGCGGGCGAAGGGCTCGCCGCCGACCTTCAGGAGCGCCCCGCCGTCGGCCGCGAGGTCGATGGCGTAGGCGGTGTCGCCGTTCTCGTAGGTGCCCTCGCACTCGTCCGGCGCGGGTACCTCGCCGCGCTCGCGGTCCGCGCCGGAGTACGAGTAGCCCGCCAGGTCGAGGCCGTCCGCGGCGAGTTCGGCGGTCAGCTGCTCCCACAGCGCCATGCCGGTGTTGGCGTTGGTGGTGAGGGCCGCGGCGGTGCCGGTGACCGGGTCCACGCGCAGGTGGCAGGAGGTGCCGTCGGAGGTGCCGTCGTGGCCGACCCGCAGGCCGCCGTCCTGGGCGCGGTAGCAGGAGAGCCCCAGCCCCCATGCGTCGGCGAGGCCGAACGGGTCGGCCCCGGCCACCGGCCGGCGCATCGGGACCAGCGCCTCGGCGTCCAGCAGCCCCGGCACCCCCTCGGCGTCGTCGGTGTGCAGCAGACCGTAGGTGAGCAGGTCGGCGGCGCTCAGCGCGAGCGCGCCCGCGCCCGCCTCGATCCGGGGCAGCGTCTGGCGTACGGGCAGGGCGGCGCCGGCGGCCCGGGCGGCGTGGCCGGGGACGTGGGGGCGGCCGGCGGGAGGGGTGATGTAGGCCGGTTCGATGCCCAGGGGCGTCAGGAGGATCGTCTCCAGCGCCTCCCGCCACTCCATGCGGGCGACGTGTTCGACCAGGAACCCGGTGACGACGTAGCCGATGTTGGAGTAGGAGAACGACGAGCCGCACTCCGGGATGGGGCGCATCCGGGCGCAGTCGGCGAGGTAGCGGCGGCGGGTGGTGTCGGCCAGGTCGTCGCTGTCCCGGCCGGGCGGGAGGCCGCTGCTGTGCGAGAGGAGCTGGCGCAGGGTCTGCTTCTCGCCGAAGGAGGCGCCGGGCACCCGCAGGTCGGGCAGTTCGTCGGCGAGCGGCCGGTCCAGGTCGAGGTCGCCCTCGTCCACCAGCACCATGGCCAGCGCGGCGGTGAACGTCTTGGTGATCGACCCGGTGGGGAACTTGCTGTCCGCCCGTACGGGCCGGCCGGTGCCGGCCTCCTCCTCGCCGAAGGGGACGGAGTACGTCGCCCCGTCGTGCCGCAGCGCGAACTGGCCGCCCGGTACACCGTGCCGGCGGGCGAGCTCCGGCAGCCGTTCGCAGAGCGCGTCCACGTTCACGAAGTCCCCCTATGGCGCGGGCGGGAGACCTGGGCGGCAGTCGCCACCGGCGGGGCTCCCGGCAGGAATTGGGCGCGCCGCCCGGGGACACTCCGGGTGCGGAGGGGCGGGGCCGGCGGGCCACGCGCCCCACGGCGCGATGCGGACCCACCCTCGCCGAGGGCGGCAGCGGGTGCCACCTTCGGAAGCTCACGCCTAAAGTGCGCCCGGCCCGGCCCGGACCACGAGGGTCCGGACCGGGCGGGTGCGTGCCGCGGTGCCGACGGCCGGCCGGGGGATGTACCGGCGGTCAGGAGCGGCTGTGCACCGGCGGCTCCACCTCCTGGGGAGCCGCCGGCAGCCCCGGGCCGGGCGGCGGTGCGACCGCCGCCGGCCGGGGAGTCCGGGTGGAGCGGAGCTGGAGGACCGTCGGGATGAGGGAGGCGATCATGGCGATCAGCAGGCAGCCGCCCAGGACGCCGCCCATCTCGGCCCACGGGACGGGGAAGGAGGCGCCACCGGCGCCGTCCAGCGCGCGGCTCATGCCGAGCACGGTGACCCCGGCCGCGGCGATGCCCAGGATGCCGCCGACCACGACGACGGTCAGCGTCTCCCACAGGACGCTGCGCAGCACCTGGCCGCCGGTGGCCCCCAGCCGCCGCAGGAGCAGGACGCCCGAGGCGCGCTGCTCGGCCGCCATCACCAGGGTGTTGGCGATGGCGATGCCGGTGTAGAGCAGGGCCATGCCCAGCAGGACGAGGACCAGGATGCGGCCCTCCCGCTCGGAGTCGGCGGCGCTGCGCTCCAGCCAGCTCTCGCGGTCGAAGGCGGCGGCGCCGTACTGGCGGGCCACCGCGTCGGCGCCGGCCGCGACCCGGGCGGCGTCCGCGCCTTCGTCCAGCGCCAGGTAGACGCGGCCGGCGGCGAGGCCGGGCTCGGCCTCCAGCAGGGTGTCGCGGGGGAGCAGGGCCCCCGGCAGACCGGCGGAGGCGTTCAGCACCGCCACCACCTTCAGCTTCAGCGCGGTGGTGTCGGAGAGCCGCAGCGACACCTCGTCGCCGGTCTTCCAGCCGGCCTGGTCGGAGAGCGTTCGGCTGACCGCCACCGTGGCGCCGCGCAGGTCCGAGAGGTCGCCGTCGGCCGCCTTCAGCTCGAAGCTGTCGGCCAGCCGGCCGGGGTCGACGGCGCCGACGTCGCTGGAGATGAGGGCGTTGAAGCCCACCAGGGAACCGCTGGTGACCTCGACGGGGGCGGCGCTGCGCACGCCGGGCAGGCCGCTCAGTTCGCGTACTCCGGCCTGCGGTACGCCGATCTGCGTGCCGGACTCGACGACGGCTCCGGCGCGCAGGTGCGTCCGCTCGTCGTTGACGGCGCTGGCCGAGGTGGCGTTGCTCATGCTGACGAGCGACCCGGCCACGGCGACGGTCACCAGGATCGGTGCGGCGCACGAGGCGGTCCTGCGGACGGCGGCCCGTGCGCTGTCGGCGGCGAGCGTCCCCGTGAACCGGGTCAGCGCGGCCACCGGCCAGGCGGCGACCCGGACCAGCGGCGGGACCAGCAGCGGGGCGAAGGCCACCATGGCGATGACCAGGATCTCGGTCAGCACCAGGGAGATGACCACGGCCCCGTCGTCGCCCGCGCGGGGCAGCTGGACCAGCAGGAAGACGGCGAGGGCCAGGAAGAGGCCGCCGGTGATCCACCGGCCCCGGGTCATCACCCGGGCGTCGGTGTCCGACTCCCGCAGGGTCTCCGCGGGGCGGACCCCCGCCGCGCGCCGGGAGGCGGCGAAGACGCCCGCGAGGGCGACGGCGAGACCGATCACGAAGCTGATGATCAGCACCGGGACGGAGACGGTCACCTCCATGTCGGCGGGTGCCATCCCGTAGTGCTGGAGCACCGCGGTGATGCCGTCGCTGCCCTGGATGCCGATGAGGCAGCCGGCGGCGGAGGCGGCGGCGCCCAGGAGCGCGGCCTCGGCGGTGACCATGCGGGTCACCTGGGCGGGGGTGGCTCCCACGGTGCGCAGCAGCGCCAGTTCGCGGCGGCGCTGCGCGATGGAGAAGGCGAAGGTGCCCGAGACGACGAAGACCGAGACGAAGCAGCCGATCAGCGCCATGATCGCGAGCAGGGTGGCGACCTCGCCGAGGGCGGCGGCGCGGCTGGCCCCGGCGGTGCCGCTCTCCTTGCCCGCCCCGGTGTGCACGGTGAGCGGGGCCTCGGGCAGGGCGGTGCGGACCGCGTCGGCCACGGTGCCCGCGGTGGTGCCGGGCTCGGCGAACACGGCGAGGGCGTCGGCCTCGGTGGGTGCCGGGTTCAGCTCGGCGAGCGCGTCCTCGGTGAGGAAGGCGGTGGCGGCGCCCTCGGGCTCGGCGGGGCCGGTGCGGGTGGCGATCCCGACGACCCGCACCTCTTCGCGGCCCTGGGCGGTGAGCAGGGCCAGCCGGTCGCCCACCCGGGCCTGGGCCTTCGCGCCGGGCGCGGGGGCGAGGACGATCTCGCCGGCGGCGGCCGGCGCCCGACCGTCGCTCAGCCGGTGGGGGGCCAGCTTCGCGGCCGGCCAGGCGCGGGCGGTCGAGACGCTGGTGGCGTCCGTTCCGTCGAGCAGCTGGGCCGGGACGGACCGGTCGACGACGACCCGGGCGACGCCGTGCGCCGAGGCGACCTTCCCGGCGACCTCGTCGGCGTCGTCGAGGCGGTGGACGCGGGTGCCGGTGCGGGTCTCGTCGTACGCGCCGTCGCCGCTGCCGAAGGTCACGGAGTAGGACTGCGGGGCGCGGACGACGGCGTCGGCCGCGTCGTACCGTCCGGCGGCGGCCGGGCCGTCCTGCTTGCGGGTGGCGTCGAGCACCTGGCCGGTGCCGGCGATCAGTGCGACGCCCAGCGAGAGGGCGATGAACGTGCCGATGAACAGGGTGAATCTGGTGCGCAGGGTCTGCAGGGCGATCGTCAGCATCGGTCAGCCACCCAGCCGTGCCATCTGCTCGCTGACGGCCTCCACGGTGGGGGAGGCCAGCTCGCCGTAGATCGCGCCGTCGGTCAGGAAGATCACGCGGTCGGCCCAGGCGGCGGCCACCGGGTCGTGGGTGACCATGACGACGGTCTGGCCGGCGTTGTCGACCAGGGCACGCAGCAGCTTGAGCACCTCGCGGCTGGTGTTGGTGTCCAGGGCGCCGGTGGGCTCGTCGGCGAAGAGGACGTCCGGCTGGCTGATCAGCGCCCGGGCGATGGCCACCCGCTGCTGCTGGCCGCCGGACATCTCGGCGGGCCGGTGCTTGCCGCGGTCGCCGAGGCCGACCTGCCGGAGCACCTCGTCCACCTGGTCGCGGCTGGGGCGCCGCCCGGCGAGCCGCATCGGCAGGGCCACGTTCTTGCGGGCGTTGAGCGAGGGCATCAGGTTGAAGGACTGGAAGATGAAGCCGATCCGCTCGCGGCGCAGCTTGGTCAGCTCCGTCTCGTTGAGCGTGCTGATGTCGGTCTGCCCGATCAGCACCTGGCCGGTGCTGGGCCGGTCGAGGCCGGCGGCGCACTGGAGCAGGGTGCTCTTTCCGGAGCCGGAGGGACCCATCACGGCCGTGCAGGTGCCGCGGGCGAAGGCGCAGTGGACGTCGTTCAGGGCGGTGACCTGGCCGTCGCCGCGGCCGTAGAGTCTGCCGACTCCGCGCAGCGTGACGGCCTGGTCGATGACGGCTCCCGACACGGATTCTTCCTCTCCCGGTGGTGCTCTGGTGGCTGTGCCGGGGCGACTCGTCCCGGCACGATGGAGTACAGCAGGGCGCACGGTGCCCGGACACTGGCCCTGACTGCCCACCTGAGGGTGGAGGAAACTCCACCCCCCGGCTGGCGGGGGTCGAGCCAACTCCCCACCTTCCAAGCCGCCTTGAATTGACCGGCGGGCGCTGCCTATGGTCGCCGGGCAGCGGTCGGACCGCCGTCGCAACCCCCGCGTGGACGAGCACGCGGACGGTCGCCGCCAACGGGAGGATGGACATGCGGAAGCACGCGAGGACATGGGGCGGGGCGCTGAGCGCCGCGTTGCTCTGCGTTTCCGTGGCCGCCTGCCAGGGGCCGGGAAAGGGCGAGGAGAAGACGGAGAGCAAGACCTTCACCTTCTCCGGGGACAAGCTCACCGTCGACGCCGACAACTCCGACGTGCGGCTGCGCACGGACAGTACGGGCGGGGAGGTGCGGGTCACGCGCACCGTGGAGGGCGCGGCCGGCAAGGACGACAACTCCCGGTGGGAGTTGTCCGGGTCCACGCTGAGTCTGCGGACCGAGTGCAACGGCATCTCGATCAGCTGCGCCGCCCGCTACACCGTGACCCTGCCCAAGGACATGGCGGTGAGCCTGGACAGCAGCAACGGCGCGGTCGACTCGGTCGGGCTCACACAGTCCCAGGAGATCTCCTCGTCCAACGCGGCCGTCAAGGTCGAGAACGCCTCCGGGGACGTCCGCCTGAAGGTGCGCGACGGGAACGCGGAGGCGATCGGGATCAGCGCCGGGCGACTGGCAGCCGAGACCCGGAACGGCCGGCTCAAGGTCGTCTTCACCGAGCCGCCGCGCAAGGTGACCGCCAGCACCGACAACGGCAACGTGAACGTCACCCTCCCCCCGGGTGACGACCGCTACCAGGTCCGGGTCGACGCCGAGAACGGCCGGGCCGACTCCTCGGTGAAGGACACCCCGGGCGCGGAACGGACCGTCGACGTCCGCAGCAGCAACGGAAGCGCCCGGGTCGACCAGGCGGACTGACCTGCTCCGGTCCAGCGGAACCGGAACATCCGACAGAGCCGGATCGGCCAGTTCCCGGCAGCTTTGCGCTCAAGAACTGAAGCAAGTGATCACGGTCGTGTGTTTTGGCGCAGCCAGAAACTCCATTTCGTGGGTTTCCGGCTGATATACGTTCGCGAGCGTGACGGAGGCGACCGACGGACCACTCAGCAGGGCACTCCTGCGCCTGATGCCGAACCTGGACGAGCGTCAGCGCCGCCTGGCGCTGGGAGCCGTCGCCGAGGGCCTGGGCCGCGGCGGCGTCCGTACGGTCGCCAAGGCGGCCCGGGTCGCCGAGTCCACGGTCTCCCGGGGGGTCCGCGAACTCGACGGCCCGCACCTGCCGGCCGGTCGGGTGCGCCGCGCCGGCGCCGGACGCAAACCGCTCACCGAGCGGGACCCGGGACTGATGCCCGCCCTGCTCGCCCTGGCGCGCTCCGCCGGGCCGGAGGGCGCCGGCCGCTCCCCGCTGGAGTGGACCACCCTCTCCGTCCGCGAACTGGCCCAGGCGCTCACCCTGCTCGGCCACCCGGTCGGCCCGGACACGGTCTCGACCCTGCTCAAGGCCGAAGGCTTCGCCCTCCAGCCCTCGGCCTACACCTCCGTCCGCGGCACCAGGGAGCACCGGATCGCCCGGCTGCGCCACGGCGCCGCGCTGTTGCGCGGCTTCACCGACGCGGGCCACCCGGCCATCCGGGTCCGCGCCGAGCCCGCCGCCGAGCCCGGCCGGCGCGCGCGCGGCTGCGGGGAGTGCGTCCAGGAAGGCGGTGTCCCGCAGCTCCGCTCCGCGGCCTGTACGGATCTCTGCGTCCGCCGCCGCAAGGCCGGGGCGCGGCCCGTCGTCGGTCGGCCGGCGCTCCCCTTCGACGACGCCGGGACCGCCGCGCTGATCGCCAGCGCCGTCCGCCACTGGTGGGTCCAGGAGGGCGGCGGTCTGCGCCCCCGCCCCGAGCGGCTCCTGGTGGCCGTCGAGGCGGGCTCGCAGGCCACCAGCCCCGACACCCTGCGCCGGGCCCTCGCGGAGTTCGCCGCCGCCTGCGGCACCGAGGTCACCGCCTGCCACCTGCCGCCGGCCACGCTGCGCTGGCCGACCGCCGAGCACCGGCTCTCCTGCCGGGTCACCGCCAGTTGGGACGGCCTGCCGGCCGCCGGTGAGCACGTCCTGATCGGCACCGTCGGACCGCTCCACGGGCAGTCCTTCCCGGCCCGCCCGCGGGCGCTCGCCGGTCTCCCGGTGCCCCGTGGCGCGGAGCAGTGGAACTACACCCTCCGCCCCGGCCCGGCCACCCCCTGAGAGGCGGCGCCGCGTTGGGACGCGAGGGCCGGGGGAGTGTTCGCGTGAGCTTACGAAGGTGGAAACCGTCCGGGCCCCGGGCAACAGTGGGCCCCTGCTGCGGTCGTGCGGTGAATCCCTCCCGTACGGGCCCGGCGAAAACCGAGCCGTCCACCCGGAGCGGCTCATCTCTACGGGAACGGAGTCGCATCCATGAGCGGCGGAGCCACCGAATTCGCGAAATCGGCACAGCTCTTCAACTCCTCCATCGCCACCTGGGCGGTCAGCGCGGCCTGGGACATCGACCTCTTCAAAGCGCTCACCGAAGCGGATGAGATCGACATACCGTGGTACGCCAAGAAGGAGGAGATGGACGAGCCCTCGCTGCGCTATCTGCTCCGGGCACTCTCCTACGCCGACATCGTGAAGGTCGACGTGGACCGGGTGACCAGAGGGGCCACGTTCGAGGAGTTCGCCCAGTCGAAGGGGCTTTTCCAGTGGCTCACCAAGGGCTACGGATCGCTTTTCCAGCGCATGGGCGAGGTCGTCTACGAGAAGCACCGCACCGGCGACTACATCCGGCGTGACAGCACCGCCGTGAGCATCGCCTGCCGGGACGCCAACGACGTCTTCATGGACGCCGCCTTCACCGAGGTGCTGGACGGCCTCGACTTCTCCGTCGCCGCCGACCTCGGCTGCGGCAGCGGGGAGCGCCTGATCCAGCTGGCCAAGCGCGACCCCTCGGTGACCTGCGTGGGTCTCGACATCGCGGCCGGCGCCATCGAGGTCGGCACCGCGGCGGTGGCGGCCAACGGTCTCCAGGACCGGGTGACCCTGGTCCGCGGCGACGCCCGCAAGCTGGGCGAGTACGAGGTGTTCAAGGACGTCGAACTCATGACCTCCTTCCTCATGGGCCACGACTTCTGGCCGCGCGAGCAGTGCGTCGAACTCTTCCGGGGAATCCGGACGCAACTCCCCAACCTCAAGCACTTCGTGCTCTGCGACACCCACCGCAACGCGGACGACGAAACGCCGGATCTCCCGCTGTTCACGATGGGATTCGAGACGGCGCACGCGCTGATGGGCCAGTACATCCCCACGCGCGAGGAATGGTATTCGGTGTTCGAGGAGTCCGGCTGGAAGTGCGTGAAGCAGCACGTGTACAGCACTCCGGCGAACACCGTGATCTTCCAGCTGGAGCGGGACGACAGTGAGTGAGAACGCTTCCCGGGGCCCGCGCGGAAAGAGGGGAGCGTCATGACGGCTGTCAGCGAGGAACCCCGCACCCTCCATTCCCTGGCCCTCAACGAAACGCCGTACCCGCCGCTGGAGTCGGTGCGTAAGGCCATTGCCGACGGCATCCAGGAAATCCATCGGTATCCGCAGTTCTACGCGGACCACCTGATGGAATTCATCGCGGAATGGCGCGGGGTGGCGCCGGAGTCCGTGGTCGTCGGCAGCGGCTCGGTGGGGGTCGCGCTCCAGACCCTCCAGGCGTTCACCGACGGCCCCCAGGACGAGGTCGTCTACGGCTGGCGGGCCTTCGACGCCTACCCGATCATCACCGACATGGCGGGCGCCGGCCGCGTCGAGGTGCCGCTCACCCCCGACGGTGAGCAGGACCTGGACCGCATCCTGGAGGCCGTCACCGAGCGGACCCGCGTGGTGATCCTGTGCAACCCGCACAACCCGACGGGCACCGCGTTGCGGGCGCGGGCCCTGGAGCGGTTCCTCGACGCCCTGCCCCCGCACGTGCTCGTCCTGCTGGACGAGGCGTACATGGAGTTCGCCGGGGACACCGTGCTGCCGCAGGGTGTCGATCTCCTCAAGGCCGGCCGCACCGGCCTCGTGGTCCTGCGCACCTTCTCCAAGGCGTACGGGCTGGCCGGCCTGCGGATCGGGTACGGCCTGACCACGCCCGAGACCGCGCGCCGCATCCGGACCATGTCGGTGCCCTACTCCATCACCGAGACCGCGCGCACCGCCGTCGTCGCCTCGGTCGGCGCCGAGGCGGAGCTGGACGAACGCATCGCCACCCTCACCGCCGAGCGCGTCCGGACGGGGGCCGCGCTCCGGCAGCTGGGCTGGCGGGTACTGGAGAGCCACGCCAACTTCCTCTGGCTCGACGAGCCGGAGCGGTGCGCCGCCTTCCACCAGGCGTGTGCCCGGGCGGGGGTCCAGGTGCGGCTCTACCCCGGCGAAGGCATCCGCCTCACCATCGGCACGCCCGACGCCAACGACCTGGTGCTGCGGGCCGCACGCGGGCTCTGAGCCCCTCCCCGCCCCTCGAACCCCACGCCTCCCCGACGGGGAGCGAGACCGCCCTCCGACCGAGGGCGCCGAAAGGAACGACCATGGCCAATCCCTTCGACGACCCGGACGGAACCTTCAGGGTCCTGGCCAACGACGAGGGCCAGCACTCGCTCTGGCCCGACTTCATCGACGTACCGGACGGCTGGTCCACCGTCCACGGTCCGGCCGGGCGCGACGCCTGCGCCGAGTACGTCGACACCCACTGGACCGACATGCGGCCGGCCTCGCTCCGCGCCGGCAGCGGTTCCTAGCCCGGTAGGGGGAGAAGAATGCGAAGGCTGCAGCTGACCGAGGCCGAACAGGGCGAGCTGGACACCCTGGTCGGCCGGTTCCTCGACGCCGGCCACGACTGGGACCCGCTGGAGGCCGCCGAGGCCGCCACCGCGGCGGCCCCCGGACTGCCGCTGAGGCTGCGGGAGTTCCTGGCCGAGGCCCGGACCGCGGAGTCCGACCTCACGGTGGTCTCCGGTATCCCCCTCGACCCCGCGCTGGTCCCCACGCCCACCGGCTGGGAGGCCGCGGCCAAGTCGGCCGCGGGGCGCCGGGAGGAGGCCGCGCTGCTGCTCTGCGGCTCGGTCATGGGCGACGCCTTCGGCTGGGAGAGCCAGCAGGAGGGGCGCATCGTCCACGACATCTGCCCGGCTCCGGGCATGGAGTCCTCGCTGACCAGCGCCAGTAGCGAGAAGACGCTCTCCCTGCACACCGAGGACGTCTTCCACCCGTGCCGCGCCGACTACGTGGCACTGCTGTGCCTGCGCAACCCGGACGCCGTGGGGACCACCGTCGCCAGCGTCGAGGACGTGGACCTGCCGGCCGGGGCGCGCGGGACGCTCGCGGAGCCGAGGTTCCGCTTCTTCCCGGACGACTCGCACAGCGGCCCGGCGCCGGGCCGGGAGGGCGGCCCCGCCGCCTACCCCGAGGAGCGCGTGCTGTTCGGCCCGGAACACGCGCCGTACCTCCGCTTCGACGTGGACTTCATGGCGGGCGCCGACCCGGCGGCGGCCGAGGCGGTGCGCGTCACCGACGCCGCGCTGCGCTCCTCGGCGGGCCGGGTCGTGCTCCACCCCGGTGACCTGGTCTTCATCGACAACTACAAGGTCGTGCACGGCCGGGACCCGTTCACCCCCCGGTACGACGGTGAGGACCGCTGGCTCAAGCGGATCAACCTGCTCCGCGACGTCCGCCGCCTCTACGCCCAGGGCCGGGTCCGCTCCCGGCTCGTCCCCGCCTGACGGTCCGGGCGGCCACCTGCCCGGGGGCCGCCACGTCCCCCGGGCACCACGGCGTCCCTCCCCTCAGCAGGCGGGCGCGGGGAGCGGCGAGACCGTCGCGGGCCTGCGGTGCGTCCCGGTGCTCTCCAGGTTGGTCAGCATGGCCCGCCCCAGCGGCGTCAGTTCGTGCCAGGCCATGTTCCGCTCGCGCCGGGTGGTGATCAGCCCGGCCTTCCGCAGCACCGCCGTGTGCTGGCTGGCCCCCGGCCCGGAGATCCCCGCCAGCTGGGCCAGTTCTCCCGTCGTCCGGGGCTCCGTGAGGGCCTGGAGCACCCGGGCCCGGCCCGCGCCGATGAGGGCGGCGAGGGAGCGTTCCCCACCCGCCGCCGCGCCCCAGAGCGTCGGGGCGTCCTCCTGGGCGAGCGGCGCCGGCAGGTAGAGCGTCGGCTGTCCCCTGCCGTCGCTCAGCTCCAGGACCCGGCGTCCCCGCTGCGGGAGGAAGAGCGAGGAGGCCAGGCGCAGCCCGCGGCCGGAGAGGCGTACCTCCCCGCCCCGCTCGTCGGGCAGCCGCAGCACCGGCTGCTGCCAGTTGCTCCCGCCCGGCAGGTGGGAGAGCAGGTCCGCCACCCCGCCGTGGGCCAGTCGCTCGCGCAACTCCTGCTGGCAGCGGCGGACATGGGCGGTGATCTGCCGCCAGTACGGCTCGACGGCGACCCGCCAGAAGGTGTTCAGCGCCTCGCGCAGCCGCTCACCCGTGACGCCGGTCCGCAGCTGGGCGACCCGCGTCTCGTGCGAGCCGCCGAGGGTGAGGCCCAACAGGGCCGACGGCGAGGGGAGCCACTGCCCGAGCTGCTTCAACAGCCCGAGCAGGGAGCCGAGGGCGGGCCGGACCAGGTCCCGCCAGGGGGACAGTGCGGCGTTGGGCGGCGCGGACAGGGCGCGCAGCGCGAAGTACGTCTCGACGTGCGGGAGGACCTCGTCGCCGATGCGGACCTTGAGCAGGTCGTCGAAGGTGAAGTGGAGGTGCTGGGATGTGGTGCGGCGTCCGGTTTCGGGCATGACCATCTCTGAATCCTTTCCCGGCGGGAACGGAGCGGCGGCGGCCTCGATCCACGGCATGGCGAACCGGAAGAGGCCACCGGGGCACCGGATTCCGGGCCGTGCGGGCAGCGGAATCCGTGAAGTCGGCACGCCGGAGGCGGCCGTGAGGACGGAAACGGGGAGAGGCGGGCCGGCTCAGTACTGCCGGTGCGGGCGAACGCGTTCGGCTCGTCGGCCGGGGGCCCGGCCGCGCGGCCGAACGGTGTGGGCGGACGCGACGCGTACGGGCACTCTGATGTTGCTGGCCATATCTCTGATCCCCCTTGCCGTGAAGGCGGCCCCGACCCCGCGGAAGTGGTCGTCGCACCGTCGAACGCGGGTATGGCTGCCAAAGACCTACACTGCCTGCTCACCCGGCGCCGAAGGGGCTGTCGAACAATAAGTCAGCGACAGATCTGCCCCCGCCCTCAGGGCACCGCCAACGAGATCTCGCACCACACCGTCTTGCCGTTGCCGCGCGGCTCCACGCCCCAGGCGCTGGCCAGTTCCTCCACGAGGAGCATGCCCCGCCCCGAGGTGTGCTCGCCCGTGGCGGCCCGGCGGCGCGGTGAGGCGGGTGAGGTGTCGGTGACGGAGAGCCGCAGTGCTCGGCTGCCGCCCTCGCGCCGTACCGGGCGGGCCGTCAGCCTCGTCTCGCCGCCGGTGTGCAGCAGGGCGTTGGTGACGAGTTCGCTGGTGAGCAGGACGGCGGTGTCGGCGAGGGTGTCCAGCTGCCAGCTCTCCAGCGCGGCCCGCAGATCCTGTCGGGCGGCCCGCAGCGCCTCCGGGTCGCCCGGGGCGATGACCGCCTCCAGTCGCTGGGCCGGGGTGGACGGGCCGGCCAGGCGGCGCAGCACCAGCAGCGCCACGTCGTCCTCCTCGCCCGTGTACGGGGCCATGGCGCCCAGCAGGTGGTCGGCCAGCCCCTCGGGGTCGCCGGGCCCGTTGCGGAGCGCGTCGAGGAGCCGGGCGCGTCCCGTGTCGATGTCCTGGGAGCGGGACTCGAACAGCCCGTCGGTGCAGAGCAGCAGCGTCGAGCCGGGTTCGAGGAGGGTCTCGTAGGCCGGGTAGACGGGCTGGGCCTTTGATGAGGTGAGGCCGAGGGGGAGGCCGCCGGGGACGTCGAGGCCGGAGGTGGTGCCGTCCGCGAGCCGCAGGGCGGGGTCGGGGTGGCCGGCCCGCACGATCGTGGTCATGCCGGTGCGCGGGTCGAGCACGGCGAGGAGGCAGGTGGCGAAGCGCCCGGTGTCGAGTTCGGTGAGGAAGACCGAGCCGCGCGCCATGACGGTGGTCGGCGGGTGCCCCTCGGCCGCGTACGCCCGCAGCGCGATCCGCAGTTGCCCCATGATGGCGGCGGCCGTCACGTCGTGGCCCTGCACGTCGCCGATGAGGGCCCCCACTCGGCCGTCGGAGAGCAGCAGCGCGTCGTACCAGTCGCCGCCGATGCCGCCCCGGGCCCGGGTGGGCCGGTAGCGGGCGGCCAGCTCCAGGCCGGGGGCGTGGGGGAGGTGCCCGGGGAGCATGGCCGTCTGGAGTCCGGCGGCGAGTTCGTGCTCCTGGTCGTAGAGGAGGGCGCGTTGCAGGGCTTGGGCGATGACCTTGCCGAGGGCGCGCAGCACGGTCCGCTCGTCCTGGGGGAAGCGGGCCCGGCCCTCGTAGGCGAGGCCGACGGCACCGATGGCCTCGCCCTGCGCGATCAGCGGGAGGTAGACGGAGGAGGCCCCCTGGGGGAACTCGCGTGCGTACGGTTCCAGCGACGGGTACCGGTCGACGAAGTCCTGGCGGCCCATGATGAAGACCGCCTCGCGGGTGCGGACCGCCTCGGTGAGCGGCAGGGGCTGCTCCAGGCGGGAGAGGTGGAAGTCGCGCAGCAGCTCGGCGGGGACGCCGTTGGCGCCGATCAGCCGCATGTGCCCGGCGTCGACCATGCCCAGGATGATGCTGGCGACGCCGAGCTGCTCCAGCAGCTGGTCGGAGGTGAGCGCCTCCGCGAGGTCGTCCACGGTGAGGGTGGGCACCAGGGTGTCGCTGACGTGGCCGACGATGTCGGCCTGGCGGCGCCGCTCGCTGCGGGCCCGCCGCAGTTCCGCCGTCTGGTCGACGGCACGCAGCTCCTGGCTGGCCTCCCGGACGATCCCGATCACCCGTTCCGGCTTGCCCTGCTCGTCGGTGATCACGTGCCCCTGCGTGTGGGTCCAGCGCAGTGCGCCGTTCGGGTGCCGCACCCGGAAGTACGTGCTGAAGCTGGACCGCTCCCGCAACGCCTGTTCCACCTGCTCCCGGACCGCCGGCACCTCCAACGGCAGCATCCGCTCGGCGAGCATCGCCAACCGCCCGTCGAACTCCCCGGGCCGGAAGCCCATGACCGCCTCGCCACCCTCGTCGTACCGGAGCTTGCCGTCGGAGAGGGTCCAGGTGTAGGCGCCCATGTTGTTGACGGCCAGCGCCATCCTGGCGGTGGCCGACGCGTCGGTCGGGGTCTCGGCCTGCGGATCGGGTTCGCCGGACGCGCTGCGCTGCATGAGCCTCCTCCTGCCCGGCCCCGGCTCCCGGTCCGGCCGCGCTCGGTACGCGCCGGGGTGGCCGACCCCCTACATTCTGCGCGGAAACGGACGGCGGCGCCTGTCTGCCGACGCGAACGGGCCCACCCCCGCCGGGGGGCGGCCCGGCCCACCTCGGGGCACCGCGCCGGACCCGCCCGCGCTGCCCGGCCCGACCTCGGTCGGCGCCACACCGCCCCCGCGCCGGGAAACCGGCTGCGCGGCCCCCGCCCCCGTGAGAGCATCCCCGCGCACCGCACCGCGCCCCTGCGACGGAAGGCCCCCATGTTCACCCACCCCCTCGGCCCCGAAGGCGCCGAACTCCGCCCCGTCGAGCCCTGGCGGGCGGACGAGTTCCTGGCGCACATGGACCGCGCGCGGGAGTACGCCGGGGAGCGCAACGGCCTGCCGGACGTCGTCCGGGACCTGGCCGGGAGCCGCGCCTTCCTCCAGTCGTACGCGGACAGGCAGGCGGCCGACAGCGGCCGGCTGTACGGGATCTGGCGGCAAGGGACGCTGGTCGGCGGCGTCCTCTTCCGCACCTTCGACCCCGTGCACGGGGTCGCCGAGGCGGGCTGCTGGCTGGAGCCCTCGGCGGTCGGGCAGGGCCTCGTGACGCGGGCCTGCCGCGTGATCATCGACTGGGCGTTCCAGGAGCGCGGGATACGCCGGGTCGAGTGGCACGTGGCCACGGACAACGCGCCGAGCATCGCCGTCGCCCGCCGCCTCGGCATGACCCGCGAGGGCGTCCGCCGCTCGGCCTTCGTCCACCGGGGCAGGCGCCTCGACATGGAGCTGTGGGCGGTCCTGTCCCAGGAGTGGGACAAGCCCGCCGGGTGACCGCACCCAGCCGCCCGCCGCCTCCCGCACGCCCCGCCGGACGCCCACGGACACGTCGAGATCGCCGCCCGGCCGCAGACCGGTGGCCGCAGCCGGGACGTACAGGCAGACCCCGGCTACGCCCTTGCCGCCCCCGAGCCCCAACGTCCGGCCGCATACCGCGACGTCATCGAGCTACGTCACGCGGAGGCGACGAACGCCGCCCAAGCGGTGCTGCTGAGGGTGAGGGTGGGGCCGGTGGGGTTCTTGGAGTCGCGGATGTGGAGGGTGGTGGGGGTGGGGCAGGCACAGGGGGAGACTTCGACGCAGTCGCCGCCGCCCCCGTCGCTGTAGCTCGACTTGCGCCAGGCGAGAGCCGCCCCTTGCTCGCCTTCTCTTTTCGCCCCAATGTGGTCACCCCTGACCTCAAACGAACTCAAACAGTCTCCTGATGGACCCGCCGACTTCCCAGTGTTGGCGATCATCGACAGAGAGTCATGGAAACGGTACTTCCGGGGTACTTCACTGGGCCTATGAATACGGAAAGTCACGCGACGAAACTGGACTGGGTGCCCTCCTGCGGGGTCCAACTGCGCAAGGCGGGTGTGCGGTTCGACGCCGTGCGGGTGGACGGGTGTGCCGGGCGGCTGATCGCCGAGGCGATGGCGCAGATGACCTTGGGCGAGCCCGGCCCGGTGGTCGAGGAGGTCAGGGGGCGGCGGGCGGTGTACTTCCTCGTGCCGGTCGGGTCGACGGGCCACCGGAGCTGGCCGGACGGGGTGACCCGGCTGACGGGGGAGTCGGGCCGGATCGCGTTCATCCCCGTACCGGCGCTGGGCGGCTGGACCTGGCCGCTGAGGTGGCGCCATCAGCCGGACACGAGAGGGGGGTTGGTGCACCCGCTGCTGCTCCGGAGCACCCTGCTGGCCTGGGCGGCGGGCGATCTGGGCGTGCTCGGGGAGCTGGAGGAGGGGGTGCCGCCTTCGACGCTTCACACGGAAGAGTGAATATCCGTCTGTGCGGGCCCGAAATGCCTGTTCGGGCTTGCCTTCGCCCTTTCGGGCTCACATAGAGTCGCCGTCGAGCGGCGCATATGCCCGCTCATAGGAAAAGCCCCCGGTGCGTAGCACACGGGGGCAGACGTACACGGGAGTTGCCGCTCCCTGCCGTCACGACACCAGGAACTCAACCTTCCCAATGCGCATTTACCGTAGCGCGCCCAAGCGTGCTTTCACCACTCTCCCGAACGTCACGACACGCGACAAGCGCCTTTCGTGGACGGCGGCGGGCATCCTCTCGTACCTCCTCGGGCTCCCTGACGGCAGCAGGACCTCGGTACGCCAGCTCGCCGGACTCAGGGACGAAGGGCGTGACCGGGTGGCCGCCGCCCTGCGGCAGTTGGAGGAGGCCCGCTACCTCCGCCGGGTCAAGCGCCAGGGCCCGACCGGCCGCTTCTCCACCCATTACGAGGTCTTCGACCTGCCGTACGTCGATGAGCCGGACCCGGCCGACGAGCGGGACGTGGCGAGCCTCGGCGAGGTCTGCGAGGCGGTGTCCGGAAACCCGGCCTCCGGTGAACCGACAGTCGGCGGGCCCGGCCTTACCCATACGGGCAAGACGGGGAGTACAAGACCCCCCACCCTGGGAGTCCCCTCCCCCGGAGCGGACGGCGCGGAGGCGGAGGACGCGGGCGTCTGCGGACGCCGCCCGAAGCGCCCCCGCAAGAGCCGCGAGGCGGCCCCCGCCCCCGCCGAACAGCTCCCAGAACCCAAACCGGCGCCCGCTGGGCCCGAGTCGCCGATCACCGTCCCCGTACCGCGCGCACCGGTGGACGACCACCACCCCGCCGAAGCGGCGGCCCAGGCTTCGCCCCCACCACCCGCCACGGACCCGTCGGCTGCGGCCCCCGCAGCCGCCGGACAGCCCCTCGAACCCCAACCGTCCCCCGTGCGGCCGGAGTCGCCGATCACTGTCCCCGTACCGCGCGCACCGGTGGACGACCACCATCCTGCCGAGGCGGCGGCCGAGGCATCGCCCCCACCACCCGCCACGGACCCCTCGGCCTCCACGCCTGCGCCAGAGCCCTCAGGTGCCCCTCCCGTCGTCTGGGAGACCTCCGAGGCGGCTGAGGGCGAGGTGCCGCCCCCCGACCCCGCAGACGCGCCCCAGCGTCCTCGCCGCGAGGAACCCCTCACCGGCAGCGCCGAGGTGCTGGCGAAGCTCGGTCTGCGGGACCGGCGGCTCACGCTCGGGGCCGACGAGGCACGGCGGTTGGCGCCGCTGCTGGACGAGTGGTTCGCGGTCGGCGCCGACGAGGCGTCCGTGTTCCACGCGCTGACCGCCGGACTGCCACCCCGGGTCCACGCGGCGGCGGCCCTGGTCGCCGACCGGCTCCGGCGCAAGAAGCCCGCCCCACGCGCCCCGAAACCCCGCCCGGCCGCGCGCCCCAGGTGCACCAACTGCAAGGCCGCCATGTTCCAGCCGGGCCTGTGCAACGCCTGCCTCCGCGAGAAGGCCCTCTACGGCGACCTGCCACCGGACCCGATCGACCACTCGGTCACCCCGGAGACGGCCGCCAGGGGCGTCGCCGCCGTCCGGGCCGCGTTCCACGTCAACGGGCCGGCCAGGGGCTCGCAGCTGCGGGGGGTGCCGTTGCCGGGGACGACTGCCCCCGCCTGACGGGCGAGGCGCGGGCGCGGCGCGGCTCAGCGCCGGCGGACGAGGGGCGGCCGGGTCGCCGAGCGGCCGGCCCGGCGTCGCGGCCCCGTCACTCGCCCGGCCCCCGCGCGCTCGCCGCCCCCGCCGCCTCGGCGGAGGGTGGGATGGCCTCGGGTCGGCCGGGGCGAGTCGGGGTGCCGTCGTCGTGGAGGGCCGGAGTATGGGCAGGGGAGCGAGGGCGCGGGCAGGGGTCGCCCTGGTGGCGGGGGCGGTGCTGGTGGCGGGATGCCAGGGGGCCGGGCAGGAGAGCGGGGCCGAGCGGTCGCGGGGGGCCGGGGCGGGGCAGCGGGTGCCCGGGTCACCGGCGCCGGCGACGCCCGCCGCCGACGAGCCCGATCCCTCCGTGCGACAGGCGCAGGAGGAGTGCCGTAAGGAGCAGCGGACCTCCTGCTACACCTTCGACCAGCTGCGGACCGTCTACGGCGTGAAGGAGCTGAAGGCGACCGGCAAGGGGCAGACGGTCGCGGTGGTGATGCCGGTGGGCTCGCCGGTGCTGGAGGCCGACCTGCGGGCGTTCAGCGAGAAGCTGCGGCTGGCGTCACCGCGGATCGAGGTGGTGCGGCACGGGCCCGACGACGGCGAGGCCGCGCCCTTCGACTGGAAGAGCGACGTGATGGTCTCGCAGGCCAAGGACACCACCCTGGCCGTCGAGGCGGTGCACGCCATGGCGCCCGACGCCAAGGTGGTGCTGCACCAGGTCGACGCGGCGCGGGGCGAGGAGGACGAGGGGCTGACGGCGGCCGGGGTGCGGCGCCTCGCCGAGGTGACGCGGCAGGTGGTCGAGGACGACTCGGCCGACGTGCTGTCGGTGAGCTTCGCCGTCCCCGAGAAGGGAAAGCTGGGGCGGGAACTCCGGCCCGAGTTCAAGGAGATGGCGCCGGTCTTCCTCGACGCGGCCCGCAAGGGCATCACCGTGGTCGCCCCCGCCGGGGACGACGGGGCGGCACCGACCGAGGCGGACGGCGAGCCCGTACGCGGCGTGTCCTGGCCCGCCTCCGACCCCAGCGTCTTCGCGGTCGGCGGCCTCCGGCTCGGCCTGGACGACGAGGGGAGGCGGACCGACCCCGACGTGGTCTGGGACGACCGCGCGGGCGCCTCCGGCGGCGGCGTCTCCGAGGTCTTCGCCCGCCCCTCCTACCAGAACCGGGTGGAATCGGCCGTCGGCGGCAAGCGAGGCGTCCCCGACCTCTCCATGACCGCCTCCGGCGACGGCTCGACCATGATCCACTTCACCGAGGACGGCAGGACCCCCACCTGGGTGCCGATGGCCGGAACCAGCCTGGCGGCACCCCTGTTCGCCGGGATCGTCGCCGACGCCGACCAGGAGGCCGGGGACCGTGTCGGCCGGCTCCACCACCACCTGTACGAACTGGGGCGGAACGTCGACGCCGGCCGCGAGGCGGGCCTGCTCGACGTCACCCATGGCACCAACGGCGCCGACGGCCACCGCGCCACCCGTGGCTACGACCAGGCCAGCGGCCTGGGCACGGTGGACGCGTCGTTGCTCGTACCGGCCCTGACCGACCACTGAGCGGGCCGCCTGGCGGGGGCGTGGCTCAGCCGACGTCCGCCTGTCGGGCGGCCCGCTCCACCCGCTCGCGGTGGAGCGCCCAGCTCTCGGCGTCGCCCGGCGCCAGCGCGTCCTTGTTCTTCAGCAACCCGGCCTCCCCGTCCATGAGTTCACGGAGGATGTCGGCATGGCCCGCGTGCCGCTGGGTCTCGGCGGCGACCCGCGTCATGAGGTGGTGCAGGGTGACCTCGCGGCGCTCCTCGGGCCACCACGGGACCTGGCCGACCGCGTCCAGGTCAAGCGCGTCGAACGTGGCCTTCGCGTGCTCCCACGCCCGCCGGTAGAGGCCCGTGATCTCCTCGCGTGACTCGTCCGGCGTGGTGTACATGTCGGCGTGCGGGTCCGTGGCCCTGGTCCACCACCAGGCGGGCAGGGCCTCCTCGGTGAAGTACGGGCGGCCGAAGGCGTCGCCGAAGTAGCCGAGTTCCACCCCGGCGAGGTGCTTGACCAGGCCGAGCAGGTTGGTCCCCGTGGGGGTCAGCGGTCGGCGGGCGTCGTACTCCGACAGCCCGTCCAGCTTCCAGAGCAGGGCGTCCCTGGACTCCTGGAGGTAGCGGATCAGGTCTGCTTTGTAGCTGTGGTCAGGCTCGGGTCGGGTCATGGGCGGAGTCTGCCCGCCCTCGGCGCGGGGTGCCAGGGGTTCGGCCCCGGGCCCGCGACGAATCGATCAGCGGAGGCGGAGAGGGGCGGCCCCCTGCGAGGCGGGCGGCCTCACCCGCCCACCACCTTCGCCGTGAACGCCTCCAGGTTGCCCATCATCCGGTCCACCCGCTCCGGCGTCGTCAGCGACTCCTCCTGGCGGCCGGACCGCAGCTGGGGCTGGCGCTTGCCGCGTACGTACAGGGGGCAGGCCAGGTCGGCGCAGAGGTAGATGCCGACGGTGTTGCCCTGACGCCCGCGCGGGCCGGCCAGCGGGGCGGCGAAGAGGGTGACGCCGGAGGAGGCGTGGCCGGTCAGGCAGACCTGGCAGAGGCTCGACTTCATGGCGCTGGTGCGGCCGACGGCCGGGACGCGCAGGGAGACGCCGAGCGGGGTGCCGTCCGGGCGCGGGACGACGAGGTGTGCGCGCAGCGGCGCGCCCGGGTCGACCCAGCCGAGGAAGTCGAGATCGGGCCAGGGCAGCTCGGCGAAGTCGAGCGGGAGACGCAGGCGCGCGGCCTCGCCCTTCGTGCTGTTGACGAACGAGGCACGGATCTGCTTTTCGGTCAGTGGGTCCACGGGTACGACCCTAGCCAGTGTCCTCGATTGCTCACGGTCGGGCGATACGTCGCCACGAACTGCCCGATGTGGGACGGGCGTTCCCTCGTCCCCTGCTGCCTGGGTCCTCGCTGGCGGGTCAGTAGACCCACGAGCGGCCGGTCTGGCGGTACCGCTCGACAGGGATGGGGGCGACGCCCGTCCGCATCCGCGCGGTGTAGAGCAGCCCGTCGAGGTGGTCGATCTCGTGGTGGATCAGCCGGGCGAGTCCGCGTTCGTAGCTGGTGGTCGCCGTCTGGCCCTCCAGCGTCGTGGTCTCCACGGTGATCCTGAGCGGCCGGGGGACCAGGCCGCGAACGTGGAAGAACGACAGGCAGCCTTCGTACTGCTCGTCCTGATCGCTGGAGCGGTCGGTGATTCGAGGGTTCAGCAGAACGATCGCCGGGGCGCCGGGCTCGGGAGGCTGGACCACGGCGGCGGCCCGGCCGATCGCGATCTGCGGGGCCGCGATGCCCATGCCCTTGGCGAAGGGGTGGACCTGCCCGATCCGCTCTGTCGCGAAGAAGAGCTGTTCGATGACGTGCTCGGCCGTCTCGCGCTCGGCCGGCAGGTCGAAGGCTTGGGCGGGTTCGGTGAGGACGGGGGCGCCGTTCTGCACGACGCCGAGGTCACGCATCTGCTCGCTGGGCCGCACCTGGCTCACCTGAACTCCCCTTGGCTCGCGTCATGTTCGGGTTGGTTCCGGAACCGCCATTCCAGACGGTACCGGGCGTGGAGTGCCGGTGCGGATGTGCTCCAGGAGAAGACGCGCATGCCGTTCTCCTCGCGCTGCAGCGGGGCCGTTCGCAGCGGCGCCGCTTCGGCGGTCATGGAGGTCTCGGTGCCCCAGACGGCGGGGACGAGGCGGGCGGGGAAGGCGAGTTCGACGGCCAGGTGCTCGGTGGGCAGGCGGACTGCGCGCTGGAACCAGCGGCCCCACTTCTCCTGGCCCACCGAGTAGGCGTACTCGATCCACACCGACTCGCCCGGGTAGAGAGGGAAGCGGCCCTGCTCGTTCTCGAACAGCAGCCACACCTCCTTGAAGGCGTCGCGGTCGTGCTTGGCCTGCCAGCGCATCGCTTCCCCGCGACAGGTCGCTGTCAGGGAGAGCTCGTCCCAGGTCAGTGGGTGGAGGCGGTAGTGGGCGTTGGACTGTTCGGGCTCGCCCGGGTAGCGGTCGACGCTGATGCGGATCAGGTAGCGGGTGATCGGCTCATGGCCCGTGTTCCGCAGCAGTCGGCGCATCGTGAGCCGGTAGAGGCTGCCGTCGTACTCCAGCCGGGCCGCATCGTGCTCGACGACGATCGCCGAGCCGGCCGCGTACGGCTGCTCGACCTTGCGAGGGGCCGGTACGGCCGCCGCCGGCGCCGCGGGGGCCTTGGCCAGCTCGTAGTCCAGCCAGCGCTTCCAGATGGCCTTGCCCGCGTTCAGGGCCTCCTCCGCGCGGCGGGCGAAGTCCTCGGTCGGCTTGTGCCGTCCCGACTCGACGTGGCTGACGTAGGAGGGATCGAAGCCCATCCTTCTGGCGACTTCGCGCTTGGCCAGCCCGCGCACCTCACGCCAGTAGGCGACCTCTGCCGCGAACGCTTCGGCGGCCTGCCCGACCGTCAAGGCGTCGTCCCGCGCGTCCATCAAGCCCCCGCCCTGGCCGCCGGATGAGATGAATGAACCGTGAGTGATCTCGACTCACCATTCTGTCACGGTCCCGTCCGCCAGTTTCCTTCTTCCACCGGCCCCGGTCACCCCCCGGGCCCCAACGAGGAGGGTTCCAACGATGCGCGTGCTGTATCTGCTCAACGTCTCCAACTCCAGTCAGCTGTCAGCCGACTCCGGCTTCACCTTCGCCGACATGCTCGCCCCGGCCCTCACCGACGCCGGGGCCGAGGTGACCGTGGCCTCGCCGGTCCCGGTCGGCGACACCCGCGTGCACTTCGCGCCCACCACCTCGCCGTCCACCAAGTACCGGGCCCGCTTCGACCCCGGTATGGACGCCCTGGTCACCCTGATCCGCGACCGTCGCCCCGACGTGGTGGTGGCCAACCAGATCGAGGCCGCCCCCGCCATCCGGGCCGCGCTCCTGGAAGCCGGGGTGGACGCCCTGATCGCCGGCTACTGCCACTACCTGCCGTTCTCCTTCACCGACAGCGGCGTCCTGGAGCTGGACCCGGCGATGAACGACCGGGACCTCGGCCGCAGCGTGCTGCTGGCCTTCGCCGCCGGCCTCGGGGTCTGCGACCGCGTCCTGGTCCACTCCTCCACCGCGGCCTCCTGGACCACCGCAGCCGCCGCCCGTACCGGCGTCGACCTCGGCGACAAGCTGTACATCGTCCCCGCCCCCAGGGACGTACGGCTGGTGCGCGACCCGGCCGACATCACCCCGCCCGAAGGCAGGGCCACCGGCTTTTACAACCACCGCCTCTACGAGCACTACGGCACCGCCCGCTTCACCCAGCTCGCCCGCCGCATCGTCGCCGACGTCCCGGTGCGGCTCACGGTGATGGACCTGTTCGGCACCCGCAGCCCCGAGCGCATCCGCCTCGACCCCAGCCCCGAGAGGTACTTGGAGGAGCTGGTGACCACGGACGGCGTCACCGTCGCCTCCGACCGTGGCGACCGCGTCCGCTACCGCAACCTGCTGGCCGGCGCCCACTTCGGCATCGCTCCCTTCCGCCCTGGCTGCCCCTGGTCCATGTCGGTAATTGACTGCCAGGCGATGGGCCTGCCCGTGATCGGCCCGCGCACCGGCTGGCTGGCCGAGCACATCGCCGACGAGCTGCTGTTCGACACCGACGAGCAGGCCGTCCAGATCGCCGAGCGCCTCGCCACGGACGCCGAGTTCTACCTGCTGCACGCCAAGCGCGCGTACGCCTCCACCGCCGACCTCACCCCCGCCCTGGTCGCCGCCCGCTACCTGGAGGCGATCAAGTGACCGGGTTCGAGGCGGTGCAACTCTCCTACGACGAACCGCTGGCCAGCTCCCTGCACACCCGTCTGTCCCGGGTGCTGGGCGGCACCGTCAAGCGGCTCCACGGAGTCCGGGGGATGCGGCGCGCCTACCGGCTCACCGCCGAGCTGGTCGACACCGAGCAGTTCTTCCTCGCCGACGGTGACTTCGCCATCGACGCCGAGTTCCCCACCGCCACGGTCGAGCCGCTGGCCGACGGGGTGGCGATGCGGGTCTGGCAGGCGGTCAACGCGGTCAACGGCCTGACCTACGGCTACGGCGGGCTCAAGCTGATCCGCCGTACGGCGCTGAGGGAGATGGGCCAGGCCGTCGACGTGCTGGCCGCCCTGCCCGGCAAGGTGGAATTCTGCCGCCGGACCGCCGGCATCACACGGTTCAACCAGACCCCGTTCCACGCGTGGCGGTCCGGCTTCCGCGAGTGCGCGATGCTCGCGCGCGGCAGCGAGTACGGCATGACCGGCGCCTCCGCCCAGGAACGCATCGCCGCCTGGACGGCCAGCCGCGACGGCGAATTCGCCGCCTACGCGGCGACCGGAGCCCGCGACGGGATCGCGTTCGCCGAGGCCGCCGCGCGCGACCCGGAACTCTTCGAAGCACTCAACGACCCGCGCTGGCTGCACCAGCACTTCACCACCCTGCACGGCGAGCAGGCGGTCACCGGATGAACGCCGCCCCCGGGCCCATGGTGCTCATCGAGCCGTACGCACACCGGGGCGGCGGACACCACCAGCGCACGCTGGCGGCGCTCGCCGCCGCGCGGCCGGACAGCCTCATACTCGCCCCCGGCGGCCTGAGCGAGGACCTGGCGCCGCTGGTGCGGTCGGGTGCCCGAGTCGTCCTCGGTCCGGTCGGACCGGCAGCCAAGATCCTGCGGACCGCCGCGCGGGCGACAGCGCGCGTCTCTGCCGCCGGTCAACAGGTGTTCGCCTCGCGGCGCTGGCCGAAGGCGGTCCGCAGGTCCCCGCACCAGATCACCCTGCTCGCCCGGTGCCTGACCGAGGCCGCCTGCCTTCGCACCGCACGCCACCTCGCACCGCGAGCCTCTTCGGTGGTGATCCTCAGCGCCAGCGAAGCCCTGCACGGCATGGCCGCCCTGCTTGGCGGCACCCCGCACCTGCGGTTCATCCACGAGGCGGTCACCGCCGAGGACCGCCCCATCCGGTGGCTGGGCCGGCTCGCCCGCAGGGGCGAGAAGCGGGTGATCGCGCTGTACCCGACCATCGCCGTCCGGAACCAGGTCACACCGGCCTTTCCTCACCTGCCGGGCGAGGTGCGGGCGTTCGCGGTTGACGACGGCCGCCCTCCGACCAACGCCGATCGCGACGGAGCCCGTAGCGCCTTCACCGTCCCCGCCGACGCGACGGCGGTGTGCGTGGTCGGCGGCTGGTGGCCGTACAAGGACATCGCCACCATCGATGCGGCCTTCGCCCGCCTCACCGCCCCGCTGCACGTCCTGGTGAGCGGCACCCCACTGGACGACGCCGTCCTCACCCGCTGGCACCAGCTCCCCAACGTCCGCCTCCACACCGTGCCCGGCCCGGTCGGCGACGAGGTCCTGCGGCTCGTGTACGCCGCCGCCGACGCGGCCCTCGTCGCCCGGAAGCCCGGCGTGGGCAAGGAATCGGGGCTGGTCATGGACGCCGCCCGCCTCGGCGTCCCGCTGATCGTCTCCGCACACGACCCCGAGCTGACCGCCCGCCTCGCCGGGGAACCGTGGGCGCTGATCTTCCCCGCAGGTGATCCGGACACCCTCGCCAAGACGCTGGACCACCTCACGGACCAGACGCCCGCCCGTCCCGGGCCGTCGGCGCGCCGGGTCCTGGACATGAACTCGGCGGTCGAGCAGGCCGCCTTCCTCACCGACACCTACACCGCTCTGATCAGGGAGTGCTGATGAAGACCCCCGTCTCCCCGGCCCTGATCGCGGTGGTGGGCCCGGTCGAACCGGCTCTGCTGGCCGCCTGGACCGCCCACTACCGCCAGCTCGGCATCGAGCGGTTTCGCCTCGCCTTCCACTTCCCCGACCACGTCCCGGAAGCCTGGCGGGACCAGCTGCTCGCGGCCAGCCACGACCTCGGCGTCGTCCCCGCCCGGGTCAGCACCGGACCCTGGCACGAGCACACCAACACCCGGCTCCGCGACTTCCTGCGCGGGCAGGCGGGTCCCGGCTGGCACCTGATCGCCGACTCCGACGAGTTCCAGACCTACCCGGCCCCGCTCGCCGAGATGATCGCCCAGGCCAAGGCCGCCGGGCACAAGGTGATCGGCGGGGTCTTGCTCGACCGCGCCTCGAACGACGGCCGCCTGGCGCTGTGGCGGCCGGAGGCCGGGCTGGACCGGTCCTTCCCGCTCGGTGGGCACCTCACCCACCGGCTCCTCAAGGGCGACCCACGCAAGATCGTCCTCGCCCGTTCCTCGGTGACCGTGGCGTCCGGCAACCACCGGACACCGGGCCACAAGCCCGATCCGCGGACGCTCGCGTGCGTGCACCACTTCAAGTGGCGCTCGGGCGTCCTGGACGACCTGCGCCGACGGGTCGACCGGTTCACCTCCGGCGCGTGGGACGAGCACACCCCGGCCGTCCGCAGCGAGGCGTCCCGCCTGTTGCAGCACATCGACCGCCACAACGGCCGGATCGACGTCGCCGATCCCCGTCTGGCCTTCCGCCGCGTCACCCTCGACCGCCTGCCGGACGGCTGGGCCGCCGAAGCCGCAAAGATCGCCACCACCTGGCGCCCACACACGCCTCAGAGCCAGTCCGGCTCCACGAGCTCCTCGCCCTCGCCCTGAGGCGCCTCGAAGCGGGCAAAGAAGTCGTCCAACGCCTCTGGCGTCACCACCAGCGCGTTCGCGTCCTCCCGCTCGTTGCGCTCCGACAGCCTGCGCAGCAGCTCGTCGCGCTCCACCGGGAAGTACAGCAGCCGCCACCGCCCGCCGGCCGACTCCACCAGCTCCTTCATCGCGTCGCGGTCCTTACGCGGCCACAGCCCGTGGTCCCACACCACGTCCCGGCCCTCCGCGACCAGCTCGGCCAGCCGCTCGCGCAGCTGGGCGAGGACCGGGGCCTCCTTCTCGAAGTAGGTGTTCTCCGGGTAGTCGACGCCGTACCGACCGTGTCGCTCGAAGACGACCTCGTCCACCGACAGCCGCACAGCACCCCGGGACTCCAGCTTCCGCCGGGCGTATGTGGTCTTCCCCGAACCGGTGAGCCCCACCAGCAGGAACACCACCGGAGCACGCTCGGCCACTGCCGACTCCCCTCATATCACCCTCGTTCGCGGGCCAGTCTGCCACCGCCGACCGGCCCGGAGCCCCCGTCCCTCACCCCACTCGAAGGAGCCCCCCGTGTCCGCCTCCGCACTCGCCCACGCGCTGAGGACGTACGTCCGCCACGCGCCCGGAGCCGCAGGGAAGGCCCGGCTCGTCGGCAGCCTTCTCGCCGAGCACCTGCGCACCCACCCGGCCCCCACCACCGTCCGGCTGCTGACCGGCGACAAGGTCGGCTTCACCACCAGCGACGTCATCCAGCGCCACCAGTACCTGTTCGGCGAGTGGGAGCCGAACCCGAGCGCCTTCCCGCGCGACCGGCTCCGCCCCGGGACCACCTTCATCGATGGCGGAGCCCACCGTGGCGTCTTCAGTCTCCTGGCTGCCCACGCCGTCGGCTCCCACGGCCGCGTCGTCGCCGTCGAGCCCTCCCCGCAGTTCCACGACGACCTGGCCACCGCGGCCACCGCCGACCACCACCAACATCCGGGCCGTCCGTTCCGCCGCCCCCGACACCCTGGCCCTGTACTTGGAGGACCCCGCCAACCTCGGCCACACCACCGCCGTCCAGCCCGGTCACGTCCACACGAGCGTCGAGTGCGGACCGCGCACCTGGCCGACTTGGGCGGGGAAGCCCGTCCTTCCGCCCCGGACCCGCGTGCGAGGCCGGTGGGGTGGTTGTGTCGAGGGGGCGTCATATACCGGCCGCACAGGCGTGGTCTGCGTCATGTCTGGGGGAAATCTGTTCGCTTCCGGCCGCGATGGGGGACCCTGGGGGCGTGAAGAAGGTTCTGGTGGTGGGCGGGATCGGGATCACGGCGTGCCTCGGGTTCGTCGCGTTGCTCTTCGTCGGCACGCTGGCCGCCGCCGGGTCGCTGGCGGGCGGGGTCGCGGGCGGTGCGGTGGGGCTCGCCAAGGGCGCCGTACCCGCGCAGTACCAGGGCCTCGTGCAGAAGTGGGGCAACCTCTGCCCGGCCATCAACCCGGCCCTGCTCGCCGCCCAGCTCTACCAGGAGAGCGGTTTCAACCCGAAGGCGCAGAGCCAGGCCGCCGCCCAGGGCATCGCGCAGTTCATCCCCGGGACCTGGGCGACCCACGGCATCGACGGCAACAAGGACGGCGTACGGGACGTCTGGGACCCGCGCGACGCGATCCCCTCGGCCGCCTCCTACGACTGCGAACTGGCCAAGTACGTCAAGGACGCGCCGGGCGACCCGACGCACAACATGCTCGCCGCGTACAACGCCGGGCCGTACGCCGTCATCAAGTACGGGGGCGTGCCGCCGTACAGCGAGACGCAGAACTACGTGAAGACCATCACCGACCTCTCCGAGAGCTTCGCCCGCCCGGTGACCCGGGTCGAGCCGTCCAAGCAGGCGGCGCAGGCCATCCACTACGCGCAGCAGAAGCTGGGGACGCCCTACCTGTGGGGCGGGACGGGCACCGCCGCGCAGGGGGGCCGGTTCGACTGTTCGGGGCTGACGCAGGCGGCGTACCGGACGGTGGGGATCGAGCTGCCGCGCGTCGCCAACGACCAGTACAACGCCGGGCCGCACCCCTCGCGGGACGAACTGCTCCCGGGCGACCTCGTCTTCTTCTCCGACGACCTCACCAACCCGCGTGCCATCCGCCACGTCGGGATCTACGTGGGCGGCGGCCAGATGATCGACGCCCCGCGCACCGGCGCCGTCATCCGCTTCAGCCCGATCGACTCCGCGGACTACTTCGGCGCCACCCGCGTGACGGCGGCGGGGGCGGAGGCGCTGCCGACGGCGCCCGCCGGGGAGCCGGAGCAGGACGCGGGCGAGGAGGCGGAGGACCCGGGCGAGGAGCCAGGCGAGGCGCCGGAGCAGGACGCGGGCGAGGAGGGCCGCCGCGAGGAGTCCGGGGGGCGTTCGGACGAGGCCGCGGGCCCGGTTGTGTCAAGGGCCCCTACGTCCTGAACGCACACGGTAAGGTGGCCGGAACTCTGTGTCAGATTCCGGCTCTGAGCTGCGAGGATGGGTCTCTCTTCGATAACAGGAGGGTGATCGTTCGGTGGAGGGTGGAACGGCGCGCGGGCCCACGGGCGTTTCTAGGTCGGGGGGCAGCACGCCGCACTGACCACGCAGCAGCACGCACCGGACGGACCGTCACCACGTAGGTGGCGGAGCCGTCGCTTCGGACCACGGGGGTTGCGAAGGCAGAAGAGGCACGCGTCAGGGCGTGCCGGCAGGCGAGCAGACAAGGGGCCGCACCGCGATGGCTGGACTGGAGACCACCGGGCCGAACCCCGACGTGGGTCTGCTCTACGACATCAACGGCCTCGCCGCCACCGCCCCCGACTGGGTCGACCGCGTCGTCACCTTCGCCGGTGAGTACGGGCTGGTGCTCGCGCTCGTCCTGCTGACCCTGTGGACGTGGTGGCGGGTGCGCCGCACCGCTTGCGACGAGGAGGCCGCGGGCGCGGTCGCCGCCGTCGTCTGGGCACCGCTGGCCGCCGGCCTCGCCCTGCTGGTCAACATCCCGATCCGCGGCTTCGTCGGCCGCCTGGGCCCCGCCGAGCAGCACCGGGGCATCGAGCAACTGGTCGCCGCCCGCGGTGACTTCTCCTTCGTCAGCGACCACGCCACCCTTGCGATGGCCCTTGCCGTCGGCCTGTTCATCGCCCACCGGTGGGCGGGGCTGGCCGGTATCGCCCTCGCCGCCCTGCTCGGCTTCAGCCGCGTCTACCTGGGCGTCCACTACCCGACCGACGTGATCGGCGGCCTCGCCCTCGGTACCGCCGTGGCCCTGCTCCTCTCCCCTCTGGCCTCGGCCCTCCTCACCCCGCTCACCAAGCTCGTCGCCCGTTCCCCGAAGGTGGGCCGCCTGGTCTGGTCCCCGAAGGGTGTCCAGGGCGGGGCCGCCACCCCGGAGGAGGGGCGGGAGGGGGAGTGGCAGGAGGAAGAGGTGCGCCAGGAGTCCGGTGCCGTCGGCGTCGGCCGCCGCCGTGACCGCGACCTGGCCGCCTGAACCCGCGACGCTCAGGTCGCCGCGGCGGGGCTCGGCCCGCCCCCGTACTCCTCCGGGTGGGCCTCGGCGTCCGACCGGGCCTTCGACCGGGCTCTGCGTGCCGGGCCCCTCCATCCGCAGGTGCAGTGTGCGGTACAGAAACGCCCCTTCTCCACGGTGGTGGTGACGTGGGGCGCGGGAGGTGCTGTCGGCTCTGCCACGACGTCCACGGTACTCGCGTGGCCGGTACCGCCGCCCGGGGACCGCACCGCCGCCCGGGACCGCACCGCCGCCCGGCCGGGCCGCCCGGTTGGTCCCGACGGGGGGTGGGGGAAATGGCCCCTCCGTGTCATGTGCGACCGGTCGGGCCCTGCCTACGCTGGAGGATCGGCCGACGGCGTGGGAAGAGGCGAGGGCGGATGGGCGGGACGCGCGGTGGGGGCGTGCAGGACGCCGTGGCGCTCGCGGAGATAGAGCTGTGCGGGGAGTTGATGATCGTCGCCTCGACCGCTGCCGCCGACCGCCTGAGTTTCGCCGTCATCGACGAGGTGCTGCGGGTGCGTGAGCCCCGGGTGCCCGTCTGCGCGGGCCGGTGGGCCGAGGAGTAGCCCTCCGCGCCGGCCCTCGGGGGTACGGCTCCGCCGGACCGTCAGGTGCGGAGCATGCGGGCGATGGCCTTCGTGGCTTCTTCCACCTTGGCGTCGATCTCGTCGCCGCCCTTGAGGGCCGCGTCGGCGACGCAGTGGCGCAGGTGCTCCTCCAGGAGCTGGAGGGCGAAGGACTGGAGGCCCTTGGTGCTGGCGGAGACCTGCGTGAGTATGTCGATGCAGTAGACGTCCTCCTCCACCAGCCGCTGGAGTCCGCGGATCTGCCCCTCGATGCGGCGCAGGCGCTTGAGGTGCTCGGCCTTGTTGTGGTGGTAGCCGTGGACGCCGCGGTCGTGGCCGGTGACGACCGCGCCGGTGCCGTCCGCCCGGTCGGCCCCCGCTGTCTCGTTCGTCACGTCCGCCCCCTGGTGCGCCTGCGTGTCCGCGGTGTCGCCGGGTGTGGCTTCCCGCTGGTCGGCCCAGGGTGCGGCGGGGGTCGGGGCTCCGGCCTCGGTGGTCGTCATCGCGTCCTCCTGGAAAGGGGTTTCGGGGGGCGGGGCGGGGTACTCAAGCGGAAAGTCGTATCGTCGGCCTGGAGCCGGACAGTGTCCGGAACCAGCCGGAACCAGCCTCCCCTATACCCCAGGTGGGTATAGGGTACCGAACTTCGCCTTTCGTCGTCCTGCCATGGCAGGGCGGGCAGGCCGTGCGGGGTGCGGATAGGGAACACTGAGGGGCTGCCGGTTAGCCGTGGCCGGATGATGCGCCTAGCATCAGCCTGACCGAATCCAGAGCACCCCGAGGACCCCACGTGCGCTTTCGTCTGACCCCCAGGGAGACGAGCTTCTACGACATGTTCGCCGCGTCCGCGGACAACATCGTCACGGGCTCGAAGCTCCTGATGGAACTGCTCGGGGCGGACCCCTCCGCTCGGGCCGAGATCGCGGAGCGGATGCGGGCGGCGGAGCACGCCGGGGACGACGCGACCCACGCGATCTTCCATCAGCTGAACTCCTCCTTCATCACCCCGTTCGACCGGGAGGACATCTACACCCTGGCGTCCTCCCTCGACGACATCATGGACTGCATGGAGGAGGCCGTCGACCTGGTCGTGCTGTACCAGGTGGACGAACTGCCCAAGGGCGTCGACATGCAGATCGAGGTGATCTCCCGCGCCGCCGAACTGACCGCCGCGGCGATGCCGAACCTCCGCACGATGCAGAACCTCACGGAGTACTGGATCGAGGTCAACCGGCTGGAGAACCAGGCGGACCAGATCCACCGCAAGCTCCTCGCCCACCTCTTCAACGGCAAGTACGACGCCATCGAGGTGCTGAAGCTCAAGGAGATCGTCGACGTGCTGGAAGAGGCGGCCGACGCCTTCGAGCACGTCGCCAACACGGTGGAGACCATCGCGGTCAAGGAGTCCTGACTCTCGTGGACACCTTTGCGCTGGTCGTGACGATCGCCGTCGCGCTCGGCTTCACCTACACGAACGGCTTCCACGACTCGGCGAACGCCATCGCCACCTCCGTCTCCACCCGGGCGCTCACGCCCCGGGCGGCGCTCGCCATGGCGGCCGTGATGAACCTCGCGGGCGCCTTCCTCGGGCAGGGCGTCGCGAAGACCGTCAGTGAGGGGCTCATCGAGACGCCCCACGGCGACAAGGGAATGTGGATTCTCTTCGCCGCGCTGGTCGGCGCCATCGTCTGGAACCTCATCACCTGGTACTTCGGCCTCCCCTCGTCCTCCTCGCACGCCCTGTTCGGCGGCATGGTCGGCGCGGCCCTGGCCGGCGGCATCGGCGTCATCTGGACCGGCGTCCTCGACAAGATCGTCATCCCGATGTTCCTGTCGCCGGTGATCGGCCTCGTCTTCGGTTACCTGGTGATGGCCCTGATCATGTGGCTGTTCCGCCGGGCCAACCCGCACAAGGCCAAGCGCGGCTTCCGCATCGCGCAGACCGTCTCGGCGGCCGGCATGGCGCTCGGCCACGGTCTCCAGGACGCGCAGAAGACGATGGGCATCGTCGTCATGGCCCTGGTCATCGCCGACGTCCACCAGGCCGGCGACGAGATCCCGGTCTGGGTCAAGATCGCCTGCGCCATGATGCTCTCGCTCGGTACGTACGCGGGCGGCTGGCGCATCATGCGCACGCTGGGCCGGAAGATCATCGAGCTGGACCCGCCGCAGGGCTTCGCGGCCGAGACCACGGGCGCCTCGATCATGTTCGCCTCGGCCTTCATGTTCCACGCCCCGATCTCCACCACCCACGTGATCACCTCGGCGATCATGGGCGTGGGCGCCACGAAGCGGGTCAACGCGGTCCGCTGGGGCGTCGCCAAGAACATCATCCTCGGCTGGTTCATCACCATGCCGGCCGCCGCCCTGGTCGCCGCGGTCTGCTTCTACGCGGTGAACTTCGTCTTCCTGTGATGAGCGCCGGGCGTACGCCCTGAGCCGTACGCGAACGGGCCCGCACCCCTGGGAGAGGGGCGCGGGCCCGTTCGCGTACCCCCGCCCTGGTGGAGCGGGCGGGTTCCCGCGGTGGCACCGCCATGCAGCACCGCGGGAGTCGGTCAGCCGAAGCGGCCGGAGATGTAGTCCTCGGTGTCCTGGACGGACGGGTTGGAGAAGATCCGCTCGGTCTCGTCCATCTCGACGAGCTTGCCGGGGCGGCCGACACCCTCCAGGTTGAAGAAGGCGGTGCGGTCGGAGACGCGGGCCGCCTGCTGCATGTTGTGGGTGACGATGACGATGGTGAACCGTTCCTTCAGCTCCCCGATCAGGTCCTCGATGGCGAGGGTGGAGATCGGGTCGAGCGCCGAGCAGGGCTCGTCCATCAGGAGCACCTGCGGTTCGACCGCGATGGCGCGGGCGATGCACAGGCGCTGCTGCTGGCCGCCGGAGAGGCCGGAGCCGGGCTTGTTCAGGCGGTCCTTGACCTCGTTCCAGAGGTTGGCGCCGCGCAGCGACTTCTCGACCACGTCGGAGAGGTCGGCCTTCTTGGTCTTGCCGTTGAGGCGCAGACCGGCCGCCACGTTGTCGAAGATCGACATGGTGGGGAAGGGGTTGGGGCGCTGGAAGACCATGCCGATGGTGCGGCGGACCGCGACCGGGTCGACGGAGGAGCCGTACAGGTCCTCGTCGTCCAGCAGGACCTTGCCCTCGACGCGGCCGCCGGGGGTGACCTCGTGCATGCGGTTGAGGGTGCGCAGGTAGGTGGACTTGCCGCAGCCGGACGGGCCGATGAAGGCGGTCACGGAGCGGGGCTCCACGGTCATCGAGATGTCCTCGATCGCCTTGTGGGTGCCGTAGTAGGCGGTCAGGCCGCTGACGTCGATTCGCTTGGCCATCTTGTACTCACACTTTCCGCGTGGCCCCGCGGACGGAGCCGGTTGTCGTGGCCTCTAGCGGCCGGTCTTCGGGGCCTTCCAGCGGGCGATGCCGCGGGCCGCCATGTTCAGGACCATGACGAAGGCGATCAGGACGAGGGCCGCCGCCCAGGCGCGGTCGATCGAGGGCGCCTGCCCCGCCGAGTACTGCTGGTACACGTAGAGCGGCAGCGAGGACTGGCCCTCTTCGAAGGGGTTCATGTTGATGAGGGGGTTGCCCCACACCAGCAGGAGCACCGGGGCGGTCTCGCCGGCGACGCGGGCCACGGCGAGCATGACGCCGGTGGTGATGCCGCCGACCGAGGTGGGCAGCACCACCTTGAGGATGGTGCGCCACTTGGGGACGCCCAGGGCCAGCGAGGCTTCGCGCAGTTCGTTGGGGACGAGCTTCAGCATCTCCTCGGTGGAGCGGACCACCACCGGCATCATCAGGATCGCCAGGGCCAGCGCCCCGGCGAAGCCGGACGGCTGGAAGCCGAGGATCATGATCCAGGAGCTGAAGATGAACAGGCCCGCGACGATCGAGGGGATGCCGGTCATGACGTCCACGAAGAACGTGACGGCCTTGGCGAGCTTCCCGGTGCCGTACTCGACCAGGTAGACCGCGGTGAGCAGCCCGAGCGGGACGGCCATCAGGGTGGCGAGGCCGACCTGCTCCAGGGTGCCGACGATCGCGTGGTAGATGCCGCCGCCGGTCTCGGTGTCGCCGACCACGCCCATCGAGTGGCCGAGGAAGTAGCCGTCGAGGACCTTCACGCCCCGTTCGAGGGTGACCCACAGCAGCGAGAGCAGCGGGACCAGGGCGAGGACGAACGAGGCCCAGATCAGGCTGGTCGCGAGGCGGTCCCTGGCCTGGCGGCGGCCTTCGACGCGGGCGGTCAGGGCGAAGTTGGCGGCGACGAACAGCAGGCCGGCGATGAGGCCCCACTGGACCTCGCTGCTCAGCCCGGCGGCGAGGCCCACCGCGCAGCCGGCGGCGACGGAGCCGAGGGCGACGATCCAGGGCGTCCAGCGGGGCAGCCGCGCGGAGCTGAGCCGGGGGGCGGGGCCGCCCGGGGCGGGGCGGGTGGTGGTCGCGGTGCTCATGCGTTGGCCCCCGAGTACTCCTTGCGGCGGGCGATGATCGCCCGGGCGCCGCTGTTGACCAGCAGGGTGATGACGAAGAGGACCAGGCCGGAGGCGATGAGCGCGTCCCGGCCCTCCTCGCTGGCCTCGCTGAACTTGCTGGCGATGTTCTGCGCGAAGGTGCCGCCGCCCGGGTCGAGCAGGCTGACGATGATCGTGAAGCTCGGGGAGAGGACGGTGGCGACGGCCATGGTCTCGCCGAGCGCGCGGCCCAGGCCCAGCATGGAGGCGGAGATGATGCCGGAGCGGCCGAAGGGCAGCACCGACATGCGGATGACCTCCCACCGGGTGGCGCCGAGCGCCAGCGCGGCCTCCTCGTGCGTCTTCGGCACCTGGAGGAAGACCTCGCGGCTGACGTTGGTGACGATCGGCAGGATCATGATCGCCAGCAGGATGCCGACGGTGAACAGGGAGCGGGCCGCGCCGCCCTGGTAGGACAGGACGCCGGTCCAGCCGAAGAAGTCGTCGAACCACTCGTAGAGCCCGCCGAGGTGCGGGACGAGGACGAGGGCGCCCCACAGGCCGTAGACGATCGAGGGGACCGCGGCCAGCAGGTCGATGACGTAGGCGAGCGGGGTCGCCAGGCGCCGGGGCGCGTAGTGCGAGATGAACAGCGCGATGCCGACCGCGATGGGCACGGCGATGGCCATCGCGATGACGGAGCTGACGACCGTGCCGTAGACCAGGACGGCGATGCCGAAGTCCGGCGGGTTGACGTTGGTGTTCCACTCGAAGGACGTGAGGAAGTTGCCCTCGTTGGCGGCGAGGATGCCGACCGCGCGGTAGGTCAGGAAGGCGGCGATGGCCGCCATGATCACCAGCAGGGTGATGCCGGAGCCCCGGGACAGCCCGCGGAAGACCCGGTCGCCGAGGTGGGTGACGGTCCGGCGGGGTGCGGGGGAGCCGTCCGGCTGGGGCGGCGTCCCGCCGGTGGGGGCGGACCGGATGCCGGGGCCCTGGTCGCGCGGGGCCCCCGGGTCCGGCGGGGTGTGTATGGACATGTCCATCTATTTCTCCGGTCTGAGGGTGCGAGGTGCCGGCGGTGCCGGTCTCGTGCCCTGGTGGCGGCGGTGCACCGGAATCGAGCGGATGGGGTTGTGTACCTGAGGGCGCGGGCCGGGCGCCTTGGTCGGAGCGCCCGGCCCGCAGTGGGCGTCAGCCCAGGTCGGCGATGGTGGTGCGGACCTTCTCGGCGATCTCGGCCGGCAGCGGCGCGTAGCCGTCCTTCTTCAGGAGGGCCTGGCCGTCCTCGCTGGCGATGTAGCCGAGGAAGGACTTGGTGGCGTCGAGGGTCTCGGCCTTGTTGCCCTTCTGGCAGGCGATCTCGTACGTCACCAGGGTGATCGGGTAGGCGCCCTCGGCCTTGGTGTCGTACGCCAGGTCCAGGGCGAGGTCCTTGCCCTGGCCGACGATCTTCGCCTCGGAGATGGCCTTGGAGGCGTTGTCGACGGTGGCCTCGACCGGGGTGCCGGCGCCGGTGTCCAGGGCGACGGTCTTGATGCCGTCGGTGGCGTAGGAGAGCTCGAAGTACGAGATGGCGCCGGCGGTCTGCTTCACCTGCTGGGCGACGCCGGAGGAGCCCTGCGCCGACTGGCCGCCCTTGGCCTCCCACGCCTTGCCCGGCTCGTACGGCCAGCTCTTGGGCGCGGCGGCCTTCAGGTACTTGGTGAAGTTGTCGGTGGTGCCCGACTCGTCGGAGCGGTGGAACGCCTGGATCTTGGTGTCGGGCAGCTCGGCGTCGGGGTTCAGTTCCTTGATCGCCTCGTCGTCCCAGGTGGTGATCTTGTCGTTGAAGATGTCCGCGAGGGTGGCCGCGTCCAGGTTCAGCTTGTCGACGCCGGGGACGTGGTAGCCGATGGCGATCGGGCCGCCGAGCATCGGCAGGCCGATGGCCTGGCTGTCCTTGCAGACCTCGGCCGACTTCTCGATCTCCTCGGGCTTGAGCGCCGAGTCCGAGCCCGCGAAGGCGGTCTGGCCCTGGAGGAAGGCGGTGACGCCGGCGCCGGAGCCGTCGGGCTTGTAGTTGATCTGGGTGTCCGGGCAGGCGGCGCGGTAGTTCTTGATCCAGACGTCCATCGCGTTCTTCTGCGCGCTGGAGCCGGAGGCGAGGAGCTGCCCGCCCTTGCCGCACTCGACGTCGGCCGCCGAGGCGCTGGCCTGGCCGCCCTCGCCGGTGGTGTCGCCCGTCTCGTCCGAACCGCAGGCCGTCAGCGCCAGGGCGCCGGACAGGGCGAGTGCACCGAGGGCCAGGGCGCGCGCCCTGTTCTTGCGCTGAAGCTTCACTGTCGGGGATTCCTTCCAGAAACCGGCCGAGTCCGCGGTGCTCGCGGCTCGCTCGCGTAGGGCCGAAATTAGGCAGATCAGGTGACGCCGTCTGCCGAGGGGGGTGAACGGGGGGTGAACCTCCCCTGTCGGACTGGTTCCCCCGGCGCCCGGGGACACCGGGTCAGGTACCGGGACGGGCCGGGCCCGCAGGCCCCGGTGGGCCGAGGAGGCGGAGCAGTTCGGCGACGAGGTCGCGGTCGCGGGGCCGGGTGAGCAGGGTGAGGGCCTCGCCCGGCGAGACCCAGCGCACGGCCCCGATCTCGTGGTTCGGCGTGAACGTTCCGCCGGTCGCCTCGGCGGCCCAGTACCGCACCACCTTGGGGCGCCCGCCGACCTCGTAGCGGAGCGTGGGCAGGGGCGCGCCCGGCAGGCAGTCCTGCCCGGTCTCCTCGCGGACCTCGCGGACGGCGGCGGTCAGCGGGTCCTCGCCGGGCTCCAGCTTCCCCTTGGGGTGCGACCAGTCGCCGTACCTGGGGCGGTGGACCAGGCAGAGCACCAGGGCGCCTCCTGGCTCGGGCGCGCGCCGCCACAGCACACAGCCGGCGGCCTGGATCGGGACGGGCTTGGCATCGGGCATGGCACCAGTGTGCCGAGGTGGGGCCGGGCCGCCGGACACCCGGGCAGCCGGGGCGGGGCGGCTGGGCCGGACGGAGGAGGGGCGGCGGAGGGAGGAATGCGGGAAACCCGGTCACGGGCCCGCCCGGATCGGCAGGATGTGGGCATGAATGACGGAATGCAGACGTGGCCGGGGCCGCGCAGGATCGTGGTGAGGGCGCCGGAGGACCCGGTGGAGGCGGTCACGGAGGCGGACGCCTGTGACGCTCCGCTGGACATCGACGCGGCGCTGATCCGTGGGCCGCTCTTCGGTGTGGCCGCGCAGGACGTGGCCGGCGAGGACCGCCGCTGGCGGGTGGTCTCCGCGGTCAAGGAGGGGTGCCCGCAGCAGGCCCGGGACGCCCTCATGGACATGCTCTGGCTGCGGGCGTACGAGAAGTCCGCGACCCGGGAGGAGCGGCGCGCCCTGTTGCCCTGGGTCGCCCGGTTGGAGCGGGAGCGCCTGGACGAACTGACCGTGCTGGGCACCCGGTTCCGTGTCGTCCGGGCCGACGAGTACGCCGCCGTCGGCCCGGACGGCATCGAGATGCCCCGCCCGACCGACCCCGAGCCCGTCGCGCAGCACGGCGAGGAGCACGATCCCGAGGGCGGGCTCGACGACGACGTGGTCCTGGACCCGGACGCGCCCCTCACTCCCAGCCAGGCGACCGAGCGGCTGCTCATGACGGGCCTGGTGCAGACCGCCGCGACCTTCCCGGACGACTTCCGCCAGGACGCCCGCCGGGCCATCGTCAGCCATCCGGACGTGCTGATCCTGCCGGTCGCCTTCCGGCTGGTGCAGCGCAACGGCCCCGGCTGGCGGCTCGGCGGCACCCTGCACGCCGCCCCGCACTGGGCCCGCAAGTCGCTGGTGTTCAGCCTCAGCTGGTTCGAGCCGCGCGAACGGGGCCTGATCGCCTGGGACTTCGGCGACCGCAAGGACGACGCGCGCAGCTGCGCCGCCGAGGCCGAGCCGGCGGTGGCCCTCCAGCTGGAGGCGTACGCGCAGGCGGCCGACCGCGTCGAGGCCGAGCGCCTGAACGAGGTCGAGGTCCTCGGCACCGTCCACCGCGTCTGCCGCGCCCGCCGCCTCGTCCGCTGGGGCCCCGACGGCCCGGAGGGCCCGCGCCCCTCCGACGTCAACGTCCAGGAGCCCTCGCAGGTCCGGCCCCGCCTCGACGAGGACGGGGTGATCCACCACGACCGGGAGGACGACGACGAGGACGAGCCCGACCTCCTGTGAGGCAGCCCCGTCCGGCCTCCCGCGCGGGGCGGGCCGGACGGGGCCTCGCGGGCGTCGGAGCCACCCCTACGGCGTCGGCTCCCCCGGCGCGTACCGGCGGCGCCAGTCGGGGACGCGGGCGGCCAGGTGCTCTTCCGGCACTTCGTAGACCTCGCTCAGCCTGGCGAGCGAGTGGCCGTCCCGGAGCTGGCCGAGGATCTGCTCGGCCTTCCATTCCAGATGGCTTCGGAGGCTGGACACGGTGACTCCTTCGGGAAGGGGGAGGGGAGCGTGGGGCCGGGTCGGCCGCTCACGCGCAGGCGCGCAGGGTTCCGGTCTCGGTCAGCCGCTCCAGGAGCGCTTCGGCGGCGCCGACCAGCCTGCGCAGGTGGGCGACGGTCACCGGGTGGGCGGCGGTGGGCGCCTCGCGGCGGCGCAACGCGCGGGCACGGGCGACGAGGTGCGCCACCCGCGGGTCCCGGTCGTCGGCGGCGACCGCCACGTCCTCCAGCCGCACCAGGTCGCCGCGCAGGCGCTCGGCGAGCACCGGGGCCTCGGCGGCCGGCGGGTCCTGGTCGCCGATCACGTCGCCGATGTCGTCCAGGATCGATTCCAGCGGGCGCAACCCCCGCAGGCGGGCGGCGATCCGCGCGAGGTCACCCGTGTCGAGTCGCGGCGGCTGCCACTCGACGGCGAACAGCATCATCGGCGCGTCGGGGAACCGGGCGCCAGCTCGGCCCCGGGCGCGCCCTGTGCCGCCCGTTCCGCCTCGCACCGGCCGGCCAGGTGCCGCAGGACGAAGGCCAGATCGCGCATGGCGCCGTACGCGGTGTAGGCGAGCGCCGCACCGGTACGGGCCGCCGCCAGCAGGGCCGCCGCCTCCTCGCGCGTCGGCCGGGGCCGGCCGGGGGCGTCCCGGGGAAGTTCGGCGAGGGCCGACTTGATCTGGCCGGTGAGCCGCTCGGTCATCGCCTCGATCCGGACACGCGTCGTGGTGCCGAGCTGGAGCGACAGGGCTTCGTCGGCGGCGGCGCGGGCCGCGCCGATGTCAAGCGGGACACGCTCGGGGGTGTCCGGGACCACGTGTTCGAGATCTGCCATGAGACGCTCCTGACCTGCGGGCATGGGGCGGTGCGCACGTCCAGGTCCCCCCTGTTTCACCGTTGCCCTGTGCGCTGTCGCGGCAACTGGTAGTAATCGTGGCAGCGGCACCGCCACCCGGGAAGCGTGAAGCCGGAAATGCGCGAGCGTGTTTCTGCGCGATGCATCGACCCAAATCGGGCACTTCGCGCTCCCGGGCGGCGCTTTCTGCTCCTGGGCGGAAAGCTCCTTGCGGTGGCGCGACATTCTCGGTCACACTGGGTGACGCCCACTGGGAGGCGCGAACATGATCACGGACGTGGAGAGTGCGACACCGGCTCTGTGCCGTCTGCAACTCGGCAGGGAGCTGCGGAAGTTACGCGCTGCCGCCGGACTGACCTCGACCCAGGTCGTCCGCAAGCTGATCTGTAGCCCTTCCAAGCTGACCCGGCTGGAGACGGGCGAGAACGCCGTCGTGGAGACGGCCGACGTGATGGCGCTCTGCGAGATATACGGGGCGGCCCCCGAGATCCGCGAACTCCTCGTCGGGTACGCGGCGGTGACGAAGACCAAGAAAGACTGGTGGCAGTCCCCGCAGTACCGACCCGCGATCTCCCCGACCTTCAAGGCGTACTTGGGGTTGGAGGCTACGGCGGAGGCGTTGCACACCTATCACAGTGAATTCGTCCCTGGTCTGCTCCAGGCTGAGGGATACGTCCGAGCCGTTCATCAGCTGTCGTCCGGTGCGCTCCCTGATGACGAGATCGATCGTATGGTCGATGTGCGCATGACGCGGCAGGAAGCGATGCGCCGTTCCAGCGAACCTCTGAAGTGCGCTGCGATCATCAACGAGTCGGTCCTGCGTCGCCAGGTCGGCGGGCGCTCCGTCATGCGCGCCCAGATTGAGCACCTGATCGAGATGGCGAGTCAGCCCACGGTCCGCGTGCAAGTAGTGCCGTTCAAGGCGGGTATCCATGCCGGGATGGACGGCTCCTTCACCCTCCTCAAGTTCGAGGACGCGTCTCCAATCGTCTACCTGGAGAACCTGGTCGGTGCTTCGGTCATGCGCAGGCGGGCGGACGTTGCCCAGTACGAGGAAGCGTTCACCGACCTCCAGATACTTGCCGTTGGGCCGCAGGAGTCCCTCGGCATGATCAAAGATGCAATCAAGGAGTTCTGATGCGCACGACCATGCCCGCGACGCTGTCCGATGCCCGCTGGTTCACGTCGAGCTACAGCAACGGGCAGGGCGGCGAGTGCGTCGAGGGGGCCCTGCTGGACGGCGGGCAGATGGCCATCCGTGACACCAAGGACCGTCAGCGCGGCGCGTTCGTCTTCCCGGCGGCAGCTTGGGGCGCCTTCATCGACACGATCAAGGAGAGCTGATCCATGACCCGTCAGGCAGCACTGTCCGAAGTTCGTTGGTTCACGTCGAGTTACAGCAACGGCCAGGGCGGCCAGTGCGTCGAAGGCGCCTTCCTGGGTGGCGGGCGCATGGCCGTCCGGGACACCAAGGACCGGCGCCGGGGAACCTTCGTCTTTCCGGCGACTGCCTGGCGGGTGTTCGTCGACGCGATCAAGGAGGACTGATCCGATGACCACGCACCCCACACCGCCCGGCGCCCGCTGGTTCACGTCGAGCTACAGCAACAACCAGGGCGGCCAGTGCGTAGAAGCCGCCGCGCTGGACGGCGGGCGCATGGCCGTCCGGGACACCAAGGATCGCGAACGCGGGGCGTTCGTCTTCCCCGCCCCGGCGTGGGAGACGTTCGTCGCCACGCTCAAGGGCGGCGACGCGGCTCTCTGAACACACCCGCCGAGCCGACCCGGGGATGTGCCCGGGTCGGCTCGGCGGGGTGGCCGGGGTCCGGAGCGGCGCGCTCCCGATCACCCTCCTTGGCGGAATGACGTAAATGTATGGATTCGCGTCTCAGAGGGTGGTCATAAGAGGGGGTGGTCTGGTCAGGCTGTTCATCCACCCGCAACACTTAGGGTCGAAGGGGGTCCCGTTCTTCCGTGGACGGCGGCCCCCGCACTGTGCGAGGCAACGGCGCCGAGCGCACTCCACCGGGCACACCGGTGCGCGCGCGTGCCGGTAGTCGGCGGCGCCCGTCCCCACGTGCCCGGCGACCTTGGCCCGGTCCCCACGACCGGACCCCCCGCGCCAGAAGGGACCCCCCGGTGACCCGCAACGACACCAAGGACCAGCTCGCCTCGCTCCTCGCCGAGACCGAGCGCCGCAACCCGGCCGAGCCCGAGTTCCACCAGGCCGTACGCGAGGTCCTGGAGAGCCTCGCCCCGGTGCTGGCGGCCCGGCCGGAGTACGCCGAGCCCGGACTGGTCGAGCGGCTGGTCGAACCCGAGCGGCAGATCATCTTCCGGGTGCCGTGGCAGGACGACCGGGGGCGCGTCCACGTCAACCGGGGCTTCCGGATCGAGTTCAACAGCGCGCTCGGCCCGTACAAGGGCGGCCTGCGCTTCCACCCGTCGGTCAACCTCGGCATCGTGAAGTTCCTCGGTTTCGAGCAGATCTTCAAGAACGCGCTGACCGGGCTCGGTATCGGCGGCGGCAAGGGCGGCAGCGACTTCGACCCGCACGGCCGCTCGGACGCCGAGGTCATGCGGTTCTGCCAGTCCTTCATGACCGAGCTGGCGCGCCACATCGGCGAGCACACCGACGTGCCCGCCGGGGACATCGGTGTCGGCGGACGGGAGATCGGATACCTCTTCGGCCAGTACCGCCGCATCACCAACCGCTGGGAGGCCGGCGTCCTCACCGGCAAGGGCCCGCTCTGGGGCGGCTCCGCGATCCGGCCCGAGGCCACCGGGTACGGCAACGTCCTGTTCACCGCCGCGATGCTCCGCGAGCGCGGGGAGGACCTGGAGGGCCAGACCGCCGTCGTCTCCGGCTCCGGCAACGTCGCCCTCTACACCATCGAGAAGCTGACCGCCCTCGGCGCCAACGCCCTGACCTGCTCCGACTCCGGCGGCTACGTGGTGGACGAGAAGGGCATCGACCTCGAACTCCTCCAGCAGATCAAGGAGGTCGAGCGGGGCCGCGTCGCCGACTACGCCGAGCGGCGCGGCGCCTCGGCCCGCTTCGTCGAGGGCGGCAGCGTCTGGGAGGTCCCCGCCGACGTCGCCCTCCCCTCCGCCACGCAGAACGAGCTGACCGAGGCCGACGCCACCGCCCTGATCCGCAACGGCGTCAAGGCCGTCTCCGAGGGCGCCAACATGCCCACCACCCCGGGGGCCGTCCACCTCCTCCAGCAGGCCGGCGTGGCCTTCGGCCCCGGCAAGGCCGCCAACGCGGGCGGCGTCGCGGTCAGCGCCCTGGAGATGAGCCAGAACCACGCCCGGACCACCTGGCCGGCCACCCGCGTCGAGGACGAACTCGCCGCCATCATGACCGCCATCCACGACACCTGCCACGAAACCGCCGAACGGTACGGAGCCCCCGGCGACTACGTCACCGGCGCCAACATCGCCGGCTTCGAGCGGGTGGCGGACGCGATGGTGCAGCAGGGGGTCATCTAGCCACCCCGGCCCCGGCCCCGCCTTCGACCCCCGTCGGGCCGGGCCCCCGCTACTGCCCCACCCGCCCGTCGACGCACTCCCGGAGCAGGTCGGCGTGGCCGCAGTGGCGGGCGTACTCGTCGATGCGGTGGACCAGGAGTTCGCGGACGGCGACGGCGTCCTCGCCGACGCGCGTGCCGAGGTCCGGGTGGGCGGCGAGGGCGGCGTCGGTGGCCGCCTGTTCGCGTTCCAGGGCGGCGAAGGCGGCCTCGACCTCGGCCGGGTCGGCGACGGCGCCGAGGAAGTCGGCGTCGCGCGCGCCGTAGAGCTTCGGCGCGGGCTCGCCCTCGCCGAGCCAGTTGCGCCAGTCCCGTTCGACCTCGGCCAGGTGCCGGACCAGGCCGAGCAGGGACATGGTGGACGGCGGGACCGAGCGGCGGGCCAGCTGTTCGGCGTCGAGGCCCTCGCACTTCATGCGCAGGGTGAGGCGGTAGTCGGCCAGGAACTCCTGGAGGGTGGCCAACTCGCCCTCGGGGCCCGGGGCGTCGCTCTCGCGTGGGTCGTCGTCGGGGTCGACCCACATGTCGGGGAAGACGGTCGCGCGGGTCCAGCGTGCGGATTCTTCGGTCATGCGGCCATGGTGGGTCCCCCGGCGGCGGGGCCGCCACCGAGTTCCGGTGCCCCGCCCCCACCGGGCCTCCCTCAGCCCCCCGCCGGCTCCGAGGGGGCGAAGAGCATGGCCGCCACCTCGCGGAACGCGTCCTCGGGGGCGCGGCCCTCCAAGGCGTCGTCGAGGTTCTCGCTGAGGAGGAGGGAGGCGAAGCCGTGCGCGAGTGACCAGGCGGCGACCCCGGCCAGGCGGGGGTGCGGGGCGTCGGCGCCCGGCACCCCGGCGACGCCCGCGCGCAGGGCCTCGCCGGCCGTGGCGATGGCGGAGCGCAGGGCGGGGTCGTCGGTGCGCAGCAGGGCGGGCTGGAACATCACCTGGAAGTGGGCCGGGTGCTCGCGGGCGAACCGGACGTAGGCCACGCCGCGTTCGCGCAGGTCGGGGGCGGCCTGGAGAGCGTCGGCGAAGAGGGACCAGCCCTCGGCGGCGAAGGCGGTGAGCAGGCCGGTGCGGTCCTTGAAGTGGTGGGCGGGGGCGGCGTGCGAGACCCCGGCGCGGCGGGCCAGGTCGCGCAGGGAGAGCGCCTGCGGGCCCTCGGCCCTGATCACCTCCTCGGCGGCGGCGAGGACGGCCCGCCGCAGATCGCCGTGGTGGTAGGTGCGGTCGGCGCGCTCGCTGGTCATGGGAGCAGCGTACGCGGGATCTAGGCATTGACAAGTTTCCGGTCCGAGTGCAGGCTGGGGCCCCATCTAGGCAGTGGCTAGATGGGGTACGAGGCCGGGCGGGCCGATCCCGCGCGGCGACGTGGCGACGGAGAGGCGGGGGCGGCATGCCGGACGAGGCGAAGCACGGTACGAAGACCCGGGCGGGGGCCGACGAGCGGGCGGCGGCCCGGCGGATGTGGCACCTGCTGGAACCGCTGCACGCGGTGGTCTACTACGCCCCCGAGGCGTACGAGGAGGCGGCGGCGCTCGGGTACGGCACGGCCGAGCGCTGGCCCTCGTACTTCGCCTGGCGCGCCGCCCCCCTCGGGCCGGTCGGCGCCGAGGAGGCGACCGCCGCCTTCCACAGTTTCAGCCCCGGCACGGTCGCCCGGTACGTCCCGCGGAGCTGGCGGGTGGCGGCGCCGGACGCGGTACTGGCGGCCCGGGCCCGGGCGGTCGTGCGGACGTACGCCGGACTCCTCGGCCCCGAGGCCGAAGGCCCCGGCGTCGCGGCGGCGGCGACCCTGGCCCGGCGGGTCGCCGAGGCCGCGGCCGGGACGGCGGCGGGCCCCCTGAGCGCGGCCAACGCGGCGCTCCCCTGGCCCGAGGAGCCCTCCGCCGCCCTGTGGCAGGCGGCCACCGTGATCCGCGAGCACCGGGGGGACGGGCACCTGGCCGCCCTGCGGGAGGCCGGGCTCGACCCCGTCGAGTCGCTGGTCTCCTTCGCGGCGGTGGGCGCCGCCCCGGTCGAGGTGTTCGCGAGCCGGGGCTGGAGCACCTCCGCGTGGGAGGCCGCCCGGTCCCGGTTGGCCGCCCGCGGCCTGGTCGGTGTGGACGGCACCGCCACCGAGGCGGGCCGCGCACTCCGGGCCGCCGTCGAGCGCCGCACCGACGAACTGGCGGCCAGGCCCTGGCGCGCGCTCCCCGCCGCCGACCGCGACCACCTGGTCGGGGCCCTGGAACCGCTGTGGCTCGCGGCGATCGGCTCGGGCCTGCTGCCGGGGGAGAACACGTTGGGGATCGGGAAGGTGTGAGGGGCACCCCTCCGGCGGTCCGTTCGGAGCGGAAGGGGCGTCAGCGTGTGGACTTCGCCTTGGCCTCCGGGGTGACGGGGGTGAAGAAGTTGACCAGGTTGCCGTCGGGGTCGCGGAACAGGAGCGACCGGTTGCCCCAGGGCATCGTGGTGGGCTCGGTGACGAAGTCGGTGACGAAGCCGGCCAGGTTCTGGTGGACGCGGTCCACGTCGTCGACGAGGAACTCGGTGATCACGCTGTGGTTGTCCGCCGGGCGGGCGGAGTCCGGGGCGAACAGCGGGACCGTGCGGGTGTCGGCGATCGCGAGGGTGGCGCCCGGGGTCCTGAGTTCGGCGAAGACGTCGTTGGCCCAGGTCGCCCGCACGCCGGTGGCCCGCTCGTAGAAGTCGACGAGGCGGGCGACGTCACCGGTGATGACGCGGATCGAGGCGAAGCGCATGGGGATCTCCTTGGCTGTGCTGGGGAGGGAGGGCGTGCGCCTCGCAGGCTAGGAGGAATAGGGGACGGAATCGGTCCTGTATCGGCCCTAGGCTGCGGACATGCCCCGTCCCACCGCCCGCGTGCTGACCCTCCTGGAGCTGTTGCAGTCGGGCGGCACCCGGACCGTGGCCGAGCTGGCCGAGCGTCTCGGCGTCGACGGGCGCACCGTGCGGCGGTACGTGGGCCAGCTGATCGACCTGGACGTGCCCGTGGAGTCGCTGCGCGGCCGTTACGGCGGCTACCGGCTGGCTCCCGGGTACCGCCTGCCTCCCCTCATGCTCAGCGACGACGAGGCCCTGGCCGTGCTGCTCGGCCTGGTCGCCGGCGGCCGGGCCGAGCTGACGGCGGCGGAGCGCACGGCGAACGAGACGGCGTCGGCGAAGATCCGGCGGGTGCTGCCCAAGCACCTCGCCCGCCGGCTCGACGCGCTCCGGGAGGCCCTCGCCATCACGGATCAGCCCGGCGGCCCGGCCCGCCCGGACGCCGGGCTCCTGCTCACCGTCGCCGACGCGGTGCGCCACCGCCGACCGGTCTCGATCCGCTACACCGACCGCACCGGACGGCGCAGCGAACGGACCGTGCACGCCTACGGGATCGTCGCCCACGCGGGCCGCTGGTACGTCACGGGGAAGGACGCCCAGGCCGGCGAGGACCGGAGCTTCCGGCTCGACCGCGTCGCGGGCGCGAGGGCCCTGCCCGGCACGTTCGAAGCGCCCGAGGAGCCTGATCCCGCGCAGCGCCTCCTGTCGGGTTTCGCCACGGCCGAGTACCGGCACGAGGTGACCTTGCGGGTCCACGGCACGGTGGAGCAGATCCGCGCGCACCTCCCCGCGAGCGTCGCGAGGCTGGAGGAGTACGAGCCCGGGGGCGGTCCGGACCCGGCGGCCGAGCGCTGGCTGCGGGTCGAGCTGCGGGTGGAGCGGCTCGACTGGCTGCCCCGGACCCTCGCCGCACTCGACCGGCCGTTCGTCATCGAGCGCCCCGACGAACTGCGCGACCTCGTCGTCGCCCTCGCCGACCGCCTCACCTCCCGCGCCCGCGAGCCCGGGAGCGGGGAGCCGGGCTCCTGAGGCGGCACCGGCCGCCGGAGTGACTACCACGCCCGTGCCCCCGCCCCACCTGGCCGCATCCCGTGCCACCCGGGTGGCCGAAGACCTCGGCGGCCCGGGGCGGGAAGGCGTACGGGATGCGCCCTCTCACCTCCTACGCTCCGGTGGCGGCACTCGACCGGTGGCGCAAGGACCCGACCGTCACGCAGGCGGCCCGGTCCGCCGCCGCCGCGACCTTCGCCTACGCGGCGGCGGTGTGGCTGCTGGGCAGCAAGCCGCCGCCGCTGCTCGCGCCGCTGACGGCGCTGCTCGTCGTCCAGGTCACCCTGTTCGCCACTCTCACCAGCGGCATCCGCCGGGTGAACGCCGTGGTGGCGGGTGTGCTGATCGCGGTCGGGTTCAGCGCGCTGGTGGGGCTGAGCTGGTGGAGCCTGGGCATCCTGATCGTCACGGGGCTGGCGCTGGGCCACCTCGTGAGGGCCGAGGAGTTCGTCCGCGAGGTCGCGATCTCCGCCATGCTCGTCCTCGGTGTCTCGCACGCCACCGACCTCGCCCTCACCCGCATCCTGGAGACGCTGGTCGGCGCCGGGGTCGGCCTGCTCTTCAACACCGTCTTCGTCCCGCCGGTGTGGGTCTCCTCGGCGAGCGAGTCGATCGAGGACCTCGCCGGGCGGATGAAGGAACTGCTGATCGACATCGGGGAGGAGGTGGCGGGCCACACCCCGGTCGAGCGCGCCGCCGCCCGGCTCCACGAGGCACGCGACCTCAACCACGACATCGCCGAGGTGGACGAGTCCCTCGACCGGGCGGTGGACAGCCTCCGTCTCAACCCGCGCGTACGGGAGGGCCTGCTCTCCCAGGTCGTGCTCAGTACCGGCCTGGACACTCTGGAGATCATCGCGGTGGTGCTGCGGGTGACCGCCCGCACCCTCACGGACCTGGCCCGCCGGCGCACCGACGAACCCCTCTTCCCCGAGGCGACGGCCACCGCCCTCCAGGACGTCTTCATCAACATGGCCGGGGCCATCGACAGCTTCGCCGTCCTCATCACCGCCCAGGTCAGCAAGGACGCCGACGAGGCCGAGACCTTCCTGCTCACCGAGTTGTCGGCGGCCCGCACCAGCCGCGAACACGTCGCCCGGCTGCTGCTGGAACACGTCCAGGAGCACCCCCGCCAGTGGCAGCTGCACGGCGCCCTGCTCACCGACGTCGACCGCGTCCTGGACGAACTCGACGTGGAGAAGCGCTCGACGCGCCTGGCCGAGGAACTCGACCGCTCGGCCCGCCTCCGACGCGACCGCTTCCCCCGGCTGGCCCGCGCCCAGCGCTGGGCCGGCAAGAAGACGCGCGCGGTGTGGCAGGCGGCCACGGGGGCGCGGTGACGGCCGCGCCCCACCCGCTCACCCCGAGGTCGTCCCCTCGCCCCGCCCCAGCGCCTCCAGCCCCGGCGCGAACACGCCCTCCTCGAACCGCGCGGCCAGCTCCGCCCCGTCGGCGCCCAGCGGCCGGAACGTCGCCGTCCAGGTGACCGCGCAGCGGGTGTCGCCCTCGGGGCGGACCTCCAGGCGGGCGCGGTAGCCGGTGAGCGGGAACGGGTGGGTGACGAAGGTGTACTCCAGGTTCATGAGGGTGTCGTCGAAAGCCTGGAGGGCCTCGGTGAGCCGGATGCCCTCGGTGGTGACCAGGTCGCGTACCCGCTGGTCGCCGAGGTGCGCGGTGCTGGAGGCGATGCCGGGGTGCCAGTCGGCGAGGGCCGGGAAGTCGCCGACCTCCCGCCAGACGGCGCGGGCCGACCGGTCGATGACACGGTGGGCCCGCGCCTCGGCCGCCGACGGCCGGGGTTCCTGCCGCGGGGCCGGAAGGAGGGGCTGGGCCTGGGGGAGGTCCCCCTCCGGCTCGGGGTTCTGGTGCTGGGGGACGATCGGCACGGGCTCTCCCGGAGGGCGGTCGGTACGGGGGTGACGCGTCCCGCCTGTCTAGTCGGGGTGCCGGGGGCCCCGGGGGCGGGCGGCGACGGGTTCACCCGAACGGGCGGGGTGCGGGCGGGCGGCGCCGCCGGGGGCCGACGCTTCGCCCGACGCCGCCCGCGCGGTGGTCCGGTCCGCCGGACGCGTCCTCGCCGGCCTCCCCGAGGGAGCCCCCGAGGCGGTACGGGCCCGGCTGCTCGCCCCCGTCGCGGTGGAGCCACGGGGCGACGCCCTCGCCGAAGGGGCCCTGCCGCACGCGGCCGACCCGCCCGCCCCCGAGCCGTGGCGCCGCCGTGTCGAACAGGCCGCCACCCTCGCCGGTGCGCCCCGCCTCGCCGCCCGCGCGGCCACCGAACTCGCTCGGCCGACGGCCGACAGGCGGGCGCGGCACGCGGGTTGCTGACCTTCGGCCCGGTCGCGACCTACCTGGCCGAGGCGCGGGCGGCGGCGGGCGCGTAGGCCCGCGCGCGGCCCGGGGCCGGGTGGCTCACCCCGCCTCGGAGGCCGCCTCCGGCTCCCAGCGGGCGAGGCAGGCCCGGAGCACGTCCGGCGGCACCTCGTAGACCTCGCACAGGCGGGCGAGGGACATGCCCTCGCGGTGCTGCGCGAGGATCTGCTCGCGCTTCCACTCCAGATGGCGGACCCAGGCGGACAAGGCTGCTCCTTCACAGGTGACACAGTGCGCGTACGGCGGAACACACGGAGAGACCTCGATGCCCGGCACGTTCCAGGGCTGCGGCGAGGCGGGCACGCGGAACGCCACCCGGTCGAACGCCATCACCCACGGCCCGTACCCCTCCAACTGCAACCGCCGCCCCCCGGCCCGGGTGTGCCCACAGGCCAGCACCCGCCGGTACTCCCCGGCGACCGACACCCGATCCCCCTCCCGCACCGTCTCCGGCGTGACGAGCCGCGCCACACACCCCGCCACCGCCCGGGGATCGGAGGCACCCGGATAGGTCTGCAACTCCCTCTCCGGAACCAGGAACTCCCGATCCCCGAGCGGCACCGCCGCGACCCTGCGCAAGGCACCCTCCACATCCAGCAGCACGAGCTGACGACGGGTACGGGGGTGCCAGACGACAAGAGACATGGGGGTACCTACTCACCGGGGGGCGGTTTCTCTCCGTGAGCCCTCAGACTCACCCAGTGATGGCTAGGCTGGCCAGCGAAACGTGGACCAACTCCCCGGTGGCACAGAGGGGGCATATGCCCATGAGTACGCGCGCGAAGGAACTCGACCCGGCGGGTTCGAACAAGAAGCTGTTCGGAGCGAGACTCCGCCGGATGCGGGCAGCCCGAGGTTGGAGCCTTGACTACCTCGTCACCAAGATCCCGATGAGCAAGTCCCAACTGGCCCGGGTCGAACGGGGCGAGTATCTGGCCCCGGAGAAGATCCCCGCGCTTCTGGACGACCTGTTCGGGACGGACGAGCTGTTCGCGGAGCTGTACGTGCTGGCCTGCCGGGAAGCTGTCCAGGATCAGTACCAGCGCCGGATGGAGTACGAGGCGCTGGCGGTGTCCATCAAGGAGTACGCGGGCGCCCTCATACCGGGTCTGCTCCAGACCGACGACTACGCGCGCGCCCTCTTCGCGGCGGGCCGACCGGGCGACCTCGCTTGGCAGGAGGAGCAACTGGCCGTCCGCAAGCAACGGCAGGCACGGCTCTACGGGCAGAATCCGCCGCACCTCTCGGTGCTCCTGGACGAGTCATCGATCGCGCGTCCGATCGGTGGGCCGGAGGTGATGAAACGGCAGTTGGAGTTCCTGGTGAGCATGGTGGAGACTCCTACGTGCGTCATTCAGCTCCTGCCGTATGGCCATGGCGAGCACAACTTGCTTGGTGGCTCGCTGAGTCTCTTCACCTTGCCGGAAGGGAACTCCATGGCTTACGAGGAGTCGATTGGTAGCGGAACCCTCTTGGAGGCGCCCGCCGAGGTGCAGAAGCGCATGCTTCGTTGGGAACGTCTCTGGGGATGCGCGCTGTCACCCACCGAGACTGCCAAGTTCATGCACGATGTGATGGAGGCACTGCCCCAATGATCCCTGTCCCCGGTCACGGTTGGACCAAGTCGTCCTACAGCAACACCGATGGTGGCGGGTGTGTGGAGTGGGCCGCTGCACACGCTGCCAACTTCGGTCAGGTCCCCGTCCGGGACAGCAAGGACATCGCCCTCCAGGGCTTCACGGTGGCAGCCCCGGCCTGGGCGGCGTTCGTGGACTATGCCAAGTCCGTGCGCCTCTGAATTCCCCTTACGCGGCGCCCTGTTCACCGGGAGAATCCGAGTCGTAGCGCTATGCGCCTGTGCGAGTTGGAGGTACTGCCGATGACGAAACCCACGGACCCTGGTTGGGGCAAGTCGTCCTACAGCAACGGTAGTGGCGGGGGCTGCGTCGAATGGGCCGCCGCCCACGCGGCGGCCTTCGGTGAGGTCCCGGTGCGGGACAGCAAGGACGTCGGCCGGCCGGGCTTCACGGTCGGGGTCCGGGCGTGGTCCGCGTTCGTGGACCACGCCAAGGGCGTGCGCCCCTGAGTCAGGGGCGCGGGTGGCCTCGCCCGGGGCCACCCCGAGCAGTCGTCGTGCGCCCTCCCGTCCGAGACGGAGCCAAGCCGCCCCACGGCGGAACGGGCGGCGGCGCCCACGTCGAGCGGAACGCCGCTCGCGCGGCCACCGCCCGCGCCTGGGCGCCCTTCGACGCGTGCGCGGGAACCGGGCACGTCCGAGCACCGGCCCCGCCCTCCCTCAGGACCCGGCGCGCACACCGGTGTTGCGGGCGGGTCACGATGCGCGGGCGCGGCCCGGTGGGTGGGGATGTGCCGCGAGGATGTGCGGGTGGCGATAGCGGAGTTGGTGCTCAAGTACCTGGACGCGCTGGTGTGGCCGGTGGTCACGCTGGCCCTGGTGTGGATGGTGCGGGCGCAGATCCAGCAGGCGTTCGGGCGGCTCACGCGGGTGGAGACCCCGGCCGGGACGCTGGAGTTCGAGGCGGCGGCGCGGGCCGTGCGGGACGAGGCCGACGACCTGCGCGCGCCGGTCGGGGAGCCTGAGCGGACACTGTCCGCCTCGGTCGAGTCGACCTCCGCCGACTGGTGGCCGGAGGATCTGGACGAGGAGCCCCCGCCGGACGAGGAGGACACCCTTCCCGATCCGAGGGAGCGTCCCAACGAGCCTCCATCAGGGGGCGGGTGGGGTGGCTGGAGTGGAGGCGGCGACCACCTTGTCCGGTCAACGCCCCCGCCCCCGCGCCGGCCGGACCCCTTCCAGGAGGCGCTGGAGCTGGCGGCCGACGCGCCCGTGCGCGCGGTGGCCCACGCCTGGGCGAGCCTGGTGGAGTGCGCCGTGGACGTACTGGGAGCCCGGGGCTACCCGCTCGGCCCCCAGCCGCGCGGCCACAGTTCGGAGCAGATCCGGGCGTGGCTGGCGGGACTGGGGCTGCCCGCCGAGGGGCAAGCCCTCCACGCCCGGCTGCAAGCCCTGTGGAATCAGGCGTTCCAGCAACCGGAGGCGGTCACCCCGACAGCGGCCCGCGACTACGTCCGGGGCTGCCGCTCCCTGGCCGCCGAGGTTCGCGCACTCGCCTGACCCCACGGGGCCCGTGTCGCGGGGCCCCGGCCCGCCCGCGCCTCCGGTTCCGGCGGCGGGCGGGCCCGCCGCCCCTTCGCCGAAGGATGCTCGGCCCTCAACTACCAGCGCGGCCAAGGGGCGTGGCCTTCGGGGCCGGCCGTGCCCCTACCGGTACAGCCCCTCCCCGTGCGGCCATATCCGTGCCGCGGCGACCTCCGCGACGAGGTCCGGGGGTAGCTCGGCGGTGTCGATGACCTCGGCCTCGCGGTACAGCCAGGGAAGGGCCTGCTGGTAGCGGGGGAGGTGGTCCAGGCGCCACCGGCGGCCGGCGGCGCCGCCGGGATCGGGGTCGGTGGCGATCCGGTGGGCCAGGGTGTCCTGGTCGGCGTGGAGCAGGAAGTGGTGGACCGGGATTCCGGCTGCGGCCAGACCCGCGCGGATCTCCTGCCAGTACTGCTCGACGAGTACCGTCTGCGGGACGACCAGCGTGCCCCCGGCGTGGTCCAGGACCTGCCGCGCGGTCTCCACGACCAGGCCGCGCCAGGGCGGCACGTCCTGGAAGTCCCCTTCCGGCGCCCCCAGGACGTGCCCCAGCAGTTCCCCGACCCGCTCGGCGTCGAAGATCCGCGAGTCGCGTATCCGGGTGGTCAACTCCCCGGCCGTGGTGGTCTTTCCTGCCCCGAACGTGCCATTCAGCCAGATGATCACCCGCCGACTTTACGTGCCCTTGGGGTGGCAGGGGGAGGCCGTGGCGGCGGCTTGGCGGAGATCGGACCCCGGCCTCCCCGTCCGGGGACCGGGTCGGTGTGCCGGAGCGGCGCGGGGGCCCGGGGCGTAGGGGCCCGCCCGCGTCGGCGGAGGCGTCGGACGGGGGCGGGCCTCAAGCGGAGGGGGCGGCCGGGCGTGCGTCGGGCGGGCCCAACTCCAGTACGCCCACCGTCTCGTCGCCGCTCGTCTCCCCGGTCGCCCGGAACCCGAGCCCCAGGTAGAAGCCCTCGGGTCCGTCCTCGCCCGGGTGCCAGGTGGCGGTCAGCCGGGTGCCGCCGCGGCGGCGGATCTCGGCGGCCACCGACTCGACGGCGAAGCGGCCGTAGCCCCGGCCCTGCTCGCCGGCGGCGATGTTGAGCCGCCAAAGTCCCGAGCGGAGGTCGGTGCCCGTGCCGTCGCCGGTGAAGTCGATGTCGAGGAAGGCCATGAGGAAGCCGACCGGCCGCTCGCCGTCGAGGATCAGGCGGGGCCAGGCCGCGTCCGGGTGCACGTACGCCTCGGCCAGGGACTTCACCACCGGCGCCACCAGGTGCTCCTGGTCGGGGCGGACCCGCACGCCGATCGCGGTCTCGAAGTTGGCGGCGGTGACCGGTTCCAGGCGGGGGCGGGGTGAAGGGGGCATGCGAGAACCGTAAGCGTGCGGGTCAAGCGGTTTTCGGGCCGACGTCAGGCGGCGGTGTCCCCGAGCAGCAGGCCGATGAGCCGGGCCAGCGCCGGCTCGGGGTCCGGGGCGCCCGGCCAGTCGGTCATCAGGAGGTGGTGGGCGGTGCCGACGAGGCAGAGGGCGGCGGTGTCGGGGTCGGTGGCGGCGGGGAACCTGCCGAGGCTCTGTTCCGCCCGGAGGTAGGCGGTGATCGCCTCCTGGATCGCGGTGAAGCCGGGGGCGCCCGCCTCCATGGCCGCGCGGAAGCGCTGGGCGGCGCCGGGGCGGGTCAGGGCCAGGCCGGAGACGGCGGGGCCGCCGGAGCCGAAGAGCGCGTCGGTGACGGTGGCGAGGTGGCCGGCGACCGTACCGGTTCCGGCCAGCGGCGGCAGGGCGCGGGCCCTCGCGGCGCTGCGGGCGAAGCGGTCGAGGCAGAGCGCGGCCACGAACGCGTCCATCCCGGCGAAGTGCGTGTGCAGCAGCCCCTTGGAGCAGCCCGCCTCCGTGGTGACTGCCCGGCTGGTGAGGGCGCCGGGGCCGTCCCGGACGACGACGCGTTCGGCGGCGGCGAAGAGCAGTTCGTTCACGTCCGGTGTCGCGACTCCCCGGGGTGACATGGCCTCTCCTCAGCTCGCCGTCGGTCGGCTCGATCCGCCACCCGCCGATCGGGCGGCCTGGGGAGCGTAACGGAGATTGCCGTTTTGGGCATGCGCCCATATTCTTTGGGCGCTTGCCCATTCCGAGTTCCGCAGCGCGCCACGCGAGGGAGTCCGTCGTGCCCGAGATCGTCAACGCCGAACAGTCGCAAGCCTGGAACGGGCCGGAAGGCGTCCACTGGGCCGCCCACCAGGACCGCTGGAACGCCGTCAACGACGGCTTCAACGAGCCGCTGCTCGACGCCGCCCGCATCACCGGGACCGACCACGTCCTCGACATCGGCTGCGGCACCGGCCGCACCACCCGGCTGGCCGCGCTCCGCGCATCCCGGGGCCACGCCCTCGGCCTGGACCTCTCCGCCCCCATGCTCGCGGAGGCACGCGCCCGCGCCACCGGGGAAGGGGTCGCGAACGCCTCCTTCGTCCAGGGGGACGCGCAGACCCACCCGTTCGGGCCCGGTGCCTTCGACGCCGCGATCAGCCGGTACGGCGTGATGTTCTTCGCCGACCCGGTCGCCGCCTTCGCCCGGATCGGCACCGCCCTGCGCCCCGGCGGCCGGCTCGCCTTCGTCTGCCCGGCGGAGGCCGGACGCAACGGCTGGGTCGCGGCCATGGCCTCGCTGCGCGGCGTCCTGCCGCTCGGCGGCTTCGGGCGCGCGGGCACCCCCGGCATGTTCTCCCTGGCCGAGCCGGACCGCCTCCGCCGGCTCCTCGCCGAGGCCGGCTGGAGCGCCGTCGGCGTCGAGCGGGTGGAGGCGTACGGGCGCTGGGGCCGGGACGCGGGCGACGCGGCGGACTTCCTGCTCGCCACCGGGCCCGGCCGCCACCTGGCGGGCCAGGTCCCGGCCGCGGAGCTGGCCCGCGCCCGTACGGTCCTGCGCGAGCACCTGCGCGACCACGAGGCGGCGGACGGCACGGGCGTACGGCTGCTCAGCACGTCGTGGCTGGTCACGGCGGAGCGGCCCTGACCGGCCGCCGTCCCGGGCGCGGGCCCCGGAGCCGCGCGGGACTCCGGCGAGCGGTTCGCGGGCGACCCGTGGCGCGGCGCAGCGCCCGGTTTCCCGGCGCGGGGCGCCCTTGTCGGCTACCTTTGCGGGCAGCAGTCATGGTTCCGGTGTACCGCTTGCCAGCAGTCGAAGGACCAGGGCGATCACCTCACACCCGAGGGGCTCGCGCAGTGCGGGTCCCGTCCTCGATCAGGGAGCAGACATGGCCACCGGCACCGTGAAGTGGTTCAACAGCGAAAAGGGCTACGGCTTCATCGAGCAGGACGGCGGCGGCGCCGACGTCTTCGCCCACTACTCGAACATCCAGTCGAACGGCTTCCGTGAGCTGGTCGAGGGCCAGAAGGTCGAGTTCGACGTCACGCAGGGCCAGAAGGGCCCGCAGGCGGAGAACATCAGGCTCATCTGACGCCGCGCGTCGGAAGGCGCCCCGCACCGGCTCACACGTCCGGTGCGGGGCGCCTTCCGCTGTCCGGGCCCACCGGCCCGGCTCTCCCGGCCAGGGTGGACCGGCCGGGTGCCAGGCCGTCGCCGGGCGCGACCGGGGGGCCGTCGCCGCCCGGGCGCGAGTACGTGGAGACCGCCGGCAGCCGCACCCTCATCCCGATCGACCAGCCGGGTCAACGCCTGGGCCATTTGCGGGAGTTACCTGCCCGCGCCGCGCCCTGGGCCGGGTACCGGCGCGTACCATGCGGGAAAAACGGCACAGGGGGGAGTCGTTCGATGAGCGGCTGGATGTGGTGGGGCCTGGCGTTCATGCTGCTGGGCGGGGGAAGCTGGATCGGGGAGAGCGTGCGGAGCACCCTCAGGGGGCGGCACACCCGCAAGCTGGAACTCCAGCGCGCCGAGACCGAGCGGCAGCGCGCCCTGGACGCGGCGAGCCGCCCGCCGGAGCCCGTCTGCGGCTGCACGCACCACCTCGCCAAACACGACAAGCGGGGCAGCTGCCACGAGCGCGTCCAGGCCCCGGTCGAGTGGGACGTCGACCGCAAGCCGGTCAGGTTCGAGGAGCGCCCCTGCAACTGCCAGCAGTACGTCGGGCCCGAACCGCTGGGCACGGTCTACGCGCCGGAGATCACCGACCAGGGCTGAACGTTCCGCCCGCCCGCCGCGGCGCGGGGCGGGGGCGGGGCGTTGCGGGGGTTCTGTGCGGGTATGCGCCTGCTGGTACGCAGTCGAGCCCGAGAAGGAGACAGGAACCCCATGGCCACCACCCCGACCCGCCGCATCCTGATCGTCGTCACCAGCGCCGGGGAGTACGAGAGCGTCGGCTACCGCACGGGCCTGTGGCTCGGCGAGCTGACCCACTTCCACGACGTCGCCGAGCGGGCCGGGTTCGACCTGACCATCGCCAGCGTCGACGGCGGTCGCGTCCCGCTCGACCCCGAGAGCCTGGCCCACGACGTCCTCGCCGACCGGGGCACCGCCCGGCGCTACGCCGACCGGGAGTTCATGAACCTGCTGGAAGAGACCGTCGCCGTCGCCGACGTACGCCCGGACGGGTACGACGCGATCTACCTGGCCGGGGGGCACGGCACCCTGTTCGACTTCCCGCGCAGCAAGGCGCTCGGCGAGCTGATCGCCGCGTTCCACGACGGCGGGCGGATCGTCTCGGCCGTCTGCCACGGCCCGTGCGGGCTGCTGGAGGTCACGCTCGCCGACGGTGCGCCGCTGCTGCGCGGTCGCGAGGTCACCGGGTTCTCCTGGCCCGAGGAGGAGCTGGCGCAGCGCGCGGACGCCGTGCCGTTCAGCCTGGAGGAGCGGCTGCGCGCGGTGGGCGCCTCCTACCGCGCCGCCGAGGAGCCCTTCGCGCCGTACGTGGTGGAGGACGGGCGGCTCATCACCGGGCAGAACCCGGCCAGCGCGGCGCCCGTGGCCGAGGCGGTGGTGCGGGCTCTGCGGTGAGCCCCGCCCGGCGGGGCGTCGGGCGGGTCAGTCCCGCCCGGCCGCCCCTGGCCGCCTGCGCGCCGCCTTCCGCGCCTGGCGCCATTCCCGCACCACCTCGTCCACCTTGAACCGGGGGATGCCCAGCGGCGGGCCGGGCGGCGGCATCAGGTGCAGGTCGGTGATCCGCTTGTTCAGCTCGGCGATCCGGCGGCGCACCTCCGCCTCGTCCTCGATCCGGGCCAGCACGGCGGGCAGCTCCTCGGCGTCCCGGCGGCACACCGCCACCAGCGAGTGCGAGGCGTCGGCCTGCTCCTGCCCGAGCCCCTCCCGCTTCATCTTCGCCTTGACCCACCACAGCGCGTCGTACTCGATCTCGTTCCCCGGCAGCGGCTTCCCCCGCCCAGGCAGCTCCGCGAACTCCCCACGCCGCTCGGCCTGCCGGATCTGATGATCCACCCAGTCCTCGTACGAGACGTCCGCCGGTTTCCGCTCGGTCATGGCTCCAGGGTCGCAGGGGGCGGGGCGGGGCTCAAGGGGGACGGCTCGTGTCGCTCGGGGCGGGGCGTGGGGGCGGGGTCCGCCCCGCCGCTACTCACCCCCCACCCTCACCCCACCTCCACCGCCTCCCCGGCCCAGGCCCGCTGGAAGGCGTAGCGGGCGGCTTCGACCTCGTGGCGCTGGTCGGCGTGGAGGACGCCGAGGGCGTAGCCGGTGGTGGGGGCGATGCGGGGGGTGGCGGCGGCACAGGCGGCCTCGTGGGCGGCCTCGGCGGCGTCGCGGTGGTGGTCGAGGGCGCGGCGGGCGGCGGCGACGCGGGGGTCGGGGCCGAGGTCGGGGGCGACGACCTCCTGGGCGTAACGGTGCAGGCGCAGCAGTAGGCGGACCTGGTGCCAGGGCGTGTCCTGCCCGTCCGGCACCGGTACGGCGAGGGCCAGCGCGTCGGCGTTGTACGGGTGGCCGGCGCGGTGCAGCGGCAGGGCGGCGACGGCGTCGGCGAGGCGGCGGGCGGCGGCCTGGGCGAGGGCGTCGGCCCCGGCGCGGCCGGGCACGTCCGGGGCGAGGGGCACCTCGCCGCCGAGCAGCGCGATCTCGTCGACGAGGGCGTGCAGCCGGGCCGAGGCGAACGCCGTCAGGCACGCCGAGTGGGCGCGGGTCCGGGCGAGGGTGAGCCGGCGCTCCAGCAGCGCGCCGGCCTTGGCGGCTCCTATGCCGGGGCCGCCCCGGCGGGGCGCGGCCGGGCCCGAGAGGCGGTGGAGCGAGGCGAGCAGCCGGGTCAGGCGGGCCGCCACCAGGTACTCGTCGGCGAGGACGCCGCCGAGCCAGGTCAGCTCGGGCCGCAGCCGGTCGGCCCACTCCCGGTCCAGCAGCGGGCGGAAGGTGTGCAGGGTGGCGCCGAGGCGGCGCGCCGAGCGGCCCAGCGCGCGGGCCGCCTCCCTGGCCTCCTGCGGGTCCTGGGCGGCCTCGGTGTGGTGGCGCAGGGCCCGCAGGAAGGCCGCGGCCTCGGCGCGCAGGGCGGTGGCGACGGGGGCCGCCGCCCCGGCGGGGCCGGGGGCCTGCCCGGGCGGGCGCACCGGCTCAGGGACTCGGGGCACGTCGGCGCCTCCGCGCGTCGATGAGCATTTCCTGTACGGGGCGCAGCGGCCTGCCGTCGGCGTCGTGGCTGTGGCGGGTCCACTCGCCGTCGGCGTCCAGGTGCCAGGAGCTGGTGGTGTCGGCCATGCCGGTCTCCAGCAGCCGGTCGAGGGTGGCGCGGTGGACCGGGTCGGTGACGCGGACCAGGGCCTCGATGCGCCGGTCGAGGTTGCGGTGCATCATGTCGGCGCTGCCGATCCACACCTCGGGCTCGTCGCCGTTGCCGAAGACGAAGACCCGGGAGTGCTCCAGGAACCGGCCGAGCACCGACCGCACCCGGATGTTCTCGGAGAGCCCGGGCACCCCGGGCCGCAGCGCGCAGATCCCGCGCACCCACACGTCGACCGGCACCCCGGCCATGCTCGCCCGGTACAGCGCGTCGACCACCGCCTCGTCCACCATCGAGTTGACCTTGATGCGGACGTACGCCTCGCGGCCCGCCCGGTGGTGCTCGATCTCCTGGTGGATACGGGCGACCAGCCCGGCCCGCAGCGAGTGCGGGGCGACCAGCAGGCGGCGGTAGCTCTCGCGGCGGGAGTAGCCGGAGAGCCGGTTGAAGAGGTCGGAGAGGTCGGCGCCGACCTGCGGGTCGACGGTGAGCAGCCCGAGGTCCTCGTAGAGCCGGGCCGTCTTCGGGTGGTAGTTGCCGGTGCCCACGTGCGAGTAGCGGCGCAGGAGTTCGCCCTCCTGGCGGACGACCAGCGACAGCTTGCAGTGGGTCTTCAGGCCGACCAGTCCGTAGACGACGTGGCAGCCCGACTCCTCCAGTTTGCGGGCCCACTTGATGTTGGCCTGCTCGTCGAAGCGGGCCTTGATCTCGACCAGGACGAGGACCTGCTTGCCGGACTCGGCCGCGTCGATCAGCGCGTCGACTATCGGCGAGTCGCCCGAGGTCCGGTACAGCGTCTGCTTGATGGCCAGCACGTCCGGGTCCGCCGCCGCCTGCTCCAGGAACGCCTGCACGGAGGTGGAGAACGAGTCGTACGGGTGGTGCAGCAGCACGTCCCGCTCGCGGACCGCCGCGAAGATGTCCGGCGCGGAGGCCGACTCGACCTCGGCGAGGTCGCGGTGGGTGCGCGCCACGAACTTCCGGTACTTCAGCTCCGGCCGGTCCAGGCCGGCGATGCCGAAGAGGCCGGTGAGGTCGAGCGGGCCCGGCAGCGGATAGACCTCGGCGTCGCTGATCTTCAGCTCCCGGACCAGCAGGTCCAGCACGTACGGGTCGATCGACTCCTCGACCTCCAGCCGGACCGGCGGCCCGAAGCGGCGGCGCATGAGTTCCTTCTCCAGCGCCTGGAGGAGGTTCTCCGCGTCGTCCTCCTCGACCTCCAGATCCTCGTTCCGGGTGAGCCGGAACATGTGGTGCGCCAGCACCTCCATCCCCGGGAACAGCTCCTCCAGGTGCGCCGCGATCACGTCCTCGATGGGCACGTACCGCTCCGGCGACGCCTCCAGGAACCGCGACAGCAGCGGCGGCACCTTCACCCGCGCGAAGTGCCGGTGGCCGCTGACCGGGTTCCGGACGACCACGGCGAGGTTGAGCGACAGGCCCGAGATATACGGGAAGGGGTGCGCCGGGTCGACCGCGAGCGGGGTCAGTACGGGGAAGATCTGCTGCCGGAACAGGGTGAACAGACGGGCCTGCTCCTCCTCCGCCAGCTCCGCCCAGCGCACCAGGTGCACGCCTTCGTCGGCCAGGGCCGGGGCGATGTCCTGCTGGTAGCAGGCGGCGTGGCGGGCCATCAGCTCGCGCGAGCGCGCCCAGATCATCTCCAGCACCTCGCGCGGCTGGAGCCCCGAGGCCGACCTGGTCGCCACCCCCGTGGCGATGCGGCGCTTGAGCCCCGCGACCCGGACCATGAAGAACTCGTCCAGGTTCGAGGCGAAGATCGCCAGGAAGTTGGCGCGCTCCAGCAGCGGCGTGTACGGGTCCTCGGCCAGCTCCAGCACCCGCTCGTTGAAGGCGAGCCAGCTGCGTTCCCGGTCCAGGAAGCGCCCCTCGGGCAGCTCCGCCGCGCCGTCGCCCGCGTAGTCGTCCGGGTCCGAGTCGAGATCGGGCTCCAGGGGGGCGGTCGACGGCCGGTGCGGGGAGCCGGGGGAGGCGCGCGGGGCCCGGGGCGCCCGAGAACCCTGCTCCAGCGGGTCGGGGGTCTCTCCTGGAGTACGCAGCATGGCCCCATTCTTCCCGTTCGCGGGGTCCTGGGGCGCGTCGGAAGGGACGGAAGCCAGCCTCAAGGGTGGCTTCCGCCCGGGCTCGGGCACTACGGGCTGCATGGCGCGAGCGTGCCAAGGGTTGCTGAATCAGGGGTTACGGGGACGTGGCGCGCGGGGTGTGCGGGGGCACCCTTTTGGGTGGGGCGGGCCGGGGGCTTCGGGGGCGGCGGGGCTGTGCGGTGCCCGGCTTCTGCGCGGGCTTTCGGGTGGCGGGGTTGTGCACGCCGGGAAGGGCGGAGTGTGCAGAGGGAAAAGATCAAGCCATATGGGAGGGCGGCCGGCTTCGGTTGCGCGGGCTTCCGCATGGTCGCGGGGGCCCTTGGCCGGTGCGGGGGGATCGGGTGGGCGGTACTTCCGGTTCGCGGAGTGGAGCCGGGCGGGGCGGGGATGATCTTCGGTCACAAGATCAAAAAGGTGGTGACCTTCGCGTGACGGCGGTGTCGAATGTGTGTCGTGCCCATGGCGACCATGTGAAGCCGGGCGCTGGTCACTTCACATAACGAGGGGAATCACATGAACAAGAAGACCGTTCTTCGTGCCGCGGGTCTCGCACTCGGCGCCGGGGCGATGCTCGCCTCGGCGCCCGCGTTCGCGCTGAGCGCCACCACGACCGGTTCGAAGCTGACGACCAGCTCCGACGAGGGCCACAAGATCGCCCGGGTGTACGACACCTCCGCGGACAGCCGCTCCGCCAAGGGGGAGTACGAGCGCCAGGCCAGCCCGAACACGATCAAGAACCTCTGGAACAAGAGCGGCAACGGCACCGTCGTCAAGAGCGCGACGGGCAGCAAGATAGCCAAGGGCCGTGCGTGCCGGCAGGAGCAGGCCGCCCCGGACAGCTGCGGCGCCTGGAAGTTCAACTGAGGCTCCGCTGTGGAGCGTGAGGCCGTCTGAAGCGGTCCGTGCCCGGGGAGCCCGCCCCACGTGGCCCGAGGCGAGCCGATCGCGAGAGGCGGTCGGCTCGCCTGCGTGGCGCTGTCCCTGTCCGTGACCACGCCCCTCCGCCCGTTCGCCCTCACGGCCCACTGGAACCGTAGAGAAGAGAGACCCCCATGGCTCCGACGCCACCGCCACCCCCCGACGCGCCCGCCCTCCAGGTTCGCGGGCTGAGATACGCGATCGGGGGGCGCGCCCTTCTGGAGGACGCGGAACTCGTGGTGGCCGATGGGGAGTCGGTCGCGGTCACCGGGCCCAGCGGCAGCGGGAAGAGCACGTTCCTGTCCTGCCTGCTCGGGCTGGTGCGGCCTCAGGGCGGGGAGGTCCTGGTGGCGGGGACGGACATCGCCCGGTTGAAGGGGCGCGGGCTCGCCGAGCATCGCCGGGCGCACCTCGGCATGGTGTTCCAGTTCGGCGAACTGCTGCCGGAGCTGACGCCGTTGGAGAACGTGGCGCTGGCCGCCCTGCTCTCCGGCGTGGCCCGGGACGAGGCGTACGGCAGGGCGTCGGAGCTGCTCGGGGAACTGGGCGTGCCGCACGGCACCACCGCGACCGCCGACCTGTCGGGCGGCGAGCGCCAGCGGACCTCGCTGGCCCGCGCCCTGGTCAACCGGCCGCGTGTGCTGCTCGCCGACGAGCCGACCGGGGCGCTCGACGCCGCGACCCGGGACGACGTCGCGGACCTGCTGTTCTCGGCGCCGAGCCGCTGGCAGTGCGCGCTGGTGGTGGTCACCCACGACCATGCCGTCGCCCGCCGCGCGAGCCGGCACGTCGAGCTGGCGGAAGGGCGGCTCGTACCCGTCGGCGCCGGGGCCGTACGGGGTGACGCCCGGTGAGGCGGACGGCGCCGCCGCTGTGGCGGCAGCTCCTGCGGATCGGGCGGGCGGCGGGGCGTGGTGCGCGGGGCGGGCGGCTGCGGTTCGTGGCGCTGCTGTGCGCCACCGCCGCGCTCTGTCTCGGCCTGACCTCCGTGGTGGCGGGTTTCGCCACCTACGACGGCCGCGAACTGCGCGGCGCCGACCGCGCGCCGGTCTTCCTCCCGCGCGGGGAGGGCGGGGACGAGGGGGACGTGGGAGCCCGTTGGCGGCAGATGTTCGACACCGCCGGGGGGCTTCAGCACGACGTCATCACCATCGAGCCGGGCGGCGCGGACGCCCCGTTGCCGCCCGGGGTGCGTGCGTGGCCCGGACCGGGGCAGGCGGTGCTCTCCCCGGCCCTGCGCGCGGCGCTGGCCGAGGAGGGCTCGACCGACCGGTACGGCGAGGTCGTGGGGGTCATCGGGGAGGAGGGGCTGTCCGTCCCCGGGGAGCGGCTGGCCTACGTCCGCGCCCCCGAAGGAGCGGTGGCGCCCGGGACCCTGTGGGACATCGCCGGATACGGGTCCGGGAGCGTCGCCACGGTCGGGGACCAGATCCGGGTGCAGTCCCTGACGACGTTCACCGTGGCCGTCGTGGGACTGACCCTGTTGCCCGCCGGTGCCCTCGTGGTGATCGCCGCGCGGTCGGGTGCCGCCGCCCGTGACCGCCGTACCGCTCTGCTCGGCGCCCTGGGGGCCGGGCGGCGGGCCCGCGCCCTGGTCGACCTCGGCGAGGCGGCGGTGCCGGTGGCGCTGGGCGCGCTGTTCGGGGCCGTCCTGGTGTTCTGCGCGCAGTGGGGCGACGTGACCGTCCCCGTCGTCGACTTCACCCTCGCCGCCGCCGACCTCCGGCGTTGGGGACCACAGCTCTACGGTGCGGTCGTGGCCGCCGCGTTCCTCGTCCTGGCGGCCGTGGTGCTCCTGCACCGGGCACCCGCGCGAACCGGAGGCACCCGGCCCGCCCCCCGTGCCGGGCGGGTCTCGCGGGTGGCGGTCTGGCTCTGCCCGGTCTTCCTGGTGGTGGGGACGAGGGGCCCGGGTCTCGCGGACCCCCAGGGCACTTCCCCCCTGCTGTTCCTGGGGCTCTACTCGGTGGGGGTCCTGGGCACCCTGGCGACCCTGCCGGCGGTCGTCTCCCTGCTCGTCCGGTGGGCCGGGCACGGCCTGGTGCGCTTCGGGAACCGCCGAGGCCGCCCCGGGCCCCTGATCGCCGGGCGGTGGAACATCGCCCAACCAGGCGTGTGCGCCCGGATGGTGGCCGGCGTGATCATCGCCATCGGGCTGGTGAGCCAGGTCCAGCTCTGGTCCAGCCGGCTCAACGAGCCGATGGTGGAAGCCCGTTCGGTCGCGGCCCGGGTCGGCCAGAGCCTCCTGGTCGTCGGTGATCCGCTGCCGAAGGACCCGGCCCCGCTGGACGGCTTCCTCGGGGCCCTCCCGCCGGGGGTGCACGCGCTCGGCCTGCACCTGCCCCAGGAGGACGGGGACCGGCTCTTCCTGCGGGGCCCCTGTGCCGCCCTGGCGGCGGTGGGCGCCCCGTGCGGAGGGGACTCCGGGGGGCGGCCGGACGAACGGCTCCGGGAGCTGGACACCTGGTACGCCTCCGGTCAGGGGACGACGCGACTCCAGGAGGGCCCGGTGACCGGCCGTTCCGCACCGCCCGACCAGATCGTGCTGGTGGGGGAGGGTGGCGGTGACCTGCCGGTGGCCGAGGTCAAGAAGGCGTACTACCAGCACATGGCGGGCCCGTCGGTCTCCGAGCTGAGCGGGGAGTGGCTGGTCGGGGCGGCGGAGCTGGAGAAGCCCGCGATCTGGGTGATGTTCCTGGGCCTGGTCGGCGTCGTCTTCCTGACCGTCGCCGCGGGCCTCAACAACCTGGGCGACTTCCTCGGGTTCAGCCGCTCCGTGGCGCCGGTCAGTGTGCTCACCGGCAGCCGCGGGGTCTTCGCCGCGACGGCCTGGTGGACCATCGGCCTGCCCCTCGCGCTGGCCGCGCTCCTGGGCGCGGGGGCGGCCGTCTGGCTCGGGACGCCCCTCACCGGCCCCGGCGGCGGCGCCACCCAGTCGTGGCCGGTCCTGTTCGGCACCCTGGCCGCCGTCGAGTTCCTGGCCCTCCTCTTCTGGGCCTGGGCCGGCGCCACCGCCGCCCGCGAGGCGACGAGATGGCGCCCCCGCGCGGACTGACCCCACCCCCGCCCAGGACCCGGCCCCCGCCGACAGCTCGACACTGTTGGCGAATCCCGGGCCTGAACGTGACGTCGGCCTTCATGACCCGTTGTGGTCGTGAAAGCCGACGTTGCATTTGGGGAGGGTGTTGGTGTCCTTGCACGCCAAGAAGATCGACGGCGTTCCGGAGGAGACGGCCCGGGTGGCCCGGGCTGCGTTCCCAAAGGGCAGCCTGGCGATGCGGATCCGTGACGAGTTGGGCGAGCTATTCCCGGACGCGGACTTCGCCGGGTTGTACCCGGCCAGGGGGAAGCCGGCCTGGTCGCCGGGCAGGCTGGCACTGGTGTCGATCATGCAGTTCGCCGAGGGCCTCTCGGACCGGCAGGCCGCGGACGCTGTGCGCGGACGGCTGGACTGGAAGTACCTGCTGGGACTGGAACTGGTCGATCCGGGGTTCGACCATTCGGTGCTCACCGAGTTCAGGGACCGGCTGATCGCCGGAGATGCCGGGATTCAGCTCCTAGACCGGGTGCTTGAGGCCGCTGCGGAGCACGGGCTGCTCAAGGCCGGTGGCCGTGCGCGCACGGATTCCACGATCGTGCTGTCCGCCGCCCGGCAGATCGACGGGCTGGTGCGGCTCGGTGAAACTCTGCGTGCCGCACTGAACAGCGTGGCGACCCACGAGCCGGAGTGGCTGGCTGGGTGGGCTCCGCCTGAGTGGTTCGACCGGTACGCGATCCGGTTCGAGGACACCCGGCTGCCCAAGGGGAAGGCCAAACAGACCGAGCTGATCGAGCAGATCGGCGCCGACGGGCTGAGACTTCTTGCAGCCCTGCACGCACCCGACGCCCCTGCGTCCCTACGGCTGCTTGACCGGGTCCAGAACCTTCGGCAGATGTGGAACCAGCAGTACTTCGTCGACAACGGACAAGTCCACCGCCGGGACCTCAAGGACCGCCCGCCGGGCGCGGACCGCCTGGTCACGCCCTACGACACCGACGCACGGGGCAGCGTAAAGCGCGGCATCTTCTGGGACGGCTACAAGGTCCACCTCACCGAGACCTGCGAGCCGGACAGCCCGAATCTGATCACCTACGTCGCCACGACCGCCTCCACCGTCCAAGACGTGCGGCTGGTCGCCCCGATCCACGCCCACCTTGCTGAGCGCGACCTCCTGCCCGACCGTCACCTGGTCGACGCGGGCTACGCAACCGCCAGGGAAGTGGTCACCGCCCGCCGAAATCACAAAGTGACTCTGGTGGGCCCAATCCTCGCCTCCACCAGCTGGCAGACCAAGGACGGCGGCTTCTCCCAGGCAGACTTCGCCGTCGACTGGGAAAACCGGCAGGTGACCTGCCCCAACGGCGCAACCAGCAGCCGTTGGGCCGAAGACCGCTCCCAGGAGGGGACAGCCGTGGTCCGAGCACGGTTCCCGCCGTCTGCCTGCCGTCCCTGCAAGACCCGAGAGCAGTGCACCCGCTCCAACAGTAAGTGGGACATGGGCCGCCGGATTACCCTCCGTCCGCAAGCGGAGTATGAGGCGATCCAGCAGGCACGAGCCCAGGAAGATACTCAGGATTGGAAGAAGCAGTACGCACACCGGGCCGGTGTCGAAGGCACCATCTCCCAAGGTGTTCGAGCCTTCGGCCTGCGGCAATGCCGGTATCACGGCCTGCCCAAAGCCCGGCTTCAGCACCAGCTCACGGCCACGGCGATGAACTTCCACCGCCTCAATGCGTGGTGGACCGAAACCCCACGAGCCCGCACACGAACATCTCGCCTGGCGGCCCTACGGCCCACCGACTAGCACTGGTAGGACCTTCTTCCGGATCACCCGGATCACCTCTGCCCCGGAGGGAAGACGGCCCCGGCCCATGGGCTGTTGCCCGGGTCCCGCACCCGTCAGCATGGGGGCTTCATCTAACGGGAGGGGAGCCCATGAGCGACGCAGTGGTGAAGGCGCTTAGTGAACTCATACCGTGCGGCGTAACGCGCGGTGAGCTGGATCGGGGCGGGCGGGCACTGCGGTGGGTCGAGGCGGGGTCGGGCAGCCCCACGGTGGTCCTGGACGCGGCCAGCGGTACACCGGCGCTGACATGGGCGCCGCTGATGCCCGTGCTGGCCGGGCACGTACGCGTCATCGCCTACGACCGTGCAGGGCTCGGCATGAGTGATCCAGCGCCGCTGCTCACCGCTGGCTCCGCGGTGGCGGACCTGATCGCGTTGCTGACTGAGGCAGGACGGGGGCCCTGCATTTTGGTCGGCAACAGCTGGGGAGGCCAGCTCGCCCAACAGGTGGCGTGGACTGCCCCGGAGTTGGTATCGGGGCTTGTCCTTGTCGATCCGGCCCATGAGGAGTTCGATCCCTTGATCGGACGGGTTGCGGAGGAGGCCTTCATGCGTCTATTCGCCATACAGAGGGTGCTGGGACGCACCGAACGCTCCCTGCGCAAAGCGGCTGTGTGGTCGGCCGAAGCGGTGACCGACGACCCGCGCGTCCGGGACCTGCTTGTCGAGGCGGAACTGGCGTGCTACGCCGATGAACACCAGGTACGCACCGCGATGGCTGAGAACCGGATGATCCCTCGGCAAGCGTCCGCCATCCGGCGACTGCGCGCGGCCTCGCGCCTGCCGGAAGTACCCGTAACCGTCCTGAGCGCGATGCAGGGGATGCCCCGGCGGTTGCGGGAGCGGTGGACGAAGCTGCAGGCGCAGGTCGCCGCTGAAGCGGAGCACGGCGAGCACAGGGTCGTGCGCGACGCTGGGCACTACATCCACCGCAGCCGGCCGGAGGCTGTGACGGAGGCCGTTCTCACGGTGATCGAGCGGGCACGGATGGAGTGAGACATAGCGGACCGCCCTCCTACCTCTTCCTCCACTTTGCGAGCCCCAACGGAACCAACGGGCAGAGCGGCCCAGACAGCGGGAGGCCAGCGCAGGAGCATCGTGTCGAACCCGGGGCGGAGTAGCCCGGCCTGTACAAGTTTGCCAACAGTGTCACAGCTCCGGCAGGGGCCGGCCCGCGTGACGCGTCTACGCGAAGTCCGGTGGCAGCTCGTGCAGTCGGCCGCAGGCGAGCATCGGGCAACGGACGAGGCGGGGGGTCTGGGGGGTGGGCTGGTCGGGGCCGACCTGGTTATGGTCGGCCTGGTCCGGGGCGCTGACCGGGACGAGGGCCGGGTCGGTGGTGGCGTCGTCCGGGGTGGGTCGCACGCGGTTGCTCCTGGTCGCCGGGGCCGGGCGGGGCGCGGCCGTCATGCCGATGAAGGGGTGAGGCGGACGAGGCGCCGGGGGCGGGTGGTGCTCGGTACGGGCGGTACGGGCAGGGGGTGCGCGGTGAGGCGGTACCAGCACGCCGTGTCCTGGGTGAGGAAGACGAAGGGTTCGCCGTCCGCCAGGCAGCGCAGGGCCGCGTCCTGGGACTCGGTGGAGGCGTGCCACCCGCGCAGGGCGCCGGGGGCGTCCCGGACGGCGGCCGGTATCCGCCGGAGCGTGCCGGGCGGGGCCCAGCCGGTGCGCGGGTGCGGGTCGAGCGCGTCGGCCAGCCGCCGGGCCTGCCCCCGCAGCCAGCGGAGCGCGAGGCGGCGGGTCGGGACGATGGTCCCGCCGAGGTGAACGCTGGTCCCGGCGTCGCCGCCGTACGTCTCGGCCAGGTACTCCACGCCCGTCACCCCTGCCCCCGCACCCACCGCCGCGCCCCGTTCTCCTCGGCGACCCGCGCACGGAGTTCCCGGAGCACGGCGGACTCCTCGCCCTCGGCGGGCGCGGGGCCGTCGTGGGCCCGGTGACGCGGACAGGCGCACGGCGGAAACGCCAGCGGATTGAACTCGGGCTCCTCCCCGACGGGGTCCGCACCCCTCACGCCGACTCCCCGGCCCCACACTCCCCGGACTCCCGGTGCCGCTTGCGCAGCACCCGGCAGTCGGTCGCCCTGCTCCAGTCGTACTCGGCCGTGGCGACGGCTTCGGCGAGGGCGAGTTCCTGGCAGGGGCGGCAGGGGGCGACGCCCGTCCGCGAATCCGGGGTGGGCGGCTGATCGGTGTCGACAGGGGGCGGAGAGGCCGACTCGGCGTTCATACGGTGTGGTCCTTCGGTGGGGCTGCTTCGCCGGCTGCGTACGTGTAACCGGGTGCACACCAACAGTGACCGCCGAGGCGTACTCTCAAAAGGGCTGAAGCCATGCCAAGGGGCATGGCATATCCCGCCAACCAGTGAGGCATAGAGGGAGGTTGAACAGGTGAACGAAGAGGTCGGCGAGGAGTGCGAACCCAAGAACGGCGCCGAATACTTCGGGGGTGAGGCCAAGGCGCTACGTGATGCGCTGGGGCTCTCGCAGGAGGCGTTCGCTGCGAAGTTGCACTACAACCAGGGGCAAGTGAGCAAGGTGGAAAAGGGGGCTGTACTGGCCTCCGAGGCGTTCGCCATCGCCATGGACCGTGTGGCTGGAACTCCGGGTCTCTACAAGCGTCTACGGAAGAGGCTCGGCAGGCAGGGGCATCCGGACTGGTTCGTTCCGTACATTGCGCTGGAAGAGTCGGCCACCGGCATCACTGACTACTCGTGCACCTTCCTCATGGGCTTGTTGCAAACGCCTGAGTACGCGGCGGCGGTCACCCGTGCCACGTTCCCGCGCGAGTCCGACGAACAGATAAAGGCACGCGTGGAACTCCGCCTGCGTCGGCAGGCGGTTCTGAATCGAGACGAGCCGCCCCTGCTCTGGGTGATCGTTCATGAGGCTGTGCTGCGCGCGCATGTCGGGGGTCCCTCCGTCATGGCCGGACAGATGGAGCACCTCTTGGTGCTCATGCGGTCGCCCCATGTGACGGTTCAAGTCTTTCCCTTCGTCGCGGGTGCCGCACCATCCCATCTGCCCTTTACGCTGCTTGCGTTGGACGAGAAGCCCCGCGCGGTCTACACCGAGACGCCGACCCACGGCGGGCAGGTGGACGAGTCACCGGCCGTGGTGGCCTCGGCGGTCAAGAAGCTCGACCGGCTACGCATGACGGCGCTCTCCGAAGAGGGATCACGCGCTTTGATTCGCAAGATCATGGAGGACCACGCAAATGAGTAACGTTCCCGCCCTCGGGGCCCTGCGGTGGGTCAAGAGCACGTACAGCGCCGGGGAAGGCCAGTGCGTCGAGTGGGCCCCGCAGCACGCCGCCCTCACCGGCGAAGTCCTGGTGCGTGACAGCAAGACCCCGCACGCCCCGCATCTGACCCTCACCCCCGAGGGCTTCGCCGCCCTCGTGACGTTCGCGAAGGCTTGCGGCTGACGTAGCGCTCAGGAGCCCCGCCGCGCCTCCGGTGGTCCGGAGTGCGGCGGGGCTCTTGCGCGGGTGGTCGGCCACCATCGACCTGGCCGGCGGGTGAGGTCGCTGGTGACCGGCACGGCCAGGATGGCTCCGCCGTCAGGACCCCCCGCCGACGCCCGAGGCCCACGAACCCCGCCCCTCGCCGAGGTCAGGGCGTGCGCCGCCGCAGGACGAGGAAGGCGGCGCCCACGGCGAGGGCGGCCAGCAGGAGGACGAGCCCGGTCTCGACGAGCATGACGGGCAGGCGGTGGGAGAACGGGTGGAACTCCACGAGCCAGTTCTCCGCTCCGGACCGCGATCCGCACCCCGCGATCCCGCCCGGCGTGGCGTAGCAGGATTCGAGGTCGATCCGGTCCCCGTTCCCCGTCACGAGCCACTGGCCCCGTATCTCGGCGTCCTCGGGCCAGTCGGCACCGGAAGCGGGCCAAGCGCTGCGGTCCCGGGTGAAGGGGACGGTCAGGGTGGAGGCCGGCCACAGCCAGGGCCGGACCGCCACGCCCACCCCCATCAACAGCCCGGTCCCGACCACCCCGGCGAAGATCGCGGGCAGGGCACGCCCGATGAGGGTCCCCGCGCACACCCCCACGGCCAGCCCGAGCAGGCAGTACGCCACGAGTACGGGCCCCGAGGCGGCGTACCCGCCGGGGACCCAGCCGCCGACGCCCCACGCCCCTGCCACCGGGGCGAGCGCCGTCCGGTAGACCATGACCAGGAGGACACCCGCCACCGCGACGGCCACGGAAGCCAGCGCGAGGGTGGAGCGGAGCCAGCGGGTGGGCGAGGCGGCGGACTGGGTCCACAGGAGGTGGTGGGTGCCGAGTTCGCGTTCGCGGGCGGTGAGCGGGCCGGCCGCGTAGGCGGCGATGACGAGGGGGACGAGGAGCAGCACGTTCTGGCTCTGGTTGAGCAGGGACCAGAAGACGGAGTGCGCCGTCCCGTACGAGTGGAGTCCCGGGCATCCGGCTCCGGTGCCGCAGGCGGCGGCCTGGGCCGGGCTGTACAGGGAGCGCCACAGCAGGGAGCCGAGCAGCAGCAGGGTGAAGACGCCGACCAGGGCCGCGCCCACCACCAGCGCCTTGCGGTGCAGCCGGAGCGCCGCACGCGGGAGCGCGGTGCGCGGGGTGCGCGCGGAAGCGGGGCCGGGCGCCTCGGTGCGCCGGTCGGGAGCCAGGGTCGTCGTCACGCCCGCACCCCCGCCCCGGCCAGGTCCCGCGCGGTCGCCTCGGGGGCGAGGAGCGCGGGCGCGGACGGGTTGCGCAGGTGGGCCAGGAGGACGTCCTCCAGGTTCGGCTCCTCGCACTCCCAGCCGCCGCCGACCGGGCCTTCGGGACGGATCAGGGCGCTGAGGCCGCGCCCGTTGGGGCGGGACTCCACCACCGTGTGCGGGGCGAGGTCGTCCGGGCCGCCGGGGCCCGTGACCAGGCGGTGCACGGCGGTCAGGTCCTCCGCCGGGCCGGCCATCCGGACCCGCCCGCCGCCGAGCAGGAGGAGGAAGTCGCAGGCTCCGGCCAGCTCGCCGAGGATGTGCGAGGACATGACGACGGTGGTGCCGCGCTCGGCCGCCTCCGCGAGCAGCGTCCCCATCAACTGGTGGCGGGCCAGCGGGTCGAGGTCCGAGACCGGCTCGTCGAGGAGGAGCAGGGCGGGCCGCTTGCCGAGGGCGAGCGCCAGCGCGACCCGCGTCCGCTGCCCGCCGGAGAGGCCGCGCACCTTGGCGGACGGGTCGAGCGCCGATTCGGCCCCGTCCTCGTACACGATCCGCTCGGCGGCCTCCTGGTCCCAGCGGCCCGGGTTGAGGTCCGCGCCCAGTCGCAGGGTGTCGGCCACGGTCAACTGCGGGAAGAGCGCCTTGTCCTGGGCGACGTAGGCGATCTCGCGGCGGGCCTCGGCGGGGCCGGCGCCGAGGACGCGCAGCTCCCCGCCGGAGGGCCTGGCCAGTCCGGCGGCGAGCGTGAGCAGGGTGCTCTTGCCCGCGCCGTTCGGCCCGACCAGGGCGCAGATCCGCCCGGCGGGCAGCCGGAACGAGCAGGCGTCGAGCGCGGCCCGGCGCCCGAACCGTTTGCCGAGGCCCCGGGCCTCGATGGCGGTGTCGGTCATGGTGATTCCTTCGTGGGGACGGGAGGGCGAGGGTCAGGCGGTGCGGCGGCGCAGCAGGCGCAGGGCCGCGAAGGCGAGCGCGGCGGTGACCACGAGGACCAGGGCCGCCTCGGCGAGGTGGAGGGGGACGGCGTGGGAGGCGGGGTGGTAGACGGTCTCGAAGCCCTCGGCGCCCTTCGCCTCGACGCAACTGCGGACGAGGGACTCGTCGTCGAGGTAGCAGCCGTCCATCGACACGGTCCGGCCCTGCCCGTCGACCGGCCCGGAGCTGAGCACCCACGCCTTCCCCGGGACGGACTCCCTGTCCCAGCCGAAGACCCGTTCCGCCGGCCACAGGTGGGGGATCAGGAGCGGCAAGCCCTTCACCGCCCCGAACATGGCCCCCGCCGACACCGCCAGAGCGGCCAGCGAGCGCCGCAGCAGCAGCCCGGTGTACGCGCCGAGGGTGACGGCGAGGAGATACAGGGCCGGGGTGGCCGGTCCGGAGGCGGAGAAGAGGAGCTGGACCGTCCAGTCGTCCAGCGGGGTCTCGGCCAGGTACGGAACGGACCGGGCCCATACGTACAGCGGCACCAGCAGGCCCACCCCGGCCACGACCACGGCTCCCGCGACCGACCACTTCACCGCGACCCAGCGGCGCGGCGAGACCGACTGCGTCCAGGCGAACGCGGCCGTCCCCCGTTCCTGCTCGGCCCCGGTGAGGGCGGCACCGGCCCAGGCGGCGACGGCCACGGGCAGCGTGCTCAGCAGGATGGGGACAGTCGCGCCGGACCATTGGAGGTGGAGCGCGAGGTTCGGGTCGACACCCGGCTCGCGGGGCAGGCAGTCCGGCTGGCGCCAGCAGTCGGGCGGCCCCAGGATCTCGGCCGACATCCCCAGCGACCGCAGCCACACCAGCCCCGCCGCCGCCAGCACCACCACGGCGAGCCAGGTCACCAGCGCCCCCCGGTGCAGTCGCAGCGCGACCCTGGCCAGCGTGACGACCGAGGGTGTCGGCGCGGCCGAGACGGCGTCCGGTGCGGGCCTGTTCAAGGTCGTGCTCATCGTTCACCCTCCGCCGGATACGTCGAGTCCAGTACCGCCGCGCAGAGCGCGGCCACGTCCTCGCGCCCGAGCCCGGCCTTCCGCGCCCGCGCCGCCCACTGGGCCAACTCCGCCTGGAGCGGCCCGGTGTCGGCGTCGGTGCCGAGGGTGCGGCGGACGAAGGTGCCCAGGCCCCGGCGGGCCTCGACCAGCCCTTCGCGCTCCAGCTCGCGGTACGCCTTCAGCACGGTGTTGGGGTTGACCGCGGTCGCCTCCACCACCTCGCGGGCGGTCGGCAACTTGTCCCCGGGCTCCAGCAGTCCCAGCCGCAACGCCTGCCGGGTCTGCTGGACGATCTGGAGGTAGGTGGCGACTCCGCTGCGCCGGTCGATCCGGTAGGCGATCACCTGTCACCCCCCTTTCACTAATCAAGTAGTGAAAGGGTGATGCAGCTCCGCTCAAACGTCAAGTCCCCCCAGGGGGTGGGCGTGAGGCGGCGAGGTCACGGCTCGAACAGAGGCGCCTCGAAGCCGCGCGCCCACGCCGCCGGAACGGCCTCCCTGCCCCCGTCAGGACGGCTCCCCGCGCTGCCACAGCATCTCCAGCCCCAGCGCGATGGCGCACAGGACGGCCGTCGACCCGGGTACGGCCACGAAGGCCACGTGGATCGGGCTGCTCTCGTCCGGGAGGAAGAGGTCCACCCACCCCAGGGTCAAGGCCAGGGCCGTGGCGACACCCCCGATCCGGGACGCCCACTCGAAGAGGCTCGCCTGCCAGGGCTGGGAGGCCGCCGGGTCCCTGGACCGCACGTCGATGCTGAAGAAGACCAGCAGCACGGCGAGGAAGGAGATCAGGCTGACCATGTCGGCGGACGGCATCGGGCGCATGGGGTGGACCCTAGCGAGCTTTGGGGTGGTAAGCGCTGATGCTCCCGTTTCGCGGTGACGGGGCGTCACGGGCGGTGGAGGGCGCGGCTCGTGCGGCGGACACCGGCCGCCCGGGGGGGCCGGTGTTCATCGCTCCCGACATGCGCGGGCCCCGCCCCGCTCCCTTCGGGAACGCGGCGGGGCCGTGCGGGCGGGCCTCCCGGCTCAGGCCTCCGTGCGGTACATCAGGTCCGTCTCGTACGTCGTGAACCCCAGCCGCTCGTACACGCTGACCGCCGCCTCGTTGTCCGCGTCGACGTAGAGCATGGCGGTCGGCAGCCCCTCGGCGGCGAGGTGGGCGAGGCCGGTGGTGGTGAGGGCCTTGCCGAGGCCGGAGCCCTGGGCGGCGGGGGCCACGCCGACCACGTAGACCTCGCCGAGGCGCTCGTCGGCGTGGACCTTGGTCCAGTGGAAACCGGCCAGTTCGCCCTCGCGCTCGGCGAGGAAGAACCCCTTCGGGTCGAACCAGGGCTCGGCCATCCGGTCGTCCAGGTCGCGCTGGGTCAGGGAACCCTGCTCGGGGTGGTGGGCGAAGGCGGCGGCGTTGACCGCGAGCCAGGCCGCGTCGTCCTCGCCGGGGACGAAGGTGCGCACGGTGACGCCCTCCGGGTACGCCGACTCGTGCAGCGGCGGGACCGAGAGGGGGCGGCGCATCTGGCGCAGCTCCCGGAAGAGGCTCATCCCCAACGCGATCGCCAGGTGCCGGGCGGCCGGGTGCCCGCCGTGCGCCCAGACCCGCAGCCGGCCGCCGGCCGCCTCCAGCAGGGCGGTGCCGAGCGCCCGGCCGTGGCCCCGGCCCCGGTGCGCGGGGTGGACGACCAGTTCGCCGGCGGGCGGCTCGACCGGGTCGGCGCCCTCCAACTGGGCGTAGCCGACGAGCTGTCCGCCGACGGTCAGCAGGAGGTGGCGTACGCCCTCGCGGCGGCCCCCGCGCAAGTGGAGGCGGCCCTGTTCGGAGACGGCCTGCTGGCCGTCCTCTGCGGCGGCGTCGGCCAGCAGGGCCAGCACCGAGACGGCCTGGTCCTCGGTGAGCTGGTCGGTGGTGTGGATCTGGCGGGAGGGCACGGGGGCCGAGGCGTCGCTGGTCATGGTCCCGAGGGTACGGCGGGCGGGCGGCCGGGCCGCCGCATTCGGGGCGTAACGGGCGTCCGGGGTGGCGCGCCGCCCGACGGCAACCTCGTCGTAACCGCAACCCTCTGTCCTGCTACGCGCGTTGACCCTAGGCTTCGCTCGTATCCCAGTCCACTCCCTCAGGGGGACGCATGTCAGCCACACCCCGCACGAGACGCCGTACCCGGCGCCTGGTGACCGGTACCGTCTCGCTGGCCGCCGTCGGCGCGCTGGTCGCCGCGATGCCGGCCGGGGCCCACGGCGAGCCCGGCCACGACCACGGCAAGCCCGGCCACGGCCGCACCGTCGACGTGCAACTGCTCTCCTTCAACGACCTGCACGGCAACCTCGAACCCCCGGCCGGCTCCTCCGGCCAGGTCACCGAGACCCAGCCGGACGGCTCGACCAAGGCGATCGACGCCGGCGGCGCCGAGTACCTGGCGACCTCGCTGCGCACCGCGCGCAAGGGCAACCCGTACAGCGTCACGGCCGCCGCCGGTGACATGGTCGGCGCCAGTCCGCTGCTCTCCGGGCTCTTCCACGACGAGCCGACCATCGAGGCGCTCAACAGGATGAAGCTCGACGTCACGGGCGTCGGCAACCACGAGTTCGACGAGGGCCGCGCCGAGCTGAACCGCCTCCAGAAGGGTGGCTGCCACCCCGAGGACGGCTGCTACACCGACGGCCGGAAGTTCCAGGGCGCCGACTTCCCCTACCTCGCCGCCAACGTCACGGACGAGAAGACCGGCGAGCCGATCCTCAAGCCGTACACGGTGTGGAAGAAGAACGGCGTCAAGATCGGCTTCATCGGCGTCACCCTGGAGGGCACGCCGGACATCGTCTCGGCCGAGGGCGTCAAGGGGCTGAAGTTCCACGACGAGGTCGAGACCGTCAACAAGTACGCCCGTGAGCTGGACCGCCAGGGCGTCAAGTCGATCGTCGCGCTCATCCACGAGGGCGGGGCCCCGGCGTCCACGTCGTACAACTACGACTGCGACTCCTCCGGCGCCGGGGACGGCATCTCCGGGCCGGTCGTGGAGATCGCCAAGGGCATCACGCCCAAGGTGGACGCGCTGGTCACCGGCCACACGCACGAGGCGTACGTCTGCACCGTCCCGGACCCGTCCGGCGAGCCGCGCACGGTCACCTCGGCCTCGTCCTTCGGCAAGCTCTACACCGACACCACGCTGACGTACGACCGGAAGACCAAGGACATCGTCCGCACCAGCGTCTCCTCGGCCAACCACGTCGTCACCCGGGACCAGCCCAAGGCCAAGGACCTCACCCGGCTGATCTCCGACTGGAACGAGCTGGCCGCGCCGATCGCCGCCCAGCCCGTCGGCCACATCTCCGGCGACCTGCCCGGCCGGGGCGCCACCACGCCGGAGTCGCCGCTCGGCGACGTCATCGCCGACGCCCAGCTGGCCCACGCCAAGTCCCTGGACGACACGGCCGTCCTCGCGCTGATGAACCCCGGCGGCATCCGCTCCGACCTGGTGTACAAGGCGTCCGGCGGCGAGGGCGACGGGGTGGTGACCTACGGCGAGGCGTTCACCGTCCAGCCGTTCAGCAACACCGTCAACCTCGTCACGCTCACCGGCGAGCAACTGGTGACCGCGCTCCAGCAGCAGGTCAGCGGCGGCAACGAGGCGTCCCCGAAGATCCTCCAGGTGTCGGAGGGGCTGACGTACACCCTCGACCTCACCAGGTCCGGCGCCGACCGCGTCGTCGCCGACACCATCCGCCTGAACGGCGAGCCGATCGACCCGGCCGCCTCCTACCGCGTCGCGATGAACTCCTTCCTCGCCGGCGGCGGCGACGGCTTCGCGGCCCTCGGCGCGGGCACCGACCCCCTCGTCGGCAGCGACGACCTGGCCGCCTTCAACGACTACCTGACGGCCACCACCTCCCCCGCCGACCCCCTGGAACCGCCGAAGGGGGACCGGATCGCGATCGTGCGGTAACGCGCCGCACCGGCGACGAAGGGAAGGAGGAGGGGCGCACCCGGCGGAGCACCGGGTGCGCCCCTCCCGCCGTCGCCCGGGGCGGGACTCCTCCCCGCGACACGTGCGGAAAACCTCGCATTAGCTGAGGTACCGGGAGCCGAGGTTGCGGGTGGTGGCGGGGGGCGTGGTGGGATGAGGCGATGCGTTCCCCCCACCGCATGGCCAAGGAAAACGACCGTTCACCCCAGGCGCCGGACCCCGCCGACGAGCCCGCCACGCCCGCGCCGCGCTACGGCCCGTACGCGTCCAACCCCGAGTGGGACAACCCGTACGAGCAGCTGGCCGGGCTCGACGACCGGGCCGTGGACACCTTCCTCCAGGAGGAGCCGGACGCCCTCGACGCCTTCGAGACCGGCGAGGGCCCGGCCTGCGCGCCGCCCCCCGCTGCGGCGCCCCGGCGCCGGCCGCGCGGGCGCGGTCCCGTGCGGAGCGCCTTCCACACGCTGCACTGGGGCGCCAAGATCACCGTCGGCGTGCTCGTCCTGGCCGCCTTCCTCGCCCTCGGCGACCGCTGGGCCGTCCTCTACGCCGAGAACAAGGCGGAGGAGTCGCTCAAGGAGTCGATGAACCTCGCCGCCGCCCCCGAGGTCGACATCGACGGCTTCCCCTTCCTCACCCAGGTCGCCGCCCGGCGGCTCGACACCGTCCACCTCACCGTCCCCGACGTCGCCGCCGGTCGCGTCTCGCTCGCCGAGGTCTCCGCCACCGGGCACGACGTACGGATCTCCGGGGAGGGCCTGACCGGCTTCGACGGGGCCGACATCGGCGGCGTCGACGGAGAGGTCCGGCTCTCCTTCGACGACCTCGGGCGCGAACTCGGCGCCTCCCAGGTCACGTTCACCGGCAAGGGCGACGACCGCGTCCTCGCGCGCGGCACCCTGCCCGTGGCCGGGCACGAACTGGCCCTGCGCGCCAACGCGTTGATCCGCCGCGAGGGCGACCGGGGGGTCACCACCGAGGTCACCGGCGCACGGCTGGACATCGGTGACCTCGCCGTCTTCCGCCCCGGTGCCGGCCTCCACCTCACCCCGAGCAGCCTGGAGAAGCTGGCCGACGAGACGGCCAAGGCCAAGGCCCTGCTCTCGGTCCCGGCCATCGTGCACGCCCTCGGCGTCCCCGACTCCCGGATCCGCGCGGCCCTCGCCGACGACCGCAGGCTCGCCGACCTCCTCGGCACCCCCGCCGTCGTCGACGACCTCCTCGCGGTCAACCTGGTCGACCTCGCCGCCGCCCACCCCGACGTCCTGAGCCGCCTCGGCATCGACCCGAACCTCCTCGACGCCCTCGCCGACCTCACCCGCCCCCAGCTCGCCGACCGCCTCACCCTCGGCTTCACCCTCCCCGAACTCCCCGCCGAGGGCGACGTCCGCCTGCGCGACGTCAGGGTGGAGCCGGACGGCATCCTGGTCAGGCTGGCGGGGACGGGGGTGCGGTTCGGGAAGTAGGGCGGGCGCGCGCGGTCCGGTACGGGGCCTGGCCTCAGCCCGCCCCCGTACCTCCGTCGGCCTCCTCGGCCCCGTCCTCCGTGCGCTCCGCCCCCGGCGGCGGCGTGGGCGCCCCCGGCAGAATCAGCCGGACCAGGGTTCCGCCCCCTTCGGCCCGTTCCACGGCGACCCGGCCCCCGCACTGCTCGGCGGTACGGGCCACGATGGACAGGCCCAGCCCCGAACCGGGCAGCGAGCGGGCCGACGGGGAGCGCCAGAACCGGTCGAAGACGTACCGGAGTTCGTCCTCGGGGATGCCGGGGCCCCGGTCGCGGACGGTGAGTTCGCCGCGGTGCAGGCGGACGTCGACGGTGCCGCCGGGCGGGCTGAACTTCACCGCGTTGTCGAGGATGTTGACCACGGCCCGCTCCAGCGCGGCCGGGCGGCAGCGGACGTACCAGGGCGCCAGGTCGGCGGTGAAGGTCAGCCGCGGGCCGCGCAGCCTGGCCCGGCGCAGGGCGGTCGCCGTCGTCTCGTGGAAGGCCACCACCTCCAGGCGGCCCTGTTGCGCGCCGTCGGTGCGGGAGAGTTCCTGGAGGTCGCCGATGAGCGCGGCCAGTTCCGTCATCTGGGCCTTGACCGAGTCGAGCAGCTCGGCCCGGTCCTCGGCCGGCAGGGCGCGGCCGGTGCTCTCGCTGCGGGCCAGCAGCTCGATGTTGGTCCGCAGCGAGGTCAGCGGGGTGCGCAGCTCGTGCCCGGCGTCGGCGATGAGCTGTTGCTGGAGGTCGTGGGAGTCGGCGAGCGCGCTGGTCATCGCGTTGAAGGAGGCGGAGAGTCGGGCGATCTCGTCGTCGCCCTCGACCGGGATGCGCACCGTCAGGTCCCGGGTGCGGGCCACCTGCTCCACGGCCTTGGCCAACCGGTCCACGGGCCGCAGCCCCGACCGGGCGATCCACAGCCCGGCCCCGCCCGCGCCGAGGACCCCGACGCCCGAGACGAGCAGGAGCAGCAGCGCCAGGTCGTCCAGGGTGTCGTGGGTCTCCTCCAGCGCGTACGCGTAGACGATCGCGGTGCCCGGGAAGTGCGCCGGGGGCGGGCCCTTGCCCAGTGCGGGGGCGGCCAGGACGCGGACCTCGGTGCCGTCGGCGGCCTTCGCGTCGTGCGGCCCGGCTTCGTGGCCGGGCCCGGCCGACGCCACCGCGAGATCGGCGGCGTCGGGCTGGACCACCCCGGCGGACGAGGCCGCGACGCAGACCCGGCCGTCGCTGGTGACCAGCTGGAGGTACAGCTCGGGCTGGGCCCGGCCGAAGTCGCCCGGGCCGGCCGGGGCGGGCTCGCTCGGGCAGTCGGCGAGCAGGTCGCGCAGGGCGGCGGTGGGCTGCGGCTGGTTCTGCGCGTGCAACTGGGCGTCGATCTCGTCGTACAGCTTGCCGCGCACCACGAACCAGCAGGCCACCGAGACGGCGGCGACCGCCAGCGCCACGGCCGCCGTCACCAGCAGGGCGAGGCGGGCCCGCAGCGGGAGCGCGCCGAGCCGTCTCACTCGCCGCTCCCCGAGCGCAGCACGTAGCCGACGCCGCGCACGGTGTGCACCAGGCGCGGCTCGCCGCCCGCCTCGGTCTTGCGCCGCAGGTACATCACGTACACGTCCAGGGAGTTGGAGGTCGGCTCGAAGTCGAAGCCCCAGACGGCCTTGAGGATCTGCTCGCGGGTCAGCACCTGGCGCGGGTGGGCGAGCAACATCTCCAGCAGGGTGAACTCGGTACGGGTCAGCTCCACCGGCCGGTTCCCGCGCAGTACCTCGCGGGTCGAGAGGTCCATCCGCAGGTCGGCGAAGGCGAGCACGTCCTCGCCCTCGCCGGAGCCGGCCGGCTCGGCGGCGTACGAGGAGCGGCGGAGCAGGGCGCGGACCCGGGCGAACAGCTCGTCCAGCTCGAAGGGCTTGACCAGGTAGTCGTCGGCGCCCGCGTCGAGGCCGGTGACGCGGTCGCCGACGGTGTCGCGGGCGGTCAGCATGAGGATCGGCACCCTGTCCTGGCCGGCCCGCATCCGACGGGCCGCCGTCAGCCCGTCCATCCGGGGCATCTGGATGTCCAGGATGATCAGGTCGGGGCGGTAGGAGGCGGCCTTGTCCAGCGCGTCGAGGCCGTCGACGGCGACCTGTGTGCCGTACCCCTCGAAGGCGAGGCTGCGGCGGAGCGCGTCGCGGACCGCGGGCTCGTCGTCGACGATCAGGATGCGCTGCTCGCGGTCCTGGTCCTGGGGTTCGGCGGCCGGCATGGCGGGCTCCCTGGGGTTCGGGGGTACGGAACTCGGATCGCGGTCAGCCTCGCACGCGCGGGGCGGCCCGCACCCGTCACCGCTGGGAGCCGGAGCGCAGCGTGTCGAGGTCGGCCTTGAGGTCGTTGACGGGGATGGCGAAGCCCAGGCCGACGCTGCCGGCGTCCGACGACGAGCCCTGCGAGGAACCGGCCGAGTACATCGCCGAGTTGATGCCGATGATCTGGCCGTCCAGGTTGATCAGGGCGCCGCCGGAGTTGCCCGGGTTGAGGGAGGCGTCGGTCTGGATCGCCTGGTAGGTCGTGGTCCGCTCGCCGGTCTCGCCGTTGAACTGCTCCCCGCCGTACTCGAAGGGCCACTCGCGACCGCCGCCCTGCCCGCTGCCGCCCTGGCTCTCGTCCCGGGAGACGGTCACGTCGCGGTCGAGGGCGGAGACGATGCCGCTGGTCACGGTCCCGGTCAGTCCGGCGGGCGACCCGATGGCCACCACGTCGTCCCCGACGGCCACCTTGCCGGAGTCGCCGAGCGAGGCCGCCTTGAGCCCCGAGGCGCCCCGGACCTCGATCAGCGCCAGGTCCTTGGAGCTGTCCGTGCCGACCACCTCGGCGCTGTACGTCGTGCCGTCGCTGGTCGCCACCTGGACCTGCGAGGCCCCGGAGACCACGTGGTTGTTGGTGACGATCTCGCCGTCCTCGCTGATGATCACGCCGGAGCCGGTCGACTGGCCCGAGGACCCCGCCGCCTTGATCTCCACGATGCTCGGCCCGACCGCGGCGGCCACCCCGGCGACCGTCCCCCTGCTGGAGGCGGCCACGGTGGTGCCGTTGACCGGCGAGCCCGAGCCGTCGGCCCCGCCGCCGGTCAGCTCCTGGAAGGCGTACGCCGTCCCGCCGCCGATCGCGGCGGCGGCCACCGCGACCGCGGCGAGCAGCCCGGCCGGTCCGCGCAGGCGGCGCCGGTGACGCGGGGTGTGCGGCGGGTAGGCGGGCGGCGGCGGCCAGGCAGCCGCCTCGCCGGCCGCACCGTGGGCGTACGGCGTCCGCTGCTCGGGGTACGGGGTCGTCGGGTACTCGCTGGGTGCGCCGTCGTGGCGGGGGCTCTCCGTCATGTCTGCGACGATCCGGCCGCCGGATGAGAGCGAGCTGAGAAGCGCCTGAGAAGCGGGGGAGAATCCCGTATGCCCGGTATAAGGAAGCCTGTCCCCCCCGGCACGAGGAGGCCGGGGCGGTGCCCGCGCTCGTTCAGGAGCAGCCGCAGGAGCGCCGCACGACCAGCCGCGACGGGAACACCTTCTGCCGCTCGCGGCGGGAGCCCGCCACGCGCAGGGCGTCGTCGAGGACGAGGTCGACGGCGGCGCGGGCCATCGCGGTGCGGTCGGAGGCGACCGTGGTCAGGGGCGGGTCGGTGAGACCGGCCTCCTTGACGTCGTCGAAGCCGGCCACGAGAAGCTCCCCGGGCACGTCGATCCGCAGCTCCCGCGCGGCGCGCAGCACGCCTATCGCCTGGTCGTCGGTGGCGCAGACGATGGCGGGCGGGCGGTCGGGCCCCGCGAGGAGGGTCAGGGCGACCTCGTAGGCGTCGTAGCGGTTGTACGGGGCCTGGAAGAGGCGGCCCTCGGTGGTGCGGCCCGCTTCGGCCATGGCGCGGCGCCAGCCCTCGACGTGGTCGGAGACCGGGTCGCCGACCGGCGGGGTGCTGGCGGTGCCGCCGAGGCAGGCGACATAGGGGACGCCGTGCTCCAGGAGGTGGCGGGTGAGGAGCTGGGCGCCGCCCACGTCGTCGGTGACCACGGCGACGTCGTCGATCGCGTCGGGCCGGCGGTGCAGCAGGACGACCCGGGCGTCCCACGCCTCGATCTCGCTGGCGGCGGTCTCGCTCGGGCCCTGGCTGACCAGGATCAGTCCGGAGACCCGCATGCCGAGGAAGGCGCGGAGGTAGTGGACCTCGCGCTCGTCGAGGTAGTCGGAGTTGCCGACCAGGACCATCTTTCCGCGCTCGGCGGCGGCCTGCTCCACGGCGTGCGCCATCTCCGCGAAGAAGGGCTGCCGCGCGTCGGGCACGATCATGCCGATGAGGTCGGTGCGGCGGGACGCCATCGCCTGCGCGACCCGGTCGGGCCGGTAGCCCAACTCCTTGATCGCGGCGAGTACCCGCTCTCTGGTGGCCGGGGCGACCGGCCGGGGTCCGTTGTTGATCACGTAACTCACGACGGCGGTCGAGGTACCCGCCAGTCGCGCCACGTCGTCCCGCGTCACCTTGGCCACCGGGGCAGTCTACGCGGGTCGAGGCCCTCGCCCTATGGGTTCTCCGCCCTCCGATACCGGCCCCGGGCGGCGCTCCGCCCGCCTCCCGGGGCCGCCGTGGGGCGGCCGGGAGACGGGCGGAGGGAGCGGGCCGGGCGGCTCAGCCCTTGGCCGCCGCCTGCCCCGGGGAACCGGAGGCGGAGGCGGCGGCGGCGCGGGACTCCCGCACCTTCTCCGCGGCCTCCACCTGCGCCTGCTCCTTGGCCGCCTTCTCCTTCGCCTCCGGCTTCTCCGGGGTGACGAAGCGGTAGCCGACGTTGCGGACGGTGCCGATCAGCGACTCGTGCTCGGGGCCGAGCTTGGCGCGCAGCCGCCGTACGTGCACGTCGACGGTGCGGGTGCCGCCGAAGTAGTCGTAGCCCCAGACCTCCTGGAGCAGCTGGGCGCGGGTGAAGACCCGGCCCGGGTGCTGCGCCAGGTACTTCAGCAGCTCGAACTCCTTGAAGGTGAGGTCGAGGACGCGGCCCTTCAGCTTGGCGCTGTAGGTGGCCTCGTCCACGGAGAGGTCGCCGTTGCGGATCTCCATGGGGGAGTCGTCGGTGGTGATCTGCTGGCGGCCCATGGCCAGCCGCAGCCGCGCCTCGACCTCGGCCGGGCCCGCGGTGTCCAGCAGCACGTCGTCGATGCCCCACTCGGCGGTGACGGCGGCGAGGCCGCCCTCGGTGACGACCAGGACCAGGGGGCAGCCGGGCCCGGTGGAGCGCAGCAGCTGGCAGAGGCTGCGGACGTGCGGCAGGTCGCGGCGGCCGTCGATCAGGATGACGTCCGCGCTCGGGGCGTCGACGAGGGCGGGCCCTTCGGCCGGGACGACGCGGACCTGGTGGAGGAGCAGCCCCAGCGCGGGCAGCACCTCGGTGGAGGGCTGGAGGGCGTTGGTGAGCAGCAGCAGGGAGCTCATCGGCGCTCACCCGCCCCGCAGCGGTCTCGGCAGCTCGGATGGTGGGGGTTGGATCGTTCGCCCATGACGTCGGTTCCTCCTCGGTTCCCTGCGAGAGGGAGCCCGTCCGGAGTGGCGCGCCGGACGGACATGCGGCACTGCGTACGGATACGTCCACGACCCCCGCGCCCTGGGGACCGCCGGCCTCCCGGAGCGCAGGACGCGACCGGAGTCCCGGTCGTATACAACGTGCCGGAAAGCACGAAAGGACCCGGGGGCTTCGCTGCCCGAGTCCTCTTCCCAGCACAATAACCCACATGAGTACGCCTACGGCAGGGCGCGACGTGCGCCCGGACCCCTCCCCGGCCGCCTCCCGAGTCCCTTCGAGGGGCCGTGCGCGAGGGGCCGGACCGAGGTCCGCGGGCGGCGCCCAGAGCCCTCGGACGACCCCCGTCGCCGCAGGTCAGGAAGGATTCCCCGAGGGAGCCGAACGGGTCGTGCTGCTGGCGGCCGACGGGGTCGCGATCGAGGCGGTGTACGAGCCCGCGGACGGGGACGCGGATGTGACCGAGGACGCGGCCGGCCGGGTGCCGGTCACCGTCGTCGCCCACGGCTTCACCGGCAGTGCCACCCGGCCGCACGTCCGCCGGGCCGCGGCCGTCTTCCGCCGCCACGGGGCGGTGGTCACCTTCTCGTTCCGCGGCCACGGAGCCTCCGGTGGCCGCTCGACCGTCGGCGACCGCGAGGTGCTCGACCTCGCCGCCGCCGTCGCCTGGGCCCGGCGGCTGGGCCACCGCACGGTGCGGACGGTCGGCTTCTCGATGGGCGGCTCTGTCGTCCTGCGCCACGCCGCCCTGCACCGCCCCGGGACGCCGGACGCGGACGGGCCCGCCCACACCGACGCCGTCGTCGCGGTCAGCGCGCCCGCCCGCTGGTACTACCGGGGCACCGCCGCCATGCGCCGCCTGCACTGGGTCGTCACCCGGCCGCTGGGCCGCGCGGTCGGCCGGTACGGGCTGCGCACCCGCGTCCACACCCGCGACTGGGACCCGGTCCCGCTCGATCCCACCGAGGCCGCCGCCCGCATCGCCCCCACCCCCCTCCTCCTCGTCCACGGCGACCGCGACCCCTACTTCCCCCTCGACCACCCCCGCGCCCTGGCCGCCGCGGCCCCCCACGCCGATCTCTGGCTCGAACCCGGCATGGGCCACGCCGAGAACGCGGCGGGCGAGCCGCTGCTCACCCGCATCGCCGACTGGGCGGCGCGGCGGGCGCCGGGTGGGTGAAGAGCGCTGGGGGTGCCCGCAGCTCACCGGCCCGCGGCCGGGCCCGTACGGCGTGCGCGGACAAAGCAGAGCCCGCCCGGCATTCGGGGACACGCCGAGTCACCCCCGCCCCGCGAGGGCCTAACCTTGCGTCCGGGCGCGCCCGCGGACCGCCCCAGGCAACAAGGAGGGCCGGTGTCCCGCACCCGGCCGAGGAGGAGCCCCCATGCCCACCGGCACGATCCGCTACTGGGCGGCAGCCAAGGCCGCCGCCGGGGTCGCCGAGGAGCCGTACGACGCGGCGACCCTCGCCGAGGTCCTGGACGGTGTGCGCGGCGCCCACCCGGGTGAGCTGGTCCGCGTGCTCCGGCGCTGCTCGTTCCTGGTCGACGGCGATCCCGTCGGCACCCGCGCCCATGAGACCGTACGGCTGGCCGAGGGCGGCACGGTCGAGGTGCTCCCGCCGTTCGCAGGAGGGTGACCCCCCACAGCATGAGCAATCAGCCGCAGCAGCCGTACGACCCGTACGGCCAGCAGGCCCCCCAGGGCCACCCGTACGACCCGAACGCCGTGGGGTACGGGCAGGACCCGTACCCGCAGCAGGCATACGGCGGGCAGCAGGCCCCCCAGGGGCAGGCCGCGCCCGCGCAGACCTGGCAGGGCGAGACCTGGGAGAGCCAGAGCCACCCCACGATCGACCCCTCGCAGGGTCCTTACGGTGGGCAGCAGGGCTACCCGGCGCAGGGATACGGGGCCCAGCCCTCGGGCCGGTACCCGGCTCCCTCGCCGTACGAGGAGACGGCGATGATGCCGCCCACCCCGGCCGCCGGCCCGCCCCCGCCCCCGAGCGCCCCCGGCCGGCCCGCGCCCTCCCCCTACGAGGAGACCGCGATGATGCCGCAGGCCAAGCGGGGCGCCACCCCGCCCGGCCCACCGCCCCCGCCCTACGGCGGCCAGGGCCACCCGGCACCACCGCCGTCCCCGTACGAGCAGACGGCCTTCGTCCCCCCGACGGCCCCCGGCCCGGGGCCGGTCCCGCCGCCTTCTCCGTACGAGGAGACGGCGTTGATTCCGCCGGTGGAGGCTGGGTCTGGTCCGGTGTCGCACGGTGGTGGGGGAGGTGCGGTCCCGCCTCCGTCGCCGTACGAGGAGACGGCGTTGATCCCGCCCGTGACCGGTGCCGGGCCGATGCCCGAGGCCCGGGAGCGGGACGGCGGCCATCGGGCGCCCGCCGGGACCGGGAGCCATCGTGCGCCCGCCGGGACCGGGAACCACCGTGCGCCCGCCGGGACCGGTAGTCACCGTGCCCCGGGTGCCGAGAGCCCGGCGGAGGACGGGCCCGCCTACGGCCCGGCCACCGTCACCGGCAACACCCGCATCACCGACGCCCAGCGCGCCCGAGCCGAGGGCCGCTCGCCGATCATCGACCCGGGGACGCAGCCCGCGCTGCTCACCGCCGCGCTCGGTCTGCTCATGGCGGGCGGGGCGGCGCTCGGCTGGTTCGGGCTGCTGGTGCCGCTGGTGGTCCTCCAGGGGGTGACGGCGGCCGGGTGGTTCCGGCTGAACGGGATGTGGCCGGCCCGGCAGGGCATCGTCCTCGCCTTCGCGGGCGCCCTCGTGGCCGACGCGGTGCTGCTGGTCGCCGGAGAGGAGAACGGCCCCGCCGCCGTCATCGGCACGCTCGGCGTCTGGGTGCTGCTCTGCCTCGTCCTCCAGCTGCGCAGCGGCGCTCCGCCCGACGACCGGCTGCACGGCCTCTTCGCCACCATCGCCTCGGCCGCGCTGGCGATCCTGGCCGCCGGGTACCTGGCCGCCGGGGCGGACGCGGTCGTGGTCGGCGGGATCTCGGTGGCCGTCGCGGTCTTCGTCCGCTCGCTGCCGCTGCCCGCCGCCGCCTCGATGGTCGCCGCCGTCCTCGCGGGCGCGGGGGCCGGTGCGGTCGGCGGCGCGCTGACCGGGCTCGGCGCCCCGGCCGCGCTGATCGGCGCCGGCGCGGCGGTGTGCGCGGTGATCGGCCACCGGGTCGCGGCGTACGACTACCCGTCGCGGTTCGTGCACATGACGGCGGGCGTCGCCCTGCCGCTCACCGCCGCCGCCCCGGCCGTCTACCTGCTGGGCCGCGTGGTCACCGGCTGACCCCGACCGCCGACACCTACCGCGCCCCCGCCGATTCCGGCAGGGGCGCGGTGGCGTTCCGTACGCTTTCGGTCGCCGTGCGCCATCGGGACGTATCAGGTCGCACACACTCGTGCGGAGATGATCAGGACGTTAGGCCGTCCGGGTTACGCTCGCGGCCAGGTGCCCACCAGGGCGCCGGGAGCGAAGCCACCTGGTGGGGGAAGCCGAACGATGCGCGCACTACGCAGACTCCTGATCGTCGTCGTGGTCCTGGGGGGACTCTTCGTCATCGCCGACCGCATCGCGGTCCACTTCGCCGAGGGCGAGGTGGCCGACCGGCTCAAGGCGAACGGGGCGATGGACACCGACCCCGAGGTGACCATCCACGGCTTCCCCTTCCTCACCCAGGTCGTGGGCAGCGGCCTGGAGGACGTCGAGGTCTCGGTGCGGGACTTCGACGCCACCACCGACGGCAAGAGCGTCCGCGTCGCCGACCTCAACGCCCACCTGCGCGGCGTCGAGTTCTCCGGCGGCTTCAGCCAGGCCACCGCGAAGACCGCCGAGGGAACCGCCCGGATCGGCTACGCCGACCTGCTCAAGACGGCCAAGCCCGACCCGATCGACGTCGCCCCCGGCGTCACCGCCAAGGTCGTCGGCCTCTCCGACGGCGGCAACGGCAAGATCAAGGTGGCGGTCGAGGCGGAGATCTTCGGCACCACGCTCCCCAAGCCCGTGGAGGTCCTCTCCACCCCGACCGTCCAGGACGGCGAGGTGCGAGTGAAGGCCGACGCGCTGCCGAACCTCGGCATCAAGGTCGCCGAGGACAAGGTCCGCGAGATCACCGACTTCCAGCAGAAGGTCGGCGGGCTGCCCGGTGGCATCGCGCTGTCGAAGGTGACCCCGGCCGAGGACGGCGTCGAGATCACCGTCGAGGGTTCGTCGGTCCGCCTGGCCGGGTAGGACGGAGGACGGCCGCGCGTCCGGCGCCACCGGGCCCGCGCGGCGTCCGCAGAGCGAGACGCGGCCGTCCGTGATCCTGGTCCGCCGGTCCGCTCGCGACCGCCTCCGCCCCCACCTGAAGGGGTGGGGGCGGTTCCGTGCTGTCAGGGCGCGGGTCGGATGCCCGCATCGCGGACGATCTCGTCTCGAATGATGAAACGCCGGTGACAGCGCCGCCGCTTCGTCCCTACGATCGGACCCATGAAGCGCCAGGCGGATCTCACGAAGCGGCGGGCAGTCGACCTGTGCCGCGTCGCCGCCATGCTCTGTCGCCGCGGCTGAGCAGCGCGGGGACCGTACGCTCCGGCCCGTTCCGCCCGTGGGCGGAACCGGCCCGCCACCGCCCCGCCGAAAAGCCCGGAAGCCCGCGCGAGCGCCACGATCCCGCACCCTGTCCGCATCGCGGACACCGTGGCCGCCGGACCGCACCGGCCCCGCGCGAGCCGGCCGCGCACCGGCATCCCCGGACACCCCCGCAGCGCACCGCACGCAGCGCGCACCAGCCCCGCAACTGCCCCGGAGGAACGCACCATGAGCCGTAGTGACGTCCTGGTGGACGCCGACTGGGTCCAGGAGAACCTGGACGACCCGAACGTCGCCGTCGTGGAGGTCGACGAGGACACGTCCGCGTACGACAAGAACCACATCCGCAACGCGATCCGCATCGACTGGACCACGGACCTCCAGGACCCGGTCCGGCGCGACTTCATCGACCAGGAGGGCTTCGAGAAGCTCCTCTCGGCCAAGGGCATCGCCAACGACACCCTCGTCGTCCTCTACGGCGGCAACAACAACTGGTTCGCCAGTTACGCGTACTGGTACTTCAAGCTGTACGGCCACGAGAACGTCAAGCTCCTCGACGGCGGCCGCAAGAAGTGGGAGCTGGACTCCCGCGACCTGGTCGCCGAGGTCCCCCGGCGTCCGGCCACCGAGTACCGGGCCAAGCCGCAGAACACCGCGATCCGCGCCTTCCGCGAGGACGTCGTGAACGCCATCGGCCACCAGAACCTGGTGGACGTGCGCTCGCCCGACGAGTTCTCCGGCAAGCTGCTCGCCCCGGCCCACCTCCCGCAGGAGCAGTCGCAGCGCCCCGGCCACGTGCCGAGCGCCCGCAACATCCCGTGGTCGAAGAACGCCAACGACGACGGCACCTTCAAGTCCGACGAGGAGCTGAAGGCGCTCTACGAGGCCGAGCAGGTCGACCTCGCCAAGGACACCATCGCCTATTGCCGCATCGGTGAGCGCTCCGCGCTGACCTGGTTCGTCCTGCACGAGCTGCTCGGCGTCGAGAACGTCAGGAACTACGACGGCTCGTGGACCGAGTACGGCTCCCTGGTCGGGGTGCCGATCGAGCTCGGCCCCGCCAAGTGACCCCGCGGGGTCGCGCGTCAGGCGCGGCCCCGCGCCCCCGCCCCCGACCCGGCGGCGGGGGCACCGCACCAGCGAAGGACGGATGCAGGAATGTGTGGAGCCAAGGCCGGCGGCCCCGACGCCTCGACCATCAAGCCCGGTGAGACCACCATCCAGGGCAGCGTGACCCGCGACGGCGAGCCCGTCACCGGTTACGTGCGCCTGCTCGACTCGACCGGCGAGTTCACCGCCGAGGTCCCGACCTCGGCCACCGGTCAGTTCCGCTTCTACGCCGCCGAGGGCACCTGGACGCTGCGCGCCCTGGTCCCGGGCGGTTCCGCCGACCGCACGGTCGTCGCCCAGCAGGGCGGCCTCGCCGAGGTCGCCATCGCCGTCTGAGGCGCGCCGCCGTCTTCGGACCGCAGGGCGAGGGGCCGCACCCCAGGGGGTTGGACGCCACTGGACGGGGTGTGGCCCCGCGGCCTGTCCGTGTCCGTGCCGCTACCCACCGGCGTCGCCGTTCTCCCTGGTCAGGGGCGTTTTTCGGGCACTTTCGAACAGGGCTGTCCGCCGGGGTGCGAGGTGGGCGGACGTGCCTACGCTGGAACCATGTATGCGCGAAGGCGGCATGTGTACTTCGCCATGATGGGCCTCTGCTTGAGCCTCTTCGTCGTGGCGTGCGCCGTCGTGCGCCTGTGGTCGGTACCGGCCGCCGTCGCGATGTGCGTGGTGGCGATGGTGATCCCGCCGTGCGCCGCCATCGTCGCCAACCGCAAGGGGCCCGAGGACCGCTGGTACGACGACCCCGGCGCCGACGACGGTTCCGGCGAGGTCGAACCCCCTCCCGCGCCGCCGACCCACGTCCGCAGGAAGGACCCCCGGGACGGGCCGGGGACGCCGCCGGTGCGGCCGTCCTCCGAGCGGCGCGGGCCGCCCTCGGAGCCGTCCACCCATTCCGGCCCCTCCTCCCCTCCCGACCCGTCCGGCTCCACCGGGATCTCCGGCGGGTCCGGGGGCCGCGGCGGGCGCCGGGGACCTCTCTCCGACGAGGACCGCGTCAAGGGACACGACCCCGAATCCGAGGCGTGGTGGCGGGAGTTGGACCGCCGGGGCAGCGGCGGCCCGCCGGGACGTGGCAGCGATCCGCGCAGGCCCGGCCCCTGGCCGGAGGAGTAGCCGCTCGCGGGCGCCGAACCGCCGAGGGCGGGCGGGAGTCGGGCCGACCGGTCGGCAGGCTCAGTAGACGAGCGCCTGCACGCCGTCCGCCATGACCTCGCTGACGAAGACCTGCGCCCCCGCGATCCGGACGCCTTCGATGACGTCGCCCTCCGAGATGTCCCGGCGGGCGGCGCACTGCGTGCAGAGGGTGATCCCGCCGCCCGCCATGATCCCCTCGATCAGCTCCGGCAGCGGTGCCGCGTGCGGGAGCGTGAACTCCGCCGCCCGGCCCGGCACCGCGAACCACGAGGACTCGCCGGTCAGCCAGAGGGACACCTCCACACCGCTGGCCACGGCCACCGCGGCCACCGTGAACGCCTGCGAGCACCGCTCCGGGGCGTCCGCCCCGGCCGTCACCTTGATCACGAGCTTCTTCGCCATGCCCCGAATCGTAGTCACCCCCGGGGCGACCTCCGCCTACCTCGCCGAGTACGCAAGAAGGACGGCCGCCGCGACCTCGCCGACGGGCTCCACGAGTTCGCCCTGCGGCGCGCGGCCTCCCGAGGCTGGACCATGCCGGACGGAACCGAGGCCCGCGCCCCCCTGCCGCGGTTCCCGCCCTCGGGGCTCGCCGGCCCGTACCGAGAGACCCGGAGCGACGAGCGGTGGTCCAGCCGGGGCCTCTCCGAGACCGCCTCCGTGCACGCCTGCGAGGAACCCCCTACGGCGACGACGGGGCCCAGGCCCGGGTTGGCGTACACCGTCGCCGGGGACACCCTCGCCGCGGTGGCGCAGGAGAGGGAGGACGACGCGGCCCGCGTCCCCTTCCACCGGACGGTCGTTCCTCCAGACGCGACTGCTCGGCTGAGGCCGGTGGCGGGGGCGGGCCGGGGAGCCGGGCCCGCCCTCGCCGAGAGCGGCGGCGCCAGGCCGTCTAAGCTGGGGTCGGCTTCGTATCCGCTCATCCACGCGTCACCGAGGAGCACCCCGTGCTTGAGGCATTCTTCTCCGCCCTGCTGGTTCTGGTCTGCGTCGGCGTTCTCGCCTTCGTCGGCCTGAGCGTGAAGAAGCTGTACCAGGGCCAGCGCTGACCCAGCTGCCCGGCCGACCCGAACCCCTGCGACGAAACGCGTGAGCCGCTCATGATCGAGATTCCGTCCGACCTGCATCCGGACCTCGTGCCGCTGACCTTCCTCCTCGGTGACTGGGCGGGCGCGGGCGTCTTCGACTTCCCCGGCGCCGAGAAGTGCAACTTCGGCCAGGAGGTGTCCTTCAGCCACGACGGCCGGGACTTCCTGGAGTACCACTCGCACACCTGGGTCCTCGACGAGGCGGGCGAGAAGGTCAGGCCGCTGGAGTCCGAGGCGGGGTTCTGGCGGATCGACAAGGACCGCAAGGTCGAGGTCGTCATGACCCGCGACGACGGGGTGGTCGAGGTCTGGTACGGCGAGCTGGCCGACCAGAAGCCGCAGATCGACCTGGTCACGGACGCGGTGGCCCGCACGGCGGCCTCCGGGCCGTACAGCGGCGGGAAGCGGCTCTACGGCTACGTCAAGAGTGACCTCATGTGGGTCGGGGAGAAGCAGACCCCCGAGGTGTCGCTGCGGCCCTACATGTCCGCTCAGCTCAAGAAGGTCGTGACCCCGGGCGAGGTCGAGTCCTGGGCCAAGGACCTCGGTGACCTCCCGGACGACGGGATCGCCTTCTTCAAGTAGGGCTGCCTCAGGCGCCGGCCGGCTCCTGGCCTCAAGCGCCGGCCGGGCTCTCTTCGGCCTCAAGCGCCGGCCGGGCTGATGGTGCGCACCGGTCCGTTTCGACCTGCCGGTCACCGGTGGCCTCAAGCGCCGGCCGGGCTGATGGTGCGCACTGGTCCGTTTCGACCTGCCGGTCACCGGTGGCCTCAGGCGTCGGCCGGGCTATCGGTGGCACGGCCGGGGTTTGAGGCCCCCTCTACACTGGGTCGTGTGGTGAGCATCGACTGGACGAGTGACCTCCGGCAGCGCGGCTACCGGCTGACGCCTCAGCGTCAGTTGGTGCTGGAGGCGGTCGACAGGCTGGAGCACGGGACCCCGGACGAGATCCTCGGCGAGGTGCGCAGGACGGCCGCGGGCGTCAACATCTCCACGGTCTACCGCACCCTGGAGCTCCTGGAGGAGCTGGGCCTGGTCAGCCACGCGCACCTCGGCCACGGCGCCCCCACCTACCACCTCGCCGACCGCCACCACCACATCCACCTGGTCTGCCGGGACTGCTCCGAGGTGATCGAGGCCGACGTCTCGGTGGTCGAGGGGTTCACCGCCCAGCTCCGCGAGAGCTTCGGCTTCGACACCGACATGAAGCACTTCGCGATCTTCGGCCGGTGTGCGGCGTGCGGGGAGAAGCGCGAGCAGGCGGCTGCCCACGGCTGACCCGCGCCCCCGGGTCGTGGGGACGGAATATTCAGGGCCCCACCCGGCGTCCTAGGCTGTGTGTCCATGAAGAGTCCCCTGCTGTCCCTGCCCGGTGCCGTGCCCGCCGAGGGGCCCGACGAAGGCGTCGCCGCGCACTACGGCGACCTGTTCCGCGAACAGAGTGCCCTCGCCGACGGCACGGGGTTCGTCGACCTCTCGCACCGCGGCGTCCTCACCGTCACCGGCGACGACCGGCTGAGCTGGCTCCACCTCCTCATCACCCAGCACGTCAGCGAACTGCCGGCCGGCCGTGCCACCGAGGCCCTGGTGCTCACCGCCAACGGCCACATCGAGCACGCGCTCTACCTGGTGGACGACGGCGCGACGACCTGGGTGCACGTCGAGCCGGGTACGCAGGGCGCGCTCCTCGCGTACCTGGAGAGCATGAAGTTCTTCTACCGGGTCGAGATCGCCGACCGGACCGAGGAGTTCGCCCTCGTCCACCTGCCCGCCGGGTCCATCGCGAGCCTGGCCGAGGGGGAGGCGGCGGCCGTCCGCGAGACCCCGTACGGGCGGGACGTCTTCCTGGAGCGCGGGCGGCTGGAGGAGTTCGCCGCCGCGCACGGCCCGGCCGTCGGCGTCCTGGCCCACGAGGCGCTGCGCGTCGAGGCGCACCGGCCGCGGCTCGGCTTCGAGACCGACCACCGCACGATCCCGCACGAGCTGGGCTGGATCGGCACCGCCGTCCACCTCCAGAAGGGCTGCTACCGGGGCCAGGAGACGGTGGCCCGGGTGCACAACCTCGGCAAGCCGCCGCGTCGCCTGGTCTTCCTCCACCTCGACGGCAGCGAGGTGCACCTGCCCGGCCCCGGCGCGCCGGTCCGGCTGGCCGCCGACGGGCCCGACGGGCGGAAGCTGGGCTTCGTCACCACCTCGGCCCGCCACCACGAACTGGGCCCGATCGCCCTCGCCCTGGTCAAGCGGAACGTACCGGTCGACGCGGAGCTGGTCGCGGAGTCGACGGCGGCGGCGCAGGAGGTCGTGGTCGAGCCGTAGGGCCTTCGGGGCGGAAGGGGCCGGTGGGGCAGGTGCGCCCCATGTGCAGCCGTGCGCCTTTCGTGCCCCCGGGCGCGCCGGGGGTGGCGGATCTGTGCCCGCCGGGGGTGGCGAAACGCGTCCCCGGCGGGGCCGGCACCCCAAGGCGCCGACGCCCGGGTCAGACCTCCAACAGGACCGTGAACGGGCCGGCGTTGGTCAGCCCGACCCGCATCTTGGCGCCGAACCGCCCCGTCGCCACGGTCGCCCCCAGCTCCCGCAGGTGCGCCACCACCGCCTCGACCAGGGGTTCGGCCACCGGTCCCGGGGCCGCCGCCGACCAGGTGGGTCGACGGCCCTTGCGGGCGTCGCCGTAGAGCGTGAACTGGCTGATGACCAGGAGCGGGGCGCCGGCGTCGGAGCAGGAGCGCTCCTCGTTCAGGATGCGCAGCGTCCAGAGTTTGCGGGCCAGTTGCGCCGCCTTCTGCTCGGTGTCGTCGTGGGTGACGCCCACCAGGACGCAGAGTCCCTCGCCGCCGATCTCCCCGACCGTCTCGCCGTCGACCACCACGCTCGCGCCGTCGACCCGCTGTACCACTGCTCGCATGGGGCCCATCATGCCGTGCGCCCGGCGTGTGCCGCGCACGTACCCGCGCGCCCCGCACGCCCCACGCCGCGCAGGAACGGTACCGCCGTACGGGCACGAAATCGGGCACTCCGGCACGTTGCGGTCATCCGGGGTGGCACGATGCTCCCACGCGGTGCAGCCCGCCGCCGGTTCGAGGGGACGGACGAGAAGACATGAGCACATCGAGCACACCGATCACGGCAGGCATGGGACGACTGGCCCCGGAGCGCCGTTCCGGCGGCGTCTACGGGACCGCGCGCCCGCCGACCCAGCGCACCGACAGCCCCGCGCCCGGCGCCGGCCTGTCCGCGACCGGGGAGCCCACCCGCGACCTCGTCCTCCTCTCCCTCGCCGAACTGCGCACCGTGCGCCGCACGGCCCTGCGCGACGAGGGCGACCTGAGCTACGTACGGCGCATCCTCCAGGGCCGCCTGGACATCCTGCGGGCCGAGGCGGCTGCCCGCCGGGCCGAGCGGGCGCAGGCCGCCGGGCCCGGATCGGCGGGCTCGGCCTCCGGGGGCGATTCCGGTTCCGTGCCCGCCGGTTCCGGTGATCCCCGCCCGGCGCGGGCCTCCGGCGCTGGAGAGGGCACCGTCTCAGGTTCCGGTTCGGTTCCGGCCCCGGCTCGGGCGCTCGGCTTCGGCGCCGGGCTGACCGGGGTGGGCCCGCGGCTGGTCGTGGGGCCGCCGGTGGTGGCGCGCCTCTCCCAGATCCTCGCCGACGCCCCCACCCGGCACCGCGCCTCGGCCCGGCACGTCACGGTCTCCGTGCCGCAGGGCGAGGAGTACCGGCGGCTCGCCTCCGAGATGCTCTCCGAGGTGGAGCTCTCCGACCTCTCCGCCCTCACCGACGAGGAACTGGAGACCGCCACCGCCCGCCTCGGCCGCTACGAGCTGCGGGTCTCCCGCCGCCGCCAGCACCTCCAGCGCACCGCCGACGCCTGCGGCACGGAGATCACCCGCCGGTACCGGGAGGGCGAGGCGCAGGTGGACGACCTGCTGGCCTGACGAGGCGGGCGGCGCGGCGGACAGGACCGTCCGGGGGCCCCGCCCGCGCGGGTCGGCCGGGGGCGCCGAGAATGGGAGCCTCCGCACCGGAAGGCCGCCCGATGTCCACCTGCCCGCCCGTTCCGCCCCGCCCTGCCGACGAAGGGCGCGCCGCCGCCCCGTCCCCGGTTCTCGCCGAGGTGGTGCGCTCCGGCTTCGTCGAGGGCGTCCACCGGGGGAGCGCCGTGGTGCTGGAGGCCGACGGCCGCGTCGCCTGGTCCCTCGGCGACCCGGACCGGCCGGTCTTCCCGCGCTCCGCCAACAAGCCCATGCAGGCCGCCGCGATCCTGCGCTCCGGCCTGGACCTCGCCGGGGAACGGCTCGCGCTGGCCGCCGCCAGCCACTCCGGCGAACCCTTCCACCTGGAGCTGGTGGAGCGGATGCTCACCGAGTTCGGCCTGCGCGCCGACGCCCTCCGGTGCCCGCCCGACCTGCCGCTCGACCCGGTCGAGGCCGAGCACTACCTCGCCGCGGGCCAGGTCCGCCGCCCCCTCACCATGAACTGCTCGGGCAAGCACGCCGCGATGCTCGCCGCGGCGGCCCGCAACGGCTGGCCGCTCGACAGCTACCTCGACCCCGGCCACCCGCTCCAGCTCCTGGTCCGCGAGACCGTGGAGGCGGCGGCCGGCGAGCCCGTCGCCGCGCTCGGCACCGACGGCTGCGGCGCCCCGCTGATGGCCCTCACCCTGCCGGGCCTGGCCCGCGCCTTCGCCGCCTTCGTCCGCGCCGACCCCGGTACGCCGGAGCGCCGCGTCGCCGACGCCATGCGCGCCCACCCCGAGTACGTCGCCGGGACCCGGCGCCCGGACACCTGGCTCATGCGGGGCATCCCCGGGGCCCTGTCCAAGATGGGCGCCGAGGCGGTCCAGGCGGTCGCGCTCCCGGACGGCCGCGCCCTCGCCTTCAAGGTGGACGACGGCGCCACCCGCGCCCTCGGCCCCGTCCTCGCCCGCCTCCTGGAGCAACTGGGGTACGGGGGCGAGACGGCCACCCGCATCGGCAGCGCCCCGCTGCTGGGCGGCGCCGTGCGGGTCGGGGAGATCCGGGCGGCCTTCTGACCGCGGGGCGCGAGGACGCGGCCGTGGCGAGGTCGGCTCCGGCCGGGCAGTCCGGCCAGTGAAGTGCGGTTCGCCTGAACGCGGTTGAGGCGTCCGTCCGGGGCGGCCGGCACTTCGGCCGGTACTCCGGCGAGGAGGTCGCGCGGCTCGCCGCACCAGTCGACGCCGACGTCGCGTCTCCCGCTCGACGCGGCGCAGCACGGCCTGGATGACCCCCGTGGCCACGAGCAGGCGGCCGACGCCGGGCGTGGCGCCCGGAGGCCGCGGGCCGCGGCGCCGGGCCGCCGGTCCCTCCCCCGGCGGCCGACTCGGCGGTACGCTGCCCGGCACGCCCTCTGGTCTCCCCGCCGAGCGAAGCGGACACTCCCCTCGTGACCTCCAGCACGCACCCTCCCGAGCCGACCGCCGACGAACTCGCGGGCCTTGTCGACCTGGTCGCCGCCGCGAAGACGGTGATCCTCGGCTTCGACGGCCCCCTCTGCCGCCTCTACGACCCGCTCACGGCGCGCGCCGCCGCCGGCTCCCTCGCCCGGCTCCTGCACGAGCGCGGGGTCCCGGCAGAGGAGGTGCCAGACCGCACCCCGCTCGCCCTGCTCCGCTCGCCGACCCTCGGCGCCCTCGACGACGATCCCGCGCTCAGCGCGGAGCTGGACGAGCTGCTGACCGGCTCCGAGATGGCGGCCACCCTGACGGCCCGTCCCGCGCCCTACGCGGACAACCTGGTCCGCACCTGGTCGGCGGTGGGCACCCGGCTCGCCGTCGCCACCGGCCACTGCGCCGACGCCGTCCACGCCTACCTCGCCGGGCGCGGCCTCACCGCCTGTTTCGGCCCGCATGTGTACGGCCGCACCGACGGCCTCGTCCGCCTGGGCCACGACGCCCCGTCGCGGGCGCTGGCCGCGCTGGGCACCGACCCGGCCGAGGCGCTGGTGGTCGGCTCCACCCCCGAGGACCTGCGCGCCGCCAGGGACGCGGGCGCCCCCTTCCTCGGCTACGCCCGCGACCTCCCCGCCTACGACCGCCTCCGCGACGCCGGCGCCCCCTTGGTGACCAGCACCCTGGAACCCGTACGCCAGACCGTGTGGGACCTGAACCTCCCACGCCGGTGAACCCTGCGCACTCCCCTCCCCTCAACGCCACACCCCCGACGCACACACCCCGCGTCGGCGCCCGCCCGCTCCCAGCCTGGTCGGCCACTTCCGGCCCCGCCGGCGTTCGAGGCCATCAGTGACCGGCACGGCAGAGGGGCAGCCGAGGCCGAAGACCAGGCACTAGACGCGCAGCTCGGGCGGCAACCCGGTCCACCGGAGGTCCTCCGGAAGATGCCGGATGTCGTTGTAGACGATCAGCGAGGACGGCCGCCCAGGCGCGTAATGGATGATGCTGAGCGCGGCGTTGGCATGGTGCAAGCCGATCCACCGCCAGTCGGGCGCAGCCATCGCCTCCCGCACCAGCCACCCGATCACGAAGTTGTGCGTGACGACCAGATCGTGCCGGGCCACACCCCCGGGCACCGCCCCGGTGAACCTCCGCAGCGCGTCCCGCGCCAGCTCGGGCCCGGGCAGCCGCTCCCGCTCGGGCAACTGGAGCAGCCACTCCCACGTCGTCTCGGGCAGCCCGGAGTCGACCTCCCGGCGCTCCGGCAGGTACGGCACGTAGTCCCCGGCCGAGTCGCAGGAACGCGGCCTTGGCCCGCCGTCGCGCAGCGCGGCCACGATCTCGGCCGTCTCGCGGGTGGGCGCCTGCGGCCCGTGGTGGATCGCCGACAGCGGCACCCCGCGCAACCGCCGCCCGAGGAAGGCGGCTTGTCTGCGCCCGTGCGCGGAGAGCCCGTCCTCGTCCGGCGCGTCCCCATGCCTGGCCAGGTAGAGCGTGCGGGAGGCCATCCCGGTGGCGGGGGAGGAGGTCATGGGTGCGGTTCTCCGGATCTGTGGTGCGGACCGACGCGCCACGGTGCGAGTGGGCCCCGGGCAGCGGGTGGGCCTGTCGTACGGCCGGTGGTTGTCAGGACTGCCACCGGGGAGGCCCGGTTCCGCGCGTGCGAGTGGCTGCCGACTCCCTCTGGTTGACGCGGCGTTCGCCCCGCCGGTGCGGCCTGGCCGCAGGTGCGACCAGGCCGCACAGGGCCTGCCCACCCGCTCACCGTTCCATGACTGCCGACCAGGGGCGCGCGGGGGCAGCAGCGCGCGTGGGGGCGTACGCGGGCGCCCCCCATGCCCTGTACTCGGACACCGCGCCCGCCCCCGGCTCCGCCTTCCGCGCCAGGACGAACCCCTGGTCCCCCGCCCGGGGCCCGTCGTCCGCGTCGGGCCGGCGGATCAGCAAGGCCTCCACGGTGAACCCGGCCGCGCCCAGCAGCCCGGCCACCTCGCCGGGCGGGACCCAGTACACGTCGAGGGAGAGCGGATGCCCGTACGCCCGGTCCAGGTGCCGTACCCGCTCCCCGGCCTTGTAGGCGAGCAGCAGCCGCCCGCCGGGGGCCAGCACCCGGTGGACCTCGGCGAACACCCCGGGGAGCTGTTCCGGCGGCGTGTGCACCGTCGAGTACCAGGCGACGGCGCCGCCCAACGCGCCGTCGGCCTCGGCCAGTGCCGCCATCGTCCCCTCCTCGAACCGCAGATGCGGACACCTCCGGCGAGCCACCGCGACCATCCCGGGGGAGAGGTCGATCCCGTACGCGTCGACCCCCAGGGCGGCGAGGTGCGCCGTGATCCGCCCGGGGCCGCAGCCGAGGTCGGCGACGGGGCGTGTCCCCGGGCCCCTGACGAGCGCGGCGAAGGTGGTGAGCAGGGCGCGCTCCAGGGGTCTGCCGTCCAGCTCGGCGCGCAGGAGCCGCTCGTAGTCGGCGGCGACGGTGTCGTAGGACGCGCGGGTGGCGGCCTCGGCGGGTCCGAGGGGCTCGACGGTCTCGGAGGTGTCGGTCATGGAGCGGGAGGCTACGCGAGGCCGCCCGTGCCCTCCGGCGTGTCCGGCTCCTCGTACCGCGCCACGATCGCGGCGGCCAGTTCCCGCAGGCGGGCGCGGGCCTCGGGAGGGTCGGTGATCGTCAAGTCGTCAGCGAACGGCAGGAGTTGGCGTACGTCCTCCAGGTTCCGGCAGGCCAGGGTGACGGTGACCCGGCCCGGCCCGGCCTCGGCTCCGCCCTCGGGCCGGCGCACCGTCAGGCGGGAGCCGAGGACGCGCAGGGCGCGTTCGGCGTGGCGGGATGCCAGCAGCCCGTGGACGTGGAGCACGGCCGACGCCTCCCACCCGGCGGTCAGTTCGGCGACCACGTCGGCGAGTGAGACCCCGGGCCGCAGCCGGCGGGGTGAGCCGGTCGGGTGCCAGGCGGCCAGGCGTTCCAGCGAGTAGAGACGTGGCGAGCCCGACCGGTCCGCGACCAGGTACCAGCGGCCCGCCTTGGCCAGCAGCCCGTACGGGTCGACCAGTTGCCAGGTCGGCGCGGCCTCCCCCGAGCGCCGGTAGCGGATGCGCAGCCGTACCCCGCGCCGGACGTCCCCGACCAGCGCGCTCGGCTCCGGCCCCTGCGCACCGGGCCAGAACCACGGTCGGCTGTCGGTCGTGACCACGGCGCTCAGCGGCAGCGGCGGACCGGCCGCCGCCCCCGTCGTCCGAGCGGCGACCTTCTCGCGCGCCCGCCGCCCGTCGGCCCCCGCCCCCAGCTGGCGCCGCTGACGGTCGTCGAGGCCGTGCAGGGCCAGCTGGTCCCGCTCGCCGGGGGTGAGCCGGGCGGTGTCCAGGGCGCCCCCGGGCAGCAGCGTCACTCCGCCCCACCGGCCCCGCTCGACCAGTACGGGGAAACCCGCGTCCTGGAGCCACCGCAGGTCCCGCAGCACGGTGCGCACCGACACCCCGGTCTCGGCCGCGAGGTCCGTGGTGGTGACCGGGTCGCGGCGGGTCTGGAGGGCGAGGAGAAGGGCGAAGAAGCGGTCCGGCGTCACCCGGCCACGATCTCACCGCCGGCGTACGGAAACACGCCAGGATCTGTCAGGTAGGGCAGGCACGCTTCCCTCGTACGCCACCCACCGGCACAGCCGCGACGGAGCAGGAGCAGCCTCACCATGACCCGACCCGACATGTTCATCGTCCACGTCCGCGACGCTCGGGAGTCCGCCCGCTTCTACGGTGGCTTGTTCGCGATGGAGCCCGCCTTCGAGTCACCCCGCTTCATCACCTTCGAACTGGGCGGCGGCGTCCAGCTCGCCCTGTGGAGCGGCGCCGCCGAGAACCTGACCGGGCCCCGCACCGCCGAGGTCTGCCTCACCCTGGACGGCGCCCCGGCCTCGGTCGACGCCCGCTACGAGGAGTGGACGGCGAAGGGCGTCACCATCGTCGAGGAGCCGCGCGACGCGGTCTTCGGCCGCACCTTCGTCGCGGCCGACCCCGACGGCAACCTGATCCGGGTCGCCCCCAACGACTGAGCCCCCGGGCCCGTTCCGGCCGCCGCGCCGCTCGGCGGTGTGGCCGCCGTGCGGCCCCAACCTTCCGACGGTGCCTGGCACTTCGACAACTTGGCGGGGGCGTACCTAGAGTGCCCCCGTGATCGATCACTGGAACACCGACCGGGTGCGTCACTTCCGTGCCGAGGCGGCTTCCCGGGAACTGCCGGCGGCGGAGGTGGAGGAGTGGTTGGAAGCCGTCAGGCCCGCGGTCTTCTGGACGTTCGAGGGTGCCGGGCCCGTCGCGGCGCGGCTGGGCGGTGACGCGCTGCTGCCCGAGGAAGAGCCGGCCCCGACCCCCCCGCTCGCCGCCACCGTGGACTGCTCACTCCTGCCGGATGGCACCGGGCTCCCCTTGCCCGCCGACGGCCACCTGCTGTTCTTCGCCGCGCCGCACGTCGGTTTCGGCGGCTCGAAGGACGGCATCGTGCGGTACGTCCCCGCCGGCACGCGGACGACCGCCCGTCCCGCCGATTCCGGGTACGGCGCGTACCCGTCGCACGACCTGTGCATGGGGTGGCTCGGGGCCTCCACGCCGGACGCGGAGAGCTACGCCTCGGCGAAGTGGGACGACGACCTGGACGCGGACGAGTTCGACCAGGCCACGCAACTCGTGGAGGAGATGGCCGCCGCCTGGACGAGCACCGGCGGCCTGTGGCCCATGTGGACCTTCGCGCTCGGCGGCAACGCGACCGCCCTGAACTACGACCCGCTGGCAAGCGTCCGGGAGGAGGAGCCGGAGGACGCCGAGGACTGGGCACTGCTGGCCACCTGGCGCTGCGGCGAGGAGGTCAAGGAACTGGACCGGGGTGTCATGAGCTGGCTGATCCGCCGCAAGGACCTGGCGTCCCTCCGCTTCGACCGCGCCCACATCTGTGTCGACATGTGACAGCGCCGGTGCCCTTCGCCGACCGGGGCCGGGCCGGTCGTCCATCGCCTCGTGGAGCCGGTGGACGGCGAACCGCCCCCTGCCACTCTCGACGTACGACTGGTGGGGGCCTTGCGCCAAAGGCCCCCACGTCCCGCGCGACGACCCGCCGACGCCGCCACCTGCGGAACGACTGGAGCAGGCGGAGCCGAGTCAACGGGTGGGTGGAGCAGAGGTGATCGCCGTCCCCGTGGTCGGCGGCGCCGGTCTGGACCACACCGGTGCCGAGACCGAGCCGATCGGCCCCGGCCTCGGCCCCGGCCCCGGTCAGCTCCCGGCGAGCCCCGCGAGCACGGCGGCGGCCGGTCCCGGGTGGACCAGCCAGCGCAGGTGACTGCCCTCCAGTGTGTGGACGTCGAAGACGTTGCCGGGGGTGAGGGCGTCGGCCTCGCGGATCATCCGGTCCTGCACGGCGGGCGGCATGCTGGTGTCGGCCGCCAGCCGGACGTACGTCCTCGGGACGGTGCCCCAGGTCGCGGCCTTGGCGCGGTCGGCCTCGGTGCCGGCGTCGAGGTTCTCGTCGGGCTGGAAGGTGTTGAGGAAGGTCCGGAACTCGTCGTCGGTGAGGTCGGCGGCGAACGCCTCCTTGAACGCGGCCAGCGCCGTCGGGTCCGCGGTACGGAAGTTGGTGCGCAGCAGGCCGAGTTCGGCCGGGTTGGCGAGCAGCGAGGAGGCGAAGGCGGTCGGGTCGACGTCGGCCATCTCCGGCTCGGCGTAGTAGTCGCCCACGGCCAGGTCGACCGGGCACCAGGCGGAGACGTAGACGAGGCGGTCGACCAGGTCGGGGCGGGCGTTGGCCACGGCGGTGATGGTGGCGCCGCCCCGGCTGTGGCCGACGAGGACGGTGGGCCCGTTCCGTCCGGCCCGCTCCAGGGCCTCGATCACGCGGGCCACGTTGTCGGCGAGCGTGACGCCCTTGATGGCCCCCGGCTCGGCGGCGAGCGCCGGGAGGTCCTGCGGGGCCTGGTAGGCCGCGGGGAAGGTGGCCTCGAACCCGTGTCCCGGCAGGTCGACCGCGACCGAGCGGTGCCCGAGCAGGCCCAGTTCGGCCTGGAGCGGCGCGAAGGAGAACGAGTTGGCGAAGGCGCCGTGGACAAGGACGAAGGTCGGAGTGTTCGGCATGCCTCAGCCTGCAACGCGCCGGCCTGCGAGGCAAGCCCCCTCTGCGTGAGGGGAGTTGACCGTCCGGCCCGGACTCGCGCGAAACCCGGCTGCGCTCCGGCGCCCCCTGCCCTACCTTCGACCGCATGGCTGACGAGTGTTTCCGGCATCCACGGCTCGCCGCGCTCTACGACCCACTCGACCCCGATCGCGGCGATCTCGACGCCTACGTCCGGATGGCGCAGGAGTTCGGGGCACGTCAAGTGCTGGACATCGGCTGTGGAACAGGCGTGTTCGCGCTTCTGCTGGCTGAACGCGGGATCGAGGTCGTGGGTGTCGATCCCGCTCAAGCGTCCATCGTCGTGGCCCGAGCCAAGCCGGGCGGCGAGCGAGTGCGCTGGATCTGGGGCGATGCCACGACACTTCCGCCGATGCGGGTCGACCTGGCAACCATGACCGCGAACGCCGCCCAGCAGATCCTTGATCCGCAGGCATGGCGCGAGACCCTGCGTGGCACGCACGAAGCACTACGGCCCGGTGGCCGTCTGGTGTTCGAGACCCGGGACCCGGCCAGACGCGCCTGGGAGGAGTGGAACCGCGAAGCCTCGTATCGCGTGACGGAGATCCCGGATGTCGGCCCAGTCGAAAGCTGGGTCCACATGGTCGAGGTGAGCGAGCCGCTGGTGACGTTCCGCTGGACCTATGTGTTCGCTGCCGACGGGGAGGTGATGACGTCGGACTCCACCCTGCGCTTCCGCGAGCGGCAGGAGGTCGAGACGGAGCTGATCGCGCAGGGGTACGTGGTGGAGGACGTACGCGACGCGCCCGACAGGCCGGGCAAGGAGTTCGTCTTCGTCGCGCGACGCCCATAGCCCGACCCCCGACGGACCTCGCCGCGCAGAGTGATCGGGACTCGATCACTTCGCCGGGCAGATCCAGTGGGAGACACCACAAGCACGGGGACGGACAGGAGGGTCGCCGGCGCCGCTACCTCCCCGCGATCCGCCCCGGTACTTTTGCAAGCGCCGCGCTTGCAGGAGTTAGCGAGGGTGGGGCATGGTGAGGACATGGCATCGCTCAACGTCGGTGGGCTCGGGGAGTATCTGCGTGAGCAGCGGCGCAATGCGCGGCTGTCGTTGCGGCAGCTCGCCGACGCCGCCGGGGTGTCGAACCCGTACCTGAGCCAGATCGAGCGCGGGCTGCGCAAGCCGAGTGCGGAGATCCTCCAGCAGATCGCCAAGGCGCTGCGGATCTCCGCCGAGACGCTGTACGTGCAGGCCGGGATTCTCGACGAGCGGGATCCGGGCGAGAGGGAGACGCGCGGCGTCATCCTCGCCGACCCGACGCTCGACGAGCGGCAGAAGCAGGTACTGCTCCAGATCTACGAGTCGTTCCGCAAGGAGAACGGCTACGGAGCCGACGATGGGCCTGCGGCCGGCGGTGGCGGCGCCCGTGAGGCCGAAGGCGGCGGACCCTCCGCCGGGACGGCGGAAGCCACGTAGCAGCTGCCGGGTGAAGCGCGCGGCAGGTTCCACATCCCTCGAATGACGCAAGACCGGGAGGATCACGTTCATGGCCATCACCGACGACCTGCGCAAGACCCTGAGTGAGTCGCGTCCCCTGTACTTCGCGGCCGGCACCGCCGACCTCGCCGTGCGGCAGGCGCGGAAGGTGCCGGAGCTGATCGAGCAGCTGCGCGCCGAGGCGCCCGAGCGTATCGAGGCGGTCCGCAACACCGACCCGAAGGTGGTCCAGGACAAGGCCGCCGCCCGCGCCAAGGAGGCGCAGGAAACGGTCCAGGGCAAGGTCAACGAGGTCTTCGCGGTGCTCGACACCGACCTGCGGAAGCTGGGCGAGAGCGCCCAGGGGCTGGCGCTGCGCTCGGTGGGCGTCGCCGCCGAGTACGCCGTGAAGGCCAAGGAGGCGTACGACAAGGTCGCCGACCACGGTGAGCAGGCGGTGCGCACCTGGCGCGGCGAGAGCGCCGAGGGTGTCGTCCAGGTCGCCGAGCTGGTCGACGAGGCCGCCGACAGTGCGGTGGACGCGGCGCGGAAGGTGGAGCCGCAGTCCGCCCCGGCCGCGCCGGCCGCCTCCGGGAAGTCCTCGACCGCGAAGGGCGCCGGGACCGGCGCGGCCGTGAAGAGGCCCGTCGCCCCGAAGAAGCCGGTGGCGCCGAGGAAGGCGCCCGCCCGCAAGCCGGCGGCCCGCAGGGACGCGCCGACCGACAGCTGATCCGGCGGCCGGAATGCCGGCTGCCGCGCGCAGGCGACGGTGGCTGGGTGGCGTACGGGGGTAGGCGTACCCGCGTGGTGCCCACGCGCGGCGGAGGCCCGGGCTGGAAGCAGTGCCGGGCATTGCGGATACTGTGGCGCATTCCTCATGGAATCGGGCACGGTTTCGGCGGCGTGGGCGTTGTCCGGGGTGCGGGCGCGGGCGGCGTGTCCGCGCCGGGCCGGGATTCCGGCCGCTGTCCTGGAGACTGGGGGCAGGCGTCCGGCGTGGAGCCGGGTGACCCGTTCCGCGGAGTCCGCGGTGCCGTGCCCGTCGAAACTGGTGGTGGAGAGAGTGCTGATACAGGGATTCAACAGCCTGCTGTGGCTGCTGCAACTGGCGTTCACCGCCTTTGCCGCCTTCGCGTTCATCGACGCGCTGACCCGCCGGGAGGACGCCTTCCGGGCCGCCTCCAAGCAGTCCAAGCCGTTCTGGCTGATCGTTCTCGGGATCGTCCTGGTGGTGAGCCTGCTGTTCGAGCTGCTGTCCCCGCTGCCGATCATCGGCCTCATCGCGGTGATCGTCTACACGGTCGACGTGCGGCCCGCCGTCCGGGAGGTCTCCGGAGGGCCCCGGCGCGGCGGTTCCCGGGGGTCGAGCAGCGACGGTCCGTACGGGCCGTACAACGGCGGTCGCTGACAGCGGCAGCGAGGACGGCACGGCAGGCGAGACGGCGGACAGCCCGCAGACCGGACGGCGAGAGGCCGGGACCGCACGGAGCGGTTCCGGCCTCTCGCCACGACCGACGGGCGTCGGCGGCGGCTCAGCGGGTGGTCGGCACCATCCGGTCCAGCAGGAGGACGGCCACGTCGTCGGTCAGCTCTCCGCCGTTGAGGGCGCGGACCTCGGTCATGGCGGCGTCCAGGAGGGCGTCCCCGCGCAGTCCCCGGGCGAGCAGGCCGCGCAGGAGGCGGACCATGCCGTCCTGGCCCAGGCGCTGAGTGCCCGCGCCCACGTGGCCCTCGATCAGGCCGTCGGTGTAGAGCATCAGGCTCCAGGAGCGGCCCAGCTCGACCTGGCGCCGGGGCCAGCGGGCCTGCGGGAGCAGGCCGAGCGCCGGGCCGTTGTCCTCGCAGGGCAGGAGTTCGGCGAGGTGGCCCTGGCGGGCGATGAGCGGGGACGGGTGTCCGGCCAGGCAGAGCCCGGCCGAGCGGCCGTCCGGCGCGATGTCGACGGCGCACAGCGTCGCGAAGATCTCGTCGTCCGAACGCTCGTTCTCCAGCACCTTCTGGAGGGTGGAGAGCAGCTCGTCGCCGCAGAGGCCGGCGAAGGTCAGCGCCCGCCAGGCGATGCGCAGCTCGACGCCGAGCGCCGCCTCGTCCGGGCCGTGGCCGCAGACGTCGCCGATCATCGCGTGCACCGTGCCGTCGGCGGTGCGCACCGTGTCGTAGAAGTCGCCGCCGAGCAGGGCCCGGGAGCGGCCCGGCCGGTAACGGGCGGCGAACCGCAGGGGCGCGCCCTCCAGCAGCGGGGTCGGCAGCAGGCCGCGCTCCAGGCGGGCGTTCTCCTGGGCGCGCAGCCGCGACTCGGTCAGCTGCCGCTGGGCGTGGTCGGCCCGCTTGCGCTCCACGGCGTAGCGGACGGCGCGGCTCAGGAGCCGGCCGTCGAGCTCGTCGCGGTACAGGAAGTCCTGGGCGCCGACGCGCACCGCCTCCGGGCCGCGCGCGCTGTTCTCGGCACCGGTCAGCGCGAGGACCGCGTGCCGGGGCGCCAGCCGCAGGACGTGCCGGAGCACCGCCAGCTCGTCCTCGGCGTCGGCCTCGGTGTCCGCCGGGCGCGATCCGGCGGCGGGCAGGGCGAGGTCCAGCAGGATGCAGTGGACGTCGTCGGTGAGCAGCCGCTCGGCCTCGGTGAGGTTGCGGGCGGTGCGGACCCGTACCGTCAGCTCGGCCGAGTCCAGCAGCGACGGGATGTTGAGCGGCCCGGCCGGGTCGTCCTCGATCACCAGCAGGGTGAGCGCGCCCGACGCCTGCCCGGCGCCGGGCGACCCCGTCGAGCCGGCCGCGATCCGGGCCAGTGCCTCCGCCGCCTCGGCGGCCGTGGGGGCCGCCGAGCCGAAGGCGGTGCCGGTGCCGTCCGCGTCTCCCGTGGTCCACGGGGAGCCGGTGGCGCCGGTGTCGTACGGAGTCCCGGTGCCGGTGGCACCGCCGGGAGCGGTCTTTCGGTTGGTGCCGGGGGGCGACCCCGCGGGCCGGTCCGTCCGTGGTGCGGCGCCCCCGTCGTGACCGTTCTCCACGGCGGGGATGACTCTCTGCCGCGGTATGGGTACGGGCATCGTCTTGGTTTCCTTCCCTCCCCCCGAGGGCGCGACAGAGCGACGAACGACGCTCTGTCCGACGGGGACCATAGCGGTTGGCGACCCCCCAACGGAATGCCACGACGTGGGTCGCCAGAGTCATATGCCGTGGCATGTCAGGGGATTGGGACGCTTTGTGGGGGAGGGGTGATGACGAAGGTCACCCCGCGGTCCGGGGCGCGGGGTGACCTTGCGCCCCCGCGCCCCCGCTCTCACGCGTCCGGCCGGACCACCCCGAGGATCGTCATCGTCCCCGCGCCCGCCAGAGTGATGTGCCGACCCGGGCGGGGGGCGTGCACGATGGTGCCGTCGCCCACGTACATGCCGACGTGGCTCGCGTCGTCGTGGTAGATGATCAGGTCGCCCGGGCGCATCTCGCGTATCGGGACGCGCTCCAGCTGGCGCCACTGCTCCTGCGAGGTGCGCGGTATGGCGACCCCGGCGGCAGCCCACGCCTGCGAGGTGAGCCCGGAGCAGTCGTAGGAGTCGGGGCCCTCGGCGCCCCAGGAGTAGGGCTTGCCCATCTGGTCCACCGCGTACGCCAGGGCCTTCTTGCCGGCGGCGGACGCCTTGCCGTCGATCGCGTCGAGGATGCCGGAGTCCACCCAGGCGCTCTGCGCCCTGCGCTGCGCCTCCTTCTCCAGCTTCCGCAGCCGCTCCAGCTCCTCGGCGGCGAGCCGGGACTCCAGCTCCTCGGCCGCCTTGATCTGCTTCTTGATCTCCTTCTTCGCCTTCGCCCTGGCCGTGCGGTGCCGCTCCAGCGTCTTGTACTCGGCGGCGGCCGCGGCCTGGTCCTCCTCCAACTGCTCCTGGGTGGTCCGCAGCTGGGAGATCAGGCTCTTCGCGGCGTGCTGGCCGCGCTGGAAGCGGTTGGCGTTGTCCAGGAAGAGGCGGGGGTCGTCGGAGAGGAGGAACTGGGCGCCGTCGGGGATGCCTCCGCTGCGGTACTGCTCGCGGGCGGTGGCGCCGGCCTGGTGGCGCAGCAGTTCGAGGCGGTCCTGGCCCCTGGTGATGGCGCGGTTCAGGCGGGCCACCTCCTTGGACTGGCGCTCGGCCTTCTCCTCGGCGGCGTTGTACGCGTCGGTGGCGACGGAGGCGCGGTGGTACAGCTTCTCGATCTTCTTCCGCGCCTCTTCCAGGGGGCTCGGCGTCGCCGCCTGCCCCTCGGCCGCCTCCCCCTCGGGAGCGCCCGGCGCGGCCGGCGCCGAGACGGTGGGGGCGGGCTCCGGAGCGGCGTGGGCCGCGCCCGCCGAGGCCAGTCCGCCGACGCAGGTGATGCCGCACACCAGTGCCACCGCGGCCAGGTTCTTCCTTCGCATGCCGGTCACTCTCCGCCCCCACAAAGTGATTTCCCGTCAGTAACATCGGGGATGCTGCCATGTCCGGCTCAGATACGACAGACCCGACACCGGACCGGCTCGACGACATCCCCGTCGCACAGGTCACTTTGCCCGCCCTCCGGCGGCTACGGGCGAAAAGCCCCCACAGGCCGTTCGCCGACTTCCGGGAGCTGTCACCGTTTCCCATCCCTGCGGGGGACAGTCGCCGACTCCCGTGCCACCCCGTTGGGGCCCCCGGCTCACCCTCGTGGCGCCAGTGCCCCCCACGCCACCGTGATCTCCCCCTGCCGCCACCGCGCCGGCCCGTCCAGCACCGGCCAGTCGGCGGCCAGGTCGCGCACCGCCCGCTGCCAACGCTGGCGGGCCCCGTACGAGGCGTACGGCGCGGCGGCGGCCCAGGCGCGGTCGAAGTCGCGGAGGAAGGCGTGCACGGGCTCACCCGGGACGTTCCGGTGGATCAGCGCCTTCGGGAGGCGTTCGGCCAGGTCGGAGGGGCGGCCCAGGGAGCCGAGCCGGGTCGCGAAGGTCACCGTGCGGGGGCCCTCGGGGCCCAGCGCGACCCAGACGTGCCGACGGCCGATCTCGTCGCAGGTGCCCTCGACCAGCAGCCCGCCGCCGAGCCGGTCCGGGCCGGGCGGGGCGAGGCGCGCGGTCAGCCGTTCCCAGACGGCGCGCACCTCGTCCTCGTCGTACTGGCGCAGCACGTTGGCGGCGCGGACCAGGTGCGGGCGGCCGGGCACGGGCAGCTCGAAGCCGCCCCGTACGAAGGTGAGGCCCTCGCGGGCGTGCGGCTGGGCGGCGGCGACGCGTTCCGGGTCGATCTCGACACCGGTCACCCGGACTCCGGGGGCCGCCGTCCGCAGCCGGGCGAGGAGTTCGACGGCCGTCCAGGGGGCGTGGCCGTAACCGAGGTCCACCGCCAGGGGGTGGTCCGCCCTGCGCAGGGCCGCGCCGTGGACGGCGGCGATCCAGCGGTCCATGCGGCGCAGACGGTTCGGGTTGGTGGTGCCCCTGGTCGCGGTGCCCACGGGGCGCGACGGGGGCGGCATGGGTTCGAGTATGGCCGCCCCCGGGCGGCGGGGTGGCACGGGGATCGCCCGCGGTGGGTCCGCGCGTGGGCGGCCCCGGTCGCCGGCCGGCCCCTTCTCCGGTCCGGGGCTTCGGAACGGGGCGGGTTCGCCGGCGCCCGTAACGTTTAGGCAAAGCGGGAAGCCTCGGGCCGTCCGGGCTGTTTCCGCGTCGGGGCAGCCGTATGTCCCGACGGACCCCCGCCGGCGAGGCGGGCCGCAGCTAGGAGGACCGCCAGGTGACTCAGTACGCGTCCCGGCTCTCACGCCGCGCCGCCCAGCCGCGGCTGCGGTTGCCCGGGGGAGGCCGCAGGCCCCGACGGGTGGCCATGCTGAGCGTGCACACCTCGCCCCTGCACCAGCCGGGCACCGGCGACGCGGGCGGCATGAACGTCTACATCGTGGAGCTGGCGAAGCGGCTGGCCGCCATCGACATCGAGGTGGAGATCTTCACCCGGGCCACCACCGGGACCCTCCCGTCCACCGTGGACCTCGCCCCCGGCGTCCTCGTCCGCCACGTCGACGCGGGCCCGTACGAGGGCCTGGCCAAGGAGGAGCTGCCCGCCCAGCTCTGCGCCTTCACCCACGGTCTGATGCAGGCGTGGGCGGGCCACCGGCCGGGCCACTACGACCTGGTCCACTCCCACTACTGGCTCTCCGGCCACGTCGGCTGGCTGGCCGCCCAGCGCTGGGGCGTCCCCCTGGTGCACGCCATGCACACCATGGCCAAGGTCAAGAACGCCGCGCTCGCCGAGGGCGACACCCCCGAACCGGCCGCCCGCGTCATCGGCGAGACGCAGGTCGTCGACGCCGCCGACCGCCTGATAGCCAACACCTCCGGCGAGGCCGACGAACTGGTCCACCACTACGCCGCCGACCCCGGCAAGGTCGCCGTCGTCCACCCCGGCGTCAACCTCGACCTGTTCCGCGTGGACCCGCGCCGCTCCGGCGCCGTCGAGCCGCGCGCCGTCCCCGAGGCGCGGGCCGCCGCGCGGCAGCGGCTCGGGCTGCCGCAGGACGCGCTGGTTCCGCTCTTCGCCGGGCGCATTCAGCCGCTGAAGGCGCCGGACGTGCTGCTGCGCGCCGTCGCCGTACTCCTGGACGAGCGGCCCGAGCTGCGCTCGCGCCTGGTCGTGCCGGTGGTCGGCGGCCCGTCGGGCTCCGGCACGGCCCAGCCGGAACGGCTCCAGAAGCTGGCGGCGCGGCTCGGCATCTCGGAGGTCGTCCGGTTCCGGCCGCCGGTCGGGCAGGAGCAGCTGGCCGACTGGTTCCGGGCGGCGTCGCTGCTGGTGATGCCCTCGCACAGCGAGTCGTTCGGCCTGGTCGCCATCGAGGCGCAGGCCACCGGGACCCCGGTGCTCGCGGCCCGGGTCGGCGGCCTGCCCGTCGCCGTCACCGACGAGGTGACCGGCTTCCTCGTCGACGGCCACGACCCTGCCGACTACGCCCGCCGCCTCGCCCGCTTCGCCGACGACCCGGCGCTCACCGACCGGATGGGCGCGGCGGCGGCCCTGCACGCCCAGTCGTTCGGCTGGGACACGGCGGCGTCGGGCACGGCGGACGTCTACACGGCCGCGGTGCAGGAACACCGCCGTCGCGTACGCTCGCCCCATGGCTGACACCCCGTCCCACCAGGCCCCCGCGTCCCCGGACGCGGCCGCCCGCCGGCGTGTCCTCCAGGGCGCGTTCGACAGCGCCGAGCTGGAGTGGGAGAGCCCGCGGCCCGGCCACTACGTGGTCAAGCTGCCCGGCAGCCGCAAGCTGTGGACGACCGTCTCGTTCATCCTCGGCGGCCACTCGCTCTCGGTGAACGCCTTCGTGGTCCGCCGCCCCGACGAGAACCACGAGGCCGTCTACCGCTGGCTGCTGGAGAAGAACCTCAAGCTGTACGGCGTCGGCTACGCCGTCGACCCCCTCGGCGACGTCTACCTCGCGGGCAGGCTCCCGCTGGCCGCCGTCACCCCCGACGAGGTCGACCGGCTCCTCGGCGCCGTCCTCGAAGCCTCCGACGGTGCCTTCAACACCCTCCTGGAACTGGGCTTCGCCTCCGCCATCCGCAAGGAGTACGACTGGCGCGTCGCCCGCGGCGAGCCGACCCGGAACCTGGCGGCGTTCCAGCACCTGATCGAGCGCGGCCCGCGCTGAGGCGGGGCCGGCGCGCCCGCCCCGCCTCACCCGTCAGGCCCAACCGCCGCGCGGGGCGCCCTGGCCCCTCCCCGTCACCCGGTCGCCCGTGTCGCGCCCGGTGTCCGCGCAGGTCGCCAGGGCGCCCGCCGGCCCGCGTCCGGGGCTGATCGAGTGGCGGGTCACCGGCGGCGTACTAAGGGTGAGGGCAGGTCCAGCCGTTCCGGCGGGACCGTCCTGTCGGCCCTGTAGGAAGGACGACCGATGTTCCGTCCCACCAGCAAGCCCGCCCGGGCGGCGGCCAAGGCCGCCGCCGTCTCCCTCTCCGCCGTGACCGTCTGCGCCGCGACCCCGGCCGCCCTCGCCTCGGCGGCCCCCGCGCCCGCCGGCACGGTGGCCCGGCAGCCCGCGCCGGACGAGGCGGCGGGGACGGACGGGACCGCCGGACCGCACGACATCGTCTTCGTGCAGACCTCGGGCGAGGAGGGCAACCGGGTCGTCGCGTACACCCGCACCCCCGAGGGCACCCTGCGCGAGGCCGGCAGCTACGCGACCCGGGGCGAGGGCGGCCGGCTGCGCGGTACCGAGGCCGACGGCTACCAGGCGTCGCAGGGCTCCCTCGCCTACGTCCCCGAGGAGTCCCTCCTCATCGCCGCCAACTCCGGCAGCGGCACGGTCTCCGTCTTCGAGGTCGACGGCGCGAAGCTGACCCTGCGCCAGGTCACCCCGTCCGGCGGCGGCTTCCCCGCGAGTATCGCCGTGCACGGTGGCATCGCCTACGTCCTCAACGCCGGAAGCGGCGGCTCCGTCCAGGGCTTCACCATCGACGGGCCCCGCCTGGAGCCGATCGCCGGCAGCCGCCGCGAACTGGGCCTGTCCACCGACCGCAGCCCGCTCCAGTACACCCGCACCCCCGGCCAGGTCGGCTTCACCGACGACGGCTCCCGCCTGATCGTCACCACCAAGGCCAACGGCTCCCTCCAGGTCTTCGACGTGGACGACGACGGCCTGCTCTCCGCCGAACCGGTCACCAACGACCTTGCGCCGAGCGCCCCCTTCGCCTTCGTCACCGACGAGGACGGCCGCCTCGTCGTCGCCGACGCCACCAACACCGTCGACACCTTCACCCTGTGGAAGGACGACACCGTGCACCCCGTCGACTCCGTCGACACCGGCGAGATGGGAACCGGCAGGATCGCCCGCGACGGCGGCGTCGTCTACGTCTCCCACACCGGCAGCGACGCCCTCACCGCCTACCGGGTCGCCGCCGACGGCCACCTCACCCCGGCCGGCCGCACCGCCACCGGCGCGGGCCCGACCGACCTGGCCGTCTCCCCGGCCGGCGACTACCTCTACGTCCAGACCACCGAGGCCGGCGCCGTCGAGACGTACCGCATCGGCCCCGACGGCGGCCTGACCAGGACCGGGACGACGACCGTGCCGGACGCGGTCGGCGGCGAGGGGATCGTGGCGCCCTGACCCCGCTCAGGCCGGCTTGCGCAGCGCGTCCCGCTCCCCGTCCGGCTTCGGCGCCGTCAGCTCCACCGGCGGCTCCGGGGTCAGCGGGAGGGAACCGGCGGCCGCGGGCGTGGGGCGGCTCTCCTCGTCGCCCAGGCCCCGGACGAGCAGCCGGTACCCGCCGGCCGCGACCGTGCCGATGACGGCGCACGCGCCCCAGAGCCAGGCCGCGCCCCAGCGGTCCAGGACGATGCCTGACATCAGCGGCGCCACCATCGCCGCGACCGCCCAGGACAGCGTGTACATGCCCTGGTAGCGGCCGCGCCCGTGGACCGGCGAGAGGCGGACGACCAGGCTCGTCTGGGTCGGCGCGTTGATGATCTCGGCCAGCGTCCAGACGCAGACGGTCAGCGCGAAGGCCCCGATCGACCCGGCGAAGGCGGTCAGCCCGAAGCCGTACCCGGCGAGCAGCGTGGAGATCGTCAGCAGCCGCCCCGCGTCCCGGTGCTCGATGAACCGGGTGACGGGGATCTGGAGTGCCACGATCAGCACGCCGTTGACCGCGACGACCAGCCCGTAGTCGGCCGGGCTGAACCCCGCGCGCCCCATCGCCACCGGCAGCCCCACCGCCCCCTGCTGGAAGACGAGCGCGGCCAGGAACGACAGCACGACCACACCCATGAACCGCCCGTCACGCAGCACCGTCCCGAGGCTCACCGCGTCCTCGGCGCCCTGCTCCTCGGCCGACCGCTCGGGCCGCGACTCCGGCAGCTTGACGAAGACGAGGATCGCGCAGGTCAGCGTCATCACCGCCTCCCCGAGGAACCCGGCCAGGTAGCTGTACTGGGCGATGAACCCCGCCGCCATCGCCGAGACGGCGAACCCCAGGTTGATCGCCCAGTAGTTGAGCGAGAACGCCCGCACCCGGTCCTCGGGCCGCACGATGTCGGCCATCATCGCCTGCACCGCGGGACGGCTGGCGTTCATCGACGCGCCGACCAGGAAGGCGACGGCGGCGATCGCCACCGGGTCCGTCATGAAGCCGAGCAGCGCCACCGACAGGGCCGTCGACACCTGCGCGATCAGCATGGTGGGCCGCCGTCCGAGCCGGTCGGTCAGCACGCCGGCGGCCAGTGACGAGATCACCCCGCCGAGCCCGTGCAGCGCCGCGACCAGCCCCGCGTACGAGGCCGAGTGCCCGCGCTCCAGCGTCAGGTACAGCGCCATGAAGGTGGCGACGAACCCGCCGAGCCGGTTGACGAGCGTGCTCGTCCACAGCCACCAGAACTCGCGGGGCAACCCGGAGACACTGCGCCGCACGGCCGTCCGGACCGCTCTCGGAACGAGCGAGGACGGTGACGGCAGGGACGGGACGGGCATGATCGCGACTCCGCGTGAGGTAAGCAGTGAACTGGGCGAGCGCATATTACGTCCGCCGGGTCGCCGACAGCCATCCGATTTCGCGATACGGCCCGTCCACGCCCCCACCCCGGCCTTGGATTACGCTCGGGCCCATGGCCGACGCACCGTACAAGCTGATCCTCCTCCGCCACGGCGAGAGCGAGTGGAACGCGAAGAACCTGTTCACCGGCTGGGTGGACGTCAACCTCACCGAGAAGGGCGAGAAGGAGGCTGTACGCGGCGGCGAGCTGCTGGTGGCCGCCGGGCTCCTCCCCGACGTCGTACACACCTCGCTCCAGAAGCGCGCCATCCGCACGGCGCAGCTCGCCCTGGAGTCCGCCGACCGCCACTGGATTCCGGTCCACCGCTCCTGGCGGCTGAACGAGCGCCACTACGGAGCCCTCCAGGGCAAGGACAAGGCCCAGACCCTGGAGGAGTTCGGCGAGGAGCAGTTCATGCTCTGGCGCCGCTCCTACGACACCCCGCCCCCGCCGCTGGCCCCCGACGCCGAGTGGTCCCAGTACGACGACCCGCGCTACGCCGCCATCCCCCCGGAGGCCCGCCCCCGCACGGAGGCCCTCCTCCAGGTCGGCCAGCGCATGCTCCCGTACTGGTACGACGCGATCGTCCCCGACCTCCTCGACGGCCGCACGGTCCTCGTCGCCGCCCACGGCAACAGCCTCCGCGCCCTGGTCAAGCACCTCGACCAGATCTCCGACGCCGACATCTCGGGCCTCAACATCCCGACCGGCATCCCCCTCTCCTACCAGCTGGACGAGAACTTCCGGCCGCTGAACCCCGGGGGGACCTACCTGGACCCGGAGGCGGCCGCGGCCGCCATCGAGGCTGTGAAGAACCAGGGCAAGAAGAAGTAGGAACACCTCCTCCCTCGCGGAGCGGGCCCCCGACTGCCGGGAATCGCAGGCGGGGGCCCGCTGTCACTCGTCGGCATCAGTCCCGGGTCGGCTCTTCCCGATCCAGGAGCCGTTCCGCGATGTCGTCGGCCCATTCCTGCGCCCACCGGCGCAATGCGGCGATCGAGGGTACGTCGAGCCCGTATGCCGCGAACTCGGAGCCGTCGATCCCGCCGCTGCCGACGAGCCTGGTGGACAAGGGGGCCACTTCCAGCGTCCGGACCTGCCGTCCGCCTCCGTCAGCCCCGCCGATCACGTGCCGATCACCCGGCGCATCGCCTCCTCCACCCGCCCCGCGTCCACCGGCTCGTCCCGTAGCAGGGCCTGGAGGAAGAGGCCGTCCAGGGTGGCGGTGAGGGTGGTGACGGTGGCGGGGTCGGTGGTGAAGGGGGCGGCCAGTTCGCCGAGGACGTCGGTCCAGCGGGCGGCGGCCGGGCGCAGGGCGGGGCGGCGCGCCGCCTGGAGGTACAGCTCGTACTCGGCCAGTGCGCGGGAGCGGTTCTGCTCCTGGCAGGCGGCGAGGCGGGCGGCGAGGTCGCCCAGGCCGTAGCCCTCGGGGAGGCGGGCGGAGAGGTCGCGGGCGTAGGCGTCGGAGCTGTCGCGCAGGGCGGCGGTGAGGAGGTCGTCGACGGCCGGGTAGTGGTAGGAGGCGACCGACTTGGGGACGCCCGCCTCGGCGGCGACGGCGCGGTGGGTGACCCCGGCGACCCCGTCGCGCTCGATCACCCGGACCGTCGCGTCCAGCAGGCGCCGCCGGGTCTCCTCGCCGCGCGCCCGGCGGCCGTCGGCCTGGGGTTCAGTGGGCACCGCCGGCCTCCAGTGCGACCACGCCGGCGGCGACCAGGGCCAGGCCGCCGTACTGGACCGGCGTCAGGCTGTCGCCGAGGAAGGCGGCGCCGATCAAGGCGACCAGGGCGACTCCGGCGGCGGCCCAGATGCCGTAGGCGACGCCGATGGCCATACCGCGCTTGAGGACCAGGGCCAGCAGGGTGAAGGCGGTGAGGTAGCCGACGACCACGATGATCGACGGGGCGATCCGCGAGAACCCCTCGGAGAGCCGCAGGGAGATCGTCGCCGTGACTTCGGCGAGGATCGCGCACGCCAGCAGGACCCACGTCATCGTGATGCTCCGTTCCGTCCGCAGGGTGGTGAGAGTACGCGGGAGGCGGGCGCCCCCGGACGAACAACCTGGACGTCTGTCCAGTTATTCCGGCGTGCGGCACCCGCTCACGTCCGCGAGGCCCGCGCCTCCGGCGGATTCACCGGAGGCGCGGGCCCGTGGCGCGGTGGCGGGTCAGCCGCAGCCGCCCCCGCACTGGCACGAGCCGCCGGACTGGCAGCCGCAGCCGCAGCTGGAGCCGCAGCCGCAGGCGCCCAACAGGACGAGCCGGGGCAGGTCGCGGCTGGCGGCGGGGTGGACGCGCTGTTCCTGGGAGGTCTCGGGTATGCGGGCCTGGGCCATGGCGTTCCCTTCACAGGTCGCGGGACGGGCGGCGTACACGGGCCGGGCCGACTCGGTGGAGGCACGTCGGCCGGGTACGCCGTCCGGATCTCGCGGACGGGCGGCGGTGGGTACGGCTCGGAGCCGTACCGCCTCTCATTGGACGCCCCGACCGGCGGGCGCATCAACGGCGCACATGGGCGTACGGGACGGGAGGGCCGCACGCTGATGCGCCCGGCTCGCACCTCCGCACGGAACGGGCGGGGCGGCGGGGGCGCCGGGTGCGGATGCGACGAGAGGGGCGGGGCGCCCGTCGGCACCCCGCCCCTCACCGACCGGCCCGCGCGGGCCTCGCCGTCCGCTCGGGCTACACGCCCTCGACCGGCACCGCCGGCGGCTGGATGTCGTCGGCGTGCTCGCCGGTCACCAGGTAGACGACGCGGTTGGCGACCGAGACGGCGTGGTCGGCGAACCGCTCGTAGTAGCGGCCGAGCAACGTCACGTCCACGGCCGTCTCCACGCCGTGCTGCCAGCGGTCGTCCATCAGGTGCTGGAAGAGCGCGCGGTGCAGCAGGTCCATCTCGTCGTCGTCGGTCTCCAGCTGGAGCGCCTGGTCGACGTCCTTGGTGATGATCACCTCGGCCGCCTTCGCCATCAGCCGCTGCGCCAGCTGACCCATCTCCAGCAGCGTCGCGTGCAGGTCCCGGGGGACCGGCGAGTCGGGGAAGCGCAGCCGCGCCTGCTTCGCCACGTGCTTCGCCAGATCGCCGGAGCGCTCCAGGTCGGCGCTCATCCTCAGGCTCGTCACGACGATCCGCAGATCGGTCGCGACCGGCTGCTGGCGGGCCAGCAGCGCGATGGCCCGTGCCTCCAGGTCGTGCTGGAGGTCGTCGATCCTCTGGTCACCGGCGATCACGCTCTCCGCCAGGTTCAGATCGGCGTCCAGTATCGCCGTGGTGGCACGTCCGATGGCCGACCCGACCAGCCGCGCCATCTCGACCAGGCTGTCGCCGATCGAGTCCAGTTCCTCGTGGTACGCGTCCCGCATGGGCTCCCTCTCTCCCGGTTCCGGGGGGCTCTGGGCCCCACGCTCCCACGGTGGGGGCACTTCGCGACGGCATCCGGCATCTCTGGTGAACCGCCCCCGTCGCCACGGTGAACTCTGGGCGACGAGTGGTGCGGGCCGCGCTCCCGCCGCTGTGAGCTGGGGCTTGCGCCCGCATAACCTGGACACATGGACGTGAACACGGCAGTGGCCGCGGTGGCCGCGCTCGCCGGCGTGTGCACCGGCGTCATCGCGATGCTGGCGTTCCGCTGGAGCGAACGCGAGCTGCGCCGGCCCACCCGTACCTCCCTGCACAGCACCCCGGTGCTGCCGGCGGGCGTCGACACCGTCCTCTCCGCCCTGCGCTCCTCCGCCGTCGTGCTCGACGAGGGGGACGGCGTGGTCAAGGCCAGCTCCGCCGCGTACGCCCTCGGGCTGGTGCGGGGCGGCAAACTGGCCGTCGAGCCGATGGTGAGGATGGCCCGCGACACCCGGCGCGACGGGGAGATACGCCAGGCCGAGCTGGACCTGCCCCGCCGGGGCGCCGGCCGGGGAGAGGGCCTCGCCGTCTCCGCACGGGTCGCCCCGCTCGGCTCCCGCCTGGTGCTGCTGCTGGTCGAGGATCTGACCGAGGCCCGCCGCATCGAGGCGGTACGCCGCGACTTCGTCGCCAACGTCAGCCACGAGCTGAAGACCCCGGTCGGTGCCCTCTCGCTGCTCTCCGAGGCGGTCCGGGACGCGGCCGACGACCCGGAGGCGGTCGAGCGGTTCGCCGGGCGGATGGAGATCGAGGCGACCCGCCTGACCAGCCTCGTCCAGGAGCTGATCGACCTCTCCCGGGTCCAGAACGACGACCCGATGGAGGACGCCGAGCCCGTCGACGTGGACGAGCTGATCGCCGAGGCGATGGACCGCAGCCGCCAGGCCGCCGCCCACAAGCAGATCACCATGAGCTGGGGCGGCGACATCGACCTCTTCGTCTGGGGCAGTCGGGGCGCGCTGGTCGGCGCGCTGGGCAACCTGGTCGAGAACGCCGTCAACTACAGCCCGCCCCGCACCCGGGTCGGGGTGGCCGCCCGCCGGGTCAGTGAGCCCGGCGGCGAGTACATCGACATCACCGTCACCGACCAGGGCATCGGCATATCGGAGAAGGACCGCGAGCGGGTCTTCGAGCGCTTCTACCGCGTCGACCCCGCCCGCTCCCGCGCCACCGGCGGCACCGGCCTCGGCCTCGCCATCGTCAAGCACGTCGCCGCCTCGCACGGCGGCGAGGTCACCGTCTGGAGCTCCGAGGGCCAGGGCTCGACCTTCACCCTCCGCCTCCCCGAGGCCGGTGCCACCCGCGACCGCCGTTCGAGGTCGAAGCGCAGGCCCCGGCCCGAGATGGCCCCGGACTCCGGCGGCCCCACCACGACCACCGCCCCCGGCCCCGCCGAGGGCTCCGGCGCCACCCGGCGCCCCCGTACCGACGACGTACCCGGCGGCGCGGAACGCGCGGCGGCCCCCGCCGCGTCCACCGCACCGCCGCCCGCCCCACCATCCGTTCTCCCTGCCCCGGAGGTCCTCCCGTGACCCGAGTGCTCGTCGTCGAGGATGAGGAATCCTTCAGCGACGCCCTGTCCTACATGCTGCGCAAGGAGGGTTTCGAGGTCGCCGTCGCCGCCACCGGGCCCGAGGGACTCGACGAGTTCGAGCGCAACGGCGCCGACCTGGTCCTGCTCGACCTGATGCTGCCCGGGCTGCCCGGCACCGAGGTCTGCCGCCAGCTGCGCGGCCGGTCCAACGTGCCGGTGATCATGGTCACCGCCAAGGACAGCGAGATCGACAAGGTCGTCGGCCTGGAGATAGGCGCCGACGACTACGTCACCAAGCCCTTCTCCTCGCGCGAACTGGTCGCCCGCATCCGCGCCGTGCTGCGCCGGCGGGGCGAACCGGAGGAGGCCGTACCGCAGGCCCTGGAAGCCGGTCCGGTACGGATGGACGTGGACCGGCACGTGGTCACCGTCGCCGGCGGCAAGGTCGACCTGCCGCTCAAGGAGTTCGACCTGCTGGAGATGCTGCTGCGCAACGCCGGGCGCGTGCTGACCCGGATGCAGCTCATCGACCGGGTCTGGGGCGCCGACTACGTGGGCGACACCAAGACCCTGGACGTCCACGTCAAGCGCCTGCGCGCCAAGATCGAGCCGGACCCGGGCGCCCCGCGCTACCTGGTCACCGTGCGCGGCCTGGGCTACAAGTTCGAGCCCTGACGGGGCCCGGTCCACGGCGGGCCGGACAGACGAGGAGGGCGGGACCCGGTGCGGGTCCCGCCCTCCTCGTACGTGGTCTCAGTGACCGGCGTGCGACGCCTCGCCGGCCTCGCCCTGCGCGCCCTCGGCGGGGGCGCCGGTCTCGTCGGCCGGGGCCTCGGCGCCCTCACCCGGGGCCTTGGAGTTCCCCGGGGACGGGCTGCCGGAGGCCGGGGCGCTCGGCGTCTCGCTCGGGCCCCACTTCTTGAAGTAGCTGGTGGCCGGGACGACCAGGGTGTCCAGCTTCACGTCGCCGGTGCGGCTGAAGGTGAAGGTGACGGCCTGCGCGTTGCCGTCGAGGACGGCGAGGCGACTGCTGGGCAGGACCGCCGAGGCGTTGTCCTTGCCGCCGACGATGAGGCGGCCGCCGGCCGGGATGGTCAGCGGGCCGTTGCCCTGCGCGGCGGTCAGCTCGGCCTTCTTGTTCACGCCGTCGACCACGACCGAGTCGAGGGTCTGGTCCTTGTCGCCGTTGTTGAAGATGGTGGCGGCGACGATCGCGGGGCCGGTCGACTCAAGGTCGGGCTGGGTCACGATCGTGGCGTTCTGGACCATGATGTCGCCGACCGTGGCCGCCGCGTTGTCCGGACGGATCTGGTGGGTCTCCGCGTTTTTCCCTGCGGCGCACGAGGCGAGCGAGGCGATCGAGAACGCGATGGCGGCGGCGGCGATGGCGCCGCGTCGAAGGCTGCTGCTCACGGTGCGGGCAACTCCTTGCACGAGGACGGAACGAGGTCGGTACGGGCCAAGGGGGCGGTTCGGGACCCTCCCGGTCAAGCGTGATCAGGTTACCGAGCCGTCGCCACCGGGGTTCACCCGACCCGCCCCCTCCCGGGCCCGGGACTGCCGGGGCGGTCCGTGCCTCACGTCGCGAGGGTGGCTGAGGGTGCCCGCCGGGGCCGGTCCGCGGCAATCCGGAAATGCGCGGGCGGCGCCGGTGAGGGGGATTCCCGGGATTTCCCGTAAGGAATGCGCGGGCGCCGGGGGAAATGGATCGGAGCGCCGCTCCTTCTCGTCCACGCCGCGCCGCGTGATCACCCCGTGATCGTGCCGTGATCCCGTGCGGCGTTTCCCCGGTGCCCCGGAGTCGACCCCTCCGGTGCTCCCGGGGAGGTCCGCGTGATCAATTCCGGCAATGCCGGGAAGTGTGACGCGGTCCTTCGAGCACGGGAGCCGTACGGGAGGGCGCTGGGCCGGACAAACTAGGACATAGGGCCCTTCCTTTCCGGCCTCAACCACCTGTAACGTACGCGTTTCCCTTTCCCTGCAGAGCTGCCCCGACCTGCGAATACCTCGTTCCGTGGGGCCTTCGCAGCACGTTCGCGTTGTTGTTGTCAAGCCCTGAGATATGGCCTGACCTGCGAAAACGCCATTCAAGGGTCTCGATTCTCGTGTTACCCTTGATAGCCACGGAAGGGGTACCTGTCACATGACGTTCAAGGTTGGCGACACCGTGGTCTATCCCCATCACGGAGCCGCGCTGATCGAGGCAATCGAAACTCGCCAGATCAAGGGTGTGGACAAGAACTACCTGGTTCTCAAGGTCGCGCAAGGCGACCTGACGGTGCGCGTGCCCGCGGACAACGCGGAGCTGGTCGGCGTGCGCGACGTAGTGGGCCAGGACGGTCTGGACCGGGTCTTCGAGGTGCTGCGCGCGCCGTACGCCGAGGAGCCGACCAACTGGTCCCGACGCTACAAGGCGAATCTGGAGAAGCTGGCGTCGGGCGATGTGATCCGCGTCGCCGAGGTCGTCCGCGACCTGTGGCGCCGGGAGCGCGAGCGCGGTCTGTCCGCCGGTGAGAAGCGCATGCTGGCGAAGGCTCGCCAGATCCTGGTCAGCGAGCTGGCGCTGGCCGAGAACACCAACGAGGACAAGGCCGAGGCCCTCCTCGACGAGGTGCTCGCCTCCTGACACCCCGCTCCTCGCGGAGCGGCGTCGCGTGAGCGCGCACGTCCCATCTGCCGTATCGCCCGCTGATCACCTTCACCGGGCGATTCGGCATATCCGGGCAGGAAGTGGCGCCCGACAGTGCGGCGCGAAAGAGGGGCACGCCTTGCCGGTGTGCCCCTCTGGCGTACCGGGATACTGAGCGACGCGTGCTGTGTGTGGTGGTGGTGTCGCGTCTGTGGTCGGAATGGCCCCCGGCGTGTCGCTGCTGGACGTGCCGGGTCCCCGGCGACCGACTCGACCGGAAGTCACGGAAGGGTCCGGTCCAGACGTCGCGCCCGGCACGTTGGTGGCCATACCCAGGACGCCCGAGCGTACAAACCTGAACGGAACCGATGACTGACGAAACCCAGGCGCCCCGCACGGCGGTGGTGATTCCGGCGGCCGGCCGCGGTGTGCGGCTCGGCCCCGGCACCCCGAAAGCCCTGCGTACGCTGCACGGAACCCCCATGCTCGTCCACGCCGTCCGGGCCATGGCCGCCTCGCGCGCCGTGTCCCTGGTCGTGGTGGTCGCCCCGCCCGACGGTGTCGCCGAGGTGCGCGCGATGGTCGACGACCACCTCCACCCGACCGAGGCGCCCTCGTTCGCGCCGGAACGGGCCGGCGGCGGGGACGAGACCGACGTCGTGGTCGTGGCCGGCGGTGAGACCCGGCAGGAGTCGGTACGGCGCGGGCTCGACGCGCTGCCCGCCGACGTGGCGACCGTCCTGGTGCACGACGCGGCCCGGCCGCTGGTGCCGGTGGACATCGTCGACGGTGTGGTGGTGGCGGTACGGGGCGGGGCCCCGGCCGTCGTGCCCGGGCTGCCGCTGAGCGACACCGTCAAGGAGGTCGGGGCGCTCGCCGAGGGCGCCACCGCACCCGGTGAACCGGTGGTGGCGACGCCCGAGAGGGCGCGGCTGCGGGCGGTGCAGACGCCGCAGGGGTTCGACCGGGAGGCGCTGGACCGCGCGCACCGGCAGGGGCCCGTGGAGGGCGAGGGCGCCACGGACGACGCCGGGCTCTGCGAGCGGCTGGGGCTGCCGGTCGTGGTCGTGCCCGGGCACGAGGAAGCCTTCAAGGTGACGAGGCCGCTCGATCTGGTGCTGGCCGAGGCGGTTCTGGCGCGTAGGAGGGCCAACGATGGGTACTGAGACGGGGCCCCGGGGCGGGGCGGGGTTCGCGATGCCGCTGGTCGGGATCGGCACCGATGTGCACGCCTTCGAGCGGGGGCGCGAGCTGTGGTGCGCGGGGCTGCTCTGGGAGGGTGAGGAGTTCGGACTCGCCGGGCACTCCGACGGGGACGTGGCCGCGCACGCCGCCTGCGACGCGCTCTTCTCGGCCGCGGGGCTCGGGGATCTGGGGGCGCACTTCGGCACCTCGCGGCCCGAGTGGGCCGGCGCGTCCGGGGTCGCGCTCCTGAGCGAGGCCGCACGGATCGTACGGGCCGAAGGGCTGGAGATCGGGAACGTGGCGGTGCAGGTCATCGGGGTGCGGCCCAAGGTGGGCAAGCGGCGGGGGGAGGCTGTGGCCGCCTTGTCCGCCGCGGTGGGGGCGCCCGTGTCCGTGTCCGGGACCACCACGGACGGGCTCGGGCTCACCGGGCGTGGGGAGGGGTTGGCGGCGATCGCCACCGCCCTGGTGTACCGGGGCCGGTAGTCGGGGTTCAGCGTCGGGTTCCGCCCGGCCGGGCTTGGGTGAGGTGGCCTCAAGCGCCGGCCGGGCTCTTCGGCCTCAGGCGCCGGCCCGGCTGGGGTCGGCTGAGGTGGGGCACTTGGGTGCGGCCCCGGGCCGCTGCCGTCACTGATGGCCTCAAGCGCCGGCCGGGGCTGATTTCTGCGGGGTGGGGTGGGCGTTCGGGCGCCCCGGGGGTTGCCGTCGCTGATGGCCTCAAGCGCCGGCCGGGCTGATTCCGGCGGGGCGGTGGGGGCGGTCGCGGAGGAGTTGTGCGTCGGCGCTGTCCATGGGGTTGGGGGAGGGTGGCAGGGGGGATCGGTGGGGCGGAATGGGGTCTTCCAGTACCGGGGTCCACTCTTGCGCATGGGTTGCACGTACGCTGACAGGGCGGGTTCGTGTGGCTGATAAGGGCTGGTGGGAGGCGGGATGGCTGTGGTCGCCGGAGTGGAGGCGGGTGTCCGGGAGCGGGTCGGGCGGGACGCGTACGTGCTGCGGACCGCGGGGGGGGCCGATGTGCCGGGGGCGCGGGCCGTGATGCTGGACACGGTCTACCGGGATCTGCGTTCCGGTTACGTGCCCCGCTGGCACGCCGACATCATCGACCCGGTCGCGGCCTACCTGGAGCCCGAGCGGTGCACGCTGCTCGTCGTCGAGCGGGGCGGGGAGATCGTCGCGACCGGCGCCGTCCGCGACCGGGGACCCGCCGCGCCGCCCAATCCGCAGTGGGTCGCCGACCGCTTCCCCTCGGGCGGTACCGCCCAGCTCTGCCGGATCTACGTACGGCCCGAGCACCGGCGCCACGGGCTGGCCCGGCGCCTGGTGCGGGAGTTGTGCGACTTCGCGGTGCGTGCCGGTGGGTATGAGCGGGTCTACCTGCACACCGACCCGTCGGTGCCCGGCGCCGAGGCGTTCTGGCGGGCCACCGCCGAGGAGGTCTGCGACGAGCGGGCGCTGCCCGGCGGCGGGCAGGGGATCGTCCACTTCGAGGTGCCGGTGGCAGGGCTCGGGCGGCCGGGCGTCGTGTCCGCCTGATCCCGCCGGTCTCCGCCCCTTTCTTATGACAATCGTTTTCATATAAGGTCTCGCCCATGTCGCCCCAGTCGTCCACGCCGTCCACCCGCCGGAACCCCGCCCGGACGGGCGCCCGGCGCCCCCTGCTCGCGCTCGGCGCCGCCGCGCTGCTTCTCTCCGTCGCCGCCTGCGGCGGCTCCACCGGCGGGGGTGCCTCCGGCGGCGGTGACCAGCGGCTGCGGGCCGTCATGGCGTTCCCGCCCGCCCAGGCCATGTCGCCGTACGGGGACGACGCGGTGACCCTCAGTCGGCTCTCCGTCATCGAAGGGCTGACCCGGATCGACGAGGAGGGCGCAGCGGCGCCCGCGCTCGCCACGAAGTGGCGGCGGGACGGGGACAAGGGCTGGGAGTTCACCCTGCGGGACGCCCGGTTCCAGGACGGCGGGGCCGTCGACGCCGAGGCGGTGGTGCGCTCGCTGGCCGCGGCTGAGGACGCCTCGCCCAAGCCGCGCGTCCTCAGCGACGTGCGGCTCACGGCCGAGGCGGAAGGGAAGCGGACCGTCCGCGTCACCACCGCCGAGGCCGACCCGCTGCTGCCCCAGCGGCTCGCCAACCCCTCGCTCGCCATCCTCTCCGAGGCCGCTTACGCCCAGGGCGCCAAGGTGGACCCGGCCGGCCACGCCACCGGGCCGTACACGCTGACCGAGGTCGACGGCGCCGTCTCCGCGACGCTGGAGCGCAACGACACGTACTGGGGCGGGAAGGCGAAGGCGCCGGGCGTCGACGTGAAGTTCGTCGCCGACGGGACCGCGCGGGCCAACGCGCTGCGGACCGGCACGGCCGACATCGCCGAGTACGTGCCCGTCGCCCAGACCTCGCTGCTGGACGAGAAGCAGATCCACGAGGTGCCGACCGCGCGCACCAACACGCTGTACCTGAACACCCGGCGGGGCGCCTTCGCCGACCCGGCGATCCGGGCCGCCGCCCGTTCGGCCATCGACTCCAAGGCCCTGGTCGACGGGGTCTACGAGGGTCGCGCCGACACCGCGCGGGGACTGCTCGGGCCCGGTGTGCGGTGGGCCGCCGACGCGCGCAGGGCGCCCGAGGGCCGGGCGAAGGCGGCGGGCGAGGCCGAGGTGGCGAAGACGAAGGAGATCGTGCTCGCCACCTACACCAACCGGCCCGAGCTGCCCGAGGTCGCCTCGGCGGTCCAGCAGCAGCTGGAGGCGCGCGGGTTCACCGTCAAGCAGTACGTGCGCGACTACGCGCAGATGGAGGCGGACGCGCTGGCGGGCAGGTACGACGCCTTCATCCAGGCCCGCAACACCCTGCTCGACACCGCCGACCCGGTCTCCTACCTCGGCTCCGACTTCACCTGCGAGGGCAGCTTCAACATCGCGCAACTCTGCGACAAGGGCGTGGACGCGGCGGTGGCCGAGGCCGCCGGGGCGGCCGGGACCCAGGCGCGGCACGCCGCCGAGATGGAGGCCGAGGCGAAGATCCTCGGCGCCGACGCCGCCGTACCGCTGGTCCACGAACGGTTCGTGCAGGGCTTCGACTCCGGGAAGGTCGACGGGGTCGCCCTCGATCCGATGGAGCGCCGCCTGATCACCTCCGACACCCGGCTGCGCTGACCCGGCCCGGCACCGCGACCGACGTGAAGCACCTCGCCGGGCGAGCCCTCACCCTGCTCGCCGTCCTCGCCCTCATCGGCCTGCTGCCCTGGCTGACCACGACCGACCCGGCGCTGACGATCCTGCACGCCCGCTACAGCGACCGGCAGCCCACCCCCGAGGTCCTCGACGCCATCCGCGCCGAGACCGGCCTCGACGGCGGGCCCGGCCACGTCCTCGGCCAGTGGGCCGCCGGGCTGCTCCACGGCGACCTCGGCACCTCCTGGGTCTCCGGTCAGCCGGTCGGCCCGGACGTCACGGCCGCGCTCGCCACCTCGCTGTCGCTGATGGGCGTCTCGCTCGCCGTCGCCGTGCCGCTCGCCCTCGCCCTCAGCGCCCGCACCCTGCGCCGGGGGGCCCGCCGGGAGGCCACCACCGCCCGGGCCGGGGTGCTCGCCGCCGTCCTGGCCGCGCTCCCCGAGTTCCTGCTCGCCGCCGTGCTGGCGACGGTGTTCGCCGTCCACCTCGGCTGGTTCCCGGCGCTCGGCTGGGGCACCCCGGCCGAGGCCGTGCTGCCCGCCCTGGCCATGGGCGTGCCCGCCGGAGCCCTGCTCGGCCGCCTCCTCGACGACGCGCTCCCGGCCGCCTTCGCCGAACCCTGGGCCAGGGCCGCCACCGCCGCCGGGCTGCCGCCGCGCCGCGTCGCCCGGCACGCCCTGCGCCGCACGCTGCCGGGGCTGCTGCCGCAGGGCGGCCTGGTCGTGGTCGGCCTCACCGGCGGCGCGGTCGCCGTCGAGACCCTCTTCGCCGTGCCCGGGCTCGGCTCCACCGCCCTCGCCGGTGCCCTCGCCCAGGACCTGCCCGTCCTCCAGGCCGCCGTGCTGATGCTGCTGCTGACGGGGCTGACCGCCGCCCTCGCCGTACGCCTCCTGGCCCGGGCGCTGCTCGGTCCGGCCCTGGCCGACCGGGCGCTGCCCACGCTGGTCGCGCCCCGGCTGCCCGCCCGCCGGGGGGTCGCCGCCGGGGCGCTCGCGTTGGCCGTGGTGTTCTGCGCGGTGCTCGTCGCCGGGCTGGTCCGCGACCCGCTGCACGTGGACGCCGCCGCCCGGCTGCTGCCGCCGTCGGCCGCGCACCCCTTCGGCACCGACGCGCTCGGGCGGGACGTACTGGCCCGCCTCGGCCACGGTGCCGCCCGTACCGTGCTGACGGCGCTCGCGGTCGCCGCCGCCGCGCTGCTGCTCGGGCTGGTCGCCGGATTCCTGCGGGCGAACGCCCTCACCGAGACCGTCAACGCGCTGCCCGCCGTCCTCGCCGGGCTGCTCACCGCAGCCGTCGCCGGACCCGGGCCGTGGGGCGCGGCCGCCGCCGTCACCGCCGTGGCCTGGGCACCGCTCGCCGCCCACACCGAGGCCCTGTACGCCCAGGAGCGGGCCGCGCCCCACCTCGCCGCCGCCCGCTCGCTCGGCGCCGGCCGGGCCCACCTGCTCCGGCGCCACCTGCTCCCCGCCGTGCTGCCGCCCGTCACCCGGCACGCCGCGCTCCGGATGCCCGCGCTCGCCCTCGCCCTGGCCGCCCTCGGCTTCCTCGGCCTCGGCACCCAGCCGCCCGCGCCCGAGTGGGGCCGGATGCTCTCCGAGAACATGCCGTACGGGGAACGCGCCCCCTGGACGGTGCTCGCCCCGGCCGCCTCGCTCGCCGTCCTCGGCGCCCTGGCCGTGCTCACGGCCGCCGCCGTACGAGGCCGCACCGGCGCCGACACCGCGACCGCCGCCGCCCCCACCGCCCGCGAGACGACGGCATGACCACCGGCACCGGCGTCCGCCCCGCCACCTCCAGCCTCCGCGAGGTCACCGGGCTGCCGCCCTACCTGCGGCTGCTCGCCGGGACCCAGTTCGCCTTCAACACCGGCTTCTACGCCGTGCTGCCCTACCTCGCCACCCACCTCGGCGAGGGGCTCGGCATGGCCGGCTGGCTGGTCGGTCTGGTGCTGGGGCTGCGTACCTTCAGCCAGCAGGGGCTGTTCGTCGTGGGCGGCGCCCTCACCGACCGGTACGGGCCCCGGCCCGTCGTGCTCGCCGGCTGCGGGCTGCGGATCGCCGGCTTCGCCTGGCTCGCCTTCGCCGCCTCCACCGCCACCGTCCTCGCCGCCGTGCTGCTGATCGGCTTCGCCGCCGCCCTGTTCTCCCCGGCCGTCGAGTCCGAGACCGCCCGCGAGGCCGTCCGCCGCGAACAGGCCGACGGCACCGCCCGCGCCCGCACCCTCGGCGTCTTCTCCGCCGCCGGGCAGGCCGGGGCCTTCCTCGGACCGCTGCTCGGCTCGCTGCTCCTCGCCCTCGGCGGCGACCGGGGCTTCCGGGCCACCTGCGCGGCGGGCGTCGCCGTCTTCGCCGCGGTCCTCGCCGGGCACGCCGTGCTGATGCCGCGCCGGGCCGCCGTCCACCGCGTACGCCCCCGCGGCGGCGTACGCCACCTCGCCCGCAACCCCCGCTTCCTCGTCCTCTGCCTCACCCACAGCACCTGGCTCCTCGCCTACAACCAGCTCTACCTGGCCCTCCCCGCCGAAGTGGAACGGGCCACCGGCTCCCAGGCGGCCCTCGGCTGGCTCTTCGCCCTCTCCTCGCTGCTGGTCGTCACCGTCCAGATCCCGCTGACCCGGCACGCCGCCGTCCGCCTCGCCCCGCGCACCGCGCTGACCGCCGGGCTCGCCCTGGTCGCCGCCGGGTTCGCCCTGGTGCCCGTCACCCCGGCCGGGCCCGGCGGACTGCTGCCCGGCGCGGCCTTGGTCACCCTGCTGACCTGCGGGCAGATGCTGCTGGTCCCGGCCGCCCGGGGGCTCGTACCGGACCTGGTGGAGGACCGGCACCTCGGGCTCGCCACCGGGGCACTGTCCTCGGTCTCGGGTCTCGCGGTGCTCGGCGGGAGCGCGGCGAGCGGGCTGCTGCTCCAGGCTCCGGCGCCGGTGCTGTGGGGCGCGCTGGCCGCCGTACCGCTGGCGGGCGCGGCGGCGGCGCGGCTGCTGCCGTCCGGGTGCGGCGGCGGTGCGGCGGGGCGCGCGGCGGGGTAGGAGTGGGGCCGGACCCGTACGACCCATCCGCCACAGGAGGCATGCCCGCGATGAGTGACACCGCGCAGCTCAGCGACGCCCTCAAGGAGAAGCTGGACACCCCCGTCTTCCTCACCGTCGCCACCATCCAGCCCGACGGCAGCCCCCAGCTGTCCCCGGTCTGGGTGAAGCGCGACGGGAACGACGTGCTCTTCTCCACCACCGCCGACCGGCGCAAGACCAAGAACCTGCGCCGCGACCCGCGCGTCACCCTGCAGGTCCAGCCCTTCGACGAGCCGTACACCTACGCCGAGATCCGCGGCCGGGCCACCGTCACCGAGGAGGGCGGTCAGGAGCTGATCGACGAGCTGTCGCGCAAGTACACCGGCAAGCCGTACGCCGAGTTCAACCCCGCCGCCGGCCAGGACGCCGCCCGCGTCGTCGTCCGCGTCACCCCGGACAAGGTCGTCGGCCGCCTCTGAGCCGTACCGCCCCGCCCCTTCGGTCACGAAGTGGACGCGCCTCGCGTACGGGGGGCGGGGCACTGCCCGGGGCCTACTACCCTGGGAGACGTGACTATTCGGCTGTACGACACCAGCGCCCGGCAGATCCGTGACTTCGCCCCCCTGACGCCGGGCTGTGTCTCGATCTACCTCTGTGGCGCCACCGTGCAGTCGGCACCGCACATCGGGCACATCCGCTCGGGGCTCGACTTCGACATCCTGCGCCGCTGGTTCGCCTACCGCGGCTACGACGTGACCTTCGTCCGGAACGTCACGGACATCGACGACAAGATCATCAGGAAGTCGGCCGAGCAGGAGCGCCCGTGGTGGGCGATCGGCTACGAGAACGAGCGCGCCTTCAACGCCGGTTACGACGCCCTCGGCTGCCTCCCGCCCACCTACGAGCCCCGCGCCACCGGCCATGTGCCGGAGATGACCGAGATGATGCGCGGCCTCATCGAGCGCGGCCACGCCTACGAGGCCGACGGCAACGTCTACTTCGACGTGCGCTCCTTCCCCGGGTACCTGGAGCTGTCCAACCAGGACCTCGACGAGCTGCGCCAGCCCTCCGGTGAGGGGGAGACGGGCAAGCGCGACCCGCGCGACTTCGCCCTGTGGAAGGCGGCCAAGCCCGGCGAGCCGAGCTGGGAGACGCCCTGGGGCCGTGGCCGCCCCGGCTGGCACCTGGAGTGCTCGGCGATGGCCCACAAGTACCTGGGCTCCGCCTTCGACATCCACGGCGGCGGCCTCGACCTGGTCTTCCCGCACCACGAGAACGAGATCGCCCAGGCCAAGGCGTACGGCGACGACTTCGCCACGTACTGGGTGCACAACGCCTGGGTCACCATGGCCGGCGAGAAGATGTCGAAGTCCCTCGGGAACTCCGTCCTCGTCTCCGAGATGGTCAAGCACTGGCGCCCCATCGTGCTCCGCTACTACCTCGGCACCCCGCACTACCGCTCGATGATCGAGTACAGCGAGGAGGCGCTGCGCGAGGCCGAGTCGGCCTTCGCGCGGATCGAGGGCTTCCTGCAGCGCGTCACCGAAAAGGTCGGAAAGGTCCCCGGACCGGCCGCCGAGGTGCCGCCCGCCTTCGCCGAGGCGATGGACGACGACCTGGGCGTGCCCCAGGCCCTCGCCGTCATCCACACCACGGTCCGCCAGGGCAACTCCGCCCTGGCCGCCGACGACAAGGAAGCCGCCGTCGCCCGCCTCGCCGAGGTCCGCGCGATGCTCGGCGTCCTCGGCCTCGACCCGTACGACCCGCACTGGGCCCAGGAGGCGGACCGCGGCGAGGACCTGCACGGCGCCGTCGACACCCTCGTCCGCCTCGTCCTCGACCAGCGCGAGGCGGCCCGCTCCCGCAAGGACTGGGCGACCGCCGACGCCATCCGCGACCAGCTCCAGCAGTCCGGCCTGGTCATCGAGGACAGCCCCAGCGGCCCCCGCTGGACGCTCGGCCCCCGCTAGGGCCTGTCCGGCTGCCTCACCGCACCCGGTGTGCCGCCCCGCCCGCGAGGCGGCACACTGGGTGGCGGCGTGTCCGGACCACCGGGCACCACCACCTCGCTTCATTGACGCAAGTCCCGACGGAACAGGTAGACCTCATGGCCGCGAACAACCGCCGCATGTCCGGTAAGAAGGGCGCGCAGATCGGCAGCGGTGGCAAGCGACGCCGCGGCCTCGAAGGCAAGGGCCCGACCCCGCCCGCCGAGATGCGCAAGGGGCACGCGAAGAACCGCGTGGCCAACGCCAGGGCGAAGCAGCAGGCACGCCGCCCCAAGGCCCGCCCCGGACAGCGCTCCACCTCCGAGCTGGTCGTCGGCCGCAACCCGGTCTACGAGGCCCTGCGCGACGGCGTGCCCGCCTCCACCCTCTACGTCCAGCAGTTCATCGACAACGACGAGCGGGTCCGCGACGCCCTCTCGCTCGCGGCCGAGCGCGGCGGCATCCACCTCATGGAGGCCCCCCGCCCCGAGCTGGACCGCATGACCAACGGCCTCAACCACCAGGGCCTCGTCCTCCAGGTCCCGCCGTACGAGTACGCGCACGCCGAGGACCTCACGGCGGCCGCCTACGACGCCGGGCAGGACCCGCTGGTCGTCGTCCTCGACGGGGTCACCGACCCGCGCAACCTCGGCGCCGTCGTCCGCTCCGTCTCCGCCTTCGGCGGCCACGGCGTGGTCGTGCCCGAGCGGCGCGCCGCCGGGATGACCGCAGGTGCCTGGAAGAGCTCGGCCGGCGCCGCCGCCCGCACCCCCGTGGCCCGCGCCACCAACCTGACGCGGACGCTGGAGGCGTACAAGAAGGAAGGCGTCATCGTGGTCGGCCTGGCCGCCGACGGCGAGGCCGACGTCACCGACCTGCCGGCGCTGGGGGGCCCCGTGGCCATCGTGATCGGCAGCGAGGGCAAGGGCCTGTCCCGGCTGGTCGGCGAGACCTGCGACATCCGGGTCCGCATCCCGATGCCGGGCGGCACCGAGTCGCTCAACGCCGGTGTCGCCGCGGGCATCGTCCTCTACGAGGCGGCCCGCCGCCGGGCCTGATCCACTTCCTGTCCGGGCCTCAAGATCATTTGACGGGGCCCGGACAGATTCGGTGGCGTCAAGGCAGTGTCCAAACCACGCGTCACTCGGTTAGATGAGCGTGGAAACCAGAACGCCCCGCACGCCCACGGGGGGACGCTCGTCAGGGTTCGACGAAACTCCCACGCCGCTCAGCATGGTGAAAGTCCACTGCGACCCGGCGCAGGTCATCGTCAACCACGCGAGTTTCCGCGTACAGCTCCCTTCCGCGCAGAAGGCGCAGTCCCCGCGCATCTCGCGACTCACCGGCGACGCGTCGGCCGACACCGCGCGCATCCCCGTCGTCGGTACGGTCACCCGCCGCCGCGCGCCGGTCGTGTGGTCCGGCCGGGCGGCGCCCGGCGACGGCGGCGCCACCACCGGCCTGCTCCAGGCGGTCCGCGCCTCCGGCGTCCGGCACGGCGACGACCCGCCCGGCGCGACCCAGGTCATCCCGCGCCTGGACCCCGACGACGTCCCCACCGGCGAGATCCCCACCCTCACCGGCCACACCCCCGGCGAACCGCTGCTGCCCCGCATGCGCTCCGCCGGCAGCGCCTACGACGACCCGTACACCCCCGGCCACGGCACCCCGGCCTACGACGGCGAGCACGACGGGTACGACGGCGGCGACGGCAGCGACCTCGACCAGGACGGCCGGCCCAAGGCCCGCTCCGCCGAGCGCCACGCCTACTACCCGTACCGGCGGATGAACCTCGGCGTCGTCCTGCTGCCGCTGCGCGTCCTGCTCGGCTTCGCCACCGCCTACGCCGGGATGAGCAAGCTCTGCGACCCGGCGTACTTCGACGGCGGCGAGCGCGGCTCCCTGGTGCGCTGGCTCGGCTCGCTCCAGCCGTGGGCGCTCGCCGAGCCGTTGCACGGCTTCGCCGTCCACCACCCGGTCGGGGTCGGCCTCCTGGTCGCCTTCCTCCAGGTCCTGGTCGGCGTGGTGACCGTGCTCGGCCTGTGGCAGCGGCTGGCCGCCTCGGTGGGCGCGGTGCTCGCGGCGGGGCTGCTGATCACCGTCAGCTGGCGCGCGAACCCGGTCTACTCCATGTCCGACGTCATCTACCTGGCCGCCTGGACCCCGTTGATCATCGCGGGCGCCCCGGTCTGGTCGGTCGACGGCAAACTCGCCGCCGACGCCTGGCGCAAGCTCGGCCCGCGCGCCGAACTCTGGCAGCTGCGGCGCTGGGTGCTCAAGCGCGGCATGGTCGTCGCCACCGTCGCCGTCGGGCTGACCCTGCTCTTCGGCGCCCTGCTCGGCAGCGCCGTCCGCGACGCCGACCGGGTCGTCGTCCCCGGCCCCGGCGAGGCCCCGCGCAACAGCGTCCCCGGCGTGCCGCTGCCCAGCGAGTCCGGCCAGGTCTCCGGCAGCCCCGACGCCTCCGCCGGCGTCGGCGAGGCTCCCTCGGGCGGCACCACGGAAGGCCCCGCCGGGATGACCAGCGGGCCCGCCGGCACCGAGCAGGAGGAGACCGCGGGCACCGGCACCACCGCCCCCGCCGAGACCCAGGGCCCCGGCCAGGCCCCGCCGCCGCAGCAGAACGCCCCGCAGCCCCCGCCGCAGACCAGCGCGGGCCCGGGCGACGACTCCTCCGGCGGCGGCGCCGGGGCGCCGGGAGGCTCCGCCCCCGGCGACGGCGGCGGTGCCGAGGACCCGGGCGAGGACCCGGGCGACGGCGGCTCCGGAGGCGGCGGCCCGAAGCTGGTCGGCGGCCTCTTCGGCTGACCGGCACGCCGAGTACGGGGAAGGCCCCGGGTACGTACGCGCGTACGTACCCGGGGCCTTCGCGGTGAGGAGGTCTCCGGCCGCCGGGGCCCACAGGCTCCGTCAGGCCGCCCCCTGCGGGTGCAGCAGGCGGGCCAGCAGGTCGTCCAGGGAGACCAGGCCGGTGACGGTGGACGCCGGGTCGGCCGGGGCGTGGACGAGGGCCAGCGAGGCGCGGCGCTGGCGCAGCACCTCGATGGCCTGGCCCACCGTGTCGTCGGCGGAGAGCGCCGGGACGGGGCGGGCCAGCTTGCGGGCGGTCACCGCGCGGCCCCGGGAGCGGGCGATGAGCGCGTCCCGGGCGTGCACCGAGCCGATGAACCGCTCGCCGTCGCGGACCAGCAGACGGCTGCGGTCGTGGGCGGCGGCGGTCGCCAGTACCGTCTCGGCGTCCGCGTCGGCCGGGACCGCGACGATCTCGGCCGCCGGGATCTGGAGGTCGCCGACCGGGGAGAGCGGCTCGGTGAGCGAGCTGGTGATCAGCTCGCTGTCGTCCTCGCTGATCAGTCCGAGCCGCTGGGACTCGGCGACCAGCTGGGTGAGTTGCTCGCGGTTGTGCACCTCGGTGATCTCGTCGCGCGGGGTGACCTTGCAGAGCCGTACCAGGGCGTTGCTGACCAGGTTGAGCACCCGGATCAGCGGGCGGACCGCCTTGACCAGCGCGCGGAACGGCGGCGCCAGCAGCATCGCCGAACGCTCCGGGTGGGCGATCGCCCACGACTTGGGCGCCATCTCGCCGACCACCATGTGCAGGAAGACCACCACGACCATGGCGACCGCGAAGGCGACGCCGTAGCTCAGCGAGGCGGGCAGTCCCAGGCTCTTGAGGACCGGGTCGAGGGCGTGCGAGATCGCGGGCTTCGACACCGAGCCGAGGCCCAGCGTGCAGATGGTGATGCCCAGTTGGGCACCGGCCAGCATCAGCGACAGCTCCCGCGCCCCGGCGAGGGCCGCCCCCGCGCCCCGCCGGCCCTCGGCGGCGGCCTTCTCCAGCCGGTGGCGCCGCGAGGCGACCAGCGCGAACTCGGCAGCGACGAAGAACCCGCTGCCGATCAGCAGCAGCACGGTGACGAACAGGGCCATGGGGAAACTCATGCCGTCCCCTCCTCACGGGCCTTGGCGGCGGTGGCCGCCGGGGCGGTCTCCAGCCGCACCAGGTCCGGGACGTGCCGGTCCAGCGTGCGGACCACCAGGACGGCCTCCAGCCCCGTGCCGAGGCGGACGGAGAGCTGGTCGCCCACGGCCGGGAAGCGGCCGAGCCGGTCCACGATGAGCCCGGCGACCGTCTCGTACGCCTCGTCCTCGGGCAGCTGGACCCCGGTGGCCTCGGCCACCTCGTCCACCCGGCGGCCGGCGTCCACCAGCCAGCCGGCACCGTCGGGTGCGGCCAGGTCGGTGACCCGGTCGGACTCGTCGGCGATGTCGCCCACCAGCTCCTCCGCGATGTCCTCGTAGGTGACGATCCCGGCGACGCCGCCGTGCTCGTCCAGGACCACCGCGAACTCGTCGTCGGCCTCCCGCATCCGCTCGACCGCGTCGGGCAGCGCCAGCGTCTCGGGGAGCAGCAGCGGCTCGCGCGCCACCCCTCCGGCCGTCGTCGCGGCCAGCGACTCCTCCGAGTGGTGCGTCAGCTCCCGCACGCCGACGACGCCGGTGACGTCGTCGGGGTGGTCGCCGAGGACCGGGTAGGTGGAGTGGCCGTGGCGGGCGATCAGGTCGACCGCCTCGGTGGCGGGCGCGTCTTGGCGTACGAAGACCGTGTCGGCCCTCGGCACCAGTACCTCCTTGAGGGGGCGGTCGGAGAACTCCAGGGCGTGGTCGAGGAGGAGGGCGGTGTCCTTCGGCAGCTCGCCCCGCTCGTGCGACTCGCCGATCAGGTGGCCCAGTTCCTCCAGGGTGGCGCCGTGGTGCAGCTCCTCGACCGGCTCGATGCCGATCCGGCGCAGCAGGCCGTTGGCGGCGCCGTCGAAGACGCGCACCAGGGGCCCGACGGCCTTCAGGTACATCAGGGTGGAGGAGGCGAGTGCCTTGGCGAGCCGTTCGGGGACGGCCAGGGCGAGGTTCTTCGGTGCCAGCTCGCCCAGCACCATCTGGATGACGGTGGCGAGGACGAAGGCCAGCACCACGGAGATGCCGGTGGCGGCGGCGCCGGGGACGCCGACGCCTTCCAGGACGGGCCGCAGCAGCGCCGACACGGACGGTTCGGCGAGGAAGCCGACGACCAGGCCGGTCACGGTGATGCCGAGCTGGGCGCCGGAGAGCATGAACGACAGGCGTTCCAGCACCTTGAGGGCGCGTTTCGCGCGCTGGTCGCCCTGGTCCGCCTCACGGGCGAGCTTGAGCCGGTCGGCGGAGACGTAGGCGAATTCCTGGGCGACGAAGTAGCCGGTCCCGGCGGTGAGCAGGACGACGGCCAGCAGGCCCAGAGCGGCACTCATCGAACACCACCCCGCCGAGTGCCTTGGTCATGATGAGGGCGGGATGGTCGGGGACTGGGTCCCGGGGGGTCCGTCGGACTGGCGGACACGCGTTCTCTCCTTATGAGCTGGGTCGGTCCCCAGGCAACGCCCGGGACGGGGGAGAGCGTTCCCGCCGGGCGTGTGGTGTGCGTCGTTGCGCCGGGGCGCGGTGTGTGCTGCGCGGGGACGCCGCTCAGCGGCCGGGATGCGTGGACAGTTCGGCGGCGGCCTCGGTGAGGTCCTTGGCGGTGTCGATGGCCCGCCAGTAGGCGCCCTGCGGGATCGGGTAGCCGGCCAGGCGGCGTTCGCGGGCCAGCCGAGGGAAGGTGGTCCGCTCGTGGTCGCCGCGCTCGGGCAGCAGCGCGGTGAAGGCGGCGGCGAAGACGTACACGCCCGCGTTGATGTGGAAGGGCGAGGGGGGCGCCTCGACGAAGTCCGTGACGTGTCCGAAGGCGTCGGTCTCCACGGCGCCCCAGGGGATGCGCGGCCGGGCCAGCGCGAGGGTCGCGAGGGCGTCCCGCTCGGTGTGGAAGGCGGCCATCTCGCCGAGCGGGAAGCGGGTCCAGATGTCGCCGTTGGTGGCGTACCAGGGCGCGCCGGGGTCCGGCAGGCGCGTGGCGGCGAACTTGAGGCCGCCGCCACGGCCGAGCGGTTCCGGCTCGACCACGGTGAGGGTGCGCAACGGCAGCTCGGTGGAGTCCAGCCACTCCTGGAGCACCCCGGCCAGGTGCCCGCAGGAGATCACCGCGTCGGTGACGCCCTCCGCGGCGAGCCAGGCCAGTTGGTGCCCGATGATGGGCGTCCCCGTGCCGGGGATCTCCACCATCGGTTTGGGGCGGTCGTCGGTGTACGGGCGCAGCCGCGTGCCCTGCCCGCCGGCGAGGACGACCGCCTGCGTGGGCCTCTCCGGCGGGGACTGCGGGGCGGGTGCGGGTGCCGGGGCGCTCACCCGAACTGGGCGACGCCGGAGGCGAAGGAGGTGTCGCAGACGGGCCGGGCGAAGGACTGGGCGCGGGTGGCGCCGTAGGTCTTCACGGCCGCCTTGCCGAGGGCGCGGGCGAGCGAGACGCAGTGCCGGGCGAGCGAGGGCTTGCGGTCGACGGCCCGCTGGAGGGAGGTGAGCGCCTCGCCCGGGTCCTTCTCCTGGAGCTCCAGGAGAAGCTTGTCGCGCAGCACGTCGTGGGCGGCGCGGGGCTTGGCGGGGACGGAGGCGTCCCCGGACGAGGCGGTGAGGACGGAATCGGCCGGGTCGCCCGACCAGTTGACGTGGGTGACCGCGAACGTCCCGGACAGCACCAGGACGACGGGGAGGACGAGCGCGAGGGAGCGGCCGATGCGGCGAGCGGTGTGGTTCACGCGCCTGAGAGTAGCGGCAAGTGATGATTTGGCGACATTTAGTCACTCGATCGGGTTGTGGCGCTCGGGTTTTCCCGGGTGTGGGTTGACGGAGGGTGGGGAAAGCGTGCGGTACGCGGGGGTTCGGGGGAGTTTCGGCCGGTTGCCGGGGTTTGGGGTCTGGTCGTGCCGGGCAACGGCGGCAGGGCCGGCCCCGCCCGTGGAAACGGGGGAGCCGGCCCTGCCGGAGGTGGTGCGGCCTCGGGTCAGTCGCTGAGGCGCTCGCCGGTGGAGGTGGCGAAGACGTGCAGCTCGCCCGGGCGCGGGACGACGTGCACGGTCGAGCCCTTCTCCGGGACGGCGCGGCTGCTGACGCGGATGACCAGGTCCTTCGACCCGCCGTCCAGGTCCACGCTGCCGAAGACGTACGCGTCGGCGCCGGTCTCCTCGACCACGTTCACGGTGACGGCGAGGCCGGCCGGGGCGTCCGAGCTCTCCTTGGAGAGGGCGTCGGCCGCGGCGCTGTTCTGCTCGGCCACGTCGAAGTGCTCGGGGCGCACACCCACGGTCACACTGGTGTCGCCGCGGTCGGCGGCGGCCTTCAGCGCCTCCCGGCCGACCGGCACCACGGAGTTGCCGAACTTCACGCCGCCGTCGGTGATCGGCACCTCGATGAGGTTCATCGCGGGCGAGCCGATGAACCCGGCGACGAAGAGGTTGGCCGGCTTGTCGTACATGTTGCGCGGCGAGTCGACCTGCTGGAGCAGCCCGTCCTTGAGGACGGCCACCCGGTCGCCCATCGTCATGGCCTCGATCTGGTCGTGGGTGACGTAGACCGTGGTGATGCCCAGGCGCCGCTGGAGCGAGGCGATCTGGGTGCGGGTGGAGACGCGGAGCTTGGCGTCGAGGTTGGAGAGCGGCTCGTCCATGAGGAAGACCTGCGGCTCACGGACGATGGCGCGGCCCATCGCCACCCGCTGCCGCTGACCGCCGGAGAGCGCCTTGGGCTTGCGGTCCAGGTACGGCGTGAGGTCGAGGATCTTGGCCGCCTCCTCGACCTTGGCGCGGATCTCGCTCTTGTTGACGCCGGCGATCTTCAGGGCGAAGCCCATGTTGTCGGCGACCGTCATGTGCGGGTAGAGCGCGTAGTTCTGGAACACCATCGCGATGTCCCGGTCCTTGGGCGGCAGGTGCGTGACGTCGCGGTCGCCGATGCGGATGGCGCCGCCGTTGACGTCCTCCAGTCCCGCGAGCATCCGCAGCGAGGTGGACTTGCCGCAGCCGGAGGGACCGACCAGGACGAGGAACTCCCCGTCGGCGATCTCGATCTCCAACTGGTCCACCGCGGGCTTCTCCGAGCCCGGGTAGATGCGCGTCGCCTTGTCGAACGTAACCGTGGCCATGGTGACAGGCCCCCTTCACCGGCAGGAACGTGCCGGACGATCCGAGTAAAGAAGGTGAACCGCCACGGGGACCCCCGCGACGGTGACTGGTCCAGTCCACCGAAGCGGACCACCTGGAAGCTATCGGTTCGCGGGGGTCCCTGTCAGTACCCGGAGAAGAAGGATCACGCCCTGAGCGGTAACGATCCCGCCTACGCCCACGCCGCCCAAACCCACCCGGCCGCTCCCCACGCGATGGGTACACTGCACGGGCATGCCTCCTTAGCTCAGATGGCCAGAGCAACGCACTTGTAATGCGTAGGTCGTCGGTTCGAATCCGACAGGGGGCTCTGTGGAAGGTGCAGGCCAGACATGCTCTGGCCTGCACCTTTCGTGTTATCGGATGCGGCGCCGCAGGCGGGCGCGGGCCGCCTTGGTGATGGTCGGCATGTCCACCCCGAGTTGGTTGAGGATGGTGCCGGCCGTGTGGCGACTGGCGTCGTACAGGCGCCGGTCGCTGATCCCGGCCTCTGCGAGCAGTTCCTTGAACTCCGCCCAGTCCGCGCGCGGGTCGAGGGGGCGCCCGTCCGCGCGGGTGAAGAGCGCGCCGCGTGCTCCTCCCATGGGCCGCCGGCCGCCTCCCGCGCCTCTGCCTGAGCCCTGCCGCTGGCGCCGCACCGAGAAGGAACCCCGCGCACGCGAACGCCGCGTTGCCGAGCTGACCAAGCGGATCAAGGAGATCCACGCCGACTCCGCCGACAACTACGGCTCACCGCACGTGCACGCCGTCCTCAGGCGCCAGGGCACCCGGGTGGGCCGCGAGCGTCGAACGCCTGATGCGTGAGGTCGGCATCGCGGGCGTCAGCCCGCGCCCCAGGGGCTTCACGCGCCGGGACCCGACGGCCACGCCCGCCTCGGACCTGGTCGGGCGCGACTTCACCGCACTCGCACCGAACCGGCTGTGGGTCACCGACCTCACGATGGTCTCCACCGGCGAGGGGCCCTTGTGGCTCTCCGCCATCCGTGACGCGCTCTCCCGCCGGGTCGTCGCCTGGGGGACCTCCGCCCGCGCGGACGTCGACCTGGTCCTGACCACACTTGAGTACGCCCTGGCCCTGTGAGGCAGAGCCGAACGTCCTGCAGTCCCCACGCCAGCAACGTCAGGATGGTGGATCTTCAGTAGGAGCCGGTCACCGCGGGGTAGTCCGTGTATCCCTCCGCGTCACCCGCGAAGTAGGTGTCGCGGTTGCCGACGGCGAGAGGGTGGCCGTGGGTGAATCGATCGACGAGGTCTGGATTGGCGATGAAGGGGGCGCCGAATGAGACCGCGTCGGCCAACTGCCGTTCGATCAGCTCGTTGCCGCTCGCTTGCGTGAAGCCGAGGTTGGCGATGACGGCGCCGCGGTAGTGGGCGCGGTAGCGGGTGAATGCGGTGAGGGTGTCGGTTCCCGTGCCGGGTTCCGGGCCGAGGAGGTGGAGGTAGGCCAGGTTGCTGTCGTCGAGGCGCTTGAGGAGCTGGTCGTACTCGTCCAGCGTCTCGGCGTCCGCGGTGAAGGCAGGTCCGTGATTCCAGTAGGGCGAGAGTTTGATTCCGATGCGGTCGCTGCCCCACACGCTGGTGACGGCGTCCACGATGTCGAGGAGGAACTGGGCCCGCTTTTCGCTGCTGCCGCCGTAGGCGTCGGTGCGCTGGTTGAGCCGTGGGCTGAGGAACTGGGCCACGAGGTGGGACACCTGCGCGTGGATCTCCAGGCCGTCGAATCCGGCGCGCAGGGCGTTGAGGGCTGCCTGCCGGTAGGTGCCGATCGTGGTGGCGATCTCTGCGGCGCTCAGGGCGCGTGGAGTAAGGGAGTCCTTCGGGCCGTCGGGGGTGAAGGACATCTCGTGGGGATTGATCGCTGAAGGGCCGGCGGGGAGCCTGCCGCCGTGGTGATCCGGGTGGGAGGCGGCGCCGGCGTGACCGAGTTGCGAGACGATCCTGCCTCCCGCGGAGTGCACGGCTTGGGTGACCTCGGCCCAGCCGGCGGTCTGGGCGTCGGTGTAGATGCCTGGGACGTTGATGAAGCCGATCGCGTCCGTGCTGACCCAGGTCCCTTCGCTGATGATCAGGCCGGCGCCGGCGCGCTGCGTGTAGTAGGTGGCGTGCAGGGCGGTGGGGGCCAGCTCCTCGTTGCCGGCCCGAGAGCGCGTCATGGGAGCCATGACGACGCGGTTGGGCAGCTTGAGCGCGCCCAGCCGAACGGGCTGTAGGAGGGGCTGGATGCCGGGTGCTGAGGGCTGGTGGGACATGAAGGTCTCTCTTCTGGCGGAAGCCGCACTTCGTGGGCTTGAGGAGCACGAGCGGTCGCTGGGATCAGTCCTGCTTGAGGACGTGGAGGGCGGACAGGGGACCGCCGAGTTGGATGAGGCGTCCTCCTTCGCGCAGCGTTCCGAGGTCGACGGGGGCGAAGCCGAACTCGGAGGTCAGGTCGCGCACGGTGTTCTTGGCATCGGCGTCGTCGCCGGCGAGGAACAGCACCTGCCGCCCCGCCTCGTGGCGGGGATCGGGTGCGATGAACTGCGCGTAGAGGGAGTTGAACGCCTTGACCACGCGCGCACCGGGAAGCAGGGAGGACACGTACTCGCTCCCGGTGAGGTCGCCCAGATCGGCGATCTCCGGGTCCGGGGAACGGGAGGCGAACTGGTTGGTTGCGTCGATGACGACGGTCTTTTCCAGGCGGGGGAGCCCGGCGACGGCGTCAGGGATCTGCGGCCAGGGGACCGCGAGCACGACGAGGTCCGCGGTGGCGGCCTCCGCAGGGGTCGCGGCTGCAGCGAGCGCGCCGAGATCCCTGACCAGCGGGGCCAGGGAGGTCGGCCCCCGGCTGTTGCTGAGCAAGACCTCGTGGCCGTGACGGATCGCGTGCCGGGCGATGGCCTGGGCTATCGCTCCGGCTCCGAGCATTCCGATCTTCATCGGGCGGCCCCGTGTCCGGCCGTCCGTGGTGTGGTGAGCAGGACGGTTCCGCTCCTGGCAGGGCGACGGGTGTGCTCGACGGCTGCCTTGAAGTCGGCGAGATCGTAGCTGGCCGCGACTTCGAACAGGTCCGGCGTGCTCTGCGCCAGGTCCTGGGCGAAGGCGACGTCCTGGGCCCGCTCCCCGGGGGTGCGGCTCATCCAGCGCAGTATCGACATCCCCCGCACCGTCAGCGCCCGCGCCATGAGGGGCAGTGCCTCCAGCGTTGTCGTGCCGGAACCCAGATGCCCGTAGGGGATCAGGGTGCCGCCGTCGGCGAGGAGTTCGGCGAGGTCCTGGGTCATGGCACCGCCGACACAGTCGAGGACCACCTGGACACCCCGCTCACCGGCGTGCAGGCGGACTTGTTCCCGCCAGTCGTCGTCGCATGTCGCGATCACGGGCTGGGAGGGGTGCAGCGCCCGCACCTTCTCGGCACCGGAGGTGCTGCGTACGAGGTTGATCAACCGCAGGTCGTGCCGGGCCGCGGCCGCGCTGACCAGCCTGCCGATGGACGAGCCGGCGGCGGTCTGGAGGACCGGACCCGCCTGCCCGCGCAGGGCGTGCTCCACCGCGCGGTACAGCATGAGCAGCGTCAGCGGGTTGACCAGCATCAGGGCTGCGGTCTCGTCGCTGACTCCGTCCGGCACCGGCACTGCCAGATCGGCTGGGACCACGACGAAGTCGCTCCACGTTCCCGGCCCCGGGAAGACCGCCACTCGCTGCCCGGGGCGCGGTGCCAGGACGTCTGCTCCGACGCTCTCGACGACGCCCATCCCCTCCACTCCGGGAGTCCGGGCCCCCGACTGCTGGTCCGGCTGTCCCGGCAGACCCTCCACCCCGATCAGGTCCCCCGGGTGGATAGGCCTGACCAGCAGGCGAACCAGAACCTCCCCGCTGCCGGGGGTCGGCCGGCGGGTCTCCCTCAGCGCCAGCACCTGCGTGGCTTCCCCTTGCCGCGAGTACTCCACGGTGCGCATAGGCGCCTCCATCCATTCTTTGATGACAGCCATCATTAAAAATGAATGATGAGGGGTAACATTGAAAACGTCAAACACTGCCGACGCAGGAGGGCGGCCATGCCGCGGATCACCAGGGAAGACAAGGCCAGGAACCGGAAGAACATCGTCGAGGCGGCCGGGCGCATGTTCCGCTCGCAGGGCGTCGACGCCGTAGGGATCGCCGAACTGATGAAGGAAGCGGGCCTGACCCACGGAGGCTTCTACAACCACTTCGCATCCAAAGGCGATCTGGCCGTCGAGGCGTGCGGCGCCTCGTTCCAAGCCTCTCTGGGCTCCCTGGAACAGCTCCTTGAGGAAGGCGCCGGTCTCGCCGGCCCGCCACTGAAGCGGGTGGTGGACGACTATCTTTCGGCAGCCCACCGCGATGCCTCGGACGGGGGCTGCCCCTCCGCCTCCCTGGTCATCGACGCCGGACGGCACAGCGACACGGTCCAGCGCGCCTACGCGACCGGCGTGGAGGGGTACCTCGCCGGCTTCGCCGAGGAGTTCACCCGCGAGCACGAAGGGGAGATCACCTCGCAGGAGGCGCGGGAGCGCGCGGTGCTGCTGCTCAGCAGGCTCGTAGGGGCGATGACCCTCGCCCGCGCCGTGAGCCACGCCCAGCCCGAACTGTCCGACGAGATCCTGCGGACCTGCCGCGTCCACGCTCTCGACTGACGGCTTCGCGCCCGTCAGCCCCGCGTCGTCCCGCCCGACGGCGAGCCGCACGGCCGCGGCAGCTTGGTGGGACTCCGCTCTCCTGGCACCGAGTTGACGGCGGGCGGATGGATCAAGCCGCGCCACCCTGCCGGAGGAGCACCTCCGACGGCAGGCGGCCGACGGGTCCAATGAACCTGTGTAGTACGGGGGTTCGCGCCCGCTCACTCCCCCATGGCGAAGAAGGGCGTCCCGGCCCGGAGCCGCCGGTCACCCTCGGCAAGCCGGGCAAGGCCGCCGACTTCCTCCGCACCGCAGACCTGGAGCCCGCCGAGCAGGCCGTCCTTGACCGCGGGTGATCGCACAAGGAGTTCGACGCGAGTGGCGCGTCGCGGCAGGCGAGGGCTGGGGCGCGGAAGCCGGGGCGCGGGAGTGGTGGAGAACCCCGTCCCCGGAGAATGGCGGAAAACTCCCCTCGGGGTGGCCTTGGCGAATGCTGGGGCATCGAGGGCGCCGTGCTACCCCCGTACCGCGCTCCAGATCCGTTCCGGCAGTTCTCGCGTGGCCTCGTCGAGGTCGGTGTCGGCGAGGGTGAGGTGGCGGCGGGCGGTGGCGACGACCGGGCCGAGGATCAGGGATTCGAGCAACGGCGTGGAGAGCGGGGCCAGTTCGCCGGTGGCGATGCGGTGCTGGAGCCAGGCGGCGAGCGGGGAGAGGCGGGCCTCCTGGGTGTCCCGCAGCTCCCTCGCGTGTGCCATGCCGTGGCGGTCGGCGACGGCGGAGTGCAGGAGGCGGGCGGCGTCGGGGTGGTCCCGGACGAAGTCGAGGTAGGCGCGGACGGCGGCGCTGATGCCCTCCCGGGCGGAGTCCGCCTCCAGCAGGGCGCCGGCCAGCGGGGTCATCAGCCGCTCCAGCCAGCGCTGGACGAGGGCGGCGACGAGCCCGTCGAGGTTGCCGAAGTGGTGGTAGAGGCTGCCGGGGCTCAGGGCGCCGGCCCGGGTGATCGCGCCGACGGTGAAGCCCTGTTCGCCCTCCTCGGCGTAGACGGACAGGGCGGCCTCCAGGGCCCGTTCGACGGTGGCCTCGCCGCGCTGCTGCTTCGGGCTCATCGAGTGAGGTGTCCTCGGGGTGTGGCGGCGCGAAGCGCGGGACGGACAGGCGGGACGGATTCAGGGTAGAACACCCTTTCTGGAAGCAGATTCCAGAAAACGGTTCCAGTTTCCCGCCGGTTCCCGCAGACTGTTCCGGTCGGTCGCCAGGGCTCCACGGAGTCCGCGGCCCACCCGTTCGCGCGCGAGCGGTACGAGCGGCGGCGGGGGAGCCCTCGTCCCGCCGCGCGTGGGCACGGGGCGGAGTGGCGAACGGGCGGGGCTCCGGGGGAGGCGCGGAGTTCTTCGACGGAGGGGAACGAACTCCCGCCGGGTTCCGCCCGGAAGCGGGCGCCCCGGGCGGGAAAGCGGAAAAACACCCGGCCCCCGGGCGCTGTGTGCGCCCGGGGGCCGGATCGTGGTAGCGGGGACAGGATTTGAACCTGCGACCTCTGGGTTATGAGCCCAGCGAGCTACCGAGCTGCTCCACCCCGCGTCGGTAAACCCCACCGTACACGAGTGCCGGGGTGGTCCCTGACCAGGTGCCCTCCGGCCGGTCCGCCGCCCGGAGGCGCGTCGCATCTGGAGCGGCTGCCGGCGGTCACCGGGACCCGCCGGCACCCGGCGGGCCTTTCCCTTTCGTCCGCGTGTCCTCGTCCGTAAGGAGAATTGCGGGAGAGCACAGGTTCGGGCCGGGGAATCCGGGGTCCCGCAGCGCCCGTCCGGACGCCCCCGCCGGTCGGGAGCGGGGCGCGGCCGTGCGGATTCCGCCTGGCGAACGGGGCGTGGGAACCCGGCGCCCGGCTCGGAATCCGGGCCTCGGCGGGCGGCTCCTCCGGTGTGTCCGGGCTTTCTCCGCGTGCTCCCGGTAGAGGCACCGGAATTTCTCCGCTCCTCGGGCGCCGCCCGTTTGAACCGGGGGATCGTGGCAAAAAGCGCTGAACGGAACGGAACGTCCGAACCGAGGAGTGGGATTCGTGGAACGCCAGGAGAAGCAGTCCGGCCGCGAGAACCGCACCGTGCGTCCCCGTGGCCACCGGCGAGATCCACGAGCCCGTGGCCCGTCCCCGGGTCGTGGCCCGGCCGTGCCGCCGCGGGGCCGAGCAGCCGCACCGACGCGCAAGGGGGGCAGCCGTGACAGTCGATGAAGGCGACGGGGACCTGATCCAGAACCGGCCGGGCCCCTCCCGCGCCGACGACGGCCACCGCTCCGGCAGCAGGCCCCACCCCGCCGACGCGCCCCGGATCGTCGCAGTGCCCCGGCACCGGCAGCCCCGGTCCGGCGGGCCGGGGGTACCCGGTACCGCGCGTGCGGCCCGCGAACGGGTCCAGCGGGCCCTGTGCGACAGCTTCGGCCCGGACGTCGCGCACGACGCCGACTCCGTGGTCGTCGCCGACGCCTTGCTGGTCACCTCGGAACTGGTCACCAACGCCATTCGGCACGGTGGCGGCCTCACCGGCTTCGACATCCTGCTCGGCGAGACCGATCTCACCCTGCACGTCAGCGACGCCAGCTCGGCCGTGCCGACCACCACCCGTCCCGACGAGCCCTTCGACCCCGACCGCCCGATGGTCGGCGGTTACGGCTGGCCGCTCGTGCACCGCCTCGCCCGGGACGTCTCGGTACGGCTGCTGCCGGCCGGCGGCAAACGCGTGACCGCCGTCCTGCCCCTGGTCTGAGTCCTTCCCGCGGGCCCGGCCGGGGCGCAGCGGGGGCTCAGTCGCGGGGGTCCTCGCCACCGGGGACCGAGGCGGCGCCGCGCAGCCGCTCGTTGACGCGGAGGGCCTCCTCCAACTGGTCCTCCAGGATCACGATGCGGCAGGCGGCCTCGACGGGTGTGCCCTGGTCGACCAGTTCCCGGGCGCGCGCGGCGACCCGGAGCTGGTAGCGCGAGTAGCGTCGGTGGCCGCCGGCGGAGCGCAGCGGCGTGATGAGCCGGGCCTCGCCCACGGCCCGCAGGAACGCCGGGGTCGCGCCGATCATCTCGGCGGCGCGGCCCATCGTGTACGCGGGGTAGTCCTCGTCGTCGAACTTGTCCGCCGGGTCCGGCGGGGTCTTTCGGGTCACCTGCACCTCTTCGTGGGACGGATCGCTGCTCCTTCCGAAGGAAGTCCTCCCCGGCCGTTCCGCTGTGCGCGGGGGGCTCGGGACTCCGGCGGATCACAGCACCCGGAAGAAAAAGGCTAACTCCGGGGAGGGCCCATGTCTAACGTGGCCGTGACAGTTTTGGGCGGAGTGTCGTGGGGTTCGATCCCTCGCGTCGTGGGTACCCCCTGTCGGCTCGCGGCTCCGGGCGGGCGGGGGCGCCGACGGGACCCTGGAGGCCGGCCGCCGAATATCTGTCACGGCTGATGCAGAAAGAGGCGGCGCGGCGGGTGCGGATTTCCTCACGGGGCAGCGGACGGAAATCCCCAGGGGCCGGCGGAATGAGCGCTTTCGGCTCCTGTGCCGCCGGAGCGTGCGTGCTAGTGTCGGTCGAGTTGCAGTTGTGGTTGCCAGAATTTCACGTTCCTTCGCGGAGGGCCCCGTCGAGAAATCGACGGCCATCAGCGGGAACGCTTGTGTATTTCCGGGGATTTATCTCCGGGCGGGGTAATCATCGCGGCGGCGCGGGATACGCACAGTGCGTTCCCGGTGAATTGCCCCGAAGGAGAATTTGACATGGCTACTGGCACCGTGAAGTGGTTCAACGCGGAAAAGGGCTTCGGCTTCATCGAGCAGGACGGCGGCGGCGCCGACGTCTTCGCCCACTACTCCAACATCTCGGCCACCGGTTTCCGGGAGCTCGTCGAGGGCCAGAAGGTCAGCTTCGACGTCACGCAGGGCCAGAAGGGCCCGCAGGCCGAGAACATCGTCGCTTCCTGACGACCGGCCCAGCGCCGATGTAGCTGGGGCCCGCACCTTGGGTGCGGGCCCCAGCTCGTGCGTTTCCCCCGGCGGGCCCAACGGCCCCGCCCGCGCCGTCCGGCGCACCCGCGCCCCGACCGGCGCACCCGCTCCACCGGTGAGCGGGACGACCGCGATCCCCGCACCGCCCAGGCATTCGATGCCCGCCTCGCCGCGCTTCGCGCGCGACGCCGCGAGTGGTCGCACAGCACACCCGGCCCCGTTCTTCCCGGGCCTTTCACGGCAGTACGCGAGCGCGTCACCGGCGTAGCGACGCCTCCCTCGCGCATTCCGGATGTTCGACCCGCGCAGCTGTTCGGCTGCTCGGCGTTGCCCCGCATTTTCTTCGGTTCGTATCGGTGACTCTTCCGCGTTTCAGCTCCGCGCGGCCGGGACTCCCCGGCGTTCCGCAACGAGGAGGTTCCCATGAACCAGAACCGCGCGAGTCGCAGTGACGACCGCACCGGCCGACGCTCCGGCGGCGGCTACCGGGGCGCCGGCGCCCCCCGCTCCACCAACCCCGACCGCTACCGCTCCGCGGGCCGCGGCGGCTCGCAGGGCGCCCGCCGCTCCGGCGGGGAGCGCACCCGCGCCGGAGCCCGCGGCGAGTTCGCCCCGCCCGTCACCGGCACCCCGGCCCTGGCGCCCGTCGACGCCTTCGACCAGCTCGGCCTGCCCGCCCCGCTGCTGGCCTGCCTGACCGCCCAGGGCGTCACCGAGCCGTTCCCGATCCAGGCGGCGACCCTGCCGAACTCGCTGGCCGGGCGCGACATCCTCGGCCGGGGCCGTACCGGCTCCGGCAAGACCCTCGCCTTCGGCCTCGCGCTGCTGGCCCGGCTGGAGGGGCAGCGCGCCGAGCCGCGCAGCCCGCTCGGGCTGGTACTGGTCCCCACCCGGGAACTGGCGCAGCAGGTCACCGAGGCGCTCACGCCGTACGCCCGCGCGCTGCGGCTGCGGATGACCACGGTGGTCGGCGGGCTGTCCATCGGACGGCAGGCGTCGGCGCTGCGTGGCGGTGCCGAGGTCGTCGTGGCGACGCCGGGCCGGCTGAAGGACCTCATCGACCGGGGTGACTGCCGCCTCGACCGGGTCGGCGCCACCGTGCTGGACGAGGCCGACCAGATGGCCGACATGGGGTTCATGCCGCAGGTCACCGCGCTGCTGGACCAGGTACGCCCGGGCGGGCAGCGCATGCTCTTCTCGGCGACCCTGGACCGCAACGTCGACCTGCTGGTCCGCCGCTACCTGGACGACCCGACGGTCCACTCCGTCGACCCGTCGGCCGGCGCGGTCACCACCATGGAGCACCACCTGCTCCAGGTGCACGGCGCCGACAAGCACACCCTGGCCACCGAGATCGCGGCCCGCGACGGGCGGGTGATCCTCTTCCTGGACACCAAGCACGCCGTGGACCGGCTCACCGAGCACCTGCTCCGCAACGGGGTCCGCGCCGCCGCCCTGCACGGGGGCCGCTCGCAGGCGCAGCGCACCCGCACCCTCACCCAGTTCCGCGACGGGCACGTCACCGCGCTGGTCGCCACCAACGTCGCCGCGCGCGGCATCCACGTCGACGACCTCGACCTGGTCGTCAACGTCGACCCGCCGGCCGACCACAAGGACTACCTCCACCGCGGCGGACGCACCGCGCGCGCCGGTGCCTCGGGCAGCGTCGTCACCCTCGTCCTGCCCGAGCAGCGGCGTTCGATGAGCCGCCTGATGGCCGACGCGGGCATCACCCCGCAGACCACCCGGGTACGGTCCGGCGAGGCCGAGCTGACCCGTATCACCGGGGCCCGGACGCCCTCCGGCGTGCCCGTCACCGTGCGGGCGCCCGCGCCCGCCTCGCCCCGGCGCGGCGCGTCCTCCTCGCGCGGGCGGCGCAGCCCCGCGGCCCAGGCACGGCGCGCGGCGGCCGTGCGGGCCCGTCCGGCCGGGCAGGGCGGCGCCTCGTCGCTCGGTTCGGCCGCTTGAGCCTCGGCCCGGTCACCGGGCCGTACGACGGGCGGGGCCCGCGGGGAGAACGCTTGCCCGAATCCTCGCCCGTCACGGGTGCGGACGGATACGCTCATGGCGTCCTCGCGCTCCCCTTCCCCGACCGGCCGACCGGGGGCGCTGTCCGGCGCCGGTCCCCCTTCGAAACCCCGTGAGTTGAGGCACCCATGCGCTGTGTCATCGCCCGCTTCCCCTTCGACCTCGTCAAGAGCGAGGTGGTGGCGAAGATGAAGGGCGTCAAGCCCGAGCCGGTCACCGGCGAGTACGTGATCATCGGCCGCCACCACTACCCGGTCAAGCAGGTCGGGGAGGTCATCACCCGCCAGGACCGGCGGGACTTCAGCGCCGGTGAGGTGACGCGGGCGCTGACCCGCCTCGGCTTCACCTGCCGCCCCGCCCCCGGCACCGAGCCCGCCCCCATCGAGCGCAACGCCGTGGAGACGGCCGCCGCTCAGCTCGGCGGAGCCCCGGAACAGGGCTGATCCACCGCACCTGAGCCCGGCCGGACCTGATCGCCCGCGACAGGCCCGGCCGGGCTCTCGTCTGCCCCGGCGGCCACCGCCCCTGCCGGTTCGGCCCGCTCAGCGGGCCTCGGCGGCCCGGACCGCCGCGCCGGCCGTGAGGACGACCTGGCCGGTCGGGCTGGTGGTCTCAAGCGCCGATCGGGCTGTCTTCGGTCGGGCTTCGTCTCGTCCCGTCGGCCGTGGCCGTGGCCGGTCACTGATGGGCCTCAAGCGCCGGCCGGGATGGGGAAGTGGCCTCGGGGTCGGCTGGGCTGGGAGGTGGCGTCGGGGTCGGGCGGGCTGGGAAGGTGGGCTCGGGCTTCGGCTTCTGGCGGGTGGGGCAAGGCGTGGGTGGAGATCAGGAGGGGTTGGGATGACGGCGGTGGTGCGGTACGTGGCGTTGGGGGACAGCCAGACCGAGGGTCTGGGGGACGGCGACGAGGTGAGGGGGCTGCGGGGGTGGGCCGATCGGCTCGCGGAGTCGCTGGACACCGCCGGGCCCGGGCTCCAGTACGCCAACCTCGCTGTGCGGGGGCAGTTGGCCGGGCAGGTGCGGGCCACGCAGCTCGACGCGGCCCTCGCGTTGCGGCCGGACCTCGCCACGGTGGTCGCGGGCATGAACGATCTGCTGCGGCCCCGTTTCGACGCGGACGCGACGGCGGCGGAGCTGGAGGCCATGTTCGCCGCGCTGACCGGTGCCGGGGCACGGGTCGCGACCCTGACCTTCCCGGCGATGGAGCGGCTGGTGCCGTTGGCCCGGCCGCTGGCGCCGCGCGTCCCCGCGCTCAACGCCCGTATCCGCGAGGCTGCCGCCCGGCACGGGGTGCTGGTGGTGGAGACGTACGGCGAGGAGGTCGTCCTCGACCCGCGGTTGTGGAGCCCGGACAGGCTGCACGCGGCGCCGCTCGGGCACGCCCGTATCGCGGCGGCCTTCGCCCACGCCCTCGCCCTCCCGGGCAGCGACCGGGGCTGGGCCGTACCGCTGCCCGCCGTGGCGCCGGTACGAGGCGTACGGGCCCTGACCGCCGAGGCGCGCTGGGTGGCGGGGTTCCTCGGACCCTGGCTGGGACGCAGGCTGCGCGGCCGTTCCTCGGCGGACGGCCGCGTGGCCAAGCGCCCGGCGCTCGCACCCCTCGGCGAGGGGTGAGCCGCTCCGCTCCACGCCGACGCCGCGGACAACGGCTCCCCGCCCGGCGGGGGAGCGTCCTCGGCGTTGCCTCTCCAGGGTGCGGACCGCCTCGTCGGCCGGGAGGCCGATCACTGAGGCGGTACCGGTGGGACGGTGTCCACCGAGAGCCCGATGCCGGCGCGGCCTCCGGGCCAAGGGGGGGGCGAACGACGAGGCACCCGCGTCGGCGAGTGGAGAATGCGGGCATCTCCCCTCGACGGCACGGGTGCCTCGTACGTCGCGCACCGGGTCAGACGGTCAGGGCTTCCGCCTCCTTGTCCGCGGGCTTGCGGACGAAGAAGGCGAGGACGACGGAGACGACCGTGATGAGCGCGGCGACGAGGAACGCCGTACGCGCACCGGACGCACCGGAGTCCGCGACGGGCAGCCCCTGGGCCTCGCCCGAGTGCAGCGCCGCGGAGTAGACGGCGATGAGCAGGGCGGTACCGGCCGCACCGCCGACTTGCTGCAGGGTGTTGAGCGCGGCCGAACCGTGCGAGTAGAGGTGCCGGTCCAGTGAGCCCAACGAGGCGGAGAAGATCGGGGTGAACGACGCCGCGAGCCCGATGGACATGACGGTCTGCACGAGGACGAGCGTCCACGTCGGTGTCCCCGTACCGACGGTGGAGTACACGAACATCGCGGCCGCGATCATCATCGTGCCCGGGACCAGGAGCACACGGGGACCGCGCGCGTCGCAGATCCTGCCTATGGCGGGCGCCAGCACACCCATGAGGAGCGAGCCCGGCAGCAGGACGAGCCCGGACTCCGTCGCGGACAGGTCGACGACCGTCTGGAGGAACAGGGGCAGCAGCGCGAACGTGCCGAACATCGACAGAGCGACGACGGCCATGATGATGACGGAGAACGTGTAGGTCGGGGACGTGAACACGCGTAGATCTAGAAGTGCGCCGTCTCGTTTCTGAAGGTGCGACTGCCGCCACACGAACAGGCCGAGAGCCACGAGCCCGCCCACGAGGGCGACCCACACGAGCGCGTTCGAGGTCCCCCCGGCTGCCCCCTCCGAAGGGGCCTTGCCGAACTGGCTGAGCCCGTAGACGATCCCTCCGAACGCGAGCGCGGACAGGAGGATCGACGGCACGTCGATGGGTGAGTCCGTCGTCTCGCCGAGGTTGGTCATCCACTTGGCGCCCAGCCCCAGTGCGATCAGCGCGATGGGGAGGACGATTCCGAACAGCCAGCGCCAGCTCAACGAGTCGAGGACGAGTCCGGACATCGTGGGGCCGATGGCCGGGGCGAGCGAGATGACGAGGCCGACCCGGCCCATCATCCGCCCACGGGAATGGGGCGGCACGACATTCATCATGGTCGTGGTGAGCAGCGGAAGCATGATGCCGGTACCCGCGGCCTGGACGACGCGGCCGACGAGCAGGACGCTGAATCCGGGTGCGAGCAGACACAGGGCGGTACCCACTGAGAACGCGGCCATCGACGCCAGGAACACCTGTCGCGTGGTGAATCGCTGCAGGATGTAGCCGGTGGTGGGGATGACCACGGCCATCGTGAGCAAGAACGCGCTGGTGAGCCATTGGCCCGACTCGGGCGGGATGCCCAGGGCGGCATTGAGGTCGGGGATGGCGATCGCCATCGTGGTCTCGTTGAGGATCGCGACGAACGCGGCGACCAGGAGGAGCGAGATCACTCGCATCTCCGCGGGGTCGATCCCGTTCTTGCCCGTCACGGCGGTGGTGCGTGCGACGCCGGTGGTCACTTTTCTCCTGTTTGTGGAAGCTGGTCGGACGTGTCGGTGCCCCGGGGGGTGCGGCTGTGGCGGGGTCAGACCGTGCCGCAGGTCGAGGGGGCGGCCGGGGGTGCGGGCGTGGCGGCCTCGTCGGCGGTCGGCCTCATGACCTGGGCGGAGGCCAGCATCTCCTCGATGAGCTCGTCCGTGTCGAGCCGCTTCTCGAACCCGGCGACATCCTCCAGCTTGGTCCGCAGCGACACCTGGCGCGAAGCGAGGAGCTGGCAGCAGTCCTCGTCCGGCAGGACGGAGATCTCGGCGGTGCCGATCCGTCGGGCCTCGTCGATGATCTCCTGCTTCTCCCAGCCGATGAGCGGTCGCACCACGGGCAGGGTCGCGGCCTCGTCGACGAGTGCCATGTTGCTGAGCGTCTGGCTCGCGACCTGCCCGAGCGCGTCCCCGGTGACGAGCGCCTGGGCGCGCAGTCGCCGGGCGAGGACGGAGGCGGCCTTGACCATCAGGCGCCGCTGCCCGACGACCTGGAAGCGCCCCGCCCCGGCCACCGCGAGCTGCTTCTGCGCGTGGCCGAGCGCGACGATGTGGAGCTTGCCGGGCGGCTGGTACCGGTTGAGCTCGCGGGCCAGGGCGTACGCCTTGAAGGCGGAGGCGGCGTTGGTGTAGGGCGCCCCGGTGAAGTGGACGAAGTCGCAGCGCAGCCCGCGTCGCATCGCGCGGTGGGCGGCGACCGGGGAGTCGTAGCCGCCGGAGAGCAGGACGAGGGCGCGCCCGCTGGTGCCGACGGGCAGTCCGCCCTGGCCGGGGTGGCGCAGGCCGGAGACGTAGGACTCCTTGCGGTCTATCTCGACCTCGACGCGAATGTCGGGGCGGGTCAGGTCGACGGGCAGGCCGTGGGCCTCCTGGATGCGCGCGCCGACGAGGCGTTCGAGCTGGGTGGAGGTGAGCGGGAAGGGCTTGTGGCGGCGGCGGGCGCGGACCGCGAAGGTGGTGCCGGGCGCGGCCCCGTCCAGGGCGGCGACGGCGGCGGCGATGATCGCCTCCTCGGTGGTCTCGACGCGCATCGCCGGCTGTACGGCGACGAAGCCCATGACCCGCCGGGCCCGTTCGATCAGCTCGTCCTGGGGCGCGTCCCCGCCGAGGACGGTGACGTTCTGCATCTCCTTGATCCAGATGGAGCCGGAGACGCCGCGCAGGGCGCCGCGGAGGTTGTCGTGGAGGCGTTCGACGAACAGGTGCCGGTTGCGGCCCTTGAGGAACACCTCGCCGTGCTTCAGCAGCACGCAGGGCCCGATCGGTACGGGGCCGGCCAGATCGGGGACGCCCTGGGCGGGCACGACGGCGTTCACGGTTACTCCTCGCGGGACAGAACCCCGCCGGTCGGGCGGGCCGTCGTCCAGGTTAGAGGGCTCTCCCGTGAGCCGCCCGGGCCCGTCCGGCCGCCCGACGTGTGATGTTTCACGTGAAACATCGCGAGGCGGCGCGGAAGGACCGGACCGTGGGTTTCCCGCCGCCTCGCGCCGGGCCGCCCCGCGCGGACCCGGGTTCAGCCCGGCAGTCGCGGTCTGCCGCGGCGGGCCGCCGCCACCAGTTCGGGCACGGTGGCGAACTTGGTGCGGGCCCGCCCCTCGCGCTGCCCCCTCTCCCGCTCGGCCCGTTCGATGGCGGCGAGCCCCCGGGCGTCGACGAGGCGCCGGTTGCGGCGCCGGGCGAGCCGGGCGAACTCCCGGGCGGTGCCGGTCGGCGCCGGCAGCGCACCCGCGACCGCGTCGGCGAGCAGGGTGGTGACGGTCTCGGCGGCGCAGGCCCGGTTGGCGCCGATGCCGCCGGTAGGGCCGCGCTTGATCCAGCCGACCACGTACGCGCCGGTGTGCCCGTGCACCCGCCCGCCCTCGTGCGGCACGGTCCCGGTGGCCTCGTCGAAGGGCAGCCCGGGCACGGGCACCCCCCGGTGGCCGATCGAGCGGACCACCAACCGGGCCGGGATCTCGGTCCCGCCGGTGACCTGGACCCCGGTGACGGCCGACTCCCCGGTGAGCGCGAGCGGCGCCGAGTGGAAGCGCAGGACGATGCGGCGGCCCGGCTCGGGCGGGCGCGTCCAGTCGACGGCGGTGCGGGTCACCCCGCCGAGCAGGCCCGCCTTGTCCAGCGGCCCGGCCGCGTCGATGGCGGCGCCGGTCCGCGGGTCGTGGTCGTCGACGACGAGGTCGACGCCGTCCAGGTGGCCGAGGGCGAGCAGTTCGGTCCGGGTGTAGGCGGCGTCCTCGGGGCCCCGGCGTCCGAGCAGCACCACCTCGCGGACCCGGCGCCCGCGCAGGGCGTCCAGCGCGTGGGCGGCGATGTCGGTGGCGGCGAGGGCGTCGGGGTCACCGACGAGGATGCGGGCGACGTCGAGGGCGACGTTGCCGGTGCCGACCACGACGACGCGTTCGGCGTCGAGCGAGACGGCGTCGGGGGCATGGTCGGGGTGGGCGTTGTACCAGGCGACGAGGCCGGTGGCGGAGACCGAGCCGGGCAGCTCCTCGCCGGGTATGCCGAGCCGCCGGTCGGTGGCGGCGCCGACCGCGTAGACCACGGCGTCGTGGTGGGCGGCCAGTTCCCCGGCGGTCAGCTCCTTGCCGACCTCCAGGCCGAGCCGCATCCGGACGCGCGGGTGGTGGTGGAACCGGGCGAAGGCGTCGCCGGCCTTCTTGGTGGCCGGGTGGTCGGGCGCCACCCCGTACCGGATCAGGCCGCCGGCCACGGGCAGCCGGTCGACCAGGGTGACCTGGGCGTCGGTGTGCAGCAGCAGGTCCTCGGCGGCGTACATCCCGGCCGGCCCGGTGCCGACGACGGCGACCCGCAGCGGGCCGAAGTCGGCGGGCAGGGTGCGCGCGAAGCCGGGGGCGTCCCACGCGCGGAAGAGGGGGCCGGTGCGCTCGGCCTGGGCCGCCGCGGGCTCCTCGGCGCCCGCCGGCTTCCCGGTCGCCTCCTCGTCGTAGTAGGCGGCGTTGAGGGCCGCGTACGCGCGGTGGGCGGGCTTGAGGCGGTCCACCGGGAAGATCGCGTCGACCGGGCAGGCGTCGGCGCAGGCGCCGCAGTCGATGCAGGAGCGCGGGTCGATGTGCAGCAACTCGGTGCTGCCGAAGGCGCGTTCCTCGGGGGTGGGGTGGATGCAGTTGACCGGGCACACCGCGACACAGGTCGCGTCGTTGCAGCAGGTCTGGGTGATGGCGTAGGTCATGGTCCGCTTCCGGCTCGGTCGTACGGGCCCGGGGCGGCCCCGGGCCAGGAGGGGGGCGCGGGCCCGTCCAGGACGCGGACCGCGTGGGGCCGACGGCGGCGGGCGCGCGGCCCGTCGCCGTGTCGTCGCCGGGGCGGGTCAGAGCAGGTTGGCCCGCCGGTAGACCGCCGCCGCGGGGCGGGTGAGGAGCCGGGCGGAGGCGAGGAAGTCCATCAGCCCCGAGCAGCTGGAGCGGATCATGGACTTGTGGTGCCGGTTGGCCTTGGCCTCGGCGAGGGCCCGCTCGGTGTCGAGTCCGGCGTTGCGGTACACGTCGCGGTTCCACATGCTGGTGATGACGAAGTACGCGCAGACGGCGATGACCACGGCCTGGACGTTGCGGCGCAGCCAGCCCGCCTTCTCCAGCCGTTTGAGCGTCTCGTCGCGGGCGAACTTCATGTGCCGCGATTCCTCGACGACGTGGATGTTGTTGATGGTGCGCACGAACGGCACCACCCGCTCGTCGCGCATCCAGTCGCGCTGCATCACGTCGAGGACCTCCTCGGCGACGAGGATCGAGGCGTACGCGGCCTCGCCGACCGCCAGCGTCTTGAAGAGGCGGCCCAGCTCCCTCACCGCGCGGCGCGGCTTGTAGGCCGGGGCGCCGAGCTTGCGGACGCCGCGCGCGAACATGATGGAGTGCCGGCACTCGTCGGCGATCTCGGTCAGCGCCCACTGGAACTCGGGGCTGCCCGGGTCCTTGGCGTAGATGTCCCGCAGCACCATCTGCTGGAGGATCACCTCGAACCAGATCCCGGTACTCGCCACCGACCCGGACTCCTGCCGGGTCAGCTCCTTGCGCTGGTCCTCCGTCAGTTCGTCCCAGTAGCGCGTGCCGTAGAGCGAGCTCCACTCCGGGCTCATGCCGTGGAAGGACGTGTCGAGCGGGGTCTCCCAGTCCACCTCGGTGGCCGGGTCGTAGGAGAGCTTCGCCGAGGACTCCAGCAGCCGGCGGGTGATGTCGTCGATGTCGCGCCCGCCCTCGTCCTGGGCGGCGGGCTGTGCGTCGGTCGTTGCCATGGAACGGCCCCTTCGTCCGGATTCGGGCGCTACCACACGCGTGGTGTTACCGATGGTAAGAAGGCCCGTCATCCGAGGGAACCCCTCGGACGCCGTTATTTACAGAACGTCGACAGGGGGCGCGGGGAGGCGGTCAGCCCGGGGCCGGGGCCACCGGGTTCGCCTAGTCTCCCTTCATGCCCCGCCCCTGCGACGGCCGGTCGCCCGAAGGCCGCCCGGAGTCCGTCCCCGCCCCGCACCGCGCCGACCTCCCGCCCCCGCCTCCCGAACCGGCCGACCCCGACCTCGAACCCGGCCCGGCGCGGGGGGCGCGCCCCGGGAGCCAGGTGCCCGTGCTCCTCGCCGTCTCGCTCGGGGGTGGGGCGGGGGCCGCTCTCCGGTACGGGGCGACCGTGCTGTGGCCGGGGGCGGCCGGGGCCTTCCCCTGGACGGTCCTCGTCGTCAACGTCGTCGGATGCGCGGCCATGGGCGTGCTGATGGCGCTGCTCACCGAGGTGTGGCCGCAGGCGCCCCGGCTGGTGCGGCCCTTCCTCGGCACCGGGGTGCTCGGTGGCTTCACCACCTTCTCCGCCTACGCCGTCGACGTGCGGACCCTGTTCGACGGCGGTCACCCCGGCCGCGCTCTGGGCACCCTCGGGCTCACCGTCGCCGCCGCGCTCGCCGCCGTCACCGCCGCGGCGTGGTCCACCCGCCGGGCGGTCCGGCTCGGCCGGGCGGAACGGAGTCCGGCGTGACCTGGCTGCTCGTCGTCGCCGGCGGCATGATCGGCGCACCCTTGCGGTACCTGGTGGACCGTGCTGTCCAGCGCCGGCACACCTCCGGCTTCCCCTGGGGCACCCTCGCCGTCAACGTCAGCGGCTCCCTCGTCCTCGGCGTGCTGATGGGCGCCCTGCTCACCGGGGCCGCCTCCGACCACCTGCTGCTCTTCGCCGGCACCGGGCTCTGCGGCGCGTACACCACGTACTCGACCTTCTCCTACGAGACCCTGCGCCTGGCCGAGACCGGCGCTCGCGGCGCGGCCTTCGCCAACGCGGCCCTCAGCGTCAGCGCCGCCCTGGGCGCCGCCGCCACGGGGCTCGGGGCGGCGCGAGCGCTCTGGGGCGGCTGACCGCGCGCACGGCCACGGGCCCGGGGGCCGCTCAGCGCCGGATCAGGCCGCGTTCCAGGGCCGCCGCGACCGCCGCCGTACGGGAGTCGACGCCGAGCTTGGCGTAGATGTGCACCAGGTGGGACTTGACCGTGGCCTGGCTCAGGTGGAGGCGTTCGCTGACGCGGAGGTTGGACATGCCCTCCGCGACCAGGCCCAGCACCTCCGTCTCGCGGCTGCTCAGCGCCGTACCCGGGGTGCGCATGCGGCGCAGCAGCCGGTCGGCGACGGCGGGCGCCAGCGTGGTGCGGCCGGCCGCCGCCGTACGGACCGCTTCGGCCAGTTCCTCCGGCGGGGCGTCCTTGAGCAGGTAGCCGGTGGCACCCGCCTCGATCGCCGGGAGCGTGTCGGCGTCCGAGTCGTACGTGGTCACCACCAGGACGCGCGGCGCGCCGGGCCGGGCGGTGATCGCGGCGGTGGCCTGCGAGCCGTTCATCCGCGCGCCGGGCCCGAACTGGAGGTCCATGAGCACGACGTCGACCGCCAGCCGCTCGGCCAGCGCCACCGCCTCCTCCGCGCTGGCGGCCTCCCCGGCGATCTCGAAGTCCGGCTCGGTCTCCAGTACGGCGCGCAGCCCCGCCCGCACGATCGGGTGGTCGTCGGCGAGCAGCAGGCGGATGGCGGTCATCGCGGGGCCTCCGGTACGGGGTCGGGTACGAGGTCGGAAACGGCGGGCGGAAGGGGCAGTTGGGCGGCGACCGCCGTGCCCGCGCCCGGGCGGGACTCGATGGTCAGGGCGCCGCCCAGCGCGCGGGTCCGGGCGCGCATCGCGGGGATGCCGAAGCCGCCCCGGTCCGGGTCGGGCGCGGGCACGGCGGCCGGGTCGAACCCCCGGCCGTCGTCCACCACGTCCAGCGCCACCGCGTCCCCGAGCCCGCTCAGTGTCACCTCGGCCGTACGCGCCCCGGCGTGCCGCACGGTGTTGCCGAGCGCCGCCTGCGCGATCCGCAGCAGCGCCACCTCGTACGCGGCGGGCAGCGGGCCCGGGTCGTGGGCCAGGTGGAAGCGCACGGCCACCGGCGAGGTGGCCGAGGTGGTGGCGCAGAGCCGCTCCAGAGCGCCGGCCAGCGTGGTCCCGTCCAGGTCCTGCGGGGCGAGGGCGGCGACGAACCGGCGGGCCTCGGCGAGGTTGTCGGCGGCGGCCTGGCGGGCCTGTTCGACGTACCGCGCGGCACCGTCCGAACCGCCGTCCCCGTCGCCCAGCGTCCGCTGGGCCGCGCGCAGCAGCAACTGGATGCTGCTCAGCCCCTGCGCCAGCGTGTCGTGGATCTCCCGCGCCAGCCGCTCCCGCTCGGCCAGCACCCCGGCCGTGTGCTGCGCCGCCGCCAGGTCGGCCCGCGCCCGGGTCAGCTCCTCGATGAGCCGCCGCCGCTGCTCGCTCTCCCGGTACAGCGCCTGATAACCCCGGACCACCGCGACCGCCACCGCCGCCCCGATCACCGGCCCGATCGCCGCCGCCGCCGTGAACCGGCCCTGATGCGCCGCGTACGCGCAGACCGCGACCCCCGTCGTCAGCGCCACCGCCAGCGGCCCCGCCCGCCCCGCCAGCAGATGCAACTGCACGAAGAACAACGGGAACGCCAGCCACATCGCGTCCGCCGTCAACGTCAGCAGCCCCGCCCACAGCACCCCCACCCCGACCAGCCACACCACGGCTCCCCGCCGCGACCTCCGCACCCCCGGCACCACCGGCCCCACCGCGTACGCCGCCCCGAACGCCGCCCCCACCACCCCGACCGCCCACGCCTGCCCGCCACCCACGACCACGGCCCGCCCCACCGCCATCACCAGCAGCGCCGCGACCAGCAGGTGCAGGCACCAGGCGAGGACCCGGGGGGCGGGGGTGGCGAGGGAAGAGCGCGCGGGGGCGCGGGCGGGGATGGTGCTGGGCACGGTGCACTCCGGACGGCGGGGTCGGCCGGCCGCCGACGAGGGGCGGCCGTCCTTCCACGGTACGGAAGGGAGGGGGCTCGGCCATCGACCGAAAGGCGGAACGAGGGACGGGCTCACCGGCCGGCCGACGTCTCCGAGCCGTCGCCCTTCGACGAGTACGTTGCCACGTTCGCGATGGCCTGATGCCCGTTCCCAGCGGTGTCCGGCGGATCGCCGCCGGGCTCACGGCTGGCGCCCCAGCGCCGTTTGCGGCCGCCGACGAGAGCGCAGCCCCCGCCACGGTCCGGGCGATGCTGCGCGGTCGCACGGTGCGACGACTGATGCTGGCCCAGTGGCTTCCGACCGCTTTCGTAGCGGGCGCGGATGGGCCTGATCGTCGCCTACGCCGGAGGATGCCGCTTCGCGCCCGGCTGGTACGCGGTGCTGATGGGCTGTCTGCCGGTCGACAGAACCGATCGTGCTGAAGCAGAACCCGGACATATGCAGGATCGTTTCGAGATGACCTGGTCCGTAGTGTCATCGGTGCAAGCAGGGGAGCAGCCCCGCCACCGAAAGTCGTTGGAGACCATGATGCGTTCGCGCCTCGCCGCCCGTTCCACCCGCCTCGTCCTCGCCGCCGCGGCAGTGACGGCCATCGCCGCCACCTCCACCGCGTGCGACCCCGAAGACCGCGCGGCTGCTGACAGCGCGTCGTCTGCTCCTGCCGGCAGCGGCAGCAACGCCGACGGCGGTTCCGACTCCGGTTCCGGCGGCTCCTCCAAGCCTGCCGACGGCGGCGACAAGGGCGTCCAGCAGACCTGTGGCACCAACGACCTGGACCTCACGGTCACTGCGGAGACCCAGGCCGGTGGCTACTACCTCCTCACCGCCAAGGCTCAGCCCGGCATCACCTGCTTGCTGGAGCCCCACACCCTCTACGTCAACTTCGGCACCCACGCCAGCGGTGTCGCGGAGGGGATCGGACAGGGCGGCCTGCCCGCCATCAAGCTCAGCGGCTCCGCCAAGGCGTACGCCGGTATCAACCCCAAGACCACGAACAGCGACAGCGGCTTGGAAATTGACAACGTCACCATCGCCGTCATGAAGGAGAGCGACATGGTGACGCTCAAGCTCCCCGACACCGCCACCGTTCAGAAGCCCGTCGTCACCAACTGGACCAGCGACCCCGCCGGGGCCGTTCCCGAGCTCGTCTGAGTGGGCGGCCCGTCTGGAGCGGGCGCCGGGGGAGTGGCAGGCGTACCCGGAGCGGGTGGCGGCCGTCGCCGGGTTCCACAGCCCGGTGGTCGGGGGCGGGCCGGAGGGGCTGCACGGGCTCCTGTCGCCGATCACCGCCGAGGTCCACCTCGGCCACGCCGCGTCCGACCTGACGCCGGAGGCGCGGGCGGAGGTGAACTGGGCCCTGGACGCGGCGGGCGTCCGCCACACCTCCGAGATCTCCCCCGGCACCGTGCACGGGTTCACCCTGCGCGACACCGACGCCTTCGACCCGGCCGGGCTGGCCCGGCACTGGGACCGTCTGCTGCCCCTCCTGGAACGGAGGGTGGTCAGCGGTTGAGGAACAGGGCGGCCACTTCGCCCACGGGGGTCTCCGGGCCGCTGGCGCGGGGCCGCGCGGGCGCGGGGCCGGTGAGTTCGTCGGCGAGGAGGGCGTGGCACTCCGGGCAGAGGCCGTCGGTGAGGGGGACGGTGGTCTCGTCCTGGTCGCAGGTGGTGCAGATCATGATGACGCGGGTGACGCGGCCGGGCTGGGCGGCGTTCTCCTCGTCCGAGGCGGGGGCGGAGTCGGCGGGCAGCGGGGGCATCTTCTTCTCCAGTCGGGAGCGCAGGAAGGCGGCGGGGCTGTGGATGGGCCCCTGGGGGAGGCCCGAGGTCAGGGCGAGGGCCAGGTGCTCAGGGCGTACGCGCCGCTGGAGCCACTGGTCGGCGACGGGCGCGAGGGCGGCGCATTCGGCGGCGGAGAGCGTCAGGCGCGGCTCGGTGTGGGCGAGGCGGGCGAGGGCGCGGTAGCCGGGGGTGCTGAGAGCGGCCTCCGGGGCCGGGTCCGGGTCCGGGGTGGGGGCCTCGGTACGGGGCTGCTCGGTACGAGGCGCAGGGCGCGCCTCGTCGGGATGGGCGAGCCAGGCCGGGCGCTCCGCCAGGCCCCCGGGAGCCGCTTCCGCCGCCTCGACCTGGGCTTCCGGCGCCTCCGGCACGGCGACGGGCGGCGCATCCGGCGTGTCCGGCGCGGCGGCGGGCGGCGTGGCGGCACCCGGCGTGCCCGACGCGGCGGCAGCCGGGGTGTGCCGCGCGGGGGCGGCCACCACGGCCGCGAACCCGGGTGCCTCGCCCGCCCCCCGTTCGACCCGCGCCAGCCCCTCGCCCCGGGCGCCCGTGATGTCGATGCCCTTGATCCGGCGGACGAACTCCGCCCACCAGGAGTCGTCGTGCGGCTCGCGGGACCAGTACGTGCGCGTCACCCAGCGCATCGTCCGGTCGTGCAGCGTCAGGTGTTCGCGGACGCGGCGCAGGTGACCGGCGGCGCTCAGCGCGCGCAGGGCCGAGGCGCACGCCTGCTGGCCGTAGGCGGGGAGGACGTTGGCGAGGGTCTTGTAGCCCATGGCCGCGCCCTCGGGGAGGCGGTCGATGTACGAGGCGATGGCCGCCTCGCGGGTCGGGAGCCGGGTGAAGTCGGGGGCGGTGGAGGGCGGTTGTGCGTCCGGGTACCGCTTTCCGTAGCCCTCGCAGGCGCGGGGGTGGGGTGCGGGAAGGGAGGCAGCACTAAACTGCGGAGTAGCCATGAGCGAAGGGCTTTCTCTTTGGGCTTCGTGATGGTCAGACCCCGGTGTCAGCGCTGCAACGCTGCCCGGGGTCGATTGCTTATCGCGAACCTAGAGCGTCCTCACCATCGGGCGCAACCCGATCACCGAATGTGATCTGCCCTGGTGTCAGGTGGGGTTGGGGCGGGCGGGAGGGTGGTTTTCACCCCCCGGAAACCCCCGGGACCCGCCGGGGTGGAAGAGGGCTCGAAGCCCGAGGCCCGAAGCTCGGAGCCCGAGGCTCGGAGCCCGAGGCTCGACACCTGGCCGCCCCTCGCGGGGGCGTGCGGAACCGCCTCACGCGCCCTCGCGTCCCCCTGACCAACCCGCGCACCCCCCGGGTGCCCCCGTCGTCCGGATCTGCGCGCCCCCTACCGCGAGGAGTCCCCGCGATGCCCGCCACCCGCTACCTCTACGTCACCCGCCACGCCGAGGCCACCCCCGATGAGACCGGGCTCACCGACGCCGGGCGGCGCCAGGCGGTCCTGCTCGGAGAGCGGCTGGCCGGAGTACCGCTGGCCGCCGTGCACCACGGGCCGTTGGCGCGGGCGGCGCAGACGGCGCGGCTCGTCGCCGATCAGGCCGGGGACGTACGGCCCCAGGCCGCCGAGGAGGCGGGGGACTACCTCCCCTACCTCCCCGGGCGCGAGGAACTGCCCGCCGAATCGGCCGACGCCACACTCGAACGCCTCGCGGGGTTCCCCGCCGAGGAACGCGACCCCGGGCCGGGACTCGCCCGCGCGGCCCAGCGGCGGTTCACCGGCCCGGCCGACGGGGACGAGGTCCGCCACGAACTCCTCGTCACCCACGCCTTCCTCGCCGCCTGGCTGGTCCGCGACGCCCTCGACGCCCCGCCCTGGCGCTGGATCGGCCTCAACCACGCCCACACCGGCCTGACCCTCATCCGCTACACCCCGGGCCGCCCCACCGCCCTGATGCTCTTCAACGACCTGGGACACCTGCCGGAAGAGCTGCGGTGGACGGGGTTTCCGGGGGAGTCGCGGGCCGACGTGTGACGCGCGTCGTCGGAGTCTGCCGCAGGCCGGCAGGGGGCGGCCGAGCCGACCGACCCGCCCGCGCCGTGCCGACGCCGCCCGGCGCATCCTCCTGTCAGTACGACTTGTCGTCCCGAAGGGTGAATCGGGGGGTGGTCGGGGGGCACGGCGAGTGCGCGTGGCGACCGTGGGGGCATGGCGAACCAGTACCGGAGCGTGGGCTCCTTCGTCGGGGCCGTGGTCCTGACCGATATCCGGGCGCGGATGGCCGACCAGGGCTTCACCTTCGTGAGCCAGTGGTTCCCTGACGGGCAGTGCGGTGGCTGATGCCCCCGTGGACGGTGATCTACGCCGTGAGCCCCTGGAGCGTCGCCGGGTTCCTCGTGGTGCTGGTCGCGATCGTGTGCGGGTTCGAGGTGTGGGTGGCGGGCGCGGCGGACGGCGCGGAAGGTCGCGCGGGTGTGGTGGTGGGGGGTGCTGGGGGTGGTGCTGGCGGTGACCGTCGTACCGACGGAGCCGTTGTGGTCCCAGGCGGGTTCCGTGCAGGGGGTGTCGGGGGCCGGGGTGCTCAGCCTGTCGGGCGCGGGGATGTACGAGCCGCAGCGGGAGGCGGTACGGCTGACACTGATCGCCAACGCGCTGATGTTCGCCCCGCTGCCCGTGCTCCAGACCTCGGGCGGCCGGCGCAACCTGCGGCCGTGGGCGCTGGTCGGGCAGTACGCGGCGCTCTCCGCGCTGATCGAACTGGCGCAGTTGGCCGCGCTGGCCGGGCGGTCGGCCGACGTGGACGACGTACTCTGCAACACCGCCGGGGCCGCCCTCGGCGTCGGCTGCGCCGTGGCCGGGCGGTGGCCGGGCGGGACGTACGAAGCTCTGGGCCCGATACGAGGCACGGGGACCGGAGCCCGGTCCGCCCGGCTGGTGACCGCCCCCGGGGCATTGGCCGGGCGCGGTCCTTCGGGGTCCGTCGGAGGCGGGCGAAGGCGACCACGGTCCCGGCGGCCTCGCGGTCTCAGAGTTCGGTGATCTCGTGGAGTCTGCCGCAGGCGAGCATGGGGCAGCGGACGTAGCGAGGGGTGGTCGGGGTGTCGGGTTCGGGGGCGGGGAGGGGCTCGGGCTCGTCGGGCTGGTCGGGCTGGTTGTTGTCGGGGGTGGGGTTCGGCTGGGTCATGGGTGGCTCCTGGGGGTGGGTGGGGCCGTCCGGCCGCCGCCGTCACGCGGGCGGCCGGACGGGGTGGAGGGGGTGTGCAGGGGGCGGGCGGTGAGCTGGTACCAGGTCGGGCCTTGGCGGGCGGTGAAGTGGTAGGGGTAGTCGGTGGTCAGGCGGTCGGTGGCTTCCTCGGCGTAGTCGGGATCGGCTGCCCAGAAGCGGAGTTGGGTGGGGGCGTGTTCGGTGGTGGGGGGTGCCGGGCGCAGGGCGCCGGCGGGTAGGCGGGTGGTGTGGGGGTCGGGGTCGAGGGCGTCGGCGAGGCGGTGGGCCTGGTGGCGCAGCCAGCGCAGGGCGAGGCGGCGGTTGGGGGTGACGGTCCCGCGGAGGAACACGGAGGAGGCGGCTGCGCCGCCGTGGACCTCGACGAGGTATGCGACGCCCGTCGGTGTGCGGGTGTCGGTCATATGGCGCGGCGGAGCCAGCGGCGCAGGCGGTTCTCCTCGGTGACGCGGGCGCGCAGGCTCCGCATCTGAGGGGAGCCCTCGTCGGGTTCGCCGGGTTCGCCGGGCTCGTCCGGTTCGCCGGGGGAGGGGTCCGGCGGGGTGGGGGTGGTCACCGGGGCTCCGGGGCCACGCAATCGGCTGAGTCCTGGTGGTGTCTGAGCAGGACGCGGCAGTCGGTCGCCCTGCTCCAGTCCCGTTCGGCGTTGGCCGCCGCCTCGCCGTGCCGGTACTCCTCGCAGGTGCGGCAGACGAGGCGGGCAGTTGCCGCGTTCCCGTCCGGGGCAACGCTGTTTCCAGGCATGCTTGTTCCTCTCTGTAGCTGTTCCGCTACCGGGAGCACTCAGGCTGACCCAGTGTCGCCGTGCGATCAACGTGACAGTTGGGAACGGAAGGTTGGTGATGCTCCTTGAACCGCAAGGAGCTGGCTCCGGAAAGCAGCCCGCAGGCTGCCTATGGCGCGCATTTGCGCAAGGTGAGAGAGGGTTTTGCCTGGACACAGCAGGAAGTGGCCGACAAGGTCGAATATGCCAGCTCGCATATGTCGGCCGTGGAAACCGGTCGGAAGTCTCCGACCTTGCGTCTATCGCGTCGACTTGATCACGCCTTCGGCATATCAGGGGCCGAGGAGTCATTCGAGCGCATGTGGCGCGAGATGAAGCAGGGGAGCTTGCTGGAGGGCTTTCCGCAGTTCATCGGGTACGAGGCTCGGGCGGCAGAGATCCGGCTGTACGAGGTGGGCGTCATGCCCGGTCTGCTCCAGACGCCGGCGTACGCCGAGGCCCTCGCGCAGAGCGCGGTCAAGCGCGGGGTGATCACACCTGAACAGGCGGACGAGCGGGTCAGCTTGATCGCCGAACGTCAGATGGTGCTCAAGCGGCAGTCTCCGCCACTCGTCTTCGTGGTGCTGGATGAGGGCTGCCTCCGTCGACCCATCGGAAGCCCGGAGGTCATGGATGCCCAGTTGGCGCGCTTGGTCGAGTTCGCGGACCTGCCGAACACGGTGCTTCAGGTGGCGACTTTCGACATGGGTGGGCGACGCCCCTTCGACCTGCCGATAACCTTGCTTACGATGCCGGACCGGTCGCTCATGTCGTACGCCGAGTCGGCCCAGCAGGGGCATCTGGAGCGGGAAAGCACGTCGGTCTTGCCCCTGCTGACGGCCTACCATCAGCTTCAGGCCGAAGCGCCGTCCCAGGCGGCATCCGTGGCCATGATCAACCAGTTTCGAAAGGGCTCACCGTGACGACCGAATCCCCCCGCTGGTTCAAGTCCTCGTACAGCAACAACGGTGGCCAGTGCGTCGAGGTCGCCACCAACCTCGTCGCCTCGCGCGGCACCGTCCCCGTCCGTGACTCGAAGGTCGTGAGCGGCCCGGTGCTGGACGTTCGGGCCGCCGCGTTCTCCTCCTTCGTGGCGGGCGTCAAGGCGGGCGAGTTCCGCTCGGCCTGACCTCGGCGAACAGCGCTCAAGGAAGCCCCGTCCACCTCCCGTCGCGGGAGGGGTGGCGGGGCTCCTCGCTGTTTCGGCCATGGTGCGGAGGCGCCCTCGCGCGGGGCGGAGGTGCGGCTTACGCTCGGCGGACGAGCAGCCGTCTGCGAAGGGGTACCTCCATGGCGCACACGTCCCCGCGTTGGTTCACGTCCTCGTACAGCAACAACGGCGGCACTTGCGTGGAGGTGGCTACCAACTTGGCCGCCTCGCAGGGCGTCGTCCCCGTCCGGGACTCGAAGGACCGGGGTGGAGCGGTGCTGGCGGTGCCGGTCGCGGCGTTCGCGGCGTTCGTGTCCATGGTCCGGCAGCCGTGACGACGGAAAGGCAGCAGCCTGTGACGACGACCGAATCCCCCCGCTGGTTCACGTCCTCGTACAGCAGTAACGGTGGCAACTGCGTGGAGGTCGCCACGAACCTCGTCGCCTCGCGCGGTACCGTCCCCGTCCGTGACTCGAAGGTCGTGAGTGGCCCGGTGCTGGACGTTCGGGCCGCCGCGTTCTCCTCCTTCGTGGCGGGTGTCAAGGCGGGCGGGTTCCGCTCGGCCTGACCTCGGCGAACAGCGCTCAAGGAAGCCCCGTCCGCCTCCCGTTGCGGGAGGGGTGGCGGGGCTCCTCGCGGTTTCGGCCATGGCGCGGAGGCGCCCTCGCGCGGGGCCGGGGTGCGGCTTACGCTCGGCGGAGCGAGCAGCCGTCTGCATGGACTTGCTGAGCTGGTCGGCACCTACATGACCACCGAAGTCGTGCCCGCACTCGCATCCGCCCTCCACACCGAACCATCCCGGACACCACGGGCCGGAAGGTGTCAGCTCGGCGCTATCGCTCCGCGAGCCTCTGCTGCCGTCTGGCCCGCTTGGCCTCCTTGGAGGTGTTCGACGACTCGCCTGCCTGTTGCGCTGCGGCCTCGCCCTTGGGCTTTCGCTGTTGTTTGGCGACATCGGCCAGGATGCGCGCGATCTCTCTGAGGAGCGTCCACTGCTGGTCGTCGAACGTGTCCGGGTGGTCCTTCTTGTAGCGGTCCAACTGTTGTTTGAACGGGGCTGCTTTTTTCAGGCCTTGATGAATGAGTTGCTGGTCGTCGAGGTGTGCGGTCAGCACGTCCGCCAGCCCGTTCCCGGCGGTGACCTGCGGGTAGAGCGTCAGCAGGTCACGGGCATCCCGCTGCCGCTTCTCCACCAAGTCCTCCCCCTCCTTCTCCTTGCGCGTGGCGAAGGCGGCCACCTTGTCGGTGAACAGACGCAGCGGTGCCACCACCGTCAAGGGAACCCGTGCGGGGCTCTCATGTACGTACATGTCCCGGGTCTGCGTGGGCACTTCGCCGAGCGTGACACTGACCTCCGCGCCACCGAACGTGCCCCGCACCGTCGTGCCGCCGACGGTGTCGTCCGCCTTGTCCTGCAGGAGGGCCTGGAGGTACGTGATGACCTCCTGGCGAAATTCCGGGTCGGCGCCCTGGGCGCCGGATATATGGAGTCGCAGGTCGAGGTCTTGGACGGGCCGCTCGGCCCGCAGCGCCGCCACCCCGCCGCCACCGCCGATACTCAGATGCAGCCCTTCGGCGCCCAGCCGGTCCTTCACGTCGTCGTTGATGGTCCGTTCCAGCGTGGCGGCGACGCCCAGCCGATACTCGGACTCGACCGCCGGGTCAGGTGCTTCCCCCACGCGCTGGACGACGGCCGGTGGACGGGGCGCGGCGGGCTGGGCCCAGGGGTGACCGGCCTGCCGAAGCATCTGGACAACTGCGGCGTTGCCGGCCGTGGTCTGCAGGCGGAGCAGCGGGGTGGGACGGGCGGCGGAGGGTGCGCACGCGGAGGCACGTCCGCCGCGCACCTCGGCGGCTTTCGCGTTCTCGTGAGTGTGCAAGAAGAACCCCCCCGGCGCTGGGACGCCCAGCTCCTTCTGTCTGTCTACATAGTCGGGAGCAGTTGGCGCCAGGTACGTACGGGCAGGGGCGATTGATCGAACGGGCAACGGCCCGCGCGGGTCAACCGAAAGGTGGAGGCGCCCCTCCCCACTTCGGCTCCGGGAGTGCCATCCCGCGCGCGATGCCCGCGACCCCCTCGGGCGGCGACCGTTGAACCACGGAAGCCGAGTGGCCGCGAGGCCGAAGGAGGTGTGAGGCGGGATGTACGTCGCATGGCGGGACCTGCGATTCGCCAAGGGGCGGTTCGCGCTGATGGGGGCCGTGATCGTGCTGATCACGCTGCTGGTGGGGCTGCTGTCGGGACTGACGGCCGGACTCGGGCAGCAGAACATCTCGGCGGTCACCCGCCTCCCCGTCGACCGGGTCGCCTTCGCCGAACCGGCCGGGGGCGAGGACCTGTCGTACGCCTCGTCCGTCGTCCGCGAGGAGCAGTGGCAGCGGCTCGGGCGTGCCGACGGGGTGCGCTCGGCCGAACCGGTCGGCATCGCCTCGGTGCGCGCGGCGGCGGGCGACCGGCACGCCTCGGTCGCCGCCTTCGGCGTACGACCCGACTCCGGGATCGGCGCCGGGAGCGTCCGCGAGGGCGAGATCGCGCTGACGGAGCCGGCCGCCGAGGAACTGGGCGTCGACCGTTCGGGCGCCGAAGTGGCGGTTGCCGGACGGGAGTTCACCGTACGGTCGATCGGCGGTGACGACGCCTACAGCCACCTGCCCGTGGTCTGGACCCACCTCGCCGACTGGCAGCACCTCGCCCCCGGCGCCGCCGAAGGCGGGCGCTCCGCCACGACGGCCACCGTCATCGCCGTGGACGCGGACCCCGCCGCCGTCCCCGCCGCCGACCAGGCCGCCGGGACGCGGACCGTCACCACCGGCGACTCGCTCGCCGCCATCGGCTCCTACGCCTCCGAGAACGGCTCGCTGCAACTCATGCGGGGCTTCCTCTTCGCCATCTCGGCCCTGGTCATCGGCGCCTTCTTCACCGTGTGGACCATCCAGCGGGCCGGTGACATCGCCGTCCTCAAGGCGCTCGGCGCCTCCACCCGGAGCCTGCTCACCGACGCCCTCGGCCAGGCCCTCGTCCTGCTCACGGCGGGCACCCTGCTCGGCACCGGCCTCGCCGCCGGCATCGGTGCCCTGGTCTCCGGCTCCGCCGTGCCCTTCGCGCTGTCCCCCGGGACCGTCCTCGTCCCGGCCGCCGTGCTGATCGCCCTCGGCGCCCTCGGCGCCGCACTCTCCGTCCGCCGCATCACCTCCGTCGACCCGCTGACCGCCCTGGGGAGCGCCCGATGAGCCTCGAACTGACCGACGTCACCCTCACCTACCCCGACGGCGACAGCCGCCTCACCGCCCTCGACCGGGTCAGCCTGTACGTCCCGGAGGGCAGCCTCACGGCGGTGGTCGGGCCGTCCGGCTCCGGCAAGTCCAGCCTGCTCGCGGTGGCGGCGACCCTGATCACACCGGACAGCGGCACCGTCCGCGTCGCCGGGCGGGAGACCGCCGGGCTCGGCCGGGGCGAGCTGAGCGCGCTGCGCCGCTCCCGGATCGGCGTCGTCTTCCAGCAGCCCAACCTGCTGCCCGCCCTCACCGCCGCCGAGCAGCTCCAGGTGATGGCCCGCATCGACGGCCGACCCAAGTCGGCCGCACGCGAGAAGGCCCGCGAACTCCTCGACACCGTCGGCCTCGCCGGGCAGGCCGACCGCCGCCCCCACCAGCTCTCCGGCGGCCAGCGCCAGCGCGTCAACATCGCCCGCGCCCTGATGAACGGCCCCCGCGTCCTGCTCGTCGACGAGCCCACCAGCGCCCTCGACCACGAACGCGGCGCCGCCGTCCTCGACCTGCTCGCCGACCTCACCCACCGCACCGCCAGCGCCACCGTCCTGGTCACCCACGACCCGCACCACCTGTCCGGGGCGGACCAGGTGGTGCGGGTGGTCGACGGGCGGCTCACCGCGCAGGGGGCGCCCGTGGGCTGAGTACCGCGTGCGGTCGACGGGCGAGGGCCGACCGGCGTCCGGTCGGCCCTCGCTCAGCCGCCCCTACGGGTGCGGGTGCGGGTACGGGTTCAGTGCTGCCCCTGCCTCAGGCCGCGCCGCAGCAGGAAGAGAAGGCCGCCGAGGGCGAGGAGCCCGGTGGTCAGGGCGATGGGCATGAGCGAGGACGAGCCGGTCTCCGGGAGGCCCGGGCCGTGGCTCGGGGAGTGCGTCGGATGCGTGGGCGAGGGGGTGGGATGGGGCGACGACACCGGTTCGTACAGGGCGGTCACCTCCACCTCGTGGGCGGGCATGGTGAACGAGGTCGACGGCGCGGAGAGGTCGATGCCGTCCAGCGGCCCGCCCCGGTCGATCCGCCACCCGGCGAACCGCATCCCGTCGGCGGGCTCGTCGGCGGTCAGCTCGACGGTGTCCCCGGCGTAGAAGCTGTCGCTGCTCAGGCCGCCCGCCAGGGTGCCGTCGGTGACGGTGACCGTGTACATCTCCTCCGGCACGCCCTCGATGTACCAGGTGATGCCACCGGCCTCGTTGGGCTCGGACCTGAGGACGGCCGTGCCCCGGAAGGAGCCGTTGTCCACCGCGATCGGGGCCATCGTGAACGCCCCGGCCTCACTCGGCGCGGCCGAGCGGACCAGGTCGACGCGGTCGCCGTCCCAGTTCGGGGAGAGGTCCAGGTCGATCGTGGTGGGGCCGTCGCCGCCGAGGGTGGCCGCCTGCTGGATCTCCAGGAAGTCCTTGGCGTCGTCGGAGGTCGCGCCCATGGCGAGGGTGCCGCCCTCGGAGACGTAGTCGCCGCCGATCGTGGAGAGCAGGTTCTCCGGGGCGTCGGGGCCGTCGAGGCGGAGCAGTCCGGCGTTGGTGAAGGTGCGGGTGCTCATCGTGCCGGGGGCCACCACGTCGACGGTCGAGCCCTTCTCGATGAACCAGTCACGGCCGTGGAAGCGGGTCGGGTCCACGTTCATCTCGGTGCCGTTGACGAACCGGATGGCGTCCATCTGGCCGTTGCCCGAGGTGCCGACGGTGCCGAGGAAGGGCGCGGTCTGGTGGTCGAAGACGGTGTTCGCCGTGCCGCCGGTTCCGATGCCGCCGCGCAGGATCTGGCGGGTGAAGTCGGTGGCGAAGGTTTCGCCCGGGGCGATGTCCTTCAGGGTGACGGTGGCCGTGCCGTTGACCCGGGAGAGGCCGGCCGCGCCCGCGTAGATGTTGGTACCGATCCTGCCGCCCTCGATGAGGGTGTCGGCGTTCCCGGTGACGACGTTGCCCTGGATGCCGGCCGGGCCCGCGTACCCGCCGCCGTAGACGCCGCCGCGGATGTCGGCGCCGTCGACGACGCGGACGTGGGTGTTGCCGGTGACGTTCTGGTTGCGCGCGTAGCCGCCGCCGAAGACGCTGCCGCCCGCGGTCGAACCGGGCTGGGTGGTGATGACGCCGCCGCTGACCTCGACGTACGTGTCGCCGACGACGTTGTTGGCGACGCCCCCGCCGCCCGGCCCGCCGAGCACCATGCCCTGGATCGTGCCGCCCTTGACCGCGACGTGGGTGTCCCCGGTGACGACGGCGCCGGACGACCCGCCGCCGAGCACGTGCTGCCGTACGAGGGTGGCCGGCTGACCCGGCTGGTACGTCGCCGGGTCGTAGACCGGGCCCTGGACGGTGACGTGCGTGTCGCCCCGGACGGTGCCCTCGGTGCCGAGGCCGCCGCCGTAGATCTCCGCCTGCCCGACGTTCTCGCCGGAATCCACGTGCGGCCCGATCAGGCCGCCGTTCATCGTCACCGTGGTGTCCCCGACCACGGGCCCCTTGCCGCCGCCGACGATCCAGCCGCGCACCCAGCCGTCGTTCATGGTCACGGTGGCGGGGCCGGTGGTGGTGCCGCTCTCGCCCGCGCCGTACAGGAAGTACGCCTGGTACCCGCTGGTCGCGGTCGAGGTGAGGTCCGGGCGGGCTCCGTCGTACGTCAGGCGCGAGGGGCCGTCGAGCGGGCCCGCCTTGTTGCCGCCGTAGACGGTGAGGTGCGAGCGGGCCGTGTCGTCCACGGTCAGGTCGGTCGAGGTGAGCGCCGGAGTGAGGTTGTTCCCGCCGCCGTACACGTCGTTGCCGGTGAAGTCGTACAGGCCGCGCGCCGGGTCGTTGGTCCCCGACAACGTGATGGGCGTGCCGTTGGCGTACGGATCGGCCGGCGGCTGCGCGGCACCGGCCGGCGCCTGCACACCGAGCGCCAGCGCGAGCGAGGCCGCGACGACACCCGTTACGCGCCGGCGTACCCGTTGGACGGTCTGAGACATGAAGCGCTCCTTGGGAGCAATCAGGGGGTCCGGCGGCCCGCGAGGGACTGGACCGCCGACTGACGGAGCACCACCATGACCCCTATGAGGCTTATTTGATGTATGTCATACCTTGGGGTCGGCGCCATGACCGGGTTCTCGGGGGGCGTGTCCAGGGCGGAGGGGGAACGGTCGCCCGTTCGGCGGGTGGGGTGGGGTGCGCTCCTCGGGTGGCGGTGGCACGTGGCGCGTGACGCGTCGGCAGCCGGGAGCCCGCCCGCCCCCAAGGGGGCAGGCGGGCTCTTCCGGACGGTCCCGGTCAGCGGGCCGGACCCTTGGCGAAGAGGTGGCGGGACCACACGTAGCCGACCAGGGCGATCGCGGCGCACCAGGTGAGGGACATCCACCAGGCGTCGCCGACGGGGGTGCCGGAGAGCAGGCCGCGGAGGGTCTCGGTCATGGGGGTGAAGGGCTGGTGCTGGGCGAACCAGCGCAGGCCCGGGGACATGGATTCGGCGGGGACGAAGGCCGAGCCGAGGAACGGCAGGAACTGGACGAGCAGGGGCTTGTTGCTCGCCGACTCGACGGTCTTGGAGAGCAGCCCGAAGGCGGCCGACAGCCAGGTCACGGCGAAGGCGACGGCGGCCAGCAGACCGGCCGCGGCCAGCCACTCCAGCGGGGTCGCGCCGGAGCGGAAGCCGAGGGCCAGGGCGGCGCCGACCACGAGCACGGCGCACGCCATGGTCTGGACGACGCTGCCCAGGACGTGCCCGGTCATGAACGAGGCGCGGGTGATGTCCATGGTCCGGAAGCGGTTGACGATGCCCTCGGTCATGTCGGAGCAGATCGCGATCGAGGTCGACATCGAACCGGCGGCCACGCCCATGATGACCACGCCGGGCGTCAGGTACTCCAGGTAGGCGGCCCGGCCCCCGCCCATCCCGGAGCCGATCGCGTCCCCGAAGGCGTAGACGAAGAGGAGCAGCATGAGGATCGGCAGCATGGCGCTGCCCAGTCCCACGGCCGGGTAGCGGATGGCGTGCTTCAGGTTGCGCCGCAGCATCGTCGCGGAGTCGTGCACGGCGTAGGTCAGGGTGCTCATCGCGCGGTCTCCTTCGCGCCCTCGCCGGTGAGGGCGAGGAAGACGTCGTCGAGGTCGGGGGTGTGGACGGAGAAGTCGGCGGCGCGGGCCCCGGCGGCGTCGAGCCGGTCGAGCAGGGCGCGCAGGGCGTCGAGGCCGCCGTCGCCCGCGACGCGCAGGGTCAGTCGCTCGTCGTCGCGGCTCGCGTCGGGGAAGACTCCGGCGGCCCGCTCGTACTCGGCGGGGTCGGTGAACCGCAGCCGGACGTGGCTGCCGGGGATGCGGGCCTTGAGTGCCTCGGCGGTGCCCTCGGCGACGATCCGGCCGCCGTCGAGAACGGCGATCCGGTCGGCCAGCTGGTCGGCCTCCTCCAGGTACTGGGTGGTGAGGAAGACCGTCGTGCCGCCGGCGACCAGCTCGCGCACCGTCTCCCACATCGTGCGGCGGCTGCGCGGGTCGAGGCCGGTGGTCGGCTCGTCCAGGAAGATCACCCGGGGCTCGCCGACCAGTGTCATGGCGAGGTCCAGCCGCCGCCGCATACCGCCGGAGAAGAGCGCCGCCCGGCGGGTGGCCACGTCGGCGATACCGAACCGCTCCAGCAACTCCCTTGTGCGTGCGCGCCCCTCACGCTTGCCCAGGCGCAGCAGGTCGGCCATGAGGAGCAGGTTCTCCTCGGCGGTGAGCAGATCGTCCAGGGCGGCGAACTGGCCGGTGACGCCGATCGCGGCCCGTACGCGCTCCGGTGCGGCGGCCACGTCGTGCCCGGCGACCTCGGCCCGGCCGCCGTCGGCGGGGACGAGCGTGGACAGGATGTTCACGGTGGTGGTCTTGCCCGCGCCGTTCGGGCCGAGCAGGGCGAAGACGGAGCCGGCGGGGATACACAGGTCGATGCCGTCGAGAACGGTCCGGGCGCCGTACGCCTTGCGCAGGCCGGTGGCGGCGAGGGCGGGCGGCGGGCGGTCGTTCCCGCCGCGATTGGTGGGCGTGGGCATGACAACAGAACCCATGGAGCTCTCCCTTTCGGAGGAATGGCGAGTCGTGGTGCCGGGGTGGGGCCGCCGGTACGGGCGGCCCCGGCCGGTCAGGGGTGGGCGCGGCGGATCTCGATGGTGCCGAAGCTGGTGCGGGCCCGCAGTTCGAGCGTGGCCTCGGCCTCGTCGGGGCCGTCGGCGGCGTCCAGGGCGTTGACGACCTGCCCGGCCTGGGAGCCGGCGTCGATCCAGACGGCCGTCCCCTTGCGGACGCCGACCTCGATCGAGCCGTACGAGGTCTCGAACTCGGCCTTGCCGCGCACCACTTCGCCGATCCGTACGGAACCGTGGGCGGTGGTGGCGGCGAGGGAGCCCTCGGCGCGCTCGACCAGGATGTCGCCGTTGGCGCCGCGCACCCGCAGGTCGCCGAGGGCGGTGCCGACGGTGGTGGTGCCGTGCGAGTTCTTCAGCACGGCCGGGCCCTCGACGGTGCCGACCCGCAGGCTGCCGTTGCTGGTGGTGATCTCGGCGGGGCCCTCGACCCGCTCCACGCTCACCGAGCCGGCGGAGGCGGTCGCGTGCAGGGGGCCGGTGGAGTCGAGCCGTACGTCGCCCGCCGAGGTCTTGACGCTGACCTCGCCGTACCGACCCTCGCCGTAGACCTGGGCCCACGCCCCGGTCAGCTCGGCCCGCGAGCCGGCGGGCAGTTCCACGGTCACGTCGACCGCGCCGGTGCGCCCGAACAGGGCGCGCTGCTTGGGTGTACGCACGCTCAGCCGGCCGTTCACGTAGGTGACGTCGGTCTGCCCGGCGACCCGGACGTCCTGGTCCTTCCCGGGGTCGCGCGGCCGGACGTCCACCGTGGTGTCGGTCCGGTCGGTGGCGACGAGGCGTATCGATCCGGCCTCCACGTGCACGGTGGCGGTGATCGGCCCGGGGGTCTCGAAGGTGGAGCCGGTGGGAGTGGTGGAAGAAGGCATGGCTGTCCCGTCCTCGGGGGTCGTCGCGGCGTCCTCGCAGGTGGACGCGGTGCGGTGTGAGTGGTGAGGTGGTGCGGGCGTGCCTGGTCGGGTGCGGTCAGCGCGCCCAGCCGGTGAAGCTCTGGCCGACGGTGCGGGGGGTGCGGGTCTTCGGCGAGGGGCGCCCCGGGGTGCCGCCGCCCTCGACGGCCGCCGAGACGGCCCGGACCAGCCAGGCGTTGACCGACAGGCCCTCGCGGGTGGCGGCCTCCTCGGCGCGGGCCTTGAGGTGGGCGGGGAGGCGGAGGTTGACGCGGGCGGTGCCGCCCTCGTCGCCGTCGGCCAAGGCCGGGGCCCTCGGCGGCTCGGCCGGTACCTCACGCCGCTCCTCGTACGCCTCCTCGTACGCCTCCTCGCGTGGCGGAGGCGTCACGACGAAGTCCGGGTCGACTCCCCGCAGCCGCACGTCCACCGAGCCGGGGGCCAGATCCCGGGTGATCTCGTCCATCGCGGTGGAGAGGACGTTCAGCATCGCGAGCCGGGTGGCCGACTCCAGCGGAGCCGTCAGCCGCTCGGCCAGCGCGCGGGCATCCTCTCCGCCCGCCTCGGCGGCCACCGCGAGCTCACGGCGAAGGTCTTCGACAAAGGGCGTCAGGTCCATGGCGTCATAGTGGCACCACTCTGGCGCCATGGCAACCCCTCGATGGCGCTACTGATGGTCGATGAGGCGCATCAGGGCCCTGACCTGCGTGATTGTCGCGCGTCTCGTGTGGCGCCACGTGGCATCACGTGGCGCCGCGTGGTGCCATATGTGTCCCGTGTGGTGCCACGTGGTGCCAGTGGTGCCATCGCCTCAGGACCGGGTGGCCTTGTCGCACCGGTCGCCCGAGCCGTCCCGCAGCCCCGTGCTCCGGTCGTACGGGTCGATCTCGTCCCCGGTGGTGGGGGCCCGCCGCTCCGTGCCGAAGGGCGGGGTGAAGTAGCCGGCGGACTCCCCGCACCCGCCGTTGGTGACGTGCAGCCGGTACGAGAGCAGCGAGAAGGTGCCCGGCTCGGTGACGACCTTGTCGGGGTCGTCCCAGCTCATCACGGTCTCCCGCCGGACGATGGTCCGGACGACCTCGTCGCGGGCGCCCTCCGCCCGCACCGCCGGGTAGACGAAGGTGACGTCGGAGGAGACCTCCAGCGCCCCCCGCTCCCCCTCGCGGTAGGAGAGCCGCCCCCGGGTGCGGACCTCGTCCCCGACGAGGTGTGCCTGCTCCTCGTCGAAGCGGCTGACCAGCAGGAGCGGATCGCTCTTCGGCCCGGGCTCGCGGAACGCCGCCCCCAGGAGCGCCTGTACGTCCTCCTGGTGCGGGTTGACCAGCTTCGGTGCCCGCTCGGGGCGCTCGCCGCGCAGCACCCCGGGGTCGAGGTTGGTCTCGGTCAGGAAGGCGAGGCTCCCATCGAGGGCGCGCCGGACCTCGGCCGCGTCCATCCACCCGGTGGCCTCGGCCTTCGGCACCGTGATCCCCGCCGCGCCGCTCTCCCACCGGGCCGCGGGCGATCCCCGGAACGGCGCGTCGAGGGTGGGCCGCGCGGCGGACTGCGCCGGGGGCGCCGAGGTGGGGCGCTCGGTCTCCGGCGCCGCCGGAGCCTCCGCGCCCGGGTCGCCGAACGGGCCGAAGAACCAGGCCACGGCGACCACGACGGCCAGGACCAGCGCGGCGATCAGCGGCCCCGCGAGGCGCCGGCGCTCCCGCCGGACGGCCGGCAGCGGCGGAGCCGGGGAGTAGGTGCGCCAACCGGGCGGTTCGGGCTCCTCGCGCAGCCGGCGGGCCACGCTCCGGGCCCGCGCCGACGGCTCCTTCGGCGCGTCGGCCGTGCCCTCCACCGACTCCCGCAGGAACTTCTCCCACGCGTCGTCCGGCTCCGAAGAACCGTCCCGCCCCGCCCCAGCCCCAGTCCCCACCCGAGCCCCCTGTTGTCATGTCAGCTCCAGGATGATCGCACAGCCCCCGGACACCGCCCGGCCCGCGCCTTCCCCCAGCGCCTGAGCCGTCGACGGAGCCCGCCCCGGCTTGCCGTCCGAGCTGCTCGGCGCCGGGACGGCGGGAGAACTGGCACGGTCACAACGGGATTTGGTGCGACGGGGCGGGGTCCGGAGGCGCCGGGGGAGCCGGGGGAGCCGCCTGGCGCGGGGGAGGAGCGGGCCCGGGAGTGGACGGGGCCGCGCTGCTCGTGCGGGCATGCGGGCGGGCGCCCCGGGTCGCAGCCTTCTTCCTCACCGGCCTGGCCGCCCTCGCCGTCCGCCGCCCGGCTCGGCCCCGCCCCGGCGCGCCGGCTGTCGGTGCCGGGGTGGGCTGCCCCTCGTACAGGGAGGGGGACGCCGTGGGCGGTGCGGGACGGGTGGGCCGTTCACCCCGCCCACCGGTGCCGCGCCCGCCCCAGATCCACCCGCCGCCCGCGCATCGGTGTGCCCTCCTCGGCGAGCAGCGCCGGGGCCCGGCCGCCGTGGCAGGTGGCGGGGGTGCCGTCCGCGTACACCACGCGCCACCAGGGCACGTCCTCGCCGAGCAGGCTCATGGCGCGGCCGACCTGGCGCGGGCCGAGGCCGATCCGGCGGCCGATCTCGCCGTAGGAGGCGACGGAGCCCGGCGGGATCGTGGCGACGGCGGCCCGGACGTCGTCGACGTAGGTCATGGCGCCTTCGGGGCGGGCGGCGGGTAGGTGAGGTGGCCGTCGGTGACCCGGGCGTGCTCGTTGAGGGTGGCGGGGCGGGCCGAGGTCTCCGAGAGGATGTGCTCGACCTCGGCCCCGGCGACCAGCAGCGCGTCGGTGATCAGGCGGCGGTGGCACCGCCAGGGCACGGCCTCGCTGCACAGGAGCGCGACCCGCTCGTGCCCGGCCAGGCTCAGCACCTCGTCCAGCCCTTCCGCGAACTCCTCCCCGGCCATGTGGTCGGCGTAGTCGCGGAACGCCTTGACGCGCCACGCGCCGTTCTCGCTGGGGACGCCCTTCGGGGTGTGGCGCCTGCCGCCGAGCTGGGGAATCCACCGGTAGCCGATGCCGGGCGGCAGGGCCTCCGTAACGGCCTCCCGGTTCCACTGGGGGTGCTTCCGTGAGGACGGGAAGCGGCGGACGTCGGCCAGGCAGGTCACGTCACGGGCGCGCAGCATCCGCAGCACCTCGTCGAACGCGCGGGTCGAGTGGCCGAGGGTGTGTATCCGGTACGGGCGCGCCACGGGTCAGAGCTTCGTCAGGGCCCCGCCCTTGTGCAGGGCGATGTGGTCGGTCCTGTCGCTCTTGATCTCGTACTGGGGATCGTCCGGCGAGCAGTGGTGGGTGTAGCCCTTGAACTCCACGTCCCGGGTGTGCTTCCGCACGATCACGCCCTGGACGTGCCCCGCCTCGGAGTTCCACCGCACGTGGTCGCCCACGGAGAACCGCTCTGCCGCCATCCGCCCGCCTCCGCTCGGTCGTCCCCTCCAGGATCACCCCGCCGCACCGCTTCCGCGAGTGCGGCCCGCCCCGGTCGCGCGCGGCCGGATTCCGTCGTACACAGGGAGGATGAGCGAGGAGACGACGACGTGGCGCCCGGGCGAGATCGTGCCCGAGAGCGGGATCTACGCCTGCGACTGCGGCCAGAGCCACCACTGGAGCACAGACGTGAAGGGCCACCGCTTCCCACCCCTGCCGACGGGCTGCCCGGGGGGCACCTGGTCGCTGCGGATGGACGCGCATCCGGGCGACGGAAGCGGCCGGTGAGACGCGGGGCGCCCCCGCGACAAGGCGCATCCCCGTAGCGTCAGCACTGCCTCAGTCCGGCAGGAGGGATCGGGGATTCGCATGACCAAAGCCACACGGCGAGGTCGGAGTCCGTGGTGCCCTTCGTGAGCAACGGGCCTTCGCTCACCTCGGCCACTCGGCTCCGCGTGAGGCCGTGCGCAGGGCCGCCCTCGCTGCCCGCGCCACGAGGACGCGGCCGAGAAGGCGGAAGCCGCCGCCGAGCGGGCCGAGGCCCGCAAGGCTCACGGCGCAGACCGACGGGTCCGCGAGCCCGGCACGGGCGTCAGCACGTCGATGCCGATGAGTACGCAGTGCCCTCAGCTCCGAAATCCGACTCCTCGTAGGCCGACCGAACCGAGGCGGACCACACGCGGCGCCACCGCCGGACAGCGCTCACGACTGACCGACCGTGTAGCACGTGGTGAGGAGGCGGAGCCCGGTGCTCGGCCTGGGGAGGGATGGTGCACGGGCCATCTCCCGTCAGCGGAGATACGTCTGCTGCCATTCGATCGAGGTCATGGTGAGCGCGGTGTCGGCGAGGGACTGCGCGCAGGCGGTCTTGAGCTTGGCGACGCTGCTGTCGATCCAGGGCTGGACGTTCGAGCAGCCCTGTTCGCGGTACTCGACGGCCTGGAGGAGGCATTCGAGTTTGTCGGCGTCGTGTGCGCAGACGACTTCGAGGGAGTCGCCGTTCTCGTACTCGTCCACGATCCGCTGGGCTCCGGCCTTGACCGCCGGGTGGGCGGCGGATACCTGGTCGGCGGTGACCTTCTCGTTGCTCGCCGCTTCGAGGTAGCGGCGACCGATGTGGGGGATGTCGCTGACGCGGGTCTCCTGGGTGTCGTGCCACAGACCGAGGAGAGCGGTCTTCGCCGGGTCGGCGCCCTCCATCATGGCGAGCACGGAACCGATGAGCGCGACCCTGAAACTGTGCTCGGCGATCGTCTCGGGGTCCTTCACCCCGGCGATCCACCAACCGGACCGCTTGGCGCGCTTGAGCATCCCCATCTCCAGCAGGAAGCCCGTGGTGCCCTTCGCCTGCTCCTGCTCTGTCTCCGCCATGAGATGCGCCCTCCGATGTGTCATCTGCGGTTCTCGCGTAGAACGTAATGCACCGAACTGAGTTCACGCCTTGCTCGTGGGGAGAGCCCGTCGTGATCGAGGAGCCGGACCACGTGAGCGCCGAGCCGAGTAGAGAGGGGGGCCGCCGGTGCCGGCCGCCGGTTGGTAAGTGCAGGTCATGGATGCACACCACTTACTGCTTCCGGCAACGCCGCCTCTCCCAAGGCGGAGCACCGAGGTCTGCTGACAAGCCGGCTCGCCTCGGCACCCCTGGCCAACCAAGCGCCCGGCGCGCGGTCGTGGCGGCGCACCCGTGGGGCGGGGTCCGGAAACCACGAAGGCCGCCCCGGGTAGGGCGGCCTTCGTGCTGTTCGGAGCGGAGCCCGTCGTATCCCGGTTGCGGGTGGGTGAGGGGATCGCGCACGTTCCGAGCCTTGATCAGGCCGGGAAGTCGTCGGCCTTGATGCCCGCGATGAAGGTGGAGAACGAGGTGGCGGGCAGCGCCAGGACGGGGCCTGACTGGAGCTTGGAGTCGCGGACGGGGACCACCCCGTGGGAGGCGAGCAGGTCGGCGGTGACTTCTACGCACTGGCCGCCGTTGGCGCTGTAGGAGGACTTGGACCAACGGAGGGATTCAGCAGTCACGACATGCCCTTTCGTACCTGATTGATCACAGTCACCGACTCGGCCTGTGAGAGCGCTTCAGCCTGAAGCTGATGGTAGGCCGTAAACAGTGGACCGACGAAGCGTGATTCGCGCTGCAATTGCCCCGAGAGCGCAGACTCCGCGTAGGCCACTTGGGACCGATCGGGCATGGTTACCAGTGTTACCGGTGTGTAGAACGAGCGGCGTGCCCCCAGTTCGAACCGGGCGACCTGGATCACCGTATTGGGCAGGCCGGCCAGGGCCAACAGGTGGTCCAACGCCGTGCGCATGACCGTGGGGCCGCCGACCTTCTGCATCAGGCAGCTTTCGTCGAGCACCGCGTAGATCTGCGGCGGCGGCGTGCGGTCCAGAGATCGCTGCCTCCGGTCCAGTAGTGCCAAGCGTTCGTCCCCCTGCTGCTCCGTGATCGCACCTCGCTGTACGGCTCCCTCGGTGATGGCGGCGGCGTACGCCGGGTTCTGGAACAGCCCTGGGAGAACCCCCAACTCGAACAGCCGGATCTCCACCGCGCGCCCTTCCTGCACGACGAACTGCGGAAAGCCGTCGAGTATCGCCGGGTTGAGGACGGCGTCCCCCTGTCGGGCGAGCGACTCTCCCGTCCCCAGTGCCTTGTCGGCACTTGCGGTGAACCTGGGAGTTGGAGTTCGCCTGCCAGTTTCGACCCCGGAGATGTGCGTAGCGGAGTAGCCCATGCGGTCGGACAGGTCCTCCTGTGTCCAGCCTCGCCCTTCCCGCAGCGTGCGCAGACGAACGCCGAAGGCCGCACGCGGGCTCTCGTCGGGATTCAGTTTCTTGCGGTTCGCCATTCTGGACCCAACTCCCACTCATTTGCTCGGAGGTTGATGGTCTGCTGAGAGTAAGCCACCGTAAGCGCTCCCGGTAGTGGTTTCGCTACAGAGAGGAGTTGCCCATGTCTGCGCAGCGCCCGGAGGGTCGGCCCCCGCTTCCCGAACGCGTCTTCACCGACGCCCAGTTCGCCCCTTGCGCCCCCTGCCGCCACCTCGCCCTCGCCGAGGCTGAGGCCAATGCCGAGTACGACTGGAGCAAGGCCACCGACTGTCGGGTGCTGCTCAGGCGGCACCAGGCGTCGGCGGAGTGTTCGGCCCGTAAGCCGGTGTGATGGCGGAGGCCGCGGGGCGCGGGGAATCCGGGTGCGGGGTGTCCTGCGGGTGCCCGTGCCATGGGCCTCGGCCCGGTCCCGAGCCCGGCTCCGGGCCCGGCTCCGGGCGGGCTCCCGAGTCGGACGGGGACTCCCCGGCGATGCGGGCGCTGCGTGCTCGGATGGCTGAGGAGAACCGCTTGCGGCGCTGGCTGCGGGGGGCTTCGTGAGCCGGGGCGGCCGGTACCTGGTCGAGGTGTACGGCGGGGACGCGGGGCGGAGCCTGTGCCTCGGCCGTGCCGTGGTCCGCGTGCGGGGCCTCGCCCTTGGCTGGCTCCGGGGGCAGGCGCTCCGGTTGGCCGACGGGCTCGACCCCGACCCGGACGGCGCGTGGGTGCCGCCGGGGGCGCTGCGTCCGGCACCGCCCCACGGGGCGGACGCCCCCAGCCGACTCCGCGCGTGGGCTGCCCACGTGGCACATCAGGAGGCCGCCGCCCGGTGCCTCGCGGACGGCCTGCCGTACGCGTTCCTGGCCCGGGACGCCTCGGGCTGGTACCGGCTCTACGCCCGCCCCCTGGCCGCTTCCCGTCCCCCTGCTTCGCCCGGCCGCAGGTGTGACGGCCACGGCCGGGCGTACCCCTTCACGAGGAGCAGTGACGTGCGGACCGAACCCCACGACGACCACGCGGACCACCAGGACCACGCCGACCCGCACGGCGACGCCCGGCCCGACGACGAGACGCCTCGTTACGTCCGTTGTCCCAGGCTCGCCTGTGGCCGCCTCCACGAACCGCCTCCGGGCCGGGAGTGACGCCACGTGCCGGACGCTGCGGGCCAGGGGCCCGGCGCGGGGCCGAATTCCCGTGTCCCGCACGCCGTTGGGCTCGTACGATGCCCCGCGTGACACACCCTGGCGCCGCCCCGCACCCGTACGGACCCCCCTCCTGGCCAGGGCTGACCGTCCCGCCCGGACTCGCCGCCAGCCAGGTCCGGTACAACGGGGCGCGCGGGCGGGCGTTCGTCGCCGGACTGCCGCAGCGCGCCGCCCACTACCGCGACGCCTGGGGCCTGCGCCCCGACGGCCCGGCGATGCACGGCACGGCCTCGCTCGTCCTCCCCGTCCGGCTGACCGCCCACGGCGACGCCCCGGCCGTGCTCAAGCTCCAGCTGTTGGACGAGGAGAGCGCGGGGGAGGGGGCCGCGTTGCGCGCCTGGGACGGCGACGGGGCCGCCCGGCTGCTCGCCGAGGACCCGGCCACCGGCACCCTGCTGGTCGAACGGCTCGACTCCGGGCGGCCGTTGGAGGGGCTGGTCGACACCGACGAGGCCGTCGCCGTGCTCGGCACTCTCCTCGCCCGGCTCTCGGCCCGCCCCGCCCCGCCGGGGACGCGGCGCCTCGCCGACATCGCCGACCGGCTGGTCCAGGACGCGCCGCGCGTCGCCGCCGCCCTCGGCGACCCCTTCGAGCGGGCCTTGCTCACCGACGTCGCCGCCGCCGTCCGCGAGGTCCTGCCGGAGCCGGGCGACCGCCTCCTGCACTGGGACCTCCACTACGGCAACGTCCTGGCCCCGCACCCCGGCACCGAGGCCGCCGCCCGTGGCCCCTGGCTCGCCATCGACCCCAAACCCCTCGCGGGCGACCCGGGTTTCGACCTGGCCCCCGCGCTGTACAACCGCTTCGACCCGGGCGCCGTCCGCCGCCGCTTCGACGCGCTCACCGCACTGGCCGGGCTCGACCGGGGGCGGGCCGCCCGCTGGACGCTGGCCCGCGTCCTCCAGGAGACCCGGTGGAACGTCCTCGACGGCGCCCACCGCCTCCAGCCCGACCAGGCCCACCTCGCCCGCGTCCTGCTGGGCCGCGCGTGAGGCACCCCGGCTAGCCTTCGGCCATGATCCGTACCGCCCGCCCCGCAGACGTGCCCGCCGTACACGCGATGATCCGCGACCTCGCCGCGTACGAGAAGGCCCTCGACCAGGTCCACCTCACCGAGGAGCACCTGAGCACCGCGCTCTTCGGCCCGCATCCGGCCGCCTTCGCCCACCTCGCCGAGGACGACACCACCGGCGAGGCGGTCGGCTTCGCCCTCTGGTTCCTCAACTTCTCGACCTGGCGCGGTGTCCACGGCATCCACCTGGAGGACCTCTACGTCCGCCCGGAGGCGCGCGGCGGCGGCCACGGCAAGGCGCTCCTGCGCGAACTGGCCCGCACCTGCGTCGACCGGGGCTACCAGCGGCTGGAGTGGTCCGTCCTCGACTGGAACGAGCCGGCGATCCGCTTCTACGAGTCGCTCGGCGCCCGCCCGCAGGACGGGTGGACGGTGTACCGGCTGACGGACGGCGCCCTCGCCGAGCTGGGCGCCCGGTAGCGCGGCCGGTCGCGGGGCGGGCTCAGCGGGGCGCGGGCAGGCGCGGGAAGCGGGCTTGCAGGTCCCAGACCACCGGGTTGTCCGCGAGGGAGTCGTGCAGGTCGCAGAGGTCGGCGACGACGTCGTGCAGGAAGTCGCGGGCCTCCCGGCGCAGCTCCGCGTGGGAGAAGGTGAGCGGCGGCTCGTCGGACCTCATCCAGTCGGCCTCGATGTCGACCCACCCGAACCGCCGGGTGAAGAGCATCCGGTCGCTCGACTCGGTGAAGTCCAGCTCCGCGTACTGCGGCCGCGAGGCCCGGCTGCCCCGGGGGTCCTGGTCGAGCTGCTCGACGATGTCGCAGAGCGCCCACGCGAAGTCGAGCACCGGCACCCATCCCCAGGCTGTGGACAACTCCCGGTCCGCCTTGGTGTCCGCCAGGTACACGTCCCCGCAGAAGAGGTCGTGCCGCAGGGCGTGCCGGTCGACCCGGGCGTAGTCCAGGTCGGACGGGTCGGGGAAGCGGGCGGAGAGGGCGTAGCCGATGTCGAGCACCCACCCATTGTCCGGCACCGGTCCGCCTGAGGGTCGCCACCGCCGGCAAGGCCGCTCCCCGGGCGCCCGGCGGCCCGGCGCCCGGCCCGGACCAGGGGCGCCCGGAGCGCGCGCCGTGGGGGCGGTCACCCGGACACCGCGTACCCCGCGCGCGGGCGCCGGGCACCCCTAGGATCACCCCGTGCCTCCCCCTCGCCGCCCCCGCTCCCGCCCCGCCCTCGCCGCCGTCGCCACGCTCGCCGTGCTGGCGCCGGTCGCCGGATGCGGGAGCGGCGGGGTGCAAGGGACGCCGGGAGCGGCCGGGGCGCTCGACCCGCTCTTCCCCCGGCTGGGCAACGGCGGCTACGACGTACGCCACTACGACCTCGCGCTCGACTGGGCGCCGGCGCGGTCCGGGGAGCGGGCCGAAGGGGGGCCGCTGCGCGGGACGGCACGGATCACCGCGCGGGCCACGCAGAACCTCAGCGCCTTCAACCTCGACCTGAAGGGGCTGGAGGTCACCTCCGTCACCGTCGACGGGCGGCCCGCCCGCCACGGCCGGGCCGGAACCGAGCTGACCGTGCGGCCCGAGAGGGAACTGGACAAGGGGACGGCCTTCCGGACGACCGTGGAGTACGCGGGCCGCCCCGGGCCCCTGGCGGACGCCGACGGCAGTGAGGAGGGCTGGCTGACCGGGGACGCGGGGACGGTGGCGCTCGGCGAGCCCTCCGGCTCGATGACCTGGTTCCCCGGCAACCACCACCCGCTCGACAAGGCCACGTACACCCTCCGCGTCACCGTCCCCAAGGGGCAGCGGGCCGTCTCGGGCGGCGAACCGGAGACGCTGGAGCCGGAGCCGGACGGCGACGGGCGCACGACCTGGACCTGGAGATCCCGCCGCCCGATGGCGAGTTTCCTGGCCACCCTCGCCATCGGCCGCTACGAGCTGAGCCGGTCCCGTACGCCCTCGGGCCTGCCGGTGGTCAACGCGGTCGCCCCCGGCCAGGACGCCGAGGTGCTGGACCGGCTCCCGGACGTCCTCGACTGGTCGGCCGAACGGTTCGGGGCGTACCCCTTCGACTCCTTCGGCGCCATCGTCCTGGACCCCGGCACCGTCGGGTACGCGCTGGAGACCCAGACCCGGCCCGTCTACCCGGGCTCCCCCAGCGTCGGCCTGGTCGTCCACGAGACCGCCCACCAGTGGTTCGGCGACTTCGTCACCCCCCGGACCTGGCAGGACATCTGGCTCAGCGAGGGGTTCGCCACCTACGCCGAGTGGCTCTGGGAGGAGGACCACGACGGCCCCACCGCCCAGGAGACCTTCGACCGCCTCTACGCCACCCCCGGCGACGCCGGCCTCTGGACCTTCCCCCCGGCCGACCCGCCCGACCAGAACTCCCTCTTCGCCGCCCCCGTCTACCAGCGCGGCGCCATGACCCTCCACCAGGTCCGCCGCCTCCTCGGCGAGGACCGCTTCGCCCGCCTCCTGACCGGCTGGCCGAAGAAGCACGCGTACGGCAACGCCCGTACCGCCGACTTCACCGCCTACGCCGAGTCCCTCGCCCCCGACGCCGGTACCCGGGCGGCGCTGACCCGCACCTGGGCGGGGTGGCTGCGCGCCGCCGGCAAGCCGGACAGCGCGAAGCCGGGAGGCTGACGGCCCCCGCGCCCCCCCCGCCGGGCCTCAGCCCTCGCGGTCGGGCTCCACGACGGACACCTCGCCCCGGCGGGTCCCGTCGGTGAACCACCAGCGCCCGGCGCCGTTCAGGGCCAGCTCGGTGCGGCCGTCGGCGTTCCAGTCGGCGCCGGCGAAGAGCGAGGCGTCGACCGAGCAGACGGCCGAGCAGTCGTCGACCGGCCCGGCGGGCTGGGTGACGGTACGCCGGAAGGTACGCCAGGGCTCGGAGGCGAGCCCGTACGTGGAGCCGCCGTGCAGCACCTCGAACCGGGCGTCACCCTCCTCCTTCTTCCGGGTCAGCTGCACGGCCAGGTCGTCGCAGCCGTCGCCGTCGAGGTCGCCGGCTTCGAGCAGGGTGCCGAACCCCTCCCGAGGTCCGCCGCCCTCCACGGTCACCCACGCCCCCGGCTCCTTGCCGTAGGCGATCCGGACCTGACCGCGCAGGTCGGGCGTCTCCACCTCGTCGTACGGATCGACGAAGCTCCGGCCGACCGCGACGTCCCGCAGCCCGTCCCCGTCGAAGTCGCCGAAGGCGATGCTCTCGCCCTCCGGCAGCGGCTCGGGCTCCGCGCTCAGGCCGCTCGGGGTGTCCGCGCCGCCGGTGAGCAACTGCGGCGGGTCGTACGGGGAGTCGTACACGGCGAGGTCGGCGCCGCGGTCGCCGTCGGCGTCGCCGACGAGGAACCGGGGGGAGACGGCCTTGTCGACCGGGGTGGGCAGCCCCACCGTGGCGGCGGGGGCGCCGGAGCGTGCGAACGGGCCCTTGAAGACGACCAGTTCGGTCTTCTCGGGGGAGGGCCGGAACGCCACGAGGTCGGTGTGGCCGTCCCCGTCGAAGTCCCCGGCGACCGGGGCACTGTGGTAGGGCCCGTCCGGCAGGGGGACGTGGCCGCGCGGGCCGTCCGCCCGGGGGCCGTCCGGTCCGCCCCACACCACCCGGGCGGCCCCGCTGACGACGAGGTCGAGGTGGCCGTCCCCGTCGAGGTCCGCGACGGTGGGCCGCCAGGCGTCGTCGACGGCCTGGATGGCGTCGGGCACGCCCAGGTCGTCCCGGTCCAGCACGGTGGCCCGGTCGGCGACGGGGCCGCGCGCGGAGCCGGGGACGATGACCACGTCGAAGTCCTCCGGGTCCTGGGAGCCCTCGTGGACCAGCTCGCCGAAGCCGTCCCCGTCGAGGTCGGGGGCGTGCGTGGCGTCCGGGCCGGCCGGTCCGGACGCGCGGCAGGGGCTGCCGGGGACCGGTGCCACCTGGTCGGTGGGGAGGAGGACGAGGTAAGCCGGCACCGCCACCGCCGCCAGAACGGTCACCATGACCTGCCGTCCGCGTGGCCGCCGGCGGAACGCCCTGCCCGCTGTCGAGGAACCCATTCCCCCGACTCCACCCGCGCGGACCGGCCCCGGGCAAGGAGACGGAGGGTTCTGTTACCGGGGTGGTGCAGAACAGGGCCCCTGGTCAGGGCGCGCGTTCGGGGGGCGCGGGACGGCCTCGTCCGTGCCGTCGGCCCGGCGGTCGAAGGGGGCGTGGAAGGCGGTACGCCTCAGGCGTCGTCCGTCGAAGCGGCACCCTCGGTCGCCGCCTCCGCCCGGCCGTCCCCGGGCGCGGCCAGGTCCCGGCGCAGCACCGTGGACTCGCGGCCCCGGCGCAGGTCGGGGCGGTGGTCGATCGGGGTGTAGCCGAGGGCCCGCCAGAAGGCGAGGGCGCCGGTGTCGGCGTCGAGCACCGCGAGGCGCAGCCCGGTGCGGCCCGCCTCGCGGAAGCGGGCGGCCAGGTGGTCGGCGAGCGCGCGGCCGTGCCCCTCGCGGCGCCGCTCGCCGTGGACCAGGAGCAGCCCGATCCACGGGTCGGGGTCGTCCGGGTCGGCCGGGTGGCGGTCGAGGGTGACGGCGACCGCGACCAGCTCGCCCCTGACCCGGGCCAGGTGGACGACGCTGCCGGGCACCGACAACTCGTCGGCGAGGGCCGCCGCCACCTGGGGGACGCGGACGTCCCCGGCGTCCGGGAAGTCACCGGTCAGCTCGTGGAACGCCTGCGCGGAGGCGTAGACCTCGGTGATCTCGGTGAGCAGGGCGCCGGGCAGGGCCGCGTCGTCCGGGGTCACGATGTCGACGTACATGGCGGCCACGCGCGCTCACTCCCTCGTCCGCACCACCCCGGTCCGGCCGGAGCCGGGGCTTCGATTCTGCGGCGGCGAGCCGGGACGGGCACCCGGAGGCGGCCGTACGGAGCGTGGGCGGCCGTCCCGCAGCCGGGCCCGGAAACCGCGACCGCCCGGCTCTCCGGGGTGGGACGGAGGGCCGGGCGGGGCAGGGAGCGCCGGTCAGACGTTGACGCCGAAGTCCTGGGCGATGCCGACCAGGCCCGAGGCGTACCCCTGGCCGACGGCGCGGAACTTCCACTCCGCGCCGTTGCGGTACAGCTCGCCGAAGACCATGGCGGTCTCGGTGGCGGCGTCCTCGCTCAGGTCGTAGCGGGCGATCTCGGTGCCGCCGGCCTGGTTGACGATGCGGATGTAGGCGTTGCGCACCTGGCCGAAGTTCTGCGAGCGGGTCTCCGCGTCGTAGATCGAGACCGGGAAGACGATCTTGTCGATGTCGGCGGGGAGGCCGGCGAGGTTGACGTTGATCGCCTCGTCGTCGCCCTCGCCCGCGCCGGTGCGGTTGTCACCGGTGTGGACGATGGTCTGGTCCGGCGTCTGCTTGTTGTTGAAGAAGACGAAGTGGCCGTCGGAGTAGACCTTGCCCTCGGCGTTGACCGCGATGGCGGAGGCATCGAGGTCGAAGTCCGTACCGGTGGTGGTGCGGACGTCCCAGCCGAGGCCGACCGTGACGGCGGTCAGGCCGGGAGCCTCCTTGGTGAGCGAGACGTTGCCGCCCTTGGACAGGCTTACAGCCATGGGATGTCCCTTTCGTCGTGTGTCGCGGGCTTCGTACGCGTGACGAAGCTGCCGTCACCCTTTGCAACGCCGCAACCACCCCGCAGGGTTCCCTCTCTCTTCGCCTTCTTCGCCGAGACGCGCGGATCGCCCGCCGCGAGCGAAACCGAGGTGACGGCACCCCCGGGGACGCGCGACCATGGGTGGCATGTCCACCGACCGAAAGCCCGGCACCCCGAAGCCCGCCCGCGCGGGCGGGCGCGTCATCAGGGGCTCGGTCGTCCTGCCCGAATCCGAGCTGACCTGGCGTTTCTCGCGCTCCTCGGGCCCGGGCGGGCAGCACGTCAACACCAGCGACAGCCAGGTGGAGCTGCGCTTCGACCTGGCGGCCACCCAGGCGCTGCCCGAGGCGTGGAAGGAGCGGGCGCTCAAGCGGCTCGCGGGCCGGCTCACCGGCGGCGTCCTCGCCGTCCGCGCCAGCGACCACCGCTCGCAGTGGCGCAACCGCGAGACCGCGCTCGACCGGATGGTCTCCCTGCTCGGCGAGGCCACCGCGCCGCCGCCCAAGCAGCGCCGCGCCACCCGTGTCCCGCGCGGCATCAACGAGCGCAGGCTGCGCGAGAAGAAGCAGCGCTCCGAAGTGAAGCGGAACCGGGGGCGCGGCGGCGACTGGTGAGCCGCCCGCGTGCCCGCGATACACCCGCGCGACCCGGTCCCGGGCCACGCGGGGCGTTTATCGGCCGAGGTGGCGGTAGCGGCCCCGGTAGTAGACGAGGGGCCCGCCCTCGGCGGAGGGCAGGGCGGCCGACAGGACGCGGCCGATCAGCAGGGTGTGGTCCCCGGCCAGCACGCGCTGCTCGGTGCGGCACTCCACGGAACCGAGGCCGCCCTCGACCAGCGGGGCGCCGGTGTACTCGCCCCGGGTGTGGGGGAGTGAGGCGAAGAGCAGGCTGTCGCTGAGGCGCCCGCGCATGGCGAAGCGGCCCGCGATGTCGCGCTGGTCCTCGCCGAGGAGTGAGACCGCCCACAGCGGCTGGTCGGTCAGGACGTCGTCCATCCGCGAGCCGGTCCGCACGCTCACCATCACCAGCGGCGGGTCGAGCGAGACGGAGACGAAGGCGGTGGCGGTCATCCCGGCGTCCTCGCCGCGCGGGCCGTCCTGCGGATCGTGCGCGGTCACCAGCACCACGCCCGCCGCCAGCCGGGACATGGCGGCGCGGAACTCTTCGTCGCTCACCCCACCAGCATGCCCCGGCCCGGCGGACGGGGCGGCGGGAGCGGCGGGCGTGGGGGTGCCGGAAGTAGCGCTGGTCGTGAACACGTTCGTCACGTTAGTCCCCGGTCCTGGAGGGTCGCATCGGCCGCGGGAACCAGCGAGGACCTAGGTCCCGGGTCCGACCTCCGCCGGAGGTTCCGGCATCGTTCGCACGGGTTCGCCGCATTCCGGAATGATCCGCTCCGGGGGCGCGGGCCGGGCGGTGTTGGCCGAATCAGGCCGCTTGTGACCGCGAGGTGCCTGAGAGTGGCGGGAGGATGAGCGGAAGGATGCCTTCCGAGATCGGGGGGGATGCGCATTCCGCCCAGGTTCGGGCAGGGCCTGAGCAACTCCGGGTGAATATGCCGCAAGCCGTCGAAGTCACCCTCCGGTTATGTGACTTGGGACACATGGCGCACATTTAGTTGACCCTGTGTACCGGGTGAACAGCTCGCTGTGATTCAGTGGCCGGGAACGGATGACGTGACACTGAGGGACGCTGCCCATCCTGGAGTTGCTGTCGAGGTCTCAGGGAGAGAGCGCATGGGGACCGAGTCGGAGCCCTACGTCCGCCTTGCGACCCTGCGGCAGCTGCACCAGGTCGTCGCGGACCTGAACACCGCCCGCAGCCTCGCGGACACCCTCCAGACCGTCGCCGACGGCGTGGTCACCGGCCTCGGCTACGAAATCTCCGCGGTCAACCTCGTCCAGGCCGACGGCGACCTCGTCGTCGCCGCCGTCGCCGGCAACTCCTCCGCCGAAGCCCTCCTCACCGGCCAGGTCGGCCCCCGGCACGCCTGGGACCACCGCCTGTCCATCGCCGAACACTGGGGTGACCTGCGGTTCATCTCGCACACCGAGGCGTGGGCGCTCGACGAGGACGGCGTCCCCGGCTGGTACACCCCGGCCCCCGCCCCCCGCTTCGAGGACGAGTGGCACCCCGGCGACCGCCTCTTCGCCCCCCTCTACGCCACCGGCGGCGACGAACTCCTCGGCGTCATCTCCGTGGACCGCCCGCGCAACGGCCGCCTCCCCGGCCCCTGGGGTCAGGAAGCGTTCCAGATGTACGCCTTCCAGGCCGCGATAGCGATATCCAACGCCCGGCTCCGCTCCAACATGCAGCGCGCCCTGGTCCGCCTGGAACGCGAACAGCAGGCACTGCGTGCCAGCGAGGAAAGCTTCCGCCAGGCGTTCGAGTTCGCCCCCAGCGGCATGGCCATCGCCGAGATGGGCGGGGACCAGCACGGCCGCATCCTCCGCGCCAACGACGCCCTCTGCCGCCTGCTCGGCCGACGCGCGGGCACCCTGCGCCGCTATACCTTCTCCGACCTCGCCCACCCCGAGGACATCGGCACCCTGCTGCGCACCAGCGCCGAGGGCGGTCGCACCGAGGTCCGCCTCTCCACCAGCGAGGGCGCCTACCTCTGGGTGAGCCTGCGCAACTCCGTCGTCGCCGACGCCACCGACGGGCCCCGCCTCCTGCTCACCCACGTCGAGGACATCACCGAGCGCAAGCGCCACGAGATGCAGCTCGCCCACCGGGCCAGCCACGACGCCCTCACCGGCCTGCCCAACAGCGCCGAACTGCGCGCCCGCCTCTCCGCCCGCCTCTGCAGCCGCCCGCACGCCGACCGCCCCAGCGCCGTCGACACCCTCGACGCCGCCTACGGCGGGCCGGCCCCCGGTTCGTTCCCCGGCCCGGCAGCCGACGGCGAGTCCTACGACCCGGACGCGCACGACTTCGACCTCGGCCTCGGCCTCGGCGGCGCCCGCCACTGCGCCGGGCCCACCGGCGCGGGCTTCGGCGTCGCCCCGTACGAGCACCACGTGCACACCGTCGCCCCCGACGAGGACGGCGACCAGGACAGCGAGGGCGCCAAGGGACTGGCGGTGCTCTTCTGCGACCTCGACGGCTTCAAGTCGATCAACGACCGGTTCGGCCACCACACCGGCGACGCCGTCCTCATCGAAGTGGCCCGCCGCCTCACCAGCGGCGTCCGGGACGGCGACACCGTGGCCCGGCTCGGCGGCGACGAGTTCGTCGTCCTCGCGGACGGCCTCTGCGCCGCCGACGCCCAGGACCTCGCGGTGCGGCTGCGGAACGCGATCATCCCGCCCATCCGCGTGGACGGCCGCGCCGTGCGCGTCGGAGCCAGTTTCGGCATCGGGTGGGCGCACTGCGGCATGTCCGTGGAGGAAGTCCTGCAATCCGCCGACCAGCGGATGTACATCGAGAAACGTTCCCGCTCGAAGCAGCAGCGGCGGGCCGGGTAGGCGCCCGGCGGCCACCGGATCGCCGAGCCCGGCCCGGCCCCCGGCCAGGACCGGGGGCGGCTCCTCGTGGGAACCGGAGGGGCGGCGGCCGGTCGCGACGCGGGGAGCGGGGTCCAGGTCGACGCGCCGGTGGTGCTCGACGTCCGCAGCAGCATGGAGAGCCGGCTTCGGTCCGCCGCGGGTGAGGCGCGTGGAGGGGAGGCGGGCGCGGCCACGGCGGGGACGTCGGGTGCGTGGAGGGCTACGCCGGCTCCGGACGAGGATCGCGAGGCCGGGGCTGAGTGGGCCGTATGCCCGTAGCGCCCTCGAAGGTGAGTCCGGGCACAGCCGCGAAGGCCCCCCGGGAGCGGACGCACCCGTAGCTGTAGGCGAGTTGAAACCTGGGGGAGGTGCACATCACCCCTTTCCGTCAGATCGAACGGGTAGGCTCGCCGAGTCGATGACCCTGCGATTCCGGTACGTGTTTGAGGAGTGACCACGGGATGACACCCGGCCCTGGCAACAACGGCGCCTCTGGCGACAACGGCACGCCCGAGGGCGACGACCCCTTCGGCTACCTGTACGCCGACGGACAGGCCGCCGGTGCGACCCCGCCAGGCGGGGGCGGCGGCTACGGCTACCCCGGCCCCCGCTCCTCGTACAACCAGGTGCGCCCGGTCGGCGAGCGGCGCTACGGCGGACAGCAGACCCAGGGGCAGCAGGGGTACGGCTACCCGCCCCAGCAGCAGCCGTACGGGCAGGCGCCGCAGGGCGTCCCGCCGCAGCAGCAGCACGGCGCGCCGCCGCCGGTGGGGCCCGGCGGCGGGCACGGGCGCGGTTCCGGCTCGGGCGGGCCCAACACGCGGATGCTGCTGATCGGCGCCATCGCGGTGGTGGTCGCGGTGATCGTGGTGATCGTCGCCACGATGACCTCCGGCGACGACAAGAGCGACGAGGCCGGCCGGGACACCGCGCCGACCGCCGACGCCGGCGGCGGCGAGGGCGCCGGGGAACAGCCGAAGGAGCCGAAGGACGACGCGGAGCAGAAGCCCGTCGACCTGCCGAAGACCGACGCCAAGGCCCTCAAGCTGGAGGGCGGCACCGTCACCGCCTCCGACATCCAGGGCGCCGAGGCCGGGACGTACGTCGCCGGGTTCAACAACGTCGGCGCCAAGGTGACCTGGACGGTCAACGGCATCCCGGAGGACGCCGGCTACAGCCTGCGCGTCTCCTACGGAGTCCCCGGCAAGGCCGCCAACGCCACGATCTTCGTCAACGGCAAGGCCCAGGAGCGCCCGCTCAACATGGACAACTTCGCCCAGGTCGAAGAGGGCGAGTGGACCGACAAGTGGGTCAACACCTGGGCCGTGGTCAACCTCACCAAGGGCACCAACACCATCACCCTCTCCTGCGAGGAGGGCAACGAGTGCGACGCCAACTTCGACCAGATGTGGCTGAAGGAAGGCACGCAGGGCTGACGCCCGCCGCACGCACGCGCTGAGGTACGCGGCCGGGCCGCCCCTTCCGGGGCGGCCCGGCCCTTTCGCGTACGCGTCCTCCGTGCCGCTCAGACCCCGGAGAGCACCGTCAGGAAGTGGCGCGCCCGGCCCCGTACCGCCGCGCGCGCCGGCGAGAGGTAGGGGCGCGGGTCCGGGTGGTCGGTGAGGTGGGCGGCGAGGGCGGCGGTGAACGCCTGGTTGAGCGCCGTCCCGATGTTGATCTTCGACATGCCGGAGCGGACCGCGTGGGTCAGCTCCTCGTCGGGCACCCCGCTGGAGCCGTGCAGCACCAGGGGGACCGGCACGGCGGTGCGCAGGGCGGCGATGAGCGCGTGGTCGAGGGCGGCGGTCCGCTCCGTCATGGCGTGCGAGGAGCCGACGGCCACCGCCAGCGCGTCCACCCCGGTCTCCGTCACGTACGCGGTCGCCTCGGCGGGGTCGGTACGCACCCCGGGGGCGTGCGCGTCGAGCGGCGCCTCGCCGGGCTTGCCGCCGATCCGGCCGAGCTCCGCCTCCACCCACAGGCCGTGCGCGTGGCCGAACCGTACGGCCTCGGCGGTACGGCGCAGGTTCTCCGCGGCGGGCAGCCGCGAGGCGTCGTACATGACCGAGCCGAACCCCTCGGCGGGGGCGGCCTCGACCAGCTCCCAGGAGTCGGCGTGGTCGAGGTGGAGGGCGAGCGGCGCGGTGGAGCAGCGGGCGACGGCGCCGGTGGCGGCGGCGATCGGGCCGAGCCGGTGGCCGTGGTAGGCGACGGCGTTCTGGGATATCTGGAGGACGGCGGGCAGCCCCGCCTCCTCGGCGGCGGCGGCGACGGCCTCGGCGTGTTCGAGGGTGATGACGTTGAACGCGGCGACGGCCCGGCCGGTGGCCGCCGCTTCGGTGACGAGTTCCCCGGTCGGTACGAGTGGCACGGCTCTCCCCCTGCGGGTGTGGGCTGACGTCGGCCGGTCGGCCGCGTCCGGTCGGGCTCGGTGCTACGGGGCCGGGCGCATCCCCTGCCGGGTCAGGCGGCCCCGGGCAGCGCGGTGGTGGTGATGCGGGAGGCCAGGTCGCGGTAGGCGGCCTCGTCGTACTCCCCGGCGGCCGAGGCGTGCACGGTCGCGGCGGAGAGGGCGGTGGCCCGGACGAGGCGGTCCGGCCAGCCGGCGCCCTCGGCGAGGCCGGAGAGCAACCCGGCCACGGCGGAGTCGCCCGCGCCCGTCGGGTTGCCGCGGACCGGGGCGGGCGGTGCGGCGCGCCAGGCGCCCGCCGGGGTCTCGGCGAGCAGGCCCTCGGCGCCCAGCGAGGCGACCACCGCGCGGGCGCCCCGGCGGCGGGCGGCGCGGGCGGCGCGGCGGGGGTCGCGGGTGCCGGTGAGCTCGGCGAGTTCGGTGGCGTTCGGCTTGACCAGGTCGGGGCGGGCGGCGATGCCCCGGCGCAGGGGTTCGCCGCTGGTGTCCAGGAGGACGGGGGTACCCGCGGCGCGGGCCTCACGGATCAGGTGGGCGTAGGCGCCGACGGGGACACCGGGCGGGAGGCTGCCGCAGAGGGCGACGGCCTCGGCGCCGGGGAGCAGGGTGGTGTACGCCCGCTTCAGGGCCTCCCACTCGGCGGCGGTGACGGTGGGGCCGGGCTCGTTGAACTGGGTGGTGGTGCCCGCGGCGGCGTCGACCACCGCCACGGTGCGGCGGGTGGTGCCGCCGACGGGGACCAGGGCGTCCCTGAGGCGGGGCTCGTGGGACAGGGCCTCGCGCAGCCAGGTGCCGGTGGGGCCGCCCGCGAAGCCGGTGACCGCGGTCGCGTGGCCGAGCCGGGCCAGGACGCGGGCGACGTTGAGGCCCTTGCCGCCCGGGCGCTCCAGGGTCTTCGTGACGCGGTGGGTGGTGTGTTCGCGCAGGGCGGGGACGTGGTAGGTCAGGTCTACTGCGGTGTTCAGAGTGACGGTGAGGATCACGGTTCCAGCCCTGTGCTGCCTGGCCCGCCTCGGGGGCGGGGGGTCTGCCTGCGGTTTCGTGGCCTGATCATGCCAAACCTAAGGGATGCGGCGGGGCCGCGGAAAGGGGCTGGGGGTGTGGGGAGTTGGGCTTCCCGGCTGGCCCTGGCCGGGCCCGGGGGCGGGCCTGGGGGGTCTTCTGCTGGGCTCCGTCTCGACGGTGCCGTCACCGATGGCCTCAAGCGCCGGCCGGGCTGTTCTGGCTGGGCTTTGTCTCGACGGTGCCGGCTACTGATGGCCTCAAGCCGGTCCGGCGGGCTTCTGCCGTCTTGCGCGCCGGGTGGGCTCAGAAGACGGCTGTGTCGGGGCGTGAGGTGGGGGCTGGTCCGGTACGCACTGCCCGCGCTCAAGGAGAGCAAGGGCCGCATCGTCCTGACCGGCAGTGTCGCCGGGGTCGACGTCAACACCGTCGTCGTGCGGCCCGGCGGGCAGTCCGTCTGACGGTCGGAGGGCCGGGGCCGGCTCAGGCCGCCGAAGGGCCGGCCGCCGCCGGAACCTGCGGCCTGACGACCCATTCGCCCTGCCGCAGGACGCCCTTGACCTCGAAATCCTCGTCCAGGACGACGAGGTCGGCGTCCTTGCCGGGCTCCAGCGAGCCGATCCGGTCCGCCAGGCCCAGCAGCCGCGCCGGGTTGGCGGAGAGGGCCCGCACGATCTGGTCGACCGGGAGCCTGTCGACCAGGGCGGCCCGGCGGAAGGCGCGGTCCAGCGTGAGGGTGGAGCCGGCGATCGATCCGCCCTCCACCAGCCGCGCCACCCCGTCGACCACGTCGACCTCCAGCGGGCCCAGCAGGTAGCGGCCGTCGCCGAATCCGGCCGCGTCCATCGCGTCGGTGATGAACGCGACCCGGTCCGCGCCCGCGCGGTGGAACGCCAGCTCCAGCGCGGCCGGGTGCAGGTGCGTCCCGTCGTTGATCAGCTCGACCGTGACCCGCTCGTCCTCCAGCAGCGCCGCGATCGGTCCGGGGGCGCGGTGGCCCAGCGGCGGCATCGCGTTGAAGAGGTGGGTGGCGACGGTCGCGCCGGCGTCGATCGCCTCCACCGTCTGCTCGTACGTGGCGTCGGTGTGGCCGACCGCCGCGATGACGCCCCGCTCGGCGAGCAGGCGTACGGAGTCCAGACCGCCGGGGAGTTCGGTGGCGAGCGTGACCATGCGGGCCGCGCCCCGGGCGGCGTCGAGCAGGGCCGACACGTCGGCGGGGCGCGGGTCGCGCAGCAGGGCCTCGCTGTGGGCGCCCTTGCGGCACGGGGAGATGAACGGGCCCTCGAAGTGGATGCCGGCCAGGTCGCCCTGCTCGGTCAGCTCCGAGAGCAGCCCGGCGCGGGCGGCGAGGAACTCCATCTCGCCGGTGACCGTGGAGGCGACCAGGGTCGTCGTGCCGTGCGCGCGGTGCGTGGCGATGCCGGTCAGTACGTCCTGGACGGTGCCGGAGGTGAAGGAGGCGCCGCCGCCGCCGTGGTTGTGCAGGTCCACGAAACCGGGCACGACCCAGTGGCCCGACAGGTCCCAGTGCTCTGCCCCGGGCTCCTGGCCTGCCGAGGGAGCGCTCCCGCCGATGCGCGCGCCGTCGATCACGACCTCGCCGTCGTCGACCGTGCCGGAGGGCAGCACCACCCGGGCGCCGGTCAGTACCTTGCGTGCGGGAGCGGCCATCAGGCGGATACCTCCGTGGCGAGTAGATCCCAGGCGAGGAGTCCCGCGCCCAGGCATCCGGCGGTGTCCCCGAGGGCCGCCGGGACGATCGTGGGGAGCTTCTGGAAGGTGACGCGCTCCTCCACCGCCGCCCGCAGCGGTGCGAACAGCGTCTCCCCCGCCTCGGCGAGGCCGCCACCGATGATCAGGGTGCGCGGGTCCAGCAGGGTGACGGCCATGACCAGCCCGTCGGCGAGCGCGTCCACCGCCTCCTGCCAGACGGCTACCGCCCTCGGATCACCGGCCTCGACCGCGCTCGCGCAGTCGGCGGCGTCGGCCTTCGGGTCGCCGCTCGCCGCGGCCCAGGCCAGGGAGACGGCGGAGGCGGAGGCGAGCCGCTCCAGGCAGCCGCGCTGGCCGCAGCCGCACGGGATGCCGCCGGGCCGGATCACGACGTGGCCGATCTCCCCGGCGGAGCCGTGCGCGCCCGGTTCGATGACGCCGTTGATGCCGATGGCACCGGCGATGCCCGTGCCGAGCGGCATGAACAGGAAGCGGTCCGCCCCCCGCCCGGCCCCGACGCGGCCCTCGGCGAGGCCGCCGGTGCGCACGTCGTGGCCGAGGGCGACCGGGATGCCGCCGAGGCGGGCGGTGAGCATGTCCCGCAACGGGACGCCGGACCAGCCGAGGTTGGCCGCGTAGACCGCGACGCCCTTCTCGGTGTCCACGATGCCGGGCACGGCGACGCCCGCCGCCGCGGGCTCCTCGCCGAACTCGGCCAGGCCGTGGGCGCGCAGGGCGGCGGCGAAGTCGAGGATCGAGGCCACGACGGCGTCCGGGCCCCGGTCGCGGCCCGTGTCCCGGCGTGCCTCGTGCAGCAGCTCGGCGTCCGGGCCGATCAGAGCGGCCTTCATTCCCGTGCCGCCCACATCGAGCGCGATCACATGTCTCACCCGGACAGTCTGACCGGTGGGGACGGAGAGGTCTAGTCCAGTGAGGAAATCGCCTGCGGCGCGCTGACGAGGCGGGGGTGCCTCCGGCGGGCTGCCGTTCGGCTGGGGTTCGGCTTGACGGTGGTGGTCACTGATCGGCCTCAAGCGCCGGCCGGGCTGCCGTTCGGCTGGGGGCGGCTTGGCTGTGGCGGGTTCCGATGGGCTTGCGGTTCAGGTGGGTTCTTCGGGTGCCTGGCGCTGATCTCGTGGCCGGGGTCGCGGCGGGCCATGTTGTCGTTGCCCCTTCGGTACATGAAAAGATGAAAGGAGCAGGAACGTTCCGTTCCATGACGTGAGTTGCGAGGACGCGAGGCATGGTTCATCGAGCCCCGGTGAGAGTTCCCGTGGAGATCCATGCCTCGGACCCGCTGTCCATGGACGGGGCGGTCAGCCAGCTCCGTCGGCACGCCGAGGTCGAGTTGCTGGATGAGGGCACCGGTCGGCCCGGCACGGTCGCCGTCCTACTCGCCGACACTCTGGACGAACCGACGCTCGCGCGGCTGAGGCTGCTGGCACGCGCCGACGGGCCCAACGCCGTCCTCGTCACGAGCGTGATCCGCGAGGCCGAACTGCTCCAGGTGATCGAGTACGGCGTCGGCGCGATCGTCTGGCGGCGCGAGGCCACCGGGCACCGGCTGCTCCGGGCGGTTCTGGCGGCCTCCCGGGGCGAAGGGGACCTGCCCTCGGACCTGTTGGGCCGACTCATCACCCAGGTCGGCAGGCTGCAGCGCGGCACGACCGGCGTGTCGGCCGGAACGGCGTCCGGGCTGGCGCCGCGCGAGGTCGACGTGCTCCGGCTGGTGGCCGAGGGAATGGACACCGCGGAGATCGCCGGCCGGCTCTCGTACTCCGAACGCACCGTCAAGAACGTCATGCACGGACTGACGACCCGTCTGCAACTCCGCAACCGCGCCCATGCCGTGGCCTACGCCTTACGGGAGGGCTATATCTGACGAGCCGACCGCCGGGGCAAGGGCCCCGAGGGCAGGAGGGGCCCGCGCGGGGGTAGAAGCTCTGCCCCCGGCCGCCCCCGGGTGCCTCGCGGGGCCAGGGCCCCGGCGGCGACGATGGAGTGGGATGCTCCGCGCCGCGGCGCCCGTGCCCCGCCGGGCCCTCGTGGTCCGGCCGGCTGAGGTGTCCGCCGACAGCAGTGACCGACCGACAGCAGTGACCGACCGACACATGACAGGTCGTTCCGCGACGGCCGTTCGGCGACGGGCGGTGCCGTCGGCGAGCGGAACGTGAAAGGGCAGGCCGACCGTGATCCATGAGGTGGATGACCTCCTGAAGGGGCTGCTCACCGGCGGCGCCTTCGCCGGTTCCGACGTCGAGGTCACCTTCGACGCCCCGACCCGCGACTGGGCGGCCCGGCGCAACACCCCGACCATCGACGCGTACCTCTACGACATCCGCGAGGACACCACGCGGCGCCAGCGCGGCAAGGTGTCCCTCCGCGACGAGCAGGGGATCGTCCTCAAGCAGCACCAGCCGCCCCGCTGGTTCCGGCTCTCCTACCTCGTGACGGCCTGGACCAAGCGCCCCGAGGACGAGCACCGGCTGCTCTCCGCCGTCCTGCACACCCTGCTGCCCAAGGAGATCCTTCCGCCGGAGGAGCTGGGCGGCACACTCGCCGAACTGGGCCTCTCCGTCCCGCTGACCGTCGCGGGGGTGCACACCGAGGCGCGCTCCCTCGCGGACATCTGGTCGGCGCTCGGCGGCGAACTGAAGCCCTCGCTCGACGTGGTGATCACCGCACCCTTCCTGGCGTACCCGGAGTACCGGGTCGGCCCGGCCGTCACCGAGGGGCTCGGCGTCGAGGTGCGCGGGACGGAGGGGCGGCCGGACGACGGCACGGCGCGTTTCCACAGCGCGGTCAGCGTCGACGCCGCCAAGGAGGAGTTCGCGCGCAAGCACGGCTCCGCCGGCGCGTCCCGGGAGCGGCAGAAGTGAGCGACCTCTCCCTGCCGCTGCTCGAACGGCTCGCGGGGCTGCGCGAGCGCGTGGCCTTCCTCGTCGAGCAGCGCAGCGCCACCGATCCGTCGGCCACGGACCCGATGCGCGGGATGTTCCTGACGGACGAGGCGGTGCGGCACGTCCTGTTCCGCGGCGCGGGGAGCGCCGGGCACGCGCCGCCTGTCCACGACCCGGAGGAGCTCCCCGGCACCCCCGGTGTCCCGGCCCCGCCGGGGGACCCCGGGGCGGCGGCCTCCGAGGACGGGCCACAGGAGCCGGGCGAGCCGCCCGAGGGCGACCGCCTCCACGGGCTGCGCCTCAGCCCGCTCGACGCCCAGATCCTGCTGATCGCGTTGGCGCCCGACCTGGACCGCACGTTCGAGCAGCTCTACGGCTACCTCAACGACGACGTCACACGCCGCCGGGCGACCGTGGCACTCGCGCTCGACCTGTGCGGGGTGCCCACGCACTCCACTGCGGGGCGGGCCAGGTTCCATCCCGCCGCCCGGCTCCTGGCCCACGGGCTGATCGAGGTCGACGAGCCCGAACGCCCCTTCCTCAGCCGCTCCCTGCGCGTCCCCGACCGGGTGGTGGCCCATCTGCTGGGCGACGACACCCCGGACCCGGCGCTGGACGGCACCGTGCGGCCACTCCCGTGCCCGCCCGGGGAGGGCGCGGCGGACACCGGCGCGGCGTACGGCGCCGATCCGCTGGTGCGCCGGCTCGCCGAGTACCTAGCGGAGCGCCCGCTCACCGTCTACCTGCGGGAGCACCGCGACGGCGACGGACTCGCCTTCGCCGCCGTCGCCCTCGGCACGGCCGGCATCCCGGCCCTGCACCTCTCCCCGGGAGAGCGCCCGGCCGGGCAGCGGTCCCAGGAACACGCGCCGGTGGAACGGCCGCAGGGCGAGCGCCTCCCGTACCGGGAACTGCTCCGCGAGGCCCGGCTGACCGGCCGGGCCGTCGTGGTGAGTCCGCTCCCCGAGCGGCCCGACGAGCTGATCCGGGGCCTCGCGGCCGACGACGTCCCGGTGCTGCTCGTGGACCCGCGCCCGTACGACCCGCAGTGGTGTGAGCGGGGGCGTGACCCGATCGTGCTGGACGCCCCCCGGCAGCGGGCCGGGGACCTCGGCGTCTGGCGTGCGGCGCTCGGTCCCGTGGAGCCGGAGTTCGACCTGGCGCCGGTCGTCGCCGCCTACCGGTTGGGGCCCGGCGGGATCGAGCGCGCCGCCCGCTCCGCACGGGAGCGCGCCGCGTTCGACGGTGCGGAGCTGTCCGCCGGGCACCTGCGGCTCGCGGCCCGCCAGCAGTCCGCCTCCGGCCTGGAGCGGCACGCCCGCCGCATCCGGCCGGACGTCGGTTGGACGGACCTCGTCCTGCCCCCGGGCCCCCTGGCGCACCTGCACGAGCTGGTCCTGCGCGCCCAGCACCGCGACCGGGTGCTCGGCGACTGGAGGCTGAGCGCGGGAGGCGGGCGCGGCCGGGGCGTGGTCGGGCTCTTCGCGGGTGACTCCGGCACCGGCAAGACGCTCTCCGCCGAGGTGGTCGCGGGCGAACTCGGCCTCGACCTCTACGTCGTGCAGCTGCCGTCCATCGTGGACAAGTACGTGGGGGAGACCGAGAAGAACCTGGAGCGGATCTTCACCGAGGCCGACCGCACGGACGCGGTGCTGCTCTTCGACGAGGCCGACGCCGTCTTCGGCAAGCGGTCCGAGGTCAGCAGCTCCAACGACCGCCACGCCAACATGGAGAGCGCCTACCTCCTCCAGCGCCTGGAGTCGTTCGACGGGATCGCCCTGCTGACCACCAACCTGCGCTCCAACATCGACGACGCCTTCACGCGCCGGCTGGACCTGGTGGTCGACTTCCCCTTCCCCGACGCGAAGCAGCGCCTCGCGCTCTGGCGGCACAGCCTCGCCCACGTCCCGTGCGCCGACGACGTCGACCCGACGTCCTGCGCGGCCGAGTTCGAGCTGGCGGGCGGGTCCATCCGCAGCGCGGTCGTCACGGCCGCCTACGCGGCGGCGGGCCGCGGCGACACCGTGTCGACGGCCGACCTCCTGGCGGGCGCCCGGCGCGAGTACCGCAAGGCGGGCCGACTCGTCCTGGACGACGCGACCTGGTAGGCCGCCGACGCGCCGCGGGCCCGCCCCCCACCCGAGCGGTGGGGACGGGCCCGCGGCGCGTTGCCTACTGCGTCGGCGCCGGGAGCCAGTTCTTGGCGACCACGGTGCCGGTCTTCTCCGGCTCCTTGATCCAGCCCAGCGACATCATGGTGACCGTCGTGCGGTCCATCTCCTCGGTGTCGTCGTCGTTGCGGATCGCGCGCTTGTACTCCCTGACCCTGGAGATGAGTCCGGGGGTGGGCTTCTCCGCGTGCTGCCCCTGCCCCCGCAGGGAGGCGATGTTGGCCCTGGTGGCGGCGGTCGCCACCTCCAGGTCGTTGTCATCGATCTGGACCTGGGTGCCCCAGAGCAGCGCGTTCCGCACCCACGGCACCTCCGGGCTGGCCTCGTCCAGGTTCAGCGGGACCCCCTGCTCCTCCGGGAAGTGCGCCGCGATCAGGGCGGTCATCGTGCTGCGACCCAGGGTCCCGGGCTCGTCGGACTTCAGCAGCGGGCTGAAGCCGCCCCACTTCTCGAAGGACTGCTGGAAGCACCTCAGCGCTTCTTCCGTCGCGGTGTCGAGCTTGCCCGTCGTGTGCGGTTCGGTCAGTTGGCAGCCGCCCGCTCCCACTTCCAGTCGCACCTGTGCGAACTCCACGAAGAGGTTGGGCTCGTCCTGTGAGGTGAGGGGGAGCACGGTCCGCTTGGGCTGCTCTTCCTCGGGCTCCTCGCCGCCGCCGCTCGGGGCCTCGGGCTCCTGGGCGGGGTCGGGTTCCTGCTTGGGCTTCTCGCGCGGCTGCTCGGGTGGTTCCTCCGGCAGTGCGGTGGCCGCCGCCTGCTCGGTCTTGGGTGTCGCGAGGGTGCGTACGGGTGCCTTGTAGGTGAACCAGAGCACGAGGCCGGTGATGGTGAGAGCGAGCAGCAGGCTCAGCGTCGTCATCATCCACAGGGGCAGCAGGCCGCGTTGTGTGAATGTCCCGTTGACCTTCAGTGGTTCGAACCCGGCGCGTCGTACGGCCAGTTCGTAGGGGCGGTCCTGTTTCGAGCCGACCCAGGTGATCTGGCGGGGTTTCAGGGTGGCGTCGACGAAGGCGGCGCGGCCGGGCTGGATCTGGACGTTGGCGGGGACGAGTTCGTAGGAGAGGTCGTCGCTGGCCGTGTCGCCGCCGGCTATCGATGCGGTGAGTACGGTGTTGCCGAGGTTGTCGACGGCCAGCCTGGGGCGGCCCCGGAAGCGGCCCTTGACGGTCTGGGGGACGAGCTCCGCCCGTATCTCTGTGAAGGTGGTGAAGGTGATGTTGCCCTCGGCGACCGTGGTGGCTTCCAGGTTCTCGGTGGGCAGGACGCGTACCCCGTACGGGTGCGGGCCCGCCGTCGCGTCCGGAGTGCGCGGCGGGGCGAACGTCAGCTCCACGACCCCCGTGGTTCCTGGAAAGAGTCTGAGGGAGGGCGGTTCCACCGAGACGTAGGGGGCGACGTCGCCTACCGCCTCGAAGCGGTACTCGTCGACGACGTCTCCGGTGTTGCGCAGACGCAGTCGCACGGTGGTGCTGCTGCCCGGGTCGACCGTGGTCGAGGCGGGTTCCAGGGAGGTCCAGGTGGTCACCTCGCCGACGCTACTGCGGACCGGATCGCCCACGTCAGAGGCTGCCGGGTAGTCCCGTTGCCCGAAGGGCGACGCCCGCTGCCCTCGAATACCCCCGGTGCGCGGCCCCGCTGGAAGTCGTCGCCGCCTACCGGTTGGGGCCCGGCGGGATCGGGGCCGCGTGTTCGACGGCGCCGGGCTGTCCGCCGGGCCCGCGGCGCGGTCCTTACTGTGTCGGCGCCGGGAGCCAGTCCTCGGCGGTCACGGTGCCGGTCTCGTCCTGCGCCTTGATCCAGCCCGCCTTCAGCTTGTTGAGCGTCAACTCGTCGATCTGGCCGTTCCGGTCCTCCGAGAGGATGCCCTGGTACTCCTTGATCCTGGAGATGAGTCCGGGGGTGGGCTTCTCCGCGTGCTGCCCCTGCTGCCGCAGGTAGGCGATGTTGGCCCTGGTGGCATCGGTCGCCACCTGCAGATCACCGTTGTCGATCTCGGCCTGGGTGCTCCAGAGCAGCATGTTCCGCACCCACGGCACCTCCGGGCTGGCCTCGTCCAGGTTCAGCGGGACCGCCTTGGTGTCGACGAAGTGCGCCGCGATGAGGGCGGTCATCGTGCTGCGGCCCAGGTTCCCGAGCCCGTCGGTCTCCACCAGCGTGCTGAAGTGGCCGTACTTCGTGTCGTTGGACTGCTGGAAGCACTTCAGCGCTTCTTCCGTCGCGGTGTCGAGCTTGCCCGTCGTGTGCGGTTCGGTCAGTTGGCAGCCGCCCGCTCCCACTTCCAGTCGCACCTGTGCGAACTCCACGAAGAGGTTGGGCTCGTCCTGTGAGGTGAGGGGCAGTACGGTCCGCTTGGGCTGCTCTTCCTCGGGCTCCTCGCCGCCGCCGCTCGGGGCCTCGGGCTCCTGGGCGGGTTCCGGTTCCTGCTTGGGCTTCTCGCGCGGCTGCTCGGGTGGTTCCTCCGGCAGTGCGGTGGCCGCGGCCTGTTCGGTCTTGGGTGTCGCGAGGGTGCGTACGGGTGCCTTGTAGGTGAACCAGAGCACGAGGCCGGTGATGGTGAGGGCGAGCAGCAGGCTCAGCGTCGTCATCATCCACAGGGGCAGCAGGCCGCGTTGTGTGAATGTCCCGTTGACCTTCAGTGGTTCGAACCCGGCGCGTCGTACGGCCAGTTCGTAGGGGCGGTCCTGTTTCGAGCCGACCCAGGTGATCTGGCGGGGTTTCAGGGTGGCGTCGACGAAGGCGGCGCGGCCGGGCTGGATCTGGACGTTGGCGGGGACGAGTTCGTAGGAGAGGTCGTCGCTGGCCGTGTCGCCGCCGGCTATCGATGCGGTGAGTACGGTGTTGCCGAGGTTGTCGACGGCCAGCCTGGGGCGGCCCCGGAAGCGGCCCTTGACGGTCTGGGGGACGAGCTCCGCCCGTATCTCTGTGAAGGTGGTGAAGGTGATGTTGCCCTCGGCGACCGTGGTGGCTTCCAGGTTCTCGGTGGGCAGGACGCGTACCCCGTACGGGTGCGGGCCCGCCGTCGCGTCCGGAGTGCGCGGCGGGGCGAACGTCAGCTCCACGACCCCCGTGGTTCCTGGAAAGAGTCTGAGGGAGGGCGGTTCCACCGAGACGTAGGGGGCGACGTCGCCTACCGCCTCGAAGCGGTACTCGTCGACGACGTCTCCGGTGTTGCGCAGACGCAGTCGCACGGTGGTGCTGCTGCCCGGGTCGACCGTGGTCGAGGCGGGTTCCAGGGAGGTCCAGGTGGTCACCTCGCCGACGCTACTGCGGACCGGATCGCCCACGTCAGAGGCTGCCGGGTAGTCCCGTTGCCCGAAGGGCGACGCCCGCTGCCCTCGAATACCCCCGGTGCGCGGCCCCGCTGGAAGACCTCGGCGCCGTGCCCCCGCCGCGGCCTCTGGGCGCCGCCCTCACCGGGTGCTGCGGGGACCGCTGACGGCGGAATCGGGTTCCCCAGCCGCCCCCCGTTGCCCCTGGGGGCATTTTAGGTGCCCTTGATGAGGCACCGGAGGACGTTTACCCGCGTGCGCCCGACCGGCGAAGGTGAATCTGGTCGTATATCGGTACCCCGAGGAGAGCAGAGCATGCCGTCCTACCTGTCGCCTGGCGTGTACGTGGAAGAAGTGGCCAGCGGCTCTCGCCCCATCGAAGGTGTCGGCACCTCGGTCGCCGCCTTCGTCGGGCTGGCGCCCGTCGGCCCCCTGAACGAGCCGACGCTGGTCACCAACTGGACCCAGTACGTCGCCTCCTTCGGTGAGTTCACCGACGGCTACTTCCTGGCCCACGCGGTGTACGGCTTCTTCAACAACGGCGGCTCGGCCGCCTACGTGGTCCGGGTGGGCGGAGCCCCCGGCGGAGTCGCGGGCACGCCGGGCGAGGGCGGCGAGGAGGCCGCCGGGCAGCGCGGCCGTTCGGCCGTCGCCGGCGCCGGAACCCCCGCCGCACTGCCGGCCGGGCAGGCGCAGGCGCTCGGCACGTTCAAGGTCGCGGCCATCGCGCCGGGCGAGAGCGGCACCCTCAGCGTCGAGGTCACGGACTCCGAGGGAGAGGGCCCCGCCGAGCGTTTCCGGCTGGTCGTCAAGGACGGCGCCAAGGCCGTCGAGACCTTCGACGTCTCGGCGAAGAAGAGCGCCCGCAACTACGTGGTCACGCAGGTCAAGCAGGGCTCGAAGCTGATCTCCGTCCAGGAGGCGGCGGCGGCCTCGCAGCTCGCCCGCCCCGACAACCAGACGGTCGCCCTCGACGCCCCCGCCGCCTTGGCCCCCGTGGTCCCGGAGGCGCCCGAGGGCGAGTCGGTCGGCATCGCCGAGTACCTGGGTGACTCCGCCGACCGCACCGGCTTCGGTGGTCTCGAAGCGGTGGACGAGGTCTCGATGGTCGCGGTCCCCGACCTGATGGCCGCCTACCAGCGCGGCGCGATCGACCTGGAGGCCGTCAAGGCCGTCCAGCTCGGCCTGATCGCCCACTGCGAGCTGATGGGCGACCGGCTGGCGATCATCGACCCGCCGCCCGGCCTCAACGCCCGGCAGATCCGGGTCTGGCGCCAGGAGACGTCCAACTACGACTCCAAGTACGCGGCGCTCTACTACCCGTGGATCAAGGTCTTCGACCCGGCGGGCGGCCAGACCCGGCTGATCCCCCCGAGCGGTCACGTCGCCGGCATCTGGGCCCGCAACGACTCCGAGCGCGGCGTGCACAAGGCCCCCGCCAACGAGGTCGTCCGCGGCGCCGTCGACCTGGAGATGCAGATCACCCGGGGTGAGCAGGACCTGCTCAACCCGATCGGTGTGAACTGCATCCGCACCTTCCCCGGCCGCGGCATCCGCGTCTGGGGCGCGCGCACCCTCTCCTCCGACCCGGCCTGGCGCTACCTCAACGTCCGCAGGTACTTCAACTACCTGGAGGAGTCGATCCTCAACGGCACGCAGTGGGTGGTCTTCGAGCCCAACGACCAGGCGCTGTGGGCCCGGATCAGGCGGAACATCTCCGCGTTCCTGGTCACGGAGTGGCGCAGCGGCGCGCTGTTCGGAGCCACGCCGGAGGACGCCTACTACGTGAAGTGCGACGCCGAGACCAACCCGCCGGAGTCGGTGGACCTGGGCCGGGTCATCTGCCAGATCGGCGTGTCGCCGGTCAAGCCCGCCGAGTTCGTGATCTTCCGGCTGGCCCAGTTCTCCGGCGGCAGCGGCGAGCTGGAGGAGTAGGCGCCGCACTCTCGAACCGCTCCACTTCGCGTACAGCCACAGGTCCCAGCCTCAGTAGAAGGAACGGCTTTTCATGAGTCTCTCCCAGGGTGACGCCCTCACTACCCACAACTTCGGCCTCCAGATCGACGGAGTCATGGTCGAGTACCTGCACGCCGTCGGCGAGGTCGGCATGGAGCAGGACGTCATCGAGTACCAGCAGGTCTCGGCGAACGGCCAGCCGATCACCAAGAAGATGCCCGGCGTGAAGAAGGCCGGCGAGACCACCGTCACGCGCGGCATGGAGCAGTCCACCGCGTTCAACGAGTGGATCAACGCCTCGCTCCGCGGCGACATGGCCTCGGCGCGCAAGAACGCGAGCATCATCTACATGGACTACCAGTTCAACCCGGTCCGCCGGCAGCACCTGCGCAACGCCTGGTGCACCAAGGTGATGGGCGCGGCGGCGACGGCCGGCGAGGCGTCCGTGATGACCGAGACCGTCACGATCGTCTACGAAGAGCTGGTCACGGAGTAATGCGCCGCGGACCTGCCAGGCCCGCCGCCGACGCCGCTTCCGCCACGGCCGCTCCCGCGGCCGTGGCGGAAGCGGCCGTCGCCCCGGCGGAAGCACCGCCCGTGCGGCAGCAGTTGCGGACCGAGTTCGCGTTCGAGCTGCCGCGCGGATACGTGGACGACACGGGAACCGTGCACCGCGAGGGTGTCATGCGGCTGGCGACCGCCCGGGACGAGCTGATCCCGCTGAGGGACATGCGGGTGCAGGAGAACCCCGCGTACCTCTCGGTGGTCCTGCTCGGCCGGGTCATCACCCAGCTGGGGACCGTGCCGCACATGCACGACGGCGTGGTGGAGAACATGTTCGCCTCCGACCTCGCCTTTCTGCAGGACTTCTACCGTCAGATCAACGCCGAGGGCCACACCAGGGCCGGAGTGTCCTGCCCGCACTGCGAGCAGCCTTTCGAGGTCGAGCTCGGCGGGAGCCGCCTGGGGGAATCGTGACGTACGCGACCGACCGCATCCATGAGGAGATCGCGTACATCGCCTACCACTTCCACTGGAACCTCGACGACATTCTGGATCTGGAACACCGTGAGCGGCGGCGATTCGCCGATCAGATCGCCACGTTGGTGACGCGAGCGACAACGGAGCGGTGATGGGTATCTTCGACCGGTTCAAGGGCCGTGGAAGGGACGGGAGCCGGGCCCCGGGCCACGGTCAGGACCACGAGCGGAGCACGGGCGGGGGCGGCGCTTCGCCGGGCCCCGCCCCCGAGCCGTCCCCCGGGGCGGTTCCCGGCCCCGCCCCCGAGCCGTCCCCCGGGGCGGTTCCCGGCACCGCCCCCGGTGCCTTGGGCCAGGGACGCGGCTGGGCCGGTCTGCCGCCGATCCAGCGTGCGATGCTGACGCCGGCCCGGCACACGGTCGCGTCCGCGGAGTTCGCCGGCTCGCTGGCCACCTGGCAGAACCACTCCTTCTCCGGGACCCTCTCGCACGCCGTCCTGGACGACGCGCCGACCGGCCTCATCAAGGACGTGGCGTCCTTCGCGCTGGGCTCGGGCCCGGCCGCCGGGACCACGCTCTCCCCGGTGGCCCCGGCCGCACCGGCCCGTCCTGAGCAGACCGGGGCGGATGACGCCCCGGCCCCCCGACGTGAGTGGCAGGGGCCCTCGGTGCAGCGCGCCGTGGGCCCCCGGGTCGCGCCCGCCCGGCCCCGGCCCCCGGCCGCGCCGACGCCGCTCACACGGGCCTCGGCCCCGGGCGCCGTCCAGCGCCGGGTGCTCCCCGCAGTGACACCGAGCAGGCCGACACCCGCCCCGGCGTCGACACCCGCCCCGGTGTCGTCGGCCGGGACGCCCGCGCGGGCCTCCGCGTCCGCCGCGCCTCCCGCCGCCTCGGCCCCGGCCCCTCGCACCCCGCTCCCGGCCGGGCCCGCCGCCGACCCCGCCCCGCGCCCGGACGGGGACGGGGGCGGGGGCGGGCCCCGTGGCGGCTCCGCCCGGGTCGAGCCGCCGGGCCCCCGGCAGCCGGGACCGGCGGGTGCCCCCGGCGCGGTCCGGCCGGACCGCGCCCCCGCCGCCCCGCGCCCGGTCCAGCGACGCGCGGCGAACGCTCCCGACCGGGCGGCCGGACCGGCCGGTCCCGCGTCCCCCGGACGCCCGCCGCTCGGCCCCTCGACGGCGGGGGCGGTGCCTCCCTCGGCACCGCCGGCCGCCGGCCGCCGCCGTCCGGGCCTCGCCGCTCCCGTCGTACGGCCGTCCGCGCCCGCACCGGGGGCGCCGGCGGTCGCACCCCCGCGTCCCTCCGGGGCCCAAGCGCCGTCGGCGAGGTCGCACTCGCCCGGCGGTGCCGCCGCTGTGCCACCGGCCCAGGGGCCCGCTTCGGCCGGCCCGGCCTCCGTCGCGCGCCCGTCCACCTCCCCGGGAACCGGCACGCCCGGAGCGGGTACGCCCACCAGGCCGACGCCCGCGGCGGGTGCGCCCGCCAAGAGCGCCCCGGGTACGGGCAACTCCGGTACGGGCACGCCCGGTCCGCGTCCGGCCGTCCGGCCGGGGCTGGGCGCCCCGTCGAGCCGGCCCGCCGACGGCCCGGCCGCCACGCCGCCTTCCGGCCGTGCTCCCGTCGTCCCAGGTGTCACGGGGCCTGGCCCCCGGCCGGTCGAGGGCCCGGCCGTCGTCCCGGCGTCCGGCCGCACGCCCTCTGTTCCACGCGTCACGGGGCCTGGCCCCCGGCCCGCCGAGGGTCCGGCCGCCACGCCGGCTTCCGGCCGTGCCCCCGTCGTCCCACGCGTCGCGGTGCTCAGCCCCCCGGCGGCGTCCCCCGCGCCCCCCGCGCAGGGCCCCGTGGCACCCGCGGGTGGTACCGCTCCGGTCCCTCCCGTCCAGCGGCGTAGGGCTTCTGACGCGGTGTCACCGGCCGGGCGGACGCAGGCCGTCAGCGCCGGTCCCGGTCCGGCGACCGGCGCCAGATCCGCGGGTTCCCCCAGCGCCTCCGGCACGTCCGGCCCGGCAGGTTCCGACGCCGGGGTGATCGGCGCGGTCGCGGCATCCGGTGCCCCCGTCCGCCCGGTCGTCCCCGCGCGGCCGGGTTCCCCGGCGACGGGCGGCCCGACCACGGGACGGGCCGGAGGTCCGCCGACCCGGCCGCTCGCCGTCCCGGGCCCGGCACGGTCCGACGCCGTACCCGCGTCGGGCGGTCCGCAGGGCGGTCCGCAGGGCGGTGCCCGTCCTGTGGCCGAACCTCCGGTGCGGCCGGCTCCGGCGCCCGCACCGGGTGCCGCACACACTCCGAGTCCCGTCTCCACCCCCGGCTCCCCGGCCGGCGTCCCTGCTGCCCCCACGCCTCCCACGGCGGCCCCTCGGTCCGGCCCGGTCGCCGGAGGCCCGTCGGCCGTCCCAGGCGTGCCCGCGCGGCCGGCGGGCGGATCGGCGGGGAGCGCCGCCGGCCGACGCAGCGCACCTGCCGCACCGGCGGGCGGTTCCGGCCCGGTCCGGCCCGCCGCCGCGCCGGCCGTGCAGCGAGCGCCGCTGCCGGTGGTGCCGGTGCGAAGGCACGCCCCGGGTCCCGCCGCCCCGCCCGCCCGCCGTACCCGTCCCCTGCCGTCCGCCGGCGGTTCGTCCGCCACCGGCACCACATCCGTGCGGGGCATCCCTGCCGCGCCCGGCGCCTCTCCCGCCCCCGGCCCGTCCGCGGGCTCCGTGCCGGTGCGGCCCGTGGCCGGGGGCACGTCCGGGTCCGGCCGTCCGGGCAGCGCGCCGTCCGTGCAGCGCTCGTCCCCGGCCCGGCCCTCATCCGCGCCCCGGCCGTCCGTGGTGCGAGCGCCCGGCGTGTCCGCGGGTCCGGCCGCCGCCGCTCCGGTGCCGCCGCCCGCACCGGGCGCCGCCCTGGTGGGCTCCTTCGGGCCGGTCACCGCCGCCGGGCTCACTCCGGCGCCCGCGCCGCCGCGTTCCGCGTCCCCCGCCGGGGCGGCGGGCTACGCTCCGGCGTCGGCCCCGGGAGGACGTGACCAGGCGGCTCGACCCACCGCCGCCGCGGCCCCCGTACGGCGTCTGACCGCACCGCGGGCGCCCGCGGTGCCGGCCGTCTCCCGTGCCGTGCCGGGCTCCTCGCGACCGTCCGCCCCGGTTCCGGGCCCCGCGCCGGTGCGCCCCGCCCCGGCCGCCGTGCGTCCGCACCCCGTCCGGACCGTACCGAGCGCGGCCAGTGCCGGTACGGACGCCCACCGGCCCGTCGTCCAGCGTTCCGCCGCGCCCGCACCGGCGCAGCCGCCCGCCGTCGCGCGCCCCCCGCTGCCCCGGCCCGCCGCCGGTCCGCCCTCTCCGGTGCCCCCGCGCGCCCCGGCACCCGCGCCCGCGCGGCCCGGGGGCGGGGCCCACCCGGTCGTCCAGCGCTCGGTGTCCGCGCCGGTGCCGCCGCCTGTCCCGGGTGCGGGGCGTGCGCGTACGGAGCTGCCGCCCGTCCCCGGTGGCCCGCACGTCCCCGCCGAGCCGGCGGCCCGGCCCGTCCGGAGCCCCGTCGTGGCCCTGGCGCCCACCCCGCCGGCTCCGGCCGCCGCGCTCCCCGTGCAGCGGGCGCACGCCCATGCGGCCGAGCGGCCCGCGCCGGCTGCGGTCCCGGTCCCGGCCCCGGCCCCGGCCCGACGGGCACCGGTGCCCGCCGTCCAGCGGGTGACCGCCCCGCCCCGGACCACCCCCGCCGTGGTCCAGCGCGGCACGGGCGGCGAGTCCAAGGGCAAGCCCCCGCCCTCCGTGACCAGCCAGGTGAACCCGCGCGACCTGAGGGAGGACCAGGTGGTCGAGCTGGTCAACCGGCTGATCGGCCCGATGACCCGGCTGCTCCGCACCGAGCTGCGGCTCGACCGTGAGCGGATCGGCAGGCTGCGCGACCCACGACACTGACCGACCCCGCAGAACCCCCGTACGTCCTCTCAGCAGCAACCCCGCAGAGACCCGCGGGAATCCCCGCCGGGATCTCCGCCGCGACCTCGCCCCACCGCACGTGGAACCGCAGGAAGGCCCCACCCGATGCCCCAGGAACTCGACGCAGGCTCCACCATCTTCTTCCACCTCACCATCGACGGTGAGAGCCTGGGCACCTTCAACGGTTGCGAAGGGCTCTCCTCCCAGGTCGAGATCGAGCAGCGGCAGGAGGGCGGCAACAACGGATTCGTCTGGCAGCTGCCCTCCCGTGTCACCTTCTCCCACATCACCCTGACCCGGCCGCTCACCGAGAGCACCGCGAAGGTGGCGGAGTGGATCTCCTCCGTGACCACCGGGGTGACCCGCCCCACCGGGCAGATAGCCGCCCTGCGGGCGGACGGCTCGATGGTCGCCCAGTGGGGGCTGATCGACGTCCTCCCGGTCAGCTGGCGCGGTCCCTCCTTCGACCCGGCCAACCCCGCGGTCGCCACCGAGGTCCTGGAGATCGCCCACCACGGGTTCACGGACGCGGGAGCGGCGTAGCCCATGAACCTCTCCAGCTTCGGCGTCGGCGACAGCCTCGTACGGGCGACGCTCGCCATCCACCAGCCGCCGGTCGGCAGCAGCACCAGCCCCGGCGCGCTCATGAAGACCTTCAACTTCGACTTCAACCCGTCCCAGCTGTCGCTGACCCGCAGGGCCCAGTGGAAGACGACACCGACCGCCGCGGTGCGCGACGGCGCCGTCCCGGAGTTCATGGGGCCCGAGCCGAGGGAGATGACGGTGGAGATCTTCCTCGACCGCTCCGACGACCCGGACAGCAACGACGTGCGCAAGAAGGTCGAGTCCCTCTTCTCCTGCTGCGAGACGACCACCGCCAGCATCGCGGCGAACCAGCCGTCCACCCCGTGGGTGATCTTCGAGTGGGGTGCCTTCTCGACGGCCCGTTTCAACGCGTACGTCAGCTCCGTCGAGGCCCAGTACACCCTCTTCAACACCAACGGCATGCCGATCCGCGCCGTCTGCCAGGTGAGCCTGCACGAGATCCCGAGCAGCACCCCCGGCCAGAACCCCACCTCCGGCGCGCTCACCACCCGCCGGGTCCACCGGGTGGTGGCCGGCGACTCGCTCCAGCTCCTGGCCTGGCGGGAGTACGGCGACGCCACGGTGTGGCGCACGATCGCCGAGGCCAACGACATCGACGACCCGAAGGCGCTCAGGCCCGGCACCGAGCTGATGCTCCCGGCCGCCGAGGAGGTCGGCGTCTGATGTCCGACATCGGCTTCTCCAACATCCTCATGGTGCAGATCGCCGGAAAGAAGCTCAAGTCGCCGGAGAACACCACGCTGGTCGCCGGCGGGGTCGACTTCGGCGCGGGGGTGCCCGGCGCCTTCCACCTCACCTTCCGCGACGACAAGAAGGACATCCTCGCCAGGCTGGGGGCCGAGATCGGTGTGCCCGTGGTCATCGCGCCCCTCTCCGACGGCAAGGGCACGCCGCTGATCACCGGGGAGGTGACGGCCCTGGAGACCGACTACGACCGCACCGGTACCTTCACCGTCATCCGCGGCTACGACAAGGGCCACCGCATGGTCCGCCAGCGCAGGGTCGCGGCGTACCGGAACAAGACCGCCACCGAGATCGCCGTGGAACTCGCCCGCAAGAGCGGCATCCCGATCGGCAAGACCCAACGGACCAAGGGCCAGTACGAGTTCATCGGCCAGGCCAACGTCACCGACTGGGACTTCGTCCAACGGCTCGCGGACGAGAACGAGATGGTGATGTCCATCAACTCCAAGGGCCGGTTCCAGTTCGTCAAGCGGCAGCAGGCGGCATCGGCCCCTCCGGAGAGCCTGCCGAGCACCCACAGCGCCCTCCTCCTCAAGGGCGGCGAGGAGATCCTGCGCTGCCGCGCGGCGGTCACCTCGGCCGACCAGGTCACCGCCGTCGAGGCACGCGGCTGGAACGTCACCACCAAGCAGCCCCTGGTCTCCAAGGCGCCCGCCCTGGACAACACCGGCTTCGCCATCGGGACGACGCCGTCCGAGGTGTCCAAGGTGTTCGGCAAGGCCGAACTCGTCGTGACCGACACGCCCTACGACAAGCTGGACGAGGTCAAGCACGCCGCGGACGCCGTCGCGGACGACGTCACCTCGTCCTTCGCCGAGGTCGAGATCACGGCGCGGGGCAACACCGCACTGCGTCCCGGCGTCGCCGTCACGCTGAAGGACGTCGGCAAGCCGTTCCAGGGCAAGTACACGATCACCGCCGCCCGCCACAGCTTCGGCGACCAGGAGCACTACGAGACGTTCCTGAGCGTCAGCGGGCGTCAGTGGCGTTCGCTGTACGGTCTCACCTCCGGCGGCGCCCAAGCGGGGGCGCCCGGACTGCCGAGCGTCGCCAACGCCCTGGTCACCGACATCAAGGACCCGCTGCGGCAGGGCAGGGTGAAGCTGAAGTTCCCCTGGCTCGACGACATGTACGTCAGCGACTGGGCCCGGACCGTCCAGCTCGGCGGGACCGGCGGCGGCAGCATGATCACCCCCGACGTCGACGACGAGGTGCTGGTGGCCTTCGACCGCGGCGCGCTGGACCACCCGTACGTCATCGGCGGCCTCTACAACGGCGTGGACAAGCCCGACCCCGTCGACGTGCCCGTCTACGACGGGACGGGGGGCAAGGTCACCCGGCGCACCCTGTCCGACCGCAGCAACAACCGGCTCGACCTGCTCGACCAGAGCGTCGGCCTCAAGCGCGGGGTGCGGCTCTCCACGGGCGACAACCGGCTCACCATCAATCTGGACCGGACCAGGACCGAGATCGTCGTGGACAGCAAGGGGAAGGTCTCCATCCGGGGCAGCGCGAACGTGGCCGTCAACGCGGGCGGCAACCTGTCGCTGAACGCGGTGGGCTCCATGACGATCCGCAGCGGCGGACCCATGAACATCAACGCCGGCGCCCTGTCGGTGCAGGCGGGTGCCACCTCCGTGGTCTCGAACGCGCTGAGCCTGACGGCCAGTGCCGCCATGACGCTGAACGCGGGGCTCGCCCTGAAGATCAACTCGGCCCTGGAGGTCGGCCTGAACGCCCCCCTCGTCCTGTCCAAGATGAAGCCGGTGCTGACGGTAGGCGGAATCTGATGGCCGAACGGTTCGTCGGCTCCGGATGGGCCTTCCCGATGCGCATCGGCCCCACCGGCGGGATCGCCCTGGTCAGCGGGGAGCGCGAGGTCGAGGAGGCCATCCGGCTCGTCCTGTCCACCGCGCCCGGCGAGCGGCCGATGCGCCCCGAGTTCGGCTGCGCCATCCACGACATGGTCTTCGCCCCCGTCAACGAGGCGACCGCGGGGCGGATCCAGCACGAGGTGCACAGCTGCCTCGACCGCTGGGAGCCCCGCATCGAGGTGGACGAGGTCACCGTGACCGCCGGCGAGGAGCAGGGCGTGCTCTTCATCGACGTCCGCTACTCGATCACGGGCACCAACAACCCGCGCAGCCTGGTTTTCCCGTTCTACGTCATTCCCTCCCACGACGGGCCCGAGGGGTCCGGCACGTCCGACGAGCAGCTTGGAAGCGACCGCTGATGGCACTGCCCTCCCCGAACCTCGACGACCGGCGCTTCCAGCAGTTCGTCGACGACGCCAAGCGCTACATCCAGCAGCGCGCCCCCGAGTGGACCGACCACAACGTCTCCGACCCGGGGATCACCCTCGTCGAGACGGTCGCCCACATGGCCGACCAGATCGTGTACCGGCTCAACCGGGTCCCCGAGAAGAACCACCTCGCGTTCCTGGACCTGATCGGGATCACCCTGTTCCCCCCGACCGCGGCCCGCGCCGACGTCACGTTCTGGCTCTCGGCACCCCAGCAGCAGCCCGTGGTGCTGGCGACCGGCACCGAGGTCGCCACGGTGCGCACCCAGACCGAAGACGCCGTGGTGTTCGCCACCGAGCACGAACTCACCGTCATCCCCTGCGAGTTGTCCTACCTCGTGGTGCAGCCGGCCGGCCAGGAGGCGGCCGACCGCACCGCGGACCTCGCGGAGTCCAAGGACGTGGACTGCTTCACCCAGGCTCCGCGCGCCGGTGACCGCGTGCTGTTCGGGCTCAGTGCCGCCGTACCGCACTGCGTGGTCGTCCTGAAGCTCGACAGCCAGGTGGACGGCGTCGGTGTCGACCCCCGGCAGCCGCCCCTCGCCTGGGAGGCGTGGACCGCCGACGGCTGGGTCGCCTGCGACGTCGAGCGGGACACCACGGGCGGGCTCAACCGCCCCGGTGAGGTCGTGCTGCACGTCCCCGGCGGACACGGGCTCTCCCGCACGGGGCGGCGCGAGGCCGGCTGGCTGCGCTGCCGGGTCCTCGAACCGGCGCAGGACCAGCCCTTCTACACCGTCTCGCCGACCATCCGCTCCGCCGAGGGCTTCAGCATCGGCGGCACCACCGGTGTCGTGCACGCCGAGACGGTGCGGGACGAGGCGCTGGGGGAGGCCACCGGCCTGCCGGGACACCGGCTGAAGCTGGCCAACAGCCCCGTCGTCGGCGACGCGCAGCCGCTGCTGCTCCAGGTCGCCGAGCGCGACGGCTGGGTCGACTGGGAGACCGTCGGCCACTTTGCCGCCTCGGGCCCCACGGACCGGCACGTCACCCTGGACGCGACCACCGGCGAGATCGCCTTCGGCCCGTCCGTCCGCGAGCAGGACGGCACCCTGCGCCAGTACGGCGCCGTGCCGCCCAAGGGCGCCCCCATCCGGGCCCGCCGCTACCGCACGGGCGGCGGGAAGGCGGGCAACGTCGCACGGGGCGCCATCCAGGTGCTGCGCGACTCCGTCCCGTACGTCTCCGACGTCGTCAACCGCGAGGCCGCGCGCGGCGGTGTCGACGGGGAGACCGTCGAGGAGGCCAAGCGCAGGGCACCGATCGCGCTGAGCGCGCAGGACCGCGCCGTGACCCTGCGGGACTACGAGGAACTCGCCCGGCGCGCGGCGCCCGAGACCGCGCGCATCACCTGCCTCGCGGCCGATCCGGACGAGCACGGCGCGCATGCCGTGCGGGTGCTGGTCGTCCCGCAGGCCGTCTCCGACCCGGGCGGCCGGCTGCGCTTCGAGCAACTCGTCCCGGGCGACGACCTGCTGGCGCGCATCACCCGCTACCTGGAGCAGCGCCGGCTGATCGGCACCCGGCTCGCGGTCGGGCCGCCGTTCTACCAGGGCGTGACGGTCGTCGCGACGGTGCACGCGTTCCGCGGCGCCGACACCGACCGGGTCAGGCGCCAGGCGCACGACGCCCTCTACCGCCACCTCGACCCGCTGACCGGCGGAGCCCACGGAACGGGCTGGCCGTTCGGCCGTCCGGTGCAGGCGGGCGAGGTGTTCGCGGTGCTGCAACGGGTGCCCGGCGTGGAACTGGTGGACGAGGTGCTGCTGCACCCCGCCGACCCGCTCAGCGGCAAGCGCGGCGAGCCCACCGAGCGGATCGACCTCGAACCCCCCGCGCTGGTCTTCTCCTTCGACCACCGTGTCCGGGTGATCGGGGGCGCGTCGTGACGACGGAAGGCAGCTCGCGCGGGTCCGTCGACGGACTCGGCTCCTCGGCGCCGCTGTCGGTCATGCTGCCGGCGGTGTTCGCCGACGACGACCTCGCCCAGCGCTTCGTCGCCGGGATCGACGAGGTCCTCGCGCCGCTGCACAACGTGCTCGACTGCCTGGACGCGTACTTCACGCCCTCGCTCGCGCCCGCGGACTTCACCCGGTGGCTCGGCGAGTGGGTGGGCGCCGAGACCGAGGCCCCGGAGCCGGACGGGCCGGCCGGCACGGGCGCCGAGGCGCGGCTCACCGAGGCCGCCCTCACGGCCCTGGCCACCGGCCACCCGCAGGACACCCGGGAGACGGTCGCGCTGCGCGCCGCGGTGACCGCCGCCGTCCGGCTGCACCGCATACGCGGCACCCGGCGCGGGCTGTCGGAGGCCGTACAGCTGGCCTTCGGGGTGCGACCGGAGATCACCGAGAGCGGCGCCGCCGCCTGGGACGCCAGACCGCTGGGCCCGTTCCCCGGCGAGGGCCGCCCGCACCTGCACGTCACCGTACGGCTGCCGGAACCCGGCCCCGCCGCAGAACACCGGCTGGAGCGCCTCGTCGAGGCGGCCCGCCCCGCCCACATGCCTTACACGGTCCATGTGACCACCGCCGAAAGGACATCCGACAGGTGACCAGTCAGCAGGCTTCCCCCTCCAAGCCGCCCTCCTCGGGGGCAGGCGGCACGGGGGACGAGCCACGCCACTGCGCCGAGTGCGGCACACTGCCGACCCCGGGGCAGTCCTTCTGCGACGACTGCGGTGCGGTACTGAGCTGGACCTCGGACCGGAGGGACCGCGGCACGAGCACGGCGGGCCCGCGCTCCGACGCGTCCGCCCCGAAGCCAGCGGACCCCGGTCCGGAGGCGGACGGGGCTCCCGGCACGGACACCGGAGCCGCGGGCGCGGACCCCGCGCGTGAGCCCGCGCGGGAGCCCTCCCGCGCCGACGCGCCGGCGGACGCTCCCCAGGAGGACGACACCCTGCGCTCCATACCGCTGGTCCCCGCCGCGCCGGAGGCCGAGGCCGCCGACGCGGGCGCACGGGCCAGGGCGCTGCTCGTCCCGGTCGCCGACCAGTCCGCCCCGGCACCGGAGCACGAGATCGCCCCGGTGCTCCCCGGGATGCCCGCCACGGCCCGCCCCCGGGTCCAGGGCCCCGTCGGCGAACCTGCCGACGAGAACGGCCCCCCGTGCCCCTGGTGCGAGATCGGCAACCGGGCGGACCGGCACTTCTGCCGCCGCTGCGGCATGTCCCTCGCGGAGCGCCCCGGTGTTGCGGAGGCCCGGCTTCCGTGGTGGCGCCGGATCCGGCGCGCCGGCGACCGCCCGGCGCCGTGGGCGGGCGAACGCCCCAAGCTGCGCCGCAGGAGCAGCCGCGTCTTCAGCTGGATCGGGTACGGCCTCGCCCTCGGGCTGGTGGTCTACGGGGCGTTCCACATCGACACGGCGTGGAACGCGGCCCGGGACCACTTCGCCAAGCGGGCCCAGATCAGCCCGGACTCCGCCGCGGCGTCACGCTCCTTCGGCGGCCATCCGCCGAAGGTGCTCTTCGACAAGATCAGCAACAGCTGGTGGGGGCCCGGCGTCGCGCAGTCCGCCGAGGGCGAGTGGGTCGAGGCGCGCTTCGCGGAACCCGTCCGCCTGCTGGACATCCTCATCACGTCCGGGATCTCCGACAAGGCGTCCGACCTCTCCGAGGCCGCGCTGCCGCACCGCATGGACGCGGTCATCACGACGGCTGACGGCAAGAAGACCACCCGCGCCCTCAAGCTGGACCAGATGAGCGGCGCCCAGCAGCGCAAGTTCCGGGCGGAGAACGTCGTCAGCGTGCGCTTCGTGATCCGTTCGGCGTACAACGCGGGCGACAAGAAGCAGGTCTCGATCGCCGAGATCGAGTTCTTCACCCGCGCCACCAGCGGCGAGTAGGGGTCGCTCCCGCCGCAGACGGCCGGCCGGGCACACCGCCTCCGAGCGGTGTGCCCGGCCGACGTCGCCTCCGGCCCGCTCCGGAGGCGACGCGGGGACCGCCGCCGTACGCGCCGGTCGTGCGGGGGAGTTCCGCTTCGCGTGCGGTTCGTCGCCAGTCGAACTCGGGGCGTCCTCGCCCTGGTTCTCCGTGAGGTCGAGGGATCTCCTCGTCGGCGCCGCCCGGTCCGGCCGACCGCGCCCGCCGGGCGCGGCGGGCGTCTGCCGAAGATCAGCCCGCCGGGGGCCGACCACCGGGCAGGAGCAACCGGCCTCTCCGGAACGACGCGTCCGAGGCGGACTCCGTCGCCGTCCGGCCAGGCCGTCCGACCGGACCGCCCTCTTCCCCCGGTGGCCGCTGGGTCACGGGAGCCCAGGCGGCACGGGCCCTGCCCCTTCACCGGTCCCGTCGACGGCGTCCGCGCGGGAGGCCCGGCCCCCGGTCCGGCCCCGCCGTCAGAGAATCAGGCCCTTCGCCCGGAGGTAGGGCACGGGAGCGACGTCGGACCCGAAGGAGGCGCCGGTGCGCACCTCGAAGTGCAGGTGCGGCCCCGTGGCGTTGCCGGTGTCGCCGGACCAGCCGACGAGCGTGCCGCCCTGGACGCGCTGGCCGACCACGGCCTTCACCTGGGAGAGGTGGGCGTACTGGCTGAACGTGCCGTCCTCGTGGCGGATGACGACCTGGTTGCCGTAGGCGCCGCCGGCCCCCGCCGCCAGCACCTCACCGGGACCGATGGCCTTGACCGGCGTCCCGGTCGGGACCACGAAGTCGACGCCGGTGTGCAACCCGGTGGACCAGGCGGAGCCCCGCTGGTGGTACGGAGTGCCGGCCGGCCCCTCGACGGGCAGGGCCCAGCCGCCGACCACGTCGCCTGCCGGGACGACCATCTGCTCACGGGCCTTCATGACGGCCTTGACGTACTCGTACGTGTCGCCGTCCGGCCCGGTCGCCCACGGCAGGCCGCCGTACCCCTCGACCGCCTTCCAGCCCACCCGGTAGGCGGCCAGGGCCAGTTCGAGGGGCTTGCCCCGGTAGTCCGGGTGCTCCTTCGCGGTCCGCAGGAGGGCGCACATCTTCCTGCCCTGCGACGGTATGGCGTCCGCCGGGTCCAGGATGTCCTTGACGCCGTCGTTGTTGCCGTCGATCCCCTCCTCGGCCCAGTCGGCGTCGGAGAACTGCGCGATCCCCCTGGTGACGGGCCGTTCGGACCGGGCCACCCCGGACGGGTCCGCGCCCGGTGAGGCGTCGGGGCCCCCGTCGCCGGGAAGCCCCTCACCGCTCTTCTCCCCGTCCTCCGCCCGCTTCTCGGCGCTCCGCGGGTCGGTCAGCGAGCCGCCGTCGTCGTCGGTTCCCTCCTCCGCCACCGACCGGGCCCTCGGGTTGAAGTTGCTCTCCCGCTTCAGCTGCGCCGCCAGTACGGGCGCGGTGAGCGACGCGTCGTCGCAGTCGGACGCGGCGTCGCGCAGCAGCTTCGCGTACACGACGGGCACCCCCACGTCCCCTGCCTTCAACGCGGTGCTCTGCGGTGCGGGGACGCCCGTACCGGCCGCCTCACCGTCCTCGCCTGTGCCGAGCAGCACGACCCCGAGTCCGATCGACAGGGGCGTCACCACGGCCACGGCCATGACCGGCACCATCCAGCGAGGGATCTTCACGGTCCGCCAACTCCCCTGATCGACCGTCGCGGTGACGCTCACTATGCCATCCCGCGCCGGGCCCCGGCCCAGCCCCCGTCCCGGGCCCCGTGCCGTCCCCGGACGGGGCCCGCGGGGGCGGCACAGGTGTGGTGCGCGGCCCCCGAGTGGCCCCGGTCGGCCCTCGCCTACGGAGTCCGGGCGGGGGCGCGGCCCGCCTGCGCCGGCGGGCGTCAGAGCGCGGTGAAGCCGCTCTCCCCCACCCGGCGGCAGCCAGTGATGGCGGGCAGGGGGATGTCTCCGATGAAGTCCATCTCCTGGGTCTTCCCGACGGGACCGATGACGGCCGCGGTCGCGGTCTCCAGGGATGTGCTGTTGGCGTAGACCGCCGGCTTGGTCAGGATCTTGCTCCGCGCGGGCGGCGGGGCGAATCTGTACCAGCCGTCGACCGCGATCCGGTAGACGTTCCGGTTGTTGGCGTACCCGCCGCACTCCTCGTCCAGCGCCGTGGAGACCAGGGTCGGCTTGGGGCTGCTGACATGGGCCCGGGCGTAGTCGATCGGGTCCTTGAGGAACACGGCGAGTTCGGACGAGACGGACGTACCGTTGCGGGACCTCATCCCGCCCGCCTGCCGGATGGCCTCGGGGGAGCGCCCATCGGCCCGGAAGCAGGTCAGGTTCGCCGATCCGGCCAGCGTGTACCCGTGCGCGGGGGTGTCGGACTGTGCCTGCGCGGGCTCCTCGGCGGCCGACGTCTGTCCGGCCGAGGTGGCCTGTTCGGCGCTGGAGCTCCGCGCGGCCCCGCCGGCGCTCAGGCTGGCGGGCTTCTTCGGGACGGGCGGCGGCTGCCTCTTCCCGTCGGTGGGCGCGGTCTGCACGGCGACCGGGCCGCCGCGACTTTCGTGGGCGGCACCGGCGGCGGGGGCGGTCCGTGGCTCCACGGCGCGTTGCACCTCAAGCGGAGCCTGCATGACACGCTGCGCGTTGGCCTCCGCGGCGCGTTCGAACCTGTCGGAAGCGTCGGAGACGCGGAGTCCGTCGCCCCTGTCCGTACCGGCCACAGGGCCCTGGCGCTGCTGGATGACATGGGTCAGCTCATGGGCGAGGGTGTGCTTGTCCCCACCGTCGGCGCCGATGACGACATGGCTGCCGGACGTGTAGGCCCGGGCGCCGACCTCGGTGGCCGACGCGCGGGCGGCGTTGTCGTCGTGGACGCGCACGTCGGAGAAGTCCGCGCCGAGCCGCGCCTCCATCTCCTGGCGCACCGGCTCGCCGAGGGGCCTTCCGGGGCTGCGGAGCACGTCGTGGACGGCGGAGCGCTGCACGGGTGCGGGCGAGGCCGCGTTCTCCTGGTGGTTCTCGTGGCCGCAGCCGGCGCCGTGCTCGTGCTGTTCCCGGGCCCAGGGATGGCCGGCGCCGCGGAGCATCTGGACGACCGCCGCGTTGCCCGCGGCGGCCTGCAGGCCGAGCAGGCCGTGCTGCGGGGGCGGGGCGGAGGCGGGCCGACGGGCAGGTGTACGGCTGTTGCCCGCCCTGGTGGGGGAGTCGGCCTTCTCGTGGTCGTGCACGGGCGCCCCTCTTCTGGCATGAGACTGTCAATCCCCTGGGTACGTGGCTGGGAGTCGCTGGCACAAGGTACGAGCGGGCAGCCTGCGGTGACCGGACGGGCACATCCGGTGCCGCGACGATCCGCTTGTGGCCCGGCCTGTTCTCGTCAGGGGGAGAACAGGCCGGCCGGGGCCCAGGCCGTGGGGCAAGTCCCCTCCTCTTCCGGAGGTGGGAAGTAGGCCATGAGTTCCCCCCGGGCGGCGTGGCAGCGGCGGGTGTTCGCCGGCTGCCACGCGCCGGCTCGTGGCGGTGCGCCGGAGAGGCGGTCAGCCCTCCAGCACCCCCGCCTCCAGCACCACACTGCGCGTCAGGTTGCGCGGCCGGTCCGGGTCCTGGCCCCGGCTCTCGGCGAGGGCGACGGCCAGGCGCTGGGCGCGGATGAGGTCGGCGAGGGGGTCGGTGGACGGGCGGTGCTCGAAGTGGCCGCCGACCGCGCGGACGTCGTCGGCGAGGCCCTCGGGGGCACCGCCGAAGAGCCAGGTGACGCGGCCGGGGGCGGTGATCGCGACGGGGCCGTGGCGGTACTCCATCGCGGGGTAGGACTCGGTCCAGGCGCCCGCCGCCTCGCGCATCTTCAGGGCCGCCTCCTGGGCCAGGCCGTACGCCCAGCCCCGGCCGAGGAAGGTCCACTGCTCGGCGGTGAGCAGGGGGCGGGGGAGCGGTTCGGTGACGGCGTGTTCGGCGTCGTCGGCGGCGCGGTCGACGGAGACGAGGCCGGGAAGGTCGCCGAGGGCGGCGCGCAGGAAGGCGAGGGCGGTGGTGGCGAACCGGGTCTGCACCACCGACTCCTCGTCGGCCCAGTCCAGGACGGCCACCTCGTCGGCGGCGGTCATCACCGGGGTCGCCGGGTCGGCGGTCAGGGCGACGGTGGCGGTTCCGGCGGCGCGGACCAGGGCGAGCAGTTCCAGGACCTCGGTGGTCGTGCCCGACCGGGTCAGGGCGACCACCCGGTCGTACGCGCCGACGGCCCGGCCGCGCGGGAACTCCGAGGCGGCGAAGGCGTCCGTGCGGCCCTGACCGGCGCCCTCGCGCAGGGCGGCGTACGCCTGCGCCATGAACCACGAGGTGCCGCAGCCGACGACGGCGACCCGCTCCCCGGGCCGGGGCGCGGCGGTGAAGCCGGCCGCCTCCCCGGCGGCGCGGCGCCAGCAGGCGGGCTGGGTGGTGATCTCTGCTGCGGTACGGGACATGCGCGGGTACCCCTCACGGTGGTCCGCCCGGGCGGCTCCGGTGCGGCCGCCCCCGGCGGGGCTGTGCTCTCGCGGTCTGTCGGCGACCTGGCTGCGGTGGTGCTGTCAGGACCTGACGGTACGTCGGCGGCGGGCGGGCCCGCCGCCGTCCGCGTGCGGTCCCGGTGACGCGCGGCGGACGCGGTGCGCGAGGCCGACGGGCCCGCGCACGCACGTGCATAGCAGCCCTGGACAAGCCGGGGCAACGGCCACTGGAGACGGTCCCGAGTCCCTCCTCACCCGCCTCCCGCGCCACGCCGCCCACGAGAATCCGCGGTCCGGCGGCGGGCGACCCCGGCCGGGGCGGAACACGGCACGCGGACTTAGGCTGACCGTATGACCGACCACGAGCCCGCCTCCCCACCGGCGGCGACGCCCCAGGAGCCGGACTCCGACGGCCTCAGCGACCAGGACCGCGCGGTGCTCGCCTTCGAGGCGCGCGGCTGGCAGCGCCCCGGTACCAAGGAGCGCGCCATCCGCGAGCAGCTCGGCCTCTCGCCCACCCGCTACTACCAGCTGCTCGGCGCCCTCCTCGACGACCCGGCCGCCCTGCGCCACGACCCGGTCACCGTCAACCGCCTCCGCGAACGCCGCGCCGCCCGCCGCGCCGCCCGCTGACGCCGCCGGGCCCGCCCCGTGGGCTCCGGGCCGTCCTGCGCCGCGACCCGCCACCGTCAACCGCCTCCGCGAACGCCGCGCCGCCCGCTGACGCCGCCGGGCCCGCCCCGGGGGCTCCGGGCCGTCCTGCGCCGCGACCCGCCACCGTCAACCGTCTCGCGAAGGCGGAGCCGCCCGCTGACCGTGCCGGGCGTGCCCCGTGGGCAGGCGCGCCCCCGCTCGGTAGGGTCGGGCGCATGGCCAGCCCCGCGCGCCCCTCGCCCCTGCCCCTGCCCGACACCGTCGCCGGGCGGGAAGGGCTGGAGACCCTGCTGGCCCGGCCCTTCGAGGCCGTGGTCGCACTGGACTTCGACGGCACCCTCGCCCCGATCGTCGCCGACCCCGACCGGGCCGGCGCCCACCCGGACGCGGTCCCCGCCCTCGCCGAACTGGCGCCGCTGGTGCGCTCGGTGGCGGTGATCACCGGGCGGCCCGCCGAGAAGGCCGTCCTGCTCGGCGGGTTCGCCGACGAGCCCGGGCTCGGCCACCTCACCGTCCTCGGCCACTACGGCGCCCAGCGCTGGGACGCCGCCACCGGCGAACTCCACACCCCGAAGCCGCCCCCCGGCCTCGCCGCAGCCCTCGCCGAACTCCCCGCCGTCGTCGAGGCCGCCGGAGACCTGCCCGGCCTCTGGATCGAGGACAAGGACCAGGCGTTCGCCGTCCACACCCGCCGCGCCGAGGACCCGGAAGCCGGCTTCGCCGCCCTGCGCGGCCCCCTCGCCGACCTCGCCGACCGCCACGGCCTCCACCTGGAGCCGGGCCGCCTCGTCCTGGAGATCCGCCCGCCCGGCGTCGACAAGGGCGTCGCCCTGACCGCGTACGTCCAGGAGACCGGCGCCCGCGCCGTGCTCTACGCCGGGGACGACCTCGGCGACCTCGCCGCGTACGACGCCGTCGACCGGCTGCGCGCGGAGGGCGTCCCCGGGCTGCTGGTGTGCAGCGGCGACGAGGTCCCCGAGCTGGCCTCCCGCGCGGATCTGGTCGTGCCGGGGCCCGGTCAGGTCGCCGCGCTGCTGGCCGGGATCGCGGAGACGATCCGCCGGACGCGCTGACGGGGCGCGGGCGGCGCGGCGTGCGGGGGCGGCGCCGGTCAGCCGCCCAGGGCCGCCAGCTGGTCGAGGAACCAGCGCTGGGGCGGCAGGGCCGTCGCGGCGGCCGCCAGCCGTCTGCCGCGCTCGGCGCGCTCCGAGGGCGGCATCATCAGGGCGTCGTGCAGGGCGCGGGCGGTGGCGCTCACGTCGTACGGGTTGACCGGCAGGGCGTCCTCGCCCAGCTCCTCGTAGGCGCCCGCCTCGCGGGAGAGCACCAGGGCGACGCCCGCGTCGGAGACGACCGGGACCTCCTTGGCGACCAGGTTCATGCCGTCCCGGATCGGGTTGACCAGTGCCACGTCGGCCAGCCGGTAGGCGGCCAGCGAGCGGGCGAAGTCGTCCTCGACGTGCAGCACCACCGGCGTCCAGCCGACGGTGCCGAACTGCTCGTTGATCTCGTCGGCCAGCGTCCGCACGGAGGCGGTGTACGCGCGGTAGACGGCGAGGTCCTGGCGGGAGGGGTAGGCGAAGGCGAGGTGCACCACGCGGCCCGCCCACTCCGGGTGGTCGAGGAGAAGCTGGCGGTAGGCGAGCAGGCCCCGCACGATGTTCTTCGACAGCTCGGTGCGGTCCACCCGGACGATCGTCTTCCGGTCCGGCTCGCCGATCTGCTCCCGCAGCGCCACCAGCCGGTCCTCCACATCGGCCCGGTGCGCCCGCTCCCGCAGGAACTCCGCGTCCGCCCCCAGCCCGTGCACCCCGATCGCCGTACGGCGCCCGGCGTACGACAGTTCCGAGGCCCCGGCGCGCTCGGCGCCCAGGACCGTCTGCGCGCAGTCGGCGAAGGCGCCCGCCCAGCGCCGGGTGAGGAAGCCGAGCCGGTCCGCGCCGAGCAGGCCGGACAGGAGCTGGGCGGCGATGTCGTCGGGCAGCAGTCGGAAGTAGTCCGGCGGCGCCCACGGCGTGTGCGTGAAGTGCGAGATCCTGAGGTCCGGGCGCAGCTCGCGGAGCAGCCCCGGCACCAGCGCCAGGTGGTAGTCCTGCACCAGCACCGCCGCGCCCTCGCCCGCCTCGGCGGCCAGCGCCTCGGCGAACGCGCGGTTGTACGCCTCGTACGCCGCCCACTGCTCCCGGAACTCCGGGCCGAAGGCCGGCTCCAGGGGCGTCTGGTACAGCATGTGGTGGACGAACCACAGCACGGAGTTGGCGATGCCGTTGTACGCGGCGGCGTGCGTCCGGGCCGGGATGTCGAGCATCCGCACCCGCTGCCCGCCGGTGTCCTCCGCGTCCAGCGTGCCGGTCCCCGCCCGGCGGGCCGCCTCGCGGTCCCCGTCGCCCAGCGCGGCGCACACCCACAGGGTGGAGGCGTCCGCCCCGATCGCCGAGAGCCCCGACACCAGCCCGCCCCCGCCCCGCCTGGCCTCCAGCCCGCCGTCGGAGCGCGGGGCGTAGGAGACGGGGCCGCGGTTGGACGCGACCAGAATGCGTGCACCGTCAGACGTAACAGCCATGCGGCCTACCTAGCCCCTTCCCGTACACGGCAAACACTCGCCCCGGACCTTGGCTCATCCCGTCCGCCGGTGGTACGGGTCCGGGACGCGGGTGTGGGCGGTGTGTTCCGGGAGCGGGGCCGGTGGGGCCTCGGCGAGGCGCCCGCCGCGGTACTCGGCGACCTCGACCATCGGGGGACGCTCCTCGGTGTCGACTTTGGCCGTGTGGGCGACGAAGCCGTCGTCGCCGCGTTCGAACTGGGTCAGTTCCGGGCGGACCAGGTGGCCGCGGGCCAGCCGGAGCTGGGCCGTGCGGTAGATGGCGGCGGCCATGCGGCCCAGCGCCAGGCCGTCCTGGTGGCGGTGGACGCGGACGCCCACGTCGACCTGGGCCAGCGCGTCCAGGCCCACCGTGTGCAGGGCGTCCACCAGCAGGCCCAGCTCCACGCCGTAGCCGACGGGGAAGGGCAGCTGCTCCAGCAGGCCGCGGCGGACCGCGTACTCGCCGCCCAGCGGCTGGACGAAGCCCGCGAGGCGCGGCCAGTGCAGATTGAGCACCGGGCGGGCCATCAGCTCGGTGACCCGGCCGCCCTGGCCCGGGGCCGAGCCGAGCGGGCGGTCGTACATCGCCTTGACGAAGTCGACGTCCGCATCGGTCAGCAGCGGGCCGACGATGCCCGAGACGAAGTCGGGCGAGAAGTCCTTCAGGTCGGCGTCGACGAAGCAGACGATGTCACCGCTGGTGACCATCAGCGACCGCCACAGCACCTCGCCCTTGCCGGGCACGGCGGGCAGCCGCGGCAGGATCGCGTCGCGGTGCACGACCCGGGCCCCGGCGGCGGCGGCCTCCTCGGAGGTGCGGTCGGTGGAACCGGAGTCGATCACCACGAGTTCGTCGACGAGCGGCACGGCCTCCATGAGCGAGCGGCGGATCTCCGCCACGATCGCCCCGACCGTCGCCTCCTCGTTCAGGGCCGGCAGCACCACGCTGACCGTGGTGCCGCTGCCGCGTTTGGCGGCGGCCAGTGCGCTCAGCGGCCGGTCGGCGGCGGACCAGGACCGCCTGGTGAGCCAGCGCTCCACCTCTTCGAGCACGTGATCGTCCCCTCGTCTCCGGGTCATGTCCGAGGCCATGTCCTAGGTGTTCTCCCATGATCTCCCGGGCCTTCGCGCGTCCTCGCGGGAGGGCGATACGCCGAAGGGCGGCCGACGACGAGCGGGGCTGCGGCCGGCGGCGCTGCCGGTGCCCGGGGCCCCATCTCGCGGTTCGGACGACCCACTCGACCGTCCGGGCCGTCCGTTACAGTCTTGAACAGCGCGCGTGACCACCGCATGTCGAAAGACGCCGGTTCCGCGCCCGACAAACGCGTTCGGCCTTGTCAGACAAGGGAACCGACGCCATACCGCTCATCCAGAGGGGCAGAGGGACACGGCCCGTTGAAGCCCCGGCAACCCTCCGGTCGGTACTCCCGGCGCGTGTTCCACCCGCGTCCGGCGAGGCTCCCGGCTCGGGAAGGTGCCAATTCCGTCTCGCGGCGAGATGCGTCGCGAGGAAGATGAGGAGAAAGGGCCTCGCCGTCATGGCTGTGCACACCGTCGCCACCCCCGCCACCCCCTCGCAGGACGCCCCCGCGGTCGACCTCGGTCCCGCCGCCGCCCTCTCCTGCCGCGAGTGCGGCGAGCGCTTCCCGCTCGGCCCCGTCTTCGCCTGCGTGAGCTGTTTCGGGCCCCTGGAGGTCGCCTACGCCCTCCCCACCGGCGCCCCCGAGGCCCTGCGCGCCGCCATCGAGGCCGGGCCGGACAACATCTGGCGGTACGCCCCGCTGCTGCCCGTCCCCGCCGACGTCGCCACCAGGCCCAGCCTGAACCCGGGCTTCACCCAGCTGGTCAAGGCCGACCACCTCGCCGCCGAGCTGGGCGTCACCGGCGGCCTGTACGTCAAGGACGACTCCGGCAACCCGACCCACTCCTTCAAGGACCGCGTCGTCGCCATCGCCGTCGAGGCCGCCCGCGCCTTCGGCTTCACCACCCTGTCCTGCTCCTCCACGGGCAACCTCGCCGGAGCCGTCGGCGCCGCCGCCGCCCGCGCCGGGTTCCGCTCCTGCGTCTTCATCCCGCACGACCTGGAACAGGGCAAGGTCGTCATGGCCGCGGTCTACGGCGGCGACCTGGTCGGCATCGAGGGCAACTACGACGACGTGAACCGCTTCTGCTCCGAGCTGATCGGCGACCCCCTCGGCGAGGGCTGGGGCTTCGTCAACGTCAACCTGCGCCCGTACTACGGCGAGGGCTCCAAGACCCTCGCGTACGAGATCGCGGAGCAGCTCGGCTGGCGGCTGCCCGACCAGATCGTGATCCCGGTCGCCTCCGGCTCGCAGCTGACCAAGATCGACAAGGGGTTCAAGGAGCTGATCGCGCTCGGGCTGGTCGAGGACCGTCCGTACAAGATCTTCGGCGCCCAGGCCGAGGGCTGCTCGCCGGTCTCCACCGCCTACAAGGCCGGGCACGACGTGGTCCGCCCGCAGAAGCCCGACACCATCGCCAAGTCGCTGGCCATCGGCAACCCGGCCGACGGCCCGTACGTCCTGGACATCGCCCGCCGCACCGGAGGCGCCGTCGAGGACGTGGACGACGCGCAGGTGGTCGACGCCATCAAGCTGCTCGCCCGTACCGAGGGGATCTTCGCGGAGACCGCGGGCGGCGTGACGGTCGGCGTCACCCGCAAGCTCATCGGGGCCGGGCGGATCGACCCGTCCCTCACCACCGTCGTCCTCAACACCGGCGACGGCCTCAAGACCCTGGACGCCGTGGCGCCCACCACCGGCCCGACCGCGACCATCCGGCCAGACCTGGACGCCTTCCGCGCCGCCGGTCTCGCCACCTCCTGACGCCGTCGCCCGCGCGTCCGTGACGCGCCCCCGCCCGTCCCGCCGCCCCAACTCCCGGAAGGCTGTCCCATGAGCGTCAACGTCCGCATCCCCACCATCCTGCGCACCTACACCGGCGGCCGGTCCGAGGTCCCCGCCGAGGGCGCCACCCTCGCCGAGGTCATCGCCGACCTGGAGGAGAACCACGCCGGCATCGCCGCCCGCGTCCTCGACGACCAGGGCAGGCTGCGCCGCTTCGTCAACGTCTACGTCAACGACGACGACGTCCGCTTCGAGCAGGGCCTTGAGACCGCCACGCCCGACGGCGCCGGCGTCTCGATCATCCCGGCGGTGGCCGGCGGCTGCTGAGCCTCCCGCGCCCGCGGAACCACCCGCGCCACCGAATTGCCCTCTCCGCTCCATTCCCTCCCGGGAAAGCGGAGGGGGCAATTCTGCATGGTTGAGCGCGATAGAGTTGGGGAACAGGCTCCCGTGTTTGTGCCAGGAGCATATGAGCCGCCGTTCTCCCTCCGGCGGACTGCAGGCAAAGTAGCCCGGCCATTCGCCCCCATGCGCGCCTTTTGCCGGGCCCGACTTGCCCGGAACTCCGGCGCATCCTCCCGTTTCCGTCCGTCCCCGGCCTTCGGATTTCTCGTCCGACTGACCTGTTGCAGACGGCAGTTGGGCAGATACATTCAGCGGCGGTCGACGCGTTCCGGCGCACACCCCCGACCGAAGGTTGGGGGGTGAGGTCTGACCCGGGTCCGCGAAGTGCGGGCCTGTGCAAGGGCCAGTAATAGGGGAGTTAGGCATGGCTCAGGGCACCGTCAAGTGGTTCAACGCGGAGAAGGGCTACGGCTTCATCGCGGTCGACGGTGGTGCGGATGTATTCGTCCACTACAGCGCGATCCAGATGGACGGCTACCGCACCCTTGAAGAGGGTCAGAGGGTCGAATTCGAGATCTCGCAGGGTCAGAAGGGGCCGCAGGCGGACATGGTCCGCGCGGCTGCCTGAGGCGCCGACCGCACCACACTCACCAGAGGGCCCGCTCCCGTCACCGGGGGCGGGCCCTCTGCCATGCCCGACGGGGCGACCTCGAACGCCGACCGGGCTGGTGGCCTCAGACGCCGACCGGGCTGGTGGCCTCAAGCGCCGGCCGGGCTATAGGCGGCCCGGCCGGCGCTTGAGGCCGTCTTTGAGGCCCGCCGGCGAGCGGACGGCTCGTCAAAAGACAGCCCGGCCGGCGTCTGAGGCCACCCGCATCCGCCGGCGCGGACAGGGCACCCCCAGCCGACGGGCGCGGGGCCGAAGGCCCCTAGCGCCTTGCACTCTCCTACCCCGAGTGCTAATTATTGCGTTAGCACTCTCCGAGTGAGAGTGACAGAAGGACCGGGTCGGTGAGGCCCGCAGGCCGCGCGGGGCAAGGAACCGCGAGGCAGGCAGGCCGTCCGTCGCGGGCGCCAACACGGTCCGGAGTATCCACCCTCCCCCAGACAGAGTCCGGGGGGACCCCCAGTCCTGGGAGGACCACTTCACATGGCCAAGATCATCGCGTTCGACGAGGAGGCGCGGCGCGGTCTCGAGCGCGGGATGAACCAGCTCGCCGACGCCGTCAAGGTCACCCTCGGCCCCAAGGGCCGCAACGTCGTCCTCGAGAAGAAGTGGGGCGCCCCCACGATCACCAACGATGGTGTCTCCATCGCCAAGGAGATCGAGCTCGAAGACCCCTACGAGAAGATCGGCGCCGAGCTGGTCAAGGAGGTCGCGAAGAAGACGGACGACGTCGCCGGTGACGGCACGACGACCGCGACCGTCCTGGCCCAGGCGCTCGTCCGCGAGGGTCTGCGCAACGTCGCCGCGGGTGCCAACCCGATGGCCCTGAAGCGCGGCATCGAGAAGGCCGTCGAGGCCGTCTCCTCCGCGCTGCTGGAGCAGGCGAAGGACGTGGAGACCAAGGAGCAGATCGCCTCCACCGCCTCCATCTCCGCCGCCGACACCCAGATCGGCGAGCTGATCGCCGAGGCCATGGACAAGGTCGGCAAGGAAGGCGTCATCACCGTCGAGGAGTCCCAGACCTTCGGTCTGGAGCTTGAGCTCACCGAGGGTATGCGCTTCGACAAGGGCTACATCTCGGCGTACTTCGCCACCGACATGGAGCGGATGGAGGCGTCGCTCGACGACCCGTACATCCTCATCGTCAACTCCAAGATCGGCAACGTGAAGGACCTCCTCCCGCTGCTGGAGAAGGTCATGCAGTCGGGCAAGCCGCTGCTGATCATCGCCGAGGACGTCGAGGGCGAGGCCCTGTCGACCCTGGTGGTCAACAAGATCCGCGGCACCTTCAAGTCCGTCGCCGTCAAGGCCCCGGGCTTCGGCGACCGCCGCAAGGCCATGCTCGGTGACATCGCCATCCTCACGGGCGGCACGGTCATCTCCGAGGAGGTCGGCCTCAAGCTGGAGAACGCCGGTCTCGACCTGCTGGGCCGCGCCCGCAAGGTGGTCATCACCAAGGACGAGACCACGATCGTCGACGGTGCCGGCGACAGCGACCAGGTCAACGGCCGCGTCGCGCAGATCCGCGCCGAGATCGAGAACAGCGACTCGGACTACGACCGCGAGAAGCTCCAGGAGCGTCTGGCGAAGCTGGCCGGCGGCGTGGCCGTCATCAAGGCCGGCGCCGCCACCGAGGTGGAGCTGAAGGAGCGCAAGCACCGCATCGAGGACGCGGTGCGCAACGCCAAGGCCGCCGTCGAGGAGGGCATCGTCGCCGGTGGTGGCGTGGCTCTGCTCCAGGCGACCTCGGTCTTCGAGAAGCTGGAGCTGGAGGGCGACGAGGCCACCGGTGCCGCCGCCGTCAAGCTGGCCCTGGAGGCCCCGCTCAAGCAGATCGCCGTCAACGGCGGCCTGGAGGGCGGCGTGGTCGTGGAGAAGGTGCGCAACCTCTCCGTGGGCCACGGCCTCAACGCCGCGACCGGCGAGTACGTCGACATGATCGCCGAGGGCATCCTCGACCCGGCCAAGGTGACGCGTTCCGCGCTCCAGAACGCCGCGTCGATCGCCGCCCTCTTCCTCACCACCGAGGCCGTCATCGCCGACAAGCCGGAGAAGGCCGCCGCCGCTGCCCCGGGTGGCATGCCCGGCGGTGACATGGACTTCTGACCGGACCCGCTTCCGGTCGGCCCGTCCGACACCACGCCCACCGGGGCGGTGTCCCTCTTACGAGGGATGCCGCCCCGGTGGCGTTCGTGCTGCCCGCATCGGGGATCGCTTCCGGCACCCCGATGTGCGAGGGTGGACCCGGCCTCACGGCCCAAGCATCGTTCGAGAGAAGGGAGCGCGGTCATGTCCTCCAAGCGTCGCCGTAAGAAGAAGGCTCGCCGCAAGAACGGCGCCAACCACGGCAAGAGGCCGCAGTCCTGATTTCCGTGCGGCGGTCCTGAGGCCGGGGGAGACCCCGAAGCGCCCGGGACCACCGGCACGACGCCCCCGTCACACCGCCGCAGGCGGCAGACGGGGGCGTCGTGCGTTCCGGGTCGGCGGGGCCGTAGTCGGCCGGGGCGTGGAGGATCGACCGGTCGGCGGCAGCGTCGTGGCCCCCGTACGCGTGGAGGCGGTGCGCGGCGCAGGTGCCGGAGCCGGTCACGGTGGGGCGGTGCGGTGCGGTCCGGGCCGGTGCCGCGGTGGACGCGGGAGCCGATGGGCGGTGTGCCCGGCTGCCGGTCGACGGCGTCCTCCGGCGACCAGGCCGTAGCCGAGGTCGCGGTGGTGGACGTGCGGGGCCGGCCCGTCCCCTCAGTCGCCGTGCGGACCGCGTCCCGCAGTCCCCTCGCGGCTCCAACTGCCGGAGTCGCGCAGGGGGAGGATGCCGCCGAGCGCGGTGAGCGGCGCCGGCGGCATCAGGGCGAGGCCCAGCGGATCGCGGTGGTCGTACACGGACCGCGCGCCGCCCGCGGCCGGCCCGTACGGGGCGCCCGCTCCTTCGGGGGCGGTGCCGGGGCGGGGCGCGGCCGTGGCGCCCATCCCCCGGCACACGGGCGTGCGGCGGCCCGGCGGGGGGTGTGCGGGGCGGTTGCCTGACGGGCTCCGCGCGCCCCCGCCACCCCCGGATGTGCCTGCTGCTACCCCCGGATGTGGGGAGGAGCGCCACTGTCGGGGGCCTCGGCGCGTTGAACACGCTGTGTGGGCTAGCTCGCTACAGAGCGTGGACGATGGAGAGGGAGTGAGCGCCGTGAAGGGCACGGAGGCGCACGGCAGGACCACCGATCGGGTGGGGGCCGCTCAGGAGGCGGTGGACCGGCTCCGCGCCGGGCTGGCGGAGGCCGGGATCATCCTGCCGTCGCTGCGGCTGGAGCCGGTGTCGAGCGCGGGGAACGACCCCGCTCCGCTCGTCGACCTCGGGCGGTGCAACGTCGAGACCGCCGACCGGCTCAGCGCCGTCCTGGAGGGGGCTCGGCAGCGATGAGCGACGACGATGCCTGCTGCGCCGACGCCGACGAGCCGGAGGTGCCCGAGGCCGTGTGGGTGGTCGGCGCCTTCGCCGTCGATGTCCGGGACGGCCGTCTCGGCCGGGTCATGGGCAGCGAGGGCCCGTACATCCAGCTCCGGCCGCCCGGTGGCGGCAAGGAGTGGGACTGCCCGCCGCGCGCGGTGCGGGCCGCCGACCGCAAGGAGGTGCTGCGCGCCAAGGTGCGGGAGATCAACTGGGAGGGGAGGCTCCCCTGAGCCGGGCCGGGGCGCGCCGGTCACGGGGGACCGGCGCGCCCGTCACGGCTGGGGTTCCACCTCGCCGAGGATCAGCTGGTAGCGGTGGTGGTCGCGCCAGGCACCCGCGATGTGCAGGTAGTCCGGGGCGGTTCCGTACCAGGTGAAGCCGGCACGGAGCAGGACGCGTTGGGAGGCGGTGTTGTCCAGCAGGGTGCCCGCCTCCAGCCGGTGCAGGCCGAGCGTGTCGCGGGCGTACGCCACGGCGTGGGCGAGCGCCTGCCCGGCGAGGCCGCGTCCGGTGTGCTCCCGGTCCACCCAGTAGCCGACCGAGGCGCTGAGCAGCGGGCCCCGGACGACGCCGGTGAACGTGAGGGTGCCGAGCACCGGGTGGGCCCCCGGGACACCGGAGCCGTCCAGCACCCACGGCACCGCCCGGCCCGCCTCCCACTCCCGCAACTGCCCCGCGATCCGCTCGGCCTGCCCGGCCGACGTGGCGAAGCGCGCGCCGCGCCGGGGCTCGGTCGGGGCGAGGTGGGCGGCGTTGCGCCGGTACGCGGCGAGCAGGGCGGGGGCGTCGTCCGGGCGTACGAGCCGCATCAGGGCACCGCCGGGGAGGAGGGCGTCCGGGACGGGGGCGGGGGTGTCGGGCTCGCTCATCCGGCCGAGGGTACGCCGCAGAACGGGGGCGGCCCATGGGGGAGTCGGGCATCGGCCCGTCGAGGAGTTCCCCGGTACCGGTCCCGGGCGGCGGGGCTCGGCAGCGCGCCGACCAGGAAGCGGGTGGCGGCCCCCAGGCCGGGGACGGCCACGCCGACGGGGCCGACTCCTCGTACGGCCATCGCGCCACGACCCGGCGCCGGGGCGCGGTGGGTGGGCCGCCGCGGCGTCAGGCGTCCGGCGTCCCCAGCCGCGCCAACTCCGCCTCGCTCAGGTGCAGGGAGCCCGCCGCCACGTTCTCCTCCAGGTGCGCCGGATCGGTGGTGCCCGGGATGGCGAGGACGTGCGGGCCCTGCTGGAGCGTCCAGGCCAGCTTGACCTGGGCCGGCGTCGCGCCGTGCGCCTCGGCGACCTCGCGGACGGCCTCGCCCGGCTCGCCGGCGCCGGCCTCGCGGCGGGCGCCGGCGACGGAGAAGAACGGGACGTAGGCGATGCCCGCCTCGCCGCACTCCTGGACGAACTCCTGCTCCTGGACGCTCGCACCTACTCCGTACGGGTTCTGCACGCAGACCACGGGGGCGATGGCGCGAGCCTCGGCGAGATGGTCGGGGCGGACGTTGGAGACGCCGAGGTGGCGGACGAGGCCGGCCTCGCGGAGTTCGGCGAGGGCGCCGACGTGGTCGGCGAGCGACTGGGTGGTCTGCTGGCGCTTGACGCGGAAGTTGACCACGTCGAGGTGGTCGCGGCCGAGCTGGCGCAGGTTCTCCTCGACCTGGCCGCGCAACTGCCGGGGCGACGCCCACTGCCACTCGCCCCAGGTGTCCCGCCCAGGGCCGACCTTGGTGACGATGACCAGGTCCTCGGCGTAGGGGGCGAGGGCGGCGTTGATCAGCTCGTTGGCGGACCGGGTGGTGGAGAAGTAGAAGGCGGCCGTGTCGAGGTGGTTGACCCCCAGCTCCACCGCGCGGCGCAGCACCCTCAGCGCGCGCTCGCGGTCGGTGCCGGGCCCGTCGAGGGGGCCGGGCAGCCGCATCGCGCCGAAGCCGACGCGGCGGACCGCGGGCAGGTCGTCGGCGAGCTGCCAGGTGCCGGAATCCAGGGCCGAGGGGCGGGGTGTGGTCGTGGTCATGGGCTGGATTCAAGCAGGCGTACGGTTCCAGGGTGGCGCTTTCGCGCACACGTGACGCGGTGTTGGGGACCGCAGGGGTCAGCTGCTCGGCGCGGGGGCCGGTGCCGGGGCCGGAGGCGTCCCCGGGCGGCGGCCGGGCGGGTCGGCCGCGCCCCCCGGGCCCGGGCTCCCCGGGTCCTGGTCCGGCCCCGCGTCCGTCGGCTCCGCCTCGGCGCGGGCCCCGCCGGACTCCCCGGCCTCGGCGTTGAGGTCGGTGAGCATCTGCTTGCTGAAGCCGAAGAAGTACGTGGCGAGGAAGCCGACCAGGTAGCCGGCGACCAGGCCGCCGCCGTAGACGGCGATGAGCGGGCCGAGGTCCCGGGTGCCCGCGAGGAGGGGGAAGAGCGCCCAGCCGGACGGGCCGATCGCCGTGGAGCCGACGGTGTCGCCGAGCATCGAGAAGGCGCCGATGAAGGCACCGCCGGCCGCGCCGCCGACGCAGGCCGTGACGAACGGGCGGCCCAGCGGCAGCGAGACCCCGTAGATCAGCGGCTCGCCGACGCCGAGGACGCCGGCCGGCAGCGCCGAGCGGATCGTCCGGCGCAGCGAGGCGTTGCGGCGCAGCCGCAGGTAGACGGCGACGGCGCAGCCGACCTGCCCGGCGCCGGCCATGGCGAGGATCGGCAGCAGCGCGGTGTAACCCTGCGACTCGATCAGGGTGGTGTGGATGGGGATGAGCGCCTGGTGCAGGCCGAGCATGACCAGCGGCAGGAAGAGCCCACCGAGGACGAACCCGGCGAAGGCGCCGGTGTTCTCCAGCAGCCAGTCGGCGCCGGTGCCGATGCCGGAGGCGATCCGCCCGGCGGCGAACATCAGGCCGAAGACGGTGACCAGGCCGGAGACGAGCACCGTGACGGTCGGCGTGAGGAGGACGTCCACCGCCTCCGGCACCCAGCGTCGGCAGCACCGCTCCACGTACACCGCGAGGACCGCGGCCCCCAGCGCGCCCAGCACCCCGCCCTGCCCGGGCGAGAGCTTCGACCCGAACACCTCGACGTCGCCGATCCCCGGGAACACGATGATCGACGCGACCGCGCCGCCCAGGATCGGCGTACCGCCGAACTCCTTCGCCGTGTTGTAGCCGACGAAGACCGCGATCAGCGCCATGAAGCCGGAGGCGAGCGCGCCGAGCGCCGGGGTCACGCCCGGCGCCCAGCCGAGGTTGACCAGCAGGCCGTTGACGCCCGCGATGATGCCGCAGCCGATCAGGGCCGGGATCAGCGGCACGAAGATGTCGGCGACGCGGCGCAGGAACAGCTTGACCGGCGTGGCGTTGCGCGCCTTGCGGGCCGCCCTGATCTCGGCCCCGCGCGCCGCCAGCTCTCCGGCGGTCACCGGGTGCGGCTCGGGGGAGGCGGCACCGGGGGCGGTCTCCGGTCCGGGGGCGGGCGCGGGCGCGGCGGCCCGCTCCTCCTCCACCAGTGCCTCGAACTCCGGCGTGACCCGGGCGACCGTCCCCGGCCCGAGGACGATCTGGTACGTGTCGTCCTCGACCACGCCCAGCACGCCGGGCACGGCCTTGAGCGCCTCGTCCTGGACGAGCGTGCGGTCCGCGAGGCCCAGCCGGAGCCGGGTCATGCAGTGGACGACGGTGATGACGTTGGCGGCGCCGCCGACAAGGGGGAGGATCGCGGCGGCGAGGGCGCGGTTCTTGTTCTCAGCCATGGTGCGTGCTGCCTTGCTGTGCGGGGGGTGGCGCGGTCAGGTGGTGCCGGGGCGGGCGGCGGCGAGCGCCTCCCGCAGGTGGCCCCGGGCGTCGGTGAGCAGGCGGTCGGCGGTGGCGGCGTCGACCCCGCCGAGCACCGTGAGGATGGCGTTCTTCACCTCGCCGCCGGTGGCGGCCAGTGCCGCCTCGATCTCCTCGTCCCCGGCGCCGGTGGCCAGCGCGACGATCCGGCGCGAGCGGGCGCGCAGCTTCTCGTTGGAGGCGCGCACGTCGACCATGAGGTTCCCGTACGTCTTGCCGAGCCGGATCATGGTCAGCGTCGAGACCATGTTCAGCACGAGCTTCTGCGCGGTGCCGGACTTCAGCCGGGTCGAGCCGGTCAGCAGCTCCGGCCCCACCACGACCTCGATGCCGTGGTCGGCGGCGGCTGCCAGCGCGCTGCCCGCGTTGCAGGAGAGCCCGACGGTGAGCGCTCCGGCCCGCCGGGCGTACTCCACGGCGCCGACCGCGTACGGGGTGCGGCCCGAGGCGGAGATCCCGACCACCGTGTCGTCGGCGGTGAGCGCCAGTTCGGCCAGGTCCTCGGCGGCCAGCTCCGCGCTGTCCTCGGCCCCCTCGACCGAGGTGACCAGGGCGCGGGGGCCGCCCGCGATGAGGCCGACGACCTCGGCGGGGTCGGTGTTGAACGTGGGCGGGCACTCGCTCGCGTCCAGCACGCCGAGCCGTCCGGCCGTACCGGCGCCCGCGTGGATCAGCCGTCCGCCCCGCGCCATCCGCTCCGCGATCTGGTCGATGGCGGCGGCGATCTCGGGGAGCACCCGCGCCACGGCGCCGGGCACGGTGGCGTCCTCCGCGTTCATGGTGCGGGCGATCTCCAGCGTGGAGAGCCGGTCGATCTCGGCCAGCTCCGGCCGGAACGCCTCGGTGGTCAGCGTCTCCAGCTGGGCACGGAGACCCTCGTCGGACGGGACGTCTTCACGGGCGGTGGTGTCGGTCATCGGAACGGGCTCTTTCGGTACGTGGGTGCGGGGTGCGGGGTGCGGCCGGGCGGTGCGTACGGAGTCAGCGACGCGCCGAGCGCGGGTCGTGGCGGTGCGCCAGCGCCTCGTACGAGGCGGACAGCGCGGGCGCCGCCGTCTCGTACGTACGCTGGGCGACCCCCACGAAGAGGCAGTCGACGACCAGGAGCTGGCTGGTCCTGGACGACATGGCGGCCGGCCGCAGCTCGCTCTCGCGCGCCGTGGAGGTGGTCAGCAGGTGGTCGGCGTACTGGGAGACGGCGCCGTCGGGCCGCCCGGTCACCGCGATCGTGGTGGCACCCCGCTCGAAGGCGGTGCGCAGCGGCTCGATCACGTCGCCGGTCGTGCCGGAGTGGGTGATGGCGATCGCCACGTCACGCGGGCGCAGCTGCACGGCGTTGGTCACCGCGAGGTGCGGGTCGGCGTGGGCGTGGGCGATCAGACCTATCCGCAGCAGCTTCTGCGCCAGGTCCTGGGCGACCAGCCCCGAGGCCCCGATGCCGTAGAGGTCGATCCGGCGCGCCCCCGCGAGCGCGTCCACGCACGCCGCGAGCTGCGCGGTGTCCAGTCCGGCGGCGGTGTCGGCGAGGGTCTGCCGCTCGTCGTAGGCCAGCTTCGCCACCACGTCCGCCAGCGAGTCGTCCACCGCGATGTCGGCGGTCACGGCCGGCGACTGCCCCGACTCCTGCTGCGCGGCGAGCCCCGCCAGCGCGAGCCTGAGGTCCCGGTACCCCGGATACCCCAGCAGCCGCGCCGTCCTCACCACGGTCGCCTCACTGGTCCCGGTCAGCTCCGCCAACCCGGTCACGGTCAACGCCGAACACCCCGCCGGGTCCTGGGCCACCGCCTCCGCCACCCGCTGCACCGACCGCGTCATCGACGGCCCCAACGTCCTGACCTTGGCCGCAAGCGCCGCCGGCGCGGGCGGGGCGGACCGTCCGAAACTTTCCTTCACGTTGCTGCTCACGTTTGGAAGGTATTTTCAGACCGGGGGTTTGGCAAGGGCGGGGAGGGCGATCGGGGAGGGTTCGCCGGCCCGGCCAGATGTGCGGAGAGCCCCGACGGCCCCGCCTTCGCGGCGCCTCCCGAACGAGCCGGCCGGGCCGGGCGGGTTGCCGGGAGAGTGCGGAATCTCGACTGGTGCGCCCGTACGCCGCCTGGAGAGCTTTGGTCCGTCCGAGTTGCCCCCCCGTGTCGTCTGGAGTCCGGGCCGAGACCACCGCGAAGCCGGTCGGCCTGCGCCTGGAGCCGGGGACCGCGGACGCCCGCACGTACCCCGCCTCCGGCGACTGCCGGATCAACGGCGACGGCTCGATCGGCATGCCGTACACCGAGGGCGACGCCGACAGCACGCCGCCCTGCGGCATCCGCTACCTCCGCGCCACCAACGGCGAGCCGTACGCACTGAAGGCGTCGGTCACCTGGGAGATCTCCTGGGAAGGATCGAGCGGCACACGGGGCGTCCTCCCTGACGGCACCTTCGAGACGACGCGGGAGATGACGGTCCAGGAGGTTCAGGCGGTCAATCGCTGATCCGGCCCGGTGCACGTTCGCCCCGGCGATCCGCCTGTGCGGACGGCTGGGGCGCGTACCGGATGCCGGACCGGTCAGGTCCCGACCCGGAACTCCCGTTCGGCGTAGCGGCGTTCTGTGATCTGCTCCGGGGTTCCGAGGACGTGGACGGCCCCAGTCGAGGTCGCGGGCACGGCGTCACCGGCCACTCCCCGCCCCCTCCGGGGGACAATGGACCCATGAACGACATGGCGCGGACGGAACAGGCCCTGCACGGCGCTCGGGCGGCGGTCCTCGCTGATCTCGGGGCGCGGTCGGCCGAGGAGGCTGATCTGGTGGAGGACGCGGTGGCCGGGCGGCGGTGGTGGGTGGAGCAGTGGCCGGAGGGGGCCGCGTACGTCACCGGGCTGGTCGCGCAGGACGTGCAGGACGCCCTGCTGGAGCGGGTGGGACGCTGGCCGCTCTGCCCCCTGTGCGGGGAGGAGGACCCGCACGCGCTGGACGTGGAGCCGGAGTTGGGTGAGGACCCGCACTGGGTGTGCGGCAAGGCCGGGGCCGTGATCGCGCCGGTCGGCTCGCTCGGCGGCGCCACCGGCTGACGGGGCGCCCGTGATCTACATCGACCCGCCGGCCTGGCCCGGACACGGCCGCCTCTGGTCGCACCTGGTCAGCGACGTCTCGTACGAGGAACTGCACGCCTTCGCGGCGCGGATCGGGGTGCCGCCGCGCGCCTTCGAGCGGGACCACTACGACCTGCCCGCCCACCGCTACGCCGACGCGGTACGGGCCGGGGCCGCCGAGGTGTCCAGCCGCGAGGTGGTGGTGCTGCTGACCCGGGCCGGGCTCAGGCGGCGCAAGCGGTGGGGCGCGGGCGGCGGCGGATAGCACCGTGGGCGGCGGGGATCAGCCCCGCCGCTCGTACCGCAGGTCCAGCCCCTCGGCCAGGTCCTGGACGACCGGTGGGTCGGCCGGGGTGAAACCGGCGCGGCGCAGGACGTGCTGGGACGCCTTGTTGCCGGGGTCGACGCGGGCGCGCAAGGCCGGGGAGCCGGGCCGGCCCAGGCCCCAGGCGGTGAGGGTGCGCAGGGCGGCGGTGGCGTAGCCGTGGCCTCGGGCCCGCTCCTGGAGGCCGTAGCCGACCTCGGCGCTGTTCCTCTCGTCGGGCGGGCCGTGGAAGCCGATCGTGCCGAGCGCCCGCTCGTCGCGGAGCCGGACGAGGACGAAGGTGCCCCATTCGGGCCGGTGCGTGCCCCGGGCGTACGTCCGCGCCACCATCGCGCCCGCCGCGCGGCTGCCCTCGTCGGGGTCGCCGCCGAGCCAGGTGTGGCCGGCGGTGCCGCCCACCGACAGGTCCATCGCGGCGGCCGGGGAGAGTTCGCGCAGCTCCAGCACGGCCGGCGCCTCCTCGTCCTCCTCGTCCTCGACGGGGAGCACGATCGCGTTGTGCCAGTGCCAGGAGGTGACCCGGGGCCGCCCCGGGAGGTCGGCGCGGCCGGTCGCCCACAGCAGGGTGCGCGCCGGGTCGGGGCCGGGCTGGACGTGCGGGAAGAGGTGGGCCAGCAGCGACTGGCTGAGCCGGGACGGCGGTCGCCAGCGCGCCACCCCGAGCCCGCACGCGATGTCGTACGTGTGCAGCAGGACCTCGGCGACGCCCATCCCCGCGAACCCCGTCCGGTCCCCGGCCCCGTACGCGAAGGAGTGCCAGCCGCGCACCCCCGGCGGGGTCGTGCGGACCACCGCCGAGAGCAGGCCGCCGGTGGCGGTGACGACGCCCGCCGCGTCCTCGTTGCTCAGCCCTTCGTCGAGGGCGATGCCGTACCCGACGTACCCGGAGGCGGCGCGGCCGGTCAACTGCCCGGCATACGCGATGAGATCGTCCGCCACGTGTTCCACCGTGCGGCGCACCGACCACTCCAGGGAGCCGGCCGGCACCGCCCAGTCCCGGTCCGCGACCGACCGCAGCAGCTCCGCGCACTCCGCGACCGCCTCGTCCACCTGATCCGCGCCCATCTCCAGCATGGGCCGAGCGTAGGCGCTGCCCCCGTGCGCGGCAGGGGTTTTACGCGGGGCCGGGGGCCCGTGCGGCCTGAGGTCCGGGCGCGTCGGCGGAGCGCCCGGCCGACCGGGCCGCGACCCGGCTGCTTCCGCCGCCCCTGCCCAGCCGCAGGGCGAGCGTGACGGCGGCGATGCCGGCCAGGAGCATGGCCGCGCCCGCCCAGGCGGTGGACGGGTAGCCGAGGCCCGCGTCGATGACGGTGCCGCCGAGCCAGGGGCCGCCGGTGTTGCCGAGGTTGAAGGCGGCGGTGGCGGTGGCACCGGCCAGGGTGGGGGCGGCGCCCGCGACGTTGAACATGCGGACGTTGAGAGCCGGGCCGGTGAAGAAGGAGGAGAGGCCCAGCAGGAAGGAGAGGGCGACGGCGAAGGCGGCCGTGGAGGCGAGCAGGGCCAGGGCCGTGAGGAAGACGGCGGAGGCCGCCATGCCGCCCAGCAGCACCCCGAACAGGTGAGCGTCGGCCACCCGCCCGCCGATCGCCGTACCCACCAGCGCGCCCGCGCCGAAGAGCGCCAGCACCCACGGCACCGTGGACTCGGCGAGCCCGGCGACATCGGTGAGCAGGGGCGCCATGTAGCTGAACGCGCAGAAGACACCGCCCGCCGCGAAGGCCGTGGCGAGGATCGCGAGCCACACCTGCCGGTCGGCGTAGATCGCCGACTCCCGGCGCAGCACCGGCGTCTCGGCCGGACGCGGGAGATGCGGCACCCGGGCCGCCACCCCGATCAGCGCCACCGCCGAGGCCCCCGCCACGGCCCAGAACGCCGAGCGCCAGCCGAGCTGGTCGCCGAGGAAGGCGCCCATCGGCACTCCGAGCACGTTGGCGACGGAGAGCCCGCCGAGCATCACGGCCATCGCCCGCGCCCGCGAGGTGACCGGCACCATCGCGATGGCCACGGCCGCCCCGACCGCCCAGAACCCGGCGCAGGCCAGCGCGCTGACCACCCGGGAGGCGAACAGCACGGCGTACGAGGGGGCGAGCGCGCCCGCGACCTGGCCGAGGCCGAAGACGGTGAGGAGCGCGATCAGCGTCAGCCGGCGCGGCAGCCGGAGCGTCGCCACCGCCAGCAGCGGGGCGCCCACCACCATGCCGACGGCGAACGCCGAGATCAGCAGCCCCGCCTGCGGAATGGTGACGTCCATGTCGCGCGCGATCGGCGGCAGCAGCCCCGACAGCATGAACTCGCTGGTGCCGAGGGCGAAGACGGCCAGGCCGAGGACGTAGACGGCGAGGGGCATGCGTTCCCGGGCGGGTCGCCCGGTCTGCTCCTGAGCGGCGGCCGGCTGCTTCGGGGTGCTCGCGGGGGCTGGGGGGTGGGCGGGCTCGGGCTCGCGATGGCGCTCAGCTGAATCGGACACGTGGGTGCAACGGCCGCCGGGAGAACGGCATTCCCCGCGCCTCCGGAGGGCGCGTCGGAGGTCCCGCGCGCGCCCCGGGACTTGGTCGGTGCGTACAACTGGCGCCGCCTGTGCCCGGCCTTGAACGACCGGCCTGAACGAGGAGCCCGGCGGGCCGCCGGCCGACTCGCGTGCCGGTGGAGCGCGTGGACCGGCCCCAGCCGGCGGGGTCCAGCGGTACGGACCGCGCTCGTACGCGACGCGCCTGTGATCGACCGCACGCGGGACCTCGTAGGCAAGTCGACGCTCCCGGCGCGGAGTTGCTGACAAGCTGCCCCTCATGACGGTGAAACTGGTGCTGGTGGACGATCAGGAGATGGTCCGGCGGGGTATGCGGGTCATCTTCGGGAACCAGCAGGGCATGGAGGTGGTCGGCGAGGCCGCCGACGGGGTGGAGGCGGTGGAGGCCGCCCGCCGCCTCCGGCCGGACGTGGTCCTGGCGGACATCAGGATGCCGCGGATGGACGGGCTGGAGGTGGTCCGGCGGCTGGCCGGTCCCCAGGCGCCCGAACCGCGGCCCAAGGTCGTCGTCGTCACCACCTTCGACCTCGACGAGTACGTCTACCCTGCGCTGCGCAACGGCGCCTCGGGCTTCCTGCTGAAGCGCTCGGGCCCGGCCCTGCTGGTGGAGGCGGTCCGCGCCGCCATGGCCGGGGACAGCCTGATCAGCCCCTCCACCACGGTGCGGCTGCTGCGGCACGTCACCGGCAACCGGGCGCCGGGCGACCCGGCACCCCGCACCGAGGCGCTGACCGAGCGGGAGGGGGAGATCGCCGCGCTGGTCGCCGAGGGCGGCACCAACGCCGACATCGCCGCCGAGCTGTTCATCTCCCCGGGCACCGTCAAGACCCATGTGGCGAGCATCCAGCGGAAGTTCGGGGTGCGGAACCGGGTCGGCATCGCCGTCCGGGCTTTCGAACGCGGATACACCGCCAGCCGCCGCCCGAAGTGACGGCGCGGGGGCGGCGGCGCCGTTTCCGCCTCTGCCGAACGGCGGATACCAGGCGGGCCCGTCGTGCGTACGCTCGCCCCCATGCGGACCGAGACGACGCGTGACACCGACCGCTGGGCCACGCCCCGCGCCCTGGTGGTCTGCCTGATTGTCCTCCCCGGCCTCGCGGCACCCCTCGAAGCCCTGTTCGTGGTGGCCCCCACCGCCCTCGCCGTGGTGGCCTCCACGGCGCGCTTCCCCCTGGGCGGCCTCACGCTGCCGAAGGCGGTGACGGCCGCCACGGCGCTCTCCGTACTGGGAGACCTCGGCTTCCTGCTGACCCGCGACGGCTGGGCGGAGGTCAAGTGGGCCCTGCCCTGGCTGCCGTTCGAACTGACGGCGCTGCTGGTGCTGCTGCTGCGGGTGGTACGCCGGGCGCCCGTACTCCCGGCCGCCGTGCTCGGGACGCTCACCGGGGCCGCCGCCGTCGTCCTGCCGCTGCGCTTCTCGCTGAGGAACTCCCACAGCGTGCTGGAGCAGTCGGTCCTCGGCGCCCTGGCGGCGACCGTCCTCGCCCTGACCGCGGTGGGGATCGGGCTGCACCAGCGCGCCCAGGACGAGCGCCGCGCCGAGGCGATCGACCGGGCCCGGCGCGAACAACGCCTCCACGTCGCCCGGGACCTCCACGACTTCGTCGCGCACGAGGTGACCGGCATCCTGCTGGAGACCCAGGCGGCGCGCCTCGTCGACTACGACGAGGCGCGGACCAGGGCGCTGCTGGAGCGGCTGGAGGCCGCCGGCCAGCGGGCCCTGGCCTCCATGGACGACACCCTGCGGGTCCTGCGCGAGCCCGGCACCCGGACGGAGCCCCCCGCCACCCGCGTGCACGGCCTCGGCGACCTCGCCGGCCTGCTGCGGCGCTTCGAGGGGTCGGGGAACGTCCGTACCACCCTCGACCTGGCGCCCGGGGTCGCCGGAACGCTGCCCCGGGAGACCGAGGACGCCGCCTACCGCCTGGTCATCGAGGCGCTGACCAACATCCGCAGGCACGCCCCCGCCGCCCGTCTGGTGAGGGTCGCGGTGGGCCGCGATCCGGACGGGCTCAGGGTCGCCGTCTCCGACGACGGAGGCCGCCCCACCGGTTACGCCCCCGGCCCCCGCGCCGACGGCGGCACGGGCCTGCCGGCGCTCACCGAGCGCTTCACCGGCCTGCGCGGCCACGTCGAGGCGGGCCCCGGCCCGGTGGGCTGGACCGTCGTCGGCGTACTGCCCCTCGACGCTCCTTAGGGCCTGTCCGGCGGATCTTCGTGGGCCTGCGACGCCTGGCACGCACTCTCGCCGTACGCCCGGATCACCCGAGTACGTCCCGTACGAGGGAGATCCGGGCGCAGGCCGAGAGCACGCACCAGACGCCGCAGGCTGTTCCACGAAGATCCGCCGGACAAGCCTTGGGGACCGCCTCCAGGGCGTCGCGCCCCGTCCCCGGATATCTGCCGAACGGCAGATGGCGGCGGACCCGTACTCCGGGAATCTGGAGCCGTCACCATCCGACCGGAGACGGAGCACCCGATGTTCACCCGAGCCGAGAACACCCGCGGCAGGACCGCCACCACCCTGATCGCCCTCGCCGCCGGACTGCTGCTCACCACGGCCGGCTGCGCCGACGCGAAGAAGGCCGACCCGCAGGAGAAGGCGTTCCCCTTCAGCGGCAGGAAGCTGGACGTCCGCACCCACGACAACCCGACCGACCTGGTCGCCGCCGACATCGAGGACGTCCGCGTCACCCTCTGGTTCCACGAGGGCGCCTCGCTCGGCGGCAGCGACGTCACCTGGGAGCTGAAGGGCGACACCCTCGACCTGGACGCCTCCTGCAGCGGCCTGGCCGACTGCGACACCAGGTTCCGCGTGGAGGTCCCGCGTGACCTGACCGTGCTGCGCAACGGCGACCCCACCGACCTCAAGGGCTGAACGGGCCGCGAGCCGCACCGTGAGCACCCCTCACGTACGCACAACCGCCGGCCGGAACAGCCGGAGAAGACGAGAAGGCGGAGACCATGCTTGAGCTGATCGACATCACCAAGGTCCACAAGGGAGGTAGACGCGCGGTCGACGGGCTCTCCCTGACCCTCGGCCACGGAATGGTGGGACTGCTCGGTCCCAACGGCGCCGGCAAGTCCTCCCTGATGCGGATCATCTCCACGGTGACCAGACCCACCAGCGGAACCCTCCGCTACGAGGGCACCGACCTCACCGCCGACCCGGACGCGATCCGCCGCCACCTCGGCTACCTGCCACAGGACTTCGGCGTCTACCCGCACCTGACCTCGCGCGAGTTCCTCGCCTACCTCGCCGCCGCCAAGGGCCTCTCCGCCCGCTCGGCCAGGGCCCGGATCGAGGAACTGCTCGAACTGGTCAACCTCACCGAGGCCGTGAAGAGGCCGCTCGGCGCGTACTCCGGGGGCATGCTGCGCCGGGTCGGCATCGCCCAGGCGCTGCTCGGCGACCCCCGGGTGATCGTCGTCGACGAACCCACCGCCGGCCTCGACCCGGAGGAGCGGGTCCGGTTCCGCAACCTGCTGAGCGACCTCTCCGCCGACCGCGTGGTGATGCTGTCGACCCACATCGTCTCCGACGTGGAGTCCGTCGCCTCCGACATCGCGGTCATGGCCGGCGGCCGGCTGCTGCGCCGGGGCGCCCCCGAGGAGCTGACGGGGGACCTGGAGGGACGGGTCTGGGAGATCCTCGTCGACCCCTCCGCCGTCTCCGCCGTGCAGAGCCACCACGTGGTCAGCCGCGTGATCCGCACCTCGTCCGGGGTACGGCTGCGGGTCCTGTCGGCCCAGCCCCCGGCCGGCGATGCCACCCAGGTCGCCCCGGACCTGGAGGACGCCTACCTCGGCGTCATCCGGGGCGCCGGGGACCGCCGCCGCGACGACCGCCCGGCGGTGCGGCGATGAACCTGAGCGCCCTGCCCGGCCTGACCGTCGGGGACTTCAAGGACCGGGTGCGCCGCCCCGTCTACCTGGTGGTCCTGCTCGCCGCCGTCGGCCTCGGCTCCCTGGCGGTGCCCCCGGCCGACGGCCGCTGGGTGATCCTCGCGCTCGGCGAGTACCGGGGCACGTACAACAGCGCGTACGTCGGTGTGGCCACCGCCCTGGCCGGGGCGCTCTGGCTGACCCTGGGCGGCTTCTACGTCGTCCGCAAGGGCATCGCCCGGGACGAGGAGACCCGGGTCGGCCAGATCCTGGCCGCCACCCCCGTCCGTACCGCCTCGTTCCTGGCCTCCAAGTTCCTGAGCAGCTTCCTGGTGCTGGCCTCGATGCTCGGCGTGCTGGCGGTGACCGCGCTCGCCATGCAGCTGATGCGCGGCGAGGACCGTGCCGTCGACCTGATCGCCCTGCTCAAGCCCTTCCTGGTGCTGGCGCTGCCGCTGCTGGCGCTGACGGCCGCCGCGGCCGTGTTCTTCGAGACCGTGCCGGTGCTGCGCGGCGGCGTCGGCAACGTGGTGTGGTTCTTCGTCGCCCTGGTGGTGGGGATCGGCGGGCAGTCCTCCGACGCCCCGCTCGGCGGGCTCGGCGTCGGGCGGGCCGCCGAGTCGTTGGGCGCGGCCCTGACCGAGGAGCGGGGAGAGGGCGGCGACCGCACCTTCAGCCTCGGGCTCACACAGATCGCCGAACCGCTGACGCCCTTCCGCTGGGACGGCTTCGAACTGGGCGGCGGGTTCCTGGCGAGCCGCCTGCTGATCGTGGTGACCGCGGTGGCGCTGGCCCTGCTCCCGGCCTTCTGGTTCGGCCGCTTCGACCCCTCACGCCACCGGCGCGGCGACGCCGCGCGCGTCCTGGCCGAGGCCGGGGCCGGGGCCGGCTCCCCGGCCGGGGCCGGTGCGTCCGCTTCCGCCGCCGCCCCCGTGTACCGCCCGGCCCCCACCGCGGCCCTCACCCTGCCGAGGACCGCCACCGAGAGCGGCGGCGGCACCTTCGGCCGACTCCTCGCCGGAGAGGTACGCATCCTGGTGGGCGGTGTCTCCCCGTGGTGGTGGGCGGTGGCCGCCGCGCTGACCGTGGCCGGCCTCACCGTCCCCGGGGCCGTGGTCACCGGGCTCGTCCTGCCCGCCGTGTGGATCTGGCCGGTGCTGATCTGGTCCCGCCTGGGCAGCCAGCAGGTGGAGCACGGCATGGAGGGCCTGCTGGGCGCGTACCCGGCGGCCCGCCGGAGGCTGCTGGCCGAATGGGGCTCCGGTGCCGTGCTGACCGCGGTGCTGGGCGTGGCCCCGCTGATCCGGATGGCGCTCGCCGCGGACGCCCCGGGCCTCGCCGCCTGGCTGGCCGGGGTGCTGTTCATCCCGTCGCTGGCCATGCTGCTCGGCGTCCTGTGCCGTACGCACCGGGTGTTCCAGGCGGTCTACCTGCCGATCTGGTACCTCGTGGTCAACAGGGTCGCCGCCGTCGACTTCATGGGCGCCGTACGGGACGCGGGCGCGCCCGCCGGCCCCACGCCCCTCTTCCACGTCGCGGCCCTGCTCATGCTCGGCGCGGTCTTCCTGGCCGCCGAGACCAGGCGCGGCCTCACGGCCTGAACCGCGCCGGCCCCGCCCGCCCCACGACCGATCCTGGAGGGAAAGAACGTGGACCACGACCATCAGCCCGACCCCGCCCCAGCGGAACTCCGGTACCGGCCCTGCCGTTCGGCCGAGCGCCGGATCTCCCACCTCGAAGCGGAGAACGAGGAGCTGCGCCAGGCCAACGGCATCCTGATCAGGCTCATCGGCTCCTACGCCTGCCCCGGCTCCGGCCCCCTGGACGCACCTGTCTGATCCCCGCCCCCAAGAACGCCGCCGACCCCTTACATCCCCCGGAGCACCGGCGGGTTCCCCGGGGGCACGGCACGGCCCAGGGGCCTCACATCACCAGCAGGTCCAGCTCCGTCCGCAGGTTCCGCCGCGCCAGCTCCTCCCAGTGCCGGTGGCCGTACTCGGTGCGGAACAGGGCGGGGCGCTCCAGCATCTGCAGGAGCAGCTCGGCGCGGACCGCCCGGAAGGTCTCGCCCTCCACGAAGCCGTACTCGGTCCGCACCGCCGAGGCGTACGCCGCGTACTCCTCGGGGCTGCCGGCCAGCACCCCGAGGTCGGCGTCGCACAGGAGGGCGCCGTTGCCGTCGGCCTCGGCCGGGTCGTGGCTCAGGGTGAGGCGGACCAGGCGGACCACCTCGGCGACGCGCCGCTCGTCCAGGCCCAGTTCGGCCAGGGCCCGCTCGGCGAGGCGGGCGCTGCGCTCCTCGTTGTTGTCCCGCTCGGGCAGGTAGACCGCGTCGTGGAACCAGGCGGCCAGACGGACCAGTTCGGCGTCCTCGGCGTAGGAGTGCGCGGCCAGCAGGTCGACCCGGTCGAGCACCGCCGCCAGGTGCGCCACCGTGTGGTACGCGCGCTGCGGCTCGCTCCACCGCCCGAGCAGGTTCTCGGCGTACGGCTCAGGGGACGGGCCCGCCGCGGCCGGTCCGCGTACGGCGTCGACGGTGGCCACCCAGCGGGCGACCAGGGCGGGGCGGGGATCGGCGGCCGGAGCGGGCCCGGCGGGTACGGAGGCCATACGTCCATTGTGGCGGCCGGTAGGGGGTCCGCGCGGAGGCACCCTGCCGTGGCGGGGCCGCTCCGCGTAGGGTGGCACATTGGACTAGACCTGTCTCGCCCCGTGTGGTGCCTACGGGCCGCTCATGTCCGCATTACCCATGCTTGACGCATTGCTCAACGTGTTGTCCGTCAGTGGGACAGGCAGCGGTGGTCGTCGGAACCGGCGGTCGGAATAGGGGTCACCCATGAACAAGCGCGCCCTCCTTGAGGTGATCGCCCTCGACGCGCGGGACGCCGTCGCGGCGGCCGAAGGCGGAGCCGACCGGCTGGAACTCGTCACCGACATGGCCGCCGACGGGCTCACCCCCTCCCTCGCCACCTTCCGCGAGGTCCGGGCCGCCGTCCCGCTGCCGGTCCGGGTGATGCTCCGCGCCTGTGACGGCTTCGCCGCCGGGACCCCCGCCGACCTGCGCGCCCTCACCGAGACCGCCCGCGCCCTGCGCGACGCGGGCGCCGACGAGTTCGTCTTCGGCTTCCTCGACGAGACCGGCGGCCCCGACCTGCGCGCCCTCGACGCCCTCCTGGCCGTCCTCGCCGACCCGGTACCGGCCCGCTGGACCTTCCACCGCGCCATCGACCGGGCCGCCTCCCGCGCATCCCTCCGCAAACACCTCACCGACCTCCCCGGCCTCGACACCTACCTCACCGCCGGCTCCCCCGAGGGCGTCACCGACGGCCTCCCCACCCTCCTCGCCGAGACCGCCCTCACCCACTCCGCCGAACCGGGCTACGAGCCCGTCCTCATGGTCGGCGGCGGCCTCCGCCTCCCCCACCTCCCCCACCTGCTCGCCGCCGGGATCACGGCCTTCCACATCGGGGGAGCGGCACGGCCGCAGGGCTGGGCGGGCCCGGTGGCGGCTTCGGCGGTGGGGGAGTGGCGGAGGGTGCTCGGGGGGTGAGGGGGCCTCGGGGCGAGGCGGGGCGGGCGCCCTGGGAGGCCGCCCCGCCCCGCGGGTTGGTCAGCCCAGCGCCGCCGCCAGCACCCGGGCCGCGTCCGCGACGAGGCCGTCGTCGCGGACGGCGTCCTCCTCGGTCCGGGTGGTGAGGACGGTCAGGACGATCGGCGGGCGGCCGGGGGGCCAGGTGACGCCCGCGTCGTTGCCGGTGCCGTAGCGGCCGGAGCCCGTCTTGTCGCCGAGGGTCCAGTCCTCGGGAAGGCCCGCGCGGAAGCGGTCGCCGCTCGTCGTGTTGGCCAGGAGCCAGCTGGTGAGCAGGCGGCGGTCGCGCGGGTTCAGGGCGTCGCCGAGGACGAGGCGGCCGTAGGTGCGGGTGAGGGCGCGCGGCGAGGTGGTGTCGGTGACGCGGCCGGGCTCGGCCGAGTTCAGCTCCGGCTCCCAGCGGTCGAGCCGGGTGACCTGGTCACCGAGTGACCGCGCGAACCGGGTGACGGCGGTGGGGCCGCCCAGCTCGCGGAGGACGAGGTTGGCGGCGCAGTTGTCGGAGGCGGTGATGGCGACCGCGCACAGCTCCTCGACGGTCATCCCGTTGGCCAGGTTCTCCTCCTTGCCCGTCTCGGGGGCCCCGCCGGCCCGCTCGACGTCGCGCTCGGTGTAGAAGATCCGGCGGGACAGGACCTCCCCGTCCTGGTCGAGGTCGCGCAGCACGGCCGCCGACGACAGCGTCTTGAACACCGAGCACATCGGGAACAGCTCGTCGGCCCGGTACGCCACCGACCGCCCGCTCCCGCTGTCGTAGGCGTACACCCCGAGCCGCGCCCCACTGGCCCGCTCCAGCTCCGCGAGCCGCCGGACGGCGTCGGAGGCGGAGCCGTGTCCGGCGCCCCGGCTGCCCGGGGAGGCGGCCTGGGAGGTGCCGGGGACGAGCGTGGCGGCGGCCAGGGCGGCGCCGGCCGTGGCGGTCAGGAGGGTACGGCGGGAGGGGCGGGGGGCGCTGGGGTGCACGGGGTGGTTCCTCTCGGACGGGGATGGGGGCTTCGTACAGGACGCCGTGATCGCGAGGGATGGTTTCAACGGCCTGTTCGAACAGCCCAGTTGGGCCGAATGGCCCAACACGTGAACCTCACCCCAGCTCCTTTGGCAACTCCCCCTCATGTACCACAGCCAGCCCCGACACAGCCCGCGTGAGCGCCACGTACAACCGCCGCAACCCCGCCCCCCGGGTCGGCTCCGCCGCCACCACGGCGCCGGGCTCGGCCAGCACCACGTAGTCGTACTCCAGGCCCTTCGCCAGCGAAGCCGGCACCAAGGTCAGTCGCGCATCGGCCCGTGTCTCCTCACCCGGTGCCAGCGCCGAAAGCCCGGCCCGCACCAGCGCCTCCCCCGCCTCCTCCACCAGGGGGTCGGGGACGATCAGGCCCGTCGAGCCCTCGTGGGTGAGGGCCTCGTGGCACGCCTCCACCAGGGCGGGCAGCAGGGCGCCCTCGCCCGTCCGCACCAGCCGCAGCGACCCCGGCGACTCCCGGACCGAGCGGACCTCCGCCAGGCCGGGGGCGATGGCGGGGAGCAGGCGGGAGGCGTAGGCGATGACCTCGCGGGGGACACGGAAGCCGGCCGTGAGTTCTTCCACGTGGGCTTCGGGCTTGCCGAGGTGGTGGAGGGCTTCGGACCAGGCGGGGGTGGCCCAGGCGGTGGTGCCCTGGGCGAGGTCGCCCAGGACGGTGGCGGAGCCGGTGGAGCAGCGGCGGCCGACCGCGCGGTACTGCATGGGGGAGAGGTCCTGGGCCTCGTCGAGGACGACGTGGCCCAGGGAGGGGGTGCGTTCGACCAGGTCGCGGGCCTCGTCGATGAGGACGGCGTCGGCGGCGGACCAGCGGGCCGACTTCACGCCCCGGTACGGCTTGGGCCAGAGCAGGGCGGTGCGTTCCTCGTCGGTGAGGAGGTCCTCGGAGTGGCTGCGGAGGAAGTCGGCGTCGCCGAGGAGGCGCAGGACCAGCTTGGCCGGGTCGACGGGCGGCCACACCTCCTTGACCAGGGCTTTCACGGCGCGGTCGCGGGCCACGGCGTTCTGGACGCGGTCGTCGGGGGCCTCGCCCGCCTGCTCCATGCGGATCAGCACGGCGTGCGCGATGCGCTGCGGGAGGGCCTCGCGGGCGGCGGCGTAGCGGATGTCGCGGGCGAGGAGTTCCTCGATCAGCGTGGCGATCTCGTCGGCGGGGACGCGCCAGCGGCGGGAGCCGCGCACCACGACGAGGGACTCGGTGGGGCGGCCCACGTGGGAGCGCAGGGCGCGGCGCAGCACCTCGGCCATGCGGGCGTCGCCCTTGACGACGGCGGCCGGGGCCGGGTCGGTGCCGGTGACCGGGACGTGGGCGACGAGGGTGTCCACGGTGGCCTGGCGCACGGTCAGCTCGCCGAGGGCGGGGAGGACCTGCTCGATGTAGCGGAGGAAGGAGTCGTTCGGCCCGATGACGAGGGTGCCGGTGCGGGCGAGCCGCTCCCGGTGCGCGTACAGCAGGTAGGCGACGCGGTGCAGGCCGACGGCGGTCTTTCCGGTGCCGGGGCCGCCCTGGACGCAGACGGTGCCGGCCAGGCCGGAGCGGACGATCTCGTCCTGCTCGGGCTGGATGGTGGCGACGATGTCGCGCATGGGGCCGACGCGGGGGCGTTCGATCTCCTGCTGGAGGAGGCGGCTGGTCCGCTCGCCGCCGTCGCCGGAGACGGTCAGGTCCTCGTCCTCGTAGGCGGTGATGTCGCCGCCGGTGTAGCCGAAGCGGCGGCGCAGCGCGACGTCCAGGGGGTTGGTGCGGGACGCCTGGTAGAAGGGCTGGGAGACGGGGGCGCGCCAGTCGATGACCATGGGGTCGCCGGCCGGGTCGTGGACGTGGCGGCGGCCGATGTAGAAGCGTTCGGCGCGGTACGGGCCGTCGGGGGTGCCGCCCTCCTCCTCGGCGGCGACCTCGCGTACGTAGTCGAGACGGCCGAAGAAGAGCGGGGTGTGGGCGAGGTCGGCGAGGGACTTGATCCGCTCCTCGATCTGGGCGTTCAGGACGGCGGCGTTGACCCAGTTCGCCGTCACGTCGGTGAGGTCGAGCGACTCGACGTCCTCGCGCATCGCCCGCAGGGCGGCCCGGGAGGCGGCCAGATGGGCGCGTTCGCGGGCGAGCGGGTCGCCGCCGGTCGCGGCGCCGGCGGGGCGCGGGGTCTCGGTCTCGGGGGTGTCGTGCGTGGGCACGGGCGCTTGCCTCCGTGGTGCGGTCTTCGTACGGGCATCGTGCGGGCACGCGGGCGGGGCGCACCGGGCCCGGGCGAAGGCGGGGCCCGGCGCGCGGCGAGGCGTACCGGGTGTGTGAGGGTCGGTCCGCCGCGAGGGCGGTCACTTCACGACGCGTCGGCCGGTTTCCGTCCGGCCGGCGGCACTCCCCGAGGGGGAGGCGGGCAAGGCCGCAGATTGTAGGCGGGGGAGGGCGGCCGGGGCCAATGGGTTTTCCGGCGGCCCGCGCGGGGTGGCGCGACGGCCCGTGTGCGGACGCTCCCCGCTCCTCCCCCGTGCGACCGGCGTTCCCCCGGCCGGGGTCCGAACCGGTCAGGTGTTCGGCCGGAACCCTGCGGGTCCGCTTGCCGGGGCGCGGCGATCCACTAGGGTCACGCCCGTGACACACCTGGCAGTGATCAAAAGGTCACCCGGTGTACGACTGGCGGCCTGCGTGCTGGCCCTCTCGTCCACCGCGTTCGTCGCCCTGTGCCTGATCCAGCACATCGCGATGGCGGACACGCTCGTCTACCGCGCCGAGGGCCGGGCGGTCGTGAGCGGCGCCGACCTCTACGGCTTCACCGTCACCGAGTGGAAGCTGCCGGCGACCTACCCGCCGTTCGCGGCGCTCCTCTTCGTGCCGACGACCTGGCCGTCGGTCACGGTGCTCAAGGTCTGCTTCATCCTCGGCAACCTCGCGCTCCTCGCCCTCCTCGTGCACCTCTCCTGCCGCCTCGCCGGGCGTGCCACCCGCGCCCCGTTCCTGCTCCTCGCGGTGGCGGTCGGGATCTGGCTGGAGCCGGTCTTCCAGACGCTGCTCTTCGGCCAGATCAACCTGGCCCTGGTCTGCCTCGTCCTGTGGGACCTGACCCGCCCGGCCGGCGCCCTCGGCAGGGGCGTCGCCCTCGGCATCGCCACCGGCGTCAAGCTGACCCCCGGCATCTTCATCGTCCACCTGTTGATCACGGGCCGCGTCCGCGAGGGCCTGACCGCGCTGGCCTCCTTCGTCGGCACCGTGCTGCTGGGCGCGCTGGTCCTGCCGTCGGCCACCGTCGACTTCTTCACCCGCCGCCTCTACGAGACGGGCCGGGTCGGCCTCGCCTGGATCGTCGACAACCAGTCCATGCAGGGCCTGATCGCCCGCGCCCTGCACACCGAACACCCGGGCCTGGCCTGGGCGGTGCCGACCGCCGCCGTCGGCGTGGCAGGGCTGTGGCTGGCCCGGCGCCTGGTCCGGCGGCTCGGCGCGGCCAGCCCCTGGCCGGTCCTGGTGACCGCCGTGACCGGCCTGCTCGTCTCCCCGATCAGCTGGTCGCACCACTGGGTGTGGTGCGTGCCGCTGCTCGTCGTCGTGCTCGCGCGCGGCAACACCCTCCTCGCCGCCGCCCTCACCGTGCTCTTCCTCGCCCGCCCGCACTGGCTCCTGCCCCACCAGGGTGACCTGGACCTCCACTTCCCCTGGTGGCAGCAGCCGTTGGGTGCGCCGTACCCGGTCCTGGGGCTCGGCCTCCTCGCGGTCGCCGCCTGGGTGGCCCGCGGGCGGCCGTGGCGCGGCGGGGCCGGGGCGCGGGTGCCGGGCCAGGACCGCCGGGAGGCGGGGAGCGAGGCCGGGGAGCCGGTGGGGGAGCGGACGGGGTGAGGAGGGGCCGCCCCACGCGGCCGGAGCCCGCCCCCCGCTCCAGCCGTCCCGTGCGGTCCGCGAGGCCCCGGCGCCCCGGCCGTGCGCCGCGCCGGGACTACCGCGCGCTCCCCGCCCGCCTCGGCCCGGGCACTGTCCCCCGCGCCGCCGGCTGCGGCGCCGGCCAGCTGTGCACCGGCGCCCCCGTCGCACTCAGCTCCAGGTAGCGGCGGACCGTCGCCCGGTCCGAACCGAGCGCGCGGTGGGTGCGCCGCTGCCAGTGCGCCCCGGAACGCCCGGTCAGCACCCGCCCCTCCACCACCCCCAGCCACCGCTGCACCTCGTCGTCGGCGACCCCGGCACCGGCCAGCCCCTCGGCCGCGCGCGGCAGCAGGGCCCGTACGAGGTCGCGGGCGGCCAGGCGGACCGGGGCGGCCCTGCCGCAGGGCCACCAGAGGCGGGCCGCCATGCCGTCGCGGGCAGCGGTGTAGAAGTTCTCCCGGGCCAGGGCGAAGGGGAGTTCGCCGCCGGGCTCGCGGGCCGCGCGGTCCAGGACGAGGCCGGTCAGCAGGGCGGTGTTGGCGACCATGTCGGCGGGGGTGGGGCCCGAGGGCAGGGCGCGCAGCTCTATCCGCAGGTGGCCGTCGCCGCCCGGGTCGTACACCGGGCGGTTCCACCACCACACCGTGCCCAGGTGGAGGCGGAGTTCCTCCAGCGCGGGCGGGCCGCCGGGCCGCAGCGGACGGTCCCACTCGCCGTCGGAGCAGAGCGGCACCAGCGGCGCGTACCGGCGCACCGCCTCCTCGGCCAGCTCCCGTACGCCCCCGCGCAGCCAGCCGTGGCCGAAGCCGGAGCGCCGGTCGGCCGGGGCGACGCGGCGCCGGTGCTGGCCGAAGCCCTGCTCGTACCACGGGACGCGGGACTCCTCCCAGGCCCGTCTTCCCAGCAGCAGCGGCGAGTTGGCGGCGACCGCGAGGACGGGGGCGATCATGAGCTGGGCGGCGTTGTGGACGCGGGTGAACTCCTCGGGCCGTACGGTCAGATGGACCTGCCAGGAGCTGGTGGCGCCCTGCGCGCAGAACGTGTCCGAGCGCATCCGGCACCGCTGCTCCCCGGTGACCCGCAGCCCGCGCCCGGCCCGCCCGAGGGCGTCGTCGAGCACCGCGTACCGTCCGCGCGGCGACATGTTGCGGCGCGTCAGGTCGCCCGGGCGCAGGGTCGGCAGCAGGCCCGCGCAGTACGGCTCGGCGCCGTACGGGGCGCCCGACCGGCGTACCGCCTCCAGCAGGGTGCCGGCCTCGTCGTGCAGCGCGGTGAAGGGGCGGGGGCGCAGCGGGACGGGGGTGAGGTTGGCCTCCAGGTTGTACCGGTTGATCTCCAGGACGAGGCGGGGGTCGGCGGCGGCCAGGCGGACCTCCTCGTTCCGGGGGACGGGCACGCCGTCCCGCGTCACCAGGAACATCTCCAGCTCGGCTCCGAGCGTCGGCTCCCCGGCCCCGAAACCCGGCGAGGCGAGGAGCGCGTCGAGGAGCCCGAGCGAGGCCCGCAGCCGTGCCCCGAACCGTTCCCTGTCCTCGTCGGTGAAGTCGCGCTGGGGAAGATCACGTCCCATGGCCTGCTCCCGGCTGTCGTCAGGGGCCGGGCCCGCGGCTGCCGCCGGACCGGCCGTCGAATCGGACCTCCGCCGCCCACCGGCGGTCGGTTCGGGGCCGCACAAGCGCCCGGCGTTGCTTGCCCGCGCGCACGCCGCCCCACACCACGGAAGCCGACGGCTGACCGGATCGAGTGCCCCCCGCGCCCGGGACCGGCCGAGTAGGCACCCGAACCGCCGTGCCCGGCAAAGCGGTTGAAGCCACCCCCGGTGCGGCCCTTAGGGTGCCCGCATGGCGACGGTCAAGCAGGTCCAGATCACCTTCGACTGCGCGAGCCCCCTGCGCGTGGCCCGCTTCTGGAGCGAGGCGCTGGGCTACACCCTCGCGGCCCCGCCGGAGGGCTTCCCGACCTGGGAGGCGTACCACGAGGCGCAGCCGCCCGGGGAGCGGGACACCTGGTCCGCCGCCGCCGACCCCACGGGCGCGGGCCCGCGGCTCTACTTCCAGCGCGTCCCCGAGGGCAAGGCCGCGAAGAACCGTGTCCACCTCGACGTCCGCACCGGCACCGGCCTCGTCGGCGAGGAACGCCTCGCCGCCCTGGAGTCCGAGTGCGTACGCCTCGAAGCCCTCGGCGCGACCCGCGGCACCCTCCTCCTCGCCGACGAGGAGAACGAGTCCTGCCAGAACATGCGGGACGTGGAGGGCAACGAGTTCTGCCTGGACTGAGGCGGTGCGGCCCGGCGGGGCGCGCCGGGCCGCACCGCCTCAGCTGTAGTAGGCGATCTTGTCGTCGAGGACGTCGATGGCCCGTTGCAGCCCCACCACCCGCTCCTCCAGCGCCGCCCGGCGCCCCCGGAGGAAGGCGGCCCGGTCCTGAGGTGACCGGTCGGAGCGCAGGACGGCGACGAACGCCCTGAGGTCCGCTATGCCGAGCCCGGCCGTGCGCAGGCACCTGATCAGCCCGATCCAGAAGAGGTCGTCCTCCGTGTACTCCCGGTGACCGCCGGGGGAGCGCCGGATCGGGCCGATCAGCCCTTCGCGTTCGTAGTAGCGCAAGGTGTCGAGGGAGACGCCGGTACGGTCGGCGGTCGCCGCCGGGGTGTGCAACGTGGTCATACGAGTCCCTTTCCGGTCGCCGGTGGCCCGTCGCCGGTGGCCCGTCGTCGATTGCCGATCGCCGGTCAGCGCGCTTCGGCGAAGCGCGCGAGGTGCCCGTCGTCCAGCCTCACGCGGCGGGCGGCGAGCGCCTCCTCGACCTGCCCGACGCGACTGGCTCCCACGATCGGATCGATGCCCTGGCACATCAGCCACGCCAGGACGACCTGGTTTCGCGTGGCCTCCAGCTCCTCGGCCACCTCGCCGAGGACCTGGAGGACCCGGCTGGTCCCGAGGTGCTGGTAGGAGTCCGGAAGGGGCTGGTCCGGGCGGACGTAGGAACCCCACATCAGCGAGGTGTACGACCATACGGCGAGCCCTTCGGACCTGGCCAGGTCAAGGTCTTCGGCGGTGAGCATACGGTGGCCGCCCTCCGCGAGCGGGGTGAGGGGGCGCGGCTGGACGAGCGAGTGGCGCAGTTGCAGCGCCGTCCACGGTTCGAGTCCCCGCTCCCGCGCGAGCGACCGGGCACGTTCGACGCGCCAGGCGGGATGGTTCGCCGCCCCGACCCGGGCGACGGCTCCCTTCGCGGCCAGCTCCCCGAAGGCGAGGACCGTCTCCTCCAGCGGAACGTCCCGGTCCTCGGCGTGGGCCCAGAGCAGGTCGACGTGATCCACCCCGAGCCGCCTCAGGCTCTCCTCCGCCCCGGTGCGGACGGCCTGTGCGGACAGCCCCTCCGCGCTGTCCCGCTCGTGCGGGACGAGCGGGTTGTGGCGGACCTTGGTGGCGATGCGCACCGTGTCGCGGGCTCCGGGGCGCTCGCGGAGCCAGGCGCCGATGACCCGTTCGCTGGCCCCGCCGACACCCTGGGGGTCGTTCCAGAAGGAGTAGCAGTTCGCGGTGTCGAGCCAGACCCCGCCTCCCGCCACGAAGGAGTCGAGTATCGCGAACGCGCGGTCGGCCGGAACGCGGGTGCCGAAGTCCATCGTGCCGAGCACCATCTGACGGTCAGTCGTGTTGAGGTCCATGGCCTCATGCTCGTAACCGGAGCGCGCTCCAGGTCAAGCCCCGGGCGCCGGACGCTTCCCGGTGCGCAGGTCCACCATGCAGAAGACCTTGTCGTACCGCCGCTCCCCGACCGCCACGAAGTCCGGGAGACGGCCGTACTCCTTGAAGCCCAGCGAGCGGTACAGGCGCAGGGCGCCCGTGTTGTCGCCCCGGGCGTCCAGCGTCAGCACCTCCACCCCCGCCTCGCGGGCGTCGGCGACCAGGGCGGCCGTCAGCGCCCTGCCCGCCCCCTGCCCGTGCGCGGCGGCGTCCAGGAGGAGGGGCACGGTCTGCGGCCGGTTCATGGGCCCAGCCTAGAGCGGGAGAAGGGCCTTGCTCAGAGGGTGTCGAAGTCCGGCAGGGTGAGGGTGCCGTCCCCGGCGAGGGGGAAGCCCGGGTTGTGGGCGACCTCCCACGGGTGGCCGTCCGGGTCGGCGAAGGACCCCGCGTAGAAGCCGTGCGGGGAATCGGCCGCCGGCTTGGTGACCCGGCCGCCCGCCTCCTCCGCCTGGGAGAGGAGCGCGTCGACCTCCTCCCGGGACCGTACGTTGTGCGCGAGGACGATCCCGCCGAAGCCGGTGCCCGTGCCGGTGGGCGCCTCCCCGAACCCGCTGTCCCGGGCGAGCTTGTCCCGCCCCCACAGCACCAGGCCGAGCCCGCCCGCCTGGAAGAACACGGTCTCCTCGACCTCCTGCCCCCGCCACCCCAGCGCTTCGTAGAAACGCCGGGCGCGGGCCAGATCCGTGACGCCCAGGGTGACCAGGCTGATGCGTTGCTCCATGGCGGCAAGGTACCTGCCTGTGGGCCGGTGTCCCGGGAGCCCCGGCCCTCCGGTGAAGCGGGGGAGGGCCGGGGCCGTGGGCGTACGGCGTCAGGCGCCGCCGGGGCCGTCCGCGTGACGTAGGGCCGTCACGAAGGTCGCCCAGGCGGGGCGGGAGAGGGGGAGCACAGGGCCGTGGGTGGCGTGTTTGCTGTCGCGGACCGGAGCGAAGTCAGGGACGGAGAGCGCGAGTTCGAGGCAGTTCCCGCCGTCGTGGCCGCTGTGGCTGCTCTTGGTCCAGTGGGCGTGGGTGAGGTCTGGGGTGCGCATGGTGGCCCTCCGGGCGGGGTGGGCCGATGGGGGATGCGCTGGTCCTCGTAACTGACCTGATTCAGACGGACAGTTCGCCCTGCTGGACGGCGGAGACGAAGGACGCCCAGGCGGGGCGGGTGAAGGGGAGGACGGGGCCGGTCTCAGCGATCTTGCTGTCGCGGACGGGGGCGAGGCCGGGGAACGCGGGGGCGAGTTCGAGGCAGTTGCCGCCGTTGTTTCCGCTGTAGCTGCTCTTCGCCCAGGACGCTGCGCTGAAGCTCTGCCTGTCCATAGTGCCCGTTCCTCTCAATCGCCGCGTCGAACAGAGCGGCGGTTTCCCTGGCCGACAGCGCGTCCGCCCTGAGCACATCATAGGTCTGCTTGTGTTGTGCCAGGACGTCTGGCGCGTTGCTGAAATGCCCTCTGTCCAGCGACTCCGAGTACACCCATTCCTGCCCATCCGGCAGGGTGATCAGAGACAAGGAGGTGTTGGGTAGGACCGCTTCGGTGTGGCTACCGGGTATCACTTGAATCCTGATGTTCGGCCTGGCGCCGACGGCGCGAAGATGGGCAACCTGGCGCGCCATGATCGCAGGGCTTCCCATGACGTTCCGTAGGCAGCTTTCGTCCAACACGACGAGATACAGGGGCCCATCCGGCGCCAGGAATCGTTGCTGCCGACTCATGCGAGCCATCACGCGATCGGCAACCTCGTCCGGACCCGCCACCTGACCGAACTGCGCTGTCGCGTACTCCTCCGTTTGGAGAAGCCCAGGCATGGTCTGTTGCTGGTACTCCCGCACCGCCACCGCCACCTCGTCCATCTCCGCCCGGCGCTTGAACCAGTCGGGATGTTCCACCTGGGGATACCAGTCGATGCGGACCCACAAGCGCATCAGGGCGCCGTTGGTTCCCAGCACCCTGTCGCACGTCTGGACGAAGGTGTCATCCGGTACCCGGGCGCCGCCCTCGACGTGGCTGACCAGCGACCGATCGCACGGGATGTGTCTCGCCAGGGCCTCCTGGGTGAGGCCGGCCTCCTCGCGGAAGTAGCGCAGGACCTCGCCGAAGACGTCGGCGGTGGTGGCGGCGGTCAGGGCACCGGGGGCGGCCTTGCGTCGGCTCACGAACACTCCTTCGTGATCGCTGTGACAGGCGGTCAGTGACACGCGTCGGGCATGGCGACGCGAGGTCGCGCTGGGCGACACTGACCGCACACAAAGTAACCGCTCGTCCCGGTTCGCCGGGCGAAAACCCAGTACGGAGAGAGCAATTGGCGAGCCGAGCGAGCAACGGTGACCCCACGCGGCGCGGGGCCGTCGTCTACGACGGGGCCTCGGGGCGGGCGGGGGAGTACGTGGGGCAGGACGGGGCGTACGCCGTGCTGCGGCCCGTCGGCGGGGGCGGCGAGTGGCGGACCGACCCGGACCGGGTGCGGGCGGCGACGCTCGCCGAGCGGCTGAGCGCGGGGGTGCAGGCGGCCAACCGGCGGGCGCGGCGGACGGTGGCCCACGCGCTCGACGTGGACCCGGACCGCCCGCCGCAGGCCGTCACGGGGTGTGCCGAGTGCGCGCGGCTCGACCGGGAGCGGGCCGCCGCCCGGGCCGCGTACGACTGGAGCGCGCAGACCGACGCCAACGTCCTCCTGCGCCGCCACCAGAACGCCGACCACGCGGCCTGACCGCCCGAGCCGTCCCGGGCGGTCGGCCGGGCCTCACCCCGCCAGCAGCTCGTCCGCGTCGACGATCCGGTACGCGTACCCCTGCTCGGCCAGGAAGCGCTGGCGGTGGGCGGCGAAGTCCTGGTCGATGGTGTCGCGGGCGACGACCGAGTAGAAGCGGGCCTCGTGGCCGTCGGCCTTCGGGCGCAGGACACGGCCCAGGCGCTGTGCCTCCTCCTGGCGGGAGCCGAAGGTGCCGGAGACCTGGATGGCGACGGTGGCCTCGGGCAGGTCGATGGAGAAGTTGGCGACCTTCGAGACGACCAGCACCGACAGCTCGCCGGTGCGGAAGGCGTCGAAGAGCTTCTCGCGCTGGGCGTTGGAGGTGTCGCCCTTGATCACGGGGGCGCCCAGGTGCTCGCCCAGTTCGTCGAGCTGGTCGATGTACTGGCCGATGACGAGGGTCTGCTCGCCCTGGTGCTTGCGGACCAGCGCCTCCGTCACCTTCTGCTTGGAGGCGGTCGTCGCGCAGAAGCGGTACTTCTCGTCGGACTCGGCGGTGGCGTAGGCCAGGCGCTCGCTCTCGGTGAGGTTGACGCGGACCTCGACGCAGTCGGCGGGGGCGATGTACCCCTGCGCCTCGATCTCCTTCCACGGCGCGTCGAACCGCTTGGGGCCGATGAGGGAGAAGACGTCGGACTCGCGGCCGTCCTCGCGGACCAGGGTCGCGGTCAGGCCCAGGCGGCGGCGCGCCTGGAGGTCGGCGGTGAACTTGAAGACCGGGGCGGGCAGCAGGTGCACCTCGTCGTAGACGACCAGGCCCCAGTCCCGGGAGTCGAACAGCTCCAGGTGCGGGTAGACGCCCTTCCGCTTGGTCGTCAGGACCTGGTACGTGGCGATGGTGACCGGGCGGATCTCCTTCCTCGTCCCGCTGTACTCGCCGATCTCGTCCTCGGTCAGCGAGGTCCGCTTGACCAGCTCGCTCTTCCACTGGCGGGCGGAGACGGTGTTGGTGACGAGGATCAGCGTGGTCGCCTTCGCCTGGGCCATCGCGCCCGCGCCGACCAGCGTCTTGCCCGCGCCGCAGGGCAGCACGACCACCCCGGACCCGCCGTGCCAGAACCCCTCCACGGCCTGCTTCTGGTACGGGCGCAGCGTCCAGCCGTCCTCGGCCAGCTCGATGGCGTGCGCCTCGCCGTCCACATACCCCGCGAGGTCCTCGGCGGGCCAGCCCAGCTTCAGGAGGGCCTGCTTGATCTGGCCGCGTTCCGAGGGGTGCACCGCGACGGTGTCCGGGTCGATGCGGGCGCCGACCAGCGGCTGGATCTTCTTCGAGCGGAGGATCTCCTCCAGCACCGGGCGGTCGGTGGAGGTGAGGACCAGGCCGTGCGCGGGGTGCTTGGTGAGGGTGAGGCGGCCGTACCGGTCCATCGTCTCGGCGATGTCGACCAGCAGGGCGTGCGGCACCGGGTACCGCGAGTACTCCACCAGCGCGTCCACGACCTGCTCGGCGTCGTGGCCTGCGGCCCGCGCGTTCCACAGGCCCAGCGGCGTCAGCCGGTAGGTGTGGATGTGCTCCGGCGCACGCTCCAGCTCGGCGAAGGGCGCGATGGCCCGCCGGCAGGCGTCGGCCCGCTCGTGGTCGACCTCCAGCAGCAGCGTCTTGTCGCTCTGCACGATCAAACAGGACACCCGAACAACCTCCGTCTTACGCCCGTCCGCACCCGTCACCCGGCCCGGCGACGCCCCACGGACGCACCGGGCCAGTCCTCCATGGTCGCGCATGGCGGGACGGAGCGGGGGCGTGGCGGTGTCGGACGGGTCACGTTCGGGGGTGCGCGGGGTCGGAATCCTTGCCCATGCAATCAAGTGCATATACCTTTGATTGCATGACGGGGTGGGGGATCGAGATCGAGCCGGAAGTGCGGGAGTGGTTGGACCTACTGCCGTTCCGCCTGTATCGGCGGGTCGAGGACAAGACCGACCGTCTGCTGGATGCTCCTACGACGCTCGGCGAGCCGTACTCCCGGCACCTCGGCGGCAAGTTGCGCGAGCTCCGGTTCGAGTTGGACGGCGAGGCCGTACGGATTCCGTACTGGCTTGCTCCAGAGAGGCGGATCGTGCTGTTGACGGTGTTCCGGAAGACGAAGATGCGCGAGGCAGCGGAAGTCGAGCGGGCGTACCAGGCCCAGTGGGTCTGTGAGAGCGAGCACGGCAAGGCGGAGCACACCTACGAGCGGCGTGAGGACAGCTGATGGATCACCACACGTGGAAGACGCGCCGGGCCCGGCGGCTTGCCGGGGAGGCGGTGGAGTACGACCAGGAGTACGTCGACGCGCGGCTGGCGGGCGACCTCGGGCAGGCCGTGTACGACCGCCGTGTCGAGCTGGGTCTCTCGCAGGCCGAGCTGGCCGAGCGGGCGGGGATGACGCAGCCGCAGGTGTCGCGGATGGAGGGTGGCGACACGGTGCCGACGCTTCCGCTGCTGCGGCGGCTGGCCAAGGCCCTGGAAGGTTCGCTCAACCTGGCGATCGAGGAGGGTGACTCCCGCGTCACGTTCACGCCGCGTGCCGCGTGACGAGGGATCTGAACCGGTTCCCGCTCCCCCGCCGGTGGCTCAGTGGGGGGAGTCGGCCCCGTCCGGGTCCTCCGCCAGTTCTGCCACCCCCGTGATCCGGTGCAGGGCGTAGGTGCGGACCTCGTCGGCCGTGTGGTCGTAGCCGGTGACGTAGCCGCCCTCGACGCGCAGGGGGGCCAGGAGGCGCTGGGAGGCGGCGCCCTCGGCGTTGACGTGGCCGATCCAGACGGACTCGCCGGTCATCGCGGCGGCCTGGACGGTGGCGAGGGTGTCCGCCGGGGAGGTGCGCGGCAGGCCGCCGGGGGACTCGTCGGCCGGGGCGTCCTTGCGCGGGGCGGTCGCCGCCCGGTCGCCCGCGCGGACCGCCCGTACGGCGGCGGTCAGCAGGGTCGCGTCCGGGGCGGGCGGGCCGTCGGGTACGGGCGCCGGGGGCGTGCGCGGCGGGGTGCGGTGGGAGTGGGGGCGGGCGATCATCACGTCGCCCTCGGCGGACTCGGCGGCCGGGGCGAAGCCCATCGCGCGCAGCCCCTCGATGAGGGTGCGCGGGTCGGCCTGGGCGGCGAGGACGGTGGGCGCCAGGCGGCGCGGGCGCAGGGCGGCGGCCCGGCGGTCGGCGAGGATCTCGTCGAGGACCGACTCGTCGTCGCAGCGGACGTACGAGGAGGCGGCGCCGACCCGCAGCCGACCGTGGCGGCGGGCCACATCGTCGATCAGGTACGTCAGGGGCTGCGGCACCGGCGTGCGGGAGTGCTGGGCGAGGAAGGCGTGCAGCTCGGTGGCGCCGCGCCCGGCGTCCAGGGCGCGGCGTACCGAGCCCGGCGTGAAGCGGTAGACCGTCGCCCCGCCCTTCGACTCGACGTCGGCCAGTACCGCCAGCGCCTCCGCCAGCGGCCGGACCAGCGGGCCCGGCGCCACCGCCGTCAGGTCGGCCTGGAGCAGGACGTGGTCCAGGGGCTCCGGGAGGTGCGGGGCGAGCAGGGCGGCCACCGCGGAGGCGCGCGCGGCCCCCGCCTCCCCGGGCCGGCCCGGCGCCGCGAGCAGCGCCCGGCCATGGGCGGCCAGCGCCCCGCGCCCGGTCACGCCCAGCATCTCGGCCTCCAGCAGCGCCCACTCGGTGAGCTTGGTGCGCAGGGCCTCCGGGTCGTTGGCTGCGACCCCGCCGCCGTACGCGGAGCGCGCGCCGGTGCGCGGCGGCTCGGGCCGCTCGCGGCGCGGCCCCGCCGAACGCAGCGGGCGCTCCCAGCGCAGCCGCTCCAGCAGGGCCGCCGGGTCCGGGGCCTGGCCCGGCTCCAGCTCCGCCATCAGCTCCAGCACCCGGCGCCGCACCTCGGGCGCGGGGGAGCGGTCCAGGCCGGGGCCGAGCGCGGACAGGGTGCGGTCGCGGCCGTCGCGCCCCCCGATCAGGCCGGGGGTGCGGGTGCCGGGCAGCCAGGCTTCGAGCAGCCAGGCCCAGCGGTCGGCGGGCGGCAGGTCGCGCCAGGCGTCGGACTCCGGGGTGGGCGCGTAGTGCTCCGCCTCGCCGGTGCGGCGGCGGGGGCGCGCCTCGCGCTCCTGCTCGTCGTACCCCTCGCCGTCGTCCTCGGCCCGGTCGTGGCGCTCCTCGGCGTGGCCGCCGTCGGAGGCGATCAGCCCGGCCGCGTACGCCAACTCCACCCAGAAGGCGGCGACCGGCTCGGGCACCTCCAGGACGGCGGCCGTCCGTTTGAGGTCGCGGATGCTCAGCCCGCCGGCCCGCAGCACGGCCGGCCCTCCCTCGTCCCAGGACCGCAGCAGCTCCTCCACGGTGGCCAGCGCCGCGAACGCCTGCCCGCCCGCCGCCGCGTCCACCACCTGAGGAGTGCGCTCGGCCGCCACCGCCACCCGTGGACGTACCGGCTCCGGTACGCGGTGGGCGCGGCCCCCGCGCAGCGACAGCGCGGCCTCGCGCGGCAGGACCACCGTGCCCGGCGTGGTCGGCAGCAGCAGCCCCCGGTCCAGCAGCCAGCGCAGGTGGGCCGCCGGTTCGGCCGTCACCTGGCCGTACGGCGGGCCCCACACCAGCCGCCCCAGCACCTCCCGGGACGCCTCGGGAGCCTGCTCCAGCAGCGCGGCCATCCGCTCCCGGTCGGCGAAGAGGGCGCTGAGAGCGGCCACCGCCGACACCGCGTCATGGGTGTGGGGCAGCCCGGCCGCCGTCACGATCTCCTGGACGCGGCCCGGCGACATGCCCGAGGTCGCCTCCGCCACCGACGGGCCCAGACCGGTCGGCGAGGAGTGCGAGGCCGACGGCGCCAGCAGTTCGCGGGCGGTGCGCAGCAGCCGCAGCCGGTCCTCGCCGCCCCACACCAGCGCCCGCTCCCGCAGCAGCGCCACCGTGGCGGGCAGCGCCCCGGCCACCGCCTCGTCGCCCTCGTCCCCGGCGAGCAGACCCAGCAGTTCCTGGTACGAGGCCGGGTCCGGCGCGACCGCCAGCGCCTCGGCGCTCTGGAGGGCGAACCGGTCCAGGTGCTCCAGCGCCCGCAGCACCGAGGCGCGGGTCCCGGCCCGGGTCGCCAGCTGGGTGACGTCCGTCGGCACCGGGTGGAGCAGGTCCGGGCGGGCCCGGAGCAGGGCCGCGAGCGAGGCGTCGTCGCGCTCGCGCAGGGCCTGCGCCAGCGACCTCGGTCCCGGGTCCGCCGCCTGACCGTCCCTGTGCTGCTGCTCAGCGCTCATCCGGCTAACGGTAGCCGCCCGCACCCGCTCCCGGCGCCGACCGGCCCGAACCGTCACCGGGTCGGCAGGCGGGGCGCGCCGCCCTCGGCGGCGCCCGCCGAGGATGCCGGTCGGCCGCCCGGCCGTACCGATCGAGCCGGCCGTCACCGCGCGCCGGTGGCCCGGTGCCCCACGACGGCGGTCGGGCGAGGGCAGGCCAGGGACACCCGCGCCCTGGACCGCCGCCGAAGGCCCCCGGGGACGGACGCCCGCCCGCAGCCGGGCACCGGGACGGGAACCGGGCCGAGCGCGGTTCAGGCGGCCAACACCCCCGCGCCGCCCCGCCGATGCGTACCGTTGGACCCGGCGGTTTCCCGTTCCCCGGGTGGGCGGGGCGCGTACGAGCGGAGTGAGGGGCAGCGTGGGGATCGAGAGCGATCAGCTCGTCTTCGACTATCTGAGCCGCGTCGGCGACCTGGCCCAGCAACGGCACGTTCCGGCGGCCGAACGGATGCGGCTCATCACCGAGTTGCGGCGCGACATCGACCAGCGCAGGGCCCGGCCCGGCGGCGACAGCCCCGCGGCCGTGCGGCGGGCGCTCGGCAGGCTCGGCAGCCCGGCCGAGGTGGTGGCCAAGGCGGGCGGCACCGCCGCCGCGCCCGAGGCGCCCGCGCACACCCCCGTACCGCCGCCGCGCCCCGCCGAACCGGACCCGCAACCGTCGCGGCCGAGCCTGCGCAAGGTGTTCCCCGGGCCCCGGGAGACCAGGGAGAGCGAGCAGGCGCCGCCCGCGCCCCGGCGCATCCCCGGACTGGAGGACGTCGGACGCGGAGTCTCCGGGCCCGACCTGGCGGGAGCCTCGCCGGACTGGTGGCGGGTCGAGGCCACGCCCGAAGGGCTGGGCGGCGGCGGGGGCGCGGGGACCTTCGGGAACCGGCTGCCCGGGGAGTTCGCCGGGTTCCAGGGCGGGGTGGAGGTGCCCGAACTCCTCAACCCCGGCGTGCGGACGGACAAGCCCCGGACCCCGGGCCGGGCCGAGGGCGAGGACGAGGGCGAGGAGGCCGGGACCACGGCGGCCGACGACGCCCCGGCGGAGGCCGGTGAGGCCCCCCTCGGCGCCGCGCCGGGCCGCCGCCGGTTCTCGCCGCGCGCCCTCGTCGGCGGCGGGCTCGGCAGCCCCCTGCTCCTGCTGGCCGCCGCCCTCCTCGTCGCCGGAGCCGTCCTCGGCAACCTCTTCTGCCTCCTCCTCGGCTGGCTGACCGCCTACCTCACCAAGCGACTCACCCCCCTCCAGGCCAAGTTCGCCGCCCTCGGCATCCCCGCCCTGACCCTGCTGGGCGGCGCCGTCTGGCTGTGGGGCCGCGCCGAGCGCCGCTGGGGCGAGGCGATCCCGCAGGCGGGCATGGCCGACGCGATCACCGGCCTGTGGCCGGTGCTGCTGCGGACGGCGGCCGTGGCGTCGGCGGTGTACCTGCTGTGGCGGGCGCGGCGGCAGGGGTGAGCGGGGCACGGGCGGGAGCGCGCCCGGAGCAGTAGCGTGGCCGCGTGATCGCAGACGCCGCACCCCAGTCCCCGTTCCGCCTCGTCGTGTCGGGGGGAGGGACCGGCGGTCATACGTACCCGGCGCTGACGGCCGTCCGCACCCTGCGGCAACGGCTGGCCGAGGCGGGCCGCGGCCTCGACGTCCTGTGGATCGGCACCGCCGACGGGCTGGAGGCCAGGGTCGCCCGCGACGAGGGGATCGCGTTCACCGCGGTGGCCACCGGCAAGATCCGCCGCCACCGGAACCCCCTGCGGATGCTCGGCCCCGCCAACCTCCGGGACATGGCACGCGTCCCCCTGGGCGTCGTGCAGGCCCGCCGGGCGATCAAGGCGTTCGGCCCGGACGTGGTCCTGGCGACCGGCGGCTACGTCGCCGTGCCGGCCGGTCTCGCCGCGCGGGCCTGCGAACGACCCCTGGTGCTGCACGAGCAGACCGTGCGGCTCGGGCTCGCCAACCGCAGGCTCGCCTCCTCGGCCACCCGGATCGCCGTCTCCTCGGACTCCTCCCTCCCGCTGCTGCCGGAGAGCCTGCGCGCCTCCGCCGTCGTCACCGGCAACCCGGTGCGGCCCGAGGTGCTCGCCGGGCGCGCCGACAAGGCCGTGGCCGCTCTCGGCCTGACCGGGTTCGACCCCCGCCTCCCGACGCTCTACGTGACCGGGGGCGCCCAAGGGGCCCGGCAGATCAACGACATGGCCGTCAGCGCCCTGCCGTGGCTCCTGGAACGGGCCAACGTGGTCCACCAGTGCGGCCCGGCCCACGTCGAGACCCTGCGGGCGGGCACGGCGGGGCTCGGGCCCGAAGGGGCGGGCCGCTACTTCCTGACGGGTTTCGTCGGCCCGGAGCTGCCGGACGTCCTGGCCCTGGCGGATGTCGTGGTCTCCCGGAGCGGCGCCGGCACGCTCGCGGAGCTGACCGCGCTCGGCAAGCCGGCGGTCTTCGTCCCCCTGGCCTCCTCGGCCGGCGACGAACAGGGGCACAACGCGCGGCACCTGGCGCGTGCCGGAGCCGCGCTCGCCCTGGAGGGCCGGGCGGCGACCCCCGAGGGGCTGCGGCAGGCGGTCGAGCCGCTGCTCACCGACCCGGCGCGGCGCGAGGCGATGGCCACGGCGGCGCGGGCGCACGGCCGCCCGGACGCCGCTGACCGGCTGGTCGACGTCGTCCTCGCCGCCGCCTACCGCTGACGGCCGCGGACACCGCTGGAGCGGGTTGGCAGACGCCGTCCGACCTGTCCAACAGGTGTTCAAACAAGGCGTGTTGTGATGCTCCTGTAGGCTTCCCCCGCCAAAGCCGCGATCAAGCCTGCACCAGTTGACGCGGTGATACGATCATCAAACTTTGAGCAGACTGACGGTACGTGAGATCACGTGCCACGGGGGGCAGTCGCGAAGGCTCCATCGTGGAGGAGCGGGTGTGGTCCCCCCAGTGAGGTCCGTATGAGGCGGCCCGCGGCCTTGACCTTCCGAGTGGAGGAGGCCCGCCGGCTCCGTCGCGGGCTCCCTCGGCTGCCCGAAGCTCCGACGCGATGCGACTTGAAGAGAGTCTCATGACGTCATTCATCCAGGAGCCACTGCTGTGGGTCCTGCTTGTTGTTCTGGTCGCTGCGGCGCTCGCAGTGCTGAGCGCCCGCAGAACCAACCTCGCCCTGCGGCGGGGGAAAGGGGAGCTGGAGAGGAGCCTCGCCGAGACCCGTGGCGAGATCGGCCGCCTGCACCTGCGCCAGCAGGAGATGGGCGCCCGCCACACCCACGACGTCGCCGACGTACGCGCGGACGCGGAGTCCGCCACCAAGGCCGTGCTGAAGTCCGCCATGGGCACCCTGCAGTCCCTCGCCGAGGAGCAGCAGCTGCTCCTGGACGGGCTGCTCAAGAAGTACGGCAACGACGCCGAGGTCCTCGGCGACCTGATGTCCGTCGACCACACCGGCAGCCAGTTCTCGCGCCGCGCCAAGGGCATCTCCGTCCTGTGCGGCGGCTGGCTCGGGCGCCGCGACGTCACCGCCACCGTGTACGACGTGGCGCGCAGCGCCCAGGGCCGGATCAAGGACTTCGGCCGGGTCAGCGTCCACTCGCAGGTGAACGTCGCCGTCACCAGCAAGGCCGTGGAGCCCGTCGCGGTCGTCCTCGCCGAGCTGCTGGAGAACGCCACCAACTACAGCGCTCCCGGCACCCCCGTCGAGGTCAACATCCAGGCCGTCCCCAGCGGCGTCTGCTTCATCGTGGACGACGCCGGCCTCGGCATGGACCAGGAGACGAAGGACCGCGCGGCCACGCTGCTGGCCACCGACGGAAGCGTCGACATCACGAGTCTCGGGGACCCTCCCCGGGTCGGATTCGCCGTCAGCGGCATGCTCGCCGCCCGCTACGGCTTCGCCGTCTCGGTCGGGTCGGTGTCCCCCTACGGAGGTGTGCGCGCGGTGATCCGTGTTCCGGAGGAACTGCTCACGACGGAGTTCAGCGAACCCGCCCAGGCCCCCGCCCGGGTCGAGCTCGCCACGCCCCACCCCCCGCAGCACCTGACGGCCGTACCGGACGCCCACACCTCGCAGGTCGTGGGCACCACCACCGGCGGCCTGCCCAAGCGCCGCAGGCGCGCGGGCGAGGTGGCGGCCGCGGCCGCGCTCAGCGAGCCCGCCACCACCGCAGAGACGCCGGCCGCCGACAGCGAGATGACCGCGTCGCGACTCGGGGCGTTCGCCCGGGGGACGCGGATCGGCCGGGACACGATGACCACGGAAGGACCCGAGTACCAGTGAACACCGATCTGTCCTGGGTGCTGAACGACGTGCTGGAAGTGCGCGGTGCCCGTCACGCCGTCCTCGTCTCGGGTGACGGCCTGCTCCTCCAGCGTTCGGACGGCATCGAGCGCGGCGAGGCCGAGACCAACGCGGCAGCCATGAGCTCCATGCAGTCCCTCAGCCGCGCCGTCGCCGGCTTCGTCGGCCTCGGCCGCGGCATGTGGAAGCAGACGCTCATGGAGTACGACGGCGGCTGGATCTTCCTCATCGCCGCCGGCCAGGGCGCCTACCTGGCGGTCTCGGCGGCCGTCGACGTCGACATGGAGTCGATGTCCATCCGGATGCAGAAGACGGTGGCGGCGCTGAGCAGAGCGATGGGCGTGGCGCCACGCTCGAACAACGGTGTGAGCGTATGACGAGGCCCGGCGAGGAAGCTTCCGTCACCAGCGACTTCGTCCGGTCCTACGTCATCACCGGCGGGCGGACGCTGCCCGCCGGCGACCAGCTGGCCCTCCAGACCCTGGTCACCATCGCCCCCGACCGGACGCTCCCGCTGGGGGCGTCCCCGGAGGTCAAGGCCATCTGGGAGCTGCTGGGCGGGGGTTACCTGTCCGTAGCGGAAGTGGCCGCCCACGTCGCCCTGCCGGTCGGCGTGGCCCGGTTGCTGCTCACCGATTTACTCGACCAGGGCCACCTGCTGCGCCGTGCCGAACCGCCGCGGGCGCAGAACGTCGAGAGAGACACTCTTGAGAAGGTTCTGAATGGACTCCAATCCCTCATCGGCTGAGACGGCCCGGGGACCGCTCTACGTCTCCGAGGCGGTGACCACCGCTGCCAAGATCCTGGTGGTGGGCCACTTCGCCGTCGGCAAGACGACCCTCATCGGCGCGCTGTCGGAGATCAAGCCGCTGCGCACCGAGGAGAAGATGAGCCAGGCGTCGGTACAGTTCGACGACCTGAGCGCCGCTCCCGACAAGCGCACGACCACGGTCGCCCTGGACTTCGGGCGGCTGACCCTCGCCGACGACCTGGTCCTGTACCTCTTCGGCACCCCGGGCCAGCAGCGCTTCATGCAGCTGTGGGAGGACACGGCACGCGGCGCCCTCGGCGCCCTGCTCCTGGTCGACCCGGAGCGCCTGGAGGAGACCTTCCCGGTCATCGACCTCATCGAGAGCTACGGCCTGGACTACGCCATCGCCGTCAACAGCTTCACCCCGGAGCGGAAGTACGGCGAGGGCGAGGTCCGCGAGGCCCTCGACCTGCTGCCGGACACCCCGGTCGTGTACTGCGACGCCCGCGACCGCGAGTCCTCCGCCCGCGCCCTGATCGCCCTCGTACGCCACCTCCTCACGCGCGAGCGCGTCGCCTGACCGACCCCCGCCCCCGACGGGACGCCCGCCAGGACCCCCGCCCGCCCGGACCGCCCGGGACACAGAGAGAGACCCCATGGAAAGCCACTCCCCGTACGCCTCGGCGACGCCCGGCAGATGCCCGATGCACGACGCCAACTTCGCCGCCGACCCCCAGGCGGTCTACGACCGACTGCGCGAGCAGGGCTCGGCCGGCCCGGTCGAGCTGGCTCCCGGAGTCGACGCGACGCTGGTCGTGGGGTACGAGACGGCGCTGCGCGTGCTCCAGAACCCGACGGGCTTCCCCCGCGACGCCCGCCGCTGGACCGCGCTGAACGAGGGCCGCGTCCCGATGGACAGCCCGGTCCTGCCGATGATGGCGTACCGGCCGAACGCCCTGTTCACCGACGGCGCCGTGCACCTGCGGCTGCGCAAGGCGGTCACCGACAGCCTCGCCAAGCTGAACATCACGCGCGTGCGCCGCGACGTCGAGCCGATCGCCGACTACCTCATCGACCAGTTCAGCGAGCGCGGCCGTGCCGACCTCCTCGCGGAGTACGCCAAGCTGCTGCCGCTGCTGCTGTTCAACAAGCTCTTCGGCTGCCCGGCCGAGATCGGCGACACCCTCACCACCGAGATGTCCGCGATGTTCGACGGCAAGGACCCGGTGCGGACCAAGGCCCGCCTCGACGCCTGCCTGATGCAGCTCATCGCGATCAAGCGCCGCGAGCCGGCCGACGACGTCATCTCCTGGCTCATCCAGCACCCCGCCGGCCTGACCGACGAGGAGCTGAAGGACCAACTGGTGATGTTGATGGGCGCCGGCATCGAGCCGGAGCGCAACCTCATCGGCAACGCCCTGCTGGAACTGCTCTCCGGCGCCGAAGGCGGCCGGGGCGCCGGGATGATGGTCGAGGAGGCGGTCGACCACGTCCTGTGGCACCGCACCCCGATCGCCAACTACGCCGCCCACTACCCGGCCCAGGACACGGACTTCGGCAACGGCGTCGTCGCGCCCGCCGGCAGCCCGGTCCTGATCTCCTTCGCGGGCGCCAACACCGACCCCGCCCTCGCCGAGGCCCGCCACAGCGCGGGTCGCGGCGCCCACCTCGCCTGGGGCGCGGGCTCGCACGCCTGCCCGGCCAAGGACCCGGCGCAGGTCATCGCGGTGACCGCGGTCGAGAAGATCCTCAACGCCCTGCCGGACCTCTCCCTCGCCGTCCAGGAGGAGGAACTCCAGTGGCGGCCGGGCCCCTTCCACCGGGCCATGGTCTCGCTGCCGGTCGCCTTCAGCCCGACCCCGGCCACCCGGATGGCCGCGGCCCTCCAGAACCGGGGCATCCCGCAGCAGCAGGCGGCGCCCGCCGCCCCGCAGCCGCAGCACACCGCCCCGCCGTCCTCGGAGAGCGGCCGCAGGAAGGGCTTCTGGAGCTCCTTCCTCGACATCTTCCGGGTCTGACCGGGCGGCTCCGCCCGGTCTGGCCTCCGGACCAGCGGCGTGTGACCTCGGACGAGAGGTGAAGGACGGCCCGCCGTGCCCGCGCACGGCGGGCCGTCCCGCGTACGGTCACGCCGCGTTCGGCTCGCTCTCCGCGAGGCGCGCGGGGTCGCTGCCCGGCAGGTTCTCCGGCACGAAGAAGCGCTCCACCAGGGCGAGGGCGTGAGGCTCCAGGTCCGTCACGACCCGCTCGATCTCGTCGGGCAGCCGCCGTACCTGCTCCGCCGTCAGCCGCGCGCAGGCCAGCAGCTCCCCGCTGTGCGCGGCCACCTGGCGCAGTGCGAACAGGCGGTGCAGGTCGCGGACGCGCTCCGCCTCGTCTGCCGCGGTCAGGTCGGCGCCCTCCAGCAGCGCCTCCCCGGCCAGCCGGTGCGCGTGGGCGGCGACCAGCTCCAGCGCCGGGGTCACCGCCCCGTTCCAGCGGGCCATCGGGTTGCCCCGGGCCTCCCCGGAGCGCAGCCGGGTCCGCGCCCGCTCGTGCCAGATCCGCTCCACGTCCGCCATCAGGTCCTGAAGGTGGGTGCCGTCGCGCAGGGACCGCTGCTCGGGCGCGGTCTCGCTGGGCGGCTTCGGCGTGAACCCGCCCATCAGCAGCTCACCGGCGGCCTTGACCCAGATGACCTTGTTGTCCCCCTCGGCGGTGATCGTGCCCTCGTTGGCGGCCAGTTGCCCCGCGATGCCCTCCGTCAGCAGCAGTCCCCTGGCGCCGCACCGCTCCCGGCAGGTCGTCATGGTCTCCCGCGCGGCCCAGGTGATCCACCCCTTGGCCACCGCGACGAGACGGTCGACCTCCGCGCGCTCGGTCTCCCGGGCCGCCTCCCACTGGCGTACCACCGAGCGGTGCAGCAGCGTCGCCGCGTACGTGGTGGCCACCGCGTCGAGCAGCGGCTCGTGGTGGCTGCGGTGGGCCATCAGCGGGACCCGCCGCCCCTTGGTCATCCCGGAGGTCAGCCGCGCGGCGGCGTGCCGCACGGCGATCGCGACCGCCTGCCTGGTGGCGCCGAGGCTGTAACCGGACATGCAGAGCTTGCCCATCGACACCCGGTCGATGGCGCGCAGGAAGCGGATGCGGGAGCTGCCCAGGGAGCTGCTGAACTCCCCGGCGGGGCTGAGCCGCCCGTGGTCGCCCTGGAGCATGGCGCTGTGCGGCAGCGTCACGTGGCGGAAGGTGGTCGCGCAGTGGTCCACGGGCGCGCCGGCGGTGTGCGGCAGCCGCTCCACGCTGACACCGGGCAGGTGGCCCCGCTCGTCACTGAGCGGGGTGAGGAAGAGGAAGACGCCCCGGTCGCGCCCGTCGACCAGCAGCCGGGCGGCGACCACGGCGTCCTTCGGGCCGCCGGTCAGCGAGGTGTTGGGCATCCACTTGGCCGCCCCCGGACCGGGTGTGTTGAGGACGAACCGGCGGGAGGCGCGGTTGTACTCGGCGGTCGTCTCCAGGTTCACGGCGTCGTTGCCGTGCTCGGCCTCGGTGCACAGGAACGTGCCGATGCGGTCCATCCGGACCCACGGCTCCAGGTCCCGTTCCTCGTGGTCGTGGTCGAGGAGGCTGCCGAGGAAGAGGTTGTAGTGGATGGAGGCCACCGTGGCCATCCCGGGGTCGGCCGGGCCCGCCCACTCGTGGAGCGCGGACAGCGCCGGCGCGCTCAGGGCGAGCGCGCGGGCGTCGGGTATCGCCGCGGCGACGGTGCGCAGGCGGCGATAGGACAACTCCACCCTCTCGTGGTGCGGGAGGTCCCGGTGGCCGAACTCGTGTGTGCTGAATAGCTCTCGCCAACGCCGGTGGTCTTCGCCCTGGCTCGCGAACAGCAGGCCGTCGGGAGCGGAGGCGTGGCGGAGCGGAATCTCTCGTTCAGTAGTCACACCCCGTAAATTATCGGTCGTCAGTGAGTTATGGATAGGGCCCAACTGATCATGTGTCATATGTCAAGTGGCTGGTTCAGGACAGCTCCTGGCGGGAAGGACGTCCCCTCTGCGCGGAAACGCGTCATTGATCGTCAATGGCGCGCGAAGTCCCCTCCGGGCGCGTAGCGGAACGGGGGTCACGCTCCGGACGAGCCCCGCCCACGGGTCGCGGCGTCGTCGGCGCGACGGCGGCCAGGCGAGCCCCGGCCCTGTTCCGCCCGGGCCTTTTCCGCCCGGCTCAGCTCGGCCGTGAACTGGGCGCCGAGCAGCAGGGCGACGTTGGAGAGCCACAGCCACACCAGGAAGACCACGATGCCCGCGAGGGAGCCGTAGAGGCGGCTGTACGTGCTGAGCACCGAGGTGTACACGGCGAGGCCCGCCGAGGCGGTCAGCCAGAGGGTCGCGGCCAGGGCGCCGCCCGGGACGCTGTGGGCGCGGCGGCGGGCGGCGAGGGGGCCGTTCCGGAAGACCACCACGACCAGGCAGGCCACCAGGAAGAGCAGCAGCGGCCAGCGCAGCACGCTCCACGCCCACGCCACCCCGGCGTCCAGCCCCAGCAGCCGCCCGACCGACTCCGCCACCGGCTCGGTCACCATCAGCAGCAGCGAGCTGACCACCAGCAGCGCCAGCAGGGCCAGCGCGGTCGCCAGGATGCGGTGCGCCTTCCCCCAGGGCGAACGCCGGTCCGGCACGCCGTACATGCGGTGCAGCGCGCGCCGGAAGACGGCGAGGTAGCTGCAGGCCGACCACAGCGCGCTCGCCCCGCCGGTGACCAGCAGCGTCCACGCCGTCGAGTCGACCCGCACCACTCGCGTCAGCACGTCACGCAAGGAGGCTCCCGAGTCGCCCGGCGCCCACGTGGCCACCTGCCCCACGAACCGCTCCGCCGTGTCCGGGCTGATCAGCCCGAAGGCGATCACCGCGACCAGCAGCGCGGGCAGCACGGTGAGGATCGAGTAGTACGTCAGGGCCGCCGCGTAGTCCGAGACGTCGTCCCGCCAGAACGCCCCCGGCGTACGCCGCAACGCCCCCCACCACTGCGCCACCCGCCCCAGGACACCGCTCGCCCGCCCCTCCCCGGCCTCCTCCACCGGCGGGCCCTCCTCGGCCACGGCCCCGCCCGCTGCCTGCGCCGGGTGCTCCATCGTTCCTCCTCGCCGCGTACCGGGGGTTCCCACCCCGTTCGCGGTGCGGCGGTCGGCCCGCGCGGACGGGAGTGGCACATTATCCCGGGCGGGCGCGCCCGCCCGCCGGTACGGTGGCGCCGGTGAGCGTGCGGCCGGTGGCCCGCGCCGGATACGGACTCGGGGGGCGTCGTGGGTGACATCTGGACTGGCGAGAGGGCGCGGCTGCGCGGGGTCGAGCCCGAGGACTGGCGCGGCTTTCGCGACCTGGCCCGGGATCTCGACGGCGTGCGCGCCGCCGACCTGGTCGAGCCTCCTCGCTCCGAGGAGGGCTTCCGGGAGTGGACGGCCGAGCGGGCTCGGCGGTCGCCCGGGGGTGACGTCTTCCGGCTCGTCGTCGAGGCCGTGGCCGACGGGAGCTTCGCCGGGTCCGTGACCGTCGGGGAGGTGGACCGGCGGGCCGGGCGCTTCCGGCTCGGCGTCGAGATCGGGCGCGCCCACCGGCGCCGCGGGTACGCCCACGAGGCGGTCTCGCTCCTGCTCGGGTACATGTTCGGCGAGGAGCGGTTCCACAAGTGCGAGGTGGAGGTGTTCGCCTTCAACGAGGCGTCCCTCGCGTTGTTCCGGGGGCTCGGGTTCGTCGAGGAGGGGCGGTTGCGGGACCATGCCTTCCTCGCCGGGGCCCACCACGACATGGTGCTGCTCGGGATCACGGGGCCCGAGCATGTTGCCTCCGGCGGCTGAGCAGAACTCGCGACCTGGCTCGTCCCCCGACCGGGCTGCCCTGGCCGGGCTCCGGTTCGCCCGTGCCGCCTTCTGACCGTGCCGGTCGCCGACTGGCCTCAAGCGCCGGCCGGGCTGGGGCTGGGCTCCGCCCCGGTCTGCCGCCTTCTGACCGTTCCGGTCAACGATTGGCCTCAAGCGCCGGCCGGGCTGGGGTGGCCCGGATGTGGCTGGGCTGTCGTCCGCCCGCGCCTCCTTGACCGTGCCGGTCACTGATTGGCCTCAAACGCCGGCCGGGCTGTGGGGTTCGCGGTTTCTCCGGTGCGTGGGTGGGGCGGTGCCGCGCCGGGGTACCTCCTCACAAACTGCCGGGTGCGGGGACAGTTGGAGCATGGCGGGTTGGCGGCAGTTTGCTGCGGGGGCACCCCGACACGACCCCACCCCACGGTCTCGTACGCGGCCAACCGCCGGTGGGCGGAGGAGGCCGTCCCCGATTGTTCTGTTCGCCACAGTCACCACCGTCCTCCTCTCGGCAGCCCACAAAAACTGCTCCGGGACGGTCTGTCTTTTCTCCTCCCACCGGCGGGACGACGCCGACGAAACGCAAGGGCGGGGTCGTGCCGGGGTGCCCCCGCAGCAAACTGCCCTGAGCCCGTCTTGAAGCGACTGTCCCCGCACCTGGCAGTTTGTGAGGAGGTACCCCGGTGCGGCCACGCCCGACACAACGGCGAACGAACCGCGAACCCCTATAGCCCGGCCGGCGTTTGAGGCCAATCGTTGACCGGCACGGGCGAAGAGCGGCAGAACGGGGCGAAGCCCAGCCGAAGACAGCCCGGCCGGCGTTTGAGGCCAGCGCGGGCCGGCACGGCCAGGAGGCGGCAGAACGGGGCGGACCCCAGCCGAAGACAGCCCGGCCGGCGCACGAGGCCACCGGCGCGGACGGGGCGGAGCCCAGCCAGACTGCGGCCCAGCCGCCGCACGCGGCGGCTCAGCGCGTGAACTCCCCAAGCCAGGCGGGGAATTCGGCCAAGCCGGAGAGCACCACATCGGCCCCGGCGTCGCGAAGCTCGCCGGAGCCGCACCCCCCGGTGGCGACGCCCACGGCGAAGGCCCCGGCGACCCGCGCCCCACGCACATCCCCGACGTGGTCCCCGACGTACACACTGGCCCCCTGTGCGCGCAGCGCACCCCCCTTGGCCTCGGCCCAGAGGCTCCCCACGACGAGATCGGCCCGGAGGCCGAGGTGATCGAGGTGGAGCCGGGCGTGCTCCTCGTTCTTGGCGGTGACGACGAGCGAGCGCCCGCCGTGGGCCCGGACGGCGTCGAGCGCCTGGGCCGCTCCGGGCAGGGCGAGCGAGGGGGCGATGGCGGTGGACGGGTACACCTCGCGGTAGCGCGCGGCGGCGGCGGGGACCTGGTCGGCCGGGAACCAGTGGGCCAGCTCGGCCTCCAGCGGCGGCCCGAGCCGGGAGACGACCAGGTCGACGTCGATCGGAACGCCGGTCTCGGCGGCGAGCACGCGGTACGCGGCCCCGATGCCCGGCCGGGAGTCGATCAGCGTCATGTCGAGATCGAACCCGACGACGGGCCCCGCCCCGGCCGGGGCCGGACGCGCGGCCGGGACGCCGGCTTGGGCGGGGTCGGTGGGGGAGAGGGCGCTGGGGGAGGCGAGGTGCTCGGGCATCCCCCCATTGTGCAGCCCCCGGCACCCGTACACTTAGCCAAGCCTAAGTACGGGCACAGAGCGGGCAATTGGGGTCGTATGCCCCGACTTCGGTGTACCCGGGTGTACGCCCCCGCCCTCGGCCGACGACGTGAAAAGGACCCGATGGCCCCCGCACCACCAGCCGCCCCGCCCCTGGCCGAGGCCCCGCCCGCCGTGTCCGGGGCCCGCCGGGGGACCGCCGTACGCCGGGTGGGCTGGACGGTGGCGGCGCTGGCGGCACTGCTGGCCGCCGTCGTCCTCAGCCTGGCGGTCGGTGCCCGTACGGTCGCGCCCGGCACCGTCGTGGAGGCCCTGTTCCAGGGAGCCACCGGACCGGACGCCGAGGTGGTGCGGGAGATGCGGCTGCCGCGCACGCTGACCGGCGTCATGGTGGGCGCCGCGCTCGCCGTCGCGGGCACCGCTCTCCAGGGCGTCACCCGCAACCCCGTCGCCGACCCCGGCATCCTCGGCATCAGCCAGGGCGCGTCGGTGGGGGTGGTCCTCGCCATCGCCTTCGCGGGCGTGCACACGCTGACCGGGTATGTGTGGTTCGCCCTCGCCGGGGCGGGCTTCGCGGCGGTCGCCGTGTACGCGGTCGCGGCAGGGGGCCGGGGCGGCGCGACCCCGGTCAAGCTGGCGCTGAGCGGCGCCGCCGTCAACGCCCTGCTGGTGTCGGTCACCACCGCCGTGCTGACCACCAGTTCCAGCGCCCTGGACGAGTTCCGCTTCTGGAACGTCGGCGCGCTCCAGGGCCGGGACGCCGCCGTGGCCGCGCAGCTGTGGCCGTTCCTGCTGGCGGGGCTGGTGCTGGTGGCGTCGTCGGCCCGGGGTCTCGACGCACTGGCGCTGGGGGAGGACGTGGCCAGGGGGCTGGGGCAGCGGCTCGCCGCGGTACGGATCGCGGCGGGGGCCGGTGCCGCCGTGCTGACCGGGGTCGGCGTCGCCGCCGCCGGGCCGATCGCCTTCGTCGGCCTCGCCGTCCCGCACCTCGTGCGCCACCTGGTCGGCGGCGACCACCGCTGGGTCCTCCCGCTCGCCGCCCTGACCGGACCCGTCATGCTCCTCGCCTCCGACACCGTCGGCCGCGTCCTCTTCCCGCCGGGCGAGGTCCCGGCCGGGGTCATGACGGCGCTGATCGGCGTGCCGTTCCTGGTGGCGCTCGTCCGGGGAAGGACGGTGCGGTGAGCGTGCGAACCGGCGTCCCCGCCCCCGCCGCCCGGCCCGCCGGAGCCCGGGAGCCGGCCCCCGCCCGCGTACGTCCCGCCGGGCACGCCCCCGTACGCGTGGGCCCCGTCAGCCTGCTCGTCCCCGTGCGGGCCGTCGCCACCGCCGCCGTGCTGGCGGCCGTGCTCGCCGTGGTCTGCGTCGCGTACCTGAGCGTCGGCGAGGCCTTCGTCGCACCGGGGGCCGTGGTCGACGTGCTGCTCGGGCGCCCCTCGCCGGACACGCTGGTCGTGGGGGAGCTGCGGCTGCCCAGGATGGTGGCGGGGCTGTACGTGGGGGCCGCGTTCGGGATCGCCGGCGCGCTCATCCAGACCGTCGCCCGCAACCCGCTGGCCAGCCCGGACCTGATCGGCGTCAGCCAGGGTGCGAGCGCCGCCACCGTCGCCGCGCTGACCTTCGGCGTCACCTCGTACACCGTGCTGCCCTGGATCTCGGTGGGCGGCGGCCTGATCGCGGCGCTGCTCGTCTACGTCTTCGCGTGGCGGGGCGGGCTCCAGGCCACCCGGTTCGTGCTGGTCGGGATCGGCTTCGCGGTCGCCCTGCGCGCGCTGACCACGCTCTTCCTGACCAAGGGCGACCAGACCGTCGCCCAGCAGGCCCAGGTGTGGATGAGCGGTTCCCTCAACGGCCGCGCCTGGCCGGAGGCCGCCCTCGTCGGCTGGACGCTGCTCGCCGCCCTGCCCGCCCTGGTCTGGGCCGCCCGCGCCCAGCGCACCGTCACCCTGGACGACGCCACCGCCACCGGGCTCGGCGCCCACCTGGGCCGCGCCCGCCTCGGCCTCGTACTCGTTGGGGTGGTGCTCGCCTCGGTCGCCACCGGCGCCGCCGGGCCCGTCGACTTCGTCGCGCTGCTCGCCCCGCAGATCGCCCGCAGGCTGACCCGCACCGCGCAGATCCCGCTGGTCTGCTCCGCGCTGGCCGGAGCCGTCACCGTGGTCGCCGCCGACCTGCTGGCCCGCCGCCTCTTCGCCCCCACCGAACTGCCGGTGGGGGTGCTCACCGCGGCGGTCGGCGCCCCGTACCTGATCTGGCTGCTCGTCACCCGACACGGCCCCCGCGCCACCGGAGGCACCTCATGACCGGCCCCGCCCGCCTCACCGCCCGGGACCTCACCCTTGCCTACGAGGACCGCACCGTCGTCCCCGGCCTCGACCTGGACATCCCCGACGGCCGGGTCACCGTCATCATCGGGCCCAACGCCTGCGGCAAGTCCACCACCCTGCGGGCGCTCGGCCGGCTCCTGCGCCCCACCGGCGGTGCCGTCCTCCTCGACGGCACCGAACTCGCCCGGCTGCCCACCCGGCACATCGCCCGCCGGATCGGACTGCTGCCGCAGACACCGGTGGCGCCGGAGGCGATCACCGTGGCCGACCTGGTGGCCCGGGGCCGCCAGCCCCACCAGCGGTGGTGGCGGCAGTGGTCCGAGGAGGACGAGCGGGCGGTCACCGAGGCGATGGCCCGCACCGCCACCACCGCCCTCGCCGACCGGCCCGTCGACGCCCTCTCCGGCGGCCAGCGCCAGCGCGTCTGGATCGCCATGGCCCTCGCCCAGGAGACGGAACTGCTCCTGCTCGACGAGCCCACCACCTATCTCGACCTCGCCCACCAGGTCGAAGTCCTCGACCTGGTCCGCCGCCTCAACCGCGAACAGGGCCGCACCGTCGTCCTCGTCCTGCACGACCTCAACCAGGCCGCCCGCTACGCCGACCACCTCATCGCGCTGCGCGAGGGCCGCGTCGTCGCCGAGGGCGCCCCCGCCGAGGTCGTCACCGCCGACCTGGTCCGGGACATCTTCGGCCTGGAGTGCGTCGTCGTCCCCGACCCCGTCACCGGCTCCCCGCTCGTCGTCCCGGGCGCGCCCTGGGGCACCCGGGAGGCGACCGCCCTCCCCACCCACGACCACGAAGAAAGCAGGGCCACCCCATGACCCGACGCACCGCCGCCCGTCCGCTCCTGGCCGTCACCGGCGCGCTCACCCTCGCCGTCACCCTGACCGCCTGCGGCTCCGGCGACGACACCGCCGCCGACACGGGCAAGGGCGCGGGAGCCACCCGTACGGTCAGGACCGCCATGGGCGAGGTCGAGGTCCCGGCCGCGCCGAAGCGGGTCGTCGTCCTCGACACCGCCGAGCTGGACTCCGCGCTCACCCTCGGGGTGAAGCCGGTCGGCGCCGTCCGCTCCGAGGCCGCCGGCGGGTTCGCGAGCTACCTGCCGAAGAAGGAACTGGCCGGAATCGAGAACGTCGGCGTCATCGCCCAGCCCAACCTGGAGGCCATCGCCGCCCTCCGGCCCGACCTGATCCTCACCTCCAAGGTCCGCGACGAGGCCCGCTACGCCCAGCTCAGCAAGATCGCCGCCACCGTGATGACGGAGAACACCGGCTACCCCTGGAAGGAGAACTTCCAGCTGCACGCCGAGGCCCTCGGCAAGCAGAAGGAGGCCGACCGCGCCACCGCCGCCTACGACAAGCGGACCGCCGAGGTCACCGAGGCGGTCGGCGGCCCGGCCAAGGCCAAGGCGACCGAGGTCAACGTGGTCCGCTTCGTCGAGGGCGCCGACATCCGCGTCTACGGCAAGAAGAACTACCTCGGCACCCTCCTCGCCGACGTCGGCCTCGGCCGCCCCGCCGTCACCGACAAGGCCACCGACGGCTTCTCGTACGACGTCAGCCCCGAGAAGATCGACCTGGCCGACGCCGACGCCGTCTTCACCGCCACCTACGGCGACCCCGACAAGGCCAAGGAGACCCAGACGACCAGGTCCGCCCTCTGGCGCTCCCTGGACGCCGTGAAGTCCGGCGCCGTCCACAAGGTCGACGACGAGCTGTGGCTCCAGGGGATCGGCTACACCGCCGCCCAGCAGATCCTGGACGAGCTGGAGGAGGCACTGACCGCCTGAGGCGGCCCGGCGGCTCAGCCGGGGGAGAGCATGGCGAGTACGCGGTTGACCGCCTCCAGCGCGGGGGCGCCGACCGCCCCCACCGACTGGGCGATGCCGGAGACAGCCATCAGGGCCCGGTGGCGTCCGCGCGGCGTGCTCTCCCCCTCGGCGTCGAGGTCGTCGAGGGAGTCGTCGATCATCTCGGCGCTCATCGGGGAGACCCGCTCACGCAGGTCCCGCAGGAGCGGGGCGAGGTCCCGCAGCGCCTCCTGGAGCGCGCTGTCGGCCCCGGTGGCCGCCGGGGCGGCCTGGTGCTTGACGATGCCGGTGTTCCCGACGCCGCCGTTCATCGTCACGCTGTCGCCGAAGTGGAAGGTGTCGCCGCTCATCCCGTCTTCTCCATCCCCACGTTGCCCCTGCCGCCGTACATGTTGACGTTGTCCCCGAAGTAGAAGTGGTTCGGGCTGGCGTTGACCATCTCCACCGTCACCTGGAACTCCGTCTCCGGGTGGTCGATGGCGTACGAGATGCGGCCCACCAGGTCGCGCAGGTGGTCGGCGCTGGCGCTGGTCACCAGGGCGGTGGAGGCGCCGGAGGTCTCGATGGCCAGGACGAAGCGGGGCTTCGCGGACAGCACCGACGCCAGCTGTGTGACGTGGTAGATGCCGGCGCCGATCCCCGCGAGCCAGGCCAGGACGATGACCAGGAAGAACCCCTCACCGCCGCCCCCCAGCGAGGCGAGGCCCACCATCAGCAGGTTCAGCAGGGTGAGTACCGCGACCGCGACCGCGATCAGGGCGATCCTGCCGAAGAACCGCTCCCAGGCTTCCTTGCGGCGGGGATGCAGGACGAACGTGTAGACGCGGGCGATGTTGTGCAGCGGGTAGACGGCCCCGCCGACCCACAGCAGCCGCTTGCCGACCTGGAGGTCGACCGCGCCCGGGTGCCACGGCGGGGCGGGCGGCGGAGGCGGCGCGACCGGTGCGGCGGGGGCCGGGTGGTGGGCGGTGCCCGTCCCCGGCGGGGCGCTGGGCTGTCGCGGGACCGCCGGCTCCGGCGGTCCCTGTTCTCCTGGCGTCATCGATCCCCCTGCGGCGGGTACGGGCGCCGAGGGGCACCGGCTCGCGCGCGAGTCCCCCGACTCGGACAGCTCCTATTGAGCTCCTCGCCGTGCGTCTCGCGCAAACCCGTTCTCGCCGGAGCGGGGAGGAGCGGACAGCCCGTTGACGCGCCGCCGGTCACGGATGCCGGGCGCGGGGGCCGTCCTCAGCCCTCCACAGCCGCCCGGGTCTCCCGCCGCTGCGCGCAGATCGAGCGGACCAGCCCGGCCCCCGCGATGAGGAAGCCGACGCCCATCAGCATGGAGACGAGGTAGGCGGCGGTCGGGAACGGGTCGGAGCCGAGGAAGAGGGGCGCGAGGGTGACGAGGGTCGCCACGGCGCCGATGATGAAGACGATGCCGCCGGTCTTCACGAGGCGGTCGCCGGGGGCCGGGGTCTGCTGGGTGGTGTCGGACACGGGTCCAGGGTAGTTCCCCGGCCCTCGTAATCTCCGGGCCGGGGTGGAGCGGATGGGATAGCTTCGCCGTGGGTACATCCCCCCCTGATAGGTGACCAGGACACTGCGGCCGGACGGCGGCAGGGCGAGAAGGGACAGTGCTTTGCCGACTGGCAAGGTCAAGTGGTTCAACAGCGAGAAGGGCTTCGGCTTCCTCTCCCGCGACGACGGCGGCGACGTCTTCGTGCACTCGTCCGTGCTGCCCGCCGGCGTCGAAGCGCTCAAGCCCGGCCAGCGGGTGGAGTTCGGCGTGGTCGCCGGGCAGCGCGGTGACCAGGCCCTTTCCGTGGCGCTCCTCGACCCGGCACCCTCGGTCGCCGCCGCGCAGCGCCGCAAGCCCGACGAGCTGGCCTCCATCGTCCAGGACCTCACCACCGTCCTGGAGAACGTCAGCCAGCAACTGGAGCGCGGACGCTACCCGGACAGGGCGTCCGGCACCAAGATCGCCGGCATGCTCCGCGCCGTCGCCGACCAGCTCGACGTCTGAGCCGCCGCGCCACGCGCACCTACGACGAGGCCGCCGGGCCGCGCAGGGCCCGGCGGCCTCGCCGTACGCCGTCGTAGGCGCGGTTTCCGGCCGTTCCCGTCACGGGAAACGCAGGGCGTCCGGCGCCAGCGGCGGGACCAGGCCCTCGGCCGCGGCGCGGGTCAGCAGGCCGCGTACGGCCGCGTACCCGTCCTCGCCGAGGTCGGCGGTGAACTCGTTGACGTACAGGCCGATGTGCTGGTCGGCGACGTCCGCGTCCATCTCCTGGGCGTGCGCCAGGACGTACGGGCGGGAGGCCGCCGGGTCGTCCCACGCCATGCGCACCGAGGTACGCAGCGCCTCCGCCAGTTCCGTCAGGCGCTCGGCGCCCAGCGAGCGGCGGGCGATGATCGCGCCGAGCGGGATCGGCAGGCCCGTCGTCGCCTCCCAGTGCTCGCCCATGTCGGCCAGCTTGTGCAGGCCGTAGTTCTGGTAGGTGAAGCGCGCCTCGTGGATGACCAGGCCCGCGTCCACAGCGCCGTCCCGCACCGCCGGCATGATCTCGTGGAACGGCATCACCACGATCTCCCCGACCCCGCCCGGCACCAGGTCCGCGGCCCAGAGCCGGAACAGCAGGTACGCCGTCGAGCGCTCGCTCGGCACCGCGACCGTCTTCCCGGCCAGCGACCCCGGCAGGCCCGCCTCGCGGGTCAGCACCAGCGGACCGCAGCCCCGGCCGAGCGCCCCGCCGCACGGCAGCAGCGCGTACGCGTCGAGCAGCCAGGGCAGGGCCGCGTACGAGACCTTCAGGACGTCGTACTCGGCGCGCTCGGCCATGCCGTTGGTCAGGTCGATGTCGGCGAAGGTCACGTCGAGCGCGGGCGCCCCCGGGACCCGGCCGTGGGCCACCGCGTCGAAGACGAAGGTGTCGTTGGGGCAGGGGGAGTAGGCGATGCTCAGCCGCCCGGCCCCGTGCGCGTCCCCCACGCCGCCGTCCGTGTCGCTCCCGCTCATGTCGCCACCCTCGCCTTCCCTGCCCCCGCTTACGACCACTTCGGCCCTTCGGCCGCCGTCACTGCCACCGCTCACGGTACGAGCCGGGTGCGGGCCAGCGCGAAGGGGCTCCCCGCGTCGGCCGGGGCGAGCCGGACGAAGGCCGAGGTCAGCGCGGTCAGAGCGGCGGGAATCCGCCAGGCGTCGCGGTCGCGCGGGCCGATCGCGTTGGAGATCGCGCGGATCTCCAACGCCGGCACGCCGTGCGCGGCGGCGGCCTCCGCCACCCCGAAGCCCTCCATCGCCTCGGCCACCGCCGACGGGTGGCGGGCCAGCAGCTCGGCGGCGCGGGTGGCGCTGCCCGTCACCGTCGACACGGTGAGCACCGCGCCGGGCACGAGCCCCGCCTCGCGGGCCGCCTCGACCAGCGCGGCGGGCGGCACGTGCACGTCCGTACCGAAGCCCAGACCAGTCACCGGAACGAAGCCGTCCGGCGTCTCGGCGCCCAGGTCGGCCGCGACGATCCGGTCCGCGACCACCACCGCGCCCACCGGCGCCCGCTCGGCGAAACCGCCACCGATCCCGGCCGAGACGACGAGGTCGTACGGGTTGCCCGCGAGCCGGGCCGCCGTCAGCGCCGCCGAGGTGGCGCTCGCCGCGGCGGCCGGGCCGACCCCGGCGGCCAGCACGTCGGCACCCGGGGTGCGCAGCAGCACCGCGCCGGGCAGGGCCGTCTCCTCCGGTGGCCGCGACGCCCCGAACGCGCGCGCCACCGCGTCCCGCTCGGGCGGGACCGCGGTGGCGACGAGCAGCCGCACGGCAGGCGTGGGCAGGCGGGTCAGGAGTCCTTCTCCAGCTTGAACGACCACAGGCCGGTCGCCGAGCTGCCGTCGTTCTCCAGGATGGAGAGCACGGTGGAGTTGCCGGAGGCGCCGTACTGCTGGTTGAAGAAGACGCTGCCGGGAATCGTCCGGAACGTCTTCTCGGACGCGTCGGTCAGCGGCTGGCCGTTCATCAGGATCGTCCAGCCCTTCTCGGCGATCTCCGGGTCCACGCCGATGTGGACCTCGGCCTCGGTGTCGACCTTCACGGTCTTCACCTCGGCGCCCTCACCGGCGTCGCCCTTGTCCTGCAGGCACTGCTGGAGCTGCTTCTCATCGATCTTGGAGCCGCCGTTCCAGCACGTCGCCTCGGAGTTCACCGACTCGGTGCCGATGGTGACGGTGGCGACCGGCGTCGGCTTGTCGCAGGCCGACAGGACGAGCAGGCCGGCGGACACCGCGCCGAGGACGGCGAACCCGCGGCGCGTGGCCGGGCTGAACTGACGTGCGGCTCCGCCGCGGGGCAGGGATGTCATGGGCGAAGGCTATCGGGCCGGTTGGAGGGTCACGCCACGCGGGGGTGCGGCGCGCCGCGTCCGGCCGACGCCAACAGCGCCCGTACGGTCGTCAGCCAGCCGAGTGCCACGATCAACGCCCCCACCGTCAGGCCCAGCGGACCGCGCAGCGGCAAGGCGATCCCCACCGCGCCGCCCACCACCCACGCCATCTGCAACAAGGTCTCCGAACGGGCGAACGCCGACGTCCGCACCGACTCCGGCACATCACGCTGGATCAGCGCGTCCAGCGACAGCTTGGCCAGCGCCTGGGTGAACCCGGCCACCGCGCCCAGCACGGCGACCACCGCGGCCCCGAAGAACACCGCCGCCGACACCGCCACCAGCACCAGCGCCCCCACCACCGTCACGATGATCATCCCCGGCGCCCGGGCCCGCAGCCACGCGCCGACCGCCGTCCCCAGCGCGTTGCCCGCCCCCGCCGCCACCCCCACCACCGCCAGGGACACCGCCGCGCTCTGCCCGGTCAGCGGATGCTCGCGCAGCAGGAACGCCAGGAAGAAGATGAGGAAGCCGCTCTGGCAACGCACCCCGGCGTTGGCGGCCAGCGCGTGTGTCACCGCCGGGCCGACGGTCCTGAGCCCCGGCCCCTTCCGCTTCCGCCCCGCGTCGCCCACCTCCGGCACGCCCTCGCGTACGGTCGCCCGTCCACCCGGTGCCGGCTCGCCCGCCGGGTCCCGGCGGGCGTCCACCGCCGCCGGCCGCCGCTCGTCCGCCGCCAGCAGCGCCCGCCGCTCCCCGCGCGCCGAGTCGACCTTCGGCGGCAGCCGGAACGACAGGAAGGCGCCGGAGAGGAAGAGGACACACGCCCCGTACAACGGCCACCCCGGCCCGACCATCTGGAGCCCCGCCGCGACCGGCGCCGCCACCCCCGTCGCCAGCAGCCCGCCCAGCGTCACCCGCGAGTTGGCCTTGACCAGCGAGAACCCCTGCGGCAACAGCCGGGGCACCACCGCACTGCGCACCACCCCGTACGCCTTCGAGGCCACCAGGACGCCGAGCGCCGCCGGATACATCTCCAGGCTCCCGGTCGCCACCGCTTCCGACAGGACCAGCGCCAGCACCGCCCGCGCCAGCATCGACCCGGCCATCGCCGCCCGCCGCCCGTGCGGCAACCGGTCGAGCAGCGGACCCACCACCGGCGCCAGCAGGGTGAACGGCAGCATCGTCACCGCCAGGTACAGCGCCACCCGGCCGCGCGCCTCGTCCGTCGGCACCGAGAAGAAGACCGTCGAGGCCAGTGCCACCGTGATCATCACGTCGCCGGCGCCGTTCACCCCGTGCAGCTCGATCAGCCGCCCGAGCCCCGACTCGCCCGCGCCCTGCGCGTGCGTCACCTTGCGGATGCCGCGGGCAGGGCCCGTCACGGGGGCCCGCAGCGCGCGGCCCGCAACCCGGGCGGCCCTGCGCACCGGGCTGGGTTCCTCGCGCGGCGAGCCTGAGGCGGTCACGTGGTCATAGTGCCCCCTGGGGGGCCGAGTATGACCTGATACGTCCCGAGCAACCCCTGTGGCCGAAGCCGGGCCGCACCACCCCTCGCCCGGGCGTTCCCCGGTACCCCCGCGACGCGTCGCCGACGCCTCTGAGCGGCCCGGCTTCCCACGTCGGTGTGGGAGACGGGGCCGCGAGAGGGTAGCGTGCACTCACGCGCTTGCGGCGGTACTCCTGGCCGCGCGCCTCTTCGCGATCCCCCAGAATGGATCGCGTGGGCGTGCCCTGGACGATCGGGCGCGGACGTCGACGCGGCCCATCGGTCCGCTCCGTCCGCTCCCCGTCCCCGCCGCATGCGACTCGTGAGACGGCGTAGGAGAGAAGCGATACCTGTGAGCGCAGCGACAACGCGAAGCCGCACCCCCGACCGCTTGTGCGCCGAGGCGGTCGACCTCGCCCGGACCGTGGCCGAGGAGACCGCCGCACCCGGGGTGGTCGGCGAGCACCTCGCCGTCACCGCCGACGGCGACCGCGTCGCCACCCACTACTTCGCCTGCCACGACCCCGGCTACCGGGGCTGGCGCTGGGCCGTCACCGTCGCCCGCGCCTCCCGCGCCAAGTACGTCACCGTCGACGAGTCCGTACTGCTGCCCGGGCCCGACGCCCTTCTCGCCCCCGAGTGGGTGCCGTGGAGCGAGCGGCTGCGCCCCGGCGACCTCGGCCCCGGCGACCTCCTTCCCACCGAGGCCGACGACCTGCGCCTCGAACCCGGCTGGATCGCCGACGAGGAGCCGCCGCCCAACTCGGCCGTCTCCGCCGACATGGCCGAACTGGTCGAGGCCGAGGACGCCGACCTCTCCGCCGGACCGCCCGCCGACCTGCCCCTCGCCCCCGAGCGCGGGTCCGTCGCCTCCGTCGCCGAGGAACTGGGGCTGCGGCGTTCCCGGGTCCTCTCCCGCTACGGGCTGCTCGACGCGGCCGAGCGCTGGGAGGCCCATTTCGGGGCCGAGTCGGCGATGGCGCAGGCCGCGCCGGCGCCCTGTGTCAGCTGCGGGTTCCTGTTGCCGCTGGCCGGGTCGCTCCGGCAGGCGTTCGGGATCTGCGCCAACGCCTACTCCCCGGCCGACGGCCATGTCGTCTCCCTCGCCTACGGCTGCGGGGGCCACTCCGAGGCGGCCGTCATGCCCACGCCTCCCCGGCCCCCCGACCCCGCCCTGGACGAGACCCGACTCGACCCGCTCTCCCTCGACTAGAACCGGCGCCACTCCCCGCGCGGGCCGCCTGGCCCCGGTGGACCTCCTCCAGCCGCCCGCTTGCCTGACCGTGGCGGTCACGGACTGGCCTCAAGCCCCGGCCGGGCTGTCTTCGGCTGGGCTTCGCCGGATCTGGCGCTGCTCGACCGTGGCGGTCACGGACTGGCCTCAGGCGCCGGCCGGGCTGTTCTGGCGGGCTTCGCCTGGAGTGTGCCGGTCACGGATGGCCTCAGGCACCGGCCGGGCTGTCTTCGGCCGGGCTTCGCCCCGATCTGGCGCGGCGTGACCCTGCCGGTCACGGACTGGCCTCGGGCGCCGGCCGGGCTGTTCTGGCGGGGCTTCGCCCGGAGTGTGCCGGTCACGGGCTGGCCGCAGGCGGCGGCCGTGGCGGTGGGTTTCGCGGTTCGTTCGTCGTCTTGGGCGGGCGGTGCCGCGACCACGCCCCACCCAGACCCATGTGCCGGGGGAACCGCGACCCTGACAGCCCGGCCGGCGTTTGAGGCCAGTCCGTGACCGGCACGGTCGAGGAGCCGCAGACCGGGGCGGAGCGCAGCCCGGCCGGCGCTTGAGGCCACCCCGGCGCGGGCGGGTCGGAGCCCGGCCGAAGAAGGCCCCGCCGGGACTCGCCCCGGTCGCGCGGACTGCCGAAGGACAGCCCCGCCGACCAGGCGGCCACGCGGAAGCGCACCCCCGTTTGGAGCGCCCCGCGCTCCCGGGGCACGCTTGGCCCCGATCAGCAGGCGCAGCCCAGATCCCAAGGAGCAGACGGTGACCCACCCCACCCCCGCCCAGGAGGGCACGGACCCTTTCGGTACCGCCCGCCGCAGGCGGACCGTGCTGGACTCGTGGGCCGCCTCCCCGGCCAGGTTCCGTGAGGACGCCAACGCCGAGGAGGACCTGGTCCTCGGCGGCTACCGCGACCGCCTGGTCGTGGAACTGGCCCAGAACGCCGCCGACGCGGCAGCCCGGGCAGGCGTCGCGGGCCGCCTGCGCCTGACCCTGCACGAGAGCGCGGGCACCCACGTCCTGGCCGCGGCCAACACGGGCGCCCCGCTCGACGCCACCGGCGTCGAATCCCTGTCGACGCTCCGCGCGTCCGCGAAGCGGGCCGCCGCGGCCGGCCCGAGCGTCGGCCGCTTCGGCGTCGGCTTCGCCGCGGTCCTCGCGGTCAGCGACGAACCGGCGGTGCTCAGCCGCACCGGCGGCGTCCGCTGGGACCTGGCGCAGGCCCGTGAGGCCGCCCGCGAGGTCGCCCGCCACAGCCCGGGCCTCGGCGACGAACTGATCCGCCGCGACGAGCAGGTGCCGTTGCTGCGCCTCCCGTTCGCCGCCGAGGGCGCCCCGCCGAAGGGGTACGACACGGTGGTCGTGCTCCCCCTGCGGGACGCGGTCGCCCAGGACCTGGCCGAGCGCCTGCTCGGGGGCGTGGACGACGCCCTCCTGCTCGCTCTGCCGGGCCTGACCGAGATCGTGGTGGAGACCCCGGAGGCGACCCGCGTCCTGCGCCGCCGCGACGAAGAGCCGTACGTCGTGATCGAGGAGTCGGTCGGCGGCGCCGCAACGACCGGCACCCCGGGGCAGACGCGCCGCTGGCGTACCGCGAGAGCCGACGGCCCGCTGGACGCGGCCCTGCTGGCCGACCGCCCGGTGGAGGAGCGGCTGCGGCCGTACTGGTCGGTGGTGTGGGCCGTCCCGGTCGACGCCGAGGGAGCCCCGGTCCGCCCGGCGACCGCCCCGGTCGTCCACGCCCCCACGCCCAGCGACGAGCCGCTGGGCGTGCCCGCGCTGCTCATCGCCTCGTTCCCGCTGGACACGGCCCGCCGCCACGTCGCCCCGGGCCCGCTCACCGACTTCCTGGTGGCCCGCGCCGCCGAGGCGTACGCCGGGCTGCTCGGCGCGTGGCGCCCGGTCGGCCCGGCCACCGTCGGACTGGTCCCCGGTCCGCTGGGCCAGGCCGCCGTGGACGGGGCCGTACGCGCCGCCGTACTGGAGCTGCTGCCGCGTACGGCGTTCCTCGCGCCCGCGCTGCCCCCGGCCGGGCCGGACGAGGAGCCCGACGCCGAGGTGCCCCTGCTGCGCGCCGACCGCCCCGAGGCGCTGCGTCCGATCGAGGCGGAGCTGGTCGAGGGGGCGGGCGAGGCGACCGTACGCGTCCTCGCCGAGGTGCTGCCGACGCTGTTGCCCGCCGGGCTGGAGCGCCGCGCCGAGCTGCGCACCCTCGGGGTCGGCCGGCTGTCGCTGGGCGAGGCGATCGACCGGCTGGCCGGCGTGGAGCGGTCCCCGGCCTGGTGGTACCGCCTCTACGACAGCCTCGCCGGCGTCGACCCGGACCGCCTCCAGGGGCTGCCGGTGCCGCTGGCGGCCGGGTCCACGGCGGGCAGCCCGCGCCAGGTGCTGCTGCCCGGCCCGGCCGGCGACGGGCCGCGGCCTTCCGCGCTGGCCCGCCTCGGCCTGAAGGTCGCCCACCCCGAGGCCGCCCACCCGCTCCTGGAGAAGCTCGGCGCGCTGCCCGCGACGCCGCGCGCGGTGCTCCGCACACCGCAGGTGCGCGCGGCCGTCGCCGAGTCGCTGGAGGGCGACGGGTACGCGCTGCGCGACGACGCCCCCGACGCCGAGGAACTCGCCGAGCTGGTCCTGACCTTGGCCCGCGACGCCGAACTGGCCCCGGGCGACGAACCGTGGCTCGGGGCCCTCGCCCTCCCCGACGAGGACTGCGAACTCTCGCCCGCCGGGGAACTGGTCCTGCCGTCAGGCGAGTTCGCCTCCGTGATGCGGGAGGGCGAACTCGCCATGGTGGACGAGGAGTGGGCCGACCGCTGGGGCGAACAGCCCCTCGCCGCCTGCGGCGTGCTCGCCCGCTTCACTCTCGTACGCGCCACCGACGTGGTCCTCGACCCCGACGAACTGGAGCCGCGCGACTCCGACTTCGCAGAACCGGACGACGTCGGGCTGCTCGACGCCGTGGACGTGTGGTGCGAGGACGTCCTCGACCAGCTGCCCGACGGGCCTGTCCCGCCGGTCGCCACCGAGATCACCGCAGTCCGCGACCTCGACCTCGTCGACGACGACCGCTGGCCCGAGGCGCTCGCTCTCCTCTCCCGCCCGCCGTTGCGCGACGCCCTCACCCAGCCGGTGCGCGTCCTGCTCCCCGACGGCACCACCGAGTCGGTCCGCCCGTACACCGCCTGGTGGTTGCGCGGCCACCCCGTGCTCGCCGGCCGCCGCCCGGCGGGCCTGCGCGCCGCCTCGGGCGACCCGCTGCTGGCAGGGCTCTACGACGAGGTGGACGCGGCCGGGTTCGACGACGCACTGGTGCTGCGCGCCCTCGGGGTGCGCACCACCGCCGCCGCCCTGCTCGACGAACCCGGCGGCGCCGCCGAACTCCTGGACCGCCTCGCCGACCCGGAACGCGAGGTCTCCGCACGCCAGTTGCACGCGCTCCACGGCCTGCTGGCCGAGCTGGACCCCGAGGAGGTGACACTCCCCGACGAACTGCGGGCGGTGGCCGACGGGGTGGTGACCGTCGTGGACGCGCGGGACGCGCTGGTCGCGGACGCACCCGATCTGCTGCCCTTCGCGGCCGGGCGTCCCCTGCTGCCGGTGGCCCCCGCCCTGGCCGCGCGGCTCGCCGAGCTGCTCCAGGTCGGGCGTCTCTCGGAGGCGGTGCGGGTCACCCCCGCGGGGCAGGGGGTGGAGCATCCGGTGCCGGAGGCGGTGCGTGAGCTGCTCGGGGACGAAGTCCCCGCCTCGTACCGGGAGCACGACGAACTCCTCGCCGACGGCGTCGAACTGGACTGGCACCTCACCCCCTCCCGGGTCCTGCACGCCGCCACCCTGGAGGGCGTCGCCGCCGGGCTCGCCTGGGCGGCGGGCCAGTGGCCCCGCCGTTTCGAGGTCGCCGCCCTCCTGGAGGACCCCTCCCGCGCCGCCGAACTCGCCCGCGACCGCTGGTTCGACTGACGGACGCGAGGCAGGCGTACGGCCCGTGGCCCTGGTCGCGGTGCCGTACGCGCGGGCACACGCCGGGCCGTGCCCGTGGGGTGACGCGGTGAGCCGTGCCGCCGACGAGACCAACCGCCGCTCGCCGCGGGCCCGGAACGCCACGGACCGCGCCTCGGCGCGGCCTCTGGACGCCCCCGCGCCGGCGCGCGCCGGCCGTGCCTCACCGCCCACTTCAGCCGGACCTTCCGGGCGGCCTGCGGCGAGCCCTCGCACCACCACCCGCGGAGGCGGCGCGCCGAACGCGCGATGCCCCCGCCGCACGAGGCCGACCGCCCGGTAACCGCCGTCGCGCACCGCTCTGGTCACACAAAAGTCGTACTGTCCTGCAACCCTTCACTTGCCCCAGGTGTCTATCGAGGCGAGTCATGGGACTCGACAGACCTGGCGGCGGTCGCGTACCGCCGGGGTCTGGGGACGGCCTCCACGGGGGGCCCTTCTCCACCTGGGGAAACACACATGCGTATGCGCGCCACCGCGGCTGCCGTCAGCGGCGCCCTGGCCCTGTCCGTCCTCACCGGAGCCGCCGCCCAGGCCGCTCCGGGGCCCGACCGGGAGCGGGCCGAAGTTCCCACCGCCGCCTCGGTGTTCGGCAAGAAGGCGAACTCCGAGGGGCGGACCTTCAAGGCCGCCGCCGCTCCGAAGATCTCCAAGGTCAAGGTCAACGGGGGCAAGGACATCGTCCTCGGCACCACCAAGCTGAAGACGGTCTCCGTCAGCGTCACCGCCTCGCACGCCAGCGGCATCGCCGACGCCTACGTCTACCTCTGGCACGGCTCCACGCCCGAGAAGGCCGACGGCGTGATGTGGCAGAGCGAGGGGTACGCGAGCTGCGAGGCGTCCAGCGCCACCACCTCCACCTGCAAGATGTCCGTCCTGGCCGACCCGCAGTGGGACCTCATCAACAGCCTGGCCGGCAGCTGGAACGTCCTCGTCGGCGTGGACGCCGCCAACGACACCGACTTCACCTGGAACCCGAAGGCCGCCAAGACCCGCGTCCAGCGTGCCTCCCGGCTGGAGACCAACGCCACGCCCGAGCCGGTGAAGAAGGGCAAGACCCTCACCGTCAAGGGCACCCTCTCCCGCGCCAACTGGGACACCTGGAAGTACGCCGGCTACACCCAGCAGTCGGTGAAGCTCCAGTTCAAGAAGAAGGGCGCCGCCAGCTACTCGACCGTGAAGACGGTCAAGAGCGGCTCCAAGGGTGCGCTGAAGACCACCGTCAAGGCCGCCTCGGACGGCTACTGGCGCTGGAGCTTCGCCGGCACCTCCACCACCCCGGCCATCAAATCCAAGGCCGACTACGTGGACGTGAAGTAACCCGGGACTCCGGAACCGCCCGAGGGCCGCTCTCCCTGTCGCCTGCGACAGGGAGAGCGGCCCTCGGCCGTGTCCGGGGAGGAACGGCCGGGTCAGACCGGTATGCGCCGGTCGACGATCCGCCACACCACCTCGACCAGGGCCGCCGCGACCACCGCGATGCCGACCGCCGCCCACGGCATCACCGAGCCGACCAGCCGCAGGGCGAAGAAGTCCTGGAGCCACGGGACGACCAGGACCACGAGGAAGGCGCCGGCCATCGTCGCGACCAGACCGATCCGCCACCAGGTGTAGGGGCGGGCGATGATCGCCAGTACCCAGATGGAGACCAGGAAGAGCGTCAGCGTCGCCGCGCTCGTCTCCGCTGGGAGGGAGTCGGGGCCCGTGTAGTAGGCCCGCGCCGTCATGTACGTGGTGAAGGTGGCGAGGGCGGCGATCACACCGCCGGGGATCGCGTACCGCATCACGCGTTTCACGAAGTGCGGCTGGGCGCGCTCGTTGTTGGGGGCGAGGGCGAGGAAGAAGGCGGGGACGCCGATGGTCAGGGTGGAGAGCAGCGTCAGGTGCCGGGGGAGGAAGGGGTACTCGGTCTGGGACATGACGACGAGGATCGCGAGCAGGACCGAGTAGACCGTCTTGACCAGGAAGAGCGTGGCGACGCGGGTGATGTTGCCGATGACCCGGCGGCCCTCGGCGACCACCGACGGCAGCGTCGAGAAGCTGTTGTTCAGCAGGACGATCTGGGCGACCGCGCGGGTGGCCTCCGAGCCCGAGCCCATGCTGACGCCGATGTCGGCGTCCTTGAGGGCGAGGACGTCGTTGACCCCGTCGCCGGTCATGGCGACCGTGTGGCCGTGCGACTGGAGGGCCCCGACCATGTCCCGCTTCTGCTGCGGGGTGACCCGGCCGAAGACGGTGTTCTCGTCGAGCGTGTCGGCGAGCGCCTCCGGCTCCTTGGGCAGCTCGCGCGCGTCGTACGTCCGCTCCGCCCCCGGCAGCCCCAGCTTTCCGGCGACCGCGCCGACCGAGACGGCGTTGTCCCCGGAGATGACCTTGGCCGCGACGTGCTGCTCCTCGAAGTAGCGCAGGGTGTCGGCGGCGTCCGGACGCAGGCGCTGCTCCAGGACGACCAGGGCGGTGGGCTCGGCCCCGGCCCCCGGGTCGGCGGCGTCCAGGGCGCCCGTGGCCCGGGAGAGGAGCAGGACCCTGAGACCCCGCTCGTTGAGCGCGTCGGTCTCGGCGAGCGCCTCGGAGCCCGGGGACAGCAGGACGTCCGGGGCGCCGAGCAGCCAGGTGCGGTGGGTGTCGTCGCCCTCGTCGAAGGAGGCGCCGCTGTACTTGCGGGCGGAGGAGAAGGGGAGCGTGCCGGTGGTGCGCCAGCCGCCGGGGGCCGGGCAGGCGTCGATGACGGCCTGGAGGCTGGCGTTGGGCCGGGGGTCGCTGCCGCCGAGAGCGCCGAGCACCCGCCGGACGTACGCCTCGTCGGCGCCGCCGAGCGGGCGGATCGCCGTTACGTCCATGCCGCCCTCGGTGAGGGTGCCGGTCTTGTCGAGGCAGACCGTGTCGACGCGGGCGAGGCCCTCGATGGCGGGCAGCTCCTGCACCAGGCACTGCTTGCGGCCGAGCCGGATCACACCGATCGCGAAGGCGACCGAGGTGAGCAGCACCAGGCCCTCGGGGACCATGGGCACGATGCCGCCGACGGTGCGGGCCACCGAGTTCTTGAAGTCGTTCTCGCGGACGACCAGTTGGCTGATGATGAGGCCGACCGCGGTGGGCACCATCATCCACGTCACGTACTTGAGGATGGTGCTGATCCCCGAGCGCAGCTCGGAGTGGACCAGGGTGAAGCGGGACGCCTCCTCGGCGAGCTGCGCCGCGTACGCCTGACGGCCGACCTTGGTGGCGCGGAAGGCGCCGCCGCCGGCGGTGACGAAGGAACCGGACATCACCTCGTCGCCCGGGCGCTTGACGACCGGGTCGGCCTCGCCGGTGAGCAAGGACTCGTCGACCTCCAGGCCGTCGGCCTCGCGCACCTCGCCGTCGACGACGATCTTGTCGCCCGGCCCGATCTCGATGAGGTCGCCGAGGACGATCTCGGAGGTGGAGACCTCGCCCGCGGTGCCGTCCCGGCGCACGGTCGGCTTGGCCTCGCCGATCACCGCGAGACCGTCGAGGGTCCGCTTGGCGCGCCACTCCTGGAAGATGCCGATGCCGGTGTTGGCGACGATGACGAAGCCGAAGAGGCTGTCCTGGATCGGCGCGACGAAGAGCATGATCACCCAGAGGAAGCCGATGATGGCGTTGAACCGGGTGAAGATGTTGGCCCGGGCGATCTCCGCCAGCGAGCGGGAGCTGCGCACGGGCACGTCGTTGACCTCGCCGCGCGTGACCGCCTCGGCGACCTCCGCCGAGGTCAGCCCGGGTTCGGGCGGCACGGGGGGAGGGGCGGTGTCCGGCTCCGCCACTGTGTCGATCCGACTGTTCCCGGAGTCCGAACCCCCGGTGTCCACCTGTCCCCGCTGCGTCATGACACAGACGTTAAGGCCCCCGCCCCCGCTTCACTGCACGAGGGTCCAAAGATCCACCCAGGGTACGAGAACGGGGTGGCACCGACGTAGGGGTACGGCCGCCGCAACCCCGACCGAGGTAGCCCCGCCCCCTACCGGAGGGGTGCTACACGGCGTGCCGCGAAGCGGCTCAGACCCCGGCCCGCGAGGCGGCCGCCGCCGCCCGCTTCAGTGCGGCGTCGCGGCGGCGGACGTACCAGACGCCGAGGCAGCCGAGGCCGGCGCCGGCCAGGCAGGTCCAGATCCACCAGGTGCGGCCGTGGTCGGAGAACCAGCCGTAGAAGGGGAGCTGCGCGAGGAAGAGGACGAACCAGATGATCGTGCCGCCGGTGATGGTGGCCACCACGGGCCCTTCCAGGGGTTCCGGTGCCTCGTGCCGGGGCGTCCACTTCTTCATGCCCCCAGCTTACGGCCGGCCCCGCCGGTCCCGCGCGGAGCCCGCCGGGCCTTGTGGCTTATGCCTCTACGCGCGGAGATAGCAATTTCGGGTTCATGTATTCATACTGAAACGGCTTGGGGCTGACTGTTTTCTTTCGTAGGAAGACACAAGGGCCGCAAGTATCGGTAGGTTTCCGCCCCCGGCCGGGTTGATCCGCCGGTCACACCGTCGTGACCCGGAGGACATGCCTGGCTGATTCTGTGCGGTCACCGCGCACCCCCCGTCCCCTCGTACGGGCCTCCCGCCAAAGAGCCCGTACGCCTCGCACCCCTGAGGTTTCCATGCCCACCTCGGCCCCTGCCCAGGACGCCACGTCCGAGCAGCCGAACCCGCCGTCCGGCGCGCTCGACCGCTACTTCAAGATCTCTGAGCGAGGTTCCACGATCGCCCGCGAGGTGCGCGGCGGTTTCGCCACGTTCTTCGCGATGGCGTACATCATCGTGCTGAACCCGATCATCCTCGGCAGCGCCAAGGACATGTACGGCCACCAGCTGGACAACGGCCAGCTGGTCACCGCCACCGTGCTGACCGCGGCCCTCACCACCCTGCTCATGGGTGTCATCGGCAACGTGCCGGTGGCCCTGGCCGCCGGACTCGGCGTGAACACGGTGGTCGCCCTCCAGCTCGCGCCCCGGATGAGCTGGCCGGACGCGATGGGCATGGTCGTCCTCGCCGGCTTCGTCGTCATGCTGCTGGTCGCCACCGGGCTGCGCGAGCGGGTCATGAGCGCGGTACCGCTCGGCCTGCGCAAGGGCATCGCCATCGGTATCGGCCTGTTCATCATGCTGATCGGCCTGGTCGACTCCGGCTTCGTCTCCCGCATGCCGGACGCCGCGCAGACCACCGTCCCGCTCCAGCTCGGCGCCGACGGTCACCTCAACGGCTGGACCGTGCTCGTCTTCGTCCTCGGGGTGCTGCTGACGCTGGCCCTCCTGGTGCGCAAGGTGCCCGGCGCCATCCTCATCTCCATCGTCGCGATGACCGTACTGGCGGTGATCATCAACGCCGTCGCCGACATCCCGTCCTGGGGCCTGACCACGCCCGAGTGGCCCGGCAACCCGGTGGCCACCCCGGACTTCGGCCTGATCGGACAGGTCAGCCTCTTCGGTGGATTCGCCAAGGTGGGGCTGCTCACCGGCATCCTCTTCGTCTTCACCGTGCTGCTGTCGTGCTTCTTCGACGCGATGGGCACGATCATGGCGGTCGGCGACGAGGCCGAGCTGACCGACGCCAAGGGCAACATGCCCGGCATGAACAAGGTCCTCTTCGTCGACGGCATCGCCGTCGCGGCGGGTGGCGCCTCGTCCTCCTCGGCCACCACCTGCTTCGTGGAGTCCACCGCCGGAGTCGGCGAGGGCGCCCGGACCGGCTTCGCCAACATCGTCACGGGCGGCCTCTTCACGATCGGCCTCTTCCTGACGCCGATCGTGACGATGGTCCCCTCGCAGGCGGCCACCCCGGCCCTGGTCGCGGTGGGCTTCCTGATCCTCTCCGGCTCGATCGGCGCGATCGACTGGACGGACTTCACCATCGCGATCCCGGCCTTCATCACCTTCATGATGATGCCGTTCACGTACTCGATCACCAACGGCATCGGCATGGGCTTCATCAGCTTCTGCGTGCTGCGCCTGGCCGCCGGCCGCGGCCGCTCGGTGCCCGTGGCGATGTACGCGGTCTCGGCGGTCTTCGCCTTCTACTACCTGATGCCCGCCCTCGGCCTCACCTGACGAGGCCCCGGTCCGCGCCCCCGGTCGCGGGCCGGAGCGGCACCGGCCCGGTCCGCCCGGCCCCCGCGTGTGCGGGGGTCAGGTGGGCCGGGCCGCGCCGTTCACGGCCCCGTCCTGCGCGGCGGGCGCGGTCTCGTCCCGTACGTCCCCGGCGCCGGCCGCGCCGCACTCCTCGTCCCCGTAGAACTTCTCGGTCTCCTCCACCGCCGTCTGGAACCGCTGGTCGAAGTCGTCCCGGATCATCGTCCGCACGACGTAGTCCTGGACGCTCATGCCGCGTCTGGCCGCGTGACCCCGAAGACGTTCGAACAGCTCTGAGTCCATGCGCAGGCTGAGTACGTGGGTGTCCATACCTGTCAGGGTCCCCGCACGTCTGGCGCGATCGTGCCGCTTTTCGTGCCCGCCTCACTCTTTCGGGTGACGACCACGTGCCGGTCGGGAGCCCGCCGGGTGAGGCTGGTCACTCCTACGGAGGGCGTCCGGTCAGAGCCCGTGACGCCCGCCACCGCGAGTGGTCTTTAGGCACAGTAATGAGTTACTCTAACGACCATGCTGGACCTCACCCATGGCGAAGACGCCGACGCCGTGAACGCACTGCGCTCCTCCGTCATGCGCCTCTCCCGCCGACTCAAGCATCAGCGGGTCGACGAGTCGCTGAGCCCCACCGAGATGTCGGTCCTCGGGACCCTCGCCCGCTGCGGCACCGCCACCCCCGGCGAACTGGCCCGCAGAGAGCACGTGCAGCCGCCCTCCATGACGCGGATCGTGGCGCTCCTGGAGGCCAAGGGCCTGGTCCGGCTGGAGCCGCACCCCGAGGACCGCCGCCAGAAGGTGGTCACCCAGACCGAGGTGGCCGAGGCGATGCTGGAGGAGAGCCGTAGCAGGCGGAACGCCTGGCTCGCCTCCCTCGCCGCCGAACTCGACGAGGACGAGTGGGCCAAGGTCCGCGCCGCCGCCCCCGTCCTGGAGAAGCTCGCCCACCTCTGACCCGCGCCCCGGCCGGGCAGCGACACCGCAGGACCGGCAGCAACAGCAGGACCCAGCAGCACCGATCGACGAAGAACGGCCTGACATCCCCGACACGAGGAGGCGACGTCCTTTGAGTACGGGACCCGGAGCAGACTCCGCCCCCGCACCAGCCGCCCACGAGACCACCCCGCCCGCCCCCAAGCAGTCCATGTTCAGCTCGCTGAAGATCCACAACTACCGGCTCTTCTTCGCCGGACAGGTCATCTCCAACACCGGCACCTGGATGCAGCGCATCGCCCAGGACTGGCTGGTCCTGACCCTCACCGGGTCGTCCGCCGCCGTCGGTGTCACCACCGCCCTCCAGTTCCTGCCGATGCTCCTCTTCGGCCTCTACGGCGGTGTCCTCGTCGACCGGCTGCCCAAGCGCCCGCTGCTCCTCCTCACCCAGGCCGCCATGGGCCTCACCGGCCTCGCCCTCGCCGGGCTGACCCTCACCGGCCAGGTCCAGGTCTGGCACGTCTACGTCACCGCGTTCGTCCTCGGCCTCGTCACCGTCGTCGACAACCCGGCGCGGCAGACCTTCGTCAGCGAGATGGTCGGACCCCGCCAGCTCGCCAACGCGGTCTCCCTGAACTCGGCCAACTTCCAGTCCGCCCGCCTGGTCGGCCCGGCCGTCGCCGCCGTGCTGATCAGCGCCGTCGGCTCCGGCTACGCCTTCCTCATCAACGGGCTCTCCTTCGCCGCACCCATCGCGGGACTGCTGATGATGCGGATGGGCGACCTGCACCGGGCCCCGCGCGCCCCGCGCGGCAAGGGCCAGCTCCGCGAGGGCCTCAGGTACGTCGCCGGGCGGCCCGACCTGATCTGGCCGATCGTCCTGGTGGGCTTCATCGGCACCTTCGGGTTCAACTTCCCGATCTGGCTCTCCGCCTTCGCCGACAAGGTCTTCGACGGCGGACCCGGCATGTACGGCACGCTCAACACGCTGATGGCTGCCGGCTCCCTGGCCGGCGCCCTGCTCGCCGCCCGGCGCGGAGCGGGACGGCTGCGGCTGCTGGTCGCCGCCGCCGTGGGCTTCGGCATCCTGGAGGTCGTCGCCGCCTTCGCGCCGTCCTTCTGGATCTTCGCCGTCCTCATGGTGCTGACCGGCATGTTCGGCCTGACCGTCAACGTCACGGCCAACTCCTACGTGCAGATGGCCACCGAACCGCAGATGCGCGGGCGCGTCATGGCGCTCTTCATGATGGTCTTCACCGGCGGCACGCCGCTGGGCGCCCCGCTGCTCGGCTGGATCACCGACGAGTACGGCGCCCGTACCGGCTTCGCCGCCGGCGGTGCCGTCTCGCTGCTGGCCGCTGTCGCCGTCGGCCTGGTCCTGGCCCGCGTCGGCGGGCTGAAGCTCAAGGTCGACCTGCGCCGGGGCCGCAAGCACATCCGGTTCGTGCCGGCCGAGAAGCGGCTGACGGCAGCCGCCTGACCGCACCCCGGGGCCCGCACACGGCCGCTCCCCACGCCGGGGAGCGGCCGTCGCCGTACCCGGGGCCCGGCAGACTGCGCCCATGGCCAGTCCCGCGCCCCGCCCCCGCCTCTTCGTCGCCGTCGTGCCGCCCGACGCGGTCCTCGCCGACCTCGACCGCGCCACCGCCGCGCTGGACGCCCTGCCCGGCGCCGACCGGCTACGGCGCACCGAGGCGGGCGGACGCCACCTCACCCTCGCCTTCCTCGGCCCCTGCGACCCCGCCCGCCTGGACGGCCTCGCCGAGCGGCTCGCCCGGGCCGCACACCGCACCGCGCCCTTCCCGCTCGCCCTGCGCGGCGCCGGCCGCTTCGGCGACCGCGTGCTGTGGGCCCGCCCCGACGGCGACCTGACCGCCCTCGGCCGCCTCGCCGACCGGGTCCGCGCCGCCGCCACCCGGGCCGGGCTGCCGCCCGACGCCGAGCACGCCTTCCGGCCCCATCTGACACTGGCCCGCGCCCGGCCCGGACAGCCCGTACGGCTCGCCCCGTACACCGAGGCGCTGGCGCGGTTGGCGGCCGGGCCCTGGCAGGTCACCGAGGTGCGGCTGGTCCGCAGCGTGCCACCGCCCGGGGGAGTGCCCGGGGCCCGGCCGACGTACGGGACGGCGGGGCGGTGGCCGCTCGGCGGGTGACGGGTGACGGGTGACGGGTGACGGGCGGGGCGTGGGGTCGGTCACCCCGGGCCCGGGCGGGGCCACCGGGCCGTTAACCTCGTAGGCGTGGACCCCAAGACCAGGAACCGGATCATGGCCGGTGTGCTTGTACTGATGTTCGCCGTCGTCGCCGTCTCGGCGGCCGTCGGCGCCTGACAGGTACGCGCGACAGCGCCCCCGGAGCCGTACGGCTCCGGGGGCGCTGTCGCCGCGTGGCCGCTGTCACCAGGCGAACGCCTCCGGGGACGGCCCCGGGCCCGGGAAGATCCCGTCGAGCGCCGTGAGCAGTTCCTCCGGCAGCTCCAGGCCGACGGCGCGGACCGCCGAGGCGAGTTGCTCTTCGGTGCGCGGCCCGACGATCGGCCCGGTCACCCCCGGCCGCGACAGCAGCCAGGCCAGCGCCACTTCACCCGGCTCCAGACCGTGCTTCTCCACCAGGTCCTCGTACGCCTGGACCTTCGCGCGGATCGTGGAGTTGGCCAGCGCGTCGCCCGAGCGGCCGGCGGTGCTGCGCGCCCCGACGCCCTCCCGCTCCTTGCGGATGGCCCCGCCGAGCAGCCCCCCGTGCAGCGGCGACCAGGCGATGACGCCGAGGCCGTACTCCCGGGCGGCCGGGACGACCTCCATCTCCGCGCGGCGCTCCGCGAGGTTGTAGAGGCACTGCTCGCTGACCAGGCCGAGGCTGCCGCGGCGGGCCGCCGCCTCGTTGGCCTGGGCGATCTTGTAGCCGGGGAAGTTCGAGGAACCGGCGTAAAGGACCTTGCCCTGCTGGACCAGGGTGTCCATGGCCTGCCAGATCTCGTCGAACGGGGTGCGCCGGTCGACGTGGTGGAACTGGTACAGGTCGATGTGGTCGGTCTGGAGCCTGCGCAGGCTGGCGTCCACCGCGCGGCGGATGTTGAGGGCGGAGAGCCGGTCGTGGTTGGGCCAGACGTCGCCGTCCGCGCCCATGTTCCCGTAGACCTTGGTGGCCAGGACCACCTTGTCGCGGCGGCCCGCGCCCTGGGCGAACCAGGTGCCGAGGATCTCCTCGGTGCGCCCCTTGTTCTCGCCCCAGCCGTACACGTTGGCCGTGTCGAAGAAGTTGATGCCGTCGTCGAGAGCCGTGTCCATGAGGGCGTGGCTCTCCGCCTCGCCGGTCTTCGGCCCGAAGTTCATCGTGCCGAGCACGAGGCGGCTGACCTTGAGGCCCGTACGTCCGAGCTGCGTGTACTCCATGGCTGACAGCCAAGCTCCTCCGGTGGACTCCAGGCAAGGGGGCCGGACGGCGTGGCTTCGCCGGAGTGCTGTGGCAGGCTCGGTCCCATGACCGAGACGACGGGGGCCAGGCCCCACCTGCTGGCACTGCTGCGGGAGCGGCTGGCGGCGGCCGGCGACGAGGAGCGCGGCGCGCTGTGGCGGCTGGCCGAGGACGGGCGGGAGCTGGACGCCAACCTGGTGCGGCTGGCGCCCGGCGCGGTCGTCGGCGAGCACCGCGAGTCCGTCCTGGACGTCCTGCTGGTGGTCGTGGCCGGAAGTGGCCGGGTCGACCCGGACGGCCTGGCACTGGAGGAGTCCGCCGTGCTGTGGCTGCCGCGCGGTGCCCGGCGCGCCTTCACGGCCGGGCACCGCGGCCTCGCCTACCTCACCGTCCACCGCCGCCGCCCCGGCCTCACCATCGGCTCCGCCCCGCCCGGCGCCGTCCGCGCCCCCGAGCCGCCCGGCGGCGAGCCGCCCTGCTTCACGGACCGGGTCTGCCCCGGCTGCGGCCGTGTCTCCGACGACCCGGCGCCCCTCTTCTGCTCGCGGTGCGGCGAAGAGTACCCGTGAGCCGCCTGCCCGACGGGGCAGGAGCGGCCCCATGAGCACCGGCCAGTGGATCGCCCTCGCCGTGGTCGTCGCCCTGGCGGGGCTGGCGGCCGTCCTCGTCCTGCTGGTCCGCGTCTTCCGCGCCCGCAGACTCCTCGCGGACGCCGGCGTCCCGCTCCAGAACAAGGCCCTGTTCTGGACCGCCGTCGTCTACGCCGTCTCCCCCGTCGACCTGCTGCCCGACCCGATCTACCTCGACGACGTCGGCTTCCTCCTGCTCGCCCTGCGCTCCCTGCACTCGGCCGGCGCCCACGCCGTCGCCGCCCGGCGCGAGAAGCGGGCGGCGACGGGGCCGACCTCCCCGGCCAAGGACCTCAAGGGTTAGATCAGGACGTTCTCGCTTGCGCAGCGCGTACCCCGGGAAGGTGCCGACGCCCGTCGGGTAGACGATGTCCGAGACGTCGTACGCGGCGTGCGGGAACAGGTCGGGGGGCGGCTCGGCCAGGCGGGACCGCTCGCTGACCGGCGCGGCGGCGGAGGCGTGCTTGACGTGGGACGAAGCTGCTGGCAGCGTGCCCAGCGACATCCGTCGCCGTCCCGCAGACCATCGGGGGAACCCGTGCCCAAGCGAACACCGCGAGGCCGGACCGCCGCCCTCCTCCTGTGCGCCCCGCTGCTCACTCTCACCGCCGCCTGCGGCTCCGGCGACGACGCCCCGTCCCCCCGGCCCACCGGCACGTCCGCCATGCCCGCGCCCAGCCCCGCCACGACCGGGCCGGGCGGGCCGCTCACCGGCGTGTGGGACAAGGCCGACCCGGAAGCTCCGGCCACCCTCACGGTCAGCGACGACGGGGCCGTCACGCTCACGGCCGAGGACGCCACCTGCAACGGCGAGGCCCAGCGCGCCGGTCGCACCGCGTACACCGCCGACCTGACCTGCACCTCGGGCCCCGACCGCACCCTGACCCTGACCCTGCCCGACGCCGACCCGGCGCAGACGCTGACCGTCACCGGCGAGGGCAAGCGGGGGCCGGGGACCTACGAGCGGACCACCTGAGCACGGGCCTGAGCGCGCTCCCGGCAGAGCCGGTCCCCCTCGGCTGAGGACCGGTCCGCCGGGAGTCTCGTCGCCCAGCGGCACGGGCCGCTCCGTGGGGCCGCCCGGATCAGCGGATCACTGAGCTGGAGATCCGTTTCCCCGTCAGCGTTCCGCTGTTGAGGGTGCGCGTCCTCTTCGGCGCGATCGGGGTGCCACCGCCGCGCGAACGGCGGATTTGCGCCACATCGTCGTCACGGGTGTTCTGGCTGGTCGGATTCGGGCCGGAGGGCTGGACGGCAGGTTCCGGTGGCCGCTGATGACGACCTGGAACTGGCCGATCTTCGTGTCGTCTTGAAGACGTGGACGTACGGGTACGAACGGGTGGCCGCTGCCCGGACGGCAGCCGGGGAGACCGGGGCGGCCGTCTGAGCGGCGACCGATACGCCGCCTGCCATCGCCAACGCCATGGCGACGGCGCCCGAGGGGCGTGCCCTTCCGACGTCAAACCCCTTCCCCGCAAGGACGTTTCGAGGCCGCGTTGCCCTGGAGGAATTTCCGAGAAGCAGGGGTGATCGCCAGCGGCGTATCGGTCGACGGCCGCGCACCCATTCGGTCGATCAGTGAGAGGGGCGCCGTACGAGGGGAAGCTTTCGGCCTCTGTGGCGCATCGCGCCCACGAGGCGCCTGGCGAAGGCAAATGGCGCGGCGTTAACGTCAGTTGCCTCAGTCCGAACTTTCGTCCCACCGGGAGTCACACGTGAACCGCCGAACGTTGCCCGCCCTCACCGCGCTCGCCACGGCGACCGCACTCCTCCTGACGGCTTGCGGAGGGGAGTCGTCCGGGCCGGACGACAAGATCCCGGGGGCGGGGGAGAGTTCCGCGAAGGCTTCGCCTTCGGCGGGTGAGGAGGAAACGGGTGCGGACGCGATCGATCGGCCGGAGATGAAGTTTCCCAAGGACGTTGAGCTCGAGTTCAACTGGGAGAAGCCTTCAGGCGCCGAGGAGGCCGCTGTCCTCGGCGATACCCAGGAGTACTTGAAGGCCGTCATCTTCGGAATTACGGAACAGGACCCGGAGAGTCCGGCCTATAAGTTCTACTCGGTTCCTTCAGGATCGGGAGCTGAATACGCGAAGGAGCAGATCGAGAGTACGGTCGATGCCGGGTACAGCGTTACGGGTGTGCAGCGCTTCAGTGCCGCCAGGGTCAAGCTGATGAAGAACTCCCTGGCCTCCGTTACGTACTGCCAGAACGAGGACGAATTCTTCAACAAGGAAGTGGGTTCCGGCAAGACATTGAAGGGTGACGCCAAGGCGTCGAACACCTTCCACTTCCAGATTGTTCTTGAGGAGGCGAAGAAGATCAAGGGTTTGTGGCGAGTCAAGGCGATCGAGGGGAGCAGGGGGGCCGTTGAATGCGCGGGGTAATAATCAGGGGCACGCTGGTGGCCGCTACCTCTGGGGCCCTGCTGATGGTCTTCGGTGGGCCCGCCGTAGCTGGGCGAGTCATCGACGCCGAAGGCAAGCAGAAGAATGGTGATCTCGCGGCGCAGGTGGCGGTGATCGAGTATGACACTTCCAAGAACGGTAGTGGGGCCTTGGCTGGGCCGGTTTCCGCTGTGCAGACGGATTGGAGCCCCCCTCCGTGCTGGTATGCGCCCAAGTGGAGCCCGGATGAACTGAGCGACTACTACCAGCGGATGCACAACGGGATGCGTAACGACCCGGGGATTCCTCCGGATGCTGCGAGCCAGTGGAATGAGGAGCGGCGCAACTACATCGATGGGGACTATGAGGATTTCAACAGGGAGAAGAAGGGGGAGGGAATGTGGTGGGGTGCTGTTCAGAACCCAAACGCTCCCCTGGATGAGCAATTCACCTGTAGTCGCCTGCCTTTCTGGGCCGACAACGGTGAAACCCCCGATGTCGAGAACATCATCACCCCTGAGATTCTGGCCGGTCTTGCCTACGAGCAGATCAAGGTGCCCGGGACCGAGGTGATGCTTGCTCCTGGTAAGAAGAGCAAGGTGAATCTGCCGACCTGGGCTTGGTTGGACGGTGGGGAGTTCAAGCCGGTTTCGGTGACGGCCTCGTTGGCGGTGGGTGGGCTGGACATGTCGGCGACGACGACGGCGACGCCCAGGTCGTTGAAGATCGAGCCGGGGACGAAGGACGCGCGGCTCCACCCGGTGTCGGGGGAGTGCGTCATCAACGGTGACGGGTCGATCGGGGAGCCGTACGCCAAGGGGAAGGCGGATCGGGAGCCGCCGTGCGGGGTGACGTATCTGCGTTCGTCGGGCGGTGCGTCGTACGCGATGGAGGCGACCGTGACCTGGGAGATCAGCTGGACCGGGACCGGGGTGGCGAATCCGCAGGCGTTGCCGGACGGGACGTTCGGCAACGAGCAGGCGGTCGAGGTCGAGGAGATCCAGTCGGTCAACCGCTGACGGGTGGGGGCGGGGGCCGGGCTTCCGCCTCCTATCCGCTCGTGCGCGTGAGTCGTACCGCCTGTTCGGTCACCGTCGATACCTCGAACTCGACACCGGCGAACTCCACGGCGTACCCGGGCCGTAGGTCCTCGTAGCCGGCGACGGGTACGGAGGCGCAGTTGGCGTCGATGCCGGCGGTGCCGGTGTCCGGGTGGACGTAGGCGACGGTGACGGACAGGCCGGTGGGGAAGCGCTGGACGCCGCCGTTGGCGAGGAGGGTGAGGGTGTCGCCCTGGGCGGGGAAGCCCTGGGAGGCGGCGGCCAGGACGGTGGGGCTGGTGGTGAAGCAGAGGGCGTCGTCGGCGGCGCCCCGGCGGGGTTCGAGCGAGGCGGGATCGGCGGCGAGGGCGGTGCGGGCCTTGGCCGACGCCGGCTCCAGGGCCACGCGGTGGGCGCAGATCTGGCGGACGGTGTAGGCGTGGCTGGAGACGGTGACCTTGGCGCCGGGTGCCACTTTCCACTGGTCCTGGCCGGAGGCGTACGTGGCGCCGTCGCGCAGGGTGGCCGTGCGCTTCGTACCGTCGGCGGTGGCCTCCGCGTACTGCACGCCGCCCCCGCCGGGCAGCTTGAAGCCGCCTCCGCGCAGGACGTGGACGGAGTCGCCGGTGTCCTCGCCCACGCAGGCGGGGCCTTTGTCCCGGGCGGCCGGGGTCGCCCTGCCGCCGTCGCCCTCGCCGCCGGTGTCGGGAGCGGTGCCGCACCCGGCCAGGGCCAGCAGCGCCAGCAGGGCCGCTCCCGTGCCGCCGCCGTACCTACGCATCGGCGCGCTCCAGGACGATCCGGGTGCGGTAGTCGACCTCCGCCACCCGCCAGAGGTCGCCCGTGATCTCGACGGTGTCGCCGGGGGTCAGGTCGTCGTGCTCGATGAGGGGCAGGTCCGCGCAGCTGATCTGGATACGGCCGTGCACCGATGGGCGCGCGGAGTTCGTCGCCACGAGCCGGTGGGTGCGGCCTTCGCGGGTGACGGAGTGGGGGATGTGGTAGCGCGGCGCCCATCGCCCGTCGCCCTCGAAGGGGTACTTGGCCTGCGGAACAGCATCGTCGTCAGGGGACATCGAACGCCTCGGGGTAGTGGAAGTACTGGTCGAGCTGGTCCTGGCTCACGGTGATCGGCGCGTAGTCCTGCACGCCCCAGGGATTGCCGAGGATGACCTTGCCGTCGGCGGTGAAGCCTCGCACGTAGTACGCGTGGTTGGTGTGGTAGGTGCTGCCCCACTCCTCGGGGTGGTTCTTGTCGAGGCTCTCGTCGTCCGGTGTGGGGAGGGTGACGACCTGGCCGGACTCGTGCGCCTCGCGGAGCCGGCCGCGATGTCCTGGTCCTGCCCCTGGCCGAGGCTAGGGGACCAGGACGCCGCTGGCGCAGCATACGAGGGCCTGGACGGTGTGGGGGTCGGAAGGCCGCCGTCCTTTACGTGTGACGCACAACCGGCACAACCGGCACATCCGGCCGCCGGTGCGGCGCGGCGAACGGCGGCGGGCGCCCCGCCCCGGACGGTGACGGTGGTCCGGGGCGCGGCGCCGGGCGGGGGCGGGAGGCAGTGGTCAGGCGGTGGCCCTGAGCAGAGGGATCAGGGTCTCCTCCTCGTAGGTGAGGTGGTCCTCCAGTTCGCCGATGAGGCGGTCGACGTCCGGGAGGAGGTCGGCCGGGGTGGCGTCGGTGCGGTCGAGGGTGGCGCGGAGCGCGGTCAGGAGGGCGGCGATGGTCTCGTGCTCCTCGTGGAGGCGGTCGAGGGCCGGGGCCAGGTCGGGGTGCTGCTGGGCCATGGCGGGGAACAGGCCCCGGTCCTCCATGGTGTGGTGGAAGTGGAGGCCGTCGCAGGCGGTCAGGCAGTTGACCTTCAGCTGGGCCGCCAGGGTCGGGCCGGACGCGGCGAACTCCCGGCGGACGATACCCAGTTCACGCCGGAAGGCGTCGTGGACGGCGAGCAGCACGGCCGCCGGGACGCCGTCGGCGGGCGGGCCGGCGTCGATCCGGGTGAGGGCGACCACGGGGATGGTCCGGGTGGTCTTCCGCTGGTACGCGGTCCAGCCCGGGTCGGCCTCGGCGGCGCGGGCGTAGAGGTGGTCGCGTTCCTCGCCGGTGAGGATCTCGGCGCGCGCCTCGTAGGTGAAGGTGCCGTCCTCGACGGTGAGGACGGGGTGGGCGACCAGGTTGTGGTACCAGGCGGGGTGGTGCGGACTGCCGCCCGCCGAGGCGATGATCAGGACGCGGTCGCCGTCGGGCAGGTAGCTGACCGGGCTGGTGTGCGGGCGGCCCGAGCGGGCGCCGGTGGTGGTGATCAGGAGCAGGCGGCCGCCTTCGAAGGGGCCGCCGACCTTGCCCTGATTGGCGCGGAACTCGTCGATCACACCCTGGTTGAAGGCGTGGATCGGGTGGGGTTCGGGCGTGGCGGAACCGGTGGTCGTGGTGGTGGTCAAGAGGGTGGGCCTTTCTCCGGGCGCGGCGGGCACGCGGCGCGGGAGCGCGCGGCGGCGGGCGGGGTGGAGAAAGGTGAAGGGCGGGGCTCGTCCCCGCCTCCGCGTCAAGCGGAGGCCGGGTGCCCTACTCGTGAACGGCGCGAGGCCGACCCGGCAGTCATGGCCTCAGAGTAGCCCAAGTGTCGTGAGAATCAGGCGAGTTGTTCCGGCGCGTGTGATTCCGGAAGACCCCGGTACGGCCCCCCGACGCCCCATGCCTGGTGCAGCGCGTCGGCGAAGGCGGCGGCGATGCGGTGCTCGCCGGTGGGGCCGGGGTGGGTGCCGTCGTAGGTGTCGGCGTCCAGGGTGTAGCCCGCCGGGTGGGAGGCGAGCAGCAGCGGGGAGCCGGGGTGGTCGAGGTCGGCGACGGCCTTGGCGAGGAGGGTGTTGAAGCGGGCGCAGTCGTCGGCGAAGAACGGGTCGGTGCGGGCGCGGATGTTGGGGATCACCGGGAGGATCACGGCGCGGACGTCAGGCTTGGCGGCGCGGGCGCGGGCCAGGAAGGTGCGGGCGTGCTCGGCGGTCTCCTCGGCGTGCGCGTAGAAGCCGAGGTCGATCAGGCCGAGGGAGATCAGCAGCACGTCGGCGCGGGTGGTGGCGACGACCGGCTGGATCAGCGGCGCCATGTGCCGCCACCCCTCGCCCCAGCCCGCGAGGTGGCGGCGGGCGGCGCGGGGGAAGTCCGGGTCGGCGTACGCCTGGGAGGCGTCGGCGCCGTCGCCCGCGTACAGGCCGGTACGCGGGCCGGTGACGGTGTACGCGCCGGGGCCCAGGGTCCTCTCCAGGTGCTGCCACATCCGGTGGCGCCAGGTGAAGTCCCCGGCCCGGCCGACCGTCATGGAGTCGCCGACGAAGAGGAAGCGCATGGGCAGCATCATCCCCCAGCCGGCCGGGGCCGGGGACGTGAGCCCGGCCACGACCGGCTCGGCCAGGGCCACGGGCGGCCCCGGTACGTAGCAGACTGGGGCCATGAGCCGCCGTACCCGCACCGCCCGCCGCCGGCCGGTGGCCGCCGCCGCCCTCGCCGCCGGGGCGGTGCTGCTCCCGGCGGCGCCGGCCTCGGCTGCGTCGGGGGCGGACCAGGAGTTCACCATCGAGGACCCCCGGATCACCGAGTCCAGCGGACTGGCGGCCAGCCGGAAGCACCCGGGCGTGTACTGGACGCACAACGACAGCGACGACGGCGCCTATCTCTACGCCGTCGACTCGCGCACCGGGAAGACCGTCGCCACGGTGACGATGACGGGCGTCGGCGAGCCGCGGGACGTCGAGGCGCTCTCGCTCGGCCCCGACGGCGACCTCTACGTCGGCGACATCGGCGACAACCTCGGCGGCACCTGGGACCACGTCTGGATCTACCGCCTGCCGGAGCCGGCCGAGCTGCGGGACCAGACAGTGGCCGCCACGCAGTTCACCGTCCAGTACGAGGGCGGGCCGCGCGACGCCGAGGCGCTGATGGTCCACCCGAAGACCGGGCGGGTCTACATCGCCTCCAAGAAGCAGAGCGGCGGCAGGCTCTACGAGGGCCCCGAGAAGCTGTCCGCCCAAGGCGTCAACCTCTTCCGCCCGACCGGCGCCGACGTCGACTGGGTGACCGACGGCGCGTTCTCCCCGGACGGCTCCGAGCTGGTCCTCCGCTCCTACCTGGGCGCCAAGGCGTACGACTGGAAGGGCGACGGCCACCTGGGCGAGCCCCGGCGGCTCTCGGCGCCGCTGCTCGGCCAGTCGGAGTCGGTGACGTACACCGCCGACGGGGCGGGGCTCATGTACGGGGCGGAGGGCGCGCGGAGCCGGGTCGTCCGGGTCGACGTCGAGAAGCGCGACGACGAGGGCGAGGCGCCGCAGGGCGGGGCCGCCTCGGGCGAGCCCGGGCGGGGGCGGGCCGGCGGGGACGAGGAGAAGCCGACCAGCACACTCGGCCTGGTCGCGGTCGGCGCGGTGGCGCTGGCATGGCTCGGGGTGCGCAAGGGGCGGCGCGGGGCGAAGTAGCCGCCCGTCCGTCACTTCCCGGCGCGCCGATCCGCCACCAGGGCCTCGAACCCGGCGACGAGGCGTTCCAGGCCGAAGGCGAAGTGGTCGAAGCCGGGGGCGAAGGTGTCCTCGGAGAGGGAGGCCATCAGGGGGCGGGCGCCACTCTCCGTGGCGGCGTTGAGGTACGGGACCTGGGCTCCCCGGAACTCCTCCTCCGCGAGCCCCGAGGTACGGGCCGCCCGTTCACCATGGTCTCCAGTGTCTTCGTCGCGCCCTCGACCATGCCCGACTGGCTCGGCGCCGTCGCCGCTTGGAACCCGATCTCCTCGACCGCGAGCGCCACCCGGGAACTCTTCGGCAACCCGGTCGGCGCGGACGCCACCTGGATCAGTCAGAACGCCCAACTGATCGCGTTCGTATGGCCGTTGGTCATCACAGCCGTCTTCCTGCCGCTGGCGGTGCGGAGGTTCCAGCGGCTGGGCCGCTGAGCGGAAAGTGCGTGCGGCGCGGCGGCCGACTGCCTAGGGTAAGGGGCGGTGCGGATCAGTGATCCCTACGGGCCGATGGGTCCGCCGCCCCGCCGCCCCGCCGCCCCGCCCCACGCAGTCCCGCACCCGAGGAGAGCCGTGACCCCCTCGCTTCCCGTCACCTTGGACGACGTACGCGCCGCCGCCGGCCGCATCGAGGGTGTCGTGCACCGCACCCCCGTGCTGCGCTCCCGCACGCTGGACGGACTGGTCGGCGCCGAGGTCCACCTCAAGGCCGAGAACCTCCAGCGGGCCGGCGCCTTCAAGTTCCGGGGCGCCTACCACGCGGCCTCCCGCCTCGCCCCCCGGACGCGGGCCCGCGGCATCGCCGCCTACTCCTCGGGCAACCACGCCCAGGCCGTCGCCCTGGCCGCCCGGGAACTGGGCACCACCGCCGTCATCCTGATGCCCGAGGACGCCCCGGCCTCCAAGCGGGCGGCGACCGAGGGGTACGGCGCGGAGGTCGTCACCTACGACCGGTACACCGGCGACCGGGAGGCCATCGGCGCCGCCTTGGCCGCCGAACGGGGGCTGCCGGTGATCCCGCCGTACGACCACCCGGACGTGATGGCCGGACAGGGCACGGCGGCGCTGGAACTCGTCGAGGAGGTCGGGGAACTGGAGGCGCTGGTGATGCCGGTGGGCGGCGGCGGGCTGATGGCCGGGTCGGCGACGGCGGCGAAGGGGCTGTACCCGGCGATTCGCATCGTCGGGGTCGAACCGGAGGCGGGCGACGACACGCGCCGGTCGCTGGCGGCCGGCGAGCGGGTCACCGTGCCCGTCCCCCGCACCATCGCCGACGGTCAGGCCCTCGCCACCCCCGGCGCCCTCACCTTCCAGGTCAACCGCCTCCTCGCGGACGCCGTGGAGACCGTCACCGACGACGAGATCCGCGCCGCCATGGCCTTCGCCTTCGAACGCCTGAAGACGGTTCTGGAGCCGAGCGGCGCCACGGGGCTGGCCGCCCTGCTGGCGGGGCGTCTCGGCCCGCTCCCGTCCCGGGTCGGCGTGATCCTCTCCGGCGGGAACGTGTCGGTGGAGCGGTTCGCGGAGTTGTGCGCGGGCTGAGTCCCCTGACGCGCCCGAGGCCCGCGCCGTACGAACCGGCGCGGGCCTCGGGGGTGGTCACGGGGGCGGGCGTCCGCCCCCGGCCTCAGAGCTGCTCGATGACGTAGTCCACGCACTTCGTCAGGGCGGCGACGTCGGCCGGGTCGACGGCCGGGAACATCGCGACGCGGAGCTGGTTGCGGCCGAGCTTGCGGTAGGGCTCGGTGTCGACGATGCCGTTGGCGCGCAGGGCCCCCGCGACCGCGGCGGCGTCGATGTCGTCGGTGAAGTCGATGGTGCCGATCACCGAGGAGCGCTTGGCCGGGTCGGTGACGAAGGGGTCGGCGTACTTCACGTCCTCGGCCCAGCCGTACAGCGTGCGGGCCGACTCGGCGGTGCGGGTGGTGGCCCAGTCCAGGCCGCCCTGGCCGTTGAACCAGTCGAGCTGCTCGGCGAGGAGGAAGAGGGTGGCGAGCGCCGGGGTGTTGTACGTCTGGTTCTTCAGGGAGTTGTCGATCGCGGTCGGCAGCGAGAAGAACTCGGGGACGTGGCGGCCCGAGGCGTGGACGCGGCGGGCGCGCTCCAGGGCGGCGGGGGAGAAGACGCCGATCCACAGGCCGCCGTCGGAGGCGAAGGACTTCTGCGGGGCGAAGTAGTAGACGTCGGTCTCGGTGATGTCGACCGGCAGGCCGCCCGCGCCGGAGGTGGCGTCGACCAGCACGAGCGCGCCCTCGTCGGCGCCCGCGACGCGCTTGATCGGGGCGGCGACACCGGTGGAGGTCTCGTTGTGGGTGAGGCCGTAGGCGTCGACGCCGGCCTCGGCGCGCGCCTCGGGGTGGGTGCCGGGCTCGGAGGAGATGACGGTCGGCTCGGCCAGCCACGGGGCGAGCTTGGCCGCCTTGGCGAACTTCGAGGAGAACTCGCCGAAGGAGAGGTGCTGGGACTTGTTCTCGATCAGGCCGTGGGTGGCGACGTCCCAGAAGGCGGTGGAGCCGCCGTTGCCCAGGATCACCTCGTACCCCTCGGGGAGGGAGAACAGCTCGCGTACGCCCTCGCGGACCCGGCCGACCAGGTTCTTGACCGGGGCCTGGCGGTGGGAGGTGCCCAGCAGGGAGGTGCCGGTGGCGGCGAGCGCGTCCAGCGCCTGAGTGCGCACCTTGGAGGGGCCAGCGCCGAATCGACCGTCGGCGGGCTTGATGTCAGCGGGAATCCGGATCTCAGCCACGGCGCGAGCCTAGCCCGTCGGTGGACGGCGCGGCGAAATGTCCGGGGGGTGAGACACGGCATCCGGGGTGCGGACCGGCCCCCCCATCTCCGGGCGGGCCGGTCCGTACGCGTACGCCGCCGGTCAGCCGTGGAGGCGGACCGGGAGGTCGAAGAGGTCGTTCTGGGTGAGGATCGGCTTGTTGCGCAGCTCCGAGTCGTCGACCGCGAGGGTCAGTTCGGGGAAGCGGGCGTAGAGGGCGGGGAGGGCGACCTCGGCCTCAAGGCGGGAGAGGGAGGCGCCGGGGCAGACGTGCGGGCCGTGGCCGAAGGCGATGTGCCGGATCGGGTCGCGGGTGACGTCGAACTCCCCGGCGGTGGGGCCGTGCTGCCGCTCGTCGCGGCCCGCGGCGGAGAAGGAGACGATCAGGCCCTCGCCCTTGGGCAGGATCTGGTCGCCGACCTCGATGTCCTCGGTGGGGAAGCGGATCAGCAGGTGCGAGGTCGGGGTGTTGTAGCGCAGCGTCTCCTCGATCACCTGGGACCAGGGGATCTCGCCCGCCAGCACCCGGGCGAGCTGGTCGGGGTGGGCGGAGAGGGCGCGGACGGCGTTGACGATGAGGCTGATCGTCGTCTCGTGGCCGGCGGTGACGATGATCTTCAGCGTGTTGACGATCTCCTGGTTGGTGAGGGTGTCGCCGTCGGCCGCCGCCTCCAGCAGGCCGCTGGTCAGGTCGTCGCCCGGGTTGTCCCGCTTCGACTGGACGAACGCCTGGAAGATGTCGTCGAGTTCGGCCATCATCGGCGGCACCTGCTCGCGCGGCACCACCGTCGAGAAGAAGATGTCGAAGAGTTCCTTGAGCCGCGGGATGTGGTGCGAGGGCATTCCGAAGAGTTCGGTGATGACCGTCATCGGCACCGGGTGGGCGTAGTGGGCCTTGAGGTCGACCACGCCGTCCTCGTCGGCGGCCCGCGCCATGCCGTCCAGCATCCGCGCGCAGAGCGCCTCGATGCCCGGGCGGAGCTTCTGCACCCGGCGCGCGGTGAGCGCCTGGGCGACGAAGTTGCGCAGCCGCCGGTGCTCGGGGCCGTCGGCGGTGAGCATGGAGCGGCCCGGGTTGGCGAGGCCCATCAGCGGCCAGTCGGCCGGGATCTCGCCGTTGTTCCAGGCGTTCCACTGGTTGATGTCCTTGACCAGCCGGCTGTCGGTGAGCAGCTTGCGGGCCTCGGCGTGGTGGGTGACCGAGTAGACCGGGATGCCCCCGATCAGCATGACCTTGGCCAGCGGCCCCGCCGCCCGCAGCTGCGCGCTCTCGCCGTCGAGGTCGCGGACGAGCGGGTCGAGCGCGATGTACGCGTCGGCGTCGCCGTGGGCGTGGGCGTGGGCCGGGCAGCCGGGAGGCGGCGTGGCGGGCGTCTCGGCGGCGGACGTCTCGGACAGGGACATGCGGTGCCTCCAGGGGCGGGGGTCGGTCGGCGTCGCGGGGGGTGGGATCAGGAGGGCCGGCCCCCGCGGCGTCGTACGGCCCGGGGCCCGGCCGGTCAGCCGGCGGGGACCGGGGTGAAGCTCACCGGGAGCCGGGTGAGGCCGCGCAGCCACGGCGAGGGGCGGCGGGTCAGTTCCTCGGCGGGGACGGCCAGGTCGATGTCGGGCAGCCGGTCGAGGATGACCTCGATGGAGGTGCGGGCGACGATCTCGGCGATCTCCCGGGCCGGGAACGGGCAGCGGTGCTCGCCGTGGCCGAACGAGAAGAAGGCGTTGTTGCCGCCGGTCAGCGCCGACTGGTCGGTGCGCACCAGCGGGTCGTAGTTGGCCCCCGCGAAGCTGAGGATCAGCAGGTCGCCCTCGCGGATGCGGCGTCCGCCGATGTGGGTGTCGCGGGTGGCCCAGCGGCCGGCGATGTTCTGGCTCGGGGTGTCCTCCCAGAGGACCTCGTTCATCGCCTCCGCGATGGAGTGGCGCCCGCCGAAGAGGGAGGCGGCGAACCGGGTGTCGGTCAGCATCAGCCGGAGCGTGTTGCCGATCCAGTCGGCGGTCGGCTGGTGGCCGGCGACCACCATCACCAGGACGTCCTGGATGATCTCGGTGGCACTGAACTCGTCGGTGATCACCGACCGGTCCTCTCCGGGCAGGTGCCCGGAGAGCCGCAGCATGCGGCTGGTGACGTGGTCGCGGGGATGGGTCTGCAGGTCGGCGACCATCCGGCCGACGCACTCGCGGATGTGCTGCTGTCCGGCGAGGGCGCGCTCGCCGCCGTTGATCATGTCGTTGATGGCGTGGGCCAGGCCCCGGCCCTCGCTGTCCGGCAGGCCGAAGAGCTGGAAGAGGACGAGGGCGGGCATCATCATCGCGTAGTCGGCGATGACGTCGGCCTCGCCGCTCCCGCAGAAGTCGTCGATCAGGGAGTCGGCGAGCCGCTCGGTGGTGGCGCGCAACTCGTGTGCCTGGACCGCCTCCAGGCCCCCCTCCATGACGGCGGCGCGCCGCCGGTGGCGTTCGCCGACGGTGTAGAGGATCGACTCCTGTTTGCCGATCATCGGCCGCAGCGGCCAGTTCTCCGGCACCTGGTCCCACTGGTTCCACAGGTCGGAGTCGCGGCTGTAGAGCACCGGGTCGCTGGTGACCTGGTGCAGTTCGCGGTAGCCGATGACCAGCCAGGCGGGCAGCCGGCCGGGCAGGACCACGGGGGCGACCGCGCCGTGCTCGCGCCGCAGGTCACGGTAGAGGCCGATCGGGTCGGACTGGAAGCGGTCGCCGCCCAGCAGCAGGGGGGCGGCCTCACCGCCGCCCCCGTGGGCGACGGGGCAGCCGCCGGCCGTCGGGGCGGCCTGGACGGCGGGTTCCGCCGCGGTGCTCTCGGGGGCGCCGGTGGCGGCCGAGGGGCTGTGGGAGGGGGTCACGACAGGGCCTCCTGTGCCGGGGCGGCGGGGCGCGCGCCGGGGACGTACAGCGTCCGCAGGTGCTCCACCAGGGCGATCAGCACGTCCCGGGAGGAGTCGCGGGAGCGGGCGTCGCAGTGGACGAGGGGGACGCGCGGGTGCAGGTCGAGGGCCTCGCGGAGGTCGGCTTCGCCGTGGCGCGGCCCGCCGAAGTCGTTGCAGGCCACGATGAACGGCGTGCCGTGGTGCTCCAGCCGGTCGATCGCGTACCAGGAGTCGGCGATGCGCCGGGTGTCCACCAGGACGACGGCGCCGAGGGTGCCGGAGAACAGCCGGTCCCACAGGAACCAGAACCGCTCCTGGCCGGGGGCGCCGAAGAGGTACAGGACGTTGCGCGCGTCGAGGGTGATGCGGCCGAAGTCGAAGGCGACGGTGGTCGCCGTCTTGCCGGCGACGCCCGCCGTGTCGTCGACGTCCTCGCCCGCCCGGGTCATCGTCTCCTCGGTGTTGAGGGGACGGATCTCGCTCACCGAGCGGACCAGCGTGGTCTTGCCGACACCGAACCCGCCGACGACGACGATCTTCAGCCCGTTGTCGGCGGTACCGGCCAGGGCCGCGCGCTCGGGCCGGGCGGTGGCGGCCGGGTCCGCGGCCGCGTCAGAGATTGCGGAGTCCAACGAGCACCTGCTCCAGAAGTTCGGGGTCCACCGTGCCGGAGGCCGGGGTGGAACGGGGGTGGCGGGCGCTGATCCGGCCCTGGTCGAGCAGGTCCGTCAGGAGCACCCGCACGATCGAGACGGGCAGCTTCAGGTCGGCCGCGAGTTCGACCACGGCGGTGGGCCGGCGGCAGGTGGTGAGGATCGTTACGTGTTCGGACTGCATGCCCGCGGTCGGCCCGCTCTCCGTCACCACGAGCGTCACCAGGTCGAAGGCGTCACTGTCGGCGCGGCTGCGTCCGCCGGTGAGCGTGAACAGCCGGTCGGGGGCGTCGTCGCGGCCCGGCCTGCCCATCAGGTGGTGGCCTCGGTGGCCCGCGGTTCGGCGGCCAGGTGCTCGCCGAGCTGCTCCACCAGTTCGCTCATGTTGTGCCCGACCAGGCCGGGGTCGCCGTCCTCGTCGGCGACGACCGCGAGGTGCGCGCCGTCACCGGCCTCCACGATGAACAGCACCCCGCCGTAGAACTCGGCCATCGCCGACCGGACCCCGCCGGAGCCGTCGCCGAACTCCACGGAGGCGCCGTGCGACAGGCTCTGGATGCCCGCGGCGATGGCCGCGAGCTGGTCGGCCTGGTCGACGGAGAGTTCGGGGGTACGGCACAGCTTCAGGCCGTCGCGGGAGAGGACGAGGGCGTGGCGGGCGCCGGGAGTGCGCTCAAGGAGCCTCTCCAGCAGCCAGTTGAGCTTCTCGTCGGTGGTGGTGCCGGTCATGGGGAGTCAGTGCCTTCCGGGGTCGGTTCGGTCGGGCGGACGGCGTTGCGGAAGCTGCTGAACCGGGCGGCCCGCAGTCGGGCGTCGACCGGGGCGGTGGCCGCGCCCGGGGAGGCGGGGGCCCCGTCCGGGTGAGCCGCCGCCAGGGTCTGGCCGCGCCGCCGCTTGGGGAGTCCGGCGGGGCCGGACTCGGTGGCCCCGGAGGTGGTGCCGGTGGCCGGTGAGGGGGATGCGGTACGGGGCCGCGCCTGGGCGATCGCGCCCGTACGGGGTTCGCGGCGGGAGGGCAGCGGGGTGCGGGCGTGGCCGTCGGGCGTCTCGGCGGGCTCCGCGTCGGCGGCCGGGCGGGTGTGCCCGCCGGAGCCGTCCTCGCGGTCGCCCCGGTACGCCGCCGGGTCGTACGGCACGGTCCGGAAGGCGCCGGAGTCGTACGGGTCCGGGCCGCCGTCCGGGGCGTCCTCGGCGCCGGGCGTGGCCGGGAGCACGGCGGTGTCGGCCGCCGGGGCGGCCGTACCCGCCGCAGGGGCGGCCGGGAGGCCGGCGAAGGGGTGCTCGCGCGCTTCCGGAGAGGCGGTCACCGCCGGGGCGCCGGGGCCCGCCGGGTGCGAGGGGCGGGAGAGGAGGTCCTGGGGGAGCAGCACCAGCACACCGGTGCCGCCGCGCGCCGAGGGGCGGAAGGAGACCTTCAGCCCGTGCTTGCGGGCGAGGCGGCCGACGACGGCGAGGCCCATGCGGGTGCCGGAGAGCGAGGCGAGGTCGGTGGTGCCGGAGACGGCGGCCTCCGCCCGGCGCAGCTGCACCTCGCTCATGACCAGCCCGGCGTCCTCGACGGAGACGATGAGCCCGGCCGGGACCTCCTCCGCGTAGACGTGCACCTCGGCGTTGGGCGGCGAGAACGTGGTGGCGTTGTCGAGGAGTTCGGCGAGGACGTGAATGACGCCCTCGGCGGCGTGCCCGGCGACGTGGACGTCGCTGGCGGCGTGGGTGCGCACCCGCTGGTAGCCGCTGATCCGGCCGAGCGCGCCGCGCAGGATCGACTCCATGACGATCGGCCGGGCCCAGCGGCGGCCCGACCGGGCGCCGGAGAGCACGGCGACGGAGTCGGCGAGGCGGCCGGCCTGGGCGGTGCGGTGGTCGAGGTGGAAGAGGTCGCCGAGGACGTCCTCGTCGCTGTGGCGTTCCTGCATGGCCCGCAGGTCGGCGAGCATCCCGGTGGACAGGGCCTGCATGCGGCCGGCGGCGTTGGCGAACGAGGCAAGCGCGGCGTCGCGTTCGGCCAGCGCGCGGCGCCGCTCCTCGGTCAGGCGGGTGTTCTCCCCGGTCAGCCGCACCCGCTCCCGGTCGCCCCGGGCCACCTCCTCGCCGAGCGAGCCGAGCCGCTCGCGCAGCGTCTCGTCCAGCTGGACGAGACGGGCCACGGTCACCGCGGCCACGCACAGCAGCAGCGCCCCCGCCGCGGTGCACCAGGCCAGGGGCGTGCGCACGGACGGCGGCGCGGAGAGGACGAAGGCTGTGCCGAGTACCCCGGTGACGAGTACGGAGACGAGCAGGGCCCGCACGGCGGGACGAAGCGGCAACCGCTCCGTCCCCGGGCGCGTGAGGGGGGTGGTCGCTGTCATCAATCGGGTCCTCATGGACGCGTGCGGGCGGCGGCCGGGGGCGTGGTCAGCGCCCGGGGCCGATGCGGGAACAGGGTGGTACGGCTGCGGGGCGCGACGGCCACCCGACCGGCGTCCGTCGCTGCCCGGAATAGCTGACTCCCCGTAACTCGCGGCAACTATAAGAGGGTTCGTGTGCGATTTGGGAAGATCCTGAGCGATGGGGATCGGGATGGTGACGGTTCGCGAATGATCAATTCCGCTGTATGGCGGTTTATCGGGCCGTGGACCGGGGTTCCGTACGCACTGCGTGATGTGACGTCGCTCACGCCCCGGAAGCCGGGGCTCCCGCCGCACCCGCACCGGAAGGGCCGGCAGGCCGCCGGAGGGGCTCGTCCGCCGCGACCGGCCCGGCCACGGGGAGCCCGGCGGGCGGCGGGCCCGCAGAGGTGGACCACCCCCGGCTGACGGGCGGACACGTCGCCCGGGCGCGCCGCCACCCGGTGCGTACCGTGGGGAGGTGGGTGACGGCCGTCCGATGGGCCGCCTCGCCCGCGTTCGACCAGGCCCCACCCGACCGAGGACCCGCCCATGCCGCACCCCGTCACCACCCCCGAGCAGGTCCTCCGCACCGACCTGGCCCGTGCCCTGGCCGCCGAGGTCGCGGGGGAGGCCGACTTCTCGGTCACCGCCCGCGCGCTGAACACGATGGACGCCTCCAACTACCGGCGCGTGCCCCTGGGCACGGTCGCGCCGCGCGACGCCGACGACGTGGCCGCCGCCCTCGCGGTGTGCCGGGAGTACGGCGTGCCGGTGGTCGCCCGGGGCGCGGGCACCTCCATCGCCGGACAGGCCACCGGCACCGGTGTCGTGCTCGACTTCACCCGGCACATGAACGGCCTGCTCGCCCTCGACCCCGAGGCCCGCACCGCCCGCGTCCAGCCCGGCCTGATCCTCGACCGGCTCCGCGACGCCGCCGCCCCGCACGGCCTCACCTTCGGCCCCGACCCCTCCACGCACAACCGCTGCACCCTCGGCGGCATGATCGGCAACAACTCCTGCGGCTCCCACTCGGTGGCCTGGGGCACCACCGCCGACAACGTCCACGCGCTCGACGTCCGCACGTACCGGGGCACCGCCCACCACCTGGCCCCCGGCGACTGGACCGGCGCCCCCGAGGGCCTGCGCGACCTCGTCCACGGCCACCTCGCCCTGCTCCGCACCGGCTACCCCGACCTGCCCCGCCGCATCTCCGGCTACGCGATGGACGCCCTGCTCCCCGAACGCGGCGCCGACCTGCCCCGCTTCTTCTGCGGCACCGAGGGCACCCTCGGCCTGCTCACCGAGGCCACCGTCCGCCTGGTCGAGGCACCAGCCGCCCGCGCCCTCGCCGTCCTCGGGTACGCCGACGAGTCCGCCGCCGCCGAGGCCGCCCCCGGCCTCCTGCCGTACGCGCCGCTCACCGTCGAGGGCATGGCCGCCGACCTCGTCCCCGACCCGCGCGGCCTGCCCCGGGGCGGCGCCTGGCTCTTCGTCGAGACCGGCGGCGCCACCCGTGCCGAGGCGCGCGCGGGCGCCGAGGCGCTGGCCCGCGCCGCCGACGCCCTCGACAGCCTCGTCGTCGACGACCCCGCCGGCCAGCGCGCCCTGTGGCGGGTCCGCGAGGACGCCTCCGGCACCGCCACCCGGATGCCCGACGGCTCCGAGGCGTGGCCCGGCTGGGAGGACTGCGCGGTCCCGCCCGCCCGGCTCGGCGCCTACCTGCGGGAGTTCCGTGCCCTGCTCGCCGAGTACGGGCTGCGCGGCACCCCGTACGGGCACTTCGGCGACGGCTGCATCCACGTGCGCATCGACTTCGACCTGCTCACCCCCGACGGCGTCGGCCGCTTCCGGCGCTTCTCCGAGGAACTGGCCGCCCTCGTCGTGAGGCACGGCGGCTCCCTCTCCGGCGAGCACGGCGACGGCATGGCCCGCGCCGAACTCCTCCCCGCCCTCTACGGCGACGACCTGGTCCGCCTCTTCGGCGACGCCAAGGACGTCTGGGACCCCGACGGCGCCCTCAACCCCGGCGTCCTCGTCCGCCCCGCCCCGCTCGACGCCGACCTGCGCTTCGCCGTCCTCCCCGAGGCCCCGGTCGAGACCGCCTTCGCCTACCCCCACGACGGCGGCGACTTCTCCGCCGCCGTCCGCCGCTGCGTCGGCGTCGCCAAGTGCCGTACGGAGTCGGTCTCCGGCCCCGCCGTCATGTGCCCCTCCTTCCGGGCCACCGGCGAGGAGGAGCACTCCACCCGGGGCCGCGCCCGCCTCCTCCACGAGATGCTGGCGGGCACACGCGGCGGCCTGGTCCCCGAGGGCTGGCGGTCGCCCGAGGTCCGCGACGCCCTCGACCTCTGCCTCTCCTGCAAGGGCTGCCGCAGCGACTGCCCCGTAGGCGTCGACATGGCCACGTACAAGGCCGAGTTCCTCCACCACCACTACGAGGGCAGGCTCCGCCCCCGCGCCCACTACGCGCTCGGCCGCCTGCCCCGCTGGCTGCGCCTCGCCGCGCCGGTCACCCCGCTGCTCAACGCCGCCACCCGGGTCGGCCCGCTCGCCACCGCCGCCAAGTACCTCGCCGGGATCGCCCCCGAACGCCCCATCCCGCCGCTGGCCACCCCCGCCGAGCGCCGCCGCGCCCGCACCACCCCGGGCCGCCGCGACGGCCGGCCCGTCCTCCTGTTCCCCGACACGTTCACCACCCACCTCACCCCGTCCGTCGAGGCAGCCGCCCGCCGCGTCCTGGACGACGCGGGGCTGACCCCCCTCACCCCGAAGGGCCGCGTCTGCTGCGGCCTCACCTACGTCTCCACCGGCCAGCTCGACGCCGCCCGCAAGGTCCAGCGCGCCACCCTCGACACCCTGGAGGGCGAAGGGCTCCTCGACGAGGGCGACACCACCCCGCTCACCGTCCTCGAACCGAGCTGCGCCGCCGCCCTCGCCACCGACCTGCCCGAACTGAACCCGGACGACCCGCGCGCCCACCGCCTCGCCGCCCGCGTCCGCACCTTCGCCCAGACCCTCGTCGGCGCCGACTACCAGCCGCCGCGCCTCGACCGCCCCGTCACCGGCCAGACCCACTGCCACCAGCACGCCGTCCTCGACACCGAGGCCGACCGCGTCCTGCGCGAACGCGCCGGCCTCACCGGCACGCTCACCGGCGGCTGCTGCGGCCTCGCCGGCAACTTCGGCTTCGAGCAGGGCCATTACGAGGTCTCCGTCGCCTGCGCCGAGGACCAGCTCCTCCCCGCCGTGGCCGCCGCCCCGGCCGGCGCCGCCGTCGTCACCGACGGCTACTCCTGCCGCACCCAGCTCACCCAGCTCACCGACGCCCGACCGCGACACCTGGCGGAGGTGCTGGCGGAGGGGCTGGACGATCTCCGCACCGTCGTACCGGTCGCCCGCCCGGAGGTGCCCCACGAGGGCTGACGCCGAGGCACCCGGCCCGCTCACGCCCCTGCCGTGATCTCCTGCGCCAGCCTCACCAGCGCCGGGAGCGCCGGGTGGGTGGTGCGGTCCGGCCAGGCGAGGCTGACCGGGAGCGGGGGCGCGTCGGTGAGGGGGACGAAGGTGACGCCGGGGTGGGGGTGCATGCCCGGGGTGGCGGCGCTGGTGACGCCCACGGCCCGGTCGGCGGCGATGACGGCGAGCCAGTCGTCGGTGTTGGCGACGGTCAGAGCGCGGGTGGGGCGGGTCGCGGCGGGCCACAGGGCCAGGGTGGTGGTCCCGGAGACCGGGTTGAGGGCGACCGGGTACGGGGCGAGGTCGGCCAGGTCCAGTTCGGGCCGGCCGGCGAGCGGGCTGTCCGAGGGCACGGCCGCCACCCGGTGTTCGCTGAAGAGGGTGACCGCGACCAGGCCGGGGGAGTCCACGGGCCCGCGCAGCAACGCCGCGTCGGTCGAGCCGGAGGCCAGCCCGGCGGTGCGGTCGTCGTGGCGCAGCAGCTCCAGCGGTACGCCGGGGTGGGCGCGGCGCCAGCGGCGCAGCAGCGGGGTGGTGAAGTGCCCGGCCGCGGACCAGGAGTGGCCCAGCCGCAGCGGCCGGGCCACGGCGCGGCCGACGTCGAGGGCGTCGCCGAAGGCGGTGACGGCCGCGGCGGCCCGGACCCGGAACGTCTCGCCCTCCGGGGTGAGCGTGAGGTGGTGGGTGGAGCGGTCCACGAGGCGTACGCCGAGCGCGGCCTCCAGGGTGGCGAGGGTGCGGGAGACGGCCGGCTGGGTGAGGCCGAGGCGGGCCGCGGCCCGGGTGATGTTGCGCTCCTCCGCGATGGCGAGGAAGCAGCGGAGGTGGCGGAGTTCCAGGTCGCGACGGGTACGCGCAGGGCTCATGTCTGGGGAGCATAACGGCTGCGCAGGAGGCATTTCACGGGGCGCGCGGGGGTGCGTAACGTGAGGTGGCGTGCGCGGGTCGCGCAGGGGTCGCGGCCGGGCGCGGTGCGGGACTCCGGACTCTGCGGTGCCGGGCGACGGGCTGTCGCCGCGACGTGGGTCCGGACGGACGAAGGGCGGAACAGCCAGTGAGCGGGCAGGGGTCGGACGCGGTCGCGGCCGCGACGGTGGCGGCGGGAGCCGCCGTCAGCACACCGGAGGCCACCGGCGCCGCCGGCGGGAGGCGCCGCCGGGGTGCCGGGAGCAGGGGTGCCCTCGGCCCGGTCGGGCTGGTCCTCGCCGGCGGGCTCTCCGTGCAGTTCGGCGGGGCGCTCGCGGTGACGCTGATGCCGAGGGCGGGCGCGCTCGGCGTCGTCTCGATCCGGCTGGCCGTCGCCGCCCTCGTGATGATGGCGGTCTGCCGCCCCTCGCTGCGCGGCTACACCCGCGCCGACTGGGGCACCGTCCTCGCCTTCGGCACGGCCATGGGCGGCATGAACGCCCTCTTCTACCAGTCGGTCGACCGCATCCCGCTCGGCCCCGCCGTCACCCTGGAGGTGCTGGGCCCGCTCGCCCTCTCCGTGCTCGCCTCCCGCCGCCTCATCAACGGCCTGTGGGCGCTGCTCGCCCTCGCCGGGGTGTTCCTGCTCGGCGGCAGCGGCTTCGGCGGCCTGGACCTGTCGGGCGTCGCCTTCGCCCTCGGCGCGGGCGCGTGCTGGGCGGCGTACATCCTGTTCAGCGCCGGTACGGGCCGCCGCTTCCCGCAGGCCGACGGGCTGGCGCTGGCGCTGGTCGTCGCCGCTGTGCTGGTGCTGCCGTTCGGCGTGGCCGACGCGGGCGGGGCCCTGCTCGACCCGGTCACCCTAGCCCTCGGCGCGGGCGTCGCCCTGCTCTCCTCGGTCCTGCCCTACACCCTGGAACTGATCGCCCTGCGCAGGCTCCCCGCCTCCACCTTCGCCATCATGATGAGCCTGGAACCGGCCATCGCCTCCCTCGCCGGCTTCCTCGTCCTCAGCCAGGCCCTCACCGCCGTCCAGGCCGTCGCCATCGCCCTGGTCATCGGCGCCAGCTTCGGAGCGGTCCGCACCCAGGTGGGGCGGCGGCCGAAGGGGGCGGAGGGGGAGCCGGTGGCGTCGGGCGGCATCTGAGCCCGTACGGTCGCCTCGCCACCACGGGGCCTGGCCACGGAACTCGCTGGGGACCGCCGCCATCCTCGACACCGGCTGCCGGCAGGCGGGTGAGGCGGGCCGCAGCGCACCCGCGCGCATCCGGCTCGGACGGCATGTTCGGAGCTGCGCGGGACGTGGCGGTGCGGGAGATCCAGTCGGTGACCAGCGAGGCCGCCGAGGGGCAGCACCTGTCCTCTGGGTGGGGCCGCCAGAGGGCGACCCTATGCGCCGCCCCCCTTGCCACCCTTTCCGCCCCGCTTGTCCTCGGTCTTCACCGCCTTGTTGAGCTTCTTGGTGAGTTCGTCTTCGAGCTTCTTGAACTCGCGGACCACGGCGTCCGACATGTCGCCGAGCGCGTCGAGCTGCTGGGTGATGTCCTCGCGGCCGTCCTCCCAGTTGGACTCGAAGTCGCCGAGGGCGTCGTTGACGCTGCCGTCGCCGATGTCGTCCCTGTAGGACTCGAAGAGCTTCTTCGTGTGGTTCAGCCGCGTCTTGAGCGACCGCAGCCGGCGTCCGTAGTCCTCCAGCTCGGTCAACGGCAGTGCGAGGTCACTCTTGCCCATGCGCGAAGTCCTCTCTGCGGGCGGGTCAGACGAATCGGAACGTGCCGGTCACAGCGTCGAAGATGTCGTGGAAGGCATCCGCGAGATCCAGCACCGGACTGGCTCCTGAGACAAGGACGATCTGGTCGGTGGCTCCCGGTACCGGGATGTACGTCTGTGTCAGCACCATACGCAGGGTGCGACTGTCGCCCTGAGCGACGGGCACGTCCTCCACGCCGTACGTCCGGGCGGCGGGCCCCACGTCCGGGATGCCGACGGTCGTGACCTTGCGCCAGGCGTCGCCTTCGCGGCGGGGCGTGATCGTGCGCAGGCTTTCGGCGATGGCCCGGGGGTCGGTGGACAGCACTACGCCCTGCTGGTTCTTGGCGCCGACGACGGACACCGTGACGGTCGCGGAGAGCGGGACACCGTCGAAGTTCTCGGCCATGCAGCCCAGGTAGAGGGCACCGGAGTCGTGAGCGTCCTTGGTCATCTTCCGGAGCATGGTGGTCAGGTCGGTGCGGTAAGGGGCCAACTCCGGTGTCTCCCGGACACGTTCGTCGACCATGGTCCGTACCGTGGCCTCACGCCCCTCCGGGCGTATGTCACATTCCCACCAGGAATCCGGAACGGCCAGCGAGAAGCTGGGCATCGATTTACCATTCCCTTTCTGTCTGTCCTGTGAGGCCTTAATCGAGGGACATGCCAAGATCTTCTGTCGCGATCGCCACGAGCCTGTTTTCTGGAACCCTCGGTGGTGAGTAACGTGAATCGCGGATGTGCGTGACGAATTGATCGGGCAGGGCGACGTGATGGTGGGAAACGTAGTACGACAGGTCTCCGCGCCAGATCCATTCGCCGTCCGTGCGCAAAGAACCGATACCGGTCAAGATCTGGCCCTCGGGGTCCAGTACGTCTGGCCCCGCGCTCATTTCGCTCCAGATCTCCGTGCCGTTCAGCAGGTACGAGACGATCTCCGCTTCGTCCGCCTCGCCCGAAGACCGTACGGCATCTCTGATCGAGCCACTCTCAGGAAGCCCCCATCCAGGGCTGAGCTCTGAGAAGAAACCTACCGGGTTAATCATGTGGGCTCCATGTGTTCGCTGAGGCTCATGCCATGGGAAGGAAGGTGAGCCATGACCCCTTGTCCTTGATATGAGGGGTGAAGGGTCCGTCTCCAAAGGAGGGAACGCCAACTGCGTTGGTCGGGGCCTTGACGGGGACCCCCAGAGAGTTGGCCATGTGCTGGATCACTTCGGGCTGAGCCGTCCCGGAATGGCAGGTGAGCATGCGGATGGGCTCGCCATTATAGTCCGGTATTCGATTGATCGTGTCGAGGACATGGTTGGGGTGCACGTCGTGTCCGCCCGCTCGCTGTCCTGCTCGGTTGATCTGGCCAGCAACCATTCGGCCATCGGTCGTGCCGTGAAGGATGACATCCTGGTAGCCGGGCAGTCGCTCCGCGACATCGAAATTCCGGAGGGTTGCCGGGTCATATCCGATAGCAGTCGCCCCCGGCTTGTGATAAATGGGCATGTCGGATGGCAGGGCGTCGTCTGCTTGTCGGCCGGGCGGAGCGACGTGGGGTGAGTCTGCCTTCCACCATCGACTCTTACCCATCATGCTGTACAGCGAGAAGCGTACATTTCTCAGGTTGCGTACGCTGTTGGCGAGGTTCTCCAAACCACCGCCGATGCCGCCCATGGCGCCGGCGCCGAGCCCCTTGAGTCCGCCCGCTTTCCAGAGCTTGCCGAGCTTGGCGAGGCTGGTGAAGCCCTTCGTGGCGGGTATGCAGTCCAGGGCTGCCCAGAGGAGATCGCCCCACCCCGCCTCGCCTTTGATGACTCTTCTTATCGTGTCGGCCATCACGACAAGCGCCGCCGCGAAGACCAGCCAGCCGAGCGGGCCCCCGACGATCATCACGATGATGCCGGCGATGGCCACGACCCACTTGCAGACGGTGACGATCTCGTCCCAGTTGTCGGTGACCCAGTCGCCGATCTCTTCCCACCAGTGCCGGTTCGGGATTCCGGCGTCGGAGGCTTCCCGCAGCTTGGTCACGGTCCGGCGGGCGGCGTCTTCGCGCAGGCCCATGGCCTGCGCGGCGAGCTTCTTGGCCGCGTCCAGGGCGTTCTGCGCGCTCTCGACGTTCCGCTCCGCTGCCGCCTGGCGGGCCTTCGCGTGCTGGGCGTCCCGGGTCGCGCGGCGGACGTCGGCCTCGTCGGGCTTGGGGACGTCCTTGCCGCCGTTCTTGGCGGGGTCGTACGAGTCGGTCTTCTCGGTCGCCCTGCGGACCCAGTCGTCGGCGCCGGTCAGCGCGGACTGGGCGGTGGAGAGTTCCTCGTGTGCCTTGCGGCCGTCGCGCAGTGCCCTGTCCGCCTTGTCCTGGGCGTCCTGGAGGTCAGGCCAGAACGTGGTCAGGGCGTCACCCGCCAGGTCGTACGACTTCTTCAGCTTGCGGAGCTTCTTCGGGACGTCCCCGAACTCCTCCGCGAACACGGCCGCGGTCTTGCCCGCCCAGGAGAGGATCTCCTCCTCCTTGGCGATGCCCTTGAGATCACGCAGTACGTCGCCCACGTCGTCGGCGAAGTCGTGCAGGGTGCCGGCGAGTCTGCGTACGCGTTGCGGGTCGCCCGGCGTCGGGTCGCGTTCGAGATCGAGTACGTGCCAGTCCGTGGGCCTGTGCGACACCGTCTTCTCCCCGCACACGTGCGATACGTCGCGCTCAGAACGCGCGTATGAACTTCGTGCGCATGTTGCCGAAGAGGGCGGGTTCTTGTCGAGAGTCGAGGATCGGCAGGCCCCGCGCGTCACCGCCGAGTTCCGAGGCCCCACCCCGTCACCATGGTGAGGAGAGAGAGGAAGTGCGCCATGACCACGCCCCACGACAGCCACCCCGACCTCGGACCCGCCGCCATGGCGGTCGCCGCCCTGGCCGACGGGGTGACCCCGGAACAGCTCGACGACCCGACGCCCTGCCCCGACTACGCGGTACGGAACGTCCTCGGCCACCTCAGCGGGCTCAGCCTCGCCTTCCGGGACGCGGCCCTGAAGAACGTGGGCCCCACCACGGACACCGACCCGGGGGCGAGCCTCCCGGACATCGATGAGGAGTGGCGCCCGGTGCTGGCCGCGCGGCTGACCGAGCTGCCCGCCGCCTGGCGCAGCCCGGGTGCGTGGGACGGTATGACGCAGGCGGGCGGCGTGGCCTTCCCGGCCGCCGACGCCGGAGTGGTCGCCCTGAACGAACTCGTCCTCCACGGCTGGGACCTGGCCCGCGCCACCGGCCAGCCCTACGCCCCCGAAGCGGCGGACCTGGAGGTCGCGTACACCATGCTGTCGGCGGCGGCCGAGTCCGGCGAGGACACCGGCGGCATGTTCGGTCCGCCGGTCCCGGTGGACGAGAACGCGTCCCTGCTGGACCAGGTCGTCGGCCTGAGCGGACGCGACCCGGCGTGGACGCCCTGAGGCGGCGCCGGGCGCGTCCGGCCAAGGGTCAGGCCCGCACCAGGATGTACGTACCGGAGCCGTCCTGCCGGCCGCCGCTGTACTGGCGCACGGGCTGGTTCTCGGCATGCCGGTCGTGGCCGGCCATGTAGCCGGTGTGCTTGTTCTGGACGCCGACCCGGTCGGAGCCGGGGACGTCGCGGTAGAGGTGGAAGCGCTGGAGGTCGTCGGTCCGGCAGTCGGTCTGCACCAGGGGCGCCCCCTCGTCGGCGGGGGTCTGCTCCGCGACGGCCAGGCACTTGTTGCTGGAGCGGTTGACGAAGACCCGCTCGACGATGCCGTTCTCCTCGGGCGCGTCGCACATCTGCCACTGGTCCAGGTTCAGGCTGAAGACCGTGGAGGGCTTCAGCTGGACGGTGTCGCCCTGGAGGACGGGCGGCGCGGTCCAGAAGAGGGACTGGTCGGGGGTGCCGATCTTGTAGTAGCCCTCGGCGCAGGTGAGCGCCGCCCGGGTGCCGGTGGTGCGGTCCGCCCGGTCCGGGGTGGCCTGCGCCGGTACGGCCTTCTCCTTCGGCGCCGGTGCCTGGCGGGGCCCGGTGGCGGCCGGGTCGCAGTCGAGGAGGTCCTGCGCCTTGCGCATGATGCTGTCGGCCGGCACCGAGTCCTCGCAGCGCACCGCGCCCTCTTCGAGCGTCGTGTACGTGGTGTAGCTGCCCCGGTCGGCGGCCTCGACCCAGCGCAGGCCCCAGGTGCCGTCGCCGAGGTCGACCCGGTTGCAGTTGAGGCTGCCGTAGGTCCCGGTGACCTTCTTCGTCCCCTGGTAGAGGCCGTAGTAGCCGGGCTTCTGGAAGTCCCACGTGATCTTCTTCGACGTGGTGCCGGTGGAGGTGGCGGTCAGCTGCACCTCCAGGTCCACCGAGGCGCCCGCCTCGGTGAGGGTCTCCACGTCGAAGCCGGCGTTGAGCGAGGTCTTCTGCCCGACCGACACCTCGATGACGGTCTGCGTGGTGGTCTCGACGGTCTGCGAGCCCAGCGAGCCCTCGGTGACGTACCAGCCCTTGAAGTGGGTGATGGTCGGGGCGACTTCGGCGCTCTTGACGAACGCGTGGCGCTTGCCGAGGTCGGCGGCGGTACAGGCCCCGCCCAGCTCCGCCCCCGCCGCGCCGGCTCGGGGTGACGGCGTCCCGGCGGCGGCCGGTGCGGCGGCGAAGCCCAGCGCGGCCGTCGCCGAGACGGCCGTGGCGGTGAGGGCGAGGAGCCCTCGGCGTAAGCGGCTCGCCGGTGTGGTGTGCGGCATGGTGCGTCTCCCTCTCGGGGTGGTGCGCAGGCGGGCCGCCCGCGCGCGGGCGCCGGTCCGGGCCGGTGGTCCGTCCGGTCCGGTTGGTGAGCGTGAGCGAACCTAGTGCGGTGGGGGAGAGCGGGGCGACGCCCGAACCGGCCAACGGGGCCGGGAGGGCGGAATGGCCTGTTCCCCGTGGACCCGCGCTCCCCGGCGCCCGGTCTCGAAGGAACCCGCAAGCGCGCTTGATTGTTTCCCCCCGCACTGCCATGCTCCGGCCACGCCGCAGTGCCCGCCGCGCCCGGGAGGAACGAGCCGTGTCCGATCCCTTGCCCGTACTGGACGACCTGGCCGCCGAGAGTGGCGAACTAGACGCTCTGGTAACGGAGTTGAGCGAAGCCGAATGGAAGGCCCAGACGCCCGCCGAGGGGTGGACGGTCGCACATCAGGTCGCGCATCTGATCTGGACCGACCGGGTGGCGCTGACGGCAGTCACCGACCCGGCGGCGTTCGACGCGCACCTGGCCGAGGCGGCGGCCCGGCCGTTCACCTTCGTGGACGAGGGCGCCGAGGCGGGGGCCGCGCTGCCGCCCGCCGACCTGCTCGCCGGGTGGCGCTCCGGTCGGGCCGCGCTCGACGCCGCGTTGCGCGGGGCCGGACCGGGGGCGCGGGTGCCCTGGTACGGGCCGCCGATGAGCGTGCCGTCGATGGCCACGGCCCGGCTGATGGAGACCTGGGCGCACGGCCAGGACGTCGCCGACGCCCTCGGGGTACGCCGAGCGCCCACCGCCCGGCTCCGGCACATCGCCCGACTGGGCTGGCGGACCAGGGACTTCGCGTACGCGATGAACGGGCTGACCCCGCCCGAGGCGCCGTTCCGGATCGAGCTGACCCCGCCGGACGGGGAGGGCCGGTGGGCCTACGGTCCCGAGGAAGCGCCCCAGCGGGTGGCCGGCCCGGCGCTCGACTTCTGCCTCCTCGTCACCCGCCGCGCCCACCGGGGCGACCTCGCCGTACACGCCGAAGGGCCGGACGCCGACCGCTGGCTGGACCTCGCCCAGGCGTTCGCCGGGCCGCCCGGCACCCCGCGAGCCCCGCGCGGGGAAGGCGCGTGAGCATCCCGGCGCCCCGGGGGCCGCGCCGCAGCGGATCGGCGACGCCTCCGGGTTCCCCGGGGACCGGTTCGACGCCCCGCGCGAGATGCCGAAGGGCCGCGGAGCCGCGATGCCCGACGGGGACGCGTAGCCGAACTCGCGGGTGGTGCGGGGACCTCCTCGGGCGGACGAGGTCGTCAGGGGGTGTGTGAGCCGCCCTCGTACTTCATCTCGCGTTCGTTCCACGTGGGTTGCTCCGAAGCCGTCACGGCCTTGAAGTACTGGGTGACCAGCTCCCAGGGGACGATGATCTCCTTGGTGGTGGCGTTCTGCGCGGAACTCATGCGCACGGCGTACTGGTTGGCGGCGGCCCACTCCATCAGGGTCGTCCCCTGCGGGATGCCGAGCTGCTCCTTGATGAGGGCGGCCTTGCTTGCCCCGTCCATGTCTTCGGAGTCGGCGGCGGAGCCGGTGATGTCAAGGACCTTCAGACCCTTGGTGAGCCGCGCCGCCAGCAGGGTGAGGCCGATGTCCGGCATCCGCCGCTTCCCGCTCGCCATGTGATTCTCGAGCTGCTCATCGGTGGGGACCATGTAGCCGAGCGAGACCTCGACCTCACTGCCGAAGTAGCAGGCGTGCCAGTCGTCTCCGCGCTTGCCCGCCTGAGCCTTGGCCACCGTGGCGAAGTCGGCCGCCGTGATGGTGCCGCCCTTGTAGGCGTAGGTGCCCTCACTGATGCTGCCAGGGCTGATGGAGAGCTGAGGCCCGTCCTCTTGTACGCGCTGCACCTGCGCTTCAGCGTGGGCGGCGTGCCCCGGCCCGTGGTCGTGCCCCTGGCCGTGGTCGGTCGCCCGCGCCGGTGCGGGCCCGGACAGCGCACGCGTCGCGTTCGCCTCGGCCTCCCGCTCGAAGCGGTCCGATGGGTCGGAGACCTTCAGGCCCGCGCCGTTGTCGGTGCCTGCCACCGGGCCTTGGCGCTGCTGAATGACGTGGGTCAGCTCGTGCGCGAGGGTGTGGCGGTCCGCGCCGCCGTCACCGATCACCACGTGGCGGCCGGAGGTGTAGGCGCGGGCGCCCACCTCGGCGGCTGAGGCTTTGGCGGCGCTGTCGTTATGGATGCGGACGTCGGAGAAGTCGGCTCCGAGCCGGGCCTCCATATCGGCGCGCACGGTACCGCTGAGAGGCTGGCCACCGCTGCGCAGGACATCATGGACGGCGGAGCGCTGGACCTGGGGCTGCCCGGCCGGCTGATGGCCGCAGCCCGCTCCGTGCTGATGCTGCTCCGGGAGGTGCCCGGCCTGCCGGAGCGTCTGGACGACGGCGGCATTGCCCGCAGTGCGTTGCAGCGCGAGGAGGCCCTGCGGCGACGCCGGTCCGAGCGGGCGTGTCGGCGCGTCGACCGCGGGTGTGCGGACCGGTACACGGCTGTTCCGCGCGGCGGTCGGCTTGGCATGGGCCCGGTCGTGCATGGTGCCTCTTTCTCCGTGGATGCGTCATCCCATGGATACGCGGTGGGTGGCGCGGACGCCAGGTGCATCAGGGCAGCGCGGGTCGCCGAACGAGCAGTGTCAGTTGGCCGCGAGGCCGTCGGCGAAGGGCCGGAGGACGCGGTCCTCGCGGAGCCGGCTGGCGGGCGTCCTCGGCGCCGACGAGTCCCGCTCCGGCGTCCGCGAACCGGTCCCAGGGCCGCATGGACATGGCCCGCGGCCTCGCCCACCTCCTCACCGACGACACGGCCCGCCGCCGCGAGGCCGTCGCCCGGCGGACGGTCCCCCGACACGGCCCCCGGCTGCCCCCCTACGCCCGCGGACCCACCGCCACGGGTCGTCAACACCCTTGAGAACGAGGGGAGTAGATACCGATCGGCCGATGCCGCCGCCCCCGATCCCGCTGAATGATCCCTCCTGTCCGACCACGCGACCGGAAGGAACGAAGACGTGCGCAGACGACGTCTCACGCCCGCGCTCACCGTCGGCGTCACGGCGCTGCTGGCCCCGCTGCTCGCCACCCCGCCGGCAGCCGCCGCCCCCCAGCCCGCCACCGCGACCCAGGCCGCCGAGCACGGACTCGACCGGTACGCCCAGCAGAAGCCCCGGTGGAAGAGGTGCCACGCCGACGTCCCGGTCGAGTTCCAGTGCGCCACCATCAAGGTCCCGCTCGACTACCGCGCCCCCGAGGGCAAACAGCTCGACCTGGCGATATCCCGGATCAGGAGCACCGCCCCCGGCAAGCGCCACGGCGTCCTGCTCTCCAACCCGGGCGGCCCCGGCGGACCGGGGCTGTACATGCCGCTGAGCCTCCAGGAGATGCTGCCCGAGAAGGCCCTGGCCTCGTACGACCTCATCGGCTTCGACCCGCGCGGCATCGGCGAGAGCAGCCCCGTCTCCTGCGGCCTCACCCCCGAGGAGGGGGACTGGCTGCGGCCGTACAAGGCGGAGACCTTCGACAAGGACGTCGCCTGGGCGCGGGGCGTCGCCGACAAGTGCCGCGAGAAGGCCGGAGACGTCCTCCCGCACATCACCACCCGCAACACCGCCCGCGACATGGACCTGCTGCGCGCCGTCCTCGGCGAGAAGAAGGTCTCCTACCTCGGCTACTCGTACGGCACCTACCTGGGCGCCGTCTACACGCAGATGTTCCCCCGGCGGGCCGACCGGTTCGTGCTGGACAGCGCCGTCGATCCCGCGCTGGCCTGGCGGGGCATGGTCCAGTGGTGGGCGTGGGGTGCCGAACCCGCCTTCGACCGGTGGACCGGGTGGGCCGCCGCCCGCTCCGACACCTACGACCTCGGCACCACCCCCAAGCAGGTCGACCGGACCTTCTGGGAACTGGTCGGCCAGGCCGACGAGGAGCCGATCGTGATCGACGGGCAGCCCCTCGACGGCGACGCCATCCGCGGCGGCCTGCGCCAGGCGGTCCACGCCCCGCGGTACGCCAGTGAGGCCGTCGCCGAGCTGAAGAAGGCCGCGGCCGGTGAGCCCGCCGCCGCGAAGAAGCTCACCCCGTTCACCGGGGCCGGCCGGGCCGCCGAGGCGCGCACCACCGCAGAGGCGCCCGGCGACAACGCGACGGCCGGCTTCTTCGCCGTGGCCTGCGGCGACAACTCCGCCGCCTGGCCCCGCGACCCGGAGACCTACCGGCGCGAGGCGATCGAGGACAAGGGCCGCCACCCGCTCTACGGCGACTTCGTCTCCTCCGTCAAGCCCTGCGCCTTCTGGGACGCGTCCGAGGAACCGGCCACCGAGGTCCGCAACAAGGTCCCCTCCCTCATCGTGCAGAACGAGTGGGACCCGCAGACCCCGCTGCCCAGCGGCCAGGCCCTGCACGCCGACCTCAAGCGCTCCACGATGCTCACCGTCCTCGGCGGCGAGGGCCACGGCGTCTACCCGAGCGGCAACGCCTGCACCGACGGCACCGTCGAGCGCTACCTCCTCACCGGCAGGCTCCCGGCCAGGGACGTCACCTGCCGGGCGACGCCCGAGTCGAACGCCGCGGCCCGCGAGAACCAGCGGCCGGACACCCTTCCGCGCGCCCCGCTCCCCGAGCGCGCCCCGGACCGCTTCTGACCCCGGACACGGCGACGGGCCCGGCCGCCACCACGGCGACCGGGCCCCGCTTCCGTACGTACGTGAGGCCGTCAGGCGGCCAGGTCGGGGATCTGGTCGAACCCCTCGATGGCGCGCGGCGAACGCGAGGCCGGGCCCGTGTAGCGGGCGGAGGGGCGGACCAGGCGGCCGGTGCGCTTCTGCTCCAGGATGTGCGCCGACCAGCCGGCGGTGCGGGCACAGGTGAACATCGAGGTGAACATGGGGGCGGGGACCTCGGCGAAGTCCAGCAGGATCGCCGCCCAGAACTCCACGTTGGTGGCGAGGACACGGTCCGGGCGCCGCGCGTGCAGCTCCTCCAGCGCCGCCTGCTCCAGCGCCGCCGCCACCTCGTAACGCGGCGCCGCCAGTTCCTTCGCGGTGCGGCGCAGGACGCGGGCGCGCGGGTCCTCGGCGCGGTAGACGCGGTGGCCGAAGCCCATCAGCCGCTCGCCCTTGTCGAGCGCCTGGCGCACCCAGGCGCGGGCGTCGCCGGTCCGCTCGATCTCCTCGACCATGCCGAGCACCCGCGAGGGCGCCCCGCCGTGCAGCGGGCCGGACATCGCGCCGACCGCGCCGGACAGGGCGGCCGCCACGTCGGCGCCGGTGGAGGCGATGACCCGGGCGGTGAAGGTGGAGGCGTTCATGCCGTGCTCGGCGGCCGAGGTCCAGTAGGCGTCGACGGCCTTGACGTGGCGCGGGTCCGGCTCACCGCGCCAGCGGATCATGAACCGCTCCACGACGGAGTCGGCCTTGTCGATCTCGCTCTGCGGCACCATCGGCAGCCCCTGGCCGCGCGCCGACTGCGCCACGTAGGAGAGCGCCATCACGGCGGCCCGGGCGAGGTCGTCACGGGCCTGCTTCTCGTCGATGTCGAGCAGCGGGCGCAGGCCCCAGGCCGGGGCGAGCAGGGCGAGCGCCGACTGCACGTCCACGCGGACGTCCCCGGAGTGCACCGGGATCGGGAACGGCTCGGCGGGCGGCAGCCCCGGGTCGAACGCGCCGTCGACCAGCAGGCCCCACACGTTCCCGAACGAGACGTGGCCCACCAGGTCCTCGATGTCGACGCCCCGGTAACGGAGCGCACCGCCCTCCTTGTCCGGTTCGGCGATCTCCGTTTCGAACGCGACGACCCCTTCGAGACCGGGTACGAAGTCGGACATCAGGCGGCTCCTTCGATTGCGTGCAAGCAGACGGGGCGCCCGGGGGCGGGTACGGCCGGCCCCTCCGGGAAACACGGACGATACCTCCGAGTGCCACCTTTGGGGAGCCCCTGTGGCACTCAGTGCCACGAACGCGGTACGCGAGCCCCGCGCCACTCGGGGCGAAGCGGGTGGCGGGCGGGCCCGGGCGTGCCCCGGCCGGCGTGCGGCAGGATGGCGGCGTGACCGACGCAGAGGGCGGCCCCGCGCGGGCCGCGTCCGAATCACTGAACCCCGCCGCGATGCGCAAGCAGTACCGCCGGGAGGGCCTCGACGCGAGCGCGCTCGCCGCCGAACCGATGGAGCAGTTCGCCCGCTGGTTCGCCGACGCGGCCCGAGACGGCCTCTACGAACCCAACGCCATGATCGTCTCGACGGCGGGCGCCGACGGCACCCCCGACAGCCGCACCGTCCTGCTCAAGCAGTACGACCGGCGCGGCTTCGTCTTCTACACCAACCACCACTCCCGCAAGGGCGCCGAGATCGCGGAGAACCCGCGGGTCGCCCTCCTCTTCCCCTGGCACCCGCTGGCCCGTCAGGTCCGCGTCACCGGCACCGCCGCCAAGGTCCCCCGCGAGGAGACCGCCGCCTACTTCCGCACCCGCCCGCACGGCTCCCGGATCGGCGCCTGGGCCTCCGAGCAGTCCGCCGTCGTCCCCGACCGCGCCACCCTCGACCGCGCCTACGCCGACCTCGCCGCCCGGCACCCCGAAGGCGAGGACGTCCCCGTACCGCCGCACTGGGGCGGCTACCGCGTCACCCCGCGCACCGTCGAGTTCTGGCAGGGACGCGAGAACCGCCTCCACGACCGGCTGCGGTACGTCCGGCTCGACGGGGACGACGGCTGGCGCATCGAACGCCTCGCGCCCTGAGCCCACCCCCGCGCGGACACGCGACGGCCCGCGAACCTGGTTCCCCCTCGCGGGGGAGCCGGCCGGACGTACCGGCGGCTCGCGGGCCGGGCGACTGCTCGGGATTGGCCGGCTGTGCGGAGCGGAACCCCGCACCGGACCGGCGCCACGCTTGACCCGGCCGAAGCCGGGGAGACGCGACAACGGGCCGCTAGCCCGCAGTCACCTCACGCGTCCGGTATGTGTACATCTGCCGAACCACCTCCCTTCTCGTGTACCACCAGCCTAGAAAGCCCCCCGATCGTGTTCAACCGGATATTCGCAGCCCCCCGCCCCCGGCGATTTCCCCGAACCCCGTGTGGGGCGCGCCACAGTCGAGTTGAATGCCGGTACGTGCAGCAGCACGTGCAAGATCCCGTGCAGCGGCCAGGCCCGCGCGCGGACACGCTCGACCACGTGCGGGACGGCATGCGCGACAACATGCGGGACATCGTGTGCAATCGGCCCATGGAGGGCGCCCGATGAGTGCTTACGGGCACAGCGGAACCACCGACGCGCTCGGCCCCGAGGACCCGGGCCCCGACGGCGGCGACCTCCTCGCCGCCCTCCTCGACGGCATGGACGCCGCGCTCTGCGCCTTCGACGCCAACCACGTCCTCACCCACTGGAACCGCGAGGCCGAGCGCGTCCTCGGCTGGAGCGCCGCCGAAGCCGTCGGCCACCGTGGTCTCGCCGGCTGGGCCGTCCGCCCCGGCGACGCCGCCGACGTCGAGCACCGCCTCTTCGGCGTCACCACCGAACGCGGCCGCGAGGTCCACGACGTCGCCCTCCTCACCCGTGACGGCCGCCGCGTCCTCGTCCGCGCCCAGACCTCCGCCGTCCGCGGCCCCGACGGCGAACCCGCCGGGATCTACTGCGCCTTCAGCGAGGTCCACACCCAGATCGACCTCGAACGCTCCATCGCGCTCAGTGAAGCCCTCTTCGAGGACGCCGCCTGGGGCGTGGTCCTCGTCGACGCGGACCTGCGCCTCGCCGTCCTCAACGCCCACGCCGCCTTCGCGCTCGGCACCAGCCGCTCCACCGCGCTGGGCCGCCCCCTGGGCGACCTCGTCCTCCAGGGCGTCGAGGAACTCGAATCCGCCCTCACCCACGTGCTCGCCGACGGCACCCCCGCCGCACCCGTCGAGCTCTGGGTCACCGTCCGCACCGACGAGGGCGAGCAACGCCGCTGCTGGCGGTCCGGCTTCGTCCGCCTCGCCTCACCCCTGGCCCAGGAACCCGTCCCGCTCGGCGTCGGCTGGCTCTTCCAGGACCTCACCGAGGCCAAGCAGACCGAACAGGAGAACGCCCGACTCCGCTTCCGCTCCCACCAGCTCCACCGGGCCGCCCGCGTCGCCACCGAGTGCGAGGACCCCGCCGAAGGCGCCCTCACCCACCTCGACTTCGCCCTCGCCGGCTTCGCCGACCACGCCCTCATCGACACCGTCGCCCCGGGAGCCGCCGACACCCCCGCCCGCCTGCTGCGCACCGCCGCCAGCCCCTCCGGCGAACCCGGCCAGCCGCCCAACGGCGCCCCCGCCGGGATGCCCGCCCGCTATCCCGAGGGCCACCCCGCCCTCCAGTGCGCCGAACGCGGCGGCACCCTGCGCGCCGCCGCCGGCACCGGGCCGGGCGCCATCGCCCCCGACCGCCCCGGCGGCGAGGAGGCCGCCCGCGCCTGGGCCACCGCCCACCTCTGGCCCGAGACCACCCGGCACGCCTTGTGCACCGTCCTGCGCAGCCGTGGCCGCACCCTGGGCGTCCTCACCTTCCTGCGCGTCGGCTCCCGCACCCCCTTCGAACGCGCCGACCTCGCCCACGCCGAATGCGTCGCCGCCCACATCGCCCCGCTCCTGGACCTGGCGACCCGCCCCTGACACGGGCATCCGCGTATCCGCGCACCCGGGGGCGGCGTGGCTTGGTACGGCACGTACGAAGGCACCGACCCCGGGTGCGTCAGTGCTGGTAGAAGATCCGGTCGCGGTAGGTCGCGAAGACCTCGGCGTTCCAGGCGTGGCCGCCGTCGACGTTGCCCGAGCGGAGCATCGGCGGCTCCACCCCGCGCTCCAGCAGCGCGCCCGCCGCACTCGCCATCACCGCCTGGAGCATGGCACTGGTCACCACCGTGGACGCGGGCGCGAACGGCGCCCCGATCCCCTCCACCGACAACTCCGCGTCCCCCACCGCGATCTTGTTGTCGAGCACCACGTCGCAGTGGTCCCTGAGGAACGTCCCCGAAGGATTGCGCGCCGTGGTCCCCTCCGCGTACGCCACCGAGGTCACCCCGATCACCCGCACCCCGCGCGCCCGGGCCGCCTGCGCCATCTCCACCGGCAGCGCGTTGCGGCCCGACAGGGAGATGACCACCAGAGCGTCCCCGGCCTCCAGCGGGGAACCGTCCAGCACCGCCGTGGCGTACCCCTCGACCCGCTCCAGCGCCGATCCGAGCGTCGCCGGCCGCACGTCGACGCCGACCAGACCGGGGCCGGCCAGCAGGTTCATCAGAGCGAGACCACCCGCCCGGTAGACCAGGTCCTGGGCGGGGAGCGAGGAGTGGCCCGCGCCGAAGGCGAAGAGCCGCCCGCCCGAGGCCGCCGTGTCGGCGAGCAGCGCCCCCGCCGCGGTGATCGCCCCGGCCTCCTCCTCGCGGACCCGGGCCAGCAGCGCCATCGCCGCGTCCAGGAAGCCGGTGGCGAGGCCGCCCGCCTCGGCGGAGGGGGGCGCGGTCGTCGTACCGGGCGTGGAGGTCATCGGCGGTGGCCTTTCGGTGAGCGGCACGTGGCGCGGGCGCGTGGCGTACGGAGCGGGCGGCCGGCGGCATCGACTCCGGGCCGCGACGCGCTCACGGTGCGGTCCGGACCAGTGCACTGTCAAGGTGTCCCGACGGTTCGCCCAAGGCACGTGGAGGGTGTGTGTCCCGGCCGCGGCGCTCCCGTGAGCGCCCTCGTGAGCGGCCCGGCACGGTTCCCTGGCCGATGGGTCAGAATTGAGGCCAGGGCCAGCGCACGACAGCATCTGAGGGGCACGAATGTCCGGACTGATCGACACCACGGAGATGTACCTCCGCACCATCCTCGAACTCGAGGAAGAAGGCGTGGTCCCCATGCGCGCCCGGATCGCGGAGCGCCTGGACCAGAGCGGGCCCACGGTCAGCCAGACGGTCGCCCGGATGGAGCGGGACGGCCTCGTCGCCGTCGCCAGCGACCGCCACCTGGAGCTGACCGAGGAGGGCAGGCGCCTGGCCACCCGGGTCATGCGCAAGCACCGGCTGGCCGAGTGCCTGCTGGTCGACGTGATCGGCCTGGAGTGGGAACAGGTGCACGCCGAGGCGTGCCGCTGGGAGCACGTCATGAGCGAGGCGGTCGAACGCCGCGTCCTCGACCTGCTCCGCCACCCCACCGAGTCCCCCTACGGCAACCCCATCCCGGGCCTGGAGGAGCTGGGCGAGGAGGCGGGCGCCGACCCCTTCCTCGACGAGAGCATGGTCTCGCTGGCCGACCTCGACCCCGGCAGCGAGGGCAAGACCGCCGTCGTCCGGCGGATCGGCGAGCCCATCCAGACCGACGCCCAGCTCATGTACACGCTGCGCCGGGCCGGCGTGCAGCCCGGCTCGGTGGTCAGCGTCACCGAGTCGGCCGGCGGCGTCCTCGTCGGCTCCAGCGGTGAGGCCGCCGAGCTGAACAGCGAGATCGCCTCGCACGTCTTCGTCGCCAAGCGCTGACCCGCCCGCCGTAGCCGTCCACCCGTGGCCGGGGCGCCCCACCCGGGACGCCCCGGCCTCTTCACGCCCTGGGCCGCCGCCCCGGCCGCCGGGGCCGCGTGTGTCGGTGTGACCGCGTACTGGCGGGGCCGTGCCCCCGGCGCCGAGCAGGGTGCCCAGCCGCCGTTCACCCTCGGGGTGATCTCGACGGCCCCGTCCGTGCCGATGCGACGGCACCAGCCGTGATTGAGGACGTGGCGGCACAGGAGGGCTCCGGCGTGGCCGGCGCGGCGCGGACGGCGTGCGGTCTCCAGTCGAGGCAGGCGCGGGTGACCGGGCGGCGGCCGGGTGGCGGCCGGGCGTCAGCGGGGCTGCCCGTGCCGGCGGGGCTGCCCGTGTCGGGTGAGGCCGCGGGTGCCTGGTGAGGCTGCGCGTGCCGGTGGGGCTCCGCCCGTGACTGCGGGGCCGCGTGTGGCGGCGGGGCTGCCCGTGTCGGTGCGGCCGGGCGTGAGCGCGCGGGGCGGTTGAGGCCCGTGCTCCGGTCCGCAAGGGGCGACGGGCCCGCTCTCGACCGGGAGTTGGAGATTCTGTGTGCGGAACGGCAGCGCGCGGCGGGTGGCTCGTGCGAGGCTGTCGTCAGGCATATGACGTGAAGACTCTTGACCGTCCTGGGTCCGGTTCCGCCTGCCCGCGCGGTGCCACCCGGGGTGCCTGGGGAGGGGGCGGACCATGCGCCGATCCTTCACGCGCCCCGCGTCGGGCCCCGGCCGCCCCGCCATCCCGTTGACCACCCACTTCACTCGCCCCGTCCCTTCCCCGCACCCCGGCTTCCCCCCTCCGGGCCGGAGGAGGCGCGTGCGACGAGGCGGCCGGGACAGTACGAGGCCCCGGCGCCATCGGCGCCGGGGCCTGTCCTCCCCTGTCGTGATCCGGAGCCCCGAGCTCCCAGGATCACTCCCGTCGGACCGGTTTCCCCGAGCGGTCCGCCTCCCGCTGGAGATCTCCCCTCGGGCGCGGGTGGCAATCCTTGCAAGGTGTCACTCGAAAGTGGGGTGTAGCCCGTAGGAGGAGACATCGTCGAATGCTTGTTCGGTAACGTGAGGTGGAGGGCGCGGCCGTGATCGAGAGCCAGGACACGGATCGGGCGAGCCAGAGACTGTGGGGGTACCAGAGCATGGTGCGGCGCATCGAAGTGACCGGGTCCGGGGGTGTGCCCCTGGTCGCCTGGGAGTTCGCCGACCCGCCCAAGGACGGGGACAGGGCGGGGGAGGGCGAGGCCGGACGCGCCCCGGGTGTGCTGTTGCTGCACGGACTGATGGGCCGGGCCTCGCACTGGGCCGGCACCGCCCGCTGGCTCGCCGAGCGCCACCGCGCCGTCGCCCTCGACCAGCGCGGCCACGGCCGGAGCGCCAAGCCCACCGACGCGCCCTACACCCGCGAGACCTACGTCGCCGACGCCGTCGCCGCCATCGAGCAGCTCGGTCTCGGCCCCGCCGTCCTCGTCGGCCACGCCATGGGCGCTCTCACCGCCTGGCAGCTCGCCGCGGCCCGGCCCGACCTCGTGCGCGGGCTCGTCATCTGCGACATGCGCGCCTCCGCGCTGGGCGCCGCCTCGCAGCGGGAGTGGGAGCAGTGGTTCGACGCCTGGCCCACCCCGTTCGCCACCCTCGGCGACGTCCGCAAGTGGTTCGGCGAGGACGACCCGTGGGTCGAGCGCCCCAACGCCGCCCGCGGCGAGTTCTACGCCGAGGTCATGGCCGAGCACGAGGACGGCTGGCGCCCCGTCTTCTCCCGCCGCCAGATGCTCCGCACCCGCGAGACCTGGGTCCACGACGCCCACTGGGACGAGCTGGCCCAGGTCACCTGTCCCACCCTCGTCGTCCGCGGCCTCGACGGCGCCCTCGGCCGCGCCGAGGCCCAGGAAATGGTCCGCGTCCTGCCCCAGGGCCAGTACGCCGAGGTCACCGACGCGGGCCATCTCGTCCACTACGACCAGCCGGGAGCCTGGCAGGCGGCGGTTCAGCCCTTCTTGGACGGCCTGTCGGAAGGGTGATGAGGGCGGTGGGGTCGGCCGCCCGCAGGTGCGGCCACGGGCGACGGCCGGCAGCGGACGGACGGTGGCGACCGCCGCGACGCGTGCCTGGTGGTGCTGTCCCAGCGTTTCATCCGGGCCCTTCTCGTCGTCCGGCCGAGTCTCGGGGGCCCAGGCCCTGCCCCGGTTGTCGGTCGGGACGAGCGCCAGTGCCGACATGAGCACGCTGACGACGAGCGGGCCGGCCCCGGAGGCGGCGACGAGGCCGCCCCCCGGGTCACGCCACCCGGCGACGGCCCAGACGGCGGCGAGGACCAGCCAGGCGATGTACCAGAACGGCATCACGGCTCCGGGCAGCAGCCCTCCGTGGGCGCTGCCTGGTCGACCGGCGCCGCTCCGCTGTCCGGCGCTCCTCCGCTGTCCGGTGCCGCTCGGCCGTCCGGCGCTACCCGGCCGTCCGGCGGCGGTGGGCGTCGGCGGTGCGGGGGTCGGCGGCGTGTGGTCGCTCACGGAGGTCACCGGGGTCGCCGAGGTCACCGGGCGCCCCGTAGCCAGTCGAGGGTGCCGCCGGTGTCGCGGTCCTGGGTGCCGACCAGTTCCAGGAAGGCGGCCTGGAGGGAGTCCGCGTCGCCGCGCACCTCGGCCACGGTGCCGTCGGCACGGATCGACCCGGCGGCCATCACCACGACCCGGTCGCAGAGCGACTCGACCAGTTCCATGACATGGCTGGAGAAGACGACGGTGGTGCCCGCGGCCGTGTATCCCTCCAGCACTTCCCGGATGGTCTGCGCGGAGTGCGGGTCGATGCCCTCGAAGGGCTCGTCGAGGAAGAGGATCTCGGGGTCGTGGAGGAGCGCCGAGGCGAGGCCGATCTTCTTCCGCATGCCGGTCGAGTAGTCCACGACCAGCTTGTGCTGCGAGCCGGCCAGGCCGAGGACGTCCAGGAGCCGGGTGGCGCGCTGGTCGGTGACCTCGCCGGGCAGTCCGCGCAAGCGGCCGACGTAGGAGAGGAGTTCGCGGCCGGACAACCGCTCGAAGAGGCGCAGCCCTTGCGGCGGCACACCGATCCGGGCCTTGGCCTCGGCCGGGTCGCGCCACACGTCGTGGCCCACCACCTCCACGGTGCCCTCGTCGGGCCGGAGCAGGCCGGTGACCATGGAGAGGGTGGTCGTCTTGCCCGCGCCGTTCGGCCCGGCCAGCCCGATCAGCCTGCCCGCCGGTAGATCCAGGTCGATCCCCGCGACAGCGGTCTGCCGCCCGAACCGCTTCCCCAGCCCGCGCACCCGCACGGCCGGTACGGCGGCCCCCGGTGTCCTCGCGCCCGAGGCGGCGGTCGCGGCCTCCTCGTCGCGTACGCGGGCCCGTTCGGCTTCCCTCGTCATGTCCAGCCCCTTCGTCCCCGTCGGGCGGTCTCCCGCCCCCGATGACGGTCACCCTACGAGCGGACGGAAGAACCGGGGCGAGCCTGTGGATAACCTCGGTGGAGGCTCCCCGGGGGGTGTTGTCGGCCTGTGGAAAAGTCCGCGTACCGGCAGGTCGGAGGGGTTGTGTGGGTGTGTCGCGGCGAGGTGGTCGTGAGTCGCCCGGGCGGGCTGGCGGGCGCGTGTATCCACCGCCACGGCAGGCGGGCGGGCAGGCGCCCCGATCGGTCCGCCTGCCCGCCCGCGCTCACGCACTGGGGAGATCACACCCCGGCGCCGATATCCCTTCCGCACGCGTAAGCCAGCGGGCTGATGACGTTCTCGGCGTCCGGGAGCCAGCGGTTGGCCGAGGTCGGGCGGCACGCCCACTGGACGGCGCCGACGGAGCCGAAGCGGGTCGGGGGCGCCGCCACGTAGTCGCCCTCGCCGAGGACGGTCAGGTCCAGGCGGGAGGGGAGCCAGCCGATGGCGCGGATCAGGTCGGGGACCTTGTCGGCGGCGCCGGGCAGGACGAAGAACTGCATACGGCGGTCAGGGCTGAGGGTGACCGGGCCGAGCGCCAGCTCCATCCGCTCCATTCGTGCCAGCGCGAGGAACCCGGCGGTCTCGGGGACGTCGATCGCGTCGAATGCCCGGCCGGTCGGGAGGAGGACGGAAGCCCTGGGCTGCCCCGTCCACAGCTTGCGGGCGACCGTGGCGCTGCCGGTGGCCTGCGCCTGCCACTCCGCATGAGCGGGGTGCGCGCCGGGCGCGGGGCAGGCCCTCTCGCCGCAGGAGCAGCGTTCGTCGCCCGCGACCGCCTCCAGCCAGGCGCCGGGGACCACGTCCCAATGGCGTTCCTCGGCGTACCGCACCGCCGTGTCCAGCGGCTGCTCGCCGCGCTGCTGGGGGATCTGCCCGGACGCTGTGACTCCCATGGTCTTTTCCACGCCCAGCTCAACTCCCGCGCCCACCTCCGGTTACGGGCCCCGCGTGCGCCGGGATGGCGCATCGATTCCGCACCCGGGGCGCACGGGGGCATCTCCGGGGGCGCGTACGGGCGGCGGGGGCGGGCCGGGGGTAGCCAGGACGGAGGGACGCTGGGCGCGGTGGCAAGTCCGTACGCCGGTACCGGCCCGACGAGCCCTGGCCCCACGGGGGTTCGGCCTCCCAACCTCACTCACTGGGGTGAAAAACGGTACACAGCGCGTTCGTTCGAAGAATGGGACACAGGGGCATTTCCGGATAAGCGCGCATCTTCCGCGTGTTGCCCGGGCATTGATCACGCCAGGACGGTGACAGACAGCCACCACCGCCTGAGGGAGCGGGTCCCTCAGGCCCATCCGATGGTCCACGGTGCACAGCAGGGGGTACGCCATGGCCGCCAGGCCACTCGTCGCGCGCCAGCCCAACGAAAGGCTGCAAGCGCTCATCCAGGAAGCGGGCTGTTCCAACGCCGGTCTCGCCCGCCGGGTCAACATGTGCGGAGCCGAACACGGACTGGACCTGCGCTACGACAAGACGTCCGTGGCGCGCTGGCTGCGCGGGCAGCAGCCACGCGGCCGCGCCCCGGGCATCATCGCCGAGGCGCTCGGCCGCAAACTCGGCCGCACGGTCACGATCGACGAGATCGGTATGGCCAACGGCAAGAACCTCGCCTCCGGCGTCGGTCTCCAGTTCTCGCCGACAGTGCTCGGCGCCATCGAGCAGGTCTGCGAGCTGTGGCGCAGCGACGTCGGCCGCCGCGACTTCCTCTCCGGCTCCACGGTCGCCTCCTCGGCCCTCGTGGAGCCCAGCCGCGACTGGCTGATCTCCGTCCCCGACGGCCAGGTCAGCCGCCAGGCGGGGCCGCGCGTCGGCCAGGCCGACGTCGCGGCCGTGCGCGCCATGACCCAGGCCCTCGTCGACCTGGACCACCAGTACGGCAGCGGACACGTGCGGCCCGTCGTCGTCCACTACCTCAACAGCGTCGTCTCCGGACTGCTCGCCGGGTCCTACCGGGAGGTCGTCGGCCGGGAGCTGTTCCTGGCCGTCTCCCGCCTCACCGAGCTGGCCGGGTACATGGCGGTCGACACCGGACAGCCCGGGCTGGCCCAGCGCTACTACATCCAGGCCCTCCGCCTGGCCCAGGCCGCGGGCGACCGGGGGTACGGCGGGTACGTCCTGGCCGCCTCCATGAGCCACCTCGCCGCCCAACTCGGCAATCCGCGCGAGATCGCCCAGCTGGCCCGGGCCGCCCAGGAAGGAGCCAAGGGCCGGGCCACCCCGCGCGCCGAAGCCCTCTTCCACGCCGCCGAGGCCCGTGGCCACGCCCTGCTCGGTGACGGCCCGGCCGCCGACGCCGCGATGGGCCGGGCCGCCGACTCCATGGAACAGGCCGGCACCGAGAGCGCCGACGACCCGGTGTGGATCAGCCATTTCGACCACGCCTACCTCGCCGACGAACTGGCCCACTGCCACCGCGACCTCGGCCGCCCCGCCCAGGCCGCCCGGTACGCGGAACAGGCCATCGCCGGGCACCCCGTCACCCGGGTGAGGCGGCGCGCCATCGGTCTCAGCCTGCTCGCCGCCGCCCAGGTCCAGGAGCGGGACATCGAGCGCGCCTGCCACACCGGCACCCGCGCCGCCGAACTCCTCGGCACGCTCCGCTCCAGCCGGGGCACGGAGTACCTCGACGACCTCCAGCAGCGGCTGACGCCCTTCCAGGACGAGCCGGTGGTACGGGAGTTCGGCGCCCGGCTCGAACTGCGGGCGGCCTGAGGTGGAACGACCCGGTCCGGCCCCGCCCGTGAACGGCCGACGGCCGCCGCACGGCCGTCAACAGCGCCGTCGGTGCGTGTTCTGTTACACCCCGCCGGACCGGCCTCCGGGAGGGGCCGGTCCGCCCTGAGCTGCGTGGCACCGTACGGAGGGAACCCGGTAGCGTAAACCGGCGATGACGAAGTTCCCCCCTACGTAGGAGTCCTCGGTGAGCCAGAGCGGACAGGGCGCAGAGCCGCACCCACGCCCGACGGGCCCGGCACACGAAGGTGTCGTGCACCCCGGCGACGGCAGCTCTCCCCTGCTGCCCGGACCCGCCGGTGACGCCGCCGGACCGGCCGGCGCCGCTCCCTGGGGCAGGCCCCAGGAACAGGAGCAGCGGTGGGGCGGCCAGGCGCAGCCCGCCGGGTACGGCACAGGCGAAGCCCCGGCCTGGCACGGCGCACCGCAGCCCCCGCAGGGCTACGGCTACCCGCCCGCGCAGCAGGCCGGGCCGCCGCCGGGGTACGGGTACCCGCCGCCCCAGCAGGCCGGGCAGCCGCAGGGCTACGGGTACCCGCCGCCGCACGAGCAGCCCCAGCCGCCGTACGGCTCCGGCGCGCCCGCGCCGGCCCCGCAGGGCGCCGGACCGCTGCCGCCCGCGCAGCCGCCCCAGCAGCCCGCGCCGGCAGCGGGCGACCAGGACGCCACGCAGTTCATCGCGCCGGTGCCGGCCGCCCCCGCGCATCCCCAGCCCTACGACGAGGGCGCCACCCAGTACATACCGCCGGTGCCCGCGGGCCCGGCGGGCGGCGGTCCGCTGCCCGGCGCCCTGCCGCCCGAGGCGCCCCAGGCGCCCACCCGGTACCCCGGCGCCGGTGGCCCCGCCCACGCCGCCCACCCGCAGCCCCCGGCCTCGCCGGACGAGGACGCGACCCAGTACATCGCGCCCGTCCCCGCCCAGTCGCCGCCCGCCGGGTACGGCCAGGAGCCCGGCGAGCGCCAGCCCCCGGCCGAGTTCGACAACCTCTTCCGCTCGGCCCCGGCCGACGGCGACGCCCCCGGTGCCACGCAGCAGATGCCCCGGATCGACCCGGGCCCGCCCCAGCCCGGTCCCGGGTACGGCGGCCCCGCCCAGCCGCCCGCCGGCCGGGCCGCCGCCCGCAAGGCCGCCGAGCCGGCGCCCCGGGGACGCACCGGTTCCAAGGGGCCGCTGGTCGCGGCGGTCGTGGTCGGCTGCGCGGTCCTCGGCCTCGGTGCGGGTGCGCTCCTCAGCAGCGGTGGCGACGACGAGAAGAAGGGCGGCGAGCCGGAGAACGTGTCGGCCCCGGCGCCCGCCGAGGAGAAGCCCTCGCCCTCCCCGTCCGCGGACCCGGTGCGCGAGCAGGCCGTCGCCCTCGACCAGCTCCTCGCCGACAGCAACAACAGCCGTGCCGCCGTCATCCGCTCGGTCGCCAACATCCAGAAGTGCGAGTCGCTCGACCAGGCCGCCTCCGACCTGAGGGACGCCGCCAAGCAGCGGAACGACCTGGTCCGCCGGCTCGGCGAGATACAGGTGGACAAGCTCCCCGAGCACCAGCGGCTGACCGCCGCGCTGACCAAGGCCTGGAAGGCGTCCGCGGAGGCCGACAACCGGTACGCCACCTGGGCCGACCAGACCAAGGGCAAGCACGGCTGCCGCGGCGGCCAGGCCCGCTCCACCGGCCAGACCGCCGCCGGCAACCGCGCCAGCGGCGAGGCGACCAAGGCCAAGAACGAGGCCGCCCCGCTCTGGAACTCCATCGCCACCGAGCACGGCCTGACCAAGCACACCCCCACCCAGCTCTGAGCGGCCGGGCCGGACCGGTGCCGCACCTCCTCACGGAGCGACGCCCGGCGTCCCCGTCAGGCCGTGCGGCCCGGCGCCCGGGGCGGTCAGCCGACCCGGCGCCCCGCGCCCGCCGCGGACACTCCGTGTCGAGGAGCCCCGGCAGCGTGGGCGGTCAGCCGACCCGGCGCCCCGCGCCCGCCTCGGCCACTCCCGCGTCAAGGAGCCTCGGCAGCGCGTCGCCCGCGACCGAGTCGGGCCGCACCGGGAGGGCCCGGCCGTACTCCTCGCCGAGCCCGCCGCCCGCTGCCCCGAGTAGCGCCGCCTGCCCGCCGTAGACCGGACCGGGCGGGAGAGCGGGCTGGTGAATTCTTCGCCGGTCACCCCGTACCCGCCGTTGTAGGAGGCGTCGTCCGCCTCCAGCAGCGAGAGGACCGACCGCCCGCGCGGGCTGTACGAGCCGACGACCGCCACCACCTCCTCGCGCACCGCACGCCGCGTCCACGCCGCCGTCGCAGGTCGGCACCTTCACTCCTGGCCGTCGCCGCCGCGCGACGCGTCGACCCAGCGGGCGATGGCCTCGGCCCTGGCGGGCCTCCCCGTCAGCTCCGGTGCCCAGGTCATCACCGTGACCGGCGTCCGCCCGCTGCTCCTGGCGCCGGCGGGGCAGCGGTCCGCCGTCGGCCGTCGGCACCGCCAGCGCCAGCGTGAAGGCGCCGAGGACGGCGCCTCGGCGTACGCACGGCGCCCGTGGGGCGTCGGCCGTACGGCGCGCAGGGGCGCGCGCGGCGCGTTCTGCGGGCGAGTGAGGGGCTGGAGCGACGGCCGGTCCTGGGCCGCACGCTCTCCCCACGGGGCGACACCTGGCGTCATCCGCGTGCGACAGCACGTGACGGGCAGGTGAATTGGGGGTGCGCGGCGGGCGGGTTGCCCGGGAACGTACCATCCATGACCGTGCAAAGCTCGGAGAAGTCTTCCCGTCGTGCCCGCCGTTCCCCCACCATGGGCGGCATGCCCATGACCGACATGCCGTGGTGGCGCTGGCGCCTGAATGTGCGCTCAGGGCTGCACATGCTCTCCGACGCCGCCTTCCAGCAGACCGTCTGGCTCGCCGGCCTCCCCGGCTACGGCGACGTCACCGACGCCGTCTACCGCCTGGTCGAGGACACCTGGCTCGACAACTGGTCCGCCGAGAAGTACGTGGGCACCGTCTTCCGCGACGCCCAGGAGGCCGCCCTCGTCGACGCCGCCGTCCTCAGGGTGCTGCGGATACTCCACGAGGTGGGCCCGGACGCGGCCGTCCCCGTCTATCTCCAGCACCCCGACTGGCCCGAGGCCGTCCTCGCCGCCCGCCAAGCCCATGTGGCGCTCGCCGCCGGAGACGGCGAAGACCCCGACACGCCCCCGCGCACCCTGGAAACCCTGACCGCCCTCAAGCGCCCCTAGCGTCACTCGCCGGCCCAGCTCACTGGCCTGCGGCCCGGCTTACTGGGCTGCGGCCCTGCTGGTTGGCCTGCGGCCCTGCTTGGCTTTCCTCCGGCTCGGCTCTGTCCGCCCGTGCCGGCCCACGCTGGCCTCAAGCGCCGGCCGGGCTGGGGTGGCCCGGATGTGGCTGGGCTGTCGTCCACCCGCGCCTCTTTGCCCGTGCCGGTCACCGATGGCCTCAAACGTCGGCCGGGCTATAGGGGTTCGCGGTTCCTCCGGTACGTGGGTGGGGCGGCGCCGCGCCGGGGTACCTCCTCACAAACTGCCAGGTGCGGGGACAGTTGGAGCATGGCGGGTTGGCGGCAGTTTGCTGCGGGGGCACCCCGACACGACCCCACCCCACGGTCTCGTACGCGGCCAACCGCCGGTGGGTGGATAGGGCCGTCACCTATTGCCCGCTCCCCCACGGTGGCCACAGTCCTCCCCTCAGCAGGCCACAAGGACTGCTCGGGGACGGTCTGTTTTCTCTCCTCCCACCGGCGGTTCGACGCCGACGAGAGGGAAGGGCGGGGTCGTGCCGGGGTGCCCCCGCAGCAAACTGCCCTGAGCCCGTCTTGAAGCGACTGTCCCCGCACCTGGCAGTTTGTGAGGAGGTACCCCGGTGCGGCCACGCCCGACCAAGACGACGAACGAACCGCGAACCCCTACAGCCCGGCCGGCGTTTGAGGCCAATCGTTGACCGGCACGGTCGAGAGGGCGGCAGAACGGGGCGAAGCCCAGCCGAAGACAGCCCGGCCGACGCCTGAGGCCATCGGTGACCGGAACGGTCAAAGAGCCGCCCAGCCGGGGCGAAGCCCAGCCCCAGCCCGGCCGACGCTTGAGGCCAGTCGGCAACCGGCACGGGCGGACAGAGCCGAGCCGGAGGACCACCAAGCAGGGCCGCAGGCCAACCAGCAGGGCGCAGCCCAGTAAGCCGGGCCGCAGGCCAGTGAGCCGGGCCGGCGAGTGAGGCCACGCCCTCGCGGATATGGGACCCTGGCGGGCATGACTGACCAGCCCGTTCCGTCCACCGCCGCCCCGCGCGGCTCCACCCAGGAGCCGACCGACAGCTACGTCCTCACCCTCGCCTGCCCGGACAAGCAGGGCATCGTCCACGCCGTGTCGAGCTACCTCTTCATGACCGGGTGCAACATCGAGGACAGCCAGCAGTTCGGCGACCACGACACGGGCCTGTTCTTCATGCGGGTCTCCTTCTCCGCCGAGTCCCCGGTCTCCGTCGAGAAACTGCGCGCCTCCTTCGCGGCGATCGGCGACTCCTTCCGTATGGAGTGGCAGATCCACCGCTCCGACGAGCGGATGCGGATCGTCCTCATGGTCAGCAAGTTCGGCCACTGCCTCAACGACCTGCTCTTCCGCGCCCGCATCGGCGCCCTTCCGGTGGACATCGCCGCCGTCGTCTCCAACCACCCGACCTTCAGCGAACTGGTCGAGTCGTACGGCATCCCCTTCCACCACATCCCCGTCACCAAGGACACCAAGGCCGAGGCCGAGCAGCGCGTCCTCGACCTGGTCGAGCGGGAGGGCGTCGAGCTGGTGGTGCTCGCCCGCTACATGCAGGTGCTCTCGGAGGACTTCTGCAAGCAGCTCAGCGGCCGGATCATCAACATCCACCACTCCTTCCTGCCGAGCTTCAAGGGCGCCAAGCCGTACCACCAGGCGCACGCCCGGGGCGTGAAGCTCATCGGCGCCACCGCGCACTACGTCACCAGCGACCTCGACGAAGGCCCGATCATCGAGCAGGAGGTCGAGCGGGTCGGCCACGAGGTCACCCCCGAGCAGCTCGTCGCCGTCGGACGCGACGTCGAGTGCCAGGCGCTCGCCCGCGCCGTGAAGTGGCACGCCGAGCACCGCATCCTGCTCAACGGGCACCGCACCGTCGTCTTCGCCTGAGGCGGACAGGCCGGACCCGGCGCGCCCGGCCCACCCCGGGCGCGCCGCACGCCTCTCGGCGTGCGCCCGGCGCGGCCTCACATCCGGCTGAGCGACGCCGTCGCGAACAGCACCTCGTGGACCGCCTCCACGTCCCCGTCCTGCCCGGCCGCCGCCTCCCGGGGCGGCACGCGCCCGGCGGCCAGCCGGCAGAACTCCACGCCGTCCAGCGCCACGTGCGCCACCTCCCGCCCGGCGTCCCGGGAGGTCCCCTCGGTCCCGGTTGTCCCGTCCAGCCCGATGTACCAGTCGCCGCCGCCCGCGCCCTCGATCTCCAGGTGCAGCACGCCGCCCGGCTCCGGCACACCCCGGCCGAGCCCCGCCCGCCGGCGCCGCCCGATCACCTGGGGCAGCATCCGCGCCGCCAGATCGATCATCCCGTGCAGATGGCGCGGCTTGGGCGGGTCGTACGGGTAGTCCACGGCCGCCGCGATGTCCTCCGCGTGCACCCAGCACTCGAACGCCCGGTCCAGCAGCGAGTCCCGCAGCGGCAACGCGTACCCGCCGTACGCCACGGCCAGGGCGGCAGACCGGTCGCTCTCCAGCGACAGCGCGCTGACCAACCGGTGGCTCTGCTCGCGCCACGGCCCGCGCACCGACCTGGTCTGCGGCACCGGGGAGGCGTTCCACAGGGCCTCGGTCCGGGCGTCGGGCGCCACCAGGTGGGCCGGGGTCCGTGCACCGAGCGGGTCCTCCAGGCCGAGGGCGACCGCGACCAGGCCGTCCACCGTCATCAGGTGCCCGATCACCCCGGCGACCGTGGTCCGCCGCCCCACCTGCTCCTCTCCCTCGAACCAGCGCAGCCGCACCGGCGCGTGCCATTCGGCGTCCTGGATGTCCTGGAGCAGCGCGTCCAGCCGCGCCGTCTCCGTGTCGTACGCGGCTGCCCACTCCGGTACCGGGATCTTCGGCGGACGCCGGTCCAGGCAGCTCTCCAGGACGCGGGCGCGCAATCCCGGATCGAGATTGAGGGGCTCTTCGTGGTGGAGGAGGCCGACCGCGTCGCGCAGCCGACGGGCCTCCTCGGCGCACCGCGCGCACTCGGGCAGGTGGCTCTCGACCGCCGCCGCCTCCTCGGGCGAGCAGGCGGAGAGCGCCCAGGCGCCGAGGTACGACATCAGGGCGCGGTGGTCCACGTCGAGCCGGGCGCCGCTCATATCGCACCGGAGAAGGCGGGCGGGGCGCCCGGCGGGCGGGGCGCACCGGCGGTGGCCAGCATCTGCAGGCCCAGGCGCAGCCTGCGGCGCACCTCTTCCTCGCTGACTCCCAGGTCGGCGGCGGTCTGCCGGTGGTCGCGCCGCTGGTGGTACGCGAGCTTCAGCGCGGCCCGCAGCGGGGCGGGCATCGCGGTGACGATGTAGTCGGCGCGGGCGGCGGTGGCGGCCCGGTTCACGGTCAGCTCCAGCTCCTCGGCGCTGCCGTTGCCGGTGACGGCGTGCTCGGCGGCGCCGGTGGCGCGCAGGAGTTCGACCGCGCGGTGGTGGGCGAGCGAGGCGACCCAGGAGCGCAGGGACCGTTCGCCCGGGGTGAAGTCGCCCGGCCGCTCCCAGGCATGGGTGAAGACGTCCCGGGTGACGCGGTCGGCGGCCCGCTCGTCCTCCAGAACCCGGTGGGCCAGGCTGTGCACGAGGGGCGCGTAACGGTCGTACAGCTCGCCGAGGGCGGCTGCCTCGCCGTCGAGGAGGCGCTCGCGCATCAGCCGGTCCCGGTCGCGCGGCGTCATACGGTCCCCTCCCGGTCCGGTGAGCCCAGGGCGCCCGGAAGCGGCCGGACGTGAACCGGCCGTTCTCCGGATGCCGGTGCGCGCACAGGGCTCTGGGAGGCAATGTAGTGCGCCGAAAGCGTTCACACCCCCCTTTGCGGGAATGTGCTGACACAGGGGACGTGCTGGTGGTAGTGGGTGTGCGGGGCTTCGGGTACGCCGTACCGGTGTGCCCTGAACGCCCCGGAGTCGCCCGGTGCGAGCTGAGGCGCGTGACGCGTGAGGGGGCGCGCGGGGCGGCTCGTCGGTGCTGATCGCGCCGTGGGGGCGGCCGGAACCGGCCACGGCGGCAGGGGAGGGGTGGTATTCGGCCATGACGGGGTGTGCTGGATCATGAACGGTACGCACGGCGGTGTTTCATGGGAGTGCGGCCGGGCAGCCGCGTACGAAGCGGAAGCGTAGGAATGGCTTCCGGATCAGCGAACGGGAGGCAGGGCGGCGTGGCGCTCACAGTGACCGACGCGGAGCACGACGGGTGGGCTGTGCTCCATGTGGCGGGCGAACTCGACCTGGTCAGCTCCCCGGTGGTGCGCCAGCGGGTCCACGACGTGGTGGCGAAGGGACGGCACGAACTCGTCCTCGACCTCTCCGACGTCCTGTTCTGCGACTCCAGCGGCGTCGGTGTCCTGATCGCGACCCGCCGCCTGATCCGCTCCTGCCAGGGCAGCCTGCGGCTGATCCTCCCGGCCAAGGGCGCCGAGGACGGGTCGCACGTCAACCGTGTCCTCGCCGCGCTCGGCGTACGCCGGCTCTTCGAGGTCTACCCGGACGTCGCCGCCGCCCTCGACGAGCAGGCCAGCCCCCTCACCGCCTGATCCGCCCGCGCCCCGCCCCTGCCCCGCGCCGTGGTCTGCCCGTTCCGTACCGCGATACCGCTGTGGCCACGCGGCCCGCAGTGTCGCGGTCCTGGCACGGAACGCGGAGAACCGGCGCAGGTCGCGGCTGGGGCGACGTAATCTCCCAGGCGATGGCCGCCGCTCCGCTCGCGGTGCGCGGACCACGTCAGGAACCGCAGCCCAGACCGATCGAGAGGCGCTCCCCAGCCATGGACAGTGCCCAGTACCAGCGCACCATCGCCGCCAGGTTCGCCGTGTTCGACCAGGACGGCAACGGCCACATCTCCCGCGAGGACTTCAGCGCCGCCGCGGCGGCCCTGCTCGCCGAGTTCGGCGCGACCGCCCGCTCCGAGAAGGGCCAAGCCCTCTACTACGGCGCCGAGGCCCTCTGGCAGGGGCTGGCCGGGATCGCGGACCGCGACGGCGACCAGCGCATCACCCGCTCCGAGTTCGCGCACAGCGCCGTGAAGCGGCTGCGGGACGGCCCCGAGCGGTTCGCGGAGATCGCCCGCCCCTTCGTACGGGCCGCCGTGGCCGTCGCCGACGGCGGCGAGGACCGCGCCGCCGGGCGGACGCAGACCGTGCGCATGCTCACCGCGCTGGGCGTCGAGCCCGGCACGGCCACCGCCGCCGTGGAGACGCTCGACGGCGAGGAGGGCCGCATCGGCGAGGACCGCCTGCTCCAGGCCGTCGCCGCCTACTTCACCACCGCCGACCCCGACGCCCGGGACCTGTGAGGGCGCGGAGGAGGGAGCCCGCGCCGTGAACGAGGGGCGCCGGGAGAACGTACGGCGCCTCGGAGCGAAACGCGTCCCGACGGCGTGCGCCGGGGGCGCACATGGTCACGGTCTGTCGATACCGGATTGCGCCGTCGCGATCACCCGTCACGGCATGGAGTCGCCCGGCCGCTCAGGTACCTGCGGCGGAGACGAGCGGTGCGCGTCCGATTCGACCCGGCGGTGCCACGAGACGGCCCCGCAACCCGTCGCGTGCGCCGGTCGCCGGGCGCGGCGACGCGGGGAGGCCTCGTGTTCGACTCCCCTCGGCGCGCGTCGCACAGTATGCGGCACGCGTACTCCTTCGCGCTGGAATATGCCCGAAGCGCTTGTTGGGGTGACTGTACGTCAACCATGCTGTCTCTCCAGGGGATCACGTTCCGTGACCCTGTGGAGGCGCGAGGCGATGTGTCCGCCGGTTCGGATGGTGTGAGCGGTGCAGGTGCTTCAAGTTCAGCTGGAGGTCGGGGCCGATCCCGCGGAGGTCGGGCGGGCCCGCCGATGGGCCCGTTCCCGGCTCACGGGTCCCGGTACGGGGGTCGACGACGCGCTCGCCGACACCCTGATCCTCATCGTGTCCGAGCTGGTCACCAACGCGGTGGTGCACACCGGCTCCCCGGCCGTGCTGCGGATACGGCTGCCCGCCGCGCCCGGCTGCCCGTCCGGCACCGTCCGGGTCGAGGTCGCGGACGCCAGCTCCCACCCGCCGCTCCAGCGGCACGCCGGCCGCGACGAGACGGGTGGCCGCGGCCTGGAACTGGTCGACGGACTCGCCGACCGCTGGGGGTGGCAGCCTGAGGGTGAGGGGAAGCGCATCTGGTGCGAGATCGACCCGCAGGTCGTTGGCCCGGCGTCCGCCTTCGAGACTGCCGTGGTGCCGGGGTATGCGCTGCCGCGGGGGCTCTGAGGCGCTGGAACTGGGCGGTCCTGCCCGCTGACTGGCCTCATGCGCCGGCCGGGCTGTCTTCGGCTGGGGTTCGCCCAGACTATGCCGCCTCCTGGCCGTGCCGGCCCGGGATGGCCTCAGGCGCCGGCCGGGCTGGGATGGGGCTGGGGTTCGCCCCGTTCTGCCGCCTTCTTGCCCGTGCCGGTCAACGATTGGCCTCAAACGCCGGCCGGGCTGTGGGGGTTCGCGGTTCGTTCGTCGTGTTGGTCGGGCGTGGCCGTGCCGGGGTACCTCCTCACAAACTGCCGGGTGCGGGGACAGTCGCTTCAAGGCGGGCTCGGGGCAGTTTGCTGCGGGGGCACCCCGGCACGGCCCCGCCCTTCCCTCTCGTCGGCGTCGAACCGCCGGTGGGAGGAGAGAAAACAGACCGTCCCCGAGGAGTCTTTGTGGCCTGCTGAGGGGAGGACGGTGGTGACTGTGGGGGAGCGGGCAATGGGTGACGGCCCTATCCACTTCCCGGCGGTTGGCCGCGTACGAGACCGTGGGGTGGGGTCGTGTCGGGGTGCCCCCGCAGCAAACTGCCGCCAACCCGCCATGCTCCAACTGTCCCCGCACCCGGCAGTTTGTGAGGAGGTACCCCGGCGCGGCCACGCCCCACCCACGCACCGGAGGAACCGCGAACCCCTATAGCCCGGCCGGCGTTTGAGGCCATCGGTGACCGGCACGGGCAAAGAGGCGCGGGCGGACGACAGCCCAGCCACACCCCGGCCACCCCAGCCCGGCCGGCGCTTGAGGCCAATCGGTGACCGGAACGGTCAGAAGGCGGCAGATCGGGGCGGAGCCCAGCCGAAGACAGCCCGGCCGGCGCTTGAGGCCATCCCGGGCCGGCACGGCCAGGAGGCGGCACAGTCTGGGCGAACCCCAGCCGAGGACAGCCCGGCCGGCGCATGAGGCCAGTCGGCGCCGGTAGGGGCGAGTCGGAGCTCGGCAGGAGACAGCCTCGCCGGGGCGCGAGGCCGCGTGGGGGTGGACGGGGGGTCAGGCCGGGGTCGAGTCCTTGTCGGGGTGGGTCCCGCTCGGGGTGGGCAGGTTGGCGGGTGGGGCATCCACGGCCCTGCCGGAGTTCTTGCGCCCGGTTCTGGACGTGGCCCTGGACCGTTCCGCTGCGGCCTTGGCGCGGCTCCGTAGGAGGCGGGCCCGGTCGCGGGGGATGGCCTTGGCGGTGCGGGCGGCGTCGCGGGCGAGGTGGCGGAGGGTGCCGTCGACCGGGTCGCCGAAGCCGGTGAAGTAGAGGCCGGGTGCGGAGGTGTCGGGGGACGGCGTGCCGTCGGGGGCGAGGAGGTCGAGGCCGTCGAGGAGTTCGTCGAGGCCGCGCCGGTAGCCGGTGGCGGCGATGACGGCGTCCGGGGTGATCCGGGCGCCGTCGGCGAGGACCACCTCGGCCCCGTCGAACGCCTCGACGGCGGCGACCGGCTCGACCGCGCCCCGCCGCACCAGCGCCGCGAGTTCCGTGGCGTGGACCGGAGGCCGTCCGGCCCTGGCCCCGCTGTACGGGCCATGGGGCGGACGCGGCAGCCCGTGCGCGGACAGGTCGGGCACGCCGATCCGGTGCAGGCGCAGCAGGGCGTCGGCGAGCCCGGCGGGGATGCGCCGGGCCAGCCGCGCGGAGCGCTGGGCGGGCCAGCCGAGGGTGGAGCGGCGCAGCAGGTGCGGGGGTGTGCGGACGGCGAGGCGGACCCGGCCGGCGCCGCCCTCGGCCAGGTCGGCGGCGAGGTCGCAGCCGGTGGCGCCCGCGCCGACGACCAGGACGTCCTGGCCCTCGTACGGGCGGGCGTCGCGGTAGCGGGAGGCGTGCAGGAACGTTCCTGTCCACTTCTTCCGGCCGGGCCACTCGGGCAGGTGCGGGGTGTGGTTCCAGCCGGTGGCGACGACCACGGCACTGCCGGTCAGCATCCTGCCGCCGGATGCCTCCAGACGCCACAGGTCCCCCTCGGCCGGGGCGACGCGGGCGACCTCGACGCCGGTGACGATCTCCAGCTCGTGGAACTCCGCGTACTTGTCGAGGTAGCGGACCAGGTCGGCGCGGGAGGTCCAGCGGCCGAAGGAGCGCGGCATGGGTACGCCCGGCAGGGCCGAGTGGCGCCGGGTGGTGGTCAGCCGCAGACGTTCGTAGTGGCCGCGCCAGGCGGCGCCGACCGCGTCCGCCCTCTCCAGGACCACCGCGCGCACCCCGTGCCCGCGCAGCGCGGCGGCGACCGCCAACCCACCGGGCCCGCCGCCGATCACGTACACGGGGTGCACGGTGTGCGCGGGGGTGGGAGCGGTGAAGGGCTGAGCGTCGGTCATGAGCGTCGAGCGTAGTGATCCTGGCGGCCGGAGGACGGCGTGGACGGCTGAAATCCGTTGCGAATGGGTCACGGTCGCGGATGAGGCGGGACGTATGCGGAAATCACCGGTGCGGTCGGGCAGTTGATACGACGTGCGGCCGGGGAGGGGCCCGGGACGGGGGTGGTGAATTCGGTGGCGGGTGGCCGGGGGTGCGGTGAGGATGCCGGGACCTGGGCGGGCGGTGCCGCGCCGGTCCGGCCGAGAGGACGAGGAGTGGGACATGGGAGTTGCCGGCGACGGGCCGAACGGCGTTCAGGCGGCGGGAGGGTGGCGGCGTACCAGGTCGCTGGAGGGGTTCCTGGAGGTCGCCGGGCCGTACCTGCGGTCCCGGCCCGCCCTGCACACCGTGGCGTTGACGGTCTCGGACACGCTCGCCCGGCAGGGCCAGGACCTGTACGGCGACGAGCGCCCGCGCTTCGGCTGGCGCGAGGTGTCCGGCGAGGTGGCCGCCGTGCTGCTGTGGACCCCGCCGTTCCCGGCGATGCTGTTCGGCGGCGACGAGGCGGGCGCGCGGGGGCTGGCCCGGTCGCTGGCCGGGGACGACGGGTCCGCGCTCGGCGGCATCGGCGCCGAGGCGGAACAGGCCCGCGCCTTCGCGGAGGAGTGGGCCCGCGCGACCGGCCAGGCCACCCGCCGCACCTTCCGCAAGCGCCTCCACCGGCTGGGCACCCTCCACCGCCCCGCACCGCCCCCCGGCCGCGCCCGCACCGCGCGCGAGGACGACCGGGCGACGCTGGAGCGGTGGCACGACGGGTTCGCCGCCGCGGTGGGGGTGACGGCCGGCCTCGGCGCGAGCGCCTGGGTGGACGCGGGCCTCGCCCGGCGCGGCATCCGGCTCTGGGAGGACGGCGGGCGGCCCGTCGCCATGGCCGTCGCCACCCGCCCCGTCGCGGGCTCGGTCCGCGTCAGCACCGTCTACACCCCGCCCGAGCTGCGTGGCCGCGGTTACGCGGGCGCCGTCACCGCCGACCTCAGCGCCCGGATCACCGCGGGCGGCGACGAGGCCGTCCTCTTCACCGACCTCGCCAACCCGACCAGCAACGGGCTGTACCGCAGGCTCGGTTACGAGCCGCTGGCCGCGTTCGAGGAGTACGCCTTCGGGGCGGGCCGGGCCGAAGACCGGGGGGCGTCCCACCGTCTCCCGCGCCCCGCCGCGTCCCACCAGGTCAGCGGGGGTGCCGTCCCGTCCGCTCCGCATCGGCGCGGCGGACGTCGCCCCGGCCGGGGCGACGGGCTCAGTCTGGGCGCAGAGCCGGCGTCGGATCGGCTCTCCGCCCAGCGAAGGGGAATCACATGCGTGCCCTGACCAGGACGCTCGTCAGTGTCACCACCGCCGTCGGGATCGCGGCCGGCACCCTCGGGGTGGCCGGGACGGCCGCCGCCGCCCCGGCCGCGCAGCCCGCGGCGAGCGCCGCCGCCCTCGCCCCGCGCGCCGTCGACAACCTCGGCCTCACCTCCGCCGAGGCCAAGAAGGTCCAGCGCGACATCAAGGCCAACTGGGGCTACCGGGGCGCCATCGACGGGCTGCTCGGCACCGAGAGCTGGAAGGGCATCCAGCGGCCGCTGAAGAAGTACAACGGCTACAAGGGGAAGATCGACGGCATCGTCGGCAAGGAGACCGTGAAGGCGCTCCAGCGCCTGCTGAAGGCCCGGTACGGCTACACCGGCGCCATCGACGGCATCGCCGGCTCCGGTACCAAGGCCGCGTTCAAGCGTCTCGCCAACCAGCTCTGACACCCGCGCCCACACGCGGGTACGCACCGGAGGACCGGCTCGGCCGCCTCCGGTGCGTACGCGCGTCCCGGGCGGCGGGTCAGGGCCACAGGAGTCGCCTGGTCCAGGTGGCGGTGTCCGGGGAGGGGCGGCGGTAGGCGAGGCGGACGTGGCGGCGGGCGGGGTCGTGCTGCCAGAACTCGACCTCGGTGGCGGCCACGACGTACACCGTCCACTGCGCCACGTTCAGCTCCGGTTCCGCCTTCGCCGTGCGCCACGCCTCGGTGGAGGCCGCGGCCAGCTCGTCCAGCGAGCCCAGCGGGGTGCTCTGCCGCCCGGTCAGGGCCGCCGCCAGCGCGCCGGTGGAGCGGGCGTGCAGGTCCGCCTGGGACTCCTCGGGGGAGGCGGGGAGGACCGGGCCGCGGATGCGGATCTGGCGGGCCCGGGTGGGCCAGTAGAACCCCAGGGCGGCTTTCGGGGTGGCCGCCAGCTGACGGCCCTTGCGGCTGTCGGCGCGGGTGGCGACGCGCCAGCCCCGTTCGTCGGCGCCGCGCAGGGTGACCGTTCTGACGTCCGGGGTGCTCTCGGTGTCCACCGTGGCCAGGGACAGGGTGTGCGGTTCCGGCTGGCCGGCCTCGACGGCTTCGGCGAACCACTCCACGAACAGGGGGAGCGGCTCCGCCGGGGTGCCCGCAGGGTTGAAGGGTGGGGGGTTGGTCTGTGCGGGGTGCTGCTGGCGCAGCAGGGTTTCGAGGGTCTTGGCTGGGGTGCTCATGGGGCATGGTTGCCCATGAGCTCGGGGTGCGGTTCGGCCTCTGGGCCGGGGTGGGGTGGTCTCAGGCGCCGGCCGGGCTGTTCTCTGCTGGGCTTCGGTTTCTACCGTGCCGGTTCAAGATGGCCTCAAGCGCCGGCCGGGCTGGGGTGTGGCTGGGCTTCAGGGCGGCCGTGTCGGTTCTCGGTGGCCTCAGGTGTCGGCGGGGTGGTTCGTCTCCGTCGTGTAGACAGGACAGGGGGTCGGAGGCAGGGGGGCGGAGGGACGTTTCCGCTGGGGTGGGGGCGGGGATTACTTCGTGGGCTTTTTTCCGGTGACGCCGAGGTGGACCAGTTGGGCCAGGTTCGGACGGAGGTCGGCCTGTTTGACCCCCCAGGTCTGGAAGCCCTTGAGCTGGGAGGCGACGCCCGAGAGCATCACGACCAGGGCGCCGGAGACCGCGGCGGGGGTGATGTCCTTGTCGACGCGGCCCTTCGCCTGGAGCTCCTTGATGGAGCCGGTGAGCGGGGTCGTCGCGGAGTTGAGGATCTTCACGCGGAGTTTGGCGAACCGCTTGTCGCCCTCGGCGGCGCCGAGATCGACCACGCGGAGGATCGCGTCGTTCTTCTTCCAGAAGTCGAGGAAGTCGTCCACGAAGTCCTGGGCCGTCTGCCAGCCGGCTTTCCCGACCCAGCTGCGCCCTTCCAGGACTTCCGACAAAGAGCCGCTTTCCGAGGCCATTTGTTCGGCGATCTCCAGCACCGCCCCTTCGACATCGGGGAAGTACTGGTAGAAGGTCGCGGGCGATGTTCCGGCCTTGCGGGCGACATCGATGACTTTGACGTCCCGGTAAGGCGACGAGTGGAGCATTTCGCTGAGGCAGTCGAGCAACTTCTGGCGCGTCGCCTGACCGCGTCGCCCGGCCACGCGGCCGTCGACTGTGCGTACTTGTCCTGTCATGCTGTCAGCTTACCGACGGCCGAACAGAGCGCGATTCGATCGACTGCAAATGGGGTCAGGCCAAGGGAAATGGCCTTCGTGAGGGGGTAAAGGGGCCCGCGAACGGCTCCGGAATATGGCTCTCGCATTGCGCTCGGACGCTTATTCGGCAGGGGTGCGGGGGCGGGGCGCGGACTGTTGTCCTGGGGATTGTCCACGCCTTGCGGCGGTGTCGTCCCCCTACCTCCCGTACGCCCTGCGGGCACCTCGGGCGGACGTCCGCTGGGCCGGACGAGTGGTGCCGGGGTGCCGGGCGGCGCGAGCCGGGGGTGACCGTCCGTCGTCCACAGCCTGTGGAGGAGGGGGCGGCCTCCGATGCCGCTCCGGTGGCCCGGCGCCACCCCCTCCCCAACGCTGGTGGCATCACCGGGTAGCGGGCATGGTGGGATGCGGTGGGGGCCGGGGCGCCGCAGCATGCCCGGTTCGTAGGGGATCATGACGGGACATCCCGGTTCGGTACCGGGTTCGCCACGCACCCCCCGGCCAGGAACAATCGGGGGGCGTACCGCCGGGGGCGGTGCGGTGGGTGAGACGCTGCACGGGACCGCCTTCGAGGGCGGTCCGTACGGGGAGGTGGGTAGGTAGTGGTGGAGCAGCTGACGCAGCACGATCCGAGACGGATCGGACCGTTCGAGGTGCTGTCGCGGCTCGGGGCCGGCGGTATGGGCCTGGTGTATCTGGCCAGGTCGGCCTCGGGGCGCCGGGTGGCGATCAAGACGGTCCGCACCGAGCTGGCGGAGGACCAGCTGTTCCGGGTCCGCTTCACCCGTGAGGTCGAGGCCGCGCGCGCCGTCTCCGGCTTCTACACCGCCGCCGTCGTCGACGCCGACCCCCGCGCCCCCGTGCCCTGGCTCGCCACCGCCTACGTGCCGGCGCCCTCGCTGGAGGAGATAGTGAACGAGTGCGGGCCGCTGCCCGCGCCCGCCGTCCGCTGGCTCGCCGCCGGCATCGCCGAGGCCCTCCAGTCGATCCACGGCGCCGGGCTGGTCCACCGCGACCTCAAGCCCTCCAACGTCCTGGTCGTCGAGGACGGCCCGCGCGTCATCGACTTCGGCATCGCCTCCGGCGTCTCCAACACCCGGCTGACCATGACCAACGTCGCCGTCGGCACCCCCGCCTACATGTCGCCCGAGCAGGCCAAGGACTCCCGCAGCGTCACCGGCGCCAGCGATGTCTTCTCGCTCGGCTCCACCCTCGTCTTCGCCGCCACCGGGCACGCCCCGTACCACGGTGCCAACCCGGTCGAGACGGTCTTCATGCTGCTCCGCGAGGGGCCCGACCTCGACGGGCTGCCCGACGAACTGCGGCCGCTCATCGAGTCCTGCATGCAGATGGAGGCGCCGCTGCGCCCCAGCCCCGCCGACCTCCAGGCCCAGCTCGCCCCGCACCTCTTCGGCTCCGGCAGCGACGACAGCGGCACCGCCTCCGCCTGGCTGCCCGAATCCGCCGTCGCCCTGATCGAGGAGCGCCGCGGCGGCCGTGTCGCCGTCGCGGCCGGCTCCCGGTCCCGGCCCGCCGTCCCGCCGCCGCCGCGCCACCAGCCGCCGATGCCACCGCCGCCCGCCTACACCCCGGACGGGGTGCCCGCCGAGCCCGTCCGGCCGGGCGGGGGCGGCCCCGACGGCGGCCCGGTCCGGCTCGCCGGGCTGCCGGTGCCGATCGGCCCCGGCCCGCGTGTCGCCGACAGCAGGGCGGCGGCCCGGCGCGCCGGGCCGCCCGGCGGGGGCCTGGCCGCCTCCTGGTCGCGGGGTGCCGCCGCGTCCGGCGGGCCCGTGGCGCCGCCGGTGCCGGCCGTCCCGCCGCCGGCCGCGCCGCCGGACGCCGGTCCGGCCTCCTGGCGGCCGTGGCGGTTCCGCATGTCCAACGACGTGTGGGGCACCCCGACGCTCGCCGGCGACCTCGTCTACGTCACCTCCTTCGAGGTGCACGCGCTCGACGTGGCCACCGGCCGCCGCCGGTTCAAGACCCGTGACGTCGCCTGGTCGATGACGGTCGCCGACGGCCGCATCCACGCCTCCGACGGGCCCACCCTCTACGCCCTGGACGCAGCCGACGGCTCCGACCTGTGGCGGATGCCGACCGACGCCTGGGTCTACTCCCTCAAGGCCGACCGGGGCACCGTGGTCACCGGCACCCGGGGCGGCGGCGTCCAGGCGTGGGAGGCGGCCAACGGCGAGAAGCTGTGGGAACTGAACGGCACCCAGACCGACTTCGAGACCCCCGAGGCCGGCCCCGTCGTCCACGACGGCACCGTCTACGTCTGGCAGGACGCCCGGCTGCGCGCCCTGGAGGCCCGTACCGGCCAGGAGCGCTGGTCGTACCCGATCGGCGACGCGGCCTCCTGCGGTGGCGTCCCGGTCCGGCTCACCCAGGCGTCCGACGGGTACGTGTACGTGGCGGCGGGTACCCGCGCGCTCGCCATCGACGTGCTCGGCGGCCATGTCCGCTGGCACTTCGAGTCGCCCGCCGTCTTCCTCGCCCCGCCCGCCTTCGCCCCCGGCCCGTCCGTCACCGGCGGCGGCGTCTACCTCACCGACTACCTCGGTACGGTCTACGCCCTCGACGCCACCGACGGCCGCGATCGCTGGCGGATCGCCACCGAGGCGCGCTCGGCCACCGAACCGGTGCTGGTCGCCGGCGGCCACGTGCACGTCGGCAGCGGCAAGGGCCTGTACACCCTGGACGCGGTCACCGGCACCCCGAAGTGGCGGTTCCAGGCGGGCGGCGAGGTCATCGGCTCGCCCGTCGCGGCCGGCGGCCGCATCCACTTCGGCTCCGCCGACCACTGCCTCTACACCCTCGACGCGGCCGGCGGCCAGCTCCGCTGGAAGCTCGCCACCGGCGGCGAGATCACCGGCACCCCCGTCGTCCACGGCAACGTGGTGTACGCGTGCAGCAAGGACCGCTGCGTGTACGCGCTGGACGCGGTCAAGGGGACGGGGACGGCGGCCCGGCCCTGACCCGGGAAAGCTTGTCCGCGCTCGGTCAAGAGCGGGTAAAGGTCCCGTCGCAGCCCTGTCCCCGGCGGCCGGCCGGGTGGCGGGCGCCGCTAGCGTGAACACCCGTACGGCGCCGGCGTACGGGCGCGCGGCAAGGAGACACGGGGGACTTCGGATGCGACGACACCTGCGCTTCTCGGCGGTGCTGATCGTGGTGGTGCTGGCACTGACCGGCTTCTCCAGCGCGAGCGGCGGCTCCAAGAGCGGTTCCAAGGGCAAGAGCCGTTCGTCGAGTGGTTCCGGTGGCGGCTGCTCCAGCTCCAAGAAGGACAACGACACTTCGCGCGGCGGCGGGTACCGGGGGAGCTACCGCGACTCGCGCCAGGACGACACCGCGTCCTCCACCGGCGGCTCCTCCTCGTCCACCACCACCGACCAGGTCACCGTCACCGTCGTGGACTGCGCGGGCCCCGGCCGGACCAAGCGCGCCAGGGCCGACTCCACGGCGGCGCTCCGGGTCACCTCCCACGCCGCCGTGGACGACCTGAGCGTGAGCCTCGCCCTGCACTTCGAGAACGCCGCCGGCGCCACCCTCGACAGTCCCACCACCAGCCTGCGCCTGGCCCCCGGCGAGACCCGCACCGTCACCGTCCGCATGACCAGCCCGCGCAAGGCCGCCCAGGTCCGCGACTGCGAGGTCGACCGGGTCAGCGCGGTGACCGCCTGACCCCGCCGCGAGACCGGGGCGCGGGGGCCGGGCTACGCGGCGCGGGACGCCCGGTGCCGGGCGGCGGTGACGACGAGTGAGACGTTCTGCCCGCCGAACCCGAAGGAGTTGCTGAGTACGGCCTCCTGCGGGGCGTCGCGCCGCTCCGTGACGACGTCGAGGGTGATCTCGGGGTCGACGCCGGCCATTGAGAGGTTGCGGGTCGGCGGGACGACGCCGTGTTCGACGCTGAGGACGGCGAGGAGTGCCTCGATCGCCCCGGCGGCGCCGAAGAGATGGCCGAGGGACGCCTTGGGGGCGGTCGTGGTGGCGCGGCCGAAGAGCTGCCCGATCGCCCGCGCCTCCGCGAGGTCGCCGACCGGGGTGCCGGTGGCGTGGGCGTTGACGTGGCTGATCCGGCCGGGTTCCAGACCTGCCTGGGCGAGGGCCTTGCGCATGGCGGAGATCTGCCCGGCGCCGTCGGGGGCGGGCGCGGTGATGTGGTGGGCGTCGGCGGCGATCCCGACACCCGCGAGCACCGCGTGGACGTGCACGCCCCGGGCGGCGGCATGTGCGGCGCTCTCCAGCACCAGGACGGCAGCGCCTTCGCCGAGGACGAAGCCGCCGCGGTCCGCGGCGAAGGGGCGGGAGGCGGAGGCCGGGTCGGCGGTCCACCGCGACAGTGCCTGCGCCCGGGCGAAGCCGGCGAGGGTGAGGGGAGTGATCGCGGCCTCCGTCCCGCCGGCGATCACCAGATCCGCCTCACCGGCCCGGATGAGCCGGGCCCCCAGGGCGATCGCCTCGGCACCGGAGGCGCACGCGGACACGGGCGTGTAGGCCCCGGCCCGGGCGCCGTACTCGATGCTGACCAGCGCCGCCGCCGCGTTGGGCATGAGCATCGGGACCGTACGGGGTGAGACGCGCCGGGCCCCGGATGCCTCCAGTACGTCGTCCTCCTTCAGTAGCGTCCGTACGCCGCCGATACCGGTCCCGATCGCCGAGGCCAGCCGATCCGGGTCCACCTCGGGGGCGCCCGCGTCGGTCCACGCCTCGGCCGTCGCCACGAGGACCGCCTGCTGCGCGCGGTCCAGCCGCCTGGCCCGAACCGGCGGGAGCGAGGTGGCAGGGTCGGCCGCCATCGTTCCCGCGACGGGGTCGGGAAGGCCGGTCTCCTCCTGGCCGGGCAGGGTGTCCCCGCGGATGCCGGACTCGCCGGCGAGCAGGGCCTCCCAGGTGGAGCCCACGTCTCCACCGAGCGGGGTGATCGCGCCGAGTCCGGTCACCACGACCTCAGTCGCCGCCATACCGTTCCACCCTTCTTGTATGCGATACAAGTCAACGGCCGAGTTGTATCACATACAATTCCCGGATGAAGAAGAAGCCAGGTGAAACCCGGACTGACCCGGCTGCGTCGCTCGACCGTGGTCGCGCGACGCGGTACCGGCTGATCGAGGTCACCGCCCGGCTCTGCAAGGAACGGTCGGGCGCCGAGGTGAGCGTCGCGGAGATCGCGAAGGCGGCCGGGGTCTTCCCCAACCAGGTCACCTATTACTTCGGGTCCAAGGACTCGCTTCTCGTGCGCGCCGCCTTCCTCGGGCTGCTGCACGACACCCGGCGCGTCGAACGCGTCGGCCGCCAGGCCCCGGACGCCGCCGCCTTCCGGCGCAACGTCTCCCGCGCCGTCCTGTCGCTGCCCTCGCTCCCGCCGGTCTCCCGGGCGCTCGCCACCGGGATCGCCAAGCCGGAGCTGGCCCCCGTGATCGACCAGCATCTCCAGCTGCTCTTCCGGCAGTCGGAGCGGTTCGTGCGTCAGCTCCTCGACGAACGCGGCTGGAGCGTCGGGCGCCCCCTCGACGTGGAGGCCAGGACGTTCTGGAGCACCGCGCTCGGCGCGGTGCTCCTCGTCCGCGCCGGCGCGCACGGCACCCAGGCCGACCTCGACCTCGCCGGGGCACTGACCCTCCGCGACGCACCCGCCTGAGCCGGCCGGGGCGGACCGCTTCCTAGGAGGTCCCTCCGGTCCGCTCCCACCGCCGTTCCCCGTCCTGCCAGTGCGGGGTCGGGCGCAGGCCGGCCGCCGAGGCGACCGCGACGGAGGCGGCATGTTCCGGGTGGACGTGGGCGACCACGGTCGGCACGCCCTGCCGCAGCAGCTCCGACACCAGGGCCGTGGCCGCCTCGGTGGCGATGCCCCGGCCCTGCCACGCCGTGCCCGTCACCCACGCCACCTCGGCGGCCGGCCCCGGGCCCGCGGTCACCTGCACGGTCCCCACCAGGGCTTCGGCCTCCCGCAGCCGCACCGCCCAGTTGGCCCACACCACCTGGGGATCGGGCGACCCGGCAGCCCAGCGCGCGTACCGCTCCCGCAGCGCCGGGGCGTCCAGCGGCTCGCCGCCGGTGTAGGTGCGCAGGGCCCGGTCGGCGAGGACGGGAGCCAGCGCGTCGGCGTGGGCCGGGAGCAGGGGGAGCAGGTCGAGGCGGTCGGTGCGCAGGGGGCGGGGGGTGAAGACGGGGGAGCGGCCGGGCACGTGGCTCGCTTTCGGGGAGGCTGCGGGGCGGCGGACGCGGAACGGCGACGGGTCAGGCGGCACGTTCGGCGGCCGACGGCTCCACGCAGAACTCGTTGCCCTCCGGGTCGGCGAGGACCGCGAAGCCGCGGCCGTCCGGGCGGCGCCGATCGTCGACCAGGCGGGCTCCGAGCCCCAGCAGGCGGGTGACCTCCTCGTCCCGGGAGCGGTCCTCGGGCTGGAGGTCGAGGTGGACGCGGTTCTTCAGCGTCTTGGTCTCCGGCACGGTGACGAGGAGGAGCGTGGCGCCTTCGGCGAGGACCAGGGCCTCCGGGTCGCCGGGGAAGTCGTCGTCGGCGAGGCGCCCGCCGAGGACCTGGGCCCAGAACTGGCCCAAGGCGTAAGGGTCGTGGCTGTCGAGAGTGATGTGGCGTACGCGTGAACTCATGGGGGCACGGTGGCGTACCGGCGCCGGTCGCGCACCTGGTTTTGCGGCCCGCGCCCGGACGCACGTCGGCCGCGACGGCTCCCCCTCCGCGCCGCCGCGGCCGATCCCCCGTGCATTCCCCCCGTTCCTCCTCCCTCTGGGCCCGCGGCTCCCCCCTGGGACCGCGGACCCGCACCCCCCGTGCGGGTGGAGGACGTGCGGAGGAAGGTCAGACCTCTTCGCCGGTGACGTGGTCGTCCAGCGGCTTGGTGCCCGTGACGTGGTCGTCGAGCGGCTTCAGGTCCTTGCCGCCGGTGACGTGGTCGTCCTGGGGCTTGACCACGGTCGGGTCCTTCTTCTTCTCTTCACTCATGCGGGACTCCATGTCTTGATGTCCTGAACGGTCCGGATGGTGCGCGGTTCCGGCGGCCGGCCGGTGCGGTTGATCAGGCCGGACAGGCCGTCGCCGGAAAGGGGTGCGCCCGGCGCCTCCCCCGAGGACGCCGGACAGAACCCTGACCACCCCGCGGGGCGGCCTCGGCGATCCGCCTGCCCCCCGACGCGACGGATCGATACGAGGAGCATGGCGGAGGCCGATAAACGTTCGATGAACGTGCTCGCACCTTAGAGGGGGTGACTGACACTCACTGCGGGGCGTGCGCCAGCAGTTCGCGCACGTCCGACGCCTCCGGCCTGCTCAGGTGCTCGTAGACGCCCAGGGCCTCCGTCCAGCAGGCGCGCGCACGGCCTTGCTGACCGAGGGCGAAGAGCGCCTTGCCGAGGACGGTGAGGACGTTGCCGCGCCGCCAGTCGCCGCCGATCCTGCGCAGCTGCGCGAGGGCCTGTTCGGCGAGGGTGGCGGCCCTGGCGGGCTCCCCGGTGTCCAGCGCGATCTCGGCCATGCGGAAGAGCGTCATGCCCTCCCAGAGCGGCTGGCGGTTCTCCTGGAAGACCGGCAGCGCCCCACCGAGCTGGTCCATCGCCTCGTCGTGGCGCCCGGAGGCGGCGAGGGCGAGCCCGAGGGCGTACATGCCGTTGGCCAGCCGCCAGGTGAGGCCGACCTCGTTGTAGATGGCGAGAGCGCGTTCGGCGAGGGCGACCGCCTCGGTGGACTCGCCGTTCTCCAGCAGGACGCGGGAGAGGTTGCTGAGGGCGCTGGCCTCGCCGGGGCGGTTGGCGTCGGCGCGGAACTCCTCGATGGCGCGGCCGAGGTACACACGTGCCTCGGCGTGCCGGTTCTGGTAGATCGCCGCGATGCCGCGGATGTTGGAGGCATAGCCGCCTGCCACCGGGTCGCCGGCGGCGGCGCTGAGTCGCACGCCGTGGTCCGCCTCCTCGTCCGCCTGGGCGAACTTGCCGGTCAGCCGGTAGGAGTGGGCGAGCGTGGTGCGCGCCCTGGCCTGCGCCAGCAGGTCGCCCTGCTCCTCGGCGGCGGCCAGCGCCACCGCGGCCACCTGCTCGTACTGGCGCGCGTCGGCCCCCGACTCGGCCAGGTCCTTCGCCGCGAAGAGCAGGTCGACGGCGCGCCGCAGCGTGGCGCCCCCGGCGTGCTGGCGCACGCAGGCCAGCAGGCAGGACGCCTCCCGGTAGAGCCAGTCCCAGGCGGCCGTACGGTCGGTGAAGGCCAGGCCCGGCACCTCGGTGGGGGCCAGGTGGGCGTGGAGCTGGTCGCCGGGGCGCTCCAGGGCGTACACGCCGGCGGCGGTCGCCAGGTAGAAGTCGAGGAGGCGGGAGAGGGCGGCGGCCCGGGCCGGGCCCTCGTCGCGCTCGGCGCAGGCGCGGGCGTAGAGGCGGACCAGGTCGTGGTAGCGGTAGCGGCCCGGGGCCGCGGACTCCAGGAGGCTGGTGTCGACGAGGGATTCGAGGAGGTCCTCGGTGGCGTCGGCGTCCAGGTCGAGCAGGGCGGCGGCCGCGTTCAGCGAGATGTCGGGCCCGTCGGCGAGGCCCAGCAGCCGGAAGGCGCGGGCCTGCGCGGGCTCCAACTGGCCGTAGCCCAGCTCGAAGGTGGCCTTCACGGCGAGGTCGCCGGCCTGGAGTTCGTCGAGGCGGCGGCGCTCGTCGGCGAGCTTGGCGGCCAGCACCGAGACCGTCCAGGTGCGGCGGGAGGCCAGCCGGGAGGCGGCGATGCGGATGGCGAGCGGGAGGAAGCCGCAGGCGGCGACCACGTCGAGGGCGGCCTCGCGCTCCGCGCCGACGCGTTCGGCGCCGACGATGCGGGTGAAGAGTTCGAGCGCTTCCTCCGGCGACATCACGTCCAGGTCGACCAGGTGGGCCCCGGCCAGGTCCACCATCCGCACCCGGGAGGTGATGAGGGCGGTGCAGCCTCCGGCGCCGGGCAGCAGCGGCCGGATCTGGGCGGCGTCGCGGGCGTTGTCGAGGAGGACCAGGACGCGGCGGCCGTCGAGGATGGAGCGGTACAGGGCGGCCCGCTCGTCCAGGCCGCTCGGAACGGCCGACTCCGGGGTGCCGAGGGCGCGCAGGAACGCGCCGAGGACCGTCTCCGGGTCGGCGGCGCTGCCGTCGGTGCCCTGGAGGTCGACGTAGAGCTGGCCGTCGGGGAAGGCGGCCCGGGCGGCGTGCGCGACGTGCACGGCCAGGGTGGTCTTGCCGACGCCGCCGATGCCCGCGACGGCGGAGACCGCCATCACCCGGCCGCCGGCCGAACCGAGCGCGTCGCCCAGTTCGGCGACGAAGGCGGCCCGCCCGGTGAAGTCCGGCACGGCGGCCGGGAGCTGGGCCGGTCGCACCGGCGCCGACGCGGGCTGCTCGGCCGACGTCTCGGGCTCGGCGAGGGCCGGGTCCCCGGCGAGGATGCGGCTCTGGAGCTCCCGCAGGCCGGCGCGCGGGTCGACGCCCAGCTCCTCGGCGAGCAGGCGGCGGGTGTCGGCGTAGACGGCGAGTGCCTCGGCCTGGCGGCCGGAGCGGTAGAGGGCCAGCATCAGCAGCTCACGCAGGTGCTCGCGGAGCGGGTGGGCCGCGGTGAGCGCCGTCAACTCCGAGACGGCCTCGGTGTGGCAGCCCTGTTCGAGGTCCATCTCCAGCAGGTTCTCCTGGAGTTGCAGGCGCCACTCCTCCAGGCGGGTCCGCTGGGTGCGGCCGTGCGGGCCCGGCACTCCGGCCAGCGCCTCGCCGTCCCACAGCCCGAGCGCCTTGTTGAGCAGAGTGCGGGCCTGGCACAGGTCGCCCGAACCGGCCGCCTTCTCCGCCTCGGCCGTCAGCTCCTGGGCGACCGTCAGGTCCAGGGCGCCGTGCGGCACGCTCAGCGCGTAGCCGCCGGAGACGCTGGTGAGGTCGCCCGGGTCGAGGATCTTCCGCAACCGCGAGGCGTACGTGCGGATCGCGGAGAGTGCCTGCGAGGGCGGGTCCTCGCCCCACAGGGCGTCGATGAGTTCCGGCGCGGTGGCGGTACGGCCCTCACGCAGCAACAGGACGGCGAGCAGGGCCTGCTGCTGCGGGGTGCCGGGGGTGAGCCGGTCGCCGCCGCGCCAGGCCCGGACGGGCCCGAGGACCGCGTACCGCATCGCGGAACCGGAGTCGGCGCCTTCGGCGCCGTCCGCCGGTCGGGAGCCGCCCGCCGGAGCGATTCGCTCCGTATCCGGCGGAGGGGGCTGCTCCGGCACGCCGCCGGAGACCGAGCGCTGCTCCGGTACCGGTGCTCCGCCGTTCATCCCGACCCCCTGCGTCCACTCGTCCGCGCCTCTTCGGTCCCGCCCTGTGCATACGGGGAAACGCAAGGACAGTCTGCCTTGTCCACTCCGCTTGCGGCAGGCGTGGGAGGCAGCTCTCACAGGGCCCGCCCGCGCGCCCCGTACGGATCGGGCATCCGTGGGCCGACGGGCCGGGCGGCGCACCCCGCCCGGCAAATCGTCTCCATCGTGTTAAAAAGGGCATCCTGTCCGCGCTGGACCGGTGTGAGCTGGAGGTGGAGGGGGCCGGCCCCCGACGTCATGGATCTGCGTTCCGTCGCATCCCTCTACGAAAGTGCCGAGAGCCTGGGGGCGCCCGTCGCCTCCGTCCACCTCGACACCACCCACGACGACCGGCTCCGCGCCACCCGCATCGAGCACCGCTGGCGCGCCCTGCGCGAGGGCCTGGCCGAGCACGGCTGCGACGAGGCGACCCTGACCGTCCTCGACAAGGCGGTCGGCGGCGTCCCCGACCTGCCGGGGCCGCAGGGCGAGTCGGTCTTCGCCGCCGACGGCCGGCTGCTCGGTGTGCACACCCTCGCCGCGCCGCCCTCGCGCGACCACGCCTCGCTGCTGCCGGTCCCCGACGCGCTGGCCCTCGTCATCGACCTCGACCACCAACTGCCGCACGTCGTCGTGGCCGTGGACGGGTACGGCGCCGACGTCGACGCCTTCCCGGTCAGCGCCGAACAGCCCGACACCCGCCGTACCTTCCACGGCACCACCCTGCACGTGGCCGGGCTGCTGGCCGACGGGCCCGTCACCGGCGTCACCCGGCGCCGCCGCGAGGGCGCCTGGGCCGACATCGCCGACCAGGTCGCGCGCGACGTGCTGGCGGCGGTCCGCGAGGTCGGGGCCCGCATGGTCGTGGTCACCGGTGACGCCGGCGCCCTCGAATCGCTCCGCGACCGGGTCTCGCCCGCCTTCTCGGCCCCCGGCGACGTCCCGCCCGACCTGGTCCTGATCACCGGCGGTCGCCCCAGCGCCGGCGACCCCGCGGCCCTCGCCGCCCTGCGCCGCAGTGTCGACGCCGCCCTGCGCGACGCGGCCACCGCCCACCACCGCGCCGCCCTGGAGCGGTTCCGCGGCGACCTGGCCCGCCACCGTGCCGCCGAGGGCGTCACCGCCACCGCCGGTGCTTTCGCCCGGGGCCGCGCCACCGCCCTCCTCCTCGCCGCCGACCGCGACCACGACCCCCGGCTGTACGCCTCCGCCGCCGACCCGCGCGCGCTGGCCACTCAGGCCCCCGCCCTGGACGGCGACCCGACCGCCTTCGCCGGACAGGCCGGGGCGCTGCTGCTGAGGTCTGCGGTGGCGGCCGGGGCGGAGTTCTCGGAGATCCCCACGCCCCATCAGGTTCCGGACGGCGCCGGGGCGCTGCTGCGGTAGGGCGGTCCCGGCGGGCCACGTGCCGGGCCGGGCGGGCGCCGTCGGTGCCGGGGTGTTCAATCGGCCTCATGCCCGCACCTGACGACCCGACCCCCCACGGCCGGCCCGCCGACCCCGCCGCCGCGCCCTCGCCCGTCACCGGCGAGACCCTGCGCGGCGACGACTGGTACGGCCGCGACCTCACCGGCCTCACCTACACGGCCTGCGACTTCTACGACACGGACTGGTCGGAGACCACCGGCAGCGGCGCCCGCTTCGACCGCTGCACCTTCTCCGGCGTCCGTTTCAACGTCGCCCGTCTCGCCGCCACCGCCTTCACCCACTGCGTATTCCGCCGCTGCTCCTTCTTCGACGCCCGCCTCGACCAGTGCAAGGCCGTCGGCTCCACCTTCGACGCCTGTTCCTTCCAGCTCCTGGAAGTGACCGGTGGCGACTGGTCGTTCACCGCGTTCCCCCGCGCCGACCTGCGCAAGTCCACCCTCGACGGGGTCCGCATGCGCGAGGCGGACCTGCGCGGCGCCCGCCTGGACGAGGCCCAGGTCACCGGCACCGATCTCTCCGGCGCCCTCCTCGCCGGAGTCAGCCTCACCGGCGCCGACCTGCGCGGCTCCGACCTCACCGCCCTGGACGCCCACACCCTGGACCGCACCGCGCTGGCCGGGGCCCGGATCGACCCGGCGCAGGCGATCGGCATCGCGGTGGCGATGGGGTTCGAGGTGGGGTGAGGCCGGGGCGGGCGCCGGGCAGGGCGTCGGCACCCGCCCGTCCCCACCGCGAAGTGCGGCCCGGCGCGTACGGGGCGCGCCCATCGCATCCCCGTACGCCTCCCGCACCGTCAGCCCGGCCGCCGCCGGCCCCGCGGCGAGCGTGCCGGGGGCGTACCGCCCGCTGTCCGCCCCCCTGCTCCCGGCCGCCCCCGCGCCGCGCCGCCGCCCGCCGCCGGGGCCTCGTACGCTGCCGGTGACGGCCTGCGGCGGCGAAGGACGAGGTGCGGACATGGTCAACCGTTTCATCGGCGCGCTCTGGCACCGGCTGCGCGGCCCCGTGCAATGGCGCCTCATGTGGCTGGCGCACGCCACCTTCATGGTCGGCGTCACCGGCGTGGTCCGCGACGACGAGGGCCGCGTCCTCCTCCTCCACCACCGCCTGTGGCGCAAGGACACCCCCTGGGGCCTGCCCACCGGCTACGCCCGCCGTGGCGAGACCTTCGAGCAGACCGTCGTCCGCGAGGTCAAGGAGGAGACGAACCTCGACGTGACCCCCGGCCCCCTGGTCCGCCTCACCAGCGGCTACCGTCTCCGCGTCGAGGCCGCCTACGAGGCCCGCTTCACCGGGGGCACGCCACGTCTGGACCCGCGCGAGATCCTGGACGCGGGGTGGTTCCCGGTGGACGAACTGCCGGAGGGGCTGATCGCCTCGCATCGGGAGTTGATCCTGGGCTCGGTGGTCGGTGTTGACTCCCAGGGGGCCCCGTAGGGGGAGGGGGCGCGGCCATGTGGTTCCCGCGCCTGGTGGGAGCGCTCGCGGCGGCCTGGGCGGTGCTGCTGGTCGCGCTGCTCGCGCCGTCGCCGCTGCCGACGGCCTGGCACCCCGTCGTCCACTCCCCGGCGAGCGTCGGCCTGTGGGCGCTCACCGCCCTGGTGGCGCCCTTCGTGGTCTGCGTCCTGCGCTGGGAGTGGATACGGCACGGGCGGCGGCAGCGCTGAACCGGCCTACGGCCGCCTACCCGGCGCGCTCACCCTCTCCTCGGCCGCCCCCGGTTCCTCGTGCCCGGCACGCCGGGTGCGGGAGGTGTGGGCGTCGGTGCCTGTCCGGAGGCGGGCGTCCGAGGGGGAGGCGGGGAGAGCGGACTTCGCGGCTTCCGTGAGGTGGGCGCCGGCGCGTTTGCGGGGCCGACCGTGTGGCGGGTGGGGGCGGTGCGGAAGGAGAGGGGGCTGAGGGGCGGGGGCCGTCCCGCCCAGGGTCTCGGACCGGACGGTGGCCGGGGTGGCGACGCCTTCCCGGCGGTGGCCCGTGGCGGCTCCCTCCCCGAGGGGGACTTTAGGTTAGGCTAACCTAAATCTTCGGCGGGTGTGGAGGCTGGGGGACGGCGCGGGGGAGCCGGGCGACCGGCGGCAGGGCACGCACCTGGCGGCACGGCGATGCCTGGTGACGGGCGAGGAGTGACGACACGGATGAGAGCCGAGAGCGGTGCGAGCGCGGGGGAGGACGGGGGGCGGCCCGTCTTCGAGCTGTTCCGGGACGACTGGGGCATCCCGCACGTCCGCGCGGGCGGGGCGCGGGAACTGGCGTACGCCCAGGGGTATGTGACCGCGCTCGACCGGGCCTGGCAGCTCCACGTCGAGCGGCGCCGGGTGCTCGGCACCAGCGCCGCCTTCCTCGGCGCCGACTCGGCCGACTGGGACGGCCTCGCCCGCCGCACGCGGCTCGCGGACACCGCCCGCCGGTGTTACGGGCGGCTGGACACGGACACGGCCGCCTGGGTCGCCGCGTACGCCGCCGGGGTCACCGACGCGTTCGCGGACGGGGCGCATCACGGGGCGCCCGAGTTCGCGCGGACCGGGAGTACGCCCGGCCCGTGGGAGCCGTGGATGCCGCTGGGGGTGTGGCTCTCCACCCATCTGCTCTTCGCGGGGTTCCCCGCCAAGCTCTGGCGCGGCGAACTGACCCGCCGGCTCGGCGCCGACGCCGTACCGCTCTTCGCCACCGACGGGCCCGGCACGGCCGGCAGCAACGGCTGGCTGGTCACCGGCGACCGTACGGCCAGCGGTGCCGCGCTCCTCGCCGGCGACCCGCACCGCTTCATCGAGGACCCCGGGGTCTACCAGCAGATCCACCTCGTGGCGGGGGCCGGGGACGTGGTCGGGCTCGCCGTCCCCGGCGTACCGGGCCTCGCCCACTTCGGCCACACCGGGCACGTCGCCTGGGCCATCACCAACGCCATGGCGGACTACCAGGACCTGTACCGGGAGCGGCTGCGGCGCACCGGCGGCGGCGTCGAGGCGTACGGGCCCGGCGGCTGGGAGGAGGTCGCGGCGCACACCGAGACGTACGCGGTCGCGGGCGGGGGGCCGGTGAGCGTGGAGGTGGTGGAGACGCCGCGCGGGACCGTGGTCGTGGGCGGGCCGGACGCCGGGCCGCTGCCCGGCGAGGAGGGCGAGGCGGAACCCGCCAACGCGCTGGCGCTCCGCCACCACCCGCGCGTCTCCGGGCGCCTGGGGTTCGAGACGCTGCCCGCGCTGCTCACCGCGCGGACGGTCGCCGACGTGTCGGCCGCCGTCGACCACTGGATCGAGCCGGTCAACGTCCTGCTCGCCGCCGACACCGAGGGCGGCCTGCTGCACCGCGTCGCCGGGTACGTCCCGCGCCGCCCGGCCGCCAACCGGCTCGGCCCCGTCCCCGCCTGGGCCGCCGGCCACGCCTGGCGGGAGGAGCCGGAACCGCTGCCCGAGGCGCCCGTCGCGACCTGGGCCGACCCGCGGCTCGCCGTGATGGCCAACGAGCGCGGGCTCGCCGCCCCGCTCGGCACCGAGTTCGCCCCGCCCTACCGCGCCGACCGCATCCGGGCCCTGCTCACCGCCCGCACCGGCTGGCGGGCGGGGGAGATGGCGCAGGTGCACACGGACACGTACCTCGCCTCCGCCCGGCCGCTGCTGGCCCTCCTCGACCGCCTCGACCCGGCCCCGCTCGGCGTCCCCGCCCGCCGCCTGCGGGAGCGGCTGCTCGCCTGGGACCGGCACATGGCCGCCGACTCGGTGGACGCCGCCCGGTACGCGGGCCTGCGCGCCGAGGTCGTCCGGCGGCTCGCCGCCCATCCGGCGCTCGCCGAGCTGACCGGCCCCGCCGGGCCCGCCCGCGCCGACGGCTACCCGACGGTCTTCCGGCCCTGGCTGTCCGCCACCGCCCGGATCGCGTACGCCCTCGAATCGCTGCTCACCGGGGGGCCCGTGCCCGAGGCGGACCGGCTCTCGCTGGTCGCCCGGGCCCTGGAGACCGCAGCGGGGGAGGACACCGGGCAGCCGTGGGGCACGCTGCACAAGCTCGCGCCCTGGCAGGCGGTGGCCTCCGGCGAACAGGGGCCCCCGGTCGGCGGCGACCACGACTGCGTGCTGTCCACCTCCAGCCTCCCCGGCATCACCCACCTCTTCGCGCGCGGCCCCGCCGCCCGCTACGTCTGGGACCTCGCCCGCCGCGACGACAGCCTCTGGGCCGTCCCCTTCGGCGCCTCGGGCGTCCCCGGCGACCCGCACGCCCGCGACCAGCTGCCCCGGTGGCGCGAGGGCGGCCTGGTCCCCGTCGTCACCGACTTCGCCCGGCTGCGACGCGTCCCCGTCCCGTCCGACAGGAGCCCCGCCCGATGAGCACCCCCAGCCCCGCCCCCGGCGACCGCACCCCCGTCCACCGCCACCACGTGGAGGGCATCGGCGAGGTCCGCCTCGTCCCCGTCGACCCCGACGCCGACCTCGACCTGCTGTACGCCTGGGTCACCGAGGAACGCGCCCGGTTCTGGGGCATGAACGGCCTCACCCGCGAGCAGGTCCACGAGACGTACACCTTCCTCGACGGCCTCACCACCCACCACGCCTTCCTCGCCGTCCTCGGCGGGCGCCCCGCCGCCCTCTTCCAGACGTACGAGCCCGAGGCCGACCCGCTCGGCGCGTGCTACGACGTCCGGCCCGGCGACTACGGCGTCCACCTGCTGATCGGCCCCGCCCACGGCAGCCGGCCCGTCTCCGGCTTCAGCAGCGGCCTGATCGGGGCGCTGCTCTCCTACGTCCTCACCGACCCCGCCCGCCGCCGGATCGTCGTCGAGCCCGACGCGCGCAACGCCAAGGCCGTCGAGCGGGTGCGCCGGGTCGGCTTCGTCCTCGGCCCGGAGATCGACAAGCCCGAGAAGCGGGCCCGCCTCGCCTTCCTGGAGCGGGCCGAGGCCGAGGCCGCCGTCGAGGCCGTCTCCCACCGGTGACGGCCTCGGATCGCGAGGGCGTCGAGGCTGGGGCACAGTGGCCCCATGGACGACCTCAACGCCCTCGCGGACGAGCACGCCACCGCGGCCCACGCCGACCCGCACGGGCGCAGCGCCCACCTCCTCCTGCACGAGGACTGCCTGCGCCAGAGCCTCATCGCGCTGACCGCCGGAACCCGCCTGGACGAACACAACGCGCCCCCGGCCGCCTCCCTCCAGGTGCTGCGCGGCATCGTCCTCATCACCACCGTCTCCGGCGACACCGAACTGCGCTCCGGCCAGCTCCACCCGATCCCGCAGGAGCGGCACGGCCTGCTCGCCGTGGAGGACACCGTCGTCCTGCTGACCGCCGTCAACGACTGAACGGGCCGCCCCTTCCCCCGTACGCCGCTCGTATGCTGCGTGCATGACTGATGCGCAGCCGGTACGGCCGACCGAGAATGCCATGCGCCGAGCGCTCAAGCGGGCCCGGGACGGAGTCGCCCTGGACACCGCGGAGGCGGCGGTGCTGCTCCAGGCGCGGGGCGAGCAGTTGCGGGACCTTTCGGCCTCGGCCGCGCGGGTGCGCGACGCGGGCCTGGAGGCCGCCGGGCGACCGGGGGTCATCACCTACTCCAAGAAGGTCTTCATCCCGCTGACCAGGCTCTGCCGGGACCGCTGCCACTACTGCACCTTCGTGACCGTCCCCGGCAAGCTGCGCCGCGAGGGCCACGGCATGTACCTCTCGCCCGACGAGGTGGTGGAGATCGCCCGCCAGGGCGCCGCCCTCGGCTGCAAGGAAGCCCTGTTCACCCTCGGCGACCGGCCCGAGGACCGCTGGCCCGAGGCCCGCGAATGGCTCGACGCCCACGGGTACGACGACACCCTCGCCTACGTCCGCGCCATGGCCATCCGGGTCCTGGAGGAGACGGGCCTGCTCCCGCACCTCAACCCGGGCGTCATGAGCTGGACCGACCTCCAGCGGCTCAAGCCCGTCGCGCCCTCGCTCGGCATGATGCTGGAGACCACCGCGACGCGCCTGTGGTCCGAGCCGGGCGGCCCGCACCACGGCTCGCCCGACAAGGAACCCGCCGTCCGCCTGCGCGTCCTGGAGGACGCCGGCCGCTCCAACGTCCCCTTCACCACCGGTGTCCTCATCGGTATCGGCGAGAGCTACGAGGAGCGCGCCGACGCCCTCTTCCAGCTCCGGCGCATCCAGCGCCAGTACCAGTCGATCCAGGAAGTCATCGTCCAGAACTTCCGCGCCAAGCCCGACACCGCGATGCGCGCCATGCCCGACGCCGAACTGGAGGAGCTGGCCGCCTGCATCGCCGTCGCCCGCCACGTCCTGGGCCCCGCCGCCCGCATCCAGGCCCCGCCGAACCTGGTCGACGCCGAGTACGCGCTGATCGTCGGCGCCGGCATCGACGACTGGGGCGGCGTCTCCCCGCTCACCCCGGACCACGTCAACCCCGAGCGCCCCTGGCCGCACATCGACCAGCTCGCCGCGCGCACCCGCGAGTCCGGCTTCGAGCTGCGCGAACGCCTCACCGTCTACCCGGAGTTCATCGCCCGCGGCGAACCCTGGCTCGACCCGCGGCTGCTCCCGCACGTCCGCGCGCTGGCCGACCCCGCCACCGGCCTCGCCCGCGCGGACGCCCGGCCCGAGGGGCTGCCCTGGCAGGAGCCCGACGAGGGGTTCACCGCGAGCGGCCGTACCGACCTGCACCGGACCATCGACACCGAGGGCCGCACCGGCGACCGCCGCGCCGACTTCGACGCCGTCTACGGCGACTGGGAGGCCCTGCGCGAGCAGGCCGCCCCGGGGATGGTCCCGCAGCGCATCGACAGCGACGTCCGCGAAGCCCTCGCCCAGGCCGCCGACGACCCGACCCGGCTCGGCGACGAGCAGGCCCTCGCCCTGCTGCACGCCGAAGGACCGGCCCTCGACGCGCTCTGCGGCATCGCCGACGACCTGCGCCGCGCCACCGTCGGCGACGACGTCACGTACATCGTCACGCGCAACATCAACTTCACCAACGTCTGCTACACCGGCTGCCGTTTCTGCGCCTTCGCCCAGCGCCGCACCGACGCCGACGCCTACACCCTCTCCCTCGACCAGGTCGCCGACCGCGCCGCCCAGGCGTGGGAGGTCGGCGCCACCGAGGTCTGCATGCAGGGCGGCATCCACCCCGACCTGCCCGGCACGGCGTACTTCGACATCGCGCGGGCGGTCAAGGAACGCGTCCCCGGCATGCACGTGCACGCCTTCTCGCCGATGGAGGTCGTCAACGGCGCCAGCCGCACCGGCCTGTCCATCCGCGACTGGCTCACCGCCGCCAAGGAGGCCGGGCTCGACTCGATCCCCGGCACCGCCGCAGAGATCCTCGACGACGAGGTCCGCTGGGTCCTCACCAAGGGCAAACTGCCCGCCGCCGACTGGATCGAGGTCGTCAGGACCGCCCACGAACTGGGCCTGCGCTCCTCGTCCACCATGATGTACGGGCACGTGGACCAGCCCCGCCACTGGCTCGGCCACTTCCGCACGCTGGCCCGGATTCAGCAGGAGACGGGCGGATTCACCGAGTTCGTGACGCTCCCCTTCATCCACACCAACGCGCCCGTCTACCTCGCTGGCATCGCCCGCCCCGGCCCCACCACGCGCGACAACCGGGCCGTCACCGCGATGGCCCGCGTGCTGCTCCACCCGCACATCACCAACATCCAGACCAGCTGGGTCAAGCTCGGCGCGGAAGGCGCCGCCGAGATGCTCCGCTCCGGTGCCAACGACCTCGGCGGCACTCTGATGGAGGAGACCATCTCCCGTATGGCGGGCTCGCGTTACGGCTCGTACCGCTCCATCGAGGACCTGCGTGCCATCGCCACCCTCGCCGGCCGCCCCGCCAAGCCGCGCACCACCCTGTACGGCGAGGTCCCGGCCGAGCGCGTCGCGGCGGCCGAGGCGTCCGACGGGCACCTGCCGGAGCTGCTGCCGCTGGCGGAGTGAGCGGGCGGGCCCGGGCGCGGGTCGGGCCGCGCCCCGGCCCGCTCAGCCCGCCGACGCGCCTCCCGTCAGCGCCGGCCCGTCCTCGCCCGGCCCCAGGCCCTGCCCCGAGAACTCGGCCTCGATGGCGTCCACGTGGAGCGGGCCGTCGCTCGACGGAGTGGCTCGCCTTCGGGCGCCCCGTCACGTGAGGTGAGGCCGGCGCGGTCCCGGGTGCCACACCGTGAACGCACCGCCTCCGGCGGCGTCCGGTCCCCCCTCCGTGTCCCCCGTGAGAGCTACCCGGGCTGTCCGCTCAGGGGTGATTCGCGGACGTCGGCATTCTCGTAGCGTTCCGGGCAGGTCGCGGGAGGCATGCGGCCGACGCCCTACGAGAGGTCACCATGAGTACGACGCCCACCGCGTCTCTCCAGCCCACACGCCGGGGAGGTGGCCGCTTCTTCCGGTCTCCCCTCGGCTGGATGCTGACCGGGATAGTGGGTGTGGGCCTGGCGTCCAGCCTGGCCTCCGCGGGTGGGGTGGTCGCCGTCCTGGGCGCGGCCGTGGCGGTCGTCGTCTACTGGGCGGTCATGCGCTACGTCGCCCGGCGGGACATGCCGGAGATCGCGAAGTCGGGGGCGGTGACCCAGACGTTGTCCGGGTTCGCGATCGGCTTCGGGTTCATCACCGTGTCGATGCTCATGCTCCTCACCGAGTTCTCGTTCGACGAACGGCCCGGTAACGGCCTGTCGATCGTGGCGAGCATGGCCGCGATGTCGCTCGGCGCCGCCGTGACCGAGGAACTGCTCTTCCGGGGCCTCGCCCTCCAAGCGCTGGAGAAACTGTGCGGCAGTTGGGCGGCGCTGACGATCACCGCGGTGCTGTTCGGTGGCCTGCACCTGGCCAACCCGGGTGCCACGCTGTGGAGTTCGATCGCGATCGCCCTGGAGGCCGGTGTCCTGCTCGGTGCCGCGTTCCTGTGGAAGCGCAACATCTGGTTCGCCGTGGGCCTGCACTTCGCCTGGAACACCACCGTGGGCCTGATCGGCATCCCCGTCTCCGGCCACGCCTCGCAGGGCCTGATGACCACCACCCCGACGGGCCCCGACCTGCTGACCGGTGGCGACTTCGGCCTGGAGGCGTCGATCGTGCCCGTCATCGTCAGCCTGCTGCTCGCGGTGCCCATGCTCATCGCCGCCCACCGGCGCGGCAACCTGCTGCCCATGCGCCGCAGTCGCCGCTGAACACCAGGTACCGGCAACCGCCCCCCTGACCTCTGAACCGGGCTCGGCGACCGGCTTCGACCGCTGAGCCCCTGAACCCCGGTAAGTCGATGGAGATTCCCATGCGTGCGCAACTCGCCGCCCGATCCACCCGCCTGGTCCTGGCCCTCTCCGCCACGGTGGCACTGACCGCCGGCCTCACCGCCTGCGACCCCGACGACAGAGCGGCCGAGGGGCAGAGCCCGGCGCAATCGTCCGGCGGGGCCGAGGCTCCCGGCGACAGCTCCCCCGGGGACGCGAAGCCCTCGAAGGATTCGGGCGGTTCGTCCAAGGACGAGCCCGCGCGGGAACCCGGTGACACCTGCCGCACCGGAGACCTGGAGTACTCCGTCACCGCCAAGGACGGCGGCGTCCTCATCATCAAGGCCAAGGCCCAGAACCACCTCATGTGCCAGCTGGACCACACGGCGCCCCTGGTCATCTTCAACTCCTCCGAGAGGACCAAGCCCTACCCGGCCGAACTGATGAAGCTCACGCCCCCGGACTCGATCGAGCTCTCCGGCACCAAGGCCGCCTACGCCGCCCTCATTCCGAACACCAACCGGGCCGAGGACGTGGTGGACGTCGACGCGGCGCACATCGTCATCGGCGAGGACGAGTCCGACCCCGCCTTCGTCAAGCTCCCGGACACCTACACCGTGAGCGAGTCCGCCGTCACCGACTGGTATCCCAGCCCGGACGCCGCCACCCCCGAGGCCAACTGACGCACCCCACCCACCGCCCCCGGCCCCCTGTCGGCGGGCGCGGCCCCGCCCGAGACGACGTCGCGCGTCGAGACCGGGCGGGGCCTTCGCAGGTGTGGCCCGTACGCGGCTCCCACGCGGGTGCCGTGACCCGTCGTCTCGGTGTCGGGCGGAAGGCCGTGGTCGGTCCGTTTTTCCAGGGCCGGCGGGGGAGATCCCCGAAGATCGGGAAGGGCCCCCCGAGCCCCGACACCCCACACCCCACACCCATGCCCCCTTCGGGTGATCCGCCCTCCCGCAGGTGGATGCGCGGACCCCTCGGGCAGCCTCTTCAGGAAGTCGATCTGAGAGGGGTGCGCGTGGGACTGTCCCGGGAGCGTCGGAGGGCCATCAGCGAGGGGCCCACCCCGGCCGATGCCACAGGAGCGGCCGCCCTGCCCTACCCGAGCGGGTGGGCGGCGGTCGCCTTCTCCGCGGAGCTGGCGAGAGGGAAGGTGCTGACCCGGCCTCTCGCCGGCGAGGACGTCGTGGTCTACCGGCTCGGGACCGGAGCCCTGCGGGCCGTCAAGCCCTACTGCCCCCACCTCGGGGCGCATCTCGGTCTGGGCAAGGTCGAAGGGGACGACCTGGTGTGCCCCTTTCACCTCTTCGCGTTCGGGCCCGACGGGGCCTGCGTGCGCACGGGGTACGACACGGCGCCGCCCAGGTCGCCACTGGCGCAGTTGCCGGTGTGCGAGGTGAACGGAGCCGTCTTCGTGTGGCGGCACCACGACGGGCGGGAGCCGGACTGGACCGTCCCGGAGTGGCACGTGGTGGGGCACCGGCCGGCCCGGTCGGGAGCGTGGGAGCTGGCGGGGAACGCGCAGGAGGTGATCGAGAACTCGGTCGACCTCGGGCACTTCGCGACCTTGCACGGCTGGAAGCGGGCGGAGATCGACGGGCCGGTGCGGTACGACGGCGCCGGGTTCCGGCTGTCGATGCGGGCTCACGAGTCGGCGCCGCTGCTCGGGGACTTCACCGTGGACGTCGACGTGGAGGGGTACGGCCTCGCCGTCCTCCATGCCGACGTCCACACGCCCAGGATCGGCCTGCGCATGTGCACGACGGTGCTGCCGACGGCGATCGGCCCGAACCGGATGCAGCTCCGCCAGCTCAACCGCCTCACCTTCGACGAGCCCGCCCGGCTGCCGGCCCCGCTCGCCCGCGCGGTGAGCCGGACGGCGACGCGGGTGCTGGACCGGGCCGTGTTCCAGGCCAGTTGCGCGTTCACGGCGGCCGACTTCCCCATCTGGCACCACAAGCAGTACCTGCAGCCGCCCCGCCTGGCCCATGGCGACGGCCCGATCGGGCCGTTCCGGCGCTGGGCCCGCCGCTTCTACCCGCCGCGGCCCCACACCGCCCCCGGTCCGGCCGAGGGCACCGCCCCGGGCACCGCCCGCCGCGACGACGCCCCCGGACGCGTACCGGAGGCGGGCCTGCCCGAGCAGCCCGGCCCCCACTGACCCCGCCCGCACCACGGTCACCTCCCGCCCCGGGCGGACCCGCCGACCGGTCCGCCCGTATGGGCGATCTCCGCGCGAAGTATTGACAGGTACTGGTCACAGCGAGACCTTGGGAGCGCTCCCACAGTTCACTTCCCGGAAGAACCACGCGCACCTCAGCACCAAGCTCTCCGAGCACCACCCGCACCCCCGATTCCGCCCCGGCAGCGCTGCCGAAGGCGTACGAGAGGAGCACGGAGCCGCATGAGCACGAGAAGCAGAGGCACGAGACCGCCCGGCGGAGCCGGACGCCCGCTTCGGGCGCGGACGGCCGCCGCCCTGACCGCCCTGGCCCTGGGGGCCTCCCTGGCGGTCGCCGCCCCCGGTGCCGCGTCGGCCGACGCGCGGGAGGTGGCCGCCGCCCGGGTGGACAACCCGTACGTGGGCGCCACCCCGTACGTGAACCCGGACTGGTCGGCCAAGGCCGCCGCCGAACCAGGCGGGGGCGTCATCGCGGACGAGCCGTCCTTCGTCTGGATGGACCGCATCGCCGCCATCGAGGGCACCCCCGGCGCCCGCGGCCTCAAGGAACACTTGGACACGGCGCTCGACCAGGGCGCCGACCTCTTCCAGGTGGTCGTCTACGACCTGCCGGGCCGCGACTGCTCGGCCCTCGCCTCCAACGGCGAGCTGGGCCCGACCGAGATCGGCCGCTACGAGAGCGAGTACATCGACCCCATCGCCGACATCCTCGACGACCCGGCCTACGCCGAACTGCGCATCGTCGCCCTCATCGAGCCCGACTCCCTGCCGAACCTCGTCACCAACGCGGGCGGCACCGCCGGCTCCACGCCCGAGTGCGCCGTGATGAAGGAGAACGGGAACTACGAGAAGGGCGTCGGCTACGCCCTGCACACCCTCGGCGCCATCCCCAACGTCTACAACTACGTGGACGCCGCCCACCACGGCTGGCTCGGCTGGGACTCCAACTTCGTCCCGGCGGCCGAGCAGTTCAAGAAGGCCGCGACCACCGAGGGCGCCACCGTCGACGACGTGCACGGCTTCATCGTCAACACCGCCAACTACTCCGTGCTCAAGGAGCCGCACCTCAAGATCACCGACACGGTGAACGGCACCACGGTGCGCCAGTCGAAGTGGGTCGACTGGAACTACCACATGGACGAGCTGACCTTCGCCCAGGCCCTGCGGGAGGAACTGGTGCGCCAGGGCTTCGACTCCGGCCTCGGCATGCTCATCGACACCGCCCGCAACGGCTGGGGCGGCGCCGACCGGCCCACCGGACCCGGCCCGACGACCAGCGTCGACGCCTACGTGGACGGCGGCCGGGCCGACCGCCGCATCCACGCGGGCAACTGGTGCAACCAGAGCGGCGCCGGCGTCGGGGAGCGCCCCGCGACCGCACCCGAGCCGGGTATCGACGCGTACGTCTGGGCGAAGCCTCCGGGAGAGTCGGACGGCAGCAGCGAGCCGATCGACAACGACGAGGGCAAGGGCTTCGACCGGATGTGCGACCCGACCTACGAGGGCAACGGCCGCAACGGCTTCAGCCCGACGGGCGCGCTGCCCGACTCACCGGTCGCCGGGCACTGGTTCTCCGCCCAGTTCCAGGAACTGCTGGCCAACGCCCATCCGCCGCTGCCCGGCGGCGAGCCCGGCGGCGCCACCGGCGAGACCCAGCTCCGCCCCAACAAGGCCGACTGGTCCGGCTTCGAAGAGAACGACGACCACAGCCACGCCACCTCCACCCCCCTCACCGACCACGAGAGGATCGGCCTCCACCTCGGCACCGGCCTCACCTGGGGCACCGCCCCCTGACCCGCCCATCGGCAGGCAGGCCCGGCACGCACCTGACGGCGTGCCGGGCCTGCCGCCCGTGCCGACCGGATCAGAGCCGGTGGCGGACCCAGACGTTGGGCTCGGCGTACACCGCGTAGCCGTGGGTGAGCGAGCAGTGGACCGGGACCAGCGCGCCCGGGACCTCGACGGGGCCCTCGGTGTCGAAGGGCAGACCGGTCCAGTCGCGCCACTGCTCCAGAGTGCCGCTGACCGTCATCGACACCGGCGCGACCGAGTCGACGACCCCGCCCGCGCGGACGTGGACGCGCAGCCACGGGTCCTCGGGCAGGCCGTCCTCGGCGCGGGTCAGCCGCGCGTACCGTGCCATCGGCAGGGTCGGCCGCAGGTGCTTGGCGCTGGGGCGGACGGGGGCGACGAGTTCGCGGTGGCCGTGGGCGCGGGCGTTCTCGCGCATCGCCTCGACCATGCGGCCCGACAGCCCCTTGCCCAGGTGGTCACGGGCCACGGTGATCTCGACGGCCCCGACCGTGTCGGGCGTACGGCCGTGCCGCAGGTCCGAGAAGGCCCACAGCAGTTCCTGGTCCCAGCCGCCGGCGGGCAGCTCGCCGCGTCCGGGGGCGTCGAGGGCGAACGGCACGCTGTAGCCCCGGGCGACCACCACTCCGTCGGAGTCCGTGGCCACCAGGACGTACTCGGGGAACTCCACCGCGATCCGGGGGAAGTTGGCCCAGCCGACCAGGTCCTCCAGGACGAACCGGGGCCAGGTGTCGGGCATGTCGCCCAGCGCCGCGGCCAGCTCGGGGCGGTCGGCCAGGGTGGTGATCTCCAGCTTCATGCGCGCGAGCCTACGCAGCCCGAACTCCGCCCGGCCACAGGGTTCTCGCTGGTCGGCCCGTACGTTCAGGGGCGCGGGGCGGGAACGCGCAGGACGAGGAGGGCCACGTCGTCGTCGGGGTCCTCTCCGGTCATGCTGACGGCGAGTTCACCGGCCAGTCGCCGCAACGGGGTGTCCGCCCCGGCCGCCAGGAGGGCGCCCAGGCGCTCCACGGCCGCCTCGATGTCCTGGCCCGGGCGCTCCACCAGGCCGTCGGTGTAGAGCAGCAGCGTGCTGCCCGGCGGCAGGGTGCGCCGGTGCTCCCGCCAGCCCTCGCCCAGCCCCGGGTAGAGAAGCATGTCGTGCTCGGTCAGCATGCGGGCGGGGGAGCCCGGCACCGCGAGCAGCGGCGGCGGGTGTCCGGCGTTGGTCCAGGTGAACTGCCAGCCGTCGGCGGCCGGGGTGAGGTGGGCGTGGACGAGGGTGCCGCTGAGGCCGAGGTCCAGGGTGGTCGTGGAGTGGTGCAGGGCCTCGACGGCCGCGGCGGGTCCGGCTCCGGGATGGTCGTGGTCGGCCTGGCGGAGCATGCTGCGGGCCTGGCCCATCAGGGTCGCGGCGCGGATGTCGTGGCCGGTGATGTCGCCGATGGTCGCCGCGAGCGTCGGTCCGTCCGCCCCCTCGGCGGCGGGCGGCAGCCGGTACGCGTCGTACCAGTCGCCGCCCACCCGGTCCCGGGCGGCGGCCGGGCGGTACAGCGCGGCCAGCTCCAGCCCGTCGACCGAGGGCAGTTCGGTGAGCATGGCGTCCTGCAACTGGCGGGCCACGTCGATCTGTTCGTCGACGAAGAGGGCGCGTTCCAGGGCGCGGGCGGCGTAGGCGGCGGTGGCGGTCAGCACCGCCAGCTCACCGAGGTCCGGTGTGTGCGGGGTCCGCCAGGCGACGGCGAGCGCGCCCAGGACGCGCCGGGTGCCCGCCAGCGGTACGCACACCATGGAGGCGAACCCCAGCCGCCCCCAGCGCGCCGCCGCCTCGTCCCCGTAGTCGGCGCGGACCGCCTCGGTGCCGTGCACGGCGACGGCGCGCTTCTCGCGGGCGGCCCGGCCCGTCGGCCACGGCGTGGCGACCGGGTCCACCGCGGGGTCCTGCGGGGTGCCGTCGGGCCAGCGGCCCTCGGCGGCGTCCCAGGGGATGCGCTCCTGGGCCAGGCTGAGACCGGCGAAGGAGGGCTGAAGGTCGCTGGTGATGAGGTCGCCGACCTGGTGGCGCACCTGGTCGACGCCGGTGGTGTCGGCGAGCACCTCGGAGGCGCGCAGCACCAGCTCGGAGCGGGCCAGCAGCGCCGCCGTCTCGCCGCGCGCCTCCTCGACCCGGTGGGTGACGATCCGCAGCCGGATCTCGGCCGCGCACGCCTCCGCCAGATCGGTCAGCGCCCGCACCTCGCGGTCGGTCCACTCCCGGGGCCGTCGGTCGACGGCGCAGAGCGAGCCCAGCACCACCCCGTCGTCGTCCACCAGCGGCAGCCCCGCGTACCCGGCCATCGACAGCTCCTCGACCACCGGCAGGCCCCGCATCCGGGGGTCGGTCCGGGCGTCCCGCACGATCAGCCGGCCGGCCTCCACCAGCTCGGCGCACAGCCCCGTCCTGCGCCGTTCGGGCCAGGGCGGCGCCAGACCGGTCATGCCGGGGAAGACGTGGTGCTGGGCGCCGGCGACCGCGACCAGCGCCACCGGGGCGTCCACGAGCTGAGCCGCCACCCGGGCGAAGCGGTCCATGCCGGGGTCGGGCTCGGACGACAGTCCCGCCTGCTCCAGCGCGAGCAGCCGCGCCGCCTCCCGGCCAGGAGCGTGGGACGCCCGGGAGTCGCCCGGGTGAGGGCCGCTGTCCTGTGCCATGGCGGCGGACCTTCCTGTTCAGTGCCCTGTGCCCACCTGCTCCCGTCAGAGTAGGCCAGCCTTCCGGGTGGTGCCGCTCGCCCGCGTGCGGGCAGGCAGGACTCGCCGTCGGCGGGCGTCGACCCCGCCGCGCCGGAGGAGCCGGGCGCCACGGGGCGGCGCTCAGCTCCCCCGCGGTCCCACCCCGGCCGCGGCCCGGGCCGTGGCGGGACCGGGCCGCGCGGGTCGACGACACCTCGCCGCTCGTCGGCGGGGCTGCCGGGCCGGTGGCCCGACCGGACCCTGTGGGGGTCCCAGACCCACCCCCATCCGCTCAAACTCCGCCACCGGGACGACCGTTCACATACCGCGTTCGCCCCCATCCGCTCACCGCCGGTCAATTACAGTGCGGGACGAGGCGTAAGCGGACCGGCAGGACGGGAGGGGCGCTGTGGTCACGGCCGTCGGGCCCGTCTGGGGGCGGACCGAGCAGCAGGACTTCCGGAGCCGGGTGCGCGGGACGCTGCTCGGCGCGGCCCTCGGCGACGCCCTCGGAGCACCGCTCGCCGGGCTCGACCCCCGCGCCGTACGGGAGGTCTGCGGCGACGAAGGCCCCGACGGGCCCGGGGAGGCGTACGGGCGGCGCGGTGCCGTCACCGCCCACACGCAGCTCAGCCTCTTCACCGTGGACGGCCTGATCCGCGCCCAGGTACGCCGCGACACCGGCGCCTGGCACCCGCCGACCGACCTGCACCTGGCCTACCGGCGCTGGGCCGCCACCCAGTCCGACTGGGGCCCCGACGAACGGCGCGCCGGCGACGGCTGGCTGGCGCGGCAGGAATGGCTGTACAGCCGGCGCGGGCCGGAGCGCGGTTGCCTCTCCGGGTTCGGGGACCGGGGGATGGGAACCCTGGAGGCGGTGCGCAATCCCGGCGAGCGCGGGCCGGGGGCGTTGACCCGCTCGGCGCCGTTCGGGCTGCTGGTCGGCTGGGAGCCGGAGCTCGTCCTCCAACTCGCCCTGGAGGCCGCCGCGCAGAGCCACGGGCATCCGGCGGCCCGCCTCGCGGCCGGGGCGTACGCCCTGCTGGTGCACGGCGCGGCCCGTGGCGAAGCGCTGGAGGCGGCAACCGGCCGGGTGCTGGCCCTCGTCGCGGAGCGCCCCGGCGGCGAGGAGGTCGGCGAGGCGCTGCGCGCCGCCGTCCACGGGGTGCGCCAAGGCCCGCCCGACACCGCCCTGGTCGAGGAGCTGGCCGGGGGCGGCGGGGCCGGAGGGGTCCTGGCCGCCGCTCTGTACGCCGCCCTGGTCTGCGAGGACGTCCCGCACGGGCTGCGGCTGGCGGTGCGCCACGGCGGGCCCTCGCCGGCGGTCGGCACGGTCTGCGGCGGTCTGCTCGGCGCGCTGCACGGCGAGACGGCGCTGCCGCCCGCCTGGCTCGCCGAACTGGAGGGCCGGGCCACGGTGCTGGAGCTGGCCGACGACTTCGCGCTGGAGATGACCCACGGCGCCGCCCTGCACGGGCCCGAGGGCGCCTCGCCCGGCTGGCTCGCCCGGTATCCGCGTGCGTGACCGGAGGGAGGGCGGCCGGGTGGCGGCAGGGGAAAGCCCCCTCGGCCGGGACGGCGATCCAGTCGAGAGGGCCGTAGGTGCCGCACCGCGTGCGGTCGGGTCACACGAGGTCGAAGTTCCCCCGGCCGACCCCGGCGACGAAGGCGTTCCAGGAGTTGGCGGCGAAGCCGATCGCCGGGCCCTGGGCGACCTTCGAGTCGCGCACGGCGATGGACGCCACGACGGGGGACTTCACCTCGACGCAGGCACCGTTTCCGGTGGAGTAGGAGGACTTGGTCCAGTCGGTGGTCGCACCCTGGTGAATAGCCATGATTGCTCCGGTTCAGGCGGTGGATGTGCCGTTGCGCCGGCCGTGTGGGCCGGCGGGTGCCATCGGTCCCGATGACGTCGTTGACGCTACTCGCCGACATCGTCCCGAGCGGAAGTCGATCACCCGACTGAAGGCAAATTACCCGGTTCACCTCCGGGTGAGTGAAGGAACGTGTATCGTCCGTGCGCACACCGAGCGGGTGCGCGCATTTGAGCGATACCGCGGAATAAACCCGGGTTTCTGCGGACAGGGTAATTCCGGCCACCGTAAAGGGCCGCCGCGCCCGCCCCCGTCGCACCCGCCCCCGCCTGCGAAGACGTCGCGAACGCGTCGACGCCGTCCGGCGGCAGCACGCCTGCCGGACGGCGTCGGGACAAGGGGTCGGAAAACGGGGGTGAAATCAACGGCGAGTGGAGTTCGAGGGTCAGCCGCCGTGCTCGCGTGCCATCTTCGCGATGTACTCGCGTGAGGCTTCCGGGTTCAGCGCCTGAGCCCGCAGATGTTCGTACATGACGCTGTACTTCTGTACGTCGTTCGACTTCTCCAGATAAAGATCGCTGGTGACGCCTTCGATGTAGACCACGCTGGAATCGGTGGAGTCGGGGAACTCCAGAATCGCGTATTGCCCGTTGAGTCCCGGGTGGGCGCCCGTCGTGAACGGAATGACCTGGACGGTCACGTGCGGCAGCTCCGACATCTGCACGAGATGTTCCAACTGCTCCTTCATGATCTTCGGCGTGCCCACCGCCCGGTGCAGCGCCGCCTCGTCCATCACCGTCCACAGCCGCAGCGGGTTGTCCGGCGAGGAGACCCGGTCCTGGCGGCGCATCCGCACCTGGACGCGCTTCTCCGCGTCGGCCGGGCTGATCTCCGGGATGGCGCCCTGGATGAGCGCCTCCGCGTACGGCCGGGTCTGGAGCAGGCCCGGCACCACCTGCGGGTCGTAGGCGCGCAGCGAGGCGGCGTCGGTCTCCAGCCCGATGTAGACGCTGTACGGGATGTCGCCGAAGCTGTGCCACCAGCCCTGCTGGCGCGAGTCCTTGGCCATCTGCATCAGCGAGTCGACGATGCGGTGGTCCTCGACCTCGTAGACGCCGCAGAGGTCACGTACGTCGCGCTGGCTGATGGAGCGGCGGCCGTTCTCCAGGCGGCTGATCTTCGACTGCGAGACCAGGAGGCGTTCGGCGACCTGCTCGGCGGTCATGCCCTTGAGTTCGCGGAGCCTTCGCAGCTCCTGACCCAGGCGGCGTCGCCTGACGGTGGGATTGACGCTGGACGCCACGGATACGTGCACCTCCGACTGCGGGCCCTGCGGGGCAGGGCCTGGCGGGTTCTGCTTATCTGCTGTTCAGCAGAGTGCCACCAACGGCCCGGCCAGCGCTGGGAAACGGCCGATGCCGTATCCGTACGGTGGCCCAGCGTGGCCGTCCGGCGCCCGGCTCGGCGGGCCCCCGCCCCACACGCGCACGGCCGCGCGGGGCGGCGGGCGGAGGCGTCGTCCGGACGTCCTCCCGCCACCCCGCGCGGCCACCTCGCGGCTCCCGGACCGGTTCAGGGGCCCTCACGCGACAGGTCGCGTGAGGGCGTGGCGGTACGGCGCACTGGGGTCCTGCTGTTCGGTCGCCGCTCTCAGTGGGCCGCGGCGCGGGCCATCGTCGAGCGGTGCGGCTGGCCCGGGACGTGGTGCCCCGGTCCGGCCGCCGGTTCCGCGGTGCGTGGCCCGTGGGCCGGGCGCACCGCCGTGGCACCCCCGCGCCGCGGCGGGGTCGCCGCGCCGTTCTGGACGTCCATCACGGCGTGCGCCACGAGTCCGCCCATCGGGTCGTGCCTGATGAGGTCCCGGAGGCGGGAGCGCGAGGAGCGCCCTTCGTTCCCCGGGTACAGGTGCTTGCCGAGACCGACCGCGTGGGCCAGTGCGGCGAGCGCCGCGGTCCGCGGGTCCGGCGGGACGCCGGTGCGGATCGCGTTGTCCAGCCGGGCTCTGATCTCCCGGCTGATCGCCGTCTCCGTCGCCTGGTAGCGCGTCGTCGGCAGCACCCCGCACATCTGGCCTTCGACGGCGTGCACCATGCCGCGCCGCTCCAGATGCGAGAGATAGGTCTGGCGCAGCCCCAGCCGGGGCCCGCCGATCCAGTGCACGGCCCGCACCGGCGCGCCGCGTCTGCGCAGCAGCTCCAGTGCGGAATCCAGTGTCGGATCTCCGGTCGGCCGTGGTACGACCACGGCGATACGATCCCCGTCCGGGGCTATACGTCCGGCCAGCGCCAGCTCCACTAGCTGTGCTCCGGCCAGACCGAGGTCGAGCGACTGCGGCTGCGCTGTGGTACCCGTGGCCGGGTCCAGAGCGAGCAGCAGAAGCTCCTCCGGAATCGTTCTGCGGCTCCTGCCCATCCATGCCTCCCCGCGTGGATGAGTGACAGGGTGACCCCTCTCACATTGGTCTGTCGAGAGCACGTGGACGCTATGTACGGGAACCAGTAGGTATGTCGTTCTCGTCTGGCAAGAGGGTCCGTGGGTCACACAGGACACTGGTACATGGTTCGGACACGACGTCGTCCGGCACGACGGACGGCTTATCGAGGAGGCATCGGTGGCGGGCGAGTTCCCCGACAGGTCGGAGCAGAAGAAGGCGGCGGGGGATTCCGGCACCCCGGCCACCGACGCTCCGTCCCCGGCCACGGACAACCGCGACCCCCGGATCGCGGTCGCCCGCGAGACACCGGACCGCACCGATCAGGCCACGACCGTCCTGAGGACGGACGGGCAGCACGGCGCCGACGGGAAGCCCGCCGACGCCGAGGAGCCGGCCGACGCCGAGGGGCGCGCCGGCGGTGCGGACGCGGCTGACGGTGCGGACGCCGCCGACGGCGCGGGGGAGGCTCGCGACGCCGGTACGGATGCGGATTCCGGCTCGGACGCGGACTCCGGCTCCGATGCGGCCTCCGGCTCCGGCGCCCAGGCTGACTCCGACGGGGACGTCGAATCCGACGTCAACACCGGTGCGGAGGAAGCCGATACGGCCGGGGAGGCGGGCGGTTCCGCGAAGGGGGAGGACGCGGAGGGCGAGGCCGGTGGTTCCGGCGAGCGTGCCGATGCCGACGCTGACCGCGCTGACGCGGCCGACAAGCCCGAGACGGCCGACAAGCCCGAGAAGGCCGAGGAGTCGGAGAAGTCGGAGAAGGGTGACGCCGCCACCAGCGCCGACGCCGCCACCGACGAGGGCGCCGCCGAAGTCGGTGCGAGTGACACCGAGTCCGGTACGGACGGTCGGCTGCGGGATGCCGTGGCCGCCTGGGTGGCCACCGACGAAGGTGACGAAGAGGGCAAGTCGGGTGAAGGTGAGGCGGGTTCCGCCGACGCCGGCCCCCACGACGCCCGCGGCGAGGGCGAGGAGGGCGCTGGGGACGCTTCAGAGGCGCCCGACGAGCCTGTGCGGGGTCCGGGTGCCCCCAAGGTGCCCGCGGCGCGCGAGGCGGGCGATGCTGACGCCGACTCAGGCGAGCCGGGCGCCGGTGATGCCGCCGACGCCAACGACGCCGACGCCAACGACGCCGACGCCGCCAACCACGACGCCGGGGGCGCGCCGAAGCCGGGCGGGGACGCCGCTGCCGACGAGGCCGACGAGTCGGACGAGTCGGACGAGTCGGGGGCCGGTGCCGGGAAGACCGCGGCGACGGAAGCCGGGGAGTCGGACGGTGCGGGCGAATCCGGCGTGAAGAAGGATGTCGGGCGGGCCGGTGTGCCCGCGCAGGGCGGGAAGCCGGGCGGCGAGGGGGAGTCGGCGAAGGACGGGCCGGCGAAGGACCCCGAGGCCGGGGACGCCGACGAGGGCGGCGAGGCGGACGAGGAGGAGGACGCCGCTGCCGTCTCCTCCGGGGTGAAGCTCCGCAAGGTGGGCAAGCGGCAGGGGGTCGACCAGCCGACCGCCGTGTTCCGGGCGCCGAAGTCCGAGCCCGAGGTCGACCACCCGACGACCATGCTGAAGGTCGGCGACGCCAAGCCCGAGGAGTCCGACACCAAGGAGTCCGACACCAAGGAGTCCGACACCAAGGAGTCCGGCGCCGGGAAGTCCGGCGCCGGGAAGCCCGAGGCCGAGGAGTCGAAGGCCGAGGAGCCGAAGGCCGCGAAGGGGGCCGGGCGCGAGTCGGAGGCCGAGCGGACCAGCAAGTTCGTGCCGTTGCGCGGGCTGGAGGGTCCGGCGGCGGTCAAGTCCGAGCCGGCGGCGGCCAAGCCGGCCGAGGCCGACGAGGCGCCGCGCGCCAAGGTCGTGCCACCGCCCGCCCCGGCCGCCGACGAGACGGCCGCGCTGCCCGTCGCCGAGCGCACCACCCAGCAGCCGCTGCCGCCGCTGGACCTGCTCGCCGAGCTGACCAACACCCCGCCGCCGCCGGAGACCCCGCTGCGCACCGCCGTGCGCCGGGTGAAGATCTGGACGCCGCTGGTGATCCTGCTGCTCATCGTCTTCGCGGTGGTCCAGTCGGTGCGTCCGCTGCCCCAGGGCACGCTGGCGCTGACCGCCGAGGAGACGTACACCTTCGAGGGCGAGGAGCCGGCCATGCCGTGGCCGAGCGAGGGCCAGGCGATGGTCACCGTCGACGGCATCGGCTCGCTCGGCTCGTACGGCGAGCAGAAGCCGATCCCGATCGGCTCGGTCGCCAAGGTCATGACGGCGTACACGATCCTGCGCGAGCACCCCGTCAAGAAGGGCACCAAGGGCGAGCGGCTCACCATCGACGCCAAGGCCCAACAGGACTACGAGAACGCCGGGCAGGAGTCGACCGTCAAGGTCACCGAGGGCCAGAAGATCTCCGTCAAGGAGGCCATAGAGGCGATCATGCTGCCCTCCGCCAACAACATCGCCCGCCAGCTGGCGCGTTGGGACAGTGACGGCGACGAGGGGGCCTTCGTCGAGAAGATGAACAAGTACGCCGCCGAGCTGGGCATGGAGAACACCACCTACACCGACCCCAGCGGCCTCAAGGAGACCACCGTCTCCTCCGCCGAGGACCAGGTGAAGCTCGGCAAGGCCGTCATGGAGTTCGAGGCGTTCAGCTCGGTCGTCCGGCTGCCGTTCTACGAGTCGACCACCTCGGGCCAGCGCGAGAAGAACTACAACAACCTCGTCCCGATGTACGGCGTCGTCGGCATCAAGACCGGCTCCACCACCAAGGCCGGCGGCAACCTGCTCTTCGCCGCCGAGAAGGAGGTCGACGGCGAGAAGCAGCTGATCATCGGCGCCGTCTTCGGCCAGCACGCGCCGCCCATCCTGGACACCGCCACCGCCCACTCCAAGGACCTGATCCTGCGCACCCAGGAGCTGCTCACCTCCAAGCAGGTGGTCAGGAAGGGCGACGTCGTCGGCCACGTCGACGACGGGCTCGGCTCCACCACGCCGGTCGTCGCCACCAAGGACGTACCTGCCGTCGGCTGGCCCGGCCTGACCGTGAAGCTGGCCCTGGACGACGGTGGCAAGGCCCTGCCGCACGAGGCGAAGGCCGGGACCGAGGTCGGCGTGCTCAGCGTCGGCGACGGCACCGGGGACGCCGTCGAGGTGCCCGTCGCGCTCCAGAGCGACCTGGCCGAGCCGTCCTTCGGAGCCAGGATCCAGCGCGTCGGCTGACCTGCCGCACCACCGGCTCCGGCGGCGTTCCCCCCAGGCGGGGGAGGGCCGCCGGAGCCGTGTTAGCGTCCCGGGCGCCGGGACCAGTCGGACGAGGCGGCGCCGCACGGCACCCGCGCCCACCGGCCGGGGACGAACGGGGAGAACCGCCAGTGACCACCGCCGAGACCGGACAGGCCGAGCTGGACGAGGCCGCGCCCCCGGAGATACCCGCCGCCGGGCCGTCCCGGGCCCGCCGCCTGCTGCTCCACCCGGTCACCCTCACCACCGCGCTCGCCGCCGCCCTGCACGTCCTGTGGTTCTTCACCTTCGCGAACAGCGGCGGCGACCTCGCGGCCCAGGACGCGTGGGCCGAGTTCGTCGGGCGCAACCCCGGCTCGGCGTACAACCTCGCCTGGTACGGCGGGATGCACCCCGTCTCGTACAGCGTCGTCTCGCCCTACCTCATGCACGTCCTGGGCGTGCGCACCACGATGATGCTGGCCGGCACCGTCTCGGCGGGGCTGCTCGCCCTGCTGCTGATCCGCAGCGGCGCGGTCTCCGGGCCGGGGGCACCGCGGCGCACCCTGCTTCCCGCCTTCGCGGGTGTGTACGGACTGTTCTGCAACGCCGTGTCCGGCCGGGTCACCTTCGGCCTCGGCATGATGTTCGGCCTGGCCGCCGTCGCCGTGTGCTTCTGCTGGCCGCACCGCTGGCGCCACCGCCGCTGGACCAAGGGCGCCGTCGCGGCCGTCCTCGCGGGGCTCTCCACCGCCGGGTCACCGGTCGCCGGGCTCTTCGTCGGCTTCGTCGCCGCCGCCCTCTTCCTCGTCCGCCGACGCCCCGCCGCCTACGCCCTGGGCCTCGCCCCGGCCGCCGTCGTGGGCCTCTCCACCGTGCTGTTCCCCTTCTCCGGTACCCAGCCGATGTCCCTGGGCTCGGCGGCGATCCCCTTCCTGTACGGCGTGCTGGTCTGCGTCCTGGTGCCCCGGCACTGGGTGACGGTCCGCGTCACCAGCGGTGTCTACGCCCTCGCGGTGCTGCTGGTCTGGGCGGTCCACTCGCAGATCGGCTCCAACGTCACCCGGCTGCCGATGCTCTTCGCGGGCGCCGTGCTGCTGGCGGCGCTGCCCTTCACCGTCCGCGCCAGCCGCAAGTGGTACGCCCTCGTCGCCTCCCTCGTGCTGTTCACCGGGTGGATCGGCGTCAAGACCGTCGACGACATCGTCAACACCACCCCCATCGCCTCCTGGAACCGCGAACTGGCCCCCCTCATCAGCCACCTCGACCAGGCCGGTGCCGACCAGGGCCGCGTAGAGGTCGTCCCCTCCCGCAGCCACCGCGAGGCTTCCGCCCTCGCCCCGTACGTCAACCTCGCGCGCGGCTGGAACCGCCAGGCCGACGTCGAGCGGAACCCCCTCTTCTACGACCGTTCCCTCAACGCGGCCACCTACCGCGCCTGGCTCGACCGCTGGGCCGTGCACCACATCGTGCTGCCCGACGGAAACGTCGACGGCGAGGGCGGCGAACGCGAACGCGCCCTCATCGAACGCGGCATGCCCTACCTCGACCTCGTCTGGAGTGACGCCAACTGGCGGCTCTACGCCGTCGAGAACCCCACCCCCATCGCCGACCCGCCCGCCCTGGTCCGCCGCGCCGAACAGGGCACCATCACCCTCGACGTGCTGCGCCCCGGCCGCGTCCTGGTCCGCCTCCCGTACTCCCCGTGGCTCGGCCTGGTGGACGCCGACGGCGACACCCTGCCGGCCCCTGAGGAGACCGCCGCCTCCCGGGACCGCACCGAGGCCGGCCCCGGCCTGCCCGAGGAGTACGCCAACCGCCACGGCTGCCTCGCCCCCACGGAACCCGACGCCACCGGCTCCACCTGGACCGAACTCGTCGCCCCGAAGGCCGGCACGTACCGCATCGCGGCCCCGTACGAGATCCCGCGCGGGACGGCCTGCCCGGAGGAGCTGCGCTGAGGCGCGGGGTCAGACGACGGTCAGCAGGCGCGGGCCCGACTCCGTGACGGCGATGGTGTGCTCGATGTGCGCCGCCCGGCTGCCGTCGGCGGTGAACATGGTCCAGCCGTCCTCGCCGGTCCAGCAGGCGTCCGAGCCGCCCGCGAGGAACATCGGCTCGATCGCGAGGGCGAGACCCGGGCGGAGCGGGAAGCCGCGCCGGGGGCGGCCCCGGTTGGGGATGTGCGGGTCCTCGTGCATGCGGCGGCCGATGCCGTGTCCGCCGAAGTCCGCCGGGACGCCGTAGCCGCCGCGCCGGGCCGCCGAGCCGATCGCGTGCGAGATGTCGCCGATCCGGTGGCCGGCGGTGGCCGCGGCGATGCCCGCCGCCAGGGCGACGCGGGTGTCGGCGACCAGCCTGGCGTCCTCGGGGCGGGGCGTGCCCACCGAGAAGGTGGTGGCGGCGTCACCGGTCCAGCCGTCCAGCCGGGCCCCGCAGTCCACGCTCAGCAGATCGCCGTCGCGGAGCCGGTAGTCGGTCGGGATGCCGTGCTGCACCGCGTCGTTGACCGAGGCGCAGATCACCGCCGGGAACGGGATCGGCGCGAACCCCGGCTGGTAGCCGAGGAACGGCGAGGTCGCGCGGGCGGCGGCGAGCACGCCCCGGGCCACTTCGTCCAGCTCCCGCAGCGACACCCCGGGAGCCGCCGCCTCCTCGACGGCGGCCAGTGCCTGGGCGACGACCCGGCCCGCCTCCCGCATCGCGTCCAGTTCCCCGTCGGTCTTGATCTCCACCATGCCGTGCTGCCCCGCCCTCGGTGACCGGCCCCGGGGCATGCGGGCGCGCCGGGGGACGGCATGCCGCCTCCCCGGCGCATCCAATTTCTATACCGGTATTAGTATCACGGTCATGGTGCGAACAGCTCTGACCCCCTGGGAACGTTCCCGCGGCGAACACTTCGGCGCCCTCCTGCGCAGGGCCCGCGGCGACCGCAGCATGGTCGAGGTCGCCGCCGCCGCCGGCGTCTCCGCGGAAACCCTCCGCAAGATCGAGACGGGCCGCGCCCCGACCCCCGCCTTCTTCACGGTCGCGGCCCTCGCCGCCACGCTGGGCCTGTCGCTGGACGAGCTGGCCGAGGCGGCGGCGCGGGCGGCCGGGGCGGACACCGGCGAGGAGGCCGAGGCGGCCCGGTCGGCCTGACCGGGCGGGCGCCTACCCCTCGCGCGGCGCCCCGGGCGGCGGCCCCGCGGCCGACCACGCCCCCGCGGGCGCCCCGCCAGAGGCGCACCAGGGGCGGGTCGACGCGGGAGGAGCCGGCCTCTGGGCCCACGTACCGCTCATACGCCCGCTGTCGGCAGGCGGAGGCCCGTCCGGGCCGGAGGTTGCGCCCAGACGCGAGACGCTCCCTACTGCTGCGGCGGCTGTCCGTACGGCCCGGGCTGCTGCGGGGCCTGCTGCGGCCACTGGCCCGGCTCGGGCTGGTGCTGGGGCGGCAGGCCCTGCTGGGGGTGGCCGTAGGGGCCCGGCTGCTGGGGTGCCGCCTGGCCGTAGGGAGCGGGCTGCTGCTGCGGCTGGCCCGGCTGCGGGTAGCCGTACGGCGCGGGCTGCGGGGGCGGTGCGTACGGGGCGGCCTGCGGCGCGCCCCAGCCGGTCTGGGTGCCCGGCGGCAGGTAACGGGCGCGGCCCTCCCCGTCGGTCACCCGCAGGAAGCCGAGCCGCTCCAGGTACGCCGCGAACTTCACGTTCCGCTGCCGCTGCACCATGACGCTGATGCCGAGCACCGCCATGCCCAGCACCCAGAAGATCGCCACACCGGTCAGCGGCATGTCCCGCAGAGCCATGACCCCGGAGGCGACCGTCACACCCAGCCCCGCCATGACGAGCCGGTTGGGCTCCGTCATCCGGCCGGTCAGGTCGAAGTTGATGCGGGCCTTGAGCAGTTCGAACATGTCCGCCGGATACGGGGGCAGCGGACCGTCGTCACCCGCCTTCGGGTACTGCTGCCAGTTGGCCGCCGCCCGCTGCCGCGCGGCGGGGCTCGGGTCGGGCGCGAGGTACATCTGGAGCGCGGAACTGCGCCCGCCGCCCTGCCGCACGTCGATGTACTCGTAGCCGAACTGCTGGGCGGTGCAAGCCAGTTTGGCCAGCTTCTTCACCGACGCCATCGGGCTCGTCAACACGATCGGCTGCCCGTGCCCCATCAGCTCGAACATCTTGCGAACTTGCTTCTTGCTCACCCGCACCACCCCGTTTCGGTCCCGATACCTCGGCCGAAGGCCGCCCGCGACTGTACCGCCCCCCGCCGCGGGCGGACCCGCCCGTGCCACGGGGACCCACGGCCGCTCCCCCCGGCCGTACCCGGACGCGTATCATCCGGCCGAGTGAAGCCGCGCCCGCCTGACGCGGACGCGGCGCAGACGGGTACGGCCGCGCCCAGGGGACGGCCGCGCACAGCACGCCGGAAACGGTTCTCCGGCAGCGTGCCAGATACAGCGGAGGTGTGGTGTCGTGCTGAAGACCGGGAAGATCCTGCGCTTCGACGAGGTGCGTGGCTACGGGTTCATCGTGCCCAACGAAGGCGGTGAGGACGTCTTCATGCACGCCAACGACCTGGTCGACGAGAAGTACCTGTACCAGAGCGGCCGCGAGGTCGAGTTCTTCGAGGAGCTGGGCGAGAAGGGCCCCAAGGCGTCCCAGATCCGTCTCGTCTACCGTTCCTCCCCGCGCCGCTCCACCCCCGCCGTCGGCTTCTCCTCCGGCGGCCCCGACGCCCCCCGCATCACCAACCCCGGCGTGGGCGAGCCCGACGCGGACACCGAACTCGACGAGTACGACGACCAGGACGACGCCGACACCCTGACCGTCGCCGAACTCCGCACCGAACTCACCGACCTCCTCCTCGACACCGACGACACCCTCACCGCCGACCAGATCAAGCGCATCCGCACCCGGGTGACGGAACTGGCCCGCGTGCACGGGTGGGTGGCTTCGTAGGCGAACCGTTCCCGCTCTTCCCTACGTGCCCCGGCCCGCCCGCGCTGGGCCCCCGGGGCACACGGGTCCTCGGGGCGCATGGGTCCTCGGGGCGCATGGGCCCTCGGGGCATACGGGCCCTCGGGGCATACGGGCCCTCGGGGCACGCAGGCCCCCGGGCAGAAGCGCGACGGCCCAGGCCCCTGCCGGTACCGATTCCCCGTGAACACCCCTGCCGCCGACTTCCCGTTGCCCGTCACCACCCTCGTCGCCGTGGCCCCGGTCACCGACCTCCCCCGCGCCGCCACCAGGTACACCCACCCCCTCGGCCGCCCCACGCCCAGCCCCACCGAGCGGCACCTCGCCCCGGACGCCCGGCTCCAGCTCTTCCACCCGCCGGAGCACGCCGACTCCACCCTGACCGACCTCGGCATCCCGAACCTGGACAGAGCCCCGGCCGAACTGCCCGCACGCGGCCTGGAGCCGCCCCTCCCTCAGGAGAGCGCCCCGGAACCGTCCGCTTCGCGACCCTCCACGCCCCGGCGGAAACGGCGTCACCCTGACCGAGACCAGGGCCTGACCCTCCTGTCCCCGAACGGCAACACCAAAGGCCCCGGACCACGCCAGGTCCGGGGCCTCCACACTGGTGCCCCCGGCAGGATTCGAACCTGCGACACCCGCTTTAGGAGAGCGGTGCTCTATCCCCTGAGCTACGGAGGCGGGGCGCGACCGTGAGGGTGCGCCCTGGTCGTCGCCGACCGCTGACAGCGTAGCGGATGGAGGTTGCCGGGGTCGCCCCCGTCGGGGGTTAGCGGGGCTGGGCCGGGCCCGTGGCCCTGGGAGGCGGGTCGGCGTTGAGGCGTCCGGGGCGGGATGGTCGGGGCTTGCCCTTCCTTTCGGGCTTGCCCATGTCATCGACGGGGGGCGTCTTCGTGTTCCTCGCCGTGGGGCCGTGGGGCCGTGGGGCCGTGGGGGCGGGTCGGCTGACCGGCTTGGTGCTTCTTGCTGGCGGACCGTGGGCGAGGCAATACTGTTGGTTCATGGCGGACGAGACGCGTAACCACCTGGACGGGCGGGCGCACGTCGTCGTCCAGAGCGGCCGGATCGAGGAGTTGCACCAGCACATCAGCGGCGGCGAACCGGCCGGGGCGGCCGTGCCGTTCGAACTGCCGCCCGCGAGGCGCCGGTTCGAGAACCGTGTGGCCGAGCAGGAACGGATTCGGCGGGCCGTGGAGGACCACGCGCCGCAGGCCGGACCGCTGGTGGCCCTGCTGACCGGTATCGGCGGGGTGGGCAAGACCGCGTTGGGGTTCCACGTCGCCCGCCGCCTCGCCGACCGCTACCCGGACGGTGTCCTCTACGTCGACCTGAACGACCTGCGCCGCGACGGCACCGTCGAGGTCGATGAAGCGCTTGGGGAGTTGCTGGCCGGGCTCGGCGTGAACAAGGAGTGGCGGGAGCGGCCGTTCGCCGCCCGCGTCAAGCAACTGTGGACCCTGACCCGCGACAAGCGGCTCCTCCTCGTGATCGACAACGCCCGGTTCGGCAGCGAGGTCACGCCCCTGCTGCCCGCCTCCGACCACAGCCTGGTCCTCGTCACCAGCCAGGGCACCCTGTACGACCTGGACGTGGCCGCCGCGGTGGAGGTGCCGGTCGGCCCGCTGCCGGCCGAGGACGCCGGGGAACTGCTGCGGCACCTGGTCGACGATCCACGGCTGGCGGCGGAACCGGAGGCCCTGGCCGACCTGGTCGAAGGCTGCGCGGGGCTGCCCGCGGCGCTGCTGGTGGCCGGGCGTTGGGTGCGCAAGTACCGACGGCGGCCCCTGTCGCGCCTGGTCGAAGAACTCACCGCCGAACTGCGCGAGAAGGGCATTCCCATGGTCGAGGCCGTGTGGGACGCCGCCTACGAGGGCCTGGACGCTCCGGCCGCCCGGCTGTACCGGCTGCTGCCCCTGCTGCCGGCCCCCGTGATCGGCGAAGAACCGGCGGCGGCCCTGCTGGGCTGCGGGTCCCAGGAGGCCGGCGACCTCCTGGAGGAGCTGCAACGCGCCGGACTGCTGGAGGAGGGCGTCGAAGCCTGGCGGATGCACGACCTGCTGCGCGGGCACGCCGAGCGGCGGCTGCGCCAGGCGGACCCGTCGGGCGGGGAGCGCGACCAGGCGCTCGCCGCGCTGGTCCGCTGGTACCGGCGGCAGGCGGCGCGCGCCGACCGCGCCTCCGCCGGGCCCCGCATGACCTTCGCCCCCGAGCCGGGACCCGTCGAGCGGGACTCCCACGGCCTGGTCTTCGAGGACAAGGCCCAGGCGGACCGGTGGCTGGAGCAGCACCGGCTCGCGCTGTACGGGTGCGTACGGCTGGCCTTCGACGCGGGGCTGTACGAGGAGGCGTGGGGGCTGTGCGAGTCGCTGTGGACGCACTACCTGGACCACCCGCACCTCGGCGAGGCCGTGGCCGCCTTCCGCACGGGAGTGGAGGCCGCCGACCGTACGGAGTCCCTGCGGGCGATGGTGCGGATGCGGTGCCAGCTGGCCCGGCCCCTGTGGGAGCTGGGACGCCACGAGGAGGCTGCGCGGGAACTGCGGCAGGCGCTGCACGCCGCGCGGGCTCTGGGCACCGACAAGAAGGACGACAAGCTGCGCGCCTCGGTCGTGGAGTTCCGGGGCCTGCTGAAGGTGGAGACGGGCGATCTGCCGGGAGCCGTCGGCGACTTCGCGGCCTCCCGGGAGATCCACGCCCGGATCGGCAACGCCTACGGGGTGATGCTCCTGACCCACCAGGAAGGCAAGGTGGCGCTGCGGCGCGGGGACAGCCGGCGGGCGATCGAGCTGCTGCGGCGGGCGCACGCGGCCGCCGTCGGCCTGGATCGGGAGCGGATGATCGGGCGCACCGCTTTCGAACTGGGGCGGGCGCTCAGGGCCGCCGGCCGCCTCCAGGAGGCGGAGGAGCGGGTGCGGGCGGCGCTGGAGAGCGCCCGTGAGCGGCGTTCGGCCACCGACGAGGTGCGGGTGCTGCGGGAGTTGGCCGAGGTGGCGGAGTCGCTCGGAGAAGCCGGGCGGGCGGAGAGGCACCGCGCCGACGCCGCGCGCATCGTCGCGCGCTCGGGCGGGCTCCCGGCGGCTCACAACTCGTAGTCGAGGTCGCCCTTCTCGGCCGGGGCCAGGTGGACCGGGACGCGGACGGGTCCGGTGTCGCACAGCAGGGTCCCGGCCCGCCGGTCGGGCGGGCCGGCGGCCAGCCAGGCGTGGACGGCGCTGACGACGGCGGTCGGGTCGGCGTGGTGGGAGCGGCCCTGGCCCCGTTGGGGCTCGGTGGTCACGGTCAGCGGGCCGACGCCGCGGTGGTGGAGCAGGTAGCGCTCCCGGGTGAGGATCGCCGCCGCGGTCCGGCAGCCAGGCAGCTCCGCCAGCACGGAAGCCGTCCAGCCGGACGCCGTCCACGCCGAGTCGTGGGCGGACCGCGGCCGGGTACGCGCGTGACGCCACAGCACCGCCGCGCTCTGGAGCGCGCCGGGGCCGGCTGTGGGGTGTTCGGCGGCCAGGTGGTGGGCGGGTTCGGGGGTGTCCGGGGGGAAGCGGTGCACGGTGACGTGGTCCCCGCTGACCTCGGTGCGTACGGCGAGGGCGGTCGGCCGGCGCGGGGCGGTGGTGGGCGGTGGGAAGGCGGGGGCGTCGACCCGGGTGGCCGGCGGGCACAGGCCGAGCAGGCGGTAGAGGTGCCCGCGCAGCAGGGCCAGCGACTCGCCCGGGTGGGCGAAGGCGTGCGCGGCGGGCCCGCGCGGGTCGGTACCGCGGGCGGTCTCCAGCGCGGCGGCCAGGCCGCGGGCGGTCGCCAGGTGCGGGATCGCGGCGAGCAGGCGGGCCATCGGGCTGTGCGGGACCAGTTCGTGCCCGCCGTCGTAGGCGCCGATGACCGGGCGGCCCAGCGCGGCGGCGTACAGGCCGGTCGAGCCGTGGTCGGTGACCACGGCGTCGGCGGCGACCAGCAGCGCGGCCCACTCCTCGTGCGGGCGGGCCAGCACGAGGCCCGCGCGCAGCGCCGGCGCCATCCACCGCGTGAGGTCGAAGCTTCCGGTCCGGCTGTGGGCGTTGGGGTGCAGGACCAGGGCGACCTGGAAGGCGTCGTGGGGCAGGAGTGCGAGCAGGTCGGCGGGGAGCCCGGGGCGGCGGGCGATCAGCGATTCGGGACCCCAGGTCGAGGTGAGGACGACGAGTTGGCGCGGGCCGGTGCCCACGGCCGCGCGGTACTCCTCGCGGCGGGGCAGGGAACGCAGCAGGCGGTCGGCCGTGGGGTCGCCGACGACGACGGCGGGGCCGGCCTCGGGGCAGTGGCGGGCCAGCCGGAGCACCTGCTCCTCGTGGGCCAGGGCGTGCAGGTCGGCCCAGGGCTTGCCGTCGGTCAGCAGGTGCGCGGGGTCCAGGCCCGAGGGCACCTCGGCGGAGCCCTCGTCGCTGAGGGCCTTGCCGAACCCGGCGCCGTGCGGCAGGAGCGCCCGGGGGCCGGGCAGCAGGTGCAGGTCGCCTTTGGGACTGGCACTGAGGACCAGGTCGTGCCGGGTGCCGCAGGCTTCCTGCCAGGGCATCGTCCGGGCGCCGGTACGGTCCAGCGCGGTGAGCGCGTCGACGTCGAAGCGGGAACCGGGGACCAGGGTGAAGCGGACCCGGACGCGGTCGTCGCCGTCGAAGACCGGCAGGACGTCCAGCAGCCGGTGCAGCGCCACCGCCGAGCGGATGGCGACCAGCACGCTCCGCTGCCCGCCTTCGACCGTCCGCTCCCGGGTCCGGGGGGCGGGCGGGTGGAGGGCGCGCCGGGGTGCGTCGTGAGAGTCGGGGGAGGCCGGGTGCGGCATGGTCCCGATCGTATCCAGGTGCCGGGTGGGGCGTGGGGGAGAGGGCGAAGTCCGGCCCGGCGACCGTCAAGGACGTCGGGGGGAGACGCTTGCCTTCTTCGCGGTCCTTCGTCACGGTCGGCACCGCCGCCCGCCACGGACACCGCATCGTTTTCCGGAAGTTCGGCACGTACGGACTCGTGGTGACCGCCCTGTCGATCGCGGTGGCCGCGCTCTCCGTCCGGCCGCGCTACCTCGTGCTCGGCCGGACCGCCTGACTGCGAGGCGGCCGGTGTCCCCGTACGGGCTACAAGGGCGCCCCCGCGCTGGGCCGTTCGGGTGACGCGGGATGCCCGGTGGGGCCGGGCGCCCCTAGGGTCCGGGGCTATGACCTCTGCTACCTCAGCCACCGGAACCCAGCTCGACCCGAGCCACCTCGGCACCATCACGGTGATCGCCTGGGCCGGGGAGAACGTCAACGACGGCCAGGACATGCCCTTCCTGCTGGCCTACTCCCTCGGCGACGGCGCGGCCGGCCCCGAGGCGGGCGAGGTGGCCGTACGGGCCCTGCTGGAGCGCTCGGCGCTGCCGGTCGGCGGCGGGATCGTCGACGGTTCGCCCTCCAGCATCCCCGTGTCGGTCCTCGTCACCGGGAACAGCGCGACCCTGACGGTGCAGCACCTCAACGCCCAGTGCGTGGTGCCGCCGGAGTGGACGGCCGCCGCGCACGCCCGCGGGCAGGTGTACTTCATGTTCACCACCAAGCCGTGGCCGCAGGCCGCGCCGGGGGTCCCGGTGGAGGAGGAGGCGCTGAAGGGGTTCATCGGCGACGAGGAAGTGATCATGGCCTCGGCCCACTGCCTGGTACCGGTCAGCACCCTGCGCTGAGAGCGTGTCCGCCACACTCCGTTCATCGGCGCACCGGAACTCCCCGGTGCGCCGCTTTCCGTTACCGGGGTGCGCCGCTTTCCGTCACCGGAATTCCCCGGTGGCGGAGGAGGAGGGGAATCGCGCCCCGCGGAAGGGAAGGCAGAGCAGGCCCCGCCGCACGGCGGGGCCTGCTCTGCGATCGCTGCCCGGCGAGCGGGGGACGGCTCAGCTGTTGCCGGCGCCGTTGCCCGAGAGGACCGGGATGTTGCTCAGGATGTGCGAGAGCGGCTCGTCACCCTTGGTCTGGGTGGAGTTCTCGACGCACTGCTGCTGCTGCGGCGAGGACAGGACGTCGAGGTCCTGGACGGTGACCGGCACGAGGCCGATCAGCGAACCGACGTTGGCGTCGACGGGCACGCCGACGCAGGGCTTGTTCAGGGAGCCCTGAACCAGGCCGAGCTGGGGGCTCTGGTCGCCGGCGATCGAGGTGTTGCCGTAGGTCTGCTCGGCACCGTTGCCGCTCAGCGACGTGTGGCCGCCGTCGTCGCCGATGGCCATCGCCGGAGCGGCCGCGGCGGCGCCCGCACCCAGGATGGAGACGGCGACGGCAGCGGTAGCCATGACCTTCTTGATCACAGTGATTCCTCTTTCCGATGGAGTGCCCCGGGGATGAGGCTCCCTGAACAACTCATCGTCATCGGGGAGGTTATGCCTGTACGGGCGGTGTCACTCCAATGGTGGGGGAGGGGGCGCGGAGTCCTGTGATTATCGGAGCCGGGGCCTGGAAAGGTGCTGATGGGCGAGGGGAGGTGGGCTCGCCTTCCGTTCGGGTGAATCGGCGTCACCAAATACGGAGTGGTGAGTTGTCCAGGGAGCGCGGGGAGCACGACCCGTGCACTTCGGACGAAGAGGAAAAGCAGATGCTGAAGAAGATGATGGTCTCCGCGGCCGTGGCCGCTTCCGCGATCGGTATGGGCGCCGCCGGTGCCGCCCCCGCGATGGCCATCGGCGACGACAACGGCCACACCTCGCTGAGCGGCAACGGCGCCGAGCAGTACTACGGCAACTCCTCCACCTCCGGTGACATGAGCCCGCAGATCGGCCTCATCCAGGGCTCGTTCAACAAGCCGTGCATCGGCCTGCCCGCCGACGCCAACGTCGGTTCGCTGATCGGCCTCGTGCCGGTCACCGTCCAGGACCTCAACGTCCTCTCCTCGCCGCAGCAGCAGCAGTGCGTCGAGAACTCCACCCAGACCAAGGGTGACGAGCCGCTCTCGCACCTCCTGAGCAACATCCCGGTCCTCTCGGGCAACGGCGCCGGCAACAGCTGACGCGCCCCGCCCGGCTCCCGGGCCCGCGCCGCGCCGCAATCCCCGTCGGCTGCGGAAGCGCGCCCACCGAGCCCCGAGGGCGCCCCGCCGGTGACCGGCCGACCGGCGACGAAGCCCCTGACCACGCGTCAGGGGCTTCGTGCTGCGCGGGTACGCGCCGGGCTCACACGTCGAAGTCGACCGTGACCTCGTCCGACACCGGCCGGGTCTGGCAGGTCAGGACGTACCCCTGCTCGACCTCCGCCTCCTCCAGGGCGAAGTTCCGGCGCATCTCGGTCCCGCCGGCGGTGACCTTGGCCCGGCAGGTGCCGCAGACGCCGCCCTTGCAGGCGAACGGCATGTCCGGGCGGACCCGCTGGGCACCGTCGAGGACCGTCTCCGCGCGGCTCGCCGGGAAGGTGGAGGCACGCCCGTCCAGGACCAGGGTCACCTCGGAGACCGGGCCCTCGGGCAGCGCGTCCTCGTCGCGGCGGACCGGGGCCGGCTCCTCCTGGTCGTCGGCGAAGAACAGTTCCTGGTGGACCCGGTCGCCGGGCACCCCCAGCCGCTTCAGCAGGGCCTGGGCGTCACGGACCATGCCGTGCGGGCCGCAGAGCCACCAGTGGTCGGTGTCGGCCACCTCCAGCAGGGCCGGGACCAGGGCGGCGAGGCGGTCGGCGTCGAGGCGGCCGGAGAGGATCTCGGCCTCGCGCGGCTCCCGGGAGAGGACGTGCGCGACCTGGAAGCGGTCGGCGTAGCGGTCCTTCAGGTCGGCGATCTCGTCGGCGAACATCACCGTGCCCGAGCGGCGGTTGCCGTACAGCAGGGTGACGCGGGCCCCGGGGTGCCCGGCGAGGACCGAGGCGGCGATGGAGAGCATCGGGGTGATGCCGGAGCCGGCGGCGACCAGGACATGGTGCTCCGGCTCACCGAGGGCCGGGGTGAACAGGCCGGTCGGCTCCATCACGTCGAGCACGTCGCCGGGCCGCACCTCGCGCACCAGCCAGGTCGAGAAGAGCCCGTCCGGCACCACCCGTACGCCGATCCGGGGCGGGGCGCCCGCCGGGGCGCAGAGCGAGTACGAGCGGCGCTCGTCGCGGCCGTCCACGGTGCGGCGGACCGTCAGGGACTGGCCCGGGGCGAAGGCGAAGGCGTCCGCGAGGGCGTCGGGCACGTCGAAGGTGACGGCGGCCGCGTCCTCGCACAGCGGCTCCACGGACGCCACCCGCAGCGTGTGGAAGCGGGGCCTGCGCCGGGCGGGGACCGGGGCGGGGGCGGGCGAGGTGGGCGCGGACATCTAGATCTCCTTGACGTGCTCGAAGGGTTCCCGGCAGGCGAGGCAGCGGCGCAGCGCCCGGCAGGAGGTGGCGGAGAACCGGGAGATCTCCTCCGTCCGCCCCGACCCGCACAGCGGGCACGCCACCTCAGGCGCGGCGGTACGGGTCGGCGACAGCGTGAGCGGCACCGGGCCCGAGGAGCGCGGGGCTGGACCCGGCGGAGCGATGTGGTGCTCGGCGAGGGCGCGTCGCCCGGCCTCGCTGATCCAGTCCGTCGACCACGGCGGGTCCAGCACGGTGACCACCCGTACCTCGGGGAAGCCGGCGCCGTGCAGGGCCCGTACGGTCTCCGCGCGCATCTCGGCCAGCGCCGGACAGCCCGAGTAGGTGGGGGTGAGCGCCACCTCGACCGCGCCGTCCCCGGCGTACGCCACCGAGCGCAGCACGCCGAGGTCGGCCAGGGTCAGCATGGGCAGTTCGGGGTCGCGGACGGCGGCCGCGGCGGCGCGGGCCCGCTCCAGGCCGTCCCCGTCCGCAGCGGTGGCCGGCCCCGCGCCGGGGAGCGCGCGAGGGGCCGGGCCGCCGGTGGTGCGGGCGGCCTCGGCGAGGACCGCGTCGAGCCCGGCGTCGAAGAGCGCGGCCGGGACGGTGACCGCCGCGCCGGGCCGGGTCACCACGCCGCCCCGGGGTGCGCGCGGGCCACCGACTGGAGCTCGTCCAGGAGCGGCGCCAGGTGCTCGGTACGCTCCCCGGTCCGGCCCGCGCCGGAGTGCGCCGGGTAGGCGCCCACCGTCAGCCCGGCCGCGCGCGCCGTCTCCTCCCACACCTGCCGCAGCTCGGCCCCGGCCTCCGCCGCGTCCCCGCCGAGCGCGTCGGCCGAGGTGTCGGCGGCCAGCTCGCCCAGCCACGGCCCGACCGCGTCGTACCCGGCCTGCATACGGCGGGCCGACTCCTCGGTGCCGTCGCCGAGCCGCACGATCCAGTCGGCGGCGAACTGGCGGTGGTACGCCAGCTCCTTGACGCCCTTGGCGGCGATGGCGGCCAGCACCGGGTCGGGCGCCGTGGCCAGCCGCTGGAAGAGGGCGAGCCGCCAGGCGGCCAGGGCCAGCAGCCGCGCCATGGAGAAGGCGAAGTCGCCGCGCGGCAGTTCGGCGAGGCGGACGTTGCGGAAGGCGTCGGCGTCACGCCAGTAGGCGTAGGCGTCCTCGCCGCGCCCGGTGCCGTCCACCTGGCCGGTGCGGGCGTAGAGCAGGCGGGCCTGGCCGAGCAGGTCGAGGCCGATGTTGGCGAGGGCCAGCTCGATCTCCAGCTCGGGGGCGTCGGTGGTCCACTGGGCGAGGCGCTGCGCGCCGACCAGGGCGTCGTCGCCGAGGGCCAGGCAGAGCGCGGCCAGCGCGGCGGCGTCGACCCCGTCGGGCAGCGTCGTGTCCACGCCGTGCAGCGGGTCCTCGAAGCCCGTGCCGAACGCCCAGCGGCCTTCGCCGTCCTCCGCTCCGGCGGCCAGGGACGCCGAGAGGTGGTCGTCACTCATCGAGGGTGCTCCTTGTTCCGTGGTTCTGTGCTGCTCGGGGTGGGGTGGGGCCGCTAGATGTGCGGGACGTCCTCGGGGATGTCGTAGAACGTCGGGTGGCGGTAGACCTTGTCGCCGCTGGGCGCGAAGAACGGGTCCTTCTCGTCCGGGGCCGAGGCGGCGATGTCGGTGGAGCGCACCGCCCAGACGGAGACGCCCTCGTTGCGGCGCGTGTACAGGTCCCGGGCGTTGAGCAGGGCCATCCGGTCGTCGGCGGCGCGCAGCGAGCCGACGTGGACGTGGTTGAGGCCGCGCTTGCCGCGCACGAAGATCTCGTAGAGCGGCCAGGAGCCGCGCGGGCTCTCGGCGGGGGCGGGGGTAGGGGTCTCGCTCATGCGGCGGCCTCCGTCCGGTCGGGCCCGGTGTGGCGGGCGGTGTGCTTGGCGGCGTGGGCGGCGGCGGCCTCGCGGACCCAGGCGCCGTCCTCGTGGGCGGCGCGGCGGCGGGCGACGCGCTCGGCGTTGCGGGGGCCGTCGCCGGAGATGACCCGCATCAGCTCGGCGTAGTCGGGCGTGCCGAAGTCGTACCGGCCGCGCTCCTCGTTCCACCGCAGCTCGGGGTCGGGGAGGGTGACGCCCAGGTGCTCGGCCTGCGGGACGGTCATGTCGACGAAGCGCTGGCGCAGCTCGTCGTTGGAGTGCCGCTTGATCTTCCAGGCCATGGAACGCTCGGAGTTGGGCGAGTTGTCGTCCGGCGGGCCGAACATCATCAGCGAGGGCCACCACCAGCGGTCCACCGCGTCCTGCACCATCGCCCGCTGCGCCTCGGTGCCGGCCATCATCGTCATCAGCAGCTCGTAGCCCTGCCGCTGGTGGAACGACTCCTCCTTGCAGACCCGCACCATGGCCCGCGCGTACGGGCCGTACGAACTGCGGCAGAGCGGGACCTGGTTGCAGATGGCGGCGCCGTCCACGAACCAGCCGATGACGCCCACGTCGGCGAAGGTCGGCGTCGGGTAGTTGAAGATCGACGAGTACTTCTGGCGGCCGGTGATCAGCCGCTCGGTCAGGTCGTCGCGGTCGGCGCCGAGCGTCTCGGCCGCGCTGTACAGGTACAGCCCGTGCCCGGCCTCGTCCTGCACCTTGGCGAGGAGGATCGACTTGCGGCGCAGCGAGGGCGCACGGGTGATCCAGTCGCCCTCCGGCTGCATGCCGATGATCTCGGAGTGGGCGTGCTGGGCGATCTGCCGGATCAGCGTCCTGCGGTACCCCTCGGGCATCCAGTCGCGCGGCTCCACCCGCTGGTCGCGGGCGATCGTCGTGTCGAAGTACTCCTGGAGCGCGCCCTCGCCGGGCGCCTTGGCCGTGGTCATGTCGTTCACCTCTGCTTCTCCCATGTGTGGAACCCCTGTCCGGTGGAGCGCCCCAGCTCGCCGCGGGCCACCTTGTCGCGCAGCAGCCGGGGCGGGGCGAACCGCTCGCCGAGGGTGGCGTGCAGGTACTCGGCGATGGCCAGGCGTACGTCCAGGCCGACCAGGTCGGTCAGGCGCAGCGGACCCATCGGGTGCTTGTAGCCGAGCCGCATGGCGTCGTCGATGGCCTCGGCGGAGGCCACGCCCTCCTCGACCATGCGGATCGCCTCCAGGCCGAGCGCCACGCCGAGGCGGCTGGAGGCGAAGCCGGGCGAGTCCTTGACGACGACGTCCTTCTTGCCGAGCGCCGCCGTCCAGGCCAGCGCCCGGTCGACCACGGCCGGGTCGGTGTCCTCGGCCACCACCAGCTCGATCAGGGCGGAGGCCGGGACCGGGTTGAAGAAGTGCAGGCCGAGGAAGCGGGCGGGCCGCTGAAGCACCGCGGCCAGCTCGGTGACCGACAGCGAACTGGTGTTGGTCGCCAGCACCGCCTGCTCGCCCACCACCTGCTCGGCGGCGGCCAGCAGCTCCGCCTTCAGCCCGGCCTCCTCCGGTACGGCCTCCACGACCAGCTCGGTCGCCGGGTCCAGCCCGGTCACCGCGTCGGCGAAGGCCATCCGGTCCAGCACCTCGGCGGGGGCGGCGTCGATCAGCCCGCGCCCGGCGGCCCGCTCCAGCGACCCGGCGATCCGCTCGCGGACCGCCTCTGCCGCCTCGCGGCTGTGCTCGACCACGGTGACCGGCGCCCCGGCGGTGGCGAAGGACTGGGCGATGCCCGCGCCCATCCGGCCGCCGCCGATCACGGCGACGCTCCGGGGGAGGGCGGGAACGGCGGCTGCGGTGGTCATGAGCGGGCCTCCTCGGGGCGGGGGTGGTGGAGCGGGCAGAGCCGCGCTCCAGGAAGGCGGTCATCCGCTCGCGGCTCGTCCTCCAGCACCTCGCAGACCGTGTGCGGCTCGCGGATCATGCGGGCGCTGATCGCGTTGCGCGCCTCGGGCCGGTCCAGGGTCACGACGACCCGGTCGGCCCGCTCCTCCACGGTGAGCGTGGTGAAGGCGGCGCCCGTCGTGTGCGTACTCATACCCGCTCCACCAGCATCGCGACGCCCTGCCCGACGCCGACGCAGAGCGTGGCCAGGCCGCGGCGGGCGTCCTCGCGCTCCAGGCGGCCCAGCAGGGTCAGCAGGATGCGGGAGCCGGAGGAGCCCAGCGGGTGGCCCAGCGCGATGGCGCCGCCGTCGCCGTTGACCCGCTCCGGGTCGAGCCCCAGGCGGGCGATCACCGCGAGTGCCTGCGCGGCGAACGCCTCGTTCAGCTCGACGGCCTCCACGTCGGCCGCCGTCCACCCGGCCCGCTCCAGCGCCTTCCGCGTCGCCGGGACCGGGCCGAGGCCCATCAGGTGCGGCTCCACCCCGGCCGAGGCGGCGGCGGTGATCCGGGCGCGCGGCGTCAGTCCGTACCGCTCGACGGCCGCGCCGCTCGCCACGACCAGCGCCGAGGCGCCGTCCGAGAGCGGCGAGGAGGCGCCGGCGGTGACGATGCCGTCAGCCCGGAAGACGGTCCGCAGCGTGGCCAGCTTCTCCAGGGTGGTGGAGGGGCGCGGGCCCTCGTCCGCGGTGACCTCGCCGTCCTTGACGGGGACGGGGACGAGTTCGCGGTCGAAGTGCCCGGCGCGCCGGGCCGCGACCGCCCGCTGGTGCGAGCGGAGCGCGAAGGCGTCCGACTGCTCCCGGGTGATCCCGTCGAGCGCGGCGACCTCCTCGGCCGTCTCGCCCATGGAGAGCGTCACCGGGCCCTCGCCGGGCGCCGGGGCCCGGTCGGCCGCGGCGAACCTCGGGTTGGTGAACCGCCACCCCAGCGAGGTGTCGAAGACCTCGCCGGGCTTGGCCCAGGGCGTGCCGGGCTTCGCCATCACCCACGGCGCCCGGGTCATCGACTCGACCCCGCCCGCCACCACGACCTCGGCCTCGCCGGAGCGGATGGCCTGCGCGGCCGAGGCGACGGCGGTCAGGCCCGAGGCGCAGAGCCGGTTGACGGTGTAGCCGGGCACGGTGTGCGGCAGCCCTGCGAGAAGCACCGCCATCCGTGCGACGTCCCGGTTGTCCTCGCCGGCCTGGTTGGCGGCGCCGAGGATCACCTCGTCGACCGCGTCGGCGGGCACCTGGGCGCGCCGCACGGCCTCGCCGACGACGAGCGCGGCCAGGTCGTCGGGGCGCACCTGGGCGAGGGCCCCGCCGTACTTGCCCTGCGGGGTGCGCGCCCCGTCGACCAGGTAGACCTCCTCGGGCACCTCAGGCCCCCTGGACGGGGCGGGCCGGGCGGCGGGACTGGAGGGTGTGGAAGCGGCCGGTGACGAAGGCCGGGTCGGTGAGGGTGGCGGAGGCGGCCGGGTTGGCGGCCGAGCCGTGGAAGTCGCTGAAGGCCGCCGACTGGTTGACGAAGACCGGACCGGTGAAGTTCTCCGCCAGGTGCACGCCCGCGTCCAGCGCCGCCTCCCGGGCCCGCTCCAGGACGTCCTCGCTGGTCGAGTGGACGGTGGCGGTCAGCGCGCCGTGCTCGCCGACGGTCTCCCGGAAGAGCGCCAGCGCGTGGTCGGTGGAGTCGGCGGCGACCACGAAGGAGATCGGCCCGAACCACTCGCTGCGGTACGTCTGGGCGTCCGCGTCGGCGTCCAGCAGCGTGACCAGCGGCAAGCGCTGCACGGCCGCCTCCGAGGACGGGTGGACCAGAGCCTGCCCGCCCCAGCTCGTCCCGCCGAGCTTCGCGGCCCGCTCGACCCGCTCCACCACCGGCGTGCCGACCAGCGCGCCCAGCGTCCCGGCCGCCCGCTCCGGGTCACCGAGCAGCTTGTCGAGGGCCGCGCCGAGGTCCGCGCCGAACTCGGCCGGGGTCTTCACGCCCTGGTCGGTGGCGAAACCCTCGCGCGGTACGTAGAGGTTCTGCGGGGTGGTGCACATCTGACCGCTGTAGAGGGAGAGCGAGAACGAGAGGTTCCGCAGCAGCCCCTTGTAGTCGTCGGTGGAGTCCAGGACGACCGTGTTCAGCCCGGCCTTCTCGGTGAAGACGGCGGCCTGGAGGGCGTTGCGCTCCAGCCAGGTGCCGAACTCCGAGGAGCCGGTGAAGTCGACGATCCGCACGTCCGGGTGGACGGCCAGCTCGGCGGCGCTGCGCCCGCCCGCCTCCTCGGCGGCGAGCAGCACCACGTCCGGGTCGAACCCGGCCTCGGCCAGCACCTCACGGGCGATGCCGACGCTGATGGCCAGCGGCAGGACCGCGCCCGGGTGCGGCTTGACGATCACCGGGTTGCCGGTGACCAGCGAGGCGAACAGGCCCGGGTAGCCGTTCCAGGTCGGGAAGGTGTTGCAGGCGACCAGCAGCGAGACACCCGCGCCGACCGGCGTGAACGTCTTCTCCAGCACCGTCGGCTCACCCTTGCGCGCCGGCTTCTCCCACCGCGCCGCCGCCGGGTGCCGCTTCTGCTCCGCCCACGCGTACGCCACCGCCTCCAGACCCCGGTCCTGCGCGTTCGGCCCGCCCGCCTGGAAGGCCATCACGAAGGGCTGGCCCGTCGTGTGGTGGACGGCGTGGCCGATCTCGAAGGAGGCGGCGTTGAGCCGGGCCAGGATCTCGGCGGCGACCCCGGCGCGCTCGTCCGGGGTGGCCCGCCGCCAGGTGCGCCCGGCGGCCTTGGCGGCGGCCACCGCGTCGGCCGGGGCCAGGCGCGGGTAGGTCACGCCGAGGACGCGGCCGTAGGGGGAGACCTCGCCGCCGACGGCACCCGGCTCACCGGGGTGGCCGGACAGCTCGAAGGGGCGTCCGAGCCGCGCCTCGAAAGCGGCCTCGCCCGCCTCGGCCGCGCCGTCGCCGTAGACGGAACGACTCGGCGACTCCGGGTACGCCGACCAGAAGCCGCGGGCGGTGATCTCGGCAGAAGCCCTGCTCAGCAGGGTCTCGTGACGGGCGAAGAAGTCGGCCGCGCCGGTGGTGGCGGTGGCGTCGGGAGAAGGCATGGGCACCCCTTGACAGGCAGATCGGATGCTGAATTACTGAGCTGGTCGCAAGCTAACCGAATGTTCGGTCGGGCAGCAAGGGGTGATGGCCACATGGGACGTCGCGAGGACGTGACGACCGGCCCGCGCGCCGGTCTCCAGGAGCCGGCGGAGCCGGGGTTCGCGGGGACGGCGCCGGCCTCCGGGACCGCTCAGGCGCCCGACGCGGGCGGTAGGGCCGACCGGGTGACGCCGGACGGCGCCCGCACCGGCGGCCCCGCCGCCCGGATGTTCGCCGCCGACGCCGCCTCCCGGGGGCTCGGGATGACCCTCCAGGCCGTCGGCGAAGGCACCGCGAGCGTCGGCATGACCGTCACCGCCGCCATGGTCAACGGCCACGGCGACGCCCACGGCGGCTTCCTCTTCACCCTCGCCGACACCGCCTTCGCCTGCGCCTGCAACAGCTACGGTCCGCAGGCCGTGGGGGCCGCCGCCGACATCGTCTTCGTCGCCCCCGCCCGCGAGGGCGACGTACTGACGGCCCACGCCGTGGAACGCACCCGCTTCGGACGCAGCGGGATCTACGACGTCCGCATCACCCGCGACGACCGGGTCGTCGCCGAATTCCGCGGCCACAGCCGCGTGAGACGAGCCGTGGAAGGATGATCATGAACAGCACTGCGGCCGGGACCGGGACGTCCCGGCTGGGCGAGCCGCTGCCCGACGAGCTGAAGGACTCCGCCGAGCGCCTCACCCTCTCCGGACTGCGCACCCTCCAACTGGAGCGGCTGCGCACGAGCCTGCGCCACGCGTACGACAACGTGCCGCTGTACCGCCGCAAGTTCGAGGAGGCGGGCGTCACCCCGGACGACTGCCGCACCCTCGACGACCTCGCGCGCTTCCCCTTCACCGCCAAGGCGGACTTCCGCGAGTCGTACCCCTTCGGCATGTTCGCCGTCCCGCAGGCCGACATCCGCCGCATCCACGCCTCCAGCGGCACCACCGGACGCCCCACCGTCGTCGGCTACACCGACCACGACCTCTCCGTCTGGGCCGACCTCGTCGCCCGCTCGCTGCGCGCCGCCGGCGCCCGCCCCGGCGACAAGGTCCACGTGGCGTACGGCTACGGGCTGTTCACCGGCGGCCTCGGCGCGCACTACGGCGTCGAGCGTGCGGGGTGCACCGTGATCCCCGCCTCCGGCGGCATGACCGCCCGGCAGGTCCAGATCATCCAGGACTTCCGGCCCGAGATCATCATGGTCACCCCGTCCTACCTGCTCACCCTCCTCGACGAGTTCGAGCGCCAGGGCATCGACCCGCGCGCCACCTCGCTGCGCGCCGGGGTCTTCGGCGCCGAGCCGTGGACCGAGGAGATGCGCCGCGAGATCGAGGACCGCATGGACCTCCACGCGGTCGACATCTACGGCCTCTCCGAGGTCATGGGACCCGGCGTCGCCCAGGAGTGCGTCGACACCAAGGACGGCCTGCACCTGTGGGAGGACCACTTCTACCCGGAGATCGTCGACCCGGTCACCGGCGAGGTGCTGCCCGACGGCGAACACGGTGAACTGGTCCTCACCAGCCTCACCAAGGAGGCCATGCCGGTCGTCCGCTACCGCACCCGCGACCTGACCCGGCTGCTGCCCGGCACCGCCCGCCCCGCCATGCGCCGCATGGAGAAGATCAGCGGGCGCTCCGACGACATGATCATCCTGCGCGGGGTCAACCTCTTCCCCAGCCAGATCGAGGAGATCCTGCTGCGCACCGAGGGCGTCGCCCCGCACTTCCAGCTCCGGCTGACCAAGCGCGGCCGGATGGACCACCTGACGGTGCGCGCCGAGGCCCGGCCCACCGCCGACGCCGCGCTGCGCGAGCGCGCCGCCGCCGCGATAGGCAAGGCCGTCAAGGACGGCGTGGGGGTCAGCGCCGCCGTGGAGATCGTCGACCCGGAGACGCTGGAGCGCTCCGTCGGCAAGATCCGCCGCATCGTCGACGAGCGGGCCGCGACCGGCTGACCCGGCGGCCGGACCGACGGGGTCCGGGCGGCGGCACACCGGGCGGTCCTCCCCGCCCCACCGTGTCCCGGCGTGCCGCCGGAGCGCGCCTCACTGCAGCGGCAGGTCCTTCAGCGGCACCCCGCCGAGCAGCGTCTTGGCGCCGTCGGCGACCTTGCTGACGCCCTCCCCGGCCTTCCCGAGGTCGCTGCCGCGCACCTGCTCCACGGCGCTGTCGGCGCCGCGCAGCAGCGGGTCGGTGACCTGGCCGCCGAGGCGGTGCGTCTCCAGCGACCCGGTCAGCTTGTCCGCGCCCGCGTTGAGGCTCATCGGCACCCCCGAGGTGTCGACGGCGAGCGCGGGGGTCGCGGCGGCTGCCGCGGCACCGGCCGCCAGCATCGAGACGACGAGGGCGGAGGCGGTCCTGCGGTGCTTCATGTGCGTCCTTCTTCCGTGCCGGGAGACGGCCCGGCGATCCGGCCGAATCCACGGGCCGCCGGAGGCTCCTCGTATACGGCCGCGTGAATTCGACTGCGTGAATGCGACTGCTCAACGAAAGGCGTCCACCGGGGAAACCGGGAGAACAGCCCGGGGCCGGTTGATTCACCCGGACGCGTGGCGCGGTGTCAAGGAGGCGGCGCGCCCCGAGAAGGGAGCGCACGCCGGGCGCGGAAAGCGTGCTCGCACCCGACCGGGATAAGGCCGCGGCCCGTCGGGAATACGGCGAAGGGCTTTCCCGGGCCGGTGCGAAAGCCCCGGAGAGAACGCGGCCCGGCCCCACGAGACGGTGGTACGGAGCGCCGACCCGCCCCCGAAAACGCCGACCGGGTCGCCTCGCGCGCGTTGGCGAGGAGACCCGGAGGGGGCGTCCCGCCCGGCGGGCGATTGCCGGGCGGGCGGGACGCGGTGGGCCGAGGGCCCGGTCGGTCAGCGGCGGGCAGACCTGCCGCGGCGGACCATCAGCAGGCCACCGCCGAGCAGAGCGGCGGAGAGGGCGGCCGCGGTACCGATCTGGTCGGCGCCGGTCTCAGCCAGCTCCTCCTTCGGCATGTCGCGCGTGGGCGGCTGCTCCGTGAGGCGCTGCTCGGTGGGCGGCTGCTCCGTGGGGGGCTGCTCGGTGGGCGGCTGCTCCGTGGGGGGCTGCTCGGTGGGCGGCTGCTCCGTGGGGGGCTGCTCGGTGGGCGGCTGCTCCGTGGGGGGCTGCTCGGTGGGCGGCTGCTCCGTGGGGGGCTGCTCGGTGGGCGGCTGCTCCGTGGGGGGCTGCTCGGTCGGAGGCTGCTCGGTGGGGGGCTGCTCGGTGGGCGGCTTCCCGTCGCTGTTGGCGCACTCGTTGCCGAAGGCCGGGTTGAGCAGGCCGACCACGTCGACCGAGTTGCCGCACACGTCGAGCGGCACGTCGACCGGGGCCTGGACGGCGTTGCCCGAGGCCACGCCGGGGGAGTTGGTGGCTACGCCCTCGGCCTCGGCGCCCCCGTCGCCCACGTTGGCGCACTTGTTGCCGAACGCCGGGTTGAGGAGCCCGATGACGTTCACGGTGTTGCCGCAGAGGTTCACCGGCACGTGGACCGGGGCCTGGACGGTGTTGCCGGAAGCCACGCCCGGGGAGTTCACGGCGGCTCCCGCCGCACCCGCGTCGGCGTGGGCGGCCGCGCCCGTCACCGAGAGGAGGCCGGTCGCCGCCGCGGCGGCGAGCATGCTCCTGCTCATAACCTGTCGCACTTGATCGTTCCCTGTCTGTTCAGGTCGGGAGGGCCCGATGCCCGCCCGTGCTGCTGGGGGAACGGCCCCCGAACGCATGGCGTGCGCTCAGGGGCCGTTCCACGAATCCGGGCGTCAGGCGCCCGAAGGCGCCGTCAGAGGTTGGCGCACGCGTTGCCGAAGGCCGGGTTGAGCAGGCCGACGACGTTGATGGTGTTGCCGCAGGCGTTCACGGGGACGTGGACCGGAACCTGGACCGCGTTGCCCGAGATGACGCCGGGGGAGTGGGTCGCGGCGGCGCCGGCGCCCGCGTCGGCCAGGGCCGGGGTGGCCACGCCGACGGCCATCAGCGAACCGGCGATGAATGCGGCGCTCTTCATGTACTTCACGGTTGTACCTTTCCGGCGGCGACGCCCTACACAGCCACGTCTTTCGCGCTGCACGAGTCGGTGTCACGCCCCGTTTCGTCGCCGTCGATATCGGTAACGACCGGACGGGTGGGAGGAAACTGAGGAAATGCGGGCGGTCTTCCTCCGCCACCCGAACGCCCCGTGTCGGATGCCGACCGGGTAATGGGGGAACGGTTTCTGCGCGGCGCCGGGCCGGGGCGGCTGGATGCCGCCCCGGCCCGGCCAGGGAACGAACCGCAGTGCCAACGTTGCCTGCTACGTGCACGTAACGGAGGCCGCGAATAGTTCTATTTGCGTGCCGCCCGGGACAGGCGCCCTGTCCGTCAGGCGCAAGCGGGTGCGTCGGCCGGGGCCACGGCGTACCAGCGCTCCCCGTCCAGCCGCGCGAGCCCGCGCTCGGCGAGGCCCGCCAGATGGCGGGTGACGGTGGTCGGCTGGTAGCCCGCGCCGGCGCTCACCTCGTCGAGCGTGGCGCCCTGGGCGCCGGCCGCGGCCAGGTGGCGCCAGCTGCGCTCGGCGGTCCGCCCGAGCCCGCCCGCGCCGACGGGGGCGAAGACCTCGGCAGGGACGCCGGGGAGCGGGGTGGGGGACGCCTCGGGTGCGGGGGTCCGCGCCTTCGCCGGGGGCCCGACGGCCACCGGGCCGGGCGCCGGCCGCGCGGAGGGCGCGGTCCGGGAGGCGGCCGCCGGTGCCGCGGGCCCGGTGCCCTGCCCGGAAGCGCCCGGGAGCCGAGACCGGGTGACGGGGCGCGGGGTGCGGTTGACGGTGCGGTGGCGGCGGCCCTTCTGTTTGCGGGCCTTGTGCTGGCGGCCTTTCCGCGTCGGCATGTGCTGCTCCGTCCGTGTGGGGGGAGGGTGGTTCGCGTACAGGTCGGGGCCCGGCGGGGGTGCGGGCGCCGACGGCCACGGCGCGGGGTCAGCCGGTGATGGGCAGACCGCCGAGGAACTGCTGGAGGGGCAGGCCGTCGGTGGGCAGGCTGTTTCCGATCGCGTCGGCGGGCAGCGCGCGGGATGCGGCGCCGGTGACCGTGTCCGTCGCGCCGGACAACTGGCCGGTGATCGCGTCGGCGGGCGCGCTGCCCAGGATCTGGTCGGTGGGGAGGCCACCGGGGAGCAGACCCGAGATCGCCTGGGTGGGCAGCCCCTTCGCGACGTCGCCCACGATCGGCAGGCCCTGCGGGGTGTCCTGGGCGGAGGCGCCCGAGGGGACGGGCTGCGAGGACGGGCCCGCGTCCGCCTGCGCGGCACCCGCTGCGGCGAGCGCCGCACCGCCCATCAGGACGGTGAGGGCGGCGGCGCGGGCGGTGCGGCGGTTGCGCATGATTCTCCTAGGTCAGAGGTGTCGTGGGAGTCCGCCGGGGCCGACGGACGATGACGCCAACGACACGGGGCCGACCGGGTCACGCACACTGGGCCGTCCGGGCGGCCGGGCCTCCGTCCGCGTGTGGAGCGCCGCACCGGCCCGTGCGTTTCCGGAGATCTGCCGGGGCGTCCCGCTCACTTCCGGCTGACGCGCACCGTGTACGTACCTTCGAGGTCGGCCCCGGCGACGGTGACCCGGACGCCGTCCTTGTCGGCGTCGAAGGTCTCGCCGGGGCGGAACGGGGCGTCGGAGAGTTCCGCGTGGACGTTGGGGCGCCGGGTGCAGCCGCCGCTGTCGCGGGTGGCGTCGACCACCTCGATCGGGCCGAGCCCGGTGTCGACCTCGGCGTCCACCCGGTAGACGAGTACCCCCGGGCGGCAGACGGCCTCGTCGTTGCCCTCCTGGGTGCGCACCTCCAGGGCGTACCCGGCGGAGCCGGTCAGCGGGATGAAGACGAGCTTGGTGCCGCCCCTCTCGGCGAGCGGGCGCAGGCGGTGCTCGGTGGTGCCCGGAGTGGCGGCGCAGCGGACCTGGTCGTCGTCGAGCCACCCCAGTTTCCACTTGTGCCAGCCGAGCAGGTCGTTGTTGGCGCCCCAGTCCTCGCTCATGATGTCCCAGTGGCCGACCGCCGCCCCGCCGTCGCCGGTGTACAGGTCGGGGAGGCCGAAGACATGGCCGTTCTCGTGCGGCAGGACGCGGTACCCGGTCTCCTCCAGGTTGCCCGAGCCGTCGTCCTGGCGGCTGTAGACGAACGAGGCGTTGGCGACGGGGACGCCGTCGGCCACCGGCGCCTCCTGGTTCCCCGCGAAGGTCACCGACAGCACGGTCTCCAGGGCGTCCGGCCCGGCGTTCGGCGTGATGAGGATGTTGAGCAGGTCGTACTCGCTGAAGTCCACCTCGGGGTCGGCCTCGGCCACGATGTCCTGGACCAGCTCCCGGTAACCCGGGTCGAAGGGCGCGCCCCGGTCTATCCCGTACGAGGCGAAGGGGGCGGGCATCCGCAGCCAGTCGGCTATCGGGGCGTCGGGCCGGTAGGCGAGGCGGCCGTAGGAACTGGTGCGGAACCAGTCGGTGGTCTGCGGGAAGAACTCCGCGAGCCGGTCCTGGGCGCTCCCCTCACCGGGGGCGTCGGGGAAGTCGATCATCAGGTTGAGGGCGCGGACGGTGCCGGTGGAGCGGGTGTAGCCGGGGGCGGTCGGCAGCCCCTCGGACATCTGGACCCCCATCGGGCCGCTGATCATGCAGGGTCCCAGCACCGTCGAACGGGCCATCGCGGCCGGGCCCGCCGTGGGCGGCCCCTCCAGCAGGCGGCCGGTGCTGGCCGAGGTGGTGACCGCGAGGGCGAGGGCGGTGACCGAGGCGAGCAGGACGTGGCGCCGGGTCCCGGATATCCGCCGACGGGTGCGCGACATACGGTGCCCTTCGGTCGCGGCAGCCGACCGGCCCGGCTGCGCCTGTCCGTTCACCCTCATCCGGAGGGTGAGGGGACGCTCGCTGGGTGCGACCGAACGGGGGCATGCCCGGGCACTTCGTGAAGCGGCTCACAAAGCCCCTTCCGGGGCCGGAGCGGACATGGGCAGGGGCTCTCTCCCCGCCCGAAGGCGGTGTCCGGCGAAGCGGGGGCCAGCTCCCCGTGCGCGAGGGAGGCGGCCGTGGGGCGCTCCGGCGCCACCACCGGAGCGGAAGGACCTGCGTCCGCGCGGCGCCGCCGCGAGCGGATCACCGAGGCCGCCCGCGAACTCGTCGGTCGGGGACCGGCTTTGCCCCTTCGCCGATGAGCGCGGGCGTGATCACCGACTCGACGCGGATCGGCGCCCGGAGGATGAACCCGGGCCGCGCCCCGGTCGCCGCCGGAACGCCGCTGCCCGCCGAGCCGGGGTCGGCGGCCCGTACGTCTCCGTGGCACCGCGATGACGGTGCCGCTCGGCCTCGGTACGGGTTCGTGTCCGCCGGGCCGGCGGCGACGCGGCTCGTGCCGAGTGATGCCGGGGTCGCCTCGGTGGTGGGTCACCACCTCGTAGCGGGCCGGCGGCGCCCTCGGCGCCGTACTGATGAAAGCCCTCGCCGCCTCCTGCCTCACCACCACCGGTGAGTGCCCGGCCCGGCCGGTCCGGGCCGAGGCGGTGGTGGCCGCGTCCGCGCCGGGTCGTCGGGTGTCGGCGTACTCCTCGTCGCCTGCGGCCCGGCGACGTCCACCTGGACCGACCCGTGCGGCGGAAGCCCCGCGAGCGGGGGCGCGGTCAGCGCCGCCAGGGCAGGTCCGAGTCGCTCCCCGAGGGCTGGAGTCCCTCGGCGACGGTCGCCATGATCGCGCCGAGGGAGTCGACCTGTTCCGGGGTGAGCCGGTCGAAGAGGGCCTGGCGGACGGCCGCGACATGGCCGGGTGCGCTGCGGGTCAGCATCGCCTCGCCCTCCTCGGTGAGCACCGCGAGCTGCCCCCGTCTGTCGGAAGGGCAGTCCTCGCGCCGTACCCAGCCGTTCTTCTCCAGCCGCGCCACCGCGTGGGAGAGCCGCGAGCGGGTGATCTTCGCACCCTCGGCCAGCTCGGTCATCCGCAGCCGCTTCTCGGGCGCCTCGGAGAGCTGGACCAGGAGCCCGTAGTAGACGTGCGGCATCCCGGCGTCGCGCTGCAACTGCCGGTCGAGGTGGTCCTCCAGCAGGGTCGTCGCGTGCAGGTACGCCTGCCAGGCGCGTTGTTCGTCGTCGGAGAGCCAGCGGGGCCGCGGGGGCCCGGGCCGGTCGCCGGGGGAAGTGGTCATGTCATCCACTCTACGAAACCATTCTTGAAAGTTGAACAAAAGGACGTTACGGTCGACCCAGAACTTGAGGTTTCAAGTATCAGGAGTGGAGTCGCCATGAACAGCACCGCCGAGCGGATGCCCGCCCTCTACCTCAGTCACGGCGCCCCGCCCCTCGCCGACGACCCCGTCTGGCCCGGCCAGCTGGCCGCCTGGTCCGCCGGGCTGCCCCGCCCCACCGCGATCCTCATGGTCTCCGCCCACTGGGAGGAGGCCCCCCTCGCCCTCGGCGCCGTCCGCACCCTCCCCCTGGTCTACGACTTCTGGGGCTTCCCCGAGCACTACTACCGCGTCCAGTACGCCGCCCCCGGCGCCCCCGCCCTCGCCGACTCGGTCCGCAAGCTCCTGGCCGCCCCCGGCACCCCGGTCCAGTCCATCCCCGACCGGGGCCTGGACCACGGCGCCTACGTCCCCCTCGTCGAGATGTATCCCGAGGCCGACGTCCCCGTCCTCCAGATGTCACTGCCCACCCTCGACCCGCGCCGCCTCATGGAGATCGGCCGCAAGCTGGCGCCCCTGCGCGACGAGGGCGTCCTGATCGTCGGCTCCGGCTTCTTCACCCACAACCTGGCCGCGCTGCGACAGGGCGGGACTCCGTCCTGGTCGGCCGAGTTCGACGACTGGGGGCGGGCCGCCCTCGACGGCGGTGACGTCGACACCCTGCTCGACTTCACCCACGCCGCCCCCGCCGGCGCCCTCGCCCACCCCCGTACGGAACACTTCGCCCCCCTCTTCGTCACCCTCGGCGCCGCCGACGCCACCGGCGACCTCGCCACCCAGCGCAGCGTCATCGACGGCTTCTGGATGGGGCTCGCGAAGCGGTCGGTGCAGTTCGGCTAGGGGGGCCTCGAACGCCGGTCCGGCTCTTCGGCCTCAGACGCCGGCCGGGCTGCTTCCGCCCCCGCCCAGCCCCTTCTCGTACCACCGCACGTCCCAGTACCGCCCGAACTTGCGGCCCACCTGCCCGTACGTCCCGATCGGGCGGAAGCCGAAGCGGGTGTGCAGGCGGTGGGAGGCGTCGTTGGGCTGGGTGACGCCGGCGTAGGCGCGGTGCAGGTCCTCACCGGCCAGGGCGCCGAAGAGGGCCGTGTACAGGGCGCTGCCCACGCCGCGGCCCGCCGCGTTGGGGGCGCAGTAGACGCTGACCTCGACCGAGGTCGCGTACGCCGCCTTCGGGCGCAGGGGTGAGCTGGTCGCGTAGCCGAGCAGGCGCGCGGGGCCGGACGCGGCGGGTTCCGTGGCAACCATCAGGCGGTGCGGGCCGTCCTTCGGGTGGGAGAGGAACCACTGCGTGCGTCCCTCCGGGGTAAGCGGCACCGTGTCGAAGGTGATCGGAGTCCGGAGAACGTAGTGGTTGCAGAGGTCCGTGAGGCCGCTGAGGTCCGCCGCGATTCCCGGCCTGACCTGCGGTTCCGCTGTTCCGCGCGGTGTCATTCCGATCATCCTCCCCGCCTGTGGCCGGACAGGGTACTGCATGACCCCGAAAAACAATGAGCAGGTGGGGAATTCTGTCCGGATTGCAATCGTTGATTCCTACGGATGCCGCAACCGGGTCGCCGGATGTGGAGTCCGCCAGGTCGTCCACCACTCATCGCAAGGGAGCACGCATGGCAACCCGTGCCGTCGCCCGTCGTAAGCCCGCCGCCTCCGGCGAGACCGGCGCGGCAGGCAGCGTCCGCGCGACCGGCGAGATCGCCGACCGCGACCTTGTGGGCATGTATCTCGACGAGATCGCCCGCACACCGCTGCTGGACGCCGCGAAGGAAGTGGAGCTGTCCCAGACCATCGAGGCCGGCGTCTACGCCCAGAAGATCCTGGAAGGCGAGGTCGACAGCGACTCCGCCGGAGCTTCCCGCGAGGAACTGGAAGCGCTCGTCGCCGAAGGGGAGCGGGCCAAGGACGTCTTCATCCGGTCCAACCTCCGCCTCGTCGTCGCCGTGGCCCGCCGCTACCCACGCAGCGGCCTCCCCCTGCTCGACCTCATCCAGGAGGGGAACGCCGGCCTGGTCCGCGCCGTCGAGAAGTTCGACTACGCCAAGGGCTTCAAGTTCTCCACGTACGCCACCTGGTGGATCAGGCAGGCCATCACGCGCTCCATCGCCGACCAGTCCCGGACCATCCGGCTGCCCGTGCACCTCGTGGAGGAGCTGGGCCGCATCCGCCGCGTCCAGCGCGAGTTCAACCGCGAGCACGGCCGGGACCCCGAGCACGCCGAGATCGCGGCCGAGCTGAGCAGCACCCCCGAGCGCGTCACCGACGTCCTCGACTGGGCCCGCGACCCGGTCTCGCTCAACATGTCGGTGGACGACGAGGGCGACACCCAGTTCGGCGACCTCCTGGAGGACACCTCCGCGGTCTCCCCCGAGCAGTCCGTCCTCACCCTGCTGCGCAGCGAGGAACTGGACGACCTCATCGGCCAGCTCGACGACCGCACCGCCTCCATCATCAAGATGCGGTACGGCATCGAGGACGGCCGCGAGCGCACCCTCACCGAGGTCGGCAAGCAGCACGGCCTCACCCGCGAGCGCATCCGCCAGATAGAGAAGCACGCCCTCCTGGAGCTGAAGCGCATGGCGCACGACACCGGATTCGACGCGGCGGCCTGATGTCCCGGGGCCCCGACCCGGGCCGTGACGGGGCCCGGTGGAACATCCGTGGCCCCCGATCGGCCCTGTCGGCCCCGCGCCCCGGCGTGGCTCGCCCTACGCTCGACCCATATGAGCCAGGCTGACCCCAGAGCCCCGGCTCCCCTGAACCCCCGGCACCCGCCCCCCCTGGTGCCGGGGCCCGGCCCCAGCACTCCATCCCCCCCCCGGGGTGCTGGGGTCCCTCTCTGTCCGGACCTGGGTCGGCAGACCCGGGCCCGGCGGGCAGGCGGCCCTCAGAGCGAGGCGGCCCGGCGCTCCATCGCCGCCTGGGCGGCGTCCTCCGTCTCGTAGACCTCGCACATGTGACGTCCGTCGGGCGTCGCCGTGTGCTCCACCTCCCAGAGGCTCACCTCGCGGCCGTCCGCGAGGAGGAACGCGTGCTCGTAGAGGGAGAAGCCCGGGCGGCGGCCCCGCAGCGGGTCGAGTCGGCCGAACGCCTGGGTGATCTGGTGCGCGAAAGCCCCCGCCAGCAGCACGGCCACCTCCTCGCCCGGCCGGTCGGTGTTCTCCGCCCGGCGCAGCACCCGCCGCGCGTGGTCCGGGGAGTCGCCCCACTCGTACTCGCGCTCGGGCGGCGGCTGGGCAGGACTGTCGTCCACCTCCAGCCGCGGCGCGCCCTCCAGCTCCACGGGATCGGTGCTCGGGAGCGGCAGCCGCGCCGTGGCGATCCGCAGCTCCTCGTGGTCGGTGTACACCTCGTGGTGGAGCCGCCCGTCCGGGGCGGTGTTGTGCGTCAGCTCCCACAGGGTGACGGCACTTCCGTCGGCCACCAACCACACGTGCCGGTACGTCTCCCGGCGTCTGCCGTCGCTGTGGTGCGCGGCGGAGTGCAGGCAACTGTCATAGGCGAGCGCCGTATCGAGCCGGGACAGCGTCTCGTCGGGAAGTTCGAAGGAGTTGAGGGTGCGGGCGAGAAGTCGCTGAAGGCAGGCGTCCGGCGACTCGAATGCCTCGTGGGTCCCACATGTCTCGTACGGAACGCTCAAGGTTTCTCCCGGCGTTGCTCCATGTCACCTGGTGGGTGCATACCGTAGCCCCTGGCTCGGACATCTTGCCCGGGAAACGGAAAACGCATGACGCCCCGCCGGAGTTCCCGCAGTAAGGGCAGCCTTTTCTCACCCGACGCCCTGTCACCCATGCGTGTCCGTACCCGCCTTGCGGCCCTTCATCCCCCCTGTCTTCGAGCCCCCGCTGCCCGCCCCCGGCGTGAGCGGGGCCCGGGAGCCTCGCGGCCAGGCGAAGAGGCAGGGGGTTGCGGGGTGTCCCGAAGAGCGGGAGCGCGGAGAGCGGCAGGGCAGGGGCGCCGTCACGGCTTGGGGGCGAGGTCCCCGTACAACTCGCGGTACGAGGGGAACACACCCGCCGCAGTCTCCACCGACTCCGCCGACAGGACCGCCTTCACGATGGCGCGGGTCACCGCGTCGGCACCTGCGGCCAGCACCTCGTTCACCGCCGCGCCCTCGATCGGCCTCGCCCCGGTGGCCAGGGTGAACACCGTGTCCCCGTCGTGCAGCAGATGCACCGGACGCACCGCGCGCGCCAGCCCGTCGTGCGAGGTCCCAGCCAGTTTCTGCGCCTGGGCCCGGGTGAGCGCGGCGTCGGTGGCCACCACGGCGAGCGTGGTGTTCAGCGGGGGCCGGCCGGCCGACGGCGCGCCGGACGCCGAGGGCTCCTCGGTGCCCGGCCGCACCGTCGCCGCGCCGCGCCGCTCGGTCTCCGCGACCGCCGCCGCCAGCCGCGCCCGCGCCCGCTCGTGCGCCTCGGGGGACGGCCACACCACGCGTCCCCCCGGCCCGGGCCGCTGCGCGAAGTACCTGCCGTACAACACCCCCGTCTCCGGATCGCACACCGAACCCACCGCGTTCACCACCACCAGCGCCGCCACCGTGTGGCCCGACGCCAGCCGCAGACTCGCCGTCCCCACACCTCCCTTCATCCCACCCGCGACCGCTCCCGTGCCCGCACCCACCACGCCCTGCCCGACCGGTCCTCCGACCGCCGCGCGCTCCACCGCCTCCCGGCCGAGCGCCGTCCCCGGCCGGGCCCGCCAGTCCCCGCCCCTTCCCAGGTCGAAGAGGCAGGCCGCCGGAACCACCGGGACCACCTGATGCGGGCCGGGCCCCACCCGCACACCCCGGCCCCGCTCCTCCAGCCAGGCCGCCACCCCGGAGGCGGCGTCCAGCCCGAACGCCGAACCGCCCGTCAGCACCACCGCCTCGACCCGCTGCACCAGGTTGCGCGGGTCGAGCGCATCGGTCTCCCGCGTCCCGGGACCACCGCCGCGCACCTCGACGGCGGCCACCGCTCCGCCCGGCTCCGTCAGCACCACGGTGGTACCCGAGAGCCAGCCGTCGCCTCGACGGGTGGCATGGCCGACCCGGAGGCCGGGGACGTCGGTCAGGGCGTCTCGGGGGCCGGGAGCAGGGGAGTGGGGTGTGGTCGGGCCGGGGTCGGAGCCGGTGGCGGGGCGTTGTGTCATGGCCTCATCCGTACCCGGTCGGGTCGGGGGCGCCACCTGGCCGTGGACCGGGACCTGGATGATGCAGGTCGCGCCCCTCCCGTCCCCTCCACAGGGGGCCCGCGCCGCGAACACGCCCCGGCGCGAGCGGCAGCGCCTCCGATTCCAGCGGTGTCCCCCTCCTGCCCTCTCCGTGGCCCAGGGGGCCACCAGGCCCCTCCCACGGGACCAAAGTCCCCGAAGAACGCGCAGGTCAGGACCGCATACGCGCCCTGAAGGCGCGTTCCCCACCGACTGGCCGCAGGGGAACGGTGACCAGCGGCGACGAAACGGGGACCTTCGCCGACCCCACACGGCCGCACGAGCCGCTGCAATGAACAGGTACGCCCGCAACTGCCCGGAAGGTACCCGCCATGCCCCCTGACCCGGTGACCACACCCGGAGCCGAGGCCCGCGACAGCCCGGCGGAGGAGTCCCGGCACGAGGCGGCCCTCGACCCGCGGCCCTCGACGCCGCCGCACCCCTCGCGCACCCCGCGCCCCACCTGACCCAGTCGCCCCCGAACGCCCGACGCCGTCCCCGCCTTGCCGCTCGGCCCGACCCGCACCGACCCTCCTGTCAGGAGACCCGCCATGACCGCTCTGCTCGGCAAAGACTCCCTCGTACGCTCCGGCGCGGGGCACCCGCCGGACAGCGGCGCGGCGACCCCGGCCGGAGCGGCGACCCGGCGGCTGGTCAACGGCTCCGTCCACTCCTGGCAGCTGTCCACCGGTGCGTACGGCCCCGGCACCCGTTTCACCGTCCTTCTCGCCGGCTGCCCGCTCACCTGCCTGTACTGCCACAACCCGGAGGCGTTGCGGACACGCAACGGACGCCGGGCCTCCGCCGACGAACTGGTCGAGGAGGCCGCCCGGCACCGGACGCTCATCGCGGCGGACGGCGGGGGCGCCACCGTCAGCGGCGGCGAACCGCTGCTCCAGCCCGTCTTCACCGGGGAACTCCTCCACCGGTTCAAGTACGAACTGGGCTACCACACCGTGCTCGACACCTCCGGGTTTCTCGGCGCGAGGGCGGGCAACGCCCTGCTGCGCGACGTCGACCTGGTGCTCCTCGACATCAAGTCCTGGCGACGCGACACCTACCGGCGCGTGACCGGCCGCGACCTGATTCCGACCGTCGCCTTCGCCCGCCGCCTCGCCCGCCTCGGCAACGAGGTCCGGGTCCGCTTCGTGCTCGTCCCCGGGCTGACCGACGCCGAGGAGAACGTCACCGGCATCGCCCGTTTCGCCGCCTCCCTCGGCAACGTCACGGGCGTCGACGTCATCCCGTACCACCCCGCCCGCACGAGCGGAGGGGAGGCGATCGTCCGAGCCCGGCCGCTCCGGCACACCTCCGCACCCACGGAGGAGCAGGTCGCCACCGCGCGGGCGGTCTTCACCGCACACGGCCTGAACGCCACCTGACCCCCGCCCGGAGTTCCAGCCGACGGGCGCAGCCCGGGCGCCACATCGCCATCCGGGCTCCCCGCCGGGCGCCCCGTCAGCGCCACGTCCTCGGCCCGGCCCGCTCGCGGCCCCTGCGCGGGAACCGCAGTCGGCCTTCGGGCGATCGGCGGCCCTCCGGTGATCCGTGGCCTTCCGGGGAGCGCCCGCTGTCCAGGAGCCCACCCTCCGCCACACGCCGGGCCGAGGCCACCCAAGGCCGCCATGTACCGGAGTGGCGGACCACACCAGCACGCACCGCCGCGAGCGCGTCCCCGCCGGACGTACGCTGGAGCCATGAGCACCGCCCAGAACCCCGAGCCGCGCGACCCCAAGGACGTGCTGGACTTCGACGACCCGCTGAGCCGACCGTCCTCGGACGACACCGACCGAGGCTGGGGCGAGCGGCCCGCCAGCAGTGGTTCCGCGGCGGACCTCGCGCGCTTCCTCGACGAGAAGCCCCCGCACCACATCTGAGCAGGGACGCGACCGGGACCGCGCCTCCCGCCGCCACCAACCCGCGCGGCGGGCCACGCGCACTGCCCTGTCCTCAGCCGCCGCCACCGTCGCGGCGGCGCTGCGGATCAGCTCTGCGGCGGCTGCGGCCCCGTGGTACCGGGCCCGCCCTCGCGAGAGGCCGGACCAGCCGTCCCGGAGCGCTGGGCGACCAGCTCGTCCCGGATCTCCTTCAGCACCTCCAGCTCGCTGACCTCCATGGCCTCGGCGACCCCCTCCTTCTCCGCCCTGCGGGCGGCCTGGCGGGCCAGGTACTTCGCCATCGGCAGGACCATGAGGAAGTACACGACGGCCGCCGTGATGAGGAAGCTCAGGGTGGCGCTGAGGACGTTGCCCCACATGATGGGGATGCCCTTGACGACCTCCCCGGTCTCCTGGTTGTACTCGCACGGGCCGGAGAGGCAGGAGCTGTAGCGGTTCAGGTCCTGCGTGCCGATCGCGCCGACCAGGGGGTTGATGACCCCCTCGACCACCGAGTTCACGATCTTGGTGAACGCGGCGCCGATGACGACCGCGACCGCCAGGTCGATCACGTTGCCGCGCATCAGGAACGCCTTGAAGCCGTCCAGGAGGCTCGGTTCCTTCTTCTTGCTCACCACGGGGCCCTTCTTCACTGACGGTTGTGGAGGAATCAGCTCCGCAACCTACGCCAGCGTTGGGCCAGCCTGTCCAATCGCGTCCCACGATCGAGGGACTTGACGGACAAGAGGTGAGCAGGGCGTGAAACGTTCGCATCAGGTTCAGCACACCGCCACCACCAGATGGCTCCCCGCCCCGGCGCCGGGGGACGCCTGGGCGCCCATCTCCGCACCGGCCAACGCCTCGGCCGTCGACCGGCGCACCCGCAGCAGCACCAGCCCGTCGCGAGAACCGCCGGGAGTGCCGAACTCCGGCCAGGGAGCCTCCCCGCGGGCCTCCTCCTCGCCCGGGTCCTCCTCCCGCGTCCCCTCCGGAGCGGGGGTGCCCGGCACGCGCAGCACCTGCGCGCAGGAGGCGATCCGCCGGGCCTTGCGCCCGGGCCGACCGCCGTCACCGTCCGGTCCCGCCGCCAGGACATCCACCCGGTCGCCTGCCCGCAGGAAGCCGACCACCCCGCCGTCCGCCAGGCGCACGGGCGCCGCCACATAGCGGGCGTCGGAATCGGAACCGGCGCCGGAACCGGAACTCGCCCCGCCGCGAGCGCCAGCCGCCTCGGCGCTCGCCGACGCCTGGACGCCGGCCGCCGCCTCCCCGCCCGAGGCGTCCCGCTCCGTCCCCACACCGGGCATCGCCCACCCCGCGACCCCCACGAGCAGCCCCGCCACCCACACCCACCCGCGCCACCGCCCCGCCGAGCCGGAGCGGGACCCGCCACGAACCCGGACCGGTGTGAAGGGGGCGACCCGGCCGGGCGGCGGCACCCCGTACCCGGGCACGGCGGGCTCTTCGAGGCTCAGGCAGGGGGCCCCGGCGGGCGGCACCGGAGGAGACGGCCTCAACAGGGCGGACGACGGGGAACCAGAAGTCTGCGGCAGGCGATATGGGGTCGGCGCCTGGGGGAGGCCGCCCCGAGCTGCCACCTTGGCCAGGCCGGGCGAAGAGGGGGCCGTAGCCGAGGCGCGGGGCGAGGCCGCCGCCGTGGGGAACCCGTCAGGGGCGTAGGAGGGCACCGTGGGCACCGCCTTTCGTGAGGAGGAGTGGCTCCCTCACGATGCGGTTCGGCCAAGCCCGCTGCCGGGGGTTGGGGACGGCGGTGGGGTTGTGGACAACCCGGGCACCCGAACGGGACGTTCCGCCATGTGTCCCCACTCGGCCCCCTCCCCAGCCCCGCCGACCCGTACACCACGTCGCACGCCTCATCACCTGTCCGTGCCCCACCACCACGCCACCCCCAGGGCCCAGCACGTCCGCCCGCTCCACACGCGGCTTGCGGGCCCCCAGCCGCCAGCCTCACAGCCCGCACCGGCCCAGCCCCCCAACATCCGCCGACCCCGCGATCCCTCTCGGCCGGCCCGGCACCCAGCCACGCCCCACATCCGCCCGCCCGCGCGATCTCCCCTCAGCCGGCCCGGCACCTTCGGTCCCGTCCAGCCGAGCCCTACCCCGCCCGCTCCTCGTCCCCCTGCGGCAACCAGCTCCCCGCCCCTACGGCAACCCGATCCCCGTCTCCCGCCCCCCGAGCGCCCGCGCACACAGGCACTCCCGCTCCGGCCCGGCCGGTAGCTGCGCCACCGCGTCGAAGAGCACCGCGCGCAGCCGCTCGATGTTGGCGGCGAAGACTTCCAGGACCTCGCCGTGAGAGACGCCCTCGCCGGTCTCGGCGCCCGCGTCCAGGTCGGTGACGAGGGTCAGGGAGGTGTAGCAGAGCTCCAGTTCGCGGGCGAGAGCGGCCTCCGGGTGGCCGGTCATGCCCACCACCGACCAGCCCTGCGCCCGGTGCCAGAGGGATTCCGCCCGGGTGGAGAAGCGAGGCCCCTCCACGACGACGAGGGTGCCGCCGTCGACCGCGTCCCAGCGGCGCCCCTGGGCCGCCCGCAGCGCGGCCTTGCGCCCGACGGGGCAGTAGGGGTCGGCCAGCGACACGTGGACGACCTCGGGCACCCGCTCCCCGCCGGGCGCCCGGGGGTCCTCGACGGGGAGGCCGTCGTAGTACGACTGGACGCGGTTCCTGGTGCGGTCCACGAACTGGTCGGGGACCAGCAGCGTGCCCGGCCCGTACTCGGGGCGCAGCCCGCCGACCGCGCACGGGCCGAGGACCTGGCGTACGCCCACCGAGCGAAGCGCCCACAGGTTGGCGCGGTAGTTGATGCGGTGCGGCGGCAGGTGGTGGGCGCGGCCGTGCCGGGGGAGGAAGGCGACGCGCCGACCGGCGACCTCGCCGAGGAAGAGGGAGTCGCTGGGAGCCCCGTACGGGGTGTCGACCTGGACCTCCCGCACGTCGTCGAGGAAGGAGTAGAACCCCGACCCGCCGATGACCCCGATCTCCGCCAGGGGGGCCGCGCGCCCGTCGTCCGCCGTCGCCTGCACCGTGTTCACCATGGGCCGTACGGTAGCGGCCCGCCCGTCCGCGCACGCCGACGACCCCGTCCGCCGGGCCGGAGCCGGGCGGACGGGGTCGCGGAAGGAATCGGGCGGCGCCGGGGACCCGCTGAGGGTCAGGCGCTCGCCGTGCTGGTGGAGCTGGAACCGGAGGAACCCGATCCGGACGACGCCGAACCGGAGGACGACGCCGCCTTCTCCGAGGAGGAGGACGACCCGGAGGCGGCCTTCTCCGACTTCTCCGCGGGCTTCGACGACGAGGCGGGGGCGCTGCTCGACGAGGCTCCCCGGCTGTCGTTGCGGTAGAAGCCGGACCCCTTGAAGACGATACCGACGGCCGAGAACACCTTCTTCAGGCGGCCCTCGCAGCTGGGGCACACGGTCAGCGCGTCGTCCGTGAACTTCTGCACCGCCTCAAGGCCCTCGCCGCACTCGGTGCACTGGTACTGATACGTCGGCACTTGCTTCCTCCTGGCACTCTCACTCATTGAGTGCTAACGACGATCCATAGTGACGCATTCCGCGCCCTCAGTCCACTGCCGCCGGGGTTCGGTGACCGATACCACGCCCGGTTCCGCCGGACGCCACCGGCCCGCGCCCGGTGCCGCCGGCCCTCGGCGCCAGCCGGGAACGCAGGGCCACCAGCACCATCAGGGCCAGCACCGTTCCGCCCAGCGGCACCGCGAAACCGGCCCGCGCCCCGAAGGCGTCGGCCAGCGCACCCGAGGCCGTGACCGCCCCGGCCTGCCCGAGGGCGACCGCGCCGGTCAGCCAGGTGAACGACTCCGTCCGGGCGCCCGGCGGGACCAGGCCGTCGATCAGCGTGTAGCCGGTGATCAGGGCCGGGGCCACGCAGAGCCCGGTCAGCAGCCCCGCCACCGCCAGCGGCGCCAGCGAGGGCATCGCCCACAGCGTGGAGGCGGTCACGGCCAGCCCCGCGTACCCCAGAAGGAGGCGGCGCTGCGGCGGGGCAGACCAGGCGACCACGCCGTAGACGATCCCGGCGAGGGTGTTGCCCGCCGCGAAGACGCCGTAGAGCAGCCCGTTGACGCCCGGGTGGCCGGCCTCCTCGGCGAAGGCCGTCAGGGAGACCTGGAGGCCGCCGAAGACCGTGCCGATGCCGAGGAAGGCGACCGCGAGGACGCGCACGCCGGCGATGGAGAGGGCGGAGTGGGAGGCTCCGGCCGTCGCCGCGCCGGCGGCGGGACGCGGAGTGACCTCGGGCTGGGTGGAGCGCTGGGCGGCGAAGAGGAGGCCCCCGACGAGGGAGAGGGCGCCCTCGGCGGCGAGACCGGCCGCCGGGTGCACGCTGGTGCAGAGCGCCGTGGCGATCACCGGGCCGAGGACGAAGGTCAGTTCGTCGGTGACCGACTCGAAGGCGGCGGCCGTCCCCGCGAGCGGGGTGTCGCCGAGCCGTGCCGCCCACCGCGAGCGGACCATCGGCCCGATCTGCGGCACCGAGGCGCCGGTGGGCACCGCCGCCGCGAAGAGCGTCCACAGCGGGGCGTCGGCCAGGGCCAGCACGGTCAGCAGGGCGACCGCCGCCGAGTGCAGCAGGACACCCGGTACGAGGACGGCGCGCTGCCCGAAGCGGTCGGCGAGTTTGCCCGCCTGCGGGGCGAGCAGCGCCATGGAGACACCGGCGACGGCCGCGACCGCGCCGGCCACACCGTAGGAGCCGGTGGTGTGCTGCACCAGCAACACCAGGGAGATCGTCAGCATCGCGAACGGCAGCCGGGCCGCGAAGCCCGGCAGCAGGAACGTCCAGGCCCCCGGGGTGCGCAGCAACTGCCCGTATCCGGGGCGCTTGGCGGGGCGATCGCCGGAGGGGTCGACAGTGACCGTGGATTCCACGGCCCGTCCCTTTCTGCCGCCTGAGGGCGTGCCCGCTGGCGGGCGCCGAGAGCTGTCCACTAACGCGCGGAACTGCGGTAGATGCCGGGCCACCCGGTGGGGCGGACTCCACGGCCGCCATACGGTCGCGCCAGCTCCGCGTCAGGCAGAGTTGGTCGGTTCAGAGCCCGTTCATCGTACAGCCGCACGCGGGGCAGACCTGCCCGCAAGCCGCCGGTACGGCCCGGGTCCGCCCTCGCCGCGGGGCGGGCCCGGGCTCACTCCTCCTTGCCCGAGGTCCCCAGCCACCCGGCGAGTTTGCCGCCGCGGCCCACTGCCCGCAGCCGCTCCTCCGCGGCGTCGCGGACCGGGTCGGTGGCGACGACCAGCAGTTCGTCGCCGCGCTGGAGCAGTGTGCTGGGGGTCGGGACGAAGCTGCGGCCGTCGCGGACGACCAGGGTGACGGCGGCGCCGGTGGGCAGCCGCAACTCGCTCACCTCCACGCCGTGCATCCGGGAGTGCTCCGGTACGGCGACCGAGAGGAGATGGCCGCGCAGCCGCTCCAGCGGCGCCGACTCCACGCCGAGATCGGCCGCCTCCGCCTGGTTGCCCAGCCCCAGCCTGCGCGCGAGCCACGGCAGGGTCGGGCCCTGCACCAGGGTGTAGACGACGACCAGGATGAAGACGATGTTGAAGAGGCGCTCGCTGCCCCGCACCCCCGCCACCATCGGGATCGTCGCCAGGATGATCGGGACCGCGCCCCGCAGCCCGGCCCACGACATCAGCGCCTGCTCGCGCCACGGCCGCTTGAAGGGCGTGAGGCTCACGAAGACGCTCAGCGGGCGGGCCACCATGGTCAGCACCAGCCCGATGACGAGCGCCGGGAGGATGTCGTCGGCCAGCTCGTGCGGGGTGACCAGCAGCCCCAGCAGCACGAACATGCCGATCTGCGCGATCCACCCCAGCCCGTCGGCGAAGCCGCGGGTGGCGGGCGCGTGCGGCAGCTTGGCGTTGCCGAGGACCAGGGCGCACAGGTACACGGCGAGGAACCCGCTGCCGTGCGCCATCGCCCCGGCCGCGTAGGCGGTGGTGGCGATGGCGAGGACCGCGATCGGGTACAGGCCCGAGGCGGGCAGGGCGACATGGCGCAGCCCCAGCGCCCCCAGCCAGCCGATGGCGAGGCCGATCGCGGCGCCGATCGCCAGCTCCAGCAGGATCTCGCCGACCAGCACGTACCAGTGCTCGATGGGGCCCGCGGTGCAGAAGGCGACGACCAGGATGACCACCGGGGCGTCGTTGAACCCCGATTCGGCCTCCAACGTGCCGGTGATGCGTGAGGGCAGCGGCACCCGGCGCAGCACCGAGAAGACCGCGGCCGCGTCGGTCGAGGAGACGACGGCGCCGATGATGAGGGCTTGCCGCCACTCCAGCCCCGCCAGGTAGTGCGCGGCACTCGCCGTCACGCCGACGCTCACCGCCACCCCGGCCAGGGCGAGCGCGGCGGCCGAGGGCAGTGCCGGTCTCATCTCCTTCCAGGAGGTGCCCAGTCCGCCCTCGGCGAGGATGACGACCAGGGCCGCGTAACCGATCACCTGCGTCAGTTCCGCGTCGCTGAAGGAGAGATGGCCCACGCCGTCGACGCCCATCGCGACGCCGATGCCGAGATAGACGAGCAGGCTCGGAAGGCCGCTGCGTGAGGAGACCCGCACCGCCGCGACGGCGACGAGCAGCACGAGCGAACACAGGAGCAGAAGCTGGTTGAGATCGTGGACAGACAGTGGCCGTTCCTTCCCTGCGGCGGGACAAGGTACCGGAGGTACTTCGTTACCTTACCTAATCGTTAACGGTTCCTTGATGCCGATCGCGAGGAATCCCCCGCACCGGCCGACACCCCCGCACGCCGCCCGCCCGTGTGCGAGCCGCCCAACGCCCGCCCCCGCCTGGGCCGAACGGCTTCCCCACTCCGCGTCCTGCCCGCCCGGGCGCTGCGCCTATGGTTGCTCCAGCACTCCTCAGGCCCACGCGGACCGTACGCCGCTCGAAGGACAGCAAGGACAGCGATGCCCTCCACCACCACCGCCTCATCCGGCAATGCGCCCGGCAGGAGAAAGGGTCGCCGAGCCCGCAGATTCGTCCTCGTCCTGGTCCTCGCACTAGTCGCGGGTGTCGGATACGGCGCGTACTGGGGCGTCAGCACGGTCCGGTCGGCCTTCCCGGAAACCAAGGGAAGCCTCGAACTCGACGGCCTCAGCGCCCCGGTCGAGGTCCGTCGGGACGGCAACGGCATCCCCCATCTCTACGCCGACAGCGACGAGGACCTCTTCCGCGCCCAGGGCTACGTCCAGGCGCAGGACCGCTTCTGGGAGATGGACGTCCGCCGGCACACCACCGCGGGCCGCCTCTCCGAGATGTTCGGCGAGAGCCAGGTCGACACCGACGCCTTCCTGCGCACCCTCGGCTGGCACCGGGTGGCCAAGCAGGAGTACGAGACCAAGCTGTCCAAGAGCACCAAGGCGTACCTGGACGCCTACTCCGACGGCGTCAACGCCTACCTCTCCACGAAGAGCCCCGAGGAGCGCTCCGTCGAGTACGCGGCGCTCGGCCTCACCAACGACTACGAGCCCGAGCCCTGGACGCCCGTCGACTCGGTCGCCTGGCTCAAGGCCATGGCCTGGGACCTGCGCGGCAACATGCAGGACGAGATCGACCGCTCCCTGCTGACCAGCCGCCTGGGCCCGGCCGAGATCGCCGACCTGTACCCGGACTACCCGGTCGACCGGAACCAGCCCATCGTCGACAAGGGCGCCGTCGACCCGGCCACCGGCGAGTACGACCCGTCCGCGACCCCGACCCAGAACGCCGGGGACGCCCCGGCCGGCGAGAACGCCGACGGAACGGGCACCGGAACCACGACCCCCGGCAGCGACGGCACCGGCACCGGCACCGAGGGCGGGCTGGACGCCGGAACCGGCACCGACCCCGGCACGCAGAGCCAGCTCTCCGGCCTCTCGGGCCTGTCGGACGTCCTGGACACCATCCCCGCCCTGCTCGGCCCCAACGGCAACGGCATCGGCTCCAACTCCTGGGTCGTCGCGGGCGAGCACACCACCACCGGCAAGCCGCTGCTCGCCAACGACCCGCACCTCTCCCCGCAACTGCCGTCCCTCTGGTACCAGATGGGCCTGCACTGCCGCAGCGTCTCCGAGAAGTGCCAGTACGACGTCTCCGGTTACACCTTTTCCGGCATGCCCGGCGTGGTCATCGGCCACAACGACCAGATCTCCTGGGGCATGACCAACCTCGGCGCGGACGTCACCGACCTGTACCTGGAGAAGGTCGGCTCGGGCGGTTACCAGTACGGCGGCAAGACCGTCCCGTTCGAGACCCGGCGCGAGACGATCAAGGTGGCCGGCGCCAAGAGCCGCACCATCACGGTCCGCGAGACCGACAACGGGCCCCTCCTCTCCGACCGCAACGGCGAACTCGGCACGGTCGGCAAGAAGGCGCCCGTCCAGGCCGCCGCCCCCGACCGCGGCGACGGCTACGGCGTCTCGCTCCGCTGGACGGCACTGACCCCCGGCCGCTCCATGGACGCCGTCTTCCAGCTCAACAAGGCCACGGACTTCAAGGAGTTCCGCTCCGCCGCCGCCCTCTTCGAGGTCCCCTCGCAGAACCTGATCTACGCCGACACCGAGGGCAACATCGGCTACCAGGCGCCCGGCCGCGTCCCGGTCCGCGCCCAGGGCCACGACGGCACCCTCCCGGCGCCCGGCTGGGACCCCGCGTACAACTGGAAGGGCTACGTCCCCCAGGACGCGCTGCCCTACGAGTACAACCCGGACCGCGGCTACATCGTCACCGCCAACCAGGCCGTCGTGGACGCCGAGAAGTACCCGTACCTCCTCACCGAGGACTGGGGCTACGGGGCGCGCAGCCAGCGGATCAACGACCTCCTGAAGTCGAAGACCGAGGACGGCGGCAAGATCTCCATGGGCGACATGCGCACCATGCAGCTCGACGACTCCAGCTCCATCGCCAAGCTGCTCACGCCCTACCTGCTGAAGATCGACGTCAAGGACAGCCACGTCCGCGAGGCGCAGAAGCTGCTGGAGGGCTGGGACTACACGCAGACCGCCGAGTCCGCGCCCGCCGCCTACTTCAACGCCGTCTGGCGCAACATCCTCAAGCTGGGCTTCGGGGACAAGCTGCCCAAGGAGGTCCGCGTCAAGGGCCAGTGCCTCAACGTCGAGCCGGCCAGCCAGACCGGTCCCGCCGACGAGACCCGCAAGGTCCGCGAGTGCGGCCAGCGCTCCGCCGACTCCGCGCAGCCCGACGGCGGCGACCGCTGGTTCGAGGTGGTCCGCCAGCAGCTGGCGAACGAGGACGGCGAGTGGTGGCACTCCCCGGCCACCCGCACCGACGACGCGACCAAGACCCGTGACCAGCTCTTCGAGCGGGCCATGGAGGACGCCCGCTGGGAGCTGACCGCCAAGCTCGGCAAGGACATGGACTCCTGGAGCTGGGGCCGGCTCCACCAGCTGACCCTGAAGAACCAGACCCTCGGCACCAGCGGCCCCGACCTGGTCCAGAAGATCCTCAACCGCGGCCCCTGGGACCTCGGCGGCGGCGAGGCCACCGTCAACGCCACCGGGTGGAACGCGGCCGCCGGCTACGAGGTGGTCTGGGTGCCCTCCATGCGGATGGTCGTCAACCTCGGCGACCTCGACAAGTCCGAGTGGATCAACCTCACCGGCGCCTCCGGGCACGTCTACAGCCCCCACTACACCGACCAGACGGAGAAGTGGGTCAAGGGCGAACTGCTGCCCTGGGCGTTCACCGACAAGGCGGTCAAGAAGGCCACCCAGGACACCCTGGTCCTCAAGCCCTGACCCGGCACCGCGCAGACCGCACGGGCCCCCGCGACCGGCACAGGTCGCGGGGGCCCCGCGCGTGCGCGGCCCGTCAGCCCCCGCCCACCCGGTGCGCGCCGGACGGCGTGAGCACCACGTGCACCGGGCGGTCGTGCGGCTCCGCCGGCACCTCCTCCAGCAACTCGTGGTCGTGGAGCAGGACCAGCAGCACCGGATCGGCCCCCGCCGCCGCCAGCCGCGCTAGCACCCGGTCGTAACTGCCGCCGCCCCGGCCCAGCCGCCGCCCCGCCCGATCCGCCGCCAGGCCCGGCAGCAGCACCGCGTCCACCCCGGTCACCGCCTCCCGGCCGAGCCGGGGCCCCGAGGGCTCACGCAGCGTCAGCCGGCCCACCCGGCCGACCTCGGCCAGCGAGGCGGGCCCCTCGTACTCCGCCCAGTCCAGGTCGTCGTCGGGGAGCAGCACGGGCAGCAGCACCCGGGTGCCGCGCCGCCGCAACTCCTCCAGCAGCGCCTCCGTGCCGGGCTCGCCGCCGACCGACACGTAGGCCGCCACCTGCCGGGCCCCGGCCAGCTCGGGCAGCAGAAGGGCGCGCCGGGCCAGAACCGCGGCCGCCTCCCGTGCGTCATCTCCAGTCAACCGGGATCTCACCGCCAGGAGCTCCCGGCGCAACCCGCGTTTGACAGCATCGATTCCGCTCATACGTCCTGAACCTCGCCAATCGGCATATATTCGCGCCATTTTGTCGGATCAACAGATTTCCGGCACCCAGCGGTTATGGTGTGCGGCATGAATCAGTCGAACGCCAGGATCAGCAAAGCGGTGGTGCCCGCCGCCGGCCTCGGGACACGCTTCCTCCCCGCCACCAAGGCCACGCCGAAGGAAATGCTTCCTGTCGTCGACAAGCCGGCCATCCAGTACGTCGTCGAGGAAGCCGTCGCCGCCGGGCTCTCCGACGTCCTCATGGTCACCGGACGCAACAAGCGCCCCCTGGAGGACCACTTCGACCGCAACTACGAGCTGGAGCAGGCCCTCAGCCGCAAGGGTGACGAGGCCCGCCTCGCCCGCGTCCAGGAGTCCAGCGACCTCGCCACCATGCACTACGTCCGCCAGGGCGACCCGCGCGGCCTCGGCCACGCCGTCCTGTGCGCCGCACCCCACGTGGGCAACGAGCCCTTCGCCGTCCTCCTCGGCGACGACCTGATCGACCCCCGCGACCCGCTGCTCGCCCGCATGGTCGACGTCCAGGAGCGCGAGGGCGGCAGCGTCATCGCCCTGATGGAGGTCGCGCCCGAGCAGATCCACCTCTACGGTTCGGCCGCCGTCGAGACCACCGGCGAGGACGACGTCGTCCGCGTCACCGGCCTGGTCGAGAAGCCCGACCCCGCCGACGCCCCCAGCAACTACGCCGTCATCGGCCGGTACGTCCTGGACCCCGCCATCTTCGGCATACTGCGGGAGACCGGGCCGGGGCGCGGCGGCGAGATCCAGCTCACCGACGCGCTCCAGAAGCTCACCGAGGACGAGGAGGCGGGCGGCCCCGTGCACGGCGTCGTCTTCAAGGGCCGCCGCTACGACACCGGCGACCGGGGCGACTACCTGCGCGCCATCGTCAGACTGGCGTGCGAACGTGAAGACCTGGGACCCGACTTCCGGGCCTGGCTCCGCAGTTACGTGACCGAGGAGATGTAGCACCTTGAGCAGCACGACTGAGCAGGCCACCGGCGCGCGCACCTGGTCGGTGGCCGAGCACCTCGACGACATCCTCACCGCGGTCCAGCCGCTGGAGCCCATCGAGCTGAACCTGCTCGACGCCCAGGGCTGCGTCCTGGCCGAGCAGGTGACCGTGCCCGTCGCGCTGCCCCCCTTCGACAACAGCTCCATGGACGGCTACGCGGTCCGCGCCGCCGACACCGAGCGGGCCTCGGCAGCCTCCCCGACCGTCCTCACCGTCATCGGGGACGTCGCGGCCGGCTCCAGCGGCACCGAGCTGACCGTCGGCCCCGGCCGGGCCGCCCGCATCATGACGGGCGCGCCGCTGCCCCCCGGCGCCGACGCCGTCGTCCCCGTCGAATGGACCGACGGCGGCGCCGGCGCCGGGCCCGCCCGCGCCATGGCCCCGCACAGCGCCTCGCCGCAGGGGGCCGGCGGCCAGGTCCGCGTCCACCGCCCGGTCACCGGGCACGCCCACGTGCGGGCCCGCGGCGGCGACGTCTGCGCCGGGGACGTCGCCCTGGAGGCCGGGACGGTCCTCGGCCCGCCCCAGATCGCCCTGCTCGCCGCCATCGGCCGGCCCGCCGCCCGGGTCCGCCCCCGCCCGCGCGTCGTCGTCCTGTCCACCGGCAGCGAACTGGCCCAGCCCGGCGAGGAACTGGCCGCCGGCCAGATCTACGACTCCAACAGCTTCACGCTGGCCGCCGCCGCCAAGGACGCGGGCGCCATCGTCTACCGCGTCGGCGCCGTCACCGACGACGCCGAGACGCTCCGCGCCACCATCGAGGACCAGCTCATCCGCGCCGACCTCCTCGTCACCACCGGCGGCGTCAGCGTCGGCGCGTACGACGTCGTCAAGGAGGCGCTCACCGCCGTCAGCGAGGAGGAGCCGTTCGAGACGGCGGAGGAGGGAGCGGAGGGCGAGGACGGCGAGGCGGCCGCGCACCGCGCGCACGTCGAGTTCCGCACCCTCGCCATGCAGCCGGGCAAGCCCCAGGGCTTCGGCACCATCGGCCCCGACCGCACCCCGATCCTCACCCTCCCGGGCAACCCGGTCTCCTCGTACGTCAGCTTCGAACTCTTCGTCCGGCCGGCCATCCGCGCCATGATGGGGCTGGCCGACCTCCACCGGCCCACCGTCCGCGCCGTCCTCGCCCCGCCGACGGCAGCCGGGGACGAGGCGCCCGAGCCGCTCACCTCACCCGAGGGGAAGCGGCAGTTCCTGCGCGGGACGTACACCGGCGGCGAGCGGCCCGAGGTACGGCCCGTCGGCGGCTCGGGCTCCCACCTCATCGGCGCCCTCGCCCACGCCGACGCGCTCATCGTCCTGCCCGAGACGGTCACCGAGGCCGTCTGGGGCAGCGAGGTCGAGGTCATCCTGCTCGGCTGACCGGCCCCCGGTGCGGGTACGGTGGTCGCCCACACAGGCCGACATGGACGCGGTGGGCCGCGGGCCGGGAGTCGCACAGCACATGACAGCGTTTACGCCGGGGGACCCCTCCGGCCCCCCTGAGCAAGGACACCTCACCCACCTCGACGAGGCCGGCGCGGCCCGCATGGTCGACGTCTCCGCGAAGGACGTCACCGCCCGCACCGCCCGCGCCTTTGGCAGGGTCCTCGTGGCACCCCGCGTGGTGGAACTCCTGCGCGGCGAGGGCGTCCCCAAGGGCGACGCCCTCGCCACCGCCCGCATCGCGGGCATCATGGGCGCCAAGCGCACCCCCGACCTGATCCCGCTCTGCCACCCGCTCGCCGTCTCCGGCGCCACGGTCGACCTCGCCGTCACCGACGAGGCGGTGGAGATCCTCGCCACCGTGAAGACCACCGGCCGCACCGGCGTCGAGATGGAGGCGCTCACCGCCGTCACCGTCGCCGCGCTCACCGTCGTCGACATGGTCAAGGCCGTCGACAAGGGCGCCGTCATCACCGACGTCCGCGTCGAGGAGAAGACCGGCGGCAAGTCCGGCACCTGGCGGCGCGCGAGCGACGGGCCCGCCGCGTGAGCGCCGCCGACCGCGCCCTCGTCGTCACCGCTTCCAACCGGGCCGCCGCGGGCGTCTACGAGGACCGCGGCGGCCCCCTCGTCGCCGAGGCACTCACCGGCCTCGGCTTCGCCGTCGACGGCCCCCGCGTCGTCCCCGACGGCGACCCGGTGGCCGACGCCCTGCGCACCGCCGTCGCCGAGGGCTACGCCGTGGTCGTCACCACCGGCGGTACGGGCCTGAGCCCCACCGACCGCACCCCCGAGGCGACCCGCCCGCTGCTCGACCGCGAGATCCCCGGCATCGCCGAGGCCATCCGCGCCGAGGGCCTTCCCGAGGTGCCCACCGCCGCCCTCTCCCGGGGCCTGGCCGGACTCGCCGGACGCACCCTGATCGTCAACCTGCCCGGCTCCACCGGCGGGGTCCGCGACGGACTCGCCGTCCTCGGCCGCCTCCTGCCGCACGCCGTCGACCAGATCCGGGGCGGCGACCACCTCGCCGGCCCGCCCGCTCCCGGGAGGGCCCGCTGAACCCGCGGTACTGGCCGGTGGAACTCCGCGAGGGAGACGTCCTGCTCCGGCCGATCCGGATGCGCGACCAGCGGGCCTGGCGCGAGGCCAACCGCCGCAACCGCGACTGGCTGCGCCCCTGGGAAGCCACCATCCCGCCGCCCACGCCCTTCGGCCCCGTCATCCACCGCCCCACCTACCGCCAGATGGTCCGGCACCTCCACAAGGAGGCCGGGGCGGGCCGCATGATGCCCTTCGTCATCGAGTACCAGGGCCGCCTCGCCGGCCAGCTCACCGTCGCCGGCATCACCTGGGGCTCGATGTGCTCGGCCCACGTCGGCTACTGGGTGGACCGGGAGGTGGCCGGCCGGGGTGTGATGCCCACCGCCGTCGCCGCCGCCGTCGACCACTGCTTCCGCGGGCTCGGACTGCACCGCGTCGAGGTGTGCATCCGCCCCGAGAACGGCCCGAGCCGCCGCGTCGTGGAGAAACTCGGATTCCGTGAGGAAGGGCTGCGCCCGCGCTATCTGCATATCGACGGAGCCTGGCGCGACCACCTGGTATTCGCACTCACCGCCGAGGAAGTGCCCGACGGTGTCCTGCGCCGCTGGCGCCGCGTCCGGCCGCACCCCACCACCTGACCCGGAAAGCCGCTCGCGCCCGCCGAAACCGCACACCACGGCCATGATCCCAAGAATACGAATAGGCGTTCGAATTCTTTAGGGATCGATCACCCGGCAGTCGCGGAGTGCGATCGTTCGGTCACATCTGTAGGAAAAACTTCTGGAGATATCAGCCAGATCGTGCGACACACCGGCCCAATTGGCGGATGGCCCCAACGAAACCCCTCTACCGTGTGAGTCGTGAGCAGCAGCGGCCTCATTTACGCAGTCATCGTGGGGGCCTGGGCCGCCTACTTGGTGCCCATGTGGCTCCGTCGGCAGGACGAGCTGAACGAAGCCCGTCCGACGGAACGCTTCAGCACCGCCATCCGGCTCCTGTCCGGACGTGCGGGAATGGAGCGGCGGTACGCCAAGGGTGCCGTCCAGGCCCGCACCGCCGACACCGGCGAGCCCTCCGGCGAGGGTGGACCGGCCGACGGCGCGACCCGCGCCCCGGACACCGCGACCGGCTCGGTCGACGTCCGGTCCTTCGCCATGCCCCCGGTGCGTGAGGAGCCCGCACCGCCGCGCCGCACCGCGCCCCGGCCGCCCGAGCAGGCCCCGCAGCAGGAGCGGCCCGAACCGCAGCACGCCTCCGCCCGCACCGCCGACGCCCCCGGCGCCACCGCGCGAGCCCGGCGCTCCAAGGTCCTCGCGCGCCGCCGCCGCACCACGATGCTGCTCTTCCTCGTCTTCACCCTCGGCGCGGTCGCCGCCGCCGTCGGCGGCCTCGCCCTCCTCTGGGCCCCCGCGGTCCCCGCGATCCTCCTCAGCGTCTACATCGCGTACCTGCGCCGACAGGAACGCCGCCGCTTCGTCTACGCGATGGACCGCCGCCAGGCCGAGGCCGCCGCCCAGCACCTGCGCGAACGGGGCCGCCGCCCCCAGCGCCCCGCCGCCGAGCCCGCCGGCGAGGCCGAGGAGCCCGTCAGGGCTCCCGACCCGGAGCGCACCGCGCTCGCCGCCGACCGCAGGGCGCTGGTCGAGCAGACCGACCACGCCGAATGGGTCGACCAGCAGCGGGCCCGCCGCCGCCCGGCCGGCGGTGACAGCTGGGACCCCGTCCCCGTCCCGCTCCCCACCTACGTCACGGCCCCGGTCGCCCCCCGCGCCACCCCGCCGGTCGACCTCGGCGCCCCCGACGCCTGGAGCTCCGCCCGCTCCGGCGCCGCCCCGGACACCCCCGCCGGCGAGGCCCCGGCCGGTGAGGCTCCCGAGGGGCCGGCCGAAGCCGCTCCGGCCCGCCGCGCCGCCTCCGCCCGCCGCTCCCGCGAACGAGGCCGCACCCCCCTGTTCGACCAGTACGACGAGGGCGACCGCCCCCGCGCGGCCAACGAGTGACCCCCGCCCCCGGCCACCCGGGATCGGATTACCGACCACCCCGATCGGGGTGCTAAAGTTTCACCCGTTGCAAGGGCCTGTGGCGCAGTCTGGTAGCGCACCTCGTTCGCATCGAGGGGGTCAGGGGTTCGAATCCCCTCAGGTCCACGCAAAGGAGAAGCCCCTCCCAGGGTTACCTGGGAGGGGCTTCTCGCTGTCCGGACTCCCCCTGCTGTGTCGGGGCCGGCGCCCGGTGCGGCACAGCAGGCCCGGTAGGGCGCCGTCGGCGTACACGACCAGTCCTGCGGTGGTTCCCGCCCGGTCCTCCTCGGCTGGGCTGGGGGAGCGCCCGACGGTGCGTAGCGCGCCCGCCCCCGTTTCCGCCGGCCCCCGCACGAGCGGTCAAGGGGCATCCGCTTCTTCCGTCAACGGCGTCCCCGGCTCCCAGGGCGAGCCGGCGGGACGGGCGAGCGGGGCGGGGCGCTGCCGTGGCGAGCCCCGGTGGCCGGACGGACCCTCGGCCTGCGTCACGCCGGGGTGTTCGGGCGCCGCCGGACGGGTGCCGCCCATCTACCCTTCCCTCATGGGGACTTACGAGGTCGACGGCGTGAAGCTGGCGTACGAGGTGTGGGGGCCGGAGGGCGGGGTGCCGGTGGTGCTGGTGCACGGGCACCCCTTCGACCGGAGCCTGTGGCGGGAGCAGGGGCGGCGGCTGGCCGAGGCGGGGTGCCGGGTGGTGCTGCCGGACCTGCGCGGGTACGGGGAGAGCCAGGTGGTGCCGGGGGTCACGCCCTTCCCGGTCTTCGCCGGTGACGTGGTCGCCCTCCTCGACCATCTGGGGATCGCGGACGCCGTGGTCGGCGGGGTCTCCATGGGCGGGCAGATCGCCATGGAGATCCGTCGGCTGCACCCGGAGCGGGTACGCGCCCTGGTGCTGGCCGACACCTCGTACCCGGCCGAGACCGAGGAGGGCAGGGCGGGCCGCCTCGCGCTGGCCGAACGGCTGCTCGCGGAGGGGATGGACGGGTACGCCGACGAGGTCATCGGCAGGATGGTCGCGCCGTACAACCTTGTGGCGAAGCCGGACGCGACCGCGCACGTGCTCCGCATGATGCGCTCCACCGACCCGGAGGGCGCCGCCGCGGCGCTGCGCGGCCGGGCGGAGCGCGAGGACTACGAGGCGACACTGGCGGCCGTGACCGTGCCCGTGCTGATCGTGGTCGGCGCCGACGACTCCTTCACCACGGTCGCGGACGCCGAAGTGATCCGCCGCCTGGTCCCGCACGCCACCCTCACGGTGATCGACGGCGCCGGACACCTGCCGCACCTGGAGCAGCCGGAGGAGGCCGGGCGGGCGCTGGTGGAGTTCGTCACGCGGCTGGGCTGACGGGCGGCGCCAGGTTTCCGGGCCCTCGACGGGCTCGTCGATCCGGCGGGAAGCCGGCGACGGGGTGTCGTCCGGGTCGCGGAGGGCGGGGTCCGGTTCAGCTCCGGCCGGCAGGCGTCGAAGGCGGTTTGGTTCTCCGTCTCGTTCAGGCGGGGCCGACCTGGGGTGGCACCTGGCGGTCGGCCGGTGTGGCGCCGGGCGCGGCCGTGGTCAGGCGGGGGCCTCGGTCGGCTGTGGCGTGTCGGCCGGACGGGCGGGGTGCAGCGGTTTGGCGTAGCAGCGGCTCAGCGCGTCGAAGCGGTACAGGCCGAACTTGGCGCACGGGGTGTAGCCGCTGGAGGCGTAGAGGTTCATCGCCTCCGGCTGCTTCGTGCCGGTCTCCAGGACCATGCGGGTGCGCCCGGCGGTCCGCGCGTCCTCCTCCAGGGCCGCGAGGATGCTCCGCGCCAGGCCGTGCCCCCGGGCCTCGCGGACGACGAACATGCGCTTCAGCTCGGCGTCGCCGTCGGAGTACGCCTCCTCGTTGGCGTCCTGGGAGCGCCAGCCGCCGGAGGCCACCGGGCGGTCCCGCTCGTCGTAGGCGAGCAGGTACAGCCCGCGCGGCGGGGCGAACATGCCCGGGTCGAGCCAGGTGGCGTCGCCGTCGTCGCCGTACCGCTCGGCGTATTCGAGCTGGACCTCGTCATTGAGCTTGACGGCGTCGGGGTGGTCGAAGGCGACCGGACGCAAGGTGTGCATGGTCATGCGGATCAGCGTACTTCTATGCGGGTAGAGGTAGAGGTAGAGGTAGAGGTGGAGGTGCGAGAGCCGGGAATGTCCGACCCGCTGGGTAGGGTTCCGGGATGCTCACCGTCACCACTGCGAATGTAAACGGCCTGAGGGCCGCGGCCAAGAAGGGCTACGTCGAGTGGCTCGCCGCCACCGACGCCGACGTCGTCTGCCTCCAGGAGGTCCGTGCCGAGGAGTCCCAGCTCCCCGACGCCGTACGGGCCCCGGCGGGCTGGCACGCCGTCTTCGCCCCCGCCGCCGCCAAGGGCAGGGCCGGAGTGGCCTTGCTCACGCGGCGCGCGCCGGAGCGGGTGCGGGTCGGCTTCGGCAGCGCCGAGTTCGACACGAGCGGGCGGTATGTCGAGGCGGACCTGCCCGGCGTGACCGTGGCCAGCCTCTACCTGCCCTCCGGCGAGGTCGGCACCGAGCGGCAGGAGGAGAAGGAGCGGTTCATGGCCGAGTTCCTGGAGTACCTGAAGGGGCTGCGGGCGCGGGCGGCGGCGGACGGCCGCGAGGTCGTGGTGTGCGGCGACTGGAACATCGCCCACCAGGAGGCCGACCTGAAGAACTGGAAGGCCAACCGGAAGTCCTCCGGCTTCCTCCCCGAGGAGCGGGCCTGGCTCGACCGGGTCTACGCGGAGGCCGGATACGCGGACGTGATGCGCGCCCTCCACCCGGACCAGTCGGGGCCGTACTCGTGGTGGTCGTACCGGGGGCGCGCCTTCGACAACGACTCGGGCTGGCGCATCGACCTGCACGTGGCCACCCCCGGCCTCGCGGCCCGCGCCGTCAAGGGCCTGGTCGAGCGGGCGGCGACCCACGAGGGGCGGTGGTCGGACCACGCGCCGGTGACGGTCGTCTACGGGTGAGGGCGGCGGGCGTCCGCCGACGTGCGGGCGCCCTCGCTACGCCCCCGCGTCCCGCGTCGCCGACCCGTGCGGAGCCGCCAGGTGGCGGTCCATCGCCAGGGAGAGTTCCGCCTCGACCACGCTCTTGGCCAGGGGGCGCAGGCGGTCCAGGTCGGCGCCGGGGGCGTGGGTGGCCATGGTGTCCAGGAAGAGGGAGGCGAGGGCCTCGGCGTGGACGCGGACGCGGGAGCCCGCCTCCAGGACGGCGGCCAGGGGGACGCCCTCGCGGATCAGGGCGACCGAGACGTCCAGCAGGCGGCGGCTGATGTGGACGATCTCGTCGCCGTCGGTGGCGAGGTAGCCGAGTTTCAGGGCTTCGGCGAAGTTCTCCGGGGTGACCTCGCCCGCGAAGGCGTCGGCCAGTTCCTCGGGGGAGAGGCGGACCGGGATCTCCTCGGTCGGCGTGACGCCGAGCAGGGAGCCGACGTCCTGGCCCTCCTCGAAGGCGGTCACCAGCTCGGTGATGCCGCCGAGGGTGTGGCCGCGCTCCAGCAGTGCCGTGATGGTGCGCAGCCGGGCCAGATGGTGGTGGTCGTACCAGGCGATGCGGCCCTCGCGGCGGGGTGGCGGGAGGAGCCTGCGCTCCCGGTAGAAGCGCAGGGTGCGCACGGTGATGCCGGCCGCCGCGGCCAGCTCGGCGGTCCGGTACTCGCGCTCTCCTTGGTCGTCCACGCCGGGAACCCTATGCCGTACCGCCGGTAACTTTCCTCTGCCGTACCCCTACCCATCGGTATGCCGCTGCCCTACCCTCCCAACCATGCCAGTGATTGCTGGCGCGATGGCAGAAGGTGCGGGAGGCGAAGCCATGGCCGGGAAGAGCAAGGAACCGCGGGCGGAACGCGGCGGGCATCACCGGGTGATCGTGATCGGCACCGGCTTCGGCGGCCTCGGAGCCGCCGTCCGGCTGCGCCGTGAGGGCGTCACCGACTTCGTCGTGCTGGAGCGCTCCGACTCCGTCGGCGGCACCTGGCGCGACAACAGCTACCCGGGGTGCGCCTGCGACGTCCCCTCCCACCTCTACTCCTTCTCCTTCGCGCCCAACGCCGAATGGCCGCGCACCTTCTCCGGCCAGCAGCACATCCGCGCCTACCTGGAGCAGGTCACCGACGCCTTCGGGCTGCGCCCGCACATCCGCTTCGACCACGAGGTGACGATGATGCGCTGGGACACCGAGCGGCTGATCTGGGAGGTGGAGACCAGCCGGGGCACCTTCACCGCCGACGTGGTGGTCTCCGCGACCGGGCCGCTCTCCGACCCGAAGCTGCCGGACGTGCCCGGGATCGACACCTTCCCCGGCAAGATCTTCCACTCCGCCCGCTGGGACCACGACTACGACCTGCGCGGCAAGCGCGTCGCGGTGATCGGTACCGGCGCCTCCGCCATCCAGATCGTGCCCGCCATCCAGCCCGAGGCCGGCCACCTCACCCTCTTCCAGCGCACGCCCCCGTGGGTCATGCCGCGGATGGACCGCGAGGTCACCGGCGCCGAGCGCTGGCTGCACCGCAAGCTGCCCGTCACCGCCACCGCCCGGCGCGGCATCCTCTGGGGCATCCGCGAACTCCAGGTGCAGGCGTTCACCAAGCGGCCCGGCGAGCTGGGCGCCGTCGAGGCGCTGGCCAAGTGGAACCTCGCCCGGGCCATCAAGGACCCGGCGCTGCGCGCCAAGCTCACCCCGGACTACCGCATCGGCTGCAAGCGCATCCTGCTGTCGAACACGTACTACCCGGCGCTCGCCCGGCCCAACGTCGACCTGGTCGCCGCCGGGCTCAGCGAGATCCGCGGCAACACCCTGGTCGGCGCCGACGGCAGCGAGGCCGAGGTCGACGCGATCATCTTCGGCACCGGCTTCCACGTCACCGACATGCCGATCGCCGAACGCGTCGTCGGCGAGAGCGGCGAGACCCTCGCCGCCACCTGGAAGGACGGCATGAACGCGCTGCGCGGCGCCACCGCCAGCGGGTTCCCCAACTGGATGACGATCATCGGCCCCAACACCGGCCTCGGGAACTCCTCGATGATCCTGATGATCGAGTCCCAGCTCACCTACATGGCCGACTACCTGCGCCAGCTCGACGTGCTCGGCGGCAAGGCCGCGCTCGACGCCCGCGACTCGGCCGTCACCGCGTGGAACGCCAAGGTCCAGGAGCGGATGGAGCGCACCGTCTGGGCCACCGGCGGCTGCAACAGCTGGTACCTCGACGCGTCAGGCCGCAACACCACCGTCTGGCCCGGCACCACCACCGAGTTCCGCAACGCCACCCGCCGCGTCGACCTCTCCGAGTACGAGGTGCTGCGTCCCGCCCCCGGAACCGCCGGGCAGGGCCCGCGCGGCGAGAAGGCCGGGGTGAGCGCGTGAGTCCCCGCCCCGCGGCCGTCCCGTACCGGAAGCTGACCGCCGTCTCCGCCGACGGGGCGCGGCTGAACGTCGAGGTGCACGGCGCCGAGGACGCGCCCGCGGTCGTCCTCGCCCACGGCTGGACCTGCTCCACCCGCTTCTGGGCCGCGCAGATCGCCGAACTCGCCCGCGACCACCGCGTCATCGCCTACGACCAGCGCGGCCACGGCGCCAGCCCCCTCCCGGCCACCCACGCCGCGTACTCGACCCGGGCTCTCGCCGACGACCTCGAAGCGGTCGCCGCCGCCACCCTCGCCCCGGGCGAACAGGCGGTCTTCGCCGGGCACTCGATGGGCGGCATGACGATCATGGCCGCCGCCGACCGCCCCGCCTTCCGCGAGCGGGCCGCCGCCGTGCTGCTCTGCTCCACCGGCCCCGCCGACCTGGTCGCCGAGGCCACCGTGCTGCCGCTGCGGCGCGGGCGCGCCAGGACCTGGCTGACCGGCAAGGTGCTGGGCGCCCGCGCCCCGCTCGGGCCGGTCACCGCGCTCTCCCGGAAGATCCTCAAGTACGGGACGATGGGCCCCGGTTCCGCCCCGGACCGGGTGGACGCCTGCGCCCGCGTCGTGCACGCCTGCCCGCGCCGGGCCCGGGTCGGCTGGTCGAAGGTGCTCAAGACGCTGGACCTGCGGGCCGGCGTACGGGCGCTGACGGCACCGACCGCAGTCCTCGTCGGCACCGCCGACCGGCTCACCCCGCCGGTGCACGCCCGCGCGCTCGCCGCGGCACTGCCCGCCTCGCTGGGGCTGACCCAGCTCACCGGCCAGGGCCACATGACGCCGATCGAGGCGCCCGAGGCCGTCACCGCCCGCATCCGGGAGCTGGCCGCCACGTACATCACCGTCGGCGACACCCGAGTGAAGGAGGGGGCATGAGCAAGGTCAGCCTGGAGGGACAGGTCGCGGTCGTCACCGGCGCCGCGCGCGGGGTCGGCGAGCTGCTGGCCCGCAAGCTGTCGGCGCGCGGCGCGAAGGTGGCGCTGATCGGCCTGGAGCCGGAGGAGCTGAAGGCGGTGGCCGGGCGGCTGCCCTCGGACGCCGACTGGTGGTACGCCGACGTCACCGACCACGAGGCGCTCGCACGGGTCGCCCAGGAGGTCAAGGCCCGGTTCGGGAAGGTCGACATCGTGGTCGCCAACGCCGGGGTCGCGGCCGGCGGCCCGTTCGAGGTGTCCGATCCGGTCTCCTGGCGCCGGGTGATCGAGGTCAACCTCATCGGCTCGGCCGTCACCGCGCGGGCCTTCCTGCCGGTGCTGAAGGAGAGCCGCGGCTACCTCCTCCAGATCGCCTCGCTCGCCGCCATCACCCCGGCCCCGATGATGTCGGCGTACTGCGCCTCCAAGTCGGGCGTCGAGGCGTACGCCCACTGCCTGCGGGCCGAGGTGGCGTACCAGGGGGTGAAGGTCGGGGTCGGATACCTGAGCTGGACCGACACCGACATGGTGCGCGGCGCCGACGAGAACGCCGTCATGCGCGAGCTGCGCCAGCGGCTGCCCTGGCCGGCCAACAAGACGTACCCGCTGGACCCGGCCGTCGACCGGATCGTGACGGGCATCGAGCGGCGGTCCGCCAAGGTGTACGCGCAGGGGTGGCTGCGCGGGATGCAGGCGGTGCGCGGCCATCTGCCGGGGATCATCGCCACCGTCGGGCAGCGCGAGATGAAGCGGTTCGCGCCCCGCATGGACGAGGCCGCCACCGGGCTGGTCGGCTCGGGCGGCGCGGCCGACGAGAAGCACCGGGCGGGCTGAGGGGCCCGCCCCCGGAAAGCGCCGGGGCCCGGTCCGCGGGGACGGACCGGGCCCCGACAGGCGTACGGGTGGGACAGCGTCACTGGTTGTGGTGGTGGCCGTGCTTCGGGTGGCCTGCGTGGCCCTCGGCGGAGCGGCCGTGGCGGCCGTGCGAGCGACCGGAGCCGTGCTTGCCGCTCTCCTTCGACGCGCTCTCCTTCGAGGCGGCCATCCGTTCCTTCGCCTGGTCGGCGAGGCGTTCGGCCTTGTTCCTGAACTGGTCCATGAGGCCCATCGCAACTCCTCCCCTGGGGAGATAGGGGGCATGGCTGAACACTCTCCAGCCTGGCACGCCCGCCCGCCGCCCGCATCCGCCCGGCGGGCGCTCACCCGACCTGCGGCTTCGGCGGCAGCGGCGGCCGGGCCAGGTCCGGGACGCCGGAGTGGTCGGGCGGGCTCTTCGCCGGCTCGCGCTCCAGCAGCTCCAGGGCGAGGCGGATCGCGTCGTCCAGGACCGCGTGGTGCCCCTCGACCCAGTCCAGCGGCGTGCGCACCGCCTCCAGGTCCGGTTCGACCCCGTGGTTCTCGACGCCCCAGCCGTACGCCTCGAACCAGGCCGCGTTCATCGGCACCGTGATGAACGTGCCGTCGCCGAGCCGGTGCCGTCCGGTGATGCCGACGACGCCGCCCCAGGTCCGCGAGCCGACCACCGGGCCGAGCCCCAGCAGCTTGATGGCGGCGGTGATCATGTCGCCGTCGGAGGAGGTCGCCTCGTCGGCCACCGCGACGATCGGGCCGCGCGGGGCGTTCGAGGTGTACGAGACGGGCTGGGCGTCGCGGGTGAGGTCCCAGCCGAGGATCGTGCGGGTCAGCTTCTCGATGACCAGTTCGCTGATGTGCCCGCCGGCGTTGCCGCGGACGTCGACGATGAGCGCCGGGCGGGAGACCTCCATGCGCACGTCGCGGTTGAACTGGGCCCACCCCGAGCCGCCCAGGTCCGGGATGTGCAGGTAGCCGCACTGCCCGCCGGACAGCTCGCGGACCACCGCGCGGCGCCGGGCCACCCAGTCCTGGTACCGCAACGGCCGTTCGTCGACCAGGGGGACCACGGCGACCCGGCGCGAGCGGCCCCCCTCGGCGGCGCGGAAGGTCAGCTCGACGGTGGTGCCGCCGGCCCCCGCCAGCAGCGGGTACGGCCCGGTCACCGGGTCGACCGGCCGCCCGTCGACGTGGGTGAGCGCCGCCCCCTCGCGGATGCCGGTGCCGGCCAGCGGGGAACGGGCCTTGGTGTCGGAGGAGTCACCGGGCAGGATGCGCCGGACCAGCCACTGGTCGCCGACCCGCACCAGGTCGGCGCCGAGCAGGCCCTGGGCGCGCTGGTAGTGCGGCGGGCCCTCGTTGCGGCGGGCGGGGGAGACGTAGGCGTGCGAGGTGCCCAGTTCGCCGAGGACCTCCCGGAGCAGGTCGGCGAACTCGTCCGGGGTCGCGACCCGCTCCACCAGCGGCCGGTACTGGTCGAGCACGCCCGGCCAGTCGACGCCGCACATGCCCGGGTCCCAGAAGTAGTCCCGGGTCAGCCGCCCGGCCTCCGCGTACGCCTGGCGCCACTCGGCGGGCGGGTCGACCTCGTGCAGGATGCGGCGCAGGTCGAGCCAGACCGAGGTGTCCTCGTCGCCCTGCTCGGTGGCGGGCATCGCACGCAGGTCGCCCTCGTCCAGCACGACCAGCCGGGTGCCGTCGCCGCTGGGGGCGAACGAGTCGAGGTGGCGGACGAGTTCGGTGCGGCGGCCACGGACGATGTCGAAGTGCTCCAGGGTGGGCCGCCCGGAGGTGTCGGCCGGGTTGGCGAAGGTCTCGCCGAGCGCGCCGGAGATCGGCCAACGCAGCCAGACCACCCCGCCGCCCGCCACCGGGCAGAGCGAGGAGTACTTCGAGGCGGCCACCGGGAACGGCGTCACCCGGTTCTCCAGCCCCTCCACCTCGACCATGGCCGCGCCGTCCTTCGCGTCCGCGTCCGAGGGGTCCATGCCGCCCGCCGCCGGGCGCCCGTCGGGGAGCAGCGCGAACGGTGAGGGCGTCGCCGAGGAGAGCGGGACGAGGTACGGGCGCGAGCCGAGCGGGAAGGACAGGTCGCCGGTGTGCACGTCGTAGACCGGGTCGAAGCCGCGCCAGGAGAGGAAGACCAGGTAGCGGCCGTCGCGGGTGAAGACCGGGCTCTCGTCCTCGAAGCGGCCGTTGGTGACGTCCACGATCTGCGGTTCGGAGTCGGTGACCCGGGCCATCCTGATCTGCCGCAGGGAGCGCCCGATGCCCGGGTGGGACCAGGTCAGCCAGTGGCCGTCGGGGGAGAAGGCCAGGTCGCGGACGGGCCCGTTGAGCGAGCGGACCAGTTCGGTCAGCGGCGCCCCCTCCTCGATGACCACCTCGGCCTCCGGGGCGCGCTCGCCCTCGGGCGCCGGGGCGAGCACCGTGTCGCCGACCGGATCGGTGGCGTCCAGGATCAGCAGCCGTCCGTCGCCCGAGGCCAGCGCGATGCGTTCGCCGGCCGGGTCGGCGACCATCTCCAGGACGTGGCCGAGCCGCCCGCCCGCCAGGCGCCGCTTGGGCCGGCCGCCGGTGGCGCGCGGCAGGTAGGCGATCTCCACGGCGTCCTCGCCGGCGGCGTCGGTGACGTAGGCGACGGTGCCGCCCGAGCCGAGCATCTCCGGCATCCGGGTGCGCACCCCGGGGGCGTCGGCGATGGTGCGGGCGGGGCCGTCGCGGTGGGTCAGCCAGTACAGGCTGCCGCGGACGTTGACGGCGCTGGCCCGGCCGGTGGCGTCCACCGAGATGCCGCGGACGTGCTGCGCGGCCGGGACCTGGTAGCGGCGCCGACCGGAACGCGGCCCGCCCAGGCGCACGTCGAGGCGGCGCGGGAGGGAGTCGCGGGCCAGGTCGTCGACGATCCACAGGTCGCCCGCGCACTGGTAGACGACGCGGCGGCCGTCGCTGGAGGCGTTGCGGGCGTAGCACGCGTCGTGGTCGGTGTGGCGGCGCAGGTCACCGCCGTCGGCCGCGCACGAGTAGAGGTTTCCGATGCCCTCGTGGTCGGAGAGGAAGGCGATCCGGCCGTCCACGATCATCGGCGACTCCAGGTGCCCGTCCAGGTCGGCGAGCAGCCGCTCCCCGTGCAGCCACAGCCGCCCCTGGGCCCCGCCCCGGTACCGCTTCCAGTACGCCGGCTCGTGCGGCGGCGTCGCGGTCAGCAGCAGAGTGCGGTACTCGCCGTCGACCAGGCCGACGGTCAGGTCGGTGACCGGGCCCCAGGGGAGTCTGGCGCCCGGTGAGCCGTCGGTGAGCAGGCTGTACGCCCACGTCACGTAGGAGAAGGGCTGGCCGTGGGAGGAGACGGCGATGATCTCGCCGACCGACTCGTGGCCCGGCGGGTACCAGCCGCGGACCCGGGTGTCCTGGTTCCCCCAGTAGGTGAGGCGGCGGACCGGGCCGCCGCCGGCCGGGGCCAGGTGGATCTCCGGGTCGAGGCTGCGCCAGGACGTGTACGCGACCTGGCTGCCGTCCGGCGAGAAGCGCGGCAGGCCCAGGCGGGTGCGGTCGGCGGTCATCCGCCACGCCCGGCCGGGCGTGGCCTGGCCGGGCGCGGGCAGCTCGGCCAGCCACAGGTCGTCCTCGGCGACGAAGCAGAGGCGGTCCTCGTGGAGATCGGGGAAGCGGAGGTACGCGTCGTCGGCACTCACCACTCCATGCTTTTCCCGCCACGCCGGGGCGGCAACTCGGGCCCCGGCCGCCGACGCGTGCGGCCCGGTGTGGCCGAGGGCACACGGAAGGGGGCGCGCACGGGTTTTCCCGCGGGGTAACGTCGTACGAGCTGTACGAAACCGTTTCGTTCATGACGGGGTCGTCCGCCGGCACGCGCCCGTGCCCGGGGACACCCGGCAGGCTGCGAGGAGACACCGGCATGGCAGGTACGCGCTTCACACCCGAGCGGGAGGGCGAGCTGTACACCGCCGTCCTCGGCCTGCTCCGTGAGGTCGGGTACGACGCCCTGACGATGGACGCCGTCGCGGCGCGCGCCCGCACCAGCAAGGCCACCCTCTACCGCCAGTGGGGGAGCAAGGCCGAACTGGTCGTGCGGGCACTCAGATGCGAGAAGCCGGTCCACCTCGACGAAGTGGACACCGGCTCGCTCCGCGGCGACCTCGACGCCGTCCTGGAGCTGGCCGACGACGAGCGGCTGGAGCAGGACACCGCGCTGATGCGCGGCCTGATGCAGGCGGCCTCGGCCAGCCCCGAACTCCACGACGCGCTGATCAGCCAGCTGATCAACCCGGAGACGGAGGGAGTCGGCACCCTGCTGCGCCGGGCCGTCGACCGCGGCGAGGTCGCGGCCGACAACCCGGCACTCGGTTACGTGACGCACATGATGATCGGCGCGCTCGCCGCGCGGCTGCTCATCGAGAACCGGCCGGTGGACCGGGCCTTCCTCCGCCACTACGTGCACTCCGTGGTCTTCCCCGCCCTCGGAGCCTGACCGCGCCGCCCGCCCCGGCCAGGGGCCGGGCGTCGCGACGACCGCACAGCGCAGCCGCGTACGAACACGCCGCGTCCCCGGGCGCGGCAGGCACCCGTCCGCACCTGACCGACACGCCGCTCTCGTCGTCGGGCTGAGCACCTGCGTCCCGAACCCCTACGACATGAACGGGAGTACGCCCCCGTGGCCACTTTCCTCCACACGATCGGACGGTTCGCCTTCCGGCGCCGCGGCATCGTCGCCCTGGTGTGGGTGGCGCTGCTGGCGCTCGCCGGAGTCGGCGCCGCCACCGCGTCCACCGCGACCTCCAACTCCTTCTCCATACCCGGCACGGAGGCGCAGCGCGCCTTCGACCTGCTGGAGGAGCGCTACCCGGGCCAGAGCGCCGACGGGGCCTCCGCGCGCGTCGTCTTCAAGGCGCCCGAGGGCGAGAAGATCACCGCGCCCGAGAACGCGGCCGAGGTCTCCGGCATCGTCAAGGAGTTGAAGGACGGCTCGGACCAGATCGCCTCCGTCGCCGACCCCTTCGACGAGAAGGCCCCCGCCGTCAGCCGGGACGGCACCACCGCCTACATCACCGTCACCTACGACGTCAGCTCCTTCGAACTGACCGAGAAGACCCGGGACTCCCTGAAGAACGCCGGGAACGACGCCCGCGAGGGCGGCATGACCGTGGAGATCGGCGGTGACGCGCTGATGGTGATGCCTCAGACCGGGATCACCGAGGTCATCGGCGTGGTCGTGGCCGGCATCGTCCTGGTCGTCACCTTCGGCTCGCTGGTCGCCGCCGGACTGCCGCTGATCACCGCGCTGATCGGCGTCGGCATCGGCGTCTCCACCATCACCGCGCTCGCCTCCGTGATGGACCTCGGCTCCACCACCGCGACCCTCGCGATGATGATCGGCCTGGCCGTCGGCATCGACTACGCCCTCTTCATCGTCTCCCGCTACCGCGCCGAACTGGCCGAGGGCCGGGAGCGCGAGGAGGCCGCCGGACGGGCCGTGGGCACCGCCGGCTCCGCCGTGGTCTTCGCCGGCCTGACCGTGGTCATCGCCCTGGCGGGCCTGGCCGTCGTCAACATCCCGATCCTCACCAAGATGGGTGTGGCCGCCGCGGGCACCGTCGTCCTGGCCGTCCTCGTCGCCATCACCCTCATCCCGGCCTTCCTCGGCTTCGCCGGGGAGCGGATCGTCTCGCGCAAGGACCGCAAAGCCCGCAAGGCCGCCGCCGGGCGGGCCGCCACCGGCGAGGTCCTCGCCGAGGACATTCCGCGCGACAACGGCGGCACCCGCTGGGCCCGCTTCGTCCAGCGCCGCCCCGTCATGGTGCTGCTCGCCGGCGTGATCGGCCTCGGCGTCATCGCCGTCCCGGCCGCCTCGCTGGAGATGGGCCTGCCGGACGACGGCGCCCAGCCCACGTCCAGCTCCCCGCGCAAGGCGTACGACCTGCTCTCCGACGGCTTCGGCCCCGGCTTCAACGGCCCGCTGGTCGGCGTCGTCGACCTCAAGGGGAGCGGCGACCAGGAGGCCGTGCTGGAGCGGATCACCGGGGAGATCCAGAAGAACGAGCACGTCGTCGCCGTGACGCCGCCGGTGCCCAACCGGGCCGGCGACACCGCGATGTTCACGGTCATCCCCAAGGACCGGCCCAACTCCTTTGAGACCGAGACGCTCGTCCACGACATCCGCGACCTCGGCGACACGCTGAAGGCCGAGGACGGAGCCGAGGTCTCCGTCACCGGCGCCACCGCGATGAACATCGACTTCTCGGAGAAGATGAACGACGCCCTGCTGCCCTACCTGGCGCTCGTCGTCGGCCTCGCCTTCCTGCTGCTGATGGTGGTCTTCCGGTCGGTCCTGGTGCCGCTCAAGGCCGCACTCGGCTTCCTGCTCTCGGTGGTGGCCGCGCTCGGCGCCGTCGTCGCGGTCTTCCAGTGGGGTTGGCTCGGCGGGCTCTTCGGGGTCGAGCAGCCCGGCCCGATCATGAGCGTGATGCCGATCCTGATGGTCGGCGTGGTCTTCGGCCTCGCCATGGACTACGAGGTCTTCCTCGTCACCCGCATGCGCGAGGCGTACGTCCACGGGGAGTCGCCCTCGCAGGCCATCACCACCGGCTTCCGCCACGGCGCCCGCGTCGTGACGGCGGCGGCGGTCATCATGATCGCGGTCTTCGCCGGGTTCATCGGCTCCACCGAGCAGATGATCAAGATGATCGGCTTCGGCCTCGCCATCGCCGTCTTCTTCGACGCCTTCGTGGTGCGGATGGCGATCGTCCCGGCAGTGCTCGCCCTGCTCGGCCAGCGCGCCTGGTGGCTGCCGCGCTGGCTGGACCGTGCCCTGCCCGACTTCGACGTGGAGGGCGACAAGCTCCGCAAGAAGCTCGACGCGGACGCCGCCGAGGGCGGTGCGGGCAAGGAGGAGCGTCAGACGGTCTCCGCCTGACCACGGCCCCAGGGCGGCCCCGCACCGGGAGTCGGTGCGGGGCCGCCCCGCGTCCGGGGCCGCCCCGGCCGGCGCGGGTCAGCCGGGGGCGCCGACCCGGGTCGTACCGGTGGTGGCGGTGGTCGCGGCGGTGGGCCCGGACCCGGGATCGTGAGCGGAGGCCGCCACAGCGGGCTCACCGGCCGGCCCCTCCGCGTGCGTACGCCGCAGGAAGCGGACGAGCACCACCGCGTCGAACTGGATGACCAGCGGCTCCTCGCCCTGGGCGTGGAACTCCACGACGGTCTGCACCCGCCCGCACGGCCACACCCGGACCGGGCCCTCGGCACGGGCGGTGCGCAGGCCCGCCTCCAGCAGGGCGCGCGGAACCTCCCGGTCCGGGGAGGCGAAACCGGCCCCGGGGAAGTGGAGGACGACCGGGCACTCCGCGCTGTCGGCCGCCTCGGGGGTGTACCGCAGCAGGACCGGGACGGCGAAGTGGTCGTTGCCGTCGGTGACGATGTACCCACGGGCGCGCTGCTCGACTGCGGCAGTCATCGTGCTGTCCTCCTGAGGCGAAGGAGTCCGGCGGCGGGGTCGTCGCGGCGGACTCGTCCGGCGGGTCCCGGCCGGTGAGGGCGGCGGAACCCTTGTACTCCTGCGCTGTGTCGCCCAGAAGCCCGCCCCTTGTGCGATGAATATCCCATAAGAAGGGGAAATCCTCCTGGCGAGGTCCCGCCCTCCCACCCCACCGCGTGCTGCCGAGCACCCTCGGTGACCGGGCCGGGGCCCCGGGGCCACCCCCGTCAGCCCCGGCCCTCGCATCTGTGACCATGGAACGGTGAACGACACCGCCGAGGCCACCGGCCACCCCGCCCCCGACGAGCAGGACCCCGCGCCGGAACCCGTCGCCGTCCACGGCACGGTCGCCCCCGGCTACGAGCCGGTCCGCGACGCCTTCGCCCGCAACTTCGCCCAGCTCGGCGACCGCGGTGCCGCCGTCACCGTCCACCGCCACGGCAGCCCCGTCGTCGACCTGTGGGCCGGCACCCGCGACCACGACGGCACGGCGCCCTGGGAGCGCGGCACCGCGCAGGTCGTCCACTCCGTCACCAAGGGCGTCTCCGCCGCCGCCCTCCTCCTGCTCCACCAGCGCGGCCGTCTCGACCTCGACGCCCCGGTCAGCACCTACTGGCCCGAGTACGCCGCCCAGGGCAAGGGGCGCACCCTCGTCCGCCACCTCCTCGCCCACCGGGCGGGCGTCCCCGTCCTGGACCGGCCGCTCACCCCCGAGCAGGCCGCCCGCCCCGGCACCGGCGCCGCCGCCGTCGCCGCCCAGGCCCCCGTCTGGGAACCCGGCACCGAGCACGGCTACCACGCGCAGACCTACAGCTGGCTCACCGGCGAACTCGTCCGCCGCGTCACCGGGGTGTCGCTCGGCCGCCACGTCGCCGAGGAGATCGCCGGGCCGCTCGGGCTCGACCTGTGGATCGGGCTCCCGGCCGCAGAGAAGGACCGCGTCGGGCGGTCCGGGCCCGTCGCCGCCCCCGAGCGCGGCGGAGGGCTGCGGCTCCGTCCGCGCCGGAACGTCCAGGACGCCTACCGCGACCCCGCCTCCCTCACCCGCCGCGCCTTCGACGCCGTCGCCCCGCCCGCCGACCAGAACAGCCCCGCCTACCACGCCGCCGAACTCCCCGGCGCCAACGGCATCGCCACCGCGCACGCCCTCTCCCGCTTCTACGCCTCCCTGATCGGCCCCGTCGAACACGGGCCGCGTCTCTTCGCTCCCGCCACGCTGGCGCTGGCTCGCACGGTGGAGTCCGAGGGGGCTGACCGGGTGCTGGTCGTTCCGACGCGGTTCGGGCCCGGGTTCATGCTGCACGGGGCTGCCGCGCCCCTGCTCGCCGACGGGTCCTTCGGCCACCCCGGCCGCGGGGGGTCCCTCGGCTTCGCCGACCCGGAGAGCGGGGTCGCCTTCGGTTACGTCACCAACGGGCTCCAGAAGACCGTCACCAACGACCCGCGGGCCCAAGCGCTTGTCCGCGCGGTGCGCGGGGTTCTCCAGGGGTAGCCTCACTCGTCGGCTGGGCTCGTTGGCCTCAGCCCGGGCCGGGCTGTCCTTGGCTGGGCTGCGCCCGGGCCGGGCTGTCCTTGGCTGGGCTGCGCCCGGGCCGGGCTGTCCTTGGCTGGGCTGCGCCCGGGCCGGGCTGTCCTTGGCTGGGCTCCGCCCCGTTCTGCCGCCTTCTGGCCGTGCCGGCCCGCGCTGGCCTCAAGCGCCGGCCGGGCTGGGTTTCGGCTGGGCTTCGCCCCGTTCTGCGGCCTTCTCGACCGTGCCGGTCACGGATGGCCTCAGGCGCCGGCCGGGCTGTCTTCGGCTGGGGTCCGCCTCGACTGTGCCGCCTTCTGCCCGTGCCGGTCACCGATTGGCCTCAAACGCCGGCCGGGCTGTGGGGGTTCGCGGTTCGTTCGTCGTGTTGGTCGGGCGTGGCCGTGCCGGGGTACCTCCTCACAAACTGCCAGGTGCGGGGACTGTCGCTTCAAGGCGGGCTCGGGGCAGTTTGCTGCGGGGGCACCCCGGCACGGCCCCGCCCTTCCCTCTCGTCGGCGTCGAACCGCCGGTGGGAGGAGAGAAAACAGACCGTCCCCGAGGAGTCTTTGGGGCCTGCTGAGGGGAGGTCGGTGGTGACTGTGGCGAACAGAACAATCGGGGACGGCCTCCTCCGCCCTCCGGCGGTTGGCCGCGTACGAGACCGTGGGGTGGGGTCGTGTCGGGGTGCCCCCGCAGCAAACTGCCGCCAACCCGCCATGCTCCAACTGTCCCCGCACCTGGCAGTTTGTGAGGAGGTACCCCGGCGCGGCACCGCCCCACCCACGCACCGGAGGAACCGCGAACCCCTATAGCCCGGCCGGCGTTTGAGGCCATCGGTGACCGGAACGGTCAAGGAGCCGCACAGCCGGGGCGGCCCCCGGCCAAGGGCAGCCCCGTCGGGGCCGAGGCCAGTCGGCGACCGGCACGGGCGGACAGAGCCGAGCCGGAGGAAAGCCAAGCCGGGCCGCAGGCCAACCAGCAGGGCCGCAGCCCAGTAAGCCGGGCCGCAGGCCAATGAGCCGGGCCGGCAAGTGAGGCCCGCCCTAGCCGAGGTGCAGCATCAGCCCGATCCCCGCAGCCATCACAGCCGCGGCCAGCAGCCGCGGCGCCCCGAACCGCTCCTTGAAGAAGAACGCCCCGATCAGCGCGCCCACGATGATCGACGACTCCCGCAGCGCCGCCACCGGGGCGAGCGGTGCCCGGGTCTGTGCCCAGAGGACGAGCCCGTAGGCCGCCATGGACAGCGCCGCCCCGAGCAACCCCCGTGCCGCGTGCGGCCGAAGCGAGGGGAGCAGGGCACGCCCCCGCCGGGCAAAGGCGTACGCGGGGATGGCGATGCCTTCCAGGACCATCAGCCAGGCGAGGTACCCGACGGGGCTGCCGGCGGCCCGTACCCCCGCCCCGTCCACGACGGTGTACGCGGCGATGGCGAGCCCCGTCGTCACGGCGGCGGTCAGCGCGGGCCAGTCGGGCCGCTTGCCGGAGCTGCGGACGCCCCAGAGGGCGAGCCCGACCAGCCCGGCGCTGGCGAGCGCGACCCCCGCCCCCTGCCAGCGGTCCAGGCGCTCGCCGAGGAGGACGGCGGCCAGCACGGTGACGACCAGCGGCGCGGTACCGCGCGCGATCGGGTACATCTGGCCGAAGTCGCCGAGCGAGAACGACCGCATCAGCAGCAACTGGTAGCCGACGTGGAGGGCCGCCGACACCAGCAGGTACGGCCAGGCTCCGGCGGCGGGCAGCGCGGTGAAGCAGGCGAGCACCGCGGCGATCACCGCGGCCCCGCCGCTGATCAGCGTGAACGCGGTCAGCTGGTCCTTGATGGCGTGGGCGAGGGCGTTCCACGCGGCGTGAGTGAAGGCGGCCAGCAGCACGGCCGCCGCGACCACCGGCGTCATTCAGCCGACTCGCGTACGTCCACGAGGGTCGCCCCCGCATGGCGGACCAGGTCGGCCGGGGCCATCGGGAAGACGGTGTGCGGGGTGCCGGCGGCAGCCCACACCTCGGGGTGCGCCAGCAGGCGGCGGTCGGCGAGGACGGGGGTACGGGTGCGGTGCCCGAAGGGCGGGACCCCGCCGATGGCGTACCCGGTGGTCTCGCGCACCAGCTCGGCCTTGGCCCGGGTCACCTTGGCGGCGCCGAGCGCGTCGCGGATCTGGTCGAGATCGGCGCGGGAGGCGCCGTCGAGGAGGACCAGCACGGGGACGGGGCCCTCCGAGCCGGGCAGGCCGTGGGCGGCGAAGATCAGCGACTTGACGATGGCGGCCAGTTCGCAGCCGACGGCCGCGGCGGCCTCCTCGGCGGTCCGGGTGGCCTCGGGGAACTTCCGTACACGCGCGGTCACTTCGCCCAGGCCGAGCGCCTGGAGCGCCTCGGCGAAGCGGGGGAGGACGACGGAGGGGGCGGCCTCCGCGGCGGTCGGCGCGGTGGTCTCGGATGTGCTCATGGTGCGCACCGTAACGGCAGGTGTCAGCGCCACGCGAGGGCGTTCCCTGCTCGGGACGGTGCACAGGTGGTGCACGGGGGCTCGGGGCGGCGCGTCGACCATGGTTCCGGCCGCGCGGTGCAGGCGGGTGGGAGGGACCGAGCCGTTGTGAGGGGTGGGCCGAGGACGATCGGCGAGGTGGCGCCGGGTCGCGAACCGCCGGCCGGGTAGCCGATGTCCGCCTGGGCGGGAGGAAGCAGGACCGCCCCCTGGGAGCCCGGGGCGCCCGTCGGCTGACCCGCACCCCGGGCGCGTACAACCGGCCAACCCTGCAACGGCATCCGGACAGGGTTATGCGTGGGCGGACATGGCTATGCGTTCAGCCCGTACGGTGACGCCAGCCCAGGAGGAGCTGAACCACTGTGTACGACCGCACCCTTGCCGTGCCGCGCGAGGAGCGGGGCCAGGCCGCAGCCTCGGTAGGCATCGCCTGCTGCATGCACTGCCACCGCCTCACCAAGAGCCCCGTCCCCCTCCGCACCATCCGCAGCACCTGCGGCCCCACCACCACCCTCTACAGCTGCCCCCCGTGCACCTCAACACCCCCCACCCAGGCACCCCCCACCCTGACCACATCCACCTCGGTCGCATCCACCTCGGTCGCATCCACCTCGGTCGCATCCACCTCGGTCACATCCACCTCGGTCGCATCCGCCTCGGTCGTATCCGCCTCGGCCGTATCCGCCTCGGCCACATCCGCCTCGGCCACATCCACTTCGGCCGTATCCGCCTCGGCCGTATCCACCCCGGTCGCACCCACCTCGACCACATCCACCTCGGCCACATCCGGCCGGGCGAAATCCAGCCCGGCCGGCGTTTGAGGCCATCCTTGACCGGCAGGTCGGGCGCCCGCTCAGCCACTTCCAGCCCGGCCGGCGCTTGAGGCCGCCTTCGACCGGCAGGTCGGGGTCACCTCGGCCACATCCGGCCGGGCGAAGTCCAGCCCGGTCGGCCCGCGAGGCCACCCTTGACCGGAGGTCAGGCGCCACCCCGGCCACCCCAGCCCGGCCGGCCCAAGAGGCCACCCTTGACGGACGGCCCGGACACCCGGGCCACCCCACAGCCCCGCCGGCACCTGAGGCCACCCCGCCCACGTCACCCCGTGGCATCCACCCAGGCGATGGCCCCCGCCACCAGGGTGATGAGGACCAGCCCCAGCACGAGGGTCCCCAACAGAATCACCTTGCGCACAGACCGCACATCCACGGAGCATCCTCCACAGGCAGGGAATCCAGCGACGACCGAGCCAGGTCGGCCCGGCCCCGCTCACCCCTACCCCGTCAGGACCCCAGCAGCACCGCCCGCACCAACGGACCTGCCGACGCCCCGCCCCGGCCCCCCTCCTGGACGACGGCCGCAGCCGCCACGTCCCCGCGCCAGGCGGTGAACCATCCGTTGGGCTTCTTCTGGTTGTCCACCTCGGCGCTGCCGGTCTTGGCGCCGACATCCGTGCCGAGCCCGGCCATCGGCTCCGCCCCGGACCCGGCGACGGCGGTGTGCGTGAGCAGCGCCTTGAGCTGGCTCTGCGCCGACTCGGAGAGCTTCCGCCCGGCCTTGGCCAGGGACCGGTCGTCGACCTCGGGCGAGACCAGGTAGGGCTGGTGGAAGTCGCCGGTCTTGGCGGTGGCGATGACGGAGGCCATGTTCAGCGGGTTGGCGCGGACGCCGCCCTGGCCGATCAGCGAGGCCGCCATCGAGGCGTCCGACTGGACGGGGACGGCGCCGTCGAACGAGGGGACCCCGATCGCCCAGTCGTCCTTGCCCAGCCCGAAGACCTGCTGCGCCTGCTTGGTCAGGTCGTCGTCCTCCAGCTTCTTCGCCTGGCTGATGAAGGCCGTGTTGCAGGAGGAGCCGAAGCTGTCCCGGAACGTACCGCCGGTGATCTTGAACTTCTCGACGTTCTGGAACTTCCAGCCGCCGTACGAGGAGTACTTGGGGCAGGGGTGCTTGCGGTCGATCGCCGCGAGGTCCTTCTCCAGGAGCATCGACGCCGAGACGATCTTCATCGTGGAGCCGGGGGCCAGCGAGCCCTGGAAGGCGACGTTGAACCCGGCCGGGTTGGAGTTGGCGAAGGCGAGGATCTCCCCGGTGGAGGGGCGCAGCGCCACCACCGACGCCTTCTTCCGCTCGGCCACCTCCTTCTCCGCGGTGGCCTGGGCCTTGGCGCTGAGCGTGGTCCGCAGCGTGCCCTCCTCGCCCTCGGCGAGGGTCAGCAAGGTCTTGTCGGGGACCTCGTCGGCCTCCTCGGACCCGGCGTCCGCGCCCTTGGCGGCCTTCTTCTCCGCGTCGGACTTCTCGGCCCGGACGACGCGGAGTTCGACGCCGGGTGTGCCGCCGGCCTTCTCGCCGTACCGCTCGCGCAGGCTGTCCAGGACGTTGCCGAGCGAGGGGTACTTCTCCTTCGTCAGCTCCCCGCCGTCCCGGTCCAGGGCGCGGATCGGGGGGGTGCCGGCCTCGCCGGTCACCAGCCGGTCGCCTTCGGCGAGGTCGGGGTGGAGGACGGAGGGCTGCCAGTGGACCAGCGGGCGGCCGTCGGAGGCGCGGCGCACCACGGTCAGCTCCGACTCGTACGCCCAGGGCTTGTCGGTCTTCTCCCAGGTGACGGTGGTGGCCACCGAGAAGGGCACCTTCGCCTTGGCGCGCTTGCCCTTCTGGATCTCCACCGGCCCGGTCCTCGCGCTCTTCGCGTACGCGTCCAGAGCGGCCTGGGCGGCGGTGGGCGCGTCGGTCTGCCGGGCGGCCCTGGCGGGTTCGCCCGCCGCCCAGGCGTCGAGGAACTTGGTCGCGGCACCCTTGACCTCGGCCGCCGTCAGCGGGCCGGTGGGTATCTCGGCGGCCTGGTCGGCCGCCCCGTTCCCGCCGGTGAACGCCCAGGCGCCCACCCCGGCGCCTATCACCGCGGCGGTGGCCGCGCCGATCACCGCGTACTTCCTGGTGTTGTTGCCGCCCGGCTCGCGCCGCACCTCGCGTCGTCTCTTGCCCACAGTCCCCTCCGCAGCTCCGCCGCCCCCTCGGCACCGACGGGGCCCAGCGTAGTGCCGCGCACCGACACCCCGTCCCCTGGCAGCTCGGCCGGGGACGGGCGCGCGGAGCAGGTGGTTCCGTACGCCGGGTCAGGCGCCGGAGCGCAGTACGGCGGCGACGATCGGGCCGGCGTTCTCGCCGCCCCGGCCGCCCTGTTCGGCGACGGCGGCGACGGCCAGGTCGCCGCGGTAGGCGGTGAACCAGCTGTTGGCCGCCGTCTGCCCGTCGACCTCCGCCGAGCCGGTCTTCGCGCCGATGTCGCCGCCCAGCCCGGCGAGGGCACCGGCCGCGCTGCCGGAGGTCGCGGTGCGGTGCATCATGGCGCGCAGCTGTGCCGCGGTGCCCGGCGCCAGGCCGCGCGCCCGGGCGAGCGGGCCGTCGATCATCTCGCGCGGCACCAGCACCGGCTGCCGGAAGGCGCCGGTGCGGGCGGTGGCGGTGATCGAGGCGAGGGTGAGCGGGTTCAGCTGGACCTGGCCCTGGCCGATCAGCGCGGCCGCCGTGTCGGGGCCGCCCGAGGCCGGGACCTTGCCGTCGAAGGTGGGGACACCTACGCGCCAGTCGTCGCGGGCCAGGCCGAAGACCTCCTGGGCCTGGCGGGTGAGGTCGTCGTCCTTCAGCTCGTCGGCGAACTTCACGAAGGCGGTGTTGCAGGAGCGGGCGAAGCTGTCGGCGAGGGTGGCGTTCTCGTTCGGCGCGAGCCCCGGCAGGTTGCCGAAGGTCTGGTTCTGCCAGACGGCCGACGGCGGGCAGGGCGCGGGCCGTTCGGCGGCGGTCAGTCCCTTGTCGATGAGGAGCGAGGCCGAGACGATCTTCATCGTGGAGCCGGGGGCGAGCTGGCCGAGCACGGAGGCGTCGAAGCCGTCCTTCCGGTGGTCGGCCACGGCCAGGATCTCGCCGGTACTGGGCCGCAGCGCCACCACCGACGCCTCCGCCCGGCCTGCCACCGCCTGCTCGGCGGCGCGCTGGGCCGCCGCGGAGAGTGTGGTGCGGACCGTGCCCGGCTCGCCCTTGGCGAGGGTGAGCAGGGTCTGCCTCGGCTCGCCGCCCTCGGGGTCGATCCACAGTTCGACGCCGGGCTCGCCGCCCGCCTGCTTGCCGTACCGGTCCCGCAGGGTGTCCAGCAGCGGGCCGAGCGAGGGGTGCTCGGAGCGCTTCAATTCCTGGCCCGCCCGGTCGACCAGGCGGATCGGCGGCACCTCGGCCTCCCCGGCCTCCAGGGTGTCGCCCGCCTGGAGGTCGGGGTGGAGCACCTGGGGCGACCAGTCGACCAGGGCCCGCCCGGTCGTCTCGCCCCGGACGACCTCCAGCTCACCGTCGTACTTCCAGGTGCCGCGGTGTTCGCCGACGGCGACGGTGGCCTCGACCGCGTAACCGACGGTGCGGCCGACCGGCTCCTCGGCGGTGACGCGCACGTGGCTGACGCGGGCGGTCTCGAAGTAGTCGGTGAGCGCGGTACGGGCGGAGACGGCGTCGTCGGTGAGTTGGGCCGCCCCGGCCACGTCCCGACGGGCCCAGGCCGCGAAGAACTCCTCGGCCGCCTTGGCCGCTTCGGCGCGGGTCGGCGGGCCGGCCGGCCTCTCGGCCTCGGCCGCCGGGACCCGGTCGCCCTCTCCCACGTCGCCGACCAGGTCGTACACGCCGTACCCGGCAGCCGCCACCATGCCCAGAAACACCCCGCCGACCAGCGCGGCCTTGGCTCCGTTGCGCACTGACCTTCCCTCCCCGTCTCCCCGGGCGGCCATGTGAACGTGTTCGAACAACCGCTCTCCGTGCACTCTAAGCACGGGAATGGTCATGTGGAGGTAAGAATGCGGCGATCACGCTTGGGAATGGACCATTCCGTCACGTGCCGCCAGATCCCCGCCGACCAGGGCCGCACTCACCGCTACCGTCGGCGTACGACCGAGCCCGACGTTCCCGCCCGCACCAGGCCCTGCGAAGGGTGCCGCGTCCCGCAACCGGTTCTGCGGGCCGTCGATCTGCCCACGGAGGCCGACGGCCAGGGCCCGGCGGCTTGCCCCGCAGTTCCAGGGCTTCGGGCAACGGCTGGACGTGCCTCTCGGGTGCGGCTTGCGTCCACCTGCCCGGTCGCGTCACCGGGCCAACGACCGCGAACCGAGGTCCATGAACCGCCCGCTGGCGAATCCCGGAGTCCGCCGCCGGCAGGCGCTCTCCCTCGCAGGCGGTCGCCCGTGGCCGGTGCGAGCACCTGACGGCCGGTCACGCCGGCTCTTCGGTCCGCGAGTCCACGTGGGTGAAGGCGCACCGCTTGACGTTGTTTGCCATGCCAACCAATATGAGATGGTTGGCATTACAAACAAACAGTGAGGGGAACTCCCATGCCCACCTCCCGGATCAAACGCCCGGTGGCGGCCCTGGTCTCCACGGCGGCGGCTCTGACGTTCGGTGCGGTCGCCGGCCCTTCGGCCCAGGCGACCCCACCGCCCGCGGCGCCGTCCACACCACCGGCCGCCGCCTCGTCGGCCAGCTCCGCCACGTCAGGGATTCCGGCGGTGGTCGATCCCGCGGTCGACCTGGGCCGGCACGCCGCCGGGCCGGAGCGGACCTGGTTCGACTCGGTCTACTTCACCAGCTCGGTGAAGGCGGGCGGCCAGGAGTTCGGCCTCCAGGTGCACACGCGCATCCTCCCGAACCGGGGTGAGGCCGCATACCGGTGGACGTTCGCGGTGATCAACAAGACCACCGGCTGGTACAAGGACCACGCCCTGGTGGTCGAGCCGGAGGACTACCGGTGGAGTGAGGGCAAGCTCGACATCAAGGCCCCGGGGTTGAGCTGGACCGGCGATTCCGTCCGTCAGTCGGTGCAGGTGGAGACGCCCTGGGGGGCTCTCGACGTACAGCTGGAGCCCACCGGTCCCGCCATGAACTACGCGTCGACCGGCGTGTTCAACCTCGTGGACGGCGTACCGAACCACCAGTTCGCGTTTCCGGAGATGCGGACATCCGGAACGCTCGCCGTCGACGGCAGGAAGCACGGGATCACCGGTACCTCCTGGCTGGACCGGCAGTGGGGCGAGATGCCGATGTCGCTGACCCGGTGGACGTGGATGAACCTCAGCATGCCCAACGGTGACAAGGTGGCGGTCTGGGACACGGTCGGCAGCCGGACCAAGGACAGCTGGGCGACGGTCCTCCATCCGGACGGCTCCTACGACGTGGTCGACGTCGAACCGCTCGTGCAGGGCGTCTCCCGGCAGTGGACCAGTCCGGCCACCGGCCAGACGTACCCCACCCGTTGGCGCATCAGCATCCCCGCGCTGCGCTCCGAGCTGGACGTGCGGGTCATCGGAGACCCGGACCAGGAGATCGAGACTCCTGACGGGAGTGGTTACCTCGAAGCCGCAGCGGCCTTCACAGGCACATACCACGGCAAGAAGGTCCGCGGCGAGAACTACGTCGAGATGACCGGCGACTGGAACCCCTGATCATCCGGACGAGCCGTCCCCGCCCGACTCGGGAAGGCGGTCCCGGTCGGGCGGGCGGATGGTGGCGTGCAGCAGCTGGACGAGTTGGCCGCGCTCCCGCGCGTCGAGCCGCTTCGTCACGGGTGCCAGGGTGCGTCGGACCTCGGCGTACACCTGCTCGGCCAGTTCCGCGCCGGCGGGGGTGAGGAACACGTCGACGACACGCCGGTCCTGCGGGTTCTTGCCCCTGGCCACCAGCCCGCGGTGTTCGGCACGGTCGACGAGGCCGGACAGGGTCGATTTGTCGAGACCGAGGAGGGCCGCCAGTTCCGTCATGCGTGGACGGCGGTCGCGAAGGATGCCGAGGACCCGCAGCTGCGTGAGCGAGAGGTCGCGCTCGGCTCCGATGCGGGTGAGCACGCCCACCACCTGAAAGGTGCTGCGGACCAGGGCATCCACCAGGGCGTCGGAAGTCATGCGGCTACGTTACCCGTCACCTCGCTCTTCAAGTGGGCCTCCGCCACCTTGAAGTGGCAGGTCAGCGGGTTGGCGTGACCGCTCTCGGGGTGCGGGCGCCGGCCGGGGGCGGGAGTCTGCGGAGAAGAGCACGCGCGGGGCCGGCCCGTACCGCGCCACCCACCCCGATCCGGCATGGCTCACCGCCCAGGGCCTGGCCCCCTCCGCGCACCGGGACACCCTCGAACGGTTCGTCGCCACCGGGGAGCGGGAAGGCGCCCGGCCCCGCCACCGGACGACGCGGAACCCCCGCCCCCGTTTCAGCGCGCAGCGGACAACTCCCCTGTCCCGCACTCGACTTGCCATGCTTGCGAGGTGCGCGCCCCTGCGCCCGACCGGAAGGCAACCATGCCCGCCTACGCCATCGCCCGCCTCCAGGACGCCGCCCCCCACCCCGATATCGCCGAGTACATCGAACGCCTCCCCGCCACCTTCACCCCGTACGGCGGACGCTTCCTGGTCCACGCCACCCCGCACGAGACCGTCGAGGGCACCTGGTCCGGCGCCGTCGTCATGATCGGCTTCCCCGACCTCGCCCAGGCCCGTGCCTGGTGGCACTCCCCGGCCTACCGCGAGCTAGCCCCGCTCCGCTCCCGCCGCATCGAGGGCGACATCATCCTCGTCGACGGGGTGCCGGAGGGGTACGACCCGACCGGGGCGGCCCAGGCGATCCGGGCGGCGGCCGCGAAGGAGTAGGCCGCGCTCCCGGTGCCGGCCGCGCCCCCGGTTCCGCCGCGCCGCTAGACCCACGTGTCCAGCCACATCCTCCCCTGCCACTGGTCCACCGGGATCGGCTCGCCGGTGTACAGCGGCCAGAAGTAGATGAAGTTCCACAGGATGAGCAGCACGATCACGCCCGCCGCCGCCGCGCCCGCGGTGCGGCGGCGTTCCGAGGAGCCCGGGGGGCCGATGATCGCGCCGAGGAGCATGGCGAGGGCGAGGCAGAGGAACGGGACGAAGACGACGGCGTAGAAGACGAAGATGGTGCGTTCCTGGTAGGCGAACCAGGGGAGGTAGCCGGCGGCCACGCCGCAGAGGAGGGCGCCGGCGCGCCAGTCGCGGCGCAGGCCCCAGCGCCAGAGGCAGTAGGCGACGGCGAAGCAGGCGGCCCACCACAGGGCGGGGGTGCCGAGGGCGAGGACCTCGCGGGCGCACTTGTCGACGGTGTCGGCGGGGCAGCCGTCCTTGCCGGGGGCCGGGGACTCGTAGAAGTAGGAGACGGGGCGGCCCACGACCAGCCAGGACCAGGGGTTGGACTCGTAGGTGTGGCCGGAGTTCAGGCCGACGTGGAAGTCGTAGACCTTGTTCTCGTAGTGCCACAGGCTGCGCAGCCAGTCGGGGAGCCAGGTGAAGGAGCCGCCCCGGCCGGCGTCCGCGGCCCAGTCGCGGTAGTAGCCGCCGGTGCCGTCCGAGGGGGAGGCGATCCAGGCGGCCCAGGAGGCGACGTAGGTGGCGAGGGCGACCGGGACCGTCGAGACGAAGGCGGGCAGGACGTCGCGGCGCAGCACGGCCGTGTACGGGCGGCGGGCGCCGGCGACGCGGCGGGCGCCCACGTCCCAGGCGACGGTGAGCAGGCCGAAGGCGGCCAGGATGTACAGGCCGTTCCACTTGGTGGCGAAGGCCAGGCCCAGGCTGAGGCCGGCCGCGATCCGCCAGGGGCGCCAGCCCAGGCGCAGGGTGCCCGCGACACCGGAGTCGGGGCGCGGCCGGCCGTCCGTGCCGAGCGGGAGGGCCGCCGCCAGCCGGGCCCGCGCTCTGTCGCGGTCGACGAGCAGGCAGCCGAAGGCGGCCAGCACGAAGAACATCAGCACCAGGTCGAGCAGGGCGGTGCGGCTCATCACGAAGTGCAGGCCGTCCACGGCCAGCAGCAGCCCGGCCAGGCACCCGAGGAAGGTCGAGCGGAACAGGCGGCGGCCGATGCGGCAGAGCATCAGCACCGACAGGGTGCCGAGCAGCGCCGTCATGAACCGCCAGCCGAACGGTTCGAAGCCGAACAGCCACTCACCGATCCCGATGACGTACTTGCCGACCGGCGGGTGGACGACGTACGAGGCGTCGGTGGGGATCTGTACCGAGGACGGGTCGGCGAGGATCGAGGAGTCGGCGTTCTTCGGCCAGCTCACCTCGAAGCCGCGGTGGATGAGGGCCCACGCGTCCTTGGCGTAGTACGTCTCGTCGAATATCACCGCCTTGGGGCTGCCCAGGTTCCAGAACCGCAGCACCCCGGCGAGGAGCGCCACCAGCAGCGGACCGCCCCAGCCGGAGAGCGCCGCCAGCCGCCGCCCCGCCGCCTCGCCGATGCCCAGGCCCCGCCAGAGCCGGGGATCGGGCGCGGTGTACGGCGGCACCAGCCGCTCCCGCACGTCCTGCCGCGGGCGCGCCGTGTACCCGAATCGGCGCAGCCGCCGCGGCCAGAGCTGCGCGGGCGCATCGGGCCGGTCCGTGGGGGCCCCGGTCGAGGAGGCGGTCTTGGTCACCGGGTCATCGTAGGGAACCGTTCGGGGCGGGTCCCGTCCCCGTGCCGGTACCTCCCTTTCTGCGTCACCCCGTCCCCCGGGGGCTGTGCGGCGGCCGGGCGGAAACGTCCCTTCCGTCCGGCTGCGAGGATGGAGCCGTGACAGGAACCGGAACCCTCGTACTCGCAGGCACCCCCATCGGCGACACCGCCGACGCCCCGCCCCGGCTCGCCGCCGAACTGGAGCGCGCCGACGTCATCGCCGCCGAGGACACCCGCCGGCTGCGCCGCCTCACCCAGGCCCTCGGCGTCCACACCACCGGACGCACCGTCTCCTACTTCGAGGGCAACGAGAGCGCGCGCACCCCCGAACTCGTCGAGGAGCTGGCCCAGGGCGCCCGGGTGCTGCTGGTCACCGACGCGGGCATGCCCTCGGTCTCCGACCCCGGCTACCGGCTGGTCGCCGCCGCCGTCGAACGCGGCCTGCGCATCACCGCCGTACCCGGCCCCTCCGCCGTCCTGACCGCGCTGGCCCTCTCCGGGCTGCCCGTCGACCGGTTCTGCTTCGAGGGGTTCCCGCCGCGCAAGGCCGGGGAGCGGCTGGGGCGGCTGCGCGAGGTCGCCGAGGAGCGCCGCACCCTCGTCTACTTCGAGGCGCCGCACCGGCTCGCGGCCACCCTGGAGGCGATGACCGAGGCCTTCGGCGCCGAGCGCCGCGCCGCCGTCTGCCGCGAGCTGACCAAGACGTACGAGGAGGTCAAGCGCGGCGGCCTCGGCGAGCTGGCCGCCTGGGCCGCCGAGGGCGTACGCGGGGAGATCACGATCGTCGTCGAGGGGGCGCCCGAGGCCGGGCCCGCCGACCTGGACGACGCGGAGCTGGTGCGCCGGGTCCGCGACCGGGAGGAGGCGGGGGAGCGGCGCAAGGAGGCCATCGCCGCCGTCGCCGCCGAGGCGGGGCTGCCCAAACGGCAGGTCTTCGATGCCGTCGTGACGGCAAAGAACGCGGAACGAAACGGCTCGAAATGAGGTAAAGGGCTAGCCTGAAAGGTAAAGCGGGGGGCATTGGTGAGGCCGCCCCGCCATGGCGGCCCCAAATCCCGTCCATGAGGCGACCGGCCCTGATGCGCCCCGGTCCCCACCGGAGTCCACTGGTGGGAGACGACCGAAGGAGTCGGCATGAGCCAGACATCGCGGACAGGCACCCCCACCGGTACCTCCAGCCCGGCCTCCGGAGCCCCGATCCCCCGCGCCCCCCACGACACCATGCACGAGGCGTACTCCTTCGCGTGCCTGCGGTGCGGGCACGGCTGGGAGCAGGAGTACGACATCCAGCGCTTCACCGACCAGGACGGGCACGAGTTCTTCCTCTACCTCGCCGACGGGCACCGGGTGCCCTCGCCGCTGTCCCGGCCCACCTGCTTCAACTGCGGGGGCCACGTCGTACGGATCATGCAGGCGGGGCGGGTGGCCGCCGCCAAGGCCGCCCTGCGCGGCACCGCCTCGGGCGGGTCCGCGGCGCGAGGCGGCATGGAGGCGCACGTGCCCAGCGAGCGGTCCACGCCCAGGGAGGACACCGGAGCCGCCGCGGCCGGGTCACGGCGGTCGATCTGGTCGAGGATCTTCGGGCACGGGTAGCCGGGCCGGAACCGGCTGGTGGTGGTGCCCGTCCGGGCGCTTCCCCGGCGGGCGTGTGCGCGGCGGGAGGCTCGCGGGGGTCTGAGCCGCTGTCCGGTGGGCCGGGCTGCCGACACCCTCGGCGCTCCCGGGCCCGTGGCGACCGGGACCGGCGGCCGAGTCCCAGGGCCTCCCGGAACAGGCCCGGGCCGTCCGCGTCGGCCCGCCTCGCGACACGCGGGGCACCGCCCGGCCCAAGGCCCGCGCGACGGTGTCCCCGACACCCCTCCCGGCCGGGGCCGCCGACCATCGCGCCGACCGGGGCCGGGCGGCGGTGAACGGAACCGGCGCCCGGCTTCGTAGGATCGCCGGTATGAGTCGTGAGCAAGGGGCGCCGCCGCTGCCGGAGGCGCTGACGGTCGAGGTCGCCGATTCCCACACCCATGTGGACATGCAGGCGGACTCGATGGAGGAGACCCTGGCCAAGGCCGCCTCGGTCGGCGTGACCACCCTGATCCAGGTCGGCTGCGACGTGGCGGGGTCGCGGTGGGCCGCCGAGGCCGCCGCTGCCCACGAACGGGTCCACGCCGCCGTCGCCCTGCACCCCAACGAGGCGCCGCGCATCGTCCTCGGCGACCCCGACGGCTGGTCCCGCCAGGGCGAGCGCCCCGCGGGCGGCGACGCGGCCCTGGACGAGGCCCTCGGCCAGATCGAGGAACTGGCCGCCCTGCCCCACGTCCTCGGCGTCGGCGAGACCGGCCTCGACCACTTCCGCACCGGTCCCGAAGGCATGGCCGCCCAGGAGCGTTCCTTCCGCGCCCACATCGAACTGGCCAAGCGCCACGACAAGGCCCTGGTCATCCACGACCGCGAGGCCCACGCCGACGTCCTGCGCATCCTCCGCGAGGAGGGCGCCCCGGACCGCACCGTCTTCCACTGCTTCTCCGGCGACGCCGAGATGGCCGAGACCTGCGCCCGCCACGGCTACTACATGTCCTTCGCCGGCAACGTCACCTTCAAGAACGCCCACCCCCTGCGCGAAGCCCTCAGGGCGGCCCCCCGCGAACTCCTCCTCGTCGAGACCGACGCCCCCTTCCTCACCCCCGCCCCCTACCGGGGCCGCCCCAACGCCCCGTACCTCATCCCCGTCACCGTCCGCGCCATGGCCGAGATCCGCGACGAACCCACCGAAGCCCTCGCCAAGGCGCTGGCCACCAACACCGCCGAGTCCTTCGGCTACCAGCCGCCGGTCAGGCACTAGCTGTTCTGTCCGGCCACAGCAGCCCGGCCGGCGCTTGGGGTCCGTCCCTGACCGGCAGGCCGGGGACGGACCCCCCGGCAAATTCGAGCCCCGCCGCCGCCGGAGGCAACCCCCGGGCCGGAGCCCCGTACGCTTGACCGGTGACCAGCAGCCCCACTGACCCCCAGCCACCGGAGAACCCCCTGTCCCCCGGACAGGACGCCCTCCTGGGCCCCGGCGACATCCGCGACCTCGCTTCCGCCCTGGGCGTACGCCCGACGAAGCAGCGCGGCCAGAACTTCGTCATCGACGCGAACACCGTCCGCCGCATCATCCGCACCGCGGGTGTCCGCGACGACGACGTGGTGGTGGAGGTGGGCCCGGGCCTCGGCTCCCTGACCCTGGGCCTCCTGGAGGCCGCGGACCGCGTCGTCGCCGTGGAGATCGACGACACCCTCGCAGCGGCACTCCCGGCCACGGTCACCGCCCGGCTCCCCGGGCGGGCCGCGCACTTCGCGCTGGTCCACGCCGACGCCCTGCGCGTCACCGAGCTGCCGGGCCCCCCGCCCACCGCGCTCGTCGCCAACCTGCCGTACAACGTCGCCGTCCCCGTGCTGCTGCACATGCTGGAGCGGTTCCCCACCATCGAGCGGACGCTCGTCATGGTGCAGGCGGAGGTCGCGGACCGGCTCGCCGCCGCCCCCGGCTCGAAGGTGTACGGCGTGCCCTCGGTCAAGGCCAACTGGTACGCCGAGGTCAAGCGCGCCGGCGCCATCGGCCGGAACGTCTTCTGGCCCGCGCCCAACGTCGACAGCGGCCTGGTCTCCCTGGTCCGCCGCGCCGAGCCCCCGGCGACCAAGGCCACCCGGCAGCAGGTCTTCGCCGTGGTCGACGCGGCCTTCGCCCAGCGCCGCAAGACGCTGCGGGCCGCCCTCTCCGGCTGGGCGGGATCGGCCGCCGCGGCCGAGGCCGCGCTGGTCGCAGCCGGGGTCTCCCCGCAGGCCAGGGGCGAGTCGCTGACCGTCGAGGAGTTCGCCGCCATCGCCGAGCACGCCCCCGCCCGCTGACCCGGACCGCCCGCCGCACCCGACCCCCGACCCCTCCCGGAAGGCCCACCCCCCCCAGTGAGCATCACGGTCCGCGTCCCCGCCAAGGTCAACGTCCAGCTCGCGGTGGGCGCCCCGCGCCCCGACGGCTACCACGACCTGGCCAACGTCTTCCTCGCCGTCGGCCTGTACGACACCGTCACCGCGACACCCGCCGACGGCCTGCGGCTGACCGTCACCGGTCCCGACGCCGCCCAGGTCCCGCTGGACGGCTCCAACCTCGCCGCCCGCGCCGCCCTGGCGCTGGCCGAGCGCGCGGGGCGGACCGCCGACGTCCACCTGCACATCGCCAAGGACATCCCGGTGGCCGGCGGCATGGCCGGGGGCAGCGCCGACGCGGCCGCCGCCCTGGTCGCCTGCGACGCGCTGTGGGGCCTGGCCACCCCGCGCGAGGTGTTGCTGAGCATCTGCGCCGACCTCGGCAGCGACGTGCCGTTCAGCCTGGTCGGCGAGGCCGCGCTCGGCACCGGGCGGGGCGAGAGGCTGGAGCCGCTCCGGGTCGGGGGGACCTTCCACTGGGTCTTCGCCGCCGCTGACGGCGGCCTCTCCACCCCGGCGGTCTACCGCGAGTTCGACCGGCTCTGCGAGGGCCGCGAGGTGCCCGCGCCGACCGCCTCTCCGGCGCTGCTGGCCGCTCTGCGTGACGGCGACCCGCACGCGCTCGCGGCCACCGTCGACAACGACCTCCAGGCCGCCGCCCTCTCCCTCGACCCGGCGCTCGCCGCCACCCTCGCCGCGGGCACCGAGGCCGGCGCGCTCGCCGCCCTGGTCTCCGGCTCCGGCCCCACCACCGCCTTCCTCGCCGAGGACGCCCCCGCCGCCGACCGCATCGCCGAGGCCCTCACCGCCTCCGGCACCTGCCGCAGCGCCCGTGTCGCCCTCTCCCCGGCGCCCGGCGCCACCGTCGTCGGCCAGGACCCGGCGCCGGACCGCGACACCGTGGCCGCCCGCGCCGACCGGGGCTGAGACGCCCCGACCGCACCACGCCGACCGGTTTACGCTGGAGGCCGCACCCATCCCCGTACAGGAGTGAAATGGCCGTCAATCTGGTCAACGTCGAGGCCGTCAGCAAGGTCTACGGCACCCGTGCCCTGCTCGACGGGGTTTCGCTCGGTGTCTCCGAGGGCGACCGGATCGGCGTCGTCGGCCGCAACGGCGATGGCAAGACCACCCTCATCCGGATGCTCGCCAAGCTGGAGGAGGCCGACACCGGCCGCGTCACCCACAGCGGCGGGCTGCGGCTGGGCGTCCTCACCCAGCACGACTCGCTCGACCCGGCCGCCACCGTCCGCCAGGAGATCATCGGGGACCTCGCCGACCACGAGTGGGCGGGCAACGCCAAGATCCGCGACGTCCTCACCGGCCTCTTCGGCGGCTTGGACCTGCCCGGCTTCCCGCAGGGCCTGGAGACGGTCATCGGCCCGCTCTCCGGCGGCGAGCGCCGCCGCATCGCGCTGGCCAAGCTGCTCATCGGCGAGCCCGACCTGATCGTCCTGGACGAGCCGACCAACCACCTCGACGTCGAGGGCATCTCCTGGCTCGCCGGCCACCTGCGGGCCCGCCGCTCCGCCCTCGTCTGCGTCACCCACGACCGCTGGTTCCTCGACCAGGTCTGCACCCGCATGTGGGACGTGCAGCGCGGTGACGTCCACGAGTACGAGGGCGGTTACAGCGACTACGTCTTCGCCCGTGCCGAGCGCGAGCGGCGCGCCGCCACCGAGGAGACCAAGCGGCAGAACCTCATGCGCAAGGAGCTGGCCTGGCTGCGCCGCGGCGCCCCCGCCCGCACCTCCAAGCCCCGCTACCGCATCGAGGCGGCCAACGAGCTGATCGCCGACGTGCCCCCGCCGCGCGACACCAGCGAGCTGATGAAGTTCGCCTCCGCCCGGCTCGGCAAGACCGTGTTCGACCTGGAGGACGTCACCGTGCAGGCCGGGCCCAAGGTGCTGCTCAAGCACCTGACCTGGCAGCTCGGCCCCGGCGACCGCATCGGCCTGGTCGGCGTCAACGGAGCGGGCAAGACCTCCCTGCTGCGCACCCTCACCGAGGCGGCCCGCACCGGAGGCGAGGCCCAGCCCGTCGAGGGCAAGGTGGTCGTCGGCAAGACCGTCAAGCTCGCCCACCTCTCCCAGGAGGTCGCCGAACTCGACCCCGCCACCCGGGTCCTGGAGGCCGTCCAGCAGGTCAAGGACCGGGTCGACCTCGGCAAGGGCCGGGAGATGACGGCCGGGCAGCTCTGCGAGAAGTTCGGCTTCTCCAAGGAGAAGCAGTGGACGCCGGTCGGCGACCTCTCCGGCGGTGAGCGCCGCCGCCTGCAGATCCTCCGGCTCCTCATGGACGAGCCCAACGTCCTCCTCCTCGACGAGCCCACCAACGACCTGGACATCGAGACCCTGACCCAGCTGGAGGACCTGCTCGACGGCTGGCCCGGGTCGATGATCGTCATCTCCCACGACCGGTTCTTCGTCGAGCGGACCACCGACCGGGTCTTCGCCCTGCTCGGCGACGGCGCGCTCAGGATGCTGCCGCGCGGCGTCGACGAGTACCTGGAGCGCAGGCGGCGGATGGCCGAGACCCAGGCGCCCGGTGCCCCGGTGCCCGCCCCGCAGGCCGAGCACAAGGAGAAGCCGGCCGCCGACCAGCGGGCGGCGAAGAAGGAACTCCAGCGGCTGGAGCGCCAGCTCGACAAGCTCTCCACACGGGAGCAGAAGCTGCACACGCAGATCGCCGCCAACGCCACGGACTTCGCCAAGGTGGCCGAACTCGACGCCGAGCTGCGCCAACTCGCCGATGAGCGGGACGAGTTGGAGATGCGCTGGCTGGAGCTGGCGGAGGAAGCCGACTAGCCCTCACCTGGCGTAACGGACGCATCACGGACCGGTCCTCCCTTGGGAACAAGGGCAGGACCGCTTCGGCGCGCCCCGTTGTCCGAGTGGTAGAAAAGTGGGCCAGCACTGGCGTGCCGAAATATCAGTGAAGAGGGGGAGCCGCTGATGAGTCAGCCGCCCAACCAGCCTCCGCAGCCGCCCCAGGGCGGCTTCGGGCCACCACCGGAGCCCGGGCCCGGCGACGACGGCGGCCAGCCGCCCACCCAGCCTCCTGGCCAGCCGCCCCGGACCCCGCCCGCGCAGCCCGGCCACGGCTACCCGCAGCAGCCCGGCCCGTACGGCGCTCCCCAGCAGCCGGGCCCCTACAGTCAGCCCGGTCCGTACAGTCAGCCCGGCCCCTACGGCCAGCCCCAGCAGGGGTACGGCTACCCGGGGCAGCCGCCGACCGTCCCCGGCCAGCCCGGTCCCGGCGGACCCGGTGGTGGGCGTGGCCCGTCCAAGGGGAAGACCGGGGCGATCGTCGGCGGCGCGGTGGCGGTGGCGCTGCTCGCCGTGGTCGGCATCGTCCTGCTGACCACCGGCGACGCGGAGGACCCCGTCGCCTCCCCGTCCAAGGCTCCCTCCGCCTCCGGCGCCGCCCCCTCCGCCCCGGACAACCCGGGCGACGGCAAGGGCGACCGCAACGGCGAGGACGAGGACCTCAACGCGGGCCGTCAGCCCGGCGAGGCGCAGGTCCTCTGGTACAAGGAGGCGCCGGCCGCGCCCGGCAGGGGGGCCGACGCCCCCGGTATGTGGATCACCGACACCACCGCGGTCAAGGCCGTCTACCGCTCCGTCCTCGCCTGGGACATCGAGGGCGGCAAGCCCAGCTGGGACGAGGTCGAACTGCCGGGCCCGATCTGCGCGGCCAGCAAGCAGGCGGTCGACGGCCAGGTCGTCATCGCCCACAAGAACGGCAACACCGACAAGTCCAGGTGCAACCGGCTGATGCAGCTGGACCTCGCCACCGGCAAGAGCGCCTGGACCAACACCCTCGACGAGGGCGCCCTGTTCGACAGCACCCTCGAACTCGACGTCGTCATCGCCGGGGACACCGTCATCGCCGGGCGCTCCATGTCGGGCGTCGCCTTCCGCCTGAGCGACGGCAAGGAGCTGTACACCAAGAAGAAGTACGGCCCGTCCTGCTTCCCCGGCGCCTGGGCCGGCGAGGGCGACCACCTCGTCATGGTCTCCTCCTGCGCCGCGACCAAGCCCGAGGAGCACGACGAGGTCAGCGTCCTCGACCCGGCCACCGGCAAGGTCAAGTCCAACCTGGCCGTCGGCAAGGGCTGGCGCGTCGAGCGGGTCTACTCCATGGACCCGCTGGTCATCTACTCCTCCAACAAGGAGAAGGACGCCTGGAACATCTCCCGCGTCGACGACGGGAAGATCACCACCCAGGTCGAGTCCGAGGTCCCCTTCACCCCGCAGTGCGGCTGGGCGATCACCTCCCGCGCCCTGCGAGGCTGTGTGGGCGCCGTCGCCGACGACACCACCCTCTACCTGCCGACCGAGGCCAAGAGCGGCTCCAACGAGATCGTCGCCACCAGCCTGGCCACCGGCAAGAAGAAGTGGTCCGTCCAGGCCCCCGAGGGCCGGTCGATGCTGCCGCTGAAGAGGGAGGGCGGCAAGCTCGTCGCCTACGTCGAGGCGTCCTACCGCAAGGGCGGGGAGATCGTCTCCATCCCCACCTCCGGTGGCAAGCCGACCACGCTGCTGAAGCTGCCCGAGGGCACCGCGGCGATCGAGCGAGGCTTCTACTCCCGGGCCGTCGACTGGGTCGACGGACGTTTCTACCTCTCCACCACCCGCCTCAGCGGCAAGAGCGACGCGGCGGAGAAACTGATGCTGGCCTACGCCGAGTGACTCACCGGGGGCGCCCGGGCCGGGCCCCGAGCCCGTTCGTGGTGCCCCCGCTCCTCCTCCCCGACGTCCCCGCCCACCTCCCCCCGTGCACCGAGGTACCCACGCCATGACACAGCCGCCGTCCCAGCCGCCCAACGAGCCGCCCCAGGGCGGATTCGGCGCCCCGCAGGACCCGCCGCCCGGCGGATTCGGCGCGCCCCCGCCGGCCCAGCCGCCGCAGACCCCGCCCCCGGCCCCCGCCGACCAGGACGGCCCCGCCGCCGGAGGCGACCAGCCCCGGACCCCGCCCGCGCAGCCCGGCTACGGCTACCCGCAGACCCCGCCCCCGGGCCAACCCGGCTACGGCTATCCGCAGCAGCCGGGCCAGCAGCCGCAGGCCGCCCCCGGGTACGGCTTCCCGCAGCAGCCGGGCCAGCCGCCGCAGGGCGCCCCCGGCTACGGCTACCCGGGCCAACCGACGCCCCCGTACGGCCAGCCGCCGCAGCCCTACGGCTATCCGCAGCCCACCACCGTGCCGATGAACGCCCAGAGCTCCCCGGGCGGCGGCCGCAGGTTCGGCCCACAGGCCATGATCATCACGGCGGCCGTGGTGGCCATCGCGCTGATCGTCGGCGGCGGCCTCTGGTACAAGTCCTCGCAGGACGGCGGGACCACCGCCGGCGGCAGCGGGCAGGGCGGGACCGGCGAGGGCAAGGGCGGCTCCGGTGAGGCGCCCGGCGCCTCCGGCGGTGGAGAAGAGAAGATCCCGGCCGACCCCGGCTCCAAGGTGCTCTTCCAACTGCCCGCGCCCAAGATCGGGGACGAGGGCAGCTACCCCGTCAAGGGCTCCTGGCTGACCGGCAAGGTCTTCGCCAAGCCCGGCCTCTCCGAGATCAACGGCTACGACCTCGACTCCGGCAAGGCAGCCTGGACGACACCGCTCTCGGGCCAGCACTGCGCCTCCTCGCCGGAGATCGGCGACGGTGACATCGCGGCGGTCGTCTACCAGAACGCCAAGCAGACGGCGGACAACAAGGCTCCCGGCTGCGACAAGATCTCCGCGATCGACCTGGGCACCGGCGAGATCCTGTGGACCGAGTCGGTCGAGGTCACCTCGCGCCCCGCGCGCTACGACGAGGTCTCCATCAGCGGCAGCACGGTGGCTGTCGGAGGGGGCACCGACGGCGGCGCCGCCTTCGACCTGAAGACCGGCAAGGAGCTGTGGAAGCCGCAGAACGGCGACGCCTGCGAGGACGTCGGCTACCGCGGCGGCGAGGCGCTCGTGGCGGTCCGCAAGTGCGGCAGCCTCGACAACCCGAAGATGGAGGTGCAGCTCCTCGACGCCTCCGACGGCACCCCGAAGTGGAGCTACAAGCTCCCCGCCGGGCTCGACAACGCCAAGGTCATCTCCGTCGACCCGGTGGTCTTCGGCACCGACTCGCAGGAGATCACCGCCTCCGGCGTCACCGACGTCTTCGCCCTCGACGACAAGGGCGGCCTGCAGAGCCGCTTCCCGCTGGAGGAGGGCAGGTACCAGCACGACTGCGGCGTCAACAAGGTCCACGACTGCCGGCAGATCTTCGCGGGCAACGGCAAGCTCTACGTCCCCACCGCCGAGCACGACGCCCAGGGTGAGGAGTTCGGCCAGACCAACGAGATCCTGTCGTTCGACCTGACGACCGGCAAGCAGACCGGCGACCGCTTCGACGCCGGCGGCAAGTACAAGATCTACCCGCTGCGCATGGACGGAGAGAACCTCCTCGCCTACAAGGCGCCGCCCTACGACAAGGGCGGGCAGATCGTCACCATCGACCCGACCAGCGGTAAGCAGACGGTCCTGTTGGAGAACCCGGCCGCCGAAGCCGTCCGCAACGTCGAGCGGAACTTCCTCCCGGACTTCGGCGAGGTCGTCTACGGCGACGGCCGCCTGTTCATGTCCGCCCTGTACATCCGCGAGCCCAGCGAGGTGACGAAGGAGCCGGAGTACCTGGCCATCGCCTTCGGCACCAAGTGAGCTGATCGCGCCGCCCTTCGAGGGCGCGCACCCAGGTCCTGCCCCGTCCCCGGTTCCGCCGGGTGCGGGGCAGAACCGTCGGCGGAAGGGGGACCAGGTCCGGGAGCGAGACCGGGGCCGGGCCGAACTCGGCGCGCTCATAGGGGTTTTCGTCGACGGAGCGGGCCGCGTTTGAGGGCCGGGGGCAGGTGGAGAGGTTCGGGGCGGCGCGGTGTGGCGGAGGGGCGGCGAATGCCGCGAAACCGGGCCACGGTCGTGAGGGAGCGTGTAACTTCCGGGAGACGTACGGCCGGTGGGCCGGAGCGGGGACTGCGTGGAGGGCGGCCGGATGGGCGTGCGGGTGATGGTGGTGGACGATCACCGGCTGCTGGCGGAGGCACTGGCCTCGGCGCTGAAACTGCGCGGTCACCGGGTGCTCGCGGCAGCCGCCCCGGCCAGGGGCGCCGCCGACCTGGTGGTCGCCCGGGCCCCCGAGGTCTGCCTCATCGGTACCGCCACCCCCGCCGAGCCGGGCATCTTCGACCCGGTCGTCCGCATCCGCGCCGAGGCGCCGCAGGTGGCCGTGGTGGTCCTCGGCCCGGTGCCCAGCCCGCGCGGCATCGCCGCCGCCTTCGCGGCCGGGGCCTGCGGCTACGTCCGGCACGACGAGCGGATAGAGGGCGTGGAGCGCGCCATCGTCCGGGCCTGCAAGGGCGAGGCCGTGGTGGCGCCCCAGCTCCTCGCCGGCGCCTTCGCGGAACTGCTCAACCCGGCCGCCCAGCCCGACGACGAGGGCCAGCGGCTGCTCGCCCTGCTCACCCCGCGCGAGGTGGAGGTGCTGGTCCGGGTCGCCGAGGGCGAGGACACCCGGGTGATCGCCGCGGGCATGGGCATCGCCCCGAGCACCGCCCGGACCCATGTGCAGCGGGTGCTGATGAAGCTGGGGGTCGGCTCCCGGCTGGAGGCCGCCGCGCTCGCCGCCCGTACCGGACTGCTGGACCGGGCGGCGCCGGTCGTCCCCATGCAGCGCGGCGGGCCCACCGGGGTCCCGGAAAGGCCGTGGGGGCGGCGGTCCCCGTGAAGAACCGCCGCCCCCACGGCGCGTGCCGTACGGGTCAGTCGCGTCCGGTGGGCCCGGTCTCCGGCCCGGCGGCGCCGGCCGCTTCCTGGGGGAGCGGCGGGGTGGGCGGGACGGTCGGCCGGAGCCTGACCCAGATCACGAAGAACAGGCCGAGGGCGAGCATGCCCAGCCCGGTCCACAGGTTGATGTTGATGTCCTGGGCCTTCTCCAGGTCGGCGTCGGTGGCGAAGAGCCCGGCGGCGCCGACGATCAGGCCGTAGACGACGAAGAGCGCGCCGATGATGCGGCGGATGTCGAACAGCCGGGCGGCCGTGGCCGACTTGGCTTCCAGCTCGGTGACCTCGTCCTGGAAGGCGTGGCCCTCCGCGGGCGGATTCTGCTTCTCGGTCATGGTGGGGCGTCCTTGGCGTGGGTGCGGGCCGGGTCAGAAGGAGAACGGCACGTAGCAGACGGCGGCGAGGATGACCGCGCCCCAGCCCAGCAGGGCCGGCTTGCGGTACCAGACCTCGTCGCCCTCCTCGGCGCCCTCCAGGTCGAGGCCGGGCGACCTGGTGCCGTAGACGAGGCCGGCGAGCTGCTCGACCGGCTTCGGCTTCGTCACCAGGGTGACCACCACCATGACGAGGCCGCCGACGACGAACGCGACGATCGAGGAGACGAAGTTGGCGCCCTGGTCGCTCGGGATGTCGATGATGCCCTGCTGGTACAGCCAGAAGTAGTTCACCATGGCGGCCGCGGTGCCGGAGAGCAGGCCCCAGAAGCCGGCGGCCGGGGTGGTGCGCTTCCAGAACATGCCGATGATGAAGACCACGAACAGCGGGACGTTGAAGAACGAGAAGAGGGTCTGCAGGTAGTTCATGATGTTGCTGAACCCGGCCGCGATGAACGCGGTACCCATGCCGATCAGCACACCCACGGCCGTGACGACCCGGCCGGCCTTCAGGTAGTAGCCGTCCTCGCGGCCCTTCTTCAGGTACGCGGCCCAGATGTCGTTGGTGAAGACCGTGTTGAACGAGGAGACGTTGGCCGCCATGCCCGCCATGAAGGCGGCGAGCAGACCGGTCACCGCGATGCCGAGGACACCGTTGGGCAGCAGGTCGCGCATGAGGACCGGGATGGCGTCGTTGTAGTCGAGCCCGCTGCCGGCCTGGCCGATGGTCGGCTCCATGACCAGCGCGATGAAGCCGGGCACCACGACGACCATCGGGATGAGGATCTTCGGGAAGGCGGCGATCAGCGGGGTGCGCTTGGCGGCCGACAGGTTCTTCGCGGAGAGCGCGCGCTGCACCTCGGCGAAGTTGGTCGTCCAGTAGCCGAAGCTCATGACGAAGCCGAGGCCCAGCACGATGGTCAGCCAGTTGGCGCCCAGCGGATTGGCCTCGCCGATGCCGGTGCCGTCCCAGGCGGTGAGGAAGTCGCCGCCCTGGGAGGCGGAGAGCGAGTCGGTGATGCCCTGCCAGCCGCCGACCCGCTTGAGGCCGACGACGGTCAGCGGGATCAGCGCCGCCAGGATCACGAAGAACTGGAGGACCTCGTTGTAGATCGCCGAGGAGAGCCCGCCGATCGTGATGTAGGCGAGGACGAAGAAGCCGGCGACGACGATGGCGACCCACTCGGGCCAGCCGAGCAGCGCCTCCAGCACGATCGCCATGGCGTAGAGGTTGACGCCCGCGATCAGCACCGAGGAGACGGCGAAGATCACGGAGGAGAGCAGGTGGGAGGAGGGCCCGAACCGGTGGAGCAGGAACTCGGGGACCGACCGGACCTTCGACCCGTAGTAGAACGGCATCATCACCAGGCCCAGGAAGACCATGGCCGGGATGGCGCCGATCCAGTACCAGTGCACGGTGTACGCGCCGTACTGCACACCGTTGGCCGCCATGCCGAGGATCTCGGTGGCGCCGAGGTTGGCCGCGACGAACGCGAGTCCGGTCACCCAGGCAGGCAGGGAGCGTCCCGAGAGGAAGAAGTCGAGGCTGGTCCTCACCGAACGCCTGGCGGCGAAGCCGATGCCCAGGACCACGGCGAAGTAGATCGCCAGGATCGTGTAGTCGAGCCCGTTGGTCGGGAGCCGGAGCCCCTCGGCGAGATAGAGCATGGGGGAACTCGCTTCGTTGCGCGAACTGAACGAGACGGGAACCTACGCGCTAAGCGTCAAGATCTGAACAGTTTTGTTGATTTTCTTTGTTTGATCGTGATGGGACGGGGTGGTTCCTCCAGGTTTCCCGCAGATTGCCGCCGGGGGGCCCTGGGTTGACGGCACTGTTGCCCTATGATTGATTGTGTTGGGTTATGTTGATTGATTGGGTGTGTGAGGGTGCTCGCGTGAAGAAGACCTCGACCCGGCTGTCCGACGGCCGCGAGCTCATCTACTACGACCGGGACGACAGCCGGGAGCGCGCCGCCCCCGACCCGCGCCCGGCCGACCAGGTCGCCACCGCCTCCGAGGTCCGCCAGGACCGGCTGCTCGGCGACTTCGTCGCCATCGCCTCGCACCGCCAGGGCCGCACCCACCTGCCGCCCGCCGACGCCTGCCCGCTCTGCCCGGCCCGGCCCGGCGGCCACCAGGGCGAGATCCCGGACGACGCCTACGACGTGGTGGTCTTCGAGAACCGCTTCCCCTCGCTCTCCGGCCCCACCGGCCGCTGCGAGGTGGTCTGCTTCACCTCCGACCACGACACCTCCTTCGCCGGCCTCGACGAGGAGTCGGCCCGCCTCGTCCTGGAGGTATGGCGTGACCGCACAGCCGCCCTCTCCCGGCTCGACTCCGTGCGCCAGGTCTACTGCTTCGAGAACCGGGGCGTCGAGATCGGCGTCACCCTCGGCCACCCGCACGGCCAGATCTACGGCTACCCGCAGATCACCCCCCGCACCAGGCTCATGCTCCAGTCGGTCGCCGGCCACCGCGCCGCCACCGGCCGCAACCTCTTCGACGACCTGGTGGCCCGCGAACGCGCCGACGGCGAGCGGATCGTCCTGGAGACCGGGCACTGGACCGCCTTCGTCCCGTACGCCGCCCACTGGCCGTACGAGATCCACCTGTACCCCCGCCGCCGGGTCGCCGACCTCACCGCGCTGGACGAGGCCGCGCGCGCCGAGTTCCCCGGGGTCTACCTGGAGCTGCTGCGCCGCTTCGACCGGATCTTCGGCGAGGGACGCCCGCCGACCCCGTACGTCTCCGGCTGGCACCAGGCGCCCTTCGGCGGGCCGAGGCCCGGCGAGCCGGCCGTGGCGCGCGAGGAGTTCGCCCTCCACCTGGAACTCTTCACCGTGCGACGCACCGAGGGAAAGCTGAAGTTCCTCGCCGGTTCCGAGTCCGGCATGAGTGTGTTCGTCAACGATGTGCCGCCGGAGGCCGCGGCGCGGCGACTGAGAGAGGTAGCGAGTTCATGAGCGTAGGCAAGTACCTGGTCACCGGGGGCGCCGGTTACGTCGGCAGCGTCGTCGCCCGGCACCTGCTGGAGGCCGGCCACCAGGTGGTCGTCCTGGACGACCTCTCCACCGGCTTCCGCGAGGGCCTTCCCGAGGGTGCCGAGTTCATCGAGGGCCGCGTCCAGGACGCCGCCCGGTGGCTCGACGCCAGCTACGACGGCGTCCTCCACTTCGCCGCCTTCTCCCAGGTCGGCGAGTCCGTCGTCGACCCCGAGAAGTACTGGGTCAACAACGTCGGCGGCACCACCGCGCTGCTCGCCGCCATGCGCGGGGCCGGCGTGCGCCGCCTGGTCTTCTCCTCCACCGCCGCCACCTACGGCGAGCCTCTCTCCGTCCCCCTCACCGAGACCGACCCGACCGCGCCGACCAGCCCGTACGGCGCCTCCAAGCTCGCCGTCGACCACATGATCAGCGGCGAGTGCCACGCCCACGGCCTGGCCGCCGCCTCCCTGCGCTACTTCAACGTGGCCGGCGCCTACGGCGGCTGCGGCGAGCGCCACGATCCCGAGTCGCACCTCATCCCCCTCGTCCTCCAGGTCGCCCAGGGCCGCCGTGAGGCCGTCTCCGTCTACGGCGACGACTACCCGACGCCCGACGGCACCTGCGTCCGCGACTACATCCACGTCGCCGACCTCGCGGAGGCCCACCTCCTCGCCCTCGGCGCCGTCGCCCCCGGCGAACACCTCGTCTGCAACCTGGGCAACGGCAACGGCTTCTCCGTCCGCGAGGTGATCGAGACGGTCCGGAAGGTCACCGGCCACCCCGTCCCCGAGACCCCCGCCGCGCGCCGCGCGGGCGACCCGGCCGTCCTCGTCGCCTCCGCCGAGACCGCCCGCACCCGCCTCGGCTGGGTGCCCGCCCGCCCCGGCCTCGACCGCATCGTCCAGGACGCCTGGGACTTCGCCCGCCACGGCCGCGCCCGTGGCGCCGAGGCCGCCGTGACCGCCGGGGGCGGCGCGTGACCGCCGCCGGGCCAGAGGACGAGACGCGCCGGGCCGAGGCGGTCGCGGAAGGCTTCCGCGAGCTGTACGGCCGCGACCCCGAGGGCGTCTGGGCCGCGCCAGGACGGGTCAACCTCATCGGCGAGTACACCGACTTCAACGACGGCTTCGTGCTGCCGCTCGCCCTGCCGCACACCGCCGTCGCCGCCGTCGCCCGCCGCGACGACGGCGTCCTGCGCGTCCACTCCGCCGACCTCCCGCACCCGGTCACCGAAGTCGGCGTCGACGGACTGGCCCCCGGCCGCGACACCTCCTGGGCCGCCTACCCGGCCGGGGTCGTGTACGCCCTGCGTACCGCCGGCCACCCCGTCGGCGGCGCCGACCTGCACCTCGCCTCCACCGTGCCGACCGGCGCCGGGCTCTCCTCCTCGGCCGCCCTGGAGGTGGTGACCGCCCTCGCCCTGAACGACCTGTACGGCCTCGGGCTCACCCGCCTTGAACTGGCCCGGCTCGCCCAGCGCGCCGAGAACGAGTTCGTCGGCGTCCCCTGCGGCCTCATGGACCAGACGGCCGCCGCCTGCTGCACCGAGGGCCACGCCCTGCACCTGGACACCCGCGACCTCTCCCTGCGCCAGGTCCCCTTCGCCCCCGCCGACGACGGCCTCGCCCTGCTGGTCGTCGACACCCGCGTCCAGCACGCGCTGGGCGACGGGGCGTACGCCGAGCGGCGCGCGGGGTGCGAGGAGGGTGCGCGGCGCCTGGGCGTGAGCCATCTGCGGGACGTGCCGCACGCCGAACTGCCGACCGCCCTGGAGCGGCTGGCGGACGCCGGTGAGCACGTCGTCCGCTACGTCCGCCACATCGTCGAGGACAACCACCGCGTCGGCGAGGTCATCGCCCTGCTCGACGCCGGAGAGGTCCGCGCGGTCGGCCCCGTCCTCACCGAGGGCCACCGCTCCCTCCGCGACGACCTGCGGGTCTCCTGCGCCGAACTCGACCTGGTCGTCGAGTCGGCGCTCGCGGCGGGCGCGCTGGGCGCCCGGATGACCGGGGGAGGCTTCGGCGGCTCCGCGGTGGTCCTCACCGAAGCCGACGCGGCCGACCGCACCGGCGACGCGGTCCGCGCGGCCTTCGCCGCCGCCGGTCACCCCGAGCCGCGGATCTTCCCCGCGCTGCCGTCGGCGGGAGCGCGCCGGATCGGCTGAGAAGGGCCCGGTGGGCCCAAAGGCGACCTGAGCCGGCGCACTCCGGTCCCTTCCGTCCCCCGGACCACACACGTCACGGGTCCGGCCGGTCGGGGCCGGTCTGTGCCGGTCGGTTGGTGGCCAGTTCTGCAAATCCACTTCCGCCCGGGGGCCCCGTCCGTACTCTGAGAGACCAGCGCCGGTGGGGGCCGGTGCCGTTCAGGGGGCGAGACCGTCGGGGTCTGGCGCCCGGAGCGGGACGGGGACCGGGCGGCGGCCGGGTGGCCCGCATCCTCCGCCGCGGGCGGAGGCCGCGCCGGGTACCGCGACCGTGACCGTCCGTTCCCCCGGCCAGTGGGGGTTTCGCAACGTGGTCCGTATCCGAGTCCTGGTCGTCGACGACCATCGCATCTTCGCCGAGTCCCTGGCGGCGGCGCTCACCGCCGAGCCCGACGTGGACGTCTCCGCCGCCGGCAGCGGCCCGGCCGCCCTGCGCCGCCTGGAACGCGGCACCGCCGAGGGCCGCCCCTACGACGTCCTGCTGGTCGACGCCGACCTCGGCGCGGGGCGCCCGCCGCAGCAGATCGCGCCGGTGCGCGAGGTCGGGGGCGAGGGGGCGCCCGTCGACGGGATCGCGCTCGTCGCGGGGGTGCGGACGGTGCGGCCTGATGTCCGTACGGTCGTCCTCGCCGAGCGGGACGATCCCCGGCGGGCCGCGCTCGCCCTCCAGGCCGGGGCCGTCGGCTGGGTCGCCAAGGACTGTTCGCTCTCGCGGCTGCTCACCGTCGTGCGCGGGGTGCTACGGGACGAGACGCACCTGCCGCCCGCGCTGCTCACCGGGGTCCTGCGGGAGCTCACCGCCGCGCGCAAGCACCGCAGCGACAGCGAGCGCCTGGTCGAGTCGCTGACACCGCGCGAGCGCGAGGTGCTCCGCTGCATGGTGGCCGGGCTCGGCCGCAAGGCCGTCGCCGAGCGCCTGTTCCTCTCCCCGCACACCGTCCGCACCCACATGCAGAACGTTCTCGGCAAGCTCGGCGTCCACTCCACCCTCGCCGCGGTGGCCCTGGCCCGCCGCGCGGGGGTCGATCCGGCCGACCTGGCCACGCCCGCGAACGGGGTGCGGGTGGGGTAGGCCCGGCCGTGCCGGGCCGTGTCCCTCACCAGGCTCAGCCCCGTCCGGGCTGTCTTCGGCCGCCACCCCGGCCGACCGTGCCGGTCACCGACTGGCCTCAAACGCCGGCCGGGCTGGGGCTGGGCTTCGCCCCGTTCTGCCGCCTCCTGCCCGTGCCGGTCACTGATTGGCCTCAAGCGCCGGCCGGGCTGTGGGGGTTCGCGGTTCGTTCGTCGTGTTGGTCGGGCGTGGCCGCACCGGGGTAGGACCTACACCCGTGCAGCTCGAAAAACACCAGGTCAGACGTAAGAGAACCCCCGCCCGGTTCGCGTCCGAGCGGGGGCTCCTTGGGGACGTCAGTCGCAGAACGAAGACTTCACTGCCTTCACGATGGCTTCCCCCTGGTCGTCGCTGAGGCTCGGCACGGTGCCCCCCTCGTACCTGAGGACGGCTTTCGTGCGGACGGCCTCGCCGTCCTCTCCGGCCTGAATGTTCATGCAGATGTTGCGGGCCCGGCTCGCCGCTCGGTCTTCCTTCACGACTGGCCCCGGGTCAACGACGCGGTAGTCCAGCTATCAGGTCGGCGGTCTGCGCGGCGTTGGGCGATGAAATGGCGGACGGCTTGGCGGGCTCGTCGGTCTCGGCGTCGGCTGCTGGTTCCTTGCTCGGCTCGGGTGTCGTCTCGGCAACGGCGAGCTTGGCCGTGTCCGCTGTGGTGTCGTCTTCAAACAGGCTGCCGATCCCCCCCAATGACGAGCAACGCCCCTGCGATTGCCAGCCAGTATCCAGCGAACGGCTACGGGGGCGTACGTCCAGCGCTTGCAGCGGCAGCAGGCGGCGCCGCTCGGGGCGGGGACGGTCGGGGTGCGGAAGCTCACGCGGCCACCCGCTCACGCTTCACGATGCTGCCGAGCGGCATGGTCGGAAAGTCGTAGTCCACCCCCAGGCGGGCAAACTCGGCTGCCCACACCCTTTCGCGCTGCTCCGGGGACAGCTCTCGCGTGCGCGGGTTGGTGAAGATGGCCCGGACTTCCCGCGAGGACGGCGAGGTCCACGGGCGGGACCAGGGGTTCGCGGCGGGGGCCGGCATCGAGGCGGGTCCGGCGAAGTGCTGGGCACTGTGGCGTCCGGGTCGGCGGGGGGCGAGGACGGAGAGCACCCAGGCGAGGGTGCGGGCGATAAGGTCGCGCATGTCGTTTCAGCTCCCTAAGGCTGTCTCGGCTGCCTCGGCGGACCGGTCCTACGCGGTCCGTCGGGGCTTTTTCTTTGCCGAGCACGGGGCTTCACGTCAACACATGTGAGCACTTGTCAAGGCACGTCAAGCAACGTGGCCGAATGTGCCTCTCCGGGGCGCGCCCGATACGGTTCGCCCATGGAATTCGGCCCGGATGACCAGGTGGAGCGCGACGCCCCCGAAGCGCCTTACGAACAGCTCGCGGGCATCCTGCGGGCTCGTCTCGAACGTGGCGATTGGAAGCCCCGCCGCCCCATCCCCTCAGAAGCGCGTCTGTGCGATGAGTACGGGCTGTCCCGCCCCACGGTGCGCCGCGCCGTTGCCGAGCTGGTGTCCGCCGGACTCGTTTTCACCGTGCCGCAGCGAGGCACCTACGTGTGCGCATCGAGGGCCGAGGACGAGCGCCAGGGCGACACCTAGCCATCAAGGAAGTGCCCCGCCCGCACCGCGTGGGACCAGCGGTACGAGGGGCAGTGCCGTACGACTCTCGGGTGCCCCGGGGTCGTACGGCGCCGCCCTCGGGTGGGCAGCCGGCGTGATGGAGTACCGGCGCCCCGGGAAGTCCCTCCCCGAGGGCGGAGGCATGGATCTACGGCCGTTCCTCATGGGTTGCCCAGACGGGTGGGGAGAGCCCCGCCCGCGTTTCCCCGGGGGCAGGAGGTACGGACGGGGGCGGTTGGGCCGGCCGCTAGGCAGCCAATCCGGGCTGGAAGTACCCCGGTGTGCGGAACAGCCCCGCAAAGGTGCCAGGGCCGTGCCGGGCGTCCAGCCACGCGACCAGTTCCGACATGTCACCGGTGATGATGGCCGCGAGAAGACGGGTGTGGCACTCGTGCTCTTCCCCGCAGGCGAACTCCTTGAGGAAGTGGGCGTACCGCCGGTCTACGCCCTTCTCGTAGCCGGCGAGCGCCGCCGCATAGCGCGTCTGCTCCTCGCTCTCAGGCACATCGAGTACCCGCGTGGTGTCTGCTTCCGTGAGTGTTCCCGTCACGTCCCGGAACGCGAGCGCGCCGAGAACGTCCGGGGGCTCCTCGATGCCGAACAGCCTCGCCGCATGACGCGTGATGGAACGTGCCTCGCGGTCGCAGGCGCCTTCCATCACGATGCCGAGATTTCGCGTGTGCGGCGTCCCGCGCTCGTCGGAAGCCGAATACGACTGACCGGTTGCCCGGCGGAAGTTGATGCCGTACTGAGTGCGTACGGGCATCCCTGCCACTTCCACGTACCGCCGTCGCGATCCGTAGTGAAGGCAGTCATGGGCGTACGCCCGCAGCAGATCGAGCAGCGCCAGCGAGGGCCGTTCGGGGTTCGGCCGTTCCATGGGCCCGAACATCGTGATCACGGCCACCATCTGAAAGTGCCGGTATCCCTGGTCCGGGTGGTGGAACCCGCCGAAGGCACCCGCCCGCGTGGACTCGCAGCCGACCAACACACGGTCGAGCGGCAGCATCCTCGTGAGCCCGTATCCGGAGTACCGGCGCCGTGTCCCCTCGATCCCGGCGCGGATCAACGCGGTGTCGATGCCGTCCGTTGCCCACTGGGCGAGCCGTTCCGAGAGGGGGCGGAACGTGTGATCCGGGTGCTTGCCCGTGAGTGGGGCAGCATCGGCACGCATTGCTGCCAGTCCCGCCAACGCTTCGGACCCGCTGACGGACTCGTTCGGGGCGAGGACCGTCAAGTCGCCGCCGGTCCGGTCGTGATGAGCTGAATGTGCGCCTCTTGCATCCCTTCCGGGAGCGCATCCGGGCTGAACCACTTTGCCTCCAGAATCTCGAAGCTGTCGAGCTTGAGAGTTCCGCCCACGCAGAGAGCTTCGTACGCGATCTCTACGCGGAGCTTGTAGCCGCTGGTCACCTGAACCAGCCGCCCCGGCACGACGTCTAGGCCGGTCTCTTCCCTGACCTCGCGAACGATGGTCTTCGGGAATTCCTCCTCCTTGACGGCGTAGCCGGTCGGGAGTCCCCACGGTCGATCGGCGGGCCACATGCGGTGCTTGAGCAGCAGGACTTCCCCCGCTTCGTTCCGCACCACACCCGTGACGCCGATCATGAACTTGGCGTGGGCGAACCACAGGACGCGCCACTGCAACGGGCCGCGAATGAGCTTCCACACGCGGGCAACAACTCGTTTCACAGGCACCCTTTCGTTCGGGCAAGCACGAAGCGCGCTTGCGGTGACGGATCAACCTATGGCGTGCGGGGCGGGTCACGCCCATGCCTCCGCGGACCCGCCCCAGTCGTTCAACTCCGCGTTGTTCGTGATGCGGCGCCGAACGGACCGCCCTCGGTTGGGCTGCCGATCGTGATGGAGCACCGGCGCCCCGGGGAGTTTCCACCGAGGGCGGAAGTCTGGGTCGTCCGGCTGCCGACCTGTCCGAAGACAGCCGGACGGCTTCTCACCCGTCCCGGCGCGTGTGGGCGGTGCCGGAACGGGGGGCTTAAGCCGGAGGAGACTCCGGCGGGGTGGGGTGCTCGCGCTCGGGATCGTCCTGCCCCTTGAGCGGGTACAGGTGGTCCCACGGGACCCACCACCAGCCGAGCCACAGCCAGTGGATCGGCCCCGGGCGGCGGCGGTGATGCGATCGATGATCCGTAAGGGCACGGGCACGCTTTCGGGAGGCGGGTGGTCAGGGGGCTGCATGCGGGCGGTCAGGACGGCCACCGTCGCGATCCAGGCGAGGGACGCGAGGGTGACCAGGACGTTCCGCGTCACGCGAGGTCCGGCGGCAGCTCGTGCGTACGACCGCACGCGAGCATCGGGCACTTGACGGAGCGGGGCGCGGGCTCGTCGGCCTGGCCGTCGTTCTCGGCCTGGCGGTGCTCAACGTGGTCGTCGGGCTTGGTCTTCACGTCTACTCCTCGGGGTGGTAGTTCGCCCGGCCGACGACCGTCACACCGGCGACCGGGCGAAGCGGAGGGGGTGCGCCGTCGTGGGTTGGACGGAGCACGGAACGAGCAGGGGGCGGGCGGTCAGCCGGTACCAGCCGGCGGCGTCCCGGGCGATGAACACGAACGGCTCGCCGAACGCGAGACGCTGCGCGGCGTCGTCCTGGCACTCAAGAGATGCGGCCCAGCCGCGCAGGGCACCGGGGGCGTCACGGGCAGCCGCCGGTATTCGGCGGAGCACCCCCGCCGGGGCCCACGGAACACCGGGGGGCGGGTCGAGACCGTCCGCGAGCCGGAGAGCCTGCCCGCGCAGCCACCGGAGAGCGAGCCGACGCGTCGGGGCGACGGTGCCCCCGAGGAACACGGCCCGCCGGTCGTCGCCGCCATACGTCTCGGCGAGGAATTCGACGGCGCCGCTCACGACTGCCCCCGAATCATCCTGCGCATCCGGTTCTCATCTGCCATGCGGGCCCGAAGCTGGCCCAGCGAGGCGGAGTCGTCGCCCGGCTCGGGGGCGGGCTCGGGGCGACAGTGCTTGCACCCGCACGGCGGGTACCGCAACGGGTTGTCGTCAGAACACGCGTAGTCGGCAGCCATCACGACGACCCCCGCGCCGAGCACTCCGACGACTTCCGGTGCCGGGCCAGCAGGACCCGGCAGTCCGTCGCCTTGCTGTAGTCGTACTCGGCGCTGGCGGCCTTCTCGGCGCGCTGGTACGCCGCACAGTCCGAGCAGCCACTGGAGAGCGGCAGTGCAACAGGCGATGTGGTCACGGCGGCCCCCCGGGACGGCGGCGGGTAAGCGGTGGCGGGCACCCGCTGTCTGCGCGTCATCTTCCTCGCCTTCCGTAGTCGTCCGGTTTCGATCTGCTCCCGCAATCGGTAGTTCTCGCTACCCTCGGAAGAGGTTTTCTGTAGCCGTTTTCCGAACGGCGACAAGGGAGTGGGGATGCCCAAACGCAAGTCCGAATCCGGCGCGACGGTGACCGCGCGAACCGTGCTTCAGGAGAACTTGGAGCGCCTACGCACGCAGGCTGACCTGTCGTTCGAGGAGCTGAACGAAAAGACGGGGTGGAACCGCGCCTACCTTCATCGGCTTCACGCCGGGGCCAGCATCGGGACCCCGGAGGTGATGGAGTCCTTGGACGGTGTGTATGGCTCGGGCACCCAGCTCCAACACCTCTGGACCCTGGCGCGTGACGACGCCTTTGGGGACCGGTACCGGGTGTTCATGGACAAGGAGCGCGTGGCGACGGTCCAGTACAAGTATTCGTGCAGCGTGGTGCCGGGACTGTTCCAGACGGCGGAGTACGCCCGTGCTCTGATGTCGCGCTACCCGACGCGGAGCGAGGAGGAGCTACGCGAGGAGGTTTCCAAGCGGCTGAGCCGACAGGAGATCCTCACGGCCGAGAAGCCACCCCACGTGCGGGTGATACTCGATGAGACGGTGTTCCGCCGGACGCCTCCGGAGCCCATCTGGCGTGAGCAGCTGGCCGTGCTCATCGAGGCCGCGCAGCGTCCGAACGTGACGATTCAAGTGGTGCCGTTCTCCGCGGGCCTGCACGGTCTGGAAGGCGGTTCGCTCACGGTTCTGTGGCTGCCCACCGGCAAGGCGGTCGCCTATCTGGAGAGTTCCGATTCCGGGGAGTTGGTGGAGGAGCCGGGGCGGGTGGAACAGCTCCGGCTGTCCTACGATCTGCTACGTGACGATGCGCTCTCCCCGGAGGCGTCTCGTGAGTTCATGGAGTCCTTGAGCAAGGAGAGCACCGGATGCGATCCCGACCCGACCTGACCTCGGCCACCTGGCGGAAGTCCTCTTACAGCAACGCGGGCGGGGGAGACTGCGTCGAGGTTGCAGACGGCTTCAACGGCGTTGTGCCGGTCCGAGACTCAAAGCGCCCGACCGGTCCGGCACTGGTCTTCCCAGCCTCGGCCTGGCGAGTGTTTGTGGGTGGCCTGGGCTGACGCCGGGCACCTGCCTAGACATGCCGAAAGCCCTGCCACGCACCCGAGTTGGGAGCCTGGCGGGGCTTTCGTAGTGCTGCCGGTTACGCGGCCGTGGCCCACTGCGAGAGGGCAGCAGCGGCGGAGCCGGCGGGGCGGGGCCGGCAGGGCGGGGCTGGTCGGGGTACCGGCCGGTGAGGTAGACGCCCCATCCGGAGACGAGCAGCGTGGCGGTGTGCATCGGGCGGACGACAACCCGGCCACACCCGGGCCACCCCAGCCCGGCCGGCGCTGAGGCCAGTCCGTGACCGGCACGGTCGAGGAGTTGCCCAGTCGGGGCGGAGCCCAGCCCAGCCCCAGCCCGGCCGGCGCCTGAGGCCAGTCGGGGACCGGCACGGTCGGAAGGCGGCCCAGTCGGGGCAGAGCCCAGCCACCCCCAGGCGAGCCCCGCAGGGTCACCCCGGGATGTTGTCGAACGGGGCCGTCAGCGCCCGGAGGAGGCGGGCCAGTTCGGCCCGCTGAGCCGGGGACAGCTCGCCCAGGATCGCCCGCTCCTGGGCGAGCAGCCCGGCGAGGGAGCGGTCGGCCCGGTCGCACCCCTCGTCGGTGAGACGGACCAGCACACCTCGCCGGTCACTGGGGTCGGGCAACCGCTCGACCAGCCCCTTCTTGGCGAGCCGGTCGATCCGGTTCGTCATGGTCCCGGAGGTGACCAGCGTCTGGGTCAGCAACTGCCCGGGCGAGAGCTGATAGGGCTCCCCCGACCGCCGCAAGGCGGTCAGCACATCGAACTCCCAGGGTTCGAGCTGGTGCTCGGCGAAGGCGATCCTCCGGGCCCGGTCGAGATGCCGCGCCAGCCTGCTGACGCGGCTGAGCACTTCCAGCGGCTCCACGTCGAGGTCCGGGCGCTCCCGGCGCCACGCTGCGACCAGTCGATCGACCTCGTCCTCCATGCGGATCAGTGTAGTAGGTCTGTCGACGTGAAGTCTCTTGACGTCAAGATAGTTCGGGGTGAGTATGGGCACGGCGGGGGAGGGCCGGACTCCCCCGAAGCCCCGTCGAGGAGGTACCCCATGCCCACCTGGGACCCCGCCCAGTACCTGCGGCACGCAGATCACCGCACCCGAGCCTTCGCCGACCTCCTGGCCCGTGTCCCGGAACCACCCGCCCCGGCGGGCGACCGCCCCCTGCGCATCGCCGACCTCGGCTGCGGCCCGGGCAACTCCACCCGCCTGCTCACCGAACGCTGGCCCGGGGCGCAGATCACCGGCTACGACCACTCCGACGCCATGCTGGACCGCGCCCGCGTCGACCTCGCCGACACCGGCGCCGCCTTCGCCCACGCCGACCTGCGCACCTGGACGCCGGACGAGCCGTACGACGTCATCGCCTCCAACGCCACCTTCCAGTGGGTCCCCGGTCACCAGCACCGCCTCGCCGACTGGGCCGCCGCCCTCGCCCCGGGCGGCACCCTCGCCTTCCAGGTCCCGAGCAACTTCGACGCCCCCAGCCACGCCCTGATGCGCCGCCTCGCCGCGAGTGAGGGGCCCTGGCGCACGCGGCTGGACGGTGTCCTGCGCGGCGCCGACGCCGTCCTGGACCCGGCCGGATACCTGCCGTACCTCGCCGGGCCCGGCCGTACGGCGGACCTGTGGGAGACCACCTACCTGCACCTGCTGACCGGCCAGGACGCCGTCCTCGACTGGGTGACCGGTACTGGTCTGCGGCCCGTCCTGGACGCGCTGGCCGACGACCCTGCCGCCCGCACCGCCTTCACCGACGCCTACCGCGCCCTGCTCCGCGAGGCGTACCCGGCGACGGCGGACGGCACCACCCCGTTCCCCTTCCGCCGTGTCTTCGCGGTCACCACCGTGCCGGGCACCACGCCGCAGGAGGCTCTCTGATGCTTGCCGCCGTCGACCACGTCCAGCTCGCCGCGCTCCCCGGTACCGAGGACACCCTGCGCCGCTTCTACGCCGACGCGCTCGGCATGACCGAGATCCCCAAGCCGCCGGTGCTGGCCGCGCGCGGCGGCTGCTGGTTCCAGGCCGGGGGCGTCCAGCTCCACCTGGGCGTCGACCCCGGCCACCGGCCCTCGCCCAAGGCCCACCCCGGTCTGCGCGTCACCGGCATCGAGGCGTTCGCCGTCCGCCTCGCCTCCCACGGCGTCGAGGTCGTCTGGGACGACAACCTGCCGGGCCACCGCCGCTTCTACGCCCACGACCCGGCCGGAAACCGCCTGGAGTTCCTGGAGCCCGACGCCGAGGCGTGAGGCGGGCGCGTGCGCGGGCGGGTACAAGGAGAAGGAGGCGGGCGGGCACCCACGGATGCCCGCCCGCCTCCTCGGCGCCGTACGGCGCGGCCGGTCAGCTCTTGCGGTGCCCGATCAGACGGGGCTTCTGCTCCATGCCGTCCAGGCCGTGCCAGGCCAGGTTCACCAGGTGGGCGGCGACTTCGGCCTTCTTCGGCTTCCGGGCGTCCAGCCACCACTGGCCGGTCAGCGCCACCATCCCCACCAGCGCCTGCGCGTACAGCGGGGCCAGCTTCGCGTCGAAGCCGCGGTTCTTGAACTCGGTGCCGAGGATGTCCTCCACCTGGGTGGCGATGTCGCTGATCAGCGAGGCGAAGGTGCCCGTCGACTGGGCCACCGGCGAATCCCGCACCAGGATGCGGAAGCCGTCGGTGTACGACTCGATGTAGTCGAGCAGGGCGAAGGCCGCCTGTTCGAGGAGTTCGCGGGGGTGGCCCGCGGTGAGCGCGCCCGTCACCATGTCCAGCAACTGGCGCATCTCCCGGTCGACCACGACCGCGTACAGCCCCTCCTTGCCGCCGAAGTGCTCGTACACCACCGGCTTGGAGACCCCGGCCTTCGCCGCGATCTCCTCCACCGAGGTGCCCTCGAAGCCCTTGGCGGCGAACAGCGTGCGACCGATGTCCAGTAGCTGCTCGCGTCGCTCGGCACCCGTCATCCGGGTCCGCCGGGGCCGGCGCGGTTTCTCACTGCTGGTACTGGTGCTCGAGTCGGTCGCCACGCCCTCCATCATGCCGGGTCGGCACTCTTCCGCTGACGGCGGGAGTCGATGCGTTCCGCCGAGGGCCACCGGACGTCGTACGCCCACCCCAGCTGCTCGCACCAGCGGATGATCCGCGCCGAGGAGTCGATCTGGCCGCGCTGCACCCCGTGCCGGGCCGAGGTCGGGTCGGCGTGGTGCAGGTTGTGCCACGACTCGCCGCAGGAGAGCACGGCCAGCCACCAGACGTTGCCCGAGCGGTCCCGGGACTTGAACGGGCGCTTGCCCACCGCGTGGCAGATCGAGTTGATCGACCAGGTCACGTGATGCAGCAGCGCCACCCGCACGAGGGAGCCCCAGAAGAACGCCGTGAACGCGCCCCACCACGACATCGTCACCAGACCGCCGATCAGCGGCGGCAGCCCCAGCGACACGATCGTCCACAGCACGAACTGCCGCGAGATCCGGCGGATCACCGGGTCCTTGATCAGGTCCGGCGCGTACTTCGACTGCGGCGTCTGCTCCTCGTCGAACATCCACGCCATGTGCGCCCACCACAGGCCCTTCAGCAGGGCCGGCACCGTCTCGCCGTACTTCCACGGGCTGTGCGGGTCACCCTCCGCGTCGGAGAAGCGGTGGTGCTTGCGGTGGTCCGCCACCCACCGCACCAGCGGGCCCTCCACCGCCATCGACCCGGCGACGGCCAGCGCGATCCGCAGCGGCCGCTTGGCCTTGAACGAGCCGTGGGTGAAGTACCGGTGGAAGCCGATGGTGATGCCGTGGCACCCCAGGAAGTAGAAGAAGACCATCAGCCCGAGGTCCAGCCAGCTCACCCCCCAGCCCCAGGCCAGCGGCACCGCCGCCAGCAGTGCCACGAACGGCACCACGATGAACAGGAGGAGGGCGAGCTGCTCCACCGTGCCCTTCCGGTCGCCACCCAGCGTGGCGGACGGAACGGAACCGGAATCCGGTGGTGAGGTGCGCGGCTCTTCGTCGATCACTTCGGAGGTCGAGGTCATGGGCGCCCCTGAGGGTTGAGGGAATGCGGTCGATGGCCGAGGAACCGGGAAAGAGGAGGGCATCGGCCACCTACGGTTCCGTAACCTACGGTGACGTAAGTATGGCAGCGACCCGCCCCGCGGCAAGAGGCCCCGAACGGGGGTGTCTCCTGCCGTCCGGGCAGCCGACCTATCCTGGTCGCGTCGGACAGCGCGGTCCGCCACCTCCAGAACGTGCTCGACACACTGCAAGGAGCCGCACCTGTGAGCAGTGCCGACGCCCAGGCCACCACGTCCAGCGCCACCGGCCGCCCTGGGCCCACCGAGACCCCCGACCCCGCCCGCACCACCAGCCCCGCACTCCGCGCGGACATCCGTCGGCTGGGTGACCTGCTGGGCGAGGCCCTGGTACGCCAGGAGGGGCACGAACTCCTCGACCTGGTCGAGCGTGTCCGCGCCTTGACCCGTACGGACGGGGAGGCCGCCGCCGAACTCCTCGGCGGCCTCGAACTGGAGATCGCGGCCAAGCTGGTCCGCGCCTTCTCCACCTACTTCCACCTCGCCAACGTCACCGAGCAGGTCCACCGCGGCCGCGAGCTGCGCGCCCGCCGCGCCGAGGAGGGCGGGCTGCTGGCCCGCACCGCCGACCGGCTCAAGGACGCCGACCCCGAGCACCTGCGGGCCACCGTCCAGCACCTCAACGTCCGGCCGGTCTTCACCGCCCACCCCACCGAGGCCGCCCGCCGCTCCGTCCTCGGCAAGCTCCGCCGCATCGCCGAGCTGCTGGAGACCCCGGTCATCGAGGCCGACCGGCGCCGCCACGACACGCGGCTCGCCGAGAACATCGACCTCGTGTGGCAGACCGACGAACTCCGCGTGGCCCGCCCCGAGCCCGCCGACGAGGCCCGCAACGCCGTCTACTACCTGGACGAGCTGCACGCCGGCGCCGTCGGCGACGTCCTGGAGGACCTCACCGCCGAGCTGGCCCGGGTCGGCGTCGAGCTGCCCGAGGACTCCCGCCCGCTGACCTTCGGCACCTGGATCGGCGGCGACCGCGACGGCAACCCGAACGTCACCCCCCAGGTCACCTGGGACGTGCTGATCCTCCAGCACGAGCACGGCATCAACGACGCCCTCGAAGTCGTCGACGAGCTGCGCGCCTTCCTCTCCAACTCCATCCGCTACACCGGAGCCACCGAGGAACTCCTCGCCTCCCTCCAGGCCGACCTCGACCACCTCCCCGAGATCAGCCCCCGCTACAAGCGGCTCAACGCCGAGGAGCCCTACCGGCTCAAGGCCACCTGCGTCCGCCAGAAGCTGGAGAACACCAAGGAGCGCCTGGCCCAGGGCACCGCACACCAGCCCGGCCGCGACTACCTCGGCACCGCCGAGCTGCTCACCGACCTCACCCTCATCCAGGACTCGCTGCGCGAGCACCGCGGCGGCCTCTTCGCCGACGGCCGGATGAACCGCACCATCCGCACCCTGGCGGCCTTCGGCCTCCAGCTCGCCACCATGGACGTCCGCGAGCACGCCGAAGCCCACCACCACGCCCTCGGCCAGCTCTTCGACCGGCTCGGCGAGGAGTCCTGGCGGTACGCCGACATGCCGCGCGACTACCGCACCCGGCTGCTCGCCAAGGAACTCCGCTCCCGCCGGCCGCTCGCCCCGAGCCCGGCCCCGCTCGACGCCGCCGGAGAGAAGACCCTCGACGTCTTCCTCACCGTCAAGCGGGCGCTGGCCGTCTTCGGGCCCGAGGTCGTCGAGTCGTACATCATCTCGATGTGCCAGGGCGCCGACGACGTCTTCGCCGCCGCCGTCCTCGCCCGCGAGGCCGGACTGATCGACCTGCACGCCGGCTGGGCCAAGATCGGCATCGTGCCGCTCCTGGAGACCACCGACGAGCTGCGCGCCGCCGACGCCATCCTCGACGAGATGCTCGCCGACCCCTCGTACCGCCTGCTCGTCTCGCTCCGCGGCGATGTCCAGGAGGTCATGCTCGGCTACTCCGACTCCTCCAAGTTCGGTGGCATCACCACCTCCCAGTGGGAGATCCACCGCGCCCAGCGCCGCCTGCGCGACGTCGCCCACCGGTACGGCGTGCGGCTGCGGCTCTTCCACGGCCGCGGCGGCACCGTCGGCCGCGGCGGCGGCCCCTCGCACGACGCGATCCTCGCCCAGCCCTGGGGCACCCTGGAGGGCGAGATCAAGGTGACCGAGCAGGGCGAGGTCATCTCCGACAAGTACCTCGTCCCCTCCCTGGCCAGGGAGAACCTGGAGCTGACCGTCGCGGCCACCCTCCAGGCGTCCGCCCTGCACACCGCGCCCCGCCAGTCGGTCGAGGCGCTGGCCCGCTGGGACGCCGCCATGGACGTGGTGAGCGAGGCGGCCCACACCGCCTACCGCAAGCTCGTCGAGGACCCGGACCTGCCCTCGTACTTCCTCGCGTCGACGCCCGTGGACCAGCTCGCCGAGCTGCACCTCGGCTCGCGCCCCTCGCGCCGCCCCGGTTCGGGCGTCTCGCTCGACGGGCTGCGGGCCATCCCCTGGGTCTTCGGCTGGACCCAGTCGCGGCAGATCGTGCCCGGCTGGTTCGGCGTCGGCTCCGGCCTGAAGGCGCTGCGCGAGGCCGGGCTCGACGGCGTCCTCGCCGAGATGTACGAGCAGTGGCACTTCTTCGGCAACTTCCTCTCCAACGTCGAGATGACGCTGGCCAAGACCGACCTGCGGATCGCCCGCCACTACGTCGAGAGCCTCGTCCCCGACGAACTGCGCCACGTCTTCGACGCCATCGAGGAGGAGCACGCGCTCACCGTGGCCGAGATCCTCCGCGTCACCGGCGGGGAGGAACTGCTCGACAGCAACCCCGTGCTCCAGCAGACCTTCGCCATCCGCGACGCCTACCTCGACCCGATCTCCTACCTCCAGGTCTCCCTCCTCGCCCGCCAGCGCGCCGCCGCCGAACGCGGCGAGGACCCCGACCCCCTCCTGGCCCGCGCCCTGCTCCTCACGGTCAACGGCGTGGCCGCGGGACTGCGCAACACCGGCTGACCCCGGCCCGCGCGCACAGCCGACGGCGCCCGTCCCCACCCCGTAGCGGGAGGGGACGGGCGCCGTCGGCTGTGCGCGCGGGGGTACGCCCCCTCACAGCAGCAGGAACGCCCCCGTCAGCAGCAGCGCCCCCGCGCCCGCCAGCCCCCACGCCGTGCGGCGCATCCGGATGCCTCCGGCGACGACCACGGAGGCGAGGAGGAGGGCGCCGCCGAGGGGGACCCAGGCGTGGAGGAGGCCGGGGAAGCCGGAGCGGACCGCGGAGGTGGTGCCGGGCTTGAGGACGACCGGGAGTTCGGTGCCCTTGTCGGCGGCGGCCGAGCGGTCGAGGGTGACCTGGCCGCGGCGCTCGGCGTCGTCCGAGGCCGGGGCGAACGGGCCGGCGCAGCGTTCCGCGCCGCACCGGACGACGGTCACCGTGCCCTGTTCGCGGCTCTGCGGGAACATCACGTGCTGGGCCGCGGGCCACGAGGCCCAGGCCCCCGCGACCAGCAGCAGCACGGCGAGGAACCCCATCAGGGCCCGCCCGCCGAGCAGCAGCAGCCCGTAGGCGCTCTCCCCGGCACGGCGCGTACGGCTGCGCCGGGTCTTCTTCGCGGACGGGGCCTTGGCTGACGAGGGCATGGCGGGATACTGGGCCGTAGCCCCCGGACGGGTCAATCTTCCGGCCAACCTTCGTCGCTGCGGACGTTCGGTGACGACCGGGGAGGTACGGGACAGGCGCGGCTACGCGTTGTACGAGCTCTGCGCGCGCTCCAGGCCGGCCACCACCAGGGCCTCCACGGCGTCGGCGGCGCGGTCCACGAAGTAGTCCAGCTCCTTGCGCTCGGTGGACGAGAAGTCCTTCAGCACGAAGTCGGCGACCTGCATCCGCCCGGGCGGGCGGCCGATGCCGAACCGCACCCGGTGGTAGTCGGGGCCGAGCGACTTGGTCATGGACTTGAGGCCGTTGTGCCCGTTGTCGCCGCCGCCGAGCTTGAGGCGCAGCGCGCCGTAGTCGAGGTCCAGCTCGTCGTGGATCGCGACGATCCGCTCCGTGGGCACCTTGTAGAAGTCCCGGAGCGCGGTCACCGGCCCGCCGGAGAGGTTCATGTACGACTGGGGCTTCGCCAGCACGATCCGCCGGCTGCCCGGTCCGGGCGCCCCGATCCGCGCCTCCAGCACCTGGGCGCGGGCCTTGTGCGCCTTGAACTTCCCGCCCGCCCGCGCGGCGAGCAGGTCGGCGACCATGAAGCCGACGTTGTGGCGGTTGGCCGCGTACTCGGGGCCGGGGTTGCCGAGGCCCACCACGAGCCAGGGGCTGTCGTCCGTCACTGACGTTCTCCTCGGAGCGGGGGAAAGGGGGAAGGGGAGCCGTACAGCGAACCGCCGTCCCGGCGCGAAGGGCGCGCGGGACGGCGGTGCGGTGCTGCGGGTACTGCCGGGGCGCGGGTCCGGTCAGGACTCGGCGCCCTCACCCTCGGCCGGGGCCTCCTCGACCTTCGTGCTCAGGACCTGGAGGACGACGGCGTCGGCCTCGATGTCCAGGGAGACGCCCTCGGGCAGCTTGACGTCCTTGGCGAGGACGGCGGCACCCGCTTCCAGGCCGGCGATGGAGATCGGCAGGAAGTCGGGGATGCTGGTGGCCTCGGCGACGACCGGCAGGGCGGAGAGGACGTGCTCCAGCAGGTTGGCACCCGGAGCGAGGTCGCCCTCGGCCTGGACCGGGATCTCGACCTGGACCTTCTCGCCGCGCTTGACGGTGAGCAGGTCGATGTGGACCAGGTGGCCCTTCAGCGGGTCACGCTGGATCGCCTTGGGGATGACCAGCTCGGTCTTGCCGTCGACCTCAAGGCCGATCAGGACGTTGGAGGTCTTGAGCGCCATCATCAGCTGGTGACCCGGCAGAACGATGTGGGCGGGCTCGGCACCGTGGCCGTAGACCACGCCGGGAACCTTGGACTCGCGGCGGATGCGGCGAGCGGCACCCTTGCCGAACTCGGTGCGGGTCTCGGCGGAGATGTTGACGTCAGCCATGTGCACTCCTCGTGTAGCGGTACGGACGGTGGTGGTCACTCGGCCACGACTGACACGACCGGCCTGCTACGAAGAGCGCGTCGATAACGGACCACGAACCCGGAGAACCGGGCTGGCGTCCCTCGCCGAGCAACGTGGGGCAGTGTACCCGGGGGTGGGGAAGGGGCGGAAATCGATCACTGGGGGGCCTGGCCGGGCCGGGACGGGGGCGGACCGGCGACAGGCACCTGAAACCGTGCTCGTCCGTCCCTCGTGGAATCAGTCATCGCCGGCGCCCTCGTCGACTACCGCCGCTGCCTCATCCACCTCTGGTTCCGCCTCCACGAGTCCCCACCCCCGGAAGACCCCGACGAGGTCCGCATCCGCAGCTACGACCTGCGTACGCGCGCCCGGGAGTCGCTGTTCCGCGTCCAGACGCTCACGGCGGACGAAGGGCTGGGGCGTGAGGGCTCCCGGCTGCTGGACGTGGTGTCCGAGCTGCACAAGGCGGAGAGCAGAGGGGAACTGGATGAGGGGCGGGTGCGGACCAGGGAGGGGATGGCCGGGCTGGTGAGGGAGGCCGGGAGGCAGTTGCGAGGGGGCTCGGGGCGAGCACGGCACCGGGCCCCGCGGTTGCGCCGCTCCGCCCGTCAGGTGATCCGCTGAACGATCTCGAACGCGACCGGAAGCGCGGCTCCGGAGAGAAGGACGAGAAGGCAGCTACTTCCGGAACCGCCCTTCTTGTTCATCCGCTCGACCTCTTCGATCCCTCCGCGGTGAAAGGCGGCCCCGGCCGCCAGCCCCCAGCAGTACCCGCACCCGTCGGTGTCCTTGGAGTGTCCGCAGTCAGGGCAAGTGTCCATGGAGCTCCTCCGATGCGGGGATGCCGGAGTTGGCAGGATAATGAGGGAATCCCCTCCTCCCCAGGCGCGATTCGGCCTGGACCTCTTCCTCATCCCTTCCGCCGTGTGTCTCCTCTGTCGGAGTGCGTTGTTCCGCATCCATGAGGGCTCGGCCGGGGCTGCCGGGTGCGCGCGGTCGGGCAGCGGAGCGAGCGCGACGAGGGGGCGCGTCCGACGTGTCAGCTCTCGTGCGCGGACCTGGTCCGGGTGTGTCGGCTCAACGGCTGATCAGGTGCCCCGTGCGCGCGACCGCGTGGCCGAGCGGACCAGGGCCATCGCGGCGGCGTACGAGCAGGGGCGACTCCTCGGAGGTCGTGGTCGTCCAAGGCGCGGGCCAACGGGCGTGCGCGATCCGGGGCGTGGAGCAACGGGGCCATGCTGGCAGCGGGGGACCGGCCGGGTACGCGTAAGGCCCGGACCTCGAAGGTGCCGGGCCTTACGTCGCAGAAGCGTTCCTGCGGAGTCTCCCGTGTTCTGCGGGGTGGGTCGCTCCGCGCGAGGAGTGGTTACTCCTCCTCGAAGAGGCTGGTGACCGAGCCGTCCTCGAAGACCTCGCGGACCGCGCGGGCGATCATCGGGGCGATGGAGAGGACGGTGAGCTTGTCCAGCTCCAGCTCGTTGGGGGTGGGGAGGGTGTTGGTGAGGACGAACTCGCTGACCTTGGAGTTCTTCAGGCGGTCGGCGGCGGGGCCGGAGAGGACGCCGTGGGTGGCGGTGACGATGACGTCCTCGGCGCCGTGGGCGTAGAGGGCGTCGGCGGCGGCGCAGATGGTGCCGCCGGTGTCGATCATGTCGTCGACCAGGACGCAGACGCGGCCCTTCACGTCACCGACGACCTCGTGGACGGTGACCTGGTTGGCCACGTCCTTGTCGCGCCGCTTGTGGACGATGGCCAGCGGGGCGCCGAGCCGGTCGCACCAGCGGTCGGCCACGCGGACGCGGCCGGCGTCGGGGGAGACGATGGTGAGCTTGGAGCGGTCGACCTTGGTGCCCACGTAGTCCGCGAGGATGGGGAGGGCGAAGAGGTGGTCGACGGGGCCGTTGAAGAAGCCCTGGATCTGGTCGGTGTGCAGGTCGACGGTGAGGATGCGGGTGGCACCCGCCGTCTTCAGCAGGTCCGCCATGAGGCGGGCCGAGATGGGCTCGCGGCCGCGGTGCTTCTTGTCCTGGCGGGCGTAGCCGTAGAACGGGACGATCACGGTGATGCTCCGGGCGGAGGCCCGCTTCAGAGCGTCGATCATGATCAGCTGTTCCATGATCCACTTGTTGATCGGGGCGGTGTGGCTCTGCATCAGGAAGCAGTCCGCGCCGCGCGCCGACTCCTGGAACCGCACGTAGATCTCGCCGTTGGCGAAATCGAATGCCTTGGTCGGTACGAGACCGACCCCCAGCTGGTGGGCGACCTCCTCGGCAAGCTCGGGGTGGGCGCGGCCGGAGAAGAGCATCAGCTTCTTCTCGCCGGTCGTCTTGATCCCGGTCACAGCACTTGTCTCCTCAGACGAATCTTCCGCCGCTGCACCCGCCCCGGTCCGGTCATCCCTGACGTGCCAGACCTCGGAACAGCGAGCCAGCCAAATCACGTGCATCTATCACGGTACGCCGTGTCTGGCGCAGCCGTTTCCGGTCAGCTTTCGGCCGGGGCCCCCTCCGAGCTGCTCCCGGCGGCCTTTGCGGCGGCGCTTCCGGGGCGCTTGCGGGCCACCCAGCCGTCGATATTCCTTTGCTGGCCCCGGGCTACGGCGAGAGCGCCGGAGGGGACGTCCTTGGTGATCACCGAGCCGGCGGCGGTGTAGACACCGTCCCCGAGCGTGACCGGTGCCACAAACATGTTGTCCGATCCGGTGCGGCAGTGGCTGCCGATCGTGGTGTGGTGCTTGTTCACGCCGTCGTAGTTGACGAAGACGCTGGCGGCGCCGATGTTGCTGTGGTCGCCGATGGTGGCGTCGCCCACGTAGCTCAGGTGCGGGACCTTGGTGCCCTCGCCGACCGTGGCGTTCTTCATCTCCACGTACGTACCGGCCTTCGCCGCGCGGCCCAGGCGGGTGCCGGGGCGCAGGTAGGCGAAGGGGCCGACGCTCGCCTCGGGGCCGATCTGCGCGCCCAGGGCGACCGTGTTGTCGACGCGGGCGCCCTCGCCGACGGCGGTGTCGGTCAGCCGGGAGTTCGGACCGACCTCGGCGCCCTCGGCGACGTGGGTGGCGCCCAGCAGCTGCGTGCCCGGGTGGACCAGCGCGTCCTGGCCGAAAGTGACCGTCGCGTCGATCCAGGTGGAGGCCGGGTCGACGATCGTGACGCCGGCCAGCATGGCCTGCTCCAGGAGGCGGTCGTTGAGGACGCGGCGGGCGGCGGCCAGCTGGACGCGGTTGTTGATGCCGGCGATCTCGCGGTGGTCGGCGGCGAGCGAGGCGCCCACCCGGTGGCCCGCGCCGCCGAGGATGCCCAGGACGTCGGTGAGGTACTCCTCGCCCTGGCTGTTGTCGGTGCGCACGGCGGCCAGGGCCTCGGCGAGCCGGCGGCCGTCGAAGGCGAAGACGCCGGAGTTGATCTCGCGCACGGCGCGCTGCTCGGCGGTGGCGTCCTTGTGCTCGACGATCGCGGTGACCGCGCCGTCGGCGTCCCGGACGATGCGGCCGTACCCGGTCGCGTCGGGGACCTCGGCGGTCAGCACGGTGACGGCGTTCTCGTCCTTGGCGTGCTGCTCGGCGAGCGCGGTCAGCGTCCCGCCGGTCAGCAGCGGGGTGTCGCCGCAGACGACGATCACGGTGCCGTCGACGGAGCCGCCCAACTCGGCGAGAGCGGTACGGACGGCGTGGCCGGTGCCGTTCTGCTCCTGCTGGTGGGCGGTGCGGACGCCGGGGTGGGTCTCGGCGAGGTGCGTGGTGACCCGCTCGCGGGCGTGGCCGACGACGACGACCAGCTCGGCCGGGTCCAGCTCGCGGGCGGCGGTCAGTACGTGGCCCACCAGGGAACGGCCGGAGATCTCGTGCAGGACCTTGGGAGTGGCCGACTTCATACGGGTGCCTTCACCCGCTGCGAGGACGATGACGGCTGCCGGGCGGATGGCGCTCACGGATGTGCCCTTCGGCTTCGGGTGCTGGTCACCCGAAGGATACCGGGGAGCCCCCGGCCCGCCCGGGCGCCCCGAACGCGCAGCGGGTCCCGGCCGAGGAGGCCGGGACCCGCTGGGGTGCTCCGAAGGCGGAGCCGACGCGCTCCCGGGGAAGGAATCGAACCCTCATTCAATGGACCAAAACCATTTGTCCTGCCATTAGACGACCCGGGAAGGTACGCCCGCACGAGGGCCCATCCACGATCGGCCCGTTCGCGCGCGACACCACTATGCCCCAACGTCCGGCCTCGGCGCGACGATCCACCCGAGCGGGGCGGAGGACCGGTCCGTACGCGGCGGCTCCCCGCCCGTCGCGAGGGGCCCGGGCGCCCGGGGCGTGGGCGGCGCGGGACGCCGCACTCGCCGGAATTGTCGCAGACCCCACCCGTACGCTGGTGCGTATGACCACGACGGGGGAAGAGCACCGCGCGGCCGGGGGGCCGTGGTGGTGGGAGCGGCGGCGAAGCGCCGTGCTGGACGGGGGGCTGGCCCTGGGGTCGGCCCTGGAGTGCGCGGTCGAGGGGGTGGGGTTCGCCGAGGGCGCCGGGCTGCCGGCGGGGATCGGGGTGCTGCTCGGTGTCGTCGCCGGGTCGGTGCTGGTGGTGCGGCGGCGGTGGCCGGTGGCGGTGGTGCTGGTCGCCATCGCGGTCACCCCGGCGGAGATGGGGTTCCTGCTGGCGACGGTCGGCCTCTACACCCTGGCCGCCTCGCAGACGCCGCGCCGGATCATCGGCGTCACCACCGGGATGTCACTGGCCGCCACCTTGATCGTCACGCTGATGCGGACCCACCAGGGGATGGGGGACATGGCGGGCTCCGGCATCGACGTCTGGTTCCTTCCGCTGATGTCCGTACTGGCCTCGGTGGCGATGACCGCGCCGCCCGTGCTGCTCGGGCTGTACGTGGGGGCGCGGCGCCGGCTGATGGAGAGCCTCCGGGACCGGGCGGACAGCCTGGAGACCGAGTTGCAGCTGCTGGCCGAGCGGGCCGAGGAGCGGGCCGACTGGGCGCGCGGCGAGGAGCGGACCCGGATCGCCCGGGAGATGCACGACGTGGTGGCCCACCGGGTCAGCCTGATGGTGGTGCATGCCGCGGCCGTGCAGGCGGTGGCGCTCAAGGACCCGCAGAAGGCGGTGAAGAACGCCGCGCTCGTCGGCGACATGGGGCGGCAGGCCCTCACCGAGCTGCGCGAGATGCTCGGGGTGCTGCGGGCCGGGGAGGCGCTGAGCGGCTCCGCGCGAGCCGGGGTGCCGCTGGCCGCCGTGGGGGTGGCCGCGGCCGCCGCCGCGAGCCGGGCCGGGGCCGCCGAGGACGGCCCCTCGCTCGCCGAGCTGGAAGAGCTGCTGGGGCACTCCCGGGCCGCCGGGATGAGCGTCGAGCTGTCGGTGCAGGGGGAGGCACGGGGGTACGCGCCACAGGTGGAGCAGGCCGCGTACCGGGTGGTGCAGGAGGCGCTGACCAACGTGCACAAGCACGCTGCCGGGGCCGGGGCGGTGGTGCGGCTCGCGCACCGGGGGGACGAGGTCGCCATGCAGGTCGAGAACGGGCCGCCGCCCGCTCGGGCCGGGGCCGCGGCGATGTTGCCCAGCGGGGGCAACGGGCTTGTGGGGATGCGGGAGCGGGTGCTCGCCCTGGGCGGGGTGTTCGTCTCCGGGGAGACCGAGGCCGGGGGGTTCCGGGTCTCCGCCGTGCTGCCCGCGGAGCCCTTGAGCGCGGGCGGAGCTGACCGGCCTCAGGCGCCGGCGGGGCTCGAAGGGGGCCTCGGGCGCCGGTCCGGCTGAAGGGCGGCCTCGATCGCCGACCAGGCTGTGAGGTGGCCTCGGGCGTTGGCCGGGCTCGAAGGGTGGCCTCAGCGGTCAGCCCGGGCCCGAAGGGGGCCTCGACCTGCGGCCGGCCCCGGAGGGGCGCCTCAGCCGGCCGTCAGCCTTATCGGGGGTGTCCCCGAGAGCAAGGTGGTCAGGGCGGCGTCGATGTCGGGGCCGAGGTACCAGTCGCCGGTGTGGTCGATGGCGTAGACGCGGCCCTCGGCGTCGATGGCGAGGAGGGACTGGGGGGCGCTGGTGTCGGCGGTGGTCTCCTCGCCGAGGGGGCAGAGCTCGGTCTCCAGGGCGCGGCCGAGGTCGCCGAGGGTACGGGCCATGTGGAGCCCGGCCAGGGGGTCGACGCGGAAGGTGCTGGGGGTGAGCTGGCGGCCGGGGCCCTTGGGGGCGATGCGCAGGCCGCCGAACTCCGCCCAGGACTCCACGGCCGCCGGGGAGACGGTGTGCTGGTGGCCGCCGGGGGTGGTGTGGGCGCGCAGGGCGTCGGCCCAGGTCTCCGCCTGCTGGATGTCCCAGCGGCCCGGCTGCCACCCGGCGGCGCGCAGTGCGGCGTCCACGGTGATCGGGAAGCGGGTCGTGGAGGTGCGGTTCGGCATCAGGGCTGGTCCGGGGTGGGGTCGACGACGTGGACGCCGAAGTGGGCGGCGAGGGCGGTGCAGCTGCGGCAGGGCGGGGCGAAGGCGCCGTGCTCCGGGTCGCCGTCCTCGCGGATGCGGCGGGTGGTGAGTTTGGCGTGCTTGAGCGCCTTGCGGGCCTCGCCCACCGTCATCGGCTTGCGGGCGGCGCGCTTGGAGCGCGTCTCGTCGGCCGAGGTGATGCGGCGCGAGATCAGGATCGTTTCCGCACACCGCCCGGTGAACCTCTCCCGCCGGTCGCTGGTGAGCGTGTCCAGGAAGTCCTGGACGAGCGGGTGCAGCTCCGGGGGCCGGTCGGCGCGGCCCGCCGTCGCCGTCAGGGTGAGTCCGCGGCAGGAGAGCGCGGCGGCGACCGCGGGCAGGATGCCGTCCCGGCGGTGGCGCAGGAACGGCACCGGCGCGGTGCTGCTCCAGCCGACACGTGGATCGCCCGCCGCTTCCGGCGAGGATGCCGGGGCCGGGACGCCGGAGGCGGCCGGTTCGGTGGTGAGGGTGAGAGTGGGGCCGCTGACCGGGGTGCGGCCCGGGTCACCGGCCGGGCCGCCGAAGCGGGCGGCCGGGCGGGCCGGCGCCGGGGCGGTGAAGCCGAAGGGCCGGTCGGCGCCCCGGGCACGGGCAGCCGCGCCGGGACCCGCGGGTGCGCCGAGGTGACCGGTGTGCCCGAGGCGTGCGCCGGGGCGGTCCTGGCCCGGTCCACGGCCGGGTGCCGGGCCGGGTCCGCCGGTCCGGCCTGCCGGTGTGTCGTCGTCGGTACTGCGCCAAACGGTACGCATCGTCGTGCTCGTCCCTCCCGTGCCCGTGGTCGCCGCCACGTGTGTCACGCCCCCGGTTTGAGGGTCCAGCCTGCCAAATCGGGGGCCTCGGGGCGAAGCTGGGGCCGGGTTGCGGCGTACGTGTCGCGAGGTTGTGGCGGTGCGGGGACACGGTGTGCGCTCGGGGCGTCCGGCCGACGCACGGTCAAGAGGCGTCGTGGGATCGGGTGTTGGTGTCGGTTTGGGGTGGGATGCGGCTTTCGTGGGGAGGTGGGTGGCGGGGTGCGGGGGTTCCCACGGAGGAGGTGGGGGGCGCAAGCGCGTACGAAGGGGGCGCAACCGGTGGGCGGGGTCCGGGCGTCGCGGTCAAAGGGGGCTTTCCGCGGGTGCGCGGGTGCTCCCGTGACGGCCGCGCCACCGCTTGTGACGGCGGCGGGCGGCCGGTGACCCGGCCCGGTACCACCGCATAGGCTGTCGCTGTCCGCGAACCAAACACAGTGCCGCAGGGGGCAACCGCCATGACGACAGGTCGGCTCGGGCAGCAGGCCGCGCCGCCGAACGCGGCGTACGCCGGGCAGGTCGTGCACTTCCCGGACCCGGTCCGCGCGAAGCGCCACCCCGCCGGGGTCGGCGTCGACGGTGACGGCTACCCGGACTTCACGCCGTACGCGCGCGCGGCCGTCGAGATCGCCGATCCGCCCGAGGGCTTCGGCGTGGACGAACTGCGCCTGACGGACTACGTGTCGGCCAACGCGGCGCTCGCCGCCGCCGGTCACGAGCTGTGGGAAACCGTCCCGCCCGTCGCCACCCCGCACGGCTGGACCTGGCACCACGTCGCGCGCACCCGCCGCCTCCAGCTGGTCCCGGTCGAGGTCAAGGCGCTGCTGCGGCACCACGCCGGGCTCGCCACCACCGCCGTCGACCACGCCAAGCGCGGCACCCGCCCGCTCCAGGAGACCCGGCCCGCCCACTTCGCCCTGCCCAAGGGCGCCGCGGCCGTCAGCGAGCAGCAGGTGCTGGCCGCCGAGGAGGAGCTCGGCTACCGCCTGCCGGGCGCCTACCGCGACTTCCTCAAGGCGGCGGGCGGCTGTGCCCCCGCCGGGGTGGCGCTCGACGCGGAGCTGGGCCTCCTCGTCGACCAGCCCTTCCTGACCCTGCGCGACCAGGCCGCCGTCAACGACCTGGTGTACGCCAACAAGTGCCTGCGCGACCACCTCACCAAGGACTATCTGGGCGTCGCCTTCGTCCAGGGCGGCCTGCTGGCGGTGAAGGCGCGCGGTGAGCGCACCGGCTCGGTGTGGTTCTGCGCCTACGACGACGCACGCGACCAGGACGGCTGGTCGGTGCAGGACCGTGTGGAGCGGCTGCTGCTGCCCTGCGGTGACGATTTCGACGCGTTCCTGGACCGGCTGGCGGGCAGCCCGCCGGAGCTGGAGACCGTGGCCAACCTGATGGTGGACGGCGGCTTCGCCGAGGCCGTCCCGGTGGAGGGGTGAGCCCGATGGTGACCTTCGCACAGGCGCAGGAGCGCGCCGAGGAGTGGATCAACGCCGAGCTGCCCGCGTACCAGCACCGCGAGGTGAAGGTCCGCGAGTTCGACCTGGGGTTCGTGGTGTGGGCCGAGGACCGCGAGGGCGGGCCCGTCTCCGACGGTGGCCGCCAGCGCCTGGTCATCGCCCGCGACAGCGGCGACACCACCCTGTGGCCGGGCCTGCCGGTCGGTGAGGTGATCCGCCGGTACGAGGAGGAGTACGGCCGCGCCGGACAGGCCGTCGAGCCCCCCGCGCCGCCCAGGAACGTCGACCTCGAACAGACCTCCTTCCTGCTGAGCCCGCCCGAATGGCTCCAGGAGGCGGCCGACAAGCTCGGCATCCCGGACCGCCGGGCCGAGTCCGCCGGTACGGGCGGCGGCCCCGCCGCGGGTACGGACCAGGGCGCCCCCGTCGCGCCTCCCGCAGCCCGCCCGCCCGCCGACCCCGCCCCGCCCGGCAGCACCCCCGGCGGTACGCCCTGGCCCGCCGCGGCCGAGGCCGACGGCGCGGCCGTCGAGGCGACCCCGTGGGCCGGTACGGACACCAGCGAGGCCGACGACGACCGGGCCGTGCCCGCGCCCGCCACCGTCTTCAGCGGTGACGACGACGAGCGCACCCCGCCGCCCGGGGCCTCCCCGGAAGCCAGGACCGCGCTGCTCTCCGGCGGCAGCGCCCTGCCGCCCACCGCCGTCGTCCCCGCCCAGGAGGCCCCGGCCGCCCCGCAGCCGTCCCGCCCGGTCCCGCCCGGCGCCGAGGACATCGCGGACGCCACCACCAGCAAGGCCCAGGCCCTTCCGCGCGGCCCCCGCGCCCCCGGCGCGACCCCGCCCCCGCCGCCCGGTGCCCCGTCGCAGGGCGGCGGCGTGGCCCACCTGCCGACCCAACTCGCCTCCCAGTCCCCGGATTCGTCCACTCCGGGCGCCTCCGCCGCTCCCGGTACGCCGCCGCCTCCGCCCGGTGCTCCGGGTGCGTCCTCGGGTGGGGTGCACCACGCGGCGACGATGCTGGCCGGTCCGGGTGAGAGCGGGAACGTTCCCCGGCCGCCCGGGCCTCCCGGCGCCCCGGGTACGCCGCCGCCTCCGCCCGGTGCTCCGGGTGCGTCCTCGGGTGGGGTGCACCACGCGGCGACGATGCTGGCCGGTCCGGGTGAGAGCGGGAACGTTCCCCGGCCGCCCGGGCCTCCCGGCGCCCCGGGTACGCCGCCGCCTCCGCCCGGTGCTCCGGGCGCGTCCTCGGGTGGGGTGCACCACGCGGCGACGATGCTGGCCGGTCCGGGGCAGAGCGGGAACGTCCCCCGGCCGCCCGGGCCCCCGGGCGCACCGGGCACGCCGCCTCCGGCCGCCCCCGGCGCTCCGCCCGGCGGGGCCCACCACGCCGCGACCGTGCTGGCCGGGCCGGACCCGAGCCACGGCGTCGGCGTGCCCCGTCCCCCCGGCCCGCCCGGGCCCCCGCCGCACGTCCCCGGCGCCGGCTACGGCTACCCCCAGCAGCCCGTCGGCCTGCCCACCGTCGGCCCCGGCTACCAGGCGGTGCTGCGCTACCGCGCCCAGGACGGCTCCGAGCAGCAGCTCATCCGCCGTTCCGCGCCCGGCACCCCGCACCCCGAGTGGCAGATGCTGCACGAGCTGCGGGCGATGGGCGTACCGCCGCAGCAGGTGCTGGAGCTCCACACCGAGCTGGAGTCCTGCGAACTGCCCGGTGCGTACTGCGCCCGGATGATCCGTGAGACCTTCCCGCAGGCCCGCATCACCTCCATCGCCCGGTACGGCCGCGACCACGCCTCCCGACAGGAAGGCATGCGTCAACTCCTGGCGCACCAAGGGGAGTTGCATCAGGTGGCGGACGGTCCGGCTCGTCCGGCGCCGGTCCGGGCGCCGCTGCCGCCGGTGGCTCCGGCGCCCCAGGTCGGCCCGGAGGCCATCGCCCAGGAACTGGCCGGCGCCGTCGGCCCGCAGGGCGTCTTCCGCTTCGACCAGCACGCCGTCTCCCGGCAGGGCGTCCCCGACATCGTCGCGCACACCCTGGTGTGGGCCGGGCTGCCGCTGGACCTCGGCCCGTTCTTCTGGGCCCAGGCCCAGCCCGGCCGCCCCGTCCCGACCCTCGCCGAACTGGCCCAGGAACGCGGCGTGCAGCCCGCCTCCGACGCCGGGTCGTACCTGGTCATGGGAAGCGACTTCGGCAAGGCGCTCTGCGTCCAGTACGGCACCGCGCACATCGTGGCGGTGCCGGTGGAGGCGGGCCCCGGCGGCGCTCCCGTCCCGCCGCAGTTCGTCAACACCGGGCTGCCCGAGTTCGTCCGCTGCCTGGCGCTGCTGGCCCGCATGTGGCGCCTGCGCTTCGGCCTCAACCAGGAGCAGGCCGGCCGCTGGACGGTCGACTTCCAGGCCCAGCTGGCCGCCCTCGACCAGGCGGCCCTCGGCTCCCCGGAGAACTGGTGGTCGGTGGTCCTGGAGCAGATGTGGGACGGGCTGTTCTGACCCCGGGCCCCTGAGCCCCGGCCGTACCCAGGCCCCCGTACACGTCGAGCGCGTACGGGGGCCTCCGTACGGCCGGGGACCCCCCTACCCGGTCAGCGTCCCCTGGTGGAAGTACATCAGCCACCGTTCCCCGTCCCCCGCCAGCCGCCACAGCGAGCTTCGCCGTGCCCGCCGCTCCTCGCGCACCGTCACGAACCGCAGCTGGACCCAGCCGGGCGCGAGCAGCGTGCCGGTCATCTCCAGCACCTCGACGCCCGGGTCGGAGTCGTCCTCGAAGGCGGGGAGGGCGGCGAGGACGGCCTCGCGGGTCCAGAGGGTGCCGGAGGCGCCGATCTCGGTGAACTCCGGGTCGAGGAAGCGGGCCGCCTCGGCGGGGTCGGAGCGGACTTCGGGGGTGAGGAGGGCCAGTTCACCCGCGACGGCGGCCCGGACGGAGGCGTCGGGGGACCAGCGGCGGTCGGAGTCAGGGGTGGACACGGCGGGCTGTCCTCTCGGCTCGGCACGTGGGCGCGGCGGGGCGAGGGCCAGTCGAGCACGCGGGGAACGGGGACGGCGAGGGGATTTCGGGGGCACCTGCGAGGCTGGCGGGGAACCAGGGCCGCTGCCGGGCCCCCGGGACAGACGACGGCGCCGACCCCCGGGACCGGGGAGGGGTACGGAACAGGGGACGGGGTAGCCCCGGTCCGTGCAGCGATTCGAGGGATCGCGTCCTGGTCAGCGGCGCCGGACAGGCCCTACCCGCTCGGGCGGGTGGGCCGGGCCGAGGACGTCGCGGCGGCCGTCGCCTTCCTGGCCTCCCGGGACGCCGCCTGGATCACCGGTGTGACCCTGCCCGTGGACGGCGGCGTCCTCAACGGCAACCGGGCTCTGCTCCAGGCGCTGCAAGGGGCCTGACCGGGGCCCGGTCAGGCCGCCCGGCCGTACCGCCGTCTGCCGCTCCCGCCCTGCGCCCCCGCCGGGCCCGGCGGATCATGCCGGCATGACGGGCACGGGCGAGGCGGGAGCGGGAGCGGCGGGCGGCTGGTCACCGCCCGCCACGGGCGGGCCGGGGGCGGGCGGCGGACGCCGGCGCCGGCGGCGCTGGCCGTGGGTGGTGCTGTGGACGGTGGTGGCGCTGGCCGTGGTGGTGGCCGGGGCGGGGACCGCGGTGTACTTCTGGGCCGACGGGCGGCTGCGGACCACGGACGCCTTCGGCGAGTACCCGGGGCGGCCACGGGCCGGGCGCGGCACCGACTGGCTGCTGATCGGCTCGGACAGCCGCGCCACGCTCACCCCCGAGGAACGCCGCGACCTGCACGTCGGCGCGAACGAGGTGCGCAACACCGACACCCTCATGATCGTCCACCAGGGGGAGCGCGGCACGACGATGGTCTCGCTGCCGCGCGACTCGTACGTGGCGATCCCCGGGCACGGCCGGGGCAAGATCAACTCCGCCTTCGCGCTGGGCGGGCCGAAGCTGCTGACCCGGACCGTCGAGCAGGCGACGGGGCTGAGGCTGGACCACTTCGCCGAGGTCGACTTCCTCGGCTTCGTCGACGTGGTGGACGCCCTGGGCGGGGTGCGGATCTGCGTACCGGCGGGCGGGCTGCGCGACGAGAGGTCGGGGGCGGACTTCGCGGCCGGCTGCCAGGAGATGGACGGAGCCCAGGCGCTCGCCTACGTACGGGCCCGCTACAGCGACCCCGAGGGCGACCTCGGCCGGGTGCGGCGCCAGCGGCAGCTGGTCTCGGCCGTCGCCGGGAAGGCGACGAGCCCGTCGGTGGCGCTCGACCCGTGGCGGGCCGGGCCCTTCCTCACGGCCTCCCTCGACGCGGTCACCGTCGATCGGCGGGCCGACCTCCGCGAGCTCGTCGGGCTCGGCCGGGGGCTGCGCGGGGCGGCCGGGGACGAGAAGCGCGCGGTGACGGTGCCGGTGGGGTCGGAACCGCAGGTCCCGGGCGTCGGGGACGTGGTCGTCTGGGACCGGCGGCGGGCCGGAGAGCTGTTCGCGGCCCTTCGCGAAGATCGCCCGATTCCGACTTCTGACCTGAAATGACGCATCCTTGAGCGAAAGGATGCGGATACGGTGCCCACGGAGGCGCCGTGGCGGTCGCGTGACGGTCGGCGCGGGGTGGTCGACCGGGCGGCGCGGCGTGGCACGAGCGGTTCCCAGCGGACCGGGAGGAATCGGACGATGAGCAGTACACCGGCGTCGCCGCACGGCTTCACGACGACCTGGGGGCGCGGCTACCGCCCGGCCCAGGCCGACAGGTACGTCGCCGCCCTGGAGCGGGAGCGGGACGAGGCGCACGAGGAGGCCGAGCGGCTCACCGCCCTCGCCGAACAGCTCGGCGCCGAGGCCGCCACCCTCGCCGAGACCGTCGCCACCCTCCCCGAGCCGACCTACGACAACCTCAGCGAGCGCGCCCGGCTCCTCCACGCCCTCGTCCAGGAGCAGTCCGAGGCCCTCGACGCGGCCGGCCGGGCCGAGGCCGCCGCCCTCACCGCCGCGGCCGAGCAGGCCGCCGCCGACCTGCGCGAGGCCGCCCGCCGGTACGCCGCCGAGACCCGCGCCGAGGCCGAGCGGCGGGCCGACGACCGCCTCGCAGCCGCCCGCGCCGAGGCCCACCAGCTGCTCGCGGACGCCCGCGCCGAGGCCCAGGCCGAGCGGGCGGCGGCCGAGGCCGCGCTCGACGAGGCCCGGCAGCTGACCGCCCGCACCCTCACCGACCAGGAGCGCGAGCTGGCGGCCAGGGGCGCCGGGGCCGAGCGGGAGCTGGCCGAGCGGGACACCGTGGCGAGCGGCCACGAGGGCGCCCTCGCCGACCACGGCGACGCCGTCCTCGCCGAGGCCCGCCGCCACCACGCCGAGGCCGAGGAGGCCGTGCGCGGCACCGACGAGGAGGCCCGGACCCAGGCCGCCGACCTCCTCCAGCGCGCCCAGGCCGCCGCCGACCGCGTCGCCGCCGACGCCGAACGCCTCGTCCGCGACCACGAGGAGCGGCGCGAGGCGCTGCGGGCCCGGATGGAACACATCCGGACGGCGCTGGCCGCGCTCACGGGGCGGGGGGTGGTGGGGGTGCCGGCGGCTCCGGAGGGCGAGGCCGCCACCTCCGACGGCCCGGTCGAGCTGCCGGGGGCCCGTCGCGAGCGGCCGGGGAGCGGGGCGGAGCCGGACGTGGCGTGAGGGGCACGGGGTGAGCGCTCGGTGCCGCCGCGCTGCCTGGGTGCGGCTCCGCCGGCGCCCCCCGCTCCCTCGTGCGCGGACCGCTTGCGGTCGGCGGCCCGGAGGGCTGCCTCACTTCCGCTGAGGACGGCGGCGCCTGCTCCCGCACCCGTGGCGAAGGCGCCGCAAGCCCCTCGCGGGACGCGGGCGGAGTCGAGAGGCGCGCGGCGCCGGCCCGGCACGGCGCGGGCGCGGTGGTGCGATCCGGCCGCGACCGAGTGGGCTACGCCGCGGTGGCGTCCTGTTTCCGGCCGTCTCGGGGGTCTCGCCCCAGAAACCCCGCCACCGCCGAAGCGAACCCCCGAGGGTCGTCCACCCAGGGGAAGTGGCTGACGCCGGGCAGGACGGCCAGTCGGGCGTCCGGGAAGAGGGCGGCGTACGACGTCACGGCCTCGGGCGGGGAGTTCAGGTCCAGCTCGCCCGCGACGAGGAGGACCGGGCGGTCGAAGGCGGCCAGGGCGGCGCGGGTCGCGGGCGGGTCGAAGGCGCCGTCGGCGCCGTACGCGGCGGCGGCCTCGGTGCCGCGCCAGGGGGTGCCGAGGGCGCGGTGGGCCCGGGCCGCCTCGTCCCAACGGGCGTACATGAAGGGCGCCATGGCCTCCCAGGAGGCGGCCGTGGCGCGCCCCGCCGCCACGTCCTCCAGTGCCGCGTACGCCTCGGGGAACCACGGCTCGCCCTCGCGCAGCCGGGCCGTCCTCGCGCGCAGGGGCCCGGGGACGTCGACGCCGACGCCGAAGGTGCTCGGGGTGACCAGCACCAGCCGGTCCACGCGGTCGGGGTGCCGCTCGGCGTAGCGGACGGCCAGGTTGGCGCCGGCGGAGTGGCCCAGCACGTCGACGCGGTCCACGCCGAGATGGCGTCGGAGCGCCTCCACGTCGGCCACCAGCCGGTCGCAGCGGTACGAGGCGGGGTCCGCCGGGACCTCGGAGGCGCCGGTGCCGCGCGGGTCGAGCGCGGTCAGCCGCCGGTGGGCGGTGAGGCCGCCGAGGTCACCGAGGTAGGCGGCCGGGTGCATCGGGCCCCCGGGCAGGCAGACGAGTGGCGGGCCGTCGCCCGCCGTGTGGTGGGCGAGGAGAGTGCCGTCGGGGGCGGGGAAGGCGGTCATGGGGCGGGATTGTGCCACCGGGGAAGCGGGGTGCGCTCGTCTTCCGGGCGGGGCCGGCCTTCTCGTCGTACCGCCCGCCGGCCCGTGTGGCGAAGGGGGGAGATCCGGCCGGAGTCGTCGCCGAGGCTGTCCCGGCGCTCCGTCCGGTGCGGCCCGCCGGGAGTCGGGGTCTCCCGGTCCTCCCTCCGGCTACGGCGCCGTGCGGCCTGACGGCCGCCGGGGGCACCCGGGGTTCGGAGGATGTGAGTTGGGCATGTCAAATCTGCCTGTGCGTCATCCCCCCACCGTCCTCAGGAGGACGTCTTGAAAACGGGTTCCCGCATCCGCAGAGCCGCGTTCACCTTCACCGCCGCCACCGGCCTCGTCGTCGCCTTCGCCGGCAGCGCCCACGCCGATCCGCCCACCGCGCTGCCGGCCAGCGCCGACGCGCTGGAGCAGGCGTACCAGCCGGCCTACGACTACGACACCGACGGCTGCTACGCCACCCCCGCCATCGGCCCCGACGCCACCCTGAACAGCGGCCTCAACCCCTCCGGCGCCCTCAACGGCCAGTGCCGGGACGCCTGGGACCTCGACAACACCAACACCTACTCCCGCGCCAAGTGCGACGGCGACTGGTGCGCCATCCTCTACGGCTCGTACTTCGAGAAGGACCAGGCCGTCGTCGGGAGCGGGCTGGGCGGGCACCGGCACGACTGGGAGCACGTGGTGGTCTGGGTGCGCGACGGCGAGGCCCGGTACGTGGCCACCTCGGCGCACGGCGACTTCGACGTGCACGACCGGGACGCCGTCCGCTGGGACGGCAGCCACCCCAAGGTCGTCTACCACAAGGACGGGATCAGCACGCACTGCTTCCGCGCGGCCACCGCCGCCGACGAGCCCCCGGAGAACCACCGGGGCACCTGGCAGTACCCGGCCCTCGTCGGCTGGGAGGGCTATCCCGAAGGGCTGCGCGACAAGCTGAGCCAGGCTGACTGGGGGAGCGGCAACTTCGGCCTCAAGGACGCCAGTTTCGGCTCCCACCTGGAGAAGGCGAAGCCGTCGGGGGTCGAGTTCGACCCGTACGGCTAGGGCCTGTCCGGCGGGTCCTCGCGGGCCGGTCGCGCGCCCGGGCCGTGCGGGCGCGCGGCTCCCGGTGCCGTTGTGCGGGGGTGTCCGGCGAGGGGGCGGTGCGGAGCCGGTTCGGGTGGAACGCGCCGAATGCCGCCCCCTGGTTGCACGAAGCTGCCGGAGTCCCTGCAACAAGCTGTCAACGCGCGTCCACCACGGCAGACGGCAATGCTGGCATGGTCGTGACAATCGCTCGACGGCCCGTCAGGCGGGCGCCCGGAACCCACGGTGCCCTCGCCTCCGCTTCGTACCGTGCCACCCCCATCCCCCCACCTTCACCTTCGGCCCATCTCGGGGCGCCCGTGCCGCACACCGGCGAGCCCTGTTCGCGCAGCCGCCCACGAGCCATGACCAGACTCTCCAGGGAGAACCGTGTCCGGGAACCGTGAAGTCCACCGTCCGCAGCACTCCGCCCCCTCCGCCCGCGCCCGCCGGGCCGCCGCCGCCCTCGCCGGGGCCGCCGCCGTGCTCGCCCTCGGGGCCGGGCAGGCCGCCGCCCAGCCGTCCGCCGCTCCCGTCCCGGTGAGCCCGCTGGTCAACGGCTGGGACGGCGCCCCGGCCGATCCGGGGTACGGCAAGCTGGTCAACGGCTGGGACTAGGTGCCGGCATGCGGTTCCAGGTGCTCGGGCCCTTGTCGCTGCACGACGGCCCCGAATCGGTCGTCCTCCAGCCCGCCAAGCCCACCGTCCTGCTGACCGCGCTGCTCCTGCACGCCAACTCGGTGGTCTGCGCCGACTACCTCCAGCGGGCCATCTGGGGGGAGGAGCAGCCGGCCACCGCCAAGGCCGCCCTCCAGACCTGTGTCCTCAGGCTGCGGCGGCTCTTCACCAAGCACGGGGTCACCGAGACGCCGATCGAGGCCGTCCCCGGCGGCTACCGCATCACCGCCGGCCCGCACACCCTGGACCTCATCGGGTTCCGGGAGCGGGTCCGGCGGTCCGCCGCCCTGACCCACGACCCGCAGGCCGAACTGACCGCGCTGCGTGAGGCGCTGGCGCTCTGGCAGGGCCCGCTGCTGGCCAACGTCCGCTCGGACCTGCTCCACCGCGACGAGGTGCCGCGCCTGGCCGAGGAACGGCTGCGCGCCGTGGAGCGCCTCGGCGACCTGCACCTGCGGCTCGGGCGGTGCGGGGAGGCGCTGGGCGACCTCTGGGAGGTGACCCGCGCCCACCCGGGGCACGAGCGGTTCCACGAGCAACTGGTCGAGGCGCTGTACCGGACCGGCCGCCAGGCCGAGGCGCTCGCCGAGTACCGGCGCGTCAAGGAGTACCTGCTCCAGGAGCTCGGGGTCGACCCGGGGGCCGCCCTCCAGCGGCTCGAACTGGCCATCCTGCGCGGGGACGACCTCGGCGCGGTGGAGGCATCCGCGCCCCCGGGCGTCGAGCCGGCGGCGCTCCCGGCCGCCCCCGACACCGGGCCCGCGGCCGTCGACCCCGTCACCCCGCTCACCCCCGTCCCCGACTTCGCCGGCCGCGCCGCCGAGGTGGCCGCGCTCACCGCGTACCTCACCGCCGACGCCGCGCACCGGCCCGGCGGCCCGCTGACGGTCGTCCTCTCCGGCGCGCCCGGCGTCGGCAAGTCGGCACTGGCCCGGCACGTCGCCACCCGGCTCGCCGACCGCTTCCCCGGCGGGCGGCTGCTGGTCCGCCTGACCGGCCCCGACGGGCGGCCGTACGACCCGGCGGCCGTCGCGGCCCGGCTCACCCGCGCCCTGGAGGCCCGCCCGCCGGGCAGCGGCACCCTGCTGGTCCTGGACGACGCCGTCGGCGCCGACCAGGTACGGCCGCTGCTCGCCGCCTGTACGGGCGGGGCGGTGGTGGTCACCAGCCGGCGCGGCCTCGCCGGACTGGTCGCCACCCACGGCGGGCGGGTGGTGCGGCTCGGGCCGTTCCGCCCGGCCGAGTCGCACGCCCTGCTCCGCGCCGTCCTCGGCGCGGAACGCGTCGACGCCGAACCGGACGAGGCCCGCCGGATCGCCGAGTCCTGCGGCCACCACCCGCTGGCCCTGCGCATCATGACGGCCCGGCTGCTGACCCGGCCCGGGCTCGGCCTCGCCGACTCGGCGCGCTGGCTCGGCCCCGACCAGGCCGGACGGCTCGCCCTCCCCGACGCCCCCGGGCTCTCCGTGCCCGAGGTGCTGGGGGAGGCGCTGGGACGGCTGGACCCCGCGCTCGCCGACGCCTTCCCGCGCGTCGCCGCGCTCGGACCCGACTGCGGTGCCGACGAGGCCGCGCCCGCGCTCGGACTCGGCGAGGCCGACACCGAGCAGCTCCTCGACCGGCTCGCCGACGCCGGGTTCCTGGAGGAGGGTCCGCCCGGCCCGTACCGCACCCTGCCGCTGCTGCGGGCCTGGGCGAAGGGGCGTGGCCGCGCCCCCGCCGCGCCCGGCCCGCACGCCCGGGCGCCCGAACCCGCTCCCACCGGGCGGTGCCCCCACTGCCGTACCGCTCGCGTGCACCGCCCCGAACTCCCGCGCTCCGCAGAGAAGGTGTGACCCCTGATGGCCGACCCCACGACCGACCCCGCCCCGGCGACCGACCCCGCCGCCGACGCCTTCGGCGCGCTCGCCGCCACCCGGCCCCGGGTCCGCCGCGACGTGCTCTTCACCCAGACCCCCGGCGGGGTCCTCTTCCACAACGCCGACGGCGGCTTCCACCTCACCGGCCGCACCGCCTACCGGTTCGCCTCCCTCGTCCTGCCGCACCTGACCGGACGCCACCGCCTGGACGAGGTCTGCGCCGGGTTCGGCCCGGCCCAGCGGGCGATGGCCGCCGAACTGGTCCGTACCCTCTACGCCCGCGACTTCGCCCGCGACATCCCCGAGGCCGACGCCCTGCGACCGGCGCCCGAGGACGCCGCCGGGCAGCGGTTCGCCGCGCAGATCGCCTACATCGACCACTACACCGACGCCGCCCCCGACCGGTTCGCCCGCTACCGGGCCGCCCGCGTCGCCGTCCTCGGCACCGACGAGACCGCCCGCTGGGTCGCCCTCGGCCTGGTCCGCAACGGCTGCGGCGGCGTCGGGCTCGCCGCGGACTTCCCCGAGGTGGACCGCGAGGCGGCCCAACTCGCCGACGAGGGCTGCCCGGTCAGCCTCGACCGGCTGCCCGACCCCGCCGAGGGGCCCGGCTGGGCGGCGCTGGAGGGGTACGACGTCGTCGTGGTCACCGGCCCCGGCGCGGCCGGGCTCACCCACCGGCTGCTCACCGAGGGGGTGCCCGAGGGCCGCACCCTGCTGCCCGCCTGGGCCTTCGGGGAACGCCTCGTCATGGGCCCGCTCACCACCGGTGCCGCCGCCCCGGCCGCCGGCGGCTGCTGGTCCTGCGCCCTGCTCCGCCTCGGCGCCAACGTCGACGCGGGCACCGCCGCCGCCCTGTGGAGCGAGGTGGCCGGCGGCGCCCGGAGCGTGGACGCGGGCGCGCCGGGGCCGCTGACCGGGCCGGTCGCCGCGATGTGCGGGAACCTCCTCGCCTACGAGGTGTTCCGGCTGACCAGCGGGGTGCAGCCGGCCGAGACGCGCGGGCAGGTCCTCCTCCAGGACCTCTCCTCGCTGGACGTCCTCGCCGAACCCGTCCCCCCGCACCCGCGCTGCCGCCACTGCGCCCCCTCCGGTGTCCCGGTGACCTCGCCCGGGACACCGGAGGTCCCCCGCACGCCGAGCGTGGCCGGGGCCGAGGAGGCGCAGGAGGCCGTGGACGCCCTCAACGCCACCGCGAGCGCCCTGGTCCGCCCGCACACCGGCGTCTTCATCCGCTTCGACGACGACGACCTCACGCAGACCCCGCTCAAGGTCAGCCGCGTCGAACTGGCCCTGCCCGACGGCACGGTGCGCGCGCCCGCCGCCGCCGACATCCACCACCTGGCCGGCGCCCGCACCCGCGCCCTGCGCCGGGCCGCCGTCCTCTACGTCGACCACACCGTCCCCGCGCCCGCCGCCGGGCAGGAGCACGGCGCCCGGGTCCCCCCGGCCGCGCTGGCGACCTACGGCGGCACCGACGAGAGCCCGGCCACCGCCTGGACCCCGGCGCTCTCGCTGCGCACGGGGGAGCCGCACCGCGTGCCCGTCTCGGCCGCCCGCCCCTTCGGGCCGCACAACCGGCTCCGCACCCATCTGGCGCACGCCGCCGGGGCCGGGGCCGGCGGCTCCGCCGCCGAGGCGGCCGGGGCCGCGCTGCTCGCCGCCCTCGCCCACACCGCCGTGCTGGACGCCGTCCGGGGCACCCCGGCCGTGCCGCTCGCCGAGGACGCGGCGGGCGACGCCGAGCTGGAGTTCCTGCACAAGACCGCCGCCGCGCTCGACCTCGGCGTGGAACTGCTCGACCTCACCGGCGAAGGGCCCGCCCCCGTCGTCCTGGCCCGTGAGCCCGGCGGTCGCTGGGCCGTCGCCGCCGACCTCACCCGGCGCGAGGCCGCCCGCGCCGCCCTGCGCGACCTGCTCGGGGACGCCCAACTAGCCGCCGAGACCGGCCAGGAGCCCGACACCGGCGACCCGTTCGTCACCGACCTGGCGCCCGCCGCCCTCACCCTCGCCGGGGTACCGGGCGGGCCGCTCGACGCCGCCACCACCTTCCCCGAGATCCTGGCCCGCCTCGGGGAGCGCGGCCACGACGCCCTGTACCTGGACACCACCCCCGCCGACCTCGCCACCGGCCACCTCGCCACCGCCCGCGTCCTGCTGACCGGGCCCGCCTGTGAGGACGGCACCGATGCCCGCTGACACTCTCGACCAGGCGGCCGGAGCGCCGGGGCGCGCCGCCGGCGACCCGGGGGCCGCCTTCGCGGCCGGGCTGCGCCGGGCGCTCGCCGCCCACGCCACGCCCGTCCCGCTCGACCTCGCCCCGCTCGGCGTGCACGACGCCTTCCGGGCGCCGCTCGCCGCGTACGAGGAGGGGGCGGTACCGGTGCGGCTCTACGGGCGGCAGGCGGTGGTCGGGCCGTTCCCCGGGGAGCGGGACCAGCCCTGCGCCCGCTGCCTGGAGCGGCGCTGGCAGGCGGTGCGCAGCGTGACGCTGCGGGAGGCGCTGGAGCTGGGGGCCCAGACGCGGGCGGCGGGGCACAACCCGTACCTGACGCCGTTCGGGGCCGACGCGGTGGCCGCGCTGATCGCGGCGCGGCTCGGCGGGCGCGGCCCGGACACGGGGGCGTTCGCCGCCGTGCACCTGGTCGACCTCCAGACGCTGCGGACCCGCCACTACCCGCTCGTCCCCGACCCGGAGTGCCCGCGCTGCTCGGTGGCCGAGGAGGACACCGCCGAGGCCGCCACCCTCACCCTCGGCCCCGCGCCCAAGCACCGGCCCGGCAGCTTCCGCGTCCGCGACCTCGCCACGTACGAGCTGCCGGTCCAGCCGTACGCCAACCCGCTCTGCGGCTCGCTGGGGCCCTCCGTCGTCCAGGACGTCTCCTCCGGGACGACCTCCGCCACCGTCGGCTGCTTCTCGATGCGCTCCGGCGACTACCTCCGCGAGACCTTCTGGGGCGGCCACGCCGACACCTTCGGGCAGAGTCTGCGCATCGGCGTCCTGGAAGGGCTGGAGCGGTACGCCGGCATGCGGTCGCGGGCGAAGAAGGCCGAGGTCAGGGCCTCGCTCGACCAGCTCGTGGCGCGCGGGGAGCAGGTGGTGGACCCGCGCGTGGCCGGGCTGTACGACGACGCCTTCCACGCCGCCAACCCGCATGTGCCGCCCTTCACCACCGACCGCGAGATCCCCTGGGTGTGGGGGTACTCGCTCCGCGACGAGCGGCCCGTCCTCGTCCCCGAGGTGCTGACGTACTACCACGCGCCGGGGCTGGAGAACCGGTTCGTGCAGGAGTCCTCCAACGGCTGCGCCACCGGCGGCTGCCTGGAGGAGGCGGTCTACTGCGGGCTGATGGAGGTCGTCGAACGCGACGCCTTCCTCCTCGCCTGGTACGGGCGGGCCGCCCTGCCCGAGATCGACCCGGCGACCAGCACCAGCGCCGCCACCCGCCACATGGTCGACCGGCTCGCGCTCTACGGCTACGAGGCCCGCTTCTTCGACACCCGGATCACCTTCCCCGTCCCCGTCGTCACCGGCGTCGCCGTCCGCCCCGACGGCGGGCCCGGCCGGATGTGCTTCGGTGCCGGGGCCGGGCTCGACCCCGAGGCGGCGCTCGCCGGCGCCCTCTGCGAGATCGCCACCGACGCCGTCAACCTGCCCGGCCGCACCCGGCGCGACGAGGCCCGGCTGCGCGCCATGGCCGACGACTTCCACCGCGTCGAGGCGCTCCACGACCACCCGCTCGCCTACGGCATCCCCGAGATGGGCGACCACGCCCACTTCCTCCTCGGCGAGCCCGGCGCCCCGCGCCCGCCGAAGCGCTCCTTCACCGCGCTGTACGGCGACGGATCGCTGCCGCCCGTCTCCGACGACCTCCGCGACGACCTCGCGCGCTGCGTGCACGCCGTCACCGGCGCCGGTTTCGACGTGGTCGTCGTCGACCAGACCATGCCCGAACAGCGGGCGCTGGGCCTCAGGACCGTCAGCGTCCTCGTCCCCGGCCTGCTGCCGATCGACTTCGGCTGGACCCGCCAGCGCGCCCTGGGCATGCCCCGGCTGCGCACCGCCCTGCGCGAGGCGGGCCTCGCCGCCCACGACCTCACCGACGCCGACCTCAACCCGGCCCCGCACCCCTTCCCCTGACCGGGGACCGACGCCACCAGCCAGCCGCCCCGACAAGCCAGGGAGCCTTCCGTGGGGTACGCCTACGACTACGCCGCCGCCATCATGCGGCGCGGCCGGGTCCACATGGAGCCGGTCGACCACGTGCCCAACTGGGCCGACGGCCCGCGCAAGACCAAGCACTACCCGGACACCGACCTGCTGCCGCTGCCCGACTCCGGCTACCCGGCGGGAGCCGGCCTCGACCGGGGCCTGGACCCCGAACCCCTCGCCGATCCGGGCCACTTCGACCTCGCCGCGCTCTCCGGGATGCTCCGCGACTCCTACGGCCTGACCGGGCGCCGCCTCGGCGTCCAGGCCAACACCGACCTCGACGCGCTCCCGCACTACCCGCTCGCCAACTTCTCGCGCGGCTCGGCCTCCGGCGGCGGCCTCTACCCGGTCAGCGTCTACTGGGTCTCCGGCCCCTCCGCACCGCTGCCGCCCGGCGTCCACCACTACGCCACCCGCCACCACGCCATGCGCCGCCTGCTCACCGGCGACGCCACCGGCGAGGTCCGCACCGCCCTGGAGGCGGCCGGGCCGGGCGCGCCGGACGGGGCCGACGCCACCGACCAGTACCTCGTGCTGTCCATCAAGTACTGGCAGAACGCCTTCAAGTACAACAGCTTCTCCTTCCACGCCGTCTCCATGGACCTCGGCGCCTGCGTGCAGACCTGGCGGCTGTGGGCCCGCGCGCGGGGGCTCGACGTGGAGCCCGCGCTCTGGTTCGACGAGGAACGGCTCGCGCGGCTGCTCGGGGTGCGGACCGAGGAGGAGGGGATCTTCGCCGTGGTGCCGCTGAAATGGCGGGGGGCCACCGGGGCCGCCGCGCCCCCGGCCACCCCGTTCGCCGTGCGGCACCGGGACGTCGAGCGCTCCCGTACCGTCCTCACCTTCGAGGCCGTCACCGCCATGCAGGCGGCCACCGCCGAGGGGGCCTGCGACCGGCCCGCCCCCGGCGCCCTCGCCCCGGCCGCCGCCCACCGGGCCGACCCCGCCCTGCCCGAGGCGCCGCTGCCCGCCGCGACCCCGCTCACCACCGACGTCCGCACCGCGCTGCGCCAACGCCGCAGCAGCTTCGGCCGGTTCGACGCCTCCCGCCCGCTGGCCGGTGCCGACCTCGCCGCCTGCTGCCGGGCCGCCACCGACGGCTCGTACCTCGGCGGCGACACCGGCACCGGCGCCGGGGGCGAACGCCTCGCCGGGCTCTACGTCTTCGTCAACCACGCCGAAGGGCTCGCGCCGGGGGCGTACGTCTACGACCACCAGGCGCACACCCTGCGCCTGGTCAAGGAGGGCGCCCCCGGCCCCTTCCTCCAGAAGAACTACTTCCTCTCCAACTACAACCTGGAGCAGGCCGGGGCCGTCCTGGTGCCCACCGTGCGCACCACCGCCGTCCTGGACGCGGTCGGCGACCGGGGGTACCGCCTGGTCAACGCCACCATCGGCGCCGTCGCCCAGTCCGTCTACACCGCCGCCTCCGCGCTCGACGTCGGCTGCGGGGTGGCCCTCGGCTTCGACAACGTCTCCTACGTCGAGGAACTCGGCCTGGAGGCCACCGGCGAGGCCCCGCTGCTGATCATGATGGTCGGGCACGAGCGGCCCGCCCCCGCCGACTACCGCCACGAGCTGACGTGACCTCCGGAAGGGGCACCCCCGCCGCCATGCCCGCACCCGCCGACCGCGACCCGCGTCCCGGCCTCCCCAGGGAAGCCTTCGTCCTGCGTACCTCCGGGCTGCCCGTCGAGACGGTCCGCCCGCTGCGCGCCCCCGGCGCCCGCCGCTGGGCCGACGACGTGCTCGACGCCGCCGCCCGCCTCACCGCCGACGGCGAGGCCCTCGGCGACCTCCTCCACCCGCTGATCGGCGGGACCGAGGACGAGGCCGAACGCCGGGCCCTGCTGAAACTGCGCCGCGAGGTCTTCAACAACCGGCTGCCCAAGGAGCCCGAGGCGGCCCACGCCCTGGTCGCCGCCCGCGACCCGCGCACCGCCGAGGCGCTGGCCGGCTGGCTGGAGCGGCGCGCCGCGCTCGCCGCCCGCGAGGCCGAGGGCGCCGGACTGCTCGCCTCCGAGACGGCCCGCGCCCGCGCCGCCCTGTGCGCCGCCGCCGGCGAGGACCGGCTCCGCAAGGGCCTGCTGCTCGCCTCGCCGACCCTCGACGCCGGCCTCGACGACTACGTCCGGCGCACCGCCGCCGACCCGGCCGCCACCCCCGGCAAGAGGCACCGCAAGATCGAACGCTCGCTCCTGTCCTACCTGTACCGCACCGCCTGCAAGACGAGCCCCTTCTCCACCTTCACCGGAGTCGGCCTCGGCACCTTCACCGACGGCGGGCCGCACCCCGGGCCCGGCGCCTTCCCGCTGGCCGTCGCCGACGCGTGGCCCACCGCCGCCCGCCTCAACACCGCCGCCGTGGGCCGGCTCGCCGCCACCGTCCTCGCCGACCCGGGCCGCCGCGCCGACCTGCCCGTCACCGTCGCCTCCGGGTGGGGGCGCGAGGCCGACCGGGTGCGGTACGTGCGGCGCTGGGTCACCGAGGGCGACGAGGCCACCGCCGTCACCTTCGACTCCGTCAAGGACCGCCTCTTCTACCTCCGCCGCAGCGGCACCCTCGACCGGCTCCTCGGCCACTTCGAGGAGCACGGCACCCTCAGGTACGGCGCCCTCTCCTCCTGGCTCGCCGCCGACCGGGGGGCCACCGAGGCCGACGTCGCCCAGTACCTCGACGCGCTGCTCGCCCTCGGCCTGGTCCGGGTGCCCTGCCTCGACGTCACCGTCCACGACACCGACCCGCTGCGCGCCTTCCAGGCCGCCCTGCGCGGTGTGGGCCGCCCGTGGGCCGACCGCCTCGCCGACCGGCTGGAGACCGCCGCGGCCTGCGTCGACAAGTTCGCCGCCGCCGAGCCCGGCCGCAGAAGGCTGCTCCTGGAACAGCTGCGCGGCGAACTCGCCGCCGTACAACGGTCGCTGGGCGCCGAACAGCACCGCGTCCCGCAGACCGTGCTCTACGAGGACTGCGCCGTCCCCGCCGACGGGCCCACCGGCCTCACCCTCTCCGCCGGACGCTGGGCCGAGGTCGCGGGGGAGCCCCTGTCCCGCCTGGAGCGGGTGCTGCCCGCCTTCGACCTGACCCTGCCGCACCGGCTCACCCTCAAGGGCTTCTTCACCGCCCGCTTCGGCCGGGGCGGGCGCTGCGACGACCTGGTCAAACTGGTCCACGACTTCCACGAGGACTTCTTCGACCAGTACCTCTCCTTCACCGCCCAGCGCCCCGCCTTCGGCCCCGACGGCGACCACAACCCCGAGGAGAACTGGCTCGGCCTGCCCGAGCTGAAGTCGCTGGACGCCGCCCGCGCCACCTTCCTCGCCGGGATGCGGGAGCGCTGGGCCGCGCACGAGGGCGACGGCGACCTCGTCCTGGACGAGGCCCTGCTGGAGGCCGCCGCCGCACCGCTGGAGCCGATCGCGCCGGCCTTCGCGCCGATGAGCCACCACGTCCAGCTCGCCGACCGGCCGGGCGGCCCGCTCGCCGTCCTCAACCGCTCGTACGGCGGCCTGTCCTTCCCCTTCAGCCGCTTCACCCACCTCTTCGAGGGCCTGGACGAGCGGCTCCTCGCGGCCGGCGCCCAGGCCGCGCCGCCCGGCGCCGTCCTCGCCGAGGTCACCGGCGGACCCGTCACCTCCAACCTCAACCTGCACGCCCGCCTCACCGAGTACGAGATCGTCGGCCCCGGCGAGAGCGGCACCCTGGAGGAGGAGTACCGGCTCGGCCTGGACGACCTCTTCCTCGTCCACGACGAGGAGCGGGACCGCCTCGTGCTGCGCTCGGCCCGCCTGGACCGCGAGGTGGTCCCGGTCTACCTCGGCTACCTCGTCCCGCTCGCCCTGCCCGAACTCCCGCGCACCCTGCTGCTGCTCTCCCCGACCTCCATGGCCCCGCTCAACGTCTGGGGCGGCGTCCCCGACCGGCCGCCCGTCGACGGCGTCACCCACCGGCCCCGGGTCCGCCACGGCAGCCTGGTCCTCGCCCGCCGCAGCTGGGGCGTGGACGCGAGCCGCCTGCCGCTGCGCGCCCCGGGCACCGACGAGGCCACCTGGTTCCTCGGCTGGCACCGCTTCCGCCGCGCCCACGGCCTGCCCGCCCGGGCCTACGTCACCGTCTCGGACAGCGGGGCGCGCGGCGCGACCGGCGCCAAGCCGAGCTACCTCGACTTCGACAGTCCGCTCTCGCTCGCCGCCTTCGAGGCGCTGCTGCGCACCGACAAGGCCCGGGCCGTCTTCCGCGAGGCGCTGCCCGACGAGGACGGGCTGCACGCCGCCTCGCCACGCGGCCGGCACGTCAGCGAACTGGCCGTGGAGACCCTGCCCGCCCCCACCCCCGCGAGGACCGCGCCATGACCGACCCGACCCTCCCCGGCACCCGGGCCGCCACGGTGTCCGGCGCCTGGCAGGCCACCCACGTCTTCTACGCCGCCAACCCCCGCCCCTTCCTGCTCACCTGCGTGCGCCCGCTCGTCGCCGAGCTGGAGGCGGAAGGGCTGATCAGCGGCTACTTCTTCATCAACTACTGGCTGGAGGGCCCGCACGTGCGGCTGCGCCTCAAGCCCGCCACGCCCCAGGCGGAGGCCGAGGTCCGCCGCCGCACCGAGGAGGCCGTCGACACCTTCCTGCGCGAACGCCCCGCGCTCTACGAGGTCGACGCCGGGTTCCTCAACGACTTCTACAACACCCTCTTCGACATCGAGTTCCCCGGCGCCGAACGCGGCCACCACACCGGCGCCGACGGCCGGATGAACATCCGCCCCAACAACAGCCGCAGCGCCGAACCGTACGAGCCGGAGTACGGCAAGTACGGCGGGCCCGCCGGGATCGAGCTGGCCGAGTGGCACTTCAGGCACTCCTCCGACCTGGTCATCGACGCCTTCGCCACCATCAACCTCCACCTGCGCACCGTGCTGCTCGGCACCTCCGCCCAGCTGATGATGGTGATGGCCGCGACCTTCCTGCCCGACCGGGCCGAACTCACCGACTACCTCGACAGCTACTACGCGTTCTGGCACCGCGCCTTCCCCGGCACCAACTTCATCGGCACCGACGAGTACGACCGCAACTACGCGGCCCTCGCCCCCGGCCTCGGCGAACGCTTCGCCCGCGTCCGCACCGCCACCGACCCCGCCACCGCTCGGGCCGACCGGCCCCGGCTGCCCGGCTTCCTCGCCGGCTGGGCCGAGCACTGCGCCGAACTGCGCGCCCGCGCCGAGCAGCTGACGCGCGACGGCGAGCTGGTCTTCCGCTCCTGGGACGGCACTCGCGACGAGCAGGTCACCGACCCGGCCGTCGCGCTGCCGCTGCTCCTCTCCCCGTACATGCACATGACCAACAACCGGCTGCACGTCACCATCCGCGACGAGGCGTACCTCTCGCACGTCCTCGGCCGGGTGCTGCGCGAGGGCGCCGCGTGAGCGCGCCCGCCGAACGGGCCGTCCCGGGCTCCTACCGGCCCGCCCTGCGCGCGGGCGTGCTCGTCGGCGGGCCCCTGTTCGACGGCCCGGCCACCGTCCACCTGGTCAAGGACACCGGCACCGGCCACGCCTTCAAGGTCGGCCCGCGCGAGGCGTTCCTGCTGGCCCGGATGGACGGCAGCCACGCCCTGGACGAGCTGGGCACGGAGTACGCCGCCGCCCACGGCAAGCGGCTCGGCGAGGCCCAGTGGCGCCAGCTCCTCGCCCTGCTCGGCACCCGGGGCCTGCTCGACGGCGCCCCGCGCCCGGCGGCGGCCCCGGCCGAGCCCGCCGCGCCGCGCACCCTGTGGCGCGGCAGCCTGCGCCTGGTCGCCGACGCCGACACCACCACCGCCCGGCTCCACCGGGTGGTGCGGCCCCTGCTCCACCCGGCCGCACTGGTCCCGTTGCTGCTCCTGGTCCTCGCCCTGGAGACGGCGCTGGTGCTGCGCGCCGGGGAGGCGCTCGACGCCACCTGGGCGCTGCTTGGCAGCCCCGTGCTCCTGGTTGCCGCCGCCACCCTGCTCTGGCTCTCCACCGCCCTGCACGAACTGGCGCACGGCGTGGTGGCCCGGCACTACGGCGGCACCGTGGCCGAGATCGGACTGCGATGGCGACTGCCCGTGGTCATCATGTACTGCACAGTCGACAACTACCCTTACCTGCCGACCCGTTGGGCGAGAATCGCGACGGCCGTCGCCGGAGCCGTCATGAACCTCCTCTTCCTGCTGCCGTTCGGCGCGCTCTGGCTCCTCGCCCCGCCCGACGACGCCACCCGCGACGCCTGCGCCGCCCTCGTCCTCCTCGGCACCGTGCAGGCCCTCGCCATGCTGGTCCCGCTGCCGCCGCTCGACGGGTACCAGATCGCCGGCCAACTCACCCGCACCCTCGGTCTGTTCACCGCCAGTCGCACCTACCTCGGGCTGGCCCTGCGCCGCGACCCGGCCGCCCGCGCCTACCCGGCCCCGGCCCGCCGCGCCTACCTGGCGTACCCGGCGGCCGTGCTGCTGGTCCTCGCGGGGATCGGACTCGCCCTGTGGGCCGCCGCCCGCCATCTGCTGACCGGGAGCTGACCCCCAGCCTCCCGGACGTACACCCCGCACACCCCGATCGAGGAGCACCACATGACCCCCCAGCCCCACGACCCCGACGGAGCCGTCGTCCTCGACGGTGTCCGCAAGACGTACGGGCGGACCGAGGCCGTCGCCGGGGTGACCCTCACCGTCGCCCGTGGCGAGTTCTTCGGGCTGCTCGGGCCCAACGGCGCCGGCAAGACCACCCTCGTGGAGATCATGGAGGGCCAGCGCGAGGCCGACGCCGGGACCGTCACCGTCCTCGGCCACCACCCCTGGCCCCGGGACACCGCGCTGCTCCCGCGCATCGGCGTGCAGACCCAGTCCAGCGCCTTCTTCGTCCGCCTCACCGCCCGCGAACACCTCACCACCGTCGCCGCCCTGTACCGGGTGGGACGCGAGGCCGCCGAGCAGGCGCTCGCCCTGGTCGGCCTCACCGACCACGGCGACGTGCGGGTCGACGACCTCTCCGGCGGCCAGCGCCAGCGCCTGGCCATCGCCTCCGCCCTCGTCCACGAACCCGAACTGATCTTCCTGGACGAGCCGACCGCCGCCCTCGACCCGCAGGCCCGCCGCGACCTGTGGAAGGTGCTCCGCGACCTCAAGGGAGCGGGCCGCACCATCGTCTACACCACCCACCACCTCGACGAGGCCGAGGCCCTCTGCGACCGGGTCGCCATCCTGGTCGGCGGCGCCGTCCGCGCCCTCGACAGCCCCGGCCGCCTGATCGCCGCGAGCAGCGCCGCCACCCGCCTGCTGGTCCCCGCCGACCGGCTCACCCCCGAACAGGGCGCCGCCCTGCCCGGCGTCCTGCGGGCCACCGCCGACGGCGACATGACGGTCCTGGAGACCGAGGACTCCGGCCCGGTCCTCGCCGCCGTCGACGCCCGGGGCGGCCTGCACGGCGTCCAGACCCGCACCCCCAGCCTGGAGGACGTCTACCTCACCCTCACCGGCGAGGCGTCCCCCGCCCCGGACCCCGCCCCCGCCGAGAGCTGACCGGCGCCCCCACCCGCACCACCACCCACGGAGACCTCCTTGAGCGCCTACGCCGCCCTCAGCCAGGCCGGATACCGGGCCTACACCCGCGACAAGACCACCCTCTTCTTCACCTTCGCCTTCCCGCTGATCTTCCTCGTCGTCTTCGGCCTCATCTTCAGCGGCCAGGAGGTCGAGCAGTCCGGCCGCCCCTACATCAGCTACATCGCCCCCGGCGTCCTCTCCTGGGGCCTGGGCAACGCCGCCGTCTTCGGCGTCGGCTTCGTCCTCATGCAGTGGCGGCGCGACGACATCCTCCGCCTCATCCGGATGACCCCCACCCCCACCTCCGCCGTCCTTGCCTCCCGCTACGTGCTGGCGCTCGGCATCGGCGCCGTCCAGGCGGTCCTCTTCGTCGCCGTCGCCATGCTGCCGCCGTTCGGCCTGGAACTCTCCTCCGGCTGGCCCTACGCCTTCCTCATGCTGATCGTCGGCGTCACCGCCTTCCTCGCCCTCGGCGTCATCGTCGGCTCCTTCACCCGCACCCCGGAGGCGGTCGCCGCCGTCGCCAACTGCGTGATGCTGCCGATGGCCTTCCTCTCCGGCTCCTTCTTCCCGCTCGACGCCATGCCCGGCTGGATGCAGGCCATCTCCCGCGTGCTGCCGCTGCGTTACCTGAACGACGGCGTCTCGGCCGCCCTCACCGGCTCCGGCACCACCGGCGACATCCTGCTCTCCTGCGGCGTCCTCGCCGGGTTCGCCGTCGTCTTCACGGCCGTCGCGCTCAAGACCTTCCGCTGGTCCGACCGCACCTGACCGCCACGCGGCCACCGGCCGCCCCGAGGCCAGGTCAGCAAGGTCCCGCACGGCGCCCGCGCCCGCCAAGGGCCCGAGCTGGTCCGCCACCAGGAGCCTCGCCCGGCACGCCGCGAGCACGCACCGAACCGCGGACGCCGCACAGGACGCGCCGGACACCCACCGGAGCCGGAGCAGGCACCGGTCCTCCCGCCTGGGCGGGGAGCGTACGCGCCCCCGCCCCAGGCCCAGCGTCCCTCCCCGCCCCGGCCCGTCAGGAGCCCGTCATGCCCGCCACCCCCCCGCCCGCCACGCCCCCGCCCGCCCCCGCGCCACCCGCCGCGCCCCGCCCCCTGGACGCCGCCCGCGACCAGCTCCAGGCAGCCCTCACCGCCCGCCACACCGCCCTCCCCGAGGCCGAACGCGCTCTGCTCCCGGCCCCGTCGGTGGTCCCCCTCGGCGCCGCCGACACCCTCGGCACCGGCGCCGGCGACCCGTACGCCGCCGAGCGCCCCGGCGCCACCGTCCACCTCACCTCGCGGGCCGTCCTCACCGGGCCGTGGCTGCCCGAGGGAGCCGGCCCCGAGACCGCCGGGGCGTGCGGGCAGTGCCTGGGCATGCGGTGGCAGCGGCTGCGGGGCCGCACCGAACGGGAGGCGCTGGAGCGGCGGCACGTGCCGCACGGCGCCTCCGGCTGGCCGGTCGTCACCGACTGGGCCGTGGACGCCGTCTGGGCCGCGTACCGGGCCGTGCACCAGCCCGGCCGCGCCGCCCCGGAGGCCGAGGAGCCCGCCGACCGGGCCCTGCCCCGGGTCACCCGCACCGACCTGGTCACCCTCGCCACCGCCACCTTCCCCCTGCTGCCCGACCCGCTCTGCCCGGTCTGCGTCACCCCGCGCCCCGACACCGCCGAGAGGGCCCTCACCCTCGACCCGGCGCCCAAGCCCGACCCGGGCACGTACCGCGTACGCCCGCTCGGCGCGTACGCCCTGCCCGTCGCCGCCCTCGCCAACCCGGTCTGCGGCGCCCTCGGCTCCGACACCTGGATCAACCCGGCCTCCACCACCACCGCCCCCGTCGCCGGCACCCACTTCGTGCGCGGCTACGCCGGACTCACCGACGTCACCTGGTCCGGCCAGGCCAACCGCACCGCCACCAGCCGCCGCCTGGCCTTCCTGGAGGGCCTGGAGCGGTACGCCGGCACCCACCGCCGACGCGGCACCACCCCCGTCCTCGGCAGCTACCACGACCTCGCCGCCGACGCCCTCGACCCGCGCACCTGCGGGGTCTACGCCCCCGAGACGTACGCGAACGACCCCCTGGTCAGCCCCTTCGACCCGGACCGCGAGATCCCCTGGGTCCGGGGCCACTCGCTGCGCGACGACCGCCCCGTGCTCGTCCCCGCCCGGCTCGCCCACTACAGCGCCGGCGTCGAGGCGGACAACTTCGTCTTCGAGTGCTCCAACGGCTGCGCCACCGGCTCCGGCCTCGCCGAGGCGATCCTTTTCGGCCTTCTCGAACGCGTGGAGCGGGACGCGTTCCTGCTCGCCTGGTACGGCCGCGCCCGGCTCACCGAGATCGACCTCGCCACCGTCGCCGACCCCGAGGTCCGCGCCATGACCGGCCGGGCCGCCCTGCACGGCTACGACATCCACGTCTACGACACCCGGATGGGCCCGCCCGTCCCCGTCGTCACCGCCCTCGCCCACCGCCGCGACGGCGGCCCCGGCACCCTCGCCTTCGCCGCCGCCGCCGGGTTCGACCCCGCCGAGACGGTCGCCTCCGCCCTCTCCGAGGTCCTCACCTACATCCCGCACCTGCCCTACCAGGTCACCGAACGCCGGGCCGAACTCACCGCCATGGCCGCCGACTTCACCCTCGTACGGGAACTCAAGGACCACGCCCAGCTCTACGGCCTGCCCGAGATGGCGCGCCACGCCGCGCCCTTCCTCGACCCCCAGGACCGCCTCCCGCTCGCCGAGGCCTTCGCCGACTGGAACACCGTCCGCCCCCGCACCGGCGACCTCCGCGACGACCTGGCGCTGCTCACCGGCGCCCTCGCCGACCAGGGCCACGACGTCATCGCGATCGACCAGACCACCCCGGAACAGGCCCGCGCGGGCCTCAGCACCGTCGCCACCGCCGTCCCCGGGCTGCTCCCCATCGACTTCGGCTGGACCAGGCAGCGCGCCCTGACCATGGACCGCCTGCGCACCGGGCTGCGCACCGCCGGACGCCGCCCGGACGACCTGCCCGCCGACGCCGTCCACCTGGCCCCGCACCCCTTCCCGTGAGCACCCCGGCCCACGGCACACGAAGGCCCCTGTCCCGGCGGTGGACGCCGCGGGGACAGGGGCCGTACGCGCGATCGGCCGGATCAGGCCGAGCAGGAGGTGGTGCTGGTGGTGCTGGAGCAGGTCGACGTCGAGGAGCAGGACGTCGAACCGGCGAGCACGACCTCGGCCGCGTCCGAGTAGTCCGAGATCTCGAAGGTCTCCGACTCCAGCTCCAGGATCTCGTCGGCGAGGGTGGCCAGCTCGGTCTTGGGGGTCATCGCGTACTCCCTGCGGTCCCAGGGGCCCGCCGGCCGCTCCGGCGGAACTCACCTGCTCAACCCATCCCAGCCCCACCCGCTGTCAGATCCGCCCCCAGGGCGCTGTCACCCGCTGACAGCGCCCTGACAGCGGAACGAGACGCCCCTGACACGGCCGCGCCGCACGCTGCCCGGACGGCCCCCACCCCCGTACCTGAGGACGAAGAGGTGACGCCCGTGGCCGCCCCCGAGACCCAGCCGCCCCGAACCGAGGTGAAAGCCGCCGTCGAGCTGTACCTCGCCCTGCACCGCGCCCCCGAACTCTCCGGCGCCGAACACGCCACCGCCGCCCTGCTCGCCGACCGCCTCACCGCGCTGGGCCTCACCGTCCACCGGGGCCTGGCCTCCACCCCCTCCTTCCTCGCCGAACTGAGCAACGGCCCCGGCCCCACCGTCCTCATCCGCACCGAACTCGACGCCCTCCCCGTCACCGAGGCCACCGGCCTGCCCTACGCCTCCACCGTCCCCGGCGCCATGCACGCCTGCGGCCACGACCTGCACGCCGCCGCCGCCCTCGGCGCCGCCGCCCGCCTCGCCGCCACCCGCACCGCGTGGCGGGGCCGCCTGCTGGTCCTCGGCCAGTCCGCCGAGGAGACCCTGACCGGCGCCCGCGCGCTGGCCGACGACGGGCTGTACGACCGGTTCGGCCGCCCCGACGCGATCCTCGCCCAGCACGCCGCCCCGCTCCCCGCCGGCACGGTCGCCCACGCCACCGGCGGCCCCCTGATGGCCGGCAGCCGCACCCTGGACGCCGTCCTGCACGGGCGCGGCGGCCACGCCGCCACCCCGCACCTCGCCACCGACCCCCTGCTGATGGCCGCCTCCGCCGTGGTCCGGCTGCACACCCTCACCGCCCGCGAGAGCGCCCCCGCCGAAGGCGCCGTCCTGACCGTCGGCACCCTGCACGCCGGGACCCGCGCCAACGTCATCCCCGACCGCGCCACCCTCTCGCTGGGCCTGCGCGCCTTCTCCGAGGCCACCCTCGACCGGCTCCACGAGGCCGTACGGCGCGTCCTGGCCGCCGAGAGCGAGGCCGCCGCCGCACCCCGGCCGCCCGAACTGACCCTCACCGCCCGCTCGCCCGTCCTCACCCCCGACCCCGGGCTCACCACGGCCCTGCGCGCCGTCCACGCCGAACACCTCGGCGCCGGACGCGTCCTGCCCGCCGTACCCTCCCCGGCCACCGAGGACCTCACCCACCTCACCGACCTGGCCGACGGCACCCGCGTCCCGCTCGCCTACTGGATGCTCGGCACCACCCCGGTGGCCACCTGGCGCGCCGCCACCGCCGAGGGCCGCCCCGTCCCCGCCAACCACGCCCCCGACTTCGCCCCCGACCTCCGCCAGGCCCTCCCCACCGGCATCACCGCCCTCACCGCCGCCGCCCGCCACCTCCTCGCGGCCGGCCCGCCGATCGTGGGAGCGGTCCCGCACCGCTCGGAGGCCACCCCATGACCCCCCGGCCCCCCGCCCACCCCCTACCCGCCCTGGACGTCACCCTCCACCGCGCCGACCCCACCGCCCCACCCGGCCAGATCACCGTCATCCGCCTGCTCGCGCTGTTGCCGCCCGACTGGTGCTGCCACCCGGACGCGGGGACGGACCGGCTACGGCTACGGGTCCGGCCGGCACCGGCCGAGCCGGGGCCGGCGCTGGCGCGGGCGCTGACCGATCCGGCGCTCAGCGGGTGGGGGGTGCTGGAGGGGCGGGGGTGAGGGGGTCCGGGCGTCCCTTCCCTCGCCCTCGCTGCCCGGCGAGAAGGGGTTCCGTGTCGGGCGGACGGACATCCCTCACGCGGCTTCCTCCCGCCAGGCTGCCAGGACGGACCGTACGGCGCTGGAGACCTGCTCCTGTTCCCTACGGTCTGCCCACAGGTGTCCATCGTGTTCGCTGAGCTTCACCGTGTCACTCTCATGGGTGACGTCGGCGGTGAAGTTGAACTGTCGGGTCTGCTTGCCGCTCTTGGAGAGGTAGTCGAAGTGTCCGAGGTATTCCCCGATCACGGTGACCGTGAGGCCGGTCTCCTCGGTGACTTCCCGGTGCAGGGCCTCGGTCAGGGTCTCGCCCGCGTCGACACCGCCGGAGGGGAGCTCCCACAGGCCGCCGAGGTAGTCGTCGGCGGCGCGGTGCAGCAGCAGTACCCTGCCTTCCGCGTTGGGGATGACGGCGCCGACGACGTGCTTGGTGATGCCGTCGGCGTCGGCGGCGTGGATGAGGTCGCCCAGGAGGGCGGCGTCGACGGGGGCCTTCACTTCACGAGGTCCTTGTGGTGTTCGGCGACCTTGATGATGGCCGCGGTGTACGCGTCGGCGAGGTGGAGGTCCTGGCCGCGGTGCCACACCGGGAGCTTCACCGTGCCGCCGTGCACGCGCCGGGCGGTGGTGAAGCTGCCGGCGGCGGGGCTCTGGTGGTCAGCGTAGCCGGGCAGGAGTGCACCGGGGGTGTGGAACAGCGGGTGGTCGCCGAGAGCGCGGGTGGAGCCGGGAAGGTCGACCTCGCCGGCGCCCTCGGCGTGGACGGCTTCGAGGAACCGATCGACCGGCAGGCCGGCGAGCTGGTCCGGGCGGTAGCGCAGGGGCAGCGCGTACCAGGCCGGACCGGCATGGGACGGCAGGTGCGGCACGTCGATGCCCGGGACGCCGCGCAGAGCCCGCCGCATCCGCTCGGCGGCAGCGTCTCGTCCGGCCAGATAGCCCTTCAAGCGGGGAAGCTGGGAGTACGCCAGTGCGGCGGCCAGGGGGTGAATGCGGAGCTTGAGTCCCATGCCGGTGACCGCGTACGGGGCGAGGTCGTGGTCGGCGGGGATCTCGCGGCGGCACCGCTTGTTGTACTGGCCGTGCAGCAGTACGCGGTAGTACAGCTCGGTGTCGTCGGTGGCGACGAATCCGCCCTCACCTGCAGACAGCGGCTTGGGTCCGTTCAGACTGAAGGCCGCGGCGCAGCCGAAGGAGCCGACCTGCTGGCCGCGCCAGGTGGCGCCGTGGGCGTGGGAGCCGTCTTCCAGCAGCATCAGATCGTGCCGGGTGCTGAAGGCGGTGAGGGCGTCCATGTTCTCGGGCAGGCCCCACAGATGGACGGCGACCACGGCTTTCGTCCGCGCTGTGATGCGGTGGGCGGCGTCGTCAAGGTCGAGCTGCCCGTGCTCGTCGATGTCGGCGAGCACGGGGCGGGCGCCGAGGTGGAAGAGCGGGGTGGCCGTGGCGTGGAACGTCAGTGCCGGCACGATCACCTCGTCCCCCGGACCGATGCCGGCAGCCGCGTACATCGAGTGCAGGGCGGCCGTCCCCGTGCACGTGGTGACGACGTGGCGGACGCCCAGCAAGGACGCCAAAGAGTCCTCCAGGTCGGCGACGACGCCGGAGCGGTCGGGGATGGACACCGCCGACAGCAGCTGGCCGGTGACCGCCTCGACGTCGCGGTCCTCGATCGGGGGCCAGGCGAAGTGCGGCCCGGGAAGTCCGAGGACGGGTGGGCCGCCGAGGAGGGCGAGGGGGGAGGTGGTCACAGCAGGTACTCCTTCGGGTCGGCGGACGCGTGGGAGTTCTGGGAGGTGTAGGCGGCGGCCAGGAGCGCGGCGTGTGCCACGTGGGTGCTCGGGCCGGACGGGTTGGTCCGCTCGCCGTCGAGGACGCGGCAGAAGCAGTCGATCTGCGCGGCCGCGGCGGAGGGCCAGGCCGGCTCACGGGTCAGGGACTCGATCAGCTGCCCGTCCGGGGCGAGGCGCCGCACCCGTCCTCGCTCGATCACGACGGCGCCGCGGGGGCCGGTCACTGTCAGATGTTCGGTCTTCGGTCCGGCGGAGCGGGAGATGAGCAGTGAGCCGTACAGGCCCCAGTCGTAGGCGAGGTGGACCAGCGCGGTGTCCTCGGCGTCGTAGTCCGCATCGGGACGGGCGGCGGTGGAGGTGTCGGCCAGGATGCGGTCGGGCAGGCCGAGGTACCAGATGAGCAGGTCGATGAGGTGGTAGCCCATATCCATCAGGGCACCGCCGCCGGACAGGGAGGCCCGGCCGCGCCAGCCGGCGGCCGGGTCGGGGCAGTGGAAGGTGTAGCGGCCCTCGACCAGGTACGGCTGCCCGATCTGCTCCAGTACCTGCACCGCCGCGATGTAGACCGGGTGGAAACGGCGCTGGACGGTGACCATCAGCTCGATGCCGGCCTTGTCGCACAGCGTCACCAGCTCGGCGGCCTCGGCCGGGCTGGTCGCGAACGGCTTCTCCTTCATCACGTGCACCCCGGCCGCCGCGCAGGATTCGATGACCCCACGGCCGGCGTGGTGGGGCACCGCGACGATGGCGAAGTCCGGGCGCACGTTCTCCAGCAGGGAGCGGATGTCGGTGAAGCCGGGCACGTTGTACCGCTGGGCCTGGGCGGCGACCTTGCTGGAGTCGGTGTCGCACACCGCGGCGAGCTGGGCGAACAGGGAGTCGGCCAGCCCCGGCAGGTGGTCCTGTAGGGCCTGGTGGCCAAGCCCGATGACGGCTGCCTTCTTGCGTACGCTCATTCGCGTTCACGCCCCTCGGTGAAAGTACGTCGGCCCGCCTGCTGCGGGCCTTGGCAAACTCCAGAGCACCGCACTCGATCCGGCTGCGGCAGGGGTGCTGCCACGGGCTGCAAAGCCGTTTGCATCTGGTGCAAGGACGCTGTTGCCGCCCGGCGGCCCGGTCTACGGTGGGCAGGGGCCACCTCGGCTATCGACGGGAGCGTGGATGCCAGCCAGTACGGCGCGAAATCGATCCGAACGGCCACGAACACCCGGCGAGTTGATCCGCAGCAGGCGCCAGGCCCGGGGCTGGACGCTCGCTGACCTCGGTGACCGATCCGGCTACTCCGCCTCCCAGGTCTCCCGGTACGAGCGGGGCATCTCGCCGCTGTCCGACGTCGACCTCCTCAGACACTTCGCCGACGTGCTCGACATCCCACCCAAGGAGTTCGGGCTCACCGCGACTTCGCCCCCCGCGCAGACCCGGCACGGATGCCCTGTCGCCCCTGGTCTCGCGTACCCGCGCCTTCCCGGCCCTAGGCTGGGACGAACTCAGCGGGAGGAGGGTGACGCCCCAGTGCGGCGACGGAAGTTCCTGGCTCTCTCGGCCGCGGCGACCGTCGGCGTCTCGCTCCCGGCCACGGGGGCAGCAGCGGCTCAGGACGTCCCGGTGGGACAGCTCCTCGTCGGTCGTCTGCGGGACGCGATGCTCGGTATCGGCCAGGACCGCGAGCTGTTGGCTCCCGAGCAGTTGCCTGTCGAACTCGCCCGCGTGCATGCCGACTTCCACACCTGCAACTACGCCAATCTCGCTGTCCGTCTGCCCCGCCTGATCCGTGCCGGGCACGCACGTGGACCCGCCGGCGAGGGAGACCACCTCGACCTGCTCGTGCAGAGCTACCTCCTCGCGACCCGCATGCTCGTCAAGCTGGACGAGCAGCAGCTCGGCTGGATGGCAGCCGACCGCGCACGCCAGGTGGCCGAAGCCGCCGGACACCCCCTCGCCGTGGCTGAGGCCGCCCGGAACCTGGCTGTGCTCGCCCGCCGCGCCGGCTGGGAGGAGCAGGCGCTGTCGATCGCGCTCAACGCCGCCGACGACCCAGCCCTGCGCGCCTCCCGCAGCGGCGCCGCCGAACGCGGCCTGTTGATCCAGTCAGCTGCGTACAGTGCGGCAAGAGGCGGTGACCGGGAGGGGATGCGGAAGCTGACGGACGAGGCCGCCGCCATCGCCGCAGACCTCGGCGGCACCACTGCTTTGCGTGACCACGGCGGCGGCTTCAGCCCGGCCACCGTCCAGCTCCACCGCATCTCCGCCGAGTTCTCCACCGGCGACCCCTCCGCGGCCCTGGCCGCCGCCCGCGCCCTGCCGCCACAGAGCCTGCCCAGCGTGGAACGCCGGGCCCGGTACTACACCGACGTAGCGGCCGCTCTGGCCCAGCGGGGGCGCCGGGACGAGTGCGTGCGCTCCCTTTTGGCGGCCGAGCACCAGGCACCCCAGGAGACGCATTCCCGACCCGCGGTGCGGTCTCTCATCTCCGGGCTCCTGCTGTCCGGCCGCACCACACCCGAGCTCCGCGCCCTCGCCGCCCGCGCTGGCGCTCTCCTCTGACCAGGGCACGGCCCATGGGCGCACCGAGCTGGCCACGGACAACGCCGTACAGGAACGACGCCGCAGAACTGGTTGGCCTCAGGATCATGACCGCAGCGGAGCGCGTTGTCGTTGTCGGGGCCGGGGTGGCAGGGCTCACCACCGCCGTCGTTCTCGCCGAGGCCGGAGTCTCGGTGCACGTGATCGCCGAGCAGGTGCCGGGCGTCACCTCGCTCGCGGCCGGGGCGATGTGGGGCCCGTACCTGGTCGAGCCGAAGGACAAGGTCGACCGGTGGGGACAACGGTCGCTGGAGATCTTCCGCCGACTCGCCGAGGACCCTCCCACGGGCGTCCGGCTCACCAGCGGCGTCGAGGCGTCCCGCACGGCGGAGGAGCCACCGGACTGGGCCGCTACTCTGCCTGGCTTCCGGCCGTGCGAGCCGACTGAACTGCCGGCCGGGTTCTCGGCCGGCTACCGGTTCACGGTGCCGCTGATCGACATGCCCACCTACCTCGACTACCTCCTGCGTCGGCTCGATGCCGCTGGGGGAACGGTCGAGCGGCGACGCCTGGCTTCGTTCGCGGACGCCGGTCCCGCTTCCGTGATCGTCAACTGCACGGGCCTGGGTGCCAAGGAACTGGTTCCTGACCCTGGCCTCCGGCCCATTCGCGGCCAGCACGTCGTCGTCACCAACCCGGGGCTGACCGGGTTCTTCTCCGAGGACACCGGCCCCTCACCAGAGCTGCTGTGCTTCTACCCCCACGGCGACACCGTCGTCCTGGGCGGCACCGCCGTAGAGGGCGACGCGGACCTGGCTCCGGACGGCAAGGCGGCGGCGGGCATCGTGGCCCGTTGTGCCGAGGTCGAACCCCGCCTCTCCGGGGCCCGCGTCCTGGAACATCGCGTCGGGGGCCGCCCGACCCGGGGCGCGGTCCGGCTGGAGGCGGAGCAGGTAGGGGGCGGCACGGTGGTCGTGCACAACTACGGGCATGGGGGCGCTGGTGTCACCTTGTCGTGGGGCTGCGCCGATGAGGTTCGCCGACTCATCGGCAAAGGTGTGACCAGTCCCTGACTCACACCCACCCCGCTCCCGCGCCAGCAGCGCCGCCTGCGCCCTGGTCACCGGAGGCGACGCCCGACTCGTCTGGGCCCCGGACAAGCTGCTCCGCGACCACGGCGTCCAGGAGTGGACGGAACTCCCCCTGCGGCGCACCAGCCCCGGCGTCTGGAGCATCGACTCCACCCGTGCCCAGGCGGCCGGGCTCGTGTGCCGGCCGCTCTCGGAGACGGTCGCGGACACCTGGTCGTGGCTCAGCGGTGGCGGGGCACCCGTCGAGCACCCCCGCTGGGCCGAACACGGGATCTCGCCGGAGAGGGAGGCAGCCCTCCTGGCCGCTCTCGGACGGTAGAACTCAGCCGTCGAGCGCCAGGGGGCTCTGGGCGCCGAGGCCCCTCCGCGAAGACCTGCCGCGCGGCCCGGCTGACGAGCAGCCCGGACTGCTCGGGGCTTTCGCTCAGCCCCGCGTCTTCAACGAGCCCACGAAGGTGGACCAGGCGGAACCGCTCACGGTGAGACCGGGGAGGCTCGTGTCCTTGCTGTCGCGGACCGGGACGGCGCCGGTTGCCAGGGCGGTGGTCGGCGCCCACTCCACGCAGTTGTTCCCCCCGTTGGCGCTGTAAGAGGACTTGACCCAGTGGCCGTCAGGGGTGGTGCTCATGAGGTAGTGCCTCCATAGCTGACCTGATCATGTCCGCCGATTCCTTCGGGGACAGGGCGGACGCCGCCAGCAAATCGTAGTGCCTGGCACGCTCGTTGGCCTCGTCCTGGTCTTCGAACAAGACACCTGTCGTGACGGCTTCTTCGTACGCGACCACGCTTCCCCGATCGAGCGTGAGCAGCGACACCGAGCCGCCGGCGAACGCATGGCCTCCGTGCGAGAACGGCAGCACCTGGATGACTGAGTACGGAGTAAGCGGGGCACCCAGAAGACGGGCGAACTGCTCCCGCATCACGTTCTGGCCACCATAAGCCCGGTGAAGTACGGCTTCATCAAGGATTACGGAGAGGTGCGCACCCCGGGACCGCAGTTCACGCTGCCTGGCGATGCGGGCTCCCACCAGCTCCCTCAACCGCTCTGGTTCAGCCATCGGGTAGTAACTGAGACAGTGCGCCCTCGCGTAGTCCGCCGTCTGAAGCAGACCCGGGACGATCTGAGGCGCGTACTCCCGGATCGCGACCGCCTTCGACTCCAGCTCCATCCGCCGCCGGAACTGATCGGGGTGGATCTCGCGACGTGCGAGCCGGTACAGGTCGCGGAAGTCGTTGCCTCTGCCGAAGAGTTCGTCCAGCCGCTCGGCCAAGCCTGGAGGCGGCATGTAGTCCGCCGTCTCGATGCGTCCCAGATGGCTCTTGCTGAGGCCCACCTTCCGGCCGAGCTGTTCGAGGGACCAGCCCTCCTCGTTCCGTGCGTCGCGCACCTTCGATCCGAACAAGTCCCTTGCACTCTTGTCCGGTTGAAGCATTTTCTCTCTTGGCACGTGCCCAACTTCCCAAATCACAGGTCGGGACAGATAAGGCTTCAAATCGTAGGTGCGGAGAGCGACGCTTGTCTCACACACGGTGAAACCGGTTCTCCGAGAGGCACCCCATGCCCTACGTCGCCTGGCACCCCCGCACCCGTCGCCCGCTGGTCGTCCTGACCCGTTCCGGGCCCTGCGCGAAAGTGCGCCTGGTCCATAGCGAGGTCCCCTTCGAGGTGCCCGTCGGGGAACTCCAGCACTATCCGTGGGCCGCCGATCCCCACGCGCCCCCGGGGTTCGTCGCCGTCCTGGTGGACACCCCGCAGGCCGTGCGTGAAGGGGACTGGGTGGTGGTCGTGGGGTGTGCGCGGCGGGTGCGGGCGTTGGCCTCGTACTCGGCCGGGAGCCGGTTGCTGGAGCTGGAGGGGTACGGGAAGTGGGTGCTCGCCGCGCCGCGCGTCGCGTACCGGCGTCCACCGGCAGGCGGGCGGACCCTCTGACTCGCCGCTCCGCGTCACCACGTCCACCGCCGCCCTCCCCTCGGAAGGAAACCCGTGAACCCCGTGAACCCCGCTCTCTTCGCCCACCTGGAGTGGAAGGCGGAGCAGATCCTCGAACAACTCCGGCACGGCTACTCGCTCCCCGCCCTGAGCCAGGTCTACGAGGTCCCGGAGGAGCACCTTGAGGAGCGCGTCCCTTGCTGGCGTCGGATGTACGGCGAGCAGGGCCGGTAGTGCCGGCAGCCTTCCCGCCGCACGGAGTGCCGGGGCCCGGCCCCCGGCTCACACCCACCCCCGCTCCCGCGCCAGCAACGCCGCCTGCGCCCGGCTCGCCGCCCCCAGCAGGTGCAGCAGGTCGGCGACGTGGCGCCGGTAGGCACGCACCGAGACGCCCGGTTCGCGGGCGCCCGCCTCGTCCTTCGTCGGCGCTGACCGATCGTGGTGTTCAGGGATGAGGGCCGGGGGCAGGGCCGAGGGGGTGCGGGTGTCCTTCCCCTCGCCCTCGGGACCCGGCAAGATCGCCGCCATGAAGATTCTGGTGCTCGGAGGAAGCTGGTTCCTGGGCCGTGCGGTCGCGCAGGGCGCGCTGGACCGGCGGTGGGAGGTGACCGTCTTCAACAGGGGGCGGTCGGGGACCGTTCCCGACGGCGCCCGCCTGGTGCGGGGGGACCGCACGGTTGACGCTGACCTGGCCCGCCTCGCGGGTGAAGGCGGGTGGGACGGGGTCGTGGACACCTCGGCGTCGGAGATGGCCCCGCGTGATGTTCTCGCTGCCGCGAAGGCCCTCGAACCGGTCGCCGGACGCTACGTCTACGTCTCGACGGTGAATGCCTACCGCGGGTGGCCGGCCGAGCCGCTCACGGAGGACTCCGAGCTCCTCGACGCTCCCGTCGACGCCGACGCCGAGTACGGCCGCCTCCCCGAGGACTGGGACGGGCCGGACTGGTACTACGGCAAGCAGAAGGCAGGCGCCGAGCGGGCCACCACCACGGTCTTCGGTGAGAAGCGTGCGGTGATCCTGCGGCCGGGAGTCATCCTCGGCCCCGGCGAGTACGTGGGCCGGCTGCCCTGGTGGCTCACCCGCGCGGCACGAGGAGGCCGGATGATCGCCCCCGGCGCACCGGACCGGAGCATCCAGCCCATCGACGTGCGGGACGTGGCGGCCTTCGCCCTCGACCAGGCCGTCGCCGGCCAGGGCGGCGCCTACAACTGCGTGGCCCCGACCGGCCGGGAGACCATGAGCGACCTGCTCACGGCCTGCGCCCTGGTCACCGGAGGCGACGCCCAACTCGTCTGGGCCCCGGACAAGCTGCTCCGGGACCACGGCGTCCAGGAGTGGACGGAACTCCCCCTGTGGCGCACCAGCCCTGGCGTCTGGAGCATCGACTCCACCCGTGCCCAGGCGGCCGGGCTCGACTGCCGGCCGCTCTCGGAGACGGTCGCGGACACCTGGTCGTGGCTCAGCGGTGGCGGGGCGCCCGTCGAGCATCCCCGCTGGGCCGAACACGGAATCTCGCCGCAGAAGGAGGCAGCACTCCTGGCCGCTCTCGGACGGTAGAACTCAGCCGTCGAGTGCCAAGGGGCTCTGGGCGCCGAGGCGCCGGACAGGGGAGAGCGCGGAGAACTCCTCGATGCGGTCGGCCAACGCCAGGGCTGTCGGCGCGCCTCGGAACTCGGGGCGCGTCAGCTCCAGCCGCGCGGCGGTCAGCCGCTCCAGCATCCCGGAGCCCCGCCACATCGGTGCCACCTGGAAGACCGGAGCGAGGGCTTCCTTCGCCCCTTCGACCTCCCCGCGCATGAGCCGGGCACGCGCCAGGTCGATGGCTGCCGGTCCCGACACCGCCAGGGGTACGTCCGTCTCCTGCCGGTCCGCGAGCAGGGCGAGGGCGCTACTGGCGTACCCCTCGGCGGTCGCCGGGTCCCGCAGGAGCAGTGCGGTCGTCGCGTTGCTCATGGCGGTGCGGGCGTCGTCGAAGGCGAACTCCCCACCGATGTCGTCGTGCAGCTCGTCGCGTAGGCCGCCGGGGGCCGGCTCGTCGGCGCTCCTGATGGCACGCTGGGCCTGCTCCTCCGCCCGAAGGTGGCCGTGGGCACGCGCTTCGATGGCGTACAGGCGCCGCCGGGCGGTGTCTCCCAGGCCGCCCATCTGCTGGGCGGTCCTGGTGAGCCGCACGGCCTCTGCGGGGCGCCCGCTCCAGAAGGCGGCGTAGGCGAGGACGCCGTACGCGTACGCCTGCACCGGCCCGTTGTCGATCGTCCGGCCGTACTGAGCTGCGGAACGCGCGAACGAGACCGTCGGCGCCATCGCGCCCAGGTCGAACGAGACCGCCGCGAGAAGGGCACTGGCCTGGGCCGCCGCGTAGTACAGCCGGGAGTGCTGTTCCGGGGAACGGGTGCGCTCCAGACCGACCTGCGCTCGCTGGAGCAGCCCGCGTGCCTCGTGGAAGACGTCAGCCGGCGCGGTACGGGCGTAGGCGCGGGACAGCGCCACGAGGTCGTCGGTCAGTTGGTCGAGCGTCAGCTCGTCCAGGCGTAGCGCGGCGGCTTCGCCGGAGTGGGAGGCGGCGTCCCGAGCGGTCATCAGCAGATCACTTTCGTTGAGCACGTGCGGAGAGGGGAGTTCGGCGGACTCGCCGTGCTCGTCGGAGGCCACTTCGGCCGCCGGACGCAGCAGGTCCCCTATGGGGCGCTGGAACATCCTCTCCAGGACCCGGGCCGTCGGGCCATGGGGCGCGGTCTTCACGCCTCCCACGGTCAGCAGGCGCTCGTAGTGCCGGGCCCCGGGAGGCGGGGCGACGTCGTAGCCCTCGCTGCTCAGTTGCCGTGCGGCGCGTTGGTACTCCTCGCTGAACGCGCGGTGCGAGCGGATACTCCGCCAGGTCGCGAGCAGGTACAGCACGGTGCGCCGGGCCTCGTCCATGTCCCCTCCGGATTCGGTTGCTCCCCCATCTCATACCTCCACGCCCGCACCCGTGAACTGCCGTACACCAGAAGGCGGGAAGAAGTCAGGACCACGTCGTCACGTCCCCCGAAAGGGCCGGGAGAAGTCACCACTGCGACATAGCCCCGTCACCCCTCGGCGCACCAGGCTGTGTGGCCCGACCGTGACGAGGAGTAGTCAATGGGGACAATGGCGTCCATCCCGCCCCTTGCGTCTGACGAGGGTGAGGACAGCGATGAGCGATGCGTGCTGCGCTTCGGGCCGTCCCAGCAGGCGGCCCGCACCTTCGAGGTGGTGATCGCACCGGAGCCGGACCTGGTGGCACGACTGCGACAGATCACGAAGACATTCCTCCTGCGTCGGTCCGTCCCCGCCGCCCTCGCCGACGACATCGTGGTCACCGTCTCCGAGCTGGTGACGAACGCGATCGAACACGGCGAGGGCACGGTCACTCTCCGGGCCCGGCTCACCGACGGGAAGGTCCTCATCGAGGTCGGAGACGAGAGTCCCGCACCCGCCCGGCTCAGGACCCCCACGGACGACGAGGTGAGGGGACGCGGACTCTTCCTCGTCTCCGTACTCGCGCACGACTGGGGCGTCCGCGACGAAGGCCGGACGACGTGGGCGACCTTCCGCTCGCCCGGGAAGGCCGGCTGATGGGCGTTCTGCTCGCAGTCGGCTGGACGCCGCCACTGGGGTACGACGGGCTCGCCCACGTCGCGGGGCGGCTGCGCGCTCTGCGGTCGTTGGAAGCGATCCTGGACGACGCCGGTGACGTGCTCAGCGGGCAGGACCCGCCCGAGGAGGAGTTCGCCGACCTCGGAGAGCGGCTACAGGCGGACCTCACCAGGCTGGCAGACATCGCCATCGCCGCGACCGACCGGGACCCCGCCCTGTCCGGCCTCGCTGCCAGGGCACGTGCCCTGACCTCCGAGGTGCTGCCCGACGGCCAAGGCCCCGCCCTCACCCACCTGCGCCTGATGGCCGGCTCCGTCCAGGTGCTTCTGGAGCGGTTGGCGAGGGCCGGAGCCATCCGCGACATCGCTTGATCCAGAGGCGGTCGCCCCTGCCTCCCACCATGAGGACGTAGACGCCTGGCCCCCAGGTATCGGCCTCTTCTCCACCTGAAAGGAACACCGTGAGTCTCTTCGCCCACCTGGAGTGGAAGGCCGAGCAGATCCTCGAACAACTCCGGCACGGCTACTCGCTCCCCGCCCTGAGCCAGGTCTACGAGGTCCCGGAGGAGCACCTTGAGGAGCGCATCCCCTGTTGGCGTCGGATGTACGGCGAGCAGGGCCGGTAGTGCCGGCAGCCTTCCCGCCGCACGGAGTGCCGGGGCCCGGCCCCCGGCTCACACCCACCCCCGCTCCCGCGCCAGCAACGCCGCCTGCGCCCGGCTCGCCGCCCCCAGCAGCTGCATCAGGTCAGCCACGTGCCGCCGGTACGTCCGCACCGACACCCCCAGCTCCCGCGCCCCCGCTTCGTCCTTGCCGACCGAGCACATGGCCAGGAGCACCCGGCGTTCCATCTCGCTCAGGGGGCTCTCGCCGTGCTGTCCCGCGGCGTCGTCCAGCGGGGCGGCCTGGGCCCAGATCTTCTCGAAGAGGGCGATGATGCCCGCGACCAGGCCGCTCTTGTGGGCCAGCAGCGCGCCGCGCGCGGTGTCGCGCGGATCGAGGGGGACCAGTACGGTCCGGCGGTCGTAGACGAGGAGCCGCTCGCCGGCCTCGCCCTCGTCGGCGACCCGGATGTGCGCGCCGGAGGCGGCCAGCTCCCGCAGGTAGGCGGCGGTCGGCGGGTCGGCGAGGGCCGAGCGGCGGACCACGTTGCGGATGGTGACGCCGCGCGCCAGGCACCGCAGGTCCAGTGGGCGGGAGCGGGCGATGTTCTCCGGGGAGAGCCGGGTGTAGGGCTCCACGGAGAGGATCTCGGCGCGGGCGAAGAAGGCCAGGTCCTCGATGCGGCCGCGGATCGCCGCCAGCCCCTCGATCTGCTCGATGCCCTGCGGGGTGGCGGCCCGCGCCCCCTGCTCGGCCCGCAGCCCCTCCACCACGTGCCGGGCGCGGGTGACCCGCCGCAGATCCTGGTGCAGCTCGTGCAGCCGTCGGTCGGCGAGGTGGGAGACGGCCTGCTCCGGGTCGGCCGGGACCACCCGCCCGTCTGTGGCGGGCAGCAGCAGGCCCAGCTCGCGGAGCCGGTCCAGTGCCCGGGCCGCGTCCTCGTCGGCGGTGCGCAGCAGCAGGTGCACCCCGTCGGCGGAGGTGCCCGGATTACGCAGGAAATGCCGGTACAGCTCCTCCTCGGTCGCGGAGAGCCCGAAGACGGCCATCTCGTTGTCACCCACGCTCTGCCCCCGGCTGCGTCATGGGCCGACGGCACTCTCCGGAAGATCCTCCGGGCGGGTGCCGCGACGGTCGAGGTTTTTTCGGCACAGCGTAAGGGCTCATTCGGCGCGCCGGGATGGGCCGGTGCGAATTGTGTGCGAAGAGTGAGCCAACCGTGGCCGCGTCCGCGTGAACCCGGGAGGCCCGCCGTCCGTACCGGGCCACTCCCGGCCACCCAGCGCGAGCGGGACGCGACCCACCGTGCCGGACGCGTCCGGAGGCCGCACGTCGTACGCTGGAGACCCCCGGCCCGTTGGACGTGTCGGGCACTCGCGTGTTTCCCGGCGGCGTGACGACTCCGCCCCGCCCGGACGCCTCGGCGCCCGGGGAGCGCCGGGCACGCGGTGGACGACGAGGACGACGAGGACGGAATCCCTTTCATGAGCCTGCACGGACTGCTCGACGCGGTGATCGAGGACCCCGCGCTGTCACAAGCGCTGAAAGCGGCCGGGGACGGGCACCTCCTCGCCGCCGACCTGGTCGGCCCGCCCGCCGCCCGCCCCTTCACCGTCGCCGCGCTCGCCCGCGAGACCGGCCGCACCGTGCTCGCCGTCACCGCCACCGGCCGCGAGGCCGACGACCTGGCGGCAGCCCTGCGCACCCTGCTCCCGCCGGACGGCGTCGTGGAGTACCCGTCCTGGGAGACGCTGCCGCACGAGCGGCTCTCCCCGCGCTCCGACACCGTAGGCCGCCGCCTGGCCGTGCTGCGCCGCCTCGCCCACCCGAACGCGGACGACCCCGAGACCGGCCCGGTCTCCGTCGTCGTCGCCTCCGTACGCTCCGTCCTCCAGCCGCAGGTCAAGGGGCTCGGCGACCTGGAGCCGGTGGCGCTGAAGGGCGGGCAGACCGCCGACCTGGAGGAAGTGGTGCGCGCCCTGGCCGCCGCCGCGTACTCCCGGGTGGAGCTGGTCGAGAAGCGCGGCGAGTTCGCCGTGCGCGGCGGCATCCTCGACGTCTTCCCGCCGACCGAGGACTACCCGGTCCGCATCGAGTTCTGGGGCGACGAGGTCGAGGAGATCCGCTACTTCAAGGTCGCCGACCAGCGCTCCCTGGAGATCGCCGAGCACGGCCTGTGGGCCCCGCCCTGCCGCGAACTGCTCCTCACCGACCAGGTCCGCGAGCGGGCCGCCGCCCTCGCCGAGGACCACCCCGAACTCGGCGAACTCCTCGGCAAGATCGCCGAGGGCGTCGCCGTGGAGGGCATGGAGTCCCTGGCCCCCGTCCTCGTGGACGAGATGGAACTCCTCCTCGACGTCCTGCCCGAGGGCGCCATGACCCTGGTCTGCGACCCCGAACGGGTCCGCACCCGCGCCGCCGACCTGGTCGCCACCAGCCTTGAGTTCCTCCAGGCGTCCTGGGCCGCCTCCGCCGAGGGCGGCCAGGCACCCATCGACGTCGGCGCGGCCTCCCTGTGGGGCATCGCCGACGTCCGCGAACGCGCCCGCGAGCTGGACATGATGTGGTGGTCCGTCTCGCCGTTCGCCGCCGACGAGGAGACGTACGACGGCGACACCTGGCAGCTGGGGATGCACGCCCCCGAGACGTACCGGGGCGACACCGCCCGCGCCCTGGCCGACACCAAGCGGTGGCTCGGCGAGGGCTGGCGGACCGTCTTCGTCACCGAGGCGCAGGGTCCCGCCTCCCGTACCGTCGAGGTGCTGGGCTCCGAGGGCGTCCCGGCCCGGCTCGACGGGGACCTCGCGGAGATCAGCCCCTCCGTGGTGCACGTCGCCTGCGGCGCCATCGACCACGGTTTCACCGACGAGCGCCTCAAGCTCGCCGTGCTCACCGAGACCGACATCTCCGGCCAGAAGGCGGCCGGCAAGGACGGCCAGCGGATGCCCACCCGGCGCCGCAAGACCATCGACCCGCTCACCCTGGAGCCGGGCGACTACATCGTCCACGAACAGCACGGCGTCGGCCGCTACATCGAGATGGTCCAGCGGACCGTCCAGGGCGCCACCCGCGAGTACCTCCTCGTCGAGTACGCGCCCGCCAAGCGCGGCCAGCCCGGCGACCGCCTCTACATCCCCACCGACCAGCTGGAACAGGTCACCAAGTACGTCGGCGGCGAGGCCCCCACCCTGCACCGGCTCGGCGGCGCCGACTGGACCAAGACCAAGGCGCGCGCCAAGAAGGCCGTCAAGGAGATCGCCGCCGACCTCATCAAGCTCTACTCGGCCCGGATGGCCGCCCCCGGCCACGCCTTCGGACAGGACACCCCCTGGCAGCGCGAACTGGAGGACGCCTTCCCGTACATGGAGACGGCCGACCAGCTCTCCACCATCGCCGAGGTCAAGGAGGACATGGAGAAGACGGTCCCGATGGACCGCCTGATCTGCGGCGACGTCGGCTACGGCAAGACCGAGATCGCGGTCCGCGCCGCCTTCAAGGCCGTCCAGGACGGCAAGCAGGTCGCCGTCCTCGTCCCCACCACCCTCCTGGTCCAGCAGCACTTCGGCACCTTCTCCGAGCGGTACGCGCAGTTCCCCGTCAACGTCCGCGCCCTCTCCCGCTTCCAGTCCGACGCGGAGGCCAAGGCCACCCTGGAGGGGCTGCGGGACGGCTCGGTCGACATCGTCATCGGCACCCACCGCCTCTTCTCCTCCGAGACCAAGTTCAAGGACCTGGGCCTGGTCATCGTCGACGAGGAGCAGCGGTTCGGCGTCGAGCACAAGGAGCAGCTGAAGAAGCTCCGCGCCAACGTCGACGTGCTCACCATGTCCGCCACGCCCATCCCGCGCACCCTGGAGATGGCGGTCACCGGCATCCGCGAGATGTCGACGATCACCACCCCGCCCGAGGAGCGCCACCCGGTCCTCACCTTCGTCGGCCCCTACGACCCGAAGCAGATCGGCGCCGCCATCCGCCGCGAACTCCTGCGCGAGGGCCAGGTCTTCTACATCCACAACCGCGTCGAGTCCATCGACAAGGCCGCCGCCCGCCTGCGCGAGATCGTCCCCGAGGCCAGGATCGCCACCGCCCACGGCAAGATGTCCGAACAGGCCCTGGAACAGGTGGTCGTGGACTTCTGGGAGAAGAAGTTCGACGTCCTGGTCTCCACCACGATCGTCGAGTCCGGCATCGACATCTCCAACGCCAACACCCTCATCGTCGAGCGCGGCGACAACTTCGGCCTCTCCCAGCTCCACCAGCTCCGCGGTCGCGTCGGCCGGGGCCGCGAACGCGGATACGCCTACTTCCTCTACCCGCCCGAGAAGCCCCTGACCGAGACCGCCCACGAGCGCCTCGCCACCATCGCCCAGCACACCGAGATGGGCGCCGGCATGTACGTCGCCATGAAGGACCTGGAGATCCGCGGCGCCGGCAACCTCCTCGGCGGCGAGCAGTCCGGCCACATCGCCGGCGTCGGCTTCGACCTGTACGTCCGCATGGTCGGCGAGGCCGTCGCCGACTACCGCGCGGCCCTCGACGGCGGCGTCGAGGAGGAACCGGCCCCCGAGGTCAAGATCGAACTCCCCGTCGATGCCCACGTCCCGCACGACTACGCCCCCGGCGAGCGCCTGCGCCTCCAGGCGTACCGCGCCATCGCCTCCGCCACCACCGAGGACGACATCCGCGCCGTCCGCGAGGAACTCACCGACCGCTACGGCAAACTCCCCGAGCCCGTCGAGAACCTCCTCCTGGTCGCCGGCCTCCGCATGCTCGCCCGCTCCTGCGGCGTCGCGGAGATCGTCCTCCAGGGCAACAACATCCGCTTCGCCCCCGTCGAACTCCGCGAGTCCCAGCAACTCCGCCTGAACCGCCTCTACCCCCGTACGGTCATCAAGGCCAACGCCCACCAGGTCCTGGTTCCCCGTCCGACGACCGGGAAGATCGGGGGGAAGCCTGTGGTGGGGCGGGAGTTGCTGTCGTGGGTGGGGGAGTTTCTGACTTCGATTCCGGGGTCGTAGGGGCGTGGGGCTGCCCTCCGCCCCGCGACCGAGCAGGCATCTCGGCTGAGTGCCCTGAGAGGCGCACAGCACTCGCTGGAGGGCACAGCCTTGGGTCTGTTCGCCCTGGAACGGCAAATTGCCCGGAGCCAGAGGGAACGCCTGGAAGGGACGGACGGCGCGGACGACTGACCCCGTTCCCTACGGTCCCCGTCCCCTCTGCCACACCCATGTTCTACGCTGCCGCCCATGATTCGCGCAGTGGTGTTCGACGTCGGTGAGTGCCTGGTGGACGAGACCCGTGAGTACGGGACGTGGGCGGACTGGTTGGGGGTGCCGCGGCACACGTTCGCGGCGATGTTCGGGGCGGTCATCGCGCAGGGCCGGGACTATCGGGAGACGTTCCAGGTCTTCCGGCCTGGCTTCGATTTGACCGAGGAGCGGCAGAAGCGGGCCGATGCCGGGCTGCCCGAGTGGTTCGGGGAGGACGATCTGTACACGGACGTACGGCCTTCATTGGAGGAGCTGCGCCGGGACGGGCTCTGGGTGGGGATCGCCGGGAACCAGACCGTGCGCGCCGGCGGGTTGCTGCGCGGGCTCGATCTGCCCGCCGACATGATCGCTACCAGCGACGACTGGGGAGCCTCCAAGCCGGACGTGGCGTTCTTCGAGCACGTCATCGAGGCGACCCCGGCAGAGGCCGGGGAGATTCTGTACGTGGGTGACCGGCTCGACAACGACATCCGGCCCGCTGTGCAGGCCGGACTCCTGACGGCGCTGATCCGTCGTGGTCCCTGGGGGACCATTCAGCAGGACGCCCCGGATGCGGGCGCGATGACGACGATGCGGATCGACTCTCTGGCTGAACTTCCGGCGAGAGTGGCGGAGTTCAACGCTGGAGAGCGCTAACTGTCATTCCCCAATCGTAGAGTCGGTCGTCGAGGGTTCGTACGCACTGCTCGTTCTGCCATGGAGCAAGGGTGCGGCGGACCTCGCGGATGCGGTCCATGCCGGTTGCGTACCAAGTCAGGGCGAGCTGATCGAGGGCTTGGCCGGCGAAGGCACAAGCCGGCTGCGGACTGCGGTCGGCGACCTCGACGGCGGCGAGGTCGCCGAGGACGACGGTGCGCTGTTTGTCCGACTCGGGTGGCAGCGCTTCGAGGACCTGGAGGAGTGTTTCGCGGGCTTGCGGGATGTGACCGGCTTTGAGCTGGGTGTTTCCCTTGAAGGCGGCTAGGCGGGTAGGGCTGAACCAGTCCATCCACGGGGGCGTCGTGTGCTCCGAGCCGTCGGCGAGTACGTCCTCCGCGTGGCTTATGAGGTGCAAGGCGATGCGGGTATTGCCGCAGCGGGTCTCGCATTCGGCCTCAACGGCGTCGAGCCAGGCCCAGAACTCGGCGGAGGCAGGGCCTCGGCGGGCGTAGGCGCGGGCGGCGACCATCCGCTCGACCGCCGCATCGCGGTCCTCGGCCCAGCCGGAGATGAACGCGGTGTGGGCGAGGACGGCAGAGCCCATGAGGGGATCGTCCGCCTCTCCTGCTGCCTGTAGGGCCCTGAGCAGGGTCTCGCTGGCCCGCTCGGGTTCGCGCAGGTCGAAGAATTCGATGCGCCCGGCCAGGAGGTACGTCTCCGCCAGCGCGGCCGCCAGACGGGGGCGAGTGGCCGAAGTGACCTCGGGGAGCAGGGCACAGCCGAGCCGTGAGTGTTCCAGGACGGCCGGGTGGAGGGTGGCCGGGGCGACAGACCAGTACAGGTGTCGGTGAGAGCGGGTAACTGCCGCGAAGTCTGTACTGACGGTGGCCGGCTGTGTGATGAGCACGGTCTGTGTGGGCACCGTGGTCAGGCGCATCCGGGGGACGGCAGCGCCCGTTGAAGCTCTGTGGCCGGGTTCCTGCGGCCCCTGGCCCGCGTCCCAGGGGGCCGTGAAGCCGAGGTCCTCGACGTCCTGGCAGAGGACATGGGTGAGAACCCGACGGACATCAGGCTGCGGCCACGGAGGATTGGCGGACTCCCAACGCCGGACCTGACGGACGCCAACGGCCAAGCCCCGGATGCCTAGTTGGGGACCCGTACGCGTAATGACATCGGCCAGGGCCTGTTGGGAGTTGTACCCCGCCGCTACACGAGCGGCCTTCAGGCGGGTGTTGCCTATGGGGCGGGACATGGGCACCTCCGTAACGCGACGGGCTCTGTTCTGAGGGTCCCACGCAAGGTCCAATTCGGATCTCGTCATCACCGACAAGCCTGAAGCAAAGCCCTCTTGAGGTCCTGTAGGTGACCTCTGCGAGTCCTCGAAAGGGACTTGCTCGATCGCGACGATGACAGCTCCATATTCCAGCCCTCCGGCTAGGAGCCCTACGTCATGACACGATCACGAGAGAAGGCGGACCCGCCCTCGATGGATACCGTCGGCGGCTACACGCTCCAGGCCGTCGGTGTGTGCTGGGACGCCATCCGCGTCCCGCGCTGTGCGGGCATACGTGCCCTGGAGCTGCTGGGCCCCCGCAACGGCGCCGTCATCGAGGACCCGCACGCACCCGCTCTCTACTGGTTCGTGCCGACCGGCACCGCGGACTCCTGGGACACGGCCGTACCCGTCTGCTCGGCTTGGCTCAGCACCTCGTTGTCCCACCCTCGGGGCGCGTTCAGGGACCCGGCCCGCACTGGCGGATTGGCCCCGCCGACGGCGCGCTCTTCACCGACGTCGACGCCCTCCGTGCTGCTGTCCGGGACGCCATGACTCCTCTGCGGGCACCACTCAAGGAGACGACGTGGCCCCCACCGCAGCCCTCTCAGGACCCCCCCACGCGCTTTGCCGTCCCGGACTACAGGGCTTGGTGTCCTTGGTTCCCGCTCCGTCCGCCGGACGGGACGTGCTCGGCACGCTCCTCGGCGATGTCTGGGCCCTGGGCGCGCTGATCTGCGTGGCCTCGGCTACTTGATGCAGGAGGCGGCGCCCGCCAGCGCCGACAAGCCTGCTGCGGTCACCCCGGACCTGCCGGTCACCTCGTGACGGCAGGCGGCGGCCCTCCTTCCTGGCCGCCTCTTCGTCTCCCTCACGCCATGAACCACTCCCGTCTCGAAGGAGCAGCGGCTCATGTTCCAGCACCATGCCTTACGGCAGATCAGCAGCGACGTACCCCTACGTATCTCGATGGACCGGACGCTACGTGTGAAGGTCATCGACGCCTGTGGCCTGACCTGCACCTTTTGCCACAACGAGGGAACCCCTGTCAGCGCGGACAACCCCGGTCGCCGATCAGTCCCCTTCGCGTCCGCAGGTAGATCCGGACGGACGTCGATCTACCTCGGCTCGAATGGCGCCCGCTTCCTCAGCGCCCCCGTCATTCCCGACGAGTCGTTCCGTACCGCCCTTGCCCGGCTGCGAGAGGCGCTCGGCTTCGACGAGGTCCACCTCACCGGCGGCGAGCCGACCCTCCACCCCCGCCTTGCCCAGATCATCACCCTCGCCAGGAGCGCTGGTTACACGACCAGCGTCACCTCGAACGGCGAGAATGGCGCACGGTCGCTACCCGAGTGCGCCCGGGCGGGACTCGACCACGCCAACTTCTCAATCTTCGGTACGACTTCCGAGGAACTCGCCCAGGTTCAGGGTGATCGGTGCCGCTCCCGACAGCGAGCCACCCGCAAGATTGAGGCGTTGGAGCAGTCGCTACGCCTGGCAACCTCTCTCGGTATCGGCGTACGCGCGAACATCGTCATCCCCAATCACAGCCACATCCCCCGCGTACACCGTCTCCTGGAGAGGTACTCGCCGCAGGTGTCCGTACGAGTCCTGACGTCACTGGCTGACGGCAACGCTTCCCTCGGCGCCGTCGACGTGCTTCTGGACCAGCTCGATGCCGAGCCTGAAGAAGTCCGGCTGATCGCGGGCACCTCCGGATTTCGCATGGGATACCGGCTGCCTGACGGACAACGACTGGTCGTCAAGCACATACGCCCGCTGCGGCTGCCGGAGACTTGCACGAGGTGCCCTCTCAACAACAGCACCGACTGCCAGGAGGGCTACTACGGCGTCCGGTTGTACCGCGACCCGGAAGGTGTGTTCCACGTGGGCGTGTGCATTCAGCGCATGGATCTCTGCCTGCCCGTGGAAGAGTTCGTGGCCAGCGAGATATGCGCCGAGGTTCGCAAGGTCCGCGAGCAAGATCTGCATGAACTCCAGGCCCTGGCCGCGTAGAACCGTCGTAAGACCACCGTGCCCCGCAAGGCACGGATGCCACCTCCAACACACCGAAAGCGAGAAAGCCTTGGCTCAGCACGAATACGAAGCGAAGTTCCTGCAGATCGACGTCGACGCCGTCCGAGACCAGCTGCGGGCTGCCGGCGCCGAGCGGGCCTTCGACAAGACGATGTTCACCCGGCTCATCTTCGAGAACGATGCCGTCCAGGGCGAGCAGTGGCTGCGTCTGCGTGATGAGGGCGGCAAGACCACGCTGACCCTCAAGCAGGTCAGCGACGCCACCCACATCAACGGCACTACTGAGATCGAGATCGAGGTCAACGACCTGGAGCGCACTGCGGAACTTCTCGCAGCCCTTGGCCTTCGTCAGGTGCGGTACCAGCAGAACTACCGCGAGGAATGGCAGCTCGACGGCGTCGCCTACGACCTCGACACTTGGCCCGGCCTCCCCACCTTCCTGGAGGTCGAAGCCAGCTCCGAGGAAGCCGTCCGCAAGGCTGTGTCCGCTCTCGGCCTCGACTACGAACAGGCCCGCTTCGGCAGCATCGACCTCATCTACAAGAGCGAGCTGGACCGCGACATCCTCGCCGAACCCACTTTGCTCTTCGCCTGACGGGTATCCGGCGACAGCACCGAGCCGCCTCTTGTAATGGCCCCGGCCGGGCCCTCACATCCTTGGATTCGCCGCTGCGCAGGGGCCGGGCCGGGGCCGTGACGTCAACCTGCACGGTACTGCCCAGGATGTGGCAGATACAGCCGATGCTTCGGTCGGGCCTGAGGTGCGTTCAGAGTCAGGGACGTTCGCGATAGTCCGGAGCGGTGATCTGGGGGCTGCCGGGGATGCGTGGTGTCACTAGCTGTTGTCCAACCCTCGGGTGTTCTATGGCGGTCCGTACGGCGAGCCTGATCGTGTGATCTGGTGGCAGGAGAGGACACGAAGACGAGGCCCCTTCCTAGCGTGTCGGTTGTCTACGCCGAACCCGCAAGAAACAGAGCCTCGTTGTCTCTCACGTCACCGCCTGCGCTGCTGATCGTCCGCTGCCCGACCTCCGGTTCACGGCGCCGTGCGACTGCCTCGCTCACCTGTACGGAAACGCCGGGGACCGCCGGCTGCGGACCTGCTTCTACTCCACGGACATGAGCGAGGAGGAGTGGCGGGTCGTCCGGCGGAGGATGCCCTTGCCGGGCTGGCTGCGCGGGCGCGGGGGCAACCCGGAGGGCTACTGCCACCGTGAGATGTCCGATGCGGTGCGCTATTTCGACTCCGAGGACATCAAGTGGCGGGCGATGCCGTCCGACTTCCCGCCCTGGGGCGCGGTCTACGCCTTCGCGCGCGGCTGGCAGGCCGAGGAACTCCTCGACGTCCTGCACGACCGGCTGCGTGAGCAGGTGCGGCTCCTGGAGGGCCGGGATGATCCCGAACCGAGTGCGGCGATCGTCGATTCGCGGTCCCTGCGCGGCGCGGCCACGCTCACCGGCGACGACATGAGCGGCTTCGTGGTGCTGCCCAGGCGGTGGGTGGTGGGACGCGCCCTTGCGTGGCTGGTCAACTGCCGCCGTCTGGTGCGGGACTACGAGCGGACCGGGGCGGCCCACCCGACTGCCCAGCACCCCGCAGGGCAGGATGCCTCCGGGATCGGGTGAGTGGTCGGGCGGGAGAAGGGTGTGCGTGGTGACGGTGCGACGGTACGGACTGGTGGGGCTCGCGGTCGGGGCGCTGCTGTGGAGTGCGGGGTGCGGGCTCCAGGAGCCGTCGGCGGGGGCCGGCGGGAAGGGCACCGAGGGCGGGACCACCGCCGGGACGGCGCCGGCGGCGCTGGAGGAGCTGACCGTCCAGGAGGAGGGGGGCAAGGACGGGTACGGCCGGGAGCGGTTCGGCTCGGCCTGGGCCGATGTGGACGGGAACTCCTGCGGTACGCGGGACGACATCCTCAAGCGGGACCTCGCCGACGTCGTGTACAAGGACGGCGACGACTGCGTGGTGGCCTCCGGAACGCTGCGGGACGACCCGTACTCGGGCGAGGACGTGGAGTTCCGGCGGGGGGCAAGCAAGGTGGACATCGACCACCTGGTCGCGCTCTCCGACGCCTGGAAGAAGGGGGCGTCGCAGTGGGAGCCGGCCAAGCGCATAGCCTTCGCCAACGACCCGCTCAACCTCCTCGCGGTCAACGCCGGCCCCAACCGCGCCAAGGGCGACGGCGACGCCGCGAAGTGGCTGCCGCCCAACGAGGCGTACCACTGCGCGTACGTCGCCGGGCAGGTGGCGGTGAAGAAGAAGTACGGGGTGTGGGTGACCCCCGAGGAGCACTCCGCGATGCGCGCGGTCCTCGACGGCTGCCCTCGGGAGGAGCTGCCGGAGGGGGACGCGCCGACGAGGGCACCGGACCGGTTCAGCGCCAGGTGAGCGCCAAGTGAGCGCGTAGGGAGCCGCCTTGGCCGGGGCCCTCGCCCGGCGCCTTCTCCATTCATGTCATGCTCGGACCACGTCACACCCCGTCACCAGGTGGGCAACGGTTCCGTACAGCGTGGTCCGACCACTTGCGGGGGGTGTATACGCTCGGACCGCACGCGCGTCCGGCGCGGCCCACGATCTTCAGGGAGCAGGCCATGCACAGCATTTACCCGGTGGCCCCGGGGCCCCAGGGTCCGTCCCAGGAGGCCCGGATCTGGCTTCGGGTGCTGTTCACCGCTCTGACGGTGATGAGTTGCGGGCTCTTCGCCTTCGGCGCGCTGATCCGCCTGGCCTGCGTGACCCGCAGGAAGCGGGACTGGGTGCTGATGGTCGTCTCCATCGGTGCCGTGGTCCTCGCCATCTCGATGATGCCCGACGGCGACGACACCAGCACGATCGTCGACGACCTGGGGGCGGGGCTCATCCTGCTCAATGTGGTCGCCGTCACCTGGTACTACCTCTGGGCCGACATCCGCCACGACCGGAAGACCTACGGCGTCGCCCGCCCCCGAGTCCCGGGCCCGCACCCCGCCGCCCCGTACCCGCCGCACGGCGTGACCCGTCCGGCCGCCGCCCCCCTGCACCAGCAGGCCCCCGGCCCGTACTCCCCGCCCCACCAGCCCCCGCACACCCAGCAGTTCGCGCAGCCGGCCGCTCCCACCAACCCCGCCGACGCCTGGACCCGCCCGCAGGGCGGCCCGACGCCGGCCCCGGCCGGGCCGCGCCCCACCGCCAACACCCCGCCGCCCGGCGGCCCCGCCCGCATCGACCAGGTCCGGGCCGAACTGGACGAACTCAGCGCCTACCTGCGCCACCCCGAGGGCCAGCAGTCCGACGGCCGGGGCAACGGCCCGCAGGAGGAGTCCCGTTGAGCGGGCGGGTCATCGCCGAGCGCTACGAACTCTCCTCCCTCATCGGGGAGGGGGGCATGGGCCAGGTGTGGACCGGGTACGACCAGCGGCTCGACCGGCGCGTCGCCGTCAAGCTGCTGCGGCCCGACCGGGTCGCCGGAGCCGAGGTCAAGGAGCTGCGGAGCCGCTTCGTGCGGGAGTGCCGGGTCACCGCGCAGGTCGACCACCCGGGCCTGGTCACCGTGCACGACGCGGGGACCGAGGGCGACGAGCTGTACCTCGTCATGCAGTTCGTGGACGGCTCCGACCTCGGCGACCACCTGGTCGAGCACACGCCCTACCCATGGGAGTGGGCCGTCTCGGTCGCCGCCCAGTTGTGCGCGGTGCTCTCCGCCGTGCACGCCGTGCCGATCGTCCACCGGGACCTCAAGCCGCGGAACATCATGATCCGCCAGGACGGCACCGTCACCGTCCTCGACCTCGGCGTCGCCTCCGTCATGGACAGCGACACCACCCGCCTCACCCACACCGGCTCGCCCATCGGCAGCCCCGCCTACATGGCCCCCGAACAGGCCATGGGCGGCGCCGTCGGCCCGTACACCGACCTGTACGCGCTCGGCATCGTCCTCTACGAACTCCTCAGCGGGACCGTGCCGTTCGACGGGGCCACCGTCCTCGGCGTCCTCCACCGCCACCTCTACGAGGCACCGCTGCCGATCGGCCGGCTGCGCCCCGGACTGCCCGACGGGCTCGAACCGCTCGTCATGCGGCTGCTCGCCAAGGAACCCCAGGACCGGCCCGCCTCCGCCCAGGAGGTCTACCAGGCCCTCGCCCCGCTGCTGCCGCCCCGCGGCGTCCCGCGCGGCGCCCCGCTCGACCCGGCCCGGCCCTTCCTGCGCCCGCACGCCCCCTGGCCCGACCACCCGCTGGCCCCCGCGCCCCGCCCCGCCCAGCCCCCGGCCGCGCCCGGCGGTGGCGAGGGCGCCGACGTCGCCGCCGCCGTGGACGACGTCAAGCGGCTGCTCGGCGAGGGCCGCATCACCCAGGCCGTCGACATCCTCGGCGCGATCCTGCCCACCGCCGCCCGGCAGCACGGCGAGCACTCCGCCGTCGTCCGCACCCTGCGCAAGCAGTACGCCGCCACCCTGCTCGACGACGGCCAGTACCGCCGCGCCCTGCCCGAACTGCGCCGCCTCGCCGACGAGTACGCAGCCGAGGCCGGCACCGCCGACCCGCGCTCCCTCCAGTTCCGCTACGAGTCGGCCCAGTGCCTCGAACAGCTCGGCGAACCCGGCGCCGCCCTGGCCGAATACCGCGCCCTGCTCCCGTACTTCGAGAACCAGTACGTCAGTACCGACCGGGACCTTCCGCTGGAGATCCGCCGCCGCATCGGCCACCTCCTGCTCGCCCTCGGTGACCGCCCGGCAGCCCAGGACACCCTGCTCCGCCTGCTCCACGACGCCGAACAGCGGTACGGGCTCGCCCACCCGCTCCCCGGTGAGGTGCGCCGCACCCTGCACTGGCTCGGCCTGGTCTGAGCCGCCGCCCGGCGGCGGGGGACGGAGGGGACAGGCAGGAACCGGACACGCGGGGAATCGTTGCTCCGGACAGTGGCCCAGATCACGCCGACTGCCTACGATCGATCTTCGCAAGGACGTCCGGACCGCCAGGTCGTACACGTCGTCAGATCGTCAGGTCGTCAACAGTCCCCGCACCGCCGAACGATCACGCCGGGAGGCTCCCTTTGCACCGCCGCCGTCGCACCTCGCTCGCCCTCATGGCCGCCACCCTGCTCGCGGCCCCGCTGCTGACCGCCTGCGGGGACGGCGCCCGGCCGGGCGCCGCCGCCGTGGTCGGCGGCGAGCGGATCACCGTCGCCCAGCTGGAGGCCCAGGTCGGCCAGACCCGCGACGCCCAGGTCGCCGTCTTCGGCGAGGAGGGATACGCGGACGCCCTCGACCAGCAGTGCTCCGCCGCCCGCCAGGCCGAGCTGCAGCAGCGCGACGAGGCCGCCGCCCAGGGCGAGAAGGCCGTCGAGGGCCGCGAGACCTGCGCCCCCGACCGCGCCACCCTCGCCGGGATGATCAGCGAGCGCGTCGTGCGGGCCGCCGCCGACGAGGCCGGCGTCAGCCTCACCCGCAAGGACCTCCGCGAGCGCCGCGCCCAGCTCCAGGCGCAGACCGGCGGCGGCGCCGAGCAACTGGAGGAGGCGTACCTGCGGACCTACGGCATTCCGGCCGCCCGGATCGACGACCACCTCGGCTACCAGCTCCGCCTCGACGGGCTCCGCCAGACGTACGCGCCCGGCGCCTCGCCCGAGCAGGCCGACGCGCGGGTCCGGCAGGAACTGGTCAGGACCGCCGAGCGGCTCGGTATCGACATCAGCCCCCGCTACGGCTCCTGGGACGGCGAGCAGCTGCTCATGGTCGCGGGCTCCGACCCCTGGCTCAGCACCGACCCGCGCCGCGTCGGCGAGGAGAAGGCCGAGGCCCGCTCCGAGGCGCAGAGCGCGGGCCTCCCGGCGCTCTGAGGGGCGCCCACCGCCGCACCGGCCCCGGCGGCCGGGTCCCGGGGTGCGTTACGTTCGAGGCGTGAACGCACCCAGCCCCGGCCGCCTCGTCCTGCTCACCACCAGCCACCGGGTGGCCCCCGGCCAGCTCTCCTGGCCCGCCTGGCAGGCCCTGCACCAGGCCGACCGGGTGCTCTGCGCCGACCCGGCCCACCCGCAGCTGCCCTACCTGCGGGAGGCGGGCGTCGAGGTCGAGATCGCGGCCATCCCGGACGCGGCCGACCTGGTCGACTTCCTCGCCGGCGGGCGCACCGCCGTCCTCGTCCAGTCCGGCGAGGGCGACCGCCGACTGACCGACGCCCTCTCCCGCCTCGCCGGGTCCGGCCGCGTCGCCATGCCCGATCTGGAACTGCTCCCCGGTGCCTACGACCTCCCGGGCGCCCGCCTGATCGACCTCGTCCAGGTCATGGACCGCATCCGCGAGGAGTGCCCCTGGTCGTCCGGGCAGACCCACGAAGGGCTCGCCACGTACGCCATGGAGGAGGCGTTCGAACTCATCGAGGCCATCGAGGAGGGCGACCGCGACGCCCTGCGGGAGGAACTGGGCGACGTGCTGCTCCAGGTCGTCTTCCACGCCCGGATCGCCGAGGACGGCCGACCGGCGGCCGGCGACGAGGAAGGGGACGGCGGGCCGTTCTCCATCGACGACGTGGCCGCCGCCCTCATCGACAAGCTGGTCCGCCGCCACCCGCACGTCTTCGGGGACGCCGTCGCCGAGACACCGCAGGAAGTCCGCGCCCACTGGCTGCGGGTGAAGGGGGAGGAGAAGGAGCGCACCTCGGTCACCGACGGCGTGCCCGTCGCCCAGCCCGCCCTGGCCCTCGCCGCCAAGCTCGCCTCCCGTGCCCGGGCCGCCGGGCTGAACGTGCCGCTCCCCGAGGGCCCCGGGCCCGGCCCCGCCCTGCTCGCCCTCGCCGTCGAGACCGAACGGCAGGGCGCCGACCCCGAGGCCGCCCTGCGCGAGAGCGCCCGGCGCTACCGCGAGGCCATCCGGGCGGCCGAGGGGCACTGAGCCGCCCCGCCGGGCCCCCGATACGGTCGGACCATGAGCGAAACCCAGGCAGCCGGGCGTCCCGCACTCTTCGGCTGGGAGTTCGCCGCCGACCCGTACCCCGCCTACGCCTGGCTGCGCACCCACGAGCCGGTCCACAAGACCCGGCTGCCCAGCGGCGTGGAGGCGTGGCTGGTCACGCGGTACGCGGACGCCCGGCAGACCCTCGCCGACCCCCGGCTCAGCAAGAACCCGGCGCACCACGCCGCCGACGACGCCGGGCGCAGCCGCACCGGCATCCCCGGCGAGCGCAGCGCCGGACTGATGACGCACCTGCTCAACATCGACCCGCCGGACCACACCCGGCTGCGCCGCCTGGTGTCGAAGGCGTTCACCCCGCGCCGCGTCGCCCGGTTCGCGCCCCGGGTGCAGGAGCTGACCGACGGGCTCATCGACGGCTTCGCCGGGCGCGGCGAGGCCGACCTCATCCACGAGTTCGCCTTCCCGCTGCCCATCTACGCCATCTGCGACCTGCTCGGCGTCCCGCGCGAGGACCAGGACGACTTCCGCGACTGGGCCGGGATGATGATCCGGCACGGCGGCGGGCCGCGCGGCGGCGTCGCCCGCTCGGTGAAGAAGATACGGAACTACCTCGCCGAGCTGATCCACCGCAAACGGGCCGACCTCGGCGACGACCTGATCTCCGGCCTGATCCGCGCCAGCGACCACGGCGAGCACCTCACCGAGGAGGAGGCCGCCGCCATGTGCTTCGTGCTCCTCTTCGCCGGCTTCGAGACGACCGTCAACCTGATCGGCAACGGCACCCTGGCCCTGCTCCGCAACCCCGCCGAACGCGCCCGCCTCCAGCGGGCCCTCGCCGACGGCGACGAGGCGCTGCTCGACACCGGCATCGAGGAACTCCTGCGGTACGACGGCCCGGTGGAGATGGCCACCTGGCGGTACGCCACCGAGCCGCTGCGGATCGGCGGGGCCGACATCGCCGCCGGGGACCCGGTCCTGGTCGTCCTGGCCGCCGCCGACCGCGACCCCGAACGCTTCCGGGACCCCGGCCGGCTCGACCTCGCCCGCACCGACAACCAGCACCTCGGCTACGGCCACGGCATCCACTACTGCATCGGCGCCCCGCTGGCCCGACTGGAGGGCAAGGCCGCTCTCGCGACCCTGCTGACGCGCCTTCCGGACCTGCGGCTCGGCGCCGCACCCGACGACCTGCGCTGGCGCGGCGGACTCATCATGCGGGGACTGCGCACCCTGCCGGTCGAGTTCACCCCGGAGCCGGCCGGGCCCGGGAAGCAGGTGCGCGAGCCGCGCCCTCCGGACGCCGGAACTGACGAGACATCAGGAATGTGATGTCGGCGTGATCTCCGCTGCATCGACTTGTGACGAACGTTCGACAGCCGCTACCTTCGGCGCCAACCGGAAGCCCCGCCGCCACCGAGCGGGGCGCCGGTCAGCAGTCGTCACGCGAAAGGCAACCGCATGCTCTCCGGGAACGGACGTCACCGACGCCCCCGACAGGCTCCCGCCTTCGTCGTCGCGGCCGGGGTGACCGGTTCGGCCATCGCCATCCCCCTGCTCGGCGCCGGTTCGGCCAGCGCGGCCGACACCGCCACGTGGGACCGGCTCGCCGAATGCGAGAGCGGTGGCGCCTGGAGCGCCAACGCCGGCAACGGCTACTACGGCGGCCTCCAGGTCACCCAGGAACTCTGGGAGCGCCACGGCGGCCTCAGCTACGCGCCCTCCGCCGACCTCGCCAGCCGCTCCCAGCAGATCGTGGTGGCCGAGCGCGTCCTCGACGCCGAGGGCACCGCCGCCTGGGCCACCTGCGCCCCCGCGATCGGGCTCCAGCAGGGCGGCGGCACCGCCGAGGTGAACCCGGGCGTCCCCGGCGACAGCGGCACCCCCTCCGCCTCCCCGACCTCGCCCGCCGAGCAGGAGGACGGCAAGGGCGGCGAGGGGTCCGACGCAGACAACGAGGACAAGGCCGACAAGGAGGAGAAGGGGGAGAAGGGTGACGGGAAGTCGTCCACCCCCTCCGCCGAGCCGACCTCCATCCCTGAGGGTTCGCCGACCCCGATCCCCGGAGAGGGGGCCGCGGAGGGACGTGGCGACCGCGCCGGGACCCCCTCGGACACCCCCTCCGCGACCCCCGGCGAGGGGGAGGACTCCGGCGGCGGACGCCACCGGGGCGGCGCCGAGGCCGAGCCGGGCTCCGGTGAGGGGCGCGAGGGCTCCGGGCGGCACGCCTCGCGGGGGGAGCGCGGCGACGCGCCCGACGCTTCCGGCTCGTACACCGTGAAGGAGGGCGACAGCCTCTCCGTCATCGCCTGGCTCCACGAGGTGGACGGCGGATGGCCCGCGCTGTACGAGGCGAACAAGGAGGTCGTCGGCGACGACGCGGACCGCATCCTGCCCGGTCAGGCCCTTGATCTCGGATCGGACCCGAAGGCCGAAAAGGACTGAATCGGGCGCCAGTTCGGGCGGGAATGTCCGAATCGGGGGAAGTGAGACATGGATCTCAGACCCCCTGATCGTCTTTGGAATCTGCCGTCGGCCGTGCTTACGGTCGTGCCGCTCGCCACTGGCGGGCTCCAGCGGTCGTTACGCCGAATCCTGTCGACGGCCGCCTGGGACAGTCGTCGCGCAAGCGCCGTAGACAGGAGCGGGGGACCCAAGGTTTGCCGCCGCACCGGCCGTTCGCTCCCCAGCGGGGCGGGTGGCCGGGGCGGCTCGGGGTGAAGCCGCGCGTTCCGGACAGGGACGCGCGGCCGGGCACTCATCCGGCCCGAACCCGACAGCTCACCTCGTAGGCGTCGGTGAGGAGATTCCCTTCATGCTGACCAACAAGGCCAAGCACCGCCGTCCCTCCAAGGTCACCCGCATCCTGTCGCTCGCCGGTGTCGCCGGCCTCGCCGTCGCCGCGCCGCTCGTCGCGACCGGCTCGGCCTCCGCCGCCACGGCCTCCGAGTGGGACGCCGTCGCCCAGTGCGAGTCCGGCGGCAACTGGTCCATCAACACCGGCAACGGCTTCTACGGCGGGCTCCAGTTCACGCCCTCCACCTGGGCCGCCTTCGGTGGCACCGCCTACGCCTCCAGCGCCCACCAGGCCACCAAGGAGCAGCAGATAGCCGTGGCCGAGAAGGTCCTGGCCGGCCAGGGCAAGGGCGCCTGGCCCAACTGCGGCACCGGCCTGAGCAACGCCGCGTACAACGGCGGCGGCGCCGAGGCCGAGAAGCCCGCCGAGGAGCCGGCCGAGCAGGCCGCCCCCGAGCGCCCCGAGCCGCGCGCCGACCGCAGCGAGCAGCGGACCGCCCCGGCCGAGGAGACCGTCGAGACCCCCACCGGCGAGACTGTCGCCAAGGGTGACGGCGAGTACGAGGTCGTCAAGGGCGACACCCTCAGCCAGATCGCGAAGGACGAGAACGTCGACGGCGGCTGGAAGAAGCTCTTCGAGCTGAACAAGGACATCGTCGAGGACGCCGACCTGATCTTCCCGGGCCAGCAGCTCCACCTCTCCTGATCGCGCGCTTCGCTCGCCCCCGGGGTGCTGGGTGTCGTCGCCGAGCCGCCCGACGTGCTCAACCGCCTCGCGGCCCGCGCGCGACGGGCGTCTGGGCGACGACGCGCCCCTTCGGCTCCCGAAGCCGCTCCCGGGAGGCGGGGTGAGAAGGCTCCCCACGGGCCTCCCCGCCCCCGGCGCTCCCCCCCCCACGGGTCTGCGGGGTGAGGGACTGACCCCGCCCCCCACCGACAGCCCCGTCCCGATGCGTGACTCCCCCCTCAGCGCGTCGGGACGGGGCTTCCCCGTTTCCCTCCCCGTCGCCCGGCCGCGGTCGTTACCGGTAAGTAGGAATGGGCGGTCGCGTACGGTTTCGCCCCGTACGGGGCTCTTTTCGTCCCGGCGTCCGGGCGCGACGCCGGAATGGGGCCGGCCGCCGGATAGGCTCTGGAGCGAACGGCCGACCGAAGGCCGACCCGCGTCACATCCCAGAAGGAGATGCTCGTGCCGTCCATCGACGTCGTCGTAGCCCGGGAAATCCTGGACTCCCGAGGCAACCCCACCGTCGAGGTCGAGGTCGGCCTCGACGACGGCAGCACCGGCCGCGCGGCCGTGCCGTCCGGCGCCTCCACCGGAGCCTTCGAGGCCATCGAACTGCGTGACGGTGACCCCAACCGCTACCAGGGCAAGGGTGTCGAGAAGGCCGTCCTCGCCGTCATCGAGCAGATCGGCCCGGAGCTCGTCGGCTACGACGCCACCGAGCAGCGCCTCATCGACCAGGCCATGTTCGACCTGGACGCCACCGACAACAAGGGCTCGCTCGGCGCCAACGCCATCCTCGGCGTCTCCCTCGCCGTCGCCCACGCCGCCTCCGAGGCCAGCGACCTGCCGCTCTTCCGCTACCTCGGCGGCCCCAACGCGCACCTGCTCCCGGTGCCGATGATGAACATCCTGAACGGCGGCTCGCACGCCGACTCCAACGTGGACATCCAGGAGTTCATGATCGCCCCGATCGGCGCGGAGTCCTTCTCCGAGGCCCTGCGCTGGGGCACCGAGGTCTACCACACGCTGAAGAAGGTCCTGAAGAGCAAGGGCCTGGCCACCGGCCTCGGCGACGAGGGCGGCTTCGCCCCGAACCTCGACTCCAACCGCGCCGCCCTCGACCTCATCCTGGAGGCCGTCAAGGAGGCCGGCTACGTCCCCGGCAAGGACATCGCGCTCGCCCTGGACGTCGCCGCCTCCGAGTTCTACAAGGACGGCGGCTACGAGTTCGAGGGCAAGACCCGCTCGGCCGCCGAGATGACCGAGTACTACGAGGAGCTCGTCGCCGCGTACCCGCTGGTCTCCATCGAGGACCCGCTGTTCGAGGACGACTGGGCCGGCTGGAACGTCATCACCGAGAAGCTCGGCGACAAGGTCCAGCTCGTCGGCGACGACCTGTTCGTCACCAACCCCGAGCGCCTCGCCCGCGGCATCGAGGAGAAGTCGGCCAACGCCCTGCTCGTCAAGGTCAACCAGATCGGCTCGCTCACCGAGACCCTGGACGCCGTCGAGCTGGCCCAGCGCAACGGCTTCAAGTGCATGATGAGCCACCGCTCCGGCGAGACCGAGGACGTCACCATCGCCGACCTCGCGGTCGCCACCAACTGCGGCCAGATCAAGACCGGCGCCCCGGCCCGCTCCGAGCGCGTCGCCAAGTACAACCAGCTCCTGCGCATCGAGGAGATCCTCGACGACGCCGCGGTCTACGCCGGCCGCAGCGCCTTCCCGCGCTTCAAGGGCTGATCCGGCGGGCCGCCGACGGCCACCCCCGGCCTCCCCGCGTCCCCGCCCACGGTCCCGTACCGTGGGCGGGGACGCGGGCACGTGCGGGCGAGGACCAGCAGAGCGTGCGAGCGGCGGACACCTGACGGACGGGCACAGCGGCCGCGCACGGCGCGCGGCCGAGGGGAGGCGGGCATGGCCGGGAAGAAGAGCGGTGCGGACCGCTTCTCCACCGCGACCAGACTCAGGGTGCTCGGCGAGCAGACCGCCGCCCGCGTCTACCGCTCGCAGAACCGCCGCCAGGCCCGCCGCTCCCGCCTCACCGGTCGCGCCGCCCTCCTCGCCCTCGTCCTCTGCTCCCTGATCGTCGCCCTCGCCTACCCGATGCGGCAGTACGTCTCCCAGCGCGCCGAGATCACCGACCTCCAGCGCGAGCGGGAGGCCCACCGCGCCAAGGTCGAGCAGCTGCGCGACGAGAAGGCCCGCTGGACGGACGACCGCTACGCCGAGCAGCGCATCCGCGAGCGCCTGCACTACGTACGCCCCGGCGAGACCGGCTACACCATGATCGACCCGGACGCGGCAGAACCGAGCCGCACCGACCGCACGGCCGCCACCCGGCCCTGGTACACCAACCTCCTGGACGGTGTCGACCGCGCCGACCAGGCCGCCGGGCCCCGCCCCATCCGCCCCGCCACCGAGTGAACGACCGAGAGACCTGACCCCGCCATGGACACGCCCCCGCCGCCCACCCCGCGCACCGAGCCGACCGCCGCCGACGTCGACGCCTTCCAGCAGCAGCTGGGCCGTCCGCCACGCGGCCTGCGCGCCATCGCGCACCGCTGCCCCTGCGGCCAGCCCGACGTCGTCGAGACCGCGCCCCGCCTGGAGGACGGCACGCCCTTCCCCACGCTGTACTACCTGACGTGCCCGCGCGCCGCCTCGGCCATCGGCACGCTGGAGGCCAACGGCGTGATGAGGGAGATGACCGAGCGGCTGGCCACCGACCCGGAACTGGCCGCCGCCTACCGGGCCGCCCACGAGGACTACATCAAGCGCCGCGACGAGATCGAGGAGTTGAAGGACTTCCCCTCCGCCGGCGGCATGCCGGACCGGGTGAAGTGCCTGCACGTCCTGGTCGCCCACTCGCTGGCGGCCGGCCCCGGCGTCAACCCGCTCGGCGACGAGGCGCTCGCCATGCTCCCCGAGTGGTGGCGCAAGGGCTCCTGCGTGACGCTGCCGCAGACCGCCGGACCGGCAGCCGCTTCCGGCGCCGGCGAGGCCGCGGGGGAGGGCCGGTGAGCGCCCGTCGCGTCGCCGCGATCGACTGCGGCACCAACTCCATCCGCCTGCTGGTCGCCGACGCCGACCCGTCCACCGGGGAGCTGACCGACCTCGACCGCCGGATGCGGATCGTCCGCCTCGGCCAGGGCGTCGACCGCACCGGCCGCCTCGCCCCCGACGCCCTGGAGCGGACCTTCGAGGCGTGCCGCGAGTACGCCGCCGTCATCCGCGAACTCGGTGCCACCGCAGTCCGGTTCACCGCCACCTCGGCCACCCGCGACGCGGAGAACCGCGCCGAGTTCACCGAGGGCGTCCGCGACCTCCTCGGCGTCACCCCCGAGGTCGTCACCGGCGACGAGGAGGCCGCGCTCTCCTTCACCGGCGCCACCAAGGAACTGACCGGCCGCGCGGACCTGGACACCCCGTACCTGGTGGTCGACATCGGCGGCGGCTCCACCGAGTGCGTCGTCGGTACGGACGCCGTCCGCGCCGCCCGCTCCGTCGACATCGGCTGCGTCCGCCTGACCGAGCGTCACCTCTCCCGCCCCGACGGCACGGTGACCGACCCGCCCACCGCCGAGCAGGTCGCGGCGATCCGCCGGGACATCGGCGCCGCCCTCGACGAGGCCGCCCGCACCGTCCCGCTCACCGAGGCCCGCACCCTGGTCGGCCTCGCCGGCTCCGTCACCACGGTGGCCGGCCTCGCCCTCGGCCTCACCGCGTACGACTCCACCGCCATCCACCACGCCCGCATCCCCTACGCCAAGGTCAAGGAGGTCACCGACACCCTCCTGACCTCCACCCACGCCGAACGCGCCGCCAACCCGGTCATCCACCCCGGCCGCGTCGACGTCATCACGGCCGGCGCCCTGATCCTCCTCACCCTGATGGAGCGCACCGGCGCGGACGAGGTGGTCGTCAGCGAGCACGACATCCTCGACGGGATCGCCTGGAAGGCGGCGGGAGCCTAGGGACTCCGGTACGGGGCGGTCCGGCGCGGGCGGATGCCTGAGCCGGGCCGCCCTTTCGCGTACCCGGAGGACAGGCCGCCCGATCAGCCTCGCGCCATGCCGACCTCTGGGACAGCCGGTCTCCGTGGGGGTGCCCCTCTCGGCGAGCGCGGCGTACCGTGCCAGGCCGTGGCGCGCACCGGCGCGGACGCCCGCGCGCACGCCCTTCAACTCTGGCGCCTTCCCCACCGGTTCGAGTGTCGTGCGGGGGCCCTGGGCACCCCCGGAGGGGTGTCCTGGGACGCTCTCCGGCGCACCGCCGGGAAACTTCGTGAAGTTCTTCACAAGAGAAAGTGCTCCGACGGGCGAAGTCGAGGGTCTTTCGGCCTCCATATGGGCGACTCCTGGCCCCGGCCCCCTGTGCGAGGGGCGTCTCCCGCGCGTCGCCTGGGGAGGGAGGGCCGGCCGGCCCCTTGCCCCCGGAAGGGGCGAGCAAGCAGCTCACAGGGGGTGGGGAACGTCTGAGGGAGGGTGGTGGTTCCGCCGAGGGAGCATGACCTGGGTCACGTGGGCGGCGCAGTGTAGCAGAGGGGGTGGAGAACCTTGTGAAGGGGCGCACGAACGACCCCCTGGGGGCGGGTGGATACTCGATGCCATGAGCACCACGGAGCGTCCCAGGATCCTCGTTGTAGGCGGTGGGTACGTTGGCTTGTACGCAGCGCGACGCATTCTGAAGAAGATGCGCTACGGCGAGGCGACCGTCACGGTCGTCGACCCGCGCTCGTACATGACGTACCAGCCCTTCCTCCCCGAAGCCGCAGCCGGCAACATCTCGCCGCGCCACGTCGTCGTCCCGCTGCGACGCGTACTGCCGAAGGCCGAGGTGCTGACCGGCCGGGTCACCACCATCGACCAGGACCGCAAGGTCGCCACCGTCGCGCCGCTGGTCGGCGAGGCGTACGAGCTGCCTTTCGACTACCTCGTCATCGCGATGGGCGCGGTCTCCCGTACCTTCCCGATCCCCGGCCTCGCCGAGCAGGGCATCGGCATGAAGGGCATCGAGGAGGCCATCGGCCTGCGCAACCACGTCCTGGAGCAGCTCGACAAGGCTGACTCCACGACCGACGAGGAGGTCCGCCGCAAGGCGTTGACCTTCGTCTTCGTCGGCGGTGGCTTCGCCGGGGCCGAGACGATCGGTGAGGTCGAGGACCTCGCCCGGGACGCCGCGAAGTACTACAACAACGTCTCCCGCGAGGACATGCGGTTCGTCCTCGTGGACGCGGCCGACAAGATCCTCCCCGAGGTGGGTCCGAAGCTCGGCGCCTACGGCAAGAAGCACCTGGAGAGCCGGGGTGTCGAGGTCTACCTCTCGACCTCCATGGACTCCTGCGTCGACGGCCACGTGGTGCTCAAGAACGGCCTTGAGGTCGACGCCTCCACCATCGTGTGGACCGCCGGTGTGAAGCCGAACCCGGCGCTCAGCCGCTTCGGTCTGCCGCTCGGCCCGCGCGGTCACGTCGACACCGCCGCCAACCTCCAGGTGCAGGGCACGGACTACATCTGGGCGGCCGGCGACAACGCGCAGATCCCCGACGTCATCGGCCGCAAGAACGGCAACCCGAACGCCTGGTGCCCGCCCAACGCGCAGCACGCGCTGCGGCAGGCCAAGGTCCTCGGCGACAACGTGATCTCCGGCATGCGGGGCTTCCCGCAGAAGGAGTACAGCCACGCCAACAAGGGTGCGGTCGCCGGTCTCGGCCTGCACAAGGGCGTCGCGATGATCGTCGTGGGCAAGATGAAGATCAAGCTCAAGGGCCGTCTCGCCTGGTACATGCACCGCGCGTACCACGGCATGGCGATGCCGACGTTCAACCGCAAGATCCGCGTCTTCGCGGACTGGACCCTCGGCATGTTCCTCAAGCGCGAGGTGGTCTCCCTCGGCGCGATGGAGACGCCGCGCGAGGAGTTCTACGAGGCGGCCAAGCCCGCCCCGGCCCCGGCCGCCAAGGCGGAGGAGCCCGAGTCGGCCAAGGCCAAGGCGTCCTGACGCCCTGACCGCACGCAGGACCTCCTGAGGGGGCGCTCGCCATCCGTGGTGCGAGCGCCCCCTTCGGCGTGCCCGGAGCCCGCGGTGCCCCGCGACCGCCCGCCACAAAGTAGATGGCCGCTGCACCCGCTTTACGGATTCCTTACCCGGAACCGGGACTGCGAGCGCCCCCCATCGGTGTTCACATGTGTACGTACAGCAGCGGCCGTGTCCGCGCGCACGGCCGACCACCGACACAGGAGCTCCGGCACACCGAACCCGGAAGGTGACGCGTCATGCACGGTGCCGCCCCGCGGCTGGCCACACACGCCGAACAGATACTGGGAGTCCCCCTCCCACTCCGCCTGCGCGCCTGGGACGGCACCGAACACGGTCCGCCCGGAACCCCCGTGATCGTCCTCCGCAACCGCCGCGCCCTGCGCCGCATCCTCTTCAAGCCCGGCGAACTCGGCCTCGTGCGTGCCTGGGTCTCCGGCGACCTCACCATCGAGGGCGACCTCTACGAGGCGCTCGACCTCCTCGCAGGAGTCGTCTGGGAGACCGAGCGTCCCCCACTCGGCCCCCTCGACGCCGTCCGGGACCCGCGGGTGCGGGCCGCCGCCCTGGACGTCGCCCGGCTGGTCGGACCGTTCCTGCCCCCGCCGCCCCCGCCGGAGGAGGCACCCGCCCGGCGCCGCCTCGGCAGCAGGCACAGCAAGGGCCGCGACCGCGAGGCCATCAGCCACCACTACGACGTCGGCAACGACTTCTACGAGCGGGTCCTCGGCCCTTCCATGGTCTACTCCTGCGCCTACTGGTGCGACGGAGCCACCCTGGAGAGTGCTCAGCGCGACAAGCTCGACCTGATCTGCCGCAAGCTCGGCCTGGCCCCCGGCATGCGCCTGCTCGACGTCGGCTGCGGCTGGGGCTCGATGGCGCTGCACGCGGCCCGCGAGTACGGCGTCCAGGTCGTCGGCGTCACCCTCTCGCGCGAACAGGCCGCCTACGCCCGCGGGCGCGCCGCCGAGCAGGGACTCGCCGACCGCGTGGAGATCCGCGTCCAGGACTACCGCGACGTCCGTGACGGGCCCTACGACGCGATCTCCTCCATCGGCATGGCCGAGCACGTCGGCGCCGTCCGGTACCTGGAGTACGCCGAGGACCTGTACGCCCTGCTCAAGCCCGGCGGACGGCTCCTCAACCACCAGATCGCCCGCCGCCCGCAGGACGACGAGTCGGCCTACCACGTGGACGCCTTCATCGACGCCTACGTCTTCCCCGACGGCGAACTCGCCCCCGTCGGCTCCACCGTCACCCAGCTGGAGCGCGCCGGGTTCGAGGTCCGCGACCTGGAGGTGCTGCGCGAGCACTACGGGCTGACGCTGCGGGCCTGGGTGCACAACCTCCAGGACCACTGGGAGGAGTGCGTCCGGCTGGCCGGGGCGGGACGGGCCCGGGTCTGGCTGCTCTACATGGCCGCCTCGGCCCTCTCCTTCGAACGCAACCGGATCGGCGTCAACCAGATCCTCGCCGTCCGCACCCCCGTCGAGGGCCACCCCGGGCTGCCGCTGCGGGCCCGGACGTGGACCGCCCTCTCCGCCCGGAGCGACACGGGAGGGGAAGGGGCGTCAGCCTCGCCCGACCGGGCCGACGGCGCCTCGGCGGGCCGGCGGGAGGCCGGGGCGCGTCACGGGGAGTCGCGCGGCCGGGCCCCCGGCTCCGGTGACGACGGGACCACTCCGGCCCCGCGCTCCCCCGAGTCGGTCTGAGGAGCACCCCGCCCGACGGTCCGCGCGCACGGCGCCGGGCCTCACCCCCGCGTTCAGGGGTGAGGCCCGGCGCCTCGCGCGGAACGCCGCTGCCGCTACTCGGTCTTGATCGCGGTGAGCATGTTCAGCCGGGCCGCGCTGCGGGCCGGCCAGAGGGCGGCCAGCACCCCGACCAGTGCGGCCAGAGCCAGGAAGAGCGCGATCCGGCCCCACGGGAGCACCAGCTCGTACCCGGAGACGGCCCCCGATATCGTCTCGCCGATCGCCCAGCCCAGGAAGACCCCGAGCCCGGTGCCGAGGACCGCGCCGAAGAGCGAGATCACCACGGCCTCCAGCCGGATCATCCGCTTCACCCGGCGCCGGTCCAGGCCGATCGCCCGCAGCATCCCGATCTCCTGCTGCCGCTCGAAGACCGACATGGCCAGCGTGTTCACCACACCCAGCACCGCGATGACCAGGGCCATCGCCAGCAGCCCGTACATGATGTAGAGCATCGTGTTGATCATGCCGCCGACCGTGTTGCGGACGTCCTGCTGGGTCATCACGTCGATCGCCGGGTTGTTGCCGAGGGCGTCCACCAGGGCCTGGCGGGCGGAGTCGGAGGCGCCGCCGTCGGCGTTGACCCAGATCTCCAGGATCATCGGGGCCGCGTCGTGGGGATCGGCCACCGCGCGGTCGATCAGCACACCGTCGAGGAAGTCGTTGGCCTTGAAGGTGGCGCCGACCGTCAGCTTCCCCTTCTTCTCGTCGTCGAAGGTGACCGGCAGCGTGTCGCCGATCTTCCAGCCCCGCTCCTCGGCGGTCTCGGTGTCGACCGCCACCGCACCGTCCTTCAGCGCGGCGAGCGAACCGTCGACCACGTCGAGGCGGAGAACCTTCTCCACCGCGCCCGGTGTCACCGAGGAGGCGCCCACGTACTCGTCGTCGACCTGGAAACCGGTCACCTGGCGCGGCGACACCGCGCTCACGCCGTCCGCGTCCTGCAGTGCCTTCAGCGCCGAGGAGTCCAGCGGGCGGCCGGAGGCCATCGCCACCATGTAGTCGGCCTTGAGGTGGTCCGTGGTCGTCCGGTCGATGGCCTGGCCGACGGTCAGCCCCAGCACCGACAGCCCGGTGACCAGGGTCAGGCCGATGGCGAGCGCGGAGGCCGTCGTGCCGGTACGGCGCGGGTTGCGCACCGCGTTCTGCGCGGCCAGCTTGCCGGAGACGCCGAACACCTTGGTCAGCAGCGGCCGGAGCGCCGCGATCACCGGCCGCGACAGCAGCGGGATCAGCACCATCACGCCGAGCAGCGTGAAGAACGCGCCGCCCGCGATCAGGTACCGGCCCTCGCCACCGCCCTTCGAGGCGCCCGCGACGATCGCCACCGTGCCCGCCGCCGTGATGATCGAACCGAGGGTGTTCCGCACCACCAGGGACTTCACCGTGGCCACCGCGTGCACGCTGTTCATCGCCGCCACCGGCGGGATCTTCGCGGCCCGGCGGGCCGGCAGCCAGGCGGCCAGCACGGTGATCACGATCCCGACGCCGAACGCGGCCCCCACCGCCACCGGCGAGACCACCAGCGGACCCGCGGGCATCCGGGCGCCGAAGGCGTCCATCGCCGCACGCAGCCCCACCGCGAGCCCGAGCCCGAGGCCGAAGCCGACCACCGAGGCGACCAGCCCGACCAGCGCCGCCTCCGCCAGCACCGAACGCTTCACCTGGCGGCGGGAGGCGCCGACCGCGCGCATCAGCGCCAGCTCCCGGGTGCGCTGGGCGATCAGCATCGTGAAGGTGTTGGCGATGAGGAAGACACCGACGAAGAGGGCGATCCCGGCAAAGGCCAGCAGCATGGCGTTGAGGTTCTTCAGCCCCGACTCGATCTCCTTGGCCTGCTCCTCGGCGAGGGCCTGCCCGGTCTGCGCCGTGGCGTTCTCGGGAAGCAGCGCCTGGACCTTCTTCAGCAGCGCGGCGTCCGAGGCGCCGGCCGCCGCGGTGACCGTCACGTCCTGGAAGTAGCCCGGGCGCAGGTACTGCTCCTGGGCGGTGCGCTGGTCGAAGAGGACGAGGCTGCCGCCGGCGTTGACCGTGCCGTCCTCGGTGGTGAAGACGCCGGCGAGGGTCAGCTCCTGGACGGGCCCGTTGGTGGCGACGCGGACCTTGTCGCCGATCCGGTACTCGCCCTTGTCGGCGGTGACCCGGTCGAGTGCGACCTGCCCGGCCTTCGGGCCGGTGCCGTCGGTGAAGGTGTAGTGCGGGTCCTTGCCGTCGGGGCCCGGGGCGAAGTTGGCGCCGGTGTTGGACCAGCCGCTGCCGATCAGCTTGCCGTCGGGGTCGGCGACGCCCGCGAAGCCGGAGACCCGGCCGTGCGCCGCGGCGACGCCGTCGATGCGCCGGATCTTCTCCAGCGTCGCGGCGTCGACGCCGGTCTTCTCCTGGTCGCGCTGGTCCGCGTAGGTCTGGACGGAGACGGCGACCTCGTCGTAGCTCTTGGCGGACTGGTTGCGCAGGGCGCTGCCGAGGGTGTCGGTGAAGACCAGGGTGCCGGAGACGAAGGCCACGCCGAGCATCACGGCGAGCACGGTCATCAGCAGCCTGGCCTTGTGCGCGAGGACATTGCGCAGGGCGGTACGGAACATGAGGAGTCCTGGAAGGAAGGAAGGGCGGGCGGCGGGGCCGCGCGGGAGGGGAGGGGCCTGCGAGCGGGGCCGGGGCTAGCTGGTACGGCCCTTCGCGTCGAACTCCTTCATCCGGTCCAGCACGCCGTCGGCCGTCGGCCGGTGCATCTCGTCGACGATGCGGCCGTCGGCGAGGAAGACCACCCGGTCCGCGTAGGAGGCGGCGACCGCGTCGTGGGTCACCATCACCACGGTCTGGTTCATCGTCCGCACGGAGTTGCGCAGGAAGCCCAGCACCTCGGCACCGGAGCGGGAGTCCAGGTTGCCGGTGGGCTCGTCACCGAAGATGATCTCCGGCTGCGAGGCGAGCGCCCGGGCCACGGCGACACGCTGCTGCTGCCCGCCGGAGAGCTGGGCCGGGCGGTGCTTCAGCCGGTCGCGAAGGCCCACCATGTCGATGACCTGCTCCAGCCAGGCCTTGTCGGGCCTGCGCCCGGCGATGTCCATCGGGAGGGTGATGTTCTCCAGGGCGGTGAGCGTCGGCAGCAGGTTGAACGCCTGGAAGATGAAGCCGATCTTGTCCCGCCGCAACTGCGTGAGCTGCTTGTCCTTCAGCGCGCCCAGCTCCGTGGAGCCGATCCGCACCGAGCCGCCGTCGAAGGTGTCCAGCCCGGCCACGCAGTGCATCAGCGTGGACTTGCCGGAGCCCGAGGGGCCCATGATCGCGGTCAGCTCGCCCTGCCGGAAGTCGATGGAGACCTGGTCCAGCGCGACCACCCGGGTCTCGCCCGTGCCGTAGACCTTGCTGAGTTCGGTGGCGCGGGCGGCCACCGCGGTGGACCTGGAGGCCAGAGGGGTGGTGGTCACGGGGTAACTCCTGTCGGTGGGCGACTGACTCGGGGCTTGTGGCGGCTGCCCGGCGGGCGGGCACGGCAAGCCGCCCCTTCCGGAGGCCGGGGTGAGTCGTCTGACGGTCTGCGTCCATCCTTCCCGCCGGGACCGCGCGGGCCATCACCCCACAGTTCCCTTTCGCGTGCCACTCCGCGGGGTGACGTGGGGGCCGCTCGTCATACCTGGGTATGACCTCGCGTCCGCCCCGACCCTGAGGCCACCCCTGAGGCGGGGGTCCGGCGGCCCGCGCGGCTCCCGGAAGGCCCGGACGGGGGGAGACCCTGATCACGCTTTCCGGTGGTTCTCGTGGCCCGTCCCGGGCCCCGGTACCGGCGTGGGCCGGCAGGCCCGTGGGACCCGCGCGGGCCCAACCCGCAAGAGGGGCAATGATCTTCGTCCGTCCGCTGGTTGCATTCCGGTCATTCTCGGCTCGGCCCGCCCGCGACCGGGTACGGGTGGGTGCCTGTCGAAGGGCGGCGTAGGGGACCCGCGCCAGGTTCTGACGCACCCTCAGGCGCCAATAAAATAAGACAACATCGGCTTGAGGGCCCGCTGTCCGAGTGACTTGCCCGGATAGGCTCACACCGCGTATGCGGCCCCCAGCTTGCCCGGATGGTGGAATGCAGACACGGCGAGCTTAAACCTCGCTGCCCTTCGCGGGCGTACCGGTTCGAATCCGGTTCCGGGCACTCCCCTTGCACCCGCTCTGAGCTGGGCTTATATCGTGGCTCGCCCTCTGTCGCGGGGTGCGTGGGAGCACGGTTCGCGCACGGCCCCAGGTTCCCGCGCCATGGCACGCGCGAAAGCGCGCAAAGGCGGCACCTGCCGACTGGGCGGCGCCGTGCCCGGACGGGTTCTGCGGGGGCTGCGCCTCCGGTCGGTCCAGCCCCGGCCGGGACCGCTTCGTGGCGGCGGCGGGTTCGGCCCGGCGTCCGCCCGCCGGGCCGCGTGAGCCCTCGCCCTCACTCCGCCCGGCGAAGGATCTCCTCCACCACCGCGCTCTTCGCGTCCGCGTACTGCTGCATGTACCGCCACGTCCGTGCGGCCAGCTCGCGCTTGGTGCGCGCGTACAGGTCGCGGTCGGCCGCGCTGGCGCGCAGGTGGTCGCGGAAGCGGAGCATGCGCGCCGTCTCGGGGCAGTCCTCGGGGAAGACGTGCAGGTTGACGGCGTCCGCCGCGGGATGCCCGGACGTGCCCCGGAGCAGGCGGTGCTCGTACCAGCCGGGTTCGCGGATGGTCAGGCGCAGGCCGATCCGGGCGAGCGCGGGGACGTAGGCGCCCTCGTCGGCCGGGTCCGGGACGGTCAGGACGAGGTCCAGTACCGGCTTGGCCGGCAGACCGGGGACCGAGGTCGAGCCCGCGTGGTCGAGGCGGTGCGCGAGACCGGACAGCCGCTCTCCGATCCGGGCCGCCTCCCTCGCGTACGCCTCCGGCCAGCGCGGGTCGTACGGCGCGAGGGCGACCGGTCCGTCCAGCCGGGGTGCGTCCGCGACGTACGCGGCCTCGATCTCCTGGTCGGTCATGGGGGTGCGGTCCGCCGGCCGGGCGGAGCGCTGCTGGTCGGGCACGGGCTGCTCCTGGGCGTCGGGAGGGCGGGGCGCTGCCGCGATTCTCCTCTCCGGGAGACCTCCGTGCCCTCCGCTCGTCGGCTTTGCCGTCCCTTGGCGCGGTCGAGGGGGAACCCTGGAAAGGATGTAGTACTCCTGCTACGTTCGATCGTAGGAGCAAGACGGGGCAGTGGACCCACGAACGGACGGGGAGCGATGACGTACGACAACGGGGGAACGCCAGGCGGCGGGGAGAGCGTCGTCGAGGTGCGGGACCTGTGGATGAGGTACGGGGAGAAGGACGTGCTGCGCGGGGTCTCGTTCGAGATCCGGCGGGGTGAGGTGCTGGGGCTGCTTGGACCCAACGGAGCGGGCAAGACCACGACCATCGAGATCATGGAGGGGTTCCGGCAGCCCTCCTCCGGGCGGGTGCGGGTGCTCGGCGCCGACCCGCTGCACGGGGACGACGCCTGGCGGGCGCGGATCGGCGTGGTGCTCCAGTCCTGGCGCGACCACAGCCGCTGGCGGGTCGGCGCGCTGCTGGAGCAGTTCGCCTCGTACTACCGGCCGTACGCCGGGCGCGAGGGGCACCCGGGGCCCTACGAGGTGGCGGAACTGCTCGACCGCGTCGGGCTCGCGGACAAGGCCGGGGCCCGGGTCGGTGCGCTCTCCGGCGGCCAGCGGCGGCGGCTCGACGTCGCGGTGGGCATCGTGGGGCGTCCCGGCCTGCTCTTCCTGGACGAGCCGACCACCGGTTTCGACCCGCAGGCGCGCAGCGACTTCCACGACCTGGTGCACGCCCTCTCCGACCTGGAGGACACCACGGTCCTGCTCACCACCCACGACCTCGCCGAGGCGGAGAAGCTCGCCGACCGCATCCTGATCCTCGACGGCGGGAAGATCGTCGCCGACGGCAGCGCGGAGCAGCTGGCCCGGGAGGTCGCGGGCGAGGACGAGGTCCGCTGGACGCGCGAGGGCGTGCGCGAGGTCCACCTGACTCCCGACGGCACGCGCTTCACCCGCGAGCTGTTCGAGCGGTACGGCGAGGAGGTCGCCGAGCTGGAGGTGCGCCGGGCCAGCCTGGAGGAGACCTACCTGCGGATGGTCGCGCGGAGTGAGGCGGAGGGGCCGGCCCCGGGCACGGAGGCGGCCAGGGTACTGACGGGGGAGTCGGCATGAGTGAAGCGGTGCGCGGGACGGGTGCACGGGAGCGGGGGGCCGCCCGGTCCGCCTGGGGCAACGGCTACGGGCCCGGGGTCCGGCGCGGCGGCACGGAGTTCATGAACTCCCTGCGCACGCCGGCCGACGTGGGGTACTACCTCATCGGCTCGACCGTCTTCGTCCTCGTCATGTTCTTCAACCGCCACACCGTCGACGAGACGACCGGGATCAGCGCGGGCGCGTTCATGCTGCCCGGCGTACTCGCCTTCACGATGATCTTCGGCGCCCTCTTCGGGCTGGCCACCTCCGTCGCCACCGAGCGCGAGGACGGCACCCTGCTGCGCGCCAAGTCGCTGCCGCACGGCATCACCGGGTACGTCGTGGGGCAGAGCACCCGGGCCGCGCTGGAGGTCCTCCTCTCCCTCACCCTGCTGCTGGTGCCCACCCTCATCCTGCTCGACAACGCCTGGTCGGGCGGTGTCCGGGGGGTGCCGCGGGTGGCCTCGCTGGTGCTGCTCGGGGTGCTCGCCTCGACCCCCCTCGGCTTCGTCGTCGGCTCGCTGGTCAAGAACCCGCGCACGCTGGGCGGCTGGGGCTTCCTGCTGATGGGCGGCATGGTCGCGATCTCCGGTACCTTTTTCCCGCTGGCGCTGCTGCCCGGCTGGGCGGCCGGGCTCGCGCAGGTCTTCCCGCTCTACTGGCTGGGGCACGGCCTGCGGGCGGCGATGCTGCCGGAGGCCGCGGCGGCCGCAGAGATCAACGGAAGCTGGCAGGTGTGGGAGAGCTACGCGGTCCTCGGGGCCTGGGCGCTGGTCGGACTCGTCCTGGCGCCCGTACTGCTGCGCCGGATGGCGCGCCGGGAGTCGGGCGCCTCGGTGTCGGCCCGTCGGGAGACGGCGCTCCAGCGGTACTGAGGAGCCGCAGATGACGTCCCGTACGGCCGGGGCCGGGTCGGGCGCGGGTGCCGCGCCCGACCCGGTCCACAACCGCATCGCGATGCTCCGCGTCGAACGCCAGGTGACGCGCCGCCAGCTGGCCGACGCCCTCGGCGTCCACTACCAGACCGTCGGCTACCTGGAGCGCGGCGAGTACAGCCCCAGCCTCCACCTCGCCCTGCGCATCGCCGCCTACTTCGACGTGCCGGTGGAGTTCGTCTTCTCCCTGACGCCGTTCGCGCCGCTCAAGCCGTAGCCCGGCCCGTCCCGGCGTGCGGGGTCCCCGGGAGCGGGTCAGGCTGGGGGCATGAGCGGACTCGTACGGGTGATCGTCTATCCGCCCTCGCCGACCGGCGGGCGCCGGGTCTGGGCCGACGGGGAGATCCTGGGCCTCGCCCGTTCGGCGCGGGACGTGGCGGAGCTGGTGCGCCAGGCCGGGATGGTCGAGGTGACCGAGGAGAGCGTCGGCGAGGCCGGGGCCGTCGAGTGGCGTGGCGGCGGGCCCGAGGTGTGGCCCGCGCCCGAAGGCCCCTCGGAGGACGGGGCGGCGGCACGCCCGGAGTAGCGGGCGGCGGTCCGCCCTTCACACCGGCGCGCGCCCGCCCCTCGTGAGGCGAAGGTCACGCGCCGGGCGCACGGCTGCGCGGCCCTCCCGCGCGCGCTCCCCGCCCGGGTCGGCCGCCCGCGCCACACGCGCCCTTCCCCGCCTGCGACGACGCGGTGCGGGAGCGGCTTCGGCGAGTTGCCCGGGAGTGCCCGCTTCGGGGGTTTGACCCCGGAGGAAAACGGTCAAGAGCGCGGAAAGATCCTTCCCGAGCAGTAGGGTCATTCTTTTGCCCACCCATTACTCTTGGGCCAAGGCCGCGCAGGGCGGCCACGGAGGAGTGAGATGAGGAGCAGCAACCCGGTCTTCTCGCGACGGGGGTTCAGCCGCGACAACGGCCACGCGCAGTTCAACGCGGCGCCGCAGGCCGGGGGCCCCGCCGTAGGAACGCAGCAGGGCAACCCGTACGCGGGCGCCAACCCTTACGCGGGTGAGAACCCGTACGCCGGTCAGAACCCGTACGCCCAGGGTGACCAGCAGACGTACGCCAACCCGTACGCGCAGGACCAGTACGGCGTCCAGGCGCCCACCACCGACCGCATGACGATGGACGACGTCGTCATGCGCACGGCGACGACCCTCGGCACGCTGATCGTCACGGCCGCCCTCGCCTGGTGGTTCCTGCCGGTCGACGCGGCCAGCATGGGCAAGTCCTACGGCATCGCCATCGGCGCCGGTCTCGTCGCGATGGTGCTGGCGCTCGTCCAGTCGTTCAAGCGCAAGGCGTCGCCCGCGCTGATCCTGGCGTACGCGGCCCTCGAAGGCGTCTTCCTCGGCGTCGTGAGCAACGTCGTCGACACCCACATCGCCGACGGCGCGGCCATGCAGGCCGTGATCGGCACCATGGCGGTCTTCACCGCGGTCCTCGTCGCCTACAAGGCCGGCTGGATTCGCGTCAACCGCCGCTTCTACGGCTTCGTGATGGCCGCCGCGATGGGCTTCGTGCTCCTGATGGCGGTCAACCTGCTCTTCGCCGTCTTCGGCGGCGGCGACGGCCTCGGCTTCCGCAGCGGCGGCCTCGGCATCGTCTTCGGCATCATCGGCGTCCTGCTCGGCGCCTGCTTCCTCGCCCTCGACTTCAAGCAGGTCGAGGACGGCATCGCCTACGGCGCTCCGCGCGAGGAGTCCTGGCTGGCCGCCTTCGGCCTGACCATGACCCTGGTCTGGATCTACATGGAGTTCCTGCGCCTGATCGCCATCCTCCAGGGCGACGACTGACGGCAGGCCCCACGCACGGCGAAGCGCCCCGCGGAGTTCCGCGGGGCGCTTCGCCGTTCCCGGGACCTTGCCGGGACGCCCCAGGGCATAGGGTCGGCGGTGTGCTTGATACGACCCCGCTGACCAGCGCCGTGGCCCGGTTCGCCGACCGGCTGCGGGCCGCCCCGCAGAGCAAGCTCCAGCGCGGCGCCGCCGCCGAGGCGCTGGAGCTGGCCCGTGAACTGTCCGCCCGCGCCCAGCGCCTGGAGGAGCCCGCCGGGGAGGTGCGCGTGATGCCCGACGCCGGGATGTTCGCCGTCGCCGACCAGGTGACCGTCGCCGCCCACGACCTCGCCCTCGTCCTGCCCGGCCGGGAGGCCCTGGAGTCGGCCGTGGCACGGGTCGCCGAGGCGCGGGAGCGCGCCGGGATCTGACGGGGCGTACGCCTCCCGGGGCCCGACGTGCGAGGCCCGCGCTCCCCGGACGGGGCGCGGACTCGGGTGGGGAGGGGGCGCCGGGGCGGACCAGGGGTCAGACGGAGGCTATGACGCGGTCGGCCAGCAGATAGACGTTGTCCTCGCCGCAGGCGAAGGTCAGGGCGTACGCGCCCGAGACGCCGGAGCCGCCCAGCAGTACCGGCGCCTCACCGGCCCGCAGCGAACCCGCCAGCAGCTCGGCCGTCTCCCGGTGGCCCGGGGTCATGCAGAGGGTGGTGCCGTCGGCGAAGACGTAGACGTCCAGGGTGCCCAGCGGGCCCGGGCGCACGTCGGCCAGGGCGGTGCGGGCCTGCGCCAGCTCCTCCAGCACGGCCACCGTCGTCTCGTGGTCGTCACCGGAGCTCTCGCGCTCCACCGGGGTGGGGCGGACCGGGACGAAGTCCGGGTGCGAGGGGTGACGGCGGCGGGCGGCGGCCAGCTCGGGGGAGTCCTCCTCCGGCTCGGCGGCCGGGGGGTGCGGCGCGGCCTCGGCGGCGTCCAGCGCGTCCAGCCCGGCCAGGTCCGCCTGGCGCGGGATGAACAGGTCGTCCACCAGGCCGTGCAGGCCGCCCAGGAGCGTGGGCGCGTCAGAGGCGTCCCGCGCCTCCTGCGCCGCCCAGAACGCCCGCGCCTCGGCCAGCTCCCGCTCCCGCTCCTCGGCCAGCGCCTCGGCGACGGCCTCGCGGATGGAGTCCGCCTCGGCCCGGGCGGCCGGGACGGTGGCGCGGCCGCGGTGGGTGGCGTGCAGCTCGGCGCGGAGCGCCGTGATCTGCCGACGCAGCCCGTACACGGCGTGCAGGGCGACGGCGCCCCCGGCCACCACGGCGGCGAGGGCGATCAGCAGGGCAAGGGTCATGGCGCTCACTGACGTACTCCCGGTTCGAGTCGGTCCCCGACTTCCTACATCAGCTTGAAGGGCGAACCATCCGGCTGTCAGTGCATTACGTCACGAAAGGGACAGGTCTTTCGGTGGGGTGTACCCCCGACCCATAGTGACCTGGGGAAACGCCGAAGCCCCGGGATACAGGTCACATCCTGGGGGAGATTGGATCACGGAACGGAGGAGGGGCGGGCCGACCGGAAGGGGCGCGGTACGGCCGCTTCCCTCCCCACCTGCGAAGGGTGGCCCGGCGTACGCGCCAGGCCACCCTCCGTACGTGCTGCCGGTGTCCTCGGGACGTCAGCTGAGGCGCTCGATGACCATGGCCATGCCCTGGCCGCCGCCCACGCACATGGTCTCCAGACCGAACTGCTTGTCGTGGAACTGGAGGCTGTTGATGAGGGTGGTGGTGATGCGGGCGCCGGTCATGCCGAAGGGGTGGCCGACGGCGATGGCGCCGCCGTTGACGTTGACCTTCTCCAGCGGCAGGCCGAGGTCCCGGTAGGACGGGATGACCTGGGCGGCGAACGCCTCGTTGATCTCGGCGAGGTCGATGTCGTCGATGGTCAGGCCCGCCCGGCGCAGGGCCTGGTTGCTCGCCTCGACCGGGCCGTAGCCCATGATCTCGGGGGAGAGGCCGGAGACGCCGGTGGAGACGATCCGGGCCAGCGGGGTCAGGCCCAGCTCGCGCGCCTTGGTGTCGGACATGATCACCAGGGCGGCGGCGCCGTCGTTGAGGGGGCAGCAGTTGCCCGCGGTGACGCGGCCGTCGGGCCGGAAGACGGGCTTGAGGCCCTGCACGCCCTCCAGGGTGACGCCGGCGCGCGGGCCGTCGTCCTGGCTCACCACGGTGCCGTCGGGGGTGGTGACGGGGGTGATCTCGCGCTCCCAGAAGCCCTTCTTGATGGCTTCCTCGGCGAGGTTCTGCGAGCGGACGCCGAACTCGTCCATCTCCTCGCGGGTGACGCCCTTCAGCCGGGCCAGGTTCTCGGCGGTCTGGCCCATCGCGATGTACGCGTCGGGCAGCTTGCCGTCCTCGCGCGGGTCGTGCCAGGAGTCCGCGCCCTGCTCGGCGACGGCGGCGGTACGGGCCTGGGCCTCGTCGAAGACCGGGTTGCGGGTGTCCGGCAGGGAGTCGGAGTTGCCCTTGGCGAACCGGGAGACCGTCTCGACACCGGCCGAGATGAAGACGTCGCCCTCGCCGGCCTTGATGGCGTGCAGGGCCATGCGGCTGGTCTGGAGGGACGAGGAACAGTAGCGGGTCACCGTGCAGCCGGGCAGGTGGTCCATGCCCATCTGGACGGCGATGATCCGGCCGAGGTTGTTGCCCTGCTCGCCGCCGGGGAGGCCGCAGCCGAGCATCAGGTCGTCGATGTCACGAGGGTTCAGCTCGGGGACCTTGGCCAGGGCCGTCTCGATGATGTGGGCGGTCAGGTCGTCCGGGCGTACGTCCTTCAGGGAGCCCTTGAAGGCGCGGCCGATGGGGGAGCGGGCGGCAGAGACGATCACGGCTTCGGGCATCGGGCGGCTCCAGTCGGTACGGGGCGGGGCTTCCTTGCGGAAGCTACCCGTACGTAGCGTGCGGGTCACCCACTCCGGGCTGTGACACCGGCCGCACTTTCTAAGCGCTTGCTCACGGCCGCGTGGTCGAGGGAGGGGTGGGGCCTGGCGGGGGCTGGGCCCGGGTGGGGTGAGTGCGGCATTCCTGCGCCGCAGGGCGGGCCTCAAGCGCCGGCCGGGCTCCTTGGCCTCAAGCGCCGGCCGGGCTCCTTGGCCTCAAGCGCCGGCCGGGCTGGATTCTTGCTGGGCTCCGGCTTTCGTCTGCCGGTCACCGGTGGCCTCAAGCGCGCGGCCGGGCTACCAATAGCCCGGCCGCGCGCTTGAGGTTCACCCCAGTTGCTGGTTGAGGCCGTTTCGTTCGGGGGGTGGGGTGTTCGCGGGTGGGGCGGGGGAGGGCTCGTGGGCGATGCGGCGGCGTCGGCGGCGCTTGAGGAGGGCGAGGGGGCCCCGCGCGCCCCCGGCGGCGGTGACCTCGGTGCCGCCCTCGGAGGCGGCGCGGGCGGCGGCGCGGGCCACGGGCAGGAACCCCTCGTCGCGGGCGGCCTCCGGCCGCTCCCCCTCGGGCCAGAGGCCGAGCGAGGCGCAGAGCGTGGGCAGGACGGCCATCGCGGCCGTCGCGTACCCCTCGGCCGAGGGGTGGTAGTTGTCGGGCCCGAACAGCTCGCGCGGGTTCTGCGCGAACTCGGGCCCGAGCAGATCGCCGAGCGAGACGGTCCGCCCGCCCTGCTCCACCGTCCCGATGGTCTGCGCGGCGGCCAGCTGCCGCGAGGCCCGCCGGGCGAGCCAGCGCAGCGGCTGGTAGACGGGCTCGATGGTGCCGAGGTCGGGGCAGGTCCCGACCACCACCTCGGCCCCGGCCGTCCGCAGCCGCCGTACCGCCGAGGCGAGCAGTCGTACCGACTCGGTGGCGGCCATGCGGTGGGTGACGTCGTTGGCGCCGACCATCAGCACGCAGACGTCGGGCACCCACCCGCCGTCGGCCAGCCCCAGCGACACCTGGCGGTCGAGGTCGTCGGAGCGGGCACCGGGGACGGCGACGTTCCGCAGCTCGACCGGCCGCTCGGCGACGGCCGCCAGTCCGCTGGCGAGCAGGGCCGCGGGGGTCTGCCGGGACCGGTGCACCCCCTGTCCGGCGGCGGTCGAGTCGCCCAGCATCAGGAACCGCAGCGGCTCCAGCGGGGGCTCGCCCTCGGCACGGACGCCGAACGCCCTCCCGTAGACCCCGTCGGCGCGCGGCGGCGCCGCCCCGTGCCCCTGGCTCCCCACCGAGCGCTTGGCCAGTTGCGCCTCGGCCAGCAGCACTCCGACGCCGGCCACGCCGAGCAGCCCGATGCCGCCGCCGCCGTAAGCCGCGCCCGCCGCGATCCGCCGTGCCACCCTCGCCCTCGACAACACCGGCAGCCACCTCCTCGTAGCCGTACACCCACACTGTGCCCCGCCGGGGCCGTCCGCCAATCCCCGGCGGCCACACGCGGGGGCCCGGGCGGCTTACGCTGTGCGCACCCATACAGCCCTGCGTTACGCAGTCATCGACGCCCGGAGACAACGGTGCACATCCACGACTCGATGGTCGACCTGGTCGGCAACACCCCGCTGGTCAGGCTCAACAACGTGACCGAGGGAATCCAGGCGACGGTCCTGGCCAAGGTCGAGTACTTCAACCCCGGCGGTTCCGTGAAGGACCGCATCGCCCTGCGCATGATCGAGGACGCCGAGGAGCGCGGACTGCTCGGCCCCGGTTCCACGATCGTCGAGCCGACCAGCGGCAACACCGGCGTCGGCCTGGCCATCGTCGCGCAGCAGAAGGGGTACAAGTGCGTCTTCGTCTGCCCCGACAAGGTCTCGCTCGACAAGATCAACGTCCTGCGGGCGTACGGCGCCGAGGTCGTGGTCTGCCCGACCGCCGTCGACCCGGAGCACCCGGACTCGTACTACAACGTCTCCGACCGGCTGGTCCGTGAGACGCCGGGCGCGTGGAAGCCCGACCAGTACTCCAACCCGAACAACCCCCTCTCCCACTACCACTCGACCGGCCCGGAGCTGTGGGAGCAGACCGACGGGAAGATCACCCACTTCGTCGCGGGCATCGGCACCGGGGGCACCATCTCCGGCACCGGCCGCTACCTGAAGGAAGCCAGCGACGGGGCCGTGCGTGTGGTCGGCGCCGACCCCGAGGGCTCGGTCTACTCCGGCGGTTCCGGCCGTCCGTACCTGGTCGAGGGCGTCGGCGAGGACTTCTGGCCGACCGCCTACGACCAGAAGATCACCGACCGGATCGTCGCGGTCTCCGACAAGGACTCCTTCCAGATGACCCGCCGCCTCGCGAAGGAGGAGGGGCTGCTGGTCGGCGGTTCGTGCGGGATGGCGGTCGTCGCCGCGCTGGAGGTCGCCCGCGAGCTGGGCCCCGACGACGTGGTCGTCGTGCTGCTGCCGGACAGCGGCCGTGGCTACCTCTCGAAGATCTTCAGCGACGAGTGGATGAACGACTACGGCTTCCTCGACCAGGGCGGCGACGAGCCCCGCGTCGGCGACGTGCTGCGCGACAAGGAGGGCGCCATGCCCTCCCTCGTCCACATGCACCCCGAGGAGACCGTCGGCGAGGCCATCGAGGTGCTGCGCGAGTACGGCGTCTCGCAGATGCCGATCGTCAAGCCGGGCGCCGGCCACCCCGACGTGATGGCCGCCGAGGTCGTCGGCTCGGTCGTCGAGCGGGAACTGCTCGACGCCCTCTTCGCCAACCGGGCGGCCCTGGGCGACCCGCTGGAGAAGCACATGTCGCGCCCGCTGCCCCAGGTCGGCTCCGGTGAGCCGGTCGCCGACCTGATGGCGGTCCTGGGCAAGGCGGACGCCGCGGTCGTGCTGGTGGAGGGCAAGCCGACCGGCGTCGTCAGCCGCCAGGACCTGCTCACCTTCCTGGCCCGCTCGGCCGGCACCGCCACCGGCTGACCGCCGCGCGCGGCCCGCCTCCCGGACCTCCCGGGGCGGGCCGCGCCCCCCTTCGCGCACGTGGTACGAGCCCGACACGTCGGCGCAGCATCTGGTTAACACGCGTCCGGCACAGTGGTGGGTGTCGGCAGGGGAGGGCACACGACCACCGGGGAATCCGGGGGCGACGGGCCGTCCTCCACCGGCACGCGAACGGCGTCACGGACCTCCGGAGCGGCTCCCGGGCCTCCGAACGACGCCCGTGGGCGCGGCGCCCGGCCCTGACCCGGCGCCCGCCCCTCGCGGGGACCGCCGTCGTCCCGCCCTCCCGGGCCCGCCCGGGGGGTGCGGCGGTCCCCGCGCATCTCTCCTCCCCGGCGCCGCCGGCCGTTGTCGGTGGGCTGTCCTAGCCTCCGTCCCATGCCTCAACAACACGCCCGCACGGGCGACTTCGTCCTCCGCGTCGAGACCCGCGACGAGGAACCGCCCCTCGACCCGGGATGGGACGAGATCGCGGGGGCCCCTGCCGCCGCCGTCCCCGGTACGCCCGCCCCCGCCCCGCCGCCCGCACCCTGTATAGGCTCATGCACAGCGGATGATGGATGAATGGCGGCTAGCTCCGAGGGGACGCGAGGGATGACCCACAGCCCGGCCGGGAGGCTCCAGGGGCTCTTCGAGGGTCGGCGGCTGACGCCCACGCAGCGCAGGATCGCGCACTGCATGGTGCGTCACGCCGACGAGGTGCCGTTCCTGTCCAGCGTGGAGCTGGCGGAGCTGGCCGGGGTCAGCCAGCCCTCGGTGACGCGGTTCGCGGTCGCCCTCGGCTTCGACGGCTACCCGGCACTCCGCCGCGACCTGCGGGAACGGGCACCCGCCGCCCAGGCCTCCCCCGCTGCGGCCAACGGCTACCAGCAGGCCGTCGAGGGCGAGATCGCCAACCTGCGGCGGCTTGCCGACTTCCTCGCCGACCCGGCTCCGCTGGAGCGCGCCGGGCGGCTGCTGGCCGGCTCGCGGCCGCTGCCCGTACTGGGGCTGCGGGCGGCGGCCGCCCAGGCGCGCGGCTTCGCCTACTTCGCCGCCAAGGTCCACCCGGACGTACGGCTGCTCGACGAGGGCGGCACCATGCTGGTCGACCGGATCGACGCCGCCCGCCTCGCCGGGGCGTCCGCGCTGCTCTGCTTCGCGCTGCCCCGCCACCCGCGCGAGGTGGTCGAGGCACTGGCCCACGCCAGGGAGGGCGGGCTCGGCGTGGTGACCGTGGCCGACTCGGCGTTCGCGCCGGTCGCGGCCCATTCCGACGTCCTCGTCCCGGGCGCGGTCGGCACCGGCCTCGCCTTCGACACGGCCTGCGCGCCCATGCTGCTCGGCCGGGTCCTGCTGGAGGCGATGTGCGACGCGCTGCCCGACGCGCAGGCCCGGCTGGAGCGGTTCGACGCCCGCGCCGCCGACCGGGGGCTGTTCGCCGAGTAGCGGCTCGGCGACTCCTCCACCCGGGGGACCGTTTCTCACCCGCGTCTCAGGAACGGCCGGTAATCTCCGGGCCCACGCAGGCCCCGGCGGCCGGATCGGGCGGGAGTGGAAGGAGCGGGAGTTGAGACGCGGAGCACGGGTACTGGTGCGGGTGGCGGTGGTCCAGCGGGCCGGTGCCGCACCCCTGTGGTGGCTCGGCCTGATCGCGGCGGGCGCCGGGCTGGTCCCGGAGGGGCTGACCGGCCGCCGCATCGGCGTCCTCGTCGGCGCCCTGCTCTTCCTGCTGGCGGCGGGGGCGGTCCCGCTGGTGCGCCGCGGCCGGGCCGCGGCCCTCGCCGAGGACGCCGAACGCGCCGCCCGCGCCGACGTCCTCCAGGCCCGCTCGGTGACGGTACGCACCTGGCGGCGCGGCCACGCCTGGTGGCTCGCGCTCGCCTTCGCCGCCGCCCTGGGCAGCGCCTTCGCCCTGCCCGCGGCCGGCGGCATGCTGCTGGCCGGCTGGGGGACGGGGCTGTGGCTGCGGGCCCGCGGGACCGGACGGGCCGAGGAGGCCCGCGAGGCCCTGCTGTGGACCGCCGTCGACGCGCTCGGCCGGGGCGCCGGCGCCCCGTTGGGGGCGCGGACGACCCGGCTGTGGACGACCGGGACGGGGGCCGGGGACGCCGCCCCCGGCGGCGGAAAGCGGCACTGACCGCGCCGGGTGGGCGCGGTCAGTGCCCCGTCCCGGGGCGTACCGGCTCAGACCTCCAGTTCGGTCTCGATGCGGCGGAGCTGGTGGCGCGCCATCGCCAGGTTGGCGCGGCCCGAGTCCAGCACCAGGTAGAGGAAGAGGCCGTTGCCGCCACGGGACCGGAGCAGCCGGATCAGGTGGTACTGGCTGCCGAGGGTGATCAGGATGTCCTCGATCTCGTCCTTCAGCCCCAGGTGCTCCATGGTGCGGAGCTTGGCGCGGACCACGTCGGTGTTGCCTGCCGCCGCGACCTCCAGGTTGAATTCCTTGCCGCCGCCGAGGGTGCCCAGCGCCATGCCGCTCGTGTAGTCGACGAGGGCGACGCCGGTGGCGCCCTCGATGATGCTCATCGCTTCCTTGAGGGACGTTTCGGTGTTCGCCATGGGTGTGGTCCTCTTCTTCTTCGATTGCTTGCGTTTCGGATGTGGTGCGGTTCGCGGACTCATACGGGACGCCGGGGCAGGGCGCCCGGCGGGGTGCCCGGGGCCGGGCCCGGTGCCTGCGGCGGCGGGCCGGCCGGGCGGGCCGGTGCTCCGGCGCGGGTGTGTTCGGTACGGGGCTGCGCGGGCGCGGCCCGTTCCAGGGCCGCGTCGACCAGGGCACCGACCCGGGCACCGGCGCGGCGGCCCTCCAGATGGAGGCGGCCCACGTTGATGCGGTCCTCGGCGAGCAGCGTCAGCACCGCCGAGGAGCCCGCCGCGTACGTCGCCACGTACCCCTTCTCGCCGCGGACCAGGAGTTCGCGGAAGGAGCCGCGGGCGGTCGCGTCGGTCAGGCGGACCGCGACGCCGAGCGCGGCGGCGGTCAGCGCCGCGAGGCTCTCCGCCTCGACGCCGGCCGTGTCCTGCGCGAGGACCAGGCCGTCGGCCGAGGCCGCCAGCGCCCCCGAGAGCAGCGGGACCCGGGCCCGCAACCGCTGGAGTTCGTCGAGGACTTCCCGCTCGGCGGCCATCAGTTGTCTCCTCTCGGCACGCTGTCGGCGCGCGCGTATCACAGGACCTCCAGGGCGTCTCGGAGCCGGCGCAGCAGGGCGATGTCCGGGTCGGGCGTCACCTCGGGGAGCACGGGGGCGCCGACGCGCGGGCCCGACGAGGCGTGCCCGGGACGGTCGTAGGACCGGACGGCGTCCAGCGCGCCCGCCGCCGCCAGTCGCCGTACGTCGACCAGGGTGTGGAAGGCGGAGCGGCCCAGCGCGCGGGCGATGTCGGCGGCGGTGCTGGTCCCGTCGACCGCCTCCAGCACGGCGCGGCGGCGCGGCGTCAGCGGCAGTTCCGCGGTGTCGGTGAGGCGGAGCAGGGGCGCGGAGTCGACCGTGGCGTCCGGCCAGATCCGGTCGAGCAGTTCGCGGCGGCGCAGCGTCTCGCGCTCCACCGAGCCGGCCGCGACCGGGTGCACCGCGCCGATCCAGTGCGACACGCCGTACCGGAAGCGGGCCGGGGTGCTGGCGGGGGCGAGGGCGAAGAAGGCGGCGTCGTACAGGGCGCCCAGGTGGCAGAGTTCCAGCGCGCCGCCCGGCACGCGCCCGCTGTCCACCAGGTACGCCGCGACCCGCTGCCGCGCCCCCGCGGCGGCCACCGCCTCCCACCAGCCGGCCTCGGCCAGCGTGCCGCCGGCCGTCAGGAGGACGTCGATGCCCGGGGTCACCGGGGACTCCGCGTGCACCACCTGGCCGTCCACCAGGTAGAGCGTGCCGCTCTCGCGTATCAGCGCACCGGTGGCCCGCTCCTCGCCGAGGCGCCGGAGCATCGGGGAGACCGCGGGTATGTGCGCGGTGGGGGAGGCCGCGGACGTCATGCCAGGACCAGCCGCTGGGCCAGTTCGCCGAGGCGGATGCGGGCGAGGGCCAGGTTGCCTTCGGAACGGTGCAGCCAGAGGTGGACGAAGACGCTGCTGTCGAAGTCGGTCTCGACGAAGCGGAGGATGTGGTAGCCCGCCGGGGAGGTGACGATCACGTCCTCCACTCCGGTGGCCCGCGGCTCCTCGGGCGGGGCCGGGGTGCGCGCCGACTCCTGGGCGAACGCGGGCTGTTCGGCGGCCATCCGGGCGACCTCGGCGGTCTCGGCGGCGGTGGCCTCGTGGTCGTCGTGCGGGGACTCGCCGATCGTGCCCAGGGCGAGGCCGCTCGTCCAGTCGACGACGGCCGCGCCTCGGGCACCGGGGAGTTTCATGATGTCGAGCAGGCATTCGTCGATTCCGGGCATGCGGGGGTTCCTCCCGGACGGTGGGGCAGCGGCTGGGGTGTGAGCACGAGGCTACGCATGGTGGTGGGGGCTCGGGGAAGTTCTGGCATTTTCCAGGGGTACTTGCGTTCGGGGCGATAAGGTTCGGCCCTCCTGGCTCTCGGGGTTGCCTCAAGCGCCGGCTGAGCTGTAGTGGGGCGTGCGGTCGGCCCGGGCGCGAGGGGTGGCGGTGGCCTCAAGCGCCGGCCGGGCTGTCTTTTGCCGGGTCCGGCTCTGAGTGCCGGTTCACGATGGCCTCAAGCGCCGGCCGGGCTGGGAATGTGGCCTCAAGCGCCGGCCGGGCTGGGGGATTACCCGGCCGGGCTGGGTTCGTCCGGCCGGGCCATGGGTGTTCTGGCCGGGCTGTGGGATCGTCCGGCCGGGCTGTGGGGTTGCCTGGTCGGGCTGGGGGACTGCCCGGTCGGCGCTGGCGTCAGGGGGTTTCCCTGCGCAGGGCCAGTTTGTTGAGGCCCCAGAGGGCTGTGCCCAGGAGGAGGAGGACGGCGGCGCGGATGTAGACGTCGGCGGGGCGGTCGGCGAGGGGGCTGGCGAGGATGAGGGCGGTGACGGCGCCGAGGACGGGGAGGGGGGTGGGGGTGCGGAAGTGGGCGTGGTCGACGCGGTCCTTGCGGAGGACCAGGACGGCGATGTTGACGACGGCGAAGACGCAGAGGAGGAGGAAGGCGGTGGTGTCGCCGAGACCCTCGATCTCGCCGGTGAGGACCATGCCGAGGGCGAGCACGGTGACGAAGGCGATGCCGACCACGGGCGTCCGGCGCCTGGGCAGCACCCGGCCCATGGCGCGCGGCAGGATGCGTTCGTTGGCCATGCCGTAGCAGAGGCGGGAGGCCATCATCAGGTTGATCAGGGCCGAGTTGGTGACGGCGAAGAGCGCGATCAGCGCGAAGAGCTGTGGCGGGAAGTTCATCCCGCCGGCCTTGACCACTTCCAGCAGCGGGCCGTCGGAGCCGGAGAGCGTGCCGGGGTCGACCAGGAGCGAGGAGACCAGTGCCACCAGGATGTAGACGGTCCCGGTGACGCCCACGCCGATGAAGATCGCGCGGGGGAAGGTGCGGGCGGGGTCCTTGGTCTCCTCGGCCATGTTGACCGAGTCCTCGAAGCCGACGAAGGCGAAGAAGCCGAGCGCGGTGGCGCCGAGCACCCCGGTCATCAGGGCGAAGCCGGTCCCGCTCGACTCGAACTCGACCAGCCGGGACGGCTCGCCGCCGCCGGTCAGCACGGCGTACGCGCCGATGCCCAGGATGACGGCGAGGCCGCTGAGTTCGACCAGGGTGAGGACGACGTTCATCTTGACCGACTCGGCGACGCCGCGGAGGTTGACGGCGGCGAGGACCAGGACGAAGGCGACGGCGACGAGGGTGGGCGGCAGGGCGCCCTCGGTCAGCTCGCTCAGGTAGTCGCCGCTGAAGGCGAGGGCGGCGGCGCTGGCCGAGGAGAGGCCCGAGCACATCACCATGAAGGCGATGATGAAGGTGAGGAAGGGGACCTTGAACGCCTTCTGGGTGTAGAGCGCCGCCCCGGCCGCCTTCGGGTACTTGCCGACCAGTTCGACGTAGGAGGCGGCGGTCAGCAGCGCCACCGCGAAGCCGATCGCGAACGGGACCCAGAGCGCGCCGCCGACCTTCCCGGCGACCTTGCCGGTGGTGGCGTAGATCCCGGTGCCGAGGATGTCGCCGATGACGAAGAGGATCAGCAGCTTGGGGCCGATGGCCCGTTTGAGGGCCGGCTCCCCGGTGGGGGAACCGGCCTTCTCCTCGGGCGGGTTGCCGGATGCTCCGGCGGGTCGGGCGGTGTCCATGGGGCCTCCCCTGTGAGTGGTGGAGGCTTCCTTACCCGCCCCCGACCCGCACAAGCAACGGAGATCCCGGCCTCGCAAGGGCGACTCGGGGCAGGCCGTCAGAGACCGGCGAGGTCCGTCAGGCCGTCCCGGTGGGCCGACCCGCCCTCGGCGACGATCTCGGCCACGGTCTGCGCCGGCCGTACCGTCGCGAACCGGACCTCCGGCTCCTTCCCGGGCGCTGCGGCCGTCTCCGTCCAGCCGTGCACGGCCGGCCGCGGCAGGCTGTTGTACGCGTAGTGGTGGGCGAAGTAGTACGCCCCGGTGTCCAGGGCCGCCGCCCAGTCGCCGGGGTGCAGGCGCGGCATGCTCTGCCCGGTGGCGAGCAGGTCCCCGGCGAAGCAGGCGGGTCCCGCCACGTCCTGGACGACCGTGTCACCGGTGCGCGGGCGCCCCTCGGCGTCGTAGGCGGCGATGCGCAGCGGCCAGGACTCGGGGTTGTAGACGGTGCGGGTGGCGACCTGGACCCCGGCGTGGGTGACGGCGATGGGGCGCCCGCCGGCCGACTTGGTGTACTCGACGCGGGCGAGGACGGTGCCGTGCTTGGCCAGCAGCGACCGGCCGAACTCGGTGACCAGGCCGTACCGCCCGTCGAAGAGGCCGGGGACGTGCTTCTTGAGCAGCGCGGCGTACGCGGCGTGGCCCGGGTCGTCCGCGTCCGAGCCGAAGTTGACGGGCAGGCCGCCGCCGATGTCCAGGGTGTCGATCTGCTGGCGCCCGGCCGCCTCGTTGATCTCCTCGGCCAGTTCGTACAGGGCGCCGAGCCCCTCGGCGAGGAGTTCCAGCGGCATGCCCTGCGAGCCGGAGTGGGCGTGCAGCCGGGTCAGCCAGGGGCGGGCGGCGTAGGCGTTCAGGACCCAGTCGCGGGCGCCCGGGTCGCGTAGCGCGACGCCGAACTTGGAGGTGGGGGTGGCGGTGGAGAGGGCGCCGATGGAACCGCCGCCGACCTGCGGGTTGACGCGGACGCCGATGGGGGAGGAGGGGGCGGCGCCGTCCAGGATGGCGTCGAGGCGCTCCAGTTCCTGCGGGTTGTCGGCGTTGAGGGCGATGCCCAGGCGCAGCGCCTCGCGGATCTCGGCGGGGGTCTTGGCGGGGGAGTCGAGGACGATGCGCTCCGGCGGGACGCCCGCGGCGGTGGCGAGGGCGAGTTCGCCGGGGGAGGCGACCTCGGCGCCGAGCCCCGCCTCGGCCAGCAGGCGCAGCACGGGCACCAGCGGGGTGGCCTTGACGGCGAAGGCGTGCAGGACCGGGGTGCCGGGCGCGGTGACGGCGTCGAAGGCGGCGTGCAGGGCGGCGGCGGAGGCGCGGATGCCGGCGGTGTCGAGGAGCCCGGCGATCGGCTCGTCCGGGCCGACCAGGCCCTGGGCGACGGCGGCGCGGACGGCGCGGTCGCGGCGGGCCGCGCGTACGGCGGGCTCGTCGGGGTCGGCGGCGGCGTGCGCGCCGCCCGGGAGGAGGCTGAGGTCGCTCTGATGATCACCCATGCGGTCAGGCAACCACCGCGACGCGCCCGTGGCCAGGGCGCCGGGGCTGACGGGCCTGCTCTGACTAGCTATATTCAGCGGAACGGCTCGTGAATGAGCAGGGTGCGGGCCGTCCCCCTCCGGAGGAGACCCCTGTGTCCCAGCCCCGCCCCGCGAGCCCGACGGGTGCCGCCCGCCAGGCCCCCGACTTCCTCACCATGTGGCGCGATCTCGCCCCCCTCGGCCGCAACGCCACGAGCGGCGGCTACCGGCGCTACGCCTGGGGCGGCGCCGACCGCGAGTGCCGGGCCTGGTTCCGCGAACAGGCCGAACTGCGCGGCCTGGCCTACGAGATCGACCGCAACGGCAACCAGTGGGCGTGGCACGGCGCCGGAGGCTGGGCCGAGGTCGGCCCCGGCCGGGCCGTGGTCACCGGCTCGCACCTCGACTCGGTCCCCGACGGCGGCGCCTTCGACGGCCCCCTCGGCGTCGTCTCCGCCTTCGCCGCGCTCGACCGGCTCCTGGCACGGGGCGCCGTCCCCACCCGCCCCATCGCCCTGGTCAACTTCGGCGACGAGGAGGGCGCCCGCTTCGGCCTCGCCTGCGTCGGCTCCCGGCTCGCCACCGGCCGCCTCACCCCCGCCGACGCCCAGCGGCTCCGGGACGCCGACGGCACCACCCTGCCCGCCGCCATGGAGGCCGCCGGCTACGACCCGGACCGTCTCGGCCCCGACCCCGAACGCCTCTCCCGGATCGGCGCCTTCGTCGAACTCCACGTCGAACAGGGCCGCTCCCTCGACCTCACCGGCGACCCCGTCGGCATCGCCGGCTCCATCTGGCCGCACGGCCGCTGGCGCTACGACTTCCACGGCGAGGCCAACCACGCCGGCACCACCCGCCTCGGCGACCGCCGCGACCCGATGCCGACCTACGCCGGGACCGTCCTGGAGGCCCGCCGCGAGGCCGAACTCGCCGGCGCCGTCGCCACCTTCGGCAAGGTCGCCGTCGAGCCCAACGGCGTCAACGCCATCCCCTCGCTGGTCCGCGGCTGGCTCGACTCCCGCGCCCCCGACCAGGCGAGCCTGGACGCCGTCACCACCGCCGTCGAGGCCGCCGCCCGCACCCGCGCCGACCGCGACGGCATCGAACTCAGCGTCACCCGCGAGTCGTTCACCCCCGTCGTGGAGTTCCACCAGGCCCTCGGTGCCGAACTCGGCCGCATCCTCGACGCCCCCGGCATGCCGCCCGTCCCCGTCCTCGGCACCGGCGCCGGACACGACGCGGGCATCCTCGCCGACTCCGTACCGGCCGCCATGCTCTTCGTCCGCAACCCCACCGGCGTCTCCCACTCCCCGGCCGAACACGCCACCGAGGACGACTGCCTCGCCGGCGTCCAGGCCCTCACCGACGTCCTGGAGGGGCTCGCGTGCGGCTGAACACGTACTGGCTGGAGCACGCCTGGCTCGGCGACCGCGTCGCGGACGGGGTCCTCGTCGACCTCGTACCGCCGGACGCCCCCGGCCCCGTCCCCCTCGATGAGGAGCTGGGCGACGGGGCCACCGCCCCCGTCCCGCCCGGCCACCTCCTCGCCGTCCGCACCGGCGTCCCCGCGCCCCCGCCCGGCGCCGTCCGGCTGCCCGGCCTCACCCTGCCGGGCCTGGCCAACGCCCACTCGCACGCCTTCCACCGGGCGCTGCGCGCCACCGCCCAGGTCGGCTCCGGCACCTTCTGGACCTGGCGCGAGACCATGTACCGCTGCGCCGCCGCCCTCACCCCGGACAGCTACCACGCGCTGGCCCGCGCGGTCTACGCCGAGATGGCGCTGGCCGGGATCACCGCCGTCGGCGAGTTCCACTACCTCCACCACCAGCCCGACGGCCGCCCCTACGACAACCCCAACGCCATGGGCGAGGCGCTGATCGCGGCCGCCGCCGACGCGGGAATCCGCCTCACCCTGCTCGACACCGCCTACCTCTCCTCCGGCTTCGGCGCCGAACCCGACCGCCACCAGCGCCGGTTCAGCGACACCACCGCCGACGCCTGGGCCGAGCGCGCGAGCCTGCTGCGCGGCGACAGCCACACCCTGATCGGCGCCGCCGTCCACTCGGTGCGCGCCGTCCCCGCCGACCAGCTCGCCACCGTCGCCGCCTTCGCCCGGCACCGGGGCGCGCCCCTGCACGTCCACCTCTCCGAGCAGCGCGCCGAGAACGAGGCGTGCCTGGCCGCCACCGGCCGCACCCCCACCCGGCTCCTCGCCGACCACGGCGTCCTCTCCCCGCGCACCACCGGCGTCCACAACACCCACCTCACCGACGAGGACATCGCCCTCATCGGCGCCAGCGGAACCGGCACCTGCGTGTGCCCCACCACCGAACGCGACCTCGCCGACGGCATCGGCCCCGCGCCCCGCCTCCAGCGCGCCGGCAGCCCGCTCAGCCTCGGCAGCGACAGCCACGCCGTCATCGACCTCTTCGAGGAGGCCCGCGCCCTCGAACTCGACGAGCGGCTGCGCACCCGCACCCGCGGCCACTGGACCGCCGCCGCGCTGCTGCGCGCCGCCACCGCCGACGGCCACGCCGCCCTCGGCCGCCCCGAGGCGGGCACCCTCGCCCCCGGCGCCCCCGCCGACCTCACCACGCTCGCCCTGGACACCGTACGGACGGCCGGGGCGCCCCCGGCGCTCGGCGGCGAGACCGCCGTCTTCGCCGCGAGCGCCGCCGACGTGACGCACGTCCTGGTCGGCGGGCGCGTCATCGTCCGCGACGGCGTCCACGTACGGCTCCCCGAGACCGGCCGGGCGCTCGCCGAGGCGGTGGCCGCCGTCCGGGACGGAGGCGGCCGGTAGCCGCGCGCGTCCGTGCAGTCGTCAGCAAGTCCCCTGTCAGGAACGGTGGTTGTGGTGCAGAGCAGTGCGCGTGCGAACGCGGAGGCCGGTTCGGCGGCGGTGGTGGGGATCGCCTCGCTGGTGACCAACGACCCGGAGCAGGGCGACGGTTCGCCGCTCGGGGTGGTCCGGGACGCGGCCGTCGTCATCGAAGGCGAGCGGATCGTGTGGACGGGGGAGGCCGCCCGCGTCCCCGCCACCGACCACGTCGTCGACGCGGGCGGACGGGCCGCCGTCCCCGGCTTCGTCGACTCCCACTCGCACCTCGTCTTCGCGGGCGACCGCACCGAGGAGTTCGCCGCCCGCATGTCGGGCCGCCCCTACAGCGCCGGGGGCATCCGCACCACCGTCGCCGCGACCCGGGCCGCCAGCGACGCGGCGCTCTCCGCCAACGTCTCCCGCTACCTCGCCGAGGCGCTGCGGCAGGGCACCACCACCGTCGAGACCAAGTCCGGCTACGGCCTCACCGTCGAGGACGAGGCCCGCTCGCTGCGGGTCGCCGCCGCCCACACCGACGAGGTCACCTACCTCGGTGCCCACATCGTCGCCCCCGAGTACGCCGACGACCCCGCCGCCTACGTCGACCTCGTCACCGGCCCCATGCTGGACGCCTGCGCGCCCCACGCCCGCTGGGTCGACGTCTTCTGCGAACGGGGCGCCTTCGACGGCGACGCCGCCCGCGCGATCCTCACCGCCGGCCGCGCCAAGGGCCTCGTCCCGCGCGTCCACGCCAACCAGCTCGGCCACGGCCCCGGCGTCCGGCTCGCCGTCGAGCTGGACGCGGCCAGCGCCGACCACTGCACCCACCTCACCGACGCCGACGTGGACGCCCTCGCCGCCGGGAACACCGTCGCCACCCTGCTCCCCGGCGCGGAGTTCTCCACCCGCGCCCCCTGGCCCGACGCCCGGCGCCTGCTCGACGCCGGGGCCACCGTGGCGCTCTCCACCGACTGCAACCCCGGCTCCTCCTTCACCTCCTCCGTCCCCTTCTGCATCGCCCTCGCCGTCCGCGACATGGGGATGACCCCCGACGAGGCGCTGTGGGCGGCCACCGCGGGAGGGGCCGCCGCCCTGCGCCGTGAGGACGTCGGCCGCCTGGCGCCCGGCGCCCGCGCCGACCTGGTGCTCCTCGACGCGCCCAGCCACGTCCACCTCGCCTACCGGCCGGGAGTGCCGCTGGTGGCGGGCGTCTGGCGGGCGGGGGAGCAGGTCGTCCCGGCGGGCTGACCCCGGACGCGGCAGGGCCCGCCTCCCCGGTACTCGGGAAGCGGGCCCTGCCGAAGCCTGTGTGCGAAGGCGCGGCCGTGCGGGGCCGGTCACTCCACGACCGTCAGCCCCTTGCGCAGCCGGTTCAGCGTGCGGGTCAGCAGACGGGAGACGTGCATCTGGGAGATCCCCAGTTCCTCGCCGATCTCCGACTGCGTCATGTTGGCGGTGAAGCGCAGCGACAGGATGCGGCGGTCGCGGGCGGGAAGCTCCGCGATGAGCGGCTTGAGGGACTCGACGTACTCGATGCCCTCGATGCCGTGGTCCTCGTAACCGATGCGGTCGGCCAGCGCGCCCTCGGAGTCGTCCTCCTCGGGCTGGGCGTCCAGCGAACTGGCGGTGTACGCGTTGGACGCCGCCATCCCCTCGACGACCTCCTCCTGGCTCAGCTCCAGGCGGTCGGCCAGCTCGCGCACGGTCGGCGCGCGGTCCAGCTTCTGCGCCAGCTCGTCCCCGGCCTTCGCCAGGTCCAGGCGCAGTTCCTGCAGGCGGCGCGGGACCCGCACCGACCAGGAGGTGTCGCGGAAGAACCGCTTGATCTCGCCGATGATCGTCGGCATGGCGAACGTGGGGAACTCCACGCCGCGGCTCAGCTCGAACCGGTCGATCGCCTTGATCAGGCCGATCGTGCCGACCTGGATGATGTCCTCCATCGGCTCGCTGCGGGAGCGGAAGCGGGAGGCGGCGAACTTCACCAGGGCGAGGTTCAGCTCGACCAGGGTGTTCCGTACGTAGGCGAACTCCGCGGTGCCCTCCACCAGCGCCTCCAGCCGGGCGAAGAGGGTCTTGGAGAGGGCGCGGGCGTCCAGCGGCCCCACCTCGTCGTACGGGGGGATCTCCGGCAGGTCCGCGAGGAGGGCCGGGAACTCGTGGCCCGGGCCTGCATAGGGGGGGTCGTCGGTGGCGGTGGCCACCGGGGAGTCCTCGCGCGATTCCCGGGTTTCCCCCGCGCCGTCGGCGGACAGGTGTGCCGGTGGGGCGGTCGACGCCGTCAGGCGGGTCTGCGCGTCGAGCTGGGGTGACATGATGTCCTCCATCGTTCTCGGCATATGGCTGCCGATGCCAATACGTGCACTGAGGGTGTGCGGCGCCTCCGAAGCCGGCCGTGTCGAATGGGTGCTCCTATAGCCCTACCGAATCCTCTGACCTGGTCGCAAGTGAGCTTCGTGGTGAAATGTCCGTTTTCCGGGGCCTGTTCAGGTACCCGGAGAGGTTGGCGAGGGCGTAGTGTTCGAAGGCGTCAGTCAGTGGTCAGGACGGGTCGGAAGTGAGTAACGGCATGGACCGTCAGACGGTCGGCGGCACCTCGCGGGGCCGACTCCGGGTGGACGTCCGGAACGAGGGCGGCAGTGCCGTGGTGACTCCCGCGGGTGAGTTGGACCACCACACCGCCGATCTGCTCCGCGAGCCTCTGGAAGAGGCCGTATCCCAAGGCAGGGCGCGCCTCGTCGTCGACTGCTCGCAACTGGAGTTCTGCGATTCCACCGGGCTCAACGTCCTGCTCGGCGCCCGCCTCAAGGCGGAGGCCGTCGGGGGCGGGGTCCATCTCGCCGCGATGCGGCCGGTGGTCGCGCGTGTCTTCCAGATCACCGGGGCCGAGGCGGTCTTCACCGTCCACGACTCCCTCGGGTCGGCGCTCGCCGGCTGACTCCCCGGGCGCTCTTCGCTGACGGGACCAGGATTTACCCCACAGTTGCCGGGCCGTGACCGACGCGTTACCAGTGTCACGGGCCGGGCGCGAAACACGTGGGTGTTCTCACGGTCACTTCGGGCAGGAGAGACCCTGGACGCCTCGTCCGGATCTTCGGGCGGAGCGCCTCGAACCCTTATAAGTTCCCCCTATGTTCCGCAGGATCGACCAGGCACATCGTTGAACTGGCGAATCGGTGAGGTGAAGCGCTGATGAGCACCACCCGGCCCTCTCTGCCGGGCGACCGCGGGCCCGAGACGGACGCGCACGTCGCCCAGGGGCCCCTGGCGCCCGTGGAGCGCCTGGTGCGCAAGCTCGGGCTCGCCGACGCCACCGGCATCGTCCCGATGGCCCGGGACTTCACCCGGCAGGCCCTCTACGACTGGGGCTGGCTGCCGGCGCCCAACGCCGAGCGCAGGGCGGCGGCGGAGGACGTGCTGCTGGTCGTCTCCGAGCTGGTCACCAACGCGTGCCTGCACGCGGGCGGGCCGCAGGAGTTGCGCGTGGGCGCGCAGGGGAAGGTGCTGCGGCTGGAGGTCGCCGACAAAGGGGCCGGGGAGCCCGCTCCCCGTACGCCTCACCGGGCCGGGCGTCCCGGCGGCCACGGCATGTTCATCGTCCAGCGCCTCTGCCTCGACTGGGGTGTCGTCCGCGTCCCCGGCGTCCCCGGCAAGACCGTCTGGGCCGAACTCGCGTCCCCGGCCGGCCTCCCGGCCCCCACAATGCCCTGACAGCCCCCGCTTCTCCACCCGCCCGGCCCCCCGGCGCCTCAACCACCGACCGAGCCGGGCCGGCACGGAGCTGAGCCGCATCCTCAGCCTGGCCGGCGCGTGAGCGGCTTCGTTGATCTCTCTGGGCAGCGTTTGTCGACGGGGTCTGGAGGCGGTTGGTAATCGACGGGCTCGTGAATGCCGAACAGGGATGACGGCACTGCCATGGCCGCGGGGCGGACGGCCATGGCAGTGCCGTCAGGGCGGCTGGCCGTCGAGGCTGGGCCCCCGCGGTACTCGGGAGATCTCGGGCGGATACGGGCCGACCGGTGGGAACGCGGTCAGGCGGTCGTATCCAGGGTGGCGAAGCCGGTGGGGGAGGCCGCTCGCTCGGCGCGCTTGGCCGGCGCCCGGTCGGGCGAGCGGTCAGGACTGGTCCAAGGCCCGTTCGATCGCGCGGCGGGCCCGGCCCGCGGCTGCCCGGTCGTGCTGGAGCTGCATGGCCGCGTTCAGCGCCAGCCCGGCGGCGATGATCTCGAACAGCGCCTGGTCGATGTCGAACCCGGCGGGTAGCTCGCCGTTCTCCACCGCCGTGGTCAGGTCAGCCCGCAGCCGTTCCCGCCAGCGCGACCACACCTCGGCCACCGCGTCGCGGACCCGGCCGGGGCGGCCGTCGTACTCGGTGAGCGCCGCGGTCATCAGGCAGCCGCCGGGCAGTAGTGGCGCTTCCAGGTAGCCCACGGAGTTGGCGCACACCGCGCGCAGCCGCCGCAGACCCGGCGGCTCAGCCAGCGCGGGCTCGACCACTCGGTGCCAGAAGTCCACGAACGCCTTGTCCAGTGTGGAGATTTGCAGCGTTTCCTTGGTGCCGAAGTGCTTGTGCACCCCGGACTTGCTCATCTCCAGCTCCTCGGCGAGCCGGCCGATGGTGATGCCGTCCAGCCCCTCCTCGGAGGCGATCTCGGCGGCACGGTCGAGGATCCGGCCCCTGGTGGCCTGAGCTTCGGCTGCTGAGCGTCGTGGTGACATGCGAGGAGGATAGCGTACGTGCGTTCGCTATTGATTTGGAGAACGGTCGTACGCTAAATTTCGGGCCAGCCACCGAGACGAAGGAGCGCGAGATGCGGGTGCGACGACTGGGCTGGGCCGGACTCGAGATCGAGGCAGGCGGCAAGCGACTGGTGATCGACCACGTGCGGGACCTCTCACCGCTGTTCACGGGGTGGAAGCCCGGTGAGGGGCTGGTGGTGCCGAGCGGGAAGGTCACCGCCGCACTCGTCACCCACCTGCACCGGGACCACACCGACGCGTCCGCGCTCGCGGACGTGCTGACGCCGGGGGCGCCGGTGCTGCGACCGGCGCCCGGTCACGGCGACGACGTGGACAACGTGACGACGCTGCTGGCCGAGCGTGAGCTGGCCCTGCACCGGCTGGCCGCCGAGGTCGTGGATACGTGGTCCACCCGCGAAGTCGGGCCGTTCCGCGTCACCGCGGTCCCCTCCGTCGACGGGCTGGGTGACCCGCAGCTGAACTGGGTGGTGCAGGCCGACGGGCAGCGGGTCTTCCACGGCGGTGACACGATGTTCCACGGCTACTGGTGGCTCATCGCGCGCCGATTCAGCCCATTCGACGCGGTGTTCCTGCCCGCCAACGGCGCGGTGGTCGACGCGCCGCACCTGCGACCGCCGAGCCCGCTGCCCGCCGCGCTGGACCCGAGGCAGGCCGCCGCAGCCGCGGAGATCCTCGCCGCCCGGTACGCAGTACCGATCCACTACGAGACGGCGCAGCCGGACAAGATCGCGGGCTACGTCGAGGTCTCCGATCCGGAGAAGGAGTTCCGCACGCACGCCGGACGGCGCGCACACGTGCTGGCCGTCGGGGAATGGCTGGACCTGGCCACATGACCGGAAACCCCGCCGTGCCAACCGGCTCAGGCAGCGACAGGAGACAGGTCCGATGCGCGCGGTGGCCGGGCGAAGGGCCGGTGGAGGCATCGCCCGCGGCGGTGAAGGGCGGGAGCGCGAAGCCGCAGTTCCGCCGGGGCCGACGAACGCCACGTCCGGCTGGGGCCAGGGTGAAGAACCGGAACAAGTCCTCCCGGCCGAGCTCCGGGAACCGCCGCAGCCCCTCCATCTCCTCATCGTCACCCTTGCTCGACAAGGCCAGTTCGAGGCCATCCTGAAACCGGTGCACGGGGCCGGAGCCCAGCCGCACTCTCGGCCCGGCCGGCGAAGAGGCCCCCCTTCCGAGCGGGCCGGAGCCCGAGGCCCCAGAACCCCCGGGCGCGGCCCGGCCCGGCACCCGGGGCCGAGAACACCCGAGCCCCGCTGCCCTGGCCGGGAGGCCAAGCGCGGGGCTCGGGACGCGAGGTGGGGCGAGGTCAGTGGATCTCGCCCATGAGGGCCTTGACCTTGCGGCGGTACATGAAGATCGCGACACCCCCGGCCACGGCGAGCGCGGCCTCCAGCGCGACGATCCCGGTGCGGTCGAGGTTGATCTCGGCCGCCGCCAGCAGCCCGGTGACACTGTCGCCCGCGGTCACCGCGAGGAACCAGACGCCCATCATCTGGGAGGCGTACTTGGCCGGTGCCATCTTGGTCGTCACCGACAGCCCGACCGGTGAGAGCATCAGCTCACCCGCGGTCTGGCAGAAGTAGATGACCACGAGCCACCACGGGTTGACCAGCGTCCCGTCGGAGCTGGCCGTCAGGGGCAGCAGGAAGACGAAGAAGGAGATGCCGACCAGCACCAGACCACCGGCGAACTTGGTGATCGTGCTGGGCTCCTTGCCCTTCCGGTTCAGGTAGAGCCAGATCCAGGCGAAGACCGGCGCGAGCGCCATCACCAGGATCGGGTTGACCGACTGGAACCAGGAGACCGGGAACTCCCAGCCGAACACCTGGTTGTCGACCTTGCCCTCGGCGAAGATCGCCATCGTCGAGCCGCCCTGGTCGTAGATCATCCAGAAGACGGCCGCCGCGACGAAGAACCAGATGTAGGCGGAGAGCTTGGACTGCTCGGTGCCGGTCAGTTCCCTGTCGCGCTTCATCCGGCCCAGGACCATGATCGGGATGACCAGGCCGAGGACGGTCAGCGGGACGGTGGCCCACTTGAGGGTGAAGCTGCCGGTGAAGCTGACGATCCCGTAGAAGACGACGGCGATGAGCAGCCAGATGAGCGCCTTGCGGATCACGTTGTTCCGCTCGTCGCTGCTGAGCGGCTTGGGGACCTGCGAGGAGAGCGGGCTCAGGTTCTTCCCGGCCAGCAGGAACTGGAGCAGACCCAGGCCCATGCCGAGGGCGGCGAGGCCGAAGCCGTAGTGCCAGCCGACGTTCTCGCCGATGGTGCCGATGATCAGGGGCGCGACGAAGGCACCGACGTTGATGCCCATGTAGAAGATGGTGAAGCCGCCGTCGCGACGCGGGTCGTTGGGCCCGTCGTAGAGGTGGCCGACCATCGTGGAGATGTTGGCCTTGAGCAGGCCGGAGCCGATGGCGACCAGCACCAGGCCGGCGTAGAAGACCGCGTCACCGGGGAGGGCGAGGGTCAGGTGGCCCACCATGATGACCGCGGCCGCGACGGCGACCGTCTTCCGCGGCCCCCAGTAGCGGTCGCCGAACCAGCCGCCGGGGAGGGCCAGCAGGTAGACGAGGGCCACGTAGACCGAGTAGATGATCGTGGCCGTCGCCGCGTCGAGGGCGAGTCCTCCGGGCGCGATGAGGTACAGGGGGAGGAGCGCGCGCATGCCGTAGTAGCTGAAGCGCTCCCACATCTCTGTGAGGAACAGTGTGGCCAGTCCGCGGGGGTGGCCGAAGAAGGTCTTCTGCGAGCCGGGGTTGCCGGCCGCGTCCTTCGTCAGGCTGGACGCCATGGGTCGATCCTTGTGGGTTCGGGACGCGCACGCGTGAGCCGCTGCGCGCCCGGTGGGGGGTTCGGCCGGCACCGGCGTCGTCCTCCGTCCCGGTTCCCCCACGCCCAGGGGCCCTGACCTCGCGCAGCGCGTGAGGCGGGGGACGGCGACACCGGGAGCCACGCCCCGGTCCCCACCACCGCCTCCGGGTCCACGCGGGATCTCGGGGCGAGGGAGGCCGGGGCCCGGCCGCAGGTCATTCCTTTCAGGGCCGACCGGAAGCCGGCCCGCACACAAAAGTGACCTTCAGCCCGCGTAGCGCGCCAAAGGTCATCATGTAGTGCTACAGGCGTCTCGCCACCATACGTCATGACTGTCCACGTTAGGGAAGCATCTGAGACATGGATCACAGGCGAAAGGTGTGCTCCACGCCTCATTCGAAGGTGAATGGATCATTCCAGCCTCACCTTGAAGGGTATGCCCCGAGGTTGCGCGGACCGGGGGCGGAGCCCGGGCGCCCCCGGGGCCGCGCGGACTACCATCACCCCATGACCCGTGTACTGCTCGCCGAGGACGACGCGTCCATCTCGGAGCCGCTGGCCCGCGCCCTGCGCAGGGAGGGATACGAGGTGGAAGTCCGCCAGGACGGGCCCACCGCCCTCGACGCCGGACTGCGGGGAGGCGTCGACCTCGTCGTCCTGGACCTGGGGCTGCCCGGCATGGACGGTCTGGAGGTCGCCCGCCGGCTCCGTTCCGACGGGCACACGGTTCCGATCCTGATCCTCACCGCCCGCGCGGACGAGGTGGACACCGTCGTCGGCCTCGACGCGGGCGCCGACGACTACGTCACCAAGCCGTTCCGCCTCGCCGAGCTGCTGGCCCGGGTCCGGGCCCTGCTGCGGCGCGGCGCCGCGGAAGTGCCCCAGCCCACCACGACGCACGGCGTGCGGATCGACGTCGAGTCGCACCGGGCCTGGATGGGCGAGGAGGAACTCCAGCTCACGGCAAAGGAGTTCGACCTGCTGCGGGTCCTGGTGCGCGACGCCGGCCGGGTCGTCACCCGCGACCAGCTGATGCGCGAGGTCTGGGACACCACCTGGTGGTCCTCGACCAAGACCCTCGACATGCACATCTCCTGGCTGCGCAAGAAACTCGGCGACGACGCGGCCAACCCCCGCTACATCGCCACCGTGCGGGGCGTCGGCTTCCGTTTCGAGAAGTCCTGACCCCCGAGGACCCCTGATCCCGCGAGGACCACAGTGCGCCGCCGTCTGATCAACTCCACCCTCGCCGTGGTACTCGTGGTGATCGCCGTCTTCGGCGGCTCCCTGGTGATCGTGGAGACCCGCACCATCACCAACAGCGCGCGGGAGAGCGTCGAGTCCGAGGCGGTGCGGCTCGCCTCCATCGTCGACAGCCGCCTGATCAGCGAGGAGCGCATCAGCGCGGGCCTTCTGCGCGACCAGATCGGCGCCAAGCGCTACGCCCGTATCGAGATCCCCGGGCGGGAGGCCATCGAGATCGGCGACCGCCCCGGCGGCGACGCCATCGAGGCCCGGGCCACCGGGGAGGAGGGCGAGTCCGTCCTCGTCCAGGAGCCGCGCGCCGCCGTCACCGGCGAGGTCGGCCGCACGCTGCTGATCATCGGCGGGGTCGCGCTGCTCGCCGTCGTCGCCGCCGTACTCCTCGCCGTCCGCCAGGGCAACCGGCTCGCCGCGCCCCTGACCGACCTCGCCGAGACCGCCGAACGCCTCGGCTCCGGCGATCCCCGGCCGCGCCACAAGCGGTACGGGGTGCCCGAGCTGGACCGGGTCGCCGACGTGCTGGACCGGTCGGCCGAACGGATCGCCCGGATGCTCACCGCCGAGCGGCGGCTCGCCGCCGACGCCTCGCACCAGCTCCGCACCCCGCTGACCGCCCTGTCCATGCGGCTCGACGAGATCACCCTCACCGAGGACCTGGCCACGGCCCGCGAGGAGGCGACCATCGCGCTGACCCAGGTCGAGCGGCTCACCGACGTGGTCGAGCGGCTGTTGACCAACGCCCGCGACCCCATGACCGGCTCGGCCGTCGCCTTCGACCTGTACGAGGTGGTCAAGCAGCAGCTGGAGGAGTGGCGGCCCGCCTACCGCTCCGAGGGCCGGGCCATCGTCTGCTCGGGCCGTCGCGACCTGCGGGCCGTCGCCACCCCGGGCGCGGTCGCCCAGGTGCTGGCGGCGCTGATCGAGAACTCCCTGATGCACGGCGGCGGCACGGTCGCCCTGCGCACCCGGGTGACCGGGAACCAAGCCGTGGTCGAGGTCGCCGACGAGGGCCCCGGCGTCCCCCCCGACCTGGGCGCGCGGATCTTCGAGCGGGCGATCAGCGGGCGCAACTCCACCGGGATCGGGCTGGCGGTGGCGCGGGACCTGGCCGAGGCGGACGGGGGGCGGCTGGAGATGCTCCAGGCCCACCCGGCGGTCTTCGGGCTCTTCCTCTCCCGCGCGCCCGAGGAGTGAGCCGGGCCCCCCGGGCTCAGCTCCGGCCGGCGGGCGAGCCGGAGGCGACGGGCTCGCGCGCCGGTTTCGCCGGCCGCGCCGCGCGGTCGGCATCCGGGGCGCGGAAGACCCAGGTGCGGTAGGACCAGAAGCGGAACAGGGTGGCCAGGCCGATGCCGGCGAACTTCAGGACGTTCGACTCCAGCCGCCCGTCGAGGCCCAGGCCGTAGGTGCCGGTGTAGAGGATGCCGTTCTCGACGACCAGGCCGATCACGCTGAAGGCGAGGAAGAGCGACATCTCGCGGGTCCGGCCGCCCTTGTCGCGGTCGCGGTAGGTGAAGTAGCGGAACCCGAGGTAGTTGAAGACGATCGCCACCACCGTGGCGAGGACGCTGGCGCGGACCACCGCGAGTTCGGTCGTGTGCCGCACGAGGTTGAAGACGGCGAGGTTGACCAGGACGCCGGCGCCGCCGACCGCGCCGAACCGCACCGCCTCGCGGACCAGCCGGCGTACCCGCCCCCGGAGCGCGGTGGCGCCCGTCGCGGTGGCGGCGGGCGTCGGTTCTCCCGGTGCAGGACTCATGTACGGGCTCAGCCCCTGTCGCTCGTCGTCGGTACCGCCGGTGCGTCGGGCGGCCGGGCTCACCGTGGCCGCGTCAACCCGGTCATGCTAACCAGGCGTCGCCTGCCCCGTCCCGGGCGCCGACGCGCTGTCCCGGCGCCGTGACCGACGGTGCGCGACCCCGGTGCCCTGGGGAAGGGCCGATACCCTGGACCGCGTGACGTTTCCGGTAGTCGGCATGGTCGGCGGTGGGCAGCTCGCGCGCATGACGCACGAGGCAGGCATCCCGCTCGGCATCAGGTTCAAGCTTCTCAGTGACACCCCCCAGGACTCGGCGGCCCTGGTCGCCGGCGAGGTCGTCGTCGGCGACCACCGCGACCTGGAGACACTGCGCGCCTTCGCGCGGGGCTGTGACGTGATCACCTTCGATCACGAGCACGTCCCGACCGAACACCTACGGGCCCTGGAGGCGGACGGCATCCCCGTCCGCCCCGGGCCCGACGCGCTGGTGCACGCCCAGGACAAGGGGGTGATGCGGGCCCGCCTGACCGAGATCGGCGTGCCCTGCCCCCGGCACCGCATCGTGGCCGACCCGGGCGACGTGACGGCCTTCGCCGCGGAACTGGCCGCCTCGCCCGAGGGCGGCGGCTTCCCCGTCGTCCTCAAGACCGTGCGCGGCGGATACGACGGCAAGGGCGTCTGGGTGGTCCGCTCCGAGGCGGACGCGGCCGAGCCGTTCCGCGCGGGCGTGCCGGTCCTCGCCGAGGAGATGGTGCCCTTCCGCCGCGAGCTGGCCGCCAACATCGTCCGTTCCCCGCACGGCCAGGCCGTCGCCTACCCGGTCGTCGAGTCCCGCCAGGTCGACGGCGTCTGCGACACGGTCATCGCCCCGGCTCCCGGCCTCGGCCAGGAGCTGTCCGGCCGGGCGCAGGAGCTGGCGCTGCGGATCGCCGACGAACTGGGCGTCGTCGGCCACCTCGCGGTCGAGCTGTTCGAGACCGAGGACGGCCGCGTCCTCGTCAACGAGCTGGCCATGCGCCCGCACAACTCCGGCCACTGGACCATGGACGGTGCGGTCACCTCGCAGTTCGCCAACCACGTCCGCGCCGTCCTCGACCTGCCGCTGGGCGATCCGCGCCCGCGCGCGCCGTGGACCGTGATGTGCAACGTGCTGGGCGGCGACTACCCCGACATGTACGCCGCGTACCTGCACTGCATGGCGCGCGACCCGCAGTTGAAGATCCACATGTACGGCAAGGACGTGAAGCCCGGTCGCAAGGTCGGCCACGTCAACACCTACGGCGACGACCTGGACGCGGTGCTGGAGCGCGCCCGGCACGCTGCCGGATACCTCAGGGGAACGATCACCGAGTGACCGCACACACCAGCCAGAACCCCGTCGTCGGCGTCGTCATGGGCTCGGACTCGGACTGGCCCGTCATGGAGGCCGCCGCCCAGGCGCTCGACGAGTTCGAGATCGCCTACGAGGTCGACGTCGTCTCCGCCCACCGCATGCCGCACGAGATGATCGCCTACGGCGAGCAGGCCGCCGCGCGCGGACTCAAGGCGATCATCGCCGGGGCGGGCGGCGCCGCCCACCTGCCCGGCATGCTGGCCTCCGTCACGCCGCTACCGGTCATCGGCGTGCCGGTGCCGTTGAAGTACCTCGACGGCATGGACTCGCTGCTGTCCATCGTGCAGATGCCCGCCGGGGTCCCGGTCGCCACCGTCTCGGTCGGCGGCGCCCGCAACGCCGGGCTGCTGGCCGCGCGCATCCTCGCCGCCCACGACGAGGAACTGCTCGGCCGCATGAAGGACTTCCAGCGCGAGCTGAACGAGCAGGCCACCGAGAAGGGCAAGCGCCTGCGTGCCAAGACCTCCGGCGGCCCGGCCGGCTTCGGCTTCGGAAAGTGAGGCGTACGACATGACGAGCACCCCCACCGGTTCCGTACCCAACGCGGAACTCCTGCCCACGGCACTGGAGTTCCTGGCCGAGCACCCCGTGGTCGACGGCCACAACGACCTGCCCTGGGCGCTGCGCGAGCAGGTCCGCTACGACCTGTCCCGGCGCGACATCGCCGAGGACCAGTCGGCCCACCTGCACACCGACATCGCCCGGATGCGGGCCGGCGGGGTCGGCGCGCAGTTCTGGTCGGTCTACGTCCGCTCCGACCTCGGCGGCGACGAGGCGGTCAGCGCCACCCTGGAGCAGATCGACTGCGTCGACCAGCTCCTCGCCCGCTACCCGGCGGACCTGGCACCCGCCGGGAGCGCCGACGCGATGGAGAAGGCGCGCGGCGAGGGCCGTATCGCCTCCCTCAAGGGGGCCGAGGGCGGCCACTCCATCAACAACTCGCTCGCCACCCTGCGCGCCCTGTACGCGCTCGGCGTGCGCTACATGACGCTCACGCACAACGACAACATCGCGTGGGCCGACTCCGCCACCGACACCGAACGCCTCGGCGGGCTCTCCGCCTTCGGGCGCGAGGTGGTCCGGGAGATGAACCGGACCGGCATGCTGGTCGACCTGAGCCACGTCTCGGCCGGGACCATGCGGGACGCGCTCGCCACCAGCGAGGCGCCGGTGATCTTCTCGCACTCCTCGTCCCGCGCGGTCTGCGACCACCCGCGCAACATCCCCGACGACGTGCTGGCCCAGCTCCCCGCCAACGGCGGCGTCGCCATGGCCACCTTCGTGCCGAAGTTCATCCTCCCGGCCGCCGTCGAGTGGACCCTGCGCGCCGACGAGAACCTGCGCTCGCACGGCCACCACCACCTCGACACCGGCGAGGAGGCGATGGCCCTGCACCGCGCCTTCGAGGCGGCCCACCCGCGCCCCGTCGCGACCGCCTCCACCGTCGCCGACCACCTCGACCACATGCGCGAGGTGGCCGGTATCGACCACATCGGCATCGGCGGCGACTACGACGGCACGGCCTTCACCCCGGCCGGCCTGGAGGACGTCGCGGGCTACCCGAACCTGGTCGCCGAACTGCTGAGCCGCACGTGGTCCACGGCCGACCTGGCCAAGCTGACCTGGGGGAACGCGGTGCGCGTGCTGCGCGACGCCGAGGCCGTCTCGCGGGACCTCTCCGCTCGGCGCGGCCCCTCCAACGCGACCCTGGAGCAGCTCGACGGCTGAGCCGCACCCGTGGCCGTACGGCCGAACACGAGGAGCCCCCGTCGGTGTCCGGGCGGGGGCTCCTCGCGTTCCCGACTACTCCTGGCAGAGGCAGAAGGGGTGGCCGGACGGGTCGGCGTAGACGCGGAAGGCGCGGTCGGCGCGGGTGTCGAGGGGGCGGGCGCCCAGCGCGAGGACCTGGCCCTCGGCCGCGTCCAGGTCGGGGACGTTCAGGTCGAGGTGGAGCTGCTGGGAGCCGTCCGGCGACGGCCAGGCGGGCGGGACCATGTCCGGGGCCTCCTGGAAGGCGAGCTTGACGCCCGGCCCGTGCAGCTCGACCCAGTTCTCGGCGGGCTGCTCCACGGTGCCGCCGAGGATCGCCTCGTAGAAGTGGGCGAGGGCCAGGGGCGTCGGGGTGTCCAGGACGACCACGGCGAGGGTGGCGATGGGCATGGGCGGGCTCCTCGTGGGGCGGGTCGGGGAAGCGTGCTCCGCCATCATGGCGTTACCGACTGACTCTTTCAAGGGGTAACGCGCTTCGGGGTCTGCGTGTCGGCCTGGCTATCCTTCCGGGGTGACAGAACCGACCGGGCCCCAGACGCGGCCCCGCGTGAACCAGGGGCCGAGGGCCGCCGCGCGGAACCGCGCCGCGCTGGTCGCCGCCGCCCGGGAGGTCTACGCCGAGCTGGGGCTCGACGCCCCGATGGCGGAGATCGCACGCCGGGCCGGGGTCGGGCAGGGCAGCCTCTACCGGCACTTCCCGGACCGTTCCGCCATCGCCGCCACCGTCCTGGAGGAGAACGTGCTCCAGGTCGAGCGGGCCGCCGCCGTCGAGGGGGCCGCCCTCGCCGACGTGCTGGCCGTGCTGACCTGGCACCTCGCGGAGTCGGCCGCCTTCATCGGCCTGCTCCGCGCGGAGGGGACCACCTCGCTGCGCGAGGCGCGCGGCCACGCGGAGGAACTGGCGGGACGCCTGGAGGGAGCCCTGCGCACGGCGCTGCGCGGGGGCAGCCCGCTGCCGGTGGAGGACCTGATGCTCGCCGTCGCCATGGTCTCCGGCGCCGTCACCGGCCCCACCCCGCAAGACCGTGTGCGCCGGGCGCTGGCGGCCTGGGCGCTCCTCGGCGTCGAGGTGGGACCGGTACGGCCGTTCACGGGCTGACCGGCCTCGCGGATCAGCCCCCGTTGGACTGCCGGATGCCCTCGGCGAGCGCGTCGAAGGTGTACACGTACCCGCCCGAGGGGCCGCTCACCGTCATGTACGCGCGGGTGCCGCCGGGCGTGATGGCCACGTTCGTCGCGGATTCGAGTCCCTGGTGGCGGGCGGGCACCTCGATCGTCGCCAACCGCGCCCCGTGCCGGTCGTACACCGCCATGGCGGGGCGGCCGTGCAGCCCCTGGTAGAGGTTGCCGTCGGCGTCCACGGCGATCGAGTCGGTCTGCGCGACGCCGCCGTCGACGCGGATGGCGGTGTGCCGGGAGGCACCCTCGCCCTTGTCGTCGAGCTTGAGGTAGGAGATCCGGTTCTCGGTCAGTTCGCTGAACCACAGGCCCCGGTACTCCTCGTCGAAGGAGACGCCGTTCGGGGCGGCGAGCCGGTCGGCGAGGACGGTGGCCTTCTCCCCGTCCCGGTCGATCCGCACGATGCGGCCCTCGGCCTTGCCCTCGGTCATCCCCCGCGAGTCGCTGACGTACAGGTTCCCCTGTCGGTCGAAGGCGAGGTCGTCGGGGCTCATCCGGGCGCCGTCGACCTCCCCCGTGAAGAAGACCTGCCGGTCGCCGCCGCCCGGGGCGAGGCTGACGATCTCGCCGTGCGCGAAGTCGGTGAGGTAGATCCGCCCGTCGTACGGGCTGAACTGGGCGGAGGTGTAGACGCCGCGCTCGTCGGTGTGGAACGGCCTGCCCTTGCCCCGGTCCACGTCGACGCGGATCACCTTGGGCTCGCCGGCCGGCGCGGTGACGTCGACCACCAGCAGGCGGCCCTTCTCGTCGAGCAGCGGACCCTCCAGCAGGGTCATGCCCGTCTCCTCGTGCGGCCGGGTCAGGTGGGCGAGCCGCTTGGCCACGATGGTCCGGTCGGCGGTGGCGGCGGGCTCGCCGCCCGCGGTGGTGCCCTGCTGCGTGCCGCAGCCGGTGAGGGCGAGCAGGCCGGCGGCCGCGAGCCCGGCCAGTGAGGGGGTCGTGAGGCGTCGCATGAGGGGGGATCACTCTTCCTGTCGGCTGGTCGTGGGGGCCGTGCGGCCTGTCTTCGCAGGCGCGAACGGGGGAGGGGCGCTCGCCGGAGCAGGCTGCGGAGGACGCCGCCCAAGTACCGGACACTACTGTCCGGTTGAGGTGTACGGTAGTGGGCACTCCGCTCGCGGTACGGGCCACCCCCACTCTTCCCGGATCGGCCCGTCCCCCGAAGAAGGCCCCCAACAGACCGAGGAACAGCTCCACATGACGACCGCTCACCACGTCAGCGCAGATGAACTCGCCGAACTGAGGAAGCGCTACCGCCAGGAACGCGAGCGCCGGGTGCGCCCGGACGGCGCCAGCCAGTACCGCGGGGCCGAGGCGGAGTTCGGCTACTACGCCGCTGACCCGTACATCGACGGTGTTCCCGATCGCGACCCGCTGAACGACACCGTCGACGTGGTGGTCGTCGGCGGCGGGTTCGGCGGCATCCTCGCCGGGGCCCGCCTGCGGCAGCAGGGCGTGGCGCGCATCCGGATCGTCGAGACGGGCGGCGGCTTCGGGGGCACCTGGTACTGGAACAGGTACCCCGGCGTGCACTGCGACATCGAGTCGCACGTCTACCTCCCGCTGCTCGACGAGACCGGCTACGTCCCCGAGTGGAAGTACGCCCCCGGCGAGGAGATCCGCCGCCACGCGGTGCGCGTCGCCGAGCAGTTCGAGCTGGGCGACGACGCCCTCTTCTCCACCACCGTCACCTCACTCACCTGGGACGAGGCGGCCGAGGAATGGCTGGTCACCACCGACCGGGACGACGCGTTCCGGGCGCGGTACGTGATCACGGCCACCGGCACCCTCTCCGAACCCAAGCTGCCGGCCATCGAGGGCATCGAGAAGTTCGCCGGCCACACCTTCCACACCTCCCGGTGGGACTACGGCTACACCCGAGGAGACGCCGACGGCGGCATGACGGGGCTGGCCGGCAAGCGCGTCGGCGTCGTCGGCACCGGCGCCACCGGCGTGCAGGCCATCCCGAAACTCGCCGAGGACGCCGAGCACGTCTACGTCTTCCAGCGCACCCCGTCCTCCGTGGGCGTACGCGGCAACCGCCGGACCACCGCCGCCGACGTCGGGGCCGACCGCGACGGCTGGGCGCGCGAACGCCGGGAGAACTTCCTGCGCATCGTCTCCGGCGAGCCGGCCGAGGAGGACCTGGTGGCCGACGGCTGGACGGCCTCCGCGGGGCTGCTGGAGAAGCTGCTGCCGAGCTTCCGCCGCGACGGCGACCCCGAGGCGTTCGAGGCGGCCTACGAGGTGGCGGACGCCGCCCAGATGAACGAACTCCGCGCCCGCGTCGGGCAGCTCGTCGCCGACGCGGACACCGCCGACGCCCTCAAGCCCTGGTACCGGTACGCCTGCAAGCGCCCCACCTTCTCGGACGCGTACTACCCGGCGTTCAACCGGGAGAACGTCACCCTGGTCGACACCGCCGCCACCCACGGCATCGAGCGCCTCACCGAGGACGGCGTCGTCGTCGACGGCACCACCTACCCGCTCGACTGCCTGATCTTCGCCACCGGCTTCTCCGTCGGGGTCTCCGGCGTCCTCTCCGGCAAACTCCCCGTGCACGGCCGCGACGGCCTGCCCCTGCTCCACGCCTGGGGGCAGCGGGGCCCGCGCACCCTGCACGGCTTCACCAGCAACGGCTTCCCCAACCTGATCCAGATGGGCAGCCTGCAGAACGCCAGCAGCGTCAACTTCACCCACATCCTCGACGAACAGGCCGTCCACGCGGCGGCCCTGGTCGCCGCGGCCCAGGAGGCGGACGCGGTACTCGAACCCTCCCGGCAGGCCGAGGACGCCTGGCTCGCCGAGATCGCCGAAGGCGCCGCCGACCACGAGTGGTTCCACGCCGAGTGCACCCCCGGCTACTACAACCGGGAAGGCCGGGGCCGCCCCAACTCCGCCGCCTACCCGCACGGCGCCGTCGCCTTCCACGCCCTCCTGCGGCAGTGGCGCACCGACTCCCTCGCCGAGATCCTCACCCCCCGGACCACCGCCGGGACCCGGTAGCCCCGGGTACGAGTAACGTCGTCGCCATGGCCAGACCTTCCGCCCCCGGGCCCCTCGCCCTCGTCCAGGCCCTGGTCAACACGGTGGACCTGGAGGAGGGGACCGACGCGCTCGACACCGCCGAGGGCCGGGCGGCCCTCGGCGTGGGCGAGGCGGACGCACCGGCCGCCCGGGAACTGCGCGAATCCCTGCGCGCCGCCTGCCTCGCCCACGCCGGACACCCGCCCCACGCCGAGGTCCCCGCCCTCGGCGACCTCCTGGCCCGCGCCCCCCTCCTGGCCGCCGTCGACCCCGCCGACGGCTCCGCCCGCCTGACCCCGGCCGACCCCGGCTCCCTCACCGCCCGCATCGCCCTCGCCGTCGCCCTGGGCTCCCTGGACGGGAGCTGGCGGCGGCTGAAGGTCTGCGAGGACGAGACGTGCCGCTGGGCCTACTACGACCGCAGTCCGGCGGGGCGGGGCCGCTGGTGCTCGATGGAGGTGTGCGGGGCCCGGGCGAAGATGCGGGCGTACCGGGCGCGGCGGGCGGGGCAGTAGGGGCGGGCCGCCCGTCCGCCTACTCGGTGTGCAGCACCTCGGCGATCGGCAGCCGGGCGGCCGAGCGGGCCGGGAGCAGCGCCCCCGCCGTCGCGATCAGCACCCCCGCCAGCGCCACGCCGGTGAGGTGCGGCAGGTGCCAGACGTCCTTCATGGAGTCGGGGAAGGCGATCACCCCGATGTGCTCCACCACCAGGCGGTGCGCCCCGATGCCGAGCGGCACGCCGAGCACCCCGCCGGCCGCGCCCAGCGCCGCCACCGAGACCACCGTCATCACCACCACTTGGCGCGGGGTCATCCCCACCGCCTTCAGCATCCCGAGATCGCGGCGGCGCTCCCGGACGTCCAGCAGCACCGAGTGCAGCACGCCCAGCGCCGCCACCAGGGCGAGCAGCAGTGTGAAGACGGAGGCGAAGCCGATCACCGCGGTGACCGCATCGGGGGCCGGCTCGCTCACCGAGGCGCGCAGCCCGGCACCGGCCGCCCGGACCGCCCGCGCGTACGCCGCCGCATCGGCGCCCTCGGCCAGTACCACCCGGTACTCCTCGGCCGCCGCCCCCGGGTCCAGCCGGGCCAGGGTCGGCCAGGAGGCGGTGAAGGCCCGGGCGTCGCCGTCGAGGAGCTTGCCCACCACCGTCATCGGCACCTGCCGCCCGCCCGCGCGCAGCACGAACCGGTCGCCGACCGCCAGCCCCTGCTGCCGCAGGAACCCCGGCCCGGCCGCCGCCTCCCCCGTACGCACCGGCCATCGGCCCTCGACGACACGGGAGGCGGGGCCATCGAGATCGCCGCGGTAGAAGTCGGCCGAGACGGTCCGTGTCCCGCCCTGCAGTTGGGCCCGGACCAGGGCACGCGCGGTCACGGCCTCGGTGCCGGGCAGCGCCCGCAGCCGTGCCTCGGCCCCCCGGTCCGCGGAGCGGCGGGACTCCCCGGCCGGGGAGTCCCGGGCCACGCCCACCACCGGCGTCCGCTGGCCGTCGCCCGCGAAGGCGACCAGGGTGGCGCTCAGCCCGGTCGTCAGCGTCACGGTCGTCACCCCGAGCGCCACCGCGGCCAGGGTGACCGCACTGCGCACCGGCCGCGCGAAGAGCCGCCCGAGTCCCAGGCTGACCGACCGCGGCAGGCGGCTGGAGCCGAGCCGCCGCTGAGCCCGCAGGCCGCGTCCCGGGCGGGGCGCGCTCCCCGCCGAGATGGTCTGGACCGCCGAGAGGCGGTGCGCCCGGGAGGCCGGGACCAGGGCGATGAGCAGCACCAGCAGCGGCATGCCGAGCAGGCAGCCGGCGACCAGCCAGGGGCTGACGCCGATCGGGACGCCGCCCGTCTCGATGCCGGTGAAGGCGAGCTTCAGGAACGGCCCGGCGGTCGCAGCCCCGGCCGCGGTACCGAGGAGGGCGCCGGTCAGCGCGGGGACGGAGACCATCAGCAGGTAGACGGCGACCACCTGGTTCGGGGTGAAGCCGAGCGCCTTCAGTACGCCGATGTGCCGACGGCCCGAGATCACCGCTCCGCTGACCACGTTCCCCGTGATCAGCAGGGCGACCAGCAGCCCGAGGACGCCGAAGAAGGCGAGGAACGGGAGATAGGCGTCGGCCTGGGCGGAGAAGGCGTCCCGCAGGGAGAGGTACGACTGGGTGCCGGTGAGCGCGTCCTCGGGCAGCCCGGCCGTCGCCTCACGGACGGCCGCGTCCAGTGCTGCGCCGTCCGGGTCGTTCGCGAACCGGTAGAGCAACTGGGCTCCGTACGGGTGCAGTTCCGTGGCCTGGCCGGGGGTGACCCAGGCCCCGGCCGACCTGCTGAGGCTCGTGGCGAAGCCGACGACCGTCAGCGGCGGGGCGCCGGGGGCCTCCAGGCGCGTACCGAGCAGTTCCGTGCCGGGGGAGCCGTCGATGTCCCAGTTGACGACGATCTCGCCCGGGGCCTCGGCCCAGCGGCCCGCCACCATCCTGATGCGGTCCACCGCGCCGCCGGGGCCCGCCCGTCCGGCCACCACCAGGGTGCCGGGCGGGTTCCACAGCCAGTCCTCGTCGAGCTCCAGCGCCGCCACCTCGAAGGGCCCGGCGGTGTCGGCCCCGGACTCGCGCCCGGCTGCCGCCAGTTCGCCGGTGCCCACCCGGTCCAGGTCGAAGGAGGCCACGGCGTGCGCGCCGCGCTGCCCGGCGAAGGCCCGGTCGAAGGGCCCGGAGGCCGCGTGCAGCAGGGTGAGGCCCAGCAGCAGGGTCGTGGTCGTCGCCGTCACGACCAGCCCGATCACCACCGTCTGGAGCCGCCGGCGCCGCACCGCCGCCCGGGAGGCCGACCACACCGCGCTCATGCGGCGGGCTCCAGCGCACTCTCGCGGGCCACCCGGCCGTCCGCCATCTCCACCAGCCGGCCCGCGCACCGGATGGCCAAGTTCCGGTCGTGGGTGACGATCAGCAGGGTCTGCCCGAGCTGGTTCAGATCGATGAGCAGGTCCATCACCTGCTCCCCCGAGCGGCTGTCCAGGGCACCGGTCGGCTCGTCGGCCAGCAGCAGGGCGGGCCGGTTCATCAGAGCCCGGGCCACCGCGACCCGCTGCCGCTCACCCCCGCTGAGCACCGCCGGATAGGCGTCCTTGCGGTCGGCGATACCGAGTTCGCCGAGGAGTTCCAGGGCGCGACGGCGGGCCTGGCGCGCCGGGGTGCCGGTCAGCTGGGCGACGAGCGCCACGTTGTCGAGGGCGGGCAAGTCGTCGATGAGGTTGAAGAACTGGAAGACCATGCCGATGCGCCGACGCCGGAAGAGAGCGAGCCCGGTCTCGTTCAGCTCCGTCAGCTCCTGCCCGGCGACCCGTACCCCGCCCGCGCTCGGCCGGTCCAGCCCCGCCACCAGGTTCAGCAGCGTCGACTTGCCGCATCCCGACGGGCCCATCACGGCCACCGCCTCCCCGGCCGCGACGGAGAGCGTCAGTCCGTCCAGCGCCTTGGCCTCCCCGTACTCCTTGATCACACCGTCCAGTTGGACGACCGGCCCGGCATTCCGCGTACTGTTACGGTCACTTGTCATGGCACGAACCTAGAAGCGGGCGGACCGGCGTCGCGTCCCTCCCTGGTGGTAACCCGGCGGGCCTCTACACCCCCGGATGTACGGGCTGCTCCCCGAGGAGGACGCGGCCGGGCCGGGGCTCTGGAAGGCTGCGGGTGTGGGGAGTCCAGAGGTGATGTGGGTGGTCCTGGCGGTCGCCGGGTACGGGGCAGCGGCCGTCCTCGCGGTCGGCCTCGTGCGGGAGCGGCGGCTGCACCGCGCGGCGCTGGAGGAGCGCGGCTGGCTGCTGGAGCGCGAGCGGGAGAGCGCCGCCCTCGGTGCCGTCGACGGGGAGCGGGCCCGGATCGCCGCCGATCTCCACGACATCGTCAGCCACAACGTCAGCCTCATGGTCGTCCAGGCCGGCGCCGCCCGGGAGATCCTCACCACCCTCCCCGAGGAGGCCGCCACCGCCATGGCCGCCGTCGAGGAGGCTGGGCGGAACGCCATGACCGAACTGCGCCACCTCCTCGGCCTGCTCGCCCCCGCCCAGGACGGCGCCGACCACGACGACCGCCCGGCCCTCGCGCCCCAGCCCACCCTCAGCCGCCTCAGCCCGCTCATCGACCGCATCGCCTTCGCCGGCCTGCCCGTCGAGGTCCGCGTCTCCGGCGCCCCCCGCGCCCTCCCCGCCGGCCTCGACGCCACCGCCTTCCGCATCGTCCAGGAGGCGCTGACCAACGCCCTCAAACACGGTGGCGACCAGGCCCACGCCGAGGTCCGCATCCGGTACGCCGAGAACGCCCTGCGCGTCGAGGTGCTCAGCACCGGCTCCCCCGCCGCCCCCGCCGCGGACGGCACCGGGCGCGGCCTGCTCGGCCTGCGCGAACGCGTCGCCGTCCACGGCGGCGACCTCGACGCCCGCCGCCGCCTCGGCGGCGGCTACCGCGTCCGCGCCCGCCTTCCCCTGGACCCGCTGTGAACGCCTCCGCCCCGCGCGTCCTCGTCGCCGACGACCAGGAACTGGTCCGCACCGGCTTCCGGCTGATCCTCACCTCACGCGGCCTCGACGTGGTGGGGGAGGCCGCCGACGGCGCCGAGGCCGTCGAGCTGGCCCGGCGGCTGCGCCCCGACGTCGTCCTGATGGACATCCGGATGCCCGTCCTGGACGGCCTGGAGGCCACCCGCCGCATCCTCGCGCAGAACCTCCCCTGCCGGGTGATCATGCTGACCACCTTCGACCTCGACGCCTACGTCTACGACGCGCTCGCCGCCGGTGCCAGCGGCTTCCTGCTCAAGGACGTCACCCCGGCCCACCTTGCCGCCGCCGTCCGGCTCGTCGACACCGGGGACGCGCTGCTCGCCCCCTCGATAACCCGCCGCCTGGTCGAACGCCACGCGGCCGGCGTCCCGGCCCCGGGCCCGCGCGTCCCGGCGGTCCACCGCGACCTGGCCGCGCTCACCCCGCGCGAGCGGGAGGTACTGGGCCTGGTCGGCCGGGGGCTGTCCAACGCCGAACTCGCGGCACGGCTCAGCCTCAGCGAGGCCACCGTCAAGACCCACGTCGCCCGCATCTTCGCCAAGCTGGCGCTGCGCGACCGCGCCCAGGCGGTCGTCCTCGCCTACGAGACCGGGCTCGTCTCGGCGGGCGACCCGCGCTGAGCGGTACGGCCCCTCACGCCCGCGGGCGCCCCATCGCCCGGAACGTCCAGCCGGCCTTGCGCCAGACCTCCGGGTCCAGGGCGTTGCGGCCGTCCAGCAGTATCGGGGTGCTCACGGCGGCGGCCAGCTCCGCCGGGTCCAGCTCGCGGAACTCGCTCCACTCGGTGAGGTGGAGGACGACGTCGGCGCCGCGGACCGCCTCCAGCGCCGAGCCGGCGTAGCCGAGGGTCGGGAAGACGCGGCGGGCGTTGTCCATGCCCTTGGGGTCGTAGACGGTGACCTGGCCGCCCTGGAGGTGGATCTGGCCGGCCACGTTGAGCGCCGGGGAGTCGCGGACGTCGTCCGAGTCGGGCTTGAAGGTGGCGCCCAGCACGGCGACCCGCTTGCCGAGGAAGGAGGTGTTGCCGACCGCCTCCAGGGCCAGCTCCACCATGTGCCCCCGGCGCCGCATGTTGACCGAGTCGACCTCGCGCAGGAAGGTCAGCGCCTGGTCGGCGCCCAGCTCGCCGGCGCGGGCCATGAACGCCCGGATGTCCTTGGGCAGGCAGCCGCCGCCGAAGCCGATCCCGGCGCGCAGGAACTTGCGGCCGATCCGGTCGTCGTGGCCCAGCGCCTCGGCGAGCTTGGCCACGTCGCCGTCGGCCGCCTCGCAGACCTCGGCCATCGCGTTGATGAAGGAGATCTTGGTGGCGAGGAAGGAGTTGGCGGCCGTCTTCACCAGCTCGGCGGTGGGGAAGTCGGTGACGATGAAGGGCGAACCCTCGCCGACCGGCGTCGCGTACACCTCGCGCAGCAGCTCCTCGGCGCGGGCGCTGCGCACGCCGACCACGATCCGGTCCGGGTGCAGGGTGTCGTCGACCGCGAAGCCCTCGCGCAGGAACTCCGGGTTCCAGGCCAGCTCGGCGCCCTCGCCCACCGGCGCGGCCGCGGCCAGCTCGGCGGCGAGGCGCTCGGCGGAGCCCACCGGCACCGTCGACTTGCCGACCACCAGCGCGGGCCGCTTCAGGTGCGCGGCGAGCGAGGCGAAGGCGCTCTCGACGTAGCTCATGTCGCAGGCGTACTCACCCTGCTTCTGCGGGGTGTTGACGCAGACGAAGTGGACGTCGCCGAAGTCCGCGGCCTCCTCGAAGGAGGTGGTGAACCGCAGCCGCCCGGTGGAACCCTCGATGCCCGCGACGTGCCGGGCGAGCAGCTCTTCGAGCCCCGGCTCGTACATGGGGACCCGGCCCTTGGACAGCAGCTCGATCTTCTCCGGGACGACGTCGAGCCCGAGCACCTCGAAGCCCAGCTCGGCCATGGCGGCGGCATGGGTGGCGCCGAGGTAGCCGGTGCCGATCACGGTGATCCTGAGGGCCATGGTGAGTGCTCCAGTGCGTCCGGGGAGGCGGATCGAGGCGGTACGGGTGATGCGCCGACCGAGCATAGCCCCGCGCGTGGCGCGGGCCTCAGCTGGGCATTTCCCCTCTGTCGTCAACCTCACGTACCGCTGGGGGCGACGCGGGCCCTAAGCTTTGGGCGAGTTACTGGGTTACTTAACGGTAGTTAGCATGTCTGGGGAGTGAGAGACCGTGGCCGGAGCGCCTGATTTCGACCTGTACCGCCTGTCCGAGGAGCACACGATGCTCCGTGAGACGGTGCGCGCGCTCGCCGAGGCGAAGATCGCCCCGCACGCCGCCGCCGTCGACGAGGAGGCCAGGTTCCCGCAGGAGGCACTCGACGCGCTCACCGCCGCCGACCTCCACGCGGTCCACGTACCGGAGAGCTACGGCGGCGCCGGGGCCGACGCCCTCGCCACCGTCCTGGTCATCGAGGAGGTGGCCCGCGTCTGCGCCTCCTCCTCCCTGATCCCGGCCGTCAACAAGCTCGGCTCGCTCCCGGTGATCCTCTCCGGCTCCGAGGAGCTGAAGAAGAAGTACCTGGGCCCGCTGGCCAAGGGCGAGGGCATGTTCTCGTACTGCCTCTCCGAGCCCGACGCGGGTTCCGACGCCGCCGGCATGAAGACCAAGGCCGTCCGCGACGGCGACTTCTGGGTGCTCAACGGCGTCAAGCGCTGGATCACCAACGCCGGCGTCTCCGAGTACTACACGGTGATGGCCGTCACCGACCCGACCAAGCGCTCCAAGGGCATCAGCGCCTTCGTCGTGGAGAAGGGCGACGAGGGCGTCTCCTTCGGCGCCCCCGAGAAGAAGCTCGGCATCAAGGGCTCCCCGACCCGCGAGGTCTACTTCGACAACGTCCGCATCCCCGCCGACCGCATGATCGGCGAGGAGGGCACCGGCTTCGCCACCGCGATGAAGACCCTGGACCACACCCGCATCACCATCGCGGCCCAGGCCCTCGGCATCGCCCAGGGCGCGCTGGACTACGCCAAGGGATACGTCCAGGAGCGCAAGCAGTTCGGCAAGCCGATCGGCGACTTCCAGGGCGTCCAGTTCATGCTGGCCGACATGGCGATGAAGCTGGAGGCGGCCCGCCAGCTCACCTACGCCGCCGCCGCCAAGTCCGAGCGCGTCGAGGACGACCTCACCTTCTTCGGCGCCGCCGCCAAGTGCTACGCCTCCGACGCCGCCATGGAGATCACCACCGACGCCGTCCAGCTCCTCGGCGGCTACGGCTACACCCGCGACTACCCGGTCGAGCGCATGATGCGGGACGCGAAGATCACCCAGATCTATGAAGGCACGAACCAGGTTCAGCGGATCGTGATGGCGAGGAACCTTCCCTAGCAGGTTTTGCAGGTCAGAGGCTGATTCGAAGATCCGAGAGGACTGCTTTGGCTTTCTGTGCGTTGCTGCCCGATCGGGACTGTTCCAGGGCGTCATGCTGGGGGAATCCTGGGCGGATGCCGGACTAGGAACAGCTGCTGACCTGTACGAACAACACAGCCCCCGGCGTGATGCCGGGGGCTGTCGCCGTACGTCGATCAGGCGACCTCTGACGCCTCCGGGGGGTCGTCCGCGCCGGGCGTCGGCATCGTCGCGATGGCGGCCCTGCCGCGCTGCTCAGCTCCTTCGAAGATGTAGCGGCAGTGCTCCCTCAGTACGTCCACGACGCGTAGAGGTACCCGGTCCGCGTCACGTTGGGGAAGAGGAGTCGTTCCGGCCCCCATACGCCGTGGTTCTTGATGTGTCGCCGCAGCTCGAAGGCGACGTGCGACGGGAGGGGGACGGTTCGCCCTGGCTCCCCTTCGTCACGAGCCTTGATACGCCGACGCTGGATGGCGCTGTTCTCCAGCTTCCTTTGAGTCGTCCACTGCTCCCACACGGACGTCGCGGGCTGCTTGCCCAGCCGGTCGTCCAGCTAGGTCGCGGCGTCAAGCTCCTGCTCCTTGCACTTGCGCTGGTCGTCGGCCCGCTTCTTGGTCTCGAACGTCTTCTGTCGCTGCTTGCCGTCCGGGTCGTACCAGAACGCCGTCCGCTTCAATCCATGTCGAGCGCAGAGGCGTAGTCCCCGCCACTCCTTGGCCATCGATCCATATGTCATCTCGGCGCGTTCGACCAGGGCCACCGGTGTGCACAGGCGTCGGAACCGGGCGTGCCCCGTTCGGTCGGTATGACTCATGCACGCCACATCGACGGTGGCGCCGTCGGACGCGGGCTCAGCCGCCCAGGCGCACATCAGGCACTTCGCCGCGAACGTCACCTCTGTGTCCGGCTGTTGAGTGATCCGGTGCTTCGACACCGGAGGACCGAGCGGGGCGTCGTGGTGCGCTCCCCTCATCGGATGCGGACGGTCGGGCAGGCAAGGTCCGGTGCGGCCCGGTTCGGGGAGCACGTCACCAGAGCTACGGACAGGAACGCGGGCCTCTCCAGGTAGAAGCCGTGGGACACATCTCCACCCCAACCCAGCCGTTCCGTAGCGGAGTGGACCGACAGCGCCAGCCGTGTACTGTCGCGGTCCGACTCGCGGGCGAACCGGGGCGCGTACTCCGCCAGTCGTTGCCCGAGCCATTCCGCCGCCTTCTTCGGCTCCTCCCAGGTGCCACGCACCAACTTCGCGGGCTTGATCAGCCAGTGGGCCGTTTCCAGCGGCGGCAGGTCCACGGTGGGGAACTCCGCCTTCACTTCCCTGTGCCTCGCGAACAGCTCCGGCTTGTCGGCCGGAGGAGGGTCGGGGTGCGGGGGCCGTCTCAGCGCCTCGTCATCGAACCGTTGCTTGGAGTCGGTCCACAGGTAGCCGTGGTGGTGCAACTGTCGTCCCGTTCGGAGCAGGAAGAAGAGGGGCGCCCGACCGGCCCTGCCTCTCGGGGGCGAGTCAGGACCGGGGGCGTCAGGGATGGCCGTCAGGCGGACAGGCCGAAGCGGGCAGGGTCGATCCCGGCCGCGTCCAGCTCGGCAGTGGTGAAGCGCAACGGCTCCGCACCGGGCCGCTTGCTGTCGCCCAACGCCCAAGCGCCGGGGCCGATCTTCGCCAGCGTGGCGCAGGACTCGCCGTCGGGGTGCGTGTTGCCTCCGCACGCCTTACGGAACGTGGCGCCGTCGACAGGCAGGCTGTACAGGTCGGTTTCGGGCATGGGTATGCCTTCCTGTGAGATCAGTGCTGGGGGCAGACTCAGAGCTGGTACTGATCCGACTTCGACACGAACACGACACCCGGGCCAAGAGCCGTTGCGCCCTCTCGAAAGGTCTCCTGCAGTATCGACCTGGAGTTGTCGCGCATCGCGTGGGTCAGGTTGTCGGCCAGTAAGGCCGCCTCGGGCGGGAGCAGAATCATTTCCGTGTCTGCCATGTGCCGACCGTTCTTCGTCAACCACAGAGGGGCGCGAAGGTTCCCGTCATCATCCCGGTAGGCCGGACGGCTTGGGATCGGGTCCATCCGCCAACCCGCCGGAGCCTTCTGTCTGTCCTTCTTCGGTTCGGTCGGCATGAGTACATCCTCGGGCCGCAGGCGAGGGATCTCTAGTGCTATTTGCGTTGTCGGGTAAAGATCCCGGACCACTCTTTCAGGAGTTCTCGGCACTCGTCTCCGAACACCGCGTACGACTCGTACCTCTCGAAGTCCTCGCGGTATGCGTTCACGTCACGATGGTCCCGCAGGATCAATGCACCGGTGCCGGTTTCCACGGTGACTAGTCGCCGGTCGTATACCGTGAAAGTATTCAGCGGCATCTCTGAAATGTGGCCTGCCAAGGGGATGACCCCAAGGCGGACACTAGGAATTCGAGATACCGAAGCCAGTCGGTCGAGCTGCAGTGCCATGGCGAGAGGTGGCAGTAAGGGCCAGCGAACGGCCTGTTCCGTCAGCAGGAACGTGAACGACTTTGGCGAGTCGTAGAGGACGCTCTGGCGTTCCAGCTTCTTCGCAATGGTCCTGGATTGGTCTCCGGGAGTGTCCGCGATGCTGGCACGCACATACTCCGGCGTAGCGAGTAGCCCTGTGATCGCCGAGAGCAGGAAGAATCGGAACTCCGTTGTGACCGTTTCGATCCTGGCTAGCTCGTTCTGCTTCTTATCGAGACCCCGGCGCCGCGAAGACCAATGGTCCTGCCACTCGGTATTCGCGGTGCGAACCAGTTCGAGGATCTGCGAGGCTGCCGGATCATCGGTACCGAGCGCTTCAAGGATCAGCTCTACGTCGACAATGGCGGGAGTGAGTTTCCCGCTCTCCATGTTGCTGACCTTGGTTTGTGACATGGTGCAGCGGTGAGCGAGCCAGGTCTGAGTCTTCCCGGCTCGCTTACGCAGGCTTCGCAGTGCTTCCGCTAGGTCCGACCTGGACTGACCTAGCCGTTCAGGCTCAAAGCTCAAGACCCTTCACGAACTCCTCGAAGGGAACGGATTCGGCTACCGCGATTCGCTGGTATTCGATGAACTGGGTCACGGCGCCCTCGAACACCTCGCGGTTGATCTGCCTCCCGTCAGGCTCATAGTTCATGAGCACGACCTCTGACTGGTCGAACATCCAGAAGTCTTGAACCCTCTCAAGAGGGTTGGTTCTGTCGGTCACGTCGAGAATGCGGATCTGCTCCCCAGCCAAGAGGTGCGGCCGGTAGTACTGGGAGAACTCGAACCGCAGGTACTCAGACAGAGGTCGAGTGACGATGTGGACGCGTCCTTGAACGCGCCCCTCCGTGACCTGTCTGCGGAGCCGTTCTGTGTACTCGTTGTGGACCGTTGCGGGGTCGATACGCGCGCCGTCGCGGAAGGCCTGAAGCTCCTCGGCTTCCTGCGGCATGAGGTACTGCGGCAGCGTCTCAAGACGCCATGCTTCCCGCCGGAAGCTCTCGAAGCGTGCGGCCCACTCTTCACCAGCCAAGAGCACGGACAGCCTCCCTCAGAACGTCTTCGGGGATCTCGACAAGCCCTTCCCCCTCCGGGGGCTGGAAGGCCTTGGACACGTCGCCCTGGACGACGATGGAGCCGGAAGGGGTGCGGTAGACGTTCGGGCAGTCGTCCTTGCCGCACGGCCCCCCGTTGCCGTTTCCGGTGAGTCGGGTCAGTTCCTCACGAGTCATGGTGAAGCCCCTTGTCCCCGCCCCCTTGTGGGGCGGCTCCACGACCGTACGGAGGGCGTGCCACGCCGTCCATGCGGGCACATCAATATTTGCGTTGTCGCATAAAACTGTGGGGCTCGCCCACCGCCGGAGGCGGCTTTGGGTGCGGCGTGGCAGGCTCACGTGAGCAACGCATGACCAGCAGAGGGGTCGGGGGCGGGAACGAGGGTCGGTCCGGCCCGATGTGTGGCGAGCCAGGGGTCGGCCAGTGATGCCGCGAAGGCTCCCAGCCCCGAACCTCGGTGACGCGGCGCCAGGCCCCCTTGCCCGACTACACCTCGTTGAAGCCGCGTGAGGGGTCGTAGATGTCAGCCTCGAAGACGACCACGAAGAAGCGCGTCACGGCGTAGTGGATCATCACGCGGTCTTCCCACGCCGTGCGGGTGACAGCGTCGTTCGTGTAGGCGAGGCAACTGTCGCCGCCTTCAGGGTCGGCGGCGACCCTGTCGACGAGACGCAGGAGTTTCTCCCGGTCCCCGGGCGGTATGTAGTCACGGAAACGCGCGACTTGCTCGGTCAACTGCACGCGCATCTTCATCGCGGCGGGATTCTACGAGCCGGGCCGGCAGGCAGACGCGCGCCTCCCGGGGTGCGTGGGCGTGCCTGGGCAAGTCCCGCACCCTGCACTCCGCGGGCCAGGTGGGGGGGAAGCTCTCTCCTTCGCCATCCGGTTCGCCATCCGGCCCCGAAGGGTGTGGCGCCCCGGGGAACAAGCCCCGGGGCGCCACGGGAGTGGTCAGACGCCAAACGCGGCGGGGTACTGGATGGTGCCCGCCGGGACCGGGCGAGTGTCGTCCAGCGCCAGCGCCATCATGGCCTCGTCAGGTACGTCGAAGGGGGCTCGGATGCCGAAGCGGGAAGCCGGTGTGAAGCCGAACCGAGGGTAGTAGTCGGCATGCCCCAGGACGAGAACGAGGTTCTCTCCCCTGGCGCGGGCGGCGGCCAGGGCGGCGCGGATGGCCGCTGAACCGGCGCCGGCGCGCTGGGCCGAGGGCAGTGTCGCGCACGGGGCCAGGGCGAGGGCGGGTCGACCGTCGACGTGGCAGCGGGTGAGCAGCGCGTACCCGACCGGGGCGCCGTCGGGGGCTGCGGCCACCATCGACAGGCCGTCCAGCCACGCCTGCGGGTCAGCGCGCAGGGCGTCGACGATGGACGCCTCGGCGGCGGTGGGGAAGGCGGCGAGGAGGATGTCGCGGACGGCGGGGATGTCGTCGGCGGTTTCGGGACGGGTGGTCCAGGTCGTCATGGATTCCTTCTCCGTGGTGACGTGGGGGCGGAGGATGCAGGCGGCGTAGTCGTGGTCGCCGCCGTGTTCCCGCCGCATGTCGCTCTCTGTCCGGTGTGCGGCCAGGGAGGTACGCGAAGCGGTGGTCCAGGGCGGTGTGCCGCTCCAGTACCGCGTGCAGCACCGGCCCGTGGTGGGGCAGGGCGCAGGGCGGCCCGGTCGCCGGTGCGCGGCGGCGTCGAGTTCTTCTCATCGTTGGCACCGGGAATCCTCCGTACGGAGGATTCCGGCGTCGGTGACTGCTCCACACGAGCCGCGCTCGGCCCGCCTCCCGGGTGGGGGCCGGTTGTGTTCCGGGCGGAGGCCGGGCACCTTCCGGGCGTCAGCCCAGCCGTGGCGGCTTGTCCGTGCGGGTCCAGGAGAGGCCGAAGCCGTAGGCCTGGTCGACGAGCTGGTGGAAGCCGAGTTCGGGGTGGCCGTCGAACCAGCGGACCTCGCGGCGCACGGTCAGGCCGCTGCCGTCGGACTCCGTGACGGCCACCGCGCAGCCCGCGGCGGTGGCCGGGGCGCCGTCCAGCAGGATGCGGAACGTGCCCGCGGTACCGCTGACCGTCACTGAGGCGCCCAGCTCCCGGAAGGACACGGAGCCCTCGTAGAGGTAGGTGAAGAAGAGCAGGCGGCGGAAGAGGTGGTGGTGGTCGAGGTTGACCCGGAGGGTCTCCCCGTCGGGGCTGGCGCCGCTGCGGTCGTCGTGGTCGAGGGCGATGTACGGCCAGGCGTCCAACTGCCCGAAGGCGTCGCCGAGGGCCTGCACCACCTGGAGCGTCCCGTCGGTGAACTCGGCCAGCACGCACAGGTCCACGTCGGCCTCGGCGCGTGCCGACCAGTTGAGGTTGACCTGGAGGAGACCGCCGCCGCCGAGCCGGGCGGCGGGCTCGGCGCGGGTGAGGCGGACCTCCTTGGCGAGGGCCGCCCTCCGGCGCCGCTCGGCGGCCTCCCGCGCCTGGGCGCCGGAGGGCGGAGGCGGCGTCCGCGCACCGGGCGCACTCTCCCGGCGCGCGGGCCCCTCCGCGCCCCCCGGGCGCAGTCTGATGATCTTCCGTTCACGCCCGTCGCTGCTCAACTCGGCCTCCATGCCGTCGTGTTGGCACGCAATTCACGGCCCTGTCGGAGTGTAAGCGACCGGTGACAGCTGCACTATGCTGTGCGGTTCCGGTGGTAGAGGTGGGTGTGCCGCCGGTCGGGGGAGCGGGGTGCGTGGGCGCGCCGCGCGGCAAGCGAGCGCCCCCGGGACGCGCCTGCCGGGGGGTCGCAGACGATGACCGGAGAACTGACCGACAGCGGTGTGCTGGGCAGGTCCCTGAAGAGGCTGGCCGCGGAACCGGCGCTGGCCACCCGTTGCGGTGAACTGGAACACCTGGCGGAAGCCGTCCGCGACCAGGACGCGCGAGGGCTCGACCGGTGGGCCGAGGTCGACCTGCTGCACACCTTCGTGCGCCCCGAGTCCGTGGCCGCCGCCACCCGCAGCCCCGAGGAGCACCGGGGCTGGGCCTGGCTGGAGACCGGACTCGGCGCCTTCGTCTTCCTGCCGCTCGTCCTCAGCTGGTACGGCCTCACCCAGGCGTCCCGCGCCTATCAGGAGCTGGTCGCCGAACGTCCGGAAGCTGCCACCCGCCCCTTCCTCCAGCTCTGGCAGACCGGCTTCGAGGGACACCTCTCGGGCATCCACACCTTCGGTGCCGTCGCGCTGAGCGCCACCGCCGTCATCGTGGTGCTGCTCGCCCTCGCCCTGGTGCACGGGGCGCGCGGCGCCGCCGTGGACCGGCGCGAGGAGCAGGGCCGCCGTGCCACCGAGGCCGTGCTCGGCCGCCTCACGGTCACGCTCTCCCGCACCCAGCTCCACCTGAGCGCCCACCGGCGCGCCTCGCCGCTGCGGTTCGCCGCCGAACTCACCGAGTCCGCCAGCACGCTGCGCCAGCTCGGTGAGGACGCGCTGCGCGTGCAGACGGAGCTGGGGACGGCCGCCACCTCCGTGGAGTCGGCGGTCCGCGGCGCCGAGACCGCCCTGAGCGCCGTCGACACCTCCGTACGCCCCCTGGAGCGGGCCGCCGGGCAGATCGAGAAGGCCGTACGGGTGAACGGCGACGGGATCGGCGGCGCCCTCGGCGAGGTGCGCGGCGGACAGCGGGAGCTCCACGAGGGGATCGGCGCCGCCGCCGAGCGGGTCGAGGAGTCGGCGGTTGTGCTCGCGGCCGCCCAGCAGTCCTTCACCACCGGCATCGAGGTGTCCGCCGACGTCACCGCCCGGCTGCTCTCCCGGCTCGACTCCTACGCCGAGCGGTCGGCGGCCGGTGACGAGGCGGCGGGGGCCGCGCTGCGCCAACTCGCCGAGCAGAGCGAGGCGTTGATCCGCACGGCGGACCGGTTCGCCGAACTGACCGCCGCGCTCCAGGCGCACGCCCCCCGGCCGCCGGAGTCCGCCGGTTGGGAGCCCGCCGCAAAGACGCCCACCGCGTCGAAGCGCACCTGGTGGAAGCGACGGGGGCGGGGTCCCGCCGCGCTGCCGGCCAGGTCGTCCGGTGACAGCCGATGAGGCGCCACCGGTTCAAGCCGTGGCACCTCGCGGGATGGCTCTTCGCGGACATGCTGCTGGTCCTCGCTCTGGTCGGCCTCGGGGACCGCGGGGACCCGCAGGCGGCCAAGGCCGTGCCCTCGCCCGGACCGAGCCCCTCCGCCACGGCGGCCGAACCGAAGAAGCCCCGGCCGAAAGGCCCGCGCTCGGTCAGCCGCGAACCGGTCACCCTCAGCGTCGACGCGGACTACGGTGACCGCGCGGGCCTGGAGAAGAAGCTCCGGGCGGCGACGAAGCGGTACGCCGGACGGCAGGCGGCCATCGTCCTCACCTTCGGCCGCCACCCCGACCCGGGTGGCGGCCAGGCGTACGCCCGGCGGGTCAACTCCCTGCTGGTGAAGGCCCGTTCGGACATGTTCGAGAAGACGACCAAGCGCGACTTCTGGAAGGGCGGTGCCGCCGGACACGCCTCGGTCGAGATCTACTTCTACACCTACTGAACGCTCCGGCGCCCCGCCGGGGCGGCACCCCGCCCCCATCCGAGCAGCCACGGAGGTACCCCGTGCAGATCCTTCCCTTCTACCTGCTGTGCGACGAGTCCGGCTCGATGTCCGGCGACCCCATCGACGCCATCAACCGGGCCCTGCCCGACCTGCACCACGAGATCAGCACCAACCCGACCGTGGCCGACAAGACCCGGTTCTGCCTCATCGGCTTCTCGAACGACGCCAGCGTCCTCCAGCCGCTGGTCGACCTCAGCGACATCGACGGCGTCCCGGCCCTCTCCGCGGGCGGCCTCACCGACTACGGCACGGCCTTCCGCACCCTGCTGCGCTCCGTCGAGAAGGACGTGGCCGAGCTGAAGGCCCAGGGCCACGAGGTGTACCGGCCCGTCGCCTTCTTCCTCTCCGACGGCATCCCCACCGACGAGGACTGGCCCACGGCCCACCGCGAACTCCTCAGCTCGCGGTACGCGCCGAAGATCATCGCCTTCGGGATCGGGGACGCCGAGGCGCAGATCATCGGCCAGGTCGCCAACTTCCGGGCCTTCATCCAGAAGGACAACAGCGTCTCGCCCGCCCAGGCGCTGCGCGAGTTCGCCTCCAGCCTGACCCGTTCCATCGTCCGCTCGGCCTCCAGCATCTCCAGCGACGGCAGTTCGGACTTCACCCTCGCGGTCGAGGAGAAGGTCACCGGCTTCGAAACCGTCACCCTCGACAAGGTCTGAGATGCCCGAACCCACCGAGTACCCGCCCGAGGGACCCGACAGCCTGGGCGCCAGGTTCCGCCAGAACGAGGCGATCCTGAGCGAGTCCGTCCCCACCGCTCCGGCGGACGAAGCCGCCCCGCCGGTACCGGCCCAGGCGAGCCCCCGGCACCCCGCCCCCGCCGACGAGGCCGAGCCGCTCCCGGCGTACGCCCCCACACCGGCGTACGGGCCCTCGCGCCAGGACCCGCCCGGGCCACTGCCGGACGAGGCCGGGCCTTCCCGGCCGCCCGCCCCCGCGACGGCCCCCGAACCACCGTTCACCGCCCGGCCGACGGCTCCGGCCCCCGAGCCCGAACCCGCCCCCGTCGCCCCGGAGTTGGGCGACCCCTGGCACGGCGGGCCCAAGCCGCCCCTGTACCGGCCCGTCCCGCAGGCGGCCCCTTCCGTCGGCAGCGCCGGAATCGAGGGCGCCATGGTCCCCGACCTCGTGGTGGACGGGGCGGAGCACGGGGCGCTCACCGTCCGGGCCGCCTCGGTACGCGGCGACTCGCACCGCTACCAGGCCGAGCCGCGCCAGGACTCCGTCTGCGTGGCCCGGATCGGCTCCGGGGAGTCGGAACTGCTGGTGCTGGGAGTGGCCGACGGGGTCGGCTCCGCCCCGCTCTCCCACCTCGGCTCGCAGAAGGCGTGCGCCTTCGCCGCCGGTGCCCTGGACCGGGTGGCGGCGCCGCTCGCGACAGCCGTCGCCGAGGGCGACCTCGCCGGGTTCAGGGCCCTGGCCCGCCAGGCCGTCGCCGAGGTGGCGACGCTGCTGCGGCACGAGGCCGAGCGGTACGGGCGGCAGCCCGCGGAGTTCGCCACCACGCTGCGCCTGCTCGTCGTCCCCCTCGATCCGGCGGTGCGGTTCCGGGGCCTGCTCACCCTCGGCGACGGCGGGACCGCGCTGCTGCGCGAGGGCCGGTGGGACCTGGCCGCCGGCGGTGCGGAGGAGGAGGACGCCGCCGTCATCGACACCCGCACCCCCGCCCTGCCCACCACCCGCGAGCCGGCGGCGACCCTGATCCGCACCCTCCCCGGCGACGTCCTGGTGGTCTGCACCGACGGCCTGTCCACACCGCTCGCCGGCGACCAGGACACCGCCGGGTTCCTGGCCAGGACCTGGTCCGGGGAACGCGTCCCCGGACCGGCGGACTTCCTCTGGCAGCTCCAGTACCGGGTGAAGTCCTACGACGACGACCGCAGCGCCGCCGTCCTGTGGGAAGGCCCCGCCCGATGACCGTGCACGACGGACAGGACCTCGCCCTCCACCAGGTCAAGCGGCTGGCCCGGATCGGCGACGGCGGACAGGGCGAGGTCTTCGAGGCGGGCGGGCCCGGTCGCCTCCTCTACAAGGAGTACCGGGAGCCGCACAAGGTGCGCGGGGACGCCCTGACGCACCTGGTCCGCGTCCGGCAGGGGATGGCCCCGGCCGAACGGGACCGGCTCGACCGGCAGACCGCGTGGCCGCTCTGCCGGGTGACCGACGGCGGCCGGGTCACCGGGTTCCTCATGCGGCGGGCCCCGGAGGAGATGACCTGGACGACCGCGAAGGGGGACGGCAAGCTCATCGAGCTGTCGTACCTGCTCCGGGAGGCCAAGGCCGCCTGGAGCGCCGTGCCGCAGCCGGTCCCGGCGCAGCGCCTCGACCTGGTGACCCGGCTCGTCTCCCTGCTGGAGTGGCTGCACGGGCTGGGGCTGGTGGTGGGCGACCTCTCGCACGCCAACGTCCTGTGGACCCTCACTCCCGAACCGGCCGTCCACCTCCTCGACTGCGACGGAATCCGGGCCTGCGGTCAGGACCCGGTCCTCGACCAGGCCGACACCCCCGACTGGCACGACCCGCTGGCCCCCGCCGGACTCCCCGCCTCCCTCGACAGCGACCGCTACAAGGCCGCCCTGATGATCGGCCGCATCCTCTGCCGGACCCCGCTCGTCAGCCCCGGCGAGCCGCTGACTCCGCTCCCCGGCACCCTGGACGACCGCCGCGCCGGCCAGGTGGGCCCGCTGTGGCGCCAGGCGGCCGGAGCAGCGGGCACGCGCCCGGACCTGGGCCGCTGGCGCACCGCCCTCAGCGGCCGGGCGACCATCCCGCTACGCCGGGGCGTCCCCCGCCCCGCCCCGTCCGGCGCCGACCCGGCCGTCTTCCAGCAGCGCGGCCCGCGGGGGACGATCCCCCTGCGCGGCGAGTGACACCGCCCCACCGGCCGGGCCGAGGCCCACGACTGCGGCCCGCCCCTCGCGTACGCGGGGAGCGGGCCGCAGCGGCGCGCGGTCAGCCGACGGCGAGACCCTTGACGAAGGCGGCCAGGGCGGCCGTGGAGAAGAGCAGGGCCGGGCCGTGGGGGTGTTCGCTGTCGCGGACGGCGACGGTGGTGGGGGTACAGCCGAAGGGGCGGGACCAGGGGGTGCCCGGGGTGCGTCACTCCGTGACGGTGACCTTCTCGTCGTTGCGGAGCTGCTGCATGAGCTGGTCCTTCTTGGCCTTGTCCCAGACGAGGTTGCCGCCGTTGGAGCCGGAGATCGGCATGTTCATCGAGGTGCCCTCGCCGCCGGTCAGGCCCTTCATCGCCCAGAACATGCCGGCCAGGTCGAACAGGCCCATGTCCTCGTCGACGATCAGGGTGTCCAGGCCCGCGCCGAGCGTCGGGTACAGGCGGAACGGGTTCAGCACCGTGGACGGGGTGGCGGCCTGGTTGGCGAGGGTCGCCAGGAACTTCTGCTGGTTCTTCGTGCGGTCCAGGTCGCTGCCGGCGAAGGCGTACCGGGTACGGACGAAGGCGAGGGCCTGCTCACCGTCGAGGGTCTGCTCGCCCGCCGGGAAGTCGGCGCCGGACTTCTTGTCCTTGAACGCCTTCGGGATGTCCATCTCGACGCCGCCGAGCGCGTCCACGATGTTGGCGAAGCCGCCGAAGCCGATCTCCGCGTAGTGGTCGATGCGCAGGCCGGTGTTGTACTCCACCGTGCGGACCAGCAGCTCCGGGCCGTCCTCGGCGTAGGCGGCGTTGAGCTTGACGCGGCGGCCCTGGGCCGGGAAGAGCTTGCCGGACTCGGAGCCCTTGAACGACGGGATCTCGACCTCGGAGTCGCGGGGGAGGGAGACCATCGTGTTCCCGTTGGACCCGACGTGCAGGATCATCATCGAGTCGGTGCGCTTGCCCTCGGCGGAGCCGGTGTGCAGGCGCTTCTTGTCGTCGTCGGTCATGCCGTCGCGGCTGTCGGAGCCGACGATGAGGTAGTTGGTCCCCTCGCCCTCCTCGGGCCGCTCGATGACCTTGGCGAGGTCGACCTCGCCACGCAGCTTGGAGCTGGCCCACATGTACGTGCCGACGCTGACCACCAGCGCGGCGACGAGGAAGGTGATGAGGCCCACCTTGACGCGCCGGCCCCAGTCGGGTGCCGGACGCGGGCCGCCCGGTCCGCCGGGGCCGTCCTGCTGGCCGCCGCCACCCCGGCCGCCACCGCCGCCGTAGACCTGGCCGGTGCTGTAGCCGTCCTGGTGGCCGCCACCCGGACGGCCGTACTGGGGCTGCGGCGGAACCGTGGTGCGCGGGGGCCCCGCCGGGGCGGGCGGGGCCTGGCGGCGCCGCGCGTGCGGAAGGGAGCGGGCACTCTCGGGTCGGGCGGAGCCGCTGCCCCGCCCGTATCTGGGCTGCTCGTCGCGCCCGGCGGGCCAGTCATTCATGCGTGCCAGTGTGCGCCGTCCGGGGGACCCGCAGACAGAGGGGTGCCGGAATCCGGCCAGGGCTGTTGCGAAGCTGATGCATTCGAGCAGGTGAGCGGGTGCGACATACAGTGGACCCCATGACAGACCCGGCCCGCGGCTCGGAATCGGAGATTCCCGGCAAGCCCACCTCAGCTTCCCGAACGACGCTTTCGCACATCATGACGCACAGCGACACCAACCTCCTCGGAACGGTGCACGGTGGAGTGATCATGAAACTGGTGGACGACGCGGCCGGCGCGGTCGCCGGACGCCACTCCGAGGGGCCCGCCGTCACCGCCTCCATGGACGAGATGGCCTTCCTCATGCCCGTGCGGGTCGGCGACCTCCTGCACGTGCGCGCCCAGGTCAACTGGACCGGCCGCTCCTCCATGGAGGTCGGCGTGCGCGTGGTGGCCGAGCGCTGGAACGACTCGACCCCGGCCCAGCAGGTCGGCACCGCCTACCTCGTCTTCACCGCCGTCGACGCCGAGGGCAAGCCCCGCCAGGTCCCGCCGGTCATCCCGGAGACCGAGCGCGACCGGCGCCGCTACCAGGAGGCGCAGATCCGCCGCACCCACCGGCTGGCCCGCCGCCGCGCCATCCTCGACCTGCGCGAGCGGCGCGCCGCCGAGGGCCTCGACACGGACGACTGAGCCGTGCCGCTGGTCCGGCGGCGGGCGTGACCATGACCTGATTCACGCCCTGCCGGCGGCCCGCCCCCCGGGACAGACGACCTCGTCCCCACGGACCGCCTCGATCCTGCCCTCCGGCGAGTCCTCCGCGCGGACCGGCACGACCTCGGTGAAGTCGGCGCCCAGCACCACCCGCAGCGTGTCGCCCAGCCCGGCCACCGCCTTCAGCTCGGCGTCGGGCAGAGCCGCGGCGACCGTACGCGCCGAGCGGTCCCAGCGGGGGTCGTACAGGACGGTCGTACGGGCGGTGGCGCGGTCCGGGGCGTCGACGGCCTCGCCTCCGGTGCCGAATCCGGTGGCGCGCAGCGCGTGCTCCGCCTGGGCGCCGAGCCCCTGGCGCGCGGTGCCGTTCTCCACCCGTACGCGGATCTGCTCCGGCGGCACGTCCACCACCGTCGCCTTCCGTCCCGCGGGGCTGCGGGCGGCGAGCGGCCGGTCCTCGCGGAGTGCCCCGAAGATGCGACCGGCCTCCTTCGGGTCCCAGACCAGGGCGGTACCGGTCTTCGGGATCTCGCGGCCCTCCTCCAGGACCGGCACCGAGGTGAACTCGGCGGAGGCCGGTGCGAAGTCCCGCAGCGCCTTGCCGAGGTCGAGCATCCGCTCGGTGGTGAAGCCGCTGTCGGCCCGCACCGAGCCCAGCACCGTCCGGGTCACCTCGCGGAACCGCACCGGATTGAGCAGCACCCCGCTGCCGGTGACCTCGGAGGTGAGGGCGGCGAGGAAGCGCTGCTGGCGCTGCATCCGGCTGAGGTCGCCGGTGGAGTCGAGGTGGCGGGAGCGGACGTACTGGAGGGCCTGGCCGCCGTCGAGGCGGTGCGGGCCCGGGGCCAGGTCGAGCCCGGTGTACGGGTCCTTGAGGCGGCGGACGGTGCAGATCTCCACGCCGCCGACCGCGTCGACCGTCTCCATGAAGCTGGTGAAGTCGACCTCCACGTAGTGGTCGATCTTCACCTCGGTCATCCTCTCGACGGTCCGCACGGTCAGCTCGGGCCCGCCCTCCGCGTACGCGGCGTTCAGCTTGACCGGGTGCGCCCGGTGCTCCTCGCCGGAGGTGCGGTCGGTGTGCGGCGGCACCGTCGCGTAGCTGTCACGCGGCAGGCTCACCACGCTGACCCGCGAGTGGTCCGCCGAGAGGTGCACCAGCATCAGGGCGTCGGTGCAGTGGCAGGGCTTGCCGCCGAGCCGGTACGTCCGGCGCTGCTCCTCGGTGATCGTGTCCCGGCCGTCGGTCCCGGCGAGCAGGATGTTCAGGCCCACGCCTCCGGTGGGCCGGTTCTTCATGTCCTTGAACGGGTCGACCCGCTCGATGCCGCTGTCCAGCCCGGACAGCACCGCGTGCCCCACCCCGGAGGCGGCGAGCACCGCGACCGACAGGGCCGTCGCCACCCGTACCGCCCACCGGGGCCGGCCCCGGCGCCCCCGCCTCGGCGGGACGGACCGTCGGCGGGCGAGGGGACGGGGGGTGCGGGCTGCGGGGCGGGACGGCGTGGGCACGGGGGGACACCTCCGCGTGACGGACACGGGCGGGGGACAGGGGACGGGGACGGGATGCGCAGCACGGTAGGCAGATATGACTTACCGACCGGGGAGCGCGGCGGTCGGCGCGCGTCCGTGTCCCCCGTACGCGGTAACGCGACCGCCGGTGAACGCCTGGCCCGCCGGGGCCCGGCCCGGCGAGTGGGATCGTGGCCCGGCCAGGCGCCGGGCCGGGCACCCCCTCGTGCCGACGACCCCGGACATGCGTGGGCCGGGGCTTTCCCCACCCCGGGCTCGCGGCCCGCAAGGTCATCGCCGGCCGCCGGGGCCGTCCGGCCCGGTTCACGCCCGGAGGGGCCGTACCGCCGGGGCCGGCGGTACGGCCCCTCCGGGCGTACGGGATCACCAGGTGAAGGCCGGGTCGACCTCCATGCAGGCGGTGTCGTCGGAGCCGTTGAGGGCCTCGGCGGAGTCCGGGGGCTCGTGGTCGCTCTTCTTCGGCTTCGGGAAGGTGTCGCCCTCGGCCCAGTCCGCGCCGATCTCCAGCGTCACCCCGGAGACCTCGGCGGACTTGCGGACGGTGCCCAGCGGCATGCCGAGCGCCTCGGCGACCGACTGGGCGTCGCCCTCCAGCTCGGCGCTGGGGTAGAGGACCGCGGTCTCCTCGCGGCTCCCGGTCTGGTTCCGGTCGGCCGAGGCGCGGGTGAACCCGGCTTCCGCCAGCAGCTCCACGAGGTCCGCGGCCCGGCCGGAGACCGGGGCGGCGAGCTGGGTGCCGGTGCCGTTGCGGACCAGGACGGCGATCTCCGCGGGGTCGGCCGCCGGGTCCTCGGAGGTCTCGTCCGCCTCCGGGGAGGGCGAGGCGGCGCCCCCGTCCCGGCCGTCCAGCGCGATGTCCTCGCGGACCAGGCGGAACAACTGCTCGGCGTCGTCCGGCTTCGGCTCCACCCGGTTGCGGTCCGAGGGCGACCAGACCCACGGCATCGTCGCCATGGTGGTCCTGTCGGGCGCGACCTTCTTCAACTCCTCGGCCAGCCCGTACAGTTCGGCGACCGAGGCCAGCTCCTCGTTGACGGTCAGCGCCTCGGTGGCCTCCTCGGCCAGGTTGCGCAGCTTGCCCGGACTGCTCAGCCCGGTGTTCTCGCGCAACTTGCGCACCAGGGAGTTCATGTACATGTGCTGGGCCTTGGCCCGGGCTATGTCCGAGCCGTCGCCGAAGCCGTAGCGGGTCCGCAGCCAGGCCAGCGCGTCCTTGCCCTTGATCTTCGTGGTGCCCTTGCTGAGCTTGAGGCCGGAGCCCTTGCCGTCGGAGGTCCGGGAGTGCAGGTTGGCGTCGACGCAGACGGGCACGCCGCCGATCGCGTCGGCCATCGAGACCACGCCCGCGAAGTCGACCATCATGAAGTGGTCGATCCTGATGCCGGTCAGCTCCTCCCAGGTCGCCACGGTGCAGCCGGGACCGCCGCGCATCAGCGTCTGGTTGGTCATCCGGGTGCCGACCGTCGCCGGGTAGACCTTGCCGGACTCCGGGTCGGTGCACTCCGGGATCTTCAGCAGGGTGTCCCGGGGCATGCTGATCACCGACATGTTGGAGCGGTCCGCCGAGAGGTGGAGCAGCATCTGCACGTCGGCCAGGGGCGGGCCGCCGAAGGTCTCCCGGGCGCCGCCGAGCTGCTGGTTCTCCTTGGAGTCGCGCGCGTCCGAACCGATCAGCAGGATGTTGAGAGGCGTCTGCCCGGCCGCGTTGGGCGTCGGCTCGGGGGCGCGGGACTTGCCGATGTGCAGCGGCTTGCGGTCCAGATTGTCGTTGAGGTGCTGGTAGTAGAGCCAGCCCGCCGTGCCCGCGGCCACCAGGGTCAGGGACAGTCCGGCCGCCGTCCAGGCGAGGACGCGGCGCCTGCGGCGGCGCTTCGGCTTGCGCGGCTCGGCCCCGGCCGCCTCCTCGGAGGCGGCCTCAGGGTTCTTCGAGGGGGCTTCCCGCGCCACGTCCCCGGCCGTCTCCGGTTCGGGGCCGGCCTCGGGACCGCCAGGCTCCGGGGCCGACTCCCCGGTGGGCGGGCCCGGTTGCTCCGGTACGCCGACGGTGCCGGGCGCGCCGGAGCCCCGGCCCGGTTGTCCGTCGGGGTCCTCCGGCTCCGCGTCGCCCTCGCCGTCCGCACTCCGGGTGTCACCGGCACCGCGCTGACCGGGGACCTTCGCCCGCCCGGTCTCCACCGCCGCGTCCTGGCCCTCGTACAGTCCGTCGTCCCACCCCAGTGCCCCGGCGGGGTCCTGGTCCCGTTCGGGACCGCCCTCCGACCGTGCTGAGCCCATGTTGTGCCCTCCCCGCCTCGCACCGCACGCCCGAGAGCCGCCCCGGCCGTGGTGAGCGGCCGGGGCGGATGCGACGGTGGATCACTTCGCGCAGACGGTCTTGTCCGCGCTGACCTTCTTCACGTCCTTAGGGGCTTCCTTCGGGGCGACGAGCGGTATGCCCGCGCCCTTGAAGTCGCGGCCCAGTGTGAGCTTGACCGCCGGGAGCCCCTGAGAGTTGCTCACGGAATCGCCCGGCTTCAGCGCGGAGGCCGGCAGCCCCATCAGATCGGCGAGCTTGCGGGCCTGCGGGGCCTCGTCCTCGCCGTACTCCACGGTGGTCTTGGCCAGTTCCTCCGGGGCGTTGCCCAACTGCGTGGACTTCACGACGCCCTGGGTGTTCTGGAGCCAGGTCAGCGTGGTCTGTGCCGAACCGGTGGCCGCACCGCCGTTGTAGACGTCGACCCGGACCTCCGAGGCGTCCGCGCGCTCGCCCTTGAGCCGGGCCGCGACCGCCGCCTTCTCCTTCTTCTCCTTCTTCTTGACCGCCGTGAAGGAGACGTCCTCGCGGACCATCTGGAAGACGCTCTGCGCCTTCGGGTCGTCCAGCACCACCGTCACCGGGGTCGGCTCGGCCGGGTTGTCCTTGACCGGGACGGTGGCGAACGTCAGGTTCTTCGGGTCGAGTTTGCCGAGCTCCATGCCGAGGTCACGGAGTGTGGAGATGTCGGCCAGCGTCGAGTCGACGGTCAGCGCCTTGGTGCCCGCCTCGGCCAGGGCGAACATCTTGGTGGGGCTGGTCAGCGTGTCGTTCGAACTCAGCTTGCGCATCAGCGAGCTGAGGAACTGCTGCTGGATCTCGATCCGGCTGAGGTCGCCGCCGAAGCCCACCGAGTGCCGGGTGCGGACGAAGGCCAGCGCCTCCTCGCCCTCGATGGTGTGGGTGCCCTTGGAGAGCTTCAGGTGGGAGTCCGGGTCGTCGATGTCCTTGGCGAGGCAGACGTCGACGCCGCCGACCGCCGAGGAGAGGGTCTTCACCGCGTTGAAGTCGGCCACCATGAAGTGGTCCATCTTTATGCCGGTCAGCTCGGTGACCGTCCGCATGGTGCAGCTGGGAGTGCGCTCGCCCTGGCCGAGGCTCTCGTTGAACTTGGTGCTCTGCTTGCCCGGGATGACCGTCTCGGTGCCGTCCTCCTGCTGCGTGGGGCAGTCCGGGATGTCCGTGATCAGGTCGCGCGGGATGCTGAGCGCGGTCGCGTTGGAGCGGTCCTTGGAGACGTGGAGGATGAAGGTGGTGTCGGCGTGGCCGGGGCTGTCCTTGTCCCCGTACCCCTGGTTGCCCTCGCCGCTGCGCTTGTCCGTGCCGATCAGCAGGACGTTGATGGCCCGGTCCTTGCTGAAGCCGCCGGTGCCCGCGCCGTCGTCGGCGACCGAGTTGATGTTGCCCTTCAGGTGCTCCAGGTAGGCGTAGGCCGACGCGGCCAGCGCCACCATCACGAAGGCGAGCACACCGCCGGTCCACAGCAGGACCTTCTTCTTGCCCGACTTCTGCTTCTGGCCGCGCCCTTTCCGCCCGTCCGCGCGCCGCGAGGCGGCACGCCCCGGCGGCGGCTCGGGCTCGGCGCCCCGGCGCCTGCGCTGCCCCGGGGCCGCCTCACGGGACGGCCGGGACTCGGTGTCCGCGTCGCGCTCGCGGTCCGCGGGGGCGGGCCGGCGCGGGCGCTCCCCGCCGGGACCGCGCCGGGGGCGCTCGCGGTCGGGAACCTGGCGGGAGCGCGCGGCGGAGCCCCGCCGCCCGTTGCCGGGCGGTTGCCCATCGGAAGTGCTCAGTCGCAATTCGTAATCGCCGGTTTCCGGGTTGAGCACCCACTGGTCTGCGGGGTCGATATTCTCCGCCCGCCCACGGCCTTGCGCGTCCACGGTTGTCCGAATCCTCCGTCAGGGCCACGCGGCGCCTCGGGTCCCCTCCCCGCAAGACGCTCATTCGGTCGGTCCGTCAGTCTCCGGCGGCCGTGTCAGGCTCGCCGGATCGCTCACACTATCCGGCCTCTTCGTGCCAAGGCGACGGTGGTGAGGCATTGCTTTTGCTTACAAGTGGGCATTACGGCGCAATCCCGTGCGCTGTTCCACGGTATTGAGTGGTCTTTTACCCGCAGGAATCATTCACAGGCGGAACGGGACGCGCTATTACCGCTGAAGGTCGGATCAGGAGCAGGCGTTGTGCGCGCCCCCGACGCGCCCGACGGGGTGCTCGGACCGCGCGGGGAGGCCGGGCTCGTGCCCGTGGGGCTGGCGGAGGGGGAGGGGCTCGCGGAGCCGTCGGGGCGCGGGGCGATCCTTACCGGTTCGTCCTTCCGCAGCAAGGCGAAGAGCCGGCCGGCGGCGGGCTCCACCAATTGGTCACGATTGGGGTCCCCCGCGTACGCCTCGCGCGGAACCGTCAGGAATCGCACCTCTTCTGTGGGGATGTTCCGCATGGAGCGCGCCAGGTCGTACAGGTCGACCAGGGAGGCGATGGCCGGGTCGGTCGTCAGCGAGGAGGTGGCCGCGTCCAGCAGGGGGTAGAGCTTGCCCGGGTTGAGCAGGACGCCGTTGCTCTGCACCTTGGCCACCAGCGCGCCCAGGAACTGCTGCTGGCGCGCCATCCGGTCGGTGTCGCTGCCGTCGCCGAGGCTCTTGCGGGCGCGGACGAAGCCGAGCGACTGCTCGCCGTTGAGGGTGTGTTCGCCCGCCGGGAGCCGGACGCGCGCGTCCTTGTCGTCCATCGGCTGCTTGAGGCAGATGCGCACCCCGTCGACCGCGTCCACCATCCGCTTGAACCCCTGGAAGTCCACCACCATGTGGTGGTCCACCCTGATCCGGGTCAGGCGCTCGACCGTCCGGATGGTGCACGCCGTTCCGCCGTAGGAGTACGCGTAGTTGAACTGCGCCGTGCGCGCCGGTGCGCTGCGCCCGTCCGCGCGACGGCAGGAGGGGATGTCCACCATGAGGTCGCGCGGAATCGACACGGCCGTCGCGCTGCGCCGGTCGGCCGCGAGGTGGAGCAGGATCACGGTGTCCGAACGCTGGCCCCGGGCGACACCGTACCGGCCGTTGCCCTGTCCGGCTCGGGTGTCGGAGCCGACCAGCAGGATGTTGAGCGCCCCCTGCTTCGAGGGGAGTGGTCGCTCCTTCTCGTGCCGCTCCAGTTCCGCGATCACGGCCTCGTCCCGGGTGATGTTCCCCTGGAGTCGGCCGTAGAGCGCCCACGCGCCGAACCCGCCGCCGATCAGCGCCGCCACCGTCCCGGCCGCCGTCCACCGCACCCAGCGCCGTCGCAGGAACGGCCGCGGCGCCGGGCCCGCGGCGGCCGGGCGCGGGCCCCAGCGCGCACCCCGGTCCGCCTCCCGCTCCTCCCGTCCCCCGTCCCCCTGGTCGCCGGGCCGGTCCGCGCGGTCCGCCACGGTCGGCCACCACCCTCCGTCTCGGTACGGCGTCCCCGAAGCCCGGGCACCCCTCCCTCACGACGACACCACCCCCCGGCGCGCGGGGCGCGCGGGCCAGGGGGTGGTGTGGGCCGTACGAGTGAGCCCGGGGGCTCAGAGCAGGGTCAGCCCCACGCGCTCGTCGGCGACCCGGCGGGCCAGCCCTTCGTCCGACAGCCGTCCGGCGTCGCGGCACAGCACGACCGAGCCGCCGGCGGCCAGCGGCGCGTACAGCCCGGCCGCCAGCCCCTCCCAGCCGTCCCAGGCGAGCCCGGTCAGCACCCGGTCGCCCGGGCCGAGACCGAGGCGGGCCGCCTCCGCGCGGGCCTCCTCGACCAGCTCGGCGCCGGACAGCTCGCGGCCCGCGACGGACAGGGCCGGCTCGCCGGGCCGCACCGGGGCGAACGGGGCGAACCGGTCGCCCTGCCCGGGGACCTCCACCGCGTAGTCGGCGAAGCCCTTCGGAGCGTGCGGGAACCGCCCGCCCAGGGGGCGCAGCGCCAGCGCGATCCGCTCGCCGGAGCAGGCACGGGCCGCCTCCAGGGTGTCCGGCCCGCTCACCACCAGGTCGGCGGCGGCCGGGTCGCCGCCGACCTCGGCGACGACGCCGGTCGAGTGGCAGGCCAGCAGCCACACGGCGGTCTGCCAGTGCGCCGGGAGCAGCAGCGCGAGCCGGTCGCCCGGCTCGGCGGAGAGGTCGCCCTGGAGGAGGTTGGCGGTCTTGGCCACCCAATTGGCGAAGGTGGCGACGGAGAGTTCGACGCGCTCGCCCGTCGCGTCGTCGTAGAAGGTCACGAGCGGGCGGGCCGGATCGGCGGCGAGCGCGGATCGCAGCAGGTCGGCGGGGGTGCGGTCGATGGCGTTCACGCGCGCAAGCGTACGCGGGGCGCAGTGTGCGGGTAGCGGACGCCGGAGCGCGGAGCGGGGCGACACGCCGATGCGCCGTCAAGTCACCTATGGACAGCTTTGGTCGGTTATGCCGATGATCATCTGTATGCGTGGATTCCTTGCTTCCTCGATCGGCGTGACCTGTGCGGCCGTCCTGGCCCTGCCCGTCGCCCTGCCCTCCGGAGCCCTCGCCGCGACCACCGCCCACCTCGGGGCCGGCGCGGCTGACACCTCGACCGGCGTGCGCGCCGCAAACGCCCTCTCCGCTCCGCCGCCCGGCGCGCGCGCCCTGCCCACCGCCGACGACACGACCCCCGGCACCACCCGCTCCCTGCCCCTCCCCGAAGCCCCCGCCGACCGCTCGGCCGCGCCCGACGAGGGCCCGGACGAGAGGGCCCTGACCCCGCGTGAGGTCGAGCCGTTCTCGCTGCTCGGCGTCGTGTGGGACGACCCGGACGCCCACCTGGAGGGCCGGGTTCAGGTGCGCACCCGCTCCACCGCCACCGGAGCCTGGTCCGGCTGGCAGGAGCTGGAGACCCACCACGACGACCACGGAGCCGACCGCTCCACCCCCGAGGGAGCGGGCGGCCACGGCGCCACCGCCCCGCTGTGGGTCGGGCGTTCGGACGCCGTCGAACTGCGGGTGACCTCTCGCGGCGACCACCGCCACCAGGGCGAACGCACCACCGACCGGCTCCCCGAGGGGCTGCGCCTGGACCTCGTCGACCCCGGCGACGCGCCCGCTCCCGAGGTGCCCGCCCCGCAGCCCACCCGGGCCGGAGCCGCCGCCGGGCCCGCCGCGCTCCCCGCACCCGGGACCGAACCCGCGGTGCTGCCGGAACTGACCCGCGGGGAGACCCTCGCCCAACTGGAGGCGGCCCGTGCCGCCGAACTCTCCGCCGGGGCGGCGCAGGCCGCCACCGGCCCGGAGCAGCGCGCACAGCCCTACGTGGGACCGCGCCCGAAGATCGTCACCCGCAAGGGATGGGGCGCCGACGAGAGACTGCGCGAGAAGAACTTCGTGTACACCGGCACGGTGAAGGCCGCCTTCGTCCACCACAGCGCCACCGGCAACAACTACAGCTGCGCCGAAGCCCCCTCCGTCATCCGCGGCATCTACCGCTACCACACCAAGAGCAGCGGCTGGCGCGACCTCGGCTACAACTTCATGGTCGACAAGTGCGGCACCGTGTACGAGGGCCGGGCCGGCGGCGTCAGCAAGGCCGTCCTCGGCGCCCACACGCTCGGTTTCAACAGCAACAGCACGGGCATCGCCGTCCTGGGCAGCTACAGCAGCGTCAAACCGCCCAAGGCGGCCGTCGACGCGGTGGCCAAGCTGACGGCCTGGAAACTCGGCCTGTCCGGGGCCAACCCCAAGGGGAAGGTCACGCTCACCTCGGGCGGCAGCAACCTCTACGCGAAGGGCAAGAAGGTGAGTCTCCACGTCATCTCCGGCCACCGGGACGGCTACTCCACCGAATGCCCGGGCACCCGCCTCTACGGCCAGCTCGGCACGGCCCGCTCCGCCTCCGCCAAACTCCAGGGGCGCTGAACGGCGCCGGTCCGGCGGGCACCGCGCGCCGGGGAATGGGGCGTGCCGTACCGGTCTGCATAGACTGGCCGGCCGAAAGACAGTTCGGCCGGCCCCGGCAGGAAGCAGAGACGCACAGTGACTCAGGCCCCAGAAGCGATCCTCCTGGTGGGCGGCAAGGGCACCCGGCTCCGGCCGCTCACGGTGCGCACGCCGAAGCCGATGGTGCCCGCCGCGGGCGTCCCCTTCCTCACCCACCAACTGGCCCGCGCCCGCGCCGCCGGTGTCGAACACGTGGTGATGGCCACCTCGTACCTCGCCGAGGTCTTCGAGCCGTACTTCGGCGACGGCTCCGACCTCGGGCTCCACCTCGAGTACGTCACCGAGGAGGAGCCCCTCGGCACCGGCGGCGCCATCCGCAACGTCGCCCACCGGCTCCACTCCGGACCCGACGACCCGGTCCTCATCTTCAACGGCGACATCCTCACCGGACTCGACATCCCCGCGCTGGTCGACACCCACCGGCGCGGCGGCGCCGACGTCTCCCTCCACCTCAGCCGCGTCGAGGACCCGCGCGCCTTCGGGCTGGTCCCCACCGACGAGGCCGGGCGCGTCCTCGCCTTCCTGGAGAAGCCGCAGACGCCCGAGGAGATCGTCACCGACCAGATCAACGCCGGGGCGTACGTCTTCCGCCGCTCCGTCATCGACACCATCCCCACCGGTCGCCCGGTCTCCGTCGAACGCGAGACCTTCCCCGGGCTGCTGGAGAGCGGGGCCCACCTGCAGGGCATGGTCGACTCCACCTACTGGCTCGACCTCGGCACCCCGCAGGCGTTCGTCCGCGGCTCCGCCGACCTGGTCCTCGGCCGGGCGCCCTCGCCCGCCGTCCCCGGCCGCCGCGGCGAGTCCCTCGTCCTCGACGGCGCCCGGGTCGCACCCGACGCCAAGCTCTCCGAGGGCACCGTGGTCGGGGCCGGCGCCTTCGTCGGCGCCGGGGCCCGGGTGACGGGGTCCATCCTCCTCGACGGGGCGTACGTCGCCGAGGGCGCCGTCGTCACCGACTCCCTCATCGGTGCCGGGGCGCGGGTCGGGGCCCGCACCCAGGTCACCGGGGCCGTCATCGGTGACGGGGCCGACGCCGGGGCCGACAACGAGCTGCGGGACGGGCTGCGGCTGTGGTGCGATGCCGTCCTGCCGGACGGCGGGGTTCGGTTCTCGCCCGACCGGTGAGCTTCGGCCGGCGCCGGGCCGCCGGGACGCGGTTCCGCCGAGTGGGCTCCCGCACCTCACAGACGGCCACGATCGCCGGCCGGGCCGCTAACAGCCCGGCCGGCGATCGAGGCCGTCTTGAGCCGGCGCTCTGGAGCCGGTCCGCACCGGAAATCAGCCTGGCCGGCGTCTGCGGCCACTTGAGCCCGGCCGACGTCTGAGGCCGTCTGTGACCGGTGTCGCACGGGTTCGCAACGGGGCGGGGGCGGGGGCCAGTCGGGGCGCGGAAGGTCCCGGGAACACCCTGAGCCCCAGTTTCCTGGCGCCCCGCGCCAGTACGCTCTGGCGCATGGCAGGACGTTTCCCCCCGAGGCCCCGCGCCCCGTACGGCACGAGCCCGGGCACCCCCTGCCCGGACATCCGGCCCGACCCCACGGGCGCCCGCACCTTCCGCGCGGCCACGCGCGCCTGCGCCGCCGCCGAGGCGGAGGCGCCTGCCAGGTCCAGGAGCTGGACCCCGCCCTACCAGGCCGACCTCGGCCTGATCCTGGGCGTGCTGCGCCGGGGCCCGGGCGATCCGGCGTTCCGGCTGACCCGGGACCGCGCCGTGTGGCGGGCCAGCCGCACGCCCCAGGGCCCCGCCACGCTCAGGGTGGCGCTGCGCGGGGGCCGCGCCGAGGCGACCGCCTGGGGCCCCGGCGCCGACTGGTTCCTGGACCGGCTCCCGGAGCTGCTGGGCGCCGCCGACACCCCTCAGGAGTTCACGCCCCGCCACCGCCTGGTGGCCGACTCCGCCCGCCGCAGCCCCGGCCTGCGGCTGACCAGGACCGGCCTGGTGCTGGAGTCCCTGATCCCCTCGGTGCTGGAGCAGAAGGTCACCGCCGACGAGGCGTACCGCGCCTGGCGCCGCCTGCTGACCCGGCACGGCGAACCGGCCCCCGGCCCCGCCCCGGAGCGGATGGCGGTCATGCCGGACCCCCGGGCCTGGTCGCTGATCCCGTCCTGGGAGTGGCACCGCGCCGGCGTCGACGACAAGCGGGCCGCCACCATCCTGCGCGCCGTACGCCTCCACTCCCGGCTGGAGCGGGCGGCGGGTCTGCCTCCGGAGAAGGCGGCGGCCCTCCTGGAGGCGGTGCCGGGCATCGGCCCCTGGACCTCCGCCGAGGTCGTCCAGCGCACCCACGGCGCCCCCGACGCGGTCACCACCGGCGACCTCCACCTGCCGGGCACCATCGGCTACGCCCTGACCGGCGACCGGACCACCGACGACGAGGCCATGCTGGAACTGCTCGCCCCGTACGCGGGCCAGCGCCACCGGGCGGCCCGCCTGATCCTGCTGGCGGGCCGCGTACCCCCGCGCCGGACGCCGAAGATGCCGTACAGCGACATCTCGCGGCTCTGAGGCCGCGCCCCCAGCGGACTACCGCACCGTCAGGAACGCCTCCGGGTCGCGCCCGGGCCGGTCGGCGGGCGGGACGGCGGCGCGGCCCACGGCGACGGCGCCCATCGGGTCCCAGGTGTCCGGGAGGTCCAGCGTCTCGCGGACCACCTCGCGGCAGAACATGGTCGAGGAGACCCACGCCGAGCCGAGCTGCTCACCGGCGAGCGCGACCAGGAAGTTCTGCACCCCGGCGCCGGCGGCGACCACGAACATCTCGCGTTCGGCGGCGGCCCGGCGTTCGTCCGGGTAGGTGTGCGAGCCGTCCATGACCAGGCAGGGGACGACCAGGCACGGGGCGTCGCGCAGGACGTCGCCGCGGCGGACCCGCTTGGCGACCGACTCCTCGCTCCTGCCGTCCCGGCGCAGGTCGGCGATCCAGGCGTCGCGCATCGCGTCGAGCAGCCGGGTGCGGGAGGCGGCCGACTCCAGCAGTACGAACCGCCACGGGGTGGTGTGGTGCGGCGCGGGCGCGGTGACGGCCGCCGCCACGGCCCGGCGGACCGCACCCGGGTCGACCGGCTCGTCGGTGAAGGAGCGCACCGTCCGCCGCAGCGTGACCGCCTCGCGGACCGCCTCGGAGGTGCCCAGCCGGAACATGTCGTCGGCCGCGCTGCGCACCAGCTCGCGCGCGCCCGGCCCGTCCGCGCCGCCGACCAGCGCGCCCAGCCCGCTGACCACGGCGACCGGCAGCCCCTCGGACTTGCCCTTGACCAGGTCACCGGCGGCGGCCAGTTCGTCGGCGAGGGCGATGACGGTGGCGTGCAGCGGGTTGCCGTGGGCGTCGGTTCCGCCGCGCAGGTCGTCCAGGACGCGGACCCCGGCGGAGCCGATCGCCACGTCGGTCAGGCCGAAGCGCCAGGGCCGCCCGAAGGTGTCCGTGACGACCACGCCCACGTCCACGCCGAGCGCCTCGGCGAGCCCGGCGCGGATCGCCCGGGCCGAGGCGTCGGGGTCCTCCGGGAGCAGCAGCACCGTCCCGGGCGGGGTGTTGGAGGCGTCGACGCCGGCGGCGGCCATGATCAGGCCCTGCCGGTTCTCCACGATGCGCACTGCGCCGCGCCGCGCCACGACCCGTACGGTCTCGGCGTCGATGGCGGCCTCGCGGGAGTCGGCGGCGAGCACCCGGCCCTCCGCCTTGGAGACGATCTTCGAGGTGACCAGGACGATGTCGCCGTCGGCCAGGGTGGGGGCGGCGGCCGCGATCAGCTCGGCGAGGTCGTCGCCCTCGCCGACCTCGGGCAGCCCGGGCACCGCCCGGACCTGGAAGGCGGGAGCGGTGCTCACGCGCGGACCTCCTCGGCCAGGGCGAGCGCCTCGCGGGCCATGGCGGCGGTGGCGTCCAGGTCGGTCATCATCAACGGCACCGCGCGGCAGCGGATGCCCGCCGCCTCGACCTCGGCCACCGCGGCCGTGTCGGCGCCGTCCACCAGCCAGCCGTCGAGCAGCCCCGAGCCGTAGTGCTCCGCGACGGCCGCCGCGGAGGTCTCGACGCCGATCGCGGAGAGCATCTTGTCGGCCATGCCGCGCACCGGGGCGCCGCCGACGATGGGCGACAGTCCCACCACCGGCACGCCGGCCTCCGCGATGGCCTCGCGGACACCGGGCACCGCGAGGATGGTGCCGATGCTGACCACCGGGTTGGACGGCGGGAAGAGCACCACGTCGGCCTCGGCCAGCGCCTCCAGCACGCCCGGCGCGGGCTTGGCCTGCTCGGCGCCGACCGGGACCACGGCCAGCGCGTCGACGGAGGCCCGCAGCCGCACCCAGTACTCCTGGAAGTGGACCGCGCGCCGCTCCCCGTCGAGGTCGACGGCGACATGGGTCTCGACCCGGTCGTCGCTCATCGGCAGCAGCCGCACCCCGGGCTGCCACCGCTCGCAGAGCGCCTCGGTGACGGCGGAGAGCGGGTAGCCCGCGCCGAGCATCTGGGTGCGCACGATGTGCGTGGCGAAGTCCCGGTCGCCGAGGCCGAACCAGTCGGGGCCGACGCCGTACGCCTTCAGCTCGTCCTTCACGTGGAAGGTCTCGTCGGTCCGCCCCCAGCCCTGCTCCTCGTTGATGCCGCCGCCGAGGGTGTACATGACCGTGTCGAGGTCGGGACAGACCTTCAGGCCGAAGAGGTGGATGTCGTCACCGGTGTTGCCGATGACGGTGATGTCCGCGTCCGGGGCCGCGGCCTTGAGACCGCGAAGAAACCGGGCGCCGCCGATGCCGCCTGCCAGAACCACAATGCGCATGGGCTCAGTGTGTCAGGCGCGCCCGCTCCCCGGCCGGGGTGGTCGCGGCCCGCTCCAGGGTCCGTACCGGCATGCTCGTCAGCCCGGGGAAGTAGACGTGGAGGCTGACGGCGGGCTCCAGGGCGTCGTTGACCACCTCGTGGGCGTGGCCGGGCGCGACGACCCGGTGCCGGCCGGGCCGCAGCACCTCGCACCCGCCGGGCGTGTGTTCGGTGAGGGCTCCGTCGAGGACGGCCATGACCCCGGCCGAGCGCCCGTGGTCGTGGGCGCCGCTGCCCTGCCCGGGCAGCCAGGAGAGCAGCCACACCTCGTAGCCGGGTCCGGTCCGGAGCCGGTGGTACCAGCGGCTGGCCGGGTCGTACGCGACCAGCGGCGCCCAGGCGGCGCGGTTGGCGGCGACGGTCCGGGCGAGCCGGACGAACCCGGCGACGGTGCTCGGGTGTTCTGGGGCGGGCCGCAGCAGGTGCTGCGCTGCCAGCAGGTCTCCGGCGATCTGGAGGTCGCTGTCCTGGTTCATGGTGCGGGGTTTCCTCGGCGGGAAGAGGCGGGCGGACGGCCGCCCGCCGGCGGGCGCGGGGGAGTGGGGAGGAGGGGCGACTGCCGGGCGGCCGGGTGCGGGGTGCGCGGGGGCCGTGGCGCGTACCGCGCCGGGGTACGGCCTGCGGGCGGCCGGTGCCACCGGGGCCGGGGTACGGCCGGGGGGCGGACCGGTCGGTCCTGGGTGCGGTACGGGAAGGGCTGCGCGGGTCGGCCCGCGGGTGGGCGGCCGGTGCGGTCAGCGGCAGTCGGGGCCGGCGGGGCGACAGCCGGCGGCGGAGGGACAGAGGCTCCGCGGACAGGGCTCGCAGCGGTGGGCAGCGTCGTCGGAGCCGGCAGGGCGGGTCCAGGAAAGCGCCGAATTCGCGAGCATGCCCCACAGGAGACCGGCCGACACCCGTGATGTCAACTCATGGTCCGGATTACGGCATATGTTTCACCACATCCGGTCGCGCGGCGGGGAGAAAGGTTTGTGCGCTCTCCTGCCGGGACACACGGCGGACCAGGTCGAGCAGGTGATCAGCGAGAGTGATCGCCGTTGCCGACCCGTGATCGCACTGTGATCAAGTTCGCTTCGGCGGTGCGCGCGCAACTGGGGCCGCGAGGGTCGGCGTCCCCCGTTTCGGAGGGTGCGCGTGAACCCCTCGAAGGCCGTACGGGAGCGGAATTTTCGCTTCCCTCGCCGCTGCGCGACGGAAAAGATGCAGGTTTAGGACGATTTGTACACTTACCGCGAAGGCTTGGTTCCGCAGAGTGAATCAGGGGCTCAATAGCAGATCCCGGCTTGACTCGCCCGGATCGGCGCACCTGTAATTTCACTCGTGTCGCCCGGCCGGAACCGGTAACGACAGCATCACGGGGACATAAAGACAGACGAGGGGCGCTAATGACCGAGCTGTTCGAACAACTGCTGGTCGAGGAAGCGGACGAAGAACTCGGCTGGCAGGAGCGCGCACTCTGCGCCCAGACCGATCCCGAGTCCTTCTTCCCCGAGAAGGGCGGCTCCACCCGTGAGGCCAAGAAGGTCTGCCTCGCCTGTGAAGTCCGTTCGGAATGCCTCGAATACGCGCTCGCCAACGATGAACGCTTCGGAATCTGGGGCGGTTTGTCCGAGCGCGAGAGGCGGCGCCTGAAGAAGGCCGCCGTCTGACCCGGGCTCCAGCGCCCGGCCCGCCCCACCTGGGCCCGCACCACCGCACCACCGCACGACCCGCACGGCCACCCGAGCCGTACGGCCCCCGAGGCCCCGGCCCCCGGCCGCCGCCCCACCCGTACCAGCGCGCCCCCCGCCCGCGCCGTCCCTCGCGAGCGGGCCGTCCCACCGCCGCCCGGCACCCAGCCCGACCGGCCACCACCCACGGCTCCGAGCGGAGCGCCCGTCCCAGCGCTCCGCCGCCGGAGCCCCTTCCTCTCCAGCCGCCCCGGCGTATGCGAACCCAGTGACCAGGCAGGCGCATCCCTGTCCGGTCCTCGCGCGCCACCACGTGCGTGCGGCGGTCTCCCGGTCCGTTGGACGGCCCCTCGATCCCGGCCGGCACACTCCGGCCCGGTCGGCGTCCGAGGACGAAAGGCCCGGCCCGTACCTGAGGCCGTCCGTGACGGCGGGCACGAGCCGCCGCCGCCCCTTCCCGGCACCCGGGACCCCGAACCCGGCCCGGGGCGGCCCCCGAGAACGCCGGGCGGCAACCCGGCACCCGACGTGCCGTTAGTGTGGGGCCCCGTCCGAGACTCCCGCCCGCCCGCGGCGGGCGTCACCGCAGTCCACCGAACCGGGGCCCGTACCTCGATGTCCGTGCACAGCCACTCGGCGGCCCACTACCCGGCCGCCTCCGCAGGGTCGATGTCGGACCCGGCCGCCGCCATGACGGCCACCCCGACCAGCCTCCCGGGCCTCGACCCCACCAGCGCACCCGCCTACGCGCGCCACGTCGTCACCGCCGTGCTCGTCACGCACGACGGTGCCCGATGGCTCCCCGACGCCCTCGCCGGACTCCTCGGCCAGGAGCGGCCGGTGCAGAACGCCGTCGCCGCCGACACCGGCAGCGCGGACGACTCCGCCCGCCTGGTGGCCGACGCCTTCGGCGACGACCGCGTCCTCCACCTCGCCCGGCGCACCGGGTTCGGCGCCGCCGTCGACGAGGCCGTCCGCGCCGCGGGCGTCCCCACCCCCGACGACCTGCCGTACCTGAAGCGGCCGGGCGGCTGGGACCCCGTCACCCGCCAGTGGCACGACGAGAACTACGACCTGCCGGAACTGCCGTACGGCGAACCGGAGCAGTGGCTCTGGCTCCTGCACGACGACTGCGCCCCCGCACCGGGCGCCCTGGCCGAACTGCTGCGCGCCGTCGAGGCCGAGCGCGAGGCCGGCGGTGACGTCGCCGTCGTCGGGCCCAAGCTGCGCGGCTGGTACGACCGCCGCCAGCTCCTCGAAGTGGGCGTCACCATCGCGCACAGCGGACGCCGTTGGACCGGCCTGGACCGGCGCGAGCAGGACCAGGGCCAGCACGACCACGTCCGCCCCGTCCTCTCCGTCTCCACCGCGGGCATGCTGATCCGCCGCGACGTCTACGAGGAACTGGGCGGCTTCGACCGCGCCCTGCCCCTGATGCGCGACGACGTCGACCTGTGCTGGCGCGCCCAGGCCGCCGGGCACCGCGTCCTCGTCGCCCCCGAGGCGGTCCTGCGGCACGCCGAGGCCGCCTCCCGGGAGCGCCGTACCGTCGACTGCGCCGGGCGCGGCACCACCAGCCCGCACCGGGTCGACAAGGCCGGCGCCGTCCACACCCTGCTCGTCAACAGCCGCGGGGCCGTCCTGCCGTGGGTGCTGCTGCGGCTGGTCGTCGGCACCGTGGCGCGCACCCTCGCCTACCTCGTCGGCAAGGCCCCCGGCCAGGCCGTGGACGAGATCTCCGGACTGCTCGGCACCCTGCTGCGCCCCGGCCGCGTCCTCGGCGCCCGCCGCAGACGCGGCAAGGGCACCGTCGAACCCGCAGAGCTGCGGCCCCTGTTCCCGCCGCCCGGCGCCACCGTCCGGGCCACTGTCGAACAGGTCGCGGGCAGCCTCGCGGGCGGCTCCGACACCGACGCCCCCGGCGCGGGCCGTCACGGCGGCGCCGTCGAGTCAGGGCCCGGCGGCGACGACGCCGACTTCCTGGAGGTCGAGCAGTTCGCCCGCCTGAAGCGGCTGGCCCGCAGGCCGGGCCCGGTCCTCTTCGCCGTCCTGCTGCTCGCTTCGCTGGCCGCCTGCCGCGCCCTGCTCGGCGGCGGCGCGCTGGCCGGCGGCGCCCTGCTGCCCGTACCGGACCAGCTCGGCGACCTCTGGGGCCGCTACGCGGACGGCTGGCACGCCGTCGGCACCGGCACCACCGAGCCCGCCCCGCCCTACCTGGCGCTGCTGGCCACCCTCGCCGCGCTCCTCCTGGGCTCCACCCACACCGCCGTCACCGTGGTCCTGGTCGCCTCCGTCCCGCTCGCGGGCTGCGCCGCCTACCTCGCCTCCGGCTCCCTGGTCCCCTCCCGGCTGCTGCGCGCCTGGGGCTCGGTCGTCTACGCCTTCCTGCCCGCCGTCACCGGCGCGCTGGCCGGCGGCCACCTCGGCACCGCCGTCCTCGCCGTGCTGTTGCCGGTCATGGCCCGCGCCGCTCTCTCCGCCGCCGGGCTCCTCGGCCACCCCGGCACCTGGCGTGCCACCTGGGCGTACACCCTGCTGCTGACGCTGGCGACCGCGTTCACGCCGATGGTGTGGCCGCTGGCCGTGCTCCTCGGCGTCGGCGTGCTCGTGCTGCGCCGGGGCGCGCTCGGCGCCTACGCGCCGCGGTTCGTCGCCCAGTCCGCCACCCCGCTGCTGGTGCTGGCGCCCTGGTCGCTGACGCTGCTGCCGTTCGGCTTCTTCCGGACCGCAGGGCTCGACACCGCCGCCGGCGGCGCCGGCCCCCTCGACCTGCTCGGCGCCTCCCCCGGCGGCCCCGGCACCCTCAGCGCCCTCCTCTTCCTCGGCGTACTCGCCGCCGCGCTCGCCGCCCTGCTCCGCGAGGAGCGGCGCCGGGCCATCCTCACCGCCTGGGCCGTCGCCCTGGCCGCCCTGCTCTTCGCGGCCCTGGCCAACTCCTCCACCTGGGCCGGCCCGGCCACCCTCGTCCAGGGCGCCGCCCTGCTCGGGGCCGCGCTGGTCGGCGCCGACGGCGCCCGGCACCGGGTCGCCGAGCAGAGCTTCGGCTGGCGCCAGCCGCTCGCCGCGCTCATCGCGCTGGCCTGCGCGCTCGGCCCGGCCGCCGCCGCCCTGACCTGGATGGCCGCCGGGGCCGACGGACCGCTGGAGCGCCGCGACCCGGTGCAGGTACCGGCGTTCGTCGCCGAGGAGAGCCGCACCCAGGACCAGGCCCGCACCCTCGTCCTCGCCGGGGACTCCGCCGCCGAGGTCGACTACGCCCTGGTGCGCGGCTCCGGCGGACGGCTCGGCGACGCCGAACTGGCCGCCGCCGCGGGGACCGACGACCGGCTCTCCGCCGTCGTCGCCCGCCTCGTCGCGGGGTCCGGCGCCGACCAGGCCGACCAGCTCGGCGGCTTCGCCGTCCGCTACGTCCTGGTCCGCGACGGCTCGCCGCGCGAGATGAGCCGCGTCCTCGACTCCACGCCCGGCCTCACCCGCCTCAGCCAGCAGGACGGCAGCGCCCTGTGGCGCGTCGACCGGCAGGTCTCGCGCGCCGCCGTGGTCGCGAAGGACGGCTCGGGTGAACCGCTGCCGGTCGCCGCGGGCCCCGTCGAACTGCACACCGAGATCCCCGCGGGCCCGGCCGGACGCGTCCTGCGCCTCGCCGACACCGCCGACGAGGGCTGGCGGGCCACCCTCGACGGCGAACCGCTGGAGCGGGTCACCGTCGACGACTGGGCGCAGGGCTTCACCCTCCCCGAGGGCGGCGGCCGCCTCGACATCACCTTCGAGGCGCCGTTCACCCACACGGCGTGGCTCTGGACGCAGGGCTTCCTCGGCCTGGTCCTGGTCGTCCTCGCCCTGCCCGGCCGTCGCCGCGTCGTCGACGACGACCTGCCCGACGAGCCCGCGCCCGTCCCCGCCCAGCCCGTCGAGGGCGAGGGCCGCCGCGCCCGCCGCCTGCGCGCCCAGGCCGAGGCGGAGGCCGAGGCGACCGCCCAGGACCCCGAGCCGGAGGCGGAGCTGCCCGCACAGCGCGACGCCGCCCCCGCCGAGCCCGAACCGGCCTGGACCGCCCCCGAGCCCCCCGAGCCCCAGCAGGGCGGCTACGACCCGTACGGCTACCAGAACCAGGGCTACGACCAGTCCCCGCAGGGCTACCCGGCCCAGCCGGGCTACGACCCGAACGCCTACGACCCGTACCAGCAGCAGGCCCAGCCCCAGGACCCGTACCAGCAGGGCGGCTGGCAGCAGGGGCAGCAGGGCTACCCCGGGTACGAGCAGCAGCCGCAGCAGGGCTACGGCCACGACCCGGCGGCGCCGGAGTACGGGCAGTACGAGCAGCCGCCCCACGGCCCCGGCCGTGAGCGTCCCGACGGGAGCCAGCAGTGAAGCGCACCACCCTGTCCCTGATCGCGGCCGGCGCCGCGCTGGCCGCCGTCACCTCGGTGGCCGCCGTCGCCGCCCCCGACGAGGGCCCCGCCCCCACCGGTACGGCCGTGAGGCAGCCCGTGGAGCGCACCTCGCTGCTCTGCCCGGCGCCCAGCAGCTCGGAGCTGGCGGAGACGGCGTACACCGCGTACACCCCGAAGACCGAGGTCTCCGCCGGCTCCGGCACGGCCGCCCTGCTCCCGGCCACCCGCGCCCTCGCGGACAAGGACGGCAAGGGCGACAAGGACGGCAGGGGCAAGAAGGGCAAGGGCGGCAAGGAGGCCGAGCCGTTCCTCGCCGTGAAGAAGCAGGGGACGCCCGTCACCGCCGAGAAGGACGGTTCCGGGGCGCCCGCGCTGATCGGCCTCGCCGAGGGCAGCCTCGCGCCGGGGTGGAGCGCCCAGCAGACCACCGTCTTCACCGCGGGCGCCGGACGCGGGCTGCACGGCGTCGCCTGCGCCGCGCCCGACACGGACTTCTGGTTCCCCGGCGCCTCCACCGCCGAGGACCGCGGCGACTACCTCCACCTGACCAACCCGGACGACGCGGCCGCCGTGGTCGACATCGAGTTGTACGGCAAGGCCGGCGCGCTCGACTCCGAGATCGGCGAGGGCATCCAGGTGCCGCCGCGCTCCAGCGTCCCCGTGCTGCTGTCCACCCTCACCGGCAAGCCGCAGACCAACCTGACCGCGCACGTCACCGCGCGCAGCGGCCGGGTCGCCGCCGCCGTGCAGGCCCTGGACGAGAAGGTCGGCGGCGACTGGCTCACGCCGTCCGCCGAGCCCGCCGCCTCCGTCGTGCTGCCCGGCATCCCCAAGGACGCCACCGCGGTCCGCCTGATCGCCTTCGCGCCCGGCTCCGCCGACGCCGACCTGAAGGTCTCCCTCGCCGGACCCAACGGCTCCCTGTCGCCCGCCGGCAACGAGACCCTGCACCTGAAGTCGGGCATGACCACCGCCGTCGACCTCGCCGACGTCACCCGGGGCGAGCCCGGCTCCCTGGTCCTCACCCCGACCGGGGACTCCGGCGACACCCCCGTGGTGGCCGCCGTACGCGTCATCCGCGGCAAGGGCGGCGATCAGGAGAGCGCCTTCATCCCGGCCGCCGGCCCGGTCGGCGCCCGCGCCACCGTCACCGGCAACGCCGCCAAGGGCACGTACCTGTCGCTGACCGCGCCCGGCAAGGCCGCCAAGGTCCGGGTCACCGCCTCCGCCGGCACCGGGGGCGGCACCGCCGCCACCAAGACGTACTCCGTCGGCGCGGGCCGCACCCTCGCCGCGGACATCCCCGTACCGGACTCGCTGAAGGGCACCTACGCCCTGACCGTCGAGACCATCTCCGGCGGCCCCGTCCACGCCTCCCGCACCCTCACCCGGAGCGGCGCGGCGGCCGACGGCATCCCGATGTTCACCGTCCAGAACCTCACCGACGACCGGGGCACCGTCACGGTCCCGTCAGCCCGCCCGGAGATGGGCGTCCTGCTCGACTGAGCCCGCCCGACCGCACGGCCGCCCGCCCCGCCCCGGAACTCCGCGGGCGCGGCGGGCGGCGTCGGTCATTCCCCCTCGCCGTACCGGGGGTCGACCGCCTCCGGGGTCAGGCCCAGCACGTCGGCGACCTGCTCCACCACGACCTCGTGCACCAGCAGCGCCCGCTCGTCGCGCCCCTTGGCGCGGATCTCCACCGGCCGGCGGTAGACCACCACCTGCGGGGGACGGCCCTTGGCGGCCCCCACGGCGGCACCCAGCGGGACCGCCTCGTCCAGCCACTCGTCACCGGGTCCCTGCGGCCTGGGAACCTCCTGGACGACGAACTCGATGTCGGCGATCTGCGGCACGTGCCGCTCCAGCCGCTCCACCGCGTCCCGCACGAAGTCGTCGAAGACCTGCGCCCTGCTCGCCGACAGCGGCACCTGCGGCGGCGCCACCGGCCCCCGCATACCGCGCCCGTGCCGGTCGCGGTGGCGCGGGCGCGGACCGCCGGCCGGCGGGCAGGGCGGACCGGTGGTGCCCGGCGTGTCCGGCACGCCTGCGGGGTCCGGCGAACCCGGAGATACGTCGTCCATCACCGTCGCAGCGTAGTCCGCCGCCCGTGGCCGGCACCCGGACCGGAGGTCCGGCCGCCCCCGGAAGCGTCGGTCGGTTTCGGCCAAACCGGGGCGCGAACCCGACGAGGACGACTTTCCGGCACCCTCGTCGCACCCCCGCAGCCCCCGCCCGGCCCGGCGCTCCGCGCCGCATCACCCCACCTCAGAGGGGCCCCGCCGGACCGGTCGCCGGGCCGACACGGCGAGGCGGGCGGGGGGAGAGTCGTCGCGGCCCGTTCAAGAGTGCGGTACCGTCCAACATCGTGAGCCCTGTACGTCGCTGTTCGCGCACCGCGTGCGGTCGCCCTGCCGTCGCAACACTGACGTACGTCTACGCCGATTCGACCGCAGTCCTCGGTCCGCTCGCCACCTACGCCGAACCGCACTGCTACGACCTGTGCGCCGAGCACTCCGAGCGCCTCACCGCGCCCCGAGGCTGGGAAGTCGTGCGCCTCGCCGACTCCGCCGGCCCGGCCCGCCCCCGCGGCGACGACCTCGAAGCGCTCGCCGACGCCGTCCGCGAGGCCGCCCGCCCGCACGACCGCCCGGCCGCCCCCGGCCACCGCATCCCGGACCCGGCGCCGCGCCCCGCCCCCGACCCGCAGCTGCCGATCACCCGCCGCGCCCACCTGCGGGTGCTCCGCTCGCCGGACTCCTGACCCCGGCGCAGCCTGCCGAGCCCCTCCAGTACGCCTCTCGGCGACCGGTCACCGCGACCGGTCGCCGATCCCGTTCACCCCGTCGACGAACTCCCCCGGCGCCCACGACCATGCCCAACAGCCGGAGACCACCTTCCGGCCACCGGAAAGGCGCCCACCCCCGGCACGCACGAACGGCGACCGCGCTCCATCCCACCCCCGCCAGGAGGCACGCGTGTCCGCCACCGCTGGTCAGGTGCCTGATCGTGGTGGGACAGAGCAGGGTCGTGCCGGGGTGGATGCCGCCCTGACGGCCAGTGAGGCGGCGCGGCCGAGAGGGTTTCCCGAGCTGTGCGGTCAGGGAGCGGCCCACGGGAGGGGCCGGCCCTCCGCTCAGGGAGCCCCGGTGGTTCCGCCCGCCTCGGGCGCGCCTTCCCGGCGGTACCGCACCTCCCGCACCGCCACCCCCTCGTACTCCTCGCTCTGCGCGGCCCCGTCCGCCCGGTACCCCGCCGCCTCGTAGAAGTGGCGGGCCCGCGCGTTGGCCTCGACGACCCACAGCACCAGCGCGCCCCAGCCGCGCGCCGCAGCCTCGTCGTGGACCGCGCCGAGCAGGGCGCGGCCGACGCCCCGGCCCAGCAGATCGGGCCGCACGTACAGGGCGTACAGCTCTCCCTCACCCGCCCCCGGGACGCCGCCCGGCCCGGATGCGGGCACCCCGCGCGGGCCGCAGCAGGCCCAGCCGACGACCCCTCCGGCGGCGTCGACCGCGACCAGGTCGCGCACCCCGGCCGCCCGCGCCGCGGCGAACCGGCACCCGCGCAGCTCGGCGTCCCGCGCCACGCTCATCGCGCCGAGGTACGCGCTGGGGATCACCCCGGCGTACGCCGCCCGCCACCCGGCCACGCGCACCGCCGACACGGCCGCCACGTCGCCCATCGCCATCTCCCTGATTCGCGTCATGGCGGCACCGTAGAGCGCCACCGAGCCCGCCCGCCCGGCCTTTCCCGCCCGCCCGGCGGGCCCGTCCGCGGCTCCGGGTAGCTTGGGCGGTCCGAAGAAGCCCCACCGGCAAGAAGGGCCAGCCGTGACCGCGGACCTCTCACAGATCGTCAAGGCGTACGACGTGCGCGGAGTCGTGCCCGACCAGTGGGACGAGCACCTCTCCGCCCTGTTCGGCGCCGCCTTCGCCCAGGTCACCGCCGTCCCCGCGGGCAGTAGGGCGATCGTCGTCGGCCACGACATGCGGCCCTCCTCGCCGGGCCTCTCGCACGCCTTCGCCCGGGGCGCCGCCGAGCAGGGCCTCGACGTGGTCGAGATCGGCCTCTGCTCCACCGACCAGCTCTACTACGCCTCCGGCGCCCTCGACCTGCCCGGCGCGATGTTCACCGCCTCGCACAACCCGGCCCAGTACAACGGCATCAAGCTCTGCCGCGCCGGAGCCGCCCCCGTCGGCCAGGACACCGGCCTCGCCGAGATCCGCGCCCTGGCCGAGGGCTGGCTCGACGACCCGGCGTCGGCCCCCGCGCCCGCCGCCACCCCCGGCACCCTCAGCCGCCGCGACACCCTCGCCGACTACGCCGCGTACCTCCGCTCGCTGGTCGACGTGAGCGGTGTCCGCCCGCTCAAGATCGTGGTCGACGCCGGCAACGGCATGGGCGGCCACACCGTCCCCACCGTCCTGGGCGGCCTGCCCCTGACGGTCGTCCCGCTCTACTTCGAGCTCGACGGCACCTTCCCCAACCACGAGGCCAACCCTCTCGATCCCGAGAACCTGGTCGACCTCCAGGCCCGCGTCCGCGCGGAGGGTGCCGACCTCGGCCTCGCCTTCGACGGCGACGCCGACCGCTGCTTCGTGGTGGACGAGCGCGGCGAGCCGGTCCCCCCGTCCGCCGTCACCGCCCTGGTCGCCGCCCGCGAACTGGCCCGCAACGGCGGCCACGGCACCGTCATCCACAACCTCATCACCTCGTGGTCGGTCCCCGAGGTCGTCCGCGAGCACGGCGGCACCCCCGCCCGCACCCGCGTCGGCCACTCCTTCATCAAGGCCGAGATGGCCGCCACCGGCGCCATCTTCGGCGGCGAGCACTCCGCCCACTACTACTTCCGCGACTTCTGGAACGCCGACACCGGCATGCTCGCCGCCCTCCACGTCCTCGCCGCCCTCGGCGGCCAGCCCGCGCCCTTCTCCACCCTCGTCGCCGAGTACGACCGCTACCCGGCCTCCGGCGAGATCAACTCCACCGTCACCGACCAGCAGGCCACCACCGCCCGCGTCCGCGCCGCCTACGCCGGCCACCCCGACGCCACCACCGACACCCTCGACGGCCTCACCGTCACCACCCGCGACTGGTGGTTCAACCTCCGCCCCTCCAACACCGAACCCCTCCTCCGCCTCAATGTCGAAGCCCGCGACCCGGACACCCTGGAGCGCTTGACGAAGCAGGTCCTGGAACTGGTCCGCCAGTAGGGGGGCCTGGGTCCCGCCTGCCCGCCCACGCACGAGGCCGAGCAACGGGCGGCACCCCGTGCGCGGAGCGGAGCCGGGACGATGGGAGCCTCCCCGAGACCGGCCACCCACGGCCGCCCGCCGAGTGCCGGGGGAGGCACTCCCCTCCCTTTCCCGGAGCAACCGCCCCACCCCAACAGCCCCCTCGCCCGACAGCTACCTCCCCGCCCGACACATGGCTCCTCGCCCGGCGGCTACCTCCCCACCCGACACATGGCTCCTCGCCCGGCGGCTACCTTTCCGCCCGACATATGGCTCCTCGCCCGGCAGCTGGCTCTCCAGCCGGGCAGCGCCCCCTGCCCGGCAGCCACCTCTCAGCCCGGCCGACGTTTGAGGCCATCAGTAAGCGCCACTGCCGAGCGGACCGAAGCCGAACCCAGCCCGGCCGGCGCTTGAGGCCACCCCACCCCACCCCACCGCCCCCAGCCGGGAGGCACAGGACACACAGCTCATCCACACCTGAAGCCCCACCCCAGCTCCCCACCGGTAGGCTCTGATCAAGCGGGCCGCAGGCCCACCGCATCCCGAAGGGAACCCCCATGGCACTCGAAGCCGGCCTCCTGGAAATCCTCGCCTGCCCGGCGTGCCACGCCCCCCTTGAGGAGTCGAAGACCGACGCCACCCCGGAGCTGCTCTGCACCGGCGAGGGCTGCGCCCTCGCTTACCCGATCCGCGACGGCATCCCGGTCCTCCTCGTCGACGAGGCCCGCCGCCCCGCCTGACCGGGACGACCCAGGTCTCCCCCGGCACGCGCAACGGGACCAGGCGTACCCCGCTCACGTCGGAACGCGAGCACCCCGTACGCGGACCGGACCCGCACGCCCGCAACGGACCCCAGAACGCGGAACGCGAGCCCCCGCACGCGGCGCGACCGAGCCTCACCGAGGCAGGCCGCCCGCCCCGGGGCACACGCAGGAGCACCCGCACGGGCCGCCGCCCCGAGGCGCGCCCCGCCAGCGAACCCGGAGGCCCCTCCCATGTTCGACGAGACCCTGCTCGACGACCCAGAGGCACTCACCCGCGCCGACCCGCGCGGCCTCCTGCGCGACGCGGCCGGAGCCGGCGCCCGGGTCCGTACGGCAGCCCGCCTCGCCGCCGAGGCGGGCATCACCGAGCTACGTCCCGACGGCCGCCCCCGCACCGTACTGATCGCTGGCCCCGGTACGGCCGCCACCGCGACCGCCGACCTCCTCGGCACCCTCGCGGGCGGCGCCTGCCCCGTGGTCCCGCTCGGCCCGACCGGTGTCGCCGCCGCGGCGGGCGCCCTGCGGTGGACCCTGCCGGGCTGGGCCGGCCCCGTCGACCTGCTCCTGATCGCCACCCCCGACGGCGGCGAACCCGGCCTCGCCCTCCTCGCCGAACAGGCGTACCGGCGCGGTTGCACCGTCGTCGCCGTCGCCCCCCTCGGCACCCCGGTCGCCGAGGCGGCCCAGAGCACCCACGGCCTGGCCGTTCCCATGGCCACCGCCCCGGGTGAGCTTCCGCAGGAGGAGCCCGTCGAGGCGTACGCCAACGGCACGACCGCCGCCCCCGGCGCCTTCTGGGCCCTGCTCACCCCCCTGTTGCTGCTCCTCGGCCGGACCGGCCTGGTCGACGCGGACACCGAGGCCGTCCACGACCTCGCCGACCGCCTGGACACCACCGCGAAACGCTGCGGCCCCGCCGTGGCCGCCTACTCCAACCCGGCCAAGACCCTCGCCGCAGAGCTGGCCGATTCCCTCCCTCTCGTCTGGACCGAGGGCCCGGGCGCCGGACCGATCGGCCGCCGCTTCACGGCCCTCCTCGCCGAGCTGGCCGGCCACCCCGCCCTCACCGCGGCGCTCCCCGAGGCCCTGCCCGCCCACGGCGCGCTCCTCGTCACCGGCCTCTCCGACGCAGGCGACCCCGACGACTTCTTCCGGGACCGCGTGGACGAGACCGAGCTGCTGCGCGCCCGCGTCGTCCTGCTCCGCGACCGCCCGCCCGGCGGACTCACCGCGGCCCCCGCCGCCCGGGAACTGGCCCTCGCCCACTCCACCCCGCTCAGCGAACTCGAACCGGGAGAGGGCGGTGACCTCGCCGCCACCGCGGAACTGATCGCCACCACGGATTTCGCCGCCGTTTACCTCGCGCTCGCCACCACACCCCGATCATGACGGGGCACCGAACCCGCCGCTGACCGTCCGGCCCGGCGCATCCCACCCGCAGGCCGCGCCCGGAGCCGAGCCCGACGGTGGCGGGCCCGCCTTCCCCCGTCCCACGCCTGTGGAGCCACGCCATGGACCGCCTCCAGAACACCGTCCGCCCCTACGCCTGGGGCTCCGTCACCGCCATCCCGCACTTCACCGGCACCGAGCCCACCGGCGAACCGCAGGCCGAACTCTGGATGGGCGCCCACCCCGGCGCGCCCTCCCTCGTCGACCGGGGTGCGGGCCCGCGCTCCCTCGCCGACCTGATCACCACCGACCCCGACCGCGAACTCGGCGCCGCCACTACCGCCCGCTACGGCCCCCAGCTCCCCTTCCTCCTCAAACTCCTCGCCGCCGACGCCCCCCTCTCCCTCCAGGTCCACCCCGACAGCGACCAGGCCGCCGCCGGCTACGCCGACGAGGAGCGACGAGGCGTCCCCCGCACCGCGCCCGAGCGCAACTACAAGGACCCGCACCACAAGCCCGAACTGCTCTGCGCCCTCACCCCCTTCGAGGGGCTCTGCGGCTTCCGCGACCCCGCCGAGGCCGCCGACACCTTCGCCGCCCTCGACCTGGACTCCCTGAAGCCCTACGTCGACCTGCTCCACGCCCACCCCGAGCAGGCAGCCCTGCGCGAGGTGCTCACCGCCGTACTCACCGCCGACCGCGACGAGACGGCCGCCACCGTCACCGAGGCCGCAGCCGCCTCCGCCCGCCTGGGCGGGCCCCACGCCACCTATGCCGACCTCGCCCGTCACTACCCCGGCGACCCCGGCGTCCTCGCCGCCATGCTTCTCAACCAGGTCAGCCTCCAGCCCGGCGAGGCCCTCTACCTCGGCGCCGGCGTCCCCCACGCCTACCTGCGCGGCCTCGGCGTGGAGATCATGGCCTCCTCCGACAACGTCCTGCGCTGCGGCCTCACCCCCAAGCACATCGACGTCCCCGAACTCCTGCGGATCGTCCGCTTCGACCCCGCCGTCCCCGCCATCCTGCGCCCGGAGGCGTCCCCCGACGGCGAGGAGGTCTACGACACCCCCGTCCACGACTTCCGCCTCTCCCGGTTCGCGCTCGCCCCGGGCGCCTCTGCCCGCGACCTGACCCTGTCCACCCCGCAGATCCTCCTGGGCGCCGAGGGCTCGCCCACCGTGGGGAACCTCGTCCTCGGCCCCGGGCAGTCCGTCTTCGTCCCCGCGGGCGAGCCGGTGGAACTGCGCGGCCCGGGAACGGCCTTCCGCGCCACCGCCCTCACCTGACCCTCACTTCGCTCCCTCCTGCGGCTGTAACAATGTGCCGCTGCGGTCCGGCCCATCCGGGCCGCGGCACCCGGACCGTCGCCGCGGCCCGGGAGGACCAAGGGACTGGGAGCCAGAAACCATGAGCGCGTCAGGCGGCACCAAAGCGATCGTCGCGGCACTCTCCGCCAACCTCGCCATCGCGGTGGCGAAATTCGTGGCCTTCCTCTTCAGCGGGTCGTCCTCGATGCTGGCCGAGAGCGTCCACTCGGTGGCCGACTCCGGCAACCAGGGCCTGCTGCTCATCGGAGGCAAGCGCGCCAAGCGCCAGGCCACCCCCGAGCACCCCTTCGGCTACGGCCGCGAGCGGTACATCTACGCCTTCCTCGTCTCCATCGTCCTCTTCTCCGTCGGCGGCATGTTCGCCATCTACGAGGGCTACGAGAAGATCAAGCACCCCCACGAGATCGAGCACTGGTACTGGCCCGTGGGCGTCCTGCTCTTCGCGATCATCGCCGAGGGCTTCTCCTTCCGTACCGCGATCAAGGAGTCCAACACGCTTCGCGGCAAGCAGAGCTGGAGCCAGTTCATCCGCCGGGCCAAGGCCCCCGAGCTGCCTGTCGTCCTCCTGGAGGACTTCGGTGCCCTCGTCGGCCTCGTCCTCGCCCTCGGCGGCGTCGGCCTCGCCCTCGCCACCGGCAACGGTGTCTGGGACGGCATCGGCACCCTCTGCATCGGTGTCCTCCTCATCGTCATCGCGATCGTCCTGGCCGCCGAGACCAAGTCGCTCCTGCTCGGCGAGTCGGCCGGCCTCGACGAGGTCCGCAAGATCGAGGCGGCCCTGGTCGACGGCGACACCGTGACCCGAGTCATCCACATGCGAACCCTCCACCTCGGCCCCGAGGAACTCCTCGTCGCCGCCAAGGTCGCCGTCCAGCACGACGACACCGCCGCGGAGGTCGCCGCCGCCATCAACGCTGCCGAGGCCCGCATCCGCGAAGCCGTCCCCATCGCCCGCGCCATCTACCTCGAACCCGACATCTACGACGAAGCCGCCGCCGCGAAGGGGATCAACCCCGCTATGTCTCCTTCGCCGGACGCGTCACCGCACTGACCTGCACGATCGCCGCGGACTCCGGTGCGGGCTGGGGTCCGCGGGGCCGACCGGTGTAGATTCGGTCCCCGAGACAGACGTCGCTGCTGATGGCGGTCGGGCGGCCCCCACCGGGCCGGCCGAGGGAGAGAGGGCCTCCGACGGACTGCGAGCGCGGGTGGCCGGACACCGGTGTGTCCGCCCGTCCGCCCTGTCAGCCGTACCCACCCTCGACCCGATACGAGGAGCAGCCCATCATGGCAAGCGCCCAGCAGCACGACTTCAAGGTCGCCGACCTCTCCCTCGCGGAGTTCGGCCGCAAGGAGATCACCCTCGCCGAGCACGAGATGCCCGGCCTGATGTCGATCCGCGAGGAGTACGCCGCCGCCCAGCCGCTGGCCGGCGCCCGCGTCACCGGCTCGCTGCACATGACCGTCCAGACGGCCGTCCTCATCGAGACGCTCACCGCCCTGGGCGCGGAGGTCCGCTGGGCCTCCTGCAACATCTTCTCCACCCAGGACCACGCCGCCGCCGCCATCGCGGTCGGCCCCAACGGCACCCCGGACAACCCGCAGGGCGTCCCGGTCTTCGCCTGGAAGGGCGAGAGCCTGGAGGAGTACTGGTGGTGCACCGAGCAGGCGCTGACCTGGCCGAACACGCCCACCGGCGGCCCGAACATGATCCTGGACGACGGCGGTGACGCCACCCTCCTCGTCCACAACGGCGTCCAGTACGAGAAGGACGGCAAGGTCCCCGACCCGGTCACCGCCGAGTCCGACGAGCACCGCGTCATCCTCCAGCTGCTGACCCGCACCCTCGGCGAGAACCCGCAGAAGTGGACCCAGCTCGCCTCGGAGATCCGCGGCGTCACCGAGGAGACCACCACCGGCGTCCACCGCCTGTACGAGATGCAGCGCGACGGTGTGCTCCTCTTCCCGGCGATCAACGTCAACGACGCGGTCACCAAGTCGAAGTTCGACAACAAGTACGGCTGCCGGCACTCCCTGATCGACGGCATCAACCGTGCCACCGACGTCCTCATCGGCGGCAAGACCGCCGTGGTCTGCGGCTACGGCGACGTCGGCAAGGGCTGCGCCGAGTCCCTGCGCGGCCAGGGCGCCCGGGTCATCGTCACCGAGATCGACCCGATCTGCGCGCTCCAGGCGGCGATGGACGGCTACCAGGTCGCCACCCTCGACGACGTGATCGGCCAGGCCGACATCTTCGTCACCACCACCGGCAACAAGGACATCATCATGGCCGCCGACATGGCCAAGATGAAGCACCAGGCCATCGTGGGGAACATCGGCCACTTCGACAACGAGATCGACATGGCCGGCCTCGCCGCCATCCCCGGCATCGTCAAGGACGAGGTCAAGCCGCAGGTCCACACCTGGACCTTCCCCGACGGCAAGGTCCTCATCGTGCTGTCCGAGGGCCGCCTGCTCAACCTCGGCAACGCGACCGGCCACCCGTCCTTCGTGATGTCGAACTCGTTCGCGGACCAGACGCTGGCCCAGATCGAGCTGTTCACCAAGCCCGACGAGTACCCCACCGACGTGTACGTGCTGCCCAAGCACCTCGACGAGAAGGTCGCCCGCCTCCACCTCGACGCCCTCGGCGTCAAGCTGACGACCCTCCGCCCGGAGCAGGCCGCGTACATCGGCGTCTCCGTCGAAGGCCCGTACAAGCCGGACCACTACCGGTACTGACTCCGGCCCGGCCACGTCCGTGCGCCGCACCGGCCCCGTCGGCCGGCGCCGGAGCAACCGGTTCCACAGCCTCACCGCAGGCCCCCGCCATCCCGGCGGGGGCCTGTCCCCATACCGGCCACCGACGAGGACCCGCAGCCCATGCCCAAAGGCCGCTACTCCCTGCACGATCCGCACGACCACACCCCCCTTGCCGAAGAACACTTCCACTGCGCGCCGGGCCCCCACGGCTGGCGCTACGTCGCCCAGCTCACCACTCCCTCGACGACGTCCGGCGCCCACACACACGGCACCGAAACCGGCGTACCCGACCCCGCCGACGGTCCCGACCACCTCGGCTCCGTCGACCTCACTCTGGACGACCTCGGGCGCCCGCTCCGCCTCGAACTCCACTCCGGGGGCTGGCAGGTCCGCGGCGGCGCTCTGGAGGGTGTCACCTGGGTGCGCACCGACCCGACCGGCCAGGAAGCGACCGAAGGCAACGTCGCCGCCCATGCCTTCACCGGGAACTCCCCGGCCTTCCTCGTCGCCACCGCCCGTCTGCTGCGCCTCACGACCACGTCACCCCCGACCCGCGTCCGCCTCGTCTCCTTCACCGGCCAGGCCCTCGCTCCCCGCACTCTCGATCAGCAGTGGGCCTTGCGAACGAGCGAAACACGCGCCACCGACAGCGGCCCGCTCACCGTGGACGAATACCTCGTCGGCGACGTCGAAACCGGGGAACAGCACACCGTCCACCTCGCCGGCGACGTGATCCTGAACGCCCCCGGCATCGAACTCGAAGACCTGGAGACACCTCCGACCCGCTTCACCGCCTGACCTGGGACAAACCCGCACGCTGGCGGCACGAGCCGCGTCGTCGCCCCGCCACCCGAACAGGTCGCTCCGCTTCCCTTGTCCTCCGACGACGGAAATCCACCCGCCGCATCTCACCTCCCGTACGGCCCCCACTCCGCCCGCTCCCGGAACCCCTGCCTCCGACCAGCACGGTGGCACGGCGGCCACCTTCCGCCGCACCTACGCCACCGCCGACAGGCAGCGCCCGGGCAGGCACCCCGGCCCGGGACTGGCGCACCAGGAGCCACAAGGAATGGGAAAGAACGACAGATCCACTCTGTCCACCAGCTCACTGAGCGACGTCTCAGCGCTGCCAACTCGAGGCCCCCGCCCGAAGCCGCTCCCACACCGGCGTCCCGCGATACGTTCCACCCGCCGACCGCCAACAGAATCTCGAACACGGCAGGGCACGCGCACCAGCGCGTGCCCGCTCGGGACCGGCCCGTCCTCCCACCACCCACAGGCCCAGCGGCCCTATACGGCCGAGCGTCTCCACGGCGATCGGCCCACCGACCGGCCCCAGCAGAAAAACGGCGACGGAGACCGCCGCCACCGCAGCCACTTCCAACGAGGCCGTGGTGACCAGCACCTCCACCACGACCCGCAGCTGGACCAGCCACGTCACGACCAGGCCGACCAGCACTGCTGCCCCGGGCGCAGCAGCTTCGCGGGCCGCAGCTCCAGCGTGACTACCTCGCCCTCACCGGACCGCACGTCCGATGGACCTCGACGTCTTCACCGCCGTCCACGAGGCGGAACGGCACCCCCGGAAACCGTCCTGCGCCGACGCCACCCAGCGCGACCTCACGGACTGCCCCGTCAACGACTTCCCCGCGGCCCCGTACCGACCCTGCGCCAGTTGGGCGCCGACCGTCGTCACCCCTGGTCGGCTGGCGGGCGGCGACACGCTCTGGTCCCGGCCGCCATCGCCGTCCCCACCGAACTCCGCGCACGTACGCCGCCGGGTACTCCAAGGCGTACTACTCCAGGCGTCCGACGCCTTCCTACGCCGCCCAGGTCTGGACGAATAGCGCCCAAGCCGCCCACGGTGCCCTGCTCATCAGCGCGTTCCTGCGCCTCGTCGCGGTGAACCCGGACTGGGCATCTGCCCTGTGGCCTCCGTGGACCGCCTTGCCACCCTCCTCGGCCTTCTCGTCCCACGCAGCCCGCTCGAACTGAGCGCCTTCTTCGTCGCCGCGTCCGCCCACCTGGCCCGCGTCATCATCGGCGCTGCCGCCGAGGCAGCCGTCCCCGTCCTCGTCCACGTCTTCGCCTACGCGGTGGGCGGGCGAGCCCCGCGACCAGGCCGGACCGGTGATCTCGCGGCCGACCTGTTCGGTAGCGGTGTCCCTGCGCCCTCCCGATGTGCGCCCGACGGGTGCGAACTGGTACTGTCCTCGACGCCCCGGAAAAACCGTTGACACGGTCAGACCGGGTAGGTAGATTCGAACAGTTGCCCGGGAGCTGGTACAGTCCTGGAGGTGAAGGTTCAACATCTTCCTGCTTCTCATTCCGGATCACGCATCCAGATGGAGGAGTCCTCGATTCGCCAGAGTGAACCGCCGGTCAAACCGGAGAAATTCCTCTGATAGAGTCGGAACCGCTGGAAAGGGAAAAGCGAAGCGGAAACGCGGAGCTGGAACCGGAAAGGCGCCGAGGAAGTCGGACACGAAAGAGTCTGATAGAGTCGGAACACGAAATACCGAAGGGAAGCGCCCGGAGGAAAGCCCGAGAGGGTGAGTACAAAGGAAGCGTCCGTTCCTTGAGAACTCAACAGCGTGCTAAAAGTCAACGCCAGATATGTTGATACCCCGACCGGCCAGGTTTCTGGCAGGTTGAGGTTCCTTTGAAATACAACAGCGAGGACGCTGTGTACGACAGGGACTATTCCTCCTTGTCGTACCGCTCTTGTGTCTGTTGCACCCGCAGTCTTTAACCGGACGAAGTCGGGTACACATTCACGGAGAGTTTGATCCTGGCTCAGGACGAACGCTGGCGGCGTGCTTAACACATGCAAGTCGAACGATGAAGCCCTTCGGGGTGGATTAGTGGCGAACGGGTGAGTAACACGTGGGCAATCTGCCCTGCACTCTGGGACAAGCCCTGGAAACGGGGTCTAATACCGGATATGACCGTCCAACGCATGTTGGACGGTGTAAAGCTCCGGCGGTGCAGGATGAGCCCGCGGCCTATCAGCTTGTTGGTGAGGTAGTGGCTCACCAAGGCGACGACGGGTAGCCGGCCTGAGAGGGCGACCGGCCACACTGGGACTGAGACACGGCCCAGACTCCTACGGGAGGCAGCAGTGGGGAATATTGCACAATGGGCGAAAGCCTGATGCAGCGACGCCGCGTGAGGGATGACGGCCTTCGGGTTGTAAACCTCTTTCAGCAGGGAAGAAGCGAAAGTGACGGTACCTGCAGAAGAAGCGCCGGCTAACTACGTGCCAGCAGCCGCGGTAATACGTAGGGCGCAAGCGTTGTCCGGAATTATTGGGCGTAAAGAGCTCGTAGGCGGCTTGTCACGTCGGTTGTGAAAGCCCGGGGCTTAACCCCGGGTCTGCAGTCGATACGGGCAGGCTAGAGTTCGGTAGGGGAGATCGGAATTCCTGGTGTAGCGGTGAAATGCGCAGATATCAGGAGGAACACCGGTGGCGAAGGCGGATCTCTGGGCCGATACTGACGCTGAGGAGCGAAAGCGTGGGGAGCGAACAGGATTAGATACCCTGGTAGTCCACGCCGTAAACGGTGGGCACTAGGTGTGGGCAACATTCCACGTTGTCCGTGCCGCAGCTAACGCATTAAGTGCCCCGCCTGGGGAGTACGGCCGCAAGGCTAAAACTCAAAGGAATTGACGGGGGCCCGCACAAGCGGCGGAGCATGTGGCTTAATTCGACGCAACGCGAAGAACCTTACCAAGGCTTGACATACACCGGAAACGTCCAGAGATGGGCGCCCCCTTGTGGTCGGTGTACAGGTGGTGCATGGCTGTCGTCAGCTCGTGTCGTGAGATGTTGGGTTAAGTCCCGCAACGAGCGCAACCCTTGTCCCGTGTTGCCAGCAGGCCCTTGTGGTGCTGGGGACTCACGGGAGACCGCCGGGGTCAACTCGGAGGAAGGTGGGGACGACGTCAAGTCATCATGCCCCTTATGTCTTGGGCTGCACACGTGCTACAATGGCCGGTACAATGAGCTGCGATACCGTGAGGTGGAGCGAATCTCAAAAAGCCGGTCTCAGTTCGGATTGGGGTCTGCAACTCGACCCCATGAAGTCGGAGTCGCTAGTAATCGCAGATCAGCATTGCTGCGGTGAATACGTTCCCGGGCCTTGTACACACCGCCCGTCACGTCACGAAAGTCGGTAACACCCGAAGCCGGTGGCCCAACCCCTTGTGGGAGGGAGCTGTCGAAGGTGGGACTGGCGATTGGGACGAAGTCGTAACAAGGTAGCCGTACCGGAAGGTGCGGCTGGATCACCTCCTTTCTAAGGAGCACTTCTTACCAGGTTTGCCTGGTCAGAGGCCAGTTCATCAGCGAATGTCTGGTGCTGGTTGCTCATGGGTGGAACGTTGACTATTCGGCACTGTCAATCTGCTTGAGATGTGAGTACTGCTTCGGCGTGGAAAACGGATCTTGGGGTTGGGGGTGTCGGGCACGCTGTTGGGTGTCTGAGGGAGCGGCCATGTTGTGGCTGTTTCTTCGGTGCCGGCCCCAGTGAACTCGGGATGTATGTCTCGGGGTGGTGGGTGGTTGGTCGTTGTTTGAGAACTGCACAGTGGACGCGAGCATCTGTGGCCAAGTTTTTAAGGGCGCACGGTGGATGCCTTGGCACCAGGAACCGATGAAGGACGTGGGAGGCCACGATAGTCCCCGGGGAGTCGTCAACCAGGCTTTGATCCGGGGGTTTCCGAATGGGGAAACCCGGCAGTCGTCATGGGCTGTCACCCGCTGCTGAACTCATAGGCAGTGTGGAGGGAACGCGGGGAAGTGAAACATCTCAGTACCCGCAGGAAGAGAAAACAACCGTGATTCCGGGAGTAGTGGCGAGCGAAACTGGATGAGGCCAAACCGTATGTGTGTGATACCCGGCAGGGGTTGCGCATGCGGGGTTGTGGGATCTCTCTTCTACGGTCTGCCGGCCGTGGGACGAGTCAGAAACCGTTGATGTAGGCGAAGGACATGCGAAAGGTCCGGCGTAGAGGGTAAGACCCCCGTAGTCGAAACATCAGCGGCTCGTTTGAGAGACACCCAAGTAGCACGGGGCCCGAGAAATCCCGTGTGAATCTGGCGGGACCACCCGCTAAGCCTAAATATTCCCTGGTGACCGATAGCGGATAGTACCGTGAGGGAATGGTGAAAAGTACCGCGGGAGCGGAGTGAAATAGTACCTGAAACCGTGTGCCTACAAGCCGTGGGAGCGTCGCGCATCGAGTTTTCTCGGTGCGTCGTGACTGCGTGCCTTTTGAAGAATGAGCCTGCGAGTTAGCGGTGTGTAGCGAGGTTAACCCGTGTGGGGAAGCCGTAGCGAAAGCGAGTCCGAATAGGGCGTTTGAGTTGCACGCTCTAGACCCGAAGCGGAGTGATCTAGCCATGGGCAGGTTGAAGCGGCTGTAAGAGGTCGTGGAGGACCGAACCCACCAGGGTTGAAAACCTGGGGGATGACCTGTGGTTAGGGGTGAAAGGCCAATCAAACTCCGTGATAGCTGGTTCTCCCCGAAATGCATTTAGGTGCAGCGTCGTGTGTTTCTTGCCGGAGGTAGAGCACTGGATAGGCGATGGGCCCTACCGGGTTACTGACCTTAGCCAAACTCCGAATGCCGGTAAGTGAGAGCGCGGCAGTGAGACTGTGGGGGATAAGCTCCATGGTCGAGAGGGAAACAGCCCAGAGCATCGACTAAGGCCCCTAAGCGTACGCTAAGTGGGAAAGGATGTGGAGTCGCAGAGACAACCAGGAGGTTGGCTTAGAAGCAGCCACCCTTGAAAGAGTGCGTAATAGCTCACTGGTCTAGTGATTCCGCGCCGACAATGTAGCGGGGCTCAAGCGTACCGCCGAAGTCGTGTCATTGCAGCAATACTCCCAACGGAGGCTGTGATGGGTAGGGGAGCGTCGTGTGCCGGGTGAAGCAGCCGTGGAAGCGAGTTGTGGACGGTTCACGAGTGAGAATGCAGGCATGAGTAGCGATTCACACGTGAGAAACGTGTGCGCCGATTGACTAAGGGTTCCTGGGTCAAGCTGATCTGCCCAGGGTAAGTCGGGACCTAAGGCGAGGCCGACAGGCGTAGTCGATGGATAACCGGTTGATATTCCGGTACCCGCTGTGAAGCGTCAAACATTGAATCCAGTGATGCTAAGCCCGTGAAGCCGTTCCGGACCCTTCGGGGGATGGAAAGTGGTGGAGCCGGTGACCCGAGCTGGTAGTAGGTGAGTGATGGGGTGACGCAGGAAGGTAGTCCATCCCGGGCGGTGGTTGTCCCGGGGTAAGGGTGTAGGACGTCAGGTAGGTAAATCCGCCTGGCTTGTGTCTGAGACCTGATGCCGAGCCGATTGTGGTGAAGTGGATGATCCTATGCTGTCGAGAAAAGCCTCTAGCGAGTTTCATGGCGGCCCGTACCCTAAACCGACTCAGGTGGTCAGGTAGAGAATACCGAGGCGTTCGGGTGAACTATGGTTAAGGAACTCGGCAAAATGCCCCCGTAACTTCGGGAGAAGGGGGGCCATGTCTGGTGATCCGATTTTCTCGGTGAGCTGGGTGTGGCCGCAGAGACCAGCGAGAAGCGACTGTTTACTAAAAACACAGGTCCGTGCGAAGCCGTAAGGCGATGTATACGGACTGACGCCTGCCCGGTGCTGGAACGTTAAGGGGACCGGTTAGTCACATTTCGGTGTGGCGAAGCTGAGAACTTAAGCGCCAGTAAACGGCGGTGGTAACTATAACCATCCTAAGGTAGCGAAATTCCTTGTCGGGTAAGTTCCGACCTGCACGAATGGCGTAACGACTTCTCGACTGTCTCAACCATAGGCCCGGTGAAATTGCATTACGAGTAAAGATGCTCGTTTCGCGCAGCAGGACGGAAAGACCCCGGGACCTTTACTACAGTTTGATATTGGTGTTCGGTTCGGCTTGTGTAGGATAGGTGGGAGACTGTGAAGCATGCACGCCAGTGTGTGTGGAGTCGTCGTTGAAATACCACTCTGGTCGTGCTGGATGTCTAACCTGGGTCCGTGATCCGGATCAGGGACAGTGTCTGATGGGTAGTTTAACTGGGGCGGTTGCCTCCTAAAGAGTAACGGAGGCGCCCAAAGGTTCCCTCAGCCTGGTTGGTAATCAGGTGTTGAGTGTAAGTGCACAAGGGAGCTTGACTGTGAGACCGACGGGTCGAGCAGGGACGAAAGTCGGGACTAGTGATCCGGCGGTGGCTTGTGGAAGCGCCGTCGCTCAACGGATAAAAGGTACCCCGGGGATAACAGGCTGATCTTCCCCAAGAGTCCATATCGACGGGATGGTTTGGCACCTCGATGTCGGCTCGTCGCATCCTGGGGCTGGAGTCGGTCCCAAGGGTTGGGCTGTTCGCCCATTAAAGCGGTACGCGAGCTGGGTTTAGAACGTCGTGAGACAGTTCGGTCCCTATCCGCTGTGCGCGTAGGAATATTGAGAAGGGCTGTCCCTAGTACGAGAGGACCGGGACGGACGAACCTCTGGTGTGCCAGTTGTTCTGCCAAGGGCATGGCTGGTTGGCTACGTTCGGGAGGGATAACCGCTGAAAGCATCTAAGCGGGAAGCCTGCTTCGAGATGAGTATTCCCACCTCCTTGAGAGGGTAAGGCTCCCAGTAGACGACTGGGTTGATAGGCCGGATATGGAAGCCCTGTAAGGGGTGGAGTTGACCGGTACTAATAGGCCGAGGGCTTGTCCTCAGTTGCTCGCGTCCACTGTGTTGGTTCTGAAACCACGAACACCAACCATAGGCCTCCCTGTTTGGGTGGGTGTGGTTGCTGGTGTGTTTCGTAGTGTTTCGGTGGTCATAGCGTGAGGGAAACGCCCGGTTACATTCCGAACCCGGAAGCTAAGCCTCACAGCGCCGATGGTACTGCAGGGGGGACCCTGTGGGAGAGTAGGACGCCGCCGAACTATTTGTGGCCTCGGGCCCTGGAAATCTTGTGAAAACAGGTTTCCGGGGTCCGAGGCATTTTTGCGTTCAGGGGCTTTTTCTGGTGGGCGAGGCCCACATTTCCCGTAGCCCTGGCCGAGGGGAGGCGCCGCGAGAGCTGGGGCCAGCTTGGCGAGTGGTGCGTTCACCACCGGCCTGAGCATCGTGCGCGGTGGACTTCTCCACGGAGCATCGGCATCTCCTCAAGCCTCGGAGGGAAGCAATCAGGGGAGTACGGCGGGCGGTGAGCTGTCCGAGGAATCGAACGTGGGGGGGCAGTACCACCAGGGCCTTGCGCGAGGTGTTCTGCTGGGTCGCGGCTGTCCGGGCATTGAGCGTCGGACTCGACCAACTGCGGTTCCAGGGCTGCCAGACCGCCCACCAGGGCTGGCAGCCCTGAAGTAGCAGCCTTGCCGCGTGCCGGTTCGTTGGCGAGGACGAGGAGGTCCACGCGGTTCCGCGAGAGGGGCCAGAGTTGCCAGGAGTGGAGCGGCGTCCATCGCCAAGTCCAGTCGTAGAGCGTCTCCCACGGGACCCGCCGACGCCTACCCGACATCGAGCGCGATCAGCACGCGTCAGCCGTGTTCGGCGCACCAGGCCCGTGTGGCGACCGACCCGCCTCCCGGTTGCGTGCCAGTCGAGGTAACAGGTGTCGTCCCCCGGGACCTACCTGCGCAGAGTGTCGAACTCGCTGTCCTTGCCTGCGGCGAGTGTGCTGGTCCAGTTCGCCCAAGGCGGGCTGTCCTCGCAGGGAGAGGGTGGCGGCAGTACGCGGCGACCGCCCCGGAACGGAGTGCGTCGGCCGGCGGGGAAGAGTCCCAGCGACCCGTACGAGCGGACGGTGGCGCTGTGCGCGGCTGCGCTCGCCCCTGCCTATGGGGCGGAGGCAGGGGCGGCGCGCCCAGTCAGGGGTGCAGGGCGACGGCCAGAGTGACCAGGGCGAGGACGATCAGGGCCGCGCTGGCACCGCCTCCAGGCGCCGCACCGGTTGCTGGCGCCGAAGAGGTCTTGGGATCAGTCCCGGAAGGCTGTTCAGGCCCTTTGGGGCAGGGTCGGGCTGTGCTCGTGGTACCCGGGGTGGAGGAGTTCCCGGTGGCGGCCTTCCGGGCCGGGCGTGGTCTCAAGAGGCCGGCGGCCCGCCGTCGCCGTGTGCCGCGACAGTCGGAGCCGCCGGCCAGGTCGCCGTATCAGCTCCCGGGTGTGGACGGCGGCTGGCTCTCGTGGTCCGGCGGCGCGTCGGCTGCCCTGGCCAGTTCCACGTCGAGGGCCTCGCGGCGGATGCGCTGGTCGATGTAGAGCAGCACGGTCACGCCCGCCACGATCGGCAGCGTCAGCATGGTGCCGATCACCGAGCCGACGCCGGTGATGATCAGGTACGTCCAGCCGAAGTTGGTGACGGCCATCTCGTCGAGGGCGCCCGCCGCGCTCTCGCCGGTGATGACGGCGGCAATCCGGGAGAAGGGCAGGAGGATGATCGACGACGCGATCATCGCGAGAAGCTGTGCCAGCAACTGGATGCCGAAGACGCGCCACCAGGAGCCGCGGACCAGCTTCACCGACCGCTTCATGGCCTTGACGACGCCCTGCTTCTCCAACATCAGCGCGGCCGAGGAGAGGGAGAAGCGGATCGTGAGCCAGACGGCCACGACGGCACCGCCGAGCGCTCCGAGCGCCAGCAGCGCCGCCCCGCCGTCCGGCCCGGAGACCATGCCGAGGAGTGCACCCGGCACCATCGCGACGGCCACGACGGCGATGGCGATCAGCGGCAGCAACAGCGTCAGGCCGGCGAGCCGGGGCAATTGCGGGCGGGCGTCGCGCCAGGCGTCGGAGAGCGACACCGGCCTCCCGAGCACCGCCCTGCTCGTCACCATGGTCAGCAGGGAGGTCGCCACGATGGTGCCGAGCAGCGAGACCAACAGGACGAGGCCCGAGTCCAGCAGCGCGTCACCCATGGCGGAGAGAAGTTCGTCGGTGGTCGCCGACGGGTCCTCGAGCGCCGAGACGTCCACGGAGCCGCGCAGTACGAAGCGCTGCAGCAGGATCAGCACCACCTGCGTCGCCACCGCGATCATCAGCGATATGCCGAGCACGGTGCGCCAGTGCGCACGCAGCGTGGCGACGGCACCGTCGAGGATCTCGCCCACCCCGAGCGGGCGGAGCGGGATGACTCCGGGCTTGGCCGCGGCGGGAGGCTGGGTCCAGCCGCCCCCGCCCCAGCCGCCTCCTGGCGGCGGCGTCCGGCTACCGCTCTCCGCACGTGCGCGGCGTCCGCCCCGGCTGTCGACGGAGCCGGAGCTGGTCGACCCGGGGGCCGACCACTGACCCGGAGGCGGTTGTTCCTTGGACCACTTCGACGGAGAGGTGCCAGGGTCGCCGCCTTCCGTTCCCTCGGGTCCCTCGGGCGTCGCGGGCCCCTGGTCGCGGTCGTCCGAGGGACCAGGTCCGGGCGCTGCCCAGCCCGGAGTGTCGTTCATCGTCGCTCCTTCACGGTGCCCGCGTGGTCGCGGCGGCCGGTTGTCTGCCATGGTCCCACGGGCAAGCCCGGTACCGTCCGGCTCCATCGCCGCCCACGCCTTCTTTTGCCGGGTGTCCACAGGGCAGACTGAACGGATGGCTGATCAGTACAGACGAGGCGTCGCGGGCATGCCGGACTCGATTCCCGCTCTCCGCTGGGAGGAGCCGCCCGACGGACCGGTGCTGGTGCTGCTCGACCAGACACGGCTGCCCGGCGAGGAGAGAGAGCTGGCCTGCACGGACGCTCCGGCCCTGGTCGACGCGGTCCGGACCCTGGTGGTCCGGGGCGCGCCGCTCCTGGGCATCGCGGGCGCCTACGGGGTCGCGCTCGCCGCAGCCCGTGGCTACGACGTCGCCGACGCGGCGAGGATGCTGGCCGGGGCCCGGCCCACCGCGGTCAACCTCGCGCGCGGGGTCCGAAGGGCCCAGGAGGCACATGCGGCGGCGCTCGCCGCCGGCGGGGACGGGCGGGCGGCCGCTGCCGCCGCGCTCGCCGCTGCCCGTGCCCTGCACCGGGAGGACGCCGAGGGCAGCCGGAGCATGGCCCGGGAAGGGCTGGCCCTCCTCGACGAGCTGGTTCCCGGCGGGCAGCACCGCCTCCTCACCCACTGCAACACCGGAGCGCTGGTTTCCGGGGGCGAGGGGACTGCCTTCGCGGTCGTCCTCGCCGCGCACCGCGAGGGCAGGCTCCGTCGGCTGTGGGTCGACGAGACACGGCCGTTGCTGCAAGGCGCGCGGCTCACCGCCTACGAGGCGGCACAGCGCGGAATGCCGTACACCCTGCTCACCGACAACGCCGCCGGCTCGCTTTTCGCGGCGGGGGAGGTGGATGCTGTGCTGATCGGGGCCGATCGGATAGCGGCGGACGGTTCGGTGGCGAATAAGGTAGGGAGTTATCCGCTCGCCGTGCTGGCGCGCTACCACCACGTGCCGTTCATCGTGGTCGCGCCGGTGACGACGATCGACATGGACACCCCGGACGGGGCGGCCATCGAGGTCGAGCAGCGGAGCGGTCACGAGGTGACGGAGGCGATCTCGCCGTCGGGGCGTGGGTTCGGCGGGGAAGCGGGCGGCTGTGTGCCGATCGCTCCCCCGGGGACGCAGGCGTACAACCCGGCGTTCGATGTCACACCTCCGGAGCTGGTGACCGCAGTAGTGACCGAATGGGGCGTTGTCTCGCCCGTGACCGAAGGGGCGTTGGAGCAGCTGTGCGTCAGGTCACGCCAGGTATCGATGAGCTAATGGGATGATGTCGTAATGAAGGGACGCGTTCTCGTCGTCGACGACGACACCGCATTGGCGGAAATGCTCGGGATTGTGCTGCGCGGTGAAGGCTTCGAACCCTCGTTCGTCGCTGACGGCGACAAGGCTCTCGCTGCCTTCCGTGAGACCAAGCCGGACCTGGTGCTTCTCGACCAGATGCTGCCTGGCCGCGACGGAATCGAAGTGTGCCGCCTGATCAGGGCGGAGTCCGGTGTGCCGATCGTCATGCTCACAGCCAAGAGCGACACGGTGGACGTGGTGGTCGGACTGGAGTCCGGCGCCGACGACTACATCGTGAAGCCGTTCAAGCCCAAGGAACTGGTCGCCCGCATCCGGGCGCGCCTGCGCAGGTCGGAGGAGCCGGCACCCGAGCAGCTCACCATCGGCGACCTCGTCATCGACGTCGCCGGTCACTCGGTGAAGCGCGACGGCCAGTCGATCGCGCTGACGCCGCTCGAGTTCGATCTGCTGGTGGCGCTGGCCCGCAAGCCCTGGCAGGTCTTCACCCGGGAGGTGCTCCTGGAGCAGGTGTGGGGGTACCGGCACGCCGCCGACACCCGTCTGGTCAATGTGCACGTCCAGCGGCTGCGCTCCAAGGTCGAGCGTGACCCGGAGCGCCCCGAGATCGTGGTGACTGTGCGCGGTGTCGGCTACAAGGCCGGACCGAGCTGAGATGAGCAGAGACAGTGCCGCCCCGCCGTCGCAGGAACAGGGCAACGGCGCCGGGCGGCCTGTCGGACGGACGAACAGGCGCCCTGGCCTCGGCTGGCTCGGGGAGAGCCGGCGCGTTCTCCAGGGAGGGGTCCCCAGCAGTCCCTTCCTGCGCCTCTTCGCCCGCTGGGTGCGGCGCCCGCTGCTCCCGGCGGTGCGCCTGTGGCGTCGCAGTATCCAGCTGAAGGTCGTCGTGACCACGCTGCTGATGTCGCTCGGTGTGGTGCTGCTGCTCGGCTTCGTCGTGATCGGGCAGGTGCGCAACGGCCTGCTCGACGCCAAGCAGCGGGCCGCGCAGAGTCAGGCCCGCGGCGGCTTCCAGGTCGCGCAGGACAAGGCCGACACCGCCAGTGCCCGGTCCGCCCAGGACGGGGGTGTGGCGGACGGGCGTACCCAGAACGCCACGGTCTGGATGTCCGACCTGGTCGAGCAGTTGTCCAGCGGCGGCCAGTCCGCGTTCGACGTCGTCGCGCTCAGTGCCGACGCGCTCGACGACACGGGGAGTATCCGAGGGCCCCGCGCCTCCGGCGGTGTGGTTCCCGTGCAGAGTGTGCCGGTCGACCTCCGGCGGGCTGTGGACGAGACCGCCGGTTCGCCCGGGGGCCTGTACCAGAGCTACACACGGATCACCTACGCCAGCCAGGCGTCGCAGCCCGGCCTGGTCATCGGCAAGCGTCTGAACGACCCCAACGGGGACGCCTACCAGCTCTACTACCTCTTCCCGCTGACGCAGGAGGAGAAGTCCCTCACCTTGATCAAGACGACCCTCGCCACCGCCGGCCTGTTCGTCGTGGTGCTGCTCGGCGCCATCGCCTGGGTCGTGGTCCGGCAGGTCGTCACTCCGGTCCGGATGGCGGCCGGTATCGCCGAGAGACTGTCGGCCGGGCGCCTCCAGGAGCGGATGAAGGTCACCGGGGAGGACGACATCGCCCGCCTCGGTGAGGCGTTCAACAAGATGGCTCAGAACCTCCAGCACAAGATCCAGCAGCTTGAGGACCTGTCCCGGATGCAGCGCCGCTTCGTGTCGGATGTGTCCCACGAACTGCGGACGCCGCTGACGACGGTGCGGATGGCGGCGGACGTCATCCACGAGGCGCGGGAGGACTTCGACCCCGTCACCGCCCGGTCCGCCGAACTGCTCGCCGACCAGCTGGACCGGTTCGAGTCGCTGCTCGCCGACCTCCTGGAGATCAGCCGCTTCGACGCCGGCGCGGCCGCCCTGGAGGCCGAGCACACCGACCTGCGCGACGTCGTGCGCCGCGTCGTCGGCGGTGCTGAGCTGCTCGCCGAGCGTAAGGGCACCCGGATACGGGTTCTTGGCGACGAGCGGCCCGTCGTCGCGGAGGTGGACCCGCGGCGTGTGGAGCGCGTGCTGAGGAACCTCGTGGTGAACGCGGTGGAGCACGGCGAGGGCAGGGACGTGGTCGTACGGCTAGCCTCCGCAGGAGGCGCCGTGGCCGTCGCGGTCCGCGACTACGGGGTGGGGCTGAAGCCGGGAGAGGCGACCAGGGTGTTCAGCCGCTTCTGGCGCGCCGACCCCGCACGGGCCAGGACGACGGGCGGGACCGGGCTCGGCCTCTCGATCGCCTTGGAGGACGCGCGGCTGCACGGCGGCTGGCTCCAGGCGTGGGGCGAGCCCGGCGGCGGATCGCAGTTCCGGCTGACGGTGCCGCGTACCGCCGATGAGGCGCTCCGCGGTTCGCCGATTCCACTGGAACCCGCGGACTCCCGACGGAACCAGGACGCGCCGAAGGACGTGCGGGTGCCCGCGCCGTCCGTGGAGGCCGCGCCGCGCACCGATGGGGCGACGACGGTGCTCCACGCGCCGGGCGTCGGCCTGGCGCGGCTCTCGACCGCTGCCCGGCCTGGCGCGGAGGACGGAGCGGACCGCTGCCGTCTGCCCTCGCGGGCAACGCCCCGGCCCGTGGTGGACCCGGCCGCGCTGCCCGGCAGCGGTTCCCGGGTGGTGGCGCGGTCCAGTCCCCCGGAAGCCTCCAGGGAGCACGGGGCCGGAGAAGCGGGGCCAGCCGTATCGGGGTCTGCCCCGGTCCGGGGTTCTGGTGAGCGAACGGACGGCTCCGCGCGGGTGGGCCGTGAAGAGGAGGGGGGCCGGCGTGGGCAGTGACAGCGGTCGTCGGAACAGCGTGCGGTGGTCCCGCGAGGTGCTCAAGGGCAGCGACGAGAGGGGGCCTCGGCGTTCCGGGACGGCGGTCTGCGCGGTAGCCGCTGCCGCTCTGCTCGCCGGATGTGCCTCCATGCCCGACAGCGGTGACGTGACGGCTGTGGACGCCACGCAGCGGACCGACGCGCAGGTCCGCGTCTTCGGAGTCCCGCCGAGGGACGGAGCACGGCCCGAGGAGATACTCGACGGTTTCCTGGAGGCTCTGACCAGTGATGACCCTGAGTTCTCGATAGCCAGGGAGTACTTGACGGAGGAAGCGGCGGACAACTGGGAGCCGGAGCGCAGCACCACCGTCCTGCGTGACGGCCCCAACCGGGGGGCGGAGCGCGCCAGGTCCGACCGGGACGGCGGGTTCCAGTACACGCTGACCGGCCGGATGGTCGCCAGGGTGGACCAGCAGCGGGCCTACCAGCCGTCCGAGGGCGCCTACAGCGAACCCGTGCACCTCGTGGAGGTCAAGGGGCCGGACGGTATGCGGTGGCGTATCGACGCGCCCCCCACCGGCGTGGTCCTCGGGGAGTCGGACTTCCTGCGGATCTACCGTCCGGTCAACAAGTACTTCTGGGCGAACGAGGCGTCCCAGCAGCCCGGCAGGCCCGTGGGGCTCGTGGCCGACCCGGTCTACGTCCGCCAGCGCATAGACCCCGTCACGGAGGCGGTGCGGTCGGTGCTCGCCGGACCGAGCGACTGGATCGCCCCGGTGGTGGACTCGGTCTTCCCGGAAGGCACGCGGCTCCGGTCGCCCACGAAGGCGCTGGTCCCGGACGACCAGAGCAGGCTGAAGGTGCCGCTCAACAAGCAGGCCGACGGGGTCGGCCAGGCCCAGTGCGTGAGGATGGCGACCCAACTGCTGTTCACCCTGCGTGATCTCACCTCGTCCGGCGTGGACGAGGTGGAGCTGCTGAGGTCGAACGGTTCCCAGCTGTGCGTCCTGGACGGGAACCGGGCGGACAGCGTGGTACCCGCGGTCACGGCTGGTCACCCCGACTACCAGTACTTCGTGGACGACGGTCACCGGCTGGTGCGGATGACCGGCGGTGCCGGCGGAGAGAGCGGATCGAGCGCCGAACCGGTGCCCGGTTCCCTCGGCGTCGGCGAGCAGGGCCTGCGGTCGGCCGCGATCTCGCGAGACGAGGAGCGGGCCGCCGGAGTCTCGCTCGACGGGCGGTCCCTCTTCATAGGCTCCCTCACCTCGGGGGACGGGCTGAAGAAGACCGAGATACGCAGTCGGGCCAAGTCCGAGAAGGAGCGCCTCTCCGCCCCCAGCTGGGATGGCCGGGGTGACCTGTGGATAGCGGACCGCGACGGCGCGCGGTCCCGTCTGCTGCGGCTGGAGCAGGGCGCGGAGGAAGCGCAGGAGGTGAAGGTGGCAGGACTCGGGGAAGGGACGGTCCGGGCCGTCCGCATCTCCGCCGACGGCGTTCGCGTCGCGCTGATCGTCGCCGAGGACGACCGGACGTCGCTCCGGATCGGCAGGGTGGAACGCCAGACGGACGGGGACTCCTCGCAGGTGGCAGTGGCCGAGCTGCGTACGGCCGCCCCGCACATGGAGGAGGTCACCGCCATGTCCTGGGCCGGCGGCAGCCGCCTGGTCGTCGTCGGACGGGAATCCGGTGGGGTCCAGCAACTGCGGTACGTGCAGAGCGACGGGTCCACGCCTTCCGGGGGTTCGCTGCCCGCTCTCACCGGCGTCAAGGAGATCACCGCTTCCGAGGACGACCGGCTGCCGCTGGTCGCGCGCTCTGACGACGGAATCGTGCGGCTTCCTCCGGGCGGGAACTGGCAGACAGTGGTCAAGGAGGGCGCGGCCCCGGTCTACCCAGGCTGAGGCCGAGCGGTTCGGGAATGCGGCGGCTCGGCGGTGACCGGGCGTGTGTTCGGAGTGCGTCATGTGGGGCTGCATGCCCGCGCACCTTCCACCTGATGCCGGGAAAGTCGCCCTCGTGCAGTTTTCGCCTGATGCGGTGACGGAGTTATCCACAAGCGGCCGACTGTCCCCAGGAGCCGGTGTGGCGGGCGCTTCGGGCGGCAGGGTGCGCGGCATGGACACATGGTGGTGGCAGGCGTTCAGCGACCTGATGATGCCGCTCGACTGCGCTGGCTGCGGAGAGCGCGGGGCGCGGCTCTGCCGACGCTGCCTGGCGGAGATGGGCGGTGCGGTGGTGCGTCCGGTGCGGCCGTGCCCGGCGCCGGCAGGGCTCCCGGCCGTACGGGCCGCAGTGCCGTACCAGGGAGCGGCCCGTGCTCTGCTGCTGGAGCACAAGGAGCGTGGGGCGCTCTGGCTCGCTCGCGTTCTGGGTGGCGTACTGGCCGCGGTCGTGAGCGCGGTGAGTGCGAGCCCGGGGCCTCGTCACGCGTTGCGAACGGAGCGACTCCTGTTGGTGCCGGTCCCGTCGGCGCCGCGGGCCGTGCGGTCGCGGGGGCACGACCCCGTGCGCCGGATGGCCTCGTGCGCGGCTGCGGAACTGCGCCGGGCGGGAGTGCCGGCGAGAGCGGCGCCGCTCCTCACGCAGCGGCGCCGCGTGTCCGATCAGAGCGGGCTGGACGCGGAGGGGCGCACCGCCAATCTCGCCGGGGCTCTGCGGGTGGTCCCGGGTGGTGGAGCCGTGCTGGGGCAGGGGCGAGTGGTCCTGGTCGACGACCTGATGACGACCGGGGCGACGCTGGCCGAGGCCGCTCGGGCGGTGCGCAAGGGCTGGGAGGAGGACAATTGGAACCGTGGCCCGGGACTCACGGAGGGCCGGTCGGACGGGTATCCGACGGACTTCCGGGGAAGTCGTGGGGCATGGCTTCCGCGAGCAGCGGTCGTCGCCTCTTCACCATCGTCCTTCGAAATGAACTGGAACTGACGAGAAGCTTCCATCGTTGCAGATGGTGAGGGGGGTTGAGTCACCTGAATGGAGGTACGCGGCGGTAGAGGGTGACGGCATCCCTCCGAGCGGGATATGTTCGTTGGGAGGAATGGCTCGACAGCATTCCCCCGATAACCGAATTGCCAGTGCGGTGACGTGATCGTTCACTCGTATCGGCGAGGTGAGAGCCCGGTCCCGCGGGGAGGAGAAGGCGTAAGTCACCGAGTCCGAGGCTCCGGAATGATTCGGAGCCGGTGCAAGAGGAAGATGCTCCGCCAATGGAGCGGGGCGATCCGGGAACGGAGTTCTGCGTGGACATCGTCGTCAAGGGACGCAAGACCGAGGTGCCCGAGCGGTTCCGCAAGCACGTGGCCGACAAGTTGAAGCTGGAGAAACTCCAGAAGCTCGACGGCAAGGTGATCAGCCTGGACGTCGAGGTGTCCAAGGAGCCGAACCCGAGGCAGTCCGAACGGAAGGACCGGGTCGAGATCACGGTCCGTTCCCGTGGACCCGTGATCCGCGCCGAGGCGTCGGCGGCCGACCCCTACGCGGCGCTCGACCTGGCCACCGCCAAGCTCGACGCGCGGATGCGCAAGGAGCACGACAAGCGCTACTCCCGGCGGGGCACGGGACGCCTGTCCGCCGCGGAAGTCGTGGACCACATTCCGGACGCGGCCAGGCTGGCCAGCGACGGCACCCTCATCACGGAGCAGGACGAGGAGGCCGTCAAGACCACCCGGATGGGGTCTCTGGAGGTCCAGGGCGAAGGGCCGCTGATCGTTCGCGAGAAGACCCACGCGGCTGCTCCCATGTCGCTAGACCAGGCGCTCTACGAGATGGAGTTGGTCGGACACGACTTCTATCTGTTCGTCGACTCGGAGACCAAGGAGCCCGCAGTGGTCTACCGGCGCCACGCGTACGACTACGGCGTGATCCACCTCCGGCCGGACCCGATGGTGGCCGAGCCGGCCGTCGGCGGCGCCGGAGGCGCACTGGGCGGCTGAGCCGTCGCGACAGGTCCGCGCGAGTGCCCCCGGGAGCGTTGGTGCGCCCCGGGGCGCACCCCGTCTCCGTAGCTCTGCCGCGCGCCGCCGCCGTGGCATGAAATCATGACCGAGCCGGTCAACCGGCGTACGGCCGCCCCAGGTTGGGGAGGCACGGTGAGACGGGCCACGGCCTTCAGGGGGAGGAACGATGCCGGAGACTTTCGGACCGTTGCACAACGGCGGGCCCGCTGCGGGCTCCGGGGCCGGCGCGGGGCGAGAGGTGGTCAGCGGGTTGCCGGGATTCGCCTCGCGAGGTCCCGATCTGGAGGAAGAGTTCGAAGAGGACCCGGTGGAGCCCATCCGGGTGCTCGTGGTGGACGACCACGCCCTGTTCCGCCGCGGACTGGAGATCGTCCTGGAGGCGGAAGAGGACATCGAGGTGATCGGCGAGGCCGGTGACGGCGCCGAAGCGGTGGAGAAGGCCGCTGACCTCCTGCCCGACATCGTGTTGATGGACGTGAGGATGCCGAAGCGCGGCGGTATCGAAGCATGCACGGCCATCAAGGAAGTGGCACCCAGTGCCAAAATCATCATGCTCACCATCAGCGACGAAGAGGCTGATCTCTACGAGGCCATCAAGGCGGGTGCCACCGGCTATCTGCTGAAGGAGATCTCCACCGACGAAGTGGCGACCGCGATTCGCGCGGTCGCCGACGGCCAGTCGCAGATCAGCCCGTCGATGGCCTCGAAACTGCTCACAGAATTCAAATCGATGATCCAGCGGACGGACGACCGTCGCCTCGTTCCCGCTCCCCGGCTCACCGATCGTGAACTGGAGGTGCTGAAGCTCGTCGCCACCGGGATGAACAATCGCGATATCGCGAAGGAATTGTTCATCAGTGAGAACACCGTGAAGAATCACGTCCGCAACATCCTGGAGAAACTCCAGCTCCACTCGCGCATGGAGGCCGTGGTCTACGCGATGCGGGAGAAAATCCTGGAGATCCGCTGAACCCGGCGGCGGCAGGTGGCGCCCCATGACCCGGCACCGCGCCCGCCCCGCCACGCTCAGATCAGCGCGGCTGCCAGTTCGGCGTTGAGTGCGGGGCGCAGCTCCGGCTGCGTCATGTGCTCCACCCGCACCTCGGTGCAGCCCACCCAGCGGGCGGCTTCGACGAGGGCCGCCGCCGTCGCTCCGACGGACTTGGCGGGGCCGGGGCTGCCAGGCAGGTCGCCGCCGAGGGCTACGTGCCGGGCCACGAGCGTGTCGCCGGAGCGGGCGGGGTCCACGCGGCCCACCAGCTTGCCGCCCGCGAGGACGGGCATCGCGAAGTAGCCGTACAGCCGCTTGGCCTTCGGGGTGTACGCCTCCAGCCGGTGCGTGAAGCGGAAGATCCGCTCCGTGCGGGCGCGCTCCCAGATGAGTGAGTCGAAGGGGGAGAGCAACGTGGTTCGGTGCCGGCCGCGCGGAGGCGTACTCAGGGCCTCGGGATCAGCCCAGGCCGGCTTGGACCAGCCTTCGACCTCGACCGGGACCAGGCCGGTTTCGGCGATCACCGAGTCGAAGCTCTCTCCCTTGACTCGGTGGTAGTCGGCGAGGTCGGAACGGGTGCCGACGCCCAGCGTCCGGCCCGCTTGGCCGACCAGTTCGCGAAGGCACGCCCGGTCGTCGAGGTCGTCGTGGAGGAGAGGGGCCGGGATGGCTCGCTCCGCGAGGTCGTAGACCCGCTTCCAGCCGCGTCGGCTGGTGCAGACGACCTCGCCGTACATGAGTGCCCGCTCGACGGCGATCTTCGTATCCGACCAGTCCCACCACTCGCCGCCGTTCTTGGCGCCGCCCAGCTCCGAGGCGGTGAGCGGGCCTTCGGCCGTCAGCTGCGCGAGCACCTTGTCGTACGCGGCTCGGGGCAGGTCGTGGTGCCAGTGCGGACGGTCGCGGTAGGCGCGGCGACGGAAGGCGAAGTGGGGCCACTCCTCGATGGGCAGGATGCACGCCGCGTGCGACCAGTACTCGAAGGCGTGCGGCGAGCCGTCCGCGTCGGAGCTCCAGTAGGCGGCTTCCACGGTCGGGCGGCCGATGGCCCCCAGGCGGGCGTAGGGCACCAGCTCGTGGGAGCGGGCCAGGACGGAGATGGTGTCGAGCTGTACGGCGCCGGTGCCGCGGAGCACGCCGCGGACGCCCGCGCGCCGGTCCGGGGCGCCCAGGAAGCCCTGCGCGCGCAGCGCGATGCGACGGGCTTCGTCAGCGGAGAGGCTGGCGACGGGGCGGGGGGTTTCCAGGGTGTCGGCGGCGCTCGGCAGACTCGTCATGAGCGCACTGTAGGACGTGACACCGACAGCGCGAATTGCTTCTGATCCGAGGGTTAGCGCGCCGGGAGGCGGGCATGGTCGTTACAGAGAGTGACGAAGCGGGTGAGGGAGGGGGAGGGCGATGAGGCGGATCGTGGGCCTGGTGGCCGCGGTGTGGGTCATGGTGCGGCGCGCCATCGCCTCGGAGGCTCCGACGGCCAGGCCGACGCGGACCGTCGGCCTACCTCGGCTCGGCGGGTGGCGCCGGTGCGGGGCCGGCGGGTGGTACGCGCGCGGGCACGTAGGCGTCCGTGGAAGGGAGGCCGATGTCCGTGGGGAGCAGCCCCGCCACCCAGCAGTCCCGGCGTACGCCGTTGTTGAGGATGCCCGCGCGCTCGATCCCTTCGAGCGTGAATCCGGTGCGCAGAGCCGTCGCCCGGGACGCGAGGTTGCCGACCTCGGCCCGCCAGACGATCCGGTCCACCGGGGCCTGGGTGAACCCCCAGGAGGTGACGGCCTCGACCGCCTCCGTCATCAGACCTCGGCCGCGGTACTCCGCCGCCGTCCAGAAACCGAGCTCCGCGGTCCTCGTCGCGCGCATCGACAGGCCGATCGCGGCCACCAGGGCGCCGTGGCCGACGGTGTCCACGGCGCCGAAGGCGAACTCGGTCCCTTGCTGCCACCCCTCGGCGCAGACCCGGTTCACGAAATGCTCGGCGTCCGTGCGGCGGTAGGGCGACGGCACGGTGGTCCACCGCTGGATCTCGTGGTCCTGGCATGCTCGGTACACCGCGTCTACGTCCGCCGCGGTCAGCGCCCGCAGGATGAGGCGCGGGGTCGTGAGGGTGATCGGCTCCATCGTGTGATGGTGCAGGTGCCGAGTGTTCCCGCGCCAGAAGAGCGGGAGCTCCCCCGGCACGTTCGCGGTGGCCCGTCCGTTGTCGTGACGACAGACCTCCCGACGCGGTGGGGTCCTCGCATACGATGGCCGTTGCCCAAGAGAATTCCGACCGTGCCAGGCCCGACCGGCAAGGAGACCAACCCCCGTGTCCGTCCTCTCAAAGCTCATGCGTGCAGGCGAAGGCAAGATCCTGCGCAAGCTGCACCGCATCGCGGACCAGGTCAACTCCATCGAAGAGGACTTCGTCAGCCTCTCCGACGCCGAGCTGCGCGCCCTCACTGATGAGTACAAGGAGCGCTACGCCGACGGCGAGAGCCTCGACGACCTCCTGCCGGAGGCGTTCGCGACCGTCCGGGAGGCGGCCAAGCGGGTCCTCGGCCAGCGTCACTACGACGTTCAGCTCATGGGTGGCGCCGCGCTGCACCTCGGTTATGTCGCTGAGATGAAGACCGGTGAGGGCAAGACCCTCGTCGGTACGCTGCCGGCCTACCTCAACGCGCTCTCCGGCGAGGGCGTCCACCTGATCACGGTGAACGACTACCTCGCCGAGCGCGACTCCGAGTTGATGGGCCGCGTCCACAAGTTCCTGGGGCTGAACGTCGGCTGCATCGTCGCCAACATGACCCCGGCGCAGCGCCGCGAGCAGTACGCCTGCGACATCACCTACGGCACCAACAACGAGTTCGGCTTCGACTACCTGCGCGACAACATGGCGTGGTCGAAGGACGAGCTGGTGCAGCGGGGGCACAACTTCGCGATCGTCGACGAAGTCGACTCGATCCTCGTGGACGAGGCCCGCACGCCGCTGATCATCTCCGGCCCCGCCGACCAGGCGACCAAGTGGTACGGCGACTTCGCGAAGCTCGTGACCCGCCTGACCAAGGGTGAGGCGGGGAACCAGCTCAAGGGCATCGAGGAGACCGGCGACTACGAGGTCGACGAGAAGAAGCGCACCGTCGCCATCCACGAGTCGGGTGTCGCGAAGGTCGAGGACTGGCTCGGCATCGACAACCTCTACGAGTCGGTCAACACCCCGCTCGTCGGCTACCTCAACAACGCCATCAAGGCGAAGGAACTCTTCAAGAAGGACAAGGACTACGTCGTCATCGACGGCGAAGTCATGATCGTCGACGAGCACACCGGCCGTATCCTCGCCGGCCGCCGCTACAACGAGGGCATGCACCAGGCGATCGAGGCGAAGGAAGGGGTGGACATCAAGGACGAGAACCAGACGCTCGCCACGATCACCCTCCAGAACTTCTTCCGCCTCTACGACAAGCTCTCCGGCATGACCGGTACGGCCATGACCGAGGCCGCCGAGTTCCACCAGATCTACAAGCTGGGCGTCGTCCCCATCCCCACCAACCGGCCGATGGTCCGCATGGACCAGTCCGACCTCATCTACCGGACCGAGGTCGCCAAGTTCGACGCGGTCGTGGACGACATCGCGGAGAAGCACGAGAAGGGGCAGCCGATCCTGGTCGGCACCACCTCGGTCGAGAAGTCCGAGTACCTCTCGCAGCAGCTCTCCAAGCGTGGCATCCAGCACGAGGTGCTCAACGCCAAGCACCACGAGCGGGAGGCGTCGATCGTCGCCCAGGCCGGCCGACGGGGCGCGGTCACGGTGGCCACCAACATGGCCGGCCGTGGTACCGACATCAAGCTCGGAGGCAACCCGGACGACCTCGCCGAGGCGGAGCTGCGCCAGCGCGGGCTCGACCCGGTCGAGCACGTCGAGGAGTGGGCGGCGGCGCTGCCCGAGGCCCTGGAGCGAGCCGAGGCGTCGGTGAAGGCCGAGTTCGAGGCGGTCAAGGAGGCCGGTGGCCTCTACGTGCTGGGCACCGAGCGGCACGAGTCGCGCCGTATCGACAACCAGCTGCGCGGTCGTTCCGGACGTCAGGGGGACCCGGGTGAGTCCCGGTTCTACCTGTCCCTCGGTGACGACCTGATGAGGCTCTTCAAGGCCGCCATGGTCGAGCGCGTCATGGCCATGGCCAACGTCCCGGACGACGTGCCGATCGAGAACAAGATGGTGACCCGGGCCATCGCCTCCGCCCAGTCCCAGGTGGAGCAGCAGAACTTCGAGACGCGTAAGAACGTCCTGAAGTACGACGAGGTGCTGAACCGCCAGCGCGAGGTCATCTACGGCGAGCGCCGTCGCGTCCTGGAGGGGGAGAACCTCCAGGAGCAGATCCAGCACTTCATGGACGACACCATCGACGCCTACATCCAGGCGGAGACCGCTGAGGGCTTCGCCGAGGAGTGGGACCTCGACCGGCTGTGGGGTGCCTTCAAGCAGCTCTACCCGGTGAAGGTCACCGTCGAGGAGCTGGAGGACGAGGCCGGCGACCGTGCCGGGCTGACCGCCGAGTTCATCGCGGACTCCATCAAGGACGACATCCACGCGCAGTACGAGGCGCGCGAGGAGCAGCTCGGTTCGGAGATCATGCGCGAGCTGGAGCGTCGTGTGGTCCTCTCCGTGCTGGACCGCAAGTGGCGTGAGCACCTCTACGAGATGGACTACCTCCAGGAGGGCATCGGCCTGCGGGCCATGGCGCAGAAGGACCCGCTGGTGGAGTACCAGCGTGAGGGCTTCGACATGTTCACGGCCATGATGGAGGGCATCAAGGAGGAGTCGGTCGGCTACCTGTTCAACCTGGAGGTCCAGGTCGAGCAGCAGGTCGAGGAAGTTCCGGTGGCGGAGTCGGAGCAGGGCCCCGACCTCACCAAGCGGGACGCCGTTCCGGCCGGTGGCAGGCCCGAGATCAGGGCGAAGGGGCTCGACGCGCCGCAGCGTTCCGACCGGCTCCGCTTCTCCGCCCCGACCGTGGACGGTGAAGGCGGCGTCGTCGAGGGCGACTTCGCCAGTGAGGGCGCTTCGGGGCGGACCGCCAACTCCGACGGGCTCACCCGCGCGGAGCGGCGCAAGGCGCAGAAGGGCGGGCGGCGCCGCAAGAAGTAGGCGCGACTCGCGGGGCGGTCGGCCCTGTGGGGGGCGACCGCTCCGCTCCGGGGCCCCTGCTCCGGGGCCCTTGCTCCGGGGGCCTGCTCCGGGGCCCCCGGAGCAGGCCCCCGGCCCCGATTGTCCGTGCCCGGGAGGCAGTTACTCCCTGTCCGGGAGGCTTTCCTGCCCTGGGTTGTCCCAGGCCGGGTAGGTACTCCCCGGACCGGGTGCGGCCCGCGCCTGGGCTGGGCCGTGTGGGAGGGTTCGGGTGCTGCCAGGGGGGGGCTTCTCTGGGAGCCAGGGCGGCCGGGTGCCCGAAAACCTGGGAGCGGCCGTGCACAGTGAGAGATCCATGATCGTGAAGGCCGCCGCAAACCCAGCATCGGTCGCCACTGGTGAGCGTTGAACCCCCTCACTCAGGGCCCCTTTCCGATCAACAGTGCACAGGCCGCCACTCACTGCCTTCCGCCCCGTCCCCGGCCGACCCGATCACCGGTAAGGCGAGCGCCCTGACAGCGGCCCCGCCCTGGTTGGAGAGCCCGCTGCCAAGCATTGAGGCCGCACAGGCTCTCCGGGCGGCGCGCGCCCGCATAGGCGTCCCCGCGCCTGCTGGCCGAGGCCGCCAACCTGGTCCACCCGGCCATCGCCGGCCATGCCCGGCTGCGCACCGGCCAGGTACGGGGCCCGCGGTGGGCGCCCACACCCGTGAGTTCCGGCGCCGCTGGCACGAGCGGTACTCCGGCATCGCCCTCCACCTCGTCCCCCACAACAGCCCCACCGGTGGCTCCGCCGAGGGCCTCTGCGACCCCGCCGTGGTTCGGACCGCCAGCGACGAGCCCCTACGGGCACACCCTCGTCGGCTACGAACGCCGCCGCGTGGCCATGGCTTCCGATGCCTCGGCCAGAGGCCGCTCGGTCCCCCTGGACGAGAACCGTGCCGCCGCACCCTCGTCGTAGACCGCCGCACGGGAACGGTCACCGCCCACCTCTGGCCCAACGCCGAACGCCCCAACCTGGAAGCCACCCACGGCATCGACGACTGTCTCGCCGCCGCCACGGCCACCGCCGCCACTGGCCGCTGCGTCGGCGTCACGCCGCACGTCAGCGCCACTCAGTACCGCCGCGTGTACCGTCGCGACGGCAGCATTTACCGCACGTTCCGCGAGGCCGCCCGGCCCCTGTTCACCTGATCCGGCGTCGTCCCGCTCCTGTGGCCGCCGACCTCTACGCCGAAGACCTCTGGCACCCCGTCCGTCGCACCCCGCGAGAACAACTCGCGCCACAGCCTTGAGCCGAAGGGTGCCGGGAGTTCGGGGGATCGCGGCGGACGGGGGGTCAGAAGGCCTCGGCGAGAGGTCGGCGGCCCAACGCGATCGCGGTTGCCGGGGGCGAGGGGCGGGCAAGGCGAAGTGACGAGGTGAGGGGCTCGGGGCTGGAGCTTGGGGGAGGGAACTCTGTTCGGTCGGCTGTCCGATGTTCGGTCGAGGGCGGTGCGGGCGGCCCTTCGGGAGGGGAGAAATTCGGGGTGAGGTTCACTCATTAGGGGTGCCCGGACAGGTCGGCCCGGTGCCGACGGGCCGGGCTCGGCGTCGCGTCGGAGGCGAGCTGCCCGGCCCGGGCTCGTGCGGAGGAGGCGTCGGCTGCCTGGCCCTGTGCCAGCGGCCCCGGGGCGAACGGGGAGCTGGCCCGTGGCCGTCCGTGTCATCGGGGGCTGAGGTGCGATCGGCGTGGCGTGGGGGCGGCTGTGGGCCGGTTGTTGCGGGGCCGGGGGATCGCTGGGCCGGTGGAGGGGGTTTGGCCGCGCTCCGGGTGGGAGGTCTCCGCTTCGGGGGCCACGGGGGTGCCGGGTGCTTGTGGGGTGGGCCCGTGTGAGGGCGGTGCTGTGTGTCAGGTGGCCCGTTCGGCGTCTGCCCGTAACGGTGAACTGGGTGACGGTGGGGCGGGAGCGGTCTGGGGAGGGCGCTCGGGGCGTCGGCCCGACGAGTCGTGGGCGTGGTCGCGGCCCGCGTCCCGCAATCCCGGCATACGTGGCCGGCCACCCCGCATCGCGCATGCGCGGGAGAGCCCTCGCCCGGCGCTTCCCCGAGCCGGCGGCACGCGTGCGGGGCCCGAACCCCCGTATCGGGCCCCGCACGCCTGCCGCCGCCTTCTCAGGCGGTGTCGGTCTCTCGTGTCGCTCGCCGACGACTCCGGCCCGGCCCCCGCGCCGGCGTGGCTGCCGGGCGATACCGCTGTACGAGCGGGCCCGTGCCAGGTGCTGTCCGGGTGATCGCGAATGCGGTGTGGGCGGACGGGTGTTCATTCACCGCCTGTTGGGGGCGAGCGGTACGTTCTGCGGGTCGCGGGCCAGGTGGCCGGTTGTGCTGAGCGTGGGGGAGGCGGCGTTTCTCTCCGCTGTTGTTCCGGCTCTGTCGGATATCCGCGTACGCATGGGGAATTGGCCTATCGGGGTGCGGTGCGGAGGAATGCGGTACTGAAGGGGAAAAGGGTGCGGGTGTCCCTGAGCGGTGGGCTCGCGGGGGTGTGCTGCGCCGGCCGGGGCCCGCCTCGTCCATCCTGCCGGGTGGTGTTGGCGTGAACAAGTTAAGATCGTTAAACGCTCGTTTAGGGGCGGCACCTGCTCGGCTGGGGGAACGCATGCTGGAACGGCTGGAGTTGGAAGCCTTTCTCGCGCTCGCCGAGGAGCTGCACTTCGGGCGTACCGCCGAGCGGCTGCACGTCACGACAGGGCGCGTCAGCCAGCTCCTCAAGAAGCTCGAAGGCCGCGTCGGCGCACCCCTGTTCACGCGCAGCAGTCGCATCGTCGAACTCACCGAGATCGGAAGCCAGCTCCGCGAGGACCTCCAGAGCGGTTATGACCAGATCGCCCGGGGAATGGCGCGGGCCGTGGAGGCGGCCAACGGCGCGCGGAATTCGCTGCGGGCCGGATTCATCGGCGCCCTCGCCGGACAGGTGGTCCACCAGGCCGCGCGGAAATGCGCGGAGGGCGAAAGCGGATTCCCCGTTCTCATGCGGGAGGTGCAGGTTTTCGAATCCCTCACGAGTCTGCGTGAGGGGCACGTCGACGTGCTGGCGATCAGCCTGCCGGTCACCGCGCCCGACATCGTGGTGGGCCCGGTCCTCTTCTCCGAACCCCGGATGCTCGGGGTCCCCGCCGGGCACCGGCTGGCCGGCCGGGCGACGGTGTCGCTGGAGGACCTCGCCGGGGTCACCCTGCTGCGGCCGGTTCACGTCGGTCCGGACGCGTGGCCCTCCGACCGCCACCCCCACCGGACGCCCGAGGGGGCCGAGATCGTCGGCGGGCCGCGGGTGAAGACCTTCCAGGAGGCGTTGCAGCTGGCCGGGGCCGGAGTGGGTGCCGTCATCGTCGGTGCCCAGGCCCAGCGGTTCCACAGCCGGCCCGATGTGGTGTACGTCCCCTTCCACGACGCGCCCCCCATCGAATGGGCCGCGACGTGGCTGCGGACCAAGGACGCGCCGCGCACCAGGGAGTTCGCGCGGATCGCCCGGGGCGTGGGGCAGCGCGCGACGCGCGGCTGACCGGACCGGGGGAGCGGGCGCCGTCACGCGTCGGCCGCCTCGCGCGGGCGGCGGCCCGCCTCCACGGCCGCGCAGCGCCAGCGCAGGTCGGGGCCGCGTTCCAGTCGGAAGGCGAGCGCGTGCACGCGCTCGCCGCTGGTGATCCGGGCGAACGCCTCGATGACCCCGTCCCGTGGGGCGTACTCGTCGCAGTGGCGGACCTCCGGTTCGCGGCCGGGCAGGAACGGCGCGTCCGCCGGGGCCAGCTGGACCAGTTGCTCGTACGCGTCGCCGACCGTGTGGCTCAGCATCGAGTGGACGGGGCGGCGGCCGGTGAGGACGGCGAGGAGGCGGTCGGCGAACCAGTAGCGCGGGACGGTCTCGCGGGGGCGCCGGGCCGGGCTCCGCCCGGGGCGGCGGCCGTCGCGGCGGGCGGTGGCGGGCCGGGTGGTCGCGGATCGGGCGGGTGAGCGGCGGGCGGCGGTCCTGCCGGGGCCGGGCGGGGGCCGGTCCATGGGGGCGTCTCCTCGTGGCTGCGGGCGGACGACGGGTGCGGGCTTCGGGGTCGGGCACACGCTCTACCGGGCGGTAACCGTTGGCCGCAGCGTGCGGGCCGGGGCCGCCGCAGACAAGGTGGGGCAGGGCCGGGGGAAAGGGCCGGAAAGTTCACCTATCAGGATGAGTAGCGGGGCGCAGGGGGCTGCCGCCGTCCGGCGCGCGGGGGTGAGGAGGCGGTGCCGCGCTGACCGCTCACCCGGCGCCTCCCCCTCCGAAGGGGGACGCCGGACACGTATCCTGACCCCGTCCAGACCCGACCACGGAAGCGGCCCACCATGCGCGTCTACGTCCCCCTGACCCTGCCGGCTCTCGCCCAGGCGCACCGGGCGGGCGAACTGGGGCCCGGGCCGCTCACCGCGTACGCCGTCACTCCGGGGCTGCGCGAGTGGTACGTGTCCGACGACATCGAGGAGTTGGAGTACGCCGCGCTGACGCGGGCCGCCCACGGCTCGCTGCGGCTGCTCGCCGCCGACCCCGAGGCGGTCCGCAAGCGGGTCGTCGTCGCGGTGGACGTCGCCGACGGTGCCGCCTTCGCCGACCCCGACCGGGCGCTGGAGCCGGACGCCCTCGGCGAGGTGCGGCTGGAGGCTGCCGTGCCGCTGGACAAGGCCGCAGCCGTCCACGTCGACGCGGACGGCGCGGAGGCGGACGTCGCCCGCGCGGCCGAGGCGGTGGCCCGGGCGGCGGGCGGTGACGCGGACGCCCAGTTCGTGGTGGACGGTGCCGACGACCACGAGCTGCTCTGGTTCGCCACCCAGGAGATCGAGCACCTCCTTGCCGGCTGACGCCGCCGCCCGGCACCGGGCGGCCCGGAGACCGCCTGGCCGGGCTCCCGAGCTCCCCGATACCGTCGCACCATGCCCATCACCACGCCGCACATCGTCTGGGACTGGAACGGCACGCTCTTCCACGACACCGAGGCGGTCGTCGGCGCCACCAACGCGGCGTTCGCCGAGTTCGGGGTCGCGCCGATCACCCTGGAGCAGTACCGCGAGCTGTACTGCGTGCCGATCCCGCGCTTCTACGCGCGGATGATGGGGCGGACCCCCACCGCTGACGAATGGGAGGCGATGGACGGCGTCTTCCACCGGTACTACGAGGAGCACCGCACCCGGTGCGGCCTCGCAGAGGGTGCCGAGGCGTTGCTGAAGGGGTGGGGGCAGGCGGGCCACAGCCAGTCGATCCTGAGCATGCACGGGCACGAGGAACTGGTGCCGCTGGTACGGGAGCTGGGCATCGACCGGCACTTCCTGCGGGTCGAAGGGCGCACCGGCACCGCCGGCGGTTCCAAGGCCGCGCACATGGAACGCCATCTGGGCGCTCTGGACGCCGTACGGGCGGAGCACGCCGTGGTGATCGGGGACGCCGCCGACGACGCCGTGGCCGCGCACGCCGTGGGTGCCCGGGCGGTGCTGTACACCGGCGGGACGCACAGTCGGGGGCGCCTGGAGGGGACCGGCGCCGTGGTGGTCGACACGCTCGCGGAGGCCGTCGAGGTGGCGCACGGGGTGTTCGCACAGGGGTGACGGTGCTGGGCCGGTCCCGGGGCGGGGAGGGTTCCGCACCCCCGGGCGGGGGTGAGTTCCGTCACGCCCGGCCCGGCCGGGGTCTGCCGAGCGTTCCCGCACTCACCGTGCGGGCCGCGGCGCCTTCCGGCCACGGGGGGCGCCGAAGGCGAGCCCCGCGTTCCCCTTCCCGGCCCTGCGCCGGGGCGCCCAGGGCGGTGCCCGGGGGGTCGCTCCGGGCGGGAACGCCCCCGCTCGCCCCCGCGTACCGCCGTCCCGCGTGGCCGAAAACCGCCTCACTCGTGCGGGGTGCCGGAGGGCCCGGTTCCAGCCCTCTTGGCCCCGGCGGCCACCTGGCCGGGAAGCGGGGGTGTCCCCAGGTCGTCGGGGGTGGGGTGGGCCGTGCCTCGTGCGCTCCACGGGGCCCGGGCGCCCCACTACCCCCTTCTGGCGCGGTCCCTGATGGGCGGACCGGCCAAGTTCCTCCGGTGCTTTTGTACGAAAGCGGCTCATGACGTCCTCCCCCGGATGCGGGATAGCCTGGCCTCGTGATCAGCGCGATACACGGCGGGGGCAGTGACGCCCCCGGACTGTGCCCGGTGTGCGGCTTGTGTGCCGTCCCGGGCCCTTTGTGCTGGTCCCCACCGGGAGAGCGGGCCGCCCACAATGGCCGATAACGCCCCGCTCCTCCCGCTTCCCGGCATAACGTCGAATCCGACCGGAGACCCCGCGCCGCGGCGTTATGTCCCACACGTTTCATCAACGTCTCGCAACGGCGCGTGACAGGAGCCAGAGGACCATGCAGACCAAGCTGGACGAAGCCAAGGCCGAGCTGCTCGAAAGGGCGGCCGAGGTCGCTGAGAACAGCCCGGCAGGGGGGCGCCTCCCCGTCGGGGCGACGGGCGGGGGCGTGCCGGACCAGGACTCCGTGCACGCCTTCCTCCAGCGCTACTACCTGCACACGGCCGCCGAGGACATCGCCGACCGTGACCCGGTCGACATGTTCGGCGCCGCCTACTCCCATTACCGGCTGGCCGAAAATCGTCCGCAGGGCACCGCCAACGTCCGGGTGCACACCCCGACCGTCGAGGAGAACGGCTGGACCAGCAGCCACTCCGTGGTCGAGGTCGTCACCGACGACATGCCCTTCCTCGTCGACTCGGTCACCAACGAGCTCTCCCGGCAGAACCGCGGCATCCACGTCGTCATCCACCCGCAGGTCCTCGTCCGCCGCGACATCGCCGGCAAGCTCGTCGAGGTGCTGCCCGGCGGCGCCGCCGACCGGCCGCTGGACGCCGTCACCGAGTCGTGGATCCACGTCGAGATCGACCGGGAGACCGACAAGGGCGACCTCAAGCAGATCACCACCGACCTGCTCCGCGTCCTCTCCGACGTCCGCGAGGCCGTCGAGGACTGGGAGAAGATGCGCGGCGCCGCGCTGCACATCGCCGAGGACCTGCCCGCCGAGCCGCTCGACGACCTCTCCGACGAGGACGTGGAGGAGGCCCGCGAGCTGATGCGCTGGCTCGCCGCCGACCACTTCACCTTCCTCGGCTACCGCGAGTACCGCCTGATGGACGACGACTCGCTGGCCGCCGTCCCCGGCACCGGCCTCGGCATCCTCCGCGCCGACCCGCACCAGGACGAGGACCGCCACCCGGTCAGCCCGTCCTTCGAGCGGCTCCCCGCCGACGCCCGAGCCAAGGCCCGCGAGCACCGGCTGCTCGTCCTCACCAAGGCCAACAGCCGCGCCACCGTGCACCGGCCCAGCTACCTCGACTACATCGGCGTGAAGAAGTTCGACGCCGAGGGCAACGTCATCGGCGAGCGCCGCTTCCTCGGCCTCTTCTCCTCCGCCGCCTACACCGAGTCGGTCCGCCGCGTCCCGGTCATCCGCCGCAAGGTCGCCGACATCCTCAAGGCCGCCGGGTTCTCGCCCAACAGCCATGACGGGCGCGACCTCCTCCAGATCCTGGAGACCTACCCGCGCGACGAGATGTTCCAGATCTCCGCCGAGGAACTGCTGCCGATCGCCACCAGCGTCCTCTACCTCCAGGAACGCCGCCGCCTGCGGCTCTACCTGCGCAAGGACGAGTACGGCCGCTACTACTCGGCCCTCGTCTACCTGCCGCGCGACCGCTACACCACCGGCGTGCGGCTGCGGATCATCGACATCCTGAAGGAGGAACTCGGCGGCACCAACGTCGACTTCACCGCCTGGAACACCGAGTCGATCCTCTCCCGCCTGCACTTCGTGGTGCGCGTCGCCTCGGGCACCACGCTGCCCGAGCTGACCGACGCCGACCACGACCGGATCGAGGCCCGCCTGGTCGAGGCCGCCCGCTCCTGGGCCGACGGCTTCGGTGAGGCGCTCAACGCCGAGTGCGGCGAGGAGCGCGCCGCCGAACTCCTCCGCCGCTACCAGGGCGCCTTCCCCGAGGGGTACAAGGCCGACCACTCCCCGCGCTCCGCCGTCGCCGACCTCGTCCACCTGGAGCGGCTGCGCGGCGAGGGCGAGCGGGACTTCGCCCTCAGCCTCTACGAGCCGGTCGGCGCCGCCCCCGACGAGCGCCGCTTCAAGATCTACCGCACCGGCGAGCCCGTCTCGCTCAGCGCCGTCCTCCCCGTCCTGCAGCGCCTGGGCGTCGAGGTCGTCGACGAGCGCCCCTACGAGCTGCGCCGCGCCGACCGCTCCACCGCCTGGATCTACGACTTCGGGCTGCGCGTCCCCGGCCTCAGCCACGCCAACGACTTCCTCGGCGACGACGGCCGCGAGCGGTTCCAGGAGGCGTTCGCCGCCACCTGGACCGGGGCCGCGGAGAACGACGGCTTCAACGCCCTGGTCCTCGGCGCCGGGCTGACCTGGCGCGAGGCGATGGTGCTGCGCGCGTACGCCAAGTACCTGCGGCAGGCCGGGTCGACCTTCAGCCAGGACTACATGGAGGACACCCTCCGCAACAACGTCCACACCACCCGCCTGCTCATCTCCCTCTTCGAGGCGCGGATGGCCCCCGAGCGGCAGGCCGCCGCGCTGGAGCTGACCGAGGGCATCCTGGAGGAGCTGGACGGCGCCCTCGACCAGGTCGCCTCGCTCGACGAGGACCGCATCCTGCGCTCCTTCCTCACCGTCATCAAGGCGACCCTGAGGACCAACTTCTTCCAGCACACCGAGAGCGGCGAGCCGCACGGCTACGTCTCGATGAAGTTCGACCCGCAGGCCATCCCCGACCTGCCCGCGCCCCGCCCGGCCTTCGAGATCTGGGTGTACTCGCCGCGCGTCGAGGGCGTCCACCTGCGGTTCGGCAAGGTCGCCCGCGGCGGCCTGCGCTGGTCCGACCGGCGCGAGGACTTCCGTACCGAGATCCTCGGCCTGGTCAAGGCGCAGATGGTGAAGAACACCGTCATCGTGCCGGTCGGCGCCAAGGGCGGCTTCGTCGCCAAGCAGCTGCCCGACCCGGCCAAGGACCGCGACGCGTGGCAGGCCGAGGGCATCGCCGCGTACAAGACCTTCATCTCGGCGCTGCTCGACGTCACCGACAACATGGTCGCCGGCGAGGTCGTGCCCCCGGCCGACGTGGTCCGGCACGACGAGGACGACACCTACCTCGTCGTCGCCGCCGACAAGGGCACCGCCAAGTTCTCCGACACCGCCAACCAGGTCGCCGCCGAGTACGACTTCTGGCTCGGCGACGCCTTCGCCTCCGGCGGCTCGGCCGGCTACGACCACAAGGGCATGGGCATCACCGCCCGGGGTGCCTGGGAGTCGGTCAAGCGGCACTTCCGCGAGCTGGGCCACGACACCCAGACCGAGGACTTCACCGTCGTCGGCGTCGGCGACATGTCCGGCGACGTCTTCGGCAACGGCATGTTGCTCAGCGAGCACATCCGCCTGGTCGCCGCCTTCGACCACCGGCACATCTTCATCGACCCGAACCCGGACGCCGCCACCTCCTACGCCGAGCGGCGCCGCCTGTTCGAGCTGCCCCGATCCTCCTGGGCCGACTACGACACCGACCTGATCTCGGCGGGCGGCGGAGTCTTCCCGCGCACCGCCAAGTCCGTGACGGTCAACGCCCACATCCGCGAGGCCCTCGGCCTGCCCGCCGGGACCACCAAGTTGACCCCGGCCGACCTCATGCGGGCCGTCCTCACCGCCCCGGTGGACCTGCTGTGGAACGGCGGCATCGGCACGTACGTCAAGTCGTCCGCCGAGTCCGACGCGGCCGTCGGCGACAAGGCCAACGACGCCGTCCGCGTCGACGGCGCCGACCTGCGGGCCAAGGTCGTCGGCGAGGGCGGCAACCTGGGCGTCACCCAGCTCGGCCGCATCGAGTTCGCCCGTACCGGCGGCCGGATCAACACCGACGCCATCGACAACAGCGCCGGCGTGGACACCTCCGACCACGAGGTGAACATCAAGATCCTGCTCAACTCGGTGGTCACCGACGGCGACATGACGGTCAAGCAGCGCAACGCGCTGCTCGCCGAGATGACCGACGAGGTCGGCACGATGGTGCTGCGCAACAACTACGCGCAGAACACCGCCCTGGCCAACTCCGCCGCCCAGGCGCCCTCGCTCCTCCACGCCCAGCAGCGCTTCATGCGCCGCCTGACCCGTGACGGCGCCCTCGACCGGGCCCTGGAGTTCCTCCCCGGCGACCGGCAGATCCGCGAGCTGCTGAACAACCAGCGCGGCCTCACCCAGCCCGAGCTGGCCGTGCTGCTCGCCTACACCAAGATCACCGCCGCCGAGGAGCTGATCTCCACCCGGCTCCCCGACGACCCCTACCTGATGCGGCTGCTCCACGCCTACTTCCCGAAGGCACTGGTCGAGCAGTTCCCCGAGCAGATCGTCGCGCACGCCCTGCGCCGCGAGATCATCACGACGATGCTGGTCAACGACACCGTCAACACCGGTGGTACGACCTTCCTGCACCGGCTCCGCGAGGAGACCGGCGCCTCCATGGAGGAGATCGTCCGCGCCCAGCTCGCCGCCCGCGAGATCTTCGGCCTCAGCGCTGTCTGGGACGCCGTCGAGGCGCTCGACAACCAGGTGCCGGCCGACGTCCAGACCCGCATCCGGCTCCACTCGCGCCGCCTGGTGGAACGCGGCGCCCGCTGGCTGCTCAACAACCGGCCGCAGCCCCTCGCCCTCGCCGACACCATCGACTTCTTCCAGGACCGGGTCGGCCGGATCTGGGCCCAGCTCCCCACGCTGCTGCGCGGCTCCGACCTGGAGTGGTACGAGACGATCCTCGCCGAGTTGGTCGAGGCCGGGGTGCCGGAGGAACTGGCCGGGCGGGTCGCCGGGTTCTCCTCCGCCTTCCCCACTCTCGACCTGGTGGCCATCGCCGACCGCACCGGCAAGGACCCGATCGCCGTCGCCGAGGTCTTCTACGACCTCGCCGACCGGCTGCGGATCACCCAGCTCATGGACCGCATCATCGAGCTGCCGCGCGCCGACCGCTGGCAGTCCATGGCCCGCGCCTCCATCCGCGAGGAGCTGTACGCGGCCCACGCGGCGCTCACCGCCGACGTGCTGGAGGCGGGTGGCGACGACGCCGGCCCCAAGGAGCGGTTCGAGTCCTGGGAGCGCCAGAACGCGGCGATCCTCGCCCGCGCCCGCGCCACGCTGGAGGAGATCCAGAACTCCGACAGCTTCGACCTGGCCAACCTCTCGGTCGCCATGCGCACCATGCGCACCCTGCTCCGCAGCCGGGGCTGACCCCGCCGTCCGGACGCGACACCGGCCCGCTCCCGCTTCGGCGGGGGCGGGCCGGTGGCCGTAGGCGGACGTCCGCGCTGCCGGGCGCTACCGCCCCGGCCATCCCTCCCACGCCGACGCGACCATGTCGCGCGGGGTCAGCCGGGCACGCCAGCCCAGCGCGTCGGCGGCGCGTTCGGTGGAGGCGACGACGCGGGCCGGATCGCCGGGGCGGCGGGGCAGGACGACGGGGGCGATGTGCTTGCCGGTGACCTCGTTGATCAGGTCGACCAGCTCGCGGACCGAGACGCCCTGCCCGCTGCCCACGTTGACGGTGAGGTCCTCGCCCGCCGTGGTGGCGGCCAGGGCGCGGGCGGCGGCGACGTGGGCCTCGGCGAGGTCGACGACGTGGATGTAGTCGCGGACGCAGGTGCCGTCCGCGGTCGGGTAGTCGTCGCCGAAGATCTGCGGGGGCACGCCGTCGGTGAGCCGCTCGAAGACCATCGGGACGATGTTGAAGACGCCGGTGTCGGCGAGTTCGGGGGCCCCGGCGCCCGCCACGTTGAAGTACCGCAGGCAGGCGGTGCGCAGGCCGTGGGCGCGGCCCGTGGCGCGGACCAGCCATTCGCCCGCCAGCTTGGTCTCGCCGTAGGGGCTCATCGGCGCGCACGGCGTCTGTTCGGTGACGAGGTCGACGTCGGTCATGCCGTAGACGGCGGCCGAGGAGGAGAGGACGAAGGAGTCGACGCCGGCGGCGACGGTGGCGGCGAGCAGGACGCGCAAGCCCTCGACGTTGTCGTGGTAGTAGCGCAGCGGCACCGAGACCGACTCGCCGACCTGCTTCTTCGCGGCGAGGTGGATGACGCCGGTGATGGAGTGGTCGGCGAAGATCTCGTCGAGCAGCGGGCGGTCCAGGGTCGTGCCCCGGACCAGCGTGGCGGACGCGGGGAGGCGGCCTTCGACGCCGGTGGAGAGGTCGTCGAGGACCACGGCGTCCTCGCCCGCCTCGGCCAGGGCGCGGACTACGTGCGCGCCGATGTATCCGGCGCCGCCAGTGATCAGCCAGGTCATGGTCACCTGTTTCGTCGTGTCCCGGGCCGCCCGTCGTGCGGGGTACGCGGGGCGGGCCCCGGGCGGCCGTGTGCCCCCGACCGTATCCCCGCCGGGCGGTCGGATGCCGCCAGCCGGGGCGTATCGGCCCGGGGCACGCGGCGGATCATCGACAGGGCGTGACGGTGAACCTACCGTCGGTCGCGATGCCTGCCCCCGCCCCCGCCTCCGCGTCCCCCGCCCCCACCAAGCCGGCGAATCCACCCGACACGCTCGCCCCCGGCGGCCGGGTGGACGCGCTGACCGGCCTGCGCTTCCTCGCCGCGCTCGCCGTCTTCGCCCACCACTTCACCGGGCTCGGCGGGCCGCAGAGCGGGGTGGCCCGGGTTCCCGCCCTCTTCCCGTACACCACGATGGGGGTGCACGGGGTCGGGTTCTTCTTCGTGCTCTCCGGCTTCCTGCTGGCCTGGGGGTACCGTCCCGGCGCCTCGGCCCGGCTCTTCTACTGGCGGCGCGCCGGGCGGATCTGGCCGGCCCACCTCGCCGCCAGCCTGCTCGCCCTGGTGCTGCTCTTCTGGTGGGGCGGCCGGGCCACCGACGCCTTCTCGGTGCTGTCCTCGGTCCTGCTCGTGCAGACCTGGTTCCCCGGGGTGACGCCGACCCTGCCGGGCAACAGCGTCGCCTGGACCCTCAGCGTCGAACTCTTCTTCTACGCCCTCTTCCCGCTGCTCGTGCGGGGCGCGCTGGCCCTGCGCACCCGGACCCTGCTCGCGGTCTGCGGCTCCTCACTCGCCGTCATGGCCGCCGTCAACCTCTGGCTGCTGACCCACCTCTCCGGGGCGGCGGCCGAGTGGGTGATGCGCCATCCGCTGGCCCGCCTCCCGGAGTTCGGCCTCGGGCTGGCCGTCGCGCTCACCCTGCGCCGGGGCTCGCGTCCCGCCCTGCGGGCCTGGCCGGTGGTGGTGGTGCTGGCCGCGTACACGGTGGCGTACACCCGGCGGGCGGAGTGGGCGGGGCAGGGGACGGTGGTGCTGGAGGCGACGGTGCGGCCGGTGGTGGCGGTGCTCGCGGTGGGGCTCGTGGTGGCCTGCGTGGTGCGGGCCACCGGCGGCGGGGCGCGCCGCGAAGGGTGGCTGGCCTCGCCGGTGATGGTCCGGCTCGGCCTCTGGTCGTACGCCTTCTACCTGCTGCACCAGACGCTCAACTGCGCCATCACCGACCGGTGGGGGCACCAGCCGGCCGGCGGGGTGGCCCTGTTCACCATGATCGGGACGGCGGTGGCGGCGACCGCGCTGGCCGGGGCGCTGTACCACGGGGTGGAGGAGCCCGCCCGGCGGTGGTGGGCGGCGCGTCCGCCGCGCTGGGCGGGCTCGGCGGTGGGCCGGACGGTACCGGGCGCGTAAGCCACTTATCAACGCTCAGTTGACGAGACGTGACATCTGGGACAAGGCGTGCGTACTGTCAGGTGGCATGGCATGGAAGAACACGGTGAACTCCGTCCTCAAGCAGCTCACCGGATACCACCTCACCCGCGCCGCGGTCCCCGCTCCCCGCACCGCCGCCGTCCCGGCCCCCGAGCCCGCGCCGAAGCCCCGGCCGAAGAAGTTCCACCTCCCCGAGGACTACGACGAGGAGGCCAAGGAGATCGTCCGCGCCGTCAAGCCGTGGACCATGACCTCCCCGGAGCGGCTCAACGCCTTCATCCTCGCCACCCGGTACGTGGTGCGCCACGAGATCCCCGGCGCCGTCGTGGAGTGCGGGGTCTGGCGCGGCGGTTCGATGCAAGCCTGTGCGAAGACGCTGCTGAGCCTGGACGCCGCCGACCGCGACCTGTACCTCTTCGACACCTTCGAGGGCATGCCGCCGCCCACCGAGGAGGACCTGCGCCGCGACGGCCGCTCCGCCGAGGAACTCCTCGCAGCCCAGGGCAAGGACCGCCCCATCTGGGCCGTCGCCTCCCTCGACGACGTCCAGGCCGGCTTCGACCAGGTGCCCTACCCGAAGGAACGGCTCCACTACGTGCAGGGCCTGGTGGAGAAGACCGTGCCCGTCGAGGCGCCCGAGCAGATCTCCGTCCTGCGCCTGGACACCGACTGGTACGCCTCCACCCGGCACGAGCTGGAGCACCTCTACCCCCGGCTGGTCTCCGGCGGCGTCCTGCTCATCGACGACTACGGCTACTGGCAGGGCTCCCGCCGGGCCGTGGACGAGTTCCTGGAGGTCACCGGCGAGCGGCTGCTGCTGCTCCGCATGGACGAGGGCCGCATCGCGGTCAAGCCCTGACGCCCCGGCCCCGCGGCCGGAACACCTGCCCGCCCCGGCACCGTCACCCGAACGGACCCGCGCAAGTGACCTGTGCCGGGGCGCGGGGTTGTTAACCCTTGAGGGTGCCCCGCTCCGGAGCTGCCGGGAACCCCCACCGGGCCCCGGCGGGACGCCTTCCCCCCGTCACCCCAGTCTCCGGAAGGATCGTGCGCCGCGCATGACACCCCGACTCACCGTCGTCGTCCCCGTCTACAACGTCGAGGAGTACCTCGACGCCTGCCTCGCCTCACTGGGCCGGCAGACGATGCGGGACCTGGAGGTCGTCATGGTCGACGACGGTTCGACGGACTCCAGCGCACGGATCGCCCGGGCCCACGCCGCCCGGGACTCCCGGTTCCACCTCGTCCAGCAGGAGAACGCGGGCCTCGGCGCCGCCCGCAACACCGGCGTCCGGCACGCGAACGGCGAGTACCTCGCCTTCGTCGACAGCGACGACGTCATCCCCGACGACGCCTACGCGCTGATGCTGGACGCCCTGGAGACCAGCGGCTCCGACTTCGTCACCGGCAACGTCCACCGGCTCAGGACCGACGGCACCACCGAGCAGTCCCCGATGTTCCGGCGGGCCATGGCCACCACCCGGCTCTCCACCCACGTCCTGCGCGACTGGGGCCTGCTCGGCGACCGCATCGCCTGCAACAAGGTGTTCCGCAGGGAGTTCTGGGACAAGCACGACCTGGCCTTCCCCGAAGGCGTGCTCTTCGAGGACATCCCCGTCATCGTGCCCGCGCACTTCCTCGCCGGCAGCGTCGACGTGCTCAGCGACACCGTCTACTTCTGGCGCGACCGGCATGGCTCCATCAGCAACAAGCGGGCCAACCGCCGCGCCGTCCACGACCGCGCCGCCGCCGTCACCGCCGCCAGCACCTTCCTCGGCCGCCGCCTCGCCGAAGCCGCCGGCACCCCGTTCGAGGCCGACTGGGCCGAGGCCAAACGCCGCTACGACCAGTCCGTCCTCGCCGGTGACCTCTGGATGTTCATGGAGGCACTGCCCGAGGGCGACGCCGACTACCACCAGGCGTTCCTCGACCACGCCAACGCCTTCGCCGACCACGCCGACCCGGCCGCGCTCGCCGCCCTCCCCCTGCACCTGCGCGCCAAATGGGCCCTCATCCGGCGCCGCCGCCTGCCCGAACTCCTCGACCTGATGGCCTTCGTCCGCGCCAACCCCGACGCCTTCCAGGTCCGGGGCCTGGCCCGCCGCCGCGCCGCCTACCCCGTCACCCGCACCCCGCTGCCCGCCCCGGCGACCCGGTTGCGCCCCCGGGACCTGCCGCTCATCGCCCGCGTCACCCGCGCCCACTGGGAGGACGGCAAGCTCCACCTCACCGGCTACGCCTACGTCCGCAACCTGCCCCCCGGCCGCCTCCAGGCCCGTGGCAAGGCCCTGTGGCTGCGGGCCGGGCGCCACCGCGTCGTCCCGCTGAAGGTCCGCCCGGTCCGCTCCCGCGAGGCCACCTACCGCTCCCGGCAGGCCCTGCACCGCTACGACCGGGCCGGCTTCACCACCGTCGTCGACCCGGCCCGGCTCTCCACCGGCCGCCCCAGCACCACGTGGAAGCTGGAGATGGCCGCCGTCGGCGGGCTGCTGCCGCGCACCGGTCCGGTCCGGATGGCCGGGCTCGACGGACTGCCCGTGCACTACCTCGGGGAGTTCCGCCGGGTCGGGGCCACCCTCAGCGCCGGGCGGCTGCGGCTGCGCGCCGAGAACGTGCCCTCGCGCCTCGCCGCCCACCACGAGGACGGGGGCACCCTCCACCTCGAAGGCCACCTCGCCGCCTCCCCGCCCACTGGCGAGGAGGCGTGGGCCGGGCTGCGCGCCACCAACTGGTACACCAAGGAGACCCTCGACCTGCCGATCGGTCTCGACGGGAAGACCTTCACCGCCGAACTGCCGCTGGCCGCCCTCGCCGAAGGCGCCGAACCCCTCGACACCGGGGCGCCGGTCCGCCGCCCCCAGCCCTGGGGCGTCTCCCTCTTCCGCGCCGACGGCACCACCAGCCCCGTCGCCGTCCACCCCGAGATCGCGTCGGGCCGCTACCCGCTGGGCGAGGGCCGCGAACTGCTCGTCGGCGCCAACTCGGCCGGCGACCTGGAACTGCGCGACCAGCCCGTGCGGCCCATCGTCACCGAGCTGACCTGGCCCGCGCACGGCCCCCTCACGCTCGCCGGGAGTTTTCCCGCCGCCGACGACGACCCGCGCGAACTCGTCCTCGTCCACGGCACCCACGGCGAGGAGACCGTCCTCGACGCCCACCGCGACGGGCCCCGCTTCACCGCCCCCCTCACCCCCGAGGCGGTCGACGGGCCCGGCGGCATCCTGCCGCTCGCCGAGGGCAACTGGACGATGCACCTGCGCCGCCCCGGCGAGAGCGACCCCGCGCTCTACACCCCGGTGCACATCGCGCCCGCCCTGCACACCGGGCTTCCGCTCGCCCGCCACCTCGGCGGCCGCGAGTTCCTCGTCGAGCGCCGCCGCTACGACCGGCTCCAGCTCCACTCCGGCTCCTCGCTGCCCGCCGCCGACCGGGGCCGCACCCAGCAGCAGGGGCTGCGTGCCGCGTACACCACCCGGCGGGCGCGCGGGCCGTTGCGCGAGGCCGTGCTCTACAGCAGCTTCGACGGGCGCCAGTACTCCGACTCACCGCGCGCGATCCACGAGGAGCTGGCCGCCCGCGACACCTCCCTGGCCCACCTGTGGACCGTCCGCGACCAGCAGGTCGACCTGCCGCCCGGGCTCACCCCCGTCGCCCTGTGGAGCGCCGAGTGGTACGAGGCGCTGGCCCGCTCCCGGCACATCGTCACCAACACCCAGCTCCCCGAGTGGTTCGAGCGCGCCGAGGGCCAGCACGTCGTGCAGACCTGGCACGGCACCCCGCTCAAGCGCATCGGCCGCGACCTGGCCGGCTCACCCGCCGCCGACCCGCACTACATCGCCGCGCTGCCGCACCGCAGCGCCCAGTGGTCGCTGCTGGTCTCGCCGAACCGGTTCTCCACCCCGATCCTGCGCCACGCCTTCGGCTACACCGGACCCGTCCTGGAGTCCGGCTACCCGCGCAACGACCTGCTGCACGAGACGGCCCGCGCCGAGCGCGCCGCCCGGGTCCGCCGCCGCCTCGGCATCCCCGAGGACCGCACCGTCGTCCTCTACGCCCCCACCTGGCGCGAGGACCGGCCCAAGCGCGGCGGCCGGTACGCCCTCGACCTCCCCCTCGACCCGGCGCGGGCCGCCGCCGAACTCGGCGACAGCCACCTGCTGCTGGTCCGCCGCCACTACCTGGTCGGCGGCTCGATCCCCGGCGGCGCCAACGTACGCGACGTCAGCCGCCACCCCGACGTCGCCGAACTCCTCCTCATCAGCGACGTCCTGGTCACCGACTACTCCTCGCTGATGTTCGACTTCGCCCGGACCGGGCGCCCCATGCTCTTCCACACCTGGGACCTCGACCACTACCGCGACACCCTGCGCGGCTTCTACTTCGACTTCGAGTCCAGCGCCCCCGGCCCGCTCCTCACCGACGCCGAGCAGGTCGTCGAGGCGCTGCGCGACCCCAAGGCCGCCACCGCCGGACAGCGCGAGGCGTACGACGCCTTCCGGGCCCGGTTCTGCGACCTGGACGACGGCACCGCCGCCGCCCGCGTGGTCGACGCCCTGCTGGCCGCCGCCCCGCACACCCCGGCCAGCCGATCCGCCATCCGCACCGCCGCGTTCACCGGGGAGCCCGCATGACCACCGAACCCCACCCCGCCGACGCCCCCGACCTCAGCGTCGTCATCCCCGCCGACTGCGGCCCCGAAGCCCTGGGCGCCTCGGCCGCCTCCGTCCTGGAGCAGACCCTGAGGCACACCGAGGCCGTCCTCGTCGACCCCGGCCGGGACAGCGCCACCACCCGCGCCGCCGCCGCCCTCGCCGAACGGCACCCCGGGCGCGTACGGCACGTCACCGCCGCTCCCGGCGCCGACCTGCGCGACACCGGCGCCGACCACGCCCGGGGCACCTGGGCCACCTTCCTCGGCCCCGGCGAACGGCTCCAGAAGGACGCCGGACGCAACCTCCTCGCCGCGGCGCTCGCCACCGGCGCCGACCTCGTCGCCGGCACCTGGACCCGGCTGCCCGCCCCGGGCGAGAAGCCGCCGCGCGGCGCCGAACAGACCGAACCCCCCTGGCAGCGGCCGTTGCACGCCCGCACCCGGACCGTCGGCAGCCTCACCGGCGCCCCGGGCCTCGTCGTCCACGACTCCCTCGTCACCGGCTTCTGCGTCCGCCGCTCCCTGCTCGCCCCCGACGCCCGGCCCCCCGTGCGCCACGAGGAGCCGCCGCCCGTCGGTGACCTGCTCTTCGGCGTCCGCGCCGCCCTCGCCGCCCGCACCGTCGCCCTGATCCCCAACACCATCACCACCCACCGCGCCGCCCCCGACCCGGCCGCCGACGCGCCCGCCCGGATCACCGCCGCCGCCCGCGCCGCCCGCCTGCTCGCCCGGCACGGCCACCCGGGGCTGGCCGCCGCCCGCGACCGCGCCCTGCTCACCGACCACGTCCTGCCCTGCGCCGCCGCCCTGCTGCGGATGGGCCGCGAGGAGCGCGCCCGCACCGTCGCCCAGGTCGCGCCGCTGCTCGCCGGGCACCTGAGCGCCGACGCCCTCGCCCCGCTCGACCCCGTCGCCCGCGCCTGCCTCCGGCTGCTCGCCGACGGCGACGCCGACGGCGCCCGCGACGCGGCCTACGCACTGGCCAACCCCGGCACCGTCGTCTCCCCGGTCACCGAGCACGCCGGACGCGTCCACTGGCGGCCCGGCGCGGACCCGGACCCGGCGGACGGCCCGCTCGACGTCACCGCACTCGGGCTCCAGTACCGCCCGTTCTCCCAGCTGAACCTGCTCAACACCGTCACCCGCGCCACCCGCGCCCAGGGCCGCCTGCTGCTGGTCGGCCGCATCGTGCTGCCCGCCCACGCCCTGCCCGACCGGCCCGAGGTGACCGCCACCCTCGTCCTGACCTGCCGCGACCAGCCCGGCCGGCGGCTCACCCTGCCGGTGGACGACATCCGCTACGCCAAGGACGCCCTGGTCTGGCGGGCCTGCGCCGACCTCACCCGGCTGCTCGGCGCGCGCGGCGTCGGCGACCGCGTCTGGGACCCCGCCCTCACCGTCACCGCCGGCGGCGAGAGGCTGACCACCCCGCTCTTCGCCGAGCCCGAGACCGTCAAACCCGCCGGCGCCCTCCGCGCCCGCCCCCGCCTCGGCCGCCTCGCCGGCGACACCTGGCAGCCCTACGTCACCGCCCACCACCGCCTCGCCGTCTGCCTGCTGGCCCGCCGCAGGCCCGCCCGCCTGGCCGAGAGACTCCTGCACTACGCGACCCACTTCCGGCCCGCCCGCGCCCTGCGCCGCCGCCTCGCCGCCGTCGCCGCCCGCCGCAAACGCCTGGCCGGACAGGCCGTCAAGGCCCGCGTCTACCGCACCCTCCTGCTGCGCCTGCCGGTCCGCAAGGGCCAGGTCGTCTACGAGGCCCACATGGGCAAGCAGTACGGCGACAGCCCCCGCGCCATCCACGAGGAGGCGACGCGCAGGGGCCTGCCGCTGCGCCCGGTCTGGTCGTACGCCGAGACGCCCGACGGGTTCCCCGCCGACGCCCGGCTGGTGCGCCGCTGGTCCTGGCCCTATCTGTGGGCGCTGGCCCGCGCCCAGTACTGGGTGGACAACCAGGGCTTCCCGCACGCCCTCGACAAGCCCCGGCACACCACGTACCTCCAGACCTGGCACGGCAGCGCCTACAAGCGGATGGGGTTCGACGAGGCGCGGGTCAAGACGCAGAACGACCCGCGGCGGCGCCGGCTCCAGCGCGCCGTCGACCGCTTCGACCACTTCCTCATCCGCGCCCCGCACGACGCCGACACCCTCGGCCGCGCCTACCGCCTCGACCCGGACAAGCTGCTGCCCACCGGCTACCCGCGCAACGACCGGCTCGTCGCCGCCCGCGAACAGGGCGCGCCCCGGCCGCCGCTCGCCGCCGCCCTCGGCATCCCCGACGACCGCACGGTGGTCCTGTACGCGCCGACCTTCCGGGGCGGGCCCGGTCACAAGGACGCCGAACTGGCCCTGGACGTACGCCGGTTCGCCGAGGAGTTCGGCTCCAGTCACGTCCTGCTCGTGCGCAGCCACTACCTGGAGCGCGCGGCCCTGCCCGCCACCGTGCCGGGCACCGTCCACGACGTCTCCGGCCACCACGACGTCAGCGAACTCCTCTGCCTCGCCGACGTCCTGGTCACCGACTACTCGTCCATCATGTTCGACTACGCCCTCCTCGACCGGCCCCTCGTCCACTTCGCCCCCGACCTCGACGCCTACACCGCCGAGCGGGGCAGCTACTTCGACCTGCGCGAACGCGCCGGCGGGCCGGTCGTCGACACCCAGGACGAACTCCACGAGGTGCTCGCCCGCCTGGAAGAGGCCGACCCGCACTGGAAGGCGGCCCGCGCCCGGTTCGCCGAGGAGTTCGGCGCCTACGACACCGGCGGCGCGGCTGCCGCGGTGGTCGACACCCTCTTCGCCGCCCACACCCCCCGGCGCCGTCCGAAGCCCTGCCCGGCCACCCGGCGGCGCCCCGCAGAGAGGACCGGCACATGACCGCGCCCGCCGCCCAGGAGACCCCCGCGCCCGCCGAGGCCGGGCCCCGGGAGATCTACCTCATCGGCAACACCGTCGACGAACTCGGCGGGGTCACCGCCTGGACCCACCAGATGGCCCGCCTCTTCCGCCGCCACGGCCACCCGGTGCACGTCATCGGCATCCACGAGGCGGAGCTGAAACTGACCCTGCCCGCCCCGCCGGACTACCCGGTCACCGCGCTCTACCCGAGCCACCCGCCGACCGCCCGCCCCCTCGTCGGACGCCGCCGCCTCAGCCCCGCCGCCCGGCTGCGCGAGCGGCGGCGCCTCACCGCCAAACGAGCCGCCGTCGCCCGGCTCTCCGGCATCCTCGGCCAGGCCGCCCCCGGCGCCGTCGCCGTCGTCACCCAGGTCTGGCCGATGGAGTGGCTGCGCCAGGCCGACACCTCCCGGGTCCGGCTGATCGGGATGAGCCACGAGTCGTACGCGTACACCCGCGCCTGCCACCGCCACCGCTGGGTCAAGGAGAACTATCCGCACGTGGACCGGTGGCTGGTGCTCACCCAGGAGGACGCCGACGACTGGATCACCCTCGACGGCATGCAGAACGTCGGTGCCATGCCCAACGCCCTCGCCCACCTGCCCGAGACCCCCTCGCCGCGCACCGGGCGCAACGTCGTCAGCATCGGGCGGCTCGCCGACCAGAAGGGCGTGGACATGCTCCTCGACACGTGGGCCCTGGTCGCCCCGCACCGGCCCGACTGGCGGCTGCGGATCTACGGGGCCGGGGAGGACGAGACGGCGCTGAAGAACCAGTGCACCAGCCTCGGACTGGACACCTCCGTGGAGTGGATGGGCCGTACCGGCGACGTGCCGGCGGCGCTCGCCGAGGGGTCGGTCTTCGTGCAGTCCTCGCGGGGGGAGGGGTTCCCGCTCGCCCTGATGGAGGCGATGGCCTCCGGCGTGCCCTGCGCCGCCTTCGACTGCGCGCCCGGGGTGCGGGAGATCGTCCGCGACGGCGAGGACGGCCTGCTCGCCCCGCCCGGCGACCTCGCCTCCCTCGCCGACCGGCTGCTGCGGCTCACCGGGGACCAGGCACTGCGCGACACCATGGGCGACCAGGCCCGCGTCAACGTCCAGCGCTTCTCCGAGGCCCACGTCCTCGAAGAGTGGGAGGCCCTCTTCCGCCTCCTCGACCGCTAGCTACAGCGGGGGCGCGGGCGGCTCCTCGCCGAGGAAGACACGGCGGACGACCCGTTCCGCCGCCCGGCCGTCGTCCCACGGGCACCAGCGCGCGCGGAAGGCGGCCCGCCGGGCGGCGGAGCCCGGCCCGCACCAGGCGCCGGAGGTGAAGATCCCGGTCAGGTCGTCCTCGTCGCAGGCGACCGGGCCCGGCGCGCGGCCGCGCAGGTCGACCGAGAGCCCCCGCGCCGCCTCGAACGCCGCCCAGTCGTCGGCGTACAGCACGATCGGCCGGTCCAGCACCGCGTACTCCACCATCAGGGACGAGTAGTCGGTGATCAGCGCGTCGGAGGCGAGGCAGAGGCGCTCGACGGACGGGTGGTCGCCGACGTCGATCAGGCGGGCGGAGGATGCCGTGCCGGGCGGCACCAGGGGAGCCCCGCAGCGGGGGTGCGCCCGGGCCAGTACGACGAAGCGCGGGCCGAGCCGGCGCAGCATCCGGGCGAGGTCCGGCGTCCGGGGCGGGCCGGTGCGGTGCTCCCGGTAGGTCGGCGCGTACAGCAGGGCGGTGACCCCCGGGCCGAGCCCGAGCGTCTCGCGGAGGCGGGCGCGTTCGGCCGGGTCGGGGCGGTGGAAGGCGTCGGCGCGCGGGTGCCCGTACTCCAGCACGGTGTACGCGGCGGGGTGGGCCCGCTCCCAGGTGAGGGTGGTGTGGCGGTTGCCGGAGAGGGCGAAGTCCCACTGGTCGGCGGCGGCCACCACACGGTCCAGGTCGGTGGTCCCGGCCGCCGGGCGGTCCAGGAGTTCGGCGCCGACCCGCTTGAGCGGGGTGCCCCGGCCGGTCTGCACGACGCACTGGCCGCGCCGCTTGACGTGGCCGGACTCCGGCTCGCCGTCGGTCACCAGGTACCGGGCGCGGGCCAGCGCCGTGAGGTACGCCGCGCTGCCCGGCGTCACCGGGCGGGCGGCCGTCGGCGTGGTGTGCTGGTGCTCGGGGCGGGTGATCCACAAGCTCCTGAGGCCGGGGACGAGGTCGCGGGCGGCCCGCTCCAGCGCGGCCGGGTGGGGGGTGTGCCCGTGGCCGTCGCTCGCGCCGAAGAGGGCGTCGCGCTCACGCAGGGGCAGACAGCGCTGGAGCGCGTAGTGGGCCCGTAGGCCGGCCCTCCGGGCGCGCGCCTTGAACGAGCGGGCGGTGCGGCGGACCCGGCCCGAGGCGCGGGCGGCCAGCCGCAGCGCGCCGAACGCCCGGTGGCTGCCGTGCCGGACCAGCGCGTGCCGCAGCCGGTCGCGCGGGCCCAGCGGCGGCAGTGGCGTGTGGTGCAGGCGGTACTGGTCGCGGGCCCGGCGCAGGAAGGCGGCCCGCTCCCCGGCGGGCAGCCGGCCCGGCTTGGTGTAGACGGCGGTGAAGTGGTCGACCATGCGGCGGAAGACCACCGGCCGCCACCGCGCCAGCTCCGGGTGGGCGTCGAGGAAGGCGAAGACCCGGTCGTACTGGTCGAAGACGTCGAAGTGCCGGTGGCTGACGGTGCCGAGGATGGAGCCCTGCCGCCGCTGCCGGTAGTGGACGCAGACCCGGTCGAGCACCGCGATGGTCTCGGCGCTCATCAGCGCCGGGAAGGTCCACGGCGTGTCCTCGTAGTAGCCCGGCGGGAAGGTGAGCCCGGTCCGCTCGACGAAGTCGCGGCGGTACGCCTTGTTCCACACCACCATCAGCAGCCGCAGCAGGCCGGGCCGTTCGGAGAGGGTGAAGACCTGGGGGTCGCCCTCGTGGAGTTCGGCGGCGAGCTGGTTGCGCAGGACCTGGCCCGACAGGTAGGTGCGGGCGTAGTCGAAGACGACGATCTCGGGGCTGTCGGTCTCCTTGATCCGGTCGGAGAGGGTGTGCAGCGCGTCCGGGGTGAGCGTGTCGTCCCCGTCGAGGAAGAGGACGTACTCGCCGGTGGCCCGCGCCAGGCCCTGGTTGCGCGCCCGGCCGAGACCGCCGTTCTCCGCCAGGTGCACCGGCACCACCCGGGGGTCGCGCTCCGCGTACGCGTCGATCAGCTCCCCGCAGCCGTCCGGCGAGCGGTCGTCCACCGCGATCACCTCCAGATCGCCGAAGGACTGGCCGAGCACCGACTCCAGGCAGGCGCCGAGGTACGCCTCCACACGGTGGGCGGGGACGATGACACTGAACCTGGGCACGGCACATCCGGGGGGTCGGCTCTGGGGGCTTACCGCCCCAGAACGCGCGCTCCGGCGTGCCGGTTACGCGCGATGCGGCATCCGGGGGAACCGCCGGGGTGACGCACAGACGCGCGACGGACGGCGGGGCCGTGCGGTGTTGCCACCACACGGCCCCGCCAACACCTCGAGAACCGGCCCTACTTGACCGCCCCCGACATCAGGCCGGAGACGAACTGCCGCTGGAAGGCGAAGAAGACCGCCAGCGGGACGACCATCGACAGGAACGCGCCCGGGGCGAGGATGTCGATGTTGTTGCCGAACTGGCGTACCTGCTGCTGGAGCGCGACCGTCACCGGCGGGCTGTCCGAGTCGGCGAAGACCAGCGCCACCAGCATGTCGTTCCACACCCACAGGAACTGGAAGATGCCGAGCGAGGCGATGGCGGGACCGCCCAGCGGCAGCACCACCCGCGTGAAGAGCCGCACCTCGCCCGCGCCGTCCAGCCGGGCCGCCTCCATCAGCTCCTTGGGGATCTGCGCGAAGAAGTTCCGCATCAGGAAGACCGCGAACGGCAGGCCGAACGCCACGTGGAAGAGGACCACCCCGGCCGTCGTCTCGAAGAGCCCGACCCAGCCGAACAGCTCCGACACCGGCACCAGCGCCACCTGCACCGGCACCGCCAGCAACGCCACCACCAGCACGAACCACCAGTCGCGGCCCGGGAACTCCAGCCACGCGAAGGCGTACCCGGCGAGCGAGCCGATGACGATGACCAGCACGGTCGCCGGGACGGTGATCGCGAGCGTGGAGAGCAGCGAACCGGTGATCGCGCCGTCCTCCAGCACTCCCCGGTAGTTCTCCCAGGTCAGCTGGGCCGGGGCGGTGAGCACCGTCCACCAGCCGCTCTCCGCGATGTCGCCGGGGGCGCGCAGCGAGGAGAGCAGCAGCCCCACCGTCGGCATCAGCCAGAACAGGCCGACCACCACCAGGGCGAACTGCACCAGGGCGCCGCTCAGCCGGGCCGCGATCCGCGCTCCCGGCGCGGGCTCACGCGCGCTCATCGCCGTGCCTCCTTCCGCAGCCGCCGCACATTGGTCACCATCACCGGCACCACCAGCAGGAAGAGCAGTACCGCGATGGCGCTCGCCACCCCGAGGTCCCGGTCGCCGAAGGCCGAGTCGTAGAGCTGGACCGCCAGTACGTTGGCGTCGTCCCGCGAGGAGCCCGGGGCGATCACCACGATCAGGTCGAAGATCTTCAGGACGTTGATCATCAGCGTCACCAGGACCACGCCGAGCACCGGCGCCAGCATCGGCACCGTGATCCGCCGGAAGACCTGCCACTCGCCGGCCCCGTCGATCCGGGCCGCCTCCAGCAGCTCCCGGGGTACGCCCGCGAGCCCGGCCGCGATCAGCACCATCGCGAACCCGGCCCACATCCACACGTACGCGCTGATCACCGAGAGGGTCACCAGCGACGGGCCGAGCCAGTCGACGCCGTTGTACGGCTCGCGGAAGTTGTCCGCCGGCAAGCGCAGGTGCGCCCCGTCGGCCTCGGCGGGCAGCGTGAAGGTCCCGTCGGGACCGGCCCGGGTCTCGGCGACCACCTCGCCGTCCTTGACCGCCTCCACCCGGATGCCGGGATAGCCCAGCTCCTTCGGGTCGACCACCGACGGGGTCCCGCCGCCGCCCCGGGTGAAGTCCTGCCAGGCGGTGCCGGTGACCTTCCCCGGGCCGGCCTGGGCCTGGGCGGCCGGGGCCGCGTCCTCGGGCATCCGGTCCGGGGCCACGCCGACCAGCGGCAGCGGCACCGGCTCACCGGCGCGGGCCGGCTCACGGGTGGTGAACGCGCCATCCTCGCCCTTCTCCAGCGGGGAGTCGGGTCCCGGGTGCGCCTTCGGGAAGGCCGAGGACTCGTTGAAGGTGTCGTGGACCGCGACCCAGGCCGCGTTGGCGACACCCCGGTCGGGGTCCTGCTCGTAGACCAGCCGGAAGATGATGCCGGAGGCCAGCATGGAGATGGCCATCGGCATGAAGACGACCAGCTTGAACGCCGTGCCCCAGCGGACCCGTTCGGTCAGCACCGCGAAGACCAGGCCGAGCGCGGTGGCGACGGTCGGCGCCAGCACCACCCAGATCAGGTTGTTGGCGAGCGCGGTGCGGATGGATTCGTCGGTCAGGAGCGTGACGTAGTTGTCGGCGCCGACGAACGACTCGCCGGTCCGGTCCAGCACGCTGCGGACCACCGAGTACCCGATCGGGTACACCACCAGCGCCCCCAGCAGCACCAGCGCCGGGAGCAGGAACAGCACGGGTGTCCAGCGGCTCCGCCTGCGGGCTGGAGCCGGCGGGGCCACCGCCGGATCGGCCTTCGTCCCGTCCGCCATCACTCACTCCTCGTAGGCAGCGGCGGCGGCCCGCTCCAGGGCCTTCTGGGTGCCGGCGACGTCCTCCGGGTCCTTCAGGAAGTCCTGGAGCGCCTTCCACTCGCCCTTGCCGGGTGTCCCGCCGAACGCCTGCGGCGCCTGGTCCGACATGTCGAAGCGGATATCGTCGCCGGCCGCGATCAGCGCCTCGGCGATGCCCCGTTGCACGTCGTCGGGGTAGGCGGCGGTGTCCACAGCCTTGTTGGGGGAGAGGAACCCGCCCTCCTTCGCCCAGATCTCGGCGCTCTCGGGGGCGGCCAGGAAGGTCAGCAGCGCCTGCGCGCCCTTGCTGTCCTTCAGCGCCACGGCGGCGTCACCGCCCACCACGGCCGGCGAGTTCTCGCCGACCGCCGGGAACGGGAAGACCTTGGCGTCCGTGCCGATCCCGGCGTCGGTCTGCCCGATGTTGACGGAGACGAAGTCGCCCTCGAAGACCATGCCGGCCTTCGGCTGGTCGCCGCCGGTGAAGGTCTGCGTCACCGAGGCCGGGAACTCCGTCTGGAGCGCGCCGCTCTGGCCGCCCGCCAGGAAGTCCTTGTTGCCGAAGAGGTCCGCCAGGGTCTCCAGCGCATCGGTCACCGAAGGGTCGGTCCACTTGATCTCGTGCTTCGCCAGCTGGTCGTACTTCTTGGGGCCCGCCTGCGAGAGGTAGACGTTCTCGAACCAGTCGGTGAGCGTCCAGCCGTCCGCGCCCGCCACCGAGACCGGCGTGATCCCCGAGTCGAAGACGGTCCGGGCCGTCTTGAGGAACTCGTCCCAGGTCTTCGGCTCCTCGACGCCCGCGTTCTCGAAGACGGCCGTGTTGTACCAGACCAGCGACTTGTTCGCCGCCTTGAAGTACACGCCGTACGGGGTGCCGTCGACCGAGCCGAGGTCCGCCCAGCCCTTGCTGAAGTTGTCCTTCAGGGCCTTTCGTGCGTTCTTGCCGAGCGGCTTGGCCCAGCCGTTGGCCACCGCCTGCTCCACCGCACCCACCTGAGGCAGCATGGCCACGTCGGGCTGGCCGCCACCCGCCACCTTCGACTCCAGGAAGCCGATGATCGGGTCCTGCGCCGGAACCAGCGTGACCTTCGCGCCGGTGGCCTCCTCGAAGGCGTCCAGCACCTTGCGGAACGCGTCCTTCTCCGGCCCGCTCCACACCGCGGCCACCGAGACCGTCTGACCCCGAAGGTCCGGCCCCTTCGCCTTCGGCGCGTCGTCCTTGCCGCCGTCGCCGCCCGAGCCGCCGCACGCGCTGAGGGCCAGGGCGGCCACCGCCGCCAGGACGGCCGCCCTTCGGATACGCGAAGCTCCACTCATGGCTTCCCCGTTCTGGTCGGTTCCGTCCGGCGGACCCGCTCCAGGAGGGCCCACCGATGTGGTGTTCCGGTCTACGCGGGCGGCCCGGGGTCGGCAAGAGGCGCGTAAGCGCCAACTCCCTTATGTGATCGGCTTGTGACGTGGCGTCAGTGCGACCTCCGGACGGTTCACGGCGGTCGTGGGGGTCGCCTCGCGGCGTCAGGGAGGCGGCACGGTCGCGACCGCCGCGCGTGGCGCCCGGCAACGGTCCGCCGCATCGCCGCACTCGGCCGGGTGGCCGTCGTCCCTGCCCGCGGCAGCTCCCGACGGGGCCCGGAGACTGCGGGCCCCCCAGCCCCCGGATCAGGTGCCGGCCTTCGCCGCCCTGTCCAGGGCGCTGGCCAGCAGGGCGAGGTCCGTCGGGCCGTTGCCCAGTTCGCGGACCGGGCGGCGGGTCGGCGGGTCGCCGACGCGGGCCCAGTCCAGCGGGACGACGGTGGGGCGCAGGGTGGCCGTGCGGGGGATACGGCCGCTGACCCGGCCTGCCTGGAAGGGAGTGGGGAGGTCGGTGTCCGGGGCGACCAGGGCGCCGCGGCCGGGGGCGGGGTCCTCGGGGCCGCCGAGCGGGGTGTCCAGGGTGACGCGGAGCAGGGTGCGGCGGGCCAGTTCGGTGGCGCCGACGCGTTGCGTCGAGGCGGTGGTGGCGATCAGGTGGACGCCCAGGCGTTCGCCGTCCCGGGCGACCGCCTCCAGGGCCCGGACCACCGATCCGGCAGACGGCCTGCCGGGCGAGCCGAGCGCCGGGGAGAGGAGCGCGTCCAGGTCGTCGACGAGGACGACGAGGCGGGGCGGGGGCGCGGCGGCCGCCGGTTCGGTCGCGGCCCCGGGAGTGGTGCGCAGCCGCAGGGTGCGGCTCGGGGGCGCCTCCACCTCGCCGTGCTGTTGCTGGGCGGGGAGCGGCGCGGGCACGGTCCGGGTGTCCCCGGTGAGCGCCTGGTGGGAGACGGTGCCGGGGCGGGCCGCGGCACCGTCACGGGCTATCGCCGTCGTCCGGGCCGAACGCGGCGCGGGTACCGAGGGGGTGGGCGCGGCGGCCGGGGTGAGGAGTTCGGCCCGGCGCTTCAGCTCGGCCGCCAGCGTCTGCGCGAACTCCCGCATGACCACCGGGTCGTGGGCCCCGAGGCGCGCGGTGACGTGCGGCAGCTCCGTACAGGAGCGCAGCCCCTCCCCGGTGCCCGGTCCGCCCGTGTCGCCCCCGTCGAGCAGGATCAGCCCCAGCCGCTCGGGCCGCTCGGCCGCGCAGAGCGAGGCGGCGAGCGCGCGCAGCAGTTCCGTACGCCCGCTGCCGGACGGGCCCTCGATCAGCAGGTGGGCCCCGTGGTCGGCGGCCAGGTCGACGGTGACGGGCCCGTGCCTCCCGGCGCCGAGGACCGCCTGTACGCACCCGGGCGGTCCCTGCGGCGGATCGGGCTGGTCGGCGGCGGCCGCCCAGCGGGCCAGCAGCGAGGCCGGGGTGGCGCGGGCCAGGCCCAGTTCGTCCAGGAGGCGGGCGGTCCGGGGCAGCGGGGCGGTGACCCGGGCGTGCGGCTCCGCCGAGGGGGTGTCGGGGCGCAGCGGGGCCAGGGCGCGGGCGAACCGCTCGGCCCAGGCGGGCGAGACCGCGTCGACCGAGGCGCCCGCGCCCTGCCCGACCGGGCTGCCCCCGGCGACCCGCAGCAGCCTGAGCGAGGTGGCGACGTCACCGGTGAGCAGGGCCACGGCCCCGCAGGACCTGAAGGCCGGGTTCTGGCCGGCGGCGGTGTCGAAGGTGGCGGTCAGCGGCGAGGTCGGCGAGGCCGGCTCCGTCTCGGCCAGGCACAGCACGTGGATTCCGGCCGCCGCACCCTGCGCGGCGAGCCGCTCGGCCGCCTCCCGCAGCTCGGCCGTACCGGGATCACCGTCGAGCACCACCACGGTGTAGGGGCCGCTCACCGCCTCGTCCACCGCGACTCCGGCGGCGCGGCGCGCGGCCTGCTCGTGGAGCGTGTCGTCCAGGCGGCGCAGCAGCTCGCCGGTGCGGGCGACGGCCTGTTCGCGGTCGTGGGCCAGCAGCAGGCGGCAGTCCTGGCCCCGGGCCGGACGCACGTGCGGCAGCCAGCCCAGCCAGGACCAGTCGGCCGTGCGCGCCCGCACGGGCCGGGACCGGTCGGCGGAGATCAGGACCAGGTCCAGCCGGTCCGGCGCGTGCAACGCGGTGAGCTGGGCGAGGACGGAACGGGCCAGCCCCGTCAGCCGTGGCCGGGGACCGGCGAGGCCGAGCGAACCGGCCTCCAGCAGGCTGACGGTGACCGGCACCGCCTGGAGCGGCCCGGCGCCCGGGCCGGCGGAGCGGTCGGCGGTGCCCAGGCGCACGGTGAGCGTCTCGGGGTGGCCCTGCGCCCGCTCCCACAGGCGCGGGCCCGGGCCGAGCGCGGTCAGCAGCAGGGCGGCCGGGTCCGGCCAGGCGTCCGGCAGCCGGGGGGCGGGCGCCGGCGGGGCCGCCGGCTCGGGCCGGGCCGCGTCGGCGGCGCGGGGCGCGGCGAAGCGCCGGGCCCACGCGCCGAGGCCGCCGCGCCTGCGGGGCGCCGCCGCCTCTCGGGGCTCGTACGCCTGCTGCCCCTGCCGACCGTTCGCACGGGCCGGGGCGGGCGCCGGGGCGGACGGCACCGGCGCCTTTGCCGGGGCGAAAGGGACGACGGGCCCGGCGTCGGGGGTGGCGACGCGGAGCCGGCCCTCGCCGTCGGCGGTGGCGGGCACGGCGGGCGGCGGCCCGTCGGTGAGGCGCAGTCCGGACTCGCCGATGCGCAGCAGGGCGCCCGGGGCCAGCCGGACGGGCTCGGGACCGACCGGCTCGCCGTCCACCGTGGTGCCGTTGGTCGAGTCGAGGTCCGCGACGAGCGCCCGGCCGTCGGCCCTGACGGTGACGGCGCAGTGGGCTCGGGAGACGTCCGGGTCGTCCAGCGCGATGTCGGCCTCCTCGGCCCGGCCGACCCCGGCGCGGCCGCCGTGCAGCAGGTGGACGCCGCCGGCGTCCGGCCCCGAGACGACGTGCAGCCGGATGCTCGCCTCCGGCGGGACCGGGGCGGGGCCCGGGCCGTGCAGGGAGAGGACCGCGCCGTCGATCAGCGGCGGGTCACCGAGCAGGGAGCGCTGGGCGTCGAGCCGGTCCCCGCCCGCGTACAGCACGACGGGCCCCTCGCCCGCCTGTGCCGCCTGCGCGAGGGCCCCGGAGACCGCCGCGAGCGGAGTGCCCGGGGGAGCGGTGACCAGGACGTCGCAGCCGTGCGGGGCGGCCGGGCCGCCGGGCGGTCCGAGGACGGTCAGCCGGATCTGCATCGCGGTCAGCGGTCCCTTCTGCGCCGGGACGGCGGAAGGCCCGAAGGCCCGGACATCCGCCGCGCACCGGCACGTCGGCCAGTACTTCGGAGGCATCCTGTCACTTGCCGGTGACAACGCGCGCCCCGCCCAACAGTAAGTGATCTTGATTGGCCGTCTCTGCTCGGAAAAGTCCCGCCGGAGACCGGCCGAGCGTCACCCTCCGACCCCCTCCACCACGCCCGGGCGCGCATCCACGCACGTCGGCGCACACCGAGCGCGCCCGCCCTCTCCTCAACCAGAAGCCCCGGCCCTCCCGGGCAGATAGGCCACGTCCCCGTCCTCCCCCTCCAGCGCGACGAGCGCCGGCTCCACGAAGGAGACGGAACGCAGCAACTCGGCCAGCAGGTCGCTGAACTCCCGCCAGTAGTCCGTGAACGCCGTGAACAGCGTGAACACCGCCGTGTAGGGCCCGGTCGGGAACGGAACGTGCACCTGGACCTGACCCGTCAGCAACTCCTCGGGCTCACCCGTGGCGGTCACCTCCGGAGCCAGGGTGTACGCGGTCAGGGCCACGCAGGAGACGGCGGGGCCGCAGGGCAGGTCCAGCCAGCGGACGTCGTTGTGCGGGTCACTCCGCAGCACTGCCAGTACCCCTTGCGCCACGGTCTCCGTGTCGCCCGGCGACTGGTCGGTCGGCACGACCGCCGAGGTGAACACAGCCTGCGCCACACCGCGCCCGGCCCCCTCCTCCCCGGTCGCGTACAGCCCCACCGCCGCGTACGAGATCCCCTGCGCCCCCATCAGCTCGCCCATGCCCGCGTAGTACGGCGCCGCCGGCCCCCAGATGCTCTCGTCCCCGTCCACGTAGAGCCCCCGCACGAACTTCTCGGCCGCTGCCACCCGCTCCTCGGCCGTATCGGCGAGGGGGAGGGCGTAGAAGCCGTCGGGGGCTACGAACCAGAAGGGCGGGGGTTCAGGGGAGGGCGGGGGTGCGGTGAGCATGCGGAGCCTTTCTCGGACCGGCGGGAGGGGGCGGATCATTCCTCGTAGTCGTCGGGGTGAGGCGTCTCCTGCTCCTCGCCTCGGGCGTTCATGAGGAAGTCACTGGTACGTGAGCCGAAGAATCCGTCGACCTCGGTGGGGGAGCAGACGGAGACCTGGAGGCAGCCACAGGTGCTCCGAGTGATGATCGGCGGCCCGGCGCTGTCCGGCTGATCGGCCATGAACTCTTCGACCCTGCGCTGCTGCACAGGTGGCAGTGAGCCCGGTGCCACCAGGGCTCGGGTGGCGTTCAAGTACCGCAACAGGCGCAGTCTGTCAGCCACGGTCCACCGAACCCACGAGCCGTCACGGAAATGGATCTTGACATCCCACCCGGTTTTGAAGTCCTTCGGTTCGACCCGGTCGACCACGTCGCGTGGGGCTTCCCAGAGCACCTCGTCCTTGACCGATGCCCTGTTCTTCTCTTTGTAGGGCAGCCCCAGGATGAGCATCCGGCGATCGGTGACGACCAAGTGGGTCTTGTAGCGCTTGGGGTTCGAACGTCCCGGGTCGAGTTGCCACGGCAGGGACCGCGCGACCGCTCCCGGCGCGGCTCGCATCACGGGGTAGTCCTCGACCTCTTCCGCCCGGTCGTCGGGCTGGTCCTGACCACCGCCGGAGCCACTACTGACGTTCCCGCCCGCGGCCGAGAGCACGACCATGACGGCCACCCCCAACGCCATCAGCGCGACCCTGGGCGCCTGCCTTCCGAGTGCGGCGCGCAGCGTCCGCACTTCGTACGAGGGCCCGTCCGGCCAGCCTGGCAAGTCGCTCTGGACATCCCTACCTTCCGTGTCCCGGAACCATCGCATTCCGCGTACCCGCATGGCTTCACCGGTGGCGAAGGAGACCCTGGACCGGTACAGCAGGGTCTCGCCCTCGTCAGGCCGCCAGATGGCGGTCGTTGCGGGTTTCCGTCTGTCGAGGGCGGCGTGCTCGGGAGCGGTGCCGGCGGCTTCGTCGGGCATAGGGATCAGCTTTCGAAATCGTCGGGATGGCGGTCCTTCTGTGCCGCGCCGTCAGGGGCCATCGTCATCTCCCAGGTACGCGAACCGAAGAAGGAACTGACGTGGGTGGGGGAGACGACGACCAGGGCGTAGCAACCGCACTTGTTCCGGGTGACGGCCGGCGGACCGGAGTCGGCGGGCAGATCGGCCATGAACGCCTGGACGGTGCGCTGGTGCTGTGCGGGCAACGAGGCGACAGACATGAGGGTCCGGGAGTTGTCCACGTACCGAAGCAGGCGTCTCCGCTTGTGGCATTCCCAGCGCGCCCAGGAGCCGTCGGTGAAGAGGATTCGGATGTCCCGGCCCGTTCTGTAATCCCTCGGCTCCACCGACGCCACCTTGGTGCGAGGCAGCTCCCACAGCACCTCGTCGTCGACCTTGTCGAGGTTCTTCCTGTCGAACGGGAGCCCGAGGACGAGAAGCCGGCGATCGGTGACGACGAGATGCGTCTCGTACCGTTTCCGCTTCGCCCGGCTAGGGTCGAGTTGCCAGGGGAGGGTTCGGGCGATCGCTCCTGGAGCGGCCCACATCACGGGGAAGTCGTCGACCTCGTCCGGCCGGTCCTGGGGCTTGCCGACCCCCTCGTCTCCTCCGGAGCCGCTGCCCGCCACAGTGGCGCCCGCTGCCTGGACGGCGAAGAGAACGGCAAGGCCCGCCGCCAGCAGAATGACCTTGGGAGCTTGTCTTCCGATCGCGGACCGGAGAGTGCGGACCCGGTAGGAAGGTCCCTCGGGCCAGCCCGGAAGGTCGCGCTGGATGTCCTGTCTTTCCGTGTCCCGGAACCATCGCATGCCGCGCACCCGCATGGCCTCGCCCGTGGCGAAAGAGGCCCGGGAACGGAACAGCAGCGTCTCGCCCTCGTCGGGCTGCCATGCCGGCATTTCAGCGTGCACCTTTCTGCGTGCCGACCGATGAGCGGCGTACGGCCCCGTCGTCGCGTCGCGTCATCTGCTCGCCGCCGATCGCTCGAACTGGTCACCCAAGGACACCGCCTCGCCGACGTGCTGAGGTACCTCCGCCGCTTTGGGCAGGATCTTCAGCGCTCCGTCCAGCGCGATGCCGGCGCCGGCCGGATTGATGTTCACTCCGGGCAGCAGGTTGAGTGTCTTGCTGCCGATCAGCTGCCCTTGGAGATAGCCGGCATCAGCGACTCCGGCCATGCGGGAGGCGAGACCGCTGCCCGAATGGGAGACCTCGTAGACGTCCGACGATTTCCCGCCGATCTTGATGAGGCCCTGCTTGCCGATACCTCCGGTGATGTTCGCCGAGTCCTTTCCGAACGCTTTCAGGACTCGGGTGTCGGGAAGCTTGGTATGGCTGAACCCCTTCCCCAGCTTCTCCGTCAAGGCGAGGGCCTTGGCGTCCCCCACCACCTTGATCCCCTTGCCGAACATCCCGATCCCCGGCAGCAGCCCCACCGCGTCCAGGCCGATCTTGGCCCAGCTCACGTCGGCGCCGCCGGCCTTGGCGATGCCGTGGGCGGCCAGGGCCAGGCCGCTGGTGAGGAGGGCGGCGGTGCCGAAGACGGCGGTCAGCGGCGGGAAGGGAAGGCTGATGATCGCGAGGAAGCCCAGCAGGGCGGTCAGGTCGCTGATGAGGTCGCCGATCAGCGCGATCAGGTCCGCGTGTTCCTTGACCCAGTCGGTGGTGGCGTCCCAGGCGTCCTTGACGCCCTGGGTGAGTTTGCCCCAGAAGCCTGGTTCGTCGGGGGCGATGTCGCCGGCCTTGTCGAGTTCCTTGGTGATTTCGGCGGCGGCCCGGTTGTAGCGGTCCTGGAGGTCGCGGACCTTGCTGGTGATCTCGTCGACCTCGCCGGAGGCTTCGCCGAGTTCTTTGCTGCCTTTGCCCTCGGCGGCCTTCTCCGCCTTTTCCCTGGCCGCCAGTTTCTCCCCGGCTTTGACTTCCAGGCGGTCGGCCTCGTCCTGGAAGTCCTGGAGTTCGCGGGACCAGCGGTGCAGTGCGCGGGATGCCTTGCCGAAGGACTGGTGGCTCTTGCGGATCAGGGGGGTGACGTCCTCGCCGACGTAGGCGACGAAGGCGTTGGCGGCCTTGCCCTTCCAGGCGCCGGCGTCGATGCGGTCCAGGTCGCGTACGGCTTCGCCGAGGTCGGTCGCGAGGCCGCCGAGGGTTTTGGCCAGGTCGCGGGTGTCGGTGACGTCGCCGGGGGTGGGGTCCCAGCCGATGTGGGGGAAGGCGGGGCGTTTTCCGGGCATGTCAGCGGTCCTTCTTGCCCGAGTTCAGGGCCTTGGCCAGCTCCTGGTCGAGCTTGGTGAACTCGCGGTCGATGCGGTCGATGATCTTCACCGCGCCCTGGGTGTGCTTGCCGAGCTGCTTGACGCCATGGCCCCACTCCTGGGCGAAGTCGTGGACCTCGTCCACCAGCTTCTCGGCGCCGACCGCGGAGCCGTCGGCGTTGCGCAGGGCCCGGCGTGCGCCGTCCATCCGGTCCGCGACCGAGGTGAACGTCTTGCGCAGCCCCTCGAACACCGTGCCGTCGATGGTCAGATCACTCATGTCCCGGCCCGTCCTCTCCTGTCCGCCCGTGCCCGTCGCCGGGCGGGATTTCCGGGCGATCAACGATAGGAGTGCCGGGCGTGGCCGACCGGCCCGCGAAAGTCCCTGTTGGCCGGATCATCGCGGGGCCGGCCTCCTCCCTCTCGGGCGAAACAGGTGCGAACGGGGAGAAAGCGACCGGGGCGGCCGGGCCGGGGCCGTCGCACTTCGACCGGAACTCCGCGCGGGTCGGGAGCGGAACCGTGCCCCGCACGCGGGCCCGCGAGCCCGCTCACGCGCGTGGCCGCGGGGGTTGGCCCGGACGGCCCGGGCGGTGCGGCACTACAGTGGACCGAACATCCGGGAACGGTTTGCTTCGCCGGTGACCGGAAGAGGCCCGTACAAGCCCGTTTCCGCGCGGGCGTCCGGGCGGCCGCCGGTCACCCGGGCCACCGGACCCGGTCCGGTGGGCTGAGCAGGCCGCCGGGCGGGTACGGAGCCCAGAGGGGTCCCGGACCCGGCAGCAGGCACCCGACCGAAGACCACGAGACACCACACCGACCAGGATCGGCGCCCCGGGCGGGGCGCCGGACCCACCTGATCAGCAGGGAGCGCATGACGTGCGGCCGGTAGGCAGCAAGTACCTCCTGGAGGAGCCGCTCGGGCGCGGCGCCACCGGCACCGTCTGGCGGGCCCGTCAGACCGTGCCCGCCGGAGCCGAGGCGGCCGTCGCCGGCAGCCCGGGGGAGACCGTCGCGATCAAGGTCCTCAAGGAGGAGCTGGCGAGCGATCCGGACATCGTGATGCGCTTCCTGCGCGAGCGTTCCGTCCTGCTCCGCCTCACTCACCCGAACATCGTCCGGGTCCGCGACCTCGTCGTCGAGGGCGATCTGCTCGCCCTCGTCATGGACCTGGTCGACGGCCCCGACCTCCACCGCCACCTGCGGGAGAACGGGCCGTTCTCCCCGGTCGCCGCGAGCCTGCTGACCGCGCAGATCGCCGACGCGCTCGCCGCCAGCCACGCCGACGGCGTCGTCCACCGCGACCTCAAGCCGGCCAACGTGCTGCTGCGGGAGTCCGGCGGCGAGCTGCACCCGCTCCTCACCGACTTCGGCATCGCCCGCCTCGCCGACTCCCCGGGGCTCACCCGCACCCACGAGTTCGTCGGTACCCCGGCGTACGTGGCCCCCGAGTCCGCCGAGGGCCGCCCGCAGACCTCCGCCGTCGACATCTACGGCGCCGGCATCCTCCTCTACGAGCTGCTCACCGGCCGCCCGCCGTTCGCCGGCGCCACCGCCCTGGAGGTCCTCCACCGCCACCTGGAGGAGGAGCCCGCCCGTCCCGGGAACGTCCCCGAGCCCCTGTGGACCGTGGTCGAGCGCTGCCTGCGCAAGAACCCGGACGAGCGGCCCAGCGCCGAGAACCTCGCCCGGGCCCTGCGCACCGTCGCCCAGGGCGTCGGCGTGCACGCCACGAGCGCGCAGATCGCCGCCGCCGAGGGCGTGGGCGCGCTGCTCGCCCCCGACCCGGCCCCGGCCCCCGTCCCGCAGGAGGCCGACGGCGACCCGAACGCCGCCACCACCGTCCTGCCCACCACCGGCGGCCCCGGCTCCCACGACCCGGCCGCCGCCACCAGTGTCCTGCCGAACACCGGCCCCGGCGCGGGCGGCCCCGGCGGCGACGCCGACCCGACCGCGATGATGCCGCCGGTCCCGCCCGGCCAGAACCCGGACGACCCGCACCCCTGGCAGAACCAGCTCCGCGCCGCCCGCGACCGCAACGAGCAGACCCAGGTCCAGTACCTCGACCCGGGCGAGGACCCGCTGCGCCGCCGCCCCCAGCGCCGCCCCGCACCCCCGGCCCCCGGCCAGGGCCAGCACCAGGGCGGCTACGACAGCCGGCGGCACCAGCAGGCCCCGCCGCCCCAGCCGTACCCGAACCAGCAGCAGTACGCCCCGCCGCCCCAGCCCCAGCCCCAGCCCCAGCGGTACGCGCCGCCCCCGCCGCCCCAGCCGCAGCCCCAGCGGTACGAACCGCAGCCGCCGCCGCGCGCCGAGCGGCCCCCGAGGGAGCCGCGCGAGCCGCGCCGCCGCAGCGCCAACCCGATGCGCATCCCCGGCCTCGGATGCCTCAAGGGCTGTCTCTTCACCCTGGTGATCCTCTTCGTGGCCGGCTGGCTGATCTGGGAGCTGACCCCGCTCCAGGAGTGGATCGGCGCCGGAAAGGGCTACTGGGCGCAGATCAGCAGCTGGGTGGGGTCGGTCGTCGACTGGGTCTCCAGCTTCAACTAGGGCCTGTCCGGCGGATCTTCGTGGGCCTGCGACGCCTGGCACGCACTCTCGCCGTACGCCCGGATCACCCGAGTGCGTCCCGTACGAGGGAGATCCGGGTGCACGCGGAGAGCACGCACCGGACGCCGCAGGCTGTTCCGCGAAGATCCGCCGGACAAGTCCCAGGCCGGCCGCGGGCCGCCTTCCGGGCCGGGTCGTGGCGCGTCCTGCCGGCCGCGGGCGGCCCGGACCGGTTCGTCCGCACGCCCGCGGGGGCGCGGGAGCGGGTTTGCAGACAAGTCGACATGTGGCCTGGTCAATTTCGGACCGGAACCCCCGGGAAACCGGGCAAACCCCGTCGTCGCGGCGGCCCGGTCCGCCCACCCGGGCTCGGTGGCCGGCCGGCGGCGCGTATTTTGACCGGGCGGGCGGCTGCGGACGTACGCCGGGCGGGCCTGGAGAAGGCCGCCCCCGCCCAGCGGTGCCCACACCCCCCAGCCCCCGCGGGCGCGCCCCCGGGGCCCGACACGTCGGAGCACGTCTTGGCACGGAAGATCGGCAGCCGGTACACCGCCCACCAGATCCTGGGCCGGGGCAGCGCCGGGACGGTGTGGCTCGGCGAGGGGCCCGAGGGGCCCGTCGCCGTGAAGATCCTCCGCGACGACCTCGCCGCCGACCAGGAACTCGTCGGCCGCTTCGTCCAGGAGCGGACCGTGCTGCTCGGCCTCGACCACCCGCACGTGGTCGCCGTACGCGACCTGGTCGTCGACGGCAACGACCTCGCCCTCGTCATGGACCTGGTCCGCGGCACCGACCTGCGCACCCGGCTCAACCGGGAGCGCCGGCTCGCCCCCGAGGCCGCCGTCGCGATCACGGCCGACATCGCCGACGGGCTGGCCGCCGCGCACGCCGCCGGGGTCATCCACCGCGACGTGAAGCCCGAGAACGTCCTCCTCGACATGGAGGGCCCGCTCGGCCCCGGAGGCGCCCACCCGGCACTGCTGACCGACTTCGGCGTGGCCAAGCTCATCGACACCCCGCGCCGCACCCCGGACCGGGCCGCGGGGCGGGCACCCGCCACCAGGATCATCGGTACGCCCGACTACCTCGCCCCCGAGATCGTCGAGGGCCTGCCACCGCGCGCCGCCGTGGACATCTACGCCCTCGCCACCGTGCTCTACGAGCTGCTGGCCGGCTTCACGCCGTTCGGTGGCGGGCACCCCGGGGCGGTGCTGCGCCGGCACGTCACCGAGACCGTGGTGCCGCTCCCCGGCATCCCCGAGGAACTCTGGCAGCTCCTCGTCCAGTGCCTGGCCAAGGCCCCCGCCTCCCGGCTGCGCGCCGCCGAGCTGGCCTCCCGGCTGCGCGAGCAGCTGCCGGGGCTCGCGGGGATCGCCCCGCTGGACGTCGACGAGCCCGAGGCCGACGAGGCCGAACCGCCCGCCGTCCCCGAGGAGCCCGCAGCCCCCACCGAGAGGGCGCCGCGCAGGGCCGCCGTCCCCCTCGTCCCCGGGGCCCCGGCCCGTGACGGCGCCAGCTGCGACACCCACACCAGCATGCGCGTCCCCGCCCCGGACGAACTGGCCGGCGGCGCCCGGGGCACTGCCCGCGCCCCCCGCGCCTCCGGCGCCCCCCGCCCCGGTTCCGCCCGCCACCGTGCCGAACAACGCCGCCGCCGCCTCCGTCTCACCCTCGCCGCGGCCGCCACCGCCGTCGCCCTGGCCATCGCCGGCTACACCGCCACCCAGTCCGACCCGCCGCCCCCCACGGCCCCCGTGCAGCACGGCCCTGACGCCCGCCCCTGACCCCCGGCCCACCCCGGCCGGGGCGTCCTCAAACGCCGGACGGGCTCGGGTCTCCTGGAACGCCGGGTGTGCTGTGCCGGCCGGGTCCGGTGGGCGCCCTCACTCCCGGCCGGTTCATGCCCGCCCGGCACGGAGGACGCCCTCGCCCCGGCCGGGACACGCCAGCCCGCCCGGCGGGCGCGGGTACGTCTCCGCCCGTTCGGCGGGACGCGGACACAATCCCGGCCTGTTCGACGGCCGAGGGCACGTTCCGCTCCGCCCGTCGGTCGCGGACATGTCGCGGGCTTTCCGGCGTGGGCACATCCCGGCCTGCTCGGGGGCCGAGGACGTCTCGCCCGCCCGGCGGTCGTGGGGCACATCTCGTCCCGCCCGCCGGTCGCGGATACGTCTCGGGCTTTCCGGCGAGGCCGCGTCGCGGCCCGTCCGGCGTCCGAGGAGACATCCCAGCCCGTCCGGCGTTTGAGGACATCTGCGACGGAGACGACCAGGGCTCTCGCCGAGCCGCCGAGCCGAACCGACCCCCACCGGTGCCCGCAGGGCACCGAGGGAAACCCGTGTGACAAGCGGCACCCCCGACTCCGCGCCCGCAGGGCGCCCCGCACGGCACGGCTCCCCAGCCGTTACGCTGGACGCGTGGCAGTCGTCGATGTATCCGAAGAGCTGAAGTCCCTCTCCTCCACCATGGAGTCGATCGAGGCCGTCCTCGACCTCGACAGGCTGAGGGCAGAAATCGCCGTGCTCGAGGAGCAGGCAGCGGCCCCGTCCCTCTGGGACGACCCCGAAGCGGCCCAGAAGATCACGAGCAAGCTTTCCCACCTCCAGGCCGAGGTCCGCAAGACCGAGGCCCTGCGCGCGCGCCTGGACGACCTGGGTGTCCTCTTCGAGCTGGCCGAGGCCGAGGACGACGCCGACACCCGTGCGGAGGCCGAGAGCGAGCTGACGGCGGTCCGCAAGGCGCTGGACGAGATGGAGGTCCGCACCCTCCTCTCCGGCGAGTACGACGCCCGCGAGGCCCTGGTGAACATCCGGGCCGAGGCCGGCGGCGTCGACGCGGCCGACTTCGCGGAGAAGCTCCAGCGGATGTACCTGCGCTGGGCCGAGCAGCGCGGCTACAAGACCGAGGTCTACGAGACCTCGTACGCGGAGGAGGCCGGCATCAAGTCGACCACCTTCGCCGTCCAGGCTCCGTACGCCTACGGCACGCTCTCCGTCGAGCAGGGCACGCACCGCCTGGTGCGCATCTCCCCCTTCGACAACCAGGGCCGCCGCCAGACCTCCTTCGCCGGCGTCGAGGTCCTCCCGGTGGTCGAGCAGACCGACCACATCGAGATCGACGAGTCGGAGCTGCGCGTCGACGTCTACCGCTCCTCGGGCCCCGGCGGCCAGGGCGTCAACACCACCGACTCGGCGGTGCGCCTGACCCACCTCCCGACCGGCATCGTCGTCTCCTGCCAGAACGAGCGCTCGCAGATCCAGAACAAGGCGTCCGCGATGAACGTCCTCCAGGCCAAGCTGCTGGAGCGGCGCCGCCAGGAGGAACAGGCCAAGATGGACGCCCTCAAGGGCGACGGCGGCAACTCCTGGGGCAACCAGATGCGCAGCTACGTCCTCCACCCGTACCAGATGGTCAAGGACCTGCGGACGGAAGAGGAGATGGGCAACCCGGAGGCCGTCTTCAACGGCGAGATCGACGGCTTCCTGGAGGCCGGGATCCGCTGGCGCAAGCAGCGCGAACAGCAGAGCGAGTAGGAGCGTGACGGCGGGCCCGACCGGGCCGGCCGACGCTCTTTGTCGACAAGGTAACTGCCGCCCCCGAGGCGGCAGTTACCTTTTTCGTCACAGTCACCGCACCATCACACCGTCAAGTCGCCGCATACCTGGCATCACGTACGCAACGCCCTTGACGCCCCTGGGGAAACTGGCAAGGCTGACGCGCGGCATGCGTTTCACTGGGGCATGTGTGAGGGAAACGGGGGCGGGATCTCATGAGCCCCCGGTGTCCGCCTGCCCCTGGCGCTGCTTCTCCGATGGATGAGCTACAGGGGGTAGCAGGCAGATGACCAAGAAGACGCGGATGCGCGTGGCACGGATCGCGGCCGGTGCCGTGATCGCCGCAGGTGCCTCGCTGACCGCCGCGGGGGCCGCCCAGGCCCTCGGAGCGGACGCGGAGACCGGCGGCCTCGGTGCTTCGGTGCAGGCTGACGACCAGGGTCTGGAGCTCGGCATCCAGGCCGGCGACGACGACCCGGAGCCGGAGCCGACCGAGCCGACCGAGATCCCGACCGACCCGGGACCGACGGACCCCGAGCCGACCGACCCGGAGCCCACGGACCCGACCGACCCGGAGCCGACGGACCCCGAGCCGACGGACCCCGAGCCGACCGACCCGGGCACCCCGGACCCGACCGACCCGGGCACCCCGGACCCGACGGACCCCGGTACGCCGGACCCGACGGACCCGGGCACGCCGGACCCGACCGAGCCCGGTACCCCGGACCCGTCCGAGGCCCCGAGCACCGACCCGACCCTCCCGGGTGACGGCAACGGCACCGACCCCAACGGCGGCACCGGTGACGACGTCAACACGGGTCCCGACAGCGCCGGGCAGCAGCCCGTCGCCCAGGGCAAGGCCAAGGAGGAGCTGGCAGCGACCGGCGCCGCCGAGACCTCGTTCCTGCTGATCGGCGCCGCCACCATGATCGCGGGCGGCATCGGCTTCCGGCTGCTGCCCCGCCTCGTGGGCGGCCGTGACGGCGGCGCCGCCGCCTGAGCCACGGCTCGGCAGCGCCGGCCCGGCACGCCGGGTGAGGAGCCGTCCGTACGCGCCCCGGGGCCCGTACGGACCGTAGGAAACGCGCGAGGCCGAGGGGCCGGTCCGCGGACGCATCCGGCGTCCGGGGGCCGGCCCCTCGGGTGTCCTGGGTGTCCGTGCGGCGGGCGCGGGCCCGCTCAGGCGGCCTGGGTGGCCAGCAGGGCCAGGGCCAGCAGCAGCACCACGGCCAGGCCCGCCAGCACCGCCGGGCTCAGCCCGCCGAAAGGGCCCTCCTGGCGCATCCGCTCGCGGTGCGCCCGGCACACGCGGCAGCGGCCCTCGCTGACCGGCGAGGCGCAGTTGGCGCACACCAGCCTGTCGTAGGTCATCCGCTCTCCTCTCCCGCTCCCGGGCGGGACTCGCGCCGGTCGGACCGGGCCCCACCGGCGTCAACGCCGACGGCGCCGCGAGCGTTCCCCGGGGCCTGCCTCCACTGTGCCAGCTTGCGCGCCCCGAGGCGCGGTCCGCGTCCCTCGCGCGGGCGTGCGGAGGGAGGCCTTGACCCGCATTGTCCGGAAGGTGCGGGGAACAACCACGCATCACGGACCGTCGCCTGCGCCCCCACATCGCCTTCGCGTAGGGTCACGCTCACCTACCCCCGGCGACACGTGGTGCTTTCGTGATCCGATTCGACAATGTCTCCAAGGTCTACCCCAAGCAGAACCGCCCCGCACTCAGGGATGTCTCCCTGGAGGTCGAGCGTGGCGAGTTCGTGTTCCTCGTGGGGTCGTCCGGTTCGGGCAAGTCCACCTTCCTCAGGCTGATCCTGCGCGAGGAGCGCACCAGCCAGGGCCAGGTCCACGTGCTCGGCAAGGACCTGGCCCGGCTCTCCAACTGGAAGGTGCCGCAGATGCGGCGCCAGCTCGGCACGGTCTTCCAGGACTTCCGGCTGCTGCCCAACAAGACGGTGGCCGAGAACGTCGCCTTCGCGCAGGAGGTCATCGGCAAGTCCCGCGGCGAGATCCGCAAGTCCGTCCCGCAGGTCCTCGACCTGGTCGGCCTCGGCGGCAAGGAGGAGCGCAGGCCCGGCGAGCTGTCCGGCGGTGAGCAGCAGCGCGTCGCCATCGCCCGCGCCTTCGTCAACCGCCCCAAGCTCCTCATCGCCGACGAGCCGACCGGCAACCTCGACCCGCAGACCTCGGTCGGGATCATGAAGCTGCTCGACCGGATCAACCGGACCGGCACCACCGTGGTCATGGCCACCCACGACCAGCAGATCGTGGACCAGATGCGCAAGCGCGTCATCGAGCTGGAGAAGGGCCGCCTCGTCCGCGACCAGTCCCGCGGCGTCTACGGCTACCAGCACTGAGACCACCCAGATCACTGAAAGGACGCCATGCGCGCCCAGTTCGTCCTGTCGGAGATCGGCGTCGGTCTCCGTCGCAATCTCACGATGACCTTCGCGGTCGTCGTCTCCGTGGCCCTCTCCCTCGCCCTGTTCGGCGCCTCGCTCCTGCTGAGCGACCAGGTGAACACGATGAAGGGCTTCTGGTACGACAAGGTCAACGTCTCCATCTTCCTGTGCAACAAGAGTGACGGCGAGACCGACCCCAACTGCGCCAAGGGCGCCGTCACCGGCGAGCAGAAGAAGCTGATCCTCGCCGACCTCCAGAAGATGCCGACCGTCGACAAGGTCGTCCACGAGTCGAGCGACGAGGCGTACAAGCACTACAAGGAGCAGTTCGGGGACTCGCCGCTGGCCAGTTCGCTCACCCCGGACCAGCTCCAGGAGTCGTACCGCATCAAGCTGAAGGACCCGGAGAACTACAAGGTCATCGCCTCCGCGTTCGCGGGGCGCGACGGCGTGCAGTCCGTCCAGGACCAGAAGGGCATCCTGGAGAACCTGTTCGTCATGCTCGGCGGCATGAACTGGGCGGCCCGGGCGGTGATGGCGCTGATGCTCGTCGTGGCGCTGATGCTGATCGTCAACACGGTGCGGGTCTCGGCGTTCAGCCGGCGGCGCGAGACCGGCATCATGCGGCTGGTCGGCGCCTCCGGCTTCTACATCCAGGCGCCGTTCATCATGGAGGCGGCCGTCGCCGGACTGATCGGCGGCATCGGCGCCTCCGGCATGCTGGTGCTCGGCCGGTACTTCATCATCGACAACGGCCTGGCGCTCTCCGAGAAGCTCAACCTCATCAACTTCATCGGCTGGGACGCGGTCCTCACCAAGCTCCCGCTGATCCTCGCCACCAGTGTGCTGATGCCGGCACTCGCCGCCTTCTTCGCGTTGCGTAAGTATCTGAAGGTGTGACAGATGTCCCCCGAGCGCCCCACGGAGAGCCTCCGTGGGGCGCTTCGCGCTGTCCTAGACTCACCCGCATGTCGGGTCTCAGCGCATTCTCCCGGCCCCGGGCCGGACGCTGCGGGGCGCTCGCCCTGACCCTCGTCACCACCGGAGTCGCCGCCGCCCAGCTCACCTGCCCTCTGCCCGGCGGCGAGCGCCCGGCGGCCGGGGACCGTCCGGCCGCCCTGGCCCCGGCCGCCGCCCACGACGCCGTCGTGGAGGCCGCCGCCCGGGCCGAGGCCGACGGCAAGTCCGGCGCCGACGCCGCCGAGGAGGCCGTCAGCCGCTCCGGCGACCGCTGGGGCACGGTCTACGACCCCGAGGAGTACGCCGCCTTCGAGCAGGCCCTCGACGGCCGCTACACCGGGGTCGGCCTCAGGGTCCGCGCCCGCGCCGACCGCGCTGTGGAGGTGGCCCGCGTCCAGGAGGACGGGCCCGCCGACCGGGCCGGGATACGCCCCGGCGACCTGCTCCGCGCCGTCGACGGGCGTACCGTCACCGGACTGCCCAGCGCCGAGGTGGTCCGCCTGCTGCGGGGCGGCGCCGACGCCGCCCCAGGAAGCCGGGTCGTCCTCGCCACCGAGCGGGCCGGCGGCTCCCGCGTGCGCACCCTGAGCCGGGCCCGTCTGCACACCGAGTCCGTCACCGTGGGCCGGCTGCCGCACGGCGCGGTCCGGATCAAGGTCAGCGCCTTCACCAAGGGCTCCGGCGGCGAGGTGCGCTCCGCGCTGGCCGCCGCCCCCGACCGGGCCGGCCTCGTCCTGGACCTGCGCGGCAACTCCGGCGGCCTGGTCAGCGAGGCCGTCACGGCCGCCTCCGCCCTCCTCGACGGCGGCCTGGTCGCCACCTACGACGTCCGCGGCGAGCCGCGCGCCCTGCACGCGCGGCCCGGCGGCGACACCGGGCGCCCGGTGGTGGTGCTGGTCGACGGGACCACGATGAGCGCCGCCGAGCTGCTGGCCGGGGCGCTCCAGGACCGGGGCCGAGCGGTGGTCGTCGGCAGCCGCACCTACGGCAAGGGATCGGTGCAGATGCCGACCCGGCTGCCCGGCGGCGCCGTCGCGGAGCTGACCGTCGGCCACTACCGCACCCCCTCCGGCCGCAGACTCGACGGGCGCGGCCTCGCCCCCGATCTGGAGGCGGGGACCGGGGACGCCGCCGAGCGGGCCGAGACGGTATTGAGTGGCCTCGGGACCCCCTCCTGATGCGAAGATGGCGGCACTATGGCTAAGGAAAAAGGGCGCAAGCTCATCGCCCAGAACAAGAAGGCGCGCCACGACTACCTCATCATCGACACCTACGAGGCCGGTCTGGTCCTCACGGGTACCGAGGTGAAGTCGCTCCGGCAGGGCCGGGCCTCCCTCGTCGACGGCTTCATCCAGCTCGACGGGCACGAGGCGTGGCTGCACAACGTCCACGTCCCCGAGTACAGCCAGGGCACCTGGACCAACCACTCGGCGCGCCGCAAGCGCAAGCTGCTGCTGCACCGGGAGGAGATCGACAAGCTGGAGTCGAAGTCCCAGGAGACCGGCCACACCATCGTGCCGCTGGCCCTGTACTTCAAGGACGGCCGCGCCAAGATCGAGATCGCGCTGGCCAAGGGCAAGAGGGAGTACGACAAGCGGCAGACCCTGCGGGAGAAGCAGGACCGCCGTGAGGCCGAGCGCGCGATGTCGGCGGTGCGCCGCAAGCAGCGCGGCTGACCGGGCCGCCGCCCGGGCCGCCGGGAATAGGCTGGCACGGGCGTGGGTTGGTCACGTACGATGGGAAGCGTTCCGCAGGACGGGACGGCCGGGCCGGAAGCTCGGGATCGAGGCTTCGAACCTCTGATTCCGGTCCACTTTGAAAACACCACATGGGGATGATCGGTTTCGACAGCGGATGTCGAAGCAGGGGAAGCGAGTCGAGGAAGCGGCAATGATCTCGTAAACCATATGTCGCAAACAATAATCGCCAATTCCAAGCGCGATTCCTCCGCCTTCGCCCTCGCTGCCTGATTAGGTAGCTGCGAAGACTCTGCGGAGTGTCAGCCCGGGGCTGTTCCCGACCCGGACCCTGGCATCAACTAGGGAACTAAACCACTAGACCCGGTCACGGGGCCTGGTGGGAAATCAAACAGTGACTGGGCCCGTCGGCGACTTGTTCGCGTGATCGCCGGGGCCGAGAAAATCGTAGCGAACTGCACTCGGAGAAGCCCTGGTTCCGCACCGTTGGACGCGGGTTCGATTCCCGCCATCTCCACAATTCCCATGTAGGCGAAGCCCCTGGTCCCCGGACCAGGGGCTTCGTCGTTCCTCACCCCCGGACGTCCGGGGCGCCGGCCAGGGCACGCAGGCGGGCGGCGAGCGCGACGCCCGCGCAGGCCGCCGCGAGAGCCACGGAGTAGCCGGTGCCCGGGGTCAGGTGGTCGGCCGCCTGCCCGGCGAGGGCGGAGCCCAGGGCGATGCCGGTGAGGATCGCGGTGACGGCGAGGGTGAGGCCCTCGTTGAGGCGGGCCGGCGGGGTGCGGTGCTGGACCAGGGTCATCGCGGTGATCATGACCGGGGCCGTGGCCATCCCCGCGCCCAGCACCGCCGGGGCCAGCAGTGCCGCCGAGCCGGTGGCGGCGGCCAGCGCGGGCAGGGCGAGGGCGGCGGCGAGCAGGGCCAGCAGCGCCGGGAGCCGGTCCGCCGCCGGGCCCGCCGGTGCCCGGGCCCCGTAGACCAGCCCGGCCACGCAGGACCCGGCCGCCTGGAGGCCGACGATCAGGCCGCCGACGGCGGCGTGGCCCGCACTGTCGGCGAAGGCCAGGGTGGTGACCTCCAGGGTGCCGAAGACGATTCCGGTGGCGAGGAAGACGGCGAGCAGCGTGGCGGTGCCGGGCCGGCGCAGCGGGGCGGCGGGTCCCGTGGCGGAGCGCGGGTGCGGCCGGGGCTCGGTGGCGCGCTGGGCGGTGAACAGGGTCATGCCGACGACCAGCAGCGCCACCCCGGTCAGGGTGCCCGCCTCCGGGAAGAGGGTGGTGCACAGCACGGCGGCGAGCGCCGGCCCGGCCATGAAGCAGACCTCGTCGACGGCCTGCTCGAAGGAGGTCGCGATGTGCCTGCGGGCCGGGTCCTCGCCGAGCAGGGCCTGCCAGCGGGCGCGGGCCATCGCCCCCGTGTTGGGGACGGTGGCGGTCGCCGCGTACGCCGCGAAGAGGGTCCAGGCCGGGGCGCCGAGGTGGACGCAGGCCACCAGGGCGAGCGCGCCGCAGGCGGCCAGTGCGGCGGCGGGCCGCGCGACGCGGCGCTGGCCGTACCGGTCGACGAGGCGGGCCGTCCACGGGGCGACCAGCGCGGTGGCGGCCAGCCCGGTCGCGGTGACGGCGCCGGCCAGGGCGTAGGAGCCCCGCGAGGCGGCGATCATCAGGACCGCGCTGACCGAGAACATCCCGGCGGGCAGCCGCGCCAGCAGCCCGCCGAGGGTGAACGCGGCGGCGCCGGGGATGCGGAGCAGGGCCAGGTAGGAGGCGTGTCCGGGCGGGCCGGGCGCGGGAGCGCCGGGGCCTGTCCGGCGGCCGGACAGGTCCGGCCGGCGTCGGGGCGCGGCGGGCGGGCCGCCCGGGTCCGAGCCGGAGGGCGCGGCGGGGGCCGCGACGGCCAGGGTGTGGCCGGTGACCGCGAACAGCGGGGCGGCGGCGGGCAGGGCGGGGCGGCGCCGGAGCGCGGGGAGGGAGGGCACGGCAGGAGTCTGCGGCGGGCGGGTCGCGGGGGTCCAACACCTGTGCCGCACGCGTTCACGCACTTTCGTTGTAGGTTCGCCGGATGTCGCAACCCGAGCCCGCGCCACGCCTGTTGCGCGCCTTCCTGGCCGTCGCCGAGGAACTGCACTTCACCCGGGCCGCCGCCCGCCTCTACGTCGCCCAGCAGGCCCTCAGCCGCGATGTGCGGCGGCTGGAGGGGGAACTCGGCACCGACCTGCTGGCCCGCTCCACCCGGCGCGTCGAACTCACCGCCGACGGCGAGCGCTTTGTCCCGTACGCGCGCCGCGTCCTCGCCGCGTACGAGGAGTTGGGCGCCGCCTTCGGGCAGGCGAGGCCGCTCCTGGTCGACGTCAACTCACCGGGCCTGGTCTTCGAGCGGGTCCTGGAGCACGCCCGCCGCCTCGTCCCCGAGCTGGAGGTGATGGCCCGGTACGAGAGCGGGCTGACCGGGGCCGCGCTGGAGATCGGCGCCGGGCGCCTCGACGCCTCCTTCGGGCGCTGGGCCGGGCTGGAGCCCGGCCTGCGCGAGCAGCTCGACCACCAGCCCGTACGGCTGGAACCCATGGCGGTGGTCCTGCCGGAGGACCACCCGCTCGCCGGCCTGCCCGAGGTGCCGCTGGAGGCCCTGGCCGGGGAGTACGTCTACGCGGGCGCGGGAAACCCCCGCACCCCCGAGTGGACCGACCTCGCCCGCGCGCTCTTCGCGGGCCGGGGCATCCGCGTCGCGCCGCCCGCGCCGCTCGCCGTCGGCCGTGAGGAATTCGAACGTGTCATGGCGAAGTACCGGCACCCGGTGCTCGTCGTGGTCGACTTCCCTCCGATGCCGGGGTGCGTCCTGCGGCCGCTGACCGACCCCGTGCCGCTCTCCCCGGTCTCCCTGGTGTGGCGCAAAGGGCTCAGCCACCCCGCGCTGGACGCCGTCCGGACCGCCGCCGCCACCCTCGCGCGCGCCGGGAACTGGCTCGAAGCGCCCCCCGGTTCGTGGCTGCCGGAGGCCGACCGTCACAGCATGGGTCAACCGTGACACCACAGAATTACTTCTGATTGCGGCGTGCGCTACATTCTTGGTCCGGGCTCTGTGTGATAGGGGGGCGCTCGGACGGGGTGGGGGCCTGGTCCGACGGCATGGCCCGGGTTCTTCGTTTCCGTGCGCCCGGACACCTTGATGGGGGAGTGGCGCCGCGCCATGGCCGTAACACCGGGAGAAGCACCCGTGAACCGGATCGACGACGGTGCGGACGGGCCGGACGTGGGCAGGCCGACCGCCGCGCCGCACGTGCACGACCCGTTCGAGGTCACCATCCAGATGGACGGCATCGGGCGCCACCTCGAAGGTGCCCACCGGCCGCGCGGCGCTCACGCCAAGCCGCAGTCCCGGCCGCCTCAGGAACCGGCCGACGGGCCGGTGTTCGTCGACGAGTCCGGGCGGCGCGGCCGTCACCTGCGGCGCATCGGCCTGGTCTGCGGCCTCGCCTTCGCCGGGTACGCCGCCGTGGTCGTCGCCACCCTCTTCTCCGGCAACTCCTCCGCCCCGTGGCTCCCGCTGCCCGGACCGGAGGCCGAACGTCCGGCCACCGTCGACGCCCCGGGCCTGCCCGAGGAGTCCGCCGGCGCCACGGACGACCCGGGCGGCACGACCGTCCCCGCCGACGAGACCGCCCCCGCCGCCGGGACCAGGCAGGCCCCGGACGCCCCCGCCGGCACCGGCGCCCCCGCCGACGGGCCCGCGGGCACGCCCGGACGAGCGGAGACCGGTACGGACCCGGAGCCCACCGCCACCACCCCGGCCGCTCCGGACCCGAACCCCTCCGGCACCCGCGGCCCCGTCACTCCCGTCGACCCGCCGAGTCGGCCCGAGGAGACCCCGGCCGAGTCCGAGGCACCGCCGGGCGGGCCCGAGACGCCGCCCGCCGACGGCGGCGGCACGGTGCCGCAGGCCCGCTCGGCCGCCACCGCACCGCACCCCGCCCACACCCTGGCGCGCACCGCCCCGCCCGAGGAGAACCAGGCCGCCTGAGGCCGCACACCATGACTTCCCGTTCCCGTGCGGCGCGGCGCCGCGGACTGCCGCTGAGGTATCTGCTGCCCTCGCTCTTCCTCGTCGCCCTCAGCGCCATGCTGATGCTCCGCGGCTACGTGCACAGCGAGATACTCGCCGACCACCGCGTCCAGCCGCCCGCCGCCACCGACCAGGTGCCGGAGGAGATCCTGGAGGGCGGGCCCGTCATCGCGAACCGTGACGGCAGGCCCACCACCTTCTCCGTCCCCGACCACAAGCTCGTCCTCACCTTCGACGACGGCCCCGACCCCGAGTGGACGCCGAAGGTCCTCGACGTGCTCGCCGAACACGACGCGCACGGCGTCTTCTTCGTCACCGGCACGATGGCCTCCCGCCACCCGGACCTGGTCAGGCGGATGGTCGACGAGGGCCACGAACTGGGCCTGCACACCTTCAACCACCCCGACCTCTCCTTCCAGTCCAAGAGCCGCATCGACTGGGAGCTGACCCAGAACCAGCTGGCCCTGGCCGGCGCCGCCGGGGTGCGGACCTCGCTGTTCCGGCCGCCGTACTCCTCGTTCTCCGACGCCATGGACAACAAGTCCTGGCCGGTCACCGAGTACATCGGCTCGCTCGGCTACCTCACCGTCGTCAACAACACCGACAGCGAGGACTGGAAGCGCCCCGGCGCCGACGAGATCATCCGCCGCGCCACCCCGCGCGGCGGCGAGGGCGCCGTCGTCCTCATGCACGACTCCGGCGGCGACCGCTCGCAGACCGTCGAGGCCCTCGGCCGGTTCCTGCCGTCGCTGAAGGAGAAGGGGTACGAGTTCACCAACCTCACCGAGGCCCTGAACGCGCCCAGCGCCCACACCCCCGTCACCGGCGCCGCCCGCTGGCAGGGCCTCGCCTGGGTCACCGCGGTCGGCATCTCCGAGAACGTCACCGGGGTCCTGGTGGCCGGGCTCGCCGTCATCGGCGTCCTCGTCTTCGCGCGCTTCGGGCTGATGCTGGTGCTCTCCTTCGTCCACGCCCGCAGGGTGCGCTCGCGGAAGTTCCGCTGGGGCCCGCCGGTCACCGAACCGGTCACCGTGCTCGTGCCCGCGTACAACGAGGCGAAATGCATCGTCAACACGGTCACCTCGCTGACCGCCAGCGACCATCCGGTCGAGGTCATCGTCATCGACGACGGCTCCAGCGACGGCACCGCGCGCATCGTCGAGGACCTGCGCATCCCCAACGTCCGTGTCGTGCGGCAGCAGAACGCCGGCAAGCCCGCCGCCCTCAACCGGGGCCTCGCCAACGCCGGCCACGACCTGATCGTGATGATGGACGGCGACACCGTCTTCGAGGCCGCCACCGTGCGCGAACTGGTCCAGCCCTTCGGCGACCCGCAGGTCGGCGCCGTCGCGGGCAACGCCAAGGTCGGCAACCGCGACACCCTCATCGGCGCCTGGCAGCACATCGAGTACGTGATGGGCTTCAACCTCGACCGCCGCATGTACGACGTGCTCGGCTGCATGCCGACCATCCCCGGCGCGGTCGGCGCCTTCCGGCGCAGCGCCCTGGAGCGGATCGGGGGCATGAGCGAGGACACCCTCGCCGAGGACACCGACGTCACCATGGCCCTGCACCGCGACGGCTGGAAGGTCGTCTACGCGGAGAACGCCCGCGCCTGGACCGAGGCCCCCGAGTCCGTCCAGCAGCTCTGGTCGCAGCGGTACCGCTGGAGCTACGGCACCATGCAGGCCATCTGGAAGCACCGCCGCGCCCTGGTGGAGAAGGGCCCCTCCGGCCGCTTCGGCCGCGTCGGCCTGCCCCTGGTCTCCCTCTTCATGGTCCTCGCGCCGCTGCTCGCCCCGCTCATCGACGTCTTCCTCCTCTACGGCCTGGTCTTCGGCGACACCGGCAAGACCGTCCTCGCCTGGCTGGGCGTCCTGGCCGTCCAGGGGGTCTGCGCCGCCTACGCCTTCCGGCTCGACAAGGAACGTATGACCCACCTCGTCTCCCTGCCCCTCCAGCAGATCCTCTACCGGCAGCTGATGTACGTCGTGCTGCTCCAGTCCTGGATCACCGCGCTCACCGGCGGCCGGCTGCGCTGGCAGAAGCTCCGGCGCACCGGCGTCGTCGAGATGCCCGGTGCGGCCGCCCCCTCCGGCGCCCGCCCGGCCGAACCCGCGCGAAGGCCCCTCGCATGACCGAGACCCCCTGGTCCGCCGCGCCCCCGCCCCGGCCCCCGTACGACGGCTCCGGCGGCGACCGCTACCCCCGGGCGGGCGCCCCCGGCGTCCCCCGGGTCCCGGGTGTGCCCGGTGCCCCGGACCCGTACCCGGCGACGGTCCCGCCCGCCGCCGCGGCGTCCCCCGGGAAGCCCCCGGCGCCCGCCGCCCCCAGGAAACCCGGCCGCGACCGCTACCTGGACCTCCTGCGCTCCATCGCCCTGGTCCGCGTCGTGCTCTACCACATCTTCGGCTGGGCCTGGCTGACCGTCCTCTTCCCCTCCATGGGCGTCATGTTCGCCCTGGCCGGCTCCCTGATGGCCCGTTCGCTGGCCCGCCCGGCGGCGGGCGTCATCAAGAGCCGCGTCCGCCGGCTGCTCCCGCCCCTGTGGGTCTTCGGCGCGCTGCTGCTCGCCATGCTCGCCTACGCGGGCTGGAACCCGGGCCGGCCCGAGGGCGCCTGGGGCTGGGCCGAGCTCGTCAACTACCTCGTGCCGGTAGGCGCCCCGCCCTACCCCTGGTCGATCGGCGACGCCTCCGGCCTGCTGGAACAGACCTGGGCGGTGCAGGCCGCCGGGCCGCTCTGGTACCTGCGGGCCTACCTGTGGTTCGTCCTCGCCTCGCCGCTGCTGCTGTGGGCCTTCCGGCGTGCCCCGTGGCCGACCATGCTGGCGCCGCTCGCGCTCACCGCCGTCGTCGGCACCGGCCTGGTCGAGATCCCCGGCGAACTCGGCAACGCCGTCACCGACTTCACCGTCTACGCCGGGTGCTGGACGCTCGGCTTCGCCCACCAGCGAGGGCTGCTCCGCGAGATCCCCCGCTACCTGGCCGTCTCGCTGGCCAGCCTCGTCATGGCCTTCGGCCTGTGGTGGGCCTCCGGACACCTCGGTCCGGACGGCTGGGACCTCAACGACATCCCCCTCGCCCAGGCCGCCTGGTCCTTCGGCTTCGTCACCATCCTCCTGCTGTACTCGCCCTCCTGGCAGACCCTCCCGGGCCGGCTCGCCAAGTGGGACCCGCTCATCACGCTCTCCAACAACCGGGCCGTGACGATCTACCTCTGGCACAACCTGCTCATCATGGCGACGGTGCCGCTGATCGACCTGCTGTACCGGCTCCCCTTCATGGACGACCCGCAGTGGGAGAACGCCCTCTCCAGCACGTACACCCTCTGGATGTTCGTCCTGGTCTGGCCGCTGATCGGGCTCATGGTGCTGGCCGTCGGCTGGGTCGAGGACCTGGCGGCCAAGCGGCCACCGCGCCTGTGGCCCGACGGGACGAAGCGGGGCTCCGCCGCCGACCCGGGGGCCGCCCACCGCCAGTGACCCCGTTCCCGAGGCGTGAAAGAACCGCGTACGCCCGGTCCCCTCTCCCTCCGTCGGTACGTCCTGGGATGCCCGGCCACAGGCCGGGCATCCCTTCCGTTCCCAGGAGCGGTACGAGAAGAAGTCCCACCGTGGCCCGTCGCGCCCTCCCCCTCGCGGCGAGGGCGGGTGAGGCGCTGGGGAGCGTCCTGACATCAACCGGCCCGAGGGACGCCGTCACGGAGGTCGACAAGGGGCAGCCGTCCGGCGCGGCCCATCAGCCGGCGCTCGACGACGCCTTCCGCTCTCGTCCAGGCGATGCCGCACGGCATCGTGTCGTCGCGCAGGGGCGGCTGCTTCCGGCGGCCTGATCAGGCGCCGGGGCGCAGCCGCACGTGGACGTGGCCCGGCAGCGGGAACAGCGGCGGCTGCGCCGCCAGCGTCTCGTGGTGCGGGAAGCCGGCCTTCTCGGCGACCCGGCAGGACGGCTCGTTGTCGACCTGGTGGAGGAGTTCGAGGCGGGTCAGCGCGGGCAGGGCCGTGAAGGCCCAGTCGGCGAGGGCCAGCACGGCGCGGCCCGCCAGACCCCGGCCGCGTACCGAGGCGGTCGTCCAGTAGCCGACCTCGGCGGTGTCGGTGCGGGCCGGGCGGTCCTCGGAGGGGAACGCCTTCAGGACCACGCACCCGGCGAGCAGGCCGGTCGCCGCCGGGTCCCGTACGCCGGTGGGCGCGGGACCGGTGCCGTCCGGAGCCTGGGCGGACAGCTCCACGGCGAAGGAGTAGCGGCCTCCGTCGCGCGCGCCCGCCCCCTCGCGGGCCAGCCAGGCCCGGGCGCCCGCCTCGTCCTCGGGCCAGGTGCGGGTGAACTTCCGCAGCAGCGGATCGCGGTAGGCGTCGATCAGCTCCCGGGCGTCGTGGGCCCGCCAGGGCCGCAGCGAGAGCCCCGGCCCTGCCGGGAGGAAGGCGGGCATGCTCACCGGCGCGTACATGGGGACAGGTTAAGGGGGAAGACGTACAGGAAGGGTCAACAGGTCGGCCCGAGACGGCGGTTGATGCCGTCCGGTGCCCGGGGGCTTCCCCGGGCGCCCGGGTGGCGGGCACGGTGGACGGGGCGGGGCCGCGGCGGACGGCCCCGGCTCTCGGCGGGCGGAGGCGCACGATGACGGGGTACGTGTACCGGGCAGGGGCGAGCGCACGGGTGCTGCGCTTCGACTGCGGACGGGTCTGCCTGGACCTCGTCGCCACCGCGCACCCCGTGGAGCGGCTCGACGGCCCCGACCGGCTGCGGCAGTGGCTGGCCGGCGCCGGCCTGGTGCCGCCCGGCACCCCGCTGGAGCGGGCCGGCCCCGGCTGGCTCGCCGCCTTCCGCGACCTGCGCACCCAGATCGCCGCGGTGGTCGGCGCCGAACTCGACGGCCGCCCGCCCGGTCACGCCCTCGACCGGGTCAACGCCGTCGCGCGCAACCCGCCGCCCCCGCCGCGCGCCGTCCGCAGGGCCGACGGCACCCTCGGCCGGGGGCTGGCCGGCGACCCCGACTGCCAGGCGCTGCTCGGCGCGGTCGCCCGCGACGCGGTGGAACTCCTCACCGACTCCGGGGCGCGCGCCCTGCTGCGCCGCTGCGCCGGGCAGGACTGCCCGCTGGTCTACCTCGACACCTCACGCGGCCGTCGGCGCCGCTGGTGCTCCGGCGAGACCTGCGGCAACCGCGAACGGGTCGCCCGCCACCGCCGCAGCCGCAAGGGATAGCTCCCCGTCCCGGTGCCGTCCTGCCCCGGGCAAGCGGAAGTTTGCCTTCCGATTGGGTGTGCGGCGTGCACGCGGCCCCGCCGGTCGCGTAAGTTGGACGGCTGCCCAGCGCATGTGAGAAGGGGGCGTCGGTGGCCGACGTACGCGACCGTGAGATCAGCACCGAACAGGACCACCTCGACCGGGTGTACCGGCGCCTGGAGGAGAAGATCCACGAGGCGGAGTTCCTGATGCGGGACGCGGCACGCCGCGGCCAGGTCGGCACGCCCGGCGCGCTCGCCGAACGCGACGCCCAGGTGTTCCGGGCCGGCATCCACCTCAACCGGCTCAACAGCGAGTTCGAGGACTTCCTCTTCGGCCGCATCGACCTGCTCCTCGGCAAGGACGGCGAGAAGGGCCCCGACGGCGCCTACACCTCCGTCGAACCCGCCGACGACGCCGTCCACCCCGACGGCACCGCCGACATCGCCGAGACCCTGCACATCGGCCGCATCGGCGTCCTCGACGCCGACTACGCGCCGCTGGTCATCGACTGGCGCGCCCCCGCCGCCGCGCCCTTCTACCGCTCCACCCCCGTCGAGCCCGGCCGGGTCGTACGCCGCCGCGTCATCCGCTCCAAGGGGCGCCAGGTGCTCGGCGTCGAGGACGACCTGATGCGCCCCGAACTGACGGCGCGGCTCGACGGCGAACCGCTCGCCGTGGTCGGCGACGGCGCCCTGATGGCCGCCCTGGGCCAGGCCCGCAGCCACACCATGCGCGACATCGTCGCCTCCATCCAGGCCGAGCAGGACCGCGTCATCCGCGCCCCCGCCGCCTCCGTCACCCTGGTCGAGGGCGGCCCCGGCACCGGCAAGACCGCCGTCGCCCTGCACCGTGCCGCCTACCTCCTCTACCAGGACCGGCGCCGGTACGCGGGCGGCATCCTCATCGTCTCCCCGACCCCGCTCCTCGTCTCCTACACCGAGGGCGTGCTGCCCTCCCTCGGCGAGGAGGGCCAGGTCGCCATCCGCGCCCTCGGCTCCCTGGTCGACGGGGCCGAGGCCACCGCCTACGACACTCCGGCCACCGCCCGCGCCAAGGGCTCCGCCCGCATGGTCCAGGTGCTGCGCCGCGTCGCCCGGGGCGCCCTGGACCTCGGCGCGGTCCGGCCCGCCCAGGCCGACGAGGACGGCGAGGTGCCCGAGGGGCAGCTCGACCTCGGCCTGCCCGTCGCCCCCGCCGGGCCGCCCGAGCGGCTGCGGGTCGTCGCCTTCGGCCGCCGTGTCGAGCTGGACGCCGCCGAACTGGGCCGCGTCCGGCGCAACGCCCTCAGCGGCACCGCCCCCGTCAACCTGCTGCGCCCCCGTGCCCGCCGCCTGCTGCTCGACGCGTTGTGGGCCAGGTCGGGCGCCTCAGGGCGCCACCAGGACCCCCGACTCGCCGCCGAACTGCGCTCCGGCTTCGACGAGGACGTCCTCTCCGAGGACTCCTTCACCGCTTTCCTCGACGCCTGGTGGCCCGAACTGACCCCGCGTGCCGTGCTCGCCGCGATGGCCGACGAGAAGCGGCTCGCCCGCTGGTCGCGCAAGGTCCTGAACCAGGGTGAGGTACGCCGCGTCGCCCGCTCGCTGGCCCGGCTCGGCCCGGCCGGGGAAGGCCCGCTCTCGGTCCACGACGTGGCCCTCCTCGACGAGCTGGACGCCGTCCTCGGCACCCCGCCCCGGCCCCGCCGCAAGCGCGAGGCCGACCCGCTGGACCACCTGACGGGTCTTCAGGAGCTGATGCCCCACCGCGAGGAGACCCAGTGGGAGCGGGCCGAGCGGCTGGCGCAGGAGCGCACCGAGTACACCCACGTCATCGTCGACGAGGCCCAGGACCTGACGCCGATGCAGTGGCGCATGGTCGGCCGGCGTGGCCGCCAGGCCACCTGGACCGTGGTCGGCGACCCCGCCCAGTCCTCCTGGTCCGACCCCGACGAGGCCGCCGCCGCCCGCGACGAGGCGCTCGGCAACCGGCCGCGCCGCCGCTTCACGCTGACCGTCAACTACCGCAACCCCGCCGAGATCGCCGCACTCGCCTCCCGCGTGCTGGCCCTCGCCATGCCCGGCTCCCCCTCCCCGCGCGCCGTCCGCTCCACCGGCGTCGAGCCGCGCTTCGTGGTGGCCGGGGAGCGGATGGGCGAGACGGTGCGCGCCGAGGCGGCCCGGCTGCTGGAGGCGGTCGACGGCACGATCGGCGTGGTGGTCCCCATGGAGCGTCGCGAGCAGGCCGCCCGCTGGGTCGCCGGGCTCGGCGAGCGCGTGGTGGCGCTCGGCTCGCTGGAGGCGAAGGGGCTGGAGTACGACGCGACGGTGGTGGTCTCCCCGGCCGAGGTGGCCGACGAGTCCCCGGCCGGGCTGCGGGTGCTGTACGTGGCGCTGACCCGGGCGACGCAGGAGCTGACCGTGGTCTCCGGGCGCCGCGATCAGCCGGACGCGGACGGGGTGCCGGACCTGCTGCGCGACGACGTGCTGCCCGGACTGCTGGGGGAGTGAGAGGGCGCCCGGTATCCGGGAGTTCGCGGAATCCGCGGCTCCGCAGGAGTGGACGGGGCGGGGAGGTTTGTTAGCCTGGGAGATGGCACCGGCTCGATCCAAGCCCCCGGGCCCAACCATAGTCGCTTCGAGCGACCACTTGCCGCGAGGCGAGCATGGCGGGCCGGTGTCATGACTTGAGCGGCGAGGGCCCGCCTCCGTCACCGACGGGGCGGGCCCTCGCCGTTCTCCGCCCGCTTCCGGTCGCCCGGCACGGACGGTACGTCGTCGCCCGTCGCCCCTCTCCGGCCTCAGCGAGCGGAGGAGGGGGTTCCGCGTGAGACGCGATTCTCGTATGGTGGAATTCACTTTCCGCTGTCGGGGCCCGAACGGGTCTGCGGCCGGGAACACAACGTCCGTAATCCAGGCGGCTACCGCGTACTGCCCGGTAGGTGCGACGATCGGACAGCACTCGCCACGCACAGAGGTGGCCGGTGTGTATGCGAACCAGGGAAAGCAGAGGAAGTCGGCCATGGCAACGGCGCCCAGCGTCTCCTACTCGATGACGGTCCGGCTGGAAGTGCCCGCCAGCGGCACCGCGGTCTCCCAGCTCACCACGGCCGTGGAGTCCCACGGCGGCTCGGTGACCGGCCTCGACGTCACCGCCTCCGGCCACGAGGCGCTCCGGATCGACGTCACCATCGCCGCGAGCTCCACCTCGCACGCCGAGGAGATCGTCGAGGGCCTGCGGGGCATCGACGGCGTCGTGCTCGGCAAGGTCTCCGACCGTACGTTCCTGATGCACCTCGGCGGCAAGATCGAGATGGCGTCCAAGCACCCCATCCGCAACCGCGACGACCTCTCGATGGTCTACACGCCCGGCGTCGCCCGGGTCTGCATGGCCATCGCCGAGAACCCCGAGGACGCCCGCCGCCTCACCATCAAGCGCAACTCCGTCGCCGTGGTCACCGACGGCTCGGCCGTCCTCGGCCTCGGCAACATCGGCCCGAAGGCCGCGCTTCCGGTGATGGAGGGCAAGGCGGCCCTCTTCAAGCGGTTCGCCGGGATCGACGCCTGGCCGCTCTGCCTGGACACCCAGGACACCGACGCGATCGTGGAGATCGTCAAGGCCATCGCCCCCGGCTTCGCCGGCATCAACCTGGAGGACATCTCGGCGCCCCGCTGCTTCGAGATCGAGGCCCGGCTCCGCGAGGCGCTCGACATCCCCGTCTTCCACGACGACCAGCACGGCACCGCCATCGTGGTCCTCGCCGCGCTCACCAACGCGCTGCGAGTGGTCGGCAAGTCCATCGGCGACGTCCGGGTCGTCATGTCCGGTGCCGGCGCGGCCGGCACCGCCATCCTCAAGCTGCTGCTGGCCGCCGGGGTCAAGCACGCCGTCGTCGCCGACATCCACGGCGTCGTGCACGCCGGCCGCGAGGACCTCGTCGGCGCCGAGGCCGACTCCCCGCTGCGCTGGATCGCCGACAACACCAACCCCGAGGGCGTCACCGGCACCCTCAAGGAGGCCGTGGTCGGCGCGGACGTCTTCATCGGCGTCTCCGCCCCCAACGTCCTGGACGGCGCCGACGTGGCCGCCATGGCCGAGGGCAGCATCGTCTTCGCGCTGGCCAACCCGGACCCGGAGGTCGACCCGGCGGTGGCCCGCGAGACCGCCGCCGTCGTGGCCACCGGCCGCTCGGACTTCCCGAACCAGATCAACAACGTGCTGGTCTTCCCGGGCGTCTTCCGCGGCCTGCTGGACGCCCAGTCCCGCACGGTCGACACCGAGATGATGCTGGCCGCCGCCGGCGCCCTGGCCGACGTCGTCGCCGAGGACGAGATCAACGCCAACTACATCATCCCGAGCGTCTTCAACGACAAGGTGGCCGGCGCCGTCGCCGACGCTGTCAGCAGCGCCGCCAAGTCGGTCGGCTCGGCGCCCGCCCCCACCGCCGTCTGACACCCGGCCGGGCCAGGCCGCCCCGCCGTACGCCTGAACGGGGGCGGCGCACGGGGGCGGGGGCCCGGCGCGTCGCGGAAGAGCCCGGCCGCCCCCGCTCTAGGGTGGCGAAACGGCGCGGGAACCGCCCTCACGGGCGGGCGCCCGGCCCTGCGGTCCGCTGCCGAGAGCGGACGGAGCGTCACGATCCGAGGCCGTGGCGCTGTCCGTGTGACTCTCACGGGTGCTGAATTGGCTTTCGCGCCGCAGGTGGGGGCAGGATGCCTCTTCGAGGGCTACGTCCAGGGTGAACCCGGGCGGAAGAGAGTCCGACGACGGACCCGGTTACGGGGCTCCTCGGGGGGCCCTGGCAGCATCGGCTTCGATCTCACGCCTCAACGGCAAGATGAACACGGGAGTACAAACATGAACCGCAGTGAGCTGGTGGCCGCCCTGGCCGACCGCGCCGAGGTGACCCGCAAGGATGCCGACGCCGTGCTGGCCGCGTTCGCCGAGGTCGTCGGCGACATCGTCTCCAAGGGCGACGAGAAGGTCACCATCCCCGGTTTCCTGACCTTCGAGCGCACCCACCGTGCCGCTCGCACCGCCCGCAACCCGCAGACCGGCGAGCCGATCCAGATTCCGGCCGGCTACAGCGTCAAGGTCTCCGCGGGCTCCAAGCTGAAGGAAGCCGCGAAGGGCAAGTAAGGCCCCGAGGGTGCGCCATTCGGCGCCGCACCGTCCCAGTCGGCGGGGAGCGGCAGCCCGTGGACCGCGCGCCGCAGGGACAGCGAAGGGGGGCGGCCACCCGATGCGGGTGGCCGCCCCCCTTCGGCACGCCCGGCCCCCGGCAGGGCCCTGAGCAGGGCCGTACGCCCGTTCAGGGCTGCGCGGCGACCCGGAGGGCCCCGCGGAGACCTCCGGGGCCCAGCACGCCGCTGAGGCGGCCGTACGCCCGCGTACGGCCGCCTCAGCGGCGCCAGGTGGGGGCCGCCGCCCCCGGGGTTCCGGTCAGCCCAGGGCCTTGCCCGGCAGCTCGACCTTGCCGCCCAGCTCGACCAGCTTGTCGAGGAAGTTCTCGTAGCCCCGGTTGATCAGGTCGATGCCGTGCACCCGGGAGGTGCCCTGCGCGGCCAGTGCCGCGATCAGGTAGGAGAAGCCGCCGCGCAGGTCGGGGATGACCAGGTCGGCGCCCTGGAGGCGGGTCGGGCCCGACACGACCGCCGAGTGCAGGAAGTTGCGCTGGCCGAAGCGGCAGTCGGAGCCGCCCAGGCACTCGCGGTACAGCTGGATGTGGGCGCCCATCTGGTTCAGCGCGGAGGTGAAGCCGAGCCGCGACTCGTAGACCGTCTCGTGGATGATCGACAGGCCCGTCGCCTGGGTCAGCGCCACCACCAGCGGCTGCTGCCAGTCGGTCTGGAAGCCGGGGTGCACGTCCGTCTCCAGCGCGATGGCGTTGAGCTGTCCGCCCGGGTGCCAGAAACGGATGCCCTCGTCGTCGATCTCGAAGGCGCCGCCGACCTTGCGGTAGGTGTTGAGGAAGGTCATCATCGAGCGCTGCTGGGCGCCGCGCACGTAGATGTTGCCCTCGGTGGCCAGCGCGGCGGACGCCCAGGAGGCCGCCTCCAGCCGGTCCGGGAGCGCCTTGTGGCGGTAGCCGCCGAGCTTGTCGACACCGGTCACGCGGATGGTCCGGTCGGTGTCCATCGCGATGATGGCACCCATCTTCTGGAGGACGCAGATCAGGTCCTCGATCTCCGGCTCCACCGCGGCGTTGGACAGCTCGGTGACGCCCTCCGCGAGGACCGCGGTCAGCAGCACCTGCTCGGTCGCGCCGACCGACGGGTAGGGCAGCTCGATCTTGGTGCCGCGCAGCCGCTGCGGCGCCTCCAGGTACTGGCCGTCGGCGCGCTTCTCGATCTTCGCGCCGAACTGCCGCAGCACCTCGAAGTGGAAGTCGATCGGACGGCCGCCGATGTCACAGCCGCCGAGCCCCGGGATGAAGGCGTGGCCCAGACGGTGCAGCAGCGGGCCGCAGAAGAGGATGGGGATGCGCGAGGAACCGGCGTGCGCGTCGATGTCGGCGACGTTGGCACTCTCCACGTGCGACGGGTCCATGACCAGCTCGCCCGGCTCGTCACCGGGGCGCACGGTCACGCCGTGCAGCTGGAGCAGACCGCGGACCACCCGGACGTCGCGGATGTCAGGGACGTTGCCCAGCCGGCTCGGGGCGCTGCCGAGCAGCGCGGCGACCATGGCCTTGGGCACGAGGTTCTTCGCGCCACGGACCCGGATCTCGCCCTCCAGCGGGGTTCCGCCGTGGACCAGCAGTACATCGTCGTTGACGGTCATGAATCTCGCGTTCCGATGAAAGGGGCAGGGCACGTGCCCGGCACGCGGCGCTCGCCCGCCGAGGGCCGGCCCCGGACGTGCTTGATCCGCCCCGGGCGCCGCTCCTCGGCGGGCGGACGCCGTCTGCCACGGCACCCCGCAAGCGTAATGGCCCGCCACCCCCCTTGAGTAAGGCCGAGGGGGGCTCTGGAGCGTCATGAGTTCGCCACAACACGTACGGTGCGGAACCGGTGGCGGACGGTCACCGAAGCGCGTGCGCGCCCGCCGCGCCTCCGTGCGCCCTGAGCTGCGCACCCACGGATGGCGCGGAGTGCTCCCCGCACGCGCCGCCCATGCGGGATCATGTGGCACATGACCGAGGTGTCCTCGCTCACAGGGCGACTGCTCGTGGCCACCCCCGCACTCGCCGATCCGCACTTCGACCGGGCGGTGGTCCTCCTCCTCGACCACGACGCCGAGGGGTCCCTCGGCGTGGTCCTCAACCGGCCCACGCCGGTCGGGGTCGGCGACATCCTGGAGGGGTGGGGCGAACTGGCGGGCGACCCCGGCGTCGTCTTCCAGGGCGGGCCCGTCTCCCTCGACTCCGCCCTCGGCGTCGCCGTCGTCCCGGGCGGACCCGGCTGCGCCGAGCCGCCCCTCGGCTGGCGTCCGGTGCACGGCGCGATCGGCCTGGTCGACCTGGAGGCCCCGCCCGAACTGCTCGCGGCGGCCCTGGGCTCGCTGCGGATCTTCGCCGGGTACGCCGGCTGGGGCCCCGGCCAGCTGGAGGAGGAACTGGTCCAAGGCGCCTGGTACGTCGTGGAGTCCGAGCCCGGTGACATCTCCGCGCCCCGCCCCGAGGGCCTGTGGCGCGCGGTCCTGCGCCGCCAGCGCAGCGAGCTGGCGATGATCGCCACCTACCCGGACGACCCCTCGCTGAACTGACCCGCCCCGCGCGGCGGGCGTCAGCCCGGGGACGTGCCGGAGCTGGGTACCCTTGGACTCCATGAGCACTCTTGAGCCCGAGCGCGGGGCAGGTACGGGGACCCTCGTCGAGCCGACGCCGCAGACCTCCAGCGGCGACGGCGACCACGAGCGCTACGCCCATTACGTCCAGAAGGACAAGATCATGGCCAGTGCCCTGGACGGCACCCCCGTGGTCGCCCTCTGCGGCAAGGTCTGGGTTCCCGGCCGGGACCCCAAGAAGTATCCGGTGTGTCCGATGTGCAAGGAGATCTACGAGTCCATGGGCCCGGGCGGCGACAAGGGCAAGGGCGGCGGAGGCAAGGACAAGAAGTAGGGAACACCCTCCGACGGGGGTTCCCTGCCGCTTCCCCGCCCTCTTCCTCCCTCTCCACGGCCCTGCTCTGCCCGCGCGGACTCGGTTCCCCCGGGGTGCCCCTTCAAGGGGTGCTGCCGGGGGCTTTTGCTTGGAGGCGGGGTGGCCTCAAGCGCCGGCCGGGCGGGGATTCGCGTCGGGCGCGGCCGGTGGGGCTGTGCCCGACGGCTATGGCCGTGGTCACCGATGGCCTCAAGCGCCGGCCGGGCTGAATTCGGGCTGGGGGCGGCCGGCTCGGTGACGGGGGGTTGTTGGCGCCGGGGGCCCCGGCTGGCGACCTGGAGAGCCCTACCGGGCCCCAGGCCGCCCTCGGGGCACGCTCGGTGGCGCACCCCGGCCGCGCCGTTCCCAGCCCGGTCGACGTGTGGGGCGCGCCCTGGCGGCGGTACGTGAAGCCCGGCCGGCGTTTGAGGCAGTCTGTGGGGCGCGGTCGGCGGCGGGGCTCGGCAGTATGTGAGGCCGGGCCGGCGGTTGAGGCCGTTTGTGAGGTGCGCCTGGCGGTGGTGCTCGGCCGTGAAGGAGCCGGGTCGGCGTTTGAGGCCGCCTGTGGCGCGGTCGGCGGCAAATGAAGCCCGGCCGGCGTTTGAGGCCACCCCCCTTCGGGGCGCGGGCGAGGGCCGGTCATAGCCCACCCCGCCCCCGTCCGGGCAGCCGAGTTCGACTGATTCGTCGCCGCGAGCGACACAAGCACCGGTATGCCCACCCGGGCCAACCCGAGGGCGCCCATCTGGCCGAACACCCGCCGTGCGCACCGCAGTTGGGGTCGGGGGCCCAACTCCCCCCGACCCCCTCACCCCCTACTGGCGAGTCCCCCCTTGTCGGGCGGCGGCAGCCGCCCTACGCTCCTGCCTGTTGTGCAGCGCGAAACGAGCGTTGCAGAGAATGCAACGCGCCTACCTAGGGACCGCAGATGAGACTCCTGCCCCGCCTGGCCGCCCCCGTCGCGGCCCTCGTCCTCGCCGGACTCACCGCCACCGCCTGTGCCCCGCAGACCTCCGCCACCTCCTCCGGCAAGGACGAGAAGACCGGGGACCTGCGGGTCTGGCTCTTCCAGGAGGTCAACAACGGCCCCAAGGCCAAGGTGGTCGACCGGGCCGTGGCCGCCTACGAGAAGGCGCACCAGGGCAGCGAGGTGGACGTCCAGTACATCCCCGTCGACTCCAGGGCCGAGAAGATCAAGGCCGCCTTCAACGACCCGAGCAGTGCCCCGGACGTCATCGAGTACGGCAACACCGACACCGCCGGGTACGTCCGCGACGGCGGACTCGCCGACATCAGCGAGGAGTTCGCGGCCTGGGACGAGGCCGCCGACACCGACGAGGCGGCCCGCGCCTCGGTCACCGTCGACGGCAAGACGTACGGCGCCCCCTACTTCGTCGGCGTCCGCGCCCTGTACTACCGCACCGACCTCTTCGAGAAGCACTCCGTCGAGGTGCCGAAGACCCTGGACGAGGTGGCGTCCGCGGCGAAGAAGATCCGCGCGGCCGAGCCCGGCCTGTACGGCATCGCGGTCGGCGGCGCCTACACCTACGGCGCCATGCCCTTCCTCTGGGCGCACGGCGGCGGCCTCGCCGAGGAGAAGGGCGGTACGTACACCTCCACCCTCGCCGACAAGGAGTCGCAGGCCGGGATCACCGCCTACACCGACCTGTTCGGCCCGGACAACTGCCCCGCCGCCAAGTGCGCGCAGATGGGCGGCAACGACACCGTGACGGCGTTCGCGGCCGGGAAGGCCGGTATGGCCATCGGCGGCGACTTCAGCCACCAGGCGATGGAGGACGGCAAGGTCAAGGGCAAGTACGCGGTCGTCCCGCTGCCCGGCACCGAGAAGGGGGAGATCGCCCCGGCGTTCGCGGGTGGCAACAACCTCGGCGTCCTCAAGTCCACCGAGCGCCGCTCCCTCGCCGTCGACCTGGTCGAGGAACTGGCCGGGAAGAAGGCGCAGGGCGAACTCTTCGACGCGATGGGCTTCCTGCCCACCTTCACCGACACCCGCGCCGAGGCCGCCGCCGAGGAGCCCTTCGTCAAGCCCTTCGTCGAGACCCTCGACGCCGGCGCGACCTTCGTGCCCGCCTCCCCGGCGTGGGCGCGGATCGACTCCTCGCTGGTGCTGCCGACCCTGTTCCAGGAGATCGTCAGCGGCCGGAAGGACGTCGCCACGGCCTCCCGCGACGCGGCCGAGAAGATGGACGACGCCTTCGCGAGCGCGGGCTGACGCCCCCGCGTACCGGAAGAACGGCACTCCCGTGACCCAGACCCCCACCGCCCCGGCCACCCCGACCGCCCGCAAGGGCGGCGGGGGTGCCCGGCCCCCGAGAGCAGGCTCCCGCCGTCCCGGCTGGACCCCCTGGCTCTACCTCGCCCCCGCCCTGGTGGTCCTCGCCGGACTGCTGGTCTACCCCGTCTACCAGCTCGGCCTGATATCCGTCCTGGAGTACACCCAGGCGCAGGTCAGCGGCGGCGAGCCGACCACGTTCCAGGGGCTCGGCAACTACCGAACGCTCTTCACCGACCCGCGGTTCTGGCAGGTCCTGAGCGCCACCGTGGTCTTCGCCGTGCTCTGCGTGCTCTCCACGCTCTTCGTCGGCTGCGCCCTCGCCGTCCTGCTGACCCGCGTCCGCGCCCTGCCGCGGCTGGCCCTGCTCGTCGCCTCGCTCGGCGCCTGGGCGACCCCGGCCATCACCGGCTCCACCGTCTGGATGTTCCTCTTCGACGCCGACTTCGGCCCGGTCAACCGGCTGCTCGGGCTCGGAGACTTCTCCTGGACGTACGGACGCTACAGCGCCTTCGCCCTGGTCCTCCTCGAAGTGGTCTGGTGCTCCTTCCCGTTCGTGATGGTCACCGTCTACGCGGGCATCCGCGCGGTCCCCACCGAGGTCCTGGAAGCCGCCTCGCTGGACGGCGCCTCGCAGTGGCGCATCTGGCGCTCGGTCCTCGCGCCGATGCTCCGCCCGATCCTGTTGGTCGTCACCATCCAGTCCGTCATCTGGGACTTCAAGATCTTCACCCAGATCTACGTGATGACCGACGGCGGCGGCATCGCCGGCCAGAACCTGGTCCTCAACGTCTACGCCTACCAGCAGGCGTTCGCCTCCTCGGAGTACAGCCTCGGCGCCGCCATCGGCGTGGTCATGCTCCTCGTCCTGCTCGCCGTCACCCTCGTGTACCTCCGGCTGATGCGACGCCAGGGAGAAGAACTGTGAACCTCGTCCGCCGCCCCTGGCGCCTCGCCGCCGAGGCGTTCGCGTTGCTGGCCGCCGCCGTCGTGGCCTTTCCGCTGTACTGGATGGTGCTCTCGGCGTTCAAACCGGCCGGGGAGATCCAGTCGGACAGCCCCCGGCCCTGGACGCTGGCGCCCTCGCTCGACTCGTTCCGGCGCGTCTTCCAGCAGGAGGAATTCGGGCGCTACTTCCTCAACAGCCTTTTCGTGGCGGGGAGCGTGGTGGTGCTGTCGGCGCTGATCGCGTTCCTCGCGGCGACCGCCGTGACGCGGTTCAACTTCCGGTTCCGGACCACGCTGCTCATCATGTTCCTGGTGGCGCAGATGGTGCCGGTCGAGGCGCTCACCATTCCGCTCTTCTTCCAGATGCGGGACTTCGGGCTGCTCAACACGGTCGGCGCGCTGATCCTGCCGCATCTCGCCTTTTCGCTGCCGTTCGCCATCTGGATGCTGCGGGGATTCGTGAAAGCCGTCCCCGAGGCGCTGGAGGAGGCCGCGCTCATCGACGGCGCGAGCCGCGCCCGCTTTCTCTGGCAGATCCTTTTCCCGCTGGTCCTCCCGGGCCTGGTGGCGACCAGCGTGTTCTCCTTCATCAGCACCTGGAACGACTTCCTCTTCGCCAAGTCCTTCATCATCAGCGACACCTCCCAGTCGACTCTCCCGATGGCGCTGCTGCTCTTCTTCAAGCCGGAGGAGAACGACTGGGGCGGCATCATGGCCGCGTCCACCGTCATGACCGTTCCCGTCCTCGTCTTCTTCGTACTCGTTCAGCGCCGCCTGGTCTCCGGGCTCGGCGGCGCGGTCAAGGACTGACGTGCACCACCTCATCCCCGCACCACGCACCCACACCCCCGAGGAGGGCGCCGACGCCCGCCTCACCCTCGGCCCGGACACCGCCCTGCGCACCGGCGCGGGTACCGGCACCGCCGCGCGCTGGCTGCGCACCACCGTCGGCGCCGCCACCGGGCTCGCCCTGCCCGAGGCCGCCGCCGGGCACCCCGGCCCCGTCGTCGACCTGCGCCTCTCGGGGGAGGCGGGTGGGCTGGGCGCCGAGGCGTACCGGCTCACCGTCTCCGCCGGCGGGGTGCTGATCGAGGGCGGCGACGCGGCCGGCGTCTTCTGGGGCGCGCAGACCCTGCGTCAGCTGCTGGGCCCGGACGCCTTCCGCCGGGCCCCGCTCAACCCGGGGCGCGCCTGGCTGCTCGGCCACGTGGCGATCGAGGACGCGCCGCGGTTCGCGTGGCGCGGCATGATGCTGGACGTGGCCCGGCACTTCATGCCGAAGGACGGCGTGCTGCGCCATCTCGACCTGCTCGCCGCGCACAAACTCAACGTTTTCCACCTCCACCTCACCGACGACCAGGGCTGGCGCATCGACATCCGCCGCCATCCCGAACTCGTGCGCACCGGCAGCTGGCGTCCGCGCAGCAAATGGGGGCACCGCGCCTCGGAGTTGTGGAACGACACGCCGCACGGCGGCCACTACACCCACGACGACATCCGGGAGATCGTCGCCTACGCCGCCGAACGCCACATCACCGTCGTTCCCGAGATCGAGATTCCGGGCCACTCGCAGGCCGCCATCGCCGCCTATCCGGAACTCGGCAACACCGATGTCACCGACACCGCGAGCCTGGGCGTCTGGGACACCTGGGGCGTCAATCCGCACGCGCTGGCGCCGACCGAGGACACCCTGCGTTTCTACGAAGGGGTCTTCGAGGAAGTCCTGGAACTCTTCCCGTCCCGCTTCGTCCACGTCGGCGGCGACGAATGCGACAAGGAGGAATGGAGGCGTTCGCCGGCGGCCCAGGCCCGTATCGCCGAACTCGGCGTCGGTGACGAGGACGGCCTCCAGTCCTGGTTCATCCGGCATTTCGACAGCTGGCTCACCGCGCGCGGGCGGCGCCTGGTCGGCTGGGACGAGATCCTGGAGGGCGGCCTCGCCGAGGGCGCCACGGTCTCCTCCTGGCGCGGCTACGCCGCAGGCGTCGCCGCCGCCCGCGCGGGTCACGACGTCATCATGTGCCCCGAGCAGCAGGTCTACCTGAACTACCGGGAGGACGGCGGCCCCGACGAACCGGTGCCGATCGGCTACGTCCGCACGCTGGAGGACGTCTACCGCTTCGAGCCCGTCCCGCCGGAGCTGACGGCGGCCGAGGCCGCCCACGTCATCGGCGTCCAGGCCAACGTCTGGACGGAGGTGCTGGAGAACCAGGACCGCGTCGACTACCAGCTCTACCCGCGCCTGGCCGCGCTCGCCGAGGTCGCCTGGTCGCCGCTGCCCGCCGCCGAGGAGCGGGACTTCGCCGCCTTCGACGCCCGCATGGAGGAGCACTTCCGCCGCCTCGACGCCCTCGGTGTGGCCTACCGCCCCCGCACCGGCCCGCGCCCCTGGCAGCGCCGCCCCGGCGTCCTGGGCCGCCCGTTGGAGGGGGTGCCGCAGCCGGGCTGAGCCGGCCCCGGTCCCGGTCCGCCGTGCGGTGCTCCCCGAGGGGCGCCGCACGGCGCGGACGGCGGTCTCCTGACGCCCGACCGGTCGGGAGAGTGGCTCGACGGTCCCCGCGCGCCCCCGGCGTGCGCCCCCGCAGGTCCAGTATGCGGACGGCCCGCTTCCGCCCGTACATAACGGCAAAACCCCTCGCGCGGCTGCCAGAAGGGGCAAAACTCCCCTAGCGGACCCCCGCTCCGAGGCAACGGCAAGATGTGCCAGAGTTGCCACGTCCCGCCTGTGAGGACGTACCGTACGGCGCAACAGCCGGGACCAGGCGGGGTGACGGAAGGGGCAGCCGGTTTTGACCACGCACGCACCGCAGGCGGCAGCGTCGGTGACGCTGCCCGCCTCCCTGGACGAGGCCGTGGCCGCGCTCGCCGCCACGCCCGCCGCCGTCCCCGTCGCGGGCGGCACCGACCTCATGACCTCCGTCAACGCCGGTCAGCTGCGGCCCACCGCCCTCGTCGGCCTCGCCCGGGTCCGCGAGATCCGGGGCTGGCAGTACCTCGACGGACACGCCCTGCTCGGCGCCGGACTCACCCACGCCCGCATGGGCCGCCCGGACTTCGCCGCGCTCATCCCGGCGCTGGCCGCCGCCGCCCGCGCCGCCGGGCCCCCGCAGATCCGCAACGCCGGGACGCTCGGCGGCAACATCGCCACCGCCGCCCCCTCCGGCGACACCCTGCCCGTCCTCGCCGCCCTGGAGGCCAGCCTCGTCGTGGCCTCGCCCGGCGGCGGCCGCAGGGAGGTCGCCGTCTCCCATCTGCTGGCGGGCATGGACATGTTGCGCGGGGGTGAACTCATCGGCTGGGTCCGCATCCCGCTGCTCCACGCCCCGCAGGTCTTCCTCAAGGCCACCGGACGCACCGGCCCGGGGCGCGCCACCGCCTCCGTCGCCCTGGTCGTCGACCCGGCCCGGCGCGAGGTCCGGTGCGCCATCGGCGCCATCGCCCCCATGCCGCTGCGGCCCCTGGAGGCGGAACGCTGGGCCGCCTCCCTCATCGACTGGGACGGCGAACGGGGCCTGCCGCAGGAGGCCCTGACCGCCTTCGGGACGTACGTCGCCACGGCCTGCGTACCCGACCCGGAGGCCCCGGCCGACGGCGGCGAGCCGCCGAAACTGCCGCCCGCCGTACTGCACCTGCGGCGCACCGTCGCCGCGCTGGCCCGACGAGCACTGGGAAGAGCGCTGTCATGACCGACGACGAGCGGCGCGAGGGGACCGGAGCGGCCCCCGGCGCCTCCCTGGGCTGGGGTGCCATCCCCCACCAGGGCGGCGAGGAGTACGACGACGGGGCCACCGCCTTCGTCCAACTCCCCGAGGGCATCGCCGACATCCCCCTCGCCGCCCCCGGCCAGGGGTACGTGCCCCCCATCACCGTCACCCCCGCCAGCGGCCCGGCCGACCCGGCCGCCACCGGCGGGTGGCCCGTTCCCGGCGCCGTCGCGGGCGGAGCCCTCGCGGCCGACCCCTACGCGCAGCCGCCCGGCCAGGGGCCCGACCCGTACGGCACGCTGCCGCCGCGGGGGGCGCCCGAGCCCGCGCCCGGCCAGGTCGTCGCCGACGTCTACCCGGACGGCGCGCAGGTCCCGGGCGCCGACGGCTACCCGCAGGCCCCCGCCGACGCCTTCGCCGCCACCGACGCCTTCGGTGACACCCGCCCCCTGACGATCCCGCCCGGGCTCTTCACCGACGACCCCCGGCCCGACCTCGGCGACGCCTTCACGGGCGCCGAGCGCGCCGGCCAGCCGCACGACCAGCCCGCCATCCCCGGCCAGCAGCAGGGCCCCGGCTCGCCCGCGCCCGGCCAGGACGCCACCGGGCACTGGGACTTCAGCGCCGCCCTCGGCGAGAGCGCCCCGCCCGCGCCCGGCCCCGGCGCCGAGCCGGGGGCCACCGGCCAGTGGTCGGTCCCGCTCGCACCGGAGGACGTGCCCGAGGAGTCCGGCGAGTACCCGCTCTCCACCACCGTGCCGCAGACCGGCGCCTGGGCGACGGCCCCGACCCACCAGGCCCCCGCCACCCTCCCCGGCGGCGCGACGGCGCCGTGGGCCGGGGAGGCGGAGGCCGCCCGCCCGGAGCCGGAGCCGGAGCCGGAGCCCGAACCGGCCCCCGCGCCCGCTCAGGACTTCGCGGCCCACCCCGAGACGCAGGACCGGCCGGAAGCCCTCCCGGACGCCGGGAGCGCCCAGGAGACCCCGGACGAGACCGAGTCCGGCCCCGGGACGGAAGCCGAGGCGGAAACCGCGGGCGAGGCGCAGGACGGCCCCGCCGAGGCCGGTGCGGAGCCCGCCCCCGCGCCCGAGGCCGACGTGTTCCACGACGAGCGGCCGGTCGTCTCGTACACGCTCAACGTCAACGGCATCGACCGGCCCGTCACCGAGGCGTGGATCGGTGAGTCGCTGCTGCACGTGCTGCGCGAGCGGCTCGGCCTCGCCGGCGCCAAGGACGGCTGCTCGCAGGGCGAGTGCGGCGCCTGCGCGGTCCGCGTCGACGGGCGCGCCGTCGCCTCCTGCCTGGTCCCCGCGGCCACCACCGAGGGCAGCGACATCCGCACCGTCGAGGGCCTCGGCGCCGCCGAGGACGGCGGTCCCGGCGAGCCCTCCGACGTGCAGCGGGCGCTGGCCCGCCGGTGCGCCGTCCAGTGCGGGTTCTGCATCCCCGGTATGGCGATGACCATCCACGACCTGCTGGAGGGCAACCCGCGCCCCACCGACCTGGAGACCCGCCAGGCCCTCTCCGGCAACCTCTGCCGCTGCTCGGGCTACCGCGCCATCCTGGAGTCCGTCCGCGACGTCGTCGGCGAGCGCGAGGCCGCCGCGGCGGCCGAGGAGGGCGCCGCGGCCGAGGCCGACGGCGCCGCCGAGGAGGGACAGGCCGAGGTGGTCATCCCGCACCAGGCGGGACCCGCCGACGGGGAGGCCCCCGCCCACCCGTACGGCACCCTGCCCGAGGGCTACTCCGGGCTGCCCCAGCCCCCGCCCTCGTACGACGCCGGCGGCCAGCCGCCCCACCACGGCCAGGACGGCCACGGCTACGGCGAGCAGGACCCGCCCGGCCCGCACACACCCGACCCGCACCAGGGACACCACCCGGACGGAGGCCAGGCGTGAGCCACGACACCGCCACCGGTATCCCCGCCCAGGCCGAGAGCGAGGCCGAGTCGGCCCCGCACGGGCTCGGGGTCTCGCTGCCGCTCGCCGAGGCCCGCGCCAAGACCGAGGGCACCTTCCCGTACGCCGCCGACCTGTGGGCCGAGGGGCTGCTCTGGGCCGCTGTGCTGCGCTCCCCGCACGCCCACGCCCGCGTGGTCTCCCTCGACACCCGGCAGGCCGCCCGGATGCCGGGCGTGCACGCGATCGTCACCCACGAGGACGTGCCCGGCGAGAAGCTGCACGGCCGCTACGGCGCCGACCGGCCCGTCTTCGCCTCCGAGGTCGTCCGCCACCACGGCGAACCGCTGGCCGCCGTCGCCGCCGACCACCCGGACACCGCCCGGATGGCAGCCGCCGCGATCATGGTCGAGTACGAGGTGCTGCCCGCCCAGACCGACCCAGAGGAAGCCTTCACCGCCGAACCGCTCCACCCCGACGGCAACGTGGTGCGCCACATCCCGCTGCGCCACGGCGACCAGGAGGCCACCGGCGAGACGGTCGTCGAGGGCGTCTACCGCATCGGCCGCCAGGACCCCGCCCCCGTCGGCGCCGAGGCCGGACTCGCCGTGCCGCGCCCGGACGGCGGCGTCGAGCTGTACGTGGCCTCCACCGACCCGCACGCCGACCGCGACCGCGCCGCCGCCGTCTACGGGCTCGACCCGGAGCGGGTCAAGGTCGTCGTCACCGGCGTCCCCGGCGCCACCGCCGACCGCGAGGACCCCGGTTTCCTGCTGCCGCTCGGCCTGCTCGCGATGCGCACCGGCTGCCCGGTCAAACTGGCGGCCACCCGCGAGGAGTCCTTCCTCGGCCACGCCCACCGCCACCCGACGCTGCTCCGCTACCGCCACCACGCCGACGCCGAGGGCAAGCTCGTCCGCGTGGAGGCGCAGATCCTGATGGACTGCGGCGCGTACACCGACTCCTCCCGCGAGTCGCTCGCCGCCGCCGTCGCCTTCGCCTGCGGCCCGTACGTCGTCCCGCACGCCACCATCGACGGCTGGGCGGTACGCACCAACAACCCGCCCGCCGGACACGTCCGGGGCGAGGGCGCCCTCCAGGTCTGCGCGGCGTACGAGGCGCAGATGGACAAGCTCGCCAAGAAGCTCGGCCTGGAGCCGGCCGAGGTGAGGGCGCGCAACGTGCTCGCCACCGGCGACGTGCTGCCCACCGGGCAGACCGTGACCTGCCCGGCACCGGTCGCCGAACTCCTCCAGGCCGTCCAGGACTTCCCGCTGCCCGCGCTCCCCAAGGACACCCCCGAGGAGGAGTGGCTGCTCCCCGGCGGCCCCGAGGGCGCGGGCGAGCCAGGCGCCGTGCGGCGCGGCGTCGGCTACGGGCTGGGCATGGTCCACATGCTCGGGGCCGAGGGCGCCGACGAGGTCTCCACCGCCACCGTCCGCGTCCAGGACGGCCGGGCCACCGTCATCTGCGCCGCCGTCGAGACCGGGCAGGGCTTCACCACGCTGGCCCGGCAGATCGTCCAGGAGATCCTGGGGATCGACGAGGTGGACGTCGCCCCCGTCGACACCGACCAGCCGCCGGCCGGGCCCTCCTGCCACAGCCGCCACACCTGGGTCTCCGCCGGGGCGGTGGAACGCGCCGCGAAGATGGTGCGTACGCAGTTGCTCCAGCCGCTGGCCCACCAGTTCGGCATGTCCACCGAACTCCTCCAGATCACCGACGGCAAGATCACCTCCTACGACGGGGTGCTCTCCACCACCGTCACCGAGGCGATGGACGGCAAGGAACTCTGGGCCACCGCCCAGTGCCGCCCGCACCCCACCGAGCCGCTGGACGGCGCCGGGCAGGGAGACGCCTTCGTCGGCCTGGTCTTCTGCGCGGTGCGTGCCGTGGTCGACGTGGACGTGGAGATCGGCTCGGTCCGGGTGGTCGAGCTGGCCGTGGCCCAGGACGTCGGCCGGGTCCTCAACCCGGCGCAGATCTCCGCCCGCATCGAGGCCGGGCTCATCCAGGGCCTCGGCGCCGCCCTCACCGAGAACCTGCGCGCGCCCCAGGGCGTCCTGCGCCACCCCGACCTCACCGGCTACGCCCTGCCGACCGCGCTGGACGCCCCCGACGTCCGGATCGTCCGGCTGGTCGAGGAGCGGGACGTGGTGGCCCCCTTCGGCGCCAAGGCGGCCAGCGCCGCGCCGGTCGTCACCGCCCCGGCCGCCGTCGCCTCCGCGGTCCGCGCCGCCTCCGGCCGCCCGGTCAACCGCCTGCCGATCCGCCCGCAGGCCGCGGTGGCCCAGAGCTGAGAGGGCGCGGGGCCGGGACCGAGACCGCGGCGGGATGCGAACCCGCGTTCCCCGCTTTGCGGACGAGTCCCTGAGCCCCTCGGGCACGCGGTCCTGACCGGGGAGATCAGGGGGGATCTCCCCGGCGCACTGACGACGTTGGGCCCGTGCGGCAGGCGGCCGCAAGCGATCGGGCGGGCACGCGACGCGACTGCCACGCTGCCGACACAACCGCGCCCCGGCCGTCCGCGCCCGTACCGCTGTGACCCCCGTCGCATCGTCCGGCACTCCTGGTTCGGCGGGCCGGGGGAGGGGTCCGGCACGGGTAGGGTGGCCCGGGTTGTCGTACGTGGGCCAGGGCGCGACCCGGCCCGAGCCGAGAGCACCGAATCGGAGACCGTGACTACTTCCGCCTCCCATCACCTCTCACCCGCCTTTCCCGGACGGGCCCCCTGGGGTACCGCCGGAAAGCTGCGGGCCTGGCAGCAGGCCGCGATGGACAAGTACGTCCAGGAGCAGCCCCGCGACTTCCTCGCGGTCGCCACGCCGGGCGCCGGGAAGACCACCTTCGCGCTCACCCTGGCCTCCTGGATGCTGCACCACCACGTCGTGCAGCAGATCACGGTGGTCGCCCCGACCGAGCACCTGAAGAAGCAGTGGGCCGAGGCCGCCGCCCGGGTGGGTATCAAGCTGGACCCCGAGTACAGCGCCGGGCCGCTCAGCAGGGAGTACCAGGGCGTCGCCGTCACCTACGCCGGGGTGGGCGTCCGCCCGATGCTCCACCGCAACCGGGTCGAGCAGCGCAAGACCCTCGTCATCCTCGACGAGATCCACCACGCCGGTGACTCGAAGTCCTGGGGCGAGGCGTGCCTGGAGGCGTTCGAGCCGGCCACCCGGCGCCTGGCCCTCACCGGTACCCCGTTCCGCTCCGACACCAACCCGATCCCCTTCGTCACGTACGAGGAGGGCAACGACGGCATCCGCCGCTCCGCCGCCGACTTCACCTACGGCTACGGCAGCGCGCTCGGCGACGGCGTCGTGCGGCCCGTGATCTTCCTCAGCTACAGCGGGCAGATGCGGTGGCGCACCAAGGCGGGGGACGAGATCGCGGCCCGGCTCGGCGAGCCGATGACCAAGGACGCCGTCTCGCAGGCGTGGCGGACCGCGCTCGACCCGCGCGGCGACTGGATGCCCAACGTGCTGCGCGCCGCCGACCAGCGGCTCACCGAGGTCCGCAAGGCCATCCCCGACGCCGGGGCCCTGGTCATCGCCACCGACCAGGAGCAGGCCCGCGCCTACGCCAAGCTGATCCGCGAGATCACCGGCGGCAAGGCGACCCTCGTCCTCTCCGACGATTCGGGCGCCTCGCAGCGCATCGACGACTTCAGCCAGAGCCAGGACCGGTGGATGGTCGCCGTCCGCATGGTCTCCGAAGGCGTCGACGTGCCGCGCCTGGCCGTCGGCGTCTACGCCACCACCATCTCCACCCCGCTCTTCTTCGCCCAGGCCGTCGGGCGCTTCGTGCGCTCCCGGCGGCGCGGCGAGACCGCCTCGGTCTTCCTGCCGACCGTCCCGAACCTGCTCACCTTCGCCAACGAGATGGAGGTCGAGCGCGACCACGTCCTGGACAAGCCGAAGAAGGACGGCGAGGAGGACCCGTACGCCGAGTCCGAGAAGGAGATGGACGAGGCCAACAAGGAGCAGGACGAGGACACCGGGGAGCAGGAGCAGTTCTCCTTCGAGGCCCTGGAGTCCGAGGCCGTCTTCGACCGGGTCCTCTTCGACGGCGCCGAGTTCGGCATGCAGGCCCACCCCGGCTCCGAGGAGGAGCAGGACTACCTCGGCATCCCCGGCCTCCTCGAACCCGACCAGGTCCAGCTCCTCCTCCAGAAGCGCCAGGCCCGCCAGATCGCGCACAGCCGCAAGAAGCCCGACAGCGAGGCCGACCTGCTGGAACTGCCCGCCGACCGCCGGCCCGTCGTCTCCCACAAGGAACTACTGGAACTGCGCAAGCAGCTCAACACCCTGGTCGGGGCGTACGTCCACCAGACCGGCAAGCCGCACGGCGTCATCCACAACGAGCTGCGGCGGGCCTGCGGGGGGCCGCCCAGCGCGGAGGCGACCGCCGGGCAGATCCGGCAGCGGATCGACAAGGTGCGGGAGTGGGCTACGCGGGGCTGACCTTTTTCGGGGCCCGCCCTGTGCGGGGCCCGGGCTTTCGGCTCGGCCCTGCGGGCCTTGCGCCGGGGCGGCCTCAAGCGCCGGCCGGGCTGGACGGGGCCCGGCTGCATGCGGCCCCGTCGTTCTCCCGGCGCGGGATGAGCCAAGTGCTGGGTGGGGCGGGGGTGTTGGAGAAGGCCGGGTGGCTGTGTCTGCCAAGGAGCAGGACGAGGCCGCCGGGGTGCCGTCCGAGGTCGGCGGCTGGCGCGGTCCGAGGCCGGCCCCCGGGCAGGCCGTCGCCGCCGCTCGCGTGTGGGCCGGTGTCCATGGTTCTCCTTCTCGGCCGGGTCCCTCTCCTCGTGGCTCGCCGGGCCGGCGTCCGTCACCGCGACGGCCCGGGCGAAGAGGGAGGGGCGCGCCGTCGTGAAGAGGGGGCGCGCGGTGATTCGGTACCAGGCCGGACCCTCGCGGGCGGTGAAGCAGTACGGGTAGCCGGTCGCGAGGCGGTCGGCCGCTTCCTCGGCGTACGCCAGATCGGCCGCCCAGAAGCGGAGTGGGGAGGGGGCGTGCTCCGCGCCGTGCGGTGCCGGGCGCAGGACGCGGGCGGGGAGGCGGGTGGTGTGCGGATCGGGGTCGAGGGCGTCGGCGAGGCGGTGCGCCTGGCGGCGGAGCCGGCGGAGGGTGAGGCGCCGGGTCGGGGCGATGATTCCGCCGAGGAAGACGCCCCGGGCGCCGCTCCCGCCGTACGTGTCCGCCAGGTACTCGACGTGCTCGACGCCGGTCACGACTGCCCCCGCGCCCACCGGCGCAAGCGGTTCTCCTCGTTCATGCGGGCGCGGAGTGTGCGCAGGAGGGCGGAGTCCTCGTCCTCGCCCGGCCCGGGGCCGGGGGAGTGGCGCGGGCAGGCGCAGGGCGGGTAGCGGAGCGGGTTGAACTCCGGCGGCTCCTGTGCGGACACCGGGTCCTCGCCCATCACTCCCCCTCCCGGGCGCCCGCGCACTCGCCGCTCTGCCGGTGCCGCCCGAGGAGGACGCGGCAGTCGGTGGCCCTGCTGTAGTCGCGTTCCCCGTTGGCCACCGCTTCGGCGAGGGCGAACTCCTGGCAGGTGCGGCAGGGGGCCGGCTGCTCGGCTTGTGCAGACATGACTGCTCCTCTCTGTAGCCGTTTCGCTACCGGGAGCGCACAGCTTGGCCTATCGTTCAGAGTGTCATCAACTGACGCAAACTGGCAGACGAGTTGGGTGCACCATGGTCAACCGTAGAGAGCTGGACCCCGAGCGGTCGCCGAGCGCGGCCTTCGGCGCGCTTCTCCGCAGGCTGCGAGACGAACGCGGCTGGACCCAGGATCAACTGGGCGAACACGTGGGCTGCTCGGGCGCCCACATCTCGGCCGTGGAAATCGGCCGACGCCCACCAACCCAGCGGTTGGCGGCAAGGTGCGACCAGGCGTTGGGGGCGCGCGGGAGACTGGTGAGCCAGAGCCAGGCGGTGCGGCACACGGCGTTGATCGAGGGGTTCCCGCAGTACATCGGGTACGAGGAGCGGGCCATAGAGGTGCGGCTTTACGAGGTGGGGGTCATACCTGGTCTGCTCCAGACGCCGGAGTACGCGGAGGCGCTGGAAGCCGATGCAGTGCGCAGGGAGGCCATCACCCCGCACCAGGCCGAGGAGCGCGTCAGGCTGGTCGAGCGGCGCCAGGCGGCACTTGACCGATCACCCGCGCCACTGCTGTTCGTTGTGCTGGACGAGGGATGCGTTCTCCGGCCCATGGGCACTCCGGAGATCATGGGTGCTCAGTTCGCGAAGCTGCTGGAGTTCGCTGAACGGCCCCATACCGTGTTGCAGATCGCTCCCTTCAGCATGGGGGCGAGGCGGCCCCTCAGTCTTCCCCTGACGGTGCTGACCATGCGCGATCGATCGCTGATCTCCTACGCCGAGTCCTCGCAGCATGGCCGTCTTGAGCGCAACAGCGAAGCGGTGCTCCCCCTGTTGGCGGCCTATCATCAACTACAGGCCGAGGCCATGTCGCAAGCGGCTTCCGTGGCCATGATTGAGCAGCTACGAAAGGGCACATCGTGACGAGTGAATCCCCTCGTTGGTTCAAGTCTTCCTACAGCGGCAACGGCGGCCAGTGCGTCGAGGTGGCCACCGATCTCGTCGCCTCGCACGGCCTGGTTCCGGTTCGTGATTCCAAGGAGCTGGCCGGGCCGGTGCTGGGCTTTCCTGTCGCCGCGTTCTCGTCCTTTGTGGCGGGAGTCAAGGCGGGAGAGTTTCGGCCCGTCTGACCGGTTCTTGCGGGTGGCCCCGTCAGTGCTCCGCTGGGAGTGTGGCGGGGCTTCTCTGCGGGGAGGGCTGCCTCCGCGTACGACGTTCTTCGGCCGAGCGGTGTGAGAGGTGCGGGATGACGAGTGAATCCCCTCGTTGGTTCAAGTCTTCCTACAGCGAGAACGGCGGCCAGTGCGTCGAGGTGGCCACCGATCTCGTCGCCTCGCACGGCCTGGTTCCGGTTCGTGATTCCAAGGAGCTGGCCGGGCCGGTGCTGGGCTTTCCCGCTGCCGCGTTCTCGTGCTTCCTTGCCGGGGCCAAGGTCGGGGAGTTCGGCGGGGGCTGACGATCCCGTCCGCTCACCGACCGAGCCGTAACGTCTTCGCCATCAGGCGCATCTCCGGGGTCGGTGTGCGGCTCCTGTCGATGATGATCCGGAGGGTGTCCCGGGCGGAGGTCTGGTGGGGGAACCACTCCGGGGAGCCAGCCTGAACCTCGGTCAACTTACCGAAGGCTTCCGTGTACTGGCCGAGTCGGGCATGCGCGTTGGCCACGTCCAGGCCGTGCCGGCTGCGGACGCTGCGGGTGGGGCGTACGGAGTGGCGTGGCATGTTCTCGGCGAGCCGCAGGGCGACGTCAGGGCGATCCTTGATGAGGGCGTCCTCCACGCTCAGCATGCGGACGCTGGTGGGGCCGAAGGTGCGTACGTTCTGGTGCTCGGCGTCGACTTCGTGTCCGATGGCTGTGGCGGCGCTGCGGGCCAGCCTCAGCGTGTCCGCCGCGACGCCGACCTGGTTGTTCCGCGCTGCCGCGCCGGAGGCCCTCAGGAGCAGCAGGCCCCAGGTGGCCAACTCCGCTGTGGAGGCCCGGCTCAAACGGGGTTCCATGTCGTCGGCCCACCGCGTCGCGAGGCTCAGAGCCTCATCCAGTCGCCCTTGCCGGAGTAGCAGCCACGCCAGAGTGTTGGCGCTCGCGGATGCCGACATGCGGTCCTGTCCTTCTGCCAGGGCGCGGCGGACCGCGATCTCCGCGAGGTCGAACTGGCGGGTGTGCGTCAGCGCGCTCGCCGCGAGTTGCAGCACCCTGACCCGGACGCCTCGGCCTTCGTCCGGCAGGGTGTCGGCGTCCCGCAGCAGGGCGGGGAGTACCGACGCCAGTTCGGAGAAGCGGTGTTCGCGGTAGAGGGGCACCGATGCCGCAAGGGCCGCGGCGACACCGGCCGACGTGGCCGGGACGTCCAGTTCGCGGGCCGGGGGACGCATCAGCTCGGTGCGGACCTGCGCCCACCGTTCGTACGTCTCGGCCGGGGGGTTCCGCACGTCAGGTTCGGCGACCAGCGCCATGGTCGGCAGCCGCAGCGCCCTCGCGAGGGCGAGCAGCGTTTCCATGGGGGGCCCGGAACGCCCGCCCTGTTCGAGCTGTCGGATGGCCGAGAGCGGAACCCCGGAGTGCTCTGCCAACTCTCGTCGCGTGAGCCCGGTTCGCTTACGGGCTTCCTTGACCTTCTTCCCCGCGTAGGTCATAGGGGCCAGAGTAGGCGGCGTGGCCGGGTGCGTCAGGGGCGCGGGGAGCGCTCAGGGGCGTACCGGTGCGGTTAATGGATCGCCGAAGGCCGCCCCGTAGGCCAGACTCCTCGCGATGACGACTCAGCGAACCGACACCCCCGCCGCCTGGGACGAACGTACCCAGCTCACCACCTTCCTCGACTACGCCCGGGCCACCGCGGTGGCCACGTGCGAGGGGGTCTCGGCCGAGGGCGCCGTGAGGGCCCCGCTGCCCGGGTCGCCGCTCATGACGCTCTGCGGGCTGATCAGCCATCTGCGGTGGGTCGAGCACTACTGGGTGGAGGAGATGTTCCTCGGCCGGGAGGAGGCCGGGCCTCTGGTCCACGCCACCGAGGAGGACCCGGACCCCGAGATGCGGACGGCGGTGGAGGTTCCGTTGCCCCGGTTGCTCGCCGAGTACGAGGAGCAGAGCGCGCGGTACCGGGAGATCGTGGCCGGGCGCAGCCTGGACACGAAGGCCGAGCGCCCCCTCCGGGACGGCCGGCACGTCGACCTGCGCTGGATTCTGCTCCACCTCATCGAGGAGATCTCCCGGCACAACGGGCACCTGGACGTGGTGCGGGAGCTGGTGGACGGGCGCACCGGGACCTGACGGGACCGGTGCGGGCGAGGGTGTGATCGGCGGGGACACCGAGGGCATAACGGGGCGCACTCCCCGGTGGTCGCCCGGATTCTGGACGGACCCTTCCGCTGAGCGGGGCGGCTCGCTACATTCCCGGCAACGTACACGCCCCGTGGCAGCGTCGCCGCGGAGCGCAGCCGGTGCCTTGCGCTCGGCGGCCTCTGACGCGCGTCGCCGCTGGGACCGGCGCCGCCCCTTCGGATGCCGCCGCACCTCACCACTGCCGCACCCTCACACCTAAGGAGTGGGCGTCGTGACCGCGGAGACTTCTCAGACGCTCGACCGGGGCCTCAGGGTCCTCAAGCTGCTCGCCGACACCGACCACGGCCTGACCGTCACCGAGCTGTCCAACAAGCTCGGCGTCAACCGGACGGTGGTCTACCGCCTGCTCGCCACCCTCGAACAACACGCCCTCGTCAGACGCGACTTGGGAGGCCGGGCCCGGGTCGGGCTCGGAGTGCTGCGGCTGGGCCGGCAGGTGCACCCGCTGGTGCGCGAGGCGGCACTGCCCGCGCTGCGCTCGCTGGCCGAGGACATCGGCGCCACCGCCCACCTGACTTTGGTCGACGGTGCCGAGGCGCTGGCGGTCGCGGTGGTGGAGCCGACCTGGACCGACTACCACGTCGCCTACCGCACCGGCTTCCGGCACGCCCTCGACCGGGGCGCGGCGGGCCGGGCCATACTCGCCGTCCGCCAGAACGAGCTGCCCGCCCCCGGCTACACCCTGACCCGGAGCGAGCTGGAGGCCGGAGCCTGCGGCGCCGCCGCCCCGCTGCTCGGACTGACCGGGATCGAGGGCAGCGTCGGCGTGGTCATGCTCTCCGAGGCCGTACCCGAGCGGGTCGGCCTCCGGGTCGTGGACGCGGCCCGGGAGGTCGCGGACGCGCTGCGCTGAGCGGTACGGGGCCGGCGGTGGGTGCGTACCGGTGACGTCTCTGCCCGCCCCCGCGCCCCCGTACGACTAGATTGGGGCCCGTGTTCTCCAAGCTCGTCGCTCTTCCGCGTCCCCGTGCCCTCGCGATCTGTGCCGCGCCCGTGGTGGCGCTGCTGGCGGTGACCGCGCTGGCGCCGCTGCCGTTCGCGGTGGCGCAGCCGGGGATGACCGCCAACGTGCTCGGTTCCCACGACGGGACCGAGGTCATCACGATCGAGGGCGAACAGGCCCGGAAGACCACCGGTGAGCTGCGGATGACCACCATCGAGGCGACCGGCCCGCAGACGCCGGTGCGGATCGGGCAGGTGGCGGACGGCTGGTTCCGCTCCGACCGGGCGGTGATGCCGGTGGACGCGGTCTACCCGAGCGGCGACACCCCGAAGGAGATCCAGAAGTACAACCGGGACCAGATGGTCCAGTCGCAGCACGTCGCCGTCGAGGCGGCCTTGAAGCAGCTCGGCCTGAAACCCGGCAGTGTCGACGTGAAGCTGGAACTGGCCGACGTGGGCGGGCCCAGTGCCGGGCTGCTCTTCTCGCTCGGCATCGTCGACAAGCTGGACGGTGACGGCAGCGGCGGCGACCTGACCGGCGGCCGTTCCATCGCCGGTACCGGCACCATCACCGCCGACGGCAAGGTCGGTGCGGTCGGCGGGGTCTCGCTGAAGACCCGCGCCGCCGCCCGCGACGGCGCCACGGTCTTCCTCGTCCCGAAGGCCGAGTGCGAGGACGCGCAGGCCGAGCTGCCCTCCGGCATGCGGCTGATCCCGGTCACCACGCTGAACGGCGCCGTCGACGCGCTGCGGGCACTGGAGCGCGGCGGCAAGGTCCCCTCCTGCTGAGTTCCGGGCGCGCCCCGGCCGGGCTCAGCCCTCCGCCAGTACCTCCCGGATGACGTGGCGCGCGTTGGCGGCCATCGCCTCGTTGCGGCCGCGCCGGTAGTACGGGAGGGCGATCACCGCCTGCGAGAGGGTCCGCGCCCGGCCGCGCGCCCAGGTCGCCCCGTCCACACCGACGGCGTCCCGGAAGACCGGGCGGGCCTCGGTCGGGAGCAGGTTCCAGGCGGGGAACAGGTCGCAGGCCGGGTCGCCCGCGCCCAGGCAGCCGAAGTCGATGACGCCGCTGAGCCGCCCGGCGCCGTCCACCAGGAGGTTGCCCGGCATCAGGTCGGCGTGCAGCCACACCGGTGGCCCGTCCCAGGCGGGCAGTGACCGCGCCTCCTCCCAGAGTGCGGTCAGGGCCGCCGCGTCCACGCCCTCCTCGGGGTCGCGGCGCAGCCACTCCAGCGCCTCGCGTGTCTCCGCGTCCAGGGCGGCGAGCGGCCCGCCCCGGTGCGCGGCCGGGGCGCCCGGCAGCTCCACGGCGCGCATCGCCCGTACGAACTCCGCCAAGTCCCTTGCCAGGAGGCGGGTTCGGGTGAGCGTCCCCACCTCCGGGTTCCGGCCGGGCAGCCAGCGGCCCACCGACCACGGCCACGGGTACCCCTCGCCGGGCTTCCCGGCGGCCACCACCTCGGGTACGGGGCACGGCAGCAGGGGAGCGAGCCGGGGCAGCCACGCGCACTCCAGCGGGACGTCGCCCGCGCCGCCCTCGGTGAGCGGCAGCCGCACCGCCAGCTCCTCGCCCAGCCGGAACATGGCGTTCACCGTCCCGCCGGAGGGGAACCGCCGGACCGGCAGCCCGGCCCATTCGGGGAACTGGGCGCAGACCAGCCGCCGCACGAGGGCTTCGTCGACAGGGGGCAAGGCGGGTTGAGTGCTCATGGGGCACCATCCGACCGTGTGGGGGCCGGGGTGTCTACCGGTTTGCGCTCGCCGGCGGCCGGGACCGGGCCCGTGTGGTCCATGGTGCGCCACACCGGGAAGACCAGGGGGCTGAGCGTGGCGAGGAAGTAGCCGCCGCCGATCACCAGGAAGGCGGTGCGCAGGCCGAAGTGGTCGGTGAGCAGGCCGGCGAAGAGGCCGCCGAGCGGCGTGGTGAGCAGGACGGCGGCGGTGGTGGCACCCAGCACCCGGGTGCGCAGCCGCTCGGGGACGAGCTCGAAGGTCACCGTGGAGAGGATCGGGTTGAGAGCGCCCGCGCCGAGGCCGGTGAGCGGCAGCAGCACGGCGAGCGGGAGAGCGGTGTCGGTGAAGGCGGCGGTGGCGAACCGGGGCGCGCCCATCAGCAGGAAGCAGGCGGTGAAGACCGGCCACCGGGGCAGCCGGTGCCCGAACGCGGCGTACAGGAGGGTCCCGGTCAGCGCGCCCGCGCCCCACAGGGCGGAGAGCATGCCCAGGTGGGCCGCGCCGCCGAGGTGGGTCGAGGCATGGGAGGGGAGCAGCACGGAGGACCAGCCCTGGTCGAGGCCGTTGGTCACCATCACCATGGCGCAGATCGCCAGGAGGAGCGGCGTACGCGCCAAGTAGCGGTAGCCCTCGGCGAGTTCGGCCCGGTAGGAGCCGGTGCGGGCGGCCCGGGGCACCGGCCGCGCCTCGGGTACGTGCCGGAAGCCGTACGCCATGAGGAGGGCGGAGACGGCGAAGGTGGCCGCGTCCAGGGCGAGGACCGAGGTCGGGCCCAGCACGGCGATGAGGACGCCGCCGAGGGCCGCACCCAGCATCCTCGCGCCCCGGGACACCCCGTCGTACAGGCTGGCGGCGCGGGACAGCGGGGTGTGGGCGCGGGTCGCCAGGGCCGGAAGCAGCGAGCTGCGGGAGGTCTCGCCCGGGGCGTGGAAGAGGCCGCTGACCCCCATCAGGGCGCAGAGCAGCCAGAACGGCAGGGCGTCCAGGTGGTGCAGGAGAGGGATGGCGCCGACCGCGGCGGCGCAGACCAGGTCCGAGAGGATGCTGGCCCGGCGCCGGCCGACGCGGTCGATCAGCGGGCCGCCGAAGAGGGCGGAGACCACGACGGGCAGCGTCGCGCAGAGGGCGACGACCCCGGCCCGGGTGGCCGAGCCGGTGGTCTGGAGGACGAACCAGGGGACGCCGATCACGGTGAGCGCGTTGCCGGTGATCGAGACGGTGTTGGCGGCGAGGGTGAGGGCGAGCGGGCGGCGGTCGGGTGGGGGAGCGAGGGCGTCGGCGGTCACCGCAGGACGGGGTGTGCGGCCGGGGGTGTCGCGAGGCGCAGGCCGACGGAGACCAGGGCCCAGCCGAGGCGGACACGCGGGGAGGCGGCTCCCTCGCGGGGGGACGGTTCCGGGGCCGGGCCGGCGGGGAGGGCGCGTACGGCCTGAATGTGGAGGAGGTGGTGGACGTCCGGGTGCGGGGTCATGACGGGTCCTTCGGGAAGTCCGGCTGTCCGGGGGAGGTCTCGCGGGGGAAGGCGTGCAGGTGGACGCGGTAGGAGGCGGCCTCCCCGGCGCCGGCGTTCTCGGCGTCGTAGGCGCGGTAGGACTCCAGCAACTCCTGGGCGCGTGCGCGGAGGTCCGTTGCCTGGGCGGGGGTGAGGCGGTACGTGAAGTCGCTCATGTCGTACGCCTCCTGCCACTCGTCCGGCCAGGTGTGGCGGGTGCCGAGCCAGGTCGACACCTCCTCGGTGTGGGTGTCGGCCAGGTCGTAGAGGAGGACGTCGACGGCGCCGCGCTGGACCGGGTCGGCGAGGTCGAGGCGGTCCGGCTCCAGGCGGATGCCTTCTGTGGCAGCCCGCCACCACCGCTCGCGCCCCTTGCCGTGCTCCGGGGCGTCCTCCGCGAAGCCGTACGCGGCGAGCTGGCGCAGGTGGTAACTGGTCGCGCCGCTCGACTCGCCGAGCCGCTGGGCGAGTTGGGAGGCGGTTGCGGGCCCGCCCTCGCGCAGCTTCCGGAAGAGTCTCAGCCGCAGGGGGTGGGCGAGTCCGCGCAGGGAACGGGGGTCGAGTCGGTGGACCTTGTGGGCGGGGGCGGGATCAGAGGGGCCCGGGGTACCGGGCTCTGCGGGGGAGGGCATATCGGAAACGTAGGCGTGCAAAGACTCCTTTGCAAGCGATTCTTTGCGCGGATTCCTCTGCAAGGAAACCTTTTCAAGCGGACGTTCTCGTTCCCGCAGGCGGGCCAGTCCGCCGCCCGCTCAGTCCTTGACGAACCCCTCCGACAGCATCCACTCCAGCGCCACGGTGTGCGGGTCCTGGCCCTGGACGGCCACCTTGGCGTTCAGCTCCCGGGCGAGGGCGTTGTCGAGCTTGGCGGTGATGGGGGCCAGCACCTCGGGGATGGCCGGGTACTTCTCCAGGGTCGCGGAGTTGATCTCGGGGGCGACGTTGTAGTTGGGGAAGAAGTCCTTGTCGTCGTCCAGGACCGTCAGATCCAGGGCCTTGATGCGGCCGTCGGTGGTGAAGACCTCGCCGAAGGCGCAGGAACGGCCGCTGGACAGCTCGGTGTAGACGATGCCGCCGTCCATCTTGCGGACGTCGGAGGCGGGGATGTCCATCCCGTACTTCCTCTGCATGCCGGGCAGCCCGTCCTGCCGGGACGCGAACTCGCTCTCCACGCAGAGCGTCACCGCGCCCGGGTCCCGCCTGGCCAGCTCCGCGGCCTGGGAGAGGCTCTTGACGCCGTACTTCTTCTCCGTCGCCGGGTTCACCGCCAGCGCGTACGTGTTGTCGAGACGGGCCGGGGGCAGCCAGGTGACGCCGTTGGCCTTGTCGGCGTCGCGGACCGCCACCCACTGCCCGTGCGGGTCGGCGATCGGCTCGTTGTTGCCGAGGTAGGTGATCCAGGCGGTGCCCGTGTACTCGTACATGGCGTCGGCGTCGCCCGACTTGACCGCCTCGCGGGCGCCGATCGACCCCTGGATGCCGGTGCGGTCCTGGACCGAGGCGCCGGCCGCCTGGAAGGCGATGCCCATGACGGCGCCGAGGACCAGTTGCTCGGTGAACTCCTTCGAGGTGACGGTGAGCTGCGCACCCTTGAGCGGGCGCCCCCTGCCGACGGTGCCGGGCCGGACGTCGTCCACCATTGGGCTGCCGCTCTTCAGGCCGCACCCGGCCAGCAGCGCCCCGCAGAGCAGCAGCGCCGCCCCGGCCCGCGCCCGTGCCGCGCGTCCCCGGTTCACGTGCCCACCTCCAGGCCGCGCGGACGCAGCAGCAGTTCGGCCAGCGAGGCCAGCCAGTCGACGAGCAGGGCCAGCGCCACGGTGAGGATCGAGCCCAGCACCAGCACCGGCATGCGCTGGTTGGTGATGCCGGTGGTGATGAGGTCCCCCAGGCCCCCGCCGCCGCCGAAGGTCGCCAGGGTGGCCGTGCCGACGTTGAGGACCAGCGCCGTGCGCACCCCGGCCAGGATCAGCGGGACGGCCAGCGGCAGTTCGACCTTGAGCAGGACGCCGCGCGCCGACATCCCGATGCCCCGGGCCGCCTCCAGCAGCGTCGGGTCGTTGGCCTTCAGCCCCGCCACCGTGTTGGAGAGGACCGGCAGCACGGCGTAGATGATGATGCCGATCAGGGCCGGGCGCTCACCGATGCCCAGCCAGATGACCATCAGCGCCAGCAGGCCGATCGCCGGGGTGGCCTGGCCGATGTTGGCCAGGGCGGTGGCGATCGGCGCGGCGCGGCGCAGGCGCGGGCGGGTCAGCAGGATGCCCAGCGGGATCGCGATGACCAGCACGAAGAAGGTCGAGATCACGGTGAGCTGGACGTGCTGCCGCAGCCGCAGCCAGACGTTGCCGTCGCCCAGCGCGTTCCGCGAGATGGCGTCCAGGTCGGCGCCCCGGAACCACAGCCAGGTCCCGAGCAGCACCAGCAGCAGGAAGACCGGCAGGAAGGTCAGCTTCCGCCAGCTCACCCGCCGGGCCGGCTTCCCCGGCCCGGGCGGCTCGGGCGCCGGCCGGTCGTCGTTGTCGGCCTCGCCGGCGTCGCGGAAGACGTGGCCGTGCGACTCGTGCGTACCCGGGTCGCGGGGCGCGGGGTGGCTCATGCGCCCGCCTCCCCGCCGCCCGCCCCCGGCTCGCGCTCCTGCCCGGCGCGCTGGTCGGCCAGGTCCTGCTGGTGCTCCATCGCGTCCAGCCGGTCCTCCTCCAGCATCTCCTGGACCGAGTTCATCAGGGTCTCCATGTCGACCACCCCGGTGTACTCGCCGCGCCGCCCGGTCACCGCGACCCGGCCCGCGTTGTCGGTGAGGACCGCCTCCAGCGCGTCCCGCAGCGTCGCGTCGCGGGTCACCGTGTCGTGCACCAGCGTGCCCGCCGCCGCCAGCGAGCCCCTGGCGCGCATCAGGTCGCCGCGCCGGAGCCACTTGTAGGGGCGGCCTCGCCGGTCCAGCATCAGCAGCTCGTTGGTACGGCCCGAGCGCAGCGACGCGAAGATGCTCTGCAACGGGTCGTCCACGCCCACCGTCGGCCAGTCGCGGATCTCCACGTCGCGGACCCGGGTCAGGTTGAGCCGCTTCAACGCCGCGCCCGCGCCGACGAAACCGGAGACGAAGTCGTCGGCCGGGTTGGTGAGGATCGCCTCCGGGGTGTCGAACTGGGCGATCTGCGAACGGTCCCGCAGGACCACGATCCGGTCGCCGATCTTGATCGCCTCGTCGAAGTCGTGGGTGACGAAGACGATCGTCTTGTGCAACTCGCGCTGGAGCCGGATCAGCTCGTCCTGGAGGTGGTCCCGGGTGATCGGGTCGACGGCGCCGAACGGCTCGTCCATCAGCAGCACCGGCGGGTCGGCAGCCAGCGCCCGCGCCACCCCGACCCGCTGCTGCTGGCCGCCGGAGAGCTGGCGCGGATAGCGGCCCTGGAACTCGCCGGGGTCCAGGCCCACCAGGTCGAGCATCTCCTCGACGCGGGCCTTGGTCCGGCCCTTGGGCCAGCCGGTCATCTTCGGCACCAGGGCGATGTTCTGCGCCACCGTCATGTGCGGGAACAGGCCCGAGGACTGGATGGCGTACCCGATCTTGCGGCGGAGCCTGACCGGGTCCATGTCGGTGACGTCCTCGCCACCGATCCGGATGCGGCCGCTGGTGGGCTCGATCAAGCGGTTGATCATCTTCAGCAGGGTGGTCTTGCCGCCGCCCGACGGGCCGACGAAGACCACCGTCTCGCCCGCCCTGATCTCCAGGCTCACGTCGTCCACCGCCGGCACGGACGTGCCCGGGTACCGCTTGGTCAGGTGCTCCAGCTCGATCGAGGCACCGGAGGCCGCGCCGGGGCCGGGCGCCGCCTCGGCGAGCGTCGCCCCCGCCGCGCCGGGGCCGGGGCCGGGGCCGTCGGGGGAGCCGGGTGCTGCGGGCGACTCAGGCACGGATACCCCTCGGAATCGTCAGGCGGCCGATCAGCACGTACGCCGCGTCGAACAGCAGGGCCAGCACGATCACGGCGAGCGTCCCCGCCAGGACCTGGTTGAGCGCGTTGGCGCTGCCCAGGGAGGAGATGCCGCGGAAGATCTCGTTGCCGAGCCCCGGGCCCGAGGCGAAGGCGGCGATGGCCGCGATCCCCATCAGCATCTGCGTGGAGACGCGGATGCCGGTGAGGATCGGCGGCCAGGCGAGCGGCAGTTCCACCCGCAGCAGCCGCGCCCACCGTGACATCCCGATGCCCCTGGCCGCGTCCACCAGCGTCGCGTCCACCCCGCGCAGCCCCACGATGGAGTTCCGCACGATCGGCAGCAGCCCGTAGAGCGTCAGCGCGATCACCGTCGGCGCCACCCCGAGCCCCACCAGCGGGATCAGCAGACCGATCATGGCCAGCGAGGGGACGGTCAGGATCGAGGAGGTGGTGAGCGTCGCCAGGTTCCCCGCCCACCCGCTGCGGTACGTGGCGATGCCGATCAGCACCCCGATCACGGTGGCCACCACCATGCACTGGAAGACGGCACTGGCGTGCTGGTAGGCGTCGGCGAGCAACTGCTGGTGCCGGTTGCCCACGTACTCCCAGAAGTTCACCTGCGACACCGCGCCCTTCGCTCTCGGGAGCGGTCGAGGTCAGGTCTCCCGGGCCGCCTGCTCCACCAACGGGATGACGCGCAGCGGCACCGGGTTCTCCATCACGATCGCCGTGGCGGCCCGGACGATGCCATCAAAACCCACAACCCGGTCGATCACCCGCTGGAGGTCGCCGTTCGAGCGGGCCACCAGGCGGCACAGCATGTCGCCCTCCCCGGTGATGGTGTGCAGCTCCAGCACCTCCGGGACCTCGGCCAGGTGCGCCCGTACGTCCGGGCCCTGGCCCTGGCGGATCTCCAGCGTCGCGAAGGCCGTGACGCGGTAGCCCAGGGCCGCCGGGTCGACGTCCGGGCCGAAGCCGCGGATGACGCCGTTCGACTGGAGGCGGTCCATCCGCGACTGCACCGTGCCCCGCGCCACCCCCAGCCTGCGCGACGCCTCCAGCACCCCTATCCGCGGCTCCCGCGCCAGCAGCACGATCAGCCGGCCGTCCAGCTCGTCGATCCCCATCAGGCCACCCTCCCCACTTCCGCATGGTCATCCTGTACAGATGGGCCGCCCATACTGACGGGTCACCGGACACCTTGCCCAGTGCTTCCGCGAACTATTGCGCAGCTTGCGGAACGGAGTGAAGCTGCGGCCATGGCAGCGACATCGACGAACCCCCAGGCCCCCCAGTCCGCCCCCACCACCGCGCGCGAGGCCGACCCGTTCCCCGTCAAGGGAATGGACGCCGTGGTCTTCGCGGTCGGCAACGCCAAGCAGGCCGCCCACTACTACTCCTCCGCCTTCGGGATGAAGCTCGTCGCCTACTCCGGGCCGGAGAACGGCAGCCGCGAGACCGCCTCCTACGTCCTGGAGAACGGCGGGGCCCGGTTCGTCCTCACCTCCGTCATCAAGGCCAGCACCGAGCGCGGCGCCTTCCTGGAGAGCCACGTGGCCGCCCACGGCGACGGCGTCGTCGACCTCGCCATCGAGGTGCCCGACGCCCGCGCCGCCTACGCCTACGCCGTCGAGCACGGCGCCACCGGCCTGGAGGAGCCGCACGAGGTCAAGGACGAGCACGGCACCGTCGTCCTCGCCGCGATCGCCACCTACGGCAAGACCCGCCACACCCTGGTGGAGCGCTCCGGCTACGCGGGCCCCTACCTGCCCGGCTACGTCGCCGCCGAGCCGATCGTCGCCCCGCCCGCCAAGCGCACCTTCCAGGCGATCGACCACTGCGTGGGCAACGTCGAACTCGGCAGGATGAACGAGTGGGTGGCCTTCTACAACAAGGTCATGGGCTTCACCAACATGAAGGAGTTCGTCGGCGACGACATCGCCACCGAGTACTCCGCCCTCATGTCGAAGGTGGTCGCCGACGGCACGCTCAAGGTCAAGTTCCCGATCAACGAGCCGGCCGTCGCCAAGAAGAAGTCGCAGATCGACGAGTACCTGGAGTTCTACGGCGGCGCCGGTGTCCAGCACATCGCGCTCGCTACCAACGACATCGTGCGGACCGTGCGCACCATGCGCGAGGCCGGGGTCGAGTTCCTCGACACCCCCGACTCGTACTACGACACGCTCGGCGAGTGGGCCGGTGAGACCCGCGTGCCGGTCGAGACCCTGCGCGAGCTGAAGATCCTCGTCGACCGCGACGAGGACGGCTACCTGCTGCAGATCTTCACCAAGCCGGTCCAGGACAAGCCGACCGTCTTCTTCGAGATGATCGAGCGGCACGGCTCCATGGGCTTCGGCAAGGGCAACTTCAAGGCCCTCTTCGAGGCGATCGAGCGCGAGCAGGAGCGCCGCGGCAACCTCTGACCAAGGTCCGCCCCGACGGGGGGCGACGGCCCGCCACCCGCACCCCGGGAGGCGGGCCGTCGGCGTACGGCCGGGCCAGGGCGGTCCGGCCCTGGCCGGACCGGTCCACGGCCACCACCGCGCCGCCCGCCGCAGCCGCCCCACGCCGGCGGCGGTCGGCGGACGCGGGCCCGGCTGGCGGTCGGCGGCGCGGAGTCGCGCGGGAGGCCGGGAGAGCGCCGGGCCGCCAGGCGGCAGGCGCGGGCGCGGGGCGCGCCACCCCGGGCAGCGGTGCGCGGGGGCCGTCCGAGGCCCCGTACCGGACCGCCCGCTCTCCCCGCCCACGCCGCACACGGTGCGCCGGTACGACGATCCCGGCGACGGCAAGCCGCCGGTGGCCGACGGGTTCACACCGATGGCCGCCGGTGCCACCCTGTGCCCATGCCTGAGCCGCAGCTGCCCGCGCCCCCCGTCGCAGAGCCACCCGCGCCCACCGGCCCCACCGCCCTCCTCGACCGGCTCCGCGAGGGCCTGCCCCCGGAAGCCGTCCTCACCGACCCCGACGTCACCGCCGCCTACGCCCACGACATGGCGAGCTTCTGCGAGGCCGGCAAACCCGCCGCCGTCGTGCTGCCCCGCACCACCGAACAGGTGCGGCACGTCATGCGGACCGCCACCGCGCTGCGCGTCCCCGTCGTCCCGCAGGGCGCCCGCACCGGACTCTCCGGCGCCGCCAACGCCGTCGACGGCTGCCTCGTCCTCTCCCTGGTCAAGATGGACCGCATCCTGGAGATCGACCCCGTCAACCGCATCGCCGTCGCCGAACCCGGCGTCGTCAACGCGGTCCTCTCCCGCGCCGTCGAGGAACACGGCCTCAGCTACCCGCCCGACCCCTCCTCCTGGGAGACCTGCACCATCGGCGGCAACATCGGCACCGCCTCCGGCGGCCTGTGCTGCGTCAAGTACGGGGTCACCGCCGAGTACGTCCTCGGCCTCGACGTGGTCCTCGCCGACGGCCGTCTGCTCACCACCGGCCGCCGCACCGCCAAGGGCGTCGCCGGGTACGACCTGACCCGGCTCTTCGTCGGCTCCGAGGGCAGCCTCGGTGTCGTCGTCAAGGCCGTCCTCGCCCTCAGGCCCCGCCCGCCCCGGCAGCTCGCACTCGCCGCCGAGTTCCCCTCGGCCGCCGCCGCGGGGGACGCCGTCTGCCGGATCATGGCCGAGGGGCACACCCCGTCCCTGCTCGAACTCATGGACCGCACCACCGTCCGCGCCGTCAACGCGATGGCCCGCATGGGCCTGCCGGAGACCACCGAGGCACTGCTGCTCGCCGCCTTCGACACGCCCGACCCGGCGGCCGACCTCGCCGCCGTCGGCGCCCTGTGCGAAGCCGCCGGAGCCACCGGCGTGGTCCCCGCCGACACCGAGGCCGAGTCCGAACTCCTCCTCGCCGCACGGCGGATGGCGCTGGTCGCCCTGGAGGCCGTCAAGGGCACCACGATGATCGACGACGTCTGCGTGCCCCGCTCCCGCCTCGCCGAACTCCTCGAAGGCGTCGAGGAGATCGCCGCCCGGTACGACCTCACCATCGGCGTCTGCGCCCACGCCGGCGACGGCAACACCCACCCCACGGTCTGCTTCGACGCCACCGACGCCGACGAGGCCCGCCGCGCCCGCGAGTCCTTCGACGCGATCATGGCACTCGGGCTGGAACTGGGCGGCACCATCACCGGCGAGCACGGCGTCGGCGTCCTCAAGAAGGAGTGGCTCGCCCGCGAACTCGGGCCCACCGGCGTCGAGGTGCAGCGCTCGGTCAAGGCGGCCCTCGACCCGTACGGCCTCCTCAACCCCGGCAAACTCTTCTGACCCGCCGCCCTCCCCCGCGTCAACCCGGCATGACGGGTGCCCCCTCGGCGCGCCCGGATGCGGGGGAGGGGACGGCCGGGCTCACTCGCCGTCCGGCCCGGGCGCCTCGTCCGACCACAGGTCGCCGCGCCACAGGTCGTCCGCGGGGGCGGGCTCCAGCAGCCGGGCCAGGCCCGCGTCCAGCTCCAGCCGCTCGTGCTCCGTGCCCGGGGGCACCAGCGCGAGAGTGCGCTCCAGCCAGGCCGACACCGCCACCGAGGGCGCCTGGAGCATCGCGTCCCCGTCCGGTGAACTCAGTGCGATCTGCAACACGTTGCGCCCGTCCACCTTCGACGGCCAGATCCGCACGTCCCCGTGGCCGCACGGCCGGAACACCCCCTCCACCAGCAACTCCCGCGCGAACGTCCAGTGCACCGGGTTCCGCGAACCCAGGTGGAAGGTGACACTCACCGCGAACGGATCGGCCACCGCGTACACCAGCCGCGCCGGGACGGCGATGCTCCGCTCGGGCGAAAGGACCAGCCGCAGTACCAACTCGCGTTCCACAACGGTGTTCATCTCGGTGCGCTCCTCAGCTCTCCCGCAAAGTCCGGCCCCCCGGGGCCGGACGTCCTGCCGTCCGCCCGCCCCCGCAGGGCCGCCGGATGGTCCGTCACCAGGCGAGAGCCCGCCCGGTGCCGGGCATTACGCGACTTCGGCGGAGATCTTTTCCGTCGCCCCCGCGACCGTCCGCACGTCCCCCTCCGTACAGTGCCCGGCGCCGCCCGCCCACGGGCCGGTCCGCGCACACCGGCCCGCCGGGCTGGGAGTTCTGATAAATGTGGACGCCACCACAACACCCCCGAACAGATACGGGACGACGGACCATGAGCGCCCCCACTCCGGCACCCGGTGACGACAGGCCCGGCCCGGCCTACTACCCCGACCCGTCCATCCCCGGCTACGTCCGGTACTGGAACGGCGCCTCCTGGGTCCCGGGCACCAGCCGCCCGGCCCCCGCCGACGGCGAACCCCTGCCCGCGCCGCCCCCGGGCTCCGTCCCCGCACCACCTCCCGCCGCCCCGGCCCCCGCCGAGGAGACCGGCCCCGTCTTCCTCGACGAGGACCCGGCCGCCCCCAGCGCCGAGGGCCCGGCCCGCGACAGGGCCTGGGGCGCCGACCCCGCCCGCCAGTCCGGCTTCGGCGGTGCCGGGGACCACCGCGTCTCCTGGGGCGGCGGCGACCCGGCCGTCCCCGACCCGCGCACCGGCGAGCCCGTCGCCCGGGCCGAGCCCGCCGAGGGCGCCCTGATGTTCCGCCGCCCGTCCGGCCCCGTCACCCCGGCCGCCCGCCGCGACGACGCCGCCGCACCGCCCGGTCTGTCCCAGGCCCCCGTGGACCCGCGCGGCACCTCCGCCCCGGCCGCGCCCGCCACCCCCGCGCAGCGCCAGGACCCCGGCACCCTGTCGATGCGGGCGCTGCCCCGCCCCCCGGCGCCCGCTGCCGAGCAGCCCGCCGCCCCGTCCCCGCCGCCCCGGTCCCAGACCCCGCCGAGCGCCGCCGAGCAGCCCACCGCCCAGCCGCCCGCCGCCCCGTCCCTGCCCGCCCAGGCCCAGCCGCCCGCCGCCCAGCCGCCCGCCGCCCAGCCGCCCACCGCCCAGCCGCCCGCCGCCCCCGCTGCCGCCGTCCCCCAGCCCCGGCCCGCCACGGCCCGGCCCGGCTGGGCCCAGCCGTCGGCCTCCGCCGCCCCGGCCGTCCCCGGGCCCGGCCGGGCCGACGAGAACGTCCCCGTGGTGCCGTGGAAGCCGCCCGTCGAGGACCCGTTCCTCGCGGCCGCCCGCGCGCAGGCCGCCGCCCGCCCGGCCGGGCTCGGGCGCCGGCTGGCCGCCCGGCTCGTCGACACCCTGGTGGTGGGCGCCGTCACCGGGGCCGCCGCCGTCCCGCTGGCGGCGCGCGCCCGCGACCACATCGACGCCAAGATCGAGACCGCCAGACTCTCCGGACGGACCGTCACCGTCTGGCTCGTCGACGGCACCACCGCCGGATACCTCGGCGCGGCCCTCGCCGTCCTCCTCCTCTTCGGGGTGGTCTACGAGGCGCTGCCCACCGCCAAGTGGGGCCGCACCCTGGGCAAGAAGCTGCTCGGCCTGCGCGTCCAGGACATCGAGGAGCACGACGCCCCGGCCTTCGGGGCGGCACTCAGGCGCTGGCTGGTGTACAGCGTCCCCGGGCTCCTGGTGATCGGCGTGGTCGGCGTCCTGTGGTGCCTCTTCGACCGACCCTGGCGCCAGTGCTGGCACGACAAGGCGGCCCGTACCTTCGTCGCCCGATAGGCCCAGCCCCCGCCCGCCGCCTCCCCCGGACGGCGGCCCGGCGGATGCGGCCGGACCCGGGGCGGGGTCGACTCGCCCCATGACGACCGAACCGCCGCCCCCCGGGTCCGGCCCCTCGCCGGACGACGACCCGTTCCGCAAGCCGCCCCGGTCCGGCGGCGGCAGCCCGTACGACCCGCCGCCCGGCGGGGGCGAACCGTACGGCCGCAATCCGTACGACACCCCCCCGCCCCCCTCCGGCGGCGGCCCCTACGGCGGCGCCGGAGGAGGCGGCCCGTACGGCGGCGACCCGCTGGCGGGGATGCCGCCGCTGGCGCCGAGCGGCAAGCGCATCCTGGCCCGCGTCATCGACATGATCATCGTCGGCATCGTGGTCTGGCTGCTGTCGCTGCTGTTCAGCGTCGGCACCTGGGACACCGACGTCGACGACATCGACGCCGGCAAGTCCTTCGGCCAGTCGCTGATCGCCGCGATCCTCTACATCGGCTACGACACGATCCTCATCGCCCGCACCGGCCAGACCGTCGGCAAGCGGCTGATGCACCTGCGCGTCGCGGACCTGAGCAACGGCGCGACCCCCAGCACGCAGACCTCACTGATCCGCGCGGCCGTCCTCTGGCTCCCCTTCGCCTTCTGCTGCGCCTGCGTCTGGACCGTCATCTGCGGCGGCTGGAGCTTCTTCGACCGCCCGTACAAGCAGGGGCTCCACGACAAGGCGGCGAAGACCGTCGAGGTCACCACGGCCTGAGGAGCGCTCATCCCGTGGAAAACCCCCGCCTCGTGCGGGTCGCCCCCGTCGTCCTCCGCCGGGCGGCGGGAGAGGGGCGCTTGGCGCGCGTGGTCCGTCTCGCGGACGTCGGCGGTGCGGTCGCGCAAGCGGATCCCGGCCGCCGCCGGTCCCGTGCGGCGCACCGTGCGGGGCGTCGGTCTCGTTTCGCGTAAGGCCGGCGCCACCGGGCCGGGCCGGTGGGCCATCGGCATCCCGTGACCGGGACCCCGTACTCGCTCGGCGCGGGCCGGGCGTCCCCCGCCGGCCCCGGGACGGCCTCCGCACGGCCGGCGACGTGCCGGGAAGCCCTGATCCGGCGCCGCGCGCCCGCCGCCGCGTCAGGAGCGGTCGGCCCGACTCAGGGACGCGTGCCGACGGACCCCGTGAGACGGCCGGCCCCGGCGCTCCGCGCGGCCGTGGCGGGTCGGCCCGCCTGAACCGCCGGGCGCGTCCGGGGGCCGGCCCACCGCGGCGCGGAGCCCGAGGCCCGAGCGCGGTGGCCGCGACCAGGGCGGCGCCCGCGCCCCCGGTCGTCCCGGTGAGCAGCAGCAGGGCGAGCGTGGCGAGCACCACGGTGGCCGAGCCGGTGGCGTACGGCGGGGGTGGGGCGAGCCTGGGCGGGCGGGCCGTCCTCGGCGTAGGGGTGTCGAGCCTCGGGTCCCGAGGGACGGACGGCGAGGCGGTGGCGGATTGGTGCGGCCGGCCGCTCGGGTGGGGCACCGGGCGGCCGGGCCGGGCCGTGTGGGCCTCAAGGGAGGCGATGCCCCACCCCCGTGAGCGGTAAGCCGCCCGCCTCGTCGGCGGTGAGGCACGCGGGGGCGCACGGGGTCACCGGGTGCGGAAGGCCGGCGCGCGGTGGCGCGCGGCCGTACAGTCGCCCGGCGCCCGGGTGCCCGTTCCTCTCAACGGGGCGTCCGCATAACGCCATTGACCTGTTCAAGTCAAGACCTGTCTTTTCTGTCGCCACTCCGGTCGAATGTCGTCACTTGTGTTCCGTGCCGGGCGCGGACGCGGCAACAGGCCGCAGTCCCCGGCGCCCGGCCTCTCGGGAGGACAGCGCACACGTGAGCAGAGATCGCAGAGCCTTCAGGGCCACCGCCCTGGGCGTGGCCGTCGCCGCGATAGGCGCCACCACCGTGGCGGTCGGCACCGCACAGGCGGCCGACCGCCCGGCGGGAGACGACCCGGCCGTCGAGCGCCGGGACCCGGCGCCGGCCAAGGGCCACGTCGAGCACAACCTCGAAGGCCCGTTCAGCGAGAAGCAGGAGAAGCAGCGCGGCGAGGCCCTGCGCCAGCTCATATCGGGCGACAAGAAGGCCAGCCAGCGCGGTGCCTCCCGGGTCCTCAGGCTCGACGACGGCAAGTACGTCGAACTGGGCCGTGAGAAGACCGACCAGATCTTCACCATCCTCGTGGAGTTCGGCGACAAGGTCGACGACACCACGATGTACGACCCGGACGGCCCCGAGGGCCCCGAGGAGCCCGTCGCCAAGTACGGCGGGGAGCCCGGCCCGCAGCGCAACCAGATCGCCGAGCCCGACCGGAAGAACGACAACTCCACGGACTGGAAGGCGGACTTCTCCCAGGAGCACTTCCAGGACCTGTACTTCTCCACGGAGAAGAACAAGGAGTCGGTCAAGAAGTACTACGAGAAGCAGTCCTCGGGCCGCTACTCGGTCGACGGCGAGGTCGCCGACTGGGTCAAGGTCGACTACAACGAGGCCCGTTACGGCTCCAACTACTGCGGCGACACCAACTGCGCCAACGTCTGGGACGTCGTCCGCGACGGCGTCACCAAGTGGGCCGAGGGCCAGAAGGCCGCCGGCCGCACCGACGCCGAGATCAAGGAGCAGCTGGCCACGTACGACACCTGGGACCGCTACGACTTCGACGGCGACGGCGACTTCAACGAGCCCGACGGCTACATCGACCACTTCCAGATCGTGCACGCCGGCGAGGACGAGTCCGCGGGCGGCGGCGCCCAGGGCACCGACGCCATCTGGGCCCACCGCTGGTACGCCTACGGCACCGACGCCGGCAAGACCGGCCCCGCCGGCAACAAGGCGGGCGGCGCCCAGATCGGCGACACCGGTGTCTGGGTCGGCGACTACACCATCCAGCCCGAGAACGGCGGCCTCGGCGTCTTCGCCCACGAGTACGGCCACGACCTCGGCCTCCCCGACCACTACGACACCAGCGGCGCCGGCGAGAACTCCACCGCCTTCTGGACGCTGATGTCCTCGGGCTCCTGGCTCGGCACCGGCAAGACCGAGATCGGCGACCTGCCCGGTGACATGACCGCCTGGGACAAGCTCCAGCTGGGCTGGCTCGACCACGCCACCGCCAAGGCCGGCACCAGGTCGACGCACAAGCTGGGCCTCGCCGAGTACAACACCGAGGACAAGCAGGCCCTCGTGGTCGAGCTGCCCGAGAAGGAAGTCACCACCACCATCACCGAGCCCGCCGAGGGCTCCGCCCAGTGGTGGTCCGACAGCGGCGACGACCTCAAGAACACCCTGACCCGCCCGGTCGACCTCACCGGTAAGTCCGCCGCCGCCCTGGATCTCAAGGGCTGGTGGAACATCGAGGAGAACTACGACTTCCTCTACACCGAGGTCTCCACCGACGGCGGCGCCGACTGGACCGCGCTCGACGGCACCGTCGACGGCAAGCCCCTGCCCCGCGACGGCGGCGACACCCCCGCCCTGCACGGCGTCTCCGACGGCTACCGCGCGCTCTCCTTCCCGCTGGACGCCTACGCCGGCCAGAAGATCGAGCTGCGGTTCCGCTACCAGACCGACGGCGGCCTGGCCGAGCCCGGCTTCGCCGCCGACGCGATCTCCCTGACCGCCGACGGCGAGGAGCTCTTCGCCGACGGGGCCGAGGACGGCGACAACGGCTGGACCGCCGACGGCTTCCAGCGCATCGGGGCCTCCTTCACCCAGGACTACCCGCAGTACTACATCGCCGAGAACCGCCAGTACACCAGCTACGACACCACGCTGAAGACCGGCCCGTACAACTTCGGCTGGAGCTCGACGCGCCCCGACTGGGTCGAGCACTTCCCCTACCAGAACGGTCTGATGATCTGGCTGTGGGACACCTCCCAGAAGGACAACAACACCGGCGTCCACCCCGGTGAGGGCCGCGTGCTGCCGATCGACGCCCACCCGAAGGCCGAGAAGTGGGCCGACGGGACGATCATGCGCAACCGTGTCCAGGCGTACGACGCGCCGTTCAGCCGGTACCCGACGCAGGGCTTCACCCTCCACCAGGACGGCAAGCCCGCCAAGGTCAAGCCGAAGCCCGGCATCCCGGCCTTCGACGACGGCTTCCCCGGCCGGTACTACGACGCGTCGAACCCCACCGGTTCGGTCAAGGTCACTGACACCGGCACCCGGATCTCCATCACCAAGGAACCGCTGAGCGGCAAGACGATCACGGTGAAGGTCGGACCCTCGCTGAAGTAGCCCGCGAACCGCAGGCCAGAGCCGTATCGGCCGCCGCCCCCTAGCGGGCGGCGGCCGATCGCGCTTAGATGCACCCGTGACCGTCTTATTGACACGACTTCTCACGGGGGTGAGCTGAGGGATGGCCGCAGGCGGATTTGTCCGGATGCCGGGGGGCAGCGTGGTCGTCGCGCTGAGTCTGCCCGCGCCTGTGCAGGCCACAGGGGCGGGGGAGCAGCGGGTGCGGGTGCTCGTCCACGCCAAGAACAGGGCCCGGGCCCTGACCCGGCTCCGTAATCTCGGCCTGCGCGCCGTCTACCTCCGGGGGAACGCCGCGCCGCCGACGCCGGACGAGATCACGGCCGTCCTGCACCATCCCGACGGCCTCATATGGCGCGCGGCGGCCACACCGTCCGCGGACGCGCCCGTCTCCCGCCCTCCCGAGCTGTGGCGCCCCATCCGCGCCCTCCTCACCTGACCCGGACCACCCTTCTCCGTCCCGGCCGAGCCCCGGACGGAGCGGGACCGCAGCTCAGCCCGTCCGGCGCGAGGCCGGTCTGCGACCGGCACGGTCGGGACGGTGCCCAGGCGCATCTCAGCCCGGTCGGCGTTCGAGGCCGACCTGTGACCGGTGCGGGCACACCGGCACATGGGCAGAGGGCGGCCCAGCTCAGTTCCGGTACGCCTCCCCGGTGACGGAGACACCCGCCTCCCGGAGTTCGGCCACGGCGGCGGCGACGGAGTCGGGCGCGACCCCGGCGGCGAGGTCGAGCAGGACCCGCGTGCCGAACCCTGCCGACAGGGCGTCCAGCGCCGTGGCCCGGACGCAGTGGTCGGTCGCCAGCCCGACCACGTCGACATCGGTGACCCCCTGCTCCCGCAGCCAGTCCGCCAGGCCGACCCCGTTCTCGTCGGCCCCCTCGAACCCGCTGTAGGCCGCCGTGTACGCCCCCTTGTCGAAGACGGCCTCGACGGCGCCGGAGGCGAGGGCGGGTGCGAAGTTCGGGTGGAAGCCCGCCCCTTCGGTCCCGGCGACGCAGTGCGGTGGCCAGGAGTCGCGGAAATCGGGCCGGGCCGAGAAGTGGTCGCCCGGTTCTCTGTGGTGGTCGCGGGTGGCGACGACGTGGTCGTACAGCTCCCGTCCGGGCCCGTCGAGGTGCTCGGTGATCGCGGCGGCCACCTCCGCCCCACCGGTGACGGCGAGGCTGCCGCCCTCGCAGAAGTCGTTCTGGACGTCGACGACGATCAGTGCGCGGCGCATGGCGTGTCCTTCGGTGGCGGGGCGGATACGGAGGTGCGGCGGGGCCGGGCCGCTCCCTCTGCCGAGCGTAGGCACCGGCGGCCCCGGGCGGCAGGGGCGGGCGGGCCTCAGCCCGGCTGCTGAGCCAGGTACTCGGTGGGGATGACCGGCTCGCCCTTGGAGAGCTGGGTGGCGGAGAGCGGCAGCGCGGCCCGGGCGGCGGCGTGCCGTTCGCGCGCCACGTCCATCGGCTCCCGCCCGACCACCTCGCCGTCGCGCACCAGCTCCACCAGCAGCTGCGCGTCGGCCAGCTCCGCCGGAACCGGCCCGGTCCCGACCACCTCGGCCTCGGCGACCCCCTCGGAGTCGCGGCGCCGGGCCGCCCACTTCCGTCCGCCCAGCGAGGTCTTCCCGCCCAGCGACTTCTTCGCCACCGGCTCCAGCGGCGCCCCCGGCTCGGTGGAGCGGGCCCGTGCCACCAGCTTGTAGACCATCGAGCAGGTCGGGTGCCCGCTGCCGGTCACCAGCTGGGTGCCGACCCCGTACGCGTCCACCGGCGCCGCCGCCAGCGAGGCGATGGCGTACTCGTCGAGGTCGGAGGTGACGACGATCCGGGTGTCGCGCGCCCCCAGCCGGTCGAGCTGATCGCGGACCCGGTGGGCGACGAGCAGCAGGTCCCCGGAGTCGATCCGGACCGCGCCCAGCTCCGGCCCGGCCACCTCGACGGCGGTCCGCACGGCCTCCTGGACGTCGTAGGTGTCGACCAGCAGCGTCGTGTCCCGGCCGAGCGCGGCCACCTGCGCCTCGAAGGCGTCCCGCTCGCTGTCGTGCAGCAGGGTGAAGGCGTGCGCGCTGGTCCCGGCGGTCGGGATGTCGTAGCGGAACCCGGCGGCCAGGTCGGAGGTGGTGGTGAAGCCGCCGATGTACGCGGCACGGGAGGCGGCCACCGCCGCGAGTTCGTGGGTGCGGCGCGCCCCCATCTCGATCAGCGGCCGCCCGGCGGCCGCCGAGGACATCCGGGAGGCGGCTGCCGCGATGGCCGAGTCGTGGTTGAGGATGGAGAGGATCACCGTCTCCAGCAGCACGCATTCCGCGAAGGTGCCCTCGACCCGCAGCACCGGGGAGCCGGGGAAGTACACCTCGCCCTCCGGGTAGCCGACGATGTTCCCGCTGAAGCGGTGGCCGGCCAGGTAGGCGAGAGTCGCCTCGTCGACGACGCGGTGGGTCCGCAGGTGGTCGAGCTGGGCCGGCTCGAAGCGGAAGTGCTCGACGGCGTCCAGGACCCGGCCGACCCCGGCCAGCACGCCGTAGCGGCGGCCCTCGGGGAGCTTGCGGGTGAAGACCTCGAAGACGCAGGGGCGGTCGGCGGTCCCGGCGGCGAGGGCCGCCTGGAGCATCGTCAGCTCGTAGTGGTCGGTGAACAGGGCCGTGGACGGCACCGCGACCGGCAGGCGCAGCGCGCCCTCGCCGGTCCGGGCCGGCCGGTCACCGGGTGCCGTGTTCCTGGGTTCCGCAGTGCTCACGGGGACAACCTCGCATTTCCGGGTGCGGCCGACGACCGCCACAGCGGCGGGCACGGCTGGATGCTACCGCACTTAGCGTCAGTATGACGATTTCGAGCGCCGAGGCCCACCCGTGCGGCGCGGAACCTTACGGGCCATGCCGTTTGTGCGCTTGCGCGCCCCGGATGGCAGCATGGGCAGGGTGAGTGTGTCGCCCGCAGAGACCGAGCAACCCGCAGCGGCGGAGGAGACCTTCGCCGTGCCCGAACCCGACCTGCCCTGGGTCACCATCGTCCACAACGACCCGGTGAACCTGATGAGCTACGTCGCCTACGTCTTCCAGGCGTACTTCGGGTACTCCAAGGAGAAGGCCAACAAGCTGATGCTCGACGTCCACCACAAGGGGCGCGCCGTCGTCTCCAGCGGCAGCCGCGAAGAGATGGAGCGCGACGTGCAGGCCATGCACGGCTACGGGCTCTGGGCCACCCTCCAGCAGGACCGCGCCTGATGGCCGGGCACTTCGAGCCCACCGAGAAGGGCGCCGCGGCCACCCTCGACGCCGTCGAGATCTCCATCATCCGCTCGCTGGCCGTCCAGCTCCTGGAGCTGATCGGCCCCGGCGACGACAACCTCGGCGACGACCCGCTCGCCGAGCTGTTCGCCGAGGGCCCGAGCGAGGCGCCCACCGACCCCGTCCTGCGCCGCCTCTTCCCCGACGCGTACGCCGACCCGGCCACCGCCGCCACCGCTCAGGAGGCCGAGGAGCTGCGGGAGCGTTCGGCCGAGTTCCGCCGCTTCACCGAGAACGACCTGCGGGCCGCCAAGCGCGCGTCCGCCCTGCTGGTCGTCCGCACCCTCGACGCCGTCCCGGTCGACAGCGAGGGCGGCGGCACCGTCGAGCTGACCCCCGACCAGTCCCGCCAGTGGATCGGCGCCCTCAACGACCTGCGCCTGGCCATCGCGGCCCGGCTCGACCTGCGCGACGAGTCCGACACGGACGAGCTGTTCCAGCTCCCCGACTCCGACCCGCGCAAGCCCATGGTCATCGCCCAGCTGTGGCTGGCGGGCCTCCAGGAAAGCCTGATCGAGACGCTGGCTGGTTCTCTTTGAGCTTCGCTCGCCGCCGGGGCGCCCGCGTCGTCGTCGAGCCACCCGACGCGCTCGTCCGCTTCGCCCCCTGCACGCGACGGGCGTCTTGACGACGACGCGCCCCTTCGGCTCCCGGAGCCGACTTGTCGCGGGGCGGCGGGGAGACGCGTCGGTGCGATCGCGCGTCATCGGTTGATCTCCGGCGGCGGCGGGGCTGCAATGGCCCGGAGTGGTCGCGCGCCGCAGTGGCGCCCGTCCTCGTCCCCAGGGAGGGTCAGCCCGATGAACGTGTCTTCCTCGTCGCCGCAGTCCGGAGCCGGACCCGCGGGCGGGTCGCCCGTCGCCGTGGGCGCCCTCGTCCCGCTGACCCGGCCCGGCTGGACCGAGGCGGGCCGGCAGTTGCTCGCGGGGCTGGAGCTGGCCGTGGGTGAGGTGAACGCGGGCGGCGGGATCGGCGGGCGGCCGATGGAGCTGCTGGTGCGGGACACCGCGGCGGACCCGGAGCGGGCCGAGGCGGCCGTCGAGGAGCTGGCGGGGCTCGGGGTCGCCGCCGTGGCGGGGGAGTACCACAGTGTCGTCGCCCGGGCCGCCGCCGGCCGGGCCGAGGCGCTCGGGGTGCCGTTCCTCTGCTCCTCGGCGGTGCTGGACGCGCTCACCGAGGAGCCGGCCGCATGGGTCGCGCGGCTGGCCCCGGCCCAGTCGTACGGCTGGCGGAGCTACGCCGACTTCCTCCTGGCGGCGGGTCACCACCGGATCGCCGTGGCACGGCAGGCGAGCCTCTACTGGGAGACGGGGACCCGCATCCTGCGCGACCACCTGGGGCAGCGGGGCGGCTCCGTCACCGAGCTGGACGCCGACGCGCTCACCCCCGGGGAGCTGTGCGACGCGCTGGCCGAGGACGGTGCGACGGCGCTCCTGCTGCTCGCCGGGACCCCGGAACCGGCGGTCCCGCTGGCCCGTGCCGTCCGCGCCGACCGGCGGCTCGGCGGGGTGCTGATCGGGGCCCCGGCCGGGCAGCCGGAGTTCCCGGGGTGGCTCGCGGCGCTGGGCGCGGACGGTGCCGGGGTCCCCTTCCTGCGTTACCTGCCGGAGCGGCCCGGCCCGCTGGCCGTCCGCGTCGGCGAGGCGCTGCGGGCGCGGCTGGGCGAGGAGCCCTCCTTCGTCGCCTACGAGGGGTGGGACACCGTGGCCGTCCTCGCTGAGGCGCTGCGGACGTACGGCACCGGGCGGGCGGACCTGGTCCGGGCCTGGGAGGGCGGGACGGTCGCGGGCACCCGGGGCGAGATCCGGTTCTCCCGGCTGCCGGGGACCGGGGTGCGGCAGTGGGCCTGGCCGCCGGTCCAGGTGGCCGATCGGGACCCGGCGGAGCCGGGCCGGTTCCGCGTACTGCACCAGGGCTGAGCCCGCAAGGCGGGGCCTGGCTCCGGGGGGCCCGGGGGCGCCTTCCGGAGCCTGCCGCGGCCGGGGCGCTGTTCGCCCAACGGACGCCCAAATCCGCATAATGATGGCGTCAAAGGCCCGGCCGCCTATGCCGTCCGGCAGGCGGAATGTCCCCTTCTGTTTGTGGACCGGGTCACAGACGGCCAAGTGGAATGAAAGCTTCCGCGTGGTAGACCTTCACGACCACCCGCGCGGACGCCACCCCTGTCCTCGCGGGCGCGTCCCCGCCGGTGGACCCCGGTGGGTGGTACTCCACATCCACATCCGGGGGATCGGGACCCGGGTCACGGCCGACGGAAGGCCGCGATCCGGCGGAGAAAGGCGCAATCATGTCCTCGACTCAGGTCGACACCGTCAGCGACGGAGAGCCGGGCCCCGGGCGAGGCGGCCCGTCCGCGCCGCACGGCGCCGAGGGTTACCAGCGGGGCCTCGGCGCCCGTCAGATCCAGATGATCGCCATCGGCGGGGCCATCGGCACCGGCCTCTTCCTCGGCGCGGGCAAGGCCATCTCGAAGGCCGGCCCCAGTCTCATCCTGGCCTACGCGATCGCCGGCCTCGTCATCTTCTTCATCATGCGCGCCCTGGGCGAACTGCTGATGTACCGGCCGGTCTCCGGCTCCTTCTCGGAGTACGCCCGCGAGTTCATCGGCCCGTTCGCCGGGTTCGTCACCGGCTGGACCTACTGGCTGTTCTGGGTGGTCACCGGCATCACGGAGGTGACCGCCGCCGCCCAGTACATGACGTACTGGTTCCCCGTCCCGCAATGGGTGTCGGCCCTGCTGTTCACGGTCATCCTCTACGGGGCCAACCTGATCTCCGTGAAGATCTTCGGTGAGCTGGAGTTCTGGTTCTCCATGGTCAAGGTCACCGCCATCGTCGGCATGATCCTGATCTGCGTCGGCATCCTCACCCTCGGCTTCTCCGACGCCGGGGACACCGCGACCGTCGCCCACCTGTGGAACCAGGGCGGCTTCTTCCCGGAGGGTGTCGGCGGCACGCTCATGACGCTCCAGATCGTCATGTTCGCCTTCCTCGCGGTCGAGCTGGTCGGCGTCACCGCCGGCGAGTCCAAGGACCCGGAGAAGACGCTGCCCAAGGCGATCAACACCGTGCCGTGGCGCATCGCCGTCTTCTACGTCGGCGCGCTGATCATGATCCTCTCGGTGGTGCCCTGGAGCGAGTTCCAGGCGGGCGTCAGTCCCTTCGTCGCGGCCTTCGAGAAGATGGGGCTCGGCGTCGGCGCGGCCATCGTCAACTTCGTCGTGCTGACGGCGGCGCTCTCCTCCTGCAACTCCGGCATGTACTCCACCGGCCGGATGCTGCGCGACCTCGCCCTCAACGGGCAGGGCCCGACGTTCTTCACCCGCCTCACCCGCAGTGGCACCCCGCTGGCCGGCACCACCTTCTCGGCGGCGCTCATGATGGTCGGCGTCTGGATCAACTACCAGTGGCCCGGCGAGGCGTTCAACTACGTGGTCTCCTTCGCCACCATCTCCGGCATGTGGGCCTGGGTGATGATCCTGGTCTGCCAGATCCGCTACCGGGCCAAGGCCGACCGCGGCGAGCTGCCGGTCTCCCCCTTCCGGGCGCCGGGGGCACCGTTCACCAGCTGGTTCGCGCTGCTCTTCCTCGCACTGGTCGTGGTGATGATGGGCATCGACCCGGACACCCGGATCTCGCTGTACTGCGCGCCGCTCTGGGCCGCCGCCCTGCTCGTCTCCTACCGGGTGCTGCGCGCCCGCGACCCGCAGAACACGGCGTTCGCCAAGCGCTGACGGCAGGCCCCCGGGCCGGCCTCCGGACACCCCTTGTCCACCATGCGGGCCCGCTCGTACCACCCCTCGGTACGGACGGGCCCGTCTGCTTATCCTGGGCCCATGCTGACTCTGACCCAGGCCCTCCACGACCAGATCGTCGCCCACGCGCGCGCCGACCACCCCGACGAGGCGTGCGGCATCGTGGCCGGCCCGGCGGGCGGCGACCGGCCCGAGCGGTTCGTCCCGATGCTCAACGCCGCCAGGTCCCCCACCTTCTACGAGTTCGACTCGATGGACCTGCTCAAGCTCTACCGGGAACTGGACGACCGGGACGAGGAGCCGGTGATCGTCTACCACTCGCACACCGCCACCGAGGCGTACCCCTCGCGCACCGACGTGACCTACGCCAACGAGCCGAACGCCCACTACGTCCTCGTCTCGACCGCCGACACGGACGACGCCGGCCCCTTCCAGTTCCGGTCGTTCCGGATCGTGGACGGTGAGATCACGGAGGAAGACGTGCAGGTGGTGGCGGAGTACCCCGCCGCCGACTGAGGCCGGTTCCGGGCGCCGGCGGGGGCTCCGGGGCCCCGTTTCCCCGGTCTGTCCGTCATGCGGCCGCAAACCGTCCGCCAGTCAAGACGGAGCTGCGGAACACCGTGCGGGAATCGATACGATGACCGCATGGTTCCCCATGACGTGAGCGACAGGACGCGGGGCACGGCGCCCACCGCACTGTGCTCCGCCTCCACCCACCTCCTGGGAGCCTTCGGACGCGGAGCCAGTCAGCGCCTGCACGTCGACCTGTGCCGGACCACCAGCACCATCTGTCAGGGCTGATCCCGCCCCGACCGCCCGAACCCGCGGCCCCGCGCCCGACGGGCACCCCCGTGCAGCCGAGCCGCGCACGCACGCCGTACCCACTCCACGACAGGAGCCCACGCCATGGCCATCGAGGTCCGCATCCCGACCATCCTCCGCACCTACACCGACGGCGCCAAGACCGTCGAAGGCAGCGGCACCACGCTGGGCGAGCTGATCGACGACCTGGAGACGCGGCACGCCGGGATCAAGGAGCGCATCGTCGACGGCGAGCAGCTCCGCCGCTTCGTCAACGTCTACCTGAACGACGAGGACGTCCGCTTCCTCGACGCGATCGACACCAAGGTCGCCGACGGGGACAACGTCACCATCCTCCCGGCCGTCGCCGGCGGCTCCGCGGCGCTCTGATGCGCTACGACTCCCCGCTCGCGGCCGTCGGGAACACCCCGCTGGTCCGGCTCCCGAGGCTGTCGCCCGCCGAGGACGTACGGATCTGGGCCAAGCTGGAGGACCGCAACCCCACCGGCTCCGTCAAGGACCGCCCGGCCCTGCACATGGTCGAGCAGGCCGAGAAGGACGGCCGGCTCACCCCGGGCTGCACCATCCTGGAGCCCACCAGCGGCAACACCGGCATCTCGCTCGCCATGGCGGCCAAGCTCAAGGGCTACCGCATCGTCTGCGTCCTGCCCGAGAACACCTCCCGGGAGCGGCGCGACCTGCTCGCCATGTGGGGTGCGGAGATCGTCTCCAGCCCGGCCGCCGGCGGCTCCAACACCGCCGTCCGCCTCGCCAAGGAACTGGCCGCCGAGCACCCGGACTGGGTCATGCTCTACCAGTACGGCAACCCGGACAACGCGGGCGCCCACTACGCCACCACCGGCCCCGAGATCCTCGCCGACCTCCCCTCGGTCACCCACTTCGTGGCCGGGCTGGGCACCACCGGCACCCTGATGGGCGTCGGCCGCTACCTGCGCGAGCACAAGCCCGACGTCGCGATCGTCGCCGCCGAACCCCGGTACGACGACGTGGTCTACGGGCTGCGCAACCTCGACGAGGGCTTCGTCCCCGAGCTGTACGACGCCTCCGTCCTCACCACCCGCTTCTCGGTCGGCTCCGCCGACGCGGTCGGCCGCACCCGGGAACTGCTCCAGCGGGAAGGCATCTTCGCCGGGGTCTCCACCGGCGCCGCCCTGCACGCGGCCATCGGCGTGGGCCGCAAGGCGGCCAAGGCCGGCGAGAGCGCCGACATCGTCTTCGTCGTCGCCGACGGCGGCTGGAAGTACCTCTCCACCGGCGTCTACACCGCCGCCACCACCGAAGAGGCGATCGAGACCCTGCACGGCCAGCTCTGGGCCTGATCCCCTCGGTCCCCGGCCGGGCTCCCGCGTGGAGCCCGGCCGTACGTGTGCCCGCACCCTTCCCGCCGCCGCGCCACGCCCGGGCAGGAGGAGCCCGCACACCACCCGGACCCCCGCTCCCGCCGCACTCCGAACCGGTGACACGCCAGGTGAGTTGCCCCACAACCGACCGGCGCGCGGGACCGGGCACCCCCTTCGGCCCGTAGTCTCGACGGACCCGCACGCCCCCCGTCCGTATCAGACAGCGCGGAGGTTCCAGCTCCATGAAGCTCACCGTCGTCGGCTGCTCCGGGTCGTTTCCGTCCGCGGAATCGGCGTGTTCGAGCTACCTCGTCGAGGCCGACGGCTTCCAGCTGCTCCTCGACATGGGCAACGGCGCCCTGGGCGAGCTGCAGCGCCACACCGGTCTCTACGACCTCGACGCGGTCTTCCTCAGCCACCTCCACGCCGACCACTGCATCGACATGTGCGCCTACTTCGTCGCCCGGTACTACCGGCACGGCGACGGCCCCTGCGACGCGCTGCCGGTGTACGGCCCCGAGGGCACCCAGCAGCGGCTCATCACCGCCTACGGCGACAGCTCCGCCGAACACATGCCGGAGGTCTTCGACTTCCGCACCCTCACGGACGGCGCCTTCGAGCTGGGCCCCTTCCAGATCCGCACCGTCCGCGTCCCGCACCCCGTCGAGGCGTACGCGATCCGCGTCGAGCACGACGGCCGGTCGCTGACCTACTCCGGCGACACCGGGCCCTGCGCCGAGATCGACGCCCTCGCGGCCGGCACCGACCTCTACCTCTGCGAGGCGGCCTTCACGCACGGCAAGGAGAACATCCCCGACCTGCACCTCAACGGCCGCGAGGCGGGCGAGTCCGCCCAGCGCGCCGGAGTGGGCCGGCTGCTCCTCACCCACATCCCCCCGTGGACCGACCCGCGCACCAACCTCACCGACGCCCGCGAGGTCTACGACGGCCGCGCGGAACTGGCCGAGGCCGGCGTCACGTACACGGTCTGAACCAGTACACGTCCGCACGCACGGAGCGCCGGGCTTCCCCGACCGGGAGCGACGGGGTCACGCCTTCGTCGTGTCCTCGACCTCCTCCTCGTCCTCCCTGCCCGGGGTCTTCAGGTCGAGCTTGGTGATGAGGACGCGGAAGACCACGTAGTAGACGACGGCGAAGGCGAGGCCGATCGGGATGATGAGCCAGGGTTTGGTCGCCAGGCCCCAGTTGATGACGTAGTCGATCAGGCCGGCCGAGAAGCTGAAGCCGTCATGGACGCCGAACGCCCAGGTCACCGCCATCGAGACCCCGGTCAGCAGGGCGTGGATGACGTAGAGGACCGGGGCGATGAAGAGGAACGAGTACTCCAGCGGCTCGGTGATGCCGGTGACGAAGGAGGTCAGGCCCACCGAGAGCATCAGGCCGCCGACCTCCTTGCGGCGGTGCGGCTTGGCGGAGTGGGCGATGGCGAGGGCGGCGGCCGGCAGGGCGAACATCATGATCGGGAAGAAGCCCGAGGTGAACTGGCCGGCCGTCGGGTCGCCCGCCAGGAACCGGGTGATGTCGCCGTGCACGACCTGGCCGTCCGGCGTGGTGTAACTGCCGAACTGGAACCAGATGGGCACGTTGAGGAACTGGTGCAGGCCGATCACCAGCAGCGCCCGGTTGGCGACACCGAAGATGCCCGCGCCCCAGGAGCCGAGCCCGATCAGCCAGTCGCTGAAGCTCTCCAGGCCGCTGCCGATCGGCGGCCAGATCCACAGGCAGAGCGCGGCGAAGGCGATGGCGACGAAGGCCATGATGATCGGCACCAGCCGGCGGCCGTTGAAGAAGCCCAGCCAGTCCACCAGCCTGGTCCGGTGGAACCGCTGCCAGAAGTAGGCGGCCAGCAGGCCGATGACGATGCCGCCGAACACTCCCGGGTTCTGGAACTCGTACGCCACCACCGAGCCGTCGGCCGCCTGACACCCCGCCAGTACGTCCTTGGTGTCGGCCGGGCAGTCCTTCGGGAACTGCTGGAGGACGTTGTAGTAGACGAGGAAGCCCGCGACCGCCGCCAGCGCGGTCGAGCCGTCGGACTTCTTGGCCATGCCGATGGCCACGCCCACGCAGAACAGCAGCGGCAGCCCGATGTTCGGGTCGAGCAGACCACCGCCCGCGCCCGCCATCACCTTGGCGACGCCCGACCAGCCCAGCCCCTCGTCGCCGAAGACGTCCGGCTGGCCGAGCCGGTTGAGGATGCCCGCCGCCGGCAGGACGGCGATCGGGAGCTGCAGGCTGCGCCCCATCTTCTGGAGGCCCTGGAAGAGGCTGTTCCACCACCGCTTGCGGGGGAGTGCCTCGTTCGGCGTGCTCATCGGCATCCTCCTGCGCGGCCGGCCGGCCCGCTGTCGCCTGCTGGTGACCGCCATCCTTCGGGACGTCAGGTTTGCCCGCCCGCGAAGTTGGGCCAACCGTGCGCTAACGTGACGAACCGGACCGGTCGCGCCCGGTCGGCGCCCGTACACCCCGAGGGAGAACCCATGGCCAGCAAGGCTGAGAAGATCGTCGACGGGCTCGGCGGCATCGAGAACATCGACGAGGTCGAAGGCTGCATCACCCGCCTGCGCACCGAGGTCCACGACACGTCGAAGGTCGACGAAGCCGCGCTCAAGGCCGCCGGCGCCCACGGCGTGGTGAAGATGGGCACCGCCGTCCAGGTCGTCATCGGCACCGACGCCGACCCGATCGCCGCCGAGATCGAGGACATGATGTAGGGGCGGAACGGTACGTGCCCGGGGGCCGCCCTCCTCGTGCGGAGGCGGCCCCGTCGTCGTGCGCCGGCCACCGGGGACCACCGCCCGCCGGTGACCGCGTAGGCTCCTCGCCATGGATCGCATCGACGGCCGCACGCCCGACCAGCTTCGCCCCCTGACCATCGAACGCAGCTGGAGCAAGCACGCGGAGGGCTCCGTACTGGTCGCCTTCGGCGACACCAAGGTCCTCTGTACCGCCTCCTTCACGGAGGGCGTCCCGCGCTGGCGCAAGGGCAGCGGCGAGGGATGGGTCACCGCCGAGTACTCGATGCTGCCGCGCGCCACCAACACCCGCGGCGACCGTGAGTCCGTGCGCGGCAAGATCGGCGGCCGCACCCACGAGATCTCCCGCCTCATCGGCCGCTCGCTGCGCGCTGTCATCGACTACAAGGCGCTCGGCGAGAACACGATCGTCCTCGACTGCGACGTCCTCCAGGCCGACGGCGGCACCCGCACCGCCGCCATCACCGGCGCCTACGTCGCGCTGGCCGACGCCATCGCCTGGGCCCAGGGCAAGAAGATCATCAAGCCCGGCCGCAAGCCGCTGACCGGCAGCGTCGCCGCCGTCAGCGTCGGTATCGTCGGCTCCACCCCGCTCCTGGACCTCTGCTACGAGGAGGACGTGCGCGCCGAGACCGACATGAACGTGGTCTGCACCGGCGACGGGCGCTTCGTCGAGGTCCAGGGCACCGCCGAGGGCGCCCCCTTCGACCGCGACGAGCTGAACGCCCTGCTCGACCTCGGCGCCGCCGGCTGCGCCGACCTGACGAAGGGGCAGCTCGCCGCGCTGGCGGAATGAGCCCCGCGCTCACGGGTGCCGGGTAAAGAAACGATCAAGTCACAGGGCAACCGGAGCCCTCTCCCGGGCGTCCCCTAGGTGTGCGGGCCGGCATCGGCCGGTCCCGCGTCCACGCCCGGGAGAGGAACCCCCATGCCCACGAGCCGCCGCCTTGCCACCGCGACCACCGGCGCCGCCCTGCTCGTCCCCTTCCTGCTGGGATGCGGGGCGCTGGAGAAGGCGGCCGACTGCGTACGCACCGCCGACGCGATAGCCGAGTCCGTCGTCGACCTCCAGCGGGCGTTCGACGGGGCGACCGAGGAGCCCGGGCAGGCGGCCGAGGCGCTCGACCGGATAGACAAGAGCGTCGACGCCGTTCAGAAGGAGACCGGCGACGCCGACGTCAAGAAGGCCGTCGAGCACCTCGACACGGCTGTGGGGAATGTGCGGGACTCCATCGAGAAGGGCGACGAGGTCCCTGACATCAGCCCGGTCGTGGACGCGGCCGGCGAGCTGACCAAGGTCTGCACGCCGTAGCCGGTGCGGGAGTCGGCCTCAAGCGCCGGCCGGGCTGTTCTGGGCTGGGCTTCGGATGCCCGCATCCGTCAAAGACGGCCTCAAGCGCCGGCCGGGCTGTTCTGGGCTGGGCTTCGGATGCCTGCATCCGTCAGAGTCGGCCTCAAGCGCCGGCCGGGCTTCGAGGGGCCTTGGGTGGAGGCCGGGCTTCGAGGGTGGTTCAAGTGGTGGCCGGGCGGCAGTAGCGGCGTGGCTGGGGGCTGGCGCTGACGTCTGTTCACCTGGCGCCCCCTCCGCGGCCGGCGCCTGAAGCGGCCCACGGACCGTGTCCGATACTGAGGGCATGACCCGCCTGATTCTCGCCACCCGGAACACCGGAAAGATCACCGAGCTGCGCGCGATCCTCGCCGACGCCGGCCTCACCCATGAACTCGTCGGCGCCGACGCCTACCCGCAGATCCCCGACGTCAAGGAGACCGGCGTCACCTTCGCCGAGAACGCCCTGCTCAAGGCACACGCCCTGGCACAGGCGACGGGCCTGCCCGCGGTCGCCGACGACTCCGGCCTCTGCGTCGAGGTGCTGGGCGGAGCCCCCGGCATCTTCTCCGCCCGCTGGTCCGGCCGGCACGGCGACGACCAGGCCAACCTCGACCTGCTCCTCGCCCAGCTCGCCGACATCGCCGACCCGCACCGCGCCGCCCACTTCGCCTGCGCCGCCGCCCTGGCGCTCCCCGACGGCACCGAGCGCGTCGTCGAGGGCCGCCTCACCGGCACCCTCCGCCACGCGCCCGCAGGCGCCAACGGCTTCGGCTACGACCCGATCCTCCAGCCCGACGGCGAAACCCGCACCTGCGCCGAACTCACCCCCGCCGAAAAGAACGCCATCAGCCACCGCGGCAAGGCTTTCCGCGCCCTGGCCCCGGTCGTCCGAGAACTCCTCACCTGACACCCCCGCGCCAACTGACCGAACCACCCCCACCCCGGCCAACCCCCACCCCGGCCGGCGCTTGAGGCCACCCCTTTCGGCCGGCCCGAAGGACAGGCGGGAAAGGAAAAACCCGGACCACCACAAGGTGGCCCGGGTTGTGCGGCCGGAGGGACTCGAACCCTCACGGGCAATGCCCACTGGGACCTAAACCCAGCTCGTCTGCCAGTTCCGACACGGCCGCGAGCAGCGCCATCCTACCGGCAGCCCCGGGCCTGAGACAGGGCTAGAACTTGGGATCGGGCGACTGCGCGTCCAGGATCTCCTGCGCCTCCTCCTCGGTCGCCACCGAGGGCGGCGACCCGGCGAGCGGCCGGTGCGCCGTCTCCTTCATGCAGGCGACCGCGATGATCCCGACCAGCGCCGCCGCCATCGCGTAGTAGGCGGGCATCATGTCGTCCCCGGTGATCCCGATCAGTCCGGTGATGACCAGCGGGGTGGTGCCGCCGAAGAGCGAGGCGGAGAGGTTGTAGCCGACCGAGAGGGAGCCGTACCGCACCGGCGTCGGGAAGAGCGCGGGGAGCGCCGCCGACATGGTGCCGAGCAGGCAGACCAGGGAGAGGCCGAGCATGAGCATGCCGCCCGAGACGGCGATCAGGCTGCCCTGCTTGACCAGCAGGAACGACGGGATGGAGAGGAAGAAGAAGCTGATCATGCCGGCCATCAGCAGCGGCTTGCGCCCGAAGTGGTCGCTGAGCCTGCCCACCTGGTTCATGATCAGCATCAGCAGCACCATCACGCCGATCAGGATGAGCAGCCCGTGGCTCTCGTCGTAGCCCATCTCGTCGGAGAGGTACGTCGGCATGTACGACAGCAGCATGTAGTCGGTGATGTTGTACGCGCCGACCAGGCAGACGCAGAGGATCAGCGAGGGCCAGTAGCGGCGGAAGATCTTCGCCAGGTCGCCCTTGTGGGTGGTCTCCACGCCGTCCGCGGCCTCGGTGGCGTGCGCGGCGGTGCCGTCCTCCAGCTTCTGGAAGGCCGGGGTCTCGTCCAGCTTGAGCCGCAGGTAGATGCCGACGAAGCCGAGGGGGCCCGCGACCAGGAACGGGATGCGCCACCCCCAGCTCTCCATCGCCCCGTCGTCCAGCACCGCGTAGAGCCCGGTGACCAGGCCCGCTGCGCCCGTGTAGCCGAGCAGGGTGCCCAGCTCCAGGAAGCTGCCGAAGAATCCGCGCCGCTTGTCGGGCGCGTACTCGGCGATGAAGGTCGAGGCGCCGCCGTACTCCCCGCCGGTCGAGAATCCCTGCACCAGCCGGAAGAGGATCAGCAGCAGCGGCGCCCAGAAGCCGATCGAGTCGTACGAGGGGATCAGGCCGATGCAGAAGGTGCCCAGCGCCATCAGGACCATCGTCAGCGCCAGGACCTTCTTGCGGCCCAGCCGGTCGCCCATCGGGCCGAAGAACATGCCGCCCAGCGGTCGCACCAGGAAGGCCACGGCGAAGGTGGCGAACGAGGAGAGCAGCTGCGCCGTGTCGTTCTCGGACGGGAAGAACACGTGGCCGATGGTGACCGCGAGGTAGGAGTAGATCCCGAAGTCGAACCACTCCATGGCGTTGCCGAGCGAGGCGGCCTTCACCGCGCGCTTGACGGCCCGCTCGTCGGTGACGGTGATGTCACTGCGCCGCAGCCGGGGGTTCCTGCGCTGATGGACGGCACGGAAGAGGCGGGGGTGCCGTTTGACCGCCTCCGGGTCGTCCCCGGCCTGCGGGCCGCTGTCGGCCATGGCTGCTCCCTTTCCCTCGGCGGTGGTTGCAGGGACTGCTTCTGCGCGCGCATCGCACCCGCAAACCGCCACGCCGTAGAAGTGTGGCCCCGCTCGCAGAACCCGCGCGACCCCGTCGCGTCCGAGTGGCTGACGCGGCGGGGCCGCGAGGAGAGGGAGACGCCCGTGGGGTTCAGACGCCCAGGTCCCGCATGATCTTGGCGACGTGCCCGGTGGCCTTGACGTTGTAGAAGGCGTGCTCGACGGTGCCGTCCTCGCCGACCACGATCGTGGAGCGGATCACGCCCGTCACCGTTTTGCCGTAGAGCTTCTTCTCGCCGAAGGCGCCGTACGCGGCCAGCGTCTCCTTGGACGGATCGCCGACCAGCGTGACCTTCAGGTCCTCCTTCTCGCGGAACTTCGCGAGCTTCTCCGGCTTGTCCGGGGAGACGCCGATCACGTCGTACCCGGCGCTCGCCAGCGCGTCCAGGTTGTCGGTGAAGTCGCAGGCCTGCTTGGTGCAGCCGGGGGTGAGGGCGGCCGGGTAGAAGTAGACGATGACCTTGCGGCCCTTGTGGGAGGCGAGGGAGACCTCGTTGCCGTCGGCGTCGGGCAGGGTGAAGGCGGGGGCGGTGTCGCCCGGCTTGAGTCGCTCGCTCATGGTCGGTCTCCTCGCGGTGCGCGGTTCTGGTTCGGGTTGAGCCTAATAGGGGTGCCGTGGGGTGGGATCAGGCCAGAGCTGACAGACTGTCGACGGACAGAGACGGCTCACGGGATGGTCCGGGTTTCCCCGGGTACCCGGGGACCCATGGGTACGGACGACGACGGAGGCAGCGCGGTGTCGGATGCCAGGACCCCTGCGCAGATCGAGGCGGACATCAAGCGGCGGCGTGACACGCTCGCCGAGACCCTCGACGAGATCGGGGTGCGGGTGCACCCCAAGACCATCGCCGGCGACGCGAAGGCCCAGGTGGCCTCGCGGGTCGACGCGACCCTCGGCCGGGCCTACGTGGGGGTGCACCGCGCCTTCTCGCAGGTGCGCGCCGAGTTCGTCCGCGAGGACGGCTCCGTGCGCCCGGAGCGGGTGATTCCGGTGGCGCTGGTCGCGGCCGGGGTCGTCGGCCTGCTGGTGGTCTCCTCCCGCCGGGACTCCGGCAAGTAGGGCACCGTACGGGCCCTCGTGGGCGGGCTGGACCCTTCTCCGTACGGGGGAGCGGGCGCCAGGTAGGTTCGTGGCGTGAGTGAGAACAGCCGGCACGACAAGTTGCCCATTCGCATGCTGCACGACCGCGTCCTGGTCCGCACCGACATCCCCGAGGGGGAGCGGCGCTCGACCGGCGGCATCGTCATCCCCGCCACGGCCGCGGTCGGCCGCCGCCTGGGCTGGGCCGAGGTGGTCGCCGTCGGGCAGAACGTCCGCGCGGTCGAGCCCGGGGACCGGGTGCTGTACGACCCCGAGGACCGCGCCGAGGTCGAGGTGCGCGGCGTCGCGTACGTCCTGATGCGCGAGCGTGACCTGCACGCGGTCGCCGCCGACCGCTTCGAGGGGTCGGAGGACGCCACGGGGCTCTACCTGTAGGACGCGAGCGCGGGGCTTCGGGCCCGGCTGCCGGTGATCGAGGTCACCGGCAGCCGGGCCCGCCTCTTGCTACCGTGGAGACACCCCGACGAGACGCGCCGTACCGGGTTGAGGCAAAGACGACGCACCCCCGTTGATCCCGCGTTTTCCGGAGGTGCCCCCGTGGCCTGGATTCTGCTGCTCGTCGCCGGCCTGCTCGAAGTCGGCTGGTCGGTCGGGATGAAGTACACCGAGGGATTCACCCGGCTCTGGCCGAGTGTCTTCACCGCCGCCGGAATCGTCGCCAGCATGCTGCTGCTCGCCCAGGCCGCCAGGACCCTGCCGATCGGCACCGCCTACGGCGTCTGGGTCGGCATCGGCGCCGCGGGCGCCGCCGTCCTCGGCATGCTGGTCCTCGGCGAACCGGCGACCGCCGCCCGCATCTTCTTCGTCTGCCTGCTGATCGTCGCCGTGGTCGGGCTCAAGCTGACCTCCGGCCACTAGGGCCTGTCCATACGTACGAGAAGGGCCCCGCCGGACAGGCGGGGCCCTTCTCGTACGCGTGCCGGTGTCAGCCCGGTTCCGGCGCCTCCAGTCCGCTCGGCGGGGCGGGCGGGCCCGGAGGTTCGTCCGGGGCGCGGGGCGGGGCCGGGGGTTCGTCCGGGGCGCGGGGCGGGGCCGGGGGAGCGGGGGCCGGGGCGCCCGGCGGGGGTGAGTCGCCGTTGCGGCCCGGGTCCTCCCCGGTGCCCGGGGGAGCGTCGGTGCCGCCCGGGGCGCTCGGGGAGCCGCCGTCCGGGTCGCGGGTCGAGGAGCCGCCGTCGCCCGGCTCGCTGGAGGCGTCGCCGTCCGGGTCGCCGGGTTCGCGGGAGGCGGCGGCCGTCTCGCTCGGGGAGGCGGTGGGGGAGTCCTCCGCCGAGCGGTCCGCTTCGAGGTCGAAGTCGCGCACCGGCTGCCCGGCCAGCGCGGCCCGGGTGAACTGGGCCCAGATCTCGGCCGGGGGCCCGCCGCCGTTGACGCGGGGCAGGCCCAGGGCGCCGTAGAGCGGGGTGTGGGCGCCGGACTTCGGGTCCTGGCCCATCACCGCGATCACCGTGGTCAGGTCCGGGGTGTACCCGGCGAACCAGGCGGCCGTGTCCTCCTCCGCCGTACCGGTCTTGCCGGCCGCCGGGCGCCCGGCCTCGCGGGCCGCCATGCCGGTGCCGCCGCGCACCACGCTGCGCAGCACCTCGGTGGTGGTGTCGGCGGCGCGCCGGGTCACCGCGCCCTGGACCCGCTCCTTCGGCAGCTCCAGCTTCTCGCCGAGGTGGCTGATCTCCTGGACCAGCCGGTGGTCGCGGTGGCGGCCGTGGTCGGCGAGGGTCGCGTACGCCTCGGCCATGTCCAGGACACTGGCGGTGGCGGTGCCCAGCGCGATCGAGGGGTACGGCTGGAGGTCCGGGGTCCCCTTCGGCAGCCCCAGTGCGACGGCGGTGTCCTTGACCTTCTGGGGGCCGACGTCGACGGCGAGCTGGGCGTAGACCGCGTTGACGGAGCGGTCGGTGGCGACCTTCAGGGTGATGTCGCCGTAGTCCCGCTCGTCCTCGTTCTCCGGCTCGTACGGTCCGCCGGACCACCCCTGCACGCGGCGCTTGTTGGTGCCGTCGTAGCGGGCGTTGGGGTTGATGGTGCGGCCGTCCTGGGTGCGGGCCCTGTGCTGGAGGGCGGCGGTGAGGACGAACGGCTTGAAGGTGGAGCCGACCTGGTAGTCGCGGCGGGTCGCGTTGTTGACGTACTGCTTCGTGTAGTCGAAGCCGCCGTACATGGCGAGGACCTTGCCGGTGTCCGGGTCGATGGCGACGCCGCCTGCGCGGACGTTCCGGTCGGCCTTGCGCTTCTTCTTGTCGAGCTTGGAGACGAGCCGGTCGTCGACCGCCTTCACCAGCGCGTCCTGGTGGTCCTTGACCAGGGTGGTGGTGATCCGGTGGCCGCCCTTGGCGAGCGCCGCCTCGGTGACGACGCCGTTGGCCACCAGGTACGCGTCCACCGCCTGCACCAGGTAGCCGCGCTGGCCGGAGAGCCCGCGCGGGAGGTGCTGCTCGTCGGGGGTGGGGAAGGAGAGGCGGGCGCGCTCTGCCCCGGAGAGCCAGTTCTCCTTGACCATGCCGTCCAGTACGTAGTTCCAGCGGGCTTCGGCGCGGGAGCGGTTGGCGGGCTGGGCGATGACGTCGTAGGCGCTGGGGGCGTTGAGGAGCGAGGCGAGGTAGGCGCCCTGGGCGGTGTTCAGGTCGTCGGCGCCGATGCCGTAGTACGCCTGGGCGGCGGCCTGGATGCCGTAGGCGTTGCGGCCGAAGTAGCTGGTGTTGAGGTACCCCTCCAGGATCTCGTCCTTGGAGGTCTCGCGGTCCAGCTTGATCGCGATGAAGAACTCCTTGGCCTTGCGGGTGACCGTCTGGTCCTGGTCCAGGTAGTAGTTCTTCACGTACTGCTGGGTGATGGTGGAGCCGGACTGCTTGCCCTTGCCGGTGAGGGTCTTCCAGGCGCCGCGGATCATCGCCTGCGGGTCGACGGCGGAGCCGGTGTAGAAGTCGCGGTCCTCGGCGGCGAGGACCGCGTGCCGTACCGGCTCGGGGAGGTCGGAGAGGGCGATGTTCTCGCGGTTGATGTCGCCGTCGCTGGCGAGCTGGGTGCCGTCGGCGTACAGGTAGACGTTGGACTGCTGGGTGGCGGAGGCGTTGGCGGCGGGGATGTCCACCAGCAGGTAGCCGACGAGGAAGCCGCCGCAGACCAGCACCACCAGGGCGAGGAACGAGCCCAGCACCAGCCGCCAGCCCGGCAGGAACCGGCGGATGCCGCGCTTGCGCCTCCCGCCCGGCTCAGGGTCGCGCTCCTCCCATCCGGGCCAGCGCTCGTGCTCCTCGCCCGTGCCGTCCGGCTGCTGCCGCTCCTCGCTCATGACTCCCCGATTCCCGAATTGCCCGGTACGCCCGTTACGTCACTTTCGCATCATGCGTTCCGCCGCGCCGACCGGCACGCGCCCGCACAACGAAAACCCGTGGCGGCGGGTAGCGGTCGACGCCTAAGCTCCTGCCCTTTGGTGCCAAAGCGGCGCCGATCACACAGAAGGCGGACATCACCCGTCCGGCGGGTGTGCCGCGGGGGAACGGAGCAGCAGCACGATGGCCCACGGCCCAGCAGGGGCGGCGCTGTACGCGGCGGTGGCCGCCAAGGGATTCCGGCGGTACGCCACCTACCGGGCGGCCACCCTCGCCGGAATCTTCACCAACACCGTCTTCGGACTCATCCTCGCCCAGACCTACCTCGCCCTCTGGCACGAACGCCCGGGCCTCGGCGGCTACGACCAGGCCCAGGCCCTGACCTTCGTGTGGATCGGGCAGTCCCTCCACATGGCCGTCGCCGCGATGGGCGGCGGCTCGGAGGAAGAGCTGATGGAACGCATCCGTTCGGGTGACATCGCCGTCGACCTCTACCGCCCCGTCGACCTCCAGCTCTGGTGGCTCGCCCAGGACGCCGGCCGCGCCTGCTTCCAGCTGATCGCGCGCGGCGCCCTGCCGCTCGCCTTCGGCGCCCTCGTCTTCGACCTCGCGCTCCCCACCTCCCCCGGCACCTGGGCCGCCTTCTTCACGGCGGTCGCCCTCGGCCTCCTGGTCAGCTTCGGCATCCGCTACCTGGTCGCGCTGAGCGCCTTCTGGCTGCTGGACGGCGCGGGCGTCGGCCAGCTCGCCTGGCTGGTCGGGATGTTCTTCTCCGGCATGCTGCTCCCGCTCAACGTCTTCCCCGGACTGCTCGGCGAGGTCGCCCGCGTGCTGCCCTGGTCCTCGATCCTCCAACTCCCCGCCGACGTGCTGCTAGGCGTCCACACCGGCACCGGCCTGCTCGGCGTCTACGCCTTCCAGCTCGCCTGGGCGGTGGCGCTGCTGGCCGCCGGACGCGCCCTCCAGAAGCTCGCGACCCGCCGGGTGGTGGTCCAGGGTGGCTGACCCCGTCGCGCCCCGGCGCCCCGCGCCCGCCGACGTCGACGCCCGCTTCGGCGCCCCGCTCGCCGAGGGGCTGCGCGCGTACCGGCTCGTCGTCGCCATGTGGGTGCGCTCCACCCTCACCTACCGGGCGTCGTTCGCCCTGGCGCTGACCGTCGCCATCGCCGCCAACGGCCTCGACTTCGTGGCGATCCTGCTGATGTTCACGCACGTCGACCGGCTCGGCGGCTTCACCCTCGGCGAGGTCGCCTTCCTCTACGGCACCTCCGCCACCGCCTTCGGCCTCGCCCACCTCACCGTCGGCTCCATGGACCGGCTCGGCCGCCGCATCCGGGACGGCTCCCTGGACACCCTGCTGGTCCGCCCCGTCCCCGTCCTCGCCCAGCTCGCCGCCGACCGCTTCGCCCTGCGCCGCCTGGGCCGCATCACCCAGGGCGGCCTGGTCCTCGCGTACGCGCTGCTGGTGCTGGAGATCGACTGGAGCTGGACCAAGGTGCTGATGGTCCCGATGATGCTGGTCAGCGGCGCCGCCCTGTTCGGCGCGCTCTTCGTCGCCGGGGCCGTCTTCCAGTTCTACGCCCAGGACGCGGCCGAGGTGCAGAACGCCTTCACCTACGGCGGCACCACCCTGCTCCAGTACCCGCCGACCGTCTTCACCAGGGAACTGGTCGCCTCGGTGACCTTCGTGCTGCCGCTGGCCTTCGTCAACTGGGTGCCCGCGTCGTACGTCCTGGACCGCCCCCTGCCGCTCGGCCTGCCGGCCCCGGCGGCCTTCGCCCCACCGCTCGTGGCCGCCCTCTGCTGCGTGGCGGCGGGGCTGCTGTGGCGGCTCGGGCTGCGGGCGTACCGCTCCACCGGGAGCTGAACCGGCCCACCCCCACCCCGGCTCGGGCTGCGGGCGTACCGCTCCACCGGGAGCTGAACCGGCCCACCCCCACCCCACCCAGAGGCAGGAGAGAGAACAGCGATGGACGCGACGGAGCGACCGGCGGCCGACGAGGACGCCGGGACGGAGGCGGGCCCCGCCGTGCTGCCCGGGCCGCGCGACGGCGAGGAGGTGATCCACCTCGACGGAGTCGAGAAGACCTTCGAGGTGCGCCGCCGCGCCGGTCTCCTACGGCGGGAGAAGCGGGAGGTCAGAGCCGTGGACGGGCTCTCCTTCTCGGTGGCGCGCGGCGAGGTGGTCGGCTTCGTCGGACCCAACGGCGCGGGCAAGTCCACCACCATCAAGATGCTCACCGGCATCCTCACCCCGAGCGGCGGCACCCTGCGCGTCGCCGGCGTCGAACCCGCCCGCGACCGGGCCCGGCTCGCCCGCCGCATCGGCGTCGTCTTCGGCCAGCGCACCACCCTGTGGTGGGACCTGCCGCTGCTCGACTCCTACCAGCTCATCCACCGCATGTACCGCATCCCCGACGCCCGTTACCGGGAGAACCTCGACCGGTGCGTCGAACTCCTCGGCCTCGGCGACCTGCTGGACGTCCCCGTACGCCAGCTCTCCCTCGGCCAGCGGATGCGCGGCGACATCGCGGCCGCCCTCCTGCACGACCCCGAGGTGCTGTACCTCGACGAGCCGACCATCGGCCTCGACGTCGTCTCCAAGGCCAACGTGCGGCGGTTCCTCGCCGACCTGAACGCCGAACGCGGCACCACCGTCCTGCTCACCACCCACGACCTCACCGACATCGAGCAGCTCTGCCGCCGAGTGATGGTCATCGACCACGGCCGCCTCATGTACGACGGCGCCGTGGCCGGGCTGCACCGGATCGCCGAGGTGGAACGCACCCTGGTCGTCGACCTCGCCACCGAACTGGCACCCATCTCCCTGGAGTCCGCCCGCACCGTCAGGGTCGAGGGGCCGCGCCAGTGGCTCGCCTTCCCCGCCGGCCGCCCGGCCGCCCCGATCGTCGCGGAGATCGCCGCCGGCTGGCCACTGCTCGACCTCTCGGTACGGGAACCCGACATCGAGGACGTCATCGCGCTGATGTACGCGGGGCGTTCGGTGGGGTGAGGGCCAGGCTCGCAGGGAGGAGCCGGCGACCGGTCCCGCCCGGTGACGGGATCGTTGCGGTCCGCCCGCCGGCCCTGTCCCCCCGGGGCCCGCGCCTCATAGGCTGACCGTATGAGTGAAGAGCTGCCCGAACTGCGCGCCTCCGACGCCGACCGGGAGAAGGTCGCGGAACGACTTCGCGACGCCATGGCCGAAGGCCGCCTGGACATGGACGAGTTCGGGCAGCGGCTGGATGCCGTCTACCGGGCCCGCACCTACGCCGAACTGGAACCTCTCACCCGCGACCTGCCCGCCACCGGGACCGGCGTGCCCGCCGCCCGCGCCACCGCAGGGCCCGGCCGGGAGAACTGGCCGGCCCGTATCGGCGGCACCGGCGAGAGCCGCTGGGGCATCGGCGTGCTCTCCGGCTTCCAGCACACCGGCCGCTGGACCGTGCCCGCCCGTTTCAAGGCCATCGCCTTCTGGGGCGGCGGTCAGCTCGACCTGCGCGAGGCCCGCTTCGAGTCCCGCGAGACGGTCATCGACTGCTGGACGGTGATGGGCGGCGTCAACATCGTCGTCCCGCCCGGCGTCCACGTCGAGGTGCGCGGCATCGGCATCATGGGCGGCTTCGGGCGCCCGGCCGGTGACGACGCCCCCGACCCTGACGCCCCGCGTGTCATCGTCCGCGGCTTCGCCTTCTGGGGTGGCGTCGGCACCGAACGCAAGCCGACCCGCGCCCAGCAGCGCCTGGAGGAGGAGCGCCGCCGGGACGAGTCGGGGGACCGCAAGGAACTGGGCTGAGTCCCGCCCCCGCTCAGAGCTGCGCCGGGGCCGTCTTGCGCAGCAGCGTCAGGTCGAAGGACTCGCCCATCCTGCGGAAGCCCGCGTCGCTCGGGTGCAGGTGGTCCCCGGAGTCGTATGCCGGGCGCAGCTTCTGGGCGTCGTACGGGTCGCGGACGGCCTTGTCGAAGTCGACGTAGTGGTCGAAGACCTCGCCGGCCCGGATCGCGGCGTTGACCTCCTGGCGCATCTGCTCCTTCTCCGGCGTCCACCCGCGGTGCCCGCCGAACGGCATGAGCGTCGCGCCGGTGACCCTCAGGCCCCGCCGGTGGGCCTGGCGGGTCAGGTCGCGCAGGCCGTCGGCGATGTCGGCGGCGGAGTTGTCGTTCGGGTTGCGCAGGATGTCGTTGATGCCGAGGGCGACCACGACCCCGCGCACCCCCGACCGGGAGAGCGCGTCCCGCTCGAACCGGTTGAGGCCGCTCGGATTGCCGGCCGGACGGCCCAGGCCGTCCGAGAGCAGCCGGTTGCCGCTGATGCCCTGGTTGACCACGCTCAGGTCGAGGTTGCCCGGCTCGTCGCGCATCCGCTGCGCCAGGACGTCGGTCCAGCGGCGGTTGGCGCCCATGGTCGAGGTGATGCCGTCGGTCAGCGAGTCGCCGAGGACGACCACGGCGCCCTGCGACTCGTTGCTGTGGACGTCCACCGCCGTCACGTACCGCCAGAACGGGCTCTGCTGCGTGTACGCCGCCCCCGACTCCTCGTCGGTCCGCTCGCCGCGCGCCACGTAACTGATCTGCCGGGCGTGCGGGTGGTAGGTGACCGGGCCCGAAGGCGTGGGGCTGAACGTCGTGATCAGCAGGTCCGAGCCGTCGGGGACGCGGATGCGCACCGCGTCGCTGACCCGCTGCTCGCCCGGGGGTATGACGACGTCGCTGCGGCCGTCGAAGGTCAGGGCGCGGAGCGTTCCCGGGGCTGCCGAGGGGTTGTTGGGGGCGGCGGTCAGCGCGATCGAGGCGCGGGTGAGGTTGAGCGGCTGCTGCCCGTAGAGGTTGGAGAGGGTGACCCGGGCGCTGGTGCCGCCGGTGTGGGTGTGCACCACGTTACGGATCGACTGCCCGGCGTAGCCGCGCAGTTCGGTGCCCGGCTCACCGCCGACCGGGGAGGCCGACCACGCCGCGACCCAGCTGCCCGACGAGGCCGGAGCCGCCGAGCTGCGCGGGGTGCGGGCGCCCTGGTCCGCCGACTCGTCGCGGGCGCCGGTCCCGGTCACGCCCAGGTGGATGGCGGCCGATACCAGGACGACGATCGCCGCGAGGGCGGCGAGCAAGGCATAACCGTGACGCTTGGTCATGCGCCTGTTACTCCTCGGGCCGGGGGAGCGCCGGGGCTCCGGGTGGATCTTCCATGATGCGTCATGGCGCGGAGTGCCGCGCGGGGCGCCCCCGGAGGGACAGACGCGGCCCGCCCGCCGTCCGTTCCCCGAAGCGGCGCGGAACCGGGCGATTGCGGGAGCCGGGGGACAAGAGGCGCACGTGGCGTCCCCGCATGCTGACGGAGGGTGAGATGCGGGAGTGGGGTGTGGGGGTCCGTGCGCGGAGGGTCACTGGGGGGCCGGCGGCGGTGTGCCGCGACGGCGAGGCGGGCGGGCGCCGTATCGTGCCGTACGGGGGCCATACCGGGCGTGACGCGCGCGGATTCGGCCACGGGCAGCGACGGTCGACGGGACGGGACGCCATGGCAGCACAGGACGACCGCGGGGGCGAGGGCGCGCGGGCGCAGGACACAGGCACACCTCGCGAGCCCGGTGCGCCCGGGGCACGAGGCAGCGCCCTGGGCGCCCTGCTCGGCGCCGGAGCGGGCGCCCCCGGCAGCGGCGCCGACCCGATGGCGTTCACCGCCGCCGACGAGGAGAAGCGGCGCGGCGTCCGCCGCATGAAGATCACCGCCACCGGCCTGCTCGTCCTCGTCGCGGTCGTCTACGCCCTCGCCACCTGGGCCGAACACTCCGGCGCCGGAGCCTGGGCCGGGTACGTCGCCGCCGCCGCCGAGGCGGGCATGGTCGGTGCGCTCGCCGACTGGTTCGCCGTCACCGCCCTCTTCCGGCACCCGCTCGGCCTGCCCATCCCGCACACCGCGATCATCCCGCGCAAGAAGGACCAGCTCGGCGCCTCGCTCGGCGCCTTCGTCGGCGAGAACTTCCTCTCCCCGGACGTCATCCGCACCCGGCTGCGGGCCCTGCGCCTCGGCAGCCGCGTCGGCGACTGGCTGACCGTCCCCGCGAACGCCGACCGCGTCACCTCCGAACTCTCCACCGCCCTGCGCGGCGCCCTCACCGTCCTGCGCGACAACGACGTCCAGGCCATCGTCGGCGAGGCCGTCACCCGCCGCGCCGACGCCCAGGAGATCGCGCCGGGCCTCGGCCGGACGCTGGAGCGGATCGTCGAGGACGGCGGCCACCGTCGCGTCGTCGACCTCGTCTGCTCCCGCGCCCAGGACTGGCTGGTCCTCCACGGCGACCGCGTGATGAACGCCGTCCAGGGCGGCGCCCCCGGCTGGACCCCGCGCTTCGTCGACAAGCGCGTCGGCGAGCGCGTCTACAAGGAACTCCTGCGCTTCCTCACCGAGATGCGCGACATGCCCGACCACCCGGCCCGCGCCGCCATCGACACCTTCCTCGCCGACTTCGCCGCCGACCTGCGCACCGACCCCGACACCCGCGCCCGTGTCGAACGCCTCAAGTCCGAGATCATCCACCGCCCCGAGGTCCAGGACCTCATCGCCTCCGCCTGGTCCGCCGTGCGCGCCATGATCGTGGCCGCCGCCGAGGACGAACAGAGCGAACTGCGCCTCCGCGCCCGCGCCGCCCTCCTCTCCCTCGGCAACCGCATGGCCGCCGACCCCCGCCTCCAGCAGAAGGTCGACGGCTGGGCCGAATCGGCCGCCGCCTACGTCGTCACCAACTACCGCGCCCAGATCACCTCCCTGATCACCGACACCGTCGCGAGCTGGGACGCCGACCACACCTCCCGCAAGATCGAGGCCCACATCGGCCGCGACCTCCAGTTCATCCGGATCAACGGCACGGTGGTGGGGTCGCTGGCGGGGTTGGTGATCTACACGGTGTCGCGGGGGGTGGGGGCGTAGAGGGAGGGCCGCTCCGGGCGGTCCGTCCGGCCACCCCGCACCACCCCCGCCAGGACCGCCGCCCCCGCGCACAGCGCCCCCGCCCCCGCCCACACCGGGTCGTACGAGCCGAACGCGTCGCGGGTCAGGCCGCCGAGGTGGGCCATGGTGCCCGCGCCCAGTTGGTGGGCGGCGTTGACCCAGCCGAAGACGACCACGGCGTCCTGGCCGAAGTGGACCCGGCACAGGGCGAGAGTCGGGGGCACCGTCGCCACGTCGAGCAGGCCGAACAGCACGGCGAAGGCCACCAGCGGCACCCCGACCGAGGGAGACCAGAGCAGGGGCAGGCTCACCAGGGCCAGGGCGCGCAGGCCGAAGCAGGCGGCGAGGACGCGGCGGGGGTCGACCCGGTCGGTGAGGCGGCCCGCGGCGATGGTTCCGGCCACGTTGAAGACGCCGACCAGGGCCAGCAGGGTCGAGGCCGAGGTGGCGGGCATGCCGTGGTCGTGGGCGGCGGGAGTGAAGTGGTTCCAGAGCAGGCCGTTGGTCGAGGCTCCGCAGACCGCGAACACCCCGGCCAGCAGCCAGAACGCCGGGCGCCGCGTGGCGATGGTGAGGACGCGCAGGGCTCGGGTGACGAACGGGGGCGTGTAGCCGGCTCCGGGCGTCCCGGCGCCCGCTCCCGCGTGGCCTCGCGCCCGCGCACCCCGCAACACCACCAGCGCGCCCACGGCCACCAGCCCCGCCGCACCCGCCAGCCCCCAGGCCGCCGCCTGCCAGCCGTACGCCTCGACCACCTGGGACAGCACGGGCAGGAACACGAACTGCCCGACCACCCCGGCCGCCGTCAGCAACCCCGCCACCAGGCCGCGCCGCCCGGCCCCGGACCGCTCCGCGACGCCCGCGGCCAGCGCGGTGGAGGCGGCTCCCGTGCCCAGCCCCACCCCCAGCCCCCAGGCCACCGCCACCTGCGCCGGCGAACCCGCCACCCCCGTCCCCGCCGCTCCGCCCCCGGCCAGCAGCAGCGCGCCCACCAGGACGCGCCGCACCCCGAACCGGTCCGTCAGCGCCGCCGCGAACGGCGCCGTCACCCCGTACAGGACCGTGCTGATCGCGAACGCCACCCCGATCGACGCCCGCGACCAGCCACGTTCCTCGTGCAGCGGGACGAGGAGTAGTCCGCCGAAGGTCGTGAACGCCCCGGCCGTGACGATCGCCGCGCCCGCAACGGCGACGACGGTCCAGCCATGGGCTGCTCGGCCCTGTTCCGGATCTTGACCCGATGAGGAAATTGCCATGCCACGACGTTCCCGCCCGGCCCGGGCAGGCATCAGTGGCCAGATGGACAACCAACAGAAGATTACGGCCACCGGGGGCTGGGCAGAGCCCTCCACGGACCCCCTCGCGTCCCCGTCCCCAGGCCGCCCACCGACAGGACCTCCATGCCCGCCCCGCACCTCGTCGCCGTCCTCATCCGCGACGGCGTCCTCCCGATGGAACTCGGCCTGATCCACCAGCTGTTCGGCAGCGCACGCGCCACCGACGGCACCCCCCTCTACACGGTCCGCACCTGCGCCACCCGGCCCGGCCCCGTCCGCACCGACGCCGACTTCTCCGTGTACGCGCCGCACGGGCCGGAGATCCTCGCCGAGGCCCGTACCGTCCTCGTCCCCGCCTCCCACGAACAGGACGAACGCCTCGCCGGCGAGCCCCTCCCCGCCGACCTCCGCGCCGCCCTCGACACGGCCCGGGGCGCCGGCGCCCGCCTCGCCTCCGTCTGCACCGGCGCCTTCGTCCTCGCCGCGTACGGCCTCCTCGACGGCCGCCGCGCCACCACGCACTGGCTCTCCGCCGACCGCCTCGCCCGCGCCCACCCCCGCGTCGAGGTCGACGCCGACGTCCTCTACGTCGACGAGGGCGAGGTCCTCACCTCGGCGGGCGAGGCCGCCGGCATCGACCTCTGCCTCCACCTCATCCGCCGCGACCACGGTGCCGCCGCCGCCGCCGACGTGGCCCGCCGCACCGTGGTCCCCCCGCACCGCGAGGGCGGCCAGGCCCAGTACATCCGCCGCCCCGTCCCCGAACCGGGCATCGCCTCCACCGCCGGCTCCCGCACCTGGGCCCTGGACCACCTCGCCGATCCGCTCACCCTCGCCGACCTGGCCGCCCAGGCAGCGATGAGCGTCCGCACCTACACCCGCCACTTCCGCCAGGAGACCGGCCAGACCCCCCTGCGCTGGCTCACCCAACGCCGCCTGGACCGCGCCCGCCAGTACCTGGAGGAAACCGACCACACCATCGACCGCATCGCCACCGCCTGCGGCTTCGGCACCGACGTCTCGCTGCGCCACCACTTCCACGCGGCCCTGGGGACGACACCGCGCAACTATCGGGCGGCGTTTCGGGGGTGAGGGCTATTCGGCGTCGACTGCGGCGGCGATGCGCGTCTCGTTCCGCCCGGCCTGATGGCAAGACAGCCGACCCGATTTTGCGCGCCGGCGCGGATTCTGGGCCTACCGCCCGACGAGGGTCAACTGCTCTGCGAGGCCCTGCCCGCCACGGTGGCGGAGTTGAGCAGCAGTTTCGCGTCCTCGTACTGGTGGGCTTCGTGGAAGCACGCAGCTATGCGTAGTACGGCGCTCAGGTCCCTGCGTGCGGCGTTGGTGATTACGGCGTCAGCGGCATCGGAGAGCCCCGCTCCACGGCACGACGCGACTACGCGGGGGATCTCGGAGGTCGGGAGATTCATCGCGGACTGCCAGATCATGAAGAAGGCGTCCTGCGTCTGGCGCCGCAGAACGCGGTCCAGAAGCGTCTCCAGCCCCGTCCAGTCTGGCCCCGTGGCCGTGCGCGTGTGCCGGTCCCCCCTTTGAGGGGGGACCGGCACACGCGCACGGTAGTTCGCCCGTGACCTGCGCCGTCGAGCGAACTCCGCACCATGGCTCCGGTTCGAGATTCGCACAGCCGGCCTTTGACTGGCTGGACGGGCCTTTTCCGTCTGGCTGGAAAGTATCGACTCCAGCTCATGCAAGGAGTGCGGGAGCTGGAGTCCGCGCAGGTCGGTGTCCTCCTTCACTGCGAAGTAGAAGCAGCGGAGCACCTCAGGCGTTGGCTGATTCCGTGCGTTGAGGTAGCCGTTCAGTGTGCTCGTGGCGATCCCGCATTTCGCGGCGAGCCGCTGCTGAGTGAGGTCCGTGCAGTCCTTCACCCTGCGCAGGCAGATGGCCATCAGGCGCTTCTCGTCCGGGCACTCCGGCGGGAGGTCCTTCCAACTCTGCGTTCTCGGGGCCACGGCTTCCTCTCCTCGGGCGGTACGCCAGAACAGGCTAAGGGAGCCCGATTCTCGGAGAAACCGCGGGCCAGGGAAAGGGCTGTGGGGCTGGTGTGACTTACGCGCACCAGTGAAAGTCTTCCGGCGCTGGAATTGCCCGGGGTCGGCCGGTCATGGTTGTGGGACCGCCGGGTCGGGCGCCTTGCCTTGCCGTATCCGGTGCGTCGTCTGGCTGACCGATTCTCAGGGGGTGCGGTATGGGTATTCCGGACTGGAACGACCCGAAGCTCGGAACGATGAAGAGGGCCGCCTTGTGGCTGATCCAGGTGATCGGCGAGGGCAATACCTTCACGAAGGCTGACGTGGCCGGCGCGTTCCCCGGCGTGGCGCAGGCGGACCGCCGCGTACGCGATCTGCGCCAGTACGGGTGGCAGATTCACACGAATCGTGATGACTCGAGGCTGGACCAGCATGAGCAGCGGTTCGTGTCGGCCGGCAAGCCCGTGTGGGAGCCCGGCAACGGCGGCAGTTCCCCGCGGGCGTCGATCACGGACAGGCGCCGCCGTGAAGTCCTGGTCGCTGACGGCAACATGTGCCGGTCGTGCGGCATCGCGGCGGGCGGGGAGTACAGCGACGGAGTTGAGGCCGCGCAGATCGACATCGCCCGGCGGCCGGTAATTCAGGCTGACGGCACGGAGAAGACCGAACTCGTCGCCGAGTGTAATCGCTGTCGTGTGGGCGGGCGTGGGACGAAGGTGGATTTCCCGGAGGTCGAGCTGAAGATCTCCGGCCTGGGCGGCTTCGAGCGCGACGTGCTCGTCTCCTGGATGAAGAACGACCGGCGGGACTTCAGCACGGTGGAAGAGATCTGGGCGCTTTACTGCACCCTCCCCGCTGAGTCCCGTGAGCGGGTACGCGCGACTCTCGGAATCTAGGAAGACTGCTCCTTTCTGTTGATTTCTGGGCGGGGCCGACCGGCCCCGCCCAGGCCCTGGCCTTTTCTTTCGGAGGAAGACGTGAGCAAGGACTTCGGTGTGCCGCCCCGCGCCGTGCAGAATCGCGAGACTGTGGACCAGCGCCTCAAGGAGGCACAGGCCGACCAGGGTTTGAGGGAGACCCTGACCGTCGAGTGGCGGACACAGCCGACGGTCGTCGAGGTCATCGACATGCCGGTCGGGGATCTCTACTTCAACCCCGCCACGCACCGCATCCGGGCTCAGCGGAGCTTTAGCCCGGAGAAGGACATCCTCCTTGAGGAAAACCCCTGGACCCCGGAGAGCCAGGAATACCTGGAGGGCCTCCTGCAGGCCAAGCCGGATGACCCGTCCAGGCTGGACCCCGCGTTCGAGGAGCTGAGGGACAGCCTCAAGGAGCACCGGCAGAACGAGCCCGGCCTCATCACCAGAGACGGCATCCTAGTGAACGGCAACACCCGTGCCGCCGCCCTCAAGCAGCTGGGTGTACCGAACATCCGCGTAGGAGTGCTGCCGGCCTCCTGCACATGGGCGGACATCGACGCGGTGGAACTCTCGCTGCAACTCCGTCAGGATAAGCGGCGTGACTACTCGTACATCAACGAGCTCATCGCGATGCAGGAACTGCTGCAGATGGGACGGCCGGTCGCCGACATCGCGAAGGTTTTCCGTAAGCGCGCCGATACTGTAGAGGCGGACATGTGGATCCTCTCGACGCTTGAGGATCTGCGGAGCAGGTCCCGCGCCGGGGCGGTTCAGTTGCAGCTGCTTGATTTCGAGGACGCCAAGGAAAAGCTCCGGGAGCTTTACCGCGCCTGGGTAAAGGAGTCGAAGAGGAACCGGGACCGTGCGGAAGTGATGAAGGAGAGTCGGCTCGCGGCGATCGCTCTGAAGTTCTCGAAGACCGACGTGCGTCTGATTGAGCCGGACTTCCGCGACCGATACCTGGGCACGCGTCTGCCGTCCTTCCTCAAGTCGGAGGTCTCTGCTCCGAAGGAGCGCAGTATCCCGGGCATGAGCCGCACGGTGAAGGCGGGCGCCCAGCCCCACCTTGAAGCGCAGGCGTTCACCAACGAGGTTCTGCGTGCCATGGCGCTGGAGCGGGCCGGGGGCGGAGCGGAGACGGAGGGTGCCTCCAAGGTCGTGCAGGGCGCGCGGAAGGCGATCGAGGACGCGCTGGAGCCCGCCGGCAAGGATGCGCGCGTGCGCAAGCGGAAGCAGGCGGCGTCCGACCGCCTGAACGACGCCTGCCAGGACATCGAGCAGTGCACGGTCGACATCGGGCTCGCCCGCGCGTCGAACAGCCTGGACGAGGAGGCACTCGATGATTCTATCCAGAAGCTCAAGGCGAGCCTGGAGAAGCTCGCGCGAGAGACCAGGCGCAGCGTGGCTGAGCCCGGCGACGGCGTGGCCTGGCTTCTCGACGTGATCAGCAAGGGGCGAGCGTGACCGAGGCAGCCCAGTATGCGCTTACGGTCGGCTTCGACATCACCAGGACCAAGGTGGTGCTCCGGGCCTCGGAGCCGTTCCAGCGGGACCTGGCCTCGCTGGCCATACGTTTCTCCGTAGGCGGCCAGCGGAGCCTGCTCATGGCCGAAGTCGGGCTCGATGACTTCCTGGCCGGCATCGAAGCGCTGGCTGACTGGCCAGACGACAACGTCGAGTGGGACAAGGACCTGCTGGCGCTCGTCGAGAGCGTCATGGACGACTCCGACCTCGCGGAACGCCAGCTCCAGGGCGAGCCCGCACAACTCGTTGGCGTGGACGAGGTCGTGAGCATGCTGGGCACAAGCTGGCGGGCGGACCTCACCAGCTTCCAGCGGCGGGACATCGCTCACCTGCTCTCCACGCAGCACGGCGCCAACTTCAGTGTTCCGGGCGCGGGTAAGACCCGCGTTGGGCTAGCCGTGTACTCCGCGATGAAGGAGCAGGGCGAGGTGCGTCGGCTTCTCGTGGTGAGCCCGAAGTCCGCCTACGAGTCCTGGTTGTTCGAGGCGGGTGAGTGCTTCAAGAGGCCGCCCGTAACCACCGTCATGGCGGGAGCCCCGGACCCGTCCGCCGAGATTCTGATCCTGAACTACGAGCGTCTCGACAAGTCGCTCAATGCCCTTGCGGCGTGGCTCCGGGCCGCGCCGTCCATGGTCATCCTCGACGAGGCGCACAGGATGAAGCTTGGCGCGCGTGGCATTTACGGCAGTGCGTGTATGGCGCTGGGGCCGCTCAGTCGACGCCGTTTGATCCTCACGGGGACTCCGGCACCCAACGGGGCCAGAGATCTTGAGAACCTGCTCTCCTTTGTCTGGCCGGGCCAGGGGCGCAGGGTCGTGACCAACGCGGTCGACGGGGGTGACCTCAGCTACGCCAGCCAGGTGCTGCGGCCCATGTTCACCAGGACGACCAAGCGTGAGTTGGGCCTGCCGCCCTTCGAGACGCGGATTCGGTACGTGACGCTCCCGAATGGGTCGCTGCACCGTGAGATCTACGACGCTCTGGTCGGCCGGTACTCCGCCAGGGCCTCAGTGGAACGTGAGGACTTCGACTCGCTGGGCAAGGCCATGCTGCGCCTGCTGATGGCGGCGACGAGCCCCGCCCTCCTAGGCGAGGTGGAGAGCCGTTATGAGCCGCTTACCTACCGGGTGCCGCCCCTGCAGGTTCCGGCCAGTGACTCGCTGTTCACGCTGATGAGGGATCTGCCCTCGTATGAGCTATCCCCGAAATACAATGAGGTGCTGAAGATCGTCTCCGAGAATGCCTCGGCCGGGCGTAAGACCCTGGTCTGGACAACGTTCGTACGGAGCCTGACAACCATGGAGCGACTGTTCGCGGCGTTTGAGCCAGCCGTGGTACACGGCGGTACCCAGGACCGCGAGGAGCAGATCCGGCGCTTCCGCACCGATCCGGACTGCATGGTGCTGCTATCCAACCCGGCCACCCTCGGGGAGGGGATCAGCCTGCACCGTGACTGCCACGACGCGGTGTACGTCGATCGGGACTTCATGGCAGGCCGCTTCCTGCAGAGCCTCGACCGCATTCACCGCCTGGGTCTGGCGCCGGACGCGGAGACCCGGGTAACCGTTCTGGCCGCGGAGAGGACCATTGACGAGGTGGTAGCACTCCGGCTGGAACAGAAGCTTGAGTTCATGGGGAAGATCCTGGACGACCCCTCAGTCCAGCAGCTCGCGGACCTGCAGGAGGAGCCTTCGATTGCCGCCGGTATGGACATGGGAGATGTCCGAGCGCTGATGAGCTACCTGGACGGGAGCGGTAAGTAGTTGAGTGCAGCCTTAGAGTGATGGCCCGGTGTCCGGCCGGTGCCGCATAGGTAGTCCGTCGGGAGTCGGGCAGTTGCTTGGTTCTATGGTACGAGCGGCTGACCTGCCCCGAGGGCGGGCGGCGATGGGTGAAGAGGGGGTTCAGTGTTCTCCTGGGGTGGCGAGGATGCGACACTTGCGTGTCTGCCAGTACTGCACCCCAGGAGAAGCCGATCATGAGCACCGCCGACAGGCTGACCTCGATTGAGATCTGTGCCGGTGCTGGCGGTCAGGCGGTCGGACTGCATGATGCGAACTTTCGCCATCTGGCGCTCGTAGAGATCGACCCCCATGCCGCCGCGACTCTTGCTCATAACGTGGGAAAGCATCCGAAGTGGGCGTGGGAGCGAGAGCACTGCCTCATCCTCAATGAGGACGTAAACAACTTTAAGCCGCTTGAGAGAGTGTTGAACCCTCTCAAGGTGCCGGGGGGTGCGGGGTCGCGTCAGCAGGCGGAATTCCTGAAGCCGGGAGACCTGGATCTCCTGGCTGGCGGTGTTCCGTGCCCGCCATTCTCCACTGCGGGAAAGCAGCTCGGCCGCGACGATGAACGCGATCTCTTCCCTAAAATGCTGGATCTCGTTGACCAGCTCCTCCCGCGTGCGGTGATGATCGAGAACGTGCGCGGCCTTGTGGAGCCGGAGCCTAAGTTCCGGTACTACCGCAATCACATCAAGAACCGGCTGCGTAAATCCGGGTACGTGATCTGTGGCTGGAACGTTCTGCACGCTCAGGATTACGGGGTGCCGCAGCTGCGGCCGCGAGCGATTCTGGTTGCCATCCGGAAGGACCAGTACAGGGGCTTCGACTGGCCTGTGCCGCGCAAGAAGCTGAAGACAGTGGCGGAGGCGCTTGAAGAGTCCATGGCCCGGCGCCTCGGCGGCAAAGACTCACCTCTGTTCAAGCAGTGGTGGGACCAGGCGAAGCTCGGCACCGTCGCACCCACCCTTGTGGGCGGCTCGAAGAAGCATGGCGGCGCTGACCTCGGACCGAGCCGGGCCAAGAAGGCATGGAAGGCCCTCGGCGTCAACGGCATGGGGGTAGCCAATGACGAAGACAGAATCGTTGACCGTGACCGTGATCTGGGGAACCTCACGCAGAAGCGCGGTCCCATGCTGACAGTCGAACAAGCGGCGCTCATTCAGGGGTTTCCTGCGTACTGGGAGTTCGCGGGGAGGAAAACGGCTCAGTACCGGCAGGTGGGAAATGCCTTTCCTCCCCCGGTAGCGGAGGCTGTGGGGCACGCTATCGCGGAGGCGCTCCGGCGGACCGGGGAGCTTCACCACGACCCGGCATCCGAGTTCGAGCCGGAGGAAGACCCCGCACTCACGGCAGTTCAGGAGAGCTTTACCGAGAGCTGGCCGCAGTCGGCCGACAACCGGAGCACGGTGCCCAGCCAAGTCTGAAGCGGTATCTGGGTGATGGCTTGGCTGGCTGGGCCCGTGTCTGGCTCCAGGGATCTATGCGTGGTCAGTCCAGGCCTGAGCTCCTACGCTCCGTGACACTCCCCATACCTTTGGCCACTCCCGCACCAGCACCCTGCCTCCTTCGCCGGCGGCCAAGCCTTCGCTCGCCCTCTCGCCGCCAGGGTCGTCGCGTACAGCGGGAGCAGGGTCGGGTCGGTGGGGGAGGTGGTCTCCGAGGCGGCGAAGGCCTCGTAGGAGGGGAGGGTGGCGGAGACGGTGCCGAGGTTGGGGGCGCCAGTGGTGGCGAGTTCGCGGAGGGAGGATTCGACGGCGGTCAGGTGGGCTTCGTGGGAGGGGTACTCCGTGGCGAGGGCGGGGTGGGCGGTGAGGAGCTGGGTCAGTTCGTCCTCGGGCCAGTGCAGGACGGCAACCGGGAACGGGCGGGAGAGGGCGGCGCGGTAGGAGCCCAGTTCGGCGCGGAGGCGGTCGATCTCGGCGCGGAGTTCGGCGGGGTTGTCGGAGCCGAGGGACCAGAGGCGGTTCGGGTCGTGCAGCTCGTCGAGGGGGACGGGGGCCTCGTGGAGGCGGTCGGCGAGGTCGTCGCGGGCATCGTGGCAGGCGCCGAGCAGGCGGCGGACGCGGTGGCGGCCGAAGAGCAGCGGCCGTACCTCGCGGGGCGGGTTCGCCCTGTCGCCGACGAGGAGTTCGATGGCGTCGGTGAAGACGCGGTGGGCGCTCTCCAGCTCGTCGTGGGCCTCCAGCGCCTCGGCGACGATGATCCACGGCTCGGGGGAGCGGGGCGCGGCGAGGCGGACACCGTCGATGACGGCGCGGGCCTCCGCCTCGTGGCCGTACTCCCAGAGGTTGGCGGCCTTCAGGGCGCGGACCAGGACGGGCTGCTCGGCGGGGAGGGCCAGCAGGCGGTCGTAGAGGGCGGTGGCGCGTTCGCGACTGCCTGCGACCTCGTGGTGGGCGGCGGCCTGGAGCAGGAGCTGCTCGGCGTCCTCGGGGTACAGCGCGGCGGCGCGTTCGAGTCGTTCGGCCTCGGCGCTGTGCGAGGCGTGCGGCGTGGTCTCGGCTGGCGTGTCGGGGCGCATACGGGACACGGTACTGCCGGGCGTGGACCGTGGAAGGGGCGGTGCGCGCGGTGTGGGCGGGGCCACGTACGCCGGGGCACGCCCGGCGCGGGAGGCGCCCGCGTGCCCGAGCCCGCGCCCCGCGCCCCTCCCGCGACCGGCGGTGCCCCCGGTAGGCTGGCGGGAACTCTCGGCCCGGCGGTACGCGGAAGGAGGCGGGTATGACGGACGTGGTGTCGGCCACGACGAACCAGCTACGGCAGTTGCGCCTGCTCGGCGTGCTGCTCGTCCTGCTCACCGCCCAGTACCTGCTCGCCGAGACCGCGCTCGGGGCCGCCGCCGTCGCGGTGGCCGCCACCGCCGCCGCCGGATCCGCGCTCGCGCTCTGCGCGGTGGTCGCCGCCCGGGCCGTGCCCAGGGTGCCGGTGGCACGGGTGCGGACCGCGCTCAGGGACCGCGCCCGCCGCACCGCCTTCCTGCCGCAGCGAGACCCCGACGCACCGGGCCGCCGCAGGCCCCGGGCGCCCGGGGCGCCCCTCCCGACGGCCGCGTAACCCCTCCCCCCGACGCCGGCTCCGCCGACGGGCGGGGCGAGGACGTGCGGTCCCGTCACGCTGCCGCGAGCCCTGCCGGCTCGCTTCCCCGGCCTGACAACCCCGGTGCCGCTGTGCGCGCGCCGCCACGGGAGGGTTTCCCTTGTCGTTCTTCTCCACCTTCGCCGATCTCGTCGACGGGCTCGGCGATGTCCTCGAACCGCTCGCCGGCACCGCCTCGACCGCCGCCGCCATCGTCCTGTTCACCGCGTTCGTCCGGCTGCTGGTGCTGCCGCTCTCCCGGGCCGCGGCCCGGGGCCAGAAGGCGCGGACCCGCCTCGCACCGCAGGTCGCCGCCTTGCGCGAGAAGTACAAGAAGAATCCGGAACGGCTGCAGAAGGCCACGCTGGAGCTGTACGCGGCCGAGAAGGTGTCGCCGTTCTCCGGCATCCTGCCGAGCCTGTGCCAGTTGCCCGCCTTCTTCCTGATGTACCACCTCTTCGCCTCCGCCGAGATCGGCGGCGCCCCCAACACCCTCCTCGGCCACTCCCTCTTCGCCGCGCCGCTGGGCGACCGGTGGAAGGACGCGCTGGCCGACGGCGGGATGTTCGGCGCGCACGGCCAGGTCTACCTGGTGCTCTTCGCCGTGGTGGTGGCCGTCGCCGTCCACAACTACCGGCGCACCAAGCGCCAGATGGCCGCCGGCGCGGCGCTCGGCGCCGGGGCCGGCGGGGGCGCGGAAGGGATGCCGGGCATGGGGGCGATGGCCAAGATCGCGCCGCTGATGTCGTTCATGACCCTGTTCACCGTGGGTTTCGTGCCGCTCGCCGCCGCGCTGTACGTGGTCACCAGCACCCTGTGGACGGCGGTCGAGCGGACCGTGCTGTACCGGGAGGAGCCGGCCGCCGTCGCCGTGACCGCCTGACCCGACGGGCGCCCCGGCCGACACGTCCGCCCGGCCCGCGTGGGGCTCAGACGCGCCCGACCAGGTCCACCGTCGCGCCGGTGCGCGCCGATTCCCGGGCCGCCTCCAGCACGGTCAGGGCGTCCGCCGCCTCCAGCGCGGTGACCGGGTTCGGGCCGCCCCCGCGCAGGGCCGCGTGAACGGCGCGGTAGTACGCCGGGTAGTCGCCCGGCAGGGTCGGCTCGGGGGTGCCGCCGCCGGTCAGCGGGGACTCGCCCGAGCCGACGCGACCCCACATCGCCTCGCCCTCCACACCCCACGGCTCACCCGGCCGGGGGCGCTCGCCCGCGCGCAGGGCCGCCTCCTGCGGGTCGAGTCCGTACTTGACGTACCCGGCGACCGAGCCGAGGACCCGGAAGCGCGGGCCGAGCTGGGCGGTGGTGGAGCTGACGTACAGGTGGGAGCGGACGCCGCCGCGGTGGCGCAGGGAGAGGAAGGTGTCGTCGTCGGCCTCGGCGCCGAACCGGCGTACGTCCGACTCGGCGTAGACCCGGTCGACCGGGCCGAAGAGGTGCAGGGCCTGGTCGACGACATGGCTGCCCAGGTCGTAGAGGAGGCCGCCGATCTCCTCCGGGCGGCCCGACTCGCGCCAGCCGCCCTTCGGCTTGGGCCGCCAGCGCTCGAACCGCGACTCGAACCGCCAGACGTCGCCGAGCGTGCCCGCTTCCACCAGGGCGGCCAGGGTGCGGAAGTCGTTGTCCCAGCGGCGGTTCTGGAAGACCGAGAGCAGCAGCCCGCGCTCCTCGGCCAGCGCCGCCAGGGACCGGGCCTCGCCCGCCGTACCGGCCAGTGGCTTGTCCACCACCACCGGCAGCCCGGCGCGCAGGGCCGCCTCGGCGAGGGCGACGTGCGTCCTGTTGGGGGAGGCGACGACCACCAGGTCCAGTTCGTCCGCGCGCGGCCACAGCTCGTCGGCGGTGCCGGCGAACCGGACCTCGCCGAACGCGGCCCGGGCCGCCCGGCGCCGTTCGGGCGAGGAGGTGACGACGGTGTCGAGGACCAGGCCCTCGGCGGCGGCGATCAGCGGGGCGTGGAAGACGGAACCGGCCAGGCCGTACCCGACGAGGGCGACCCGGACCGGCGCGGTGGCGGCGCCCGGGGTGGGCGAGGTGGTGGTGTCGGACATGGCCCCAGCCAAGCACGATCCGCCGCCCGCGCCGCCCGGCGACGAGGGCTTCGCCCCGCATTGGTCGGATTATCGGCCGACCGGGCGATCTCCGGCCGCCACGACCGGCTCGAACAGCCGAACCAGGCGTGGCGCGCCCCGCCGCGCCCCCGCCCGCGTGGCAGGGTCGCGCCAACGGCCGACGGCCCCTCCCAGTGCCGTCGGCCGCCGGCACGACCTGGAGGCGGACACACTCATGCGCTCGCGCACACCCCTGGCCCTGGTCCTGGTAGTCGTCTCGCCCCTCGCCACCGCCTCCGCCCACGCCACGCCCACCGGAGCGCCCGCCGGGGCCGCTCACGCCCCGGCCGCCCCCGGCGCCCGCCCGGCCGGGCCGCCCATCCCGCTCTGCGTCCAGCCCGACGCGGCCGTTCTGCCGCTCACCGGGCAGTTGCGCGACGGCCCCGCCCACGTGCGCGCGGGCGACGAGCCGAGCGGCTTCACCGTGCGCATCCGCAACACCAGCCGGATCACCTGCCACCGCGTCCACCCGGTGGTCCTCCTGCTCGACGAGGACCGGGCCCTGGCCCCCTCGCAGCTCCGGCTCGACTTCCACGACGGGCGGCGCTGGCTCCCGGTCCGCCTGCGCCACACCACGCGCGACGAGAACGTCGGCGTCCTCGACGGCGGCCAGGGCTTCCGCGGCTTCACCGTGCGGCCCGGCGCCGAGAAGGACGTACGGCTGCGGCTCGCCGTCCGCGAGGACGCCCGGCCCAACCGGGTCGCCGTCCAGGCCGCCCTGGTCCAGCACCACGACCGGGACGGCCACTGGGTCGGCCACTCGGACACGTACACCTTCGCGCTCCGGGCCGCCGACGGCACCGGCACCCGGCCGCCCGTACCGCCCTCGCCCCCTCACCCGCCCCGGAGCGAGCGGCCCGCCGACCCGCGCGACGCCACGCCGTCGGCGCCCGTGCATCCGCCTCGGAGTGAGCGGTCCGCCGACCCGCGCGATGCCACGCCGTCGGCGCCCGTGCACCCGCCTCGGAGTGAGCGGTCCGCCGACCCGCGCGATGCCATGCCGTCGGCGCCCGCGCGCCCGCCCGGGAGTGAGCGGTCCGCCGGCCCGCGCGACGCGACCCCGGCGCCGACCGGCCGCCCGCCCGCCGTCCCCGTCCCGCCCCGCCCCTGGCCCCTGCCTGATCCGTGGGCGACCGAGGTGTCCCCGTCGGCCTCCCGCCTTCCCACGGAGGCGCCCGATCCGGCAGGTCGGCCGGACTCCCCGCCGCCCGTCCGGCGGCCGGGCCCGGCCAGCCCCGGCCCGCACCGCACCCTGCCGCCCGGACACCCGGACGCCGCCCGCTCGGCCGCCCCGGACGGCGAGGTCCCGCCGCGCGACCACCGTGGCCGTGGCCGCGAGGAGCGTACGGAGGTGCCCGGCCACACCCCCGGCACCGGGCCGGACCACACCCCGGGCGGCGATGGAGACCCGCGCCACCCCGGCCTGGAGAGCGGAAAGGGCCGCCCCGAGCTGGCCGAGACCGGGGGCAGCGCCACCTCGCTCGGACTGCTCGCGGCGGCCCTGCTGACCTGCGGCGCCGCCCTGCTGCGACTGGCCCGGCGCCTGCGCCGGTCCTGAGACCGGCGGTCCGTCAGACCCGGTCGACCAGATCCGCGATCGATTCCACGACCTCGGTGGCCCGGTACGGGAACCGGTCCACCTCGGAGGCCGAGGTCAGGCCGGTCAGCACCAGGTAGGTCGTCATCCCCGCCTCCAGGCCGGCGAGGACATCGGTGTCCATCCGGTCGCCGATCATCGCGCTCGACTCCGAGTGGGCGCCGATGGTGTTGAGCGCGGTCCGCATCATCAGCGGGTTGGGCTTGCCGACGAAGTACGGCTCCTTGCCGGTGGCCTTGGTGATCAGCGCCGCCACCGAGCCCGTCGCCGGCAGGACGCCCTCGGCGGACGGGCCCGTGTGGTCCGGGTTGGTCGCGATGAACCGGGCGCCGTCCTTGATCAGCCGGATCGCCTTGGTCAGCGCCTCGAAGGAGTACGTCCGGGTCTCGCCCAGGATGACGAAGTCCGGGTCGCTGTCGGTGAGGATGTAGCCGGTCTCGTGCAGGGCGGTGGTCAGCCCCGCCTCGCCGATGACGTAGGCGGTGCCTTCGGGGTGCTGGCTGCTCACGAACTTGGCGGTGGCCAGCGCGGAGGTCCAGATGTTCTCGATCGGCACGTCCAGGCCGATCCGCTTCAGCCGGGCGTGCAGGTCACGCGCGGTGTAGATCGAGTTGTTGGTGAGCACCAGGAAGGGCTTGCCCGAGTCGCGGAGCTTGGTGATGAAGGTGTCGGCGCCCGGGATCGGCACCCCCTCGTGCATGAGGACGCCGTCCATGTCCGTGAGCCACGATTCGATCGGCTTACGCTCTGTCATGGGTGCGGGCTCCTGCCTACGCGTAACTCATGGGATCGACAGCTTACTCAGCACCCCCGGCCCCCGCCGCCGGGAGCGGGCCGCCCCGGCGTTCACCCGGGCAGCGCAACCCTTGCCCGACGCGCCCCCTTCCCCGCGCATCCGAGTGGCGCGGCCCCCGTGCCCGGGTGAACCTGCGGGGGACAGGAGGTTCACCATGCGCATTCATGGCAACACCGTGCGTGCCGCCGCTCTGGCCGCAGCACTGACCCTGACCCCTCTCGCCGCCGCCTCCGGCGCGGTCGCCGGCGACGAGGAGAACTACGGCGGCCACCACCGGCCGGGCCGGGTCACCGTCACCCCGTCCACCGTCTCGCCCGGCGGCGAGGTCACCCTGCGTGTCGACGTCTGCCGGGGCAAGGAGGCGGTCGGCTTCTCGGAGGCGTTCGCCGGGGACGCCTGGTTCGGCCCCTCGGCCGACCGGGGCGAGCTGTACGCGGAGGCCCGTATCCGGTCCGACGCCGAGCCCCGCCAGTACGAGATAAAGGTCGACTGCAAGGACAAGGGGAACCGGCACGCCCGCGGCACGGTCACCGTCGTCCACCACAAGCCGCGCCCGCACGCCCCGGTCAGCGCCGGCGGCGGCGGTACCGCCCAGGTCGCGGCCGAGGCGGGTGGCGAGGGGCCGGGCACCTCGCAGGCGGTCATCGGCGGCGCCCTGGTCTCCGCCGCCGTCCTCGCCTTCGCGAGCCACCGGGTGCGCCGCAGCAGGCGTACGGACTGACCATGGCCGAAGGCAAGCGCGCGCACAGCAGGCTGATCACCGCCACGGCGTGGGCCGTGCTCCTGCTCGGCCTGTGGATCTGGGGGCGCGAGGTCTCCGGCGGCTCCCCGCCGCCGGGCTCGGGGAACGGGCGGTCGGCGGCGGTGGGCGGCGCGGCCGGCGCCGACCTGCCGCCGGCCCGCGATCCGCTGCCGGGGTCCCGTCCGGTCCGGGTCGACGTCCCGTCCATCGGCGTCTCCTCGGCCGAGGTGGTCTCACGCGGCCTCGACGGCGCGGGGGCCGTCGCCCCGCCGTCGTTCGACACCCCGGACACGGTCGGCTGGTACGACTCCGGCCCCCAGCCCGGCGAGGAGGGCGCGGCCCTGCTCGTCGGCCACGTCGACACCCGCACCCGGCCGGCCGTCTTCTACACCCTGAGCACCACCGAGCCCGGCGCCCGCGTCCGGGTGGCGCGCCAGGACGGCACGGTCGCCGAGTTCACCGTCGAGGACGTCCAGGTGCTGGAGCGCGAAGGGTTCGACGCGCAGAAGGCGTACGCCCCCCGGGAGAAGGGGCGCGCGGAGCTGCGGCTGATCACCTGCGGCGGCACCTTCGACAAGACCCGCAACACCTACACGGCCAACGTCGTCGTCTCCGCCTACCTCACCGGCTCCGCCACCGCGGACGGCGCCGAGGCCCAGAACACGGCCGAGGACCGGACCGCGCGGGCCGCCCGCGCCGAGACCGCCGGCGCCGGACCCCGCACAGAGGCGGCCGTCCCGCCCCCGGCCGGTGTCCGCCGCGCCGGAAGCGGCGAGGCCCTGCTGCCCTCCATGGCGATGGCCCCCTGAAACCCCCTCCGCCGCCGGCCCGTCCGGCGGCGGACGGCTCCCCGGACGCCCGTGTGTCACACCTGCCCCACGATCCGGTTCACCCCTGCGAGCGGACCGCCCGGCTATGTCAGGATTGCCGCACGACGGCGCACCTGAGGGGGAGTGGATGTACGGCAAAGACACCGGCCGCGGCCGAGGTTTCCGGCGCCGGGGGGTGGGAGCGGCGGCCGTGGGGGCGGCGCTGCTCCTCTCCGGCTGTTCCGGTTCGTCCGACAGCGGCGGCGAGGCGAAGCCCGGCGTGAGCCAGCAGCCCAAGGGCGAGGACCCGTACTGGGTCAACCCGGACGGCAACGCGGCCCGCCAGGCGGCCGAGTTCGCGGAGGACGGCAAGAAGGGCGAGGCGGCGTCGGTCCGCCGGATCGCGGAGCAGCCGGTGGCCGACTGGCTGGGCACCGAGAAACCCGAGGAGGAGGCGCGCGGCTTCACCGAGGCGGCGAAGGCCGCCGACCGCGAGGCGCTGCTGGTCCTCTACAACATCCCGCACCGCGACTGCGGCAACTACTCGGGCGGCGGCGCCGCCGACGGAGACACCTACCGCGCCTTCGTCGACTCCGTCGCCAAGGGCATCGGTGACCGCCCGGCCACCGTCATCCTGGAGCCGGACGCCGTCCTCCACCTGGTCGACGGCTGCACGCCCGACCAGTTCCACGAGGAGCGGTACGACCTGCTCAAGGGCGCGATCAAGACCCTCAAGGGCCTGCCGGACACCAAGGTCTACCTGGACGCGGGCAACGCCGGCTGGGGCAAGCCCGACCAGATCTTCGAGCCCCTGACCTGGGCCGGCGTCGCCGAGGCCGACGGCTTCGCGGTCAACGTCTCCAACTTCTACTCCACCGAGGACTCCGTCGCCTACGGCAGGCAACTGTCGGCGAAGGTCGGCGACAAGCCCTTCGTCGTCGACACCAGCCGCAACGGCAACGGCCCCTTCACCGGCGGCGACCCGGCCGAACGCTGGTGCAACCCGCCCGGCCGCGCCCTCGGCGAGGTCCCCACCACGAAGACCGGCGACGACCTGGTCGACGCCTACCTGTGGGTCAAGCGCCCCGGCGAGTCCGACGGCGAGTGCAAGGGCGGCCCGAAGGCCGGGCAGTGGTGGCCCGAGTACGCGCTGGGGCTGGCCGAGGCGGCGAAGTAGCGGCAGCCTCCGGCCTACGACGAGGGCGCCTCCCCCCAGCACGGGGGAGGCGCCCTCGTCCGTACACGAGTCGGCGGGGCGTCAGCTGTCGATGTGCACCCAGACCGCCTTCGAGGGCGTTCCCGCGTCGTCCACGGCGAAGAGCATGTACCAGCCGTCCTGGACGAGGTTGCGGTTCTTCGGGATCGTCACCTGGATGCCGTCGTCGGTCTTCTCCATGTCCAGCGCGATGGAGCGCTGGTCGACGTCGGTGACGTGGGTGGAGGCGCTCGGCCGCATCAGCCGGGCCTCCTTGATGGAGGAGGCGTGCAGCGAGTCGAAGACGCCGCTCTCACCCCGGGCCATCTTCTCCGGGCCGCCGCTCAGGGTCGGCCGGGCGTCCTTGTAGAGGTACGGCGGCGTGTAGATCTCGACGCGCTGGTCGAAGGTGCCCGGCTTGGTGTTGCCCTCGTCCGCGTAGAGCGGGTCGGAGCCGAAGACCACGACGCGGCCGTCGGGGAGCAGGATCGAACCGGAGTGGTAGTTGCGGCCCACCGCCGGGTCGGCCACCCGGCGCAGGGTGTTCTCGGCCGTGTCGTAGAGGCGGGCCTCCTTGATGTCGGAGTCGCCGCGTCCCCGGTAGTCCTCGGAACCGCCGGTGATCAGCACGCTGTCGTCGGGGAGGACCGAGGTCTGCGGGTAGCGGGTGCCCTTGTCGAGGGAGGGCCCGTCGGTGAAGCGCGGGGCGTCGTCCTTGAGGTCGATGATCCGGGTCTTCTTGCTGGAGCGCTCGGACTCACCGACCCCGCCGCCGCCGACCACCATGAACCGCTCGTCCTGCGCGGGCGGCAGCAGCACCGTCGCGGAGGTCTCCATCAGCTTGGGGTCGCTCAGCCCGGGCAGCTTGCGGAACTTGTTGGACTCGAAGTTCCAGATGCCCGGGTCGCGGCCGACGTCCGCCGGGCCGTACCCGGCGTTGGAACCGGAGTAGAAGAGCTTGCCGTCGGGGAGCAGGAAGACCGCCGGGTAGGTCGGCAGCTGCCGGATGCCCTCGGCGTACGTCCACTTCTTGGTCTCGGGGTCGTACAGCTCGTTCTTGCCCGGGACCAGCTGGCCTATCTCGTCCAGGCCGGAGAGGCTGAGGACCTTGCCGTCGGAGAGGGTGGTGAGGGTCGGGTACCAGCGGGCCTCGTTCATCGGGTCGACGGGGATGTACTTCTCCGCGACCGGGTCGAACTCGTAGGCGTCCTTGATTCCCTGGAAGTCCTTCTTGTCCAGGGCGAGTTTCTGCGCGATGCCGTAGAGGTTGCGGGTGTCGGAGCCCTTGAGGCCCTGGACGCGGTAGTTGTCCTCGGTGCCGGTCTCGTACTTGCGGCCGCTGCGCTCCGCCTCGACGTAGACCCGGCCGAGGCCCGCCTCGGTCCGCAGGAAGGCGCCGGTCTCCTTGTCGAAGATCTTCTCGGCGCGCTCGACGGTGATGTTGTCCTTGGCGACGAAGGTCTGGCCGTTCTCCTTGCCGGTGAACTTGGTCCCGGCCTTGATGGTCTTCGGCGCGTCCGGGTCCTCGTTGTGCACCACCATCAGGCCGCCGGCCTTGGTGACGTCGCCCTTGAGCTTCTCGTACCGCTTGGTGCCGCCGGCCACCAGCAGCTTGCCGTCGCCGAGCTGGGTGTGGCCGGTGCAGAAGAGGTCGTTGGGGGTGTGGATGCTCTTGAAGGTGTTCTCGACCGGGTCCCAGAGGGTCGTGTCGAACTTCTTCGCGTCGAAGTTGGCCTGGTTGTTGCCGGACCCGGCGACCAGCAGCACCTTCCCGGTCCGCAGCAGCGCCGCGTGGATGGTGTTGAGCCGGTACTTGGCCGGGATGTCGACGAAGTCCCAGTGCCCGTTCTCCGCCTTGTACTCCGGCTGGTTGATCTTGTACTCGTGGTACTGGGCCGAGCCGAAACGGTACAGCGCGGGCCCGTTCATGCCTGCGACGGCCAGGACCACGGCACCCCCGATGGCGAGACGGCGGGCCCGGCGGCGGCTGGTGGTGCGGTCGGTCATTTCTTACGTCCCCCGAGGGCGATCTGCATCGTCTGGTCGTTGGCGGCCCAGCTGGGCCCGGGCTGCCCCTGCTCCGGGGGCCGGCCGTCCGGCCCCGGCGGGGCGGCGGGCTCGCCGGGCGGGGTCGGCCCGGCGCCCGGCTCCGGGACGGCGGGCTGGGGGCGGCCCGCCGCGTGCGCGGCCTTGCTCCGCCGCTCCTGGCGCATCGACAGCCGCCAGGCGACGATCGGCGCGGCCGTGATCATCAGGGCGAGCGTGGCCCAGACGATCATGGCGGGGTGGTTGTTGCCGAAGAAGAAGGAGACCGTCACCGAGGCGGCGAAGACGAAGATGAAGAAGAGGTGGATGCGGAAGGTCCCGAAGAGCGTGTCCGGGCTGGACGAGTCGCCCTTCGGCGTCACCACGAACTTGCTCTTGCGGCGCAGTACCGAGTCCATCAGCGAGCGCGCGTACAGCGGCGCCGACATCGCCGACATCGCCATGCCGGCCACGCCGCCGGAGCCCTCGGGCTCGTGCGGCGAGACGTTGTGGCGGCGGTTCCAGATGTACAGGCCGATCTGGAGCGCCGAGGCGTTGCCGTAGAGCATCAGCCAGATCGTCGGGTCGATGTTGACGCCGGAGGCACCGAGGCCGAGGAAGAGCGCGCAGGACAGCGCGGCCAGAATCCAGTTCAGCGCCGACATCGGGTAGAAGATGATCATCATCGTGTAGTTGAAGAGCTTCGTCGGCGGCAGCGAGTAGAAGCCCTTCCAGTACTGCTTGAGGATCGTCTCGTACGTCCCGCGCGACCAGCGCAGCTGCTGGGTGAAGAAGTCGGTCCAGGCGGTCGGGCCCTCGCCGACGGCCAGCACGTCCGGGGTGTACACGGAGCGCCACTTCCTGCCGGTGGCCGGGTTCTTGGCGCGGTGCATCTCGAACCCGGTCGCCATGTCCTCGGTGATCGAGTCGTACAGGCCGCCGATCTGCTTCAGCGCCTTGATGCGGACCGCGTTGGAGGTGCCGACGAACATCGGGGCGCCGTAGCGGTTGCCGGCCCGCTGGATCAGCGCGTGGAAGAGGAACTGCTGCGACTCGGCGGCCTTGGTGACGAAGGTGTCGTAGTTGCCGTAGACCTGCGGGCCGATGACGAAGCCGACGTCCGGGTCGCGGAAGTAGCCGAGCATCCGCTCCAGGTAGTTGGGGAGCGGCACGTGGTCGGTGTCGACGGAGGCGAAGTAGTCGTAGTCGTCGCCGTGCGCGTCGAGCCAGGCGTTGTAGTTGCCGTGCTTGGTCTTGGCGCGGTGCGGGCCCTTCGCCTGGTTCCAGCGGGCCACCCCCTTGCGGGAGAAGTGGTGCACGCCGAGGCGTTCGCAGACCTCGCGGACCTCCGGGTCGTTCCCCTCGTCCAGCAGCCAGATGTGCAGCAGACCCCGGTGGCGCAGCTTGACCGCCGCCTCCAGGGTCTTCGTCACCATCTCGATCGGCTCCTTGCCGGGCACGAACGAGGTGAGGAAAGCGACCTTGGTGCCCGTCTCGGGCACCACGGGTATCGGGTCCCGGGCGACGAGCGTGGCGTGCGCGTTGGATATCACGTTCATGCAGCGGAAGAACTCGATCAGCCCGATCGAGACGAGCATGACCGTGTCCAGCGCGGGCAGGAAGTCGTACGCCGGGTAGTCCCGCTCGGTCCAGTGCTCGGGCTGCATCAACCAGACGAAGAGGGTGAGCGAGAGCAGGGGAGCGGCGCAGAGCAGGGCTGCCGCGCGGATGCGGTGCGGCTCCTGCGAGAGCAGCGAGCGGTAGCGCACCTTGTACGGCTTGGACGGGTCCGGCTGCGTGAGCGGGCCGGCGAGTCTGCTGTAGTGCTCGTAGTCGTAGCGCGGCAGCGTCTTCTTGATGCGCCGCGCTCCGCCCGTCCGGTGCGACACCGCCCGCAGTTGGGTGGTCTGTGACGGGTCGGATTCGCTCCGCCCACCCGTCGGGCTCGACGTCATGTGTCATTCCCCCCGCACGCGGGCACGGCCCGCGTGGTCGTTGGTCCTTTCGCCCGGCGACGGTCTCCCCCGGACCTCGCGGACGCGTCAGTGGGAGGCGCACCCGCCTGTGCGGCGCGGTGTCCCTCACCTCAGACAGCTCGGGCGGCCTTCCGGTTGCATGATGCCCTCAGCCGCGCCCGTTTTCGAACGGGCCCCCTCCCCGTCTCCCCCCGTGGCGGTCGTCCGGTCCCCCTCTGTCCCGGGACGCCCGCCTCGTCCGAGCCCGCGGCTCCAGGTCAGGGTTCTACGCCTGCCCGCATGATCGCAAGAGGGTGCCCGGGGCGGGGCTCGCGGGGTGCGGAGGGGGCGCGTTCGCGGCGAGGGTGTGCGCCTGCGGGCCGGGACGGCAACAGAAGAGGCCCCCCGCTTCGCAGGGAGCCTCTTCGTGTCGGTGCGCCGCCAGGGACTCGAACCCCGGACCCGCTGATTAAGAGTCAGCTGCTCTAACCAACTGAGCTAGCGGCGCGCGCTGACCTGCACAACTCTACCCGATGCCGGGGAGTGGTCCGGACGCCCGTACCGGCACCGCCCGGGGGTGACCCAGGTCACCCCCGGGCGCGTGGCGACGGTGCCCGGCGTCCGGTGCCGCAGGCCGCGGAACGCCGGAGGAAGCCCCTTCCGGCGGAGGCCGGCCGCGCCCGTTCGCCGGGTCGTCAGCATGCGCCCGCACCGGCCCGTTGAGAAACTGACGCCCGTGCAGATGTGTGTCGAATTCACCACGGCTCGCGACGGGAAAGGCGTGCGGTCCCCCGCATTCGAGGAATTCCACCCCGGGGTCGATTGCGACTGCGCCGGATGCGCCCGGTTCCGGATTTCCGGCGGGGATTTCCTGGCGGTACATCAGCGAGGCCGGGACCGGGCGCGCCGGGCCCTGGTGCTGGCCGCCACCGCCGTCGCCGTCGCCTGCGGCCACCTCACCCCCGCCCTCGCCGACGAGCCGCCCCCCTCGCTCGGGGCTCCGGCGCGGCTCACGGACGCGGCGCAGGGCAGCCCGCAGGGCGCTCCCGCCCCGCTCTACGGCCCGCCCGGACGGCCGTCCGTCCCGCTGCCCGGCCCGCCCGCCACCCCGCCGACCACGCGTGAGGCGATCATCGAGCGGGCCGAGAAGTGGACCCGCGCGAAGGTCCCGTACGCCATGGACGGGTACGGGGCCGACGGGTACCGGCAGGACTGCTCGGGGTTCGTCTCGATGGCCTGGAACCTGGGCCGCAGCGAATGGACGGGAAGCCTCGCGGGCTTTGCCGAACGCATCACCAAGGACGAACTCCGGCCCGGCGACATTCTCCTCTTCCACAATGCGGAGAACCCGGAGAAGGGCTCGCACGTCACCCTTTTCGGCGGCTGGACCAACAGCTCCCGCACGCAGTACACGGCGTACGAGCAGACCCGCCCCGCCACCCGCAGACAAGCCACCCCGTACGCCTACTGGACCAACGGCTCGCGGTTTCTTCCGTACCGGTACCGGGGCCTGGCCGAGGGGAGGGGGCGGGACATCCCGGCGGAGCGGGCGGCGCCCGGCGCGCCCGGCGCCGAGCGAGCCGGTGCCGTGCCCGCTCACCCGGGGGCGGCCGTGTTCCGGCCCGGCCGCAGCCGCCCGGCGGGGGAGGGGTTCGGGCGGCGAGGGGTCCGGCCGCGACCATCGGCGCGGGCCGGGGCGGCGCCGGAGCGAGACCGGCCGGCGCGGCACCGATGACTTCCCGCGCGCGCGGAGCCGGCGCGGCCCGCAGGCCGACGGAGCCCCGGGCCGTGAGACCAGGCGGCGACTCTTCTCTTGACGGAGGCACGGATGGGCACCACCAGCAGCGGTACCGGCCGCGAGTGCGGCGGCCTCGCGGAACCCGTCGCGCGCGCCGGCCTCCCCGGCCCCGCCGACCCGGCCGCCGAGGCCGGTCCCGGAGCGGCGGCCCCGGACCCGGCACCCCCGCACGCGGGGCCGACCGCGCCGCCGGCTCCCGCGCCCGGGTCCGCCACGGGATCGGCCACCGGCTCCACCCCGGTCCCCGCCGCCGAGGCCGGCGGTACGGAGACGTCCGGGTCCCCGAGCCGGGCGGTCCGCCTCATCCGTAGCGCCGACACCATGGAGATCCCCGTCCACCTGCTCTTCCGCGAGGAGCCGGGGGGCGGTGAGGGCGGGGCCGTGCGCCTGCCCGACCCGTTCGCGCCGCGGCCGGACCCCGAGGCTGGGTTCGCCGTGGCGGCGGCCCGGCAGCGAGGCCCCGCCGGACCGTCCCGGGGCGAACGGGCCGCCCCGCGCGGTGTGCTGCGCTGCCCGTCCGCCCTGGACGAGGCGGTCCCCGCCGAGCACCCGGCGCCCTCACTTCCCGGCGCTCTCGCGGTGGCCGCGGCCACCGGCGGGGCAGCCACCGCCGGGGCCGCCCTGTGGTGGGGCGGCCTGCTCCCGGCGGTGGCCTGGCTGCCGCCGCCCGGGACCGAGGCCGGCGGGGCGACGGCCTGGGCGCTGGCCGCCGGTGCCGGTGCCGTGACGGCGGTGTCGCTCGGCGGGCTGGCCCGGGGGAGGACCGGCTGGGTCTGGGTGCGGGGCCGCTTCGGCCGGTACCGGGGGACGGTGCGCAGGACCGGCCTGGTCTGGCTCAACCCGCTGGTGGGCCGGCGCCGGATGGACGTACGGGTGCGGCACTGGCGCAGTGAGCCGCTGCCCGCCGTGGACACCGACGGGGTGGCGGTGCGGGTGGTGCTGCACGCGGTGTGGCGGGTGGCCGATACCGCGCGGGCCGCGTACGCGGTGGATGACGTACCCCGTCACCTCGCCGAGTGCGCGGAGGCGGCGCTCGCCCGGGTGGTGTCGCGGCGGCCGGTGGACGCCTTTCGCCCGGGCGTGCCGACGCTGCGGCACACGGAGGCGGTGGCGGAGGAGCTGACCGGGCTGGTGGCGGGAGCGGCCGCGGTGGCCGGGCTGGAGGTGTTCGCGGTGCAGCCGGTGCGGATCGAGTACGCCCCCGAGGTGGCGGCCGCGATGGGGCGGCGCCGGCTGGCCGCGCTCGACGCGCTGCACCGGGACGCCCTTCTCACGGAGGCGGTCGACGCGGTCGAGGAGACGGTGCGGCGGCTGACCGCGCGCGGCCTGGTCGAGCCGGACGAGTGCGCGTACCAGGCGCTGGTGCGCGACCTGACCGTGGCGTTCTGCGCCGGGCGGGGTACCGGAGGGTGAGGCGGCGCCGGTTCCGCCGGCCGGTGGGCGCAAGTCTCCGGAAGGCGGGGAGCGGTTCGCGTCGAGGGGGCGGATCGGCCGAAAGCGCTCGATACCGACCCTTGTGTCCGTGTGCGGCCTGTCCGCCGTGTCCCGGCGGCGTCCCCCCGCGGCACCTCGCCGCCGCCGGCCCCGCCGCGCCCCGTGGGCAGGCCGCAGCGTCTTCCTGCACGTACGGGAGAAGCCCCCCGCTTCCGCGAGGGGCTTCTCCTTGTCTGTGCGCCGCCAGGGACTCGAACCCCGGACCCGCTGATTAAGAGTCAGCTGCTCTAACCAACTGAGCTAGCGGCGCGCGCTGACGAGAAAATAATACCCGGCCCGACAGGTGCTCCCGACCACCCGGCCGTGGTCCGCCTCACACGGGGACCGCCGCCGCTGCGGCGCGTCCGATCGGGGGAGAGGCGGCGTCCGCGCGCGAGAGCGGCCACCCCGCCTGGCATCAACCCAGGGAGGCGGCTCACCGGGCGGCGCGACGAAAGGACCTTCCCCATGGCACTCGGCGCACAGGAACGCGAGGAATTCCTCGCCGGCCGGCACGTGGCGTCCCTCGCGGTGGAGCGGGCGGACGGGCGGGCGCCGCTGACGGTGCCGATCTGGTACTGGTACGAGCCCGGCGGGGAGGTCCGGATCATCACCGGCGCCGACTCGGTCAAGGCCCGGTTCATCTCGGCCGCCGGCCGGTTCAGCCTGCTGGTGCAGCAGACGAAGCCCACCTATCTCTACGTCAGCGTGGACGGACCCGTGATCGCCGCCACCCCCACGACCGTGGACGACATGGTCACCGAGGCGTCCCGCTACCTCGACGCCGAGGGGGTCGACGACTACGTCTCGGGCACCGGCGTCACCGACACCGACTCCGCCGGGCTCCTCACCCTCGCCATGCGCCCCGAACACTGGCTCTCGGCCGACCTCGGCTGGGGCTAGCCGGCCCCACCCCGCCCGGCCCCGCCACGCCTCACAGTGCCAGCGAGAGCAGGACGGGCGCCGCGTTGCGGTTCAGCGCGAGCGAGGCGTCGTGGAGGCGGTGGGCGCGTTCGACGGGGAGGGAGAGGGCGAGGCAGTTGGCGGAGGCGCCGGCGGTGAGGGGGACGGCCGCGCAGACGGTGCCGACGGCGTACTCCTGGAGGTCGAGCACGGGCACGCTGGGCGCGTGCGCCTCCAGGCGGGTGAAGAGCGCGCGCTCGCTGGTGATGGTGTGGGAGGTCAGCCGCGCCGGGCGGTGCCGGGCGAGGTGGTCCCGGCGCCCGTTCACGTCGAGCTGGCTCAGCAGGCTCTTCCCGATGGCGCTCGCATGCGCCGCCGACCGGAAGTCGACCCACTCGTTGACCCGCGGCGCTCCGGGGCCGTCGGCGACGTCGGTGACCCGGATCTCCCCGTCGACGTACCGGCTGACGTAGACGGCCGCCCCGATGCTGTCCCGCAGCTTCTCCAGCTGCCGCTGGAGCCGCCCGCGCACCACGGCCCGCCCCGGCTCCCCGCCGAAGGCCCCGGCGACGTACCCGCCGTCGGGCAGCCGCCGTACGTACTCCTCCGCGCGGAGCATCCGCAGCAGCCCGGCGACCTCGGCGCGCGGCAGGCCGGTGGCGGCGGCGACGCGTGGCTCGGTGATGCCCGAGGGGTGGCGGGAGACGGTCTCCAGGACCCGCAGCGCCCTGCGGACGGAGCGGTACGGGGCGGCGGACTCGTAGGTCAGTGCCACGGTTTCCCCTTGCCTGGACCGGACGCGGATCGCTGGGCTCGTCGTCACGATAGCCGCCAAGCTCCCCCGTGCGCCGGGCTGTTGGGCGATTGGCCGCCCCGCTGGTCAGGAACGCGCCATCCTGGCACGTGCCCGTGGCATACCCGCGACGCCCGCCTGCGCGCACGGGGGCGCACGGCGCAGGGCCGGTGCGCCGTGGTGGCGTACCGGCCCTGCGGGGTGCCCGGGGGTCAGAGGACGGCGCTGAGGAACTCGCGGGTCCGGTCGTGGTCCGGGTCGCCGAAGATCTTCTCGGCGGTGCCTGTCTCGATGACGTGCCCCTGGTCGAACATCATCACCTGGTCCGAGATGTCCCGGGCGAAGTTCATCTCGTGGGTGACGCAGAGCATCGTGATGTCGGTGCTGCGCGCGATGTCCCGCAGCACGTCGAGGACGCCCGCGACCAGCTCGGGGTCGAGCGCCGAGGTGACCTCGTCCAGGAGCAGCACCTGCGGCCGCATCGCCAGCGCGCGGGCGATGGCGACGCGCTGCTGCTGGCCGCCGGAGAGCTGCGAGGGGTACTTGTCGAGGTGGTCGGTGAGCCCGACCAGTTCCAGCAGGTCGCGGGCGCGGGCCTCCGCCTCGTCCTTGGAGAGGCCGAGCACGGTGACGGGCGCCTCGGTGATGTTCCGCAGCACCTTCATGTTGGGGAAGAGGTTGAACTGCTGGAACACCATGCCGATGTTCTTGCGCACCTCGCGGATGTGCTTCTCCCCGGCCGGGACGAGCCTGCCGCCCCGCTCCTCGTGGGTGAGGTAGTCACCGTTGACCTTGATCGTGCCCTCGTCGGGCTTGAGCAGGGTCATCAGGAGTCTGAGGATCGTGGTCTTGCCCGAACCGGACGGCCCGATCAGGGTGACGTGCTTGCCGGAGTCGACGCCGAAGCTCAGGTCGTCGAGGACGGTGTTGGTGCCGAACCGCTTGGTGACCTTGTCGAAGCGGATCAGCTCCTTCCCGTCCACCGGCGGGTTGGCTTCCTGGTTGCTGGGGGTGGTGTCAGCGGACAAGACGACGCTCCAGGGCTCGCAGAAGAAGAGACGCCGGGTAGGCGATGAGGATGAAGGCGATGCCGACGACGGTCAGCGGTTCCGTGTACTGGAAGGTCGCGGCGCCCTCCAGGCGGGACTGCTGGAGCATCTCCAGCACGCCGATGCCGGCCAGCAGCGGCGTGTCCTTCAGCATCGACACGACGTAGTTGCCGAGGGCCGGGACCACACGGCGGATCGCCTGCGGCAGGATCACCGCGGTCCAGGTGCGGCGGGCGGGCAGGCTCAGCGCGGTCGCCGCCTCCCACTGGCCGACGGGGACGGCGTCGATGCCCGCGCGGTAGACCTGCGCGGTGTACGTCGAGTAGTGCAGCCCGATGGCGATGATGCCGGTGGTGAGGGCGGAGAACTGGACGCCCCACTCGGGCAGTACGAAGAAGAGGAAGAACAGCTGCACCAGCAGCGGCGTGTTCCGGATGAACTCGGTGACGACCGTGACGGGCCAGCGGACGAACCGCGTCGGCGCCCGGAAGGCGATGGCCCAGACGAGCCCGAGGCTGAAGGAGATGAGCGAGCCGATCACCGTGGCCTGGAGGGTGACGAGCACCCCGTCCCAGAAGCGCGGCATGAAGTCGGCGACGGCCGACCAGTCCCAGTTCATATGCCGGCACCTCCGGGCTTGTCGGACAGCTCGGTCCCCTGCCGCAGGCCCAGCTTGGCCATGAGGCCCGGCCCCTTCTCGGGCTTCTGCCCGATGCCGGCCTTGGCCTTGGTCTCCAGGGCGCGCATGCCCCGGGTCAGGACGAAGGCGATGACGAAGTAGATGAGCAGCGAGATCGTGTAGATCTGCGCGCTCTCCTGGGTGGCCAGCCGCACCAGGTAGGCGGCGAAGGAGACGTCACCCACGCCGAGCAGCGAGACGATCGCGGTGCCCTTGAGCAGCTCGATCAGCAGGTTGTTGAAGGGCGGGATCATCTCGGGCACGGCCTGCGGCAGCAGGATCAGGCGCATCCGCTGCCAGGGCGTGAAGCTGAGCGCGACCCCCGCCTCGCGCTGAGCCGGGGTGACCGAGTTGAGCGCGCCCCGCACCACCTCGGCGCCGTACGCGCCGTAGGACAGGCCGAGAGCGAGCACGGCGGCGTACATGGGCACGAACTGCCAGCCGAAGAGCGGCGGCACCACGAAGAACAGCCAGAACATCAGCACCAGTGCCGAGGTGCCCCGGAAGATCTCCGTGTAGAAGCCGGCGAGGAAGCGCACGAACTTCGAGCGGTGCGTCCGCGCCATGCCGATCCCGAAGGCCACCACGGTGGCGAGGACGGCGCTGTAGACCGTCAGCTGGACGGTGACCCAGATGCCGGGCAGGACCCAGTTTTCCCACAGACCGGTCGTCATACGGCGCAGAGCTCCTTCGCCGTCATCGTGGTCATCTCGTCCTTCGAGAACCCGAAGGGGCGCAGGATGCGGAAGAGCTCACCGCTCTTCTTCATCTTGTGCAGCTCGGTGTTGACCGCGTCCCGCAGCTCGGTGTCGTTGAGGCGGAAGGCGAAGCCGCCGCCGTCGACCTTCTCCTTGCCGCCGACCAGCGGGGCGAACGCCTCGGTGACCTCGGCCTTGCGGCTCTTGGCGACCACCGTGCGGGTGGTCAGCGCGGTCCCGGCGAAGACGTCGACGCGGCCGGACTCGACGGCGTTGAGGCCGGCGACCTGGTCCTGGAGGATCACGATGTCCTTCTCGGGAATCCCGGCTTCCACGGCGTAGCCGATCTCGGCGTACCCGGCGCCGGTGGCGAACCTGGCCTTGGCCTTGACCACGTCCTGGTAGTTCCGGAGGTTCTCGGGATTGCCCTTGCGGACGATGAAGGCGTCCAGCATCTGGTACTCCGGGTCGGCGAAGAGGACCTGGCCGCACCGTTCCTTGTTGATGTACATGCCTGCCGACACCACGTCGAACTGCTGGGAGCCAAGCCCCGGTATGAGCGAGCCGAACTCGGTCGCCACCGGCTGGACATTGGCTATTCCCAGCCGTTTGAAGATCACCTTGGCGAGTTCCGGGGCCTCTCCGGTGAACTCGCCGCTCTCGTCGATGTACCCGAAGGGCACCTCCCCCGCGATGCCCAGACGCACCGTGCCGGCGGAGCGCAGCCGCTCCAGCGTGCTGCCCTGGGGCACCCGTGAACAGCCCGTCGCACCCACCGCCCCGGCCGTGCCCAGCACGGCCGCACCGGCGAGGAGCGACCTTCGTCGTATGCCTCGTCGTCTACTCGGAACCATGGGCGCGCGGCTACCCGAACTCAACCAAGGTATGCGGATGAATTTGCGCCCATGTCGCGCGAGAGGGCGGCCGGGAGCAGTGGGCACCATGGGCGCATGACCGAACGCTTCCTCGACATCTCCCTGCCCGGGCGGGGCGTCCACTGCACCGCACGGCTCCTCGACGACAAGGCCCCGGTCACCTGCGCGGCGGTGTGGGAGGCACTGCCACTGAGCGGTGACGTCTACCACGCGAAGTACGCCCGCAACGAGGTCTACGCCCTCTTCGAACCCTTCGCCGCCCAGGAACCGCCCCTGGAGAACCCCACGGTCACCCCCATCCCCGGGGACCTCTGCTACTTCACCTTCAACGGCACCCAGCTCGGCAACCGCGCCTACGGCTACGACACCACCGGGGCGGACGTGCGGGCCGGGGCGACCCTCGTCGACCTCGCCCTCTTCTACGAGCGCAACAACCTGCTCATCAACGGCGACCTGGGCTGGATTCCCGGCATCGTCTGGGGCACGGTCGTCGAGGGCCTGGAGGAGATGGCCGCCGCCTGCAACGACCTCTGGCGCGCGGGGGCGCTCGGCGAGACCCTGAGCTTTCGCCGCGCCTGAGTGCGCCCCCGCACGCGCCCCCGGGAGCCGGACACCGGTCCGGACCCAGGGGCGTTACCGGGCGACTCCGCTCCGGGGCGTACGCCCACCGCGGCGGGCGTACGCCCGGTCAGAGCGCGGGGGGTGCGATGCCGGCCGCGCCCGCCGCGTACAGGGCGTGCGCCGCCCGCAGCACCAGGGCGTCGGCGTGGCGCGGCCCGACGATCTGGAGGCCGACGGGCAGGCCGTGCGCGTCGGTGCCGATCGGTACGGAGGCCGCGGGCTGCTGGGTGAGGTTGAACGGGTAGGTGAACGGCGTCCACCCCGTCCACCGGCGGTGACCCGACCCCCTCGGCGCCTCCAGGCCCGCCTCGAACGCCGTGAGGGGCAGCGTCGGCGTCACCAGCAGGTCGTACCGCTCGTGGAAGCGGCCCATCCGGCGGCCCAGCTCCATCCGGGTGTCGACCGCCGCCAGGTAGTCCAGCGCGCTGTACCGCTCGCCCCGCCCGCAGATCTCCCGCAGCCCCGGGTCGAGCAGGGCCCGCGCCTCGGGGCCCAGCGGCTGCACCACGCGGGCCGCCCCGCTGAACCACAGCGTGTGGAAGGCGTCGACCGGATCGGTGAAGTCCGGGTCGTCCTCGCTCACCCAGGCGCCCAGCGCCGCCAGCCGTTCCACCCCGGCCCGCACCGCCGCCGCCACCGCCGGGGCGACGGCGACCTGGCCGCCAAGGGTGGGGGAGTAGGCGACGCGCAGCCCGCGCACCCCCTCGTCCAGGCCGGTGCGGAAGCCCTCCGCGACCGGGCCCAGCTGCGACCAGTCGCGCGGGTCGGGCCCGCTGATCACGTCCATCATCAGCGCCGCGTCCCGTGCGTCCAGCGTCATCGGCCCGACGTGCGCCAGCGTCCCGAAGGCGCTCGCCGGGTAGAGCGGCACCCGCCCGTAGGTCGGCTTGAGCGCGAAGACCCCGCAGAACGCGGCCGGGATGCGCACCGACCCGCCGCCGTCCGTGCCGAGCGCGAGGGGGCCCGCGCCGACCGCCACCGCAGCGGCCCCGCCGCCGCTGGAGCCGCCGGAGGTGAGCGCCGGGTCGTACGGATTGCGGGTCGCGCCGCTCAGCGGGGAGTCGGTCACGCCCTTCCAGCCGAACTCCGGGGTCGTCGTCTTGCCGAGGAGGACCGCGCCGTGTTCACGCAGCCGCGCCACCGAGGGCGCGTCCTCCTCCCACGGCCCCTCGGCCCGGACCGTCCGCGACCCCTTGGACGTCGGCCCGCCGCGCTGGAGCAGGATGTCCTTCACCGTGACCGGCACCCCGTCCAGCAGCCCGGCCGGCTCCCCGCGCTCCCAGCGCCGCGCCGACTCCTCGGCCTGGGCGAGCGCCGCCTCGCCGTCCACCCGGACGAAGGCGTTGACCGACGGCTCGGTCGCCGCGATCCGGGCCAGCGCGTCCCGGGTGGCGTCGACCGGGCTGAGCGTGCCCGCCCGGTAGGCGGCCAGCAGGGCGGTCGCGGTGGGCGGGGCGGGGCGTGCCTTCGTCCCGGGGGCGGGGATCTGGGCCCCCGGGACGGCGGGCGGCGGGGCGGCGGTAGGGCCCTCGGTGTCGGTCGGTGCGATGCGGTCGGTCATCCGCCCCTCCTGGGGTTCGCCGGTCCGCGGGGGACCGGGTGCAGCCGATCAGTTCCGTACGGCGGTCTTCCGCGCGGCCGGTGGCGTACCCGCCGGGCGGGGGCCGTCGGGCAGGCCCTGGGCGTCAGTGGCCCGGGACGTACCCGCGTTCCTTGTCGACCACGTTCCGCAGCGGCCGGCCCGCCTCCCACAGGGCGTACAGCTCCAGGAACTGCTCGCCCAGCTCGTCGCGCCAGCCCACGGTGTCGCCGCTCATGTGCGGGGAGACCACCAGCCCGGGCGCCTGCCACAGCGGGCTGGCGGCGGGCAGCGGCTCCTCGGCGAAGACGTCGAGCGCCGCCCCCGCGATCCGCCCGGCCGCCAGGGCGGCGGCGAGGTCCGCCTCCACGACGTGGGCGCCGCGCCCGATGTTCACGAAGTACGCCGAGTCCCTCATCCGGGCGAACCGGCCGGTGTCGAAGAGGCCGCGCGTCTCGTCGGTGAGCGGTGCGGCGCAGACCACCCAGTCGGAGGCGGCGAGCAGCTCGTCCAGGTCCTCCTGCCCGTGGATTCCGCTACGGGCCGTGCGGCCGACCACCGAGACGTGCACCCCGAGTGCGGTGAGCACCCGGGAGATCGCCCGGCCGATGGGACCCGAGCCGACGACGCAGGCGCGCGTTCCGGCCACCCGCCGGGTCTCCCGGTGACGCCACTCGCGGGCCGCCCCCAGCTCCAGCGTGCGCGGCAGGTCCTTGGCGAAGGCCAGCACCAGCGCGGCCACGTACTCGGCGATGGGCTGGTCGAAGACGCCCCGCGCGTTGGTCACCACGGTGTCCGAGGCGACCAGCTCCGGGCAGATCAGACGGTCCGCACCGGCACTCGCGGTGTGCACCCAGCCGGGCCGCGCGCCCGGTCCGGGCCAGGCGCCGCGGACCGCGTCGGAGAGGAAGTCCCACACCAGCAGGACGTCCGCCTCGGGCAGCAGCGAGGCCAGCGAGGCGGCGTCCGCGTGGAGGACCCGCGCCCGTCCGGCGAGTGATTCCAGCCGAGGCGGCGGGTCCGCGTCGAGTACCAGGAGAGTCGGCTCCGCGGGGCGGCCCCGCGTCGGGTGAGGCGAGGGCGCCTCGTCGGATACGTGCGGGAAACCCATGGGCAACGTGCTTCCGCTTCCGTGGTGGGTACCGGCCGCGAAGGCCGGTCCGAAGCTGTCCGAGACGTGCGGATTGACCACGCTGGCACCCGAAACTACCGTCGTCAACAGAAGCCCTTCGCCACGGGGAGCCGCCGGAGTCACGGAGAGTCCCCGGCCGATCACACGCTTCAGGCTCTGTCCCGACGTCCCGGTGAACGCGCCGGCATCCCGCACCCCTCCCGGCCACGGCCGGTTCCGCGAGCGTCATATCGAAAATTGGGGCCTGCTCATGGACGTCTCCTTTCTGGGCGGACCGCACCCTCAGCACGGTGTCGGTGTGGTCGCACCCTTCGATTTCGCACTCGACCGGGAACTCTGGCGATGGGTACCCGACGAGGTCTCGCTCCATCTCACCCGGACGCCGTACGTCCCCGTCGAGGTCAGCCTCGACCTCGCCCGGCTGGTCAGCGAACACGCCACGCTCCACGAGGCGGTCCGCGCTCTCAGAGCCGCCGAGCCCCAGGTCCTCGCCTACGCCTGCACCTCGGGCAGTTTCGTCGGCGGCCACGCCGGCGAGCGCGCCATGTGCGCGGCGATGACCGAGGCCGGCGGCGTCCCCTCCGTCACCACCTCCGGCGCCCTGCTCGAAGCCCTCGCGGAACTCGGCGCCGGACGGATAGCCCTGGTCACGCCCTACACAAGGTCGGTCACCCGCTCGCTGGAGCGGTACCTGGCCCGGGGCGCCATCGAGGTCACCGCCCGCGCCAACCTCGGCCTGACCCACCACATCTGGCAGGTCCCCTACCGGGACGTCTCCGCCATGGCCCACCGCGCCGTCCGCCGCAAGCCGGTCGACGCCCTCTTCATCAGCTGCACCAACCTGCCCACCTACGACGTCATCCCCCAGCTGGAGGCGGAGCTGCGCATCCCGGTGCTCTCCGCCAACCAGGTCACCGTCTGGTCCGCCCTGCGCCGACTGGGGATCGGTGCCGTCGGCCCGTACCAGGCGCTGCTCAACCCGTCCGCCCGCCCCGGCGCGGGCGAATTCGGCTCGACGGCGTCCGGCCCGGCCGCGCCCCGCAAGGGCGGCAGCGACCACCCGGCCCTGCCGGAGGGCCCGCTCCTGTAGGGCGCGGGCCCTGCGGCAGGGGTCCGCCCGGGTACGCCGCGAAAATCCCGGCGCGCCCGGGCGGGCCTCGCGTGACATGGCGGCCGGATGTGCGGGAATCGGAGCCGGTAGGCCCGTGAGGGAGACCAGAGGTCCCACCAGAGGCCCCAGAGGCCACGTCGAAAGGGAAAGGGCATCCATGACAGCGCTCGGCCTTCTCTACCCGGGGCACTCCGCCGAGGACGACTACCCGCGCATCGAGGTGCTGATGGGCGGCAGCGTCCGGCTGCACGTCATCCACACCGACATCGGCGAGGACGCCCACCGCGTCGATGCCCTGCTGGAGATGGGCTCACCCGCCCGGCTCGGCGCGGGCGTCGAGGAGTTGCGCCGCTCCGGCGCCGAGGCGGTCGTGTGGGCGTGCACCAGCGGCAGCTTCGTCTACGGCTGGGACGGCGCCCACGACCAGGTCCGCACGCTCGCCCAGGCCGCCGGGCTGCCCGCCTCCAGCACCTCCTTCGCCTTCGCGCACGCCGTCAAGGAGATCGGTGCGAGCAGGGTGGCGGTCGCCGCGACCTACCCGGACGACATCGCGGGCCGCTTCTCCGACTTCCTCGAAGCGTCCGGAGCCGAGGTCGTCCAGGAGAAGGCGAGCGGCATCGTCACCGCGGCCGAGGTCGGCACCTGGGGCTGGGACGAGGTCCGCGAACTGGCCCGCTCGGGCGACCACCCCGACGCCGAGGCCGTCCTGCTGCCCGACACCGCCCTGCACACCGCCGCGTACCTCACGGAGCTGGAGAGGGAACTGCGCAAGCCCGTCCTCACCGCCAACCAGGTCACCGTCTGGGAGGGGCTGCGGCTGGCCGGACGCAAGGTCCGCGAGCCCGCCCTCGGCACCCTCTTCCTCCAGAAGCCCCAGGTCGTCTCCTGAGCGGACGGGGACCGGGAATAAAACGGAGCCACCCTCCCGTTGAGTGGGGGGTTCGCACCCCCGTCAACAGGAGGCACCCCGGTGGACGACATCCGAGGAAAGGCCCAGGGCACCGCCCCGGCCCCCCTCTCCGTACTGGACCTGGCCACCGTCGGCGCCGGCCAGACGTCCACGGACGCGCTGCACGCGGCGGTCCGGATCGCCCGGACCGCCGACCGCCGCGGCTTCACCCGCCACTGGGTGGCGGAGCACCACTCCATGCCCGGCGTCGCCTCGTCCTCCCCGGCGGTGATCCTCGCCCACCTCGCCGCCCACACGGAGCGGGTCCGCCTCGGCTCCGGCGGCGTCATGCTGCCCAACCACGCGCCCCTCGTGATCGCCGAGCAGTTCGGCACCCTGGAGGCGCTGGCGCCGGGCCGCGTCGACCTCGGCCTCGGGCGCGCCCCGGGCACCGACGGCGCCACCGCCGCCGCCCTGCGCCGCACCGACCGGCTCCACGAGGGCGCCGACGACTTCCCCGAGCAGCTCGCCGAGCTGATCCGCTTCCTGGACGACGACTTCCCCGACGGCCACCCGTACCGGCGCATCCACGCGGTACCCGGCCCGGTGCAGTCCACCACCGCGGGCGGCGTCCAGTCCCCGCACCGGCCGCAGATCTGGCTGCTCGGCTCCTCCGGCTTCAGCGCCCGCCTGGCCGGGATGATGGGGCTGCCGTTCTCCTTCGCCCACCACTTCTCGGCGCGCAACACCATCCCGGCGCTCGACCTCTACCGCGAGTCGTTCCGCCCGTCGGCCGTGCTGGACGCCCCGTACGCCATGATCGGCGTCTCCGCGTTCGCCGCCGACGAGGCCGCGGAGGCACGGCGCCAGGTGCTCACCGGCGCCCTCAACATGGTCCGCCTGCGCCGGGGCGCCCCGGGGCTCGTGCCGACGCCCGAGGAGGCCGAGGCGCACTCCTTCTCCCCGGTCGAGCGGGACTTCGTCGACGACTGGCTCTCCAACGTCGTCCACGGCACCCCGGACGAGGTGCGCGCCGGCCTCGACGACCTCCACAAGCGCACCGGCGCCGACGAACTCATGCTCACCGCCAACGCCCACTCCCAGGACGCCCGGGTCCGCTCCTACGAGCTGATCGCCGACGCCTACGGCATGCCCGCCCTGGGGTGAGCCGGGGCCGGGGCGGGGTCAGCCGGCCGGGGTGAGGCGCCCGGCGCGAAGGGCCGCCACGACACCGCCGTCGACCAGCAGGTCGTTCCCGGTGATGAAGGACGCGCCGGGGCCGAGCAGGAAGGCGGCGGCCTCGGCGATGTCCTCGGGTGTGCCCAGCCGGCCCGTGCCCGACGCGGTGATCATGGCGCGCATGGCCCGGCCGCTGGCCCCGTCCAGCTCCTGCTGTCCCATGGGGGTGGCGATCACCCCCGGGCTGATGGAGTTGATGCGCGCTCCCCGCGCTCCCCAGGTGGCGCTCGCCGCCTGGACGCGCAGCCGGTTCCCGTACTTCGCCAGCCCGTAGGCGCTCTGCCCGAGGGCGTCGGGGTCGGTGAAGGGGAGGCTCAGCAGGTCCTCCGCCGGGGCGTGGGCGAGCGCGCTCTCCTGTTCGGCGCTGAGCGGGGCCGGCAGCATGTGGCCGGCCATGCTGGAGATCATCACACCGGCGCCGCCGGGAGCGATCACGCGCCCGAACTCCTCGATGACCAGCGCGGTGCCGAGCAGGTCCACCCTCAGGACGTCGGCGGCGGGCGCCTGGACGGGCGAGAGGCCGGCCGTGTGCACGACCTGGGTGACGGGCCCCAGCGAGGTGGCGGCCTCCGCGAGAGCGGCGACCGAGGGCGACGAGGAGACGTCGACGGCCCGGGTGGTGACCTTGTGCCCCTGGCCGCGCAGCCGGTCCGCCACGGTGGCGAGCGCCGCCTCGTCGAAGTCGGCGAGCAGCACCGTGTGGCCCGGTCCCTGGCGCCGGGCTATGGCCTCGCCCATCCCTCCCGCGCCGATGACGACGACCACGTTCGCGAGCATGGAGACTCCTCAATATCGTTACGATACGTTTCGTAATGGAAGTCTACTCGTAGGAAGGTGCGCCATGGACGAGGTACGACGGCCCGGACGGCCCAGGGACGCGGCGCGGGACGACGCCATGCTGGACGCGGCCCGGCAGGTCCTGCTGCGCGACGGCTACGCCGGTCTGTCGATGGAGAAGGTGGCCACCCTCGCCGGAGTCGGCAAGCCGACGCTCTACCGCCGCTGGACCTCCAAGGCCACCCTGGTCGCCGACACGGTGCTGCACAGCTTCCTCGCCTCGGCGCCGGCTCCCGCTGCGCCCGGCGCCCGCGGCACCGGCTCCCAGCGGCTGGCCGACTGGTTCCGGGCGTACGCGGCCTCGGTCGGCGACCCGCACCACGCCGCGATGATCCGCGCCCTGACCGCAGCCGCCGCGGAGAGCCCGCACGACGCCGAGAGCCTCTACCGCGAGCACACCCGGGGGCAGTACGAGAGCGTCGTCGGCCACCTCCGGGCCGGGGTGGCGAGCGGCGAGTTCCGTGCCGACGCCGACCTGGAGGCCGTCGCGGACGCCCTGATCGGCTCCCTCCTCTACCAGTTGCTCACCCGTACGGAGCAGGCCGCGTCCGCCCGGGCCGAGCACCTGCTCCAGATCCTCCTGGCCGGGCTGCGCGACACCGGCCGCCCGGCCTGACCACGCCGGTCAGCGCTGCTGCCGCAACAACCCGGCGATCCGCTCCGGGCCGACCGGCCGCGACCACAGCCACCCCTGCCCGGTGTCACACCCGATCCCCAGCAGCCGGCGGGCCTGCTGCGCCGTCTCGACGCACTCCGCGGTCACGGTCAGCCCCAGCCGGTGGGCCAGCGACACCATCGCCTCGACCACCACCTCGTCCGCCGCGCCGGGCGGCACGTCGTCCCGGAAGCTGCGGACGAACGACCCGTCGAGCTTCAGCACGGAGACCGGCAGCCTGCTGAGGTACGAGAGGTTCGAGTACCCCGTACCGAAGTCGTCGATGGCGATCCGCACCCCCATGGCGCTCAGCGCCTGGAGAACACGGAGCGGCCGCCCCGCCGACCCCATCAGCGCCGACTCGGTCAGCTCCAGCTGCAACAGCTCGGGCGGCAGCCCGGTCGCCTCCAGCGCCGCCGCCACGTCCGCCACCAGGTCGGAGTCCCACACCTGGCGCACGGCCACGTTGACGCTGACGAAGATCGCCCGGCGCCCGGGCCGCGCCACCTGCCAGGCCCGCGCCTGCGCGCACGCCGTCCGCAGCACCCACCGGCCCAGCTGGACGACGGAGCCGTCCTCCTCCGCCTGCCCGATGAAGCGGCTCGGCGGCAGCGTCCCGAAGTGGGGGTGCCGCCAGCGCACCAGCGCCTCCACCCCGCTGGTCGTCCCGTCGGCCAGATCGACCAGCGGCTGGTAGTCGAGGACGAACTCGCCGCGCCCGATGGCGGGCCGCAGCTCGGCCGCGAGGACCTGGCGCGTCATCCGGTGGGCGTTGCGCTCGGGGTCGAAGAGGGTCCACCGCCCGCCCCCGTCGGCCTTCGCCCAGTACAGCGTGGTGTCGGCGTCCTGCATCAGCTCGGTCGCGGTGGTGGCGGAGGCGGGCCGCTCCACCACGCCCACCGAGGCCGACACGGAGAGCCGCTCCCCGTCCGCGTCGAACGGCTCCTCCAGCGCCACCAGCGCCGCCGCCGCCAGCGAGGTGAGCTGCTCGGTGCCCGAGGAGTCCGGCACCAGCAGGGCGAACTCGTCGCCGCCGAGCCGCGCCACCAGCGGCGTACGCCCGCCCCGCGCCCCCGCGGTCGCGACCCGGCGCAGCCGCTCGGCGACCGCGGTCAGCAGCAGGTCGCCGGTGCGGTGGCCGAAGGTGTCGTTGACCGCCTTGAAGCCGTCCAGGTCCAGGTAGCACACGCCGATCCGGCCGGTCCTGGCCTGCCCGGCCTCCGGCGGCCAGCGGTCCTCGGGGTGTTCCCCGTGCTCGGCCGCGCCCTCCGGAGCGGCGGGTCCGGCCACCGAGGCGAGCCGTTCGAAGAAGAGCGCCCGGTTGGGCAGCCGGGTCACCGGATCGTGCATCCGCAGATCGCGGACGCGCGCCTCCAGCTCCCGCCGCGCGCTGATGTCGGTCACCGACAGCAGCGCGCCCCCCGGCCCGTCGGCCCGGGGCGGCTCCACGGCCACCAGTAACCACCGGGCGCGCCCCTCGGCGTCCCGCACCCGCCGGGTCCGTCTGAGCCCGGCCCGCCGCCCCTCCAGTACCGCGCGTACGGTCTCGTCCCCCTGGCGCCCGAGCAACTCGGCCGCCACCCGGCTCAGCGCGCCGGGGCCGGGGCCGGTGCCCAGCAGCCCCGCGAACGCGTCGTTGGCCTCCACCACGCGCCCCGCACGGTCCAACACCGCCAGCGCCAGTGGGGCGCGCCGGAAGGCGTCCGCGCGGACGTCGGCGGGGGAGTGGGCGCGGGCGCCCGGCACCGGCGGTCGCGCCTCGCACCCGGCGGGCGCCGGGCCCGGTGGGTCGAACGGCGGACTGTCGTGCGGCGGCCGCTCCTTGGGCCTGGTCTCGTGGAGCCGGTGTTCCTGGGGCGCAGCCGGTGCCTGCCCGGTCGCGGCCGACGGGCCTTCGGTCGTTCCGCTCACCACTCGCTCCCGTTCCGTGAGGGGGACGCGTCCGGCCGGGCGCGCGGCCCATGAGCCCGGCCGCGCTGGCGTCGGCGTTCCGGCGTCCTCGTAGGGGAAGTGTGCCGATCATAGAGGCCGCGTGGAGAGGGCATCCAGCACGGCGCGTGGGGGCGCGCGCCCGGCGCTCAGGCGCATCACGCCTGCGCCGGGGGGTACAGAACGGCCGCCGTGCGGGCATCTGCCGCCCGGTTGCCGCACCCACCGGACACCGCCTCCACCCGAACGAGTCCGGCGAGGGGTTGCCCAGTTCGAGCGGAGATCACTCCTCCGGGCGAGACAAACGAGGCGTCACGGCAGAAAAGCGACCAGGCTGGCCGGGATGTGCCGTCCCCGACCGACCCGGAGGCCGCCTTGCCGCGTCAGGAGGACCCGCGGGAGCACGCGCCGACCGGCCCGGCCGGGGGCGCGGAACGCGTCACACCGCGTGCGCTGGGCGCGGGCACCGTCGCCCTGCTCGCCCTCGTCGCGACCTCCCTGGTGGCGGGCCCCGCCTCGGCCGCGCCCCCGGGCGGCCCGTGCGCCCTGCCCCGCACGCCGGCCCACCACTCCGAGGGCCTGGACACCTGGAACGGCGCCTACCCGCGCCCGCTCGGCGGCCTCGATGCCGTCCTCGTCTTCCTCTCGTTCCCCGACGCCACCCCGCGCACCACCCCCGCCGAACTCACCGCCGACTACTTCCCCGACGCCACCAACTTCTTCGACCGCTCCTCCTACGGCCGCTTCACCCTGCGCCCGCACCCCCAGAAGGAGTGGCTGACCATGCCGCAGCCCTCCACGGCCTACGAGATAAGGCGCGACTGGAACGCGGCGAGCCGTTCCGCCTACCTCCGCGACGCCCTGGAGGCCGCCGACCCGGTCGTCGACTTCTCGCGCTACGACATCGTGTACTTCGTCGCCGACCCGGACGCCCCCGGCGTGGACTCCGACGCCACCAAGGTGGTCAACTTCAGCCGCCCTCTGGAGGCCGACGGCACCCCGATCCACCGCGTCGTCACCCTCTTCGAACGCCACCCGCCCGACCGCAACGTCCTGGCCCACGAGACCGGACACGTCTTCGACCTGCCCGACCTCTACCGCCGGCCCACCGACAACAAGGGCGACTGGGACACCCACGTCGGCGACTGGGACCTCATGGGCAGCCAGTTCGGACTGGGCCCGGACCTCTTCGCCTGGCACAAGTGGAAGCTCGGCTGGCTCGGCCACCAGCAGGTCACCTGTGTGCAGGGCGTGGGCCCCCACCGCCTCTCCCTGGAGCCCGTGGCCGCCGACGCCCCCCTCCCGGGCTCCGGCACCCGCCTCGCGGTCGTTCCCGAGGGGCCGGGCACCGTCGTCGCCGTGGAGGCGCGGACCGCCGAGGGCAACGACGTGGACGTCTGCCGCGAAGGCGTCCTCGTCTACCGGGTCCGCACCGACCTGCCCTCCGGCGCCGGCCCCGTCGAGGTCCTCGACGCCCACCCGGACACCGCCGCGTGCTGGGGCCGCTCGGTCTATCCCGACCTCGCCGACGCCCCTGTCCAGGAGGGTGAGACCTTCACTGTCCCCGGCACCGCCCCCGGCGAGGGCGTACGCGTGGAGGTGGAGGACCGCACCCCCTCGGGCAGCTGGACCGTCAACCTCACCACACGGCTCTGACCGGCACGCCGGAAGGCCCTCGGAACATGAGAAGGCCCCCCGCTTGCGCGAGGGGCCTTCTCATCGTCTGTGCGCCGCCAGGGACTCGAACCCCGGACCCGCTGATTAAGAGTCAGCTGCTCTAACCAACTGAGCTAGCGGCGCCTGCTGACGTCGTAGACCTTAGCACCAGGACCGACCGGAGGAAAAATCGATACCGGGCGCGCGCTCCGTGCCGCCCGCACACAGGCCCAGCGCAGGACGTCCGCCCCCGGCAGCCACGGGTACCGCGCTCCCGGCGCCACCAGCCACCGGTCCTGGGCGCCGGCTCCCCGCAGCTCAGGCCCCTGGTGACCGCCACCCCGCCGGACCGGGTGCTCTCGCTCCCGCTCACCGTCCCTCGGGTGCCCCGTCGCCGCCCGCAGCGTCGGTACGGGGGCCCCGGCGGCCTCCGCCGGGTCCGGGCCGGGCACCGTCACCGCGTCCCCGACGCCGTGGCAGAGCAGCGGCGGGATGGCGCTCCCGCACTCCTCCCAGCGCAGCAGGGCGGGTAGCCGCTGGGCCGTCCCCGGCGCGGTGAACAGGAGTAGCCGGCCCCGCTGCACCGCGGCCGGCCCCGAACCGGGACCCTCCTCCCAGAGGCGGTCCAGTATCCGGTGGCCGAAGACGGGCGGGACGTTCACCACGTCGAAGGCGATCCCGCACCGCAGCACCGCCGGCCCGGCCGTCCCCGGGTACGTCCCGGCCGAGGCGAGCCACGCGGCCCCCTCCGCCGTCACGCGGGCCGCCTGGTCCTGGCCGTCACGCGGACCGGACACCCGGGCCGTGGACGTGGAGGGGCGATGGCGGGCGGTGGCGGTGACGTGTGGGCTGCTCATGCGGACAGATCTACCGGTGGTGAGCAGGCGGTATCGCAGAGTTGCCGAAAGGCGGGACACCGGCGACAGCGATGAGGTACCTTGCCCCCTCACATACGCCGATGGCATATGTCACTGTCTCCCTCAGCCTCCCGCAGGGCGCGCCCGCAGCAGGTCACGCCCGAACTCGATCATCTTCTTCGCGTACGCCTCGGTCCACTGCGCCCGCTCCCCGACCGCCTCCGCGCTCAGCCGGTCGAACCGCCGCGGGTCCGCGAGCTGCGCGGCGGCCATCGCCTGAAACTCCACCGACCGGTCGGCGGCGGCCCGGAACGCCACCGCCAGTTCGGTCGCCCGGTCCAGCAGGGCCCCCGGGTCCTCCATCGACTCCAGATCGAAGAAGTGCTCCGGGTCCTCCACGGCCTCCGTCGGTTCGAACAGCAGCGGCGCAGGCCGCAACCTCGGCGTGTCCCGCTCGGACTCCGCCATCACATTCCTCCAAACCCAGGACCCACGCCCCAGAACCACCTTCCATTGTCCCCACCCACTCCACCGTCCATCCCCACCCCCGACCCGCCACCGCTCCCCGCCCCGACCGCCCACAACCCTCCGGCCACCCCTCCCCCTGACCACCCCGACCGTCCGCCACCCACCCCGGTCGCCCGGCCACCCGCGCGCCCGTTCGGCCGCTTGCCCGCGCGCCCACTTGCCCGTCCGGCCGACGCCCGCCTGTCCGGCCGCTTGCCCGCCTGCCTGTCTGGCCGCCTGTGCGCCCGCCCGCCCAGTCGACCGCCCGCCTGGGCGCCGCCCGGTCGCCCGCCTGACGGTCCTGGCAGCCCATCTGGCCACTTCCCGGCCGTCCGCCCCAACAGCCCGGCCGGCGTTCGAGGCCATCTCCGACCGTCAGGTCAGGGCCCACCGAAGCCGCATACCAGCCCGGCCGGCGCTTGAGGCAAACGGTGACCGACACCGGGTACGGCGGACCCGAGAACACCACCCCAGCCCCACCGCACCCCGGAAGCCGACCGCAGGTCACCCCGCGGACGGCAGCCGAACCCGATGCCCACCCAGCACTCCGAGCACGGAGTGATGGGCCTCCCACCCGTCAGGGAACCGCACCCCCACCCCCAGCATCACCGGCTCGGTGGACGGATGCGCGTCCAACACCTCCTGCACCCCCTCCCGGCACACCACCACGCACGCGTGCCGGTGCCGCGAGGCCAGCACGCACAACCGCCCGGTCTCCAGATGGAAGGCGGTGGCGTCCGGCCGCCCCGACAGCGGATGCAGCACCACGGTCACATCGAACTCCCGCCCCTGGAGCCGATTGGCGGTGTCCACCGCCACCCCCTCGACGCCGAGCGCCGCCAGCTCGGCCCGCACCGCCGCGGCCTGGTCGCGGTGGGCGGTCCCCACGGCGATCCGCCGCGCCCCGAGCGGCACCGGCTCGGGCGAGGTCTCCGAGACCGCCGCCCCCTCCCGGTCGAGGAGCCGCCGCACCACCATGGCCACCGCCCGTACCGCCTCCGGGTCGGTTCTCGGCGTGTGCCGCGCGGGCAGCTCCAGCAACCCCCAGCCGCTGCGCGCCGCCTCGTCGATCACCTCGTCGTACGGCGTCCCGGCCGAGGGGACCCCGAAGCCGAGGCTGCGGTCCCCGGGCCCGGTGCCGCTGCGGAACGGCGTGAACGGGTAGAAGGCGTCGGAGACCAGCGGCGCCGCCGAGGCGGGCAGCCGCCAGGAGACGGGCAGCCGCAGCTGGGGCAGCTCCGGATTGTGGGCCAGCAGCGTCGCCACCGCGCTCGCCGAGGGATCGTAGGAGAGCCCGGCCCACTGCTCGGCGCCGACCAGGGCGAACGGGTCGAGTTGCCCCGGGTCGCCCACGAACAGCGCCCGCTCGAAGAGGCCGGCGACGGCCAGCAGCGCGTCCGACCGCATCTGGTACGCCTCGTCCACGATGGCGTGCCCCCACGGCTCGACGTCCTTGACGTGCGCCCACTTCGCCGCCGTGGAGACCACCACGTCGAGCCCGGCGAGATCCTTCACCTTGGTGGAGGTCCGCACCGAGGGCAGCGGGTCGAGGGCCTTGTCGTAGGCGTCCCGGTCGCTGCTGTGCAGCCGCCCCACCGGCAGTTCAGGGTCCTTCTCCGCCAGGCGCAGCACGAGGTCGTCCACCTGCGCGTTGGTCTGCGCGATGATCATCAGCGGTCGGCCCGCAGCGGCCAGCTCCCGGGCGGCCCGCACCACCAGCGTCGACTTCCCGGCCCCCGGCGGCGAGTCGACCACGACCCCGCGAGCCGTGCCGTGCAGGGTCTTCGCCAGGATCGCCTCGGTGGCCCGGGTCGCCTGCTCGCCCGGGGAGAGCTCCCGGCCGTTCGCCTCCGCGCCCGCCGCCTGGTCCACCGCCGTCATCCGGTGCTCTTCCTCGTCGTGCTCGTGCGGCGCGTCGTACGCGTCGTGCGCGCTGGGCTTGTCGTGCTCGTGATGCTCGTGGTGTCCTGGCCGCCGCCCCGCGGCCGTACCTCCGGCCGCCGCGTCACAGCAGGTCCTCGGGAGTCACCGGGTCGGGGGCGGTCGCGGGGCCGGGCAGGGCGCCCGGCGGCTCCGGAGGGCCGCCATGGGTCCACGGCGTCTGATCGGGGTCGGGCAGCTTGGGGCCGTTCCGCTGGTCGTGCGCGAAGAGCGTCCAGCAGCTCCGGTCGCCCTTCTCCGGGACCGACCGCTCCTCCGGCTCCCGGCCCCGGCCCATCCGGTCCAGCACCCGCAGCAGGAGCAGCCGCTCCCCGGGACCCGCACCGTCCCCGGCCTCCTCCGGCGCGAGCACTTCGGCGGTCTGCGGGCGCCCGCCCAGCTCGCGGTGGACCTTGGCGCCGACCGCCACGTGCGGGGCGTCCTCCGTGCGCACCGTGAGCACCGGGCGCGGACTGGGCCGCTTGCTCCCGGTGTACGTCATCTCCACGTCCAGCACCTCGGCGACGAACGCCTCACCGGCCAGCCGCCGCCCGGCCATCACCAGCGGATCGTCCAGTGCCTCCTGCGCGTCGAGCCGGGCCTGCTCCCGCTCGCGGGTGGCGAGCTTCTGGGCGGCGGTCACCGCGTCGTCGCGGCGCGGCTGCGGGGGCTCGCCGGCGGCCAGCCGGTCACGGTGCGCGGTGAAGGACCAGCGGTCACGGGTCCAGCGGTCGGTGACGTGGGCGCCCTCGGGCAGTTCCCGCAGCAGGTCGACGCCGCGCCAGACCGCGTCCCAGGTGGGCTTGGTCCGGCTCTCGACCAGGGCGCGCAGCTCCCGCTCGGACACCGTCATCCCGGCCAGCAGACGGTCGGCGCTCTCGCCGTCCCGCGCCTCGGCCAGGGCGCGGCGGGCCCGGTCGTACCGCTCGACGGCGGGTGCCAGCAGCTTGTTGTCGAAGGCGGGGTCGGTGGCGGGTCCGGCGGGTGGGCAGAGCAGCTGGCCGTCTTCGTCACGGGCCAGTTCGGCCCGGCGCGCGGCCCGGTCGCCGTCGTCGCCCGCCGGCGGGTCGATCCAGGCGAGCAACGCCCCGAGGTGCTGGTCCTCCAGCGCGCTCTGACCCGTCGCCCAGTGCCGGGCCAGCAGGTCCGTCATGGCGACCAGCAGCGAGGAACCGGGCACCCGGGCCCGCTCGCCGAGGTGGGTGAACCAGCGGCCCAGCAGCGGCACCTGCTCCGGCGCCGGGTACGGGCCCTCGGGGTCCTCCTCGGCGGTGCGGCGGAAGCGGTTGGCCCGCCCCAGCAACCGGACCAGCTCGATCCCGGCCCGGCCCGGCACGAGGAGCTGCGGGGCGTCGGCGCACAGCTCGGTCACGACCTTGACGCGCTTGCCCGTCTCCGGGTCCGCCTCGGTGCGCTCGGCGGGCTCCACCCGCGCCGCGTACTCCTCGATGTACGGCAGGACCACCGAGGCGAGGCGGGCGAGGAAGGTGAACCGCAGTTCCCGGTCGGCCGGCTGCGGGACCACCAGCAGGCGGGGCTCCTCCCGGTCGGTGCCGACGAGGGCGCCGAGCGGGGCCCCCGCCTCGCCGGCCGTGGTGAGCGGCACGAGGACCAGCGGGCGGGCGGAGAGGTGGCGGTGGAGCACGGTCGTGGCAGGCTGGGCCCGGCCCGTGCGCACCGCCTCCAGCCGGGCGAGGGTGCTGATCAGCGGCATCCCGGCCTCCGATCCGGCACGCCGGCCAGCGCCTCGGCACGCAGCCGGGCGGCCCGGCGCAGGGCCGCCACCGTCGCATCGGTCCCCGGGTCGGCCCCGCCCCCGTCGGTCTCGGGGGACGCGGCGGCGGCCAGGACCTCTTCCACCGAGGTCAGTCCGCCCAGCTCGCCCCGGACCGAGCGGCCCAGCGCGGTCACGTCGCCCGCGGCGCGGGCCCGCTCGCGGCAGTGGAAGGCCAGTTCGCAGGCGGAGAGGCACTCCGGGGCGTAGGAGGCGGGGACCGACTCGACGGCGTGCAGCAGTGCGCCGGCAGGCCGGTCCGGGTCGAAGCAGACGTCGAGCGGCAGCATGGCGGCCAGTTCCCCGACCTTGGTGAGCCGGGAGAGCTGGCGCCTCGTCACCGCCCGCTGCTTACGCACGTCGACGGCGGCGCCGGTGGGGAGGTTGGAGAAGTCCTTGGGGCAGACCAGCAGCACCTGGTGGCGGACGGCCGGGGCCTCGCCCAGCTGGTCGGAGAGCCGGTCGGCGGCCTCCTCCAGCGCCAGGACGTAGACCGCGGCCTGCCGGGCGGCCGCCCCGACCTTGGCGGCGTCCGCCGAACCGTCCAGCATCGGGAACGACTTGATCTCGACCACCGACCAGCCGCCGTCGGGATGAACCACGACCGCGTCCGGCTCCAGGAAGACGCCCGAACCGGCCACCTCCAGGGCGAGCATGGGGTGGTCCAGCAGCGTCCAGCCGCCCCGGCGCCCGGCCGCCTCGCGCAGTGCCTCCTCGGTCAGCGCGACCCGCTCGGCCTGCCCGGGGGCCGCGAGGCGGGGCACCTCGCCGCCACCGTCCGGCGGAGGTCCGCCGCCGAGGCAGGCGTGGGCGAGCCGCAGCAACTCCGCGCCCCCGTCTGCCTTCACCCGCGCCTCGAAGGCGTGCCCGCGCATGAACGCGAACTGCGACTGGCCGAACCCCGAGGGGACCCCCAGCGCCTCGGCGAGTCTGGGCTTGTCCACCCCCGCGCCGTCGAGCAGGGCGCGGCGGTGGCACCCCGGATTGGCGGCGAGCGCCGCCAGGGCACGGGCGTCGAGCGGCCGGGGCTCCACGGAGACGCCCCGCACCTGGGCCAGCCGCTGCCGGAGTGCGGGGGCCGCGGAGGCGGCGCCGTTCGGGTCTTCGCTCACACGGGAAGTCTGGCATCCCGCACCGACAATCCGGGGGCACGGGCGCCACCCACGCGCTGACCTGCGAGGCCCTCGGCTGCGCGGCCTCCGGCACCAGGACTCCCAGCTCGACCTCCTCGAAGAGCCGCGACCACCAGGACTCCTCGTCGTCGAACGCCTCCGGGTCGCCGCGCCGGGCCCGGGCGACCACGTCCTCGACGTACTCCTCGTAGTCGTCGTCCTTGTTGCTCCTCCCCGAGCCGACGAACTCCTCCCACACCCTCAGAACCCGCTGGAGCCCGGTGACCGAGGAGTTGACCCGCGCGTACCGCTGCTCCCCGGCGCCGTCGTAGCCGCGCACCATCCACACCGCGCCGCCGCCCACCAGCGGCCAGTACGAGTTGACGCCGTCCTCGAACGCGCCGAGGAACGCGGCCCGGCCCCGCGGAGGCTCCCGAACCTCCAGTTCCCGCGCCGGGTCCCGTACGAACACACGGTGGCAATCGGTCGGCAACCCCCGCCGGACCAGCGCGGAGACGGCCTCGCCGCCCGGACGCAGCCCCGCGAGGACCTCCGCGTCGTACGGCGGCCACGACGTGTCCGGCACCCGACGACCTCCACCGCTCGGCCCTTCGCCCCGGCGCGATCCTCCCAGACCGGTGCACGACCGGGCCCAGCCCCCGGTCGGCACGTGCCCGCCGCCGCGGCTCACGTCCGGAACCCGACCGGCCCCGGGCCGTGCCGAGGGCCGCGGGGAGCACCCGCCGGAGCAGACGCGCATCACTGCGGGTGATGCCCTGGCGACGGATTGTCAGTGGCGTGCCGCAGGCTGGCAAGCGCGAGTGAGCGGTGCGAGGGGGGAGTGGCCGGATGGAGCGGTGGGGGCAGGTGCTGTGGTGGTGGCTGAGGATCTCAGCGGGCAGGTCAGCGTGGGGTGTCCGATCCGGGTGGCCGGGCGGGGGCCGTCCCTCGCAGACTCGCCCCTCCGGAGTGAGCGCCGCCGGACGTTTCCGATGGCCGCACAGACTGCTCGGCGGCGGCCTCTCTCTCCCTCCACCGGCGGGTCGACGCCGACGAGGCGGAAGGACGGGGTCGTGCCGGGGTACCCCCGCAGCAGACTGCCGCTCCCGGCGGCCTTGAAGCGGCTGTCCCAGCGGGCGGTTTGTGAGGAGGTGCCCCGGTGCGGCGCCGCCCGACCGTGCGGCGAACGAACCGCGAACCTCCCAGCCCGGCCGGCGTTTGAGGCCGTCAGCGACCGGCACGGGCACGACGGAGCCCAGCCACCAGGACAGCCCGGCCGGCGCCTGAGGCCCCTGGCCGAGGTGGAAGCTCCCCGTTCGACGGAACCGCCTGCGACTCCGCGCCGCCCGCCGACCGGGGGGCGGCTCTGGTACGGCGCGCCCCGGGGCCGTGGGTGACGGGCGGGCCCGGGCGGGCGCGCCGCCCGGGCCCCTACTCCGCCCGCACCCCCAGTTCCCGCAGCGCGGGCAGCTCCCCCTCGGCCTCCTTGCGGAGCGTCAGCCGCACCTGGCGGACCGGTGTCCCGGGTGCGGGTCGCCGCCAGCGTCGGCCGTCGGCCGAGACCTCGACCTGGTACGAGGCGGGCTCGACCGCCCAGTCGGGGGTGACCGAGGCGATCGGGGAGGGCGAGGCCAGTTCGGCGGTGAGGGTCGCCGTGGTGGCGTCGGCGGCGGGGGACCACACGGTGGCCCCGGCTCCGTCGACGGCGGCCTCCGCGTAGAGGCCGGGCTCCTCGGAATCGGCGCGTACGGGAGCGCAGCGCGCCGGGTCGGAGGAGGGGGTCAGGTCGGGGCGGCGGGTCTTGAGGGTCAGCGGCGCGCCGGGAGCGACGGCGGAGCGGCCCTCCGGGGTCTCGACGGTGAAGGGGGCGCCGGTGGTGAGCCGGACCTCGGTGGTCTCGGGGCCGATCGCGACGTCGAAGACGCGCCCGCGCCAGCGCAGCCCGCGGACGGTCACCCCGCCGGACTCGGTGCCGTCGGCGGTGCGGGCCAGCTGCGGCGGCAGGACCGGGTCCAGGTGGAGGCGGTCGGCGGCGCGCAGCCGCATCCCGGTCAGGCCGTGCGTGAAGGTCTGGAGGAAGCCGCCCTTGCCGGTGAGGAAGTCCTCCGCCGGGGTGCCGGAGAGCGGGTCGTCGGCCCCCGCCTTGTCGCCGCGAGCCTCGGCGAAGAGGGCGTACGGGCCGCGTGCGAAGGGGCGGACCGAGCGCTCCAGGTAGGTGTAGGCGGCGCAGCCCGGTTCGTCGGCGGCGGCGGCGATCACCGAGTGGACCGAGTCGGTCATGGCGGGCCCGTCCGGGTCGGTGCGGGCGGCGTAGTAGTCGAGGGTGGCGGCGGCCGCGCCGTCCGGCATGGGCCAGTCCAGGGGGTGGGCGAGGAGGACCGCGTCGGCCTGCTTGATGCGGGAGCCGTCGTAGCCGTCGTACTGGAGGAAGACCTTGCGGTCCGCGTCGTAGGGGATGCGCAGGCGGTCGGCGATGCGGCGCCACTCGGGCGGGGCGGTGGAGCCGGTCTCCTCGGCGGCGCTCGCGGCGTGGCGCAGGGCGGTGGCGGCCACGGCGTTGGTGTAGACGCCGTCGTCCACGCCGTTGCTGTACTCGTCGGGACCGGCGACGCCCTTCACCGAGTAACCGCCGTCGGGGTTGGCCGTGACACGGGAGGCCCAGAACTCCGCGATGCCGCGCAGCAGCGGCTCCCCGTCGCGGCGCAGCCAGGTCCGGTCACCGGTGGCGAGCCAGTACTGCCAGGCGGCGAGCGCGATGTCGCCCTGGAGGTGGTTCTGGGTGACGCAGTGCGGGGGGTTCCAGCTCTGGCACTCGGCCCACAGGTCGCCCGTGGAGGCGCTGGTCCAGGGGAAGAAGAGGCCCTCGAAGCCGAGCTTGCGGGCGTTGTCGCGGGCGGCGGGCGAGGTGCGCACCCGGTGGTCGAGGACCGTCCTGGCCAGGTCGGGATCGGTGGCGAGCAGGGAGGGGAACATCCAGGTCTCGGCGTCCCAGAAGATCATCCCGGCGTAGTTGTCGCTGGTCAGTCCGGTGGGGCCCAGGGAGTCGCGGGCGCCGGGCCGGGTCGAGGAGAGCAGTCCGTAGCGGGCCGAGCGGAGCCAGAGCCGCAGCTCCTCCTGGCGGGCGGTCGGCACCGGTGCCGTGCCCCGGCCGGGCGGGCCGCCGGGCACGGTGTCCAGGTCGGCGCCGGACTCCCACAGCGCGCGCCAGGCGTCCGCGTGCGCGTCGTACAGCGCCCGCCAGCCCCGCCGGGCCCCGGCCCGGGCGGCGGAGACCGCGTCGGCGCGCGGGCTGCGGGAGGTCAGCGAGGTGTCCACGCCGATGTACTTGACGGCCTCGTAGGTGTGCCCGGAGCGGACCGGGAAGGACGCCGACTGGGTCGCGCTCAGCGAGCGGGCCCCTTCCGCGGGGCGGACGGTGCCCTCGGGTGCCCGCAGTACCGAGGCGACGGCGCCCTTCACGCCGGTGCCGTCGGTGCGGAAGGCGACGGCCATGGCGCCGGACGCGTGCGGTTCGGCGCCGCCCCCGGTCTGCTTCACGCGGCGGGCGGCCCGGCCGTCGATCCGGTCGGTGACGGTGGCCGTCCCCGACCAGTGCGGGGTGACCCGCAGCCGGACGGCGGCACCGTGCGGGGCGTTCCGGTCGGCGAGGACCTCGTGGACCAGGTCCGTGCGGCGGCCGTCGGACCCGGTCCAGGTCAGGGCGGTGCGGACCAGGCCGCAGCGCAGGAGGAGGGTCTGGCGGTAGCCGGTGACGCGGGAGGTGGGGCCGTAGGTCTCGCCGCCCGCCGTGACGTCGAGGCCGGTCCAGTTCGGCAGGGCCGCGACGGCCTGTCGGCCGGCGGTGTTCTCCGGGCCCCGGGCGTAGAGGCCGGAGACGAACGCGCCGTCGTAGCGCGGGGTGAAGAGCGGCCAGCCGGTGTCCACCTCGGGTTCGCCGCCCTCGCCCGGTGGCCGGAATCCGGCGCCGGCGGCGGGGACGCGCACGGCGAGGTAGCCGTTGCCGACGTACGCGTGGGGAGTGGCGTCCTCGCGGTCGGTGGCTGCCGGGGTCCAGCCGGGGGAGGGCGCGCACCGGGTCGGGGCGGCGGGCGCGGCGGGCCCGGGACCGGGGGCGGCCGCGGTGTGATGAGCGGGGGTCAGGAGGGCCGCCGCGAGGAGCGGGGCCGTCGTCAGGCGGGTCGCACGGGTGATCCTCACCCAGGAGACGATGCGGTCCCGGCGCGGGCCGCCCCGGCGGGCGCGGCGGCGGTTCCCACGGATGGAGGAGCGGCGCGGAGGCGTCCTGTCAGGGGTGCCGGATTTCGGCCACGGGCATGCGGAGAAAGCGTGACCGTCCCTCAACTGCCGTGTGTGGCAGGAGTGTTAACCCTGTGGTTGCCCTCTTGTGTGATTCCTGTGGATCGGTCAATCTTTCGACGGCGACGCGGGCGGCACTCCGCCCTCGGGGTTGTCATGACCCTGACCCGTTGCTGTGCCGGTGTGCCCCAAAGCACCGCCACGCACCGCCCCCACCAGTGCACCATCGACGAGGAGGACCCCTCAGATGGCAGTGATGCGTCACAACCGCCGAAGAATGGCCGCCATCAGTGCGACGGCCGTGGCCGCTCTCGCCTTCGGCGGCGTCGCCGCGCTCCCCGCGAGCGCCGCGCCCGACCCTTCGGGCGCGAGCCTGATCATCAACGCGGACGCCCCGGACCGCGTCAAGGACAGCTACATCGTCACCCTCGACGCCGACCAGGTCGGCAAGGCGACCTCGGCGAAGAGCAAGGCGCTCGCCAAGGAGTACGGCGCCACCATCGAGCGGACGTACAAGGCCGCGCTCAACGGGTACGCCGTGGAGCTCAGTCGCGCCGAGGCGGAGAAGTTCGCGGCGGACCCGGCCGTCGAGTCGGTCATCCAGAACCGCACCTTCACCATCGACGCGACCCAGACCAGCCCGCCGTCGTGGGGCCTGGACCGCATCGACCAGGCGTCGCTGCCGCTGGACGGCAAGTACACCTACCCGGACAAGGCCGGTGAGGGCGTCACCGCCTACATCATCGACACCGGTGTCCGGATCAGCCACAGCGACTTCGGCGGTCGCGCGGCCAACGGCTACGACGCCGTCGACAACGACAACGTCGCCCAGGACGGCAACGGCCACGGCACCCACGTCGCGGGCACCGTCGCCGGCACCGCCCACGGCGTCGCCAAGAAGGCGAAGATCGTCGGCGTCCGCGTCCTCAACGACGCGGGCTCCGGTACGACCGCGCAGGTCGTCGCCGGCATCGACTGGGTCACCCAGAACGCCGTGAAGCCGGCCGTCGCCAACATGAGCCTCGGCGGCGGCGCCGACGCCGCCCTCGACCAGGCGGTCCGCAACTCCATAGCCTCCGGCGTCACCTACGGCGTCGCCGCGGGCAACGACAACCAGAACGCCGCGAACTACTCCCCGGCCCGCGTCAGCGAGGCCATCACCGTCGGTTCCACCACCAACACCGACGCCCGCTCCTCGTTCTCCAACTGGGGCACCTCCGTCGACATCTTCGCCCCCGGTTCCTCGATCACCTCCTCGTGGAACACCAGCGACTCGGCGACCAACACCATCTCCGGCACCTCGATGGCGACCCCGCACGTGGTCGGCGCCGCAGCCCTCTACGCCGCGGAGAACCCCTCGGCGACCCCGGCCCAGGTCGAGGCCGCGCTGAAGGCCGCCGCCACCAGCGGCGCCGTCACCAGCCCGGGCACCGGCTCGCCCAACCTGCTCCTGCGCGTCGGCTCGGGCGGCACCACCCCGCCCACCGGTCCGCTCTTCGAGAACAAGACCGCCGTGGCCGTCCCCGACAACTCCACCGTGGAGTCGCCGGTGACCGTCAGCGGAGTCTCCGGCGCCGCGCCCTCCACTCTGGGCGTCAACGTCGACATCACCCACACCTACATCGGTGACCTGCGCGTCCAGCTCGTCTCCCCGGCCGGCACCGTCTACACGCTGAAGGCGTTCGGCACCGGCGGCAGCGCGGACGACATCAAGACCACCTACACGGTCGACGCGGCCGGCCAGGCCGCCAACGGCGTCTGGAAGCTCCGCGTCACCGACAACGCCAGCTACGACTCCGGGCGGATCAACTCCTGGGGTCTCCAGTTCTGACCGCTGCCGTACGGCACTGAGTGGGACTGAACGGAACTGACCGGGGGGCAGGGGCACGCGCAGCCCCTCCCCTCGGAACCCGGTCCGGGGCGCCGTATCCACGGTGTCCCGGACCGGTGCCGTATGCGGGGCCGCCGGCTCCGTCGGCGGCCCCGCATACGATGCGCTCCACGACCGCGCGCACGGCGCGGCGTGCGGGCCACGCCCCGCCGCCGGTGGTGGCGCGCGGCCCGCGGGAGGGGACCGAAGGAGCGAGCGAGCGTGGCCACACCGCCGACCCCGGGGACACCGCCGGGCCAGCCCCAGCAGCCAGGACCGGGGGCACCGCCCCCGCCGTACGTGCCACCGCAGGGCGCCCCGGGCCCTTACCAGCAGCCGCACCCGGGCCCGTACGGTGCGTACCCGGGGCAGCCGGGGCCCGGCTACGGATACGACTACGGTTACGGCTATCCGGCCCCGCAGCCGCCGGTCAACGGCCTGGCCGTCGCCTCTCTGGTCACCGGCGTCCTGTTCTTCGTTCCGGCACTCGGCCTGATCCTCGGCGCCCTCGCGCTGCCCAGCGTCAAGCGGCGCCGGGAGCGTGGCAAGGGCCTGGCGGTGGCGGGCATGATCCTCTCCTCCTGCGGGCTGGCCCTGTGGACGCTGATGCTCGCCACCGGCGGCTTCTCCGCCTTCATGGAGGGCTTCCGCGAGGGGATGCGCGAGGGCAGTGGCACCCCCTTCACGTTGCGCGTCGGCGATTGCTTCGACGTCCCCGGCGGGGGACTGGAGGGCGAGACGTACGACGTCGACAAGATCGACTGCGCCCGCCCGCACGACGGCGAGGTCTTCGGCGCCTTCGATCTCCCCGACGGCGACGCGTACCCGGGCGAGGACCGCATCGACGCCATTGCCGACCGGCGCTGCACGGCCCTGGTCGACGGGTACGCGGGCAGGTCCGCCGGCGACCTGCCCGAGGACGTCTTCGTCTACTACTACCTGCCGACCCCCGAGAGCTGGGCCTTCGGCGACCGCGAGGTCAGCTGCCTGTTCGGCAAGGACGGCGGGAAGCTCGCCGGCAGCCTCGCCGACGCCGGACAGGGCGCCGGAGGCACTGGCACGGGCGAGGAGGAGCCGCCCGGGGAGATCTCGCCGGTGGGGCTCTCGCGCCATCTCGCGGGGTGACGGGGGCGGGCGGGCGAGAAGTTCCCGGCGACCTACGAGTTCGTCACTTCCAGTGAATCTCTGGCCCGAGGTTGCGGGCGGCAACCTACGGTTGTCAGGCTGTCGCTGTCTGTCAAGCTGATGGGAGTGGCCAGTGACGTTCGGTGAGCGGCCTGCGTATCTGCGCGTGGCGGACGATCTCCGCAAGAAGATCGTCGACGGTGCCCTTCCGCCGAACACCCGCCTCCCCTCGCAGGCCCGCATCCGGCAGGAGTACGGCGTCTCGGACACGGTCGCGCTAGAGGCGCGCAAGGTCCTGATGGCCGAGGGGCTGGTCGAGGGCCGGTCGGGCTCGGGGACGTACGTGCGTGAGCGCCCCGAGCCGCGCCGGATCGCCCGCACCGGGTACCGCGACCCCGGCGGCTCCACGCCGTTCCGGCAGGAGCAGGCGCTGAGCGGGGTGCGCGGGACCTGGGAGTCCCGCAGTGAGCAGGAGGGCGCCTCGGCCGAGGTCGCCGAGCGGCTCGGCGTCGAGCCGGGCGACCGTGTGATGCGCACGCGGTACGTCTTCCGGGAGGCCGGTGAGGCGATGATGCTCTCCACCTCCTGGGAGCCGCTGGCGCTCACCGGCCGCACCCCTGTGATGCTGCCCGAGGAGGGCCCGCTCGGCGGCTCCGGCGTGGTCGAGCGGATGGCCGCCATCGACATCGTGGTGGACAACGTCGCGGAGGAGGTCGGCTGCCGCCCCGGCCTCGCCGAGGAACTCCTCGCCCTCGGCGGCGTCCCGGGCCACGCCGTCCTCACCATCCGGCGCACGTACTACGCCTCGGGCCGCCCGGTGGAGACCGCCGACGTGGTGGTCCCGGCCGACCGCTACCGGGTGGCCTACCACCTTCCGGTCAAGTGAGCGCGGGGCCCCGGCGGGGTCTCTGGGGGCGCGCGCATGCCGGGGGCGTGCGCCGGGGACTGACCGGTGATCTGCCTCCGCATCGCCAACAAGGGTTTCCTCGCTGCTGATTGAAGACTCAACCCGTTCCCGAGGGGGCGCGTCCATTCGGATGCGCCCCCTTGGGCTTGGCTGGTTGCTCACCTCTTTGTGCCATTCCGTATCCGCTGAGTGAAGGTCGGGCGTAGGCTCCGGCATATGCGGAGTGCGGTTTCCTCGACGAACGGAGCGAGAAGTGAGCCGGGTGCGCGAAGCGAGGCGTGCGATGGGTGAGGGCGGTACCGCGCTCACCTGGCACGTCATACGGCAGGAGACCAACGGCAATCGGTACCGGGTGGCCGCCTGTGCCACGCGTGTCGAGGCCCAGAAGCTCGTCGAGTCGCTCGGCTCGCGCGGCGACGAACAGCACTACTGGGTCGAGCGGCAGCCCGCCTGATCTTCAGGAGGGTCCCGGTGCCGCGTAGGCTCCCGCGCATGACGGAACAGATCGTGGTGGTCGCCGCCGCGCTGCGGGACACGCGCGCCGGCAGCCGGGGTGGACCCGTGACCGAGCGACTCCTCGCGGCCCGCCGCAGCGCCCCGCCGGAACTCGCGGGCCGCTGGGAGCTGCCTGGCGGCAAGACCGAGCCCGGCGAGCGGCCCGAGGCGGCCCTCGTGCGCGAACTCCGCGAGGAACTCGGCGTACGGGCGGAACCGGTGGAGCGCATCCCGGGCACCTGGGACCTGAAACCCGGATACGTCCTCCAGGTGTGGACCGCCCGCCTCGTGGAGGGCGAGCCCGAACCGCTGGAGGACCACGACGAGCTGCGCTGGCTCTCCGCCGAGGAGATCTGGGACGTCGACTGGCTGCCCCAGGACCGGCCCGCCGTGATGGAGACCGCCCGGCGGATGGAGACCCCGGCGCTGGACTGAGCCGGGCCGGGGAGGTCCGCTGGGCCGACGGGGCGACACCGGGGCGCGAATAGCGGGCGCGGCGCTATGAACGAGGAGCATTCGGGCAATAGTCACCGCAATCGCCCGGTGCTCCTCGTCCGGGGAATGCCGGCGTGTCCGTCGTCCCTTCGTCCCGCAGTCGTCCCCGCCCGCGCCCGGCGGCGCCCCGCGGCTCCCGCCGCGACGATCCCCGCCCCGCGCCGGCCGTGGAGACCGCTGCCGGTGTTTGGAAGTGATCGGTGTGATCGACACCCGTGGCGACTGTGCCGCGTGGACCTTCCCCGCCGACCCGGGGGTCGTGCGCACCGCGCGGACCGTGGTCCGGCGGCAGCTCGCCGCCTGGGGGCTCGACGCCCTGGAGGACGTGACCGCGCTGCTGGTCAGTGAGCTGGTGACCAACTCCCTGCGGTACGCGCACGGGCCCATCGGGGTCCGCCTCACCCACTCCGTGGACGGCGCCTCGCCCTTGCTCGTGGAGGTCTCCGACCCCGTTCCCGAAGCACCCCGCGAGCGCCGCGCGGGACCCGACGAGGAGACCGGCCGCGGTCTCCAGCTCGTCGCCTGCACCTCGTGCCGCTGGGGCACCCGGCGCGGGCGGCGGGGCAAGACCGTCTGGTTCGAACTGGCGCTTCCCGGGTGACGCTGCCGGTGTGAAACGGGCGGATGGCGGCACTCGGTGCTCGCATCCGGGCGCGAGTGGTCCGTACGCCCGGTGACCGGTCGGGTCCGGTCACGTGCGTGCGACCTCGTGCACTCTCGTTCATTCTCGGTGGGCCCTTCGAGGTTAGGAGGGCGTTCCCCATGGTTAGGAGTGTCAGTGCGTCGGCCTCGAAGGCCCGGCAGGTCGCCCGCGACCTGAAAGCGTCGAGACCGTGCTGTGATCGTGAACGAGATGTGATGCCGCGCCGCAGTGCTGGATACTGCGGACTGCTGCCCCGGTACCGGGTCCGGGGGCGGTGAGCTGGAGGGGACGGTTCGCGTGAGCGAGATACCAGCGAAGGCCACGGCTCACCAGGAGCCGGCGGGCCGGATCGTGTGGCAGAGCAGCCCGCCCGGGTCGATCTACGACTACATCAAGGTCGCCTCCTTCTCGATCGGCCCCGACGGGCTGGTCGACCAGTGGAGCGAACGCGCCGAGCGCATCTTCGGCATCCGCGCCCAGGACGTCCTCGGCCGCGACCCCGTAGACGCCTTCGTCCCGGGCCGCCTGCGGGAACGCGGGCACCGCAAGATGGCCGAGATCCTCGACGGCAAGGAGTGGACCGGGGTCCTCCCGGTCCGGCTGCCCGCGCCCCGCACCGCTCCCGAGGGCTCCCCGGCCGCGGTGCGCGAGGGGCTGGCAGAGATCTACGTGATGCCCACCCGCACCGAGACGGGCGACCGCGCCGCCGTCTGCATCGTGGTCGACGTCCGCACGCTGCGGGGCATCGAGTCGGGACTGGCCGCCTCGGAGGCGATTTTCGGCCAATCTCCCATCGGGTTCCTCCTCTTCGGCACCGATCTGCGCATCCAGCGGGCCAACCAGCGGTTCGCCTCCGTCTTCGGCGCCCCCGCCGAGGCCCACCGCGGCCGCACCGTCGAGGACTACCTCTCCCCGCGCGAGGCCGACCGGCTCAGCACCGCCCTGCGCCGCGTCCTGGACACCGGCGACCCGGTCAACGACCTCCAGCTCGCCGGGGCGGCCGCCGACTTCGAGTCCGGCGAGCGGCGCCACTGGGCGATCAACCTCTACCGCGTCCACGACGGCGCCGGACGCCCCCTCGGCGTCGCCGCCATCTGCACCGACGTCACCCGCCGCGACGCCGCCGCCCGCGAGGCCGCCCACGCCCGGCGCAACCTCGCCCTGCTCAACGACGCCGCCTCCCGCATCGGCACCAGCCTCGACCTGGACACCACTGCCCGCGAACTCCTCGACGTCACCGTCCCGGCCTTCTGCGACCTCGCCTCCGTCGACCTCTACCAGGCCCTCCTGGAGGGCGACGAGGCACCGCAGAGCCTGTGGGGCCAGTCCATGGCCGACGGCGGCCGGGCCGGCGCCGACCTGCGCCGGGTCGCCTTCTCCAGCGCCGTCGCCGACACTCCCTTCAGCCCCGGCATCGGCGACGAGGCAGGCCGCCCGGGCACCGCCCCGGTCCCCGTCAACTCCGTCCACCACTACGAGCCCGGCTCCCCCTGCGCCACCGCGCTGCGCACCGCCCGAGCCCAGAGCGTCGAAGGCCCCACCGGCCTGGTCCACTCCACCCTCGCCGTGCCGCTGGTCGCCCGGGACACCGTGGTCGGGCTGGTCAAGTTCTCCCGTACGAAGGGCAGCGAGCCGTTCAGCGAGCGCGACCGGGCGCTCGCCACCGAACTGGCCGCGCGCACCGCCGTCTGCATCGACAACGCCCGCCTCTACCGCCGCGAGCACGAACGCGCCCTCATCCTCCAGCGCAGCCTGCTGCCGCCCGGCGCCCCCGAGGCGTCCGGGCTCGACATCGCCTGCCGCTACCTGCCGGGCAACGCCGCCACCGAGGTCGGTGGCGACTGGTTCGACGTCATCGAACTCCCCGGCCACCGCACCGCCCTGGTCATCGGCGACGTGATGGGCCGCGGCCTGCGCGCCGCCGTCGCCATGGGCGAACTGCGCACCGCCGTGCGTACCCTCGCCCTGCTCGACCTCGAACCGGCCGAGGTCCTCTCCCACCTGGACGAGATCGCCCGCGGCCTGGGCGCCCCCGCACGCGGCCCCGGCTCCCAGCAGTCCACCCGCGCCGCCCTCCAGAACCGCGACGCCGACCTCTCCGAGGTCTACCTCGCCACCTGCGTCTACGCGGTCTACGACGCCGTCACCCGGCGCGTCACCTTCGCCAACGCGGGCCACCTGCCTCCCGTCATCGTGGAGCCGGGCGAGCCCGGTGAGCCGGCCCTCCTCCTCGACGTACCGCCCGGGCTGCCGCTCGGCGTCGGCGGCGAGCCCTTCGAGGAGGTCGAGGCCGAGCTCCCCGAAGGGGCGCTGCTCGCCCTCTACACCGACGGCCTCGTCGAATCCCGCGACCAGACCCTGGACGAGGGGCTCGGCGCCTTCCGTGCCGCCCTCACCGGGCCCGCGATGGCCCTGGAGGACGCCTGCGACCACGTCCTGTCCACCCTCGACACCCACCACGGCGAGGACGACATCGCCCTGCTCATGGCGCGCGTCCAGGGCCTGCCCGCCGGGAACGTCGGCGACTGGACGCTGCCCCGCGAACCCAAGTCGGTCGGCCGGGCCCGCGAACTCGCCCGCGCCCAGTTGCAGGGCTGGGGGCTCGACGCCCTCGTCGACACCGTCGAACTCCTCGTCAGCGAACTCGTCACCAACGCCCTGCGCTACGGCGAGGGGGAGATCCGGCTCCGGCTGCTCCTGGACCGGACCCTGGTCTGCGAGGTCTGGGACGCCGGGCTGGTCCAGCCGCGGCGCCGGCGGGCGCGGGACACCGACGAGGGCGGACGCGGGCTCCAGCTCGTCGGGCTGCTCAGCGCCTCCTGGGGCTCGCGGCGCACGCCCCGGGGGAAGACGGTCTGGTTCGAGCTGGCGCTGCCCGACGGGGGAGAGGCGCCCGACCCGACCGAGGCGCTGCTCAGTCTCTTCTGAGCGTCAGCCCTCTCCGAGCGCCGCGAACGCCGGGGCCTGCGCCTGGAGGACGGCGTCGGCCCGCGCGCTGTGCTCGCGCACCGCGGTCGGGTTCTCGCCCTTCGCCCACTGCCTGCGGGCCTCCGCCAGCTCGGTGCGGGCCGTCGTCAGGGCGGCCTCGGCGGCGATCAGCGCCTCCGGCGGGGCCGCGGGGGAGGCGCCCGCCACCTGGGCCGCCCTGACCCGGATCGCGTGCTCCGCCTGGGCCAGGGCCTCCGCCGGGGAGAGCACCGGGGTGCGGGTGTCGCCACCCGCGCCCCATATCTCGGCTCCCGCCGGGGTGGTGCGGGTGCTGACCCGGCGCTCGCGCCTGCGGTACGTGTACACGGCGGCGGTCAGCGCGGCTGCCAGCACCAGGATCGGCAGGATCAGGTCCGCCCGCACCGTGTCACCCTTCGCCGTGCTAGACCGCTCCTTCGGAGAGTAGGGCGACGGGGGGCGCCGTGGCGAGCGGGGTGGGCGGAATCTCCGCTCAACGTGGGGGGTGCCCGTGGACGAACCCGCCCGCCCCGGCGTGGCCTCGGGCGCCGGCCGGGCGCGCGTGAGGACCGGCGGCGCCCGAGGCCGCCGGCCCGGACGGCGAGGAGGCGGGTCCGCACGGGTGGAACCCGGGAGCCCGACCGGCGTGTCGGCGGGACGAGCCGGTGCCGGGGGCGTTCCGTGGCGATAGATGTGATCAGCTCCATATACCGCCAAACGTGATCAAATCCCGGTGACCCCCGGAGGTACGCCCCATGTTCCACGACGGCGCAAGACGGCGTTCGGTCGCGCTCCTGACGACCGGAGTCCTCGCACTCCCGGCCGTCGCGGCGTGCGGCGCGTCCGAGGAAGGAAACGTTCCGGCAGCCAGCCAGGACCTCGCCCCCGCCCCCCGCGACCTGGTCGCCGACGGCTCCACCCTGACCTGGGCGATCGATGCCGTACCGGGCACCTTGAACGCGTACCAGGCGGACGCCGACGCCGGGACGACCCGGGTGGCCGGCGCCGTCCTGCCGGCCCTGTTCACCTTGGACGACCGGGGCCGCCCGCAGGCCAACCCGGACTACCTGGAGTCCGCCGAGGTGGTCGCGCGCGAGCCGCGCCAGGTCGTCGTCTACCGGCTGAACCAGAAGGCGGTGTGGAGCGACGGCCGCGAGATCGGCGCCCCCGACTTCGCCGCCCAGTGGCGTGCCCTGCGCGGCAAGGACCCGGCGTACTGGACGGCCAGGAACGCCGGGTACGACCGGATCGCCAAGGTCGAGCGGGGCAAGGACGACCTGGAGGTCCAGGTCACCTTCGACAAGCCGTACGCGGAGTGGCGCAGCCTCTTCACCCCGCTGTACCCGAAGGAGGTCATGGGCACCCCGGACTCCTTCAACGACAGCGCGCGCGGCACCCTGAAGAACACGGCGGGCCCGTTCAGCCTGAAGAAGGTCGACCGGAAGACCGGCGACATCACCCTGGCCCGCAACCCCCGCTGGTGGGGTGACCAGCCAAAACTCGACCAGCTGGTCTTCCGCGAGGTCGCGCCGGAGGACCGCGGACGGGCGCTCACCGCGGGCCGCGTCGACCTGGCGCAGCTCGGCCCCGGCGAGGCGGAGCGGGTCTCGCTGGCCCGCCGGGACGAGGGCGCCGAGGGCCCGCTCGCGCACGGCCCCGGCGCCGGGCGCACCCCGGCGGACGCGCTGATGTCCTGGGCGGTCGCGCACGGCACCGAGCAGGAGGCGGCCGAGTCGGAGCAGCTGGCCCGCGAGCAGACCCGTGAGGCGGTCGCCGCGTACGCCTCCGAGCAGAAGTCCCTCGCCGCCTACGAGGTCCGCAAGGCGCTGGAGCCCGCCTTCACCCAGCTGGCGCTGAACGGCGCCGACGGCCCCCTCGCCGACGAGCGGGTGCGCCGGGCCGTGGCCCGCGCCCTGGACCGCGAGGAACTGGCCGAGACGGTGCTGAAGCCGCTGGGTCTGCCCGCCCGGCCGGTCGGCAGCCACCTGGCGCTGGACGGGCAGGACGCGTACGAGGACGCCAGCGACGCGCTCGGCGCGCAGGACACCGCCGAGGCCCGCGCCCTGCTCGCCGAGGCGGGCTGGAAGCCGGGGGGGAGCGTGGGCCGGCCGCAGAACGCCGGTGCCTCCGGTGAGCCGGCCGAGGGCGAGGAGGGGGTCCGGGACTCCGGGAACGAGGACCGGCCGGGCGACGACGGCGGCGAGTACATCGTCGGCGAGGACGAGGGCAAGTCCGGCGAGCGCGGCGGCCCGGTGCCGACGGGCGCGGTCGCCGCCGGACAGGGCGCGGCCCTGTGGCGCCAGGCCGACCTGATGGCGCGGCAGGACGGCGACGGCAAGGCCGAGCAGGGGGCGCACGCCCAGCAGGGGGGCCCGCCCGGGGCGTACGCGCCCAAGGGCACGGCGGCGCCGGAGGAGCAGCGGAGCCCGGGGGCCGAGGGCGCGGCGGGACCGCTGGCCAAGGACGGCCAGCAGTTGACGCTGCGGTTCGTGGTGCCCTCGGGGGCCGGGTCCGAGCAGCTGCGGGCGGTCGCCGACAAGATCGCGGAGCAGCTGGAGAGGATCGGGGTGACCACGGCGATGAAGAAGGTCCCGAGTGCGGGCTACTTCACCGACCACGTCGCCTCCGGCCAGTACGACATGGCGCTCTACTCCTGGCCGGGGACGGCCTACCCGGCGACCGACGGCCGCCCCATCCACGCCAAGCCGGTCCCGGCGGCCGACGGGTCGCTCAACGTCGCGCAGAACTACACCCGGGTCGGCACCGACCGCATCGACCAGCTCTTCGACCAGGCCGTCGGCGAGCTGGACGACGGCGCCCGGAAGAAGCTGATCAAGGAGGCGGACGCCCGCATCTGGGCCGTCGCCGGGGCGATCCCGCTCTACCAGCGCCCGGAGCTGGTGGCGGCCCGGCCGAACGTGGCCAACGCCGGCGCCTTCGGCTTCGCGACCCCGCGCTACCAGGACATCGGGTTCCTGAAGAAGGGCGCCAAGCCCGGGAAGCAGAACCGCGAGGCCGGGTCCTGACCCGACCCGCACCTCAGAACTGGCTCAACTCCCTTGCCCGCCGGCCCGCCCGGCGGGCAAGGTCGTCCCGGTCCCTTCGACCCGTCGAGCTCTACGCATTCCCCCCACCCCACCCGCCGGCCCGGATTCCCCAAGATCCGGGCCGGCGGTGCCGCGCCCAGGAGCGCGCCACCGCCCCACCGCGCCATCGCAGGACCGTGTACCGGCACCGGCGCCGGGCCGCGCGAACGTTCCGCACCCGCACGCCACACGGGGGTACAGATGACTGAACAGGACCGCCCCACCGTCCCGCCCGGTCCCGTCGCCCCGCGCGGCACGCGCCGGGCCGTCCTCGCGGCCGTGGCCGCCTGCCTCGTGGTGGGCGCCGCCTCCTTCGCCGTCGGCCGCTCCACCGCGCCGGAAGCCGGGGCCACCGGGGCCGGGCCCGCGCCGGTGAAGTCCGCGGCGCCCTGCCGGGGCGGCACGTACACCTGGTTCGGGGTGCACGAGGAGCCGCTGCTGACCGGGGTGAGCCGGGCGTCGTCGCGGAAGGGCGAGACGCCTCCGCTGGTGGCCGTGGCCCGGCCGAAGCGGGCCGTCCACGCGCCGCGCGGCGCCGGCGTCGACCCCCGCGAGACGCTCTACTCGCTCGCCCTGCACATCGGGGAGGCGGGGCCGGACGACGCGGACGACGGAAAGAACAGCCTGGCCTTCGCCGACCCCGCGGACGCGTACGAGCTGGACGGCGGGGGCATCGAGTTCGACGATGACGACGGCACGGGCACCGTCGAATGGGCCCAGGTCGCGAGCGTGAGGGCGCAGTTCCGGCTGGAGTGCGGGGACGGCCGGGACGTCTACGGGCGGGCCGAGAGCTGGACCGTGGACGGCGCGGGGGTGCTGGCCTGCCAGGAGCCGCTGACCGACGGCGCGTCCGCCACGGCCCGCGAGGCCGCCCTGCTCTCCTGCGCGGGCGACGACCCCGCCAACACCGGACGGAAACCGAAGCCGGAGGCGGGCGGCCCGGAGGGTTCCTGACCCTGCCGACGGCGCCTTCCGCGACCCGGTCGCGGTGGTGCCGCCGGCCCCCGGATGCCCTGTGTTCGGCGGGGGTTGTCCGCGCCCCGTACCATGGGAAGAAGCCGTGGCGGCTCCGCCCGGCTTGGCGTACGAAGGACGAGACGCCTGATTCCCCGATCCGAGAGAAGCCCCAGCAAGCATGCCCACGCGTCACGACATCCGTAACGTCGCCATCGTCGCCCACGTCGACCACGGCAAGACCACCCTGGTCGACGCCATGCTCAAGCAGGCCGGCGGGTTCGCCGCCCACCAGCTGGATTCGGTCGACGACCGGGTCATGGACTCCAACGACCTGGAGCGTGAGAAGGGCATCACGATCCTCGCCAAGAACACGGCGGTGAAGTACCACCCCAAGTCCGGCGGGGACCCGATCACGATCAACATCATCGACACCCCCGGCCACGCCGACTTCGGCGGCGAGGTCGAGCGCGGTCTGTCGATGGTCGACGCCGTCGTGCTCCTGGTGGACGCCTCCGAGGGCCCGCTCCCGCAGACCCGCTTCGTGCTGCGCAAGGCGCTCGCCGCCCGGATGCCGGTCATCCTCTGCATCAACAAGACGGACCGCCCGGACTCCCGCATCGACGAGGTCGTCGACGAGACGTACGACCTCTTCCTCGACCTGGACGCCGACGAGGACCAGATCGAGTTCCCGATCGTCTACGCCTGCGCCCGTGACGGCGTCGCCTCGCTGACCAAGCCGAAGGACGGCACCGTCCCGGCCGACAGCGACAACCTGGAGCCGTTCTTCACCACCCTGCTGGAGACGGTCCCGGCCCCCCAGTACGACGAGGCCGCCCCCCTCCAGGCGCACGTCACCAACCTGGACGCCGACAACTTCCTCGGCCGTATCGCGCTGCTCCGGGTCGAGCAGGGTGAGCTGAAGAAGGGCCAGACCGTCGCCTGGATCAAGCGTGACGGGACCATGTCCAACGTCCGCATCTCCGAGCTGATGATGACCGAGGCGCTCACCCGCAAGCCCGCCGAGAAGGCGGGCCCCGGTGACATCTGCGCCGTCGCCGGCATCCCGGAGATCATGATCGGCGAGACGCTGGCCGACCCGGAGAACCCGGTCGCGCTGCCGCTCATCACCGTCGACGAGCCCGCGATCTCGATGACCGTCGGCACCAACACCTCGCCGCTGGTCGGCCGCGGCGGTACCGGCAAGGGCGCCGACAACAAGGCGGCCGTCAAGGACCGCAAGGTCACCGCCCGCCAGGTCAAGGACCGCCTGGAGCGCGAGCTGATCGGTAACGTCTCGCTGCGCGTCCTGGACACCAAGCGCCCCGACGCCTGGGAGGTGCAGGGCCGTGGTGAACTGGCGCTGGCCATCCTGGTCGAGCAGATGCGCCGCGAGGGCTACGAGCTGACCGTCGGCAAGCCGCAGGTGGTCACCAAGGACGTGGACGGCAAGGTCCACGAGCCGGTCGAGCGCATCACCATCGACGTGCCCGAGGAGCACATGGGCGCCGTCACCCAGCTCATGGGCACCCGCAAGGGCCGCATGGACAACATGTCGAACCACGGCTCCGGCTGGGTCCGCATGGAGTTCATCATCCCCTCCCGCGGCCTCATCGGCTTCCGTACGGAGTTCCTCACCAACACCCGCGGCACCGGCATCGCCCACTCCCTCCACGAGGGCCACGAGCCGTGGTTCGGCGAGCTGAAGACCCGCAACAACGGCTCCCTGGTCGCCGACCGCGCCGGTACGGTCACCGCCTTCGCGATGACCAACCTCCAGGAGCGCGGCGTCCTCTTCGTCGAGCCCGGCACCGAGGTGTACGAGGGCATGATCGTCGGCGAGAACTCCCGCGCCGACGACATGGACGTCAACATCACCAAGGAGAAGAAGCTCACCAACATGCGCTCCTCCACCGCCGACGTCTCCGAGTCGCTGGTGCCGCCGCGCAAGCTCTCCCTGGAGCAGTCGCTGGAGTTCTGCCGCGACGACGAGTGCGTCGAGGTGACCCCGGAGTCGGTCCGCATCCGCAAGGTGGACCTGGACGCGCGCACCCGCGCCCGCGCCGCCTCCAAGGCCAAGCACGGCTGAGTCCCGCCGCAGGCCGACGGTGCCCGGCCCCGTTCCCCCCTCACGGGTGGTGCGGTGCCGGGCACCGGCCGTTCTGACGCCATGGAGCCGTCCGAACCGGATGCGCGCAGCGCCCGGGCGCTGAAAGATGCTCCCCAGCTCCGTCCCGGAGACGCCGGCAGGGGAGCCGGGCAACCGGTTTTCGAGGGCAGAGTGTCCGGTATACGGACAACCACGCCCGATAGATGTGTAACGAGTCCGTTTCGCAACCATCTATCTCGGATCGGTTTGTCCGGATTTTGGAAGATGTGAGTGTCAGGTGTGATCGAACCGAGACCAAAAGGGTGTGGTCGGGCCGAACACCATGGCTAATAGTTGAGCGCGTAGAGCTCGGGTCAATGGGTCACGCGCTGTGGGGAGCGCCGACTCACGAGCACACTGGGGCACTCGATCTTCGCCGTCAGGGGTGTCGGCGATACGTCTTGTGCCCTCTCTCGCAGTGAACAAGTGGACTCATGAGGAGGAACCCATGCGTGGTGCCAAGAGCGCCAAGTGGGTCGCGGGTGCGATAGTCGTCGCCCTGGCCGCGACCGCCTGCGGTGGTAACGACGACGGTGACAACAAGTCGAAGGCGTCGGGCAAGCCCGCCGGCTACGTCTCGATCGACGTCGGCGAGCCGCAGAAGGCCCTGATCCCGGCCGACACCAACGAGAGCCTCGGCTCGTACGTCATCCAGTCGCTCTTCACCCAGCTCCTGGAATTCGACGCCGACGGCAACATCGTCTACACCAACGCCGAGTCGATCGAGACCAAGGACTCGAAGACCTGGACGGTGAAGCTGAAGAAGGGCTGGAAGTTCCACGACGGCACCCCCGTCACCTCCCAGTCCTACATCGATGCGTGGAACTGGTCCGCGAACATCGAGAACAAGATGCAGAACTCGTTCTGGTTCGAGGACATCAAGGGCTACGAGGACGTCCACCCCGACGGCGAGGGCGCCAAGCCCAAGGCCAAGGAGATGTCCGGCCTGAAGGCCGTGGACGACACCACCTTCACCATCGAGCTCTCCAAGCCGGTTCCGTACTTCGAGTACAAGCTCGGCTACTACACCTGGGCGCCGCTCCCCAAGGTCTTCTTCGACGACCCGAAGGCGTTCGGCCAGAAGCCGGTCGGCAACGGGCCTTACAGCTTCGAGAAGTGGACCCACAAGAAGCTCATCCAGGTCAAGGCCAACAAGGACTACGCCGGCGCGGACAAGCCGAAGAACAAGGGCGTCCAGTTCAAGAACTACGCCACCGTCGAGGCCGCCTACCAGGACGTCCTCTCCGGCAACCTGGACATGATCCGCCAGGTCGGTCCGAAGGACCTGCCGAAGTTCAAGTCCGACCTCGGCGACGGCGCCATCGAGCAGGAGTACGCGGCCGTCCAGTCGATCCACCCGGTCTTCTACAGCAAGCAGTGGAAGGACATCGACCCCAAGGTCCTGCAGGGCCTGTCGATGGCGATCGACCGCGAGACGATCACCAAGACCGTCCTCAACAACACGCGTAAGCCGGCGAAGAGCTTCACCCCCTCGCAGGTCAAGGGCAACCAGGACCTCGACACCCACATCTTCGACTACGACCCGGACGAGGCGAAGAAGCTCATCAAGGACGGCGGTGGCGTGCCGGACAACAAGATCTTCATCCAGTACAACACCGACGGTGGGCACAAGGAGTGGGTGACCGCGGTCTGCGAGTCCATCCGCAACGCCACCGGGGTCGAGTGCCTCGGCGACGCCAAGCCCGACTTCGCCACCGACCTTGAGGCCCGCGACAACGACGAGGTCAAGTCGTTCTACCGCGGTGGCTGGGTCGCCGACTACCCGCTGAACGTCAACTTCATGCGTGAGCTGTACGGCACCACCGCCGAGGCGAACAACGGCCGGTTCTCCGACAAGGAGGTCGACGGCCTGTTCAAGAAGGGCGACAACGCCAAGTCGCTGGAGGAGTCCGTCAAGTTCTACCAGGAGGCCGAAGAGGCCCTGGTGGAGAAGATGCCCGCCATCCCGCTCTGGACGTACCAGATCAACGGTGGCCACGGCAAGGACGTCGACAACGTCGAGGTCGACTACCGCGGTGACTTCGTGCTCACCGGCGTCACGGTCAAGTAAACACGCCCACGGGCCAATTCCCCACTTCGGCCATCACCCCGTCACCGGGCCGCTGACCCGGTGACGGGGGGACCGGGGGCCGTTCCCGCTCGCACGGGGGCGGCCCCCGGCCCGTAGTTATCCACACGGAGGCACCCCATGGGGCGTTATGTCGCACGACGACTGCTCCAGATGATCCCGGTCTTCATCGGGTCAACCTTGCTGATCTTCCTGATGATGTTCGCGCTGCCCGGCGATCCCGTGAGAGCGCTGGCCGGAGAGCAGGCCGTCGACCAGGCGCAGATCGCCGCTCTCAAGGCCGAACTCGGCCTCGACCGGCCGATCCTGGTGCAGTACGTCTCGTACATCGGGAACGTCTTCCAGGGCGACTTCGGCACGCAGATCGCGAGCCAGCGCCCCATCTCCGAGGTCATCCTCGACGCCTACCCGATCACGGTCCAGCTGGCGCTCTTCGCGTTCACCTTCATCGTGGTCGCCGGCATCCTGCTCGGCCTCGTCGCCGGCCTCAAGCCGAACTCGGTCCGCGACCGCGGCCTGCTCGGTCTGACCCTGCTCCTCATCGCGGTCCCGTCGTTCGTGACCGGCTACATGGCGCAGTTCGTCTTCGCGTTCAAGCTCGGCCTGGTCCCGCCCAACGTCGGACTCGAACCCAGCTGGAACGAGCTGCTGATGCCGGCCATGGTGCTGGCCTCGCTCTCCCTCGCCTACGTGGCCCGGCTCACCCGGACCTCCATCGCGGAGAACCTGAGAGCCGACTACATGCGGACGGCGGTGGCCAAGGGGCTGCCCAAGCGCCGGATCATCGGCGTGCACCTGATGCGCAACTCGCTGATTCCCGTGGTCACCTTCCTCGGTACCGACATCGGTTCCCTGATGGGCGGCGCGATCGTCACCGAGGGCATCTTCAACATCAAGGGCGTCGGTGGACTCATCTACGAAGCCCTGAGCCGCCGCGAGGGCGCGACCGTCGTCGGTGTCGTCACCATCATCGTGATCGTCTACCTCCTCGCCAGCCTGATCGTCGACCTGCTTTACGCGGTCCTGGACCCGAGGATCCGGTATGCCTGACAAGACCGCAGACCTGGAAAAGAAGACCGTGGGGAAGGCCGTCGCGCCCTCCTCCACCGAGGTCCCGCTGACACTGGACGCCGGTCCCGCGCCCGGCAAGCCGCGTTCGCTCTGGTCGGACGCCTGGCACGACCTGCGGCGCAGCCCGCTCTTCATCGTCTCCGCGCTGCTGATCCTCTTCCTGATCGTCATGGCGATCTGGCCGAGCCTCTTCACGGACGCCTCCCCGCGCGACGCCGACCTGAAGAACCACTACCTCCAGCACCCGAACTGGAGCCACTTCTTCGCCGCCGACTGGTTCGGCTACGACGTGCAGGGCCGCTCCATCTACGCCCGCGTGGTCCACGGCGCCCGCGCCTCGATCTCGGTCGGCGTCGTCGTCACCCTCGCGGTGACGATCATCGGCACCATCGTCGGCATGGTCGCCGGCTACTTCGGCGGCTGGGTGGACAGCGTGCTGTCGCGCGTCACCGACGTCTTCTTCGGTGTGCCGTTCATCGTCGGCGCCATGGTCATCCTGACCACCTTCGAGGAGCGCGCGGTCTGGGTGGTCATCCTGGCGCTGGCCTTCCTCGGCTGGACGCAGATCGCCCGTGTCGCCCGCGGCGCGGTGATCACCATCAAGCAGTCCGACTACGTGGTGGCGGCCCGGGCTCTGGGCGCCTCCACCAGCCGGATCATGTTCAAGCACATCCTGCCCAACGCCATGGCCCCGATCATCGTGGTCGCCACCATCGCGCTCGGTGGCTACATCGGTGCCGAGGCCACCCTCTCGTACCTCGGTATCGGCCTCGCCGAGCCGACGGTCTCGTGGGGTATCGACGTCGCCTCCGGCAAGGACCAGCTGCGCAACGCGCCGTACGTCCTGATGATCCCGTCCGTCATGGTCGCGATCACGGTGCTGTCGTTCCTCATGTTCGGCGATGCGGTCCGCAACGCCCTCGATCCCAAGATGCGCTGAGGGAGGCGTACGTGACCACCACCGCCAAGACCGCGACGGTCCCCGGACCGCGCGCTGCCGCCGACTACGACGGCCACCTGCTCGAAGTCCGCGACCTGCACGTGGAGTTCCACACCCGCGACGGTGTCGCCAAGGCCGTCAACGGGGTCAACTACACCGTCGACGCCGGCGAGACCCTCGCCGTCCTCGGTGAGTCGGGCTCCGGCAAGTCCGTCACCGCCCAGGCCATCATGGGCATCCTCGACATGCCGCCCGGCCGCATCCCGCAGGGCGAGGTGCTCTTCCGCGGCCAGGACATGCTCACCATGGGCAAGGAGGAGCGGCGGAAGATCCGCGGCCAGAAGATCGCCATGATCTTCCAGGACGCGCTCTCCTCGCTCAACCCGGTCCTCTCCGTGGGCTACCAGCTCGGCGAGATGTTCCGCGTCCACCAGGGCCTCTCCAAGAAGGAGGCCAAGGCCAAGGCGATCGAGCTGATGGACCGGGTGAAGATCCCGGCCGCCAAGGAGCGGGTCAACGACTACCCGCACCAGTTCTCCGGCGGTATGCGCCAGCGCATCATGATCGCCATGGCGCTCGCCCTGGAGCCCGACCTGATCATCGCCGACGAGCCCACCACGGCGCTCGACGTGACGGTGCAGGCCCAGGTCATGGACCTGCTCGCGGAGCTCCAGCGCGAGTACAACATGGGGCTCATCCTCATCACCCACGACCTCGGTGTCGTCGCCGACGTCGCCGACAAGATCGCGGTGATGTACGCGGGCCGGATCGTCGAGACCGCCCCGGTCCACGAGCTGTACGCCCGCCCGGCGCACCCGTACACCCGGGGTCTGCTCGACTCCATCCCGCGCCTGGACCAGAAGGGCCAGGAGCTGTACGCGATCAAGGGCCTGCCGCCCAACCTGACGCGTATCCCGTCCGGCTGCGCCTTCAACCCGCGCTGCCCGATGGCGCAGGACATCTGCCGGACCGAGGTGCCCGAGCTGGCCCTCGTCACCGAGCAGGACGGCACGGACCTGCCCGGCCGCGGCAGCGCCTGCCACTTCTGGAAGGAGACGATCCATGGCTGACATGGCCAAGAAGACCGAACCGGCCGACGTCACCCCGAACGTCTCCGACGTCGACGTGGTCGCCGACCCCACCAAGGACGAGGCCATCGCGGCCATCACCGCCCCGGTGGAGCGCGGCGAGCCCATCCTCCAGGTGCGGAACCTGGTCAAGCACTTCCCGCTGACCCAGGGCATCCTCTTCAAGAAGCAGATCGGCGCGGTCAAGGCCGTCGACGGCATCTCCTTCGACCTGTACCAGGGCGAGACGCTCGGCATCGTCGGCGAGTCCGGCTGCGGCAAGTCCACCGTCGCCAAGCTGCTGATGACCCTGGAGGCCGCCACCTCCGGTGAGGTCTTCTACAAGGGCACCGACATCACCAAGCTGTCGGGCCGGGCGCTGAAGGCGGTCCGCCGCAACATCCAGATGGTGTTCCAGGACCCGTACACCTCGCTCAACCCGCGCATGACGGTCGGCGACATCATCGGCGAGCCCTTCGAGATCCACCCCGAGGTGGCGCCCAAGGGCGACCGCCGCAAGCGGGTGCAGGAACTCCTCGACGTGGTCGGCCTCAACCCGGAGTACATCAACCGGTACCCGCACCAGTTCTCCGGCGGCCAGCGCCAGCGCATCGGCATCGCCCGCGGCCTCGCGCTCAACCCGGAGATCATCGTCTGCGACGAGCCGGTCTCCGCGCTCGACGTGTCGGTGCAGGCGCAGGTCGTCAACCTGATGGAGAAGCTCCAGGACGAGTTCAACCTCTCCTACCTCTTCATCGCGCACGACCTCTCCATCGTGCGGCACATCTCCGACCGGGTCGGCGTGATGTACCTGGGCAAGATGGCCGAGATCGGCTCCGACGAGCAGATCTACGACCACCCCACCCACCCGTACACGCAGGCGCTGCTCTCCGCGGTGCCGGTGCCGGACCCCGCCTCCCGCGAGGGACGCGAGCGGATCATCCTCACCGGGGACGTGCCCTCGCCGGCCAACCCGCCGTCGGGCTGCCGCTTCCGCACCCGCTGCTGGAAGGCGGAGGAGCGGTGCGCCACCGAGGAGCCGCTGCTGGCCGTGCCGCAGCGCTTCACCGGAAAGGACACCCCGGCAGCGCACGAGTCGGCGTGCCACTTCGCCGAGGAGAAGGACGTGGTGGGCGCCGCCTGAGGCGGCAGATCCGCACCCTCGTGGAACCAGGGGCGCCCCCGGCCGTACGCGGCCGGGGGCGCCCCTGGTTCGTGCGCGTCCGGGGGGAGTCCGGGCGGCCCTGAATCCCCCGGACGGTCCTGGTGCGCGTGCGGTGCAGGTGGGTTCGCGGTGGTATGGGGGCCGAAGTGCATCAGGCACGGGAACCCAGAGGGAGGCACCTCATGCGCGGAGCCACGCACGCCAGGTGGACCGCCGTCGCCGTCGCCGTCGCGCTCGCCGCGACGGGCTGCGGCGGGGGCGGGGACGGCGGTGGGTCAGGAGAAGGTTCCGGGATCGTGAGTTCCTCCTGGGGGGACCCGCAGAACCCGCTGGAGCCGTCCAACACCAACGAGGTCCAGGGCGGCAAGGTCCTCGACATGATCTTCCGGGGGCTCAAGCGGTACAACCCGAAGACCGGTGCCGCCGAGGACGCCCTCGCCGAGAAGATCGAGACCGACGACTCGGTCAACTACCGGATCACCGTCAAGGACGGCTGGACCTTCTCCAACGGAGAGAAGGTCACCGCCAAGTCCTTCGTCGACGCCTGGAACTACGGCGCCCACCTGGACAACAACCAGAAGAACGCCTACTTCTTCGGCTACATCGAGGGCTACGACGAGGTCCACCCCGAGGAGGGCGACGCCACCGCGCGCACCCTCTCGGGGCTGAAGGCCACCGGTGAGCGCACCTTCACCGTCAAGCTCAACCAGAAGTTCTCCACCTGGCCGGAGACGCTCGGCTACGCCGCCTTCGCCCCGCTGCCCACCTCCTTCTTCGAGGACCACGACGGCTGGCTCGCCAAGCCGGTCGGCAACGGGCCCTACAAGGTGGACAACTACGCCAAGGGCTCCCAGATGTCCCTGCGCACCTGGGACGACTACCCGGGCGACGACAAGGCGCAGAACGGCGGCGTCGACCTCAAGGTCTACACCGACAACAACACCGCCTACACCGACCTGACCGCGGGCAACCTCGACCTGGTCGACGACATCCCGGCCTCCCAGATCAAGAACGCCAAGAAGGACCTGGGCGACCGGTACCTCAACACCCCCGCCGGCATCATCCAGACCCTGACGTTCCCCTTCTACGACAAGGCGTGGGACACCCCCGACGGCGCCAAGCTCCGCACCGGCATCTCCCGGGCGATCAACCGCGAGCAGATCACCAAGACCATCTTCCAGAACACCCGCACCCCCGCCACCGACTGGACCTCACCGGTCCTCGGCAAGGAGGGCGGCTACAAGGAAGGGCTCTGCGGCGACGCCTGCGAGTACGACCCGGCAGAGGCCAAGCGCCTGGTCGAGGAGGGCGGGGGCATCCCCGGCGGCACCATGAGGCTCGGCTACAACGCCGACACCGGCAGCCACAAGGAATGGGTCGACGCGGTCTGCAACAGCATCAACAAGGCGCTGGACCAGGACCGTGCCTGCGTCGGCGACCCCACCGGCACCTTCGCCGACTTCCGCAACAAGATCAGCGAGCGGAAGATGCCCGGCCCGTTCCGCGCCGGCTGGCAGATGGACTACCCGCTGATCCAGAACTTCCTCCAGCCGCTCTACTACACCGACGCCTCGTCCAACGACGGCGACTGGTCCAACGAGAAGTTCGACAAGCTGGTCGACGAGGCCAACGCCGAGTCGGACACCGCCAAGGCGGTGAAGAAGTTCCAGCAGGCCGAGGAGGTGCTGCGGGACGAGATGGGCGCCATCCCGCTCTGGTACCAGAACGGCAGCGCCGGTTACTCCGACCGCATCTCCAACGTCGAGCTGAACCCGTTCAGCGTCCCCGTCTACAACGAGATCAAGGTCGGCTGAGCGCCCCGCCCGGCCCGGCCGCCCCGCGCGGCACCGGGCCGGGCGCCCGTACCCGCCCGCCGCCCGATCCGAACCCGGAGCCGTCCATGGGACGTTATGTGATCCGGCGCCTGCTGCAGATGATCCCCGTCTTCATCGGCGCCACGCTGCTGATCTTCCTGATGGTCAACGTGATGGGCGACCCCGTCGCCGGACTCTGCGGCGACCGGCAGTGCGACCCCGCCACCGCCCAGCGGCTCCGCACCGACCTCGGCCTCGACAAGCCCGTGTGGCAGCAGTACCTGACGTACATGGGGAACGTCTTCACCGGCGACTTCGGGACGGCGTTCAACGGCCAGAAGGTCACCGAGCTGATGGGCACGGCCTTCCCCGTGACGATCCGGCTGACCATCGTGGCGATCGTCCTGGAGATCATCATCGGGATCGCCCTCGGCGTCGTCACCGGCCTGCGCCGCGGCAAGCCGGTCGACACCGGGGTCCTCATCCTCACCCTCGTGGTGATCTCCGTGCCCACCTTCGTCACCGGCCTGCTCGTGCAGCTGCTGCTCGGCGTCAAGTGGGGCTGGATCAAACCGGCCGTCTCCTCCGAGGCCACGTTCGGTGAACTCTTCGTCCCCGGCCTCGTCCTCGCCTCGGTCTCCCTGGCGTACGTCACCCGGCTCACCCGCACCTCGATCGCGGAGAACCGGCGCGCCGACTACGTCCGCACCGCCGTCGCCAAGGGGCTGCCCCGGCGCCGGATCATCACCCGGCACCTGCTGCGCAACTCGCTGATCCCCGTCGTCACCTTCATCGGCACCGACATCGGCGCGCTGATGGGCGGCGCCATCGTCACCGAGCGGATCTTCAACATCCACGGCGTCGGTTTCCAGCTCTACCAGGGCATCCTGCGGCAGAACACGCAGACCGTGGTCGGTTTCGTCACCATCCTGGTCCTCGTCTTCCTCGTCGCCAACCTCATCGTCGACCTCCTCTACGCCGTACTCGACCCGAGGATTCGCTATGCCTGACCCGCAGCAGCCGGGCCTCCCGGACGACAAGTCGGCCATCTCGGCGGCCGGGGCGGGTGCCGCCACCGACATGGCGATGAGCGAGGGCATCAGCCTGGAGGGGCGGGACCCCCAGGGTGGCGGGCCCGACACCAAGCCGCGCTCCCTGTGGTCGGACGCCTGGCGCGAACTGCGCCGCAACCCGGTCTTCCTGATCTCCTCACTGATCATCCTCTTCCTGGTGGTCATCTCGATCTGGCCCTCGCTCATCGCCTCCGGCAACCCGCTCTCCTGCGACCTCGCCAAGTCCCAGGAAGGGTCCCAGCCGGGCCACCCCTTCGGCTTCAACCAGCAGGGCTGCGACGTGTACACCCGGACCGTCTACGGCGCCCGCACCTCGGTCGCCGTCGGTGTCCTCGCCACCCTCGGCGTCGCCGTCCTCGGCAGCGTCCTCGGCGGCCTCGCCGGCTTCTTCGGCGGTGTCTGGGACGCGATCCTCTCCCGGATCACCGACGTGTTCTTCGCCATCCCGGTGGTCCTCGGCGGGCTCGTCCTGCTCTCCGTGGTCACCTCCAACACCATCTGGCCGGTGATCGGCTTCATGGTGCTGCTGGGCTGGCCGCAGATCTCCCGCATCGCCCGCGGCTCGGTCATCACCGCCAAGCAGAACGACTACGTGCAGGCCGCGCGGGCGCTCGGCGCCTCCAACACCCGGATGCTGCTGCGCCACATCACCCCGAACGCCGTCGCCCCGGTCATCGTCGTCGCCACGATCGCGCTGGGGACGTACATCGCGCTGGAGGCGACGCTCTCCTTCCTCGGCGTCGGGCTCAGGCCGCCCACGGTCTCCTGGGGCATCGACATCTCGGACGCCTCCGCCAACGTCCGCAACGCCCCGCACATGCTGCTCTGGCCGGCCGGGGCGCTGGCCATCACCGTGCTGGCGTTCATCATGCTCGGCGACGCCGTCCGCGACGCCCTCGACCCCAAGCTGCGCTGAGGAGCTGCTGCCGATGTTGCTCGACGTGCGCGACCTCCAGGTGGAGTTCCACACCAGGGAAGGCGTCGCCAAGGCCGTCAACGGTGTCTCCTACCGCGTCGACGCGGGGGAGACCCTGGCGGTGCTCGGCGAGTCCGGCTCCGGGAAGTCCGTCACCGCCCAGGCCATCATGGGCATCCTCGACACCCCGCCCGGGCACATCACGGGCGGGCAGATCCTCTTCGAGGGGCGCGACCTGCTGACCCTCAAGGAGGACCGGCGCCGCAAGGTGCGCGGCGCCGAGATGGCGATGATCTTCCAGGACGCGCTCTCCTCGCTCAACCCGGTGCTCACCGTCGGCGACCAGCTCGGCGAGATGTTCACCGTCCACCGCGGCATGTCCCGCAAGGAGGCCAAGGCCAAGGCGGTCGAGCTGATGGACCGGGTCCGCATCCCGGCCGCCGCCGAGCGCGTCGACCAGTACCCGCACCAGTTCTCCGGCGGCATGCGCCAGCGCATCATGATCGCCATGGCGATGGCGCTGGAGCCCAAGCTGATCATCGCCGACGAGCCCACCACCGCCCTCGACGTCACCGTCCAGGCCCAGGTCATGGAGTTGCTCGCCGAACTCCAGCGCGAGTACAACATGGGGCTCATCCTCATCACCCATGACCTGGGCGTCGTCGCCGACGTCGCCGACAAGATCGCCGTGATGTACGCCGGGCGGATCGTCGAGACCGCCCCCGTCCACGACATCTACCGGGCCCCCGCCCACCCCTACACCCGCGGCCTGCTCGACTCCATCCCGCGCCTGGACCAGAAGGGCCGGGAGCTGTACGCGATCAAGGGGCTGCCGCCCAACCTGCTGGCCATCCCGCCCGGCTGCGCCTTCCACCCGCGCTGCCCACTGGCCCAGCCGGTCTGCCGCACCGACGAGCCGCCGCTCTACGAGGTGGACCCGCGCCGCCGGAGCGCCTGCCACTTCTGGAAGGAGACGCTCGATGGAGCCCGATGAGCGGCCCGGCCCCGGCGGGGGCGAGGCGAACACCGGCGCCACCCGCGACGACCAGACCGTCCGCAACCAGCCGCCCTCCAGCGAGGACCTGCTGACCCGCTCCCGCGTGGAGTCCGCCCACGCCGCGGGTGAGCCCATCCTGGAGGTGCACCACCTGGTCAAGCACTTCCCGCTGACCCAGGGCATCGTCTTCCGCCGCCAGGTCGGCGCGGTCAAGGCGGTCGACGGGGTCTCCTTCGACCTGCACCGGGGCGAGACCCTCGGCATCGTCGGCGAGTCCGGCTGCGGCAAGTCGACGGTCGCCCGGATGCTGGTCCACCTGGAGACCCCCACCGGCGGCGAGATCCGCTACAAGGGCGAGGACATCGCCCGCCTGTCCGGCCGCGCCCTGAAGGCCGTCCGCCGCAACATCCAGATGGTCTTCCAGGACCCGTACACCTCGCTCAACCCGCGTATGACGGTCGGCGACATCATCGGCGAGCCGTACGAGATCCACCCCGAGGTCGCGCCCAAGGGTTCGCGCCGCAAGCGGGTGCGGGAACTCCTCGACGTGGTCGGCCTCAACCCGGAGTACATCAACCGGTACCCGCACCAGTTCTCCGGCGGCCAGCGCCAGCGCATCGGCATCGCCCGCGGCCTGGCCCTGCGCCCCGAGGTCATCGTCGCCGACGAACCGGTCTCCGCCCTCGACGTGTCCGTCCAGGCCCAGGTCGTCAACCTCCTGGAGCGCCTCCAGGACCAGTTCGACCTCTCCTACGTCTTCATCGCGCACGACCTCTCCATCGTGCGGCACATCTCCGACCGGGTCGCCGTCATGTACCTCGGCAAGGTCGCCGAGATCGGCACCGACGAGGAGATCTACCAGCACCCCACCCACCCCTACACCCAGGCCCTGCTCTCCGCCGTCCCCGTCCCCGACCCGGGCGCCCGCGACCGCCGTGAGCGCATCATCCTCACCGGTGACGTCCCCTCACCCGCCAACCCGCCCTCCGGCTGCCACTTCCGCACCCGCTGCTGGAAGGCGCAGGACCGCTGCGCCCTGGAGGAGCCGCTGCTCGCGGTGCCGGAGGTCCTCCGCGGGGCGCAGGGGCCCGAGGTGCACCCCTCCGCCTGCCACTTCGCGGAGGAGAAGCAGATCGTGGTCCAGGCCGGCGAGGCACCGCGCGACGACGCCGAGGACGCGGACGGCGGTGCACGGGACACCGGTTCGGCGGAGTCCTGATCCAGGACGGCAAACCAGGATCAACCGCGTTAACACGACGGCAACTCGACGGTAGCGGCACCGATATACGGACGCGTCAGAGTCGGCAGCGTACGGCCGTGCGGGTGCCGTAGGCCGACCGGAGCGCTCAGGTGCTCCGGTCGGTCGTCTGTGGCGCGCTGCCAGACCCGCCCTCGGGGGCCGGCCACTGGTGGATGTGGAGAGCGTCACCGCGCGGCCGGCGGGCCGGTTCGCCCCCTCCCAGATCGCCGACTGGTGCGCCGCCACGCCGGAACTCCTCGCCCGACTGGCCTCGCGGTGGGGACCGGCGCCCGGTGCCCCTCGCGGACGGCGCCTCGTCGACCGCGCCGAGGTGCCGTCTGCCGGACGGCGCACCCGCCGTCCTGACGCTCACCCCGGAGCGGGAGCTGCTCGCCGAACGGGCCGTGATGCTGGAGTGGTTCGCGCCTCGGACCGGGCGCCCACCGGCCTCGCCCTCGACGCCGAGGCCGGTGCGGTGGGCTGGAGGAGGTCGCGCCCGGCACGCAGGCGGCGGAGCCGCCCGCCGTCCCGCCCGGTGCGGTGGGCGAGCTGATGGCGGCGGGCCGGCTCCGGGCGCCCGCGCCCGCCCCGCGTGCCTCGTCCTGCTGCTCTGGGCCCGCTCCCGGAGCGCACGGTGCTCCCGGCTTCGTCGGCCCAACTTCCCTTGGTGCGGGCCCCCTTGTGGGGAACGCGGGTTGCCGGAAGGATCGCGGGCATGGGGGAGACACAGATACTCGGGCGGGGCGGGCGTGTCGCCGGGTCCGTCGTCAGTTCCTTGCTCGCCGCCGTGCTGCTCGGATGGGTGGTCCGCGATCTCGCCGTCGTCGGGCCGCCGGGCCTGTGGTGGCAGTGGGCGGGGAGGTCGGCGGGGTTCGGGCTGCTGGAGAGCTCCCGCACCACCGGCCTGGACGTGCTGCTGCTCGCGATCCACGCGGTGGTGGCCGTCAAGGCCATGCGCTCGGACTCGGCGGCCGTGCTGCTGGGGGCCACGGGCGCGCTCACCGTCGCCCTGCGGCTGCCCGCGGTGGTCGACCACCTCCAGCGGGCGGGCGGGGCCGAGCTGTTCGGCGGGCCGGCTCCGGGGGCGCTGGCGACCGCGGCGGGCTCCGTGCTCGGCGGGCTCGTCCTGATCGCCGTCGCCGGCGCCGGACGGCGACCGGCCGGACCGAGGGCGCGGGCCGGCGTACCGGGGCGCGCGCCCGCCGCCTGGGCCGGAACGCTGCTGCTGCTCGGCGGGGCCGTGCTGCTGGCCTGGCAGGCCCACACGATCGTGACCTACGGCTGGGAGCGGTACGCCGCGGTCTACTTCGGCACCGGCGGCCCCCGCGGCTCGGTGCTGCTGGGCGAGGTCGGCTGGCAGACGGTCGCCCTGGCCGGCTTCGCGCTGGCCGCCGGGGTGGTCTGCCTGCGACGGGGCCGGGGCGCCCGGGCCCTCGGGGTGCCGGCCGCCCTCCTGGTCGGCGGCACCCAGGCACTCGTCCTCGGCGCCTACCTCGAAGGCTCGGTGTACGAGCAGCTCACGCTCGTCGACACCTACGCCCAGCTGGCGCTGGTGACGCCGCCGGTGCTCTGCGTGCTCGCGGCCGTGGTGCTCGCCGTGCTGCTGCCGCGCCCGGCCGCCGGCGACCCCGGGCAGGCCGGCCCGTACGGCCCCGGCCCGGCGCCCTGGCAGACACCGGCACCGGGGCCGTACGGCGCCCCCGGCCCGCGTTAGACCACGCCCAGCGACCGCTTGAGGAAGTCGACCTGGAGCAGGAGCAGGTTCTCCGCGACCTGTTCCTGCGGGGTCATGTGGGTGACGCCGGAGAGCGGCAGCACCTCGTGCGGGCGGCCCGCCGCCAGCAGGGCGCTGGACAGGCGCAGGGTGTGCGCGGCCACCACGTTGTCGTCGGCGAGGCCGTGCACGATCATCAGCGGCCGGTGCTGCTCGGCGGGGGCGGACAGCCCCTCGTCGGTGACCAGCGAGTTGCGGGCGTAGACCGCGCCGTCGGCCTCGGCCGGGTCGCCGAGGTACCGCTCGGTGTAGTGGGTGTCGTAGAGCCGCCAGTCGGTCACCGGGGCCCCGGCCACGCCCGCGTGGAAGACGTCGGGGCGGCGCAGCACGGCGAGGGCCGACAGGTAACCGCCGTACGACCAGCCCCGGATGCCGACCCGGGTCAGGTCGAGCGGGAACTCCTCCGCCAGTGCGTGGACCGCCTCCACCTGGTCGTCCAGGGTGGCGGTGAACTCGTGGCGGATCGCCTTCTCCCAGGCGGGGGAGGTACCCGGGGTGCCCCGGCCGTCGGCGACGATCACCGCGAACCCCTGGTCGGCGAACCACTGGGAGGTCAGGTAGGCGTTGTGGGAGGCGAGCACCCGCTGACCGTGCGGGCCGCCGTACGGGTCGAGGAGGACCGGGAGCCGGCCGTCACCTTCGCGGTAGCCGGCGGGGAGCAGCACGGCGGCGGGGATCTGGCTCCCGCCGGCCCGGGTGAGCGTCGGCCGAGGGGCGATTACCGGACTTTCTGCGTGCGAGGCGACGACGGCGATCTCCTTGCCCTCGCGCAGGACGCGCACCCGCTGGCCGGGCCGCTCCAGCGTGGCGGAGACCAGCACCGTGACCGGGCCGCCGCGCACCGCGCCGTGCACACCCGGCTCGGTGCTGAGCCGCTCGGTGCCCAGCTCGTTGACGCGCAGCACGTGGATCTCGCCGGTCTCCGGCGCCTGGGCGCCCGGCCCCGCCGAGACCGAGACCAGCACGTCGTCGGCGCCCACGTCGAGCAGGCCCCGGACGTGGAAGGCGTCCGAGGTCAGCGGCCGGTCGCCGACGGCCAGCACCCGCGCGCCGCCCTCGTCGGTGATCCGCACCAGCCGCCCGTCCCCGGTGCGCGCCGGGGCGCCCGCGTGCAGGTCCAGCCAGCGCGGGTCCTCGTCGGCGTGGATCATCCGGGTCGCGCCGGTGGCCGGGTCGGCGGCCAGGTAGAGCTGGCCGCGCTGGTCCCGGCTCTGCACCAGCAGCAGCGGGCCCGTTCCGTCCCACAACACCCGTGCCAGGTACGGGTAACGCCCCCGGTCCCAGCTGATCTCGGTGCGCTCCGACCCGTCCAGCGGGTACGCGAAGAGCCGCACCTCGGCGTTGGGGGTGCCCGCCGCCGGGTACGCCACCCGGGCCGGTTCGGCCGCCGGGCGGGCCGGGTCGGCGATCCACCAGCGGGCCACGGGCGCGTCGTCGGCCCGCTCCACCAGCAGCGCAGAGCTGTCCGGCGCCCACCAGAAGCCCCGCGCGCGGTCCATCTCCTCGGCCGCCGCGAACTCCGCCAGGCCGTACGTCACCGACTCCGACTCCGGCTCGGCCACCGCCCGGTCACCGCTGCCGTCGGCCGCCACCACCCTGAGCGCGCCGCCCACCGTGTACGCGACGTGCCGGCCGTCGGGCGAGGGGCGCGGGTCGATCACCGGTCCGGGCACGTCGAGTTGACGCACCGGCGCGGGCGAACTGCCCTCGGGACGCAGGTCGGCCACGTAGAGCCGCCCCGAGAGAGTGAACGCCGCCGTGCCGACCGCCTCGTCCACGGCGTACCCGACGATGCCCGCGCCGCCCTCCCGGCTGCGCTCGCGGCGGGCCCGCTCGGCGGCCGAGAGCCGCTCGCCGGCGCCGGCCAGCAGAGCCGCCGGATCGGCGACGGGGCGTTCGTGCGGGGCTCCGTCCAGGTCCAGCACCCAGAGGGCCTGGGCCCGCTCGGTGCCGGAGGCGGAGCGCAGGAAGACGACCCGGGAACCGTCGGGGGCGACCGTGAACGCCCGGGGCGCCCCGAGGGTGAACCGCTGGGTCCGCGCGTGCTGCCGCGGGAAGCTGAGGTGATCGGTAGGCATGCCAGGAGACTATGGCTCAAGCGCCCCCTTGTGCTGCCGTGCGCCGATCCATGCGCGTGTACGGATAGTTATGATCCGTAGCGCCTGGTGGGTATGTATCTCCTGACCGGGCTGTTCCGCCCTGCCCGCACACGAGTTGACCGCGTCGCCCCGCCCGGGGACGGCGTCGCAGATCCAAAGAGATCGGTCCACCGAGGAAACCGGAGGTGATCCGCCGTGGCACTCTCGATTTCGGCGGTGGTGCTGCTGCTGATCGTCGTCGTCCTGCTGATCCGTAAATCGGGTCTCAAGAGCGCGCACGCCCTGGTCTGCGTCCTGCTGGGCTTCTATCTGGCCAGCTCGTCCGTGGGCCCCATGATCGGGGACTTCACCTCGAACGTGGCGGGCATGATCGGCGGCATCAAGTTCTGACCGCCCGCGGTGGGGGCGCCCGACGGCGCCGTCCCCGTGGCCTGCTCCGTCGTGCGCCCGGCCGCCTCGTAGGGTGGGCGTATGACGGATCTGCCCGCCCTACGGCTCCTGCTCGTCCACGCGCACCCGGACGACGAGTCCATCAACAACGGCGCCACCATGGCCCGCTACGCCGCCGAGGGCGTCCACGTCACCCTGGTGACCTGCACCCTCGGTGAGGAGGGCGAGATCATCCCGCCCGAACTGGCGCGGCTCGCCGCCGACCGGGACGACACGCTCGGCCCGCACCGGATCGGCGAGCTGTCCGCCGCCATGCGGGAACTCGGCGTCCGGGACCACCGCTTCCTCGGCGGCGCCGGACGCTACCGCGACTCCGGGATGATGGGCCTGCCCCAGAACACCGCTCCCCGCGCCTTCTGGAGCGCCGACGTGGACGAGGCCGCGCTCCACCTGGTCGAGGTGGTCCGCGAGGTCCGCCCGCAGGTCCTGGTCACCTACGACCCCGACGGCGGCTACGGCCACCCCGACCACATCCAGGCCCACCGGGTCGCCCACCGCGCCGCCGAACTCGCCGCCGACCCGGCGCTCCGCCCCGACCTCGGCCCGGCCCACCGGATCACCCGGATCTACTGGAACCGCCTGCCGCGCACGGTGGCCGAGGAGGCGTTCGCGGCGCTCCCCGAGGTGCTGGCCGACTCCCCGTTCACCCGGTCCGCCGCCGTCGCCGACCTCCCCGGCGTCGTCGCGGACGAGCGGGTCACCACCGTGGTGGACGGCACCGCGTACGCGGGGGCCAAGGCCGCCGCGATGCGCGCGCACGCCACCCAGATCACCGTCGCCGAACCGCTCTTCGTCCTCTCCAACGAGCAGGCCCAGCCGCTCTTCGCCGTCGAGTACTACGAGCGGGTCGCCGGTCCGCCCGGAGCGCCCCGGGGCGAGCGGGAGACGGACCTGTTCGCGGGGCTCGGCGGCGCCGACGGCACCGGCGCCGGGAGCGCGCGATGAGCCCCGCCCGGGGCAGCGGCGCGTCCCGCCCCTCCGGAGCCGCCCGTGCCCGCGCCCAGGCCGGGGAGAAGCCGCCGTCGGCGGCGCAGCTGCTCGGCTTCTCCGGCGCCGGCTTCGCCCCGCGCCGACTGGCGCTGTACGTCCCGCTGTTCCTGCTCGGCGCGGTGGTCGGGGTGGCGGGCAGCCTGGTCCAGGCGGCCTGGTTCCCCGGCGGGCTGCTGCTGGCGCTCGTCGCCGCCGTGGGGGTCTTCACCGGCTCCGGGCGGCTGGCCGGGGCGCGAGGCGGGGCCGTCGCGTCGGTCGCCGGGTGGATGGCCGCCGTCATCCTGCTCACCACCACGCGGCCCGAGGGCGACTTCGTCTTCGCGGCGGGCGGCGGCTCGTACCTCTTCCTGCTCGGCGGGATGGCGCTGGCTGTGATGTGCGCCACCATCTGGCGCCCCAGTCCGGGCGACGGCTGACGGGAGGGTCCCAGGACGCCCGAGGCGTCCCAGTTGGGACCGGACTTACCACTTCCGGCACACCGGCACCATGAGCCCCACGGATGGTTTGAACGCCCGGCGCACGATAAGGACCGGTGGCGGACAGTATGGTGGTGCGCGCCGCCGAACCGCCCCAGGGGGTGTCTGAAGAGCCCCGAGCAAGGCCGACAGGGGCGGTGGAGCCGATCGGGAGAACCTGCCTTGAGTCGTGAAACTGACAGTTCGTCGTCCGGACCCCAGGGCCGCGACACCACCGCCTACCCCTCGGGGACACCGCCGTACGGGGCGTCCGCCGCGGGTGGCGCCGACGAGCGCGGCCCGGCCGCGGACGGCCGAGGCGACGCCGAACGGAAGACCGAGACCACGCTGACGACGCGTATCCGGATCAACATCCCCGGATCGCGGCCCATCCCGCCGGTCGTCATGCGCACCCCCGTCGCCGACAAGGAGGCCGACGCCGAGACGGGCGGGACGGCGGCGCCCGAGCCCGCCGCCGAGCGGCCCGCGCCCCCTGCCCAGGACGGCGGAGAGCGCCCCGGCGGCCACGCCGGTGCCGACGCGCCCGCCGACGAGGCGCCGCGCCCCGCCGACAAGCCGACCAGCGACTGGTTCGCGCCGCGCAAGAGCACCACCCGTCCGGGTGCCGGTAGCACCGGCGGCGCGGGTGCCGCCCCGCGCGGTGGCGCCGGCCAGGGCGGCACCCCGCCCGCGCCCGGCTCCTCGGGCCCCGCCGCGGGCGGCCCCGGCTCCTCCGGGTCCGGCCCGCGTCCGGGCTCCGGGAAGGCGCCCTACGGTTCGGGCGCCGTCGGCGACACCGGCCCGACCGGCACCCCGGGCCGCAACGGCACCACCGGCTCCTTCGACGTCTCCCGGGCCGTCGCCCAGGGACCGCTGGGCCCCGGCCCCGGTGGGCCCGAGGGCCCCACCGGCGGCCCGGTCAGCGGCGACTCGACGGTCCGCTCCGTCCTCTCCGACGCAGCCGGCCCGCCCGCCCGGCCCGGTGACACCGGGAGCACCCCGCGTCCCGGCGGCGTGCGCCCACCGGCAGGGCCGATGGGCGACGACACCGCCGTCCTCACCCCGCAGAAGCCGGCGCCGGAGCGGACCGGCGGGCGCGTCTCCGGCGACACGCCCACCAGCGGCCTGCCCGTCGTCCCGCCCGGCCCCGCCGCGGGCGGCCCGGGCGGACCGTTCGGCTCCGGTGGCCCCGGCGGACCGGGTGCCCACCGGGACGGGCCCCTGCCGCACACCCCGCCCCGGCTGCCCGAGCCACTGGAGGAGCCCGAGTCCGAGCCGGCCGGGCCGGCGAAGAAGAAGGGCCGCAACAAGCTGGTCCTGGTCGGCGTGTTGGTGGTCGTGGCCGGTGCCGGGCTGTACGGCGCGGGGCTGCTCATGGGCCACGCCGACGTGCCCAAGGGCACCACCGTCCTCGGCGTGGACATCGGCGGTTCCACCCACGACGAGGCGGTCAAGAAGCTCGACGCCGCCTTCGGCGAGCGCACCGCCCTGCCGCTCGCCCTGGACGTCGACGGCAAGCAGGCCGACCTCAAGCCCGCCCAGGCCGGCCTCTCGCTGGACAGCGAGGCGACCGCCCGGTCCGCCGCCGCCAGCGACTACAACCCGGTCACCGTGATCGGCTCGCTCTTCGGCCAGGAGCGCGTGGTCGAACCGTCGATGCCGGTCGACCGGGAGAAGCTGGCCGACGCCCTCGACCGGCTCGCGGGCACCGCCGGGTCGGCCGTGGAGGGCTCGATCTCCTTCACGTCCGGCAAGCCCGTCCCGGTCTACGGCAAGGCCGGCAAGACCCTCGACGTCAAGGGCTCGGTCAACGCGGTCGAGCAGGCGTACCGCACGCAGGTGGCGACCGGGGAGGCCGGGCCGGTGGCGGTGCCGATGGCGACCCGTGAACCGACGGTCTCCAAGGCCGAGGTGGACCGCATGATGAAGGAGTTCGCCGTCCCGGCGATGTCCGGCATCGTGAAGGTGGAGGCGGAGGACGCCTCCATCCCGTTCGGCCCGGAGCGCTCGCTGCGGCAGATCCTCGGCGTGCAGGCGGTCGACGGCAAACTGGTCGAGAAGTACGACCAGGCCGCGGTGAAGAAGCTGTACGGCAACACCTTCGACGGCATCCTGATCACCCGGGGGACCGGCGACAAGACGCCCGTCACCCCCGAGGACGTCATCGGCGCGATGCGCCAGGCGCTGCTCGGCACGACGCCCGAGGAGCGCGTCGGGGTCATCGAGACCGACGCGAGCTGACCCGCCCACGACGGCCGCCCACCCCCTGCCGGGGGTGGGCGGCCGTCGCGTTCTCCGCTTTCGGGACCACGTCGACTGGGCGGCCGGTCAAGGGGGTTGGGCGCCGCGCGGGGGGTTGTGCGGAGTCAACGGCGGGCGGATGGTGGGGACCGGCAGGACCGGGCGAGTGTGCGAAGGGGCGGGTGGCGTATGGCGTGGGAGTTCACCGACGACCGGGGTGTCACGGTGCGGTCGGAGCACAGGCCGCAGCGGGTGGCGGCCTATCTCAGGGCGGGCGCGGGACTGGCGGACCTCGGGGTGGTGCCCGTCGCCGTGTTCGGTTCCGGGCACGACGGGGACCGGCCCGACCCGGCCAAGTGGGGCCCGGACGCCCCCGCTTCGGTCCCCTACCTCGGGGCGGCCGGCGCGCTCGACGAGGAACGCCTGCTGAGCGAGCGCCCCGACCTGATCGTGGACGTGACGTACGACGGAAAGCACGCCTACGCCGTGGACGACGGGGCGGCCGAGCGGGCGCACCTGCCCGTCGTCGCCCTGTCGGTCGCGGGCGAGGTGCCGCAGGCCCGGCTGCTGGAGCGGTTCGCGGAGCTGGCGGTGGCCCTCGGCGGCCGGGCAGAGGAGGGCGCGGACCGGCTGGCGGCCGCCGAGGAGCGGCTGCGTTCGGCCGTACTGCGCGCCCCCGGCGTCCGCGTGCTGGCCCTCTCCCCGGCGGGGGAGGAACGGGTCCACCTGGCCCGCCCGCTGGCCTGGCCGGAGCTGCGCCGCCTGGTCGACCTCGGGGTGCGGCTCACCGATCCCGGCGAGGAGGGCGGCGTCAACTGGCGTACGACGGGCTGGGGCAAGGCCGTCGGGCTCACTCCCGACCTGGTCCTCAGCGACGCCCGGGGCAACGCCGAGCAGCCGGCTGCCCTGGCGCACCTGCCGGCCTGGCGCACCCTGACCGCCGAGGCCCCGGTGCTGCCGTGGAACCCCGAACTGCCGTGCAGCCGCCGGGCCGTCGCGGCGTTCCTGGAGCGGCTGGCCGGGGCGCTGGAGGGACTGGCCCGGCCTGCCTGAGCCCGCACGTGCCCCGACTGCGGCACCAGGACCTGGACCGGGGTCGGGGCCGTTCGCGGTGCGGGACCGGCCGGGGGCCGGAGGGATTTCGGGGAGCGGGTGGTGCCGGCGGGACAGGTCGTGGAGTGACGTGGGCGCGTGCCCCGAGGGACGAGGGCTCCGGCCTCCCTTGACGGGGCGTCGTCCCGTTGGGCGGCAGCGGTTTCCAGCCGGGGATCAGGGCGAGCGCCAGTACGAGGCGTCCTACGGCCCCATCGCCATCGACAACGTCGCCGCCGCGCCGCCCGCCTGGAGACCCGGCGGCTCCCCGACTCGCCCAGCCCTCCCGAACCCCTGTCACCGCCCCGCCCGGCCAGGAGTTCGGCGTACCGCTTCGCTCACCCGGGCAGGGTCGGACCCGGGCACCCGGTGCGCTCAGTTCAGCCGCGCCCGCGCCGCCCGTGCCTGGCCCCGGATCAGCTCCGCCGCCTCTGGGTCCACGGCGGCCACCACTTCGGCGTACGACTCCAGTTCGCGTGCGCCGCGCACGAAGTCGGCGCATTTGACGAGGAGTTGCGCGTGTTCGTACCGCAGGTCAGCCGGGTGGGAGGGGAGCAGCAGGGACAGCTCGACCGCCCACAGCGCCACGTCGGTGCGCTCGGGGCGGGCCGCCGCCCAGGCGCGGACGTTGTTGAGCACCCGGCGGACCACCTCCAGCGGGTCGGCCGGGCGCAGCAGCGACGGATCGAGCGGGGCGCCCGTCACGCCGGTCACCAGGAGCGAGGCGTCGGCGGGTGAGAGGAGCGTGCCGCCGTCGAAGGGGTCGGCCAGCACGAGGTCGTCCGGCGGGCCGAAGCCGACCGTGAAATGGCCCGGCAGCGCCACCCCGTGCACCGGGGCGCCCGCGCGGCGGGCCACCTCCAGCCACACCACCGACAGCAGGATCGGCAGGCCCCTGCGGCGCCGCAGCACCTCCTGGAGCAGCGAGGACTCCAGCCGCCGGTAGTCGGACTCGGTGCCGTGGAAGCCGTACCGGTCGCCGAGCAGCTCCGCCAGCGCCAGCGCCCACTCGCGGGGCGAGCCGGGGCGGTAGGGCAGTTCCCCGGCCAGCCGGTCCAGTTCCACCTCGGCCGCGTCGATGCCCGGCTCACCCCGGGCGGGGTCGGCGACCGCCCCGACGAGCAGGCAGAGCCGGGCGAGCCCCGGCCGCTCGGAGCGGGCCTCCTCGGCGAACTCGGTCCGCAGCCGCAGCGGGTCGGGCAGTTCCATCAGGCTCCGTCCCCCGGGGCGCGGTGGTGGTGGTAGTGGTGGTGCACGGTGAACCCGGCCCGCTCGTACAGGGCGCGGGCCGCGGTGTTCTCCCGCTCCACCTGGAGCCAGGCCGCCGAGGCGCCCTCGTCCAGCGCGCGGGCCGCCAGCGCCGCCATCACGTCGGAGGCGAGCCCCCGCCGCCGGTGCTCCGGACCGACCTCGACCGCGGCGAACCCGGCCCAGCGCCCGTCCACCACGCACCGCCCGATCGCCCGCGCCGGGCCGCCCGGTTCGCCGTCGACGACCGCGAACCAGACCGAGGGCCCGCCGGTCAGCACCGCCGTGACCTCCGGCCGTACCGCTCCCACCCGCTGATAGCGGCTCAGCCAGGCCGCGTCCGGCTCGCGGAGCAGCCGGACGGCCGCGCCCGGCGCCCGGTCGGCGAGCGGCGCCAGCGCGCCGGTGCGCAGCTCGGCCGAGACCTCCCGCAGCCAGCCCCGCTCCTCCAGGGCCGCCGCCAGCCGCTCCTGCGTCCCCGCGCCGCCGGTGGCGGTCTGGACGTACGCGGGCAGACCGCGCGCGGCGTACCAGCGGACGACCGCCGCCAGCGCCTCGGGCAGCTCGGTACCCGGATCGCCCAGCGGCAGTACGGAGTTGGCGCGCCGGGTGAAACCGGCGGCGGCGCGCAGCTCCCAGTCGCCGAGCCGCTCGCTCTCGACGGGCGGCCAGCCGCGCGCGGCGATGCGGGCCAGCTCCGGATAGGAGGCGGCCGGGCCGCGGCGCCGGGCCGGGGCCGCCGGGACCGTCTTGGCGGCGGCCAGCGCCGCCTCGGCGACCCGCACCGACTCGCCGGAGCGGCGTGTGATGCTCAGCACGCCACCGGACCACGATGTGAGAACCCCCACCGTGTCGGTGAACCGCGCGTCCCCCGTTCCGGTATCCGTGAACGTACGTACCGAGACGCGTTTTCCCACGTCAGCGGGGGTAATGCGGACTTCCAGCCGTCCGCCGGCAGTGAATTCCACAGCTTCGGCCGCCCCTCCTGTTCGGATCATCTCCCGGAACGGAGATACTAGGGGCGGGCATCGACGACGCCGCGCTCCCGCGCGCCAGGCGGCGGAGCCTGTAGAGACGGCCCGCCAGCGCCCTATCGAGGAGGAACGACAGCGTGACCTACGTCATCGCGCAGCCTTGTGTCGACGTGAAGGACAAGGCGTGCATCGAGGAGTGCCCGGTCGACTGCATCTACGAGGGCCAGCGGTCCTTGTACATCCACCCGGACGAATGCGTCGACTGCGGAGCCTGTGAGCCGGTCTGCCCGGTCGAGGCGATCTTCTACGAGGACGACACTCCTGAGGAGTGGAAGGACTACTACAAGGCGAACGTCGAGTTCTTCGACGAGCTGGGTTCGCCCGGCGGGGCCAGCAAGCTCGGTCTCATCGAGCGCGACCACCCCTTCATCGCCGCACTGCCGCCGCAGAACCAGTAGGGCCCCGGCCCCGCCCGGCTCTGCCGAGACAGTTCGTACGAGGTCCCGCCGGTCGTGCACCGGCGGGACCTCGTCGTCTCCGCGACCCGCACCCACCCCACCAGGACCCGAAAAGAGCAGCCGTGTCCGCAGCCGCGCCCTCTCCCGTCTCCGCGCTCCTCCCCGCCTTCCCGTGGGACAGGCTCCAGCCGTACAAGGAGACCGCCGCCGCCCACCCGGACGGCCTCGTCGACCTCTCCGTCGGCACCCCCGTCGACCCGGTCCCGCCGCTCGTGCGCGAGGCGCTGACGGCCGCCGCCGACTCGCCCGGCTACCCGACGGTGTGGGGCACCGCCGAGCTGCGTGCCGCCGTCCTCGGCTGGGCCGGCCGCAGCCTGGGCGCCGAAGGGCTGACCGAGCGGAACGTCCTGCCGGTGGTGGGCTCCAAGGAGCTCGTCGCCTGGCTCCCCACCCAGCTGGGCCTCGGCCCCGGCGACACCGTGGCCTTCCCGCGCCTGGCCTACCCGACGTACGAGGTCGGCGCCCGTCTGGCCCGCGCCGAACCGGTGGTCTACGACGACCCGGTCACCGACCTCGACCCGGGCCCCCTCAGGCTGCTCTGGCTCAACTCGCCCTCCAACCCGACCGGCCGCGTCCTCGGCAAGGACGAACTGGCCCGCGTCGTGGCCTGGGCCCGCGAGCACGACGTGCTGGTCGTCAGCGACGAGTGCTACCTCGAACTGGGCTGGGAGGCCGACCCGGTCTCGGTCCTCCACCCCGAGGTGTGCGGCGGGAGCCACGAGGGGCTCGTCGCCGTGCACTCGCTCTCCAAGCGCTCCAACCTCGCCGGATACCGTTCGGCGTTCATCCTCGGCGACGCGGCCGTCCTCGGCGAGCTGCTCCAGATCCGCAAGCACGGCGGGATGATGACGCCCGCTCCCGTCCAGGCCGCCACCGTCGCCGCCCTCGGTGACGACGCCCACGTGGCCGACCAGCGCGAACGGTACGCCGCCCGCCGCACCGCCCTGCGCGAGGCCCTGCTCGCCCACGGCTTCCGCGTGGAGCACAGCGAGGCCGGCCTCTACCTGTGGGCCACCCGCGACGAGCCCTGCTGGGACACCGTCGCCCACCTCGCCTCGCTGGGTGTCCTCGCCGCCCCGGGCGACTTCTACGGCCCGGCCGGCGACCGCTTCGTACGGATCGCCTTCACCGCCACCGACGAGCGCGTCGCGGCGGCCGTCGCCCGCCTCACCGCCGTCTGAGAGCCCGGATACGCCGCAGGGCCCGGGGAGCGCTCCCCGGGCCCTGCGGCGTACTGAGGCGTCAGCCGACCGACAGGTCGCCGGTGGGCAGGCCCTTGCCGGGCAGGCCGTTCTGGGCGGCGGAGCCGACCGTGTCGCCGAGCGCGTCGCCCGCGGAGCCCGCGACGGCGCCGACGGCGTCCTTGGCGCCCCCATCGGCCGGGGCGATGGCCCGGCTGGTCTTGCCGAGGGCGGGCACAGCGGCACCGACGGCCCCGGTGCCGGTCTTGCCGACCGTGTCGGTGGCGCCCTGCGCGACTCCGTCGAGGGTGGTGCCGAGGCCCTCGCCGTCCAGGGCGGTCACCCCGCCCAGGTTCGACCCGGTGGGCAGCTCGGCGGCGTTGGCCGTACCGGCGGCACCGGCCACGGGGGCCGCGACGGCGGCGACCAGCAGGGCGGCTCGGGCGATCCGGCGGCTCAGGGGGAGGGACATGATGCTCCTTCTGGGGGGACGTGGGACGTGGGGCACGGGCCGGTGAGGCGGCCGACGCGCCGTCCGGGCCGGTCCGCCCGGCCCTGCGACGCCGTGACTACCGCGCCAGACCGGCGAAGGTTGCGGCACGACCGGATCACGAATCGATAACGCGTCACATTGTCGTCCCGCCCGACAAGCGGCCCGGCGACTCGTCAGCCGAATGCTTTCCGCACCCTCTGAACTAGGCGTTCACCAGCCCGCCGACCCGGCCTCCGGCTCCGCGCGCGCCGGGGTGCGCCCCACACGCACACCCCACCGTCCGGGCGACCTTCCCGTACGGACGTGCGGTGGTGACGGGCCGGCCCCGGGCGCCCCGCCGGAAGAACAGGTTCCTCGGTCCGGACATCCGCCGGCACGTGCCGGCGCGGCGCGGTGAGCACGGCCGTGCCGGGGCCGGTGACCGCGCTCCCCGCGCGAGGCGACAGCCTGGTCGTGGCGGCCCGTTGCGGCGCCGATCTCCGGGGCCGTCCGGACCGGGCCGCCCCCACAGGCCGTCACCAGGCCGAGGAGTTCCGCCGAACACCCCGGCCGGTACCGTTCGTACGCCGCCGCCGGCCCGAAGCCCGCCGTGCGCCCCGCCCTGCCGGTACCGCCTCCCTCACCACGACACGTCGCGCACCACCGGCGGACGTTCGGGCACACACCGCACCAGCCGGGCCGCCGGGTCGTCCGGCGAGGCCGAGAACCGCACCGGCCACCCCTCCTCGGACCGAGGTAGCGGGTCAGTTTCCGCACCGCGCGGGCCCGGTCCAGCTCGACCACCTCGGCGGTGCCCCGGCAGGTCACCGAGAGCACCCGGCCGGTGGCGAGGTCGCAGGTGTCCACCACGAGGGCGACCGCGCGGTCTTCGGCGAGCCGGTGCCCGAGCCGGGCGTACGCTCCCGTCAGCCACCGGAAAGCCCCGTCCTCCCAGAGGAACCGGACCGGCCGCACCGTCGGCCCGGCGGTCGCGACCCGGGCCACCAGCGGCCGGGCGAGGAACTCGCGCACGTCGGAAGTGGCCATGCCCGGAAGGTGGCGCCCGCCTCGCCCGAGGGGAACGGGGCGGCGGCGGACTCAGCCCTCCGCGAGCACGATCCGCACCGTGCCCGTGCCGCCCTTCGCCTCGTCCGCCGAGGTCTCCCAGCCGCTCCCGGTGTGCCAGGAGCGGCCCGCGTACGCGACCTGCGAGACGCCGAGCCTGGTGGCGTTGGCGACCGCCCAGTGGGCCAGCTCCCAGCCCCGGCGCCTGCCGTCGGCCGAGGGGACGGGCACCTCGACCACCCGGGGGCCGTCCGCCGCCTCGTCCGCGCCCCGCTCCGAGCCGGCCGCGCCCGTCGCGGGTAGGACGTCCTTGCCGAAGTCGCGGGTCAGCGCCGCGCGGACCGCCTTCTCGTCGCCGGGCTCCTCGGTGGCGCCGCCGCAGGTCAGCGTCGTGGCGGCACGGCCGGTGAGAGCCGCCGCCAGCAGCGAGGCGTCCCGCTCGTGCTTGGCGTACGCCTGCGGGAAGCCGCTCTTCTGGACCCGCTGGGCCGCCACCGTCAGCGGCAGCCGGGAGTAGCCGGGGACCTCGGCCAGGTGGTCGTAGAACTTCTCCGAGGAGTAGACCGGGTCCATGATCTGCTCGGGTTCGCCCCAACCCTGCGAGGGCCGCTGCTGGAAGAGGCCGAGCGAGTCGCGGTCGCCGTAGTCGATGTTGCGCAGCGAGGACTCCTGGATCGCGGTGGCCAGCGCGATCGTCACCGCCCGTTCGGGCATGCCCTTGCCGGTGCCGACCGCCGAGACGGTCGCGGCGTTGACCGCCATCACCGCGGTCAGCTCGTACGTCTCGGCGGGGTCGTCGGCGGAGCGGACCACGCACCGGGCGTTGGCCGGGGCACCGCCGCGCTGCTGCGCCGCCAGGTAGCCGGCGAGCGCCAGCAGCACGACCAGGGCCGCGCCGACGCGCAGCACACGGCCGCGCCGGAAGAAGGAGGGCTCAGACACGCTGCCCAAGGTACTGGAGCGGCCCCGGGGAGTGCCGGGCCGCCCGCAGGAGCCGCGTTAGGGTCGAAGCCATGGCTCCGACCTCCCTTGACCTCACCCTCGACGCCGCCGCCCTCACCGCCGCCCTCGTCGACCTCCCCTCCGAGAGCGGCGACGAGCACGCCCTCGCCGACGCGATCGAGGCGGCCCTGCGCCCGCTGCCGCACCTGACCGTCGACCGGTACGGCAACAACGTCGTGGCCCGCACCCGCCTCGGCCGCGCCGAGCGCGTCGTCCTCGCGGGGCACATCGACACCGTGCCGATCGCGGAGAACGTGCCCTCCCGGCTCGACGAGGAGGGCGTCCTGTGGGGCTGCGGCACCTGCGACATGAAGTCCGGTCTCGCCGTCCAGCTGCGCATCGCCGCCACCGTCCCCGAGCCCCAGCACGACCTCACCTTCGTCTTCTACGACAACGAGGAGGTCGCCGCCGACCTCAACGGCCTCGGCCACGTCGCGGACGCCCGTCCGGACTGGCTCGAAGGGGACTTCGCGGTCCTCCTGGAGCCCTCCGACGGCCAGGTCGAGGGCGGCTGCCAGGGCACCCTGCGGGTGCTGCTGCGCACCACCGGCGAGCGCGCCCACTCCGCCCGCTCCTGGATGGGGTCGAACGCCATCCACGCCGCCGCCCCCATCCTGGAACGGCTCGCCGCCTACCAGCCCCGCTACCCCCTCATCGACGGCCTGGAGTACCGCGAGGGCCTCAACGCGGTCCGCGTCGAGGGCGGCGTCGCCGGCAACGTCATCCCCGACGCCTGCACCGTCACCGTCAACTTCCGCTACGCCCCCGACCGCACCCCCGAGGAGGCCCTCGCCCACGTCAAGGAGGTCTTCGACGGCTGCGGCGTGGCCGAGTTCGTCGTCGACGACCACAGCGGCGGCGCCCTGCCCGGCCTCTCCCACCCGGCCGCGGCCGCCTTCGCCGAGGCCGTCGGCGGCACCCCGATGCCCAAGTACGGCTGGACCGACGTGGCCCGCTTCAGCGCGCTCGGCGTCCCCGCCGTCAACTACGGCCCCGGCAACCCGCACCTCGCCCACCGGCGCGACGAGCGGGTCGAGACGGCCAAGATCCTGGACGCCGAGAAGCGCCTGGCGGCCTGGCTGACCGCCTGAGCCACCCCGCCGGCCCGGGCCGCCCGTTCACCGCATCAGGGCGGGCCTGACCGGTTTCGCCCGCCGTAACAGCGCTCCGCCTAGGCTGACATGGCAGGACGTCCACCGGGACCCCCGGCGGACGGCGCCGAAGTACCGGAAGAAAAGGGGAGTACATGGCCACTCCACAAACAGCGGATGTGCCCGAGGAGCAGCGGCTCGGCCCCGTCGTGCGACGGCGCGAGCAGATCCAGCCCGGCACCACCGACCAGCGGCTGCTGGACACCAAGAGCGACTCCAGCTGGGTGCACACCGACCCCTGGCGGGTCATGCGCATCCAGTCGGAGTTCGTGGAGGGGTTCGGCGCGCTCGCCGAACTCCCCAGCGCCATCAGCGTCTTCGGCTCGGCCCGGACCGGCCCGGAGTCCTTCGAGTACCAGACCGGCGTGGAACTGGGCAAGGCCCTCGTGGAGGCCGGGTTCGCGGTCATCACCGGCGGCGGGCCCGGCGCCATGGAGGCGGCCAACAAGGGCGCCCGCGAGGCCGGCGGCGTCTCCGTCGGCCTCGGCATCGAGCTGCCCTTCGAGCAGGGCCTCAACCGGCACGTCGACATCGGCGTGAACTTCCGCTACTTCTTCGTCCGCAAGACGATGTTCGTGAAGTACGCGCAAGGGTTCGTGGTCCTCCCCGGCGGCCTCGGCACGCTGGACGAGCTCTTCGAGGCGCTGACGCTGGTGCAGACCCGCAAGGTCACGCGGTTCCCGATCGTGCTGTTCGGCCGGGAGTACTGGAGCGGGCTGGTCGACTGGCTGCGGGACACGGTCGTCGCGCAGGGCAAGTGCGCCGCCAAGGACCTCCTGCTCTTCCACGTCACCGACGACGTCGAGGAGGCCGTGGCCCTGGTCACCAAGGAGACCGAGCCGCGCCGCCACCCCGGCAGCGGCCCGGCCGTCGCCGTCGGCGCCTGACCGCCCCGGCCCGCCGCCCCGGTACGGCCGGGGCGGCGGGGGAGCGGGAGGGGTCAGACGCCCGGGGCACCGGTGCGGGCGTAGTGGCCCGGGGTGGTGCCCACCACCTTCTTGAAGTGCCGGTTCAGGTGCGACTGGTCGTAGAACCCGGCGGACGGCGCCACCTCGCCCGGCGGCACCCCGTCGAGCAGCATCCGCCGGGCCCGGCCCACCCGCAGCGTCGTCAGGTACTGGTGCGGGGCGATGCCGAAGGCGCCGCTGAAGGCGCGGACCAGATGGGCGGGGTGGGCGTGCAGCAGCGTGGCCGCCTCGGCGAGGGTGAGCCCCTGGAGGAGCCGGGCGTCGAGGAGTTCCCGCAGCCGGTGGGCGAGGCCGTGGTCCGGTACGCGGGCCGGGGCGGCGGGCCGGGGCCGCAGGTGGGCGCGGAGCCGTTCGCGGATCAGGGTGAGCCTGCTCTCCGCCTCCAGCTCGTCTCCCGGGGCCGCCAGCGCGGTGTGCAGCCGGCCGACGCGCCGGCGCAGCAGGGCGTCGGCCAGCTCGGGCCGGTCCACCGCCGGGCCGACCAGCTCGGCGCCGAGCTGGCTGAGGTCCAGGTAGAGGACCCGTTTGCGGAAGCCGCGCGCGGTGGCCGGGGAACCGTTGTGCGGGACGTGCGGCGGCAGCAGGGTGACCGTGTCGGCCGGAGTGCCGTGCGGGTGCCGGTCCAGGTCGTAGCGGACCGCGCCGTCGTCCACGATGAGCAGCGTCCACACGTCGTGCACGTGCATCGGGTAGGCGTGCTCGGTGAAGTGCGCGTGGAAGACCTCCGCCACCCCGGCGACCCGGGGGCGCCACGCGTGGATCTCCTGCCGGGCCGCCATGCGAAGAACGTACAAGACCGGGCGGCGGGCCGGTCGGCAGGCTGGGGGTATGACGACGAACGACACCGCGCCCGTCCGCTTCGACACCAAGATCGCCGTGCTGCTCCGCGAGGACCTGGAGAGCTGGCAGCGGCTCAACGTGACCGCGTTCCTGGTCAGCGGGCTCGGCGCGGACCACCCCGAGGTGGTCGGCGAGCGGTACGAGGACGCCGACGGCACCGCGTACCTGCCGATGTTCCGCCAGCCCGTGCTCGTCTTCGAGGGGAGCAAGGAGGTCCTGACGGCCGCTCACGGCAAGGCGCTGGCCCGGGTGCTGCCCCGGGCCGTCTTCACCTCCGACCTCTTCGCCACCGGCAACGACCGGGACAACCGCGCCGCCGTGCGGGCCGTCGGCAAGGACCGGCTCGACCTGGTGGGCCTCGCCGTGTACGGCCCGCGCAACGCGGTGGACAAGGTGTTCAAGGGCGCCCGCATGCACCCCTGAGGCCCGACGCCGCCCAGCCACCCGCCCCGTCGCGAGCAGGCCGTGGGCGGCACCTTGACCGCACCCGCCCCACGTGCTCGAAGCGGTACCCGACACGCGGCCCCGGGGGAGCAGCCGTTCCCCGCCGGGCGCGGCGTGCACGAGTTCGCGGAGGATGCCGGTGGTGCGGGCGCGGGACGCCGAGCGCGGGGTCAAGCGAACCGTCGTACCCGATCCGGGACCCTCGCCGGCCGGGCCGGGGCGAGGCCGGGCCGCCGAGGGCAACGGCGGAGGCCGAGCGGATCAGCCGGCTACGCCAGCCCCCGCCGCGCCACCGCGGGCTCCCGGTGGCCGGCGATCGAGGCGACCATGTCGAGGACCTGGCGGGTCTCGGCCACCTCGTGGACGCGGTAGACCTGGGCGCCGAGCCACGCCGAGACGGCCGTGGTCGCCAGGGTGCCGAGCAGCCGCTCCTTGACCGGGCGGTCCAGGGTCTCTCCGACGAAGTCCTTGTTGGAGAGGGAGACCAGGACCGGCCAGCCGGTCGCGGCCAGTTCGCCGAGGCGGCGGGTGGCCTCCAGGCTGTGCCGGGTGTTCTTCCCGAAGTCGTGGCCCGGGTCGATCATGATCCGGTCGCGGCGCACCCCGAGCGCCACCGCCCGCTCGGCCAGCCCCGTGGTCACCCGGAGGATGTCGGCCACCACGTCCTCGTACGCGACCCGGTGCGGCCGGGTCCGTGGGCGCGCTCCGCCCGCGTGGGTGCAGACCAGGCCGGCGTCGTGGCGGGCGGCCACCTCCGCCAGCTTCGGGTCGACCCCGCCCCAGGCGTCGTTCAGCACGTCGGCCCCCGCCTCGCAGACCGCCTCGCCGACCTCGTGGCGCCAGGTGTCGACGCTGATCACCACGTCGGGGTGGCGCTCGCGGACCCGGGCGACGAAGCCGACGGTGCGGCGCGCCTCCTCCGCGGCGTCCACCTCGTCGCCCGGGCCCGCCTTGACCCCGCCGATGTCCACGATGGCGGCGCCCTCGGCGACCGCCCGGTCGACCCGCTCCAGGGCGGGCCGGTCGTCGAAGGTCGCCCCCTGGTCGTAGAAGGAGTCGGGGGTCCGGTTGACGATCGCCATGATCACCGGCTCGTGCGGCCCGAACTCACGGCGTCCCAGACGCAGCATCCGTCGTACTCCTTCTCGCTGATGGTCGCCTGCGACCTTAACGGGCGGTCGCGCATGGCACGATCGGGGTCCGACGCGTGGCGGGCCACGGACCCGCGCGCGTGATCGTCACGACGTACGAGCGGTGGAGTCCCCGAGATGGTCATGTTCGTGTTCCTGGTCATCGCGCTGGTCGCGGTGGTGGCCGCGGTGACGCTCGCCGTGGTGGGCGGCGGCTCGCGGCCCGTACTGCCCGAGGCCGGGCCGGAGACCGTCGTCGACGCCTTCCCCGAGGACCGGCCGCTGGGCCGCGCCGACATCGACGCGCTGCGCTTCCCCGTGGTCCTGCGCGGCTACCGGATGACCGAGGTCGACGACGCGCTCAGCCGCCTCGGCGCCGAACTCGCCGAACGCGACGCCCGCATCGCCGAACTGGAGAGCGCCCGCGCGGGCGACCAGGCGCACGCCGTCGGCGGAGCCGGACTCCTCGGCCCGCCACCCGCACCGGGCACCGACGACGAAGACCCCGCCGGCCCCGGGAGCGAGGGGGAGCGGCGATGAGCGAGCCGACCCCCGCCCGGGGAGCCCTGCCCGGCCCCGACGGCGCCCCGCGCTGCCCGTGGGGCCTGTCCACCGAGGACTACCTCGTCTACCACGACACCGAGTGGGGCCGCCCCGTCCACGGCGACGACGCCCTCTTCGAACGGCTCTGCCTGGAGGCGTTCCAGTCGGGGCTCTCCTGGATCACCATCCTGCGCCGCCGGGAGTCCTTCCGGGCCGCCTTCGCCGGCTTCGAGATCGCCGCCGTCGCCGAGTTCACCGAGGCCGACCGCGCCCGGCTGCTGGCCGACCCCGGCATCATCCGCAACCGCGCCAAGGTCGACGCCACCCTCGCCAACGCCCGCCTCCTGGCCGACTGGCCCGAGGGCGAACTCGACGCCCTGATCTGGTCGTACGCCCCCGAGCGGGCGGACCGTCCGGCGCCGCGCACCCTCGCCGACGTGCCCGCCGTCACCGACGCCTCGACGGCCCTCGCCAAGGACCTCAAGAAGCGCGGTGTCCGCTTCATCGGCCCGACCACCGCCTACGCCCTCATGCAGGCGTGCGGCCTGGTCGACGACCACCTCGCCGACTGCGCGGCACGCGGGACGGGCACCCGGTGAGCGCCCCGGAGCTACGGGGCGAGCGCGTCGTGCTGCGTCCCACCGTCCCCGCCGACACCGACCGCCTCGACGCGATCGTCCGTGAGCCGGAGGTCGCCCGGTGGTGGTCGCCGCCCGAGGAGTACGCGTCCATGCTGGCCGTCGTCGTCGAGGGCGAGGTGATCGGCGCGATCCAGTTCAACGAGGAGACCGATCCGGAGTTCCGCCACGCCGGGATCGACATCTTCCTGTCGGCCCGGTGGCACGGGCAGGGCCTGGGCCCCGACGCCGTCCGCACCCTGGCCCGCTGGCTCGTGCGCGAGCGCGGCCACCACCGGCTCGTCATCGACCCGGCCGCCGCCAACACGGCCGCCGTCCGCAGCTACCGCAAGGTCGGGTTCACACCCGTGGGGATCATGCGCGCGTACGGGCGCGACCACCGCACGGGCGAGTGGGAGGACGGCCTGCTGATGGACCTGCTCGCGGACGAACTGACCTGAGAGCCGCGTACGGCCGCCCTCCCGGCTCGGGGAAGCGCGGCCGTACACGTACGGGAGGGGCCGGGTCAGCGGCCCAGGTACTTCGGCTCCTCCTTGGCGAGGAAGGCGCGGACCGCGATGACGTGGTCCTCGGAGGTGCCGGCGCGGGTCTGGAGCTCGTCCTCCTTCTCCAGGGACTCCTCCAGGGTGTGCCCGGCGCCGAAGGCCACCGCCTCCTTGATCGCGGCCAGCGCCACCGTCGGTCCGGCCGCCAGCCGGCGGGCCAGCTCCAACGCGGTGGCGGCCAGCTCGTCGGCGGGCACCACGCGGTGCAGGATGCCCAGTTCCAGGGCGCGCTCGGCGGTGATGTTCTGCGGGAAGAGCAGCAGCTCCGTGGCGGGGGTGGTGCCGATCACGCGGGGCAGCGTCCAGGACAGGCCCGAGTCGGCGGAGAGCGCCACCCCGGCGAACGAGGTGTTGAACTTGGCGGTGTCCGCGGCGATCCGGTAGTCGGCGGCGAGCGCGAAGCCGAAACCGGCACCGGCGGCGGCGCCGTTGACGGCGGCCACGACCGGCTTGCGCATCCGCGTGATCGCCAGCGTGATCGGGTTGTAGTGCTCCCGGACGGTGGTCATGGTCAGCTCGGTGCCGGACTCCTTGTCCGACATGAGGTTGCCGACGTGCTCCTTGAGGTCCTGGCCCACGCAGAACGCCCGCCCGTTGGCGGTCAGCAGCACGGCGCGCACCGCCTCGTCGGCCTCGGCCGCCAGCAGCGCCTCGCGCAGCGCCACTTTGGCCTCGGTGTTGAGAGCGTTCATGGCCTCGGGTCGGTTCAGCGTGATCGTCGCGAGTCCGTCGCTGACCTCGTACAGCACGGCGTCGGCCATGAGTCTGCTCCTCACAAGTTGTGCGTCCGTGTCCCGGCCCGGCACCGGGACCCCGGGCAAGCATCCCCCAGAGCACCTGGGCCCGTACGGCGCGGGGGTGTGACCTGCGTCAAAGAAATCGGCGCCGCCAGGGTGTATGCGGCGGCGCAGTATCGCAGCCGCATCGCCGAATTGGGTGGTTTTGCTCAAGTGCGTTGCGCAAGCGATGCCGGCCGATGTTGGTCATCGGGTCCAGGGATGCGGGATAATGGCCGGGAAGCAATGTGTTCGATGCCGGTGACACAGCGCCTGTCATGGGGCCGCCGGCTGCGACGAGCTGGTTTCAGGAAGGGGAACGAGCATGGCGGCCATGAAGCCGCGGACGGGTGACGGCCCGCTCGAGGTGACCAAGGAGGGGCGGGGCATCGTCATGCGGGTTCCGCTCGAAGGTGGCGGGCGACTCGTGGTCGAGCTGACCCCGGACGAGGCGGACGCGTTGGGCGATGCCCTCAAGAAGGTCGTCGGCTGACCCACGGAGCGATGAACCTGTGACACCGCCCCCGGCACCGTACGCGGTGCCGGGGGCGGTGTTGTGCCCGGGGTCCGCAACCGCCTTTGGGCGGCCCGTCAGCGCTTGACGCCGCAGAGCAGTCCGTCCCCGACCGGCACCAGTGAGGGGATCAGCTCCGGGCTCTCCCTGACCTCGCGCACCAGCTCGCGCAGCCGCACGACCTCCACCGGCTGCGGCCCCGACTCCACGGTCCGGCCGTCGGCGAGGACGCCCTCGAAGCAGACGAGGCCACCGGGGCGCAGCAGACGCAACGATTCAGCGAGGTACGCCAGCCCCTCCGTCCGGTCCCCGTCGCAGAAGACCAGGTCATAGCCACCGTCGGCGAGGCGGGGCAGTACGTCCAGGGCGCGGCCGGGGATGAAGCGCGCCCGGTTGGCGGCGAAGCCGGCCGCGCGGAACGCCTCCCGGGCGAACTGCTGGCAGTCCGGCTCGGTGTCGACGGTGGTGAGGACCCCGTCGGGGCGCATCCCGCTCAGCAGATGGATGCCGGAGACACCGGTGCCGGTGCCGATCTCCGCCACCGCTTTGGCGTCGACGGTCGCGGAGAGCATCCGCAGTACGGCGCCCGTGGCGGGGGACACCGGCCGCAGTCCCGCCGCGTGCGCCTGGTCCCGGGCCCACAGGAGCGCCTCGTCCTCGGCTACGAAGGCGTCGGCGAACGTCCAGCTCGTCTGCCGGTTGCCGGTAATGGCCCTCTCCTGTCCCCAAAGTTGCCTGGCGGTGACTGTATCCGTTGGGGCCGGGAACCCGCAGATGGGACCGGTCGTTGAGGTGGGTGGAGAGCGGGACGCGCAGGGCGTTCCGGCGGCCCGGCGCGAGGAGTGGCCCATGACGGCGGTGGCGGAGGCGGTGAGACCGTCCCGCGGTGCGGCGCACCAGGCGCCCCGCACGGCGGTGAGCAGGGCGTTCGCACGTCCCGCCGGAGTCCGCCCGGCCGGCGCGGGGGTCCACGGGCCCGCGGAGGACGCTCTTCCGTGCCCCATGTCAATTCCTGGTAAAACCTCTTATCTCGAGCTAACAGCGGGGGTGGCTATGGTAGGGGCTCCACTGGACACCACCAGAGCCGACAGGGGAGGTGCGGCTGCGGCCGGTGACCGGGGAGGTGTGCTCAGGCGTCTTCTCAGGTCGGCCGGCGAGCCGAGATCCGTGACCGACACCGCTGACCGAAGCCTTCCGCGCCGCCGTACGGCAGCCCAGGGAGGTGCGTCCGCCGCCGAATCCGTGCGGACCGCGACCTTCGCCGCCGACGCGGACTCGCCGACGTGGACGCCGCCCAGCTGGGAGGAGATCGTCAGCACCCACAGCGGTCGCGTCTACCGCCTCGCCTACCGCCTCACGGGCAACCAGCACGACGCCGAGGACCTCACGCAGGAAGTCTTCGTCCGCGTCTTCCGCTCGCTGTCGACGTACACGCCCGGCACCTTCGAGGGCTGGCTGCACCGCATCACCACCAACCTCTTCCTGGACATGGTGCGCCGCAAGCAGCGCATCCGCTTCGACGCCCTCGCCGAGGACGCCGCCGAGCGGCTGCCCAGCCGCGAGCCGTCGCCGCAGCAGGTCTTCCAGGACACCCATTTCGACGCCGACGTGCAGCAGGCGCTGGACACCCTCGCGCCCGAGTTCCGCGCGGCCGTCGTCCTCTGCGACATCGAGGGCCTGTCGTACGAGGAGATCGCCGCGACCCTCGGCGTGAAGCTCGGCACGGTCCGCAGCCGTATCCACCGCGGCCGTTCCCAGCTGCGCAAGGCGCTCAAGCACCGTTCGCCCGAGGCTCGTGCCGAGCGCCGCTCCCTGGCCGGGGCGGTGGCTCCGATGCCGGGAGGAGGAGGCGCGTCCACGTGAGCGGATCACGCCCGACACCCGTCGAGCAGCACCTGGGGGACCGGCTCGCCGCACTGGTCGACGGCGAACTGGGGCACGAGGCCCGTGAGCGGGTCCTGGCCCACCTGGCGACCTGCTGCAAGTGCAAAGCCGAGGCCGACGCGCAGCGCCGCCTGAAGTCGGTCTTCGCCACGGCGGCTCCCCCACCCCCCTCCGAGAGCTTCCTCGCCCGCCTCCAGGGGCTCCCCGAGGCTGGCCCCGACGGGCCGGCCGGCTTCGGCTCCGGGCCGCCCTTCGGCAGCTCCTCCGACTTCGGCATGGCGCCGGGCCCCTTCCGGTACGAACCCCTCTCACCGGTGCTCCCCGACGAGCCGCGCTCCGGCTTCCGCATCCACGACATCGGCCGCGCCGAGGCCGAGCGCTCCGCCTCGCGGGGCCGCCGGTTCGCCTTCGCCGCGGCCGGCGCCGTCTCGCTGGCCGCGCTGGCCCTCGGCGGGGTCGCCGCGGGCACCCCGGTCGACACCACGGAGCGCGCGGGGGGCGGCAAGAGCAACGTCACCCCGCTGCGTACCCAGACCGGCGCCGGCCAGCCCGCCCCCGACTCCCGCAGCCGCCGGGGCGCCTCCCCGTCGGCCTTCGCCGCGCAGGGCGAGACCCGCTCCGGTCCGCGCGAGCAGGTCGGCTCAGCCGCCCCGCGCCGGCCTGGCACGCCGCCGCTCCTGGAGGAGCTGGAGCCGTACCCGTACTCCGCCGCGCTCCTCAAGGCGCCCGGCGGGCCCGCGCTGTTGACCGCCCACCCGCTGCCCCTGCCGTCGGCCGCGCCGGAGGACCCCGCCCGGACCGGGATCGCCGCCGCCTCGCCGGCCGGCCTCCCGGGTGTCACCGGGCTCTCCGCCGCGCCCTGACGTGCGGTCAGCCCCGCTGCGCCCGAGCCCGCCACGGCCCCTCGGAGAACCTGGTTGAATTCTCCGAGGGCCGCGCCCGGACGCCCCGAGGGCGAGGGAGGGCCCGGCACTCGATCGGACGGAGCAGGCCGCCGTGCGTCCACGCACACCCGGCCCGTCATCAGGCTGCGGGGAGACCATGGACAAGGCGAAGCCCACCGGAACGCCCGACGCGGCCGGGGCCGCACGTGCCGCTGCCGCCGCCCACTCCGGCACGGCGACGTCCGGCGGACGGGACCGGACCGCCTCCGGTGAGGCCGCGTCCACCCAGGGCCCTCCGGCGGGGCGTCCGCCGAGGAGCGCCGACGCCGCCCCGGAGCGTTCCGGGGCCACCTGCGGGCGAGCCGACTCCGTGACGTCCTCCGTCGCCACGGCGGCTCCCTCAGCGGCCTGCGACGGGGTTCCCGAGGACACCCCGGCCCCCGGCTCCGGCGCCGCCGCCGTGACGCCGTACCGAGCCCCTGAGCCCAGCGGGCCGGGCCGGGCCCGCTCCCGCGCGGGCGGGCCCGTGGAGGCTCCCGCACCCACGCTCCCCGCACAGGCGGGAGAAGGGGCCGCCTCCCCGGAGCCGGCCGGCACGGCGACGCCCCCGGGCCCCGGCGTGAGCGGGGCCGGGGGGCCGACCGCTCCCGGCCCGCGCGCCGGAGCCTGCCCGGACGCCTCGGTCCCGGCCCCCGCCGACCGGGCCCGCCCGCTGCACGCCCCGGACCCGTACAGCACCCCGCCCTACGGCGAGCCGGGCCCCTGGGCGCCCGCGCCGCCGGTCCAGCGCCCGGTCCCGACCCCGACCCCGGCCCACGGCACGCCCGTACCGCCCGCGCACACCGCGCCCGCCCCCGACGGCGTCCCGCCCGGGCAGGGCGGTGACTGGGGCCGTTACGACCCCTGGGCGGTGCAGGGGGCGCTGGTGGCGCAGGCCGGGGGCGGGCCCGGGGAGCGGCGTCGGGAGCGGCGGGCCGGGCGGGGGCGGCTGCTCGGCGCGGCACTGGCGCTGGCGCTGGTCGCGGGGACCGTCGGCGGGTACGCCGGGATGCGGCTGGAGCGGCACGGCGGATTCGGGACGGTCGAGTTGGAGCAGGCGTCCGGGGAGACCGGTGAGCGCGCCCCGGACAGCGTCGCGGGGATCGCCGCGCGGACCCTGCCCGGAGTGGTCACCCTGCACGTCAGCGGCGGCGAGGGCGGGTCGCTGGGCACCGGCTTCGTCCTGGACGGACGCGGCCACATCCTCACCAACCACCACGTGGTGGACTCCGCCCAGGGCGGCGGGTCGATAAGAGTCACCTTCAACGGCGGCGAGACCGCCCGGGCCCGCCTGGTCGGCGGCGACCCGGGCTACGACCTGGCCGTGGTGAAGGTCTCGGGTGTCTCCGGTCTGACCCCGCTGCCGCTCGGCGACTCCGACGAGGTCCGCGTCGGCGATCCGGTGGTGGCGATCGGCGCCCCCTTCGACCTGGCCAACACCGTCACCTCCGGCATCATCAGCGCCAAGGAGCGCCCCATCACGGCGGGCGGCGAGAAGGGCGACGGCACCGACGTCAGCTACGTCGACGCCCTGCAGACCGACGCTCCGATCAACCCGGGCAACTCCGGCGGCCCCCTGGTCGACGCGCGGGCCCGTGTCGTCGGCATCAACAGCGCCATCCACGCCCCCGGCGGCTCCGCCCGCCAGGACGAACCGGCCGGCAGCGTCGGCCTCGGCTTCGCCATCCCGGTCAACCAGGCGAAGCGGGTGGCCGAGGAACTGATCAACGACGGCCGGGCCACCCACCCGGTCATCGGGGTCACCCTCGACATGGGGTACGAGGGCGAGGGTGCCAAGGTCGGCGGCGAGGCGGCCGGGGGCGGCCCCGCCGTCACCCCGGGCGGCCCGGCCGACCAGGCGGACATCGCCCCCGGCGAGGTGATCACCGAGGTCGACGGTGTCCCGGTCGCCTCCGGCGAGGAGCTGATCATCAAGATCCGCTCGCACCGGCCCGGCGACCGCCTCGACCTCACCGTGGAGCGCGACGGCGAGAGCCGCCGGGTCACCCTCGAACTGGGCTCCTCGGACCCCTCCTGATCTGCCGCGACGCCCCCCGGAGCCGGCCGCGCCCCGGGACGTACCGCGCACGGCGGGGGGCGGACGCCGGGTGCGCGCCGAGGTGGGCGGGGCGGTACGGTACCGCCCGCCCGGGCGGGCCGGGTAACGTGGAGCGCGCCCCGGTCGAGTGATGTCCAGCCGTGGGGCCGCGGACCGCCGCAAGGAGCTGCTAGGTGTTCAACGACATTGGTCTACTCGAAGTCCTGACGATCGTCGTGCTCGCCGTACTCATCTTCGGCCCCGACAAGCTCCCCAAGGTCATCCAGGACGTCGCGGGCTTCATCCGCAAGATCCGGGACTTCTCCGACAGCGCCAAGCGCGACATCCGCGAGGAACTCGGCCCCGAGTTCAAGGACTTCGAGTTCGAGGACCTGAACCCGAAGACCTTCATCCGCAAGCAGCTGGAGAGCGACGACCTCGGGCTGAAGGAGCTCCGCGACAGCTTCGACCTCCGCAAGGAGATGGGCGAGGTCGCCGACGCGGTCAACGGCCGCGAGGACGCCGATTCGGTCGCCGGGCCCGCCGAGAACGGCCCCGTGGACCTCACCAAGCGCCCCGCGACGAGCACCCCCGTGGCCGCGGGCGAGCGCCCGCCCTTCGACATCGACGCCACCTGATCGCCTGGCGTCCGGGCCAAACCGGCGCCCGCGCAGCCCCTTCAATCCCGTGTCCCCGGGACGGGGTGGCTATTCTCCCCTTGTTGTTGTCCGGACCGAGGACGCCCGAGGGGGGCGGGCCGCTCCGGACGGGCGAGAGCGAAGGAAGGGTCCGCAAGGTGGAGACCACGGGTAAGTCCCAGGGCGAGTCGGCGACGGTCCTGGAGGGCCCCGACGAGGACGGAACGGCCCCCGACGAAGCGGGTGGCGGACCGGCACCGGAGGAGGAACGGCCCGCTCCGGCGCGCCCCCGGCGCCGGGTCCCCCTCGACGGCTTCCTGGCCGCGCCGTTCCCCTGGTACGCGCTGGACGAGGCGTACACCGGGCCGCGCCGCCTGCACCACATCGGGCAGGACGCCGACGGCTCCGTCCAGCACGGCTCGCTCGGCCACGGTGACGAGCCCGTGGTCCGGGCCGACCTCGGCGACGCCGACGGCCCCCGCGAGCGGTTCGCCGTGGTGGTGACGGTCGGCGACAGCCCCGTACGCCGCAGCGCCGACGGCACCGGCGTCCTGGAGGCCACCTCCGAGGCGTCGGCGGCGTGGCTGGCCGGACAGGGCCTGCTCGCCGTGACCTGGCCCGCGCAGATGGACCACACCCTGCGCGACGACTGGCTGGAGCAGCAGACCGAGACGGCCTGGGCGCTCGCCGACGACCTCCAGGGCCCGGACTGGTCGACGCTGATGCTTCCGGTCGACGGCGTCTCCACCCCCTTCCACTACCGCGAGTCCGAGTTCGGCTGGGTCCTGGCCGGCTCCACCCCCGGCGACGTCCACCTCGGCGCGTACGGGCGCGGGCTCAGCGCGTACGGGCTCGGCTTCGCCGTCGTCAAGGACGTGGCGGCCTACGCCGACCCGCGGTGAAGCCTCTCCCGCGCTCCCCGGAGTACGGGACGGGGCGCCTCCCCGGCGGGGAGGCGCCCCGGTGGTCCGTGCGGGCCGAGCCGTGTCCGGTCAGAACTTGTTGCGCGGGGTGATCCCCAGCGAGAGGCCCGACAGGCCGCGCTGACGGCCGCCCAGCTTCCCGGCGATGGAGCGCAGGGCGCTGCCGGCGGGGGACTCGGGGTCGGTGAGGACCACCGGACGCCCGTCGTCGCCGCCCTCGCGCAGCCGCACGTCGATCGGGATGGAGCCGAGGACCGGCACGGTGGCGCCGGTGGTGCGGGTCAGGCCGTCGGCGACGAGCTGGCCGCCGCCGGTGCCGAAGACGTCGACCATCTCGTCGCAGTGCGGGCAGGGCAGGCCCGACATGTTCTCGACCACGCCGACGATCTTCTGGTGGGTCTGCACAGCGATCGAGCCGGCCCGCTCGGCGACCTCGGCGGCGGCCTGCTGCGGGGTGGTCACCACCAGGATCTCGGCGTTCGGCACCAGCTGGGCCACGGAGATGGCGATGTCGCCGGTGCCGGGCGGCAGGTCGAGCAGGAGGACGTCCAGGTCACCCCAGAAGACGTCCGCGAGGAACTGCTGGAGCGCGCGGTGGAGCATCGGGCCGCGCCACACCACGGGGGCGTTGCCCGGGGTGAACATGCCGATCGAGATGACCTTCACGCCGTGCGCCGACGGCGGCATGATCATGTCCTCGACCTGGGTCGGGCGTCCGTCCACGCCGAGCATCCGGGGCACGCTGTGACCGTAGATGTCCGCGTCGACCACGCCGACCTTGAGGCCGTCGGCGGCCATCGCGGCGGCCAGGTTGACCGTCACCGAGGACTTGCCGACGCCGCCCTTGCCCGAGGCGACCGCGTAGACCCGGGTGAGCGAGCCCGGCTTGGCGAAGGGCACCTCGCGCTCGGCGGTGCCGCCGCGCAGGGCGCTCGCCAGCTCGCGGCGCTGCTCGTCGCTCATCACGTCGAGGCTCACCTCGACGGAGGTGACACCCTCCACGGCCTGGACCGCGTCGGTGACCCGCTGGGTGATGGTCTCGCGCATGGGGCAGCCCGAGACGGTGAGGTACACCGTGACAGCGACCGCTCCGTCCGCGCCGATCTCCACCGATTTGACCATGCCGAGTTCGGTGATCGGCCGATGGATCTCGGGGTCGTCCACTGTCGCCAGTGCCTCGCGCACCGCGTCTTCCGTAGCTGCCATACCCCCGATAGTACGGGGGCCGTCCAGCGTTCCCGGAAGGGCGGGGGAGGGCCCGGGCGGGTACGGGACCCGCGATGCTACTGGCCAGTAGCGGCGTGGGTCCCGGCGACGGCCCGCTGTCTGTTTCGTCACGCCGGGTCAGGTCCGGTCGGAACCGCCCTCGCCCGCACGGTGCTCCCCGTGCCCGGCACGCTCCCGCGCCGGCCGGCCCCGCTCGTCCAGCTCACGCAGCAGGTCCTGGAGTTCGGAGCGCATCCAGTCCCGGGTCGCCACCTCGCCGAGGTTCTGCCGCAGCGCCGCCACCTCACGGCTCAGGAACTCGGTGTCCGCGATCGACCGCTCGTTCTGCTTGCGGTCCTGTTCCAGGTTGACCTTGTCCCGGTCGTCCTGACGGTTCTGCGCCAGCAGGATCAGCGGGGCCGCGTACGACGCCTGGAGGGAGAGGGCCAGGGTCAGGAAGATGAACGGGTACTCGTCGAAGCGCAGCGAGTCGGGGACGGAGACGTTCCACACCACCCACATGATGATGATGACCGTCATCCAGACGATGAACCGGCCCGTCCCCAGGAACCGCGCGATCCGCTCGGAGAGCCGCCCGAAGGCGTCCGGGTCGTACTCCGGGAGCACCCGGCGGCGCGGGGCGCGCGGTACGTCGAGGCGGATGCGGGGGCGCGCCGACTCGTTCACCCGCCGCTCGCGCTCGCGGCTCTCCCGCGCCTCCCGGTCCTCGCGCGTCTCCTTCCCCCGCTCACTCATCGTCGCTCTCCTCCCCCGACAGCAGGAACTCCGTCTCGCGCCAGTCGTCCGGCAGCAGGTGGTCCAGGACGTCGTCCACCGTCACCGCGCCCAGCAGCGACCCGCTCCCGTCCACCACGGCCGCCGCCACGATGTCGTACGTCGCGAAGAACCCGGCCACCGCGCGCAGCGGCGTCTTGGGCGACAGCGGCTGGAGATCGTCATCGAGCATCGCGCTGACCAGCGTGAACGGCGGTTCCCGCAGCAGCCGCTGGAAGTGCACCGTGCCCAGGTACTTGCCGGTCGGGGTCTGGTCCGGCGGGCGGCAGACGTAGACCTGGGCGGCCAGCGCCGGCGAGAGGTCCGGGTTGCGCACCCGGGCCAGCGCGTCCGCGACCGTCGAGTCGGGCCGCACCACCACCGGCTCGGTGGTCATCAGACCGCCCGCCGTCCGCTCCTCGTACGACATCAGCCGCCGCACGTCCGCCGCGTCGCTCGGCCGCATCAGGGTGAGCAGCCGCTCCTTCTCCTCCTCCGGCAGCTCCGCCAGCAGGTCCGCCGCGTCGTCCGGGTCCATCGCCTCCAGGACGTCGGCCGCCCGCTCCTCCTTGAGCTTGCCGAGGATCTCGATCTGGTCGTCCTCCGGCAGCTCCTCCAGCACGTCGGCGAGCCGGTCGTCCTGGAGCGCCGCCGCCACCTCCGCCCGGCGCTTGGGCGAGAGGTGGTGCAGGACGTTGGCGAGGTCCGCGGGGCGCAGCTGCTCGAAGGTGGCCAGCAGGCTCTCCGCGCCCTGGCCCTCCTCCTCCAGCGAGAACCCGCTGACCGCCGACCACTCGACCGTCAGCGTCTCCCCGCGCCGGCGCAGCGCCCCGCCGCGCCCCTTGCGGACGAAGACCCGGTCGATCTCCCAGTCGCGGCGGGCCGGAAGCTGACGGATCGACACGTCGAGGACGGTGGCCTCCTCGTCGGTCTCCAGCAGCCGCACCCGCCGGTCCAGCAGTTCACCGAGGACCAGGCGCTCGGTCGGCCGCTGCTCGAACCGCCGGACGTTGAGCACGCCGGTGGTGATGACCTGGCCGGACTCGATGCCGGTGACGCGGGTGATGGGCAGGAAGATGCGGCGGCGCGTCGCCACCTCCACCACCAGTCCCAGCAGCCGCGGCGGCTTGCGCCCCACCCGCAACATCGCCACCAGGTCCCGCACCCGGCCGACCTGGTCGCCGTTGGGGTCGAAGACGGCGACACCGGACAGGTGCGAGACGAAGATCCTCGGAGTGCCTCCCGCCATGGGCCGCGCCACCTCCTCCTCGGGGACAGATGTATGACCTGTTGCGCGTTCCCCAAGATCGGGAACGGAATCAGGCTAGCCCGTCCGGGGCCCCGCCGCCCGGCCCCGAGGTCCGTACGGCCCGACGGGCGCGAAGCGCGGAGCGGTCCTCCCGGCCGCGGAAGGGGGAGCTCCGGACGGCGGCTGTGACCCCGGGTACGCTGCCGTACTGCCGCGTACGGCAGTCGGCCGACCCGCCCCACGCGCGGCCACCACGACGCCCCCCCCCCCGACGAGAGGCAGCGACCGACGTGACTGTGATTGCCCCGGGGAGCCACCCCCAGCGCCGTGCCCGCAAGGCCGCGCCGCGTACAACGGCCCTCTGCGCGGGGCTGGTCGCCGGGATCACCGCGCTCGCCGGCTGCTCCTCGCCCGACCCCGACGAGGGCACCAACGGCGTCGGCAAGCTCTCCGCCGCCCAGATCCACGCCAAGGCCAAGAAGGCCGCCGGCGCCTCCGCCACCGTCCGCCTCACCGGCTCGCTGATCAGCGAGGGCGAGACCTTCAAGCTCGACATGCAGCTGAAGAAGGACGGCGGGCTCGGCAAGGTCGCGTCGAAGAACGGTGAGTTCCAGCTGATGCGGGTGGGCGAGCAGCTCTTCCTCAAGGCCCGGGCCGACTTCTGGACCCACGACCAGGGCGAGGGCAAGCCCACCGAGGCGGACTCCGAGGCCGCCGACAAGCTGGACAGCATGTTCGTCAAGGTCCCCGAGGGCGACCCCGCCTACGAGCAGCTCACCACCTTCACCGACAAGGACGCCCTCCTCGAAGGACTGCTCACCCTGCACGGCAAGGTCGCCACCGGTGAACGGGACACCGTCGGCTCCACCCGCACCATCGCCGTCTCCGGTGACGGCGGCGCCGGCGGCACCCTCGACGTCTCCCTGGAGGGCACCGCGTACCCGCTGCGCCTGACCCGGGCCGGGGACGCGGGCGAGCTGCGCATGCGCGACTGGAACGAGAAGTTCACCCTCAAGGCCCCGGCCGAGGACGAGATGGTCGACTACGGCCGCGAACTGCCCAGCGACTGACCGGGGACGCGCCTCACTCCGCCTTACGCCCCTTGCGCCGCCCCAGCCCGAACAGCAGCTTGGGCAGGGCCGCCGGGACCGGCTCGCGGGTGGTCGCCGGGGTCGCGGCGGGCGGCTCGGCGAGGCTGGAGTCGGGCAGCGGCTCGACGGACCCGGTCGGGGTGAGGCGGACGACGCGGCAGCCCCCCGCCCAGCGTGCGGTCAGGTGCTCGCTGTCGGGGGCGTTGAGCCGCTTTCCCTTCAGCTCGGCGACGGCCGCCTCCCACGCCTCGGTCCCCGGCGCCACCTCGGACACCGCCGCCCGCCAGGTCAGCAGGCGCCCGCCCTTGTCCTTGCTGCGGACCGTCACCGACGCCTCGCCGCCGTCCGCCAGCTCGGGCAGCGGCTGCTCGCCCGGCCCGTCACCGACCAGCACCGCCGCGCCGTCCAGCCACCCGTGCCACACCGGTCGGGCCGCCTTCGGGCCGCCCTGGACCCAGATGAGCCCCGACTTCTTGGTGGCCTCCTCGATGAGGGCCCGCTCCAGCAGCGTCGTCTGCGTCATGCCGCCAAGCGTAGAGCCCGCCGTGCCCGCCGGACGGCCGGCCTCGACGAGGGCGCGGACGGAGCCGGCGGCGACGGGGCCCTCGGCGGTGGTCCGCCCGCGCGGGCGCGCAGCCGGTCGTGTACGCCACGGCGACCAGTGCGCCGAAGCCTGGGGAGGCGGGGGCGCTCTGCGATCAGGCACTCATGGCCGCGCCCCGGGTCCCGGACCACCGTTCTCCCCGGCCCGGGCCCGCTGCCGGCCGGCTCAGAGCCAGCCGTTGCGCTTCAGCGTGCGGTGGATGGCGACACAGGTGCCGAAGATCACGCCGAGCACCAGCGGATAGCCGAACTTCCACTCCACCTCGGGCATGTACTCGAAGTTCATGCCGTAGACGCCGCAGATCATCGTGGGGACGGCGATGATCGCCGCCCAGGAGGTGATCTTCCGCATGTCCGAGTTCTGGGCGAGGGTGGCCTGCGCCAGGTTGGCCTGGAGGATGGAGTTGAGGAGTTCGTCGAAGCCGAGGACGTGCTCCTGGACCCGGGTGAGGTGGTCGGCGACGTCGCGGAAGTACTTCTGGATGTCCGGGTCGATCAGCCGCATGGGCCGCTCGCTGAGCAGCTGGAGCGGGCGCGACAGCGGTGCCACCGCCCGCTTGAACTCCAGCACTTCCCGCTTGAGCTGGTAGATGCGCCCGGCGTCCACGCCCCGCGAGGTGCCCTTGCCCGGCGCGGTGAAGACCTCCGTCTCCACCTCGTCGATGTCGTCCTGCATCGCGTCGGCCACCGCGAGGTAGCCGTCGACGATGTGGTCCGCGATGGCGTGCAGCACCGCCGAGGGGCCCTTCGACAGCAGCTCGGGGTCCTCCTGGAGGCGGCGGCGGAGTGCCCGCAGCGAGCCCTGGCCGCCGTGCCGGACGGTGATGAAGAAGTCCCGGCCGGTGAAGCACATCACCTCGCCGGTCTCCACCACCTCGCTGGTGGCGGTGAGTTCGGCGTGATCGACGTAGTGGATGGTCTTGAAGACGGTGAACAGGGTGTCGTCGTACCGCTCCAGCTTCGGCCGCTGGTGTGCGTGGACGGCGTCCTCGACCGCGAGCGGATGCAGGCCGAACTCGGCGGCGATCCCGGCGAATTCCTCCTCGGTCGGCTCGTGCAGGCCGATCCAGGCGAAGCCGCCGCCACGGCGGACCCGCAGCATCGCCTCGTGCGGCGTGAGCGGCTCCTCGTGGACGAGGCGGCGGCCTTCCCGGTAGACGGCGCAGTCCACCACGGCGGAGTGGGCGGAGGCGGAACGCGTGGTGTCGTAGGCGGCGCCGGACGGACTGGCCTTGCGCAGCGAGGGCCGGACAACGGCACGCAGATCACGGATCATCGACATGGGGCGGGCTCCTTGCGACGGGGCCTCAGCCGACGGGTGGAACTACCCGGAATGAGGACGTCCGGACCAGGGCGGCCGGCTCATCCGCAAAGCGGGGAGCACCGCACCGGCATGCTGGTGGCCAACGCGGCTGAACGGGGAACGGGCGTGGTGCCTGAAGCCCTTCCGTCGAGCCGCGCGGAGAGAAGACCGAGAAGTGTGACCGGGCCGGGCCCGGGTGGTTCAGCTTCGGTTCCGCGGAGGGCGGCTGGCGGCGGCGACGTTGCCGCCGGAGGAAGGGCGGGTCGTACTACACGGTCGACTTCGATCCATGAGAGCCCCACCTCCTCCGGCCGGTCCCCCTTGAGGGATGACGATGTCGGGCGAGAAAGCGCGCGCGGCGCGCTGCCCTGACCGGCGGCCAGACTAGCAGTCGGTCGTGGTGTCAAGACCCCGCCTGGCCTGTTCCGTACGCGGTACTTCACGTCCGGGGTCCGCCTCCCCCGCCCGGTTGCGCCACCCGGCCGCGCCCCCTGCCCGGAGCTCCGCCCGCTCCGGGGCCGGCGGCGGTGGCCGGTTAAGGTCACGGCATGGCTGATGTACTCCCGCTGGTCGAGGCCCGGCTGCGCAGCGCGCTCGGTGAGCCGGACGCCCGCGCCGCGATCACCTTCCTCGGTACCGACCGCGTCGAGGTGCTGCGTTTCCTCGACGCGGGTGCCTCCGGGCCCGCCTCCCCGGCCGGCCGGCCCCTGGTGCGGTACGCCACCCTCGGCATGTCCGCCCAGCCGATGGCCGACCCCACGGCGGCGCTGGCCGACCCGGTCAAGGGTCCCCGCGCCGAGTTGGTGCTGACCGTGGCCGCCGGGGTCGCCGACACCGACAAGGTGCTCCGCCCGCTCGCCGTCCTGGCCGCCTCGCCGCAGGTGGAGGGGGTGATCGTGGCTCCCGGTGCCTCGCTGGACGTCGGTGAGCCGCTGTGGCCCGGGGCGCCCTTCAGCTCCGTGCTGGTCGCCGAGCCGGGCGGGCTGGTGGAGGACCTGGAGCTGGACGCTCCGAGGGAGCCGGTCCGCTTCCTGCCGCTGCTGCCGATGACGCCCAACGAGGCCGCCTGGAAGCGGGTGCACGGCGCCCAGGCCCTCCAGGACCGCTGGCTCACCCACGAGACCGACCTGCGCGACCCGCACCGCACCTCCGTACCGCTCGACTGAGGCGTCATATCCAGCACGGCGGGCCGTCCACCCCCCAGGATGGACGGCCCGCCGTGCTGTGGCCACGGTGCGGCATTCACTCGGCGAGGGCGGCGACCCCGTCCCCGGCGGCGTGGCACGGCTCCTCCTCGGCGGCCTCCTCGGCCAGGGCGCGGCGGCGCACCCGGACGACACCCGCGCCGAGGACGGCGGTGACCGCCGCGACCACGAACGGGATGTGCGGGTCGGTCCACTCCTCGATCTTCGGGGCGAAGAACGGGGCGGCCGCCGCGGCGAACCAGCGCACGAAGTTGTACCCGGCGCTCGCCACCGGCCGGGGCGCGTCGGAGACGCCCAGCGCCAGCTCGGTGTAGACGGTGTTGTTGACGCCGATGAAGGCACCGGCGAGGACGGTGCAGACGATGGCGGTGGTGTGGCTGCCGTAGCCGAGCACCAGGACGTCCACGGCGAGCAGCAGCAGCGAGCCGCCCAGCACCTTCAGCGAGCCGAACCGCCGCTGGAGGCGCGGGGCGACCAGCACCGAGAAGACCGCGAGCAGCAGACCCCAGGCGAAGAAGACGGCGCCGGACTTGTAGGGCGTCATGTCCAGCACGAACGGGGTGAAGGCCAGCACGGTGAAGAACGTGTAGTTGTAGAAGAACGCCGAGGCCGCCACCGAGGCGAGGCCGCCGTGGCCGAGCGCCCTCAGCGGGTCGAGCAGGGCCGTCTTGCGGGCGGGCTTCGGCTGCTCCTTCAGCAGGGCCGTGATGGCGAGGAAGCCGATGGCCATCAGGGCTGCCGTGCCGAAGAACGGGTACCGCCAGCTGGCGTCGCCGAGCACGGCGCCGAGCAGCGGGCCGCAGGCCATGCCGAGGCCGAGCGCCGACTCGTAGAGCAGGATCGCCGCGGCGCTGCCGCCGGCCGCCGCACCGACGATCACGGCGAGCGAGGTCGAGACGAACAGCGCGTTGCCCAGTCCCCAGCCCGCGCGGAAGCCGACCAGTTCGCCGACCGAGTCCGAGGTGCCGGAGAGCGCCGCGAAGACCACCACCAGGGCGAGGCCGAGCAGCAGCGTCTTGCGCCCGCCCATCCGGCTGGAGACGAACCCGGTGACCAGCATCGCCACGGCGGTGATCAGGAAGTACGAGGTGAAGAGCAGGGACACCTGGGAGGCGCTGGCGTCCAGTCCCTGGGCGATCGACGGAAGGATCGGGTCGACGAGCCCGATCCCCATGAAGGCGACGACCGAGGCGCCGGCCGTGGCCCAGACCGCCATGGGCTGACGCAGCAGGGAGGGGCGCTCGGTGCCGCGGGCCAGGGGATCTGGGGCCGGGGTCTCGCTCCGCATCGTTTGGGCTCCTTCTGCCTGGGGGGACGAGGTACGCCCACGGTAAGTTAGTCAAGCTAATTAGTGCAAGCTACACCTATGCGGGGGCGGTGCGGCAGTCGTCCCCGACTCCCCGGTCTGCCCCTCGGCGTGTCGGCTTGCCCTGCGCGTCCCGTTATCCTCTTCTACGGGCCCGTACGCGCGGCCCGTGGAAAGTTGTCCGCCCCCCACGTCTGGAGTACCGCGTCGTGCGCATCGACCTGCACACCCACTCCACGGCGTCGGACGGCACGGACACCCCTGCGGCGCTGATGCGCGCGGCGGCCGGGCAGGGGTTGGACGTCGTCGCGCTCACCGACCACGACACCACCCGCGGCCACGCCGAGGCGGTGGCCGCGCTCCCCGAGGGGCTCACGCTCGTCCCGGGTGCCGAACTCTCCTGCCGCCTCACCGGGCCCGACGGCCCCATCGGGGTGCACCTGCTCGCCTACCTCTTCGACCCGGCCGAGCCGGAGCTGCTGCGCCAGCGCGAACTGGTCCGCGACGACCGGGTGCCGCGCGCCCGCGCCATGGTCGAAAAGCTCCGCGCCCTCGGCGTCGGCATCACCTGGGAGCAGGTCGCGCGCATCGCCGGGGCCGGCTCGGTCGGCCGCCCGCACCTCGCCGAGGCCCTGGTCGAGCTGGGCGTGGTCGGCTCCGTCTCGGACGCCTTCACCGAGGAGTGGCTGGCCGACGGCGGCCGGGCGTACGCCCCCAAGCACGAGCTGGACCCCTTCGAGGCGGTCCGTCTGGTGAAGGCCGCCGGCGGCGTCACCGTCCTCGCCCACCCGCTCGCCGCCAAGCGCGGCCACGTGGTGCCCGAGGAGGCCGTCGCCCGCCTCGCCGAGGCCGGGCTCGACGGCCTGGAGGCGGACCACGCCGAGCACGGCCCCGCCGACCGCGCCCGGGTGCGCGCCCTCGCGGCCGGCCTCGGCCTGCTCGTCACCGGCTCCAGCGACTACCACGGCACCCGCAAGGACATCGCCCTCGGCGCCCACACCACCGACCCCGAGATCTACGGCGAGATCACCCGCCGTGCCACGGGGGCCTTCCCGGTCCCCGGCGCCGGCGGACGCCCGCGCGACTGACCGGCCTGCCCTCCCCGGCCGCCTTCCCCCGCGCCCGGGCGCCCCTCCCTCCGTACCCCTTCCCGCGGACCCGCGGCGGCCTCACCGTGCCGCCGTGCCCGCCCCTGAGCAAGTCAAGGCCCCACCGTGTTCGACGTCGCCGTATTCGCCTCCCTCTTCGTCACCCTCTTCGTGATCATGGACCCGCCGGGGATCATGCCGATCTTCCTGGCGCTCACCGCCGGACGCCCCGCCAAGGTTCAGCGGAAGATGGCCTTCCAGGCCGTCTGCGTCGCCTTCGGCGTCATCGCCGTCTTCGGCGTGCTGGGCCACCAGATCCTCGCCTACCTGCACGTCTCCGTACCGGCGCTGATGATCGCCGGTGGCCTCCTGCTGCTGCTCATCGCGCTCGACCTGCTCACCGGCAAGGCCGAGGAGCCGCAGCAGACCAAGGACGTCAACGTCGCCCTGGTCCCCCTCGGTATGCCCTTGCTGGCCGGTCCCGGCGCCATCGTCTCGGTCATCCTCGCCGTCCAGGACGCCGACGGCGCCTCGGCGCAGGTCGCCGTCTGGGTCGCCATCATCGCCATGCACGTCGTGCTCTGGCTGACGATGCGGTACTCCCTGCTGATCATCCGCGTCATCAAGGACGGCGGCGTGGTCCTGGTGACCCGGCTGGCCGGCATGATGCTCTCCGCCCTCGCGGTGCAGCAGATCATCAACGGGGTCACCCAGGTCGTCCAGGGCGCCTGACCGGGTCCGCGCACACGGAAGCCTCCGCGCCGGCGGTTCCGGCGCGGAGGCTTCCGTCTGCTTCGCCCGCTACGTCAGCGGGCCGTCGTGCGGTGTCAGGGGGCGGAGGTGTCCGCCGGCCGGATGTAGAGGCGCTGGCCGATCGCGGCGGCCTGCTGCACGATCCGGTTCACGGAGTCGGCGTCCACCACGGTGCTCTCCAGCGCCGTGCCGTCGACGTCGTCGAGTCGCATGATCTCGAAGCGCAAGTGCTTCTCCCTTCGTCGGTCCTCCGGCCGGGGTGCCGGGGAACGCGTGGTGCGAGACATCAGTCTTGCCCCGTTCCGGTGCCGCGGCATTGCCGGACGGTCAAGAGTGAGGTGCGGGGAGCCCGCCGGAACTCGCCGGGCGGTGCTCCGAGAGGTTCAACGACTGCGCGGCCTAGAACATTCCCTACGCTAATGAAATTTTTCGCGTATCTAATTACTGACGGGTATGCATCGGGCTCCGGACCACCCCAGGTGGTGTCCCCGGCGCCGCCCCGGCGCGACAATGGACCGGTGCTGAACGACGACGACCAGACCGCGCTCCACGCCCGCATCGACCGCACCAACGAACTCCTGGAACGCATGCTGGCGGAGGTGGCGAAGACCCCCTCCACCCACGCCGTCTTCGTCGACGCCGGATACCTCTACGCCGCCGCCGGCCGCCTGGTCACCGGAACCGAGGAGCGCGGCGCCTTCGACCTCGACGCCGAGGGCCTGATCGACGCCCTCATCGACCGCGCCCGCCAGATCTTCGCCGACAGCCGCCTGCTCCGCGTCTACTGGTACGACGGCGCCCGCCGCCGCATCCACACCGCCGAGCAGCTCGCCATCGCCGCCCTCCCCGACGTCAAGGTCCGCCTCGGCAACCTCAACGCCAACAACCAGCAGAAGGGCGTGGACTCCCTCATCCGCGGCGACCTCGAATCCCTCGCCCGCCACCGCGCCATCAGCGACGCCGTCCTCATCGGCGGCGACGAGGACCTGGTCTCCGCCGTCGAGTCCGCCCAGGGCCACGGCGCCCGCGTCCACCTCTGGGGCATCGAGGCCACCGAGGGCCGCAACCAGGCCGACCCGCTCCTGTGGGAGGTCGACACCCAGCGCACCCTCGACCTCGCCTTCTTCCAGCCGTACCTGACGCGCCGTGCCACCACCCCCTCGTACGACGCCACCGGTACCCCCCGCCCCACCCGCGACGACGTGCGCTTCACCGGGGCCCGCGTCGCCGCCCAGTGGCTCGCCGAACGTGGCCGCACCGCCCTCATCGACCTGCTCCCCGGCCACCCCTACCTGCCCGCCGCCGACGACCATGCCCTCCTCGTCGAGGCCGAACGCCAGCTCGCCTACTCCCTGCGCGGCCAGTCGGACCTGCGCCGCGCCCTGCGCGACGGCTTCTGGGAGCACCTGCGCACGCAGTACTGAGCCACCGGGTCCACGCGCCCTCCAACGCGCCGTCGGCCCGGGGGTCCCGGCCGGAACCGGGTCGGCGGGCGAGCGCCGCGCACTCCCTGACGACGCCCGGGGCGGACCCGCTCTCACCCTTTCCGCTCGCCGCCGGTCGCCGTCCCCCGTTCCGGGCCGGCCGCACGCCTACGCGTGAGCGCCCCAGAACCCGGCGAGAGCCCGCGCGGTGTCCGCCGGGTCGTCGGTGTTGGGGGAGTGCCCGGCACCCCGGATCACCACCCGGTCCGCCTCCAGCCGCCGGGCCATGTCGTCCATCAGCTCCACCGGCCAGGTGTCGTCCCGCTCTCCCGAGACCACCTGGGCCGGCACCCCGCACGCGGCCAGCTCCGCCACGAGGTCCGGCTCGGTCCGCAGCTGGCGGCCGGTCGCCGCGAGCTGGGCGGGGGAGTGCTTGAGCCAGCGGGCCCGCAGCGCCGCCTCGGCCCGTACCCCGTCCTCGTCCGGCTCGGTCAGGTCCTCCGGCGTGGCCAGCGCCTGGATCGCGTCCCAGACCTGCCCCATGTCCATCGCCGCCATCGCCGCCGTCAGCAGCTCGATGCGCTGCCGCTGCTCCTCGCAGACCTCGGCGGGCCCCGACGACAGCAGCGTCAGCGAGCAGAACGGCTCCGCGTCGGCCAGCACCGCCGCCCGCGCGATCTGCCCGCCCAGTGAGTGCCCCAGCAGATGCACCCGCCCCGGCCCGCGCACCGCCGCCGCCTGGGCCAGCACGTCCGCCGCCAGCTCCGGGCGCGCGTACGCCGCCTCGTCCAGGGGCCCGGGCGTCTCGTACTGGCCCCGCCCGTCCACCGCGACCACCCGGAACCCGGCGTCGGCCAGCGGCTCCAGCAGCGCGATGAAGTCCTCCTTGCTCCCGGTGTACCCCGGCAGCAGCAAGGCCGTCCCCCGCACCACCCCCGCCGGGCGCGCGTCCAGTACGGCGAACTCCCCGCGCTCCGTGGCCAGCCTTTCGGCACGGGCACAGGCGGGTGGAACGAAGGTAGGTGGCTTACTCATGCCCGCAGGCTAGCGTTGGGCCGACCACACGCCGATGGCCCGGCCCCCAGAGGGGAGCCGGGCCATCGGGCCGGTCGTGTCCGCCGCCTACTCGGCGTCCGCCGGAGCCGCCTGGGCGGCCTTGCGGGTGCGGCGGCGGGGTGCGCGGGGAGCGGACTCCTCGGCGGTGGCCGCCTGCTCGGCGGGTGCCTGCTCGGCCTTGGCGGCGGCCTTGCGGGTGCGGCGGCGGGGTGCGGGGGCCTCGTCCGCGGCGGCCGGGGCCTGCTCCGCGACCGGCTCGGCCGGGGCGGCCTTGCGGGCGCGGCGGCGCGGCCTGGCCGGTGCGGCCTCGGCGCTCTCCCCGGCCTGCTCGGCGGCGGGGCTCTGCGCGGGGATCTCGGCCTCGGCCGTCGCGGTGGCCGTCCTGCCGGTGCGGCCGCGCGGCGCGGACGCCGCCTCGGCCGCTGCCGCCGCGGCGCTCTCGACGGTCTGGAAGGCAGGGGCCTCGGCCACCGGCCGGGTCCGGCGACGGCGGCGCGGCGCGCGCGTCTCGGCCGGAGCCTCGACGGTCTCGGAGACGGCGACGGCCGCCTTGGCCTTCGCCGAGGCGGCGGCCTTCGCCGGAGCCTCCGCCTTGGCCGGAGCCTCGGCCCTGGCCGCGGTGGTCTTGGCCGGGGCCTCGGCGATCGCCGGAGCGGCGGCGCCGGCCGCGAGCGCTTCGCCGGAGCGGGTCCGGCGACGGCGGCGCGGCTGGCGGGCCGGACGCTCGCCCGGCTCGCTCCGCTCCTCCTGGCGCTCCTCGCGCCCCTCGGACCGGCCGCCCTTGCCGCGGCGCGCGTCGCCGCGGCCACTGCGGCCGCCCCGCCCGCCGGTCTCGCCGAGGTCCTCGACCTCTTCGGCGGCCAGCCCGGCACGGGTGCGGTCGGCACGGGGCAGCGTGCCCTTGGTGCCCTGCGGGATGCGCAGCTCCTCGTAGAGGTGCGGGGAGGTGGAGTACGTCTCGACCGGGTCGTTGAAGGACAGCTCCAGCGCCTTGTTGATCAGCTGCCAGCGCGGGATGTCGTCCCAGTCGACCAGCGTGATCGCGATGCCGGCCCGCCCGGCGCGGCCGGTACGGCCGATCCGGTGCAGGTAGGTCTTCTCGTCCTCGGGCGTCTGGTAGTTGATGACGTGTGTCACGCCCTCGACGTCGATGCCGCGGGCGGCCACGTCGGTGCAGACCAGGACGTCGACCTTGCCGTTGCGGAAGGCGCGCAGCGCCTGCTCGCGGGCGCCCTGGCCGAGGTCGCCGTGGACCGCGCCGGAGGCGAAGCCGCGGCGCTGGAGCTGGTCGGCGATGTCGGCGGCGGTGCGCTTGGTCCGGCAGAAGATCATCGCCAGGCCCCGGCCCTCGGCCTGGAGGATGCGGGAGACCAGCTCCGGCTTGTCCATCGAGTGGGCGCGGAAGACGTGCTGCGCGATGTTGGCGACGGTGGCGCCCTCGTCGTCCGGCGAGGTGGCGCGGATGTGCGTGGGCTGCGTCATGTACCGGCGGGCGAGGCCGATGACCGCGCCCGGCATGGTCGCCGAGAACAGCATGGTCTGGCGCTTGGCCGGCAGCATCGTCACGATGCGCTCGACGTCGGGGAGGAAGCCCAGGTCGAGCATCTCGTCGGCCTCGTCCAGGACGAGGGCCTTGACGTGCCCGAGGTCGAGCTTGCGCTGCCCGGCCAGGTCGAGCAGGCGGCCCGGGGTCCCGACGATGACGTCGACGCCCTTGTTGAGCGCTTCCACCTGGGGCTCGTAGGCGCGGCCGCCGTATATGGCGAGGACGCGGACGTTGCGGACCTTGCCGGCGGTGAGCAGGTCGTTGGTGACCTGTTGGCACAGCTCACGGGTGGGGACGACGACCAGGGCCTGCGGCGCGTTGGTGAGCTGCTCGGGCTTGGCCCGGCCCGCCTCGACGTCGGCGGCGACGGTGACGCGCTCCAGCAGGGGGAGGCCGAAACCGAGGGTCTTGCCCGTGCCGGTCTTGGCCTGGCCGATGACGTCGGTGCCCGAGAGGGCGACCGGCAGCGTCAGTTCCTGGATGGGAAAGGGGCTGGTGATGCCGACGGCTTCGAGGGCCTCGGCGGTCTCGGAAAGGATTCCGAGTTCTCGAAAGGTAGTCAGGGCGCTGGCCTCTTCTGTGAGACGCGGTACGAGGCGAACGCGGGGATCTTGACCGTGCCGTTACCGCCGGCCGCCGCCGCGGAAGGGGCGGGCCGGGTGGCACGGGACCACAGCCGACGCTCGAGCGATCGTGCCGCTGAGGGTCCCGCCGCACGTCGCACGCGCGTGTGCGATCAAGGATGATCACCGCGCGGTCCGGCGCCGGAGGGCTGTCGGGTCGGAGCCGATCGGGCCACCGACCGGGCATCCTCATTCGTACGGCCCGTCGAATATTCGGCAGGCGCATTACCACTGTACCCCGGATTCGCGCATACGTGTTGGGCGAATTGACGACGTAGCCCGTCTCACAGCCCGCGACCGCTCCCGGCGGCAGGGGGTCACCGGGCTATTGTGCGGTCGAGCCCGCACCGCGCCCCCGCGGTGACAGACCACCCGCGCGGGGACAGTGCGTTCCCGCAGCCGGCCCGCCCGGCGGCCGTTCGCTAGGAGACTGATGGAGACGCCCGACACACCCGCAGCCGAGACGCCCACGGGCAGCGCCGCCCAGAACTGGGAGACCGCCGCCGCCGAGCCCCAGTACCGGGCCGCCGTCGTCGACCTGCTCGGCGCGCTCGCCTACGGTGAGCTGGCCGCCTTCGAGCGGCTCGCCGAGGACGCCAAGCTGGCGCCCACCGTGGCCGACAAGGCGGAGCTGGCGAAGATGGCGTCCGCCGAGTTCCACCACTTCGAGAAGTTGCGCGACCGCCTCGCCGCGATCGACGTCGAGCCGACCGAGGCCATGGACCCGTTCGCCGCCGCCCTCGACGGCTTCCACCGGCAGACCGCGCCGTCGGACTGGCTGGAGGGCCTGGTCAAGGCGTATGTCGGGGACGCCATCGCCAGCGACTTCTACCGGGAGGTCGCGGTCCGGCTCGACTCCGACACCCGCGACCTGGTCCTGGAGGTGCTCGACGACACCGGCCACGCGGAGTTCGCGGTCGGCAAGGTGCGGGCGGCCATCGAGGAGGACCCCCGACTCGGCGGGCGGCTCGCGCTGTGGGCGCGGCGGCTGATGGGGGAGGCGCTGTCGCAGGCGCAGCGGGTCGTCGCCGAGCGCGACGCCCTCTCCACCATGCTGGTCGGCGGCCTCGCCGACGGCTTCGACCTCGCCGAGGTGGGGCGGATGTTCTCCCGCATCACCGAGGCGCACACCAAGCGGATGGCCGCGCTCGGCCTGGCCGCCTGAGCCGCGCCTGACCCGCGTGCGGTCAGGCGGGCCGGGCGGTCGGCCCGACCGGCCGCCCTCCGGCGGGCCGCAGCAGCAGTGACAGCAGCGCGGCAGCCATCACCAGCGCCCCGCCGACCAGGGCCGGGGGCTGGGCACCGCCGAGCGCGGTGTGGGTGACGAAGACGCCGAGCAGCGCGCCGACGGCCCCGGTCGGGCCGACCAGGCGGGCGCCGGGGAGCCGGTGCGGCAGCCGCCGCAGGGCGAGCCACGCCACCGCGAGTCCGATAGCCAGGGCGCCTGCTGTCTCCACGATCACCGGGTCCCCCTCGCTGGGCTCCGCTCCGGCGGCTCCGCGAACGGCTCCGGCCGTCACAAAACGGTCGTAGCCAGTCCTACCCGGGCCGTTCGAGGGGCAATCATCGGTCGACGGCCGTACGCGGTGCGGGAGCGGGCCGGGCGGCTCCAGGCGTACCCGCCCGGCGCCCTCGTCACGGAGCAGGTGGGCCGGGCACGCGGAAGGGGCGCCTCCCTGACGGAGGCGCCCCTTCCGGCCCTGCGGACGCTCCCCGGCGGGCCGGGGGAGTCCAGGTGTCCTACAGCGCGGCGTTGAAGCCCACCCGGCGGGTGGTCGGCTCGCCCAGCTCCACGTACGCGATCCGCTCCGCGGGAACCAGGACCTTGCGGCCGTGCTCGTCCGTGAGGGACAGCAGCTTCGCCTTGCCGGCGAGCGCCTCGGTCACGGAGTCCTCGACCTCCTCGGCGGTCTGCGCGCTCTCCAGAACGATCTCGCGAGGCGCGTGCTGCACGCCGATCTTGACCTCCACGGCTATGTCCCTCCGAGGGTCGGTGTTGTGCGCGAAGTGCGCCCTTCGCGCACACATTAGCCCGGTCGTGCCGGACGGCGGTCCGCCCGGCCGCACGCCGGTAGCGAACAGCGGGCGCGGGCGCCGGGGCGTGACCGCGGTCAGTCGCCCTGCTCCGAGTACTTCGGGAAACCGGCGATGCCCCGCCAGGCCAGCGAGGAGAGCAGCTGCACCGCCTTGTCGCGCGGCACCGGGCTGGAGCTGGAGAGCCAGTACCGCGCCACCACCTGGGAGAAGCCGCCGAGGCCCACGGCCAGCAGCATCGACTCCTCCTTGGGCAGCCCGGTGTCCTCCGCGATGACGGCGCTGATCGCCTCCGCGCACTGCAGCGTCACCCTGTCGACGCGCTCGCGCACCGACGCCTCGTTGGTCAGGTCGGACTCGAAGACCAGCCGGAAGGCGCCCCCCTCGTCCTCGACGTAGGCGAAGTAGGCGTCCATCGTCGCGGCGACCCGCAGCTTGTTGTCCGAGGTGGACGACAGGGCCGTCTGGACGGCCTGGAGAAGCGCCTCGCAGTGCTGGTCGAGCAGGGCGAGGTAGAGGTCGAGCTTGCCGGGGAAGTGCTGGTACAGCACGGGCTTGCTGACGCCCGCCCGCTCGGCGATGTCGTCCATGGCCGCCGCGTGGTACCCCTGCGCGACGAAGACCTCCTGGGCCGCGCCCAGGAGCTGGTTCCTGCGGGCACGGCGCGGCAGACGTGTTCCCCGCGGACGAGCTGCCTCTGCCTGCTCGATGGCTGTCACGCCGCCTCCCAAGATCGTTGCGTGTGCGGTGTGCGCCGCGCGGCCATCGTACTTTTCGGTAACCGGGGCGTGCGCGGTGCGAGCGCAGAATTTCACGGAGTGAGCGCTTCCGGAACCGCCCGTGGCCTGCCGAAATCCCGCCGGAAGCGGACATACGCGAAGAAGCCTCCGGGGGCACCCGGCCGCGCTCGCCGGGCCCGCAGGCTCAGCGGTAGTCGTCCTCGTCCTCCTCGACCACCAGGAGCTGCTCCACCACGTCCGCCTCGTTGGCGGTGCCGGGGTCGACGTCGGCCAGGGCCGCGTCGGTCTCCTCGGCGTCGTCGGCGTCGTCGGGGCCCGCCGGCTCGCGCTGCTCGGCCGCGTCTCCCTCGGGGACCTGCGGCAGCGGGTCGTCCTCGGTCGCCGGGTCCGGCCGGTCGGGTCCGGTGCCGGTCGGGTCGGTCGTCATGGGTGCCGCCTCTCCTCGTCTGCGTGGTCTCGCGTCACCAGGGCTCCGCCCCGCCCTTTCGAGCGTAGGAGAGTCGGCGGGGTGGCGCGACGCGGTGCGCCACCCCGCCCGGAGCGGTTCGGGCGAGCGCGCTGCGTCGCCCCGCGGGTACCCGACGTGAGCGCGAGAGGGGGGCGGGGTGGCGCGCCCGCGGTCTGTGACCCCGAACACACCGAAGGCGGTGTGATCGTCTCGTAACATTGCCGCATGTCTTCGACCGACCTGCCCGACGTGAACGGCGCGGTGCCGCCCGAGGTGAGCGCGGTCCGCGTCGAGGAGGGCGAGCGGCTGCGCCAGGTGAGTCTGTCCGGACTCACGCTGACCGTGCGATCGCGCCCGCCGTCCCGCGAGGGCCTGCCGCCCGCTCTGTACATCCACGGCCTCGGCGGTTCCTCGCAGAACTGGTCGGCGCTGATGCCGCTGCTGGCCGACACCGTCGACGGGGAGGCCCTGGACCTGCCGGGCTTCGGCGACTCGCCGCCGCCGGACGACGGCGACTACTCGGTCACCGCCCACGCCCGCGCCGTCATCCGCCACCTCGACGCGGCGGGCCGCGGCCCGGTCCACCTGATCGGCAACTCGCTCGGCGGCTCCGTCTCCACCCGCGTCGCCGCCGCCCGCCCCGACCTGGTGCGCACCCTCACCCTGGTCTCCCCGGCCCTGCCCGAGCTGCGCATCCAGCGCTCCGCCATCCCCACGGGCATGCTCGCCCTGCCCGGCATGGGCGCCCTGCTGGGCCGCCTGGCCCGGGAGCTGACGGCGGAACAGCGCACCCGAGGTGTCCTCGGCCTCTGCTACGGCGACCCGGCGCGGGTCTCCCCCGAGGGGTTCCGCAGCGCCGTCGAGGAGATGGAGCGCCGGATGGCGCTGCCGTACTTCTGGGACGCCATGGTCCGCTCGGCCCGAGGCATCGTCGACGCGTACACCCTCGGTGGCCAGCACGGTCTGTGGCGCCAGGCAGGACGGGTGCTCGCGCCCACGCTGCTGGTCTACGGCGGCCGCGACCGGCTCGTCGGTCACCGGATGGCGCGCCGCGCCGCCGTCGCCTTCCGCGGCTCCCGGCTGCTGACTCTCCCGGACGCGGGGCACGTGGCCATGATGGAGTATCCGGACGAGGTCGCGGCCGCCGTCCGGGAACTGCTCGCGGACGTGGGGGAGACCCTGCCGCCCGCCTCGCACCGCGGCAACGCGACCGCGACCGCAGAAGAAGCGTTGCCCGCCGACGGCGCGGGCGACCCGAGCCAGGGGAGCTGAACCCGCGCGTGGGACGTCACCGTCGCCCCTCGTCGTCCGCCGGGTCCGCCGCGCAGGGGCGGGCCAGGCCGGGCGGCACCGGCGCCACCGAGCAGTACCGGACCGACGGGCCGCCGCCTGGAACGGCTGCCCGACGAAACCCCCGAGGCGTTCCGCCCGGGCCCGTCCCGCCGCCGCTCGCCCCGGAGGACGTTCGCGGCGGCCACCCCGAACAGCGCGAACCCGGCGGAGGCTGGGGCCGGGGGCCGCACGAGCCCGACGCGACGGGCCGCCGGGCCGGAGGCCGGGAGATGCCCGGGCCGCGCCAGGAGTACCTGGACGCCTTCGAGGAGGAAGACCTCTTCGCGCCCGGCGCACCCCGAAGGTCCCCCGTCCAGGTGACGGAGGCGCGTGGGGGGCGCACCCCGGGCGCGACGGCGTACGCCTCCGGCGACTTCCTCTCCCCTGACCAGGCTCCCGCCGGTGCGGGCGACGGCCACAGAGGCGAGGGCGACGGCGAGCCCGCCGGACCGGACCGCCGACGGGGGCCACGCGGCTGGGCCGCCGCCGGTATCGGCGCCGCCGCCGTGGTCACCGTGCTCGCGGTGGTGGTCGGCGGGCAGATGCTCGGCGGCCAGGACGACGGGGCCGCATCCCGGTCCGCCGCCGACTCCGGCCGGGCCGCCGAGGGCACCGCCTCGCGCTCCGAGGGCCGTCCCACGCCCGCCTCGCCGGCGCCCGCGCCGAAGGCGGCGCCGCCCACCTACGAGCAGCGGATGGGCAAGAAGCTGAAGCTCGACCCCGACCTGACGGCCGACGGCGACTTCGCCGCCGTTCCCGGCATCGAGAAGGCCCCCGGCAAGGGGCGGCTCTTCCGCTACCGCGTCGACGTCGAGAAGGGCCTCGGACTCGACGGCAAGCTGTTTGCCGAGGCCGTGCAGAAGACGCTCAACGACGACCGCAGCTGGGCCCACGACGGCGCCCGCACCTTCGAGCGGATCGACTCCGGCCAGCCGGACTTCGTCATCACCCTGGCCAGCCCCGGCACCACCGCCGAGTGGTGCGCCAAGTCCGGCCTGGACACCACCATCGACAACGTCTCCTGCGACTCGGCCTACACCGACCGCGTCATGGTCAACGCCTACCGCTGGGCGCAGGGCGCCGAGACGTACGGCGACGCCATACACCCCTACCGGCAGATGCTGATCAACCACGAGGTCGGACACCGGCTCGGCTTCAACCACGTCAGCTGCAGCCGTGACGGGGCCCTGGCGCCGGTGATGCAGCAGCAGACCAAGTTCCTGTCCCTGGACGGCATCACCTGCAAGGCCAACCCCTGGGCCTACCCGAACTGACCCGCGCCCCCTCGGCAGGGCAGCACGCTGAACGCCCACGCGCAGGGAAAGTTACGTCCGTTCACCCCTTTTGATGGTGCGACGGACAACCGTCCGTCGTACCACCCTCCTGTCCGCATACGTTCTTCCCGCTGCGGGGCCGATGCCCCCGGCGAGAGGACAACGGCGGCTCCCCGTACGGGAGATCGGAGGTGGACAGATGCGCATCGGACTGCTGACCGAAGGTGGCTACCCCTATGCGGACGGCGAGGGCGGGCTGTGGTGCGACCGGCTCGTGCGCGGGCTCGCGCCCCACGAGTTCGACCTCTACGCCCTCAGCCGCACCGCCTCCCAGGAGGAGTCCGGCTGGGTCCCGCTCCCGCCGGAGATCGACCGGGTGCGCACCGCGCCCCTCTGGAGCGCCGAGGAGGACGGCGCCGCCTACGGCCGCCGCGCCCGCCGCCGCCTCCACACCCACTACGCCGACCTCGTCGCCGCCGTCTGCTCCGGCGCACCCCGCGCGGACGAGCACGCGCACCGAGGGCAGAAGGACCGTTTCCGCAAGGGGTTGTACGGTCTCGCCGACCTGGCCCGCGAGGAAGGCGGCCTGGTCGCGGCGCTGCGCTCCGAGGGCGTCGTCCGCATCCTCGAACGCGCCTGCCGCGCCCCTGGCGCCCTGCGCGCCGCCCACGACGCCCGGGTCCCCGACCTCCTCGCCGTCGCCGCGCTGATCGAAGGCGCCCTGCGGCCCCTCTCGCTCGACTGGTACGCCGAGAGCGACGCGCGCGGGGCGCACTCCGGGGGCGCGGGCTGGGGCGGGCTGGGCAGCGTCGACCTCTGCCACGCCGCCTCCGGGGGCATCGCGGCCCTGCCCGGGCTCCTCGCCCAGTACTTCTTCGGCGTCCCCCTGCTCGTCACCGAGCACCATGTGCCGCTGCGCAGCCACTACCTCGCCGCCGCCGGCCGGGATTCGAGCCCCGCAGTCCGCGCGCTGGGCGCCGCCTTCCACCAACTCCTCACCGCCGAGGTCTACGAACAGGCCGCCCTGATCACCCCCGGCAGCGCCCACGTGCGCCGTTGGCAGGAGCAGTGCGGCGCCGAACAGCACCGGCTGCGCACCGTCCCCCCCGGGCTCGACGCCCAGCCCTTCGCGGAGGTCGGCGAGGGCCCCGCGGGTGACCCCCGCACGCTGGTGTGGGTGGGGCGGATCGAGCCCGGCAAGGACCTCGTCACGCTGCTGCACGCCTTCGCCGAGATCCACCGTGCCGAGCCCACCACGCGGCTGCGCCTCGTGGGCCGGCTCGTCCCCGGGGACGCGGAAGCCGTCGCCTACCTGGCGCACTGCCGCGAACTGGCCCGCGAGGTGTGCGCCGGGGTGGGAGACGCGGACGCCGAGGACGCGCCGGTCAGCTTCGAGGAACTGGGCGAGGCCGAGGCGGGCTCGGCCGACCTGGCCACCGCCTACGCCGCGGGCGCCGTCGTCGTCCTCTCCAGTGCGGTCGAAGGCTTCCCGGTGAGCGTGGTCGAGGCGATGCTCTGCGGCCGCGCCACCGTCTCCACCGAGGTCGGCGCCGTCGTCGAGGCGGTCGGCGGAACGGGCCTGGTCGTGCCGCCGAAGGACCCGGCCGCCCTGGCCACGGCGTGCCTGGCACTGCTCCGCGACCCCGCCCGCCGCGACCGCCTCGGCGCCGCAGCCCGCTCCCGCGCCCTGGAACTCTTCTCCGTCGACCAGAACGTCGAACGCTTCCGCGCGCTCTACCTGGAGATCGTCTCCCACTACCCGGTCCGCCGCCCCCACACCGACGAGGAAGGCACCCCGATGCCCTTCGCCCACCCGGCGGAGACCCGGGTACGCGGCACCTGGGCCGAGGCGGCCCATCCGAACGCGTCGTCGGCCCCCGGAACCTGGGGCGTCCCCGCGGCCGGACTCCCCGAGACCGACCCGTCGGCCACCGACGCCGCCCCCGCGGGCGTCCGCCCCCGGACCCCGTTCACCGGCGACCCGGTCACCGCCAGCGGAGCGGAACTACGCCGGGTGCCGACCTGGGCAGTGCTGGACGAAACCGTGGCGGCCCGGCGAGCGCAGTCCGCCGCCAGGCCGCGCCCGGAGGCCCTTTCGCGCCAGGTCTTCGTTGCGAAGGCTCCCGCCGCGAAGGACGGGCCCGGTGGGGCGGATGTGGCTGGTGGGGCTGTGGCCGGGGGACCGGTCTTCGTGGGAGGGCGTGGTGCGGCCGACGCGCAGGCTGAGGCTTCGGTGAGGCAGCCCGCGGGTGGCGTTCAGACGGCGGTGGGCGCGGTGGGCCCGGCAGGCGAAGGGGTGCGGGGTCCGGAGGGGCTTTCGGCCGGGGGCGGGCAACAGGCGAGGACCACCGCCTGCGCAGAGGCGAACGAGGCGGCTACAGGACCTGCCTTTCTGGGGAGGCGGCGGGAGGGCGGCCGGCCTGGGGAAGGGGTCGAGCTGAGGACGGGGGGAGCGGCGTACGGGTCGTCGGCTGGGCCGGTGCCGACGTGGCGGGCCGACGGGGCCGCGGGTACGCCGGTGGGCGGTACCCGTGGGGAGTCCGCGGTGAAGGGTGAGGTGTCTCCGGGCCGGGAGGCTCGGGGCGCCGAGTGGGCTCTGGCGGGTGGGGGCACGAGGCTGGGTGCGGGTGCGGGTGCGGGTGCGGGTGCGGGTGCGGGTGCGGGCCCGGGCCCGGGCCCGGGCACCTCGGCATCCCCCGCACGTTCCGCCGCCGCGCCGTCCGCCGCGCGCCCTGGTGGCGCCCGTGAGCGGGGAGGGCTGGGGATGAGCACAGGAACGGCGGAGAGTGCCGCCGCGCCACCCAACGCGGCCAGGCAGCTGAGGAATCTCAGGGAGTGCACCCCATGACCACCCACCATGCCTCGGGCCCGCTCGACGCGCCCGGCCGCCCCGCGCGGCCCGTCTCCACCGGACCCGGGAAGACCGATCAGGCCCGGAACCCCGCGAGGGCCGGTGACACGGCCGGGCACTCCGGCGTCAACGCGGCCAGGCCCGCGTCCGGTGTGGCCGGGCCCATGTCCGGCGCGGCCAGGCCCGCGTCCGGCGTGGGCGAGAGCCCTGATGCGGCGACCGGTGGTCCGGGTATGGCGGCATACGCCGGCGGTGACCCGGTCAAGGCACTCATGCGCCGCCACCGCGAACTCTGCGCCCGTGCCGTCGACCCGCTGGAGATCGCCGCCGCGCTGGAGGCGCGCGGGATGACGGACCGCACCGCCGCCCGCTTCCGGCACCGGGACGTCTTCTCGCTGGCGGAGGAGATGTACGCCCGGGTGCCCCGCCACAGCTCCGACCGCTTTGCCTCGCCGGCCCCCCCGCAGGCCGTTCCGGAACCGATGGCAGGTCCCGCCGGCAGCCCGGGCCCGTCCCGGCTGCTCACCCTCGTCCTGCTGCCCGGCCTGCCGGGTGCGCTCTGCGCCGGGCTGCTCCTCGGTCTCGCGCAGGCACCTCCCGGCCGCGCCGGGACTCTCGCCGTGGTGGCGGGTGTGCTCGCCGTCCTCACCGCCGTGCAGCTGTGCCTGCGGCACGGTCCGTTGCGCACTCCCCGCACGGCGGGGACAGCCGTGCGGTTCGCCACTTTGTGGCTGATGGGCTATGCCGTCCTCGGTGACGGTCTCCTGGACGCCGCCGTCCGTGGTGGCCCCGACCGGTTCTGGCCGGTGGACACCGCCACCGCCCTCGGTCTCGCCCTGGCGATGTGGCCGGCCACGCTGTGCGCCCGGCTCTTCACCGCCGGGGCCCGCCGCAGGCTCGCCCGCAGCCGGGGACTCGGCGAGTTCGCCGCGGCCACCCGGCCCCTGCTGCTCGTCTCCCTGGCCTGTTACCTCGCTGCGCTCGCCGGTCTGCTCGCGCTGGCCGGCGCTCTGCTCGGCGGCTCCCCGCCCCTTGCCGGGGCCTGCGCCCTGGGCGCCCTGCTGCTCCTGGCCCGCCTGCTCCTGGTGCACGGGCACCGGGCCACCCCCGCTGTCGCCCTCGCCACCGCTGCCGGCGTCGAACTGGTCGCCCTGTGCAGCGTGTTCGCGTCCCGGCTGCCCGGCTGCGGCTTCCTCGCCGCACCCGTCGAGACGCTCATCGAGGTGTGCGGCGCCGAGGCGGTACCCACCCTCGCCTGCGCCGTCGCCGCCTTCGCCCTGCTGGTCCGTGCCGTACCGGCGCTCTCCCGGGCCTCCGCCCACACCGATCCCGGCACCCGCTGACCCGCGCGGCCGCCGGCGCCGGAGACGCGGCCGGGCGCCACGGCCGGTGGAGGGCACGGCGCCGCACCCGAACCACACCCCTTCCGAAGGAGACCACCAGATGACGACCAGCCGACACCGGAACAGCCCGGGAGCCGACCGATGAGGGTGCTGCTGATCGGAGCCAACGGATACATCGGCCGCTTCGTCGCCGACCGTCTGCTCGCCGACCCCGCTGTCCAGCTCACCGCGCTGGGCCGGGGCGACGACGCCGACGTGCGGTTCGACCTCTCCACCGGCAGCCCCGGCGCGCTCACCCGGTTCCTCGACGCCGTCCACCCCGGAGTGGTCGTCAACTGCGCCGGGGCCACCCGTGCCGGTGCCCGCGAACTGACCCGGCACAACACCGTCGCCGTCGCCACCGTCTGCGAGGCCCTGCGGCGCAGCGGCTGCGGAGCCCGCCTCGTCCAGATCGGCTGCGGCGCCGAGTACGGGCCGAGCCAGCCCGGCTCCTCCACCGCCGAGGACGCCGTACCCCGCCCCGGCGGGCCCTACGGTGTGAGCAAACTCGCCGCCACCGAACTCGTCCTCGGCTCCGGACTCGACGCCGTCGTCCTGCGCGTCTTCTCGCCCGCCGGACCGGGAACCCCCGCTGGATCGCCACTCGGCCGGCTCGCCGAGGCGATGCGCCGGGCCATGCAGTCCGGCGACGGCGAACTGAAGCTCAGCGGCCTTGGTGTGCAACGCGACTTCGTCGACGTCCGTGACGTCGCCCGGGCCGTCCATGCCGCCTCCCTCTCCGCCGCCCAAGGGGTGATCAACATCGGTTCCGGCCGCGCCGTCCGCCTCCGCGACGCCGCCGCCGTCCTCGCCCGCGTCGCCGGTTACGGCGGCGCCCTGCACGAACTGGACTCTCCCCCCGGGTACCCGTCCGCCGCCCCCACGGGCCTCCACGCTCGCGCCGAGCACGGCCATGGCGGACTCCGCGCCGCCATCGGCCATCCCCGCCCGGACCCGGACCTCGCCCCGTCACCCGCCGTGTACCCGTACCCGGACGGCTGCGGAAGCTGGCAGCAGGCCGACGTCCGCACCGCCCGCGACCGGCTCGGCTGGCGGCCGCGGATCAACCTGGAGGAGTCCCTCGCCGACATCTGGATGGAGGCGGCGTGCCGTATCTGACGCAGCCCGACGCCCAGCCCGCCGTCAGTGCCGGTCGACTCCGTCTCGGCGTCCCCGGATACGCCCACCCCCTGCTGGCCCCGCGCGAGTGGGAGGTGCTGCCGGGGGTCGGCACCGGAGTCCACTGGACCGTCCTCAACGTCGCCGACGGGCCCGGTGAGCGCCCCGACCCGCACTGCCTGGAAGCCGCCGGCCGTCTGCGGAACGCACAGGTCCGAGTGGTGGGGCAGCTCGATCTGGCGGGCGGCCAACGGAGCTTCGGCGCCCTCGTCTCCGACGCCCACCGCTTCCGCGACTGGTACCTGGTCGATGGCTTCTACCTCGACCGGTGCCCCACCGAGCGTGCCGCCCTCCCCGAACTGCGCCGCGTCGTCGGAGCGCTGCGGGACCTGCTCGGCGGCGGACACCTGGTGACCGCCCACGGAACGCACCCGCACCCCGGATACGCCGAGGTCGCGGACCAGCTGGTGACCTTCAGCGGCCCCTGGCACGACTACCGCTGGTCCCAGGCGCCCGAGTGGACCGCCGCCTACCCGCCGGAGCGCTTCTGCCACCTCGTCCACGGTCTGCCGCGCGGCCACCTCCCCCAGGCCCTGCGCATCGCCCGCTGGCAGGGCGCAGGCACCATCTGGTTCACCGACCGCACTGCCAAGGAGAGCCGAAGTGCCTGCTGGGAGACCATGCCCGGCTACTGGGACGTGATTGTCTCGCAGGTCGGAACGGGTGTCTCGGAATGAAGAAGGGCGTGGCAGTGTTACGGCTAGTGGTCCCCGCCCGTGCGGGGGTTGTCCTGTCCCCGATCGACCAACGGAGTCCCCGTGTCGCTGCCACCCCTGGTCGAGCCAGCTGCTGAGCTCACCGTCGACGAGGTCCGCAGGTACTCCCGCCACCTGATCATCCCCGACGTGGGGATGGACGGGCAGAAGCGGTTGAAGAACGCCAAGGTGCTCTGTGTGGGCGCCGGCGGCCTCGGTTCGCCCGCTCTCATGTACCTGGCCGCAGCCGGTGTGGGCACGCTGGGGATCATCGAGTTCGACGAGGTCGACGAGTCGAACCTCCAGCGCCAGATCATCCACAGCCAGGCCGACATCGGCCGCTCCAAGGCCGAGTCCGCCCGCGACACGGTCAAGGGCATCAACCCGTACACGAACGTGATCCTCCACGAGATGCGGCTTGAGGCCGACAACGTGATGGACATCTTCAGCCAGTACGACCTGATCGTGGACGGCACCGACAACTTCGCCACCCGCTACCTGGTCAACGACGCCTGCGTGCTGCTGAACAAGCCGTACGTCTGGGGCTCCATCTACCGCTTCGACGGCCAGGCGTCGGTCTTCTGGTCCGAGCACGGCCCCTGCTACCGGTGCCTTTACCCGGAGCCCCCGCCCCCCGGCATGGTCCCCTCCTGCGCTGAGGGTGGCGTCCTCGGTGTGCTCTGCGCGTCGGTCGGCTCCATCCAGGCCACCGAGGCCGTCAAGCTCCTCGCCGGTATCGGCGACCCGCTGGTCGGCCGCCTGATGATCTACGACGCCCTGGAGATGCAGTACCGCCAGGTCAAGGTCCGCAAGGACCCCGACTGCGCGATCTGCGGCGACAACCCCACGGTCACCGAGCTCATCGACTACGAGGCGTTCTGCGGCGTCGTCTCCGACGAGGCCCAGGAGGCCGCCGCCGGTTCGACGATCACTCCCAAGCAGCTCAAGGAGTGGATCGACGACGAGGAGAACATCGAGATCATCGACGTCCGAGAGCCGAACGAGTACGAGATCGTCTCCATCCCCGGCGCGCGTCTGATCCCCAAGAACGAGTTCCTCATGGGCACCGCGCTCCAGGACCTCCCGCAGGACAAGAAGATCGTCTTGCATTGCAAGACGGGTGTCCGCAGTGCGGAAGTCCTCGCCGTCCTGAAGTCCGCCGGCTTCTCCGACGCCGTGCACGTGGGCGGCGGCGTGGTCGGCTGGGTCAACCAGATCGAGCCGGAGAAGCCCATCTACTGAGCCCGACGACGCTTCGGCCGCCCGGTTTCGCAGAGAACCGGCCGACGGTGAAGCCGTCACCATGGCAGGGCCCGAGGCCCGTCCGCCCGCGAGGTGGACGGGCCTCTCGGCTGCGCCGGCCGAGAGGAGCCGGCGGGCGGACGTGGCCGTGGGGTGACGTGAGGGGAGCGCGTTCGCCTCGGCCGCCCCCTCAGCGCTGGTCCGTCGCGCACTCCTTTCCCTCCTTCGGGACGGTGGCGTCCAGTAGGTAGGCGTCCACCGTCCGGTCCACGCAGTCGCTGCCCGATCCGTAGGCCCCGTGCCCCTCTCCCCGGTGGGTGAGGAGGACACCGACACTCCGACCCAGGCCATCGGCGAGGCGCCGCGCGCCTTCGTACGGGGTCGCCGGGTCGCCTGTGGTCCCGACGACCAGCACCGGCGGGGCGCCCTTCGCCTCCACACCTGGGGGCTCCGCCGCCCCGTCGACCGGCCACTCGTGGCACCAGCCAGCCGCGTCCCAGCCGAGGAACTCCCCGAAGACCGGCGAGATGGCGCGGAACTCGGGCAACAGCTTCCGGACCTCCTCGGCAGTCGGCCGGCCGGGATCGTCGGCGCAGGATATCGCCCGTTGTGCGTGGCCCTGCGTGCCGTAACGCCCTTGCTTGTCACGGTCGTTGTAAGAGTCGGCGAGCAGGAGCAGGGCGGTCCCCGACCCCCGCTCCGCCTGGTCCAGCGCCTCGGTGAGGCGGGGCCAGCTCAGCTCGCTGTAGAGCGCGCTGACGATCCCGGTGAGGGCGTGGGACTCCGTCAGCTTCCGTCCCGAAGCCGTCGGCAGCGGCTCGCGGTCGATCTGCTTCAGCAGGGAGGCGATCTCGCGGCTGCCAGGCCCTGGGGCGCGTCGCTCGCTCCGCAGGTAGTTCTCCAACGCGCGCTGGAATCCCGTCGCCTGGTTGCGCGCGTGGCCGATCGTGTCGGCCTCGGGGTCCACGGCGGCGTCCAGCACCAGGCGCCCCGCCCGGCCGGGGAACCGGTGGGCGTAGGCCGCGCCCAGCTGGGTGCCGTAGGAGGTGCCGAAGTAGTGGAGGGTCCGGTCTCCGAGGGCGTGCCTCAGCAGGTCCAGGTCGCGGGCCGCCTCGGCCGTCCCGACGTGCGGGAGGAGATCGCCTGCGCCCTCGGCGCAGCCTCGGCCGAAGTGGGCGGCGTCCTCGAAGTAGACCGCCTCCTCGTCGGTGTTGTCCGGAGTCAGGTCGACCTGTGTCTCCGCGGCGGCGATGCGCAGGTCGTCGCGGCATCGGATGCCGGAACTGCCTCCGACGCCGCGGGGGTCGAAGCTCACCAGGTCGTATCGTGCGCGCAGCCGCTCGTATCCGGGGGCGAAGGCCGGCAGCATCTCGACCCCGGAGCCTCCGGGACCGCCGAAGTTGAAGAGCAGAGAACCGATGCGCCGCTCTTCGGGGCCAGTGGCGGCTGCCTTGATCAGGGCGATGCCGAGGGTGTCGCCTCGTGGTTCGGCGTAGTCCAGAGGGGCCCGCAAAGTGGCGCAACGCCATGCGGGGCCCGGTGCGGGCGCACCGTGACGGGCCTTGCACGGTCCCCACTTCAGGCGTTGGCCCGCCAGCGCCTCCGGCAACGGCGGGTCCCCCTTCGCCGCCCCTGGTCCCGGCGCCGGGGCGGTCGCCGTGGAGGAGCCCGACGGAGCGTCACCGCCGGTCGGCGGCGGGGCCTCGGTGTCCGGGCGTTCCTCGGCCGTGCAGCCGAGCGTCGCGGTAGCGGCCAACAGGCTCGCGAACAGCAAGGCGGCAGCGCGCAGCAGGCGTCCAGGCTTCATGGTTTCCCCCGTGATCCCTCAGCAGCCCCGGGATTCGGGACGGCTCCGCCATCGTAAAGTCGACTACGGAGAGTAATCAAGGGGGAAGTGATGCGACTTCTGGAGCTGCCCGGTCCGTATGCGGAAAGCGCGGGTGGGAGGGGATCACCGCTCCCACCCGCGGCCCGCGCGAACCTCATCAGCGCGTCAGGAGCAGACGGTCCCGTTCTTCGGCACGATCCCGTCCAGCAGGTATCCGTCGACCGCCTTGCGGACGCAGGAGTTGCCGCTGTCGTAGGCGCCGTGGCCCTGGCCCTTGTAGGTGATCTCGACACCGACGCCCTTGCCGAGCGCCTTCGCCATCTGCCGCGCGCCCTCGTAAGGGGTCGCCGGGTCCCCGGTGTTGCCGATGACGACGATGGGTGCGGAACCCTCGGCCGACACGTCGGGGTGCTCGGCCGCGCCGGAGACCGGCCAGTCGGTGCAGCTCAGCAGCCCCCAGGCGAGGAAGTCGCCGAAGACGGGGGACGCCTTGCGGAACTCGGGCAGCTTCTCGCGGACGTCGGCCTCGGTGTAGCGCGGCTTGTCGTCGGCGCAGTTGACGGCGATGTTGGCGGCCTGCAGATTGCTGTAGGTCCCGTTCTGGTTCCGGCCGGTCATGCTGTCCGAGAGGGCCAGCAGGATGCGTCCGTCCCCGTCGTAGGCGTCCTCCAGGCCCTGCGTCAGGTACTCCCAGAAGTCCTCGGAATAGAGGGACTGGGCGATGCCGTTCAGCGCGGCGGCCTGGGTCAGCTCGCGGTCGCCGTCGGCCGGCAACGGCTTCTTGTCGAGGGAGGCCAGCAGGTCGGCGATGCGTTTCTTCACGTCGTCGGGGTCGGAGCCGACCGGGCACCCGTCGGCCGTCGCGGTGCACGCCTCGGCGTAGTTGTCGAGCGCGAGCTGGAACCCCCTGGCCTGGCCCAGCGAGCCCTGCTCGGCGTCCTGCGTCGGGTCCACCACGGCGTCGAAGACCGCGCGGCCCACCGTGTGGGGGAAGAGGTGGGCGTAGACCCCGCCCAGCTCGGTGCCGTAGGAGATGCCCATGTAGTACAGCTTGTCGTCGCCGAGCACCTGGCGCATCAGGTCCATGTCGCGGGCCGCGTCGGTGGTGGCGACCTGCGGGAGGACCGTGCCGGAGTTCTTCTCGCAGGCCGCGTTGAACTGCTGCGTCCGCTTGACCAGGCCGGCCCGCTCGGCCGCGTCGTCAGGCGTCGAGTCGGCCTGGAAGAAGTCGTCCAGCTGTGCGTCGTCGAGGCAGGTGACAGGGGAACTGCGGCCCACCCCGCGCGGGTCGAAGCTGACCAGGTCGTACCGCTTGCGCAGGGTCTCGTAGCTGTCGCCGAAGGCGGGCAGGGTGCTGACCCCGGAACCGCCGGGTCCGCCGAAGTTGAAGATGAGCGAACCGATCCGCTGGTCCTCGTTCTTGCCGCTGGTCCTCGCCCGTACCAGTGCCAGGTCGAGGGTGTCGCCGTCCGGGCGGTCCCAGTCGAGAGGCGCCTTCATCGTCGCGCACTGCCACTCGGCACCGCCCGGCAGCGGCGAGGGTGCCGTACCGCCGCCCTGGGCGTCGTCGGGGGCGGGGCACTTCGACCAGTCGAGCTTCTGCGAGGTGAGCCCGCCGGCCGGGGTGGAACCGTTCTGGCTGCCCGGCTCGTCGCTCCCGGAGGCCGAGCAGGCGGAGACCGAGGCGGCGACGGTGAGCAGCAGCGCGGTCGGGAGCAGGACGGTGTGGCGGCGGTGGGGGCGAGTCGGCATGTCCCCCATCCTGCGCGCCACGCAATCCCGGCGCGCGGGGCGGGGGCCGTGCGAGTGAGTGCGCCCCCTACCTTGTGGGCACGCCCCCTGTGCTCCGAGTGCCCTACAGATACCCCTTGCGCGTCAGCTGGTTGAAGAACAGCCACCCCGGCAACACCGGCAGCCACAGCGTCAGCAGCCGGTACAGCAGCACCGCGGGGGCCGCCACCTCCTTGGGCAGGCCGACCGCGATGAGGCCGACCGTCAGCGTGGCCTCGACCGCGCCGACGCCGCCGGGCGTGGGGGCGGCCGACCCGAGGGCGTTGCCGGCGAGGAAGACCACCGCCACGCCCGCCAGCGACACGGTGGTGCTCCCGTCGCCGAAGGCGCGCACGGAGGCGGTCAGGCACATCACGAAGCAGGCCGTCAGCAGCAGCATGCCGCCGATGCCGGTGAGCAGCTTCTGCGGCCGCTGGAGCACGTCGAGCATGCGCGGCACCACGCCGGCGAAGAGCGACCGCACCCGGGTGACGATGAACTTCCGCAGGAACGGCACCGCGGTCACCACCAGCACCAGCACGGCCACGGTGAGGAGACCGGCGATCACCGTCCGGGACGGGGTGAGCGACGGGGTCTTCTCGGTGCCCGTGACGTAGCCGAAGAGGAGGAGCAGCAGGATGTGCGACCCGAGCCCGAAGAGCTGGGACGCGCCGACGCTGGCCACCGCGAGCCCGGGGCGTACGCCGGAGCGCTGGAGGAAGCGGGTGTTGAGGGCCACGCCGCCGACGGCCGCCGGCGCGACGATCTTCACGAAGGAGCCGGCGACCTGGGCGCTCACCGTGCGCAGGAAGGAGACCCGCTCCGGCACGAAGCCGAGCAGGCTCATGGCCGCCGCGAAGTAGCTGAGCGCGGAGCAGAGGACGGCCGCCGCCAGCCAGCCCCACTGGACGTCCGAGAAGAGCGTGCCGAACTCGATGTGGGTCAGCTGTGACAGCAGGAAGTACGCGCCGATCGCACCGGCGATGAAACTGACCAGGGTGCGGGGTCTGATCCGCTCCAGCCGCGCGGGTTCGACCGGGGCCTGCGGGCGGATGCGGAGCACCTGGTGCCGGATCTGGGTGAGCAGATCCTCTTCGCGGGCCTCGTCCAGCGCCTCGTCGATGGCGCGCTTCTCGGCCTGCTTCTCGGCCTTGGCCGTCTTGCGGTCCTCGTGCTGACCGGTCTCCCGGCGCAGCTGCTTGGCCTCCCGGGAGGCGTCCAGCACCGCTTCGCGTTCGCGCTGCGAGCGCTCCCGCGCGAGTCGGCGCAGCGTGGAGCGGGTCGAGCGGGACAGCGCGATCGGCTGGAGCAGGGGCAGGCAGTCGGCGACGGTGTCCGGCCCCAGCACGCCGACGGCCGCGGCCACCGACCGCTCGGCGCCGACCCGCAGCCCGAACGTGGTCAGGAGCTGGGCGATGTCCATCCGCAGGACCAGGTCGCCCGCGGCGATCTCCCCGCCGCGCAGGTCGGTGATGATCACCTTGCCGGAACGATCCACCAGGATGGCGTCCCCGGCCAGCCTCCGGTGCGCGATCCGACGGGACTGCAACGCCCGTACCTGCCGCCAGGTGTCACGCATCAGCTCGTCGGTCACCTCCGTGTCGGCCAGGGAGTCCAGCGAGCTGCCGCCAATGTGCTCGTAGACGAGCATCACGGCGTCCGGGCCGAGTTCGGAGGTGGCGATGAGCTTCGGTGCGTTGGCCCCGGCGGCGATCGCGGCGTACGCGAGGAGCGCCTCCTGCTCCAGTGCCTGGCGCAGGGACTGCAGGCTGCGGCGGGTGGTGATGGAGCGCAGCGTCATCCGGCGCCACACGCGGTAGAAGAAGCCGTGGGCCTGCTGCTCGCGGTCGACGACCGTCACGTCCAGCGGAGGGCCGTCCTCCAGCGTGACGAAGTAGCGCCGGCCGCGGTCGCCCTGGTCCGGGGGCGTCAGTCCGGCCCTTCCGGCAAGGCCGCCCGCGGGCTCCGGTACGTCCTCGGCGCGGGCCGCCGCGACCGGCCGGAAGCCGACATGGCGCAACCCCGCCAGCAGCGTCTGGCCGGTGGGCCGGACGTTGGGCGAGCCGACCGTGTACAGCGTGCCGTAGGCGACGCTCCAGCCGATCAGGATGGTCAGGGCGATCGAGAACGGCGTGGTGTACCCGGTGACCAGCATCGCGAGCGCGTCGAGCAGCAGCACCACCCAGAGCACCACGCGCCACCGGGGTCTGCGCGCCATGCCGACAGCCGTCATGTACGCGATGACCGGGGCGAGGTAGCCGTGCACCGGATCGGTGAGCGCGTGGATGTCGCCGGGGGAGGGCTGGGTCAGCGCGTCCTGGATCGACCCGGGGGCGGATTTCGCCACCCACAGATCGGTGGCGAGGGTCACCCCGTGGGCCAGCACCGCCGCCAGCACGCCGTCGGCGATGCGCAGGCCGTCGCGTTTGATGAGCCGCTCGACGGCGAAGGCCACCGGGACCAGCAGCACCGCGATGCTCGACGCCAGACCGGCGAACTTGATCAGCAGGTCGGGCGCCTGGCCGGTGCCCTCGCGGATGTCCTGCTCCAGCCCCGAGGTGGTGCCGTGCGCGAAGGCCGCCACCGCGAGCAGGACCGCGATGGCCAGGACGCCGATGAGCAGGCGCATCAGATCCGAGGGCCGGTGCACTCGGGCCGCCAGCAGCGGCTCGTCCACCTCGACCGGGTCGCGCTCGGCCCGGTGCGGGGTGCCCTCCGGCCGGGGGTACTTCAAAAGGCCGGGGTGCGGATCGGCGGAGGTGGCGCCGCGGTCGACGTCGGTGTGTGCGGGCGCGCCGGAGTCGTCCGCGCGTGCGCCCTCGTCGTCGCCGGCGTTCATCGCGCCGCCCCTCTCCCCGTCGGCGGGACGGCTGCCGGGTACGGCCCGGGCGGCATCGTCGTCATCGGGACGCGGCGGCACCGGTGCCGTGCTCCGTCGTGCTTCGGCACTCACACCCGTCCGTTCCGTCGTGTCCTGTCGATCTTGGCTTGGCTGTCACCGCCCGCACGATGGTGGCACGAGCGGGCGACACCGCGGGGCATGAGGGGGCAATGCGCGCTGCCGAATCCGCTCTGATAAGCCCCATGGCCCGCATTTCGGGCCCCCGTCCGACGCTCCGGCGGCCGATCCCTCCCGCGGGCCGCGAGCTGTGTCCGGCTGGGCTGTCGGCGGTGTGCGGCAGGATGGCCGCGTGAGCCAGGACACCCCGCCGCCCGTGGAACCGCCCGCCCTGCCGCCCTACGCCGAGCGGGTGCTCGACGTGGCCGAGCTGATCCCGCCCGGCCGCGTGATGACCTACGGCGACATGGCCGAGTGGCTGGAGGAGGGCGGCCCCCGTCAGGTCGGCCGCGTCATGGCGCTCTACGGATCGGCCGTGCCCTGGTGGCGGGTCGTCCGCTCCGACGGGGCCCTGCTCCCCGGCCACGAGCTCCGCGCCCTGGAGCGCTACCGGGCGGAGGGCACCCCGCTGCGCGAGGCCCGGCGCACGGCCGGCTCCCCGGGCAGCGCGCCCCGGATCGACATGCGCCGGGCCCGCTGGGACGGCAGCACCGGTGACACACCTCACTCCTGACACGCGCTGCGAGCCGCCCCGCACCCGGCTCCGCGCGGCTCCGACGCGCTGACCGGCGCGGTTGGCGCCACCCGGGTTGCGCCCGGGCGCGTGCTGCCGGGCGCGCGGCAGGGGAAGCCCGCCGGACGGAAGGCCGCTCGGGGTACGGTCGGTGGTCGGCACCTGGCCGCCACGGCCGCACCGGGCAGCCCGGCGGACGGCGTCGGCGGCCTTCCCTCCCCGGCCCGCACCGAGCGCCTTCCACCAGCACACCCACCAGGACCGGCGATGCACGTGAGCTCCTCTCCTCCCAGCGGCCGCCTGCCCCACCAACAGGCGCGGCAGAGGGCCTCCGGCACGTACCGACTGGTCCGTTCCGCCCCCGTGGCGGAGGAGCCCCCTCGACTGGACGCAGCCCAGCGGGCCGTGGTTGACCATGACGCGGGACCACTGCTCGTCCTCGCCGGACCGGGTACCGGCAAGACCACCACCCTGGTCGAATCCGTCGCCGCCCGCCTCGCCGCGGGCACCGTGCCCGAACGCGTCCTGGTCCTCACCTTCAGCCGCCGCGCCGCCGTGGACCTGCGCGACCGCATGGCGCGGCGCCTCTCCACGGCCACCGCGCCGCGCGCCACCACCTTCCACTCCTTCTGTTACGCCCTGGTCCGCGCCCACCAGGACGCCGATCTCTTCGCCGAACCCCTGCGGCTGCTCTCCGGCCCGGAGCAGGACGTCGCGGTCCGCGAACTGCTCGCCGGACAGATCGAACTCGGACGCCAGGGCCGCGCCCGCGTGCGCTGGCCCGACGAACTGCGCGCCTGCCTCACCACCCGCGGCTTCGCCGACGAGGTCCGCGCCGTCCTCGCCCGCTCCCGGGAACTCGGCCTCGGCCCCGACGCTCTCGCCGAATTCGCCCGGCGCGGGGGCCGCCCCGACTGGTCCGCCGCCGCCTCCTTCCTCGCCGAATACCTCGACCTGCTCGACGCGCAGGGCACCCTCGACTACGCCGAACTCGTCCACCGGGCCGTCCTGCTCGCCGAGACGCCCGAGACCGCCCGGCAGCTCGCCGACACCTACGACGCCGTCTACGTGGACGAGTACCAGGACACCGACCCCGCCCAGGTCAGGCTGGTGCGGGCGCTCGCCGGCAACCACGGCCCCGCCGTGCCCGGAGCCGGCGGCGGGCGCACCCTGGTCGCCTTCGGGGACCCGGACCAGTCGATCTACGCCTTCCGCGGCGCCGACGTGAACGGCATCCTGGAGTTCCCCGAGACCTTCCGCCGCGCCGACGGCGCGCCCGCGCCCGTCGCCGTCCTCACCACCGGCCGCCGCTCCGGCGCGCACCTGGTCGAAGCCACCCGGCACCTCACCCGCCGGATGCCGCTGACCAGGCTCTCCGCCGACACCGTCCGCGCTCATCGCTCCCTCAGCCCGGCCCGGGACGGGGGCCGCGTCGACGCCTACACGTACCCCACCACCGGTGCCGAACTCGACAACATCGCCGACATCCTGCGCCGCGCCCACCTGGAGGAAGGCGTTCCGTGGGGGGAGATGGCGGTCCTGGTCCGCTCCGGCGGCCACACCATTCCCGCCGTCCGCCGGGCCCTCACCTCGGCCGGGGTACCGCTGGACATCGACGGCAACGACCTCCCGCTGCGCCACGAGCCCGCCGTCGCCCCGCTGCTCACCGCCCTGCGTGCCGCCGCGACCGCCGCCCTGCACGACCGGGCCCAGGAGGAGGCGGGCCCGGGCCCCGGCACCGAGGCCGGGGACGCGGCTCCTGCCTGGCTCGACACCGAGACCGCCCTCACCCTGCTGGCCTCGCCGCTCGCCGCCCTCGACGCCGCCGACCAGCGCCGCCTCGGACGCGCCCTGCGCGACGAGGAGCGCGCCGCCGGAAATCCGCTCCCGCCGCCCTCCGACACCCTGCTCGCCCATGCGCTCGCCGAACCGGAGCGGCTCGTCACCCACGAGGGGTACGCCCACGGCGCGCGCCTCCTCGGCGAGTTGCTGCGCCGCGCCCGCACGCTCCTCGCCAAGGGCGGCAGCGCCGAGGAGGCGCTCTGGGAACTGTGGGACGGCACCACCTGGCCGCAGCGGCTTGAGCGGTCCGCCCGCCGGGGCGGCGCCGCCGGGCGCAACGCCGACCGCGACCTCGACGCCGTCTGCGCCCTCTTCGCCACCGCCGCCCGGGCCGAGGAACGTACCGGAGGCCGGGGCACGCTCAACTTCCTCGCCGAGATAGAGGCGCAGGACATCGCCGCCGACACCCTCACCCGCCGCGCCGCCCGCCCGGATGCCGTCCGCCTCATGACCGCGCACCGCGCCAAGGGCCTGGAGTGGCGGCTCGTCGTCGTCGCCGGGGTGCAGGAGGGGGTCTGGCCCGACCTGCGCCGCCGCGGCTCGCTGCTGGAGGCCGACCGCATCGGACGCGACGGCCTCGCCGAACCCCTGCCCCCCGGCGCGCTTCTCGCCGAGGAGCGCCGCCTCTTCTACGTCGCCGCCACCCGCGCCGCCGAACGCCTCGTCGTCACGGCGGTCAAGGCCCCCGCCGAGGACGGCGACCAGCCCTCCCGCTTCCTCGCCGAACTCGGCGTCGAGCCCAAGGACGTCTCCTCCCGGCCCCGCCGCCCCCTCTCCGTCGCCGCCCTCGTCGCCGAGCTGCGGGCCACCACCGTCGACCCGCGCGTCTCCGAAACCCTCCGCGAAGCCGCCGCGCACCGTCTCGCCCGGCTCGCCGCCCTCACCGACGAGGACGGCAGACCCCTCGTCCCCACCGCGCACCCCGACCGCTGGTGGGGCATGCGCGAGCCGACCCGTTCCCAGATGCCGCTGCGGGACCGCGACGCCCCCGTCGTCCTCTCCGGCAGCGCCCTGGAGCAGCTCGCCAACACCTGCGCCCTCCAGTGGTTCCTCGGCCGCGAGGTCAAGGCCGATGCCCCCGCTTCGGCCGCCCAGGGCTTCGGCAACGTCGTCCACGTTCTCGCCGACGAGGTGGCCTCCGGCCGTACCCCGGCCGACCTCGACGTACTCATGGAACGCCTCGACTCGGTCTGGGACGCGCTCGCCTTCGACGCCCCCTGGAAATCCGTCCAGGAGAAGGAGAACGCCCGCCAGGCCCTGGAACGCTTCCTGGAGTGGCACACCCTCGACCGGGCCGGCCGCACCCCCGTCGCCAGCGAGCACGACTTCGACGTCACGCTCGGCGCCGGGCCCTACGAGGTCCGTGTGAGGGGCAGCATGGACCGGGTCGAACAGGACCCGCGCGGCCGCGCCTACGTCGTCGACTTCAAGACCGGCAAGCAGGCGCCCACCGCCGCCGAGGTCGCCCACCACCCCCAGCTCGCCGTCTACCAGCTCGCCGTCACCGAAGGCGCCGTCGACCCGCTCTTCGACGGTGTACGCCCGCAGTCCGGTGGCGCCGAACTGGTCCACCTGCGCCAGCCCGCGCCCAGGAAGGAGGGCGGTGACGCACTGCCCCGCGTACAGCACCAGCCCACGCCCGAGGGCGACTGGGTCGGCGATCTCCTGGCCACCGCAGCCGGCAAGGTCCTCGACGAACGCTTCTCCCCGACCGCCGGACAGCACTGCGCCCACTGCTCCTTTCGCTCCTCGTGCAGCGCCCGGGAGGAGGGGCGGCAGGTGGTCGAGTGAGTGGGAGCGCCCACCGGGCGCCCCGCTCCGGCTCCCGCACGACCGGGACGCGGCCTGGGCCCCCGGTGGCCGAGTCCACAACCTCCGCCTCTACCGTTCTGACCAGGAAGGACACCGAACCGTGTCGCTGAGCGGAGGCCGGGTGTCGTCCGACGGCGCTAGCCTCGCTGGCATGCCCGCACCTCTCAGCGACCCCGAGCAGCTCAAGGAGCTGCTCGGCATCCCCTTCACCCCGGAGCAGACGGCCTGCATCACCGCGCCGCCCGCTCCCCAGGTGATCGTCGCCGGAGCGGGCTCCGGCAAGACCACGGTGATGGCGGCCCGCGTCGTCTGGCTCGTCGGCACCGGACAGGTGGCGCCCGAGCAGGTCCTCGGGCTGACCTTCACCAACAAGGCCGCGGGCGAACTCGCCGAACGCGTCCGCAAAGCACTCGCCCAGGCGGGCGTCACCGGACCCGAGCCGCTCGCCCCGCCGGGCGCAGGACCCCAGGACGACCACACCCCCGGCGAACCGGTCATCTCCACGTACCACGCCTTCGCCGGACGGCTCCTCACCGACCACGGCCTGAGGCTCGGACTGGAGCCGAGCACCCGCCTGCTCGCCGACGCCACCCGCTTCCAGCTCGCCGCCCGGGTGCTGCGGGAGGCACCCGGCACCCACCCCGCGCTGACGCGTTCGTTCCCCGACCTCGTCGGCGACCTCCTCGCCCTCGACGGGGAACTCTCCGAACACCTCGTCACCCCAAAGCGGCTGCGCCACCACGACGAGGACCTGCTCGGCACCCTGGAGAACACCCGGCTCACCAACCCCGACCTGCGGAAACTTCCCGAAGTCGCCCGCGCCCGCCATGACCTGGCCGGCCTCGTCGAGCAGTACCGGATTGCCAAACGCGACCGCGACCTCATCGACTTCGGCGACCAGATCGCCCTCTCCGCCACCCTCGCCGACAGCCACCCGGCGGTGGGCGCCCTGCTCCGCGAAGAGTTCCGGGTCGTCCTCCTCGACGAGTACCAGGACACCTCGGTCGCCCAGCGCATCCTGCTCGCCGGGCTCTTCGGCCACGGCACCGGCCACCCCGTCACCGCCGTCGGCGACCCCTGCCAGGCCATCTACGGCTGGCGCGGCGCCTCCGTCGCCAACCTCGACGACTTCCCCGACCACTTCCCCCACACCGACGGCGCCCCCGCCGCCCGCCACTCCCTCAGCGAGAACCGGCGCAGCGGCGGGCGCCTGCTCGACCTCGCCAACACCATGGCCGCCCCGCTGCGCGCCATGCACACCGGCGTCGAAGCCCTGCGGCCCGCCCCCGGAGCCGAACGGGACGGCACCGTCCGCTGCGCCCTCCTCGACACCCACGCCGACGAGCTCACCTGGCTCGCCGGCCAGATCGCCCACCTCGTCGCCACCGGGACACCCCCCGGCGAGATCGCCGTGCTGTGCCGGACGGCCGGCGACTTCGGGGCGATCCAGAGCGCCCTGGTCGACCGGGACGTGCCGGTCGAGGTGGTCGGCCTCTCCGGCCTCCTCCACCTGCCGGAGGTCGCCGACCTCGTCGCCGTCTGCGAAGTGCTCCAGGACCCCGGCGCCAACGCCTCCCTGGTCCGCCTCCTCACCGGCCCCCGCTGGCGCATCGGCCCGCGTGACCTCGCCCTCCTCGGCCGCCGCGCCCGGCTCCTCGTGGGCCGCGAGCGCGCGGGCACCGACGACCCCGACCGGCGGCTCGCCGAAGCGGTGGAAGGCGTCGACCCGGCCGAGGTCGTCTCCCTCGCCGACGCCCTGGACACCTTTCTCGACGGCTCCGCCGCCGACGACCTGCCCTTCTCCGCAGAGGCCCGCGTCCGGTACGCACAGCTCGCCACCGAACTGCGTGACCTGCGTCGCTCCCTCGCCGATCCGCTCATGGATGTCCTGCACCGCGTCCTGACCACCACCGGCCTCGAAGTCGAACTCTCCTCCTCTCCGCAGGCCCTCGCCGCCCGCCGCCGGGAGACACTCTCCAACTTCCTGGATGTCGCGGCCTCCTTCGCCGCCCAGGAGAAGGACGCCTCCCTCCTCGCCTTCCTCGGCTTCCTGCGCACGGCGGCGCAGTACGAGAAGGGCCTGGACAACGCCCTGCCCGGCGGCGAGAACACCGTCAAGGTCCTCACCGCCCACAAGTCCAAGGGACTGGAGTGGGACGTCGTCGCGGTCCCCGGACTGGTCGCCAAGCAGTTCCCCAGCGAGCAGGGGCGCGAGAAGTGGACCGCCCAGCCCCGGGTCCTGCCGCACTCCCTGCGCGGCGACGCCGCCACCCTGCCGGACGTCGGCGCTCTGGACTCCAAGGGCCTCAAGGCGTTCCAGGAGGCGATGCGCGACCACCAGCACACGGAGGAGCTGCGCCTGGGGTACGTCACGTTCACCCGGCCCCGCAAGCTCCTGCTCGGCTCGGGCCACTGGTGGGGCCCCACCCAGAAGCGCCCCCGTGGGCCCTCCGACTTCCTGCTGGCCCTGCATGACCACTGCCTCGCCGGACACGGGGAGACGGAGGCGTGGGCCCAGCGCCCGGAGGCCGACGCCGAGAACCCGGCGCTGGCGAAGCCCACGGCCGACCTCGCCTGGCCGCTGCCGCTCGACGCCGTCGCGCTCGGCCGCCGCCAGGCCGCCGCCGCCACCGTCCGCGCCCACCTCGACGCCTTGGCAGCCGAACCCTCCGGAACCTCCCCCACCGGCGGAAAGGCGCCCGAACCCGCGTACGCCGCACCCGACGGACCGGACGACTTCCCAGCGGAACCGGAGCCGGAGGACGCGGAGGCTCACGAGGACGGCGACTGGGAGTCCTGGACCACAGACCGTCCGGCTCCGGTTCCGGCCCCGCCCGGCCCCGCACCGGCCGCCACGGAAGGCCCCACTCCGGAGGAAGCCCGCCTCATCCACTCCTGGGACCAGGACCTGGAAGCACTCCGAGGCGAGCTGCTGCGGGCCCGCGAAGGCACCCGGGAGGTGGTCCTGCCCGCCTCGCTGACCGCCTCCGAGTTGATGCGGCTCGCCGCCGATCCCGCCGGGTTCGCGGCAGAACTGGCCCGGCCCATGCCCCGCCCTCCCCAACCGGCCGCCAGGCGCGGGACCCGCTTCCACGCCTGGGTCGAATCCCGCTTCGAAGACGTCCAGCTGCCGATGCTCGACCCCGACGAGCTTCCGGGCCACGACGCCGACATCGCCGACGAGCACGACCTCGAAGCCCTCAAGGAAGCCTTCGAGCAGACCGAGTACGCCCACCGCACCCCGCTCGGCGTCGAGGTGCCCTTCCAGCTCACCCTCGCCGGACGCACCGTCCGAGGCCGTATGGACGCCGTCTACCGGCTCGAACCGGACACCGGCCCGGCCACGCCCCTGTACGAGATCGTGGACTGGAAGACCAGCCACACCCGCGACGCCGACCCGCTCCAGCTCGCCATCTACCGACTGGCCTGGGCAGAGCACCACCGCTTGCCCCTCGAAGCGGTCACCGCCGCCTTCGTCTACATCCGCACCGGGGAGACCGTCCGGCCCCGCCACCTCCCCGGCCGACGAGAGATCGAGCACATCCTCCTCGGCACCGCGTCCGGCCCGCCCCCGGAACAGGGGCCCGCACCCCACGAGCCCGCGGAGCCGGCGCAGCAGACCGGCGAACCACCGGACCGGTCCGCGACTGTCGCCCGATAGGCTTTTGACATGAGCGAGACCTTGGACAACGCCGTCCGCGCGTACATCGAGAACCACCGCGCCGCCTTCCTCGACGACCTCGCCGAGTGGCTGCGCATCCCCTCCGTCTCGGCCCAGCCCGAGCACGGAGCCGATGTACGGCGCAGCGCGGAATGGCTGGCCGCCAAGCTCCGCGAGACAGGCTTCCCCATCGTCGAGATATGGCCCACGGCCGGTGCCCCCGCCGTCTTCGCCTCCTGGCCTTCCGACGACGCGGACGCGCCCACCGCCCTCGTCTACGGCCACCACGACGTGCAGCCCGCCGCCCGCGAGGACGGATGGGACACCGACCCGTTCGACCCCGTCGTCCGGGACGGCCGGATGTACGGGCGAGGCGCCGCCGACGACAAGGGCCAGGTCTTCTTCCACACCCTTGGCCTGCGCGCCCACCTCGCCGCGACCGGCCGCACCAGCCCCGCCGTCCACCTCAAGCTGCTCATCGAGGGTGAGGAGGAGTCGGGCTCCCCGCACTTCCGCCAGCTCATCGAGGAGCGCAGCGACCGGCTGGCCGCCGACACCGTGCTCGTCTCCGACACCGGGATGTGGTCCGAGGACACCCCCACCGTCTGCACCGGCATGCGCGGCCTCATCGACTGCGAGGTCACGCTCACCGGTCCCGGCCAGGACATCCACTCCGGCTCCTTCGGCGGAGCCGTGCCCAATCCGGCCACCGAGGCGGCTCGGCTCGTCGCCGCCCTCCACGACGACCGCGGCGCCGTCGCCGTCCCCGGCTTCTACGACGGTGTGATCCCCCTCACCGAACGGGAGCGCGCCCTCTTCGCCGAGCTGCCCTTTGACGAGGAGCAGTGGCTGCGCACCGCCAAGTCCCACGCCGCCAGCGGCGAAGCGGGCCACACCACACTGGAGCGCATCTGGGCCCGGCCCACCGCCGAGGTCAACGGCATCGGCGGCGGCTACCAGGGCCCCGGCGGCAAGACGATCATCCCCGCCACCGCGATGCTGAAGCTCTCCTTCCGGCTGGTCGCCGGGCAGGACCCCGCCCACATCGAGAAGCAGGTACGCGCCTGGATCGCGGAGCGCCTCCCGGCCGGAGTCGGCCACACCGTGGACTTCGGCGGCGCCACCCGCCCCTGTCTGACCCCCCTCGACCATCCCGCCCTCCAATCCGTCGTCCGTGCCATGAGCCGCGCTTTCCAGCGCCCCGTGCTCTTCACCCGCGAGGGCGGTTCCGGCCCCGCCGCCGACCTGCAGGACGTGCTCGGCGCCCCCGTCCTCTTCCTCGGCATCTCCGTACCGTCCGACGGCTGGCACGCCCCCAATGAGAAGGTCGAACTCGACCTCCTCATGAAGGGCGTCGAAACCGCCGCCCATCTCTGGGGCGACCTCGCCCAGCAGGGGCGCCATGCCCCCTGAGCCGCCCCACTCCACCGACGGCCACCCCGAGACCGCGGCCCCCGCGGACCAGGAGCGACCGCACCCCGCGCCCGCCCCGGCCACCCCGGCAGGACGCACGGAATCATCCACGCCACCGGGGAGTTGGAACCCACTGTGACCACCTGGACCGACGAGCCCAAGGAACCGCTGTCGCTCACCGCGCCCAGCGGCATCGACCGAGCGGCCCACCACCGCCTCGACGAGGCATGGCTGGCCGCCGCCTGGAGCCACCCCACCACCCGGGTCTTCGTGGTGTCCGGCGGCCAGGCACTCATCGACGAGACCGAGGACGGCACCACCGAACTGGTGCTGACCCCCACCTTCGAAGCGCCCCTCACCCGCTCCCACCGCTACTTCCTCGGCTGCGACGAGGACGGCGTGAGCTACTTCGCCCTCCAGAAGGACTCCCTGCCCGGCCGCTTCGACCAGTCCGCCCGCGCCGCCGGCCTGCGTGAAGCCGGACTGCTGCTGTCGCCGCGCGACGCCGGACTGCTCGTCCACGCGGTCGCCCTGGAGAACTGGCAGCGCCTGCACCGCTTCTGCTCCCGCTGTGGCGAGCGCACCGTCATCGCCGCCGCGGGACACATCCGGCGCTGCCCCGCCTGCGGCGCCGAGCACTACCCGCGCACCGACCCGGCCGTCATCATGCTCGTCACCGACGACCAGGACAGGGCGCTGCTCGGTCGGCAGGTCCACTGGCCCGAAGGCCGCTTCTCCACCCTGGCCGGTTTCGTCGAACCGGGGGAGTCCATCGAGGAGTCGGTCCGCCGCGAGGTCTTCGAGGAGGCCGGAGTGACTGTCGGCGAGGTCACCTACGTGGCCAGCCAGCCCTGGCCCTTCCCGTCCAGCCTCATGCTGGGCTTCACCGCCAAGGCCACCTCCCCCCACATCACCGTGGACGGCGAAGAGATCGAGGAGGCCCGCTGGTTCTCCCGCGAGGAACTCCGGGCCGCCTTCGCCTCAGGCGAGGTCCGCCCGCCGTACGGCATCTCGATCGCCGCCCGCCTCATCGAGCTCTGGTACGGCGAGCCCCTCCCCAAGCCGGGCGTCGGCCGCTGACTGTCCCGGGGCCCGCCTGCTCCCGGCCGCATCCGGTGACGGTGCGGCCGGGGCGCGCCGGGTCCCGGATCAGGCGCCCAGCGCCTGCTTGACCTGGGCGAGGCTCGGGTTGGTCATCACCACCGGCTCCCCACCGGCCTTCGGGACGATCTGCAGAGTCGGCACGGTCTGGTTCCCGCCGTTCGCCTTCTCCACGAAGGCGGCCGACTCCGGGTCGTGCTCGATGTTGACCTCTTCGTACGCGATGCCCTCGCGCTCCATCTGGCTCTTCAGCCGACGGCAGTATCCGCACCAGGTGGTGCTGTACATCGTCACAGTGCCCGACATGTCCAGACGCTCCTCGATCGCTCTGCCGCGTACCCGGAAGGGCACACGGGGTGAACTCCGCCGAGCTGAGACGCCCGGTGGCAATGGATCGAACGTAACCGAGCGCGGCGAGATTCCCGTCGGCGTGGTCCACCGCACACTCGGATGGTGTGATCAATACGACCGGGGGTCGTCCGCTGTGGACGAGCCCGGCACCCAGCCCGGCGGACCTGGCAGCATGGCGGGGTGACATCTGCACCGCACACCTCTTCCTTCCCGCGCGTCCCGGAATCGGCCGACGACGTGCTCGCGGGCCTGGACCCCGAGCAGCGCGCCGTGGCCACGGCGCTGCACGGGCCGGTGTGCGTGCTCGCCGGAGCCGGCACGGGCAAGACCCGCGCCCTGACCCACCGCATCGCCTACGGGGTCCGGACCAACCGCTTCCAGCCCACCAGCGTCCTCGCCGTGACCTTCACCAACCGCGCCGCCGGGGAGATGCGCGGCCGCCTCCGCCAGCTCGGCGCCGGCGGCGTACAGGCCCGCACCTTCCACTCCGCGGCCCTGCGCCAGCTCCAGTACTTCTGGCCGAAAGCCGTCGGCGGGACACTCCCGCGCCTGGTCGAACGCAAGGCCCAACTGGTAGCGGAGGCAGGCGCGGCCTGCGGCATCCGCCTCGACCGCAACCAGCTCCGCGACGCCACCGGCGAGATCGAGTGGGCCAAGGTCACCCAGACCGTCCCCGGCGACTACGTGGAGAGCATCGCCAAGAGCCAGCGCCACGCTCCCCGCGACCCGGCCGAGCTGGCCCAGGTCTACGCCCGGTACGAACAGCTCAAGCGGGACAGGGGCGTCATCGACTTCGAGGACGTCCTGCTCCTGACCATCGGCATACTCCAGGACCGCCGGGACATCGCCGACCACGTCCGCGCCCAGTACCAGCACTTCGTCGTCGACGAGTACCAGGACGTCAGCCCCCTCCAGCAGCGGCTCCTCGAACTCTGGCTCGGGGACCGCGACAGCCTCTGCGTCGTCGGCGACGCCAGCCAGACGATCTACTCGTTCACCGGCGCCACTCCCGAGCACCTGCTGAACTTCCGCCTCCGCCACCCCGGGGCGACCGTGGTCAAGCTGGTCCGCGACTACCGCTCCACCCCGCAGATCGTCCACCTCGCCAACGGACTGCTCTCCCAGGCCCGCGGCCGTGCCGCCGACCACCGGCTGGAACTCGTCTCCCAGCGCGACACCGGGCCCGAACCACAGCACATCGAGTACGGCGACGAGCCCTCCGAGGCCGAGGGCACCGCCCGCCGCATCCGCGAGCTCATCGCCGCGGGCGTCCCCGCCGGGGAGATCGCGGTGCTCTTCCGCACCAACGGCCAGTCCGGCCTGTACGAGCAGGCCCTCACCGACGCGGGTGTCCCCTACCAGCTCCGGGGGGCCGAGCGGTTCTTCGAGCGCCGCGAGGTCCGCGAAGCCAAGTCCGCGCTGCGCGGCGCCGCCCGCTTCGGCGGAAACGACGCCGCACTCGATCTGGCCGACGACCTCTCCTCCCAGGTGCGCGCCGTCCTCTCCGCCTCGGGTTGGAGCGCGCGGCCCCCGGCGGGCTCCGGCGCCTCCCGGGACCGATGGGAGTCCCTCGCCGCCCTCGCCCAGCTCGCCGAGGACTTCGGCGCGGCCCGGCCGGAAGCCTCCCTCACCGACTTCGTCGCGGAGCTCGACGAGCGCGCCGCCTCCCAGCACGCCCCCACCGTCCAGGGCGTCACCCTCGCCTCGCTGCACGCCGCCAAGGGCCTCGAATGGGACGCCGTCTTCCTGGCCGGGCTGACCGAGGGCATGCTGCCGATCGCCTACGCCCGCACGGACGAACAGCTTGAGGAGGAGCGCCGCCTGCTCTACGTGGGCATCACCCGGGCCCGGTTCCGGCTGACGCTCTCCTGGGCGCTCTCCCGTACCCCCGGCGGACGTGCGCACCGTGTCCCCAGCCGCTTCCTGAAGGACCTCCGGGGTGCACCGGCGACCAGAGGGGCCTCGGCCCTCTCCCTGGCCGGTGGGAGCGGTGGCTCGTCGGCCACCGCCGCGCTCCGCCGGGGCCCGAGGAAGCCGATCCGATGCCGTAGCTGCGGCAGGAGCCTCACCGACGCCGGCGAGATGAAGCTGATGCGCTGCGAAGGCTGCCCGTCGGACATGGACGAAGGGGTCTACGAGCGGCTCCACAGCTGGCGCGCCGCCGAGGCGGAACGGCTGGGCCAGCCCAGCTACTGCGTCTTCACCGACAAGACCCTGATGGCCATCGCCGAGCTGCTGCCCGAGGACGAGCCCGAGCTGATCCGCATCGCCGGGGTCGGCATGCGGAAGTTTCGCCGGTACGGGACCGATGTTCTCGCCATCTGCGCAGGTCAAGAAGGTGTGAGTGGGGCGGTCGGCAGCTGACGGAAACTCGTCCGGAAAATAGTTTGCGCATGCCCCGCGAATCCCCATAGGTTCTTAGGCACGGGAACAGGCGCTTCTTCGAAGCCCTGGATCCGTGCTGTACCGAGTTCAACCGCAGGGCCGTTCGCGGTCCACGAGACGCCGAGAGGAGGCGATGGAAGTGATCAGCATCAACACCACCAGCACGGTCGTGAAAATGACCGATCGTTCCGTCGTCAACCTGTGCATGTCCGGCGTCTCGTCCCTGGGTACCGGTATGTCCGGCCTCGCCGCCGTGCGTCCCGTGTCCCCCATTTCCCTCTCGAACCTCCCGGTCCGAGAGCGGAACGAGCGACCGACCCAGGCACCGGCAGTGGACGCAGCGGCACAGGCACATGCCTATGCCTTCGCAGCAGCCGGTGCCGGATTCCCGAAGACGAAGCAGCACACGATGTGGGCCTTCCGTGGGCTCGAACCCTGGAGTGATCCAGCCTGATCTCGATCAGGCAGGCGCCTTCAGGGCCGCGGAACCCCACCAGGGAACCGCGGCCCTTTTGTTTTGCCCCGAGCGGGGCGAGACAGGGCCCTGGACAGGTGCAGGTACCAGCCGCCACCCGGCCCACCGGCCGGACCGACCAGACGAGGAACCAAAGCCCGTGCAGACCGAAACGCACGTCCCGTCAGCACCGCTCACACAAGAGATCTCGCCACCCGGTATCCCGGAGGATTCCACCTTGTCTTCGCAGCTCACCGCTCTCACCGCTCTCGACGACGCCATCGAGAACCTCGTCACCCCGCCGCCGTGCCGCGCCTACGACCCCGAGGTCTTCTTCGCCGAGTCGCCGGCCGACGTCGAGTACGCCAAGTCCCTGTGCCGCGCCTGCCCGCTCGTCGAGGCGTGCCTCGCCGGCGCCAAGGACCGGCGCGAGCCCTGGGGCGTCTGGGGCGGAGAGCTCTTCGTCCAGGGCGTCGTCGTCGCCCGCAAGCGGCCCCGTGGCCGCCCGCGCAAGAACCCGGTCGCAGCATGAACATCACCGGAACGATCGACCGCCCCCTCACGCACGACCCCATGAAGCAGGCCCCGATGAAGCGAGCGTCCGCCAGGACCGCAGACAGCGCGCCCGCAGGCTCCGCCACCCCCGACACCACCATCACCGGCGCGAACGAATCGCGTCAGAACAGGACCCGAGAGATGCAACTCATCCCAGAAGCCATGGCGCGTGCGCACATGGAGCAACGCACCGCCGAGGCCGAACAGGCCCGGCCCGGACAGCGGCTCGTGGCCGCCCGGCGTATGCAGCGCAAGGCCGAGCGCGCCTCCCTGCGTGCCCGCCGTGCGCTCGCCATCGCCGTCATGCACTGACCGACGCCTGCTCCGTCCCGGCGGGGGGCTCGGCCGGATACGGCGGCGGCTCGGTCGGCGGCCCTGAACGGGGCCGCTCCGTGCCGCCGCCAGGTTCGGCCTGCGGTGGCTCAGCGAGTGATTCCAGGCCCCCCGGCACCGACGCTCCCCGTCTCGGGGACGCGCGGCTCGGCGCTGTGCGTGCCGACGTCCTCCGCCTCGGGACGCTGGGCCGGCACCCCGAACTCGCCACCGGTCGGAGTGGCGGTCCCGGCTCCCTCGTCGTCCACGAATCCGGGGAGCCAGTCCTCCAGTTCCTCCCGGAGCCGGACCGTGGCCCCGAGTTGGCAGAGGACTCCGATGGTGCTGAGGGTGACGCGGTGGATGAGGAGGTAGGAGGGCGGGAGGTTGAGCTGTCGGCCCAGTTGGTGGGCGGGGGAGCGGGGGTCGGCGAGGCGGGCCGCCTGGCCGCGCATCCACGCGCGGGTGAAGGTGAACTCGTCCACCTCGGCGGGCTCGATGATCGGCCGGAGGTAGTCGAGGACCTCGACCGGGTCCAGCTCCACCGAGTCCTTGACGAATCCCTCCGTCCCGAGCGCTGCGTACACCGTGTCCGCGCGGTTCTCCAGGGCCAGCCGCAGTGAGGTGCCGATCGTCTCCGGCAGGCCGCCCGGCAGGCGGTCGACCGTGCCGAAGTCGAGGATGCCCAACAGCCAGCCGTCCTCGTCCTCGGCGGGGACCAGGCGGAAGTTGCCCGGGTGCGGATCAGCGTGGAGCAGACCGGTGCGGGCCGGACCGGAGAAGAGGAAGCGGGAGAGCAACTGGCCAGCCCAGTCCCGCTGTTCCTCGGTCCCCTCCGCGATGACCTCGGAGAGCGGGATGCCCTCCAGCCACTCGGTCACCAACACCTGGTCGCTCTGGTGCACCACACCGGGGACCAGCATGTAGGGGTCGTCGGCGAACTCCTCCGCGTGGGCCTGCTGCGCCTTCGCCTCCAGGGCGTAGTCCAGTTCCTCCGAGACCCGGTCGCGCAACTCGGTGATCAGCGGCTTGACGTCCAGGCCCGGGACGAGCGGGCCCAGCAGGCGGGCGAAACGGCTGAGCTGGCCGAGGTCGGAGAGGAGGGCCTCGCCCGCCCCCGGGTACTGCACCTTGACTGCGACGGAGCGCCCGTCGTGCCAGACCGCGCGGTGCACCTGTCCGATGGAGGCGGCGGCCGCGGGCCGGTCGTCGAAGGAGCGGAACAGCGAGTGCCACTCCTCGCCCAGCCGCTCCCGCAGCACCGCGTGCACGGTCTCCGCAGGCAGGGGCGGCGCGGCCTCCTGGAGCTTGGTCAGCGCCGCGCGGTAAGGGCCGGCGATCTCCTCGGGAAGCGCCGACTCGAAGACCGACAGGGCCTGGCCGACCTTCATGGCGCCGCCCTTCAGTTCTCCGAGAACTCTGAACAGCTGGTCTGCGGTCCGCTGCTGGAGTTCACGGCCGACGATGTCGGCGGAGATGCCGCCGATCCTTCTGCCGAGGCCCCATGTGGCCCGTCCCGCGAACCCCAGCGGCAGGGCAGCGAGCTTGGCGGTCCTGGTGACCGCCTTCCGGGGAAGATCAGACATGCGCCCCTCCAAGTCCCAGACTGCCGAGCCGCATCGGACGGTCAACGGCTCTCAGCCATTGTGGCCCGCACGGGCCCGGCCGGTGCCGACCGCGGAGGCTCCTCTCCGGAACGGGCGGCCCGTTCGCCGGGGCCGGGAGCCCGGTCCGGCGAGTTGACCGCGTCGCACGGGCACTCCGGATGCGGGGCCAAGGGCACCGCGCGCCAGGCCGACTCGGGCAGGGCCAGCTCCCACCGGGTGTCGGCGCCCGACGGCAGGGTGCCGTCGAGGAAGGCGAGCGCCTGCGTGGCCGCGAAGCCGGCGACGGTGGTGGCCAGCGCCAGATCGCAGGCCGGGGAGGAGCGCCGGCGGCTCGCTCGCCACTGCGTGATCAGCCGCGGCCAGATCGGGTCGCGGTCCACCCGATCCAGTGACACGCACCGGGCGCAGGCCGTCGCCCCCGGGACGACCAGCGGCCCGACCATTCCGGTCGCCTCCAGCACCCCCGCGAACAGGTGCGGGACGCCGGACGCCACGAACTGCTCCACCGTGGCCGGGTCCGGCGCGAACACCCCGAGCCCGTCCCTCGGAGCCAGGACGACGAGCGAGAGGCCCGGTTCGCCACTGCCCGACCGCGGCCCCTTGCGGGAGCGGCGGGACGCGCCGGGCGACGCCTGCCGGACCACCTTGCGGGCCGCTTCGGAACGGCGCTCGCCGACCGCCCGGACCGGCATGCCTCCGGGCGCCACGTCACCGACGTCCACACATCCGCCGTCCACCACGTCGACCTGGCCGACCCCCGCGCCCGAGAGCACCGCGGCGAGGGCCGCGCCCACCCGGCCCGCCCCGCGCACCTGGACCCGGGACGCCCGGCGGGCGGCCATGCGGGCCATGGCGCCGCCCGGCTCCCGGGTGGTCACGGTGAGGGAGCCGAGGTCGGGCCGGAGCCGCTCCACCACCGCCGGGCGTTCCCGCAGCGCCGCCGCCTCCGGGCCGCCGCCGGTGGAGTCGTCGAGCAGCCCCGCGCGGGCGAGCCGGCCCACGAGCAGGTCGGCGTACCCCTCGGCGAGGCCCATGCGGTGGGCCTCCTCGCGCAGCAGCGGCATGCCGCGGGTGCCGTCGAGGAGTTCCATGAGGCTGCCGGTCGCCGTGTCGATCGGACCGAGAACCACGGCGTGGGCCGGGGTCGCCCCGAACTGGACCGTGCGCAGGTCGCGCCAGCCGCGCCGCAGGGCGGGCTTGAGAAGCGGGTGGGACAGGTGCACGGTTCCCCCTGGGTGGTCGGCCGGTGCCGCGTGCGGGCGGCGTCAGCGGGCCGGACGCCTGGCGCGGCCGGTCACGGAGCACAGGATGGATCAAGGGCGGGGGAGTCTGCCCGGAGTTGTCCACAGGCAGCGTGAATAGTCGTACCGATGCCTCCCCCAGGGGTGCGGATTCCGGGGGAGCGGCGGCGGGCAGCCGTGTTTCCGCTGGTCGTCCGGGTACCGTCGAAGGGTGCCAGTCGAACCCGCACGGCGCCCCCAGGCCGCGCCGACCAGTCCTGCCCCGTCCGCCGCGCCCCGCACCGCACCGGGTGAGGCCGGTGAGGTCGAGGTGCGCCGCAGTGCGCGCCGGCGCCGTACGGTCTCCGCCTACCGGGAGGACGGCCGGACCGTGGTCCTGCTCCCCGCGCGGATGTCCCAGGCCGAGGAGCGCCGCTGGGTCGGGTTGATGCTGGAGAAGCTGGCCCGGCAGGAGAAGCGCCGCAGGCCGACCGACGACGTGCTCGCCGAGCGGGCCGGGCGGCTCTCCGCGCAGTTCCTCGGGGGCCGGGCGCGCCCCGACTCGGTGCGCTGGGTCACCAACCAGAACACCCGCTGGGGCTCCTGCACCCCCGCCGAGGGCAGCATCCGGCTCTCCCACCGCCTCCAGGACATGCCCGAGTACGTCGTCGACTACGTACTCCTCCACGAGCTGGCCCATCTGCTGGTGCCCGGTCACGGCGCGCGCTTCTGGGAGCTGTTGGAGGCATACCCGAGAACCGAGCGGGCGCGCGGCTACCTGGAGGGCGTGGCCGCGACGGCACGCCTCCCGCACGCCGCTGACCACCAGGACGGGGACGAGGACGACAGCGGCGTCGGCCTGTAGCTCACCGGCATCGCGAAGGGCGGGCCCGTCGCCTCGCCGGACCGGGGGAGTGGCCGGGCCACCACCGTTGTGTACCGGCTCCGTACCGGCCCGCGGCGTTGTCGGTGCGGGCGGTTAGCCTGACTCGACGCAGCAGCTTCGGGATGGGGGACGGACGTTTCGTATGGCCAGGGAATTCCAGCGCGGCCACAAGGCCAGGATCAGTGACCTGACGGCCGGCACGGACCTGTACGTCGGCGTGCAGATCACCGGACCGGGGCTGACCTTCGACATCAGCTGCTTCGGTCTCGACGCCGACGAACGCCTCTCCGACGACCGGTACTTCATCTTCTTCAACCAGCCCGCCTCGCCCGAGGAGTCCCTCCAACTGCTGGGGGCGCAAGCGGGCGACACCGAGTCGTTCCGGGTGACGCTGGAGCGGATTCCGCCGCAGATCCGGAAGCTGTCCTTCACCGCGACGCTCGACGGCGTCGGACAGATGTCCCAGATCGGCCCCGGCTACCTGCGGATCGTGGCCGGTGGCGAGGAGGTCGCGCGATACTCCTTCGACGGTTCGGAGTTCAGCACCGAGCGCGCGGTGATGCTCGGCGACTTCTACGTCAAGGACGTCTGGCGGTTCGCCGCCGTCGGCCAGGGCTTCGACGGCGGCCTGGAGGCGCTGCTGCGGAACTTCGGCGGTGAGGTCCTGGAAGAGGAGGAACCGGAGGCTCCCGCACCGCAGCCTCCCGAGGCCGCCCCCGCCTTCGCGCCGCCCGCCTTCGCGCCGCCCGCCACCCCGCGGGCTCCGGCCCCGCCGCCCGCGCAGCCCCAGCCGCAGCAGGCCCCGCCCGCCCCCGCGCCGCAGCAGACCCCGGACGGGTACGTCCCGCCGCAGGTGCCGCACACCCCCGCACCCCACCCGCACGCCGGGCACCAGGGGCCTCCTGCGGCGCCCCACCCCACGCCCGTGCACGCCGCCCCCACCATGGCGGCGCCCCTCGCGCCCCCGGCGCCGCAGCCCGGCGGCCAGGTTCCGCCCCCGCCTCCACCACCGGGCCCGTACGGTCAGCCCCCGGCGCCCGGATACGGTCAACCGCCCGCCCTGCACCTCGGCAGCCACGGCCCTCCGCCCGGCTACGGCCACCCGCAGCCCGCCCCCGGCGGCTTCCCCGGCCAGCAGCCACAGCCGCCCGGGCCGTACGGTCAGCCGCAGCCCGTCGGCGGTCAAAGCGGCACGCCTGGAGTGTCGGCCGCCTTCCAGAAGTACCGTGAGGTCCCGACGGGCACCCGCTGGACCCAGCAGAACAGCCAGCTCGTCCGGGTCGACCTCGGTGCCGACGCGCAGCCCGTCCTCGCCCGGCAGGGCAGCATGGTGCTGTACCAGGGCAAGGTCGACTTCGGTTACAAGGGCGCGGGCCTCGCCGGCCGCGTCACGGGGAACGCCACCGGCCAGGGGCTGTCGCTCATGCGCTGCACCGGCAGCGGCCAGGTCTTCCTCGCCGAGAACGAGGCCAACCTCCACCCCGTCGAGCTCCAGGGCGACGCGCTCTGCGTCAGCGCGGAGAACGTCCTCGCCTTCGACGAGACCCTCGCCTACGAGGTCCGGCGGATCGACGGCCACGGCATCCCGGGCGGCGCCCTGTTCACCCTGCAGTTCCAGGGCACGGGCACCGTCGTGGTGAAGACCCGCGGCACTCCGGTGGTCCTCCCCGTCACCCCGACCACCTTCGCCGACAGCAACGCCGTCGTCGCCTGGTCCGCCGCCGCCCAGGTCGTCGTCTCCTCGCAGGTCAGGATGAGGCGCAACGCCTACCCGGGCCACAGCGGAGAGGGCGTGAACCTCCAGTTCCGGGGCGCCCCCGGCAACTTCGTCGTCGTCCAGCCCTACGAGATCTGAGGGAGCAAGCCATGAACCAGCAGCTCGCGGGCTTCGCCCCGACGCCCGTCGCGGCCCGGATGGAGAACCACGGCCACAGCATGGTCAAGGTCGCCATGCGGAGCGGCTACGACCTGTACGCGCGTACCGGCTCCATGGTCGCCTACGAGGGCTTCGTCCAGTACGAGCCCAACCCGCCGGCCGTGCGCCAGATCGCCGGTCAGTGGATCACCGGCGAGAGCACCCCGCTGATGAAGTGCACCGGCGACGGCCTGCTCTACCTCGCCGACTACGGCGCGGACGTCGTGGCCATCGATCTCGGCGGTGACTCCCTCTCCGTCAACGGCACCAACCTCCTCGCCTTCGACGCCCAGCTCGACTGGGGCGTGGAGCGGGTCAAGGGGCTGGCCAAGTTCGCCGGACAAGGGCTGTGGAACGTCCGCGTCGGCGGCCAGGGCTGGGTCGCGCTGACCTCGCGCGGCACACCGATCGTCGTCGACTGCGGGCGCGGCGAGGACGAGACGTACGTCGACCCGGACGCGCTCATCGCCTGGTCGCCCCACCTCAGGGTCAAGGGGAAACGCAGCTTCAAGGCGTCCTCGATGATCGGCCGGGGCAGCGGCGAGGCGTACCAGATGGCGTTCTCCGGGGAGGGGATCGTCGTCGTCCAGCCCAGCGAGGACAGCACCGACCGCCTCCGGGTCCGGGGCTGAGGGGGGAGCACCACCATGCAGAGTCCGCTTTTCGCCTTCACCGAGCAGCAGTCCCGGGACCGCTACGCGCTGCAGAACGCGCAGATGCTGCGGGTCGCCCTCACCGGCCACGACGACGTCCTGGCCCGCAAGGGCGCCATGGTCGCCTACCAGGGCCTGATCGAGTTCGACGGGGAGTACCAGTCCCACCAGCAGCAGCGGGCCCGCGCCTGGACCGGCGAAGGGCTCGACCTCATGCGCTGCTCCGGCCAGGGCAGTGTCTACTTCGCCAACCTCGCCCAGTACGTCCACGTCCTCGACGTCGAGCAGGACGGACTGACCGTCGACAGCTCCTACGTCCTCGCCATGGACTCCTCGCTGCACGCCGAGGTCCTCGCGGTGGACAGTCAGTGCGGCATCTCCGGCTCGGGCAAGTACCAGCTCAACATCACCGGCCGGGGCACGATCGCCCTGATGACCTCCGGCCCGCCCCTGATGCTCCAGGTCACCCCGGAGAAGTACGTCAGCGCCGACGCCGATGCCGTCGTCGCCTGGTCCACCTCGCTACGCGTGCAGATGCAGGCCCAGACGCACTCCTCCGGCGTCTGGCGGCGACGCGGCAGCACCGGGGAAGGCTGGGAGCTGAGCTTCCTCGGCTCCGGCTCCGCCCTGGTTCAGCCGAGCGAGCTGCTGCCCCCGCAGGACGCCGCCACCGGTGGCCTCGCGGGCCAGTTCGGCATGGGCCAGCAGGGCGCCCGCGGTCAGAACCAGGGAAACGTCTGGAGCTGACGGCCGGGGAGTCCGGGCGGCCTCCCCGGAGCGCCGTGCGGGAGTCGGCCGGTGGCACCGGGCCGGGCCTTCACGCGACCGGGCCCAGACCGCCCGGCCGTTCCGCCCACGACCAGGCCCGTCGACGAAGCCGCCGGCGTCGACGGCGAGCCCGGTGGGACGGGCGCCGGGCGGGCCCGTGTCACTCATCCAGCAACTCGCCCAGCCCTCGACTGGCAGCGGCACCAAGGCCTCGACCGACGGGACTCCCCTCCGCCGGGACATGGACGGGCCCGCGTCGTGAGCGGCGCCCCCGTCGGCCGGCCGCCACGCGACCTCGCCCCGCCAGTGCCCGCGTCAGGCACGACGGGGCGGGGACCCACTCCCGCCTCGCGGCCCCGCACCGGGGTACGCCGGACGCCGGTCGGTACCGAGCACCCCACGGCCCCCGCCGACGTCCCCACCGGCGGCACCGCAGAGCGTGGGCCCGCACGGGGCACGACCCAGCGTCCTGCGGCGCCGGAGAGCGGCGGAACGCGGCCCCTCAGCCCGTCGCCGCCCCCAGCCGTTCCCGGGCCGCGTTCAGCAGACAGACCACCGAGGTGTCGGCCACGTCGGCGACCTCGTCGTACGGGAACCAGCGCACGTCCAGGGACTCCTCGCTGATCGCCGCCGCCGCGCCCGGCGGGGCCAGGGCGGCGTACTGGATGTCCAGGTGCCAGTTGCAGGGGGGCGGGATGGGGTGGCGGTCGAGGCGGACCGGGCCGCCGGGGAGGAGCTCCAGGCCGGGGATGCCGGATTCCTCGGTCGCCTCGCGCAAGGCGGCGCGGGCCACCGAGGTGTCCTCGGGCTCGCAGTGGCCGCCCATCTGGAGCCACATGTTCAGCTTGCGGTGGAGGGTGAGCAGGGCCTGCCCACGGGACGGGTCGAGCACCAGGGCGCTGGCGGTGAGGTGCCCGGCCCCGCACGGCTTGTACATGCCGTCGGGGTGGGCCGCCAGGTGGTCCAGGTACTGCTGGCGCAGCCCGGGCTGGTCCTCGTACCCCTTCAGGACGAGGACCGCGTCGTCGTGCAGGGTCACCGGGTGCCCTCGCCGCCCTCCCGGTCCGGGCCGTCGCCCTCGCCGTCGTCGGGGCCCTGGTCCTTCTCGGCGGACTCGGCGGGCCCGTCCTTGGAGAGGGACGGGCCGCCGGCCGCCTCGCCGAGGAGCTTGTCCAACTCGGAGAAGTCGGCGTGCTCGCGGTGGACGAAGCCGTCCGGGTCGTCCAGGTCGTGCGCGGTCGGCAGCATGTCCGGGTGCTCCCAGAGCGCGTCCCGCCCGTCCGCGCCCCGGGCGTCGGCCAGCGAGGCCCACAGCCGGGAGGCGTCCCGCAGGCGGCGCGGGCGCAGTTCGAGACCGATCAGCGTGGCGAAGGTCTGCTCCGCCGGGCCGCCGGAGGCACGGCGGCGGCGCAGCGTCTCGCGAAGCGCGTCCGCCGAGGCCAGGCGCGGCTTGGCGGCCTCGTGCACCACGGCGTCGACCCAGCCCTCGACCAGCGCCAGCGCCGTCTCCAGACGGGCCAGCGCCGCCTTCTGCTGCGGGGTGTCCTCCGGCTGGAACATGCCCTGCTGAAGAGCTTCCTGCAACTGCTCCGGGTTGGACGGGTCGAGCTGGCTGACGGCGTCCTCCAGCTTGGCGGTGTCGACGTCGATGCCGCGGGCGTACCCCTCGACGGCGCCGAACAGGTGCGAGCGCAGCCACGGCACGTGGGCGAAGAGTCGCTGGTGGGCGGCCTCGCGCAGGGCGAGGTAGAGCCGGACCTCCTCCAGCGGGACGCCGAGGTCCTTACCCAGGGCCTCGATGTTCAGCGGCAGCAGCGCGGCCTTGCCGGCCGGGCCCAGCGGCAGCCCCACGTCCGTGGAACCGACGACCTCGCCGGCGAGGGTGCCGACGGCCTGGCCCATCTGCGTGCCGAACATGGCGCCGCCCATGGAGCGCATCATGCCGAGCAGCGGGCCCGCCATGGACTTCATCTCCTCGGGCAGCACGTCGCCCATGGCCGCGCCGACCCGCTCGGCCACCGGGTCGACCAGCTCCTGCCAGACCGGCAGCGTCGCCTCGACCCACTCCGCGCGGCTCCACGCCACCGAGGTGCTGGCGCCCGAGGGCAGCGTGGTCACGCCGTCCAGCCAGTGGTCGGCCAGGCGCACCGCCTCGTCGACGGCGTGCCGCTCGGAGGCGCCGACGCTGGCGTCCTTGGTGCCGTCCGGGGTGCCCTGGGCCACTGTCTGGCGGGCGATCTGCTTGGCCATGTCCCAGTTCACCGGGCCGCCCTCGTACGAGAGCATCTGGCCGAGCTGCTGGAAGGCGGCGCCCAGGTCAGCCGGGTTCAGCGAACCGAACATCGCGGCGAACGGGTTGTCGCCGCCGCCCGGACCGATGCCCGGCATGCCGGGCATCCCGAATCCGAGCGGGTTCGCCGGGCCCTGACCAGCGCCACCGCCCTGGGGGTCCTTCTTCTTGCCTTCGTCGCCGTCGTCCGGCTCCTCCGGCGGAAGGCCGAATCCGAATGGGGTGTCACTCACGGGAATCCTCGGCTGGTAGGGCCGCCGGTGTACCTCCGGCGGCGGCTTGCCCGACTTCACTTCCCAGCGTAGACACCAAGAGCCGGTCGGGGCTCGGTGCTCCGCCGGGCACCGGGCTGCGGCAGGATGGACGCCACCTGGTACGTACGTGTCATTCGGGTACGTACTGAAGACAACCGCTGGAGACACCTGGTGAGTTCCCCAGATCCGCAGGTTCGCGCAGCGCGAAACCCGGCCGACCTCTCGTCCGAACCGACCGCGGCCGATGCGGACCGCACGCAAGTGACCGAAACGTCCGGCCCCGCCGACCCGCTCCCCGACGGCCGGAACCCGCCCGCAGGGCCCTTCGAGGCCGCTGACACGCCCGAACCCGCGGCGGAGCGCGCCGCCCGTCCGGTCCGCGGCCCGGTGGTCGCCGTCACCGGTGCCGCGAGCGGAGTCGGCGCCCTGCTGACCGAGCGGCTCGCCGCCTCCGAGGAGATCAGGCGGGTCATCGCCATCGACGAGCGGCGTGGGGAGTGCGAGGGAGCCGAGTGGCAGATCCTCGACGTCCGTGACCCGGCCCTCGCCGAGAAGCTGCGCGGCGTCGACGTCGTCGTCCACCTCGCCCTCGACCTCGACCTCGAGTCCGACCCGGCGGCCCGCACGGCGTTCAACGTCCGCGGCACCCAGACCGTGCTGACCGCCGCCCCGGCCGCCGGGGTCCACCGCGTGGTGCTGTGCACCTCCGCCATGGTCTACGGCGCGCTCCCCGACAACGAGCTGCCGCTCTCCGAGGACGCCGAGCTGCGTGCCACCGCCGAGGCGACCGGCGTCGGCGACCTCCTGGAGATCGAGCGGCTCGCCAAGCGCGCCCCGCGCACCCACCCGGGACTCAACGTCACCGTGGTGCGCCCCGCCGTCCTGGTCGGCGGTGGCACCGACACCGCGCTGACCAGGTACTTCGAGTCGCCCCGGCTGCTGGTCGTCGCCGACTCGCGCCCCGCCTGGCAGTTCTGCCACATCGAGGACCTGTGCGCGGCGCTGGAGTACGCGGTGCTCGAACGTGTCGAGGGCGACCTCGCCGTGGGGTGCGACGGCTGGCTGGAGCAGGAGGAGGTCGAGGAGCTGAGCGGCATCCGCCGCATGGAGCTGCCGTCCGCCGTGGCGCTGGGCGCCGCCGCCCGCCTCCACCGGATCGGTCTCACTCCGTCGCCCGCCGGTGACCTGGCGTACACGATGTACCCGTGGGTGGTCAGCGGCAGCAGGCTGCACCACGCCGGATGGCGGCCGAAGTGGACCAACGAGGAGGTCCTCGGGGAACTGCTGGAGGAGGTCGCCGGACGCCACACCGTCGCCGGGCGCCGCCTGGGCCGCAAGGACGCCACCGCCGCGGGTGCCGCCGGAGCCACCGTCGCCCTGCTCGGCACCGCCGCCATCGTCCGCCGGGCGCGGAAGGCGCGGCGCCGGATCTGACCGGCCGAGGGGCGGCTGTCCGCCGGAGGCTCCGGCGCGGCACGCCCCCGGCCGCCGGGAACCACCGTTCCCCCGGGACGTGCGGTGGGGCACGATGGCCGTATGGCATCCACCCACACCGAGCACCTGGAACGTCCGGACCACCCGGGCGAGCGGGCCGCCGCGGACCCGATCGCGCTGCTGGCGGTCCGGGACACCCCGCTCTCGCTGGACGAGGTGTTCAAGGCGGTCGGCGAGGACGCCGCCGGCGGGACCGCCCTCTTCGTGGGCACCGTGCGCAACCACGACGGCGGCGCGGAGGTGGCCCGGCTCGGCTACTCGGCCCACCCCACGGCCGAGGCGGAGCTGCGCCGGGTCGCCGAGCGGGTCGTCGCCGCCCATCCGGTACGGGCGCTCGCCGCCGTCCACCGCACCGGCGACCTCGCGGTCGGCGAGATCGCGGTGATCGTCGCGGTCTCCTGCCCGCACCGTGCCGAAGCCTTCACCGCCTGCCGGATGCTCATCGACGATCTCAAGCACGAGGTCCCGCTCTGGAAGCACCAGACCTTCGGCGACGGCACCGAGGAGTGGGTCGGCGCCTGCTGACCCGCCCGTCCGGCTCCCCCTGACCCGCTCGCCGCAACGCGTCCGAGCGGGTCACGGCCGTCCGGCCGGGGAACCGTCGCCGGGCCCGCCACCACGGGGCAGAACCGTTCCGGTTGCGCAATCACGCCCTCGGGCCGAGCGTGGGGCGTGCGGACCTTTGTCCGCTGATCCGCCGACCGGCCGGCTCGACACAGCTCCGTGGAGGTACGCATGGCTGCGCTCGCCTGGCTGCTCATCCCGCTCATGGCCGCGATAGGCGCGGCCCTCTGGGGGAGCTGGGCCGCCCGCAACCCGGGCAGGAACGACGGACCGGAACTGGCGGGCTACGCGCGCTTCCGCGCCGCCATGGCGAAGTCGCACGGTGACGCGGCCGGGGCGGACCCCGGCCTGCCCGCGGAGGTGGCCGCGGCGGGTGAGCAGGAGCAGGCTCGGCAGCCCTCGGACGGACCGGCCCCGGCGGTGCGCTGACGGTCCGGTCCCGTACTGTCGTGACATGCCACGCCGTACCGCGACGATGCTGACGTCCACCTTGCTGCTGATCGCGCTGCTCTGCGCGGGAGTCCTCATCAAGGTGCCGTACGCGGAGATGACGCCCGGGCCGACCGTCAACACCCTGGGCGACCACGACGGGGAGCCCGTCCTCAACATCAAGGGCCACAAGACGTACCCGACCGACGGCCACCTGAACATGACCACCGTCCGGGTCACCAGCCCCGACTACCGGATGAACCTCTTCCAGGCCGTCGCCGGCTGGATCGCCCACGACAACGTCGTGGTGCCGCACGAGACGCTCTACCCCGACGGCAAGACCGAGGAGCAGTCCACTCAGGAGAACGCCGAGGAGTTCTCCCAGTCGCAGGAGAGCGCCAAGGTCGCCGCCCTGCGCGAGTTGGACATCCCGGTCTCCACCCGGGTCGTCGTCGCCACCGTCGTCAAGGGCAACCCGGCCGAGGGCAAGCTGCACGCCGGGGACGTCATCAAGAGCGTGGACGGCTCCCCGGTCCGCAAGCCCGGCGACGTCGCCGAACTGGTCACCGAGCACAAGCCGGGCGAGCCGGTCGTCTTCACCATCGTCCCCGCCGCCGACGCGGCCGCCGCCGAGAAGGCCGGCGAGGAGCCCGGCCCGACCGAGCGCGTCACCGTCACCACCGCCCCCGCCGGCAAGAGCGGTGCCGAGGCGAAGCGGGCCATCGTCGGCATCCAGGCCGGGACCGACCACACCTTCCCGTTCACCGTCGACATCAAGCTCGCCGACGTCGGCGGCCCCAGCGCGGGGCTGATGTTCGCCCTCGGCATCGTCGACAAACTCAGCCCCGACGACCTGACGGGCGGGAAGTTCATCGCCGGCACCGGCACCATCGACGAGGAGGGCACGGTCGGCCCCATCGGCGGCATCAGCATGAAGACCGTGGGTGCCAGGGCCAAGGGCGCCGAGTACTTCCTCACCCCCGCCGACAACTGCGCCACCGCCGCCAAGGACGTCCCCGACGGCCTCACCCTGGTCAAGGTCGACACCATCGATGACGCCGTCGACTCCCTGGAGAAGATCCGCGACGACCGCACCGAGGCCCTCCCCGCCTGCACCACCGGCTGACGGCTGCCGCGCGTACACCGGGGGCCCGCGTCCGTCCTACGGACCCGGGCCCCCGGTACGTCTGCGGCGCGGTGCCGGAGCGCGGGCTACTCCTCGAAGGTCGCCGCCAGTGCCTCGGCGAGCCCCGGCACCAGGCCGGAGCCGGTCAGCACCTCGGTCGAGGCGTCCTTCTCCCGCAGCCGCAGCGCGGAGTCACGGTCGCCGTCGCGGAGCACGCCGACCGTCATCCGCACCTCCTGGCGGTCCGGGTGGGCGGCGACCCACTTCGCCAGCGCGGCGTCGTCCAGGCCGTCGGGCACCTGCGCCTCGGCGGACGGCGGCAGCATCAGCCGCTCCACGGCGAGGGCGCAGCCGGCCACCGCCTCCGGCCAGGCGATCGTGGCGAGGAACTCGTCCAGGGGCTTCCCGGCCGGGATCTCCTCCTGTTCGACCGGGGTGAGGGGCGCGGCGTCGGGGACGCCCTCGCCGATGCCGAGGCGGTCGGCGAGACCGGGCTCGTCGGCACGCAGGCGCGCGGTGTCGACCAGGGCGAAGAGCAGGGCGGGACGGTCCCAGCCGAGACCGGCGACGTACTCGTCGATCTCCAGCACGGCGCGGGTGAGGGGGGAGCCGGCCATCGGGGGGCCGGAGGGGGAGAGAGTGGACATGCACAACATCCTGCCTCGTCCACCCCCGGAATCGGGAACTGAGTAAAGCTTCCGTAAGTTGCATCAGTGGGCCCTAGGATCGCGGGGCCCGATCGGATTGACAAAAGCGATCGACAACGCGACAAAACGACGCGAACAACCAACCCGCGAACTTCGAGGTGCGCACCTTGGCTTTCCAGATGCCGGACCGCGGCGGAGGCCCCACGGGGCCACGGATGAGAGTCGGCCGACCGTCCCGGCGCTCCAGGACCCTGCTCATGACGTTGGGCGTGCTGGCCGTACTGGCCATGCTCTTCGTCATGTTCGCCGGGTTCTGGACGGACTGGCTCTGGTACAAGGCAGTCGACTACTCATCCGTCTTCACCACCACGCTGTGGACCAAGATCGGCCTGTTCTTCGTCTTCGGACTCCTGATGGCGCTCGCGGTGGGGGTGAACATCTGGCTGGCGCACCGCCTGCGCCCGCCGCTCAGCGCCATGTCGCTGGAGCAGCAGAGCCTCGACCGTTACCGGATGAGCATCGCGCCGTACAAGAAGTGGATGCTCATCGGCGCCACCGCCGTGATCGGCCTGATCTCCGGCGCCTCGGCGGCCGGCCAGTGGCGGACCTGGCTGCTGTGGATCAACGGCGTCTCCTTCGGCGAGAAGGACCCGCAGTTCGGCAAGGACGTCTCGTTCTACGCCTTCGACCTGCCGTGGTACCGCTTCCTGCTGGGCTTCGGCTTCGCCGCCGTGGTGCTCTCGCTGGTCGCCGCCGCCCTGGTCCACTACCTCTACGGCGGGCTGCGCGTCACCAGTCCCGGCGCCCGCGCCACCGGCGCGGCCACCGGCCACCTCTCGGTGCTGCTCGGCCTCTTCGTCGCCCTCAAGGCGGTCGCCTACTGGCTGGACCGGTACGGCCTCGCGGTGAAGTCCAGTGACTTCAAGGCCGCCGGCAACTGGACCGGCCTGCGCTTCGTCGACGCCAACGCCTATCTGCCGGCGAAGACGATCCTGTTCTGCATCGCCGTCATCTGCGCCCTGCTGTTCTTCGCGACGCTCTGGCGCCGCACCTGGCAGCTGCCGGTGATCGGCTTCGGCCTGATGGTCCTCTCCGCCATCCTCATCGGCGGTCTCTACCCGGCCATCGTCCAGAAGTTCCAGGTCGACCCGAACGAGCAGGCCAAGGAAGCGCCGTACGTCGAGCAGAACCTCAAGGCCACCAAGAAGGCCTACGGGATCGACGACGCCCAGGTCACCGAGTACTCGGGCAAGGCGCAGACGGAGGACCGCACCGAGCTGCGCGGCGAGGTCGGCAAGGCCGCCAGCATCCGCCTCCTCGACCCCAACATCGTCTCGCCCACCTTCCAGCAGCTGCAGCAGATGAAGGGGTACTACGCCTTCCCGCAGAACCTGGACGTGGACCGCTACCAGGACGCCGACGGCAACACCAAGGACACCGTCATCGGCCTGCGGGAGCTGAACCTCAACGGCATCCCGAAGAACAACTGGATCAACGACCACTTCCGCTACACCCACGGGTTCGGCGTGGTCGCCGCCGAGGGCACCACGGCCGACAGCGAGGGCCGTCCGGTCTTCACCGAGTCGGACCTGCCCTCCGAGGGCGACCTGGTCAAGAACAAGTACGAGCAGCGGATCTACTACGGCGAGCGCACCGAGCAGTACTCGATCGTCGGCGGCCCCCAGAAGGAGATCGACTACTCCGACGACGACGGCGAGAAGACGACGAGCTTCTCCGGCAAGGGCGGGGTCGACCTCTCCAACCCGGTCAACCGCGCCGCCTACGCCGTCGCCTTCGGCGAGCCGCAGATCCTCTACTCGGGAGCGATCGGTGAGGGCTCCCAGGTCCTCTACAACCGCACCCCGAAGGACCGCGTCGAGGCGGTCGCCCCCTGGCTGACCATCGACGGCGACGCCTACCCGGCAGTGGTCGACGGCAAGATCCAGTGGATCGTCGACGCGTACACGACGAGCAACGGCTACCCGTACTCCTCGCGCACCACTCTCGGCGACACCACGGCGGACTCGCTGACCGCGGAGAACCAGCAGCGGGCGGTGGTGGCCCAGGAGAACCAGGTCAACTACATCCGCAACTCCGTCAAGGCCACCGTCGACGCCTACGACGGCACGGTCAAGCTCTACGAGTGGGACACCAAGGACCCGGTCCTCAAGACCTGGATGAAGTCCTTCCCCGGGACGGTGGAGCCCCGGAGCGACATCTCCGACGAGCTGATGGACCACCTGCGGTACCCGCAGGACCTCTTCAAGGTCCAGCGTGAACTGCTCACCCGCTACCACGTGGACAACGCCAACACCTTCCTCTCCGGCAGCCAGGTCTGGCAGGTCCCGGACGACCCGACCAACAAGTCGGGCGAGTCCGTCCCCGCCTACTACCTCAGCATGCGGATGCCGGACCAGGAGAAGCAGGCGTTCTCCCTGACCACGACGTTCACGCCCAACAACCGCGACAACCTGAGCGCCTTCATGGCGGTCAACGCGGAGGCGGACGCGGACGACTACGGGAAGATCAGAGTCCTGAAACTCCCGGCCAGCACCACGGTCAGCGGTCCCAAACAGGTACAGAGCCAGTTCAACTCCGAACAGGACATCGCCGAGTCGATCCGCCTGCTGCGCGGCGGCGACTCCGAGGTCGAGTACGGAAACCTGCTGACGGTGCCCCTCGACGGCGGCCTGCTCTACGTGGAGCCGGTCTACGTCCGGGGCGGCGGCCTCAAGTACCCGCTGCTCCGCAAGGTCCTCGTCACCTACGGCGGCGCCACCGCCTTCGAGGACACCCTCGGGGACGCGCTGGACAAGATCTTCGGGGCCGAGGGCGCCGAACAGCCGCCGGGCGAGCAGCCGGAGAAGCCGACCGACCCGCCGACCGGCGGCAACGCGGTGGAGGACGCTCTGAAGGACGCCCAGAAGGCGTACGACGACGGGCAGACCGCGCTGAAGGAAAGCGACTGGGAAGCCTACGGCAAGGCCCAGGCCGAGCTGGAGAAGGCCCTTGAGGCCATGGAGAAGGCCGCAGCCGAGGCGGGCAGCGGCAAGAACGCCGACAAGGACCCGGCCGGCGCGGCCGGTTCCAAGGACGCGGGCAAGGAAGAGCAGGACGGGAAGGGCGACAAGGAAGCCGGCGAGAAGCCGGCCGATCAGGCGGCCGACCGGAGCTGACCGGCCCCACCCCGCGCCGTGGTACGGTTGACACACAACGGCGCGGGGTGGAGCAGCTCGGTAGCTCGCTGGGCTCATAACCCAGAGGTCGCAGGTTCAAATCCTGTCCCCGCTACTGCAGGGCGAGGCCCGGATTCCTCATCGGAATCCGGGCCTTCGTCATGTCCGGCGCCGGCCGACGCTGAACCGGCCGCGCCGTCGCGGCACTTCTGCGGAGGCTTCTCCCCCAACCCTCCACAGCCCTGGCACGCCATCGGCTTCCCGGCGTGGCCCTCGTCACGTACGAAAGGTGCGAAGGCGTCCGACGTCACAGCGCGTCGGCAGGGTAGGCGGATCGTGACGCCCCGGGGTCGAGATGTGTTTGACTTGTCTCCCTGTGGGCATGTCGACAAAACGCCGAAGTGACCTTCTGGCATCGGGATTCCCGATGTACCAAGGTTGCGGATGGTGCAACGATGGACGTTATGGGGGACAAGGCGACTCTGTTGAACATGGGCCGGTTTGTGGAGTCGGCCGACCGGGAGGACATCGACACCGGTACGGCTGAGGACGAGGTGCGCCGACTCGGCGTGGTGGGGGCGGGCGACGCCGCCTCGATGAGCGTGATCGGCGCCGAACTGCTGCGCCGGGGTGATCTCGACGGCGCCGAACCGCTGCTGCGCGGAGCCACCGCCGAGGGCGACCGTGCCGCCGCCAACAACCTGGGCGTCCTCCTCCACCAGCGGGGCTACGCCGAAGAGGCCGCCGGGTGGTGGAAGGTGGCCGCCGTCGCCGGTTCGGCCGCCGCCGCGCACGCGCTCGGCCGCCACCACCGTGAGCGGGGGGACGAGCCCGCCGCCGAGTACTGGCTGCGCCAGTCCGCCGAGCAGGGCCACGCGCTCGGCGCCTACGCCCTCGCCGACCTGCTGGAACACCGCCGCGAGGAGGGTGCCGAGAGGTGGATGCGGGCCGCCGCGGAGCGGGGCCACCGGGAGGCCGCGCACCGGCTCGCCCGCATCCTCGACGAGCGGGGCCGCACCAGCGAGGACGCCGCCCACGAGGCAGAGCAGTGGTACCGCCAGGCCGCAGCGCGCGGGCACCGGCGCGCCGCGTTGAGGCTCGGCACCATCCTGGAGGGCCGGGGCAGGCTGAAGGAGGCCGGCCGCTGGTACCTCACCTCCGCCAAGGAGGGCGAGCCGGAGGCCGCCTGCGCCCTGGGCTTCTTGCTGCGCGACGCCGGAGACGAGGAGAACGCCGCCCTGTGGTGGCTCAAGGCCGCCAAGGAGGGCGACGGCAATGCCGCCAACGCGCTCGGCGCGCTCCACGCCGAGCGCGGCGAGACCCAGACCGCCGAGCGCTGGTACCGCGCGGCGCTGGAGGCGGGCGACGTCAACGGCGCCTACAACCTCGGGCTGCTCTGCGCCGCCCAGAACCGCACCGCCCAGGCCGACCAGTGGTACCGCCGCGCCGCCTACGCGGGCCACCGCGAGGCCGCCAACGCCCTCGCCGTCCTCCTGCTCCAGGAGAACGACGCGGACGGCGCCGAGCCCTGGTTCTCCAAGGCCGCGGAACTCGGCAGCGTCGACGCCGCGTTCAACCTGGGCATCCTGCACGCCGGGCGCGGTGACCAGCGCGGCGCCCAGCGCTGGTACGAGCGGGCCGCCGCGGCCGGGCACACCGAGGCCGCCTTCCAGGCCGGCATCGCCCTCCTCCGGGACGGTGACGAGCGCGGCGCCGAGCGCCACCTGCGGTGCGCGGCGGGTGGCGGCAGCGCGGACGGGGCGTACTACCTGGCCTCCCTGCTCGACGCCCGCACCCCGCCCGGGGAGCAGCCCGCGCTGGGCGAGCCGGTGCTGGAGCGGACCGAGAGCGAGGAGTGGTACGAGCGTGCCGCGGACCTGGGGCACCGGCGTGCGCAGGTGCGGATCGGGATGATCGCCGCGGCGCGCGGGGACGTGGTGTCCGCCGCGCGGTGGTACCGGGCGGCGGCCGAGGCCGGGAGCCGGAACGGGGCCTTCAATCTCGGGCTGCTGCTGGCGCGGGAAGGCAGTGAGCCCGAGGCCGCCGTCTGGTGGGAGCAGGCCGCCGACGCCGGGCACGGGCGGGCGGCGTTGCGGCTGGCGCTGCTGCACGCGCGGCACGGGGAGCTGGCCGAGTCCGACCGGTGGTGCGGGCGGGCCGTTGAGCTGGGGCCCGCCGAGGTCGCCGCCCGGGCCGGGAAGCTGCGGGATCAGCTTCAGCAGGAGCTCACGGCCTGACCAGCCCGGGCCTGGCCCGCGGCCCTCGGCGACGGGGCTGCGGCCCGGCTGAAGGGGCCGTGCGCGGATTCGGCCGCTCCGTCGGCAGGGGGCTGCGGATTCCGCGCCGCGTCGGCAGTGCGCCGATCGGTCGGCCTTCGGCAGGCGCGTGCCCCGCTCCGGGCAGCAGTCGGCGAGCTTGGGGCTCGTGGATGTTCACGAGAAGCAGCCGCAGTCCATGGGCCGGGCCCCGCGCTTGCGGAGATGTCTGTTCCGAACCGGTGGCACGGGATGGCCCAGTTGCGCGATCACGTGAGACGGATCGAAGGGATCGCGCGGCGCGCGAGGGCCTCGCCGCGTGCCCGTCAGGCGTGGAAACGGCCGCGCGCCCCCTCGATGTGACCGAGGTGCTGGTGGGTCCATTCGCATATGGCGTCGACCGCGGTGCGCAGGGCCCGGCCCGGCTCGGTGAGGGTGTACTCGACCCGAGGCGGCACGGTGGGGTGCACCTTCCGGTCGGCCAGGCCGTTGCGCTCCAGCATGCGCAGGTTCTGGGTGAGCATCTTGTGGCTGATGCCCTCGACCTCGTTCCGCAGCTCGCTGAAGCGCAGGGTGCGCTCGCCGAGCGCCTCGATGATCAGGAGCGCCCACTTGTTGGCGACGTCGGAGAAGATCTCCCGGGCCAGGGAGTCGGCGCGCCGCAGGTCAGCGTCCTCGGGCAGGCCCTTGAGCAGTTGCTTGGTCACCATGGAGTTCCTCAATCACCGAAAAGTGCGTTCTTCCAGTTCGGCCGACACTCTCCTACAGTTTCCGAGTAACTACAAGAGAGCGAAACGGAAGGGTGAGCACCCTGAACACCATCGATGCCTTCAGCCACGACGTGCCGGCCGAGGGCGACTTCGGCTACTCGCAGGCGATCAGGTCCGGCGGGCTGATCCACGTCTCTGGACAGCTCTCCTTCGACGAGGCGGGCGAGTTCCTCCACGCGGGCGACTTCGCCGCCCAGCTCAAGCGGACCTACGCCAACATGGACAAGGTCCTGGACCACTACGGCGCCACCCGGAACCAGGTCCTTTCGCAGACCCTGTACGTGGTGGACCTGCGGCAGAACGCCGCGGCGGCGGCGGAGGGCAACCTGGGGTACTTCGGCGACCACCGCCCGGTCAGTACGGTCCTGGGTGTCACTGAACTGACCCTGCCCGGCCAGGTCGTCGAGATCAGCTTCGCCGTCGACACGGAACTGCCCGCTTGAGGTCTCCTCCTCGCGGGTCCCGCGGTCGCAGGGGGCTCCGGCCGAGAGGCCGGATGGCCCGAATTTCCCGGAACCTGCGCGCCCTGGAAGGGGTTTGCGCTGATGGGTGGGGGCGCGTAGTGTTGGGGGAGTCGACGCGGGGTGGAGCAGCTCGGTAGCTCGCTGGGCTCATAACCCAGAGGTCGCAGGTTCAAATCCTGTCCCCGCTACTGAAGGGTGAAGGCCCGGATTCTCTTCTGGAGAGTCCGGGCCTTCGTCGTGTTCGGGGGTTGCCGGGGCTGTCGGGTGGACAGGGTGAGGGCACGGGACGGCGGGACCCCGGCGGCCTGAGGCGCGTCCGGGGTCCGGGGAGGGTGCGGGCGGGTGAGGTCAGGCGGCGGCGCAGTGGGGGCACAGGCCCCGGTAGGTGACCTCGACCGCCGAGACGGTGAAGCCGAAGCGCTCCTGGGCGGGCAGGTCCGCCAGCGGGTTCCCGGTGGGGTGCACGTCGCGGATGGCGCCGCACCGGGCGCAGACCAGGTGGTGGTGGGGGCGGTGCGCGTTCGGGTCGTACCGCTTGGCGCGACCGTCCGTGGCCACCTCGATGACCTCGCCGAGCGTCACCATCTCGCCGAGCGTGTTGTAGACGGTCGCGCGGGAGATCTCCGGGAGCTTCGCGGTTGCTTGGGCGTGCACCTCGTCGGCGGTCAGGTGCACGTGGTCTCCGTCGAGGACCTCGGCCACGACGCGCCGCTGGGCGGTCATGCGCCAGCCGCGTCCGCGAAGTCGTTCCAGCAGGTCACTCATGAAACCAGCCTAACAGGGAGGGGACCCAGTCCCGAACCGGTGTGACTTTGGATGGTCACTTGACTTAGACATTGTCCATTGTAGGATCGGTCATGGCATTCGCCAAGGGACAGGTTTGTGCAGGATTCATCGCAGGAGGCGCACGTGACGCAGGGACCGCTCACGACCGAGGCCGGAGCTCCGGTCGCCGACAACCAGAACAGCGAGACGGCGGGCGTCGGGGGTCCGGTCCTGGTCCAGGACCAGCTGCTGCTCGAGAAGCTCGCCCACTTCAACCGGGAGCGCATCCCGGAGCGCGTGGTGCACGCCCGCGGCGCCGGCGCCTACGGCACCTTCACGGTGACCGCCGACGTCACGCGGTGGACGCGCGCCACGTTCCTCTCCGAGGTCGGCAAGCAGACCGAGACCTTCCTGCGCTTCTCCACGGTGGCGGGCAACCTCGGCGCGGCCGACGCCGTCCGTGACCCGCGCGGCTTCGCGCTGAAGTTCTACACCGAGGACGGCAACTACGACCTCGTCGGGAACAACACCCCGGTGTTCTTCGTCAAGGACGCCATCAAGTTCCCGGACTTCATCCACACCCAGAAGCGCGACCCGTACACCGGCTCCCAGGAGGCGGACAACGTCTGGGACTTCTGGGGACTCAGCCCCGAATCCACCCACCAGGTGACCTGGCTCTTCGGTGACCGCGGCATCCCCGCCTCGTACCGCCACATGAACGGCTACGGCTCGCACACCTACCAGTGGAACAACGAGGCCGGCGAGGTCTTCTGGGTCAAGTACCACTTCAAGACCGACCAGGGCATCAAGAACCTCACCGCCTCCGAGGCGGCCGAGACCTCCGGGCTCGACCCCGACAGCCACCAGCGCGACCTGCGCGAGTCGATCGAGCGCGGTGACTTCCCGTCCTGGACCGTGCAGGTGCAGATCATGCCGGCGGCCGACGCGGCGAACTACCGCTTCAACCCGTTCGACCTCACCAAGGTGTGGCCGCACGAGGACTACCCGCCGATCGAGATCGGCAAGCTGGAGCTCAACCGCAACCCGGAGAACATCTTCGCCGAGGTCGAGCAGTCCATCTTCAGCCCCTCGCACTTCGTGCCGGGCATCGGCCCCTCGCCCGACAAGATGCTCCAGGGCCGCCTCTTCGCCTACGGCGACGCGCACCGCTACCGCGTCGGCATCAACGCCGACCACCTGCCGGTCAACCGCCCGCACGCCACCGAGGCGCGCACCCACTCCCGTGACGGCTTCCTCTACGACGGCCGCCACAAGGGCGCGAAGAACTACGAGCCCAACAGCTTCGGCGGCCCCGCCGAGACCGGCCGGCCGCTCTGGCAGCCCCTGCCCGTCAGCGGCGAGACCGGTGACGCCGTGGCGCCCAGCCACGCCGAGGACAACGACTTCGTCCAGGCCGGCAACCTCTACCGGCTGATGTCCGAGGACGAGAAGACCCGCCTGGTCGAGAACCTCTCGCAGAACATCGCCGGGGTCTCGCGCGACGACATCGCCGAGCGGGCCATCAACAACTTCCGCCAGGCGGACGCGGACTTCGGCAAGCGGCTGGAGGCCGCGGTCCAGGCCCTGCGCGGCTGACGGACGCTTGTCGCAGGCGGCGGGCCGGAACCCCTCGGGGGTCCCGGCCCGCCGTGCTGTGCCGTCCTGTGGTCAGTAGCGCTGGTTGAGGTACCCCAGCAGCTCGTCGTGGAGCAGGCCGTTGGAGGCGGCCGCGTTCTCGCCCGAGGGGCCCGGGGCGCCGTCCAGCGAGGTGAAGGTGCCGCCGGCCTCCTCCACGATCACCGCGTTGGCCGCCATGTCCCACAGCGACAGCTCAGGCTCCGCGCAGATGTCCACACTGCCCTCGGCGACCATCATGTACGGCCAGAAGTCGCCGTAGCCCCGGGTGCGCCAGCAGGTGCGCGTCAGGTCGAGGAAGCCGTCCAGGCGCCCCTGCGCCTCCCAGCCGGAGAGCGAGGAGTAGGCGAACGAGGCGTTCTCCACCCGGTCCACCGACGACACCTTCAGGCGGCTCGCCGAGGTGAGGCTCCGCCCGGTGAACGCGCCGGCGCCCTTCGCCGCCCACCAGCGGCGGCCCAGCGCGGGAGCCGACACCAGTCCGACCACCGGCCGGAAACCGCCCCCCTGGGGGTCGGCCTCCATCAGCGAGATCAGCGTCGCCCAGACCGGCACCCCGCGGACGTAGTTCTTCGTCCCGTCGATCGGATCGATCACCCAGCGCCGCGAACCGGTGCCCTCCACGCCGTACTCCTCGCCGAGGATCGCGTCGCGCGGCCTGGCCCGGGCGAGGTGACCGCGGATCAACTCCTCGGCCGCCTTGTCGGCCTCCGTCACCGGGGTGAGGTCCGGCTTCGTCTCGACCTTCAGATCGAGGGCCTTGAACCGCTCCATCGTGGTCGCGTCGGCGGCGTCCGCCAGCACGTGGGCGAGACGCAGATCATCGTGATAGTCGGCCATGGGCGAAACAGTATCGATCTCCGGCCGCGCCGGGCCATCCGGTCACAAGCGGGCGCGGCGCCCGCACCGTGCGCGCCGGACTTCCCCGCACGGCCCGTACCGGGGAGGGCGACCGTGCCGGAAGTCCGCGCAGCCCTGCTGACCGCGGATCGCCGCGCCGCCGCTCGGGGGTGCGAGCGGCGCGCCGGGCCGGGTCACTGGGCCGAGCCCGAGAGCTGGAGGCCGATGACACCGCAGACGACAAGCGTGATCGAGAAGATCTTCAGCACCGAGACCACGTCGCCGAGGAAGACCATGCCGTAGATCGCGGTGCCGGCCGCGCCGATGCCGGTCCACACCGCGTACGCCGGGCCGACGTCCAGGCGCTTGAGGGCCAGCGTCAGCAGGCCGAAGCTGCCCAGCGCGAACGCGGCGAAGGCGATCGTCGGCCACAGCCGGGTGAACCCGTGCGACAGCTTGAGGCAGACGGCGAACCCCGTCTCCAGCAGCCCCGCGACGACGACCAGCAGCCATGCCATGAATGTGCCTTTCCGCCCGCCGAAACGATCCCGCGCGCACCTTGTCCCGCTTCGGGCGATTATGCCCGCGCGGTCCTGTGCCGCCCGAGATCCGGCCCGGCCCGTCGCGCCCGGGTCAGTCGCCCTCGCGCCGTTCGCGCGTCGCCAGCAGCCGCCGCAGCGAGTTGAGGCGGGCCGGGTCGGCGTGGCCGTCGGCCACCCACTGGTCGAGCGCGCACTCCGACTCGTCGTGGCTGCAGCCGCGCGGGCACTCCTCCGTCCCCGGCTCCAGGTCGGGGAAGGCGTGGATGACCCGCGACGGGTCGACGTGGTGCAGCCCGAACGACCGCACGCCCGGTGTGTCGATCACCCAGCTGCCCGGGGCGGCGCCGGCCAGCGGCAGCGCCAGCGCCGACACCGTGGTGTGCCGGCCCCGGCCGGTCACCGCGTTGACGTGGCCGGTGATCCGCCGCTGCTCCTCGGGGACCAGCGCGTTGACCAGCGTCGTCTTTCCTACGCCCGAATGGCCCACGAACGCCGTCACATGGCCGTCGAGCAGTTCCCGGACCCGGTCCACGGCCGAGCCGTCCTCCAGTTCCTCCCGGCTGGTCACCACGTACGGCACGCCCAGCGCGCGGTAGGTGTCCAGCAGGGAGTCGGGGGAGGCCAGGTCCGACTTGGTCAGCACCAGCACCGGTTCCAGGCCGCCGTCGTACGCCGCGACCAGGCAGCGGTCGATCATCCGGGGCCGCGGCTCCGGATCGGCCAGGGCCGTGACGATCGCGAGCCGGTCGGCGTTGGCGACGACCACCCGCTCGTAGGGGTCGTCGTCGTCGGCCGTGCGGCGCAGCACCGAGGCGCGCTCCTCGATCCGCACGAGGCGGGCCAGGGTGTCCTTCTGCCCGGAGAGATCCCCGACCAGGGCCACCCGGTCGCCCACCACCGCCGCCTTGCGGCCCAGTTCGCGGGCCTTCATCGCGGTCACCGTGCGGTCCTCGACCAGGCAGGTGATCCGGCCCCGGTCCACGGTCAGCACCATGCCCTCGGCGGCGTCCTCGTGCTTGGGGCGGGTGTGGGTACGGGGGCGGCTGCCCCGGCGGCTGGGGCGGACGCGGATGTCGTCCTCGTCGGGGTTCTTTCCGTAGCGGCGCATCGTCAGCTCCCGGCCGTCACTGCCCGGTCCCGTCGAGCATGCCGGTCCACAGGTCGGGGAAGTCGGGCAGGGTCTTCGCGGTGGTGGCGACGTTCTCGATCTCGACGCCCTTCACCACCAGTCCCAGGATCGCACCTGCGGTCGCCATCCGGTGGTCGTCGTAGGTGTGGAAGACGCCGCCGTGCAGCGGGCGGGGCCGGATGCGCAGGCCGTCGGCGGTCTCCGTGACGTCGCCGCCCAGCTCGTTGATCTCCTTGGTGAGCGCCGCCAGCCGGTCCGTCTCGTGCAGCCGCAGGTGCGCGACGCCGCGCAGCACGGACTCGCCGTCGGCCAGCGCCGCGACGGCCGCGATGCCCGGGGTCAGCTCGCCGACCTCGCCGAGGTCCACGTCGATGCCGTGGACGCGGCCCGAGCCGGTGAAGACCAGGCCGGCCTCGGTGAGTTCGCAGGAACCACCCATCGTGGTGAAGATCTCCCGCAGCCGGTCGCCCGGCTGCGTGGTGTGCGCCGGCCAGTCCGGGATCACCACGCGGCCCCCGGTGACCAGCGCCGCCGCCAGGAACGGCTGGGCGTTGGACAGGTCGGGCTCGACGGTCAGGTCGCGGCCCAGCAGGGCGCCCGGCGTGACCCGCCAGACGTTCGGCTCGCCACCCGACTCCGGCTCGTCCACCTGGGCGCCGACCCGGCGCAGCATGTCGACCGTCATCCGGATGTGCGGCATCGAGGGCAGCCGGGGACCGATGTGGCGGACCTCGACGCCCTGGTTGAAGCGGGGTGCCGACAGCAGCAGGGCGCTCACGAACTGGGAGGACGAGGAGGCGTCGATCTCGACCGTGCCGCCGTCCAGCGAGCCCGTGCCGTGCACCGTCAGCGGCAGGCTGCCCCGGTCGTCGTCGTCGATCCGGGCGCCGAGGGCGCGCAGCGCGTCGATCACGCCGTGCAGCGGACGCTCGTAGGAGCGCGGGTCGCCGTCGAAACGGATGTCGCCGTCGGCGAGGGTGGCGAGCGGCGGCAGAAAGCGCATGACCGTGCCGGCGTTGCCGACGTCGACGGTGGCCGGGCCGCGCAGGCCCGACGGGATGATCCGCCACGCCTCGCCGCCCCCGCCCAGGGCGCTGCCCGGCGCGGCCGATTCCGACGAGACGGTCTCCTCGATGCCGACGCCGAGGGTGCGCAGCGCGTCCGCCATCAGCAGGGTGTCGCGCGAGCGCAGCGGGCGGCGCAGCCAGCCCGGCTCGGCGGCGAGCGCCGCCAGCACCAGGGCACGGTTGGTGACCGACTTGGACCCCGGTACCTGGACCGTCGCCTCGACGGCTCCGGTCGCGTGCGGGGCAGGCCAGAGGGGGGTGGATACGGGGTTCAGGGTCATGCCGTCACTTTAGTGCGCCCAGCCGGTCGCACCGGCGCACGGGAGGCGCCCCCACCGGGTACGGGGCGGGCACCGGTGTGCGGGAACGGTCAGCGGTCGAGCAGCCAGCGGCCCCCGCCGATCAGGGAGCAGAGCGCGACCGCGTGGAAGAGGAAGAGCCAGAGGGCCGCCGGGGCGTGGGTCAGCCGGGCGAGCTGGTCGGCGTCGGAGTCCGGGGCGCCGCCGTGCCGGCGCTTCGACTGGAGTTCGAAGACCGGACGCACCCCGCCCAGCAGCAGGAACCAGACCGCCGCGTAGGCGAAGAGGGCCTGCACCTCGAGGTCGGCGAGCCAGGAGACCGCCACGAAGAGCCCGCCGGTGATCAGCACGGTCAGCACTCCGTAGGGGTTGCGGACCATCACCAGCAGGGCCAGCAGCAGCGCCGTCGCCACCCACAGCAGCGCCGTGACGCGCCCGGCGGCCAGCAGCCACGCGCCGCCCAGCCCCAGGAGGGAAGGGGCGGTGTAGCCGGCGAGGGCGGTGAGGATCATGCCGGGGCCGGTCGGCCTGCCGCGGCTCACGGTCAGCCCGGAGGTGTCCGAGTGGAGGCGTATCCCCTCCAGCGTGCGGCCGGTGACCAGGGCGATCAGGCCGTGGCCGCCCTCGTGGGCGATGGTGATCGCGTTCCGTGCCGGGCGCCAGGCCGGGCCCCACAGGACCACGGCGAGCGCCGCCACGCCGGTCGCCACGACCAGCCAGAACTCGGGGGCGGCCTGCGTCCCGGTGACCCGGTCCCACAGATCGGCGGCGGGGGCGGTGGTGGTGCTCTGCATACTCTGGCGGCTCCTCGCGGGGGTGGGACGAGCGCCCGCCCGACCCCCAACTGGTGGCGGCCCGACGGTCCGGCCTGGCAGTCTGGCACGTATGTGCGGACGGTATGCGGCCACCAGGAGCCCCGAGGACCTCGGCGAGATCTTCGGTGTCGGGAAGACCGAGCTGAGCGGGGCGCCGGACGGCCTGGAGGCGGGGGAGTCCCCCGCACCCTCTGAGACCCTCGTCCCCGACTGGAACGTGGCGCCCACCAAGGAGGTTCCCGCGATCCTCGACCGGCCGGTCAAGGGGAGCGGCGACCCCCGGCCCGTACGGCAGTTGAGGATGCTGACCTGGGGGCTCGTCCCCTCCTGGGCCAAGTCGCCCGACGGCGGCGCCCGGATGATCAACGCCCGGGCCGAGACCGTCCACGAGAAGCCCGCCTACCGCCGGGCGTTCGCCTCGCGGCGCTGCGTCCTGCCCGCCGACGGCTATTACGAGTGGGTGACCGCCCCCGAGGAGCGGAGGCTGGAGGAGGAGGGGAAGCGGAAGCGGGCCCGCAAACAGCCCTACTTCGTGACGCCCGCCGACGGGTCGGTCTTCGCGATGGCCGGGCTGTACGAGTTCTGGCGGGACCCTTCGTTGCCGGGGGACCATCCGCGGGCGTGGTGGGTGACGTGTTCGGTCATCACCACCGCGGCGGAGGAGGCGCCGCTCGCGGTGGGACCAGAGGAGGGGCCTCGGGCGTTGGCCGACATCCATCCCCGGATGCCGTTGATGCTGACGCCGGACCGGTGGGACGCGTGGCTCGATCCGTCGAAGACGGATGTGGAGGAGGTGAGGGCGTTGCTGTCGGCGCCTCCTGAGGGGCTGATGCGGGCCTATCCCGTGGCCACCGCGGTGAGCAACGTGCGGAACAACGGGCCCGGGCTCGTCTCCGAGCTGGAGGGGCCCGAGGTGGGCACCCTGTTCTAGGCCACGGGTTTCGCCGCGGGTGGCCTCGGGCGCCGACCGGGCCGGGATCGCCGGTCGAGCCGGTTCTCGCGGGGGCGGGCCCGGAGGGGGCAGGATGGCGGGATGAACGTATCGGTGTCCCAGGGTGAGGGCGGCTCCGCTGTGCCGGTGGCGGGGGAGCGGGTGACCGTTGCCACGTCGGTGGGGGACGCGCGGGTCACCTGGGCGCGGGCGAAGAGGCCGCGGCTCGTGCTGGCGCTCGGGCACGGGGCGGGGGGCGGGATCGAGGCGCGGGATCTGGTGGCGTTGGCCGAGGTGCTGCCGGCGGGCGGGGTGAGTGTGGCGCTGGTCGAGCAGCCGTGGCGGGTGGCCGGGAAGAAGGTGGCGCCCGCGCCGAAGACGCTGGACACGGGATGGCGGGCGGTGTGGCCCGAGTTGACCCGGGCGGGGTTGCCGGTCGTGGCGGGTGGGCGGAGCGCGGGCGCGCGGGTCGTCTGCCGGACGGGGTACGAGCTGGGGGCGCGGGGTGTGCTCGCGCTGAGCTTCCCGCTGCACCCGCCGGGGCGCCCGGAGCGCAGCCGGGCCGAGGAGCTGCTCGGCACCGGGCTGCCGACGCTCGTGGTGCAGGGCGGGCGGGACCCGTTCGGGCGGCCCGAGGAGTTCCCGGCGGGAAGCCACGGGCTGGCCGAGGTGGCCTACGGCGACCACGGTTTCGCCGTACCGAAGAAGGCGCCGGTCACCCAGGAGGAGGCGCTCGGCGTGATCACGGACACGGTGGGCGCGTGGCTGGAGCGGCTCCCGGCGGACTGACGCGCGTCGCCGGGGGGCCGGGAATGCCGAGCGGGCGGCGGCTGTTGTGCCGGTCGAAGGTGCTTCGCCAGCGTTGATCAGGAGAGGAAGTCCGCCGCATGGGTTCGACCATCTGCCCGAGCCGTGAGCGCGCCACCGACCTGGAGTGGTCGGTGCTGCACGCGCCCGTGCGCACGGGCTCCGGCCGGGATCGCCGGGAAGTCCAGGAGCGTGGTCTATCCTCCGATTCGGGCGGTCCGGACGGCGGGCCCGCCACAGCGCTGAAGGAGGTGGGTCCGGTCACGGGGACCGACGCGGGAAGCAAGGACGACGTGCCTGAGAAGCCCGAGGAGACCTCGGTGGAGCGGACCGCGCGGTTCGAGCGGGACGCGCTCGCCTTCCTCGACCAGATGTACTCGGCGGCCCTGCGGATGACCCGCAACCCGGCCGACGCGGAGGACCTGGTCCAGGAGACCTACGCCAAGGCGTACGCGTCCTTCCACCAGTTCCGTGAGGGCACCAACCTCAAGGCGTGGCTCTACCGGATTCTCACCAACACCTTCATCAACTCGTACCGCAAGAAGCAGCGTGAGCCCCAGCGCAGCGCCGCCGAGGAGATCGAGGACTGGCAGCTGGCGCGCGCCGAGTCGCACATGTCGACCGGCCTGCGCTCCGCCGAGTCCCAGGCACTGGACCACCTTCCCGACTCCGACGTGAAGTCCGCCCTCCAGGCGATCCCCGAGGAGTTCCGCATCGCCGTCTACCTGGCCGATGTCGAGGGCTTTGCCTACAAGGAGATCGCGGACATCATGGGTACACCCATCGGGACGGTGATGTCCCGCCTGCACCGCGGCCGCCGCCAACTGCGCGGCATGCTGGAGGACTACGCCCGCGAGCGCGGGCTGGTCCCCGCCGGTTCCGGGGCGGGCGCGGCGGAACCGAACGAGCGGAAAGGCGCGGGCTCATGAGCTGCGGAGAGCCGCACGAGACGGATTGCGCGGACGTCCTGGACCATCTCTACGAGTTCCTCGACCACGAGATGCCCGACAGTGACTCCAACAAGATCCGCACGCATTTCGACGAGTGCTCCCCCTGCCTGGAGAAGTACGGCCTGGAGCAGGCCGTCAAGAAGCTCGTCAAGCGGTGCTGCGGCCACGACGACGTCCCCGCGGACCTGCGGGACAAGGTGATCGGCCGGTTGGACATGATCCGCGCGGGCCAGCCGGTCCCGCAGCACGACATCGTCCCGACGGAGGCGGCGGACACGCCCTGACGGCCGGCGCGGCCCGGGAGCGGACGGATACCTTCCGGCCGCTCCCGGGGCAAGTCACTCGATAGGGCGACCCGGCCCGAGAAGGTCTGCACCTCACGCCGGTGGGTAACCCATGGGTAATGAGCGACGTCCCAACCGTCCGTGGTTGGATGCGAAGAGGTACCCCGTCCCCAGGCCCAGCGCCGCTGCACGGGCGGGGGCCCGAAGGGACCGGACACCGGCAGGCGGGAATCGTGAGGATCTTCGGCAAGGGACGGCACCGCCCCTCCGCCTCCTGGCGGCAGGCGACCGACCGAGCGTTCACCTTGATCGGCGACGGCCGCTACGAGGACGCGGGCGCCCTGCTCACGCGCGCCGCCGACCTGGAGCCGTGGCTCTCCGAGTCCTGGTTCAACCTCGCCCTGCTCCACAAGTTCCGCCACGACTGGGAACAGGCCCGTACCGCGGGCCTGCGCGCCGTCGCTCTGCTCGACCGGGACACCGGCGCCCCCGACTGGTGGAACGTCGGCATCGCCGCCACCGCCCTCCAGGACTGGCCGCTGGCCCGCCGCGCCTGGCAGGCGTACGGCCTGAAGATCCCCGGGGACGCCGCCGCCTCCGGGGAGCCGTCCGGGATGGGGCTGGGCAGCGCCGCCGTGCGGATCTCCCCCGAGGGGGAGGCCGAGGTGGTCTGGGGCCGGCGGCTGGACCCGGCCCGCATCGAGGTGCAGTCGATCCCGCTGCCGTCCTCCGGCCGCCGCTGGGGCGAGGTGATCCTGCACGACGGGGTCCCGCACGGCGAGCGGACCACCGCTTCGGGTGACACGTACCCGGTCTTCGACGAGATCGAGCTGTGGGCGCCCTCGCCGGTGCCGACCTGGGTGGTGCTGCTGGAGGCGCAGTCCCCGGCCGACCGGGACGCCCTGGAGCTGCTGGCCGCCGACGCCGGCTTCGCCGCCGAGGACTGGTCGTCGTCGGTGCGGCTGCTCTGCCGGACCTGCTCGGAGAGCCGGATGCCGAGCGACGAGGACGGCGGCGAGCGCCACGTCGACCCGCACGACCACAGCGAACCGGGCCAGCCGGGTCCGCTGGGCCACCGGACCACCGGCGGCGAAGGCGAACTCTGGGTCCCCGAGCGCGAGTGCGGCATCGCCGCGCCGCCCGCCTTGGTGCGCGGCCTGCTCGACGGCTGGGTCGCCGACAGTGCGGACAGCCGTGCCTGGCGCGACCTCGAAGAGGTGTGCTGACCCGGTCCGCGCCCCCGGCCGGGTGCGGTCCCTTCCGCGCGGCCACCCGCGCCCCGGCCCCCGCGTAGGCTGTACGGGCACGGACAACGGTTCCCAGGAAGGCGCGGAAGCGGACATGGCGCAGCAGGACACGGAGCAGCAGGCGGTGGCAGGCGGTGTGCTGCCGGTCGACGACGAGGGGCTCGTCATCGACACCCAGGACACCGAGGAGCGTGAGGCGGCCTACCGCGCCCGGGGCACCGCGCGTCCGATCACCGTGGTGGGCAACCCGGTGCTGCACCGCGAGATGAAGGACGTGACGGTCTTCGACGCGGAGCTGGCCCAGCTGGTGGACGACATGTTCGCCAGCCAGCGGGCGGCGGAGGGCGTGGGCCTGGCCGCCAACCAGATCGGCGTGGACAAGAAGGTCTTCGTCTACGACTGCCCGGACGACGAGGGCACGCGCCACGTCGGCGTGGTCTGCAACCCGGTCCTCGACGAGCTGCCGGCCGAGCGCCGCGTGCTCGACGACTCCAACGAGGGGTGCCTCTCGGTCCCCACCGCCTACGCGGAGCTGGCCCGCCCCGACTACGCGGTGGTGCGCGGCCAGGACGAGAAGGGCAACCCGATCGTGGTGCGCGGCACCGGCTACTTCGCCCGCTGCCTCCAGCACGAGACGGATCACCTGTACGGCTACCTCTACATCGACCGGCTCTCCAAGCGCGAGCGCAAGGACGCCCTGCGCCAGATGGCCGAGGGCACCCCGCGCTACGAGACGGTCCCCAACGACTGAGGCGCACCCCCTCCGGCACCCCGTACAGCCACGCTCCGCCCCGCTCTCCCCGCACGGGAGGCGGGGCGGAGTGGTGCCGTGACGGGGTGCCGCGCCCTTCCCCGGCCGCGCCGACGGCTGCCCGGCCCGCATGATCAGTTTTGAGACAGTCATGGCGATCTTCGGGTCGGTCAGGGGTGGCGAATAGAGTAAATCTGTTCCCTGATTGGCCAGTTGTGGTGCTCAATGGAAGGGGCGGGGGGATACACCACCGCGCGGGCCCCGCTCGGAGCGGGGTACCGGCAGAAGGCGGATGAAAGGGGTTTGTTCGTGCCTGCTTTCCCACACGGCACCGCACCGGCGCAGACGACTTCGGTGCCCGAGGCGCTGGCGCTGCCCGTGATCGAACAAGCGTTTCCGCGGCATCGCCATGAGTACTGGCCAAAGCTTCAGGCGGAGTCCCGCGCGTGGCTGCTCGAAAAACGCCTGATGCCCGCCGACAAGGTCACCCGCTATGCGGACGAACTGCGCTACACCGACCTCATCGCCGGCTACTACGTGGGAGCGCCGAGGGAGGTCATCTCGGCGATTTCCGACTTCAGTACCTGGTTCTTCGTCTGGGACGACCAGCACGACCGCGACGCCGTCCACGGGCGGCGCGCCGCCTGGTACCGGTTGAGCGCCGAACTGCACACCGCGTTGGACGCCCCCGGCGACCACCTGGCGCACCCGGACCCGCTGGTCGCGGCCTTCGCCGAGACCGTCCACCGGCTGAACGGCTTCCTCAGCCCCGCCTGGAACGAGCGGTTCGCCCGCCATTTCCACGCCATCGTCGGCGCCTACGACCAGGAGTTCGAGAACCGGGTCACCAAAGTCACCCCGGCGGTCGCCGAGTACATCGAACTGCGGCGCCACACCTTCGGCCACTCCGTCTGGATCGACCTCCTCGAACCGACGGCGGGACGCGAAGTCCCCGAAATGCTGCGGACGAGCGGTCCGTTCATGGCGGCGGCGCGGTACTGCCAGGATTTCTCCGCGTGGTACAACGACCTCTGCTCACTTCCCAAAGAACTCGCGGGCGGCGACCAGCACAATCTGGGAATCAGCCTCATACGCCATGAGGGACTGTCGCTCGAAGAAGCGGCGGCGGAGGTGAGAAGACGCGTGGAGGGCTGCGTCACCGAATTCGAGGTGGCGGAGAAGGAATTGCGGGAACTGCTCGCCGGACATCTCTCCGCGCTGCCGGGCGGAACGGGGTCCGAGGAGGCCAGGTCCGTCGGCACGGCCGTCGAGTCGGCCGTCTTCAACATGCGCAACTGGTTCTCCTCCGTCTACTGGTTCCACCACGAGTCCGGCCGATACCGCGTCGACAGCTGGGACGACCGGAGCACCCCGCCCTACGTCAGCGACCTGGCAGGTGACGCGTGAGCGCCGACTCCACCACCGAACGCCCCGCCGCCCCGAGCCCGCGCACCGCCCCCCTGGTGGCCGGCGGGATTCCCGTGCTCGGCCACGCCCCGAGCCTGGTCCGCGACCCGCTGGCCTTTCTCACCGGGCTGCGTGACCACGGCGACCTGGTCCGCGTGCGACTCGGCCCGAAGACGGCGTACGCGGTCTGTGCGCCGGAGCTGGTCGGCGCGCTGCTGCGCAACTCCCAGGAGTTCGTGGTCGGCGGCCCGCTCTGGGAGAACCTCGAAGTGCTGCTCGGCAAGGGCGTGGCCACCAGCAACGGAGCCGACCACCGCCGTCAGCGCCGCATGATGCAGCCCGCCTTCCGGCCCGAGCGGATCGCCTCGTACGCGGCCGTGATGGAGGAGGAGGCGCGGGCGATGGCCGACCGCTGGCGGGACGGGCAGGTGGTGGACGTCGGCGCCGAGACGTTCAGTTGCGCGGTCCGGGTGGTCGCCCGCTCGCTGCTGGAGGTCGACTCGATCGGCGCCAAGGCCGACCGCATCAGCGCCTCGCTGCACACCGTCTTCAGCGGCCTGTACCGGCGGATGATCCTCTCCTTCGGACCGCTGCACCGGCTGCCGACGCCCGCCAACCGGCGCTTCGAGCGGGCGCTCGCCGACCTCCACCAGCTCGTCGACGAGGTGATCGCCGAACGCCACGCCGAGGGCAAGGGCGCCGACGACCTCCTCGACATCCTGCTCACCTCCGAGGACGGCGAGGGCCGACCGCTCAGTGCTCAGGAGATTCACGACCATCTCGTCTCGCTGATCGTCGCCGGGGCCGAAAACGTCGCCTCGACACTCGCCTGGTGCTTCCAGCTCCTCACGGAACACCCGGCCGAGGAACAGCGGGTGGCCGAGGAGGCGCTATCCGTGGCGCCGGACCGGCCGGTCGCTTTCGGCGATCTGGACTCCCTCGGCCACACCCGTAATGTCATCGTCGAATCGATGCGGGTACGGCCCGCGGCGTGGATATTCACTCGCCGTGCCGTCGCCGACACGGAACTCGGCGGCTATCGCATTCCAGCCGGAGCGGACATCATCTACAGCGCGTATGCGATGCAGCACGATCCGCGCTCATTCGACCGGCCGGACGTCTTCGACCCGGACCGGTGGATTCCTGAACGGGCTGGAAAGGTACCGCAGTACGCGATGATGCCGTTCAGTACCGGCAACCGGAAATGCCCCGGCGACCACTTCAGCATGGTGGAGGCCACGCTGATGCTCGCCACCGTGGTGCCGCGCTGGCGGCTCGTCCCCGTCGCCGGGACCGACCCTGCGCCCCGGATCGGGATCACCCTCCAGCCCAAGCGCGCCGTCTTCCGGGTCGAGAGCCGCTGACCCGCACCGCGTGCCCAGCGCCGACGCCCGCCGCCCGGCCCTCAGGACGAGGGGCCGGGCGGCGGGCGTTCGCCGGGGACGGGGCCGGTCAGAAGTCGTCGTCGAAGGAGACGGTGCCCTCCACCGCGACCTGGTAGGCCGAGACGCGGCGCTCGAAGAAGTTGGTCAGCTCCTGCACGCCCTGGAGTTCCATGAAGGAGAAGGGGTTCTCGGAGCCGTACACCGGGGCGAAGCCCAGCCGCGTGAGCCGCTGGTCGGCGACGCACTCCAGGTACGCGCGCATCGACTCGGTGTTCATGCCGGGCAGGCCGTCACCGCACAGGTCGCGGGCGAACTGCAGCTCCGCCTCGACGGCCTCCTTGAGCATCGCGACGACCTGCTCCTCCAGCTTGTCGTCGAAGAGCTGCGGCTCCTCCTTGCGGACCGTGTCGACCACGTCGAAGGCGAAGCTCATGTGCATCGTCTCGTCGCGGAAGACCCAGTTGGTGCCGGTGGCCAGGCCGTGCAGCAGCCCGCGCGAGCGGAACCAGTACACGTAGGCGAAGGCCCCGTAGAAGAACAGGCCCTCGATGCAGGCGGCGAAGCAGATCAGGTTGAGCAGGAACCTGCGGCGGTCCGCCGGGCTCTCCAACTGGTCCAGCTTGTCCACCGAGTCCATCCAGCGGAAGCAGAACTCCGCCTTCTCGCGGATCGAGGGGATGTTCTCCACCGCCGCGAAGGCGTCGGCGCGGTCGGCCGGGTCGGGCAGGTAGGTGTCGAGCAGCGTCAGATAGAACTGGACGTGCACGGCCTCCTCGAAGAGCTGCCGGCTCAGGTACAGCCGCGCCTCGGGGGAGTTGATGTGCTTGTACAGGGTCAGCACGAGGTTGTTGGCGACGATCGAGTCGCCCGTGGCGAAGAACGCGACCAGCCGGCCGATCAGGTGCTGCTCACCCGGCGAGAGCTTCGCCAGGTCGGCGACGTCGGAGTGGAGGTCGACCTCCTCGACGGTCCAGGTGTTCTTGATCGCGTCCCGGTAGCGCTCGTAGAAGTCCGGGTACCGCATCGGGCGCAGCGTCAGCTCGAAGCCGGGGTCCAGCAGGTTCTTCGCGGTGCCCGCGGTGTGCGCGTTCGCTGCCGGGGTGGTGTCGGGGGTGGTCATTACTGGCATGCCTCGCAGGACTCGGGGTTCTCCAGGGAGCAGGCGATGGCCTCCGCGTCGGGGGCCGCCTGCGCCGGGACGGTGGCGGTGGTGGGGGCGGAGCCGCCGGCGGCACGCGCGATCCGCGTGGCCGGACGGGACCGCAGGTAGTACGTGGTCTTGAGCCCCTTCCGCCAGGCGTACGCGTACATCGAGCTGAGCTTGCCGATGGTGGGCGTCTCCATGAACAGGTTGAGCGACTGGCTCTGGTCCAGGAACGGGGTCCGGGCCGCCGCCATGTCGATCAGGCCGCGCTGCGGCAGCTCCCAGGCGGTGCGGTACAGCGCCCGCAACTCCTCGGGGACCCACGCGAAGCCCTGCACCGAGCCGCTCGCCTCGCGCAGCGCCTCACGGGTGCGCGCGTCCCAGACGCCGAGCCGCTTCAGGTCCTGGACCAGGTACGAGTTGACCTGGAGGAACTCCCCGCTGAGCGTCTCGCGCTTGAAGAGGTTGGAGACCTGCGGCTCGATGCACTCGTAGACGCCCGCGATCGAGGCGATGGTGGCCGTCGGGGCGATGGCCAGGAGCAGCGCGTTGCGCATACCGCTCTTCGCTACCCGGGCGCGCAGCGCCTCCCACCGCTCGGGCCACGTCAGCTCGGTGTCGTAGTGGTCCGGGTGGAGCACGCCCCGCGCGGTGCGGGTGCGGTCCCAGTGGGGCAGCGGCCCGTTCTTCTCGGCGAGGTCGCAGGAGGTCTCGTACGCGGTGAGCATGATGCGCTCGGCGATCCGCGTGGAGAGCTGCCGGGCCTCGGCGGAGTCGAAGGGGAGCCGGAGCTGGAAGAAGACGTCCTGGAGGCCCATCGCACCCAGGCCCACCGGCCGCCAGCGGGAGTTGGAGCGCTCGGCCTGCTCGGTCGGGTAGAAGTTGATGTCGACCACGCGGTCCAGGAAGACCACCGCGGTGCGCACCGCCTCGTCCAGCCGTTCCCAGTCGACGGCGCCGTCGGTGACGAAGGCCCCGAGGTTGACCGAGCCGAGGTTGCAGACGGCCGTCTCGCCGTCGTCGGTGACCTCCAGGATCTCCGTGCACAGGTTCGAGGAGTGCACGGTGTGGCCCGGCAGCGCCGTCTGGTTGGCGGTGCGGTTGGAGGCGTCCTTGAAGGTCATCCAGCCGTTGCCGGTCTGGGCGAGGGTGCGCATCATCCGGCCGTACAGCTCACGCGCCGGGATGGTCCGCTTGGCCAGACCCGCCGCCTCGGCCGCGCGGTAGGCCGCGTCGAAGGCGTCTCCCCACAGGTCGGTCAGCTCGGGGACGTCCGAGGGGGAGAAGAGCGACCAGTGGGCGTCGGCGTCGACCCGGCGCATGAACTCGTCCGGAATCCAGTGCGCCAGGTTGAGGTTGTGGGTGCGCCGGGCGTCTTCGCCGGTGTTGTCCCGCAGCTCCAGGAACTCCTCGACGTCGGCGTGCCAGGTCTCCAGGTAGACCGCGGCCGCGCCCTTGCGCCGGCCGCCCTGGTTGACGGCGGCCACCGAGGCGTCGAGCGTGTTGAGGAACGGCACGATGCCGTTGGAGTGCCCGTTGGTGCCCCGGATCAGCGAACCCCGGGCGCGGATGCGGGAGTAGGCGAGACCGATGCCGCCCGCGTGCTTGGAGAGCCGGGCGACCTGGTGGTAGCGGTCGTAGATCGACTCCAGCTCGTCCTTGGGGGAGTCCAGCAGGTAGCAGGAGGACATCTGCGGGTGCCGGGTGCCGGAGTTGAAGAGGGTGGGGGAGGAGGGCAGGTAGGACAGGGCGCTCATCAGCCGGTAGAGCGAGGCGACCTCCTCGACCGCCCGGACCGAGTCGTCCTCGGCGAGGCCGCAGGCGACGCGGAGCATGAAGTGCTGGGGCGTCTCGATGACCTGGCGGGTGTGCGGGTGGCGCAGCAGGTAGCGGCTGTGCACGGTGCGCAGGCCGAAGTAGCCGAACCGGTCGTCGGCCGCCTGGTCGATCAGCGCGTCGAGCCGCTCGGCGTGCGCGGCCACGAACGCGGCGGTGCGGTCCGCGATCAGGCCCTCGCGATGCCCGGTGGCCACCGACCCGGTGAAGGTGGTGACGCCCTGGCCCGCGGCCTCCTCGGCGATGGTGAGGGTCAGCAGGCGGGCGGCGAGCCGGGAGTAGGCGGGGTCCTCGGAGATCAGACCGGCGGCGGCCTCCGTCGCGAGCGAGCGCAGCTCGGCCTCGTCCGAGGCGGCGTTGCGGCCCCGGAGCGCGGCGGCGGCCACCCGGCCGGGGTCGGTGTCGGGGAGATCCGCGGTGAGGTCGGTGAGGGTACGCAGCAGCGCGCCCCCGGGGCCCTGGATCTCCTCGGCCCGCACCTCGGCCGTGGACGGATCGGCTGGCGCGATGGTCATGAAGCTCTCCCTCGCTCGGCTCGGAGCCTCGCGGAGGGCGGCGGGTACGGGCGGGAGGCCGGGCTCAGGGCACACGGGTCCGCACGTGTCCGCGAACCCATTCCACGAGGCCCGGACGACATCGGCACCCGGACCGGACGGCCGGGTGCGCTGCCGGCAGGTCCTCGGACTCGCGGGTACGCGAAAGCGCACCAACACACCGTTGCGGGACAGTTCCGGACTTCCACCGGATTCCCCTGCGGCGACAGCGAGCATGAGCATACATCTTGTGCCGCGCTCGCGAAGCGGCCCCATATCTTGTGTCAGGTGTGCTGTGAGGTGGGTCATTCGACCCCGCCCGCACGGGATGCCCGAACCCCTCGTGGACGCCCTCGGACCGGGCCCGGATCTCTGCGGGAACGGCTTCGGAGCCCGTCCCCGAGGGGCTGTCGACGCCTCGGGGAGATGCCCCGGTGCGCAGGCCGGCGGGGTTTCACGGGGGGCGCGCGAAGGGGTGCGGCGACCTCGGAGAGCGTACGCGCCCGGATCGGCACGCGAGCCGCCAGGGGCACCGCCCGGTCCGGGAAACGGCGAGGCCGCCGACCCCCTCGGGGGATCGGCGGCCTCGCCGGGCGGTCAGCAGCAGCGGAATCCGTCGCGCGGGTCCGCCTCGCGGGCGTCCATGCGACTGCGTTCGAACTGCCTGCGGGTCATCACCTCGGCGTCCGGGTCGTGGCGCCGCACGTGCGCGGCGTACTTCTCGTACGCGGTCTCGCCCGACACCTCCCGGACGTACCAGCCGATCCAGCGCGCACCGGCGCGCACGCGGTGGGCCAGCACGCCGAGGCGTCCGGGGTGGCGGGCCGCCTCGCCGCTCATGCCTTGTCGCCGCCCTGCTTCGCGGGGACGCCGCCGTCACCGGCGGAGTCGGGGAGCGGGGCTGCGGCGCCGACGAGGGCCAGTTCGGCCTTCTCCTCGGCGGTCGGGAACATCCCGGCCGGCGCGACGATCTTCGACTGCTCGAACGGTGCCTCGGCCAGCTTGACCGACTCGGGCCTGCGGATCGCCTGGTAGCTGACCCGGCCCGCGTCGACCAGGACGATGACGATCAGCAGCGCGAAGACGATCGACAGGACGCCGTCCACGGTGGAGTTGGTCACCACGGTGTGCATGTCGCTCATCGACTTGGCCGGGGCCAGCACCTCGCCCGCGTCGATGCCGTCCTGGTACTTGGCGCGCTGCGCGAAGAAGCCGATGGTCGGGTCGTCCGAGAAGACCTTCTGCCAGCTCGCGGTGAGCGTGACCGCCACGTCCCAGGCGAGCGGGATACCCGTCACCCAGGCCCACTTGAGGCGGCCGGACTTGATCAGCAGCGTGGTGCAGACGGCCAGCGCGACGGCGGCCAGCAGCTGGTTGGCGATACCGAAGAGCGGGAAGAGCTGGTTGATGCCGCCCAGCGGGTCGTGGACACCGACCCAGAGGAAGTAGCCCCAACAGCCGACCACGATCGCCGAGGTCAGCCAGACGCCCGGCCACCAGCTGACGCGGCGCATCGGCTTCCAGACGTTGCCCAGGGTGTCCTGGAGCATGAAGCGGCCGACCCGCGTACCGGCGTCGACGGTGGTGAGGATGAAGAGCGCCTCGAACATGATCGCGAAGTGGTACCAGAACGCCTTCATCCCGGCGCCGCCGAGGGCGGCCGCGAAGATCTCCGCCATACCGAAGGCGAAGGTCGGGGCGCCGCCGGTCCGCGACAGCAGGGACTGCTCCTCGACGTCCTTGGCCGCCTGGGCCAGTTGGTCCGGGCTGATGGTGAAGCCGAGGTTGGCGATCGCCTCCGACGCGCTGTTGACCGTGTCACCGAGCACACCGGCCGGGGAGTTGATCGCGAAGTAGAGGCCCGGGTCGATGATGCAGGCGGCGATCATCGCCATGATGGCGACGAACGACTCGGTGAGCATCGCGCCGTACCCGATCATCCGGATCTGGGTCTCCTTCTGGACCATCTTCGGGGTGGTGCCCGAGGAGACCAGGGAGTGGAAGCCGGAGAGCGCGCCACAGGCGATGGTGATGAAGACGAACGGGAAGAGCGAGCCGGAGAAGACCGGGCCCGCGCCGCTGGTCGCGAAGGAGGTGACGCCGTCCATCTTCAGCGTCGGCATCGCGATGACGACGCAGACCGCCATCAGCACGATCGTGCCGACCTTCATGAAGGTGGAGAGGTAGTCACGCGGGGCGAGCAGCATCCAGACCGGCAGCACCGAGGCGAAGAAGCCGTAGACCACCATCCAGACGACCAGGGTGCTCGGCTCCAGGGTGAAGAAGTCCGCCATCGAGGACTCCGCGACCCAGCCGCCGCCCACGATCGCCAGCAGCAGCAGCGCCACACCGAGGACGGAGACCTCGGTGACCTTGCCCGGGCGCAGCGTGCGCAGGTAGACGCCCATGAAAAGGGCGATCGGGATGGTCATGCCGATGGAGAAGACACCCCACGGCGAGCCCGCCAGCGCGTTGACGATGACGAGGGCCAGCACCGCCAGCAGGATGATCATGATCATGAAGACCGCGATCAGGGCGGCGACACCGCCGACCGGGCCGATCTCGTCCCGGGCCATCTGGCCGAGCGAACGGCCGTTGCGGCGGGTGGAGAAGAAGAGGGTGACCATGTCCTGGACGGCGCCGGCGAAGATCACGCCGGCCACGATCCAGATGGTGCCCGGAAGGTAGCCCATCTGGGCCGCCAGGATCGGGCCGACCAGCGGGCCCGCGCCCGCGATCGCCGCGAAGTGGTGGCCGAAGAGCACCCGGCGGTCGGTCGGCTGGAAATCGACCCCGTTGTCCAGGCGTTCCGCCGGGGTGGCCCGGTTCTTGTCGACCTTCAGGACCTTGTTGGCGATGAACCGCGAGTAGAAGCGGTACGCGATGGCGTAGGAGCCGAGGGCCGCCCCCAGCATCCAGACGGCGGAGATCTCCTCCCCCCGGGAGAGCGCCAGCACGCTCCAGGCGATGGCGCCGACCACGGCGACCAGCGACCAGACGGCGATGGATCTGGCGGACGGCTTCCGGTTTCCGGAAGCGGGTGGAGCCGGCTCGGCCATGATGGTCCCCTCACATGAGCGCAGGTGGAAACACCTGCGCTGAACTCCTGTAATGCGTCGGAAATGTAGGCGACCGGTCCGGGCTTTGGCACCCCCTGTCCGCGTATCGGAACGGCAACGACTTCACTTCCCGGGCAACCGCGTGCCGCAGCCGCCGCGTCCGCGTCCCTTACGCACGTCTCCCCGCGCATTTGTCCCCCCGCCGAGCGCCCGCCCCGCCCGAGAGGCCCCGCGCCGATCGCCTCCCAACCGTGACCTTCCGCCGGTGACTTGCGTACCCCTCGCCGTCGGGTGGGCATGCGCCGAAAAGCACACACGTACGAGCGAATCGTGCGGCGGGAGCTGTACGGGGCGATAGGGGCATAGCGGAGTGGCGGAAAAACGAGGGGCGAATTCCCGCCAGGCGCTCCGTCCTCCCCGACGCCCTTCCCCGTGTCCGGACACAGGGAAGGGCGGCACCCCCCGGTAGGGGATGCCGCCCTGTCGTCCGGACGCGCGCCGGGCCTACTCCACCGGCCGCTTCAGCCGCGCCAGGAACTTGTACCGGTCGCCGCGGTAGACCGAGCGCACCCACTCCACCGGCGCGCCCGTCTCGTCGCGGGAGTGGCGGGAGAGCATGAGCATCGGCAGGCCCACGTCGGTGGCGAGCAGGGCCGCCTCGCGCGGGGTGGCGAGCGAGGTCTCGATGGTCTCCTCGGCCTCGGCGGGGCGGACGCCGTAGACCTCGTAGAGCGCCGTGTACAGGGAGGTGTACTTGGACAGGGAGCGGCGCAGGGCCGGGAAGCGCTTGGCGGAGAGATGGGTGGTCTCGATCGCCATCGGCTCGCCGCTGGCCAGTCGCAGCCGCTCGATGCGCAGCACGCGGCCGCCGGCGGTGATGTCGAGCAGGGCGGCGAGCGGTTCGTCCGCGGTGATGTAGCCGACCTCCAGCAGTTGCGAGGTGGGCTCCAGGCCCTGGGCGCGCATGTCCTCGGTGTAGGAGGTCAGCTGGAGCGCCTGGGAGACCTTGGGCTTGGCGACGAAGGTGCCCTTGCCCTGGATGCGTTCGAGCCGGCCCTCGACCACCAGCTCCTGGAGCGCCTGGCGCACCGTGGTCCGCGAGGTGTCGAACTCGGCGGCGAGCGTGCGCTCGGGGGGTACGGAGGTTCCCGGGGGCAGCGTCCGCGTCATGTCGAGCAAGTGCCGCTTGAGACGGTAGTACTTGGGCACCCGGGTGGCCCGTACCGGACTGGTGGGCTCGGTGGCGGGTTCGTCGGCCGTTCGGGCCCTCGTACCGCCCGCGTCCGTCGTCATGCTCCGCCTCCCCGGCTCCTGCGCTGCTGCCGTCACCGGCTCCTCCGTCTGTCGCGGCTCACATCGTGGCACGGCCGGTGATCGCCGGTCCGGACTGCCTCAGGTGTCGGTCCGATAACGGACGCGACTGCCCTTCTTATACACCCTTGACACCCCTAAAGGTCTAGGCCAAGCTCCGGCTTACTGGTCTACACCATTAAAGACCAGTTCCCAGTCCCACGGCAGTAACTCGTCCTCGATGTCATCGCTGCGGGTGGGGGTAGAGGGTTCCCTGAGGAGGGTGACGTGAAGCGCAAGCTCATTGCGGCCATCGGTGTCGCTGGCATGATGGCTGGTCTCGCGGCGTGCGGGGACTCGGAGACGGCGAGCGACGCCAAGCCCGAGGACCGCAAGGAAGACCTGACCGTCTGGCTGATGGTCGACGCCCAGAGCACCTGGCCGGAGCTGGTCAAGGACGTCAACGCGCAGTTCAAGAAGAAGTACCCCAACGTCAAGGTGAACGTCCAGTACCAAAGCTGGGCCGACAAGGCCAAGAAGCTCGACACCGCCCTCGGCGGGGACAAGTTCCCGGACGTCGTCGAACTCGGCAACACCGAGACGATGCAGTACATCCTCAACGGCGCCCTCGCCGAGATCGACCCCGAGAAGTACGAGAACTCGGACACCTGGATCCAGGGCCTCACCGACACCTGCACCTTCGAGGGCAAGCAGTACTGCGTGCCCTACTACGCCGGTGCCCGCGTCGCGGTCTACAACCAGGAGATGCTGAAGAAGGCGACCGGCTCCGACGCCCTCCCCGAGACCGAGGACGCCTTCCTCAAGGCGATGGACAAGGTCTCCAAGGAGTACGGCGCGAAGGACAAGCGCTACTCCTCCCTCTACCTCCCGGGCCGCTACTGGTACGCGGCGATGTCCTACGTCGCGGCGTACGGCGGCCAGATCGCCGAGTACGACGAGGGCTCCAAGGAGTGGAAGGGCACGCTCTCCGCCCCCCAGGCGCAGAAGGGCATCCGGCACTTCGTCGACCTGGTCGAGAAGTACAACAAGGCGGACCTGACCAAGGACGAGCAGGACCACGCCAACGTCGTGGCCAACGAGAAGGCCGGCGTCATCTACGGCAACGGCTGGGAGGCCGGTTCCGTCGTCGACGGTGAGAACAACGGCAACGCCAAGCTCAAGGGCAAGATCGCCACAGCGGGCATGCCCGGCCCCGAGGGCAAGGCGCTGCCTTCCTTCATCGGCGGTTCGGACCTCGGCATCGTCGAGAAGTCCAAGGCCAAGGACCTCGCGCAGGAGTGGGTCTCCCTCTTCACCAACGAGAAGTCCATGGAGGTGCTGGCCGGCAAGAACATCCTGCCGAACAACACCAAGCAGCTTGAGCCGCTGAAGGAGAACCCGGAGACGGCCGCCGTCGCCAACGCGGTGCCGGACGCCTGGTTCACCCCGATCGCGCCGGGCTGGACCTCCATCGAGAAGGAGGAGGTCCTGAAGAACATGCTGCTCCGGATCATCAAGGGCGACTCCGTCGAGAAGGCCACCAAGGCCGCCGACGCGAAGATCGACGAGCTGATCAACAAGGGCTGACGGGCCCCACGATCACCGCGGACGGGACCCGCCTCACGCGGGTTCCGTCCGTCCCCTTGCGGTGCAGAACAGGAAACGGAAGGTCAGCCACGTGACTGCCGCCGAGACTCAGGCCGCCGACCCGCCGGCCGCCATACCGAGCGCTCCCCTCGACAAAGGGACCCCACCACCGGCGGGCCCCCCGCCGCACCCCGGGCCGCCGAGACGGAAGAAGGGCGCGCTGCTGCCCTACCTCCTGATCCTCCCGGCGGTCATCGCGGTCGCGGCCGTGTACGCCTTTCCGCTCGTCAAGTCGGTCATCATGTCCTTCCAGGACATGGGCCGCCGCGAACTCTGGTCCGGGAACACCCCGCCGTGGGTCGGCCTCGACCAGTACACGGCCATCCTCGGCGACAGCGAGTTCTGGTACGTCGTCGGGCGGACGGTGCTGTTCATGGCCGTCTGCGTCACCCTCACCATGGCGATCGGGCTGCTGCTCGCGCTGCTGATGACGCGGCTGACCACCTGGGTGCGGATCGTGCTGACCGTGGCGCTGATCGCCGCCTGGTCGATGCCGCTGATGGTCGCCGCCTCCATCTTCCGGTGGCTCTCCGACTCCGACTACGGCCTGGTCAACACCCTGATCGCCAAGGTCGTCGGGGAGGACTTCCTCGGCCACAACTGGTTCCTCGACCCCTGGCAGGGCTTCGGCGTCATCACCGCCCTGGTCGTCTGGGGCGCCGTCCCCTTCGTGGTGGTCACCCTCTACGCCGCCCTCACCCAGGTCCCCAAGGAACTGGAGGAGGCCGCCGCCCTCGACGGCGCGTCCGCGGCCGGGATCTTCCGCTTCGTCACCTGGCCGGTGATCAAGCCGGTCTTCGTCATGGTCACCACCCTCTCGGTGATCTGGGACTTCAACGTCTTCGGCCAGATCTGGCTGCTGCGGGGCAACAAGCCCGAGCCCGAGTACGAGACCCTCGGCCTCTACTCCTTCTCCAAGGCGTTCTCCTCCACCTCGTTCAGCCAGGGCACTGCCATCGCCCTCATCACGGTCGTGCTGCTGTCCGGCGTGGCCGTCTACTACCTGCGCCAGCTGATGAAGACGGGAGAGGTCGAATGAGCACCGCGACGAGGACGCCCCTGGCGGGTTCCCCCGCGGCCGAGGCCCCCGAGCCCCAGGCCATCCGCCCCGACCGGAAGAAGACCCGGCTCGGTTACCACATCATCGCGCTGGTCACCGCGGCCGTCATGGCCTTCCCGGTCTACTGGCTGATCGTCAGCGCCCTGCGCCCCAACCACGAGATCCGGTCCTACGACCAGACCCTGTGGCCCTCGTCGATCACCTTCGACAACTTCGCCCGCGCGGTGAAGCAGGACAACTTCGTCACCGCGATCCAGTCCAGCCTCGTCGTCTCCCTCACCGCCGTCGTCGGCGGCATGATCATCGCCACCCTGGCGGCGCTGGCCATCGGCCGCTTCCGCTTCTTCGGCCGCCGCGCCCTGCTGATGGTCCTCATCCTGGTCCAGATGCTGCCGCCGACCGCGATGCTCATCCCCATCTACGCCCAGCTCAACGCCATGGGCGGGCTGGACGAGTACTGGGGCCTGATCGTCGTCTACCTGGTCTCCACGCTGCCCTTCGCGGTGGTGATGATCCGCGGCTTCGTGGTCAACATCCCCGTGGAGCTGGAGGAGTCCGCGATGGTGGACGGCTGTACCCGGATGGGCGCCTTCCGCCGGGTCATCTTCCCGCTGCTCGCCCCGGGCCTCGCCGCCGCGTCGATCTTCGCGCTGGTCAACGCCTGGAACGAGTACCTCTTCGCGTACATCCTGATCAACGACAACTCCAAGTACACGCTCAACGTGTGGCTGATGACCTTCACCACCGAGCGCGGGACGGACTACGGCGCGCTGATGGCCGCCTCCACGATGATCGCCCTCCCGGTCGTCGTCTTCTTCATGATCATCCAGTCCAAGATGGCGGCCGGCCTCACCTCCGGCGCCGTGAAGGGATGAGCACCATGACCGCCCAGCCCACCACCGCCCCCGGCGACCAGCTCACCCGCGACGCCCTCGCCGTCCTCCAGCCCGGCTTCACCGGCACCGAGGCCCCCGAGTGGCTGCTGCGGCAGATCCGCGCGGGCCTGGCCTCGGTCGGACTCTTCGGCCGCAACATCACCTCGCCCGGCCAGCTCGCCGCACTCACCGCGCAGTTGCGGGCCGAGCGCGAGGACATCCTCGTCGCCATCGACGAGGAGGGCGGCGACGTCACCCGCCTGGAGGCCGTCGGCGGCTCCTCCGTGCCCGGCAACCACGCCCTCGGCGCGGTCGACGACCCCGGCCTGACCCGGGCCGTCGCCCACGAGCTGGCCCGCCGGCTCGCCGACTGCGGAGTCCACCTCAACTGGGCGCCCTCGGCCGACGTCAACTCCGACCCCGACAACCCGGTCATCGGCGTCCGCTCCTTCGGCTCCGACCCGGAACTGGTGGCCCGCCACACCACCGCCTACGTCGAGGGCATGCAGTCCGCCGGCGTCGCCGCCTGCACCAAGCACTTCCCGGGGCACGGCGACACCGCGGTCGACTCGCACCACGCCCTGCCGACCGTCGAGGTCGGCGCGGACGTCCTGGCCGCCCGCGACCTCACCCCCTTCCGGGCCGCCGTCGCGGCCGGGTCCAAGGCGGTCATGAGCGCCCACATCCTGGTCCCGGCGCTCGACCCCGACCGGCCCGCCACCCTCAGCCGCCGCATCCTCACCGGCCTGCTTCGCGAGGAACTCGGCTACGAGGGGCTGATCGTCACCGACGGCATGGAGATGCAGGCGATCTCCGCGACCTACGGCATCGAGCACGGCAGCGTCCTCGCCATCGCCGCGGGCGCCGACGCGATCTGCGTCGGCGGCGGCCTCGCCGACGAGCAGACGGTGATCAGGCTCCGGGACGCCCTGGTCCGCGCCGTGCGCTCCGGTGAACTGGCCGAGGAACGCCTCGCCGACGCCGCCGCCCGGGTCCGCGCGCTGGCCGCCTGGACCACCTCCACCCCCCGCGCGACGGGGGAGCGCACCCCGGACATCGGCCTCGTCGCCGCGCGCCGGGCGCTGGAGGTCACCCGCACCGAGGGGCACCGGGCGCTGACCCCCGCCCCGCACGTGGTCTCCTTCGCGCCGGTCGCCAACATCGCCGTCGGCGCCGAGACCCCCTGGGGCGTCGCCGCCGAGCTGGCGGCCCGGCTCCCCGGCACCACCTCCGCCTCGTACACCGAGCAGGACGGTGGGGAACTGGCCGCCCGCGTCCTCGGCGAGGCGGGGGAGCGGCGGCTGGTCGCCGTCGTCCGCGACGAGCACCGGCACCCGTGGATGGCCCGCGCGCTGGACGCGCTCCTCGCGGCCCGCCCGGACACCGTGGTGGTCGAGATGGGCATCCCGCAGTCCACCCCGCGCGGCTCGCTGTACGTGGCCACGCACGGCGCCTCCCGGGTCTGCGGCCAGGCCGCCGCCGAGGCCGTCACCGCCTGACCCCGGGGCCCGGGCACACGCGGCCCCCGCCCGGACCGCGCCCGCCCCGCCACCCCGGGGGCGGGCGCGATCGTCCCCCGGGAACGCGACGAGCCCGGCCGGAACGTTCCGGCCGGGCTTGCTTCGAGTACGGAAGGCCCGTCCTCTAGAGCCCCTGCCACGCGGGCTTGGTGGCGTAGGTGTCCCGGAAGTACGGGGCGAGCCGCAGTTTGGAGGCGGCCGCCTCGTCCACCACCACGGTCGCGTGCCGGTGGAGCTGGAGCGCCGAGGCGGGCACCACCGAGGCGACCGGGCCCTCCACCGTGTCGGCCACGGCCTGCGCCTTGCCCTCACCGGTGGCGAGCAGCACCAGGTGGCGGGCGTCCAGGATGGTGCCGATGCCCTGGGTGATGACGTGGTGGGGGACCTCGTCCAGGCTGTCGAAGAACCGGGCGTTGTCCCGCCGGGTCTGCTCGGTCAGCGTCTTGATCCGGGTGCGCGAGGCGAGCGAGGAGCACGGCTCGTTGAACCCGATGTGCCCGTCGGTGCCGATACCCAGGAGCTGGAGGTCGACGCCCCCGGCCGCGCCGAGCGCCGCGTCGTACGCCTCGCAGGCGGCCTGGACGTCCTCGGCGGAGCCGTCGGGCCCCATGAAGGAGGCGGCCGGCAGGCCGAGCGGCTCGACGACCTCGCGCAGCACCACCGAGCGGTACGACTCGGGGTGGCCGGGCGGCAGTCCCACGTACTCGTCGAGCTGGCAGATCCGGGCCCGTGAGGCGTCCACCGCGCCCTCGGAGACCTTGGTGGCCAGCGCCTGGTAGACGGGCAGCGGTGTCGAACCCGTGGCGACTCCGAGCAGGGCGTCGGGCTTGCGCCGCAGGAGGGCGCCGATGGCGTCGGCGATCAGCTCGCCGCCCGACCTGGCGTCCGGAACGATGACAACTTCCACGCGTGGCCTGCCGATCTGTGGTGGGACAGCTGGTATAGACCAATCTAACAGAGGGGGGATCTTTCCGGGGTCTGCCTCGCGCCCCGCGCCGCGCCGCCTCGCGCCCCCGCCGGACCCGGTGCCGGCGAGGGTGAACCACCCCGCCGCCCGGTCCGTGTGGGAGATAGGGGGCGGCGGGGTGCGGACGCGGTGCCCCTGCCGTGAACTGCTGAACAGAACATCGGCCGCACGCATGGACAGGGCGAATGGTCTAGTCCACAATGGCGACGTGAAGCCTCCGCCCTTCCCGCACAGAAGGGCGGACCGGGGACCCGGCACTCTCTGCCCTGACTGTTCCGGTTCCCCCTGACCGGCCACGGGACCGCACACCCGACGGCCGGTGGTTGCTCCGGGCTGCGGTGCCGGGTGGGCTGAGGGTCCCACCCAGGCGCCGCGGCCCGTGGGTGTCTGAGGGGGCGCGATCCTCACGGACGCGCAGCGGCCTCCATCCAGGCCTACCGGGACCGAGGCCACCGTGAGCGCCCGCCCTGATACGCCGGGACGCGGGGACCGAGGTCCGGCCCGGCCCCCGGGAGGCCCCCGGCGTCCGCCGGGTACGCTCGCCGGTGTGCCGTCCATGAACGAACTCGTCCGCCAGCACACCGCTCTAGGTGACACCGACCTGGAGTGGCTCCACCTGCTGGTCTCGGAGTGGCAACTCCTCTCCGACCTCTCCTTCGCCGACCTCATCCTGTGGGTCCCGACCCGGGACGGCACCCGCTACGTCTCCGTCGCCCAGATGCGCCCGAACACGGGCCCGACCTCGTACCAGAACGACATGGTCGGCCACCTCGTCCCGCGCGGTCGGCGCCCCATGCTCGACCTGGCCCTGGACGAGGGCCGCATCGTGCGTGAGGGCGACCCGGAGTGGCGCGAGGAGGTGCCGGTACGGGTCGAGTCCATCCCGGTCTGCCGCGAGGGCCGCATCCTCGGCGTCATCGCCCGCAACACCAACCTGCTGACCGTGCGCACCCCGAGCCGCCTGGAGCTGACCTACCTCCAGAGCGCCTCCGACCTGGCGCAGATGATCGCCGCCGGCGCCTTCCCCTTCGCCGACCAGCAGGGCGACACCGACGTCTCCCCGCGCGCCGGAGACGGTCTGATCCGCCTGGACGCCGACGGCATCGTCCAGTACGCCTCCCCGAACGCCCTCTCCGCGTACCACCGGCTCGGCCTCGCCGCCGACCTGGTCGGCCACCACCTCGGCCAGACCACCACCGAGCTGGCGCCGGCGCGGGGCGCGGTCGACGAGGCGATGGTCAAGCTGGCCAGCGGGTACGCCCCGCGCGAGGCGGAGGTCGAGGGGAGTGACGGCGTCATCCAGTTGCGGGCCATCCCGCTGCGGCCCAAGGGCACCCGCATCGGTTCGCTGGTCCTCCTCCGGGATGTCACGGAACTGCGCCGTCGTGAGCGTGAGCTGATGACCAAGGACGCCACCATCCGGGAGATCCACCACCGGGTGAAGAACAACCTCCAGACGGTGGCCGCACTGCTGCGGCTCCAGGCCCGCCGCATCGAGTCCGAGCGCGGCCGGGAGGCACTGGTGGAGGCGGTCCGCCGGGTCGGCTCGATCGCCATCGTCCACGAGACGCTCTCCCAGAACCTCGACGAGCGCGTGGAGTTCGACGAGATCGCCGACCGGGTCCTCGCGATGGTCGCCGAGATCTCGCCCGGCCGGGTCGAGGGCCGGCGTACCGGCCGGTTCGGCATTCTCGACGCCGAGGTGGCCACCCCGCTCTCCATGGTCCTGACCGAAGTCCTCCAGAACGCCCTGGAGCACGGCTTCGGCCCCGGCGACACCGGCGAGGTCGAGGTGTCGGCGGTCCGCGGCGGCACCCGCAAGGACGCCCGGCTGCTCATCACCGTGCAGGACGACGGGGTGGGCCTGCCCGAGGGTTTCGACGCCCACACCGCGGGCAACCTGGGTCTCCAGATCGTCCGGACCCTGGTGGAGGGCGAGTTGGGCGGCACCTTCGACATGAACGCCGCTCCCGGGGGCGGCACCCGCGTCCTGCTCGACATCCCGGTCCGCGGCGACCTCTGAGCGCCCCGGCCGCCGGGTCTGCGGGCGCCTTCGGTCACCCGGGGGCGCCCGAGGCGTTCAACCAGCGTGCGGCGTCCGCCCGTTACACGCCCCGGAATGCGCCGAGCCCCCGGACCCTGATGGGGTCCGGGGGCTCGTTTCAGTCTTCGAGCGCATCCGAGGGTACTGCGCGCTGCGTTTCAAGGGCGGGGTGTGCGCACACGTCGTACGCGCCGCCGGCCAGGCTCTGGGTGTCAGGCGCTCGCGTTGCGCGCCCGGTTGCGGGCGGCGCGGCGCTTCATCGCGCGGCGCTCGTCCTCGCTGAGGCCACCCCAGACGCCGGAGTCCTGACCGGACTCGAGCGCCCACTGCAGGCACTGCTCAGCAACGGGGCAGCGACGGCAGACGGCCTTGGCTTCCTCGATCTGCAGCAGCGCAGGACCGGTGTTGCCGATGGGGAAGAAGAGCTCGGGGTCTTCCTCGCGGCAAACGGCGTTGTGACGCCAGTCCATGGCTGCTACCTCTCCGTGGTGTTACATGCAAGTTGCTTGTGAATGTGAACGCTTTCACGAAACCCTCAACAGGTGAAGGCCGACAGCCAGATGGACTGGTGTGGGTCCGACTTTGAGGAGGGGTTCTGACTCTCAGCGGAGGCCGGTGTTGCGGGCCGTCCCGAGTGCCATGTAGAGATTCCCAAACCTCGGCAGCGGATACAACCCCTTCCGGGAACTTTTTTTGGATTCCTCGGTGTCGACTAGGTCACAGCCGTACTTCCATGGGGTGGACCCTGGTCTAAACGTTCGAGTGAAAGGACTTTCGCCCTTTCCGCTCACACAATCACACGCAGTGCACGGCGAACGCCTGCGAACGTCACGCTGGTACGCAGTCCCAGGTGGTCGCCGTCCATCTGGAAGGGCAGCGGAGCCTTCGAATGCAAGGTGAACGCGGTCAGGTCATGCCGTGACAGGGCGTGACGACCGCGAGGTCCGCGCTCGGGGCTCGACGCCAGCAACTGCGTGCCGTAGCGGGCCACCGCCATGGTGGAGAGCCTGCTCAGGCCGAAGATGTCCAAACCCGTGTCGAAGGAGGCGCGGGGCGAGGCGTATATCGGGCGGTTGCCCAGGTAGGTCCAGGGCGCGGTGTTGCAGACGACCGAGAGGACCAGGTCGTCGACGGGTTCCTCGCCCGGCTGCTCCAGGGTGATCAGGCCGTGCCGGCGGTGCGGCTCGCCGACGAACTGGCGCAGCACCTGGCGGACGTAGAGCGGGTGGGTGGAGCGCCGGCCGCGCTCGCGGTGCTGTTCGACCCGGCCGATCACGCCGGCGTCGAAACCCAGTCCGGCGGTGAAGGTGAACCAGCGGCCGGGGACCGCCTCGTCCTCGGAGCCGGGGGTGCCGCTCGCCAGACCCAGGCTGACCGTGCGCTCGCTGCCGGTGCGCAGGGCGTCCAGCAGGGCGCCGGTCGCCTCCACCGGGTCGTTGGGCAGCCCCAGCGCGCGGGCGAAGACGTTGGTGGAGCCGCCGGGGACGACGGCGAGGCCGGGCAGCCGTTCGGGGTCGGGGCCGTCGTGGAGCAGGCCGTTGACGACCTCGTTGACGGTGCCGTCGCCACCGAGGGCGACCACCATGTCGACGTCGGCGCTGGCCGCCGCGAGCCGTCCGATGTCCCGGGCGTGGCCGCGGTACTCGGTCGTCACCGCCTCCAGCTCGACCTCGCTGGCCAGCGCGTGGATCAGCACGTCCCGTGTACGGGCACTTGTGGTGGTGGCTGCCGGGTTGACCACGAGGAGTGCGCGCATGCTTTGCAGAGTACCCAGCGACGGGCGCCCGGCTCACCCCGGTCCGTCTGCGCGGGGCCCCGGGGAGGGCTCCGCCAAAGGAGCGGCGCTACCCTGCTGGGGTGAGTACTGAGCAGACCCCCACCGACCCGGGCCCGAGGCCCAACCGGCTCACCGTGGCCGCCGCCATCGCGGCGGTGGAGGGTCTGGCGCTGGTCGTCGTCGGCCTCGTCCTCGCCGTCCGCGCCCTGCTCGGCGACGGGGAACTGCGCTCGGCCCTGACCGGCGGCCTGACCCTGATCGCGCTCGGCGTCATCCCGCTGGCCGCTGCCCGCGGGTTGCTGGCCCGCCGCAGCTGGAGCCGCGGGCCCGCGATCATCACGCAGATCCTGGCGCTGCCGGTGGCCTGGCAGTTCCTCCAGGCCGACAGCGTCCTCATCCCCGGCGGCATCGCGCTCGCCGTGATCGCGGTCAGCGGGCTGGTGCTGCTGGTCAATCCGGCGACCACCATCGACCTCGGCATCCGGCCGCCCGGCGCCGAACGCTGACCGCCTACTCCTCCACCAGGAGCTTCTCGCGCAGCTGCGCGAGGGTCCTGGCCAGCAGCCGGGAGACGTGCATCTGCGAGATGCCGACCTCCTGGGCGATCTGGGACTGGGTCATGTTGCCGAAGAAGCGGAGCAGCAGGATGCGCTTCTCGCGCGGCGGGAGGTCCTCCAGCAGCGGCTTGAGCGACTCCCGGTACTCCACGCCCTCCAGCGCCTCGTCCTCCGAGCCGAGCGTGTCGGCGACGGCCGGGGACTCGTCGTCGGTGTCGGGGACGTCCAGGGAGAGCGTCGAGTAGGCGTTGGCCGACTCCAGGCCCTCCAGCACCTCCTCCTCGGAGATGCCCAGTTTCCCGGCCAGCTCGTGGACGGTCGGCGAGCGCCCGTGCAGCTGGGAGAGCTCGGCGGTGGCCGAGGTGAGCGAGAGCCGCAGCTCCTGGAGGCGGCGCGGCACCCGCACCGCCCACCCCTTGTCGCGGAAGTGCCGCTTGATCTCGCCGACCACCGTGGGCGTGGCGTAGGTGGAGAACTCCACGCCGCGCTCCGGGTCGAACCGGTCGACCGACTTGATCAGGCCGATCGTCGCCACCTGGGTCAGGTCGTCGAGCGGCTCGCCGCGGTTGCGGAAGCGGCGGGCCAGGTGCTCGACCAGCGGCAGGTGCATCCGGACCAGCCGGTTGCGCAGTTCCGCGTACGCGGGGCCGCCGGCCGGAAGGGTACGCAGCTCGATGAAGAGGGCGCGGGCCGCGCTGCGGTCGTGCGGGTCGGGGCGGTCCACCGGGGCGCCCGTCGCGGGCGCCTGGTCCTTCTGGTGCTCCGGCTGCTCGGCCTGCCCGCCCGGCCGGTCGTCCTGGTGCTTGTCCTCGGTCATTGGTCCCGCCTGCTCCGCGACATCCCAGGGGCCGTGCGCAGCCCGTCCGTCCTTCCCGCCCGGGGCGCGGGGCGGCGGCCGCTCCACGCCCTCGGGGTGCTGCCGGGCCTGCTGCTGCCCCGGGAGGTTCCCTGGGGCGGCGGCGGGCCGGGCGGCCGGTCGGTCCCCGCCGCCGGTGGCGGGGGGACTCCAGGTGCTGTGCGTCTCCTCGGGCACCGGTTCCCCGTCCCTCACGCCGGACCAGGGCCCGCGCCGCGTTGCTTGTGCAGGCTGATCGAGACGGTCTTGTCCTCGGCGACCGAGGAGTCGACCTTGCCCGCGAGCGCGGAGAGCACCGTCCAGGCGAACGTGTCCCGCTCGGGGGCCTTGCCGTCGGTGGTGGGTGCCGACACCGTCACCTCCAGTGAGTCGTCGATCAGCCGGAAGACGCAGCCGAGGACTGAGCCCGGCACGGCCTGCTGGAGCAGAATCGCGCACGCCTCGTCCACGGCGATGCGCAGGTCCTCGATCTCGTCGAGGGTGAAGTCCAAACGCGCCGCGAGGCCGGCCGTGGCCGTCCGCAGCACCGACAGGTAGGCACCCGCTGCCGGCAGCCGGACTTCCACGAAGTCCTGGGTCCCGGGCTCGCCTGCGATAGGGGACACCCTCACCTCCAAGGTGGTACAAGCACTTTCGGGGCTCCGGGGAGGAGTCCCCGGGGCGCGCCACGTTCCAGCCGTGACGCTACCGCGCCGTGGAGGTCCGTGTCCCAGGACCCCCGCCCCCGCGCCTCACTCATAGTAAGCATACTTATACACAGGGTGGCTAGGGGTCTGCGGGGCTCAATTGGAAAGTCCGGGCGCCGGGTTGACGTACCCAGCGCTCAGGCGATCGAACCGTCCGCGTAGCACCAGCGCCACGACTCGCCCGGCTCCGCGCTGCGCATCACCGGGTGGCCGCTCTGTCGGAAGTGGGCCGTCGCGTGCTGGTGCGGCGAGGAGTCGCAGCACGCCACATGGCCGCAGTGCAGGCACTTCCGCAGCTGGACCGGATTGCTCCCGACGGCCACGCACTCCAAGCAGGTGTCCGCCGACGGGGCGGGCTCGGGGTGCGGCAGTTCGTCGACATGGGGGCATTTGTTCATGATGGGCAGGTTAACGCGGCTTCTGTGGCCTCCGTCGTGGTCCGCCGCCCGCCGCCGGGAAGGACGGGGCCACCCGCCATGGACGTACTGCCGCTGCTGCTCCTGGTCGCGGGCAGCACCGCCGTCGCGGGAGCGAGCCGGCGGACGGCGGTCCCCGCGCCGCTGCTCCTGGTCACCGCCGGCCTGCTCGTGTCGTACCTCCCGGGCGTGCCCGCCTACACGCTCGACCCGGAGATCGTGCTGCCCATGGTGCTGCCGCCGCTGCTCCACACGGCCGCCATGGACAGCTCCTACCTGGACCTGCGGGCCCAGCTCCGCTCCGTCGCGCTGCTCTCGGTCGGCTACACGCTCTTCGCCGCGCTCGCCGTCGGCTGGGCCGTCCACCTGATCGTGCCCGGCCTGCCGCTCACCGCCGCCCTGGTCCTCGGTGCGGTCGTCGCGCCGCCGGACGCGGTCGCCGCCACCGCCGTCGCCCGGCGGGTCGGGCTGCCCTCACGCATCACCACCATCCTCCAGGGCGAGTCCCTGGTGAACGACGCCACCGCCATCACCGCCTACCGGGTCGCCGTCGCCGCAGCCGTGGGCGAGAGCGCGGGGCCGCTGCACGCCGGCGGAGAGTTCCTCGTCGCCTCACTCGGCGGTGTCGCTGTCGGCCTGGTCCTCATGGTGCCGCTCCAGTGGCTCCGCACCCACCTGCGCGAACCCCTGTTCAAGAACACCCTCTCGCTGCTCATCCCGTTCGCCGCCTACGCGCTGGCCGAGTACGCCGGCGCCTCCGGGGTGCTCGCCGTCGTGGTCGTCGCCCTCCATCTCGGCCACCGCTCCTGGCAGGTCGACTTCGCCACCCGGCTCCAGGAGGAGGCGGTCTGGAAGATGGTCGCCTTCGTCCTGGAGTCGGCCGTCTTCGCGCTGATCGGCCTCCAGCTGCCGCTGGTCGTCGGCGGCCTCGGCGACTACCGCGCCGGCCAGGTCCTCTGGTACGCCCTCGCGGTCTTCCTGGTGGTGGTCGCCACCCGGTTCGTCTGGACCTACCCGGCCGTCGGCCTGCCCCGGCTGGTCTCCCGCCGCATCCGCGCCCGCGAACCCGACCCCACCTGGAAGGGCCCCTTCGTCGTCGCCTGGGCCGGGATGCGCGGTGTCGTCTCGCTCGCCGTCGCCTTCTCGATCCCGCACACGGTCCACGAGGGCGGCCCCTTCCCGTACCGGAACCTGATCCTCTTCTTGACCTTCACCACCGTCATCGGCACCCTCGTGGTGCAGGGCCTCACCCTGCCCGCCCTCACCCGGCTGCTCCGCCTGCCCGGCCGCGACACGCGCGCGGAGACCCTGCTGGAGGCGCAGGCGCAGAGCGCCGCCTCCGAGGCCGCCGAGCGACGCCTCGACGAGTTGCTCGCCGATCCGCGCAACGCCCTCCCGGAGCCGCTCGCCGCACGGCTCCGGGCCGTGCTGGAGCGCCGCCGCAACGCGGTCTGGGAGCGCCTGGGCACCGTCAACCCGGAGACGGGGGAGAGCGCCGACGACACCTACCGGCGGCTGGCCCGCTCCATGATCGCCGCCGAACGCCAGGTCTTCGTCGCCTTGCGGGACGGGCGCCACATCGACGACGAGATGCTCCGCGACCTGTTGCGCCGCCTCGACCTGGAGGAGGCGGCGGCCTACCGGGGGGAGGAGTGAGGGGGCCTCAGGGGGCAAACGGGCGGCCGGTGACCACTGCCGCCAGCGCCGTACCCCGGCGGAAGCGGCCACTCGCCGCCAGTGTGGCCAGGCCGTGCAGGAGTTTGGCGACATAGGTGCGTTCCACGGCGAGCCCGTGCCGCTGCTCGAAGGCGGTGGCGAACTCCTCCAGTTCCGGGCTGGTGCGCGCGTAACCGCCGTGGTGGAAGCCGTCCTCGACGGTCCACCGGCCGCGTTCCCGGCCGAACGCCGTCCGCTGGTGCGCCGCCACCTCCGCGCCGAGGAAGCCGCCCTTCAGTACCGCCACGCCCACCGCTTCCTGCTCCGAGGCCAGCCCAGCCGCCAGGCCGGCCAGGGTGCCCCCGGTGCCGCAGGCGACGGCGACCGCCGGCACGCTCCGGCGCAGCGCGGCCAGCTCCTCGCCGAGCACCGCGCACGCCCGGACCGCCGCATCGTCCGAGCCGCCCTCGGGCACGACGCGCACCGGCAGCCCGGGGCCCGCGGCCTCGGCCACCAGCACGTCCCGGACGGCCGGGTCGCCCTTGAGCCGGTACCGGGAACGGCTGACGAAGACCAGCCGCATGCCGTCGGCGCGGCACCGGGCCAGAGAGGCGTTGAGGGGCCGGCCGGCCAGTTCCTCGCCCCGGACGACGCCGACGGTGGGGAAGCCGAGGAGCCGCCCGGCCGCCGCCGTCGCCCGCAGGTGGTTGGACCAGGCCCCGCCGAACGTCACCACCGTCCGGTGGTCGGCCGCGTCGAGGACCGGCGCGAGCTTGCGCCACTTGTTGCCCGGGATGTCCGGGTGGATCAGGTCGTCCCGCTTCAGCAGCAGCCGGACCCCGTACCGCTCGAAGGCCGGTTCGCGCAGTTCCTGCACCGGTGAGGGGAGCAGCGGACGCGGCGGTTCACGGTGCGTCCGGCCGTCCCGGGCACGGGGCACGGGGACCAGCGGCAGGGGGTCCGGCGGTACGGGGCCGGGGTGGGCGTTCACCCCTCCATTGTCGGCCCGGCCGTCACGCCCCTCACTTCAGGCGGCCCTTGATGCGCTCGCGCATCACCGCCATGGTGAAGCCGCGCGGGTCGATCTTGCCGGGCTGCCACTCCAGGTGGCCGATGACGGACCGCTCGTTCCAGCCGTGGACGCGGCAGACCGCGGCCGAGACCTTCTCGATCGCGTCGAGCTGGGCGCTGGTCCAGGGGTCCTTGCCGTCGCCCATGTTCTCGCACTCGAAGCCGTAGAAGCGGGCGTTCCCGTCGGTGTTGGCCTCGTTGACCGGGGGGTAGACGGCGCGTTCGGCGATGACCGCGGCGAGGACGTCGTCGTCGCCGAGCCCGGCGTGGTTGGCCCGGCCGTAGCCGACCAGGTGGACCCGGCCGTCCTTGGTGATGACGCCGTGGCAGAGGGGGCCGGGCAGCTCCGCGTGGCCGTTGCGGCAGATCTCGACGGTCCGGGCGCTGCCGGAGGTGACCGTGTGGTGGATCATCACGCCGTGCACGGGGCCCCAGGCGCCCTTGCTGTTGCGGTTGTGGCTGCGCCAGCTGCCCACCTCGACGACGGTGACCCCTTCGTCCTTGAGCGCCTTGAGGAACCTCTCCGCTGACATGGGTGGGGCCATGCCGCCTCCTTCGGGTGCGAAGCGGCGCCCGCCCGGTGCGCGGGCACCTCGTCTGGATCGCTTCGTACCCGGAATGGGAGTCCGTCAAGACCGCGCGACGCCCACAGGACGTTTGTGCGACGCGATCCGGCCAGCGGGGGCGTGGTGTCCGCCGGCGCCGCCCCCGCCGGACCGTCAGCGCAGCCCCTGCTCCCCGTGGGTGGCGACGTGCTGCTCCAGGGCGCGCAGGGCGTCCTGGGTGGCCCGGGGGTCACCGCCCTGGCGCTGCTCGGCGTAGTAGGCGGAGCCCAGTTTCTTCAGCAGGTCGGCACCGGCCCGCTGCACCTGCACCTCGTCGAGCTTCTGCTTGCCCTGGGCGAGGCCGCGCTGGGCCTGTTCCTTGGCGCGGTCGAGGAATCCAGCCATGGTCCGTGCTCCTTCTGTCCTGGGTGCCCCGCCCCGGGGCCCCGGTCTCCGCGAGGTGCGGGGCCGCCGCCCGGGCCGACCGTGGACCGGGCGGCGGCTTCCGTCCGGTCCAACGGCCCGCGCGCACCGGTGGTTCCCGGTGAGTCCGCCCGGCCTGGCCGGTGGCGGGGCGGGAGGTCAGGCGGCGCTCTCGGCCGAGGCCAGCCACAGGTCGGGCCCGAACACCTCGTAGTGGATGTCGGCGGGGCGCACCCCCTGCTCCAGGAGCTGTTCGCGGACGGCGCGCATGAACGGCAGCGGTCCGCAGAGGTAGGCCCGGGTGCCGGGGGCCAGCGGGACCGCCTTGAGGTCGACCCGGCCGGTGAGCGCGCCGGGTCCGGCGGTGGGCTCCTCGTACCAGAAGTGGGCCTCGGCGTCGGTGAGCCGGCCGGTCAGGTCGGTGTGGAGGGTGCGCAGCGGGTGGGTGGCGGGGGCGCGGTCGCCGTGCACCACGGTGACGTGGCCCGCGTAGGCGCTGTCGGCCAGTTCGCGGAGCATGGCGACGACCGGGGTGCAGCCGATGCCCGCGGAGGCGAGCAGGAGCGGGGCCGGGCGGCCGTCGGCGCCCGGGGTGCGGTCGAGGACGAGGTCGCCGTAGGGCGCGGAGAGGTGCAGCACGTCACCGGTGCGGGTGCGGGCGTGCAGGTGGCCGGAGACCTCGCCCTCCGGGCCCGGACCGCCGGGCACGCGCTTGACCGCGATGGTCCGCTCGTCGCCCTCGGGGGCGCCGGTGAGCGAGTACTGGCGGATCTGCCGGGCGCCGTCGGGCAGTTCGACCTGTACGGAGACGTACTGCCCGGCCCGGAAGGGGGCGGCGGGGCGGCCGTCGGCGGGGCGCAGCCGCAGGACGGCGACCTCGGCGGTGTCGTCGCGGCGCGCCACCACCTCCCAGGGGCGCCAGGTCCCGCCGGCCAGGGCGTTCTGCTCGGCCATGAGGCGCTCCTCCTGCGTGGCCAGGGCGTTGGCCATCAGCCAGTACACCTCGTCCCACGCCTCGGCGACCTCGGGCGTGACGGCCTCGCCGAGCACGTCCGCGATGGCGGCGAAGAGGTGCTGGTGGACCAGGGCGTACTGGGCGCGGGTGACGCCGAGCGAGGCGTGCTTGTGGGCGATCCGGGCGAGCATCGCGTCGGGGCGGCCGTCCGGGTGGTCGAGCAGGTGGCCGGCGAACGCGGCTATCGATCCGGCGAGCGCCTGCCGCTGGGTCCCGGCCGCCTGGTTGCCGCGGTTGAACAGGTCCCGCAGCAGCTCCGGGCGGTCGGCGAAGAGCCGGTCGTAGAACTGCCCGGTGATCTCGCCGATCGCCGCGCCGACGGCGGGCAGGGTGGCGCGGACGGTGGCGGCCGATCGCTCGGTGAGCATGGGGCTCCTTGAGATGAGGTGAGGTGGGACGGATGGGTGACAGGTGGTCCGTGGCCCACGCCCGGTTTAAATTGGTTTCTGATACTCCAATTTATCGTCGCGCGGGGGCGGGCGGAGTGGCCGTGGCGGTTCCGCCGGGGTGCGCCCGAAGGGGCGTCAGGTGTCGTCAGGGGCCCGGCTGCGGGCGATGGTGAGCAGGACGGGGCCGGCCGGGGCGGCCGCGAGGGTGCCGACGGTCAACGGGTCCAGGGCGGCGAAGAAGGCCTCCTGGGCCTGCTGGAGGGCGCCGCGCAGCCGGCAGGCGGAGCGCAGCGGGCACGGCTCGGCGCCCTCGCACTCCACGACGTCGCCGGTGCCCTCCAGTTCGCGCACCAGGGCGCCGACGGAGGCGGATCTTCCGGCCGCGGTGAGGGTGAGGCCGCCGCCGCGTCCCCGGCGGGCCTCGATGAGGCCGAGGTGCTGGAGCCGGGCGACCGCCTTGGTGGTGTGGGTGTACGGGACACGCATCCCGGCGGCGACCTCCCGGGTGGTGGGCAGGTCGTCGGTGGCCTTCGGGTCCTCGACGGCGAGCCGCATGAGGACGCGCAGGGCCAGATCGGTGAAGCGCGTGAGCCGCATGGCCGCAGCCTAGGAAACTTGCACGGTTGATGCAACTTAAGGCTCTCGCAGGGAGATGTTCGAAAGAAACAGCAAGCTGCCCCGCCGGGGAGTCGATCATTCCCACTCGTTTGTGTAATGGCGCGACCGCTCTGGGTGATGGAAGTCTGGGCGCCGAGTTCAGTGTTTGATCGGGAGGACAATTTCAATGTCGGTAGGCGAAGAGATCCGCGCGGAGCAGGCCACACCCCAGCAGAGTCTGGCCACCTCCGCCGCGCGGAATCTGGCCACCACCACCAAGTCCGTGCCGCAGATGCAGGAGATCAGCTCGCGCTGGCTGCTGCGCACGCTGCCCTGGGTGGATGTGCAGGGCGGTACATACCGGGTCAACCGCAGGCTCAGCTACTCGGTCGGCGACGGCCGGGTCACCTTTGTGAAGACCGGGGACCGGGTCCAGGTCATCCCCGCGGAGCTGGGCGAGCTGCCCGCGCTGCGGGACTTCCAGGAGCAGGACGTCCTCGGAGAGCTGGCCTCGCGCTGCGAGCAGCGCGAGTTCGAGGCCGGTGAGACGCTCGCCTCCTTCGGCAGCCGCACCGATGCCGTCTTCCTCCTGGCGCACGGCCGCGTCGAGAAGATCGGCACCGGCCCCTACGGCGACGACTCCGTCCTCGGCGTCCTCGCCGACGGCGCGTACTTCGGCGAGCAGGCCCTCACCGACCCGGAGGCCATCTGGGAGTACACGGCGCGCGCCGCCACCCACTGCACCGTCCTGGTCCTCCCCGGCGACCAGGTCGCGCAGGTCGCCGAGCGCGCCGAGCCGCTCGCCGCCCACCTCCGGCAGCTCCGCGCCCTGCCGCAGCAGCGGACCAACAAGTACGGCGAGGCGCCCATCGACCTCTCCGCCGGCCACGTCGGCGAGGCCGTCCTCCCCGGCACCTACGTCGACTACGAGGCGTCCCCCCGCGAGTACGAGCTGAGCGTCGCCCAGACCGTCCTGCGCATCCACAGCCGCGTCGCCGACCTCTACAACCAGCCGATGAACCAGACGGAGCACCAGCTCCGGCTGACCGTCGAGGCGCTCAAGGAGCGCCAGGAGCACGAGCTCATCAACAACCGCGAGTTCGGCCTGCTCAACAACTGCGAGTACGACCAGCGGCTCCAGCCGCACGACGGCGTGCCCGGCCCGGACGACATGGACGAACTCCTCAGCCGGCGCCGGGGATCGAAGCTCTTCCTCGCCCACCCGCGCGCCATCGCCGCCTTCGGTCGTGAGTGCAGCCGGCGCGGCATCTACCCGGAGTCGGTGGAGATCGCCGGGAACCGCCTCCCGGCCTGGCGCGGCGTCCCGATCTACCCGTGCAACAAGATCCCGGTCACCGAGGCCCGCACCAGCTCCATCATCTGCATGCGTACGGGCGAAGAGGACCAGGGCGTCATCGGCCTGCGGCAGAGCGGCATCCCGGACGAGATCGAGCCCAGCCTCTCGGTCCGCTTCATGGGGATCAGTGAGCAGGCGATCATCTCCTACCTGGTGACGACCTACTACTCGGCGGCGGTCCTGGTCCCGGACGCCCTCGGAGTCCTGGAGAACGTCGAAATCGGCCGCTGGCACTGAGCGGTCGCTGATCGCTGATGAACCGCACCCACCACGGTCCGCCCAGCCGGTCGTCCGCCCAGGGCGGCGGGCCGGGGGCCGCGGCGCCGTCCGCCGCCCTGGGCCAGGTTGGTGGCGGGCTCAGGGCCACCGTTCTGCGGGTCGGCCGGTGGGCTTTGACCGTGCCGCTGCGGCTGCTCTGCACCACCCTCGCCCGCCTCCTGCCCGGCACCCGGCCGGGCGGGGGCGGGCAGGAGGCCGGGGCCGCCTGGCCCGGCGGCCTGCCCCCACCTCGGGGACCCGCCCCAGGAGAGGGTCGACGCCCCGCCCTGACTCCGGCCCGGCGGAAGGCCCCCTCGCCCTACTGCGCCATGCCGCACGTGCCCCGCCTCGCCCGTTGCCCGCACCGGCCGCCACCGGCGCCCCGGCGGTTGGGGCGCAGGTGAGGACAGCAGTCCTGCCCGGCCGGGGCGGGGCCCTGCTCGCGCGCCGCCTCGTTCCGGGGCGCGGGAGAGGACGGGGCTGAACCCCTGGAGCCCGGCCCGGGATAGAGCCGACGCACGGGGGCGCGGACGGGCGCGCGCGTGCGGGCGAAGTGCGGGGAGCCGAGAAGGCCCCCGGGGAAGCACCGGTCGTGTGCGGGCGTGCCGACGCGCGGGAGCGGAAGGCGAAAGTGGAGCGCGGGCCGGTCCGCCGGACGCCTGGCGGGAGTTCCGGTGGGAGACGGGGCCAGGGCGGAGCGCGGGGCGACGGGGCTGCCCGGCGCCGGAGCGCCGGGCCGTGACCAGGCGCGGGGAGCAGCAGTTCCCACGGAGGGGTCGGCCCCACGGGTCTTGCGTCATCCGGCGCTGGACGGGACCGGCGTCCGGGCGTGTGGAGACATGTCGTCGTGTCGTTGTACGAGGCCCGTTCGTGGGCAGGAACCCGGACGGGGCCGTCGCTGTGGCTCAAGGCCGAAGGGTGTCGCGCGTTCGGCGCGGACCGCCGGGTCCGGGCCGATGCCGGCATGCGACCCCCGAGTGCCGGTGGCGGCCGTATGGGGGCGGGGCGGGAGGCGGTCGCCGGTGCGGCGGCCGGACGGCGGGACGGACAGCGCGACGGGCGGAACCGGGGAGAAGGGGAGAAGGGAACACCGATGACGCACACCACGCAGAGCAGAACCGACAGCCACGAGGCGGCGGAGATCCTGGACGAGGCGAGGGCGGTGGTCGGGCCCGAACTGCGCCGCGCGGTCGACACGCTGCCGGCGCCGGTACGCCGCGTCGCCCGCTACCACTTCGGCTGGGAGGACGCGGCCGGGGCGGCCACCGGGGCCAACGGCGGAAAGGCGGTACGACCGGCGCTGGTGCTCGCCGCCGTGCACGCCCTCGGCGGACGGCCCGAGCGTGCCCTGCGCAGTGCCGCCGCCGTCGAACTCACCCACAACTTCACCCTGCTCCACGACGACGTCATCGACCGCGACCGCACCAGGCGGCACCGGCCCACCGCCTGGACCGTCTTCGGTGACGCCGACGCGATCCTCGCCGGGGACGCCCTCCAGTCCCTCGCCCAGCAGTGGCTGGCCGAGGACCCGCACCCGCGGGCGGCGGCGGCCGTCGCCCGCCTCGCCCGTTGCGTGATCGAGCTGTGCGCCGGCCAGCACACCGACTGCGCCCTGGAGGACCGCGCGCCCACCGAGGTCTCCCTCGACGAGTGCCTGACCATGGCGGAGTCCAAGACCGGCGCCCTGCTCGGCTGCGCCTGCGCACTCGGCGCGCTCCACGCCGACGCCGAACCGGACCGGATCGCCGCCCTCGACGCCTTCGGACGCGAGGCCGGACTCGCCTTCCAGCTCATCGACGACATCATCGGCATCTGGGGCGACCCCTCGCGCACCGGCAAACCCGCGGGCGCGGACCTCACCGCACGCAAGAAGTCGCTGCCGGTGGTCGCCGCCCTCACCTCCGGTACGGCCGCCGGGGAGGAACTGGCGCAACGGTACGCAGGTCCGCCCGAGCCGGGCGAACTGGCCCGCACCATCGCCCTGGTGGAGGCGGCCGGCGGGCGGGACTGGGCGCAGGCCGAGGCGGCCGACCGGATGGGGCGCGCCGTACAGCAGCTCTCCCTGGCCGTCCCCGATCCCGCCCGGGCGGGAGGACTGCTCTCGCTGGCCGAGTTCGTCACACGCCGCTCCTACTGATCCCGTGCCGCCTCCCGGCCGGATGCGGCCTGAACCGCACCCCCAGGCCCCGTCGATGGCCTACCCTGCAACGGGCATGCACTGCAAGGGGGTTGACGACCACCGCCAGGTGCGGGGCCGAGGGGGCGCACCGGGCGGCAACGGGCGCCCGGGCGAACGCCGGACCGCCCGCGCGGGCGGGGGGAGTGAGGAGCGGCTGTGGGAGTGGCGACGCGTACGGCGGAGGCCGCCGACCGGGACCGGGTGGCGGCCCTGCTCGACACCGCCTTCCACGACGACCCGGTGAGCGGCTGGGTCTTCCCCGAGGAGGAGCACCGCCGCGCCGTTCACGGGATCTTCATGGGGTGCTTCCTCGACGCGGCGCTCACCGAGGGGCGCGTCGACCTCCTGGAGGACGGTTCGGCCGCCGCCCTGTGGCTCTCCGTGCCGGCCGGGGAACCGGAGGAGGACGACGACATGCCCGCCCGGATGCGGCGCACCGCCGACCCCGGCAACGAGCGCGCCGAACTCGTCGGCCGCCTCACCGGCGCGATCCACCCCACCGGGCGCGCCCACGCCTACCTGCTGCTGATCGCGGTCGCCCCGGACCGGCAGGGCGCGGGGCTGGGCACCGCCCTGCTCGCCCCCGTCCTGGAGCGGTGCGACCGGGACGGCCTGCCCGCGTACCTGGAGGCCAGCAGCGCCCGCAGCCGCGCGCTGTACCTCCGCCTCGGCTTCACCGACCACGGAGAGCCGCTGCGGCTGCCGGACGGCCCCCTCATGTGGCCCATGTGGCGGGAGCCCGCGACGGGCTGACGGGTGGGGCGGCGGTCCGTCGCCAAGGCGCCCGCCCCGTCGCCGTGTTCGCCGCGGCGGAGAAGGCCGCCGAGGAGCGCCGCGGGCGCCGAGGCCCGCCGCCTCCCGCCCCTTCGCGTACGTCCGACAGCGTCCCCGAACGACCGCACCCGGTCCGCGCTGGACGCCGTGTTCGGCGGTCTGCGGGCCGGGTGCGGACAGAGCTGGGCGGCCTGACCCGCGAAACCGCGGGTCAGGCCGCCCAGTCGGAGATCAAGCCTTCTTGGTCTCCCAGAAGATGCGGTCGATCTCGGCGATGAGGTCCAGGGCCTTCTGGCCGGTGGCCGGGTCCGAGGAGCCCTTGGCGGCCGAGAGGGCCTTCAGGGTGTCGTTGACCAGCTGGTGCAGCTGCGGGTAGCTCTCGAAGTGCGGCGGCTTGAAGTAGTCGCTCCACAGGACCGAGACGTGGTGCTTGGCCAGCTCGGCGCGCTGCTCCTTGATGACGATGGCGCGCGTCTGGAACTGCGGGTCGTCGTTGGCCTGCATCTTGTCCTGGACGGCCTTGACGGACTCCGCCTCGATGCGGGCCTGGGCCGGGTCGTACACGCCGCAGGGCAGGTCGCAGTGGGCGCTGACCTTCACCTTGGGGGCAAACAGGCGGGAAAGCATGAGGTGCGGTCCTTCCTCGTGATCGTCTTCTCGCAGGTGAGACTACTCGGTGTGAGACGGGTTTTCTCGGTCGCCCCCGGGGGCCTAGGGCCTATCCGGCGGATCTTCGTGGGCCTGCGACGCCTGGCACGCACTCTCGCCGTACGCCCAGATCACCCGAGTACGTCCAGTACGAGGGAGATCCGGGCGCACACCGAGAGCACGCACCAGACGCCGCAGGCTGTTCCACGAAGATCCGCCGGACAGGCCCTAGGGCGAAAGGACGGGGTGAGACTGGGACCGGGGGCGTGCCGTCCCGCACGCGGACGGGTAGGCGAGTGAGGCGGATGGAAGGGCGAGAAGGTGGCGATGAGACGAGGTGCGGCGGGGGCCGCCGAGGCGGCGCGCGAGCGGCGTGGCAAGGGGCGGTTGGGCGTGGTCGAGGTGGACGGGCCGTCCATGGTGCCGACACTCGAGCACGGCGACTGGCTCCTGGTCCGGTACGGCGCCCGCGTCCGCCCGGGGGACGTGGTGATCCTGCGCCACCCCTTCCAGCAGGACCTGCTGGTGGTCAAGCGCGCCGTGGAGCGCCGGGAGGGCGGCTGGTGGGTGCTGGGCGACAACGCCTTCGCGGGTGGCGACAGCACGGTGTACGGCGTGGTCCCTCCTGCCATGGTGCTGGCCCGGGTCACCGCCCGGCTGCGGCCGCGCGGGACGGCCGGCCCCGGGCGTGAGCCGGTGCGCGGCGTGCGGGCGACGCTCGGCTGGGCCTACTCGGCGGTGCGTCCGGTCCGCTCGGACGTGTCGCTCTCGCGGCGCTTGCGGGCGCGGTAGGCGGCGACGTTGGCGCGGGTCGCGCACCGGTCCGAGCAGTAGCGCCGGGAGCGGTTGGTGGAGGTGTCGAGGTAGGCGTTGCGGCAGGGCGCCGCCTCGCAGACGCCGAGGCGGTCGGCGCCGAACTCGGTGAGGTGGAAGGCGAGTCCCATCGCGGCGATGGCGGCGTACCCGCTGGTGGCGTTGGAGGGATGGTCGGCGAGGTGCATGTGCCAGTCGGGGCGGCCCTCGGCGTCGAGTTCGCCGTGGCCGGAGATCTGCGGGCTCACCGGGAACTCCAGCAGCAGGGCGTTGAGCAGGTGCACCGCCTGCTGCTGGTCGCCGTCGGCCGCCGCCTCGAAGACCGCGCGGAGCCGGCCGCGTACCGAGCGGAAGCGGGTGACGTCCGCCTCGGTGGCGCGGCGGGCGGCCTGGGTACTCGACCCGAAGAGGGCGCGGACCGCGTCCACGGAGGTGAGCGTGTCGGTGCCCCGCGCCGGTTCCTCGCTGTTGACCAGACGCAGGGCGTAATCCGAGTAAGAGGCGAGTTCCACTTGTAGTCCTTACGGGCTCGGTCTAGGGTCGGCCGGAGGGGGCGGATGTAATGGCTAACTCCGCCCTCAGGGTATTACTCTACGGAGGAGTTCGGATGACGGACGCAAAAACGGCGCCAGCCGGTACCGCCGACGCGGGCGCGGTGCGGACCGGCGCCACCCCGGGGGCCGACTGGGCCGCCTGGCAGATCAGCTGGGACCAGCAGCAGGAGTGGTACCTCCCCGACCGCGAGGAACGCTTCCGCGTCATGCTCGACATGGTCGAGGCGCTGGCCGGCCCCGAACCGCGCGTGCTCGACCTCGCCTGCGGTACGGGAAGTATCACGGACCGGCTCCTCAAGAGGTTCCCGAAGGCGCAGAGTACCGGCGTCGACCTGGACCCGGCGCTGCTCACCATCGCCGAGGGCACCTTCGCCGGGGACGGCCGGGTCACCTTCGTCACCGCCGACCTCAAGGACCCCCACTGGCCGGCGTTGCTCCCGCACGACAGCTACGACGCTGTCCTCACCGCCACCGCCCTGCACTGGCTGCACAGCGAACCGCTCGCCGTGCTCTACGGCCAGATCGCCGGGATCGTCCGCGACGGCGGCGTCTTCCTCAACGCCGACCACATGCCCGACCCCGCCACCCCGCGCCTCAACGCCGCCGAGCGTGAGCTGCGCCACCGCAGGATGGAGGAGGCCAAGGCCGAGGGCGCCGTCGACTGGTCCTCCTGGTGGCAACTGGCCGCCGCCGACCCGGTCCTGGCCGGGCCGGTCGCCCGCCGCTTCGAGATCTACGGGGAGCACGCCGACGGCGACACGCCCCCCGCCGAGTGGCACGCCCGCACTCTGCGTGAGGCCGGCTTCGCGGAGGCCCGCACGGTCTGGCAGTCGCCGTCGGACGCCATGGTGCTCGGGTTGAAGTAGTCGCGGGGGCGGTGCGCAACGCCGCGGGGGCGGTACGGAACACCAGGTTCCGTACCGCCCCCGCGCGTGCGTCGGACCGGGTGGCCCCGTGGTGCTCAGAGCACCTTCGACAGGAACGACTGGGTCCGCTCGTGCTGCGGGTCGGTCAGCACCTCGCGCGGGTCGCCGGCCTCCACGACCACGCCCCCGTCCATGAAGACCAGCGAGTCGCCGACCTCCCGGGCGAAGCCCATCTCGTGGGTGACGACGATCATCGTCATGCCCTCCTCGGCGAGTTGGCGCATGACGTCCAGCACCTCGCCGACCAGCTCCGGGTCGAGCGCCGAGGTCGGCTCGTCGAAGAGCATCAGCTTCGGGTCCATCGCCAGCGCCCGGGCGATCGCCACGCGCTGCTGCTGGCCGCCGGAGAGCTGGGAGGGGTAGTTGCCCGCCTTGTCGGAGAGCCCCACCCGCTCCAGGAGCTGGCCGGCCCGCTCCCGGGCCGCCGCCTTGGCGACGCCCCGGACCTGGACGGGCGCCTCCATCACGTTCTCCAGCGCCGTCTTGTGCGGGAAGAGGTTGAAGCGCTGGAAGACCATGCCGATGTCCCGGCGCTTCAGGGCGACCTCGGAGTCCTTCAGCTCGTAGAGCCTGTCGCCCTTCTGCCGGTAGCCGACCAGGTCGCCGTCGACGTAGAGCCGCCCGGCGTTGATCTTCTCCAGGTGGTTGATGCAGCGCAGGAAGGTCGACTTGCCGGAGCCCGAGGGGCCGATGAGGCAGAACACCTCGCCGGTGGCGACCTCCAGGTCGATGCCCTTGAGCACCTCGACCTGGCCGAAGGACTTGTGGACGCCCTCGGCCTTCACCATGGCGGTCATCGGGCCACCTCCGAACGGCTGGAGAACTTGGTCAGGTGCGCGCGCACCTTCTGCCAGGGGGTCTGCGGCAGCTGCCGCAGCGAACCGCGGGCGTAGTACCGCTCGACGTAGTACTGGCCGACGCTGAGGACCGAGGTGAGGATCAGGTACCAGGTGGCGGCCAGGAAGAGCGCCTCCACGGTGGCACCGGAGGTCATGCCGATGTCCTGCGCGTGCTTGAACAACTCGTAGTACTGGACGGCCGCCACCAGGGAGGTCGTCTTCAGCATGTTGATGACCTCGTTGCCGGTGGGCGGCACGATCACGCGCATCGCCTGCGGCAGCACGATGCGGCGCAGCGTCCTGCCCTGGCTCATGCCGAGCGCGTGGGCCGCCTCGGACTGGCCCTCGTCGACCGAGAGCAGGCCGGCCCGGCAGATCTCCGCCATGTACGCGGCCTCGTTGAGGCCGAGGCCGAGCAGCGCCGTCAGGAACGGCGTCATGAAGTCCGACCACTCGTCCTTGTAGAACGGGCCGAGGTTCATGTACTCGAAGACGAAGCCGAGGTTGAACCAGACGAAGAGCTGCACCAGGACCGGGGTGCCCCGGAAGAACCAGATGTAGAACCACGCGATCGAGGAGACCACCGGGTTCTTCGACAGCCGCATCACCGCCAGCAGCACACCGCCGACCACGCCGATGACCATCGACAGGAAGGTCAGCACCAGCGTCTCGCGGACGCCGCTGAGGATGCGGTCGTTGAAGAAGTAGTCGGGGATGAAGCCCCAGTTGATGTCGCCCTCGGAGAACGCGTACACGACCGAGCCGAGCGCCGCGAGCGCGATCAGCGCCGAGACGTACCGGCCGTAGTGGCGGACCGGGACGGCCTTGATGGGAGCCGCCGGGGTCGGCGCCGGGCCGGGAGGGGTGGCCTCCCGGCCCTTCTTGTGGATGTCAGCAGACACAGGTGTTGCCTTTCAGCGACGCCGGAGGGGTCACTTGCCGCCGTTGACGACCGCCTCGGTGACCGCGCCGTCCTCGACGCCCCACTTCTTGATGATCTTGTCGTACTCGCCGTTCTCGATGATCGCGTCCAGTGCGGCCTTGAGAGCGTCCCGCAGTTCCGGGTTGGACTTGGAGACCGCGATGCCGTACGGCGCGGCCTCGACCTGCTCGCCGACCAGCTCGAAGTGCTTGCCGCCGCCCGAGGTCTTCACCGCGTACGCGGCGACCGGGAAGTCGGAGGAGCCGGCGTCGGCGCCGCCGGAGCGCAGCCGGGTCTGCGCCTGCTGGTCGTTGTCGAAGGTCTCCATCTTGATCTCGCCCTTCTCGCACTTCTTCGACTCGGCCTTGGCCAGGTCGTGCGAGACGGTGCCGCGCTGGACGACGATCTTCTTGCCGCAGAGGTCCTGCCAGGTCTTGATCCCCTGGTCGTCGCCCTTGGTGGTGTAGATGGAGACACCGGCGGTGAAGTAGTCGAGGAAGTCGACGCCCTCGCCGACCTTCTTGCCCGTGTCGGAGTCCAGGCCCTCCTGGCGGGCCTTCGTGTCGGTCATCGCCGACATCGCGATGTCGTACCGCTTGGAGCGCAGGCCGCCGAGGAGCGTGTCGAAGGTGCCGTTCTCGAACTTCAGCTCCACCCCGAGCTGCTCCCCGAGCGCGGCGGCGAGGTCGACGTCCAGGCCGACGGTCCTGCCATCCTTGTCCTTGAACTCCACCGGCGGGTACGCGATGTCCGAGCCGACCTTGACGACACCGCTGTCCTGGTACTTCTTCGGCAGCTTGTCGGCGAGCGGGGCGGCGGCCTCCTTCTTCTCCCCGGAGCCCTCGGCGCCCGCGGTCTGGTCACCGCAGCCGGTGAGGAGGAGGGCGCCCACGGCCGTGATCGCGCCGGCCGCGGCGAGACGGGAGCGAAGGGGCCGGGGGCGACGCGTGATGCTGGCGGTCATGAGAGGTTCCTCCGACAGGTGAGCGGATGACGAGGGTGGCCGACGGGTCGTTGGCACACACCTTCGGGTGTCGCGACCTCGTGCGATGGGTGGCATCTTGCCATTCGGACCGCGAAGAGCGAGGCGCCGCCCATGTCAAAATCGGATAACGGGTGGTTCGGGGACCCCAACGGCCCTGTTCACCAAGGGCGTCGGTCATGCCGTCGGAGTGCGTTACTTAGGTCACCCATATATCGCACATCTCGCCATGTGGGACAGGGATGTGGCGCCGGGGGAGGTTCCCGGGAAGTCGGACATGTGAGCGGCTGGTATGGCGAATTCGGCTCGGCGCGGACCCGCGCGATCAGGTAGAAAAGACGGTTACACCCCTCATCCGGGGCTCAGGACGCGTGTGCGGCGCGTCCGCGCGTGCGGCCTCCCCGTGTGGAGGCGGGCCCATCCGCCCGGACACGGAGCGCACGCGGTGCCCGCCCACCCCCCATCCAGGGGGTGGACAACAACCCTCGAACGCCCATGACTTAAGGGGTCACCAACGTGGCAGCGGAGATCGTCAATCCTCGCAGCGGCAGCGCGCCGGAACCGGACGGGGAGAACTCTCCCCCCGACTCGTTCGACCCGGCCTTCGCGCTGCATCGTGGCGGCAAGATGGCCGTCCAGGCGACCGTCCCGGTCCGGGACCGGGACGACCTGTCCCTCGCCTACACGCCCGGCGTCGCCAAGGTGTGCAGCGCCATCGCCGAGCGGCCCGAGCTCGTGCACGACTACACCTGGAAGTCCCAGGTCGTCGCCGTCGTCACCGACGGCACCGCGGTCCTCGGCCTCGGCGACATCGGGCCCGAGGCATCCCTCCCCGTGATGGAGGGCAAGGCCATCCTCTTCAAGCAGTTCGGCGGGGTCGACGCGGTCCCGCTCGCGCTGGCCACCACCGACACCGACGAGATCGTCGACACCGTGGTGCGGCTCGCCCCGTCCTTCGGCGGCGTCAACCTGGAGGACATCTCGGCGCCCCGCTGCTTCGAGATCGAGCGCAGGCTCCAGGAGCGGCTGGACATCCCCGTCTTCCACGACGACCAGCACGGCACGGCCGTCGTCACCCTCGCCGCCCTGCGCAACGCGGCCAGGCTGACCGGCCGCGAGCTGGGCGACCTGCGGGCCGTCATCTCCGGCGCCGGGGCCGCCGGGGTGGCCATCGCCAAGTTCCTGCTGGCGGCGGGGATCGGCGACGTCACCGTCACCGACCGCAAGGGCATCGTCAGCCGCGACCGCGGCGACCTCACCGAGGTCAAGCGCGAACTCGCCGGGATCACCAACCGCGCGGGTCTCGCCGGCTCCCTCGACCACGCCCTGGACGGCGCCGACGTCTTCATCGGCGTCTCCGGCGGTACGGTTCCCGAGCCCGCCGTCGCCTCGATGGCACCGGGCGCCTTCGTCTTCGCGATGGCCAACCCGACCCCCGAGGTCCACCCGGACATCGCCCACAAGTACGCGGCGGTCGTCGCCACCGGGCGCAGCGACTTCCCCAACCAGATCAACAACGTCCTCGCCTTCCCGGGGATCTTCGCCGGCGCCCTCCAGGTGCGGGCCTCCCGCATCACCGAGTCGATGAAGATCGCCGCCGCCGAGGCGCTGGCCGGGGTGGTCGGTGACGAACTCTCCGCCGACTACGTCATCCCGTCCCCCTTCGACGAGCGCGTGGCCCCCGCCGTCACCGCCGCCGTCGCCGAAGCCGCCCGCGCCGCCGGAGTGGCCCGCCGCTGACCCCGCCCCCGGCCGTTCCGACGTCGAGCACCACGCCGGAAGCCCCGGGAGCACCCAGCCCCGCCCCGGACGCCCCCCAGGGACCGTCCGGGGCGGGGCTGCCCCGTCCGAGCCCGGCCGGGAGTGTCCTCGATCGCCGACCTGGCTCAACTACCCGGGCCCGGCCGACGATCGAGGCCATCGGCAACGGCGAGTACCGCCCCCCGAGGCCCGGGGGACCAACCGCGCCCCAGCCGACGGGACGCACCAAGGATTCCGGTGCCTCCTGCGCCGACGAGCGGCGGGTCACACCCCGCGGTGGTTCCGTCGCCAGGCCCCCCGCCTTAAGGTCAGGGCATGTTCGCCGCCTACGCCGCCCGCATCGACCGCGACCAGCCCCTCAACGGCCTGGAGTTGGGCGAGCGCCCCGCCCCCGCCGCCCGCCCCGGCTGGACGACGGTCCAGGTCAAGGCGGCCTCGCTCAACCACCACGATCTCTGGTCGCTGCGCGGTGTGGGCCTTTCCGAGGGCAGGCTGCCGATGATCCTCGGCTGCGACGCGGCCGGCGTCGACGAGGACGGCAACGAGGTCGTCCTCCACTCGGTCATCGGGCAGAGCGGCCACGGCGTCGGCCCGCGCGAACAGCGGTCGATCCTCACCGAGAAGTACCAGGGCACCTTCGCCGAACAGGTCGCCGTCCCCACCTGGAACGTCCTGCCCAAGCCGAAGGAGCTCTCCTTCGCCGAGGCCGCCTGCCTCCCCACGGCCTGGCTGACCGCCTACCGGATGCTCTTCACCAACGCCGGCGTGCGCCCCGGCGACTCCGTCCTCGTCCAGGGCGCGGGCGGCGGCGTCGCCACCGCCGCGATCGTCCTCGGCAGCGCCGCCGGGCTCCGCGTGTACGCGGTCAGCCGGGACGAGGCGAAGCGGGGGAGGGCCGTCGAGCTGGGCGCCGTCGAGGCCGTGGAGCCGGGCGCCCGGCTGCCGCACAAGGTCGACGCCGTCATCGAGACGGTCGGCGCCGCCACCTGGTCCCACTCGGTCAAGTCCCTGCGGCCCGGCGGCACCCTGGTCATCAGCGGCGCCACCAGCGGCGACCGGCCCTCCCACGCCGAACTGACCCGTATCTTCTTCCTGGAGCTGAAGGTGGTGGGCTCCACCATGGGCTCCAAGGACGAGCTGGAGGACCTGCTCAGCTTCTGCGCCACCACCGGCGTACGCCCGGTCATCGACCAGGTGTTGCCGCTGGACCGGGCCCGCGACGGGTTCACCCGGCTGGCGGCCGGCGACCAGTTCGGCAAGATCGTGCTCAGCACGGAGTGAGCGGGGAAAGGCGGCACGGATGACCACGCGGCCGACGACGGCGCCGGAACCGACGCCTTCAGCCCCCCTGCCGCAGGCGCCCGGCATCCGGCTCCGGTACTGGGAGCCCTCCGACGCCCGCGCCGTCCTGGGGGCCTTCGCCACCGCCGAGATGGCCCGGCAGAGTGGCCGCCCCGTCACCACGCTCGCCGAGGCCGCCGCCTGGATCACCGACCGTCGTGCGGCCCGGGAGGCAGGCCGGGAGCACTCCTTCGCGGTGCTGGCGCCCGGCGCGGGGGACCACGCCGAGGGGGGCCGTCTGCTCGGCAACGTCACCGTCGGCGCCGTCGACCCCGTCCACCAGACGGGCTGGATCTCCTACTGGACCCTGGCCTCCGCCCGCGGCAGGGGCGTCGCCACCACCGGCCTGTGCGCCCTCGCCGACTGGGCCTTCACCGAAGTGGGCCCCTTCCGCCTGGAACTGGGCCACCGCACGAACAACCCCGCGTCCTGTGCCGTCGCCCGCCGCGCCGGCTTCGCCGTGGAGGGCCTGGAACGAGCGCGCCTCCGCTACGGCGACCGGCGTTACGACGTCGAGCGGCACGCGCGGCTGGCGACGGACGAGGCCGGAGGGGGCTGACCGGGCGGCGGCATTCGACTTCGGCGGAGTCCGACGCGCCGACACCCAGCCCCGGGCGGGTCCTGGTGCCGGGCGGGCCCTGGGGTCTGCCCGGGCGGCCTGTTCGGCCCGGCCCTGGCTGGCACCCCGACGGCGAGGGGGGGGCGAGGTGCCCGGACCGCGTCGGTGCGGCCGGGCCGGACGCCGCTCAGCTCTGCTCGCGGCCCTGCCCGTCTCCGCTCTGCTCCGGCTCCCCGTCCGTCGCCCGGAGGGTCGCCCCGATGTGGGCGGCGGCGGTGGAGAGGTGGCGGCGGGTCTCGCGGAGTTGGTGCTCGGTGACGCCGTGGTCGCGGGCCGCGTCACGGATGTCGTCGCGGAAGCGGTCCAGGAGGCGGTCCAGATCGCGGGCCGGGTCGCCGGAGGAAGGCTCGCTGGACCATGCCGGGACGTAGGTGAAGAGGTCGCTCTCCGGGCCCGGGGCCTCGAAGACCGGTCCCTCGGTGCGCGGAGCGGGGCTCGCCTGCTTCCCGGGACCGGGCTGGCCGGGGGCCTGCTTCTCCGTGCCCCAGCCGAACCGGGCGAATTCCTTGCCCAGTTCGGAGAGTCCTTCGCGGACCCCGGCCGGCCAGTCGCCGCGGGCGAAGTGGTCCTGGACCTGGTCCTGGACGCGCTTGGCCATCCGGCGCATCTCCTCCTGCGCCTGGCTGGCCTGCTCGCGGGCCCGGTCCTGGGCCTCCCGGGCCTGGCTGCGGGCGCGCTCCGCCTCCTTGCGGGCACGGCGGCTCTCGTCCTTGGCGCGGCGGGCCTGCTCCTTCCACTCCTGCTTGGCGCGGCGCAGCTCCTCCTTGGCGAGCTGCCAGGACTCCCGCTCCGTGTCGTCGGGGCCCGGTGCCGCGCCGTCGCGGGTGCGGGAGGCAGCCGCCCGCATCTCGCGGCGCAGGTCGCCCGCGGCGCCCCGGACATCGTCGCGGATCTCCGCCGCCAGCTCGGCGACCGAGTCGCGGATCTCGATCTCCAGGTCGGCCAGCTCGCCCTGGCGGTCGGCCAGTTCGGCGCGGCCCGCGTCGGTGATGGCGTAGACCTTGCGGCCGCCCTCCGTGGTGTGGCGGACCAGGCCCTCGGCCTCCAGTTTGGCCAGGCGCGGGTAGACCGTGCCGGCCGAGGGGGCGTAGAGGCCCTGGAAGCGCTCTTCGAGGAGGCGGATCACCTCGTAGCCGTGGCGGGGGGCCTCGTCGAGGAGCTTGAGGAGGTAGAGGCGCAGGCGGCCGTGGGCGAAAACGGGGGGCATGTCAGAGCACCTTCTTGTCGTTCGGTCCGGCACCGGACGGGGGGCGCCGCAGCAGCGCGATCGAGCCGGAGACGGTGCTCGCCTTCAGGCGCCCGGTGCCCGAGCCCAGTTTGCCGGTGATCTTCTTCATACCGAACTGGCCGGAGACCCGCAGGTCCTCGAAGGCGTGCGAGAGGGAGCCGCTGGTGGTGTTGGCCTCGACGCGGGCGTCCGCCGGGTGCGGGAGGCGGACGGCGATCTCGCCGGAGACGCTGGACAGCTCGATGTCGGCGGGGGAGTCGGCCTGGTCGACGTCGACGATCATGTCGCCGTTGACGGAGTCGGCGCGGAGGGTGGGGCTGGTGCCGTCCACCACCGTGAGGTCGCCGGAGACCGAGGCGACGGTGAGGGGGCCGGTCACGGACTGGGCCTCGACGCGGCCGGTGACGGTGTCCGCCCGCACCGTGCCGGAGAGGCCGACCAGGGTGGTCTCGCCCGAGACGGCCTTGACGTCGGCCGGCCCCGCGACGCTGGAGACGACGGTGTCGGCGCCGACCGCGCGGATCTCCAGCCGGGCGGATTCGGGTACCGCGACGGAGACGACGGCGCGGTGGTCCAGGGTGCGCGGGTCCGGGAGCTTGCCGCGCTCGATGAGGCGGCGCAGCCCCTGCCAGCTGAACTCCTCGTACTCGACGGTGAGGGTGCCACCCTCGCGCCGGACCGTGAGCGGGCGATCGGACAGCTCGGAGACGTCGAGGTGGGTGGTGGGGTCGGGGGAACCCACGACGTTCACCGCGCCGTTGACCACGCGGATGCGCAGGGTCGTCACGGGGTCCTCGAAGGACATCCGGCGCGGGGCGTCCACGGACCAGGTGCCGTCGCCCGCCCCGCCGTCCGCGCCCTGGGGGGATTCGGCTCCCGTTCCGGGCACGGGTGACGAGGTGTGTGGAGACTCGGACATGGTGCTGACCTCCTCGGCCTGGCGCGCGGCGACGCGTCATATCGCATCGCCTGCAACACACGATATATCGCGGCCGGGGGAAGTCAAGGGCTCGGGGAAGGGGGGAAACGGTCGGAGAAGGAGAAGTGGCCGAAAAGGCGCGATGGTCCGCCGTGTCCTAGCGTGAGCAGCATGCCGACGGACGCCGCGCGGAAACTCGAACAGCCCCTGCGGGGTACCGGTGGGCTGCTGCTCTGCCGGGCCGCCCCCGGCGCCGTGGCGCCGGCCGCCGCCCTGCTCAGGTGCCCCATGCTGCTCGCCCCCGCCGGCCGCAGGTGGAGCGTGCTCGTCCCGTCCGACCTGTCCTGGCAGGGTGAGGAGGAGCCGGTCGATCTGGTGCTGAACGGCTGGGCGGCGGCGCTCGCCGTAGGGGCACCCTGGCCGGTTCTCGCCCTCTGGTGGGACGCCGGCCGGGCGGGCTTCAGCCTCGCCTCGGGGGTCCGGCGGCCGGTGGGTTACGTGTGGCTGGCGGACGGCACCCCGGCAGGGGAGGACGAGGCGATGCGTACCTTCGCCGGGCGTCTGGGGCTCGACCCGGTCTTCGCCGTCGAGGCGCTCGACGGGCTGACCCGCCCGGACCCCGAGGCGGACGCGGCCGCGCGGCTGCGGGGCGTCCTCGCGGTGCTGGCCCACGCGGGGCTCGCGCTGCCGACCGGGCTGGTGCCGGTCCGGCCGTCCGACGCGCTGGCCGAGGCGGCGTGGACGGCGCGCGGTGTGCGGCTGGCGGACCGCGCCGGGTGGCGGGAGGTCGTACGGCCCGAGCTGGTCGAGGCCAGTGTGGTCGGGCCGCTGATGCGGGGGCGGCCGGCCCGCCTGCTGGCGGCCGGACACCTGGTGGCGGGGAGCGCCCTCGCGTTCTGGGGGCTCGCGCGGCACAGCGGGGGCCGGGCCGCGGTGGGCGGGCTGCTGGTGGCCCAGGGGGTCGCGGGACTCGCCTACGACTGGTTCAGGGGCGACGGGGAGCGGGTCCCGGTGCCGCCGGACTGAGCGGGCCCGGGCCGGGGGCGGGGACCGGGGCGCTACTCGTCCTCGTCCTCGTCGTCGAGGCGGGCCAGCCAGGTGGCGAGGCGTTCGACGGGAACCTCGAAGTCGGGGTTGAGGTCGACGAAGGTGCGCAGCTGCTCGGCGAGCCACTCGAAGCTGACCTCCTCCTCGCCCCGCCGCTTCTCCAGCTCCTCGATACCGCGGTCGGTGAAGTACATGGGTGCTCCGTCACAGGTCGCAAGGGGTACGGGTGGCCGCCACGGGCCGCCGAACCATGATAGGCGGGCCTCGCGCGGACGGCCGGGGCCTCGCCACCCCCGGCGCCCGGGAGCTACCCTGCACCCCCCACGGACAGGTGCAGCGGAGACGTGGGAGACGAGGGGGACCCCAGCATGACCGCAGAGGAAGTGGCGACCCCGCGCAGGGCGCGCACCGCACGCCCGTGTGCGCCCCGGCGTGAGCGGCGGGTAGACGTCCTGAGCGCCGGGCGGTGCGCCGGATGACCGCCGACGAGGACGGCCGGTCGCGGGTCGCGTACGTCGAACTGCCCGACGGCACGCCGGTCTGGGCCCGGATCTCGCAGGCCGACGAGCTGGAACTGCCGGACGGCGCGCCGCTCTACACCGACGCCGGTTTCGCCGGACGGGCCGGCGAGCGCGTCCAGGCACAGGTCGCCGGGCTCGGCGGGCTGATCACCGGGGTCGCCCGGTCGGTCGCCCAGGGGCTCCGGGCGGTCCGGCCCGACGAGGTCAGTGTGGAGTTCGGGATCGAACTGACCGCCAAAGCGGGCAAGGTCGTCGGGCTGCTCGCCGACGGCGAGGCCAAGGCCGCGCTCACCGTCACGCTGACCTGGCAGAACGGCGGACCGCCGGAACTCACTGGGACGGCCGAGGGGGACGGTGCCGACTCCGCACTCGCGGAGGCCGACGCTCCGGCCGGCCCCGGGCAGAGGGGCGCGCCCGCCGGCGCATCGGGGCAGCCGGGGCACGGGGGGAGCGGCGCCGGAGCCGTTCCGTGACGGCGGAGGTCGACACCGGCGCGAGGGGCGCGGCGGCGGGCGACGAACCGCCCCTGGAACACCTCATCGCGGCGGCCACCGTACGCATCCATGGACGGCGGCCCGGGTATGACCCCAGCGGGCCGGACGACGGCGTCCGGACTTTTCTCGGGAGCGGCTTCTTCGTCGCGCCGAACTGGGTTCTGACCTGTGCCCACGTGGCGCTGGCGGAGGGAGGGGGCCACGTGGACATCGTCCATGAGCCGGAGCCAGGCGGTCCGCCCGCCGTGGTGCCCGGCGAGGTCGCCGTCGCGCTGCCCGAGACCCGGCCCCGCCCGGGCGAGGGCTGGGCCGCGCCCGACCTCGCGCTGATCCGCCTCCAGAAGCCGACCGAGCACGCCTGCGTCCACCTCGCCGAGCAGCCGCTCACCGACTACGGCCGCCCGGCCACCCCCGCCGCGGGCCGCTCCGGGCTCCTGCTCGGCTTCGCCGGGTGGTTCCGCTCCGGACGCCGCCTCAGCCGGTACGACGGCACGGTCACCGTCCTCGGCCGGATCGGCTGGGGCGCCGACGAGGAGCTGCGGCTCGGCGACGACGACCTGCCCGACGGTGTCTCCGGCGGCCCCGTCTTCGACCCGCACCGGGGTGAGGTGGTCGCCCTGGTCAAGTCCCGCCGCACCCGCGAGCAGGGCGGCACGGCCGTCCGCACCGGGCAGCTCCGCCACCTCCCCGTCGCCGCCGGGCCGCCGCCCGCCCCGGCCGATCCCGGCGCGCACACCCGCGCCTACGCCTCCCAGGACGGCGACCCCGGCCACCTCGCGGCACCGGTGGGGCCGCCGCCGGAGCCCGCTTTCGAGACCGGCGACCTCTACCAGGAGGTCCTGCGCGGCCACGACCGCTTCCACCGCGACCGGCTGCGCCACGCCGACCGGGACGGCGCGCCGCCCGCCTGGGCCGACACCCAGTCCGTCCTGGACGGCGCCCGCACCATCCCCTTCGGCCCCCGTGAGCGGACCCGGCTCCTCGGCGCCCTCGGCGAACTCCCGCCGCCCCCGTCCACCGCCGACCTCGCCGCCCTGCTCCGCTCCGTCCCCGGCTGCGCCTCGGCCGCCCGCTCCGTCCCGCCGCCCCGCGCCTGGCGCGACGGACTCGGCGGGCTCTACGAGAGCCACGCCACCGACGAGGGCCGCCGGCTCTCCGTCCTGCGGTACGTGGTCGCCGTGCTGCACGCCCCGCGCACCCGCCACGACCCCGGCACCACCGAGGCCGAGGCCGCCCTGCGCACCTGGCTGCACCGCACCACCGCCACCCTCGACCGGCCGGTGCGCGGTGAGATCACCGCCGAACTGCGCCGCCACGCCGCCGCCCCCGCGCCCCCGCCGCCCCAGGACCCCGCCCAGGGCGCCCGCCACAGCGTCCTGCTCGAACTGACCCGCCGCCCCTGGGAACAGGACAGCTTCGACTGGCGGATCGGCCTGCTCCCCGCCCCCGGTCCGCCCCGCCCCGCCGGAGGACGGCCCGACGGCCACCCCGACCCACCGGACCCCGAACCGCTCCACGACGACCACACCGGCACCCCGCTCGCCGACCTCCCCGACCGCCTCGCCGAACCGCTCGGCCGCGCCTTCGTCCTCGCCGACGAACCCGGCGCCCCCGCCCTGCTCCAGGTCGCCCTGGAGCGCGGCCTGCTCGGCCTGCCCGTCGACACCTGGCCGGCCCGCCCCGGCGGCCCCCCGCTCGGCCGGCTCCGGCCGGTCGTCGTCCGGCCCGCCGAACCGCCGGGCGGAGCCGGTGAGCCGGACCCGGCCGCCGCCGACCGGTACGACCGCTGGCGCTGGACCCACGACGAGGCCCCGCTCGCCCCCGGCGTCCGCGGCAGGGTCCTGGACTGCGACGCGGGAGCGCGGGTACCCGTACCCTCGACGGCCCAACTGCGGTCGCTGGCCCACGCGTCGGTGCCAGTGCTCTGCCACTACCGGGAGCACGGGCACGCCGGCTCCGCCGAGGCGCTCGCCCGGCTCGCCGAAGGCGGCTTCGGGGTCGCGCTGTGGCGCAGAGGGGCGGACGGACCGGAGCGGACGTGCGCCGAGTTCCACCGGCGCGCCGAGGCCGAACTGGCCCGCGCCCGCACCGCCCAGCGGCTCCCGCCCCTGGTCCACGCCCTGCGCGCCGCCCTCGGCGAGGGGCGTACCGACAGCTTCTGGGCCGACGGCGTGGCCCTGCTGTACGACGATCCGCACCAGCCCCTGCCCGGCTCCGACGACCTGTTCACCCCACTCTGAGCAACCGCCTGACGGCCCGGCCCGCGGCTCGCTACCGTGAGCCGCGAACCGGCGCCGACCGGCCGCCCCCTCCGGGCCCGGCCACCCGACCTGTGCGATCCAGCGACGACGAGGACTGCCATGAGCGCAACCGACGAGTCCGGCGAGTGGCTCATCTACCGAGGCGCCGGCGAACCCCACGACGGCATCCTCCGGCTGCCCGACCCGCCGCCCTGGCGGGACTTCCGCCGCCGCGAGGGAACCGGCACCACCGAGACCCGGCGCCTGGGCGCCTACCGCGACCAAGCCGTCTCGCTGCGCCCCGAGGCCGAGGAACTCGAAGTCATCAACGCCGCGCTCTACCTGCGCCGCCCCCTCCTCGTCACCGGCGGCCCCGGCGTCGGCAAGAGCAGCCTCGCCCACTCCGTCGCCGACGAACTCGGCCTCGGCGACGTCCTGCGCTGGCCCGTCGTCAGCCGCTCCACCCTCCAGGACGGCCTGTACCACTACGACGCCATCGCCCGGCTCCAGGACGTGCAGATCGCCGCCCACAGCGGTACCGCCACCGAGCCCGGCGCCCCCGGCTCCGTCGAGTCCATCGGCGACTACCTGCGCCTGGGGCCGCTCGGCACCGCGCTGCTCCCCGGCGAACTGCCCCGCGTGCTGCTCATCGACGAACTCGACAAGAGCGACATCGACCTGCCCAACGACCTCCTGAACGTCCTGGAGGAGGGCGAGTTCGCCATCCCCGAACTCCAGCGGATCGCCGACCGGCTGCCCGACCGGACCGCCCACGTCCTCACCCACGACGGACGGCGCGTCCCCGTGAAGGACGGGCGGGTGCAGTGCACCGCCTTCCCCTTCACCGTCCTGACCAGCAACGAGGAACGCGACTTCCCCGCCCCCCTGATGCGCCGCTGCATCCACCTGGAGCTGGGCCGGCCCGACCACGCCCGGCTCGCCAGCTTCGTCCGCGCCCACCTGGGCCGCGACCGCGAACGCGGCGGAAGCGACCTCATCGTCCGCTTCCTGGAGCGCTCGCGCAGCGAACTCCTCGCCGCCGACCAGCTCCTCAACGCCATCCACCTCACCCAGACCGCCCCCGACCTGGACCGGGACCGCCTCGCCGACCTGCTCATCCAGCGACTCGACCGGCCGAGGTGAGCGAGGATGACCGGAGCCTCGGCCCGACACGGCCCGGACGGCCGTCCTGACCGGCCGCCCGTCCCGCCGCAGCGGCAGGCGCCCAGCGACCCGCTGCCCGACCTGGTGGCCCGGCTGCGCGGCGCCGGACTCGACGTCGACGCCGAACACCTCCTCGACGCCCTCTGGCTCGCCGAACGCACCGGCCGCCCCGCCCCGGCCTGCCCGTCGGCCGCCGGGACGCAGCGCGAGGCCGCCCCCGGCACCACCGCCGAGGACCGCCCCCGCACCGCCGCGCCGCGCACCGGCCGGGCCACGGAGCCGCCCGGCCGTCCGCCGGCCCCGCCCGGCCCCGACACCGGCGAGCCCGCCGAGGCCCGCGTACCCCTGCACACCCGGCCCACCACCATGACCGCCGACGAGGGCCCGGCCACCGGCGCGCTGCCGGTCGGCGTACCCGCCGCCGCGGTGCTCGCCTCGCCGCTCAGGCTCCAGCGCGCCCTGCGCCCGCTCCAGGCGTACCGGACCGGCGCCGCCCCCCGCCGAAAGGTGCTGGACGAGGGCGCCACCGCCGAACTGACCGCCCGCGCCGGGGGGCTGGTGCTCCCCGTCTTCCGGCCGGTCACCCGCCGCGACGCGCTGCTCCAGCTGGTCCTCGACGCCTCCGGCTCCATGCGGGTCTGGCAACGGCTCTTCGACGAACTGCGGGAGGTCTTCGGCGGCCTCGGCGCCTTCCGCGACCTGCACGTCCGCTACCTCCACCCCACCGACGACGGGCGCGCCGCCGTCAGCCGCAGCCCGCGCCGCGAGGGAGCGCCCCTGCACTCCACCGACCGCCTCGCCGACGCCACCGGACGCCGCGTCACCCTCCTGGTCAGCGACTGCGCCGGACCCCTGTGGCACAGCGGCGCCGCCCATCGCACCCTGCACCGCCTCGCCGGCCAGGGCCCCGTCGCCGTCGTCCAGCCACTGCCGCAGCGGCTCTGGCCCCGCACCCGCCTCCAGGTCACCTTCGGCGAACTGCGGCGCGGACAGGGCGTCAGCGGCGCCGGACTGCTCAAGGTCGCCTCCGACGGGCCGCCGCCCCCGCCCGGCGCCCGCCCCGTCCCGGTACTGCCGCCCACCGCCACCGCCCTCGGCTCCTGGGCCCGGCTGCTGTCGGGCACCGGACCCGTCCGCACCCCCGGCGCGATCGGCTGGGTCAGCGCCGCCCAGGAACCGGCCCGGCCCGTCCGCGCCCGCCGCACCCTCACCCCGCTCCAGCTCGTCAGCCGGTTCCGCTCCACCGCCTCGCCCGCCGCCGGCCGCCTCGCCGTCTGCCTGGCCGCCGCCCCCCTCAGCCTCCCCGTCATGCAGCTGGTCCAGCGCACGATGCTGCCCGACTCCGGCCCCGCGGAACTCGCCGAGGTCCTCCTCAGCGGTCTCCTCGTCCGCGCCGACGAGGAGGCCGCCGGTGCCGGCGAGCAGGAGCAGTGGTACGACTTCGTACCCGGCGTGCGCCAGGCGCTGCTCGGGCCGCTGGGCCGCGACGAGGCCATGCTCGTGCTCAAACACTGCTCCGAGTACATCGAGCAGCGCTTCGGCAAGGGCGGCCCCAACTTCCCCGCCCTCGCCTACGCCCAGCTCGGCCGCTCCACCACCACCGGCCCGCCCTCGGCCACCGGGCACTCCGCCCGGCCCGGCCGGACCCCGGGCGCCGAGGCCGGCGAGGAGAGCGCCCCCACCGTCCCGCAGCCCTTCGCCGAGGTCGCCGCCGACGTGCTGGAGCGCTTCATGACCGTCCCCCTGCAGCACACCGGCCCCTCGCCCGCCTCGAACGGCCCGGACCACCCCGCCCTCGCGGCCGCCGCCGCCCTCACCCGGCGCTACGAGCAGGAGGGCATGGTCCAGTACCTGATGGACGCCGTCCAGCTCCTGCGCGGCGCCGCCGAGAACAGCCAGGGCACGCTCCGACCCGCCCTGTGGGCCCGGTACGCCCGCGAGACGCTGCGGCTCTGGCGTGTCCAGGGCGGCAGGGAGCTGCTCACCGCCGCCCGCGAGGCCGCCGAGCGCGCGGGCGCCGACGACGCCACCGGCCGCACCGGGCACCGCGACGTCCTCGCCGCCGCCCTGCACGCCACCGCCGACGACCGGCGCCGCCGCGGCGACCGCCACGAGGCCCTCGACCTGCTGCGCCGCGCCGACCGGGAGTACGCCGTCGCCTGCGCCGCCCCCGACCTCGGCCCCGACCAGGCGCTCCGCCTCACCCTGGAGCGCGTCCGCGCCCTGGAGACCCAGTGGCGGCTGGGCGGCGACAGCTCCCTGCTCCAGGCCGCCGTCGGCATGCTCGAAGCCTTCACCGATATCTGGCCCGACCAGCACCGCCGCCCCCCGGCCCTCGCCCTCGCCCACGGCCGTACCCTGCTGCGCCTGGCCGGTACCGGGTCGCTCGGCGACCAGGGCCGCGCCCACGCCCGGCAGGCCGCCCGCGCCCTGCGGACCGTCGTCGAGCGGGAGGTGGACGCCACCGAGGACGGGGCGCTGGAGCCCGCCGAGCGCGAGGCGGCCCTCCTCGACCTCGCCGACGCCCTGCTGCGCGCCGGGCCCGAGTACCACCAGGAGGCCGCCGACCGCGTCGAGGCGGCCCTCGGCGCCACCCCGCCGCCCGCCGCCCGCCGCCGCTCCGCCCTGCTGACCCGGGCCGGCCGCGTCCACACCGCCCGGTACGAGGAGAGCGGCGACCCGGCCGAACTGGTCCGCGCCGCCGCCCGGTTCGAGGAGGCCGCCCCCGGTATCCCGCGCGATGCCCCCGCCCACGCCGCGCTGCTCGCGGAGTGGGGCGAGGCGCTGCTGCGGCGCGCCCTGCTCGGTGACGGCACCCGGGCGGAGCGGCTGGACCGGGTGGTGGCGGCGGTCCGGGTGCTGCGCGGCTGCCGCGCCGAGACCCCGCGTGGCGACCGGGCCTTCGCCCACCGCCTGGTGCTGCTGGGGCGCGGCCTGATGACCCGCCACCGGCTCACCGGCGACCGGGTCGACCTGCGCGAGGGCGAGCACCTGCTGGGCCTGGCCGCGCAGGAGGCGGCCGGGCCGCTGGAGCGCGCGCGCTGCCTGCTGGAGGTGGGCCAGGCCCGGTTCGAGGCGGCCCAGACCCTCGGCAGGCCGGCCCGGCTGGACGAGGCCGCGGACGCCTTCCGGGCGGCGGCCGACGCCGCCCGGCGCGCCCGCGAGGAGGCGGATTCCGAACGGGCTCTCGCGGAATCCGTGACGCTGGACGCTCAGGCGGAGCACTGGCGGGGTATGACCTATGAGACCGCGGGGCGTCCGCGCGCGGCGCGAGAGGCGTACGGGGCCGCCCACCGGGCCTGGGGCCAACTCCCGCCCGGTACACGCCCCACCGTCGAGCCGACACCCCGGCAGACGGCGCAACGCCTGGCCGAACTCGCCTGAGCGGGACCGGCCGCACCCGGGAAAGGAAGGACTCCGCCATGTCCGACTCCGTCCACCAGATTCCGCCCGCCCGGCCGCCCGCACTGGAGGGGGCAGCCGTCCTGCCCGACCTGCTCGACCTCGACCTGGAGTCGCTGCGGACGCTGGACCACCCCGTCCTCACCGAACTCCTCGACGACCTCCGGGACCGGACCTCGGCCCCGGGCGAGACGGTCTGGACCTTCGACAACTCCTTCTGACAACCGAGGGTGTCCGAGAATCCCCCACGGCGCCCGGACGGACCCGACGCGACGGCTACGCCCGCGGCCCGGAGGGCCCTCCCCGGCTCGCCCCTGGCCCCCCTGCGCCAGGTCGCCCTCGCGGCGAGGCCGAAGGGGGCCCGGCGGTCGCCGGGCCTGCTGATCCGCCGGATCGGGAGTGGGCCCGCCTTGCCCCGTACCTGCCGAAGAACGGGGCAAGCCGGTCGATGACCGGTCCAGGGCCGCTGCCGTGCCCCACGCCGGACCACGTCTGCGGCGACAAGGGCGTACCGCTCCCGCCCCAGGGGAGCGTAGGTCCCCCACAGCACGGTGGCCCTCGCCGGACAGCCCTCAGGGGGCGGTGAGTTCGACGACCACGTCGTACACCCCGGGGTTCGGCGTGATCGGCTGTCCGGTCTCCTCCCGTGCCGCCCGCGTGCGCGACGCGAAGTCGGGGTCGGCGGTGGCGGCCTCCCACGCTTCCTGGCTCTCCCAGTGCGAGACGTTGACCAGCTGGAAGCGGGAGCCGGCGGAACGGGCCCTGTGCATCCGGGAGTCGATGAAGCCAGGCTTGTCCCGCATGAGCCTCGCCCGCTGCTCCCACTTCACGACGAACTCGTCGAGCTGGTCGGCGTCGATCTCGAAGACGTTGATGAAGGTGACGGTCGAGTCCGCTGAGCCGGGGACCTCGTCACGCAGGGTTCCTGTGGTCATTTCGGCAGCCTAACGGCCCACCCCCGACCGGGCTTCGGCCGTACCTGATGAACCACGGGGCACGCCGCCGGTGGCCGTGAACGGCCGGTTCACGTGCCCGCACCCCGATCACGCGCCTGCCCGAGGAGTGCCGCGCACGGGCAGCACGCCAGAGTGCGCTCCGACGTCGTACGGGGAGGCGGCGAACGCGTCGGCAGGGCCGCCCCCCGGTGGGAATCCGCGGGTTCTCCGGGCAAGGGGCCTCCTGCCGTGGTCGGTGCCGTGGGGAGCGAGGCCGTTTCGGCAAGCGTCGCCGCCCAAGGCGGTCCCACCGGGCGAAGCCGGTGCCGCCGGTGCGGGCACCCGGCAGCTCCGCCCCTCGCTTTCAGCCACCTTTCCCCGTCCCGGCCGAGCCAACAGGACAGCCGGGGCACGGCCGGTTTCGCCGCGGCGCCCGGGCGGGCACCATCCAGGTCGGGCCGGCCGGAGGGGCGCGGGGAGACGGCCCGTGCCCGGGGAAGGGGCGGGCGGACGACACGGGGGTGCCTATGCCACGACCAGTGTGGCCGCCGCGCCCGCCCACCGGAGGCGACGGGCCCGCCCACCCCTTCCGCCAGTTCATCGTCAAGGTCCACGGCCGGTGCAACCTGGCCTGCCGCTACTGCTACCTCTACGAGGGTCCCGACACGGGCTGGCGCGACCGCCCGGCCGTCGCCTCCGACGCGGTGCTCGCGCTGACCGCCGACCGGATCGCCGAGCACGCCGCCGCCCACCGCCTGCCCGCCGTCTCCGTCGTGCTGCACGGCGGGGAACCCCTGCTGGCCGGCACCGACCGGCTCGCCGCCTTCGCCGGGCTGGTCCGCCGCCGCGTCCCGGACGGCACCCGGGTGCGGGTCGCCCTCCAGACCAACGCCACCCTGCTCACCGAGGCCCGCGTCCGTGACCTGGCCCGGGCCCGCATCGCCGTCGGCGTCAGCCTCGACGGCGGTCGCGCCCACCACAACACCGCCCGCGTCGACCACGCCGGACGCCCCTCCTGGCCCGCCGCCGTCCGGGGCACCCGGCTCCTCGCCGAGCGGGCGCCCGAGGCGTACGCGGGCATCCTGGTCGTCGTCGACCTGGCGCTCGACCCGGCCGACGTCTACACCTCGCTGCTCCGGCTGCGGCCGCCCGCCGTCCACCTGCTGCTGCCGCACGGCAACTGGAGCGCCCCGCCTCCCGGCCTCCACCCGCCGCCGGGCCCGCCGGCCCGGGCCCGGGCCGGCGGGCCCGCCCCGTACGGCGACTGGCTCGCGGCCGTCTTCGACCTCTGGTGGGCCGCCGGGCGCCGACAGACCCGGGTACGGCTCTTCGAGGACGCGGTGGCCGCCCTGCTCGGCCTGCCGGCCGGCGCCGAGTCGCTCGGTCTGGACCCGTTCACCGCCGTCGTCATCGAGACCGACGGTTCCCTCGAACAGGTCGACTCGCTCAAATCGGCCTACCCCGGCGCCGCCGCCACCGGCCTCACCCTCGCGGAGAACCCCTTCGACGACGCCCTCGCCCACCCCGGCGTCGCCGCCCGCCAGTCGGGCCCCGCCGCCCTCGCCGCCGACTGCCGCGCCTGCCCCCTCCTGCACGCCTGCGGCGGCGGACACTACGCCCACCGCCACCGCGCCGGAAGCGGCTTCGGCCACCCCAGCGTCTACTGCGCCGACCAGCAGCGGTTCCTCCACCACGTGGCCGCCGCCCTGGCCCGCGCCACCGGCACCGGACCGGCCCCTGACCCCACCGGGGCCGGGGAAGGAGGAACGCGGTGACCCCGCCGATCCCCCACCACGTCCTGTACGAACTGGGGTGCACCGAAGGCTCCCCGGCCACCCTGGGGCTCCTCGCCCGCGACCAGGACCGGCGCAGGCTCCTGCTGCTGCGCGCGGTCCTGGACGCCGCCGACGCGGCCGGCGCCGACCGCTGCCCACCCGCCGCCCGGCACGCCCTCGCCGAGAGCTGGGCCCTGCTGGAGGCCGCCGAACGCACCGCGCCCGACCGGGGCGCCACCGTTCGCTCCCTGCTCCTCGCCCCCCTCGTGGGCCCCTGGGCCGAACGCGCCCTCGCCCTGCTCACCGGCGCCGACCAGCCCGACCCGGCCGCCACCGCCCAGGTCCTCGGCCACCTCGCCCCGCTCGCCGCCGCGGCGGCCGTCCGGGCCGGACTGCCGTTCCGCCTGCGGCTCACCGCCACCGGCGGCGCCCTCGCCCTGCCCACCCTCGGCGCCCTGCGCACCGGCCCCGGCACCGTCCCGGTCGACGCCCACCACGGCGGCGGCCGGCTCGTCCTGCGCGCCGACGGCCCGCGGACCGTCACCGTCCGCCCGCAGCGCGGCTACGGGGCCTGGGCGGCATCCCCCGCCTGGCGCGCCGCGCACGCCCTGCCGCCGCTCGTCCCCGGCGGCCACCCCGTACCGCTGGACGACCTCGACCCGTACCGCGTACCGCACCGTCCGGGCCGGCCCGGGTTCACCGGCGGCACCGACCTCGACGACCTGGCCCGCAAACGCTGGGGCGCGGCCTGGTCCGCGACCGCCGCGGCGCTCGCCCACGGTGGCCCGCACCGGGTCGCCGAGGCCGCGACCCTGCCGCGCTGCCTCGTCCCGCTGGCCCCGAGGGGCGGCGGCGCGGTGGGCGAGCCGCCGCCGGGCGGTCGCAGCGGGACGCGGCGGGAAGCCTTCGGCGCGGTACTGAGCAGCGAACCGCCCGACGCGGCCGGGTTCGCCGAGACCCTCGTCCACGAGACGCAGCACCTCAAACTCGCCGCGCTCGCCGCCCTCAGCCCGCTCCACCACGCCGACCCCGCCCCCCGCCACTTCGCGCCCTGGCGGCCCGACCCGCGCCCCTTCGACGGGCTCTGGCACGGCGTCTACAGCCACCTCGCCCTCGCCGACTGGTGGCTGCACCGCGCCCGCGCCCTCCCGCCGGGCCCGGGCCGCGAGCGGGCCTGGGCCGAGCACGCCCGCCGCCGGGAGCAGGTCGGCGCCGCCCTGCCGGTCCTCGTCGGCTCCGACGCGCTGACGCCCGTCGGACGCACCGTCGCCGAGGGCATGGTGACGGTCTACACCCGGCTCACCCACGCCGAGGTGCCCGCCGGTCACCTGGCCCGGGCCGTCGCCTACGTCGCCACCACCCGGGCGCTCTGGCTCCAGCGCAACGGCGGAACGCGTCCTTCCTGAACCTCTTCCGCGAATCACCCGCGCGGAGCCGTGAACACTGCTCCAATTGTGGGAAGTCGAACGGATGACGTCCGGCCCGCCCGGCCGGTCACCGCACCGCGCGAGCGCCCTGACCGGACCCGCCCGCCGGACCCGTCGAGCGTCTAGAGGAGCAGGAGAGGGCCCATGAGTCAGTTCCTCACCCCGGAGGCGGCGCCCCCCGGAGGCGGCGTGCCGCCCACGGTGACCATCAGCTTCGCCGGGTTCGACCGCGCCTGGGCCGCCTGGATCGGCGGCATGCTGGAGCGGCGCGGCCACGGCGTCGTCCTCCAACGCTGGGACCCTTCCGTCCGGGAGCCGCTGGCCGACTCGCTCCGCGACCTCACCCTCGCCCCGGGCCCCGTCCTGATCGTCCTCTCCGGCTGGTACGTCCAGCTCGGCCCGCGCACCCACGAGGAGTGGAACGCCGCGCTGCGCGAGGTCGCCGCCACCCACCCCGGCCGCTTCGCCGCCGTCTCCGTCACCACGGCCTCCCTGCCCACCGCCACCTCCGCCCTCGCCGCGGTCAACCTCACCGGCATCGGCTCCGACGAGGCCGAACGCCGGGTCCTGGCCCGCCTCGGCCTGCCCGACACCCCCGGACTGGCACCCCGTCCCGAGGGCGCCCCCCGCTTCCCGCTCGACACGCCCGAGGTCTGGAGCGGCGTCCCGCGCCGCAACACCCGCTTCACCGGACGCGAGCGCATCCTCACCGACGCCCACCAGATCCTCCAGGACGCCGCCCGCGGCGCCGGCGTCGTCACCCTCCACGGCATGCCCGGCGTCGGCAAGACCCAGCTCGCCGCCGAATACGTCTACCGCTTCGGCTCCGAGTACGACGTGGTCTGGTGGGTCGACGCGGAGAGCCGCGCCTCCTTCCGCCTGCGCGTCGCCGAACTCGCCACCGCGCTGGGCCTGGAAACCGGCCCCGGGTACGGCGAGCGGCTCCGCGCCGTCCGCGACTCCCTGCGCCGGGGCCGGCCCTACGGCCGCTGGCTCCTCGTCCTCGACGGCGCCGACGAGCCGCACCAGATCTCCGACCTCGTCCCCACCGGCCCGGGCCACGTCCTCATCACCTCCCGCAACCCGGAATGGGGCGAGCACAACAGCCGCATGCTGGAGATCGGCGTCTACAACCGCGCCGAGTCGGTGGCCTTCGTCCGCCGCCGTGCCCCCCGGCTCGGCGGCGCCGACTCCCAGCAACTCGCCGAGGCCCTCGGTGACCTGCCGCTGCTCCTCGACCAGACGGCCGGCTGGCTCAACGACTCCGACCTCTCCGTCGACGACTACATCGCCCTCCTCGAAGGCGGCATCGACCAGGACATCGTCAAGGTCTCCCCGGACTTCCCGCTCGCCTTCCAGACCGCCTGGTCGATACTGCTCAACAAGCTCCGCGAGACCGTCCCGGAGTCCGTCGCCCTGCTCGGCCTGTGCACCTTCTTCGCCCCCGGCACCATCCCGGTCCGCATCCTGCGCGACCTCGACCACCAGGAGGCCCCCGAGCCGGTCGCCGGGCTGCTCCGCGACCCCCTGCTGTGGAACCGCGCCGTCAACCAGCTCCGCCAGTACTCCGTCGTCAGCCTCGACTCCCACGAGTTCTCCGGCGACGACACCGCCCTGCCCGGCGAGGCGTTCTACCTCCACCGCATGGTCCACCAGATCGTCCACCGCGACCTGCCCGAGACCGAGCGCGCCCCCTTCGCCCAGGTCGTCCGCGCCGCGCTGGCCGCCGCCGACCCCGGCAGGCCCACCGACACCCGCCTGTGGACCCGGTACGCCGAGATCGTCCCGCACCTCGTACACGCCGAGGCGCTGGAGTCCACCGACCCGGCCGTGCAGAACCTCGTCCTCAACTGCCTGCGCTACCTCTACCTCTCCGGCGAGTACAAGACCGGCGTCGCCCTCGGCCGGCGCGCCCTGGAGAGCTGGCAGCGCCTCTTCGGCGAGCAGCACCCGCGCATCTGGGACCTGGTCCACCACTACGCCAACCTCCTGCGCGCCGGCGGCGACTTCGCCGGCACCGAGGTGATCGAGCGCGCCGCCACCGCGCGCCTGCGCGCCCTCGAAGGCCCCCGCGACCTCGCCTACCTGCGCGCCTCCAGCGGACTCGCGGCCGACCTGCGCGGGCTCGGCCGCTACGAGGAGGCGTACGAGCTCTCCGCCGAGATCATGGACGCCTACGGCGAACTCCTCGGCGACCAGGACTCCCGCACCCTCAGCGCGCGCAACAACGTCGCCGTCTCGCTACGCCTGCTCGGCCACTACGAGGAGGCGCTCCTCCTCGACAAGGACACCATGGAGCGCCGCCGCGAACTCCTGCGGCCGCGCCACAACTGGACGCTCTCCTCCGAGCACTCCTACGCCCTGGACCTCCGCCTGGTCGGCCGCTACAAGGACGCCGAGTCCCTCCAGGCGAGGAACGTCCGCGAACAGCGGTTGGTGATGGGCCGGGACAACCCGGTCACCCTCGACGCCGAGCACAACCTCGCCCTGTGCCACTACCGCCTCGGCGACCGGGAGGCGGCCGGCGTCCGCCTCGGCGACCTCCGGGACCGTTGCGAGCGCACCGTCGGCGAGAACCACCCGCTGACCCTGCGCCTGACCGTCTCGCAGAGCTGCCACGCCCGCGAGCACGGGGACATCGACCAAGCCCGTGAACTGAGCGAGTCCGCCCTGAGCCGCTACACCACCCTGCTCGGCCCCGGCCACCCCTTCGTCGCCGGCGTCCGCGCCAACCACGCCCTGGTCCTGCGGAACGTCGGCGAGCGCCGCGACTACGCCCGTTTCGCCGAGCAGGCGTACGCCGACATGGCCGGGGCCGTCGGCGAGTTCCACCCCTGGACGCTGGGCTGCGCCCTCAACGTCTCCGCCGTCCGCAACGTCGTCGGGGACCCCGAGGCCGCCGCCGAACTCTCCCGCGCCACCGTCGACCGCGCCACCGAGTCGCTGGGCCGCACGCACCCGCTGACCCTCTCCACCCGCGTCGCGTACGCCGCCGACCTGAGGGGCCTGCGCCGCCGCAAGGAAGCCGAGAAGATCGAGGACGAGGCGCTCCAGGACTTCGCCGCCGTCCTCGGCGCCCAGCACGTCCACACCATCTCGGCCCGCTCCCGCAACCGCCCGTACTGGGACTTCGAGCCGTACTCGACCTGAGCCGCCCCAAGCCCGAAGGCCCGCCCCGCCGAAGCGGGAGCGGGCCTTCGGACTTCGCGGGCCGGGGTCAGGCGTCGAAGACCTCAGCGACCAGCTGGGCCTGCTCGGCCTGGTGGCGCTTGGCCGAACCGACCGCCGGGGACGAGGAGTGCGGACGCGAGATGCGCCGCAGCCGCTCGGCCGCCGGAAGGTCGGCGCCGACACCCAGGTCGAGGTGGTCGATCAGGTTGAGCGCGATGAACGGCCAGAAGCCCTGGTTCGCCGGCTCCTCCTGGGCCCACAGGAACTTCTCGGCGTTCGGGTACTTGGCGATCTCCGCCTGGAGCTCGGCACCCGGCAGCGGGTACAGCCGCTCGACGCGGATGATCGCGGTGTCCGTGACGCCGCGCTTCTGCCGCTCGGCCTCCAGGTCGTAGTAGACCTTGCCGGCGCACAGGACGACCTTGCGGACCTGCGAGGCGTCCACCGAGTCGTCGCCGATGACCGGGCGGAAGGCGCCCGTCGTGAACTCCTCCGCCTTCGACGCGGCGGCCTTCAGGCGCAGCATCGACTTCGGGGTGAAGACCACCAGCGGCTTGTGGTGCGGGTTGTGCACCTGCCACCGCAGGAGGTGGAAGTAGTTCGACGGGAGGGTCGGCATGGCGACCGTCATGTTGTTCTGCGCGCAGAGCTGCAGGAACCGCTCCGGGCGGGCCGAGGAGTGGTCCGGTCCCTGGCCCTCGTAGCCGTGCGGCAGCAGCAGCGTCACACCGGAGTGCTGGTTCCACTTCTGCTCGGCCGAGGAGATGAACTCGTCCACGACGGTCTGCGCGCCGTTGACGAAGTCACCGAACTGGGCCTCCCACAGCACCAGCGCCTCCGGACGGGCCAGCGAGTAGCCGTACTCGAAGCCCATCGCCGCGTACTCGGAGAGCAGCGAGTCGTAGGTGTTGTAGCGGGCCTGGTTGTCCGAGAGGTACAGCAGCGGCGTGTAGTCGTCGCCGGTCTCCCGGTCGATGAGGACCGCGTGGCGCTGGCCGAAGGTGCCGCGGCGCGAGTCCTGGCCGGAGAGGCGCACCGGGGTGCCCTCCATCAGCAGCGAACCGATGGCCAGGGTCTCGCCCATGCCCCAGTCGATCGTGCCGTCCTGGACCATCGCCGCGCGGCGCTGGAGCTGCGGCAGCAGACGGGGGTGGACGGTGACCCGCTCGGGGATGTTGACCTGCGACTCGGCGATCCGCTTGACGACCTCGGGGGAGACCGCGGTCCGGACCGCGACCGGGAACTGGGCCTCGGCGCCCTCCGGCTCGTGCTGCACCGGGTGCGAGGTGGCCTCGCGGACCTCGGTGAAGACCTTCTCCAGCTGGCCCTGGAAGTCCTGGAGCGCCTGCTCCGCCTCTTCGAGGGTGATGTCGCCCCGGCCGATCAGCGACTCGGTGTAGAGCTTGCGCACCGAGCGCTTCTTGTCGATCAGGTCGTACATCAGCGGCTGGGTGAAGGCCGGGTTGTCCGACTCGTTGTGCCCGCGGCGGCGGTAGCAGATCAGGTCGATGACGACGTCCTTGTTGAACGCCTGGCGGAACTCGAAGGCGAGCCGCCCGACGCGGACGACGGCCTCCGGGTCGTCACCGTTCACGTGGAAGATCGGCGCCTCGATCATGCGGGCCACGTCGGTGGCGTACATCGAGGAGCGCGAGGACTCCGGCGCGGCGGTGAAGCCGACCTGGTTGTTGATGACGATGTGGACCGTGCCGCCGGTGCGGTAGCCGCGCAGCTGCGACATGTTGAGCGTCTCGGCCACCACGCCCTGGCCCGCGAAGGCCGCGTCACCGTGGAGGGCGACGGGCAGGACGGTGAAGTCCGTGCCGCCCTTGTTGATGATGTCCTGCTTGGCGCGGACCACGCCCTCCATCACCGGGTCGACCGCCTCCAGGTGGGAGGGGTTGGCGGTGAGCGAGACCTTGATCTGCTCGCCGTCCAGACCGGTGAAGGTGCCCTCGGCACCCAGGTGGTACTTGACGTCGCCGGAGCCGTGCATCGACTTCGGGTCGAGGTTGCCCTCGAACTCCCGGAAGATCTGCGCGTACGACTTGCCGACGATGTTGGCGAGGACGTTCAGGCGGCCGCGGTGGGCCATGCCGATGACGACCTCGTCCAGGCGCGACTCGGCCGCGGAGTCGAGGACCGCGTCGAGCAGCGGGATGACGGACTCGCCGCCCTCCAGCGAGAACCGCTTCTGGCCGACGTACTTGGTCTGGAGGAAGGTCTCGAACGCCTCGGCGCTGTTGAGCCGGCGCAGGATGCGCAGCTGCTCCTCGCGCTCGGGCTTGCCCGGACCGCGCTCCACCCGGTCCTGGATCCACTTGCGCTGCTTCGGGTCCTGGATGTGCATGAACTCGATGCCGGTGGTGCGGCAGTACGAGTCGCGCAGGACACCGAGGATGTCGCGGAGCTTCATCATCGACTTGCCGGCGAAGCCGCCGACCGCGAAGGTGCGCTCCAGGTCCCACAGCGTCAGCCCGTGCTCGTTGATGTCGAGGTCGGGGTGCTTGCGCTGGTGGTACTCGAGCGGGTCGGTGTCGGCCATGACGTGGCCGCGGACCCGGTAGGAGTGGATCAGCTCGAAGACCCGGGCGGCCTTGGTGACGTCGTCGTCGTGCGAGGCGTCGATGTCCTTGAGCCAGCGGACCGGCTCGTAGGGGATGCGCAGCGCCTTGAAGATGTCGTCGTAGAACTCGTTCTCGCCGAGCAGCGAGTTGGCGACGGTCCGCAGGAACTCGCCGGAGGCCGCGCCCTGGATGACCCGGTGGTCGTAGGTCGACGTCAGGGTCATGACCTTGGAGATGCCGAGCTTGTTCAGGGTGTCCTGGGAGGTGCCCTGGAACTCCGCCGGGTACTCCATCGCGCCCACGCCGAGGATCACCGACTGGCCGGGCATCAGGCGCGGCACCGAGTGGACGGTGCCGATGCCGCCGGGGTTGGTCAGCGAGACGGTGACGCCGGAGAAGTCGTCCATCGTCAGCTTGTTGTCCCGGGCGCGGCGGACGATGTCCTCGTACGCCTGCCAGAACTCGAAGAAGTTGAGGGTCTCGGCCTTCTTGATGGCCGCGACGACGAGCTGGCGGTCGCCGTTGGGCTTGACCAGGTCGATGGCGAGCCCGAAGTTGATGTGCTCGGGCTTGACCAGCGTCGGCTTGCCGTCCTTCTGCGTGAAGGAGTAGTTCATCGACGGCATGGCCTTGATGGCCTGCACCATGGCGTAGCCGATCAGGTGCGTGAAGGAGATCTTCCCGCCCCGGGCGCGCTTCAGGTGGTTGTTGATGACGATGCGGTTGTCGAAGAGGAGCTTGACCGGCACCGCGCGCACGGACGTGGCCGTGGGCAGCTCCAGCGAGGCGCTCATGTTCTTCGCGACCGCGGCCGACGGGCCACGCAGCGTGACGAACTCCGGGCCGTCCGCGGGCGCGGCGGCCTTCGCGGCGGGCTTGGCCGGAGCGGCCTTGGCGGGAGCCGCCTTCGCGGCCGGAGCCTTCGCCGGGGCCGCGGCCTGCGGGGCGGCGGCCGGCTTCGTCTCGGGGGCCTTCGCCGCCGGGGCGGACTTCACCGGGGCGACCGGGGTCGCGGCCGAGGGGGCCGCGGTCTCCACGGGAGCGGTGCCACCCCCGCCGGGCTTGTAGTCGGCGAAGAAGTCCCACCAGGCTCGGTCTACCGAGTTCGGGTCCTGGAGGTACTGCTGGTAGATCTCGTCGACGAGCCACTCGTTCGACCCGAAGGCGGCGGCAGGGCTCTTGCCCTGCCCCGCTTGGTCGGTCGAGACGCTCGAATTACTGGGGGACTGTGGCGACACGGCGGCAACCGCCCTCTTCCGCTTCACAAGGTGGTGGACAGCGGGAATAAAGGCTACGCCCTCGTCACCGAGAGGCGCAGGCCGGGCCGGGCATCCGTCGTGAAAGTCACACCAGATCCCGGGTTTCGGGGCTCTGATTGGCGGGAAACAAGCGGGATTTCCCTCCAGCCCGGACGCCTTCGCGCTCGGCTGCGGTCCCTCGGGCCCGCATCCCTGTCAGTTGGCACGTCGTTACTGCGTTACCGCTATGAACAGTACGCCACCCGAGGGTCAGCCGTGTGCTTCGGGCAGCCCCGGCAGGCTGACGCGAATACGGCAGCCACGTGCGGATTCGGCTACTCCGACGTGCCCGCCGTGCAGATCCACCGCCCACCGCGCGATGGCCAGGCCCAGTCCGGTGCCACCGTCCGCCCCCGGCTCGTGCGGTTTGGCCGCGCTGCCCCGGTTGAACCGCTCGAAGACCCGGTGCCACTCCGACTCGGGGATGCCCGGCCCTTCGTCCAGCACCTCCAGCTCCAGCGACTGCGGACCGGGACCCGGCCGGGCACGGACAGTGACGGCGCCGCTCGGCGGGGAGTGCTTGACCGCGTTGTCGATGAGGTTGGCCACCACCTGGTGGAGCCGCTCCACGTCCGCGTAGGCGGTCAGGTCCAGCGGTTCCACGTCCAGGATCAGGTGGACGTCGGTACGGCTGTGGTTGCCCGACCCGGAGGTGGTCCGGCGCTGGGAGGCGACCAGGTTGGCCTCCTTCAGCACCCCCGAGAGATAGGGCCAGACCTCGAAGCGGTGGGCCTTGAGGGGGACGACACCGTTGTCGAGGCGGGAGAGGTCGAGCAGGGTCTCGACCAGCCGGCCCAGCCGCTCCGTCTGTTTCAGCGCCGTGCGCATCGTCTCCGGGTCGGCCGCCGAGACCCCGTCCACGACGTTCTCCAGCACCGCGCGGAGCGCCGCGATGGGGGTGCGCAGTTCGTGCGAGACGTTGGCGACCAGCTCCTTGCGGTGCAGGTCCTGCGACTCCAGTTCGTCGGCCATCTTGTTGATGGTGTGCGCCAGGTCGCCCAGCTCGTCGCGGCGGTCCGCCCCGCGCGCCCGGCGGGTGTAGTCGCCGTGCGAGACGGAGCGGGCCACGGCGTTCATCTCGTCCAGCGGCGCCGTCAGGCCGTGCGCCACGAACTGCGTGATCAGCAGCGTGGCGATCATGGAGAAGACGGTGATGAAGCGGAGTTCGGTGTCGGTGCGGACGGCGACCATCAGCAGCCCGGTGGTGATCAGCACGGAGATGACGACCAGCGCGCCGAGCTTCGTCTTCACGGAGAAGGGCCGGTACCCGCCCCGGGGGGCCGCTGGGCCGCTCATGGCGTCGGCGTCTCCAGGGCGTAGCCGACACCGTGGACGGTGCGGATGCGCTCCGCGCCGATCTTCCGCCGCAGTGCCTTGATGTGGCTGTCGACCGTGCGCGTGCCGGAGGCGTCGGCCCAGTCCCAGACCTCGGCGAGCAGCTGCTCCCGGGAGAGGACGGCGCGCGGGGTGTTGGCCAGGCAGACGAGCAGGTCGAACTCGGTGGGCGTCAGGTGGACGTCCTCCGCCTGCACCCGCACCCGGCGCTGGGCGTGGTCGATCTCCAGTTCGCCGAGGCGGAGGATGCCGCTGCGGGGCGTCGCCGCGGCGAGCGCCGCCCGCTCGACGCGGCGCAGCAGGACGTGCACCCGGGCCGCCAGTTCCCGCATGGAGAACGGTTTGGTCATGTAGTCGTCCGCGCCGACGCCGAGCCCGACCAGCATGTCGGTCTCGTCGTCGCGCGCCGTCAGCATCATCACCGGCACGGGGCGCTGCGCCTGGACTCTGCGGCAGACCTCCAGGCCGTCGAAGCCGGGCAGCATGATGTCGAGGATCAGCAGATCGGGCTGCCACGCCTCGGCGGTGTCGACCGCCGAGGGCCCGTCCATCGCCGTCTGCACGAGGAAGCCCTCGGCCCGCAGCCGGGCGGAGATGGCTTCGACGATCGTGGTGTCGTCCTCGACCACCAGCACCCGGCGCTGTGCACCCGGCGTCGCCGCCGAGTTGCCGCTGTGGGAGGTCTGTGTGTGCTCCATCGCCCGCCCCTGGAAGTGCGCCTGGTTGGTGTGCCGGACCTCGTGGGGAGATCCGGGGGATGGTGAGCAGCGTAAGGGCTGGACGGGGCTCGGGGCTACGCGGCCTTGACGGCGAGGTGCACGACGTCCGGGACGCCCCGGGCAACGGGGATTTCTTCGGTACGGACCGCCCGGAATCCGCTTTTGCGCAGTGTTCCTTCGAAAGCGGCGGACGGCCGGGCCGACCAGACGGCGAGGACTCCGCCGCCGGTCAGCCGAGCGGCGCGGGCGGCGAGACCGGCCGGTGCGTACAGCTGTCCTCAGGGGCGGAGGGGAGGGCGTACGGGGCGGACACGGCGGTGACTTCAGAAGGGGTGCGGTGTGCGGTGGCAGCCCCCAGCCTGGCCGGGCGGCGGCGCGGGCGACAAGCCGATCGGGCGCGGTCCACCCGGCCGGGTCCGGAGCCCGGGCTCACCTGACGGCGGCCCGCACCGCACGCGGCCCCCGCACCAGCCACACCGCGATCCCCGCCACCCCCACGACCAGCGCCACCGCCCAGGCGAGCGGCGCTCCGGCTCCGGCGGCCGGCCAGGCCAGCACCTCGTACCGGCGACCGTGGACGGGCGGCGCCGCCAGCCACACCCCCACCGCGTGGACGGGGCCGAGCAGCGCGCCGAGCGGCGCCCCGGCCAGGACCGAGGCACCGGCGGCGAGGCCGGCCGCGCCGACCGCGTTCCGCACGGTCGCGGCGGCGTCGGCGCCGGGGGCGAGGGCGACCAGGGCGGTGGCGGGCCCGGCCAGCGCCAGCAGCGGCCACAGGCGCAGCCACCAGCGGGCCCGGACCGCCCCCACCTCGACCTCCGGCCCCCACGAGGCCGAGGTGCCCACCGCGAGGGCGGCGGCCAGTGCCGGGGCGAGGGCGGCGAGCGGGGCCCGGTCCTGGTCGCCGACACCGGCCGACGCCGCGCCGGTCCACCAGACGGCGGCGACGAGCAGGGCGAGGCAGGCGGCGGCCGGGGCGAGGCGGTGGAGGCGGGCGTGGAGCAGGGGTGGGGCTGCGGTGCTCGCGGCGGTGGCCATCAGAGGTCTGGTCCAATCTGGTCGGGGTGTCTCCGGCGGGGTGCGGGCGTGGTGCGGTGCGGTGCGCGGGGCGCCGCCCTCCCCTCGTGGGGCGGCGTCCCGCGCACGGTCAGAGGGCCGGCTGGGCCGCGAAGTCGCAGCGCTGGGCGGCGGTGATGTACGCCCCGAGCCAGGCGGCGCGCTCAGCCTCGGGAAGGGCCCGGAGGCGGTCGAGCTTCTTGAGGCCGGCACGGGTCTCGGCGGCCCTCTCGGCACCCCAGTGCCGCTCGGCCCTGTGGAGGGCGTCCTGCGGATCACTGAGGTTCCGCTGGTGGGCCGGGGCCAGGTACGTCCACACCACGTCGTCCAGCGTGCCGCCGGTGGGGTCCGGGCAGTCCGGGGAGAGCAGCGGCGCCACCGTCTCCCACGTGAACACCGCATGGTCGGTCAGCTCACCGCGCACCACGCTCTGCCCGAGCGGAGTGAACGAGGGGAGCTGGACGTCCCCCGAGCCCCGGCGGACGCGGTGTCCCTGCCGCTCCTCCACGAACCGCTCGGGCAGGTCGGGCGCCCCCGCCAGCCGCTTCCGCAGCCCCGACAGCGCTTCCCCGGCCGGGGCGAGCATGTTCCGGTGCCGCTCGGTCACGCAGATCTGCGGCGTCCCGTCGTCGCAGACCAGCCGCTGGCCGCGCGGGTCCGTGCGCCAGGCGGCGTCGCCGGTCTGGACCAGCACGGTCCCGGCCAGTGCGGCGGCCACCAGGGGCACCAGGGCGAGCTGCTTGCGGCGGGCGAGGTGGCCCACCAGCACGGCCAGGGCGAGGCCGCCGACCCACACCGCGATCACCGGGGCCAGCCAGAGCACCGGTATCTCCTCGCTCAGCTCCGGCTTCCGCGCCGGGGTGAGCCACCCCGGAAAGGAGTCGGCGTACGTGGAGATCCCCAGCAGCACGTAGCAGCCGAGTGCCACCAGCAGCGCGGCCCCCCGCCACCGCACCAGCCGCCCCACCACGAACCCGACCGCCGTCGTCCCGGCCAGGAACACCGCGTCGGCCCCGTGCAGCAGCCCGTGCCCCCAGGTGAGCCCGCCACCCATCGAGTACGGCCAGGTCGCCAGGTACACCCCGGCCGTGCCGAGGAAGTGGGCCGCCACCACGCAGGCCGCCAGCGGGCCCAGCGCCGGGAGCGTCCGGGACCCGTGGCCGCGTACCGCCTGCCGCAGCAGGTCACCGGTGCCCCGGCGGGCCTCCCGGCCGCCCTGCCAGCAGCCGGCGGCGGCTGCCAGCGGGCCGAGGAGGAGCATGGTCGTCCAGCGCAGCAGGCCGTGGGTCTGGGCCCAGTCGCCCTGCCACTGGGCCGCCTTCGCCCCCATCGTCACGGCGGTGGTCAGCAGTACGGCCGCCCCGGCCCAGAGGGCGAGCCCGCGCCGCAGTTCGCTGCGCCAGGGGCTCGGGGCCGCGCCGGGGTACGGGGGAGCGGGCGCGGGGCGGGTCGCGGTGGGCGCGCTCATCGCGCACCCCCGGTGGCCGGCGCCGAGCGGTGGTCGCGCAGGGCGAGGGTGTAGCCGCGCTCCAGGGCGCTGCCGCCCAGTTCCTTCGGCGCCTCGGTGCCCTTGCGGGCCAGGTCCGAGGGGGTGTCGCGCAGGGCGACGCGGCCCGCGTCGAGCAGGGTCACCGTCGAGCAGGCGTCGGCCACGTCCTCCACCAGATGGGTGGAGACCAGCACGGTGGTGTCGTCGGCGAGCGAGCGCAGCAGCGCCCGGAAGTCGAGCCGCTGCTCGGGGTCGAGCCCGGCGGTCGGCTCGTCCAGCAGCAGCACCGCCGGTTCGTTGACCAGGGCCTGGGCGATCCCGGCCCGCCGGACCATGCCGCCGGAGAGCCGCTTGAGCGGGGTGTCGGCGCCGGCCGCGAGCCCCACCCGGTCCAGGGCGCGTTGCACCGCCCCGGGGGCGAGCGCCGCCGGGACCTCCTTGAGCCACGCCATGTAGGAGACGAACTCCCGCACGGTGAAACCGGGGTAGTGGCCGAAGTGCTGCGGCAGGTAGCCGAGCCGGCGCCGCACCTCGGTGCGCCCTGCGCGGTCCGCGAGGTCGTGGCCGAGGATCTCCACGCGGCCCGCCGCCGGTCCGGCGGCGGTGGCCAGCACCCGGATCAGGGAGGTCTTCCCCGCGCCGTTGGGCCCGAGCAGTCCGTGCACCCCCGTGGAGAAGTCCAGGTCCACCCCGTCCAGGGCGGTGGTCCTGCGGTGGCGGACGTGCAGCCCGTCCACCCTGATCGTGGTCATGGTCGTGGTCACGAGAACTCCGGTCGGTCGAAGGAATGGCGGCGCACGGCGAGCAGCGCGGCCGAGCACACGGCCGCGCCCGCCCAGCCGGCCTGCGCGGCGGGGGAGGAGAACCAGGGAGTGAGGGCGCGGGCGAGGAGTTCCGCCGGGAGGGCGCCGTACCGGACCGTCACCGGGGCGAGCACCCCGAGCGCCCACAGGCCGCCGACCACCGCCGCCGCGCTCCGGCACCCCAGGTACGAGCCGAGGGCCAGCGTGCCGAGGACCAGCGCCAGCGCCGGGAGCAGCCACGCGGCCGGTCCCGGCCCGCCCTCCACCGCCGGCAGCAGCGCCCCGGCCACCGTCAGCACCGGTACGCACAGGGCCAGCACGGCGGCGCCGCGCACCAGCAGCAGCCGCAGACCGCCCCCGGGCGAGACCGCCGCCAACTCGTGCAGCGGATCGGTGTGCCGGCCGTACGACAGGGCCACCCCGGCGAGCGGCAGCAGCGGCGCCAGCAGCAGCAGGGCCGGGCGCGCCCCGGGGAGTGCCCCGCCGTGCGCCAGGGCCAGCGCCACCAGGCAGACCCCGGCGACCGCCGGCAGCCAGGGGCCGCGCACGGCGGGCCCGGCGGCCCAGCGCAGCCGCCGCCACCGGCCGAACGCCCGCACCGGGGCGGGGGCGGACCCCGCCACCTCGGCCAGCAGTGCCGAGCGCACCGCCGCCAGCGACGGGCCCGCCGAGCCCGAGCGGGCGGCGGCGGAGACCCGGCCGGCGCAGGTGCCGCAGCCCTCCAGATGGCGTTCGACCTGCCAGGAGTCGGGCTCGGGGATCTCCCCCGAGGCGTAGCGGGCGGCCGTGGCGGCGTCCAGGTGGCGCCGGGACGGGCCCGTGCGGTGCGCGGTCATGCGGGGTCTCCCAGAGGGTGGCGCAGCGGAGAAGGGGGAGTGGTGGCCGGGGGCGGCGGGGCACCGGGTTCCCCGGCGATCCGGGCGAGGGCGGCCCGTAGCTCCTTGCGGGCGCGCAGGGCCCGGGACTTGACGGTGCCCTCGGGGACGCCGAGCAGGGTGGCGGCCTCCCGGGTGGTCAGCCCGTCGACGACGGTGGCGCGCAGTACGTCCCGCAGTTCGGGGCCGAGCCGACCGAGGGCGGTGCCGACGTCGCCGTACTCCAGGCCGTCCAGGACGCGGTCCTCGGCCGAGGGCGCGGGCGGCGCGGGGGCGGGCGTGTACCGCTCGGCGCGTTCGCGTACCCGCAACGCGTCCACGAGCCGCCGGGCCGCGATGGTCCACAGCCAGCCGCCGGCCTCGCCGCCCCGGTGCGCCCCGGCCGAGCGCCACACGGTCACGAAGGTGTCCTGGAGGACCTCGCGGACCGTCTCGGGGTCCGCGCAGCGCCGGGTCAGCCGTACCTGGAGCCAGCCGGCGTGCCGGTCGTAGAGCCGGGCCAGGGCCGCCGGGTCGCCCGCGGCGACGGCGCGCAGCAGGGCCGCGTCGTTCTCCTCCGGTGCCCCCACGGGGCGGAACAGTCTCACGTCCCCTCTATCGACGGGCGGGGCGCGAACGGTTCACAGGTACGCGTGCGGGTTCGCACGAGCCCCCGACCTGCCGACGTTGCATGAGCATGCGTTCCGTTGCATACTCTTGCTATGTCCAAAGTCCTGACCTCCCTCCCCACCGGCGAGCGCGTCGGCATCGCCTTCTCCGGCGGGCTCGACACCTCGGTCGCCGTCGCCTGGATGCGTGACAAGGGCGCGGTCCCCTGCACGTACACCGCCGACATCGGCCAGTACGACGAGCCCGACATCGCCTCCGTGCCCGGCCGGGCCACCGCCTACGGCGCCGAGATCACCCGTCTCGTCGACTGCCGGGCCGCGCTGGTCGAGGAAGGGCTGGCGGCGCTGGCCTGCGGCGCCTTCCACATCCGCTCGGGCGGGCGCCCGTACTTCAACACCACGCCGCTGGGCCGCGCCGTCACCGGCACGCTGCTGGTGCGGGCGATGCTGGAGGACGGGGTGCAGATCTGGGGCGACGGCTCCACCTTCAAGGGCAACGACATCGAGCGGTTCTACCGCTACGGCCTGCTCGCCAACCCCCACCTGCGGATCTACAAGCCCTGGCTCGACGCGGACTTCGTCTCCGAGCTGGGCGGCCGCAAGGAGATGTCCGAGTGGCTGCTCGCCCACGAGCTGCCCTACCGGGACTCGACCGAGAAGGCGTACTCCACCGACGCCAACATCTGGGGCGCCACCCACGAGGCGAAGACCCTGGAGCACCTGGACACCGGGATCGAGACGGTCGACCCGATCATGGGCGTCAAGTTCTGGGACCCGTCGGTGCGGATCGACACCGAGGACGTGACCATCGGCTTCGAGCAGGGCCGCCCGGTCACCATCAACGGCAAGGAGTTCGCCTCCGCCGTCGACCTCGTCATGGAGGCCAACGCCATCGGCGGACGCCACGGGCTCGGCATGTCCGACCAGATCGAGAACCGCGTCATCGAGGCCAAGAGCCGCGGCATCTACGAGGCCCCCGCCATGGCGCTGCTGCACCTCGCCTACGAGCGCCTCGTCAACGCCATCCACAACGAGGACACGGTCGCCGCCTACCACAACGAGGGCCGCCGCCTCGGCCGGCTGCTCTACGAGGGCCGCTGGCTGGACCCGCAGGCGCTGATGATCCGCGAGTCGCTCCAGCGCTGGGTCGGCTCCGCGATCACCGGTGAGGTCACCGTGCGGCTGCGGCGCGGCGAGGACTACTCGATCCTCGACACCCAGGGCCCCGCCCTCAGCTACCACCCGGACAAGCTCTCCATGGAGCGCACCGAGGACTCCGCCTTCGGCCCGGTCGACCGCATCGGCCAGCTGACCATGCGCAACCTCGACATCGCCGACTCCCGCGCCCGCCTGGAGCAGTACGCCGGCATCGGCATCGTCGGCACCGAGCACCCGACGATCGGCGCCGCCCAGGCGGCCTCGACCGGCCTGATCGGCGCCATGGACCGGGGCGGCGCCGAGGCCATCGCCTCGCGCGGCGAGACCACCGAGGAGGAGACGGCGCTCGACCGCGCCGCCATCGAGTCCGGCACCGACTGACTCCGCTCCGTACGCCCCGCACGGCGGGCCCGGCCATCACGGCCGGGCCCGCCGTCGCGCGTCGGCGGCGCGCTCGCCCGGGGCGATCCGCCCGGCCGCGGTCCGGCGCGGCTGTGGGCCGAACCGCCGTCCACTCGGCGACTCGTGGAGCCGCCGCCCGTCGGTGGCGGGCCCCGGGCCGCGCCCGCGGCCGGTGGCGCCCGCCGCTCCATCGCCCCCGGGCGTGGCCGCCCCTCCCGTCTGACAGCGGCTCAGCCCGGCCCCCATCCGTACGTCCCGCGATCCGGAGCGAGCCGTCCCGCCAGGAATCCGCAGCGCCTGCGGGGTGTTGCCCAGGGCGAGAGCCGGAGTCCGGGGCCGGGTGCGTTCGCGAAGCCCCACGGCCGGTCCGCCACCGGTTCGCTCACAGCGAACAGTCCCGGGGAACACCTGGAGACGCAGAAGCATTGAGTCGGTATAGCTCAACTTGACTGCCGAAGGGGAGATCATGGCTGCTGAGTCCCAGGCCAACACACCGCTGACTCTTCCGGTGCTGCCGCTCGATGACGAAGTGGTGCTGCCCGGGATGGTCGTGCCACTGGACCTCAACGAAACCGATGTGCGGGCCGCCGTCGAAGCCGCGCAGGCCGCGGCCGGACCCGGTGGCGGCAAGCCGCAGGTGCTGCTCGTCCCACGGGTGGACGGCACGTACGCGGCGGTCGGCGTCCTCGCCACCGTGGAACAGGTCGGACGGCTGTCCGACGGCGACCCCGGAGCGCTGGTGCGCGGCCGCAACCGGGTGCGGATCGGGGCCGGTACCACCGGGCCCGGCGCCGCGCTCTGGGTCGAGGGGAGCCCCGTCGAGGAGACGGCGCCCTCGCCGCTGCCCGGCTCGGTGGCCGAGCTGATGACGGCGTACAAGGCGCTGGCCGCCTCCTGGCTGCAGAAGCGCGGCGCCTGGCAGGTGGTCGACCGCATCCAGCAGATCGACACCCCGGGAGCCCTCGCGGACAACTCCGGGTACTCCCCCTTCCTGACCACCGCGCAGAAGGTGGAGTTGCTGGAGACCGGCGACCCCGTGGCCCGGCTGAAGCTCGCCACCGAGCACCTCAGCGAGCACCTCGCCGAGCAGGACGTCGCCGAGACCATCGCCAAGGACGTCCAGGAGGGCGTCGACAAGCAGCAGCGCGAGTTCCTGCTCCGCCGCCAGCTCGACGCGGTCCGCAAGGAGCTGCGCGAGCTGAACGGCGAGGACGGCGAGGACGAGAGCGACGACTACCGCGCCCGCGTCGAGGCCGCCGACCTCCCCGAGAAGGTCCGCGAGGCCGCCCTCAAGGAGGTCGACAAGCTGGAGCGGGCCTCCGACCAGAGCCCCGAGGGCTCCTGGATACGGACCTGGCTCGACACCGTCCTGGAACTCCCCTGGACCGAGCGGACCGAGGACGCCTACGACATCCCCGGCGCGCGGGCCGTGCTCGACGCCGAGCACGCGGGCCTGGAGGACGTGAAGGAGCGCATCACCGAGTACCTCGCGGTGCGCAAGCGCCGCGCCGACCGGGGCCTCGGCGTCGTCGGCGGACGGCGCGGCGGTGCCGTGCTGGCCCTCGTCGGCCCGCCCGGCGTCGGCAAGACCTCCCTCGGTGAGAGCGTCGCCCACGCGATGGGCCGCGAGTTCGTCCGCGTCGCCCTCGGCGGCGTCCGCGACGAGGCGGAGATCCGGGGCCACCGGCGGACCTACGTCGGCGCGCTGCCCGGCCGCATCGTCCGGGCGGTCAAGGAGGCCGGATCGATGAACCCGGTGGTCCTGCTCGACGAGATCGACAAGGTCGGCTCCGACTTCCGGGGCGACCCGGCGGCGGCGCTGCTGGAGGTCCTCGACCCGGCGCAGAACCACACCTTCCGCGACCACTACCTGGAGGTCGAACTCGACCTCAGCGACGTCGTCTTCCTTGCCACCGCCAACGTCCTGGAAGCCATCCCCGAGGCCCTGCTCGACCGGATGGAACTGGTCCGCCTCGACGGCTACACCGAGGACGAGAAGGTCGTCATCGCCCGCGACCACCTGCTCCCGCGCCAGCTGGAGCGGGCCGGTCTGGAGCCCGGCGAGGTCGAACTGGCCGACTCCGCGCTGCGCAGGCTCGCCGGGGAGTACACCCGCGAGGCCGGTGTGCGGAACCTGGAGCGTTCCGTGGCGAGGCTGCTGCGCAAGGTCGCGGCCCAGCACGAACTGGGCGAGCGGGAGCTTCCGTTCACCGTGACCGACGCCGACCTGCGCGGTCTGATCGGTCGGCCGCACCACGTGCCCGAGTCCGCCCAGGACCCGTCCGAGCGCCGCACCTCGGTGCCGGGCGTGGCCACCGGACTGGCGGTCACCGGCGCGGGCGGCGACGTGCTCTACGTCGAGGCGTCGCTGGCCGACCCGGAGACCGGGGCGTCCGGCCTGACCCTGACCGGTCAGCTCGGTGACGTCATGAAGGAGTCGGCGCAGATCGCGCTGAGCTTCCTCCGGTCGCACGGCGCCGAACTGGAGCTGCCCGTCGCCGACCTCAAGGACCGGGGCACGCACATCCACTTCCCGGCCGGGGCGGTCCCGAAGGACGGGCCGAGCGCGGGTGTCACCATGACCACCGCCCTCGCCTCGCTCCTCTCCGGGCGGCTGGTCCGCACCGATGTGGCGATGACCGGCGAGGTCTCGCTGACCGGGCGGGTGCTGCCGATCGGCGGCGTCAAGCAGAAGCTGCTGGCGGCGCACCGGGCGGGGATCACCACGGTGGTCATCCCCAAGCGGAACGAGGCCGACCTGGACGACGTCCCCGCCGAGATCCTGCAAGGGCTCGACGTCCACCCGGTGAGCGACGTCCGCCAGGTGCTGGAGATCGCCCTGGCCCCGGCCGGCGTGGCGGTCCCGGCCGCCGCCTGAGCCGCCGCCCCGCGCCACCGTCCCGAGCCCGGGCCGGGTCCCTACCGGGGGACCGGCCCGGGCTCCGCCGTACCGCAGGACGCCCCGCCCGGCGCCGGACGGCTCAGGGGCGGTAGATCGTCCCCGGCTCCGGCTTCGCCGGGGCCATGAGCTGCGGGACGGTGACGAAGGTGTACCCGTCCTCCTTCAGCGCGTGGATGATGCCGGGCACCGCCGGGACCGTCCCCTTGTAGATGTCGTGCAGCAGGATGATGCCGTCCCGGCCCGCCTGGTCCAGGGTGCGCTCGGTGATCAGCGCGGAGTCGTTCGTCGAGTAGTCCTTCGCCGTGGTGGACCAGAGCACCTGGGAGAGCCCCAGCTCCTTGCTGATCTCGGAGACCGTGTCGTCGGTGCGGCCCTGCGGCGGGCGCATCAGGGTCGGCTCGGAGCCGGTGAGCTTCGCGAGCTCCTTCTGCGTACGGGTGAGTTCCTCGCGTATCTCGTCCGGCTCGATCTCGGTCAGGCGGGGGTGGTTCCAGGTGTGGTTGGCGACCTCGTGCCCCTCCCTCGCGATCCTGCGGACCGTCTCCGGGTACTTCTCGATGTGCTTCTTTCCCAGCAGGAAGAAGGTGGCGGGCACCTCCTCGCGCTGGAGCAGGTCGAGGAGTTCGGGGGTGTCCTTGCCGGGACCGCCGTCGAAGGTCAGCGCGATGCACTTGGCGACCGCGCAGTCCACTTCGCCCTCGGCGGGCTTCACCCGCGCCCCCGGTTTCCCGTCACCGCCCGCCTCGTGGGCCTCGGTGCGCTCGTCGGCCGGCGCGACCGTGCCGGGCGTGCAGGCGCTGAGTGCGGTGAGGGCGGCCAGCGCCAGAGCGGCGGCGGCGGTACGACGGCCGCGGGTGCGGCGCGGGGGGCGGGGGCTGGGCTCGGGGCGCGTCAGAGTGTTCACGTCGTGTATAGATGAGGTGCATAGTCGAACGGTTGCCTTGCCCCGGAAAATTCTTCCGCACCCCGCGCCGGACCTGGCGAAGGCCCGGTGACCGAGTCACCGGGCCTTCGTGGCGGACGCGGGTGTCCGGTCGTGCGGGCTCAGCCCTTGGCGAGCGCCTGGAGCCGGTCGTACGCGCCGTTGAAGTGGTTGTGGTCACCGACGATCGGGCCCGTGGAGGTGTACTGCCACATCGTGTAGAAGCCCCAGCCGGCCGGGAGTTCACCCACCGAGGAGGCGTACCGGGCGACCCAGAGCGGGTTGGTGGCGCCGAAGCCCGCGTAGTTGCCGGTGCAGGAGCTCCACCAGCTGGTCGCGGTGTAGATGACCGCGTCGCGGCCGGTGCGGGCCTTGTAGGTGTTGAGGAAGTCGCGAACCCATTCGACCATCGCGGACTGGCTCAGGCCGTAGCACTGGTCGCCGTACGGGTTCCACTCGATGTCCAGGACGCCGGGCAGCGTCTTGCCGTCGGCCGACCAGCCGCCGCCGTTGTCCACGAAGTAGTTGGCCTGGGCGGCGCCGCTCGCGCTGTCGGGCGTGGCGAAGTGGTAGGCGCCGCGGATCATGCCCACGTTGTAACTGCCGTTGTACTGCTGCGCGAAGGACGGGTTCTTGTAGTACGTGCCCTCGGTGGCCTTCACGTACGACCACTTGACGCCGCTGTTCCACAGCGCGTTCCAGTCGACGTTCCCCTGGTGGCTGGAGACGTCCACGCCCTCCGTCTGCTCGGCGAGCGGCGCCACGCCCCGCGCCGAGCCCCGGCCGTCGTGCTCGACGACGCCCATGCCCATGTGGGCCTCGCCCCGCTCCGGTCGGTCCGCGGCGTGGGCGGCCGACGGCAGGGTGACCAACAGGGAGAGGGCGGCGAGGAGCGCCCCTGCCGCGGTGCGACGGGAAGGGCGGGCTCCGGACCTGGGTACGCGCATGGGGGGCCTCCGAGGCGGTGGGCGAGCGTGACCTGACGTGTGCATGCCGCACGAAAACTACGCGCGTCGACCGGGAGCGGGGAAGAGGGTTCCGGCCCCGCCGGTGGTCTACTCCTGCGGCGGACTGCGCCAAGCTGGGAGGACCGGCCCCGGCGCGGGGAATCTTTCAGGGACGGAAATCGGTACATGGGTGTTGACGGCGAGGCGGACGCGGAGTTCCTGGCCCTGGAGCGCGAACTCTCGCTGCTCTTCCGGCGGGCCAGGGCCGGGCAGGGCGAACTGGCCAGGGCGGTCCACCCCGAACTCGAACCGGCCGCGTACGGACTCCTCGTCCGGCTCATCGAGGGCGGGCCCCAGCGGGCCACCGACCTCGCGGCCTACATGGGTGTCGGCAAGGCCACCATCAGCAGGCAGCTCTCAGGGCTGGAAGGGCTGGGCCTCATCGACCGGGCGGTGGACCCCGCGGACCGGAGGGCGTCCCTCTTGCGGGTGACGTCGCTCGGGTCCGAGCGGGTGGCCGCGGTGGCCGCGGCGCGGCGGAGCGTCTACGTGCGGCGGCTTGCCGGCTGGGGGCGGCGGGATGTGGGGGAGCTGGCCCGGCTCCTGCGCCGCCTCAACGGGGTCCTGACCGACCCGGACTAGCCTTCCCGGGCGGGAGATCGGCCCGGCCGGCGCTTGAGGCCAAGGAGCCCGCCCGGCGTTTGAGGGCAAGGGGGATCAGAGGGCCACGTACGCCGCCGTGGCGTCGTCGTGGCGTTTGCCGCGGGGGGACGGGACGGCGCGTTCCAGGTCGCGGACGGCCTGGACGAGGTGGGCCGTGCCCTGGGAGCGGACGAGGTCCAGGGCCCCGGCCCAGGTCCCGCCGAAGCGGTCCACCCAGCGGGTGGCGCCGTCGGTCATCGCGGTCAGGGAGCGCAGATCCGCACGCGGCGTACGGCCGGTGACGGCGAGCCGGGCGACGGCGGGATCGGCGGCGGCGGTGTGGAAGCCCCCCTCGGCGTTCCGCAGTGCCTCGACGGCGTCGACGTAGGCCCGTACGGCGGCCTCGCGCCGGGGCGGCGGGGTGTGGTCGGGCAGTGCCCGCACGGCCGCCCGCAGTTCGGGCACCGGGGCGGGCAGTTCGTCGAGCCGCGCGTCCTGGACCGGGACGAGCGTGCCGTCGGCGCGTTCCAGCAGGAGCGTGGAGTCGGAGAGGACGAGGTGTTCGACGGCCTCCTCGTCCCAACGCGCCAGCACCACCGTCGCCTGAGGCGTCCGGGGGTGAGAAAGGTCACAGGTTTGGCGGTGTGCTTCGGCGGTACGCGCGACACCCTCCGCCAGGATCTTCCCGAGCGTCATATCCCTCCGGGAAGCGGACAGTTCATGCAGGGCCCCGCCGAGCCGCGCGGTGAACCAGTGCACCGAGTGCACGCAGCCGTCGGCCCCCTCCGGAGGCGTGACCCCGTCCAGCAGGACGAGGCAACCCCCGTGCCCGTGTGCGGGAAGCGCGACCGAGCAGTAGTCCTCGTTCGGGTGATCCGGGGCCCCGGGTTCCGTTGTCAGGTCGATGTGCACCGGCTCAGTCTGCATGATGGGCTCTGGCCGCGGCGGCAGGTGAGGGACGCTCGGCCACGCCGCCGGGTTTTGCCTGGAATGATCAACTCCGGCCCTGCGGGGGCGGGGCATCCTGCCAAAGCGGACGGGTAACGTCCAACCGGCGCTCCGCGTACGTCGTCAGCGGGGGCGGGAAGACTTGCCCGTCAACTCCCGGTCGATGTTCACTCCTTCGGGTGGCCCGGCAGACGATGTGCGACCACTGCTCACACGCACTGGGAGGGTCGAGAGCCGTTCCGGAAGGGAGCTCGTGCTGACAGGACGTCACCCGGGCCCTTGGGTAGACGAGTCAAGAATGCGAGCACCGGTGCAGAAGAAGAGGCCGCGGGGCGAGGACAGCCGGACGGGCAACCAGTCGGACGCCCCCGCCCCGACCCCCGAGACCGCCGCCCGTCCCGCGCGCAAGGCCCGCGTGCGCAACCGCCTGATCATCGCCGTCGCCGTCGTCGCGGCCGCCGTCGCGGGCGCGGGCGTCCCCTCGGTCGTCACCGCCTCCGGGCAGGCCACGGACGCCCAGGAACTGGTGGAGTTCTCCGAACTGACCCAGCAGGCGGTGACGCTCTCCCACTCGCTGGCCGACGAACGCGACGAGGTCACCGCCTACATCGCGGCCGGGCGACCCGAGGGCAGCGGCCTCTCCGAGAAGCGCAGCGCCCGGGTCGACCTGCAGATCGAGGAGATCCGCGCGGGCGCCCCGCGCACCCTGCGGGAGATCCTGGACGCCATCGGCTCGGTCCGCCGCCAGGCGCTGACCGGCAAGGGCGATGCCCTCGACGCGCACAACGCGTACGCGACCGCGATCGACGAACTCCACGGCACCGCCCAGGAACTGGTCGCCAGGCTCCCCACCCGCAGCGGCCCCGGCCGGCTCGCCCTCACCGACCTCGACCGTGCCGTCGAGCAGGCCACCGCCGCCCGCGGTCTGCTGCTGGCCGCCCTCGCGGTGCCGGGCGGCGCCCCGCAGACGGGCACCGACCCCGTCACCGGCCTGCCCGTGCAGACCCAGGCCCCCGCCGCCGAGGAGACCCGTACCCGCAACGCGCTCAGCGCCGCCGCCCAGCAGGCGCAGGTCGCCGAGCGGGCCGCGCTGGCGGCGTTCGAGCGGGGCGCCTCCCCGGAGAACAAGGCGTCGTACCGGAACACGGTCAGCGGGCCCGAGGTGACCACCGCCGAGAAGTACCTGGCGCGGCTCACGAGCGCGCCGACCCTCTCGGACGAGGACGCCGCGCTCAAGCCGGACAAGGTCGACGCCGCCCTCACCGCGCGGATCGAGCAGATGCGCGGAGTGGAGAACGCCTTGGCGGCGGCCCGCACCGGGCAGCTCGCCGAGCAGCGCGACGAGGACGTGCTGGCGCTGGAGATCCAGATCGGGCTGGTCGGGCTCTGCCTGCTGCTGGCGGCCGGCATGAGCATGGGCATGGCCCGCTCGCTGACCCGGCCGCTGGCCGTGCTGCGGCTGGGCACCGCCCGTCTCGCCGCCGACCCGGCGGGCGAGGAGCCGGTCAAGTTCACCGGCCGCAACGACGAGTTCGCCGAGGTCGTCCGCTCGGTCAACGCCCTGCACGCCCACCTCACGAGCCTGCACGAGCGGCTCTCCGGCCTGGAGACCGACCGTAAGCACCTGGTCGGCGAGCGCGTCTCGATGGCCGAGGAGCGCGACGCCCTCCGCAAGGAACTGGCCGCCTCCACCGTCCACCTGGAGCGGGCCCGCCAGTCCATCCACGGCACCTTCGTCAACCTGGCGCTGCGCTCGCTCGGCCTGGTCGAGCGCCAGCTGACCGTGATCGAGAACCTGGAGGAGAGCGAGCAGGACCCGGACCGCCTCGCCACCCTCTTCAAGCTCGACCACTTCGCCACGGTGATGCGCCGCCACAGCGAGAACCTGCTGGTCCTCGCGGGCGCCGAGCACGGACACAGCCACGCGGGCCCGGTCCCGCTGGTCGACGTCGCCCGCGCCGCCGTCAGCGAGACCGAGCGGTACGAGCGCGTCCGCATCTCCACGCTGCCCCCGCACTCGCACCTCGCGGGCTTCGCCGCGGACGACCTCAGCCACCTGCTCGCCGAACTGATGGAGAACGCCACCTCGTTCTCCCCGCCGGACGCGCAGGTCGAGGTCTCCGGCTGGCTGCTGGAGAACGGCGAGGTGATGCTCTCCGTGCAGGACGAGGGCATCGGCATGGCCGAGGAGCGCCTGGCGGAGCTCAACAAGCGCCTCGCCCGCGTCGGCACGGACGGCCTCTACGAGCCGGACGGCGACGGCGGCCTCGGGCTCGGCCTGTACGTGGTGGCCCGCATCGCGGCCCGGCACGGCATCCGGGTCCAGCTCCGCACCCAGCAGCAGGGCGGCGTCACCAGCGTCGTGGTGCTGCCCAAGTCGATCCTGGCCGCCGCCCCCTCGGGCACCCTGCCCCCCTCCGCCGACAGCGCCGGCGGCTCGGCCGCGGTCCAGCTGCCGGGCGCGGACGCCGAGGCCAACTCGAACGTCCTGCCGGCCCCGCGCCGCGACTCCCAGGACGACGACTCGCTGGCCCGAGGCTCCACCGACCGGGTCATCGCCGCCGCCGAGAAGGCCGTACGGGAACGCGGTGAGCCGGCGGACAAGGCCCGCGCCCAGGCTGCCGCCGAACCCGCCGCCCAGGCTGCCGCCGAGTCCGCCGCCCCGGTCGCCGCCGAGTCCGCCGACGAGCTGGCGACCCCGGTCGCCGAGGAGCCCGCCGCCGAGGAGACGGCCGTCGAGGAGACGGCCGCCGCCGACGCCGCGGCCGGTACGCGGGCCCCGGCCGGGGAGACGGCACCGAAGGCGTCCCCCGAGACGACGATGGAGCTGCACCTCCCCTCCCCGCGCCGCGAGCAGCCGGCCCCCGCCGAGGAGCAGGAGGCCGCCGGGAAGGCCGCCGCCGAGGAGGAGCGCGCGGCCGACGGGCCCGCCGCCCCGGGCCCGTACGCGATAGGGCCCGACGCGCACGAGCGCACCCGGGACGAGGCCGCCGCTCCGTCCGACTCCGTACCGGCCCCCAGGCCGGCCCTCGACCAGCAGCCCGCCGAACCCGCCGAGCGGGTCACGGACAAGGGACTGCCCAAGCGCACCCCGAAACTGACCGCCCCGACCGCCGCGCCGAAGAAGCGCGTCGGCGGTGTCGACGCCGAGAAGCTGCGGCACCGGCTCGGCGGATTCCACTCGGGGGCCCAGGCCGGCCGCCGCGATGTCGAAGCCGAGATCGCGGACCAGCCGGACCTGGCAGGACCAACCGGTGAAGCTCAGGGGGACTCAGCCGAGGAGGCTCGCAGTTGACTGCGTCCAGTCCGACATCCGCTACTTCCCGTCAGAACGGTCTCAGCTCAGAAGCACGGAACCTGCACTGGCTGCTGACCAACCTCGTGGAGGAGGTGCCGGGGCTCAATTCGGTCGCGGTGGTCTCCTCCGACGGGCTGATGCTGCTCTCCTCCGACCCGGGGAGGAACGAGCCCGAGAAGAGAGAGGCTCCGCAGGGCCCGAAAGGCTCCAGCGCCGACCTCGCCACCATCGTCTCCGGCGTCGGGAGCCTCACCATCGGGGCTTCCAAGCTCATGGAAGCAGGCAACGTCAAGCAGACGATGGTCGCCATGGAGGAGGGCAGCCTCTTCGTCATGTCCATCAGTGACGGCTCGCTGCTCGGTGTCCACGCCACCCCCGACTGCGACATGAGCGTCGTCGCCTACCACATGGCGCTGTTCGTGGGCCGGGCCGGACACGTGCTCACCCCCGAACTCCGCAGTGAACTACGCCAGTCGTTGGAGAACGCCAAGTGAGCACCGCCAAGTTGCCCCGCCGGGGCGGGGACCGCAAACCCGCCCGCGTCCGCCCGTACTCGCTGACCGGCGGCCGGACCCGGTTCGGGCACGTCCTGCTCGTGGAGACCTTCGTCGCCGCCCTGGAGGCACCCGAGGAGCGCAAGGAACTGCCCAACGGCACGTTCGGCGTGGCCCGGGTCATGCCCGAGATGCAGGCGATCGTGGAACTCTGCCGGCGCATGCGCACCGTCGCCGAGATCGCGGCGATGCTGAAGATGCCGCTCGGCGTGGTGAGGGTGCTTCTCAGCGACCTCGCCGACCAGGGAAAGATCCGCGTGTACGGCAACGGGCACGGCCCGGGCCAGCCCGATCGCGCACTGCTCGAAAGGGTGCTGAATGGACTCCGCCGTCTCTGACCTCCTCCCCGTTGCCGACGAGTCGGAGGAGCCCCTCCAGCCCTGGCAGCGGGACAAGACCCGGGCCCCCATAGCCACCAAGATCGTGGTGGCGGGCGGCTTCGGCGTCGGCAAGACGACGCTCGTCACCACGGTCTCGGAGATCACTCCTCTGCAGACCGAGGCGCTGATGACGCAGGCCAGCGAGGAGACCGACGACCTCACCGAGACGCCGGACAAGACGACGACCACCGTCGCCATGGACTTCGGCCGCATCACCCTCGACGACGACCTGGTCCTGTACCTGTTCGGCACGCCGGGGCAGCAGCGGTTCTGGTTCATGTGGGACGACCTGGTGCGCGGCGCCATCGGCGCCGTCGTCCTCGCCGACACCCGGCGGCTCTCCGACTGCTTCCCCGCCCTCGACTACTTCGAGAGCTGCGGGTTGCCCTACGTCGTCGCCGTCAACCACTTCGACGGGAGTACCAAGTTCGAGCCCGAGGACGTGCGGGAGGCATTGACAGTGCCGCCGCACATCCCTGTGATCGTCATGGACGCCCGGATGCGGGTCTCGGCCATCGAGACGCTGCTCACGCTGGTCGGCCACGCGCTCGACGTCACCCCCGAATAGCAGCAGGCGAGCCGCGGCGGACCGATCGCCGCGCGCGCAACGCAAGGAGAACCAGCCATGCGGAGAATACTGATCGTCGGAGCCGGCCAGTCCGGCCTCCAGCTCGCCCTCGGACTCCAGGCAGGCGGCTATGAGGTCACCCTCATGTCGAACCGCACCGCGGACGAGATCCGGACCGGGCGGGTCATGTCGACCCAGTGCATGTTCCACACCGCCCTCCAGCACGAGCGGGACATACAGGCGAACTTCTGGGAGTCGCAGGCCCCGAAGATCAAGGGACTCGGCCTCTCCGTGGCCGCCCCCGACTCCTCACGCGCCGTCGACTGGGTCGGCATGCTCGACGGCCACGCCCAGTCCGTCGACCAGCGGGTGAAGATGGCCGGCTGGATGGAGACCTTCGCCGAGCGCGGCGGCCAGGTCGTCATCCACGGCGCCGCCGTCTCCGACCTCGACTACTTCGCCCGCACCTACGACCTGGTCATGGTCTCCGCGGGCAAGGGCGAGCTGGTCTCCATGTTCGAACGGGACGCCTCGCGCTCCCCGTTCACCACCCCGCAGCGCGCCCTCTCGGTCGCCTACGTGCACGGCATGGGACCGCGTCCCGAGCACCCCGAGTTCGACGCGGTCCGCTGCAACCTGGTCCCCGGCGTCGGCGAACTCTTCGTCATGCCGACGTACACCACCTCCGGGCGGGCCGACATCCTGTTCTGGGAGGGCATACCGGGCGGCCCCGTCGACGCCTTCAAGGGCATCAAGGACCCCTCCGAGCACCTGGCGCTCACCCTGGAGCTGATGGAGAAGTTCACGCCCTGGGAGTACGCGCGCTCCACCCAGGTCGAGCTGACCGACGCGGGCGGCACCCTCGCCGGCCGGTACGCGCCGACCGTCCGCAAGCCGATCGGCCGGCTGCCCTCCGGCGGCCTGGTCCTCGGCGTCGCGGACGTGGTCGTCGCCAACGACCCGGTCACCGGGCAGGGGTCCAACTCGGCCTCCAAGTGCGCGGCCTCCTACCTCTCCTCGATCCTCGGACACGGCGACCGCCCGTTCGACGCGGAGTGGATGCAGGCCGCCTTCGACAGCTACTGGAACACCGCCCAGCCCGTCGTGAAGTGGACCAACTCCATGCTCGGCGCCGTGCCGGAGCACGTGCTGAAGCTGCTCCACTCCGGCATGCGGTACCAGGAAGTCGCCAACCGGGTCGCCAACGGCTTCAACAACCCGGCCGACTTCGAGCACTTCTTCTACGAGCCCGAGAAGACGGAGGCGTACCTGGCCCAGGTGGCCCAGGCGGAAGCGGCCTGACCGGCCGGCCTGTGAGGAGCCGCCCCCCGGACCGCCTCCGGGGGGCGGCTCCCGGCGTACCCCGGGGACGCCCCGGGGTACGCAGCCCCGCCTCCAGGACGACCGCGACGGCCACCCCGGGGCACCGCCCTCGCGCGTCGGCCGGGGCGCCTCACCCCTCGGGGGCCGCCTCCCGCGCGTACCCGGTGTCCGCCCCCTCGCGCGCGCCCTCCGGCAGCGCCGGCGGCTCGTACTCCGCGACCGGGGGGCCGTCGGGGTCGGGGCGGACCGCGCCGAGGACCGGGTTGGCGGCGACGGGGGAGACCTTGACGTCGGCACCTGGGCGGGGGGCGTGGACGACCAGGCCGTCGCCGAGGTAGAGGGCGACGTGGGTGGCCTTCGGGAAGTAGACGACCAGGTCGCCGGGGCGCAGTCCGCGCAGCGGCACCCGCTTCAGCCGGGCCCACTGCTCCTGACTGGTGCGCGGCAGCCCGGTACCCGCCGCCCCCCAGGCCCGCCGGGTCAGCCCGGAGCAGTCGTACGCCTCGGGCCCCTCGGCGCCCCACTCGTACGGCTTGCCGATCTGGTCCACCGCGAACCGCACCGCCCGCTGACCGCGCCGGGTCGGCACCGCCGAGGCCGAGCTGAGGGCGCCCGCCGCCACCAGGTCGCGCCGGGCCTCCTGGCCCCGGTCCGCCTCCAGGCCGTCCACCTCGGCGAGCTGCCGGGGCGAGAGTGAGGAGATCAGCGACTCCACCTCGTCCAGCTTGTCCCGCGCCGCCCGGTGCTCGGCGCGCTGCCGGGCCGCCAGCACCTGCTCCTCGTCGAGAGCCGCCCGCGCCCGGCGGGCCAGCCCGGAGGCGCGCCGCTCGGCCGAGGCCAGCCGCTCCACCGTCGCCACCCGGTCGCGGGCGGCCCGGCGCAGCACGTGTTCCTGGTCGAGGGCGCCCTGCGCGTCGGCGGCCAGCAGCAGCCGCAGCGTGGGGGAGACCTCGACCACGCCCTGGTACTGCCGCCGCGCCAGTTGCCCCGCCGCGTCCCGTCCCGCCGCCAGCGCGACCCTGGCCTTGGCCAGCCCGGTGCCGAGGCGCTTGTTGTGCGCCCGCCGCTCGGCGAGGGTGCGGGCGGTCGCCTGGTACGTCTCGGTGGCCTCGCCCAGCTCCCGGTGGAGCCGCTGAAGCTCCGTCAGCAGCCGGGCGGGACCGCCGACCTGCCGGGCGGGTCCGCCGCCCGCCGGATCGGGCGCCGCCGGAGCCCCCGGCGCCGACCCCAGCGCCATCGCCGCCAGTGCCGCGGTCGCGGCCGCCCTCCATCTGCCCGACACCCGCGCACCTCCCGGAGCGGGGCGGGCCCTCCGCCCCGCACCTGTGAGCCTGCGGGTCCACCGGCGGCCCCGCGCCCGGCGATGGGCCACCCCGGGGGGTGCTGTCACCCGTTCCGCCGCACGGGCGTGGGTCAGTCGCGGGCCTCCCGCTTCGACCAGGGCCAGCGCACCCGGCGCCCACCGGGCGGGGTGTCGGGCGCGTACACGTACAGCCAGCCGCGCACGATGCCGGTGCGGCGGCCTCGGGCGGCCGGTTCGCGGAGGTAGACGAGGGTGTCGCCCTCGGGTACGGGGACCTCGTAGCGGGCCGGGACCTGGCCGGTCAGCCCGGTCACCACGGGCAGTACGCGGCCGTCCAGCGGCCCTCCGACGAAGGCGGTGTCCTCGGTTCTCACCCGCCCAGTGTCGCCCACGCGCCCGGCGCCGCCGCTCGCGGGAGGTTCTCACCGGCGGGGTCCTCCCCCGGGGGCCCCGGGGCACGCGAGTCGCGGGATCACCCCGCCGGTGTTCCCCTGGAGTGGACCTTTCGCCGAAGCGCACTGGGAGCCGTCGATGCACACCAGCGAACTGACCCCGGCCGTGCTGAAGGAGTTGCGCAGGCCCCGGCCCTACCCGGCGGTCTCGCTGCTCATGCCGACGCACCGAACCCGACCCGAGCGCGACCAGGACTTCATCCGGCTGCGCAACCTCCTCTCCGAGGCCCGCAAGCGCCTGCGGGAGGACCCCCGGGTGGAGCGCGACGCCCGGCTGGAGCTGGAGGGGAAGCTGAGCGAGGAGTCCTTCCGCGAGTTCGAGGACATCGTCTACGCCGGTGACGGGCTGCTCCTGCTCGTCGCCCCCGGTGAGGAGCTGCAGACCTGGCAGCTGTCCACCCCGGTGGAGGTGCCCACCCGGATCGTCTTCTCCGACACCTACCTGACCCGCTCGCTGGTCAACGCCCGCCTGCACGCCCACCCGTACTACGTCCTCGTCCTGGACCAGGAGACGAGCCGGCTGTGGGTCGGCGAGGGGGAGCGGCTGACCGAGGTGGAGGACCACGGGTTCCCTGCCCCGCCCCGGATCCCCGACCCGGAGGACGCCGTCCCGGGCCCGCTCTACGGCCGCAGCCCCAGCGCCATTCGCGAGGAGCGCGTCCGCCAGTACATGACCGACGTGGACGAGCGGCTCACCCGGGCGCTGGACGCCCAGCCGCTGCCGCTCTTCGTGGTCGGCGGGGTCGAGGTGCTCTCCCGCTTCGACCAGGTCACCCGGCACGCCGCCAGGTTCGCCGGGCGCGTCGAGCTGGCCGGACAGGACACGGACAGCCGGACCAAGCTGGCCGAACGGCTCGTCCCCGCCCGCGAGGAGTGGGCCAGGGAGCGGGTCCGGCAGGACATGGCCGCGCTCGACGACGCCCGCAGCGCCAAGCGGTTCGCCGGGGGCCTGCCCGAGGTGTGGACGATGGCGGCCGAGCGCCGGGTCGGGCTGCTGCTGGTCGAGGAGAGCTTCGTGGCCGTGGGGCAGGTGGACGAGGAGGGGCGGCTCCACCTGGAGGAGGTGCCCGAGGGGACCGAGCCGCCGCTCGATGTCGAGGTGGGGGTGTCGGCCGGGACCGACATCGTCGACACGCTCGTCGAGACGGCCCTCGACGGGGACGCCCAGGTGCGGTTCGTTCCGGACGGAACCCTCACCGGGGATGGCCGCGTGGCGGCCGTCGTCCGGTTCTGACCCGCCCCGGCCGGGCCGTGAGGGGCCGGGGTGGCGCCTGGGCCCCGGTCACCGATGGCCTCAATCGCCGGCCGGGCTGGAAATCCAGCCCGGCCGAAACGTGACCCATGGGTCGAGCACTCTCCCCACCTGGGGGTAACCCAGGGTTACACCGGGTGCCCGGTGCGACACCGCACGCCGCGGACTCCCCTCGCACGCCCCGTTGACCACGCCCCCCGGGCGTGTGAGCCTGCGAGCGGGCGTTGCCGCCCGGCCCGGCGGCATGTCTCGCCCCGGACCGAGTGGAGGAGTGCCACCGTGTCGACCCGTGATCTCTACACCCAACCCCCCGCCGACCCCCTGTGGCAGGTCCCGGCCACCGGCGCCGCCCGCTTCAGCTGGGAGTACGACGAAGGCCGCGACCGCCTGCTCTCCCTGTACCAGAAGGGCAAGGACAAGCAGTGGGACGGCGCCCGCCGCATCGACTGGGAGCTGGAGGTCGACCCGTACGACCCCCTCGGTACCCCCGACGAGGCGCTGACCCTGCACGGCACCCGCCACTGGGCGCGGATGACCGAGCGTGACAAGGCGGAGCTTCGGCGGCACTACGCCTCCTGGCAGTTCAGCCAGTTCCTCCACGGCGAGCAGGGCGCGATGATCTGCGCCGCCCGGATCGTGGAGTCCGTCCCGGACATGGACGCCAAGTTCTACTCCGCCACCCAGACCATGGACGAGGCCCGGCACGCCGAGATCTACGGGCGCTTCCTCCACGAGAAGATCGGGATGCTCTACCCGGTCAACGACGACCTCCAGTCGCTCCTCGGCGACACCCTGCGCGACTCCCGCTGGGACATGCCCTACCTCGGCATGCAGGTCCTCATCGAGGGGCTGGCGCTGGCCGCCTTCGGGATGATCCGCGACACCACCGACAAGCCGCTGCCCCGGCAGATCCTCGCCTACGTCATGCAGGACGAGGCCCGGCACGTCGCCTTCGGCCGGATGGCGCTGCGCGACTACTACCGCCAGCTCACCGACGCCGAACTGCGCGAGCGCGAGGAGTTCGTCATCGAGGGCTGCTACCTGATGCGCGACCGGCTGCGCGGCGTCGAGGTGCTGGAGAACTTCGGCATCCCCAAGGCCGAGGCCCACGAGTACAGCGAGCAGTCGGAGTTCCTGCACCTCTTCCGCAAACTGCTGTTCAGCCGGATCGTCCCCTGCGTCAAGGACATCGGCCTGTGGGGCGAACGCCTCCAGCGGGCCTACGTCGACATGGGCGTCTTCGACCTCGGCGACCACAACCTCGACCTGCTGATGGCCCAGGACGAGGAGATCGCCGAGAAGCTGGACGCCGAGCGGTTCGCCGCCGAGGAGCGGGAGCGGGTCGGCGAGGTCACCGACGCCATCCGCGCGGGCGCCGAGAGCTGACGGCGCGCGGCGCCCGGGGGCGGTGCCGGTTCACTCTCCCTCTCCCAGCACCGCCTCCATCACCGCCCTGGCGATCGGCGCGGCCGTCCCCCCGCCGCTGATCGCCTCCCGCCGCGCCCCCTCGTCCTCGACCACCACCGCGACGGCCACCGCCGGTTCGATCGCCTCCTCGGCGCGCGCCCAGGAGATGAACCAGGCGTACGGGACGCCCGCGTTGCCCACCCCGTGCTGGGCCGTGCCGGTCTTCCCGCCGACCTCGGCGCCCTCGATCGCGGCGTTGGTGCCGGTGCCGTCCTCCACGACGTCGCGCATCATCCGCCGCAGCACCGAGGCGGTCCCGGCGTTCATCACCTGGCGGTATCCGGGCGGGCCACCGGTCCACACCGGCGAGCCGGACCCGGTGGTGGTCCCCTCGACCAGCCGGGGCGGACGCAGCGAACCCCCCGCCGCCACGGCCGCCGCCACCGACGCCATCTGCAGCGGCGTGGCGCGGGTGTCGTACTGCCCGATCGAGGAGAGGGCCAGCTGCGCGTCGTCCATCCCGGTGGCGAAGGTGCTCGGCGCGACCCGTGAGGGGACGCGCAGCCCCCGGTCGTTGAAGCCGAACCGCTCGGCGGCGGCGACCATGCCCTCCAGCCCCACCCGCACCCCGAGCCCCGCGAAGACCGTGTTGCACGACCACTGGAAGGCGTACCGCAGCGAGGCGTCCGCGCACCCCTGGACCTCGTTGCTCAGCTGGTTCTCGCTCCCCGGCAGGGTGTACGGGTCGGGGGAGCGGGTCGGCGCGTCCGGGTCGGTGACCGTGCCCGAGTCGAGGGCGGCTGCGGCCGTCACCACCTTGAAGGCCGATCCGGGCGGATAGGTCTGCCGGATCGCCCGGTTGAGCATCGGCTCGTCGGGGGCGCGGGTCAGCTCCTGCCACGCCCCGGCCGCCGCCGGGCCGGTGCCGGAGAGGCGGCCGGGGTCGTAGGAGGGCGAGGAGACCAGGGCGAGGACGCGGCCGCTGGACGGCTCCAGGGCCGCCACCGCGCCCTTGCGCCCGGCGAGCCCTTCGTAGGCCGCCCGCTGCGCGGCCTCACTGATGGTGGTGGCGACCCTGCCGCCGGGGCTGCGACCGCCCGTCAGGTCGTTCCAGAACGGCAGCGGGGCCAGCCCCGGGTCGGTGCCGGACAGCACGCCGTCCTCGGCCTCCTCCAGCAGGCTGGTGCCGTACTGCTGGGAGGCGAAGCCGGTCACCGGGGCGTACAGCGGGCCGTCGGTGTAGGTCCGTTCGTAGCGCAGGAGTTCGCCGGTGTCGCGGGAGCCCGTGACGGGGCGTTGGCCGACCAGGATCTCGCCGCGCGGCTGGGCGTACCGGGTGATGGCGGTCCGCCGGTTGGCGGAGCTGTCGCTGAGTTCGGCGCCGGTGAAGAGCTGGAGGCGGGCGGTGTGGACCAGCAGGGCCAGCAGGAGGAGCAGGCAGAGCACGCCCGCGCGGCGGATGCAGCGGGTCACCGGCCGTCCTCCCCGAGGGCGGGCGCCTGGCGTCGGGCGGAGTCGCTGAGCCGGATCAGCAGTGCCACGATCACCCAGTTGGTCACCACCGAGGAACCGCCCTGCGCGAGGAAGGGCATGGCCATGCCGGTCAGCGGGATGAGCCCGGTCACCCCGCCCGCGATGACGAAGACCTGGAGCGCCACGATCGAGGCCAGCCCCGTCGCCAGCAGCCGCCCGAACGGGTCACCCAGCGCCAGGCCGCACCGGAAGCCCCGCTCCACCAGCAGCCCGTACAGCACGAAGAGCGCGGCCAGGCCCGCCCAGCCCAGTTCCTCGCCGGCGGTGGCGAGGATGAAGTCGGACTTGGCGGCGAAGCCGATGAGGGCCGAGTGGCCGGCGCCCAGGCCGGTGCCGAAGAGGCCGCCGGAGGCGAAGGCGAAGAGCGACTGGGCCAGCTGGCTGGAGCCCTCGCCCGCCTCGATGGAGGCGAGCGGGTGCAGCCAGTCGGTGACGCGGGCGTGGACGTGCGGCTCCAGCCGCCCCACCGCCCACGCCCCCGCTCCGGCCAGCAGCAGCCCCACGGTGATCCACCCCGTCCAGCCGGTCGCCACGTAGAGCATCACCACGAAGAGGCCGAAGAAGAGCAGCGAGGTGCCGAGGTCCCGCTCCAGCACGAGGACGCCGACGCTCAGCAGCCACACCGCCACCACCGGGCCCAGCGCCCGGCCGGTCGGCAGCCGCACCCCCCACACCGTGCGCCCCTTGTCACGCAGCACGGTGAGCCCGGCCGCCAGGTGCCCGGCGAAGAAGACGGCGAGCAGCACCTTGGCGAACTCGGCGGGCTGGAAGGAGAACCCGCCGAACCTGATCCAGATGCGGGCGCCGTTGACCGGCGGGAAGAAGACCGGCAGCACCATCAGGGTGAGCGCGGCGGCCACCGGCGGGAAGGTGTACCGCCGGAGCACCCGGTGGTCGCGGACCACCAGCACCACCAGGATGAACAGGGCCGCCCCCGCCGTCGACCAGACGAGCTGCGATCCGGCCGCCTGGTCGTGCGGCGTCTCCTGGTCCAGACGGTGGATCAGGACCAGCCCCATGCCGTTGAGCAGTACCGCGATGGGCAGCAGCAGCGGATCGGCGTACGGGGCGGCGAGCCGGACGGCGCCGTGCGCCAGCAGCGCCAGCGCGCCGAGCCCGGCGGCGTACCGCAGGGTGTCGGGCGGGGCAGCGCCGTGCAGGGTCAGGCCCACCACCAGGTAGCCGGAGACGGAGAGCAGGACGGCCACCAGGACGAGGAAGAACTCGGTGCCGCGCCGGCTCGGCCCGTCGGCCGCCGGACCGGTGGGGCCTTCGCCCGGGGCGACCGGGCGCGGCGGGGGACCGGTGGTCGGGCCGGTCGTCGTTCCGGTCATGGCGGGAACGTAGCAAGTATCGGGCGGGATGTCCGCCGCGCGCCGTTATGTCCGGGCACTGGTCTTCCCGGCGGTCCGGGACACGCCGGAGCCCGACCGTGCCTCGCGGGCTCCGGCCGGGCTCCTTTGCGTGTGGGGCTACGTCAGCACCAGCGCGGGGCCTCGCCGATGTTCTCGATGTAGCGGGCCGAGCCCCAGGCCCACGTGCCGTTGGTCAGCAGGTACCAGCGCGGGTTGCCGTCCACCACGTCGCCGGACTCGACCTTGCAGCGGATGTCGACGACCTTGCCGTAGGGCACGGTGCCGACGGGCGCGCCGCCGCGGGTCGGGGCGTCGCGCAGGATCAGGCCCGTCTTCGCGATGACCCGGCCCTTGTAGACCGCGGGGGCGGCGGCCTGGGTGGACGCCTGGGCGTCGTCGGGCGCGGGGGCGAGCGCGCCGGCCGGGGCGGCGAGGGCGAGGGTGCCGGCGGCGACGAGAGTGCCGACCTTGATGACCTGGGACCGCAGGGACATGAACTCTCCTTGAGAGAACGAAGGTGTTGTTCCGACGGATCTGACGCTATGAGGGGTATGTCGGTCCCGCCACCGCACGGGGCGTCAGCTAGGCCGTCCGCCGGAACGGCCCGCCGGACGGGTGGCCCGGAGGCGGAGTCGGGCCGTCAGCTCCCCGGCAGCGGTGCCGCCGCCTCCCCGGTGGCGAGCGGCGCCAGCAGGTCCCCGTGCCGCTCGACGCGCGCCAGCGCCTCGTCCGCCTCGATCCGCAACCCGGGCAGCCGGCTCCCCTCGCCCCGGGAGGCGACCTCGTCCCAGGTCAGGGGTGCCGAGACGGTCGGGCGGGGCCGGGCGCGCAGGGTGTAGGGGGTGGCGGTGGTCTTCGACGCCGAGTTCTGGCTGAAGTCGACGAAGACCTTGCCGGCGCGCAGCCGCTTCGCCATCCGGTGTACGACCAGTCCGGGCGCCGCCCGCTCGGCCGCCAGCGCCAGTTCCTTCGCGTACGCCGTCACCTCGCGTGAGGGGGCACCGGTCAGCGGGGACAGCAGGTGGAGCCCCTTCGACCCGGAGGTCTTGGCGAAGGCGGCCAGCCCGTCGGCGGCCAGTCGCTCGCGAAGCAGCAGCGCCATCTCGCAGCACTCGGCGATCCCGGCCGGTTCGCCCGGGTCGAGGTCCAGGACCAGCCGGTCGGCGACGCCGGGCTCCTCGGCCCGCCACTGCGGTGTGTGGAACTCGGTCACCAGATTGGCCGCCCACATCAGGGACGGCAGGTCGTCCACGACCACCTGCCGCGCGCCGGCGGCGTCCCGTGCCGAACGCGGCACCTCGGCCACCCGTACCCAGTCGGGCGTACCGGGCGGCACGTTCTTGGCGAAGAAGGTCTCGCCCCGCGCACCGTCCGGATAGCGCAGGAAGGAGAGCGGCCGGTGCCGCAGATGCGGCAGGAGGACCGGCGCCACGGACGCGTAGTAGTGCAGCACCTCACCCTTGGTGAAGCCGGTGGCCGGATAGAGGACCTTGTCGAGGTTGCTGAGCGCGAGCCGCCGCCCCTCCACGTGGGTGATGGGCGTCATACGATGAGAATCGCACGAAAACGCCACACAATGCCGATACCTCTCCAAACCGATGGCCGGGAAGGTGCTCAGCGTGCAGTCGATATGGAACGGCGCGATCTCGTTCGGCCTGGTCAGCATCCCCGTGAAGCTGGCGAACGCCACCGTCAACCACGCGGTCTCGTTCCGCCAGATCCACACGGAGGACGGCGGCCGCATCCGCTACCGCAAGGTCTGCGAGCTGGAGGAGAAGGAGGTGCCCTCCTCCGAGATCGGCAAGGGGTACGAGGACGCGGACGGGTCCATCGTCCCGATCACCGAGGAGGACCTGGCGAGCCTGCCGCTGCCCACCACCCGCACGATCGACATCGTCGCCTTCGTGGAGTCCGAGCGGATCGACCCGCTCCAGATGGGCAACGCCTACTACCTCATGGTCAACGGCGCCCCCGCCGCCAAGCCCTACGCCCTCCTGCGGGAGGCGCTGCGGCGCAGCGAGCGGGTCGCCATCGCCAAGTTCGCCCTGCGCGGCCGCGAGCGCCTGGGCATGCTCCGTGTCGTCGAGGACGTCATCGCCATGCACACCCTGCACTGGCCCGACGAGATCCGCTCACCCGATCAGGCGGCCCCCGAGACCGACGTGACCGTCCGCGACGCCGAGCTGGACCTCGCCGACGCCCTGATGGACACCCTCGGCGACGTCGACCTCGACTCCCTCCACGACGACTACCGCGAGGCGGTCGAGGAACTGGTCACCGCCAAGGCGGAGGGACGCGAACCGGCCCCCGAGAAGGAGCCGGCGCAGGGCGAGGGCACCGTCATCGACCTCATGTCGGCCCTGGAGAGCAGCGTCCGCGAAGCCAAGCGCTCCCGGGGCGAGGACGAGGGCGGTGAGAAGGGCAAGGACGCCGAGGTGACCTCGCTCAGCTCGCGCCGCAAGACGGGCACCCGCGCCAAGTCCGGCTCCGGCTCGGGGGCCGAGAAGAAGTCCGCCCCCGCGAAGAAGACGGCGTCCAGCCGCTCGGGCGCGGGCAAGTCCGCCTCCTCGTCCTCCCGCGCGAAGAGCGGCTCCGGGCGCTCCACCGCCAAGAAGTCCGCCTCCTCCGGCTCCGGCACGAAGAAGTCCTCCTCCTCGGGCACCAAGAAGAAGGCGGCCTCCTCGCGCAAGCGCTCCGCCTGACCGGCCGCCCCGGCTCCCGCGACGGGGCGGCCTGGCCCACACCCGGCAGAGCGTCACGGTGCACCCCGACCCGCTCCCGCCCGCCCCGCAGGGCGCCGGGGAAGACGCGGCCCACGCGGAGTACACCCGGGGCGCGGTTCTCGTGGACGGCGTCCAGCAGCACGCCGTAGTCGAGGCCGAAGCGGCAGCCGGAAAGGATGCCTCGGCCGGTCCGCCCGACGGGCCTGAGCACGGCCCGCGCCGCCGTCTCCTCGCGGGTCGTCCGCACCCCCTACGCACGCCCCGGCCTCGCCGGGTACCCGGCCGGGACGTCCGCGTACGTGCCCCGGGTACCCCGCCTCAGCCGCCCCCGCCGGACGGCTCTCTCTCGCGCGCCCCCCCGGCCTCTTCGCCGGCCGCCTCGGGCGCCGTCCTGTCGGCCGCCGGGTCCGCCGTGCGCCGCCCCGGCCGCAGCAGCACCGCCAGCGCGCCCGCGGCGGCCACCGCGCAGAGGGCCAGCAGCACGGTGCGGTCGGAGACCAGTGCGCCCACCTCGGCCAGCCGCTCCTCCCAGGCGTACTCGGTCTCCAGGTCCACCACGGAGCCGAGCGAGGCCATGCCGTCGAAGACCAGGAAGGCGACCCCGGTCAGGACGAAGAGCAGCCCGCCCGCCGCCGACGTGGAGTGCACCGTCAGCGGGCCCAGCCGCACCGCCCGGCCGCGCAGCCACCGCCTGCGCCCCAGCTCGAAGCGGTCCCAGGCGAGCGCCAGCAGGAAGAGCGGTACGGCCATCCCCAGCGCGTACACCGCCAGCAGCAGCGCGCCCCGCACCGGGTCGCCGCCCACCGCGGAGACGGTCAGCACCGAGCCGAGGATCGGCCCGGCGCAGAACCCGGCGAGCCCGTAGACCGCGCCCAGCGCCGCCACCGACAGCGCGGACCCGTCGCGGCGCGCGCCCGCCGCCTGCTGCATCCGGCGCGAGCCGAAACCGAGCCCGGCGATCTGGGTCAGCCCCAGCGCCACCAGCGTCCACCCGCCCACGGCCACCAGCAGCTCGCGGTGGCCGGTCAGCAGCCGTCCCGCCAGCGCCCCGGCCGCGCCCAGCGGCACCAGCGTGGCGCAGAGCCCCGCGTAGAAGAACAGGGTGCGCAGCAGCAGCCGGGTCGGGCCGGCGAAGGAGTAGGCGAAGAAGGCGGGCAGCAGGAGCGCGCCGCATGGGCTGAGGAGTGCCAGCAGGCCGCCGAGGAAGGCCATCAGCAGCCCGGCCTCGGTCACTTGGCGGCGTCCTCGGCGTCGGGCCCGGCGGCCTCGCTGTTGCGCCGGGCATCCGCCTCGGCGGACTCGACGGCCTGGGTGAAGGTGGAACCGGGCTGGGCGCCGAGGATGGGCTGCCCGTTGACGAGGAAGGCGGGGGTGCTGCTCACGCCGAGCCCCGAGCCCTCCTGCTGGTCCCGTTCGAGGGCGGCCCGCCCCTCGGCCCCGCCGAGGTCCTTCCGGAACCGGCCGAGGTCGCCGACACCGGCCTCCTCCGCCATGTCCACCACGGCCTTCTCGGAGAACGCGCCGGAGTTGCGCTTGCGCGGCTTCGCGTACGCCAGGTCGTGGAACTCCCAGAACTTCCCCTGCCGCCCGGCGGCCCAGGCGGCCAGCGCGGCCCGTTCCGACTCCTCCCCGAAGAGCGGGAAGTTGCGCCACTCGATGCGCAGCACGCCCTCTTCGACCTGCTCGCGCAGGAGCGCCGGCTTGGTCTCGCGCGCGAACCGCCCGCAGTAGGGGCACTGGAAGTCGGAGTACTCGATCATCACCACCGGCGCGTCCACGTCCCCGACCGCCATCGGGTCGCCCTTCTCCCGCCGGGCCAGCCTCAGCAGCGCCTCGTCCCGCTCCTCCGGTCCCGAACTCGCCTCGGTCGCGGTCCGGTCCGAGCGCTCCCGCTCCCGGTCGCGGCTCCCGTCGAGGGTGAGTGCGAAGGTCCCGCCGACCAGCGCGGCGACCAGCACCAGCGCGGCGACGACCTTGCGGCGGTGGGGCCGTCGGGAACGGGAAGGGGGACGGGCGGCGGGCGGCGCGGAGGTCATGGCGCGGGGCTCCTGGCTCGGTCGGCTCGGTGATGCGGGGGTGCCGGAGCCCTCCCGGGCCGGGGCCCGCAGGCGTGCGGCCCGGCCTGCCCGCGACCACGATAGGACACCCCCGGCGCGCGGCCCGAGGCGACACCGGCGCGCCGCCGCAGGGGGCGCACGCGGTGGGCCGGAGGGGTGACGCGCCCGGTGCCCGGCCAGGATGACCGGGCGTCAGGGGCGCCCGCGCGGAAGGAGGGAGGGACGGGTTCCGCACCGGTCCGCGAGGTGGCGGGCACGGGTGCGTGAGGGCGGCCGGGAAGCGGTGCCCCCTGGCCGGAACGAGTGGTTCCCGGCGGTGGAGTTGCGTATCGCACAGAGAAGTTCCGGGAGGACGCGCATGCGCGGCTCCGTCGCGGGAAGGCGCCGTTATCGAACAGTGATGTCAAGGTCGCTGGTTTCGGGGCGGATTGGCCGGGCACTCGGGTCACAGGCCCACCGGCGACCGGCCACGCGCGAAGGGGAGGGTACTGATGACGGCGATGTCCGCACAGACTGAAGAGGGACGACGGGGCAAGGGGACCGCGGTCGCCCCGGCCGGCGGCCCCGCAGCGGCCGCGGACCTGCCCTGGGTGGAGGACGGCGGCAAGATCGCCCCGCAGGACGCCCGGGACCTGTCGAAGATCTTCTTCGACCGCCTCCGGACGCTGGAGGAGGGCACGCCCGAGCACCAGTACGCCCGCAGCACCCTCATCGAGATGAACCTCTCCCTGGTCCGCTACGCCGCCGGGCGCTTCCGGCACCGTGGCCCGGGCGAGATGGAGGACATCGTCCAGGTCGGCACGATCGGCCTGATCAAGGCGATCGACCGCTTCGACCTCTCCCGCGAGGTGGAGTTCACCACCTTCGCCGTGCCGTACATCGTCGGGGAGATCAAGCGGTTCTTCCGGGACACCAGCTGGGCCGTGCACGTCCCGCGCCGGCTCCAGGAGCTGCGCGTCGACATGGCCAAGGCCAAGGAGTCGCTCGCAGCCCAGCTGGACCGCGAGCCCACCGTCAAGGAACTCGCCGCCAAGCTCGGCCGGACCGAGGAGGAGGTCGTCGAGGGCCTGGTGGCCGCCAACGGCTACACCGCCGGGTCGCTCGACGTGCCCACCGAGTCCGGCGACGACAACCGCGCCGGCGGCAGCCCCCGCTCGCTCGCCGACACCCTCGGTGCCCCCGACCCGGCCCAGGAGCTGGTCGAGGACCTGCACGCGCTCGCCCCGCTCCTGGAGACCCTCGACGACCGTGAACGGCGCATCGTGGAAATGCGGTTCGGCGAGGAACTGACCCAGTCGCAGATCGGCGCCGAGCTCGGAATCTCCCAGATGCACGTCTCCCGGTTGCTGTCGCGCATCCTGACCCGGCTGCGTTCGGGGATGCTCGCCGAGGAGTGAGTCGGCGCCACCCAGTACGGTGGGCGACTGCAAGCCGCTCGTCGGCACGACCGCACAAGGGAAGACCCAACCGAAGTGTCACCGAATCCTCCGATCTACGACCAGCTGGTACGCGAGCAGGGCGACGTCCTCACCGAGACGCGTCGAGTCGCCGACCAGGCCCGTCTGGAGGCTCAGAGCGCCCTCGACTGGAGCAGCATCCTCCCGCCGCGGCGCCCCGAGCAGCACCAGCGCCCCCAGCAGGGCCCCGGCGCCCCCGCTCCCGGCCCCGGCTCCCCGGCCGCCGCAATGCCCGCGCCCCGGCGCGGCTCCGGCGCTCCCGGCCCCCAGGGCCCCGCAGGCCCCGCCTCGGCGCAGGGGTTCGCGGCGATGCGGGGCGGCGGCCCGCAGGTCCCGTCCGGCCCGCGCCCCCCGCAGGGCGCTCCGCCCCCGCCGAGCTTCGCGCCCCGGCAGCAGGGCGCCCCGGCCTCACCGCAGGGCGGCGCACCCGGTGCGGGCGGGCAGCCCGAGCCCGGCGAAGCGGCCCGCGCCTGAGCCGGTCCGCAGGGGTCCGCCCCGACGCCGTGAACGCCCCGGATTCCCCTGTTCCGCCAGGTGGGAGCCGGGGCGCTCGGCTGCCCCGAGCTCCGGCGGGCAAGGGTGAAGGCCAGGCATACCTGGTCAGCGAGCGGCTGGGGGTGCTGCTCGGCGTGATGCCGTGGAACTTCCCGCTCTACCAGGTCGTCCGCTTCGCCGGGCCCAAGCTCGTGCTCGGCAACACCGTGCTGGTCAAGCACGCCGGGATCTGCGCCCAGTCCGCGCTGGCCCTGGAGAAGGTCTTCCAGGACGCCGGACTCCCGCCGCGCGCGTACACCGATCTCTTCGTCGGCCACGACGAGGTCTCCCGCATCATCGACAGCCGAGTGGTGCGCGGCGCCTCGCTCACCGGCAGCGAGGGCGCGGGCGCCAAGGTCGCCGAGCGCGCCGGGGCCAACGTGAAGCCCCCTCTGCTGGAACTGGGCGGCAGCGACGCCCTCGTCGTCCGCGACGGGGAGAACCTGGAGCACACGGTCGAGGCCGCCGCGGCGGGCCGTCTCGCCAACACCGGCCGGAGCTGCGTCGCCGCCAAGCGCCTCATCGTCCTCGACGCGCACCACGACGCGTTCCTGGACGGCCTCAGGTCCGCCTCCGCCCGGCTGAAGCCCGGCGACCCGGCCGACGAGACGACCACGCTCGGCCCGCTCTCCTCCGAGGGGGCCGCCGAAACCCTGGTCGAACAGATCGAGGAGACCGTCCGCCAGGGCGCCGAACTGGTCATGGGCGGCAAGCGCGTCTACCGCCCCGGCGCGTACGTCGAGCCGACCATCCTCACCGGCGTCGAGCCAGGCATGCGCGCCTACGCCGAGGAACTCTTCGGCCCCGCCGCCGTCGTGTACCGCGTCGACGACGAGGACGAGGCGATCGCCCTGGCCGACGACAGCGAGAACGCCTCGGCTCCACCGTCTTCTGCGCCGACACCGACCGGGCCCGCCGCGTCGCCGGACACATCGAGACCGGCATGGTCTGGATCAACCACCCGACCCCCACCCAGGCCGACCTCCCCTTCGGCGGCAACAAGCGCTCCGGCTACGGCCGCGAACTCGGCCACCTCGGCATGCGCGAGTTCGTCGACAGGAGGCTCGTCCGCGTCCTCCCGCCGGACACCGAACTCCACGGCATCGCGGGCTGACCGCCCACACCGCGCGCCCGGGCGCCGCCGCCCCCTCCGTACGGGAGGGAGCGGCGCCGATCGTGTGATGATCCTCCGCATGACGACTCCTGGGGACCGCCGCGCCGCCCGCCTCCGGACCGACCGTCCGCACTCCGCCCGCGTATGGAACTACCTCCTCGGAGGCAAGGACCACTACCCGCCGGACGCCGCCATCGGCGAGCAGATCCTCACCGCTTTCCCCGACTTCGCCGCCGTCGCCCGCCTCCAGCGCCACTTCCTGGCCCGCGCCGTACGCCACCTCGCCGGCGAAGCCGGCATCCGCCAGTTCCTCGACGTCGGCACCGGCCTGCCCACCGCCGACAACACCCACGAACTGGCCCAGCGCATCGCCCCCGAGAGCCGCGTCGTCTACGTCGACAACGACCCCCTGGTCCTCGTCCATGCCCGCGCCCTGCTCACCAGCACCCCCGAAGGCCACTGCGCCTACGTCGACGCCGACGTCCGCGACCCCGCACACCTCCTCACCGAGGCCCGCCGCACCCTCGACTTCGACCAGCCGATCGCCCTCACCCTGCTCGGCATCATGGGCCAGCTTTCCGACGACGAGAACCCCGCCGCCGTCGTCGCCGAACTCCTCGCCGCCCTCCCCGCCGGCAGCTACCTCGCCCTCAGCGACGGCACCGACACCAGCGAGGCCCTCAACACCGCGGTCGCCGCCTACAACTCCCAGTCGGCGCACACATACCACCTTCGGGCCCCGGAAGAGATCGCCACGTTCTTCGAGGGGCTCGACCTGGTGGAGCCCGGGGTCGTGCCCACCCCGGACTGGCGGCCGGAGCTGTCGGTGTATCCGGGGGCGGCGATCCGGGGGCATGCGGTGTGCGGGGTGGGGCGGAAGGGGTGAGGGGGCGCCCTACTCGAAGTAGCCCAGTCCCGTAGACGTACAGCGTCGGGCCCCCCTGGCGCCATCGTCTCCCGGTGCGAACCGAAGAGGCAGCCGTTGGACTCGTACCAGTCCCAGACGGACCAGGGGTCGCCGCCCTTATGCGGCCGCAGGTAGGCGACGCTGTACTGGTCGCTCCCGTTCCCGTTGCCCGAGTGCGCGATGTGCAGTTGCCCCTTCGGGCCCATGACCGGCTCGGGCTCCTCGTTGGCGAACGGGTTCCCCACCACCCGATCCCGGCTCTCCCACGGCTGCGAGATGACGTACCGCGGCCCGGTCGGCTCGGTGGGGCTGTTCATCTACGCGAGGTACAGGTTCGCTCGACGTCGGTGTCCCCCTCTCACCCCGACCACGCGCACCCACCGCTGCCCCTCGAAGGTGGACAAGGTCCCGTCGATCGCCCACTTGCCGTCCGGCAACGCCAGCTCGGCCACGTCCCCGACGGCGCCTGGCCGCACGAGATCAGCGGCGCTCACTTCGCCCGGAAGATCCTCACTCATGAGTACGTGGAAGACTTCGCCGCTCCGCCGAAGTGCGGTGTGTGTGCCGACGGGACGAGGTGGACCTGCGCCCTGGCGTAACGGGGAGTGGTACTGGCGGTGCTTCAACCGCGCGTGCCCGGGGCGCAAGGGGGACAGAGCGTGGCAAACGCGGGTGTGGTTCATGCGACGGGCCAGGTGACGCCGCGCGGACGCGAGCCGGAATCAGCTGCGATGGTGTCCGCGACGGCGGAGACCGAGTCGAGGAGGGCTCCGGGTGCAAGCCCGAGATCGAGCGCGTGCTGGAGGAGAACTGTGCCCGTACCCCGGACCACGTGGCTCCGCTGGGGCTCGTTCCCCTTGGCGTAGACCAGATGGCCGCGAGGCAGGCCCAGCACCGTGCAGTAGGCGAGCATCTGGTAGAGGTCGGAGCCGGGGAACCCGCCATGCCTCTCGGCCTTGTATTTAGCATCGGCTACCGCCAGCGGCCGACCCGAGGTGTCGTACCAGATCAGGTCCGGTTTCAGCCGTACCTCCGCCGATACATCCAGGTAGTGGCGGTCCTGGGCGGCGGTGCGTCCCCCGTGGCGGCGGAGGGCGCGGGACAGTGCCGTACAGACGAAGTGTTCGAAGACCACCGCGAGGTCGATGATGAAGCCGTCCAGCCGGACACCCGCGCCCGGCAGTTCGGCAGAACGTTCGGCCAGGATCAGCTCGGCAAGGCGCAGCGCGACATGGTAGCGCTGATTGAGCCGAGTGGGGCGCCAGACGGGGAGCCGGTCACGGAGGGCGAGCGGGGTGACATCCACAAGGCGGGCTCGCACCCGGGACAGCCGCCGGCGGGCGGCGGGGGCCAGGCCCGGGACACGCATCAGACGCGTACAGGCCGCCAGGAGCAACTGGTTCTCGGCGATGTCCACCGTGTACTCGTCGTACGTCACCTCCACCGGCAGCGGAACCCCGAAGCGCCGGCGCAGCTGTTCGTCCGGCCTAAGCCGCCCGCGTACCACGCTCAGAGCATCGTCCCTGGTGCGGTAGCCCTGGAGCGGGCCCGGCCCCAAGGCGCGCTCAGCCTGCCGCAGGAAGGCGTCAGCCAGCGTGGGCAGCAGCTCCTCCTCGTCGCCCACCTCCACCTCCCCGAAGCCGCGGCGCCAGTGCCGCTCGGGGTCGGCCGTGTAGCCGAGGAGGAAGAAGAGGCGGCCCACGGGCAGTTTGGGTGCGATGTGCACCTCCACGTCGCCCAGCCGCACCGCACCGACCTTGGCCAGCCCGCGCAGTTGCCAGGAGGAGCCGGTGCCGGCGGCGAACGGGTCGGGCCGTGCGTCCACGATGCCGGACGCCGCCAGCGCACATCCCACCTCCGGCGGCAGGGACGTCCCGGTCCACGGGCCGTGTTCCACCAGATCCACGCGGGTCACCTCGGGCTCGGCCGTCACGGCGCGAGACCGTTCCCCGCCGGGGTGGCTTGGCCGACAGCCCCGCGCAACGCAGTGAGACCGTACCGGGCCTCGACGTCGACCAGGTCGTCTCCGTAGTGGTGCTCTTCGAGCAGGGGCAGGATCGCCGACCGCCACACCCGCTCCAGCCCGCCCTCCTCGTAGACCGAGGGCCGCATGAGGTACGAAGGGCCGATCCTGAAGTCCTTGTCCTCGATAAGCTGGTTGAGCGCCCGGTGCAGCGCGGGAACGTCCTCGCCCGGGCTGATCTCGCCTGCCCCCTCCTTCCGCTCGATCCAACGCGTCAGGAGATCCCTGGCGGGTTCTTGGTCGGGATGGAGCGTCATGAAGGCGAAGCGCCGGCGCATGGCCGCGTCCACCAGGGCGATCGACCGGTCGGCGGTGTTCATCGTGCCGATCAGGAACACGTTCCGGGGGAGCCGGAACTCACCCGAGTACGGAAGGTCGATGGTGCTGTCGCGGTACTCCAGGAGGAAGTACAGTTCGCCGAACACCTTGGCGAGGTTGGCCCGGTTGATCTCGTCGATGATCAGGAAGTACGGCGTGTCCGGGTCCTCGTCCGCGAGGTCGACGAGCTGGCGGAAGGGGCCCGGCCGGAGGGCGAAGGACAGGGGCCCCGCTCCCTCCTTGTCCTGGACGACCGGCCGGATGCCTTCGAAGAAGTCCTCGTAGGCGTACGAAGGGTGGAACTGGACCAGCTTGACCGCCCGGGGGTCGCCGGCCAGGTGCTCGGCGATGTGCTGTGCCAGGTAGGTCTTGCCGGTTCCGGGCGGTCCGTAGAAGATCAGTTGACGGCAGTCCTGCAACAGGTCACGCACCTCGCGCAGCCACTCCCCGTCCACCAGGAGTTTCGAGGCCAGCGAGGCTGAGGGAACCGGAAGCTCGGCGCCGGAGCGGGAGGCTGCCGAGGGGGTGCTCTGGGAGAGCAGAGTGGATTCGTCCTCTGGTACCTCACGCCCGGCAGCGGCGGCCCGGCCCGTTCCGGTCAGCTCGCGGACGAGGCTGATGGAACCGGTCAGGTCCACCACGTCGTGCTGGCTCTGGAGCCGGCCGCGCAGCTCCTGCGGAAGCTCCTCGTGCGCCACAGCCAGATCGGACCACTCGACCGCCCGCCGCAGAACGGCATGCTGGTCCGGGGCACTCGTCCATTCCGGGTCGCCGGCGACCCGTCCCAGGAAGAGGAATCCCCCGTTGGTGGCGCAGACCAGATCATCCTCGCGCATCCGGTTCAGGAAGAGATCGAACTCGGCGGCCAGTTCACCCCGCTTGTTGTAGGACAGGTAGGCGTATCTGTCCTCGACCCGCAGGCGTAGCTCTTCCTTGGTGACCGGAGGCTCCACCGGCCCGAGCCGGGATGCCGCCAGGGAGCAGAATCCCGTCTCCCGCCACTGCGTCACCATGTTCCGTCCGGCCTCGCCGCCGCCACGCAGCAGCCAGGCGCTGGCAGTTCTCGGCCCCGCCGGCTCCTCGGAGGCGAGGTGGGGCTGAAGGCCGGCGACACCGATGCGGTGGTCCTCGCGCGCAGCCGCGGCGTCCGCACGGCCCTGCTCGGCGGCGACCGCGCGCAGCACCGCATTGGCCTCCCGGTCGTCAGGCAGCACCTCCGGTGGAGGGAGGCCGTCGGAACCCAGCACCCGGTGCGCGCCCGGAGGACGGACGCCCCAGAGCCACCGGCTGAGCGGCCCCCGGTCGCAGCCGGTCGCGGCCGACAGGTCGTCCAGGGACAGCCACCGGCCTCGGGGGATCGCACGGACCAGGCGGGCGGCGTACGCGAAACCGGGCTTGTGCCGCTTCCAGTACGACAGTGCTGCCTGGCCCGCTTCGTAGAAGGAGGCCGGGTCGGGGTGTTCGCCCAGCGCGGACCGGCCGAGACTGGTGATCCGCCACAGCCCGTTGTTCTTGTGCAGCCAGCCCGCCATGACCAGATCCGAGGTCTGCCAACGCCAGGCGTTCTCCGCCTTCTCCTGGCCGTTGTCGTACGTCTCGGCGTCCTCGGCGTCCGGCGGCAGCTCTTCACGCACCTGCGTCCACAGCTCGGCGTGGTGCATGTCCTCGGACTGCTCCGCGAGGATCTCCATGGAGCGGCGGGTACGCGGCTTGGTACGGGCCTGACGGGTAGACATGTGGGGGGACTCCGGCTCCGGGGTCGAGGTACGGCTGACGGCTGTCCAGGATATGGAGCGACGTGCGGAGTCATCCAGCCATTACGTCGAGGAGTTGAGTGCAACTCAGTTCCCGCTTCGCTCCGCCGGCTGCCGCTGCCGCTGCCGACAACGCGCACGACCGCATCCTCGGCCGGGGGGAGATCCGGATGCCACCGCAGGCCACGACAGGCCGGGCACCAGCCGGGCATTCGGTCGGCGGCGGAACCCCCGTGACAGACAGGGCAGCGCGCGAGCCGGCCGAGCGCGTCGAGCGTGAGGTGGCGGGGGAGGGAGACTGCTCGTGGTCCAGATCCACACCGGACGACAGCCGAGAACTGCCGTCCGGGGGAAACCGCCTTCAGCTCGACGGCGTACGGGAATTGCTGATCCTCCGTCGGTGCCGAGGCGTAGATGCGCTCCGGCCAGCCTCGATCTGTGCTCGTGTCAGAGTCCCGGGCACTCGATGACCGGACCGTGGTCGCCCCAGCAGTCCGCCTTCAGCAGCTCTTCGGCGAGGCACGCCATCCCCCGCTGAATATGTGTGCCTGCATGCGCGAGGAACGGCCGTCGTCTGTCTGTCACAACGGGGGACCGACGAGTTCGCGTACGGCTTGGACAACCCGGTTGAGTACCTCCCGAACTACCACGCGAGCGATTTCGTAACGCCAGCCTGCCCACGTCGGCCGCGTCGCGGTGTTCTCGGGGCGGGTCGGCTCCTTGCGCCTTCGCGAGTCATGGGGCGGACCGTAGGGGAAGTCGACACCATCCACGGCAACGTGATGTCCCCGGCCGCCCGCGGCAGCTCCAGCTGTTCTGTGGAAGTGACGCCGTTCCCCTCGCCCCGGCTGGGCAAGCCGGTGAGGACCGTGGAGATGATCTCCCGCCCTGTCGACGGGTCCGCTGCGCGCGGCACTCTCGATGGTGTGCACCACGTCGCGGTGTACCGAGGCGCTGTGGTGTTCCCTGCCCAGCCAGGTCAGCGCCTTGATCTCTTGGACGATCCACCGGCGCCGGGCGAAGGCGTCCGTGGTCGCGGCCGCTCTCACCAGTCGGACCGCGCTCTGCCAGGCCGCGTTCCGGTCGTCGTGCGAGTCGCCGGCGTGCCTCATGACCACACGGGTCGGTCCCGCCGTCGCCCTGACCGCGTCGAACGGCGCCAGTCCCCGCCGCACCGGGCCTCGTTGCGCACGGGCCTGAGGGGCTTGGCCTCCGCGCGGGCGACCCGGCGTTGAAGAAGCCAGCTCGCCCTGAGCCTGCGCACGAAGAGCAGAACGGCGGGAACCAGCGAGCCGAGGACCGGCAGGACCGGCCACCACCGCGACCGTGGTCGGTCGGAGGGAACGGCCCCCGCCAGCACCGGGAGGATGGTGCCCGAGATGAAGACCGCGTACGAGCCGTCCAGGGCGGAGACAGCCAGTCCGGCGGTGAGCCGGAACTGCATCTGCACCAGCAGCGGAGCGAGGGCCACCACGAAGACCAGTACCGTGGCCAGCATGGCGGCAACTCCGAGACGAACGGGGTCCACACGCCGCGATCGCGAGCCAGACCGTCCCACTGCACGGTCCCCGCGACCCAGCAGCCGCTCAACTCGATCCACCCCGCGGCGGCCCGCCGGGCCAGTGACGTCCGCGTCGCATCCCCTCCTCGCCCAGCAGTCCGCTCCTTCGTACCGGTCGGCCGCGACACACGGCACGGGCGGCGGCGTGGCAGGGGGAGGAGAACGAGAGGGCAACGCACCGACGCAAAAAGGCTCTGACCGGTATTTCTACTGGTCAGAGCCTCAGGACACTTCCTGCGAAGTGCCCCCGGCAGGATTCGAACCTGCGCACACGGCTCCGGAGGCCGTTGCTCTATCCCCTGAGCTACGGGGGCGTCCGCCGGTGTTGCTCGGCGACGGGTTGAACACTACCAGCTTGTGGGGGGTGGGTCGGAACCGGTTTCGTGGGAGGCGGGGCGGGTCACCCGGAGGGGGCGGAAGTGGGGAAAACGGGGGCGGCGGGGGAGGGGGCGTCCTACTCTCTGGGGTGTGCCAGGCATGTGCGGCCGAGTGCTTGTCGTCGACGACAACAAGGTGATTCGGCAACTGATCAGGGTCAACCTTGAGCTGGAGGGCTTCGAGGTGGTGACCGCGGTCGACGGTGCCGAGTGCCTGGACGTGGTGCACCGGGTGCGGCCGGACGTCGTGACGCTGGACGTGGTCATGCCCCGGCTCGACGGGGTGCGGACCGCCGCGCGGCTGCGGGCCGACGAGCGGACGCGGGACGTGCCGATCGTGATGGTCAGCGGGTGCGACGGCGCCGCCGCCCCGGGTCCGGCCGATGCGGAGGTGGACGCGTTCCTGGCCAAGCCGTTCGACCCCCAGGAGCTGGTGCGGGTGGTCGGGCAGTTGCGGGAGCGGCGCAGGGCGCCCGGGGCCCAGGACTCCGGCGACCGGGGTGACGAGGACGAGGGCGAGTTCCCCGAGGGTGCGGGACGCGCCCAGGGGTGAGACCGCCCCGTGGGCGGGCACGCCTCGTGAGGCGCGCCCGCCGCTGGGCTCCGGCCGGGGACGAGCGTGGCCCTCTGGCGTACCCGGCGCCGAGCTTCCGCCCATCATCCGGAATCAATTCGCCTCAGCGCCCCCGACCTCCCTACCCTTGTCCTGTGACCCCCGCCGACCTCTCCCGTGCCGTGCTCAGCGCGGTGCGTTCCGCCGTGGACGGGGGAGAGTTGGCGGTCGCCGTGCCCGAGCGGGTGGTGGTGGAGCGGCCGGGGCCCGGTGGGGCGGGGGAGTGGGCGAGCAACGTGGCGCTGCGGCTGGCCCGGGAGGCCGGCCGGCCGCCGCGGGAGGTCGCCGAGGTGCTGCGCGGCAGGCTGGCCGCTGTTCCGGGGGTCGCCGAGGTCGAGGTGACCGGGCCCGGATTCCTGAACGTGACCCTGGCGGGCGACCCCGTCGGCACGCTGGTCGCCCGGATCGCCGCCGAGGGGGACGCGTACGGCTGGGGGGACGCCCTGCACGGCGCCCCGCTCGTCCCCGTACCGGACGGTTCCGAGGTCCGGGCCCTGCTCGTCGCCGAGGCGGCCGGGCGGCTGGTGCGGGCGCAGGGGGGGAGCGTCCGGGGTGGCGGAGCGGCGCCGGTGCCCGCCGGGGCGGACCGGCGCGACGAGGCCGCGCTCGGGGCCGACGGGCTGCGCTGGGCGCTGCTGCACCCCGCGCCGCACGACGTGCCGCACGGCCCCGAGGTACTGGAGCAGCGCGCGCGCAATCCGCTCTTCCGGGTCCGGTACGCGTACGCGCGCAGCCGGGCGCTGGTGGCGGGCGGGGCCGCGCTCGGCTTCGCACCCGAGGCCGGGCCCGTGCCGGGGGACGCCGCGCGGGTGCTCGTGGGGCTGCTCGGGGAGCAGCCGGCAGTGCTGGCGGCGGCGGCGCGCAAGGGGGCGCCCGACCGGCTCGCCCGGCAGCTGGTCACCCTCGCCGACGCCTTCTTCGACTTCCACGACAGCGGTGACGTGCTGCCCCGGGGCGGGGAGAAACCCGGGGCCGCCCACCGCGCCCGGCTGGCGCTCGCCGAAGCCGCCGGGACGGTGCTGGCCGGCGGCCTGTCCCTGCTCGGCATCAGCGCACCCGATCATCTGTGACCTGAGAGAGACCGCATCATGAGCCGTTCCGCCCACCCCGCCGGGCCCCGCTACGCCGACGTCCTGCCCGAGGGCCACTACAGCGCCCCGGCGAAGGACCTCAACGCCCTGGACCCCAAGGTCTGGGCGCGTACCGTCCGCCGCGACGAGGACGGCGTGCTGACCGTCGGCGGTCTGCCGGCGACCCGCCTCGCCGAGGAGTTCGGCACCCCCGCCTTCTTCCTGGACGAGAGCGACTTCCGGGCCCGCTGCCGCGCCTGGCGCGAGGCTTTCGGCGCCGACGCCGACGTCTTCTACGCCGGCAAGGCGTTCCTCTCCCGCGCCGTCGTCCGCTGGCTGCACGAGGAGGGGCTCAACCTCGACGTCTGCTCCGGCGGCGAACTGGCCACCGCGCTGGGCGCCGGTATGCCGGCCGCCCGGATCGCCTTCCACGGCAACAACAAGACGACCGCCGAGATCCGCCGGGCCGTCGAGGCGGGCGTCGGCCGGATCGTGCTGGACTCCTTCGAGGAGATCGTCCGCGTCGCGCACGTCGCCGACGAACTGGGCGTGCGCCAGCCGGTGCAGATCCGCGTCACGGTCGGCGTCGAGGCGCACACCCACGAGTTCATCGCCACCGCCCACGAGGACCAGAAGTTCGGCCTCGCGCTCGCCGGCGGCCAGGCCGCCGAGGCCGTCCGCCGCGCGCTGAAGCTGGACGGCCTGGAGCTGATCGGCATCCACTCGCACATCGGCTCGCAGATCTTCGACATGGCCGGCTTCGAGGTCTCCGCCCGTCGTGTCGTGCGGCTGCTCGCCGAGATCCGCGACGAGCACGGCGTCGAACTGCCCGAGATCGACCTCGGCGGCGGCCTCGGCATCGCGTACACCCCGGACGACGATCCGCGCGAGCCGCACGAGATCGCCAAGGCGCTCGGCGAGATCGTGACCCGCGAGTGCGAGGCGGCCGCGCTGGCCACCCCGCGCATCTCGGTGGAGCCGGGCCGCGCGATCGTCGGGCCGACCGCCTTCACGCTGTACGAGGTGGGGACCGTCAAGCCGCTGGAGGGGCTCAGGACGTACGTCTCGGTGGACGGCGGGATGTCGGACAACATCCGCACCGCGCTCTACGACGCCGAGTACACCGTCACGCTCGCCTCGCGGACCTCCGACGCCGAGCCGATGCTGGTCCGGGTGGTCGGCAAGCACTGTGAGAGTGGCGACATCGTGGTGCGCGACGCGTTCCTCCCCGCCGACCTCGCCCCCGGCGACCTGCTCGCCGTACCGGCCACCGGGGCCTACTGCCGCTCCATGGCCAGCAACTACAACCACGCGCTGCGCCCGCCGGTGGTGGCCGTGGACGAGGGGTCGGCGCGCGTCGTCGTGCGCCGGGAGACGGAGGAGGACCTCCTGCGGCTCGATGTCGGGTGATGAAATACCCGTCTCATCATCCGGACTTTCCGCGGAAAGTCCGGAGGGGTGGGCGAGACTGGAGCAACTGAGGGAATTCCGGGACTGAGGCTCTGATGAAAGGCGTAGGTCGGATGATGCGTACGCGTCCGCTGAAGGTGGCGCTCCTTGGCTGTGGGGTAGTCGGCTCAGAGGTGGCGCGCATCATGACGACGCACGCCGCCGACCTCGCCGCGCGGATCGGTGCCCCGGTCGAACTGGCCGGGGTCGCCGTCCGCCGCCCGGACCGCGTCCGGGAGGGCATCGACCCCTCCCTGGTCACCACCGACGCGACGGCACTGGTCAAACGCGGCGACATCGACGTGGTGGTCGAGGTGATCGGCGGCATCGAGCCCGCCCGCACCCTCATCACCACCGCCTTCGAGCACGGCGCCTCGGTCGTCTCCGCCAACAAGGCGCTCCTCGCCCAGGACGGCGCCGCCCTGCACGCCGCCGCCGAGGTGAACGGCCGGGACCTCTACTACGAGGCCGCCGTCGCCGGCGCCATCCCGCTGATCCGCCCGCTGCGCGAGTCCCTCGCCGGCGACAAGGTCAACCGCGTTCTCGGCATCGTCAACGGCACCACCAACTTCATCCTCGACAAGATGGACTCCACCGGCGCCGGGTACCAGGAGGCGCTGGACGAGGCCACCGCGCTGGGGTACGCCGAGGCCGACCCCACCGCCGACGTCGAGGGCTTCGACGCGGCCGCCAAGGCCGCCATCCTGGCCGGGATCGCCTTCCACACCCGGGTCCGCCTGGACGACGTCCACCGCGAGGGCATGGCCGAGGTCACCGCCGCCGACATCGTCTCGGCCCGGCGGATGGGCTGCACCATCAAGCTCCTCGCCATCTGCGAGCGGGCCGCCGACGGAGAGTCGGTCACCGCCCGGGTGCACCCCGCGATGATCCCGCTCACCCACCCGCTGGCCTCCGTCCGCGAGGCGTACAACGCGGTCTTCGTCGAGTCCGAGGCCGCAGGCCAGCTCATGTTCTACGGTCCCGGGGCGGGCGGCGCGCCCACCGCCTCCGCCGTCCTCGGCGACCTGGTCGCCGTCTGCCGCAACCGCCTCGCCGCCTCGCGCGGCCCCGGCGAGTCCGCGTACACCCGGCTGCCCGTCAGCCCCATGGGCAAGGTCGTCACGCGGTACCACATCAGCCTCGACGTGGCCGACAAGCCGGGTGTCCTCGCCCAGGTCGCGACGGTCTTCGCCGAGCACGGCGTGTCCATCGACACGGTGCGCCAGTCGGGCAAGGACGGCGAGGCCAGCCTCGTCGTCGTCACTCACCGCGCTCACGACGCCGCCCTGAGCGGAACCGTCGAGGCGCTGCGGAACCTCGGCACCGTCCGCGGTGTCGCGAGCATCATGCGGGTTGAAGGAGAGTAACGAGCAATGACCCACCAGTGGCGCGGAATCATCGAGGAATACCGGGACCGGCTGCCCGTCTCCGACACGACGCCGGTGGTCACGCTCCGTGAGGGCGGGACGCCGCTCGTCCCCGCGCAGGTGCTCTCCGAGCGCACCGGCTGCGAGGTCCACCTGAAGGTCGAGGGGGCCAACCCCACCGGCTCCTTCAAAGACCGGGGCATGACCATGGCCATCAGCAAGGCCAAGGAGGAGGGCGCGCAGGCGGTCATCTGCGCCTCCACGGGCAACACCTCCGCCTCGGCCGCCGCCTACGCGGTCCGGGCCGGCATGGTCAGCGCCGTCCTCGTGCCGCAGGGCAAGATCGCGCTCGGCAAGATGGGCCAGGCCCTCGTGCACGGCGCGAAGATCCTCCAGGTCGACGGCAACTTCGACGACTGCCTCACGCTGGCCCGCGCGCTCTCCGAGCGGTACCCGGTGGCGCTGGTCAACTCCGTCAACCCGGTGCGCATCGAGGGCCAGAAGACCGCCGCCTTCGAGATCGTCGACTTCCTCGGCGACGCCCCCGACATCCACGTCCTCCCGGTCGGCAACGCGGGCAACATCACCGCCTACTGGCGCGGGTACCGCGAGTACGCCGCCGACGCGGTCGCGACCCGGACGCCGCGCATGTGGGGCTTCCAGGCGTCCGGCTCGGCGCCGCTGGTCCGCGGCGAGGTCGTCAAGGACCCGGCGACCATCGCCACCGCCATCCGGATCGGCAACCCGGCCTCCTGGGAGTACGCCATCCAGGCGCGGGACGAGTCGGGCGGCTTCATCGACGAGGTGACCGACCGTCAGATCCTTTCGGCCTACCGCCTGTTGGCCTCCCAGGAGGGCGTCTTCGTCGAGCCCGCCTCGGCAGCGTCGGTGGCCGGGCTGCTCAAGGCGGCCGAGCAGGGCAAGGTCGACCCGGGGCAGCGCATCGTCTGCACCGTCACCGGTAACGGCCTCAAGGACCCCGACTGGGCCGTCGCCGGCGCCCCGCAGCCGCTCACCGTCCCGGTCGACGCCGCAGCCGCCGCCGAGCGGCTCGGCCTGGCGTAACGCCGCCGCCGTGCCGTCCGCGGCCGGTCCCGCCCTCCCCGGGCGAGGCCGGCCGCGGGCGTACCGGTGAGGGCGCCGGGCCGGGCGTACAGCGTGAAAGCGTGGGGAACAGGTGCACAACGGTTCCTACGACACGCATCGTGCGCCTCCCGTGCGCCCTATGTCGCCAGGCATCCTTCCTTCGATAGGCTGTACCAACCCGCGTCGCCGCCCGAGTCGGAGTGCTGCCGCCGTGTTGGCCACGGGTGATTCCGCAGCCGGGTGCGCATCCGCCCCCGCCGACGGGAAGACACCGCCGAGACCCCGCCAGACACCACCACCGCCACGCCGCGTCCCAGCCCGCCGAACCGCCCGTACGTCCCGCACGTATCGCCGTCACAAGGAGAGTCATCAAAGCGATGGCCGGTCCCGCCTTCCGAGCCGCCGCCGTCCGGGTGCGCACCCCCGCCACCAGCGCCAACCTCGGACCGGGCTACGACGCCTTCGGCCTGTCGCTGGGGCTCTACGACGACGTGGTCGTCCGGGTGGCCGACTCCGGACTGCACATCGACATCGCGGGCGAAGGCAGTGAGACGCTGCCCCGCGACGAGGACCACCTGCTCGTACGGGCGATGCGCACCGCCTTCGACCTCCTCGGCGGACAGCCGCGCGGTCTGGAGATCGTCTGTGCCAACCGCATCCCGCACGGCCGGGGCCTGGGCTCCTCCTCCGCCGCCATCTGCGCCGGCATCGTCGCCGCCCGCGCCGTGACCATAGGCGCCGAGGCCAAGCTCGACGACGCGGCCCTGCTGGAACTGGCCACCGAGATCGAGGGCCACCCCGACAACGTCGCCGCCTGCCTGCTCGGCGGATTCACCCTCGCGTGGACGGATGCCGGGGCCGCCCGCGCCATCCGGATGGAGCCTGCCCCCTCCGTCGTGCCGGTCGTCTTCGTCCCCGGCAAGCCCGTCCTCACCGAGACCGCCCGCGGCCTGCTGCCCCGGACCGTCCCGCACGTCGACGCCGCCGCCAACGCCGGCCGCGCCGCGCTGCTCGTCGAGGCCCTGACCCGGCGCCCCGAGCTGCTGCTGGCCGCCACCGAGGACCGGCTGCACCAGGAGTACCGGGCCCCCGCCATGCCCGACAGCACCGCTCTGGTGGAGCGGCTGCGGGCGGACGGTGTCCCGGCGGTCATCTCCGGCGCCGGACCCACCGTGCTGGCCTTCGCCACCGACGGCGCCGCGGAGAAGGTCGCCCGGCTGGCCGGGGACGGCTGGGCCGCGAACCGGCTGGCACTCGACCTGTCGGGTGCCGGTGTGCTGCCGCTGGCGCCGTGAGTTGCGGCGCCGCACCATGAAGAGGGGGAATATGCGTGGAGTCCGGTAGTGTTAACCTCAAGTACGCACCCGACCTCAGCACGGCGAGGTGCTTCTTGTCCCCGTTCGGGACAGACATTCTTCTGGGAGCCTCCCAAACTGCCCTGTGCACCGCACTGAGCAGCGCCGAGCATGCTCCGGAGCTGGCGTGAGAGAGCCGCCGCGTGCCACAGCACCTCGGCGCCACGGCTCAGGCACAGCCGATCGCCAGCGAACCCAGTGAATCCCTCCGCCGCCTCAGGCGGACCATCGCCCCGGCACATCCGCACACCGAGGACCTGCCGGACAGCACAACCGGTCGCCGAGCCAGACAGGCCGACGTCCGCTCCAGGGAAGGACCCTTCGTGAGCGACACCACCGATCTGATGGGCGTGACTGCCGACAGCACGGTCGATTCCGCTGCCGCGCCCGCCACGGACGCCTCAGCGGCGCCTGCGGCCGGTTCCCGGCGGCGCCGCGGCACCGGCCTAGAGGGCATGGTGCTGGCCGAGCTTCAGCAGGTCGCCTCGGGCCTCGGAATCAGGGGCACCGCGCGCATGCGCAAGAGCCAGCTGATCGAGGTCATCAAGGAAGCGCAGGCGGGTGGCGGCGCGGCCGCCCCGGCCAAGGGCGACACCGAGGCCGCCGCCAAGCCGAAGCGCCGGGCCACCTCCAAGGCCCGCACCGGCGAGGCCGAGGCCGCCGAAGCGGCGCAGAAGCCCGCCAAGGCCGCCGAGAAGAAGCAGGCCAAGGCCGAGCAGGCCGAGCCCGAGGCGCAGCAGGGCTCCCAGCAGCAGATCGACATCCCCGGCCAGGGCGCCGGGGACGAGCAGCCGGCCGGTGAGCGCCGCCGCCGCCGCGCCACCGCCGAGGCGGGCAGCCCCGAGCAGGCCGAGACCAAGCAGGAGCGCACCGTCAAGCAGCAGGACCAGAAGGGCGAGGCCCGCGGCGACGACGGCTCCGGCCAGCAGCAGGACGGTGGCGAGGGCCGCCGCGACCGCCAGAACCGCCGGGACCGCGACCGCGGGGACCGCGAGCGGGGCGAGCGCTCCGACCGTGGCGGCCGTGACCGTGACCGTGACCGTGACCGCCGCAAGGGTGACGACGGCGGCCAGGGCGGCGGCAACCGCCAGCAGCAGGGCGGCGGTCAGAACCGCGACCGCCACGACGACTTCGACGATGACGGCGGCGGCCGTCGCGGCCGTCGGGGCCGCTACCGCGACCGCCGGGGCCGCCGTGGCCGCGACGAGGTCGGCGAGCCGCAGGTCAACGAGGACGACGTGCTGATCCCCGTCGCGGGCATCCTCGACATCCTCGACAACTACGCGTTCATCCGGACCTCCGGCTACCTGCCGGGCCCGAACGACGTGTACGTCTCGCTCGCCCAGGTCCGCAAGAACGGCCTGCGCAAGGGCGACCACGTCACCGGCGCGGTCCGCCAGCCCAAGGACGGCGAGCGCCGCGAGAAGTTCAACGCGCTGGTCCGCCTCGACTCCGTCAACGGCATGGCACCCGAATCGGGCCGAGGCCGCCCGGAGTTCAACAAGCTGACGCCGCTGTACCCGCAGGACCGGCTCCGCCTGGAGACCGACCCGGGCGTGCTGACCACGCGGATCATCGACCTCGTGTCGCCGATCGGCAAGGGCCAGCGTGGTCTGATCGTGGCCCCGCCGAAGACCGGCAAGACCATGATCATGCAGGCCGTGGCCAACGCCATCACGCAGAACAACCCCGAGTGCCACCTGATGGTCGTCCTCGTCGACGAGCGGCCCGAAGAGGTCACCGACATGCAGCGGTCGGTCAAGGGCGAGGTCATCTCCTCGACCTTCGACCGCCCCGCCGAGGACCACACCACCGTCGCCGAACTGGCCATCGAGCGGGCCAAGCGCCTCGTGGAGCTGGGTCACGACGTGGTCGTCCTGCTGGACTCCATCACCCGCCTGGGCCGCGCCTACAACCTGGCCGCGCCCGCCTCCGGCCGCATCCTCTCCGGTGGTGTCGACTCGACCGCGCTCTACCCGCCGAAGCGCTTCTTCGGTGCGGCGCGCAACATCGAGGACGGCGGCTCGCTGACCATCCTCGCCACCGCGCTGGTGGACACCGGCTCGCGGATGGACGAGGTGATCTTCGAGGAGTTCAAGGGCACCGGCAACATGGAGCTCAAGCTCGACCGGAAGCTCGCCGACAAGCGGATCTTCCCGGCCGTCGACGTCGACGCCTCCGGTACCCGCAAGGAGGAGATCCTCCTCAGCGGCGAGGAGTTGGGCATCGTCTGGAAGCTGCGCCGGGTGCTGCACGCGCTCGACCAGCAGCAGGCGATCGAGCTGCTGCTCGACAAGATGCGCAAGACGCAGTCGAACGCCGAGTTCCTGCTCCAGATCCAGAAGACGACGCCGACCGCGGGCGGAAACGACTGACGGATCTCCTCGCCGGACCGGTTCCGGCAGGGCCACAAGCGCCCCCTCCACCGCGGTGGAGGGGGCGCTTCGCTGTGCGCCTGCGAACAGCACGCACGACCGCCGCCCCCGGCGAGACCTTGACCACACACCCCCCGGCCGCAAAGGCCCCCAAAGGTGATCTTCAAGGGCGAAGAAACCCCTGGTCGCAGCGGTACGCGCGGTCGCCGTGAGCGTGGTTCTCGGGCCCGTCCGCTCACGCCGCGCTCACAGACGCCTGTGCAACCCTTCTTCAGGTCTCGCCGTCGGACGAGCGCGTACACGTGGTGGGGCGCCCCCCCGTGCACCCCGGTGTCGCGGACGGCCGGCAGCCCCCGGCCCGCTCCGTACGGCGTACTTCGCCCGCCCACCAGGGAAGACCGACGGAGCCCCCACCCCCCCGACCCGCAGGGGAGCAGACCGCCGACGAGCGCCACGAGGGACTGAGGAGCATGGCCGAGCAGACGAGTCAGGACGGCGGTACGCCCGAGCGTGATGGCAGCGCCCGGCGTACGCGGCGGATGCGTCCCACCGGGCGGCGCCGCCGTCCGCGCAGCCGCCGCCGCAAGATACTCGCCGCAGCCGCCTGGACCGCCGCCGGCGGCATCCTGGTCGGGGGCGCCGGGCTCGGCTTCGCGTACGTGAAGCTCAACGGGAACCTCCAGGGCGTCGACATCAACGCGGCGCTCGGCAGCGACCGGCCCGAGGAGGCCGACGACGGCTCGCTCGACCTGCTGGTGCTCGGCTCCGACTCGCGCTCCGGCGACAACGGCAGGTACGGCCGTGACGAGGGCGGCGCGCGCTCCGACACCGCGATGGTCGTCCACCTCCACGAGGGCCGGAAGAAGGCCACCGTCGTCTCCATACCGCGCGACACCCTCGTCACCCGCCCCGACTGCGGCACCGAGGACGGCACCACGGTCTCCGGTGGCCGGCGGCAGATGTTCAACACCGCCTACGAACTGGGCGGTCCGGCCTGCGCGGTCAAGACCGTCGAGCAGCTGTCCGGCGTCCGCATGGACCATTACCTGGAGGTCGATTTCAGCGGCTTCCAGCAGATCATCGACCGGCTCGGCGGGGTCGAGATCACCACCGGCAAGGCGATAGACGACGACAGGAGCGGCCTCCACCTCGACCCGGGCACCCACATCCTCGACGGCGAGCAGTCCCTCGGGTTGGTCCGCACCCGGCACGGGGTCGGCGACGGCAGCGACCTCGGGCGCATCCAGCTCCAGCAGACCTTCCTCACCGCGCTGATGCATCGGGTGCAGGACATGGGGCTGCTCACCAGCCCCAAGAAGCTGTACGGGGTCGCCGACGCGGCCACCAGGTCCCTGACCACCGACGCCGAGCTCGACTCGGTGCCCGCGCTGCTCGATTTCGCCCAGGGGCTCAAGGGGCTCAAGCCCGGGGGGATGGAGATGCTGACGCTGCCGGTCGAGTACGACCCGGTCGACGCCAACCGGGTGCTGCCCCAGGAGGAGGCCGGGGCGCAGGTGTGGAAGGCGTTGCGGGCCGACCGGGAGGTGCCCGCCTCCGCGACCGAGGGGTCGGCCGGGGACAAGGCCGACATCGACGGCGTCGTCAGCGCCGGGTGAGCCGGCGGGGCCGGCAGGGCTTCCGGTTCCGGGTGCGGGTGGCGACCCCTGGAGTCACAGGCGGCCTCAAGCGCCGGCCGGGCCGGGAGTGGCCGGGATTCGTTGACAGTTGAGGCCGCGGATTGGCTCGAACGCCGGCCGGGCCGGTGCGGGGAATACGCGGGGCCGTACCCCGGTTTTGGGAGATGCGGCGGTCCCTGGCAGACTGGACTGTCGGCCCCGGTTCACGTGAGCGCAAACCGCGCGTACGACCCGGCGCCCTCCCGAAACTAGGAGACACCTTGAAGCGCGACATCCACCCCGAGTACGTCGAGACCCAGGTGAGCTGCACCTGCGGTGCGGCGTTCACCACGCACAGCACCATCGCCAGCGGCACCGTCCGCGCCGATGTCTGCTCCGAGTGCCACCCGTTCTACACGGGCAAGCAGAAGATCCTCGACACGGGTGGCCGCGTGGCCCGCTTCGAGGCCCGCTTCGGCAAGGCTGGCAGCACCAAGAAGTAGCGAGCCACTGCGCCGGTCCTCGGGCCGCCCCTCAGCGGGCGGCCGGGACCGGCGCTTTGTCCGTTCTGAGCGGCCCGGCCCCCGGCCCCGCCGCCTCCCAGCCCCCGCAGTCACCAGCAGGAACCAGGAGCCCGAAGATGTTCGAGGCGGTCGAGGAACTGATCGGCGAGCACGCCGACATCGAGAAGCGGCTCGCCGACCCCGCGGTCCACGCCGACCAGGCCGGCGCCCGCAAGCTCAACAAGCGCTACGCCGAGCTGACGCCGATCGTCACCGCGTACCGCTCCTGGAAGCAGACCGGGGACGACATCGAGACCGCCCGTGAGCTGGCCGCCGAGGACCCGGACTTCGCCGCCGAGGTCAAGGAGCTGGAAGCCACTCGCGAGCAGCTGACCGAGAAGCTGCGGCTGCTGCTGGTGCCCCGCGACCCCAGCGACGACAAGGACGTCATCCTGGAGATCAAGGCCGGGGCGGGCGGCGACGAGTCGGCCCTGTTCGCCGGTGACCTGCTGCGGATGTACCTGCGCTACGCCGAGCGCGCCGGCTGGAAGACCGAGCTGATCGACTCCACCGAGTCGGAGCTGGGCGGCTACAAGGACGTCCAGGTCGCCGTGAAGACCAAGGGCGGCCAGGGCGCCACCGAGCCCGGCCAGGGCGTCTGGGCCCGACTGAAGTACGAGGGCGGCGTCCACCGCGTCCAGCGCGTGCCCGCCACCGAGTCGCAGGGCCGCATCCACACCTCCGCCGCCGGTGTCCTGGTGACGCCCGAGGCCGAGGAGATCGACGTCGAGATCAACCAGAACGACCTGCGGATCGACGTCTACCGCTCCTCCGGGCCCGGCGGCCAGTCCGTCAACACCACCGACTCCGCGGTCCGCATCACGCACCTGCCGACCGGCGTCGTCGCCTCCTGCCAGAACGAGAAGAGCCAGCTCCAGAACAAGGAGCAGGCCATGCGCATCCTGCGCTCGCGGCTGCTGGCCGCCGCCCAGGAGGAGGCCGAGCGCGAGGCCGCCGACGCCCGCCGCAGCCAGGTCCGCACCGTCGACCGCTCCGAGAAGATCCGGACGTACAACTACCCGGAGAACCGCATCTCGGACCACCGGGTCGGCTTCAAGGCGTACAACCTCGACCAGGTCCTCGACGGCGATCTCGACGCCGTCATCCAGGCTTGCGTGGACGCGGACTCCGCGGCCAAGCTCGCCGCCGCCTGACCTTCCCTCTTCACCCCGCACGGACCGGCTGGAGGAACCCGTGAACCTGCTGCTCGCCGAGGTGGCCCAGGCCACCCAGCGGCTGGCCGACGCCGGCGTGCCGTCCCCGCGCAACGACGCCGAGGAACTGGCCGCCTATGTCCACCAGGTCAAGCGGGGTGCCCTGCACACCGTCAAGGACTCCGACTTCGACGCCCGCTACTGGGAGGCGATCGCCCGCCGCGAGGCCCGCGAACCGCTCCAGCACATCACCGGGCTCGCCTACTTCCGGTACCTGGAACTCCAGGTGGGCCCCGGGGTGTTCGTGCCCCGCCCGGAGACCGAGTCGGTGGTGGGCTGGGCCATAGACGCGGTCCGCGCGATGGACGTGGTCGAGCCGCTCGTGGTCGACCTGTGCAGCGGCTCGGGCGCCATCGCGCTCGCCCTGGCCCAGGAGGTCCCACGCTCCACCGTGCACGCCGTGGAGCTCTCCGAGGACGCCCTGGTGTGGACCCGGAAGAACGTCGAGGGCTCCCGCGTCCGGCTCCACCAGGGCGACGCGTTCAGCGCCCTGCCCGAGCTGGACGGCCAGGTCGACCTGGTGATCTCCAACCCGCCGTACATCCCGCTCACCGAGTGGGAGTACGTCGCCCCCGAGGCCCGCGACCACGACCCGCAGATGGCGCTGTTCTCCGGCGAGGACGGCCTCGACACCATCCGCGGCATCGAGCGCACGGCCCACCGCCTGCTGCGCCCCGGCGGCATCGTCGTCGTCGAGCACGCCGACACCCAGGGCGGCCAGGTCCCGTGGATCTTCACCGAGGAGAAGGGCTGGGCCGACGCCGCCGACCACCCCGACCTCAACAACCGCCCCCGCTTCGCCACGGCCCGCAAGGCGATGCCGTGACCGGCGGCGACACCACGGCACGGACGCCTGCGGACGCCCGGATCACGCGACTGACGCCCACCGCGACCACCCGGGACGAAGCCCCGGGAGGGAGTGAGCCGAAGGGGCGCGTCGTTGTCGAGACGCCCCTCGCGCGCAGGGAGCGCAGCGGACGAGCACGTCGGCCGGCTCGACAACGCCTCAGGCGCCCCGGAGGCGAACGAACGACAATCAAGAGGGAGCGTTAGCCATGGCACGCCGATACGACACCAACGACGCCACCGACCGGGTCACCGGGCTGCGGGAGGCCGCTTCGGCGGTGCGTCGCGGGGAGCTCGTCGTCCTGCCGACGGACACGGTGTACGGCGTCGGGGCGGACGCGTTCAGCGCGGAGGCCGTCGGTGACCTGCTGACCGCCAAGGGGCGCGGCCGGAACATGCCGTCGCCGGTGCTGATCGGTTCGCCGAACACGCTGCACGGCCTGGTCACGGACTTCTCGGAGACGGCGTGGGACCTGGTCGACGCCTTCTGGCCGGGCGCCCTGACGCTGGTGGCGCGCCACCAGCCCTCGCTCCAGTGGAACCTCGGCGACACCCGGGGCACGGTGGCGGTGCGGATGCCGCTGCACCCGGTCGCCATCGAGCTGCTGACCGAGTTCGGCCCGATGGCCGTCTCCAGCGCCAACCTGACCGGCCACCCGTCGCCGGAGACCTGCGAGGCCGCCCGCAACATGCTGGGCGACGCGGTCTCGGTCTACCTCGACGGCGGTCCGACGCCGGGCATCGTCCCGTCGTCGATCGTGGACGTGACCGGCTCCGTTCCGGTGCTGCTGCGGGCCGGCGCGATCGACGCGGACGAGCTGCGCAAGGTGGTCCCCGATCTAGAGGTGGCCTCTTGATCGTCCCTGAGGGGCGTGGCATAGCGGGGCAACCGCTCGGCGGGACCTTCCGCATCCTCCACGTCAGCACCGGCAACGTGTGCCGCTCACCGATCACCGAGCGGCTGACGCGGCATGCCCTGGCCGACCGGTTGGGGCTCATGGGGCTCGCCGAGAGTCCCGAGAGCGGTGTCGGCGGAGTCATCGTGGAGAGCGCGGGCACCTGGGGGCACGAGGGTGCCCCGATGGAGGCCAACGCCGAGGCGGTGCTCACCTCGCTCGGCGCGGACGCGGCCGGGTTCCGGGGCCGGGAACTGCTGGACGAGCACGTCATCCGGGCCGATCTGGTGCTGACCGCGACCCGGGACCACCGGGCCCAGGTCATCTCGATGGGGCACTCGGCGGGGCTGCGCACCTTCACGCTGAAGGAGTTCACCCGGCTGGTGCGCGCGATAGACCCGGCGACCCTGCCCGACCCGCGCGAGGGCGGTGTGGTCGGCCGCGCGCGGGCCCTGGTCCAGGCGGCCGCCGCCCTGCGCGGCTGGCTGCTGGCGCCCTCGGTGGAGGCCGACGAGGTGCTCGATCCGTACGGGGCGCCCATGCCGTTCTTCCAGGCGGTGGGCGAGGAGATCCAGGTGGCCCTGGAGCCGGTGCTGACGGCGCTGACCGGGGTGGGCCGGCCGACGGGCTGAGCGGGCGCGAGAGCGGCCGGGACGGCGCCGCAGGGCGCCGCCAGGGCCGGACGGGCCCTCGTACGGGTGGCCTCTCCCGGAATCGGGGCAGGCGGCCAGGGGAGCCGGGCGTACCGCACCAGCGGGCGCACCGGCGGGAAGCGCGGGAAACCGCGGAGACGGAACGACCGGGAACCGGCAGCGGGCGGACTTCGTCGCTACCCGAAAGTCTCGGCGGGCATGCACCCGAAGCTAGGGTGTGGGCCTGGATGGCCAGCGATACTTGTGGGGAAGCCCGTGCGTGAATACCTGCTGACGCTCTGCATCACGGCTGCGGTGACGTATCTGTTGACAGGGCCGGTACGGAAGTTCGCGATCGTGGCCGGTGCCATGCCGGAGATCAGGGCCCGTGACGTCCACCGGGAGCCCACTCCGCGGCTCGGTGGGATCGCGATGTTCTTCGGACTGTGCGCCGGGCTGCTGGTCGCGGACCATCTGACCAACCTGGGCGAGGTCTTCGACTCCAACGAGCCGCGCGCGCTGCTCTCCGGCGCCGCCCTGATCTGGCTGATCGGTGTCCTCGACGACAAGTTCGAGATCGACGCCCTGGTCAAGCTGGGCGGCCAGCTCATCGCCGCCGGGGTGATGGTGATGCAGGGCCTGACCATGCTGTGGCTGCCGGTGCCCGGTGTCGGACAGGTGCTGCTCACCAGCTGGCAGGGCAATCTGCTGACCATCGCCCTGGTGCTCATCACCATCAACGCCGTCAACTTCGTGGACGGCCTCGACGGCCTCGCCGCCGGCATGGTCTGCATCGCGGCCGCCGCGTTCTTCATGCACGCGTACCGCATCTGGTACGGCTACGGACTGGAGGCCGCGGCCCCCGCCGCGCTCTTCGCGGCCCTGCTGATGGGCATGTGCGTGGGCTTCCTCCCGCACAACATGCACCCCGCGCGGATCTTCATGGGCGACTCGGGCTCGATGCTGATCGGCCTGGTCCTGGCGGCCGGCGCCATCTCCATCACCGGCCAGGTCGACCCGGACGCCATGGGCCTGTTCGCGGGTTCGGAGAAGGCCGCGGTGCACCAGACGGTGCCGGTCTACATGCCGCTGCTGCTGCCGCTGACCATCATCGCGGTGCCCGCGGCCGACCTGGTGCTGGCCGTCGTGCGGCGCACCTGGCGGGGCCAGTCGCCGTTCGCCGCCGACCGGGGGCACCTGCACCACCGGCTGCTGGAGATCGGCCACTCGCACAGCCGTGCCGTGCTGATCATGTACTTCTGGTCCGCGCTGATCGCCTTCGGGGCGCTCGCCTACTCGGTCAACGAGGCGTCGATGTGGGTGGCGCTGGGCGTCGCCGCGCTGAGCGCCGTGGGCCTGGTCCTGCTGCTCCTGCCGCGCTTCACGCCGCGCGCCCCGCGCTGGGCGGAGTCCTTCGTGCCGCCGCGCTACCGGCGCCGCGTCCCGGCCGGGACGCGCGAGGAGGGCGTCGTCACCGAGGGCGACCGCGGCGCGGAGGGGGCCGAGCCGCAGTCGCGGGTCACCGTGGGCGTCGCGGGGGCGAACGGGGCGACGGCCGTCGGCGGGCGCTCGCGCTTCGGCGGACGGGGCGGTCCCGAGCGGGAGAAGGCCACCAGCACCCGGTCGTGACGCCGGGGCGGCCTGCGCCGTTGAAGGGACGAGGGCCCGGCCAGGGACCCTCAACCAGGCAAAATGCGCATTACCAGGCAAGGCGCCACGTGGCGCGCACATACGCGCGGCTTAGCCCTCACGTGTGACAGGTGGCACACCTGCCGGGTAAAGACCTCATCAAAATGCTTGTGATACCGTTCACGAGAGCTCGACCTTGAGGGTGAGCGGCCCGCAAGTGACGGGTCGGGTCCGGAGTGCTCAGCGCTCCCGTCTACGCTCGGTACGCCCTCAGGTCCGTCTCTCTCTGTCACCTGCTGGAGATCCACTCATGCTGTCGAACGACGCCCGAATTCTGCGCGGCGCCGCGATCCCGTCATTCGGTGCCGGACTGCTCGGCACCCTCATCGGCGGCATCACGGTGGGAGCGCAGGGTGCCATCGGCGGCGCTGTCGGCACCGTCCTCACCCTCGCCTTCTTCGGGGCGGGGCTGAAGGCGATGAGTGTGATCGGACGACGGTGGTCGGAGCTGTTCATGGCTGCCGGACTGCTGGTCTACACGACCCAGATCCTGGTGATGGCGATCCTGCTCGCGGTCTTCCGCGACGCGACGTTCATGGACGGACGGGTGTTCGGCCTCACGATGCTCGCCTGCGTGCTCGTGTGGATCGCCGGACAGGCGTGGGTGCACACCCGCGTCAAGACCCTGTACGTCGAAACCGAGTCAGAGGACGCCCCGGCCGGGCCGGAGCGTCGCTGATGGGGGCGTCGGAGCCGGCCCTCGTAAGTAGGGGCCGGATAAAGTCCGCACCCGAAGGCTGCTATCGTCCGTCGCCGAGAGCGATTCGTGCGGAGCAGCGGGTGTTGAGCGGGACGACACCTGATCCAGCCCACGTCATTTCGGGGCCCAGTGCCGTCATGCCGGACGCTCCGTCCTCCCGCGACACCCAGTCCAGTGCCGCCATGTGGTCCTGTCCCACGCCGACACATCGAGGAAGCCGTACCTATGCGTCATATCGAAGGAGCTCGCGGTGAGTAGTGACCAGTTGCTCGCCTTCGAGACCGACTGCCACCTCTTCAAGGATTGCGGTTTCCCGGCTCCGAGCGTGTGGTCGTTCTTGTTCGACCCGATGTTCAGCGTCGGCCCGGTCGACTTCAACAAGCCGATGCTGCTGGCCCTGATCGGCACGGTGGTCATCCTCGCCTTCTTCTGGGCGGCGTTCGCGAAGCCGAAGCTGGTGCCGGGCAAGTTCCAGATGGTCGCGGAGATCCTCTACGACTTCGTCCGGAGCGGCATCGCCCGGGAGACGATCGGCAAGAAGGGCGAGCCCTTCGTCCCCTTCCTGGTCTCCCTCTTCTTCTTCGTCTGGATTCTGAACCTGTGGGCGCTGATCCCGCTGGCGCAGTTCCCGGTCAACTCCGTCATCGCCTTCCCGATCGGCCTCGCCCTCATGGTGTGGGTCGTCTATATGACGGTGACCTTCAAGACGAACGGCTTCGTCGGCGGCATCCGCAACCTCTGCGTGCCCAGCGGCCTGCCCAAGCCGATCTACGTCATCCTGACGCCGATCGAGTTCGTGTCGAACATCTTCGTTCGTCCCTTCACCCTGGCGGTCCGGCTCTTCGCGAACATGTTCGCGGGTCACATCCTGATCCTGATCTTCACGATCGCCACGTGGTACATGCTCGGTACCCTGCTCGGCACGGTCTACGCCACCGCGTCCTTCGCGCTGACCCTGGTGCTGACCGTCTTCGAGATGTTCATCCAGGCGCTCCAGGCCTACGTGTTCACCGTGCTGACCGCGACCTACCTGTCCCAGGCGCTCGAAGAAGCGCACTGAGAGACCGAAGCCACCTCCACCACCCCTAAGACGTCCGGTGGAAAAGACCTCCCACCGGCCCATTAAGAGAAGGAACCACGGACATGTCTGCTGCTTTTGAGACCCTCGCGGCCGTCACCGGCAACATCGGCACCATCGGCTACGGCCTGGCCGCGATCGGCCCCGGCGTCGGCGTCGGCATCATCTTCGGTAACGGTGTCCAGGCCATGGCCCGTCAGCCCGAGGCCGCCGGCCTGATCCGCCAGAACATGCTGCTCGGCTTCGCCGTCGTCGAGGCGCTCGCCCTCATCGGCTTCGTCGTTCCGTTCATCCTCAGCTAAGTGGCGGTTCGGTCCTAAGCCCGATCAAGACAGAAAGGTCCACACATGATGTACCTGGCTGCCGAGGAACCGCAGAACCCTCTGCTCCCGGTCTGGCCCGAGGTCGTCATCGGCCTGCTCTGCTTCGCCATCATCTTCTTCGTCTTCGCCAAGAAGCTCCTCCCGAGCATCAACAAGGTCCTGGACGAGCGTCACGACAAGATCGTCGGTGGCATCGAGGAGGCCGAGGCGGCTCAGGTCGAGGCCCAGAGCGTGCTGGAGCAGTACAAGGCCCAGCTCGCCGAGGCCCGTCACGAGGCGGCGCGGCTGCGTTCCGACGCACAGGAGCAGGGCGCCACGCTCATCGCGGAGATGCGCGCGGAAGGCCAGCGCCAGCGCGAGGAGATCATCGCCGCCGGCCACGCCCAGATCGAGGCCGACCGCAAGGCTGCCGCGCAGTCGCTGCGGCAGGACGTGGGCCAGCTCGCCACCGAGCTCGCCGGCAAGATCGTCGGTGAGTCGCTGGAGGAGCACGCCCGCCAGAGCCGCACCATCGACCGGTTCCTCGACGGACTGGACGACGCCGCGACGAAGGCCGAGGCCACGCGATGAACGGAGCGAGCCGAGAGGCACTGGCTGCCGCACGTGAGCGTCTCGACGCGCTGACGGACAACACGTCCGTCGACGCCGGCTCGCTCGCCGCCGAGCTGGCCGACGTCACCGCGCTGCTCCACCGCGAGGTCTCGCTGCGTCGGGTCCTCACCGACCCGGCGCAGGAGGGCGAGGCCAAGGCCCAGCTCGTCGAGCGCCTCCTCGGCGGCCAGGTCAGCGGCACCACCGCCGACCTGGTGGCCGGCATGGTGCGTACCCGCTGGTCGCGTTCGCGCGACCTGGTGGACGCCCTGGAGGAGCTGGCCGCCGACGCGGACCTCACCGAGGCCCAGCGCCGCGGCGCTCTCGACAGCGTCGAGGACGAGGTGTTCCGGTTCTCCCGGATCGTCTCCTCCGACAGCGCGCTGCGTGCCGCCCTCACCGACACCGCCGCCACCGAGGCCGCCAAGGCCGGGCTGCTGGACTCCCTTGTCGGCACCCGTGCCGACAAGGTCACCCTCCGGCTGATCACCCGGCTCGTCACCCGGCCGCGTGGCCGTAGCCTGGAAGAGGGACTCGAGTCCCTGTCCCGGCTGGCTGCCGCGCGCCGCGGGCGGATGGTCGCCACGGTGACCTCGGCGGTACCGCTGAGCGAGCCGCAGAAGCAGCGCCTGGGTGCGTCCCTGGCGAAGCTCTACGGCCGTCCGATGCACCTCAACCTCGAAGTGGACCCGGCCGTCATCGGCGGCATCAAGGTCCACGTCGGCGACGAGGTCATCAATGGCTCGATCGCGGACCGCCTCGACGAGGCGAGCCGGCGGATGGCCGGCTGACGCCGGACGTACCCGGTCAAGAACAGAAGCAAGATCAACGGCCCGAGTTGGGCCGTGCAGAGATGCAGAGTTTCTGGGGGAGCCCCCAGATCCCCCTAAGAACTTCGGGCCCAACAAGGAGAGCAGGGAACCCAGATGGCGGAGCTCACGATCCGGCCGGAGGAGATCCGGGACGCGCTGGAGAACTTTGTCCAGGCGTACAAGCCGGACGCGGCCTCGCGCGAGGAGGTCGGTACGGTCACCGTCGCCGGCGACGGTATCGCCAAGGTGGAGGGTCTTCCCTCGGCCATGGCCAACGAGCTGCTCAAGTTCGAGGACGGCACCCTCGGTCTCGCCCTCAACCTCGAGGAGCGCGAGATCGGTGCCATCGTCCTCGGCGAGTTCAGTGGTGTCGAGGAGGGGCAGCCGGTCACGCGTACCGGTGAGGTCCTCTCCGTGCCCGTGGGCGAGGGTTACCTCGGCCGCGTGGTCGACCCGCTCGGGCAGCCGATCGACGGCCTCGGCGAGATCGAGTCCACCGGTCGCCGCGCCCTTGAGCTGCAGGCCCCCACGGTGATGCAGCGCAAGTCGGTGCACGAGCCGATGGAGACCGGCTACAAGGCCGTCGACGCCATGACGCCGATCGGCCGTGGCCAGCGTCAGCTGATCATCGGTGACCGGCAGACCGGCAAGACCGCGCTGGCCGTCGACACGATCATCAACCAGCGCGACAACTGGCGCTCGGGCGACGTGAACAAGCAGGTCCGCTGCATCTACGTCGCCATCGGCCAGAAGGGCTCGACCATCGCCTCCGTGCGTGGCGCCCTCGAAGAGGCCGGCGCGCTGGAGTACACGACCATCGTCGCCGCCCCGGCGTCCGACCCGGCCGGCTTCAAGTACCTGGCGCCGTACACCGGTTCGGCCATCGGCCAGCAGTGGATGTACGAGGGCAAGCACGTCCTCATCATCTTCGACGACCTCTCGAAGCAGGCCGACGCCTACCGCGCCGTCTCCCTGCTGCTGCGCCGCCCGCCGGGCCGCGAGGCGTACCCCGGTGACGTCTTCTACGTCCACTCCCGTCTGCTGGAGCGCTGCGCCAAGCTCTCCGACGACATGGGCGCGGGCTCGATGACCGGTCTGCCGATCGTCGAGACCAAGGCGAACGACGTCTCGGCGTTCATCCCGACCAACGTCATCTCCATCACCGACGGCCAGTGCTTCCTGGAGTCCGACCTGTTCAACGCCGGTCAGCGTCCGGCCCTGAACGTCGGTATCTCCGTCTCCCGTGTGGGTGGTTCCGCCCAGCACAAGGCGATGAAGCAGGTCTCCGGCCGACTGCGTCTGGACCTCGCCCAGTACCGCGAGATGGAGGCGTTCGCGACCTTCGGCTCGGACCTGGACGCCGCGTCCAAGCAGCAGCTCGCCCGCGGTCAGCGCCTGGTGGAACTGCTCAAGCAGGACCAGTACCAGCCGATGGCCACCGAGGACCAGGTCGTCTCCGTCTGGGCCGGTACCACCGGCAAGATGGACGAGGTGCCGGTCAAGGACGTCCGCCGCTTCGAGCGCGAGCTCCTCGACTACCTGCACCGCCAGGAGCAGGGCCTCATGACCTCCATCAAGGAGGGCGGCAAGATGTCGAACGACACCCTCGTGGCGGTCGGTGACGCCATCGCCGCGTTCAAGAAGCAGTTCGAGACCTCGGACGGCACGCTTCTTGGCGAGGACGCTCCGACGACCGCGGCCAAGTGACGACGGAAGGGACCTGACTCATGGGAGCGCAGCTCCGGGTCTACAAGCGTCGCATCCGGTCCGTCACCGCGACGAAGAAGATCACCAGGGCGATGGAGATGATCGCCGCCTCGCGCATCATCAAGGCACAGCGCAAGGTGACCGCCTCCATGCCGTACGCGACGGAACTCACCCGCGCGGTGACCGCCGTGTCGGCCGGGGCGAGCGCCGACCACCCGCTGACCAGTGAGGTGGAGAAGCCGACCCGTGCCGCGGTGCTGCTGCTCACCAGCGACCGCGGTCTGGCCGGCGCGTTCAACTCCAGCGCCATCAAGGCGGCGGAGCTGCTCACGGACCGGCTGGAGAAGGAGGGCAAAGAGGTCGACACGTACGTCGTCGGCCGCCGGGGCACGGCCCACTACGCCTTCCGCGAGCGGACCGTCGCGGACTCGTGGACGGGCTTCACGGACGAGCCCACCTACGCCGACGCGAAGGCGGTCGCCGCGCCTCTGATCGCAGCCATCGAGAAGGAGACGGCCGAGGGTGGTGTGGACGAACTCCACATCGTCTTCACCGAGTTCATCTCGATGATGACGCAGACGCCGATCGACGACCGCCTGCTCCCGCTCGCCCTCGACGAGGTCGCCGCGGAGTCGGAGACGAAGGGCGACGCCAAGCCGCTCTTCGAGTTCGAGCCGTCGGCGGAGGACGTCCTCGACGCCCTGCTGCCCCGCTACGTCGAGAGCCGTATCTACAACGCGCTGCTCCAGTCGGCTGCCTCCAAGCACGCCGCCACGCGCCGCGCGATGAAGTCGGCGACCGACAACGCCGGAGAGCTGATCAACACGCTCTCCCGCCTTGCCAACGCGGCCCGCCAGGCCGAAATCACCCAGGAAATCAGCGAGATCGTCGGTGGCTCCAGTGCGCTGGCCGACGCGAACGCGGGGAGTGACAAGTAATGACCACCACTGTTGAGACGGCCGTTGCCACGGGCCGCGTCGCCCGGGTCATCGGCCCGGTCGTCGACGTGGAGTTCCCCGTCGACGCGATGCCGGAGATCTACAACGCGCTGACCGTCCAGGTCGCCGACCCGGCTCAGGAGGGCGCGCTCAAGACGCTGACCCTCGAGGTCGCCCAGCACCTGGGTGACGGCCTGGTCCGCGCGATCTCGATGCAGCCCACCGACGGCCTGGTCCGCCAGGCCCCGGTGACCGACACGGGCGAGGGCATCACCGTCCCGGTCGGCGACTTCACCAAGGGCAAGGTGTTCAACACCCTCGGCGAGGTGCTGAACAAGCCCGAGGAGAACGCCAACATCGGCGAGCGCTGGGCGATCCACCGCAAGGCGCCCAACTTCGACCAGCTCGAGTCGAAGACCGAGATGTTCGAGACCGGCATCAAGGTCATCGACCTGCTGACCCCGTACGTCAAGGGCGGCAAGATCGGTCTGTTCGGTGGTGCCGGTGTCGGCAAGACCGTGCTGATCCAGGAAATGATCTACCGCGTCGCCAACAACCACGACGGTGTGTCGGTGTTCGCGGGCGTCGGTGAGCGTACCCGCGAGGGCAACGACCTCATCGAGGAGATGGCGGAGTCCGGCGTCATCGACAAGACCGCGCTGGTCTTCGGCCAGATGGACGAGCCCCCGGGCACCCGTCTGCGCGTCGCGCTGGCCGGCCTCACCATGGCCGAGTACTTCCGCGACGTCCAGAAGCAGGACGTGCTGTTCTTCATCGACAACATCTTCCGCTTCACGCAGGCCGGTTCCGAGGTCTCCACGCTGCTCGGCCGCATGCCGTCCGCGGTGGGCTACCAGCCGAACCTGGCCGACGAGATGGGCCTCCTCCAGGAGCGCATCACCTCGACGCGCGGTCACTCGATCACCTCGATGCAGGCGATCTACGTCCCCGCGGACGACCTGACCGACCCGGCCCCGGCCACCACCTTCGCCCACCTGGACGCGACCACCGTGCTGTCGCGCCCGATCTCGGAGAAGGGCATCTACCCGGCGGTGGACCCGCTGGAGTCGACCTCCCGCATCCTGGACCCGCGGTACATCGCGAAGGACCACTACGAGGCCGCGATGCGCGTCAAGGGGATCCTCCAGAAGTACAAGGACCTCCAGGACATCATCGCCATCCTCGGTATGGACGAGCTGGGCGAGGAGGACAAGCTGGTCGTCACGCGTGCCCGACGTGTCGAGCGCTTCCTCTCGCAGAACACCCACGTCGCCAAGCAGTTCACCGGCGTGGACGGTTCGGACGTGCCGCTCGACGAGTCGATCGCCGCGTTCAACGCGATCTGCGACGGCGAGTACGACCACTTCCCCGAGCAGGCGTTCTTCCTCTGCGGTGGCATCGAGGACCTGAAGGCCAACGCCAAGGAGCTGGGCGTCTCCTGAAGCCGGCGGGCCGGGTGACCGGTCCCTCGACTCGACCGGACGGAGGGCTGCGGCCCGCCCCTCGCGGGGCGGCCGACGCCCTCCCTCCGGAGCCCACTAGAATTCGTCCCAACACCCGGCCGACCCGCCGGGTGGTGACCCGAGGAGCCCCTCTTGGCTGCTGAGCTGCATGTCGAGCTGGTCGCCGCGGACCGCAGCGTCTGGTCCGGCGAGGCCACCCTGGTCGTGGCACGTCTGACCACCGGCGACGTCGGCATCATGCCCGGTCACCAGCCGCTGCTGGGTGTGCTGGAATCGGGCCCCGTGACCATCCGCACCGCCGACGGCAAGACCGTCGCGGCCGCGGTGCACGGCGGTTTCCTGTCCTTCGCCGACGACAAGCTGTCGGTGCTGGCGGAGATCGCCGAGCTGGCCGGTGAGATCGACGTCGAGCGTGCGGAGCGGGCGCTGGAGCGTGCGAAGGCGGAGGCCGACGAGGCCGCCCATCGCCGCGCCGACGTCCGTCTGCGGGCGGTGGCGTCGCGCTGACCGGGCGCTGAAGACGACGACGCGCCTCAGCCGCGGCACGGTCCGGAAGACTCCGGGACCGTGCCGCGGCTGAGGCGATGCAGGTGCGAAACGAGTTCCGTTACGGAAGACGAGGAGGTCGGTGCCGATGCTCCTCGCTCTGCTTGTCTGCGGACTGGTGGTCGTGCTCGTCGCCCTGGGGCTGTTGGTCTTCGGACTGCGCCGCCGCCTGATCCAGCGGTCGGGCGGCACGTTCGACTGTTCGCTGCGCTGGGACGCCCCCGAGAAGGGCGACACGAGCGGCAAGGGCTGGCAGTACGGGGTGGCCCGCTACAACGGGGACCGCCTTGAGTGGTACCGGGTCTTCTCCTACTCCCCGCGTCCCAAACGGATGCTGGAGCGTTCGGCGATCGAGGTGGTCGACCGGCGTTCGCCCGAGGGCGAGGAGGAGCTGGCGCTCCTCTCCGACGCGCTCGTGCTCGGCTGCCGTCATCGCGGTGTACGCCTGGAGCTGGCGATGAGCGAGGACGCCCTCACCGGCTTCCTGGCCTGGCTGGAGGCGGCGCCTCCGGGGCAGCGGGTCAACGTGGCCTGAGCGTGCGGCCCCGCGCCGCGGCCTGGTGGGTGTGACATGGCGGCCCTTCCCTTGCGGGGAGGGGCTTTTTTCGTGCCCGGGGAACGGCCGTCGGCACGGGAAGTGCCGGGAGGGCGGGGGGCGTTCCCGTCCTCCCGGCGCGGGGGAGTGGTGCCCGGTGGACCGGGCGGGGTGTCGGCCCGGGTCAGCGCAGGCCGGAGCTGATCGCGGAGACCAGTTCACCGTCGGCGGTGTCACCGCTGAACTCCCAGAAGAAGGCGCCGCCGAGGCCCTGGTCCTCGGCCCAGGCCATCTTGGCCTTCACGGTGGCCGGGGTGTCGTAGCTCCACCAGTCGCCGCCGCACCTGGCGTAGGCGGTGCCGCCGGCGGTGCCGGTGGCGGGGCAGGTGTCCTTGAGGACCTTGTAGTCCTCGATGCCCGCCTCGTGGGTGCCGGTGGCCGGGCCGGTGGCGGTGCCGCCCGGGGCGTCCTGGGTGACGCCGGTCCAGCCGCGGCCGTAGAAGCCGATGCCGAGCAGCAGCTTGCCCGCCGGGACGCCCTTGGCCTTGAGCTTGGCGATGGCGGCGGCCGAGGTGAAGTCGGCCTTCGGGATGCCGCTGTAGGAGGTCAGCGGCGAGTGGGGAGCGGTCGGTCCGGTCTTGTCCCAGGCACCGAAGAAGTCGTACGTCATCACGTTGTACCAGTCGAAGTACTGGGCGGCGCCCGCGTAGTCGGCGGCGTCGAGCTTGCCGCCGGAGCCGGCGTCGGCGGTGATGGCCGCGGTGACCAGGTCGGTGCCGAACTGGGCGCGCATCGCCCGGACCATGTCGGTGAGCGCGGCCGGGCCGGAGCTGTCGCAGCTGAGGCCGCAGGCGTTCGGGTACTCCCAGTCGAGGTCGATGCCGTCGAAGACGTCGGCCCAGCGCGGGTCCTCGACGAGGTCGTGGCAGGACTTGGCGAAGGCGGCCGGGTCCTTCACCGCGTCGGTGAAGCCGCCGGACCAGGTCCAGCCGCCGAAGGACCAGAGGATCTTGATGTGCGGGTACGCGGCCTTGAGTTTGCGGAGCTGGTTGAAGTTGCCGCGCAGCGGCTGGTCCCAGGTGTCGGCGACGCCGTCGACGGACTCGGCGGCGGTGTACGCCTTGTCGTAGGCGGCGAAGCTGTCACCGGGGGTGCACCTGCCGCCCTGGACGTTGCCGAAGGAGTAGTTGATGTGGGTGATCTTCTCGGCGGAGCCGGAGGTCACCAGGTTCTTGACGTGGTAGTTGCGGCCGTAGACGCCCCACTCGGTGAAGTAGCCGAGGTTGACCTTCTCCCCGGGGCCGGGGCCCGGGCCGTCGCCGGGGGTGGTGACCTTGGCGGAGGCGCTGACCGGGCCGGTCTGGCCGGCGGTGTCGCGGGCCTGGACGGCGTAGGAGTAGTCGGTGCCGGCGGCGAGGCCCTGGTCGGTGTAGGCGGTGGTGGTGACGGTGGCGACCTTGGCGCCGTCGCGCAGGACGTCGTAGTCCTTCACGCCCTGGTCGTCGGTGGCGGCCGTCCAGGAGAGCTTCACCGAGTTCTCGGTGAGGTCGCCGACGGTGGGGGTGCCGGGGGCCGTGGGCGGGGTGTCGCCGGGGACGCCGCCGCCGTCGCAGGAGGCGCCGTTGAGCTTGCAGGCCGAGGGGGCGCCGGGGCCGGTGCCGTTGAAGCCGAAGGTGACCGAGGCGCCGGGGGCGAGGCTGCCGGCCCAGCTCTTGTTCTCGGCCGTCCAGTGGTCGCCGCTGTTGGCGACGTCGGCGTCCCAGGCCGAGGTCACCTTGGTGCCGGCGGGGAAGTCCCACTCCAGGGTCCAGCCGCTGAGCGGGGCGGTGCCGGTGTTCTTCACCGTCCACTTCCCCTCGAAGCCGCTGCCCCAGTCCTGCGTCCTGGTGTACGAGGCGCTGGGGTCGGCCGCGGACTCGGCGGCCTGGGTGGGGGCGGCGAGGCCGACCATTCCGGCGAAGGGGACCGCGAGGCCGACGAGCGCGGCGAGCGCGCGCCGGCGGAGGCGGTCCAGGGGTCTGGGACGGCTGCGGACGCCGTCGGTGCTGGGGGAAACCGTACTCAAGGCGTACTCCTCAAGAGGTCCGGACGTATGGGGGCGGAACCCTGCGACGCCCGTGAGCACCGACGACCTGTGCCCATCGCAGTGGGGCGAGAGTAGAAAGGTCTGGACCAGAGGTCAAGGGGTGTGGATCACGCGGGAGTTGTGGCCCCTTCGCGTGGGCGCGGTGTCGGGTGTGTGCCGGACTCGCCCACGGGCTACAGCCCCAACTCCCGTACCAGCAGGGCCGCCTGGGCGCGGCTGCGCAGTTCCAGCTTGCCCAGGACCCGGCTCACATGGGTCTTCGCCGTCGCCTCCGCCATCTCCAGCCGGGCCGCGATCTGCGCGTTGGACAGCCCCTCGCCCAGACAGCCGAGCACCTCCCGCTCGCGCCGCGTCAGCGCGGCCAGCTCCGGCGGCTCGGCCCCGGCCGGGCGCGGGGCGCGGCCGGTGGCGAAGGCCGCGATCAGCCGTCGCGTCACCGCCGGGGCGATCATCCCCTCACCCCCGGCGACCGTCCGCACCGCCGCCAGCAGCCCCGGGGCGTCGGTGTTCTTCAGCAGGAAGCCGGAGGCGCCGGCCCGCAGCGCCCCGAAGACGTACTCGTCCAGGTCGAAGGTGGTCAGCACCAGCACGTCGGCCCAGCCGCCCGCCACCACCCGGCGCGTCGCCGACATCCCGTCCAGTAGGGGCATCTGCACGTCCATCAGGACCACGTCCGGGCGCAGCTCCTCGGCGAGCCGCACCGCCGCCTCGCCGTCGGCTGCCTCCCCGACCACCTCGATGTCCGGCGCGCTGCCCAGGATCAGCACCAGCCCCGCCCGCACCGAGGACTGGTCCTCCGCCACCACCACGCGGATCACCACCGCGCCTCACCTCTCCCTCGTGCCGCTCTGGCCACCGTGTCCCGGGACGGGACCCGTCCCTTCGGACCCGCTCCCCGCCTCGCCGAGCGGCAGCACCGCCCGGACCTCCCACCGGCGGCCGCCGCCCGGCCGGGCCTCGCCCACCGGCCCCGCCGAGAAGCTCCCGCCGAGCAGCTCCGCCCGCTCCCGCATCCCCACCAGCCCGGCCCCCGACCCGGGCACCCGGGGCCCGGCCTTCGCCCCCAGCGGCGAGAGGACCCGCACCGTCAGCGCCGCGTCCGTCCGGCAGAGCACGACGTCGACGGGGCCGGGGGCGCCGTGCTTGAGCGCGTTGGTCAGTGACTCCTGCGCGATCCGGTACGCGGCGAGCCCGACCGGCGCCGGCAGCGGCGGCTCTGCCGGGGGAGGGGCGAAACGGCGTACGTCCAGGCCGTTGGCCCGGGCCTGTTCCACCAGGGCGCCCAGCCCCTCCGGGGTCGGCGCCACCGACAGGGTGCCCGCGTCCTCGGCGCGCAGCACCTCGATCAGCCGGCGCATCTCGGCCAGGCCCTCCACGCTGTTCTGCCGGATCACCCCGAGCGCCCGCAGGCTGGTGGCCTCGTCGTCCAGGGAGAGCGCCGCCGTGGAGTGGATCGCGATGGCGGAGAGGTGGCCTGCCACCAGGTCGTGCAACTCCCTGGCCATCCGCGCCCGTTCGTCGTTGACCGCCTGCACCCGGTCCATCTCGGCGAGGAGCGCCGTCTGCTCGGCCCGCAGCCGGGCGGCGGCGGTCGCCTCCCGGTGGTTGCGCAGCATCGCCCCGGTGGTCGCCGGGCCGAAGGAGATCACGCCGACCACCAGGCCGACCAGGAGCGCCTGGGGCTGCCGGAACCAGGCCAGCAGGGCCAGCGTCACGGCCACCGTGACCAGGCCGGTCGCGGCCGGAAGGCGCCGGGCCCGGACGGGCGGGCCGTAGAGCACCGCCGCGTACACCAGGTCCGTGTACATGATCACGGTGGCCAGCGATCCGGCCGTGAACTGGTCGGCGACCAGGGCGACCGTGCCGACCGTCAGCGCCCACCCCGTCCAGGTCCGGCGCAGCAGCTCCGCGCCGGCCGTCGCCGCCAGCGGCAGCAGGACCCAGCCCGCGTCGTTGTCCGCCGGGACGGAGGGCGCCGCCATCCGGGTGTGCAGTCCGAGCGCCCACAGGAGCAGCCCGCCGAGCAGCCCGGAGAGCGCGATCAGCACGTCGTGGCGGTGCGGGCGGGGCGGCGGTCGGACCATGCCCCCATCCAACACGCCGCCCCGGCCGCCCGCGCGGACCCGCGGGACCCTTCACCGGGCCCGCCGCTACATCGAAAGGCGCACGCCCGGATCGTCTGCCGCGACGACGCCGCGCGCACGCCCCCCGCGCGACGATGGAAGACGGAACGGGCCGCCCTGCCGTGCGGCCCCGCCGCCGGAGCCCGAGGAGGAGCACGCCGTGATCGTCACGCTCATCGTCATCTGCGAGGTGGGCTTCTGGGCCCTGCTCGCGGCCGGGCTCGGGCTGCGCTACCTGGCGAGGATGCCCCGGACCGGCGCCGCCGTGCTGCTCTGCGAGCCGCTGCTGGAGGTCGTCCTCCTCCTCGTCACGGTCCTCGATCTGCGCGCCGGCGCCGCCCCCGACTGGAAGCACGGCCTGGCCGCGCTCTACATCGGGTACACCGTCGCCTTCGGCCACTACACCGTCCGCTGGCTCGACGGCCACGCCCGCCACCGCCTCGCCGGCGGCCCGCCGCCCGTCAAGCCGCCCCGCTTCGGGGCCGCCCGCACCCGCCACGAGGTCAAGCTCTGGCTGCGTACCGTGCTCGGCGCGGGCGTCGCGGCCGCGCTCCTCCAGATCGGCGTCTGGTACGTCGGCGACCCGGAGCGCACCGCCTCCCTCGCCTCCTGGCAGGGCGTCGCGGGCCGCGCCGTCCTCATCCACGGGCTCATCGCGCTCTCGTACGCGCTGTGGCCGAAGAAGCCGAAGGACGGGGTCGGCGGGGCCGCCGAGGGGGGCGCGGCGCCGGAGCGGCCCGCCGCGGAACGGGCCGTCCGGTAAGGGTCCGCCCCGCTCTCAGCGCTCCCCGCCCGGCACCCACAGCACGTCGCCGACCTCCTTGTTGGCCACCCGGGCCAGGATGAACAGGAGGTCGGAGAGGCGGTTGAGGTAGGTCGCGGCCAGCGGGTTCATCGTGTCGCCGAAGACCTCCGCCGCCGCCCACGTGGAGCGCTCCGCACGCCGCACCACGGTGCAGGCCTGGTGGAGCAGGGCGGCGCCCGGCGTGCCCCCGGGGAGGATGAACGACCTCAGCTTCTCGACCTGTTCGAGGTAGGTGTCGCAGTCGGCCTCCAGCTTGTCGATGTAGGACTGCTCCACGCGCAGCGGCGGGTACTCCGGGTTCTCGACGACCGGCGTGGAGAGGTCGGCCCCCACGTCGAACAGGTCGTTCTGGACCCGCAGGAGGACCTTGGCGACGGGCTCGGGCAGATCGCCGAGGGCCAGTGCCGCGCCGATGGCCGCGTTGGCCTCGTTGGCGTCGGCGTAGGCGGCGATGCGCGGATCGGTCTTGGCGGTGCGGCTCATGTCGCCGAGGGCGGTGGTGCCCTTGTCCCCGGTGCGCGTGTAGATGCGTGTCAGATTGACCATGGGGCCAGCGTAATGACGGTGCCTCGACGCCGCGCGGCGCGCGGTACCCGAAAGCCGTGCGTCCGCCCGTGTGATGTCCGCCCCTTGAGACGTGATGCGCGTTACCAACCGCCCCACGCGGGCCTCAGGACCGCTACTCTCCGCCGAAGAGACAGAGGCAAACAGTGCGTTAGGGGATGTCGTGGCACGCAAGCTCGCCGTCATCGGGGCCGGACTCATGGGTTCGGGAATCGCTCAGGTCTCCGCCCAGGCGGGCTGGGACGTCGTCCTGCGCGACGTCACCGACGCCGCCCTGACCCGGGGGACGGACGGCATCAAGTCCTCCTTCGACCGGTTCGTCGCCAAGGGCAAGCTCTCCGCCGAGGACGCCGAGGCGGCGCTCGGCCGGATCACCACGACCACCGACCTCGACGGCGCCGCCGACGCCGACATCGTGGTCGAGGCCGTCTTCGAACAGCTCGACGTCAAGCACGAGATCTTCCGCGCCCTCGACAAGCTGGTCCGCGAGGACGCGGTGCTCGCCTCGAACACCTCCGCCATCCCGATCACCAAGATCGCCGCCGTCACCGAGCGGCCGGAGCGGGTCGTGGGGACGCACTTCTTCTCGCCGGTCCCGATGATGCGGCTCTGCGAACTGGTCCGGGGCTACAAGACCAGCGACGAAACCCTCGCCAAGGCCCGGGAGTTCGCCGAGTCCACCGGCAAGACCTGCATCGTCGTCAACCGCGACGTGGCCGGCTTCGTCACCACCCGGCTGATCTCGGCGCTGGTCGTCGAGGCCGCCAAGCTGTACGAGTCGGGCGTCGCCACCGCCGAGGACATCGACGTCGCCTGCAAGCTGGGCTTCGGCCACGCCATGGGCCCGCTCACCACCGCCGACATGACCGGCGTCGACATCCTGCTGCACGCCGCGCAGAACATCTACACCGAGTCGCAGGACGAGAAGTTCGCGCCGCCGGAGCTGATGCGCCGCATGGTCGACGCCGGAGACCTCGGCCGCAAGAGCGGCGAGGGCTTCTACTCGTACTGACCGCGCCGGGCCCGCCCCCTCGGGGTGCGGGCCCGGCGGCACCCGCGCGGGAGCGCGCCCGCCTCCTTCGCTCCGCTCGCCGGTGCCCGCACCCGTCGTCCGCACCGCCGGGGCGCCCTCGCACCCGAGGTCCGCAGGAGCGGCCCCGTCAGCGCACCACCCCTCACCCTCACGGGTGATTTCGGTGTCGGTTCGCTCACAGGAGGCGACTTCTGTGTGCATGAGCCAGTCAGTTGCGGTGACATACGAAGTGACACCACACCACCCACCCGGGGCGGCACCCGGCTCCGGCGGCCCACCAGGCTCCCCGGACTCCGGGAGACCCTCCGCCACCCCGGGCACCACCGGCGGCCCTGACCGTGCCGCCCGCGGACGCAACCTCCGCAGCCCACGCCAGCAGACCCGGGGAGCGTATATGTACATCAGGGGCGACCATGCCGAGCTGGTCGTCGGGGGCCGCCTCGACGTCCGCAGCGCGGCGGACGCCCGGACGGTCCTGCACTCCGCCGTGGACGAGGGCACCGGGGACCTGGTCCTCGACCTCGCCGCCCTCGACTCCTGGGACGCCACCGGGCTCGGCGTCATCATGGGTGCCCACCGCCGCGCCGGCCGCTGCGGGCGGCGCCTCGTCCTGCGTTCCGTACCCCCGCAGATGCGGCGGCTCCTGGTCGCCACCCGCCTCCACCGCATCCTCGCCATCGAGGGCGGCATCGGCCTCGACTCCCTGCCCCGCGCCTGAGCGCGGGCGGGCGAGCCGGAGGGGGCCAATCCGGGCGTTCCCGAGGGATCAGCGCACAATCCTCATGAGAACGTGACCTCCCGGGCCCCGGCCCACCCCGCGTGTTCCTGGATACTGGCCGAAGGCTTATGGTGCGGTCCCGTCCGCTGTCCTCATGCCCGGCGCCCCACGTGACCGGCGGCAGCGGAGACCCGGCGCGCCGTACCGACGTATTCCGGACCGGGCCGCGACACCGCGCTCCCCGGACCGGACGGGGGCGGCGGCCGGGCACGCGGTACGGCACGACGCTATGGGGGCTTCAGCCATGGACCCGAACCACCGGGACCCGCACCAGCGGGGCGGCGGCGACCAGCACCGCATACCCGGCGGCCCGCAGCCGGGCCCCGCCGGGCGCCGGCCCCGCCCGCCGCAGGGCCCCGACCTCGGCCAGCCCGTGCCGCCACGGGTGCGTACCGTCGAACTCGTCGCCGGCGGCCACCTCGTCACCGTCAACCCGGTCGACGGCAGCGAGATCGAGGTCTGTCCGCCCGGCCGCCACCCGAGCCCCCCGGTGCGCCGCACCCCCGACGACCGCGCCGCGCTCGCCGCCGCGGGCAAGCCGCCCGCCCCGCCCGGCGTCCCCCGCACCCACCACCGGCTGCTGGAACGCGACGGCGAACGCGACACCCTCGTCTCGCTCCTCTCCCGGGGCCGCTCCGTCCGCCTCACCGGCGTCCGCGGCTCCGGCCGCACCGTGCTGCTGGACGCCGTCGCCGCACGCTGCGAAGGGCTCGCCCCCGACGGCGTCGTCCGCCTCGACGGCCACCACCGCACCGCCGACGACCTGCTGCACGCCCTGTGCGCCGCCGTCCACCTGCTGCCCGCGCACCGCCCCGGCCCCGCCCTGCTCGCCGAACTCGCCGGCGAGATCGGTGCCGTGGTGCTCGTCGACGACGCCGACCTCGGCGGCGCGGCCCTCGACGCCTTCCTCGCCGCGACCCCCGAGTGCGCCGTCCTGCTCGCCTGCACCCCCGACGTGCCCGCGCCAGGCGGCGCGGCCCGCGTCGAGGAGATCGCCCTCGGCGGCATCGGCCGCTCCGGCGGGCTGACCCTGCTCGCGCAGGGCGCCGGCCGCGCTCTCAGCGAGGACGAGGTGTCCTGGGCCGGCGACCTCTGGTTCGAGTCCGAGGGGCTGCCGCTGCGGTTCGTCCAGGCCGGCGCGCTGCTCCACCAACGCGACCTGCTCCGCGAGGAGTCGGGCGCCACCGAGGCACCGCTGCCCACCGTCGCCGAGGGCGCCGCCCCCGCCGCCCTGCTCGCCTCCCGGCTCAGCGGGGCGGCCCGCGCCACCCTCGGCTTCGCCTACGCGCTCGGCGGCGAGGTCCCGCACCAGGCCCATCTGCCGGCCCTGGTCGGCGACACCCACGCCGATGCCGCCCTCACCGAACTCCTCGACTGCGGCCTGGTCACCCCGGTCGGCAACCGCTACCGGCTCGCCGCCGGCGTCACCGAGCAGCTCACCGCCGAGGGGTACGCCGACGACGGTGAGCGCGCCCACACCGCCGCCCAGCACTACACCTGGTGGACCGGCCACCCCTCGGTCACCCCCGAGCGGACCGCCGCCGAGTCCGACGCCGTCCTCGCCGCGCTCACCGCCCTCGTCGGCGGCCAGGACCCGGTACGGCAGGCCACCGCCGTCCTGCTCGCCCGCACCGTCGCCCCGGCCCTCGCCGCAGGCCTCGCCTGGGGCGCCTGGGAGCGGGTGCTGCGCTCCGGCCAGGAGGCCGCCCGCCTCTCCGGCGAGGTCGCCGAGGAGGCGTACTTCCACCACGAGTTGGGCATCCTCGCGCTCTGCCAGGACCGGCTCGACCGGGCCCGTGCCGAGCTGGAGGCCGCGGTCGCGCTGCGTGGCGCCCTCTCCGACAAGCGCGGCACCGTCGCCGGCCGCCGCGCCCTCGCCCTGGTCGCCGACCGCGCGGGGGAGACCACCCCGGTGACCCGTGCCACCCCGCCGCCGGACGGGCCCCCGGTCCCGCCGCGCCGCGACGGGGCGACGACCCCGCCCGCCGGGCTGCCGAGGAAGACGCCCCCGGCCGGGGTGACCCGTGTCCAGCCGGCCGCCCCCACGGCCGGTACGACCGTCGTGGGCGGACCGTCGGCCCTGGCCGCCAAGGACGGCAGGCCCGGCCGGGCCGCCCTCACCGGCGCCCGGCGCAACCTGGTCGCCGCCGGCGCGGGCGCCCTGCTCGTCGCCGTCCTCGGGACCGCCGTCACCCTCGGCGCCCTCAGCGGCGACGACGAGGAACCCGCCTCCGTCGACCGGGTCACCACCGAGCAGACGGTCCCCGAGGACGAGGGCGACGACGCCCCCGAGGCCGAGCAGCCCGTCGACTCCGGGCCGACCAGCACCGGCCCGGGCGGCGACGGGGCCAGCGGCACCCCCGACGAACCGACGCCCAGCGACAGTGCCTCGCCCTCCCCGTCCGAGTCCGACGAGCCGAGCAGCTCGCCCAGCGGCCCGACCACCTCCCCGCCGGACCGGCCCACCACCAAACCGCCGACCACGCCGCCCTCCTCGTCGAGGCCGCCGAGCAGCACGCCGCCCTCCAGCCCCGACCCGGAGCCCAGCGACCCGCCCCCGTCCAGCGAGGACCCCGGCCCGAAGGACCCCGAGCCCGGCACCGAAGACTCGGCCGGCGGCGTGGCCTCCGAGCCGTCCGCGAGCCGGACCGTGTCGTAACCCCGCCCTCCCACACGCGCGAACGCCCCCCGGCCGGGAAACCGGGGGGCGTTTCGACTACGTTCCGTGTTCGGGCCGGGTGTCCGACGGCCGCCCCGGTCGCATCCCGTACGGGTGCACGCACGCGGCCATGCCCGCGGTTTGAGCCAAAGGGGCGCGTCGTCGACGAGACGCCCGCCGCGCGCGGGGAGCGAAGCGAGTGAGCACGTCAGGCGGCTCGACGACGCCACGTCGCGCCCCGGCGGCGAAGGCCGTCCGGATCAGAAGAGCCGCAACTTGTCGTCCTCGATGCCGCGCAGCGCGTCGTAGTCCAGGACCGTGCAGCCGATGCCGCGGTCGGTGGCGAGGACGCGTGCCTGCGGCTTGATCTCCTGGGCGGCGAAGACGCCGCGGACCGGGGCGAGGTGCGGGTCGCGGTTGAGGAGATCCAGATAGCGGGTCAGCTGCTCCACGCCGTCGATCTCGCCGCGCCGCTTGATCTCGACGGCGACCGTCGCGCCGGAGGCGTCCCGGCAGAGGATGTCGACCGGGCCGATCGCGGTCGGGTACTCGCGCCGGATCAGGGTGTATCCCTCGCCGAGCGTCTCGATCCGGTCCGCGAGGAGCTCCTGGAGATGGGCCTCCACGCCGTCCTTGATGAGGCCTGGGTCCACGCCGAGTTCGTGCGAGGAGTCGTGCAGGACCTCCTCCATGGTGATGACGAGTTTCTCCCCGCCCTTGTTCACCACGGTCCAGATGTCGTCCTCGCCCTCCTTGAGGGTGCACGGAGGCGACATCCAGTTGAGCGGTTTGTACGCCCGGTCGTCCGCATGGATCGAGACACTGCCGTCGGCCTTCACGAGGATCAGGCGAGGGGCGGAGGGAAGGTGGGCCGTGAGCCTGCCCGCGTAGTCCACGGAGCAGCGGGCGATGACGAGACGCATGGTCGGCAACGCTACTCGACGGGCGGGGTCCGACGCGATTCGCCCGGGAAGCCCCGTTCATCGCTGGCCGGTTGTGTGCGCATTCTCCTGGTGCGGGCCGGTCTCCTTGCATACCGTGGCAGCGGGAGGTTGCCATGCGCGCACGCTGCGTGTGCGCGAACTCCAGCCCCGTCCGTCAGCCCCCGTCAGACGGGGGTGTGAGAGGAGAACCCATGTCGCTCGACGTCTCACCGGCCCTCTTGGAACAGGCCGAGCGAGGCGAGGTCGACGAAGCCGCCTTCGTCGACTGCGTCCGGACCTCCCTGCCCTACGCATGGGACATGATCAGCAAGCTCGTCGCCCAGTTGAAGGTCGACGGCGGAGAGTTCGCCGACAACCAGACGCCGCCGCCCGACGAGCAGGCCCGCGGCCAGCTCCTGCGCGCCCTGGCCAGCGACGCCATCCGGGGGGCGCTCCAGCGTCACTTCGGGGTCCGCCTGGCATTCCAGAACTGCCACCGTGTGGCGGTCTTCCCCCTCTCCTCCGACTCGGACGAGCGGCTCGCCCGCTTCACCTCGATCCGGGGACAGCTGCTCAACCAGTCCCCGGAGCTCAGGGACTGCTGAGCCCTCCCGTCCGGAGCCGCCCTCGCGCGGGTCCGGACGCGACGCGCACCCGCCGTGCGGCGACCCCCACCAGGGGCCGCCGCACGGCGCGTTCAGCCCAGCAGCGGCAGGACCTCCTGGCCCAGGCGCCGGACGTTCTCCTCGGTCCCGGCGAGGTCGCCCGACCCCTCCACCATCAGCGCGAACCGGGTGATCCCGGTCGCCTCGGCGGTCGCGGCCAGCCGGTCCGCGCAGAGCCGCGGCGGCCCCACCGGATGGATCGAGCAGAGGAACTCGGTGTACGCCACCGGGTCGCGCATCGCCCGCGACCGCCCGTCGACGGTGACATGGGCGCCCAGGCCCAGCTCGAACCAGCCCGGCATCGCCTTCACCAGCGTCTCGGCGGCCCGGCCCGGCCCGTCCTCGACCTGCGCGACGCCCGCCGTGACGTGCGCGGCCCGGGTGATCTCGTCGCCGTCGCGCCCCGCCTCGCGGGCATGGCGCCGCCACAGCGCCACCATCTCGGCCTTCTCGGTGTCCCCGGTGTGCATGCCCAGCAGCATCGGCAGCCCCCGCTCGGCGGCCAGCCGCACGCTCGACGGAGAGGTGCAGGCCACCACCACCTCCGGGCCCGGCAGCCCGTCCAGCGACTCCGCCGGGCGCGGCACCACCGCCACCTCCCGGAAGGCGTACCGCCCGCCTGCGGCCGACGCCCCGACCCGGGGCTCGCGCAGCCAGCGCAGCAGCAGGTCCAGAGCCTCCGGGAACCCCTCCTCGAAGGCCGGCAGGCCCGCGCCGAAGACCTCCAGGTCGACCCAGGGCCCACCGCGGCCGACGCCGAGGGTGAACCGGCCGTCGGCGGCGAGGTGGAGCAGGGCCGCCTGCTCGCCGAGGGCGACGGGGTGGGCGGTGGGCAGCACGCTGACCGCGGTGCCGACCCGCAGCCGCCGGGTCCTGCCCAGGAGCAGTGCCGCCAGGGTCGCGGCCGAGGGGCAGGTGCCGTACGGCACGAAGTGGTGCTCGCCCAGCCAGACGGTGTCGAGGCCGGCCTCCTCCGCCACCTCGGCCGAGCGCACCGCGCGGTGCAGCGCCTCGCCCTGGCCCTGGCCCGGGAATTGGCCGCCGAGTACAAAACTTCCCACGTGCATGACGAATCCTGCTTCCTTGGTGCCCGACACGGCACTCCCCCTGCCTGGCAACAACGCCTGACACGTGCCAAAGGCACGGCCTCGCAAGAGGATTGGCGGATTATGGGGATTTCCCGGGGGCACGCACGGCGCGCGAAAGGGGCGGGAAGGGGACTGAAGGGGGCGTGCGGCGTTTCGGCGGGCGCCTGTCGCCGGATGGACGGCGCGTAGGCTGTCCGGGACGCCCTGACCGCCGTACAGCAGATCGTGAGGTGCCCCCCGTGTCCCCGCGCAAGAACCGCCCCAAGCCCGCCCGCGCCTCCGGCCGGCCGGGCGGCGGCGACGACGATCCGGGGGAGCGGTACGGCTTCCAGTCCGCCGAGAGCTGGCGCGGCGAGCGGTGGTCGGTCCGGCACATCTCCGGCTCGGGCCCCGCCTCGGCGGGCAAGCGCTATCGCTGCCCCGGCTGCGACCAGGAGATCCCCGCCGGCCTGCCGCACGTCGTCGCCTGGCCCGAGCACTCCGGCGTCGACGAGCGCCGCCACTGGCACAAGGCGTGCTGGAACGCGAAGGACCGCCGCACCACGAGGGTGCAGCGGTCCCGGAACGCCCCGCGCTACTGACCGGCGCGGCCTGCGCGGTTCACACGTCGCGCTTCTCCAGCAGGGCGAAGGCGCCCGCCGCCGCCACCAGCGTGATGCCCAGCAGCACCAGCAGCTGCGGCACGCCGTCGGAGGTGCTGGTGTACATCGGGGTGCCGAAGAGCGCGGAGAGCGAGTTCGGGGCGTTGTACTCCAGCATCTTCTCGCCGATGCCCCGCAGGGACGGCGAGATCATCAGGAAGGCCGGCATGATCGCCGGGAGCAGCACCACGCCGAGCATGGCGGTGATCGCGCCCGCCGAGTGGCGCAGCATCGAACCGACGGCCAGCCCCAGCACACCGAGCAGCGACACGTACAACGAGCCGAGCAGCACCGAGGCGCCCCAGTCCTGGCCGGGGCCGTCGGCAGTGCCGTTCATCGCGGCGGTGGCCAGCCCCACCACGGTGATCGACGCCGCCGAGACCGCGTAGGCCAGGGTGAAGAAGACCAGGAACTTCGCCGCCAGCACCCGGTGCCGCTGCGGCGCCGCCGTGAAGGTGGTGCGGATCATCCCCGTGCCGTACTCCGAGGTGACCACCAGCACGCCCAGCGTGATCAGGCAGATCTGCCCCAGCATCAGCCCGAAGAAGGCCGGGATCGTGTACGGCACGTCCGTGTAGTCCGCGCCCGAGGTCTTCCACGCCACCAGCAGGCCGATGCCGACCACCAGCGCCACGAAGACGCCGAGCGTCCACACCGTGGAGCGGACCGAGCGGATCTTCGTCCACTCCGAGGCCAGTGCGTGGCCCAGGTGGGTGGGGCGCACCGGGATCGGCGAGGTGTACATCGCGCCGGGCAGCGCGCCCGGCTGCGGCGGGTGCTCCGGCCGCTGGGTCGGCGTCGTCATCGCGGGTCGTCCTCGGTGTCGCTCTTGCTCAGGTCGGGGGAGGCGGGCTGCTCCTGGCGGGGCGGCGGGGGCGCGTACCAGCCGGGCTGGTCCGCGCCCGGCTGCGGCACCGGGAGGGGGGCGGCGCCCTGCCCGGGGGCTTCGTGCAGCCCGGCCCGCAGGTCGTCGGTCGAGCGGTAGTCCACGGCGCTCTGCGTCAGCCGCATGTACGCCTCCTCCAACGACGCCTGGTGCGGCGAGAGTTCCCAGAGCCGCACCCCGGCGGCGTGCGCCACGTCGCTGATCCGGGGCAGCGGCAGCCCCGCCACCCGCAGCGCGCCGTCCGGCTCCGGCAGCACCTGGCCGCCCTCCTCGGCCAGCGCCGTCGACAGCTTCTCGCGGTCGCCCGGCCCGGTGTCGGGTACGCGGACCCGGGCGAACCCGGCGGCGTTGGCGGCGATGAAGTCGCGCACGCTCATGTCGGCCATCAGCCGGCCCCGGCCGATCACGATCAGGTGCTCGGCGGTCAGCGCCATCTCGCTCATCAGGTGCGAGGAGACGAAGACCGTCCGGCCCTCGGCCGCCAGCGACTTCATCAGGGTGCGGACCCAGAGGATGCCCTCCGGGTCCAGGCCGTTGACCGGCTCGTCGAAGAGGAGCACCTGCGGATCGCCGAGGAGCGCCGCCGCGATGCCCAGCCGCTGGCCCATGCCCAGGGAGAACCCCTTCGAGCGGCGCCGCGCCACGTCCTGGAGCCCCACCACGCCCAGCACCTCGTCCACCCGGCGGGCCGGGATGCCGGAGAGCTGCGCCAGGCAGAGCAGGTGGTCGCGGGCCGAGCGGCCGCCGTGCACCGCCTTGGCGTCGAGCAGGGCGCCGACCTGGCGCGGGGCGTTCGGCACGCGGCGGTAGGGGTGGCCGCCGATGGTGACGTGGCCGCTGGTGGGTTCGTCCAGGCCGACGATCATGCGCATCGTGGTGGACTTGCCCGAGCCGTTCGGGCCCAGGAAGCCGGTCACCGTGCCGGGCCTCACCTGGAAGGAGAGGTCGTGCACGGCGGTCTTCGCGCCGTAGCGCTTGGTCAGGCCGGTGGCCTCGATCATGTGCTCCCCGCACCCGTCGACAGAGTTCCTTGCCGGGGTCGGTCCCCGTCAACGTAAGGAGGATAGTCACCGGCGTCCGGTTCCGGCCAAGTGGAACTTGCCCTCCCGGGGCGGGCCGGGGGTGGCCTCAAGCGCCGGCCGGGCTGATCAGGGTGGTGCTGGTCCGTTCCGACCTGGCGGTCAAGGACGGCCTCAAGCTCCGGCCGGGCTGGTTGTGGTGCGCGTCGGTGATGGCCTCAGGCGCCGGCCGGGCTGGTCGGCGTCATCAGTGGTCTAGGCATCCCGGTGCCGTAGCAAGGCGTACCCGGTGGCCAGCGCGGCGACCGCCCAGAGGGCCATGATGCCGAGGCCGCCCCAGGGGCCGTAGGGGGTGTCGTCGTTCAGGGGCGGGACGACCTGCATGATCTTGGAGCCGGCCTGGTCGGGGAGGTAGCGGCCGATCTTCTCGGTGGCGGAGACGGAGCCGAGGACGGAGGAGACGAGGAAGAAGAAGGGGACGAGGATGCCGAGGGAGAGCATGGGGGAGCGGAGCATCGCGGCGACGCCCATGGAGAAGACCGCCATGAGGGTCATGTAGAGGGCGGCGCCGACGACCGCCCGGAGGACGCCGGGGTCCCCGAGGGAGGCGGAGACGCTGCCGAGCAGGGCCTGCCCGAGGAAGAACGTGGCGAACGTCGTCACCAGGCTCACCAGCAGCGCCAGCGCCGTCGCCACCGCGACCTTGCCGAAGAAGAAGGTGCCCCGCTGCGGCACCGCCGCCAGCGACGTCCGGATCATGCCGGTGCTGTACTCGTTCGACACCACCAGCACCCCGAAGACGACCATCGCCAGCTGCCCGAGGCTCAGCCCGGCGAAGCTGATGAAGGTCGGGTCGAAGGTCAGCTGGGCGCGCGGGGAGAGATTGCCGTACTCGCTCCTGGACAGGGCGCTGATCAGCGCGCCGAGGCCGATCGTCACCACGGCGGCGAGGCCGAGCGTCCACACCGTGGACTGGACCGAGCGGATCTTGGTCCACTCGGAGTGGACCACCTGCGTCACGGCCATGTCAGCTCCTCCGCCGCTGCTCGGGACCGCCCCAGCCGGCGCCCCACCGCCCCTCGCCCGCCCCCGTCGCCCCGCCGCGTACCGCGCCCGGGTCGCCGTCGTGGGCGTGGTACTCGACCGACCCCGCGGTCAGCTGCATGAACGCCTCCTCCAGCGACGCCTGCTGCGGGCTCAGTTCGTGCAGCACCAGCCGCTCCCGGGCCGCCAGCTCGCCGAGTTCGGCGGCCGGCACCCCGTCGACCTCCACCGCGCCGTCCGGGCCCGCCGCCGCGGTGAACCCCGCCGCGTGCAGGGCGTCCAGCAGCCGCTCCCGTTCGGGGGAGCGCATCCGCACGTATCCGCGGGAGTTCTCCCGGATGAAGTCGGCCATCGAGGTGTCGGCCATCAGCCTGCCCTGGCCGATCACCACCAGGTGCTCGGCGGTCAGCGCCATCTCGCTCATCAGGTGCGAGGAGACGAAGACCGTGCGGCCCTGGTGGGCGAGGGACCGCATGAGGTTCCTGATCCAGTGGATGCCCTCGGGGTCGAGGCCGTTGACCGGTTCGTCGAACATCAGGATGCGCGGGTCGCCGAGGAGTGCCCCCGCGATGCCCAGCCGCTGCCCCATGCCGAGCGAGAACCCCTTGGCGCGCTTGTGGGTCACCGGGGTCAGCCCCACCGTGTCGAGCACCTCGGTGACCCGGGCGGCGGGAAGGCCGTTGGACTGCGCCAGGCAGAGCAGGTGGTGGTAGGCGGTGCGGCCGCCGTGCACTGCCTTGGCGTCGAGGAGTGCCCCGATCTGCCGCAGCGGGTCACGCAGCTCGGCGTAGTGCTGTCCGTCGATGCGTACGTCGCCCGCAGAGGGCCTGTCCAGCCCGAGGATCATCCGCATCGTGGTGGACTTCCCCGCGCCGTTGGGCCCGAGGAACCCCGTCACGACGCCCGGGCGCACCGTGAACGTCAGATTGTTGACGGCCACCCTCTCGCCGTACCGCTTCGTCAGCCCCGACAGCTCGATCATGCGTCGAGGCTACGGGCGGGGCCCACCCCCCGCTCCCGGGCTTGGCCCGGTTGCCGCAACCGGAGGCAGCGCGAAGCCCCCGCCCCGGACGGACCGGGACGGGGGCCAGAACCCGTGGCGCGCTCGGGTCAGCGGGACTGCTGGGCCGGGACACCGCGCGTCGCCGAGTCGTCCTCGGCGGCCGGGGCGCCCGCGGCCGCGACGGCGGCACCCGTGAGGGTGGCCAGCATCTCGCGGACGTTGGTGAGCTGGGCGTTGATCGAGTCGCGGCGGTTGGTGAGCGCCGCCAGCTCGCGCTCGGACTCGCTGCGGATGCGGTCGGCCTTGGCGTTGGCGTCGGCGACGATGTCCTCCGCCTGGCGCTGCGCCGTCTCCACCGTCTGGCGGGCGCGGCGCTCGGCGTCGGTCCGCAGCTTCTCGGCCTCCAGGCGCAGCTGCTCCGCCCGGTGCTCGATCTCCGCCAGGCGCTTCTCCGCCTTCGCCTGACGCGAGGCCAGGTCACGCTCGGACTGCTCGCGGCGCTTGGCCAGGTTGGTCTCGAAGTCCGCGGCGGCCTGGGCGGCCTTGGCGCGGGTCTCCTCGAAGAGGGCGTCCGCCTCCTCGCGCTTCGACTGGGCGTCCTTCTGCGCCTCGGCACGCAGCGCGTTCGCCTCGCCCTTGGCCTTCTCGACGATCCGGACGCCCTCGTCGTCCGCCTTCGCCTTCCGCTCGGTGGCGAACGACTCGGCGTCGTTGCGCACCTGCTGAGCGGCGGACTCCGCCAGCTCGCGGTGCTGCTCGGCGGCGCGGCGGGCCTCCTCGCGCAGGTCCTTCGCCTCCTCCTCGGCGAGGCGGAGGATCTTCTCTACCCGGGCGCCCAGACCGGCGTACGACGGCTCGGCGTCGGTGACCTGGGCCTGCGCGTTCTGCGTTTCGAGGTGCAGCTCCTCGATGCGCTTTTCCAGGGCGGTGATGCGGGTGAGGGCGCTGTCACGGTCGGAGACGAGCTTGGAGATGCGTTCGTCCACCTGAGCGCGGTCGTACCCACGCCGCACAAGCTCGAAGCCATAGGGGGAAGTGTCGCTCATGGGGTTCCTGTCGAATGGGACCGGTGAGGTGATAGAGGGAATCCTAGGGGCCAAAGCGGCGTGTCATCGAGCAGATGCCCGTTTGATCTGGAGAATGACACCCCTTTTGGGTGGTCAACGGCGGCAGCTCTTGCCAGAACGGCCCATAACAGGCCCATTACCGCACCTCCCGCACCCCCGTGTACGACTGTTCCACCCCCGTGGCCGGGGGTGGCCCCCCGGTGTGTGCTGTGACCGGGCCACCCGTCCCCGGCGGCCCCTCAGTTCTCGTTCTGCTTGCCACCCGAACGGGAACTCCCCGCCGAGGCCCCCGCCTTGACGCCCGTGCCGGAACCGCCCGGAGCGGCCTTGCCGGCCGGCTGGGACTCGAAGCCCTCCAGCGCCTCCAGCACGTCCTGGACCCGGGAGATCTCCTGGTTGATGTCGGCCTGGCGGCGCATCAGCACCTCCAGCTCGCGCTGGCCCTCGGTGACGATCCGCTCGGCCTCCTGTTCGGCCTCCCGCTTCACCTGCTCGGCCTCGCGGACCAGGGTGGCCTTCTTCTGCTCGGCCTCCTTGAGCAGCCCCTCGGCCTTGCGCACCGCGGCGATCCGCACCTTGCCGGCCTCCGAACCGGCGTCCGCCAGCAGCTCCTTGGCGTCGGCCCGGGCCTTCGCCTCCTGCTCCTCGGCCGCCTTGACCAGCGCGTCGCACCGCTCGCCGGCGTTGCGCATCGCCTCCGACGACTCGCGCCGCGCCCGGTCGTGCAGTTCCTCGATCTCCGCGGTGACCCGCTCGCGCAGTTCCTCGGTGCGCCCGCGGATCTCCGCCGCGTCCCGGCGGGCGCCCACCAGCAGTTCGTCGGCGTCGGTGCGGGCCCGCTCCACCAGGCTGTTGCCCTCCACGGTGGCCTCGGCGACCAGCCGCTCCGCCTCCGCGCGGGCCGCGCCCACCATGGAGTCGGCCCGCGACTCGGCCTCCGTCGTCGCCTTCAGCGCCGCCTGCTGCGCCTCGGCGGTCAGCTTCTCCGCCTCGGCGGACGTCTCGCTCAACAGGCGGTCGACCTGTTCGGCCGCCTCCGAGCGGCGCTTGTTGGCGTCGGCTCGCGCCTCGTCCAGCGTCCGGTCCGCCTCGGCGCGCGCCTGCGAGGTCAGCTCCTCGGCCGTGGCCAGCGCCCGCGACTCGACCCGCTCCGCCTTCTCGCGGGCCTGCGCGGCCCGCTCCTCGGCCGCCGCGACGGCGCGTGCCGCCTCGCCCCGCAGCCGCTCCGCCTCCTCGGCCGCCTCGGACACCGTCCGCTCGGCCTCGGCCCGCGCCTCGGCCCGGACCCGCTCCGCCTCCTCGGTGGAGCGCGCCCCCAGCGACTCGGCCTCCTCGGCCGCCTGCGAGACCAGCCGGTCGGCCTGCCCGGCCGCCTCGGTCCGCATCCGATTGGCGTCCTGCCGGGCCTCCGCCCGCGCCTTCGCCGCGTCCGCCTCGGCCGACGCCAGCGCGTCCGACGCCTCCGACCGCAGCCGCTGGGCGTAGCTCCCGGCGTCCGCGCGCAGCCGCTCCGACTCCGCCGTCGCCTCCGCGACCGCCGACTCGGCCAGCGCACGCGCCGTCTCCAGCTCCTCGGCCGCCTCCGCGCGCAGCCGCGCCGCGTCCTCGGCGGCGCGGTCCCGCTCCGCGTGCGCGTCGGAGCGGACCCGGTCCGCCTCCTCCTGCGCCTCGCCGCGGGTGCGCTCCGCGGCGTGCTCCGCCGCGGACCTGAGTCCCGCGATCTCCTCCTTCGCCTGCTCCTGGAGTCCCGCGACGGAGTCCCGGACCTGCTGCGCGGTCGTCTCGGCGGCCGACACCAGCTCGGTGGCGCGCGTGTCCGCCTCCTCGACCAGCCGCGCCGCCTCCGCCTCGGCCTCCTCGACGCGGGTACGCGCCGCGGCCAGCAACTCCTCGGACTGCTCGCGGGCCCGCTCGCGTTCCTGCCCGGCCTCGCTACGCGCCGACTCCAGCGCCTCCTCGGCCGAACGCCGCCGGCGGTCCGCCTCCTCCTGGGCCCGCTCCAGCGCTTCGGTGGCCTCCGCCTCCGTACGCTCCGCGGCGCTCGCGGCCTCCGCGCGCAGCCGGTCCGCCGTCTCCTGGGCCTCGGTCTTCAGCCGCTCGGCCTCGGTAGCGGCGTCGGCGCGCAGCCGCACCGCGACCGCCTCGCCCTCGGCCCGGGACGCCGCCGCCTCCTGGGCCGCGGTCGCGGTGAGCGCCTCGGCCTCCTCGACGGCCTGGTCGCTCAGGGCCCGCGCGCGCTCGGCCGCTTCCGTACGGGTGCGCTCCGCCTCCTCGGCGGCCTCCTTGCGGAGCCGGCCGGCCTCGGCGCGCGCCTCGGTCAGCGCCTCCTCGGCGGCGGTCACCCGCTGCTCGGCCTCCTCGCGGAGCCGCACCAGCTCGGCGTCGGCCTCCTCGCGGCGGGCCCGCACCGCCTCCTCGGTCTCTTCGCGCAGCTCCCGCGCGGCCCGCTCGGCCTCCTCGCGGGACCGGGCGGCGGACTCCTCGGCCTCCTCGCCCAGCTTGGCCGCCTCCGCGCGGGCCCGCTCCAGCGCCTCGTCGGCCTGTGTGCGCAGCGCCGCCGCGCGCTCGGCCGACTCCGCCCGGGTCCGCTCGCCGTCCGCCTCGCCGGCCTGGCGGGCCTCGGCGGCGTCCTCGCGGGCCTTGGTCAGCAGCTCCTCGGCGGTGCTGGCCGACTCCTCGATCTGCTGGAGGGCCTCGCGGCGCGCCTCGGACCGGATGCGCTCGCCCTCGGCGACCGCCTCGGCGCGCAGCTGCTCGGCCTCGCCACGCAGCCGCCGGGCCTCCTCCTGGAGCTCGACGGTCTTGGCGCGGTACTCCTTGGTGTCGTCCTTCGCGGCGCCCTTCAGCTCCTCCGCGAGGTCGTGCGCCTCGGCCCGCAGCCGGTCGGCCTCGGCCTCCGCCTCCGAACGCAGCCGCTCGGCCTCCTCGGACGCCGACCGCCGGGCCTCCTCCGCGTCCTTCGACGCCTTCTGGAGCACCTCCTCGGCGGTCCTGGCCGCCTTCGCCAGTGCCGCCGCCGAGTCCTCGGCCGCCGCCGCGCGGGCCTTCTCGGCCGCCTCGGCGCGTGTCTTCTCCGCCTCCGCGGCGGCCCGCTCACGCAGTTCCGTGGCCTCGGCGCGGACCGCCTCGGCCTCCTTGGTGGCCTCCTCGACCAGCCGGGCCACCTGCTCCCGCGCCGTCTTGGTCCGCTGCTCGCCGGCGGCCTCGGCGGCCGCCGTCCGCTTGGCGGCGGTGGCCTCCGCCTCGGTCACCAGCTTCTCGCTGCGCGAGGTCGCCTCGCGCAGCGCCGCGTCCGCCTCCGACATCCGCTGTTCGGCGGCCCGGGTCAGCTCCGCCGACCTGCGGTGCGCCTGGTCGGCCTCCGAGGCGGTCGACGTCCGCAGCTGCTCGGCGTGGTCGGTGGCCTCCTGGGCCTGCTGGGAGGCGGCGTGCAGCATCCGCTCCGCGTCGGCGCGGGCCCGGCGCAGCAGCGCCTCCGCCTCCGCGCGGGCGTTCTCGGTCTCCTCGCCGAGCCGCCGGCGGGCCTCCTCGGTGAGCCGCTGCGCCTCGGCGCGGGCCGCCGCCAGGGACTGCTCGGACTGCGCGCGGGACTCGTCGAGCAACCGCTGGGCCTGCGACTCGGAGCGGGCCCGGAGCTGTTCGGCCCAGGCGACGTTCTCGTTGACGTGGGACTCGACGGTGGCGCGGCGCTCGGCCAGTTCCTGGTCGAGCTGCTGGCGCCGGTTGACCGCCTCGGTGTGCAGCTCCGTCTGGAGGCGGGCCTGCTGCTCGGCGTGCTCCTGGAGGATGCGCTGGGTCTGGGCCCGGACCTCGCGCAGCTCGCGCTCGGCGTCGCTGCGCATCTGGTCGGCCTGGAGCTGGGCGTTCCGCAGCATCTGCTCGGCCTGGTAGCCGAGGTCCGCGGTGTCGTAGGAGTGGGGACGCGTCGCCAGCGTCCGTCGGGCCTCGTGCAGCTTGGCACGCAGAACCTCGACCTGGTAGCCGAGGTCCTCGGCGTGCTGAACGGCCTTCTCCCGGTCGGTCTTCAGCCGGTCCATCTCGGCTTCGAACCGAGAGAGGTGGTCGTCAGCTCGGTGGCGCTCCTGGCCTTCGTAGCCCCGCACTGCGCGGTCCCATCCGTCCCCTGGTCGCGAAAACTCCGAACAACCCCGTCCGCGGACGGACGAGGCTCCCGGGGGAAATGGTGTCAGACCGCTCGCGGGCCCGGACTGCCGCCCGGCGCTGCCGCTCTGAAACCCGGACCCCGGCCCGGCGGCCGTCCGCGTGGAAGCGACGGCCGCCCCCCAACCCTACCGGCCAATCAGGTGTCCGATCAGTGCTCCGCCGACTCCTCGGGTGCGGAGGTGACGAGTTCGGTCAGCACACCGTGGCAGTCCTTGGGGTGCAGGAAGGTGATCCGGGACCCCATGGAGCCCCTCCGGGGCTCGTCGTAGAGCACCCGGACGCCCTTGGAGCGGATGTCCGCGGCGTCCTGGTCGACGTCGGCGGTGCCGAAGGCGATGTGGTGCACACCCTCGCCGTTCTTGGCCAGCCACTTGCCCACCGCCGAGTCCTCGCGGGTGGGCTCCAGCAGCTGGAGGTAGGAGGCGCCGCCGTCGGAGGTCTCGTTGATCTTCAGCATGGCCTCCCGTACGCCCTGTTCCTCGTTGACCTCGGTGTGGAACACCTCGAAGCCGTAGGTGGAGCGGTAGAACTCGACGGTGGTGTCGAGGTCGTGGCAGGCGATTCCGATGTGGTCGATACGCGTCAGCATGGAGCCAGTGCAGCGCGCCCGGCCCGGTTACGCAACGTGCGCGCGATCACACCGTAAGCCCGGTGACCCCGGGGCGTACCGCTCAGTACATTGACGTAAACCCTCGTTCACTCCGCACCATTGATGCAAAGGGGCCCACGGCCATGACTGGAACCCAGAGCACCACCTCCGTGATCGTCGCCGGCGCGCGTACGCCCATGGGGCGGCTCCTCGGCTCGCTCAAGTCCTTCTCCGGCGCCGACCTCGGGTCGTTCGCCATCAAGGCGGCCCTGGACCGGGCCGGGATCGGCGGCGACCAGGTCCAGTACGTGATCATGGGCCAGGTGCTGACGGCCGGCGCCGGCCAGATCCCCGCCCGCCAGGCCGCCGTCAAGGCCGGCATCCCCATGAACGTGCCCGCCCTCACCATCAACAAGGTGTGCCTCTCGGGCCTGGACGCCATCGCCCTGGCCGACCAGCTGATCCGCGCCGGGGAGTTCGACGTGGTGGTCGCGGGCGGCCAGGAGTCCATGACCAACGCCCCGCACCTGCTGCCCAAGTCCCGCGAGGGCTACAAGTACGGCGCCGTCGAGATGCTCGACGCGATGGCCCACGACGGGCTCACCGACTCCTTCGAGAACATCGCGATGGGCGAGTCCACCGAGAAGCACAACACCCGCCTGGGCATCGCCCGCCCCGAGCAGGACGAGATCGCCGCCCTCTCCCACCAGCGCGCCGCCGCCGCCCAGAAGAACGGCGTCTTCGAGGCCGAGATCACCCCCGTGGAGATCCCGCAGCGCAAGGGCGACCCGGTCCTCTTCGCCAAGGACGAGGGCATCCGCGCCGACACCACCGCCGAATCGCTCGGCAGGCTGCGCCCCGCCTTCGCCAAGGACGGCACCATCACCGCCGGCTCCTCCTCGCAGATCTCCGACGGCGCCGCCGCCGTCGTGGTCATGAGCAAGGCCAAGGCGCAGGAGCTGGGTCTGGAGTGGATCGCCGAGATCGGCGCCCACGGCAATGTCTCCGGCCCCGACAACTCCCTGCAGTCGCAGCCCTCCAACGCCATCGCCCACGCGCTGGAGAAGGACGGCCTGGCCGTCGCGGACCTCGACGTCATCGAGATCAACGAGGCGTTCGCCGCGGTCGCCGTCCAGTCCATGAAGGACCTCGGCGTCACCTCCGAGAAGGTCAACGTCAACGGCGGCGCCATCGCGCTCGGCCACCCCATCGGCATGTCCGGCGCCCGCCTGGTCCTCCACCTCGCTCTGGAGCTGAAGCGGCGCGGCGGCGGCATCGGCGCGGCCGCCCTCTGCGGCGGCGGCGGCCAGGGCGACGCCCTGATCGTCCGCGTCCCCAAGAGCTGAACCCCGGCGCGGCCCGGCTCCCTGTACGAGGGGCCGGGCCGCGTCTTTGATGGGATCTGACCCTTGTCGTACGTCGTCAGGTGAACGGAGCAGCCATGCAGGACGTCCCCGCCCTCGTCGCCCAGGCCAGGCAGGGCAGGCCGCGGGCCGTGGCCCGGCTGATCTCGCTGGTCGAGGGGGCCTCGCCGCAGCTGCGGGAGGTCATGGCCGCGCTCGCCCCGCTCACCGGCGACGCCTACGTGGTCGGCCTCACCGGCTCGCCCGGCGTCGGCAAGTCGACCACCACCTCGGCGCTGGTCAGTGCCTACCGGGCGGCCGGGAAGCGGGTCGCGGTGCTCGCCGTCGACCCGTCCTCGCCGTTCTCCGGGGGCGCGCTGCTCGGTGACCGCATCCGGATGTCGGACCACGCCTCCGACCCCGGCGTCTACATCCGCTCCATGGCCACCCGCGGCCACCTCGGGGGCCTCGCCTGGGCCGCGCCGCAGGCCATCCGCGTCCTGGACGCCGCCGGGTTCGACGTGGTCCTGGTGGAGACCGTCGGCGTCGGGCAGTCCGAGGTGGAGATCGCCGCCCAGGCCGACACCAGCGTGGTGCTGCTCGCGCCCGGCATGGGCGACGGCATCCAGGCGGCCAAGGCCGGAATCCTGGAGATCGGCGACCTGTACGTGGTCAACAAGGCCGACCGGGACGGGGCCGACGCCACGGCGCGCGAACTCCACCACATGCTGGGACTCGGCGAGGCGCGCTCCGCCGGGGACTGGCGGCCGCCGATCGTCAAGACCGTGGCGGCCAGGGGAGTGGGCGTCGAGGAACTGGTCGAGGCCCTGGAGAAGCACCGGGGGTGGATGCGGGAGCGAGGGGTGGTCGGTGAGCGCCGGGCCGCCCGGGCCGCCCGGGAGATCGAGACGATCGCCGTCACCGCGCTGCGGTCGCGGATCGCCGATCTCGCCGGGGACGCCCGCATCGGGGCGCTGGCCGGACGGGTGGCCGCCGGGGAACTGTCGCCGTACGCCGCGGCGGACGCCCTGCTGGCGGAGGTCGCGCCGGGCACGGTCACCGGCGCCTGAGCACCCGGCCCCGGAGGCGTCCGCGGTGCCGGGGCCGACCGGTGGAGGCGGGCGGGGCCGAGGCCAGGGCGCGGTGGAGGGCCCCGAGCCGCCGGGACAGCTCCGGATGGCCGGGGAGCGGTGGAGAGGGGAGCGCGGCACGGATCTCGGGGGAGCCGGGCAGCCCGGCGCCGGCCGCGGTGGACAGGGCGTCCAGATAGGCGCCGGTGCGGGCGGCCTCCCCGGGCCCGGGGAGGCCGGGCGGGGCCAGCAGGCTCCAGGCGAGCAGGCGGCGCAGGGCCAGCAGGGTCGGGAAGAACTGGGCGGCGGTCCGGGTGCTCCGGATCTCCTCGGCGGGCACCGCGGCGTGCATCGTCCACAGCGCGCTCACCGCCTCCCACGCCCGCCCCAGGGACCGGGGATCGGCCGAACCGGTGAGCAGCCGGTCCCGCAGCGCAGGCGCCGACGCCGCGACCGCCCCCTGGACCGCCGCCCGCACCCGGCGGACGGGGACGCCCCGCACCAGGAGGGTGGTGAGCATTCCGAGGGCGAGGCCGAGGGCCACGTCGAGCAGACGGAACGTGGCGAGGTCGCCGAGGCCCGGCCTGCCCAGCGTGGCGGCGTTGGCGATCAGCAGGGCGACGGGGGTGCTCAGCATCGTCCGGGCGAAGAGCGAGGAGAGGGGCAGCCCCCGGTACAGGGCGTGGCCGGCCGAGGCCAGGACGACGGTCATCCAGACCCCGGGCTCGTAGGCGTGGAAGACGGCGGCGGTGAGCCCCACGCCCACGACGGTGCCGGCCAGCCGCCACCGGGTACGCCAGGTCGGCCGGCGCGAAGGACCGCCCTGGAGCGCTGCCGCCGCCCCCACCGCCACCCAGGCCGGATGCAGGACCGCCACCAGGGCCGCGATGGTGGTGCCGCCCGCCACCGCGAGGCCCACCCGCAGCGCGACGGCCGGGAACGGCGACGAGGGCGCGTACAGCCGCCGCAACTCCGCGACCAGCCTCCTGCGCGGCGGCAACGGCTCCGGCCACACCGCGGCGGCCTCGTACGGCGCGGCTCCACCGGGGTCCGCCTCCGGCACGGGCCACGGGTCGGGGAGGCGGCCCGCGCGTACGCGCTCGGCGGTGTCCGAGAGCCAGCGCGGCCACGGTCCGGGGACGGGGGCGCCGCCCTCGGTGAGGCTGTCCTCCACCACGTCGAGTACGCCTTCGAGGCGGACCAGCAGCGCGTGCAGTGCCTTCTGCCGGGCGTCGGGGGCCCGGGGCCGCCAGCCGGTCCGGGTCCCGTCCAGCGCCGACCAGGCCCGGTGGAGTGAGGAGCAGGCGGCCTGGCGGGCATCGGCGAGCGGGCCCTCAGGTCGGCCCGGCCCGGCCTCGGCCGCCGCCCGGGCGAAGGCCGCGACGGCCTCCAGCGCGGTGGAGGCCGCCCGCTGTTCCGGCCGGTGCGGGGCCGTGAACCTGTCCACCGCGCCCAGCAGCCAGGCGCAGCCGGCGCCGAGGGCGACCAGACCTGAGCGGACGGCGATCTCGGCGGGGCCGACCGGGGGCAGGAAGACGCCGAGGGCGGCCACGAGGATGACGAAGTAGCCCCCGGGCCCGCTCAGGTCCAGGGTGTCGACGTAGAGGGTGGCCGCCATCGCCACCAGGGAGAGCACCCCCACCATCGCCCAGGTGTGCCCGGCGGCGAGCGAACCGGCGAAGAAGGCCAGCACGAACCCCAGAGCGAGCAGTCCGGTCAGCAGGGCCCTGCGCGGGTAGGGGTCGCGGTTGCCGTAGGCGTCGAGGTAGCAGCCCATCGCGGCGAAGGCGCCGTACTCCAAGCCCCCCACCGCGGTGACGCTCCCGAAGGCGAGCGCGAAGGCGAGCAGGACCCGGACGGCGCGTCCCCGGTCGACAGGGGGCAGCCGGGGGAGCCGGCGTGGCCGGTGCGCCCCGTCCGGGGAGCGGATCACCAGATGGCCTGGGCGAGCGCCCCGCCCGCGAACGACAGGCCGAGGCCGAGGGCGACCGTGGCCAGCAGGTAGCCGCCGGCCCCGGCGACGCGCCGGGCGTCCGCCAGGGACAGCACCTCCTTGGAGAAGGTGGACCAGGTGGAGAGCGCGCCGCAGAAGCCGGTGGACAGCAGTGCCTGCCCCGGCGTGCCCAGTGCACCCTGGGTCCCGGCCTGGACGAAGAAGCCCAGGAGCAGGGCGGCGGCCATGTTGGCCAGGAAGGTGCCCCAGTGGAAGGAGGAGGGCAGCCGGGTGCGGGCCGCCACGCCGATCAGGTAGCGGGCGGGCGCGCCGACGGCGCCGCCGGCCAGGACGAGGAACCACTCACCCATCAGGCACCACCCTCGCGCCGGCTCTTCGCGACCCCGCCGGTGAGCACCAGGCGGGTCAGCGCCACCCCGAGGACGATGCCCACCAGGCAGGCCGCGACCGTCAGGAACAGGTAGCCGACGGCCATCAGCGGCTGGTCGTTCTCGATGAGCCGCCGGGTGTCGTCGGTGTACGAGGAGAAGGTGGTGAACCCGCCGAGCACCCCGGTGCCCAGCATCGGGTCGAGGAGCCGGGGGGCGCCGGTGAACCGCTCCTTGAGCGCGACGGTCAGCACGCCCATGGCGAAGCAGCCGACGACGTTGATCAGCAGCGTCGTCCACGGGAAGGCGGCCATGCCCTGGTGCCACAGCAGGGAGGCGTCGGAGCCGTTACGCCAGATGCGGCCCGCGCCGTAGCGCAGGACGGCCCCGGCGGCTCCCCCGAGCGCGACCACGGCGACCACCGGAATCTGTGAGCCGGGTGAGTGATCAGGGTGTGGATGGAGGTGCGTACGTCCCAAAAGGTGCATATCGTCACGCTAGTCGGTGTGTTTCGCCCGGCTACGTCGCCCTGCCGGGGTCCCAGCGACCGCACCCCGTTCGGCGCATCCGCAGCTCATCGAAGGAGAACCAGTGGCCTCATCGTCCGCGACGACCGACGCCGCCCCGGCCCCTGCCGACAGCGGCCTGAAACGGTTCGGGCTCGGCTCCCTGCGCGGCGTGGGGCAGGTGGACTTCCAGCCCAGCGTGTGGACCTCGCTGCTGATCCTGGCCGCCCTGTGGGTGGAGAGCTGGGAGATGGGCCTGTTCGCGACGATCGGTGCGGTGGTCTCGACGCTCACCGCCCAGTTCCTGAACGTCCACCACGACAGCGTCACCCAGGGCCTGATGTCCTACTGCGGTGTCCTGGGGGCCATCGCGATGGTGGTCTACCTGGGGAACCACCTGTCCAGCTACATCCTGGCCGTCGTCGCCGCCATCATGTGCACGCTGGTCACCGCCACCCTGGGACGTCTGCTGGCCCCCTTCGGGCTGAAGGCGTTCACCGGGCCCTTCTGCTTCGTGGCGCTCGTCATGGTCCTGGGCGCGCCCTCCTTCGAGCGGGTCTGGCACGGCAACCCGCCGACGGCGATCACCCCGGCCGTCCCCAAGAGCCCCGACGTCAGCTGGACCGACCTGTGGCAGGGCTTCTTCACCAACGTCTCCCAGATCTTCTTCGCCGGCACCTGGTACGTGGGCCTGATCATGCTGGTCGGCCTCTTCCTCGCGGGCTGGAAGGTCGGGCTCTTCGCCGCGATCGGCAGCATCGTCGGCCTGCTCACCGCGTGGGCCCTCGGCGCCCCCGCGGCCCTGATCGGCGAGGGGATCTACGGCTACAACGCCGTCCTGACCAGCCTCGCCTTCGGCGTGGTCCTGCTGCGGTCCAGCCCGTGGAACCACCTCTACACCGTGGTGGCCGCCGCCGCCAGCACCGGCCTGACGGCCTCCTTGTCGGTGCTCTTCAAGGTCTTCGGCAGCCACACCTTCACCTGGCCGTTCAACATCACGACCTGGGCGCTGCTGGCGGCGGTTCCGCTGCTGCCGCGGATCACCCTGATCGACGACGACAAGTCCTGAGCCCCCCCGCACACCGTGCGACACGTCCATCGAGGAAGGCAGCCATGAACCTTGCGCCCCGGGAAATCGACAAGCTCCTCATCTACGTCGTGGCCGACCTGGCCCACAAGCGCCGCGAGCGCGGGCTGAAGCTCAACTACAGCGAGTCCGTGGCGCTGATCAGCGAGGCCATCCTGGAGGGGGCCCGCGACGGCAAGAGCGTCGCCGACTGCATGGAGCTGGGCCGGCACGTGGTCGGCGAGGACGGCACCATGCCGGGAGTGCGCGAGATGCTTCCGCTGCTCCAGGTGGAGGCCACCTTCGACGACGGGAACAAGCTCGTCTCCTGCCACGACCCCATCGGTGGCTGAGATGACCGACCGGGTGATCGCCGTCGGCGGTCACGAGAGCGACGGCGCGGCGGCCCTGACCGACGTGCTGGCGCCCGATGTCGTCCGCGTGGCCGGTGGGCGGGAACTGGTCCGCGAGGTCCGCTCCGCGCGGGCCGCCGGAGAGCGGGTCTGCGTGGTGCCGATGACGCTCGGCCGGGACCCCTCCCTCGTCGCCGACGCCGCCCGCACCCTGCTCGCCCTCGACCCGTCGGAGCGGGCCGGCACCGTGCTGGCGGAGCCCTTCGGCACCACCGCGCACCTCGTCGGCTGGCTGCGCACCCTGGCCACCCGGGTCCCCGAGGACCGGGCCCTGCTGGTCACCGCCCCCTCGGGTGACCCGTTCAGCGACGCGGACCTGTTCCGCACCGCCCGCCTGGTGAGGCAGTACGGCCGACACCGCACCGTGGAGGTCGCCCTGCTCGGAGGCGACCCCGACCTGGCCGAGGGCGTCCGGCGCTGCCGTGCCCTCGGCGCGCCGAGCGCCGTCGTCCTGCCGGCCGCCTGGGCGGTCCCGGAGCCGACGGGCGTGGCGTACGCCGAGTACGGCGGGCCGCTGCTCTCCGCGTCCGCCGCCGCCGGGGTGCTCGCCGCACGGGTCCGCCAGGCACGGGACCGGTACGAGCGGTCCGGCGACGACGGAGTGGACCGCGCCCTGGCCGCGGACCACGACCACGGTCACGCCCACAGCCACGGCCCGGACGACCACGACCACGGACACGGCCATGGGCACGACCACGGCCGCAGCCACAGCCACTCCCACGGTCCTGGCGACAGCCACGGCCACGGCACGGACGGCGGTGACGACCACCACCGAGCACTGTCCCACGCACCGAGGACGGCGGGGACACCCCCCGTCGAGCACCTGGGAGCCGCTCCCGACCTCGTCCCCTCACACAGGAGTCCGCGATGACGCTTCCCCCGCGCTACCAGTACGCCGACGAACCGATCGAGATCAACGCCGGCCGTCCCACCCTGAAGATCACCGTCCGCAACACCGGCGACCGCGCGGTCCAGGTGGGCTCGGACTACCACTTCTTCGAGGCCAACTCCGCGCTCGACTTCGACCGCGACGCCACGATCGGCATGCACCTCAACATCGCCGCCGGCACCGCCGTGCGCTTCGAGCCCGGTGGCACCCACGAGGTCGAGCTGTGCACCTACGCCGGCACCGGCCGACTGCACGGCTTCGGCGGCCTGCTCAACGGCAGCGTCCGCTCGCAGGCCGCCTGTCTGGAGGCGGTGAGCCGCGCCGAGCGGCTGGGCTTCCTCGGCGCTCGCGCCGACGGCCGGAAGATCGACGCCGGGGCCACCGGCCGCAAGGGCGCGGACTCGGACAAGGCCGGGGCCAAGAAGAACAAGAAGGGAACCCACTGACATGCCGACCCTCTCCCGCAAGCAGTACGCCGACCTCTTCGGCCCCACGGTCGGCGACCGGTTCCGGCTCGCCGACACCAACCTCGTCGTCGAGGTCGAGAAGGACGTCCGCGAGGGCTCGTACGGGGACGAGGTGGTGTACGGCGGCGGCAAGACGATGCGTGACGGCATGTCCTCCGACCCGCAGGCCACCGCCGCCCAGGGCGCCCTGGACCTGGTCATCACCAACGCCGTGGTCATGGACCCGGTGCTCGGTGTGATCAAGTGCGACATCGGCGTCAAGGACGGGTTCATCGCGGGCATCGGCAAGGCCGGCAACCCGCAGACCCAGGACGGCGTGCACCCGCGCCTGGTCGTCGGCACCGGCACCGAGGTCATCGCCGGTGAGCACCTGATCGCCACCGCCGGCGCGATGGACTCCCACGTCCACCTCATCTCGCCGCAGCAGTGCGAGCAGGCCCTCAGCAACGGCATCACCACCCTCTTCGGCGGCGGCACCGGCCCCACCGACGGGACCAACGGCACGACCTGCACCCCGGGCCCCTACAACCTGGCCCGCATCCTGCAGTCCGCCGAGGACCTGCCGGTCAACCTCGGTGTCATGGCCAAGGGCAACGGCAGCCGCCCGGAGGCCCTCGACGAGCAGATCGAGGCCGGCGCCGCCGCGCTCAAGGTCCACGAGGACTGGGGCTCGACGCCCGCGGTCATCGACAACGCGCTCTCCGTGGCCGACCGGCACGACGTCCAGGTGGCCATCCACACGGACACCCTCAACGAGGGCGGCTTCTTCGAGGAAACCCGCTCGGCGATCAACGGCCGGACCATCCACACCTTCCACAGCGAAGGGGCCGGCGGTGGCCACGCGCCCGACATCCTGAGGGTCACCGGCGAGCCGAACATGCTCCCCTCCTCCACCAACCCGACGCTGCCGTACACGAAGAACTCCGTGGACGAGCTGCTCGACATGGTGATGGTCTGCCACCACCTCAGCCACGACATCCCCGAGGACGTCGCCTTCGCCGACAGCCGGGTGCGGGCCGAGACGATCGCCGCCGAGACCGTCCTGCACGACCGGGGCATCATCAGCATCGTCTCCTCCGACTCCCAGGCGATGGGCCGCATCGGCGAGTCCGTCACCCGCTCCTTCCAGATCGCGCACGTCTGCAAGGAGGCGTTCGGGGCGCTGCCCGAGGACTCCGCGCGCAACGACAACGAGCGCGTCCTGCGCTACCTGGCCAAGGTCACCATCAACCCGGCCATCGCCTGCGGCATCTCCGACCACGTCGGCTCGCTGGAGACCGGGAAGCTCGCCGACATCGTCCTGTGGCCCATCCACTCCTTCGGCGCCAAGCCGAAGATGGTCATCAAGGGCGGCATCATCTCCTGGACGCAGATGGGCGACCCCAACGCCTCCCTGCCCACCCCGCAGCCGGTCTACTACCGGCCCTCGTTCGGCCAGTACGGCAAGGCGATGCAGGCCACCCACGTCACCTTCATGTCGCAGGCCGGGATCGCGGCCGGGGTGCCCGAGAAGCTCGGTCTGGAACGCAGGGTGCTGCCGGTCAGCAAGACCCGGACCATCGGCAAGCACTCGATGGTCCGCAACGACGCCCTGCCGAAGATCGAGGTGGACCCCGAGACGTACAAGGTCACGGTGGACGGGGAGGTCGTGACCATCGACCCTGCCCAGAAGCTGCCGCTCAACCAGCTCTTCTTCCTGGCCTGAGCACGTGTACCGCGACGAGAGTGCTGAGGGAGCGGGCTCCGCGCGAGGCCCCCTGGCGCCGGTGACGGCTCTGGGCCACCTGCTGACCAGCCTCCAGCTGACCGACTCGGCGTTCCCCAGCGGCTTCTACACCCTGTCCCACAGCCTGGAGGGATTCGCGCAGGCCGGCGCGGTCGACCGTGAATCCCTCCCGGTTCTCCTGAACGACCTGCTGCGCCACGGCGTCGGCCCCTGTGACGCCACGGCGCTGGCCCTGGCCCACCGGGCCGCGGCGGCGGGGGACTGGGAGACGGTGACCACCGTGGACCGGCGGCTGAACGCCACCAAGCTCAACCGCGAGATGCGCACCGCGGCGACCCGCACCGGGCGGCAACTGCTCGACCTGGCCGCCGAGGTCTTCCAGAAGCCGGGGATCGACCACTACCACCGCGAGGTGGAGGCGCGTCGGGCCCCGGGCACCCAGGCGGTCGCCGCCGGCGTCGTCTACGCGGCCACGGGGGTCCCCGTGCGGCAGGCGGTCGCCGCCGACCTGTTCGCGTTCTGCGCGAGCTTCGCCGGCGCCGCGCTGCGGCTGCGGCTGACCGACCACCGTCTGGCCCAGGTCCTGCTGCGGCGGACCGCCCCGGTCATCGAGGAGACCACCGAACGGGCACTCGCCCGCGGTCTCGGCGACCTGGGGGCCACCACCTTCGCGGCGGACGTCATGTCCGCCCGCCACGAGCGGGCCGAGGCCCGGCTCTTCGCGAGCTGACCGGCCCGCCCGGTACCTGAGAGGAAACACCATGCGAGACAACGTCCTGCGGGTCGGGATCGGCGGACCCGTCGGGTCCGGGAAGACCGCCCTCATCGAGGCGATCGTCCCCCTCCTGATCGACCAGGGGCATCGGCCCGGGGTCATCACCAACGACATCTACACCCAGGAGGACGCCCAGCACATCCGGCGCACCCTCGACGGCGTCCTGGACGCCGACCGGATCGTGGGCGTCGAGACCGGCGCCTGCCCGCACACCGCCGTACGCGACGACCCGACGATGAACCTGGCGGCCGGTGCCGAGATGCTGGAGCGCCACCCCGACATCGACATCCTCCTGTACGAGAGCGGCGGCGACAACCTCACCCTCACCTTCAGCCCGGCCCTGGTCGACCTCTTCATCTTCGTCCTGGACACCGCCGAGGGCGAGAAGATGCCCCGCAAGCGCGGACCGGGCATCACCGACTCCGACCTGCTGGTCATCAACAAGATCGACATCGCCCAGTACGTGCGCACCGACATCAACGTCATGGAGTCGGACGCCCACCGGGTGCGCGGCGAGGGGCCGGTGCAGTTGACCGACTGCCTGTCCGGCAAGGGCGTGGACGAGGTCGTCGCGTACCTCGAGTCCCGGCGCACGGTACTGGTCTGACGTGCTCGCCGTCCGCGACCGGCTCGACCCCGAGCACTACGAAATCACCGGCCTCCCCTCGGAGGTCTCGGCCCTCTCCTCCCGGCCCGACACCCTCGGGCCGGGCTCCCCCGCCAAGGTCGGCATCCTCGACCTGGAGTTCGCCCTGCGGGGCGACCGGACGGAGCTGGTCGGCCGCTACCAGAAGACCCCGTTGCAGATCATGCGGCCGCTCTACGTCGACCCCGAGGTCCCCGGCATGGCCTTCACCTACGTGATGGCCACCGGGGGCGGGGTCGCCCAGGCCGACCGCTACCGCCAGGACCTGGTGTGCGGCCCGGGCACCCAGGCGCTGTTCACCACCCAGGCGGCCACCAAGGTCTACCGGATGGAGCACGACTACGCGACGCAGCGGGTCCACCTGACCGCGGGTGAGGGCGCCTACGTCGAGTACGTTCCCGACGCCGTCATCCCCTTCGCCGGGTCCCGCTTCCACCAGAGCTCGGTGGTGACCGCCGACGAGACGGCCACGGTCGTCTACGCCGAGACGGTCACCGGCGGGCGCCTGGCGCGGGGCGAGCGGCACGAGTACACGGTGTTCACCAGCGACCTGGAGATCCGCCGCCCGGACGGCACGCTCCTGGCCGTGGACACCATGAGGCTGCGTCCCGAGGACACCGGCGGGGTGACCGGGCCCGGGGTGTTCGCCGGGCACGACCACGTCGCCTCGGTCTACGTGGTCAGCACCCGGCGGCCCGCCCAGGAGATCGCCGACGCCCTGCACCGGTCCCTCAAGGACGCCGACGTGCTGCACGGCACCAGCGTCCTGCCCGACGAGTGCGGGGCCTGGACCCGGATTCTCGGCAGCGAGCAGCCCAGCGTCACGGCGGCGGTCCACACGGCCTGGGACGCGGTGCGCCGCCTGCTCCTCGGCCATCCCGCCCCCGACCTGCGCAAGCAGTAGGTCCCGTCGATCAGGAGACCCCGTTCATGATCACCGCCCCCGCGTCCATGCCCCCGGCCTACGACTCGGGTGACACCGCCTGGATGTTGGCCGCCGCGGCGATGGTGTTGCTGATGACACCGGCTCTCGCCTTCTTCTACGGGGGCATGGTCAGGACCAAGCACGTCCTGGTGATGCTCAAGATGAGCTTCGCCTCGCTGTGCTTCGTGACCATCCTCTGGTTCCTCATCGGGTACTCGCTCGCCTTCGGCCCGGACGTCGGGGGCGTGGGCCTGATCGGCAACCTCGACCACGCCCTCATGTGGGACATCGAGCCGGACACCCTGACCGGCTCGATCCCGACGTACATCTACGCCACCTTCCAGATGGGCTTCGCCATCGTCACGGTGGCGCTGATCAGCGGGTCGATCGCCGGCCGGGCGACGATGCGGGGGTGGCTGGTCTTCTCGGCGCTGTGGCTGCTGCTCGTGTACGTGCCGCTCGCCCACTGGGTCTTCGACACCGACAGCGGGTGGATCACGCACCACCTGGGCGCGCTCGACTTCGCCGGCGGTCTGCCGGTGGAGATGAACTCCGGGATCGCCGGACTGGCCGCCGCCCTCGTCGTCCGGGGCCCCCGGGACTTCCGGCGCCACGAGCCGCGTCCCAACAACATCCCGCTGGTCATGATCGGTGTCGCGCTGCTGTGGTTCGGCTGGCTGGCCTTCAACGCCGGTTCCGCCGTCCGCGACACCGGTACCGCCGCGACCGCGTTCATCAACACCCAGCTCGGCGCCGCCGGCGCGATGGTCACCTGGCCGCTGGTGGAGTACTGGCGCACCCGCAAGGTCACCATGATGGGGGTCGGCTCCGCCGCGGTGGCCGGGATGGTCGCCATCACCCCCGCCTGCGGCGAGGTCGACCCCGTCGGCGCACTGATCACCGGCCTGGTCGCCGGCCTGGTCTGCGCCTTCGCCGTCACCCTGAAGTACCGCATCAACGTCGACGACACCCTCGACGTCGTCGGCGTGCACGGCGCCGGCGGCCTGGTCGGCCTGCTCATGGTCGGCTTCTTCGCCACCGAGGGCGTCGCCGGCAAGGAGGGCGTCTTCTACGGAGGCGGCGGTTCGCTGCTGTGGCGCCAGGTCGTGGCCATCCTCGCGGTCGCCGCCTACTCCTTCGTCGTCACCTGGCTCATCGCCAAGGTGGTGGACGTGGTCGTCGGCTTCTCCGACAGGGAGGCGTACCGCTCGGTGCCGGGCGCTGACGAGGAACGGGCCTACGACATCCGTACCGCCCAGCAGCTGGACGCCCTGGCCGGCTCCGGCGGACGGGGTGGTCTCGACGAGCGCACCCTCACCGAGATCCGCCGGCTCCTGCGCGAGAACCGCGAGGGCTGAACCGCAGCGCCGAACGGCCCGTGCCGCCCGGATTCCCACCGGGCGGCACGGGCCGTTCGGCACCCCCCGGCGCCGTGGCGGCCGGGGGCGCGCCGTCTACTCGATGGTGCTCGGCGTGGGGGCGGGGGTCCGTCCCGCCTGGACCTCTTCGAGCCGGTGGGCGCCCTGCTGCACCGCGTTCTTGGTGGTGGAGGGGTCCGCCCCGTCCACGCCGCCGTTCATGACGGTGAAGGCGTCCGTGCCCATCCGCACGGCGGCGACGTCCAGGCTGAGCGTGACCGGCTGGCCGTCACTGTCCCCCTTCACCCGCACCGACAGCCCCTGCCGGGCCTCGCCCACCTTGGGCACTGACGCCTTGACCACCTCGACGCTGCGCTTGCCACCGCCCTCACCGGTGAGGGTGAACGTGTCGCAGGACTCGTGGAGCGTGCCGAGCCACTTCATCGACTTCTCCAGATCCTCGCTGTCGTAGGCGCCGACCTGGTAGAGCAGCCGCTGCTCGCCCTGCTGGAACCCGGCGAGCGCGGACGGTCCCGAGGGCTTGCCGAGGAGCGTGTCGTCGTACAGGGCGTCCACCAGGCCCTGGCACTCCTTGGCGTCGCTCTTGCCGGTGAGGAACTCGGCGGCGTCCACCTTGCCGAGGAGCAGGGAGTCCCGCCAGGACTGAGGGTCCTTCGCCTTCTTCCACTGCTCCTCGATGTCCGCCTCGGTGATGAGCGCCTCGCGGGCGCCCTTCTCCGTCAGCGTCGCCGAAGGGGAGGGGGAGGGGGAGTTCTCGGCCTGGCGCACCGGGGCCGCGCTCTCCCGGGCGGCCGGGGTGCCCTGGCCCCCGGAGCAGGCGGCGGTGGCCAGGAGCGTTCCGGTGGCCACGGCGGCGGCCAGGAGGCGGGGTGCGGTGCGCCCCGCGCGTGCGCCTCGGGGCCCCACCGGGCCGGGGGGAGGCGAGCTGGGGGACGGCGGCAGGGGCGGGGGTTGCGTCTTCATGGGGGCCTTTCCGGGGTGCCAGGTCGCCACCCGGTGACCTGGTGGCCCCGGGCGCCCCCCTCCGCACCTCATCCCACCACCGTCCGGCCCCGTCGACCAGCAGGGCGCGGCCGGACAGGGGAAGCGCGCCCCGTCAGAGGGTGGCCGCCGCGATGTCCTCGTGCAGCCGCGCCATCACCTCGCCCATCTCGGCCAGTTCGGGGGAGGGCGAGGCGGTGGCCGAGACCGCGTCGCGCAGCCACCGGCTCGTCGCGAGCCCCAGGCTCCGTGCCCCCTCGGCGTCGTGGTCGAAGAGCTGCCGGTCGAGCCGGGAGGAGATGTCGCTGAGGGTCTCGGCGCCGGTGGCGGGCGGCAGTACGCCGCGCAACGCGTCGGGGAGCCCGTGCCCGACCCGGAACGCGCGGACCGCCGTGACGACGGCCGGGTCGTCGGTGTACCGCTCCAGGCTGTCCGCCAGCACCAGGAGCCGGGCCGTCAGCCGGGGCAGACCCGTGTGCCGGTCCAGCCACTCCAGGAGCCCGCGTTCGCCGCCGAGATGGTCGGAGAGGAGGTTCAGCCGCTCCAGGGCGCGGTTGGGGAGGGACATGCGCAGCGGGAGGGTCTTCGCGACCTCCTCGGCCAGCCGGGCCTCGTCGGCGGGGTCCAGCCCCTCTTCCACGAACCGGAGGACCAAGGGCCCCTCCATGCCGAACGCGATCGGCTCGCCGGACCGCTCGGCGTCGGGCGAGTGGCCCGATCTCCGGTGCAGCAGGTTCTCGGTGAACTTTCCCCATGGCGTCTTGTGCACAACGTCCTCCCGGTGTCCCCCTGGTGCCTCCCCGGGGGCCGGTCTGGCGGGACCCGTCGGGGGCGGACGCCGGCCGTGGCTTCGGCGCGCCAGGGACGACCGCGCTCCTCACTGTGCCGCCGGGCGCGCCGAGTCGCGCGCCCGGTGGGCCGCCCGGGTGGCCGCTCAGCCCTCGCGGGAGGCGCGCGGGGTGTCCAGCGGAACGGTCCAGTCCGCCTCGCCGGCCTCGACCTCCCAGCGCCCGTCGTCGAACTCGACCGAGGTCACCGTGGAGTCGACGGTGGCCGCCGCGTCCCGCGCGGAGACCTTGGCGCCCTTGAGCGCCGCGAGGTCCGCTGCCGCGTCGTCCTCGTCGTGGTCGGTCTCCGCCCTGACGACCTCGCCGCTGGTGGAGTCCACGTCGATCTCGTGGACGGTGGACCCGCCGGTGGCGATCTCGACCTCCCAGTGGCGGTCCCCGTCGTCGTCCAGGCCGGCCGAGAGCACCGTCCCCGAGGTGTGCCCGAGCGCCGCCGCGACGGCCCGCGCGACCGTCACGTTCCCCGGGCCGGCCGCGGACCCCTCGCCGTCGCGGTCGTCGTCGCCCTTGCCGTCCCGGTCGTCGGCAACCCGCTCGTCCCGGTCGTCGTCGCGGTCGGCGGTGGTGTTCGGGCCCTGTTCCGAGACGAGGCTGACGCGGTCGGCCGGGGCGGCGTCGGCGGGGGCGCCGTCGCCGGAGCTGACGGCGAACGCGGCGCCGCCGCCGATCACGGCGACGGCGGTCAGGGCGGCGATGACGGCATTGCGCTTCATGGCGGGTTCCTCCCGAGAGGCGGTGGTCTGCGGTACGGACACCACTGTGGCCCCCGGAGGCTGAAGCCCCGCTGAAACAGGCTGAAGCCCGCTTCAGGTCGGCTCTGCGAGTCTTGGCGCATGCGCCTGTTGATCGTGGAGGACGAGAAGCGGCTGGCCCTGTCCCTGGCGAGGGGACTGACCGCCGAGGGATACGCCGTGGACGTCGTCCACGACGGGCTGGAGGGACTGCACCGGGCCAGCGAGAGCCCGTACGACCTGCTGGTCCTGGACATCATGCTGCCCGGCATGAACGGCTACCGGGTCTGCGCCGCCCTGCGCGCCGCCGGGAACGACGTGCCCATCCTGATGCTGACCGCCAAGGACGGGGAGTACGACGAGGCCGAGGGGCTCGACACGGGCGCCGACGACTACCTGACCAAGCCCTTCAGCTACGTGGTGCTGGTCGCCCGGGTGCGGGCCCTGCTGCGCCGTGGCGCCGGGGCCGGGGCCTCCCCGGTGCACACCGTCGGCGGCCTGCGCGTCGACACCGCGGCCCGCCGGGTGCAGCGCGAGGGCGAGGAGGTCGCGCTGACCGCCAAGGAGTTCGCGGTGCTGGAGCAACTGGTGCTGCGCGCGGGCCAGGTGGTCTCCAAGGCGGACATCCTGGAGCACGTCTGGGACTTCGCCTACGACGGCGACCCCAACATCGTCGAGGTCTACGTCAGCGCCCTGCGCCGCAAGCTCGGCGCCCAGGCCATCCGTACGGTGCGCGGCATGGGGTACCGCCTGGAGGCGGGGCGGTGAAGCGGCTCTTCGGCTCGGTACGGGCCCGGGCGACCATCGGCGCGACCCTGGTGGTGGCCGTCGCGCTGATCGCGGCCGGCACCGCGGTGCTGCTGTCGCTGCGCTCCAACCTCATCCAGGAGGCCGCCGCCCAGGCCGACGCCACCGCCCGCCAGGTCGCCTCGAAGGTGGCGGCGCGCACCGCGTACGAGGACCTGGACCTGCCCGACGACGAGGACCGGCCCGTCCAGGTGGTCGACTCGAAGGGCCGCCTGCTGGCCGTCAGCGACGACCTGGAGCGGATCAGCGGGACCGGCACCGACGCGGTCCGCCCCGACCCCGGGGCGCCGCGCGACCCGGGCGACGGAGGTGACGGAGACGACGACGGGGAACGCCTGGAGGCCGGGGAGATCTCCGACGAGATCCAGCGCGGCGAGGGCACCGCCACCGTCGACGGCCACACCGCCGACTACCGCTTCTCGGCGGTGGAGGTGGAGAACGACGACGACCGCCTCACCGTCTGGGCCGGTGCCCCGCTCGCCGCCGAACAGGGCGCGGTGAGCACCGCGCAGACGGTCATGCTGATCGGCCTGCCGCTGCTGCTCGTGGTGGTGGCCGGGGTCACCTGGGGTGTGACCGGGCGGGCGCTCAAGCCGGTGGAGGGCATCCGCCGCGAGATGGCCGCGATCACCGCCTCGGAGGATCTGGGCCGCCGGGTCCCGGAACCCTCCACCCACGACGAGGTCGCCCGCCTGGCCCGCACCACCAACGCCACCCTCACCGCGCTGGAGGCGTCCGTCGAGCGGCAGCGCAGCTTCGTCGCCGACGCCTCGCACGAGCTGCGCAGCCCCATCGCCTCCCTCCGCACCCAGCTGGAAGTCGGTCTCGCCCACCCCGAACTGCTCGACGTGGCAGGCGCGGTGGAGGACACCGTACGGCTCCAGGCGCTCGCCGCCGACCTGCTGCTGCTCGCCAGGCTGGACGCGGGGGAGCGGCCCACCGGCGGGCGGCTCGACCTCGGGGCGCTGGTCCGCGAGGAGGTCTCGCAGCGGGTCGGTGACCGGCTGCCGGTCACCGTGCACGGCCGGGCGGGCGTGGAGGTGGCCGGATCGCGCGGCCAGCTGGCCCGGGTCGTCGGCAACCTGGTCGACAACGCCCAGCGCCACGCCGCCTCCCGGGTCGAGGTGCGGGTGCGCGCCGAGGGGCCCGAGGCGGTCGTCTCGGTCGCGGACGACGGGGCGGGGGTGCCCGCGCCCGAACGCGAGCGGATCTTCGAGCGGTTCGTCCGCCTCGACGACGCCCGCAGCCGCGACGACGGCGGCGCCGGACTCGGCCTCGCCATCGCCCGCGACGTGGCCGCCCGGCACGGCGGCACCCTGCGCGTCCGCGAGGCCCCCGAGGGCGGCGCCCTCTTCGAACTGCGGCTGCCCGGGGTGGCGCCGGCCAGGCCCTGACCGCGAGGCCGCTTCGCCGCCTGGTCGGCCCGGTCCCAGGCCGGCACCGGGTAGATGTACGCGGTGCCGAGCCCGTAGCTTTCGCCGTGCTCGGGTCAGGTCGCCGACGGGCGAGGAGGTGGCCGAGCGGGCCCGGTCCCGCTGGAGTGCCAGCAGGTACTGCAGCCGGGTCAGCGGCTGCGCGCCGGCCTGCACCAGGCGCTGCACCGCCCGCTCGTGCGCCTCGGCGCGTGCTCCGGCCGCGACCGGGGCTGGGGCACGGCCGCGGTCAGCCCTGGGCGGGCCGGCCGCGCAGGTGCTCGGCGACGGGGCCCAGCGCACGGCTCAGTTCGGCCAGCGCCCCGGGGGAGAGGTGGTCCATGAAGTGGCGGCGCACGGAGGCCACGTGGTGCGGGGCGACCTCCTCCATCGTGCGGGCGCCCTGCTCGGTGAGGACCGCGAACAGCCCGCGCCGGTCGGACTCGCAGTGCACGCGGCGGACGTGGCCGGCCTTCTCCATCCGGGTGATCTGGTGCGAGAGGCGGCTCTTGGACTGCCGCGTGGCCTCGGCGAGGTCACTCATCCGCAGCCGCTGGCCCTCGGCCTCGGAGAGGTTGACGAGGATCTCGTAGTCGTTGATGGTCAGGCCGAACGGCTGGAGGTCCTTCTCCAGCTCGTGCGTCAGCAGGCGACTGATGTCCAGGTGGGTGCGCCAGACGCACTGTTCCGTCTCGCTCAGCCAGGGCGTCGCCGTTTCGGTCTCCATAAGGGGATTCTACCTAAAAAGTTGAAAAGCTAACAAGCGAGGGGAGTGGCGGGTGGGTGGACGGCTCGGGATGCGAGCGGACGTTCGACGTCACACTCCGCAGGGTACCGTTCACTGAACGGAGCCCGCCCCGGTCGCCGGAGACCGGACGCGGCCAGAACCGGCCTCACCGCCCTCCCGACGCCTCGGACTCCCCGGGCGCCGCCCCCGTCGCCCGGTCGCCGACCAGCTTCTCGGTCGACTGGAGCAGCACCGTCCCCGCCCCGCTGAACTCGTACTGGTGCTCCTCTCCGCAGGCCCCGCCGAGCCCTGTCAGCGACCGCACCCCGCCGAGTACCCCGCGCAGATAGCCGTGATCGTAGTGGTGGTACGGCGACGGGCAGTCCGCCCAGCCCACCAGCGCCTGCGGGTCCACCCGCAGCGGTGGCTCCATGAAGACCACGGGCCCGTTCGAGGCCGCGACGAACTTCCCGGTGCCGACCAGGGTGAGGAAGCCGGGAACGATCGACTGCTTGAGGGAGAGGCTCGGCTCGAAGGCGAGCAGGTTGCCCGAGCGGACCGTGAGGTTGCCGTCGTCCAGGTCGAAGGAGTTCACGTCGAACGCCCGGTCGGCCAGGAGCATCTTCCCCGTCCCCTCGGCCACCACCCAGTCCGCCGCGTGCATCGGCGAGTGGAACGCCGAACGCACCAGCGCGTCCAGCGGTCCGTACCCGACGCCGTTGAAGGACAGCTGCCCGTAGTAGGCGATCATCCTGCCCTTCTGGAGGAACCACCGGCCGCCCGCCAGTTCCACGCAGAAGGTGTACGGGTTGACGTTGTCGTCACTCGGCAGGGTGGCCGGATCGAAGATCCCCGGCCCGGTCCCGCCGGCCGTCGCGAACGCGCTCACAGCTTCTCCTCCGACGCCTGCACCAGCACCGCCCCGCTCCCCGACAGCTCCAGCTGGAACGCCTCGCCCGAGCCCCGGCCGACCATCTCCCGCCAGCCGATCGCGGTCGTCAGCCTGTTCCGCACGTCCCCGTGGTGGGCGACGTACGCCTGCGGGTCGACGTGCACCGGCCGCTGCGGGGTGACCGGCACCTCGACCACGCCGCCGTGCGCCATCACCGCCACCGCGCCGTGCCCGGTCAGCGCCGTGGTGAACAGGCCCTGGCCGGAGACCTGGCCGCGCACCATGCCCCTCACCCCGCCCTGCGAGCCGAGGAAGACGGTCCGCTGGCGCAGGCTCCCCTCGAAGCAGAGCAGCCGGTCCGACTCGACGTACAGCGTGTCCCCGGACAGTTCCACCACCTGCACGTGGTGGCCGCCGTGCCCGAAGAGGACCGTGCCGTTGCCCTCCACCGTCATCAGCGGGGCCGCCTCGCCGGCCACCCGGCGGCCGATCATCGACATGACGCCGCCCTGTCCGCCGCCGATGTCCGGGGTGAACGAGACCTCGCCCCGGTAGGCGAGCATCGCGCCGCGCTGGCTGTACAGCCGGGTGCCCGGCACCACCGTCGCCTCGATCATCTTGTGGTTGACCTCGCGGAACCCCATCAGAGGTCGCCCCCGATCGTCGCCCGCTCGCTCGGCTGCACGTACACCACGCCCTCGCCCTCGAACCGCAGCTGGAACGCCTCGCCGCCGCCCTCCCCGAACAGCGTCCGCGCCCCCGCCCCGCTCCTCAGGCTCCGCCGCACGCCGCCCTGGTGCGCGACGTACGCCCCGGGATCGACGGTCAGCGGGTACGCGGGGCTCACCCGCAGCGCCACCACCGGCCCCACCGACATCACCGCCGCCTGTCCGGTGCCCTCCACCGTCGTGGTGAACAGGCCGTTGCCCTGGGCCGCGCCGCCCAGCCCCGCGAACGAGGTGCCGGTGCGCAGCCCGCCGTCGGCGCAGAGCAGGTTGTCCGCCTCCACGTGCAGGGTCTCGCCCGAGAGGCGGACCAGGCTGACGTCCCGGGCGCTGTCCGCGAACCACACCGTCCCCTCGCCCCTGACCTCCATGACCTCCATCTGCTCCCCGGTCAGGCGGCGGGTCACCATGCCGCGCAGGCCGTTGCCGCCTCCCGTCAGCCTCTTGAACGCCATCCGCCCGTCGTAGGCGACCATCGACCCGTTCTTCGCCCGGACCGTGTCGCCCGTGAGGCGGGCCACCAGCATCGCGTTGCCTTGCAGTCGGAACTCAGCCACGCCCCCGACGGTAGCCGTCCGGCGCCCGCACGCACAGGCCGCCCGGCGGGCCCGCGCGGCCCGCCGGGCGACCCCTGGTTCAAGGGCGGGCAAAGGAAGCTGCCACAATGGCACCGGAGCTTGTGCGCGCGTTCACAAGATCGCCCGGCGCCGGCTCCGCCCGTCCGGCCCGTTCCGTCCGTGCTCCGCCCGGCCCCGACCTCGAAGGTTGCCCCCCCGTGGACATCAAGACCGCTTCCGCACTCCGCCGCCTGCGCCTCGTCTCGGCCCCGGAGGCCGTCTCGTTCCTGCTGCTGATCGTCTGCTCGGTGCTCAAGCGCACCACCGACTTCAACGCGGTCCCGGTCATGGGCGCGCTGCACGGATTCCTCTTCGTCCTCTACGCCCTGTTCTGGCTGGACGCCTGGAACCGCGCCAAGTGGTCCTTCGGCCGCGCCGCGATGTACTTCGCCCTCTCCGTGGTGCCGTTCGGGGGCTTCTTCGCCGAGCGCAAGCTCAAGGAGGAGGCCCAGGGCGCCGTCGACGTCGCCATCGCCGCCCGCGCCCACAAGAAGCAGCAGGACGACGAGAGCGCGGGTGCCCCCGCGTGATCGTCGCCTTCTCCGTCACCCCGCTCGGCGTCGGTGAGGACGTCGGCGAGTACGTCGCCGACGCCGTCCGCGTGGTCCGCGAGTCGGGCCTGCCGAACCGCACCGACGCCATGTTCACCTCGGTCGAGGGCGAGTGGGACCAGGTCATGGACGTCGTCAAGCGCGCCGTCGCCGCCGTCGAGGCCCGCGCCCCGCGCGTCTCGGTCGTCATGAAGGCCGACATCCGCCCGGGCGTCACCGGCGGACTGGTCTCCAAGGTGGAGACGGTGGAGCGGTACCTGGGGGAGTGACCCCCGGGGGCCCGCCCCCTCACCCCGGCACGGCGCGCGGAGCCCGACTCCGCGCGCCGCCGCCGTTTCCGGGGCGCCCGCCCCGTACCCCCTCCCACCCCCCGCCCCCGGCACCCGGGTGACGCGTCACCCGAACGCCAGCTCCCGCCGCCCGCACGGCGGCGCCCGGATCGACACGGCAAGGGGGGTGACGTCTCGTAGGGCTTGCTGGCCCGTCGTCGAACACCTGGAGGGCGTTGTGCGGCCGGACGGTTACGACTACGACACCCACAGCCGAATAGCCGGTCCCCTGACCGAGCCCGCCCCCGACTACCGCGTCGAGTACCGCAGGCTGCTGGCGGCCGAACCGCACCGGATACGGGCGGTCCTGCTGATGACGCTGGCCCCGCTGCTCACCGGGCTGCTCATGGTCTACCTGGTCTGGCCCAGCCACTGGACCGACCGGGACGGCGGGGAGACCTGGCTGGTGGTGCTCGACCGGACGATGCTGACCGCCATCGGCCTCATCGGCTTCTTCATGCTGGTCAACGTCGTCTCCATCGCCCACGCCACGCTGATGGCCCGCGACCCGGTCCCGGTCACCCCCGAGCCCGGCACCCGCGTCGCCTTCCTCACCACCTACGTGCCCGGCAAGGAACCGCTCTCCATGGTGCGGGCCACCCTCCAGGGCGCCGTCCGCCTGCGGCACGACGGCCCGCTGGACGTCTGGCTGCTGGACGAGGGCAACGACCCCGACGCCCGGGCGCTCTGCGCCGAACTGGGGGTGCGGCACTTCACCCGGTGGGGCGTTCCGGACTGGAACCGGCCCAAGGGCGCCCACAAGGCCCGGACCAAGCACGGGAACTACAACGCCTGGATCGCCATGCACGGCGACGACTACGACTTCTTCGCCTCGGTCGACACCGACCACGTGCCGCTGCCGGAGTTCCTGGAGCGGATGCTCGGCTACTTCCGCGACCCGGACGTCGCCTTCGTCGTCGGCCCGCAGGTCTACGGGAACTACACGGCGCCGGTCACCAAGGCCGCGGAGTCGCAGCAGTTCCTCTTCCACGCGCTGATCCAGCGGGCCGGCAACGGCTACCGGGCGCCGATGTTCGTCGGGACCAACAACGTGGTGCGGATCAGCGCGGTCAAGCAGATCGGCGGCCTCTACGACTCGATCACCGAGGACATGGCCACCGGCTTCGAACTGCACCGCACCCGCAACCCGCTCACCGGCCACCACTGGCGCTCCGTCTACACGCCCGACGTGCTCGCCGTCGGCGAGGGCCCCGCCTCCTGGACGGACTTCTTCACCCAGCAGCTGCGCTGGTCGCGCGGGACGTACGAGACGCTCATCAAGCAGTACCTGAAGGCGCCGTTCACGATGCCCGTCGGACGTCTCCTCTCGTACACCCTGATGCTCGTCTACTACCCGATGACGGCCGTCAACTGGCTGCTCGGCGTGACGAGTTGCGTGCTCTTCCTCTGGTTCGGGGCGTCCGGCACCGAGGTCGCGGCCTCGGTCTGGCTGATGCTCTACAGCGACGCCGCCGCCCTCCAGGTGGGGCTGTACCTGTGGAACCGGCGGCACAACGTCTCGCCGCACGAGCCGATGGGCTCCGGAGGGCTCGCGGGGATGGGGATGTCCGCGCTCTCCGCGCCGATCTACCTCAAGTCGCTGGGCGCCGCGGTCCTGCGCCGCCCCTGCCGCTTCGTCATCACGCCCAAGGGCGACGACGCCAGCGCCGACCGGCTGGCCACCTTCCGCGTCCACCTCTTCTGGGCCGGGGTGCTGGCCGCCTCGCTGGCCGCCTCCTTGGTCCTCGGCCACACCCACGTGGCGATGCGGACCTGGGCCGTCCTGGGCCTGGCCATCGCGCTGGCCCCGGTCGCCGTCTGGTACGGCTCCGGCCTGCTGGAGCGGCGCCGCGCGCTCGCCGCCCTCCCGGCGGTGCAGAGCGCCCCGGTCACCGCGACCCCGCCCGCCCCGGGCGAGGTGGAGCCCGCCACCGCCGCCCTCGTCACCAGCACCCCGACCGGAGGGAACTGAGCCATGGCCTACCGGCCGACCGGGAAGTTCAAGAAGACCGCGCTCGGCGTCGGCGGTGTCGCCGTCCTGGCCGGCCTGAACGCCCCCGCCGCGATCTCCTTCGCCCAGGACCAGTACCACCAGTACAAGATCTCCCAGCCCGCCTACCAGAAGAAGTACGGCTCCTGGAAGCAGGTGTCGATCCCCGAGGAGTACCGGACCAACGCCATCCACGCGGCGCTGCTGCACACCGGCAAGGTCCTCATCGTGGCCGGTTCCGGCAATGACCAGGCCAACTTCGACAAGGGCACCTTCGACACCGTGCTGTGGGACCCGCGCGACGACTCCTTCAAGAAGGTCGAGACCCCGGAGGACCTCTTCTGCTCCGGTCACTCCCAGCTCGGCGACGGCCGCCTCCTGGTGGCCGGCGGTACCGCCCGCTACGAGGTACTGGACGGCGCGGTGGAGCGGGCGGGCGGCGGGATGCGGGTGAAGAACGAGAACCCGGAGAAGGAGGTGACCCTGAGGAAGGGCACCCGGTTCCGCTCACCCACCGGCGTGGAGTACGTCAGCAGCTTCGACGTGACCGTCCCCAAGGCGGTCAAGACGATCGAGGGCGGCGGCGGCCGCAAGGGCGGCGGCGGGCCCGAGAAGGTCACCGTCGAGGCGAGCGAGGCGCGGGTCTGGGTGGAGGCCACCGGCAAGGGCGCCGAGTACGCGAGCGAGGACGCCGCCCAGTACGAGATCGTCGGGCTGAAGGGCGAGGACGCCGACAACACCTACGGCATCGCCGAGAAGATCAGCCTCGACAAGCAGGACTACCAGGGCATCCGCTCCGCCTACGAGTTCGACCCGGTCGCCGAGAAGTACATCCCGGTCGACCCGATGGACAAGGCCCGCTGGTACCCCACCCTCGTCACCCTCCAGGACGGCCGGGTCCTCGCCGTCTCCGGCCTCGACGACGTCGGCGTGATCGACCCCGGCGACAACGAGATCTACGACCCGAAGACCAAGAAGTGGTCCAGGGGCCCCTTCCGCTACTTCCCGACCTACCCGGCGCTCTTCCTCACCAAGGGCGGCAAGCTCTTCTACCCGGCCTCCAACGCCGGGTACGGCCCCGCCGAGAAGGGCCGCGAGCCGGGGATCTGGGACATCGAGAAGAACACCTTCGAGAAGGTTCCGGGCCTCACCGACCTGGACCAGACGGAGACCTCCGCCTCCCTGCTGCTGCCGCCCGCCCAGGACCAGAAGGTGATGGTGCTCGGCGGCGGGGGAGTCGGCGAGTCGGAGAAGTCGACGCGCCGCACCGCCGTGATCGACCTCAAGGAGGAGAACCCGGCCTTCAAGCCGGGCCCGGACCTCCCGCAGGGCACCCGCTACCTCAACAGCGTGATCATGCCCGACGACTCGGTCTTCACCACCGGCGGCTCCTACGACTACCGGGGCCGCGGCGCCTCCAACATCCTCAAGTCGCAGTTCTACGACCCCCGCACCAACACCTTCACCCCGGCCGCCGAACCCACCGTCGGCCGCAACTACCACTCCGAGGCGCTGCTGCTGCCCGACGGGCGGGTGGCCACCTTCGGTTCCGACTCACTCTTCGGCAACAAGGAGAACACCAAGCTCGGCACCTTCGAGCAGCGCATGGAGGTCTTCACCCCGCCCTACCTGCACAAGGTGGCCGACGGCGAGCGGCCCGTCCTCGGCAAGGGCCCCGGGGAGGTGGAGTACGGCGCCACCGCCACCTTCGAGACCGAGGACGCGGGGGCCATCGCCAAGGCCCGGCTGATGCGGCCCAGCGCCGTCACCCACACCACCGACGTCGAGCAGCGCTCCATCGACGTGGAGCTGACGAAGACCGAGGACACGGTCACCCTCACGGTCCCCGAGGACCCGACCCTGGTGCCGCCCGGCTGGTACATGGTCTTCGTCAACACCGCCGACGGCACCCCCTCGGAGGCGAGCTGGATCAAGGTCGGCTGACGGTGGCCCGGCCCGCTCACCCCTCGGTGTTGCGGGCCAGCCCCAGCGCGTACTCCGGCCACCAGGTCCCGGCCGACGGCCCGCCCCGACAGGCGCCGTCGGACTCCCCGGGCCGCTTGATCCAGAGGTACGCGTCGAGCAGCGGGTCACCGGTGCGGGTGGTCGGCGGGGTGCCGAGCGCGCGGCCCGGCGGGTTGCACCAGGCGTCCTGCCCGGCCGCGCCGAGGGGGCCGTTGCCGTTGCGGCTGGTGTCCACCACGTAGTGGGCGCCGTCGAGCCGCTCGGAGAGCGCCGTGCCGTAGGCGCGGGTCGCGGTGTCGGTCTGGAAGTTGGAGACGTTGAGCGAGAAGCCGTCCGCCCGGGCGATCCCGGCCCGGCGCAGCGGCTCGGCGATCTTCTCCGGGTCCTCGATCCACGCCGGGTTGCCCGCGTCCAGGTAGACCTTGGTGCCCGGCTGCCGCTTCAGCCGCTCGATGGCGCCGGAGATCAGCGTGGACCGCTCGCCGTGGTACTCCGCCGGGGTGCAGCCGTCCACCATGTGCGGCACCGCGTCCGGCTCCAGCACCACCACCGCCTTGCTGTCCCCGATCGCCGAGGCGAACGCGTCGATCCACTCCCCGTACGCCGCCCGGTCCACGGCCCCGCCCGCCGAGTGCTGGCCGCAGTCGCGGTGCGGCACGTTGTAGGCGACCAGTACGGCGGTGGACCCGGCCTCGGACGCCCCGGCGGTGGCCCGGCGCACCGCCGGTACCGGATCGTCCCCGGCCGGCCAGACCGCGGCCGGCTGCTGGGCGATCCGCTCCAGCAGGGCCGCCTGCGCCTCCTTGCCCTCGACCCGCAGCCGACCCGCCTCCACGGCGGCGGGCGACTCGGGATCGACCCAGAACTCGGGGGCGGCCACCGCGGCCCCCGCCGACCGGGAGGGCTGCGCCTCACGGCCGGCGGGGGCGGAGTCGTCGCCGGTGCAGGCGGGGGTGGCCGCGAGCAGGGTGAGCAGGCCGAGGGGGAGGAGTGGGCGGGTGAGCCGGGCGGGGACGGGCAGCAGCCGGGACATGCCCCAGCCTCCTTGGGGGGACGGACGGACGTGCGAAGGGGGCGGACCGCCGACGCCTCCCGGCCTCGGGACGCCGAGGCCCGGGAGGCGTCGGCGGGCGCACCCGGGCGATCCTCGCACCGGGACCGCCCAGGTCAGAGCCGTGGCCGCGGCCCCGTGCGGCGAGTCCCCCCGATCGGCCCCGCCCTGACGGGCCCGGGGGCGGGCACCGCGCCGGGAGCGGTCCGTGCCGCCCGAAGGGCGAGACGGGGCTGACCGCGATATGACCGGCCGGTAGGGTCATGACCGTGCCGAAGCCGCTCAGCCTCTCCTTCGACCCCATCGCCCGCGCCGACGAGAGCTGGCGGGAACGGTGGGGCCCCGTGCCCTCGATGGCCGCGATCACCTCGATCATGCGCGCCCACCAGATCCTCCTGGCCGAGGTCGACGCCGTCGTCAAGCCGTACGGCCTGACCTTCGCGCGGTACGAGGCGCTGGTGCTGCTGACCTTCTCGCGCGCCGGCGAGCTGCCGATGTCGAAGATCGGCGAGCGGCTGATGGTCCACCCGACCTCCGTCACCAACACCGTCGACCGGCTGGCCCGCTCCGGCCTGGTCGCCAAGCGCCCCAACCCGCAGGACGGCCGGGGCACCCTCGCCTCCATCACCGACCAGGGCCGCGAGGTGGTCGAGGCGGCCACCCGCGACCTGATGGCGATGGAGTTCGGCCTCGGCGCCTACGACGCGCAGGAGTGCGCCGAGATCTTCGCCATGCTGCGCCCGCTGCGGGTCGCCGCACACGATTTCGAGGACGCTCCGTAGACCCGGCCACCACGGGGTGAACAAGCCCCGGGGTGCCGCAAGATCGCCCCCGGGGTGCGGTTAGGCTCGGGTCCATGAAACGCAGCGTGCTGACCCGGTACCGGGTCATGGCCTATGTCACCGCAGTCATGTTGCTCGTGCTCTGCGTGAGCATGGTGTTCAAGTACGGCTTCGACAAGGGGGCCGACATCACCTTCGTGATCTCCCAGGTCCACGGTCTGCTGTACATCATCTACCTGATCTTCGCCTTCGACCTCGGCGCCAAGGCGAAGTGGCCGGTCGGCAAGCTGCTGTGGATCCTGCTCTCGGGCACGATCCCGACGGCCGCCTTCTTCGTGGAGCGCAAGGTCGTCCGCGAGACCGAGCCGCTGATCCAGGACCGCGTCCCGGCCGGGGCGAAGGCCCGCGCCTGACGCCCGCCCCGCGCGCCGCACGCACCCCCCGGACCCCCGGAAGCCCGCCGCTTCCGGGGGTTCCGGCGTTCCCGGAGTGCCCGGCCGTCACGGATGGCCGCTCCCCATCGACATGTACTAGGACGTCCTAGTAGTTTGGGTGGCATGGACGCTGACGCCATCGAGGAGGGCCGCCGACGCTGGCAGGCCCGTTACGACCGGGCCCGCAAGCGGGACGCCGACTTCACCACGCTCTCCGGGGACCCGGTCGAGCCCGTCTACGGGCCCCGGCCCGGCGACACCTACGAGGGTTTCGAGCGGATCGGCTGGCCGGGGGAGTATCCGTACACCCGCGGCCTGCACCCCACCGGCTACCGGGGCCGCACCTGGACCATCCGCCAGTTCGCCGGCTTCGGCAACGCCGAGCAGACCAACGAGCGGTACAAGATGATCCTCGCCAACGGCGGCGGCGGGCTCTCGGTCGCCTTCGACATGCCGACGCTGATGGGCCGCGACTCCGACGACCCCCGCTCACTCGGCGAGGTCGGCCACTGCGGCGTCGCCATCGACTCCGCCGCCGACATGGAGATCCTCTTCCGCGACATCCCGCTCGGCGAGGTCACCACCTCGATGACGATCTCCGGCCCCGCGGTGCCGGTCTTCTGCATGTACCTGGTCGCCGCCGAACGGCAGGGCGTCGACCCGGCGGTGCTCAACGGCACCCTCCAGACCGACATCTTCAAGGAGTACATCGCCCAGAAGGAGTGGATCTTCCCGCCCGAGCCCCACCTGCGCCTGATCGGCGACCTGATGGAGCACTGCGCGCGGACCATCCCGGCCTACAAGCCGCTCTCCGTCTCCGGCTACCACATCCGCGAGGCCGGGGCGACGGCCGCGCAGGAGCTGGCGTACACCCTCGCCGACGGCTTCGGCTACGTGGAGCTGGGGCTCAGCCGGGGCCTGGACACGGACGACTTCGCCTCCGGCCTCTCCTTCTTCTTCGACGCCCACCTCGACTTCTTCGAGGAGATCGCCAAGTTCCGCGCCGCCCGCCGCATCTGGGCCCGCTGGATGAAGGAGGTCTACGGCGCGCGCACCGACAAGGCGCAGTGGCTGCGGTTCCACACCCAGACCGCCGGGGTCTCGCTCACCGCCCAGCAGCCGTACAACAACGTCGTGCGCACCGCCGTCGAGGCGCTCTCCGCCGTCCTCGGCGGTACCAACTCGCTGCACACCAACGCCCTGGACGAGACCCTCGCCCTCCCCAGCGAGCAGGCGGCCGAGATCGCCCTGCGCACCCAGCAGGTCCTGATGGAGGAGACCGGCGTCGCCAACGTCGCCGACCCGCTCGGCGGCTCCTGGTACGTCGAGCAGCTCACCGACCGCATCGAGGCCGAGGCCGAGAAGATCTTCGACCGCATCCGCGACCGGGGTGTCCTCGCCCACCCCGACGGCCGGCACCCCATCGGCCCGATGACCTCCGGCATCCTGCGCGGCATCGACGACGGCTGGTTCACCGGCGAGATCGCCGAGTCGGCCTTCCAGTACCAGCGGGCGCTGGAGAAGGGCGAGAAGCGCGTCGTCGGCGTCAACGCCCACACCGGCTCCGTCACCGGCGACCTGGAGATCCTGCGGGTCAGCCACGAGGTCGAGCGCGAGCAGGTCCGCGAGCTGGGCGAGCGCCGGGCCCGCCGGGACGATGCGCGGGTCCGCGCCAAGCTCGCCGAGATGGTCGGGGCGGCCCGCTCCGGCGCCAACATGATCGCCCCCATGCTCGACGTGGTCCGCGCGGAGGGCACCCTCGGCGAGATCTGCGACGCCCTGCGCGGTGAATGGGGCGTCTACACGGAGCCGCCCGGCTTCTGACCCGCCCGCAGGCCACCGGCGTACGCCCGGGCCCCGGCACCCCGCACCGGGGGCGGCGGCCCGGCGTACGCGGGGGCGGGGTCAGCCATCGCGGCCGGCAGCCCCGCGATGAGCAGGGAGGCCAGCGCCCGGGCCCACGCCTCGTCCACCGGCTCGGCGCTGACCAGGGCGCGGTGGACCACGGCGCCGGCGATCACGTCGAAGACCAGGTCGGCGTGCCGCTCGGCGACGGCGGGCTCGGTCTCGTAAGGGAGTTCGCCGCGGCGCTGGGCGCGTTCGCGGCCCTGGAGGACCAGGCGCTTCTGGCGGTCCACGATGGCGGTGCGGATGCGCAGCCTCAGGGCCGGGTCGGAGGTCGACTCGGCGACCACCGCCATCAGCGCCGTCCGGGTCTCGGGCCGCTGGAGCAGCTCGCCGAACTGGAGGACCACGCCGGCCACGTCGGCGGCGAGGCTGTCGCCGTCCGGGAGCACCAGCTCGTCGAAGAGCTCCGCCACCGCGTCCACCACGAGTTCGTTCTTCCCCGCCCACCGCCGGTACAGCGTGGTCTTGGCGACCCCGGCCCGCTGGGCGACGTCGCCCAGCGACAGCCGGGACCAGCCGATCTCGCCGAGGGCGTCCCGGGTCGCGTCCAGGATCGCGGCGTCCGCGGTCGCGCTGCGTGGGCGTCCGGTGCGGGCGGGAGGGGTGCGGCTCTGCATGGCAGCGACTGTATCCAGAGCTACCGAACGGTCAGTATGCTCCCGCGCCGTGACCCGGATCACCCGGGCCCGTCTGACGCGGAGCGGCTCGGAGAGTTACGCTACGACCCGTAGCGAAAGCGCGTGTCCGCCTCCGGGCGACAATCACAGGCGCGGGTGGGGACCCGGCGCCGCACCGGCCGAGGCCGGAACAGCACGACAGCACGTCACGCAGCAGCAGCACGGCGCCTGTTCACCGGCGCAGGGGAATCGCCGTCGTCCGCCGTTCGGCGGGTTTCCCACCACGCGCGCGGAGGGGGGAGGATGTACGCATGCAGCCACGGAACATGTCCATGAGCGGAGTCGTCGACCTCGCCGCGGTGAAGCAGGCCCAGGAAGCCAAGGCCAAGGCCGAACAGGCCCGCGCCGAAGCCGCCCGACAGGGCGGAACCGGTGCGGTCCCCGCGTCGAGCCTGGTCATCGACGTCACCGAGGCCGACTTCGAACGCGAGGTCCTCCAGCGCTCCAACGAGGTCCCGGTCGTCATCGACTTCTGGGCCGAATGGTGCGAGCCGTGCAAGCAGCTCGGCCCGCTGCTGGAGCGCCTCGCGCACGAGTACAACGGCCGCTTCCTGCTGGCCAAGGTCGACGTCGACGCCAATCAGATGCTGATGCAGCAGTTCGGCATCCAGGGCATCCCCGCCGTCTTCGCCGTCGTCGCGGGCCAGGCCCTCCCGCTCTTCCAGGGGGCCGCCCCCGAGGCGCAGATCCGGCAGACCCTGGACCAGCTCATCCAGGTCGGCGAGGAGCGGTTCGGCCTCACCGGTATCGCCGTCGACCCCGGCTCCGAGGCGGGCGACCCCGCAGCCGTCCCCGAGGAGCCGGCCGGGCCGTACGACGCCCTGCTGGAGGCCGCCGTCCAGGCGCTGGACGCCGGTGACCTCGACGGCGCGGTCCGCGCCTACCAGAACGTCCTCTCCGACGACCCGGCCAACACGGAGGCCAAGCTCGGCCTCGGTCAGGCCGAACTCCTGCGCCGCGTCAGCGGCCTGGACCCGCAGAAGGTCCGCCAGGACGCCGCCGAGCGCCCGGCCGACATCGACGCGCAGACCGCCGCCGCCGATCTGGACCTGGTCGGCGGCCACGTCGACGACGCCTTCGGCCGGCTGGTCGACACCGTGCGGGTCACCGCGGGGGACGACCGGAACGAGGCCCGCCTCCACCTGCTCGACCTCTTCGAGGTGGTCGGCGCCGAGGACCCGCGGGTGACCGCGGCCCGCACCGCCCTGGCCCGGGTGCTGTTCTGAGCACCTGACCCGCGCCACTCCTGGGGCGCGGGAAGCGATTCGACGACCGAGAGACCCAAGCGGCCGCGCTTTGCCAAAACTTGGCAATCGCGGCCGCTGTTACTCGCAGTAAGCCCGAGTCGGTCCCCGATCCCCCTCTGTCGTCCCGAGTGATGATTTGTCACCCCTCCTCGCGGCACCGTCCGTACCCGCCCGGCATCGCTGTGCCCGGCTTTGGTTATCCAGCCGTTACTAGCCGGTAACGAACCCCTTGTGCCCGGGCTCCGAATGCACCACGATCGGCGACGCTCGGTCCCTTTCCCCGCACCCCGGCAGCCATCCGGGGCCACGGGCTCTCTGGGTCCCCACCGGGCAGGTCGAGGCCGCGGGTCTCGGCCTGGACAGGGGGGTCTCTGCCCTCGGCAGGGCCTGTCCGAACCGGCCGCGCGTCCCCGTGCGAGGCGTGGCCAGTGGTTGTCGCTCGGGGGTGATCGCCGCCGAACCGTCACACCCCGCCGCGAGGCGCGGCGTGCGCGGTCGTAGGCGCTCTCCTTGCCGAGGACGTAGCACTTCTCCCATCCCTGCCCGGCTGAACAGCCCGTTCGGGGCCAGTCAGAGGCCGGAGATGTACGTCCGAGAAGGAGGAATGTCATGGAGTCCGTGGCTCGTGGTGGGACCAGATGGAAGCGGTTCGCCGTTGTCATGGTGCCCACCGTCGCCGCTACCGCGGCGATCGGCGTGGCCCTGTCGCAGGGTGCGCTCGCGGCGTCGTTCGCCGTGTCCGGCCAGTCGTTCAAGGTGTCGGCCGACAAGCTGGTCGGTAACGGGTTCGTCCAGTACGGCGGTATGGACACCGGGTACGACCTGAAGGGCGACAAGGCCGCCCATCCGGTCGCGATCTCCGCGTTCAAGACCGCGACGATCAACAACATGTGCCAGTCCGTCGTCACGCCGGACGTCCCGCTCATCGGCACCATCAGCCTTCAGCTGAAGGCCGGTACGGGTGGTACGCCGGTCGAGGCCGAGAACCTGTACATCGACGTCGCCCAGCTCGACGCCGACGCCGAGTTCAAGAACATCAACATCGGTGTGGCCGCCGGCGAGAGCACCAAGGGCCCTGGCATCAAGAAGGGTGACCAGGCCAACCCCTACGGCTTCTCGCAGGAGGCCGACACGGCCACCCTGAAGAACGTCAAGCAGACGGCGTGGGCCACCACCGCCGGAACCTTCAAGCTGAGCGGTCTCAGCATGAAGCTGCACAAGGGCGTCAAGGAGTGCTACTAAGCGCTCCCCGGGCGGGCGCGGAGCGGGCCGTGGCGCGGTCGGGGCGTGAGTCCCGGAGCGTCGCGGCGGGTTCCCCGCCCGCCACTCCATCTTCTCTCCACCCATTGCCGGTTCCAGGGAGCTGTTTTCCATGAGCGCCGAGTCCCCAGGGCTGAGCGACCGATTTCACTACTGGCGGCGTCGCTTCCGGATGTGGCGCGGCACCCGCCCGTTCTGGGCGGGCCTGCTGACGATGCTGGGCGGCGTCCCCATCGCCTATCTGCCGTACGCACAGCTCACGCTCGGGCAGTTGAGCCTGCGGATGGGCACCCCGACCGGCGCGGGTTCGCTGATCATCGGCCTGCTGCTGATCACGCTCGGACTGACGATGTGGTTCCAGTCCGTCGTCCGGGTGTTCGCGGGCGTCGCGGCGATCCTCCTCGCGCTGGTCTCGCTGCCGGTGTCCAACCTCGGCGGGTTCCTCATCGGCTTCCTGCTGGCCATGTTCGGCGGGGCCCTCTCGATCTCCTGGGCCCCGGGCAAGACCGCTTCCGAGGGGAGCGGGCAGGGCGCGCAGTCGGCCGAGGCGGAGCCGGAGCAGGCCGGGCCGGTCGTCCAGGCAGCCGCGCCCGAGCCGGAGCCGGCCGCCGAGGGCGTAGGCGCCCACGCGGACGGCACGACACTTGAGACCAACGGCGGGAGGCACCGTGCGGGGTGACGAGGCGCAACTGGCTGCCGAAGAGGGCGGTAAGGCCCTCGGCAGAACCGGGCCGCGGCACGCGGCCCCCCGGAAGTCGCTGCTGACGAAGCTCCAGATACCCGCGGGCAAGGCGTTCGCCCTGGCCGCGATGCCCACGGCGGTCTTCGTGGGCATGGGTCTGACACCCAAGCTGGCCCTGGCCGACGACAAGGCGGACATCCCGCGGGGCGGCCCGTGCGTCACCCGCTCCGACGAGCCGTCCGAGTCGGCCGAACCGGACACCGCGCCCACCCCCGGGCCCGGCGCCTCGAAGCCGGCCGCACCGGGCGCCACGCCCACCCCGTCCGCCTCCCCGTCGGCTCCGGCGGACGACGGCACCGGGAGCGAGAAGCCCGACCCGGCGGACGAGCAGCCCACCGCGGAGCCGGAGCCGGAGGAGACCCGGAACCCGCTCGACCCGCTGGGCCTCGGCGACGCGCTCAAGGACCTCTTCACCCCCGGGGACAAGAAGTCCGAGGAGCCCGAGCCGGAGCCGACCGCCTCCGAGGAGGCCGGCGGGACGTCCGGCGGCACCGAGGAGAAGGACGACGCCGGCCAGGCGGACTCCCAAGCGGCCGACAAGAAGGCGGCGGACCGGGACGCGGCCGACGAGAAGGCGGCGGACAAGAAGGCGGCGGACAAGAAGGCCGCCGACGAGGCGGAGGAGGAGGCCGCCGGGAAGGAGGCCGGACTCAGCCCCGCCGAGCAGCTCAAGAAGGACATCGAGGACGCCGCCCGCAAGAACGGGGTCTCGGTGAGCGAGCTGACCGCCGGGGCGCAGGGTGCCGTCGGTGCCGCGGACGACGACCCGTGCGCGCCGGACCCGAAGGCCCTGGCCGACCTCGACCTGGAGCCGGGCATTCCGCTCCTGCCGGACGACCCGTGGCGGCTGGAGACCAGCAGGCTGACGCTGGGCGGCCTCGACTACCACGGCGTGGTCAAGGTCAAGACGTACAGCGGCACGGTGAAGCCGGTCCTGAAGTTCACGGCGAAGACCACGGACATCAAGGACCTGCACCAGCTCACCGTCGGCCCCAAGGGGCAGACGGGCCATGTGAAGGCCGCGGCGGGCTCGACCTCGACGATCAGGGGCGGCGAGGTCACCATGTACACCGAGGAGCTGAAGGGGAACCTCTTCGGGCTCATCCCGATCACCTTCAACCCCGAGCACCCGCCTCCGCTCAACGTGCCCTGGGCCTTCTTCACCAAGGTGAAGGTCGTCCAGGCCGGGCAGTTCGGCGGCACGCTCACCGTGCCGGGCCTCCAGAACTACTTCACCGAGGGCGACTGAGCCCCACGCCCGCCCGGGAGCCGCACAAGACCGTGGCCCGCGTCCTCAGCAGGGGACGCGGGCCACGGTCGTACCCGCCGGACCCGGCGGGGCAGGTGCGGGTCCGGTGGAGTCAGGGGTCAGCCGTGGGCGCCGCCGAGGTGGTGGACCCGGACCATGTTGGTGGTGCCGGGGACACCGGGGGGCGAACCGGCGGTCATGACGACCGTGTCGCCGTCGTTGAACCGCTTCAGCCCGACGAGTTCCTCGTCGACCTGGTCCACCATGGCGTCGGTGTTGTCGACGTAGTCCACCACGTGGCTCTCCACGCCCCAGCTCAGGGTGAGCTGGTTGCGGGTGGCCTCGTCGGTGGTGAAGGCGAGGATCGGCTGGGCCGCGCGGTAGCGGGAGAGCCGCCGGGCGGTGTCGCCGGACTTGGTGTACGCCACCAGGGCCCGGGCGCCGAGGAAGTCGGCGATCTCGGCGGCGGCGCGGGCCACGGCGCCGCCCTGGGTGCGCGGCTTCTTGCCCGGGACCAGCGGCTGGAGGCCGCGTGAGAGCAGCTCCTGCTCGGCGGCGACGACGATCTTCGACATCGTCTTGACCGTCTCGACCGGGTACGCGCCGACGCTGGACTCGGCGGAGAGCATCACCGCGTCGGCGCCGTCCAGGATGGCGTTGGCGACGTCGGACGCCTCGGCGCGGGTCGGCCGGGAGTTGGTGATCATCGACTCCATCATCTGGGTCGCCACGATCACCGGCTTGGCGTTCCGGCGGCAGAGGCTCACCAGGCGCTTCTGGACCATCGGGACCTTCTCCAGCGGGTACTCCACCGCGAGGTCGCCGCGGGCCACCATGACGCCGTCGAAGGCGAGGACGACCGCCTCCATGTTGGCGACCGCCTGCGGCTTCTCCACCTTGGCGATCACCGGGACCCGGCGGCCCTCCTCGTCCATCACCTTGTGGACGTCCTTGACGTCCTCGGCGTCCCGGACGAAGGAGAGCGCGACCAAGTCGCAACCCATCCGCAGGGCGAAGCGCAGGTCCTCCACGTCCTTCTCGGAGAGGGCCGGGACGTTGACGGCGGCGCCGGGCAGGTTGATGCCCTTGTGGTCGGAGATCACCCCGCCCTCGATGACGATGGTCTGTACGCGCGGGCCCTCGACCGAGGTGACCTTCAGCTCGACGTTGCCGTCGTTGATGAGGATCGGGTCCCCCTTGGCGACGTCGCCGGGCAGCCCCTTGTAGGTGGTGCCGCAGATCGACTTGGAGCCGGCCACGTCCTCCGCGGTGATGGTGAACTCGTCACCGCGCACCAGCTCGACCGGGCCCTCGGCGAAGGTCGCCAGCCGGATCTTGGGGCCCTGGAGGTCGGCGAGGACACCCACCGCCCGGCCGGTGTCCGCGGCCGCCTGCCGGACCCGGCGGTACCGGTCCTCGTGCTCGGCGTGCGAGCCGTGGCTCATGTTGAAACGGGCCACGTTCATGCCTGCCTCGATGAGCGCTTTCAGCTGCTCGTACGAGTCGACGGCGGGGCCCAGCGTGCAGACGATCTTGGAACGGCGCATGGGACGATCCTATCGGTTTGTTTCCGTGCGGAATATTTCATCTGGCGGAAGATACATATGGGCGGACGGGTGCTCAGCCGGGCGGCGGAACGGGGGAGTCCGCGCCCTCTGGCGCCGGCCGTACGTCCGGCCCGACCAGGGCGTAGGTCTGCTCGGCGATCTCCAGTTCCTCGTCGGTCGGCACCACCGCGACGGCCACCCGCGAGGAGCCGGGCGAGATCAGCCGGCAGACGCCGGAGCGGGCCGCGTTCAGCTCGCGGTCCACCACCATCCCGAACCCTTCCAGACCGCCCACCGCCGCCTGGCGCACCGCGGCCGCGTTCTCCCCGACGCCCGCCGTGAAGACCACCGCGTCCACCCGGCCGAGGACCGCCGCGTAGGCGCCGATGTACTTCTTCAGCCGGTGGACGTACATGTCGAAGGCGAGCCGGGCGTCCTCGTCCCCCTCGTCCATGCGCCGGGTGATCTCGCGCATGTCGTTGTCGCCGCATATCCCGAGCAGGCCGCTGCGCTGGTTGAGCAGGGCGTCGGTCTCGTCGGTCTCCATCCCGGCGACCCGCTTCAGGTGGAAGACGACGGCCGGGTCCACGTCGCCCGAGCGGGTCCCCATCATCAGCCCCTCCAGCGGGGTGAGCCCCATGGAGGTGTCGACGCAGACCCCGCCGCGCACCGCCGCCGCCGAGGCGCCGTTGCCCAGGTGGAGGGTGATGAGGTTCAGCTCCCGAAGGGGCCGGTCCAGCAGCTCGGCCGCCTTCCGGGCGACGTAGGCGTGCGAGGTGCCGTGGAAGCCGTAGCGGCGCACCCGGTGGGCGTCGGCGGTCTCGCGGTCGATCGCGTAGCGGGCGGCGTACTCCGGCATCGTGGTGTGGAAGGTGGTGTCGAAGACCGCCACCTGGGGCAGGTCCGGGCGCAGCCGACGGGCGGTGCGGATGCCCATCAGGTTGGCCGGGTTGTGCAGCGGCGCCACCGGCACCAGCCGCTCGATCTCGGCGAGCACCGCGTCGTCGATCACGGTCGGCCGGGTGAACCGCCGCCCGCCGTGCACCACCCGGTGCCCGATCGCCGCCAGTTCGGGGGAGTCGAGGCCGAGCCCGTCCTCGGCCAGCTCGGCGGCGAGGGCCTCCAGCGCCGCCCGGTGGTCCCGGACCGGCACGACGCGCTCCCGCTGCTCGCCGGGCCCGTCATCCAGCGCAGTGTGGACCAGCCGTGAGGTCTCCTCGCCGATCCGCTCCACCAGGCCGACGGCGAGCCGGCTGTGGTCGGTCATGTCCAGCAGCTGGTACTTGACCGACGAGGAGCCGGAGTTGAGGACGAGGACGCGGTGAGGACGCGGGCCCTGCTCGGTGCTCACGTGCTGCCTCCTGCTCGGTACGGGGCCGGGGTCGCGCGGCGCGCTCACGCGCCGCTCTCCTGGGCCTGGACGGCGGTGATCGCGACGGTGGTGACGATGTCCTGGACGAGCGCGCCCCGGGAGAGGTCGTTGACCGGCTTGCGCAGACCCTGGAGGACCGGGCCGACGGCCACCGCGCCGGCCGACCGCTGCACCGCCTTGTACGTGTTGTTGCCGGTGTTGAGGTCCGGGAAGACCAGCACGGTCGCCTGCCCGGCCACCTCGGAGCCGGGCAGCTTGGCCGCCGCCACCGTCGGCTCGACGGCCGCGTCGTACTGGATGGGGCCCTCGATCATCAGGTCCGGCCGCCGCTCACGGGCGAGCGCGGTGGCCTCGCGCACCTTCTCCACGTCGGCGCCCGAACCGGAGCTGCCGGTCGAGTACGACAGCATCGCGATCTTCGGTTCGACACCGAACCGGGCGCCGGTCAGCGCCGACTGCACGGCGATGTCGGCCAGTTCCACCGCGTTCGGGTCGGGGTTGACCGCGCAGTCGCCGTAGACCAGCACCCGGTCGGCGAGGCACATGAAGAAGACCGAGGAGACCAGGGTGGCGTCCGGGCGGGTCCGGATGATCTCGAAGGCGGGGCGGATGGTGGCCGCGGTGGAGTGCGCCGAGCCGGAGACCATGCCGTCGGCCAGCCCCTCCTCGACCATCAGCGTGCCGAAGTAGTTGACGTCGGCGACCACGTCGTACGCCAGCTCCACCGAGACACCCTTGTGGGCGCGCAGCTCGGCGTACCGCTCGGCGAACCGCTTGCGAAGCGGCGACTCCTGCGGGTCGATCAGCTCCGCCCCGCCGAGGTCCACCCCCAGGTCGGCGGCCTTCTTGCGGATCGCGTCGGGGGGCCCGAGGAGGGTCAGGTCGCAGACCGAGCGGCGCAGCAGCACGTCGGCGGCGCGCAGCACCCGCTCCTCCAGGCCCTCCGGCAGCACCACCCGGCGGCGGTCGGCGCGGGCCCGCTCCAGCAGCTTGTGCTCGAACATCATCGGCGTGACCCGGTCGGTGGGACCGACCGAGATCCGGTCCAGCAGCTCCCCGGTGTCCACCCAGTCCTCGAAGAGGCCGAGTGCCGTCTCCGCCTTGCGCGGCGTCGCCGCGTCCAGCCGTCCCTCCAGGGTGAACAGCCGGGTGGCGGTCGGGAAGCTGTTGCCCGGCACGGAGACCACCGGAGTCCCCGGCGCCACCTTCGCGGCCAGCCGCAGCACCTCGGGCCCCGGCCGCTCACCGAGGGTCAGCAGCACCCCGGCGATCGGCGGGGTCCCGGCGCTGTGCGCGGCCAGCGCCCCCACCACCAGGTCGGCCCGGTCGCCGGGGGCCACCACCAGGCAGCCCGGGGTGAGCGCGTGCAGGAAGGTCGGCAGGGTGGCACCGCCGAAGACGAAGTCGAGGACGTCCCGGGCGAGCCCGGTGCCGTCGCCCAGCAGGACCGTGCCGTCCAGTGCCCGGGAGATCTGCCGGACGGTCGGCGCGGAGAGCGCCGGGTCGTCGGGGAGGACGTAGCAGGGCACGGGCAGACGGGCCCCCAGCCGTGCCGCGACCTTCTCGCGGTCCTCGGCGGCGACCCGGTTGACGCCCAGGGCCAGCACGTCGCAGCCGAGCGCGTGGTAGGCGCGGTAGGCGTTGTGGGCCTCCGCGCGGACCGACTCGGCGCTCTGGGCCCGGCCGCCGACCACCGGCAGCACGGAGGCGCCGAACTCGTTGGCGAGGCGGGCGTTGAGCGCCAGCTCGTCGGGGAGCTGGGTGTCGGCGTAGTCGGTGCCGAGGACCAGCACCACCTCGTAGTCGCGGGCGACGGCCAGGTAGCGGTCGACGAGCTGGGAGACGAGGGCGTCGGTGCCCTGTTCGGCCTGGATGCCCGCGGCCTCGCGGTAGTCGATGCCGTGCACGGTGGCCGGGTCCTGGCTGAGCCGGTAGCGGCCGCGCAGCACCTCGAAGAGGCGGTCGGGCCCGTCGTGCACCAGCGGCCGGAACACCCCCACCCGGTCGACCCGGCGGGTCAGCAGCTCCATGAGGCCCAGCTCGAAGACCTGCCGGCCGTCGCCCCGGTCGGTTCCGGTGACGTAGACGCTGCGTGTCACGCGTCCGCTCCTTCCGCTGGTCCCGTGCCGCGGCCGACCGGGAGCCCGATGCGCACATCTGTGCCTCTCGTCCGGGCGCCTGCCCATCCTGGCGCGAACGACCCCTGCCGCGGCCAGATCCTCGCGAGGGGCCTTCTTCCGGAACCCGGAGTGGAGCGGTGCCGCTTTTGCTACGGTATGCACTCCGACGATACCGGTGTGCGGGCGGCGGCTCTTGTTCGGCGGGGTCGGCGTTCCGCCGGTCAGGGGTGAGCCCGCGCCACCGGGGGCAGGCGGCCGGTGGGGAGCGGCGGAAGTGACCGGGGAAACGGACGGGAAGGCCGCCGTGTCAGAATGCGCGTTCCGTCTCCCCGGCGGACCGCGACACGGACGAACGGCCAGTATCGAGCAGGAGAGACAGCACGATGCGTATCGGAATTCTCACCGCAGGCGGCGACTGTCCCGGCCTGAACGCCGTGATCCGCTCGGTCGTGCACCGTGCCGTCACACACCACGGCGACGAGGTCATCGGCTTCGAGGACGGGTACAAGGGCCTCCTGGACCGCCGCTACCGCCCTCTCGACCTCAACGCCGTCAGCGGCATCCTCGCCCGCGGCGGCACCATCCTCGGCTCGGCCCGCCTGGAGCGCGGCCGCCTCGCCGAGGCGTGCGAGAACGCCCCGGAGCTGGCCCGCGAACTCGGGATCGACGTACTGATCCCGATCGGCGGCGAGGGCACCCTCACCGCCGCCCGGCTCCTCTCCGACTCCGGGATGCCGGTGGTCGGCGTGCCGAAGACCATCGACAACGACATCTCCGCCACCGACCGCACCTTCGGCTTCGACACCGCCGTCGGCGTCGCCACCGAGGCCATCGACCGGCTCAAGACCACCGCCGAGTCGCACCAGCGCGTCATGGTCGTCGAGGTGATGGGCCGGCACGCCGGATGGATCGCGCTGGAGTCCGGCATGGCCGGCGGCGCCCACGGCATCTGCCTGCCCGAGCGGCCCTTCGACCCGGCCGACCTGGTCAAGATGGTCGAGGAGCGGTTCGCGCGCGGCAAGAAGTTCGCCGTCATCTGCGTCGCCGAGGGCGCCCACCCCGCCGAGGGGACCATGGACTACGGCAAGGGCGCCATCGACCAGTACGGCCACGAGCGGTTCCAAGGCATCGGCACCGCGCTCGCCGGGGAGCTGGAGCACCGCCTCGGCAAGGAGGCCCGCCCGGTCATCCTCGGCCACGTCCAGCGCGGCGGCAGCCCCACCGCCTACGACCGCGTCCTCGCCACCCGCTTCGGCTGGCACGCCGTCGAGGCCGCGCACAACGGCGCGTTCGGCCGGATGACCGCGCTGCGCGGCACCCGCGTAGAGATGGTCCCGCTCGCCGAGGCGGTCACCGAGCTGAAGACCGTCCCCCAGGACCGCATGGACGAGGCCGAGTCGGTCTTCTGAACCGGCCCACGGCCCGAGGGGCGGCGCGCGCCCGGGGTTTCCCGGGCGCCCGCCGCCCCGTCCGGCCGCGAACGCCCGGCGGTCACGCCCTCACTGCCACCGGTACCGCAGTTCCGGGCGCCCCACCGTGCCGTACTGGGGGCTGCGCACCGCCCGGCCCGAGGCGACGAGGTGTTCCAGGTAGCGGCGGGCGGTGATGCGGGAGATCCCGACCTCCTCGCCGGTGGCCGCCGCCGTCAGGCCCTCGGGGGCCGCGCGCAGCGCATGGGTCACACGCTCCAGGGTCGGTGAACTCAGACCCTTCGGGAGCACCGCGGGCTGCGGCGCGCGCAGGGCGCCGAGCGCCCGGTCCACCTCGGCCTGGCCGCTGGCCTCACCGGCGGCCGTGCGGAACTGGGCGTACCGCACGAGACGGTCCCGCAGCGTCGCGAACGTGAACGGTTTGAGGACGTACTGGACCACCCCCAGCGACACCCCCTCGCGGACCACCGCCAGGTCCCGTGCCGAGGTCACCGCGATCACGTCGGCCCGGTGCCCGGCCGCCCGCAGCGAGCGGGCCAGCTGGAGGCCGTGCCCGTCCGGCAGGTACAGGTCGAGCAGGAGCAGGTCCACCGGGAACCGTTCCAGGGCCCGCTGCGCCTCGGTGCCCGAGTGCGCCACCGCCACCACGGTGAACCCCGGAACCCGCTCCACGTACGTCCGGTGCGCGTCGGCCGCCACCGGGTCGTCCTCCACCACCAGCACCCGGACCGGACCCGGGGCGCCCCCCTGCCCGCCACCGGGAGCCGGGGCGCCGTCGGACCCGGCGGGCTGGGTGGGGTACGGGGTCATCTCAGGCTCTCCGGAGTGGCGTCGTCGGTCGGGTCGGGCGTGGGCAGCGGGGCTGTGCCGGGCGGGCCCGCGCCCGCGTGCGGGCGGGAGCGGGGCGCGGGCAGGCCGGAGAACCCGTCCGGCGTGTGCCGGCCGAAGGGGATGCGGACCCGGAAGGCGGCCCCGCCGCCGGGCGCCTCTCCCACGGTGACCGTACCGCCGTGCCGCTCGGCCGTCTGCCGCACCAGCGCGAGGCCCAGCCCCCGGCCGCCGCCCTCCTTGGTGGACCACCCCCGGCGGAACACCTCCTCGCCGCCGCCGACGCCCGGGCCGTTGTCGGCGACCCGCAGCAGGAGCCCGTCCGACTCGGCACGGGCGGTCACCGTGACGCGGGCGCCCGGGGTGCCGGAGACGGCCTCCATCGCGTTGTCGACCAGGTTGCCCAGGACGGTGACCAGGTCGCGGGCGGGCAGCTCCGGCGGGAGCACCCCGTCGTCCAGGCGGCTGTCCTCGTGCACGCTCAGCTCGATGCCGCGCTCGTTGGCCTGCGCGGTCTTGCCCAGCAGCAGCGCCGCCAGCACCGGCTCACCGACCGCCTGCACCACCTGGTCGGTGAGGGTCTGGGCCAGTTCCAGTTCGGCGGTGGCGAACTCCACCGCCTCGTCCGCCCGGCCCAGCTCGATCAGCGAGACCACGGTGTGCAGCCGGTTGGCGGCCTCGTGCGCCTGCGAGCGCAGCGCCTCGCAGAAGCCGCGCTCGGAGTCCAGCTCGCCGGTGAGCGCCTGGAGCTCGGTGTGGTCGCGCAGGGTGACGACGGTGCCGCGCCGCTCGCCGGCGGCGACCGGCGAGGTGTTGACCACCAGGACCCGGTCGTCGCTCAGGTGCACCTCGTCGACCCGGGGTTCGGCCGCGAGCAGTGCTCCCGTCAGCGGGGCCGGCAGCCCCAGCTCGTCGGCCCGGTCGCCGACCCCGCGCTCCGGGGTGAGGCCGAGCAGCTCCCGGGCCCCGTCGTTGATCAGCGCCACCCTGCGCTGCCCGTCCAGCATCACCAGTCCCTCGCGGACCGCGTGCAGGGCCGCCTGGTGGTAGGCGTACATGTGGCTGAGCTGGGCGGCGTCCATGCCGTGCGTGTGACGGCGCAGCCGCGCGTTGATCACGTACGTGCCGACCCCGCCGACCGCCAGCGTCAGCCCGCCCACCGAGAGCAGGGTGAGGGCCTGCGCGCGCAGCCGGGCCGCGATCTGGTCGACCGTGATCCCCACGCTGACCAGCCCGATCACCTCGCCGTCGGCCCGGACCGGGGTGACCACCCGTACCGAGGGGCCGAGCGTGCCGGTGTACGTCTCCTGGAGCGTGCGGCCGCTCAGCGCCTCCTCGGTGTGGCCCATGAAGCGCGCGCCTATCTGCCGCTCGTCCGGATGGGTCCAGCGGATGCCGTCGGTGTCCATGATGGTGACGAAGCCGACATCCGCGTCGCGGCGGACCTCCTCGGCGTACGGCTGGAGGACGCGCGAGGGGTCGTCGCCCGACTGGATCGCCTCGCGCACCGAGGGGGAGTCGGCGACCGCCCGGGCCGTCGCGTCCACCTGGCGGACCGCCGCCTCCTCGGCCTGACGGCGGTCGGAGAGGAACGCGAACAGGACACAGCCGAGGATCAGCAGGCCCACCAGGAAGACCTGCATCGCGAAGAGCTGACCAGCGAGACTTCGGGGACGACAGAGGGGCATGTCGGACAGTCTGCCTGGCTGGATGTGTGCGAACTAAATGAACGCAAGGGTGACCGCTGTCACAGCCTGCGAAAGAGTCGCCGCACCGCCAGCACGTGAGCCGCACGCACTGAGCGTTGTGCAGGCACCTGTCCGCTCCGCCCCTCCCAGGCCGCGAGCGTCGCTTGCACGTCCGGCGCCGGGCGACCGCCCGCACCGGTCCGCATCGCAGACGACGAAGTCCAAGGAGGCCCCCGTGGCTACAGCAGCCAAGCGGGACAGAACGCATTATCTGTACATCGCCGTGATCGCCGCGGTCGTGCTCGGCATCCTGCTCGGCTTCGTCGCTCCGTCACTGGCCGTCGAGCTGAAGCCGCTCGGCACCGGCTTCGTCAACCTGATCAAGATGATGATCTCGCCGATCATCTTCTGCACGATCGTGCTGGGCGTCGGATCGGTCCGCAAGGCCGCCAAGGTCGGCGCGGTCGGCGGCCTCGCCCTCGGCTACTTCATCGTGATGTCGACCGTCGCCCTCGCCATCGGCCTGGTCGTCGGCAACTTCCTGGAGCCGGGCCACGGCATGCAGCTCACCGACGAGCTGCGTGGCGCCGGAGAGGCCCAGGCCAGCGACGGCAGCGAGTCCACCGTCGACTTCCTGATCGGCATCATCCCGACCACCATGGTCTCCGCCTTCACCGGCGGCGAGGTCCTCCAGACCCTGCTGGTCGCCCTCCTGGTCGGCTTCGCCGTGCAGGCCCTCGGCAAGTCCGGCGAGCCGATCCTGGCCGGCATCGGCCACATCCAGCGCCTCGTCTTCCGCGTCCTCGCCATGATCATGTGGGCGGCCCCCGTCGGCGCCTTCGGTGCCATCGCGGCGGTGGTCGGAGAGACCGGCATCGACGCGCTGAAGTCGCTCGCCGTCATCATGATCGGCTTCTACGTCACCTGCCTGATCTTCGTGGTCGTCGTCCTCGGCGCGCTGCTGCGCATCTGCACCGGGGTCAACATCCTCAAGCTGCTCAAGTACCTGGGCCGCGAGTTCCTGCTGATCCTCTCCACCTCCTCCTCGGAGTCGGCGCTGCCCCGCCTGATCGCCAAGATGGAGCACCTGGGCATCTCCAAGCCCGTCGTCGGCATCACCGTCCCGACCGGCTACTCCTTCAACCTCGACGGCACCGCCATCTACCTGACGATGGCCTCCCTCTTCGTCGCCGAGGCGATGGGCAACCCGCTCTCCCTGGGCGAGCAGGTCTCCCTGCTCCTCTTCATGATCATCGCCTCGAAGGGTGCCGCCGGCGTCACCGGCGCCGGGCTCGCCACCCTCGCGGGCGGTCTCCAGTCGCACCGGCCGGAGCTGGTCGACGGCGTCGGTCTGATCGTCGGCATCGACCGCTTCATGTCCGAGGCCCGCGCCATGACCAACTTCGCGGGCAACGCCGTGGCCACCCTGCTCATCGGCACCTGGACCAAGGAGGTCGACCGCGACCGCGTCAACAAGGTCCTCGCCGGGGAGATCCCCTTCGACGAGAAGACCCTGGTCGACGACGGGCACGGCCCGGCCCCGGAGGACGCCGAGCCGGCCGCCGGGCAGGCCGACGGCGGCGTCCCCCTCCAGAAGTCCGGCAGCTGACCCACATCTCGCGCCGCGCCTCACTCCCCCGAGGCGCGGCGCGTTCCCGGACCGGGCGACCCCCCCACCGCCCGGCCCCGCCAACGCCCCCGGCCCCCCGCCGGGGGCGTTCGCGTTGCCTCAGGAGGTACGGGCGGCGACCGAGGTGCCCGGCGGCTGAGCGCCGCCAGGCGCAGGCCGAGGAGCCAGGGCGCCTGCGGGCCGGTCCGGCGCTGCCCGGAGCGATGCCCGCCGCCGGCGGTGACCCTGGGGTGGCTCGGTGGTGTCCGGACAGTCGCTCGCCGCACCCGTCGGCCCGGACGGCGCGCAATGCCGAACGCGGCCGGACTCGAAGGGCAAAGAAAAAAAGCCCTCCGACGATTTGACGTCCGGGGGCTTTGGCTGCGTATATTCGGTGTTTCTGTTTTCCCTCAATTGGGCGCAGAGAAACACCTGATGAATCCATCATAACCGGCGAGGAGTCGCATTGTCAACCGAGTGGCAGGGGAATCGCGAAGAGCGCCGGGACGACGCGGAATTGCGGGCCGAGCAGTCCTTCGTCACCCACCTGTACACCCTCCTCGACGCTCGCCGCGCCGCCGGGGAGAGCGCCGTCAGAAGGTCGTTGTCGCAGGCCACCACGGGTCAGCAGGCCCGTCTGGAGCGGGACGTCGCGGTCACCGAGCACGGCATGACCGCCGCCGCGCTGGACGCCGTGGATTCCGGGCTCTGTTTCGGGCGGCTGGATTTCCGGGACGGGACCAGCCGACACGTCGGCCGTATCGGAATCCGCGAGGAGAACGCCGACCGCACCCCCGTCCTCATCGACTGGCGGGCGCCGGTCGCCCGCCCCTTCTATCTGGCCACCGGCCACACCCCGATGGGGCTGCGCAGGCGTCGCCACCTCACCACCGAGGGGCGTACCGTCACCGCTCTGCACGACGAGATCCTCGACCTCGGCGACGCGCGGCGCACCGGACACGAGGACCCCAACGGCGACGCCGTCCTGCTCGCCGCGCTCGGCGCCGCCCGCACCGGCCGGATGGCCGACATCGTGCAGACGATCCAGGCCGAGCAGGACCGCGTCATCCGCGCCCCGCACCAGGGCGTCCTCGTCGTCGAAGGCGGCCCCGGCACGGGCAAGACCGCCGTCGCCCTGCACCGCGCCGCCTACCTCCTCTACGCCCACCGCGAGCAGCTGGCCCGCCGCGCCGTGCTGATCGTCGGCCCGAACCCGGCCTTCCTCGGCTACATCGGCGAGGTGCTGCCCTCCCTCGGCGAGACCGGCGTCTGGCTCGCCACCCTCGGCGAACTCTTCCCCGGCGTCGAGGCGAGGGGCACCGACACCCCCCGAGCCGCCGAGGCCAAGGGCCGCCTGGAGATGGCCGGGGCGCTGGCCCGGGCCGTGGCCGACCGGCAGGCCGTGCCGGACGAGGTGCTGGAGATCGACCACGACGACTACGGCACCCTCCACCTCGACCGCGCCATGGCCACCGAGGCCCGCGAGCGGGCCCGCGCCACCGGACTGCCGCACAACCTGGCCCGCCCGCACTTCGCCTTCCGGATCATCGACGCGCTGACCGCCCAGCTCACCGACCGCCTCGGCGCCGACCCCTACGGCGGCCCCAACCTCCTGGACGCCTCCGACATCGCCCAGCTCGCCAAGGAGATCGCCGCCAGCGCCGAGGTGCACGCCGCCATCGGCTCGCTCTGGCCCCGGCTGACCCCCGAGGAGTTCGTCACGGACTTCCTCGCCGATCCCACCCACCTCACCGAGGCCGACGCCGGGGCGGTCCGCCGCGAGGGGGGCGAATGGACCCCGGCCGACGTGCCGCTCCTGGACGAGGCCGCCGAACTCCTGGGCGAGGACGACTCGGCCGCCCGCGCCGCCGCCGAGGCCGCCCGCCAGGAACGCGTCGCCTACGCGCAGGGCGTCCTGGAACTCGCCTACGCCTCGCGCACCTACGAGTTCGAGGACAAGGACGACGAGGACTCCGAGGTGCTCGGCGCCCACGACGTCATCGACGCCGAGCGGATGGCCGAACGCCACGAGGAGGCCGACCACCGCACCGCCGCCGAGCGGGCCGCCGCCGACCGCACCTGGGCCTTCGGCCACATCATCGTGGACGAGGCGCAGGAGCTGTCCGCGATGGCCTGGCGGCTGCTGATGCGCCGCTCGCCGACCCGCTCCATGACCCTGGTCGGCGACCCCGCCCAGACCGCGGAAGGCGGCGGCCTCGGCGACTGGCACACCATCCTCGACCCGTACGTCCCCGGGCGCTGGGAGTACACCCGGCTCGGCGTCAACTACCGCACGCCCGAGGAGATCATGGCCGTCGCCGGAGCCCTGCTGCGCGCCGAGAACCCCCGGTTCACCGCGCCCGCCTCGGTCCGCTCCACCGGCCGGCGCCCCTGGTCGCGGCGGACCACCCCGAAGGCCCTGCCGGCGGCCGTCGCCGAGGCGGCCCGCGCCGACGCCCCCGAGGAGGGCCGCCTCGCGGTGATCGCCCCGGCCGCCCTGCACGAGGCGCTGGCGGCCGTACTGCCGGACACCACCGCCGGGGGCGAGCCCGACCTGAGCCGGCCGGTGGTGCTGCTCACCCCGCGCCAGGCCAAGGGGCTGGAGTTCGACGCGGTCCTCGTGGTGGAACCCGGCGTGTTCCCCACCAGCGACCTGTACGTGGCTCTGACCCGCGCCACCCGCACCCTGGGCCTCCTGCACACCGGCGAGCTGCCCCCCGCCCTCGCCGACCCGGAGACCGTCGAGGCGCGCTGACGCCCTGTCGGCCCCCCGCGCTATCCTCTGGCCGCGTCCGCGTCGCCCCGTCAGGCGGCCCGGGCGCGGCACGGAACGACGGCACGGACTCGGGGGAGCGATGGCGGGACCCACCACGGGACGACCGGGACCAGGGGCGTACCCGCCCGGCCCGTACGACCCTTACGGCCCGTACGGGCAAGGCCACCCCCACGGTTACGGTGTCCCGCCGCAGCGGCCCGGCGCCGGGCTCGCCGACGCGCCGCTGGTGGTGCCCTCCCGGGGCGGGACGGTGCGGGCCTGGCTGGGGTGGCTCCTGCCGCCGGTCGCCGCGCGGCGGCTCTGCCGGCCCTCGCGGCACGACCGGATCGACGACCCGGCCACCCGTGTCCTCCAGCGCGTCCGCGCCTTCGCCGGGTTCGTCGTCGTGCTCGGTGTCGCCTTCGCCTACCGGGTGGCCGACGCGATGGAGGTGGTCACCGCACCCTGGCTCCAGATCATCCAGAACTGCCTGGTGCTCGTCCTGGTCGTCCCCGTGGTCCTGGCGGTCTTCATCCGCTCGGCCCGGCCCCACCTGCGCCGCCCCTACCTGCGGCGCTCCCGTGGTCCGCTCTGCGTCCTGCTGTCGCTGCTCACCGTCGTGGTCTTCCTGACCGTGACGACCCTGACCACCGGGGGCAACCTCGCCGACAACGCCCTCGCGGTCCGGCTGGCCGCCGTCTGGCTGGTCTTCTTCGGCATCAGCGCCCTGCTGAACTCGGTCGCCAACGTCTTCCGCACCGCCGACGTCCACGAAGTGGTGCCCCCGATGGTCTCCATCGCCCTCGTCTGGGTGAACCTCGTCGTCGACCTCGTCGGGGACAAGTACGGCGACGCCCCCGAGGACATCGCCCGGCTCCTGCTCTACGGCGGCCCCGTCACCGTCACCTGCCTCGCCCTGTGGGAACTGCGCCGCCTGCGCCGCCACCACGGGCTCACCCTCCGGCGCGCGCTCGGCCGCTGACCCCCGGACGCGCGGGCGGCCCGGTCCTCCCCTCCCCGTGGCGGGGGAGGACCGGGCCGCCGGGTACCGGGCGGGATCAGGCCGGCCGCAGCCAGACCGTGGCCAGCGGCGGCAGGGTCAGCCGCAGGGCCGCCGGGCGGCCGTGGGCGCCCGGCTCCCCGGCCTTGAGGGGCTCCGGATTGCCGACGCCCCCGCCGCCGAACCGCTCCTCGTCGGTGTTGAGGACCTCCCGCCACACCGCGTGGGCGTCCGGCACACCGAGGGCGTATCCGTGGCGGACCACCGGGGAGAAGTTGCTGACCGCGAGCAGCGGTGCGCCCTGGTGGTCGTGGCGGAGGAAGGCGAGCACGTTGTCCTCGGCCGCGTCCGAGACGATCCAGCCGAAGCCGCCGGGGTCGGTGTCGCGCTGCCACAGGGCCGGGGTCGCGCCGTAGACCGTGTTCAGCTCGCGGACCAGGTCGCGCACGCCCCGGTGGTCGGCCTCGGCGCCGTACGCCGCGTCCAGCAGCCACCAGTGGGGGCCGTGCTCCTCGGACCACTCGGAGCCCTGAGCGAACTCCTGCCCCATGAACAGGAGTTGCTTGCCCGGGTGGGCCCACATGAAGCCGAGGTAGGCGCGGTGGCCGGCGCGCCGCTGCCACCAGTCGCCGGGCATCTTGGAGACCAGGGCCTGCTTGCCGTGGACCACCTCGTCGTGCGAGATGGGCAGCACGTAGTTCTCGCTGTAGGCGTACACCATCGAGAAGGTCATCTCGTTGTGGTGGTACCTGCGGTGCACCGGCTCCTTGGCCATGTACTCCAGCGAGTCGTGCATCCACCCCATGTTCCACTTCAGCCCGAAGCCGAGTCCGCCGAAGCCGCCGGCGCCGGTCAGGTGGGTGGGCCGGGTGACGCCGTCCCAGGCCGTCGACTCCTCGGCGATGGTGACCACGCCCGGGACCCGCCGGTAGACCGTCGCGTTCATCTCCTGGAGGAAGGCGACCGCGTCGTGGTTCTCCCGCCCGCCGTACTCGTTGGGCGACCACTGGCCCTCCTCGCGGGAGTAGTCGAGGTAGAGCATCGAGGCGACCGCGTCGACCCGCAGCCCGTCGATGTGGAACTCCTCGCACCAGTACACCGCGTTGGCCACCAGGAAGTTGCGGACCTCGGCACGGCCGTAGTCGAACTCCAGCGTCCCCCAGTCCGGGTGCGCGGCCCGCTGCGGGTCCGGGTGCTCGTACAGCGGCCGCCCGTCGAACTCCGCCAGGGCCCAGTCGTCGCGCGGGAAGTGCGCGGGCACCCAGTCCATCAGCACCCCGATGCCCGCCTGGTGCAGGGCGTCGATCAGGTACTTGAAGTCGTCCGGGGTGCCGAGCCGGGCGGTCGGCGCGTAGAAGCCCGTCACCTGGTAGCCCCAGGAGCCGCCGAAGGGGTGCTCGGCGACCGGCATCAGCTCCACATGGGTGAAGCCGAGCTCCTTGACGTACGCGGGCAGCTGCTCGGCCAGTTCGCGGTAGCTCAGCCCCGGCCGCCAGGAGGCGAGGTGCACCTCGTAGACGGAGAACGGCGCCTCGTGCACCGGGACCTGCCCGCGCCGCGCCAGCCACGCCTGGTCGCCCCAGGTGTGGTGCGAGTCGGTGACCACCGAGGCGTTGGCCGGCGGCACCTCGCTGCGGCGGGCCATCGGGTCGGAGCGGCGGGTCAGCGAGCCGTCCGGCCGGGCGATCTCGAACCGGTACAGCGCCCCCTCGCCCACCCCCGGCACGAACAGCTCCCAGATCCCGCTGGAGCCGAGCGAGCGCATCGGGTACGCCGTGCCGTCCCAGAAGTTGAAGTCACCGATGATCCGCACCCCGCGCGCGTTCGGCGCCCAGACGGTGAACCGGGTGCCGGTCACCCCCTCGTGCGTCATCGGCCGCGCCCCCAGCGCCCGCCACAGCTCCTCGTGCCGCCCCTCACCGATCAGGTGCAGGTCGAAGGAGCCGAGCGAGGGCAGCATGCGGTACGGGTCCGGGGTGGTGAGGGTGAGGCCGGCGCCGCCCTCCTGCCCCGGGTAGGTGATCTCCAGCCGGTAGTCGGGTGCCGAGGCCATCGGCAGCAGCCCCGAGAAGAACCCGCCGCCGTCGTCGGCCAGCACCACCCGGAGCCCCTCGGCGACCACCGCGACGCCGGTGGCGTACGGCCGCAGCGCCCGCACCACGACACCGTCCTCGACCGGGTGGGCGCCGAGCACGCCGTGCGGGTCGTGGTGGTGGCCGTGGAGCAGGCGTCCCCGGTCGTCGGGGTGCGGCGCGTACGGGGAGGCGGGCGGCGGGGTGGCCGCGGCGGGCCGCCGGGTGCGGGCGGCCGGGGTGCGGCCGGGCTTGGCCGGGGTCCTGGCGCCGGACCTGGCCGGGTTCTTCGGCTGGGCGGTGCCGGACTTCGGGGACACCTGGCCGGGCTTGGCGCCCGCCTTGGCCCCCGCCTTGGCCTTGGTCTGCGCGGCGCCCTTCGTCTTGGTGGCCGTCGGCGCCTTCGCGGCCGTCGCCGTGGTGCCGGCCTTCGCGCTCGTCCTGGTGCGCGTCGTGGCCTTCGGCTTCGTCCTGGTCTTCGGGGCGGCGCCGCCGGTCCCGGAGGCCGTCTGCTCGTCCGGCTCCGGGGCACCCCCGCCCGGAGCCTTCGCGCCCCGGGCGGGGGTGCCCGCACTGCCGGACTTGGTGGAGCGGGGCCGGCCGGCGCGGGCGCGGGCCACGTCCTCGTTGGCGGCACCGGGCGCGGCGGCCGGCACCGGGCGGGTGCGGGTGGCCGTGGCGGTCCTCGGGTCGGTACCGCCGCTCGCGGCGCGCTCGGGACCGGGGGAGGCAGCGGCCGGGGCCTCGGCGTCCCGGCCCTCCCCGCGGGCCGGGGCGGGGACCAGGGGGGTGTGCGGCTCGGCCGCGTCGGAGGGTTCGGGGGCGGGCGGACGGGGGGTCACGGGGATGGCCTCCTCGGCACGGTGGGGCGGTGGCCGGCTCGGGGCCGGACCAGGGCGGATCGGGTGGGGAGGGGGTGGTGGGCGGCGCCGGGGCGGGGCGCTCCGGCGGGGACCGGCGCGTCCTGCCCGGGGGCGCCGAGCGGGTGGCGGTGGGGGAGACGGGCGGTCAGCCGAGGCCGTGGCCGAGCGGGCCGCCCGCGTCGGCGCGGGCCCCGGCCGGGACGGTGGCGGCCAGCCGCTCCACCGCCGCCAGCGGGACCGGCAGCCAGTCAGGCCGGTGCCGGGCCTCGTAGAGCGCCTCGTAGACCGCCTTGTCGGTCTCGTAGGCACGCAGGAGAACCGGTTCGTCGCGCGGGTCGCGGCCGTGTGCCTCCGCGTACCCGGCGCAGTACGCGTCCCGGCAGCGGTCGGCCCACTCGGGTGCCCAGGGCTGGTGCGAGCGGGCCGCGTAGTCGAAGGAGCGGAGCATGCCGGCGACGTCGCGGACCGGGGGCTGCGGCAGCCGCCGCTCGGCCAGCGGCTTCACCGGCTCGCCCTCGAAGTCGATCAGCGACCAGCGTCCGTCGGGCCCGCGCAGGCACTGTCCGAGGTGCAGGTCGCCGTGGACCCGCTGGGCGGTCAGTGAGGTGCCGGCCAGCGACGGGTCGGCCATCGCTTCGAAGGCGGTGCGCAGCCCCGGCACGTGCCGGTGGAGCGCGGGCACCGCCTGCGCCGCGGCGTTCAGCCGCTCCGTCATCTGCGCGGCCAGCGCCGCCAGCCGGGCCGGTCCCAGCGTCACGGTGGGCAGGACGCCGGCGAGCGCCGCGTGCACCTCGGCGGTGGCCCGGCCCAGCGCCCGGGCCTCGCCGGAGAAGTCCTCACCCCGGGCGAGCGCGCCGAGCGCCAGTTCCCAGCCGTCGTCGCAGCCGCGCAGGAACGGCTGGAGGACGCCGAGGACCAGCGGCTCCGCGCCGCCGTCGGCCTCCACCCAGGCGAGGGGCGCCGGCACCCGGGTGGAGTGGCCGGCGGCCAGCGCCAGGGGCAGCTCCAGGTCCGGGTTGACGCCGGGGACGACCCGGCGGAACAGCTTGAGGATCAGCCGTTCGCCGTAGACGAGGGAGGAGTTGGACTGCTCGGCGCCGAGCACCCGGGCCGGCAGCCCGGCCGGGATGTCGCCCTGCCCGGCGCGGGCGAAGCGGAGCGCCCCGAGCCGCCCGGGCAGCCGCAGCCGCTCCAGCAGCACCTCGGTCAGGCGGGCGTCGTGCAGCGCGTCGTAGACGGTCTGCCCGGCGAGCGGCCCGTCGCCCGGCCGGCCGATCAGCGCGGGCGCCAGACGCGGCGGCAGGGCCTGGCGGATCCCGATGAGCAGCTGGTAGGTGTCGCCCGGGTCGGCGGCGGCGCCCGGGCAGGCCGGCTGCCGGGCGCGGACCAGGAGGTGGAGCAGGCCCGGGCCGTCCTGCCCAGGCGGGCCCGCCGGCAGCAGCTCGGTGGCGGCGACCAGGGTGAAGCCCGTCACCGGGCGGCCCTTGCCGGCGAACCACCGCTGCCTCGGCAGCCAGGGGCGCAACAGCGGGTCCAGGGAGGCGAGCAGCCCCCCGGACGCTGGGGAAGGAACGAGCGTGCTGGAGGCATCCGACATTGGCGGCGTCGCGTCCTTTCCCCGGGTACACCTCAATATCGCCCGGCAGTGACCAGGATTGCGGCATTTGACGGTCCGGCGGTGCGCCCGGTCCCCTCATCGGCCGCAGCCGCGGGCGCACGGGACGGTGACGGTGCCCCGGACAGTGCGGGGCGGGGGAGCGTACGAGGAGCGGGGCATGGTGCTCCGGGGCGGGTCGTTCACCCACGTGCCCGGATCCGGCGCGCGGTGCGGGATTACGCGTGCCCGGTGCGGGAGGGCCGTAACCGTCCCGCACCGGGCGTCGTGGCGTGCTCGGTGCCCGGTGCCGCCGTCAGGGGGTGACGGCGGTGACCGCGGCCTCCTTGCGCAGCCGGAACCAGTAGAAGCCGTGGCCCGCCAGGGTCAGCAGGTACGGCAGGTCACCGATGGCGGGGAAGCGCACCCCGCCGGTCAGCTCCACCGGATGGCGCCCGGCGAAGGACTGCAGGTCCAGCTCGGTGGGCTGGGCGAACCGCGAGAAGTTGTGCACGCACAGCACGAGGTCGTCCTCCTCCCCGTCCGGCCCGGGCGGGGCCTCGCGCAGGAAGGCGAGGACGGCCGGGTTGGTGGAGGGCAGCTCGGTGTACGAGCCCAGTCCGAAGGCACGGTTCTGCTTGCGGATCTCGATCATGCGCCGGGTCCAGTGCAGCAGGGACGAGGGCGAGGACATGGCGGCCTCGACGTTGGTCACCTGGTAGCCGTGGACCGGGTCCATGATCGTGGGCAGGAAGAGCCGGCCCGGGTCGCTGGAGGAGAATCCGGCGTTCCGGTCCGGTGTCCACTGCATCGGCGTGCGCACCGCGTCGCGGTCGCCGAGCCAGATGTTGTCGCCCATGCCGATCTCGTCGCCGTAGTACAGGATCGGCGAGCCCGGCAGGGAGAGCAGCAGGGCGGTGAAGAGCTCGATCTGGTTGCGGTCGTTGTCGAGCAGCGGGGCGAGGCGGCGCCGGATGCCGATGTTGGCCCGCATCCGCGGGTCCTTGGCGTACTCGGCGTACATGTAGTCGCGCTCTTCGTCGGAGACCATTTCGAGGGTCAGCTCGTCGTGGTTGCGCAGGAAGATGCCCCACTGGCAGCCCGAGGGGATGGCCGGGGTCTTGGCGAGGATCTCCGAGACCGGGTAGCGGGACTCCCGGCGGACCGCCATGAAGATGCGCGGCATCACCGGGAAGTGGAACGCCATGTGGCACTCGTCGCCGCCCTTGGCGTAGTCGCCGAAGTAGTCGACGACGTCCTCCGGCCACTGGTTGGCCTCGGCGAGGAGGACCGTGTCCGGGTAGTGGGCGTCGATCTCCTCGCGGACCCGTTTCAGCATGGCGTGCGACCGGGGCAGGTTCTCGCAGTTGGTGCCCTCCTCGGCGTAGAGGTAGGGCACGGCGTCGAGGCGGAAGCCGTCGATGCCGAGGTCCAGCCAGAACTTCAGCGCGGAGAGGATCTCCTCCTGGACGGCCGGGTTCTCGTAGTTGAGGTCCGGCTGGTGGGAGAAGAACCGGTGCCAGTAGTACTGCTGGCGCACCGGGTCGAAGGTCCAGTTCGACGCCTCGGTGTCGACGAAGATGATCCGGGCGTCCTGGTACTGCTTGTCGTCGTCGGCCCAGACGTAGTAGTCCCCGTACGGCCCGTCCGGGTCGCGGCGGGACTCCTGGAACCACGGATGCTGGTCGCTGGTGTGGTTCATGACGAAGTCGATGATGACCCGCATGCCCCGCTGGTGGGCCGCGTCGACGAACTCCACGAAGTCGGCGAGGTCGCCGAACTCCGGAAGCACCGCCGTGTAGTCCGAGACGTCGTAGCCGCCGTCGCGCAGCGGCGACTTGAAGAACGGCGGCAGCCAGAGGCAGTCCACTCCCAGCCACTGGAGGTAGTCGAGCCTGGAGGTGAGGCCCTTGAGGTCGCCGATGCCGTCGCCGTTGCTGTCCTGGAAGGACCGGACGAGCACCTCGTAGAAGACGGCACGCTTGAACCACTCGGGGTCACGGTCCCTGGCAGGGGTGTCCTCGAAGGTGTCCTGGACGGGTTCGTTGACGATCATGGTGTGGGTGACCCTCCGATCGGTGAGGACGGTCGCAGGACGAACAGGTGCGCGGGCGTGACACCCGGCTCTAGCCGCACGTAGTTGGCCCTGCCCCAGTGATAGGTCTCGCCGGTGAGCTCGTCGCGCACCGGTGTGGTGTCGTCCCAGCCGAGGCCGAGGCGCTCCATGTCCAACGAGACCGTGGCTTCCTGGGTGTGGTGCGGGTCGAGGTTGACGACCGTCAGGACCGTATTGCCACCCGAATGCTTGCTGTAGGCGAGCAGCGCGTCGTTGCCGGTGTGGTGGAAGTGCAGATCGCGCAGTTGCTGGAGGGCCGGGTTGCGGCGCCGGACCCGGTTCAGCACGGTCAGCAGGGGGGCCAGGGTGCGGCCCTCCCGCTCGGCCGCCGCCCAGTCGCGCGGACGCAGCTGGTACTTCTCCGAGTCCAGGTACTCCTCGCTGCCAGCGCGCAGGGGCTGCGCCTCGCACAGCTCGAAGCCCGCGTAGACCCCCCAGCTGGGCGAGAGGGTCGCCGCCAGCACCGCCCGCGCCTCGAAAGCGGGGCGGCCCCCGTGCTGAAGGTACTCGTGCAGGATGTCCGGCGTGTTGACGAAGAAGTTCGGCCGCATGTACGCGGCCGCGTCCCCGGTCAGCTCGGTCAGGTAGTCGGTCAGCTCCTGCTTGCCGTTGCGCCAGGTGAAGTACGTGTACGACTGCTGGAAGCCGACCGCGGCCAGGGCGTGCATCAGCGCCGGCCGGGTGAACGCCTCGGCGAGGAAGACGACGTCCGGGTCGGTCCGGTTGATCTCGGTGATCACCCGCTCCCAGAAGACCACCGGCTTGGTGTGCGGGTTGTCGACGCGGAAGATCCGCACCCCGTGGCCCATCCAGAGCCGCAGCACCCGCAGCGCCTCCGCGACCAGGCCGTCCATGTCCTTGTCGAAGGCGATGGGGAAGATGTCCTGGTACTTCTTGGGCGGGTTCTCCGCGTACGCGACGGAGCCGTCGGGCCGGTGGTGGAACCACTCCGGATGCTCCGTCACCCACGGGTGGTCCGGGGAGCACTGGAGCGCGAAGTCCAGCGCGACCTCCAGCCGCAGTTCGGTGGCGGTGCGTACGAAGGCGTCGAAGTCCTCGAAGGTGCCCAGTTCCGGGTGGATCGCGTCGTGGCCGCCGTCGGCGGAGCCGATCGCCCACGGCACGCCCACGTCGTGCGCGTCGGGGGTGAGGGAGTTGTTGCGGCCCTTGCGGTGGGTGGTGCCGATCGGGTGGATCGGCGGCAGGTACACCACGTCGAAGCCCATCGCCGCGACGGCCGGCAGCCGGGCCGCCGCCGTCCGCAGCGTGCCGGAGACCGGCGGGCCGCCGTCCTCGGGGAGGACCGCGCCCTCGGAGCGCGGGAAGAACTCGTACCAGGAGCCGAAGAGCGCCCGCTTGCGCTCCACCAGCAGCGGCAGCGGCTCGGAGGCGGACAGCGGCTCGCGCAGCGGGTACCGCTCCAGCGCCGCCACCGCCTGCGCCTCGCCGGCCGCCGCGAGCCGCTGCCCGGCGGTGAGGGAGGTGTCCCGCAGCGCGTCGGCGACGGCGAGCACCGCCTCGCGGCGGCCCTTCGCCTTCGGCACGCCCTCGGCGGCGCGCTCGTGCAGCCGCGCGCCCTCCTCCAGCACCAGCTCGGTGTCGATCCCGGCCGGGATCTTCACGGCGGCGGTACGGCGCCAGGTGGTCAGCGGGTCGCCCCACGCCTCCACCCAGTACGTCCAGTGCCCCTCCTCGTCCGGGGCGACCACCGCGCCCCAGCGGTCGGTTCCGGGCGCCAGCTCGCGCATCGGCGTCCAGGGGCCGGAGCGGCCGTCCGGGCCGCGCAGTACGACGTCGGCGGCGACCGCGTCGTGGCCTTCACGGAAGACGGTGGCGGTGATCTCGAAGGACTCGCCGCTCACCGACTTGGCGGGGCGTCTGCCGCCCTGGACGAGCGGTCGGACGTCGAGGACGGGGATGCGTCCAATGGGGGTGTTCACGGCATCACCTGAGGGATCGTGCGGGTACGGGGGTGGCCGGGGAGTCGGGCGTCCCGGCCGTCGTCCTCTGTATCGGCAGCTTCCGCCGTCCCTTTGACGCCCAGGGCGTGTCCTGGTGAGGCCGGGGTGCTCGACGGGGGACGCGAGGCGGCACGGACGCTCCTTGCCGTGCGCTTGGACCGCGCCGGGGATGCGCGTCAGGTGCCTGCGGCAGATCTGCCGCACCGGGCCGGACGGCGCCGGCGGGGCCGTGCGGGAACGCGGTGCGCGGAAGTACCGGGACGGCCTTCCCCCACCCGAAGGGCGGACGATCACCCACCTGCTGAACCGGGCCCGAGATTCCCCCCCACTGCCCCCGGCATGCGCCGGCGAACAAGACCCCAGGTCGCCACCACGGTGACCCCTGACCCCGCGTGACCCGAGGGCACCCACCCCCGGCCCGGCCGACACATGAGGCCCTGGGACCGCAGGCCCGGGAGTCGCAGGGCGGAGGCCGGGCGCTGGCCACCTTCCAGCCCGGTCGGCGATTGAGGCCATCGGTGACCGCAGGTCCGGAGAGCCGTGGGACGCGACCCGGGCACGGCCGCCTTCCAGCCCGGCCGGCGTGTGGGGCCGTCGGTGGCCGCGAGGCCGAGGCCGGGGGCGGCCGAACCCGGGCCGACCGGTGCCGGAGGCCGAAAGGAACGGCCCGCGGGCCGGGAGCTGGACGCCCCCCGACCCGCGGGCCCACATGCCCGCCCCGCTAGGGCGACACCTGGAGCAGACGGTTCGGCGACCCGATCCGCCGATCCTGGATCTGCCCCGTGGAGGCCGTGCCGACGATGTGCTTCTCGACCGCCGCCGGCGTCGCCTTCGGGTTGGCCGCCAGATACAGCGCGGCCGCCCCGGCGACGTGCGGCGCCGCCATCGACGTCCCGTCGTACACCGCCGTCCCGGTGTCGCTCTTGTGGGAGGCGGACTTGATGTCCTCGCCCGGCCCGAACAGGTCCACGGCCGGACCCCAGTTCGAGAAGTACGACCGCTCGTCCCAGCGGTTGGTCGCCCCGACCACGATCGCCTGCTTCACCCGGCTGGGCGAGAGGGTCTCCGCCGGCACCCCCTCGTTGCCCGCGGACACCGTGTAGGTGACCCCGGAGGCGACGGAGGCGCGGACCGCCTGGTCCAACTCGGCGCTGACGCCGCCGCCCAGGCTGAGGTTGGCCACGGCCGGCTTGACGGCGTTCTTGGTCACCCAGTCGATGCCGGCGACGATGTCCTCGATGGTGCCCCAGGAGTCGGGGTTGAGCACTCGTACGCTCACGACCTTGGCCTTCTTCGCCACGCCGTAGGTGGTGCCGGCGGCGGTGGCCGCGACGTGCGTGCCGTGGCCGTTGGAGTCCTGGGCGACCTTGTCCCGGTCGACGAAGTCGTAGCCGTGACGGGCCCGGCCGCCGAACTCCTTGTGGCTGATCCGGACGCCGGTGTCGAGGACGTACACGGTGGTGCCCGCGCCGCCGCCCTTCGGCGAGGTGTACCGGCCGTCCAGCGGCAGGGTCGGCTGGTCGACGCGGTCCAGGCCCCAGACCGGGTTGGTCTGCGTGGCCGTGGCCCGCACCTTGAAGTTCTGGGCGACGGAGGCCACGGCGGGGTCCGCCGCGAGCCGCCGTGCCTGGACGGCGTTGAGCTTCACCGCGTACCCGTTGAGGACCCGCTGGTAGGTGTGGCTGATCTTGCCGCCGTAGCGGCTGGCGAGCTTGGCGCCCGCGGCCGACGGTGCCTTGACGCCGGGCTTCAGCGTCACGATGTAGCTGTCGCGCACCACGTCGCGGGGGTTGTCGGCCTGACGGACCGTCCCCAGCTTCGGGCCCCCCGGCCCTGCGGATGCCGCCTGGGCGGGCAGGGTGCCCACCGCGAGCGCCGCGACCGTGGCGGCGGCCACGGCCACCGTCCGGCGCGGAATGCGTATGACCTCGCTCATGTGCGAGTTCCCCTCCTCATGTCGACCCCGCGGGCCCGCCCTTCGCGGGCCCCGCGGTGTCCGTCCGTCAGCGTGTCGGGCCGGGGCCGCCCGGGCAACGGGTCAAGAGGGGGGAGAACGGGGCGAATGCGTCGTGAAGCCGCAGCAAAGGTTGTGTGATTGTTGCAACGGAACCGTTTGGCGGGGTGCGGTCGCGGACCCCGCACCGTGCCCGCCGCCGACGCCCCGTCACCTGGGGCGCGCGCCCCCGTACGCGCCCCGTCAGGCACCGGTCCTGACGCCCCGTGATGCGAGCCGCCCCGCAAAAGCGGATGAATCCTGCGAAGGTGGAACCGTGAAGGCAATGCGTCGATTCACCGTGCGTCCCGTCCTCCCCGAACCCCTCCGCCCCCTCAGCGACCTGGCCCGCAACCTGCGCTGGTCCTGGCACGCGGATACCCGCGAGCTGTTCCAGTCGGTCGACCCGGCCCGGTGGGCCGCCACCGGCGACCCCGTCCGGCTGCTCGCCGCCGTCCCGCCCGAACGCCTCGACACCCTCGCCGCCGACCGGCGCTTCCGGCTCCGCCTGGCCGCCGCCGTCGACGACCTCGCCGACTACCTCGAAGGTGACCGCTGGTACCAGCGCCAGGAGGGCTCCCTGCCCGCCGCCGTCGCCTACTTCTCGCCCGAGTTCGGCGTCACCGCCGCCCTGCCGCAGTACTCCGGCGGCCTCGGCATCCTCGCCGGCGACCACCTCAAGTCCGCCAGCGACCTCGGCGTCCCCCTGATCGGCGTCGGGCTCCTCTACCGCCACGGCTACTTCCGCCAGTCCCTCTCCCGGGACGGCTGGCAGCAGGAGCACTACCCGGTCCTCGACCCGGACGAGCTGCCGCTCACCCTGCTCCGCGAGACCGACGGCAGCCCCACTCTGATCCGCCTCGCCCTGCCCGGCGGGCGGGTGCTGCGCGCCCGCGTCTGGCAGGCCCGGGTCGGCCGCGTCCCGCTGCTCATGCTCGACTCCGACGTCGAGGACAACGACGCCGCCGCCCGCGAGGTGACCGACCGGCTCTACGGCGGCGGCAGCGAGCACCGGCTCCACCAGGAGATGCTGCTCGGTATCGGCGGCGTCCGCGCGGTGCGGGCCTACTGCCGCCTCACCGGCCACCCGGCGCCCGAGGTCTTCCACACCAACGAGGGGCACGCCGGCTTCCTCGGCCTGGAGCGCGTCCACGAACTGGGCGCGCCCGCACCCGAGGGCCCCGGCCTCGACTTCGACCAGGCCCTCCAGGTGGTGCGCGCCGGAACCCTCTTCACCACCCACACCCCGGTGCCCGCCGGGATCGACCGCTTCGAGCGCTCCCTGGTCGCCCGGCACTTCGGCGAGGGCGCCGAACTCCCCGGCATCGACACCGGACGCGTCCTCGCGCTCGGCACCGAGACCTACCCGGGCGGCGACCCGGGCCTGTTCAACATGGCCGTGATGGGCCTTCGGCTCGCCCAGCGCGCCAACGGCGTCTCCACCCTGCACGGCCAGGTCAGCCGCGAGATGTTCGCCGGGCTCTGGCCGGGCTTCGACGCCGAGGAGGTGCCGATCACCTCGGTCACCAACGGCGTGCACGCCCCCACCTGGGTCGCCCCCGAGGTACTGCGGCTCGGCGCCCGCCGGGTCGGGACCGGCCGTGCCGAGGAGGCGCTGAGCGTCGGCGGCCCGGAGCGGTGGGACGCCATCGGGCAGATCTCCGACCCGGAGATCTGGGAGCTGCGCCGCACCCTGCGCGAGCAGTTGGTCGAGGAGATCCGCACCCGCCTCGCCGCCGGCTGGCGCCAGCGCGGCGCCGGCCCCGCCGAACTCGGCTGGATCGACACCGCCTTCGACCCGTCCGTGCTGACCATCGGTTTCGCCCGGCGCGTCCCCTCCTACAAGCGGCTCACGCTGATGCTCCAGGACCGCGACCGGCTGCGGGCGCTGCTGCTCCACCCGGAGCGGCCGGTGCAGATCGTGGTGGCCGGCAAGGCGCACCCGGCCGACGACGGCGGCAAGCGGCTGGTGCAGGAGCTGGTCCGGTTCGCCGACGACGCCCGGGTCCGCCACCGCATCGCCTTCCTGCCCGACTACGGCATGGCGATGGCCCAGAAGCTCTACCCGGGCTGCGACGTCTGGCTCAACAACCCGCTGCGCCCCCTGGAGGCGTGCGGCACCTCCGGCATGAAGGCCGCCCTCAACGGCTGCCTCAACCTCTCCGTCCTCGACGGCTGGTGGGACGAGTGGTACGACCCGGACTTCGGCTGGGCCATCCCCACCGCCGACGGCGGGGGCGACCTCACCGCCAAGGAGACCGAGCGCCGCGACGCCCTGGAGGCCACCGCCCTCTACGAGCTGCTGGAGGAGCGGGTGGCCCCGCGCTTCTACGAGCGCGGCCGTGACGGGCTGCCCGACCGCTGGATCGGCATGGTCCGCGAGACCCTGACCCGGCTCGGCCCGAAGGTCATCGCCGGGCGCATGGTCCGCGAGTACGTGGAGACCCTCTACGCCCCGGCCGCCCGCGCCCACCGCGCGCTCGGCCCCGAGCAGGCCCGCGAACTGGCCGCCTACAAGGAGCGGGTGCGCTCCGGCTGGGCGCAGGTCGCGGTGGAGCACGTGGACGCGGGCGCCGACGGCGCCGACGGCGACGGGGCCCCCGCCCAGCTCGGCACCACCCTCGCCCTGCGGGTGCGGGTGCGCCTGGGGGAGCTGGCGCCCGAGGACGTGGAGGTGCAGGCCGTCTCCGGGCACGTCGACGGCGACGACCGGATCAGCGGCGCCGCCCGGGTCCCGCTGAAGCCGGCGCCGGGCGGCCCCGATCTGGACGGCCGCTGGACCTTCGAGGGCCCGCTCGCCCTGGACCGTACCGGCAGCTTCGGCTACACGGTCCGGGTGCTGCCCAGCCACCGGCTGCTCGCCTCCGGCGCCGAGATGGGGCTGATCGCCGTCCCGGCGGAGGCGGCCGGGCAGGAGGCCGGGGTACTGCTGCGCTGAGCGGCGGCCACCGCGCGGTACGACGAAGCGGCACCCGGGGCGGGCGCTCAGCCCCGGGTGCCGCGGTCTGTGGGGAGGCGTCAGCTGACGTTGACCGCCGCCCAGGCGCGGTCGACGCCCTGGTACTCGGCCGAGTCGGCGCCGTACAGCTCGCTCGCGGCCTCCAGGGTGGCCTCGCGGGCCGCCGCGTAGTCGGTGGTGGAGGTCATGTACTGGGTGAGCGCCTTGAACCAGATCTGCTCGGCCTTCTCGATGCCGATGCCGGTCACCGGCTCGCCGTCGGAGGTCGGCGAGTCGTAGGAGACGCCGTTGATCTCCTTGGCGCCGCTGCCCTCGGAGAGCAGGTAGAAGAAGTGGTTGGCGACGCCCGAGGAGTAGTGGACGTCGACGTTGCCGATGCCGTCGTACCAGTAGTCCTCGGAGGTGCCGTCCTTCGACGGTTCGTCCATGTAGCGCAGCGGGGTGCCGTCGCCGTTGATGTCGATCTTCTCGCCGACGAGGTAGTCCGGCACGTCGCCCTCGCTGTTCGCGTGGAACTCGACGGCGGTGGCGAAGATGTCGCTGGTCGCCTCGTTGAGACCGCCGGACTCGCCGGAGTAGTTCAGCCCGGCGGTCACCGAGGTGACGCCGTGGGTCATCTCGTGGGCGGCGACGTCCAGCGAGGTGAGCGGGGCCGCGTTCCCCGAGCCGTCGCCGTAGGTCATGCAGAAGCAGCTGTCGGTCCAGAAGGCGTTGACGTAGTTGTCGCCGTAGTGGACGCGCGAGTACGCGCCGACGCCGTCCCCCTTGATGCCGGAGCGGCCGTGCACCTGCTCGTAGTAGTCCCAGGTGGCGCCCGCGCCGTAGGCGGCGTCGACGGCGGCGGTGGCCGAGTCGTTCGGCGTGCCGTCGCCCCACTTGTCGTCGTCGTCCGTGAAGAGGGTGCCGGTCCCCGAGGAACCGTTCTTCAGGTCGTACGTCTTGTGGCCGCCGCGCTCGCCGTCGGTCAGCTCGTAGCCGCTGCCGGAGGCGGTGGTGCCGATCTCGACGCTGCCGCTGTACTGGCTCTCGCCGGTGCCGGCGTGGACCGCGTCCCACTGGAAGAGCTGCTTGCCGGTGGCGGCGTCGGTGACGGTGTGCAGCTCCTGCGGGGTGCCGTCCTTCTTGACCGACTCGGTGACCTTCTCGAAGGCCAGCTTCGGGGTGCCCTCGGCGGCCCAGACGACCTTGCGGGCGCCCTTCGGGGTGGCGGCCGTGGTGACGGTGTCCACCTTCAGCTCGGCCTCGGCGGCCTTGGTGACGCCCTCGGTGGCACCGGCCTTGTCGGTGTGCACCACGAGGTCGCCGCCGAGGACCGGCAGGCCCTGGTAGGTGCGCTCGTACCGGGTGTGCAGGCTGCCGTCGCGGTCCTTGACCACGTCGCGGACGACCAGCTTCTCCTGGGTGCCGAGGCCGATCGCGCGGGCGGTGGCCGTCTTCGCGGAGTCGGCCTCCCGCAGCAGGCTCGCCTTGGCGTTGGCGGAGAGGGCGGCGGGGGCGGCCGCGGGCACCTTCTCGGCGGCGGCGGGCTGGGCGACGGCTCCGCCGGAGGAGAGCCCGGCGGCCAGCAGCGCGCCGGCGGCGACGGCGGTGGACAGGGCGAGGCCGGTACGACGGCGGGATATGTGGGGGGTCACGCGCGCTCCCTGGTGAGGACCGGCCGGGGCGGTGGACGCCGGGCCGGATGTGGGGGACCGGGCCGCATGGCTGCGGTCCGGGTGGGGAAGTAGCGGTGCGGGTGGTTCTGCCGAACCCGACCGGAGACGTGGGGCGCTCCGGGGGGTGCGGCTGCGGTGATGGTGCGGTGGTGCCGTGCGAGGTGAGCGGTCCGTGTGAACCGTGCGGTCCGTGCGGGGGAAGCGTGCCACTTGTGGCGTGTACATGCCATGCATCGCCCGGAGGTTGGCCGGAAATCGTCCGCTCAGAGGTGGCCGAAGTCCGCTGGGCGACGCCTGGTCCGGCGGGCCGCGTCCGAGGCGGTGGCATGGCGCCGAGGGCGACCTGCCCGACAACTCGGTTACGGCCATGCCCTGGTGGCGCATCGCGTCGAACATGGGACGTCGCCTGTGTCCATCCGGGGCGGTGGGCGCCGGCGCGGCGTCCCTGGTGCAGCTCGCCCGCGCCTCCGAGGCGGTCGACGCGGCCCGCCGCGGGCGCGGGCCCGGCGGACCGCTCTGCTTCCCGCTCGACGAACCGACCCACCTCACCCGCACACCGGCGAGCACAAGGCCGTCGAACGCGCGCTGACCTCGGCGGTCCACCTCCTACCGGACCCGGGGAGCGAGACGGTCCCGGCCGCGCCTCGCCCGCCTCCTACCGGATCTCCGCCCTCTCCGGACTCGCGGAACTGGGCCTGGCCACCGACGACTTCGAGGCCGCGGTGGAGTGGGCCGAGTGCGGCCTGGAGCGCGCGGAAGCGGCGGCCCTCAACACGCTGGAGGCCGCCCGGCCGCACCCGATGCTCGCGGACGAGCTGCGTGGCCTGGGGCTGGCCGAGCGGGGCCGGGGGCGAAGAGGGGCCACGGGAGCTGAGGGTGGGCCCCAACTCCCGGAGGCGGTTGCCCTGGAGAGCGAGAGCAGGGCCACCGGGGCGACGGCGGGAACCGGAGGCCGGATGACGGGCCCCGGTCCCTCGGGCGGGCTCTTCGTCTTGCGCACCTCCGCCGGCGTCAGGCCGGAGGTGTTGACGTTGATCCCCGCGCCCGTGGACAGGGCGACGGCCTCACCCCGGGCGGCGTATCCGTCGGACCGGGTGTCCTCGACGTGCAGGCTGTCACCGAGGGTGCCCACGCCGTGGTTCCCCGGGCCGACGTCCCACGTGACCGCTCCGGCCGGTCGTCAACGGGCGGGGAACTCGATCGCGAGGGGGGCGAACTGCTGGTGGTGCTGGAAGATGCCGCCGTGACCGGAGTCAGGGCAGAGGGTCAGCTCGCTGTGCTTGATGCGTCGGTGCAGTCTTCGGAGGGAGCCGAGGGCGCCATGCGGTCGTGGTCGCCGTCGGCGATCAGGGTGGGCTGGGTGATCGTCGACGGGTCGTCGGGGCGGAGAAGGAGAAGATGTCGATCTTGTCGAAGCCGAGCGCCGTGATGGAGGTGGAGCGTCGTCGGCCATGGCCTCGATGCTGTCCGGCACCTGGCCCGTGGAGGCACCGACACCGCGCTGATCGAAAGCGATGACGTGACGGCCCTTCGCGATGGGGTCGACGCTGCACGGGTCCCAGTTGTCCAGGGTCGCGGCGAGGTGGACGAAGAGCACGACGGGGATGCCGCCCCTGGGCCCCGGCTCGCGATACGCGTAGGTGACGCCGCCGGCGGTGACGGTGCGGGCCGGGGCCTGTGCGTACGAGGTGATAACGCCCTTGTCCGGGGTGCCCGTGCTGCTCATGATGGTTTCTCCTGGTGGGAGGCGGCTGGTGCCCGGGTGGGTGTGCCGCCCTATGGCATGGAGACGACGACCTTGCCGGCTTTCGCCCGGCCCTTTTCGACGTACTCCATGGCCTGGAGGGTTTCGTCGAACGGGAAGACTCGGTCGACGACGGGGCGGATCCTCCCCGTGTCGATGAGGGGGGTGAGTTCGCGCAGTTGGTCGCCGCTCGCCTTCATGAACAGGAACGAGTACGTCACGCCGAGGCGCTTGGCCCGGCGGCGGGTCTTGGCGCTGAGCGCGGTCATCGCCAGGCGGAGAACCGCATTCGCGCCGAGTTCGCGGGCGAAGGCCGGGTCGGGCGGTCCTGCGACGCTGATGGCGATGCCGCCGGGCTTGAGGACACGCAAGGACCTGGCCAGGTTGTCGCCGCCGAGGGAGTCGAGGACGACGTCGTAGTCGTCGAGGAGTTCGGTGAAGTCCTGGGTGCGGTAGTCGACGGCGACGTCCGCGCCGAGTTCCTTGACCAGGTCGATCTTGGCGGTGCTCGCGGTGGTGGCCACGTGCGCGCCCAGCGCCTTGGCCAGCTGGACGGCGATGGAACCGAGGCCGCCGGCGCCCGCGTGGATGAGGACCTTCTGGCCCGGCCGCACGCGTGCCCGCTCCACCAGTGCCTGCCATGCGGTCAGGGCGACCAGGGGAAGGGAGGCGGCCTCGGTCATGGTGAGGATGGCCGGTTTGGGCGCCAGGTCGTCCTGGTGAACGGCGATGAGTTCGGCGAAGGTGCCGATGCGGTCCTTGTCGGGCCGGGCGTACACCTCGTCGCCCACAGCGAAGCGGGTGACGGACGGCCCGACCTGCAGGACCTCTCCAGCGAGGTCGTTGCCCAGGACAAGCGGGAGTCGGTAGGGCATGAACGCCTTGAAGTCGCCGTTGCGGATCCTGAGATCCAGCGGGTTGACACCGGCCGCGTGGATCTTGACCAGGACGTCGTCGGCGCCCACCTGCGGGTCCGGTACCTCTGCCCCGCGCATACCGGTTTCGCCGTACTTCTCGACCACGAAGGCCCTCATCGTCGTCTCCGTTCCATTTCCCGTCCCAGAATTCACGCCGTACGAGATAGTTTGTGCGATGTTGCTCGCTGCGGCGCGGGCGCACTGTGTCCTGAGCGTTCCCCGGTCAGGCCGCCGGCACGACCGGGGCAGTGCTCCAGTCGGCGGCGCCTCCCCGCAGGCGGTCCGGGGCGGCGGCGATCCCCTCGTAGGGTGCGCGCTCGGCACTCCACCGAGGGGCTTGAGCGTATGGAGGGCGGCGCGACGCCGCCCAGCAGGTGCTGATCGACACCCTCTCTCTCCGTCGGGCACCGCGACGGCCCGGCAGACGGCTGTCCGGGTCGCAGCCCCCGCCTCCGACTTCGCGCCCGGAGGCGGGGGTCAGAGGTCGTTGCGTACGCCGAGAGGGTGTCCGACTTCGCCGAGATCCTCGCCGCCGTGCGCGCAGCCTTGACGGAAGCAGGGTGATCAACGGCGCGCTGCGGGTGTACGTCGACCGCACGCGCAAGCGCTGAGGCGTCCATGGCTGGCCGAGGCGTTGGAGGGAGGCCGCCCGGCGCCTGGTGCATCCGCCTCGCTGTGTGCCGGACGGTGGCCGGCTCGGGTGGTCGGCACTGAGGGGAGTCAGATGCGGCTTCCCGTCATCGTCCCACGACGATGCGCCCGGTCCCTCCTGCCCCACAGCGGACACCGGCGAAGCGCCTGCGCACCGATGCCCCGCTCAACGAGGTCGACCCGGTCGCTCTGCACGGCGGCGGCGGGGCCGGATACACCGACTACCCGGCTCTGGCCCACGTCTGACACCAGCGTCCACGAGCCGCCCGCCTCGATCGTCATCGTCGGCGCCGGGGCGATCGGCATGGAGCGCGCCTACGTCCCGCGCAATCACGGCGTCGAGGTCACGCTCCTCGGATGTGCGGAACCGAGGTCCGCATGTACCCGTCTGGACGCGACCGGTGACGTCACCGCCGAGCTCCGGCCCGCCTCAGCCCGCCATGCTCTCCCGCCACGCCCGGTGCAGACCGGCGAACTCCCCGCCACCCCCGATGAGTTCGGCCGGTGTGCCGTCCTCGACGATCCGGCCGTCCGCCATCACCAGGACGCGGTCGGCGATGGCCACCGTCGACAGGCGGTGGGCGATGACCACGGCGGTACGGCCGCGCAGCACCGTGCCCAGGGCCTGCTGCACCGCCCGCTCGCCGGGGATGTCCAGCGAACTGGTCGCCTCGTCCAGGATCAGCACCGCCGGGTCGGCGAGCAGGGCGCGGGCGAAACCGACCAGCTGGCGCTGGCCCGCCGAGATGCGCCCGCCGCGCTTGCGCACGTCGGAGTCGTAGCCGTCGGGCAGCGCCGCGATGAACGCATGGGCGCCGATCGCGCGGGCCGCCGCCTCCACCTCCTCGCGGGTCGCGTCGGGCCGGCCGATGGCGATGTTCTCCGCGACCGTGCCGGAGAACAGGAACGCCTCCTGGGTCACCATCACCACGCCGCGCCGCAGTTCGGGCGCGGCCAGGCGGCGCAGGTCCACACCGTCCAGCAGGACCTGGCCGGCGGACGGGTCGTAGAACCGCGCCAGCAGCTTGGCCAGCGTCGACTTGCCCGCGCCGGTGGAGCCGACCACGGCGACCGTCTGCCCGGCGGGGATCGCCAGGTCGAAGCGGGGCAGCACCTCGCCGCCGCTGCGGTAGCCGAAGGAGACCCCGGCGAACTCCACCGACCTGCCCGGCCCCGCACCGGCCGGTGCGGGCAGCGCCGCCGGGGCGTCGGGCTCGGGGATGGCGGGGCGCTGCGCCAGCAGGCCCGCGATCTTCTCCAGCGAGGCGGCCGCCGACTGGTAGGCGTTGAGGAACATGCCCATCCGGTCGATCGGGTCGTACAGCCGCCGGACGTACAGCACCGCCGCGGCCAGGACACCGAGGGCGAGCGCGCCGTCCGCGACCCGCCCGGCGCCCCACAGCACCATTGCGGCGACCGCCGTGTTGGCCACCAGCCGGGAGCCCACCACGTACCGGGCCATCTCCAGCATCGCGTCGCCGTTGGAGCGCTCATGGGTGCGGTTCAGCTCGGCGAACTCCGCGTCGTTGGCCCGCTCGCGGCGGAAGGCGCGGACCGGGCGGATGCCGTTGACCGTCTCGGCGAACTTGACGATGACCCGTGCGATCGCCGTCGACCGGCGGGCGTAGACCCGGCCCACCCGGCGCTGGTAGAGCCGGATCAGCAGGTAGAGCGGGACGAAGGAGAGTACCGCGACCGTGCCGATCCCCAGGTCCAGCCAGAGCAGCATCCCGCCGATGTAGACGAACGACACCAGGACCGTCACCAGCTCCTGGAGCCCCTCGTCGAGCAGTTCGCGCAGCGACTCCACGTCGGTGGTGGCCCGGGAGATCAGCCGCCCCGAGGTGTACCGCTCGTGGAAGTCCAGGCTCAGCGCCTGCCCGTGTCGGAAGATCCGGCCCCTGAGGTCCAGCAGGACGTCCTGGCTGACCAACGCCGACCGGGTCAGGAAGGCGTACTGGAGCAGCCCGCCGGCCAGCGCGCACCCCAGATACCCGGCGCCGACCGCCACCAGCGGCCCCCACCGGCCCTCCCGCACCGCCGGCACGCCCTGGTCGATCGCGTACGCCACCAGCAGCGGGCCGGCCTGGATGGCTGCCTGCTGGAGGAGGAGCAGCAGGACGACGAGGCCGACCCCGGCGCGCATCGGCGCCAGCAGGGAGCGCAGCAGCGAGGCCGTCGCACCGGGCGGGGTGGGCAGGTCGTCCTGGTCGAACGGGTCGGGGGCCGGGACGGCGAGGCCCTCCGGCGCGCTGGTGGCGTCCGGCGCCTGAGGGGTGTCCTGCGGGCGGGACTCGGTCGTCATCTGCTCGTTCCCTTCGCCATCTGCGGCGTCCCGTGCGGGCCGGTGTCCGGCGGCGCGTCGGCCCCGGACATCAGCCAGGCGTACTCGGCGTTCTCCCGCAGCAGTTCCTGATGCGTGCCGACGGCGGTGATCCGGCCACCGGAGAGCAGCGCCACCCGGTCCGCCAGCAGCACCGTGGACGGGCGGTGCGCCACCACCAGGGCCGTGGTGTCCTTCAGCACCCGGCGAAGCGCCTCCTCGACCAGCGCCTCGGTGTGCACGTCGAGCGCGGAGAGCGGGTCGTCCATCACCAGAAAGCGCGGGGCCCCGACCACGGCCCGGGCCAGTGCCAGGCGCTGGCGCTGGCCGCCGGAGAGGCTGAGCCCCTGCTCGCCGACCTGGGTGAGGGGGCCGTCCGGCAGCCGGTCGACGAAGTCGGCCTGGGCCACCTCCAGCGCGCGGCGCAGCTCCGCCTCCCCCGCCGTGCCGTCCGCGCCCATCAGGACGTTCTCGCCGACCGACGCCGAGAAGAGGGTCGGCTCCTCGAAGGCGAGCGCCACCCGCGCCCGCAGCTCGGCGCGGGGCAGCGCGGTGATGTCCTGCCCGTCCAAGGTGATCCGCCCGGCCGTCACCTCGTGCAGCCTCGGCACCAGCGCCGTCAGCGCCGTCTTCCCGCTGCCGGTCGCACCGACCAGCGCCATCGTCTCGCCGGAGCGGACGTGCAGGTCGATGCCGTCGAGCACCGGCGGGGAGTTGCGCGCCGCGTCGGGGAAGCGGAAGACGACGCCGCGAAAGCGCAGGCCGTCCGCCGGCTCGTCCGGGTCCGGCGGGCCGTCATCCGGCGCCGGGTCCGGGAGCGTGTCCGGCCCCTGCGACTCGGGGGCCGTGTCGATCACCTCGAAGTACCGCCGGGTCGCCGTCGCCGCCTCCTGGCACATCGCCAGCAGGAACCCGATCGACTCCACCGGCCAGCGCAGTGCCAGCGCCGTCGTCAGGAAGGCCACCAGGGTGCCCGCCGACAGGCCCCCGTCGGTGACCTGGACCACGCCGAGGACCAGCGCCGCGCCCAGCGCCAGCTCCGGGAGGATCACGGTGACCGCCCAGATCGAGGCGAGCAGCCGGGCCTTGGCCAGCTCCGTCGTCCGCAGCCGGCGGGTCTGCTCCCGGAAGGCCCGGGCCTGGCTGCGATGGCGGCCGAACCCCTTGATGATCCGGATGCCGAGCACGCTCTCCTCAAGCACCGTCGTCAGGTCGCCCGCCTGGTCCTGGGCACGCCGCGCCACCCGCGCGTACCGGGACTGGAAGAGCGAGCAGACCGCGATCAGCGGCAGGACGGGGAGGAGCAGCACCAGGCCCAGCGTCCACTCCTGCGCCAGCAGGAGCACCATGCCGACGACGATGGTGGCGCCGTTGACCACCAGGAAGGTCAGCGGGAAGGCGAGGAACATCCGCAGCGTCATCAGGTCGGTGGTGCCGCGCGAGAGCAGCTGGCCCGAGGGCCAGCGGTCGTGGAAGGCCACCGGCAGCCGCTGGACGTGGGCGAAGAGGTCACCGCGCAGCCTCGCCTCCACTCCGGCCAGCGGCCGCGCCACCAGCCACCGGCGGAAACCGAAGAGCAGCGCCTCCGCGACCCCGATGCCGAGGAGCAGCAGCGCGCCCAGCCAGACCCCGCCGCGATCGCCGTCGGCCACGGGGCCGTCCACGATCCATTTGAGGACCAGCGGGATCACCAGGCTGACGCAGGAGGCGGCGATGGCGACGACGACGGCCGTGAACAGCCGGGCCCGCACCGGGCGGACGTACGGCCACAACCGCAGCAGCGAGTGCACCGCCGACGGCCCGGGTCCTTCCGGCGGGGCGTCGGGGGCGGCGCCGGGGGCGGCCTCGGGGAGCGAAGGAGAGTCAGACATCAGCAGTGAGCGTACGGTTCGCCCCTGACACCGACCAGCGACTTTTGACCCAGCCGGGCTCGGTCCCCGGACCTGCCCCTGACCGGCAGGCCCCGCGGCTCGGGGTCCGTCCAGGGCTCCGCATCATCCGATCGGATGAGGCACGCGTCACACCTTGACGGCCATACTCCCGTCCATGCCCATCATCGAAGTCAGCGGCGTACGCAAGGCGTACGGCGACCGCACCGTCGTGGACGGCATCTCGTTCACCGTCGAGGAAGGAGAGATCTTCGGCATCCTCGGCCCCAACGGCGCGGGCAAGACCACCACCGTGGAGTGTGTGGAGGGACTGCGTCGCCCCGACGCCGGGTCGGTCCGGGTGGCCGGCCTCGACCCCGTACAGGACCGGGACGGCGTCACCCGGGTGCTCGGCGCCCAGCTCCAGGAGAGTGAGCTCCAGCCGAAGATCACCGTCCAGGAGGCCCTGCGGCTCTACGCCGCCTGCTACCCGGACCCCGCCGACTGGCGCGCCCTGGCCGGGCGCCTGGGCCTCACCGAGATATTGGGAACCCGCTTCGCCAAACTCTCCGGTGGCCAGAAGCAGCGCCTGTTCATCGCGCTGGCGCTGATCGGCAACCCGCGCGTCGTCGTCCTGGACGAGCTGACCACCGGCCTGGACCCGCGCGCCCGCCGGGAGACCTGGGCGCTCATCGAGGAGGTCCGCGACAGCGGCGTCACCGTGCTGCTGGTCACCCACTTCATGGAGGAGGCCCAGCGGCTCTGCGACCGGATCGCCGTCATCGACCGGGGCCGCGTCGCCGCACTCGACACCCCGGCCGGGCTGGTCAGCCGCGCCGCCGGAGCCGTCGTCACCACCTTCACCCCCTCCGCCCCGCTGCCCGCCGCCGACCTGGCCGCGCTGCCGCAGCTCGCCTCCCACGAGGAGCGCGACGGGGCCGTCACCCTCACCGGCACCGACGAGACCGTCACCGCGCTGCTCGCCCTCCTCGCCCGCACCGGCACCACCCCGCACCGGCTGCGGATCGTCGAGGCCACCCTCGACGACGCCTTCCTCGACCTGACAGGAGAAGCCGCATGAGCAGCGCCGCCGCCCCCGCCAAGGCATCACCCGGCCGTGCCGTGCTGCATACCGAGACCCGCCTGTTCCTCCGTGAACCGGGCAGCCTCTTCTGGATCATCGGCTTCCCCGCCCTGCTCCTCGTGATCCTCGGCGCGATCCCCAGCTTCCGTGAACCCGACCCGGCCGACGGCGGCCAGCGGATCATCGAGTTCTACGTGCCGACCTCCGTGGTGCTCGCGATGATCATGGCCGGACTGCAGGCGATGCCCCCGGTCATCACCGGCTACCGGGAGCGCGGCATCCTGCGCCGGATGTCGGTCACCCCGGTCCGCCCGCAGGCGGTGCTCGGCGCCCAGATGGGGCTGCACGGGCTGGCCGCGCTGATCTCCGCGCTGCTGGTCGTCGTCGTCGGCCGCCTCGTCTTCGACGTGCCGCTGCCCCGGCAGGCCGGCGGCTACCTGCTGGCGCTGCTGCTGGCCATCGTCTGCGCGCTGGCGCTGGGCGCGTTCATCTCCGCGGTCGCCCCCACCACCAAGATCGCCACCGCGATCGGCTCGGTCGTCTTCTTCCCGTCGATGTTCACCTCCGGCGTGTGGTTCCCGGTCCAGGCCATGCCCGACCTACTGGCCCGGATCGTCTCCTTCACGCCGTTCGGCGCGGCCGTGCAGGCTCTCGACCAGGCCGCCGCGGGCGACTGGCCGTCCTGGTCGCACCTGGGCGTGGCCGCGCTGTGGGGCGTGCTGCTCTCGGCGGGCGCTGTCCGCTGGTTCCGCTGGGAGTGAGGCGTACGCGCCCTCACCCGCTCACCCGCAGCACCAGCACCGAGCGGCCCGGGTTGAAGCGGGCACCGGTCCACGGGCCCCACGGGCCGTGCACCCGGTAGCCGTACCGCCGGCCCGCGCCGACGCCCGGCAGGAAGCCGTGCCGGATGCCGTGGGTGAACTCCGGCAGCGGGCAACGGTTCTCGCGGCCGGCCTCGTCGAAGAGGCAGACCTCCACGGCCTCGGCGCCGCCCGCCCACAGCGCGACGTTGGTGCCCCTGACCCCGCCGGGCCCGATGCGCGGGCGGGCGCCCAGCGGGTGGGGGCGCCGGGCCACACCGGCCGGTCCCCGGCGGCCGGGGAGCGGAGCGGCCCGCTCGGGCCGGGCGGGCATCGGGGGCCCCGCCCCGCCCGGCCCGTCCTGGACGGTTCGCTGTTCGGCTGGGCTCGACACCTGCCGGCCTCCCGAGGTCGAGGCGGACCGGCGCGCGCCGACGGGTCCCGGCCGCCGCCCGCACACGGTCCTCCTCCTCTGTCACTGCCCAGGCCGGGGCCCTGGTACTGCCGCTGGGCCGAAGTGGCGACGCGCCCCGGGGTGACGTTTCCCCGCGCGGGCCCTGACGGCGCGTCCGTCGTGAAGAGCGGCAGAGCGCGCGTGCGGCGTGCGGCAGTGGCGGCGGTGCCGGCCCTGGTGGCTCAGGTGGCCGCCCTCGCCGGGTGCGGGGCGGCGTTCGGACCCGGACGACGGCCCGGAGGGCGGCGGCCCGGGCGGGCCGGTGCGGATCACCGTCGTCCCGCCGCCCCGGCCCGCTGGTTCTTCGGCCGGAGCGGGGCCGGGGGCGTGGTGGAGACGACCGGACCGTGCCGCCCGACAAGGGACCGGGCGGCCGGAGCCTCGACCGGTTCCGGTCCCGATGACGGCGCCGGTGGCCGGCCGGTCCGGCGCCCGGCTGATCTCCGCCGAGGGCGCCCTCGCGGCCCCGCCCGCCAGTTGGGACCGAACGGTGACATCCCTCCGGGGCCACCCCCCTGAGCAGTGTGGTTATCTACCCAGTACCGCCCCGTGGCCGATCCGGGAGCGGCGCTGGGCGGGCGCGGATCACGCGCCGGGAGTGCGGGCCTGGGGGCAGGCCGTGCGAGGGGAGACAGACTGTGAACGGGCGACCGATATCGGGGGCTTCGGTTGGCGTGCGCGCCAGGCGTACGCGGGGCGCGATGAGCCTGGTGCTGGGGGCCATGCTGGTGGCGCTGACCGCCTGCGGCTCCAGCGCGGCCGAGGACGGCAAGGGGGGCGTGGGCAAGCCCGCGGCGGCCGACAAGACGGCCCCGTCGAAGGCGGTCGTGTCGATCGCGCCGAAGGACGGCGCCGAGTCGGTGGCGACCAGCGGGGCGCTGAAGGTCACCGCCGGGAAGGGCGAGCTCTCCTCGGTGAAGGTCACCGACACCAAGGGCAACGAGATCAAGGGCACCATCGCCAAGGACGGCGCCTCCTGGAAGCCGGCCCACCACCTGGCCGCCGCCACCGAGTACCGGGTGCACGCGGTGGCGAAGGACAGTGAGGGCCGCGAGTCCGCCAAGGACCAGACCTTCACCACGCTGGTCCCGGAGAACACCTTCGTCGGGCACTTCACCCCGGAGGACGGCTCCAAGGTCGGTGTCGGCATGCCGGTCTCGCTCCGCTTCACGCGCGGCATCACCGCGCCGGAGGCGGTCGAGCGCGCCGTCACCGTCACCGCCGAGCCCGAAGTCGAGATCCGCTCGCAGTGGTACGGCAACGACCGGCTCGACTTCCGGCCCGAGGAGTACTGGGAGCCGGACACCAAGGTGACCGTCAAGCTCAACCTGGACGGCGTCGAGGGCCGCCCCGGCGTCTACGGCGAGCAGTCCAAGGAGCTCTCCTTCACCGTCGGCCGCTCGCAGGTCTCCACCGTCGACGCCAAGAAGAAGACGATGAAGGTCGAGCGGGACGGCAAGGTCCTGAAGACCATCCCGATCACTGCGGGCGCCCCCGGCACCACCACCTACAACGGCCAGATGGTCATCACCGAGAAGCACGAGGTCACCCGCATGAACGGGGAGACCGTCGGCTTCGGCGGCGAGTACGACATCAAGGACGTGCCGCACGCCATGCGCCTGTCGACCTCCGGCACCTTCATCCACGGCAACTACTGGTCCGGCGGCGCCTTCGGCAACTACAACGCCAGCCACGGCTGCGTCGGTCTGCGCGACACCCGCGGCGGTTGGGACAAGAAGGCTCCCGGCGCCTGGTTCTTCGACAACTCGATGATCGGCGACGTGGTCGTGGTCAAGAACTCCGACGACAAGGAGATCCAGTGGTGGAACGGGCTCAACGCCTGGAACCTCGACTGGAAGAAGTGGAACCCGCAGCCCAAGGGCTGACCTCCGCCCCGCAGGCGGGCCCCGGCCGTGACCAGGCCGGGGCCCGCCCGCGTACGCGGGGGCGCGGCCAAGGGCGCCGGGGCGGCCGATAGCCTGCCCGCCATGACTGTGCATCTCGACGTCGCCGACGGCATCGGCACCATCAGGCTCGACCGCCCCCCGATGAACGCCCTGGACGTCGCCGTCCAGGACCGCCTCAAGGCACTCGCCGAGGAGGTGACCCACCGCGACGACGTGCGCGCCGTGATCCTCTACGGCGGCGAGAAGGTCTTCGCGGCCGGGGCCGACATCAAGGAGATGCGGGAGATGGACCACGCGGCGATGGTCGCGCGCTCCCGCGGCCTCCAGGAGGCGTTCACCGCCATCGCCCGCATCCCCAAGCCGGTCGTCGCGGCCGTCACCGGGTACGCCCTGGGCGGCGGCTGCGAGCTGGCGCTCTGCGCCGACCACCGGATCGTCGCCGACAACGCCAAGTTCGGCCAGCCCGAGATCCTCCTCGGCCTGATCCCGGGCGCCGGCGGCACCCAGCGGCTGCCCCGGCTGATCGGCCCGGCCAAGGCGAAGGACCTCATCTTCACCGGCCGCCAGGTCCGCGCCGACGAGGCCGAGCGGATCGGCCTCGCCGACCAGGTGGTGCCGGCCGCCGAGGTGTACGAGGCGGCCCGCGCCTGGGCCGGGCGGCTCGCCAAGGGCCCCGCCATCGCGCTGCGCGCCGCCAAGGAGGCCGTGGACGCCGGTCTGGAGACCGACATCGACACCGGGCTCACCATCGAACGCACCTGGTTCGCCGGGCTGTTCGCCACCGAGGACCGGGAGCGCGGGATGCGCAGCTTCGTCGAGGACGGCCCGGGCAAGGCCCGGTTCCTCTGATCCTGCGACCGCCCACGGTCCGGCCGGGCCATGTCAACTCGCGCGGTGAGGCGTGGAGTTGACCACCCGAAGAGTGAACCGCACCCCCGAGGCCCCCGTTCGGGGGTGCGGTCACCACCGCCGGGCGACCCGCGCGTGACCTCCGGTGACCACCCCCGGACGGTGTGTAAGTACAGGTCAGCCCGCGCCTTCGCACCCCTGCTATGCCTGCGACATATGTCCGAAGCCGGGCGGTGCCCTCCCGGAAGGCGGGCCCTATTCCCCGGGAAAGGGCCCGAACGGCCCTATCGGCGGCCATGATGGTGCGCATGGCGGGGTTGGAGGGCATCGAGCAGCCGCAGCGACGCGGCGGTGTGGTCGCGGACCGGCGAGGGCCGGTCGTGGAGGACGAGCAGGCGCGCGAGGCGCTCCTGCGGTACGGGAGTCCGGCCGACGGCGAGGTGTTCATCCCCTCGCAGCCGGATGCCGCCCGCAGCGTCCGGCGGCTCACCCGGCTCGTCGTCGTCCACCAGTGGGGACTGAGCCCGCAACTGAGCGAGGTGGCCGTCCTGCTCGCCTCGGAACTGGTCGGCAACGCCGTCCTGCACACCGGCGCCAGCCGCTTCGGCCTGCGCATCACCCGCACCCGCGGCCGGATCAAGGTCGAATTACGCGACCCCTCGCGCGGCCTGCCCTGCAAGCTGCCGGTCCGGCTCACCGACATCGGCGGCCGCGGCCTCTTCCTGGTCGACAAGCTCTCCGACCGCTGGGGCGCCGACCTGCTGCCCATCGGCAAGTACGTCTGGTTCGAACTGCGGGTCGTCGACCGCTGAGGCCCCGGATGCGCAGAAACCCCCTGTCGCCGTCGGTCGGGCGCTGCGGGGGTCTCTGGGAACGCCGCAGACAAAGGGGTGTGGTCCGCGACGTCGAGGACAGCCTTGCCCGGGTCAATGGGGGCCGTGTCCCCGACTATGGCAGAGAGGTGCCCTCGCGGCCAAAGGGCCGTAGGGGGCAAACTCGGGCAAAAGGGGTCGCCGCTTCGAAAATCTATGGTGAGGTCGGCCACGCGCCGCAGGAATGGCGGGCGTGAGCCGGGAAAACCCGCCGATTGACATGATCGGGACGGGCGTCCGCAGTCGGCCGTCAACTCCGCGCCCGCGACACACCACCATCAGATGAAGGTCCCCTCCCCGGGTCGGGCCGTCCCCCATCGTGCCCGCGTGATCACGACCCGTCTGCGCCGCCGTGCCGCCGCGCTCACCCTGTCCTTGTCCGCACTGCTCGCCGTCTCCGCCGCCGCGCCCGCGACCCCCGCCGCCGCCCCGGCCGCGCCCCGCGCCGCCGCCGCGAAGTGCCCGGTCGTCGAGGACCCGCTGACGGCCGCCGCCGACCCCCGGGTGGACGCGACCCGCATCACCCCGAAGCCGGCCTTCCGCGACAACTGCTCCCAGCTCTACCGCGCCGACGGCCGCCCGCCCGCCGTCATCTTCGACGAGGGCTTCCTCCCGAAGGACACCGTGAACGGCCAGTACGACGTGGCGGAGTACGTCCTCGTCAACCAGCCCTCGCCGTACGTCTCCACCACGTACGACCACGACCTGTACAAGCAGTGGAAGAGCGACTGGAACTACTACATCGACGCGCCCGGCGGCATCGACGTCAACCGCACGATCGGCGACACCCACCGGTGGGCCGAGCAGCGCGAGGTGGCGTTCGCCGGCGGTATCCGCAGCGAGTTCATCGTCGGCGCGTGCCCGATCGACCGCACCGCCAAGCAGGAGATCATGTCCGAGTGCGTCGACAACCCCCAGTACCGGCCGTGGCGCCGCCGCTGAGGCGTGCCCCGCGGTGAGAGGCCGCCGGGAACAGGTTCCCGGCGGCCTCACGCCTGCCGGCCGCAGGCCCGCCCGGTGGCGCGGTCCGGCGAGGCCTGTCGGGGGAGGGGTGACCCGCCCGGGCGGGGTCAGGCCCGGCGGGCCCAGGCCGTCAGCTCCGCCCGGTCGGCGAAGTCGGCGACGTTCTTGTCCAGCGGGGTGTCCGTGTACTGGTGGAGGCACCACTCGGCCTTGATGCGGGGCTTGCCCCTCGTCACGTAGTCCGCGATCCACAGGCCGTCGCCCGCGTAGGAGGTGGTGTCGCGGTTGAGCCAGAAGTCGCGGTTGCAGTAGAGCAGCACCCGGTGGCCCGGGCGGAGCCGCTTGAGCTCGCGGAGGAAGGCGTCCTTCTCCTTGCCGCTCGCGGCCGTGCCGTCGCCGGTGCGCTCCCAGTCCACGGCGAGCAGATCGCCCTCGCGCTCCTCGGCCTTGGAGAGGAAGTACTCCGCCTGCGCCTTGATGTTGCCCGGCCAGAGGAAGTGGTAGAAGCCGACGGTGCATCCGGCGCCACGGGCCCGCTTGGTCTGGCCGGCCAGCTGCGGGTTGACATAGGTCCGGCCCTCGGTCGCCTTGATGAAGACGAAGTCGACGCCGTCGGTATCGAACGACTTCTGGTGGGAGCTGATGTCGATGCCGTGCAGCACGGTCCCTGCCTCCTGTGGTCGCCGGTGCTCTCCCGTCCCCACGGGGCCTACCCGGGACGCGCCCGCTGACGCCCGTACGCCGCTCCGGCGCGCCCGATGCGCCGCTCACGCCCCACGAAGGAGTGATGAGCGTGATGCGTCCGGCAAGGGGCGGGAATAGCCGCGCGGTCGTGAGCGGTTGATGGCCCATCAGAAGCCCCCTACCGGGGCCCTGGGCGGGGCGCGCCGTGCGGGTGCCCGTCCACCTCGGCACCGTCGAAAGGTCTGACATGAGGATCGGCATCATCGGAGCGGGCAACATCGGCGGCAACCTCACCCGCCGCCTGGCCGCCCTCGGCCACCGGGTCACCGTCGCCAACTCCCGCGCGCCCGAGACGCTCGGAGCCCTCACCGAGGAGACCGGCGCCACGGCGGCCGAGGCGGCGCACGCGGCCGACGGCGCCGAACTGGTCGTGGTCACCGTCCCGCTGAAGAACGTCCCCGACCTGCCCAAGGGCTTCCTCGACGGGGCCGCCCCCGGCGCCGTCGTCATCGACACCAACAACTACTACCCGCGCCAGCGCGACGGCCGGATCGACGCCATCGAGGACGGCCTGACCGAGAGCCGCTGGGTCTCCGCGCAGATCGGCCACCCGGTGGTCAAGGTGTTCAACGGCACCTACGCCCAGGACCTCCTGGACCGCGCCACCGAACCCGGTACCCCCCACCGCCACGCCCTGCCCGTCGCGGGTGACGACCCGGCCGCCAAGCAGGTCGTACGCGACCTCGTCGACGCCCTCGGCTTCGACACCGTCGACGCGGGCACCCTCGACGACTCCTGGCGCCAGCAGCCCGGCACCCCGGTCTACGGCAGCCGGGGTGACGCCGAGGAGGTCCGCCGCCTGCTGGACGCGGCGCAGCCGGAGCGCCAGGCGGAGTTCCGCGCCTGACCGAGGCCGCCGCGTGGGGCCCGGCGGTCAGTCCCCGCCGGGTCCGGGCCGCTTCCGTGGGCCGTTCTCGGCGCCCTCGCCGAGCGGCTGCTCACTCCGGACGCCGCGCGGGACGCTCCCCGAGGCCCGCGTGGCGGCCTGGCCGCGCCCGGGACGTACGCGTCACGCGACGGCGGGGCCTCCCCGGGCCGGTGCCCGGCGGTGGCCCCGCCGCCGTGCCGTCCGCTCCACCGCCGTAGCCGTCGTGCGCCGACGCGGCGGACCGAGGGGCCGGGCGGCCCCGGCCGGTCACTGGACGCGGGACGTGGACTGCTCGTCGCCCTCGTCCTCCTCGCCCTCGATGTGCACGTCGTCCACCGTGATGTTGACCTCCACGACCTCCAGGGCGGTCATCCGCCCGATGGCCCGGGCGACGTTGGAGCGGATCTGGCGGGCCACGTCGGCGATCGACTCCCCGTACTCGACGACGATGTCCAGGTCGACGGCGGTCTGCTTCTCGCCCACCTCGACCTTGACGCCCCGGGTGGGGTCGCTGCCTCCGCTGGAGACCTTGTCGCGCACCGCCCCCAGCGCGCGTTTCATGCCGCCGCCCATCGCGTACACCCCGGGAGTCTCCCGGGCGGCGATACCGGCGATCGTGGCCACCACCGAGTCGGCAATGGTGGTCCTGCCCTTGACGGAACCGTTGCGGTCCGCACCGTTCTCGGCCATACGGCTGTCCTCACTGCGCTCGCGCGGTCACACGCCACCCCGCCGACCCGCCTGTGGCGGATCGCCCGCGGATGGAGCGAAAGCGGCCTTCTGCGCGCTTCCCTCCCAGTCTGCGACGGGGCGGGGCGGCCCGCCATCCGAGTGAGCGGCGGGCCGGTCCCGGAGGCCGGCCACGGGATTCCCGGTGGCGCCCCCGCAGTGGGCGTGGCGGCCGGGGCGCGGTGCCACGGTCGGGGGAAAGAGGTCCGGCCGGGCGTCGTGGCCGGTGACGTCCACCTCCCGGCTCCACCGGACGCCCGGCCGCTCCCGGCGCACAGCAGAGCCTCCTCGCCCGGGACCGGGCCCGCCGCGACCTCCCCGCGCGGAGACACGGCGGCCGGGCCGCCGCGCGTCAGGACGCGGCCCGGCGTGGTGGAGGGGAGGGCGGCGCAGTCGTCCGGGTGGTCCGAGCCGCGCGTCACCTGGCAGGCCGTCACCGCCCGGCGGCGGCCCTTCGGCGCGAGGGGGCATGTGTCCCGGGGAGGGCCCGGGGGCCGCTACGCGCGCTGACCGGAGTCCTCGGTGGCGCCGGAACGGGGCAGGGTGAGGACCATCGTCAGCCCGCCGCCGGGGGTGTCCTCGGCGGTGAGCGTGGCCCGGATCGCCTCGGTGAAGCCGCGTGCCACCGCCAGGCCGAGGCCGACGCCCGCTCCGCGCGGCGCGTCGCCCAGCCGTTGGAAGGGCTCGAAGATCTGCTCCTTCGACGCGTCGGGGACCCCGGGGCCCCGGTCCACCACGCGCAGTTCCACCCGGTCGCGCAGACTGCTGGCGGAGATCAGCACCGGCCGGCCCTCGGGGCTGTGCTTGACGGCGTTCTCGACGATGTTGGCGACCACCCGCTCCAGCAGCCCCCGGTCGACGGTGACCAGGGGCAGCGACTCCGGGACGTCCAGGACGACGCTGCCCTCGGGCACCCCGGCGAGAGCCTTGGGCACCACCTCGTCCAGGCCGGTCTCGCGCAGCAGCGGGACGACGGTGCCCGTGGTGAGCCGGGACATGTCCAGGAGATTGCCGATCAGCGCGTCCAGCCGGTCCGCCCCGTCCTCGATCCCTTCGAGCAGGGCCGTGCGGTCACCCGGCGACCACTCCACCTCGGCCGAACGCAGGGAACTGACCGATGCCTTGATCCCGGTGAGGGGCGTGCGCAGATCGTGGCTGACGGCGGCCAGCAGCGCCGTGCGGAACCGGTCGCTCTCGGCGAGGCGGCGGGCCTGCTCCGCCTGGCCGACCAGGCGTTGCCGGTCCAGGGCGACGGCCGCCTGCGCGGCGAAGGCGCTCAGCACCCTGCGGTCCTCGGCGGGCAGCGCGCGACCGCTGAGCACGAGGGCGAGATCGTCCCCGACGGGGATGTCCACGGCGGCGTCCTCGGGGCGCCCCGGCGGCCCTTCCCCTACCGCCGCCACGCAGGTCCAGGGAGCGCCGTCGCCACCGCGCTCCAGCAGCGCGGCCGAGTCCATGGCGAAGGTCTCGCGGAGCCGTCCCAGCAGGGCGTCGAGGGAGTCCTCCCCGCGCAGGACACTGCCCGCGAGGAACGAGAGGATCTCCGACTCGGCGCGCAGCCGGGCCGCCTGGTGGGTCCGGCGGGCGGCGAGGTCGACCACCGAGGCGACGGAGACGGCCACCCCCACGAAGATCGCGAGGGCGACCATGTTCCTGGGGTCGGCGATGGTCGGCTCGCGCAACGGCGGGGTGAACCAGTAGTTGAGCAGGACGGAGCCGACGGCGGCCGAGACGAGCGCGGGCAGCATGCCGCCGAGCAGGGCCGCGGCCACGGTGGCGGTGAGGAACAGCAGCATGTCGTTGGTGAGCCCCACGTCGGGGAGGACACCGCCGAGCAGGACGGTCAGCAGGAGGGGACCGCCGAGCCCGACGGCCCAGCCCCAGGCGACACGGGCCCGGCCCAGCCGGGCTCCCCGGGCCGCCGGCAGCCCCCGGCCCTTGGCGACGGCGTCGTGCGTGACGATGTGCACGTCGAGGTCGGGGCCCGAGTCCCGGGCGACGGTGGCGCTGACGCCGGGGCCCAGCAGGTACTGCCAGCTCCTGCGGCGGCTGGCGCCCAGGACGACCTGGGTGGCGTCGGCGCCCCGGGCGAACTCCAGCAGGGCGGACGGTACGTCGTCGCCGATGACGTGGTGGAAGGTCCCGCCGACCTCCTCGACCAGGGAACGCTGCCTGGCCAGTTCCCGGGGCGAGGCCGCGCGCAGTCCCTCGCTCGCCGCGATGTGCACGGCCAGCACCTCGCCGCCGGCGCCCTTCTCCGCGAGGCGGGCGGCGCGGCGGATCAGGGTGCTTCCCTCGGGGCCGCCGGTCAGGCCCACCACGATGCGTTCACGGGCCTGCCAGGTGGCCCGTATCCGGTGCTCCCCCCGGTACCGGCGCAGGTGCTCGTCCACCCGGTCCGCCGTCCACAGCAGGGCCAGTTCACGCAGGGCGGTGAGGTTGCCGGGGCGGAAGTAGTGGGCGAGCGCGGCGTCCAGCTTGTCCGGCTGGTAGATGTTGCCGTGCGCCATCCGCCGCCGCAGCGCCTGGGGCGCCATGTCGACCAGTTCGATCTGGTCGGCCCGGCGCACCACCTCGTCGGGCACCGTCTCGCGCTGGCGGACGCCGGTGATCGACTCCACCACGTCGCCCAGCGAGGCGAGGTGCTGGATGTTGACCGTCGAGACGACGTCGATCCCCGCCCCGAGCAGCTCCTCGACGTCCTGCCAGCGCTTGCCGTGGCGGGAGCCGGGGACGTTCGTGTGGGCCAGCTCGTCCACCAGGACGACGGCGGGGGCGCGCTCCAGGACCGCGTCGACGTCCATCTCCGTGAAACTGCCTCCCCGGTACCCGCACGTGCGGCGCGCAACCGTCTCCAGCCCCCGCAGCAGGGCCTCGGTGCGCGGCCGCCCGTGGTGTTCGACGAACCCGACGACCACGTCGGTGCCGCGCTCCGCCCTGCGATGGGCCTCCGAGAGCATCGCGTACGTCTTGCCGACGCCCGGTGCCGCGCCCAGGTAGATCCGCAGCTTTCCGCGTCCCATGCCGGTTCTTCCGTTCTTCTCGGGGGTGTGTCGGCTCAGGGCTGGAAGCGGTAGCCGAGGCCGGGCTCGGTGATGAGGTACCGGGGGCGGGACGGGTCCGCCTCCAGCTTGCGCCGCAACTGGGCCATGTAGACCCGCAGGTAGTTGGTGTTCTCGGCGTAGGCGGGTCCCCAGACCTCCAGCAGGAGGGCGCGCTGGGAGACCCGGCGGCCGGGGCTGGCGGCCAGGATTTCGAGCAGGTGCCACTCGGTGGGGGTCAGCCGTACCGGCCGGCCCTCGCGGAGCAGCTTCTTGGCCACCAGGTCGATGGTGAAGTGGTCGGTGGTCACCACCGACAGTGCCTCCGCCTGGGCGGTCGCCCGGCGCCGACGCGTGGCCGCCCGCAGGCGGGCCAGCAGTTCGTCCATGCTGAACGGCTTGGTCACGTAGTCGTCGGCGCCGGCGTCCAGGGCCCGGACCTTCTCCCCGGACAGATGGCGTGCCGAGAGCACCAGGATCGGCGCCCTGCTCCGGCTCCTGATCGCCTTGATCAGTTCGACGCCGTCCGTGTCCGGCAGACCGAGGTCCAGCAGGACGGCGTCGGGTTCGCGGACGCCGAAGAGGCGGAGCGCGCCGTCCCCGTCCCGGGCGGCCGCCACCTCGTAGGAGCGCACCTCCAGATTGATCCTCAGGGCGCGCGCCAGTTGCGCGTCGTCCTCCACCACGAGCACCCGGGCCATGGACGTCGTTCCTTTCTCGGGACGGGCTCTCTCCCGCCGTTCGTTCAGTTCCGGATCAGGTCGCGCAGGGCGGTGTTCAGCCCCAGGACGTGCACGCGCGGCTCGCCCACGAAGCCGAGCGTCCGGCCCTCGGTGTGCCGGGCGACCAGCCGCTCGACCTCCCGCACCGCCAGCCCGTTCCGCTCGGCGACCCGGTGGACCTGGAGAGCGGCGTACGCGGGGGAGATGTGCGGGTCCAGTCCGGAGCCGGAGGAGGTCACCGCGTCCGGTGGGACGTCGGCGGGCCGCACGCGGTGGGCGGCGGTGGAGTTCTCCCTGACCACCGCGGCCTTGGCGGCCTTCACCCAGCCGGCCAGCTCCGCGTTGTCCCCGGAGCGGTTGGTGGCGCCGGACAGGAGCAGGTCGTACCGGGGGTTGACGCTGTTGGTGCCGAGACCGCGGGAGGGACGGGGCTGGAACCAGCGGAGATCGGGGCGGGCTTCCTCGTCGGCGTCCCCGGACCGCGGGGGCAGGTCGTAGCTCTGGCCGATCAGGGCGGAGCCCACGACGCGGCCCTGGGCGTCCTCGATCTCGGAGCCGTTCGCCCGGCCGGGGAACAGGGCCTGGGCGACGCCGGTGACGGCGAGCGGGTACAGCACGCCGCACACCAGGGTGAGGACGAGCAGGGCGCGCAGCCCCGCCCCGAGCAGGCGTGTGGAGCGGCGGACGGAGTTCTTGGTCATGGCGGATCAGCCGATTCCGGGGATGAGGGAGAGGAGGAGGTCGATGATCTTGATGCCGAGGAACGGGGCGACGAGGCCGCCCAGCCCGTAGACGCCGAGGTTGCGGCGGAGCATCCGGTCGGCTCCGGCGGGCCGGTAGCGCACACCCCGCAGGGCGAGCGGGACCAGCGCCACGATGATCAGCGCGTTGAAGATCACCGCGGAGAGGATGGCGGACTGGGGGGAGGCGAGCCCCATGATGTTGAGCCCGTCCAGCGCCGGATAGGCGGCCGCGAACAGCGCGGGGATGATCGCGAAGTACTTCGCGACGTCGTTGGCGAGCGAGAAGGTGGTCAACGCCCCACGGGTGATGAGGAGTTGCTTGCCCGTCGCGACGATCTCGATGAGCTTGGTGGGGTCGGAGTCGAGGTCCACCATGTTCCCGGCCTCCTTGGCGGCCGAGGTCCCGGTGTTCATGGCCACGCCCACGTCGGCCTGGGCGAGGGCCGGCGCGTCGTTCGTGCCGTCACCGGTCATCGCGACGAGCTGCCCGTTCGCCTGCTCCCGTTTGATGAGCGCCAGCTTGTCCTCGGGGGTGGCCTCGGCGAGGAAGTCGTCGACACCGGCCTCCTCGGCGATGGCCTTGGCGGTCAGCGGGTTGTCGCCGGTGATCATGACCGTGCGGATGCCCATCCGGCGCAGTTCCCCGAAGCGTTCGCGCATCCCTTCCTTCACCACGTCCTTGAGGTGGATCACCCCGAGCACCCGCCGCCCGCGCACGTCCTCCACCGCCACCAGCAGCGGCGTGCCACCGGCCGCGCCGATGCGGTCGGCGAGCGCCCGCGCGTCCCCGGGGACGGGGCCGCCGGACTCCTCCACCCAGGCCACGACGGAACCGGTCGCACCCTTGCGGACCTTGAGCCCGTCCACGTCGACGCCCGACATCCGCGTCCGGGCGGTGAACACGACCCACCGCGCACCGGCCGGCACCTCCCCGCCGAGGCCGCCGAGGCCGTACCGCTCCTCGGTCAGGGCCACCACGGAGCGCCCCTCCGGGGTCTCGTCGGCCAGGGAGGAGAGCCGCGCGGCCCGAGCGAGTTCGTCCTCGGCCACCCCCTGGACCGCGCGGAGTCCCACCGCCCGCCGGTCGCCCAGGGTGATGGTGCCGGTCTTGTCCAGGAGCAGGGTGGAGACGTCCCCCGCCGCCTCCACCGCCCGCCCCGACCGGGCCAGCACGTTCCGGCGGACCAGGCGGTCCATCCCGGCGATCCCGATGGCCGGGAGGAGCGCCCCGATCGTGGTCGGGATCAGGCAGACCAGGAGAGCGACCAGCACGATCACCGAGGTCTCCCCGTCCGCGCCCGCGTACACCGCGAAGGGCTTCAGGGTGACCACGGCCAGCAGGAAGATGAGGGTGAGGGAGGCCAGCAGGATGTTCAGGGCGGTCTCGTTGGGCGTCTTGTGCCGGGCCGCGCCCTCCACCAGCCCGATCATGCGGTCGAGGAAGGTCTCACCCGGCCCGGTGGTGATCCGGACGACGATCCGGTCGGAGAGCACCTTCGTCCCGCCGGTGACGGCCGAGCGGTCGCCTCCCGACTCCCGGATCACCGGGGCCGACTCCCCGGTGATCGCGGACTCGTCGACCGAGGCGACGCCCTCGACGACGTCGCCGTCGCCGGGCACGACGTCCCCGGCCTCGCAGACGACCAGGTCCCCCACCCGCAGTTCGGTGCCGGGGACGCGTTCCTCGCGCTCACCGGCGGCGAGCCGCCGGGCGACGATGCCGGTCCTGGTGCCGCGCAACGCGTCGGCCTGCGCCTTGCCCCGGCCCTCGGCCACCGCCTCGGCGAGGTTGGCGAAGACGGTGGTCAGCCAGAGCCAGGCGGCGACGACCCAGCCGAACCAGTCGGTGGGGTCCGCCAGCGCCAGCGCGGTGGTGACCACCGAGCCGACCAGGACCACGAACATCACCGGCGACTTGACCATCACGCGCGGATCGAGCTTGCGCAGCGCCGCCGGCAGGGACCGCAGCAGCTGCCCCGGGCCCAACGGCGCGGCGCCGCGGCCGTCGACGGCCGGCCCGCTTTCCGCCGTGGTGGCGTCCCGGGGGGTACGAGGAGGAGTGACGGTGCTCATGAGGCGAGCCCTTCGGCGAGCGGTCCCAGCGCCAGGGCCGGGAAGTAGGTCAGTCCGGTGACGATGAGGATCGTGCCGACCAGCAGCCCCGAGTAGAGGGGCTTGTCGGTCCGCAGGGTGCCGGCGGTGGCGGGCACCGGCCGCTGCTCGGCCAGCGAGCCGGCCAGGGCCAGGACGAACACCATCGGCAGGAAGCGGCCGAGCAGCATCGCGATCCCGGTCGTGGTGTTGAACCACGCGGTGTCGGCGTTCAGCCCCGCGAAGGCGGAGCCGTTGTTGTTGGCCGCGGAGGTGTAGGCGTAGAGGATCTCCGAGAAGCCGTGCGGCCCGGAGTGGGCCATCGACTCCGCCGGGGTGGGCAGGGCCAGGGCGAGCCCGGTGAAGCCCAGCACGAGGGCGGGGGTGACGAGGAGGTAGCAGGCGGCGTACGTGATCTGGCGGGTGCCGATCTTCTTGCCGAGGTACTCGGGCGTCCGGCCGACCAGCAGCCCCGCGACGAACACCGCCACGACCGCCATGATCAGCATCCCGTACAGCCCGGAGCCCACCCCGCCGGGGGCGATCTCGCCGAGCTGCATCCCCAGCAGGGTGATGCCGCCGCCGAAGCCGGTGTACGAGGAGTGGAAGGAGTTGACCGCGCCGGTCGACGTCAGCGTCGTCGCCACGGCGAAGAGCGACGAGCCGGCGATGCCGAACCGGGTCTCCTTCCCCTCCAGGGCCCCGCCCGCGCTCTCGAAAGCGGGACCGCGGCCGGCGAACTCGGTCCACATCATCAGCGCGGTGAACGCGAGCCAGATGACGGCCATCGCGCCGAGAACGGCGTACCCCTGCCTCAGCGAACCGGCCATGCGGCCGAAGGCGCGGGTCATCGAGAAGGGGATGAGGAGAATGAGGAAGATCTCGAAGAGATTCGAGAGCGGGGTGGGGTTCTCGAAAGGATGGGCGGAGTTGGCGTTGAAATACCCGCCCCCATTGGTGCCCAGTTCCTTGATGGCCTCCTGTGAGGCGACCGCTCCGCCGTTCCACTGCTGGGCGTCGCCCGAGAACTGGCCGACCGTGTGAATTCCGGAGAAGTTCTGGATGACCCCGCAGGCGACCAGGACGAGCGCTCCGGCCACCGAGATCGGCAGGAGCACCCGGGTGATCCCGCGCACCAGATCGGCCCAGAAATTGCCGAGCTCACCGGTGCGCGAGGAGGTGAACCCGCGGACGAGGGCGACGGCGACGGCCAGGCCCACGGCGGCGGAGACGAAGTTCTGCACCGCCAGGCCGCCGGTCTGCACGAGGTGCCCCATGGCCTGTTCGCCCGCGTACGACTGCCAGTTGGTGTTGGTGACGAAGGACACCGCGGTGTTGAACGCCTGGTCGGGGTCGATCGAGGCGAAGCCGAGCGAGCCGGGCAGCAGGCCCTGCGCCCGCTGGAGCAGGTAGAGGAGGAGGACGGACACGGCCGAGAAGGCGAGCACGGCGCGCAGGTAGGCGGGCCAGCGCATGCGGGCCGAGGGGTCGGCGCCGATGGCCCGGTACATCCACCTCTCGGGCCGGTAGTGCTTCTCGGACGAGTAGACCCTGGCCAGGTGATCACCGAGGGGCCGGTGGGCGAGGGCCAGAGCGGACAGCAGGGCGAGCAGCTGGAGGATGCCAGCGAGTGGGGAACTCATAGGGCACCTAGAACCTCTCCGGGAAAAGGAGAGCCAGTACGAGATATCCGGCCAGGGCGGCGGCCACGACAAGTCCGACGACGTTCTCGACGGTCATATCCTGGTCACTCCCCGGGCGACGAGGGCCACCAGCGCGAATATCGCGATCGTGGTGGCGACGAAAGCCAGGTCGGCCATCGCGTGCTCCTGATTGAGTGTGGAAGAAATCGGCCGTTGGGCCGGTGACCAGTAAGAGGAAACCCCACCGTCGGCCGGGTGGTGCGCCATTTTGACGGGGTCCATACGAGCGCGGCCGAACCCTTGACGGGAATCTGACGCGACCACCGCCGGAGGTGACGAAGAGTTCCGCGTGTTCTACGGAAAGGAGCGAAAGGCGGGCCCCGGCAAGGCCGGCCCACCAGCCCGTGTCCGGGCCAGGGAGACCCCGCCCGGACGCGGGCAACCGCCCTGACCTGCCGCCGAGTTGATCTCTGAGCCATGATGGGGCGCACCCCGTGACGCCGCGGGGACCGGCGAGGCGAGAGGGGCGACGTGGTGAGTGGCGACGAAGCGGTGGGGGAGCGCGGGACGGCCGCGCGATCGTCGGCCACCTGGTCGACGCGCTCCCCTCCGGCAGCCACCTCGCGCTCACCCACCCCACCCTGGAGCTGGGCGGCACCGCCAACGCCGAGGCCATGGCCTTCTGGAACGCCAACGCCAAGCCGCCCATCACCGCCCGCTCCGCCGCCGACCTCACCGGCTTCCTGGACGGCCTGGAACTGCTGGAGCCCGGCATCGTCTCCTGCTCCCGCTGGCGCGCGGGACCCGGCCCGGACGGGACGCTCCCCGAGGAGGTCCCGCAGTACGGCCTGGTGGCCCGCAAGCCCTGATCATCCCCCTCGCCCGACGACCTGACCGGACGGAGCCAGACCCCATGACACAGACGCCGCAGACCCCGCAGATCGACACCAGCAAGCCCCACCCCGCCCGCCTCTACGACTGGTACCTCGGAGGCAAGGACAACTACCCGCCGGACGAGGAGCTGGGCCGTCAGCTGACGGCGTTCGCCCCGGTCATCCCCGTCATGGCCCGCATGAACCGGGCCTTCACCCTGCGCGCCGCCCGCTGGCTGGCCGAGCGGGGCGTCCGCCAGTTCCTGGACATCGGCACCGGCATCCCCACCGAGCCCAACCTCCACCAGGCGGCCCAGCTGCTCGCCCCCGACGCCCGCGTCGTCTACTGCGACAACGACCCGGTCGTCCTCGCCCACGCCCAGGCGCTGCTCACGGGCACCCCGGAAGGCGCCCTCGGCTACGTCCAGGCCGACGCCCGCGAGACGGGACGCATCCTCGACGAGGCCGCCGCGATCCTCGACTTCGACAGGCCCGTCGCCCTCTCCCTCAACGCCCTCCTCCACTTCCTCTCCGACGAGGACGGCGCGTACGAGCTGGTCGCCGAACTGACCGCACGCCTCTGCGCCGGCAGCTACCTGGTCGTCTCCCACCTCACCCCGGACTTCCACCCCGAGGAGGCGTCCCGCAAGGTCCACGAGATGTACCGCGCGGGCGGCGTCACCATGGAGATGCGCTCCCACGACCGCTTCGCCCGCTTCTTCGACGGCCTGGAGCTGGCCGCCCCGGGCATCGTCGCGGCCGAGGAGTGGCACCCGGAGCTGGGCGAGCCGGTCGCGGGGCAGGGCGGCGTCCACAGCGGGGCGTACGCGGCGGTGGGGCGCAAGGGGTGAGGCGAGGGGCCGCGCGGGGCGGCGGCTCGGCACGCGATGGTGTCGACCGCCGGCCCGCCCCGGGCCGTCTCCTCGTACGTGACGGGCATGTCGGCACCCACCGTCCCCGGCCCCACCCGGAGTGGTGAAGCCGAAAGCACGTGGCAGTGGGCACCGGGTCTGGATGGATTTCCTACCACATGGGTGTTTTGCTCACCCCCCGCTTTGATGCCGGGGAACTTGGTGAATGGTTCCGTCTGTGGATTGAGGGGCGGGTGCCCGCCATTCTGGAACTGCAGAAGAGGGTGGCCGAAAAACTTCGGCCAAAACTTTTCGAGCATTCCTCGCTCTGATTCCTGGGAGAAATGATGAAGTCTGCCCGTGTGTTCGTGGTCGCTGTCCTCTGTGCGCTGACGATCGGCACCGCCACCGGTACCGCCGCCGCCGGGACGGGTGGTGCCGACACTTTGGCGTCCTCCTCCATCGCGCCCAGCGACGACAGCGGTTGGGGTTCCACCCCGCGATGACCTGCGCGTACGCGGAGGCGACCCGGTCCGTGGGGAGTTCCGGGGACGGTGGTCCAGCTGGTTCCGGCATGCCGGAACCACACGGAGGAAGAACGCCCGACTGCTTGATCGACAGCCTGCGGGAAGCCGTCCGCACGGTCAGTGGCCGGGAAAGGGAAGTGCTCGGTCATGGCGCGCGCGGAGTCGCCTGCGGGGAGATCGCCCGGCCCATGGCTGTCAGTCTGCATGCCGTGGACACCTGCATGCGCCGGATACGCGCGAAGACCGGAGTCGGCAACCGCGCGCACCTGTTGCTGCTGGCTCTGTCGGTCGAGGGCTCCCTGAGCGCCATCGAGGACATGGGGCTGTCGGCCGTACCGGAGGCCCCCGGTCGGCGCAGGGTCTGACCGGACTCGGGACCGACTGCCCGATCGTCGCCACCGGCCGGATGGCGCGTGAACGCGTGACTGTCGGCGCCGATATTCCGTGCGGCAGTATTCTAGGGCGGCCTCAGCGCGGCCTCAGCGCCGCTCAGGTGTTTCCTCTCCCTTTCCAGCAGTGTGTCCGGGCGTCGTGGTGCCCTGGCGCACCTCATTCATATGGCATCGCCCGGACGGGCGGCGAGATCGGAGAACTGTGCCTGGACGGCGAGCTCTGAGCCAGCCGCTGCGGTCCTTCGTCGAAGAGCTGGTCCTGTGCGTGGCGGCCAACGGAGGCCGAGGGGCCGCCCTGTTGTGGCCCGAGGACCCGATGACCCTGCCGGCCTTGCAGAAGATTCCCCGGCCGGCCCGTCCGGCACCGGGTGTCGACGCGACCGTGCCGGGCGGCCCGGGCACGGGGGAACTGGCGGCCGAGCTGGGCCGCAGGCTGCACCTGCGGGTGCGCCCCTTCTTCCGCTTCCTGTCGCCGGACTCTCCCGTCGTGGAGAGCGAGCCGAACGGTGCCGAGTCCACGGTCACGGTCCTGGAGGGCGCCTGCCGCTGCGTCCTGTCGCGTGCCTGTGAGGAGCCGGCACCGGGCCCCTCGCACCCACTCGGCATGCGGCTGCGTTCCGGCGGCACTCTCTTCGTGCCCCAGGTCCATACCTACCGGCTGTCGGACATCCACGTCCCGACCACACTGCTCAGGCTCGACCTGGAGGGTCCGGGCTGACGGCGCACGCGCGCGGGGCGTGCACCGGATCAGGTCATGCTGTCGCGGGTGGTGCGTCCGGCTCTCCGTCATCGTTCAGCAGTCCCCTCTCGGACACCGCGACGCCGGCCTGGAACCGGCTCTCGGCGCCGAGGGCCTGCATCATGTCGGCTATGTGTTTGCGGGTGGTGCGCAAGGACATCCCGAGCCGCCGCGCGATCGTCTCGTCCTTCAGTCCTGACGACAGCAGTCGCAGGATGGTGCGGTCCAGGTCCTTGGCGACCGCTTCCAGGCCGTCGGTGGCCGCGTCGGAGAACGGCTGGGCCTGCGACCACAGTTGCTCGAACAGCTCGTACAGGAAGTGCACGACCGACGGCTCCCGGACCACCACCGCGCCCTGCCGGTCATTGCGCCTGGTCATGAACGCGAGCTTCCGGTCGAAGATGATCATCCGGCCGACGAGCTGGTGGGCCGTCCGGTACTCGCCGCCCAGCGCACTCGCGGTGGCGACGTACGCCTGGCTGGGACTGTTGAACCGGGCGGTGTGGTGGTACACGGTCCGTATCCGCACCCCACGCGCGAGCATCTGGCTGTCCCGGAGCAGCGCGTCCTGGAGTACCTCGGGCGGGCGGGTGCCGCCGGGCTGCACGGTCACCATGTCCTCGCGGCACTGCTCGGCCGCCTGGTCCAGCGCGGCCCGCACATGGGTGAGCGCGGAGATGGTCTCCAGGTCCGTGGGGGCGCTGTGTCTCCCCTCGTTGTAGTCGACGGCCAACTGGGCGAACTGGTCCTGGAAGAGGCGCAGTCGCGTCTGCTGTTCGGCGATGGCCCGCTCGACCGGTGCGGTGGCCACGGCCGCGACGAGGTGAGGGTCCACAGCCCGGAGGCGGTCGTCGCCCTCCTCACCCCTGCGTAACAGGCCGATCCGGACGAGGCGGTCCACCGCGCCGCTCACAGCTGCCGCCTCGACCCCTGTCTCCTCGGCCATCGAAACAGGGTCCAGCCGACCGTGCAGAGCCAACCAGCGGTAGACGGCCACCTCCTCGGCGCGGAGTGTGTCCCCCACGGTAAGAACGTTGTCATCGGTCTGCTGTTCCACCATCAGTCCTTTGCTGTTGACCCCCGTATGGGCACGCGCCCACCTTCATCGCGCTCAAACGTCTCCCGGCTGCCATGGGTGGGCCGCCTACCGGTTGGCCCGCATGTGCTCCGGATCGCACTGATGAGGACGGGCAACCGTGGGAGCGGGTTCATCGCTCGAAATCTAGTAGCTGGAGGACACAAGGTCGACTAGGCCTTGCGGGGCGGCGAGTTGGGCCCTGTCCTGCTCGGCCGGGCCGAGGAGGGCCGGGACGGCCGGTTCTGCCCATGGTGGTGATCGACTCCCCGGTGGCCCGTCGGCTCTCCGCCACCGGTGCTCCGGCCGCGGGAATGCACCGGCTTGTCCAGGCCGCGGAGTGAGGGCGCGACCGCCCCGGCGGGACGGCCTTCTCGCTGCGGATGATCCGGACGTGGACCTCTGGCGAGTGGGCGATGAGCCTGCGCAGCGACCGGCGACCAGCGCTCCGACCGGTGACCGGGGGCCGGTGGCCGGCGAGTGGAGGGCCGATCGAGTGCGGTGGGGCGGGTGGGGGTCGTCTGGATGGCGAAATCGGGCCCGTAGTGTCGCGATTGCGACCTCATGGAGCTTTCGTCCGCCCCTCGCTTTGGTGCCGGAGAACATGGTGAATGGTTCCGTCCGTGGCTTCCGGGACGGGTGCCCGCCAGTCTGGAACAGCGGAAGGAACGGCCGGAAACGTCGGCCGGGACCTTTCGAGCATTCCTCACTCCGACTCCTGGGAGAAGCCATGAAGTTTGCCCGTGCGTTCGCGGTCACCGTTCTCTGCGCGCTGATGACCGGTGCCGTCGCTGGTACCGCTGCCGCCGAGAGCGGCGGCGCCGGCGTCCTTGTGGCGTCCTCCACCGGGCCCAGCGACGACAGCGGTTGGGGCCGCGTCGCCGGATGACCCGCGGGTGAACACGGGGAGGTCCACCCGTGGTCGGTTCCGGAGCCTGTGGTCCGACAGGCGTCGGATCGCGGGAACCATACAGAGAAGGGCGCCCGAATCTGTGAGCTACACGCTACGGAAGACTGTCCGGGGAATCGGTGACGGGGAAAGAGAAGCGTTCGGACGCGCGGCGCACGGGGACACCTGCGGCGAGATCGACCTGCGCATGAGCGCCGGTCCGCGTACCGTCGGAAAGAACGCGGCGACCGGACTTCTCCTACGTGAACGTGCCGTGGGCGGCCCGCGCCAGCGCCCGCTGCCCACACCGCAGGAGGGACCTCGCGAAACGGCCTCCTTCGCCGAGTTGCTGAAGAGACATCGGGGCCGCTGCGGGCTGACTCAGCAACAGCTGGCGGACTTCGCCACGTTGAGCGTCCGGGCGATCCGGGACCTGGAGAGCGGACGGGTACGACGGCCCCGGCGGGAGAGCGTGGGGCTGCTGGCAGACGCGTTGCGGCTGACCGATCCCGAGCGACAGCAACTGCACGCCGCCGGTGGAAGCCCGGCGGATCTGCGGGACGCGCTGCTCGGACTGCCCGCGCCCGTCCAGCCCGTCCAGCCCGCCCTGCCCGAGCCGCCCGCTCCGCCCGGCGCCCTGGTGGGCCGGGAAGCGGAGCTGCAGGTGCTGCTCGACCAGGTGACCGTCTACGGTCACCGCCTGGTGAGCGTGGTCGGCATCAGCGGCATCGGGAAGACGCATCTGGTGCTTGAGGCGGCCCGAGTGCTGCGGGCCAGGGGCTGGCTGGTCGGGTGGCACGCGCCAGCCGGAGGGACCCGTTGCTGCGGTGCGCCACCCGTGGCCGGCCCCGACCCCGGCGGGCCCCGGCCGAGCACCGCTGATCCGACCACCGACCTCGTCGCGGCGATCGGTGAGAGGCATGGCCTGCTGGTGATCGACAACGCCGACGCTTCGGGTCCCGGCGGGGTGGACGTGGGCGAGTTGCTTCGGCGTTGCCCGGGAATGCACGTCGTGGTGACCGGTCTGACGTCGCGCCATCTGCCGGGCGAGCGCGTACTGCCGCTCACCGCGATGGCCGTGCCGGAAGAGGCGCTGGACCACGACCACGTCCGGTTGGGCGAGGTCGAGTCCGTGGCGTTGTTCCTGTCCCACATGCGCCGCTCGCAGCCGGGGTTCCGGCTTCGGGAGGACAACGCGCACGCGGTGGCGCGGTTGTGCCGCTGGCTCGACGGTGTACCCAGGGCGCTCGAGTACGCGGCGGGCTGGGGCCTGGTGTACCCGCCCGAACTCCTGCTGGCCCGGGCCGGCCGGGACTTCTCCCTCCTTTCCGCCCCGGCGGGTTGCGGCTGCCAGGACCTGCTGCGTTCCGTGGCGCGCAGCGTCGACATCGTGGACGCGTGCTATCGCCTGGTGCTGGCCGAGGTCGCGGACCGTCCGCACTGGACGGTCCGCGACCTCGATCACCTGGTGCCGGATCCGGCTGCCGCCCTGCACACGCTGCTGGTCCACGGCCTGGTACGGCCGGCGGGCGCCCACCTGCCGGAGCGGTTCACGGCGCTGCAGCTGGTACGGCTCCTGCTCGTGCGGGGCCGGACTCCAGCGGGGGCGGCCCGGGCCGGATGAGACTGCCGCTGATTCTGCCTACCGTCGCCCACAGCGGCCATTACGTTTACCCGTGCCTCGTAGCGGTCAACGAAAGGGCCTGACCATGATTACCTGTCCTGAATGTGAGAACTCGGTGGCTCCCGCCGGAACACCGGTGATCGGCGAGATAGTGGAATGCGGTGAATGCGCCAGTGAACTGGAGATTCTCACGCTCGATCCGATACGGGCCGCCCTCGCGCCGGAGGTCGAAGAGGACTGGGGCGAGTGAGCCGCCAAGAGCCGTTCGTGGTTCTCGCGTCCCGCGTGCGGGCCAGCGAGAAGTCAGTCCTCGAAGCCCTCTCTCGCAGAGGGATCGCCCACCGGCACTTCGACAGCCGTGCTTGGTGGCACCACCTCGGTGACCGTGCCGCGCACCCGATCGTGCTGAACCGGGAGATCGGGCTCGTCAGGGCGACGTACGCGGCCGAAGCCCTGGAGGCGGCGGGTGCGATCGTGGTCAACTCCGCGCGTGCGACCGCGCTGTGCGGGGACAAGTGGCGCACGTCCGCCGCGCTCGTCGAAGCGGGACTCCCGACACCGCGGACGGCTCTTGGGCTGACCCCGGAAGCGGCGCTGACGGCTCTGGAGAGCATCGGCTATCCGGCCGTGGTGAAGCCTCTGCAGGGCTCGTGGGGCCGTCTGGTCTCCGCCCTGCCGGACCGGCAGACCGCGGAGACCGTGCTGGAGTACGTCGCCGCGTTGCCCTCACCGCAGGCGCGGATCGTCTACCTGCAGGAATGGATAGCCAAACCGGGCCGGGACATCCGGGTGATCGTGGTGGGCGGCGAGGCGCTGGCCGCGACCTACCGGCGCAGCGAGCATTGGCGGACCAACGTGGCGCGGGGTGCGGTGAGCGAACTGTGCCCCTTGACACCGGACATCGCGAAACTCGCGGTCATGGCCGCACAGGCCGTGGAGGCCGAGATCGCCGGCGTCGATCTGATCGAGGACGGGACCGGAGAGCTGCTGGTCCTGGAGGTCAACCACGGTGTCGAGTTCTCCGGCCTCCAGCAGGCTCTCGGCGACGCGGTCTCCGTCGCCGACCGAATCGTCGACCATCTCCTGGAGAAGTCACGCTCATGCTCCGAGTAGCGATCGTCGGGGCATCCGGCTACATCGGCGGCGAACTGCTTCGTCTCCTGCACGGTCATCCACGGGTCACGGTCGTGGCCGCGACCTCCGACCGCCTCGCCGGGCGCCGGGTCGACGGCCCCCATCCCAACCTGCGCGGTCACACGGAGCTGTGCTTCGTCGGCCACGACACCCTGGAGAGCACCGACTTCGACGTGCTCTTCCTGGCCGCTCCGCATCGGGAAACCATGGGAAGGATGGCCGAATTCCTCAAACTGGCCAGGACGGTCATCGACCTTTCCGGCGATTTCCGCCTCAGGGACCCTGAGGTCTACGCGTCCTATTACGGAGTCGCGCACGCCGCCCCTCAGCTGATACCCGACTTCACCACCGGGCTGCCCGAATGGCATCGCGCCCGACTGGCCACGAGCGACCGCATCGCGGTGCCCGGGTGTATGGCCACCGCGGGCATTCTCGCGGTCCGGCCGCTGGCCCTGGAAGGTCTGATCGAGGGCACGGTACGGGTGGACGCCCGAACGGGTTCCAGCGGATCGGGTGTTTCCGGCGGAGCCGCCGGTGCTCATGCCGAACGCAGCGGTGCCCTCCGCGTGTTCGCTCCCTCCGGGCACCGGCACGAGGCCGAGATCGCACAGGCCACGCATCGCACGGTGCGGATGACCGCCACCGGCGTCGAGGCGGTCCGAGGCGTGCAGGTGCTGTGCCACGTGAAGCTGGCGCCCGGGGTGTCCGAGAAGGAGGTCCGGTCCGCGTTCCGCGCGGCGTACGGCAACGAGCCGTTCGTCCGGGTCATCGCCCAGCGGCAGGGCCTGTACCGGCTCCCGGAACCGAAGATCCTGTCCGGGTCGAACTTCTGCGACGTCGGGTTCGCGGTGTCCGCGGACGACGGCACCGCGGTCCTCATCGGCGCGCTGGACAACCTGGTCAAGGGCGGCGCGGGCGGCGCTGTGCAATGCATGAACGTCCGCTTCGGCTGGCCGGAGCGGACGGGGCTGGAATTCTTCGGACTGCATCCGAACTGACGTGAGGCTGATGAAGCGAATGCGGGACATACTTGTTGTCAAATGCGGCGGGAACGCCGCTGTGCGGTCGGAGGCGATCTGTGCGGACGTCGCCGCCGTGCACCGCGGTGGCAGGCCGGTGATCCTCGTCCACGGCGGTTCGGCCGACATCGACGCGCTCGCCGAGCGCCTCGAAGTGCCTAACCGTCGGCTCGTCGCCCCGGACGGGGTGTCGACCCGGTACACCGACGAGCGGACGCTCGAAGTGGTGCAGCTGGCGCTGGCCGGCGCCGTCAAACCCCGACTGCTGGCCGCCCTGCGCGCCTGCGGGGTGGGTGCGGTCGGGCTGACCGGGCTGGACGCCGGACTCCTCGTGGCCGCCCGCAAGTCGGTGCACCGGGCAGTCGTCGACGGACGCCGGGTCGTGGTCAGGGACGACCACAGCGGACGCATCACCGCGGTCAACGGCGACCTGGTGTCCACGCTGCTCGCGTCGGGGCTGCTGCCCGTGGTGTCGCCGCCGGCCGTGGCCGAGGACGGCCGGGTGGTCAACACGGACGCCGACCGCGCCGCCGCGGCTGTCGCGGGCGCCGTCGGGGCGGGCACCCTGCTGCTGCTCACCGGGGCGAGGGGGGTGCTGGCCGACCGGCACGACGAACGGTCGGTGCTCCCCGTCTGCCGGGTGCCCCGCCGAGGGACGCCTCCGGTGGTCACCGGCGGCATGGGGATCAAGCTGATCGCGGCCCGGGAGGCGCTGCTGTCCGGTGTGCAGCGCGTCCTGATCGCGGACGGCCGTCGGCCGCGTCCGGTCCAGGAGGCCCTGGCGGGCTCGTGCACCGAAGTGCTGCTGGAGGAAGAGTGACGCTCTTGTCGGACACGGCCGCGATCGAACTGCTCCACGGCATGCTGCGGATCCCCTCGCCGTCCTTCGCGGAGGCGGAACTGGCCGCCCACGTGGTGGACGCCATGCGCGGAGCCGGCCTGACCGCCCGGATCGACGGGGCCGGCAACGCGGTCGGAGAGATCCGGCGCGGACCGGGGCCGACCGTGATGCTGCTCGGGCACATGGACACCGTGCCGGGGGACATACCGGTGCGGGTGGACGGCGACCGGCTGTACGGCAGGGGCTCGGTCGACGCCAAGGGGCCGCTCGCCACGATGATCTGCGCGGCCGCGGGCAGTACGCGGTTCCGCGGCCGGATCGTGGTCGTGGGCGCTGTGGAGGAGGAGACCGCGATGTCCCGGGGCGCGGTGGAGATACGCCGTACGCACGAGCCGCCGGACGCGCTGATCATCGGCGAGCCCAGTGGCTGCGACACGGTCGTCCTCGGGTACAAGGGAAAGCTCGACCTCCGCTACCACGTACGGTGCGAGGCGACCCATCCCAGCAACGTCGTGCCCAAGGCATCCGAACTCGCGGCGCGGGCGTGGACGGAGCTGCTGGACCTGCTCGGCCCGGAAGCGAGCCACGCCCGATTCGACAGTCCTGGGCCGACCCTGACGTCGATCAGCGGTGACCTGAGCTCGGCCACCGCGGAGTTCAGCGTGCGGACCCCCCCGGGCTTCGACGCCGGGGGACTGGTGGCCGCGTTGTCCGAGCGGCTGGACCCGGACACGCTGCAGGCCGTCAACACGGTGCGAGCCTGCCGTGTCGGCCGCAACGACCCGGTGGTCCGGGCGCTGTCGGTCGCGATCCGCGCCGAGGGCCGCAGCCCGAGGGCGAAGGTCAAGACCGGCACCTCCGACATGAACACCCTGGCGGAGCGGTGGAGCGTGCCGATGGCCACCTACGGGCCGGGGGACAGCAGCCTGGACCACTCCGACCGGGAACACCTCAAACTGTCGGAGTACCTGTTCGGCATCGGGGTGCTGACCCGTGCCCTGACCGGACTGGGCGAGCACCTCACCGGAGAGAACCGATGAGCGACGACCACGCGCGTACGGTACGGGAACTCATCGTGCGGATGTGCGCCAACCCGGAAGGCGGACACCTCGGCGGATCGATGTCCATGGTCGAGATCCTGGTGACGCTCTACCACCACGTGCTGAGGATCGACCCGCGAAGTCCGCAGGCGCCGGACCGGGACATCCTGCTGCTGAGCAAGGGACACGGCGCGATCGGACTGTACGCGGTCCTGGCGGAGCGGGGCTTCTTCCCCATGGAGCTGCTGGCGAGCTACGGCACTCCGGACAGTATGTTCACCGCGCACCCGAATCCGGCAGTCCCCGGGGTCGAGATGCCGACCGGGTCGCTCGGACACGGGCTGCCGCTCGGTGTCGGCTTCGCGCTCGCCGCCCGGCTGGACGGGAGCGACCGGCGCTGCTTCGTCGTACTCGGCGACGGCGAACTGCAGGAGGGCTCGGTCTGGGAGGCCGCGATGGCCGCCGGCGCCCAGGGACTGGACCGGCTGGTGGCGATCGTGGACCGCAACGGGCTGCAGATCAGCGGCGACACGGAGGAGACCCTGGGTCTGGAGCCGCTCGGGGACCGTTGGCGCAGTTTCGGGTGGACGGTCCTGGAGGTCGACGGGCACGAACCGGACCAGTTGCGGACGGCTCTGTCGCGTGTCCCGCACACCCCAGGCAGACCGACCGTGCTGCTGGCCCGCACGGTCAAGGGCAAAGGACTGCCCTATATCGAGGGCCAGGCCCGCAGCCACTACGTCCGGCTCACCGAGCGCGGGCACCGGCGTGCCCGTGCCGCGGTGCTACGCGGCGAACGAACGGAGACGACATGTCCGTCGTGACAGCCGAACCCGCGGTGCCGGACGAGGCCCGCGCGTCCCGGGAGGTGTACCGGGACGTCCTGGTCGAGTTGCTCGGCGAGGACGAACGCTATGTCTGCCTGGACAGCGACACCGGTCTGTTCTCCGCCACCTCGTGGGGCGAGGGGGCGCGGCGCTACCTCAACCTCGGTATCGCGGAACAGAACCTGATGGGCGTGGCGGCGGGACTCGCCAGATCCGGCCGGGTCCCCTTCGTCAACACCATGGCGACCTTCGCCGCCACCCGTGCGCTGGAAGCGGTGAAGCTCGACATCGCCTGGAACGACCTGCCGGTGCGGATCGTCGCCACGCACGGCGGGCTCTCCGCCGGCCACCTCGGCTCCACCCACCATGCGCTGGAAGACCTCGCCGTCATGCGGATGCTGCCGAACATGACCGTGCTGGTGCCCGCGGACGGCCCCGCCACCGAGAGCCTGGTCCGGGCCGCCGCCGAGCTGCCGGGACCGGTGTACCTGCGCCTCGGACGCGGCGCGACGCCGAGCCTCGCGCCGGGGGCGGAGCCGCTGCGGATCGGCGTCGCGCAGTCCCTGCGCCGGGGGTCCGACGTGACGCTGATCGCCACCGGACCGCATCCTGTGCTCACCGCGGTCGAGGCCGCCGAGGAACTGGCCCGCGAGGGGATCGACGTGGCCGTGCTCAACATGCACACCGTCAAACCGCTCGACCGGGAGGCGATCGTCGCCGCAGCCACCGGCACACGCGGAATCGTCACCGTCGAAGAGCACTGGGCCGCCGGGGGCCTCGGGTCCGCCGTGGCCGAGGTGGTGGCCGACCTCGGTGGCGCCTGCCCCGTACGGCGGGTGGCGGTCGCCGACCGGTTCGCCGCCGGTACCGGGGGGCACCGGCATCTGCTGGAGCGCAACGGAATCTCCGGCGCGACGGTGACCGAGCACGTGCGGCGGCTGCCGGCCTGACCCTGCGGTGCTGAAGCGACCGCGGCGGTGCGCACCGTCCCCGCACGTCGCCCGCCCGGTGCACCGGCTCCGCCCTGTGATCCTGGACCAGGACCACAGGGCGGAGCCGGTGCACCGGGCGGAGGTCATCGGGCGTCGAACGCCCCCGTCCATTCGGTGTCGGCGATCTCCGAGGCGCGTTCCCAGTGCGGGGTGCAGTCCGTCGTCGCGGCGATGGCGGCCAGTGCCTCGCGGTTCAGCCAGACCTTCTCGAACGCGTCGGCGTACCGGTCGAGCAACGGTCCCGAGTCCGGATGCAGATGCGCCTTCTGGATCGTGAAGGAGTCGTCGAGGACCCGCAGGGTCGCCGGGAAGTCGCCGGGACGGTAAGGGCGGTCCACGACGCCGGGCAGCGCCCACGGGTAGGCGCCGAACCCGCGGCGGCCGGTGAAGACCCGCTGCGCGGGAAGCGGCTGCAGCTGGTAGGGCACGGCGGGCACCCCTTCGGCACGCAGGGCCCGCTGCAGGACGGAGCGCAGCGGGCCGGCCAGCTCGTCGGCCAGCCCGAAGGCGGCGGGGTCCACCCGGATGCGCAGGATGTGCCAGGCATGGGTGCGGTCCTGTGGGACCTCGGGCACCAGGAAGCCGGGATACGCCGCCAGCCGCCCCAGCAGCCGGCCGACGTTCTCCTCGCGGACGGCCATCTCGGCGGGCAGCCGCGTCAGCCGACTACGGGTGAAGGCCGCCTGTATCGCGCTCGGCTTGCAGTTCCAGCCCAGCAGATGCGCCACGTAGCTGCGCTCCCCGCGTGCCGGAATGAGTTCACCGAACTGCCGCAGCATGGTCGCCCTCGTCGCCACGTCCGCGTCATCCGTGGTGATCAGGCCGCCCTCACCGCAGGTGGCGAGGTTCTTGCTGACGTTGAGGCTGAAAGTGTTCACCGCGCCGATCGAGCCCACGGACCGGCCCCGGTACCGGGCGCCGTGCGCCTGCGCGGCGTCCTCCACCACGGTGATCCCGTGGCGGGCGCCGATCTCGGTGATCCGGTCCAGATCAGCGGGCAGACCGTGCAGGTGGACCACGACGATCGCCTTGGTCCGGCTGGTGATCGATGCCTCCAGCGCCGCGGGGTCCAGGTTGAACGTGACCGGGTCGATGTCCACGAACACCGGTACGGCCATGAGGTGGAGCGGAGCGGTGGCGCTGCCGATGAAGCTCAGGGCAGGCACGATGACCTCGTCGCCGGGCTCCACGCCCGCGGCACTCAGCGCGACCGACAGCGCCGCGGTTCCGTTGCTCACCGCGACACAGTGCTCCGTGCCGACGTACCGCGCCCACTCCCGCTCCAGGCCGGCTATCTCCTGTTCTCCCGACGAGGCGGAGGTGAACCGGCCGGACCTCAGTACCCGGTGGACCGCCTGTTCGTCCTGGTCGGTCACCATCGGCCAGGGCCTGATCCCGAGTTCCCTGGGAACGGCCCGGTCACCACCGAACATCGCCAGGTCGACCGCCTCCCGGGACGGTTGCTGGGTTGTCACCGCTGAACCTCTTCTCCATGTGATTCCGTCCGAACGTCGCGCATGTCATCGTCCGCGCGCGCCGTCGCGACCGTCGGCAATCGCACCGGCAATTCCGGTGTGCTCCCTCGCGGCCCTCCCTCGAATTGCCGCTCCGACTGCCTCTGACGGCGCGCGCCGCTGGATAACTTCGTCCCTGATTCCAGACCGGAACGGAATGAGGGATTACGTGGGCAGCCCTATGGATGATGCGAGTTCGCGTGTGGCCGGAAGGACTCCGGTCACCCGGCACCAGCGTGTCCTCTGCCAACTCGTCGCCGACGTTCTCGGGGTGAGCGGCGTCGGGATCGACGACGGGTTCGTGGCGCTCGGCGGAGACAGCATCATCGCCATGCAACTCGTCGGCCGGGCACGGAAGGCCGGACTGCGGATCACCGTGGGCGATGTGCTGACGCGGCGGGACATGGAAGCACTGGCACAGACGGCCACTCCGCTGGACCAGGAGCCGGCACCCGTCGCGGACAGCGGCGTGGGACCGGTCGTCACCACCCCGATCATGCACTGGTTCCGCGAACGCGGAGGCGTGGTCGACACCTACAACCAGTTCGCTGTCCTGCGTACGCCTTCAGGGCTGACGGAACCCCGTCTGACGTCGATGGTGCAGGCCCTGCTCGACCACCACGACGTCCTGCGTCTGCGACTGTCCGTGCTGGGCGACCAGGCGGACTGGGAGATGGAGACCTTGCGGACGGGCACCGTGGACGCCGCCTCGGCCGTCCGGCGGGTCGACGTGGCGGGGCGCCCCGAACACGACTGGGCCGGGCTGGTGCGACAGGAGTCGGATGCGGCGCGAGACAGGCTGCGCCCCCGGGAGGGCGCCGTCCTCCAGGCCGTGTGGTTCGACGCCGGACCGGATCGCCGGGGCCTGCTCGCCCTGGTCGTCCATCATCTGGCCGTCGACTCGCTCTCCTGGCGCATCCTGGCCGCCGATCTCGCGACAGCCTGGCAGGCCGTCGAGCAGGGTGCCGCGATCACTCTGGACCCGGTTCCGACCTCGTTCCGCCGCTGGTCCCACATCCTCGCCGAGCAGGCGCACACGCAGGTCGCCGTCGCCGAACTCCCGGGCTGGCTGGATCGGTTGCGTCCTGGCGCCAGCCGGTTCGGCGACCGGGTGAGGGTGCCCGGGCAGGACGTGGAAAGCAGGGACCGGAGTTTCACCGAGTTCCTGCCGGCCGAATTCACGGAGGCGTTGCTGACCACGGTGCCGTCGCTGTTCAACGCCGGCATCAACGACGTACTCCTCGCCGGTCTCGCACTGGCGCTGGGCGACTGGCACCGCGGACGCGGCACGGCCGGTGACGGCACCGCTCTGTTGCACCTGGAGGGACACGGCAGGGAGGAGGCACTCGCGGAGGTGGATCTCTCGCGCACCGTCGGCTGGTTCACCAGCCTGTTCCCGGTCAGGCTCGACCTCGGTGAACCGGACCGCACGGATGCGCACGCCACCGGGGCGGCGGTGGGGGACGCGCTGAAACGCGTCAAGGAGCAGGTGCGAGGCGTTCCCGACAAGGGAGTCCGGTACAGCCTCCTTCGCTATCTGAATCCGGAGACGAGTGAGCTGCTGGAGAAGGCGGCCCAGCCGGAGTTCGTCTTCAACTACCTGGGCCGCTTCGAGGACTCGGACGACGCCGACTGGTCGGTCGTAGCGGAGTACGGGACCGGTCTGGACGACACGGGTTCAGGGATGCCCATGGCCCACAGCGTCGAGGTCAACGTGGCCACCGTGGACCGGGCGGACGGCCCGGTGCTGCGGGCCACCTGGACCTGGGCCGACAGCGTCGTGTCCGAGGCGGACACCCGTGAGCTGGCGGACGGGTGGTTCCTGAGGCTCCGGGCCCTGGTCGCGCACGCCCTCGAACCCGGGGCGGGCGGACTCACCCCGTCCGACCTGACCCTGAGCTCGCTCAGCCAGCACGAAATCGAAGAGATCGAATCCGATCTGCGGGCCTTCTGAGGAAGTTGACACTGAAGATGAACCAATCGGCGGTCGAGGACATCCTTCCCCTGTCTCCCCTGCAGGAGGGCCTTCTCTTTCACGCGCTGTTCGACCGGGAGAAGCACAGCCCCTACCTCGCGCAATTCGCCGTGGACCTCGACGGGCCGGTGGATTCCGCACTCCTGAGGGCCTCCGCGGAATCCGTGATACGGCGCCACGCCACCTTGCGGTCGGCATTCCGGTACCGGAAGACCGGCGAGCCGATACGGGTGGTCCGCCGCGACGGCCCGCTGGACTGGCGGGAGACCGACACCGGTCAGGACGACTCACCGGAACGGATGGCCGAACTGACCGAGCGGGACTGGGCCCAGGGCATCGACGTCGGCGGGTCGTCGTTGATCAGGTTCACCCTGGTCCGGCGGACCGACCGCCGTCACCGGCTGCTCGTGACGGCCCACCACCTCCTCCTGGACGGCTGGTCCTTCGCACTGCTGTTCCAGGAGCTGTTCGCGGTGTACTCCCGGGCGGGCGACACCGCCGGCCTGGCGCCGGTGCGTCCGTACCGGGACTACCTGGCGTGGCTGGCGCGACAGGACCGGGCCGGCGCGGAGCGGCACTGGGCGGCGGCCCTGGAGGGGGTCGCCGAGCCCACCTGCGTCGCGTCCGCCGACTCCCGCAGCGGCCCGCCGCCCGAGGAGGTCGCGGTGCTGCTCCCGTCGGAGACGACGGCGCTGCTGACCGCGTACGCCCGCAGGAACCACGTCCTGCTCAACACCGTGTGCCAAGGTGTCTGGGCCATCCTGGTCGGTTCGCTCACCGGACGCGACGACGTGGTGTTCGGCTCGACGGTCAGCGGCCGTCCGGCCGAGCTCACCGGCGCGGACTCGATGATCGGCATGCTCATCAACACCGTTCCGGTACGGGTACGACTGGACCCGGCGGCCTCGGTGAGCGCGCTGTTCGGGCAGATCCAGGCAGGACGCGCCGCATCGCTCGCACACGATCACCTAGGGCTGACCGAGATCCAGCGCCTGACCGGGCTCCCCACCGCGCTCTTCGACACCAATGTGGTCTTCGACAACTTCCCGATGCACGACTACAAGGTCGACTCACCCGACGGTGAACTGGAGGTGGGCGTCGCCTTCCGGGACAGCGCGCACTATCCGCTGACCCTCGCCGTCGAACCGGGCGAGCGGCTCGCGCTGCGCCTGCACTACCGCCCGGACCTGTTCACCGCTGACCGGGCGGCCGAGCTCGCCGACCGGTTGGCGCTGCTCCTCGATCAGGTGGCGGAGAACCCGGACCGACCGCTCTCCGCGCTGACCATGCTCTCGCCCGAGCAGCGCGAACGGGTCGTGCACACGTGGAACGACACCGCGGCCGAGCTGCCCGAGGTGACGCTCGCCGAACTGTGGTCGGAGCAGGTCCGGCGCACACCGGAGGCGACGGCCCTGGTGGCGTCCGACGAGCGACTGAGCTACGCCGAGCTGGACCGGCGCGTGGAGCTGCTGGCGGCGCAGCTCGCCCACCGAGGCGCGGGCCCCGACCGGGTCGTGGCCGTGGCACTGCCCCGCTCGGTCGAGCTGGTGGTCGCGATCCTCGCTGTCGTCCGAGCGGGCGCGGCCTACCTTCCGGTGGATCTGGACCACCCCGGCGGGCGGATCGCCGCGATGGTCGCCGATGCCGGGCCGGTCCTCGTACTGACCGACTCCGAGAACGCCGGAGCCCTGCCCGGCCCCACGCCGAAGCTGTTGCTCGACGAGCCGGTCGCCCCGGTCTCCGCCCGGCCGGTGCCACCGCTCCCGGCGCACGCCGCCTACGTCGTCTTCACCTCCGGATCGACCGGGCGGCCCAAGGGGGTCGTGGTTCCGCACGCCGCGATCGTCAACCGTCTGCTGTGGATGCAGGCGGAGTACCGGCTCACCGGTGCCGACCGGGTCCTGCAGAAGACCCCGGCCGGTTTCGACGTGTCGGTGTGGGAGTTCTTCTGGCCGCTCATCTCCGGGGCGACCCTGGTGCTGGCGAAGCCCGGCGGACACCGCGATCCCGCCTACCTCGCCGAGCTGATCCAGCGTGAATCGGTGACCGTCACGCATTTCGTGCCCTCGATGCTGCAGGCGTTTCTCCGGGAGCCCGGCGCGGCCGGCTGCACGGGCCTGCGGCGGATCATCTGCAGCGGTGAGGCCCTGCCCGTGGAGACACGGCGCGAACTCTTCGAGACGCTCGGCTCCTGCGAACTGCACAACCTCTACGGGCCGACCGAGGCTGCTGTCGACGTGACCTCCTGGCAGTGCGGCCGCGGCGATGAGGGAAGTACGGTGCCGATCGGCCGGCCGCTGGCCAATGTGTCGGCATACGTGCTGGACGGCGGATTGCGGCCGGTGCCGCCGGGAGTGGTGGGCGAGCTGTACCTGGGCGGGGTCCAGCTCGCCCGGGGATACACCGGGCGCCCCGCCTTGACCGCCGAGAGGTTCGTCGCCTGCCCGTTCTCGGCGGGGGAGCGCATGTACCGGACGGGTGACCTGGCCCGGTGGACCGCGGACGGGGAACTGGAGTACGCCGGCCGCGTGGACGCCCAGGTGAAGATCCGCGGCTTCCGCGTGGAGCCGGGCGAGATCGAGGCGGTGCTGGCCGGCCACCCCGCGGTGGTGCAGGCGGCGGTCGTCCTCAGGGAGGACCGGCCGGGCGACCAGCGACTGGTGGCGTACGCCGTGCCCCGCGCACCGGGCCTCACGGACCGGGAACTGCGCCGGTACATGGCGGACAGCCTGCCCGACTACATGGTCCCCGCCGCGGTGGTCCTGGTGGAGACCATGCCGACGACGGTGAACGGGAAGCTCGACCGGGCCGCGCTGCCGGAGCCGGACCGGGCCGCGCACCCCGTGCGGGAGCCGCGGAGTCCGCGTGAGGAGATCCTGTGCGAACTCTTCGCGGAGGTGCTCGGGGTGCCCCGGGTGGGGATCGACGACCATTTCTTCGACCTGGGAGGGCACTCCCTCCTGGCGCTGCGGCTGCTCTCCCGCATCCGGTCGGTCCTCGGGGAGGGGTTCGAGATCCGGGACCTGTTCGCCGAACCCACAGCGGCGGGACTGGCCCGGCTGACCGGAGCCGCGCGCCCCGCGCTGACCGCCCGGACGGGAGCGGAGCCCGTACCGTTGTCGTACGCCCAGCGGCGGCTGTGGTTCCTGAACCGGATGGAGCGCGACGAAGGAACGTACAACGTGCCCGTCGCGGTCCGTCTCACCGGTGCCTTGGACAGGGACGCGCTGGCGGAGGCGCTCACCGACGTGGCGCGGCGACACGAGAGCCTGCGCACGGTCTTCCCCGAGGAAGGCGGTGAGCCGTACGCGGTCACCCTGGACTCGGTTCCCGGGATCGAGGTCGTCGAGGTGGCGCCGCCGGACCTCGCCGACGCCATGGCGCAGCGGGTGCGCCACCGGTTCGACCTCACCGCGCACGCGCCCGTCCGGGTCACGCTGTTCGCGTCGGCCCCACAGGAGCACGTGCTGCTGCTGGTCGTCCAGCACATCGCGGCCGACGGCTGGTCCCTGCGTCCGCTGCTGACCGACCTCGGCCTGGCGTACACCGCCCGACGCGCCGGGAGCGCACCGGACTGGCCGCAACAGCCCGTGCGCTACGCCGACTACACCCTGTGGCAGCGGGAGCTGCTCGGCGACGCCGAGGACGCCGAGAGCCTGATGGCGCGTCAAACCGATTACTGGAAGAAGCAGCTGGCCGGGCTGCCGGCGGAGCTGGCCCTGCCGGCCGACCGGCCGCGCCTCGCGGTGGCGGGGCAGTCCGGCGGGACCGTGGCTGTCCACTGGGGGCCGGAGCTGCACAGCAGACTGCTCGATCTCGCCAGGTCCGCCGGCTGCACGCCGTTCATGGTGCTGCAGGCGGGGTTCGCGGCGCTGCTGACCCGGATGGGCGCGGGCACCGACATCCCCTTCGGCACCCCGGTCGCCGGCCGGTCGGACAGCGCGCTCGACGACCTGGTGGGGTTCTTCGTCAACACGCTGGTGCTGCGCACCGACACCGCCGGCGATCCCGGGTTCGCCGAACTGCTGCGACGGGTCCGGGACACCGACCTGGAGGCGTTCGCCCATCAGGACGTCCCCTTCGAGCGGATCGTCGAGGTGCTGCGGCCCGAGCGGTCGCTGTCCCAGAACCCCCTGTTCCAGGTCATGATCCAGGTCCAGCCCGCCGACACCACCACCCCGGACTTCGCCGGGCTGGAGACCGAGCGGGCCCCGGTGAGCTGGGACGTCGCCAAGTTCGACCTCAGTCTTGAACTGGTGGACAGCCGTGACGACCGGGGCGCGCCGGCCGGGCTGACCGGCTATCTGGAGTACGCCGAGGAGCTGTTCGACCGGACCACCGCCGAACAACTCGTGACGCGGCTGCGGCGGCTGCTGGAACAGGTGCTCGCCGACCCGGAACGGCCCATCGGCGCCGTCGACGTGCTGTCGGACGCGGAACGGCGGCGCTTCCTCGCCGTGCGTCCCGCGCTCGCCCCGCGTCCCGTGTTCCTGCCCGACGCGTTCCGGGAGCAGGCCGCCCGCACGCCGGACGCGAGGGCGCTGGTCTTCGAGGACACCGCGCTGACCTACGCCGAGCTCGACGCCCGTGCCACCCGGCTCGCCCACCACCTCGTGCGCCGGGGGGCGGGCCCGGACCGGGTGGTGGCGGTGGCCCTGCCCAGGTCCACGGAGCTGGTGGTCGCGCTCCTGGCGGTGCTGAAGGCGGGTGCCGCGTTCCTCTTCGTCGACATGGCGTACCCGGCCCGACGGATCGCCCACCTGCTGGAGGACTCCGGCGCCGCCCTGGTCGTCACCGACAGCAAGTCCGCCGGGTCGCTGCCCGTGCGCGAACCGGTGCTCGTCGACAGCCCCGCCCTCGACGCTGAACCGCCGGAGGACCTCGAGGTCGCGCTCGCCGCGGACCATCCGGCGTACGTCGTGTACACCTCGGGGTCGACCGGCGTGCCCAAGGGGGTGATGGTGACGCACGGCGGGCTGGCCAATCTGCTGGCCTTCTACCGCGAGGAGGTCATCGCCACCGCCGAGCGGACCCGCGGCCCGCGGCGCTGCCGGATGGCGCTGACCGCGTCCCTCTCCTTCGACACCTCGGTCGTCGGTCTGCTGTGGCAGGCCGTCGGTCACGAACTCCACCTGATCGGCGACGACACCCGCCGCGACCCCGCCGCCATGGCCCGGTACATGGAGCGGCACGGCATCGACGCCCTCGACGTGATGCCCAGCTACGCCGAGGAGCTGATCCAGCAGGGCATGCTCGACCCGGCCGGAACGCCGCCGGCGGTGCTGATGACCGGTGCGGAAACGGTGGGCGAGAAGCTGTGGACCCGGGTCCGGGAGGCCGAGGGGATCACCGTCTACAACATCTACGGGCAGACCGAGACCACGGTGGACTCCCTCTTCTGGACGTCGGACGAGAGCGACCGCCCTCTTGTCGGCCGTCCGATCCCCGGAGTGGACGTCTTCGTCCTCGACCAGGACCTGCGTCTCGTCCCCCCCAGGGTGATCGGCGAACTGTACGTCGCCGGAGCCCAGTTGGCGCGGGGCTATGTGAACCGCCCCGGCCTGACCGCGGAGCGGTTCGTGGCGAACCCGTTCAGGGCGGGACAGCGCATGTACCGCACGGGCGACCTGGTCCGGTGGACCGACGACGGCGCGCTGGAATTCCTCGGCCGGGCCGACGACCAGGTCAAGATCCGGGGTTTCCGTGTCGAACTGGGCGAGGTCGAGGCAGTACTGGGCCGCCACGAGGATGTCGCGCACGCGGTGGCGGTCCTGCGCGAGGACCGGCCGGGCGACCGCCGGCTCGTCGGATACGTGCTCGCCCGGAACACGGAACCGGACGTGCGACGGCTGCGCGAGTTCGCACGGCAGAACCTGCCGGACTACATGGTGCCCGCCGCGATCGTGGTGATCGACGAGCTGCCGCTGACGCCGAACGGAAAACTCGACAGCGCCGCGCTGCCCGAACCGGTCTACCCCACCGACACCCGGCGCGCACCGCGCAACCTCCGCGAGGAGCTTCTGTGCGGGCTGTTCGCGGCAGTGCTCGGACGTGACACGGTGGGCATCGACGACAGCTTCTTCGATCTCGGCGGCCACTCCCTGCTGGCCGTGCGGCTGAGCAGCAGGGCACGCTCCGTGCTGGGTCTGGAACTGCCCGCCCGTCTGCTGTTCAGCACGCCGACCGTGGCCGGGCTGGCGGACAGCCTCGGCGAGGTGCTTCCCGGCAGGCCGGCGCTCCGCGCGGGAAGGCGCCCGGACGTCCTGCCGCTGTCCTACGCGCAGCAGCGGCTCTGGTTCCTCGACCAGTGGGAGGAGACAGGCACCAGCTACAACCTCCCTGTCGCTCTGCGCCTGACCGGCCCGCTGGACCGGGACGCCCTCGGACAGGCGTGGTCCGATGTCACGGACCGGCACGAGAGCCTGCGGACGGTGTTCACCGACCGTGACGGCAGGCCGGCGCAGTCGGTGTCGGCGCCGGGAGAGGTCCGGCCTGAACTGGTCCACCGCGAGGTGCCCGGGACCGAGGTCGAGGCGGCGATCCGCGCGGCCGCGGACCACCCCTTCGATCTGGCCGCACGGCCTCCCGCGATCGCCCACCTGTTCACGACGGGGCGGGAGGATCACGTCCTGCTGCTGGTGTTCCACCACATCATCTGCGACGGCTGGTCGCTCGGACCGCTCATGCGCGACCTCTCCGCCGCCTACGCCGCCCGCGTACGGGGAGACGCCCCGCAGTGGGAGGAACTGCCGGTGCACTACGCCGACTACGCGTTGTGGCAGCGGGATCTACTGGGCACCGAGGAGGACGAGAGCAGCCTGTCGCGCCGCCAGCTGGACTACTGGCGCTCCCAGTTGACGGACCTGCCGGCGGAGCTGGCCCTGCCGGCCGATCGGCCCCGGCTCAAGACCAGCGACTACGCCGGGCGATCGGCGGACATCGAGTGGGGCCCCGAACTCCACCGAAACCTGCTCGCGGTCGCCAAGGAACACGGCTGCACGCTGTTCATGGTGCTCCAGGCCGGATTCGCCGCCCTGCTCAGCAGGCTGGGCGCGGGCGCGGACATTCCGATCGGCACCCCGGTGGCCGGCCGGACGGACGACGCGGTCGACGATGTCGTCGGGTTCTTCGTCAACACGGTCGTCCTGCGGACCGACGCCTCGGCGAACCCGAGTTTCGCGGAGCTGCTTCGTCGCGTCCGGGCCACCGACCTCGCGGCCTACGAGCACCAGGACATTCCCTTCGAGCGGCTGGTCGAAGAGGTGAATCCGCCACGCTCGCCCGGTCGCCACCCGCTCTTCCAAGTCATGGTCCAGCTCCAGCACGCGGCCGCCGGTCCGCGATTCCCCGGCCTGCGGGCGGCCGAACACCCCATCCCGTCGGCCACCGCGAAGTTCGACCTTGTCCTCGATGTGGAGGAGCGGCTCGACCAGGACGGAGCACCGGCCGGACTGACCGGGGCCCTCACGTACGCGACCGCGCTGTTCGACGCCTCGACGGGTAAGCGGCTCGCCGACGGCCTGCGCCGGGTGCTGACGCAGGTGGCCCGAGACCCGGAACGGACGGTCGCCGACCTCGACGTACCACCCGTACAGGACCGGCGGTCCGGCGCCGACGCCGCGGGCCGGGCTTCGGCGCCGAGCGCGGAGCCGACCGCCACTGCCCCGCGTACGGCGAACGAGAAGGTGGTCACCGAGCTGTTCGCCCAGGTGCTCGGCCGGGACTCGGTCGGCCTCGACGACAACTTCTTCGTCCTGGGCGGCCACTCGCTGCTGGCGATCCAGCTGATCTCCCGGGTGCGTTCGGTCCTGGGGCTGGAGCTGCCGGTCCGCGAACTCTTCCGGGCCCCGACCCCCGCCGGGGTCTCCGCGTACCTGGCGAAGGCCCGGCCCGCCAGGCCGGCGCTGCGGCCCGCCGGCTCCCACTGACCGTGGGGCGTTCACCGACACACTTGGGAGACGGACCTGATGCTCACCACGTTCGGACTGGACCTGATGGAAGAAGCGGTGTACCGGGAGCTGAGCGCGTCGCCACCGCCGGCCGCCGAGGAGATCGCCGACCGACTGGCGGTCGCCCCCGACCTGGTCCGTGGCTGCCTCGACCGGCTGCTCGAACTCGGTCTGGTCCGCCCCTCCTTCGAGGCGCCCGGCGAATTGGCGGTGGTGGACCCGATGCTGAGCCTGCAGGAGTCGCTGGCCGGCCAGCACGAGGAGCTGATGCGCCGACAGCGGCGCGTCGCCGAGACCCATGCCGAGGTCGTCCGGCTGCTCATGTCCGGCGCCTCCGGCCGACCGGGCGGGGGCGAGCAGGTCGAGCGGCTCCTGGGGAGGGACGAGGTGCAGCGCCGGGTCGACCGGCTGGCGGGAGGAACCCTCCGTGAGGTGCTGGCCTTCGTGCCCGGCGGCGCGCGGTCGACGCCGGAACTCTCGGCGGCGCGCCGCAACGACGCCGCGCTGCTGAGCCGCTCGGTGTCGATCCGGGCCGTCGGCACGGACACCGACCGCTACGACGCCGCGACCCTGGCGCACGTGCGGTGGCTGACCGGCAACGGGGGCCAGTTCCGCGGCTGGGCGGCGCCGCTGCCGGGGATGGTCCTGTTCGACGGCTCGGTCGCGCTGGTATCCCTTGATCCGCGGAACACGGCGGCGGGCGCACTCCAGGTCGCCGACCCCGGCCTCGTCGCCCCGCTGGTCCTTCTGTTCGAACACACCTGGTCCTCGGCCACACCGTTGGACGACGGACGGCCGACGACGGACGACACCCTGAGCGGCAAGGAACTGGCGCTGCTCAGGCTGGTCGCCGAGGGGTGCACCGATGAGGCCGCCGCGGGTCGGCTGCATGTCTCGCACCGGACCGCGCGGCGCATGATGGCGGTCCTGATGGAGCGCCTCGGCGCCCGCAGCCGCTTCGAGGCCGGGGTCAAGGCCGCCCGGCGCGGCTGGCTCTGACCAGCGGCGGGCCCGCACCGCGTTCGTCTCCCGCACCACGTCACTCCCGCTCGGCCGATCCCCGCGGCCGGCTCGATCGCCATGACCTGACCACCTCGAAAGGACAATCCCGTGAACAATCCGTTCGACGACGAAGACGGCTCCTATCTCGTCCTGGCCAATGCGGAGCGACAGCACTCCCTGTGGCCCGCCACCATCGACGTGCCCGTCGGCTGGTCCACCGTCTTCGGAGCGGACACACGGACCGCGTGCCTGGCCCATGTCGAGAAGAACTGGACGGACATGCGGCCGGCCGGTCTGGTGGCCACCATGGACGGGGACCGGCCGCCGGCCGCGAACGAGACCGCTGACGGCGGGCCGGCGTCCGCCGGGACGTCGCAGTGAGCCGCTCGCGGGACACCACGCTGGTGCCCCTGCACCGGACTCCGCACGCCCGGCGGACCTTGGTCGGCCTGAGCTTCTTCGGCGGGGGCACGGCCGCCTACCAGCCGTGGACCGCGAACATGCCCGCCGAGACGGACCTGGTCGTGGTCTGCTACCCCGGCAGGGAGGGGCGGTTCGCCGAGGACTTCGCCCGTGACTGGGACGAACTGGCCACCGACGTCGCACGATCACTGCGCGAAGCCGATCTCGGCCCGTACGTCCTCTTCGGGCACAGCATGAGCGGATGGATGGCCTTCGACGTGGCCGCCCGGCTCGACGGCGACGAGGCGCGACGGCCCCAAGCGCTGGTTCTGTCCTCCTGCAACGCCCCGGACCGCGGCCTGACCGACAGCGAACTCCTTCCCACACCCCAGGACCCGGACGAGCGACTCCTGGAGTGGCTCGAAACCCACGGCCTGCTGCCCCAGCACGTGCGTGAACACGAGGGCCTGACCGAGGTGGCGCTGGAGCTGATACGGGCCGACGTCGACGTCCGCAACACCTTCGTCTACGGCGGCGCCGAGGTGAGCGTGCCGCTCCAGGTGTTCTTCGGTGCCGACGATCCGTTGATCAGCACCGACGCGGCCGCTCGATGGAGCGCCCTGACCTCCGGCGCGTACCGGTACGACGTGCTCGGCGGCGGCCACTTCTACACCCCGGAGATCTGGCAGTCCCTCCCGAGCCGGATCGCATCGACCGCTTTCGCCCCAACCGGCTCTGCCTCCTGAGGAGTTTCCGTGGCCCCCGTGTCCTATGCCCAGCGAAGGCTGTGGTTCCTGAACCGCGTGAACGGCGGTTCAGGGGTCTACAACTGCCCGCTCGTCGTCCGGATGAGAGGCGACCTGGACCGCGCCGCCCTGGCAGCGGCTCTCGTCGACCTGGCAGACCGGCACGAAGTGCTGCGCACGGTGTACCCCGCCGTCGAGGGCGAACCCGTGCAGCGCGTGGCCGCCCGGCCGCCCGAGCTGGAGGTGGTCGCGTGCGAGGAGGACGGGCTCGGCCCTCTGCTGTCCGCCGCCGTCGACCGCGGCTTCGACCTCACGGCCGACCTCCCGGTTCGGGCGACGTTGTTCGCGCCGAGCTCACGGGAGCACGTGCTGGCGCTGGTGCTCCACCACATCGCCTGCGACGAGGGGTCCTGGCAGCCCCTGCTCACCGACCTGGCCACGGCCTACCGTGTCCGGGCCGCGGGCGGGTCACCCCAGTGGCCGCCGATTCCGGTGAGCTACCGGGACTACGCCGTATGGCAGCGTGACCTGCTTGGGGAGGAGGACGACCCGGCGAGCCTGCTCTCGGCACAGCTGTCCTTCTGGAGGGAGCAGCTGGCCGGGCTGCCGGCCGAGCTGGAGCTGCCCTTCGACCGGTCGCGCCCCGCGATCGCCGACCACCGTGGCGACTGCGTACCGCTGAAGCTCGACGGCGATCTGCATGGCCGCCTGCTCGCGGTCGCCGCCGACCACGGGTGCACCACCTTCATGGTGCTCCAGGCCGGGCTCGCGGTGCTGCTGTCCCGGCTGGGGGCCGGTACGGACATTCCCCTCGGCACCGCGGTGGCAGGGCGTCTGGACGATGCGCTGGAAGGCGTCGTCGGATTCTTCGTGAACACCTTGGTCCTGCGCTGCGACGTGTCCGGTGATCCGACGTTCGGCGAGCTGCTGCACCGGGTGCGGGACGCCGATGTCGCCGCCTTGGACCACCAGGACGTGCCTTTCGAGCGGCTGGTCGAGGACCTGAACCCGGAACGCTCACTGGCACGGCATCCGCTCTTCCAGGTCATGCTCACCCTGTCCACGGGAGAGGCGGGGACGTTCTCGTTGCCGGGCCTGACCTGTACCGAGGAGCCATTGGACTGGGAGGTCGCGAAGTTCGACCTGTCCTTCGACTTCCGGGAGCACCGCACGCCGGACGGGGAAGCAGCCGGCATCGATGGTTCCCTCGAATTCGCGACCGGCCTGTTCGACCGGGCCACGGCCGAGCACATCGCCGATGCCCTGCCCAGACTGATGCGGCAACTCGTGTCGGCCCCGCGACGCCCCGTCGGCGACGCCGACCCTCTCTCCGCCGGGCAACGGCACCAGGCCCTCGTCACGTGGAACGACACCGCCCGTCCCGTGTCACGGGCCACCGTGCCGGAGCTGTTCGAGGCGCAGGCCGCGCGAACACCGCGAGCGACCGCGGTGGTGTGCGGGAACACGAGGCTCACGTTCGCCGAACTCAACGACCGTGCCAACCTCCTCGCACGTCGTCTGCGAGGCCGGGGGGCAGGGGCGGAGCGGCTTGTCGCCCTGGCCCTGCCCCGGTCGGCCGAGTCCGTCGTCGCGATGCTGGCGGTACTGAAGACGGGTGCGGCCTACCTGCACGTCGACCTCGAATACCCGCCGGACCGCATCGGGCACATGCTGCGCGACGCCGCACCGGTCGCCGTCGTCACGGACACCGCGACCGCGGCGGCGCACGGGTTCGGCGAGCTGCCCGCGGTGTTCGCCGACCGGGTCGGCACTCCGCCGGGCCCCGTGGCCGACCTGAAGTGCCGTGTACTGCCGGACAGCGCCGCGTACGTCATCTACACCTCCGGATCCACCGGCCGGCCCAAGGGCGTGGTGACGCCGCACTCGGCTCTCAGCAATCTCTACGCCTTCCACCGTGAGGGCCTGATCGCGCGCACCGAGGCCGCGGCGGGCCGGCGGCTGAGGTCCGCCGTCACCGCCTCGCTGTCGTTCGACACCTCGTGGGAGGCGCTGTTCTGGATGCTGGCGGGTCATGAACTCCATGTCGTCCGCGACGAAGTCCGGCGCGACGCCGTCGCGTTGACCGCCTACGTCAGGTCCGCCGAGGTCGACGTCCTCGACGTCACCCCCACCTACGCGGAGCACCTGCTCGACGAGGGCCTGTTGTCCGGGCCGGGGGCGCCGCTGGTGCTGCTGCTCGGGGGTGAAGCCGCCGGGCAGTCGTTGTGGACGCGTGTCCGGGAGGCGTCCGGCACGCTCTGTCACAACCTCTACGGCCCCACGGAGTGCACCCTGGACGCGCTGTGGTGGGACGCCGCGGACAGTCCGCACCCGCTGATCGGCAGGCCGGTCGGGAACACCAGGGTCTTCGTGCTCGACGAGCGGTTGCGCCCCGTCGCGCCGGGTGTGCCGGGCGAGTTGTACGTCACCGGCCCCGGAGTGGCCCGCGGCTATCTGAACCGCCCGGCCGCGACCGCCGAACGGTTCGTGGCGTGCCCCTTCGTGGCGGAGGGGGAGACGGGCAGCCGCATGTACCGCACCGGTGACCTGGTCCGGTGGGACCGCCAGGGCCGGCTGGACTATCTGGGCCGCGTCGACGACCAGGTCAAGGTGAGGGGCTTCCGGGTCGAGCTCGGCGAGGTGGAGGCCGCGCTGGCCGGCTGTCCCGGGGTGACGCAGGCCGCCGTGGCCGTGCGCGAGGACGCGGCCGGCGGCCGGCGGCTCGTGGGCTACGTACAGTCGGCCACGGACCACCGGTTCGACCCGCGCGAGCTGCGCAACCGGCTGGCCTCGACCCTGCCCGACCACATGATCCCGTCGCTCTTCCAGCCGGTGCGGCGGCTGCCGATGACGCCCAACGGGAAGCTCGACCGGGGCGCGCTGCCGCCCCCGGATCTCGCGTACCGTCCGGCCTCGCGTGGTCCGCGCGGACCCTACGAGGAGGTGCTCTGCGACCTGTTCGCGCAGGTCCTGGGGCTCAGCCGGGTCGGAGCGGAGGAGAGCTTCTTCGAACTGGGCGGACACTCCCTGCTGGCCGTCAGACTGCTCTCCCGGGTACGAGCGGTGCTCGGCGGCCGACTCACCCTCGTGGACCTGTTCCAGGCGCCCACCGCCGCCGATCTGGCGGACCGGCTGGGCGCGGGCGCGCGGCACGACCCGCTGGCGCCCCTGCTCCCCCTGCGGACAGGAGGCGACCGGCCCGCACTGTTCTGCCTGCATCCGGCCGCCGGGATCAGCTGGGGCTACGCGGGCCTGCTCGGCCACGTCGACGCCGGCTATCCGGTGTACGGCCTGCAGGCCAGGGGCCTCACCGACATGAAGGCATGCGGGGGAACAGGGCGCGGGATGGTCGAGGACCACGTGGAGCAGATCCGGTCCGTCCAGCCCCACGGTCCCTACCGACTGATCGGATGGTCCTTCGGCGCCGTGCTCACCCACCTCGTGGCCACCGAACTCCAGGCCGGCGGAGACGAGGTCGACCTGCTCGTACTGCTGGACGGCTACCCGCCCGCCTCGGTGCCCGGCTACCGGCCGCTCGAAGACGGCAGTGGGGAGACGTTCACCGAACTCCTCGACTCCTTGGGGTACGACCTTCCCGCATGCGGCGGGGAACCGCTCGGCTTCGACGACTACGAGCGGACGGTCCGCCGGCCCGGCAGCACGCTCGAATGGCTGACGCGCGAGGAGGCCGCCGCGCTGTCCCGCGTGTTCGTGGACAACGACCGGATCTACCAGGAACTCCGGCCCCGGACGTACCGCGGGGACATGGTGTTCATGGCCGCCACGGAGGGGAGGCCGGCGGACGCCCCGGCACCGGAATCCTGGCGCGATCACGTGACCGGAAGACTGGAGGTGCACGACATCGACTGCGCCCACGGTGAGATCGCCCAGGTGCGGCCGATGGCGCGGATCGGCGCGGTCGTCGCCCAGAAGCTCGCCCTGCTGGACGCCCCGAGGCCCACGGCGGTGGAGCGGTGAGCGGCGAGGCCGGCCGAGGCACGGTGAGGGGGCGCGACTTCCGGTTGTTCTGGTTCGGGGAGACCGTGAGTCTGCTCGGCAACGGGATCGCCGTGGTGGCCCTGCCGTTCGTCGCCGTCCTCACCCTGCAGGCGGGCACCTTCGTCGTCGGACTGCTGACATCCGTCGCCTATCTGCCGTGGCTGCTGCTCGGTCTGCCCGCGGGGGCCTGGGTGGACCGCCTTCCCCGCCGTCCGGTGATGCTGGTCTCCGACGCCGTTTCCTTCATCGCCTTCGTCAGCGTTCCGGTCGCGGCCTGGGCAGACGTACTCACCATCCCGCATCTGCTCGCGGCCGCCTTCATCTGCGGCTGTGCCAGCGTCTTCTTCACCACCGCACAGCGTGCCTATCTGCCGACACTGTTGTCCGACACGGAACTACTCGCCGGAAACGCGCGGTTGCAGGGCAGTGAGTCGACGGCCGAGGTCATCGGCCCCGGTCTGGCCGGAATGCTGGTCCAGGCATTCGGCGCCGTCGCCGGACTGCTGGCCAACGCGCTGAGTTTCCTGGTGTCCTGGGTCAGCCTGCGGGCGATCAGAGTCACCGAGCCGCCGCCGTCACCGCCCCCGGAGGCCCGGCGGCGACGCTTGCGCACCGAAGTCCGCGACGGCCTGAGATTCCTCTTCCGGGATCGCATTCTGCGCACCCTCGCGGTATTCAGCGCGGTGTCCAACATCGCGTTGACCGGCATGAGTTCGATCGAGGTGGCGTTCCTGGTACGGACGGTCGGGGCCGGCGAGGCCGTGGTCGGCGCGGTGCTGACGTTGTGCGGACTCGGCGGCATCCTCGGTGTGCTGGTGGCCCACCAGGTGTCCCGGCGCTACGGCAGCGCGCGGGCGGTGATGATCTGCCTGGGCGGTGCCGCGCCCTTCACCTTGTTCTTTCCGCTCACCCGACCGGGGGCCGGCCTCGCGTTCTTCGTCGTCGGCGGTGTCGGTGTCGGCGCGGGCGTGGTCGCGGCGAACATCATCACCGACACCTTCCGCCAGCGGTACTGCCCACCCGACCTGATCGGGCGCGTCAGCGCCAGCGCGGCCGTGCTCAGCTTCGGCGCCATCGCCGTCGGAGGACTGCTCGGCGGCGTCCTCGGCGAGTTGTCCGGTGTGCGGGAAACGATGTGGATGATGACGGGCCTCTATGTGCTGGCAACGGCCATCCTGCTGTGCAGCCCCATACGGAAACTGCGTGATTTCCCCGAATCCGATCGTTCCCTTCCCGAGGCCCGGACGGAAAAGGCTGTGCCCTAAAGCGGCCTGGCCGCTCCCGGCCCGCGGCAGGCGCTATTCCTGACGCAATGGAGACGTAAGATTGCCATGGCAAGGAAAATCGAAACAAAGCTCATTGAAGCTCATTCAAGTGAGGACTTCATGCAAGAGATAAGCTCCTTGAAAAACCTTCCGGCCACAGTGATGCTGCGGGACGACCTCGATATCGACCTTTTGGAGGCGGATATCGCGGCGCTCAGCGGTTCGGAATTCTGGGCATTGCAGCGGTCCTTCGAGGACGGTGCCGTCGGAGAGGAATCCGATGTGGACTGGAAGGTCCTCCCCCTGCGCGCGCCGGGCGGAGACCTCCAGCGAACCGACCCCGGTGGCCCGGGACGTGACGGGTTCGCCGACACGCCCCTGATGGCGAAGGCGCCCTACCTCAGCCAGATCCTGTCCGAACTGGGCACCGAGCTGCGCAGCGTCCGCCTGATGGCCCTGGCCCCCGGGGCATCTGTCGAGGAGCACGCGGACACTCCGCTCGGGCTCCCCTACGGCTACGTACGGCTGCACATCCCGCTGGTCACCAACCCCGGGGCGGTCATGGTGCTGGACGGGGTCGAGCAGCGCTGGCAGCCGGGCACGCTCTGGTACGCCGACTTCGAACGACCGCATGCCCTGCGGAACGCCGGGGACCGCACCCGGATCCATCTGGTCGCGGACTGCGCCACCAACGACAAGCTGCTCGCCCTGTTCCCGGCCGGCTTCCGCGCGGACCTGCCCACCAGCGACATCGCCTTCTACCGCCCCGTGCTGCCGCTGGCCTCGCGTGAACTCGCCGAGTTCGGCTGCCGCTTCGCGGTGCCGTTCTCCTTCATGGAGTGGGGAGAGCCCGTGGTCGACGACCACGAGAGCGACCTCGCCGCCGAAGTGACCGCCGAGGACGGCGGCCTGGTCCTGCGCGTCGAAGGGCGCGCGCCCGTGGGACTGCTGCACCTGGGCGCCGGCGAGTTCCGGCTGCTCGGCTGGAGCGAGGAACGCCTGCTCCGTCTCGACCTCTTCGACGATGACCCGCGCGTGGAGCTCTCCACCCGGCGCGGGCGCCGGCGCCAGGTGGTCCGCCGCCCCGTGCTCCGGCCCGCCACGGCCTGACGGTTCGAACCGTCAGCCACCACCCACCCATCACGACCACCGCTTGGGGACAGCCATGCAGACACTGACCGAGACGCCCGCCCTCGTCGAGAACGGATACGCCCGCTGGGACCTCGCCGCGGAGTTCGGGATAGCCGAGACCGACGCGTCCTACCAGAGCCTCCGCGCGGAGTTCGTCGACCTGCCACCGGACCCCTACGCGACGGAGGAAGGGCGCAACCGCCGCTACGCCCGCGGAATCTTCTTCCCCTGGTCGCGGGAGTTCAGCTGGATCCCGGACACGCACCTCGGCGAGAGCGGCTGGATGAACGGCTACTGGCAGGCCGACCACAACCCCGACTACGTCGGCGTGCTCCGCAAGCTGCCCGCCATGAGCGAGACGGCCCGGAACAACCCGATCATCCGCGAGTTCCTGTCCTTCGACTTCGCCCAGACGCGATGGTCGCGGAGCGACGCGGCGTTCCCGCTGCACGTCGGGGTGCATCTGATCAAGCTCGCGGTGGACGACTCCGGGAGCGAGGCCATCTCCTCGCCCAACGAGCTCCACCAGGACGGCGAACCCTTCGTCTTCGCGCACCTGGTCTACCGCACCAACGTCATCGGCGGCTCGAACATGATCGCGCCACCGAAGTACCGGGGCAAGCTGCCCGAGGACGTCCCCGAGGGAGAGGCGCTGGCCGAGTTCGAACTGACCAAGCCGCTGGAGTCCTACGGCGTCACCGACGAGAAGGTCAGCCACTACGTCTCCCCCATCAGGCGGGGGGACGGCCCGGAGACGGGCGAGCGTGCGGTGGTCCTGGTCGACTTCACCCCGATGCGGCAGCACATCTGAGACCGCTGGGCGCCTGGAGCGCGTCGAGCCCAGCCGGACCGGCCCGCGCCACGGAGCGTGCGCGAGACCGCGCGGCGGACCGACCGCCGCCCCGCACCGGCCTGACGTCCCGCCAGGCCGGACGGGGTCCCGCGGCGGAACCCCGGGCAGTGCCCCGCCCAGCCCCGCCCGCCGGCCGCTCCCGGCGGACGCGAGCGTCCCGGGCGGCTCGGTCCCGCCCGGCGGCGGCCACCGCCCAGCCTCCCGGCGCGCCACGGCGCGGAAGCCGGGGACGGCCTTCCCACGGGGCCTCGCCGGAGGGACGGGAGCAGACCGGAGTCCGGTGCGCCCGGGGGCGCCCCTCCACCCCGCTGACGTGATGGCACGTCCCACCGGAAACCTCGTACAACGGAGCCCATTGATGATCCTTCAGGGAAAACGGGTGGCCCTTCCGCCCTCGCCCGTCGTCCACCGCCGCTTCGAGGAGCATGTGCGGGCCACTCCCGACGCCGTCGCCGTCGTGTGGGCCGGCCGACAGGTGACGTACGCCGAACTCGACGCGCGGGCGAACCGGTTCGCGCACCTGCTCACCTCACGCGGCCACGGCCGGGGCGCGAAGGTCGGCGTCTGCCTCGACTACTCGATCGACATGATCGTCGCCATCCTCGGCACACTGAAGGCCGGCGCGGCCTACGTGCCCCTCGACCCCGCCTATCCCTCGCCCCGCCTGCGGCTGTTGCTCGCGCAGGTGCCGGACCTCGCCCTGGTCGTCGCCTCCTCGACGACGGCCGTGCTGGTCGAGTCCGGGGGCGTCGAGGTCGTCGACCTCGAACAGCTCGCAGACCACCTCGCGACCCTCCCGGCGACCGTCCCCGACATCGACGTCACCGGGGAGGACCTCTGCTACGCGGTGTTCACCTCCGGCTCGACCGGCACCCCCAAGCTGACCGCGGTGCGCCACGAGGGCTGGTTCAACCTGATGAACTGGCTGCAGCTGGAGTACGGCCTGCACCGGGGTTCCCACCACCTGGTCGTCTCCGCCTTCGGCTTCGACCTGTCCCAGCGCGCCCTGATGACACCACTGTTCTGCGGAGCCACCCAGCACCTGATGGCCAGCCGCAACTTCGACGCCATGCTGGCCCACCGCATGCTCACCCAGTACGACATCCGCGTCGTGCACTGCGCCTCCAGCACCCTGTACCTCCTGGTCGACTGGGAGAGCGCGCGCGGCGGCGACGCCCTCGCCAGGCTCGACTACATCCTGTTCGGCGGGGAGGCGCTGAGGAGCGAACGCCTCGCCCACTTCGCGCGCCGCCCGGGCACCACCTGCGTCCTGCTCCACCAGTACGGCGTCGCCGAGTGCACGGACGTCGCCACCTCCTACGACCTGGCCCGCCACCGGCCCGGCGAGCACGACGTCGCCCCGGTCGGCCGACCCGCCCACAACACCACCATCCACGTCCTGGACGCCGAACTGCGCGAAGTCGGGGCGGGCCGGTACGGCGAGATCTGCATCTCCGGGGCGGCCGTCGGTGCGGGCTATCTGGGCGCCGACGGCCCCGAGAATGCCAGGTTCACCACCATCGACATGGACGGGACGCCGGTACGCCTGTACCGCACGGGGGACCGCGGCCGCATCGACGACAGGGGTGAACTCGTCGTGGCCGGGCGGATGGACGCCCAGGTCAAGGTGCGGGGCACGCGGATCGATCCCATCGACGTCGAACGCGCTCTGGGCAGGCTGGCCGGCGTCCGCGAGGCGGCCGTGGTGGCCGTCCGCGACGACGGGGGCGATGTCGAACTGAACGCGTTCGTCGTCCCCTCGGGCAAGGAGCTCGCCGAGGACGACCTGCGCACCCGCCTGCTGTGGACCCTGCCGCGGACCATGCTGCCGACCCGGTTCACGAACGTCCCGCGCATTCCGCTGAGCCCGCACGGAAAAGTGGACCGCGCCGCCCTGGTGGACGTCTGCCGGACCTGGAACGCCGGCAGCAACTCCTCGGCACGACCGGGTCCTTCGCTGTGAAGACGAACGAGAGGATCGCGATGACCGCCGACCGCGTTCGCGGCATCTGGTGCCGGGAACTCCAGCGCGACGACATCACGTCGGACGAAGACTTCTTCGCTCTGGGCGGCGATTCCCTGGTCATGGTCAGGATCCAGGGCGCATTCATCGAGGAACTGGGCGCCGAGGTCCCCATGGACCAGCTGTTCCTCCATCCGACGGTGGGGTCGATCGCCGCCTACATCGACTCCCGGGCCGCCCTCGCCCCGTAGCACCGCCGCAGACGACCGCCGAGAAGGTTCTGTCCGGACAGGACCCCTTCTTCTCGAACAGGCCTGCGTAACCATCTGCGTCATCCCGGAGAATCAAGGAGAAAGGTCATCGCGTCATGCTCACCGAAAGCCAGATAACCGAATACCGGTCCGAAGGATTCCTGCTCCTCGAAGACGTCTTCGGCGCCGGCGACATCGCCGCTCTGCGACGTGAGGTGACCGATCTCTACGGGACCGAACACCCCGGGCGGATCTTCGAGGAGGACGGGACCACGGTGCGGGGCATCCACGGCTGCCACACCACGGGCGCACTGTTCTCCAGACTGGTGCGGCTGCCCGAGCTGCTGACCTCCGCGGAGCAGCTGCTGGACAGCAAGGTGCATGTGTTCCAGTGCAAGGTCAACGCCAAGAAGGCGCTTCGCGGAGAAGTGTGGCAATGGCACCAGGACTACAGCGTCTGGGGGCCCAAGGACGGCATGCCGGAGCCGCGGGCGGTCAACGTCGCGCTGCTGCTGGATGACGCGACCGAGCACAACGGCCCGCTGCTGGTCGTTCCCGGTTCCCATCGAAACGGCGCGATAGCCCCGTGGAGTCCCGAGCCCGAAGGTACGTCTCCGTGGGAGGACGACCTCTCGGCGAAGCTGCGGTTCGCGCTGGACCCCGGACGCATGGCCAAGGCGACCGCGGAGTCGGAGATCCGGTCCGTCGTCGGCCGCGCCGGGAGTCTGCTGTTCTTCCACCCCTGCATCGCGCACGGCTCCGGTGCGAACATGGCGCCCACGGACCGGACCATGGCATTCGTCAGCTACAACAGCGTCGACAACGCGTTGCGCGAAGTACCCCGCCCGCGCCCGGAGTTCGTCGCGTCGCGTGACTACCGGCCACTGGAGCCCGTGGACGGGGGGCTGATCGCATGAGCGACCTCGATGCCTCACTGATCCGGATGCTGATCGACTCCATCACCCGCCACCGGGACGCGGTCGCGGTCATCGACAACGGCGTCGCCCACACCTACGCCGAACTCGACGAGGTGTCGGCTGAGATCGCCGGCGGCCTCGCCGCACACGGCATCGGCCCCGGTGACGTCGTCGACGTGCACGCGACACGTTCGTGGTCCCGTTGCGCGGCGGTGCTGGGTGTGTGGCGCGTCGGAGCCGGCGTCCTGTCCATCGACCCGGCCATGCCCCCCGCCTGGACCGGCAAGCTGGTGAGCGGCGCCGGCTGCGCCATGGTCCTTCGGGCCGAGGAGTGCGCACCGGTCGGGGCGGGTGTCCCGGAGCACACCTTCCAGTCGATCCGGGGAACGCGACGGGACGAGGTCGCGACCGGGCCGCTCTGCTATGTCATCCCCACCTCCGGTTCGACAGGCGAACCCAAGGCCGTCGCGGTGCCGCCGGTCGTACTCGCGGACCTGGGCGACTGGCATGTCCGGCGGTGGAGCCACGACCGGCCGCCGAACACCCTGCACATGTCGTCGATCGGGTTCGACATGGTGTACGAGGACACGGTGGCGACCTGGCTGGCCGGGGCGAGCCTGATCGTGGTGAACGATCAGGACAGGCTTGATCCCTTCACGCTGATCGACATCATTCGCGAACACGGTGTCGCCCGGCTCTTCCAGCCCGTGGTCGGGCTGCACGGACTGGCCGCCGCCGCGTGTGTCGCCGGGGTGGGGACCCCGAGTCTGCGGGAGATCTCGGTGGCCGGTGAACAGCTGGTGATCAACGAGGAGGTGCGGAGGTTCTGCGCCGACGGCGACCTGACGCTGGTGAACCAGTACGGGCCGAGCGAGACGCACGTGGTCACTCAGTACCGCCTGACGGGCGACGTCACCGAGTGGCCCGACCGGCCTCCCATCGGCAGCGCCGTCGTCGACGCGGAGCTGCTGTGCCTCGTGGACGGACGGCTGCGCCCGTTCACGGCCGGTGAGACCCGGGAGCTGGTCATCGCGGGGAACTGCGTCGGGGTCGGGTACGCCGGTGACGACGTGCTCACCGCCAAGAAGTTCAGGGAGGTCGAACACCGGGACGGCCGCATGCGGCGCTGCTATTTCAGCGGAGACCTGGTCACGTTCGACGGCGCCGACTTCCACTTCGTCTCCCGGCTCGACGACCAGCTCAAGGTGAACGGCTACCGGGTCGAGCCGGGGGAGGTGGAGTCCGTGATCGGCCAGGTCGCCGGTGTCCGCCGGGCCGCGGTCGTCGGGGTCAAGGTCGCCGCGTCCACGCAGCTGGCGGCGTACTACACGCGGGCGTCCGGCGCGGAGGTCGATCGCGACGACCTGATCCGTTCGTGTACCTCCGGTCTGCCCCGGTTCATGGTCCCCCGGCACTTCGTCGAACTGGAGGAGCTCCCGTCGACGCGGAACGGGAAGATCGACCGGGCCGAACTCCGGGAGATGTTCCAGGAGCCTTCGGCGAGGCGGGGCTGAGACGTATCCGTCCGGGCTGTCGTGACCGGCGTCCGCCGACGGCTGAAGGCGGCTCCCGGCACTGAGAACGCGTTCGGGTACGGCTTCGGCCCACGCGCCGCCGGCACCCGCGGTGGCGGGGGGCCGGGCAGTCCTGGCGGGACGTATGGCCATCTTTGAGGCCCCGCGGCCGTTTCGTTCACCCCCCGCTTTGGTGTCAGGGCACTTGGTGAACGGCTTTGTCCGTGGATTCCGGAACAGGCCCCCGCCATCCTGGAACAGCGGGAAGGAAACCACCGGGCCATATCGGCCGGAACCTTTCCGGCACTCCGCACTCCGCACTCCGCACTCTGAATTCTGAATTCTGGGAGAAACGATGAAGTCTGCCGGCGTTTTCCTGGCCACTGCTCTCCTCGCGCTGATGAGCGGCACCGTCGCGGGCGCCGCCACTGCCGCCGGCGAGACCGGCGGCACCGGAATCCTGGTGACGGCCTCCGCCGTGTCCGACGGTGACAGCGGCTGGGGTCGTTCCACGGGAAGGTGAGCAAGGGACCACCGGAAGCTGGCCGAAAGACAGTGACCGGTGAAGAGGGGTACTGCGAGCGCATGGCCCCGGACTTCTCCGGCAGGCCGACGTCCGCGCGGCCGGGGCGCCGAAGCCGGCGCCGCGATTTCGGCCGCTCGGTGACCCCGCGCGTCCCCTTTGCTGGTGACGCTCCATCACATCCGGATGCACAGGGCCGAACGGGAGCTCTCGTGCGGTGCAGGAAGGAAACACTTGACCATGGAATCGGCGCCGCGGGCGATCCACCCGCGAGGCGGACAGGACGAGACCGCACCACAGCATGACGCGCCGGCGGGCGGCCCGGTGCCGCTGGTGGACGAGATCGCTGCGCTCTGGGGGGAACTGCTCAACCGCCCCGAGGTCGGGCCGGAAGACGACTTCTTCGCCGTCGGCGGCAACTCGCTGACCGGCATCAAGGTCATCGAACGGGTGGCACGCGACTACGGCGTCCGGCTCTCCGTCCGCGACTTCTACCTGGCGCAGACCCCGGCCCGCGTCGCCGGGCTGATCGAGCGGGGGAGGTCCAGCACATGAGACTGACGCCGGGCCCTCCGCGCGACGTCGACCTCGACACCGTCGACCTCTTCAACCTCGACCTCTACGGCACGGGCGACCCGCACTCCGTCTGGGACGTGATGCGCGCCGAGGCACCCTTGCACCACCAGGTCCTGCCCGACGGACGCGAGTTCTGGTCGGTCACCCGCTACGAGGACGTGTGCCGCGTCCTGGGCGACCACCGCGAGTTCACCTCCGAACGCGGCACCGTGCCCACCCACCTGGGCCAGGACGACGTCGCCGCCGGTGTGCTGCTCACCTCCACCGACCCGCCCCGGCACACCGAGGTCCGCAGGCCGCTGGGCTCCAGGCTCACCGCCCGCGCGGTCAGGTCCTGGGAGGATTCCATCCGTCGGTCGGTGACCCGTTTCCTGGAGCCGGCTCTGGACGGCGAGGTGTTCGACCTGGCCGAGAAGGCCCTGCTCCTCCCGGCGATCGTCACCGGCCCGCTGCTGGGCATCCCCGAGAAGGACTGGGAGGAACTCGTCCGGCTCACCGCCATGGTGGCGGCCCCCTCGGACCCGCACTTCCAGCTCGGCAGCGAGGCCGCCACCCTGGCGATCTCCCACCACGAACTCGTCGGATACGTCACCGAGTGGGTCAAGGAGCGCCGCCGCTCCGGAGCCGAGGACGACAGCCTGCTCCATCACCTGATGAGCGTGCGGCCCGGAGGGGCGCCGCTGAGCGACCAGGAGATCGCCCTCGACGGCTACAGCATCCTGCTGGGTGCCAACGTGACGACCCCGCACACCGTCTCGGGCACGGTGCAGGCCCTCATCGAGCGGCCCGAACAGTACGGCAAGGCCCAGGCCGACCCGGACCTGATCCCCAACCTGGTCGAGGAGGGGCTGCGCTGGACCTCGGCCGCCTGCAACTTCATGCGCTACGCCACGGCCGACGTCCCCGTCGCGGGCGGCGTCATACCGGCCGGTGCGGCGGTCGTCGCGTGGATCGGCTCGGCCAACCGGGACGCCGCCCTGTTCGCCGCCCCGCACACCTTCGACATCACCCGCCCCAACGCCAAGCGGCAGATCGCCTTCGGATTCGGCCCGCACTTCTGCATCGGCGCCCCGCTGGCCCGCCTGACCCTGCGCGTCTTCTTCGAGGAACTCCTTCACCGGTTCGACTCCCTCGACCCGGCCGGCGAACCGGAGCACCTGCACTCCTACTTCATCGCCGGTATGACCCACCTGCCCATCACCGCCCAGAAACGGCACACTCCATGACGTCCGGACCCGACCCCGCCTCCCCGTGGTTCGTCCGGCCGCCTGCCGCCGGAGCGTCCGCCCGCCTCTTCTGCTTCCCCTTCGCCGGCTCCGGCGCCTCCGCGTTCGGCGCCTGGCCCGCCACGGCAGGCGGCGCCGAGATCTGCCCGGTGCAGTTCCCCGGCCGCGAGAACCGCCTCGCCCACCCCCACTACGCCAGTTACGAGAACCTCGCCGAGCAGCTCGTCGAGGCCCTCACTCCGCTGCTGGACACACCGTTCGCGTTCTTCGGGCACTGCGCGGGCGCCCTGCCCGCCTACGAGAGTGTGCTGAGACTGGCCGCCGCCGGCCTGCCCGTCCCCCAACGCCTCTTCGTGTCCGGTCAACCCGCCCCGCACGAGGCCGCCCGAGACCGGATGCTCACCCTGGGCGAGGACGAACTGCGCGCCGAACTCGTCACGTTCCTGCGCGGCCGGGGCATCCGTCCCCGCCCCGACATGATCGACATGGGCATGTCCGTGCTGCTCCGCGACCACGCTGCCGCCGGAGCCTACCGGCGCACCGAACCCGCCCGTATCGACTGCCCGATCACCGTCCTGCACTGGAGCGAGGACACCGATGTGAGTCTGGCGGACCTCCAGGGCTGGCGCCGCTACGCCGACTCGGTCGAGATCAGGGTCGTCGAGGGCGGCCACTACGACTTCATGGACGCGCCCGCCCGGCTCCTCACGTCCCTCGCCGCCGGTCGGTGGGCTGGTCTTTCGTGACGACCGGTCCGCCCGAGCGGCGATGCCCGTGTCAGCGATCCGCGCCGGAACGCGCGGCATGGGCGACTTCAGCACAGGTACGCCGGGCGTGCCCGCCCGGCCCCGTCCGCTTCCGACGACGCTCCGACCACGTCTCGGATCGCTCGAACTGGTATGCGGCCTCACTCCTGGGACCGCCCGGCGGCCATTCCAGGCCTTGGCTGCCGCAGCCCGGAGACCCCAGGGGCTTGCGCCGTGTGGCCGGAGAAGGCCCTGACAGCGCTGAAAGATACGAACGCACTGGTCAGGGCCTGTTCCCCTAGCACTCGATGATGTTCACCGCCAGCCCGCCCCGGGCCGTCTCCTTGTACTTGACGGACATGTCGGCGCCGGTCTCCTTCATGGTCTTGATGACCTTGTCCAGGGAGACCTTGTGGGAGCCGTCGCCGCGCAGGGCCATGCGGGCGGCGGTGACGGCCTTGACCGCGGCCATGCCGTTCCGCTCGATGCAGGGGATCTGGACCAGGCCGCCGACCGGGTCGCAGGTCAGGCCGAGGTTGTGCTCCATGCCGATCTCGGCGGCGTTCTCCACCTGCTCGGGCGTGCCGCCGAGGACCTCGGCCAGTGCGCCGGCCGCCATCGAGCAGGCGGAGCCGACCTCGCCCTGGCAGCCGACCTCGGCGCCGGAGATCGAGGCGTTCTCCTTGAAGAGCATGCCGATGGCGCCGGCCGCGAGCAGGAAGCGCACCACGGCGTCCTCCTTCTCGGCCTCGCTGGCGGAACCGGCGGCGAAGTTCACGTAGTAGTGCAGGACGGCGGGGATGATCCCGGCGGCGCCGTTGGTCGGGGCGGTCACCACGCGGCCGCCCGCCGCGTTCTCCTCGTTGACGGCCATCGCGTAGAGGGTGATCCACTCCATGGCCAGCGCCGCCGGGTCGCCCTCGGCGCGCAGCTGGCGGGCGGTGTGGGCGGCGCGGCGGCGGACCTTCAGGCCCCCGGGCAGCAGCCCCTCGCGGGTCATGCCCCGGCTGACGCAGGCTCGCATGACCTCCCAGATCTCCAGCAGCCCGGCACGGATCTGGGCCTCGGAGCGCCACGCCTTCTCGTTCTCCAGCATCAGCGCGGAGATCGACAGGCCGGTGTCGCCGGCCAGCCGCAGCAGCTCGTCGCCGGTGCGGAAGGGGTGGGTCAGCACGGTGTCGTCCAGCTTGATGCGGTCCTCGCCGACCGCGTCCTCGTCCACCACGAAGCCGCCGCCGACCGAGTAGTACGTCTTCTCCAGCAGCGTCGCACCGGTGTGGTCGAAGGCCCACAGGGTCATGCCGTTGGCGTGGTACGGCAGGGCGCGGCGCCGGTGCAGGACCAGTTCCTCGTCGGCGTCGAAGGTGATCTCGTGGACGCCCAGCACGTTCAGGCGGCCGGTGGCGCGGATCTGGGCGATCCGGTCGTCGGCCCGCTCCACGTCGACCGTGCGGGGAGACTCGCCCTCCAGGCCGAGCAGGACGGCCTTGGGCGTGCCGTGGCCGTGCCCGGTGGCCCCGAGCGAGCCGAACAGCTCGGCACGGAGCGAGGTGGTGTGGACGAGCAGGCCCTCGTTCTTGAGGCGGCGGGCGAACATCCGCGCGGCCCGCATCGGGCCGACCGTGTGCGAGCTGGACGGGCCGATGCCGACCGAGAACAGGTCGAAGACCGAGATGGCCACAGGAACTCCTAGCGGGGGGCGGACGGCGCTGTCCGCCGAAGGGGAGGGGGCACGGGGCTGCGGGACCCCGGGCGCGACGGAGGGTGCGGGCCGGCGAAAGCGGACCCACACCCTCCAGTGTGCGCGGTGCGACGCCGCCGGGGGGTGCCCGGCGGCGTCCGGGCTACTTCAGCCCGGTGTACAGCGGGTGCTTCTCGGCGAGGGCGGTGACCCGCGCCTTCAGCGCCTCGGCCTCGTAACTGGGCTTGAGGGCCTCGGCGATGATGTCGGCGACCTCGGCGAAGTCCTCGGCCTGGAAGCCGCGGGTGGCCAGTGCCGGCGTGCCGATGCGCAGGCCCGAGGTGACCATCGGGGGCCGCGGGTCGTTCGGGACGGCGTTGCGGTTGACGGTGATGCCGACCTCGTGGAGGCGGTCCTCCGCCTGCTGGCCGTCCAGCTCGCTCCCGCGCAGGTCGACCAGGACCAGGTGGACGTCGGTGCCGCCGGAGAGGACCGAGACGCCGTGGTCGGTGACGTCGGGCTGGACCAGGCGCTCGGCGAGGATGCGGGCACCCTCGACGGTGCGCCGCTGGCGCTCCGTGAACTCCTCGGAGGCCGCGACCTTGAACGCGACCGCCTTGGCGGCCACCACGTGCTCCAGCGGACCGCCCTGCTGGCCGGGGAAGACCGCGGAGTTGATCTTCTTGGCCAGCTCGGCGGTGGAGAGGATGACGCCGCCGCGGGGGCCGCCGAGCGTCTTGTGCGTGGTGGTGGTGACGACGTGCGCGTGCGGCACCGGCGAGGGGTGCAGCCCGGCCGCGACCAGACCGGCGAAGTGCGCCATGTCCACCATCAGGTACGCGCCGACCTCGTCCGCGATCCGGCGGAAGGCGGCGAAGTCCAGCTGGCGCGGGTAGGCCGACCAGCCGGCCACGATCAGCTTCGGGCGGGACTCCTTGGCGAGCCGCTCGACCTCGGCCATGTCGACCTGGCCGCTCTCGGAGTCGACGTGGTAGGCGACCACGTTGTAGAGCTTGCCGGAGAAGTTGATCTTCATGCCGTGGGTCAGGTGGCCGCCGTGGGCCAGGTCCAGGCCCATGATCGTGTCGCCCGGCTTCAGCAGCGCGAACATCGCGGCGGCGTTGGCCTGCGCACCGGAGTGCGGCTGGACGTTGGCCGCCTCGGCGCCGAACAGCTCCTTGACGCGGTCGATCGCGATCTTCTCGATCACGTCGACGTGCTCACAGCCGCCGTAGTAGCGGCGGCCCGGGTAGCCCTCGGCGTACTTGTTGGTGAGGACGGAGCCCTGCGCCTCCATGACGGCGACCGGAGCGAAGTTCTCCGAGGCGATCATCTCGAGGGTGGACTGCTGACGGAGCAGCTCGGCGTCGACGGCGGCGGCGACGTCCGGGTCGAGCTCGTGGAGGGGGGTGTTCAGAAGCGACTTCGAAGACATCACAGTCCCTGGGGTGGTCTCAGTTGCCGGAGAACTCGGTGTACGCGTCGGCCGAGAGCAGATCGTCCGGCTCCTCGGTGACGCGCACCTTGAACAGCCAGCCGCCCTCGAAGGGGGCGGTGTTCACCAGCGACGGGTCGTTCACGACGTCCTCGTTGATCTCGGTGACCTCACCGGAGACGGGGGAGTACAGGTCGCTGACCGACTTGGTCGACTCCAGTTCGCCGCAGGTCTCGCCCGCGGTGACCGTGGAGCCGACGTCCGGGAGCTGGGCGTAGACGACGTCACCGAGCGCGCCTGCCGCGTACTCCGTGATGCCGATCGTCGACACGCCGTTCTCGGCGGCCGACAGCCACTCGTGCTCCTTGCTGTAGCGCAGCTGCTGGGGGTTGCTCATGGGGTGAATTCTCCTGTACGCGGGGGTGTGCTGGTGAACGGAGGGTCTCGCGATCCGGGACGGACCGGGTGCGTCGCGTCACGTTGGGGCCCGGCGCCCGGCCGGGGCCGCCTCGGACGCGGGACGCGCGCTACTTCCGGCGCTTGTAGAAGGGCAGCGCCACGACCTCGTACGGCTCGTGGCTGCCCCGGATGTCGACGCCGACGCCGGACGTGCCGGGTGCCGCGTGGGCCGCGTCGACGTACGCCATGGCGATGGGCTTGCCCAGGGTGGGGGAGGGGGCGCCCGAGGTGACCAGGCCGATCACCTGGCCGTCCGCGACCACCGGGTAGCCCGCGCGCGGCACGCGGCGGCCCTCTGCGACCAGGCCGACCAGGACGCGCGGCGGGTGTTCGGCGGCCCTCTCGGCCGCCTTCTCCAGGGCGGCGCGGCCCACGAAGTCGCCCTCCTTCTCGAACTTCACCACCCGGCCGAGCCCGGCGTCGAAGGGGGTGAGCGCCTGCGTCAGCTCGTGCCCGTACAGCGGCATGCCCGCCTCCAGGCGCAGCGTGTCGCGGCAGGAGAGCCCGCACGGCACCAGGCCCGCGTCGGCCCCGGCGGCGGTCAGCGCCTGCCAGAGGGCCACCGCGTCGCCGGGCGCCACGAACAGCTCGAAGCCGTCCTCACCGGTGTAGCCGGTGCGCGCGATCAGCGCCTCGACCCCGGCCACGGTGCCGGGCAGCCCCGCGTAGTACTTCAGCCCGTCCAGCTCCGCGTCGGTGACCGAGGCGAGGACGGCCTGGGAGGCCGGGCCCTGAACGGCGAGCAGCGCGTACGCGTCGCGGTCGTCGCGGACCTCGACGTCGAAGGAGCCCGCCCGCCCGGTCAGCGCGTCCAGCACGGCCTGGGCGTTGCCCGCGTTGGCGACGACCATGAACTCGGGGGCCTCGACGGTACCGAGCCGGTAGACGATCAGGTCGTCGAGGATGCCGCCGTCCTCCTGGCAGATCATCGTGTAGCGGGCCCGGCCGGGGCCGATCGTGGCGATGTTGCCGACCAGGGCGTAGGCGAGGAAGCGGGTGGCGTCCGGGCCCAGCACGGTGATCTCGCCCATGTGGGAGAGGTCGAAGAGCCCGGCGCGGGTGCGCACCGCCTGGTGCTCGTCGCGCTCGCTGCCGTACCGCAGCGGCATGTCCCAGCCGGCGAAGTCGGTCATCGTGGCCCCGAGCGCACGGTGCGTGGCGTCGAGTGCGGTCGTACGGGGGGTCTGGCTCATATCCGGGCGCTCCCAGGGCATGACGGCGAGGGGGATCGATCCTCCCCATCTGTCATCGAAACCTGAGAGGTTCGCCGCGGCCACCCCGACGAGCGGCCGGGGCGGCCATGACTTGCACCTTGGGTGGGACCGACGGAACGGCCCGCTTTTCAGATGTGCCTCGCCCGCGCGGTACGGGGCCTGAGAGATTCAAGGGAGGGACTTGCTCCTTCGGCGTCCTGACCTGGGCTTCGAGGCCCAGCAGAACTCTCCCGCGCGGATTCAAGCGGCCGGTATGCAGTTCGCGCCCATCATTGCACGCACCCCGGCCCGGCAGCACCCCTCCCCGTGGGCGACGCGAGCGGCGGCTTCCGGCCAACCCCGGCCCGCCCGCACCACCCGGCGGAACCAACCGGCCCCGTCCGGCGTGACCGCCAGAGAACCGCCCGCGGCGGCGACGGGACCGGTAATCGGCTTGCGCCGCATTACCTTCTCTTTACACTCGGGGGAGATGACGCACGTGACCGCACGGGGGGAGCCGACCACGGTGCAGAGCAGCAGCGGCCGGGCGGTGTCCGCGCCGCCCCACACTCAAGGCGGGCCCACCCCGCCCGCCGTCGGCATGGCCCTGTCCGCCCTGCCCGCCCAGCCGGGTACCCGGCAGATTCCGGCCACCGTCCGTGACCTGCGGGGCCCCGGCGACCGCCCCGCCCCCGACACCCTCACCTTCGGCCAGGGCGACCTCGTCGTCGTCTCCGGCCTGCCCGGCAGCGGCAAGTCCACCCTGATCCGCCGCACCGTCCGCGCCGCCCGCGCCGACTCCCAGGACACCCGCGAGCAGTGGGAGGCCCGCCTCCCCGCCGCCCTGCCCTACGCCCTGTACCGCCCCCTCGCCCGCCTCGCCCACTACGCCGCCCTGCGCCGCCTGCTCCGCTCGGGCCGAAGCGTCGTGGTCCACGACTGCGGCACCCAGCGCTGGGTGCGCCACTGGCTCGCCCGGCAGGCCCGCCGCCGCGACCGCACCCTGCACCTGGTCCTCCTCGATGTCGATCCGGACACCGCCCTGGACGGCCAGCGGACCCGGGGCCGAGGGGTCAGCCGGTACGCCTTCCTGCGCCACCGCCGCGCCGTGGCCCGCCTCCTCGCCGCCCTCGACGCCGGCACCCCGCCACCGGGCTGCGGCTCCGCCGTCCTCCTCGACCGCGCCGCCGCCGACCGGCTGCGTACGCTCACCTTCCGTGCGTGAGCCGACTCCCGCTCCCCAACGGGCCCCGACGCGGGTAGGGTCGGGGCGCAGGCGAGGTATGTGTGATCAGGCGGTGAGCAGATGAGCGTCCCGGCCCAGGCCCCCCACGGGCTCTACGGCGGATGGCCCGGCAACGAACTGGAAGAGGCTCTGGCGGCGTCCCTCGGCGCCGAGTCGGCCGGCGGACGGCTGGTCGAGGTCCTCGGCCGCAGCAGTGTCTGGGTCCCGCTCCCCAACGGCGGCGGCCCCGAGAGCGGTTCCCTGGACCTGCCGACGCTGGACATCGACGGCGCCGCGTACGTCCCGGTGTTCAGCTCCGAGCAGCAGTTCCGCTCCTGCGTCGGCGGCCACCTGGCCTTCGCCGTCGCCCCCGCCACCGAGTTCGCCCGCGGCCTGCCCCCGCAGCTGGGCATCGCGGTCAACCCGGGCGGCACGGTGGGCGTCCCGCTGCCCCCGCTCGCCGTGGCCGAGCTGTGCCGCACCGGCCGCTCCCCGCTGGACGGGCCGGCCACCGGCGGCCGGGTGCGCACCTACGAGCCCGACTGGCAGGAGGACCCGGTGGACTTCCTCGGCGTCGCCGCCGGGGAGTTCGAGGAGTCCGGCGTGGTCGCCACCGCCCGCCGCTGCCTGGCCAGCGTCGAGGGCGAGGACCCGGTCCTGTTCATCGGCGTCGCGCTGAACCGCCGCGACGACGACGCGGCACAGCGCGCCATGGACGCCCTCGGCCGCGCCCTGGGCCGCACCCCGGTGCCCTGGCCGGTCAACCTCGTCCTGCTGGACGCCACCGACGACCTGGTGGCCCAGTGGATGGCGAACAAGCTGCGCCCCTTCTACCGGCGCGAGCCGTAGGCGGCCCGGCGCACCACGGCCCGACCCGTTCTGACCGACGGGCAGAGGGCCTAAGCTGTTTTCATGACCTGGCCGGTTCCGTGACACACGGAACCGGTCCCGGCGTGACGGGGGCAGGCCCCGGGGGACGAAGTGACGAAGGGGCGGTCAACAGGTGAGTGCGTCGGGCACGGCCGCGGCCGGGCAGGTCGAGCACATGCTGCGCCAGGTGGCCCCCGGGCGGTACGACGCCTACGAGGGGCTGCTGCACGCGCTCGCCGACCCCGGCGGGGAGGTCTGGATGCTGCTCTGGCACGGCCAGGCCGGCTCACCCGACGCCCAGTACGCCACCATGGAGGTCGACGGCCTCGGCTACGCGCCCTGCGTCACCTCCGCCCAGGAACTGGCGGCCAGCGGCTGGACCCGCGCCCACGAGGTGGTCTCCACCCATGAGGCCGCCGCCGGGCTCTACCAGGACCAGGTCGGCCTCTGGATCAACCCGCACGCCCCGGGCGGCGGTGTCGGCGTCCCCTGGGCGGACCTGCGCCGCCTCGCCGTCGGCCTCGACGCCCAGCCGCCGGGCCCGCTGCGGATCTCCGAGCCGGTCATCGAACTCCCGCAGTTCTACGCCCTGCTGGCGCAGAACGCGCACCGCACCCCCGCGCTCCGCTCGCTGCGCCGTGCCTGGGTCCAGCCCGCCCTCGGCGTGCCGTACCTGGCGATCGGCCTCGACGTGTACGACCCGGGCGCCCAGACCGTGGAGTCGGTGCGGGCGATGATGCGCCAGTCGGTCGGCGCGGTCCCCGACGGCCTCGCCGTCTCCACCGTCGCCATGTCCGACCCCTACGACCCGGTCGCCCTCTGGCTGCGCGCCCACGCCCGCCCCTTCTACGACCGCGACGCCCACGCGGCCCCGCCCGCCTCGGGGTACGGGTACCCGCAGCCGTACGGCCGCTGAGCCCGACCTGCGCGCTCAGGGCCGCCGGGCCGCCGCAGGCGGGCCCTCCATGCGGTGCGGCCGGCGATCCCGGCCGTCCTCGCCTGGTGCCGTCCACCCGGACGCCGGCGTGAGCCCGGCCCGCGCCCGCGCGTGAACCGCCCGGAATTCTGCCCATCATTCGCCAGGCGCCCCTTTTCGCGCCTTTCGCTCCCCTTTCACTCCCGCCCGCTCCCTTTCTGCTCCGGGCGCCCGCAATTCCGTCGGCACTTCCGTTGGCCAGAGGTTTGCGGGCCCTTCCGGTGGACACGAATGAGGCGAGCGGAATGAGGGCCCACCGACTTTCGCCGTCCAGCATTCGAGACAGTCCCCTTCCGTGCGTGCCCACCGGCGCGAGGGGACATAAGGGGGCTCGCCCGGCCAATGGGGCGAAGGGGTGCGGAGGTTCGGCTGACGGGGTGTGAAAGTCCGGTGTAGCGCAGCGTGTTCGTGCGGCAGCGAATGGTACGGAACCGCCGTCGCGGCGCCCCTGAAGGGGCGCTTCTGTCCGGTAAACGGCGCCGGAAGGAGTGATGTCCTGGATATGCGCGGTTTGTTGTCCGTCCGGGTCTCAGGTCGGTATCACCGCTATGCGGATCATTCTCCCCGGTGAGAGACGTGGGTAGTGTTCAGTCGGTCAAGACCTCTGTATGAATGCTGAACCGGGGTGGGCCCATGCGCATTTTCAAGTCCCGAGTCACTCGGGCGATCACGGTCGCGGCTGCGACCGCGCTGATCGTCACCGGGTGCTCCAGTGAGCGAGACACCACGGAAGGGAAGGGCAAGGACGGCGCCAAGGACACCTTCGTGTTCGCCGGCGCCGGCGACCCCGGCTCCCTCGACCCGGCGCTGGCCTCCGACGGTGAGACCTTCCGCGTCACCCGCCAGGCTTTCGAGGCCCTGCTGGAGCACGAGCCCGGCGGCTCGAAGCTCGTCGGCGGCCTCGCCGAGAAGTGGGACTCGAACGACGAAGGCACCGTCTGGACCTTCAACCTGCGCAAGGGTGTCAAGTTCCACGACGGCGAGAAGTTCAACGCCGAGGCGGTCTGCGCCAACTACGACCACTGGTTCAACTGGACGGGCGCGTACCAGAGCTCGGCCGTGTCGTACTACTGGCAGACCATCATGGGCGGCTTCGCCAAGAACGAGGACAAGGACGCCCCCAAGGCGAACTACAAGTCCTGCACGGCGAAGGACGAGAACACCGCCGTCATCGAGGTGAAGAAGCCCTCCGCCAACCTGCCCGGCGGCTTCTCGCTCCAGGCCCTCGCGATCCACTCGCCGAAGGCGCTGAAGGAGTACGCGAAGGAGGAGGCGTCCGCCAAGGACGACGCCATCACCTACCCCAAGTACAGCCAGGAGGCCGGCACGGTCGCCGGCACCGGCCCGTACAAGATCACGAAGTGGAACAAGGGCAACAAGGAAGTCGCCCTGGAGCGCTTCGACGACTACTGGGGCAAGAAGGCCGGGGTCAAGAACCTCGTCTTCCGCACCATCGACACCGAGGAAGGCCGCCGTTCGGCCCTCCAGGCCGGTGACATCGACGGCTACGACCTCGTGTCGCCCGCCGACGTGAAGACCCTGGAGAAGGCCGGCTTCCAGGTCCCGACCCGTGACGTCTTCAACATCTTCTACCTGGGCTTCACCCAGGAGAAGAACAAGGCGCTCAAGGACAAGGACGTCCGCGCCGCGATCGCCCACGCGATCGACAAGGACAACCTGGTCAAGACGCAGCTGCCCGAGGGCGGCGTCGCGGCCACGCAGTTCATCCCGGACACCGTCGAGGGCTACTCCGACAAGGTCACCAAGTACGCCTACGACCCGGCGAAGTCCAAGAGCCTGCTGAAGAAGGCCGGCGAGGAGAAGCTGAAGGTCGAGTTCTGCTACCCGACCGAGGTCAGCCGCCCGTACATGCCTTCCCCGGGTGACCTCTTCGAGCTGATGAAGGCCGACCTGGAGAAGGTCGGCATCACCGTCACCCCGAAGCCGATGAAGTGGGCCCCGGACTACGTCGACGCCACCGAGGCGGGCGGCTGCGAGCTGCACCTGTTCGGCTGGACCGGTGACTTCAACGACGCCTACAACTTCATCGGTACCTGGTTCGCCCAGTACGACAAGCAGTGGGGCTTCAAGGACAAGAAGGTCTTCGAGGCGATCGGGGAGGCCTCGAAGGAGGTCGACCACGCCAAGCGCGTCAAGCTCTACCAGCACGCCAACGAGGTCGTCATGGACCACCTGCCCGGCGTCCCGGTCTCCGCTTCCCCCCCGGCGATCGCCTTCGCCAAGGACGTGAACCCGCCGCTGGTCTCCCCGCTGACGCAGGAGAACTTCTCCGAGGTCACGTTCAAGTAAGCACCGCACCATGCGGCACCAGCGCCTCACGGTGCGTCAGGGTCCGTCCGGCCACGGCTCGTTCGCGGCCGGGCGGACCCGCCGCGTGCACGGTCGGGGGTGGCGCACGGTCACCACCGTGCGCCACCCCTCCCAAAACCCCCCACGCGCCCGGCCGCGACCCGGCCCGAACACGGGCGCACCACGAACTACGCAAGAAAGGGGCATCGCGGGGTGTTGCGTTTCGTCGTACGAAGACTGCTTCAACTCATACCCACCCTGCTCGGCCTGTCGGTTCTGCTCTTCATCTGGCTGAACCGGCTGCCCGGCGGACCCGCCTCGGCGATTCTCGGAGAGAAAGCGACCGAGGCCGAGGTAGCACGTATCAACCGGGCCCTGGGGCTCGACCAGCCGGTGTACGTGCAGTACGGCCGCTTCATCAAGCGGCTGATCGAGGGCGACCTCGGCACGTCCACCCAGACCGGCCAGCCGGTCCTGGACGAGTTCCTCCTGCGATTCCCCGCAACGGTCGAGCTGTCACTGATGGCCATCATCCTCGCGGTCGCCGTCGGCGTCCCGCTCGGCTACTTCGCCGCCAAGCGGCGCGGCGGCTGGCTCGACGTGGCCGCCGTCTCCAGCTCGCTGATCGGCATCTGCATCCCCGTCTTCTTCCTCGCCTTCATGCTGCGGACGGTCTTCTCGGTCAACCTCGGCTGGTTCCCCAGCTACGGGCGGCTGACCACCGGCATCGACGCCACGGAAGTGACCGGCCTGGCGGTCCTCGACGGATTGCTCACCGGTGAGTTCGACGCCACCTGGGACGCGCTCACCCACCTGATCCTGCCCGCCATCGCGCTGGCCTCGATCCCGGTGGCGGTCATCGTGCGGATGACCCGGGCCAGCGTCCTGGAGGTGCTCGGTGAGGACTACGTCCGCACCGCCGAGTCCAAGGGCCTGCGCAAGGGCGTCGTCCGCACCCGCCACGTCCTGCGCAACGCGCTGCTGCCCGTCATCACCTCGGTCGGCCTGCTCACCGGTTCCCTCCTGTCGGGCGCGGTGCTCACCGAGTCGGTCTTCACCTTCGGCGGCATCGGCTCCTTCATCCGGACCGCGATCGACGGCCGGGACTATCCGGTCCTCGTCGGCTTCATCATGTTCATCGCGATGGCGTACGTCCTGATCAACCTCCTGGTCGACCTCGCCTACAGCCTGATCGACCCGAGAGTGCGGGTGCACTGACATGAGCACCAAGACGGACAAGATCGACCGCCTCGCGGAACTCACGGCCCAGCAGGAGAGCTCCAGCGGCGCCAGTCTCTGGAAGGAAGCCCTCAAGCGGCTGCGGGCCAGCAAGATGGCGCTGGTCGGAGCCGGGATCATCGCGGTCTTCCTGGTTCTCGCCATCGTCGGCCCCTGGGTCGCGCCCTACGCCCCCGGGCAGCAGTGGCGCGGTGAAGTCTTCGTCAACCGGGCCGAGTTCGTCGGCGCCCGCGCCGAGAACTGGTTCGGCCTGGACCACCTGGGCCGCGACATCTTCTCGCGGATGCTCGTCGGCGCCCGGCAGACCCTGCTCCTCGGTGTCATCTCCACCCTGATCGGCCTCAGCGTCGGCGCCGTCATCGGCAGCTTCTCCGGCGCCTGCGCCACCCTCGGCGGCCGGGCCGGCCAGCGCGTCGACTCGTTCATCATGCGCTGCATCGACATCATGCTGGCGCTGCCCTCGCTGCTGCTCGCCGTCTCGGTGGCCGCGGTCCTGGGCCAGTCGATCACCACCGTGATGATCGCCATCGGTGTCGTCCAGATCCCGGTCTTCGCCCGCCTGCTGCGCGGCGCGATGCTGGTCCAGGGCGGCTCGGACTACGTGCTCGCCGCCCACTCGCTGGGCATCCGCAAGCGCCGGATCGTCCTCACCCAGATCATGCCGAACTCGCTGAGCCCGGTGATCGTCCAGGCGACCCTCTCCCTGGCCACCGCCATCATCGAGGCGGCCGCCCTGTCCTTCCTGGGTCTCGGCAACCCGGACAGCGCCAAGAACCCCGAATGGGGCGTCATGCTCACCCAGGCGCAGAACTACGCCGACTCCGCGCCGATGATGGCGGTCTACCCGGCCCTGGCCATCATCATCACGGCACTCGGCTTCACCCTGCTCGGCGAGGCGATGCGCGAAGCCCTCGACCCGAAGCTGCGAGGTTGACCATGCCCCTGCTCTCCGTGGACGAACTGTCCATCACCTTCACCGGCCGCGGCCGGCGTGACGTGCGGGCCGTGGACGGCGTCTCCTTCGACGTCGACCAGGGCCAGGTCGTGGGCCTGGTCGGCGAGTCCGGCTGCGGCAAGTCGGTGACCTCGCTCGCCCTGATGGGGCTGCTGCCCAAGAAGGGCGTCAAGCTCGGCGGCCGCGCCGAGTACGACGGCAAGGACCTGCTGACGCTCTCCCCGAACGCCATGCGCGACATGCGGGGCAAGCACCTGGCGATGATCTTCCAGGACCCGCTCTCCTCGCTGAACCCGGTCATCCCGGTCGGCCGCCAGGTCACCGAGATCCTGGAGCGGCACCGCGGCATGAAGGGCGCCGCCGCCCGCAAGGAGGCCGCCAACCTGCTGGACCGCGTCGGCATCCCCGACCCGACCCGGCGCCTCAAGGAGTACCCGCACCAGCTCTCCGGCGGTATGCGCCAGCGCGCGCTGATCGCCATGGCGGTGGCCTGCGCGCCCCGCATGCTGATCGCGGACGAGCCGACCACCGCACTGGACGTCACCATCCAGGCGCAGATCCTCGAACTCCTCAAGGAACTCGTCGACCAGCAGGGCACCGCGCTGCTGATGATCACCCACGACCTCGGCGTGGTCGCCGGCCTCTGCGACCAGGTCAACGTCCTGTACGCGGGCAAGGCCGTCGAGTCGGCCGGGCGGCGCGAGCTGTTCGCGCAGCCCACCCACCCGTACGCGCACGGCCTGCTGGGCTCCATCCCGCGCCTGGACGCCCCCCGGGGCGAGCCGCTGCGCCCGATCCGGGGCTCCATCAACGACCGGATCGACTGGGCCGAAGGCTGTGCCTTCGCGCCCCGCTGCGACCACTACACCCTGGAGTGCCTGAGCGGCACGCCGCAGCTGACCGAGCCGGTCGGCGCGGGCCACGGCGTGCGGTGCGTCAATCCGGTACTCACCGGCGTCGAGGTCAAGACCCTCGGCGTCCCGGCCGAGCAGGCCGTCGACACGACGGTGGCGACGGCTCCCGACGAGCCGGCCGAGGCCGCCGAGCCGAAGGTTCCGGCGCAGGCCGAGCCGGAGGCTGCCGAGAGTGACGCCGCGCCGGAGGCGAAGCCCGACGCCGAGGGCGATGCCGCGCCGGAGGCGAAGCCCGAGTCCGGGAAGAAGGCCGCACCGGAGGCGAAGCCCGAGGCAGAGAAGAAGAAGGACGCGTCATGAGCCTGCTCGAACTGGACGATGTGAAGGTCCACTTCCCGGTCAAGAAGGGGCTGCTCTTCGACCGGACCGTCGGCCACGTCTACGCGGTCGACGGCGTCTCCCTCTCGGTCGAGGAAGGCCAGACCTACGGCCTGGTCGGCGAGTCCGGCTGCGGCAAGACCACGCTGGGCCGTTCCGTGCTGCGGCTGGTCGACATCACCGACGGCTCGGTCAACTTCGACGGGACCGACCTCGCGAAGCTGCCCGCCGAGGAGATGCGCACCTACCGCCGCCGCCTCCAGATGGTCTTCCAGGACCCGCTGGGCAGTCTCAACCCGCGGCAGAACATCGAGTCGATCCTCTCCGAGGGCATGGCCGCGCACGGCATCGGCGGCACCCGTGAGGAGCGGCGCGAGAAGATCCGGGACATCCTCGCCAAGGTGGGGCTGCCGGCCAACGCCCTCTCGCGCTACCCGCACGAGTTCTCCGGCGGCCAGCGCCAGCGCATCGGCATCGCCCGCGCGCTGGTCCTGGAGCCCGACGTCATCATCTGCGACGAGCCCGTCTCGGCGCTGGACGTCTCCATCCAGGCCCAGGTCATCAACCTGCTGGAGGAGCTCCAGGAGTCGCTGGGCCTCACCTACCTGGTGATCGCCCACGACCTCGCGGTGGTCCGGCACATCTCGGACGTCATCGGCGTGATGTACCTCGGCTCCCTGGTCGAGGAGGCGCCCAGCGACGCCCTCTACGCCGAGCCGAAGCACCCGTACACCAAGGCCCTGATGTCGGCCGTGCCGGTGCCCGACCCGGAGGTGGAGGACCGCCGCGAGCGCATCCTGCTCACCGGCGACCTGCCCTCGCCCGCCAACCCCCCGGCGGGCTGCCGGTTCCACACCCGCTGCCCGTGGGCGCAGGACACCCTCTGCGCCACCGAGCGTCCGGTGCTCAAGGACGTGGGCGGCGGCCACAAGGTGGCCTGCCACTTCGCGGCCGAGATCGCCGCGGGCACCGTGGAGCGCACCGCCGCCTCGGTGGTGCCCGCCACCCGCGAGGAGATGGCCGACCGGGTCGTGGAGACCCCGGCCGAGTAGTCCCCGCGCGACCGCGCCCCGTGGCGCCCGTCCCCGCTCCCGCGAGCGGGGACGGGCGCCGCACTGCCTTCCACGGGCGGGTCCGCGGGGCCGGGCCGGGACCCAGTACAAATACAGGGTGTTCCAGCAATTCTTCACCCCGACCGTCCAGCACGCCCTCGACCTGGTGGGGATCTTCGTCTTCGCGATCTCGGGCGCGCTGCTCGCCGTCCGGAAGAACTTCGACATCTTCGGCATCGCCATGCTGGCCGAGGTGACGGCGCTGGGCGGCGGGCTCTTCCGGGACGTGGTCATCGGCGCGCTGCCCCCGGCGGCCTTCACCGACCTCGGGTACTTCATCACCCCGCTCGGCGCCGCCCTGCTGGTCTTCTTCCTCCACCCGCAGGTCGAGCGCATCCAGAGCGCGGTCAACGTCTTCGACGCGGCCGGACTCGGCCTGTTCTGCGTCATCGGCACCACCAAGGCGTACACCTACGGACTCGGGCTGACCGCCTCCGCCACGCTCGGGCTCGCCACGGCGGTCGGCGGGGGAGTCCTGCGCGACGTCCTCGCCAACGAGGTGCCCTCGCTGCTGCGCTGGGACCGCGACCTGTACGCGGTGCCGGCCATGGTCGGCGCGGCCATGGTGGTGCTCTGCATCCGCTTCGACTCGCTCAACCCGTTCACCGCCGGGGCCGCGGCGCTGACCGCGTTCGTGCTGCGGCTGCTGGCGATGCGCTACCACTGGCGGGCGCCGCGGGCCTGGAACCGGCGTTCCGCCGGGGTGGAGGTGGACGAGGGGGCGATCTGACGATCCCGGGGCGGGTCCCCACCGGGCGGCCGGGGCCCAGTTTTGACGGGTTCTTGACAATCGGGCGGGGCGCCGACAGTCTCGGGGGCCCGCCCGGCATCACGGTCAAGAAGAGGTGGCCCCCATGCGCCCACGCCCCGTCAGACTCCTGCTCTCGGCCCTCGTGGGGGCCGGCCTCGCCTTCGCCCCCGTCTCCGCCGTCGCCGCCCCCACCGCCACGGCCACCGCGACCGCCGGCGCCCTGGACGGCTGCTACACCTGGAGCGGCACCCTCGGTGAGGGCTCCTCCGGCGAGGCGGTCCGCCAGCTCCAGATCCGCGTCGCCGGCTACCCGGGGACCGGCGGCCAGCTCGCCGTAGACGGGCAGTTCGGCCCCGCCACCGAGGCGGCCGTGCAGCGCTTCCAGTCGGCCTACGGCCTCGCCGCCGACGGCGTCGCCGGGCCCGCCACCTTCGAGAAGATCTACCAGTTGCAGGACGACGACTGCACGCCGGTCAACTTCGCCTACGCCGAGCTGAACCGCTGCAACGCGGACTGGTCCGGCGGCAAGGTCCCCGCCGCGACCGCCCGCGCCAACGCGCTGGTCACCATGTGGAAGCTCCAGGCCATGCGGCACGCCATGGGTGACAAGCCGATCACCGTCAACGGCGGCTTCCGCAGCGCCACCTGCAACAGCAAGGTCGGCGGGGCCGCCAACAGCCGGCACATGTACGGCCACGCGGCCGACCTGGGCGCCGGCTCGCAGGGCTTCTGCGCGCTGGCCGAGGCCGCCCGCGACCACGGCTTCACCGAGATCCTCGGCCCGGGCTACCCCGGCCACGACGACCACACCCATGTCGCGGGTGGCGACGGCCGTTTCTGGTCGGCGCCCAGCTGCGGCATCTGACCCGGCCCGGCATCCGGTGCCCGTCGCGACCCTCGGCCGCGGCGGGCACCGGGCGCGTCCGGGGTGCCGGCGCACGTCACACAGATGTCACGCCAGAAAGCTACCGATCAGTAGCATCGGTTGTGTAGCGTGGTCGCCATGGCTCAGGCAGCACAGGCAACCATCGGTGACAGCGAGTTCGACCGCGACACGGCCGTCACCCTCCGCGCCCCCGGCGTCTACGACGCCGACCTCTCCGCGGGCTGGACGATCATCTCCGCCGTCAACGGCGGTTACCTGCTGGCGACCCTCGGCCGCGCCCTGGCCGACGCCCTGCCGCACCCGGACCCGTTCACGGTCTCCGCGTACTACCTCACGGCCTCCCAGGCGGGCCCGGCCACCATCCGCACCGAGACCATCCGCACCGGCCGGACCCTCTCCACCGGCCAGGCGTCCCTCTACCAGACGGACGCCGACGGCAACGAGGTCGAGCGCATCCGCGTCCTCGCCTCCTACGGCGACCTCGACGCCCTCCCCGACGACGTGCGGACCACCGCCACCCCGCCCGCCTTCCCGCCGGTCGAGCACTGCTTCGGCCCCCAGGACGCCCCCGACCAGCGGCCCATCGAGGGCAGCTCCGCCATCACCGACCGGCTCTGGCTGAAGATCGACCCCGCCACCCTCGGCTGGGCGCTCGGCGCACCCACCGGCAAGGGCGAGATGCGCTCGTGGTTCGGCCTCGCCGACGGCCGCGACGCCGACCCGCTCTCCCTCCTGCTCGCGGTGGACGCCCTGCCGCCCACCGCCTTCGAGCTGGGCCTCAAGGGCTGGGTCCCCACCGTCGAACTGACCGTCCACATCCGCTGCCGCCCGGCCCCCGGCCCGCTGCGCGTCGCCATCACCACCCGCAACCTCGCCGGCGGCTTCCTGGAGGAGGACGCCGAGGTCTGGGACAGCGCCGACCGCCTCGTCGCCCAGTCCCGCCAGCTGGCACGGGCACGGCTGAGCTGAGCCCCGGGAACGGCGCCTTCCCGCCGAAGGCGGCCGGACCCCGACGAGAGGTCCGCACGGCCGCTTTCGGGGCCTGCCGTACCCCGTGTCCGGCGCCGGACACCGCCCGTGCCGGCCCCGGATGTGGCCGGACCCCGACGCCTGGCTGCGGAGAGTGCGGCGCGGGCTCGTAGAATCGGGGCCACCATGGCCTATCTCGACCACGCCGCGACGACCCCGATGCTCCCCGAAGCCGTCGAGGCGATGTCCGCCCAGCTCACCCGCACCGGTAACGCCTCCTCGCTGCACGCGGCCGGACGCCGGGCCCGGCGCAGTGCCGAGGAGGCCCGGGAGACCCTCGCCGAGGCGCTGGGCGCCCGGCCCAGCGAGGTGGTGTTCACCGCGGGCGGCACCGAGGCCGACAACCTCGCCGTCAAGGGGCTCTACTGGGCCCGCCGCGCCGCCGACCCCCGCCGCACCCGCGTCCTGGCCAGCCCGGTGGAGCACCACGCGGTCCTCGACGCGGTGCACTGGCTCGGCGAGCACGAGGGCGCCACCGTCGAGTACCTGCCGGTCGACCCCCTCGGCCGGGTCCACCCCGACGCGCTGCGCGAAGCCCTCGCCCGGAACCCGCACGACGTGGCCCTGGCCACCGTCATGTGGGCCAACAACGAGATCGGCACCGTCCAGCCCGTCGCCCCCCTGGCCGCCGTCGCCGCCGAGTACGAGATCCCGCTGCACGCCGACGCCGTCCAGGCGTTCGGCCAGCTGCCGCTGGACTTCGGGGCGTCGGGCCTGGCCGCCGCCACCGTCAGCGGCCACAAGATCGGCGGGCCCTACGGCATCGGCGCGCTGCTCCTGGGCCGCCAGTACACCCCCGTGCCCGTGCTGCACGGCGGCGGGCAGGAACGGCACGTCCGCTCCGGCACCCTCGACGTGCCCGCCATCGCCTCCTTCGCCGTCGCCGGGCGGCTCGCCGCCGAACGCCGCGCCCGCTTCGCCGAGGAGGTCGGCGCGCTCCGCGACGACCTGGTGACGGCCGTACGCGACGCCGTCCCCGAGGCGATCCTCGGCGGCGACCCCGACCCCGCCGGACGGCTCCCCGCCAACGCCCACTTCACCTTCCCCGGCTGCGAGGGCGACTCCCTGCTGCTGCTCCTGGACGCCCAGGGCATCGAATGCTCCACCGGCTCCGCCTGCACCGCCGGGGTCGCCCAGCCCAGCCACGTCCTGCTCGCCACCGGCACCCCGCCCGACCTCGCCCGGGGCACGCTGCGCTTCTCGCTCGGCCACACCTCGACCCGCGCCGACGTCGAGGCCGTCGCGCAGGCGATCGGCCCGGCCGTGGAGCGGGCCCGCAACGCCGGACTGAGCTGACCGGGCACGCGCGCCGGGTGGCTCACGCCCGCCCGGACCGCTCGTCCCGCTTCCGCTCCAGCTGCTTCTTGGCCGCCCGGACCAGCCGCAGATAGCGGTCCCAGTCCCAGTGCGGGCCCGGGTCGGTGTGGTCGGTGCCGGGCACCTCGGCGTGGCCGATGATGTGCGCGCGGTCGACGGGTATCGAGTGGCGCAGGCAGATGTCGGCGGTCAGCCGCGCCGAGCTCTCGTACATCGCCCCGGTGAAGTCCTGCGGCCGGTCCACGAACCCCTCGTGCTCGATGCCGACCGCGCGCTCGTTGTACTCCCGGTTCCCCGCCTGGAACGCCACGTCCAGCTCGCGGACGAGCTGGGCCACGCGGCCGTCCTCGCCGACTACGTAGTGCGTGGCCGCGCGGTGCGCCGGGTCCTGGAAGACCTTGAGCGCCACCGCGTAGCTGCCCTGCACCACGTGGATGATCACGCGGTCGACGGTGAAGTCGTCGGGGCGGTCCGCCCGGCGCCAGTTCGCGTCCGAGGCCGCGACCCACTCTGCCTTCCCGTAGTCCACCGCCCCCTCCACCCGGGGCCTGGACACCCCCGGCACCCGCCACCACAGGCGGCCCAGCTGCTCCCGGGCCAGCACGCCGCCGGTGGCCGCCGCCACCCCCGCGCCGATCAGCACCGACCGCCGCCGGACCCTGCGGCGCCGTGCGCCCTGCCCGCCGTCCGCGCCCGTGTCGGCGCCCGCGCCGTGATTCCCGTTGCCCACGCCTGCCCCAACGCCTACGCGAGGGACATTCGTTCCCGAGCCCCCGTACCCTGGACGGGCTATGACTGAGACCTCCCCGCGCACCGAGAACCCGTCGCGCCCCTTGAGGGTGCTCGCCGCGATGTCCGGCGGTGTGGATTCCGCCGTCGCCGCCGCCCGCGCCGCCGAAGCAGGCCACGACGTGACCGGCGTCCACCTGGCGCTCTCCGCCAACCCGCAGTCCTTCCGGACCGGCGCGCGCGGCTGCTGCACCATCGAGGACTCCCGCGACGCCCGCCGCGCCGCCGACGTGATCGGCATCCCCTTCTACGTCTGGGACCTGGCCGAACGCTTCCGCGAGGACGTGGTGGAGGACTTCGTCGCCGAGTACGAGGCCGGACGCACCCCCAACCCCTGCCTGCGGTGCAACGAGAAGATCAAGTTCGCCGCCCTCCTCGACAAGGCGCTCGCCCTCGGCTTCGACGCCGTCTGCACCGGCCACTACGCCACCGTCGTCACCCGCGAGGACGGCTCCCGCGAGCTGCACCGCGCCAGCGACATGGCCAAGGACCAGAGCTACGTCCTCGGCGTCCTCGACGAGCGGCAGCTCGCGCACGCCCTCTTCCCGCTCGGCGACACCCTCACGACCAAGGACGAGATCCGCGCCGAGGCCGAGCGGCGGGGCCTGGCCGTCGCCAAGAAGCCCGACAGCCACGACATCTGCTTCATCGCCGACGGCGACACCCGCGGCTTCCTCGCCGGCCGCCTCGGCACCGCCGAGGGCGACATCGTCGACGAGACCGGGCAGAAGGTCGGCACCCACGAGGGCGCCTACGGCTACACCATCGGCCAGCGCAAGGGCCTGCGCATCGGCACCCCGGCCCCCGACGGCAAGCCCCGCTACGTCCTCGACATCTCCCCGGTCGACAACACCGTCACCGTCGGCCCCGCCGCCGCCCTCGACGTCACCGGGCTCACCGCCGTCCGGCCCCGCTGGTGCGGCACCCCGCCCGAGGGCAGCGGCCGGTACACCGCGCAGCTGCGCGCCCACGGTGAGGAGACCCCCGTCACCGCCGGGCTCCGCGACGGCGAGCTGACCGTCACCTTCGACGCGCCGGTCCGCGGCGTCGCCCCCGGCCAGGCCGTCGTCCTCTACGACGGCACCCGTGTCGTCGGCTCCGCCACCATCGCCGCCACCCGGCGCGCCGGAGCCGCCCCGGCGGTCTGACGGCCGCCTGAGCGCGTGCGGAGAGCCCCGCCGTGCGCGCTCAGGGCAGCAGGAACTCCCGCAGCACCGCCGCCACCGCCCCGGGCGCCACGTCGTGGCCCTGCCCGTCCACCTCCCGGTACGCGGCGCCCGGCAGCGCCCCGGCCACCGCCCGGGCCGCCTCGGTCATCGCCGGCGGGCTCGCCGCCCCGGCCATCACCAGCACCGGCACCCGCACCAGGGCGATCCGGTCCAGCGGCGGCGCCCCGTCGCCCAGCACCTCGTCGTCGTAGGCGAGCGTCGGCGCGAGGGCCTGAAGCCCCGGCCAGGCGGGCGACCGGCGGGCCCCGGCGATCATCTCCGCCGTCAGCCCGATACGGGTCATGAACAGCTCCACCGCCCCGCCCCGGTCGTCCGCCGCCAGCAGCGCCACCAGCCGCGAGCGGTACGCCGCCCGCCGCGACGGGTCCGTCCCGCCGACGGTGAACGGCGGCTCGTACAGCGCCACCCGGCTCACCTCCAGCCCCGCCGACGCCGCGCGCAGCACCAGCGCCGCCCCCGAGGAGACCCCGTACAGCGCCGCCGGCCCGCCCGCCGCGCGGATCACCTCGGCCAGGTCCTCCACCTCGCGGTGGACCGCGTACGGCCGGGTGTCACCGCTGCGGCCACGCCCCCGCCGGTCGTACGTCACCACGGTGAAGGCGTCGGCGAGCAGCCCGGCCAGTGGCGCCGCGTGCTCCCCGGTCGTCATCGCGCCACCGACCAGCACCAGCGCCGGGCCCTCGCCCCGCACCTCGCAGGCGATCGGTGTGCCGTCCCGGGAAACCACGGTGTCCATACCGGCAGCCTCGCCCGACCAGCCGCCCCTCACCACCCGGGCCGCGCCCCGAAGCTCACCCGGCGCCCTCCTCCACCACCTCCGCCCCGTAGAAGCAGAAGTGGTCCCTGATCTCCGCGACGGCCTCGACCGGCTCCGGGTACGCCCAGACCAGATCGGGCTCGCCGGGCAGCGACCAGTACGAGGCGGTGCCCTTGAACGGGCAGACCGTGCGCGTCTCCGAGGGCGCCAGCAGGTCGGTGCGGACGTCCCCGGGCGGCAGGTAGTAGCGGACGGGCAGCCCCGTCTCGCGCAGCAGCAGCGGGCGGCGGCTCTCCGCCACCACCTGGCCGCCCCGCACCAACCGCACGTGCACCGGGGCCCGCTCGACGGTGATGCGGTGACCGCGCGCCGTGTCGTCTCCGTGTCCCTGAGTCATGGACGCGACGGTACCCCCGGCCACCGACACCGCCGCCCGGTACGCGACTCCCGCCCGGCCGGACGGGACGGGGACCGGCGATAGGTTGCGGCCATGAACATATGCGTCTTCCTGTCCGCCGCCGACCTGCCCGAGCGCTACACCCGGCCCGCCCGCGAGTTCGCCGGACTCCTCGGCAAGGGCGGCCACACCCTGGTGTGGGGCGGTTCCGACAAGGGGCTCATGAAGGTCGTGGCGGACGGCGTGGAGCAGTCCGGCGGCAAGCTCCTAGGCGTCTCCGTGGAATTCCTCGCCGACTCGGCCCGTCCGGTCCCCGCCGGGTCCGGCGAGATGATCGTCACCGCCGACCTCGCCGAGCGGAAGGCCCAGCTCCTCGCCCGCGCCGACGCCTTCGTGATCATGGTGGGCGGTGCCGGCACCCTCGACGAGGCCACCGAGATCCTCGAACTCAAGAAGCACGGCATGCACACCAAGCCCGTCGTCCTGCTCAACACGGCCGGCTTCTACGACGGCCTGCGCGAGCAGTTCCAGCGGATGGAGGACGAGGGGTTCCTGCCGGTACCCCTGACCGAACTGGTCCTCTTCGCCGAGGAGCCGGCCGGCGCCCTCGCGCACCTGGAGGAGGGTGCAGGCGTCCGGTAGGGGCGCGGTGCGACGCGGGCGGCGCCCGGTGGGATCATGCGGGCCATGGCTACTCATGTGATCACCGGCGCCGGCTCCGGCATCGGCGCCGCCGTCGCCCGCCGCCTCCACGAGCGCGGCGACCACCTCGTCCTCGTCGCCCGCGACGCCGGCCGCGCCCGCGAACTGGCCGCCGCCCACCCCGGCGCCGACACCCTCGTCGCCGACCTCGCCGACCCCGACCGGATCTCCTGGGCCCTCTCCCACCAGACCCTGCCCGACCGCATCGACTCCCTGCTGCACATCGCGGGCGTCGTCGACCTCGGCACCGTCGGCGAACTCACCCCCAAGACCTGGCGTCACCAGATCGACGTCAACCTCCTCGCCCCCGCCGAACTCACCCGCCACTTCCTGCCGCAACTGCGCCTGACCCACGGGCACGTCGTCTTCGTCAACTCCGGCGCCGGCCTGAGCGCCAACAGCGGCTGGGCCGCCTACGCCGCCGCCAAGCACGGCCTCAAGGCCCTCGCCGACGCCCTGCGCCAGGAGGAGCAGCCCCACGGCGTCCGCGTCACCTCCGTCTACCCGGGCCGCACCGCCAGCGCCATGCAGCAGAAGATCCACCAGCAGGAGGGCAAGGAGTACGACCCCGGCCGGTGGATCAGCCCCGAATCGGTGGCCACCACCCTGCTCACCGCGCTCGACCTGCCCGCCGACGCCGTGATCAACGACGTCAGCGTCCGCCCGCGCGGCTGACCCGCCCCGCCGGGGCGGCCCGGCCGCCGTCCCGGCGCCCGCCCTGCCGCGGCCGGGCGCCCCCCGGGGCCCGTAGCCTGTCGGCGTGAGCGACACCGACGACTTCCGCACCCCGCGCGCCACCGGCATCGGCTCGATGCCCGGCGGCGACGCCCGCGAGGCGGCCAAGACCGTGACCGGCACCTTCGCCGGCGGCGAGGGCATGCCGCACCTCCCCGAACTCCCCGCGCGCGGACCCGGCGCCGACCTGACCGGCCGCACCGCCGGACTCCTGGTCGACGTCCACGCCCAACTGGAGCCCAGCGGCTGGCGGATCGCCGACCGCCCCGGCCGCGACATGCGCCGCGCCGTCTCCTGGCTCCGCGAGGACCTCGACGCCCTCGAAGAGTTCACCCAGGGGTACGAAGGCCCGCTCAAGGTCCAGGCCACCGGCCCCTGGACGCTCGCCGCCACCCTCCAGACCCGCGGCGGCGAAGCCTGCCTCGGCGACCCGGGTGCCTGCCGCGACCTCGCCGCCTCCCTCGCCGAAGGGCTCCGCGGCCACCTGGCCGAGCTGCGCCGCCGCGTCCCCGGCGCCCGCCTCGTCCTCCAGCTCGACGAGCCCTCCCTGACCGCCGTCCTCACCGGCACCGTCCGCACCGCCAGCGGCTACCGCACCTACCGCGCCGTCGACCGGCAGCTCGTGGAATCCGCGCTGCGCGAGGTCGCAGCCGTCCACGACGGCCCGGTGATCGCGCACAGCTGTGCCCCGTCCGTCCCCTTCGCCCTGCTGCGCCGCGCCGGATTCGCGGGCGCCTCGTTCGATTTCTCCCTGCTCACCGAGGGTGACGACGAGGTGCTCGGTGAGGGCGTCGAGGCGGGCTTCCGGCTGCTCGCCGGTGTCGTGCCCGGCACCGACACCGCATTGTCGGACCCGGCCGGTAGCGTCATGGGGGTCAGGACGTGGTGGCGCAGGCTGGGGCTGAATCCCGGGTTGCTCCCCGAAGCGGTGGCGATCACCCCGTCGTGCGGTCTGGCCGGCGCCTCGCCCGGCTACGCCCGCGCGGCGCTCGCCCACTGCGTCCGGGCGGCTAACTCACTCGCGGACAACCCGGAGTGACGAAACGGGAGGACAGGACAGTGGCCGGCGAACAGCAGAACGCAGACGTTCCCGCGGACGCGCGGGAGCGCCACCAGCACCTCGCCGAACAGGTCGAGGAGCACCGCTTCCGCTACTACGTCAAGGACCAGCCCGTCGTCAGCGACGCCGAGTTCGACCGGCAGCTGCGCGCCCTCACCGAGCTGGAGGAGCAGTACCCGCCGCTGCGCACCCCCGACTCACCCACCCAGAAGGTCGCCGGCGCCTACGAGACGGAGTTCACCTCCGTCGAGCACCGCGAGCGCATGCTCTCCCTCGACAACGCCTTCGACGACGAGGAACTCGCCGCCTGGGCCGACCGCGTCGCCAAGGAGGTCGGCGCCCCCGGCTACCACTTCCTGTGCGAGCTGAAGGTCGACGGCCTCGCCGTCAACCTCACCTACGAGCACGGCCGCCTCACCCGCGCCGCCACCCGCGGCGACGGCCGCGTCGGCGAGGACATCACCCCCAACGTCCGCACCATCTCCGACATCCCCGAGCACCTGCACGGCGACGGCCTCCCCGCCCTGGTCGAGATCCGCGGCGAGGTCTTCTTCCCGATGGAGGAGTTCGAGAAGCTCAACGCCCGCCTGGTCGAAGCGGGCGAGAAGCCCTTCGCCAACCCGCGCAACGCCGCCGCCGGCTCCCTGCGCCAGAAGGACCCCCGGGTCACCGCCACCCGCCCGCTGCACATGGTCGTCCACGGCATCGGCGCCCGCGAGGGTCTCACCATCGACTGCCTCTCCCACGCCTACGACCTGCTGCGCGACTGGGGCCTGCCCACCGCCCGCCACAACAGGGTGGTCGAAGGACTCGACGGCGTCCGCGAGTTCATCCGCTACTACGGCGAGCACCGGCACTCCGTCGAGCACGAGATCGACGGCGTCGTGGTCAAGCTCGACGAGGTCCCCCTCCAGGGCCGCCTCGGCTCCACCTCCCGCGCCCCCCGCTGGGCCATCGCCTGGAAGTACCCGCCCGAGGAGGTCAACAGCCGCCTCATCGACATCCGCGTCGGCGTCGGCCGCACCGGCCGCGTCACCCCGTACGCCCAGGTCGAGCCGGTCACCGTGGCCGGCTCCGAGGTCGAGTTCGCCACCCTGCACAACCAGGACGTGGTCCGCGCCAAGGGCGTCCTCATCGGCGACACCGTCGTCCTGCGCAAGGCCGGCGACGTCATCCCGGAGATCCTCGGCCCCGTCGCTGACCTGCGCGACGGTACCGAGCGCCCCTTCACCATGCCGGCCGAGTGCCCCGAGTGCGGTACCGGGCTCAAGCCGATGAAGGAGGGCGACATCGACCTCCGCTGCCCCAACGCCCGTTCCTGCCCTGCCCAGTTGCGCGAACGGATCTACTACCTCGCGGGCCGCAAGTGCCTCGACATCGAGAACTTCGGCTACGTCGCAGCCACCGCCCTCACCCAGCCTTTGGAACCCTCCGAACCCCCGCTGCGCGACGAGGGCGACCTCTTCGACCTCACCGTCGACCAGCTCCTGCCCATCCGCTCCTACGTCCTCGACCCGGACAGCGGCCTGCCCAAGCGCGATGCGAAGACCGGCGAGGAGAAGATCGTCACCTTCTTCGCCAACAAGCAGGGCGAGGCGAAGAAGAACACCCTCGCCATGCTCGACCACATCGAACAGGCCAAGCAGAGCCCCCTCGCCCGCGTCCTCACCGGCCTCTCCATCCGCCACGTCGGCCCGGTCGCCGCCCAGGCACTGGCCCGCGAGTTCCGCTCCATCGAGCGGATCGAGGCCGCCACCGAGGAGGAGCTGGCGCAGACCGAGGGCGTCGGCCCGACCATCGCCGCCTCCCTCAAGAGCTGGTTCGCCGAGGAGTGGCACCGCGAGATCGTCCGCAAGTGGCGCGAGGCGGGCGTGCGGATGGAGGAGGAGTCCACCGGCGAGGACGAAGGCCCCCGTCCGCTGGCGGGCCTCACCGTCGTCGTCACCGGCACCCTCGAACACCACACCCGGGACAACGCCAAGGAAGCCCTTCAGGACCGGGGCGCCAAAGTGACAGGTTCTGTCTCGAAGAAGACTTCGTTCGTGGTCGTCGGCGACAATCCAGGCTCCAAGTACGACAAGGCCATGCAGGCCAAGGTGCCGGTCCTGGACGAGGCGGGCTTCGCCGTCCTCCTCGAACAAGGCCCCGACGCCGCACGTGAAGTGGCACTTCCGCTTCCCGAGTGACCCCCGCGAGCCACCCGTTCGGCGCATACCAGACGCATCCGGGTGGCCAGGTCTCATTCGGGCAACCGTCCCCGACCGGTGCCCGTGGAGGCCCTGAGCGGCCTACTGTTGGGGGACGCGCCTCGCGGTGCCCGGCCGGCTCACGGGGCCGGCCGGGCACCCGGGCGGTGACAGAGATGGCCGTCGGCCCCGCACCCGCGGCACGTGTCGGCCCGGAGAGGGACGGAATGGAACCGACCGAGAGCGCCGCACCGGCCTCATGGCCGCGTCTGCGCCGCACCAGCGCCGCGCGCACCGGCCCGGGTCGGGCCCCGCACGCCCCCCGCACCGAAGGCGTCTCCCCGCTGCTCCCCACCGCCGTCATCGCGATCGCCGCCGCCCTCCTCGCCACCGGCATCGGCCGCGCCGTCGCCACCGGCCATGCCCTCTTCCCGGCGGGTGCCGCCGGCTGGGCGCTCGCCGTCCTCACCGGCATCGTCGTCGGCCACCTCGTCGCCCTCGGCCGCGACCGCTGGTGGGGCGGGACCGGCTCCGGCGCCGCCCTGACCCTCGCCGTCCTGCTGCTCTACGGCTGGGTGCCGGCCGGCCTGGTCAGCATCACCGTCGTCGTCCTCGTCGGCGCCGCCCGCCGGCACCGCTGGCGCCAGGGCCTGCTGCACGGCGCCGTCGACATCCTCGGCATCGCCGCCGCCGCCCTGCTGCTGACCCTCACCGGCGTCACCCCCAGCGTCGACACCCCCTGGGACCCGCGGAGCTGGACCCTCGCGACCGGCACCGGCGTCCTCTTCGCCGCCGCCGGATACCTGCTGATGACCCGCCTGCTGCTGTGGCTGGTCCACACCCCGAACCCGGGCACCCTGCCCACCGTCACCCGCACCGCCCTCATCCGGCAGAGCCTCGTCGGCGTCGCCCTGCTCGGCATCGCCCCGCTGATCTGCGCGGTCGCCGTCACCCTGCCGGTGCTGCTGCCGCTCTTCTCCATCCCCCTGATCGCCCTCGACTCCACGCTGTGGATCGCCCGCGCCCGCGCGGAGGAGCAACTGCGCGACCCCCTCACCGGCCTGCCCAACCGCCAGTGGCTGCTGGAACGGATCTGGACCGCCCTCGACGAGGCCGAGCAGGCCGGGACCCGTTCCGCGCTGCTCCTCATCGACCTCGACCGGTTCCGCTCGGTCAACGACACCCTCGGCCACCTCGCCGGCGACCGGCTCCTGTTGCAGATAGCGGAACGGCTGCGGCCCGCCCTGCCGCGTGGCGCCGAGGCGGCCCGGCTCGGCGGCGACGAGTTCGCCGTCCTGCTGCCCGTGGCCGATTCCACCACCGCCGCCCAGCGCGTCGCCCGCCGCCTCGTCGCCGAACTCGGCTCCCCGCTCGACCTGGACGGCCTCACCCTCGTCCTGGAGGCCAGCGCGGGCGTCGCCGTCTACCCGGACCACGCGCAGGACGCCGAGGGCCTCCTGCGCCGCGCCGACGTCGCGATGTACCAGGCCAAGCGGGACCGCACCGGCGTCGAGGTGTACGAGTCCAAGCGGGACTCCAACACCCCCGACCGCCTCGGCCTCCTCGGCGACCTGCGCCGCGCGCTGGACGCGTCCGAGGTCGAGCTGCACTACCAGCCGAAGGTCCGCTTCGACGGCCACGTCGCCGGGCTGGAGGCGCTGGTGCGCTGGGTCCACCCGGAGCGCGGCCGGGTCCCCCCGGACGAGTTCATCGCCATCGCCGAGTCCTCCGGGCTGATGCCGCACCTCACCGAGTACGTCCTGGAGACGGCCCTCGGCCAGGTCGCCCGCTGGCGCGCCCAGGGACTCAACGTCCCCGTCGCGGTCAACGTCTCCCCGCGCGACGTCCACAGCCCGGGCTTCGCCGGCGCCGTCGCGGCCCGGCTCGCCCGGCACGGGGTCCCGGCCGGGGCGCTCCAGCTGGAGATAACGGAACACGTGCTGCTGGAGGACCCGCAGCGGGCCGCCGACACCCTCGCCGGGCTGACCGGGCACGGCGTGAAGATGTCCCTGGACGACTTCGGCACCGGCTACTCCTCCCTGGTCCACCTGCGGCGGCTGCCGGTCAGCGAGCTGAAGATCGACCGCAGCTTCGTCGCCCGCCTCGCCGTCGACGCCGAGGACGCGGAGATCGTCCGGTGCACCGTCGACCTCGCCCACTCGCTGGGGCTGCTCGTCGTCGCCGAGGGCGTCGAGGACGACGAGACCTGGGAGCGGCTGCGCGACCTGGGATGCGACGCGGTGCAAGGGTGGCTGGTGGCTGCCGCCATGCCTGCCGATGAGACCACTGCCTGGTTGCGGGCCCGGGGGGCACGGGGGTGGCGGCGGCCCGCCGAGATCGCCGCTGAGGCGGCGGAGGCTGGGCGGGCTGTGCGGTCCGGGCCTCCGCAGTAACGTTCGCCCGTTCCCCGGGGCGGTGGGCGGGTGCGGGCTGCCTGGCCGGTCGCCGGTGGCCTCAAGCGTCGGCCGGGCTGGTTTGTGGCTGGGCGTCGGCCTGACTCCGCCGGCTTCGACTCTGTCGGTCGTTGGTCGCCTCAAGCGCCGGCCGGGCTGATTCCTGGCTGGGCTTCGGCTCGAATCTGCCGGCTTCGGCTTTGCCGAGTCGCCGGTGGCCTCAAGTGCCCGGTCGGGCCTTCTTGGGCCGGGCCGGTTTCGGCCGGGCTTGCTCCGGGCTCCGTACGGCTGTGCCGGTTGTCGTCCGTGCCGGTCCAGGAGGGGCTCGAACGGCGGCCGGGGCGTCTTCGGCCAGGCCGTTCCGGGGTCACCCGGCTGGTGGATCGTGGGAGCGTTTCGCCGGGGGGTGGGGCGGCCCCATAGGATTGGGTCCGCACACCCACCACTCTCACCCTGAGGATCGCCGCATGCCTGGCATCACGCGCGAGGAGGTCGCTCACCTCGCTCGGCTGGCGCGTCTGGAGCTGAAGGCCGAAGAGCTCGAACACTTCGCCGGACAGCTCGACGACATTCTCGGCGCGGTCGCCCGCGTCTCCGAAGTCGCCGGACAAGACGTACCGCCGACCTCCCACCCGCTGCCGATGACGAACGTCATGCGGGCGGACGAGGTCCGTCCCTCGCTCACCCCGGAGCAGGCGCTCTCCGGCGCGCCCGCCCAGGAGCAGCAGCGTTTCAAGGTGCCGCAGATCCTCGGGGAGGACTGACCGCCATGTCGGACAGCATCATCAAGCTCACCGCCGCCGAGACGGCCGCGAAGATCGCCTCCGGTGACCTCACCGCCGTCGAGGTCACCGAGGCCCACCTGGCCCGGATCGAGGCCGTCGACGAGAAGGTCCACGCCTTCCTGCACGTCGACCGCGAGGGCGCCCTCGCCCAGGCACGCGCCGTCGACGCACGGCGCGCGGCCGGCGAGAAGCTCGGCCCGCTCGCCGGCGTCCCGCTGGCGCTGAAGGACATCTTCACCACCGAGGGCGTTCCGACCACGGTCGGCTCCAAGCTCCTCGAAGGCTGGATTCCGCCCTACGACGCCACCGTCACCAGGCGCCTCAAGGACGCCGGCGTGGTGATCCTCGGCAAGACCAACATGGACGAGTTCGCCATGGGGTCCTCCACCGAGAACAGCGCCTACGGCCCGACCGGCAACCCGTGGGACCTCACCCGCGTCCCCGGCGGCTCCGGCGGCGGTTCCTCCGCCGCGCTCGCCGCCTACGAGGCACCCCTGGCCATCGGCACGGACACCGGCGGCTCCATCCGCCAGCCCGCCGCCGTCACCGGCACCGTCGGCGTCAAGCCGACCTACGGCGGCGTCTCCCGCTACGGCATGGTCGCCTTCTCCAGCTCCCTCGACCAGGGCGGGCCCTGCGCCCGCACCGTGCTCGACGCGGCGCTGCTGCACGAGGCCATCGCCGGGTACGACCCGCTCGACTCGACCTCCATCGACGCTCCCGTCCCGCCGGTCGTCGAGGCCGCCCGGAACGGCTCGGTCGCCGGGATGCGCGTCGGCGTGGTCAAGCAGTTCCGCGGCGAGGGCTACCAGGCCGGTGTGGTGCAGCGCTTCGACGAGTCGGTCGAGCTGCTCCGCAAGCTCGGCGCGACCGTCGTCGAGCTGGACTGCCCCTCCTTCGACCTGGCGCTCTCCGCGTACTACCTGATCGCGCCCTCCGAGTGCTCCTCGAACCTCGCCCGGTTCGACGCGATGCGCTACGGCCTCAGGGTCGGCGACGACGGGACGCGTTCGGCCGAAGAGGTCACCGCCATCACCCGTGAGGAGGGCTTCGGCGACGAGGTCAAGCGCCGCGTCATCCTCGGCACGTACGCGCTCAGCTCCGGCTACTACGACGCGTACTACGGCTCCGCGCAGAAGGTCCGCACGCTCATCACGCGTGACTTCGAGCGGGCCTTCGAGGAGGTCGACGTGATCGTCTCGCCGACCACCCCGACGACCGCCTTCCCCCTCGGGGAGCGGGCCGACGACCCGATGGCGATGTACCTCGCCGACCTCTGCACCATCCCCACCAACCTGGCCGGGAACGCCGCGATGTCGCTGCCCTGCGGCCTCGCCCCGGAGGACGGCCTGCCGGTGGGGCTCCAGATCATCGCCCCCGCCATGAAGGACGACCGGCTCTACAAGGTCGGGGCAGCCGTCGAGGCCGCCTTCGTGGAACAGTGGGGTCATCCGCTGCTGGAGGAGGCTCCGTCCCTGTGAGTGCACTGTCCAAGGCCAAGGGTTTCAAGAAGTCCAAGGCCGGTACGTACCTGTCCATCGGCACCACCGCCTTCGGCGCCCTGAGCGTCTACAAGCAGATGAAGGCCGCCCGCCACGATCACGACACGCTGAGCCTGGTCGACGCGGTCGCGACCGCGGCCGGGATCGTCACCGGCGTCGCCCTGCTCGTACGTGAGCTCAAGCGCCTCGGCGACGACGACGTCCTGCTGGGCTGAGAGGGAAAAGTTTCACCGTGACTGTCACTGACCTGGTGCCGTACGACGACGCGCTCGCGGCGTACGACCCCGTCATGGGCCTGGAGGTCCATGTCGAGCTCGGCACCAAGACCAAGATGTTCTGCGGCTGCTCCACGGAGCTGGGCGCGGACGCCAACTCGCAGACCTGCCCCACCTGCCTCGGCCTGCCCGGCTCCCTGCCGGTCGTCAACGCCGTCGGCGTGGAGTCGGCCGTCAAGATCGGCCTGGCGCTCCACTGCGAGATCGCCGAATGGTGCCGCTTCGCCCGGAAGAACTACTTCTATCCGGACATGCCGAAGAACTTCCAGACCTCCCAGTACGACGAGCCCATCGCTTTCGACGGCTACCTCGACGTGCAACTGGAGGACGGCGAGGTCTTCCGGGTGCAGATCGAGCGCGCCCACATGGAGGAGGACACCGGCAAGTCGACCCATGTCGGCGGCGCCACCGGCCGTATCCACGGCGCGTCCCACTCCCTGCTCGACTACAACCGCGCGGGCATCCCGCTCATCGAGATCGTCACCAAGCCCATCGAGGGCGCGGGCGAGCGGGCCCCCGAGGTCGCCAAGGCGTACGTCGCCGAGCTGCGCGAACTGATCAAGGCGCTCGGCGTCTCCGAGGCCCGCATGGAGATGGGCCAGATGCGGTGCGACGTCAACCTCTCGCTGCGCCCCAAGGGCCAGCAGGAGTTCGGCACCCGCTCGGAGACGAAGAACGTCAACTCGCTCCGCTCCGTCGAGCGCGCCGCCCGCTTCGAGATCCAGCGGCACGCCGCGGTCCTCTCCGCCGGCGGCACCATCGTCCAGGAGACCCGGCACTTCCACGAGGAGGACGGCTCCACCACGGCCGGCCGCATCAAGGACAACGCCGAGGACTACCGCTACTTCCCCGAGCCGGACCTGGTGCCGGTCGCCCCGCCGCGCGAGTGGGTCGAGGAACTGCGCGCCACCCTGCCCGAACCGCCCCGCGTGCGCCGCAACCGGCTCCGCGAGGAGTGGGGCGTCTCCGAGCACGACATGCAGTCGATCCTCAACGCCGGGGCGATCGACCCGATCGTCGCCACCATCGAGGCGGGTGCCGACGCCTCCGCCGCGCGTAAGTGGTGGATGGGCGAGCTGGCCCGCAACGCCAACGAGACCGGCCGTCCCCTGGAGGGCCTGCCGATCACCCCGGCACAGGTCGCCCGGGTCGCCGAGCTGGTCAAGGGCGGCGACCTCAACGACAAGCTGGCCCGCCAGGTCATCGAGGGCGTCCTCGCGGGCGAGGGCGACCCGGACACCGTCGTGGAGAAGCGCGGCCTGAAGGTCGTCTCCGACGAGGGCGCGCTCACCACCGCCGTCGAGGAGGCCATCGCCGGCAACCCGGCCATCGCGGACAAGATCCGCGGTGGCAAGGTCGCCGCCGCCGGCGCCCTGGTCGGCGCCGTCATGAAGGCGACGCGCGGCCAGGCCGACGCCGCCCGCGTGAAGGAGCTGATCCTCACGCAGCTCGGCGTCGAGGGCTGACGCCGCCGCGCAGGCACGCCCGAGGGGCGCCCGTACCCATGCGGTTCGGGCGCCCCTCGGCGCGTTCCGGCGGTGCGCCCGACGAGGTCCGGCCGGGCGCGGAGGGCGCGGAGAGTGCGGCGCCCGGAACGGCCCGTCACAGGGCGGCGAAAGGGGCTGTGACGATGCGCACGAAAGGGGCAAACGATCTTTTTCGCCTGCGAGAGTGAAACCACTGCTCACGCTTCCTCGCGGGCCGTACCCACCCGGGCATCCCCTTGCCCGACGGCTCCCCGGTGAAGCACAACCCCCCCCGAGGGAGCACGTCCGTGGCCGCACTCGCCCGCTGGTGCATGCACCACCGCCTCCTGGCCGTTCTGCTCTGGCTGCTCGTCCTCGGCGGTGCGGGTACCGCCGCCGGGCTCGCCGGACCGGCCTACACCAACGACTACGCGGCCGGCGGCACCGAGGCCGGCGCCGCCACCACCCTCATCGAGCACGGCTTCCCCGGCCTCGCCGGTGACAGCGACACCCTCGTCTGGCACGCCCCCGGCAGCTCGGTGCACGCCGCCGACGTCGAACAGACCATGACCCACACCCTGGACCGCATCGCCGGCCTGCCCGGCGTCGCCTCCGTCGCCGGACCGTACACCGACGCGGGCACCGGCCCCGGCGGCGGTGTCAGCGAGGACGGCCGCACCGCCTACGCGGCCGTCACCTTCGCCGCACAGACCAGCGACATCGAGCCCGCCCAGGCCCAGGCCGTGGTGGACGCCGCGCACGCCGCCGACGGCGACGGACTCCAGGTCGAGGTGGGCGGCCCGGCCGTCGCCCTCACCGAGGCCCCCGCGCTGCACACCGCCGAACTCATCGGCGTGGCCGTCGCCGCCGTCGTCCTCTTCCTCGCCTTCGGCTCTCTCGCCGCCTCCCTGCTGCCGATCGCCACCGCCCTGGTCAGCGTCGGCATCGCCTATGCCGGGATCGTGCTGCTGGGCCACGTCATGACCGTCGCCGACTTCGCCCCCATGCTCGGCATGCTGATCGGCCTCGGTGTCGGCATCGACTACGCCCTGTTCATCGTCACCCGGCACCGCACCGGACTGAAACAGGGCCTCACCCACCGAGCCGCTGCCGAGCGAGCCGTCGCCACCACCGGGCGGGCCGTCGTCTTCGCCGGCGCCACCGTCTGCATCGCCCTCCTCGGCATGCTCATCCTGCGCCTGGAGTTCCTCAACGGCGTCGCCATCGCCGCCTCCCTGACCGTGCTGCTGACGGTCGCCGCCTCCCTCACCCTGCTGCCCGCCCTCCTCGCGTACATCGGACCGCGCGCCCTCAGCCGCCGCGAACGACGCAAGCTGGCAGCCGACGGGCCGCTGGCGGAGCAGCCCACCGGGTTCGCCGCCCGCTGGTCCCGCTTCGTTGAACACCACCCCAGACTCCTCGGCGTCCTCGCCACGGTCTTCATGGCCGTCCTCGCACTGCCCATGCTCACTCTCCACCTCGGCACCTCCGACCAGGGCAACAACCCGGCCACCAGCACCACCCGCCAGGCGTACGACCTGCTCGCCGACGAGTTCGGGCCCGGCGTCAACGGCCCCCTGACCCTCGTCACCGAGGTCGACGGCGCCCAGGACCGGCTCGCCCTCGACGGCCTGGCCCAGACCTTGAGGCAGACCGACGGCATCGCCGACGTCACCCCCGTCGCCCTCAACGACACCTCCGACACCGCCCTGCTCACCGTCGTCCCCACCTCCTCACCCCAGTCCGAGGAGACCAGCGCCCTCGTCGACCGGCTCCGCACCGACGTCCTGCCCCGCGCCGAGACGAGCACCGGACTCGACCTCAAGGTCGGCGGCGTGACCGCCGCCTACGACGACTTCGCCGACCTGATCGTCGGCAAACTGCCGCTCTTCATCGGCGTCGTCATCAGCCTCGGCTTCGTCCTGCTGCTGCTCGCCTTCCGCTCGGTCGGCATCCCGCTCAAGGCCGCGCTGATGAACGTGATGGCCGTCGCCGGCGCCTTCGGCGTGATCGTGGCGGTCTTCCAGTGGGGCTGGGGGAGCGAACTCCTCGGCCTCGGCAGCTCGGGACCGATCGAGCCGTTCCTCCCCGTGATCATGGTCTCGGTGCTCTTCGGGCTCTCCATGGACTACCAGGTCTTCCTGGTCAGCCGCATGCACGAGGAATGGCTGGCCACCGGCGACAACACCCGGGCCGTGCGCGTCGGCCTCGCCGAGACCGGCCGGGTCATCAACTCGGCCGCCGTCATCATGATCTCCGTCTTCCTCGCCTTCGTGCTCAGCGGCGACCGGCTCATCGCCATGTTCGGCATCGCGCTGGCCGTCGCCGTCGCCCTGGACGCCTTCGTCCTCCGTACGCTGCTGGTCCCCGCCCTCATGCACCTGCTGGGCCGCGCCAACTGGTGGCTGCCGGGCTGGCTGGACCGCCTCCTGCCCCGCATCAGCATCGAAGGGCCGCCCGGGCACCGGGCCGCGGACCCGGCGGTCCTCCCCGCACCCCGCACCCCGGACGGGGAACCGGCCGCCGAACCCGACCCGGAGCGGGCCGCCACCGGACCGGCCGTCCTCCGTTAAGCGGACTCTCAGACTCCATCCGTACCGTGCCCGACATGGATACCAAGACGGCTGACGGCAAGCGCCCGGCGACCGGAGCGGAGGACGAGCAGCAGGAGACCCCCGAGGCCACGCCCGGCAAGCCCCACGGCGAGGAGACCACCGGCGAGGAGAAGCGGCAGGACGGGACGCAGACGCCCGAGGCAGTGGACGAGGACGGTACGGACGACGCGGAGGAGGCCGACGCCGCCGCGCCCCCCACCGGCATCGCCGCCGGAGCGGCAGCCATCGTCTCCGTCGTCCTCGGCGTCGTCTCGCTGACCGGTGGCTGGCTCGGCACCATCGCCTCCGCCCGCGCCTCCCTCATCGGCCAGCTGGAGACCTCCTCCGGCGCCGGCGTCGCCGACCAGGTCCAGGCCATCTACGGAGACTCCTGGGAGGCCGCCGCCCTCGTCGCCGGCGCGTTCGCCGCGGTCGGGCTCCTCGTCGGCCTCGGCGCGGTGCTCCGCGTCGCCTACTGGCCCGCCCGGACCGGCCCCGCCTGGGTCCGCTCCGCCGCCTGGGCGGGCGTCGTCGTCGGCCTCGTCGGCGTACTCCTGGCCCTGTCCAAGTACACCGGGCTGCTCCTCGGACTGCCGTCGGCCGGCTGAACCCCGCACGCTCCACCCGCCCCGTCCCGCCGGCGCGGGGCGGGGCGACGGCGTTCCCCGGGCCACCGGTCGACAGCCTCTAAGGCGCTGTGGCCCGCGACCTGAGGTGCGACGGCCACCGAACCCGACGACTCCACCGCCGACGAGGTCTTCACCCGCTCCGAGGGCAACGCCTTCTTCGTCGAGGAACTCACCGTCGCCGCCCGCTCCGGCTGCCGCACCGGCCTCACCGACTCCCTGCGCGACCTCCTCCTCGTCCGCGGCGAAGCCCTCCCCGAACGCAGCCAGCACCTCGTCCGGATCGCCGCCGGAGGCGGACCCGCCACGGAGTACGCCCTGCTCGCCGCCGTCGCCCGGCTCCCCGAGACCGAACTGCTCGACGCGCTGAGGGCCGCCGTCCGCGCCCACATCCTGCTCCCCAGCGAGGACGGCGACGGCTACCGCTTCCGCCACGCCCTCGTCCGCGAAGCCGTCACCGACGACCTGCTGCCCGGCGCGAACGCACCCGCATCGGCCGCCAGTTCGCCGAAGCGCTGGCCGCCGACCCCACGCTGGTCGCCCCCGACGCGCACGCCACCCGGCTCGCCGGATACCGGTACCGCGCCCATGACGCCGCCGAAGCACCGCCCGCCGTGCTGCACGCCGCCGCCGAGGCCCGCCGCCGACACGCCTACGCCGAACAGTTCACCCTGCTCGAACGCGTCATGGAACTCTGGGACGGCGTACCCGAGGAGATCCGCTCCGCCCTGCGCAGCGCCGACCACGCCGAGGGCTACCCGCACCTGACGGCCCGCCGGGGCCCGGCACCGGCGAAGGCCCCGACGCGCCGCTGCGCTACCTCCACCTGATGGCCGACGCCACCGTCGCGGGACGCCTCTGCGGCCCGCGTGAACGCGCCTGCAAGATCGCCAAGAAGGCGCGTCCGGATGCTCGGCGAACCCACGAGCACCGAGCAGAGCTGGGACGAACCACTCTTCGCCGCCTGGTTCTGGGTACAGCGCTCCCGCGTCGCCGAGAGCGTCGGCCAGGGCGGCGGCTGGCAGGAACTCCACACCGCCCAGGAACTCCTCCGCGGACTGCCGCCCACCGAGATGCACGCCGAGGTGCTCTCCTGCGTCGCCTCCTGGCGGATGCTCCACCGCCCAGGACCCGAGGCGTACGCCGCCGCCGAACACGCCATCCAGTACGCGCACATGGCCGACGCCGCCGCCGACGTCGTACTCGCCGCCCGAGGCACCCTCGCCGGACCGCGCGTCGACTCCGGCGACATCGACACCGGCCTCGCCGAACTCCGCGAAGTCCTCGCCGACGCCCTGCACCGCGAACGCCCCCACCAGGTAGGCCGCTGCCACGTCAACCTCCCCCTCCCACCTGGAGGACATCGGCCGCTCCGCCGAGGCGGCCGCCCTCATCGAGCAGGGCCTGGAGGGGAGCCACCGGTACGGCCTCCTCTTCACCACCACCCTCATCCACGCCGACCACGCCGAGTCGCTGGCCTCCCTCGGCCGCTGGGACGAGGCCCTGCTCAGCGCCGACGCCGCCGCCGGACTCACCGGACAGACCAAGTCCGCCGGCATGGCCGCCCACACACGAACCGTCATCGCGCCCGCCCGCCCAGCCCCACCCCCACCCCACCCAACGCCCCCGCCCGTCACTCCCCCCGTCGCCGCTCCGTCACCCGAATCACCACATGCCCCGAAGCAAGGTCGATCGGGCCCTTGCCGGGGTCAGCGGTGTCGGCGTCGACCCTGGTCAGTTCCAGGCGCTTCTTCTCCTCGGCGGTGTGGCGCCGTCCGGGGGCGAAGAGCTGCTCGATGAGGTTGAACACATGACCACCTCCATGACGCGGGCCGCTGGTGCGGCTGGTCCACGGTCAGCGCACGCGCACCTCCAGGATCCGGTCGTCGCCCTTCTCCGGGGAACCCCTGCCGTCCGTCTCGTTGGTCACCAGCCACAGAGTGTCGCCACCCGCGGAGACGACGGTGCGCAGTCGGCCGTACTCGCCTTTCAGGAACGCTTGGGGCTCGGCCGACGGCTTGGCACCGGAGAGCGGGATGCGCCAGAGCCGCTCGCCGCGCAGTCCGGCCATCCACACCGACCCCTCGGCGACCGCGATGCCGCTCGGTGAGGCGTCGGCTGTGTGCCACTGCTCCACGGGGTCGCGGAAGTCACCGTCCCCGTCGCCCTTGCCCTCGCCCTCTACGTCCGGCCAGCCGTAGTTGCCGTCCTTCACGATGTGGTTCAGCTCGTCCCAGGTGTCCTGGCCGAACTCCGACGCCCACAGCCGGCGGTCCTCGTCCCAGGCCAGGCCCTGGACGTTGCGGTGGCCGTAGGACCAGACGACCGAGTCCTGGCCGGGGTTGCCCTTGGCCGGCTCGCCCTCGGGCGTCATCCGCAGGATCTTGCCGCCGAGGGACTCCTTGTCCTGGGCGAGGCCCTTGTCGCCCGTCTCACCGGTGCCGACGTAGAGCATCTTGTCGGGGCCGAAGGCGATCCGGCCGCCGTTGTGGGTGAAGCCCTTGGGGATGCCCTTGAAGATCGTGCTCGGCGCGGAGAGCCGTTCGCCGGCAGGTTTCCCCGGGTCGTACCGCATGCTGGCGACGCGGTTGTCCGAGGCGGTGGTGAAGTAGGCGTACACCAGATGGTCCGTGGCGTAGTCGGGGGAGAGGGCCAGGCCGAGCAGGCCGCCCTCGCCCTCGGCGTCGACTCCCGGTACCGAACCGGCCTCGCTGACCTTCCCGGAATCGCCGTCGACCTGGACGATCTCGCCCTCGTCGCGGGAGGCCACCAGGAGGTTCCCGTCGGGCAGCGGGGCCAGACCCCACGGGGACTTCAGGCCGGTCGCCACGGTGCGGACCACGTCCACCGAGCCCTTGTCGGGCGGCGCGTCGGAGGCCGGCGACGGTGATCCCGAACCGGACGGACTGGCCGCTCCCGGGGAGGAGGGCCCGCTCTCAGGCTCGGTGGGGCCAAAGGAGCAGCCCGCAGCCAGGACAGCCATCGTCACCGCCGCCGTGACGGCCCCCAGCGGCCGGCGGCGCCCGGACGGCCTGCCCGGTGGTGCCGGGCGGGGCGGGGTGATGCGGTGGCCGGGCGGAGTGGTCGGCATTTCGGTCCCTTCACGACGGTGATGGTTGGTTCCTAACCCGCCGCTCCCGGGAGAATGCGCGGAAGGCCCAGATCAGCGGCCAACTGCGACGTCCTGCACCCGGTTTCTCAGCCTTCCGGGGCACAGGAGGACGTCAAGCTCCCGCACCGCGGCGTCCGGCCGGGCAGAGTTTCAGTCCCACGACCCCAGCGCCGGCGGCAGCCCGTCGATCTCCGCGAGGTCCCGGGCGGTCAGCCGGAGCCCGGCGGCCGCCGCGTTCTCCTCGACCCAGCGGGCCTGCTTCGTCCCGGGCACCGGCACGACCAGCGGCGACCGCTCCAGCACCCACGCCAGCGCCACCTGCGCCGGAGTCGCGCCGTGCCGCTCACCGACCCGCCGCAACCCGGCCACCAGCGGCTGGTTGGAGGCCATCATCTCTGCGGTGAACCGGGGGTGACGGGCCCGCAGGTCCTGGGGCTCGAACCCCTCCCCGGGGCGGAGTGTGCCACTGAGGAAACCGTTCCCCAGCGGCATCGCCGCCATCAGGCCCACGCCGCGCGCGGTGCACCACGGCAGCAGCGTGGCCAGCGCTTCCCGCGACCACACCGACAACTCGGCCTGGACGGCGCTCACCGGGAACACCTGCTGGACCCGCTCCAGCTGGCGAATCGTTCCCGCGTACAGCGCCTCGCCGTCCAGCCGCCCGCCGCCGCGGCGCCCGCCCCGCGCACCGACCGCGCACAGCCCGAGCGCGCGCACCTTGCCCGCGGCGACCAGCTCCGCCATCGCGCCCCAGGTCTCCTCCACCGGCACCTCGGGGTCGGCACGGTGCAGCTGGTACAGGTCGATCACGTCCGTCTGGAGCCGCCGCAGCGAGGCGTCGCAGGCCCGCTTCACGTATCCGGGGCGGCCGTTGGCCACGATGTGCTGGTCGCCGACGAGCAGACCGCACTTGGTCGACACGAACGCCTCCCGGCGCCGCCCCCGCAACACCCGGCCGAGCAGCAGCTCGTTGGTGAAGGGGCCGTACATGTCGGCCGTGTCCAGCAGCGAGACCCCGGCGTCCAGCGCCGTGTTGAGCGCTCGCAGCGACTCCTCGCCCCGCTGCCGCGAGGCGGCGTACGCCCAGCTCATCGGCATGCATCCGAGCCCCACCGCCCCGACTTCGAGCGCCGTCGCGCCGATCGTCCTGCGCTCCACCTGGCCTGACCCTCCCGCTGCGCCTCCGAGCGACCCCAACGTAACCTCTGGCCCTCCGAGCGCTTCGCATAGCCTCCTGACCATGACTACCGATGTGTGGCTCCCGTTCGTCCCCGAGGAGATCCCGGGCCTGCCGTCCGCAGCCGACCACGGCCTGACCTACCGCTTCTGGGACGGTGGCGAGAGCTTCCCCGCCGACCCCGCCGACTGCGCTTTCTACGTCGTCCCCTATCTCAAGGGCGCGGACACCGCCGTGCGCCCCCTGGCCGGGATGGCGCGGGCCGAGGTCGTGCAGACCCTCTCCGCAGGCGTCGACCACGTCCAGGCCGGAATGGGGGCGCTCCATCCCGGCGTGCGCCTGTGCAACGCGCGCGGCGTCCACGAGGCGAGCACCGCCGAGCTGACCCTCGCCCTGATACTGGCCTCGTTGCGCGGCATCCCCCGCTTCGTCGAGGGCCAGCGCCAGGAGGAGTGGCGCTCCGGCTTCTACCCCGCGCTCGCCGACAAGACCGTCCTGATCGTCGGCTACGGCTCGATCGGCTCGGCCATCGAGGACCGGCTCGCGCCCTTCGAGTGCGCGCGGGTGCTGCGCGTCGCGCGCTCCGCCCGTGACACGGAGCGCGGGCCCGTGCATCCGCTTGCCGAACTGCCCGCTCTGCTGCCCGAGGCGGACGTGGTGGTGCTCTCCACGCCGTTGACCGAGGCCACCAGGGGGCTGGCCGACGCCGAGTTCCTCGCCCGTATGCGGGACGGCGCCCTCCTGGTCAACGTCGCGCGGGGCCCCGTCGCCGACACCAAGGCGCTCCTCGCCGAGGTGGAGAGCGGCCGGCTGACCGCGGCCCTGGACGTGACCGACCCCGAACCGCTGCCCGCGGGCCACCCGCTGTGGCACGCTCCGGGAGTACTCATCAGCCCCCACGTGGGCGGCTCGACATCCGCCTTCCTGCCACGGGCCAAGCGGCTGCTGGCGCGTCAGCTGACCCGCTGGACGGCGGGCGAGCCGCTCGACAACGTGGTGCACACGACGGCCTGAACCCCGCGCGGAACCTGGTGTTCCGTGCACCGTGCCGCCGCGTGGCAGAGTTGCCACTGGCACGTGCGGGCGGGACGGAGCCCCTTGCCCGGGGGGTGCGCCTTGCCGGGCAAGGGCTCCCGAGAGCCCTGAACGGCCACGCTCCGCAGCGATTCGGGCGCTACGGGTGGTCAACAGCCACGTTCGGTCACTGTATGTAGGTGACCCCTGTCCCTGCGTGACCATCCTGGTGTATCGTCGCGGCAGGGGTGGCGCCAGGACGACAGGCGCCAGGGGAGAGAAAGCCAAGAACCGCGAGGGGGGCGACGGATGCTGTACGGCCCAGACACCCATGATCCGACGCGACACCGGACCGCCCGGTCCCACGGGCGCCGCCGAGGCGGCCGGCCCCGCCTGCCGGAGCTCCTGCCCGCCGGTCGCTCCGCGCTCCGCCGGGGAGCCCCCCGGTGACCGGCCCCGGGGCCATGCCCACCGCGCCGCCCGCCCGGACGGAGGCCACCGGCCCGGAGGCCACCCGCGGCCCGGTCGGCTCAGGAGCCCTCGGCCAGCTCCTCCTCGCCCTCGTCTGCGGTGGGTACGCCGTCGGCGCCGTCCTAGGCTGGGGGTCGCCCCGGCTCTCCATGGCCATGGGGGACTTCGGCCTGAGCATCGCCGCCGGTGCCGCCGCCGTCTCCTGCTTCCTCTACGCCCGCACCCGCGGCAGCCGCTTCCGCCCCGCCTGGGTCCTCTTCGGGATCTCCTCCGCCATGGCCTCCCTGGGGAACGCCGCCTGGGGCTGGTACGAGGTGGTCCTCGACACCGCGGTCCCGAGCCCCGGCGTCGCCGACCTCTTCTTCCTCTGCTTCGCGCCGCCCGCCGTCGTCGGCCTGCTCGTCCTGGCCAAGCGGCCGGTCACCCGCGCCGGCTGGGTCTGCCTCGCCCTCGACTCCTGGCTCATCGGCGGCTCCCTGCTGACGCTCGCCTGGTCGCTGGCGCTGGCCCACACCGCCGACATCGAGGGCGGCAGCGTCTCGTACGCCGCGCTCAACCTCGCCTATCCGCTGCTCGACATCGCGCTCGTCAGCATGATCCTGGCGCTCCACTTCCGGCGCTCCTCGGCCGGGCGCTCAGCGCTCAACACCGCCATCGGCGCCCTCGCCCTGACGGTGCTGTGCGACGCCCTGTTCACCTCACCGCTCCTGCACAACAGCTACCGCTCCGGCCAGATCCTCGACGCCGGATGGTTCGCCGGGTCGCTCCTGCTCGCCTACGCCCCCTGGGTCGGCCGCCACCGCGAGAGCGAGCGCGGCGCCCCCGAGGCGCCCCCGATCCAGGACGCCCGGCCCGGCGCCGTCCGCCCCGCCGACTCCCCGGCGGCCCCCGGGCACGACCGCACCAGCCCGATCACCGGCTCGCTCGCCGCCCTCACGCCCTACCTCGCGGCCGCCGTCTGCACCCTCGGCATCCTGTCCAACGTGGTCAACGGCCGCAGCGTCGACCGCGTCGTCCTGGTCACCGCCTGCACCGTCGTCCTCGCGCTCGTCGTGCGGCAGGGCATCATGCTCATCGACAACATCACCCTCACCCGCGAACTCGCCCACCAGGAGAACCACTTCCGTTCCCTGGTGCAGGGCTCCAGCGACGTCATCATGATCGCCGACCCCAGCGGCACCCTGCGCTACGTCAGCCCCGCCGCCTCGGGGGTCTACGGCCGGGACGCCTCCGAGCTGGAGGACACCGAGCTCTCCGCCCACATCCACCCCGGCGACCTCGGCCGCGTGGTCCACGAGGTCCGCCGCTTCCTCGCCGCCGACCCGGCGGTCGAGCCCACCACTCGCATCGAATGCCGCTTCCAGTCCGGCCGAGGCACCTGGCTCAACGTCGAATCCACCGTCAACCGCCACCAGGGCGGCCTCATCTTCAACAGCCGCGACGTCACCGAACGCGTCCGCCTCCAGGCGCAGTTACAGCACAGCGCCGAGCACGACCCGCTCACCGACCTGCCCAACCGGGCCCTGTTCACCCGCCGCGTCAGCCAGGCCCTCACCGGCCGCCGCAGCGGAGACCGCGGTGCCGCCGTCCTCTTCATCGACCTGGACGGGTTCAAGGCGGTCAACGACACGATCGGCCACCAGGCCGGCGACGAACTCCTCGTCCAGGCCGCCCGCCGCCTCGACGAGGCCGTCCGTGCCGGAGACACCGCCGCCCGCCTCGGCGGCGACGAGTTCGCCGCCCTCATCCTCGGCGACACCGGCGACGACCGCACCGCCCGTGAAGGCCACCTCCAGGAGCTCGCCGACCGCCTCCGCAAACGCCTCTCCGAGCCCTACGCCATCGACGGCAACGATGTCCGCGTCGCCGCCAGCATCGGCGTCGCCTTCGCCGAGCCCGGCCAGAACGCCGGAGAACTCCTGCGCAACGCCGACCTCGCCATGTACCGCGCCAAGGCCGCCGGCAAGGACCGGGTCGTGCTCTACGCCCCGCAGATGCAGGCCGACGTCGTCCGCAAGGCCGAACTGGCGGCCCGGCTCCGCTCCGCGCTGAACGCCGGCGAGTTCGCCCTGCTCCACCAGCCCGTCGTCGACCTCGCCACCGGCAAGGTCGCCGCCGTCGCCGCGCAGGCCCGCTGGCGCTCCGGCCAGGGCATACTCTTCACCCCGGCCGAGTTCCTCCGCGTCGCGGACAACGGTGACCGGGCCGCCGAGCTCGGCCGTTGGACCCTGGAGCAGGCCATCGCCCAGGCCGCCGAGCGCCACCGCTCCGGCCACGCCGCACCCGTCGTCGTCCGCCTCGGTGCCCGCCGCCTGCTCGACCGGGCGGCACCCCCCTATGCCGTCGAGGCGCTGCTGACCCGCTACGGGCTGCCCTCCGGCGGTCTCGTCCTGGAACTGGCCGACAGTGACAGCGGCATCCCGCAGGATGCCCTGGAGCAGCGCCTCACCGCGTTGCGCCGACTCGGCGTCCGCATCGCCCTGGACGGCTTCGGCGGCGGCCACGCGGCGGCCGACGCCCTGCGACGGCTCCCGGTCGACATACTCAAACTCGACCGGAGCCTGGTCGAGGGCGTCGTCGAGTCGGCCCGCCAGCACAAGATCACCGCCGGCGTCCTGCGGATCGCCGCGGACCTCGGTCTCCAGAGCGTCGCCGAGGGCGTCGACCGGCCCGAGCAGGTAGTGGCGCTGCGGGCGATGGGCTGCACCCACGCCCAGGGCATGGCCTTCGCGGGGCACCTGGACGAGTACCGCCTGCGCCGCTCCCTCACCCACGGTCCCTACGCGCTCCCCACGGGGCCGGTCGTACCCGCCCCGCAGCCGCCGCACGCGGCACTCGTCCCGGCGGCTCCGGTCGGCCCCGGGAGCGAGCCGCAGGGGTCCGGAAGCGGTGCGAGCCTGGTCACACGGCGCGGTGCCCAGGCCGTGATCGCCCAGGCGGCAGGGGCGGGGGTGCCGCGCGGTACCCGCCCCGTCGGCCCACATCATGAGACTCCTGTCCCACCTACTTGACAGTCACCACGCGACGGGGAGAGGGTCAGTGCCATGCGCACCCGAATTCTCGTACTTGGAAAGCGCGTCGGCTGAAGCCAGGACACCCGTCCGGCGAACGTATCCGACGCGCTCCCCTCGCTTGCCACCCGGCACGAGGGGTTTTTTGTTGCACAGGTGACCCCAAAAGCCCGCAAAGAACCCACCGGGCGATGGGGGGAAACCCGCACAGAACCGCCCAGACCTCGCACACACCCTCAGCTTCGAGAAGAGACACGCAGATGACCGAGCAGGCCACCGGGGCTCATCCGACGCCGCGGCCCCGTTCCTCCGGACCGCAGTCCGCGCCCGTCGAGCACGTCACGGGTGCGCAGTCCCTCATTCGCTCTCTTGAGGAAGTCGGCGCCGACACCGTGTTCGGCATCCCGGGCGGCGCCATCCTGCCGGCGTACGACCCGATGATGGACTCCACCCGGGTGCGCCACGTGCTGGTCCGCCACGAGCAGGGCGCGGGTCACGCGGCCACCGGATACGCCCAGGCCACCGGCCGGGTCGGGGTCTGCATGGCCACCTCGGGCCCCGGTGCCACCAACCTGGTCACCCCGATCGCCGACGCGCACATGGACTCCGTCCCGCTGGTCGCGATCACCGGTCAGGTCGCCGCCAAGTCGATCGGTACGGACGCCTTCCAGGAGGCGGACATCTGCGGCATCACCATGCCGGTCACCAAGCACAACTTCCTGGTCACCAAGGCCGAGGACATCCCGCACACCATCGCCGAGGCGTTCCACATCGCCTCCACCGGCCGCCCCGGGCCCGTTCTCGTCGACATCGCCAAGGACGCCCTCCAGGCGAAGACCACCTTCAGCTGGCCCCCGCAGACGGACCTGCCCGGCTACCGCCCGGTCACCAAGCCGCACGCCAAGCAGATCCGCGAGGCCGCCAAGCTCATCACCGCCGCCAGGCGCCCCGTGCTGTACGTCGGCGGCGGCGTCCTCAAGGCCGGGGCCACCGCCGAACTGAAGGTCCTCGCCGAACTCACCGGCGCCCCCGTCACCACCACCCTGATGGCGCTCGGTGCCTTCCCCGACAGTCACCCGCAGCACGTCGGGATGCCCGGCATGCACGGTGCGGTCACCGCCGTCACCGCGCTCCAGAAGGCCGATCTGATCGTCGCCCTCGGCGCCCGCTTCGACGACCGCGTCACCGGCAAGCTCGACAGCTTCGCCCCGTACGCCAAGGTCGTCCACGCCGACATCGACCCGGCCGAGATCGGCAAGAACCGCGCCGCCGACGTGCCGATCGTCGGCGACGCCCGCGAGGTCATCGCCGACCTCGTCCAGGCCGTCCAGGCCGAGCACACCGAGGGCCGCACCGGCGACTACGCCGCCTGGTGGAAGGACCTCAACCGCTGGCGCGAGACCTACCCGCTCGGCTACGACCAGTCGGCGAACGGCATGCTGGCCCCCCAGCACGTCATCGAGCGGATCGGGCAGCTCGCCCCCGAGGGCACGATCTTCGCCGCGGGCGTCGGCCAGCACCAGATGTGGTCCGCCCACTTCATCGAGTACGAACAGCCCGCCACCTGGCTCAACTCCGGTGGCGCCGGGACGATGGGGTACGCCGTCCCGGCCGCCATGGGCGCCAAGGCCGGCCGCCCCGACGCCACCGTCTGGGCCATCGACGGCGACGGCTGCTTCCAGATGACCAACCAGGAACTGACCACCTGCGCGCTGAACAACATCCCGGTCAAGGTCGCCATCATCAACAACGGCGCCCTCGGCATGGTCCGCCAGTGGCAGACCCTCTTCTACAACCAGCGCTACTCCAACACCGTCCTGCACGCCGGCCCCGAGGGCGCCGACCAGCCCAACACCGGCACCCGCGTCCCCGACTTCGTCAAGCTCGCCGAGGCCATGGGCTGCGTCGCCATGCGCTGCGAGTCGCCGGACGAGCTGGACGCGGTCATCGCCAAGGCCAACGCGATCAACGACCGGCCCGTCGTCGTGGACTTCATCGTCCACGAGGACGCCATGGTCTGGCCGATGGTCGCCGCCGGCACCTCCAACGACGAGGTCATGGCCGCCCGCGGCGTCCGCCCCGACTTCGGCGACAACGAAGACGACTGAGCCGCGCCGAACGCAGAGAGAGAACGACGTCCATGACCAAGCACACCCTCTCCGTCCTGGTCGAGAACAAGCCCGGTGTCCTCGCCCGGATCACCGCCCTGTTCTCCCGGCGCGGCTTCAACATCGACTCGCTCGCCGTCGGCACCACCGAACACCCCGACATCTCCCGCATCACCATCGTGGTCAATGTCGAATCACTCCCGCTGGAACAGGTCACCAAACAGCTCAACAAGCTGGTCAACGTCCTGAAGATCGTCGAGCTGGAACCCGGCTCGGCCATCCACCGCGAACTCGTCCTCGCCAAGGTCCGCGCGGACAACGAGACCCGCTCGCAGATCGTCGAGATCGTCCAGCTCTTCCGCGCGAAGACGGTGGACGTCTCCCCGGAGGCCGTCACCATCGAGGCCACCGGCTCCAGCGACAAACTGGAGGCCATGCTGCGGATGCTGGAACCCTTCGGCATCAAGGAACTCGTCCAGTCCGGCACCATCGCCGTCGGCCGCGGCTCGCGTTCCATCACGGACCGCTCGCTGCGCGCGCTGGACCGCAGCGCGTAACGGGCGCCCCGCGCCGCGCACATCGGCGCGCACGCCCCGCGCGCATCCCCGCGAGGACACCTCTCGTTCGCCCGGTACGGGCGGCCCGCGCCGCCCGCATCGCGAGACCCGGACACGTCCACCACCCCGCCCGCCGTACGGTGGGACGCATCATCAGCACACCAAGGAGATACCCAGTGGCCGAGCTGTTCTACGACGACGACGCCGACCTGTCCATCATCCAGGGCCGCAAGGTCGCGGTCCTCGGTTACGGCAGCCAGGGGCACGCCCACGCGCTGTCGCTGCGCGACTCGGGCGTCGACGTCCGGGTCGGCCTCCACGAGGGCTCCACGTCCAAGGCCAAGGCCGAGGAGCAGGGCCTGCGCGTGGTGACGCCCGCCGAGGCCGCCGCCGAGGCCGACGTCATCATGATCCTCGTCCCGGACCCGATCCAGGCGAAGGTCTACGAGGAGTCCGTCAAGGACAACCTCAAGGACGGCGACGCGCTCTTCTTCGGGCACGGCTTCAACATCCGCTTCGGCTTCATCCAGCCGCCGGCCGGCGTCGACGTCTGCATGGTCGCCCCCAAGGGCCCGGGCCACCTGGTCCGCCGCCAGTACGAGGAAGGCCGCGGCGTGCCCTGCATCGTCGCCGTCGAGCAGGACGCCTCGGGCAACGGCTTCGCGCTCGCCCTGTCGTACGCGAAGGCCATCGGCGGCACCCGTGCCGGCGTCATCAAGACGACCTTCACCGAGGAGACCGAGACCGACCTCTTCGGCGAGCAGGCCGTCCTCTGCGGTGGCGCCTCCGCCCTGGTGAAGGCCGGCTTCGAGACCCTCGTCGAGGCGGGCTACCAGCCGGAGATCGCCTACTTCGAGTGCCTGCACGAGCTGAAGCTCATCGTCGACCTCATGTACGAGGGCGGCCTGGAGAAGATGCGCTGGTCCATCTCGGAGACCGCCGAGTGGGGCGACTACGTCACCGGCCCGCGGATCATCACCGACGCCACCAAGGCCGAGATGAAGAAGGTCCTCGCCGACATCCAGGACGGCACCTTCGCCAACAACTGGATGGCCGAGTACCAGGCCGGCCTGCCCAAGTACAACGAGTACAAGAAGGCCGACGAGAACCACCTCCTGGAGACCACGGGCCGTGAGCTGCGCAAGCTCATGAGCTGGGTCGACGAGGAGGCGTAAGCCCTCCGCGGGGGCGGGCCGGAGCGTCCCGGCCCGCCCCCGCGCACGCCGGTGCGGACCCGTTCGCACCGCCCCGGCGCACCGGCGTACGGTGGTGCCGCGCGCCGTTCCCGTCCGCCGGGTGCGGCTTGCCGGAGTGTGCGCGGGACGCCGTCGGCGGTTCGGACAGGATGTCCAGCCTCGTAGGGGTGATCCTTCCGCCGAGGCGGGATGGCGACCATCCCGGCACCACTACACTGCACAGACATACGCGTTTGCAGGCCCACAGCGTCGTGCGTCTCTCCACGCGGCTAGCACCCTCCACCGCATGCGGCCGTCGGGACGGCCGTCCGCAATGGGACTTGTGAGGACTCACGTGAGCTCGAACCCCGCCAAACCGGTCGTACTCATCGCTGAAGAACTGTCGCCGGCCACCGTCGACGCGCTGGGCCCGGACTTCGAGATCCGCCAGTGCAACGGCGCCGACCGAGGCGAGCTGCTCTCCGCCATCACCGATGCCGACGCGATCCTCGTCCGCTCCGCCACCAAGGTCGACGCGGAAGCCATCGCCGCCGCCACGAGGCTGAAGGTCGTCGCCCGCGCCGGCGTCGGCCTGGACAACGTCGACGTCTCCGCCGCCACCAAGGCCGGCGTGATGGTCGTCAACGCCCCCACCTCCAACATCGTCACCGCCGCCGAACTGGCCTGCGGCCTGATCGTCGCCACCGCCCGCAACATCCCGCAGGCGAACGCGGCGCTCAAGAACGGCGAGTGGAAGCGCTCCAAGTACACCGGTGTGGAGCTGGCCGAGAAGACCCTCGGTGTGGTCGGCCTCGGCCGGATCGGCGTGCTGGTCGCCCAGCGCATGTCGGCCTTCGGCATGAAGATCGTCGCGTACGACCCCTTCGTGCAGCCCGCGCGGGCCGCGCAGATGGGTGTCAAGCTGCTGAGCCTGGACGAGCTGCTGGAGGTCGCGGACTTCATCACCGTCCACCTCCCGAAGACGCCGGAGACGCTCGGCCTCATCGGCGACGAGGCGCTGCACAAGGTGAAGCCGTCCGTCCGCATCGTCAACGCCGCACGCGGCGGCATCGTGGACGAGGAGGCCCTCGCCTCCGCCCTCAAGGAGGGCCGCGTCGCGGGCGCCGGGCTCGACGTGTACGCCAAGGAGCCCTGCACGGACTCCCCGCTCTTCCAGTTCGACCAGGTCGTCGCCACACCGCACCTCGGTGCCTCCACCGACGAGGCGCAGGAGAAGGCCGGTATCGCGGTGGCCCGTTCGGTCCGCCTCGCCCTCGCCGGCGAACTGGTCCCCGACGCGGTCAACGTCCAGGGCGGCGTGATCGCCGAGGACGTCCGCCCGGGCCTGCCGCTCGCCGAGAAGCTCGGCCGCATCTTCACCTCGCTGGCCGGCGAGGTCGCCACCCGCCTGGACGTCGAGGTGTACGGCGAGATCACCCAGCACGACGTGAAGGTGCTGGAACTCAGCGCCCTCAAGGGTGTCTTCGAGGACGTCGTCGACGAGACCGTCAGCTACGTCAACGCCCCGCTGTTCGCGCAGGAGCGCGGCGTCGAGGTGCGGCTGACCACCAGCAGCGAGTCGCCCGACCACCGCAACGTGGTCACCGTCCGCGGCACCCTCACGGACGGTCAGGAGGTCTCCGTCTCCGGCACGCTGGCCGGGCCCAAGCACCTCCAGAAGATCGTGGCCATCGGCGAGCACGATGTGGACCTCTCCCTCGCCGACCACATGGTCGTCCTGCGGTACGAGGACCGTCCCGGTGTCGTCGGCACCGTCGGCCGCGTCCTCGGCGAGTCCGGCGTCAACATCGGCGGCATGCAGGTCTCCCGCGCCACCGTCGGTGGTGAGGCGCTGGCCGTGCTGACCGTGGACGACACCGTCTCGCAGGCCGTCCTCACCGAACTGGCCGGCGAGATCGGCGCGTCGGTGGCCCGCGCGGTCGACCTCAGCGACTGACCGCACCCCGCAGCAGCCCGCAGGGCCCGTACCGCCTCGGTGGTACGGGCCCTGCGGCGTGTGGTCAGGCGGGGCGGGTGCCGGTGAGGACGGTGGCGGCGCGTTCCTCGTCGTGGTGGAGGGCCGGGGCCAGGCCCGTCGCGGCCAGCACTTTGCGGGCGGTCTCCGCCTGCCGCCCGGTCGTCTCCACCAGCAGGGTGCCGCCCGGGGCGAGCCACTCCGGTGCCCCGGCGGCGACCCGCCGCAGCACCGCCAGACCGTCGTCGCCGCCGTCGAGGGCGACCCGGGGTTCGTGGGTGCGGGCCTCGGCGGGCAGCAGGGGGAGGTCGGCGGTCGGCACGTAGGGGACGTTGGCGACGAGGACGGCGACCCGGCCGCGCAGGGCGGCGGGGAGCGCCGCGTACAGGTCGCCCTCGTGGACCTCGCCCGCGCCCGCCAGGTTGCGGCTGGCCCAGCCGACGGCCACCGGGTCGATGTCGGCGGCGTGCACCTCGGCGCGGCGGCCCGAGGCGGCGAGCGCCGCAGCCGCCGCGCCCGAGCCGCAGCACAGGTCGACGACGACCGGGACGGGGCCCGGGGTGCGGGCCAGCAGGTCACGGGCGAGGGCGAGCAGGAACTCGGTGCGGCGCCGTGGGACGAAGACGCCGGGGCCGACCGCGATCCGCAGTCCGGCGAACTCGGCCCAGCCGACGACGTGTTCCAGTGGCCGCCCGGCGGCCCGCCGCTCCACCAGACGGCCGATGGTGGTCAGGGGGTCGCCCTCGCCCGAGGTGGCCGCCTCGGCCAGCAGGGCCGCCTCCTCCTCGGCGAAGACGCAGCCGGCGGCGCGCAGGCGGGCGGTGGCCGCGTCGACGGCGGCGGGCGGGAGCGGGGGCCGTGGAGCGGAGGAGTCCGCTCCGGAGGGGAAGTCAGGCGGTGAGGCGGTACTGAAGGAGCCGGACATGACAGCCTTTCGGAAGCCTTCGGTGTGCTTCCGCGCGGCTCTAGCGGCGTGAGGCCGACGGCGAGACGGACGGGAGCACCCGGTGGATACGCACGGGGATCGGTCTCACCTCCTCGGTCGGGGCCCGGAACGGGCTGCGCCACCGTACCACCGGGACGCCGACCGGGCGGGGGAGAATTCAGCTCCCCCCGGCCGGCGCGAGCGCCCCGCCGCCCTCGCTCCCGGCCGGGGCCGCGGGCTTCCACCCCGGCGGCCGGAAGACGTAGCCAAGCTTGTCGCGCAGCCGCTTCGCCGAGCGGACGTCGGCGAGGATGCTGCCGTACTCGTGGTACTGGAGCTTGAAGACGTTGTACGTGTCCACCGGCTTGGTCAGGCCGTAGGTGGGTCGGTGCCGCTCCTCCTGGAAGGTGCCGAAGAGGCGGTCCCAGACGATGAGGACGCCGCCGTAGTTCTTGTCCAGGTACTCCGGGTCGCTCGCGTGGTGGACGCGGTGGTGCGACGGGGTGTTGAGGACGAACTCGACGGGGCGGGGGAGCTTGCCGACCGCCTCGGTGTGGGTGAAGAACTGGTAGATCAGGTTGAAGGAGAAGGCCACGTAGATGGTCCACGGGGCGAAGCCGAGCAGCGGGAGCGGCGCCCAGAAGATCGCCTCGGACCAGGGGTTCCACTTCTGGCGCACGGCGGTGGTGAGGTTGAAGTACTCGCTGGAGTGGTGCGCCTGGTGCCCGGCCCAGCCGATCCGCACCCGGTGCGAGAAGCGGTGGTTGGTGTACCAGGCGAGGTCCACGGCGACCAGCAGCAGGACCCAGCTCCACCAGGCGCCGGTGGGCAGGTGCCAGGGGGCGAGGGCCGCGTAGAGGTAGACGAAGAGGACCAGGGTGGCGGCCTTCAGCACGGCGGTGGAGACGAGCGAACCCAGGCCCATCACCAGGTTGGTGCGGGAGTCCGGCCAGGCGTGGCCCTTCGGGCGGTCCTGAGCCGGGTGTCCGGCGGAGGGCTCGCGGCGGTCCAGCAGGGCGAAGGAGGCGAGTTCGATGCCGGCGAACAGGGCGAAGAACGGGGCGGCGTAGAGCAACGGGGTGTTGATCACGTCCCACAGGTCGGACAGCATCGCGGCTCCTCGGGGGGTCGGCCTGCCGGAATTTGACTCGGGAGTAAGTTACTCACAGGTCAATTCGCGGTCAACGGTTTGCGCAGCCGGGGCGCCCGAGGCCGCGCGGCCGGTGTGGAGGAGGGGTCAGGTCAGGCCCGGGAGCCCAGGACGATGTGGAGCATCCGGGCGGCGCGGGCCGACATGTCGGCGGCCGTCTGCTCGGGGTGGTCCAGCCACCACTGGACGACCGCCGTCACGACGTGCTGCCACACCGTGCTCAGCAGGTCGTGGTCGAGCGGGTCGTCGTCGCCCGCCACGCGCAGGATCTCCGCGGTGCCGACCGAGCCCATCCCGGCCAGCCGCTCGCGGTACTCGGCCGCCGCGGCGTGCGCCGCACCGCCCCTTGGCAGCGTCGGGTCGTGCACCACCGACCAGGCACGGCGGCAGTGATCCATCACCGAGAAGATCGCCCCCAGTGTGTCCAGCGCCCGGACCTCGGCGGTGGTCGCGGTCTGCGCCGCCTCCACCTCGCTCACCAGCAGGCTCCCCGCGTAGTGGGCGCTCGCGGCGGCGAGGCCGTCCTTCGAGGCGAAGTAGGTGTAGATCAGCGGCTTGGAGATCCCGGCCCGCTCCGCGACGACCGCCAGCGAGGCCCGCGCGTACCCCTGCACCCCGAACTCCTCGACGGCGAGGCGGACGATCTGCCGCTCCCGGTCGGCGCGGGCCACCCCTTTGGTGCCGGTCCTGCTCCTGGTGGCGGGTCGGGGGGTGGGGTGCGCGCTGGTCACGGGGGGAGCCTATCGGGGCGCGGGGCCGCCCCGTACGGGGCGGGCGACCTGGGCTTTCGCCGGCGCGGGCCGCCGCGGTGCGGGCCGTGCCCCGCCGTCAGAGCCGCGCCGCCTTCAGGGCCATGTGGAGCAGGAGCCGGTCCTCGCCGTCGTCCAGGTCGAGGCCGGTGAGCTGTTCGATGCGGGACAGGCGGTAGTAGAGGGTCTGGCGGTGGACGCCGAGGGCGGCGGCGGTGCGGCCGGCCTGCCCGGCGTGGTCGAGGTACGTCTCGGCGGTGCGGGCCAGATCCCGGTGCGGCGCCGTCAGCAGCGGGGCGGTGGCGGGGTCGTTCGCCGCCGGCGCCGACAGCGCGGTCAGCAGGCGGTACGGGCCGAGGGCGGACCAGTGGGCGACCGGGCCCAGCCGGGGTTCGGCGTGGGCGGCGCGCGCCGCGGCGACCGCCTCGCGCCAGGCGCGCGCCGTCTGGGCCATACCGCCGCGCGGCGTGCCCACCCCGGCGGCGGCAGCGCCGGAGAGCGCGCGCAGGCGCTCGGCGGCGGTCTCGGCGGGGCCGAGCGCACCCGGCGTACGCAGCCGCACCAGTGCGGCGAGGACCGCCGGGACGGGTGCGGGGGAGCCGGGCTCGCCGCCCGGTCCGGCCCCGGGGGCGGCGGCGGGGGCCCCGAACGCCGTCTCGCTCCCCGGCGGTGCGGGCAGGACGCACAGCGCCGCCGCGCCGGGCAGGCGGCCCACGCCGGGCTGCTCCTCGAAGGGCCACGGGCCGACGCAGACCACCGCGTGCAGCCGGTCGGCCTCGGAGCCGAGGGCGGCGCGCAGCGCGGCGTGCGCCTGGTCGTGCTGCCAGCCGGGCGCCGCGGTCAGCACCGCCCGGAACTCGCGGGTGACGTCCTCCCCGGCGGTCGCCTCGTCGGCGAGGAGGGTACCGATGCGCGTGGTGACCGCCATCGCCGCGTCGAGCTGCTCGGGCGAGGGGCGCGGATCGGTGTCCAGCAGCCAGACGTACCCCCGCACGATCCCCCGATGGCGTACCGGCAGGCAGATCCGGCCGCGCAGCACGCCTGCCTCCGGGGAGGCCGGGATGTGCACGGGGCCGGTGGCGCGGGCGATGCCGTACGCCTCGAACCAGGTGCGGACCTGGGCGGTGGAGCGGCGGGTGAGGATCGAGCGCGTGCGGACCGGGTCCAGGGCGGTGGTGTCCAGGTCGCCGCCGCCCTCGTGGGAGCCGAAGGCGATCAGCTCGAAGTCCCGGTTCTCCAGTGTGGCCGGGGCGCCGAGCAGCTCGGAGATCTCGTCGACCAGGTCCTGGTAGTCGCTGCGCACCCCCCCATTGTGACCCGGCGCGCGCCCCGCTTCATACATATGTCTGAGATCGCGGCCGAGGATGCGTGACAGCTGTAGATGGCTGACGGGGAGCGGCATCCTTAGATTCGGGGTGGTTGAACATGCTGTTCCCGATGTGCCCCGTGCGGGCGCACCCGCGCCGTATGCCCCACAAGGGTGGATCGCGGGCCGGGGGCGGCCCATCTCTCGTGCAAGTTGTGGAGGTGCCCGATGCTGGGTCCCGTGATCCTCGCCGCTTCGCGCAGCGACAATATGCGCCGCCTCGTGTCGGCTGCCCCTGTCACCAAGCAGGTCGTCAACCGGTTCATCCCGGGCGAGACGGTCGACGCGATCGTGCCGATCGTGCAGGAGGCCGTGGCGAGCGGCCTGGAGCTGACCATGGACGTGGTCGGTGAGGACATCACCACGCCGGAGCAGGCCACCGCGGCCCGCGACGCCTACCTGGAGCTGATCGACCGCCTCAAGGTGCTGGGCCTCGGCACCAAGGCCGAGATGTCGGTGAAGCTCTCGATGTTCGGCCAGTGCCTCCCGTCGCCCGGCGCGACCCTCGGCGGAGGGGCCGCAGCCGGATTCCCGAACGGCCACGAGCTGGCCCTCGCCAACGTGCGCCCCGTCGTCGAGGCCGCCGCCGCGATCGGCACCACCGTGACCCTCGACGCCGAGGACCACACCACCCTCGACTCGATGTTCGCCATCCACGAGGAGCTGCGGAAGGACTTCCCGCAGACCGGCTGCGTCATCCAGTCCTACCTCTTCCGCACCGAGGACGACGCCCGCCGCCTGGCCGCCACCGGCAGCCGCGTCCGCCTCGTCAAGGGCGCCTACAAGGAGCCCGCCTCGGTCGCCTACCAGGACAAGGCCGACATCGACAAGGCGTACGTCCGCGTGCTGCGCATCCTCATGGAGGGCGAGGGCTACCCGATGGTCGGCTCGCACGACCCGCGCCTGGTCGCCATCGCGCAGGAGCTGGCCCACCGAGCCGGCCGCAAGCTCGACGACTACGAGTTCCAGATGCTGTACGGCATCCGCAGCGACGAGCAGCGCCGCCTCGCCGCCGAGGGCCACCGCATGCGTGTCTACACCGCGTACGGCACCGACTGGTACGGCTACTTCATGCGGCGCCTCGCCGAGAAGCCCGCCAACCTCCTCTTCTTCCTCCGCTCGACGCTCACCAAGGGCTGAGTCCCTCCCGACGGCAGATCCCAACCGCACCAAAGGAGTCACGAGACCCATGGACGCAGTGACCAAGGTCCCCACCCCGGTCAACGAGCCGGTCCACGGCTACGCCCCCGGTTCCCCCGAGCGGGCCCGTCTGGAGGCCAAGCTCAAGGAGCTGGCCGAGAACCCCATCGAGCTGCCGATGACCATCGGCGGTGTCAAGCGCCTCGGCGCCGGTGAGAAGTTCCAGGTCGTCCAGCCCCACAACCACCAGGCCGTCCTCGGCACCGGTGCCAACGCCACCGAGCAGGACGCACAGGACGCCGTCGACGCGGCCCTCGCCGCCGCCCCGGCCTGGCGCGCCATGTCCTTCGACGACCGCGCCGCGATCATCCTGCGCGCCGCCGAGCTGCTGTCGGGCCCCTGGCGCGAGACGCTGGCCGCCTCCACCATGCTCGGCCAGTCGAAGACCGCCCAGCAGGCCGAGATCGACACCCCCTGTGAGCTGGTCGACTTCTGGCGCTTCAACGTGCACTACGCGCGCCAGATCCTCGCCGAGCAGCCCCCGGCCAACTCCCCGGGCGTGTGGAACCGCATGGACCACCGCCCGCTGGAGGGCTTCGTCTACGCGATCACGCCGTTCAACTTCACGGCCATCGCCGCCAACCTGCCGACCGCGCCCGCGCTGATGGGCAACGTCGTCGTGTGGAAGCCGTCCCTGACGCAGACCCACGCCGCCGTGCTGCTCATGCGGCTGCTGGAGGAGGCTGGGCTGCCCAAGGGCGTCATCAACCTGGTCACCGGCGACGGCCTCGCCGTCTCCGAGGTCGCCCTCAACCACCGCGACCTGGCCGGCATCCACTTCACCGGCTCGACCAAGACCTTCCAGCACCTGTGGAAGACGGTCGGCAACAACATCGAGAAGTACCGCACCTACCCGCGCCTCGTCGGCGAGACCGGCGGCAAGGACTTCGTCGTCGCCCACCCGAGCGCCGACCCGGCGATCCTCAAGACCGCCCTGACCCGCGGCTCCTTCGAGTTCCAGGGCCAGAAGTGCTCGGCCTCCTCCCGCGCCTACGTTCCGGCCTCGATCTGGAACAACGGCTTCAAGGAGGAGTTCGCGGCCGAGGTCGACGCGATCACCATGGGCGACGTCACCGACCTGTCGAACTTCATCGGCGCCGTCATCGACGAGCGGTCCTTCGCCAAGAACAAGGCCGCCATCGACCGCGCCGCCGCCGACCCGACCTGCACCGTCGTCGCGGGCGGCACCTACGACGACTCGGTCGGCTACTTCGTCCGCCCGACCGTCATCGCCTGCACGGACCCGGAGAACGAGGTCTTCACCACCGAGTACTTCGGCCCGATCCTCGCCGTCCACGTCTACGAGGACGACCAGTACGAGGCGATGCTCGACCAGATGGAGTCGGTCTCCGACTACGCGCTGACCGGTTCGGTCATCGCGGGCGACCGTGCCGCCGCCGCTTACACGATGGACAAGCTGCGTTACGCCGCCGGCAACTTCTACATCAACGACAAGTCGACCGGCGCCGTCGTCGGCCAGCAGCCCTTCGGCGGCGGCCGTGCCTCCGGCACCAACGACAAGGCTGGCGCCCCGCAGAACCTGATGCGCTGGACGCTGACCCGCGCCATCAAGGAGACGCTGGTCCCGCCGACCGACTACCGCTACCCGCACATGGGCTGACCTCCGCCCGCCGGACCGCCGCCCGGCGCGGCGGTCCCCCCGCACTCCGCCCCCGCCCGGTTCCCCCGACCGGCCGGGGGCGGTGTCATGCCCGGCGCCGACTTCTCCTACGCTGCGGCTGTCCGGGCGCCGCACGGGCCGCCCGGTGACGAGGGAGGGGAACCCCGCCATGACCGCCACCGCGCCGCCCGGCCCGCACACCCACCGCCACCTGGAGTGGGACGGCTGCTTCAACGTCCGCGACCTCGGTGGCCTCGGCCGCCACGCCCCCGGCGCGTTCGTCCGCGCCGACTCGGTGGAGAAGCTCACCGCCGACGGCTGGGCCGCCGCCCGCGCCCACGGCATACGCACCGTCCTCGACCTGCGCAACGACGACGAACTCGGCACCGACGCCGCGCCCCGCCCCGACCGGATCACCACGGTGCGCGTCCCGCTCGACGGCATCGAGGACACCGCCTTCTGGGAGCCCTGGTTCACCGACTGGCGCTGGGGGACCCCCCTCTACTACCGGCCCTTCCTCGGCCACTTCCCCGAGCGGACGGCCGCTGTGGCCCAGGCCCTCGCCGCCGCCGCGCCGGGCGGCGTCGCCTTCCACTGCGCCGCCGGACGCGACCGTACCGGCCTCGTCTCCCTGCTCCTCCTCTCCCTCGCCGGCGCCGCCCCCGAGGAGATCGCCGCCGACTACGCCCTCAGCGAGGAGCGGATGGCCCCCGTCTTCGCCGCCATGGGCCGCGCCGAGGAGGCCGCCGAACTGGCCGCCGCCTACCGGCGCCACGCCACCAGCCCGTACGCGGAGATGCTCAAGGTCGCCCGCTCGTTCGACGCCGCCGCCCACCTCGCCGGCGGCGGGGTGAGCGAGGCCACCGTCGCTCGCCTGCGGGCACGGGCCACGGGGCGGCCCCACGGCTGACACCGGGAGCGGTGCGGCGCCGCCACGCCCCAAGCGGCCGGCTGCGGCGCCGATCAGCGGGGCGTGCCGGGCGTCGGGCGCGGCGGGACGCAAGGGGTGCGTCACCCGGTCGGCGGCCACCCCTCCGACGGGTGCAAACCCGGCGTGAGCTGGCGTGGAGGGGGCGCGGAAGCGGCGCTTCGAGGGCGCGTTCCGAGGAAGCCGTCTCAGATAGTAGGAAGTCCGAGTAACCGTGGAGACAGGAGCGGGCCGCAGGTCTAGCTTTGGGGGAGCCGAACGTCTCGCTGGAACCAGCGAATGACGGGTGTGCCTCCGTGCCCGGAGCAGGCAATCCCTGCTGGCCCGGAGCCCTGTCCCTTCCGGCGCCTCGACCTCCCGCGCGATCCGTTGCGGCGGCCCACCCGGCCGTCGGCCCGCGGGTCGCGGGGGGTGCGGCCACCGGTTCCCGGACGCGCTCCGAAGCGTCCCGCTCCGAAGCGTGTGCCCACTCCCCAGGTCCGGCGCCGTCCGTCGCGCACGGCGAAACCGTCCGGCCCCAGTGATCCCAGCGATCCCCAAGGAGTCTGCCCATGTCCGCAGAGACGACCTCCGCAGCCCGCCGCCCCCGCCGCGCCCACGGGGCCACCGAGGCCGACCGCCGCAACGCCGCCGCCGCGCTCCAGCGCGCCCTGGACCGTCGCGACAACGGCGGTTCGACCGGCCACTGAGCCTCCCCCTCCGTCCGCGCCCGCCCGGCCCCTCCGGTCACGGGCGGGCCCGCACGGCCTGCCCCGGCGCGCCAGGTGTCCGCATCCCGGACGATCCATGTCACCTCGTGGGACGAGGGGTAGGGTGCGACCATGTCTCGCAGCATCAATCTCGCAGTGATCCCCGGTGACGGCATCGGCCAGGAGGTCGTGGCCCAGGGGCTGAAGGTCCTCAACGCGGTCCTCCCCGAGGACGTGAAGCTGGAGACCAAGGAGTACGACCTCGGCGCGCGCCGCTGGCACCGCACGGGGGAGACCCTGCCCGACGCGGAGCTGGAGGTGCTCAAGGAGCACGACGCGATCCTCCTCGGCGCCATCGGCGACCCTTCGGTCCCCTCCGGTGTGCTTGAGCGCGGCCTGCTGCTGAAGCTCCGCTTCGCCTTCGACCACTTCGTCAACCTCCGCCCCTCGAAGCTCTTCCCGAACACCGCCACCCCGCTGGCCGGCCGTCCGGAGATCGACTTCGTGGTGGTCCGCGAGGGCACCGAGGGCCCCTACACGGGCAACGGCGGCTCGCTGCGCACCGGCACCCCCGCCGAGGTCGCAACCGAGGTCAGCGTCAACACGGCGTACGGGGTGGAGCGCGTGGTCCGCGACGCCTTCGCCCGCGCCCAGGCACGGCCGCGCAAGAAGCTGACCCTGGTCCACAAGAACAACGTGCTGGTCTTCGCCGGCCACCTGTGGAAGAACACCTTCGACAAGGTCGCCGCCGAGTACCCGGACGTCACCACCGACTACCTGCACGTCGACGCCGCGACGATCTTCTTCGTCACCCAGCCGGAGCGGTTCGACGTCATCGTCACCGACAACCTCTTCGGCGACATCATCACCGACCTCGCCGCGGCCGTCACCGGCGGCATCGGCCTGGCCGCCTCCGGCAACATCAACCCGACGGGCGCGTTCCCGTCGATGTTCGAGCCGGTCCACGGCTCCGCCCCCGACATCGCGGGGCAGGGCAAGGCCGACCCGACCGCCACCATCCTCTCCGTCGCCCTCCTGCTGCGGCACCTCGGCTACGAGGCCGAGGCCGCCCGCATCGAGGAGGCCGTCTCCGCAGACCTCGCGGAGCGCGACGGCACCGCGCGGACCACCGACGCCGTCGGCGACGCGCTCGCCGGACGAGTAGCCGGCTGACCCGGCGCGCGACACCCGAAGCCGCCGGGTCCCCCACGGGACAACCCGGCGGCTTCCTCACGGGCGGCCCCGGGTGCCGAAACCCAGGGCCCGCGCCCACCGCCCCGCCCCGCCTCCGCGCCCCCCGCCGGTCCCGTCGCCGCACGTGACACGTTCGGCGGGGGAGGTGCGCTCCCCGGCGTTCCCTCACCGCCCCTTCCGGCGCGATAATCGAACGTGGGGCCGCGGAAAATGAGGCGATACCCGGACGTCCGTGTGGCACACAGCCGACCGGAGTGCGAGACAGCACCCCGGACCGGCGCCACCGGTAAGGACGGGTGTGAGCGCGGTCCGTCACCACCACACGTGAAGGACACCACTCATGACGACGCCGACGATCGAACTGAAGCCCTCCGCGCACCCGCTCCCGGCGGCCGAGCGCGAGGCGATCCTCGCCCGCCCCGGCTTCGGCCGGCACTTCACCGACCACATGGTCACCGTGAGGTGGACCGAGGGCCGTGGCTGGCACGACGGCCAGCTCGTCCCCTACGGACCGCTCTCCCTCGACCCCGCCACCAACGTCCTCCACTACGCCCAGGAGATCTTCGAGGGACTCAAGGCGTACCGCCGCCCCGACGGCTCCGTGGCGACCTTCCGCCCCGACGCCAACGCCCGCCGCTTCCAGGCGTCCGCGCGCCGCCTTGCCATGCCCGAGCTGCCCGTGGAGACCTTCATCGAGGCGTGCGACCTGCTGGTCGCCCAGGACAGGGAGTGGGTCCCGCGGCACGGCGGCGAGGAATCGCTCTACCTGCGGCCCTTCATGATCGCCACGGAGGTCGGCCTCGGCGTCAGGCCCGCCAACGAGTACCTGTTCGTGGTCATCGCCTCCCCGGCGGGAGCGTACTTCCCCGGCGGCGTCGAGCCCGTCTCGATCTGGCTCTCCGAGAACCGCGTCCGCGCCGTCCCCGGCGGCGTCGGCGACGCCAAGACCGGCGGCAACTACGCCGCCTCCCTCCTCGCCCAGGCCGAGGCCGCCGCCGAGGGCTGCGACCAGGTCGCCTACCTCGACGCGGTCGAGCACAAGTGGGTCGAGGAACTGGGCGGCATGAACCTCTGCTTCGTCTACGGCGACCGCCTTCTCACCCCGACGCTCACCGGCTCCCTCCTCGCCGGCGTCACCCGCGACACCCTGCTCTCCCTCGCCGCCGACCTCGGCTACCGGGCCGAGGAGGGCCGGGTCTCCATCGACCAGTGGCGCGAGGACAGCCGCAGCGGCGCCCTCACCGAGGTCTTCGCCTGCGGCACCGCCGCCGTCATCACCCCCGTCGGCAGGGTCAAGACCGCCACCGACGAATGGACCCAGGGCGACGGCGAACCCGGCGAGGTCACCCTCCGCCTCCGTGAGGCCCTCCTCGACCTCCAGACGGGGCGCGCGGCGGACCGGCACGGGTGGATGCACCCGCTGGGCTGAACCTGACCTCCGTAGGGCGGGCCCGCCGGTCAGAGCGCGGACCGGCGGGCCCGCCCTGTGCCAGGGCCGGTCGCGGGGGCCCAGGAGGGCCGGCCCGCCTCGTACCCGGCGCGGTCGTCACGGTGTGGACAGAGGCTCGGCCGCCCATGCGGTGGCCTGATCCGGTTGACGGAGATGGGCCGGAAACCGGCGTGTTTCCCCGGTGATTGATGGGGAGATACGACCGGTCGCAACACTGAGTAACAAGAGGTACGCATGAGGTGGAAGCCAGAGGTCCTCCGGGAACTCTCAGGCATACGGGAATCGCTGGGTACGGCTCTGGGAGTCGCGCAGCGGAGCGAGAAGTCGCTGCACGAGCTGGCCAGGTCGCACGAGAAGGCGGCCGGGCAGTGGAAGGAAGAGCTGGAGCGGGTACAGGACGGCCTGGAAGACCTGCGTGAAAAGACCCGGCAGGGCGTCCGCCTCCAGGTGGAGGCCAACGCCGACCTGCACGGCATCCGGGAAGAGGTGGCCGAACTGTCGGCCGTCGTTCCCCTTCTCCGCGCGCTCGCGGAACGAGGCGGGGCCGCCGAGCCCGACGGGGCTTCCAGGGCGGGCGAAGTGGGGGCCGTACACGGAGCGGACGGGCCCGACGCCTCCGCCCACGGCGGGAACGAACAGCATCCGGCAGCCGACGGTACGTCTCGGGGGGACGACATGGAAGACCTCAACGGCGACGCCCGCTCGCCTCAGCCGCACCACGACGACCTGAAGGCGGCGATCTGGGCCGCCTACCGGGGGGACGAGCCGAAGAACGCCGCTCCGTCGTCACCCCCCTCCGGCCCGGGCCGCGCGGAACACGCCGGGCTCACCTCCGAGGGCGAGCACGGGTTGTTGCTGCTGCGGGCAGCCGGTCTCGCCTCCGCCGAACTCGTCGCACACCGCGACACCTGGGAGTGGTTCGCCGATCTCGCGGTCAGGCACCAGCACTTCCGGCATCCCTCCCAGGTGGAGGAGATCGAGGACGGCCGCATCCGCACCTCGTTGTCGGGACGGTCTCTGGTGGCCGCCCTGATCGGACTGTGGGAGAGGATCGGCCAGGCCCCCGTGAACACGGTGGACTGGGCGATGGCCGCCGCCTATTACCAGCGGGCGGCCCAACGGCTGGTCAACCTCACCAGCGAGGGCGGGATCATCCGCATCGTCCTGGACGACGGAGCGGACGACGCGGCGGAGGACTGACCCACCAGCCCCACCGGGCCCCGCCGCGCGGCGCCACCGTGCCGGGGCGCTGTCACAACCGGGGGCAAAGCCTTCGGGGGCTGCGCCCCGCGCGGGCGGCGTCCCCGGGGCGGGGCGGGCGCGGACCGGGTGAGGGAGAAAAGCGCGGGAGCCGGCTACGGGCTCCGCTCCTCTCGCCTCGTCCGCCCGCCGTGCGGGAGACGACGCGCTCGCATCCTGAGACGGCCCACCAGGCGTGCGGCGCCCTGTGGAACACTCCCCCCGTGCCCACGTTCGCCACGATTATCGGCAGCAGGCGCGCCGGTCCGCAGTGACCGCCCCGCACCACCATGTGCGACGCGGCCACCGTGCCCCAGACCCGCGCGCAGACCTCTCGCACCCGCGAGGGGTCTTTTCGTTTGTCGGCCCCGACCGGGCCACGGCGAGGCGCACGAGAGGACGGGGGCAAGTGGAGCCAAGTATTCCGGAGCCACTCACCCGACAGGAGTCACCACCGCATGACCAGCCAGGCCACCCCCGGGGAACCCGCTGAGCGCGCCCCGTCGGCCGCGACGAAACCGCAGGTCGCGCGCGGCGTACGGGGCGGTGACGGGGCGCGCCCCGTGTCCGCCGGAACCCCCGCCTCCGCGCCGGAGACCGCCGCCGTGGACGCCGCCGTCCAGCGCCCCCTGCACATCTTCGACACCACGCTCCGCGACGGTGCGCAGCGTGAGGGCATCAACCTCAGCGTCACCGACAAGCTGACCATCGCCCGGCACCTGGACGACTTCGGGGTGGGCTTCATCGAGGGCGGCTGGCCCGGCGCCAACCCGCGCGACACCGAGTTCTTCGCCCGCGCCCGCGCGGAGATCACCTTCCGCAACGCGCAGCTCGTCGCCTTCGGCGCGACCCGCCGCGCGGGCACCGACGCCGCCGACGACCCCCAGGTCAAGGCGCTCCTCGACTCCGGCGCCCCGGTCGTCACCCTGGTCGCCAAGGCCCACGACCGCCACGTCGAGCTGGCCCTGCGCACCACCCTGGAGGAGAACCTGGAGATGGTCCGCGACACCGTCTCCCACCTGCGTGCCCAGGGCCGCCGGGTCTTCGTCGACTGCGAGCACTTCTTCGACGGGTACGCCGCCAACCCGGCCTACGCCAAGGCCGTCGTCCGCGCCGCGAGCGAGGCAGGCGCCGACGTCGTCGTCCTCTGCGACACCAACGGCGGCATGCTGCCCGCGCAGATCCAGGCCGTCACCGCCACCGTCCTCGCCGACACCGGCGCGCGCCTGGGCATCCACGCCCAGGACGACACCGGCTGCGCCGTCGCCAACACCCTCGCCGCCGTCGACGCGGGCGCCACCCACGTCCAGTGCACCGCCAACGGCTACGGCGAGCGCGTCGGCAACGCCAACCTCTTCCCGGTCGTCGCCGCCCTGGAGCTGAAGTACGGTCGCCGCGTGCTGCCCGAGGGCGCTCTCGCGGAGATGACCCGCATCTCGCACGCCGTCGCCGAGGTCGTCAACCTCACCCCCTCCACCCACCAGCCCTACGTCGGCGTCTCCGCCTTCGCCCACAAGGCCGGACTCCACGCCTCCGCGATCAAGGTCGACCCCGACCTCTACCAGCACATCGCCCCGGAACTGGTCGGCAACCGCATCCGGATGCTCGTCTCCGACATGGCCGGGCGCGCCTCCATCGAGCTGAAGGGCAAGGAACTCGGCATCGACCTCGGCGGCGACCGGGCCCTGGTCGCCCGCGTCGTGGAGCGCGTCAAGGAACGCGAGCTGGCCGGCTACTCCTACGAGGCCGCCGACGCCTCCTTCGAACTCCTCCTCCGCGACGAGCTGCGGCGCGGCGCCGGCGCCGGGGGCGACGCGGCCCCGGCGCGCTTCTTCCGCGTCGAGTCGTGGCGGGCGATCACCGAGAACCGCCCCGACGGCACCCACGCCAACGAAGCCACCGTGAAGCTCTGGGCCAAGGGCGAACGCCTCCTCGCCACCGCCGAGGGCAACGGCCCCGTCAACGCCCTGGACCGCGCCCTGCGCGTCGCCCTGGAGCGGATCTACCCGGAGCTGGCCAAGTTCGCCCTGCGGGACTACAAGGTCCGCATCCTGGAAGGCCGCTCCGGCACCGACTCCACCACCCGCGTCCTCATCTCCACCGGCGACGGCGACGGCGAGTGGTCCACGGTCGGCGTCGCCGAGAACGTCATCGCCGCCTCCTGGCACGCCCTGGAGGACGCCTACACCTACGGCCTGCTCCGCGCGGGGGTCGAGCCCGCCGAGTAGGCCCGGCCCCGAGGCGGCGGGGCCCGCACCCGGCCCCGCCGCCCCACTTCTCCCCACCCGTCCGCCCAGCGCGCTTCGCCCCGACCCGGGTTAGCGTGGAGCTATGAGGCGAGCCGTAGTCCGCCAGTCCGTACGCCGGGGCGCTCTCCTCGCGTCCGGGCCTCTTCTCGTGCTGGGCGCCGCCGGAGCGACGGCCGCGCCCGCCGACGCCGCCCCGGGCCAGAGCGGGGCCGCCGCCGCGGCCCCGTTGCGGGCGGCCCCGCATGCCCCCGCCGCCCCGACCGTCTCGGAGATCGCCACGGCCTGGCGCGAGGGCCCCGTCTTCGTGGACCCGGACGTCTCGGACCAGCTCTCCGACGCCCAGGCGCGCGACCTCTCCCAGGAGATCCGGGAGAGCGACAAGGCGGTCTTCGTCGCCGTCCTGCCCGCCACCTTCACCGGCGACGTCGACCAGACGATGAACGACCTGCGCGGCGACACCGGCATCACCGGCCTGTACGTGCTGCGCGTCGGCGACGACCTGCACGTCCGCGCCGACGAGTCGGTCCTCTCCCGGCAGGCCGTCCAGAACCTCGAATCCCGCTTCCAGGGCACCACCCCGGCCGCCTCCCAGCTCTCCGGCCTGGTCGGCAACGCCACCCAGAACATGGGTGGCCGCGCCCCCACCTCCTGGTCCTCCCAGGAGGGCGTGCCCGGCTCCACCTGGCTCGGCCTCGGCATCGCCGTCGTGGTCGTGGGCGGCGTGGCGTACACCCTGACCCGGCGGCGGAAGAACCAGCGCGCGCGGGCCCGACAGGAGGCCCTGGCCAAGCTGCGGGTCGTCGTGGACGAGGACATCACCGCCTTCGGCGAGGAGCTGGAGCGGCTCGACTTCCGCCCCCTGGAACCCGGCGCCACCGACGAGATGCGCGGCGACTACGAGCGCGGCCTCGACGCGTACGAGAACGCCAAGTCCCTCATGGACCGGGCCCAGAAGCCCGAGGACGTGCGCGAGGTGACCAAGGCGCTGGAGGACGGCCGGTTCGCGCTCGCCGTGCTCGACGCCCGCCGCAGTGGCCGCGAACTGCCCGTGCGCCGCCCGCCGTGCTTCTTCGACCCGCGCCACGGCCTCGCGGTCGCCGAGGTCACCTGGGCCCCGGCCGGCGGCGCGCCCCGCGAGGTGCCCGTCTGCGCCGCCGACCAGGCGCGGCTGGAGCGCGGCGAGGCGCCCGACATCCGCACCGTGGAGTCGGACGCGGGTGGCCGCCGCCCGTACTGGGAGGCCGGCCCGGCGTACGGACCCTGGGCGGGCGGGTACTGGGGCGGTGGTCTGCTCCCCGGCCTCCTCGTCGGCACCATGCTCGGCCACATGATGATGAGCCCCGCCTACGCCGCCGACTACGGCTCCGCCGAAGGCTTCGGCGACGGCGGCGGCTACGAGGGCGGCGACGTCTCCGGCTCCGACTTCGACCCCGGCGACTTCGGCGGCGGGGACGGCTTCGGCGACGGCGGCGGTTTCGGCGGCGGAGGCGACTTCGGCGGAGGCTTCTGACGCCGCCGGAGCCGCGCGCCGCCCCCGCTCATCCTCCGTTCACCTCCCGGCGAACACCCGGGCGGCAGCCGTGCCCAGCGCCGAGGGGCCGAGCCCGTTGGGCCCGATCCCGCGCGGCGCGGCCTCGATCACGCGCCGCACCCCGGGGGAGTGGTGGCTCAGGTCCTCCTCCTTGTACCGCACGCAGCCCCGGTGCCAGGTCAGGATGGCCGACAGCCAGTTCTCCAACTGCCGCACGTACCCGTCCAGCACCTTCCTGGCCGCCGAGTCCAGTTGGAAATCCTCGTACAGCACAGGAAGTTCGTGGGCGACGATGTGCTGGAACTGTTCCAGCCGCGCGTTCATCAGCGCGTCCACGTACGCCAGCCCGGTCGGGTAGTCGCAGTCGAAGAAGTTCTGGGTGACGAGGACGGCGTTGTGGATCTCGCCCTCGAACTCCACCTCCTTCTGGTACGAGAAGACGTCGTTGATCAGCGCCCCGTAGTCCGAGACGGCCTTCTCCATCGCCTGGATGGTGCCCGAGCGGTACACCTCCTCGGGCACGACGTTGCCGTGGCGCAGGCGGCACAGGCTCATCGTCAGGTCGGAGCCGAAGGTGGCGCGGCGCATCTCCATGTAGTCGATCGGATCGGGGATGCGGCCGATCGCCTGGTTGTCCAGCTCCCAGACCCAGCTGTCGAGCATCACCTCGATGGTCTGACGGAACGCGCGGCGCGCCTTCTCCGGCATGGCGGAGGCGGTCCGCACCCACAGGTCGGCGAGCGAGCGCTCCAGGGCACTGGTCGGCACCGGTCCCGCCGAGGGCTGCTCGACCGGCATGAAGTCCCGCAGCCGGTCGGTGCAGATCTTGGCCCCGGCGAAGTTCCGGGTACGTCCGAAGACCGCCGGGTAGTAGTCGTCGCCGTACGTGCCCCACGTCAGCCACTGCGAGGCGAGGTCCAACTCGTCGAGGTCCGCCTCCGGGTGCAGCCCGGCCGCGCAGAGCGGGAAGTCGTACCCGGCCAGCGCCTCCTCGTCCCACACGTCCGACCCGGGCACCCCCGGCTGCGGCACCAGCAGCCCCATCCGGTGCGCCCACTCGATGGTGTCGACCCGGGACTGCTCCATCGCGGGCGAGAGCCGCGTCGGGAACGGAAGCCTGAACTCCGGCAGCAGCGACGCCCCCGTCCTCTGGTACGGCACGTGCGAGAAGCTGCGCGCCCGCTGCCGCGCCGGACGCCCGAAGAAGGTGTGCACGTCCAGTGCCGAGGTGCCCAAGGTGCCGTTCAGCAGCGCCGCCGCCAGCGCCCCCGGCGAACCGCCCGGGGTCGGCGGTGCCTGGGCGCCGTCGACGGCGCCCTCGTTCATGTACCGGCTGGAGCGCATGTGCCACTCGTGGCCGCCCGACTGCCAGTCCTGGAGTCCCTTCACGTACGCCAGCACGGAGGCGCATGCGGCCGGATTCAGCCCCTTGTCGGCGAAGAGCGGGCCCAGTTCGGTCAGCGCGGTGTTCTCGAACTGCTGGAGCCGCGAGGTGAGTAGGTCGTTGACGGCCTCGGCCGCCTCCTGGGTCGTGCACTCCAGGAACCGTTCCAGTACGAGGACGCCGTTGCTCAGCTCACCCTCCTCCTCGACCTCCCGCTGGTACGAGAAGAGGTCGTTGCGCAGGTGGACGCCGTCCGAGAAGGCGTCGGTCAGCACGCGCAGGGGACGCGAGCACGCCACCGCCTCCGGGACCTCGGCCTGCGCCGCGTACTCGATCAGCCCCGCCGACCAGGGCGCGCCGCCGACCTTGCGGCGCATCTCGATGTACTCCAGCGGGTTGGAGACGCGGCCCGCGTTGATGTTGGACAGCTCCCACATCGACTCGTTGAGCAGGTTCTCCGTGGAGAGGGCGAAGCGGCGGCGCCAGTCCTCGGACATGGCCGGAACCGTCCGCGCCCAGAGGTCGGCGAGCCCCGCCTCCACCGGATTCTGCGGTTCCGGGAAACCGTGGGCCAGATCCATCGGCATGAACGCCGGCAGCCGCTCCAGGTACGCCTTCGCACCCTCACGGTCCTGCGTCCGCTTGAACAGCTCCAGGAAGTGGTCGTCGAAGAAGAAGACCCACACGTACCAGTCGGTCACCAGCGACAGCGCCGGACCGTCGCAGTCCGGATGCGTGTACGCGCAGAGCAACGCGTAGTCGTGGGCCTCCAGGTCGGCCAGGTCCCAGACGCCCGACCCCTCCAGCATCCCCATCTCGTCCGCCCAGACCCGGGCATGAGCGCGCGCCTCTTCCAGATGAGGGTTGAGCCGCGCCGGGTACGGCACGTAGAAATCGGGCAGGACAAAGGGCTGTGTCACGGTCGAGCCTTCCACACGGTGATTCCGGCGGCCCGATCACTACCCGCCCGCCCGACCCGTCAGCCGGACGGCGGTGTTGTCATACGAGTGGACCGGCGGTCGCGTGTACGAACGCCGCCCAGGCGGCGGGGGCGACGTCGAGGACGGGGCCCGCCGGGACCTTGGAGTCGCGGATGTGGACGGTGGTGGGGTGGGCGGCCTCGGGAAGGTGACCGCCGTCAACCCCTCCGACCGGCGCCGCATACGCCGGGCGTCCTCGACGGGGCGCGGACGGGCGGAGAGCCTCTGCTCGGCCGGGGGCCGCCGGGCCCGAGAACTGCCTGCCCCCGGCCCCGGTGTCCCCGCGTACCGCGCGGGCCGCCGGACCGCGCCGCCCTCACCGTCCTGGCGCCTGCGCACGGTCGTATCGGCTACGCGGCGGGCGGCGTGCCCCTTTGGGAGACCGCCCGGCCGGGCTGGGCGACGTGCTCGACGCCGGGGTGGAGGGGCCGAAGCGGGCGGGGCGTCGCCTCACCACGGGCCCTCGTTGCGGTACGGCGCGGGGGCCGGGTCCCAGAGCTGGTCGTGCCGGGCGACCACGCGCCGCAGTTCGCGCGCCCCGCGCCGCGACAGGGCGTGCGCGACCCGGTCCAGCAACGCCCGCGACTCCCACGGGTCGGGGCAGCAGTAACAGGGGGCGTACTCGGCGTGCGGCCATGTGCGCCCCCTCGGCAACCGCACATGCCCGGCCCAGGCGCGTACGGCCTCGGCCACGGAGCCCGGCCACAACTGGCTCCGCGTGCGCTCCAGCCGGGCCACCTCGGCCAGCGTTCCGCCCGACAGCCCGTCGATCACGGGCGACTTCTCGCAGGTCCTCCGGGGCCGGGGGAGTCCGGCCCGCACTCTTCCCGGCGGCTTACGCGGCACGGGCCTTTCGGCAGGTCGTCGCCATGCGGGCCAGCCTGGCACGGGGACGCCCCGGCCGCCCGTTCTTTTTTCCGGAGCGACACCTTCCCGGTTCCGGCCCTCGGCGCGTACAGCCCGGACTTGACCCTCACGCCGCGTGAGGCCGGATGCTGGGGCACATGAGCGACTACTACAACGCGTTCGAGATCAGCCCCGTGCCCGCTCCCGGCCCCGACGCGGTCCCGCCGGAGCCCTTCCACGGCATCTACGGTATGCCCGCCTTCGTGAACATCCCCACGGCCGATCTGGCGGCGTCGGTGGACTTCTGGACCCGGGGGCTGGGCTTCTTCGAGCTGTTCAGCATCCCCGGCACGCTCGTGCACCTGCGCCGATGGGCCTTCCAGGACGTACTGCTCGTCGCGGCGGCGAGCGTTCCGGAGCAGCCGCCGGCGATGAGCTTCAGCTTCTCCGGCGTACTCAACCAGGTCGACTCCCTCGCCGAGGCATGCCGCGCGCTGCGCCCGGACGCGGTCGACGGGCCACGGGACACGCCCTGGAACACCCGCGACGTGGAGGTCGTCACCCCGGAGAACGCACGGATCGTCTTCACCGCCGCGAAGCCCTTCGACCCGGCCACCCAGGAGGCACGCAACCTGGCGGCGATGGGCATCACCCCGCCCGGCGACACGTCAGGGGACAATGGGCAGCATGCCTGACACCACGGACGCCGAGGGCCTGACCGTCGGTCAGGTCTCGGCGCGCCTGGGCGTGACCGTCCGCGCGCTGCACCACTGGGACGAGATCGGCCTGGTGCGACCGTCACTGCGCACGCCCGCCGGATACCGGCTCTACACCACCGCCGATCTGGAACGCCTGCACCGCGTCGTCGTCCACCGTGAACTCGGCCTCGGCCTGGACAAGATCCGCGTCGTCCTCGACGACCCCACCGCGGACGTGCCCGGCGCCCTGCGCGCGCAACGCGCCCAGGTCTCCGCCCGGATCGACCGCCTCCGGCAACTCGGCGCCGGGCTCGACCGGTTGATCGACGCCCACGAGCGCGGCCTGCTGCTGACCGTCGACCAACAGGCCGCGATCTTCGGCCCCGAGTGGGACCCGGACGGGCCGCTCCGCGCCCGCCGGCGCTACGGGGACACCCCCCAATGGCGGCAGTACGCCGAACGCTCGGCCTCCCGCAGCCCCGAGGAGTGGCAGGCCGTCGCCGACGACGTAGCCCGCCTCGACCGCGCACTCGGCGAGGCGATGGACACCGGCGTCACTCCGGGCAGCCCCGAGGCGAACCACCTCGCCGAACGCCACCGCGAGGTCTTCGCGTCGTACTTCCCCCTCACCCGGCGGATGCAGGTCTGCCTCGCCCGCATGTACGAGGCCGACCCGGGCTTCGCCGCCCACTACGACGGCGTCCGCCCCGGCCTGGCCGCCTGGTTCCGTCAGATCGTCGACGCCGCCGCGCGCGCCCATGGCATCGACCCCGACACCGCGACCTGGGACGGGGGCCAGTGAGAGCGGTGCGGGAAGCACCGCTCACCGGCCGGGCCCCACGGCAGGAGCCTCGGCCCACCCCATCCGGTACCGCCCAGGCCCGGACACCGCAGTGATCACCTCGTGTCCCGCATCGCGTACAACCCCTCACGGCCCTCCCGTGTCCCACCATCAGCCGAGAGGACGAAACTCCGGCCCAGGCGCCTGCGCGCCTGTTCACGTTGTTGAGGAGAGGGCGGGTCGGGTTCGATGACGCGGAAGACGATGTGGAGAGCGGCGGTGGCCGGCGGAGCGGCGATCGTGTTCACCGGGCTGACGGCGGTGCCGGCCGGGGCGGCGGAGGGCGGTGTCTCCTTCACCCGGGTCAAGGTGAACGGCGGTCAGCCGATCGTGATCGGGGTGAAGGAGGAGGTCGAGATTCCCGCCTCCGTCCGGATGACGACCAAGCTCAAGTTCAAGGGCGCCCCCATGGTGTACCCCTACCGGGGGAAGCTCGGGAACGGTGACGAACTCTGGAGCGCCCTCGGCGGCGGCGACCCCGAAGTCGTGGACCCCGCGAAGGGCATCTACGACTTCTCCCTGGCGATCTACATCCACCCGCGACACGCGGACCTCGAGAACAAGGACGCCGGCACCTGGAAGACGTGCGCCCGGATCTCCCTGGCCGGCGGCGGCCACGACGTGGACGACGAGAACCTTCCCCTCCAGGTCAAGCGGGCCACCCGCCTCACCGTCAACGCCTCGCCGGAGCCGGTGACCAAGGGGAAGACCCTCACCGTGACCGGGACCGTCACCCGCGCCAACTGGGACAAGCACACCTACCAGGGCTACGCCGGCCGCACGGTCAGTCTCCAGTTCAAGCCCGCCGGAGCCTCCTCGTACAAGACGGTCAAGAAGGCGACGTCGAACAGCAAGGGCGCGCTCAAGACCACGGTCAAGGCCACCGAGCCGGGGACGTGGCGGTGGACGTACTACGGCAACTCGACCTCCGGAGCGAGGTCGTCGGGCGGGGACCACGTCGCCGTGAAGTAGCGGCGGGCAGCTCTGGTCCAGTCCCGCATACTTCGCCCATGCGCCTAGGACTGATCACCCTCGTCGTCCCCGACTACGACGACGCCCTCGCCTTCTACCGAGGCCGGCTCGGCTTCGAACTGGCCGAGGACACCGACCTCGGCGCGGGTAGACGGTGGGTGGTCGTCGTGCCGCCCGGCGGGGGCGGGGCCGGTCTGCTCCTCGCGAAGGCAACCGCCCCCGAACAGGCCGCCCGGGTGGGCGATCAGACGGGCGGCCGGGTCGGATTCTTCCTGTACACCGAGGACTTCGCGCGCGAGCACGCCCGGCTGCGCGCCGCCGGGGTGACCTTCGAGGAGGCACCCCGGCACGAGGAGTACGGGACCGTGGCCGTCTTCCGGGACCCGTACGGGAACCGGTGGGACCTGGTCCAGGCTCGGTGAGCCCTGGCCCGGCAGGGCGTCAGGACGCTGCCGACGGCCCCGGAGCGGGTGTCAGCGGTCCGCCGTTCAGCTGGGTCGCGTCCTTGAGGGACCACCACCGTTCGCCGCCGGTCGTCAGGGACGGGGCCCACCTCCCGCCGACCGCGCCACCAGGGCTCCCCGTCCTCGGGCCCCGGCCCGTCCTCGTCGGCGCGGTCGTCCTCCTGGGCCGCCTCACCCCGCCCGCCGCTCCGCCTCCAGAGTCCCCCGCAGCCGCTCCAGGGTCTCCCGCATGGTCTCGGCGTTGCGCGCGTCGCGGTCCCAGACGCCGCTGACCGCCGAACCGAGGAACCACAGGAGCCGGTTCCGCTGGTCCACGGCCGTCTCGGTCACCTCGGTCGCGGTGCCGTCCCCGACCGGGCGGAAACGGTAGTCCCAGGTCGCCACCGGCATCCCCCAGAACCGCACCCGGAAGGTGAACCGCTCACCGGGCCGCGCCACCATCACCCGGCAGCGCGTCGACCAGCTCCGGCCGCTCGGACCCTTGTTGGTCCCCTTGAACTCGGCGCCCACCGGCGCGGGCCCGACGCCCGCCGCCGTCCGTACGCACTCCGGGCTCCACCGGCCCATCGACGCCACGTCGGCGACCCGTTCGTAGACCGCCTTCGGCTCCGCCTCGATCACGGCCGCCACGGAGACCTCCGCCGTGCTCCTCATGTCCCTCAACCCCCTCTGTAGTACAACGCGCCAGCAGGACCACCCCACCCAACCAAAGCCGCCCCGGCCGGGCCACCCTCCGGCCCTCGGGGAGACCACCCTCACGTGTACTACCGTCCGGAGGATGAGCGAGAACGTGTACGTGGGCAACGCCCCCCAGGAGGCCGCGCTGGACGCCGGCTGGATCATGGGCCACTTCAAGGCGCCGGACGACCCGCGCCACAACGAGGCCGTGGAGATCAAATGGGGCGTCCACGAGGCCGGCGAGCGGCGTGCCGCCTGGGTGCGCGGGGAGGAGCGGCAGGCGCTGCTGGTCCTCATCAGCGGGCGGTTCCGGATGGAGTTCCCCGGCCAGGACGTGGTGCTGAGCGAGCAGGGGCAGTACGTGGTCTGGGGCAAGGGAGTCGACCATTCCTGGGAGGCCGAGGAGCCCTCCGTCGTCATGACGGTGCGCTGGCCCTCCGTGCCGGGCTACCGCGTGCCGGACGCCGCCGACGCGTAGCCGCCGGGGCGCGCGGCGTGACTGCGCTCTCCCTGAACCGCCCCCTCCGACCACCCCTCGCCGGAGCGGGGAGACGACCCCGGCGGTGAGCGGTGAGGAGAGGGCGGAGGGTGGCGCCGACGGGTCAGCAGAGGGCGCGTCGGCCGGGGTGCGCGGAGCGGCATCCGCTCCGCCCGCACACCCACGCGCCCACCCTTCGGCTCCGAACGTCAGCTACCCTCCCCCACCCGCGCCACCCTCGGTGTCACTCGAACGTGCAGGGCGTGCGGGGGGTGTGACCAGCGCATTCGCGGCGGTCGCGGAGTGATCGTTTCTGCACGTCGAGCCCGCTCGGACACGGCCCGGGGCGCGCGGCCCCACGCCCCCCGGGTCACTCCGGCACACCGAGCGCAGACCCGCACGGGAGCAGGACAGGCGTGGAGGCGCGACGGAGGAACTCCTGGACTCAGGGGCGGCAGGCGCACCGCATGCGCGGGGGCGGGAGGCACGGGTCGTACGCAGGAGCGCCCGCCCTCCGGAAGGGAGGGCGGGCGCGCTCGGTAGGGCTCTGCGGCCCCGGTGCCCCTGGGGGCCGGTCCGCGTCAGGCGTTCTTGATCGCCGAGATGTCGAAGACCAGCTTGATCTTGTCGGAGACGAGGACGCCGCCGGTCTCCAGCGCCGCGTTCCAGGTCAGGCCCCACTCGGAGCGGAGGACCGAGGCGGTGCCCTCGAAGCCGACGCGCTCGTTGCCGAACGGGTCCTTGGCGGCGCCGTTGAACTCCAGGTCGATGGAGAGCGGGCGGGTGGTGCCGAGGATGGTCAGGTCACCGGTGATCCGGTAGTCGTCGCCGCCGAGTGCCTCGGCCTGGGTCGAGCGGAAGGTCATCTTCGGGAACTCGTCGGTCTTGAAGAAGTCGGCGTTCTTCAGGTGGCCGTCGCGGTCCGCGTTGCCGGTGTCGATGGAGTCCATGGCCACGTCGATCTCGGCGGTGGAGTTCGACGGGGAGGAGCCGTCCAGGGTCAGCGTGCCGGTGAAGTCGCCGAAGCCCCCCTTGACGTTGGTGACCATGGCGTGCCGGGCCACGAAGCCGATCGTGGTGTGCGTCGGGTCGATCGTGTACGTGCCGGTCAGCGCGGCCAGGTCCGGGTTGACGGCGGTGTCGGTGTCGGTGGTCTCGTTCTTGCGGCCGAAGATGCCCATGGGGTGCTCCTTGGGGACGTGCTCCGGGCGGTCACCGGAGCGGGAGAGAAGCTGTTGAAGGTTCAACAAGTTCGAAGGTAGCGCTTTTCGGTTCAACTTTCAACATCCGTGCTCCGGGTATGCCCAACCGGGGCCGGTTCGCTCCTGCGGGGCGGCCCGGCTGATACGGACGGCGCATCTCCGGCGCCGGTCCGGAGTGGGGTGCCGACTCCGAGGGGCCCGCTATTTGGCCGGAACTGATCGGTGAGGCCCTCTGGTGACCCGCGTAGAACTCGGGCACTATGCGTCTGCCCCGCAAGTGCGGCCTCCGCACCACCCCCCCACACACCCCCACCGTGGCGTGCGCCGCACGCCACGCAAGGAGGACCTCCATGAAGATCCGCTCGGCGCTGAGCGCCCTCGCCCTCGTCGCCGGAGCCGGGTTCGGCGTCATCGGCACCGCCACCGGCGCCAGCGCCGCACCGGCTCCCGTCTCCGCCGCCGAGTTCGGCACGGCCGCCACCAAGATCACCCATGCCCAGGCCACCTCGCGGTTCTCCTCCTCCGGCATCACCTGGTCGTCCTCCGGGGGGTGTTCCGACCGCAACGTCTCGACCTGCACCTCCTTCGACCAGCTGAATCTCGCCACCGCTCAGGGCGCCCAGATCCTCAAGTCGGCGAGCGGCTGCGCCCTCAACATCACCGGGGGCACCGAGACCGGCCACGCCGGCGGCACTTACTCGCACTGGAACGGCTACAAGCTCGACTTCGGCAAGAGCACCTGCCTGAACACCTACGTCACCGGCACCTTCACCTACATCGGCCAGCGCGGCGACGGTGCGGCCCAGTACCAGTCGGGCTCCGGCAACGTCTACGCGGACGAAGGCAACCACTGGGACGTGACCTACCACAACTGCGGCGGCTGCTGACCGGCCCCGCCACCGTTTTCCTCCCGGGTCCGCCCGCCGTTACCCTCGGCGGGCGGACCCGGGCGTGCGCCGGGGGCACGGCAGCTTGTGGGGTCCCTACGGGTGTGCGCAGGAATCGCGCCCCGCCGATGTTTGTCGGAACCCCATAACGCACACCCCCTACTGGCAGTCGAATGCGCTGCGTACCCCTATCCCTCTGTGGGACTGCTCCAGGAAAACGGTCCGGAGACTGTGAGGAGTCGACGGCAGGTTCTCGGGGCCCGGGTTCGTAGAGTCGCTACATGACCGTTTTGGACGAGACAGCTGAGTCCGGAAGCGAGCCCGCCGACGCCCGTGGTCGCGTGGCCGAGCTCCACGCCCTGCGTCAGCGGGCCGAGCAGGGCCCGAGTGAGAAGGCGACGGCGGCGCAGCACGCCAAGGGCAAGCTGACCGCCCGGGAGCGGATCGCCCTGCTGCTGGACGAGGGCTCGTTCCGTGAGGTCGAGCAGTTGCGACGGCACCGGGCGACCGGTTTCGGCCTGGAGCAGAAGAAGCCCCACACCGACGGTGTCATCACCGGGTGGGGCACGGTCGAGGGCCGGACGGTCTTCGTCTACGCGCACGACTTCCGGATCTTCGGGGGCGCGCTCGGCGAGGCGCACGCCACGAAGATCCACAAGATCATGGACATGGCCATCGCGGCGGGTGCCCCGCTGGTCTCGCTGAACGACGGCGCGGGCGCCCGCATCCAGGAGGGCGTCTCCGCCCTCGCCGGGTACGGGGGGATCTTCCAGCGGAACACCAGGGCGTCCGGCGTCATCCCGCAGATCAGCGTGATGCTCGGTCCGTGCGCGGGCGGCGCCGCCTACAGCCCGGCGCTGACCGACTTCGTGTTCATGGTCCGCGACACCTCGCAGATGTTCATCACCGGCCCCGACGTGGTGCGCGCGGTGACCGGTGAGGAGATCACCCAGAACGGCCTGGGCGGCGCGGACGTGCACGCCGAGACCTCGGGCGTCTGCCACTTCGCCTACGACGACGAGGAGACCTGCCTCGCCGAGGTCCGCTACCTCCTCTCCCTCCTCCCGCAGAACAACCGGGAGAACCCGCCCGCCGCCGAGGCCACCGACCCGGCCGACCGGCGCGGCGACACCCTCCTCGACCTCGTCCCGGCCGACGGCAACCGGCCCTACGACATGGCCAAGGTCATCGAGGAACTCGTCGACGACGGCGACCACCTGGAGGTCCACGAGCGCTGGGCGCGCAACATCATCTGCACCCTGGCCCGCCTCGACGGCCAGGTCGTCGGCATCGTCGCCAACCAGCCCCAGTCCCTCGCCGGCGTGCTGGACATCGAGGCATCGGAGAAGGCCGCACGGTTCGTGCAGATGTGTGACGCCTTCAACATCCCGATCGTCACCCTCCTGGACGTCCCCGGCTTCCTGCCCGGCGTCGCCCAGGAGCACGGCGGCATCATCCGCCACGGCGCCAAGCTGCTCTACGCGTACTGCAACGCCACCGTGCCGCGCATCTCGGTGATCCTGCGCAAGGCGTACGGCGGCGCGTACATCGTCATGGACTCCCAGTCCATCGGCGCCGACCTCACGTACGCCTGGCCCACCAACGAGATCGCGGTGATGGGCGCGGAGGGCGCGGCCAACGTCATCTTCCGCCGGCAGATCGCCGAGGCCGACGACCCCGAGGCGATGCGCGCGCGGATGGTCAAGGAGTACAAGACCGAGCTGATGCACCCGTACTACGCGGCCGAGCGCGGCCTCGTCGACGACGTCATCGACCCCGCCGAGACCCGCCGGGTCCTCATCGACTCCCTGGCCATGCTCCGTACCAAGCACGCAGACCTGCCCTCCCGCAAGCACGGCAACCCGCCCCAGTGACGGTGGCCGGACCCACCAGAAGACGGAGAAGCACCCGCATGGCCACACCCACCGTTCCGGCCGGACCCGAGCAGTTCCTGCGCGTCGAGAAGGGCCACGCCGAGCCCGAGGAACTGGCGGCGATCACCGCCCTCCTGATGGCTCGCGCCGCCGCCCGGCCCGCCCCCGCCGCCCACCGCGGCCAGGACCGGGCCGGCTGGCGCCGCCTGGAGCGCACCTCCGGCTTCCGCGCCCCGCACAGCTGGCAGGGCTGAGCCCGCGCCGTCGCGTGCGCGGCGCGCCCCGAACACCCCGACGGCCCCCGTCCCCTCCGGAGAACTCCGGGAAGGACGGGGGCCGTCGGCGTGCGGTGGGCCGTTCTAGCGCAGGCGCGCCATGAGGGCGTGTTCCACGAGGGTGATGAGTGCGCTCTTGGCGTCGGCGCGGTGGCGTGCGTCGGTGGTGATGATGGGGGCGTCGGGGCCGATCTGGAGGGCTTCGCGTACTTCTTCGGGGGCGTAGGGCTGGTGTCCGTCGAAGCCGTTGAGGGCGATGACGAAGGGGAGTCCGCTGTTCTCGAAGTAGTCGACGGCGGGGAAGCAGTCGGCGAGGCGGCGGGTGTCGACGAGGACGACGGCGCCGATGGCGCCGCGGACGAGGTCGTCCCACATGAACCAGAAGCGGTCCTGTCCGGGGGTGCCGAAGAGGTAGAGGATGAGGTCCTGGTCGAGGGTGATGCGGCCGAAGTCCATGGCGACGGTGGTGGTGGTCTTGTCGCCGGTGTGGGTGAGGTCGTCGATGCCGGCGGACGCGCTGGTCATGACGGCTTCGGTGCGCAGCGGGTTGATCTCCGATACGGCTCCGACGAACGTGGTCTTGCCCACGCCGAAGCCGCCCGCCACCACGATTTTCGCGCTGGTGGTGGAGCGGGCCGCTCCGCCGTTAGAGCTTGCGAAGTCCACTGAGCACCCTTTCGAGCAGTGTCACGTCTGGCTGGCCCCCGGCGTTCTCGTCGCCGCCGGGCTGATGGATGGCGACAAGCCCGGCCTCCGCCAAATCGGCGACGAGGATCCGGGCCACACCAAGGGGTATGGAGAGGAGTGCCGAGATCTCGGCGACCGACTTGATCTCGTGGCACAGGTGGCAGATCCGCTGATGCTCGGGCAACTGCCCCTGCATCCGGACGGGATCGGCCGTGGTGTGCACCAGCGCCTCGATGGCGAGCTGGTAGCGCGGCCGGGTGCGGCCGCCGGTCATGGCGTACGGGCGCACCAGCGGATTGCCGGAGCCCTGGCCGGAAGCCGCCGGCTTCCGCTGCTGCGGAGGCTGCGCCGGCCCGGTCCTGGGCGCCGACGGCTGCTGGTACGGCTGCTGCTCGTACGGCCGCTGCTCGTACGGGCCCGGGTACCGGCCCGGGTCCTGGTACGGCCGGCCGTCTGGTCCGGAGGGGAAGTCGTACGGGTTCGCGGGAGCGTCCTCGCCCTGCCCCTGAGGCCGGCCCTGGCCGTAGCCATGGGCCCAGTGGGGATGCGAGCCGTCGGGGGATGTTGTCACGTCTCCTCCTCCTGCTGTTCCGGGCGCCGTCGTCGGGAGCCGCGTGGCGAAACTTTACGGCCACGCGGCGTTAAAACGTACTGCCTGTCTGTCAGTTGAGAAGGCTTCCCTGGAGCTCCGCCCGCAGATCGGGGGTGAGGACCGTGCCCGCGCGGTCCACGAGAAGGGCCATCTCGTACCCGATGAGGCCGATGTCCGCTTCCGGGTGGGCGAGTACGGCGAGGGACGAGCCGTCGGAAATGGACATGATGAAGAGGAATCCCCGCTCCATCTCCACAACTGTCTGATTCACGTCGCCGCCCTCGAAGATCCGGGAGGCCCCGGCGGTCAGCGAGGTCAGACCGGAGGCGACAGCGGCGAGCTGGTCGGCGCGGTCACGGGGGAAGCCTTCGGACATCGCCAGAAGGAGTCCGTCGGCGGAGACCACCACCGTGTGCGACACCCCGGGGGTGTTGTCCACGAAATTGGTGATCAACCAGTTCAGGTTCTGTGCCGCCTGGCTCATCGGGCTCACACTAACGCTCCTGGTCGTAGGTGCTGTCAGGCCCGCGGTGCTGGTCCGGCGAAGCCTGGCCGTTCGTATCACTTCCTGCGGTGCGGCCCCGCTGGACGCCGCGGCGCAGGTTGCTGAGCCTGCCCCGTACGTCCTCGGGGTCGCGGGAGACCTGGGGGCCGCCCTGCGGGGTCTGCTCGGCCGTGCCGTCGACCAGGTTGGCCTTCGGCACCCGGAGGGGCAGTCCGGAGGAAGTGGTCCCCCCGGCCTGCGGCCGCTTGAGCTTGCCCGCCTCGTTCCAGCGGTCGTCGTTGGACGAACGCCAGTCGTCGTTGTCGCCGCTGTCCACGGCAAGGTTCCGCTCTCCGGACGGGGACTGCGGCGGTATTCGGCCACCCGACTCGCCCTGGGGACGCCCCGCCCCACCGGTGGCACGGCGCGGGAGTCCCGCCTCCGTGACCTCGCCGATGGTGCTCGGCGCCGGGCCGGGCCGCTCGAAGCCTACGCCGCCGGCCTGACCCCCGTCAGTTCCCTGGAACCCTTCCGGTTCCTGGCCGAACTGGGGTGCGTAGCCGTCCTGATGACCGTCCTGGCCGGTCCAGTCGGCCTGGGTGCCGCCGTTTCCGGCGTCGAAGCCGGATTCCGCATAGCCCTCGCTCGCGGCGTAGCCGGAGAACTGGTCCTGCTGACCGTCCTGCATGCCCTCGACCACGGGGTGGCCCTGGCCCTGCCAGCCGGCCTCGTAGCCGTTCTGGCCGCCGGGACCCGCCTGCGGGCCGCCGTAGCCCTGGTTGCCGAATCCGTCGTCGTAACCCTGGCCGGGAACAGACTGGCGCTCGTCGAATCCGTACTCCCGCGCTCCGCCCTGACCGGGCGCCTCGTCGCGGAAGAGGGGACGGCCGTCGGCGGTCTGGCCCTGGTCGTGCGGGGACCCCAGGGCGGCGCGGCGCTCCTCGCGGAGGCGCGAACGGCCCACCGGGTCCAGCTCCGGGAAATCGCCGGACCGGTCCGCCCGGTAGCGGTTGTCGTCGAAGCCGAGCTCGGCCGCGGTGCGCAGCGGCGCCACCTCGTGGGCCTGCTGCTCGGGGATGATCGAGGAGACCGTGAACTCGGAGTCCGGGCCCTCCGCGCCACCGCCGCCGTGGGTGATCGCGTCGGGGAGCATCACCAGCGAGGTCGTGCCGGCCTGCTCGCCGGAGGGGCGCAGCTGGACCCGGATGCCGTGCCGGTCCGCGAGGCGGCCGACCACGAACAGCCCCATCCGCTGCGAGACGGCCACGTCCACCGTGGGCGGGTTGGCCAGCTTGTGGTTGATGTCGGCGAAGTCCTCGGCGGTCAGGCCGATGCCCTTGTCGTGGATCTCCACCATGACCCGGCCGTCGGGCAGCCGCGTCGCGGTGACCTTGACCTTCGTCTGGGGCGAGGAGAACGTCGTCGCGTTCTCCAGCAGCTCGGCGAGGAGGTGGACGAGGTCGGTCACGGCCCGGCCGTGGATCTCCGCCTCCGGCACGCCCGACATCTCGACGCGCTCGTACTGCTCCACCTCGGAGGCGGCGGCGCGCAGCACGTCCACCAGCGGGACCGGCTGGTCCCAGCGACGGCCCGGCTCCTCACCGGCGAGGACCAGCAGGTTCTCACCGTTGCGGCGCATACGCGTCGCGAGGTGGTCGAGCTTGAAGAGGTTCTCCAGCTGGTCCGGGTCGGCCTCGTTGTTCTCCAGGCCGGTGATCAGCGTCAGCTGGCCCTCGATGAGGGACTGGTTGCGTCGCGAGAGGTTGGTGAAGATGGCGTTGACGTTGCCCCGCAACAGCGCCTGCTCGGCGGCGAGCCGGACGGCCTCGCGGTGCACCTGGTCGAAGGCGCGGGCGATCTCGCCGATCTCGTCCGTGGAGGTGACCGGGATCGGCTCCACCCGGGTGTCGATCTGACCGGGGTCGGTCCGCGACAACTGGTCGACCAGGGAGGGCAGCCGCTGCTCGGCCACGCTGAAGGCGGCGCTGCGCAGCCGGCGCATGGAGCGGCCCATCTGCCGGGCCATCATCGCGGCGATGACGAACGCCACCAGCAGGGCCAGGACCACCGCGACACCGGTGATGATCGCGTCGCGCTTGGCGTCGGAGGCGATCTGCGCCGCCTCCCGCACCGCGTTCTCGGTGAGGTCCGACTCGATGGTGCGGTAGAGGTCGAACCGGGCGGTCGTCTGCGCCCACCACGCCTCGGGGGTGAGGCCCTGCGCGGCCAGCGCCTGCGGCGTGCTGGTCGGGCTGACCATCAGGCCGACGGCCTGCTGGCCCGAGGGCGGCGCGATGTAGCGCTCGCCGGCGGCGCGGGCCTCGGCAGCGGCCTCGCGGGCCTGCTTCTCCGCCTTCGCCTCCAGCTCCTTCTGGCCCGCGACGAGCTTCTTCTCGTCCTCCTCCATACCGCTGGAGGTGTACTCCTCGATCGCGATGCCCTCAAGGTAGGCGTAACTGCTGAGGGCGATGCGCTGCTTGCCCAGGCTCGGTGCGTCCGGCCCGGGGTTCACCAGCAGGTGCATGCCGATCGAGCGCTGGAGGGACAGGGCGGCCTTGGTCAGCGAGATGGCGTAGGAGGTGCGCCCGTAGGTGGTGATGTTGCCGGTGCCCAGGCCCAGCTCGTTGGCGAACTCCATCAGCGGGTGCTGGACGGCGACGTAGCCCTCTTCGGTCTCGACACCCTTGAGCTTCTTGGAGTACGCCGCCTCACGCAGCGGCTCCAGGTTCGGCTCGACGTCGCGGAACGCGTCCAGTCGGCGCTTGAGCCCCGGCTTGTCCGGCAGCGACCGGACGGCGACGTCGAACTTCTTGCCCGCCGCGTCGGTGGCGGCGCGTGCCTTGACGACCTCGCTGTCGTTCCGCTTGCCCCTGAGGAAGGGCTCGGCGGAGATGTCGCGCTCCCGGATGAGGCGGTCGCCGTAGTTCAGCGCGGCCTCGACGACACGCGCCGTCTTCTCCGCGTCCTGGGCCTCGCGCCAGGTGTCGATGGAACCCGACACCTGGAACCCGCCGACCACCAGGCCGACCACGACCGGCAGCAGGAGGATGGCGTTGAGTCTCGCGGGTACCCGCCAGTTGCGAGGGGAGAGGCGATGGCCGCTCCCCGCGGGGGCGGCGGACTCACCCGCGTCCTGAGCGGGAGACGCCGCAGCACGTTGCGGCGGGGTGAAGTTACCCCGTGACGGCGGTGCGGGGCTCGTCGTGCTTCGCCTCACTCGAACAACAACCTCTCGGCGGCGGGACCCGGGCGGGGCCGCAGACGTCTCCAGGCCCGTGTGTTACTGGGCAGTTCGAGGCATTCCAGCATGTCGGGTGGTGCTCCACCAAACAGCCTGGAGAGCCCGCGCCGACTTCGCGGGGCCACCGACAAGCCGGGCATAAGCGGTGAGCTGCGGCAAATGCCCGGCGGCTCGTGCGCGCAGGGGCACGGCTCGACCGCGACCCGTGGCGGCGCCGGGGCGATTGTCTGCCGAAACGTTATGAACACAGCGGCGGACCGTGTCCAAGGACACAGCCCGCCGCTGCGGGGTCTTCACACAACTTCCGTGAGCGCGGCTTTACTTGAGGCGCGCCATGAGGGCGTGTTCCACGAGGGTGATGAGTGCGCTCTTGGCGTCGGCGCGGTGGCGTGCGTCGGTGGTGATGATGGGGGCGTCGGGGCCGATCTGGAGGGCTTCGCGTACTTCTTCGGGGGCGTAGGGCTGGTGTCCGTCGAAGCCGTTGAGGGCGATGACGAAGGGGAGTCCGCTGTTCTCGAAGTAGTCGACGGCGGGGAAGCAGTCGGCGAGGCGGCGGGTGTCGACGAGGACGACGGCGCCGATGGCGCCGCGGACGAGGTCGTCCCACATGAACCAGAAGCGGTCCTGTCCGGGGGTGCCGAAGAGGTAGAGGATGAGGTCCTGGTCGAGGGTGATGCGGCCGAAGTCCATGGCGACGGTGGTGGTGGTCTTGTCGCCGGTGTGGGTGAGGTCGTCGATGCCGGCGGACGCGCTGGTCATGACGGCTTCGGTGCGCAGCGGGTTGATCTCCGATACGGCTCCGACGAACGTGGTCTTGCCCACGCCGAAGCCGCCCGCCACCACGATTTTCGCGCTGGTGGTGGAGCGGGCCGCTCCGCCGTTAGAGCTTGCGAAGTCCACTGAGCACCCTTTCGAGCAGTGTCACGTCTGGCTGGCCCCCGGCGTTCTCGTCGCCGCCGGGCTGATGGATGGCGACAAGCCCGGCCTCCGCCAAATCGGCGACGAGGATCCGGGCCACACCAAGGGGCATCGACAGCAGGGCCGACACCTCCGCCACCGACTTGACCTCACGGCAGAGGTGGCAGATCCGCTGATGCTCGGGGAGCAGCCCCTGCAACTGCGCCGGGTCGGCCGTCGTGCTGATCAGCGCTTCGATGGCGAGCTGATAGCGGGGCCTGGTCCGGCCGCCGGTCATCGCGTACGGGCGGACCAGCGGTTGGTCACCCTCCTCGCCGTACGAGGCATGCTGGGAAGCTCCGTACGGGTCGTGAGAGGGACTGGGCGGGGTCATGAATCCTCCGGGCGGGACAGCAAGGGGTCTGCGTGCCGTCTGACTTGGCCGGCGGTGGGGGGAAGGCTGAGCAGCCGGGCTGAATGATGATCGGACGGTGGTACGGCCGTACGTCGTGCGGGTCGGGCTAGTGCAGGAGACTTCCCTGGAGTTCGGCGCGCAGGTCCGGCGTGAGCACGGCGCCCGCGCGGTCGACCAGCAGCGCCATCTCGTAGCCGACCAGGCCGATGTCGCACTCCGGGTGCGCCAGCACCGCGAGGGACGAACCGTCCGAGACCGACATGATGAAGAGGAAGCCGCGCTCCATCTCGACCACGGTCTGGTTGACCGGACCGCCCTCGAAGATCCGGGAGGCCCCGGCGGTCAGCGAGGTCAGACCGGAGGCGACAGCGGCGAGCTGGTCGGCGCGGTCACGGGGGAAGCCTTCGGACATCGCCAGAAGGAGTCCGTCGGCGGAGACCACCACCGTGTGCGACACCCCGGGGGTGTTGTCCACGAAATTGGTGATCAACCAGTTCAGATTCTGTGCCGCCTGGCTCATCGGACTCAACTAACGCTCCTGCTGGTGAGAGGGGCCGGGGTAACCACCGGTCCGGGAGTCGTCGCCCTGTGGCGCGCCCCCCTGACCACTCTGGTAGCGACCCTGCTGGATGCCCCGACGGAGATTGGTCAGCCGGCCGCGCACGTCGTCGGGGGCGCGCGAGACCTGAGGACCGGTGGGGTTCTGCTGCTGCTCGGCCGTACCCGGCACGAGGTTGGCCTTGGGGACTCGGCGCGGCAGACCGGAGGTGGTGACGCCGCCCGCCGAGGGCTGGCGGACCCGCTCGGCCTGCTTGACCAGTTCGTCGTTGGGCGAGGGCCGCCACGAGCCGGCGGCCGGCGCCGCCGGACGCCGCTGCGGTGCCGGCTCCTGCGGGGCCTGCGGCCGCTGGGGCTCCGGGTGCTGCTGCGGCGCCGGTTCGGGGGCCGTCTGCTGCTGCCCGGGGCCGTCCTGCGGCTCGCCGCCCTGGCCGCGGAACCAGTTGGTCTCCAGCGTGTCGTAGAGCGGGGTCCCGCCGTCGCCGGGGCCCGACGGGGGCAGGTCCCCCTGCCCGCCGTGCGGCTGCTGCGGCAGACCGGGCCCGTTCTGGTGCCCGCCCTGACCGTACGCGTCGTAGCCCTGCTGCTGCCCGCCCTGCTGCTCCTGGCCGGCGTAACCACCCTGGAAGTCCTGGAGGCCGCCGCCCTGGTAGCCGCCCTGCTGCTCCTGCGCGGGGGCCCCCGGGAACTGCGGGCCGACGCCGGGGCCCGACAGTTCGTCGTACGGAGCCTGGCCGGCCTGGCCCTGCTCGTACGCCGGGAACTGGCCGGTGGCACCCGGACCGTACGCGTCCTGGCCGCCCTGGTGCTGCTCGCGCACCGCGGGGAACTGCCCCGTGACGCCCGGGCCCTGCTCGGAGACGGCCGGGAACTGCGCCGTGGCGTCCGGCTCGTCGTGGCCGCGCGGGGTGTCGTGCGCCGCCGCGTGCTCGTTGGACCAGCTCGGCCTCGCCTGCTCGCCGCCCGGCGCCGCGGGCAGCTCCGCCCGGGGACCGCCCGGCGGCAGCTGACCGCCACCGGAGCGCGGGGGCAGCTGCGGCCTGCGGCGGCCGTCGGCGCGCACGCCCGGCCCGTTCGGCGGAACCGCGCCGAGGCTGTCCGCCCCGGTGCCGTCCTGCCGCTGGGCCGGTATCTGCGGCCGCTGGTCGTTGCGGGCGGGCGCCCCGAACGGGGTCTCGCCGGGGCCGCCCTGGCGGGCGCCGCGATCGGCGGGGCCGCCGCCGAACAGGCCGCCGGGGCCGCTCTGCCCGGAGCGGGCCGGGGGCCGGTTGCCCTGGCCGCCCTGGTTGCCCGGCGTGACCGCGCCGAAGAGGTTGGTGGAGCCGCCCTGCTGCTGCGGGGCGTCGCCGCGCATCGCCGCGCCGGGCTCGCGCCCGGGCAGTGCCGCACGCGGTGAGGAGGAGCCGACCTGGCCGCGTGCCTGGCCCGCGCCGAGCTGGCCGCCCGCGCCGCCGGGGCCGGGGCGACGGCCGCCCGGACCGCCCTGCGGGACGCTCGCGGCGCCTGCCTTCGGCGGAACCTTCTTGCCCCCCTGGGCGACGTCGACGGGGAGCATGACCAGCGCGGTCGTACCGCCCGAGTCGGAGGGGCGCAGCTGGATGCGGATGCCGTGGCGCTGCGAGAGACGGCCGACCACGAACAGACCCATGCGGCGCGAGACCGAGACGTCCACCGTCGGCGGCTGCGCGAGCCGCTCGTTGATCGCGGAGAGGTCCTCGGGGGAGAGGCCGATGCCGGTGTCGTGGATCTCGATCAGCACCCGCCCGTCGGGCAGCGCGTGACCGGTGACCTTGACCTTGGTCTGCGGCGAGGAGAACGACGTGGCGTTCTCCAGCAGCTCGGCGAGGAGGTGCACGAGGTCGTTGACGACGCGGCCGGCGACGTCGGTGGCGGGCACCGAGGCCAGTTCGATGCGCTCGTACTGCTCCACCTCGGAGGCGGCGGCGCGGAGCACGTCGACCAGCGGGACGGGGCGCGTCCACCGGCGGCCGGGCTCCTCACCGGCGAGGACCAGGAGGTTCTCACCGTTACGGCGCATGCGGGTGGCGAGGTGGTCGAGCTTGAAGAGCGAGGAGAGCTGGTCCGGGTCGGCCTCGCGGGACTCCAGTTCGGAGATGAGCGAGAGCTGGCGCTGGATCAGGCCCTGGCTGCGGCGCGAGAGGTTGGTGAACATCGCGTTGACGTTGCCGCGCAGCAGCGCCTGGTCGGCGGCGAGGCGGACCGCCTCGCGGTGCACGTCGTCGAAGGCCGCGGCCACCTTGCCGATCTCGTCGCGGGAGTGCACACCCACGGACTCCACCGAGGTGTCCACGTCCTGCGGGTCCGACTCGGAGAGCTGCTGGACCAGCTCGGGCAGCCGCTCCTGGGCCACCTTGGTCGCGGTGTCCTGCAGCCGGCGCAGCGAGCGGATCATGGACCGGGACACCACGAAGGCGCCGACCAGCGACACGCCGAGGACCAGCAGGATCACCGCACCGTTGAGGTACGCGTCGCGCTCGGACTCGTTGCGCAGCTCACGGGCCTTCTGCTCCATCTCGGTGAGCAGGGTGGTCTCGATGCGCTGCATCTGGTCGAGCTCGGCGGAGGCGTCGTCCAGCCAGTCGCGGTACGAGCGCTTGTCCAGCATCCGCATGCCGTTGGGCTCGGTCAGCACGCGCTTGGCGTAGGCGTTGGCCTCGGTGATCGTCGCGTTGTTGCCCAGCGGCTTCAGCAGCGTCTCGGCGTTGCCCTCGTAGACGCCGCCGAGGATGGCGAGGGAGCCCTCCTCGTTCTTGAAGGCGTTGGAGCCGTAGCGGCGGTCGGTCTCGGACAGCTCGCCGTAGGTGCGGTCGTTGGCCGGCAGGGCGGCGGCGATCACGGCCCGCTGGATCGAGGCGTACTCCTTGGCGGAGGAGAAGGCCGCGAGCGCACGGGTGCGCTGGATCATGTCCGGGTTGCTGGTCGCCTGCGCCATGTGGGTCGACAGGTCGAGCAGCTGCTCCACGAGCTGGCTGTAGGCGTCGATCGTCTGGGAGACGGACTGGCCGTCCTGGTACGCCTCCTTGCGGATGTCACCGAGCGTGTAGAGCTGGCTGGTGACCTGCCGGACGTTGCTGCGGACACCGTCGAGAGTCTCCTGGTCCGCGCTCTCCAGGCTGCGGGTGCCCTCCAGGAACACCTTCCGTGCGCTGTCGGTGTTCTCCCGGTGGCTGCGGACGTCGTAGTCGGACGCCTTGCCGCCGTGCGTGAGCGGGCCCGCCGACTGGTCGCGCTCGTTCTGCAGCGCGGTCGCGAGCCGGGTGGCGCGCTGGGTCATCTCGGTGAGCAGCTTCATGTTGTCGAGCTGCTCGATCTCGTCCATGGACGAGCTGATACGCATCGCGCCGAGCGAGGTGGCCGCGACCACGGGCAGCGTCAGCAGCGCCACCAGGCGCGTACTGATGCGCCAGTTGCGCAGCGCTATTCGCGAGCCGGGGCCGGTGGGAGCCGCCGACCTGTCCGGGGTGTCGTCGGCCTTCTCCGCAACACCGTCCTGGGAGGTGGAGGTGGTGGGAGATGCGCCCGCACGCTCCTTGTCCCGGCCCTTGGCCGGGCCGGTGTTCCGGGCGTGCTGGGTCGACTGGCCGCGGTCACTCCCGCCGCGCGGCTCGGATTCGGCCGCAGCGCTGCCATCCCTCTTGAAACGTCCCTGCACTGGCGTCGCAACCTCTGGACCAGGCGTTCCGCCGCTGCATGCGGTGGAACGGAGTCGATTCGGGGGGCCTCTCCGATGGATACCGGGCCCCAGGTGGTCGTGATGGACCGGCGCGTCCTCCCCTTTCACCGCCACGCGGCGCTTGTTGCGCCCCTGCGCGCCGACCGTTTCGAGCGGCGGTCCGGGGAATTTCAGCACAGTGCCGGATCTCCAACAAGGGCCGTGGGTAACCCCCGGACACAGATGACCGGATGTGAGCACAGCATCACCAACGGTGGAAACCGATCCATAACATAACGGACGTTTACTGACGAGGCGCGAGCCCCCGGTGTGGCCCGTGCGGCTGCCCCAGTCGCCATGATCGGGAGCGGAATGGTTGGTTCAGCGGTGCATTGTCCGTTTCCCCGACTCGAACAGGCAGTCCGAACTGTCCAGGATTGTCCGCCTCTTCGTGAGGAAACTCACACGAGGATCATGGCTCCTTCTCGGCTCTGCGGGGGACGTGCATGTTTAGCCTGGCGCTTTACTGGGATGAGGCGTCCGGAACGCGAACCGGCACCGCGACCGGCCGGCCCCACCACCGGCAGAACCTCGACGCAGACAAGGGCCACAGCAGCAGATGACCACCACCCCGGCGCCCCGCACCACCGCCAACCCCCGCCGCACCACGCTGGCCCGCCTCGCCGACGCCGCCTCGCTGCAGCGCCCCGCCACCCGCCCCGACACCGGGACGCTGCCCGCCGCCACGGCCAACCCGCGCCGCACCCTGCTGGCGACCACCCCCGCCGTCACCGGCCCCGCCTACGGCGCGAACCTCCCCGGCCAGACGGCCAACCCGGTGCGCACCATCCTCATGACGGCCCCGGCCCCCCGCACCGCCCCGTCCCCGGCGCCCGCGCCGGCCGTCGCGGCCGCCCGCTAGTCCGGCCGCCCACCGCGCTCGCGCCCCGTGCCCCGGCCCCGCTCCGCGCGGGCCGGGGCACGGGGCGCGTTAGCCTGGGGTGTCCGACTTCAGCAGCGTCAGCAGTAGCAGAGGGGCAGCCGCAACCCGTGCGCATCGCCAGGTTCTCCATCGACGGCAATGTCGCCTTCGGGGCGGTCGAGGGTGACAGCCCCGACAGCCTCGTCCTCGACATCATCAAGGGCATCCCGTTCGCCGACTTCGAGCTCTCCGGCACCAAGGTGCCGGTGGACAAGGTCCGGCTCCTGCCGCCCGTCCTCCCCAGCAAGGTCGTGGCCATCGGGCGCAACTACGCGGAGCACGCCAAGGAGATGGGCGGAGCCGTCCCCGACGTCCCCGTCACCTTCTTCAAGCCGTCCACCTCCGTGACCGGCCCCGGCGACCCCATCGCGTACCCCTCCTTCACCGAGGAGCTGCATTACGAGGCGGAGCTGGCGGTGGTCATCGGCCGGATGTGCCGCGAGGTGCCCCGCGAGCGCGCCCGCGACGTGATCCTCGGCTACACCTGCGCCAACGACGTCACCGCCCGCGACGTGCAGCGCCGCGAGGACCAGTGGGCCCGCGCCAAGGGCTTCGACAGCTCCTGCCCGCTCGGCCCGTGGATCGAGACCGACGTGGAGCCGGACGACCTCACCATCCAGTGCACGGTCAACGGCGTCCAACGCCAGCTCGGCCGCACCAGCGACATGGTCCGCTCCGTCGAGGACCTGATCGTGCACGTCACCGAGGCCATGACGCTGCTCCCGGGCGACGTCATCCTCACGGGCACCCCGGCAGGCGTCGGGCCGCTCACCGTCGGCGACGAAGTCGCCGTCTCCATCGAAGGCATCGGCACTCTCACCAACAAGGTGATCAAGCGTGGCTAGCGCAGCAGCAACCCCCTCCTCCCCGGTCCGCGTACGGTTCTGTCCCTCGCCCACCGGCAACCCCCACGTCGGACTCGTCCGCACCGCCCTCTTCAACTGGGCCTACGCCCGCCACACCGGCGGCACCATGGTCTTCCGCATCGAGGACACCGACGCCGCCCGCGACTCCGAGGAGTCGTACCAGCAGCTCCTGGACTCCATGCGCTGGCTCGGCCTCGACTGGGACGAGGGCCCCGAGGTCGGCGGCCCGCACCCCCCGTACCGCCAGTCGCAGCGCACCGCCCTGTACACGGACGTCGCCGAGCGCCTGGTCGCCGAGGGGTACGCCTACCCCTGCTACTGCACCGCCGAGGAACTGGACGAGCGCCGCGAGGCAGCCCGCGCCGCCGGCCGCCCCTCCGGGTACGACGGCCACTGCCGCGACCTCACCGACGAGCAGAAGGCCGCCTACGAGGCCGAGGGTCGCAGCCACATCATCCGGTTCCGGATGCCCGACGAGACGATCACCTTCACCGACCTGGTCCGCGGCGAGCTGACCTTCCAGCCGGAGAACGTCCCGGACTACGGCATCGTCCGCGCCAACGGCGCCCCGCTGTACACGCTGGTCAACCCGGTCGACGACGCCCTGATGGAGATCACCCACGTCCTGCGCGGCGAGGACCTGCTCTCCTCCACCCCGCGCCAGGTCGCGCTCTACCAGGCCCTGGAGAAGCTGGGCATCGCCAAGCGGACCCCGGCCTTCGGCCACCTGCCGTACGTGATGGGCGAGGGCAACAAGAAGCTCTCCAAGCGCGACCCGCAGGCCTCGCTCAACCTCTACCGTGAGCGCGGCTTCCTCCCCGAGGGCCTGCTGAACTACCTCTCGCTGCTCGGCTGGTCCTTCTCCGCCGACCGGGACGTGTTCACGATCCCCGAGATGGTCGCCAAGTTCGACATCGCGGACGTCAACGCCAACCCGGCCCGCTTCGACCTCAAGAAGGCCGAGGCGATCAACGCCGACCACATCCGCATGCTCGACACCGCCGCCTTCACCGAGGCGTGCGCCCCGTGGCTGGTCGCCCCGTACGCCCCCTGGGCGCCGGAGGACTTCGACCAGGCGGTCTTCGACGCCATCGCGCCGTACGCCCAGACGCGCCTGACCGTGCTCTCGGACATCACGGCCAACGTCGACTTCCTCTTCCTCAAGGAGCCGGTCTCCGACGAGGCGTCCTGGACGAAGGCGATGAAGGGCGACCCGCAGGCCCTGCTGACCACCGCCCGGGAGAACCTCCAGGCCGCCGACTGGGGCAGCGCCGAGGCCCTCAAGGAGGCCGTCCTGAAGGCCGGCGAGGCGCACGGCCTCAAGCTCGGCAAGGCGCAGGCGCCGGTCCGCGTCGCGGTCACCGGCCGCACCGTCGGCCTGCCGCTCTTCGAGTCCCTCCAGATCCTCGGCAAGGACGCCTCCCTCGCCCGGATCGACGCGGCCCTGGCCAAGCTCGCCGCGTAGCACCGCTCCGTACCGCCCGTGGGGGCGGCGGCCCGTCCGGCCGCCGCCCCCACGGGCGTTTTCCGCACCCTGGCCGCCGGACCCCCGCAGAAGCTAGATTCGTTCCATGGGCACGAACGCGATCAAGGCCGTGGTGTGGGACGTCGACGACACGCTCTTCGACTACGGGCGCGCCGACCTCGACGGCATCCGCGCCCACCTCGCCGCGGAAGGGCTGCTGGAGGCGCACGGCGGCGAGGAGGCGGCTCTCGCCCGCTGGCGGACCGTCTCGGGGACCCACTGGCGCCGTTTCGTGGCGGGCGAGACCGACTTCGAGGGGCACCGCCGCGACCGGGTGCGGGAATTCCTCGGCGCCCCCCTCACGGAGGCCCAGGCCGCAGCCTGGTGGGACCGGTACGTCGCGCACTACGAGAGTGCCTGGTCGCTCTTCCCGGATGCCGCGGCGGCCCTCGCCGCGGTCGCCGCTCTCTGCCGCCAGGCGGTCCTCTCCAACGCCAGCCTCCTGGTCCAGGAGCGCAAGCTCACCACCCTCGGCGTCCGCGACCACTTCGAGAGCGTGGTCTGCGCCGTCGAGCTGGGCATCGCCAAGCCGGAGGCCGGCGCCTTCCTGCACGTCTGCGAGGCGCTGGGCCTGGCCCCCGCGGAGGTGGCCTACGTCGGCGACGACCGCGAGGTGGACGGCGTCGGGGCGCGGGACGCCGGGCTGCGCTCCGTCTGGGTCGACCGGGACGGCACCCGGGGCCCCGCGCCCGAGGGAGTCGAGCGGATCACCGGGTTGGCCGAGCTGCCTGCGCTGCTGAGAGGGCGAACCCGTTTTGGAGCCCGGTCCACCTTCGGGTAATGTTCTTTCTGCGCCGCCCGGGCGGGCCGAAAGGCCGAAGGGAGGCGCACACCGAAGAAGACCCCCTCGGGGTTGAATTTTGGTGGGCTATGGTGTAATTGGCAGCACGACTGATTCTGGTTCAGTTAGTCTAGGTTCGAGTCCTGGTAGCCCAGCTCGCAGAGCTCATCTGCAAGGCCCCCGTTGTGTAGCGGCCTAGCACGCCGCCCTCTCAAGGCGGTAGCGCCGGTTCGAATCCGGTCGGGGGTACAGATCCATCCTGCTGATCGTCGGAGTCGCTCTCCATGGTCAAGCGGTGACATCACCCGGCGTCGCTCGCCGGGTGGGATCGCTAGGGCCCCCGTTGTGTAGCGGCCTAGCACGCCGCCCTCTCAAGGCGGTAGCGCCGGTTCGAATCCGGTCGGGGGTACTGGTCTCAACCACCATGGGCTATGGTGTAATTGGCAGCACGAGTGATTCTGGTTCATTTAGTCTAGGTTCGAGTCCTGGTAGCCCAGCTCGCAGAGCTCATCTGCAAGGCCCCCGTTGTGTAGCGGCCTAGCACGCCGCCCTCTCAAGGCGGTAGCGCCGGTTCGAATCCGGTCGGGGGTACAGAGAAGAAGGGCCTTCCGCATCATGCGGGAGGCCCTTCTTCGTGCGCCGGGCGGGGCCCGCTCACCGGGTGGGGTCCGCCGCCTGGCCGGTGTCCTTCTCCTGGTCGAGCAGGCCGTAGCGGCGCTGGGACTCCTCCTCCTGGGCCAGTCGGTGCAGGTCGAGCAGGACCGGCTCGTAGAGCACCGCTGCGGCCACCGCCGACTCCACCCGTTCCACCTCCTGCGGATGCTGCTCCATCAGGTCCAGATCGTGGGCGGCCACCTCGGCCATCTGCCGGGCGTACGGCACCAGTTCGGTGGCGGCGCAGACGTAACCGAGACGGCGCAGGGTGGCGACCGAGGCGACCAGGGAGCGGTGGACGGGGGAGAGCGGCCCCACCTCGCGCACCCGCTCCCAGCCGACCTCCGCCAGCATCCGGTCGACCTCGGCGGCGGCCTCGCCCGCCGCCTCGTCCTCCTCGGCGGGCCCGGCCGGCGGGCGTGGGAGGGACCACAGGGCGGCGCCGAGGCGCATCGTCAGCTCGAGCGAATCGTCGTCGACCGCCGCGAGGATCTCCCGGGCCGTGGCCACCGGGACCTTCCCGACCTGGATCAGCGCCCGGACCAGCCGCAGCCTGCGCAGGTGGAAGGCGTCGTACGAGGCGCGGGTGGCGTGCACGCGGTGGCCGGGCGGCAGCAGCCCTTCCCGCAGGTAGTACTTGATCGTCGCGGTGGAGACACCGCTCTCTTCGCTCAACTCCGAAAGCCTCATGGGTACTTGGGGCTCCCTTTCGCTTGCCACCGGTCTTTGGGGAGTGTCACTATCCAATAGGTGACGGGAGAGCGCCACTATCCGGTGGTGCCTCCGCGACGACGGGGGAAGGGCACCATGCGCGACAAGATCCAACTGGGCCGCCGGACGGCGGCGCCCGACGGCGAGGTCGTCGTCTTCCTGATCGGCATGCGCGTGAACCACCTCTGGGCTCTCCACCGCTGGCTACCGGTCTTCTTCGCCATGCCCGCGATGCTCCGCGAACTGGTCCGGGACCGCTCCGCCGGCCTCCTGCACCATGTGCTGCTCACCGGCTTGCCACGCACCTACTACGTGGTCCAGTACTGGGAGTCCAAGGAGAAGCTGCTCGACTACGCCCGGTCGCCCGAACGCAAGCACCACTCCTGGTGGGGCCGGCTCAACCGGTACGTGCGCGAGAGCAAGGGGCACGTCGGCATCTGGCACGAGATGTACGTCGTCCCGCCCGGCCGCTACGAGTCCCTCTACGGCGACATGCCCGTCTCCGGGCTCGGCAAGGCGTACGGCGTCGCCCCGGCCGGGGCCGGGGCGCGGGGGCGGATGAAGGTCGCGGTCTGAGGCCGTGCCCGGCAAGCCGACGCACGCGCCAGACCCCGCCGTCCGGATCGTGGACCGCGGGGTCTCGGTCGTGCGGGGTGGGTGTCGGTCGGGTGGTGGCCGTCAGCTGGTGCGGCGGAGGGCCTCGGAGAGGCGCTGGGCCGCGTCGATGATGGCCTGGGCGTGCATGCGGCCCGGGTGCCGGGTCAGCCGCTCGATGGGGCCGGAGACCGAGACGGCGGCCACGACGCGGTTGGAGGGGCCGCGCACCGGGGCGGAGACCGAGGCCACGCCGGGCTCGCGCTCGCCGATCGACTGGGCCCAGCCCCGGCGGCGTACCCCGGAGAGCGCCGTGGCCGTGAAGCGGGCGCCCTGGAGGCCGCGGTGCAGGCGCTCCGGCTCCTCCCAGGCCATCAGGATCTGGGCCGAGGAGCCGGCCTTCATCGTCAGGGTCGAGCCGACCGGCACGGTGTCCCGCAGGCCGGAGAGGCGCTCGGCGGCGGCCACGCAGATGCGCATGTCGCCCTGGCGGCGGTAGAGCTGCGCGCTCTCGCCGGTCACGTCCCGCAGGTGGGTGAGGACCGGCCCGGCCGTCGCCAGCAGGCGGTCCTCGCCGGCCGCGGCGGCCAGCTCCGAGAGCCGTGGGCCGAGGATGAACCGGCCCTGCATGTCACGCGCCACCATGCGGTGGTGTTCCAGAGCCACGGCGAGGCGGTGCGCCGTGGGGCGGGCGAGCCCGGTCGCCGCGACCAGCCCGGCGAGGGTGGCCGGACCGGACTCCAGAGCGCTCAGAACGAGAGCCGCCTTGTCGAGAACGCCGACGCCACTAGAGTTGTCCATGAAACGATACTCGCGTCTCACTCTGTGAAACGCAAGTTCAATTTCCCCGGGAAGTTGCCAGTCTGTACAGGCGGGCACCTCACAGCCCGCTCTGCCGCCGCCCGCACGGGGGTCCGGACGGGGCGCACCGAATCTCTAGTTGGGCCGGCGACGACGCCGGCCGAAGGGAAAGCGATGGGTAGGACACTCGCGGAGAAGGTCTGGGACGACCACGTCGTCCGGCGCGCCGAGGGCGAGCCGGACCTTCTCTTCATCGATCTGCACCTGCTGCACGAGGTGACCAGCCCGCAGGCGTTCGACGGCCTGCGCAAGGCCGGGCGCGCCGTGCGCCGCCTCGACCTCACCATCGCCACCGAGGACCACAACACCCCCACCCTCGACATCGACAAGCCCATCGCCGACCCGGTATCCCGGGTCCAGCTGGAGACGCTGCGCAAGAACTGCGCCGACTTCGGCGTACGGCTGCACTCCCTCGGCGACGTCGAGCAGGGCGTCGTGCACGTGGTCGGTCCTCAGCTCGGGCTGACCCAGCCGGGCACCACGGTGGTCTGCGGCGACTCGCACACCTCCACCCACGGGGCTTTCGGCGCGCTGGCGTTCGGTATCGGGACCAGCCAGGTCGAGCACGTGCTGGCCACCCAGACGCTGCCGATGGCCCGCCCGCGCACCATGGCCATCACCGTCGACGGCGAACTGCCCGACGGCGTCAGCGCCAAGGACCTGATCCTCGCCGCCATCGCCAAGATCGGCACCGGCGGCGGCCAGGGCTACATCCTGGAGTACCGGGGCCCGGCCGTCGAGAAGCTCTCGATGGAGGCCCGGATGACCATCTGCAACATGTCCATCGAGGCCGGCGCCCGGGCGGGCATGATCGCCCCGGACGAGACCACCTTCGCCTACCTGGAGGGCCGCGCCCACGCGCCCCAGGGCCAGGAGTGGGACGAGGCCGTCGCCTACTGGAAGACGCTGCGCTCCGACGACGACGCCGTCTTCGACGCGGAAGTCGTCATCGACGCGGCGTCCCTGGCGCCCTTCGTCACCTGGGGCACCAACCCCGGGCAGGGCGCGCCGCTGAGCGACCGGGTGCCGGACCCCGCCTCCTTCGAGGACCCCTCCGCGCGGTACGCCGCCGAGAAGGCCCTGGAGTACATGGGCCTGCACGCCGGGCAGGCGCTGCGCGACATCCAGGTCGACACCGTCTTCGTCGGCTCCTGCACCAACGGCCGTATCGAGGACCTGCGGGCCGCCGCTGACGTGGTCAAGGGCCGAAAGGTGGCCGACGGCGTCCGCATGCTGGTCGTCCCCGGCTCCGCCCGGGTCGGCCTCCAGGCCGTCGAGGAGGGCCTGGACGCGGTCTTCAAGGAGGCCGGCGCCGAATGGCGGCACGCGGGCTGCTCGATGTGCCTGGGCATGAACCCCGACCAGCTCGCCCCCGGTGAGCGCTCCGCCTCCACCTCCAACCGCAACTTCGAGGGACGTCAGGGCAAGGGCGGCCGCACCCACCTGGTCTCGCCCCAGGTGGCCGCCGCCACCGCGGTCACCGGCACGCTCGCCTCGCCCGCCGACCTCACCGACGTACCCGCGGGAGTCTGATCAGCCATGGAAGCCTTCACCACGCACACCGGCCGGGCCGTCCCGCTGCGCCGCGGCAACGTCGACACCGACCAGATCATCCCCGCGCACTGGCTCAAGAAGGTCACCCGCGACGGCTTCGAGGACGGGCTCTTCGAGGCATGGCGCAAGGACCCGGAGTTCGTCCTGAACCAACCCGAACGCGCGGGTGCCACCGTCCTGGTGGCCGGGCCGGACTTCGGCACCGGCTCCTCGCGCGAGCACGCGGTCTGGGCGCTCCAGAACTACGGTTTCAAGGCGGTCATCTCCTCCCGCTTCGCCGACATCTTCCGCGGCAACTCGCTGAAGAACGGCCTGCTCACCGTCCTGCTCGACCAGAAGGTCGTGGACGCCCTGTGGGAACTCACCGAGAGCGACCCCACGGCCGAGATCACCGTCGACCTCCGGGACCGCGAGGTCCGCGCGGCGGGCGTCACCGCCCCGTTCGAGCTGGACGAGAACTCCCGCTGGCGCCTGCTGAACGGCCTGGACGACATCAGCATCACGCTGCGCGAGGAGGAGGCCATCGCGGCCTACGAGTCGGGCCGTCCGGCCTTCAAGCCGCGCACGCTGCCCGTCTGACGCCTCCGCCGCACAGCGCCGCGCCCCCGTTCCCACCGGAGCGGGGGCGCGGCGCTGTGCGGGGAGTTGTGCCCCTGGCGTTCCGCACGGGCGGTGCGGCCGGGCACCCGAACGGTCCAGCAGGGCGCGGGAAAATGCGGGGGAGCGGATCGGGGCGCGGCAGGCGACGGTGCCGGCGAGGGTCCCGGGCCCGGGATTCGCGGCCGGGTGGGCGGGAAGGCGCCGTACAGGAAGGGAATGCCGTGGGCGCCAAAAGTGTTCGGAGTTGGCGTGAAAGTGCCCCTTGGGGTCGACTCCGGAGGTCGGAAGGGGCCATCCGGCTGACCTTGTGGCGAGTTGGCGCGGCCACTCCGACGACACCCGGAAGGGTGGTCCCCGTACCGGTCAAGTGTGCTGACGTGGACGGGAGTTGGCCTTCTTTCGCATGGTGGGGAGCCGGTCGCCCCCTCCTTCTGAAAGGGTGGGCCCCGCGCGGCAGTTGCCCCCCTGTGGGGCGACAACTCGCCGCAGATGGCACAATCGGCGCATGGAACGCGACAGCGAGATCGAGCTCTACGACGTTGTCGCCGACCGGCTGAAAGAAGCGCACTCCCGAGTGCGCGCGCTGCAAGTCCCGGAGGGCGTCCGCAGGGCGCTCTCCCGAAAGCTGCTGGCCATTACGGCCGCGGCGAAACACGATCTCGCGGCGGCGGCCCGACGTCTGGACCGCTTCACGGCAGAGCTCGATGAAGGGCGATTCCCCGAAGATCCCTGAGCGTCAAGTGAGCCCCACAGGAGCCCCAAGGCCCCTTCGTGGAGCGACAGGTCGCCTCCGTTGCGGCGCACGGGTGATTAGCCCGTTTCGTGTTTGATTTGCGGTATATATCTGCCTACCGTGCGAAAAAGCTTGAACACATTGGTTCTGGCAATGCCTCCGAAGGGGAAGACGTGAACAAGGCGCAGCTCGTAGAAGCGATTGCCGACAAGGTCGGCGGTCGTCAGAACGCCGCCGAAGCCGTCGACGCGGTGCTCGATGCGATGGTCCGCGCGGTGGTGGCCGGGGAGCGGGTCTCCGTCACCGGCTTCGGTTCCTTCGAGAAGGTGGACCGCCCCGCCCGTTACGCCCGCAACCCGCAGACGGGCGAGCGGGTCCGGGTGAAGAAGACCTCCGTGCCCCGTTTCCGGGCCGGCCAGGGCTTCAAGGACCTGGTGAGCGGGACGAAGAAGCTCCCGAAGAACGACGTGGCGGTGAAGAAGGCACCCAAGGGCAGCCTCACCGGCGGGACCAAGACCACCGCCAAGGCGGCGGCCAAGAAGGCGACCGCCAAGAAGGCTTCGGCGGCGAAGAAGACCACCACCGCGGCCAAGAAGGCCACCCCGGCGAAGAAGACCACGGCGAAGAAGAGCACGCCCACGGCGAAGAAGACCACCGCCACGGCGAAGAAGGCCACGCCCGCCAAGTCGGCGGCGAAGAAGGCCACCGCCAAGAAGACGGCTCCGGCGAAGAAGACCACCGCCACCAAGGCCCCGGCCAAGAAGTCGTCGGCCCGCAAGACCTCCACGGCCAAGAAGACCACGGCGACCGCGCGCAAGAAGTGACGAAGTAGCGGACCGCCGCGGAGCCTTCGGACACGGCCGGACCACGCGCATCGGGCCGGGCCCCCCTCGGGGAGCCCGGCCCGCGGCGCGCCCGGCACCCGCCGCGGGCGGTCAGAAGGTCTGGAGGGTGACCAGCGTGATGCGCGGGGCGCCGTCCGCGCCCGGCACCGTCTCGACCCGCACCCGCTGTCCCGGCCGGAGCAGCCGCAGCCCGCCCGCGTCGAACGCCGCTCCATCGAAGGGCATCGGGGTGCCGTCGTCCAGCAGCACTTGGCCGCCGCGGGTCTCGGGGTCGTACGTGTACGCGGTCGCCTGCATGCCCCGCAGCGTAGCCGCCGCCGACGGGGCGGGAGGACGCGCGGGGCGCGGCGCACCGCGCCGCACGGGGCGGCGGGTTCAGCCCGGTGGTGTCGGCGAGGTCCGCGGCGCGGGCACGGCCGCCCCGCGCAGCGCGGCCAGGGCGGCCGAGGTGTGCGGGCCCGCGCCCAGTTCGCAGGCGGCCCGCAGGTCGGCCGGGGTGTCCACGTCGCGCCGTACGCCCGGTACCGCGCCCGGCGTCAGCTCGACGGCGCCCGCAGCGGCGTGCCGGGCGCGGGACGGTCCGCCGAAACAGGGCGTGAACGAGGCGTCCGGCCCCGCTGCCAGCAGCGTCGTACCGATCCCGGCGGCGTCCGCCAGGAAGGCGAGCGGGTGCGCGGCCGCGGCGAACAGGACGCGCTCCAGCTCGGCGGGGCGCAGCGCGGGCAGGTCGGCGTTGAGCGCGGCCAGCGCCGCGCCGGGCCGCGCCGTGCGCACCGTGCGCGCGCCGTGCACCAGCGCCGCGTTCAGCCCCGCGGCCGGGGTGTCTTCCGTCACGCGCGCCCCGAGCGCCGCCAGCGCCGCGCCGGCCCGGGCGTCGTCCGTGACGACCACCACATCCCGGACCGCCGCGCACGCCAGCGCGGCGGCCACCGTGTCCTGCGCGAACGCCAGCGCGAGGCGGGCCCGCGCCGTCCCGCCGAGGGCGGGAGCGAGTCTGCTCTTGGCCAGGCCAAGGGGTTTGAGAGGGACGACCAGGCTCCACGAGACCGGCGGGCCCGTATCGGGTTCAGTGCGCATCGTGGTCATTCTCGCCTCCCGCTGACCCGTTCCGCTGCCGGTGCCTGACCGCGCCGCGCGAGGGTGGGCGTACGGTGTTCTCGACAGAAAGGGGACCCGGGGCGACACTTGTGCGTCCGCCCGGGGCGCACTTCGACTCCCTGGGTTCGCGAAGAGGAAGGTGCCCGAGTGTCCCGCCGCAGAATCGGCTTCTGGTACCGCTTGGCAGCGGTCATCGCCAAACCGCCGCTCGTGCTTCTGTTCAAGCGGGACTGGAGCGGAATGGAGAACATTCCGGCTGACGGCGGATTTATCACCGCGGTCAATCACAACTCGTATCTCGACCCGCTCTCCTACGCTCACTATCAGTACAACACCGGACGCGTTCCGCGATTCCTCGCGAAGAACGGACTCTTCGGGAAGGGATTTGTCGGCGCCGTCATGCGCGGTACCGGGCAGATTCCCGTCTACCGCGAAACCACCGACGCGCTGGACGCCTTCCGGGCCGCTCTGGACGCCATCGAGCGCGGCGAGTGCGTCGCCTTCTACCCCGAGGGCACCCTCACCCGCGATCCCGCGATGTGGCCGATGACCGCCAAGACCGGCGCCGCCCGGGTCGCCCTGCGCACCCGCTGCCCCGTCATCCCGGTCGCCCAGTGGGGCGCCAACCTCGCCATGCCGCCGTACGCCAAGGAGGACAAGCTCCGGCTCCTGCCGCGCAAGACCCTCCAGGTGAAGGCCGGTCCGCCGGTCGACCTCAGCGCGTACTACGACCTCGACCCCACCCCCGAGGTGCTGCGCGAGGTCACGGAGACCATCATGGCGGCGGTCACCGGACTGTTGGCCGAGATGCGCGGCGAGCCCGCACCCCCCACCCCGTACGACCCCCGCACCGCCCGCCTCCAGCAGCGGCGGCCCTCCGTCCGCCCGCAGCCCGCCCCGGCGGTGTGCGAGAGCGCGCCGGGGCAGAAGTCAGGAGAGAGCAACCAGTGACACCCCCGGTCAAGGCAGCGGTCCTCGGAACCGGCTCCTGGGGAACGGCGTTCGCCATGGTCCTCGCCGACGCCGGGTGCGAGGTCGTCCTGTGCGCCCGCCGCCAGGAGGTCGCCGACGAGGTCAACACCTCGCACACCAACTCCGGCTACCTGCCCGGTGCCGTGCTGCCCGCCTCCGTACGGGCCACCACCGACCCCGCCGAGGCCGCCGCCGGCGCCGACTTCACCGTCCTCACCGTCCCCTCCCAGACGGCGCGCGCCAACCTCGCCACCCTCGCGCCGCTGCTCGCCCCGGACACCGTGGTCGTCTCCCTGATGAAGGGCGTCGAACTCGGCTCCGCGATGCGGATGAGCGAGGTCATCGCCGACACCGCGAAGCTGCCCCCCGAGCGGATCGCCGTCGTCACCGGCCCCAACCTCGCCCGGGAGATCGCCGCCCGGCAGCCCGCCGCCGCCGTCGTCGCCTGCACCGACGAGGACGTGGCCCGGCGGCTCCAGGCCGCCTGCCACACCCCGTACTTCCGGCCGTACACCAACACCGACGTGGTCGGCTGCGAACTGGGCGGCGCCGTCAAGAACGTCATCGGCCTCGCCGTCGGCATCGCGGACGGCATGGGCCTGGGCGACAACACCAAGGGCTCGCTCATCACCCGCGGCCTCGCCGAGACCACCCGGCTCGGCCTCGCCATGGGCGCCGACCCGATGACCTTCTCCGGACTGGCCGGCCTCGGCGACCTGGTGGCGACCTGCTCCTCGCCGCTCTCGCGGAACCACACCTTCGGCACCAACCTCGGCAAGGGGATGACGCTGGAGGAGACCATCGCCGTCACCCAGCAGACGGCCGAAGGCGTCAAGTCCTGCGAGTCCGTGCTCGACCTCGGCCGCCGTCACGGCATCGACATGCCAATCACCGAGACGGTCGTCGGCATCGTGCACGACGGGAAGCCGCCGCTCGTCGCCCTCAAGGAACTCATGGGCCGCAGCGCCAAGCCCGAGCGCCGCTGACGGCAGGACCGGACGTAACCTTTCCGACCCGCCGCGTCGCGTCCCGACGCGGCGGGCCGGGGCGCCCGCGTCGCGTTGGGGCGCTCGGGTGCCCTGTCGCGACAGGGGCCCCTCGGGCGCTGACGAGCGGCCTACCAGCAGGTACGCTCATCGCGATATGAGCAGCGAGAACTCCCCCCAGAACCCGGCCCTCCCCGAGCCCGGAACCGAACCCCGCAAGCCGCGCGTCGCCGTCGTCTTCGGCGGGCGCAGCTCCGAACACGGCATCTCCGTGGTCACCGGCGGCGCCGTCCTGGGCTCCATCGACCGCTCCCGGTACGACGTCCTGCCCATCGGCATCACCACCGAGGGCGGCTGGGTGCTCACCGCCGACGAGCCCGCGCGGATGGCGATCAGCGAGCGCACCGTCCCCGACGTCGAGGGCCTCGCCGAGCCCGGCGAGGGCACCGTCGTCCTCCCCGTCGCCCCCGGCAACCGCGAGGTCCTCTACAGCGAGCCCGGCTCGGTGCCGAAGGTCCTCGGCGACGTCGACGTCGTCTTCCCCGTCCTGCACGGCCCCTACGGCGAGGACGGCACCTTCCAGGGCCTCCTGGAGCTGGCCGGTATCCCGTACGTCGGCTCGGGTGTCCTCGCCTCCGCCGTCGGCCAGGACAAGGAGTACATGAAGCGGGTGTTCACCTCCTTCGGGCTGCCGGTCGGCCCGTACCTGGTGATCCGCCCCCGCGAGTGGGACGCCGACGAGGCCGGCGCCCGCGCCCGCATCACCGACTTCGCCGGTGAGCACGGCTGGCCGCTCTTCGTGAAGCCCGCCCGCGGCGGCTCCTCCGTCGGCATCACCAAGGTCGACGGCCCCGAGGGGCTCGACGCGGCCCTCGCCGAGGCCCGCCGCCACGACCCGAAGATCCTCGTCGAGTCGCTGCTGCGCGGCCGTGAGATCGAGTGCGGCGTCCTGGAGTTCGAGGACGGGCCGCGCGCCAGCGTCCCCGCCGAGATCCCCCCGGTGCAGGCCCACGACTTCTACGACTTCGAGGCCAAGTACATCGACTCGGCGCCCGGCCTGGTCCCCGCCCCGCTCACCGAGGAGCAGACCGCCGAGGTGCGGCGCCTCGCCGTGGAGGCGTTCGAGGCCGCCTCCTGCGAGGGGCTGGTGCGCGCCGACTTCTTCCTCACCGAGGACGGCGGCTTCGTCATCAACGAGATCAACACCATGCCCGGCTTCACGCCGATCTCCATGTACCCGCGCATGTGGCAGGAGTCCGGCGTCGACTACCCGGCCCTGGTCGACCAGCTGGTGCAGGCGGCGCTGCGCCGGTCCACCGGACTGCGCTGAGCCGCGCCACGCCCGCCCGCCCGCCCGAGCCGGGGCTACGGCTGCGGACGGGCGGGCGCCCGGTCAGTCGGCGATGCCCTCCGGTACCGCCTCGGTGATCGCGGGGGCGAGGTCGCTGAGCGGCACGAGGCCCTTCGGTACGTGCTCGGCGGGGAGCGAGACCTCCACGTAGGCCCGGCGCAGCGTGGTGGTGAAGCGGAAGGAGCCGTCACCCGGCTGTTCCACGAGCCAGCCGACGCCGTCGGCCTCCACGCCCTCGGCGTCGGGGTCGGCCATCGCGCCGGGTCTCGGCACGCCGCAGCGCAGTATGATCGCCGGGCTGCCCCACCCCGAGGTCAGTGCCGACTCCGGTCGCGGATCGTCCCGCTCCAGACCGGCCAAGCGCTGCGGAAGCCGCTCGTCCAGCTCCTGGCAGAGGGCATCCGTCGCACCGTCCGGCCGGGGAACCGCAGCGGTCTGCCGGCCGTCCGGGGAGGAACAGCCGGCAGCGGCGGCCAGCAGCAGCGCGGCGGCGGCAGACCGGAGGGACCGGCGACGAGTGAGGTTCACCGGGCCAGCGTAGACGGGGGCTACAGATGCACGACCGGGCAGGTCAGGGTACGGGTGATGCCGTCCACCTGCTGGACCTTGGCGACCACCATGCGGCCCAGTTCGTCCATGGTGTCGGCCTGCGCCCGCACGATCACGTCATAGGGACCGGTCACATCCTCCGCCTGGATCACTCCAGGAATACTGCCGATGAACTCGGCGACGGCCGAAGCCTTCCCGACCTCGGTCTGAATCAGTACATACGCCTGTACCACGGAACCTCCAGGGCGGTCACGAGGATCATGTGGGGGAAAGGGTCGTCACGTTATCGCGTCCGGACCCGCCGCGGGGAGAGCCGCGCACCCCGACGCGCGCGCCGTCCGCCTTGCGGGGCGCGGGCGTTGACGCGTGACCTGACGGTACCGACACCCGCCCCGCCCCGCGACCGCAAGCGGAACGCGGTGTACGGGGGACGGTGCCCGGCGCCGCCGCGGCCCCCGGTGCACGGTGGCACCCCGGGAGCGGGGACGATGAGAGAGCGGGGCGGGGCCGGGGCGCCGGCACCGCACGGACGGTTCGGTACGTGACCGGTCTCGGCCGGCACTTGATGCGAGAGGTGGGCGCGCGGTGAAAGGCACTGTGGGCGAGCTGGGAGAGTTCGGGCTCATCAGGGAGCTCACGTCGCGGCTCACCATGACTCCGGCGGTACGGATCGGCCCCGGCGACGACGCCGCCGTGGTGACCGCGCCCGATCGGCGGGTCGTGGCGAGCACGGACATCCTCCTGGAGGGGCGGCACTTCCGCCGCGACTGGTCCACCGCCTACGACGTGGGGCGCAAGGCCGCCGCGCAGAACCTCGCCGACATCGCCGCCATGGGCGCGGTGCCCACCGCGATCCTCCTCGGCCTCGTCGTCCCCGCCGAACTCCCCGCCGCCTGGCCCGCGGAGCTGATGGACGGGTTGCGCGACGAATGCCAGGTCGCGGGCGCCGCCGTGGTCGGCGGCGACGTCGTACGCGGCGACAGCGTCATGGTCTCCATCACCGCCCTCGGCGACCTGCGCAACCACGAGCCCGTCACCCGCGCCGGGGCGCAGCCCGGAGACGTCGTGGCCGTCACCGGGTGGCTGGGCTGGTCCGCCGCCGGGTTCGCCGTGCTGTCACGGGGCTTCCGCTCGCCGCGCGCCTTCGTCGAGGCCCACCGCCGCCCCGAACCGCCGTACCACGCGGGCCCCGCGGCGGCCGGGCTCGGCGCCACCGCCATGACCGACGTGAGCGACGGCCTGATCGCCGACCTCGGCCACATCGCCGAGGCGAGCAAGGTCCGGATCGACGTCGCCTCCGGGAAGGTCGACATCCCGAGCCAGATGAACGACATCGGCCAGGCCGTCGGCGTCGACCCCCTCCAGTGGGTCCTCACCGGCGGCGAGGACCACGCGATCGTCGCGACCTTCCCCTCCGACGTGAAACTCCCCGCCCGTTGGAAGGTCATCGGCGAGGTCCTCCACCCGTCCGCCCTGCCGCGCGTCACCGTTGACGGAGCACCCTGGACCCACAAGGGCGGGTGGGACCACTTCGCTGAGGCGGGGGGCGGGGGGATCGAGGGCTGAGGAGCGCGGTGCGGGGCCTGCCGCGGACGGGATTCGCTGGGCGGGGCCGGGCTGTTGAGCGCAGGCGGGGGTGCGTACGGGGCTGCTGGGCGGCGTGAGGATTACGTGTAGGGGGCGACGGGGCGGCGCGGGTGTGACGCGGGCCCGGATGTAGGGGGCTGCGGGGCGGCTCTGCCCTTACCGACGGGGTGGGCGCTACGGGGCGAGGGGGCCGCCCGGCGGGGTGCCGTACGGGGCGGGCGGCTGCGTACGGCGCGCCGTCGCGGGGCCCGCCGCCGGAGCGCCGCGCCGCCCCGCGCCTCGGCTGAGCGGCGCCGGGCCCCGACGCCCGGGGGCGTTCCGGAGCCCCGCTAGATTCGCCCCCATGGACATACCCCCGCGCCCTCGCCGGGTGCTCACCGTCGCCGGTTCCGACTCCGGCGGCGGCGCCGGCGTACAGGCCGATCTGAAGACCATGCTGGCCCTCGGCGTGCACGGCATGAGCGTGCTCACCGCCGTCACCGCGCAGAACTCGCTCGGGGTCCAGGGCGTCTGGGAACTCCCCGACGAGGCGGTCCGCGCGCAGTACCGCAGTGTCGTCGACGACATCGGGGTCCAGGCGGTCAAGACCGGCATGCTCTCCTCCGCGTCCCTGGTGGCCACCGTCGCCGAACTCCTCGCGGCCACCGACGCCCCCACTGTGGTCGACCCCGTGGGCGTCTCCAAGCACGGGGACCCGCTGCTCGCCGAGTCCGCCCTCGACGCCGTACGCCACCGGCTGATGCCCGTCGCCACCGTCGCCACTCCGAACCTCGACGAGGTGGCCCAGCTCACCGGCGTCCAGGTCCACGACGAGGCGGGCATGGCGCGGGCGGCCGAAGCGGTGCTCGCCCTCGGGTCCACCTGGGTGCTCATCAAGGGCGGCCATCTGTCCGGCGACGCGGTCGACCTGCTCACCGACGGCACCGAGACCCACTGGTACCGCGCCCCCCGCCTCGAGAACCGGCACACCCACGGCACCGGCTGCACCCTCGCCAGCGCGATCGCCTCCCACCTCGCCCTCGGCCACCCGGTCCCGGAGGCCGTCGGTCTGGCCAAGGAGTACCTCACCGGAGCCATCGGGGCCGGCTTCGCGCTGGGCGCGGGGATCGGGCCGGTGGGCCACGGGTGGCGGATCGACGCGGAGGCGAGGCGGAGCGCGGGGGAGTAGCGGAGCGCCGACGGCAGGGGCTTCGGGGCCACTCCGTACGGGGCGCTACGTCGCGCGCGACCTGCGGTTTCACGGGGCGGTGGTGGTGCGACGGGGCGCGCCCCGTACGGGGCGGTGCCGAAGGCCCGTGGGACCGGAGCGCCGCGTACCCTCGGTGCGCCGGAGGGCCCCCGCTCCGCCGCGGCGCCCTCCGGCCCGCGCGCCCCCTCAGCCCTGCGGACCCGGCCCAGCTCCCCGGGCGCTCCCGTGTCCGGACAGGCAGAAGGCCGGTTCATCCGAAGATGAACCGGCCTTCCGAGCAGCAAGCCTGGTGGCCGCGCCAGTGCGAGACGTCCACGCGAGAACCGGGTTGCCCCCGCTCGGAGCGGGGACACCGCTCGCGATTAGCGCGAGACCTTGCCGGCCTTGATGCACGAGGTGCAGACGTTGAGCCGCTTCGGCGTCCGACCGACCACGGCACGCACGCGCTGGATGTTGGGGTTCCAGCGACGCGACGTACGGCGGTGCGAGTGCGAAATGTTGTTGCCGAAGCTCGGCCCCTTGCCACAGACGTCGCAGTTGGCAGCCACGGGTCACTCCAAAGACTTCAGATGCACTTACAGTGAAATCCCGGCATGCCGGGATCAGTAACTGATTGGCGCTGCCAGGGGGAAAAGCCCGACTCTCATCGGGCAACTGGAGCAGCATACAACGGCCGCTCCTGCCCGACGAAACTACCACGGGCGGCGGAGCCCCTGTTCCCGCCCACCGGGGTCACCGGGTCTACGCTGCGGGCAGTCCAGCCGCACGAGGAGGCGCAGGTGCCCGAGCCGGAAGGGGGGCCCGCGGGGTCCCCGCCCCCCGCCCCGCGTCAGCGCCCCCCGCACCGCAGAGGCGGCCGCCTCGACGCCCCCGCCGTCCGCCGCTGGTGCGCCCTCGCCCTCGACGCGCTGGGGCGGGACCGCGAGGACATCGACGCCATCAACGTCTACCCGGTGGCCGACGGCGACACCGGTACCAACCTCTACCTGACCGTCGAGTCAGCCGCCCAGGCCGTCGAAGCCGTCTTCGCCGCCCACGAGACCGGCGCCACCCGGCCCGCCCTGCCCGACGCGGTACGCGCCATGGCCCACGGGGCGCTCATCGGGGCGCGCGGCAACTCCGGCACCATCCTCGCCCAGCTGCTACGTGGCATGGCCCAGATCCTGACCACGCCGGGTGACGAGGTTCACGCGGCGTACGCCGACGGGCCCCGCCTCGCCCGGGCGCTGCGCCGCGCGGCGGACTCCGCGTACAGCGCCGTGGCCCACCCCGTCGAAGGCACCGTCCTGACCGTCGCCACCGCCGCGGCCGACGGGGCCGACGGGGCCGACGCCGCCGGTGCGGCGGACTGCGCCACCGTCGCCCGCGCCGCGCACGACGCCGCGCTCGCCGTCCTCGGCGAGACGCCCCGGCACCTCGCGGTGCTCGCCCGCGCCGGCGTGGTCGACGCCGGCGGCCGGGGCTTCGTCACCGTCCTCCACGCCCTGGTCGAGGCCCTCACCGGCGAACCCCCGGCCCGCCCCGCCCCCCGTGCCCCGGGCGGCCTCACCGCCCCGTGCGCCGCGGCGTCCCCCGCCCCGCACGGCGCGTCCCCGTGCGCCGCCGCGGCCGACCGGCCCGAGGGCGAGTCCGCCACCGACAGCCCCGCGTACGAGGTGATCTACCTCCTGGACGCGGACGACGCCGCCGTCGACCGGCTCCGGGGCCGGCTCGACGCGCTCGGGGACTCGCTCGTCGTCGTCGGCGGGGACGGGCTGTGGAACGTCCACGTCCATGTCGACGACGCGGGCGCGGCCGTGGAGGCCGGGATCGAGGCGGGGCGCCCGCACCGCGTCCGCATCACCCACTTCGGCACCCAGGCCGCCGCCCGCTCCGACGCCGCGCAGCGGCCCCCCGAACGCGCCCCCCGTGCCGTCGTCGCCGTCGTCCCCGGCGACGGCCTGGCCGAGCTGTACGCGCAGAGCGGCGCGACCACCGTGCTGGCCCGGGTCGGGGAACCCCCCGCCAGCGGCGAGCTGGCCGAGGCGATCCGCCGGGCCCACGCCCACGAGGTCGTCCTGCTCCCCAACGACCCCGAGCTGCGGCACACCGCCGCCGTCGCCGCCGAGCAGGCCCGCGACGACGGCGTCCGCGTCGCACTCATCCCCACCCGCTCCGCGGTCCAGGGCATCGCGGCGCTCGCCGTCCACGAGAGCGGCCGCCGCTTCGACGAGGACGTCGTCGCCATGACCTCCGCCGCCGGCGCCACCCGGCACGGCGAGATCACCGTCGCCGAACGCCAGTCCTGGACCACCGCAGGCATCTGCCAGGCGGGCGACGTGCTCGGCCTGGTCGACGGCGACGTGGCGGTCATCGGCGCCGACCTCACCGACACCGCCCGCTCCGTCCTGGACCGGATGCTCTCGGCGGGCGGCGAGATGGTCACGCTCGTCCTCGACGACGAGGTGCCCGAGCAGGTGGCCGACCTGCTGGAGCGGCACGTACGCGCCCGCCACCTCGCCGTGGACACCGTCGTCTACCGGGGCGGGCGGCAGGGCTCGCCGATGCTCGTCGGCGTCGAGTAGCGGGCGAGGGGCACCCGTGAACGTTCGTGGCCGCCCGGCCCCTGGCGCCGATTGTCAGCCCCGTGGTGTGCAATGGACCACGTGCCCGCGCTCGATGAGAACCTGAAGAAAGTAGTCGGCCCGCCCACCGCGAAGGTGATGGCCGACCACCTCGGCCTGCACACCGTCGGGGACCTCCTCCACCACTACCCGCGCCGCTACGCCGAGCGCGGCGAGCTGACCACCCTCGCCGACCTCCCGCTCGACGAGCACGTCACCGTGGTCGCCCAGGTCTCCGACGCCCGCGTGCACACCTTCAACGCCGGGCGCGGCAAGCGGCTCGAAGTCACCATCACCGACGGCAGCGGCTCGCTGCGCCTCGTCTTCTTCGGCCGGGGCGTGCACAAGCCGCACCAGGACCTCCAGCCGGGCACCCGGGCGATGTTCGCGGGCAAGGTCTCGGTCTTCAACCACCGCCTCCAGCTCGCCCACCCCGCCTACCAGCTCCTGCGCGCGGACGGCGCCGAGGACGTCTCCTCGTGGGCCGGCGCCCTCATCCCGCTCTACCCGGCCACCGCCAAACTGGAGTCCTGGAAGATCGCCAAGGCGGTCGACGCCGTCCTCCCCAGCGCCGACGAGGCCCTAGACCCGCTCCCCGGCTCCCTCCGTGAAGGCCGCGCGCTCCTCCCGCTCCCCGAGGCGCTGCGGAAGATCCACCGCCCGCAGAGTCAGGAAGACGTCGCCCAGGCCCGCGCCCGCCTCAAATGGGACGAGGCGTTCGTCCTCCAAGTCGCCCTCGCCCGCCGTCGCCACGCCGAGGGCCAGCTCACCGCCGTCCCCCGCCGCCCCGCCCCCGAGGGGCTGCTCACCGCCTTCGACGCGCGGCTGCCCTTCACCCTCACCGACGGCCAGCAGAAGGTCTCCCGCGAGATCTTCGACGACCTCGCCACCGACCACCCCATGCACCGCCTCCTCCAGGGCGAGGTCGGCTCCGGCAAGACCATGGTGGCGCTGCGCGCGATGCTCGCCGTCGTCGACTCCGGCGGCCAGGCCGCGATGCTCGCGCCCACCGAGGTCCTCGCCCAGCAGCACCACCGCTCGATCACCGAGATGATGGGCGACCTCGCCGACGGCGCGACCCTCGGCGCCCCCGAGCACGCCACCAAGGTCGTCCTGCTCACCGGCTCCATGACGGCCGCCGCGCGCCGCAAGGCCCTGCTCGACCTGGCCACCGGCGAGGCCGGCATCGTCATCGGCACCCACGCCCTCATCGAGGACACCGTCCACTTCCACGACCTCGGCCTGGTCGTCGTCGACGAGCAGCACCGCTTCGGCGTCGAGCAGCGCGACGCCCTGCGTGCCAAGGGCCACACCAAGGAGGAGGCCCGCACCCCGCACCTCCTCGTCATGACCGCCACGCCCATCCCGCGCACCGTCGCCATGACCGTCTTCGGCGACCTGGAGACCTCCGTCCTCGACCAGCTCCCCGCCGGACGCTCCCCGATCTCCACCCACGTCGTCCCCGCCCAGGACAAACCCCGCTTCCTCACCCGCGCCTGGGAACGCGTCCGCGAGGAGGTGGAGAACGGCCACCAGGCGTACGTCGTCTGCCCGCGCATCGGCGACGAGGAGGAGGGCGGCGCCAAGAAGAAGGCCGCCGACGACGGCGACCGCAGGCCGCCGCTGGCCGTCCTGGACGTGGCCGGGCAGCTCGCCGCGGGGCCACTGGCCGGACTGCGGATCGAGGTCCTGCACGGCCGCATGGCCCCCGACGACAAGGACGACGTGATGCGCCGCTTCGCCGCCGGCGAGGTCGACGTGCTGGTCGCCACCACCGTCATCGAGGTCGGCGTCAACGTCCCCAACGCCACCGCCATGGTGATCATGGACGCCGACCGCTTCGGGGTCTCCCAGCTCCACCAGCTCCGCGGCCGCGTCGGACGCGGCTCCGCCCCCGGCCTCTGCCTCCTGGTCACCGACATGCCCGAGGCGGCCCCCGCCCGTGCCCGCCTCGCCGCCGTCGCCGCCACCCTCGACGGCTTCGAACTCTCCCGCATCGACCTGGAGCAGCGCCGCGAAGGCGACGTCCTCGGCCAGGCCCAGTCCGGAGTCCGCTCCTCGCTGCGGATGCTCGCCGTCATCGAGGACGAGGAGATCATCGCCGAGGCCCGCGAGGAGGCCACCCGCACCGTCGCCGAGGACCCGGGCCTCACCGGCCTTCCCGCCCTGCGCACGGCCCTCGACGCCCTGCTCGACGAGGAGCGCGAGCAGTACCTCGACAAGGGATGACCGGCCGCGCCCGCCCGGAGCCGTGCCGTACGCCGCGAGATGGCCCCGGCCCCCTACGCCATATCGTGGACCCCGGCCGCACCCCCAGCCCCGAAGGACTCAGATGACCCGCGTGATCGCCGGCACCGCCGGCGGACGCCGCCTCGCCGTACCGCCGGGCACCGGCACCCGCCCCACCTCGGACCGGGCCCGCGAAGGGCTCTTCTCCACCTGGCAGTCGCTGCACGGCGGGCCGCTCGACGGGACCCGGGTCCTCGACCTCTACGGCGGCTCCGGCGCCGTCGGGCTCGAAGCGCTCTCCCGGGGCGCCGCGCACGCCCTGATCGTGGAGGCCGACGCCCGCGCCGTCCGCACCATCCGGGACAACGTCCGCACCCTGGGCCTCCCCGGAGCCGAGGTCCGCGCCGCCAAGGCCGCCCAGGCCGTCGCGGGACCCCCGCCCGGGGCCCCGTACGACCTGGTCTTCCTCGACCCGCCGTACGCCGTCACCGACCAGGAACTCCGGGAGATCCTCCTCACACTGCGCACCGGGGGATGGCTCGCCGATGAGGCGCTCGTCACGGTGGAACGCGCCACCAGAGGGGGAGAATTCGGGTGGCCGGACGGATTTCACCCTGAGCGGGCCCGCCGCTACGGCGAGGGCACGTTTTGGTACGGTCGCGCCGCCTCTACGTGCGAAGACGCACGATGACCGGACCCGGGAGCGAGGGACTTCAGTTGCGCCGTGCCGTCTGTCCAGGGTCGTTCGACCCCATCACCAACGGACACCTCGACATCATTGCCCGTGCCTCCAGGCTCTACGACGTCGTCCACGTGGCCGTCATGATCAACCAGTCCAAGAAGGGGCTGTTCGAGATCGACGAGCGGATCGACCTGATCCGCGAGGTCACCGCCGAGTTCGGCAACGTCCAGGTCGAGTCCTTCCACGGCCTGCTCGTCGACTTCTGCAAGCAGCGCGACATCCCCGCCATCGTCAAGGGCCTGCGCGCCGTCAGCGACTTCGACTACGAACTCCAGATGGCCCAGATGAACATCGGCCTTTCCGGTGTCGAGACGCTCTTCGTCCCCACCAACCCCACCTACAGCTTCCTCTCCTCCAGCCTCGTCAAGGAGGTCGCGGCCTGGGGCGGCGACGTCTCCCACCTGGTCCCGGAGCCCGTCCTGGCCGCTCTCGGCACTCGTCTCGGCAAGAAGTGAGCCCCGCCCGCGGGGAGCCCGGCGGGAGCTGACACCGCCTCACCCGGTGTCCGCCGGGCGCCCGCTGGCCGTACAGTCGGAGCGTCCGACTTCCCAACCAGGCACAGAGATTGGCGAGCACCGGTGGACGTCCAGAAGAAGCTCGACGAGATCGTCGACACGGTCGGCAGCGCCCGGTCCATGCCCATGTCGGCCTCCTGCGTGATCAACCGCGCCGAACTGCTCGCCCTGCTCGAAGAGGTCCGCGAGGCGCTGCCCGGCTCCCTCGCCGAGGCGCGGGAGTTGATCGGCGAGCGCGAGCGGATGGTCGAGCAGGCCCGCCAGGAGGCGGAGCGGATCATCCAGTCCGCCCACGCCGAACGCGGCAGCCTGGTCTCCGGCACCGCCGTCGCCCAGCGCTCCCAGGACGAGGCGGACCGCATCCTCACCGAGGCCCGCCAGGAGGCCGAGGAGATCCGCGCGCAGGCCGACGACTACGTCGACTCCAAACTCGCCAACTTCGAAGTGGTCCTCACCAAGACCATCGGCTCGGTGGGCCGTGGCCGCGAGAAGCTCCTCGGTGCCGACCTCGGGGCGGACGACGGCTACGACGACCCCGACGCCCCCGAGCGCAGCCACGACCCCGAGACGCTGCGCCGCCGCGCCGACGACTACGTCAGCGCCAAGCTCGGCGCCTTCGAGGCCGTCCTCGGCAAGACGCTGGACGCCGTCGGCCGCGGCCGCCAGAAGCTCCACGGCCGCGTCGCCACCGACGACCTCGCCGCTCTCGGCGAACTCGGCGACGACGCCGCCCAGGCCGCCACCAGCGACGCCGACTACCTCGCGGGTCTCGCCGTCCCCGCCACCCCGCAGCCACCGGCCCCGGCGCCCGCGGCACCCCCCGTCCCCGCCGCCCCGCCTCAGGAGCCGTCGTACGCCGACCAGGCCCGGCCCGCCGCGGAGGACCCGTACGGCTACGGCGCCCCCGCCCAGCAGGACGCCTACGCCTACCAGCAGCAGGACGCCTACCCCCCGCAGCAGCCCGCACCGTACGGCTACCAGGACCAGCAGCAGCCCGGCGCGTACGACTACGGCCGACAGGGCGGACAGCCGCAACAGGGGTACGCGCAGCAGGACTACCCGGCCCAGGTCGGCTACGGCGCGGGCGGGTACGCCGTACCGCCGGTGCCGCAGGAGCGCCCCGCCGCGGCGCTCGACGAGACCAGCCTCTTCGACACGAGCATGATCAGCGCGGAGGAGCTGCGCCGCTACGAGCAGGGGCGCTGAGAGAGCGGCGCAGGCGGGGTGCGGCGGCCCGATTGGGACACAGCGGCCCGGTCCAGTATCCTGGCTCCTCGGTCGTGCCTGTCCACGGCCCCGGCGGAGCACCCGCGGGGGACCCGGCGGACTCCCCGGTGACGACGGACCGGGCCGGAGGGCCCGCGGACCGTCCCCCGGAGGCATCCGGCAGGGCCGCATCCCCCTTGATCTTGTGAACCGGAAGAAGGTAAAGCTCTGAACACGCGCCTCGACCACCGCAACCCCCTCGTGTTCGACACGCATGAGCTGGGGCGGCGTCCGGGTGCCATGCAGCAGCTGAACCGCACGGCGCAGGCCCCGGGCTCCCCCGAGTTCGGAATCGAAGACGTCATCGGCGTGCCTGAGGGCTCGCCGGTGGAGATCGAGCTCCGCCTCGAGTCGGTCATGGAAGGGGTCCTCGTCACGGGGACCGCCCGTGCCGCCGCGAAGGGGGAGTGCGTAAGGTGTCTGGAGCCGCTCGGGCTGGAGCTCGAAGCGGACTTCCAGGAGATGTTCTCGTACCCTGACGCCGCCGACCGGGGCCGCACCGCGGAACCGGGCGACGACGCCGAGGACGACGAGGACATCATCCCGCTCGAGGACGGCATGTTCGACCTCGAACCGGTGCTGCGTGACGCGGTAGTGCTCGCACTGCCCATGCAGCCGGTGTGCCAGGACGACTGTCCGGGCCTGTGCTCCCAGTGCGGGGCGCGGCTCGCGGACGATCCGGACCACCACCATGACGCCACCGACATTCGGTGGGCGGCATTGCAAGGACTCGCCGGGACCAACCAGGCAGGCGAGAAGGACGATCTGAGCGGCGCCGACCCCGGTGTCGACGAGAAGCAGGAGAAGTAGCCGTGGCTGTTCCGAAGCGGAAGATGTCGCGCAGCAACACGCGCCACCGCCGGTCGCAGTGGAAGGCTGCGGTCCCCACCCTGGTTGCGTGCGAGCGCTGCCACGAGCCGAAGCAGCAGCACATCGCGTGCCCGAGCTGCGGCACCTACAACAAGCGCCAGGTCCTCGAGGTCTGAGCGGCTGGTGAGAGGCCCGATGTCTGAACTGTCCAACGCCAAGAAGGCGGACACCACGGCCTCGTCCCACACGCTTCTGGAAGGGCGGCTCGGGTACCACCTCGAGTCCGCCCTTCTGGTGCGTGCGCTGACTCACCGGTCGTACGCGTACGAGAACGGCGGCCTGCCCACCAACGAGCGACTGGAGTTCCTCGGGGACTCCGTGCTCGGCCTGGTGGTCACCGACACGCTCTACCGAACCCACCCCGACCTGCCGGAGGGCCAGCTGGCCAAACTCCGGGCGGCGGTGGTCAACTCGCGTGCGCTGGCCGAGGTCAGCCGCGGCCTCGAACTCGGTTCCTTCATCCGCCTCGGCAGAGGCGAAGAGGGCACCGGAGGCCGGGACAAGGCTTCCATCCTCGCCGACACCCTGGAAGCGGTGATCGGCGCGGTCTATCTCGATCAGGGCCTCGAAGCGGCGGGTGAGCTGGTCCACCGGCTCTTCGACCCGCTCATCGAGAAGTCCTCCAGTCTGGGCGCGGGCCTCGACTGGAAGACGAGCCTCCAGGAGCTGACCGCGACCGAGGGGCTCGGCGTGCCCGAGTACCTGGTCTCGGAGACCGGCCCCGACCACGAGAAGACCTTCACTGCTGCCGCCCGCGTCGGAGGCGTCTCGTACGGCACCGGCACCGGCCGCAGCAAGAAAGAGGCGGAGCAGCAGGCCGCCGAGTCCGCCTGGCGCGCCATCCGCGCCGCGGCGGACGAGCGAGCCAAGGAGGAGGCACAAGCTCCGGCTCCGTCCTCCGACGAGGCTTCGGCCTGACCCGCCCGCACCCGCCGGCCGTCCCGCAACCGGGGCGGCCGGCGTACTGCTGTCCCGGTGCGCCCCGCCCGGCGCGCACCTACGTGAGGGGAAGAGCGCACGTGCCCGAGCTGCCCGAGGTCGAAGTCGTCCGGCGCGGACTGGAACGCTGGATCACCGGGCGCTCCGTCGCCTCCGCCGACGTCCTGCATCCCCGCGCGGTCCGCCGCCACCTGGCCGGCGGCGAGGACTTCGCCCGCCGCCTCACCGGCCTGCGCTTCGCCGCCCCGCTGCGGCGCGGCAAGTACCTCTGGCTCCCCGTGGACGACGCGCCCTTCGCCGTCCTCGCCCACCTCGGGATGAGCGGCCAGCTCCTGGTCCAGCCGGGCGAGGCGCCCGACGAGAAGCACCTGCGAGTGCGGCTGCGCTTCGCCGACGAGCTCGGCACCGAACTCCGCTTCGTCGACCAGCGGACCTTCGGCGGACTCTCCCTCCACGACACCGGCCCCGACGGGCTGCCCGACGCCATCGCCCACATCGCGCGCGACCCCCTCGACCCGCTCTTCGACGAGGACGCCTTCCACCAGGCACTGCGCCGCCGCCGCACCACCGTCAAGCGCGCCCTGCTCGACCAGTCCCTGATCAGCGGCGTCGGCAACATCTACGCCGACGAGGCCCTCTGGCGCAGCCGCCTCCACTACGACCGGCCCACCGCCTCCCTCACCCGCCCCCGCTCGGCGGAACTGCTCACCCACATCCGCGCGGTCATGACCGCCGCCCTCGACGTCGGCGGCACCAGCTTCGACAGCCTCTACGTCAACGTGAACGGCGAATCCGGCTACTTCGACCGCTCCCTGGACGCCTACGGCCGCGAGGGCGAGCCCTGCGGCCGCTGCGGAACCCCGATCCGCCGTCGGCCCTGGATGAACCGCTCCAGCTATTTCTGCCCGCGCTGCCAGCGCCCGCCGCGGGCGGCGGGCTGACGTGCGACGGCGGCCGAGCGCCGTCAGAAGCCGAAGTTCTGCGTCCACCACGGGCCGCCCTCGGCGAAGTGCACGCCGACGCCCAGAGTCTTGTAGTCGCAGTTGAGTATGTTCGCGCGGTGGCCGGGGCTGTTCATCCAGGAATCCATGACGGACTGGGCGTTGGCCTGGCCGCGGGCGATGTTCTCGCCGCCGAGGCCGGCCACCCCCGCCTGTTCCGCGCGGTCCCAGGGGGAGTCCCCGTCGGGGTCGGTGTGGTCGAAGAAGCCGCGCGCCGCCATGTCCTTGCTGAACGCGGTCGCCAGCGCCTGCAACTCGGTGTCGGCGGTGAGCGGGGAGCACCCCGCCTTGGCCCGCTCCTGGTTGACCAGGGACAGCACGGCGGCGGCCGCGGAGGTGTCGGCGGGGGTGGAGGGCGCGGCGGTGGGCTGCGAGGGGGCGGGCGCCCGCGTCGTACGCGAGGGGGTCGGCGCCGGGGCGCTCTCCGGCGTGCGCGAGGCTTCCGGCGCCTTGGACGGCTTGCCCTCGGCGGCGTCCGGCTCGGCGGACTTCCCCTCCGCCTTGTCCTTCTTCCCGTCGGTCGCGGACGACGGCTCCGCGCTCGGCCCGGCCGAGCGGTCCGCGCCGCGGCTCGATCCCCCGTCGGAGCGGCCGTTGGTCTCCAGGTCGCTGGGTCCGTCCGCCGCCTCGACACGGCCCGAGGGCCCTTCACCGGTCACGGCGTAGTGGTCGCCGCCGCCCGGCAGCAGGCCGGTCGCGACGGCCACGGCGCCCATGGCGACGGCCGCCGACACACCGAGCAGCCCGGTGCGCACCGGCACCGCGCCGCGCTTGGGGCGGCGGTGCGAGCGGCCTTCCTGGAGCGGAGCCGCTTCCTGTCGTACGTACCCGGGGGCGTGTGGCCGGGCGGCCTGCTCCGGCCGTTCCGCACGCGCGGCGTTGCCGTTGGTAGCGCCGTGGGCTGCTCGGCTGTGGCGTCCCATGTACTGAGCCTTCCTTGGCCGGACGGTGAAGCGTTCCCCGCGCGATCTCACCCGATCGGGTGAGATCGCCGCGTCGGGACTGTAGCCCAAGACGAGTGAGGGCGAGATGCTCCTGAGCCATATGGCCGGTTAGCGTGCAGCCATGAACGAAGAAGCGCGGCTGGTGGTCTGGGTCCGGGGACAGGTGCAAGGGGTGGGTTTCCGCTGGTTCACGCGGGCCAAGGCGCTGGAGATCGGGGGACTGAGTGGCTTTGCTCTCAATCTCGACGACGGGCGCGTCCAGGTCGTCGCCGAGGGCCCCCGCGCCGGCTGCCGTACGCTCCTCGACTGGCTCGCCGAGGGCGACACACCCGGCCGCGTCGACGGAGTCACTGAGATCTGGGACACGCCACGCGGTGGTTACGACACCTTCGCGATCCGCTGACGGAGGTACGCACGCGGCCCCCTTCGGGGCGCTCCGCCGCGGGCGTCGGCGGCGGCGTGTCCGGGCCCCGGGGCGGCTATGACCTGGTGGTTGCCAAGAACGTGCGGCCGTGCGAGGCTGCCCTGACGAGGTTGATCACCACGCCCGCCGGGCTCCGCAGAATCGGCCGCGCCGCCGCATGGCCGCGCCTGGGCCGCCGGAGCTCTGCCGATACTGGCTGTGATCGTGTTGACCGTCAAACTTTTTGGTGAGACTCTGGAATACCCGCGCACCACAGCTGTTTGGCATGTGAGAGCCAACAAAAATCCAGCATTGCCAGGCATCGCGGGTGCGATTCCCTCACGACCCACACCGATTCGTTCGGTTACTCAGTGTGGAGGACCATCCATCATGGCAAAGGCGCTTCTCGGTTACGTCGGTGGTTCCGACCCGCGGCTCCTCGCCGAGATGCGACGGCTCCAGCAGCGCGTCCAGGACCTCGAATCCGAGATCGTTCGGATTCAGGCCGAGAACGACGCGCTCGCGGCTGCCGCTTCTCACCACAGCGACGCGCTTCTCGACAGCCTCGACGTATCCAAGGCGGAGCCTGCGCTCACCTGACTGACGCCCCCGCACGGCTGTGCGGGAACGGCCGAGTCCGCAGCCAGGTAGCAGCCGGACGTATCCAGGTACGCAGTCGCCCATCCGTCAGCGAGCACGATCTTCCCTTCCGGAATCCTGTCGGAAATTCCAGGAGACCGACCCCGTCGCGAGGGCTGATCCCTGTCGATCACCGCCACGCGATCAGCCTCCGCCGCCTGTGCGCTTCCGCGCGGGTCCGGTTTCGGTTCAGTCCGGGAAAGATCGAAATTCAGGAACGGCACCGGTCGTCACTTCCGCCGCCGTCCGTCCGCCGAAAGGCGCACGGAGCGCCGGTGGCTGGTCGACCGCAGTGCAAGGGACGCTTCGGCGTCCCTTTTTCCTTTCCCCCTCAAGATCGCCGTGTGCCGACACGTCATTACCGACTGATCTGCCCTGCGCTCCGCACCGTGAAACCGCCGGACCACAACCGGCAGACGCCCCTCCGCGCCAGCCCGGCCACGCCGGCGGGCGGTAAAGTCCCACGGCGTGCACCTCAAGGCCATGACCCTGCGCGGATTCAAGTCCTTCGCCTCCGCCACGACCCTGCGTTTCGAACCCGGGATCACCTGTGTCGTAGGCCCGAACGGCTCCGGTAAATCCAATGTCGTCGACGCGCTCTCCTGGGTCATGGGCGAACAAGGCGCCAAATCCCTGCGCGGCGGCAAGATGGAAGACGTCATCTTCGCCGGGACCACCGGGCGGCCTCCGCTGGGCCGGGCCGAGGTCTCCCTCACCATCGACAACTCCGACGGCGCTCTGCCGATCGAATACGCCGAGGTCACCATCACGCGGATCATGTTCCGCAACGGCGGCAGCGAATACCAGATCAACGGCGACACCTGCCGGCTCCTCGACATCCAGGAACTCCTCTCGGATTCCGGAATCGGCCGGGAGATGCACGTCATCGTCGGCCAGGGACAGCTCGACTCCGTGCTGCACGCGGACCCCATGGGTCGGCGCGCCTTCATCGAGGAGGCCGCCGGTGTCCTCAAACACCGCAAGCGCAAGGAGAAGGCGCTGCGGAAACTCGACGCGATGCGGGCAAACCTCGCCCGCGTCCAGGACCTGACCGAGGAACTGCGCCGCCAGCTCAAACCGCTCGGACGCCAGGCCGCCGTCGCCCGGCGCGCCGCTGTCATCCAGGCCGACCTGCGCGACGCCCGGCTCCGCCTCCTCGCCGACGACCTCGTCACCCTCACCCGGGCACTCAGCGCCGAGATCGCCGACGAGGCCGAACTCAAGCGGCGCCGGGACGGAGCCGAGGCCGAACTCAAGGCCGCCCAGCGGCGCGAGGCCGCCCTCGAAGGCGAGGTACGTCGCCTCGCACCGCGCCTCCAACGCACCCAGGAGACCTGGTACGCCCTCTCCCAGCTCGCCGAACGCGTGCGCGGCACCATCGGCCTCGCCGACGCCCGGGTCCGCAGCGCGAGCGCCGAACCCGTCGAGGAACGGCGCGGCCGCGACCCCGAGGAACTGGAGCGCGAGGCCGCCCGCGTCCGCGAACAGGAGGCCGAACTCGCCGCCTCCCTCGAAGCGGCACAGCACGCGCTGGAGGACACCGTCGAGCACCGCGCCGAACTGGAGCGCGCCCTCGCCGCCGAGGAACGCCGCCTGAAGGACGTCGCCCGCGCCCTGGCCGACCGGCGCGAGGGACTCGCCCGACTGCACGGACAGGTCAACGCCGCCCGCAGCCGCGCCGCCTCCGCCCAGGAGGAGACCGACCGGCTCGCAGCCGCCCGCGACGAGGCGGCGGGCCGCGCCGTCGCCGCCCAGGAGGAGTACGAGCAGCTCCGCACCGAGGTCGACGGTCTCGACGCCGCCGACACCGGGCTCGGCACCCGGCATGACGCGGCCCGCGCCGCGCTCGCCGACGCCGAGGCCGCGCTGACCGCAGCCCGCGACGAGACCACCGCAGCCGAGCGCCGCCGCGCCGCGCTCGCCGCCCGCCACGAGGCCCTCGCCCAGGGACTGCGGCGCAAGGACGGCACCGGCGAACTGCTCGCTGCCCGCGAACTGCTCGACGGAGTGGCGGGGCCCCTCGCAGCCCTCCTGGACGTCGCACCCGGCTACGAGGTGCCCGTGGCCGCCGCGCTGGGTTCCGCCGCTGACGCCCTGACCGCCGCCGGGCCGCACGCCGCGGCCGAGGCGCTGCGGCTGCTCCGCGCCCGCGACGCGGGGCGGGCGGCGCTGGTGCTGGGGCGGGCAGGGCGGAACGGGGCAGGTGCGGACGGGGGCGCGGGGGAGGGCCCGTCGGTGCCCGGGCCGGCCCGGGCGGGGGACTACGGGGCGGCTGAGCCGGGACGTGGCGGGGCCACGGGGCGCGGCGGCGCGGCACTCCACGGGGCGCACCCGCCGGCGCCGCGGGACGGGACGGAGCGCCACGGGGCGCTCTGCGGCGGGGTCGAGGAGGACGAGCCCCGGAGCGCGGGGGAGCTTGCCCCGTACGACGCGGTGTCAGATGGCCCCGGTGCGGTGCAGGAACGCGTCGCGCTCGGCGCCGCACGCCATACCGACGCCACCCCGGCGCCCGGCGCCGAGCCCGTCCCGGGCGCGGGGGAGGGGGCCGCGCAGGCCGCCCCGCACCCGCCCCGCCTGGTGGAGCTCGTCCGGGCCCCTGCCGACCTGGCTCCCGCGCTGCGGGTGCTGCTCGACGGCATGGTGGTCGTCGACGGACTGGCGGAGGCGGAGGCGGTCGTCGGCGCGGGTGGCGGGACGGTCGTCGCGGTCACCCGGGACGGCGACGTCCTCGGGCCGCACTTCGCCCACGGCGGTTCGGCCGGTGCGCCCAGCCTGCTGGAGGTCCAGGCGCAGGTGGACGAGGCCGCCGCCGGACTCGCCGCCCTCGACGGGCGGTGCGAGGAACTCGCCGCCGTCCAGCAGGGCGCCGCCCGGCTCCGCGCCGAACAGGCCGCCCGCGCCGAGGACCTGGCCGAACGGCGCCGCCGCGCCGACCACGAGAAGTCCGCCGTCGCCCAGCAGCTCGGTCGCCTCGCCGGGCAGGCCCGCGCCGCGGCGGGGGAGGCCGAACGGTCCACGGCCGCCGCCGCCCGGGCCCAGGAAGCCCTCGACCGGGCCGCCGCCGATGCCGCGGAACTGGCCGAGCGGTTCGCCGTGGCCGAGGAGGCGCCCGCCGAGGAGGAGCCCGACACCGCCGTACGCGACCGGCTTTCCGCCGACGGGGCCAACGCCCGCCAGACCGAGATGGAGGCCCGGCTCCAACTGCGTACCCACGAGGAGCGGGTCAAGGCGCTCGCCGGACGTGCCGACGGGCTCGACCGCTCCGCGCGCGCCGAGCGTGAGACCCGGGCGCGCGCCGAGCGGCGCCGCGCCCGGCTGCGCCACGAGGCGCGCGTCGCGGCGGCCGTCGCGACGGGGGCGCGCCAGTTGCTGGCCCACATCGAGATCTCCGTGGAGCGGGCCGCCGCCGAGCGCGCGGAGGCGGATCGCGCCAAAGCGGCGCGGGAGACCGAGCTGGACGCCGAGCGGGGGCGTGGCCGCGACCTGAAGGCCGAACTCGACAAACTCACCGACTCCGTCCACCGGGGCGAGGTCCTCGGCGCCGAGAAGCGCCTGCGCATCGAGCAACTGGAGACCCGCGCCCTGGAGGAGCTGGGCGTCGAGCCGACCGCGCTGACCGCCGAGTACGGGCCCGAGCAGCCCGTACCGCCGTCGCCGCCCGCCGAGGGCGAGGAGCTGCCCGAGGACCCGGAGCACGCGCGCAACCGGCCCCGCCCCTTCCACCGGGACGAGCAGGAGAAGCGGCTGCGGGCCGCCGAACGGGCGTACCAGCAGCTCGGGAAGGTGAACCCGCTGGCGCTGGAGGAGTTCGCCGCGCTGGAGGAGCGCCACCAGTTCCTCTCCGAGCAGCTCGACGACCTCCGCCGTACCCGCGCCGACCTCCTTCAGGTCGTCAAGGAGGTGGACGACCGGGTCGAACAGGTCTTCACCGAGGCGTACCACGACACCGCCCGCGAGTTCGAGGGCGTCTTCTCGCGGCTCTTTCCGGGCGGCGAGGGGCGCCTGGTCCTCACCGACCCGGACCACATGCTGACCACCGGCGTCGACGTCGAGGCCCGCCCGCCCGGCAAGAAGGTCAAGCGGCTCTCGCTGCTCTCCGGCGGCGAACGCTCCCTGACCGCCGTCGCCCTGCTCGTCTCCATCTTCAAGGCCCGGCCCAGCCCGTTCTACGTGATGGACGAGGTGGAGGCCGCGCTCGACGACACCAACCTCCAGCGCCTCATCCGCATCATGCAGGAGCTCCAGGAGTCCTCCCAGCTGATCGTCATCACCCATCAGAAACGCACCATGGAGGTGGCCGACGCGCTCTACGGCGTCTCCATGCAGGGCGACGGGGTCTCCAAGGTGATCGGCCAGCGGCTGCGCTGAAGTCCGCGAGGGACCGGCGCGGACTCGAACGGGTGAGGCGACGGCTTCCGGGAAGGCGGTGCCGGGCCGGGTGTGCGCCACTGGAACAGACCGCCGTCCGCCCCAACGTCCGGTTCCCCTAGGCCCGGCAGGACGACGGGGCCGAGGAGGACCTGTGACGAAAGACGCCACGCCGCCCCGCTCAGGAGCGAGGGAGGCGCACCCCGAGCACCTCGGGCACGTCATCTTCATCGCGGCGTCCGCGGCGATGGGCGGCTTCCTGTTCGGCTACGACAGCTCGGTCATCAACGGCGCCGTCGAAGCGATCAGGCACCGGTACGAGGTCGGATCGGCGACGCTCGCCCAGGTCATCGCCATCGCCCTCATCGGCTGTGCCATCGGCGCCGCCACGGCGGGACGCATCGCCGACCGCATCGGCCGCATCAACTGCATGCGGATCGCGGCCGTCCTCTTCACCGCCAGCGCCATCGGCTCCGCCCTGCCCTTCGCCCTGTGGGACCTGGCGATGTGGCGCTGCGTCGGAGGCTTCGCCATCGGCATGGCCTCCGTCATCGGCCCCGCCTACATCGCCGAGGTCGCCCCGCCCGCCTACCGCGGCCGGCTCGGCTCCTTCCAGCAGGCCGCCATCGTCATCGGCATCGCCGTCTCCCAGCTCGTCAACTACGGCATCCTCACCGCCGCCGACGGCGACCAGCGCGGCAAGCTCATGGGCCTGGAAGCCTGGCAGCTGATGCTCGGTGTCATGGTCATCCCCGCGGCTCTCTACGGGCTGCTCTCCTTCGTGATCCCCGAGTCGCCCCGCTACCTGATCTCGGTGGGCCGCAAGGACAAAGCGCGCAAGGTGCTGTCCGAGGTCGAGGGCACCGGCATCGACCTGGACGCCCGGGTCGCGGAGATCGACGAGAAGATGCGGCGCGAGCACAAGCCGTCGTTCAAGGACCTGCTGGGCGGACGGTTCTGGTTCCTGCCGATCGTCTGGGTGGGCATCGGCCTGTCCATGTTCCAGCAGCTCGTCGGCATCAACGTGGCGTTCTACTACTCCTCGACCCTGTGGCAGTCCGTCGGTATCGACCCGGAGGGCTCGTTCTTCTACTCCTTCACGACGTCGATCATCAACATCATCGGCACGGTCATCGCGATGATCTTCGTCGACCGGGTCGGCCGCCGCCCGCTGGCCCTCATCGGTTCCTGCGGCATGGCCGCCGCCCTGGCCGTGGAGGCGTGGGCGTTCTCCGCGCCGCTGGTCGACGGAAAGCTCCCCAGCACCGAGGGCACCACCGCGCTGATCGCCGCCCACGTCTTCGTGCTCTTCTTCGCACTGTCGTGGGGCGTCGTCGTCTGGGTCTTCCTGGGCGAGATGTTCCCGAACCGCATCCGCGCCGCCGCACTCGGCGTGGCCGCCTCCGCCCAGTGGATCGCCAACTGGGCCATCACCGCCAGCTTCCCGAGCCTCGCCGACTGGAACCTCTCGGCGACCTACGTGATCTACGCCTGCTTCGCGGTGCTGTCGATCCCGTTCGTCCTGAAGTTCGTCAAGGAGACGAAGGGCAAGGCCCTGGAGGAGATGGGCTGACGTCCGGCCCTGGGCCGGCGGGAGGCGGGGGGCGGGGCGCGGGGGTGAAGGAGGGAGGCGCGCGGGGCGTCGTCGCTTGTGGGCGGGGACGCCCTGTTCCGTTGCGTGGGGTTGGCTGGGATGTGGGCCCGGGTGGCGGCAGCGTCAACCAGGTTGGGGCTGGGGTCGCTCGATGGGGAGTGCGCGAGGCGGCGGGGCAAGGAGTCCAGGGTGGGGCGGGGAACGCTCTGCGGGGCGGAGCAGCGTACGGGGCGTGGGACGCGTTTGTGCAGGTCGCGCGCGACGTACGGGGCGGGCACGGTGCGGGGCGGCGGCGCGGCGTGCGGGGCAGGCAGCGCCACGCTCCGGAGGCGCGCCGCCCGTGGAGGGCCGTGGTCAACGTGTTGAGAGCTTGTTCACCCGATGCGGAGCGTGGGGAGAGCGGACGTCGCTGGACGGCGCGACGCTGGGGGAGGCGCCCCGCAGCTGTGCGTGACTGAGGCGACGTCGGCCCCGTTCACGCAGGTCGCGCGCGACGTACGGGGCGGGCACGGTGCGCCTCGGAGGGCGCGGCGTACAGGCTCACGCGGCCTGCAGGGCGCACGGCGGAGACCGGCACCGGCGGTGAGGGGCGCGCGGCGAGGACCGGTGGCGCACCCGGCGCGGTGCGGCGCCGGTGCGGCAGGGCCAGGCGCCCCGCCCCGCCCGTCCGGCACGGCCCCGTACCGCGGCGCACGTCGCGCGCGACCTGCGCAAACGCGATCCCCGCCCCGGCGCGCCCCCGCCTCGCACCCGGAGCCGCCCCGCCGTGTCCCCCACCCCGGCCATCGCCGCTCCCTCCCCCCGCCACCCCCATGGCTGATACTGGACGGGTTATGGAAATCGTCATCCTTGCTGTAGTCATCGCCGTGGTTCTGGTCGGTGCGGTCAGCGGGCTCGTGATCGGCGGCCGCAGGAAGAAGCAGCTGCCGCCGGCCGAGCGCCCGAGCGCCACCCCGACCATCACCACCCCCCCGGCCGAGCCGCGTGTCGGCGACGAGGCCGAGACGCCGCGCGACGAGTCGCGCCGCACCATCGAGGAGGTGGATCTTCCGACCGCCGAGGCCCCCGAGGCCCCGCCGGCCGAAGCCGAGCCCGCACCGGCCGCCCCCGAGGTGGAGGTGCCCGAGCCCACCGAGGGGCGCCTGGTCCGGCTGCGGGCCCGCCTGGCCCGTTCGCAGAACGCGCTGGGCAAGGGACTGCTCACTCTGCTCTCCCGTGAGCACCTCGACGAGGACACCTGGGAGGAGATCGAGGACACCCTCCTCACCGCCGACGTGGGCGTCGCCCCCACCCAGGAACTGGTCGAGCGGCTCCGTGAGCGCGTCCGGGTCCTCGGCACCCGTACCCCGCAGGAGCTGCGCACCCTGCTCCGCGAGGAGCTCCTGAAGCTCATCGCCACCGACGCTCCGCGCGCCGTGAAGACGGAGAACGGCCTGGAGACGCCCGCCGTCGTCATGGTCGTCGGCGTCAACGGCACCGGTAAGACCACCACCACAGGCAAGCTGGCCCGGGTCCTGGTCGCCGACGGCAAGTCGGTCGTCCTGGGCGCCGCGGACACCTTCCGCGCCGCCGCCGCCGACCAGCTCCAGACCTGGGGCGAGCGGGTCGGGGCGCGCACCGTGCGCGGCCCCGAGGGCGGCGACCCCGCCTCCATCGCGTTCGACGCGGTCAAGGAGGGCATCGCCGAGCAGGCCGACGTCGTCCTCATCGACACGGCCGGCCGGCTGCACACCAAGGCCGGGCTCATGGACGAGCTCGGCAAGGTCAAGCGCGTCGTCGAGAAGCAGGCCCCGCTCGACGAGGTGCTCCTGGTCCTCGACGCCACCACCGGCCAGAACGGCCTGGTGCAGGCCCGGGTCTTCGCCGAGGTCGTGGACATCACCGGCATCGTGCTCACCAAGCTCGACGGCACCGCCAAGGGCGGCATCGTCGTCGCGGTCCAGCGCGAGCTGGGCGTCCCGGTCAAGCTGATCGGTCTCGGCGAGGGGCCCGACGACCTCGCCCCGTTCGACCCGGAGGCGTTCGTCGACGCCCTGATCGGCGACTGACCGCCCCGCACGGCCCGCCCGGCCGCCCCGTGACCACGGCGGCGGCACCGACCGGGCGCGCCCGCGCAGTGAGGAGCCCCGTACCGGCATCGCGCCCGGTACGGGGCTCCTCACTGCGCGGGTACGTCCGCTACGCGTAGGCCGGGGTCCGGGTCCGGTGCGTCACGTACGCCAGGGTGCCCAGCAGCAGCCGGGCCTCGGGGGGCTGTCCCACGGAGGCCGCGCCGGGGGAGCGGAGCCAGCGCACCGGGCCGAGGCCGGACCGGTCGGAGGGCGGCGCGGTGATGTACGTACCGGGGCCCAGGGAGCGCAGGTCGAGGTCGGCGTCGTCCCAGCCCATCCGGTACAGCAGCCCCGGCAGGGCGCGGGCGGAGCCGGGGGCGACGAAGAACTGGGCGCGTCCCTCCGGGGTGACCGCGACGGGGCCGAGCGGCAGTCCCATGCGCTCCAGGCGGACCAGGGCGCGCCGGCCCGCGCGTTCCGCAACGTCGAGGATGTCGAAGGCGATGCCGACCGGGAGCATCATCGCCGCCCCGCCGTACGGGGCCCAGAGCCGTGCCGCGTGCTCCGCCCCGGTGCCCGCCGCGACGCGCCCGCCCTGGTCGAGGGGGTGCGCACCGGGCGCCTCGCACCGTCGCGTACCGCATGAGCAGCCGTCCGCCGTGGCGCGGGCGCCAGGTACCACCTCCCAGCCCCAGCGGCCGCTCAGTTCTGCCAGCGCCAGGCGGTCCGCGGTGCGTCCGCGTCGCCGGATGCCGGACCGGAAGTCCCGGATACCGCCGATCGTGAAACCCATGCCCCCTCCAACGGGTCCGCGCCATGCCGGTTACGTGGCGGAGTCGCACGGTCACCTGGAGCACCCCCGATCGGGGGTGGTGCGCGGGGTGGACGTTCCATGGCGCCGGGGGGTGTGCGCGGCGTGTCGCGCGCCCCCTGATGCGTCTCCACTCCTGTTTCATCCGCTGGAGTCCAGTCAAGCGCGCGTGACGGGGCGGGAGTTCGGAAAGAGGGGTGGCGAATGGTGGCGCTTCCCCGAGTCCGGCCCCTGCGGTGGTGAGCGGGGCGTTACTTTCGGTACGTAAGCTCACGCGTTCGTGTAGGCGTGGGTGTGCCGCAGCCGCTTCGACCGCACATTCGAAGGGTGAAGCCGCTCCAGGGGCCTCACCGAGCGCGGCACTCAGCTGGTGTCCGGCGCTCCCAGCCGCCGGGCGGTGCGAGGAGACGGGGGCGTTCCGGTGAACGGCGACGACGACATCAACGCGGCACACGCGGAGAAGCGTCCGAACGAGCTGCTCAGCTCCTGGTTCCTGCGCAGCGGCTGGTCGAAGGGCGAGCTGGCCCGCCAGGTCAACCGCCGGGCCCGCCAGCTCGGCGCCGCCCACGTCTCCACCGACACCTCCCGGGTGCGCCGCTGGCTCGACGGCGAGCAGCCACGCGAACCCATCCCGCGCATCCTCTCCGACCTCTTCTCCGAGCGTTTCGGCTGCGTCGTCGCCGTCGAGGGCCTGGGGCTGCGCCCCCAGTACCAGACGCCCTCCGCCGCCGGGGTCGACCTCCCGTGGACCGGACCGCAGACGATCGCGCACCTCAGCGAGTTCTCCCGCAGCGACCTGATGCTCGCCCGCCGGGGATTCCTCGGAACCTCCCTCAGCCTCGCCGCCGGCGCCTCCCTCATCGAGCCGATGCAGCGCTGGCTGGTCCCCACTCCGCAGACCTCGCTCACCACCGACGGCCCCCAGCGCGTCGCTGACCGCCGCAGCGGCCCCCGCCTCTCCGCCCCCGAACTGAAGCTGCTGGAGTCCACCATCGAGATGTTCCGCCGCTGGGACGCCCAGTGCGGCGGCGGGCTGAGGCGCAAGGCGGTGGTCGGCCAGCTCCACGAGGTCACCGAGCTGCTCCAGGAACCCCACCCCGCCCAGACCACCCGCCGCCTCTACCGCGTCGCCGCCGAGCTCGCCGAACTGGCCGGCTGGATGAGCTACGACGTAGGGCTCCAGCCCACCGCCCAGAAGTACTTCGTGCTGGCCCTGCACGCCGCCAAGGAGGCCGAGGACAAGCCCCTCGGCTCGTACATCCTGTCGCACATGAGCCGGCAGATGATCCACCTCGGGCGGCCCGACGACGCGCTGGAACTGGTCCACCTCGCCCAGTACGGCAGCCGCGACTGCGCCGGCCCCCGGACCCAGGCCATGCTGTATGCGATGGAGGCCCGCGCCCACGCCTCGCTCGGCAATCCGGGCAAGTGCAAGCGCGCCGTACGGATGGCCGAGGCGACCTTCGCCGAGCTGGAGGACGCCACCGAGCCCGAGCCCAGCTGGATCAGGTTCTTCACCGAGGCCGAGCTCAGCAGCGAGAGCGCCCACTCCTACCGCGACCTCGCCTACGCCGCGGGCGGGAGCACCCTCTACGCCAACCTTTCCGCGCAGGGGATGCGCCAGGCAGTCGACCTCTTCCGCGCGGACAGCCTCTACCAGCGTTCCTACGCTCTCAACCTCATCGGCATGGCCTCCGTGCACCTGCTGCGCGACGAGCTGGCCGACTCCGCCGTCTGCGCCGAGGAGGCCGCGCACCTAGCGGCGAAGGTCCGCTCCGAGCGGGTCAACACCAGGCTCCGCAAGACCGTGGACAGGGCCCTGCGCCAGTACCCCGGGCGCAGCGAGTCCGACGGCCTCGCCGAGCTCCTCGCGAGCCACCTGCCCGAAGCCGCCCAGGCCGTCTGACCCGCCCCGCCCCGGTCCTCGGCCGGGGCGGGACGTTCATGCACGCGTAACACGGCGGGTGGCTTCGTCACTGCCGCGAAACAACGAGGCGCATCGGCCGAAACCGCGCTGCGTCAGTCTCCTCAGCACAGCCGGCCCGACCTTCCAGGCATCCGCGAGGGCCGCTCCGATCTGCAAGGAGACACTGGCCTTGAACGGTGCAGATACCGCGTTCGTACTGATCAGCGCCGCGCTCGTCATGTTGATGACGCCCGGCCTGGCGTTCTTCTACGGCGGCATGGTGCGGGTCAAGAGCGCCCTCAACATGCTCATGATGTCGCTGATCTCGATGGGCATCGTCGCCGTCCTGTGGGTGCTCTACGGGTACTCGCTGACCTTCGGCGGCGACATCGGCGGCGGCCTCCTCGGCAACTTCGACCACATCGGCCTCAAGGGCATCGACCCCACCACCCTCACCGGCGGCGACGAGGGCATCCCGGTCATCGCCTTCGCCCTCTTCCAGCTGATGTTCGCCACCCTCACGCCCGCCCTGATGAGCGGCGCCCTGGCGGACCGCGTGAAGTTCAGCGCCTGGGCCCTGTTCGTCGCCCTGTGGGTCACCGTGGTGTACTTCCCGGTCGCCCACTGGGTCTGGCAGGAGGACGGCTGGCTCTACCAGCTCGACGTGATCGACTTCGCGGGCGGTACGGCGGTCCACATCAACGCCGGTGTCGGCGCCCTCGCCGCGGTCCTCGTCGTCGGCAAGCGCATCGGCTTCAAGAAGGACCCGATGCGGCCGCACAACCTGCCGCTGGTCGTCCTCGGCGCCGCCCTGCTGTGGTTCGGCTGGTTCGGCTTCAACGCCGGCTCCGCCCTCGCCGCCGACGGCACCGCCGCCACCATGGCCTTCAACACCCAGGTCGCCACCGGCGCCGCGATGCTCGGCTGGCTGGCTTACGAGCGCATCCGGCACGGCGCGTTCACCACGCTCGGCGCCGCCTCCGGCGCCGTCGCCGGCCTCGTCGCCATCACCCCCTCCGGCGCCCACGTCAACGCCTTCGGCGCCATCCTCATCGGCCTCGTCGCCGGCGCCCTCTGCTCCTGGGCCGTCAGCCTCAAGTACAAGCTCGGCTACGACGACTCACTCGACGTCGTCGGCGTCCACCTGGTCGGCGGCGTCATCGGCACCCTGCTCGTCGGCGTCCTCGCGGTCGACGGCGTCGGCGGTCTCGGCCAGCTCGGCAAGCAGGCCGTCGGAGCCTTCGCCACCATGGCCTTCTCCTTCGTCGCCTCCTGGCTGCTGGCCAAGTTCGTCGACGCGACGATCGGCTTCCGGGCCTCCGAGGAGGACGAGGCAGGCGGCGTCGACCAGGCCTACCACGCGGAGAGCGCGTACGACTTCTCCGCCGTCGGGGCCTCCCTGACCAGCGGTAACCTCCCCAAGGCCGACGCTGCTCCGGCCGCCCCGAACTCGAAGGTGGACGCATGAAGCTCATCACCGCGGTCGTCAAGCCGCACCGGCTCGACGAGGTCAAGGACGCCCTCCAGGCATTCGGCGTCCACGGGCTGACGGTCACCGAGGCCAGCGGCTACGGCCGGCAGCGCGGCCACACCGAGGTCTACCGCGGCGCCGAGTACACCGTCGACCTCGTCCCCAAGATCCGCATCGAGGTCCTGGTCGAGGACGACGACGCCGAACAGCTCATCGAGGTCGTCGTCAAGGCCGCCCGCACCGGCAAGATCGGGGACGGCAAGGTCTGGAGCCTGCCCGTGGACACCGCGGTCCGGGTCCGCACCGGCGAGCGCGGACCCGACGCGCTCTGACCGCACACGAGGAACGGAGCCGCCGGGTGACGAGCACCGACGTGAGTACGGCAGCGGAAGACTCGGGACCCGTCGGTTACGCGGCGGCCCGGCTGAGCTTCCTCCAGCAGGAGACCCGGCCCGGGCCGCCGCGCCGCAAGGCCCTCTCCGACCTGACCGACGACTGGCTGAACGGCCTGTTCACCGCCGCTGCGGGCCCCCCGCGCGGCGTCGCCCTGGTCGCCGTCGGCGGCTACGGCCGCGGCGAACTCTCCCCCCGCAGCGACCTCGACCTCCTCCTGCTGCACGACGGCAGCGCCCCGGCCGCCGACATCGCCCGGCTCGCCGACCGCGTCTGGTACCCGGTCTGGGACCTCGGCCTCGACCTCGACCACTCCGTCCGCACCCTCACCGAGGCACGCCGGGCCGCAGCCGACGACCTCAAGGTCCAGCTCGGCCTCCTCGACGCCCGCCACCTCGCCGGCGACCTCGGCACCACCGCCGCCCTGCGCACCACGGTCCTCGCCGACTGGCGCAACCAGGCCCCCGAACGCCTCCCGCACCTGCGCGAACTCTGCGAGGAACGCGCCGAGCGCGCGGGCGAGCTCCAGTACCTGCTCGAACCGGACCTCAAGGAGGCCCGCGGCGGGCTCCGCGACGCCACCGCACTGCGCGCCGTCGCCGCCTCCTGGCTCGCCGACGCGCCCCGAAAGGGCCTCGACGACGCCCGTCGCCGCCTCCTCGACGTCCGCGACGCCCTCCACCTCACCACCGGGCGCTCCACCGACCGCCTCGCCCTCCAGGAACAGGACCAGGTCGCCGCCGCCCTCGGCCTCCTCGACGCCGACACCCTCCTACGCCAGGTCTACGAGGCCGCCCGCACCCTCTCCTACGCCGCCGACGTCACCTGGCGCGAGGTGGCCCGCGTCCTGCGCTCCCGCGCGGTACGGCCCCGGCTGCGCGCCATGCTCCCCGGCAGGCCCCCCGTCGACCGCAGCCCGCTGGCCGAGGGCGTCGTTGAGCAGGACGGCGAGGTCGGCCTCGCCCGCGCCGCCCGCCCCGAACGCGACCCCGTCCTGCCGCTGCGCGCCGCCGCAGCGGCCGCCCAGGCCGGACTGCCGCTCTCCCTGCACGCGGTGCGCCGCCTCGCCGCCACCACCCGGCCGCTGGCCACGCCCTGGCCCGCCGAGGCCCGCGACCAGTTCGTCACCCTGCTCGGCGCCGGCCGGTCCGCCGTGCCCGTCTGGGAGGCGCTGGAGGCCGAGGGGCTCATCAGCCGGCTCCTGCCCGACTGGGAACGCGTCCGCTGCCGGCCGCAGCGCAACGCCGTCCACACCTGGACCGTCGACCGGCACCTGGTCGAGACCGCCGCCCGCGCCGCCTCCCTGACCCGCCGCGTCAGCCGCCCCGACCTGCTCCTGGTCGCCGCCCTGCTGCACGACATCGGCAAGGGCTGGCCCGGCGACCACTCGGTGGCCGGGGAGACCATCACCCGCGACGTCGCGGGGCGGCTCGGCTTCGACCGGCACGACACCGCCACCCTCGCCACCCTCGTCCGGCACCACCTGCTGCTGGTGGAGACCGCCACCCGGCGCGACCTCGACGACCCCGCCACGGTGCGCTCGGTCGCCGACGCCGTCGGCAGCCAGGCCACCCTGGAACTCCTGCACGCCCTCACCGAGGCCGATGCCCTCGCCACCGGCCCCGCCGCCTGGTCCGCCTGGCGCGACTCGCTCGTCACCGACCTCGTCGGCCGCGTCGGCGCGGTCCTCGCGGGGGAGGAACCGACGGAGCCGGCCGCCCCGGTGCCCACCGCCGAGCAGGAACGGCTCGCCGTCGAGGCGTACCGCACCGGAGGCCCCGTCCTCGCGCTCCGCGCCCGCGCCGAGGCCCCGACCCGGGACGGGGCGGACACCGGGCAGGAACCGCTCGGCGTCGAACTCGGCATCGCCCTCCCCGTGCGCCCCGCGCAGGGCGCACGGGAGAGCTACGCGGTGGGTGTGCTGCCCGCCGTCGCCGGAGTACTCGCCCTGCACCGCCTCACGGTCCGCACCGCCGAACTGAGCGGCGTCAGACTGCCGTGCGGCCTCGACGGAGAGCCCCGCCCCGCCCCCGCCGTGGCCGCCGACGATCGAGCCGGGGTCCTGCTGCTCAACTGGCGCGTCGCCGCCGAGTACGGCTCCCTCCCGCAGCCGGCCCGGCTCCGCGCCGACCTGGTCCGCATCCTCGACGGCTCGCTCGACATCCGGGCCCGCCTCGCCGAACGCGACGCGGCCTACCCGCGCCGCCGGGGCATCACGGCCCCGCCGCCCCGAGTCCGCGTCGCTCCCGCCGCCTCTCGTCACGCCACGGTCATCGAGGTACGCGCCCAGGACGCCCCGGGCCTCCTCCACCGCATCGGCCAGGCACTGGAGGGCGGCACGGTCCACGTGAGGAGCGCCCACGTCAGCACGCTCGGCGCCAACGCCGTGGACGCCTTCTACGTCACCGACGCCGCCGGGAGGCCACTGGGGGAGGCCGAGGGGGCGCGGGTGGCCAAGGAGGTGGAAGAGGCGTTGCGGGGGTGAAGAGCGGGGCGAGTTCCGCGACTGGGGGCTTCGGGGTGTGCTCCGTGCGGTGGGTAAGGCGTAGTGCGGCCGATGGCGACTGTTACGGGACGGGGCGGGGGGCGGCGGCCCCCGGGGCGGGTGAGCGCGCGGGCCCGCCGTACGGGGCGCGCCCCGTACGGCGGGGAGTAAGGCACGCCGCGCGACGCTGAGCCTTACAGTGCCGCTCCGCTCCCCACCTTGCTCGTTTTGGTCCGCGCCGTCGTACCTCGCCCCGCTCCCGCCCCGCACTGCGCGAGTACGGGGCGCTGCGCGGCGTCACCGCTTACTCCGTCGCGCCTCGTGGCTCTGAGCGGGCCGTCCCCCGCGCCGTGCCAGGGGTGGCCCTGCCCCGTACCGCCTCGGGCGGTGGGGCAGCGCACTTGCCGGGGCGGATACCCTGTACAACGACCCACCCTGCCCCCGACTCCTGAGGACCGACGAGCGCCGTGTTCGACACCCTCTCCGATCGCCTTGCAGCGACATTCAAGAGCCTCCGCGGCAAGGGGCGCCTGTCCGAGGCGGACATCGACGCCACCGCACGCGAGATCCGCATCGCACTCCTGGAGGCGGATGTCGCGCTGCCCGTGGTGCGCGCCTTCATCAAGCAGGTCAAGGAGCGGGCCCTCGGTGAAGAGGTCTCCAAGGCGCTGAACCCGGCGCAGCAGATCATCAAGATCGTCAACGAGGAGCTGGTCGGCATCCTCGGCGGCGAGACGCGCCGTCTGCGTTTCGCCAAGCAGCCGCCCACCGTGATCATGCTCGCGGGCCTCCAGGGTGCCGGTAAGACGACGCTCGCCGGAAAGCTCGGCAAGTGGCTCCAGGGGCAGGGGCACACCCCCCTCCTCGTCGCCGCCGACCTGCAGCGCCCCAACGCCGTCAACCAGCTCTCGGTCGTCGCCGAACGCGCCGGCGTCGGAATCTTCGCCCCGGAGCCGGGCAACGGCGTGGGCGACCCGGTCCAGGTCGCCAAGGACTCCATCGCCCACGCGCGCACCAAGCAGTACGACGTGGTCGTGGTCGACACCGCGGGCCGCCTCGGTATCGACCAGGAGCTGATGCAGCAGGCCGCGGACATCCGCGACGCCGTCCAGCCCGACGAGGTCCTCTTCGTCGTCGACGCCATGATCGGCCAGGACGCGGTCAACACCGCCGAGGCGTTCCGTGACGGTGTCGGCTTCGACGGCGTGGTCCTCTCCAAGCTCGACGGCGACGCCCGCGGTGGCGCCGCGCTCTCCATCGCGCACGTCACCGGCAAGCAGATCATGTTCGCCTCCAACGGCGAGAAGCTCGAGGACTTCGACGCGTTCCACCCGGACCGCATGGCGTCCCGCATTCTCGACATGGGCGACATGCTCACCCTGATCGAGCAGGCCGAGAAGACCTTCAGCCAGCAAGAGGCCGAAGACATGGCCCGCAAGCTCCAGAAGGGACCCAAGGAGTTCACGCTCGACGACTTCCTGGCCCAGATGGAGCAGGTCAGGAAGATGGGTTCGCTCTCGAAGCTGCTCGGCATGCTCCCGGGCATGGGGCAGATCAAGGACCAGATCAGCAACCTCGACGAGCGGGACGTCGACCGCACCGCCGCCATCATCAAGTCGATGACGCCGACCGAGCGCGCCGAGCCCACGATCATCAACGGTTCCCGCCGTGCCCGCATCGCCAAGGGTTCCGGTGTCGACGTCAGCGCCGTCAAGAGCCTGGTGGAGCGGTTCTTCGAGGCGCGGAAGATGATGTCCCGCATGGCGCAGGGCGGCGGCATGCCCGGGATGCCGGGCCTGCCCGGCTCGGGCGGGGGCCCTGGCCGTCAGAAGAAGAAGCAGAAGCAGGCCAAGGGCAAGCGCAAGAGCGGCAACCCGATGAAGCGCAAGGCCGAGGAGCAGGCCGCGGTCGCTCGCCGCGAGCAGGGCGCCCAGGAAGGCAGCCCGTTCGGTCTTCCCGGCGGCCAGCCCGGCAAGGACTTCGAGCTGCCGGACGAGTTCAAGAAGTTCATGGGCTGAGGCCGTGCCCGCCTGATCTTAGGGCGAGGCAAGGAGGGGCGTACGTCTTCGGGCGTGCGCCCCTTATGCGTGTACGGGGCGGTGCGCGGAGCGGCGGGCCGGGCGGTTGCGGGGCGGTGCGCGGTGCGGGCGGGGGAGGCTCCGTACGAGGCGCGCTACGGGGCGAGCGACCTGCGGTGATGTGGTCTGCGGGCCGCCCCGTGCGGGGCGTTGCGGAGCGGGCGGCGCAACGCTCCCCGGCGGTGCGGCCGAAGTGGCGCCCCGCACGGGGCGTGCGCGCCACGAGCGAGCGCCCCGTACCTGCCAGGCGGCCTCTGCTCCTCGCTGCGCCCCGCCCGGCGCGCCCCCTCCGCCCCAGCCCCGCCCGCCCCACGGCGAGGCTCCAGGAGGTCGCCGCCGAGGTCACCCGCCTGACGGGCCCCTCGCGCAATGGAGTGATATGCGCACTAATGTCGGCCGCATCCGGCGTCGGCGTGAAGGAGATGCGAGTGACCAGCCCCGTCCCGCCACGCGACCGCACCGACAAACCCTGGCGCTCGGAAGGGGCACCGGAGCCGGACCAGCCCAAGAAGCGAGGCCGCATGCCCGGTGGCTGGTGGCGGCTCCTGATCACCGCCCTGGTGGTCTTCGTCGTCGCCAACCTGGCGCTCTCCTTCTTCGACCAGAGCGACGACACGGCGATCTCGTACACCGAGTTCAGCCGGCAGGTCGGCGACAACAACGTCGCCAAGATCTACACCAAGGGCGACGCCATCCAGGGCGAGCTAAGGAAGGCCCGGCCCCGTCCCGGGGACGACGGCTCGAACGGCGATGGCGACGGCGACTACAAGACCTTCACCACGCAACGTCCCGAGTTCGCCGACGACGACCTCTGGGCCGAGCTCGAACGGCACAAGGTCACGGTCACGGCGGAACCCGTGGTCGCCGAACGCAGTCTTCTCTCCAACCTCCTGATCTCGCTGGCGCCGATACTGCTCCTCGTCGCGCTCTGGGTGTTCATCGCCCGCCGCATGAGTGGCGGCCTCGGCGGCGGAGGGGGGATGCTCGGCCGCAAGCCGCCGCCCAAACCCGTGGAACTGGAGGAGGGCAGGCGGACCACCTTCGCCGACGTCGCCGGGATCGACGAGGTCGAGGGTGAGCTCAACGACATCGTCGACTTCCTCAAGCACCCCGACGCCTACCGCGCCATGGGCGCCAAGATGCCCCGCGGCGTCCTGCTCACCGGTCCGCCCGGTACGGGCAAGACGCTGCTGGCCCGGGCCGTCGCCGGGGAGGCCGATGTGCCGTTCTTCTCCGCCTCGGCCTCCGAGTTCATCGAGATGATCGTCGGAGTCGGCGCCGGGCGGGTCCGGGAACTCTTCGCCGAGGCCCGCAAGGTGGCACCGTCGATCATCTTCATCGACGAGATCGACACCATCGGGCGCGCACGAGGCGGAGGCTCGGGAATGGGCGGCCACGACGAACGCGAGCAGACCCTCAACCAGATCCTCACCGAGATGGACGGCTTCTCCGGCTCCGAGGGCGTCATCGTGATAGCCGCGACCAACCGCGCCGACATCCTGGACCCCGCCCTGACCCGGCCCGGCCGCTTCGACCGCGTCGTCGCCGTCAGCCCGCCCGACCGTGGCGGCCGCGAGGCCATCCTGAAGATCCACGCCCGGGACATCCCGCTCGCCCCCGACGTCGACCTGGCCCAGATCGCCCGTTCCACCCCGGGTATGACCGGCGCCGACCTTGCCAACCTCGCCAACGAAGCGGCCCTTCTGGCGGTGAAGCGCCGCCAGAAGCGCGTCGACCAGAGCGACCTCTCCGACGCCTTGGAGAAAGTCCAGCTGGGCGCCGAACGCCCCCTCGTCATGCCCCAGGACGAACGCCGCCGCACCGCCTACCACGAGAGCGGCCACGCCCTTCTCGGCATGCTCCAGCCCGGTGCCGACCCTGTCCGCAAGATCACCATCGTCCCGCGCGGCCGGGCCCTCGGCGTCACCCTCTCCACGCCCGAGGTGGATAAGTACGCCTACACCGAGGAGTACCTGCGCGGCCGCATCATCGGCGCGCTCGGCGGTATGGCGGCGGAGCAGGTGGTCTTCGGCATGGTCACCACCGGTGCCGAGAACGACCTGGAGCAGGTCACCGGCATGGTGCGCGGCATGGTCGGCCGCTGGGGCATGAGTTCCAAGGTCGGCCGGCTCTCCGCCCTCCCGCAGGACGCCCAGCAGGCGTACGGCCTCTCCGCCGCCCCGGCCACCCTCGACACCATCGACGAGGAGATGCGCCGCATCGTCGAGGAGTGCTACGAAAGCGCCTGCCGCCAGCTCACCGACCACCGTGACCAGCTCGACGCCCTGGCCGGGGCCCTCCTGGAGAACGAGACCCTGGAGGAGGCCGACGCCTACCGCGCGGCGGGCATCCCCCGGCTGCACAAGGCTTAGTGCCGGGGCGGAGCCGCGAAGAGTGTGAGGAAGGGGCGCGCCTCACCTGCCGGCGGCGACGCCTCGCCGAACCGCGCGACGGCGCGTGCGCGGCGCCCCGTCGGCGCCGCGCGTCTCGGAGCCGCTACGGGGCGCGCGACCTGGGTATTCGTCGTCCCATGGAGGGCGCGCCGCGGGCCGCGTGAAACGGCCCCGCCGGCACGCCGCGGGCACGGGCGGAGCACGCCCCGTCAGCCCCGCCCGCAGGGCGCCGCGCCCCGCGAAACCTCCGCCCCGCTCACACCGACCACGCCACCAGATACCGGAAGACGTTCGGCAGCAGGTTGTGGCCTGTCCGTGTTTCGCCCCCGGTGCCGTGCTCGTGCCCCCCGTATGCCAGGGAACGCCCGCGCCCCCGCGTCAGTGGACGCCGCCCCGTGCTTGCACGCTCCCCATCGCGCGCCCCCGTACCACCTGGCCGCCCCTTCGTCCGCAGCGTCTCTTCCGGCCTGGGAGGTGGACGCCGGGCCTTCCCGCGCGGGTGCGTGGGCGCCGCCGAAGCGCCGTACATCCGTCCGTGGCTTATGCCTGCGCGCCGCGGGAGGCCCCGGCGTGCGCGGTCCGCCCCGCCGCGGGCCCGGCGGGGCGGGGCCCGGTGCGGGGCGGCGGCGGACCGCCCGGTACCGTCGATCGCGAGCCGCGCGACCTCTGCTCCGCGCGCCCCGTAGCCGCCCCGCGTGGCCGCCCCGCACGTCGCGGCGGCCGGGGGAGCCGATCCGCCGGGCCGGGCTACCGGAGGCAGCGCACCCGGGGATACGTACGGGCTTGTGACCGGCTGAGCGACTTCTGTGCAGTTCGGCGCACTCGCTGTCCTCACGACGCATCAGCGGCAACTGACGGGTACGTGCAAAATATTTGGGATGGCCCGGAATAGGAACACGGGGCGGCTCCTGCTCGTTGGGTACGACGTGAGCACGACACCACCTGTTCTCGCCGCAGAGCTGGCACAGGCGTGGGCCGACATTCAGCGGTACCACCCCGAGCTGCCAGATCTTGCCGCGCCCGAGTCCCTGATCGGAGAGTCCTCGTCCGCCTGCGGCGCCGAGCTCTCCTTCGAGCGACTGCTCCACGAAGCAGTCCATGGCATCGCCGCAGCCCGTGGCATTCGCGACACCTCACGGGCCGGCAGGTATCACAACCGCAGATTCCTCGCCGTCGCCGAGGAGCTGGGTCTGGACCACCCGGAGGAGCCGCACCCCAGCAGCGGATTCTCCCTGGTCGGGCTCAACCCGGAGGCCAAGCGGCGGTACCGTCAGACCGCCGACCGCCTCCACCGCGCCCTCAAGGCGCACTCCGTGGCCACCGCGGGTGACACCGCGCGCAGCTTCCGCGGCCCGGCCGCGCGCCACGGGTCCTCCGGCGGCGGCGTCCGCGTCAAGGCGGTCTGCGACTGCGGGCGCAACGTCCGCGTGGTCCCCTCCGTCCTCGCCCAGGCCCCCATCATGTGCGGCGGCTGCGGCAAGCCCTTCCGTATTCCCGAGGCGGTCGCCGTCGCCGGGTGACCGCCGAGCGCGGCCCCGCGCCCCGGCCATGGCCATGGAGTCCCGGGGCGGGGTCGGTCGGCGGCGGCCAAGGGTGCGGGAGGACGGGCCCGCCCCGTATGGCAGAATGGCAAGCTGTACTCGACAGTCGCACAGGACCCCTCTCTCCTCCGGCTGACGCGTCCATCGGGCACCCCGAGTACCGCAACCCCACGTGGCATCCCGTTGTGCCCACCTCGTCAAGACCAGGAGAGACCACTCCCGTGGCAGTCAAGATCAAGCTGAAGCGTCTGGGCAAGATCCGTTCGCCTCACTACCGCATCATCGTCGCCGACTCCCGCACCCGCCGTGACGGCCGTGCGATCGAGGAGATCGGCCTGTACCACCCGGTGCAGAACCCCTCCCGCATCGAGGTCAACTCTGAGCGCGCCCGCTACTGGCTCTCCGTCGGCGCCCAGCCGACCGAGCCGGTTCTCGCGATCCTGAAGCTCACCGGTGACTGGCAGGCGCACAAGGGCCTTCCCGCCCCGGCGCCGCTGCTCCAGCCGGAGCCGAAGGCCGACAAGCGTGCGCTGTTCGACCAGCTCACCAAGGACATCGAGGGCGGCCCCAAGGGCGAGGCCATCACCCAGAAGAAGAAGGCCGACAAGAAGGCGGACGAGGCTGAGGCCCCGGCCGCCGAGTCGACCGAGGCCTGAGCATGCTCGAGGAGGCTCTCGAGCACCTCGTGAAGGGCATCGTCGACAACCCTGACGATGTGCAGGTCGCCGAGCGCGACCTGCGCCGCGGGCGCGTGCTGGAGGTCCGGGTCCACCCCGAAGACCTCGGCAAGGTGATCGGCCGTAACGGCCGCACCGCTCGCTCCCTGCGGACCGTCGTGGGAGCCATCGGCGGCCGTGGTATCCGCGTCGACCTCGTCGACGTGGATCAGGTCTGAGCCCTCCGGGGCTCTCGCAGGACTCAGGGCCGGGGGCCGGAAGCGGTAGGTACGCTTCCGGCCCCCGGTCCGTTCCGGGCCCGAGCCAGTCCCCGCGGTGCGGGGAGCTCGGGCCCGTTCCCGATCCTCCTCATCGAACGACGAACGACCAGGAGCAGCACAGGTGCAGTTGGTAGTCGCACGGATCGGCCGTGCCCACGGAATCAGGGGCGAGGTCACCGTCGAGGTGCGCACCGATGAGCCGGAGGTCCGCCTCGGGCCCGGCGCCGTACTCGCCACCGACCCTCCGGGAACCGGCCCACTGACCATCGAGACAGGGCGCGTGCACAGCGGACGGCTGCTGCTGCGCTTCGCGGGGGTGAGCGACCGGACCGGAGCCGAGGCGCTCCGTAACACGCTCCTCATCGCCGAGGTCGACCCCGAGGAACTCCCGGAGGACCCCGAGGAGTTTTACGACCACCAGCTCATGGACCTGGACGTGGTCACCGAGGGCGGTGTGGAGGTGGGGCGCATCACCGAGATCTCCCACCTGCCCTCCCAGGACCTCTTCATCGTCGAACGGCCCGACGGCAGCGAGGTCATGATCCCGTTCGTCGCCGAGATCGTCGCCGAGATCGACCTGGAGGAGCAGCGCGCCGTCATCACCCCGCCGCCGGGCCTCATCGACGACCGTGCCGTCGCCTCCGCTCGCGACGCGGAGCGGGACGAGGCGGACGACGGGGCGCCGGACGACGCGTCCGACGAGGCCGGAGGGGCGCGCTGATGCGCCTCGACGCCGTCACGATCTTCCCCGAGTACCTCGACCCGCTCAACGTCTCCCTGGTCGGCAAGGCCCGCACCCGCGGCGTCCTCGACGTACGCGTCCACGACCTGCGCGACTGGACGTACGACCGGCACAACACGGTCGACGACACCCCCTACGGCGGGGGCCCCGGCATGGTCATGAAGACCGAGCCGTGGGGCGAGGCGCTCGACCAGGTCCTCGCCGACGGGTACGAGGCCGGGGCGCACAGCCCCGTCCTGGTCGTCCCGACGCCCAGTGGCCGGCCCTTCACCCAGGAACTCGCGGTGGAACTCTCCGCCAGCCCCTGGCTGATCTTCACCCCCGCCCGCTACGAGGGCATCGACCGGCGCGTGATGGACGAGTACGCCTCGCGGATGCCCGTCCACGAGGTCTCCATCGGCGACTACGTGCTGGCCGGCGGCGAGGCCGCGGTGCTGGTCATCACCGAGGCGGTCGCCCGGCTGCTGCCGGGCGTCCTCGGCAACGCGGAGTCGTACCGTGACGACTCCTTCGCACCCGGCGCTATGGCGGACCTGCTCGAAGGCCCGGTCTACACCAAGCCGCCGTCCTGGCGCGGCCGCGGCATCCCGGAGGTGCTGCTCAGCGGCCACCACGGGAAGATCGCCCGGTGGCGCCGCGACGAGGCGTTCCGCCGCACCGCCCGCAACCGCCCCGACCTCGTCGAGCGCTGCGACCCCGCCACGCTCGACAAGAAGGACCGCTCGCTCCTCGCCTCCCTGGGCTGGCAGCAGAGGCCGGACGGCCGATTTGGGCGTGGACCCGAAGCCGTGGAAGAATAGCCAGCTGTTGTACGTCCACGAGCGTTCGCCCCTGCCACAGGGGGACCGACGATGCTCCGGGACGCGGCAGCACTCGCACATCCCTCTCATGTTCCGTTGATGACCTGTGGCATCAACGAGGAAGCAGACACCATGTCCCACCTGCTCGACTCCGTCGACGCCGCGTCGCTGCGCACCGACATCCCCGACTTCCGCCCGGGCGACACGGTCAACGTGCACGTCCGCGTCATCGAGGGCAACCGCTCCCGTGTGCAGCAGTTCAAGGGCGTCGTCATCCGCCGCCAGGGCGCCGGCGTGCGCGAGACCTTCACGGTCCGCAAGGTCTCCTTCTCCGTGGGCGTGGAGCGCACCTTCCCGGTGCACACCCCCATCGTGGAGAAGATCGAGCTGGTCACCCGTGGCGACGTCCGCCGCGCGAAGCTGTACTACCTCCGTGAGCTGCGCGGCAAGGCCGCGAAGATCAAGGAGAAGCGCGACAGCTGAACCCGCCGGGCGACGGCCCGGGTGCGCTGAGCCGCGCCGGGACCCAGCCCAGGAACAGGTCAAGTATCGCTTGCCTGTTCGTGTCCGCCGCGCAGCCGGATAACATCTGGCACCGATGGACACCGAAGCACAGCACCAGGAGCGCGACCGCTCCTCCGCCACCGGACCAGGGGACGACCCTGCTGCGCCCGGGACGGAGGAGGGGTCGCGCTCCTCGCGTCTGTCCCGCCTCCCGGGCGGGTGGTTCACCCTGGGGCTCGGCGCCTGCGTGGCCCTCGTGCTGCTCTTCAGCACCTTCGTCCTCCAGCCGTTCCAGATCCCGAGCAGGTCCATGGAGCCGGAGCTGCGCGTCGGCGACCGGATTCTGGTCAACAAGCTGGCCTACCGCTTCGGCAGCGAGCCGCGCCGCGGGGACGTCGTCGTCTTCGACGGCACCGAGTACTTCGGCACCGGCGACTTCGTCAAACGGGTGGTGGGGACCGGCGGCGACCGCGTCGTCTGCTGCGACGCGCGGGGCCGCCTCGCCGTCAACGGCACCGTGGTCGACGAGCCATACCTCCACCCCGGCGACGGTGCCTCCTCGGTCCCCTTCGACGTCGTCGTGCCCGCGGGCCGGCTCTTTCTTCTGGGGGACCACCGGAGCGGCTCCAGCGACTCCCGCGACCGGCTGGGCTCCCCCGGGGGAGGCATGCTCCCCGTCGAGCAGGTGATCGGACGGGCGGAGTGGGTCGGCTGGCCCCTCTCCCGCTGGTCCTCCGTCGGCCACGCCGGCGCGCTCGCCCGGCTGCCGGACCGGGGCCGCCATGGGTAGGCGGGGAAGGCCCCGTGGCCGCGCCGCCGCGGACGACGCGCGGCGCGGTAACGAGCACGCCGCGGCGCCGCCCCCTACCGGCCGTGCCGAACGGCGCAGGCTCGCCCGCAAGGTGAGCCGCCGCAGGCGCCGCTCCGCGCTCCGCGAGATTCCCCTGATGATCGTCGTGGCCGTCGGGATCGCGCTCTTCCTGAAGACCTTTCTGGTCCAGGCGTTCGTGATCCCGTCCGGATCGATGGAGCAGACCATCCGGATCGGCGACCGCGTCGTCGTCGACAAGCTCACGCCTTACTTCGGCTCCCGCCCCCAGCGGGGCGACGTCATCGTCTTCGAGGACCCGGCCGACTGGCTCCACGGCGAGCAGGCTCCGGCCGCCGCCGACTCCGCCGTTACCGTGCAGGCGAAGCGGGCGCTGTCCGCGATCGGGCTGCTGCCCGCCGACGACCAGCGCAACCTCATCAAGCGGGTCGTCGCCGTCGGCGGCGACACCGTGGTCTGCTGCGACCGCGACGACCGGATCACCGTGAACGGCACGGCCCTCACGGAGCCCTACCTCCACCCGGGCAACAAGCCCTCGTCGCTCCGCTTCACCGTGCGCGTCCCCGACGACCGGTACTTCGTGCTCGGCGACCACCGGGAGAACTCCGCCGACTCCCGTTACCACCGCGCCGAGGGCTACGGCGGTACGGTCCCCGGCGATCACGTGGTGGGCCGCGCCGTGGCCATAGCGTGGCCGGCGGGGCACTGGCGGAGCCTGGGAGCCCGCGAGACGTACGCGGCGGTGCCCGACGCGCCCGGTGGATCGGTGGCGGCCGACGGAGTGTCGCATAAGGTGGCGTCCCAGGATCTGAACAGAACGATCCCCCTCCCGACCCCTGCGGAACTCCCGCTCGTTATGGGAGTGGTGGTCCTGCGCCGGACGTGGCGCGGACAGCGGCACACAGTAAGGAGTCGATGTGGGGGATGTGGCGGTGGGCGCACGATCCGGACGCGAGCCCGAGGGCGGTTCCGGACGCCCCGAGGAAGAACCTGCCGAGTATGCCGACGGGGCCGGGGGCGAAGGCCCGGATGACGGCGCAGACAGCGGGCGGGGCGAGGGGAAGAAGCGCATCCCCTTCTGGCTGGAGATCCCGCTCCTGATCGTCGTCGCTTTGGTGCTGGCGCTCTTGATCAAGACCTTCCTGGTGCAGGCGTTCTCGATCCCTTCGGAGTCGATGCAGAACGCCCTCCAGAAGGGCGACCGGGTTCTGGTGGACAAGCTCACCCCCTGGTTCGGCGGTGAGCCGGAGCGCGGCGAGGTGATCGTCTTCCACGACCCTGACGGCTGGCTGGCCAACGAGCCCGTCGCCGAGCCCAACTCGGTCCAGCGCTTCCTCAGCTTCATCGGTCTGATGCCCTCCTCGGAGGAGAAGGACCTGATCAAGCGGGTCATCGGCGTCCCGGGCGACACCGTCGAGTGCAACGGCACCGGGCCGCTCAAGGTCAACGGCAAGGCCCTCGACGAGCCGTACGTCTTCCCGGGCAACACCCCGTGCAGCCCCGGCGACGGCGGCACGTTCAAGGTGACGGTCCCCGACGGCAAACTCTGGGTCATGGGTGACCACCGCCAGTCCTCGCTGGACTCCCGGTACCACCAGAACGACAAGAACGCCGGTATGGTCCCCGTCGACAAGGTCGTCGGCCGCGCCATCGTGGTCGCCTGGCCGCCCACGCGCTGGTCGACGTTGCCGGTGCCGGACACCTTCGACCAGCCCGGCCTGAACGCCGCGCTCGGGGCGGCCCCGGGAGTCCTGGGGCTGGCCGGAGCGGTGCCGCTGGTCCTGTGGCGGCGACGGGTTACCGCCCGCCTGACCGACGGGTAGGGTGCCGTCCCAGATCGCCGCTTCCCGCCCCCGGCACCTGCCGGGACGGCGGGAAGTCCAATTCTCCGAGGCGGGGGCGCGCTGGGATGAGCACGACACGAAGTGCGGAAGACCGTACCGACCAGACGGACGGTACGCGCGAGGGCCACGGCCGGCCCGGCAGAATCCTGTCGGGCGTGGCCGTGGCCCTCGGCTGTGTGCTCTTCCTCGGTGGCTTCGCCTGGGGAGCGTTGCTCTACCAGCCCTACGCCGTCCCGACCGGCTCCATGGCACCCACGATCAATGCAGGGGAAAGGGTGCTCGCCCAGCGCATCGACGGCGCCGCAGTACGCCGCGGCGACGTGGTGGTCTTCAACGAGGCGGAGTGGGGCGACCTGCCCATGGTCAAGCGCGTCGTCGCCGTCGGCGGCGACGAAGTCGCCTGCTGCACCGGGGGGCGACTCACGGTGAACGGCAAGCCCGTCGACGAGCCCTATCTCCCGGCCGGCTCGCCCGCCTCGGTCGCCGGCATTCCCCGCACCACCGTCCCGGAAGGACGCCTGTTCCTGCTGGGCGACGAGCGCGCGAGTTCCCTCGACTCCACCGCCCACCTCCAGGAGGTCGGCCGGGGCTCCGTGCCGAGGGACGCGGTCGTGGCGCGGGTCGACGCAGTCGCCTGGCCGATGGACGGCATGCTGGCCCGCCCCGACGGCTTCGCGGCGCTGCCCGGCGGCATCTCCGAGCCAGGTCCGCTCAGGGCCGTGGTCGCGGCGGTCGTCGGGGGCGCCGTACTGATCCTGGGCGGCGCGGCCTACGGGCCGGTGGCGGCGCGGTTCGGCCGGGCGGCTCGGCAGCGCCGTACGGGGCGGCTACGTGGCGCGTGACCAGGAGGTTTACGGGGCGCCGGAGCCGGGTGCGGGGCCGCTGCGCCAGGTCGCCAGGGTCGTCCTGTTCGATCCGGCCGAGCGCGTACTGCTGCTGCACGGTCATGAGCCGGACGATCCCGCGACGGACTGGTGGTTCACCCCGGGCGGCGGTCTGGAAGGCACCGAGACCCATGAGCAGGCGGCCCGCCGCGAAGTCGCCGAGGAGACCGGGATCACCGATGTGTCCCTCGGCCCCGAGCTGTGGCGGCGCGTCTGCTCCTTCACCTTCGCCGGACGCCGCTGGGACCAGGACGAGCGGTACTACCTGGCGCGCACCCGGAGCAGTGTGACGGGGCCCACCGCGCTCACCGAGTTGGAGCGACGTACCGTCGCAGGTGCGCGGTGGTGGTCGTGCGATGAACTGATCAGGACACATGAGACGGTGTATCCGACCAGGCTCGCCGAACTGCTGCGCGCACTGCTGGACGAAGGAGCCCCGGCCAGGCCCATGACGCTCGACAGTTAACCGTCCAGCGCCTCGCGGGGCTGGCGCACAATGGGGCCACGCACGGCTGAAGGGGAACATGCCATGAGCGCCGAGGACCTCGAGAAGTACGAGACCGAGATGGAGCTGAAGCTCTACCGGGAGTACCGCGATGTCGTCGGTCTGTTCAAATTCGTGATCGAGACCGAGCGGCGCTTCTACCTCACCAACGACTACGACATGCAGGTCCACTCCGTGCAGGGCGAGGTCTTCTTCGAGGTCTCCATGGCGGACGCCTGGGTGTGGGACATGTACCGGCCGGCGCGGTTCGTGAAGCAGGTGCGGGTACTGACCTTCAAGGACGTGAACATCGAGGAGCTCAACAAGAGCGACCTCGAACTGCCCGGAGGGTGAGCCCGGCGGGCCCACTCCGGCGGGGTGCTCCAATGTCTTCGGCCGAGGTCCGACGGCAGCAGGTCCGTGGGGTCGATGGCGGGGGAGCCGGATGGGTGTGCGTGAGTGATGGCCGGCCGGTTCACGACCGAGCTCGCGAGAGGCGAGGCACTGGTGCTGTCGCACGGTCTGGGGGCTCCCCATGACGGACCTCGGCTGTGGTGTCGACCGACCCGGCGGTGTGGACACTGAGCCGTCCGATCGCCGGCAGAGATCGGCGATCCGCCGCATTGTCAGGCCGGGCAGTTGGGCGACCGGGCAGCCCATGTTCCGCGCGGCCATCAGCGGCAGGGCCCCGATCGAGGCCGGCTGATCGACCACGCTCGGTACTGCTCTGTGCACGGCTTGCAGCATGGCGAACAGCTCGCGGAGCTTGGGCTCGGTGTTGGGGGCGGGCGCTTGTCGAAGCCTCGAACGGTAACGGGAGCGACGGTGGGACGGGGCGCGCCCGAAGACGCGGCGCACGGTGCGGTTACGGGGCGCGTGAGCTGGGGTTTTGCGGTCTCTGCGCGGCGTGCCGAGCGGTGCGTACGGGGTGCGCCGCGGCTAGGTGCCCCGCAGCGCTCGCCCGCGCGGTGGCACGGCGGCGGACGGCGCGTCGTGGACGGCGCTCGGGGCGCCGTTCTTCCGCGGCGGCATCGCCCTGATCCAGGCGACTCCTGCCCGGCGCACACCGACGCGGCTTCGTTCCGGGTGACCCGCGAACCGATCCGGCATCCCTTCCCCAGAACTTTGACGAACCCCGTTGCCCCCGCGAGGGTGACGGAATTATCCACAACGGCCGTGTTGTCCACCGCGCTCTCTCGGCATCACCTCCGCCCCGCACTGTCGGTGCCGGAGGTGATGCCGCATGAACGCACGAGGCGCTCTGGGCCGGTACGGGGAAGATGTGGCGGTCAGGACGTTGACCGCTGCCGGGATGCGGATTCTGGCGAGGAACTGGCGTGCGGGACGCGTCGGGGAGATCGATGTGGTGGCCCGCGACGGCGACGTCCTGGTCATGTGTGAGGTCAAGACCCGGCGGCCCGGCCCGTTCGGGCACCCTTCTGCGGCGATCACGCCGCAGAAGGCGAAACGCCTCCGCCAACTCGCTGAGCTCTGGCTCGCGAAGTACGGGGGGCCACCGCCCGGAGGCGTACGGATCGATCTGGTGGGTGTGGTGCTGCCGCCGCGCGGGGCCGCCCGCGTCGAGCACGTGCGGGGGCTGAGCTGATGGCGTTCGCACGGACCTACGCGGTCACCCTGGTGGGTGTCGAAGGGATCATCGTCGAGGTCCAGGCCGACCTGGAGCCCGGCGTCGCGTCCTTCGCCCTGGTGGGGCTGCCGGACAAGACGCTGGTGGAGAGCCGCGACAGAGTGCGCGCCGCGGTGGCCAACGCCGGCATCGAGTGGCCGCAGCGCAAGCTGACCATCGGCCTCAGCCCGGCCTCCGTCCCCAAGAGCGGTAGCGGATTCGACCTCGCCGTGGCCACCGCCGTGCTCGGCGCGGCGGAACTCATCGACCCGCGCAGCCTCACCGACCTGGTGATGATCGGCGAACTCGGACTCGACGGCCGTGTGAGGCCCGTACGCGGGGTGCTGCCAGCCGTACTGGCGGCCGCCGAGGCGGGATACGAACAGGTCGTGGTCCCGGAGTGCTCGGCCGCCGAGGCCGCCCTGGTCCCCGGCATCTCGGTGCTGGGCGTCCGGACCCTGCGCCAGCTGGTGGCGGTGCTCACCGACACCCCCGTCCCTGATGAGGAACCCGACGCTCCGGGTCGGCCGGACCCGCTGCTGTCCAGCTTCAGCTTCCCGGGGGCGGGGATCGGCGCGCCGAGCCAGGCTGCGGACGGGCGGCGCTTGGACTTCGCCGACGTCGCAGGTCAGCACCTTGCCCGCGGCGCCCTGGAGGTGGCGGCGGCGGGCGGTCACCACGTCTACCTGAAGGGACCGCCCGGAGCGGGCAAGACCATGCTGGCCGAGCGGCTCCCCGGCATCATGCCCGCGCTGGACCGCACCGCAGCCCTGGAGGTCACCGCCGTCCACTCCGTGGCCGGAGTCCTACAGGCGGGCGGCCCCCTGCTCAGCAGGCCGCCGTACTGTGCCCCGCACCACTCGGCGACTATGCAGTCACTCGTCGGCGGAGGAAACGGGCTGCCGCGCCCGGGCGCCGTCTCCCTCGCTCATCGTGGTGTGCTCTTCCTGGACGAGGCCCCGGAGTTCGGGGCCAAGGCACTCGACGCGCTGCGCCAGCCGCTCGAATCCGGGCACGTGGTGATCGCCCGTACAGCCGGCGTGGTCCGGCTGCCCGCGCAGTTCCTCATGGTGCTGGCGGCCAATCCTTGTCCGTGCGGCCGCCACGGCACGCAGGGGGACCCGTGCGACTGCATGCCCTCCGTCGTGCGGCGTTACCAGGCCAGGCTCTCCGGCCCACTCCTGGACCGGGTCGACCTCAGGGTCGACGTCGACCGGGTGTGCCGGGCCGAACTGATCGGTACGGGAGAGCGGGGCGAGTCCACCGAGACGGTCGCCGCCCGGGTGCTGGAGGCCCGGCAGCGCGCCGAACAGCGCCTGGCCGGCACGCCGTGGCGGACCAACAGCGAGGTGTCAGGACACGCGCTGCGCACCCGCTGGCATGCGGCGGCCGGCGCCATGCAGGCCGCCGAGCGTGAACTGGAACGCGGCATGCTCAGCGCACGTGGCCTCGACCGCGTACTCCGCGTGGCCTGGACCGTCGCCGACCTGAGAGGTCACGACCAGCCCGACGCGGGCGACGTGGAGGCGGCCCTGCAACTGCGCACCGGGATCTCCCGGGGCGTGCCCAGCACCGCGGGAGGTGTGCGATGACGTCGCCGGACGAGGGCCGGCTTCTGCCCGCGCAGGAGCAGCCGCCCCGCACCGCAGGAAAGATGGAGGACGTTTCGTCCGGGCGCCTCGCCAGAGCCGGCCTGACCCGGGTTCTGGAGCCGGGGGACCCGCGCGGAGGTCAGTGGCTTCGCGGGCTGGGGCCGGTGGCACTGCTCGACCGGTTGCGGGGGGAGGGGCCGCCGCTTCCCGGCGCCTCGGCGGGGCGGATGGCCGGGCTGAGGCTGCGGGCCAGGGACGCACACCCGGAACTCGACCTGGCGACGGCGCGGGAGGCTGGGGCCCGGTTCGTCTGTCCCGGTGATGCCGAGTGGCCCGCCCAGCTGGACGATCTCGGCGACGCCCGGCCCCTGGGGCTCTGGGTGAGGGGCACCCCCTCGCTCCGCTTCTGGGCCCTTCGCTCCGTGGCGCTGGTCGGGGCCAGGGCGTGCACGGACTACGGTGCGCACGCCGCCGGCCTGCTCGGGGCGGGGCTCGCGGAGCGTGGCTGGGTCGTCGTCTCGGGCGGTGCCTACGGCATCGACGGCGCGGCCCACCGTGCGGCCCTCGGGGCGGGCGGCGCCACGGTCGCGGTTCTGGCCTGCGGCGTGGACAGCCACTATCCACGAGGGCACGCCCAGCTCATCGCCCGGATCGCCGAACAGGGCCTGCTGGTGAGTGAGTTGCCACCCGGCGACCATCCGACCCCCAGCAGGTTCGTGCTGCGCAACCGCGTCATCGCCGCGCTGACACGGGGAACCGTGGTGGTGGAAGCGGCCCACCGGAGCGGAGCGCTGTCGACGGCGCGCGCCGCCTTGCGCCTGGGGCGCGCCGTCATGGGAGTTCCCGGCCCGGTGACCAGCAGTCTCTCCGCCGGTGTGCACGAACTGCTGCGCGGCGAGGGCCACCTGGTCACGGACACGGGTGACATCGTCGAACTCGTCGGCGGCATTGGTGAACTGGCGCCGGCCAAGTCCGGTCCGGTGCTGCCCAGGGACCTCCTGCCGGACCGGCTGAGCCGGGCCCTCGAGGCCGTACCGGCCGGGCCCGGTGCCCTTCTGGAGCGGATCGCCCGCGCGGCTGCCACCGGTCTCGACGAGACGGTCGGCGACCTGTACGAGCTGCTCGCTCTCGGCTACGTCGAACGCGAAGGGGAAATCTGGAAGTTGACACGCCAGGCGCTTTCGGGCGGATTTCCGACCTGTGATGATCCGTTAGCTAAAGTGCCTGGCTGTCCGGATCATGCCCCATGACCTTGGCTGTTGCGAGGTTTACCGCCCCGGTGTGCTGGTCGCACCGGGGCCGGGCGGGGCGTGCGAAGCGCCCGGCGGGGCGCAAATGTCACGCCCCGACCCCGTACCCTTCGCTCAACGCGACCCCTTCGTCACGTTACGCTCGCAAGGATTTCGACTCAGACACGCCATCGGACCATCAATCTCCCCCAGTTCACGGCAGAACGGCTCAAGGCGACGAATGCCCCAGCACACCTCCGGGTCTGACCGGGCGGCAGGACCTCCCGCCGTCCACGGCAGCGTGCGGCCCAAGGCTCCCACCACGCTTGAGGAGCTGTGGAGCTCCTACAAGGCCACGGGTGACGCGCGGCTGCGCGAGCAGCTGATCCTGCACTACTCCCCGCTGGTCAAGTACGTCGCGGGCCGGGTCAGCGTCGGCCTGCCTCCCAATGTGGAGCAGGCCGATTTCGTCTCGTCCGGAATCTTCGGACTCATCGACGCCATCGAGAAGTTCGACCCGGAACGGTCCATCAAGTTCGAGACGTACGCCATCACGCGCATCCGGGGCGCGATGATCGACGAACTGCGTGCGCTGGACTGGATTCCCCGATCCGTCCGGCAGAAGGCGCGCAATGTCGAGCGTGCGTACGCCTCGCTCGAGGCAGATCTGCACCGCACGCCCACCGAGGCGGAAGTAGCCGCGGAGATGGGGATCGCGGTGGAGGATCTGCACGCGGTTTTCAGCCAGCTGTCTCTGGCGAACGTGGTGGCACTGGAGGAACTCCTCCACGGGGGCGGAGAGGGCGGGGGAGACCGCCTCAGCATCATGGACACCCTGGAGGACACCTCCGCCGACAACCCCGTCGAACTCGCCGAGGACCGGGAACTGCGCCGACTGCTCGCCCGGGCGATCAATCTCCTCCCCGAGCGCGAGAAGACCGTGGTCACGCTCTACTACTACGAGGGCCTGACCCTCGCCGAAATCGGCCACGTCCTGGGGGTCACCGAAAGTAGAGTGAGTCAGATCCATACGAAATCGGTTCTGCAGCTCCGCGCGAAACTGTCCAGTTTCGGCCGCTGACCGATCCTTCCCCGATCCTGGGCCGGCCGCCGACCCGATCGCATTCAAGGCCCCGGCGCCCGGCCGGCGAGGCGGATGCGGCGCAAGCCCCGGCAGCGTGCCCCACGCGAAGAAGGGGTGTACCGGCTGCCGTCGCGGACGCCGCATCCGTACAGTGGGAGCGTGCCAAGGATTCGAGCGGCCTCCGTGGCCGAGCACCGGTCGATGCAACGCGGCGCCCTCCTGGACGCCGCCAGGTCCCTGCTGTCGGAAGGCGGTACGGACGCCCTCACCTTTCCCGCGCTCGCCGAACGTACGGGGCTGGCGCGGTCCTCCGTGTACGAGTACTTCCGTTCGCGTGGGGCCGTCGTGGAGGAACTCTGCGAGGTCGACATCCCCGTATGGGCCGCCGAGGTGCAGGCGGCCATGGAGCGCGAAACCACGCCCGAGGCGAAGGTCGAGGCGTACGTCCGTACACAGTTGGCCCTGGTCGGGGACCGCAGGCACCGTGCTGTCGTGGCCATCTCGGCGAGTGAGCTGGACGCCGGCGCGCGCGAGAAGATCCGTGCGGCCCACGGAGGACTCGTGACCGTGGTGGTGGACGCCCTGGAAGGGATGGGGCACGAGCGCCCCCGACTGGCCGCCATGCTGCTCCAGGGCGTCGTCGACGCGGCGGTGCGGCGTATCGAACTAGGGGCGGCGGAGGACCCGCACGCCATCATCGACGCGACCGTGGCGATGGCCCTCGGCGGCGTCCGCGGCTGACCTTCCCGCGGGACGCCCGCCCGTGCTCGGGACGTGGGTGGCTTGTGGCAGGGCGTCGGCGGGCCCGGTCGGCGGGCCCGGTCCGCCCTGCGGGGCGTCGTGGGGCGACGTGACCGTTGGCTTGGTGTTCCCGGCTTCGCCTCCTCGCAGGTACGTGCGCGTGGTGAGCCGTCCGTGTGAACGCTGCGGGTGCGGGTGCGGGTGCGGGTGCGGGTGCGGGTGCGGGCGCAGCGAGCTGCGGAAGGCCGGCTGACGGCTCCGGGACGCCGCTCACGGGCAGCAGGCGTGAGGGCCCGCGCCGCAGCATCCACTCAGGGAGCAGGGAGAGGGGGTCCAGGTACTCCTTGCCGCGCAGCAGACCCCAGTGGAGGCAGGAATGCGGGCAATGGGTGCCGGTCTCCAGCACGGCCACCGGCTGGCCCGCCACCACCTCGTCGCCGACGGCGACCAAGGGCCTCACCGGTTCGTACGTGATGCGCAGCGGTGTTTCGCCACTGTCGGACAGTTCGATGGCGATGACGCCGCGTCCTGCCACCGGGCCCGCGAAGGAGACCCGCCCGGCGGCGGCCGCCCGGACGGTCGTGCCCACCGGCGCGCTCAGATCCACGCCCCGGTGTCCCGGGCCGAAGTCGGTCGCCGGGGGTTCCCAACCGCGTGCGACGTGCGGCCGGGTGCCCACCGGCCAGGACCGCGCAGAGGGAACGGCACTGGGCGGGGGCGTGTCGGGCCGGTGCGGACGTGAGACGGAACGTGGCGGGGACGGGCGGCGCGAGACCGCGGTCGGCCCAGATGCGTGGGTGCGGGGCGGGGCGGTGGCCTGCCTGCGGCCTTGAACGGTGGTCGTCGTGGGGTGCGTGTCCGGGGAGGCAGCGGTCTTGTCGCCTGCGGGGGCGTGCGGAGGGGGTGCGGAGGTCGGCGGGCTCGCCGCCCTCACCGCCGATGCCAGGGCGAGAGCGGCGACCGTGCAGAGCAGCACGGCTCCGGCGCGGACGAGTGGGCTTCGCGGGGCAGTTGATCGTCCGGAGACCGGCCTGGCGGGTGTCCCGGGTGCGGTCGCCCAGTAGATCTGCGCGCCGAGAACTCCCCTTCGGACGGTGGGTGAAGACCTGTGTGCCCTTGGGGGCGCAGGGGTGAGCCCTCGTGATGCCGGCCCGGTGGGCTTCCGGCGAGCGTGAGGGTTGAGGGTGAAGCGGGCGATGCGGCGGACGAAGCCGGCCGGTGCGTAACTCTCCGTGTTCATGGGTCCACAGTCGCTCCTCGCGGCCGATTTTGGGGATCATGGTCCGAATCTGTGGACTACCGGCCGGTTGTGGACAGCGGCGTCACCTGGTGGGTCGGCGGTCCCGTACACTTCTGAAGGCGATCCGGGTCACCGGGTCGACTTCGCACGCCCCGACGTCAACCCTCTGGTCGACGTCCGCGCTCCTCGGTCCTTCGGGCACAGCGCGCGGGGCGTCAGGCGCGGCCGCCGTCCGGTGGTCGCGGCAACCGAGAACTCAAGGAGATACGGCCATGGCCGTCGTCACGATGCGGGAGCTGCTGGAAAGCGGCGTCCACTTCGGTCACCAGACCCGCCGTTGGAACCCGAAGATGAAGCGCTTCATCTTCACGGAGCGCAACGGCATCTACATCATCGACCTGCTCCAGTCGCTGTCGTACATCGACCGCGCCTACGAGTTCGTCAAGGAGACCGTCGCCCACGGCGGCACGGTGATGTTCGTCGGTACGAAGAAGCAGGCGCAGGAGGCCATCGCGGAGCAGGCCACCCGCGTCGGCATGCCCTACGTCAACCAGCGCTGGCTGGGCGGCATGCTCACCAACTTCTCCACCGTCTACAAGCGCCTCCAGCGCCTCAAGGAGCTGGAGCAGATCGACTTCGAGGACGTGGCCGCCTCCGGCCTCACCAAGAAGGAGCTCCTGGTCCTCTCGCGTGAGAAGGCCAAGCTGGAGAAGACCCTCGGCGGTATTCGCGAGATGCAGAAGGTGCCCAGCGCCGTCTGGATCGTGGACACCAAGAAGGAGCACATCGCCGTCGGTGAGGCGCGCAAGCTCCACATCCCGGTCGTCGCCATCCTCGACACCAACTGCGACCCGGACGAGGTCGACTACAAGATCCCGGGCAACGACGACGCGATCCGCTCCGTCACCCTGCTCACCCGCGTGATCGCCGACGCCGTCGCCGAGGGCCTCATCGCCCGCTCCGGCGTCGCCACCGGTGACTCGAAGCCGGGCGACAAGGCCGCCGGCGAGCCGCTGGCCGAGTGGGAGCGCGACCTGCTCGAGGGCGACAAGAAGCCCGCCGAGGCCGCCGTGGCCGAGACCCCTGCCGCCGAGGCCGAGGTGCAGACCTCCGCCGAGACGGAGAAGGTCGCCGACGCCGAGCAGGCTGTGGCCCCGGCCGCCGCCGAGGAGGCCACGGGCGCCGCGGCCGTCGAGCCCGAGCAGGCCTGACCGATCCTCATCGGTTGCTGACGGCGGGGGCTGGACCAGCCCCCGCCGTCCACCCGTAGATCTTCCAGACTTCGAGAGAGATTCACATCACCATGGCGAACTACACCGCCGCCGACGTCAAGAAGCTTCGCGAGCTCACCGGCGCCGGCATGATGGACTGCAAGAAGGCGCTCGACGAGGCCGAGGGCAGCGTCGACAAGGCTGTCGAGCTCCTCCGCGTCAAGGGCCAGAAGGGCGTCGCCAAGCGCGAGGGCCGCTCCGCCGAGAACGGCGCCGTCGTCTCCCTCATCTCCGACGACCACACCTCCGGCGTCCTCGTCGAGCTGAAGTGCGAGACGGACTTCGTCGCCAAGGGCGAGAAGTTCCAGAACGTCGCCAATACCCTTGCGCAGCACATCGCCGCGACCTCCCCGTCCGACCTGGAGGCGCTGCTCGCCTCCGAGATCGAGTCCGGCAAGACGGTCCAGGCGTACGTGGACGAGGCCAACGCCAACCTCGGCGAGAAGATCGTCCTGGACCGCTTCGCGCAGTTCACGGGCGGCTACGTCGCGGCGTACATGCACCGCACCATGCCCGACCTCCCGCCGCAGATCGGTGTCCTTGTCGAGCTCGACAAGGAGAACGCCGTGGTCGCCAAGGACGTCGCGCAGCACATCGCCGCCTTCTCGCCGAAGTACCTCTCGCGTGACGAGGTGCCGGCCGAGATCGTCGAGAACGAGCGTCGCGTCGCCGAGGAGACCTCGCGCAACGAGGGCAAGCCGGAGGCCGCGCTCCCGAAGATCGTCGAGGGCCGGGTGAACGGCTTCTTCAAGGAGGTCACCCTCCTGGACCAGCCCTTCGCGAAGGACAACAAGAAGTCCGTCCAGAAGATCCTGGACGAGGCCGGTGTCAGCCTGAAGCGCTTCGCGCGCATCAAGGTCGGCATCTGAGTCCGGACCGCGATCGACATACGGCCCTCACGGGGCCGGTAGCGGACGCCAGGGTGCGCCGCGTCGGACGCACCGGACGACCGCAGATCTGACGAGGAGGCCATTGCCGCGATCGGGACACCGTATCCACCGGCAATGGCCTCCTTCGTATGTGCACGAGGAGAAGACCCCATGGGCAATGTTGACAGTGCTGCCAGGAGCGAGGACGGCAAAGGAGCCGGCCGATTCCTGCTGAAGCTTTCCGGCGAGGCTTTCGCCGGCGGCGGGGGGCTCGGCGTCGACCCCGACGTGGTGCACGCCATCGCCCGTGAGATCGCCGCCGTGGTCCGGGGCGGCGCGCAGATCGCCGTGGTGATCGGCGGCGGCAACTTCTTCCGCGGCGCCGAACTCCAGCAGCGCGGCATGGACCGCGCGCGCTCCGACTACATGGGCATGCTCGGCACCGTCATGAACTGCCTCGCGCTCCAGGACTTCCTGGAGAAGGAGGGCATCGACTCGCGAGTGCAGACGGCCATCACCATGGGACAGGTGGCCGAGCCGTACATCCCGCTCCGTGCGGTGCGGCACCTGGAGAAGGGCCGCGTCGTCATCTTCGGCGCGGGCATGGGCATGCCGTACTTCTCCACCGACACCACCGCCGCCCAGCGCGCGCTCGAGATCGACGCCGAAGCGCTGCTGATGGGCAAGAACGGTGTCGACGGGGTCTACGATTCCGATCCGAAGGCCAACCCGGATGCGGTCAAGTTCGACGCACTGGGCTACGGCGAGGTCATCACCCGGGACCTCAAGGTCGCCGACATGACCGCGATCACGCTGTGCCGGGACAACAAGCTGCCCATCCTGGTCTTCGAACTCCTCGCGACCGGGAATATCGCCCGGGCCGTCAAGGGTGAGAAGATCGGCACGCTCGTGGGCGAGCCGCACACCCGGGACTGACCTGTCAGCGTCCCCCGTCGCGGGGATGGACAAAGCCCTGCCGGTCGGACACCGTGCAGGGGACACACGACGCAGCCGGTCCTGTTTCGTCCCCCGGACAGCCTCACCGTGCGGGGGGTCCTCAGGTCCACTCAAGACACGCAGGAGCAAGTGGTGATCGAAGAGACCCTCCTCGAGGCCGAGGAGAAGATGGAAAAGGCCGTCGTGGTCGCCAAGGAGGACTTCGCCGCGATCCGCACCGGTCGTGCGCACCCGGCGATGTTCAACAAGATCGTGGCCGACTACTACGGTGCCCTCACGCCGATCAATCAGCTGGCGTCGTTCTCCGTACCGGAGCCGCGCATGGCCGTCGTCACGCCGTTCGACTCGAGCGCGCTGCGCAACATCGAGCAGGCCATCCGCGACTCGGACCTCGGCGTCAACCCGAGCAACGACGGCCGTATCATCCGCGTGTCGTTCCCCGAGCTCACCGAGGAGCGGCGCCGCGAGTTCATCAAGGTCGCCAGGGGCAAGGCCGAGGACTCGAAGATCTCGATCCGCGCCGTGCGCCGCAAGGCCAAGGAGACCATCGACAAGCTGGTCAAGGACGGCGAGGTCGGTGAGGACGAGGGCCGCCGCGGCGAGAAGGAACTCGACGACACCACCGCCAAGTACGTGGCTCAGGTGGACGAGCTGCTCAAGCACAAGGAAGCCGAGCTGCTCGAAGTCTGATGAACGACTCCTCCTGGGGCGCACCGTCGCATGCCGGGTACGCGGGTCCGTGGCCGACCTCAGGCCAGGGGCCCGTCCAGGGAGCCGCTACGGCGGGTCCCGCGTACGATGCCCATGAAGCCCAGCAGACTCGGCCCATGCCCATCGTGCCCGAAATGCCGGACCTTCCCGCCGACGGCGGGGGCTGGGTCGGCATTTCGGGCGGTGCCGGGTCGGGTACACCGTTGTTCCGTGACGAGACGCCGCAGGAGCCCATGCCCGCCGCCACGCCGCCCCCCGCACCGCAGAAGAAGAGCGCGGGGCGGGACCTCGGTGCCGCAATAGGAGTCGGCGTCGGCCTCGGGGCGGTGGTCGTCGCGTCACTGTTCGTCGTGAAGGCCGTTTTCGTCGGCGTCGTAGCGGTCGCCGTCGTCGTCGGACTGTGGGAACTCACCACGCGGCTGGCCGAGAGCAAGGACATCCACGCTCCGCTCGTGCCACTGGCGGTGGGCGGGGCGGGCATGGTCGTCGCCGGCTACGTGTGGGGCCCCGAAGGCGCCTGGGTCGCCATGGCGCTCACCGCGCTAGCCGTGCTCGTCTGGCGGATGACTGCGTCCCCCGAGGGATATCTGAAGGACGTGACGGCGGGCGTCTTCGCGACGTTCTACGTCCCGTTCCTCGCGACGTTCGTGGCCCTCATGCTGACTGCCGACGACGGTGCGCAGCGGGTCATCACCTTCCTCATCCTGACCGTGGTCGCCGACACCGGTGCCTACGCCGTCGGGTGGCGCTTCGGCAAGCACAAGCTCGCTCCGCGCATCAGCCCCGGGAAGACCAGGGAAGGGCTGTTCGGGGCGGTCGGGGCGGCCATGTTCGCCGGTGCCCTGTGCATGCAGTTCCTGGTCGACGGAGGGGCCTGGTGGCAAGGGCTGCTCCTGGGCCTGGCGGTCGCCGTCAGCGCGACCCTGGGTGACCTCGGCGAGTCGATGATCAAGCGGGACCTGGGCATCAAGGACATGGGCACACTGCTTCCGGGGCACGGCGGCATCATGGACCGGCTGGACTCACTGCTCCCGACGGCGCCGGTGGTCTGGGCCCTGCTGGTGCTCTTCGTGGGGTCCGGCTGATCGGGCGGTCAAGCTGAGGGCGGGGCGGTGCCGGGTGGCGCCGCCCCGCCCTGGTGTTGCGGGGGTGTGGTGGGCACAGGGGCCTGGCGTGGGGCTGTCCTGAGCGGCACGACGGTGTCGTCGTAGAGCCGTGCGCTTCGTATTGGTGGTCTGGTCACTGGGCGCGGGTTCAGCGGTGGGGCGCGGGGCTGCGGGGCGCTGCGGGCGCCCGTAACCTGCACCGACAGGCGGCGTTTCCGCAGGTCGCGCGCCCCGTGCGCAGTGCACCCCGGGGGCTTGACGGCGGCGGGAACGGGCCGCTCGGCACTCCGTTACCCTGGAAGAGCCCGCGCCGTCCAGCAGCGGGCCTTTTCCTGCCCCGCACCGTCGGACGATGCCGCGCCGCGTCTCCGCGGGTGTCCCGGCCTTCGCCGTCCTGAGGAGTCTTCCACCCATGGCACCGCCCGCACCCGGAGTGCTCACCTTTGTCGCGCCCCGCGGAGCCAAGAAGCCTCCGCGGCACCTCGCCGATCTCACGCCCGCCGAGCGCAAGGAAGCCGTGGCCGCGATCGGCGAGAAGCCGTTCCGCGCCAAACAACTGTCGCAGCACTACTTCGCCCGGTACGCACACGACCCCGCGGAGTGGACCGATATCCCCGCGGGTTCCCGCGAGAAGCTGCGCAGCGAGCTCCTGCCGGACCTCATGTCCGTCGTCCGCCACATCTCCTGCGACGACGACACCACCCGCAAGACCCTGTGGCGGCTCCACGACGGCACTCTGGTCGAGTCCGTGCTCATGCGCTACCCGGACCGGGTCACCATGTGCATCTCGTCGCAGGCCGGCTGTGGCATGAACTGCCCGTTCTGCGCCACGGGGCAGGCCGGGCTGGACCGCAACCTGTCCACCGCCGAGATCGTGCACCAGATCGTCGACGGGATGAGGGCGTTGCGGGACGGCGAGGTTCCGGGCGGCCCCGCCCGTCTGTCCAACATCGTCTTCATGGGCATGGGCGAGCCGCTCGCCAACTACAACCGCGTCACCGGCGCGATCAGGCGCCTCACCGACCCGGAGCCCGACGGCGTAGGGCTGTCGCAGCGCGGCATCACGGTCTCCACGGTCGGCCTGGTCCCCGCCATCCACCGGTTCGCCGACGAAGGCTTCAAGTGCCGTCTGGCGGTCTCGCTGCACGCCCCCGACGACGAGTTGCGCGACACGCTCGTTCCCGTCAACACCCGCTGGAAGGTCCGTGAGGTCCTCGACTCCGCGTGGGAGTACGCGGAGAAGTCGGGCCGACGGGTTTCCATCGAGTACGCCCTGATCCGCGACATCAACGACCAGGCGTGGCGCGGTGACCTGCTGGGACGCTTGCTGAAGAACAAGCGTGTACACGTCAATCTGATCCCGCTCAACCCGACTCCGGGCTCCAAATGGACGGCGTCGCGACCCGAGGACGAGAAGGCGTTCGTGGAAGCCATCGCCGCCCACGGGGTGCCGGTCACCGTGCGGGACACCCGCGGCCAGGAGATCGACGGGGCCTGCGGGCAGCTCGCCGCCACGGAACGCTGAGCGCCCCGTCCGGTGCGCCCCGTCCAGGCTGGTGCGCCCAGTACGGGGCGGGGGAGCCGCTCGAGTGCGGAGCGTGTGCACGAGTATCCTGGCCTCGAACGCATACATATTCCGACAGGGGAGCGCCACAGCGCTGAGAGTGCGGCACCACGTGATCCACGTAAAGGCCGCAGACCCTCTGAACCTCGCCCGGGTCATTCCGGGTAGGAAGTTCGGACCACTCAAGCTGTTGCGCCTTGCCCTGGCGCCGGTCCGCCGGCGCCAGGGCAAGGCCGCGTCTCTTCCTGGCATACCCAGGAGGAAAACCAGTGCCCATCGCACGCAACGCCACCAGGACCGCGCTGGCGGCCTGCGCCGGTTTGTTCGTCGTGACGGCCTGCGGTTCCGGCGGCGCCGACAAGGCGCAGTCGAAGCAGGTCACCCTGGTCACGCACGACTCGTTCAACGTCTCCGAGGACGTCCTCGCCGACTTCAAGAAGAAGACCGGCTACACCGTCAAGGTGCTGAAGAGCGGCGACGCCGGCCAGGCGGTCAACCAAGCAGTCCTCTCTCAGGGCAACCCGCAGGGCGACGTCCTTTTCGGTGTCGACAACACGCTGATCTCCCGCGCCGTCGACAACGGCGTCTTCGCCCCGTACCGGGCGAACGGGCTCGACCGCGTCCCGGCGGAGTACCAGCTCGACGCGGAGAAGCACCGGGCGACGCCGATCGACACCGGTGACATCTGTGTCAACTACGACAAGGGCTACTTCGCCGAGAAGAAGCTCGACCCACCGCGCACCTTCGAGGACCTCGCCGACCCGAAGTACAAGAACCTCCTGGTCACCGAGAACGTCGCCACGTCCTCGCCGGGGCTCGGCTTCCTGCTCGGGACGGCTGCCGAGTTCGGCGACGAGGGCTGGCAGGACTACTGGAAGAAGCTCAAGGACAACGGCGTGAAGGTCGTCGAGGGCTGGGAGCAGGCGTACAACGAGGAGTTCTCGGGCTCGGCAGGCGGCAGGAAGGCGGGCGGCGACCGGCCCCTCGTCGTCTCGTACGCGTCCAGCCCGCCCGTCGAGGTGCTGTACGCCGACCCGCAGCCCGATGAGGCGCCTACCGGGGTCCTGACGGACACCTGCTTCCGGCAGATCGAGTTCGCCGGGCTCCTGGACGGGGCCAAGAACCCCGAAGGCGGGAAGAGGCTGCTGGACTTCCTGATCGGCAAGACCTTCCAGGAGGACCTGCCGCTGCAGATGTTCGTCCGGCCCGTGGCCGACGACGCGAAGCTGCCGGAGCTCTTCACGGAGTTCGGCGCCGAGGCGGACCGTGCCCGGTCACTCGCACCGGAGAAGATCGCCGAGAACCGTGAGGCGTGGGTCAAGTCGTGGACCTCGCTCGTGGTGAAGTGACCGCCCGGCGTGCCGCCCTCAGTTCCGTCCGCGGCGTGGGCGCGGCGGACGGGGCGCGCGGGGCGGCAGACGACGCGGAGGCTCCGCGCGTACCGCGACGGGGCGCGACGCGGCCGCCCCGTCGTCGCGTCGTCGCAGGTGGCGCGCGCAGTGGACGCTGGGCGCGGCCCGCTTTGATGACGGTTCCCGTGGCCTTCTTCGGGATCTTCTTCGCGTACCCCGTCGCCGCCATCGTCGGCAGGGGACTGCGGCAGGGCGGGGCGTGGCAGTTCGGTGCGCTGGGCGACGTACTGGGCGACCCGGACATCGGACAGGTGCTCTGGTTCACCCTCTGGCAGGCGCTGGTGTCGACGGGGCTGACCCTGGTCGTCGCCATGCCGGCGGCCTACGTGTTCGCGCGGCTGGAGTTCCCGGGCAAGAGCCTGCTGCGGGCTGTGGTGACGGTTCCGTTCGTCCTGCCCACCGTCGTCGTCGGAACGGCCTTCCTGGCGCTCCTGGGACGGGGCGGCCTGCTGGACGACGTGTGGGGCCTGCGTCTCGACACCACGGTGTGGGCCATCCTCCTGGCCCATGTCTTCTTCAACTACGCCGTCGTGGTCCGCACCGTCGGGGGGCTGTGGGCGCAGCTCGACCCGCGCCAGGAGGAAGCCGCCAGGATGCTCGGCGCCTCCCGGGTCCGGGCCTGGCGCACCGTCACGCTGCCCGCCCTCGGTCCCGCCGTCGCCGCGGCCGCGCTGATGGTCTTCCTGTTCACGTTCACCTCGTTCGGGGTCGTACAGATCCTGGGCGGGCCCGGCTTCGCCACGCTCGAGGTGGAGATCTACCGGCAGACCGCGCAGCTGCTCGACCTGCCCACCGCCGCCGTTCTCACCCTGGTGCAGATCGCCGCCGTCGGAGGCATCCTCGCCGTCCACGCCTGGACCGTGCGGCGCCGTGAAACCGCCCTCAGGCTGGTCGATGCGGCGTATGCGGTGCGCCGCGTACGGGGGGCGGGGCACCGCCTTCTGCTCGGCTTCGTGTTCGGCACCGTGGCCGTCCTGATCCTGTTGCCACTCGGCGTCCTGGTGGAGCGGGCCCTCGACGCCCCGGGCGGGTACGGGCTGGGCTACTTCCACGCCCTTATGTCAGCCGACGGCGGCGCGTTCCTCGTACCGCCGATCGACGCCGTCGCCAACTCGCTCCAGTACGCCGCCGTGGCGACGCTCATCGCGCTGCTCGTCGGGGGACTCGCGGCCGCCGCGCTGACGCGGCGTGCGGGGCGGTTCACCAGGGGTTTCGATGCGCTGCTGATGCTTCCGCTGGGGGTGTCCGCGGTGACGGTCGGGTTCGGTTTCCTCATCGCCCTCGACGAACCGCCGCTGGACCTGCGGGCCAGCTGGCTCCTGGTGCCTCTCGCCCAGGCGCTGGTCGGAGTGCCGTTCGTGGTGCGGACCATGCTGCCCGTGCTGCGCGCCGTGGACAGCCGGCTGCGGGAGGCGGCGGCGGTGCTCGGTGCCTCGCCCTGGCGGGCCTGGCGGGAGGTGGACCTGCCGCTGGTGCGCCGGGCACTACTGGTCGCCGCGGGGTTCGCCTTCGCCGTGTCGCTCGGCGAGTTCGGGGCGACCGTGTTCATCGCGCGCCCCGACAACCCGACGCTTCCGGTGGCCGTGGCAAGGCTGCTGGGCCGCGCCGGTGACCTCAACTACGGACAGGCCATGGCCCTGTCCACGATCCTCATGATCGTCTGCATCGTCTCCCTGCTGCTTCTGGAGCGGGTCCGTCCGCTGTCTCGCGGATCGGGTACGGCCGGGGCGCTCGACCGAACCGGAGCATTCTGATGGCTGCAACACCCAGGCGCGCGGAGAGGCTCCGTACGGGAGCCCACGCCGCGCAGACGGAGCGGGGCGCCGCTCCCTCCGCCGCGCCGATGCTCGAGCTCGATGCGGCCTCCGTGCGGTTCGCCGGGGCGCCGCGCCCGGCCCTCGGCGCTGTCGGTCTCCGGGTGGCGGTGGGCGAGATCGTCTGCGTCCTCGGACCGAGCGGAAGCGGCAAATCCACCCTGCTGCGTACCGTGGCGGGACTCCAGGGGCTCGACTCGGGGCGGGTGCTGCTGGAGGGGCGGGACCAGGCTGGGGTCCCCGCGCACCGACGAGGCGTGGGGCTCATGTTCCAGGACCATCAGCTTTTCCCGCAGCGTGATGTGGGCGGCAACATCGCCTTCGGGCCCCGTATGCACGGGGCGACGCGCGAGGAGCAGGCCACCCGTGTGGCGGAGCTGCTGCGGCTGGTGGGGCTCCCCGGTGCGGCGGGACGCGCCGTCAGCACGCTGTCCGGCGGCGAACAGCAACGGGTCGCCCTGGCCCGCGCCCTGGCGCCGAGCCCCCGTCTGCTCATGCTGGACGAGCCGCTCGGCCAGCTCGACCGGAGCCTTCGCGAGCGCCTCGTGGTCGAACTGCGTGAACTCTTCGGCACGCTGGGGACGACGGTGCTGGCGGTGACGCACGACCAGGGGGAGGCGTTCGCGCTGGCCGACCGCGTGGTGGTGATGCGGGAGGGGCGCATCGCCCAGTCCGGGACGCCGCTGCAGGTGTGGCAACGGCCCGTCGACGCGTTCGTGGCCCGCTTCCTCGGCTTCGACAACATCGTCGGGGCCGCCGTGGCGGACGGCGTCGCGGACACGCCCTGGGGCAAGTTGCCCGTACCGTCCGCGACGCCGCGGGGCGAGTGCGACGTACTGGTCAGGCCCACCGGTGTGCGCCTCGTGGAACCGGGCCAGGGGATCGCCTGCACCGTGGCCGCGCGGGCCTTCCGGGGCACGCACGTCTCGCTGCGGCTGGACCCGGCGACGGGGCCCAGACTTGAGGCGGCGTGCAGGTTGCGGGAGGCCCCGGCGCCCGGGGCCGAGGTAGGGGTGACCTTCGATCCGGACGACGTTGTCGTTCTCGGATGAAGTGAGACCGGGCGAGGCCGGCCCGTGGAGGACTGCCGCGACGGGGCGGGGCCGCTCTCTCCGCCCCGGGCGCCGCGGTGCGGGGCGCAAATGCCGTGCTCGCCAGCGGAAGTCGGGGCTACGCTCCGCCCCATGACTCATCGAGATCTCTCGTACGACCGGTACTGCGACGAGGTGACCGCGCAGATGGGGCTGCTGCGGCGGGCGCTGGCCGGAGCCGATCTCCGAGCACGTGTCCCTACGTGCCCGGAGTGGACGCTGCGTGACCTCGCCGTACACGTGGGCGGTGCCACCCGGTGGATGAACGAGATCGTGCGGAGCCGCGCGTCGGCGGAAGTGCCTGAGGAAGCGGTTCCCCAGTTCGCGGGGCCGCCCGGCGTGGACGGGCCCGAGGCCCTGGACGCGTGGCTGGTCGAAGGCGCCGAGGCGGCGGCGGAGGCATTGCGGGAAGCGGGGCCGGGCCGCGGGATGTGGACCTGGTCGTGGGACCGGAGCTCCAGCTTCTGGGCGCGGCGGCTCACTCTGGAACTGCTGGTCCACCGCGCGGACGCCTGCCTCGCGGCCGGTGTGCCGTTCGCCGCCGACGCCGGGCTGGCCGCGGACGCCGTCGACGAGTGGCTGGAGATCGTCGCGTACGTGCAGCGTGTCAGGCCGACCGACCCTGCGGGCGAGTTGCGGGGCGCCCACCGCACCCTGCATCTTCATGCGACGGACGCGGCGCCCGGCGTACACGGGGAATGGCTCATCGAACTCACGGACGACGGGTTCGCGGTGCGGCCGGAGCACGCCGACGGGGCCACGGTGGAACTGCGCGGGCCCATGAGCGAACTGATGCTCGCCTTCTACCGGCGCCTGCCCCTGACCGGTGACGAGGTCGAGGTGCGCGGCGACCGCTCACTTCTGGACTTCTGGCTGGAGCGTGCCACTTTCGGATGAGGCGACGCACCGGACACGGCGCGAAGCCGCTGCCACGGGTGTGGTACTTCGTCGCGCGGAGCGGGCTGTCGAGCGCCGACGGCCGCCCCGTCGCCCCGCCCACGGCGCGACGGGGCGGCGCGATCCGGGCGTACGGCGCGGACGCCTGCTCAGCCCTCGATGACCGAGGGGTCCATCCAGACCACCTCGAAGTGGTGGCCGTCCGGGTCGAAGAAGGCCCTGCCGTACATGAAGTCGCCCTGTTCCTGCGTCTCGCCGGCCGGGGCGCCTCCGGCGGCGATCGCCTTGTCGACCAGCTCGTCGACCTTCACTCTGCTCTCGGCGCTCAGTGCCAGGAGGGTCTCAACGGTCCTGGAGGAGTCCGCGATCTGCTTCTTGGTGAAGTCGCCGAACCGTTCCTTGTTCATGATCATCAGCACGATGGTGTCGCTGATCACGACGGACGCGGTGCTGTCGTCGGAGAACTGTTCGTTCAGGGAGAAACCCAGCCCGGTGAAGAACCTCTTCGACGCTTCCAGGTCGTTCACCGCGAGGTTGACGAAGATCATCTGCTGGTACATGGCTGTCCCTACTGGTTGACGGAGGGGAGCGTTGCCATCCCTCCTGCGGTGCAGGCGGCCCGGAGGGTGCCTGCGTTCGTGGCGGTAGACCGGGGCCGGGGGATGGACTCATCGGTACGGACGGGCCGGTTCCCTGCGTTCCGTGCGACGAGACGAGACGAGACGAGGCGTACGGAGCTGACGGAGGTCTCCGGGGGCTCAGCCGCGCAGCGGCGCCGCCGCCAGGGTTGCCACCGACCAGGTGAGCGGGGCGAAGACCACGATCAGGGTCAGGGCGCGGAGCGCCGCCGCGCCGCGGAGCGCCGAGGCCGGGGCGCCCAGCCGCAGTAGCGCCGCGTTGGCCGACGCCCGCGACCTCCTGGCCTCCACCCCTGCACTGAGCAGGGTCGCGAGCGCGCACCCGGCCACGAGCGTGCCGCCGAGAGCCGTCAGCGGGCCTGCGGCAGAGGCTCCCGTACCCGTCGCGTAGACGGTGGCGGAGGCGAGCGCACCCGACGCGACGGCGCAGACCACGCCGATGGGGCGGCCGATCCGGGCAGCCTCCTCCTGAAGACCGCGCCCGGCGAGCAGCCGGACCGCGCCCGGCTTCGCCGACTGCAGTGCCCGGCCGCAGAGGTGGGTGAGGCCGGGGCCGGCGAGCGCCAGGCCCAGAGCGGTGAGCAGCCAGCCGAGTACGCCGCCGAGCGCGCCCGATTCGCCACCGCCCGGCAGGGGGACACCCGCCCCGTCGCCGCGCGACGTACCGCTCGCCGCCCAGCTCTCCACAGCCAGCCCGGTCGCGAGCAGCGCGACGCCCCAGGGGAGCCCCGACGGTACGGGGAGCGGGGCGGCGGGCTCCGTCCGCGGCCCCGTGGCGGTCGGCCGCCCCGTGCGGGGCCGCAGCGCCAGGCCCGTGGCGAGGGACGCCACGGCGGGGACGACCGCGAGCAGGGTCAGCGTGGCCGCCAGCGGTAGCGGCTGGTCCGCTGCGAGCATCTCGTCGGCCGCCCCGTCGAACGGCAGGCCGGTCAGGTCGCCCCGCAGATGCAGGAAGACCAGCAACGCCACCACCGAACCGAGCAGGCTGGACAGCGCGGTGGACGCCGCGGCGAGGCCGGCCAGGGCCGTGGGGCCCAAGCCGACGGAGGAGAGGCCCTCGCGGGGTCGCGTGGCGGGGTCGTTGCGGGCCATGGCGACCGCGAAGTACACGGTGGCGGTCAGCGGTACGACACACCAGGCGAGCCGGAGCAGGGCGCCGCCCGCTCCGGGGTGCGACAAGGCGTGGCTCAGGGCGCTCAGCATGAGGAAGCCCGTACCCGCTGACGCCGCGGCGACCAGGAGCCGGCCGCAGAGGACGAACGGATGGGCGCCGCGGGTCAGACGGAGAGCGAGCACGCTGCCCGGCCTTCCTGCTCGGGGGCGTCGGAGCCGTCGCGGTCGGCCCGGCCGTCGCACAGCCGCACGGCGCGGTCGGCGACGGACGCGGTGTCCGCGTCTGAGGTGGCGATGACGACCGTGATGTCGTGGGAACGCGCCGCGGAGGTGAGGGTGCGCAGCGCGTGGTCCCCCTCGGGGCGGCGTAGGGCGATGGTGGGTTCGTCCGCGAGGATCGCGGCGGGCTCCATGGCGATGGCCCGCGCGACGCAGACCTGCTGGCGCTGCGCGTAGGCCAGGGCGTGGGGGCGTTTGCGCGCCAACGCGCCCAGGTCGAACCGGTCGAGCCACTCCAGCGCGGTGGCCTTCGCGGCGCGCCGCGGCGTACCGCGTAGCAGCAGAGGGAGGGCGGCGTTCTCCCAGACGCTGAGTTCGGGAACCAGGTGGGGCTCCGAATCGATCCACCCCAGGTGCTCGCGGCGGAACCGCTCCCGCTGTGACGGGGTGAGGCTGTGGACCGGCATGTCGTCGAACCAGATCTCTCCCCCGTCGGGGACGAGCTGGCCCGAGAGGCAGCGCAGCAGTGTGGTCTTCCCGGCGGCTCGGGGCCCCGTGACCGCGAGGATCTCGCCCGCGCGGACCCCGACGGTGACGTCCGCGAGGACAGGGGAGCCGTGATGCGCGTGGTGCAGGCCGACGGCCCGCAGCAGGTCGTTGTCGGGTGGGGCCGCCATGGTGACACCTCGGTTCCGTGAGCACGGTGCGGCCGGCTCGGCTCCGCGGGCCCACGGGGCGGGGCAGGCGCGGTGCACGGGGCGGTCGCCCTACGGAAGGGAACCTAGGGACGGGTGCGGGGCCCGTCGCACCCACACGGCCCGATGCCGCACGTTCTCACTCGAACGGGTGGCGCCGGGCCGCCGATGGTGCGGGGGCGGGGGTGGGCCGTGTCGGCTTCGGTGCGGGGCGCGCTCCGTGCGGCGAAGCAAGACGGACGGGGCGCCGCCCCGCACCGTGCCGTAAGGGAACGCTGCGCCCAGCGCCTCTTACCAGCACTGCACGGAGTGGTAGAGGGCGACGGGGCCGCGGCGGCCCCGTACTTCAGTGATCCTTCGCGAAGCGCCTCACGGCGCGCGCCCAGTCCGAAGGCGCCGCCCGACGGGGCGGGCCCAGCGCGGTGCGGTAAGGGGTGACGTCGCGTAGCGCTCCATACCTTGGGTCGCGCGGTGCCCCGTACCGGCGGCCCCGTACCGGCGGCCCCGTACCGGCGGCGCCGTCCAGTCCGGCGTGATGCCTCGTACTGGGCGACGCGCCGTGCGGTCATGGACGGCGCCGCCCAGCGCCCCATACCTCACGAGGTACCGCGCGGCGCCCCAAGCCTGACGGGCGCCGCGTACGAGGGAGCCCCCCGACCCGAGCTGCCGCCTCCCCCGTCAGAGCTTCGTCCAAGCCTCCGTCAGCACGTTGCGGAGGATGGACTCGATCTCGTCGAAGGTCGACTGGTCGGAGATCAGTGGCGGGGCCAGCTGGATGACCGGGTCGCCGCGGTCGTCGGCGCGGCAGTACAGGCCGTTGTCGAAGAGGGCCTTGGAGAGGAAGCCGTAGAGGACGCGTTCGGTCTCCTCCTCGGTGAACGTCTCCTTGGTGGCCTTGTCCTTGACGAGTTCGATGCCGTAGAAGAAGCCGTTGCCGCGGACGTCGCCGACGATGGGCAGGTCGTGGAGCTTCTGGAGGGTGGAGAAGAAGTTGCCCTCGTTGTCGAGGACGTGCTGGTTGAGGCCCTCGCGGTCGAAGATGTCGAGGTTGGCCAGGGCGACCGCGGACGAGACGGGGTGGCCGCCGAACGTGTAGCCGTGCAGGAAGGTGGTGTCGCCCTGGTAGAAGGGCTCCGCGAGGCGGTCGGAGATGATGCAGGCGCCGATCGGGGAGTAGCCCGAGGTCATGCCCTTGGCGCAGGTGATCATGTCCGGGACGTAGCCGAACTTGTCGCAGGCGAAGGTGGTTCCGAGCCGACCGAAGGCACAGATGACCTCGTCGGAGACGAGCAGCACGTCGTACTGGTCGCAGATTTCGCGGACGCGCTGGAAGTACCCGGGCGGCGGCGGGAAGCAGCCGCCGGCGTTCTGCACCGGCTCCAGGAAGACGGCGGCGACGGTCTCCGGGCCCTCGAAGAGGATCTGCTGCTCGATCTGGTCGGCGGCCCAGCGGCCGAACGCCTCGGGGTCGTCGCCGAAGAGCGGGGCGCGGTAGATGTTGGTGTTCGGCACTTTGTGGGCGCCCGGCACCAACGGTTCGAACGGGGCTTTCAGGGCGGGCAGTCCGGTGATGGAGAGTGCCCCCTGCGGCGTGCCGTGGTAGGCGACGGCGCGGGAGATGACCTTGTGCTTGGCCGGCTTGCCGGTCAGCTTGAAGTACTGTTTCGCCAGCTTCCACGCGGTCTCGACCGCCTCGCCGCCGCCGGTGGTGAAGAAGACCTTGTTGAGGTCGCCCGGCGCCTCGTGGGCCAGCCGCTCGGCGAGTTCGACCGCCTTCGGGTGGGCGTACGACCAGATGGGGAAGAATGCCAGGTCCTGCGCCTGCCTGGAGGCGGCCTCAGCCAGTTCGGTGCGGCCGTGTCCGGCCTGCACGACGAAGAGTCCCGCCAGTCCGTCCAGGTAGCGCCGCCCCTGGTCGTCGTAGATGTAGGTGCCCTCGCCCCGCACGATGGTGGGAACGGGCGCGCTCTCGTACGACGACATGCGCGTGAAGTGCATCCACAGGTGGTCGTACGCGGTTCGGCTGAGGTCCTTGCTCACGGCTATCGGGTTCCCCACATGTAGGTCTGCTTCTTGAGCTTCAGGTAGACGAAGCTCTCGGTGGAGCGCACGCCGGGCAGGGCCCGGATGCGTTTGCTGATCGTCTCCAGGAGGTGGTCGTCGTCCTCGCAGACGATCTCCACCATCAGATCGAAGGAGCCCGCGGTCATCACCACGTACTCGCACTCGGCCATGGCCGACAGTGCCTCGGCCACCGGGTCGAGGTCGCCCTCGACGTTGATGCCGACCATCGCCTGGCGGCGCAGTCCCACGGTGAGCGGGTCGGTCACCGCGACGATCTGCATCACGCCCTGGTCGAGCAACTTCTGGACCCGCTGGCGCACCGCCGCCTCGGAGAGCCCGACGGCCTTGCCGATCGCGGCGTACGGGCGGCGTCCGTCCTCCTGGAGCTGCTCGATGATTGCCAGGGAGACGGCGTCGACGGACGACGAACCGCTCCCGTTCCTGGAATCTGCGCTTCGACTGGCCACAGCCTCACTGTGCACGAGGTCTCGTCGGTTTCGCAAGGCTGCACCGATGTAATTCGTTGTCGTGGAGCGTCTGAGGTACCGATTTCGCAGATGCTGAGGGTTGCCCATATCGAAAACGTCGGCTCACGGATTAGGGTGGGTGTCTCATCCACTGGACATCCGACAGGAGGCCGGCAGTGACCGAGCTGGGACAGGCACGCAAGCTGCGCAACTACATTGCCGGGGAGTTCAAGGACGCCGCCGACGGGCGTACGACCGAGATCATCAACCCCGCCACGGGCGAGGTCTACGCGACCGCGCCGCTCTCCGGCCAGGCCGACGTCGATGCCGCGATGGAGGCCGCCGCAGCCGCCTTCCCCGGCTGGCGCGACACCACCCCGGCCGAACGGCAACGCGCCCTGCTGAAGATCGCCGACGCCTTCGAGGAGCGCGCCGAGGAGCTGATCGCCGCGGAGTCGGAGAACACCGGCAAGCCGCTGGGCCTGACCCGGAGCGAGGAAATCCCTCCGATGGTCGACCAGATCCGGTTCTTCGCGGGCGCCGCCCGGATGCTCGAGGGCCGCTCTGCCGGGGAGTACATGGAGGGCCTCACCTCCTTCGTACGCCGCGAGCCGATCGGCGTCTGCGCGCAGGTCGCCCCGTGGAACTACCCGATGATGATGGGCGTCTGGAAGTTCGCCCCGGCACTGGCCGCGGGCAACACCGTCGTCCTCAAGCCCTCCGACACCACCCCGGCGTCGACCGTGCTGATGGCCGAGATCATCGGGTCGATCGTGCCCAAGGGCGTCTTCAACGTCATCTGCGGCGACCGCGACACCGGCCGCGCCATGGTCGAACACCCCACCCCCGCGATGGCCTCCATCACCGGCTCCGTCCGCGCCGGCATGCAGGTGGCCGAGTCCGCGGCCAAGGACCTCAAGCGGGTCCACCTGGAGCTGGGCGGCAAGGCGCCGGTCCTCGTCTTCCAGGACGCCGACATCGCCGCCGCCGCCGCGGGCATCAGCGAGGCCGGGTTCTTCAACGCGGGACAGGACTGCACCGCCGCCACCCGCGTCCTGGTCCACGAATCGGTCCACGACGACTTCGTCGCCGCCCTCGCCAAGGCCGCTGCGGACACCAAGACGGGCCAGCCCGACGACGAGGACGTCCTGTACGGTCCGCTCAACAACGCCGACCAACTCGCCAAGGTCTCCGGCTTCATCGACCGCCTCCCGGCCCACGCCAAGGTCGAGGCCGGCGGTCACCGGGTCGGCGACAAGGGCTACTTCTACGCCCCGACCGTGGTCAGCGGCCTGAAGCAGGACGACGAGATCATCCAGAACGAGGTCTTCGGCCCCGTCATCACCGTCCAGTCCTTCCGCGACGAGGACCAGGCCCTCGCGTACGCCAACGGCGTCGAGTACGCCCTGGCCTCGTCCGTGTGGACCAAGGACCACGGCCGGGCCATGCGCCTCTCGCGCCACCTCGACTTCGGCTGCGTGTGGATCAACACCCACATCCCGCTGGTCGCCGAGATGCCGCACGGCGGATTCAAGAAGTCCGGTTACGGCAAGGACCTTTCCGCCTACGGCTTCGACGACTACACCCGCGTCAAGCACGTGATGACCTCGCTGGAGGGCTGAGCCCCGGCGCGGTCCGGGAACCGTGGTCGGTGAACGCCGCCGGCGCCGCCCCGGCAGAGGGGCGGCGCCGGCGGCGTTCACGGGGCGCCACGGGCGGCGTTCGCGCAGGTACGGGGCGGCCTATGGCGCGGTGTACGGAGTGTGGCGGCGCACCGTGACGGGGCGTACGGGGCGGGTGCCGGCGGGGCGCCTCGGTCAGCCGAACGCCGGAATGCCGAACCGTGCCGCGACGGCGCCGCCCGACTCCTTGGCGGTGGTGCCCGTGACCCCGTACACGACGGTGCGCGACAGGTCCCGGGTGGCCGCGATGGCCACGTTGTAGCCGGGGCGGGCTCCGGTCTTGCCCCACGCGACCAGGCCTTCGCCGAGGTCGAGCCGCTCCAGGCCGGCGCTCATGGTGGCCCCCTCGATGTCCGGCACGGTGAACATCTCCTCCAACTGGGGCTGGGGGACCACCTTTCCGGCGAACACGCCGACCAGGAGGCGTTCGAGGTCCGCCGGTGACGAGATGAGGTCGCCCGCCCCAGCGGTCGGTCACCCGCCACCGGGTCACGTCCACGCGTGTGCCGTCCACCAGTTGGTAGCCGCGGTTGTGCGCGCTCCGGATGCCCGCCTCGTCGCCGGGGAAGTAGCTGGCCCGCATCCCCAGAGGCCGCAGCACCCTCCCCGTGGCCTCGGCCTCGAAGGGACGGCCCGTCACCTTCTCGACGATCAGGGCGAGCAGTGTGTAGTTGATGTTCAGATATTGCTGTCGTTCGCCCGGAGTGAAGGCGGGGCCTTCGCGACAGAGGTGCGCACCACCTCTGCCACGGGGAGCCGGTCGAAGCGGTGCGCGTACTGCTCCTCCCACGGCCCGTCGTGGCCGTCACCGGGCTGGATGCCGCTCGTGTGGTTCAGGAGGTTCCGCACCGTGACCGGGGAGTCGAAGTCGTCGGTCAACAGGTCGGGGAGGAGTTGCTGGACGGTGCTGTCGAGGCTCAGCCGGTTCTCGGCGGCGAGTTGCAGTACGACGGAAGCCGTCACGACCTTGGTCACCGAACCGGCCCGGAGCCGCCCGTCGGCCAGTGCGGCGCGCCCGCTGCGGATGTCGCGGACGCCGGCGGAACCCTCGAACCGGCCATCCGTCCCCCCGGCGAGCACCGCTGCCGCGGTCGCCTCGTTGTCCGGCAGCCCGGCGAGCGCGGCGCGGAGTGCCTCGGAGCGCGGGTGGTCGTCCCGTGTGACGGCGGGCGTGGCGGCGGGGGAGTACGCGGCGCCGGACTCGGGACGCGGCGGCGTGGGGGTGCCGACGGCTGCGGCGGGGAGTGCCGCCGGGCCGAGGAGCGTGAGTGTGGTGAGGGTGCAGAGCACCGCCCAGACCGGAGCGGAGGGGCGCGGGGGGCGTCGCGGTGCGGCACGGTGCGGCGTGGCGGTACGGGGCGTGGCGGTCTCGATGGCGCGACGGTGCACGGTGGAGTCTCCTCGGTGGCCGGGACGGGGTACGACTGTCCTGTCCTGCACGGCGCCGACCCATAAGGATGGCTCGGGTGGCAACTGCGTAGGTGGTGCGTGGACATGCCCATCCTGCTGAGCACCGGTGTGCGGGGGATCATCACTGAGGGTCGGGTCGTACCCGGAGTTTCGCGTCCCAGCAGGCATACAAGGAGCCAAGTGCCGGGAGGGTTCACCCCTAAGGGAGTGCCCGAGGGAGTCGCGGTGCTGGCGTCTCCGGATGTGTTCCGGAGGTGCCCTTTCGGGGGCTGGGGGCTCCGTACGGAGCGTGTACGGAGCGTGCGACCAGGTAGTTCTCTGCTCGCCGAGTTGCCCACGGGGCCGCCCGCCCCGTCGCGGCGCTCGTGCCGCGCGGCGTGGGATCGACGCGGAGTGCGAGGCGCAAGGCGGGCGGTCCGTGCCGTGAGCGAATGCGCCTTCGGGGCCCGGCGATGGACACAACGTCCGTTGCGCACGCCGCGCTGCTCTCGGGGGGACGCGCGGCGCGGGCCCTGTGTGGCAGTGACTGAGCGGGCACGGGGCAGGCACAGCGCGCCGGCGCGACGCAGAGGTAAGGGGAACGCCGCGACGTGGACCCTTACGTAGTTGCCGTCGAACGCACCCCCGGGCCGAGGAGCTCCCGCAGGACGTCGATCCGGTTGGTGGTGACGGAGTCGGCGCCGAGGGCCAGTAGGCGGCGCATCGTGCGCCAGGTGTCGGGGGTCCAGACGGACACCCGCAGGCCGTCCCGGTGGACGCGGTCCACCAGTTCGCGGCTGACCAGGCCGAACCGGTAGTTGAGCCAACGGGGCCGCACGGCGGAGAGCAGCACGGGACGCGGCGGCGCCAGCGTCGTCCAGGTCAGGGCGATCTCCGCGTCCGCGTCGAGCGCCCGCACCTGGAGCATGGCCGAGGCGCCACCCGTCCAGTACACCTGGTCGGGCGCCCCGCAGTGCCGCACCGTGCCGATCACGGCGGCGACGTCGCGGTGCGACGGATCGCCCGGCAGATCGATCATGAGCCTGCTGTCCCGCGTCACCCGCAACGCCTCGTCGAGGCGCGGAAGCCTTCCCGCCGTCAGCTCGGCCACCGCGTCGGCGGACAACGAGGCGAGGTACCGGTCGTTCCCCCACAGCCGTTCCAGGGTGGCATCGTGCAGCAGCATCGGAACGCCGTCGCGGGAGACTCGTACGTCCACCTCGACCGCGTCCGCGCCGCGTTCGAGTGCGGAACGAAGCGAGGGGAGCGTGTTCTCCCGGAGCTGGTAGGGGTCGCCCCGGTGGGCAACGGCGACGGCGCGGGGCGGCGCGGGCGCCGTACCGCGGGAAGCATTCGTGCGGTACGCGGTGGGCATGGCCCCCACGCTGCCCGACGGGGCGCGGTGGCGCCGTCGTGGCTCACCTCTGGGCTAGCCAGCTCTCCGTCCAGGCGTCGATCTCCGCCGCGATCCGGTCCTTGCCGGCCTGGTCGAGGAACGACGCCTCGACGGCGTTCCTGGCCAGCTCCGCGACACCGCGTTCGTCGAGGCCGAGGAGGCGGGCGGCGACGTCGTACTCGTTGTTGAGGTCCGTGCCGAACATCGGCGGGTCGTCGCTGTTGATCGTGACCAGTACGCCGGCGTCCACCAGCGTCTTCAACGGGTGCAGCCCGATCTCGCTCACGGCGCGGGTCGCGACGTTGGAGGTGGGGCAGACCTCCAGCGGAATGCGGTGCTCTGCCAGGTACCGGAGCAACTCCGGGTCCTGGGCGGAGCTGATGCCGTGTCCGATGCGCTCGGCGCGCAGGGCGCGCAGCGCCTCCCAGACGGTCTCGGGGCCCGTCGTCTCGCCGGCGTGGGGCACGCTGTGCAGCCCCGCCGCGATCGCCCGGTCGAAGTACGGTTTGAACTGCGCCCGCGGAACGCCGATCTCCGGTCCGCCCAGCCCGAAGGAGACCAGCCCCTCGGGGCGCAGGTCCAGAGCGAGCCGCAGTGTCTCCTCGGCCGACTCGAGCCCCGCCTCGCCGGGGATGTCGAAGCACCACCGCAGAACGACGCCGAACTCCGCCTCCGCCGCCTTCCGGGCGTCCTCTATGGCCTCCATGAAGGCGCGCTCGTCGATACCCCGGCGCGTGGAACTGTACGGAGTCACCGTCAGCTCCGCGTAACGGACGTTCTGCCGTGCCATGTCGCGGGCGACCTCGAAGGTCAGGAGACGGATGTCCTCCGGCGTCCGGATCAGGTCCACCACCGAGAGGTACACCTGGATGAAGTGGGCGAAATCCGTGAACGTGAAGTAGTCCGCCACGGCCTCCGGGTCGCTGGGTACCGCCGAGTCGGGATGGCGGGCCGCCAGCTCGGCCACGATTCGCGGGGAGGCGGAGCCCACGTGGTGCACGTGCAGTTCGGCCTTCGGCAGGCCCGCGATGAAGGCGTGCAGCTCGGTCACGGTGTCCTCCGGTATCTGATCCAGGCTCCGCCGTGCGGAGTCTGCCTCCGGGCGGGCCGGAGCCATCCTAGACGCAGCCCGGGCCCCCACCGGGTGGCCCGTAGCATGATCGGACACCGGTACGAGGGGGTGGGCGCGATGCCCGAGAACGAACAGCAGGTTGACCGGCGCCGAGAAGAGACTGATCAGGCCCCTGCCGCCACGGTGATTGAGCTGAAGGCACCGGGCGAGGGAGGTGCGGGGCCTGCTGCGGGGGAGCGCGGGGCGGATGCCGGCGCGGCTGACGGGCCTGACGGGGCGCCCGTGCGATCCGACGGGGCGGGGCCCGACGTCGCGTCGCAGGCCGGGCTGTCGCTGGCCAAGAGCACGGACGTGGCAGCGGTGACACCTGACGCGCCGGAGCCCCGCGCGACGGAGCCCGACATGGGGACGGCGGGGGGCGTCGTGGCAGCGCCGAGTGGGTCCCGTGGGGTGTGGGCTCCGCCGAACTCTGCCGAGCGCTCGCCTGGGCCCGCCCCGTACGGGGCGCAGCCGGTAGCCGCAGTTCCCGCCGACCACGCGGCCCCACCAGCGGGGCACGGCCCCGGTAGCCCCTACGGTGCGGCGGCGCCCCTTACATTGCCGGGCCTTGGCAGCCCCGTGCCGCCTCCTCCGATCGGCCCGGAGGGCCCCGGCCCCGCCCCCGTCGCCCCCCTGTTGCCGCATGCGCACGCTGCCGGACCTGCCCCGTACGGGGCGTACCACGCGGGCCCCGTGTCCCCTCCGTACGGCGCGCCGGCCCAGCCACCCGCCCCGTACGGGGCGGGCTACGGGGCTGGCGGCTGGGCCGGCGCGCCGTACGCCTACCACGGCTGGGGGTGGCCGACCGGCCAGCGGAACGGCATGGGCGACGCGAGCCTCGCGCTCGGCGTCATCGGCCTCGTCCTCTTCCTGGCCTTTCCGTTGGCGATGGTCCTGGGAGTGCTCGCCCTGATCTTCGGCGGCGTCGGCCGTGCCCGCGCGCGCCGCGGCGAGGCCGGCAACCGTGGTCAGGCCCTCGCCGGGATGATCTGCGGGGGTGCGGCTCTGGTGCTGGCGGCGCTGGTTCTCGTCCTGATGGTCAGTACGTCGGGCGAGGACGGGGGTGGGCGCGCGGCGGAGGGCAGGTACTCGGCGACGTCGCTTCGCTGAGCCGGTGGTCGGCCCGGCGCTCGCCCCGGTCGCGACGGCGAGCGCCCGGGCGCCAGTTGCGCGGAGCGTCCGCCCAGCGCTGCGTCCCCGTGCCGCCCCGCACGGGGCGCCGTCCGGCCCCGTAGCGATGCCCCGTCCCGCCGCCCCGAGTGCGCCGCAGCGGCGGCCCCGCGTCGAAACAGTGAAACCGCAGGTCGTCCGCGACGTACGGTGCGCCTACGGTGCAGTCCGGCCCCGCCCCGCGTGGCGGACTCCCAGGCACCGTCGCCCCGCGGCGTCCCGTCGGATTCTCCGGCCCCCGCGGCAGGCTCGCGCCTCGTCCGCACCCTGCTCTTCACCGCAACCGGCCACGCGCCCCCATCAACGCGAACCCCAGCAGATTCAGCCCCCGCCACCGTGCCGGATCGCGGACCCGCTCGTCGTCCCGGGCCAGGCCGACTCCCCAGATCCGATCCACCGGGCTGGCCTCGACCAGGACCCGCTCGCCTGTTCCGACGAGGAAGGCCCGCAGCGCGGGATCGGAGCGGAACTTGTGGATGCTGCCCTCCGTCACCAGGGCGAAGCGGGCCTCGTTCCAGGTCCGCTCCTCGAAGCCGCGCACCAGGCGCCCTGCGATCTTCGCCTCGGCGGGGGTGGCGGCGTCGAGGGCGCGGCGTTCGGCGTGTGCGTCGCCGAAGAGGCGGGCCTTGCCGGCCATCATCCAGTGCTCGGCCGTCGCGTAGCGGATTCCGGCCACCGTGAACGGGGAGGGCCACCACTGGCTGAGGCAGCTCGCCCCGAGCTGTCCGTCACGGCGGGGCGTATGGCCCCAGAAGGGCAGATACTTCACCGTCTCGCCCGCGCCGGTGTAACGGATCAGGTCGCCGCGTGAGGTGATGGTGTCCATGCACGGGAGCGTCGCACGCGTCCCCGGCGCTGCGTCCGGGGTTTTCCGCCGCGCCTCGGCACCCTGGTCGGTCCCCGCGGCCAGGTATCGACAGATTCCGTCGCGTAACCAAAAGGCAACAACGGAATCACTTGTTGGGGTGTGAGCTTTCTGCCAGGATCGGCAGCCACACCGAGCCGGAGCTACGCCGTGACCCGGGGGACGGGGCGCGCGGCGGAGGAGAGCGACATGCACGAGAACCGCTTCCAGGCGCACGACCGTCTCGCGGCCGGCGCCCAGTTCATCGCCGGGGAACTGCGACCCGGGACATCGGGAACCAGCCACACGGTCGTCGACCCGGCCACCGGCCGCGCCGTCCACACGTACGAACTAGCGGGCACGGAGGACGTGGACGCGGCCGTCGCAGCGGCCCGCGACGCCTACCCCTCGTGGTCCCGCGCGACGCCCGGCGAGCGTTCCGACGCGCTGCACGCCTTCGCCGCCGTGCTGGGCGAGCGTGCCGAGGAGCTGGCTCAGGCGGAGTCGCTCCAGTGTGGCAAGCCGCTGAAACTGAGCCGGGAGTTCGACGTCCCGGGCACGGTCGACAACGCCGCCTTCTTCGCGGGTGCCGCGCGCCACCTGCAAGGGTCCTCCGCGGGCGAGTACAGCGGCGACCACACGTCGTACGTACGCCGCGAGCCCGTCGGTGTGGTCGGCTCCATCGCCCCGTGGAACTATCCGCTCCAGATGGCCGCCTGGAAGGTCCTCCCGGCCGTCGCCGCGGGCAACACCATCGTCCTCAAGCCCTCCGAACTCACCCCGTTCACGTCGCTGCTCTTCGCCGATGCCGCCACGGCCGCGGGTATCCCGGACGGCGTCGTCAACATCGTGAGCGGCGCGGGTCCCGGCAGCGGCGAGCACCTGGTGGCCCACGGCGATGTCGCGATGACCTCGTTCACCGGTTCCACCGCCGTCGGCCGCCGCGTGGCCGAGATCGCCACCGCGGGCGTCAAGCGGCTCCACCTCGAACTCGGAGGCAAGGCCCCCTTCGTCGTCTTCGACGACGCCGACCTCGACGCCGCGGTCCACGGTGCCGTCGCGGGCGCCCTCATCAACACGGGCCAGGACTGCACCGCCGCGACCCGCGCCTACGTACAGCGGCCCCTGTACGACGCGTTCGTGGCCGGCGTCGCCGACCTGATGGCCACCGTCCAGGCCGGCGACCCGTTCGACCCGGCCACCGACATCGGCCCCCTCATCAGCCACACGCACCGCGACCGCGTCGCCGGCTTCGTCGAGCGAGCCCGCGCCTACGCCCGCGTCGTCACCGGCGGTGAAGCGCCCGGCGGGGACCTCGCCCGGGGCGCCTACTACCGTCCGACGCTCATCGCCGACGCCCCGCAGGACAGCGAGGCCGTTCAGGCCGAGATCTTCGGTCCCGTCCTCGTCGTCCTGCCCTTCGACAGCGACGACGAAGGGCTGCGCCTCGCCAACGACACCCCGTACGGGCTCGCCGCCTCCGCCTGGACCCGTGACGTCTTCCGCGCCGGGCGGGCCACGCGCGAGATCCAGGCCGGGTGCGTCTGGGCCAACGACCACATCCCGATCCTCAGCGAGATGCCGCACGGCGGATACAAGGCGTCCGGTTACGGCAAGGACATGTCCGCCTACTCCTTCGACGAGTACACCCGGATCAAGCACGTCATGTACGACAACACCGCCGTCGCGCGCAAGGACTGGCACCGCACCGTCTTCGGCCGGCGCTGACCGCCGCGCCGCCCCGTACGCCGCCCGCGCCGCCTCGTACGCCGCGCGCACTGTTTCCGCAGGTCGCGCGCCCCGTACGGAGCGTCAGCGGTGCACCGTACGAGGCGCCCCGCACACCCGCCCCGCACCGCCGTATCTCCCCGTATCCGCACCGCCGCGGTCACCGGAGCCGGTCCCCGCCGCTCCCGGTGGCCGCCCCTTTCGAAAGGGCCTCCCGCGCATGGAGCAGTACGAGCCCGACCGCCTCACCCCGGCCCAGTTGGCAGCGATGCGGCGCGGCGTGCGCGGCAGGGCGCCCCGTGGCAGCGGGGCCGTCAGCCGCCGCTCGCTGCTGCACGCTGCGGGGGGCGGGGCGCTGGCCGCCGGCGGACTGAGCGCGCTGGCCGCCTGCGGCATCCCACCGGCGGCCGGGAACGCCCCGTCGGGCTCCTCGGAGGACCACTCGGCGAAGGAGAAGCGGCTGAACTTCTCCAACTGGACCGAGTACATGGACCTCTCGAAGGACAAGAAGAGCCGACCCACCCTCGACGCCTTCCAGCAGCGGAGCGGCATCGAAGTCAAGTACACCGAGGACATCAACGACAACGTCGAGTTCTTCGGCAAGATCAAGCCGCAGCTCGCCGCTGGGCAGGACACCGGGCGCGACCTGATCTGCGTCACCGACTGGCTCGCCGCCCGCCTCATCCGCTTCGGCTGGGTGCAGAAGCTCGACCCCGCCAACCTCCCGCACGCCTACACCAACCTGTCGTCCCAGTTCAGGAACCCCGACTGGGACCCCGGCCGGGCCTACAGCTACCCCTGGCAGGGCATCTCCACCGTCATCGCCTACAACGCCAAGGCCACCAAGGGCAAAGAGGTCACCTCGGTCCAGCAACTCCTGGAGGACCCCGCGCTCAAGGGCCGGGTGGGCTTCCTCTCCGAGATGCGCGACACCGTCGGCATGACCCTGCTCGACTCCGGCAAGGACCCCGGCGACTTCACCGACGACGACTTCGAGGGCGCCGTCGCCCGGCTCCAGAAGGGCGTCGACAGCGGCCAGATACGCCGCTTCACGGGCAACGACTACACCTCTGACCTCGAATCGGGCGACCTCGCGGCTTGTCTCGCCTGGGCGGGCGATGTCGTCCAGCTGGCCGCGGGCACCCCGGACGTCCGTTTCCACATCCCCGACAGCGGCTACATCATCTCCAGCGACATCCTCCTGGTACCCAACAAGGCCCGGCACAAGGCCAACGCCGAGAAGCTCATCGACTACTACTACGAGCCCCGGGTCGCCGCCGAACTCGCGGCGTGGATCAACTTCGTCTGCCCCGTCGACGGAGTCAAGGCCGAGCTGGCCAAGATCGACAAGGAAGCCGCCGAGAACCCGCTGATCGTCCCTGACGAGGCCATGGCGGCGAAGTCGCGCTCCTTCCGCTCCTTGACCTCCAAGGAAGAGGCACGGTACGAGGCGGCCTTCGCCAAGCTCACCACCTGAGCCGTGCCCCGCCGCGCCCGCGCCCCGTACGCCGGGCGCCCCGCGTCGCAGGCCGCGCGCACCGTTCCCGCAGGTCGCGCGCCCCGTACAGGGCATCAGCCGCGCTCCGTACGAAGCGGTCCCGCCGCCCGTACACCGCACCCCGGCAACGCCCGCCGCACCTCACCGGCCACGCCCTCTCGCGCCCGCACCGCGCGGACGGCGCTCCTTCCGCTTCCGCCCCTCCAGCCCCCGGGACCACTCCATGACCACCGACCGCGGCGGCGACGTCCGTCTCTCCGGGCTCAGCAAGACCTACGGCGCGTTCATCGCCGTCCATCCGCTCGACCTGACCGTGCCCGCCGGATCGTTCTTCGCCCTGCTCGGTGCCTCCGGCTGCGGCAAGACCACCACGCTTCGCATGATCGCCGGCCTGGAGGAGCCCACCACAGGCTCCGTCCTGCTCGGGGACCGCGACGTGACGGGGCTCCCCCCGTACAAGCGCCCCGTCAACACGGTCTTCCAGAGCTATGCCCTCTTCCCGCATCTCGACGTCTTCGACAATGTCGCGTTCGGCCTGCGCCGGCGCGGCGTCAAATCCGTGCGCGGGCAGGTCGGCGACATGCTCGACCTGGTCGAGCTCGGCGACTTCGCCCGGCGCAAGCCCCACCAGCTCTCCGGCGGGCAGCAGCAGCGTGTCGCGGTCGCCCGGGCCCTCATCAACCACCCTCAGGTACTCCTCCTCGACGAGCCCCTCGGCGCGCTCGACCTCAAGCTCCGCCGCCAGATGCAACTCGAACTCAAGCGCATCCAGACCGAGGTCGGCATCACCTTCGTCCACGTCACCCATGATCAGGAGGAGGCCATGACCATGGCCGACCAGGTCGCGGTCATGAACGGCGGCCGCGTCGAACAACTGGGCGCCCCCACCGACCTCTACGAGACCCCGCGGACCACCTTCGTCGCCAACTTCCTCGGCACCTCCAACCTCGTCCCCGCCCGCTTCGGCGGCCGCAGCGGCGACGACCTCCTCCTCCGTGCCGGCGACGCGCCCCTCGCCCTGCCCGCCGCGCGCAACGGTGCCGCCGCCACGACGGGCCCCCTCCTGCTCGGCATACGCCCCGAGAAGGTCTCCCTCGTCCCCGTCGCGGACGCCGCGCACATCCACGACGGCCGCAACCGCCTCACCGGCATCATCCGCACCACCCGCTTCATCGGCGTCTCCACCCATTACGTGATCGACAGTCCCGTCTGCGCGGGCTTCGAGGTCTACGTCCAGAACGTCGAACGCGACCCCCGCCTCGTCCCCGGCGCCGAAGTGGCCCTGCACTGGAACCCGGCGCACTCCTTCGGCCTCGACGCCGCCCAGGACGTCGCCGCGGGCAGCGCCTCGGTGGAGAAGGACGCCGCCGCATGACCACGACCCTGGCCAAGCCGCCCGGCGCCGGGCCGCCCGCCGCCCCGCGGCCGCCCCGCCCACGCAAGCGGCGCGGCCGCCTCACCCCGTACTGGCTGCTGCTCCCGGGCATCCTCTGGCTGCTCGTCTTCTTCGCCCTGCCGATGGCCTACCAGGCGTCGACCTCGGTGCAGACCGGTTCCCTGGAGGACGGCTTCCAGGTGACCTGGCACGTCGCCACGTACTGGGAGGCCCTGGCCGAATACTGGCCCCAGTTCCTGCGCTCCGTGCTGTACGCGGGTGCGGCCACGGTGCTCTGCCTGGTACTGGGGTACCCGCTGGCGTACCTCATCGCGTTCCGCGCGGGGCGCTGGCGCGGGGTGGTGCTGATCCTGGTGATCGCGCCGTTCTTCACCAGCTTCCTGATCCGCACGCTGGCTTGGAAGACGATCCTCTCCGACGTCGGCCCCGTCGTGTCGGTGCTCAACAGCCTCCACGTTCTCGACGTCACCAGCTGGCTGGGCCTCACTCAGGGCGACCGCCTGCTCGCCACCCCGTTCGCGGTCATCTGCGGCCTCACGTACAACTTCCTGCCGTTCATGATCCTTCCGCTGTACACCTCGCTGGAGCGGATCGACGGCCGACTGCACGAGGCGGCGGGGGACCTGTACGCGAACCCCTTCACGACCTTCCGGAAGGTGACCTTCCCCCTGTCGATGCCCGGCGTGGTCTCCGGAACGCTGCTGACGTTCATTCCGGCGAGCGGTGACTACGTCAACGCGGACCTGCTCGGTTCCACCGACACGCGCATGATCGGCAACGTCATCCAGACACAGTTCCTGCGCATCCTCGACTACCCGACGGCCGCGGCGCTCTCCTTCATCCTCATGGCGGCGATCCTCTTCACGGTCACCTTCTACATCCGCAAGTCCGGGACGGAGGATCTGGTCTGATGAGCTGGCTGCGCCGCAACTTCGTCGTCATCGCGGGCCTCATCACGCTCGCCTTCCTGGTCCTGCCCAACCTCGTCGTGCTCGTCTTCTCGTTCAACAAGCCCAAGGGCCGCTTCAACTACACGTGGCAGGAGTTCTCCCTCGACGCATGGCGCGACCCGTGCGGCGTCGCCGATTTGTGCGGCTCCCTCGCGCTCAGCCTCCAGATCGCCGCCTGGGCGACGCTGGGCGCCACGGTGCTGGGCGTCATGGTGGCGTTCGCGCTGGTCCGCTACCGGTTCCGGGCGCGCTCCACGGTCAGCGCGCTGATCTTCCTGCCGATGGCGATGCCGGAGGTCGTCATGGCCGCCTCGCTGCTCACCCTCTTCCTCAACATGGGGGTGCAGCTCGGCTTCTGGACGGTCCTCATCGCCCACATCATGTTCTGCCTCAGTTTCGTCGTCACCGCCGTGAAGGCCCGTGTCATGTCGATGGACCCGCGCCTGGAGCAGGCCGCCCAGGATCTCTACGCCGGACCGGTGCAGACCTTCCTGCGCGTCACGCTGCCCATCGCCGCACCCGGTATCGCGGCCGGCGCCCTGCTGGCCTTCGCGCTCTCGTTCGACGACTTCATCATCACCAACTTCAACGCCGGTTCCACGGTCACCTTCCCCATGTACGTGTGGGGCTCGGCGCAGCGTGGAACGCCCGTCCAGATCAACGTGATCGGCACCGCCATGTTCGCGGTCGCCATCGTCCTCGTCCTCGCCGGGATGCTCATCGGCAACCGGCGCAAGAAGCGGGCCCGGTGAACGGAGCGGAGCGCCCCGTACGGTGCGGCGCACGCCGCGCGGTAATGGGCGCTCCGCGGCGTCACCTCGTACCGCATGCATCGCAAGGGAGTTGACATCATGGCCGCACGCGCCATGACCCGTACGTCCGCCGCCCTGTCGGACGCTTCGCCCGTCCCGTACTGGCTCGACGACCCGGGGCGCCCCGCCCCCGAGTCGGCCCTCTCCGGCGACGCGGGCTGCGACCTTGTGGTCGTGGGCGGCGGCTACAGCGGACTGTGGACGGCGCTCCTCGCCAAGGAGCGCGACCCCGGCCGCGACGTCCTCCTCCTGGAGGGCCGCGAGGTCGGCTGGGCGGCGTCGGGCCGCAACGGCGGATTCTGCGCGGCATCCCTCACCCACGGCACCGCCAACGGCCTCTCCCGGTGGCCCGGCGAGATGCCGCTCCTGGAAGAACTGGGCGCCCGCAACCTCGACGCCATCGAGTCCGCCGTCGACCGCTACGGCATCGACTGCGCCTTCGAACGTACCGGGGAGATCTCGGTCGCCACCCGGCCCCACCACGTCGCGGAGCTGCGCGAGCTGCACGAGGAGATGGTTGCCGCGGGCCTCGCCGCCGGCTCCGAACTGCTCGACGAGGACGCGCTGCGCGCCCAGGTCGACTCGCCGACCTTCCTCGGCGGGCTCTGGGACCGCGACGGAGTGGCCCTCGTCGACCCGGCGAAGCTCGCCTGGGGCCTGAAGGCCGCCTGCCTCTCGCTCGGCGTACGCATCCACGAGAACACGCCCGCCACGTCACTCTCGCGGAGCGGCGCGGGGATGGCGGTGCGCACGCTGCGCGGCGGCACGGTGCGCTGCGCACAGGTCGCCCTCGGCACCAACGTCTTCCCCTCCCTGGCCCGCCGCACACGCCCCCTCACCGTGCCGGTCTACGACTACGCGTTGATGACCGAGCCGCTCAGCCCCGAACAGCTCGCCGCCATCGGCTGGCGCAACCGGCAGGGCCTCGGCGACAGCGCCAACCAGTTCCATTACTTCCGGCTCTCCTCGGACAACCGCATCCTCTGGGGTGGCTACGACGCGGTCTACCCGTACGGCGGGAAGGTCAGCGCCTCCCTGGACCAGCGGCCCGAGACCTTCGACCGGCTGGCCGGCCACTTCCTCGCGTGCTTCCCCCAACTGGAGGGCGTTCGCTTCACTCACGCCTGGGGCGGGGCGATCGACACCTGCTCCCGCTTCTCCGCCTTCTTTGGTACCGCGCACGGCGGCCGCGTCGCGTATGCCGCGGGTTACACCGGGCTCGGCGTCGGGGCGACCCGCTTCGGCGCCGACGTGATGCTGGACCTGCTGAGCGGCGAGGGGACCGAACGGACCGCCTTGAGTATGGTCCGCACCAAGCCGCTGCCCTTCCCCCCGGAACCCTTCGCCTGGACGGGGGTTGCCCTGACGAAGTGGTCCCTGGCCCGCGCCGACGAAAGAGGCGGGCGACGGAACCTCTGGCTGCGGACGATGGACCGGATGGGGATGGGGTTCGACAGCTGAAGTGAGGGCGGGGAGAGGTGCCCGGCGAGGAGAGGTGCCCGGCGCACTGCCGGCGATCGGCGGTGCCGGTGGCGCGAGCCTTACTCGACCCTCGCGGCGCGTAAGTGGTCACGTCGCGGCGTAGGTCTTACGCGATGCGCGGCGGGTAAGGGGTGGCGCTCCGGCGTGGCCCTTATCCGCCCCGATCGCGGGGGTGCCGCACGACTCCGTCCCGTCCGTCGTTCGCGGGGCGCTCCCGCCGACCCGTCGGTGTGAGCCGCCTCACGAGGAATTGCCGCCGAATCCGCGTAATGCCCGCGGTGTGAACAGCTCTCCACTGATGACAGGACGTCCAACAGTGGAGAGGAAGCGTCATGACGGGGTTCCAGACGAGGGCGGCTGCCGAGTGGCTGCTGTCGGCAGCGCCCGACGCGGTCGCGTGCCGTCGGCAGTGGGGCCGCGGCCCGCACGGCATGGTCCTGCTGCCCGCGGGGGTTCTGTGGGACGTGTTGATCCTTCCGGGAGGGCTGGGCCACCCCACCCTCGACGTGCTGAGTCGCTGCACCGACCGGCCTGGCCCGGTGCTCTCGGGGGCAGGAGGGGCGCGGCTCGGCTTCTTCGTGCCGCCGGGCACCGCGTCGCGGTGGCTGGGCACAGGGGTCCGCGCGGTGGGGCGGGGTGCGTGGATCGTGGTGCCGCACCCGGGCCGGGCCGTCGGGGTGGTGAGCTGGCTCGTCCGCCCGGACGGTTCCGGCACGCTCAACGACCCGGGGTTGCTGGAGCTCGCCATGCACGAGGCCGTGGCGGGGGAGGAGCGGCCCGGTGGGTGGTGAAGTGGGGATCCGTGCGCTGGGCGATCCGGCGCACCGGGCCTGGCGGCCAGGCGGGTGGCGGGTTCGGTGTCGTGCGAGGCGCGAGGCGCGGGCCCGCGCTTCGTGTGGGCGGCACACATTGACAACTCGATTGGTCCGGATCAGGCGTACGGCAAGTTGTCACCATCGCTCCCTCTCGTCCAGGACATCCCGCTTCTCGCGACGCGTCCGCTCCGCGGCAGCCGCTGCCGTCGCGGTCTGCGCACTGGCCACCACCGCCGCCACCACCGCCGCCGCCGCGCCGCCCGCCGCGCCGCCCGTCGCGGCGCGCGCGGCGGAACTGCCCGCACACGCCCTCGTCGGCTACCTGCCCGTCATCCACGCGCTCCGGAGCGACCCCACCCTGCTGCACGTCCAGGACTACGACTCCGGGCTGATCCTCGGGCTGGACGGTGAGCACCATGCCATGGGCAGGGCGGACTTCCGCGTGGCGATGACGGACATGCTGCTCACCGGCTTCCCGGTCGCCGGTGACCCCGTCCAGGTCTTCCCTGCGTTGCACCCGGAACAGGTGGCGATCGGTATGCCGGCGACGCCGCAGGCGGGCAGCGGCCACGTACTGTCCGGCGAAGCGGAGACGGCCCTCGACTGCCTCACCAAGGGATCGGCCTGCGGTTCGTACGCGCCGCACGGCACGTGGCCCGCGTTGCGCGGCCTGACGGGCGTGGTCCATCAACTGGGACCGCTACGCAGGCGACGAGTTCGCGGGCACCTTCGGCCGGTACTCCGGCTGACCCAAAGCCGCCACGTGCGCGGATCGGTCCCAGGCCACCGCCCCGTACGGGGCCGGCGCATGCTGGGGAACGGCGCGGCGCGCGGCGCCGTACGGGGCGAGCGACCTGCGGTTTCTCGTATCCCACGGGGCGTGCCCCGTCACAGGGCGCCGCCTCGTCACTCGGTGTCCGATTCGCTTCGCCACCGGAGCAGCGCCCGTGCCGCCGCCACTGCGCCCCACAGCAGGAAACCCCCGAGCGCCCAGCTCGCCGCGACGTCCAGCGGCCAGTGGTATCCGCGGCGCACCAGGCCGTACCCCACGGCGGCGTTGACCACCACGCATGCGCCGACGAGGTACCGCCACCGGCGAGAGGAAGGGGCGGCGCCCCGCAGCAGCAGCACGCACGCCCCGAAGGCGACGCAGGCGGTGGCCGCGTGCCCGGAGGGGAAGAAGCCGGAACCGCCCGTCGCGGACGGCCCCGGGCGGCCGGTCAGCACCTTGGCGAGGCTCACCAGCGGCGCGACGAGGGCCAGCGCGATCCCCGTCGTCAGGGGCAGGGTCCACCCGTACGGGGCGCCGCCGCGCCGTCTCGCGCCGAACCATTGCCACGCGACGAGGGCCGCCAGCAGTACCGGCCCGACGAGCACGCCGCCGGCGTCGGCGAGGAACTCGGCCAGCGCCTCGGGGAACGCGTTGCCGCGGATGAGGTGTCCCAGGCGTTCGTCGGCCGCGAGTATGGGGCCGCGAGTGACCACCTGCCAGGTGCAGAGGGCGAAGAGCAGCGCGCAGGCGACCGGGGTCACCCAAGCGGTGCGCCATGAACGCGGAGTGGGAGGAAGAGGAGGAGTCGGCCGTCCCGGAACAAGGGGGGAGGTTCCGCGGCGGCCGACCGGACCGGCGGGCCGCGCGCCCCGGGGGGTGTGGGGCGGGCGGCGGTCCGATCCATGAGGAGTTCCGGAGCGCGAGACTCCGGTGTGCGCGAAGGCGCGGCCGGAACGGTGCTGAACGTGCTCCGTCCCGAAGTCGCCCGCAGAACCCTGCGGGCGGGGTGTTTCTCTCATCTGGGCTCAACCTACGGCAGCGGCCCGGCGGCCGACAGGGGCAATCGGAGGCCGACATCGGCCCCGCACACCTTCTTCACAGGCTCCGACGCGCAGGGGCCGGTCCGGGCCACGACGCGGCACGTCCGGCCCCTGGCGGCGAGGGTGCGGGGCAACGTCCACCTCACACCCTCGCCCTGTCCTCAGAGGGCCGCGAACGCCGCCTCGAGGACGTCCAGGCCGTCCGTGAGCAGTTCCTCACCGATCACCAGCGGAGGGAGGAACCGCACCACGTTGCCGTAGGTTCCCGTGGTGAGGATGAGGACGCCCTCCGCGTGGCAGGCCTTCGCGATCTGGGCCGTGGCCTCGGGGTTCGGCTCCTTCGTGCCGGACTTCACCAGCTCGATGGCGATCATCGCGCCGCGGCCACGGACGTCGCCGATGATGTCGAACTTCTCCTGCATCGCGCTGAGCCGGGGCTTCATGATCGCCTCGATGCGCTTCGCCCTGGCGTTGAGGTCCAGCTCGCGCATCGTCTCGATGGCGCCGAGCGCTCCGGCGCAGGCCACCGGGTTGCCCCCGTAGGTGCCGCCCAGGCCGCCCGAGTGGGCCGCGTCCATGATCTCTGCGCGCCCCGTCACGGCGGACAGCGGCAGGCCCCCGGCGATGCCCTTGGCGGTGGTGATCAGGTCGGGGACGATGCCCTCGTCCTCGCAGGCGAACCACTGGCCGGTGCGGCAGAAGCCGGACTGGATCTCGTCGGCGACGAAGACGATGCCGTTGTCGGAGGCGAACTGCCGGATGGCCGGCAGGAAGCCCTTGGCCGGTTCGATGAAGCCGCCCTCGCCGAGCACCGGCTCGATGATGATCGCCGCGACGTTCTCCGCGCCGATCTGCTTGGTGATCTGCTCGATGGCCTGCGCGGAAGCCTCGGTGCCGGCGTTCTCGGCGCCGGTCGGCCAGCGGTAGCCGTAGGCGACCGGCACCCGGTACACCTCCGGCGCGAACGGCCCGAAGCCCTGCTTGTACGGCATGTTCTTCGAGGTCAGCGCCATCGTGAGGTTGGTGCGGCCGTGGTAACCGTGATCGAAGACGACGACCGCGGTGCGCTTGGTGTACGCACGGGCGATCTTCACCGCGTTCTCCACCGCCTCGGCTCCGGAGTTGAACAGCGCCGACTTCTTCGCGTGGTCCCCGGGCGTCAGCTCGGCGAGCTGCTCGGCCACCTCCACGTACCCCTCGTACGGGGTCACCATGAAACACGTGTGGGTGAAGTCGGCGAGCTGCGCAGAGGCCCGGCGGACCACGGCCTCGGCCGAGGCGCCCACCGTGGTCACGGCGATGCCCGAGCCGAAGTCGATGAACCGGTTGCCGTCGACGTCCTCGACGATGCCACCGTCGGCACGGGCCGCGAAGACGGGCAGAACCGACCCCACACCCGCGGCGACGGAGGCCGAACGCCGCGACTGGAGCTCCTGCGACTTCGGACCGGGGATGGCAGTGACGACGCGGCGCTCCTGCGGGAGGGTGCTCATAAGGGCTCCTGGAAGGTCGGACGCTTCCGAAGTCAGCGCGGGGTCTGGATTCCGAAGCTTTCGATGGCTTTGTTCGCAGGCTAGGGGTGCGCACCGGGCGCGGGCATGCTCCGATCGGGAGAAGTGCGTGCGTGTCGTTGTCCGCCGAGGACAGGGATGGCCTGGCGCACCCCGCGCGCGGTGGGTGCAGGGCGCGCTCCGTGATGTTCCGCCGCGCGTCCCGCCGCCCCGGCCACTCCGCTCCGAGGTGTCCCGCACGCGCCCCGTACGCCGCGCGCGCCGTCCACGTTTCCGCAGGTCGCCCGCGCAGTACGGGGCGACGGGGCGGCGGGGCAGTAGATTGGCGGCCGGGACTGACGGACCGGCAGGCCAGGGGGCAGGACGGATGGACAACGACGGCGGGCACGAGACGCGCGGCACCCAGGGGCCGCCTCCCCCTGACGTTCCGCAGCAGCCTCCCTCCGTGCCACCGCCGGCCATGCCGCCAACCCCGCCGCTCCCCCCCGCGCCACCGCCTCCGCGCGACGGGGGAGCCGCCACGTGGCCCACTCGCCGGCCCGGTTCTCCATCCAGGCGGCCCGCCGGCCCCGGTGCCGTACCGCCGCGCCCCGTAGGGGCCCCGCCCGGTGCGGCGCCGCCCGACGGTGCCTCCTTCGTCGCCTGGCTGCGGGCCGAGCGGCCCGCCGCGGGCCCGGGTATCTGGCGGTACGGGCACACCCCCCGCCCTGACGAGGAACCGGAGCCCACTCCCGGGCGCCAGCTCATCGGAGGGGCGCTGATCGCCTTCCTGGTCGGCTGGCTCGTCTGGTCCCTGCTGTGGAACGGCTACCTGGGCAGTTGGTGGCTTCTGCCGCTGGAACTGCTCACACCGGACTCCTGGCGGTTCGGGGACCGCATCACGAGCGTGTTCGTGTACTACCCGTACTACGGCCTCATCATCTTCGGCATCCTCACCGTCGTCGCCCGTCTGGGCCGATGGCCGGAGGTCTGGCGACGATACGGCCTCCCCGCCTGGCGTCGCGCCGTCCCCGCCGCGCCGACCGGGCCTCCAGCCACCGAGGAGGACCCCGCGCAGTGGCCCCAGCTCCGTGTCGGCGGGGCCCCCGAGGCGGCGGAGCGCCTCGCCGCCGAGACGGGGGCGGGCGGCATGCGGGACGTCGATCACGCCCGCATCACCCGTGCGTGGCAGGCAGTCCGTGCGGGACGGCGCTCCCCCGAGGAGTTCACCCGCGCCGTCCTGGCCGACGGGGCGGGGGCCTGCCCCCACCCGTCCGGTGCCCGGGACCTCCCGGGGCGCTCGGCCGAGCATGATCTCGTCACCGGTCAGGTCCGTGTGGGTGAGGTCGGGGACACGCCGCGCAACCCGTACGCCTTCCGCGGCGCCGGACTGGCACTCGGACCCGAGCTGCTCGGTACGTCGCTGCTGGCCGTGGGCCCCGTCGGGGCGGGCAAGTCGGTACGGCTGGTCCGCCCCGTCGTCGAGAACCTCTGCCTGCTGGCGCTGGCCGGCCGTGCCGCCGTCGTGGTCGTTTCCGCCGCCGGTTCGCCCGGTGCGGGGTCCGCCGAGCAGTACGACGTGGTGGTCAGCCCCGGTCGCCCCGACTCCGTCTACGACCTTGATCTCTACGGCGGCACCTCCGACCCGGACGAGGCGGCCGCCGTCCTCGCCGAGGCACTCGTGGGCGACCTCGCCGACCCGCACACGGGCGGCGACACACGGCGCTCGACCACGGTGCTCGCCCAGCTGATCGGTCCGTTCTCCGCGGTGCACGGCCGCTTCCCGTCCGTCCGGGAGCTGCGGGAACTCCTCGACGGGGGGCCGGCCTCGCTGACCGCCCTCCGCAAGGACCTGGAAGACCTCGGTGACTCCGCCATGGTCCGCGAACTGGACGCCCGGGCGCGCCAGGCCGGCGGCCCGCACGACCCCGGGCCGGCGCTCGCCGACCGCATCGCCCTGCTGGACCGCCCCGCGTTCGCGAAGTTCTTCGACACCAGTGGCCGCACCCGGCCGTTCTCGCTCCGCGCCGTGGACCACCCCGTGCGGGTCCGCCTCGACCTCCCCGAGCGCGGCCACGCCGACGCGTCGCGCATCCTGGCCCGCCTCGTCCTCGCCCAGTTCACCGAAAGCGTGGCGGCCCGCGAGGACCGCTCGCTCTTCGCCTGCCTGGTCCTGGACGACGCCACCGGCGCCGTGACCCCGCAGACGGTGCGCAGCCTGCAGCGCCTGCGCTCCGCCAACGCCGGCGCCGTGCTGACGCTCCGCACCCTGGAGGAGGTGCCCCGAACGCTGCGCGGTCCGCTGCTGGGCGCCGTCGGCTGCCGCGTGGCCCTCTCCGGGCTCACCCCCTGGGACGGGCAGGACTTCGCCGAGGTCTGGGGCAAGGAGTGGACGGAGGCCCGCGACGTCACCGACCGCCAGATCGTCGCCGACGAACCCCTGACCAAGGCCGCCCACTTCATCCGGCGCGTCATCACCGGCAAGGCGCCCACCGCCCAGTCCGTGACCGTGCGCCAGGTCGAGCGCGAACGCTGGTCCGCCTCCGAGCTGGCCCACGCCGTACCGCCCGGCCACGCTGTCCTGTCCCTGACGAACGTACGAGGGGAGTACGCCCCACCGCTCCTGGTCGACCTGCGGAAGTGACCGGACGGGCGCCGTGCCGCTCCGTACGGGGCGGCACGGCAGGAGGCGGCGGGGCGCGGGCTCCCTTCTACGGTGAGGCAGAATCGCTGGTGGCGCTTCATACGCCGCGTACAGGACCTTCCCGGTCCCTCGTCGGCCACGCCGTCACCAGAAGGACATATGCCTCCCACGCTCGCCTCCCTCGTCCAGCACTCCGCGCTCAAACTCACGGTGCGCGCGGGCGAGGAACGCCTGGACACCCCGGTGCGCTGGGCGCACGCGAGCGAGCTGGCGGACCCGGTGCCGTACATGGAGGGCGGCGAACTGCTGCTCATCACGGCGCTCAAGCTGGACGCCGAGGACCCGGAGACGATGCGCCGCTACGTACGGCGGCTCGGGCAGGCCGGCGTCGTGGGGCTCGGGTTCGCCGTCGGCGTCCATTACGAGACGATCCCTGACGCCCTGGTGGACGCCGCCGCCGAAGAGGGCCTGCCGCTCCTTGAGGTGCCGCGCCGCACTCCGTTCCTCGCGATCAGCAAGGCGGTGTCCGCGGCGATCTCGGCGGAGCAGTACCAGGCGGTCACCGCCGGATTCGCCGCCCAGCGCGACCTGACCAAGCAGGCCCTCAGCGACGGCCCCGCGGGGCTGCTCGCCGCCCTGGCCGGACAGGTCGACGGCTGGGCGGCGCTCTACGACGCCACCGGCGCCGTCGCCGCCTCCGCTCCGGACTGGGCCGCCCGCCGCGCCGCGCGGCTCACCCCCGAGGTGGAGCGGCTCCACGCGCGGACGCCTCCCGCGAGCCTCGTCGTCGGCGGTGAGTCCGACCGGGTCGAGCTGCACACCCTGGGCACGTCCCGGCGCCCCCGTGCCGCGCTGGCCGTCGGCACCGGGGCACCGCTGGGCACGGCGGAGCGGTACGCGGTGCACTCCGCCATCGCCCTGCTGACCCTCACCACCGAACGGTCGCGCTCCCTCCACGAGGCGGAGCAGCGCGTCGGCGCGGCCGTGCTCCGCATGCTCCTCGCGGGCGAGCCCGAGCACGCCCGCACCGTGTCGGGCAGCCTGTACGGGGACCTCCTCGACGCTCCGTACCGGCTGATCATCGCCGAGGCGGCCTCGGCCACCGCCGCCCGCGTCCACGTCGACGGCCGCGCCGCGCCACGCGGCGCGCTCCCGGCCCGTACCGCCCCCGCCCCGCACGGCGCGGTGCGCCCCGCCGACACGCGGCGCGCCGTCGCGGGGGAGCGCGCCGTCGCGGCGCCGGCGCGGGCGGACGAGCCTCCGGCCGGTCCTCTCGCCGCGCTCGCCGGACACGTGGAGGCCGCGGCCGCCCGTGCCGGGGAGGCGCTCCTGATCGTCCCGGACGGCGAGCGGCTCGTCCTGCTGACCGCCGACGACGGCGCCGCGGCGCGAGCCTGCGTCGGGTACGCCGCAGCCCTCGACCAGGCCCGCGCCACCGGGCAGGCCCCCGCGGGAGGGACGGACGAACCGGTCATGGGGCTCTCCGCGCCGGCCGGCCCCGTCGCGGCCGCCACCGCCTACCGGCAGGCCGAGCAGGCGCTCTCCGTGGCCCGCCGCCGGGGCCGCGCCTTGGTGGAGCACGAGGAGGTGGCCACCGGTTCGGTGGTGCAGCTGCTCGCCGACGACGCGGTCCGCGCCTTCGCCGACGGCCTGCTCAGGGCCTTGCGCGAACACGACGCGACGGGCCGCGGCGACCTCGTCGCCTCCCTGCGCGCCTGGCTCTCGCGCCACGGCCAGTGGGACGCCGCCGCGGCCGAGCTGGGCGTGCACCGGCACACGTTGCGGTACCGCATGCGCCGGGTGGAGGAGATCCTCGGCCGTTCGCTGGACGACCCGGACGTCCGCATGGAGCTGTGGCTCGCGCTGAAGGCCACCACCGGTACGGAGTGACGGGGCGGCCGTCCGGCCCCGTACGGTGAGGGAGCGGTGCGGCGCCGCGGACGGCGCGTACTCCGCGGCGGGGCGGCCCCGGCGCCTCGTGCCCCCCCGTCGTACGGGGCGGGGCTGCCAATCCGGAGTGGCATCACCCGCGACTCATCCGGCCCGGACAAACGATGCTGCGCACCGGCGCCCCTACGGTGGGCTCAGACACCGTTCCCGGTGTGCGGCGGGCACGCCGCGGAGTATCGCGCAGGCCGGCCACCGGGACGGCCCTGGACCACCCACCGACTGCGGAAGGGCCGGAAATCTGATGACTTCCCCTCACGCCTTCTGGCTCGCCGGCCGCCAGGCCGCCGGCGAGACCACCTTCGACGTGACCAACCCCTGGGACGGCCGGCTCGTCGGCACGGTCGCCGTCCCGACCGAGGACCAGGTGGAGGAGGCGGTCGCCGCCGCCCACGCCGTCCGCGAGGAGTTCGCCGCCACCCCGGCGCACGTACGCGCCGCCGCGCTGGACCACGTCGCGCGCCGGCTCGCCGAGCGCACCGAGGAGATCGCGCAGCTGATCTCCGCCGAGAACGGCAAGCCCGTCAAGTGGGCGCGGGGCGAGGTCGGCCGCGCCGTGTCCGTCTTCCGCTTCGCCACAGAGGAGGCCCGCCGGTTCAACGGCGGCGACGCGCAGCGCCTCGACACGGACGCGGGGGGCACCGGGCGGCTCGCCCTGACCCGCCGCTTCCCTCGCGGCGCCGTACTGGGCATCGCGCCGTTCAACTTCCCGCTGAACCTGAGCGCGCACAAGGTCGCCCCCGCCATCGCCGTGGGTGCGCCGATCATCCTCAAGCCCGCACCGGCCACGCCCCTCTCCTCACTGATCCTCGGTGAGCTGCTGGCCGAGACCGACCTGCCCGTCGGCTCCTGGTCGGTGCTGACCGTGCCCAACGACCGGATGCCCGCCCTCGTCCAGGACGAGCGGCTGCCGGTGATCTCGTTCACCGGCTCCGGCCCCGTCGGCTTCTCGATCCTGGAGTCGGTACCGCGCAAGCACTGCACCCTCGAACTGGGCGGCAACGGCGCGGCGGTCGTCCTCGGCGACTACGCCTCCGAGGCCGACCTCGACTGGGCCGCGTCCCGGATCGCCACCTTCGGCAACTACCAGGCCGGCCAGTCCTGCATCTCGGTGCAGCGCGTCATCGCCGACGCCTCCCTGTACGAGCGCCTCGTGCCGAAGATCGTCGCCGCGGTGGAGAGCCAGGTCACGGGCGACCCGTCCGACCCGGCCACCGACGTCGGCCCGCTGGTGAGCGAGGCCGCGGCGCAGCGCCTCGAATCCTGGGTCGACGAGGCGGTGAAGGGCGGCGCGACGCTGCTCACCGGCGGTACGCGCGACGGGGCCACCTACGCCCCGACGGTCCTCGCCGACCTGCCGGAGGACGCCACGCTCTCCTGCGAGGAGGCGTTCGGCCCGGTGCTCTCGGTACAGCGCGCCGACAGCGAGGAAGCCGCCTTCGCCGCGGTCAACGACTCCAAGTACGGCCTCCAGGCAGGCGTCTTCACCCACGACCTCCAGGCCGCCTTCCGGGCCCACCGGTCCCTCGAAGTCGGCGGCGTCATCATCGGCGACGTGCCGTCCTACCGCGCGGACCAGATGCCGTACGGCGGGGTGAAGGAGTCCGGCGTCGGCCGGGAAGGCGTCGCGTACGCCATGGACGACTACACCTACGAGCGGGTCATGGTCCTCACCGGGCTCGACCTCTGAGCGGATCGACCACCCCCTGCGGGGCCGGGCGCACCTCGGCGCCCGGCCCCGCAGGCATTCGTGGCGGCGGTGGCCGTGCCCCGCCGTCCCCCGCGCAGGCGCCCCGCCCCGCCGGAGGCGGTCCCCGTAGGCTGCCGGACACCATGACGCAGAATCCGCCCCCGGCCCGCCGCGCGGTGCCCCGCCGCCCCGTTCCGGGCGCCGCCCACGCCGAGAGCGCGGGGCGGCGGCCGGGCCGCACCGACGCCCCCGGCGTGCGCCGGCTCAACCTGAGCCGGGTGGCACAGGCCGTGCACGACGAGGCGGAGATCACCCGGGCCGCCGTGGCCGAGCGGCTCGGGCTGACCAGGGCGGCCGTCTCGTCCCTGGTGGAGCAGTTGATGATGGCGGGGTTCGTCGCCGAGTCGGGCAAGACGTTCAGCGGCCAGGCGGGGCGACCGGGCACGGCCCTGACCATGGCCCGCACCGGGCACGCCGGACTGGGCGTCAGCGTCGAGGTGGACGCGCTCACGGTCTGCCTCGTCGACCTGGCCGGTACGGAGCGGCTGCGCCTCACCTCGGTGGGGCGGCACGCCGGGGCGGACCCCCGCGCCGTGCTGCGCGACGCCGCGCAGCTCACGGGGCGCGCCCTGCGCGTGGCGGCCCGGGAGGACCTGGCGCCCGCCGGGGTCGACCTCGCCCTCCCCGGCCTCGTCGCCGAGGGCGTGGTCCGCCAGGCACCCAACCTGGGCTGGAACGCGGTGCCCGCCGCGGAACTGTTCGCCCAGGCCCTGCGCGACGACGGGGCGCAGCTGCCGGTCGGCTCCGACAACGAGGCCAACTCCGCCGCGCTCGCCCAGCTCTGGGCGGGAGCCCCGGGCGGCGCTCGCACCTTCGTCTACCTCAGCGGCGACATCGGTGTGGGTGGCGCCGTCGTCCTGGACGGGGAACTGCTGCGTGGCGCGCACGGCTTCGCCGGCGAGATCGGCCACCTGGTCGTCGACCCGAACGGCCCCGACTGCCGCTGCGGTTCACGGGGCTGCCTTGAGCGCTACGCCGGCCAGGACGCCCTGCTTTGCGCGGCGGGAGTGGACCCGCGAGAGGGCCTCGCCGCGCTGGCCCGCCGCGCCGCCGACGGGTCCGGGGCGCCGGAGGCACGACGCGCCCGGGAGGCCGTCGAGCAGGCAGGCACCATGCTCGGAGTCGCCCTGTCCGGCGCGGTCAACCTCCTCGACCCCGAGACGGTGATCCTCGGCGGCTTCTACCGGGAACTCGTCGGCCGACTCGCCCCCGCCGCCGAACGAGAGCTGGAACGCCGCGTCGTCTCCGGCCTCTGGGGGGTCGGCAGCGGCCGCCTCCGCACGGCCTCACCCGCCGGCGACGCCGCCCGTGGCGCGGCCGGCCAGGTCCTGCGCCGCGTCCTCGCGGACCCGCTGGCGTACAGCGGGGCGCCCTCCGCCTCATAGCGGAAAACCGCAGGTCGCCCGCGACGTACGGGGCGGGGACGGAGCGTACGAAGCGCGCGGTGTACGCCCCGTACGGGGCAAGGAGGGGCCACCTCGACGGGCCATCTCCGGGTGCGTCGTACGGGGCGGGCCCGCGCTGAACGTTGCGCCGAGTATGCCCTTGGGCGGCAAGGCCGCGCCGTGCGCCGGGCGCCGCCGGCACACTTCCGGACACCTTCCAGCCTCCGCCGGGGCTCCGACCGCGGCCCGGCACCGAGCCCGACCCGGCCTGCCTCCGGTCTGCTCCCGCCGTGCCCTCGTCCCGATCCGGCCCCACGACAGCCCCGCCGAGCGCGCCCCGCCCGACAAGAAACCGCAGGTCGCCCGCGACGTACCCCCAGCGAACGGCGCGCCCCGCCCGCCCCGTGGTCAGCCCCACACCGCAACCACGTGCTCACCACCGCGACATCCCCGCCGCGCACCCCTCAGCCCCACGCCCGCGCCGCACCGGGACCGCCCTGCACGCCCATCGTGCCCGGGGCGCAAGAATGGGGGGATGACCGACAGTCCTGCCACCGCAGCACGCCCCTCCCCGCTCGCCGATCCGCACCTCGTCTTCGACGACGCGGCCGGGCGGCGCGACATCGTGATCCTCGGCTCCACCGGTTCCATCGGTACGCAGGCCATCGACCTGGTGCTCCGTCATCCAGAGCGCTTCCGCGTGACCGGGCTCTCCGCCGCCGGCGGCCGGGTGGACCTGCTCGCCGACCAGGCGCACCGGCTGCGGCCCGCCGTGGTGGCCGTGGCCCGCGAGGAGGCGGCCCCGCGACTGCGCGAGGCGCTGCGGGCCCGGTACGGCCCGGCGGAGCCGCTGCCCGAGGTCCTCGCGGGCCCCGACGCGGCCACCCAGCTGGCCCAGTCGCCCTGCCACACGGTGCTCAACGGCATCACGGGCTCCATCGGCCTCGCCCCGACACTCGCCGCTCTGGAGGCGGGCCGCACTCTCGCCCTCGCCAACAAGGAGTCGCTGATCGTCGGCGGACCCCTGGTGAAGGCGGTGGCCAAGCCGGGCCAGATCATCCCCGTCGACTCGGAGCACGCCGCACTCTTCCAGGCGCTCGCCGCGGGCGACCGCGCGGACGTGCGCCGCCTCGTCGTCACCGCCTCGGGCGGACCGTTCCGCGGCCGTACCCGGGCCGAGCTGGAGCGGGTCACCCGCGAAGACGCCCTGGCGCATCCGACCTGGGCGATGGGGCCGGTCATCTCGGTCAACTCCGCGACCCTCGTCAACAAGGGCCTGGAGGTCATCGAGGCCCACCTGCTGTACGACATCCCGTTCGAGCAGATCGAGGTCGTCGTCCACCCGCAGTCGTACGTTCACTCGATGGTGGAGTTCAGCGACGGTTCCACCCTCGCGCAGGCCACGCCGCCCGACATGCGGGGCCCGATCGCCATCGGTCTCGGCTGGCCGGAGCGGGTGCCGGACGCCGCGCCGGCCTTCGACTGGACGAAGGCGTCGTCCTGGGAGTTCTTCCCGCTCGATACCGAGGCGTTCCCGTCGGTGGGCCTCGCCCGCCACGTCGGGGGGCTCGGCGGTACCGCCCCCGCCGTCTTCAACGCCGCCAACGAGGAGTGTGTAGAGGCGTTCCTCGCGGACCGGCTGCCGTTCAACGCGATCATGGATACCGTCACCCGGGTGGTGACCGAGCACGGCGTACCCGCGACGGGAACTTCCCTGACGGTCCCGGACGTCCTGGAAGCGGAGACCTGGGCACGCGCCCGGGCCCGGGAACTCGCAGCGGAGGCGCGCGCATGACGATCTTGTTGACGGTCCTCGGCATCGTGGTCTTCGCGTTCGGCCTGCTGTTCTCCATCGCGTGGCACGAGCTGGGGCACCTGTCGACGGCGAAGCTCTTCGGCATCCGGGTGCCGCAGTACATGGTCGGGTTCGGCCCGACGGTCTTCTCCCGCCGCAAGGGCGAGACGGAGTACGGCGTCAAGGCCATCCCGCTGGGCGGCTACATCCGGATGATCGGCATGTTCCCGCCGGGCCCCGACGGCCGGATCGAGGCCCGTTCGACCTCGCCGTTCCGCGGCATGATCGAGGACGCGCGATCGGCGGCGTTCGAGGAGCTCCAGCCCGGCGACGAGACGCGGCTCTTCTACACGCGCAAGCCGTGGAAGCGCGTGATCGTGATGTTCGCCGGGCCGTTCATGAACCTGATCCTGGCCGTGGCGATCTTCCTCGGCGTGGCGATGAGCTTCGGTTTCGCCACCCAGACCACCGAGGTCGGCGGCGTCCAGCAGTGCGTCATCGCGCAGAGCGAGAAGCGCGACACCTGCCGCCAGAGCGACCCGGTCTCACCGGCCAAGGCGGCCGGGCTCCAGGAGGGCGACAAGATCGTCGCCTTCGACGGCACCCCCGTGGACGACTGGGCGACGCTCTCGGAGCGCATCCGCCGGACCATCGGGCCCGCCACCCTCACCGTCGAGCGCGACGGCGAGCGGACGCAACTCCAGACCACCCTGATCGAAAACCGCGTGGCCAAGAAGGACGCCGACGGCGAGGTGATCAAGGACCAGTGGGTCCGCGCCGGTTATCTCGGCTTCGCCGCGCAGACCGAGATCCAGCCACTGGGCTTCGTCGACTCCGTCGGCCGCATGGGCGACATGCTCGAGAACGGCGTGGAGTCGATCATCGCCCTGCCCTCCAAGGTCCCGGCGCTCTGGGACGCCGCGTTCGACGGAGGGGAGCGCGCGGACGACTCCCCGGTCGGCGTCGTCGGCGCCGCCCGGATCGGCGGCGAGGTGATGAACCTCGACGTGCCGGCGCAGAACCAGATCGCGATGATGCTGTTCCTGCTGGCCGGTTTCAACCTGTCGCTCTTCCTGTTCAACATGCTGCCGCTGCTCCCGCTGGACGGCGGCCACATCGCCGGAGCCCTCTGGGAATCCGTACGCCGCCGAGGCGCCCGCATCCTGCGCCGTCCGGACCCGGGCCCGTTCGACGTGGCCAAACTGATGCCCGTCGCCTACGTGGTGGCGGGGCTGTTCATCTGCTTCACCCTGCTCGTCCTCGTGGCCGACCTGGTGAACCCGGTACGCATCTCCTGACCGGAGGCCGGTCTTTCCCCCCGGGCGGACGTGTGCCTCGCGTACGCGTCCGGCCGGGGGTTCGCCGTCGCGCGGGAGCCCGCCGAGGCCGGTCCGCGCCTGGCTTCCCACGGGTCGTTCACCCTCGCGTCCCGAATCTGTGACCGAACTGTCGAGCGGCCGACCGGGTGGCGCGGTCGGACCGGCTCATCCCCTCCGTACCGTGCGGTGACAGGGGTCCCGGGGGCCACGGAGGCCCCGGCGCGCCGATGGCGCGCGCGGGGACGGATGTGCCGGGGGACGGGCCCGTGCCGTAATCTCGGTCGTCGGAGCCCGCCGATCTCGGGACCACGATCCACATCTTGGGGTTGCACTGCAGATGACTGCGATTTCACTGGGAATGCCGTCCGTTCCGACCCTGCTCGCCGAGCGCAGGAAGAGTCGGCAGATCCAGGTCGGGTCGGTGGCGGTCGGGGGGGACGCGCCGGTCTCGGTCCAGTCCATGACGACCACCCGTACCTCCGACATCGGGGCGACGCTCCAGCAGATCGCCGAGCTGACCGCCTCCGGATGCCAGATCGTCCGGGTCGCCTGCCCGACCCAGGACGACGCCGACGCGCTCGCCGTCATCGCGAAGAAGTCGCAGATCCCGGTGATCGCCGACATCCACTTCCAGCCGAAGTACGTCTTCGCGGCGATCGACGCCGGCTGCGCCGCGGTCCGGGTCAACCCGGGCAACATCAAGCAGTTCGACGACAAGGTCCGCGAGATCGCCAAGGCGGCCAACGAGACCCGCACGCCCATCCGGATCGGTGTCAACGCGGGCTCCCTCGACAAGCGCCTGCTCCAGAAGTACGGCAAGGCCACGCCTGAGGCGCTGGTCGAGTCGGCCCTGTGGGAGGCGTCGCTCTTCGAGGAGCACGGCTTCCACGACATCAAGATCTCGGTGAAGCACAACGACCCCGTCGTCATGGTCAACGCCTACCGGCAGCTCGCCGCCGCCAGCGACTACCCGCTCCACCTCGGCGTCACCGAGGCCGGCCCGGCGTTCCAGGGCACCATCAAGTCGGCGGTCGCCTTCGGCGCGCTGCTCAGCGAGGGCATCGGCGACACCATCCGGGTCTCGCTCTCGGCGCCCCCGGCCGAGGAGGTCAAGGTCGGCCTCCAGATCCTGGAGTCGCTCAATCTCAAGCCCCGCCGCCTGGAGATCGTCTCCTGCCCCTCCTGCGGGCGCGCCCAGGTCGACGTCTACAAGCTCGCCGAGGAGGTCACCGCGGGCCTTGAGGGTATGGAGGTGCCCCTCCGCGTCGCCGTCATGGGCTGCGTCGTCAACGGTCCCGGTGAGGCGCGCGAGGCGGACCTCGGTGTCGCCTCCGGCAACGGCAAGGGTCAGATCTTCGTCAAGGGCGAGGTCATCAAGACCGTGCCGGAGTCGAAGATCGTGGAGACCCTCATCGACGAGGCGATGAAGATCGCCGAGCAGATGGAGAAGGACGGCATCGCCTCGGGCGAGCCGTCGGTGTCCGTCAGCTGATCCCGGGCGGGCTCCTCGGCACGGCCGCCTGAGAAGCCCCCGGAGGCCCGCGCCCGCCGCCCCGCAAGCGCTCCGTCGCCCGCCCCGTACGGGGCGGGCGACCTGCGGTTACGCCGCCGTACGTGGGCGCCCCGCGCCGCCCCGTGACGGCGGCCCGTCGGCCTCCACGAGCCCCGTCCGGCGCGCCCCGTACGGGCCCCGACCGGGGCGCGGAGCGGGCGGAGGAACCGCCGGGTACAGTGCGAAGAATCAGTACCCCCGCATGATGAGGTCCCTTCCCGTGCTGACGCAGACCACCACCAGGGTCCTCGAACCGAGCGACCTGGACGCCGCGCTCGCGATACTCGACCGCGAACCCGTCGCCAACGCCTTCGTCAGTGCCCGCGTGCAGATCGCCGGCCTCGACCCGTGGCGCCTGGGCGGCGAGATGTGGGGCTGGTACGAGGACGGCATGCTCCGCTCGCTCTGCTACGCCGGGGCCAATCTGGTGCCCATCTCCGCAACCCCCGCCGCCGTGCGGGGATTCGCCGACCGTGCCCGCCGTTCCGGGCGGCGCTGCTCCTCCATCGTCGGCCCCGCGGGCCCCACAGCGCAGCTGTGGCGCCTGCTGGAACCGAGCTGGGGCCCCGCCCGCGAAGTCCGCGCCCACCAGCCGCTCATGGTCGCCGACCGCATGCCCGAGGGCATCGAGCCCGACCCGTACGTCCGTCGCGTCCGCAAGAACGAGATGGAGACGATCATGCCCGCGTGCGTCGCCATGTTCACCGAGGAGGTCGGCGTCTCCCCGCTCGCGGGGGACGGCGGGCTGCTCTACCAGGCCCGGGTCGCCGAGCTGGTTGGATCGGGCCGGGCATTCGCCCGCATCGAGAACGGCAAGGTCGTCTTCAAGGCGGAGATCGGCGCGACCACGCCGCAGGTCTGCCAGATCCAGGGCGTCTGGGTCGCCCCGGAGCACCGGGGGCGCGGCCTCTCCGTCTCCGGCATGGCCGCCGTGCTGCGCTACGCCCTGGCCGATGTCGCCCCCGTGGCCAGCCTCTACGTCAACGACTTCAACACGCCGGCCCGCGCCTCGTACCGGCATGTCGGTTTCGAAGAGGTCGGCGAGTTCATGAGCGTCCTCTTCTGAATCGTTCCGGCAAGGTGCGGGGCGCGCTCGCCTTCCCCACGCTGCCCCTGGCGACGCTCGTCGTCGCCGCGCGGGACGCGACGCCCGGCTCGGCCATCCTGGTGATCGGCCTCCGTCGACCTGCCGGCGCGGCTCAAGCAGGAGCAGGGCCGGGCCATCGTGATGGTCTCCCACGCCCTGTCCCTCGTCGCGACCCGCGCCAACGCACCTCGGTCCTCGATCGCGTCGTGGGACAGGCGACACCGCGCAAGTCCTGGGTGCGCCCCGTGCCCCTTACACCCGCAAGCTCCTGACCAGCGTGCCCAGGCTGCCCCGCGCGCACGGGACCCCAGGCCGCCGCGCGCGGCCCGGGCCGCGCCCGGGACAGGTAGGGTCGCCGCCATGGCGCGCCTCCCCGGGGACCGGACCCGGAATCCGGAACACCTCACGATCGGCCCCCTCGACCTCGCGGCCCGGGTGGACGAGGCACTGGAGGTGCAGGCCGTCGCCTTCGGCCTCGGCGCCGAGGAGGTCGCGGTCCGCCGCCACATCGTCCTCCGCCACCTCGACTGCCCAGGCGCCCGCGCGCTGGGCGCCACCACCCCCACGGGGCGGCTGGCCGGGTTCGTCTACGGCATGCCCAACAACCGCGGTCACTGGTGGTCCACCGTCGTCGAGCCCTATCTGCGCGCCCTGGGCAGCGACGACTGGCTCGACGGCTCGTTCGTCATCACCGAACTGCACGTTCACCCCACGTACCAGGGCCGGGGCGCGGGCAAGGGCCTCATCACCGCGCTCACCGGCACCTGCGGACTGCCCCGGTCCATCCTCTCCGCCATCGACACCGACAGCCCTGCCCGTCACCTGTACCGCTCACTGGGCTACACCGACCTCGCCCGCCAGGTCCTTTTCCCCAGCGCACCGCGCCCGTACGCGGTCATGGGGGCCCCGCTCCCCCTGCTCCGGAGCTGACTCGCCGCGGACAACCGATTTCCGCCAGCCCCACGCCCGGGGCTAACCTCCTGGACGAGTCACCCTTTCCCTCCAGGAGTTCATCATGGCCCAGGTCCAGCGCATGTCCCGGTTGATGGTCAAGACACTGCGCGACGACCCGGCCGACGCCGAGACGATCAGCCACAAGCTGCTGGTCCGCGCCGGCTACGTGCGCCGCACCGCCGCGGGTATCTGGTCGTGGCTGCCGCTCGGCAAGAAGGTCCTCGACAACATCTCCCGCGTCGTCCGCGAGGAGATGGACGCCATCGGCGCCCAGGAGGTCCTGCTGCCGGCCCTGCTGCCCAAGGAGCCCTACGAGGCGTCCGACCGCTGGGAGGAGTACGGCGACCTGCTGTTCCGCCTCAAGGACCGCAAGGGCGCCGACTACCTGCTCGGCCCCACCCACGAGGAGATCTTCACCCAGGTCGTCAAGGACCAGTGCGCGTCCTACAAGGACCTGCCGGTGATGCTCTACCAGATCCAGACCAAGTACCGCGACGAGGCCCGCCCCCGCTCCGGCGTGCTGCGCGGCCGCGAGTTCCAGATGAAGGACTCGTACTCGTTCGACACCACCGACGAGGGTCTGGAGGAGTCGTACCAGCTGCACCGCGCCGCGTACCAGCGGATCTTCGCGCGCCTCGGGCTCGACTACCGCATCGTCTCCGCCGTCTCCGGCGCCATGGGCGGCTCCGCCTCCGAGGAGTTCCTCGCCCCCGCCCCGGCCGGTGAGGACACCTTCGCGGACTGCCCGAACTGCTCGTACGCCGCCAACACCGAGGCCGTCACCTTCGCCCTCGCTCCCGTCGAGGGCGCCGGGCACGGCCCCGTCGAGGTCCTCGACACCCCCGACACCCCGACCATCGAGACCCTCGCCGCCCACCTCGGCGTGCCCGCCTCCGCGACGCTGAAGAACCTGCTGGTCAAGGTCGACGGCGAGATCGTGGCCGTCGGCGTGCCGGGCCACCGCGAGGTCGACCTGGGCAAGCTCGGCGAGCACCTGGCGCCCGCCGAGGTCGAACTCGTCACCGCCGAGGACTTCGAGGGCCGCCCCGACCTGGTCCGCGGCTACGTCGGACCGCAGGGCCTCGACAAGGTGCGCTACATCGCCGACCCGCGCGTCGCCCCCGGCACTGCCTGGGTCACCGGCGCCAACGAGGACGGCAAGCACGCCCGCAATGTCGTCGCCGGCCGCGACTTCGAGGTCGACGACTACCTCGACGTGGCCGTCGTCGAGGAGGGCGACCCCTGCCCCGCCTGCGGTACCGGCCTGAAGCTGGACCGCGCCATCGAGATCGGCCACATCTTCCAGCTGGGCCGCAAGTACGCCGACACTTTCCAGCTGGACGTCCTCGGCCAGCAGGGCAAGCCGGTCCGCGTCACGATGGGCTCCTACGGCATCGGCGTCTCGCGCGCCGTGGCCGCCCTCGCCGAGCAGACCGCCGACGGCCAGGGCCTGTGCTGGCCCGCCGAGGTCGCCCCTGCCGACGTGCACGTGGTCGCCGCGGGCAAGGCGCTCCAGACCGAGCTGGCCCTGGAGGTCGCTGAGAAGCTGAACGCGGCCGGGGCCCGCGTCCTCGTCGACGACCGCGCCGGAGTCTCGCCCGGCGTGAAGTTCACCGACGCCGAACTCATCGGCGTCCCGAAGATCCTCGTCGCCGGCCGCCGCAGCGCCGACGGCATCGTGGAACTGAAGGACCGCCGCACCGGCGAGCGCGAGGAACTCCCCGTCGCCGAGGCCATCGCCCGCCTCACCGCCTGACCCACTCGCCCAACACGGCCCCCGTCGTCTCCGGTGCACCGCCGCCGGACGACGGGGGCCGCTGTCTGCGCCGCAGGGCCGGCGAACGGCAGCGCAGGCACGCGCCGCGCCGCGCCGTCTGTAGGGTGCACCGGGGCGGAGGAGACCCTTACCATCCCGCCCGTCCGTCCCCCCCCCGCCTATCCGCGCCGGTAGCCAAGCCCGGCCGGTGGCGGGGCGTGGCCGCCCAGTGCCGGGTCTGGCCCGTCGTCCGCCCCGTGGAACGTGCGCGATCGGTTGCACGGCCCCGTCTTGTACGGGTCCACGGGGGCGGAGCAGCCCCCTACCGGCCCTGTAGGTCTGCGTGTGCCGCCCGCTGGCCCGAGCCCTCCTGCGGGGCGCAGGCGGCTGGAACTGGTCTGCGGGGCGGAGGCGCCCTTCATCGAGCAGCCCCGCACCGGCCCGATGTCGGGCAGGGCATGCCGCCTCAGCTTCGGTCAACCTGAAGGCGCGGTCGCCCCGCGGCCGTTCCCGGCGCGTCGCACGCCCCCGTTGGCGCGGCGCCGCTCCGACAACGCCGCTGTACGACCCCACGGGGCGGAGTAGCCCCTTACTGGCCCCGCGAACGGCACGAACGGCACCAGGCCCCGATCTACCATCCCCCGTAGCCCCGTAGCCCCGTAGCCCCGTAGCCCCGTAGCCCCGTAGCCCCGTAGCCCCGTAGCCCCGTAGCCCCGTAGCCCCGTAGCCCCGTAGCCCCGTAGCCCCGTAGCCCCGTAGCCCCGTAGCCCCGTAGCCCCGTAGCCCCGTAGCCCCGTAGCCCCGCCCGCTCCCGGCTAAAGCCACCCCGCGTACTCCAGCAGCGCCTCGCCCATCGGTCGGCGGCCCCGGCGTAGCGCCGACATGCCGCCGTACACGGCGCGGAAGAGGGTCCAGGCGCGCAGGCGGTCCCGGTCCACGTCGAGGGAGTCGGCTAGGCGGGACAGGCGGCGGCGGGACGTCGAGCTGCCCGTGTCGGCGCCGACCAGGTCCTCGACGCGGTCCAGGCCCAGGCGGGCCAGGTCGTAGGCGCGTTCGCCGGTGACGGGGGACGGGCCGACCGCCAGCCACGGGGCGCGGTCGCCGGCCAGGACCTTGCCCTGCCCGTACGCGCCGTGCAGGAGCAGCTCCTCGGGCGGGTCCGCGAGCGACTCGGCGCGGGCGGCGCGGGCGGCCTCGACGAGCGGGCGGTACATCTCGGGTGCCCCGTCCAGCGTCGCGGCCTGCGTGGCGGTGCGCTCCGCCACCGTGGGAAGCCCACTCCCGACGGGCACCTCCACCCAGAGCTTGCGCACGGTGTCGGCTGCCTCCAGGAGCGCCTTGGCCTGCGCCAGCGACCGCAGGGAGACATCGGGCCGCAGGCGCTCCAGCAGCAGGGCCCCCGGTGCCGGGCGGGCCAGCAGCCGACAGGCGCCCCATCCGTCCCACCGCCCCAGGGCGAGCGCCTCCCCCTGCGGGGCGGCCGACGGCGGGGCCAGCTTCAGCACCGCCGGAGCACCGTCCGCGAGCCGGACCAGCACCACCACGCTGCTGCGCCCGCCCGGGGCGTGGACGCGTTCGGGTACGGCCCCGCAGGCGTCCAGTGCCTCGTCGACGAGGCCCGGCAGTCGCTCCCGCCACATGGCGTCGCCGTCGTCGGAGTTCTCGGCGAGGGCCCGGGCAAGGCGCTCCGGAGGTTCGAACGCCATCGCGGGTACGGCTCCTTCCAGCAGTCAGGTCTGCGGTGCCACGGGGGCACCCGGTTCGGCCGAGCGCTCCGTGAGCCCAGGGAAGGCTACGCTGCCGCCCCGCCAGCGCACGGCGCGGACCGCCGCCTCCCTGAGCGCCTCGGCGGCGGCCGCGCGCCGCGCGCCTTCGGTGGCCCGCACCAGGTCGCCGTAGACGGCCGCCGCGCGCTCCTCCAGCTCCGCCGCAAGCCGCACCGCCGCGGCGCTGTCGGCGACGGGGAACGGCAGCGCGTACCCAGCTGCGGCGGCCTGCGGGGCGCCTCCCAGGTCGCGCGCCATGCGCTGCCACGCGTCGCGGCGGGCCCGGTGCGTGTCATGGGCCGTACGGGCCTCCGCGCGGCGCTCCCCGGCGATCCGGCCGCCCACCACGCCGTACCCGTAGACCGCCGCGTGCTCGGCGCGCAGCGCCGCCTGCACCGCGCGCAGTTCGGCGCTCTCGGCGCCCTGCTCCGCCCCGTCGTCCCGTACCGCGCGAGGAGCGCCCCCGGGCGTACGCGTCGTCATTTCTTCCCCTCCGTCAGCAGATAGGTGTGGGCCGCGCCGGCCGCCGCCGCCGAGGCCAGCAGCCGGGCCAGTTCGCCCGGCGCCTCGAGCAGGTCCTTGCCGTGCCGGTCCGCCAGTTCGCGCTCCGCGTCGGCGAGGCCGCGCAGCGCGGCGTCCGGGTCCGCCGCGGCGTGCGGCGTGGCCTGCGGCGCCGGGGCGGGCGGTGCGGCGTTCGGCGGCACCTCCTCGGCGGGGCCGGAGGTGAACGCGTCCCGGTGCATCGCGACCTGCTCACGCAGCGGCGTCAGGCGCTCCGCGAGCTGCGGGTGGGCGGCGATCACCGCGTCGTACCGGGCGAGCAGCCGCTCGCTGCCGGACCGCGCCGCCGCCAGCAGTCGCGGCGCCGCGGCCTTCCGGGCCTGCTCGGCCGCCCCGCCGCCCGAAGTGGCGCCGCTGGAGCAGCCGGTGAGCAGCGCGGCGGAGACGGTGCCGGTGACCGCGCCGGTCAGCACGGTCCTGCGGCGCGGTCCCGGCGCGGGCCGGGGGCGGGGGGGAGTGAGCGGCACGGCGGACGTCCTCGGAGGCAGCGGACCGACGGGGGAACGGGGGACAGCGGCACACGGCGGGCCGGCGGTGCGGCGCGCGGAGGCACCGTACGAGCGCCCGCGCGGCCTCGCCATGATCAAGGTACCCGCGCCCCCGCCGCCCCGCTCGGGCGGAGCCGCCCGTCCGGCGGCGCGCCCGCCGGGCCCCCTGCCCGGCCGCGACACCCCTGCGGACCGGATACCCTTTGACCTGACACGCGCCCAACCCACAACAGCACACGCGGCCGAGGAGTCACCCGGATGAGTACCACGTTGAGCGACAGGCTGCGCGAGCTGATCGAGCCGCTCGTCAGCTCCCAGGAACTCGACCTGGAAGAGGTGACGGTCACCCCCGCGGGCAAGCGGCGCGTGCTGCGCGTCGTGGTGGACTCCGACGACGGGGTCCAGCTCGACACCTGCGCCGACCTCAGCCGCTCGGTCTCCGCGCGTCTCGACGAGACCGACGCGATGGGCGAGGGCGAGTACGTCCTGGAGGTCACCTCCCCCGGCGCCGACCGCCCCCTGTCCGAGCACCGCCACTTCGTGCGGGCCACCGGCCGGCTGGTCAAGTTCCACCTGACGCCCGACGCGGGCGCGGAGGAACTGGTGGCCCGGATCGAGGCCGTCGACGAGGACGGGCTGGACCTGGAGGTTCCCGGGGTCAAGGGCCGTAAGCCCAAGCAGCGGCGCCTGCCGCTGAAGGACGTCGCGCGGGCGCGCGTCGAGATCGAGTTCAACCGCAAGAACGCGTCCGCCGACCGGACACAGAACGAAGAGGAGGCGTAGCCGTGGACATCGACATGAGTGCCCTGCGGGGCTTGGTGCGGGAGAAGGAGATCTCCTTCGACCTGCTGGTCGAGGCGATCGAGTCGGCGCTCCTCATCGCCTACCACCGGACCGAGGGCAGCCGCCGCCACGCGCGCGTGCGCCTGGACCGGGAGACCGGGCACGTGACGGTCTGGGCCAAGGAGGACCGCGAGGACCTGGAGGAGGGCGTCGAGCCCCGCGAGTTCGACGACACCCCGTCGGACTTCGGGCGGATCGCCGCCACCACCGCCAAGCAGGTGATCCTCCAGCGGCTGCGCGACGCGCAGGACGACGCCACGCTCGGCGAGTACGCGGGCCGCGAGGGCGACATCGTCACCGGTGTCGTCCAGCAGGGCCGCGACCCGAAGAACGTGCTGGTCGACATCGGCAAGCTGGAGGCCATCCTGCCGGTGCAGGAGCAGGTCCCCGGCGAGGAGTACCCGCACGGCGCCCGGCTGCGCAGCTACGTGGTGCGGGTGGCGAAGGGCGTACGAGGCCCCTCGGTCACGCTCTCGCGTACCCACCCGGGGCTGGTGAAGAAGCTCTTCGCGCTGGAGGTCCCCGAGATCGCCGACGGGTCGGTGGAGATCTCGGCCATCGCCCGCGAGGCCGGCCACCGCACGAAGATCGCGGTCCGCTCGACCCGTTCCGGGCTGAACGCCAAGGGCGCCTGCATCGGCCCGATGGGCGGCCGGGTCCGCAACGTCATGGCCGAGCTCAACGGCGAGAAGATCGACATCGTCGACTGGTCCGACGACCCCGCCGACATGGTGGCCAACGCCCTCTCGCCCGCCCGGGTGAGCAAGGTCGAGGTGGTGGACTTCGCGGCTCGCTCCGCCCGCGTCACCGTTCCCGACTACCAGTTGTCGCTCGCCATCGGCAAGGAGGGCCAGAACGCCCGTCTCGCCGCCCGCCTGACCGGCTGGCGCATCGACATCCGTCCCGACACCGAGCAGCCCGGCGGCGAGAACGGCGAGGGCCCCGCGGACGAGCGCGGCGAGGGCCGTGAGCGCCGCCAGGAGTGGAGCCGGGAGCGTCGCTGACGCGCCCCGGCGACCCCGCGCGCGGCGCCGCGCGGATGTGATGTCGCTCACGTCGCCCGCCCCCCAGGCGCACAGGGGGCGTACGGGGTCGCCCCGGGGCGCGCTGGAGATCAGGAAGAGAGTCGGCCGCGCCCTGCCCCGGAGGGGTGGGGCCGGCGCGGGGAGGTAGACTTGAACGTGTCTGGCCGGACGCTTGCTCGCTCACGCCCTGAACGCACGTGCGTGGGATGCCGGGAGCGGGCGGCCAAGAATGAACTGCTGCGCATCGTCGCGGACGGGGACGCCTGCGTCCCCGATCGGCGCGGTACGCTGCCGGGCCGGGGTGCGTACGTCCACCCCGTGCCGGTCTGCATCGACCAGGCGGTCCGCCGCCGCGCGTTCCCCAGGGCCTTCCGCGTCCAGGGACCGCTCGACACGACGGACGTGAGCCGGGCCGTCGAGACCGTTGCCGGCCGGGCAACACCGTAAGAGCGCCGCGCGGTCCTTCCCGCGCGGCCCAGGTACCTCGCGAGTTGGAAGTAGGTCGAGATTGCGATGAGCACTCGATGAGTACGCGATGAGTACGCCCATGAAGTAGCGACGGTCCGGCGCACCCCGGACCTAAAAGGAGCGAAGTGGCTAAGGTCCGGGTATACGAACTCGCCAAGGAGTTCGGCGTCGAGAGCAAGGCCGTCATGGCCAAGCTCCAAGAACTCGGTGAATTCGTCCGATCGGCGTCCTCGACCATCGAGGCGCCTGTTGTACGCAAACTGACCGACGCATTCCAGCAGGGCAACGGCGGCGGCAAGTCCGCCCCGAAGCCCGGCGCGCCGCGCAAGGCCGCGCCCAAGCCGGCCCCCGCGTCGGCCCCCTCCCCGGCTCAGGCGGCCCGTCCGGCCGCCCCGAAGCCGGCCCCCAAGCCCGCCGCCGAGAAGCCCGCGCCCGCTCCGGGCCCGCGCCCGGCGGGTCCCAAGCCCGGCCCGGCGGCGCCCGCGAAGCCCGCGCCCGCGGCGCCGGAGTTCACGGCACCCCCGGCGGCTCCGGCCGCCAACACCCCGAAGCCCGGCGCGCGTCCGGCCCCGAAGCCGGGCAACCGCCCCGCTTCCGGCGGCCAGGGCCAGCGCGGCGAGCAGGGCGGCCGCGGCGGTGAGCGCCAGGGCGCTCCGCGTCCCGGCGGCCAGGCCCCGCGTCCCGGCGGTCGTCCCGCCGGACCGCGTCCCGGCAACAACCCCTTCACCTCCGGTGGCTCCACCGGCATGGGCCGTCCGCAGGCCCCCCGTCCCGGTGGCGCCCCGCGCCCCGGCGGCGGCCAGGGTGGTCCCGGTGCTCCCCGTCCGCAGGGCGGTCCGGCCGGCGCTCCGCGTCCGCAGGGCGGCCAGGGCGGCGCGGGCCGTCCGAGCCCGGGCAACATGCCCCGGCCGCAGGCCCCGCGTCCCGGTGCGGGCGGCAACCGCCCGAACCCGGGCATGATGCCGCAGCGTCCCGCTGCGGGCCCGCGTCCGGGTCCCGGTGGCCGCGGTCCCGGCGGCGGCGGCCGTCCGGGCGGTGCCGGTGCCGGACGTCCGGGTGGCGGCGGCTTCGCCGGCCGTCCCGGTGGCGGTGGCGGCGGCGGTCGTCCCGGTGGCGGTGGCGGCGGCTTCGCCGGCCGTCCCGGTGGCGGCGGCGGCTTCGGTGGCCGTCCCGGCTTCGGCGGTCGTCCCGGCGGTCCCGGTGGCCGTGGTGGCACGCAGGGCGCCTTCGGCCGTCCCGGCGGTCCCGCGCGTCGCGGTCGCAAGTCGAAGCGGCAGAGGCGCCAGGAGTACGAGGCCATGCAGGCCCCGTCGGTCGGCGGCGTGATGCTGCCGCGCGGCAACGGCGAAGCCGTTCGCCTGTCGCGTGGTGCCTCCCTCACCGACTTCGCCGAGAAGATCAACGCCAACCCGGCGTCGCTCGTCGCGGTGATGATGAACCTCGGCGAGATGGTCACGGCCACGCAGTCGGTCTCCGACGAGACGCTGCAGCTCCTCGGCGACGAGATGAACTACACCGTTCAGATCGTCAGCCCCGAGGAGGAGGACCGTGAGCTGCTCGAGTCCTTCGACATCGAGTTCGGCGAGGACGAGGGTGGCGACGAGGCTCTCGTGGCCCGTCCGCCGGTGGTCACCGTCATGGGTCACGTCGACCACGGCAAGACCCGCCTGCTCGACGCCATCCGCAAGACCAACGTGGCGTCCGGCGAGGCCGGCGGCATCACCCAGCACATCGGTGCCTACCAGGTGGCGACCCAGGTGAACGGCGAAGACCGCCGCATCACCTTCATCGACACCCCCGGTCACGAGGCGTTCACCGCCATGCGTGCCCGTGGTGCCAAGTCGACCGACATCGCGATCCTCGTGGTGGCGGCCAACGACGGTGTCATGCCGCAGACCGTCGAGGCGCTCAACCACGCCAAGGCGGCCGAGGTCCCGATCGTCGTCGCGGTCAACAAGATCGACGTCGAGGGTGCCGACCCGACCAAGGTGCGCGGTCAGCTCACCGAGTTCGGTCTGGTGGCCGAGGAGTACGGCGGCGACACGATGTTCGTCGACATCTCCGCCAAGCAGGGCGAGAACATCGAGTCCCTGCTGGAGGCCGTCGTCCTCACCGCCGACGCCTCGCTCGACCTGCGGGCCAACCCGGAGCAGGACGCGCAGGGCATCGCCATCGAGGCCCACCTCGACAAGGGCCGCGGCGCCGTCGCCACCGTGCTCGTCCAGCGCGGTACCCTCCGCGTCGGCGACACGATGGTCGCCGGTGACGCGTACGGCCGGGTCCGCGCGATGCTCGACGACAAGGGCGAGAACGTCGAGGAGGCCACTCCTTCGACCCCGGTCCTCGTGCTGGGTCTCACCAACGTCCCGGGCGCCGGCGACAACTTCCTGGTGGTCGACGAGGACCGTACGGCCCGTCAGATCGCCGAGAAGCGTGCCGCCCGCGAGCGGAACGCGGCGTTCGCCAAGCGCACCCGCCGGATCTCCTTCGAGAACCTCGACGAGGTCCTCAAGAACAGCGAGATCAAGCAGCTCAACCTCATCATCAAGGGTGACGCCTCCGGTTCCGTCGAAGCCCTGGAGTCCTCGCTGCTCCAGCTCGACGTCGGCGAAGAGGTCGACATCCGGGTGCTGCACCGCGGTGTGGGTGCGGTCACCGAGTCGGACATCGACCTGGCGATGGGCTCCGACGCCATCGTCATCGGCTTCAACGTCCGCGCGGCCGGCCGTGCCGCGCAGATGGCGGAGCGCGAGGGCGTCGACGTCCGGTACTACTCGGTGATCTACCAGGCCATCGAGGAGATCGAGGCGGCCCTCAAGGGCATGCTCAAGCCCGAGTACGAAGAGGTCGAGCTCGGTACGGCGGAGATCCGCGAGGTCTTCCGCTCGTCCAAGCTGGGCAACATCGCGGGTGTCCTCGTCCGCTCCGGCGAGGTCCGGCGCAACACCAAGGCGCGCCTGGTCCGCGACGGCAAGGTCGTGGCGGAGAACCTCAACATCGAGGGTCTGCGCCGCTTCAAGGACGACGTCACCGAGATCCGCGAAGGCTACGAGGGCGGTATCAACCTCGGAAACTTCAACGACATCAAGATCGACGACGTCATCGCGACGTACGAGATGCGCGAGAAGCCGCGCGCCTGACGCGAGGCTGCGTGATCGGGGCCGGTCGGCGGGGGGAAATCCCGTCGATCGGCCCCGGCCGTTGCGTGTACGGTTCAGCTGGCTCCGCCCGCCGCGGCGGGGCCCTGACCGTGCCGCCCGCCGGACCACGTCCGGCGGCCGGGCACCCACGATCCCGTACCGGCGGGACATCCGGGCACACATGTATGTGGGGACGCTCTCCTTCGACCTGCTCCTGGGCGACGTACGGTCGCTGAAGGAGAAACGCTCAGCCGTCCGGCCGATCGTCGCCGAGCTCCAGCGGAAGTTCTCGGTGAGCGCGGCGGAGGTCGGCGACCAGGATCTGTACCGCAGGTGCGAGATCGGGGTCGCCATGGTGTCGGGGGACCCCGGGCACCTCACGGACGTGCTGGACCGGTGCGAGCGGCTGGTGGCCGCCCGGCCCGAGGTGGAGCTGCTGTCCGTACGACGGCGGTTCCACGGCGAGGATGACTGAACAACCGGGACACCGTACGGTGTCCCGTCGCACACCAAGAAGGGAACGGACCGGTGGCCGACAACGCGCGGGCCCGCAAACTGGCCGATCGCATCCAGGTCGTCGTGGCGGAGACCCTGGACCGACGTATCAAGGACCCACGGCTGGGTTTCGTCACGATCACGGACGCCCGCGTCACCGGCGACCTGCGGGAGGCCACGGTCTTCTACACGGTCTACGGTGACGACGAGGAGCGTGCCGCCTCCGCGGCCGCTCTGGAGAGCGCCAAGGGCGTACTCCGCTCCGAGGTGGGGCGGCAGACCGGGGTGCGGTACACGCCGACCCTCGCCTTCGTCCCCGACGCCCTGCCGGACAACGCCCGCACCATCGACGACCTGCTCGACAAGGCGCGGAACAAGGACGCCGAGGTGCGCCAGGCGTCCGCGGGCGCGAAGTTCGCCGGTGAGGCGGACCCGTACCGCAAGCCCGGTGAGGACGAGGCGGACGAGCGGGACGAGGACGACACCGCAGAATGAAGCAGTCCAGCTCGGTGCCGGACGGCCTGGTCATCGTCGACAAGCCGTCCGGCTTCACCTCTCATGACGTCGTCGCCAAGATGCGCGGCATCGCCCGGACCCGCCGCGTGGGACACGCCGGCACCCTGGACCCCATGGCGACCGGGGTCCTCGTCCTGGGCGTGGAACGCGCCACCAAACTCCTCGGCCACCTCGCGTTGACGGAGAAGGAGTACCTGGGCACCATCCGCCTCGGCCAGAACACCGTCACCGACGACGCCGAGGGCGAGATCACCGCCTCGGCGGACGCCTCCGGCATCGGCCGGGCGGCCGTGGACGCCGGTGTCGCCACGCTGACCGGCGCCATCATGCAGGTGCCGTCCAAGGTCAGCGCCATCAAGATCGACGGCAAGCGGTCGTACACGCGGGTCCGGGAGGGCGAGGAGTTCGAGATCCCGGCCCGGCCGGTCACCGTCTCGTCCTTCACCGTCTACGACGTCCGCGAGGACAAGGCCGCCGACGGCACCCCCGTCCTCGACCTGGTCGTCTCCGTCGTCTGCTCCTCGGGTACGTACATCCGCGCGCTCGCCCGCGACCTCGGCGCCTTTCTCGGCGTCGGCGGCCACCTCACGGCGCTGCGGCGTACCCGGGTGGGCCCGTACGGGCTGGACGCGGCGAAGACCCTGGAGCAGCTCCAGGAGGAGCTGACCGTGATGCCCGTCGGCGAGGCGGCCGCCGCGGCCTTCCCCCGCTGGGATCTCGACCAGCGGCGCGCGCAGCTCGTCCTCAACGGTGTGCGCATCGACATGCCCGAGGAGTACGCGGGCCGGGGGCCCGTGGGCGTCTTCGACCCGGCCGGGCGCTGCCTGGCCCTGGTCGAGGAGCAGAAGGGGCGCGCCAAGAGCGTCGCCGTCTTCGCCTGACCCCGCCCGGCCTCCGCTGTGGGGCGGTGTGTCCCTGACCCACCGCCCCACAGCGCCCCGCCCTCCCCGAGGGGGTTTTTCCCGTACGTGTCCGGCGATTCACCCTCCCGGGTAGGCGCCCGGGGTGAAGGGGCGGAGCGCGGGGGGCGCGTTCGGCCCAGCCCGCGCCCGGTCGATCACCACCGTCCTACGGTCGGGGTGAGCGGCTGCGGAAAGGGACGACGATGCCGGTAGGGGGCGCGGAGGCGGGGCACCGGGAGGGGCGGGCGGGACGGCGCGGCGACGCTTACGCGGGCGCCCCCGGGACGACGCCGGAGCATGAGGTTCCGCCCGGCAGGCAAGCGGCGGACGACCACCCGCCGACGGCTGCGCCGCCCGGCCGCGTCGAGGGGCCCGCCGGTGCGCTGGTCCGCGTCGAGGACGGTACGGGGCGCCAGCGGGGCAGCGGCTTCCTCGCCGACGACCAGGGCACCGTCGTCACGGCGTACGAGGTGGCGCACGACGCCCCGGAACTGCTGCTGAGCCGGGCCGGCGCCGACCGCGCGGCCGGAGCGGTGCGCGTCGGCGCCGACCGGATCACCCTTCTTCCCGGGAGCGGGCTCGCGCTGCTGCGCGCGCCCGGGCTCGCGGCGGTGCCGCTGCCCGTCGCGGCCGAGGAGGCGCCACGCGGCGCCTACGTCCTCGTGGCGGCGGGGGGCTGGCGCCAGGCCCGGGTACTGGGGCCCGCGCCGTTCGCCGGGGACGGGACCGACGGGGCGCTCGTGGCCGGCCTCGAACTGGCCATCGGCACCGACGGCCGCAACGCCGCCAGGCCCGGCGGCGGAGCGGCCGGCGGGCCGGTGCTCGACGCCGCCACCGGGCAGGTCGTCGCGGTCCTCACTCCCTCGCTGGAAGTCGGGCGGCAAGGATGCTTCGCGGTGCCGCTGCGGGCCGCCGTGCGGGACGTGCCGGACGGTGCCCTCGCCGCACTGCTGGCCCGCAACGAGGCGACCGTTCCCGCGCTCGGCGCCGGGCTCAACCTCGCGGGGGCGCTCCAGCTGACCGCGACCACGGTCGGCTCGGAGGGCCCGCAGAGCCCCATGGCTCCGCCGGTGGAACGGACCGGTACCGCCGCGGAACTCGCCGCCTTCGAGGAGGGGCCCTGCCTGGTCCTCGGGCTGGTCGGGGCGCCCGGGACGGGGCGCACCACGGAGCTGGCGGCGCTCGCCGCGCGCCGCGCCGCCGGGGCGTGCCCGGCGCCGACGGTCTGGCTGCGCGGCGCGGACCTGCTCCCGGACGACCTCGACGTGGGTGACGCGGCACGGCGCGCGCTGGCCCGCGCGGCCCGCATCGTGGAGGCGGCGGGTGGTACGGCGCCGGCCCCGGCGGTCCCGCACGCCGACGCGTCGCCCGAGGAGGTCGCGCGGCTTGCGCGGCGGGCGGGGCGCCCCCTGGTGCTGCTGCTCGACGGGCCGGAGGAGATGCCGCCCGCCCTCGCCCACCGCCTCTCCGCCTGGACGACCGGCACCGCCGCGTGGCTGGCCCGCACCGGGGCCAAGCTCGTCGTGGGATGCCGCCCCGAGTACTGGGAGCAGGTGTGCGGCCTCTTCCCGGGTGCGCTCCGCCACCGTCCTGCGGGGCCCCAGCCGGGGCGTCCCGTCACCGACTGCGTGCCGCTCGGCGACCTTTCCGAGGAAGCCGCCGCGAAGGCCCGCGCCCGGTACGGCCTCGCCGACGGCCTCCTCGCCGAACGGCACGCCCGCCACCCCCTCACGCTGCGGCTACTGGCCGACGTCCAGCGCGCTCTGCCGCCCGGGGCGCCCGACCCGGCGCAGTGCCGGGGCGCCGGTGCGGGGGGCTCGGCGCTCCCGCTCGACCGCGAAGCGGTCTTCTCCGCCTACCTCGACCTGATGTGCCTGCGCACGGCGGTCCGGCTCGCCGCTCCGCACGGGCTGCGCGGCACGGCGCTGCGCAGGGTCGCGGCGCGGGTCGCCGGGCAGCTCCACGAGGCGGCCCGGCGCTGCCTGGGGCCGGGGCAGGGCGAGCTGGACCGGGAGAGCTTCGAGTCCCTGTTCCCGTGGGGGACCGGTGGCGGCCGGCTGGGGGAACTTCCCGGGTGGGCCTCGGCGGTCCTCACCGAGGGGCTGATCATTCCGGCGGGCGCCGGGTACCGGTTCGCCCATGAGGAGTTGGGGGACTGGCTCCAGGGGGCGCATCTCGACGTGGACGCCGCGCTGTCGGCGTTGGTGCACCGGTGGCGGGCGGGAGGTGTCGACGGCGCGGAGTACGGGCGCGGGCGTGGTGCGGTGTGGGAGAGGCAGACGCCGTGGCAGGAGGGGGCCGCGGACGCGGCGGGGGGCGCCGTCGGTGACGGTGAGGGTGCCGAGGCCCGTGGAGCAGGTGCGCGGTGCGGCGGGACGGAGGCCGGCGGCGACTGCGGTGTGGGGGACGGGGCCGAGGAGCAGGTGCTCCCGCGAGCCACGGTGCGCCGGCGTCGGCGGATGGCTGAGCGGGCGGCCGCCGAGGCGGGGCGTGGTCGCGGGCGGATGCGGGGCGGGGGTGCTGCGGACGGGGAGGGGAACGGGGCTACGGGGCCGGGCCGCGCCGTGGACAGGGAGGAGACGGGGCCCGGCACGGTACGGGGCGCCGGGCTGTCCTCGCCCGGCGGGGTGCCGCAGCCGCGCGGCGGTGTGCCGGGGCCGGGCGCCGGTGCGGAGAGGTCCGCCGGAGGCGCGGGGCGCGACGAGGCGGACACGGCCCGGGCGGAGCCCCGGCTGAGCGCCGCGCACGAGCCGGAGGAGTGCGGTCGGGTGGCGGCGCACGGGGCGGCGGACCAGCGGATTCCCGGTGCGCCGTCTGCCCCGTGCGAGGGTGCCCCGACGGCGCACGCCGCCCCCCGGACGCTGCCCGTTCCCCGGCACCGCATCGGCCCTGTGGTCGAGGCGCTGCTGCACCTTGGCCGGAACCGGGGCGCGGACGAACTGTCCCGCCGGCTGGTGGGCCTGATCGAGGCCGCGGACGAGTTCCTGACGGCGGGGGAGGCGCCGACCGGGCCGGAGGCGCGGGTTCTGCGCCAGGAGGGGTCTCCTGATCGGGAGCGCGCGACGCGTCTGGTTGACGCTTCGCCGGAGAGCGGCGTGGCAGGGCCCGAAGGGTTCCTGGTGCACGACGCCGCTGGCCGGGTCGGTGCGGGGCCGGGTGCGCGCGGCGGGGCCGGTGGTGCGTCCGGTGCGGGTGGTGCGTCCGGTGTCGGCGGCCGTGCTGGTCGCCCCGTACCGGGCGGTGAGCGGGGCGCGGCGGACGGTGCGGGCGCGGCGGGCGGTGCCGTCGCCCCGGGCCCTGGGACACGGGGCGGGACGGTCACGCCGCGCCGCGCCGCCGCGCACTGCGCACAGGACTCCGCCCCGTCCGCCGCGTCGCCCCGTACGGGGCGCGCGACCTGGGAAGACGCGGTGGCGCCGCGCGCCCGCGACGCCGCCCCGCGCCGCCCCGACGAGGCGGGCGGAGTACCGGACCCGCGTCCCGCGCTCGCCCCGTGGTGGGCGGCGCGGCTGCTCGGGGAGGCGCTCCTCCGGCTGCCCGACTGCACGCCGTACCTCGGAGTGCTCCGGGCGCTCGCCGGACGGGTGGTCGAGTGGGCCGGGGAACGGGGGGTGCCGCAGGACTTCGGGCCGTGGTTCTGGTCGGCGCTCGCGCTCCCCGCCGAGGAGCGGGCCGATCTCCTGCGGCGGCTCGTGGTGGCGGACGGCGCGGGGGGCGACGACCGGTTCCTGGCCGCCGCCGGGGAGTTCCTGGTGGCCGAACCCCGGACCGCGCAGCCGCTGCTGTGTGCCTGGTTCGGCGACGGCCGGCGGCTGCCCGCCCTGCCCGCGGCAACCGTCGCCACCGCCGCCCAGGCCCTGCTCTACACACACCGTGAGGGCCGCACCGACTCCCTCGTCGACGCCCTGGTCGCCGACGGACACGAGCGGGCCGACGAACTGCTCGCCACCCTCGCCGAGGAGGACGCCGGCGCCGTCTGCCGCGGCGTGGCCCGCTGGGCCGCCGATCCGCGCCCCGCACGCCGCGTCGCCGCCGTCGCCTACGGCCTGCGAGCCGCCCCGTACGCCACGGCCGAGGCGGACCGCGAACTGCTCCGGGCCGCCGCCGCGACGCTGCTCTCCCGCACCGCGGACGCCGCCCTGCACGGCGGGGCGCTGGCCCTGCTCGTCCGCGACCCGGTGAGCCGCGGCCGGTACGTCGAGCAGGCGGCCGTGCGGTTCGCGTCCGCCCAGGACCCGCAGCTGTCCGCCGCCGCGCTGGGCGTCGCCCTGGCCACCCATCCCGGCCCCGTCCTGGAGGCTTTCCGACGCCGCCTCGCCGCCCCCGGAAGCCACGTGGGCGACGTGCTCCGGGTGCTGGCCGAGGAGGCGACGCCCGCTGTGGCCGCCTCGGCGACGGTGTTCGTGGGCGAGTTGCTGCGGATGCGTCCCGACACGGCGGGCGACGTCGCCGCGTACGCGGAACGCCGCCTCGCGCGGGGCGAGGCCGACGCGGAGACCGGCAGGCTGCTCCGCGCAGCGCTCCGTACCGGGCCCCCCTCCGTCCGCGCCGCGTTGGCGCCCGTGGCGGCGGCGCCGTGGGACGCCCCCGCCGCCGCGCTCCGCGGTGAGCTGCTGGACGAGCTGCTCCGGGACGAGACCCACCCCGACGTCCTCGAAGCGGTCCTCGTCGCGTTGGTCGTGCGCCCTGACACGCGTCCCGGCGGGCCGGCGGGGGAGCGGGCCGGACACGCCGCCTGGTTGCGGGGTGCCGTCCTGCGCGTCGGCACGGTGCTGGCCCGCAGCCCGGAGGGCGGCCGTCGGCTCGACCGGCGCCTCGCGGAGCTGGCCCGGACGGTGCCAGGATTCGCCGCGTACGCCTTGGCCTGGTACGACGAGGACCCGGCGGTGTGGCGTGCCCTGGTCGGCTCGGGAGGGCTCCGCACGATCGAGGACGTGGCGGGGGCCGGTGCCCGTACGCCTCGGGCCGGGACGCCCGATGCGGAGCGCGTACCGTCGGCATGGCACTCTTAGACCTGCGGAGACGCCCACTACCACACACAGGTTCGACGAGGAGCGGTCACAGTGCAGCGCTGGCGTGGCTTGGAGGACATCCCCCAGGACTGGGGGCGCAGCGTCGTCACCATCGGCTCCTACGACGGGGTGCACCGCGGCCATCAGCTGATCATCGGGCGGGCCGTGGAACGGGCCCGCGAGGCGGGACTGCCGACGGTGGTCGTCACCTTCGCCCCGCACCCGAGCGAAGTGGTCCGCCCCGGCACGCATCCGCCGCTGCTCGCCCCGCACCACCGCCGCGCGGAACTCTGCGCCGAACTGGGTGTCGACGCCCTGCTCGTCCTGCCGTTCACCCGCGAGTTCTCGCAGCTGTCCCCGGCCGAGTTCGTCGCCAAGGTGCTCGTCGACCGGCTGCACGCCCGCCTCGTCGTCGAGGGCCCCAACTTCCGCTTCGGCCACCGCGCCGCCGGCGACGTGGCCGTGCTGGCCGAGCTGGGGGCCACCTACGACTACGAGGTCGAGGTGGTCGACCTGGTCGTCCGTGGCACCGCGGGCGGCGGCGTGCCGTTCTCCTCCACGCTGACCCGGCGCCTCGTCGCCGAGGGGGACGTGGCGGGCGCTGCCGAGATCCTCGGCCGCCCCCACCGCGTCGAGGGTGTCGTCGTGCGCGGCGCGCAACGAGGCCGCGAACTGGGCTACCCCACGGCCAACGTCGAGACCCTCCCCTACACGGCGATCCCCGCCGACGGCGTGTACGCGGGCTGGCTGTACGCCGAGGGCGAGGCGATGCCCGCCGCCATCTCGGTCGGCACCAACCCGCAGTTCGACGGCACCGAACGCACCGTCGAGGCGTACGCCATCGACCGCGTCGGCCTCGACCTCTACGGCCAGCACGTCTGCGTGGACTTCCTCGCCTTCGTACGGGGCCAGGCCAAGTTCGACTCACTCGGCGAGCTGCTGGAAGCCATGTCCCGCGACGTCGCGCGCTGCCGCGAACTTCTCGCGGGAGCCGAGTCCCAGGACTCCGCGGTCTGACGCCGCGTCCGCCTACGAGGCGGTAGGCGCCGCCTCCCCGGGAGCCGGGTCCTGCGCCGCCCAGTGCGCGGGGCGCCGGACCGCCTCGGGCAGCCGGGTCGCGGCGTCGCCCCGGGCGGCGGCGAGCTGGGTGCCCGTCGCGTAGACGCTGCCGCGCAGGTCGGCTCCGCGGAGATCGGCGCCGCGCAGGTCCGCGCCGATCAGGTCGGTCCAGCGGAGATCGGCGCCGCGCAGGTCCGCTCCGATCAGCACCGCCCCGCGCAGACTCGCGCCCCGCAGGTCCGCGCCGCCGAGCCGGGCGCCCGCCAGGTCCGCGCCCCGGTGCACGGGGCCGCGCCGCGGCGACCGTGCCCGCACCAGGTCGCCCGCGCGCAGCAGCGCCGGGTTGACCGCCGCGCGCAGCGCCCCGACGTCGGCGGCGAGCACCGTGTCCGCGTCCGCCTCTGCCAACTCCCTCAGGCCGGTACGGGCGCGGCGCAGGTCGGCGTGGACGGGGCGGGTCTCGGGGCGGTCCAGGGCGTCGGCGACGTAGGCGAGGAGTTCGTGCACGGGCCGCATGACGGCGAAGACGGCGAACATCCGCCGGGCCGCCTCCGGTGTGCCGCGCCAGTCCTCACCGGCGAAGGTCACCTGGGAGACCTGCTGGCCCGCCCCCTGGCAGTCGAAGACGGTGCAGCCGGTCCAGCCGCGCGGCCGCAGCTCCGCGTGGATGCGGCAGCCGAAGTCGGCCCGGAGGTTGCCGCAGGGGCTGCCGCCGGGCTTGTCGACGGGGAAGTCGGCCGACCGCGAGAACGACAGCGCCACGCAGCACAGCCCGAAGCACCGCGCGCAGTCACCGCGCGGCTCCGTGCGCCCCGCACGGGGCGCCTCCGCCCCGTCGGCGGCGCGGCTCCGTGCCTGGTCGGCCGCCCCGTCGGGGGCCCCGCGCCGCGCGCCCCGCCGTCCGTCGGCCGCTCCGTCCCGCGCGCCCCGCCCGGCCCCGCCCCGCCCCGCTGTCCGGGCGGTCCACCGCGTCCCGCGCCCGGCCGCCCGGCCCCGCTCTGCCCGCCGCTTCCCGGCGCCCTCGTCCGGCCCCGTCGCCCCACAGCCCCGTCCTCCCCGGAAACGCTCGCCGCCGTGTCAACGGCCGACGTCGCACTCGCGCCAGGATGTCATCCGATCGGGAGCGCACGTCGCGAGGGAGGCTGATGCCCTGGACGGTTCCCGCCCCGTCTCAGCTGCCCGCGGGCCCCACGGCCTCGGCCCAGTGGCAGGCCACCGCCGCGGGTCCGCTCCCGGCCAGCACCGGGAGGTCCCGCGTCCGGCAGGCGTCGGCCACGCCGGCCCGTTCCGCCTCGCCGGAGGCGATTACCGGGCAGCGGGCGTGGAAACGGCAGCCCGCCGGCACCCGGGACGGGTCCGGAGGCTCGCCGGTGAGGATCACCGGCTCCGTCTCCGACTCCGGGAGCACCGACAGCAGCGCCCGCGTGTACGGGTGCCTGGGCGCGGTCAGGACCTGCTCGACGTCGCCGGTCTCCACGATGCGGCCGAGGTACATCACTGCCACCCGGTCGGCGATGTTCCAGGCCAGCCCCAGGTCGTGGGTGACGATCAGCGCCGAGAGGCCGAGCTCGTCGCGGAGCCGCAGCAGCAGGGCGAGGATCTCCCCGCGTACCGAGGCGTCCAGCGAGGCGACGGGCTCGTCGGCGACGATCAGCTCCGGTTCCAGAACCAGGGCGCCCGCGATGACGACGCGCTGGCGCTGACCGCCCGACAACTCGTGCGGGTGGCGCAGGAAGAACCGCTCCGGTGGCCGCAGCCCCGCCCGCGACAGGGCGTCCCCCACCGCCGCCTGCTCGTCGCCGGTGTAACCGTGGATGCGCAGGCCCTCCGCGACCGCCTCGTACACGGTGTGGCGGGGGTTGAGGGAGCCGCTCGGGTCCTGGAGGACGAGCTGGGCGCGCCGGCGGTACGCCTTCAGGGCGCGCGAGGCGTACTCCAGCGGCTTCCCGTCGAAGGTGACCCGCCCGGAGGTGGGTGTCACCAGACCCAGCAGCGACCGGGCCAGTGTCGTCTTGCCGCACCCCGACTCGCCGACCAGCGCCACGATCTCACCGGGGCGGACGTCCAGGTCCACCCCGTCCACCGCGTGCGCCTCACGGTCGCCGCGCCGCCCGGGGAAGACGACCTGCACCCGCTCCGCGCTGAGCAGCGGCGCCGCCGCGCCGCCCGCCCCGTCCGAGGGGAGAACGCCCAGGTCGCGCGCCCCGTGAGCGGCCTCGCCCGGCGCCCCGTCGACCGCCCCGCCGTTTTGCACCGCATCCGTCTCCGCGCCGCTCATGTCCCGCTCCCGGTCGTCTCCGAAACACCCTTGGGCGCGGCGTCGCCGGCGGCGTCGCCGGCCCCCGCCCCCGCGCCGTCCCCCTCGTCGTCCCCCGCGCGTACGCACGCCGCCCGCCGTCCGGGCCCCGCCACGCGCAGCACCTGGTCCTCGGTCGCGCAGACGTCCAGCGCCACCGGGCACCGGGGATGGAAGGCGCAGCCGCCCGGTACCGCCGCCGGGTCCGGCGGATCGCCCGGCAGGCCGCGCGGCGCGCGCCGCGACGCGAGGTCGCCGATGCGCGGGAAGGCCGAGGAGAGCGCCCGGCCGTAGGGATGCGCGGCCCGCGCGTACACCGCCTTGGCCGGCCCTTCCTCGACGACGCGGCCCGCGTACATCACCGCGAGCCGGTCGCAGGTGTCGGAGAGCACCGCCAGGTCGTGGCTGATCATGATCAGCCCCAGGTCCTGGTCGGCGACGAGCCCCTCGATCAGCCGCAGGATCTGCGCCTGGATCATCACGTCGAGCGCGGTCGTCGGCTCGTCCGCGATGACCAGCCGCGGATCGCAGGCCAGTGCCATCGCGATCATGACGCGCTGGCGCTGCCCGCCGGACAGCTCGTGCGGGTACGCCTGGACGCGCGCCGCGGGCAGCCCCACCTGTTCCAGCAGTTCACCCGCGCGCCGCCGCGCGGCGGCCGGAGTCGCCCGGCGGTGCAGCAGGATCGGCTCGGCGATCTGGTCGCCGATCCGGTGCACTGCGTTGAGGGAGTGCATCGCGCCCTGGAACACCACGGAGGCGCCTGCCCAGCGCACCGCGCGCAGCCGTCCCCACGACATGGTGCGGATGTCCTCACCGTCCAGGAGGATCTCCCCGGAGAGCTTCGCCGTGGCCGGCAGCAGCCGCAGCAGGGCCAGGGCCAGCGTCGACTTGCCGCACCCCGACTCCCCGGCGATGCCCAGCTTCTGCCCCGCCTCCAGCCGCAGGTCCACACCCCGCACCGCCGGTACGGCGGGGGAGCCCGGGCTGCGGGCGTACGTCACCTCCAGGTTCCGTACCTCCAGCAGCGGTGGGCCGCCGGGCGGCGCGGCCTCGGGGGCGGCGGGTTCCTTGTGCGTGTTGTGCGGTGTCAACGGGACACCCCCAGCTTGGGGTTGAGTACGGACTCGATGGCGCGCCCGCACAGGGTGAAGGCGAGGGCGACCAGCGCGATGGCCAGGCCGGGCGGGGTGATGTACCACCAGTTGCCGGAGCTGACCGCGCCCGCCTCCCGGGCGTCCTGGAGCAGTCCGCCCCAGGAGACGACCGTCGGGTCGCCGAGGCCGAGGAAGGCCAGCGTCGCCTCGGTGAGGATCGCCAGCGAGATGACCAGGGTGGTCTGGGCGAGGACCAGCGGCATCACGTTGGGCAGCACGTGCCGGCTCATGATGTGGCCGTGCCCGCCGCCGAGCGCCCGCGCCCGCTCGATGTACGGCCGCGACTCCACGGCCAGGGTCTGCGCGCGGACCAGCCGCGCCGTGGTGGGCCAGGTGGTGACGCCGATCGCCAGGATCGTCGTCCACAGCGAGCGGGCCAGCACCGTGGAGAGGGCGATGGCCAGCACCAGGGTCGGCATCACCAGGAACCAGTCGGTGATCCGCATGACGACCGTCCCGTACCAGCCCTTGAAGTGCCCGGCGGTGATGCCGACCAGGGCCCCGATCGCCACCGAGAGGAACGCCGCGAGCAGTCCCACCATGAGGGAGACCCGGGTGCCCCACAGCAGCAGCGCCAGCACGTCCCGGCCGAACTGGTCGGTGCCGAGCAGGAACTCACCGCTCGGTTCCTCCAGCGCCCCGCCGGTGGCGTCGGTGACGCTCCGCGACTCCTCGCCGGCGAGCAGCGGCGCGGCCAGCGCCAGCAGCGCGATCACCACCAGCACGGCGAGCCCGAAGACCCCGCCCCGGTGCGACCGGTACTGCCGCCAGAACCGCGCCGCCGCGTGCCGCCGGCGCGCCCGGGCCAGCGCCCGGGCGCCGCGTGGCGCCGCCCCGCCCCGCTCCGTCGCGCCGTCCGTCGTCTCGTGCACAGTCATCGGCCCACCCGGGGATCGAGCAGCGGATAGATCACGTCGGCGAGGGTGTTCATCAGGATCACCGCGGCGGCGAAGAGGAAGAACAGGCCCTGCACCAGCGGCAGGTCGGGCACGCTCAGCGCCTGGTAGAAGAGGCCGCCCAGGCCCGGCCAGGAGAAGACGGTCTCGACCAGGATGGCGCCGGCGACGGTGTTGCCGAGGTTGACGAAGAGCAGCGTCACCGTGGGCAGCAGCGCGTTGGGCACCGCGTGGCGGCGGCGCACCGCGTCGTCGCGCAGGCCCTTGGCGCGCGCCGTCGTCAGGTAGTCGCTGCCCATCTCGTCCAGCAGCGAGGAACGCATCACCAGCAGCGTCCGCGCGTACTCCACCGCGACCAGGGTGAGGACGGGCAGCACCATGTGGTGGGCGACGTCCAGGACGTGGGCGAGGCCGGACTGGCCGCCCGACTCCATGCCGCCGGTCGGGAAGATGCCGGGGATCGGCCCGACGCCCACCGACAGCGTGACGATCAGCAGCAGCCCCAGCCAGAACGACGGCACCGAGTAGAGCGTCAGCGCGAACGCGGTGCCGAACCTGTCCCCGAACTTCCCCCCGCGCCAGGCGGAGCGCGCACCCAGCCAGATGCCCAGCACCGTGTAGATGACGAACGCGGTGCCGGTCAGCAGCAGCGTCGCGGGGAGCGCCTCGGTGATCTTGTCGATGACGGGGGCGCGGAACTGGTACGACATGCCGAAGTCACCGGTGAGAGCCTTCGCGCAGTAGTCCGTGAACTGCTGCCACAGTGGCAGGTCTAGCCCGAACTCCCGGCGCATTGCTGCCAGTTGTTCGGTGGAGACGGGGCGGCCCTGCGTCATGTGCTTGACGGGGTCGCCCGGGATCATGCGGAACAGGAAGAAGCTGGTGACCAGGACGGCGAAGAGGGAGACCGCCGCACCGGCCAGCTTGCCCGCGGTGTGGCGCAGATAGGCGGCGGTGGAACGGGAGCGGGGTCCGCGCCCCGACGGTCCGGCCTCGGCCGGACCGTCGGGGGCGGCAACCGGGCTCTTCACGTCAGCCGCGGTGCTGTCGGTACTCATGGCCTATTCACGGTCCTCCGCCGTGGCCCGGCGCCGCAGCCCGAACAGGACTCCCGCCCCGATCACCAGGACCACCGCCACACCGATGCCGGCCATCGCGCCGGTGGAGAGCCCGCCGGAGCCCTCGGACCCCGCGCCGTCGTCGGCGGGCACCGCCGACCACCAGCTCCAGTAGCCGTCCTGGCCGTAGATGTTGCCCGAGGCCTCGGGCATCGTGGTGAGCGACTTGATCTGGTCGGTGCGGTACGCCTCGACCGCGTTCGGGTACGCCAGGACGTTCATGTACCCGGAGTCGTACAGCCGCGACTGCATCTGCTTGACCAGGTCGGCGCGCTTGGCCGGGTCGTACTCGGCGAGCTGCTGTCCGTAGAGCTTGTCGAACTCCTTGTCGCAGATGAAGTTGTCGGTGGACGACGACTCCTTCGGCTTGTCGGGCAGCGCCGCGCAGGTGTGGATGCCGAGGACGAAGTCCGGGTCGGGGTTGACCGACCAGCCGTCGAAGGCCAGGTCGTACTCGCCGGCCGCCCACGGGTCGGAGACGTTGTCGAGGCAGTCGACCTTCAGGCCGATGCCCAGCTCGCCCCACCACTCCTGGAGGTACTTGCCGACCGCCTTGTCGTTGGGGTCGGTGGCGTGGCACAGGATGCGGAAGTCCAGCGGCTCGCCGTCCTTGCCGGTCCGCTTGCCGTCGGCGTTCTTCTCGTACCCCGCGTCGTCCAGCAGCTTCGCCGCCTTCGCCGGGTCGTACGCGCGCTTCTGCCCGGCGGACGGCTTCCAGAAGTAGTCGCCGAACCGGGGCGGTATGTACCCCTCGCCCTCGACGGCGTTGCCCTGGAAGACCCGGTCGACGATGGTCTCGCGGTCGACGGCGGTGAACAGGGCCTCACGGACCTTGGCGTCCTTCAGCGCCGGGTGCCCGTCGCCGAACTCCTCGCCGTCCTTGGTGCGCGCGCCCGGGTTGACCGCGAGGGCGAAGAAGCGGCGCCCCGGGCCCTCGTTGACCTTGATGTTGTCGGCCTCGGCCAGCGAGTCGGCCTGCGCCGGGGTGAGGCTCGGGCTGCCCGCGGCGAAGGAGACCTCGCCCTTGCGGAGGGCGGCGACGGCGGCGTCCTGGTCCTTGTAGTAGCGGAAGACCAGCTCGTCGAACTTGGGGGCGCCGCGCCAGTAGTCCTTGTTGGCGGTGAGCTTGACGTAGCTGTCGCGCTTGTACTCGGTCAGGATGAACGGCCCGTTGCCGACGATGGGGAAGTCCTGGTCGTTGTTGAACTTCGCGAAGTCGTCGACCTTCTCCCACACGTGCTTCGGGACGATCGGCACGTCCAGCGCGGTCATCGTCGCCTGCGGCTTCTTCAGCTCCACCACGAGCTTGTCGGGGCCGGAGGTGGTGACCTTCTTGAAGTTGTTGGTGAACGAGCCGTTGGCGGTCGCCGCCGCCTCGTCCTCCATCATCGTGTTGAAGGTCCAGGCGGCGTCCTCGGCGGTGACCTTCTCGCCGTCCGACCACGTGGCGTCGTCACGGATGGTGAACGTCCACGTCAGCTTGGAGTCGGACGGCTCCCACCCGGTGGCCATCGCGGGCACCGTGGAGTTGTCCTTGGCGCTGTAGTTGGTGAGGAAGTCGTACATCAGCCGGCTGATGGACGTCGACACCAGCGACTGCGCGAGGAACGGGCTCAGCGAGTCGACGCTCTGCGCGACGGCGACCGTGAGTGTCTTCTTGCCGCCGCCGTCGGCGGCCTGGGCCTCGTGCGGCGCCGGGTTGAGCGGCGTGGCGAGCCCCGCCGTCAGGGACATGGCGGCCACGCCCGAGGCCGCGAGCAGCCGGAGCCTGCCGCGCCGCCCGGGGGCCTCCACGCGACCGCGCCGGGTGCCGGGAATCGTTGAGCTGCCGTGCTGTTCTGGTCTGTCCATAGGTCGGGGACCTCGCGTCGTCGCTCGCACAGGGAAGGCCGCTTGATCATGAAGCGCCGTTGGGTGATGTGAGTGTCTACCAGCGCTGGTCTAAACATGTCAACGGTCGATGAACAAGGTGTGGCCTGCGGTAACGCGCGGGAAACCTAGTGGTGTTGAGGAGGTCGCCACTCGTTGGTCCAGTCCTGGGAAACTCCTGACGCGAGGTGGTGCGCCCGCTTCGCAGGAGGTCTCGCACCTCCGGTACACGCCAACCGGCCGCCGCCCTGCGGAGGTTGACTCCCACAGGGCGACGGCCGGACACGGATCTGACGTCAACTGCTACTGCTGCGGCGGCTGTTCGCCCTCCGCCGCAGGCGGCTGCCCCTGCCCCGGCGCCTGCCGGGGCATCGGGTCAGGCGCACCCGGCGGCGGGTACTGCCCCGGCTGCATGTACGGCATCCCGCCCGGCGCCCCCGGCTGCTGCCCCCATGGCCCCGGCGGCTGCGCCGGGTAGCCGTAACCGTCCGGCTGCGGCTGCGGCTGCGGGTGCTGCGGTGCCTGGGGCGGCTGCCCCTGCGGCGGGTACGGGGCGCCTTGCGGCGGCGCACCCGCACCGTACGCCGGCGGCTGCGGCCCCGCCGGCGGCTGCGGCGCCGGATAGCCGTACCCCGGGCCGCCCGGCTGCTGCGGCACCCCGCCCTGCGCCGGGTACGGGGCCTGCGGCGGCTGCGGCGCGGCGCCCGGCTGCGGCTGGGCCTGCCCCGGCAGCGGCGGCGCGGCCACCGGCGGCGGATTGCCGTCGGAGGTCCACAGGCCCTGCTGCTGCTGGGCCCGCGCGAAGTCCTCCGCGACCAGCGCCGAGAGGTTGAAGTACGCCTCCCGGGTCTTGGGCCGCATCATGTCGAGGTCCACCTCGGCGCCGGCCGACAGATGCTCGTCGAACGGGATGACGACCACGCCGCGGCAGCGCGTCTCGAAGTGCTGGACGATGTCGTCCACCTTGATCATCTTTCCGGTCTCGCGCACCCCGGAGATGACCGTCAGCGACCGCGACACCAGCTCCGCGTACCCGTGCGCCGACAGCCAGTCCAGCGTCGTCGAGGCACTGGACGCCCCGTCGACCGACGGGGTCGAGATGATGATCAGCTGGTCGGCGAGGTCCAGCACCCCGCGCATCGCGCTGTACAGCAGACCCGTTCCCGAGTCGGTGAGGATGATCGGGTACTGCTTGCCGAGGACGCCGATCGCCCGCCGGTAGTCCTCGTCGTTGAAGGTCGTCGAGACCGCCGGGTCCACGTCGTTGGCGATGATCTCCAGACCGGAGGGCGCCTGCGAGGTGAACCGCCGGATGTCCATGTACGAGTTCAGGTGGGGGATCGCCTGTACCAGGTCGCGGATGGTCGCCCCGGTCTCCCGCCGCACCCGGCGGCCCAGCGTGCCCGCGTCCGGGTTGGCGTCGATGGCGAGGATCTTGTCCTGCCGCTCGGTGGCCAGCGTCGCGCCGAGCGCGGTGGTCGTGGTCGTCTTGCCCACGCCGCCCTTGAGGCTGATCACCGCGATGCGGTAGCAGGACAGGACGGGGGTGCGGATCAGCTCCAGCTTCCGCAGCCGCTCCGCCTCCTCCTTCTTGCCGCCGAACTTGAACCGCCCGCCCGCGCCCGGCCGCCCGCTGCGCGCCTTCTGCTTGTTGTTGCGCAGCAGCCGGTCGGAGGAGAGCTCGACCGCCGCCGTGTAACCGAGCTGCGCCCCTGGATTGGTCCGCTCCCGCTGGTCGTGCTGGACGGCCTGCGGCCACGCGGCCCCGGTCCGCGGGTCCACCGGCGCCTGCGGCGGCAGCGCGCCCGGCGCCGGGTGCGGCTGCCGCGGCGGCGCCGGGTAGCCGTACGCCGGCTCTGGCGCACCCTGCCGCGGCACCCCGGGCGCGCCCGGAGCCGCCTGGGCGCCGGGCGCCTGCGGGGCGGCCGGGTAGCCGTAGCCGTCCGGCGTCCGTGGCGCTCCGGCCCGGGGCTGCTGCCCCGGCGCCTGCGCGGCGTCCCGCGGAGCGGGCACGGGGCCCTCGGGTGCGGCACCGGCCGCGCCGAACGGCGCCCCCGGCGCGGCCTGCGGAGCCTGCGGCTGGGCGGGGCCCTGCGGCGGCTGGGCGGTGCTCTGGGGCGCGGGGGAGGGCTGCGGGAAACCGTAGGCACCCTGCGCCGGGGCCGCACCCTGCGCCGGGGCGGGCTGCGCGGTCGGCTGGGCGCCGACGTGCTGCGGGCCCTGCGAGGCGGGCGGAGCCTGCGGGCCGTCGGGCGACACGGGCGCGGCGGGCGGCTGGGCCCCTTGCGGGAAGCCGTAGCCGCCTGGCGCGCTCTGCTGTCCCGGCCCTTGCGGCGGGAAGCCGTACGCCCCCGGGCCGGTCCCCTGCGGCGGCTGCGCGTCCTGCGCGGCGGCCGGTGTGGCCGCGGCGGGCGGCTGGACCCCCTGCGGGAAGCCGTAGCCTCCGGGGCCGCCCTGCGGCGCCCCGGGGCTCTGCAGCGGGAAGCCGTAGCCGCTCGCCGTACCGGGTGCCTGCTGCGGGACGGGGCCGGGCCCCTGCGCAGGCTGCTGCGGCGCCTGGTGGCCGGGCGGCGCCGTGGGCGGGGCGGAAGGCTCCGGGGGAGTGGCCGCCCCGGGCCACTGCGGCGCACCGGGCGGCGCCGACGGGACACCCGCCGCCGGCGGGAAGGCGGCGGGCAGCGGAGGCAGGCCGCTCTGCTGCGGGGCGCCCCCCGGCTGCGCCCACGGCGACGGGGCGTCCTGCGGGACGGGCGGCGTCGTCGGGGCGGCGTCGTGCGGAGCCTCGGACGGGGCGGTCGACGGGGCGGTCGACGGGGCGGCTGACGGGGCGGCTGACCAGGGCGTTTCCCCGGTGGCTCCGTCCTGCGGGGCGCTCTTCGGCGCGGCCTGCGGGGCGGGTGCCGCGGGCTCCGCCGCCGCTGCGCGCCGGGCCTCGGCCTCGGCGTCACGCCGGGCGATCTCCTGCTTGAGCGCGGCGGCGGAGAAGCGCATCGTGTCGCCGCTCTCCAGATCGGCCGCACCCGCCGCGCCCTGCGGCGCGGACGTACGGGACTCCTTCTCCGGCGCGGCGGGGGCCTGCTCCGCACGGGGCGGGACCCCGGGCACGCCGCCGCCCTGCCCGGCGGGACCGATCCGCGCGTGGGACGGCGGGACGAGGCCGGGGGCGGGGGTGTCCGCCCAGTTGGGGGCGAAGCCGCCGTTGAAGGCGGGCCGCCGGGGCTCCCGGGCCCCGTCATCGTCCCGCACCCCGGACGGCGCGGCGCCGTCGGCCGCCGGCCGGCCCGAGCCGCCCGCACCGGTTCCGGACCCCGTAGCGGAATCCGCACCGACACCCTCGTCCGCACCGGTTCCCGGAGCGTTCCCCCCGGCACCGGACGACATCGGCGCACCGGAGCCGTCGCCCTCCGCCGCGCCACGCGCCCGCTCCTCGGCCGGCTTCTGCGGACTGGACTCGGCCGCCGCGCCCAGGCCACCGCCCGCACCGGAAGCGGAACCCGCCGCGCGGTCACCGCCGTCCGTACCGGCGGCGGGGCCGGCCAACGGCGAGGAGGACGGCCGCGCGAACGACACCGGGCGCCCCCCGCCGACCGCCCCGAAGTCGGCCGCCGAGCCCGACGACACCGACCACTCCGCCTCGGCGGACGAGGCGGCCGCCGCCGGACCGTCCTCGCCGTCCGCCGTCGGCTCCGCGCCCGAGGCGGACGCCACGGGGGAGGCCGAGTCCGAGCCCGCGTCGGCAGTGCCACCCGCGTCCCCGGCCGTCTCCGTGTTCCGGCCCGTCCTCGCGGCCTCGTCAGCCTCGTCCCCCTGAGCCTCCTCCTGCTCCGCCCGGGCCTCCGCCATCAACTCCTCCAGCACGCCCCGCGCGCGGCTCTTCGCCTCGGACGCGTCGCGGTCCGCACCCGCGTCCGGGGCTGCTTGCGCCGCGTGGCCCTTCGCCTCGTCGGCCACCACCACGGCGGCGCCGCGTGCGCCCGGCCCGCCCGCCGCGAACGAGAAGGCGAAGTCGGTCGGCGACACCGGCGCAGCGGCCGGGGGAGCACTCCCCGGTGCCGCGCTCGCGCGCGCCCCGTCTCCCGCCTCTTCCCCGTCGTCCTCACGGGTACCGGCGCCGGGCCCGAAAGTGTCCTCGCCCAGCGATTCCGACCCGAAGGAGTCCGCGCCGAGCGCGCCCGCGTCGTCCTCCTCGTCCGAGGCGCCGGCACCGGAGCCCGCCCCGGCCTCGCCGTCGCGCTCGGGGAGCGGCGCCCGCACCCCCTCGTCACCGGCCCCGTCGGAAGAGGAGACCCCCAGGTCGCCCGCCCCGTGAGCCGCCCCGTCGGGCTCCGCGCCGCGGGCCCCGTCGGTCCCGTCCTCGTCCCCGTCCCCGTCCCCGGCCTCGTCCACCGGGCCCGAGGCACCGTCTCCGGCACCGTCCGCCCCGCGGCCCCCGGAGCGCCCGCCCGAGAACGGGGCCACCCCGCCGCTGGAGGAGGCATGGGCCGTGTACCAGGCATCGGCGCTGATGGTGTACTCGCCGGTCGTCTCCGCGGCGGACTCCACGTCGGCCTGATCACCGACGGGTGTGTTGCCGCCCCCGCGGAACCCGTCCCGATCGCTGCTCACAATGCCTCCTGGTGTGGTCGTGCACCCTCATGTCGTGCGGCGGGGTGGTGTCCGCGGGCTCCCGGCGCGCACCGCGACTGCCGCCCGGCCGCTCTCCGGCAGGCCCTTCACACACAGCGCCCCCTGCCCAGCCTAGTCACCGGGCCGAGCGCCCCGGCAGCTCCCGCCAGTCGCAACTCGCCTCCAAGCGGGGCGATTTCCTCCCCCGCACGGTATATGCACGCAAGGAGTCGAACCGTGCCACGGGCAACTCGGGTCAAATCCGGGCCCGTCCGCACACCATCACCACAACTCCCCGCATCCGCACGGCCCGCGAAGCCGCCCCCGGCACCCGGCTCCCGCAAACGGAAAGGGGCACGCCCCGCCCGCAGGCGGCGCGTGCCCCTTCTTTGGGGGCGCGGTGCCGGACATCCCGCCACCCGGCGCCTCACGCGCCCTACTTGAGGTCGAACTCCCCGTCCCGCGCCCCCAGGACGAAGGCCCGCCACTCGGCCTCGGTGTAGCGCAGGACCGTGTCCGGGTCGAGCGAGGAGCGCATGGCGACGCCGCCGCCCGGCAGGTAGGCGATCTCGACCCGCTCCTCGTGCTCCTCGGCCCCGGGCGCGCTGATCCACTCGACACCCGAGATGTCCAGCGCGTACAGCTCGTCCTTCTCCTGCTGAGTCCCCATTGCCCGCTCCCTCTTGTGACGTCCCGACGGCGAAACCGGCCGCCCAGTCTGCCGTGCCGCGCCCCTTCCCACCACCTCCTCCGGCGGACGCCCCCCGATGGAGCGGACCCGCCTCCGACTTCCCGCCGGGAGCGCCCGCGACCCCGTACAACCCCCGCCCGCGCACCCCCGCGTCAACCTCATGACCGCATCTCACCCGGTCCGTCCCCGGCCGCGGCGCGACCCGCTCCCCGCCCCTGCTACTCTGTCCGAGGCCGTCTGTGCCCACGTCCCGAGCCCCGCGTTCGACACGCGGTCCCGGACGACCGGACGGAATCATCCGCCTCCCGAGTCACCGAAGCCTCCCCTGAGACGAAGACCAGGGGCGCTCGGAGGCAAGCGAAGACATCACAGAGGAGTACGCGTGTCGCTCGACGCCGCTACGAAGAAGCAGATCATGACCGAGTTCGCCACCAAGGAGGGTGACACCGGCTCCCCCGAGGTCCAGGTCGCCCTGCTGTCGCGCCGGATCTCGGACCTGACCGAGCACCTCAAGACCCACAAGCACGACCACCACTCCCGTCGTGGTCTGCTGATCCTGGTCGGTCAGCGCCGCCGCCTTCTCCAGTACCTGGCGAAGAAGGACATCCAGCGCTTCCGCGCCCTGGTCGAGCGCCTCGGCATCCGCCGCGGTGCGGCGGGCGCCAAGTAAGACGTCATGGAGGGAGCGGTTCCCCGCCTGAGGGGGCCGCTCCCTTTGCCGTACGTGCGCCCCGGCCCGCTCTCTTTGTAGGCTGGTGGCGTGCGTGACAGCAGGACAACCTGACCACGGCTACGCGTACCGTACGTATGCGTACGGTGGTCACCGGGCACGTAAGACACGTGCCGGGAAGTCCCGGGGCACGCCCCGGGCGAGACGAGGGGACGCGCTCCGCGCCGCCGCCGGTCCTCGGTAGTGGCTCCCGGAAGCACCGCGTGAGCGGGGCACCGAGGGCTTCGATCGAAGACCGGCCCGCAACTGGAGCGCTCCCCGCCCCCGTCCCCACGCCACACGGGCCAGGGACGAAGACGAGGAGAGCAACGAGTGGAGAACGAGACCCACTACGCCGAGGCCGTCATCGACAACGGAACCTTCGGCACCCGCACCATCCGCTTCGAGACGGGCCGCCTGGCCAGGCAGGCCGCCGGCTCCGCCGTGGCGTATCTGGACGACGACACCATGGTGCTGTCGGCCACCACCGCTTCCAAGAAGCCCAAGGACCAGCTGGACTTCTTCCCGCTGACCGTGGACGTCGAGGAGCGGATGTACGCGGCCGGGAAGATCCCCGGTTCCTTCTTCCGCCGTGAGGGCCGGCCCTCCGAGGACGCGATCCTCACCTGCCGCCTGATCGACCGGCCCCTGCGCCCCTCCTTCCGTAAGGGCCTGCGCAACGAGATCCAGATCGTCGAGACGATCATGGCGCTCAACCCCGACCACCTCTACGACGTGGTCGCCATCAACGCCGCCTCCTGCTCCACGCAGCTGGCCGGCCTGCCCTTCTCCGGCCCGATCGGCGGCACCCGTGTCGCCCTGATCAACGGCCAGTGGGTCGGCTTCCCGACCCACACCGAGCTGGAGGACGCCGTCTTCGACATGGTCGTCGCCGGCCGCGTGCTCGACGACGGCGACGTCGCGATCATGATGGTCGAGGCCGAGGCCACCGAGAAGACCATCCAGCTGGTCAAGGACGGCGCCGCCGCCCCGACCGAAGAGGTCGTCGCCGCCGGTCTGGAAGCCGCCAAGCCCTTCATCAAGGCGCTCTGCAAGGCCCAGTCCGAGCTGGCCGCCAAGGCCGCCAAGCCCACCGGCGAGTTCCCGATCTTCCTGGACTACCAGGACGACGTGTTCGCGGCCCTCAAGGACGCCGTCGAGAGCGAGCTCGCCCAGGCGCTGACCATCGGCGGCAAGCAGGAGCGCGAGGCCGAGCTGGACCGCGTCAAGGCCGTCGCCGCCGAGAAGCTGCTGCCGCAGTTCGAAGGCCGCGAGAAGGAGATCTCCGCGGCCTACCGCGCGCTGACCAAGGAACTGGTCCGCCGCCGGGTCATCAAGGACAAGGTCCGCATCGACGGCCGTGGCGTCACGGACATCCGTACGCTCGCCGCCGAGGTCGAGGCCATCCCGCGCGTGCACGGCTCGGCGCTGTTCGAGCGTGGCGAAACCCAGATCCTGGGCGTCACCACCCTCAACATGCTCCGCATGGAGCAGCAGCTCGACACCCTCTCCCCGGTGACGCGCAAGCGCTACATGCACAACTACAACTTCCCGCCGTACTCCACCGGCGAGACCGGCCGCGTGGGCTCCCCGAAGCGCCGCGAGATCGGCCACGGCGCCCTCGCCGAGCGCGCCCTGGTCCCGGTCCTGCCGACCCGCGAGGAGTTCCCCTACGCGATCCGCCAGGTCTCCGAGGCCCTCGGCTCCAACGGCTCCACGTCGATGGGCTCCGTCTGCGCCTCCACCATGTCGCTGCTGAACGCCGGTGTGCCCCTCAAGGCCCCCGTCGCCGGCATCGCCATGGGCCTGATCTCCCAGGAGATCGACGGCGAGACGCACTACGTCACCCTCACCGACATCCTCGGTGCGGAGGACGCCTTCGGTGACATGGACTTCAAGGTCGCCGGCACCAAGACCTTCGTCACCGCGCTCCAGCTCGACACCAAGCTCGACGGCATCCCCGCCTCGGTCCTGGCCGCCGCGCTGAAGCAGGCCCGCGACGCCCGCCTCCACATCCTCGACGTGATGAACGAGGCCATCGACGTCCCGGACGAGATGTCCCCCAACGCCCCGCGGATCATCACCGTCAAGATCCCCGTGGACAAGATCGGTGAGGTCATCGGCCCCAAGGGCAAGATGATCAACCAGATCCAGGAGGACACCGGCGCCGACATCACGATCGAGGACGACGGCACGATCTACATCGGTGCCGCCGACGGCCCGGCCGCCGAGGCCGCCCGCGCCACGATCAACAGCATCGCCAACCCGACGATGCCCGAGGTCGGCGAGCGCTACCTGGGTACGGTCGTCAAGACCACCACCTTCGGTGCCTTCGTCTCCCTGCTCCCCGGCAAGGACGGTCTGCTGCACATCTCGCAGATCCGCAAGCTCGCCGGCGGCAAGCGCGTGGAGAACGTCGAGGACGTGCTCGGCGTCGGCCAGAAGGTCCAGGTCGAGATCGCCGAGATCGACTCCCGCGGCAAGCTCTCGCTGATCCCGGTCATCGAGGGCGAGGACGAGAAGGACGACGCCTCCTCGTGACCTCCCGCACCTCCCGGACGACGGCCCGCGCCACCCCGGCGCGGGCCGTCGCCCGTACCCAAACACTGCTCAAGGGCAAGGACGGCATCGGCACCGTCCGCCGCACCACCCTCCCGGGCGGGCTGCGCGTGGTCACCGAGACCCTGCCCTCCGTCCGCTCCGCCACCTTCGGCATCTGGGTCAACGTCGGCTCCCGCGACGAGACCCCGACGCTCAACGGCGCCACCCATTACCTCGAACACCTCCTCTTCAAGGGCACCGCCAAGCGCAGCGCCCTCGACATCTCCGCCGCCGTCGACGCGGTCGGCGGCGAGATGAACGCCTTCACGGCGAAGGAGTACACCTGCTACTACGCACGGGTGCTCGACACCGACCTGCCGCTCGCCATCGACGTGGTCTGCGACATGCTCACCGGCTCCCTGATCGCCCCTGAGGACGTCGACGCCGAGCGCGGCGTCATCCTCGAGGAGATCGCGATGACCGAGGACGACCCGGGCGACTGCGTCCACGACCTGTTCGCCCACACGATGCTGGGCGACACCCCGCTGGGCCGCCCCGTCCTCGGCACCGTCGACACCGTCAACGCCCTCGGCCGCGACCAGATCGCCCGCTTCTACAAGCGGCACTACGACCCGACCCACCTGGTCGTCGCCGCCGCCGGCAACGTCGACCACGCCCGCGTCGTCCGCCAGGTCCGCGCCGCCTTCGACCGCGCCGGAGCCCTGGAGCGCACCGACGCCACCCCGACCGCCCCGCGCGCCGGGAACCGCGCCCTGCGCGCCAACGGCAAGGTCGAGGTGCTCAACCGCCGCACCGAGCAGGCCCACGTCGTCCTCGGCATGCCGGGCCTGGCCCGCAACGACGACCGTCGCTGGGCGATGAGCGTGCTCAACGCGGCCCTCGGCGGCGGCATGTCCTCCCGCCTCTTCCAGGAGGTCCGCGAGAAGCGCGGTCTGGCCTACAGCGTGTACTCGTACACCTCGGGCTTCGCCGACTGCGGCCTCTTCGGCGTGTACGCGGGCTGCCGGCCCAGCCAGGTCGACGACGTGCTGCGGATCTGCCGCGACGAACTCGACGCGGTCGCCGACGGCGGCCTCGGCGACGACGAGGTGAGCCGCGCCATCGGCCAGCTCGCCGGGTCGACCGTCCTCGGCCTGGAGGACACCGGCGCCCTGATGAACCGCATCGGCAAGAGCGAGCTGTGCTGGGGCGAGCAGATGTCGGTCGACGACATGCTGGCCAAGATCGCCGCGGTCACCCCGGACGAGGTCCGCGAGGTCGCCCGCGACATCCTGGGGCAGCGGCCCTCGCTCTCCGTCATCGGGCCGCTCAAGGACAAGCAGGCCGCGCGCCTGCACGACGTGGTCGCCTGAACCACCGAGAAGAGGACGAACCAATGAGCGACAAGCTGCGGGTGGCCGTGCTGGGCGCCAGGGGCCGCATCGGCTCCGAGGCCGTACGCGCCGTCGAGGCGGCCGAGGACATGGAGCTGGTGGCGGCGCTCGGCCGCGGCGACGACCTGGCGGCCGTGACCGACGCCGGGGCCCAGGTCGCGGTGGAGCTCACCACCCCCGGCTCCGTCATGGAGAACCTCGGGTTCCTCGTAGACCACGGCGTCCACGCCGTGGTCGGCACCACCGGCTGGACCGATGAGCGCCTCGCCACCCTGCGTGGCCGGCTCGACGCCTCCCCGGGCACCGGCGTCCTCATCGCGCCCAACTTCTCCATCGGCGCCGTCCTCACGATGGCCTTCGCCCAGCAGGCCGCCCGCTACTTCGAGTCGGTGGAGGTCGTCGAGCTCCACCACCCGAACAAGGCCGACGCCCCCTCGGGCACCGCCACCCGCACCGCCCAGCTGATCGCCGCCGCCCGCGCCGAGGCCCAGCTCCCCGCCCAGCCCGACGCCACGGCGACGGCGCTGGACGGGGCGCGCGGCGCCGACGTGGACGGCGTCCCGGTGCACGCGGTGCGGTTGCGGGGCCTCCTCGCCCACCAGGAGGTCCTGTTCGGCGGCGAGGGCGAGACCCTCACCATCCGCCACGACTCGCTGCACCACAGCAGCTTCATGCCGGGCATCCTGCTCGGCGCCAGGCGGGTGGGGAGCGCTCCGGGGCTCACCTTCGGCCTGGAACACTTCCTCGACCTGAACTGACCGGGCTGTCCCCATGCGCGCAAAGATCACCTATCTCGTCACGGCCCTCGTCCTGGTCGTCTACTTCGTCCTGGCCGGCAGCCGTGGCGTGCTGCTCATCCGGCACGGCACCCCGCTGACCGTCGTCTTCGGCGTGGCCGTGCTGGTGCTGCCGGTGATCGGCGGCTGGTTCCTCTGGAAGAACACCCAGTTCGTCCAGCGGGCCAACCGGCTCGCCGCCGAGCTGGAGGCCGAGGGCGGCCTCCCCGAGGACGAGCTGGTCCGTACCCCGAGCGGCCGGATCGACCGGACCTCCGCCGACGCGGTGTTCGCCCGCCGGCGGGCCGAGACCGAGGACCACCCGGACGACTGGCGCTGCTGGTTCCGGCTGGCCGTCGCCTACCACGACGCCCGGGACACGCCCCGGGCCCGCAAGGCGATGCAGCGCGCCATCGCCCTGCACGCCGGCCGCCCGCTCCAGGACCAGGGCTGAGGCACCAGAAGGGCCCCGGAGGACCGTTCGATGTCCTCCGGGGCCCTTCGCGCATCCGCCCCTCAGGTGCGCGCGGCAGGTGCGTACTCGTACGCCCAGACCTCGACGGAGTCGGCCGCGCGGTCGAACGCCTCCGTCCGGGAGAGGAAGTCCGCGTTGCGGTCGGTGAGCAGGACGGCCGGCTCGGCGGCGCCCTGCCGGACGACCAGCTCCAGTGCCTGCCCCTGCACCGTACGGGGCAGCGACAGCCACTTCACGGGACGCTGCGCGGTGCGTACCGCCCGTACGCGGCTCCAGGGCGTCGTCCGAGTGAGGAAGAAGCGGACGTGGCGCAGGCCGGTGGCGTTGACCCAGACGCCCATGCGCAGCAGGCGCAGCGCGGAGGCGACCACGGCGAGCCCCAGCACGCCGGTCACCGCCGCCCCGGACATGCCGCCGGCCGCTGCGATGATCACGGCGCTGACCAGGACGAATGACGCCAGCAACAGCAGTATCGCCGCCGCCCCGACCCGCCAGGGGCCGAGGCGGTACGGCCGTCGCCACTGGTCCCGGTCGTCGAAGGGGAGCGGGGCGTCGTCCGCGGCCTCGTCGAATGCACGGTCGGCCGTCAGAAAGGCAAGGGGCACGGCTGGTCCTCACTCAAGCACGCTCGGGGGTGGTGCCCGGTGAGGCTACCGAGAGTGCCGCACCCCGACCACTTCAGGGTCCCCAGGTCGGCTCAGCGTCCCTCGGACGCCTCGGACTTCTGGTGCTGGACCGACTGCTCGGGGGACAGGGCGGGCGTGCCGACCAGCAGGGCACCCACCAGCCCGGCCACCACGGTCAGCCCCATCAGGGTGCTGCCGACCCGCTGGCCCTTGGAGACACGCTCCCTGGGCGGCGGGGTGACGTTGCTGCGGAACTTCTCAGCCTCGGCGATGAAGGCGAACGGAACGGGCTCTCGCCGACGGAACATGGAGGGCGCTTCTCCTTCGGGGATCGTGGACGGTCGTGACGTTGCGGGGACGTGAGGTACGTCTCTACAAGGTAAGACGATCGGCGACCCGGATCGGTGCCCCTTATCGCCGAATTCGCCGAAGATTGTCGGCGCGGGACTCCGAACGGTCGATTGTCGGTGCCGGGTCGTAGAGTGGGCGCCGCCCGAGCGACAGCCCCATGGAAGGACCCGCAGGTGAGCGACACCCCTGCTCCAGACCTCAAGCCCAGTTTTCGCAGCGACGTCACGGTGGAACTGGTCAAGCACAGCGCGAGCGACACGGACGTGCTGTGGGCCGCCCGCGTCTCCACCGCCGGTGAGCAGTCCCTGGACGAGCTGAGCAAGGACCCGGAGCGTTCCCGGGGTCTCATCAACTACCTGATGCGGGACCGCCACGGCAGCCCGTTCGAGCACAACTCGATGACGTTCTTCATCAGTGCTCCCATCTTCGTCTTCCGCGAGTTCATGCGGCACCGCGTGGGCTGGTCGTACAACGAGGAGTCCGGTCGCTACCGCGAGCTCCAGCCTGTCTTCTACGTCCCCGACGCCGACCGCAAACTCGTCCAGCGGGGCCGGCCCGGAAAGTACGAGTTCGTCAAGGGCAGCGAGGAGCAGCGCGAGCTGACCGCCCGCACCCTGGAGAACAGCTACACCCAGGCGTACGAGGCGTACCGGGAGATGCTGGCGGGCGGGGTGGCCCGCGAAGTGGCCCGGGCGGCGCTGCCGGTCGGCCTGTACTCCTCGATGTACGCGACGTGCAACGCCCGGTCCCTGATGAACTTCCTCAGCCTGCGTACCCAGCACGAGCTGGCGACGGTTCCCTCCTTCCCGCAGCGCGAGATCGAGATGGTCGGCCAGCAGATGGAGGCCCGCTGGGCCGAGCTGATGCCGCTGACGCACGCCGCCTTCAACAAGAACGGCCGCGTCGGACCCTGAGGCCCGGGCGCAGCCGGTGGGCCAGCCATCCGAAGTGCCCGTATTGCGGCCTTTCGGAATGTTCATCTAGCCTGATGAAACGGGTCCGGCACTGCTTGAACCCCCGAGCAGGCAGTGCCGGACCCTTTCTGTCCCCCTTGCCCCGTTCGTCCGCTCCGGGGCGCGCCGACGACGCTCGTCACATCGCCCTGAGGGGGACCGCACGCCCTGTAGCGAGTAGCGTGTTACCCATGGCTCCGACCTCCACTCCGCAGACCCCCTTCGGGAGGGTCCTCACCGCCATGGTCACGCCCCTGACGGCGGACGGCGCGCTCGACCTCGACGGCGCCCAGCGCCTCGCCACCCACCTGGTGGACGCCGGCAACGACGGACTGGTCCTCAACGGCACCACCGGCGAGTCCCCCACCACCAGTGACGCGGAGAAGACCGAGCTGATCCGGGCGGTGCTCGACGCGGTCGGCGACCGGGCCCACATCGTCGCCGGAGTCGGCACCAACGACACCCGCCACAGCGTCGATCTGGCCCGCGCCGCCGAGGCGGCCGGAGCCCACGGCCTGCTCACGGTCACGCCGTACTACAACAAGCCCCCGCAGGAGGGCCTGTACCGCCACTTCACGGCCATCGCGGACGCCACGGACCTGCCGGTCATGGTCTACGACATCCCCGGCCGCAGCGGTGTCCCGATCAGCACGGAGACCCTGGTCCGCCTCGGGGAGCACCCCCGCATCGTGGCCAACAAGGACGCCAAGGGCGACCTCGGCCGCGCCAGCTGGGCCATCGCCCGCTCGGACCTCGCCTGGTACTCCGGCGACGACATGCTGAACCTCCCGCTGCTCTCGGTGGGCGCGGTCGGTTTCGTCTCGGTCGTCGGCCACCTGGTCGCCCCCGAGCTTCGCGCCCTCCTCGACGCACACCTGAGCGGCGACGTCCAGAAGGCCACCGAGATCCACCAGCGGCTGCTTCCGGTCTTCACCGGGATGTTCCGCACCCAGGGCGTCATCACCACCAAGGCCGCCCTGGACCGGCTCGGACTGCCCGGCGGCCCGCTGCGCCTGCCGCTGGTCGAGCTGTCGGCCGAGGAAACCGCCCAGCTGACGATCGACCTGGCCGCGGGCGGGGTGCAGCTCCGGTCCACAGACTTCACAACTGCATAAGCGCGACCGGTACGCCGGAGCACCACTCCAACTTCACCAGCACGAACGACACCCGCGCCACGTGCCGTCCGGTACGTGGCGCGGGTGGTAGGGAGAATCTTTTGAGTCATCCGCACCCTGAACTCGGCCCCCCGCCGAAGCTGCCCAAGGGCGGCCTGCGCGTCACACCGCTCGGCGGCCTCGGCGAGATCGGCCGCAACATGACGGTCTTCGAGTACGACGGCCGGCTGCTGATCGTCGACTGCGGCGTCCTCTTCCCCGAGGAGGAGCAGCCCGGCGTCGACCTGATCCTGCCCGACTTCACGTCGATCAGGAACCGCCTCGACGACATCGAGGGCATCGTCCTCACCCACGGCCACGAGGACCACATCGGCGGCGTCCCGTACCTGCTCCGCGAGAAGCCGGACATCCCGCTGATCGGCTCGAAGCTCACGCTCGCGCTGATCGAGGCGAAGCTCCAGGAGCACCGCATCCGGCCTTACACGCTGGAGGTCGCGGAGGACCACCGCGAGCGCATCGGCCCCTTCGACTGCCAGTTCATCGCGGTCAACCACTCCATCCCGGACGCCCTCGCCGTCGCCATCCGCACCCCCGCCGGCATGGCGGTGCACACCGGCGACTTCAAGATGGACCAGCTCCCGATGGACCGGCGGCTGACGGACCTGCCGACCTTCGCGAAGCTCGGCGAGGAGGGCATCGACCTCCTGCTGACGGACTCCACCAACGCCGAGGTCCCCGGCTTCGTGCCGCCCGAGCGCGACATCTCCAACGTCCTGCGCACGGTCTTCGCCAATGCCAACAAGCGGATCATCGTGGCGAGCTTCGCCAGCCACGTCCACCGCATCCAGCAGATCCTGGACGCCGCCCACGAGTACGGCCGCCGCGTCGCCTTCGTCGGCCGCTCGATGGTCCGCAACATGGGCATCGCCCGCGACCTCGGCTACCTGAAGGTGCCGCCGGGCCTCGTCGTCGACGTGAAGGTTCTCGACGACCTGCCGGACGACGAGGTCGTGCTCGTCTGCACCGGTTCGCAGGGCGAGCCGATGGCCGCGCTGTCCCGGATGGCCAACCGCGACCACCAGATCCGCATCGTCCAGGGCGACACGGTGATCCTGGCCTCCTCGCTGATCCCGGGCAACGAGAACGCGGTCTACCGCGTGATCAACGGCCTGACCCGCTGGGGCGCCAACGTCATCCACAAGGGCAACGCCAAGGTCCACGTCTCCGGACACGCCTCGGCCGGCGAGCTGCTGTACTTCTACAACATCTGCAAGCCGAAGAACCTGATGCCGGTGCACGGCGAATGGCGCCACCTGCGGGCCAACGCCGAGCTGGGCGTCCTCACCGGCGTCCCGCCGCAGAACATCGTCATCGCCGAGGACGGTGTCGTCGTCGACCTGGTCGACGGCCGGGCCAAGATCGTCGGCAAGGTCCAGGCCGGCTACGTGTACGTGGACGGCCTCTCCGTCGGCGACGTCACCGAGACCTCGCTCAAGGACCGCCGCATCCTCGGTGACGAGGGCATCATCTCGGTCTTCGTGGTGGTGGACTCCAGCTCCGGCAAGATCACCGGGGGTCCCCACATCCAGGCCCGCGGTTCGGGCATCGACGACGCGCGCTTCGGCGACGTCGTCCCCCGCATCCAGGAGGTCCTGGAGAAGTCGGCGCAGGACGGTGTGGTCGAGCCGCACCAGCTCCAGCAGCTGGTGCGCCGCACGCTCGGCAAGTGGGTCTCCGACCACTACCGCCGGCGCCCGATGATCCTGCCGGTCGTCGTCGAGGTCTGAGCGAGCCGACCCTGGTCAGGAGCGCGCTGACCAGCGCACCAAGGAGCGGGGCTCCCCGATTTGCATCGGGGAGCCCCGCTCCAGTACGTTTACGTCTCCACCCCAGCGGGAAGCGCGGCGCACCTCTGCGTGCCCAAGCGCAACCGGGGAGGGTGGAAATTCCGACTCAGAGTCTCTGATAAAGTCGGAACCGCCGGAAAGGGAAAAGCGAAGCGGAAACGCGGAGCTGGAACCGGAAAGGCACCGAGGAAGTCGGACACGAAAGAGTCTGATAGAGTCGGAACACGAAATACCGAAGGGAAGCGCCCGGAGGAAAGCCCGAGAGGGTGAGTACAAAGGAAGTCTCCGTTCCTTGAGAACTCAACAGCGTGCTAAAAGTCAACGCCAGATATGTTGATACCCCGACCGGCCAGGTTTCTGGCAGGTTGAGGTTCCTTTGAAATACAACAGCGAGGACGCTGTGTACGACAGGGACTATTCCTCCTTGTCGTACCGCTCTTGTGTCTGTTGCACCCGCAGTCTTTAACCGGACGCAGTCGGGTACACATTCACGGAGAGTTTGATCCTGGCTCAGGACGAACGCTGGCGGCGTGCTTAACACATGCAAGTCGAACGATGAAGCCCTTCGGGGTGGATTAGTGGCGAACGGGTGAGTAACACGTGGGCAATCTGCCCTGCACTCTGGGACAAGCCCTGGAAACGGGGTCTAATACCGGATATGACCGTCCAACGCATGTTGGATGGTGTAAAGCTCCGGCGGTGCAGGATGAGCCCGCGGCCTATCAGCTTGTTGGTGAGGTAGTGGCTCACCAAGGCGACGACGGGTAGCCGGCCTGAGAGGGCGACCGGCCACACTGGGACTGAGACACGGCCCAGACTCCTACGGGAGGCAGCAGTGGGGAATATTGCACAATGGGCGAAAGCCTGATGCAGCGACGCCGCGTGAGGGATGACGGCCTTCGGGTTGTAAACCTCTTTCAGCAGGGAAGAAGCGAAAGTGACGGTACCTGCAGAAGAAGCGCCGGCTAACTACGTGCCAGCAGCCGCGGTAATACGTAGGGCGCAAGCGTTGTCCGGAATTATTGGGCGTAAAGAGCTCGTAGGCGGCTTGTCACGTCGGTTGTGAAAGCCCGGGGCTTAACCCCGGGTCTGCAGTCGATACGGGCAGGCTAGAGTTCGGTAGGGGAGATCGGAATTCCTGGTGTAGCGGTGAAATGCGCAGATATCAGGAGGAACACCGGTGGCGAAGGCGGATCTCTGGGCCGATACTGACGCTGAGGAGCGAAAGCGTGGGGAGCGAACAGGATTAGATACCCTGGTAGTCCACGCCGTAAACGGTGGGCACTAGGTGTGGGCAACATTCCACGTTGTCCGTGCCGCAGCTAACGCATTAAGTGCCCCGCCTGGGGAGTACGGCCGCAAGGCTAAAACTCAAAGGAATTGACGGGGGCCCGCACAAGCGGCGGAGCATGTGGCTTAATTCGACGCAACGCGAAGAACCTTACCAAGGCTTGACATACACCGGAAACGTCCAGAGATGGGCGCCCCCTTGTGGTCGGTGTACAGGTGGTGCATGGCTGTCGTCAGCTCGTGTCGTGAGATGTTGGGTTAAGTCCCGCAACGAGCGCAACCCTTGTCCCGTGTTGCCAGCAGGCCCTTGTGGTGCTGGGGACTCACGGGAGACCGCCGGGGTCAACTCGGAGGAAGGTGGGGACGACGTCAAGTCATCATGCCCCTTATGTCTTGGGCTGCACACGTGCTACAATGGCCGGTACAATGAGCTGCGATACCGTGAGGTGGAGCGAATCTCAAAAAGCCGGTCTCAGTTCGGATTGGGGTCTGCAACTCGACCCCATGAAGTCGGAGTCGCTAGTAATCGCAGATCAGCATTGCTGCGGTGAATACGTTCCCGGGCCTTGTACACACCGCCCGTCACGTCACGAAAGTCGGTAACACCCGAAGCCGGTGGCCCAACCCCTTGTGGGAGGGAGCTGTCGAAGGTGGGACTGGCGATTGGGACGAAGTCGTAACAAGGTAGCCGTACCGGAAGGTGCGGCTGGATCACCTCCTTTCTAAGGAGCACTTCTTACCAGGTTTGCCTGGTCAGAGGCCAGTTCATCAGCGAATGTCTGGTGCTGGTTGCTCATGGGTGGAACGTTGACTATTCGGCACTGTCAATCTGCTTGAGATGTGAGTACTGCTTCGGCGTGGAAAACGGATCTTGGGGTTGGGGGTGTCGGGCACGCTGTTGGGTGTCTGAGGGAGCGGCCATGTTGTGGCTGTTTCTTCGGTGCCGGCCCCAGTGAACTCGGGATGTATGTCTCGGGGTGGTGGGTGGTTGGTCGTTGTTTGAGAACTGCACAGTGGACGCGAGCATCTGTGGCCAAGTTTTTAAGGGCGCACGGTGGATGCCTTGGCACCAGGAACCGATGAAGGACGTGGGAGGCCACGATAGTCCCCGGGGAGTCGTCAACCAGGCTTTGATCCGGGGGTTTCCGAATGGGGAAACCCGGCAGTCGTCATGGGCTGTCACCCGCTGCTGAACTCATAGGCAGTGTGGAGGGAACGCGGGGAAGTGAAACATCTCAGTACCCGCAGGAAGAGAAAACAACCGTGATTCCGGGAGTAGTGGCGAGCGAAACTGGATGAGGCCAAACCGTATGTGTGTGATACCCGGCAGGGGTTGCGCATGCGGGGTTGTGGGATCTCTCTTCTACGGTCTGCCGGCCGTGGGACGAGTCAGAAACCGTTGATGTAGGCGAAGGACATGCGAAAGGTCCGGCGTAGAGGGTAAGACCCCCGTAGTCGAAACATCAGCGGCTCGTTTGAGAGACACCCAAGTAGCACGGGGCCCGAGAAATCCCGTGTGAATCTGGCGGGACCACCCGCTAAGCCTAAATATTCCCTGGTGACCGATAGCGGATAGTACCGTGAGGGAATGGTGAAAAGTACCGCGGGAGCGGAGTGAAATAGTACCTGAAACCGTGTGCCTACAAGCCGTGGGAGCGTCGCGCATCGAGTTTTCTCGGTGCGTCGTGACTGCGTGCCTTTTGAAGAATGAGCCTGCGAGTTAGCGGTGTGTAGCGAGGTTAACCCGTGTGGGGAAGCCGTAGCGAAAGCGAGTCCGAATAGGGCGTTTGAGTTGCACGCTCTAGACCCGAAGCGGAGTGATCTAGCCATGGGCAGGTTGAAGCGGCTGTAAGAGGTCGTGGAGGACCGAACCCACCAGGGTTGAAAACCTGGGGGATGACCTGTGGTTAGGGGTGAAAGGCCAATCAAACTCCGTGATAGCTGGTTCTCCCCGAAATGCATTTAGGTGCAGCGTCGTGTGTTTCTTGCCGGAGGTAGAGCACTGGATAGGCGATGGGCCCTACCGGGTTACTGACCTTAGCCAAACTCCGAATGCCGGTAAGTGAGAGCGCGGCAGTGAGACTGTGGGGGATAAGCTCCATGGTCGAGAGGGAAACAGCCCAGAGCATCGACTAAGGCCCCTAAGCGTACGCTAAGTGGGAAAGGATGTGGAGTCGCAGAGACAACCAGGAGGTTGGCTTAGAAGCAGCCACCCTTGAAAGAGTGCGTAATAGCTCACTGGTCTAGTGATTCCGCGCCGACAATGTAGCGGGGCTCAAGCGTACCGCCGAAGTCGTGTCATTGCAGCAATACTCCCAACGGAGGCTGTGATGGGTAGGGGAGCGTCGTGTGCCGGGTGAAGCAGCCGTGGAAGCGAGTTGTGGACGGTTCACGAGTGAGAATGCAGGCATGAGTAGCGATTCACACGTGAGAAACGTGTGCGCCGATTGACTAAGGGTTCCTGGGTCAAGCTGATCTGCCCAGGGTAAGTCGGGACCTAAGGCGAGGCCGACAGGCGTAGTCGATGGATAACCGGTTGATATTCCGGTACCCGCTGTGAAGCGTCAAACATTGAATCCAGTGATGCTAAGCCCGTGAAGCCGTTCCGGACCCTTCGGGGGATGGAAAGTGGTGGAGCCGGTGACCCGAGCTGGTAGTAGGTGAGTGATGGGGTGACGCAGGAAGGTAGTCCATCCCGGGCGGTGGTTGTCCCGGGGTAAGGGTGTAGGACGTCAGGTAGGTAAATCCGCCTGGCTTGTGTCTGAGACCTGATGCCGAGCCGATTGTGGTGAAGTGGATGATCCTATGCTGTCGAGAAAAGCCTCTAGCGAGTTTCATGGCGGCCCGTACCCTAAACCGACTCAGGTGGTCAGGTAGAGAATACCGAGGCGTTCGGGTGAACTATGGTTAAGGAACTCGGCAAAATGCCCCCGTAACTTCGGGAGAAGGGGGGCCATGTCTGGTGATCCGATTTTCTCGGTGAGCTGGGTGTGGCCGCAGAGACCAGCGAGAAGCGACTGTTTACTAAAAACACAGGTCCGTGCGAAGCCGTAAGGCGATGTATACGGACTGACGCCTGCCCGGTGCTGGAACGTTAAGGGGACCGGTTAGTCACATTTCGGTGTGGCGAAGCTGAGAACTTAAGCGCCAGTAAACGGCGGTGGTAACTATAACCATCCTAAGGTAGCGAAATTCCTTGTCGGGTAAGTTCCGACCTGCACGAATGGCGTAACGACTTCTCGACTGTCTCAACCATAGGCCCGGTGAAATTGCATTACGAGTAAAGATGCTCGTTTCGCGCAGCAGGACGGAAAGACCCCGGGACCTTTACTACAGTTTGATATTGGTGTTCGGTTCGGCTTGTGTAGGATAGGTGGGAGACTGTGAAGCATGCACGCCAGTGTGTGTGGAGTCGTCGTTGAAATACCACTCTGGTCGTGCTGGATGTCTAACCTGGGTCCGTGATCCGGATCAGGGACAGTGTCTGATGGGTAGTTTAACTGGGGCGGTTGCCTCCTAAAGAGTAACGGAGGCGCCCAAAGGTTCCCTCAGCCTGGTTGGTAATCAGGTGTTGAGTGTAAGTGCACAAGGGAGCTTGACTGTGAGACCGACGGGTCGAGCAGGGACGAAAGTCGGGACTAGTGATCCGGCGGTGGCTTGTGGAAGCGCCGTCGCTCAACGGATAAAAGGTACCCCGGGGATAACAGGCTGATCTTCCCCAAGAGTCCATATCGACGGGATGGTTTGGCACCTCGATGTCGGCTCGTCGCATCCTGGGGCTGGAGTCGGTCCCAAGGGTTGGGCTGTTCGCCCATTAAAGCGGTACGCGAGCTGGGTTTAGAACGTCGTGAGACAGTTCGGTCCCTATCCGCTGTGCGCGTAGGAATATTGAGAAGGGCTGTCCCTAGTACGAGAGGACCGGGACGGACGAACCTCTGGTGTGCCAGTTGTTCTGCCAAGGGCATGGCTGGTTGGCTACGTTCGGGAGGGATAACCGCTGAAAGCATCTAAGCGGGAAGCCTGCTTCGAGATGAGTATTCCCACCTCCTTGAGAGGGTAAGGCTCCCAGTAGACGACTGGGTTGATAGGCCGGATATGGAAGCCCTGTAAGGGGTGGAGTTGACCGGTACTAATAGGCCGAGGGCTTGTCCTCAGTTGCTCGCGTCCACTGTGTTGGTTCTGAAACCACGAACACCAACCATAGGCCCCCTGTTTGGGTGGGTGTGGTTGCTGGTGTGTTTCGTAGTGTTTCGGTGGTCATAGCGTGAGGGAAACGCCCGGTTACATTCCGAACCCGGAAGCTAAGCCTCACAGCGCCGATGGTACTGCAGGGGGGACCCTGTGGGAGAGTAGGACGCCGCCGAACTATTTTTGAGAGTGGTGGTCCCCGGATTTCGATCCGGGGACCACCACTTTTTTGTTTTCGGTCATCCTGTATTCACCCTCCGACGTCAGCATTTCCAGCATGGGGACAGAGAAGATGCTGAGGGCCGCGGGAATCGGGCGGGGCGACGAGGTCGTGGTGCCGGCCTTCGGGCGTGCGGACGTCGCGGGGGCTGTGCTCGCCGCCGGTGCGCTGCCGGTGTTCGCCGACATCGACCCGCACTCCTACTGTCTGGACGCCGAGGCCGTGGCCGCTGTCACCGGACCCCGTACCGCCGCGATCATCGCCGTACACCGCTTCGGACGTTCCGCGCCGATGCGGCAGCTGCGCGGGCTCGGGGGACGGCGCGGGCTGCTCGTGCTGGAGGAGCGCGACGCCGTGGCCGAGCGCGCGGATGTGGCGGCGCGCAGGCGGGCTGCCGACCACCTCGACCAGCGGCTTCGTGGAGTCGGTACCCCCGAGCGGGGTCGGGAGCACACCTATACGCAGTACGTGGTGCGGGTGCCGGGCAACGGGCGGCCCGACCGGGACGCCTTCGCACGGGCGCTGCGGGCCAAGGGCTTCGCCTGCTCCGTGCCGGTCAAGACGCCTCTGCACCGCACCGCCGAGTACTGGCGCCCTGTTCGACTCATCGAAACCGAGCGGGCCGCCGACGACACCCTGGCACTGCCGCTCGTACCGGCGGGGGAACGGCGCGGGCCGCACCGGCTGGTGGCGGCGTGCAACGCGCTGGGCGGGCTGCTCCAGTCGGCCTGATTTCCGGCAGCCGGGGGTGGTGCGAGGGATGCTCGAATTCAGGTATGCTTCTTCTCGTTGCCAACGCGGAACACCGCGAGAAGCAACAGTCGGCCCCAATAGCTCAGTCGGCAGAGCGTCTCCATGGTAAGGAGAAGGTCAACGGTTCGATTCCGTTTTGGGGCTCAAGAAAGAAAGGCCCCCGCCCGATGGGCGGGGGCCTTTCGCATGCGCGGAATGCAGGGCCGGTAAGGACCGGTCTCTCAGGGTCAGTTCCGCTGCGGCTCCGGGACGCGCATCGTCAGGATCGCCATGTCGTCCGAAGGGGAGTCGGCGGCGAAGCGCTCGACGGCGCGCATCACGCGGGCGGCGACCGCCCCGGCGGTCAGCCCCGTGCAGCCCTTCAGGACCTCCGCCAGGCCGTCGTCGCCCAGCATGCGGCTGCCCTCCCGGCGTTCCGTGATGCCGTCGGTGACGCAGAGCAGGACATCGCCCGGCTCCAGCCGCACCGTCTGCTCGTAGAGCTCCAGGTCGTCCATGACGCCGAGGAGCGGCTGCGGTTCGGCGGCGGCCTCGACGGAGCCGTCCTGGCGCAGGCGCAGGGGGAGCGGGTGGCCGGCACAGACCACCTTCAGCAGGGCGCTGCCGTCCTCCTGGGGGCGCAGCTCGCCGTAGAGCAGGGTGAGGAAGCGGCTGCGTTCGCCCTCGTCGAGGATGGCGTTGTTGAGGCGTTCCAGGACGGCTGGGCCGCTGTATCCCTCGCGGGCCAGCAAGCGCAGGGCGTGGCGGGCCAGGCCGGTGACGGCAGCCGCCTCCGGGCCCGTGCCGCAGACGTCGCCGATGGCGAAGCCGTACGCGCCGTCCGGGATCGTGAAGAGGTCGTAGAAGTCGCCGCCGACCTCGTTCCCCTCGCCGGCCGCGCGGTAGATGACCTCGACCTCGACGCCCGGGACTTCGGGCTTGTCCGGCGGGAGCAGGCTGCGCTGGAGGGACTGGCTGATCGCCATCCGCTCCGAGTACAGGCGGGAGTTGTCCAGGGCGAGCGCGGCCCGGCGGGAGAGGTCCTCGGCCAGCTCCAGGTTCTCCTGGCGGAAGTGGTCCTCGGAGGGCTTGCCGAGGACCAGCATGCCGATGACGCGGTTGCGGGCCACCAGCGGCAGCACGACCGCCTCACCGCCGACCGAGGCCGCCGTGGTGAGGGTCGAGCCGAGGCCGGAGCCGAGGTGGTGCGGCTCGTCGTCCAGGCTCCGTACGGATGCTTCGAGCGCCGCCTCGTGCGCCGCGCGCGCCGGAGCGGGCCAGATCCGTGCGCCCGGGGTGGGTACCGGCTCGGGCGGGTCGATGCGGCCCAGTAGCTCCTTGAGACCGTCGATGCGCTCCTCGTCCTCGTGGAGCACGTAGGAGAGGTACGGGTCGGATGCGGTGTCGGCGATCGTGTAGACGGCGCACCAGGTGGCCAGTGTCGGGACCGTCATCTGCGCCATCAGCGCCAGTGTCTGGTCCCGGTCGAGGGTGCCGGCGAGCAGGTCGGACGCCTCGACGAGGAAGGAGAGCGAGCCGCGGCGCAGCCGCTCCAGCTCCCCGAGGCGGGCCGACTCGACGGCCAGCGCGATCCGGTCGGCGGCGAACTGCAGGCGCAGCGCCTCCTCGTTGGAGTAGCGGCCCGCGCCCTCCGCGGCGACGCCGAGCGAACCGGTGAGGCGGCCCTCGACCTTGAGCGGGACCGTCACCACCGAGCGCATCCCGGTGCCGTCCAGCAGCGAGACGGCGCCGGGGACGGCGGCCAGGTCCTCGTGGACGGCGGGCATCCGGGCCGTGCCCCGCCGGCCGGAGCCGGGGTCGACCGGGACGCGGGCGAACCGCTGGCGGGCGGAGGGCAGCCCGGTGGTGGCGCGGACCTCCAGCTCCGTCTCGTCATCGGTGGCGAGCAGCAGGAACGCGGCGTCGCCGTCGAGCATGTCGCGGGAGCGTTCCACGGTGCGCTGGAGGAGCCCGTCGAGGTCGTCCGGTGCCGGGGAGCCGATGAAGGTCTCGAACGGGTCGGTGCTCTGGCCGTCGGCGCGGTGCCCGGACTCCGGGGCGGGGCCGCGCTGCGGCGTGGCGAGGACCGCGCGCTCGTCGTCGCGGACCAGCAGGCAGACCGTGGACGGCTTGCCCCGCGGGTCGCGGACGCGCAGGTGGGAGGCGTAGACCGGGACGACGCGGCCGTCGGCGGCGCGGACGCCGTAGCTGCCCTCCCAGCGGGACAGGCGCAGGGCCTCGGCGATGCCGGTGCTGGTGCCGGGGGTGTGCGGCCACGCCGCGTAGTCGGTCAGCGGCTTGCCGATGATCTGCTTCGACGGGTGGCCGAAGAGTTCCAGTGCGTCGTCGTTCCAGGCGGAGACGGCGCCCTCGCCGTCGATCTGGATCACCGCGACGCGGACCCGCTCGTCGGCGAGCGGCAGCAGCTCGGTGGAGACCGAGGGGCCGGCGGTGCGGGTGCCGACCTGGCGCTCGGGCAGGTCGAGTCGGAACCAGACGTGCTTGTGGGCCGGGGAGTACTCGACGCCCCAGCGGGAGGCGAGCGCCGCGCAGAGCTGGAGGCCGCGGCCTCCCTCGCGGTCCGGGCTGCCCATCTGGACGCCGCCGGACTGGAGCGGGATCTCGCGCTCGGGATAGCGGTCGGAAACCTCGACGCGCACCCCGTCGCCGGAGCGCAGGCAGACCACCTCGGCGGCGGTGCCCGCGTGCACGACGGCGTTGGTGACCAGCTCGCTGGTGAGGACCACGGCGTCGTCCACGACGTCACCGAAGCCCCAGCCCTGCAGGGTGTCGCGGACGAAGGCGCGGGCGGCAGCCACCGAGCGCCCGACCGGTTCGAAGGTGTGGGCGGCCCGCGCCGTGATCACAGAACTCCTCGTGCGGTTGTCGGCGGGGTCCAGGCTCCCGTGGTCGGGGTGCTCGGCCCCGGATGCCGGGGGCTGTTCCCCGGGCAACGTCAGTCCCATTCCTCCGGCCGCCCCTCCGATGCCCGTACGTACGTGTGCCACCGCCCAGGCCGGGCATACCGGGGTGGTTGGACAGCCTGGTGCCAGGTTACTTACCTTCACGGTTCCGGCGGATGCCGGTCGCGCGGTTTCGGTCCGGAGGGTGTGCGGACGGTGTGCGAAGCTGCCGAACTGTTATCGCCGGGTTCGGCAGGGGTGAAACACTGGGCACGCTCTGTGCAACGGCCCCGAGCGAACCTGTAGTACTACGTCGACCCTTGCGGGAGGGACACGGTGGAGTCTGGCGCAGCGGCGCGGAGCACGACCACGCGCGGACAGGGCGGACGGTCCCGAAATGCCTCCAGGAGCGGGACGGTCGAGGTGGACGCGGCCCAGCTCCAGCGCCTGAAGTCCGCCCTGGCCGCGATGCGCGACGGGAACTTCCGGCGCCGCCTGACGGTGACCGGCGACGGCGTGATGGCCGAGGTCGCCGCGTTGTTCAACGAGGTCGCGGACCGCAATCTGCATCTGACCGGGGAACTGTCGCGGGTGCGGCGCACGGTCGGACGTGAGGGAAAACTCACGGAGCGGCTGGAGACGGGGGTCTGCGAGGGGTCCTGGGCCTCGGCGATCGAGGCGTCCAACGCCCTCGTCGACGATCTGGTCCATCCCGTCTCCGAGGTCGGCCGGGTGCTCTCCGCGGTCGCCGACGGTGACCTGGAGCAGCGGATGGAGCTGCGGACGCAGCCGCCGGACGGCTCGGGCCATCCGCTGCGCGGGGAGTTCCTGAAGGTCGGCCGGACGGTGAACAACCTGGTCGACCAGTTGTCGCGGTTCACCGACGAGGTGACCCGGGTGGCCAGCGAGGTCGGCACCGAGGGCAAGCTCGGCGGCCAGGCCCAGCTGCGGGGCATGTCCGGTTCGTGGAAGGACCTCACGGACTCCGTCAACACCATGGCGTACCGGCTGACCGCGCAGGTGCGGGACATCGCGCTGGTGACCACGGCGGTGGCCCGCGGTGACCTGTCGCGCAAGGTGACGGTGCACGTCGCCGGCGAGATGCTCGAACTCAAGAACACCGTCAACACGATGGTGGACCAGCTGTCCTCGTTCTCCTCCGAGGTGACGCGCGTCGCCCGCGAGGTGGGCACCGAGGGGGAGCTGGGCGGGCAGGCGCAGGTCCCCGGTGTGGACGGGGTGTGGAAGGACCTCACCGACTCGGTGAACCTCATGGCCTCCAACCTGACCGCGCAGGTCCGCGGGATCGCCGAGGTCACCACCGCCGTCGCCAACGGCGACCTGTCCCGCAAGGTGACGGTCAGCGCGCGCGGCGAGGTCGCCCAGCTCGCCGAGACCATCAACCAGATGACCGAGACGCTGCGGACCTTCGCCGACGAGGTGACCCGCGTCGCCCGCGAGGTCGGCGTCGAGGGGCAGCTCGGCGGGCAGGCCAACGTGCCGGGTGCCGCCGGGACCTGGAAGGACCTGACCGACTCCGTCAACACGGTCTTCCGGAACCTGACCACGCAGGTGCGCGACATCGCGCAGGTGACGAGGGCGGTGGCCAACGGCGACCTCTCGCAGAAGGTCACCGTGGACGTCTTCGGCGAGATGCTGGAGCTGAAGAACACCGTCAACACCATGGTCGGCCAGCTCTCGGCGTTCGGCGCCGAGGTGACCCGGGTGGCGCGCGAGGTCGGTGTCGAGGGTGAACTGGGCGGCCAGGCCACCGTGCAGGGGGCGGCCGGGACCTGGAAGGACCTGACCGACTCCGTCAACACCGCGTTCCGTAACCTCACCGGCCAGGTGCGCAACATCGCACAGGTGACGACGGCGGTGGCCAACGGCGACCTCTCGCAGAAGGTCACCGTGGACGTCTCCGGCGAGATGCTCCAGCTGAAGATGACCGTGAACCGGATGGTGGACCAGCTCTCCTCCTTCGCCGACCAGGTCACGCGGATGGCCCGGGACGTGGGTACGGAGGGCCGGCTCGGCGGCCAGGCTCAGGTGGACGGGGTCAGCGGCACCTGGAAGGAGCTGACCGACTCCGTCAACCTCATGGCCGGCAACCTCACCGCCCAGGTACGGCAGATCGCCCAGGTCACCACGGCGGTGGCGCAGGGAGACCTCTCCCAGAAGATCGGCATGGACGCCCGGGGCGAGATCCTGGAGCTGAAGAACACCATCAACACGATGGTCGACCAGCTCTCGGCCTTCGCCGACGAGGTGACCCGGGTCGCCCGCGAGGTGGGCACCGAGGGGCGGCTCGGCGGCCAGGCGCAGGTGCCCGGCGTCGCCGGCGTCTGGCGCGACCTGACCGACTCGGTGAACGGCATGGCCGGCAATCTCACCGCCCAGGTCCGCCAGATCGCCCAGGTGGCCACCGCCATCGCCCGGGGCGACCTGTCGCAGAAGATCGACGTGGACGCCCGGGGCGAGATCCTGGAGCTGAAGAACACCCTGAACACGCTGGTGGACCAGCTCTCGGCCTTCGCCGAGCAGGTCACCCGCGTCTCCCGCGAGGTCGGCACCGAGGGCATCCTCGGCGGCCAGGCGCAGGTCGACGGGGTCTCCGGCACCTGGAAGGACCTCACCCAGTCGGTGAACAGCATGGCCAACAACCTGACCATGCAGGTCCGCAACATCGCCGAGGTCACCACCGCCGTGGCCCGCGGCGACCTCTCCAAGAAGATCACCGTCGACGCCAAGGGCGAGATCCTCGAACTGGTCACCACCGTCAACACGATGGTCGACCAGCTCTCCAACTTCGCCGAGCAGGTGACCCTGGTCGCCCGCGAGGTCGGCACCGAGGGCAACCTCGGCGGCCAGGCGCGGGTGCCGGGCGTCACCGGCATCTGGAAGGACCTGAGCGACAACGTCAACACCATGGCGAACAACCTCACCGGCCAGGTGCGGAACATCGCCCACGTCGCCACCGCCGTGGCCAACGGCGACCTGACCAAGAAGGTCACCGTCGAGGCGAGCGGCGAGGTCGCCCAGCTCGCCGACACCGTCAACACCATGGTGACGACCCTGTCGTCGTTCGCCGACGAGGTGACCCGCGTCGCCCGCGAGGTGGGCACCGACGGCATCCTCGGCGGCCAGGCCCGTGTGCCCGGCAGCTCGGGGACGTGGAAGGACCTCACCGAGTCGGTGAACTCGATGGCCTCCAACCTCACGGGCCAGGTCCGCAACATCGCGATGGTCACCACCGCCATCGCCAAGGGCGATCTCACCAAGAAGATCGACATCGACGCCCGCGGGGAGATCCTGGAGCTGAAGACGACCATCAACACGATGGTCGACCAGCTCTCCTCCTTCGCCGAGCAGGTCACCCGGGTCGCCCGCGAGGTGGGTACGGAGGGCCAGCTCGGCGGCGAGGCACGGGTCCGCGACGTCGACGGCACCTGGCGCGACCTCACCGAGTCGGTGAACGAGATGGCGCAGAACCTCACCCGCCAGGTGCGCGCCATCGCCGCGGTCGCCACCGCCGTCACCCGCGGCGACCTCCAGCTCAAGATCGACGTGGACGCCGCCGGCGAGATCCGGGCGCTCCAGGACAACATCAACACGATGATCACCAACCTGCGCGACACCACCCTCGCCAACAAGGAGCAGGACTGGCTCAAGGGCAATCTCGCGCGGATCTCCGGACTCATGCAGGGCCGCCGCGACCTCACCGACGTCGCCTCGCTGATCATGAGCGAGCTGACCCCGGTGGTCTCCGCGCAGCACGGCGCGTTCTTCATCGCCGCGCCCACCGAGGAGGACCCGGACCTGTCCGCGGAGGCCCGCGAGGACGCGTACGAGCTGCGGATGATCGGGAGTTACGGCTACTCGATGGGGTCGATGCCGACCGCGTTCAAGCCCGGTGAGTCGCTGATCGGGGCCGCCGCGCAGGAGAAGCGGACCGTCCTCGTCGACCATGTGCCCTCCGGGTACCTGAAGATCGCCTCGGGACTCGGGGAGGCGCCGCCCGCCCATGTGATCGTGCTGCCGCTGCTCTTCGAGGGCACCGTGCTCGGCGTGATCGAGCTGGCCGCCTTCCAGCAGTTCACCCACATCCAGCGGGACTTCCTCAGCCAGCTCGCCGAGATGATCGCGACCAGCGTCAACACCATCAGCGTCAACACCAAGACCGAGGAGCTGCTGAAGCAGTCGCAGGAGCTGACCGAGCAGCTGCGGGACCGCTCCGAGGAGCTGGAGGTCCGCCAGAAGGCGCTCCAGGACTCCAACGCCGAGCTGGAGGAGAAGGCCGAGCTGCTGGCCCGGCAGAACCGCGACATCGAGGTCAAGAACACCGAGATCGAGGACGCCCGGCAGGTGCTGGAGGAGCGGGCCGAGCAGCTCGCCGTCTCCATGCGGTACAAGTCGGAGTTCCTCGCCAACATGTCGCACGAGCTGCGCACCCCGCTCAACTCGCTGCTGATCCTCGCCAAGCTGCTCGCCGACAACGCCGAGGGGAACCTCTCCCCGAAGCAGGTGGAGTTCGCCGAGACCATCCACGGCGCCGGTTCCGACCTGCTCCAGTTGATCAACGACATCCTCGACCTCTCCAAGGTCGAGGCGGGCAAGATGGACGTCAGCCCGACCCGGATCGCTCTGGTCCAGCTGGTCGACTACGTGGAGGCCACCTTCCGGCCGCTCACCGCCGAGAAGGGCCTGGACTTCTCCGTCCGGGTCTCCCCGGAGCTGCCCGCCACCCTCCACACCGACGAGCAGCGGCTCCTGCAGGTCCTGCGCAACCTCCTGTCCAACGCGGTGAAGTTCACCGACAGCGGCGCCGTGGAGCTGGTCATCCGGCCGGCCGCCGCCGACGTCCCCGACGCGATCAGGGAGCAGTTGCTGGAAGCCGGTTCGCTGGCGGACGCGGACGCCGACCTCATCGCGTTCTCCGTCACCGACACCGGAATCGGCATCGCCTCGGGCAAGATGCGGGTCATCTTCGAGGCGTTCAAACAGGCCGACGGCACCACCAGCCGCAAGTACGGCGGCACCGGCCTCGGCCTCTCCATCAGCCGGGAGATCGCCCGCCTGCTCGGCGGCGAGATCCACGCGGCGAGCGAGCCGGGCCGCGGCTCGACCTTCACGCTCTACCTGCCGCTGCATCCCGCAGGGCTCCCGGTGCAGGAGTACGCGCAGCTCGCCCCCGCGGTCGAGCCCAAGGGCGAACTCCCCGCCGGCCAGGCGCCCCGAAGTACCGAACCGGTGCCCACGGAGCCCCTGAAGGACACCCGCAACGGACCCGTCTCCCTCTTCCGCCGGCGCCGCAGGGCCGCCGAGGAGGCGGCGGCCGGCACCGACGGCACCGCCGGGCAGGGGCAGCCCCGCACCACCTCGCTGGGCAGGCCGCTGGACGCGCCGCCCCAGGAGCGTCCGGAGCGCGGGCCGGTGAGCTTCGACGGCCAGAAGGTGCTCATCGTCGACGACGACATCCGCAACGTCTTCGCCCTCACCAGCGTCCTCGAACAGCACGGCCTGGCGGTCCTCTACGCCGAGAACGGCCGCGAGGGCATCGAGGTGCTGGAGCAGCACGACGACGTGGCCGTGGTGCTGATGGACATCATGATGCCGGAGATGGACGGGTACGCGACCACCTCCGCGATCCGCCGCATGCCCCAGTTCGCGGGGCTGCCGATCGTCGCCCTGACCGCCAAGGCGATGAAGGGCGACCGGGAGAAGGCCATCGAGTCGGGCGCCTCCGACTACGTCACCAAGCCCGTCGACCCCGACCACCTGCTGGCCGTCATGGAGGGGTGGATGAGCGAGGACGGATGACCGGGGCCGCGCCGCGCCCCGGCCGGCCGCCCCTGGGCGCGGAGTTGGAGCCGGCGGGGCGTACCGTGGCGGGACGTGGCGCTGCCGGGTCCCGCCGGACGGGGAACCTTCCGGGGCCCGGCCGCGTTTGCGCTTACGTACAAGTGACATCGCGGTGACAGGGTGTGGCGACGAGCGGGGTGCGGCTACCATGACCGGCACAAGGACGGACGACGCAAGGGAGTCGTCCCCCGGGGCAGGCCCCGGTGCTTCCCCACGTCCGCAGGACCAAGGAAGCCCCATGCCGGGGCGAGGAGGGCGGGCCAGGATGCAGAAGGCCAAGATCCTCCTGGTCGACGACCGGCCGGAGAATCTGCTGGCGCTGGAGGCCATTCTCTCCGCGCTCGATCAGACACTGGTGCGGGCGTCGTCCGGGGAGGAAGCGCTCAAGGCGCTGCTGACGGATGACTTCGCGGTCATCCTGCTGGATGTGCAGATGCCGGGCATGGACGGTTTCGAGACCGCCGCCCACATCAAGCGCCGGGAGCGGACCCGGGACATCCCCATCATCTTCCTCACCGCGATCAACCACGGCCCGCACCACACCTTCCGCGGCTACGCGGCCGGCGCGGTGGACTACATCTCCAAGCCCTTCGACCCGTGGGTGCTGCGGGCCAAGGTCTCGGTCTTCGTCGACCTGTACATGAAGAACTGCAAGCTCCGCGAGCAGGCGGAACTGCTGCGTATCCAGGTCGAGGGACGCGACGGCCAGACGGAGCCGACCGGTGTCATCGCCGAGCTCTCCGCGCGGCTCGCGGCCGTCGAGGAGCAGGCCGAGGCGCTCTCCAAACAGCTGGACGACGAGTCGGCGGACGCCGCCGCCGTCGCCACCGCGGCCCACCTCGAACGCAAACTCACCGGCCTGCGCAGAGCCCTGGACGCCATCGACCCGAACTCGGGCGGTACGGCACCCGTCCTGCCGCCGCAGGGCTGAGCGGGACCGGGGGCAGGGACCGGCCCCTGCCCGCCCGCTGACCAGCCGTCAAGGCGACGCCGCGTCAGGAGCGACACGGACGGGTGAAGGTCCGGGCGCACGTGTCCCGCCCACCTCGCACCGGTAACCTCACCACCATGGCCTCACGTACCTCCGGCAAGGGATCACCGTCCTCGGCGCGCGGCGCGGGGCGTCCCGGGGGACCTGCGAAGAAGAGCGCGGCCAAGCCGCCCGTGAGGAAGAAGGCGCCCGCCAAGAAGGCCGCGGTACGCAAACCGCCGCCCAAGCCCGCACCCGCCCCCGGCCTCTACCGCTTCGTTCGCACGGTCTGGCTCGGTGCCGCCCACGGCGTCGGCGCCGTCTTCCGCGGTATAGGGCGCGGCGCCAAGGGGCTCGACCCCGCCCACCGCAAGGACGGCCTCGCCCTGCTCCTCCTCGGCCTCGCCCTGATCGTCGCCGCCGGCACCTGGTCCAACCTCCAGGGCCCCGTCGGTGACCTGGTGGCGATGCTCGTCACCGGCGCCTTCGGCCGGCTCGACCTGATGGTGCCGCTGCTGCTCGGCGCCGTCGCGGTGCGGCTGATCCGCCACCCGGAGAAGCCCGAGGCCAACGGGCGCATCGTCATCGGCCTCTCCGCGCTGGTCCTCGGTGTCCTCGGCCAGGTCCACATCGCCTGCGGCTCACCCGCGCGCGGCGACGGCACCGCCGCCCTCCAGGACGCCGGCGGCCTCATCGGCTGGGCGTCGGCCACGCCCCTGATCTTCACCGTCACCGAGGTGCTGGCCGTCCCGCTGCTGCTGCTCCTCACCGTCTTCGGGCTCCTGGTGGTCACCGCCACCCCGGTCGCCGCCATCCCGCAGCGCCTGCGCGCTCTCGGCCGCCGCCTCGGCCTGGTCGCCGCGCCCACCGTCCCGAGCGAGGACGACGCGCGGTACGACGAGCAATGGCGCGAGGCGCTGCCCGAAGCGCGCCGCCACCCCGGGCCGGACGGCGACACCGACGAGGCGCCGACCCGGCCCGTCCGGCGCCGCGCCCCGCGCAAACCCGCCGCCGAGCGGGCCGGGCGCGACGCGGTCGACATCGCCGCCGAGGCCGCCGCCGCCCTCGACGGAGCCGTCCTGCACGGCATGCCGCCCTCCCCGCTGGTCGCCGACCTCACCCAGGGGGTGAGCACGGAGCGCGAGCCCGCCGCCACCCCGGTGCCCTCGGCGCGTACCACCGGGACCGAGGAAGCACTCAGGCCCACGCCCAGCCGCCGCAGGACCCAGGTCCAGGACTCCGGCTCCGTACCCGACCTCACCAAGGCGCCGCCCGCCGACGGGAGCAAGCCGCTTCCGGCGCGGGTCGAGCAGCTCCAGCTCTCCGGGGACATCACCTACGCGCTGCCGTCGATAGACCTGCTGGAGCGCGGCGGGCCGGGCAAGTCCCGCAGCGCCGCCAACGACGCCGTCGTGGCCTCGCTCACCACCGTCTTCACCGAGTTCAAGGTCGACGCGGCCGTCACCGGCTTCACCCGCGGCCCCACGGTCACCCGCTACGAGGTCGAACTCGGACCGGCCGTGAAGGTCGAGCGGATCACCGCGCTCACCAAGAACATCGCCTACGCCGTCGCCAGCCCCGACGTGCGGATCATCAGCCCCATCCCGGGCAAGTCCGCCGTCGGCATCGAGATCCCCAACACCGACCGCGAGATGGTCAACCTCGGCGACGTGCTGCGCCTCGCCGACGCCGCCGAGGACCACCACCCGATGCTCGTCGGCCTCGGGAAGGACGTCGAGGGCGGCTACGTGATGGCCAACCTCGCCAAGATGCCGCACATCCTGGTCGCCGGAGCCACCGGCTCCGGCAAGTCCTCCTGCATCAACTGCCTGATCACCTCGATCATGATGCGGGCCTCGCCGGAGGACGTGCGGATGGTCCTCGTCGACCCCAAGCGCGTCGAGCTGACCGCCTACGAGGGCATCCCGCACCTCATCACGCCGATCATCACCAACCCCAAACGGGCCGCCGAGGCACTCCAGTGGGTGGTCCGCGAGATGGACCTGCGCTACGACGACCTGGCCGCCTTCGGCTACCGGCACATCGACGACTTCAACGCCGCCGTGCGCAGCGGCAAGGCCAAGACGCCCCAGGGCAGCGAGCGCGAGCTCCATCCCTACCCGTACCTGCTGGTCATCGTGGACGAGCTGGCGGACCTGATGATGGTGGCGCCCCGGGACGTGGAGGACGCGATCGTCCGCATCACGCAGCTCGCCCGGGCCGCAGGCATCCACCTGGTCCTTGCCACCCAGCGGCCCAGCGTCGACGTCGTGACCGGCCTCATCAAGGCCAACGTGCCCTCCCGGCTCGCCTTCGCCACCTCCTCGCTCGCCGACAGCCGGGTCATCCTCGACCAGCCCGGCGCCGAGAAGCTCATCGGCAAGGGCGACGGGCTGTTCCTGCCGATGGGAGCCAACAAGCCCACCCGGATGCAGGGAGCCTTCGTCACCGAGGAGGAGGTCGCCGAGGTCGTCCGGCACTGCAAGGAGCAGATGACGCCGGTCTTCCGGGACGACGTGGTGGTCGGCGGCCAGAAGAAGAAGGAGATCGACGAGGAGATCGGCGACGACCTCGACCTGCTCTGCCAGGCCACCGAACTGGTCGTCTCCACCCAGTTCGGCTCCACCTCGATGCTCCAGCGCAAACTGCGCGTCGGCTTCGCCAAGGCCGGCCGGCTGATGGACCTCATGGAGTCCCGGGACATCGTCGGCCCCACCGAGGGCTCCAAGGCCCGTGACGTTCTCGTGAAACCTGAGGACCTGCCAGGAGTGCTCGCCGTGATCCGGGGGGAGGAGCAACCATGACAGCTCCTCAACCGCGGCCACCGGGCCGGAGCGGGGGCGGGACGGCGCGCGGCGAAGGGAGAGGGACGGCCCCACCCGGCGTACGCCGGGCCGCGCCGGGCACGTAGCTCCGGGCGCACGCCGGTGCCAGGCCCCGGCGCACTGATGACCGGCCCGACGGCACGGCCCGGGGCAACCGTTTCCCCTCGGCGTACGTCAAGTGGAGAGAAGGGGCACCCGGTGCCCCGCGCCGGGGCGGGAGGACGCCATTCCGATGGCGTACAAGTCCGTCCGTCCGGTTGCCCCCCGCATGCGCACCCCCCCTAGACTGGACCTCCAGCAGGTGGCCACAGGCTCGAAAGGCACCCCCGTGTCCCTCGGCAAATCCCCTGAAGACAACGGTTCCTCCCCCGCGGCCGAGGTCGAGGACGAGCGTCCTGCGACCGAGCGGGCCCCGGCTCCCGAGTCCGCCCAGCCGAAGCCCGAGATCGGCCGCACCCTGGCCCGCGCCCGCACCGAGGCCGGACTCGGCGTCGACGAGGTCAGCGCCGCCACCCGGGTCCGCGTCCCGATCATCCAGGCGATCGAACAGGACGACTTCTCCCGCTGCGGCGGCGACGTCTACGCCCGCGGCCACATCCGCACGCTGGCGCGCGCCGTCGGCGTCGACCCCGCCCCGCTCATCGCCGCCTACGACGCCGACCACGGCGGACGCCCCGCGCCCACCGTGCCCGCGCCGCTCTTCGAGGCCGAGCGCATCCGCTCCGAGCCGCGCCGCGCCAACTGGACGGCGGCCATGGTCGCCGCCATCGTCGCGGTCGTCGGGTTCGTCGGCTTCACCCTCTTCAACGGCGACGGCGATGGCGGCGCCAAGAACGTCGCGGGCGAGAACGGCAGCACGGCGCCCCCGGCCAAGCCCTCCCGGTCCGCGAAGCCCGACCCGAAGCCCTCCGAGAGCGCCATCGCGGCGGCCCCGGCCGACCGGGTGACCGTCAAGATCACCGTGCCCGAGGGGCGCAGCTGGCTCTCGGCCAAGGACCACAACGGCCAGCTCCTCTTCGACGGGACGCTCGCACAGGGCCAGACCAAGACCTTCACCGACAAGGAGCGGGTCGACCTGGTCATCGGCGACGCCGGCGCGGTCGAGCTGCTCGTCAACGGCAAGGAGATCGAGGACCGCTTCCAGCCCGGCCAGGTCCAGCGCCTCTCCTACACCAAGGGCGACCCGAACGCGGGCTGAACCGGGCCCAAGGGACCCTGTCCCGGCCGGGGCGGGGGTCCCGGCCGGGACAAAGTAGTCTTGAGCCCATGCCTGAACGCCGTACCGTCGCTCTCGTCACTCTCGGATGCGCCCGTAACGAGGTGGATTCGGAGGAGCTCGCAGGCCGCCTGGAGGCGGACGGCTGGCAGCTCGTCGAGGACGCCGAAGCCGCCGATGTCGCCGTCGTCAACACCTGCGGCTTCGTCGAAGCCGCCAAGAAGGACTCCGTCGACGCCCTGCTGGAGGCCAACGACCTCAAGAGCCAGGGCAGAACCCAGGCCGTGGTCGCCGTCGGCTGCATGGCCGAGCGGTACGGCAAGGAGCTGGCCGAAGCCCTCCCCGAGGCCGACGGGGTGCTGGGCTTCGACGACTACGCCGACATCTCCGACCGGTTGCGGACCATCCTGGGCGGCGGCATCCACGCCTCCCACACCCCCCGCGACCGGCGCAAGCTGCTCCCGATCAGCCCCGCCGAGCGCCAGGACAGCACCGTGGCCCTCCCCGGCCACGCCCAGGAGCCCGCCCCCGCCGACCTGCCGGACGGCCTCGCGCCCGCCTCCGGGCCGCGCGCCCCGCTCCGCCGCCGACTGGGCACCAGCCCGGTCGCCTCGGTCAAGCTGGCCTCCGGCTGCGACCGGCGCTGCTCCTTCTGCGCCATCCCCTCGTTCCGCGGCTCCTTCATCTCCCGGCGCCCCTCCGACGTGCTCCAGGAGACGCGCTGGCTCGCCGAGCAGGGCGTGAAGGAGATCATGCTGGTCTCCGAGAACAACACCTCGTACGGCAAGGACCTCGGCGACATCCGGCTGCTGGAGACGCTGCTGCCGGAGCTGGCGGAGGTGGACGGCATCGAGCGGGTGCGCGTCAGCTACCTCCAGCCCGCCGAGATGCGGCCCGGCCTGATCGACGTCCTCACCTCGACCCCGAAGGTCGCCCCCTACTTCGACCTCTCCTTCCAGCACTCCGCGCCCGGCGTGCTGCGGGCGATGCGCCGCTTCGGCGACACCGACCGCTTCCTCGGCCTGCTGGAACAGATCCGGGCCAAGGCTCCCGAGGCCGGTGTCCGCTCCAACTTCATCGTCGGCTTCCCCGGCGAGAGCGAGGCGGACGTCGCCGAACTGGAGCGGTTCCTCACCGGCGCCCGCCTGGACGCCATCGGTGTCTTCGGCTACTCCGACGAGGACGGCACCGAGGCCGCCGGATACGACGGCAAGCTCCCCGAGGAGGAGGTCGCCGAGCGCCTCGCGCGCGTCTCCCGGCTCGCCGAGGAACTCGTCTCGCAGCGCGCGGACGAGCGGGTCGGTGAGACCGTGGAGGTACTCGTCGAATCCGTCGACGAGGAAGAGGGCGCCGTCGGCCGGGCCGCCCACCAGGCCCCCGAGACCGACGGGCAGATCCTCTTCACAGGCGGCGCGGACCTCACCCCGGGCCGTATGGTCGTGGCCAAGGTGGTCGGCACCGAGGGAGTGGACCTCGTCGCCGAACCTCTGCACCTGATCGAGGAGGCGGGCAGATGACCGGAGTGTCGGCGTCCACGGCCGGTGGAGCCCACGCGGGCGGCGTACGCGGCGCCAGCCGCAGGACCCCGGCCGTGCGGCAGGCCGGCGTCTGGAACATCGCCAACATCCTGACCATGATCCGGCTCCTGCTGGTCCCCGGATTCGTGGCCCTGCTGCTGGCCGAGGGCGGCTACGACCCGGCCTGGCGCGCCCTGGCCTGGGCGGCCTTCGCCGTCGCCATGATCACCGACGTCTTCGACGGGCACCTCGCCCGGACGTACGACCTGGTGACGGACTTCGGGAAGATCGCCGACCCGATCGCCGACAAGGCGATCATGGGTGCCGCGCTGATCTGCCTCTCCTGGCTGGGGGAGCTGCCCTGGTGGGTGACGGCGGTGATCCTCGGGCGTGAGCTGGGCATCACGGTGCTGCGTTTCTGGGTGATCAGGTTCGGGGTGATCCCCGCCAGCCGGGGCGGCAAGCTGAAGACCCTCGCCCAGGGCACGGCGGCCGGCATGTACGTCCTCGCGCTCACCGGGCCGCTCGCCACCCTGCGTTTCTGGGTGATGGCCGTCGCCGTGGTGCTGACCGTGGCCACCGGCCTCGACTACGTGCGGCAGGCCGTCGTGCTGCGCCGTGCGGGTCTCGCCGCCGAGCGCGCCGCACGCCGCGAGGCCGCGGGCGCGGAGGGCACCGTGGGCGAGGTCGGCCCCGCCGCCACCGCCTCCGAGGCCCTGGTCGCCACGGCGGCCTCGGCCGCCGGCCGGGCCGGGCGGACGGGCGAAGTGCCTCCTCCCGCCCCCGGGCGGGAGGAGGGCCAGGACGCCGCCGGCGCCCGGCAGGGCGGCAGGGAGACCCGGCGGTGAGCGCCGAGGCGGAGCACGCCCTGCGGCTGCTGGCCGAGCGCGGTGAGACGCTGGCCGTCGCCGAGTCGCTCACCGGGGGCCTGGTGGCCGCCGCCGTCACCGCGGCGCCGGGCGCCTCGGCAGCCTTCCGCGGCTCGGTCACGGCGTACGCCACGGAGCTCAAGGACCGGCTGCTCGGCGTCGACGCGGCGCTGCTGCGGGCCAGGGGCGCCGTGGACCCCGAGGTCGCGCGCCAGATGGCCGAAGGGGTGCGCCGGGAACTGGGGGCCGAGTGGGGGGTGGCCACCACCGGCGTCGCCGGGCCCGAGCCGCAGGACGGCCGTCCCGTGGGCACCGTGTACATCGCCGTGGCCGGACCCCGGGGAGGGAAATCGGCCGCACTGCGGTTGGACGGGGACCGTACGGACATCCGTATGGAGAGTGTCCGGAGGGTTCTCGGCCTGCTCATCGGGGAACTGGGCGGGCACGGGCGGACGCGAAATTCGGAACAGAACGGGGAGACCTGATGTTTGCAGCCCTGAGTGAACACGACATCGCTCCCCGCACGGCCGCAGCGGTAGGCGGTACGGTGGGGCGTGAAGGATGCGGTTACGCGGTCCGAGGAGGGAGCCACCGATGATTCTGCTCCGTCGCCTGCTGGGTGACGTGCTGCGTCGGCAGCGCCAGCGCCAGGGCCGTACTCTGCGCGAAGTCTCCTCGTCCGCCCGAGTCTCACTCGGCTATCTCTCCGAGGTGGAGCGGGGGCAGAAGGAGGCGTCCTCCGAACTGCTCTCCGCCATTTGCGACGCGTTGGACGTACGGATGTCCGAGCTGATGCGTGAGGTCAGCGACGAGCTGGCACTCGCCGAGCTGGCCGAGTCCGCCGCTGCCACCGACCCGGTACCGGCACCGGTCAGGCCCATGCTGAACGCCGTCTCCGTCTCCGGCGTGCCGCCGGAGCGGGTGACGATCAAGGCGCCCGAGGCCGTGGGCGTCGCCGCCGCCTGACCGGCGCGGCGAGAAGAACGGCACGTCACACGTGTAGCCCCGGTGGGGGCGGGCACGCGGATCGACAAGATCCGCTCCCGCCGCCACCGGGGCTTCTCGTTGGGCGAGGACCGCGCCGCCCGGCCGGGACCCGCCCCTCGGGCGGTCGCGGCGGCCGGCGGGAGTCCGGGTCCTCCGCCCCATCGGGTAGCGGAACCGGTCCACTGAATGACCGGTCGAAGTTACCCAAATCGGGCACCTGTGTCATTGTGGTGCGTGGCTGGCGACGGCCCGCCGTCGGTGGCGGGTGACCGGTCGTGACGACTTGGAGGAATGCGATGAACGTGGTCAAGAGCCCGCTTCCGGAGACCGATCTCAAGGTGGTCGCGGGGGCCCTGCAGGGCGCCCTGGTGGACCTGATCGACCTCTCGCTGGTGGCCAAGCAGGTGCACTGGAACGTCACCGGCCCGCGCTTCCGCTCCGTCCACCTCCAGCTCGACGAGGTGGTCGACACCGCCCGCGGGCACTCCGACACGGTGGCCGAGCGCGCCTCGGCCCTCGGGGTCTCGCCGGACGGCCGCGCCGCGACCGTCGCAGGGACCAGCGGCATCGGCGTGGTCAACGAGGGCTGGACCAAGGACGTGGACGCGGTCAACACCCTGGTCGAGGCGTTGGGCGCGGTGATCGGCCGGATGCGTGAGCGCATCGCCGCGACCGGCGAGGCGGACCCGGTCAGCCAGGACATCTTCATCACCATCACCGCCGACCTGGAGAAGCACCACTGGATGTTCCAGGCGGAGAACGGCTGAGACGACAACGGCCGCCGACGGCGGCGGACGACGAGCCCGGGGGCGGGCCGCCTGAGCGCGGCCCGCCCCCGGGGCTTCCACGGCCCCGCCCGGCGCGGTCGGCCCGGTACGGAGGTGGTGCGTCATGGGGGTTCGTGGGCTGCGGTGGATACCCGTCTGCGCGGTGGCGGTGCTGTGGTGCGTGGCCCTGGCGAGGGCGGCCCTGGAGATCGGCGGTGCCGCCGCCGGCGCCGCCGCGGTGGTGGCGGGCGGCTGGGGGCTGAGCGTCCTGCCGGTGCACTGCGTACCGAAGTCCCGCGCCGACGAGCAGGCGGCGCGGGCCCGGCGGGCGGTGCGGCGGATGGCGGCGCGGGTGCGTGGCGGGCGGGGGGAGCCGGGGGCCGGTTGAGAGGCGGCCTCGGTGTCACGCGCCGGGTGCCGGACCGTTCTGGCAGCCCGGGCACCAGTACGTGGGGCGCTCGCGGGTGGGTTCGCCCTGCTGGGCGGTTCTGACGGGGGTGGCGCAGCGCAGGCAGGGGCGGCCCGCACGGCCGTAGACGTACAGGGGGCGGTCGGGGCGGCCGGTGGTGGTGCGGCGCGGGCGGTGGCGGTTGGCCTCCAGGAGGCGGGCCGCGAGGGCGGTGAGGCGTTCGGGGTCGGGCAGGTCGCCGACGGGCAGCCATGGCGTCACTCGTAGCAGGAAGCACAGTTCGCTTTTGAAGACGTTGCCGATGCCCGCCAGATTGCGCTGGTCCAGCACGGCCTCGCCGACCTCCCGCTCCGGTGCCGCCGCCAGCCTGGCCAGGGCCTCGCCGGGGGACCAGTCGGGGCCCAGCGGATCGGGGCCGAGGTGACCGACCGCCTCGTCCTCGGCCCCGGTACGCAGCAGCTCCAGCACCGGCAGGCGGTACCCGACCGCGGTGTGCGACGCGGTGCCGAGGACCGCGCGGATCTGATGGTCGGGCCCGCCCCGCCAGCGCTCGCCCGGGGCGAAGATCCGCCACGAGCCGTCCATCCGCAGATGGGAGTGGAGGGTGAGGCCGCCCTCCAGACGGACCAGCAGATGCTTGCCCCGGGCGACCACTTCCATGACGGTGCGGCCGGTGAGGTCGACCGTCGCGAGGCGGGGCACGCGGAGGTCGAAGGCGGTCAGCTCCGCACCGGCGAGCGCCTGGTGCAGGCGCCCCGCCGCCTGGTGGACGGTGTCTCCCTCGGGCATACCTCCATGATGCCCGGGCGACGGGGCTCAGGCCCCGGCGGCGAACGGCCCTCCCGCGGCGAAGGCGAGGGCGGCGAAGCGCTCGCCCATGCGGCGGTGGGCGGCCGCGTCCGGGTGCAGCTCGTCGGGGAGCGGCAGCTCGGCGTGGTCCGCCTCGCCGTACAGCGTGCGGCCGTCGAGAAGATGCAGGTGCGGGTCGTCCGCGGACCGCTGCCGCACGATGCGGGCCAGCTCGCCGCGGATGACGTTCAAGGTGAGCTTGCCGGCCGCCACCTCCGCCGGATCGCCCGTCGCCTTGAACTTGACGCGTCCCTCGGCGATCTCGCTGAAGTCCGGGGCGCAGGGGCCGGGAGTGTCCTCGTGGATCGGGCACAGCACGGGGGTGACGACCAGGAGCGGGGTGGTGGGGTGGCCCTCGCGGACGGTGTCGAGGAAGCCGTGGACCGCCGGGGTGAAGGCGCGCAGCCGCATCAGATCGGCGTTGACCAGGTTGATGCCCACCTTGACGCTGATCAGGTCGGCGGGGGTGTCGCGCAGGGTGCGGGCGGTGAACGGATCGAGGAGTGCGGCGCCGCCCAGCCCGAGGTTGACCAGTTCCACGCCGCCTCGCGCCGCGGCCAGCGCGGGCCACGTGGTGGAGGGGCTCGCGGCGTCCGAGCCGTGGCTGATCGAGCTGCCGTGGTGCAGCCAGACCCGCCGGCCGCTCTGCGGGACGGGCTCGACGGGCGCGTCCGTGCGCAGGGCGATCAGTTCGGCCGCCTCGTTGTGCGGCAGCCAGATCTCGATGTCCTTGACCCCGGCGGGCAGGTCCGCGAAACGCACCGTCCCCGGCGGACCGGGGACGGTCTCGGCGGTGCCGGCCGCCATGTCGATGGTGAGGGTGTTGCCGCCGGGCGCGCTCGCCTGGCCGACGAGGCGCCCGTCGACCACCAGGTCGTACAGACCGTCGGGCCGGGGCGGCGCCCCCACGTAGACCCGCTTGGTGGGCAGGGTCTCCAGGGCGACGGCGGTGGACCGGGTGCGGAAGACCAGCCGGACGCCTGAGGGCTGGGCCTCGGCCATGGCCAGCTGGCCGTCGGTGTTCTGGGCGCGGGCCCAGGCGGGCAGCCGGTGCGGAAGGACGCCGCGTGCGGTGGGCTCCAGTTCCAGGGCGCCGCGTACGAGGTCGGGGGTGAGGGGCGTGGTGAGCGGGGTGGGCGTCGTGGTGGGCGCCAGGTCGTGGTCGGTGGGCATGGTTCCGCCTGAGGGTCGCAGGGTGGGGTGGGTGTGCCGCGCCGACGCGGGGCACGGCGCTGGGGCGAGCGGGGCCGCCGCTCAGCGGGAGGGGCCCGGCTTCTTGCCGTTACGGGATCGTCGGCTGGTCGTGGTACCGCCGGTCAGGGCGGCTCGGGCCAGTTGCGGAGGAGGGAGTCGAGGGAGTCCAGGACTCGCGCCCAGGTCTGCGAGGAGTCGGGGGCGCTGTGGCTGAAGCCGCCGCTCGCCTCCAGGCTGACGTAGCCGTGGAAGACGCTGCCCAGGAGCCGGACCGCGTGCGTCTGGTCCGGCTCCGAGAGGTCGTAGCCGCGCAGGATCGCCCGCGTCATCTGTGCGTGGCGCACGCCGGCGCTGGCCGCCGCTGTCTGCGGGTCCAGGGGCAGCCGGGCCGCCGCGTACCGCCCCGGGTGCTCGCGCGCGTAGTCCCGGTACACCTCGGCGAAGGCCGTCAGGGCGTCCTTCCCCGCCCGCCCGGCCACCGCGTCGGCGGCGCGGTCGGCCATTTCCGCCAGGGCCAGCAGGGCGATCCGCGTCTTGAGGTCCTGGGAGTTCTTGATGTGCGAGTAGAGGCTCGCGACCTTCACGTCGAACCGCCTCGCCAACGCCGACACGGTCACCTGCTCGAAGCCGATCTCGTCGGCCAGCTCCGCTCCGGCCTGAGCGAGACGCTCCGGAGTCAGTCCGACACGTGGCATGGGTGGTCCTCTCGCAGGGGGCGTAAGGCTGGAGGGCCATCGTGCATCTGCCTAAGGGTTGTAGGCAAATCTGGTGGAGATCCTGTTGGTGTGGGCGAGGTTTAGGCGGCTTGTCGGGGGCGCTGACTGGCGGTGCTCTGGTGTGGTGGGGCACTGGCGCGTGGAGCGACGGGCGGGGGCCGGCAGCCGGGGTCGCCGCATGTGCGGCTTCCGTCCACCGACCGGAGCGGGGACTGTTCTCCCCGCTGGGCGGTGTCGGTACTGCCGGGCACCGTCAGCGGGTGGGCCGGGCCTGCAGACGCGGGCCGCGTCTGCGCAGGTCGTACGCGGCGTACGGGGCCGGGGCGGGCGGGCCTCGGCGGCGGTGGACGCGGGGCACGCTGCCTGCCTGCGGGGCAGGCGTAAGGGCGGCCGTCGGCGGTGCGGGGGACCACCGCCGACGCGGGTGCACGGCCGACTGGAGAGCCGCACGGTACGGGATTCGCGCCCCGGCGGGCCGTTCGCCGCTCCTCGCGAGGCGGCGGCCGACTGGAGTGGCGGTGAAGGGTTCGCCGCGTTGCGCGGTTGCCCTGCGGGCGTGCGGGGTGCCGCCAAGCGCGGCGTCGGAGGCGCTGTGGTTCCTGGCTCGGCCAGCGACGTCGTGTGGCGCACCGTCGTCGCAGACCTGGGTGGAGCGACGTGGCGCGCTGTCTGCCGGGCCGAACGAGCGGGAGGGGGCTTGCCCGAGCCGAAGGTTCCGGTCGGGTCACCGTGACGTAGCGGTCCGCCGGTCAAGCCCGGCCGCTGCCGTCACCCTCGGCGGCAGCGGGGCGCCTTGTCCGGTTCGGCCGACCCGGCCGAGGACGCTACCTGTGCGCTGCGCGGGGCTCGGTGCCGTCAGCCGATGGACGGCGCCGGCCCTGTCGCGCGCGGGGCGCGGCGGGCAGGGCCGACCCGGAGACCGGGGCGCACGTCCCCCGCGGACCATGCCGGGCAGCCGGTCCGGCCGTTCCCCTGCACCTCGTCGAGGCCGCCCCGGCGACCGACCGCGCTCCTCTCATCGCCCCCCACGCAGCCGCAGGCCCCGAGGCGTCGCGTGGAAGCCCGCGTTCTCCAAGTAGGTGCCGACCGGAGAGGTCAGCGCGGGCTCGCCGTTGATGCGTGCGACCGTGACCGTGCCGAGGGAGCCCCCGGCGGCCGAGCCGGCGAGGGCGTGGGCGGCGCCCTCCAGGCGGGGGTCCGGGGCGGAGGGGTCGTCCGCGGTGGTGGAGGGCCAGGCCAGGAGGGTCTTCCCGCCGCGTTCCATGTACATGGCCAGCTCGCCGTCGACCAGGACGACCATCGCCCCTGCCTTGCGGCCCGGTTTGTGCCCGGCGCCGGTCGGCGGCTCGGGCCAGGGGAGGGCCGCGCCGTACGCGTTGGCCGGGTCGGCGGCCGCCAGGACCAGGGCCTGCCGGGGCTGCCCGCCGGTCTCCCGCTCGGCGGCCGTCGCGGAGGCGCGGAGCCGGTCCACCGCACCGTCCATCGCGAACTGCGCCGCGCCCAGCCCTTCCACCACGTAACCCCTGCGGGCCTGCCCGCTGTCCTCGAAGGCGGACAGGACGCGGTACACCGCGGAGAAGCCGCCCTCGACGCCCTCCGCCGCCACCGCGCCCCGCGTGACGACGCCGTGCCGGTCCAGGAGGGTGCGGGCCAGCGCGTGGGCCCGCAGGGTCGGGTCGGGTTCGAGCGGGGGCAGCAGCGACCAGCGGCCCGCGACCGTCGGCGGGCCCGTCCGCGAGGCGGGGCGCGGCGCGGCGGAGAGCCCGCCGAACCTGCCCCGGGGGACGCCGCGGCGCGCCCGGTGCGCGGTGGACCCCGCGGTGCGGCCGGAACCCAGGAGGGCGCGCAGCGGCGCGACCGTGTCGTTGGTGAGCCGGCCCGACCAGGCCAGGTCCCAGACGGCATCCGCCAGCGCCTGGTCGGACGCGGTCGGGTGGACGGCGCGGACCTGGTCGGCGACCTGACGGAAGAACAGGCCGTACCCTCCGGCGAGCGCGTCCAGCACCGCCTGGTGCAGCGGTGTCAGCTCCAGCGGGTGCGGGGGCGGCAGCAGGAGCGGCGCGTTGTCCGCGAGGTAGAGGCAGACCCAGCCGTCCTTGCCGGGGAGCGAACCGCTGCCCGCCCACAGCAGTTCCCCGGTGGCCGTCAGCTCGTCGAGCATCGCCGGCTGGTACCGCGCCACCCGGGAGGGCAGTACCAGCTTCTCCAGCGCGGAGGCCGGTACGGCCGCGCCCTGGAGCTGCTCCACCGCGCGGACCAGCCCGTCCAGTCCACGCAGCTCCTGCCCGCCCAGATGCTGCCACGGCGGCAGGAACCGGGCGAGCGCCGTCGGCTCCACCGGCTCCAGCTCCTGGCGCAGCGCCGCAAGGGAGCGGCGGCGCAGTCGGCGCAGCACCGTCGCGTCGCACCACTCCTGGCCGACGCCCGAGGGATGGAACTCGCCCTGGACGACGCGCCCGCTCACGCCGAGCCGCTCCAGTGCCCCCTCGGTGACCGCCCGCCCGAGGCCGAACCGCTCGGCCGCCGCGTTGGCCGTGAACGGGCCGCGGGTGCGGGCGTACCGGGCGAGGAGGTCACCGAGCGGGTCCTTGACCGGCTCCGTGAACGCCTCGGGGACGCCCACCGGCAGGGCCGCGCCGAGGGCGTCGCGCAGCCGCCCCGCGTCCTCGATCGCCGCCCAGTGCTCCACCGCCGCGATCCGCACCTCGATGACACGGCGCGCCGCCGTCAGCTCCCGCGCCCACGCCGGGTCGGCGCCACGCTCCGCCAGCTCCGCCGAGGTCAGCGGACCCAGCACCCGCAGCGCGTCGGCGACCCCCTCGGCGTCCTTGATCCGGCGGTCCTCGGTGCGCCACTGCAGCTCCCGCTCCAGCTCGGCCAGCACCTCCGGGTCCAGCAACTCCCGCAGCTCGGCCTGGCCCAGCAGCTCGGAGAGCAGCCGCGAGTCGAGCGAGAGCGCCGCCGCCCGCCGCTCGGCCAGCGGCGAGTCGCCCTCGTAGAGGAACTGCGCGACGTACCCGAAGAGCAGGGAACGGGCGAAGGGGGAGGCCTCCGGGGTCGTCACCTCGACCAGGCGGACGCGGCGGGCCTCCAGGTCGCCCATCAGCTCGGTCAGGCCGGGCACGTCGAAGACGTCCTGGAGACACTCGCGGACCGCCTCCAGCACGATCGGGAACGAACCGAACTCGCTCGCCACCTGGAGCAGTTGCGAGGCACGCTGCCGCTGCTGCCACAGCGGGGTGCGCTTGCCGGGGCTGCGGCGCGGCAGCAGCAGTGCGCGGGCCGCGCACTCCCGGAACCGCGAGGCGAACAGCGCCGAGCTGCCCACCTGGTCGGTGACGACCTGCTCGATCTCGCCCTTGTCGAAGGTGACGTCCTGGGCGCCGACCGGGGACTGCTCCGCGTCGAACGCCGTACCCGGGCCAGACGGCTCGTCGTCCAGCAGGTCCAGGCCGAGGAGGTCGGCGTCGGGCAGCCGCAGCACGATGCCGTCGTCGGCGTGCATCACCTGGGCGTCCATGCCGTACCGCTCGCTCAGCCGCGCGCCCAGCGCCAGCGCCCACGGGGCGTGCACCTGCGCGCCGAACGGCGAGTGGATCACCACCCGCCAGTCGCCCAGCTCGTCCCGGAACCGCTCCACGACCACCGTCCGGTCGTCCGGGACGTGCCCGCACGCCTCACGCTGCTCCTTGAGGTACGTCAGGACGTTCTCCGCCGCCCAGGCGTCCAGACCCGCGGCGAGCAGCCGCAGCCGGGCGTCCTCCTCGGGCAGCGCCCCGACCTCCCGGACGAACGCGCCCAGCGCCCGGCCCAGCTCCAGCGGACGCCCCAGCTGGTCGCCCTTCCAGAACGGCAGCCGCCCCGGCACGCCCGGCGCGGGGGAGACCAGGACCCGGTCGCGGGTGATGTCCTCGATCCGCCACGAGGTCGTCCCGAGGGTGAAGACGTCGCCGGTCCGCGACTCGTAGACCATCTCCTCGTCCAGCTCGCCGACCCGGCCGCCGCCCTTCTTCGGGTCCGCGCCCGCCAGGAACACGCCGAACAGGCCGCGGTCGGGGATGGTGCCGCCGGAGGTCACGGCGAGCCGCTGCGCCCCGGGACGGCCCGTGACGGTGCCCGCGACGCGGTCCCAGACCACGCGCGGGCGCAGCTCGGCGAAGGCGTCCGAGGGGTAGCGGCCCGCCAGCATGTCCAGCACCGCGGTGAACGCCGACTCCGGCAGTGAGGCGAACGGGGCGGCCCGCCGCGCCAGCACGAGCAGGTCGTCGAACTGCCAGGTGTCCATCGCGGTCATCGCCACGATCTGCTGGGCCAGCACGTCCAGCGGGTTCGACGGGACCCGTAGCGCCTCGATCCGGCCCTCCCGCATCCGCTCCGTCACCACCGCCGACTGCACGAGATCGCCCCGGTACTTCGGGAAGACCACGCCGGTGGAGACCGCGCCGACCTGGTGCCCCGCGCGCCCCACCCGCTGGAGCCCCGACGCCACCGACGGCGGCGACTCGACCTGCACCACCAGGTCCACCGCGCCCATGTCGATGCCCAGCTCCAGGCTGGAGGTGGCCACCACGGCGGGCAGCCGGCCCGCCTTCAGGTCCTCCTCCACCTGGGCCCGCTGCTCCTTGGAGACCGAACCGTGGTGGGCGCGGGCGATCAGCGCGGGCGCCCCGGAGGCCGAGGACGCGGCGCCCATCAGCTCGGCCGGGGAGTGGTCCTCGGGCGGGGCCTCGCCGGTGGCGCGCTCGTAGGCGATCTCGTTCAGCCGGTTGCACAGGCGCTCGGCGAGGCGGCGGGAGTTGGCGAAGACGATGGTCGAGCGGTGCGACTGGATCAGGTCGGTGATGCGCTCCTCGACGTGCGGCCAGATCGAGGGGCGGTCGCCCGGCCCCTCGTCGCTCACCGGCGAGCCCCCCAGCTCGCCCAGGTCCTCCACCGGCACCACCACCGACAGGTCGAACTCCTTGCCCGACGCCGGCTGGACGATCTCCACCCGGCGCTGCGGCGAGAGGAAGCGCGCCACCTCGTCCACCGGCCGGACCGTCGCCGACAGCCCGATCCGGCGGGCCGGCTTCGGCAGCAGCTCGTCCAGCCGCTCCAGGGAGAGTGCCAGGTGCGCACCGCGTTTGGTGCCCGCCACCGCGTGCACCTCGTCGAGGATGACCGTCTCCACGCCCGTCAGCGCCTCCCGTGCCGCGGACGTCAGCATCAGGAAGAGCGACTCGGGGGTGGTGATGAGGATGTCCGGCGGCCGCGTCGCCATCGAGCGCCGCTCCGCCGCCGGGGTGTCGCCCGAACGGATGCCGACCCGCACCTCCGGCTCGGCCAGCCCCAGCCGCACCGACTCCTGCCGGATACCCGTCAGCGGACTGCGCAGATTGCGCTCCACGTCCACGGCGAGGGCCTTCAGCGGAGAGACGTACAGCACCCGGCAACGCTTACGGGACTCGGCGGGCGGCGGCGACGACGCCAGCGTGTCCAGCGCGGAGAGGAAAGCCGCCAGCGTCTTGCCGGAACCGGTCGGCGCCACCACCAGCACGTCCGAACCCTCGGCGATGGCACTCCACGCCCCCTCCTGCGCGGCGGTGGGCGCCGAGAAGGCCCCGGTGAACCACTTCCGGGTCGCCGGCGAGAACGTGTCGAGCGCTGAACGTGCCATGGCTCCCATCGTGCACCCCACCACCGACAACCACCGGTCCACGCCGTGGACACGCAGGTCACGCGCGGGGCGGCCCGGCGCACCGCGGACCCATGGAACGGCAGAGCGCCCACCCCGGGCGCCCGCCCACCCGGGACACCTCCGTCGCCGTCACGGCCGGAGTGCGGGCCCTCGCCGGCCGACCCGCGCCGGGCGCGATACTGGTCCCATGCGGCTGACGGTTTTCTGGGAACTCATGGCGGACCACTTCGGCGCGGGCTACGCCGAGACCTTCGCCCGCGACCACGTCATGGCCGAACTCGGCGGGCGCACCGTGCACGAGGCGCTCGACGCGGGCTGGGAGGCGAAGGACGTCTGGCGTGCGGTCTGCACCGCCGTGGACATCCCCGCCGAGCGCCGCTGACCGGGCGCCGGACGTCCACCGCGTGCCGATGTGACCCGGTCGATCTCCCGGGTGGTCCCGCACCGTCCCCCCGGTGGGCGAGACTGACCCCGTGTCATCGACAGACGAGAGCGCGAGCCCTGCCGACCGCCCCGCCCCCGGCGCCGTAACGGAACCCGACCGGCCGCCCCAGGCGCCGGCCATGCCCCGGTGGCTGCCGCGCGCCATGGTGATGGCGCTGGCCCTCGTCGCCGCCTTCCAGCTGGGCACCTGGGCGTTCCACCAGCTCACCTCGCTGCTGATCAACATCCTGATCGCCTTCTTCCTCGCCCTCGCCATCGAACCGGCGGTCAGCTGGATGGCCGCCCGGGGCATGCGCCGCGGCCTCGCCACCGCCACCGTCTTCCTCAGCCTGCTCGTCGCGAGCGCAGGTTTCGTGACCCTGCTCGGCTCGATGCTGGCCGGGCAGATCGTCAACATGGTCGAGGACTTCCCCGAGTACCTGGACTCGGTGATCAGCTGGATCAACCAGACCTTCCACACCGACCTGTCCCGCCTGGAGGTCCAGGACAGCCTGGTCCACTCGGACTGGCTGCAGCGGTACGTGCAGAACAGCGCCACCGGTGTCCTGGACATCTCCGCGCAGGTCCTCGGCGGCCTCTTCCAGCTGCTGACCCTCGCCCTCTTCGCCTTCTACTTCGCCGCCGACGGGCCCCGCCTGCGCCGCGCCCTGTGCTCGGTCCTGCCGCCCGCCCGCCAGGCCGAGGTCCTGCGCGCCTGGGAGATCGCCGTCGACAAGACCGGCGGCTACCTCTACTCACGCGGCCTCATGGCGCTGATCTCCGGCATCGCCCACTACGTCCTGCTCCAGTGGCTCGGCGTGCCCTACGCCCCGGCCCTCGCCGTCTGGGTCGGCCTGGTCTCCCAGTTCATCCCCACCATCGGCACCTACCTGGCCGGCGCCCTGCCGATGCTCATCGCCTTCACCGTCGCCCCCTGGTACGCGCTGTGGGTGCTCGGCTTCGTCGTCGTGTACCAGCAGTTCGAGAACTACATGCTCCAGCCCAAGCTGACCGCGAAGACCGTCGACATCCACCCCGCCGTCGCCTTCGGCTCGGTCATCGCGGGCACCGCCCTCCTCGGCGCGGTCGGCGCCCTGATCGCCATCCCCGCCGTCGCCACCCTCCAGGCGTTCCTCGGCGCGTACGTCCGCCGCTACGACGTCCACGACGAGGCCCGCGTCAGCGGCCACCGGCGCCGGGCGCCGGGCCCCGTCCTGCTCAGGGTCCGCAAGGCGCTGCGGATGCCCAACGAGGAGACCGCGGGCCCGGACGTCATCACCCCGTCCGAGTCGCTCCCCGGTGAGGAGGGCGGGGCGACCCGGGCGGAGCCCGGGGACACGCCGGAAGGCCGCGGCTAGCCGGCCCCGGTCGCCCGCCCCGGTGAACAGGGGAGTCCCCGGCGCCCAGGACGACCGGTGCCAGGTGCGGGGAGAGCACGCCGACCAGCTCCGCGTCGAACGCCGACCGGATGGTGGTGGCGCCCATCAGGACGGTGTCCAGGTCGGTGCCGCTTCCGGCCGACGCCGCCTCGGCATGCTCACGGGCGGCGGCGACCGCGTCGGCCACGCCGGTGGTGACGGTGCCGTGGTCGGCGCCGGAGCTGTCGTGATCAAGGACTCCCTGACCGCACCCTGGTGACCGGAGCGGCCGCGTTCGCGCGCGAACGGTGGGGCGACCGAGTCACACGGGGCGGCGCGGGGGTGGGTGGCACCGGCCGGGCGCGCCGTCGGACCCGCCCGGCCCGCGATGCGCGAATCCCGTGATCACCGAGGTCCGGCCGGGCGGGACGACGGCCCGGCCCGCGCCGTGTGGCACGCTTGACACGGAAATCGAACATCTATTCTTATGAAGAACCTGGCGATGCGGCGCCCCGGTTCCAGCGGTTCGGGGGCGGAGTTATCCACAGCCGCGAGGGCGTCGAGGCGCATTGTCAGTGCCAGGCGTTAGCGTTTTCGACGTGAAGCGAACGACTCAAGCAAATCGGGTGGAACCCATGGCAGGAACCGACCGCGAGAAGGCGCTCGACGCCGCGCTCGCACAGATTGAACGGCAGTTCGGCAAGGGCGCCGTCATGCGCATGGGCGAGCGGCCGAACGAGCCCATCGAGGTGATCCCCACCGGCTCGACCGCCCTGGACATCGCCCTCGGCGTCGGCGGCCTGCCCCGCGGCCGCGTCGTCGAGGTCTACGGTCCGGAGTCCTCCGGCAAGACGACCCTGACCCTGCACGCCGTGGCCAACGCCCAGAAGGCCGGCGGCCAGGTGGCCTTCGTCGACGCGGAGCACGCGCTCGACCCGGAGTACGCCAAGAAGCTCGGCGTCGACATCGACAACCTCATCCTGTCCCAGCCGGACAACGGCGAGCAGGCGTTGGAGATCGTCGACATGCTGGTCCGCTCCGGCGCGCTCGACCTGATCGTCATCGACTCCGTCGCCGCCCTGGTGCCGCGGGCCGAGATCGAGGGCGAGATGGGCGACTCCCACGTGGGTCTCCAGGCCCGCCTGATGAGCCAGGCCCTGCGGAAGATCACCAGCGCGCTCAACCAGTCCAAGACCACGGCGATCTTCATCAACCAGCTGCGCGAGAAGATCGGTGTGATGTTCGGCTCCCCGGAGACGACGACCGGTGGCCGCGCCCTGAAGTTCTACGCCTCGGTCCGGATCGACATCCGCCGCATCGAGACGCTCAAGGACGGCACGGACGCGGTGGGCAACCGCACCCGCTGCAAGGTGGTCAAGAACAAGGTCGCCCCGCCCTTCAAGCAGGCCGAGTTCGACATCCTCTACGGCCACGGCATCAGCCGTGAGGGCGGCCTGATCGACATGGGCGTGGAGCACGGCTTCGTCCGCAAGGCAGGCGCCTGGTACACCTATGAGGGCGATCAGCTGGGGCAGGGCAAGGAGAACGCCCGCAATTTCCTCAAGGACAACCCCGACCTGGCCGACGAGATCGAGCGCAAGATCAAGGAGAAGCTCGGCGTCGGTATGCGGCCCGACCCGGCCGGCTCGGAGGCAGGGGCCGACACCGCGGCCACCGAGGAGGCCAAGACCGTGCCTGCTCCGGCGGCCAAGGCGACCCGGGCGACCAAGGCCGCGGCGGCCAAGGGCTGATCCGCCGTGGCGCAGTGGGCCAGGCGTCCGGACGCCGACGATCACCCCCGGGAGCAGGGCGCGCCCCTGCCCGGCCCCCCGTGGCCCGATCCGGGCGACAGGGGCACCGGACCGGAGGACGACCCGGCCGGTGCGGGGGCCGGCCGGCGGCGTGGGCGCGGACGCCGCCCGGACGGCGGTATGACCGGTGGTTCCTCCTTCGCGTCGAGGGCCGGGAGGGAGGAACCACCTCAGGACCCGGCGGAGCGCGCACGCGCCATCTGCCTGCGCCTGCTGACAGGGACGGCCCGCACCCGCAGCCAGCTCGCCGAGGCCCTGCGTAAGCGGGAGATCCCCGACGAGGTGGCCGACGAGGTGCTGACCCGGTTCGAGGAGGTCGGCCTGATCGACGACGAGAAGTTCGCGGACGCCTGGGTCGAGTCCCGCCACCACGGGCGGGGCCTGGCCCGGCGGGCACTCGCCCGGGAGCTGCGGACCAAGGGGGTCGACGCCGCCGTGGTCGACGAGGCGGTCTCCAAGCTCGACCCTGAGCAGGAGGAGCGCACCGCCCGCGAACTGGTCGACCGCAAACTCCGCTCGACCCGTGGCCTCGACCGGGACAAGCGGCTGCGACGGCTCGCGGGGATGCTCGCCCGCAAGGGGTACGGGGAGGGACTGGCGCTGCGGGTCGTGCGCCAGGTGCTGGAGGAGGAGGGGGAGGACGTGGAGGAGCACATCTGGGGCGACTGACCGGTGAGGACCACGGGACCGCGCTTCGCCGGTCAGTCCCCGGCCGCCCGGCGGTAGGGGGTAGCCGGCACGGTGACGGTCAGGCCGGTGGCGCGCCACGCCTGGAAGCCGCCGACGAGGCCGTCACCGAGCTGACCGCCTTCAAGGAGTTGGCCGTCTCCCGGCCACACGGCACGACGAGATCCAGCGCCTGCGGCAGCAGTCGGCGAAGGTCACCAACTTCCGCAGGTTCCCTGCCACACCCAACAGCGCAGCGCTGTTCGGCTCATGCGACGGGGTCTCCGCAGTGGACCTCGACCGGTCGGCGGTCACACCCCGATGAAGCTCACGGTTTCCGTCATCTCCGCCCGCCCCGTACGCAGCCGTTGCGCGCCTTCCTTCTCGAACCCCACCACGACTCCGCAGAACAGTACGGGCGCGTCGTCGGCTCCGACCATCTGGCTGACGGTCTTGCGATACATCGTCCACATCACCTGGGGCAGCTGCGCGAGCCTTCCGCCCTCAACAACAGCAGGACCGGCTGCAAGCACATCCCCGCGTCCCCCACTGTCCGGGCCCCGTCGCGCGGTCGAGGTAGCAGAACGGTACGACTGGCGCTCCGAACGCCTCCGAGTTCAAGGCGGCGATCTTCTTGGGCCTGTCGAGGCCGTCACGCTCGATTCCCAGTGCTCCGTACCGCTGGGCGGCTGCGGCGGAGAACCGGTCCAGATACGGCGAGTCAGCTCGGCCGGGTACATCGGATACTCCCGCTCGTCACCCGGGTCGCCCGCCAGTGCTCTGGCCGTCGCGCGACTCTTCAGGTCGGCCAGGGGCTCACCGGTCACGACGTACACATGCCACGGCTGGAGTTCCCACTGGACGAGCCCGCGTCGCTGCCGCCAGCACACGGTCGAGTGTCTCCTTGCATATGGCTGGAGCGCCCGCGAGGGCGATCGGGGGAGGGAAAGGGGGGTTTCACCGCACCGCCCGTTCCACCGCCCGGCCGCGGGCACACCGCCCGTTCCCACCGCACTGCACGCCGCTCACCGCACCCCGCTCACCGCACCGCTCGTGCCGCCTCCTCGCGGTCGACGGTGTCCGGGCCGCACACCGTGCGTGCCGCCGCGCGCAGTCGGGACTCGTCGACGCCGCTGAGGGGGAGGGCGAGGTGGCCGTCGGGGCGGACGAGGAGGACGGTGTGGGCGGCGGCGCCGGGGTAGGTCTCGGCGACGAGGAGTTCGGCGGGCTGGGGAAGGCCGGCGACGGCCTCGGCCAGGCGCGGCATGAGACCGGCCGTCATCCAGTGCCGCCGGTCCCAGACCCCCGTGCCGGGCGCGACCAGGACCACCAGCAGGGCGGTGCGGCCCAGCCGGTCGCGGAGCCGGACCGTCGAGCCGTCCTCGGCGGTGACGGGCACGTCGGTGACCAGGCCGCCGACGCCGGTGTCGACGCTGGTGCGCGGGTGGTCCGGAGCCGGGGTGAGTGGCGAGCGGAGGTGTGCCGGGGGCGCGCCGAGGGGCCCCCGGCCGAGGCGGCCGTCGCTGTACAGCGCCTCGTGGCCGCGGGGCGAACCGGGCAGCAGGGGGCGCAGCGGGGAGCCGCCGCGCAGTATCGGCAACGACTGGTCGGCTGCGCGCAGCCGGGAGGCGATCACGGCGCGGCGCTCCTCCTGGTAGCTGTCGAGGAGGGCCTGCCCGGCGTGTCCGTGGCGGACCAGGGCGAGCTTCCAGGCGAGGTTGTCGGCGTCGCGCAGCCCCTCGTCGACCGCCGGGGTGCCGAGGGCACCCAGCAGGTGCGCGGCGTCCCCGGCGAGCAGGACCCGGCCCGAGCGCCAGCGCCGGGCGAGGCGGTGGTGGACGGTGTACACGCCGGTGTCGAGGAGGTCGTACGGCGGGGTCGTGCCGTCGGTCCAGCCGGCCAGGGTGGCCCTCACCCGCGCCACCAGCGCCTCGGGGGTGACGAGTTCGCCGCCGGGCGGCAGCAGCCAGTCGATGCGCCAGTGGTCGCCGGGGAGCGGCCGGGCGGTGACCTCGGTGCCACAGCCGCGCCACGGCGGGTTGCGGTGCAGGACCTCCTCGCCGGCGAACGGCAGGGCGCAGCGGACCGCGGCGACGGCGTGCCGTTCCACGGCGGTGCGGCCGGGGAAGCGGATGTCGAGGAGTTTGCGGACGGTCGAGCGGGGGCCGTCGCAGCCGACCAGGTGGCTGCCGCGCCACGTCGTTCCGTCGGACCCGTCCGCGGCGCCGTCCGCGCCCGCCGCGGCGGTGTGCGCGGTGACCCCGCCGCCGTCCTGGTCGAGCCGGTCGAGGCGGGTGCCGCGGACCAGACGGGCGAGGGGTTCGCGGCCGAGGGCCTCGCGCAGGGCCCGGGTGAGGGTGTGCTGCGGCAGGTGGAGCGGGGCTGGCAGCGCCTCGTCGAAGGTGTGGGCGGCCAGTTCCTGGCGGCGGCGCAGGGAGCGTACGCCGGTCAGCCGGGTGCCGCCGCGGGTGAACCCGGTGCCGGCGAGGCGGGCCGCGAGCGCTGCCGTGTCCTCGCGCAGGACGACGGTCCTCGCGCAGCGCTCCTCGTCGTCGCCGGTGCTCTGGTCGAGGACGACGGTGGGGACCTCGTGGCGGGCGAGCGCCAGCGACAGGGCGAGCCCGGCGGGTCCCGCCCCGACGATGATCACCGGGTCCACGGGGCCGCCTCCCGGGGTGCCTCAGGGGCAGGTGAGAGGGGTGGGGCAGGGCGGGAACTGGCAGCTGGAGCCCGGTGCGCGATCACAGAACGTATGCAACCTATTGCCGCTGTCCGCGTCAAGCGACGAAAGGCGGCGACATGATCGTCGCCGCCTTTCGCGGGTCTTCCCGGCCACCGTGCCGTGCGGCGGCCCGGCCGGCCGGGAAGAGGGGGTTGTTCCTGGGGTGGGAAGGCCCCAGGCGGGCCGCTACCGGGGGCCGCCGTCGGTGTCCGCCTTGGCGCCCACCGTCTTGGCGTCCTCGACGGCCGCCGCGCCGAGCACGGCACCGCTGGACTTCTTCCGCCGGCGCAGCCACTTCTCCAGCCACGAGGCGAAGGTGGTGAGGATCAGGTTGAGCACGACGAAGATGACCGCCACCACGATGAAGCTCGGGATGGTGTTGCCGTAGAAGGCGCTCATGGTGCCCCGCGAGCGGAGCAGTTCGGTGAAGCCGATCATGGCGCCGCCGAGCGCGGTGTCCTTCACGATGACGACCAGCTGGCTGACGATCGCCGGCAGCATCGCGGTGACCGCCTGCGGCAGCAGGATGAACCGCATCGTCTGGCTCTTGCGCAGGCCGATCGCCCGGCCCGCCTCGGCCTGGCCGCGCGGCAGCGACAGGATGCCGGCCCGGACGATCTCCGCGAGTACCGAGGCGTTGTACAGGACGAGGCCGGTGACCACGGCGTACAGCGGGCGGATGTCCGGCTCGACGGAGCCCGAGTACAGCTCGTTGGCGAAGACCATCAGGATGAGGACCGGGATGGCGCGGAAGAACTCCACGACCGTGGCGGCGGGAACCCGCACCCACGCGTGGTCGGAGAGCCGGGCTATGCCGAAGACCGCGCCCAGGGGCAGGGCGATGACCATCGACAGGGCGGCGGCCTTCAGGGTGTTGCCGAGGCCCGGCAGCAGGTAGACGGTCCAGGACGAGGACTCGGTGAAGGGCTTCCACTTCGCCCATTCGAGGTGGCCCTTGTCGCCGAGCGCGGAGACCAGCCACCAGACGCCCGCCGCCAGCACGACGGCGAAGACGGCGGAGACGATCAGGTTGCGCACCTTGGCGCGCGGACCCGGGGTGTCGTACAGAACGGAGCTCATCGCTTCACCGCCAGCCGCTTGCCCAGCCATCCCATCAGGAGGCCGGTGGGAAGTGTCAGGATCACGAAGCCGAGGGCGAAGACGGCGGTGATCAGCACCAGTTGCGCCTCGTTCTCGACCATCTCCTTCATCAGGAGGGATGCCTCGCCGACGCCGATCGCCGCCGCGACCGTGGTGTTCTTGGTCAGCGCGATCAGGACGTTGGCCAGCGGCCCGATCACCGTGCGGAACGCCTGCGGCAGCACGATGAGGGTGAGCACCTGGGTGAAGTTCAGCCCGAGGGCGCGAGCCGCCTCGGCCTGCCCCACCGGGACGGTGTTGATGCCCGAGCGCACCGACTCGCAGACGAACGCGGCCGTGTAGGCGCTGAGTCCGAGGACCGCCATCCGGAAGGCGATGTCCTTGACGCCCTCGCCGCCGAGGGTGAGCCGGAAGGTGTCGGCCAGGCCCAGCGAGGTGAACACGATGATGACCGTCAGCGGAATGTTCCGGACGATGTTCACGTACGCCGTGGCGAAGCCACGCATGAGGGGCACGGGACTGACCCGCATCGCGGCCAGCACGGTGCCCAGGACGAGGGAACCGGCGCCCGAGAGGAGGGTGAGCTTCACCGTCACCCAGAAGGCCCCGAGCAAGTCATAGTCTTGAAGAAAGTCGAACACGATCTCCCGCGCTCTCGCATGGATGGGCGGCGCGGCACGCCGCCCGCGTCGGGGCGGCGTGCCGGCAGGACTTCGGTCGTAGCGACCCGAGGGCCGCTACTTGACGACCTTGCCGTTCTTCGGGGCGGGCTCGTTCTTGTAGTCGGCCGGGCCGAAGTTGGCCTCGACGGCCTTGTCCCAGCTGCCGTCCTCGACCATCTTCTCGAGGGCCTTGTTGATCTTGCCCTTGAGGTCGGAGCCCTTCTTGACGCCGATGCCGTAGTTCTCGTTGGACAGGCTCAGGCCCGCCAGCTTGAACTTGCCCTTGTACTGCTCCTGCGCGGCGTAGCCGGCGAGGATCGAGTCGTCGGTGGTCAGCGCGTCGACGGCACCGGTCTGGAGTCCTTCGAGGCACTCGGAGTAGCCGCCGTACTCCTTGAGCTCGGCGCCCTTGGCGAACTTCTCCTTGACGTTCTGCGCCGAGGTCGAGCCGGAGACCGAGCAGAGGATCTTGCCGTTGAGGTCCTCGGCCTTGCCGATCTTGTCGTCGGCGCGGATCAGTACGTCCTGGTGGGCCAGGAGGTACGGGCCGGCGAAGTCGACCTTGGCCTCGCGCTCGTCGGTGATCGAGTACGAGGCGGCGATGAACTCGACGTCGCCGCGCGAGAGGGCGTTCTCGCGGTCGGCGCTCGGGGTCTCCTTGAAGTCGATCTGCTTCTCGGAGTAGCCCAGCTCCTTGGCCACGTAGGTCGCGACGTCCACGTCGAAACCGGTGAAGGTGCCCTGCGGGGTCTTCTGGCCGATGCCGGGCTGGTCGAACTTGATGCCGACCTTGATCGTCTTGCCGCCGTTCTTGCCGCCGTCCTCGGACTCGCCCGACCCGCAGGCGGTGGCGGTCAGGGCGAGGGCGAGGACGGCGGCCGAGGCGGCCGAGACCTTGCGGAGGTTCATCGTGGACATCCTTTGTAGTCAGGGGGTTCGACAGCGTGTACGCGGCCGTGCGGGGCCCTCCCGGAGGGGAGTGGGGTGTCGGCCCGTGGGGAAGGGCGGCCTCGGGCCCCCGGGACGGGTCCTGGGGGCCGGAAAGCCGGTCTCCTCGGGGGAGGTCAGTGGTGCAGGATCTTCGAGAGGAAGTCCTTCGCCCGGTCACTGCGCGGGTTGGTGAAGAACTGCTCGGGGGTCGCCTGCTCGACGATCTGGCCGTCCGCCATGAAGACCACGCGGTTGGCAGCGGAGCGGGCGAAGCCCATCTCGTGCGTCACGACGACCATCGTCATGCCGTCCCGGGCGAGCTGCTGCATGACCTCCAGCACCTCGTTGATCATCTCCGGGTCGAGCGCGGAGGTCGGCTCGTCGAAGAGCATCACCTTCGGCTCCATCGCCAGCGCGCGGGCGATGGCCACCCGCTGCTGCTGCCCGCCCGAGAGCTGGGCCGGGTACTTGTCGGCCTGGTTGGCCACGCCCACCCGGTCGAGCAGGGCCCGGGCCGAACGCTCGGCCTCGGCCTTGTCCTTCTTGCGGACCTTGATCTGGCCCAGCATCACGTTCTCGAGCACCGTCTTGTGCGCGAAGAGGTTGAAGGACTGGAAGACCATGCCCACGTCGGCGCGGAGCCGGGCCAGTTCCCTGCCCTCCGCCGGAAGCGGCTTCCCGTCCAGGGTGATGCTGCCGGAGTCGACCGACTCCAGGCGGTTGATCGTGCGGCACAGCGTGGACTTGCCCGAACCCGAAGGGCCGATGACGACCACGACCTCGCCCCGGGCGATGGTCAGATCGATGTCCTGGAGCACGTGCAGCGCACCGAAGTGCTTGTTGACATTGCTGAGCGCGACCAGTGCGTCTGCCTCTGCCGCGGGAATGGTGTCCTTGGTCACCGATACGTCACTCATCGGGGTCTTGCTCCATCCTCCTCGGTTGGGAGGACAGTAGTCACGCAGTGCGATCACCGTCATTACATCTGAGCGGAAATTGAGGATAACGATCCGGCTTCAACCGGACACACGCCGTGAACGGGGTGGTCTCCTGGCGTACCGGGTGGATAACGGAACAAGCCTGTGACCCGCAGGCTCTTGACGCGGCTCCCGCGATCCGCGTGGATGCTGAGTACCCCCAGGTGCGGCGCCGGCCGCCGTGGACACGACCCAGAGCTACCGAGGAGGCCGGCCGTGAGACTGCTGCTCGTCGAGGACGACAACCATGTCGCGGGGGCCCTCTCCGCGATCCTGGCCCGCCACGGCTTCCGGGTGACGCACGCGCGCAGCGGCGAGGAGGCCCTCACCGCCCTGCTGCCCGCCGGGGGACCGCCCTTCGGCGTCGTCCTGCTCGACCTCGGCCTGCCCGACCAGGACGGTTACGAGGTGTGCGGCAAGATCCGCGCCCGCAGCGCCGTCCCGGTCATCATGGTGACCGCCCGCGCCGACGTCCGCTCCCGCATACACGGGCTCAACCTCGGCGCCGACGACTACGTGGTCAAGCCCTACGACACCGGCGAACTCCTCGCCCGCATCCACGCCGTGGCCCGCCGCAACCAGCCCGGGGACACCGACGGCGCCGCCGCCCCCGCCCCCGGCACGCTGGCCCTCGGCGCCGTACGGGTCGAACTGCCCACCCGGCGCGTCACCGTCGACGGGGAGGCCGTCGCGCTGACCCGCAAGGAGTTCGACCTGCTCGCCCTGCTGGTGCAGCGGCCCGGGGTGGTCTTCCGTCGCGAGCAGATCATCAGCGAGGTGTGGCGCACCAGTTGGGAGGGGACCGGCCGGACCCTGGAGGTGCACGTCGCCTCGCTCCGCTCCAAGCTGCGCCGCCCCGCGCTGATCGAGACGGTCCGCGGCGTCGGCTACCGCCTCGTCGACCCCGGCGCGTAGCGGCCCGTGCGTACCCGCCTGCTCCAGCTCCTCATCACCCTGCTCGCCGTGGTACTGGTCATGCTGGGCGTGCCCCTCGCGCAGAACGTGGCCGCCGCCGAGCAGCAGAAGGTCGTCGTCGACCGTATCGACGACACCGCCCGCTTCGCCTCCCTCGCCCAGTACGTCACCAAGCGCACCACCGGCTCCGCCGGGCTCATCGGCAAGGACGAGCGCCGCGAGACCCTCCAGCAGGAACTCTCCCGCTACTACGACGTGTACGGCATCGAGGCCGGGGTCTTCTACCGCAACGGCGACCCCATGGCCCGCGCCCGGGACGACCTGGAGATACCCGGGACCGGCGACATCCGGGAGGCGTTCACCACCTCGCTGATGTCCCGCCGCAGCCACGACCCCGGCCAGGTGTGGCCCTGGCAGGACGGCCGGATCGTCGTCGCCTCGCCGGTGATCCGCGACGGCGACGTGATCGCGGTCGTCGTCACCGACTCCCCGACCGGCGAGATGCGTTCCCGCATCCTGCACGGCCTGCTGGTGATCGCCGCCGGCGAGGCCCTGGCCATGCTCGTCGCCGTCGCCTTCGCGCTGCGCCTGACCGGCTGGGTCCTCACCCCCGTCCGGGTGCTCGACGCCACCACCCACGACATCGCCACCGGACGCCTCAAGTCCCGCGTCGCACCATCCGGCGGGCCACCCGAACTGCGCCGCCTGGCCCGCTCCTTCAACGAGATGGCCGACCACGTCCAGGAGGTCCTCGAACAGCAGCGGGCCTTCGTCGCCGACGCCTCCCACCAGTTGCGCAACCCGCTCTCCGCGCTGCTGCTGCGCATCGAGCTGCTCGCGCTGGAACTCCCCGAGGGCAACGAGGAGATCGCCTCCGTACGCGCCGAGGGCAAGCGCCTGGCCCGGGTGCTGGACGACCTGCTGGACCTGGCCCTCGCCGAGCACGCCGCCCCCGACCTGCACCTCACCGACCTCGGCCAGCTCGCCGAGGAACGCGCCGCCGCCTGGCGCCCGCTCGCCGAGGAGCGCGGCATCAGCCTGGCGGCGCACTGCCCGGCCGTCACCGGCTGGGCCGACCCGGTCGCCTTCTCCAGCGCGCTGGACGCCGTCCTCGACAACGCCCTGAAGTTCACCCCCGGCCAGGAGCGCGTCACCGTGCGCGCCGCCTCCTCGGGGGCGCACACCACCGTCGAGGTGGCTGACGCGGGGCCCGGCCTCACCGACGAGGAACTGGAGCGGGTCGGCGACCGGTTCTGGCGCAGCGGCCGGCACCAGAACGTGCGCGGCTCGGGACTCGGCCTGTCCATCTCCCGCGCCCTGCTCGGCGCCGGCGGCGGCAGCCTGTCGTACGCCCACGCCCCGTCCGGCGGGCTGAAGGTCACGCTGACGGTGCCCCGGTACGCGCCCGAGGAACCGGCGGCGGACCTGGCGGGGCGAGCCGGGGGTCAGGGCTTGACCGAGCGGAAGTAGCGGCGCGCGCCGTCGTGCAGCTCCAGCGGGTCGGTGTAGATCGCGGTACGCACGTCGACCAGCTGCGCGGCGTGCACCTGGGCGCCGATGTGGTCGCGGCTGCCGATCACGGTGCGGGTGATCTTCTCGGCCAGGTCGTCGTCCATCCGGTCGGTGGTGACCAGGATGTTGGCCACCGCCAGGGTGGGCACCTCCGAGCCGCGCTGCGCCAGCGGGTAGGCGTCGGCGGGCATCACGGCCGTGCGGTAGTGACTCGCCGAGCCGCCGCCGTGGTGGAGCCGGTCGATGAGCGAGCTGAGCGGCAGCAGCCGGATCTCGTGCTCCTTCGACAGGTCCCGCACCGCCTGCGTGGTCAGCCCGCCGGACCAGAAGAAGGCGTCGATCCTGCCCTCGCGCAGCGCCTGAGGGGTCTCCCCGATGCCCTCCGGGGAGGCCGCGACGTCCTTCTCCGCGTCCAGGCCCGCGGCCCGCAGCACCCGCTCGGCCACCAGCCGCACCCCCGAGGCGACCTGGCCGATCGCGACCCGCTTGCCGCGCAGGTCGGCGACCTCCTCGATGTCGGACTCCCCGTCCACGACCACCTGGATGTAGTCGTCGTAGAGCCGGGCGCTGCTGCGCAGCCGGTCCGCGCCCCGGCCGCCCTCGGCGCGGTACTGCTCCACGGCGTCGGCGGTGGCGATGGTGAAGTCCGCCTCGCCCGTCGCCACCCGCCGCACGTTCTCCTGCGAGCCCTCGCTCGGCTCGAGTGCCAGGTCGATCTCCGGCACGTCCCTGCCCAGGGCCTTGCGCAGCAGCGTGCCGTACTTGGCGTAGACCCCCGTGCCCACCCCGGTGCTCATGGTGAGCGGGGTGCGCGGCGGCGGCTCGCCGATGGGCGACAGCCACCACACCAGCAGGGCCAGGGCCAGAGCCGCCGCACCCGCGGCGGTCAGGGCGCGCCCGCGCGTACGGAGGAGAACCGGGACCATGTGGGTGATCCTGCCAGCCGGGGCCGCCGCTGAACAGGGGCGGCCCACCGGACGGAGCCCTGCTCCGCAGCCCTTACTCTGGACGGATGAGCGGGAACAACGTGGCGGGCGAAGTGGTGGACGGCGAGCAGGCGCACGCGGGCGGCGCGAAGACGTACGAGGTGCGCACCTACGGGTGCCAGATGAACGTCCACGACTCCGAGCGGCTCGCCGGGCTGCTGGAGGGCGCCGGGTACGTCCGGTCCCCCGAGGGCACCGAGGAGGGCGACGCGGACGTCGTCGTCTTCAACACCTGCGCCGTCCGGGAGAACGCCGACAACCGCCTCTACGGCAACCTCGGCCGGCTCGCGCCGATGAAGACGAAGCGGCCCGGCATGCAGATCGCCGTCGGCGGCTGCCTCGCCCAGAAGGACCGCGACACCATCACCGAGCGCGCCCCCTGGGTCGACGTGGTCTTCGGCACGCACAACATCGGCAAGCTGCCCGTCCTGCTGGAGCGCGCCCGCGTGCTGGAGGAGGCCCAGGTCGAGATCGCCGAGTCGCTGGAGGCGTTCCCCTCCACGCTGCCCACCCGCCGCGAGAGCGCCTACGCCGCGTGGGTCTCGGTCTCCGTCGGCTGCAACAACACCTGCACCTTCTGCATCGTCCCGGCCCTGCGCGGCAAGGAGAAGGACCGCCGCACCGGCGACATCCTCGCCGAGGTGGAGGCGCTGGTCGCCGAGGGCGTCAGCGAGATCACCCTGCTCGGCCAGAACGTCAACGCCTACGGCAGCGACATCGGCGACCGCGAGGCGTTCTCCAAGCTGCTGCGCGCCTGCGGAAGGATCGAGGGCCTGGAGCGGGTCCGCTTCACCTCGCCGCACCCGCGCGACTTCACCGACGACGTGATCGCCGCCATGGCCGAGACGCCCAACGTCATGCCGCAGCTGCACATGCCGCTCCAGTCCGGCTCCGACACCGTGCTGCGGGCGATGCGCCGCTCGTACCGCCAGGAGCGGTTCCTCGGCATCATCGAGAAGGTCCGCGCGGCCATCCCGGACGCCGCGATCACCACCGACATCATCGTGGGCTTCCCCGGCGAGACCGAGGAGGACTTCCAGCAGACCCTCCACACCGTCCGCGAGGCCCGCTTCGCCCAGGCGTTCACCTTCCAGTACTCCAAGCGCCCCGGCACCCCCGCGGCCGAGATGGACGGGCAGATCCCCAAGGAGGTCGTCCAGGAGCGGTACATGCGCCTGGTCGCCCTCCAGGAGGAGATCTCCTGGGAGGAGAACAAGAAGCAGGTCGGCCGCGTCCTGGAGGTCATGGCCGCCGAGGGCGAGGGCCGCAAGGACGGTGCCACCCACCGCCTCTCCGGCCGCGCCCCCGACAACCGCCTCGTCCACTTCACCAAGCCGGACGAGGAGGTCCGCCCCGGCGACGTGGTGACCGTGGAGATCACCTACGCCGCCCCGCACCACCTGCTCGCCGAGGGCGCCGCCCGCGCCGTCCGCCGCACCCGCGCCGGCGACGCCTGGGAGCGCCGCACCTCCGCCCCGGCGCAGACCCCCGGCGTCCTGCTGGGGCTGCCCACCGTCGGCGCCCCCGCCCCCCAGCCGGCCCCGGCCGGCGGCTGCTCCGCCTGCTGACCGGGTAGTCCCCGGCCACGCGCCGCCCGGCCCGGCCCCCGGCCGCGCCCCGGGGCCGGGGGCCGGGGGTTAGGCTCCGGGCATGCTTGCCGCCGCCGCCGTCTGCCCCTGCCCGCCCCTGCTCCAGCCGCAGGTCGCGGCCGGGGCCGCCGCCGAACTGGCCGCCCTGCGCGAGAGCTGCGCCGCCGCCCTCGACACCCTCGCCGAGGCCCGGCCCGACCGCCTGGTCGTCGTCGGCCCCGGCACGGGCGACGACCACACGCCGTACCCGCCCGGAACACCGGGCTCCTTCCGGGGCTTCGGCGCCGCCGTCGACGTGACCCTCGGCTCCGGCACCCCCGGCCCGGGCGCCGCCCCGCTGCCCGCCTCCCTCACCGTCGGCGCCTGGCTGCTGGCCGACCACGGCTGGGACACCTGCCCTGTCGAAGGGCTCTCCGTCGGCACCGGATGCCCGCCTCGGCGGTGCGCGGAACTCGGCGGCGAGCTGGCCGCCGGGCGGGCCCGTACCGCGCTGCTGGTCCTCGGCGACGGCAGCGCCTGCCGCACCGTGAAGGCGCCGGGCTACCTCGACGAGCGGGCCGCCCCCTTCGACGCCCTGGCCGCCGAGGCCCTCGGCGGAGCCGACACCGCCGCCCTGGCCGGCCTCGACCCGGTCCTCGCCGAGGAGCTCGGCGCCGCCGGCCGCGCCCCGTGGCAGGTGCTGGCCGGAGCCGCGGCCGACGCGGGCCTGGCCGGGAAGCTGCTCTACGACGAGGCCCCCTACGGGGTCGGCTACTCCGTCGCCGTCTGGAGCTGAGCCGCCGCCCGCATGCCCGACCCGCCCGGGGCACGCGCCCCGGCGGGCCGCACCCGCCCGCCCGTACGCGGCTCGGTGAGCCGCCACGTCATCCGGCACGCCCGCTGCACGTCGTGGTCGTCGCGACAGCCGGGACATGGCCGCGAAGGAGCGGGAAGCGGGGGAGGGCGGCGGGCGGGCCTGGCCCGCGCCGCCGCCCTCCCGCCGGGTCAGGGGCCGGCCGGGCCCTCGCCCCCGGGCTTGCCGGTTCCCGTCTCGGGGTGCTGCGGGCGCGTGGCGTCGTTCCCGGCGCCGGGGGCCTGCCCGCCCCGCTCGGGGCCGCCCTTCCCGGTGCCGTCCTGGTTCAGCTGGTCCAGGGCGCTCTTCGCCTTGTCGGTACCGCTGCGGATCTTGTCGCTGTACTTGCCCTTGGTGCGGCTGTCCACGGCCTGCGCGGCCCTGTCCAGACCCTGGTCGATCTTGTCGCCGTGCTGCCGGGTCAGGTCGGCGACCTTCTCCTTGGCGGGGGCGATCTTTGCCTTGAGGTTGTCCAGGAAGCTCATGACCTCCAGTTTTCCCCATCCGGCGGTTCTCCACCCGTCGGCGGCGCGCGCCGCGCCCTCCCGGGTGCCCGGCGGCGGGGCCGCGGGTGCACGCCTCCGGTGGGGGTTTGCGAGACTGGGAGGGTGAGCAGCTCAGTCCCCGCACCCCGGGTCATCGCCGTCGTCGGACCGACCGCCGCCGGAAAGTCGGATCTGGGCGTCTTCCTCGCCCAGCACCTCGGCGGCGAGGTCGTCAACGCCGACTCCATGCAGCTGTACCAGGGCATGGACATCGGCACCGCCAAACTCGCCGAGGCCGAGCGCGGCGGCGTCCCGCACCGGCTGCTCGACATCTGGCCGGTCACCGAGACCGCCAGCGTCGCCGAGTACCAGCGCCTGGCCCGCGCCGAGATCGACCGGCTCCTCGCCGAGGGCCGCACCCCGGTCCTGGTCGGCGGTTCCGGCCTCTACGTGCGCGGTGCCGTCGACCACCTCGACTTCCCCGGCACCGACCCCGAGGTCCGCGCCCGCCTGGAGGAGGAACTCGCCGCGCACGGCCCCGGCGCGCTGCACACCCGGCTCGCCGCCGCCGACCCCGAGGCCGCCGCCGCGATCCTGCCGGGCAACGGCCGGCGCATCGTGCGCGCCCTGGAAGTCATCGAGATCACCGGCCGCCCCTTCACCGCCAACCTGCCGCGCCACGACTCCGTCTACGACACCGTCCAGATCGGCGTCGACGTGGCCCGCCCCGAACTCGACGCCCGCATCGCCGACCGGGTCGACCGGATGTGGGAGGCCGGGCTGGTCGACGAGGTCCGCGCGCTGGAGGCCGGGGGCCTGCGCGAAGGGCGCACCGCCTCCCGCGCCCTCGGCTACCAGCAGGTGCTCGCCGCCCTCGCGGGGGAGTGCACCGAGAACGCGGCGCGCGCCGAGACGGTCCGCGCCACCAAGCGGTTCGCCCGTCGGCAGGACTCGTGGTTCCGCCGCGACCCGCGCGTCCACTGGCTCAGCGGCGCCGCCGCCGACCGTGGGGAACTCCCCGGCCGGGCACTGGCGTTGCTCGAACGAGCGGTCACAGCCTGATCACGTGATGGCATCGGGACGCCCCACCCGTCATCGGGGCACCTGACGGCGTGCCATCATCGACCTTCGATCGACCAGTGAAGTCCGAGTTGGGAGGGCACGTGGCGATGGAGGCCGGCCCTCGTGACACCACACACAGCAGACCGGAACCGCTCACCGCGGACGGTCCGGCGCAGGACCCCCGCGACGGCCTGGAGCAGCCCGCCGAGCCGCCCCAGGAGGTCGAGGTCGAGCTGCGCCCGCAGCGCCGCCTGAGGCTGTGGCAGCTCGCGCCGATCGTCGGCCTCGCCGCGATGGGCTCGCTGATGTTCGCCTTCCCCCTCGCCTTCGGCACCGGGGACGGCGGCGCCGTCATTGCCATGCTGGGCCTGCTCATCAGTTTCTGCGCGGCCGGCTGGGGCATGATGGCCGCCCGCCGCGTCGGCCACACCTGGCCGGGCCTGCCCGCCCGCGGCTCCGGCGGCCGCCCCGACTGGCGGGTGGTCCTCGCCTACGCGGTGGTGGTCGCCGCCCTGGTCGTCCTCGCGGTCTGGCGCGTCGACCGCCTGCGCTGACCGGCCAGGACACCCCAGGTCCGGCGCCGTACGATCGGAGCCATGAGCACGCGGATCGCCTTCCTCAAGGGCCACGGGACCGAGAACGACTTCGTCATCGTCCCCGACCCGGACAACGCCCTGGACCTCGCGCCGCACACCGTCGCGGCCCTCTGCGACCGGCGCGCCGGGATCGGCGCCGACGGCGTGCTGCACGTGGTGCGCTCCGCGGCCCACCCCGAGGCCCGGCACCTCGCGGACGAGGCCGAGTGGTTCATGGACTACCGCAACGCCGACGGCTCCGTCGCCGAGATGTGCGGCAACGGCGTCCGCGTCTTCGCCCGCTACCTCCAGCGCGCCGGCCACGCCGGCGAGGGCGACCTCGCCATCGCCACCCGGGGCGGCGTCAAACACGCCCACCTCGCCAAGGACGAGCCCGGCGCCGAGCCCGGCACCGGCCCCGTGACCGTCGCGATGGGCCGCGCCGTGCTGCCCGGCGGCGACGTCACCGTGGCCACCGCCCACGGCAGCGCCCCCGCCCTCAACGTCAGCATGGGCAACCCGCACGCCGTCGCCTTCGTCGCCGACCTCGCCGACGCCGGCGACCTGCTGACCGCGCCCGCCGTCACCCCGGCCGCCGCCTACCCCGACGGGGTCAACGTCGAGTACGTCGTGGACCGCGGCCCGGGCCACGTCGCCATGCGCGTCCACGAGCGGGGCTCCGGCGAGACCCGCTCCTGCGGCACCGGCGCCTGCGCCGTGGCCGTCGCCGCCGCCCGCCGCGACGGGGCCGACCCCGCGGCCACCGGCCGCCCCGTCTCGTACACCGTGGACGTGCCCGGCGGGCGCCTGGTGATCACCGAGTACCCGGACGGGTCCGTGGACATGACCGGGCCCGCCGTGATCGTCGCCGAGGGCGAGATCGACGCCGGCCGGCTCGCCGGGGTCAGCTGACCGACCGGTCCGGGGAGGGTGACGTCGGTCACCCGCCCGGCCGGGCATACGCGGACCGCCGAGCGTGTTGACACCTCCACACGGCGGTGCTCTCCGGCGGGGCGCGGCCGCGCGCAGCACCCCCTTACGGCCGGTACGCACCGCGCGGTGCACGCCACGCCGAGGTCCCGGGTACGGTCGCTCGAATGGGTGATCCGTTTCACGCTCGGCGGGAGCGGGACTTCGGGCCGTGGTCGGCTCGGTAGCATCAAGCACCGGCCCACACGGGGAGACCGACAGCCCCTCCAGCCCACCGCAACCTGGAGGGAACCCCAGCCCGCCGGTCGACGCAGCCGGAGGTGCCCATGAGTGCAGAGGCCACGAACCCTGCGACGACGCCCGCCATCCCCCCGGAGCTGCTGCCCGGGGCGGCCTCCCAGGGCGCGCGTCCCACCGGGCCCGTCGCCCGCAAACGGCCCCGCCACCGCATCGACCTGCGCCGCCTGGGCCGCGCCGCCCTGCTCGGGCCCACCTCCCGTGACCGGCTCCCCGACGCCATCGCCCACGTCGCCGAGGCGCACCGCGCCCACCATCCGGAAGCCGACCTCGAAGCACTGCGCCGCGCCTACATCCTCGCCGAGGCGTCCCACCGCGGCCAGATGCGCAAGAGCGGTGAGCCGTACATCACCCACCCGCTCGCCGTCACGCTGATCCTCGCCGAACTGGGCGCCGAGACCACCACGCTGGTCGCCGCCCTCCTCCACGACACCGTCGAGGACACCGACGTCACCCTCACCCAGGTCCTCGACGAGTTCGGACCCGAGGTCGCCTATCTCGTCGACGGCGTCACCAAGCTGGAGAAGGTCGACTACGGCGCCGCCGCCGAGCCCGAGACCTTCCGCAAGATGCTCGTCGCCACCGGCAACGACGTCCGCGTCATGTCGATCAAACTCGCCGACCGCCTGCACAACATGCGCACCCTCGGCGTGATGCGCCCCGAGAAACAGGTCCGCATCGCCAAGGTCACCCACGACGTGCTGATCCCGCTCGCCGAGCGGCTCGGCGTGCAGGCCCTCAAGACCGAGCTGGAGGACCTGGTCTTCGCGATCCTCCACCCCGAGGAGTACGCCGCCGCCCGCGAGGTCGCCGCCACCCACGCCGCCACGGCCGGCCCCGGCCCGCTCGCCGAGACCGAGGAACGTTTCCGCGCGGTGCTGCGCGAGGCCGGCATCACCGCCGACGTGGAGATCCGCCCCCGCCACATGGTCTCCCTGCACCGGGTGCGCGGGAAGCGCGGCGAGCTGCGCGGCGTCGACCTCGGCCGGCTCCTCGTCCAGGTCCAGGAGGACGCCGACTGCTACGCCGTCCTCGGCGAGCTGCACACCTGCTTCACCCCGGTCGTCTCCGAGTTCAAGGACTTCATCGCCGTCCCGAAGTTCAACCTCTACCAGTCGCTGCACACCGCGGTGGCCCGCGAGGACGGCGAGGTCGTCGAGGTCCTCATCCGCACCCGCCAGATGCACCAGGTCGCCGAGGCCGGTGTGGTCGCCCTCGGCAACCCGTACGCTCCCGGCGCCTCCGGCGGCGAGGACCCCCGCGACGGGGAGCGGGCCGACCCGACCCGCCCCGGCTGGCTCTCCCGCCTCCTCGACTGGCAGCGCGCCGCCCCCGACGCCGACACCTTCTGGTCCACTTTGCGCGAGGACCTCGCCCAGGACGGCGAGATCACCGTCTTCCGCACCGACGGCGGCACCCTCTCCCTGCCCTCCGGCGCCACCTGCGTCGACGCCGCCTACGCCCAGTACGGCGAGGGCGCCCACGCCTGCATCGGCGCCCGGGTCAACGGCCGCCTCGCCACCCTCAGCACCGTCCTGAAGGACGCTGACACCGTCCACCCGCTGCTCGCCGCCGCCGGGGACGACGCCAGCCCTTCCCCGGACTGGCTGGAGCACGCCCGCACCCCCGCCGCCCGCATCGCCATCCGCCGCTGGCTGCACGCCCACCCCGACCGGCCCGCGCCCGGCCCCGGCACCCGCAAACCCCCGCTGACCGGCGCCGCCCCCACCCCCGCCGACGAGGCGCCGGAGGCCGCCGTCACCGACCTGCCGGGCGCCACCGTACGGCTCGCCCGCTGCTGCACGCCGGTCCCGCCGGACGAGATCACCGGCTTCGCGGTACGCGGCGGCGTCGTCACCGTGCACCGCTCGGCGTGTCCCTCGGTGGCCCGGATGACCGCCTCCGGACGTGAGCCCGTCGGGGTCCGCTGGGGTGAGAACACCGAGTTCCGGGTCACCCTCTTCGCCGAGTCCTTCGGCCGCCCGCACCTGCTCGCCGACCTCACCGAGGCCATCGCCGCCGAGGGCGTCGCCGTCATCTCCGCCACCGTCGAACCCCCCGCCGAGCAACGGGTCCGCCACACCTACACCCTCCAGCTCCCCGACGCCGCCGGCCTGCCCGACCTGATGCGCGCCATGCGCGACGTCCCCGGCGTCTACGACGTCAGCCGCGCCCAGCGCTCCGCCACCGCCCGCCGCTGACCCCCCCCCGTCACCCCGCCCCTCGTACGGGTGGTCCGGACGCGCGCCGCCGACCGGGCGGCCGTGCCCGCTGGTAGCGGTGGGGCATGCTGCTCTCCGCCCGCCTCAAGGCCGCCCTGCTCGCCACCGCCTCGCTGACCCTGCTGGGCGCCGCCCCGCCCCCGCAGCCGCTCGGCATCGGCGACCCGCTCTTCCCGCACCTCGGCAACCCCGGCTACGACGTCACGGCGTACGACATCTCGCTGGCCTACTCGGGCGACAACACGGCGCCGCTGGACGCCGTCACCGTCATCGACGCCCGTTCCACGGCGCGGCTGGAGCGGATCAACCTCGACTTCGCGCACGGCGAGGCGTCCTCGGTCACCGTCGACGGCGCGCCGGCCCGCTTCGCCCCGGCCGGGGAGGACCTGGTCGTCACCCCGGCCGCGCCGGTGCCCGCCGGGTCGCCGCTGCGGATCACCGTCCGCCACACCTCCGACCCGGCCGACCCCGCCGACGGGCAGGGCGGCTGGGTGCGGACCCGCGACGGGCTGGCCATGGCCAACCAGGCCGACGCCGCCCACCGGGTCTTCCCCTGCAACGACCACCCCGCCGACAAGGCCCGCTTCACCTTCCGCGTCACCGCCCCGAAGCGGCTCACCGCGGTCGCCGCGGGGCTGCCGGCGGGTGAGCCGGTCACCAAGGGCGCCACCACCACCTGGACCTACCGCACCGCCCACCCCATGGCCACCGAACTGGCCCAGGTCGGCATCGGCGACCTGGCCGTGGTGCGCCGCGAGGGCCCGGGCGGGCTGCCCCTGCGCGACGTCGTCCCCGCCGCCGACCGCGAGAGGCTGGAGCCCTGGCTGAACCGCACCCCCGCCCACCTCGGCTGGCTCCAGGACCGGCTGGGCCCGTACCCCTTCGAGACGTACGGGCTGCTGGTGGCCGACGCCGAGACCGGGTTCGAGCTGGAGACGCAGACCCTCTCGCTCTTCGAGCGGAACCTCTTCACCGACAGCGCGGCCGACCGCGGCCTCGTCGAGCCGGTCATGGTCCACGAACTGGCCCACCAGTGGTTCGGCGACAGCGTCTCGCCCGCCGCCTGGTCAGACCTGTGGATCAGCGAGGCCCACGCCACCTGGTACGAGGCGCTCTGGGCCGAGGAGCACGGCGGGCCCGCGCTCCGGGAGCGGATGCGCCGGGCGTACCGCGACTCCGACGGCTGGCGCTCCGCCGGCGGCCCGCCGGCCCGGCCGAAGGCCCCCGAGCCCGGTGAGAAGATCAGCCTCTTCCGCCCGGTCGTCTACGACGGCTCCGCCCTGGTGCTCTACGCGCTCCGCCAGGAGATCGGCGAGACCGCCTTCGGCCGGCTCCAGCGGGCCTGGGTACGCGAGCACCGCGACGCCAGCGCCTCCACCGCCGACTTCGTCACCCTCGCCTCCCGCACCGCCGGACGCGACCTCTCCGCCTTCTTCCAGGGGTGGTTGTACGGCGAGCGCACCCCGGCGATGCCCGGCCGCCCGGACTGGCGCTCCGGCACCCCCTGACCCGCCGGGAGCCGCGCGGCGGGGAGACCACCCGGATGCGTACGGGAAAGTCGGATGACGGGGTACCCGGCGGGGTGGGAACATCTTCCTGTCGCGACGGAGCGGACACCGGGAATCTCCCGGGCCCCTCGTGCGTTGGGACACATACGGCGACCTCCGTGCCGAACGGCCGGGAGCGCCCCCACCGGATCGACGTAAGGACCCAATGACCTCCTCTTCCTCCCCTTCCCAGGACGTGCACGACATGCAGCACCCGCACGACGCGACCGGCCCCGCCGCCGGGCCGCACGCCGACAGCCTTCGGGCCGATGCCCTGATGGAAGAGGACGTCGCCTGGAGCCACACCGTCGACGGTGAGCGCGACGGTGACCAGTACGACCGTTCCGACCGGGCGGCCCTGCGCCGCGTCGCGGGTCTCTCCACCGAGCTGGAGGACGTCACCGAGGTCGAGTACCGCCAGCTGCGGCTGGAGCGGGTCGTCCTGGTCGGTGTCTGGACCTCCGGCACGGCCGAGGACGCCGACCGCTCCCTGGCCGAGCTGGCCGCCCTCGCGGAGACCGCCGGCGCCCTCGTCCTCGACGGGGTCGTGCAGCGCCGCGACAAGCCGGACCCGGCGACGTACATCGGCTCCGGCAAGGCCCAGGAGCTGTACGACATCGTCCGCGAGACCGGTGCCGACACCGTGGTCTGCGACGGTGAGCTGAGCCCCGGCCAGCTCATCCACCTGGAGGACGTCGTCAAGGTCAAGGTGGTCGACCGGACCGCCCTGATCCTCGACATCTTCGCCCAGCACGCCAAGTCCCGGGAGGGCAAGGCCCAGGTCTCGCTGGCCCAGATGCAGTACATGCTGCCGAGGCTGCGCGGCTGGGGTCAGTCGCTCTCGCGGCAGATGGGCGGCGGCGGAACCAGCGGCGGCGGCGGTATGGCGACCCGCGGTCCCGGTGAGACCAAGATCGAGACGGACCGGCGGCGCATCCGCGAGAAGATGGCGAAGATGCGCCGGGAGATCGCGGCGATGAAGACCGGCCGGGACCTCAAGCGCCAGGAACGCCGGCGCAACCAGGTCCCCTCGGTGGCCATCGCCGGCTACACCAACGCCGGCAAGTCCTCCCTCCTCAACCGCCTCACCGGCGCCGGGGTCCTGGTGGAGAACGCCCTGTTCGCCACCCTGGACCCGACGGTCCGCCGCGCTCAGACGCCCAGCGGGCGGCTCTACACCCTCGCGGACACCGTCGGCTTCGTCCGGCACCTGCCGCACCACCTGGTCGAGGCGTTCCGCTCCACCATGGAGGAGGTCGGCGACTCCGATCTGATCCTCCACGTGGTCGACGGCGCGCACCCGGCCCCCGAGGAGCAGTTGGCCGCCGTCCGCGAGGTCATCCGTGACGTCGGCGCGGTGAACGTCCCGGAAATCGTCGTGGTCAACAAGGCCGACGCGGCCGATCCGCTGGTCCTCCAGCGGCTGCTGCGGGTCGAGAAGCACGCCATCGCGGTGTCGGCGCGGACCGGCGCGGGCATCGGCGAACTCCTTGAGCTGATCGACGACATCCTGCCCCGCCCCGGGGTGGAGCTGGAGGCGCTGGTCCCGTACACCCAGGGCCAGCTCGTCGCCCGGGCGCACGCCGAGGGCGAGGTCCTCTCCGAGGAGCACACCGCGGAGGGCACCTTGCTGAAGGTGCGCGTCCACCGCGAACTGGCGACGGAACTCTCGACGTTCGCGCTCGCCACCAGCTGACCGCAGGCGAAGGCCCGCCTCCGTACCGCCAAGTCGCGGTGCCGGGGCGGGCCTTCGCCGTGCGTGGAGAGGACCGGGGTCAGCCGGTGCCGTGCGTGCGGCTCATCAGGTCGAAGAGCCGCTCGGCCTGGCGGCCCAGCTGGGGGCCGGCCAGCCAGGTGTTGTCGGCCGGGCCGATGGAGGTGTTGGAGACCAGCAGGGTCTTGCCGCCCTCCTCCCGGAACCAGCCGCCGCCGGAGGAGCCGCCGGTCATGGTGCAGCCGATGCGGTACATGCTCGGCTGCCCCGCCGCGAGCGACAGGCGGCCGGGCCGGTCGGCGCACCGGTGCATCAGCAGGCCGTCGTAGGGCGGCCCCGCCGGGTACCCCCAGGCGCCCAGCGTGCCGAGGCGCTCCGTGCCGGGAGCGCGGAAGTCGACTTCCAGGGCGTCGCCGACGGTCTCCTCCAGCGACGTGGTCCCGCTCTCCGGCTTCACGTGCAGCACCGCGTAGTCGTACGGGGCGCCCGCGCCGCCCTTCTCGGCACCCTGGCCGATCCACTCGTTGGAGGTGGCGGCCCAGTCGGCCCACCAGGTGCCGTACGGGGCGGCCTCGCGGGGTGCGGCGGCGGCGAGGCCGGCCGCGTCCTCACCGAGGTCGTTGTAGGAGGGGACGAAGGCGATGTTGCGGTACCAGCCGCCCTCGGCGCCGGCGTGGACGCAGTGCCCGGCGGTCCAGACGAGGTTGGACCTCCCCGGGTTGCGGGGGTCCTTGACGACGGTGGCCGAGCAGACCATCGAGCCGGCGGGGGAGTCGAAGAAGACCTTGCCGACGGGGGCCGCGTGGTCGTGGTACGGCGTCTTCTCCCGCTCTGCGGGGACCGCGCGCGGGGCGGGGTCGCTCTGCTCCTGGTCGGCGGCGGTGTCCTTGGTGGCGACGGTCCTGCCGGGGTCCTCGGCGCCGCGCATCCGGCCGGGCTTCCACAGCCCCTTGATCACCGGGTTGACGAAGTCCTTGGCCTCGCGCAGCCAGTCGTCCCTGTCCCAGTCCTTCCAGGCGCCGTCCTTCCACTGCTCGGCGTCGATGCCGTGCTTCTTGAGCCGGTCGGCGAGATCCTCGGCGGCCTGGGCGCGGTCGCCGGCCTCCTTGCCGCTCTCCTCGCCCGGTCCGGACTCCCGCCCCTCGGCGGCGGGCTTCGGGCCGGCGGCGGGCGTCTCGCCGCCGCAGGCGGTCAGGGCCAGGGCGAGTGCGGCGGTGAGTGAGGCGGCGGCGAGTAGCGGGCGCGACGGCCCGTGCAGGGAACGCATGGTGTGGTGGTACCCCCGGGTGCGGCGGGGAGCGGCTCCCCGGCGACGGTAGATGTCAGGTACTTGTCATGCAGGGCTCCGGAGTGCCGTCACGCGTACGGGGCCGGAGCAGGCGGGCGCCCGGGCCGGCCCCGGGCGCCCGGACGTCACCTGCCGGCGAACTTCTCGCTGACCGCCGTGTAGATGCCCTCGGCCTCCTTGCCCAGCCGGGGGCCGGCCAGCCACCCTGCGTTCACCGGGCCGATGGAGGTGTTGGAGACCAGCGCCGGCTTGCCGTCGGCCCCCTCGGCGACCCAGCCGCCGCCGGACGAGCCGCCCGTCATGGTGCAGCCGATCCGGTGCATCGTCGGGTCGTCCTCGGTGACCGAGAGCCGGCCCGGCCGGTCCGCGCACTGGAACATCTTCTGGCCCTCGAACGGCGGCGCCGCCGGGTACCCGGTCGCCGTCAGCGAGCCGATCCTGTCCGCGGCGGGCGCGTCGAAGTTCACCGGGAGCGCCGAACCGACCGTCTCCTCCAGCGACTTGCCCTGCCCGTCCTGCTGGGTCACGTGCAGCACCGCGAAGTCGTACGGCGCACCGTCACCCCCGGTCTGGCCGCCCTGCTCGATCCACTGGTCCGAGGTCTGCGCCCAGTCGCTCCACCACACGCCGTACGGGGCGACCTGCTCCTGCGTGGCGTTCTGGAGCCGCTCGGCCGGCAGGGCGCCGTCGTTGTAGGAGGGGACGAAGACGATGTTCCGGTACCAGCCGCCCTCCTTGCCCGCGTGGACGCAGTGTCCGGCGGTCCACACGAGGTTGGACCTGCCCGGGTTGGCAGGGTCGGCGATCACGGTGGCCGAGCAGACCATCGAGCCTTTGGGGCCGTCGAAGAGGAGCTTGCCCGCCTCCGGCGCCCGGTCGTGGTACGCGGCGCCGACCGCCGTCGCGTCCACCGGCCGCGGCGTCGGGTCGGTCACGCCCTGGTCGCCGGAGATGTCCTCCTCGTCGACCTCCCGCTCGGTCGGGTCGTCCGCCTCGCGCATCCGGTCCGGGTCCCACAGGTCCTCGATGACCGGGTTGACGAAGTCCTCGGCCTCCCGCAGCCAGTCCTCGCGCGACCAGTCCTTCCAGGCGCCGTCCCTCCACTGGTCCAGATCCAGGCCGTACTCCTTGAGCCGGTCCTTGATGCTGTCCGGGACGCGGACCTTGCCGTCGGACTCCGCGGAGGCCGAGGCCGACGGGCCGCCTCCGGCGCTGTCCTCCTCGGGACCGCAGGCGGTGGCGGTCAGTGCCAGCGCCGCGCACAGGGCCACCGCGGAAGCCGCACCGGCCCGTCCGCGCGCCCTCCCCCGGCCTCCGGAGCGAAGTGGGCGTATGGATCGCATGTCGGACTCCCCCTGGATTCGGACGTGAATCCGCCCTCGTGGGCGGCGGATCGTGGCCCCCCAGAGTAAGCGGGTGCCCTGGGGGACGGTCCACGGGGCGGAAACGGTTCCGTCACGAGGCCGCGCCGGCCGGGCGTCCGAAGGATCTCGTCGGCGCCCGTGTTCCTTTCGCCGCGCGGTCGTTGGTAGGGGCGGTGGGCCCGCGCCGTGCGCGGAACCACCGCACGACGCACCTGCTACCACGGGAGGAACCACACCTGTGGCCGTGACCGAGCAAGCCGAGGCGCCCACCACCGCGACCACCGCGCACCTGGGCATCCTGCGCCGCCAGGCCTCCCGCGAGTCCGCCGCGCGCACCTACGCGCGCTCCCTGCCGATCGTCCCCGTCCGCGCCCGCGGCGTGACGATCGAGGGCGCCGACGGCCGCCGCTACCTCGACTGCCTCTCCGGCGCCGGCACCCTCGCGCTCGGCCACAACCACCCGGTGGTCCTCGAAGCCATCCGCAAGGTCCTCGACTCCGGCGCTCCGCTCCACGTCCTCGACCTCGCCACCCCGGTCAAGGACGCCTTCACCACCGAGCTGTTCGCGACCCTGCCGCCGGCCCTCGCCTCCCGCGCCCGCATCCAGTTCTGCGGCCCGGCCGGCACCGACGCCGTCGAGGCCGCGCTCACTCTGACCCGCACCGCCACCGGCCGCTCCGGGGTCCTCGCCTTCACCGGCGCCTACCACGGCATGACCGCCGGCGCCCTCGCCGCCTCCGGCGGCGCCCGCGAGCAGCGCGTCACCCGGCTCCCGTTCCCGCAGGACTACCGCTGCCCCTTCGGGGTCGGCGGCGAGCAGGGCGCCGAACTCGCCGCCCGCTGGACCGAGTCGCTGCTCGACGACACCAAGTCCGGTGTCCCCGACGCCTCCTGCCTGCTGGTCGAGCCGGTGCAGGGCGAAGGCGGCGTCAACCCGGCCCCCGACGCCTGGCTGCGCCGCATCCGGCGGATCACCGAGGACCGCTCCATCCCGCTGATCGCCGACGAGGTGCAGACCGGCGTCGGACGCACCGGCCGGTTCTGGGGCGTGGACCACAGCGGGGTCGTCCCCGACGTGATGGTCCTCTCCAAGGCCATCGGCGGCAGCCTCCCGCTCGCCGTCCTCGTCTACCGCGACGACCTCGACGTCTGGGAACCCGGCGCCCACGCCGGCACCTTCCGCGGCAACCAGCTCGCCATGGCCGCCGGCACCGCCACCCTGGCGTACGTCCGGGAGAACGGCCTCGCCGACCGTGCCGCCGTCCTCGGCGCCCGCATGCTCGGCCGGCTGCGGGAGTACGCCGCCGGGCACCCGTTCGTCGGCGACGTGCGCGGTCGCGGGCTGATGATCGGCGTCGAGCTGGTCGACCCGGCCGCCGACACACCCGCCGGTGCGCCGTCGCCGCCCGCTCCCCGGATCGCCGCCGCCGTGCAGCGCGCGTGCCTGGACCGGGGCCTCATCGTCGAGTTGGGCGGGCGCCGCAGCGCCGTCGTCCGCCTGCTGCCTCCGCTGACCCTCACCGACGAGCAGGCCGACGCGGTGCTCGACCGCCTGACCGACGCCCTCACGGGTGCGGCCCAGGAACTCTCCGGATGACTCCACCCGGTGCCGCCCCCGCTGAGCCGGCCGGCGCACGGAATCCGCCCCACGCCACAAGGAAGCACTCTTGAACGTCACCCCCGCACCCGACGGCGGCCGCCACCCCTCCCCGCGCGGCACCTCCGCCACGCGCGAGATCCCGGCCGACGGGGCGACCGTACCCCGCCAGCCCGGCGGCATCGGGACCCTCCGGTTCCCCGGCGGCGGCACCGACCTGCTCGAACACCCCGACGCCCGGATCGCCGCCGAGGCCGCCGCGCTGGAGAGCCTGCTGCGCTGCTGGGTCCGCGAGACCTCCCCGCCCGCCCCCGCCCACGGGGTGCTCCGCATCCCGCTGCCGGCCAGCGGCACCGCGCTGCTCGTCCCGGTCCAGCACTGGTCGCTCGCGGGCTGGCACCGGTTCGGGCCGCCGATGCGCGAGGACGCCCCCGCCGGGGCCTCGCCGCTGCTCGACGTGGCCGCCGTCGCCGGACTGCTGGAGCGGGAGTCGGCCACCGAGGCGCGCGACGGGGACCTGCTGGAGCGGGTCGGCGACTCCGCCCGGCGTACCGCCGTCTTCCTCGCGGAGCGCCGCGCCGGCGGCGGGGAGGAGCGGGACCGCTTCCTCGCCGCCGAACAGTCCCTCGTCCTCGGCCACCCGCTGCACCCCACCCCCAAGAGCCGCGAGGGACTGACCGAGGCCGAGGCCCGCGCCTACTCCCCGGAGCTGGGCGGATCGTTCCCGCTGCACTGGCTCGCCGTCGACCGCTCCGTGCTCGCCCAGGACTCCGCCTGGTACGAGGACGGCACCGCCGTCCCGGCCGAACAGCTCACCGCGCGCCTCGCCGGGCCCGGCCTGCGGCTGCCCGAGAACACCGCCGCCCTGCCCGTCCACCCCTGGCAGATCCGCGAACTGCGCCGCCGCCCCGACGCCGCCGCCCTCCTCGACGCCGGGGCCCTGCGCGACCTCGGCCCGTGCGGCGAACCCTGGCACCCCACCTCCTCGGTGCGCACCGTCTACCGCGCGGGCGCCCCGGCCATGCTCAAGCTCTCGCTCGGCCTGCGCATCACCAACTCCCGGCGCGAGAACCTCCGCAAGGAACTGGCCCGGGGCGCCGAGGTGCACCGGCTGCTGCGGACCGGGCTCGGCGCACGCTGGCAGGCCGCCCACCCGGGCTTCGACATCGTCCGCGACCCGGCGTGGCTCGCCGTCGACGGGCCCGACGGCACACCCGTCACCGGCCTCGACGTGATGATCCGCCAGAACCCCTTCACTCCGGACGACGACGTCGCCTGCGTCGCCGGACTGGTCTCACCACGCCCCGCGGGCGACGCCGGGTCCGGCGACCGCCTCGGGATGCGCTCGCGCCTCGGCGACCTCGTCACCCGGATCTCCGGACGCGAGGGGCGCACGCGCGGCGCCGTCTCCGCCGAGTGGTTCACCCGCTACCTCCAGCGGGTCGTCGCGCCCGTGCTCTGGCTCGACGCCCACGCCGGCATCGCCCTGGAGGCCCACCAGCAGAACACCCTGGTCCTCCTCGACGCCGACGGCTGGCCCGTCGGCGGCCGCTACCGCGACAACCAGGGCTACTACTTCCGCACCTCGCACCGCGACGCCCTGACGGCCCGGCTGCCCGGGGCGGGCGAGGCCAGCGACACCTTCGTCACCGACGCGGTCACGGACGAGCGGTTCGCCTACTACCTCGGCATCAACAACATCCTCGGCCTGATCGGCGCGTTCGGCTCCCAGCGCCTCGCAGACGAACGGCTGCTGCTGACCGCGCTGCGCCGCTTCCTCGCCGACGAGGCCGCAGCCCCCGGCCCCGTCTCGCCCCTGCCCGGCCTGCTCCTCCACTCCCCGGTCCTGCGCTGCAAGGCCAACCTCCTCACCCGCCTGCACGGCCTGGACGAACTGGTGGGACCGGTCGACACCCAGTCCGTCTACGTCACGATCGCCAACCCGCTGCACACCACCGGGGCCTGAGCACCGCCCCGCCCGGAAGGAGCCCCGCGTGCCCCCAGCCGCCACCCCGCCCCACGGACCCGCCGCCCCCACGACCGGGGCCCGCTCCCACGTGCCCGCGCCCGCACGGCGGGGGGACGGTCCGGCGGAGCCGCCGGGCTCCACCGGGGCGGGGCGGGCCCGGGGCGCCGTGCCCGACGCCGCCGCGCCCGGCGGAGCCCTCACTCCCGCCGGGCCCGGCGGGAGTGGCGGAGCCCTGCTCGACCGGGTCGGCCGGTGGGCCCCCGCCGCCACCCCGTTCGGCATATTCCGGCTCGTCCCCCTCACTCCCGCCGACGACCTCACCCTGCTCACCACCTGGATGAACGACCCGGCGGTCGCCGCCTTCTGGGAACTGGCCGGGCCCGCCGGGGCCACCGCGCACCACGTCCACGCCCAGCTCTCCGGCGACGGCCGCAGCGTCCCCTGCCTCGGCCTCCTCGACGGGCGCCCGATGAGCTACTGGGAGCTCTACCGCGCCGACCTCGACCCCCTCGCCCGCCACTATCCGGCCCGGCCCCACGACACCGGCGTCCACCTGCTGCTCGGCGCCGCCGCCGACCGGGGCCGGGGCCTGGGCACCGCCCTGCTGCGCGCCGTCACCTGCCTGGTCCTCGCCCACCGCCCCCGCTGCCACCGCGTCGTCGCCGAACCCGACGTCCGCAACGCCCCCTCGGTCGCCGCCTTCCGCCGCGCCGGCTTCCACCTCGACACCGAGATCGACCTCCCCGACAAGCGCGCGGCCCTGATGGTCCGCAGGAGAACCACCCCCACGGAACCGGCACCGCCACGCCGGTGACCGTGGAGAGGGGGGCGCCGCCGACGGCCCCCGCTCGGGACGCACCCCTACGCGCCCGCCCCGGGAGGCCGAGCCTCCGGCCCCCGCCGCCGTCCGGCGTGGCGGCGCCCCCGTGGGCCGGCGGGCGCGTGCCTCCGCCGGGCCGTGCGGAACGCGCAGGCCCTCACCACGCGCCCCGGGCAGGGCCGCACCCGGCCTTCGCGCGGAGAAGCGGACGTACATCCTCCGGCCACGGGACCGGCCGGGGCGCGCATCCCGGCCGGGACACCGGGAGCCGGGACGCGGCCGGCGCCCGACGGAGCCGGCCCAGGTGCGACGGATACCGGGGTTCGGTACGCCGCCCGGCCGGTGTGTCCGCCCGTCCTCCGAGGGGCTCACCGGTGCACCGGCGGAGCCTCGTGCGGACCGCCGCACACAACCTGGGAAGCGCGCTCGGTCCTGGTGCGCGGGATCTCCCCGCCCCGGCTCCGGAGCCGCAGAGGCCGCGGCCTGCCTCGCGCGTCGCACCCGTCGTGGAGCCCCCGGACCACGGCTGCCGACCGGGCCGGCTCGCCGAGCGCGAGCCACCCGTACGCCTCCGTCCCGGCACCGGAGCGGTGCGCGGCGACGTCGCGCGGGCGCCACCGGCGTACCGGTGGGCCTGCGGGGACCGGGGAGCCGCGGCTCCGGCAGCGCCGGTCCGCACCAGCGCTGCCGGGGCCGCGCGGGGCAGCCCTGCCGCGAGGGCCACGCCACCGGGCACTTGCCGCCCCGCCCCGCGTCCCGGCGGGCGCGGGGCGGGGCGCCGCATCGGCGCCCCCCTCACCGGTCACGCCCTCCGAACTCCCCTCCCAACACGGGGCGTGCGCCCCCGCGTGTGGTGGTCTGCCGCGCGCCGGGCCCTGTTCCCTAGTGGCCCGATCACTGCGACCGTTCCGCTCCGGGCGTCGGCGAGCGACGCCCGGCCGCCCCGATCCGGTTCCCGTCCGAGGAGTCCCCGTGCCGCGTCCGACCGCAGACCAGTCCCGTCCCGACGCCCCCGCCCCGCACGCCCCGCCCGAGCTGACCGCCGACGCCTGGCGGCGGGCCGAGCGCCGGCTGCTGGCCAAGATGCTCGGCGAGTTCGCCTACGAGGAGATCATCGAGCCCCACCCGCTGACGCCTCCCGGACCCGGCGGCGCCGACCACGTCCTGGTGCTCGGCGGCACCGGCGAGGCCGAACTCCGGTTCCGGGCGCGCCGCTGGGCGTACGGGCACTGGCAGGTCGAGGCGGGCAGCGTCACGCTCAGCGAGGGCGGCGGGGCCCCACGCCCGTACGGTGATCCGCTGGACTTCCTGGTGCGGGCCAGGCCGCTGCTGAGGCTCGAAGGCGACACCCTCGGCCACGTCCTGCGCGAACTCACCCGCACCCTCGCCGCCGACACCCGCCTCGACGCGACCGCGCTGACCGCCGCCGAACTGGCCGACCTCGACTACGCCGCCCTCGAAGGCCACCAGACCGGACACCCGTGGCTGGTCCTCAACAAGGGGCGCATCGGCTTCTCCGCCGAGGACTGCGCACGATGGGCCCCCGAGGCCCGCCGTCCGGCACGGCTGCCGTGGATCGCCGTCCACACCTCCCTCGCCGCCTACCGGGGCGTCCCCGGCCTCGACGCCGAGACGCTCTACCGGGGCGAGTTGGACGAGGCCACCCGCGAGCTGTTCGCCGCCACCCTGCGCGAGCGGGGCCTGGACCCCGGCGCCTACCTCTACCTGCCCGTCCACCCCTGGCAGTGGGACGACACGGTGGTCCCGCTCTTCGCCCCGGCCGTCGCCGACCGGCGCATCGTGCCGCTGTCCGCCGACCCCGACGAGCGGCTGCCCCAGCAGTCCATCCGCACCTTCCTCAACCGCAGCGACCCCCGCCGCCGCACCGTCAAACTCCCGCTCTCCATCCTCAACACCCTCGTCTGGCGGGGCCTGCCGACCGAACGCACCCTCGCCGCGCCGGCCGTCACCCAATGGATGCGGGGCCTGCGCGACCAGGACCCGTACCTGCGCGACGAGTGCCGCGTCATCCTCCTGGGCGAGGTGGCCTCCGTCACCGTTGCCCACCCCGTCTACGACCGGCTGCCGGAAGTTCCCTACCAGTTCAAGGAGTTGCTGGGCGCCATCTGGCGCGAGCCGCTCACCGGCCACCTCGATCCCGGGGAGCGCGCCCGCACCCTCGCCTCCCTGATCCACACCGACCGGGACGGCCGCGCCTTCACCGCCGAACTCGTCGCCCGCTCGGGGCTCGCCCCGCGCGACTGGCTGCGCCGCCTCTTCGCCGCCCTGCTGCCGCCGCTGCTGCACTTCCTCCACCAGTACGGCACCGTCTTCTCGCCGCACGGGGAGAACGCCATCGTCGTCTTCGACGAGGACGACGTTCCCACCCGGCTCGCCGTCAAGGACTTCGTCGACGACGTCAACATCAGCTCCGTACCGCTGCCGGAACACGCGGCCATGCCCGACGAGGTCCGCGCCGTCCTGCTCACCGAGAGCCCCGGCTTCCTGCCGCAGTTCATCCACTCCGGGCTGTTCGTCGGCGTCTTCCGCTACCTCGCGCCGCTCTGCGCCACCCAGCTCGGCGTCCCCGAGGCCGACTTCTGGCAGCTGGTCCGCGCCGAGATCATCCGCCACCAGACCCGCTTCCCCCACCTCAAGGAGCGGTACGAACTCTTCGACCTCTTCGCCCCCGAGATCGAGCGCCTGTGCCTCAACCGCAACCGGCTCCACGTCGACGGCTACCGCGACCGCGCCGCCCGCCCGCACGCCGCCGTGCACGGCACCGTGCCGAACCCCCTGCACGCGGAGCCGCCCCACCTCCTCCCACCGGAATGAGCGGGGCGCGCGCCGGGGGCGCGCGCCCCGTCGGCGACGGGATCGGGACAGAGGCTGTCGGTCGCGCACCGTAGGCTGGAGCGGCTATGACGAAGCCCTCACTCACCGAGCTCCTGCACGCCGCCGTCGCCGCCGTGGGCGGCACCGAGCGGCCCGGTCAGGTGGCCATGGCCGAAGCGGTCGCCTCGGCCATCGACGACTCCTCCCATCTGCTCGTCCAGGCGGGCACCGGCACCGGAAAGTCGCTGGGCTACCTCGTGCCCGCCCTGGCCCACGGAGAGCGGGTGGTCGTCGCCACGGCGACGCTGGCCCTCCAGCGCCAGCTGGTCGAGCGGGACCTGCCCCGCACGGTGGAGGCGCTCCATCCGGTGCTGCGCCGCCGCCCCGAGTTCGCCATGCTCAAGGGCCGGTCGAACTACCTGTGCCTGCACCGGCTGCACGAGGGCGTCCCGCAGGAGGAGGAAGAGGGCCTCTTCGACCCCTTCGAGGCCGCCACCCCCACCAGCAAGCTCGGCACCGACCTGCTGCGGCTGCGCGACTGGTCCGACGAGACGGAGACCGGCGACCGGGACGACCTGACCCCGGGTGTCTCCGACCGCGCCTGGTCGCAGGTCTCCGTCTCCTCCCGCGAGTGCCTCGGCGCCAGCCGCTGCGCCTACGGCCAGGAGTGCTTCGCCGAGCTGGCCAAGGAGCGCGCCCGCCTCGCCGACGTGGTCGTCACCAACCACGCCCTGCTCGCCATCGACGCCATCGAGGGTGCCCCGATCCTCCCCTCGCACGAGGTGCTGATCGTCGACGAGGCCCACGAGCTGGTCTCCCGGGTCACCGGCGCCGCCACCGGCGAACTCACCCCGGGCCAGGTCAACCGCGCCGTGCGCCGCGCCGCCAAACTGGTCGACGAGAAGGCGGCCGACTCCCTCCAGACCGCCGCCGAGACCTTCGAGGGGCTGATGGAGCTGGCCCTCCCCGGCCGCCTGGAGACCGTCCCGGAGGACCTGGAGTACGCGCTGGCCGCCCTGCGTGACGCCGCCCGTGCGGTGATCTCGGCGCTCGGCTCCACCCGCGACAAGTCGGTGCAGGACGAGGACGCCGTCCGCAAGCAGGCCCTCGCCGCCGTCGAGTCGATCCACACGGTCGCCGAGCGCATCGCCCAGCGCTCCGAGTACGACGTGGTCTGGTACGAGCGGCACGACCGCTTCGGCGCCTCCCTGCGGGTCGCGCCGCTCTCCGTCTCGGGGCTGCTGCGCGAGAAGCTCTTCGCCGACCGCTCGGTCACCCTGACCTCCGCCACCCTCAAGCTCGGCGGCGACTTCAACGGCGTAGGCGCATCCCTCGGCCTGGCCCCCGAGGGCACCGCCGGGGTCGACGGCACGCCCGGTGCCGATCTCCCGGTCTGGAAGGGCGTCGACGTCGGTTCCCCCTTCGACTACCCGAAGCAGGGCATCCTCTACGTCGCCCGCCATCTGAACAACCCCGGCCGCGAGGGCACCCGCGCCGACATGACCGACGAGCTGGCCGAGCTGGTGGAGGCGGCGGGCGGCCGTACCCTGGGGCTCTTCTCCTCGATGCGCGCGGCCCGGGCCGCTGCCGAGGAACTGCGCGGCCGGCTCGACGTGCCGATCCTGCTCCAGGGCGAGGAGACCCTCGGTGAGCTGATCAAGAACTTCGCGGCCGACCCCCGTACCTGTCTCTTCGGCACGCTCTCCCTCTGGCAGGGCGTGGACGTGCCCGGGCCGAGCTGCCAGCTGGTGGTGATGGACCGCATCCCGTTCCCGCGCCCCGACGACCCGCTGATGTCGGCCCGCCAGAAGGCGGTGGAGGAGGCCGGGGGCAACGGCTTCATGGCGGTGGCCGCCACCCATTCCGCGCTGCTCATGGCGCAGGGCGCCGGGCGCCTGGTGCGTGCCACGGGGGACCGGGGCGTCGTGGCGGTCCTCGACCCGCGTCTCGCCACGGCCCGCTACGGCAGCTACCTCCGTGCCTCCCTGCCCGACTTCTGGTACACCACGGACCGTAACCAGGTCCGCCGCTCCCTGGCCGCCATCGACGAGGTGGCCCGCGGGGAGGGGAAGTAGACGAAGGGGAAGCGGACAGAGAAGAGTCCCGGAACCGGCGCAGAGGTTCCGGGACTCGCCAGGGGGTACCGGCGGGGTCAGACCCGCCGCAGGACCGCGACGACCTTGCCGAGGATGGTGGCCTCGTCGCCGGGGATCGGCTGGTAGGCGGCGTTGTGCGGCAGGAGCCAGATGTGGTTGTCCTCGCGCTTGAACCGCTTCACGGTCGCCTCGCCGTCCAGCATGGCGGCGACGATGTCGCCGTTCTCCGCGACGGGCTGGCGGCGGACGGTGACCCAGTCGCCGTCGCAGATGGCCGCCTCGACCATGGAGTCACCGACGACCTTGAGGACGAACAGCTCGCCGTCGCCGACCAGCTGGCGGGGGAGGGGGAAGACGTCCTCGACCGACTCCTCGGCCAGGATCGGCCCGCCGGCCGCGATCCGGCCGACCAGCGGCACGTAGGAGGCGGCGGGCTTGCCCGTGGTGTCTGCGGGCTGCGTGCTCGGCTGGTCGGAACCGCGCACCTCGTACGCCCGGGGGCGGTGCGGGTCGCGGCGGAGGAAGCCCTTGCGCTCCAGGGCCATCAGCTGATGGGCGACCGAGGAGGTGCTGGAGAGGCCGACGGCCTGCCCGATCTCCCGCATCGACGGCGGGTAGCCGCGTCGCTGCACCGAGTCGCGGATGACCTCGATCACGCGGCGCTGCCGGTCGGTCAGTCCTGAGCTGTCCGCGCGGATACCCGGAGGGCGTCCGGGAAGAGAGCGGGCGGGCTTCGCCCCCTCCTGGTGCGAGGCGGGCTCATTCATGGCGTGCACCGACTCCCGTCGTCCCTGGGACCGGCCCTGGGCGGTGATGGTGGCGCTGTCTGCGGTCGTGGTCACGTCGGCCCCTCTCGGTGTGTACTCCCTGGATAGCCAACGGTAGTTGCTTTCGAAAGGTTGCGCCAAACACACGTTCGAGTGAAAAACCGCAGTTCATCTGCCGTTGGTGGGCGTTCGGGTGTATGAGGCGAGGCGGTCGTTGTGGGGGTGTTTCCCGATGGGATGTCCGCTTCCGGCGAGGCCGGAGCTGACCGGCGGTCCGGCGGGCACCTCCTCCCGGCCTCGTCCCGGGCCGGGCCCGTGTCGATGGGCCGTGCGGTAACCTCCACCGCCGTGGGCGGGTGCCGGATGCGGCGCGAACCACTCCCGGCGAGGCCATAGTCTGCCATCCGGGGTCGGGCGGAGCTCGCACCGACCCCCTTCGCGAGCGGGCGCACGGGCCCTCCGTATGCTGCGGAACCGCCCCCGTCGACCGTGCGGCCGCTCCGGTCCGCAGCCTCGGCGCGCCCCTGCGCGCCCGCTCGGCGGTACCCGCGGGTGGCGCTTGGTGAGGATTGCCCCGGCGGCACGCAATGGGGGCAACTTCCCCTCCAGACACCAGATCTAGTGGTGGGGCGGAGGGGAATGCCCACAAGTTGTGGTGCCGGTGATTCGGGCGGTGGTTCATCGCCTATGCTGGAGCCTGCTTCGAGGGGCTGTGTAGCCCCGGCGAGCCAGTGAGTCGTGCTGTGGAGGAGGGTTCGGAGTCTCATGCACTGCCCCTTCTGCAGGCACCCCGACAGTCGTGTCGTGGACAGTCGCACCACCGACGACGGGACGTCGATCAGGCGTCGCCGTCAGTGCCCCGACTGCTCCCGACGGTTCACCACCGTGGAGTCCTGCTCCCTGATGGTGGTCAAGCGCAGCGGCGTGACCGAGCCCTTCAGCCGGGCCAAGGTCATCAGCGGCGTCCGCAAGGCGTGCCAGGGCCGGCCGGTCACGGAGGACGCGCTCGCCCAGCTCGGCCAGCGGGTCGAGGAGGCGCTGCGCGCCACCGGCAGCGCCGAGCTGGCCACGCACGACGTGGGCCTCGCCATACTGGGTCCGCTCCAGGAGCTGGACCTCGTCGCCTACCTGCGGTTCGCCTCGGTCTACCGGGCGTTCGACTCGCTGGACGACTTCGAGGCCGCCATCACCGAGCTGCGGGCGCGGGAGCGCGGCGGGGCGCGGGACGGCGAGGAGCGGGAGCCGGGAGTCCCGGCCCCCGCCACGTCCACGGGCTGAGTGGGCCGGACCGCCGGCTTCGGCGGCGGAGGAACGATGTGACCGGGCGCTGCGGCGGTGCCCGGAAGACAGGACAGACCGTGCTGCAGGGAAGCTCTGCGCACTTTTGGGTGTTTTACCCACATATGGGAGGCGGCATGACAGAGACGGCGAGCGGCCCGGCACGAGGTTCCCGTACGAAGGGTTCCAAGGCCAAGGGTCTGCGTATCGAGCGCATCCACACGACGCCCGGCGTGCACCCGTACGACGAGGTCCAGTGGGAGCTTCGTGACGTCGTCATGACCAACTGGCGCGACGGCTCGGTCAACTTCGAGCAGCGTGGCGTCGAGTTCCCCGACTTCTGGTCGGTGAACGCGGTCAACATCGTCACCAGCAAGTACTTCCGCGGGGCCGTCGGCACCCCGCAGCGTGAGACGGGGCTCAAGCAGCTCATCGACCGCATCGTGAAGACGTACCGCAAGTCCGGTGAGGAGAACAACTACTTCGCCTCCCCCGCCGACGCGGAGATCTTCGAGCACGAGCTGGCCTACGCGCTGCTGCACCAGATCTTCAGCTTCAACTCCCCGGTGTGGTTCAACGTCGGCACGCCCCAGCCCCAGCAGGTCTCGGCCTGCTTCATCCTCTCCGTCGACGACTCCATGGAGTCGATCCTCGACTGGTACAAGGAAGAGGGGATGATCTTCAAGGGCGGCTCCGGCGCCGGCCTGAACCTCTCCCGCATCCGCTCCTCCAAGGAGCTGCTCTCCTCCGGCGGCAACGCCTCCGGCCCGGTCTCCTTCATGCGCGGCGCCGACGCCTCCGCGGGAACGATCAAGTCGGGCGGCGCCACCCGCCGCGCGGCCAAGATGGTCATCCTCGACGTCGACCACCCCGACATCGAGGACTTCATCCAGACCAAGGTCAGCGAGGAGGAGAAGATCCGCGCCCTGCGCGACGCGGGCTTCGACATGGACCTGGGCGGCGACGACATCACGTCCGTCCAGTACCAGAACGCCAACAACTCGGTCCGCGTGAACGACGAGTTCATGAAGGCCGTCGAGTCCGGCGGCACCTTCGGTCTGCGTGCCCGCATGACCGGCGAGGTCATCGAGGAGGTCGACGCCAAGTCGCTCTTCCGCAAGATGGCCGAGGCCGCCTGGGCCTGCGCCGACCCCGGCATCCAGTACGACGACACCATCAACGCCTGGCACACCTGCCCGGAGTCCGGCCGCATCAACGGCTCGAACCCGTGCAGCGAGTACATGCACCTGGACAACACCTCGTGCAACCTCGCCTCGCTCAACCTCATGAAGTTCCTCAAGGACGACGGCAAGGGCAACCAGTCCTTCGAGTCCGAGCGGTTCGCGAAGGTCGTCGAGCTGGTCATCACCGCGATGGACATCTCCATCTGCTTCGCCGACTTCCCCACCCAGAAGATCGGTGAGAACACCCGCGCCTTCCGCCAGCTGGGTATCGGCTACGCCAACCTGGGCGCCCTGCTCATGGCGACCGGCCACGCCTACGACTCCGACGGCGGCCGCGCCCTCGCCGGAGCCATCACCTCGCTGATGACCGGCACCTCCTACCGCCGCTCGGCGGAGCTGGCGGCCGTGGTGGGCCCGTACGACGGGTACGCCCGCAACGCCGAGCCCCACCAGCGGGTCATGAAGCAGCACGCCGACGCCAACGCCAAGGCCGTGCGCACCGACGACCTGGACAACCCGATCTGGGCCGCCGCCACCGAGGCGTGGCAGGACGTCGTGCGCCTCGGCGCCAAGAACGGCTTCCGCAACGCCCAGGCTTCCGTCATCGCCCCGACCGGCACCATCGGCCTCGCGATGTCCTGCGACACCACCGGCCTGGAGCCCGACCTCGCGCTGGTCAAGTTCAAGAAGCTGGTCGGCGGCGGCTCCATGCAGATCGTCAACGGCACCGTGCCGCAGGCGCTGCGCCGCATGGACTACTCCGAGGAGCAGATCGAGGCGATCGTCGCCCACATCGCCGAGTACGGCAACGTGATCGACGCCCCCGCCCTCAAGCCCGAGCACTACGAGGTCTTCGACTGCGCCATGGGCGAGCGCTCCATCTCCGCGATGGGCCACGTCCGGATGATGGCCGCGATCCAGCCCTGGATCTCCGGCGCCCTCTCCAAGACGGTCAACCTCCCCGAGACCGCCACCGTCGAGGACGTCGAGGAGGTCTACTTCGAGGCGTGGAAGCTGGGCGTCAAGGCGCTCGCGATCTACCGCGACAACTGCAAGGTCGGGCAGCCCCTCTCCGCCAAGAAGAAGGAGCAGGAGAAGGCCGAGATCACCGAGCAGGCCGAGGAGACCATCCGCGCCGCCGTGGAGAAGGTCGTCGAGTACCGCCCGGTCCGCAGGCGCCTCCCCAAGGGCCGCCCCGGCATCACCACCTCCTTCACGGTCGGCGGCGCCGAGGGCTACATGACGGCCAACTCCTATCCGGACGACGGTCTCGGCGAGGTCTTCCTGAAGATGTCCAAGCAGGGCTCCACCCTCGCGGGCATGATGGACGCCTTCTCCATCGCCGTCTCGGTCGGCCTCCAGTACGGCGTGCCGCTGGAGACGTACGTCTCGAAGTTCACCAACATGCGCTTCGAGCCGGCCGGTATGACCGACGACCCGGACGTGCGGATGGCGCAGTCGATCGTCGACTACATCTTCCGCCGCCTGGCGCTGGACTTCCTGCCCTTCGAGACCCGCTCCGCCCTCGGCATCCACTCCGCCGACGAGCGCCGCCGCCACCTGGAGACCGGTTCCTACGAGCCCGCCGAGGAGGAGCAGCCCGAACCGGCCGCGCCCGCCCCGGAGATCTCCGTCCCGGCGACCGGCACGGAGATCCCGCAGGCCAAGCCCGAGCAGCAGGCCCGCACCTCGGCCGAGCTGGTCGAGATGCAGCTCGGCATCAGCGCCGACGCCCCGCTCTGCTTCTCCTGCGGCACCAAGATGCAGCGCGCCGGCTCCTGCTACATCTGCGAGGGCTGCGGCTCCACCAGCGGGTGCAGCTGACGGACGGCCCGCGGCACCGGGCGCGCTGAGCGGCGTGCGGTGCTGAGCGCCTGGTGAGAGGGCGCCGGCCTGGAGGCCGGCGCCCTCTTGGCGCTTCCGGCCGGACCCGGGGCGGGAAGCCGCCGGATGTCCGCGTTCCGGCCACGGCGGGGCGGCGGAGCCGGTAGGAAGGGCGGATGACGAGCACCCGGGAAGTGACCAGGTCCCTGGCGGCGCCGGACCACCTGCTGCCCCTGCCGGCCGGCGAGGTGACCCTGCGCGACGAGGCAGCGAAGACCGAGCGGACCGTCGCCGTGGCCGCCTTCGCGCTCGGCTCCTGCCCGGTCACCAGTCGGCGGTACGCGGCCACCGGCACCGCCCCGACCGGCCCCGGCGGCCCGGACGCCCCGGTCACCGAGGTCTCCTGGACCGACGCCCTCCGCCACTGCAACCTCCTCTCGCAGGCGCTGGGCCTGCGCCCCTGCTACCTGATCGGCGACGACCCGGACGCCCGCGGCACCCGCTGGGACCGGGAGGCCGACGGGTTCCGCCTGCCCACCGAGGCCGAGTGGGAGTACGCCTGCCGCGCCGGTTCGCCCGGCGTCCGGTACGGGCCGCTGGACGCCGTCGCCCGTCACCGGGGCAACTCCGGCGGCCGCCTCCCCCCGGTGGCGACCAGACAGCCGAACGCCTTCGGCCTGTACGACATGCTCGGCAACGTCTGGGAGTGGTGCTGGGACCTGTACGACCCGGAGGTCTACGGGCCCTACCGGGTGTTCCGGGGCGGCGGCTGGCAGGACGAGCCGCGGGGCGTCCGCGCCGCCTGCCGCCGCAAGAGCCATCCGACGCTGCGCATCGACGACCTGGGTTTCCGGCTCGCCCGGTCGCTCTGAGCACCGGCCCGGCGGCGACCGTGCCGGCCGTCCTGACCGCGCCGGTCCAAGACGGCCTCCATCGCCGACCGGGCTGTGGGCGGCCCGGTCCGCCGCCGGAGGAGCCATGTCCGACCCCGTGCGCCCCCCGGCCCCGCCTGCGGCCCGGCCGCCTCAGCGCCGTCTGGCCGCGGCCTGCCACGGTGCGGCCTCGCCGCCGTGTCCGGCGGCCGGGAGCGGGTTCACCGTCCGGGACCCGGACAGGGCCGTGCCGCCCGATGCCGTGAGGCCTGCGAGCTGATCGTGACGGGCCCGGCCACGGGCTGCGCCGGACTTCAGACGGAGACGCCGCCCATGAGCTGCGCGAAGGCGTCCGGGTCGGCGTCGGCGAAGCCCCGCACGGCGCGTTCGAGCTGCCACGCCCCGGACTCCGTGCGCCGGAAGATCGCGATGGTCGCCGCCGTGGCGGCGCCGGTCTCCGCGAAGTCGTAGCTGGCGAGGGTGTCGTACTCCTCGACGATCTCCGCCTCCGTGCCGGGGATCTCGGAGAAGGTCTTGGTGCCTGCGCGCTGCTGGATGGCGACGCCGATGACGATGCGGTCCAGCCGCTCGGACATCCGCTCGAACTCCAGGCTCATCACCTCGTCGAAGCCGAACCCCTGACCGGTGCGGCTCTCCCGCTCCAGGTGGATGGTGCCGTCGGGGGAGCGGGAGTCGAAGTGGACGAGGTGGTCCGGGGTGCCGTGCGGGTCGTCGGCGGAGAAGGCGGCCGCGATCAGGTCGAGGTCGTGGGCGGCCTCGCCGAGCGGGCTCGGGTCCCACTTCAGCCGGATCTCGATCGTCCCCAGATTCTTGTTGGGCGTGCTCATCGCGGTCCTTCCCCCTGTGACGTACCCCGACGGCCCTTGTCAGGACCGGAGACTCCATCCTGCCACGCCGTCCTGACACGGCGTCGGAGATCCCCATGCCCCGCTTCCCTCGCCCGGAAGCGTTCAGGCCGGGGAACGGGTGCACGAGGCACGGAAGTTCGGCCACCCGTGCTTCGTGCGCGGGGGCCCTGCGCCGACGTCCCGGCCCGTACGATGGCGCGGTGCTGGTCAAGTGGACGCGTTGCACCGTGAAGGACCGCCGGGGGTTCGAACGGGGACAGCGCAAGTGGGCGGGGCTCCCCGGGGAGCCGGGGTTCCTGGGACAGGGGGGCGGGTGGAGCAGGGCGCGGCCCGACGTGGCCCACCTCTTCAGCCTCTGGGAGAGCCGCGCCTTCTACGACTCCTTCATGGCCCGCTCCCACGACCGCCTCGCCGCCGCGCAGGCCGGGACGTACACGGGGGCGCGGGTGCGCCTCTTCTCGTACCGGTTCGACGTGAAGACCGGGTTCGAGCCGCGGTTCACCGACGCGGACGTGGTGCGGGTGGCGCACTGCCGGGTGCGGCCCGACCGGGTCGAGAACTTCGCGCTGATGCAGGAGAAGGTCTGGAATCCGGCCATGGCCGGCTCACCCGGCATGGTCCGCGGGCTCTTCGGCGAGGCGCCGGGTGACGAGTTCCTGGTCCTCTCCATGTGGCGGGCGGCCGCCGAGCACGGCAAGTACCGCATCGAGCGCATCGAGCGGCTCTCCCTGCGGGCCCGCACGGCCGCCGACGTCGCCGCCCTGACCGGCGCCGTCGTCGACCTCGAACCGTCCTGGACGGTCTGAGCCCCGGCGCGACGCGCCCGCACGCCCCGGCCGCCGCCGCCCGGCACGGCCGAACTAGGGTTTGCCCATGGTCCGACCGCGACGCATCGTCCTCGTGAGGCACGGCGAATCGGTGGGCAACGCCGACGACAGCGTGTACGAGCGCCAGCCCGACCACGCGCTTCCGCTCACCGCGGCGGGTCGGGCCCAGGCCGTCCAGGCGGGCGGGCGACTGCGCGAGCTGTTCGGCCGCGAAGGCGTCAGCGTCTACGTCTCGCCCTACCGCCGCACCCACCAGACCCTCGCCCACCTGGGCCTCGACCCGCAGGTCGTCCGCATCCGCGAGGAGCCGAGGCTGCGCGAGCAGGACTGGGGGAACTGGCAGGACCGCGCGGACGTCCGCCGGCAGAAGGCGTACCGCGACGCGTACGGGCACTTCTTCTACCGGTTCGCGCAGGGCGAGTCCGGAGCCGACGTGTACGACCGGGTGGGGGCGTTCCTGGAGAGCCTCTACCGCAGCTTCGAGTCGCCCGACCACCCGCCGAACGTGCTGCTGGTGACCCACGGCCTCACCATGAGGCTGTTCTGCATGCGCTGGTTCCACTGGACCGTCGCCGAGTTCGAGTCGCTCTCCAACCCGGACAACGGCGAACTGCGCGTCCTGGAGCTGGGGGGCGACGGCCGCTACCACCTCGACCGGCCCTTCCACCGCTGGCGGGAACCCGAGCCGTACGGCCGCACCGGCTAGAGTGAACAGCGCGATGACCGCTGAAACGAACCTCGACCCGCGCGTCGCCCGCGCCCTGGCCTCCCTTCGCGGACTGGCCGTCGGCGACGCCCTCGGTGCCCAGTTCTCCCACCCCGGCAGCCATCCCCTCCTGCGCCGCCGCCACCTGCCCGACGGGCCCTGGCGGTGGACGGACGACACCCAGATGGCCGCCTCCGTGGTGGCCGCCCTCGCCATCGACCACCGCGTCGACCAGGACCGCCTGATCGCCTCCTTCGCCCGCCGCCACGACCCCACGCGCGGCTACGGCCGGGGGACCGACTGGCTGCTGGGACAGGTCAGGGACGGCGGCGACTGGCGGGACCTGTCGCTGGGCATGTTCAAGGGCCAGGGTTCCTGGGGCAACGGCGCGGCCATGCGGGTCGCCCCGCTCGGCGCCTGGTACGCCGGCGACGCCGAGCAGGCCACCCACCAGGCGGAGATCTCCGCCTACCCCACCCACCAGCACCGGGAGGCGGTGGTCGGCGCCATGGCGGTGGCCGCGGCTGCCGCACTCGCCGCCGGCCCGGCCGGGCCGCCCACCGGCAGCGCCCTGATGGACGGGGTGCTGGAGCTGGTGCCGCGCAGCGCCGTCGAGGCGGGACTGCGGCGCGCCCGCGACATGCTCGACTACCGCGACGCCGGCACCGTCGCCGCCGTCCTCGGCTGCGGGCGCCGCGCCACCGCGCACGACACGGTGCCCTTCGCCCTCTGGTCGGCGGCGCGCGGCCTCGACGACTACGAGGCCGCGTTCTGGCGGACCGCGCAGGCGGGCGGCGACATCGACACCACCTGTGCCATCGTCGGCGGCGTCCTCGCCGCGGCCGGCACGCCGCCGCCCGCCGAGTGGACCGAGCGGACCGAGCCGCTCCCGGCCTGGCTGGACGAGGCCCTCACCGGCGTGAGCCCGTCGAACCCGGGCGCCCGGAACGCCCGTCCGGACGCGGGCTGACGCGCCGCGCCCGGGGCACACCCGCGCCCGGAGCCCGACCGGAGAGCGTCACGGTCATGCCACAACGTGCCCCTGGCCGGGGCGCACGCCCCGGCCCTGGCTAACCTGCCCCCACGCGCCCGGACGATCACGCCGGGAGCGACGAACGATCGCCGGTTCCGGCACGCCCCGTCCTCCCCGCGTCCGCGCCGGACCGAACGCGGCCTGCCCGGCCGGCCGGGAGGGGGTCCCGTGTCGGAGGGGAACGAGGAGCGGCGCCGCACCGGGGACGCGGCCGAGCCGGAGGGGCGGGGGGTGCCCGAGCCGCGAGCCCGCGAGGCACGACCCGCCGCGGACGGGGAGCCGGCCGCACCCGCGAAGACGGGAGCCGCCGACCACGCCGGGTCGACCGGAGACGACTCGGAGGGCGCCGTCCGGGCCGACGAGCAGGGCACGGACCAGCCCGACGCCGACGGCCCCGCCGCACCGGCCGACTCCGTGCCGGACGCCGACACCCCGGATTCCGGCACCGACGGCGTCCGCTACGAGCGCCTCCCCGACGCGCCCCCGCCGGTCCTGGACAAGGTCCGCGCCGAGCCGCCCGCCCCCATCGGCACCGCCACGCTGGTCGCCGCCGCCGTCACCGGCATGCTGAGCGGGTTGCTGCTCGGCGACGGCCTGGCCGTCAACGCCCTGATCATCGCCCTCCCGCTCACCGCCGCGGCCTGGTTCGCCGCCCGGCAGGCGGGACGCCGCCCGCGCCGGTCGTCCGTGGCCTGGGGCGCCGGCGGGCTTGCGCTGCTGGCCGTACCGGTGTGGAGCGACGCGGAATGGCCCACGCTGCTCGCGGTGCTGGCCGCGGCCGGGCTGGGTGCGCTCGCGCTGCACGGGAGCCGGAAGTGGTCCGGGGTGCTGCTGGCGCCCCTCGGGCTGGTCCTCTCGGCGAGGCGGGCGTTCGGCTGGGGCTGGCGAGGGGTGCGCGCGCGAGCCACCGGCGGCGGCAAGGACCTCGCACCGCTGCTGCGGTCGGTGCTGGTCGCGGCCGTCCTGCTGGTGGTCTTCGGCGGCCTCTTCGCCGCCGCCGACCAGGCTTTCGCCGACCTCCTCGGCAGTCTCGTCCCGGACATCGGGGCCTCCGGCGTGCCATGGCGCGTCCTGCTCGCGGTCCTGGTGGGGGTGGCCGCGCTGGCCGTCGCGCACACGGCGGCAGCCCCGACCCGCTGGGACGGCCTGGGCCCCGGGCCCGGCCGCGCGCGGGGACGCGCCGAATGGGCCCTGCCGCTCGTCCTCCTCGACCTGCTCTTCGCCGCCTTCGCGGCCGTCCAGGCCGCCGTCCTGCTGCGCGGCGAGGACGCGGTGCGCGCCGGCAACGGCCTGACCTACGCCGAGCACGCCCGCGAAGGCTTCTGGCAGCTCCTCTTCGCCACCGTGCTGATCCTCGCCGTCATCTCGGTGGCCGTCCGCCTCGCGCCCCGCTCGGGCCGGCGCGACCAGGTCCTGGTCCGGACCGTCCTCGGCACGCTCGGCCTGCTCACCCTGGTCGTGGTCGCCTCCGCTGTCCGCCGCATGGACCTGTACATGGGCGAGTACGGGCTGACCCGCCTCCGCCTCTCCGTCGTCGTCATGGAGCTGTGGCTCGGTGTCGTGGTCCTGCTGATCCTCGCCGCCGGGGTGTTCGGCGCCCGGCTGCTGCCCCGCGCCGTGCTCGCCTCGGGCGCGGTGGCGGTCCTCGCCTTCGGCGTGGCCTCGCCGGACAAGCTGATCGCCGAGAGCAACCTCGCCGCCCACCACGACGGCCGTACCCTCGACCTCGCCTACCTCTCGGGTCTCTCCGCCGACGCCGTCCCCGCCCTCGACCGCCTGGACGAACCGCTGCGCTCCTGCGCCCTGCGCTCGATCGCCGTGCCCGACTCCCCCTGGTACGCCACCAGTCTCAGCCAGGCCCGCGCCCGCGAGATCCTGACGGCCCGCCCCGTCCAGGACCACCCCTGCGGCGAGGTCCTCACCGGAGACATCTCCCCCTCCGTCCGCTGACCCACGTCACCCACTTCGCATACGCAACCAACGCGCCGCTCGCGAACCGGCCCCCGGTCCCGGAAGGCGTCCCGCGAAGTCGCCGTACGCGCGGCAAGGGGTATCGGCCGCCGCCCAGGTCGTTCCTCGGCCAGCGGCGCGCCTTCCGGGGTGCGGCCGCCAGGGTGCCGCCCCGTCGCCGCCCTGTCCTGGCGCACTCCGATCGCAGTACCCTTTCTGTGCGGAAGCGAAGACCATGACGCAGGCAGGACCCCACCGCCCGAAGGATGCGCCCGCCGCCCGCGCCGGGGTGCGCGGGCGGCGGCGCGAGGGCCCCGGACGTCCGCGATCCGGACAAGGGGAGGAGCCGGGGTGTCCTCTCCGAAGCGGGCCGCGTACGCTGTCTGGCGCCATGCCGTACGAATCACCCACGCACACCGTCGAGCGGTCCTTGCGCGCCACGACCGGCGCCAAGATCGTTGCCGGTGTCGACGAAGTGGGACGCGGGGCCTGGGCCGGCCCGGTCTCCGTCTGCGCCGCCGTTACCGGACTGCGCCGGGCACCCGAAGGTCTCACGGACTCCAAGCTCATCGCTCCCAAGCGGCGCACCGCGCTCGCAGGCGAGCTGGAGGGCTGGGTCACCGCCTACGCCTTCGGCCACTCCTCGCCGCAGGAGATCGACGAACTGGGTATGACCGCCGCCCTCCGCCTCGCCGCCGTGCGTGCCCTGGAGGGGCTGCCGGTCCGCCCGGACGCCGTGATCCTCGACGGGAAGCACGACTATCTCGGTGCGCCCTGGAAGGTCCGTACGGTCATCAAGGGAGACCAGTCCTGTGTCTGCGTCGCCGCCGCCTCGGTGCTCGCCAAGGTGCGCAGGGACGCGATGATGGCGGAACTGGGCGTCGACCACGAGGACTTCTGCTTCGCGGACAACGCCGGATACCCCTCGCCCGCGCACCAGGCGGCGCTCGCCGAGCGGGGACCCACCCCTTACCACCGGCTCTCCTGGTCGTATCTTGACGCACTGCCCCAGTGGCAGCACCTCAAGAAGGTCCGTGTGCCGGTACGCGGAAACGTCACGGAGATCGAGGGCCAGCTCGGTTTCGATTTCTGATCTTTTCCGCACTTGTGTGCCACCCCCCTTTATGTCCCGTGTCGGCATTTGATAAATGTCGTCCATATGCCTCCCTTTCCCGAGGAGCCTCAGATTCCCGAGAGTGCCCAGGGTCCCCGCGCCACGCAGGCCAGCAGCCGCGTGACGCCGACCCCTCGCCCCGTACCCGGACCCCGTTCCGCGGTACCGCCCCGCCCCGGTCCGCCCCGCCCCGCGCCGCCCGCCCCGCGGGCCGCCGGAGCGAAGTCCGGCCCGACCCCCGCGCCCAAGCCCTCCGCCGGTTCCCCCGGCGACCAGGGCGCCCCGCAGATCCAGCTCATCCCGGCCCCGGCCGACGGTGCTCTGGACGCCGCTGACGAGGCGGTCGACCTGCTCCTCGACTCGGGTCGCGCCCCGGCCGAGGTGCTGGTGCTGACCACCGGCGACCCCCACCCGTGGACCGCGCACGAGCGGTCCTTCGGTGAGGACGCCTACTGGCGGCAGCAGGACGCGGCCGACGACGTCTTCTACGCCGACGGCGCCTCGGCCGGCCAGGCCAAGCCCCGTCCGGTGGTGGTGGTCGCGGCCAACGGCGGCGACGACGCCGTCAAGGCCGTCCTCCCCACCGCGCTCGCCCGGGCCCAGGCCCTGCTGGTCGTCTGCGGTGACCCGCAGCAGATCAACTCCGTGCTGGGCGCGGGCGTCTGACGCCGTGCCCGGCGCCGGACCCCCGGCGCCGGGGCGGCGCGGTCGCGCCCACGCGGCACCGACCGGAGCTCGCGCCCGGCGGTCGCGGGGGCCGGCGTGGGCGGCTTCAGTCCGCCCGTATCACCCCTCGGGTCGAGGGCGGCTCCCATCCGCCCTCCTCCAACTGCCCGGAGACCGGACCGGCATGGGGACGGCGCCCGCCGCCGTCCTCTCCCAGGACCAGCCAGCCGGACCCCGTCAGCGTGATGTAGGCCCCACAGCGCAGACCGTGCAACGTGCACGCGTCCCGCAGCCCCCACATCCACGCGCCGTCCTCCTCGGTCCAGCGCGTCTCCCCGTCACGGCAGTGCAGCAGCACCGCCGTCCGCGCGGGGGAGCGCCGCCGCAGGTCGTGCGGCACCACCCGGCGCAACTGGGCCAGCAGCGCGTTCCGGTGGACCCATCCGTCGGCCGAGGCCGTTCCCCGGGCGAACGAGGCACTGGCGCACACCCGCTCGTCCCCGTCCAGCACCGCCACGACAACCGTCGACGCGGTCGGCCGGTGCAACGCGTGCAGCGCGCTCACCACCTCCCGCGGATCGCGCGGCAGGAGGACGCCCGCCCCGGCCCACTGCGCGGGCACCAGTGTCCGGGCCAGTCGGTCGGACACCTCGGCGGGTATCGGCGGTCGGGACGTCGAAGCCGTCGCGGACGGAGCGGATCCGAAGGCCACGGTCCTCCCTTCGGGTACACGCCCGCACTGCGGGCGAGGAGGTGACGACGAGGGAGCGCACCGCGGCAGAGCTCTGCCGGACCATGCGAGGCCGCGGGGAGCGATTGCCCATTCTTGCCCTCGCACCGGCCCGTGGCAACGAGCAATCGGCCCGGCCGACCGGTACCCGCCGACACTCCGTCCTCCAAGTCTGCCCAGCGCACGGCCGTCCGACGCCCGCTCAGCCCTCGACAGCGAGGACCAGCGGCAACACCGCCCCCGCCCCGGCCCGCCGCAGCAGCCGCGCCGAGACCGCCAGCGTCCACCCGCTCTCCGTGGAATCGTCCACCAGCAGCACCGGCCCGGGCGTCGCCGCCAGCGCGGCGGCCAGCTCCGCGGGCACGGTCAGCGCCCCCTCCAACGCCCGCAGCCGCTGGGCACTGTTGCTCCGCGACGGCATCCACTCGGCGGCCTGCGGGGTGAGTTCCAGCGAACCGAGCAGCGGCATCCGCCCGATCTCGGCGATCCGCGCACCGAGAGCGCCGACCAGCCGGGGCCGGCGGCGCGAAGGCACCGTCACCACGCCCACCGGGCGCGCCACGGCGTCCGCATCGCCCGACGCCCAGCCCCCGGGCCCCTTCGCCCAGTCCGCCAGCACCCCCACCACGGCCCGGGTCACCTCCTCGGAGACCGGCTCGTCGGGGGCGTCGGGGGCCAGCAGGGGACGCAGCCTGTTCCCCCAGCCGATGTCGGAGAGGCGGCCCAGCGCCCGGCCCGGCGCGGCCTGCTCGCCCGGCGGGATGCGGCCCTTCAGGTCCAGGCCGACCGAGGCGAGGCCGGTCGGCCACATCCTGCGGGGTTCCACCTCCACACCGGCCCTGCGCAGCTCACCTGTGGCGGCCTCCAGCGCGGTGGTGGAGACGTCCCCGCCGAAACGGGGCCCCGCGCAGTTGTCGCAGCGACCGCAGGGCGCCGCCTCCTCGTCGTCCAGCAGCCGCCGCAGGAACTCCATCCGGCACCCGTCGGTCGCCGCGTACGCGCGCATCGCCTGCTGCTCATCCGCCCGCTGGCGGGCCACCCAGGCGTACCGCTCGGAGTCGTACGACCACGGCTCGCCGGTCGACACCCAGCCGCCGCGCACCCGGCGCACCGCCCCGTCCACGTCCAGGACCTTCAGCATGGTCTCCAGCCGGGACCGGCGCAGCTCCACCATCGGCTCCAGCGCCGGCAGGGAGAGCGGCCCCTCGGACCCGGCCAGCACGTCGAGCGTGCGCCGCACCTGCTCCTCCGGCGGGAAGGCCAGCGAGGCGAAGTACTTCCAGATCGCCTCGTCCTCCCGGCCGGGCAGCAGCAGCACCTCGGCGTGGTCCACCCCGCGGCCGGCGCGGCCGACCTGCTGGTAGTAGGCGATGGGGGAGGACGGGGAGCCGAGGTGGACGACGAAGCCGAGGTCCGGTTTGTCGAACCCCATGCCCAGCGCGGAGGTGGCGACCAGTGCCTTCACCCGGTTCCCCAGAAGGTCGTCCTCGGCCTGCTGGCGGTCGGCGTTCTCGGTGCGGCCCGTGTACGAGGCGACGGTGTGGCCCCGCTGGCGGAGGAAGGCGGTGACCTCCTCGGCGGTGGCGACCGTCAGGGTGTAGATGATCCCCGACCCCGGCAGGTCGTCGAGGCGCTCGGCCAGCCAGCCCAGCCGGTGCGCCGGATCGGGCAGCCGCAGCACACCGAGACTCAGGCTCTCCCGGTCCAGCGGCCCCCGCAGCACCAGCGCGTCGGAGCCCGTGCCGGTGCCGAGCTGCTCGGCGACGTCGGCCGTCACCCGGGCGTTGGCCGTCGCGGTGGTGGCGAGGACCGGGACGCCCTCCGGCAGCTCCGCCAGTATGGAACGCAGCCGCCGGTAGTCAGGCCGGAAATCGTGCCCCCAGTCCGAGATGCAGTGCGCCTCGTCCACCACCAGCAGTCCGGTGGCGGCCGACAGCTTCGGCAGGACGTTGTCCCGGAAGTCGGGATTGTTCAGTCTTTCCGGGCTGACCAGCAGGACGTCCACCTCGCCCGCCGCGACCTGGGCCTGGACCTCGTCCCACTCCTCCGGATTGGCCGAGTTGATGGTGCGGGCGGAGATCCCCGCGCGGGCGGCCGCCTCGACCTGGTTGCGCATGAGGGCCAGGAGCGGCGAGACGATCACCGTCGGACCGGCACCCCGGGCGCGCAGCAGCGCCGTCGCCACGAAGTACACCGCCGACTTGCCCCAGCCGGTCCGCTGCACGACCAGCGCCCGGCGGCCCTGGGCCACCAGCGCCTCGATGGCGCGCCACTGGTCCTCCCGCAGCCGTGCGGAGCCCGTCGGGTCGCCCACCAGCCGGGCGAGGACGGAGTCGGCCGTGGTCCGCAGCTCTTCGTTGCTCATGGCCTCCATGCAACCCGATGGGTCGGACAAACCGCGAACGGGCCCGTCCGGGCTGTGGACGACCACGCCGATGTGGACAACCCGGCACTTGTGGACAACTGCGTCACCCGGCTCTGTCCACAGGCCCCAGCGACGTCGCCGGGAGCCGGGGAGAGTCGGCGACATGAGCGACCACACGAACATCACGCCCACCGATTCCGGCGAGCCCGGCGTCACCGTCCGCACCCACGCCGAACTGGCCGACGCCCTGCCGTACCTCCTCGGCTTCCAGCCCGACGAGAACCTCGTCCTCGTCGCCGTCCACGGCTCCCGGGGCCGCTTCGGCGGCCGGGTCACGGTCGGCATCCCCACCGACCCCGCCGACTGGCAGGTGGTGGCGAAGGCCGTGACCGACGCCCTCGTGACGGGCAGCACCCGCCGCCTCGGCACACCGGACGGCATCGTCGCCTTCCTGTGCCGCGAACCCGGCCCCGGCGAGACCGGTGCCACCGTCATGGAGCACCTCCGCCCCCTCGCCCAGCACGTGCGGCTGGCCGCGGGAGCACGCGACGTACCGGTGGTGGAGGCACTCTGCCTCTCCGACCACCGCTGCTGGTCGTACTGCTGCCCCGCCCCCGCCTGCTGTCCGCCGGAGGGGACCGCGCAGAAACCCCCGGGCACCTCCGCCGTCGCCGCGGCGGCGGCCTACGCGGGCATGACCGTCCGCGGCAGCCTGCGCGCCATGGAACGCCGCCTGCTCCCGCCGGACGACGGCGGCGACCCGAGGTGGACCACTGCCCTCGACACGGCCTGCGGGAGCCTGCTGCCCCGGCTGCTGGACGACCACGAAGCACCGGAGGTCGCCGAACAGACCCTGACGACCACCGCCGAACTCCTCACCAGGCTGCACCGACTGCCCCAGGTGCGGGACCCGAAGGCGGCCGACGCCTGCGACGACCGGGCGATCGGCACCGAGGAGGCAGCCGCCGTCATCGTCGGCCTCCAGGACCGGGAGACCAGGGACCGGGCCGCCGAGTGGATGGAGGGGCCGCTCGCCCCACCGGCCCTGCGCCTGTGGCGGGCCCTCGCCCGCCGGTGCACCGGCGTCTACGACGAGTACGCGGCAGCCCCGCTGGCCCTCGCCGGCTGGGTGGCCTGGTCGACCGGCGACCGCACCGAGGCCCGCGTCGCCCTCGCCCTCGCCCTGCGAGCCGAGCCGGACTACACCTTCGCCCTTCTCCTTCACCACGCGTGCCAGGAGGGGCTGGCCGCCGAGTCGATCCGCCGCGTCCTGCGCAGGGCCGGCAAGGACCGGGGGCGCGCGGTCGCGGTCGGGGAAGCCGGATCGGCGGGGGCGGCGGGAGCAGCGCGAGCGGAGAGCGGGGGAACGTCTTCGTCCCGGCGGCGGCCGGTTCCGCTGCCGTCGGCGCTGAGGTGGCGGGGACGGCGGGACGGCAAGGCCGCACCGCTGCCCTCGAGTGCGGGCGGAGGCCGCCGAACGGTGAGTGCCGCCGGTGCCGGGCAGTCGCCCCTCCCGGTTCGCCCGCGAGGTGGGCGGCCGGGCGCCGGACCGGGCGGGCCGCGGACGCCGTACGGGGCGGGACCCGGTCGCGGGCCGAGTGGGCGACTGCCGCTGCGGAGCTCGCGGCACGGCCGGCGGCCGCAGGGCGGTCGGCCGCCGAAGGAGCGGCGGTGAGGAGCAGCGGCGAGGAGGCGTGAGCCGATCGAGGTGGCTGGGCGGCGGGGCGGGGGCGATGAGGGTGACCGGGGTGAGGAGAGGGGGGAGTGCAGTTGGGGCGGTCGGCGGGACGGTCGGGCTGTGAGGCAGGGCCGCTGGATGGCCGTCGGGCCTGGCGGATCGGACCTGTACAGGTGTACCGGCGCCGGCGGCCGTGCGATGGGCCCGGTCAGGCGGGAACGCCCGGGAAGCAGCCGCACGCGCACCGGGTGCGGCCTCGGCGAACAGGCCGCTTATCGTCAGGCAGACGACTATGATCACCCCCATGCCCCCCTACGACCCGTCGGCCTTCCCGCCGTTCGCCGTCACTGTTGATCTGGTCGTCCTCACCGTGCGCAAGCACGCCTTGTGCGCCCTCATGGTGCGCCGGGGTGAGGCGCCGTTCCAGGAGAGGTGGGCCCTGCCCGGCGGGTTCGTCCGGCCCGACGAGGACCTGTCGGTGGCCGCGGCCCGGGAACTCACGGAGGAGACGGGCCTGTGCGCCCACACCTCCGAGGCTCCGGCCGCCGACAACGGCGCGCACCTCGAACAGCTCGCGACCTACGGTGCCCCGGACCGCGATCCGAGGATGCGGGTGGTCAGCGTCGCCCACCTCGCACTCGCGCCCGATCTTCCGGCGCCGCGGGCCGGGGGAGACGCCCGGTACGCGCGGTGGTCCCCCGTCGAGGAACTGCTCGGCACGACGGCGGGCGGCCGCCGGACGGGGCTTCCGGCCGAGCCGCTCGCCTTCGACCACGGAACCATCCTCGGGGACGGGGTGGAGCGGGCACGCTCGAAGATCGAGTACTCCTCCCTCGCCACCGCCTTCTGTCCGCCCGAGTTCACCGTCGGTGAGCTGCGCAGGGTGTACGAGGCGGTCTGGGGCGTCGTGCTCGACCCGCGCAACTTCCACCGGAAGGTGACCGGCACGCCCGGCTTCCTCGTCCCCGCCGGCGGGACCACGACCCGCCAGGGCGGTCGCCCGGCCCAGCTCTTCCGCGCGGGCGGCGCCACTCTGCTCAACCCGCCCATGCTGCGGCCCGAGGTCTGAACCTCGCCTGCCCGGTTCCGCGTGCTCACCGCCCCGGCGAGGCTGTCCGTCCCGGGCTCTCGCTCCCCTCGTACGCGAGTGCGCCCAACGGCCTTGCGTACGAGCGCCGTCGCGTGCGCCGGGCGTGATCCGCGGTGCGCCGCAGGGTGGTTGTGACGCCTTCGGAGTGGTCCGACGGAACGGCCGCACGGGTCGGGGGAGTGGGGGGGCAACCTGCGGATACCGCGGTCATGTTGTCGTTCAGGGTCATGTCCTGCACGTATCCGCACGGATCTGTTCGCGTGAAGGCTTCTGGCCGACGGCTTCCGATCGCGCGGAAGGGCAAGTCCGCGTACCCGGTCGGGAGGCTCGGGTGCCTTCGGCGGGGCGTCAACGGCCACGGGGTGAGCGATCACCCTTTCGTGTGCTTTTCACCAAAGACCTCAAGGCACTTGGGGCCGACGCCGACAAAGGTTCCGTGACTACCCTTGCGCACTCCATGATGACCGCCGCCCGTTCCGCTGACTCCGGCCTCACGGGACCGGGCGAACTCGACCGCTACCCCTACGCGGAGGTGCCCGGGCCGGAGCGGAGCGCCGTGTCCTGGGAGGGCGGCGGCGACTCCGATCTGGGCAGGGCCGTGCGGCGACCGACCAGCAATCGAGGCCGGGGGCTTCACGGCCAACTCGTCCAGCAGCTCGGCCAGATGATCGTCTCCGGCGACCTCGGGGCCGACCGGCCCCTGGTGCCCGAGGAGATCGGGCAGCGTTTCGAGGTCTCCCGCACCGTCGTCCGGGAATCCCTGCGCGTGCTGGAGGCGAAGGGCCTGGTGAGCGCCAGGCCCAACGTCGGGACGAGGGTCCGCCCGGTCAGCGACTGGAACCTCCTCGACCCCGACATCATCGAATGGCGCGCCTTCGGCCCGCAGCGCGAGGACCAGCGCCGCGAACTCGGTGAGCTGCGCTGGACGATCGAGCCGCTCGCCGCCCGACTCGCCGCGGGGCACGGCCGCGAGGACGCCCAACAGCGGCTCGCGGACATGGTGGAGATCATGGGCCACGCCCTGGGCCAGGGCGACCTGATGACCTTCTCCCGCGCCGACGCCGAGTTCCACGGGCTGCTGATCCAGCTCGCCGGCAACCGCATGCTGGAGCACCTCTCCGGCATCGTCTCCGCCGCCCTCCAGGTCTCCGGCGGCCCCGCCACCGGATGCGACCGGCCCAACGAGACCTCCCTCACGCACCACGCCCGCATCATCGACACCCTCGCCGAGGGCGACGGCGCCGCCGCCGAGCACGCCATGCGCCAGCTCCTGACCGCCCACCCCGAGATGGAGCGGGTCGTCCCCGGGCCGCGCGAGCAGCACTGAACCCCCGCGCCGGCGGCACGCACCTCGCGGTCTCCCCCGATCCGCCGCAGCCGACGCCCGACCCGCAGACCACCCCGCGGGCGGGGGAGGCCGGTGGCGATCCCCGCCCAGGCGCCCCGCCCCCGCCCGCCCCCGCGAGCCTCGGACGGTACGTACCGGGGGCGGATGCCGAGGAGCGTTCCCGCCGCCTTCCCGTCCCCCTCCCCGCCCCGGCCCCGGGCAGCCCGCGCAAGCCCGCTGCCCGGGGCCGGGGCGTTGCCGCGTACCGGCGCGGGGAGGCCGGGGAGGGCCGGGGTGCGGTCGCCCGGGCCGCTGGTTCCGCTTCTTCCGTGCCGGCCGCGGCGTGCTCCGGGCGCCGCGTGGACACCGGGCGGCCTCCTGCGGCCTCACGGCATCTTTATGTCACCCTCTGTCGCTATTCGGAGAATTTTGACCGATATAGGGGTGTGACTCGGGCCACGTGGATTGGGCGTAACGCTCGACCGGGCAGCACGATGACCTAAGAGGTGATACCCGAGGAGGGAATGCGGTCGTCGTTCGCGGCGCTGTACCCCCTCACCGGTCCCGCAGCGCCCCCGGTCCAATCCCAGCCGTGGGTCGTCGGCTCCCGTCCTTCACCCAGGGCAGGGGCCGGAAGCCGTTATTCAACGTTCCGAGAGGTTGTTCGTGTCGGCCAGCACATCCCGTACGCTCCCGCCGGAGATCGCCGAGTCCCAGTCTGTGATGGCGCTGATCGAGCGGGGAAAGGCTGATGGGCAGATCGCCGGCGACGACGTGCGTCGGGCCTTCGAAGCTGACCAGATCCCGGCCACTCAGTGGAAGAACGTTCTGCGCAGCCTCAATCAGATCCTCGAGGAAGAGGGTGTGACGCTGATGGTCAGTGCGGCGGAGCCCAAGCGCACCCGGAAGAGCGTCGCAGCGAAGAGCCCGGCGAAGCGCACCGCCACCACCAGGACCGTGGCCGCCAAGGCGTCCCCGGTGAAGAAGAGCGCCTCCGCGGCCGCGCCGTCGGACGACGAGTCCGAGGCGCCCGTGAAGAAGGCGGCGGCCAAGAAGACCGCCGCCAAGAAGACGGCGAGGAAGGCGACGGCGAAGAAGACCGCCGCCAAGAAGACCGCCGCCAAGAACGTCGTCGACGAACTGCTCGACGACGAGGCCGAGGAGAAGCCCACCACCGGCAAGCCGGGCGAGGAGGGCGCGGCCGAGGGCACCGGCGGCGAGAGCCAGGGCTTCGTCCTGTCCGACGACGATGAGGACGACGCGCCCGCCCAGCAGGTCGCGGCGGCCGGCGCCACCGCCGACCCGGTCAAGGACTACCTCAAGCAGATCGGCAAGGTCCCGCTCCTCAACGCCGAGCAGGAGGTCGAACTCGCCAAGCGCATCGAGGCCGGCCTCTTTGCCGAGGACAAGCTCGCCAACGCCGACAAGATCGCCCCCAAGCTCAAGCGCGAGCTGGAGATCATCGCCGAGGACGGCCGCCGGGCCAAGAACCACCTGCTGGAGGCCAACCTCCGCCTCGTGGTCTCGCTGGCCAAGCGCTACACCGGCCGCGGGATGCTCTTCCTGGACCTGATCCAGGAGGGCAACCTCGGTCTGATCCGCGCGGTCGAGAAGTTCGACTACACCAAGGGCTACAAGTTCTCCACGTACGCCACCTGGTGGATTCGGCAGGCGATCACCCGCGCCATGGCCGACCAGGCCCGCACCATCCGTATCCCGGTGCACATGGTCGAGGTCATCAACAAGCTGGCCCGCGTCCAGCGCCAGATGCTCCAGGACCTGGGCCGCGAGCCCACCCCGGAGGAGCTGGCCAAGGAACTCGACATGACCCCCGAGAAGGTCATCGAGGTCCAGAAGTACGGCCGCGAGCCCATCTCCCTGCACACCCCGCTCGGCGAGGACGGCGACAGCGAGTTCGGTGACCTCATCGAGGACTCCGAGGCGGTCGTCCCGGCCGACGCGGTCTCCTTCACGCTCCTCCAGGAGCAGCTGCACTCCGTCCTCGACACGCTCTCCGAGCGTGAGGCGGGCGTGGTCTCGATGCGGTTCGGTCTCACCGACGGCCAGCCGAAGACCCTCGACGAGATCGGCAAGGTCTACGGGGTGACGCGTGAGCGCATCCGCCAGATCGAGTCGAAGACCATGTCGAAGCTGCGCCACCCGTCCCGCTCGCAGGTCCTGCGCGACTACCTCGACTAGGACCGGCTCCGCGTGGAGGAAGGGCCTCCGGTGCCACCCGTACAGGTGGCACCGGAGGCCCTTTCGCCGTGCGGGGCCCTGTCGCCTCGTACGGGCGGCGGCCCGGCGGACCTCCGTGCGGATTCGGGCACTCCGTCAGAGGGCACCTGCGGCGCAGCCCGTGCGGGGCGACCCACCGTGGATCACTCTGGGTGCGTAACGGAATGCCTTGAGTGAGGAGAAGTGATGCGGCGTCGATGGAACCGAAGCGGCCGGGCCGGGCTGTTCGCGGCTCTGGCCGTGCTGGCCGCCCCTCTGTGCGCCCCCGCCCCGGCGGCGGCCGACAGTGTCGTGGTGGGCGGCAGCCTGGCCAGCGTCGACGACCATCCGTGGGTCGTCGCCCTCGGCAGCCGCGACCGGTTCGGCGGCGAGCGCTCCGGCCAGTTCTGCGGCGGGGTGGTCGTCGGCGAGCGGACGGTGCTGACCGCCGCGCACTGCGTGGACGAGGAGGTGCTGGGGGTGGCCCTCTCGCGCGTCCCCGACCTGCGGGTGATCTCCGGCCGTGACGACCTGCGCTCCACGGCGAAGGGCCGGGAGACCGCCGTCAGCGACGTCCGGGTCAACCCGGGGTACGACGCGTCCACCAACGCGGGCGACCTCGCCACGCTCACCCTCGCCGAGCCGCTGCCCGCCTCGTCCGTACTGCCCGTCGCCCGGCCGGGGAGTGCCGAGGAGAAGCCGGGCGGCAAGGCCGCCGTTTTCGGCTGGGGCGACACGACCGGTAACGGAACGTACTCCTCCAGGCTCAGGTCCGTCGGGGTGAAGGTGCTGGAGGACGCCACCTGCCGCCGGGCCTACCCGGGCAGCTCCGTCGGCCGCTACGAGGCGGGCACCATGCTCTGCGCCGGTGACCCGCGCGGCGGGCGGGACGCCTGCCAGGGGGACAGCGGCGGCCCGCTGGTGGCCGACGGCAAGCTGATCGGCCTGGTCTCCTGGGGCAGCGGCTGCGGGCGGGCCGACAGCCCGGGCGTCTACACCCGGGTGTCCGAGGTCGCCCCCTAGGTGCTGCCTGCCCCCGTCGGGTGGGCAGGTGCGCCTGAGGGGGACCTCAGAGCGCTGTGTGGGGGTGTGGCCGCCCGCAAGGCCGTCTTCGGCCAAACCCTTGCGGCCGAGCCGCCCCGTGCCACCCAGGGGGCTCCAGGGCCCTGGAAACCGAAACGGGCCTCCTTCCCGCCGCTGGGGCGGGAAGGAGGCCCGTACTCCGGTTATGGGACCGGTGCCGGCTCGTCGGGGTGGGTGCGAAGCGTCAGCGCTCGTCCTCGGCCGTGGCCGGGGTCGCCGTCAGCCGCTCGGACTCATCCTGTATCTCAGCGGCGATCTTCTTGAGTTCCGGCTCGAACTTGCGGCCGTGGTGGGCGCAGAAGAGCAGTTCACCACCGCTCATCAGCACGACGCGCAGGTAGGCCTGGGCGCCGCAGCGGTCACAGCGGTCAGCGGCCGTCAGGGGGGTCGCGGGGGTCAGAACAGTAGTCACGTCGCCTCTTCTCTAGCTCGACGAGCTGTCGTACCAGGGTCAACATCCAACCAGGCCGAAAACGTTCCCGCTCGCGGCATTTCCTCGAAAAGATCTTCCGGGGAGGCCGGGTGCTGCCGGTTTGGCGGCGAATGTGCCGTGTGGGTGGTTGACGCTGTCACGTCATCGGGTCCGGTCCTCACCGGCTGGCTTGCCGGGGTGTTGAAGAGGACGTGCCCGGAGCCTAAATGGTTCATGCTCGGAAGGGAACGTGACATCTGTTTCACCCCATCGAGAGTTCGAACGCGTGTGCGGCTCTGGACTAGGGTGGGTTTGAGCCGAGGGTGGCGTTACACCGGCTCTACCTGGCCTCGGTACCCTCTGAGCGGCGACCGTTGCCCAGGTCCCCGATCCCGTGGACCACCATCAGAATTCAGCGAGGAGCGAACCCGCGTGACCGCCGAGACGTCCGTGCCGACCACCGCTTTGCTGGCAGGAGCAGACCAGGACGGTTCCAATTACACCGCTCGGCACCTGCTCGTCCTGGAAGGGCTCGAAGCGGTCCGCAAGCGACCGGGCATGTACATCGGGTCCACCGACAGCCGCGGCCTCATGCACTGCCTCTGGGAGATCATCGACAACTCCGTCGACGAGGCCCTCGGCGGCTACTGCGACCACATCGAGGTCATCCTCCACGACGACGGCTCGGTCGAGGTCCGCGACAACGGTCGCGGCATCCCCGTGGACGTCGAGCCCAAGACCGGCCTCTCCGGCGTCGAGGTGGTGCTGACCAAGCTGCACGCGGGCGGCAAGTTCGGCGGCGGCTCGTACGCGGCCTCCGGCGGCCTGCACGGCGTCGGCGCCTCCGTGGTGAACGCCCTCTCGGCCCGTCTGGACATCGAGGTCGACCGCGGCGGCGCCACCCATGCCATCAGCTTCCGCCGCGGGGTCCCGGGCGCCTTCGCCAAGCCCGGCGCGGACGCCCCCTTCGAGGCAGCCAGCGGCTTGCGCAAGGTCAAGAAGGTGGCGAAGGCCCGTACGGGTACCCGCGTGCGGTACTGGGCGGACCGCCAGATCTTCCTCAAGGACGCCAAGCTGGACCTCGCCACCCTCCACCAGCGGGCCCGCCAGACCGCCTTCCTGGTGCCGGGGCTGACCCTGGTCGTCCGGGACGAGTACGGCCTCGGCGACGGCGGCTCGAAGGGTGAGGAATCCTTCCGCTTCGACGGCGGCATCAGCGAGTTCTGCGAGTACCTGGCCGACGACCGCGCCCTGTGCGACGTGCTGCGCCTGAGCGGCAAGGGCACCTTCAAGGAGACCGTCCCCGTCCTGGACGACTTCGGCCAGATGACGCCGACCGAGGTCACCCGCGAGCTGGGGGTCGACATCGCGCTGCGCTGGGGCACCGGCTACGACACCAAGATCCGCTCGTTCGTCAACATCATCGCCACCCCCAAGGGCGGCACCCATGTCACAGGCTTCGAGCGCTCCCTCACCCGCACCATGAACGAGGTGCTGCGCTCGGCCAAGCTGCTGCGCGTCGCCGAGGACGACATCGTCAAGGACGACGCCCTGGAGGGCCTCACCGCCGTCGTCACGGTCCGGCTGGCGGAGCCGCAGTTCGAGGGCCAGACCAAGGAGGTGCTGGGCACCTCGGCAGCCAACCGGATCGTCTCCCAGGTGGTCGCCAGGGAGCTCAAGGCGTTCCTGACCTCCACCAAGCGGGACGCGAAGGCGCAGGCCAGGGCGGTGATGGAGAAGGCGGTCGCCGCCGCCAGGACGCGGATCGCCGCTCGCCAGCACAAGGACGCCCAGCGCCGCAAGACCGCCCTGGAGTCCTCCTCGCTGCCGGCCAAGCTGGCCGACTGCCGCAGTGACGACGTGGAGCGCAGCGAGCTCTTCATCGTCGAGGGGGACTCCGCCCTCGGCACCGCCAAACTCGCCCGGAACAGCGAGTTCCAGGCCCTCCTGCCCATCCGCGGCAAGATCCTCAACGTCCAGAAGTCCTCCGTCACCGACATGCTGAAGAACGCCGAGTGCGGCGCGATCATCCAGGTGATAGGAGCCGGGTCGGGCCGCACCTTCGACCTCGACGCGGCCCGCTACGGCAAGATCATCCTGCTTGTGGACGCCGATGTGGACGGCGCCCACATCCGCTGCCTGCTGCTGACCCTGTTCCAGCGGTACATGCGGCCCATGGTCGAGGCGGGCCGGGTCTTCGCCGCCGTCCCGCCGCTCCACCGCATCGAGTTGGTCCAGCCGAAGCGTGGCCAGGACAAGTACGTGTACACGTACTCGGACCGCGAGCTGCGCGAGACCCTCCTGGCGTTCCAGCGGAAGAACGTCCGCTACAAGGACTCCATCCAGCGCTACAAGGGCCTCGGCGAGATGGACGCCGACCAGCTGGCCGAGACCACCATGGACCCGCGCCACCGCACCCTGCGCCGGATCAACATCGCGGACCTGGACTCCTCCGAGCATGTCTTCGACCTCCTGATGGGCAACGAGGTCGCGCCGCGCAAGGAGTTCATCACCAGCTCCGCCGCGACCCTGGACCGGTCGCGCATCGACGCCTGAGTCACCGGCGCCCTTCACAGGCTCCCGGAGGGACGCCGTACCGCTCGCACGCGGTGCGGCGTTCTGGCGCTTTCGCGCGGGACGTGAGCGGCCGGTAACGGGCCTGGACTTCAACCGGGTCAAGGCGGTCGAGGCCGCTGCCGTGCTGCTGTCGCCGCCGGTGCGCGGCTGCCTGGGGCGCTCGGGGAGGAGCCGGCCGTGACGTACCCGGGCGCTCGGCGGGACTGGCGCCCGGAATGCCTTCGCGAACTCCGGTCATGTCGCGGACCTCAAGCGGGAACGTGCGCTCGGCGGCTTCGTGGTCGGCCGACGTGGTCGGCCGACCGGGCCCGGTCGGGGATGCCGGGGGACGGACGGCTCGGTGCGACGTGCACTCCAAGGTCCCGGCGCCGGAACTCCGGTGGCCTCGCCGCACTTCACGACCCGGCCGTGCCGCGCCCGATGCCGCCCCGGCCGACGGGGGCACGCCGGCTGGCCGGTGCCCGGCGGACTCGGGCCCACCGCACCGGCACGACCGCCACCACGCCCCAGAACCGCCCCCGCCACGCCGTTCCATCGGCGCCTGGCGCATACGCATCCCGCCCCCCACACCCCTCCCCAGCGTCCCTCCCCCGACTGTCCATCACCTGATCGAATGAAAGTCTGCCCGGTCCGCGCATCGATCTTCCCGCCCGTCCCATCCTTGGCACGCGGTCGCCTCGGCCGCAGAGAAGGAGAGCGCGGTGGAGAAGCACGACGGGCGCGGCGGGGCTGCCCGGCCCGACGATCCCTGGTACGAAGCCTCGGCGAGCGGATGGGGGGCGACCACCGGAGCGGAGCCCGGGGCGGTGCCTCCGCAGGCACTCGCAGAAGGGGGCGGGGACGACCGGGCAGCCGAGATCTACCGCCAGGTGCGGGCCGGTGCCGCCTTCCAGGAGGTGCGCGGGAGCTACCGCCGCTTCGTCGTCCCGGCCTGCGCGCTCTTCCTCACCTGGTACCTCGCCTACGTGGTCGCCGCCACCACCGCCCCGGCCCTGATGGCCCGCCCGGTGTTCGGGCCGGTCAACGTCGCGCTGCTGGCGGGGCTCGGCCAGTTCGCCAGTACCTTCGCGCTGACCTGGGCGTACGTACGCCACGCGCGGTTGCGGCGGGACCGGCTCGCGCTAGAACTGCGCTGGGAGACCCAGCAGCTGACCCAAGGAGCGCGGGGATGAGCGGCGACCACCAGTCCCTCGCCCTGGTGCTGTTCAGCCTCTTCGTGGCGCTGACGCTGGCCATCACCGCCTGGGCGGGACGGCGCCGGCGTGGCACCGCCGAGGAGTTCTACGCGGGCGGGCGCCTCTTCTCCCCGATGGAGAACGGTTTCGCCATCGCCGGGGACTACATGTCCGCGGCCTCCTTCCTCGGCATCTCCGGCCTCATCGCGCTCCACGGCTACGACGGCGTGCTGTACGCGGTCGGCTTCCTGGTGGCCTGGCTCGTGGTGCTCCTCCTCGTCGCCGAACTGGTCCGCAACTGCGGCCGGTTCACCCTCGCCGACGTGCTCGCCGCCCGGGTGCGCGAACGCCCGGTGCGGATCGCGGCGGGCACCTCGTCCATCACCGTCTCCGTCCTCTACCTGGTCGCCCAGATGGTCGGCGCGGGCACTCTGGTCTCCCTGCTGCTCGGCGGGGAGAGCCGCGCCGCGCAGACCTGGACGGTCGTCGGCGTCGGTGTGCTGATGGTGGTCTACGTGTCGCTGGGCGGGATGCGGGCCACCACCTGGGTCCAGATCGTCAAGTCGGTGCTGCTGATGGGCGGCACCCTCACCCTCACCGTGCTGGTGCTGCTCCGCTTCTCCGGCGACTTCGGGCAGCTGCTCACCGCCGCCGCCGCACGCAGCGGCCACGGCCTGGACTTCCTCGCCCCCGGCCTCAGGTACGGCGGCGACTGGACGGCCCGGCTCGACTTCATCAGCCTCGGCCTCGCCCTGGTCCTCGGCACCGCCGGGCTGCCGCACATCCTCTCCCGCTTCTCCACCGTGCCGACCGCCCGTGCCGCGCGCCGCTCCACGGTCTGGGCGATCGGCCTCATCGGCGGCTTCTACCTGATGACGATCGTGCTCGGCTTCGGCGCGGCGGCCCTGCTCGGCTCCGAGACGGTCCGCTCCTCCAACGCCGCGGGCAACACCGCCGTACCGCTGCTCGCCCTCGACCTCGGCGGCGGCACGGGCTCCACCGGCGGGACCGTGCTGTTCGCGGTGGTCGCCGCCGTCGCCTTCGCCACCATCCTCGCCGTCGTCGCCGGGATCACCCTCGCCTCCTCGGCCTCGGTCGCCCACGACCTCCACGCCTCGCTGCGCCGCGAGGGCGCCCGCCGCTTCGGCGAGGTCGCGGTGGCGCGGCTCGCGGCCGCCGGGGTCGGGGTGCTGGCGATCGGCCTGAGCCTGCTCGCCCGCGACCTGAACGTGGCCTTCCTGGTCGGCCTCGCCTTCGCGGTGGCCGCCTCCGCCAACCTGCCGGTGCTGCTCTACACGCTCTTCTGGCGCTCCTTCACGACCCGGGGCGCCGTCTGGTCGGTCTACGGCGGGCTGGTTCCGGCCGTGCTGCTGGTACTGCTCTCCCCGGTGGTCTCCGGCAGCCCCGACTCCCTCCTGCCCGGCCTCGACTTCCAGCTCTTCCCGCTGGAGAACCCGGGCCTCGTCTCCGTACCGCTCGGCTTCGCCCTCGGCTGGCTCGGCACGGTCACCTCGCCCGAGGAGCGCGACGAGGACCGGCACGCCGAGACCGAGGTCCGCTCCCTGACCGGCGCGGGCGCGGTCTGACCCCGGGTCACCGGGGTGTCGGGGCGGCTCGGTGCGCCCGTACCGCCAGGACGTCCATCCGCCGCGGTGCCGCCGGAGCCCCGCCGCACGACTCGGGGCGCGGCGGGAGCGAGGCGCCCTCAGCGACGGTGACGCGCCAGCGCCGCCCGTCGCGGTGGGTCAGCGTCACCTCCCAGCGGGGCGCCGCGCCCCTGGTTCCGGTGACCGCGAGGTCGTCCGGGCCGACGCCGGGCAGCCGCTCCCGCAGGGCCAGTTCGGCTGCCTGGCCCGGCCGGTCCCAGCAGGAGCGGCCCCGGCAGCCGGCCGCCACGACCTCGCCCGAGGCACTGGCCCGCAGGATCTCCTCGACCTCGGGCGCCGAGGAGCGGCCGTAGGCGTAGCCGTGCGGCAGGACCAGCAGCGTGGGGGCGAAGCGGTGGCCGCCGAGGTGGGTGATCTCCCAGACGGCCTCGGGTGCGGTGAGCGCCAGTTCCTCGGCGAGCGGGCGGCCCAGCAGGGCGCAGCACCTGTCCCGCTTGCCGTTGGTGCACACCAGGGCCAGCGGCGGCCCGTCGTACGCCACACCGCCCAGCGCCTCGAAGGAGGCCGGGTCCCCGGCGCCGAGCGCGGACAGGTCGAGGGCGCGCAACGCCTCGGGGGAGGAGAGGCGGACGGTACGTGTCCAGGCGCGGCCGGGGAGGGTGTGGGCGGCGAGGACGCGGGCGCCGCCCGGTTCCGCGCGCCGTCCGCCGGGGCGGCGGATCAGGGCGATCCGGACGCCGGTGGACTCGGCGGCCCCCTCCAGGGCGGCGCCGAGCCCCGGGTCGAGGCGGCTGGCGGTCAGGGCGCGGGCGCCCCACGGGCCGGGCTGCTCGATCAGGAGCCAGGTGCGGGCGGTGGCGGCGGTTCCGGCGAGCGGTTCGCGCAGGTCGAGGGCGTCTCGTGCACACGTACTCACAACGGGACCCTAACCCGGGGCGGACCGCGCGAGCGGGCAGATGGGCGGCGACCGGGCGGTCCGCGGCCGCGCACCGGCGGTCGTTCTCCGCAAGCCGGGCCCGGACCGTGCCGGCCGTATCCTGGGACGCCCGCCCGGCCAGGGCGGGCGCCGGGCACCGCGCCGGTCCCGGCGGCGGCACGGCGGAAGGACCCCTCGGTGGGCAGGCAGCAGATCCCGGTCGTCGTCCTCGCCGGCTTCCTCGGCTCGGGCAAGACCACTCTCCTCAACCAGCTGCTCCGGCGCAGCCGGGGCACCCGGATCGGCGCCCTCGTCAACGACTTCGGCGCCATCGAGATCGACGCCATGACCGTCGCCGGACAGGTCGGCTCCACCGTCTCGCTGGGCAACGGCTGCCTGTGCTGTGCCGTCGACGTCGCCGAACTCGACACCTACCTGGAGCGGCTGACCCGCCCCGAGGCCGGGCTCGACGTCATCGTCATCGAGGCCAGCGGCCTGGCCGAACCGGTCGAACTGGTCCGCATGATCCTGGCCAGCGAGAACCCGCACATCCTCTACGGCGGCCTCGTCGAGGTGGTCGACGCCGCCGAGTACGAGGCGACCCGCGCGCGCCACCCCGAGATCGACCGGCACCTCGCCGCCGCCGACCTCGTCGTCCTCAACAAGAGCGACCGCGTCACCCCGGACGAACTGGCCGGCCTGCTCACCGCCGTCCGCGAACGCGCCGGGGAGGGCGCCGTCACCCCCGCCGCCCACGGCCGCGTCGATCCCGGACTCCTCATCGACCGGCGTCCGCGGACCGAACGCCACGGCCAGCTCTCCTTCGACGACGCCCGAGAGGAGGCCGAGGCCGAGAGCGGCTGCGACGGTCACCAGGACGGCCACGGGGAGCACACCGGACACCTGCACGCCGCCTACGACAGCGTCTCCTTCACCACCGCCACCGCGCTCCACCCGCGTCGGCTCATGGACCTCCTCGACACCCGGCCCGCAGGGCTCTACCGCATCAAGGGATGCGTCGACTTCGGCCCGCTCGACCCGGACCACGCCTACACCCTGCATGCCGTCGGCCGCTTCCTGCGCTTCGCCCCTCGCCCCTGGGAGACCGGCGAGGAACGCCGCACCCAGCTCGTCCTGATCGGCTCCGGCATCGACCCCGAGGCCCTCACCGCGAGTCTGGAGGGCTGCCGCGACGAGGCCCGGGAGGCCGAGGAACGTCACCTCTGGAGCATCCTGCGCTTCGTCCGCGCCGAGGAGGACACCGCCGACCCGGACGACCCGGGCGCACTGCGCACCAACCCGTCCGACGCGGAACCGCCCGTCGCCTGAAGCCCGTACGCCCGCCGTACGGTCCGAGCGCGTCCGGACAGCCGGCCGCCCCGGCGCGTCGTGCGCCGGGGCGGCTTCGTCCGGGGCGTGGCTCCCGGCCGGCGTCAGCCGACCGGACCGGCCACCACCGCCACCGGCTTGGACAGGGACAGGCCCGAGCCGTCACGGCGCGGGTCCAGGTCGGGCAGCTGGGCCGGGGAACCGTCGCGCTGGGCCGCGCGGGCCGGGGCCGGGCCCGCCCAGGCGAAGCTCAGGCAGTCCTCGCCCTTCAGGAACCGCTGGCAGCGCACCCCGCCGGTGGCCCGGCCCTTGCGCGGGTACTGGTCGAAGGGGGTCGCCTTCGCCGTGGTCTGCACCGATTCGTCCAGCGTGCCGCGCGAACCGGCCACTGTGAACACCACCGCGTCCACCGACGGGTCGACCGCCGTGAACGACACCACTCGGGCCCCCTCGCCCAGCTTCACCCCCGCCATGCCGCCGGCCGGGCGGCCCTGCGGGCGGACCACCGAGGCCGGGAAGCGCAGCAGATGCGCCTCGTCGGTGATGAAGACCAGGTCCTCCTCGCCGGTGCGCAACTCCGTGGCACCGACGATCCGGTCGCCGTCCTTGAGCGTGATGACCTCCAACTCCTCCTTGTGCGAGGGGTAGTCGGGCACCACACGCTTCACCACGCCGTGCGCCGTGCCGAGCGCGAGCCCCGGCGAGGACTCGTCCAGCGTGGTCAGGCAGACCAGCTGCTCGTCCGCCTCCAGGGTGAGGAACTCCGCGACCGGCGCCCCGCCCGACAGGCTCGGCGACGTGTCCGTCCCCGGCAGTTGCGGCAGGTCGATCACCTGGAGCCGCAGCAGCCGCCCGGCCGAGGTCACCGCGCCGACCTCGCCGCGGGCCGTCGCCGCGACCGCCGAGACGATCAGGTCGTGCTTGACCCGCTTCGGCGCCTCGGCCAGCGGGGTCGCGTCAGCGGTCCGGGCCAGCAGCCCCGTCGAGGAGAGCAGCACCCGGCAGGGCGTGTCCTCCACCTGGAGCGGCACGGCGGCAGCCGCGCCGGAGGACTCCAGCAGCACCGTACGCCGGTCCGTGCCGTACTTCTTCGAGACCGCGGCCAGCTCCGAGGAGACCAGCTTGCGCAGCTCCGCGTCGGAGTCCAGGATGCGCGTCAGCTCCTCGATCTCGGAGGTGAGCCGGTCGCGCTCGGACTCCAGCTCGATCCGGTCGAAGCGGGTGAGGCGGCGCAGCGGCGTGTCCAGGATGTACTGCGTCTGGACGTCGCTGAGCGAGAAGCGCTCCATGAGGCGCTCGCGGGCCTCCGCGCTGTTCTCACTGTCCCGGATGATCCGGATGACCTCGTCGATGTCGACGAGCGCCACCAGCAGTCCCTCGACCAGGTGCAGCCGGTCGCGCCTCTTGCCCCGGCGGAACTCGCTGCGGCGGCGGACCACGGTGAACCGGTGGTCCAGGTAGACCTCCAGCAGCTCCTTGAGGCCGAGGGTGAGCGGCTGGCCGTCGACCAGGGCGACGTTGTTGATGCCGAAGGACTCCTCCATCGGCGTCAGCTTGTAGAGCTGCGCCAGGACCGCCTCGGGCACGAAGCCGTTCTTGATCTCGATGACCAGCCGCAGGCCGTGCTCGCGGTCGGTGAGGTCCTTCACGTCGGCGATGCCCTGGAGCTTCTTCGCGCCGACCAGGTCCTTGATCTTGGAGATGACCTTCTCCGGGCCGACGCTGAACGGCAGCTCGGTGACGACCAGCCCCTTGCGGCGCGGTGTGACGTTCTCCACCGCGACCGTGGCGCGGATCTTGAACGTGCCGCGCCCGGTGGCGTACGCGTCGCGCACTCCGCCGAGCCCCACGATCCGCCCGCCGGTCGGCAGGTCGGGACCCGGCACGAACCGCATCAGGGTCTCCAGGTCGGCGCCCGGGTGCTTGATGAGGTGGCGCGCGGCGGCGACGACCTCGCCGAGGTTGTGCGGCGGCATGTTGGTGGCCATGCCGACCGCGATCCCGGACGCGCCGTTGACCAGCAGGTTCGGGAAGGCGGCGGGGAGCGCCACCGGCTCCTGCTCCTGGCCGTCGTAGTTGGGCGAGAAGTCGACCGTGTTCTCGTCGATCGACTCGGTCATCAGGGAGGTGGCGTCGGCCATCCGGCACTCGGTGTACCGCATCGCGGCCGGCGGGTCGTCGTTCCCCAGCGAACCGAAGTTGCCGTGGCCGTCGACCAGCGGCAGCCGCATGGAGAACGGCTGCGCCATGCGCACCAGGGCGTCGTAGATCGAGGCGTCACCGTGCGGGTGGAGCTTGCCCATCACCTCGCCGACCACCCGGGCGCACTTCACATAACCGCGGTCGCGGCGCAGCCCCATCTCGTTCATCTGGTAGACGATCCGCCGGTGCACCGGCTTCATGCCGTCCCGCGCGTCGGGGAGGGCACGCGAGTAGATCACCGAGTAGGCGTACTCCAGGAAGGAGCCCTGCATCTCGTCGACAACGTCGATGTCGAGGATGCGCTCCTCGAAGTCGTCCGGTGGCGGGGTCTTCGTGCTGCGGCGGGCCATCGCTGCTGCGGCTCCTTCACCAACAAGGTCTGGACATGACGCCGACCATTGTGGACCGCGCCGACGACAACCCCGACCGCACCCCGTCCTTCGGGTGCCATCCGGCGGGAACTTCGCCCCCTGTCGGCGCGGTTGCATAGAGTGACAGGGCGGAGAGGACTTCTCCGGAATTCGCGAGCGAAGGGACGTACCTGCCCATGGGTGACACGGCCACAGCGCGGGCCGCCTCCGGCGGCCTGACAGCGACCGAGCACCGCCTGGCCAACGGCTTGCGCGTGGTGCTCTCCGAGGACCACCTGACCCCGGTCGCCGCGGTCTGCCTCTGGTACGACGTCGGCTCGCGCCACGAGGTGAAGGGCCGCACCGGCCTCGCCCACCTCTTCGAGCACCTGATGTTCCAGGGTTCCGCCCAGGTGAAGGGCAACGGCCACTTCGAACTGGTCCAGGGCGCCGGCGGCTCGCTCAACGGCACCACCAGCTTCGAGCGGACCAACTACTTCGAGACCATGCCCGCCCACCAACTGGAGCTGGCCCTCTGGCTGGAGGCGGACCGCATGGGCACCCTCCTGACGGCCCTGGACGACGAGTCGATGGAGAACCAGCGCGACGTCGTCAAGAACGAGCGCCGCCAGCGTTACGACAACGTGCCCTACGGCACCGCATTCGAGAAGCTCACCGCCCTCGCCTACCCCGAGGGCCACCCCTACCACCACACGCCGATCGGCTCGATGGCCGACCTCGACGCGGCGACGCTGGAGGACGCCCGGGAGTTCTTCCGCACGTACTACGCGCCGAACAACGCCGTGCTCTCCGTCGTCGGCGACATCGACCCCGAGCAGACGCTCGCCTGGATCGAGAAGTACTTCGGCTCCATCCCCGGCCACGACGGCAAGCGCCCCCCGCGCGACGGCTCGCTGCCCGACACCATCGGCTCCGAGCTGCGCGAGGTGGTCCGCGAGGAGGTGCCCGCGCGCGCCCTGATGGCCGCCTACCGCCTCCCGGAGGACGGCACCCGCGCCGCCGACGCCGCCGACGTGGCGCTCACCGTCCTCGGCGGCGGCGAGTCCTCCCGGCTCTACAACCGCCTGGTCCGGCGCGACCGTTCGGCCGTCGCCGCCGGCTTCGGCCTGCTGCGGCTGGCCGGCGCGCCCTCGCTCGGCTGGCTGGACGTCAAGGCGTCGGGGGACGTCGAGATCCCCGCCATCGAGTCCGCCGTCGACGACGAGCTGGCCCGCTTCGCCGCCGAGGGCCCGACCGCCGAGGAGATGGAGCGCGCCCAGGCCCAGCTGGAGCGCGAATGGCTCGACCGGCTCGGCACGGTGGCCGGCCGCGCCGACGAACTCTGCCGGTACGCCGTCCTCTTCGGCGACCCGCAGCTCGCCCTCAGCGCCGTCGGCCGCGTGCTGGACGTCACCGCCGACGAGGTCCGCGAGGCCGCCGCCGAGCGCCTGCGCCCGGACAACCGCGCGGTCCTCGTCTACGAGCCGCTGACCCCCGAGGAAGCCGAGCACGCCGACAACACCGACGCCGCGACCGGCGAGGAGGCCGCAGCCAGTGAGTGACGTCATCACCCCCGCCATGGATCTCCACCCGCAGCCGGCCGGGGGAGCGCCCCGCCCGTGGGCCTTCCCGGCCCCCGAGCGCACCACGCTGGACAACGGCCTGACGGTGCTGCGCTGCCACCGGCCCGGCCAGCAGGTGGTCGCCGTCGAGGTGCTGCTCGACAGCCCGCTCGACACCGAGCCGGAGGGGCTCGACGGCCTCGCCACCATCATGGCCCGCGCCTTCAGCGAAGGCACCGACCGGCACAGCGCCGAGGAGTTCGCCGCCGAGCTGGAGCGGTGCGGCGCCACCCTCGACGCCTTCGCCGACCACCCCGGCGTCCGGCTCTCCCTGGAGGTCCCGGTCTCCCGGCTGGAGAAGGCGCTCGGGCTGCTCGCCGACGCGCTGCGCGCCCCGGCCTTCGAGGAGGCCGAGGTCGAGCGGCTGGTCCGCAACCGCCTCGACGAGATCCCGCACGAGCAGGCCAACCCGGCCCGCCGCGCCGCCAAGGAGCTGTCCCGGCAGCTCTTCCCGGTCGACTCGCGCGTCTCGCGGCCCCGCCAGGGCGCCGAGGAGACCGTCGAGCGGATCGACGCGGCGGCCGTCCGCGCCTTCTACGAGCGGCACGTCCGTCCGGCCACCGCCACCGCCGTCGTCGTCGGCGACCTGGAGGGCACCGACCTCGACGCCCTGCTCGCCGGCAGCCTCGGCGCCTGGCAGGGTGACGCGGGCAAGCCCAACCCGGTCCCGCCGGTCACCGCCGACGACACCGGCCGCGTCGTCATCGTCGACCGTCCCGGCGCCGTCCAGACGCAGCTGCTCATCGGCCGCGTCGGACCCGACCGGCACGACCGGGTATGGCCCGCCCAGGTGCTCGGCACGTACAGCCTCGGCGGCACCCTGACCTCCCGTCTGGACCGTGTCCTGCGCGAGGAGAAGGGCTACACCTACGGCGTGCGGGCCTTCGGCCAGGTGCTGCGCTCCACCCCGGAGGGGACGGGCGCGGCGATGCTCGCCATCAGCGGCTCCGTCGACACCGAGTCCACCGGACCGGCGCTGGACGACCTCTGGAAGGTGCTGCGCACCCTCGCCGCCGAAGGGCTGACCGACGCCGAGCTGGACACCGCCGTCCAGAACCTCGTCGGCGTGGCACCGCTCAAGTACGAGACGGCCGCCGCCGTCGCCTCCACCCTCGCCGACCAGGTCGAGCAGCACCTGCCGGACGACTTCCAGGCGCGGCTGTACCGCATGATGTCCGAGACCGGCGCCACCGAGGCGACCGCCGCCGTGGTCAGCGCCTTCCCGGCCGACCGGCTGGTCACCGTCCTGGTCGGCGACGCCTCCCGGATCGCCGAGCCGGTGCGCGCCCTCGGTATCGGCGAGGTCAGCGTGGTCACGGGCTGACGCCCGCTCAGCAGGTCCGGGCCGACAGGCCCGACCCGGCGCGGGAACCCCGGAAGCCCGAGTGGATTCCGGGGTTCCCGTCATGTCCACGCCTCCACCCTGATGTCCGTTTCGCGGGAGTGACACCCCCTCTGCCCTGTGGTGTGTGCTACAAAAGCGGCGTTCGGTTTGTAGCGCGACAGAACTGCCGATTAACGTCTCTGCGGCTGTCCGGCCGAAGCACCCGCCGCATCCGTGGCGAACGGGCAGTCATCGCCGAATCCCCGCAGGGCGCGAGCCCGGGGAACCGGGGACCCACCGTCCCACGGGGTGAATCGGGCGCCTCCCGCGAGGGGCTCGTAGGAGACCTTCCTGCTCCGAACCCGTCAGCTAACCCGGTAGGCGAGAAGGAAGGAAAGGACCAGCCGCTCCATGGCGTTCACCCGTCCCACCGGGAAGCACCGGCGTCCCAGCCGCCGGGCCACCCGCACCGGGGCCGGCCTGGCCGGCGTCGCCGCCCTCACCACCACCGGCGTGGCGACCACCCTCGCCTCCCCGGCCGCGGCCGCCGAGGCCCCCGCGCACACCGGCTTCACCGAGGCCATCGTGATCGGCCACGGGCTCGCCGACCGGATCGGCGACCAGGCCGCCGCCCAGCGTCTCGCCGCCGAGGCCGCCGCCGCCGAACAGGCCGCCGTCGAGGCCGCCCGGGTGGAGGCCGCCGAGGCGAAGCGGAAGGCCGAGAAGGTCCGGGCCGCCCGCGCCGCCGAACGCGAGCGCCTCCACCGCTACGTCCTCCCCGTCGAGGGCTCCTACGTCTCCACCGGCTACCAGACCGGCGGCAGCCTCTGGTCCTCCGGCAGCCACTCCGGTGTCGACTTCCACGCCCCCGCCGGCAGCGCGGTCCGCGCCGTCGGCGGGGGTACCGTGGTCGAGACCGGCTGGGGCGGCGCCTACGGCAACGAGGTCGTCATCAAGATGCACGACGGCACCTACACCCAGTACGGCCACCTGGCGTCGGCCACCGTCGCGGTCGGCCAGAGCGTCGTCCCGGGCCAGCAGATCGCCGTCTCCGGCTCCACCGGCAACTCCACCGGGCCGCACCTGCACTTCGAGGCCCGCTCCGGCGCCGACTACGGCACCGACATGGACCCCGTGGCCTACCTCCGCGGCCACGGCGTCGACGTCTGACCCACCCCTCGCGCGCCCTGTTCTTCCCGAAGGCCCCGGTTCCGGATTACCCGGACCGGGGCCTTCGGTATACCCGGACGTCTGCGCCCCGCTGTTGCTTTCCGGCCAGAAGATATCCACGGATCACCTGGTGCCGTCGGAAAGGAATCCGTTCTGCCGTAGGGTCAGGAAAGAGAACAGGACGACCGCGCTCACGCGGGTCACAGGCGGAGGATGGGTATGGGTATTCCCGCGCAATCGGTATGCACCGCGATCAGGGAGGACATCGTCTCCGGTGTGCACGAGCGCGGCTCCCGCCTCACCGAGGGGCGGCTCGCCCGCCGTTACGGCGTCTCCCGCGTCCCGGTCCGCGAGGCGCTGCGCACCCTGGAGGCCGAGGGATTCGTCGTCACCCGCCGGCACGCCGGGGCGTGCGTCGCCGAGCCGACCGAGCGGGAGGCGGCCGACCTGCTGGAGATCCGGACGCTGCTGGAGCCGCTGGGCGCCGCCCGCGCCGCCCGGCGCCGCACCGATGCCCACCTGAAGGTGCTGCGCGGCCTGGTCAGGTTGGGGCAGGAGCGCGCCAGGCTCGGTGAGGGTGAGGAGCTGCGGCCCCTGGGTGCCTGGTTCCACGAGACGCTCGCCCAGGCGTCCGGCAGCCCCGGCCTCACCGCCCTGCTGACCCAGCTGCGCCAGAAGGTCACCTGGATGTACGCGATCGACCCGCCCGCAGCCCCGGTCGAGTCCTGGGCCGAACGCGGCGCCATCGTCGACGCGGTGGCCCGCGGCGACGCGGAGCGGGCGCGCGCCCTGACCGCCCGGCACGCCGAGCGCGCGGCGGCGGCCCACCGCCTCCGCGCCACCGGGGTGAGGACTTCGCAACATGCCGTCAACAATCGGGGCGATCAGAATTAACAAGAACACCGTATACAAGAGCAAGAGCAGTGAATTCCTGGCCGCGCCGTGCCAGGCGTTCCGGCCGGAGGGAAGGTCGGGGGAATTTCCTCGCCCGTGGTGCGCGATATCGGCGCACGGGGCGGCGGGCGAATTCGACGTGCGTGAATTCCCTCAGGGCCTTGGTGAATCCCCGCCCGCGCTGGTCCGTGAAAGGCGGCACGCCCCGCGCTGACGGACGAGGGCGGCCGGCGGCGACGCGGGACCAGCGTCCCGAGGACCCGGCCCGGGCCGGGTCACCCGGACCGCACGAGCCGACCTGGCCGTCCGGCGGCGCTGCGGAGCCGACCCCGCCGGACGCCGCGTCAGCTTCGCCGGCAGCCGTACCTCCAGCTCCTTCGCGCGGGCGGTGGCCCGGCCGCGACGGAAGGCCCTGTCCGGGACGGGCGTCTCCGGTTCCGGCGGGGCGGAGGGGCAGCCGGGGGCAGGTCGCCGAGCGCCGGCGGCGCAAGGACGGACCGGGGCCCGTCCACGCCCCGGGCGGCGGGGAGCACCCCCGGATCAGACGGTCTCCGGAAGCTCGTCCAGACCCGCCGCCACCAGCTTGGCCAGGCGCTCCAGGGCGGCCTCGGCGCCGTCCGCGTCGGCGGAGAGGACGATCTCCTCGCCGCCCTGCACGCCGAGGCCGAGGACGGCCAGCACCGAGGCGGCGTTGACCGGGGCGGTGTCCGGCTTGGCGATGGTCACCGGGATGCCGGAGGCGGTGGCGGCCCGGACGAAGATGGCGGCGGGACGGGCGTGCAGGCCCTCGGCCCAGCCGACGTGGACGCGGCGCTCAGCCATGTTGAAGCTGCCCTTCACGAGTCGGACGACATTGTCTAGACCAGACTCGCACACCGCCCCGGACGCCCCCGCCAGGGACATACACGGGCCGCCCCAATACCTCGCGGCGGCCCGCGGAACAAGGCCCGGCCCGCCCCGTGCCCGAGGACCCGGCGACCCGTACGCTGCTCCCATGGACACCCCGTCGGACCAGCACGCCTACCCCGACCACTGGGAGGCCGACGTGGTGCTCCGCGACGGCGGCACCGCGCGCATCCGGCCCATCACCGCCGACGACGCCGACCGCCTGGTGAGCTTCTACGAGCAGGTCTCGGACGAGTCGAAGTACTACCGGTTCTTCGCGCCGTACCCGCGCCTGTCGGCCAAGGACGTCCGCCGCTTCACCCGGCACGACCACGTCGACCGCGTGGGGCTGGCCGCCACGGTCGGCGGCGAGTTCATCGCCACCGTCCGCTACGACCGCGTCGACGACCGGGGCATGCCCGCCTCCGCCCCCGCCGACGAGGCCGAGGTCGCCTTCCTCGTCCAGGACGCCCACCAGGGCCGCGGCGTCGCCTCCGCCCTGCTGGAGCACCTCGCGGCGGTCGCCCGCGAGCGCGGCATCCGGCGCTTCACCGCCGACGTGCTCCCCGCCAACACCAAGATGATCAAGGTCTTCACCGACGCCGGGTACCAGCAGAAGCGCAGCTTCGAGGACGGCGTGGTCCACCTGGAGTTCGGCCTGGAGCCCACCGACCGCTCGCTCGCCGTGCAGCACGCCCGCGAACAGCGCGCCGAGGCCCGCTCGGTCCAGCGGCTGCTGGCCCCCGGCTCGGTCGCCGTGGTCGGTGTGGGGCGCGCTCTCGGCGGGGTCGGCCGCAGCATCCTGCGGAACATCCTGGCGGCCGGATTCACCGGCCCGGTGTACGCCGTCAACCAGGGCTTCCCCGCCGTCGGCGGCACCGTCGAGGGCGTCCGCGCGCACCGCTCCGTCCGCGACATCGCCGAACCCGTCGACCTCGCCGTCGTCGCCGTCCCCGCCGAACGCGTGCCCGAAGCGGTCGCGGAGTGCGGCGAGCACGGCGTCCAGGGCCTCGTGGTGATCTCCGCGGGCTACGCCGAACAGGGCGCCGAGGGCCGCGAACGCCAGCGTGCCCTGATCCGCCAGGCCCGCTCGTACGGCATGCGGGTCATCGGCCCCAACGCCTTCGGCGTCATCAACACCACCCCCGGGAAACGGCTCAACGCCTCGCTCGCCCCCGAACTCCCCGTGCCCGGCCGGGTCGGCCTGTTCACCCAGTCCGGCGCCATCGGCATCGCCCTGCTCTCCGCGCTCCACCGCGACGGCGGCGGCGCCGACGGCGTCCACAACCCGGCCGGCGTCTCCACCTTCGTCTCGGCGGGCAACCGGGCCGACGTCTCCGGCAACGACGTCATGCAGTACTGGTACGACGACCCGCACACCGACGTCGCCCTCATGTACCTGGAGACCATCGGCAATCCCCGCAAGTTCACCCGCCTCGCCCGCCGCACCGCCGTCGCCAAGCCGCTGGTCGTCGTCCAGGGCGCCCGGCACAGCGGCATCACCCCCACCGGCCACCCGGCCCCCGTCACGCGGCTGCCGTACGCCACCGTCTCCGCCCTGCTGCGCCAGGCAGGCGTCATCCGGGTGGACACCGTCACCGAACTGGTCGACGTCGGCCTGCTCCTGGCCGGGCAGCCGCTCCCCGCCGGCCCCCGCGTCGCCATCCTCGGCAACTCCGAGTCGCTCGGCCTGCTCAGCTACGACGCCTGCCTCTCCGAGGGACTGCGCCCGCTGCCGCCCCGCGACCTCACCACCGACGCCACCCCCGAGGACTTCCGGACCGCGCTCGCCGCCACTCTCGCCGACGACGGCTGCGACGCCGTGGTGGTCACCGCCATCCCCTGGGTGGACGCCGACGGCGTCCCCGAACGCCCCCACGGCGAGGCGCTCGGCGCCGCCCTGCGCACGGCCCACGCCACCGCTCCCGGCAAACCGGTGGTCGTGGTCCACGTGGAACTCGGCGGCCTCGCCGAAGCCCTCTCCGCCGCCGCCGGCACCGGCCCCGGCAGCCCCGCCACCCAGCGCGGCCCCGCCCCCTCCCCGGCCGCCCCCGCCCCCGGCGAGGCACCCCCCGCCCCGCGCGCCCGCCGCATCCCCGCCTATCCGGCCGCCGAACGCGCCGTCCGCGCCCTCGGCGAGGCCGTCCGGTACGCCCAGTGGCGCCGCGAGGCCCAGCGCCCCGGCGGCGTACCGGAGTACGAGGACATCGACGAGCGGGGCGCGGCTGCCGACATCACCCGGCTGCTGGCCGCCGACGCCCCCCGGGAGGAGGGTGTCGTACCGCGCGCCCACGGCCTCGGGGCCGACGACACCCGCGCCCTGCTCGCCCGCTACGGCATCGACGTCCGCCCCACCCTCCCGGCGCCGGACCCGGACGCGGCCGTGCGCGCCGCCGCCGACCTCGGCTACCCGGTCGCCCTCAAGACCACCGCACCCCACCTGCGCCACCGCGCCGACCTCGGCGGCGTCCGCCTCGACCTCGCCGACGAGGCCCAGCTGCGCCAGGCGTACGCCGAGCTGACCGGCCTCTTCGGCAGCCCGGCCGAGCTGCGGCCGGTGGTCCAGCCGATGGCGCCGCGCGGCGTCGACACCGTGGTGCGCACCGTCATCGACCCGGCCGCGGGCGCCGTCCTCACCTTCGGCCTGGCAGGCGCCCCCTCCGAACTCCTCGGCGACACCGCCCACCGCCTCATCCCCGTCACCGACCGGGACGCCACCGCGATGGTCCGCTCCATCCGCAGCGCCCCGCTGCTCTTCGGCTGGCGCGGCTCCGCCCCGGTGGACACCCCGGCCCTCGAAGAGCTGCTGCAACGCGTCTCGCGGCTGGTCGACGACCACCCCGAGGTGGTCGACGTGCAGCTGGAGCCGGTGGTGGTCGCCCCGCGCGGCGTCAGCGTCCTCGGCGCCTCGGTCCGTCTGGCCCCGCCCCCCGCCCGCGACGACCTCGGCCCGCGCACCCTGCCCGCCTACTGAACGCCCCGCACGGGCCGTCCCCAGCGGTCGGCGCGCCCCCGTAGGATGGTGCGCATGGCAAAGACCGGTACGACGACCCAGGGGCTGCGCGCGGCGATCGAGCGCAGCGGCTACTACCCGGCCCTCGTGGCCGAGGCGGTGGAGGCCGCCGTGGGAGGCGAGCCCGTCGCGTCGTACCTGGTCCATCAGGAGACCACCTTCGACGCGAACGAGGTCCGCCGCCACGTCACGGTCCTGGTCCTCACCCCCACCCGGTTCGTCGTCAGCCACACCGACGAGCAGGCGGCCGACGCCGGCTCGCCGGAGCCGCTCGCCACCACCTCCACCGAGTCGGTGAAGACCGGCCGGATCTCCTCGGTGGTCCTCAGCCGCGTCGTGGCGAACCCGGAGTCGTACACCCCCGGCACCCTGCCCCGCGAGGTCGTCCTGACCATCGGCTGGGGCGCCGTCTCCCGTATCGACCTGGAGCCCGCCGCCTGCGGCGACCCCGACTGCGAGGCCGACCACGGCTACACCGGCAGCTCCACCGCCGACGACCTGAGCCTGCGCGTCAGCGAGGCCGGCGACGGCCCCGACACCGTGCGGCAGGCGCTCGTCTTCGCCCAGGCGCTCTCGGAGGCGACGGCCGCCACCGCCACGCCGGCCGGCCGCTGATGGGCCACCCCGCCTGGCCCGAGCCCCTCTCCGTCGCCTCCGCCCCGGTCCCGGCCTACGGCAGCGGGTCGCTCGCCGACCTGCTGCCGACGCTGGCCGCCGGTTCCGGCGTTCCGGGCATGACGACGGCCCTCACCGAGCTGGCCCCCGCCGACCGGAACTGCGTCTTCCTCATCGACGGGCTCGGCTGGCACCAGCTCCTCGCCCACCCGGCCGAGGCGCCGTTCCTCTCCTCGCTGATCGCCTCCTCGCGCGGCGGCACCGGGCAGCCGCTCACCGCGGGCTTCCCCGCCACCACCGCCACCTCGCTCGCCTCCGTCGGCACCGGTCGCACCCCCGGCGAGCACGGCCTGCCCGGGTACGCCGCGCTCAACCCGGACAGCGGCGAGCTGATGAACCAGCTCCGCTGGAAGCCCTGGACCGACCCGCACGCCTGGCAGCCGCACCCCACGGTCTTCTCCCTCGCCGACGCGGCCGGGGTGCACACCGCGCAGGTCTCCGCCCCCGGCTTCCACCACACCCCGCTCACCCAGGTCGCACTCAGCGGCGGCACCTTCCACGGCCGCCTCTCGGGCGAGGAGCGGATGGACCTGGCAGCCGCCCAGCTCGCCGCCGGGGACCGCGCGCTGGTCTACACGTACTACAGCGAGGTCGACGGCAAGGGTCACCGCTTCGGTGTCGACTCCGACGCCTGGCGCGGCCAGCTGATGTACGTCGACGGTCTCGCCCGGCGCCTCGCCGAGCAACTGCCCCCGCGCAGCGCCCTGTACATCACCGCCGACCACGGCATGGTCGACATCCCCTTCGACGACCACCACCGCTTCGACGTCGACGAGGACTGGGAGCTGAACGCCGGCATCCGCCTTCTCGGCGGCGAGGGCCGCGCCCGCCACCTGTACGCGGTCCCGGGCGCCGCCCGTGACGTGCGCACTGTCTGGCGCGAGGTGCTGGGCGAGCAGTGCTGGGTCGCGAGCAGGGACGAGGCGATCGAGGCCGGCTGGTTCGGCCCGCGCGTCGAGAAGCGGGTCCGCGACCGGCTCGGCGACGTCATCGTCGCCGCCCGTGACGACGTCGCCGTCATCGCCACCCGCCGCGAGCCCAACGAGTCCGCCCTGACCGGCATGCACGGCTCGATGACCCCGGCCGAGCAGCTGGTACCGCTGCTGGAGGTCCGTACCTGACGCCCCGGCCCGGGCGGCGCACCGCCCGGGCCCGTCGCGCCGTCAGGCCGCGAGGTCCGCGGCCCGGGGCCGGGGGTGCGCCACCGTGAAGACCGCGCCCGAGGGGTCGGCCACCGTGGCGGTCCGCCCGTGCGTTCCGTCGCGGGGCGGCCGCTGCACCCGCCCGCCCAGCTCGATGACCCGGTTGACGGTCTCGTCCGGGTCCTCGACCGCGAAGTGCGTCTCCCAGTGCGGCGTCCCGAGGACCCCGAGCGCAGACCCCACCCCCTGCACGGAGGCGACCGGGCGCTTCTCCAGCAACAGCGTCGCGGCGTCGGGCGCCGTGGCCTCCGGCTGCGCCCCGAAGCCGAACACGGCCTGGTAGAACGGCAGGACACCGTTGGTCTCCCGGGTGACCAGCTCGTTCCACAGCACCGACCCGGGTACGCCCTCCACGGCGGCCCCCAGGTGCTCGCGGCTCTGCCAGATCCCGAAGACCGCGCCGGCCGGGTCGGTGGCGAGCGCCATCCGCCCGGCGTCCTGCGCGTCCAGCGGACCCACCCCGACGGTGCCCCCGCGGTGCCGGACCGTGCCGGCCGCCTCGTCCACGTCGTCCGCCGCCAGATACGGCGTCCACGCCACCGGCAACGGCCGTCCCGAGGGCATCCGCCCGATACCCGCCACCACCCGGCCGTCCAGCAACGCCCGCGCGTAGGGACCGAGTTGGTCCGGACCCGGCCGGAACTCCCAGCCGAACAGCCGCTGGTAGAACTCCTGACTCGCCGCCAGGTCGTCGGCCATCAGGCTCACCCAGCAGGGTGTGCCGGGCACCGGCCGCTCCAGGCGGTGCCCCCACTCGGCTCTCTGGTCCACTTCCTGCCCCCGCACCATGCTCATCTGCCACTCTCCTCGGACCGTCCGTCGTTGGGCGTGCGCCGTCCGGCGCCGGGCCGCCGCCGTCGGCGTCCCGCGCGCCCGGGACCGCGCCACGCGTAAGCGCAGCCTGCCCGATCCGTCGTTCCTCACCCGTTGCCACGCCATGGCCTTGAGGTCACAGTCCGGGATCACCCGGTGTACGTGAGTCCGTACAAGCGGTACTCCTCGCGGGTGATCGGGCCGACTTCTCCGGGGAGGCGGGCCTGGCCGCGCCGGTGCGCGAGGATGGCCCCATGAACGCGATCATCTCCGCCGCCGCACTCGCCCGGGAACTCGCGGGCCCCCGCCCGCCCGTGCTGCTCGACGTCCGCTGGCAGCTCAACGGCCCGGACCAGCGCCCCGCCTACCTCGCCGGGCACCTGCCCGGGGCCGTCCACGTGGACCTGGACCGCGAGCTGGCCGGCGGTCCCGGGCAGGGCGGACGGCACCCGCTGCCCGACGTCGAGGGGTTCGGCGCCGCGATGCGTGCGGCCGGGGTGGGCACCGCCCGCCCCGTCGTCACCTACGACGGCGGCCTGGGCTGGGCGGCGGCCCGCGCCTGGTGGCTGCTGCGCTGGGCCGGACACCCCGGGGTACGCGTCCTCGACGGCGGGCTCGCCACCTGGGACGGGCCGCTGGAGACGGGCGAACCCGCTCCGGAACCGGGCGACTTCATCCCCGTGCCGGGCGGGTTGCCGCTGCTGGACGCGGACGGTGCCGCCGCGCTGGCCGCCACCGGGGTGCTCCTCGACGCACGGGCCGCCGAGCGGTACCGGGGCGACGTCGAGCCGATCGACCGGGTCGGCGGCCACATCCCGGGGGCCCTTTCCGCCCCGACCACCGAGAACGCCGGCGAGGACGGCCGGCTGCGCCCCGCCGCCGAACTCGCCGACCGCTTCGCCGCCCTGGGCGCGGGCCCCGGCGAGGAGGTCGGCGTCTACTGCGGCTCCGGCGTCTCCGGCGCCCACGAGGTGCTGGCCCTGGCGGTGGCCGGGGTGGACGCCGCCCTCTACGTCGGCTCCTGGTCCGACTGGTCCGCCGACCCGGACCGCCCCGTCGCCACCGGTCCGCAGCCGGGCTGACCCGTACCCGCAGGTCGGCCCGTACACCGGTGAGGTGTACGGGCCGACCTGCGGGTACGGGCTCGGGGGAGCGCTACTCCTTGTTCTTGCGGCGGGTGCCGAAGACGATCTCGTCCCAGCTCGGTACGGCCGCCCGGCGGCCCGGCCGGACGCCGTCCGCCTCCGCCTGCCGGTCGGTGGAACCGATCAGCCGGTCGCGGTGGGCCGCCACCGCCCGCGGCATCAGCACGTCCGCGTAGGCCGAACCGGCCGAGGCGGCGGGCGCAGGCGGCTCCTCGGCCTCCTGCTCCTGCTCGGGCTCCTCCGACGGGCGCTCGGCGGCCGGACGCTCCGGCACGACCATGTCACCGCGGAAGCTCGGTACCGCCTCCAGCAGGCTGGTCAGGGAGTCCCGGCCGCCCTGCTCGGCGGTGGCCGGCAGCTCTTCGGTGTCCGGCTCCACGGTGTGCGGTCCGCGCTCGGGGCGCTCCCTCGGCAGCCGGGCGATCCGCGGCACGAAGGGGAAGCTGGGCTCGGGCGCCGAGGCGTCGTCGGACTCGCCGATCAGCGAACGGGCCTCGTCGTCCACCGCCTGCACGAGGCGGCGCGGCGGGTCGTAGCTCCAGCTCGCCGAGTGCCGCTCACCGGCGACGCCGTAGACCAGCAGGACCTCCCAGGTGCCGTCGTCGCGGCGCCAGGAGTCCCACTGCGCGGTGTCGCGGTCGGCGCCGCGCAGCAGCAGGCGCTCGCGGACGGCGTCGCCGAGCTGGGGGCCGGTGTTCTCCCCGGGACGGCGGACGGGGGTCTTGCGGGCGCGCTCGGCCATGAAGGCGCGCTCGGCGAGGACGGGGCCCTCGAAGCGGCGGACGCGGTCCACGGGGATGCCGGCGAGCGAGGCGACCTCCTCGGCGGAGGCACCGGCCCTTATCCGCGCCTGGATGTCGCGCGGGCGCAGGTGACTCTCGACCTCGATCTCGATCTGGCCGAGACGGGGCCGGTCACCGCGGACGGCGGCCCGGAGCCGCTCATCGATCGGAAGCGTGTACTCCGTACTGTCCGCAGCTTTGAGCACCAGCCGTGTGCCGTCGTTGCTGACGGCCACGACACGCAGTTCGGGCATGGGGACCTCCCGGGTGGTGCCTGCCGACGTCACGTGCGTCGCTGCTTCCGCTAGTCGTGTGTGGTCTGCCCGGGTGCAGCCGACCACAACCTTGCCGAGTTGCCCGGTGGGCCGGATGTGGGTCCCGCACCACCGCGATGTCACCGTTCCTGACTGAAGCCGCGCGGCGTGCCCGCACTGCTCACCCGGTGCCGTGAAGTCCTCTCCCGAGGCTCCGGCCGACCCCTCGGGGCCTGAAGGAAAACCAGGTGGGAGACCGGACCCAGGGCTCGCAACAGTACTCCATTCGGGCCACCGGGGTGGACCGGCACGCCGCTGAACTTCTCACAGGGAGCGGCAGTTGGTCGACGCCTTTGTCGTCCGGCGCCTCCCCGAGGTGGCCTGCTTCACAAAACCCCCAGAAGCGGAACCATTCGATTCGCCCAATTGTCGTTTTGTGGTGCAGGGTGAACGAGAAGGGCGAAAACGAGGCGGGAGATGCGCGAGATCACGCAGGTGAAGGAGACCGGTTCCCGGAGCGGCGAGGCGCCGCAACAGGACGAGAGGCGCATCGATCTGAGCGTCCCCCAGGTCGCGGGCTCCGCCGTGGCCGCGGTCGCGGGCGCCGTCGCCGCCTCCCAGCTCGGTGTCTACGGCACCGTCATCGGCGCCGGCGTGATGAGTGTGGTCGCCACCACCGGAGGCAGCGTCTTCCAGCACCTCTTCCGCCGCACCGGCGAACAGATCCGTGACGTCGCGCACGTCCGCCCCAAGGACGAGCCGGGCCCCGGCGCCCCCGACACCTTCCGCGCCGACCCGGAACCGCTCACCGACCCCGCCCCCGGCCGGGTCGCCGCCGGCCCCGCTCACACCGCCCCGGGCGAGCCCCCGGCCCCGGCCGAGGCCACCCAGTTCCTCGGCCGGGCCGAGCCCGAGGCGACCCGCCTGCTCGGGACTCCGGCCGAAGCGGACCAGGCCACCCGCCTCCTGCGCGCCGCGCACCAGCCGTCCGGTCCGGCCGCCGCCCCGGCCTTCGGGGAGTTCGGCGCGGCCACCACGCACCAGGCCCGGCCCAGCCGCTGGAAGCGGCCCCTGATCAGCGCAGCCGCCGTCTTCGCGCTCGCGATGGGCGGCATCACCGGCTGGGAGCTGGTCTCCGGCCACGCCTTGAGCGGCGACTCGGGTCCCACCCTCAGCCATCTCACCGGCAACGACTCCCAGCCCTCCGATGACCGTGACGAGGACAAGGCGCCCGTGCCGCGGGAGACTCCCTCCGGTGAGGCGCCGTCGGACGGCTCCTCCGACATCCCGGCCGGCCAGGACCCCGAGGAGGGCACCGACTCCTCCGGCACGCCCGAGGGCGGTACGAGCCCGGCGCCCAGTCACTCCGGGCCGCAGCCCGGCACCCCGGACGGCTCCACCGGCGGCGACCGGTCCCCGGCGCCCACCCCGACCCCCTCGACCGGTGAGCCGGAGCAGCCGTCCGGGGGCGTGCCCTCCGGCGACGCGCCCGAGGAGGACGCCCCCGGCGGGTGACGGGCGCGGGGGCGGCGGGTCAGTCGCCGAGAACGCGCCGCAGGTAGTCGTTGCCGAAGACCCGGTCGGGGTCGAGGCGGTCGCGCACCGCGGTGAACTCGGCGAAGCGCGGGTACACCTCGGCGAAGTACTCCGCGTCCCTGGTGTGGATCTTGCCCCAGTGGGGCCGGCCCTCGTGGGCGGTGAAGATCCGCTCGGCGGCGGTGAAGTACGCCTGGTACGGCGTGCCCTTGTAGAGGTGGACCGCGATGTAGGCGCTCTCCCGGCCGGAGGCGGTGGAGAGGGCGACGTCGTCGGCGGGCGCGGTCCGCACCTCCACCGGGAAGCTCACCCGCAGCGGGGAGCGGTCCACCATCGACCGCAGCGCGCGCAGCGCCGGGACGAGGGCCTCGCGCGGGACGGCGTACTCCATCTCGACGAAGCGGACGCGGCGTGGGGAGGTGAAGACCTTGTAGGGGACGTCCGTGTAGGTGCGCGCGGACAGTGCGCGGCTGGCGAGGCGGGCCAGTGAGGGGATGGCCGCGGGGACCGCTCGGCCCAGGGTGTTGGCCGCCTGGAAGACGCCGTTGGAGAGGAACTCGTCCTCGAACCAGCCGCTGAGGCGGCCGACGGGGTCGGCGGGTCCGGCGGCGCGGTTGTTCCGCTTGGTGGAGCAGTTGCCGGTGTGCGGGAACCAGTAGAACTCGAAGTGCTCGTTCTCCGCGACGAGCTGGTCGAACTCCGCGGTGACCTGGTCGAAACCCATGGGCTCCTCGCGGGCCCGCAGCAGGAAGACCGGCTCCACCGCGAAGGTCAGCGAGGTGATCACGCCGAGCGCGCCGAGCCCGATCCGGGCGGCGGCGAAGACCTCCGGGTTCCGCTCGCGCGAGCAGGCGAGGACCGAGCCGTCGGCGGTGACCAGCTCCAGAGCGGTGACCTGCGCGGCGAGGGAGGCCGAGTCCCGCCCGGTGCCGTGGGTGCCGGTACTGGTCGCCCCGGCCACCGTCTGCTCCATGATGTCGCCCATGTTGGTCAGCGACAGGCCCTCGCGGGCCAGGGCCACGTTGAGCCGCTTCAGCGGGGTGCCGGCGGCCACCGTGACGGTGCCGGCCTCGCGGTCGATCTGGATGCCGGTCAGCAGGTCGGGGCGTATGAGCAGGCCGTCGGTGGCGGCGGCCGCGGTGAAGGAGTGGCCGGTACCGACCGCCTTCACCCGCATTCCGTGCGCCGCCGCCTCGCGCACCGCGCCGACCAGTTCGGCGGCCGAGGCGGGGGCGGTCTCGCGGGCCGGGCGGGCCGCGACCGTCCCCGCCCAGTTACGCCAGGTCCCGCTCCGGGTGCGTACCGGGCTCGCCGTCCTGGTGCCGCTCCGTGTCTGCTGCTCGTCCATCAGGCCCCTCCCGCTGCGGCGCCGGGCTGCTCAGCCGGCGGTACCCCAGGAACCCGACGAGGACCGCGGCGGCCCCGGCGGCCGCCGGAACCCAGTACCCCGCCTTCGCCCCCGCCGCGTCGATCACCCAGCCGGAGACCGATGAGCCGAGAGCGACGCCGACCGCCAGACCCGTACTCACCCAGGTCATGCCTTCGGTCAGCTTCGCGCGGGGCACGTGCTGCTCGACGAGGGCCATCGTCGTGATCATCGTCGGCGCGATGCACAGGCCCGCAACGAACAGTGCCGCGGCCAGAAACGGCAGGTTCCCGGCCAGTTGGAGGGGGATCATACTCACGCCCATCGCGACGACCCCCAGCAGCCACCTGCGGGCCGGCGACCCGCCGAAGTGCATCAGCCCGAAGACGACGCCCGCCAGGCACGACCCGGCGGCGTACGTGGCCAGCACCAGGCTGGCCGCGCCCTTGTGGCCCTGTTCCTCGGCGAAGGCCACCGTGACCACGTCGACCGCGCCGAAGATCGCGCCGGTCGCCACGAAGGTGCCGACCAGGACCTGGAGCCCGGCGGAGCGCAGCGCGGAACCCTTGGCGTGGTGCTCGCGCGGGTGGGGGACCGGCTCGCTGGCGCGCTGCGCGGTGAGCGAGAAGACCCCCGCCGCCAGGAAGACCGCTGCCAGCAGCGGCCCGGCCTCGGGGAACCAGGTGGTCGACAGGCCGATGGAGACGATCGGGCCGAAGATGAAGCACGCCTCGTCGACCACCGACTCGAAGGAGTAGGCGGTGTGCAGCTGGCGCGGCTGGTCCCGGTAGAGCGCCGCCCAGCGGGCGCGGACCATCGAGCCGATCGAGGGCACCGCGCCGATCCCGGCGGCGAAGACGAACAGCGCCCAGTCCGGCAGCGAGAACTGCGCCGAGAGCAGCAGCCCCGCCACCGCCGCCAGCGCCACCAGGGTCGCCGGCCGCAGCACCCGCCGCTGGCCGTGCAGGTCGACCAGGCGGGAGATCTGCGGGCCGATCAGCGCGGCCGACAGCGCCACCATCGCCGAGAGCGCGCCGGCCAGCCCGTACCTGCCGGTGAGCTGCGAGATCATCGTGACGATGCCGATGCCCATCATGGACAGCGGCAGGCGCCCCACGAAGCCGGCGGCGGAGAAACCCCTGCTGCCCGGGGCGGAGAAGATGGCGCGGTACGGGCTGGGCAAGGAGGGCTCCGGGACGGCTGAACGTAAGGTGCGAGCGGGGTTCGTACAGCTTACGGCGCGGTGCGGCGCGACCGCAGCCCCGATTCCTCGTGCGGGTGGCCGGATGGCAGGATCGAGGCATGTCCGATGTGCGCGATGCCACCCCGTACGACGCCCTCCTGCTGCTCTCCTTCGGCGGTCCCGAGGGCCCCGACGACGTCGTCCCCTTCCTGCGGAACGTGACGCACGGCCGCGGGATCCCCGAGGAGCGGCTGAAGGAGGTGGGGCAGCACTACTACCTGTTCGACGGGATCAGCCCCATCAACGCCCAGAACCGCGACCTCCTCGCCGCCCTGCGCGCCGACTTCGCGGAGCACGGCGTCGAGGTGCCCGTGTACTGGGGCAACCGCAACTGGAGCCCGTACCTGCCCGACACCCTGCGGGAAATGGCCAAGGACGGGCACCGCCGCATCGCCGTCCTCGCCACCAGCGCGTACGCCTCGTACTCCGGGTGCCGCCAGTACCGCGAGAACCTCGCCGACGCGCTGGCCGTGCTGGAGTCCGAAGGGTTGGCCGTGCCCCGGGTCGACAAGCTCCGGCACTACTTCAACCACCCGGGCTTCCTGGAGCCGATGATCGACGGGGTGCTCGCCTCCCTCGCCGACCTGCCCGAGGAGGTGCGCGACGGCGCCGAGATCGCCTTCGCCACGCACTCCATCCCGGACGCCGCCGCCGACACCTCGGGCCCCCGCGAGGACCACGGCGAGGGCGGCGCCTACGTGGCGCAGCACCTCGACACCGCCCGGGTGATCGCCGACGCGGTCCGCGAACGCACCGGCGTCGACCACCCCTGGTCCCTCGTCTACCAGTCGCGCAGCGGCGCCCCGCACATCCCGTGGCTGGAGCCGGACATCTGCGACCACCTGGAGGAGCGGCACGCGGCCGGCGCCCCGGCGGTCGTGATGGCGCCGATCGGCTTCGTCTCGGACCACATGGAGGTCCGCTACGACCTCGACACCGAGGCCGCCGCCAAGGCCGCCGAACTGGGCCTGCCGGTCCGTCGCTCGGCCACCGTCGGAGCCGACCCGCGCTTCGCCGCCGCCGTCCGCGACCTGCTGCTGGAGCGGGCCGCCACCGAACGCGGCGAGCATCCCGCCCGCTGCGCCCTGGGGGCCCTCGGCCCCAGCCACGACGTCTGCCCGGTCGGCTGCTGCCCCGCCCGCTCGCCGCGCCCCGCCGCCGCGGGTATGGACTGACCTGTTCCGACCGGCCCTACCTAGGAGCAACCAGCCCGTGACCGACCCCAACACCGGACTGCTCGCCCTCGCCCTGGAGGCGGCCCGCCGCGCCGGGGACTTCCTGCGCGACGGCCGCCCCGCCGACCTCGCGGTGGCCGCCACCAAGACCAGCGCCATCGACGTGGTCACCGAGATGGACATCGCCTCCGAGAAGATGATCACCGGCTTCCTCGCCGACCGCCGTCCCGAGGACGGCTTCCTCGGCGAGGAGGGCGCCAGCACCGAGGGCACCAGCGGCGTGAAGTGGATCATCGACCCGCTCGACGGCACGGTGAACTACCTCTACGGCCGCCCCGCCTGGGCCGTCTCCATCGCCGCCCAACGCGACGGGGCCACCGTCGTCGGCGTCGTCCACGCCCCGATGCGCGGCGAGACCTGCCGGGCCGTGCTCGGCGGCGGCGCCCACCTGGACGACACCCCGATCCGGGTGAACGAGGCCCCGGCCCTGGACCGCGCCCTGGTCGGCACCGGCTTCGGCTACCTCGCCGACCGCAAGGCCCACCAGGCCGCCGTCGCCGCCCGGATCATCCCGGAGGTCCGTGACATCCGCCGGGGCGGCTCCGCCGCGATCGACCTGTGCGACGTCGCCACCGGCCGCCTCGACGCGTACTACGAGCGCGGGCTCAACCCCTGGGACTACGCGGCCGGGGAGCTGATCGCCCGCGAGGCCGGCGCCCTCACCGGGGGACGCCCCGGAGCGCCCGCCTCCACCGAGCTGACGGTGGCGGCTCCGCCCGGCCTCTTCGAGCCCCTCCAGGAGCGACTGGAGGCGTACGGGGCCTGGCACGACGGCACCCTGGCCTGACCGGCACCCGGAGCGGGCGCACGACCGGGCCCCGGCCCCCCTCCCCGGGTTCCGGAGGTCCTCGCAACCCCACGGTTTCGCGGGTGTTGAGAGGACCGCCGGAACCCGGGTTCTCGGCGGAAGGGGCCGGGGCCCGGTCGTGTGCGCGCGTCGGCGGGCGGTACGGGTCAGGCGGTGGATGCCGAATGGACCTGGACGCCGTGCTCGGCGGCCAGCCGCTGGAGGTCCTCCAGCTCGCCCTGCTCGACCTCGGCCAGGAACTCGTCCCCGGTCTCCTGGGCCCGGGTCAGATCCGACTCGGTGGCCTCTATGCGCTGAAGCAGTCCTGCGGTGAAAGCGTCCATGATGCGCCCCCTCGTCAAGGTGTGGGTGGGTCGGCGGCACGGGGGTGTGCCTCGAAAAAGGGGTGATCACTCCCCGGGGCGGCTCCGCCGGGGAACGCCGGACGTGGCATGAGCCACATGCCGAGGGTGATCGTGGGTGTGCAGTCGTCCTCCCCGCGCCCTGTACGCCGGAAACCTCGGGGTTCCGCCGACTTGCGGAATCCTTCCTTCCCGTCCGGGTGGCTCCCGCCTTACCGCCGGTTTATTGCCGAAAGGGGCAGGATGGAGCCTCGTCAGACGGACCGGCGCCCGCAGGGGTGCCTTGCGAAAGGATCAGCGACGTGCGTGTACTCGTCGTCGAGGACGAGCAGCTGCTCGCCGATGCGGTGGCCACCGGACTGCGCCGGGAGGCCATGGCCGTCGACGTCGTGTACGACGGGGCCGCCGCGCTGGAACGGGTCGGCGTCAACGACTACGACGTGATCGTCCTGGACCGTGACCTCCCCCTGGTCCACGGCGACGACGTCTGCCGCAAGGTGGTCGAGCTCCACATGCCCACCCGGGTCCTGATGCTCACCGCCTCCGGCGACGTCAGCGACCGGGTCGAGGGGCTGGAGATCGGCGCCGACGACTACCTCCCCAAGCCCTTCGCCTTCACCGAGCTGATCGCCCGGGTCCGCGCGCTGGGCCGGCGTACCAGCCTTCCGCTGCCGCCGGTCCTGGAGCGCGCCGGGATCAGGCTCGACCCCAACCGCCGCGAGGTCTTCCGCGACGGCCGCGAGATCCAGCTCGCCCCGAAGGAGTTCGCCGTCCTGGAGGTGCTGCTGCGCAGCGAGGGCGCCGTGGTCTCCGCCGAGCAGCTGCTGGAGAAGGCCTGGGACGAGAACACCGACCCGTTCACCAACGTCGTCCGGGTCACCGTGATGACGCTCCGCCGCAAGCTGGGCGAGCCCGCGGTCATCGTCACCGTGCCCGGCTCGGGCTACCGGATCTGACCGGCGTGGCCGCGAGCCCGGCGCCGCCCCCCGCGCCCCCCAGACCGGCCTCGACGCCGCCCAGGCCCACCTGGGACCCCCGCCGCCCGCCGCAGCAGGCGTGGCTGCGGCCCACCATCCGGATACGGCTCACCCTGCTCTACGGCGGGATGTTCCTCATCGCCGGCATCCTGCTGCTGTCGATCATCTACCTGCTCGCCGCCCAGGCGGTGCACGTCGGCAACGAGCTGCCCTTCCAGGTCACCAACGGCACGTTCACGATCTACAGCGACGTCTGCCCGGCGCTCTCCGGCCGCCGTTTCACCAGCTCCGGCGCGTTCAACGACGCGATGAAGCTCTGCATCGACCACCAGCGCCAGCAGGCTCTGGACGACCTGCTGAGCCGCTCGCTGCTGGCCCTGGTGGGCCTCAGCGTGATCGCCTTCGCCTTCGGCTACGCCATGGCCGGGCGGGTCCTCGCGCCGCTGGGCCGGATCACCCGTACCGCGCGCAGCGTGGCCGGCTCCGACCTCTCCCGGCGGATCGAGCTGGACGGTCCGGACGACGAGCTGAAGGAACTGGCCGACACCTTCGACGACATGCTGGACCGCCTGGAGCGGGCCTTCACCGCCCAGCAGCGGTTCGTCGCCAACGCCTCGCACGAGCTGCGCACCCCGCTGGCGATCAACCGCACCCTGCTGGAGGTGCAGCTCTCCGACCCCGGCGCGCCCCCCGAACTCCAACAGCTCGGCAAGACCCTGCTCGCGACCAACGAGCGGAGCGAGCAGCTGGTCGAGGGCCTGCTGCTGCTGGCCCGGAGCGACAACCAGATCGTCGAGCGCAAGCCGGTGGACCTCGGCGAGGTCGCCACCCGCGCCGTCGAGCAGGTGCGCGGCGAGGCCGAGCAGCGGGCGGTGGAACTGCGTCCGCGCATCGCCGAGGCGGTCGTCCAGGGCAACGGCGTCCTGCTGGAGCGGATCGCCCTGAACCTCACGCAGAACGCCGTGCGCTACAACCTGCCCCCGGGCGAGGGCGGCTGGGTGGAGGTCTCCACCGAGCTCCAGCACGGGCAGGCGGTGCTGGTCGTGACCAACACCGGGCCGGTCGTCCCCGCGTACGAGATCGATCAGCTCTTCGAGCCGTTCCGGCGGCTGCGGACCGAGCGGACCGGCAGTGACAAGGGGGTGGGGCTCGGCCTGTCGATCGTCCGGTCGGTGACCCGGGCGCACGGCGGAAGGATCACCGCGGAGCCGCGGGAAGGCGGAGGGCTCGTGATGCGTGTCACACTTCCGTTGTGAAGCCCTGCGGGCATTCGTTTCCGTGTTCGCTTTGAGCGGAATTCTCCCGACCTGAAAGCGGGTCCCCGCTGTGTGATCGATCACAGGATCGAATGATCGTCCTTCTACTCTCCGTGACCGTAAAGGCCCTTGAAAACCCTGCAAAATGCGGGTTTTCCAGGGTCTCGATCACGGGAAGTGCGCAAGGTGGCCCGTGCGCGACTGGCCGCCGGGACCGTGTACGGTCCCCTTCGCCATCCAAGACGATCACCTCTTCCGAGGTGCGTTTGGGTGTCGATTGAGTAACAGACCTTGATGTGAGGCAAAATCTCCGCCTCAGGTCGGGCACAAGTCCGGCCTCCCAGGCGTTACCGCGCTGGAGATATCACAGACACCCAGAGGGGGAGAGCTGACATGGCAACGGACTACGACACCCCACGTAAGACCGATGACGATCTCAACGAGGACAGTATTGAGGAGCTGAAGGCCCGGAGGAACGACAAGTCCACCTCCACGGTCGACGTCGACGAGTTCGAGGCCGCAGAGGGCCTGGAGCTTCCCGGGGCGGACCTCTCCAACGAGGAACTGGCCGTCCGGGTGCTGCCCAAGCAGCAGGACGAGTTCACCTGCATGAGCTGCTTCCTGGTGCACCACCGGAGCCAGCTCGCGCGCGAGAAGAACGGTCAGCCCATCTGCCGCGACTGCGACTGAGGCAGGCCGGCCGTGACAGGCACGACACCGCCGCGGAAGTTTCCCTTTCTGAAGCGGCGGGGGGACGGTGCGCCGTCCCCGGCGGAATCTGACGGCGAGCGGGGCCTTGGGGCCTCGCTCGAGGCAGAGGGCGCCACGGACGGGGCTCCAGGGCCCCACGGTGACGGCACGGGCACGGGGGAAGGCCCGACGGCCGTCGAGCCCGCCACGCCCGCTCCTGGCCGCGTGGCGGCCGTACGGGACGGGCTGCTCCGGCAGGGGCGCAACGCCAAGGCCGGGCTGGGCATCCTCGCCGACCGTGTCATCGAGATCGCCCCGCGCGTGCCGGTGCGCGATCTGCAGACCCTCCGCGCGCAGTTCCCGGGCCTGGGCCCCGAACAACTCGCGGACCGGCTCGTCAGCGGCGCCGCCCACGGCACCTCCACGGTGGGGGCCTCGGTGGGCGCTGCCGCCATGCTCCCGGTCCCGCCGGCCATGCCGGCCGAACTGGCCGCGGAGATCACCGCCGTGGCCGCGATAGAGCTGAAGCTCATCGCCGAACTCCACGAGGTCTACGGGCAGCGTCCCGAGGGCGGCCCAACGCGCCGGGCGGCCGCCTACCTGACCTCCTGGACCAACGAGCGGGGCATCGACGTCGTCCGCCCCCTCACCATCTCCACGGCGCTCAGCGGACCGCTCAAGCGCGACCTGCGCCAGCAGATCGCCAAGCGCATGGTCCGCAACCTGCCGAACCTCGTCCCCTTCCTGGTGGGCGCGGCCGTCGGCGCGGTCATGAACCGCCGCGACACCCGCAAGCTCGCCGAGCGCGTCCGCAAGGACCTGCGCGCCGCCCAGGTCCCCTGGGACCAGCTCCCGGCCCTCCCGCCCCTGGACGAGCCCGGGCCGCCCTCCACGGCCTCCGGTGCCACCCCGGACGCACTCCCGCCGGCCCCGCGCGACGACCGGCCCACCTGACACCCGCCGGCGCCGGCCTCCACCACCGGCCCGGCTTGGTTCGGCCGGGCTTCCGCGTCGGCTGCCACGCGTCCGCGTGCCGGTGGGGTGGCCTCGATCGCCGGCCGGGCTCGGTTCTGCCGGCTTCCGTGTCGGCTGTCGCACGCCGGCGGTGCCGGTGGGCGAACGGAGGGTCGGGGCCCAGCCGGGCCCCGACCCCGTCGAATCGGTGCGCCCCGGGCGCGTCACCCTTCGCGTACGGGTGACAGCGCCGCCGCCAGGCCCTCCGGGTCGCGGGTGGAGAGGTACAGGTACGGGGTGGGGTCGGCCGGGTCGGTGACCTCGACCCGCAGCGCCGTCGGGATGTAGCTGCGCAGGAGCATGAAGGCGCGCGGGTCGGCCTTGTGGCTGCGCCAGGCCACGGTCTCCTCGGCGTCCAGCGGCTGGGCCGCGCCCAGCGCCGACAGCGGGATGCGCGCGTCGCCCGCGACCAGCGCGTCCCCCACCACCCGGATCTGCGCCGAGCCGTACGCGCTCAGCCCCGCCGCGCCGATCGCCGAGCCGACGACCAGGCCGCCGAGCATCGCCAGCACGCCGAGCGGCAGCACGAGGAGGGCCGAGGTGATGCCGACGGTCGCCGCCAGGGCCCACCAGGTGCGGGGCGCGGTGAGCCGCTCGGCGTACTGCGGAGTGTTGGGAAGCATGGGATCAAGCTTGGCACGGTGCCTGCCGGAAGCCGACGCACGGGTAAGGTCTGCGCCTGTGAGTGGACGAACACCTGCGTTGACGCCCCCGGACAGCGCCCTGGCGCCGGTGCGGCACCCCGATGCCCCGGCCCCCGGCGAGCCCATCGGTACGCACTACGAGCACTGTTTCGGCTGCGGCGACGAGCAGCCGCACGGACTGCGCCTCGCGGCCAGGGCCGGCGAGGGTGTCTCGGTGACCGCCGAGTTCCGGGTGCGCCCCGAGCACCAGGGCGCCCCCGGCCTCGCCCACGGCGGCCTGCTCGCCACCGCCCTCGACGACACCCTGGGCGCCCTCAACTGGCTGCTGCGGGTCATCTCGGTCACCGGCCGCCTGGAGACCGACTACCTGCGGCCCGTACCGGTCGGCACCGTGCTGCACCTGTCCGCCGAGGTGACCGCCGTCGACGGCCGCAAGATCTACGCCACCGCCGAGGGCCGCCTGAACGCCCCGGACGGGCCGGTCGCGGTCCGCGCCGCCGCGCTCTTCGTCGAGGTCAAGGTCGAGCACTTCACCGAGAACGGCCGCCCCGAGGAGATCCGGGCCGCCATGGACGACCCCGACCAGCTCAGCCGCGTCCGCGCCTTCGAGGTGACCCCGTGACCCGCCTCCCGCTCGACCTGCGCGTACGGCGGCTGCACCCCGAGGTGCCGCTGCCCGCCTACGGCAACCCCGGCGACGCCGGCGCGGACCTGTGCACCACCGAGGCGGCCGTGCTGGCCCCGGGGGAGCGGGCGGTGCTGCCCACCGGTATCGCGATCGCGCTGCCCGAGGGGTACGCCGCCTTCGTCCACCCGCGCTCGGGACTGGCCGCCCGTTGCGGTCTGGCACTGGTGAATGCCCCCGGGACGATTGATGCCGGGTACCGTGGGGAGATCAAGGTGATCGTGGTCAACCTCGACCCGCGCGAGTCCGTGCGGTTCGAGCGCTTCGACCGGATCGCCCAACTGGTCGTCCAGCAGGTCGAGACGGTGCGCTTTCACGAAGTGTCGGAGCTTCCCGGCTCGGTACGGGCCGAAGGGGGCTTCGGGTCCACCGGCGGACATTCCGCCGTGGGCGGCGGCGAGGGTGGGAACCACTACGCTTCGGTCGTATCCGACCGGGAAGGACAGTGACGTGTTCGGACGTCGCAAGAAGACCGACTCCGCCGAGGACACGGCGGGCGTGACGGGGCAGGCCGAGGAGACCGCGGACGCCGGGGACCCGGCGACGCGCCGGACGGCGCTGCCGCCGGCCCCGCGCCCCGACGGCCCCTGGGACGCCTCGGAGGTCCGCGAGCCCGGTGAGGGCCGCGTCGACCTCGGCGGTCTGTTCGTGCCCGGGGTGGAGGGCATGGAACTGCGCGTGGAGGTGGCCGGGGACGCGATCGTCGCCGCCACCGTCGTCCTGCGGGACAGCGCCATCCAGCTCCAGGGCTTCGCCGCGCCCAAGAAGGAGGGCATCTGGGGCGAGGTCCGCGAGGAGATCGGTTCGGGCATCACCCAGCAGGGCGGCATCATCGAGGAGGTCGAGGGCCCGCTCGGCTGGGAGCTGCGCGCGCAGGTCCCCGTCCAGCTGCCCGACGGCAAGAGCGGCTACCAGGTCGTCCGCTTCGTCGGCGTGGACGGCCCCCGCTGGTTCCTGCGCGGGGTCATCTCCGGCCAGGGCGCGGTGCAGCCGCAGGCGGCCGGGCTCCTGGAGCAGATCTTCCAGGACACCGTCGTGGTGCGGGGCGAGGGCCCCATGGCGCCCCGCGACCCGATCGTCCTGAAGCTTCCCGACGACGCCCAGATGGTCCCCGAGGGCGTCCAGCAGGAGAACCAGCAGACCTCCCGCTTCTCCGGCGGTATGGGTCAGCTGGCGCGTGGCCCGGAGATCACCGAGATCCGCTGACACACCGCACCACCCAGGCCGCCGCACGGGCCGCACCCTCGTCAGGGGTGCGGCCCTTCGCGTCGCGCGGCCCCGCTCCCCGGCGGAACAGCACCGCCCCGGTGAGTTCCCGATCATGGGCACAAGGGCCTGAGAGGTACCTCCCACCAAGACACACGTCCCTCGTGGACGCCTCCGGAGTACCGTCGGAAACATGAAGGCGACGGAGACTTCGGGGGAGGACCGCAGGCGGCTCAAGGCCCGGCAGACCCGGACCGCGCTCGCCGCTGCCGCCCTCGATCTCATCCTCGAACGCGGTCTCGGCGCCGTGACCGCCGAGGCCGTCGCCTCCCGCGCGGACGTCACGCGCCGTACCTTCAGCCGCCACTTCGGCGGCAAGGAGGACGCCGCGCTCGACTTCACCCGCCAAGACGGGGCCGCCATCAACGCCGCCCTCCGCGCCCGCCCGGCCTGCGAGCCCCCGCTCGTCGCCTACCGGCGCGCCGTACGCGACTGGCTGGCCGACACCCGCACCTCCGGCCGGCACCAGTTGCCCCGGGCACGGGCCTTGCTGGCCCTCGTCGACGACGAACCCACGCTCTTCGCCGCCTTCGAACGCATTCGCGCCGACGCCCAGGAGGAGTCGGTCCGCATCATCGCCGAGCGGCTCGGCACCGACCCGGCCAAGGACCCCGGTCCCGGCGTCGTGGTCGGCGCCGCCGCAGGCGTGCTGACGGCCGCCCTGCGCCAGTGGTGGCGCGGCGGCCCCGAGAGCGCCGACCACCTGCCCGGCCTGGTCGAGCAGAGCTTCGACGTGCTCCTCGGGGAGGTCGCCCTGGCGGCCCCGCACGCAGCGTGAGGACGTCACCGCCACGCACGGCGTGGCCGGCCTGACCAAGTCCGCCGCCGGCAAGCACGCCGCCCGGGGCGCCCGGTCGACCACGTGGGCCCCGGCTCCCTCCCGCCCCCGCACCTGCCGGGCCTGGCGAAGCGGGCGTAGGACGGCCTCGTACAGCTCCGCCCGGCGGGCCGGCTCGGCGCTCCGGGCGAAGTCGCCGAGGGCATCCGCCTTCCTCCACACGTCCGCCCGCCGCCCGGCTCCCGCCGCCTCTTGCCCGGCCGGGCGCCGCCGACCGATACTGGCGCCCGGTACGGCACGACGGGGGAGTGGGACATGGCGGGCACAGCAGGGGGCGGCACGCTCACCGCGGACGCGGACGCGGCGGGGGGCACCGGCGAGGAACCGATGGTCAAGGTCCGCGGGCTGCGCCGCTCGTACGGCACCGGGGAGGGCGCCGTGCACGCGCTGCGCGGGGTCTCCTTCGACATCCCCCGTGGCGAGCTGGTCGCCCTCAAGGGCCGCTCCGGCTCCGGCAAGACCACCCTGCTCAACCTGGTCGGCGGTCTCGACGAGCCCGACGGCGGCTCCGTCGTCGTGGACGGGCGCGAGCTGAGCGGCCTCGGCGAGAGGGAACTGCTGGAGCTGCGCCGCGACCGGATCGGCTTCATCTTCCAGTCCTTCGGGCTGATCCCGGTGCTGAGCGCCGCGGAGAACGTCGGCGTCCCGCTGCGGCTGCGCCGCGCCGAGGCCGCCGAGCGCGAGGAGCGCGTCGCCCTGCTGCTCTCCCTGGTGGGCCTTGCCGACCACGCCCGCCAGCGCCCCGGCGAGCTCTCCGGCGGCCAGCAGCAGCGCGTCGCGGTCGCCCGCGCCCTCGCCAACCGCCCGGCCCTGCTCATCGCCGACGAGCCGACCGGCCAGCTCGACGCGGAGACCGGCCGCGCCGTCATGGAACTGCTGCGCGCCGTGGTCCGCAGCGAGCGGGTCGCCGTCCTGGTCGCCACCCACGACACCACCCTCCTCGGCCTCGCCGACCGCGTCCTGGAGCTCTCCGACGGCGAGCTGACCGAGCAGTAGCGGGGGCCGGTCGGCCACCGGAGGAGACCCGGTCCCGGTCGTCCCGCCGCTCGCGGACAATGGGGCCATGGGACGAGGCACACTGCGCATATACCTGGGCGCCGCACCGGGCGTCGGCAAGACGTACGCCATGCTCTCCGAGGCGCACCGGCGGGTCGGCCGCGGTACCGACTGCGTCATCGGCTTCGTCGCCCACCACGACCGGCCCCGCACCCTCGCCCTCCTCGAAGGAGTGGAGCTGATCGAGCCGCTGGGCGGGCCCGACGGCGACGGGGGCACCCACGCGCCCGAGATGGACGTCGAGGCGGTCCTCGCCAGGCGTCCCACCGTCGCCCTGGTGGACGAGCTGGCCCACACCAACGCCCCCGGCGCCCGCAACGCCAAGCGCTGGCAGGACGTCGAGGAGCTGCTGGCCGCGGGGATCTCGGTGATCTCCACCGTCAACATCCAGCACCTGGAGTCCCTCGGCGACGTGGTCGAGGCGATCACCGGTGTACGGCAGCAGGAGACCGTCCCCGACGAGGTGGTCCGGCGCGCCGACCAGATCGAGCTGGTCGACATGTCGCCCCAGGCGCTCCGCCGCCGCCTCGCCCACGGAAACGTCTACCAGTCCGACAAGGTCGACGCCGCCCTCTCCAACTACTTCCGCCCCGGCAACCTCACCGCCCTGCGCGAACTGGCCCTGCTGTGGACCGCCGACCGGGCCGACGAGTACCTCCAGAAGTACCGGGGCGAGCACAACATCCGCTCCACCTGGCAGGCCCGCGAACGCATCGTCGTCGGCCTCACCGGCGGACCCGAGGGCCGCACCCTGATCCGGCGCGCCGCCCGGATGGCCGCCAAGGGCTCCGGCAGCGAGATCCTCGCCGTCTACATCGCCCGCCACGACGGCGGCCTGACCTCCGCCTCCCCCAAGGAGCTGGCCCTCCAGCGCACCCTGGTCGAGGACCTCGGCGGCACCTTCCACCACGTCATCGGCGACGACATCCCCTCCGCCCTGCTGGAGTTCGCCCGCGGCGTCAACGCCACCCAGATCGTCCTCGGCTCCTCCCGCCGCAAGAGCTGGCAGTACGTCTTCGGGCCCGGCGTCGGCGCCACGGTGGCCCGCGAGTCCACGCCCGACCTCGACGTGCACATCGTCACCCACGAGGAGGTCGGGCAGGGCCGTGGCCTGCCGCTGGCCCGGGGCGCCCGGCTCGGCCGCTCGCGCATCCTGTGGGGCTGGTTCATCGCGGTCTGCGGCCCCGCCCTGCTCGCCGTCGTGCTCTCCTCCCTGGACCACGGCCCGGGCCTCGCCAACGACGTGCTGCTCTTCCTCTCGCTGACCGTCGGCGCGGCCCTGGTCGGCGGGCTGCTCCCGGCGCTGGCCTCGGCCGCGCTCTGCTCGGCCCTGCTGAACTTCTACTTCACCCCGCCCACCCGCACCCTGACGATCTCCGATCCGGAGAACATCGTCGCCATCGTGATCTCCTTCGCGGTCGCCGTCTCCGTCGCCTCCGTGGTCGACCTCGCCGCCCGCCGCACCCACCAGGCGGCCCGGCTGCGCGCCGAGTCGGAGATCCTCTCCTTCCTCGCCGGCAGCGTGCTGCGCGGCGCCACCACGCTGGACGCCCTGCTGGAGCGCGTCCGGGAGACCTTCGCCATGGAGTCGGTCGCCCTGCTGGAGCGCGAGGACGACCGCACCCCGTGGACCCGCGCGGGCAGTGTCGGCCCCCGCCCGCTGGAGCGCCCCGAGGACGCCGACGTGGACATGCCGGTCGGCGACCACATGGCGCTCGCCCTCTGCGGGCGGGTGCTGCCCGCCGAGGACCGGCGCGTGCTGGCCGCCTTCGCCGCCCAGGCCGCCGTCGTCCTGGACCGCCAGCGCCTCCAGGACGAGGCCGACCGGGCCCGCCGCCTCGCCGAGGGCAACCGCATCCGCACCGCCCTGCTCGCAGCCGTCAGCCACGACCTGCGCACCCCCCTCGCCGCGATCAAGGCGTCGGTCACCTCGCTGCGCTCCGACGACGTCGCCTGGTCCGAGCAGGACGAGGCCGAACTGCTGGAGAGCATCGAGCACGGCGCCGACCGCCTCGACCACCTGGTCGGCAACCTCCTGGACATGTCCCGCCTGCAGACCGGCACCGTCACCCCGCTGATCCGCGAGGTCGACCTCGACGAGGTGGTCCCGATGGCGCTCGGCGGCGTCCCCGAGGGCAGCGCCCTCCTGGACATACCCGAGACCCTGCCGATGGTCGCCGTCGACCCCGGCCTGCTGGAGCGCTCCGTCGCCAACATCGTCGAGAACGCCGTCAAGTACGCCCCCGAGGGCGCCCCCGTGCTGGTCGCGGCGAGCGCGCTGGGCGACCGGGTGGAACTGCGCGTCATGGACCACGGCCCCGGGGTCCCCGATGACGCCAAGGACCGGATCTTCGCCCCCTTCCAGCGGTACGGTGACGCTCCGCGCGGCGCCGGCGTCGGCCTCGGCCTCGCCGTCGCCCGGGGCTTCGCCGAGGCCATGGGAGGCACCCTCAACGCCGAGGACACCCCGGGCGGCGGGCTCACCATGGTCCTCACCCTGAGGGCGGTCACCGGCACCCGCGCCGGGGCCCGTACCGTACTTCCCGCGCAGGTCACGTCATGACCCGCGACCGGACAGAAAGGCGCCCCGAGATGACCCGGGTCCTCGTGGTCGACGACGAACCGCAGATCGTCCGTGCCCTGGAGCTGAACCTCCGGGCCCGCCAGTACGAGGTCGACTCCGCCGGCGACGGCACCACCGCGCTCAGGCTCGCCGCCGAGCGCCACCCCGACGTGATCGTCCTCGACCTCGGCCTGCCCGACATGGACGGCGTCGACGTCCTGCGCGGGCTCCGCTCCTGGTCCCGCGTCCCGGTGCTGGTGCTCTCCGCCCGGCAGAGCTCCGACGAGAAGGTGCAGGCCCTCGACGCCGGCGCCGACGACTACGTCACCAAGCCGTTCGGTATGGACGAACTGCTGGCCCGGCTGCGCGCCGCCGTCCGCCGCACCGAGCCCGCCGCCCCCGACGAGGAGGCGGAGGTGGTGGACGCCGCCGACTTCACCGTCGACCTCGCCGCCAAGCGCGTCCACCGCCAGGGCCGCGACGTACGGCTCACCCCCACCGAGTGGCACCTGCTGGAGGTGCTGGTCCGCAACACCGGCCGCCTGGTCAGCCAGAAGCAGCTCCTCCAGGAGGTCTGGGGCCCCTCGTACGGCACCGAGTCCAACTACCTGCGGGTCTACATGGCGCAGCTGCGCCGCAAGCTGGAGACCGATCCGGCCCACCCGCGCCACTTCATCACCGAGCCGGGGATGGGATACCGGTTCGAACGTCGCCCGCAGGGGTGATGGCGGCGTGACCTCCGCCGGTCACCCGTGCTTGGGTAGGCTGCATCCATGAGTGCAGCCCCGCGTCCCGAGAAGCCCGCCGGCCGGTTCCGGCGCATGCTGGACCGGCTGTCGGACATCTCCGCCCCTCCGGAGCGGCTGGAGTCCGACGAGCTCCGCGAGGAGACCGCGATCAGCGGCTGCACCCGCATCGACGCCTGCGGCGACCGGGAGATGGTCACCGTTACTGGTACCTTGCGGACGGTCACCCTCCGTCCCCGGGCGGGGGTGCCCGCGCTGGAGGCCGAACTGTTCGACGGCACCGGCTCGCTCGACGTGGTCTGGCTGGGACGGCGCTCCATCACCGGCATCGAACCGGGCCGCAGACTGATCGCCTCGGGCCGGATCGCCATGAGCCACGGCCGCCGCACGCTGTTCAACCCGAAGTACGAACTGAGACCGCTCGGACGGGAGTGACCGGTGACGTCCATCGACAAGCCGACCGACCACCGGAGTGCGGCGTCCGACGCCGACGCCGCCCACAGCCCCACGGACCCCGATCGCTCCTCCGGGCAGCGGGGCGGAGCCGCCGACGCGGACGCCCGCGCCGTCACCGAGGCAGCCCTCTTCGAGGCGTTCGGCGGGGTGCGGGGCATGGTCGAGACGGTCCTGCCGGGCCTGCTCTTCGTGACCATCTACACGATCAACGCCGACCTGCGCGTCTCCGCCGTCGCGGCGCTGGTCGTCTCGCTGGTGCTGTGCGTCGCCCGGCTGGTCCGGCGGGACACCGTCAAGCACGCCTTCAGCGGGGTCTTCGGCGTCGCCTTCGGTGTGGTCTTCGCGATGATGACGGGCAACGCCAAGGACTTCTACCTGCCGGGCATGGTGTACACGCTGGGCCTCTCCCTGGCGTACATCCTCACCGCGGTCGCGGGGGTCCCCCTGATCGGCCTCATCCTCGGCCCGATCTTCAAGGAGAACCTCTCCTGGCGGACCCGCAACCCCGGCCGCAAGAAGGCGTACACGCGGGCCAGCTACGCCTGGGGCTTCATCCTGCTGGCCAAGTGCGCGGTCCTCTTCCCGCTCTACTGGTGGGCCGACACCACGCAGCTCGGCTGGGTCCTGGTCGCGCTGAAGATTCCGCCGTTCCTGCTGGCGGTCTGGCTGACCTGGGTCTTCCTCGCCAAGGCGCCTGCCCCCATCGACGTGTTCGCCGAGATGGAGGCCGCCGAGGAGGCGGAGAAGGCGGAGAAGGCGGAGAAGGCCGCCAAGGAGCGCGGCGAGAGCTGAGGCTCGGCGCCTCTCCCTGTACGACGGCCGAAGGGGCCGGAACCAGACGGTTCCGGCCCCTTCGGCCGTCGTACGTCCCCGCAGGTCAGGTGTTCCGGGGACCGTCCTGGGGGCCGGTGGCCGGACGGGGCTGCGTGCCGTGGCGGGCCGAGAGGAGTTCCTCCAGTCGCTCCTCCTGCGCCTGGGCGGCCACGAAGAGGAGCTCGTCACCGGGCTCCAGGGCGTCGTCCGGGGCCGGAGCCATCACCCTGGAGCCTCGGATGATGGTGACCAGCGAGGTGTCCTCGGGCCAGCGGACGTCGCCGACGCGGATTCCGGCGAGGGTCGACTCCGGGGGGAGGGTCAGCTCGACCAGGTTGGCGTCGCCCTGGCTGAACCGCAGCAGCCGGACCAGATCGCCGACGCTGACGGCCTCCTCGACCAGGGCCGACATCAAGCGGGGCGTGGAGACGGCGACGTCGACGCCCCAGGACTCGTTGAAGAGCCACTCGTTCTTCGGGTTGTTGACCCGGGAGACGACGCGCGGGACCCCGTACTCCGTCTTGGCGAGCAGCGACACCACCAGGTTGACCTTGTCGTCCCCGGTGGCCGCGATCACCACGTGGCAGCGCTGGAGCGCGGCCTCGTCCAGCGAGGTGATCTCGCAGGCGTCGGCGAGGAGCCACTCGGCGCGCGGCACCCGCTCCACCGAGATCGCGCTCGGCGTCTTGTCGATCAGCAGGATCTCGTGGCCGCTCTCCAGCAGCTCACCGGCGATCGACCGGCCCACGGCCCCTGCCCCCGCAATGGCGACCCTCATCGGCGTCCGTCCTCCTCGGGCCCCTCGGCGAACGCCGCCTCGACCTCGGCGACGTCCTCGGGACGCATCATCACGTGTACGAGGTCGCCCTCCTGGAGCACCGTCTGGGAGGTCGGCAGCATCGCCTCGCCCAGCCGGGTCAGGAACGCCACCCGCACCCCCGTCTCCTCCTGGAGCCGGCTGATCTTCTGGCCGATCCACACCGGGGAGGCGTACACCTCGGCGAGCTGCACCCCGCCCGTCGGGTCCCGCCACAGCGGCTCCGCCCCGGACGGCAGCAGTCGGCGCAGCATCTGGTCGGCGGTCCAGCGGACGGTCGCCACGGTGGAGATGCCCAGGCGCTGGTAGACCTCGGCGCGGCGCGGGTCGTAGATGCGGGCGGCGACGTTCTCGATGCCGAAGGTCTCGCGTGCGACCCGGGCGGCGATGATGTTGGAGTTGTCGCCGCTGCTCACCGCGGCGAACGCGCCCGCCTCCTCGATCCCGGCCTCACGCAGCGTGTCCTGGTCGAAGCCGACGCCGGTGACCCGGCGCCCGCCGAACCCGGCACCCAGACGCCGGAACGCGGTGGGGTCCTGGTCCACCACGGCGACGGTGTGCCCCTGCTGCTCCAGGGCCTGCGCCAGTGTGGAACCCACCCGGCCGCAGCCCATGATGACGATGTGCACCGATCCTTACCCCGCACTCCTGGTCTTCGGGCTGATCTGCGACAACACCCTGCTCACTCTTCTCCTCGGCCGGGCCGGGTGCCCCGTGCGGCCGCACCCGGATCGGGCCCCGCCGCGGCGGTGGGCCCGGCACGAGCTTAAGGGGACGGGGCCGCCCGCCGGGCCAGCGGGCCCGTGCCCCGCGGCGCCCCGGCGGGCGACGCGTCAAGAGGCCGTCAGGGACACCGTCAAGAACGTGTGAGCGGCTCGTCAAGAAGGCGTCAAAGCGCGGCGTGGCGCACCCCGAGGCGCTGTGTCGGGCCTCACGCCCCGCCCGGGCCCCGGCGAGGACAAAAAGCCCGGAGCGCCAGGAGGCGGGCGGAGGGAAAGGTGCGTAACGTCACCTTTCCGGCGGCCCGCGGGTGGCCCGTCCGACCCGCCGGGCGGTGCTCCGGCTGTGCGGTGGGGGCCTCGGGGAGCGCTTACGATCCCCACCGTGTCCAAACTGACCGACGTGCCCAAACGGCTCCTCATCGGGCGCGCACTGCCCAGCGACAAGCTCGGGGAGACCCTCCTCCCCAAGCGGATCGCCCTCCCCGTCTTCGCCTCCGACCCGCTCTCCTCGGTCGCCTACGCGCCGGGCGAGGTGCTGCTGATCCTGTCGCTGGCGGGCGCGTCGGCCTACCACTTCAGCCCCTGGATCGCGCTGGCGGTGGTGATCCTGATGGCCACCGTGGTCACCTCCTACCGGCAGACCGTGCACGCCTACCCCAACGGCGGCGGCACCTACGAGGTGGCCAAGGCCAACCTGGGCGCGCGCGCCGGACGTACGGTCGCGAGCGCCCTCCTCGTCGACTACGTGCTGACCGTCGCCGTGTCGGTCTCCGCCGGCATCGAGAACCTCGGTTCCGCCATCCCCTTCGTCGTCGAGCACAAGGCGCTGTGCGCACTCGCCGCCATCATCCTGCTGTCGGTGATGAACCTGCGCGGCGTCCGGGAGTCGGGCACGCTCTTCGCCATCCCCACCTACGTCTTCGTCGGCGGCGTCTTCCTCATGCTGATCTGGGGCGGCGTGCGCGGCCTCGTCCTCGGCGAGCCGATGTCCGCGCCCACCGCCGGCTTCGAGATCAGGCCGGAGCACCCCGGTCTCGCCGGCTTCGCCCTGGTCTTCCTGCTGCTGCGCGCCTTCTCCTCCGGCTGCGCCGCGCTCACCGGCGTCGAGGCGATCAGCAACGGCGTCCCCGCCTTCCGCCGCCCCAAGAGCCGCAACGCCGCGACCACGCTGGCGCTGATGGGCCTGCTGGCCGCCACCATGTTCTGCGGCATCATCGCCCTGGCCCGGCAGACCGGCGTCCGCATGGCCGAGCACCCGGCGAAGGACCTCTACGACAACGGGGTGCCGGTCGGCCCCGACTACGTCCAGCAGCCGGTGATCACCCAGGTCGCCGCCGCGGTCTTCGGCGACGGGACCTTCCTGTTCCTCGTGCTCGCCGTCGCCACCGCGCTGGTGCTCTTCCTCGCGGCCAACACCGCGTTCAACGGCTTCCCGCTGCTCGGGTCGATCCTCGCCCGTGACTCGTACCTGCCGCGCCAGCTCCACACCCGCGGCGACCGCCTCGCCTTCTCCAACGGCATCATCCTGCTGGCCGGCGCGGCTGCCCTGCTGGTCGTCGTCTACGGTGCCGACTCCACCCGGCTCATCCAGCTCTACATCGTGGGCGTCTTCGTCTCCTTCACCCTCAGCCAGATCGGCATGGTCCGGCACTGGAACAAGGAACTCCCCACCGAGGAGGACCCGCGCCGGCGCCTGCACATCCACCGGGCCCGCACGATCAACGCCTTCGGCGCCGTCATCACCTGCCTGGTCCTGATCGTCGTCCTGGTGTCCAAGTTCAGCCACGGCGCCTGGGTCGCCGTCCTCGGCATGGTCCTCTTCTACGCCGTCATGACCTCGATCCGCCGGCACTACGACAAGGTCGCCGAGGAGATCGCGGCCCCCGCCGACAACCGCGAGGACGAGAGCCTGAGGCCCTCGCGCATGCACTCGATCGTCCTCGTCTCCAAGCTCCACCGCCCCGCCCTGCGGGCCCTCACCTACGCCAGGCTGATGCGCGCCGACAGCCTGGAGGCGCTGACCATCAACGTCGACACCGAGGACACCCGGGCCCTGCGCGAGGAGTGGGAGCGCAGCGGCATCGAGGTGCCCCTCAAGATCATCAACTCCCCGTACCGCGAGATCACCCGCCCGGTCATCGAGTACGTCAAGCGGCTGCGCGAGGAGAACCCGCGGGACGTGGTCAGCCTGATCATCCCGGAGTACGTGGTCGGCCACTGGTACGAGCACCTGCTGCACAACCAGTCCGCGCTGCGGCTCAAGGGGCGCCTCCACTTCACCCCCGGCGTCATCATCACCTCCGTCCCCTACCAGCTGGAATCCTCCGAGGCCGCGAAGCTGCGGGCCCGCCGTCGCGCCAACTGGTCCGCCCCCGGCGCGGTCCGCCGCGGCCCCGTCGAGAAGAAGGGACCCGGCGCCCGCCGGGAGGGCGACCGCCGCCCGTGACGGCCGGGTGCCCGGCGCCCGTACACTGGGAGGTTGCGGCTGCGGCTCGCCGCCGCAACCTCGTTCGCCTCGCTCTCCCCCTTCCTTTGGAGTCACCCCCTCATGCCGCAAGAACCGCAGACGTCACCGGGGTCGCTGGTCGGGGAGGAGTACGAGGTCGAGGTCGGCCCCGTCGCCCACGGCGGCCACTGTGTGGCCCGCACCGAGGCCGGGCGCGTCCTCTTCGTCCGCCACACGCTGCCCGGTGAGCGCGTCGTCGCCCGCGTCACCCACGGCGACGAGACCTCCCGCTTCCTGCGCGCCGACGCCGTCGAGATCCTCGACGCGTCCAAGGACCGCGTCCCCGCCCCCTGCCCGTACGCCGGCCCCGGCCGCTGCGGCGGCTGCGACTGGCAGCACGCCAAGCCCGGCGCCCAGCGCCGCCTCAAGGGCGAGGTCATCGCCGAGCAGCTCCAGCACCTCGCCGGCCTCACCCCCGAGCAGGCCGGCTGGGACGGCACCGTCGCCCCCGCCCCCGGCGACAAGCTCCCCGCCGGCGAAGTCCCCGCCTGGCGCACCCGCGTCCAGTACGCGATCGACGCCGACGGCCACGCCGGGCTGCGCCGCCACCGCTCGCACGAGGTCGAGCCCGTCGAGCACTGCATGATCGCCGCCGAGGGCGTCAGCGAACTCGGCATCGAGCAGCGCGACTGGAGCGGCATGGAGTCGGTCGAGGCCATCGCCGCCTCCGGCTCCGGCGACCGCCAGGTCGTCCTCACCCCGCGCCCCGGCGCCCGCCTCCCCCTGGTCGAGCTGGACCGCCCGGTCTCGGTCCTGCGCGTCGACGAGCGTGACGGCGGCGTCCACCGCGTCCACGGCCGCGCCTTCGTCCGCGAACGCGCCGACGACCACACCTGGCGCGTCGGCAACGGCGGCTTCTGGCAGGTCCACCCCAAGGCCGCCGACACCCTGGTCGAGGCCGTCATGCAGGGCCTCCTCCCGCGCAAGGGCGACACCGCCCTCGACCTCTACTGCGGCGTCGGCCTCTTCGCCGGCGCCCTCGCCGACCGCGTCGGGGACAAGGGCGCGGTCCTCGGCATCGAGGTCACCAAGCGCGCCGTCGAGGACGCCCGCCACAACCTCAAGGACTTCGACCGCGTCCGCATCGAACAGGGCAAGGTCGAACAGGTCCTCCCCCGCACCGGCATCACCGAGGCCGACCTCGTCGTCCTCGACCCGCCGAGGGCGGGCGCGGGGAAGCAGACGGTGGCCCGGCTGACGTCCCTGGGAGCCAGGCGCATCGCGTACGTGGCCTGCGATCCGGCGGCGCTGGCACGGGACCTGGGGTACTTCCGTGAGGGCGGGTACCGGGTGCGGGTGATGCGGGCGTTCGACCTGTTTCCGATGACGCATCATGTGGAGTGCGTTGCCATCTTGGAGCCTGCGACAAAGGGTGTCTGACCTGCGGTTTTGTGGTCCGGGTGGGTTGCCCGACCTGTTGCCCTCCGTGCGGCGGGTTGAGGGGACGATCTCTGCTCGTACCCTCCTGACCTGCGAGTTCATCAGGCAGGCGCTTGCGTCGGTGACGCCTTCAAGGTCTCGATCGGAGACTCTTGACGCTCATATGACGCTCGAACAGGAAGTCTTGACCGCCCGGAACTCTCTGGTTGGGGGCCCAGACCATAAAACCACGCGCGCCTGCCTCGACCTCTGGTGCAGGGCCTTCATCTCGAGCCGTACGTCGAGATCGCCGCAGATCCGGGAGACCTCGCTCTTCGACATGCGGGTGTGCGAGCCGAGCGCCTTGACCAGGTCGTCGACGTTGCGGGCAGCGTCGCGTTGCGGTAGTCGGTTCGAGTGGAAGCGCGATCGTTCCACGCCGTACCGATCCGCACGGTGACCTCGGCCTGGGCCACTGCCTGCAATCGAGCCTGCGCGTCAGTCTGGAGAGGTGATCCGCGCGCTTCGCGGCCTCGTGCATCAGACTCTCACCACTCGCTGTACAGACCCGGCCCAGGGCCAGGCGTGGTCCAGGCGGAGGGTGCGTTGGCGGGCGTGGGCGGTGCGGGCGGGCAGGTGGTAGGTCTTCCTGCGGACCGTTTCGGGCTCTGCGGCAGCGAGTTCGGGCTCGTCGTGCAGGAGGAGGAGCCGGGTCCAGGCGTCGAGGTCCGCGGCGAGGGCTGCGGCCAGCACTCAGGCGACATTCAGCCGCCAGGACTTGGACGGCAAGAGCCCGAGTCCGACCCCGACCCGTTTGATCGCCTTCACTCGGTCCTCGACCTCGGCGTGGTCGCGGTAGAGGGCGTCGACGAACCATGCCTGCCCCGAGCCCGGCACACCCGAAAGCCCGTGGTGAGCGGGGATGTTGGTGGCGACGATCTGATGGCGCCAGCCGGTGTGCTGCTCGAAGGCGGTCAGCTTCTTCAGATCGTTGGAGGTGGCATTGCCGGGCCGCAGCAGCATCGCGACGCACTCGCGGGTGTTGGCCACCCACGCACCCAGCGGATGGTGGCCGAAGCCGCCCTTGGGCGTGCCAGCCGCTCCCTCCTTTTGCTGGTGCAGGAAACGAGAGCGGCGTCCACGTCCAGGACGTACCAGCCGGTCAGCTCCCGCCCGGCAACCCTGATCCAGGGGAAGCCGCCAGGCCGCAGTACGAGGAGCGTCCACACCACGCGTCGTATCGCGGCGCGCACGCGCTCGGCGCGCACGCGCACCGGCTCGTCGATCGCCTCCAGCATTCGGCGCAGCGTGCTGTCGGAGACCGGCCGAGGGGGCAACGCTCGCCAGTGATGCTGGAGTTGCTCGGCCTCCAGGACATTGGTAGCCCGCAGCACGATCGCGCCTACCAGCTGGACCAGAACCCTTCCCCGATCCCGCCACCCCGGCCCGACACCGTGCGGCAACGCGGCGCTCAGGGCGGTGGTCAGCCCGACCCGGTCGGCGACCTTGCGCAGCAGCACCACTCCAGCGTGGCCGATCAGGTTCTTGCCGTCGGCCCGCACGGCGAGCCGGTGATCCCAGCCGGTACTCTTCACCCGTTGGGTGCCTCTCCCGAATGATGCTCTTGATCTAGACAATCCAGATCATCACAGGTGAGAGGCGCCCTTCTGCTGTCGGGGCGTCAGTTCACCAGCTCAGCTGAATACGTGAGGTCAAGGGTGCTGGGCTCATGGAAGCAGTGGCCGCGTCCTACGCGTACTCGCTGACGTGTACCAAGTTGAGCAGAGGTGGCAGGGCCAACTGGCGGGGCCGGTGACCGTGCCCCTGCGGCTTGTCGGCTTCCGTTCCGGCGGCTACAGCCGGCGGAGGACAGAACTCAGCGTTTCGATCTCCTGCGCGGAGAGCCTGTCGGTGAAGTGGCGGCGTACCGCGGCGTCCAGGCCGGGGTGCACGGCGGTGATGGCCTGGCGTCCGGCGTCGGTGAGGGTGACGGTGACACCGCCAGCGCGTTCGCGGGTGACGAGTTGGCGCTTGCTCATGCGGGTGAGCTGGTGGGAGATGCGGGTGCGGTCCCAGCCGAGCGACGCGGCGAGCTCGCTCTGGCGCAGCGCCCCCCCCGCCTTGTTCAGGTTGACGAGGATCGTCAGGTCCGGCTCGGACAGGCCCGCCGCGTCGGCGGCGTCCGCGATCACACGGGTTCGGATGATCTCGTGGGCGCGCTTGAAGGCGGACCAGAAGCCGACGGGATCCAGTGCGGCCTCGTCCATGGCCTCGTCCGGCTCGGGAGTCCTGCCGCCCGATGTTGACATGTCAACGCACCCTTTCTAGTGTTGAGATGTCAACGCTAACAGGTGGGTGCCGCTCCATCCGTCCCCGACGGCCGCGCCCACCACTTCCACCCCGCGGAAGGATTCATGCGAACCCGAACCCTTGGAACCGGCGGCCCGCAAGTCACCCCTCTCGCGTTGGGCTGCGCCGGTATGTCCGACCACACCGCCCCCGCTGACGAGGCCGACGCCATCGCCACGATCCACGCGGCCCTCGCGGCCGGCGTCACCCTCCTCGACACCGCCGACTTCTACGGCATGGGCCACAACGAGGACCTCATCCGCCGCGCACTCCGCGACGGCGACCGCGAAAAGGCGCTCCTGAGCGTCAAGTTCGGCGGCCTGCGCGGCCCCGACGGAACCTTCGTCGGCATCGAGGGCCGTCCCGCCCATGTGAAGAGCGCACTCGCCTACTCGCTGCGCCGCCTCGGCACCGACCACATCGACATCTACCGCCCCTCCCGGCTCGCCCCCGACACCCCGATCGAGGACACGATCGGCGCCGTCTCCGAACTCGTCCAGTCCGGGTACGTACGACACATCGGACTCTCCGAGGTAGGGCCGGAGACCATCCGCCGTGCCCACGCCGTGCACCCGGTCTGCGACGTGCAGATCGAATACTCCCTGTTCAGCCGTGGCCCCGAAACCAACGGCATCCTGGACACCTGCCGCGAGCTGGGGATCGGCGTCACCGCTTACGGGGTCCTCGCACACGGTCTGCTTACCGGTTCCTACCGACAGCCGACCGGAGGCGACCCACGCACCCACTGGCTGCCCCGCTTCCACCCCGACAACCTCGCCACGAACCTCACTCTGGTCGACCTGCTGCAACCGCTCGCCGACGCACACGGCATCAGCGTCGCGCAGCTCGCCACCGCCTGGGTCATCGCCCAGGGCCGTGAGCGCGGCACCATCGTGGCCGTCCTGGGCGCCCGCCGACCGCACCGCATCGAGGAGGCCCTGTCGGCTGCCGAGGTCACCCTGACGGAAGCTGACCTCGGCAGGATCGATGAGGCCGTCCCGGCCGGCGCGGTGGCCGGAACCCGTTACGCCGCAACCCTCATGGCTTTGCTGGACAGCGAGCGCGGCCCGCAGCCATCTGCACACGCGTGGAATTGACCGCCGACGGTCAGGCAGGCTTCACGCTTCGCTCCTTCCGGCGACACGGTCTCCGTCAGCGTGTCGGTGAGCCGAGCCGGAAGTTCCGCGACACCCACAGCGGCGCCGTGTCCTGCACGTCGGTCCACGGCATCACCCGCTGACCCCGCACCCACCGGGCGTGCATCTCCTACGCCGGCGCCTGCTCGACACGTGACCCCCACCTCTCATGAGCCGGGCGTGTGAAGGATCACTTCCGCATCTGCTCCATGGCCACTGTGAGTGACGTCCGTGCCATTCACACAAAGAGAAAGAACAGGTGACGAATCATGAACACATCTGAGTCATTGCTTGCCGAGCTGGCCCGGTCCGAGAAGCCGATCGGAGTAGGGATCATAGGACTTGGGGCGCACGGTAGCTGGGCCGAGCGCTCTCACCTGCCTGCCCTGCGCGCCGTCCCCGGTTATGACCTGAGGGCCCTGAGCGCCAGTTCGAAACAGTCGGCGGAGCGCTCCGGGCAGAAGCATGGTGTGGCCAGCACCTTCGGGACGGCTGCCGAACTGGTGGCCTGCGACGAGGTGGACCTGGTGGTCGTGGCGGTGAAGGTGCCGCACCACCGGGAACTGGTGCAGACGGCGCTGAGCGCCGGCAAGAGCGTGCTGTGCGAGTGGCCGCTGGGCAACGGGCTCGCGGAGGCCGAGGACATGGCGCGGCTGGCGCGCGGTTACGCCGTGCCGACCGTCGTCGGACTCCAGGCGCGGTCGCACCCGGCGCTCGCCTACGCACGGCATCTCGTGGCCGACGGCTACGTGGGGGAGGTGCTGTCCACGACGGTGGTCGGCTCCGGCGGCGCCTGGGGCGCCACCGTCGGCCCCGGCGATCGCTATGTGCTCGACGCCGCGAACGGCGCGACGCTGCTGACCATTCCCTTCAGTCATGCCCTCGACGGACTCGCGTCGGTCCTGGGAGAACCCCGGGAACTGCGGATCCAACTGGTGTCGCGCCGTACGTCGGCCGTGGACACCGAGAGCGGACAGCCCATGCCCATGACCGCTGCGGACCAGGTGGTGGCCTCGGGACGGCTGCCGGGCGGCGCAGTAGTTACCTTCCACTACCGCGGAGGTATGTCCCGAGGAACCAACTTCCGCTGGGAGATAAACGGCACCGAGGGCGACCTCGTCCTCACCGCCCCGATCGGCCACCCACAGCTCAGCCCGCTCACCCTGGAGGGCGGCCGCGGAACGTCCACCGCACTCGCTCCCATGACGGTGCCGGAATCGTATGTGCGCGTCCCGCGACTGGAACCCCGAGCCGACGCGTCGGCCTACGCAGTCGCCCACGCCTACGGGCAGTTCCTGGATGACCTGCGCGAAGGCGCGTCACGCGTACCCGATTTCGCACACGGCGTCGCCCGGCACCGCAGCATCGCATCCGCCATTACGGGAGCGTGACCGGATGTGTGGGCCTCGGGCGGATGAGCCGAGCCGGTGATGAACAGTTCCCGCAGGTCGATGCGCCCGGGTTACCCGCACGCGACGGGCTGTCGGGCAGTTGGTTCGCTGACGCTCGTTTGACGCTCCGGCACCTGGATGGCCAACGAGAAGAGCTGAAACGTACCTCTCACCAGGCGTTTTGCTTGCTATGGCGTCGGCTGACGTCCTTCCGATGACGTCGCATATGGAGTGCGTGGCGATTCTTGAGCCCGCTACAAAGGGGCTTTGACCTGCAGTTTTCCTAGGTTGCTCAGGAGCGCCCGGGCACGCTCGACGTGTTCCCCGACATACGCGACGTGGAACGTTTCCTGGTGTCGGCGGAGTGGGTTTGACCTGCGGCTTCGTGGGACGTCTCGCGAGGTGATGGACGCGTTCTCCTCGCCCCTGGGGGCGCCGGGGAAACCGTCCTGACGCTCATTTGACGCTGTTTCCGACGGAGCGTCAGGTGGGTGCGGTAGCTCCAGCAGTGCGTGGGAAGAAGGGTCGTGTAGCTGAGCGTCATCAAACGGTACGAGGGTGAGGCAGGTCGTCACCGGGCGCCGACCGGCGCTCGTCCGGCCTGCCACAGCGGTAGAGCCAGGGTGATGTCGTCCAGGGGCCAGCGGGCCGAGCGCTGAAGTCGCGGTGAGATCCCCACACGTCGTCGAGGAGCATCCGCACTCTTTCCCACGTCGGGAGTTCGGCGGCGGGCTGCTGGCGCAGTGTGCCCGTTGTCGTCGACATGGATCTCGCGCGGCAGGGTGAGGACGCCGGCCCATCCGTCCGCGACAGCCCAGGCTTCGTCGCGGGCTTCCCACGACCAGCCCCACAGCAGCCACCGGTTGCCCGGCGCCCATAGCAGGGCGGGGGCGTAGCAGTCGGGGCCGTGGGCGACGAGCACCGGAGGGCCAGCCTCGAAGACGTCGCCGTGTTCCTCACCTATGAGAGCCTCGACGCACTGCGGGCCGTCGTTCCGCACGGACCGCACCGCACCCGGGCCCGCCACCCAGCTCCTTGGTCTTCGTCCTCATTCACCAGTTCACATAGGGGTTGTTACTGAGTGAACGCTCCTCGCGTTCACTCAGTGAACAACCAGGAACCTCGTCAGGTGCCGTAGTCGAGGCGAACCTCGTCCTCAGGCATGAGCCCGAACCAATGGACGAGTATCCGCGACAGGGCGAAGGAGTTGTCCGCTCCCGGGATGCTCGCCTTACGGGCGCCGGTCGGTTGGCTCGTCGCTCTTGGGCGGATCGTAGGGCGTCTGGGCCCCGGTCGCTTGATCGGAGGTGCTGGCGGCTTGGTGGCCGTGGAGTCGATAGACCATTTCATCCGGACAACGGTCCAAGCGGGCGCGACGCCAGGCAGCGTCGTAGGACAGGGGTGTTGCGCTGCGCCATTGAACGAGGAGGGCTCGGAGGCTGGTCATTGGGGCCAGCACCCGCCACAAGACGAGCTTCATGGATGTGCCCTTCGAGCTGTCGTGTCGGCCCCGGGTATGTCCATCGGCGCGATGCTGCTGCTGGGCAGGCTGCCGCCGTTGAGTGCCTTGAGGGAGTCGGACAGTACGAGCATTGCCTGCTGTCGCTTTTCGACGTCCGTGAACCCTTGGCCGACCTGCTCCCATTGCTGCAGGAGTGGGAACCACCAGCGGTTGCAGGAGTAGATCAGGCGAGCGAGGCGCTGGAGTTCGGCAACATGATCGTCAGCCAGGGCACCGGGGGCGTGGTGCTCAAGTTGGTCCAGAACGACGAGGTCCGGGTGATCGTAGAGGTTGTCTTTCAAGAAACGCAGACGGCGGACGCGTTGCTCGTCCGCTGCCCGCTGTGCCAGTAGATCCTTGGCGGTGCTGGGCAGACCGAGAGCCGCGTAGACGTTCAACAGGCAGAAGTTCGAGGCGCGGCGGGGCAGACAGCCGAGGGCGGCGTTGACGGCGTCTTGGGCAGTGGGTACGTCCGAGGCCGTCAGGCGCGCCGCTGTAGCGGAGGCAGCGGCATGCACGGCGGCGCGTACTGTCTCCTCCGCATTGGGGGGCACACGCCACAGTGGTCGCCAGGTGATCGTGTACACGGCTTCGAACGAGATGTCGTCCGTGGCACTCGGCAGCAGACGTGGCTGGACAGACGTACTCCTACGGACTGCGCGCCTCCATGGCCACCTCACGTGAGGCTCTCTTCGAGCGGAAAGACCGTGCGCAGCCGGCTGTCGACGAGGCGGTTGTAGAAATCGTCAGCCACACTGACGCCCTCAACGGTGGAGATGCCACGCAGCTCGTTCATGAGCTTCATGCCAGCCTCGAACATGTTGTGGCCGCGTAGCGCAGGCAGGAGTTGGTCGCGCAACTGTGTGTACGCGCTGGGATCACCGGCGCACGAGCGGATCCAGTCCGTCAGACGCGAAATGACCTGGGCAGCGGTGTCCGATGAGGAGAGCAGGTTGTTGAGGGCTCGCTGTACGTCGATGTCCGGGGGAGGCGCGCACACGAGCCACGGTGCGTCGTCACGGCGGACAGTCATCAGCGCGAGGAAGGCCAGCGCGCCGCCGCGCGCCGAGACTTTGCCCTGTTGCCAGCCCTGGACCTCAGCGACCAGTCGCGCTGCCACGGTGGGGTGTTGGACAAGATCGTCGTAGGCAGCCAGGACTTGGCCCGCTGCATCGGCGTTCTTGTGCGCGACGCGACGCATGCGCACCATGGCCCGCTTGGCCAGAGACGTGGCGGTGGAGGAGTCCTCCAGGATCCGTTGGCACAGCGCAATTACAGCGGGCGCGTAACTCCTTTGTTCCGCCCACCCGTAGAGCGCTGCCCACGCCAGGCGGCCGACGTGTTCGTTGCGCACGGCCTTTTCCAGGACCGCACCGAGCACCTCTGGCTTGCTGCTGCTGACGAGTTCACCCAACTCGGTGAGATAGCTCACCGTTCCATGCCGCACAGTGAGTTCGGCCAGCGCCGCCACGGCGTGGTCTTCCGGATCGGTGCTCTGGGCTGTCGCGACGAGCCAGGTCAGCAAGGGTTTGCGCATGACGTCGTAGTTGTCCCAGACGTACTCCAGCACCGCGCGTCCGTAGGCGGGCCGGTCGAAGACCACTGTGTCTTGCAGGTCTACTCGACCCCCGACGTCCTGGATACGCCGGCGCATTCCTCGTCCTGCCAGGGCACTGAGGGGCGGCGAGAACCCTGGTGCTGTGTCGGCGGCGCCGGGCGCGTCTCCGATGGCTGTGAGCAGAGCGGCTGCACTGCGCGCGACGATGGGCATGGGCGCTGACTGCTGCACGGCCAAGGCCAGGAGAAGGCAACGGTCTTCCACGGTGAGTGACGGATTGTCGTGCTCGTGCAGGCTGTTCAGCTCGCCGAATCGGCTGTCGAGTTCACCGCGCCAGTCGGTCAACGCTGCGATGATGCGGTCTTCGAGGGTGTTCCCGGTGTCACCCTCGCCTTCGGCCTGCGCGAGCGACTGCTGGGAGCTGGTGCGGCGGTGCTCCTTCCAGGCCATAACCACGGTGTGCGCGGCCCGCACGGCGGCCACTGCTGTCAATCCGCGCAAGGACGTGGTGGTCTTGGAGAAGGAGCGAAGAGACGTGACGAGTTGGTCGTAGCCGTAGGCGGTCAGGTGCGCCTCGACCACGCGCTGGGCATCGGGCGCCTGCTGCAGATGAACGACTTGGATGCCGTCACGATCGCTGAGGCGGTGGTCCTTCCACAGGTCCTGTGCGACGGTCAATGCGAGGTAGGAACGGCAGTCGCCCAGGTGAGAGGCGTGCTTCGACAGGGCGTTCAGGAAGTCGGTGGATACCTGGTCGTTCTCCGGATGCTTGAGATCGAGTTGGTACGCATGCGCCTTCTCCAAAGGCAGGCGCCCTTGGCGGGGAGTGTCCCAGTCCGCATCCAGCTGGACCAGGGTGGTTTCATCAGCAGTGTGCTCGGCCAGCAGGCGCAGAGCGAAGGTGGTGGAGCCACACGAACGCGGTGCCACAATGACGATGATCGGCTGGCGAGGACGGCCGGTTACAGGATTGACGATCTGCTCCCAGACCAGGTCCCAGTGCGGGCCCCGTACGAACGGCTGGTCGAGCAGCCGCTCACGGTCTTGTTCCACGCCCTCCAGTAGGTCCCGTTTCCGAGTCTCCAGGATCACCTGCTCGATGTGGTGGGCGACAACTTCGGGGTCCCCGTACACGTGTGTCGCTGCACTGTCCGTTTCGTGCACGCGGGGCGTGGGTGGCAAAGCGCCCGGCTGTGGGGGAGCTGGAAAAGGGGACCGGTCGCCAGGGTGCGCGCCCGGTCGATCGGCGGAGCCGGTTCCGGTGCGCAATCGATGCAGCCAGCCGCCGGAGCCGTTGGTCTGGCTCTCATCACCTTCGTTGTTCGGTGGGGTGGCGTCGGAGCGAGTGGGGTCGAACGGTACGTCAGTCATACTGGAACTCCAGGGTGAGTGCGCGAAAGGCAGTGGGGCGGAAGGCCAGACGCCTCACCGCTGGCGGCGATCGATTCGCACGGTTTCGATGCTGTTCGCGATCGTGGCGTCGCTGACCTGAGCGTGGAACTGGAACGTGCCGCCGCTGCTGGCTGCAGGCGCCGCCGATGCAGCGGTCTGCTGCGCGGGAGGGGAGGGAGCAGAAGCCGACGATGCGGCGTCTGTGACATAGGGATGTACGGCCGGACCGGTCAGGCCCGGTACATGAATGCGGCAGGGCTGCTCGAAGCCGGGCTTGTCGCTGACGCGGGCAACCGCCTCGAGGAAGTGATGTGAGCCCAGATCCTGCGTGCGTCCCGAGTGCACGGTGCGCTGGTAGACGATCTCGGAGAGCGCGGCAGCAAGGAAGCCGCCATTGTCTTTCGCGGCGGACAGCGCCTCGCGGTTTGCCTGACTGTCGAGCAGTCGGGTGGTGTCATTGATGGCGTTACCGCGGTGGTCGGGCAGGGACAGCGGGCCGATGTGCACACTGGCCCGCAGCCGCAGGACGGGACTACTGGCCAGCCGCTGCCGCTCGTAGCGCACCAGAGCCGCATTGAGCCGGCCCAGCACTGGGTCCACGAGTCGTGCCAGCACTGAGGGCGGGAACAGCAGGATCGCCCCGTCGCCACTGTCCTTGTAGCCGCCGGGAAGTTCCTGCGGGTCGGGCAGCTGGCAATCGGCGAGCACGGTCGCCACGATGTCGTCCACGTCGCACCGGGCGGCGGCCATCTTCGCCTCGGGGATCTGGCTGTACTTCTCCATGTCGATCGCCACGAGGGCGAGTTCGGCGGGCACATCCAAGGGCTCTGCGTGCAGCGGCACATCCATCGGGCACCGTCCTTTCAGCACAGGCGGTCAGGGAAGTGCCCATGCTGATCGGGTGGGACGGTCGCCGCTGCCCAGTAGTGGGCACGCCTGAAGTGCGGCCCGTCACGCCTGCGTACGCGCATGCGATTGAATCGAATGGATGTCGCGAACGAGGAGCCCACCACTGGAGGTGGTGCGGACCCAGTCCTGCTCGCGCCAGGGTTTGAGCGCGTTGACCACCGCGTTGCGGGAAGCGCCAATCATCTGAGACAGCTCCGTCTGGGTCAGACGCACGGCGAGATCCGAAGCCGAAGCGGATGCGGCCTCGACCAGTCGCGACAGAGCCGATGCCAGACGCAGCGGCACAGATGCGGTCGCCAGTTCGAGCCGAACGGCCTCCGATTCCCTGACCCGGGCGATGGCATGGCGCAGGAGTGGGGCCAGCAGATCATGCTCCTCAACGAACGTGAGGAAGGCGGCAGCCGGGATAATGCGGATCTGGCAGGTCTCGGCTGCGATGACCGTGGCGGTGCGCGGCTGGGAGTCCAACACGGCCAGTTCGCCGAGTAACTCACCGGCGCCGCGCACGGCAAGAAGCGTCCTTTCTCCGCAGGCCCCGGCCAGGGTGATCAACGTTGCCCCGGACTCCAGCACGATCACGTGAGTTGCTGGATCTCCCTGGCGGAGCAGCACACTCCGAGCGGGCCTGACGCGCTGCGGTGCGAGCGCCTTCAGGCGTGCCCACAACTTGTCGCCGATCACCGTGGCATGCGGCTGATACACGCGTCCCCCTGCTATGCGGCTCCTACACACTTAGGTGATCGTCTCAACCAACCAGAATGTTGCTCAATAGGCACATTCCAGCCATCAGGAGTGCTGCTAGGGCAAAGTCGACGGCCAGGCGGGCCGCTCGCAGCTTCCTGTCCGCCAGCCAGGCCAGCACTTGTAGTCGGCGGCCCTCGACATGCCGTTCAAGCTCCCCATGTGCAGCCGTACTCACACCGACCCGGTGGTGTACGAGCGCTTCGACCATCAATTCGGTATGCAGCCCCGCCCTTGGTACCACGGGTCGCAGCGCGAGCAGCGCAGCCCCTATCGCGGTCATCAGCAAAAGACACATCAGGACCAAGGAGAACACGGCGATGGGGGCAAGGTCGTGCGCACTCGACAGCACGGCAACCCCTGCAGCCAGCAAGCCACCGGCTATTCCGCACAAAGCCGTTGCTTTCGTATCCGCCCGCTGCACCTCGACGAAGGCGCGTTCAGCGTGTCCTTGCAGCCGCTCCATCTCCAACGGCATATTGCCTGGCTCGTGCATGTCGCCCCGCATCCCTCTGTGACCGTCGCCTGCTTGTCGTGGCAGTTGCCAGCCTGCTCTCAGATGTCGAGGAGTGATGCCTACCGCAGGGCATGAGGAGCGGTAGGTTCCTCACTCCACGGCCTTCCGTGGGTCCCTAGTCAATGAGCCTCCTTCATCCTGTGCTGGAGGGTGAAATGGGCTGGTCAGCAGGTGTGGTGACGAGACAGGGCCCCTTGTCGTTGGCGTGGTGATCTCACCCATCACACCGGCGACCGAAGAGGCCCTGGTGGTTCCGTATCCTGCCACGCTCGACGTCCCGCACGAGTTGGTTGAGCATGTCGCCTGGCTGCTGCACGAGCACCGCCAGGCCCGCAATACACGCTGGCGCAAGCTCGGCTGCTTCAAGCAGGCACTGCTCGCGCTGGTCCACCTGCGGAAGAACGAGACGTTCTCGCAGCTCGGAGCCGGTTTCGGCATACCGCCAGGCCACTGCCTGGCGGTATGCCGACGAGACCTTGGACGTCCTGGCCAGCTGGGCACCCGGCCTCCACGAAGCCCTGACCGGTCTCGGTGAGGGCGACCACGTCATCGTTGACGGCACCCTCATCCCCATCGACCGGATCGGCGCGGACGAGCCGTACTACTCGCAGAAGCACCGCAAGCACGGTATGAACGTGCAGGTCATCGCCCGCCCCGACGGAACACCCCTGTGGTTCTCCCGCGCGACACCCGGCCGGACCCATGATCTGACCGCGGCCCAGGCCCACGGCATCATCCAGGCATGCCTCACCCGACAGATCCTCGTCCTCGCCGACCGCGCCTACCAGGGCGCCGGCGCCACCTTCCGCACCCCGTACTACCACCACCGCGAACAGCCTGAGCACTACCAGCAGTTCAACCGCGACCACGCCCGACTCAGAGCACCCGGCGAACGCTCCTTCGCCTTGCTGAAGTCCTGGCGACTGCTCCGCCGGGCCAGATGCTCCACCCGCCGCATCGGCACCATCGTCCAGGCCGTCCACACCCTACTGACCTGCAACTATTCAGGATGAAAGAGGCTCAGTGAGGTCCTGCGCGACGTCGACCTGTTCGTCTCGGTCGCGAGCGTCGCCCATGACCCGACCTGGCAGGACGGCGGTCCCGGTGGACGCCATGCGGAGTACTGGTCCCGCCACAGCGCCGGTGAGCTGAGCGCGACCGCACGGACTCGCAGGGACCTGCTGACCCGGATGCTCCCGAGACTGGCCGTCGGCGACCGCTGCCACGTCGACGGCCGCTTCCTGCACGTCCGGGGCACGCTGCACACGTACAAGATCCACCTGGGCTCCGGGAACATCCTGACCGCCCCGGACGACCGGTACCTGTGCATCGTCCCCAAGGCCGTACCCGAGCGGTCGTCCCCCGTGTACCTGCCCTTTGAGGGCGACCGGACACTGTCGGTGATCCTCAGCAAGGCGATGATGCTCGCCGACGACACGAAGATCACCGACCCCACGGTACTCAGCCAGCTCTGACGACCGGGGGGCCGGGAGGGCCGGGCAGTGCCCGAGGTGCCGTCAGCTCGGCCCTCCCCGCGGGCGTGCCCGCCTCCGGTCCCGGGTGGTTCCGGGCGCGGAGGCGGCATGCCCGGGCTCGCGGCGGGCCTCGGGGGGACTTGGGCAGGTGCCTGGGCCTGAGCGTGGGCACCTGCGGCGACTTCGTCCTGGGACGGAGCCTGGCGTCGGCTCGGCGTCGTCGATCCCGAGGCGCCCGGCCTCGAAGGCCGCGGGGCCGCGTCCGGCGAGGTGAGGCGGGCCTACTCGCCGGTGCTGCGGCACCGGGGCGCGCCGTGTCCGCAGCCGGCGCGCGGCGGGCCGAAGGGCGAGTCCGCGTCCGCTGCCGGTGCGCGGACTCCGCGCCACCTGGGTGTGGTGCGACGAGTCTCACCGGCGAGCGGCGCCCGCCGGCCGACCCGGCCCTGCGGCGTCGGGCATGCGGTCTGGCCATGCGGCGCCGCCGCACCAGCTGCGGTGTTGAGGCAGTATGGGGCGCGTGAGGGTACCGCCCTCGTCGTGAAGTTCCCGCGGCCGGGCGGCTCTTGTGAGCCGGGCGGCACGCGGTTGCGCCACTGCCGCAGGAGAGGGGTACGACGGTTGGCTGAGGAGAGACCGGTCCCGGTCCCGGTGGCCTGGATGACGCGGTCCAGCCAGTACGGACGCGTCGTCGCCCGGGCCACCGACATCGGTATCGCACTGGTGGTGGTGGCGGCGGCCAGGAGCTACAGCTCGGAGTACGACCTGCTCCTGGGCGTACTGATGGCGCTGTGCCTGCTGGGCCGCAGACGGTTCCCCGGCAGGGTGCTGGCGGCCGTCCTGGCGCTGGGCGTCGTCCAGTTCATCCTGGAAGACGTGCCCGACACGCCACTGACGTCCGCGCCCGCCGCCTACGACGTGGCCGTGCTGTTCGCCATGATGTCGGTCGTCCACCATTCCCGGACCACCTGGATGCCCTACTTCGCGGGCGCCGTGGTGCTGCTGGCCACGGCGGCCGGGATGGTGGGGGCGCCGCCGCTGGGCATCGAGCCGTTCGTCGACGCCGAATCGCTCCTGCTCTTCTGGGGACTGACGCTGACGGTCTGGCTGACGGCGTTCGCCCTGCACACGCGGCGCCTGTACGCCGAGAGCCAGGCAGACCGCGCCTGGCACGTCGAGCGGGAACAGGAGCAGCGGGTCCGGCTGGCAGCGGCCCGGGAACGGGCCGAGATCGCCCGTGAACTGCACGACGTGGTGGCACACAGCCTGGCCGTGATGATCCTTCAGGCCGACGGCGCCGAGTCGGTGCTGCGGAAGTCGCCGGACACGGCGCGGTCCGCGCTCAAGACGATCGCCGCCACAGGCCGGGACGCCATCGACGACATGCACCGCATCGTCCGGGTGCTGCGCGAGGGAGCCCCGGACTCCGCGGACAGCGGACCGCCGCGGCGCCTGGTCACCCTCGACGAGATCGAGGTCGTCGCCGAACGCGCGCGGGCCGCCGGGCTGACCGTGGACGTGTCGGTGGAGGTCGGCGAGGGAGTGCTGTCGCCGGCGGAGGAGATGACGGCCTTCCGCATCGTGCAGGAGTGCCTCACGAACGTGCTCCGCCACGCCGGACCCGGAGCCGGGGTCGGCATCCGGCTCCACGAGGAGCAGGGCACGCTGCGGATCAGCGTGGCCGACGACGGAGCGGGCACCCTCGCCGGAAGCGGCGTCGGCGGGCGTTCCGGAGGGAACGGACTCGTGGGGATGCGGGAGCGGGCGGAGCTCGCCGGCGGCAGTTTCGAGGCCGGCCCCCGGCTCGGCAGCGGATGGCACGTGCGTGCCTCGATTCCGACAAGGACGAAGTGATGACGCGAACGGGCAGACCGATCCGGGTGGCCGTGGTGGACGACCAGCCCCTGATCCGGGCCGGCTTCTCCATGGTGCTGGCCGGTCAGGACGACATCGAGGTGGTCGGTGAGGCGGAGAACGGAGCGGACGCCCTCGACCTGCTGCGAAAGGTGGAGGCGGACGTCGTCATCATGGACATCCGGATGCCCGTCATGGACGGTATCCAGGCCACGGAGCAGCTGATGGGGTGGGGCGATCCCCCCGGCGTGCTGGTGCTGACCACCTTCGACAACGACGAGGACGCGTTCGCGGCGCTGCGCGCCGGGGCCGGCGGCTTCCTGCTGAAGAACGCCCCCGCCGCGGAGATCGTGAACGCCATCCGGGTCCTGGCCGCGGGGGAGTCGGTGGTGGCACCGCGCATCACCCGGCTGCTCCTGGACCGGGTCTCGGACCGGCTGGCACCGCAGAGCGGTCAGTCCCAGCGGCTGGACACCCTGACCGCGCGCGAGCGGGACGTCCTCGCCCTGGTCGCCCGGGGGAAATCCAACACCGAGATCGCCGCGGACCTGTACGTCGCCCAGGCCACGGTGAAGACGCACCTGGGCAACCTCATGGCCAAACTGCACCTGCGGGACCGCGCCCAGGCCGTCGCGTTCGCCTACGAGTCCGGGCTGGTCCGCCCCGCCTCCTGAGAGTGCGTCCCTCCCCCTGCGGGGGCAGAAGTCCCGCCGGGTTCTGCCCCCGCAGTCGCAGGAACCACCCCGCCCGGTGTGCCAGTTCCACCGCCCGTGATCTCGGGTCCGTGGCCGATGTCCCGGAAGCCGTCGAACTCCAGAATTCTCACTGTCGCCGAACGCGGCCGAGAACACACCGGAGGACCCGATGAACAACACGCCCACCCTGCCCGCCACGCCCGCCGTGCCCGCCACGCCCGACCGCAAGCGGAAGCGCCTTGTCATCGGAGCGGCCACGGCCGTGATCGTCGCGGCGCTGGCCGTCGGGGCCGGTTACTGGTGGCAGGACCGCCAGGAGCTGAGCCAGGCGTCCGCCGAGGACTGCCGGCTGGCACAGCGCATCGTCACCGAGGGCGGGGAGATCGCCACCGGCCCCGCGCCGGAGGCGGAGGAGTGGTGGCGGGAGACCGGCACCGAGCGCCGCGCGCAGATGAAGGACGGCTACCTCGGAATCAAGGTCGCCCAGTACGAGGGCTGGGCCCTCGCGACCGCCCAGAAGTCCCCGGAAGCACCGTCCGCGAAGGACGTGCAGAACCTCCAGGAGAAGGCGAGGGGGCACTGCTCGGAATCCGGCGTCACCTTGACCATGCCGCCGCTCGGCTCCTGACCGGGTCGGGAGGACTGCTCTCATGGCTGACCGCGCCGCCGCCCGCGGCCACACATCGGACGACGTCATCACCGCCACCGCCCTGGTGAAGACCTACCGTCAGGGCGCCACCGAGGTGCGGGCCCTCGACGCCGTGTCCGTCGGCATCGGACGCGCCCGGTTCACCGCCGTCGTCGGCCCCTCCGGGTCGGGCAAGTCGACGCTGATGCACTGCGCCGCCGGACTCGACACCGTCACCTCCGGCAGCGTCGTCCTGGACGGCACGGAACTCACCGGGCTCTCCGACCGGCAGCTGACCCGGGTGCGCCGGGAGCGGATCGGGTTCGTCTTCCAGTCCTTCAACCTGCTGCCGCAGCTGACGGCCTACGAGAACATCGTGCTGCCCGTCACCATGTCCGGCGGGCGCCCGGACCGCGACCTGGCGAACCATCTCTGCGAGGTCCTCGGCATCACCCACCGGATGTCCCACCGCCCCGCCGAGCTGTCCGGGGGGCAGCAGCAGCGGGTCGCCGTGGCCCGGGCGCTGGTGGCCCGGCCCGCCGTGGTCTTCGCCGACGAACCCACCGGCAACCTGGACTCCCGGGCCGGCGGCGAGGTCCTCGCCATGCTGCGGCAGTCCGTCGACGACCTCGGCCAGTCGGTCGTGATGGTCACCCACGACCCCGCGGCCGCGCGGTTCGCGGACCGGACCCTGACCCTCGCGGACGGACGCGTGGTGAAGGACGAGTACGCCACCTCCCCCGCACGGCCCGCCGTACTCGCCACCGACGTGATGGGGAGGCGGCGATGAGGAACCCGTGGCGCGCGACCGTCCTGGGCTCCCAGGTCGCGGAACTCCTGAGGCGGCCCGGACGGTTCGCGGCGACCGGACTGTCGCTGTTCATCGCGGCGTTCGTCGTCTTCGGCGCCGTCGTGGCCCAGCAGATCATCACCGCGACCGCCGTCGAGACGTTCCGCGGGACACCCGAAGCCGTGTCGGTGGTGGTCACGCCCGGCGACGACGGGCCGGACATCGGCGAGGCGGGCCTCCGGGAGATCCGCCGGACCCCCGGAGTCACCGAGGCCGTCGGCCGGATCGAGGACGGCGCCCCGCTGGACGGCAGTGCCGTCGAACGCTACCTCGCGCTCTCCGCGGACCCGGGCACCGGCGCCCTGTCGCACGTCCGGCTGGTCGAGGGCGCGTACCCGTCCGGCCCTGGCCGGCTCGCCGTCAACACGCGGGCGGCGCGGGAGTACGGGCTCGCTCCGGGAGCGTCGCTCACCCTCCTGCGGCCCGAACCCGACGGCGACGGCACCCGACGGGTCACGGTCGAGGTCAGCGGCATCGTCCGCGGCACCACCACGGCCGACGAGGAACCCACCGGCTACGCCCCGGGCGCCCACCTCGGGAATCTGCTCGGCGTACCGGGGTACTCCCGCGTCGACATCCGCACCGGCACCACGTCCGTTGCGTCCGGTTCGGCGGCGGAGCTGACGGAGCTGGTGGAGCGGGTCCGGCGGGCGGTGCCCGAAGCACGGGTGCGGCCTGGGGACGAGGTCCGCGACGAGGAGGCCCGTGAGGCGGTGGCGGAGGCGAAGGACTCCCTGGAGCTGGTCGCCGTCTTCCTCGCCGTCGCCGTCGGCGCGGCCGTTCTCGTCGCGACGTCCACCTTCCGCATCGTCTTCGCCCGGCGCGTACGCCAACTGGCACTGCTGCGCGCCGTCGGGGCGTCCCCGCGACGCCTCGCCGCCGCGCTCGTCGCGGAAGGGGCGGCGGTCGGCCTGCTGGCCGGCGCGACCGGCGTGCTGGCGGCCTGGGGCTGCGGGCAACTCGTCCCCCCGGCCGCCCGGCGGTTCGGGAACGATCTGTTCGCCCCCTCCGGCCTCCCGCTCGGCGAAGCCCTCCTCACCGTCGCCGGCACCGGCCTGCTGGCGGTCCTGGCGGTCCTGGCCCCGTCGCTGACCGCCTCGCGGGTCTCCCCGTTGCAGGCCCTGCGCAGCGCGGCGTCCGGGGAGGGCGGGGCGCACGGCGTCGGCCGGACCGCGCTCGGCCTGCTGTGCGCGGTGGGCGCCGCCTTCCTCGCCTGGCAGCAGTACGGCGCGCTGCCCGAGCCCGGTGACACGGGGTTCGACCGGTTCGAGGCACTGACCGTCGTGGTGCTCTCGGGCGGGCTGGCCTTCCTGGCCCTGATCGCCCTCGGCCCGCGCCTGATCCGGCCGGTGCTGTCGGCCGTCGCCGTGCCCCTGCGCCGCACCGGTGCGGCCGGCCGGCTCGCGGTGGCGGGAGTCGGCGGTGCGCCGGGACGGGCGGCCTCGGTCTCGGTCGTCGTAGCCCTCGGCGTCTGCCTGGTCGGCGCGACCCTGACCTGCCTCGCCTCCCTGAACGCCCACGAGCGGTACCGGCAGGCGGTGGAGGCGCCCGCCGACTTCTCCCTGTACGCGAGAGACGACGGTGCGCTGGACCGGTCGCTGGCCGCCGATCTGGCCTCCCGCCGCGAACTCGCCGATGTGACCGCGTTCCGCACGGCGGAGGTCGTCAACGGTGCCCGCAGCGCGACGATCTCCGACCTCGACCTCGCCGCCGTCCGCTCCGGTGTGGGGCTGGCCGCCCGTACCGGCTCCCTCGACGGCCTCGGACCCGCCCACGTCGTCGTGGACGCCGACCACGCCCACGAGCTCGGCGTCGGGGCGGGCGACCGTGTGACCCTGACGTTCGAGGGCCGGCCTGTCCACCTGACCGTGGCGGCGACGCTGCCCGGAGCAGGCCCCTACGGAGGGAACTTCTTCGTCCCCGCGGCGGACCTCACCCGGATGGGAATGGCCGCGGCGCCCACCAGGGTCACCGCCAACGCCTCGCAGGACGGTGCGCAGGGGCGGACTGACGGCCGGCGGGCCGTCACCGACACGCTGACCGGCCCGGAGCGAGGCGACGGCCGCGTCCTCGCCGAGGACACCGCCGAACAGGCCGGGGCGTCGGACGACCTGCGGACGATGGCCACGACAGTGATCATGGTCCTGGGCCTGACCGTCCTGGTGGCGGTCACCGGAGTCGCGACCACGGCGAGTCTCACCGTCGTCGAACGCAAGCGGGAGTTCGGGCTGTTGCGGGCCCTGGGGCTCAGCGGGGCGGCCGTGCACCGCATGGTCACGGTGGAATGCGCGCTCTACGGAGCCCTGGGCGGAATCCTCGGGCTGGCCCTCGGCGTGCCGTACTCCTGGCTGGTGGTCCGTGTCGCCGAGGCGAGCGCCCCGTTCACCGTGCCGACCGGGCAACTCGCGGCGGTCTTCACCGCCCTCGTCCTGGTGACCGCCGCCGCGGGGATGGTGCCCGCCCTCCGCGCCTCCCGGACCTCACCCACGGTCGCCGTCGCCCAGACCGAGTAGCCGGCGCTCCGGGCCCAGGGCACACCAGCCCGGGGCCCGGCGGGCGTGCCGCGGCGGGGGTTCCGTACGGGCGGCACCCTGGTTCGCCCGGCGGCGCGCAGACCCGCACGCCTGCGGAAGAGGCTCGGGCAGCGGTACGGGGAGACCAGCCCCGAAGCGGCGCCGGGTCCACGGACCGGGCGGCGGGCCACTCGGCTACGAGGCACAGCTTCCCGGCCCGCCGTTCTGGGCCCGCCTCCACAAGGAGCGCCTGGACCCTTCCTGCGGTTCATCGACGACGGCCGCCGCCCGCCAGGTCCTCCCCTCGGCGGACGCCAACTGCTCCCCGCCGGGCCGGCCCGGAGTCAAGGGCCGGCATCGCCAACCATCTCTTCGACGTCCTGATCCCGAACCCACGTGCGGTCGGCCTCGGCGAGACCGCCATTCAGGCGGTCTTCGCGGCGACCGCGCCCGCCTCCTGATCGCCCATCAGTAGGGGAGTTCCCCCATGCGGTCCTCGGACCTGTAGGGCCTGAAGACAGCGATCGGCGACGCGGGAACCGGCGGCGCGGCGGCGGCCAGGCCCCTCGACCTGCTCGGGGCGGACGTCACCGTCCACGCGCACGCGAACCGGACCGGGAGGCCGGCGCAGGCACCGGCCTGGGCCTCGTCGCCATGATCCAGTTACGCCGGTGAGCGGTCTTCGGCGCGGTCGCCCGGGTCAGTTCGCCCAGCGGGTGACGGTGACCTCACGGCGGAGATCCTCAGATGGAGTACCGCCCCGCCCGCTGAGCCCACCGAGATGATCGGCCGGGGCGACACCCACTTCATCCTCCGCATGTGAGACCGGCAGGCCGGGGGCGGGCCCGGGGTCCGCGAGCCGGTGGCCGACGCCAGGGGGGGGCGGTCACCCCTCCCCTCGCCCCTTGCGGGCGTGAGCCCGCGCCTTCATCCGGTTTCCGCATGTCGCCATGGAGCACCAGCGGGCGGTGCCGGGGCGGCTGTGGTCGATGAGGAAGAGGTTGCACTCGGGGTTGGCGCAGGGGCGCAGGCGGTGGGGGAGTTCGGTGGTGACGCGGGACCAGGCGAGGACGGTCCGGGCCGCGAGTGCGGCGTCTGGGGGTGCCTCCAGCCGCCAGTCCACGCCCGCCGGGGAGACGGCGGGGCGCAGGCGGGCCCGGGCGAGTGCGGAGGTGAGGGGGGTGACGTCCTCGCAGGTGCCCCGGATGAGTCGGTGCAGGGTGTCGCGGACCTCGCGGAGGCGCTCGCGTTCCGCGTCGGTGCCCGACCCTCCGAGGGAGCGTGCCCAGTCCGCGGCGTTCGGTGCGTCCAGGCCGTCCGTCGGGCGTCCGCCGATCACCGGGGCGCTGTTGACCACGGCGAGCAGCAGGTCCTCGTCCTCGGTCCCGGTCACGGCTCACTCTCCTTGACGCCCCAAGCGGCTCTGTGCATGATGAGCATAACCTAACCAGTTAAATTGAGTTAAGGGGTTACCGTGGTCGCTGTTCACCACCGCACCGTGGACGTGGGGGGCCTGACCGTCTTCTACCGCGAAGCGGGCCCGTCCGACGCGCCCGTCCTCCTGCTGCTGCACGGCTACCCGTCCAGCTCGCACATGTTCCGGCACCTGATCCCGGCGCTGGCCGGCCCGTACCGGGTGATCGCGCCCGATCACATCGGCTTCGGCCGCTCGTCGGCGCCCGACGCGACGGAGTTCCCCTACACGTTCGACGCGCTGGCCGAGGTGACACGCGGCTTCCTCACCGCTCTCGGCGTGCACCGTTACGCGATCTACGTGCAGGACTACGGTGCCCCGATCGGCTGGCGGCTCGCCCTGGCGGCCCCTCAGGCGGTCACCGCCGTGATCTCCCAGAACGGCAACGCCTACGAGGAGGGCTTCGTACCGGAGTTCTGGGAGCCCGTCTGGGCCTACGGGGACGAGCCCACCGCCGAGAATCTGGAGCGACTGCGGCCGGCCCTGAGCCGGAAGGCGGTCGAGTGGCAGTACACGCACGGCGTCCCCGACCCCAGTCTGATCGACCCCGACGCCTGGGAGCACGATCTGGCGCTGCTCGCCCGCCCGGGGGCCGCCCGGGCCCAGCTCGCCCTGTTCGGCGACTATCCCGGCAACCGGGACCGGTATCCGGCGGTGCACGAGTGGCTGCGGTCCAGCCGTGTCCCCGTCCTCGCCGTGTGGGGGCGGAACGACGAGATCTTCGGGCCGGCCGGTGCGGAGGCGTTCCGGCGCGACGCCCCCGACGCGGAGGTGGTGCTGCTCGACGGCGGCCACTTCCTGCTGGAGAGTCACCTCGACGCCGTGGCCGACGCCGTCCTGCGGTTCCGGCCCCGCGTGCTCGCCGCGACCAGTGGCGGGTGAGGCCGGCGCGGCAAGGGCTGCCCCGCCCGCTCACCCGGGACGGGGCCGGTCGCCCCCCTCACCCCCAGGGCTCCACCACGATCTTCCTCCCCTCTCCCGCCCGGAACCGCTCGATCGCCTCCGGGTACTGGTCCAGCGGCAGCCGGTCGCTGATGAAGACCGACGGGTCGAGGAGGCCGGAGGCGAAGAGGGCGGCGGCGCGTTCGTAGCTGTGCAGGACGGCCATCGAGCCGGTGATGGTGATCTCCTGGTTGTAGATGCGGTACGGCTCGATGACGGCGGTGGTGGCGTAGTCGGATACGCCGAACTGGAGGAAGGTGCCGCCCTTGGCGACGCGGCCCAGGCCGTCCTGGATGGCCTGGGCGTTGCCGGTGGCGTCGATGACGACGTCCCAGCCGCCGGGGCGGTCGAACTCCTCGGCGCGGGCGGCGGTGGCCGAGCAGCCGAGGAGGTCGGCGGTGGCCAGGCGGTCCGGGTTGACGTCGAGGACGTCGACGCGGGCGGCGCCGGTGCGCTTGGCCAGTTCCAGCATCATCAGGCCCATGGTGCCCGAGCCGTAGACGAGGACCTCGGAGCCGAGGTTGCCGCGCAGCACGTCGTAGCCGCGGACCGCGCAGGAGAGCGGCTCGATGAGGGCGGCGTCGCGGACGTCCACGTGCTCGGGCAGGCGGACGCAGTTGGCGGCGGGGGCGACGGCGTACTCGGCGGCGCCGCCGGCCGTGGTGACGCCGATGGCGGCCCAGTCGTCGCACAGGTTGCCGCGGCCCGAGCGGCAGTACCGGCACTCGTGGCAGTGCAGGGACGGGTCGACGGCGACCTTGTCACCGACGGCGAGTCCGCTGACGCGGGCGCCGGTGGCGACGATCTCGCCGGCGAACTCGTGGCCCGGCACGATCGGCAGCGTCGGGGCGAACTCGCCCTGGAGGATGTGGAGATCGGTGCCGCACAGCCCGCAGGAGGCGACCTTGACGACCACGTCGCGGGGCCCGGGCTCCGGGTCGGGCACGGTGGTGAGGGACACCTTGCCGACGGACTCGACGATGGCTGCCTTCATTTGACTGCTCCCAGAGAGAGGCCCTGGACGAGTTTGTCCTGGGCGGCGTAGCCGGCGGCGAGCACCGGCAGGGACACGACCACCGAGGCGGCGCAGAGCTGGGCCAGGAAGAGGCCCTGGCTGGTGACGAAGGTGGTCAGGTGGACGGGGGCGGTCGAGGCGACGACGCCGGTCAGCACCCGGGCGAAGAGCAGCTCGTTCCAGCTGAAGATGAAGCAGATCAGCGCGGTGGCCGCGATCCCGGGCGCGGCGACCGGTGCCACCACCCGGCTCAGCACGGTCGGCAGCCGCGCCCCGTCGACCTGGGCCGCCTCGATGATCGAGACGGGCACGTCGGAGAGGAAGGACTGCATCATCCACACCGCGATCGGCAGGTTCATCGAGGTGTAGAGCAGGACGAGCAGCCAGATGTTGTCGAGCAGTCCGGTGTTGCGGGCGAAGAGGTAGATGGGCAGCAGCCCGGCCACCACCGGCAGCATCTTGGTGGAGAGGAAGAAGAAGAGCACGTCGGTCCACTTGCGCACGCGCCGGATGGAGAGGGCGTACGCCGCCGGGAGGGCGAGGAGCAGGACCAGCACGGTGGAGAAGAAGGAGGCGGTCAGGGAGTTGACCAGCGGGGGCCAGGGGGTCGGGCCGCCACCGCCGCCGAAGAAGGTGCGGTAGCCGTCCAGGGTGAGGGAGGCGGCGAAGGACGGCGGGTTGGTGGCCGCATCGGACTCCGCGTGGAAGGAGGTCAGCACCATCCACAGGGCGGGGAAGCAGAAGACCAGGGCGAGCACCCACGCGGTGACGGCGACGCCGGTGGCGCGGCGGCGCGGTGGGGTGACCGGGGCTGTGGTCGAGGCGCTCATGCGCGGCTCGCCTCCTCGCGGAAGAGGGACGAGACCACCCGCAGGGCCACGGTGGCGATGAGCACCGTACCGATCACCGCGACGACGCCGACGGCGGAGGCCAGGCCGTACTCGTGGGCCCGGTAGAAGGTCTCGTAGACGGTGTAGGGGAGGTTGGCGGTGCCGAGGCCGCCGGAGGTGAGGGTGAAGACCGCGTCGAAGTTCTGCACGATGTGCACCGAGCCGAGCAGGATGCCCAGTTCGAGGTAGCGGCGCAGGTGGGGCAGGGTCATGTAGGCGAACATCTGCCAGCGCCCGGCGCCGTCGATGCGGGCCGCCTCCATCATGTCGTCCGGGCGGCTCTGGAGTCCCGCCAGCAGGATCAGCATCATGAACGGCGTCCACTGCCACACCAGCGCGGCGACCACGGCGGCCAGCGGCATCGACGACATCCAGTCCGGCTGGACCACCTCCTCGATGCCGAAGAGCGAGCCGAACCAGTTGAGCGCGCCGTTGAACAGGCCGTACTCCGGGTTGTACAGGGCGTGCTTCCACAGCAGCGCGGCGGAGACCGGCACCAGCAGGAACGGCGTGATGAGCAGGGTGCGCACCATGCCCCGGCCGAAGAACCTGCGGTTGAGGAGCAGGGCGAAGCCGAGGCCGAGCGCCACGCTGACCAGGACCACCGAGGCGGTCAGGATCACCGTGGTGACCACCGCGTCGCGCAGGGCGGCGTCGGTGAAGACCGAGGCGTAGTTGGACAAGCCGGTGAAGTGGCGCTTCCGGGGGTTGAGGGCGTTCCAGTCGAAGAGGGAGAGGACCAGCGTCGCCACGAAGGGCAGCTGGGTGACGACGACGAGGAAGACGAGCGCGGGCAGCAGCGGCGCCCGGGTCGCCCACGCCTTGGCCCGGCTGCCGCGCGAAGGAGCGGGGGGCGCCGTCGCGGGCGGCCTCGGTGCCTTCGCCGGGGCGGTGGATGGGGTCATCGGTACTCCTCCGCGACCTTCTCGGCCAGCTTCTGGGAGGTGGCGAGCGCGGCGTCCACCGACTGGCGGCCCGCGATGGCGGCGCTGACCTCCTGCGCGACCCTGGTGCCCAGATCGGTGAACTCCGGTACGCCGACGAACTGGATGCCGGCGGTCGGACGGGGCTGCGTCCCCGGGTTCTTCGGGTCGGCGGAGGAGATGGCCTCCTCGGTGACCTCCGCGAAGGCGCCGGCCTCGGCGCGGTACTCCGGGTTGGCGTAGGTCGAGGCGCGCTTGCCGGCGGGCACGTCGGACCACCCGCTGGTGGCGCCGACCAGCTCCTCGTACTCCTTGCCGGAGGCCCAGGAGATGAACTCCCAGGCGTCGTCCGACTTGACGGACGCCTTCTGCAGGCCCCAGGCCCAGGTGTACAGCCACCCCGAACTCCTGGTCCGCTCGACGGGCGCCGGTACGTACCCGATCTTGCCCTTCACCGGGGAGCCGGACGCCTCCAGGGAGCCCGCGCCCGCGGTGGCGTCGTACCACATGGCGGACTTGCCCTGGGTCATGTTGTTCAGGCACTCGGCGTACCCGGACTGCGGGGCACCGCGCTCGCCGTGGGAGCGGACCAGGTCGACGTAGAACGTGGTGGCCTTCCTGAACTCCGGTGAGGTCAGCTGCGGTTCCCAGTCCTCGGTGAACCAGGTGCCGCCCATCGTGTTGACCACCGTGGTCAGCGGGGCGATGACCTCGCCCCAGCCGGGCAGGCCGCGCAGGCAGATGCCCTTCATCCCGGGCCGGGAGCCGTCGGTGCGCCCGGCCAGCTCGGCCACCTCCTTCCAGGTGGGCTTCTCCGGCATGGTCAGCCCCTCCTCCTCGAAGACGTCCTTGCGGTACATGAGGAAGGAGGACTCGCCGTAGAACGGCTGGGCGTAGAGCTTGCCGTCCTCGGCGGTCAGCGACTCGCGCAGCGGGGCGAGGATGTCGTCCTGGTCGAAGCCGGGATCGCCGGCGACGTAGCCGTCCAGCTCGCGCAGCCAGCCGTTCTTGGCGAAGAAGGGCAGCTCGAAGTTGCTGATGGTGGCGATGTCGTACTGGCCGGCCTGGTGGGAGAAGTCCTGGCTGACCTTGTCGCGCACGTCGTTCTCCGGCAGCACCGTGAAGTGGACCTTGATGCCGGTCTCCTTCGTGAAGTGCTTCGCGGTGAGCTTCTGCAACTCGACCATCTGCGGGTTGTTCACCATCAGCACGTTGAGCGCGTCGCCGCCGCCGAACGAGGTGCCGCCCGCCCCGGCGCATCCGGAGAGCAGCGCCAGCGCGGCCACCGCCGCCGAGGTGCGCGAGAGACGGCGCGGGCCGTGGCGTGGTCGCGGGTGGGCCATGGGAACTCCTGAGGGGTCGCGGCTCGGTGGGGGAGGGGCGGGTACGGCGGATCGCGCCCCGGCACTCGCGGGGAGCGGTGCCGTGCGCAGGCGGGTGGGGGCGGTTCCGCTCAGACGCGGATGACCTGGGGTCCGAGGAGGGAGTAGCGCTGGGCCTCGGCGGAGGTGAGGCCGGTGTCGGTGACGATGGCCTCGAAGTCGGTGACCTCGGCGAACCGGCAGAAGCTCACCGCGCCGAACTTGGTGTGCAGCCCGGCGAAGACCCGCCGTCGCGAGCAGCGCACCGCCTGCGCCTTCACCTCGGCGACCGCCGGGTCCGGGGTGGTCAGCCCGTACGAGCGGGAGACGCCGTTGGCGCCGATGAACGCCAGGTCGACCACGAAGTCACCGAGCATCCGCCCCGCCCAGTGCCCGACGGTGGCCAGGGTGGCGCCGCGCACCCGCCCGCCGAGCAGCAGCACGGCGGTCCTCTCCGCTCCGGCGAGCGCGGTCGCGACGGCCAGAGAGGCGGTGACGACGGTCAGTTCGCGGTCCTTCGGCAGCGCCTCGGCGACGAGCTGCGGGGTGAAGCCCTCGTCGACGAAGACGGTCTCGGCGTCGCCGAGCAGGTCGGCCGCGGCCGCCGCGATCCGCGACTTCTGCGGCACGTTGCGGGTGGTGCGGACGGCGAGCGTGGTCTCGAACCCCGCCGACTCCACGGGATAGGCCCCGCCGTGGGTGCGGCGGACCAGACCGTGCTCCTCCAGTACGTGCAGATCACGGCGGATGGTCTCCTTCGCGACGCGGAACAGGGCAGCGAGCGCGTTCACCTCCACCGAGCCGTCGCGGCGGGCCGTGTGGAGAATCCCTCTGCGGCGTTCCTCGGTGCCCACGGCGCCCTTCCGGTTTGCTTCGGGTCCACTGCGCGGCCCGCGCCAGTCCGTTCGGGCTCACGTGTCGTTTGTACAAGCAGACCCGGTGTCCCGGCCACCTCCTGCGCGGGACGGCCACTGCCCGTTCTTGCCCGTTCGGGCGGGGTGGGCGGGGCTGGTCAGGGGGGTGGTGGGCTTTGGCGCGGACTTGTGGACGCCCGATTTGGCGTCGAGGGCGCCCGAAAGCCGCCCGGATCTGCTGAAGGAGGCGTCCGTGCGCTGCATCGAGGGGCGCTCACTGAGGCAGCTGCGGCCAGGGCTGCTCCGGACAGTGTGGCGAAGGGGCCGCGTGCTCGCAGCCGCTGTGCTTCGCGCAGGCACGTGGCCGGTGTTCGTGTGCCTGGCCTATTTCGTGTGCCTGGCCTATGGCGTCATGATCTGTCCTTTCCGCGAACGTGAAGAAAACCAGGTCCTGGCGACGAAGATGGGCATAGCCTTCACAGGGCAACGCTCGGCCCGAAACCGGCGCCGACTGGGCGAAGTTGCTGTTGCTGGGACAACGCGGGCCGGACTGGCCACGAGGGGCGCGGGACCCTGACCGGAGGGGTGTTTGAAGACCTTTGAGGGACGTGACGGCGGAGCTTCGGGAAGAGTGGCAGGGTTCTGTCGGGTCGGGGCCGCGGGCTGATCGAGAACAGCCTGCGGCCCCCGACCCCTACGGCGAACAACGGCTGCTCTCGCCGGCCATGGCTCTGGGAGCCCCCGACTCCGGGGTGGTGGGAAGTCCGCTCCAGTGCTATCTGGAGGCGGTCACACGACTTCGCCCGTCTCCGGTGCACGTGTCCGTCGCGTTCAACGCGGTCTACTTCGGCTATGCCCTGGACGGCGAGGGATACGGGCGTAGCCCGCTCCGGCTCGACGACTTCCCGGTCGTCACATTGGGGGAAGGAGCGCCGGCTCTCCCCGTGGGGGCCATGGTGGGGGTCACCACGAAGTCGCAGCCGCTCTTCGCCGAGCTGGTGCACAAGGAGGGGGCGCACGCCGGACTTCAGGACTTCGGTGAGGTTCCCTCGTGGGTGTCCGGCGCTCCCGCGGGGGCAGAAGGTCCGGGCAGGCCGGAAACCAGCCGCTGCCCGCACAGGCGTGAACTGCTGGTGCTCGACGTCGACGCGTTCGGGTCCGGACTGAGCCCCTCGCCCGCCCGGCTGCACCGGTGGCGTAGCCAGCAGCGGTGGATCAATGAAGACGGCCACGTCGTGGTCGACGCCCGCTACCCGTCGCAGGAGGCGGCCCGGCGGGGAGACCTGGAGGCGTACGCCGAGTACCTCTTGACCACCGCACGGGAGCAGCTGCTGAGCCCGCTCGTCCCGGTCTCCCTCGCCGAACTCGTCGGCAGTGCCCGAGAGACTCCACTTCGTGAAGGACTCCGCCGTCTTCTGGAGACGGTGAGACGTGCCCTCGCCACCAGCGACCGGCTCCGGATGTGGGGGCCGTACGCGGTCACGAAGGAGTCCCTGGCGAGGTGGGGACGCGAGCCTGGGCCGCTCGGCGGCGACGACATGAGATCGCTGGTGAAGGCCGTCGAGCGGGCCGCCGCCCCGTCGTCACGGCGGCGGTCGGGGCGCAACGCGCCGACGACCGCCTACACGGCGATCGGGCCCCGGCTGCGAGAGGTGCCCGGAGCCCGGCGGCTGCTGAGCGGCGCCGGGTACGCCGCCGCGGTCTGCCGGGCGAACCTCGCTGTCGCCGACGCCGTCCGACGGGACAGCAGACAGGGCCTGTTCGCGGGCGGAGTGAGCGTCGGGCTGGACGACGCCTTCGAGGGGGGCGGCATCTGGCGCTCCCATTACCCGGGCACCGGGGAATCAGGCGATCCCCTCATCCCCGCCGGGCGCGGATGGGCCGCCACCACGGAGAGGGACGCCGAACCGGTCGACGTCGAGCTCGCCGATGAGGCGGACCTCGGGCTGAGCGAGCTGCTGCGTTCCGACGACGCGGAGATCGTCTGGCGTCAGCCGCTGAGACTCGCGCACCTGCGCGGTGGCTGGCTTCCGCTCGACCCGCAGGTCGTCGAGGAGCTGACGGGTACGCGAGGCTCAACGGCTTCCGTCCGGCTGGAGGTGGCCTACCACGGCGAGGCGGGGGCCGAGGTCTCGGTCCACAGCACCGAAGCGGAGAGGTACGGCACCCTGCACCGGGTGACCGGCGTGGCCTGGCCTCGGCAGTTCTGGCCGGGGTTGGTGCTCCAGGTCCACTGGGGCCGGGCAAGCCGCACGCTCCGTGCCGTGACGACCCGCCTCGACCGGCCCGTACGGTTCGGCGATCGCACGGTCGGACACTGTTACGACCCTCGCGTGCTCACCCGTGAGGACGCGCCGGGCAGTGACCGCGACAGCGACACCGCCGTCGGGCTTCCCCCCAGGCAACTGGTGCTGCGGACCGTCCGCCGCTGCGGACTGCTGACCCCGGACGGTCATGCCCTGCTCGACCGCTCGGTGCTGCCGTTCGCTGCCTATGGGCGCGGCCCCTCCCGGGCCCAGACCGTCGTCCTGGAGACAGCGGTGGAGGAACTTCTCGCAGAGCGCTTCCTCGAACCAGCCACAGGCAGCCGGGACCGCACGGGACAGCCGCGCTTCCCTCGCCGGACCGGCGAGCCGGAGATCGAGCTCATCGGCTACCGCCCTGTGGAGGCACGTGTCCCTCAGCCGTGGGGAGGAGCGGACCCGCAGGAGGAGGGGGTGCGCGGCGTCCAGTACGTCCCCGGACACCTCCGCCGCCTGCTCCCCGGATACGCGCCCAGCCAGGCGCAGCGCGCAGCCTTCACGGAGTACTGCCGTCGGCTGGGCAAGGCTGACGGCTGGGAACTCCCCGAGGGCTACACCTTCGTGACCCAGCACACGCGGGGCGGCTGACCGAAGAGGTTCGCGGGCACCCCGAGCCGCATCACCCGGCCTGCCTCGCGCCCGTGTCTACCGCGCGCGAGGCGGACCGGACCGACGACCACCACAGAACGGAGAACCAGTTCATGCAGGAGCCCTATCGCGTCGTCCCGGGGCCGCCGTTGTCCCCGAGTGACGTAGCGGCCGAGAGCCTGGAGGTTCTGGCCGCGTCGCTCAACGCCTTCGACCACCCCGCCGCGTCCGCCCTCGACGACCTGACCGTCGAAATGGTGGAACTGGCGTTCAACTCCTTGCGGCCCAAGGACCGTCAAGGACTCCTTCGCCACCTCGGCATCAGGATGGCTGCCCCGCGTCGGGCCGGAACCGCCCTGTGCCAGGACATCCTCACCAGGCTGCGTCGTGACGCCCGGCAGCGTACCTGCCGGTGGGGACTCATGACGCTGACCAGGACTGTGCTGAGCGACCTGGAAAGGGCGGTGTCCGGCCCTGACACCGGGGGCTCGGCCTTGCTGTCCCGCTGGGGTGGAACCCTGGTCGGGGCCGCGGTGTTCGCGTGGTGCCAGGCTTCGGTCGCCGATGCCCGCCTCATCGACTGGGCCGTGACCCACGGCTGTTTCGCCCTCGCCTCGGACGGGCCGGAGGCGAAGCTGCTGGACGACCTGCGCGCCGCCGCCTCGCTGGTCGTGAAGGCGTATCCCGAGTACGTGCCGCCGTATGACGGTGTGGGTGAACACCGATCACCCACGGACCACTACCGAGAGCGGCCGCCACGCGGTCAGGCGAACGACCGCGAGGAGGAACTCCCGGACGCGTCGACGAAGACCAGTACCGCCTCGGACGACGCGTCCAGCCCCGTGAACGGGGTGCTGCCCGCTGCTGGGGGCACCGAGGGCGGAACCGAAACCCCTGAGGATGCCTGCCGGACGCTGGCCCTCCTCTTCGAGGACGCCGTTCGTGCGGTCCAGGAAGTGGCCACCGCCCTGGACGACGGGCGGGCACCGGAGTGCGCGCACCTGTCTGCGCTGGACTGCGTCCCCGCTGCGGTCGAGCGGACGCGTGCCGTCCTCGCCGGGGCCGGGGTGGCGGCGGAGTCGCCGCGACTGGCGGACCTGACGCGTGCCGCGAAGACCCATGCACAGGCGCAGGAGCGCGACGAGGCGGTACGGCGCGGGCTCCACGCACTCCTCGCCATCCGCGGCGCGGCAGACGGTTCGGTTTCGGCGGCGGAACCCGCAGCCGAAACCGTGCGCCAGTGCGCCCGGCGACTGCTCGCCCTGCCCGTGTGGAAGGCGGCGGACCGTGAGGAGGGCGCCGCTCTCGTCGGCCTCGCACAGCTCATCAGCCTGGGGCACCGCGACGGTGCCGCAGCGGAGATCCTTGCACTCCAGGAGCAGGTGGTACGAGCCGTCCCCTCCTGCGCAGCGGCTGTGGCGATGGCACCGCTGCTCACCGTGCCCACCGGGGAGGAGCCCGCGCCGACCGGACCGGAGCAGCCCGTCACCCTGCCTTCGGACGGGCCGGTACCTCCGACGGACGGTGCCCGGAGCGTCCCGCCGGAGCCGGGGAGCCCCGCCGTGATTCCGGCGCAGCAGCAACAGGAGCCCGCACCTGCACGGGAGTCACAGGATGTGGAGCACCCGGCCGTGGCCGAGCAGCCCGCCACGGAGCCCCCCAGCCCGGTGGCGGGGACCACGACCTCCGTGCCACCTGGGCCACACGGGGGAGGGCCGGCTCCGGAGCCCCCTGTGGTGTCCTCCGGTCGTGCGGTCCCCGAGGAGGGTGAACCCGAGTCGGTCCCTGCCGCCGCCGCGGGTGAGGGGCTGCCGGCTGCGACCTCGCCGGCACCGGCTCCCGGCGGGCAGACCCACCCTGCGGAACACACCACCGCCACGGTCCGTGAAACTGCGGGCGGGCAGGGAGGTGCCGTCCCGGGTGCAACGGTGGAGGCCGCCTCCCTGGGAGACGTCCAGGGGGAGACCGACCGGGCTCTGGCCCGGCTCGTGACCGAGCGGCGCTTCGGCCTGGCCCATCATCTGGCACGCGTGGCGGGACGGCCGGAGTCCCAGGTAGTCGCCCTTCGGCTGGCCGGTGCGGCGGCGCTGCTGACGTCCGGAAGCAGCCAGGGAGCGCGGCTCGTCGCGGACCTGCTCGGCCAGCAGAGCGGCTTCACCGGCCAGGAGGCGGAGGGCAGCGAACTGATCCTGTTGCCGGCGCTGCTGAAGGCGGCACTGGTCACTGGTGATCACGTGGCTGGTGCGCAGTTGAAGAACATGGTGCACCGACTCCCGGACGGGCTGGCGGAGGTGGCCACCACCGTCGCCGACCGGGCGCTGAGCGGGGCCCTGATGATTGCCTCTCCGCTGGTCGTCATCGCGGACGCGTCCGAGACGGAGGCACGGCTGCGTGAGCTGCGCGAGCAGTGCGCCGTCCTCGCCGCTCCGCAGCGCCTCCGGTTCGCCCGGGCGACGGATATCGCGAAGCGGTGGCTCTCCCCCAAGGGCGGGCTGCTCGGTACCTTGCTGACGGCGGTCGTCGAGGACGACCGCGAGCGTCTTCCGGCCGTGCGGGAGACCGTGGAACGCCTTTCCAAGCAGTCCGAGCTCAACAACGAGATCGACCGCATGGACCGCGACCACCGGCCGTCCAGCGGCAAACCGCTCCAGGGTTCGGGACGCCAGGACCTGGTACACCTCGTCGAGCGTTCGGTGGGACTGGCCAAGGAGTGGTGTCTCACCGCCGAAGGGGCCCGCCGAGGTGAACGGACTGACAAAAACCGGGCCGCTAAGGAGATCTCGGCGCTGCGCCGCCTGATGCTGACGCGACGTGACACGGTGCTCGCGGAGCTGGAGGCGCTGGCCGGCCGACCTGGTTCGGCAGCGGCGGCGGCCGCCGCCGCTCACGACTCGATGGCGGAACTCTTCGGTCTCCTGACCGGCGGTGCCACGGCCCACCACGCCGGACCGTTCCTGGCCCCTGAGACCATCCTCGACGCCGAGCTGCTCAAGGTCTCCGACGCGGTCGACGAGCCTCCCTCGCCGGAGCGGCTGCTCATCGCGGTGGACCGGAGCTGGCAGGACGGACTGCGGGAGCGGCTCGGGGGCGACGCGTTCACGGCCGCACGGACCATCGTGGAACTCGCCGCCCTGGGCGTTCTTCCCGCCATCGGGACCACGTCGTTCGACGAGGAGACGCTGGCCGGGATCGCGGAGCGAGAGAACGCCCGGAGGGCCGAGCTCTGCCAGGAGCATGACGAACTTGTGGCCGAACTCCACCGGGCCCAGGCGGATGGCGCCGCCACCGACGACCAGGACCTGAGGATTCAGGAGCTCCTGGCGGACGCGCGCACGCTTCTGGACGACGGTGAGCGGCGGGACCTGGTCGATGTACGACGAGCCCTCGACGCGGTCCGTACCGATCTGCCCAAGTTCCGACGTGAGGCCACCGACCGAATCCGCGCGCGGCTCGCCGCCCTCGACATCACCGAGGACGAGCGGTCGCAGGTCCTGCGCCACCTGGACACGGGCGGCCTGGCGACCGCGGCCGACCTTGTCTACTTCCTGGAGATCGGGGAGCCCGTCCCGGAGATCGAGGCGGGCGAGTCCCATCTGACGGAGTTCTTCCCCATCGTGCCCGACCGGCTGCCCAGGGGCATCGACTCCCCTCTGGTCGGGCTGGTGCGCTCCGGCGGGCGGCACTCCACCGTCTCGGTTCTCGACTACGGCAGTCTCTCCGACGACGAGGCCGGACTGGCGGCGGACGCCCTCGACGAGTGGCGCGAGTTGGGAGCGACCGAGCCGAAGGACCGGCCGAACATCAATGCCAGGCTCAAGCTTCTCCCGGCGCTGAAACTGCTGGGGTACGACGCCAAGAGCGCACGGCCCCTGGAGGAGCTGTCGCCCCAGCGTCGTGAGTACCGCTTCTTCGAGGTCACCGGAGTGGAGGTGAACGGCCGAGCGAAGGTGCCCGCGTTCGGTTCGCAGATCAAGGAGCAGGGCGGCAACCTCCGGGTGCTGATGCTCTGGGGAAGGCCGCCCGCGGAGGTCGTCATGAGCCTCGCCTCACGCGACCCCAGCGAGACCAGCCTCCTGATCGCCTACTTCGGCACGCTCGGCCAGGAGGCCCGCACCGAACTCGCGGCCGGCTCCGACCGCCTCCAGCCGTTGCTGGTCGTGGATGACGCCGCCCTGGCGTACCTCGCAGCGCGCGGGAACCGGCAGGTCAGCACCGCCACGCAGATCCTGCTCCCGTTCTCCGGCGTGAACCCCTACATTCGCGAGAAGCGCGGCCGGATCGGCGGAGAGATGTTCTACGGGCGGGACGCGGAACGCAAGAGCATCCTCGATCCCCGGGGGACCCAGGTCATCTTCGGCGGACGCGGTCTCGGCAAGTCGGCGCTGCTCAGCGACGCCGGTGAACGCTTCACCGAGCAGCGTCCCGGCTATCACGAGTCGGTGTACGTCAACCTCGATCAGGAGAACATCGGCAAGGGCAGCTCGTTCGGGCCAGAGGCACTCTGGAGCGTCCTGGAGCGGGAACTCACCGAGGCGGAGGTGCTGGGGCGCTGCTCGGGGCGTAAGGCGCAGAAGAAGGACGTCGCCGACCGGGTCCGGGCCGGTATCCGCGAATGGGTCCAGGAGGACTCGCGGCGTCGACTGCTGATCCTGCTGGACGAGTGCGACCAGTTCTTCGAGGCGGACGCCCCGCGGTTCGACCAGACGAAGAGACTCAAGGGGCTTGGTTCCGACACCAAGGACCGGGTCAAGGTCGTCTTCGCGGGCCTGCACTCCGTGCAGAGGTTCTCCAAGATGGCGAGCAACGGGCCGTTCAGCCACCTCGCCCAGACCCCGAAGGTGATCGGCCCGCTGGCTCCGCAGTTCGCCGCCGACCTTCTCGTCGAACCCATGCGGGCACTTGGCTTCGAGTTCGCCGACGTGGACATGGTGAACCGGGTGCTCGGCTACTGCTCGTACCAGCCGTTCCTCCTGCAGATGTTCGGCCACCGTCTTGTCGAGGTGATGCACCGCAAGCGCGCGCGACGTGGGACCGAGGGCCCGCCGTACACCGTGGACGCCGGCGACATCGAGGTGGTCGAGGCCGATGCGGGGCTGCGCGCAGGTATTTCCGCGGCCTTCAAGGACACTCTCAGTCTCGACCACCGTTACGACGTGATCGCCAACGTCCTCGCCTACCACGCGCGGCGACTGGGGCTGGAGGTACGGCTCAGCGACGCCGAACTGCGCGAGGAGTGCGAGACCTGGTGGAAGCGGGGCTTCGAGCAGCTCGACACCGAGGGGTTCCGTGCGTACCTCTCGGAGATGGTCGGGCTCGGAGTGCTGGCGCCCAACCATGACGGGCAGGGATGGCATCTCCGGGGGCCGAACGCTCTGCGCATGATCGGAAGCTCTCACGAAGTGGAGGCCCGTCTGCTCCGCGCCGAGCAGGAGTGCGAGCTCGGCGAGAGCACGGTGCTGGAGGGCCGACCCGACCTGTCTGACGGGCGTCTTGCTCCGCTCACCATCACTCAGCTCGACGACCTCCTCGGGGAGCGGGCCAACCAGACCAGAGTCGTCCTCGGAACGCTCGCCACCGGCATCAAGGACGTGGGGGACACTCTGCGTGCCGTTGCCGGCCGCATCGCCGACTGGACGCTTCCTCCTATCGGCAGGCCCAGCGTGTTCAAGCAGGAGCTGTTGGGCGGCCGGCATCACGAACGCCGGGTCATCATCAGCGACTTCGCCCGCTACCCGGCCAAGCCCGACACCTGCCGGGACTCGGTGGACCTGGCGGAGTCGCTGCTCCCCGTCACTCCGGGAGTCACCCGGGCGGTGGTGCTGGTGACGGACACCGGACAACTCGACCTCTGGCGCCTCCTGCTCATGGGCGAGGAGCGTACGTCAGCGAGCCCGGTGATCCTGCGTCGACACGATCGGCGCAGCTTGCGAGGGTGGGCGCAGCGGGTCGAGGACGCCGAGGTGTTCGACAGCGACGAGCGCGTGGAGCGACTCTACGCCGTGACCGGGGGGTGGCCCTTCCTCGTCGACCGGGTACACCGGCTGCACCGGGAACTCGCGGACCCGGAGGAGGCGCTGCAACGTCAGGCGAAGCTGGTCCAGGACCCGGTGGGGGCACGCGAGTTCGTCGACGCGTCGGCCCTGTACGCACATCGGCTACTGGCCGCCGGATACCAGGCGGTCGCGGCCGAGTTCGGCGGGGACTGGACGGACGAGGCCACTGCCCTCACGGCCATCGCCTGTCGGCTCGACGACGAGGACGAGGCCCGCTGGGTCCTTCGGTGCCTGGACGCTCTGCAGGTCTTTGACCGTGACGGCGAAGACAGGCGCCTGGAGCCCCTGCTGCGCCAGTGTGTAGCCCTCGGCGGCTGACGACCCGCCCGTGCCCCGCCTCGCCTTTCAACGGGGCGGGGCACGCAGACTGCTTGGTCCGCCCTCTCCGTCGCGGTCGCGGTGAACTCCGCGTACGGCGCCGGGCACTTCCGCGGGGCCGCACGGTGGTGCGCTTGGTGGGTGGCACCCCGCCCATCTCCGGACTGCCGGTCATCTGTGAGACGCCGAAGCCGCCGACGGCGGGCCCGATCTGTCGGAGGGCTGTTCGCCGGCAGGCCTTCGGGCTCAGGGTGGGGCGTGGGACGCCTCGGGAACCGCCGACGGGCGCCGCCCGGTCTCCCCGCTGTGCGGCAGGGGGAGCGGGTGGCGCCCGTCGGGGTGTGGGCAGGCCCGGGTCAGGCGGACTCGGGGGCCGGGAAGGTCGGGTACTCGACCCCGGAGACGTGCTGGACGACCCGGATGACCTGGCAGGAGTAGCCGAACTCGTTGTCGTACCAGAGGTAGAGGATGGCGTTGTCGCCGTCGACCTTGGTGGCGCCGGCGTCGACGATCGAGGCGTGGCGCGAGCCGATGAAGTCGCTGGAGACCGCGTCGGGGGCGGTGGTGAAGTCGATCTGGCGCTTCAGCGGCGAGGTCAGCGACACCGCGCGGAGGTGGTCGAGGACCTCCGCGCGGGTGGTCTCGCGACCCAGCCGCAGGCTGAGGATGGCGATCGAGACGTCCGGCACGGGGACGCGGATCGAACTGCCGGTGATCGGCGCCTTCAGTTCGGGCAGCGCCTTGGCGACGGCGGAGGCGGCGCCGGTCTCGGTGATGACCATGTTGAGCGGCGCGGAGCGGCCCCGGCGGTCGGAGGCGTGGTAGTTGTCCAGCAGGTTCTGGTCGTTGGTGAACGAGTGGACGGTCTCCACGTGGCCCCGCAGCACGCCGTACTCGTCCGCCATCGCCTTCAGCGGCGGGACGATCGCGTTGGTGGTGCAGGAGGCGCAGGAGAGGATCTGCTCGTCGGGCTTGAGGTCCTCGTGGTTGACGCCGTGCACGATGTTGGGGACGTCGCCCTTGCCCGGGGCGGTCAGGACGACCTTGGCGATGCCGGGGCGCAGGTGGTTCGAGAGCCCCTCGCGGTCGCGCCAGCGGCCGGTGTTGTCGATGAGGATGGCGTCCTTGATGCCGTACTCCGTGTAGTCGACCTTGGCCGGGTCGTCGGAGTAGATCACCTGGATCTCGTGGCCGTTGGCGATGATCTTGCCGTTCGCCTCGTCCACGGTGATGGTGCCCTGGAACTGGCCGTGGATGGAGTCGCGGCGCAGCAGCGAGGCGCGCTTGACGATGTCCTGCCCCTTGCCCCGGCGCACCACGATGGCGCGCAGCCGCAGCCCGTTGCCGGAGCCGGCCTTCTCGATGAGCAGGCGGGCGACGAGGCGGCCGATCCGGCCGAAGCCGTAGAGGACGACGTCGCGCGGCTGGCGGCGTTCGATCTTCTGGTCGCCGGTGGCACCGGCCACCGCGTCGGCGGTGAACTCGGCGACGGACAGGCCGCGGTCGTCGGTCTTGTAGGTCGCGGCGAGCATGCCGATGTCGATCTGCGACGGCCCCAGGTCGAGTGTGGTCAGCGCCTCCAGGAACGGCATCGTCTCGGTGACCGAGAGCTCGGCGCCCGCGATCTGCCGCGCGAACCGGTGCGTCTTCAGGATGCTGACCACCGACTTGTTCACCAAGGAGCGGCTGTGGAGGAGGACGGTGACGTCCCGCTCACGCTGCAGCTTCCCGATGATCGGGATCATCGACTCCGCGATCTCCTCGCGGTTCTTCCAGTTGGTGAACGAGTCCTCGTTGACAGTCACAGGTTTATCTTTCGAGCTAGGCGGTGCTCATATGCTAACCCGACCGCTCTTTCGATCTCGCGCCGGTCTCCTCGGAGAGGGGGGAAGGTGACCGTTCCGTAATGCTTTGGGGCTTTTGAGGTTCCGGTGGGTTACTCAGGAGGGGAGCCCGAGGCTGCCGGAGGTGCCCAGCGTCCACACGGCGTGGGCGACGGCGTCGCTGTTGCGGTCCAACGCGGTGTCGTCGATGTTGGCCGCGGTGTCGCAGGACGAGTGGTAGCAGCGGTCGAAGGGCTGCCCCGAGGTGCCGCCCCACTTCTGCGCCTGGGCGGCCGTCTTGCGGTTGCCGGCCCCGGTGAACAGGCCGCCGACGGGTATCCCGGCGTTCTTGAAACTGGCGTGGTCGGAGCGGCCGTCGCCCTCGGTGTCGGGCTCGGTGGGGATACCGAGACCGGCGTAGTGGTCCTTGAAGGTCTTCTCGATGGCCGGGTCGTCGTCGTAGACGAAGTAACCCGGGTTCGGCGAGCCGATCATGTCGAAGTTGAGGTAGCCGGCGAACGTGGCGCGCTGGGCCGCCGAGAGGCTGCCGACGTACGCCCGCGAGCCCAGCAGCCCGAGTTCCTCCGCGCCCCACCAGCCGAACCGCAGGTGCTTCGTGGGCGTGAGCTGGGCGCGGGAGACGGCGAGCGCGGTCTCCAGGACGGCGGCCGAGCCGGTGCCGTTGTCGTTGACGCCCGGGCCGGAGGCGGTCGAGTCCAGGTGCGCGCCGGCCATCAGGACCTGGTCCGGGTCGCCGCCGGGCCAGTCGGCGATCAGGTTGTAGCCGGTGGTGCCGCTCGCCGTGAAGGTCTGGAGCGAGGTGGTGAACCCGGCCGCGTCCAGCTTGGCCTTGAGGTAGTCCACCGAGGCCAGATAGCCGGGCCGGCCGTGGGCCCGGTTGCCGCCGTTGGCGGTGGCGATCGACTGGAGCTGGGCGAGGTGCGCCTTCACGTTCCCCAGCGGGATGTCGGGCGCGGCCGGTGCCTCCGCGGAGGCCGGGGCGGGCTGGGCGGCGGACTGCGAGGCCGCCGGACCGAGCAGGGCGGCCACGGCCAGCACGGCGGCGGCACGACTACGGGCGGAAAGGATCATCGCGGGGCTCCGGATCTCCGTACGGGGACAGGACGGAAGGTGCGGGGCGCCGGGCGGATGGGGCCTCGCCCGGACACCGGCGAGCGGTGGCGCGGTGAGCGATGAGCGTGGTGCCCGGCGGAGGTGGCCCGCCGGGTCGGCCGGGAGCGGGGAGTGCCTCCGTGGTGGGACGAGGTGAATGCTGGAGAAGACGGCGACGGGCGTCAAGAGGCGGGATCGGGTCAGCGGGAGCGCTGGGCCGGGTGACCGGTTCCGGTCGTTCCGCGGGCCTCGGGGGCAGGGGGGAACCGGGGCCGGCCGTGGTCCCGGACGGGGCGCGCGCCGCGACGAGGTCCGGGGCGGACCGGCGGCCGGGCGGGGGAGCGGGCCGTCGATAGCGATGTACGTGCGCTCGGCCGGTTCCGGAGGGCGAGCGGGCACGGACGGGCGTCACCGGCCCCGGAGCGCCGGCGCGGCGGTACTCCCCTGTCCCCTCCGCAGCCCGTCCCCCCTTCTCGCTCGTGTCCGGTGACCGGACACCGCGCGGGGAGGGGCGGGCGGATCGCGCCGCCCGCGTCCCGCGCCCCGCGTCCGGTTCCCGTCGGCGGGCGGTGCCGGGGCCGGGGTGGCGCGCGGTCCGCTCCGGGCTCAGCCTTCGCCGCGTCCGGCGCCGTGCAGGCGGGCGTGGAGCGCCCTGACCTGCTCGGTCAACTCCGGCGCCGGACCCGCCACCGCGACTTCGGGGGCGACCGCCGCCACGGGCAGGGCGGCGACCGGGGCCGCCGGCACGCCCCACTCCGCCAGCCAGCCGGTGAGCTGTTCCGAGGAGGCGGCGTACACGATCCGGCCCAGCCCCACCCAGGCGTGCGCCGCCGCGCACATCGGGCAGTGCTCGCCCGAGGTGTAGACGGTGGCCGCCGCCCGCTCGGCCACCGTCAGGTGCTCCGCCGCCCAGCGGGCGAGCGCGAACTCCGGGTGGCGGGTGCGGTCCCCGGAGGCCACCCGGTTGTGGTCCTCGGCGAGTACGGTGCCGTCCCCGCCCACCAGGACCGACCCGAACGGCTCGTCGCCCGCGTCGAGCGCCTCCTCGGCCAGCTCCACACAACGGAGCAGGTACCGCAGGTCCGCCTCGGACACCCGGCTCACGTCGCTCATCGTGGCTCCTCTCCTTCGCCGTGCTCCCCATCCGTCCTTGCGGCAGGGTACGTCCTGTTGTCAGTCCCCTCTCCTACGGTTCCGTCAGTGGGACTCGCCGGAGCGGCCGGCGGGCCCGTTCTCGGGGAGGGGTCCGCCATGTCCGCCGGAGCCACGGTGACCACGACGTATCTGGAGCTGTCGCAGGACGACGGATCCGCCCACAAGTTCTACGAGGTGACCGTCGCCGACCACGTGGTGACGGTCCGGTACGGACGGATCGGCGCGGCGGGGCAGACCCAGACCACCACCTTCCCCACCCGGGAGAAGGCGGTGGCCGCCGCCGCGAGGAAGGTCGCCGAGAAGTCCCGCAAGGGGTACGCCCCCGCCGTCCCCGGACAGCGCGCCCCGCGTGCGGTGACGCGGCGCCAGGTCTCCTCCACCCCCTCCACGGCGCGCGCCGTCGCCCCCGTGCTGTGGCGGTTCTGCACCGGCTCCGCCGCCTTCGGCATCCACGTGGACGAGGACCGCTGCTGGGTGGGCAACCAGGCGGGCGACGTCTACACCCTGGACCACGACGGCACCGTCCTCGCCCGCTTCGGCCTGCCCGAAGGCGTCAAGTGCCTGGTGGCGGACGACTTCTGGATCTACGCGGGGTGCGACGACGGCAAGGTCTACGACCTTTCCGCCAAGCTCCCCTTCGCCGCCTACGACATCGCCGCCGACGTCGACATCTTCTGGCTCGACATCCACGAGGGCGTACTGAACGTCTCGGACCGCTCCGGCGGCCTCACCGTCATCGACCACGAGGACGAGCACCAGTGGGCCCGCCGCGGCCAGGGCGAGCACGCCTGGATGATCCGCGCCGACGACCGCGCGGTCTACCACGGCCACAGCGGCGGCGTCACCGCCTACCGCCCCGACGGCGGCGGCCAGTACTGGCACACCCCGACCAGGGGCGGCGTCCTCTTCGGCTGGCAGGAGGACGACGCGGTCTACGCGGGCACGGCCCGCCGCGTGGTGCAGCGGCTGTCGAAGACGACCGGAGCGGTCGAGGCCACCTTCGCCTGCGACGGTGCCGTCTACTCCTGCGCGACCTCTCCCGGGGGCCGCTTCGTCTTCGCCGCCGACTCGGCCTCCTCCGTCTACTGCTTCGACCGCGACGGCACCCGGCTGTGGAAGCTCGGCACGGGCGGCGGCTCGGCCCTGTCCATGCAGTACCGCGACGAGCGGCTCTACCTGGTCACCACGGACGGCTCGCTGGTCTGCGTCGACGCGAGCGAGGCGGCGGTCACCGCCGCCCAGAAGGGCTCGGTGCCCCTCGCCCGGGACGTGAAGCTCGCCGCCGCGCTGCCCGCCCGCGCCCCGGCCACGGCGGCCGACGCGCTGGCCTCGGTCGGCCGGGTCCCCGCCGGGTCCGTCGTGGTCGAGTGCGTCCAGGAGGCCGGCCGCCTGCGGGTCCAGGTCACCACCGAGGGGTACGACCCGTCGTGGAACGTCCAGTTCCCGCGCGCGATCCGCGAGCCCGGCGCACGGTACGTGGTGGACGCCGTGCACGCCGCGTCCGGTGGCTTCTACCGCGTCCGCGGGGACATCCGCCGCCTGCTCTGACCGTGCCGTGGCGCGGCCCGGTCCGTGACGGCGGGGCAGCCGTGGGGCGCGAGGGGCTGGTGCGCGCGGGATCTGTGCGCGACCATGACCGTGCCAGGGCGACCGGGCACGCCGGGCGGTCGTCCCACGGCGGGCGGTCCGCCGAACCGCGTGAGGGGAGACGGAAGATGACGCCGCCGGCCGAGCAGGGGCTGAACACCGGAGTGCCGCACTCCGCACGGATCTGGAACTACTGGCTGGGCGGCAAGGACCACTACGAGGCCGACCGCGAGCTGGGGCGGCGGATGGCGGAGCTGTTCCCGCAGATCGTCGACATCGCCCGGGCCTCCCGGCAGTTCCAGGCACGCGCGGTGCGCCACCTCGCGGGGGAGGCGGGGGTCCGCCAGTTCCTCGACCTCGGCACCGGCCTGCCCACCGCCGAGGCCACCCACGAGGTGGCGCAGGCCGCCGCCCCGGCCTCCCGCGTCGTCTACGTCGACCACGACCCGATCGTCCTGGCGCACGCCCGGGCCCTGCTGACCAGCGGCCCCGAGGGCGCCACGGACTACGTCCACGCGGACCTCACCGACGCGCCGGCGGTGCTCCGTGAGGCGGGCCGCACCCTGGACCTCAGCCGGCCGGTCGCCGTGCTCCTGATGTCCACCCTCGGCCACGTCGCCGACGACGCCGAGGCGAGCGCGCTGGTCCGCGCGTACCTCGGCGCACTGCCGTCCGGCAGCCACCTGGTCCTGTGCGACACGATCGAGACGCCGCTGACCAGGGCGGGCTCGGACGAGTACGCCGACGGGGGCGCCGTCCCCTACGTCTCCCGGCCTCAGGAGATCGTGGCGTCCTTCGCGGACGGCCTCGAACTGCTCTCCCCCGGGTTCGGCTCGATCAGCCTGTGGCGTCCCGACGCGCCGCCGGCCGGTGAGCCGGTGGAGCAGTGGGGGTTCGTGGGCGTCAAGCGGTAGGGCGCTGAGGGGCCGTGGTCCGGGCTGTCGGTGGTGCCCGCGCCACCCGGGCCGGGGCGCGGGAGGAAGGGCTTCGGGCCGGCGGGCTGCCCTGGGGTCGAGGCGTCCCCCTCCCCGCTGTCCCGGCAGCGGCGGGACCCGGCGCGGGCGCCGAGGTCGTCGCCGCCGTCACCCTCACCTCGGGCGTGCACCCCCCGGCCGGCACCTGCCGTACGCCCCGGCCGTCAGCCGGATCGCCATCGTCGGTGGTCCCGTCGTCCTCGCTCCGGTCGCCACGGCGCTGCCCGTCGGCCGGCTCCCGGGCACCCCGCCGGTCCGGGGCGTCGGCGTCCGGGAGTAGTGTTCCGACCGGACAGCACCGCGAAGCCGCCCCCGCCGCAACGGCGGGGGCGGCTTCGCGTCACCTGTACGGCACGGCCCCCTCGCCGGTCCGACCGCGGGTGCCCACGGGGCCGGCGCCTGTCCTCACCGCACCCGGTAGGCGCGCGGGGGACCGGGGCGGGCGGTCCTGACGGCGAGGCACGAGCCCAGGAGCGCAGCCGAATCCCCGGCGCCCCCACGCCCGCGCGCGGCCCCTCCCCGCCCGGCCGCCGGACCAACCAGGCACACTGCATCTGTAGCAGTCTCACCACCAAGGGGATCACGCATGATCACGTTGCAGAAGGAAGACGGCCCGGCCGACCTGGACGGGGTGACCCATCTGTCCATCGGAGTCTCCTGGGACCCCACCGTCGGTGCCAGCGGCGGCATCCTCGGCAAGATGCGGCAGAAGGCCGGTACGGACCTCGACCTGATCGCCATCGCGATGCAGAACGACGAACCCGTCCGCCTCGCCGGTCTGGACTCGCTGGACCCGCTGGGCAACGGCTCGCTGGTGCACAGCGGGGACAACCAGACCGGTCACGGTGACGGCGACGACGAGACGGTGACCGTGGAGCTCGCCCGGGTGCCGACCAACATCAACAGCATCGTCTTCATCGCCGCCGCCTACAAGAAGCGCAGCTCGTTCCAGAACGCCCGGAACATCAGCTTCAAGGTCTACGACGCCACCGGCGGCAGCTCCCAGCAGGTCGCCGACATCTGGCCGAGCCTGCTCACCGACGACAACGGCTGCGCCGTGGCGAAGGCGATGCGGGTCGGCTCCGGCTGGAAGCTCCAGGTGATCAACGAGACCGGGAAGATCAAGCAGGGCGACGAGCGTGCCCTGATGCGCTTCGCCGTCAGCAAGTGACTCGCCTCCCCCTCCTGTCGCCGTCGTACCTGGTGGGCGCCCCCGCTCCGGCCGAGACCGGAGCAGGGGCGCGGGTATTGGGCTGCTGACGCGGCGGCCGGCAGGAGGCGGGACGGGACACAGGGCCCGGCCCCCGCGTCCGGCCTTCGCACCGACACGGGTGCGGGGGGCGGTGCGGGTGCCGGGCCTTCGCCGTTGCCGCGGTGGGGTGCGGGAACGGCCGCCGGGCCGGTCAGCCCCGTCCGCCCCGGCCCTGAACGTGCAGCGACCGCAACGCCGCCTCCAGGGCGAAGCGGTGGTCGGGGTCGGTGAGGCGGGCGCCGAGGTGGCTCTCCAGGTTGCGCAGGCGGTAGCGGACGGTCTGGGCGTGGACGCCGAGGGTCTCGCCGACCTGTTCGGCGGGGGCGCGGGTGGAGATGTGGACCCGCAGGGTCTCGACGAGGCGGTCGCGGCGGCTGGCGGAGAGGCCGTCCAGCGGAGCCAGTTCGCGGGCGGCGAGGCGGGCGACGAGGGCGGGGTCGGCCAGCAGCCACAGGGTCGTCAGGTGGTCCTCGCAGAAGACCAGGGGCGCGTCCGGGATGACCCCGTCGTCGATGAGCGCCAGGACGCGGCGGGCCCAGCGGATCGAGTCGGCGGCCTGCGCCGGGGGGACCGTCGCCCCGGCCACCGCGTGGGTGGCGCCGAGCGCCCGGTCGAGCATGGCGCGGCGGGCGGCGGTGAGCGGACCGGGGACGAGCAGGTGCGGCTGGGGGATGCCCGGGTCGGCGAGGACGTCCTCGTCCAGGTGGGCCTGGAGCTGGTCGGGGACCGGGGCGCGCAGCGCGATCAGTGTGCACCGCTCGGGCAGTTCCCAGGCGGCGGCCTCGCACAGGGAGGCGATGGTGGCGTGCGGGAGGGGCGGCGCGGCGAGGATGAGGTGGAGCAGCTGTCTTCGTACCGCGGAGACTTCGGAGGCGGCGCGGGCCTGGACCTCGGCGTACCCCTCGCGGGAGAGGGCCTCCAGCTCGTCGACGTAGGCGAAGACGGTGTCGGCGAAGGTGAGGATCACGTTGGGGGAGAGGCTGTACTGGCGGCCGATGGTCTTGGCGCGGCGCAACGCGATCCGCGCGCCGAGCCGGTACGCGCCGTGCAGGCTGTCCAGTTCCCGGCCCTCGTACGCCTCGACGCGGCCGAACTTGCGCAGCAGCTCGTCGCGGAGGGCGCACCCCGCGCCGGGGTCGGCGACCCGGTCGACGAAGGCGGAGAGTGCCTGGGCGACGCCCTGGCGGACGGCGTCGGCGTGCGGGCCGTTGAGGAGGCGGCCGTACTCCGGGTAGGCCCGGGTCACCTCCAGGCGGATCTCCCTGATGAGGCCGGGGAGTTCCGGCCGCATGAAGGCCGCGAACTCGCGGGGCAGTGGGTCGAGTGGTTCACCGACGTCCATTGGCTGTGCGATCGAGGGCATGAGTGATCCCTTGCTCTCCTGCGCGCCCGGTGGGGGAGGCCGAGGGCGCCCCTCGCCGGATGGAGGAGGGGCGCCCGGAGGCAACCGGCAGGTGCATGACGACGTGGAAAGGTGAAGGTAGTTCAACTCCCCTGTGATGTACACCGTTCGTACACAGAATGGCACGCTGTGCAGCGGGGCGTCTCGCGGTGCGGCCGGGAACCGGCGGTACGGGCTCGCGGGGCCGGTCAGCCGGCGGCGCCGTGCCAGTACTCGGCGAGGACCTTGCCGGCGTCGGGGGCGACGGTGCCCGGGGCGTACAGGCCGCCGAGGTGGGTCTGGGTGTCGTTCAGGGTCAGCTTGTTGTTGCCGGCGGCCGAGGGCAGGCCGGTCTTGAGGTTGACCGCGCCGTCGATGACGCCGAGCAGGCCGAGGCCGCACCCGCTGGCGCCCGGAACGGCGAAGGTGTCGTCGACCTGGGTGGAGCCGAGCAGGTTGATGCGGCTGGCGTCGCCGTCCTCCTCGTTCGGGGTGCCGCCGGCGCCGTTGAAGCGGTCGACGGTGAACTCGGGGGCGTCGGCGTTGTGCGGGCGCAGCACGACCGGCTCGGACGCGGTGCCGATGTAGCAGTCGTCGCCGAGGAAGGGGTTCTCCAGCTTGATCCGCACCGGTATCCGCACGATCGGCATGTCCGTCACGACACCGGCGATCTGGTCGAACTCCGAGGGCGCGCCCGCCGATTCGAGCGTCGCGGTGATCTTGTTGAGCTTGCCGTCGGTGAGCTTCTTGCAGATGTCGGTGACGAACGGGACGTCGCTCGGGCACATCAGTCCGAGCAGTCCCCCGGGGACGGTCGCGGAGTCGGCGATGATCGACCCCGCCGGGGGCGCCACCACGGTGCTGGTGCCGTCCGTGTTCTGGACGACACCGATCTGGAGGTTGCTGTTCCCGGTGACGACGGTGGTGTTGCCCAGTTTGATGGTGCCGCTGGTCGCGTACGACACCACGCACTGCGGAGAGCGGTCGAGGCCGTCGGCGCCGAGCATCGCCGGGGCGTCCACCGGACACCGGGTGAACGGCGCCCAGGCGCCGGCCGGCTGTGTGGCGGCGGTCGCGGTGCCGGTCGAGGCGAGGGTGCCGAGCACGGTGGCGGCGGCGGTGGCGGCGAGGGTGAGTCTGGCGCGGGTGGGGCGCATGGCGGGTCCTTTCGGCGGAGGGGCGGGAGGGGGCGCGGGGTCAGCGTTCGGGCGTGGGGATGATGCGGGGCTGGCCGTCGGGGGTGCAGTACTCCTTCATGTTCTCGGTGTCCGCCAGGTCCGGCGTGCAGGTCTGGCCCTGGATCTGCTTCACGTAGTTGCCGGGCCCGGAGATCGACGCGGTGAGCAGGCGGTTGAGGTCCTCGCCGTCGGAGGTGCCGCAGCCGGTGAAGGCGGGGATGGTGATCTCGCTGGTGAGCGGGCCTCCGGAGGACACCATGTAGCCGACGGCGTCGTCCGGCGGGATCTGGTAGCTGTACCCGTGCAGCACCATGTGATCTTCGGGGAACCGCTCCGGCTCCGGGTCCGGTGAGGTGAGCGGTGTCTCGGTGCGGCAGCCGGGGCCCACGTCCAGGGGGACGCCGTTGACCTTCACGTCGGAGAGGCGGAGCACCAGTGAGGCGCGGATGCTGGAGATCACGTTGAGGTAGGGCGCGAACCGCAGATCCGCCTCCAGGTGGACCCGCCCCACCTGTTCGAGGACCATCGTGGCGGTTGTCGGAACGAAGCCGTAGGTCAGGAACGTGGCCTTGGCCGGCGGCGTCTGGCGGCGGCCCTCGTAGGAGAGGTTCACCTCGGCCGGCTGGCGCAGGCCGGAGAAGTTCTCGTCCAGGGGCACGGATTCCCCCTGCTCGATCACCATGCACGAGAGCGGGATGAGGGAGGAGCCCTCCAGCTTGCGTACGTTCGAGTAGCCGGTGATGTAGGCGGTCAGGGTGGCCGGTGTCGGTTCCTCGGCCCGGCAGGGCGGTGCGTCCTGCGGAGCGTCCGCCTCCACGGTGAGGCGCCCCCGGGGCGGTGCGGAACGCTCCGGTTCCCCCGCCTCCTTCCCGGCGGACCCGCCCGGTCCGGCCGAGGGTGACGGGCCTTCGCCCGGACCGGGCGCCTTGGCGGGGGAGACGGGGACGGTGGCCAGCAGCCCGCCCCCCGGGGCGCCGCCGGCGAGCGCGCAGGAGACGGAGACGGGTTCGCCAGGCTGCTGTGGGGGGCCGTCCGGGCCGGAGGCGTTCCTGGTCTCCAGGGCCAGTTCCAAGGTGCCCGCGCGCAAGCTGAGTTCGCCGGCCGAGCCGGGCGTGACCGAGGGCACGTCCCCCGCCGACTCCAGCACGAGCGGCCCCTCGGCCGGTACGGCCACCGGCTCGGCCGTACCGCGCCAGGACGCCTGTGCCTCCGCCTCGCCCTGAAAGAGCGCGATGGCCAGCTCCGTCGAGCCACGCACCTCGGCACCCGGCGCCGCGTCCAGCTCCGCGACGGCCGCCTCGGGCAGTTCGACGGTGGTCCTCACATCGGCGGGCACGATCTCCTCGCCCTGGGCGGCGGAGTCGGGGAAGCGCGCGGCCACCCGCACCGTCACCGGCTGCGGCCCGGAGGGGAAGGCGCACACGTAGGGCAGTTCGGCCTCCACCTCCTGCGCCCCCAGGGCCGTCCCCGCCGCCGGAACCATGGCGGCCAGCACGACGAAGGCGGCGATCACCGCACGCCGGGCACCGGGACGGCGGGGGCTCTGGGGGGAAGTACGGGGACCTTTCACGGGCGCTCCTCGGGGCTGGCTGGGTCGGTCACCTCGTGCGGACACGCCCCCGGTCCGCCCGGCCGAGCCGGACGGACCGGGGAGAGGGGACCTGTTACGGGTTGGACCCCACGATCGTCGGGATCACGCTGGTGCCGGTCTGCTTGACCAGGTAGGTGCCCTTGAAGGTCGGGCTGGCGCCGACCGGCACGGCCGCACCGCAGTTGGTGGACGAGACGACGGTGAGGTCGCCGGAGGCGCTGCTGACCGCCAGGGCGCCGGTGGAGTTGGTGTAGGTGCTGCTCGCCTTGCCGGTCACGCGGAACTTGCAGGCGCCGACCGTCACGTCGGCGTCGATGTTGCCGACGTGGCCCGTGGTGACCTGGGTCGCGGCGTCGTAGTCCGCGGCCACGACCGTCCACGGCACGGTGGCGACGGTGGTCACGTTGCCCAGGACGCTGGTGCACGGCGAGCCGCCGGCGCCGAAGTTGATGGCGTTGATGTTCGCCACCGTGGCGGGGTTGCCGGTGGCGCTCTGCATGGTGCCGGAGGCGCCGGACGTCGTACACGTCATGGCGATGCCGTTGACGCTCAGCACGATGTTCCCGCTGTTGGCGGCCGTGAAGTCGGCCGGGGACGGGCTGACCGTCCACACGGTCGAGGGCACGGCCGAGGCGGTACCGGCGGTGAGCCCGATGGCGGCCGTGGCGGCACCGGCGACGAGGGCGATCTTCCTGAGGGATTTCCGCATGGCTCTGGGACGCTCCTTGTTGGATTGACCGGCAGAGAGTGGGGGTGGGCCGCACCGGAGCCGGGAGGCGGCCGGGCGGACCGCGGCCCGGTGGTCCTCGACCGCGTGGCCAGACGTTACTTGCGGGAAACTTTCCGGAACAATGGAGCGGTCGAAGATTCTTTACGGAAGGGGAATTCCTGTTTCCGGGGTGAGTGGTGGGTGCGGCCCACTTGGCGGCCCGGTGCGCATTGTCGACAATTCTGATCGATCATGCGGCACCGTCAGGGATGGGACGCGGTGATTCCCGGACGGCGGCTCCTTGTGTGCTCCCGGGTGACAAAAGGGGAGCCCTTTCCTGTCATCGGGATGACAAAACCCCGGTGGCCGAAGTCCCTCTTTCCGCAATCTCGCGACCTGGTATTGCCGACAGAGGTTACCGGGCCGTAGCGTTCCGGTGCGTCGCTCGGCTCCAGGTCCGGCGGCGTCCGCCGGCCGGTGTGCCGGGGGACGCTTTCCGGCCTCGGTCCTCCTTCCGGGGCGGGCGTCCGTCAGCAGGGCCCCGGCCATCCGGCCCCCCGGTGGCACGGGGCCCTGGCTGTCGCCCGGAGACAAACGAGGGAAACGGTCTTGTCACCCCGGTGACAAAGACGCGGAAACCTCGGGAATGTCGTGCCCCACCCATTGTCCGCGCCCCTCGCGCCGACTTACCGTGCGCCCCGCGGTGCACACCAGGAACGTCCGCGGCGCCCACCCGAAAAAGGCTTGCTGGAGGTGAAATGGGAATCGAAGTGGTGGTCGACGGCCTGACCAAGTCCTTTGGCAAGCAGAACATCTGGCAGGACGTGACGCTCACCCTTCCCGCCGGAGAGGTCAGCGTCATGCTCGGCCCTTCCGGTACCGGGAAGACCGTATTCCTGAAATCGCTCGTCGGACTGCTCAAACCCGAGCGCGGCCGGGTCCTCATCAACGGCGTCGACATGGTGAACAGCCCCGAACGGGACATCTACGAGACCCGGAAGCTCTTCGGTCTCATGTTCCAGGACGGCGCCCTCTTCGGCTCCATGTCCCTCTTCGACAACATCGCCTTCCCGCTGCGCGAGCACACCCGCAGGAAGGAGTCGGAGATCCGGCGGACCGTCATGGAGCGGATCGAGATCGTCGGGCTCCTCGGCTCCGAGGGCAAGCTGCCCGGCGAGATCAGCGGCGGCATGCGCAAACGCGCCGGCCTCGCCCGCGCCCTCGTCCTGGACCCGCAGATCATCCTCTGCGACGAGCCCGACTCCGGCCTCGACCCGGTCCGCACCGCCTACCTCTCCCAGCTCCTCATCGACCTCAACGCGCAGATCGACGCGACGATGCTCATCGTCACCCACAACCTCGACATCGCCGCCACCGTCCCCGACAACATGGGCATGCTCTTCCGCCGCGAGCTGGTCACCTTCGGCCCCCGCGAGGTCCTGCTCACCAGCGAGGAACCGGTGGTCGCCCAGTTCCTCCGCGGCCGCCGCGAGGGCCCCATCGGCATGTCCGAGGAGAAGGACGCCGCCACCCTCGCCGCCGAGGCGGCCAGCGCCACAGGCCGCCCCGACGCCCCGCGCGTCATCGCCCCCCAGCTCCAGCCCACCGACGGCCTGCCGCCCCGCCAGGCCGTCGCCCGCCGCCGCGAGCGCGTCCTCTCCCTGCTGGGCACCCTGCCCCCGGCCGCCCGTGAAGCCATCCGCGACACCTACGCGAGGGATGCCTCCGCGCCCACCCGCACCGTCCCCCGCGCCGGGAGCGGCTCGTGATCACGGGGGCGCTGCGGCAGACCGGCCGGCTCTTCGCGCTGGCCGCGGAGGTGACCCGGGCGATCTTCCGACGGCCTTTCCAGTTCCGGGAGTTCATCGAGCAGTTCTGGTTCATCGCCGGCGTCACCATCCTGCCCGCCGCCCTGGTCTCCATCCCGTTCGGCGCCGTCATCGCCCTCCAGGTCGGCTCGCTCACCCAGCAGCTCGGCGCCCAGTCCTTCACCGGCGGCGCCAGCGTCCTCGCCGTCATCCAGCAGGCCAGCCCGCTGATCGTCGCCCTGCTCATCGCGGGCGCCGGTGGCTCCGCGATCTGCGCCGACCTCGGCTCCCGCAAGATCCGCGAGGAGCTGGACGCCATGGAGGTCATGGGCGTCTCGCCCGTACAGCGCCTGGTGGTGCCCCGGGTACTCGCCACCATGTCGGTCGCGGTGCTGCTCAACGGGATGGTCTCGGTGGTCGGCACCCTCGGCGGCTACTTCTTCAACATCATCCTCCAGGGCGGCACCCCCGGCGCCTACCTCTCCAGCTTCTCCGCCCTCGCCCAGCTGCCCGACCTGTACATCAGCGAACTCAAGGCGCTCATCTTCGGGTTCATCGCCGGCATCGTCGCCGCCTACCGCGGCCTCAACCCGCGCGGCGGCCCCAAGGGCGTCGGCGACGCCGTCAACCAGTCGGTCGTCATCACCTTCATGCTCCTCTTCTTCGTCAACATGGTGATGACGGGCCTCTACCTCCAGATCGTCCCGCCGAAGGGAGGCTGAGGCGCCGATGGCCTCCCCGCTCGCCTGGCTCGACCGCTCCGGCGACCAGCTCGTCTTCTACGCCAAGGCCCTGGCCGCGGTCCCGCGCACGCTGCGCCGCTACCTCAAGGAGGTGCAGCGGCTGCTCGCCGAGGTCGCCTTCGGCTCCGGCGGACTCGGCGTCATCGGCGGCACCGTCGGCGTGATGATCGCGATGACGCTCTTCACCGGCACCGTCGTCGGCCTCCAGGGCTACGCCGCCCTCGACCAGATCGGCACCGCCGCCTTCACCGGCTTCGTCTCCGCCTACTTCAACACCCGCGAGATCGCCCCGCTCGTCGCGGGCCTCGCCCTCTCCGCCACCGTCGGCGCCGGCTTCACCGCCCAGCTCGGCGCGATGCGCATCAACGAGGAGGTCGACGCCCTCGAAGGCATGGGCATCCGCTCCATGCCGTACCTCGTCACCACCCGCATCATCGCCGGCGTCGTCGCCATCATCCCGCTCTACGCGATCGGGCTGCTCTCCAGTTACGTCGCCTCCCGCTACATCACCGTCTTCTTCAACGGCCAGTCCCGGGGCACCTACGACCACTACTTCAACCTCTTCCTCTCACCGACGGACGTCCTGCTGTCGGTGCTGAAAGTGCTGATCTTCAGCGTGCTGGTGATCCTCGCCCACTGCTACTACGGCTTCCGCGCCCAGGGCGGACCCGCCGGGGTCGGCGTGGCCGTCGGCCGCTCGGTGCGCAACGCCATCGTGCTGATCAGCGTCACCGACTTCTTCCTGTCGCTGGCCCTGTGGGGCGCGACCACGACCGTGAAGGTGGCGGGGTGAGATGGGTACCGACCCGGGCGCGACGCTGCGCCGCAGAAGTGCCGGCATCGTCTTCCTGCTCGTCCCGGCCCTGCTGATCTGGCTGGCCGTCGCCGTCTACGACAAGCGGTTCACCCGCTCCGAGCCGGTGGTGGTGGAGACCGGCAGCGTCGGCAACGAGATGCACCTGGGCGCCGAGGTGAAACTGCGCGGGGTCGTCGTCGGCGAGGTCCGCGCCATCGACGCCACCGGCAGCGGGGCCCGCCTCACCCTCGCCATGAAGCCGGGCGCGCTGGCCGGGGTCCCCGCCGACGTACGGGCGCAGATGCTGCCCACCACGCTGTTCGGTGAACGGTTCGTGGCGCTCGTCCCGCCGAAGCAGGCCACCGGCCAGGCGCTCGCCGCCGGGGCCGTCATCCCGCAGGACCGCTCCAGCAGCGCCGTCGAACTCCAGCAGGTCCTCGACAACGTCCTGCCGATGCTCACCGCCGTCCAGCCGCAGAAACTCTCCGCCACCCTCTCCGCCGTCTCCCAGGCCCTGGAGGGGCGCGGCGAGAAGCTGGGGGAGACCCTCACCACGCTCGACACGCACCTGGCGAAGTTCAACCCGCACCTGCCGGCCCTCAACCGCGACCTGCGCCACCTGGTCGAGGTCAGCCACGTCTACGCCGACGCGGCCCCCGGCATCCTCACCGCGCTCACCGACTTCACCACCACCAGCTCCACCCTCGCCGAGCAGGAGGGGCGGCTCGCCGCGACCTACGGCGCCACCACCCGCACCGCCGAGGACCTGACCGCCTTCCTGCGGCAGAACCAGGCGAACATCATCCGCCTCGGCGCCACCAGCCGGCCGACCCTGGAACTGCTCGCCGAGTACTCCCCGTCCTTCCCCTGCACCCTGCGCACCCTCGCCGAGTTCGTGCCCGCGATGGACAAGGCGCTCGGCAAGGGCACCGACCGGCCGGGACTGACCGTCGAGGTCACCGCCGTCCCCTCCCGTGGCGCCTACCAGCCGGGCCGCGACACCCCCTCGTACGACGCCTCGGGCGGCCCCCGCTGCTACCCGGTGCCCTACCTCGGCACCTCGGTGAAACCCGCCGCCCAGCCCGAGGCCACCGCCGGAGGGGAACTCGGTCCGGCCAACTCCCCGCAGGAGAACGACCTCGTCAACGAATTGCTGGCCCCCGGTGCCGGGCAGAGCCCCGGCGAGCTGCCCGACTGGAGCAGCCTGCTCGCGGGACCGGCGTTCCGGGGCGCGGAGGTGACCCTCGAATGACCGACCGGAACCCGCACACCCGCCGCCGCGGCCTGACCGGACCGGTGCTGAAGTCCCTGGCCTTCCTCGTGGTCACCGTGCTGGCCACCACCGTCCTCGGCCTCAGCATCGCCAACACCGGCGTCCGCACCGGCACCACCACGTACAAGGCCCTGTTCACCGATGTCACCGGACTCCTCGACGGCGACAGCGTGCGCATCTCCGGGGTGAAGGTCGGTGAGGTCACCGACGTCCGCGTGGTCGACCGGCGGCTCGCCCAGGTCACCTTCACCGTGCGGAAGGAACGGACGCTGCCGCGCTCGGCGACCGCCGCCGTCAAGTACCTCAACATGGTCGGCCAGCGGTACGTCTCCCTCGACCGGGGCAGCGGCGACCTCGCCGGGACCCTGGAGGGCGGCGCCACCATCCCCGTCGGCCGCACCACCCCCGCCCTCGACCTCACCCTCCTCTTCAACGGTTTCAAGCCGCTCTTCGAAGGGCTCTCCCCCAGGGACGTCAACGAGCTGGCCGGCTCCATCGTGCAGGTCCTCCAGGGCGAGGGCGCCACCGTCGACGGCCTCATCCGCCATGTCGGCTCGCTGACGACGACGGTCGCCGCCAAGGACCAGGTGATCGGCGAGGTGATCGACAACCTCAACACCGTCCTGGCCACCCTCAACGAGCGCGAGGCGGGCTTCGACGACCTCGTCACCACCCTCCAGAAGCTCGTCACCGGCTTCAACGGCGACCGCAAGCCGCTGGGCAGGGCCGTCGCGGCGATGGGCGACCTCACCACCGTCACCGCCGATCTGCTCCAGGAGGGCCGGGCCCCCCTCAAGAAGGACATCGCCGAACTCGGCAGGCTCTCCACCACCCTCGGCGAACACGCCCCGCAGATAGAGGAGTTCCTCGCGAAGACGCCCGCCAAGATGACCGCCCTGGCCCGGGTCTCCTCGTACGGGTCGTGGTTCAACCTCTACCTCTGCGAGGCGCGTGTGAGCGGTGTGGAGACCGACGACGGTTCGAAGCCGCCCACCGGCATCGGCCTCACCGAAGCGAGGTGCCAGGGATGAGCCGCCGCCCCCGCCTCAAGCCCGTCAAGGACCGCAACCCCGTCGCCGTCGCCCTCGTCGGCCTGCTCGCCCTCGCCCTGCTCGCCGCCCTCGCGTACAACGTCGAGCGGCTGCCGCTGGCCGGCGGCACCACGTACACCGCCGACTTCTCCGAGGCGGCCGGGCTCGGCGACGGCGACGAGGTGCGGGTCGCCGGGGTCAAGGTCGGACAGGTCACCGGCGTCGCCCTGGAAGGCGCCAAGGTCGAGGTCACCTTCGAGGTCCAGGACGCCTGGGTCGGCGACCGGTCCACCGCCGCCATCGCCATCAAGACCCTGCTCGGCGAGAAGTACCTCGCCCTCGACCCGCTGGGCTCCCGCGCCCAGGACCCCGGTGCCCGTATCCCGCTGACCCGCACCACCTCCCCGTACGACGTGACCACCGCCTTCCAGGACCTCGGCTCCACCGTGGACGAGATCGACACCGGCAAGCTCGCGGAGAGCTTCGAGACCATCTCCGACACCTTCAAGGACTCCCCGCCGCACGTGCGCAAGGCCGCCACCGGCCTCTCCGCGCTCTCCGCCTCGATCTCCGAACGGGACGCGAAGCTCGCCGAACTCCTGGAGGGCAGCGCCACGTTCACCAGGACGCTGAAGAACAGGAAGTCCAGCTTCGAGACGCTCATCGAGGACGGCGGGCCGCTCCTCGGCGAACTCAAGGAGCGCCGCGACGCCATCCGCGCCCTGCTCAAGGGCAGCCGGAACCTCTCCACCGAACTCGGCGGCCTGGTCGACGACAACGGCAAGCAGCTCGGCCCGGCCCTGAAGGCCCTCAGCCGGGTCACCGGCGTCCTGGAGAAGAACAAGACGCAGTTGGACAGGACCCTCGCCCTGGTCGGCCCCTACTACCGGCTCGTCGGCAACACCCTCGGCAACGGCCGCTGGCTCGACAGCTACCTGTGCGGCGTCGTCCCCCGCGCCTACCTGCCCGAGCAGTCCCAGCCCAAGACCGGATGCCTCCCGCCGCGGCAGGCGGCGGCGAAGGGGAGCGGTGCCCGATGACCCAGCGCGGAAGAATCCTCAGCGCGGCCCTCGCCCTGGTGGTGCTGGCCGCCGGCGGCCTCGTCGCCGTCCGCCTCCTGGACGCGGGCACCACCCGCGTCACCGCCTACTTCGACCGCGCCGTCGGCGTCTACGCCGGCTCCGACCTGCGGGTCCTCGGCGTCCGCGTCGGCGAGGTCGAGTCGGTCGAGCCGCAGGGCACCAAGGTCCGCGTCCTGCTCGCCCTGGACGAGGGCGTACGGCTGCCCGCGGACGCCCGCGCCGTCGTCGTCGCCCCCAGCGTCGTCGCCGACCGCTACGTCCAGCTCGCCCCCGCCTACACATCCGGCCCGGCCCTCGCCGACGGTGCCGAACTCCCGGCGAGCCGCAACCGCACCCCCGTCGAGATCGACCAGCTCTACGACTCCCTCACCGAACTGGCCACCGCACTGGGCCCCGACGGCGCCAACTCCTCCGGCGCCCTCTCCGGCCTCCTCGACACCGGCGCCCGGAACCTCGACGGCAACGGCAAGGCCATCGGCGAGTCGATCGAGCAGTTCGGCAAGGCCGCCAAGACCCTCGACGGGAGCAGTGAGGACCTCTTCACCACCCTCGCCCAGCTCCAGGTCTTCGTCACCATGCTCAAGGACAAGGACGGCGAGGTGCGCACCGCCCAGGAGCGCCTGGACGACGTCACCACCTTCTTCGCCGACAACAAGGACGACCTGTCCGGCGCCCTGAGGGAACTCGGCAAGGCCCTCGGCCAGGTCAAGGAGTTCGTCAAGGACAACCGGGGCGAGCTGAAGAAGAACGTCGACCGGCTGGCCCCCCTCACCCAGGCCCTCGTCGACCAGCGCGCCTCCCTCGCCGAAGCCCTCGACGTCGCCCCGCTGGCCGCCGGGAACGTCGTCAGCGCCTACAACCCCGACACCCGCACCCTCGACGGCCGCGCCAACCTCAACGAGATCAGCGGCGGCGGCCCCCTGCTCCCGCTGCCCGCCGCCGGCGGCTCCTCCGCCGAGCGTGGGGAGGCGAAGCGATGAAGCGCCTCCCGCACCTCGGCAAGGCGGCCGGCGCCGGACTCGGCGGCCTCCTCGCCCTCGGCCTCGGCTTCGCCCTGGCACTCGGCGCCTTCGCCGAGGCCGCGCCCGGCTTCGAGGGCACCGAGAACCTCCCGCTGCCCGGCGGTGCCGACCTCGGCTCCGACCCGTACACGGTCACCGCCGAACTGGACGACGTCCTCAGCCTCGTCCCGCAGTCCGCGGTCAAGGTCAACGACGTCGCCGTCGGCCGCGTCACCCGCATCGAACTCGGCGGTGACGACTGGTCGGCCCGGGTCACCATGGAGGTCAACGGCAAGGTGCGGCTGCCCGCCGACGCGAGCGCCCGCCTGGAGCAGTCCAGCCTCCTCGGCGAGAAGTACGTCCAGCTCGTCGCCCCCGCGAAGGAGAGCGCCGCCGGGCGCCTGGGCGACGGCAGCCTCATCCCGGTGGCCCGCACCGGCCGCAACACCGAGGTCGAGGAGGTCTTCGGGGCCCTCTCACTGCTCCTCAACGGCGGCGGCGTCAACCAGCTCAAGACCATCACCCAGGAACTCAACGCCGCCCTCGGCGGCCGCGAACCCGAGGTCCGCTCGATGCTGAAACGGGTGAACACGCTGGTCACCACCTTGGACGAGAACCGCGACGCCATCACCGACGCCCTCGACGGCGTCAACCGGCTCTCCAGCACCCTCGCCACCCGCAAGAAGGACGTGGGCACCGTCCTCACCGACCTCTCCCCGGGCCTGAAGACCCTGGAGAAGCAGCGCGGTTCACTGCTGGCCATGCTCCGCTCGCTGGACACCCTCTCCGGCGTCGCCACCGCCACCATCGACGCGAGCAAGGACGACATGGTCGCCGACCTCAAGGCGCTCGCCCCCACCCTCCAGGCCCTCGCCGACGCCGGGAGCGACCTGCCCGACTCGCTCCAGGTGCTGCTGACGTACCCGTTCACCGACGAGGTGCTGCACGGCGTCAAGGGCGACTACCTCAACACCTACCTGCACCTCTCCGCCGCCCCCGGCACCGCCGTCCTCCCCCCGCTGATCCCGGGTGACCCCACGCCCACCGAGCCCCCGTCCGCCCCCGAGCCCGGCGTGGAGCCACGGAAGGCGGCGCCCGGGAAGAAGGCCGCGCCCGAGTCCGGCGCACCGTCCGCCCCTTCCACCGGGCCGGCCTCCGGCACCCCGCTGCCCCTGCCCTCCGTCACCACCCCCACCGGCTCCGCACCCGGCAGCGGCACCCCGACCGCCGGAGGTGGGTCCCGGTGATCACCCTCGCCGTACGGCTGAAGAACCTCGCGTTCCTCCTCATCGCCGTCCTCGTCCTCGCCTTCCTCGGCATCCGCTACGCCGACCTCGGCCGCTACGTGGGCGTCGCCGACCACTACGCGGTACACGTCGAACTGGAGCGCACGGGCGGCCTGTTCACCCACTCCGACGTCACCTACCGGGGAGTCTCGGTCGGCCGGGTCGGTCCCATCGGCCTCACCGCGGACGGGGTCAGCGCCGAGCTGCGGATCAAGAAGTCGGCGCCGCGCATCCCCGCCGACACCGAGGCGGTCGTCGCCTCGCTCTCCGCCGTCGGCGAGCAGTACATCGACCTGCGCCCGGCGAGCGACACCGGCCCCTACCTCGCCGACGGCGCCCGCATCGCCCAGGCCGACACCCAGGTGCCCGCCCCCGTCACCTCCGTCCTCACCAGCATGAACGACCTCACCCACTCGGTGCCGCTGGACTCCCTGCGCACCGTGGTCGACGAGTTCGGCCGGGCGTTCGAGGGGCGCGGTGACGACCTCCAGGCCCTCCTGGACCACGGCAGCGCCTTCGTCGAGGCCGCCGACGGCGAACTGCCCGCCACCACCCGCCTCATCCAGGACGGCGAGACCGTGCTGCGCACCCAGGCCGAGGAGGGCGAGGCCATCCGCGACTTCGCCACCGGAGCCGAGGAACTGGCCCGCGAACTCAAGGGCTCCGACGCCGACCTGCGCCGCCTCATCACCGTCACTCCCGCCGCCGCCGCCCAGGTCAGCGGCGTCCTGCGCGACCTCGACCCGAGCCTCGGCGTGGTCCTCGCCAACCTGCTGACCACCTCCGAGGTGGCGCTCACCCGCCAGCGCGGCACCGAGGAACTGCTCGTGAAGTACCCGGCCGCCGTCGCCGCCGGAGCCACCGCCGTCGACGGAGGAAAGGTCAACTTCGGCATGGCCGTCACCTTCTTCAAGCCCCTGCCCTGCACCACCGGCTACGGCGGCACCCGCTACCGCAACGGCCTCGACCTCGGCACCGCCCCGCCGCTCAACACCGGCGCCGCCTGCACCGCCCCCGCCTCCTCCGGCAAGAACGTGCGCGGCTCCGGCAACGCCCCCGAGGGCGGCCCCGTCCCCACCCCGGCCAAGCCCGGCTCCCTGCCCTCGGGCAGCGCCGCCGCCTCCGGCACCCCGGCCGCGCTCCCCGGCGCCCTCGCCCTGCCGGGGCAGCGGGGCGAGGCCCCCACCGGCCTGTCCGCACTGCTCGCCCCCGCCGACCGGAGCGGGCGATGAGGCGGGGCCGGGTGCTCACCGGGGCGGCCCTCGCCGTGGCCGCGCTGTTCTGCGGGGCCGGTGCCTGGACGTACGCCGACGCCCGGAGCGACGACGGGCTCGCCCACAGCCGGGAACGGGACACCGCCCTCGACGCCGGACGGCACGCGCTCGCCACCCTGTCCACCCTCGACGCCTCCACCCGCGAACACGCCGAGAAGAGCATCCGCGCCTGGCGGGACACCGCCACCGGGCCGCTGCGCACCGAACTCGCCCGCACCGAGCCCGAGGCGGGCCCCTCGGCGCGGGGCACTGTCACCGAGGCCGCCGTCACCGCGCTGGACACCCGCGCGGGCACCGCCAAGCTCATCGCCACCGTCCGCGTCGAGGTCACCCCCGAGGGTGCCGAGGCGATGACCGCCGACCGCAAACGCCTGGAGGCCGTGCTCTCCCGCACCGACGACGGCACCTGGAAGGTCCGGGCCCTCAGCGCCGTCCCGGTCGCGGACCAGGCGGACGAGCCCGAGGACGCCCAGGACGAGGGGAAGCGCTGATGGGACCACTGCTGAGAAGGGCCGACGCCCAGACCGCCGGCCCGGACGAGACCCCGGAGCAGGCCCCCGACGCGACCCCGGACACCACCGCGGAACAGGCCGCGACCTCCGACGGCCCCGACGAGGCGGACACCACCGGCCCCGTACGCCCCCGTTGGCGCCGCTGGGCCCCCACCGCCCTCGCCGCCGTCCTCGTCCTCGCCGGTGGCGGCTTCTTCTACGGCGCCCACCAGCTGCGGACCACTCCCTCGGCCGAGAACCGCGCCCTCACCGACACCGAGGCCACCACCCAGGTCGGCGGCGAGGTCTCGGGCGGACTCGCGCGGATCTTCTCGTACACCCCGGACGGTACGGCGGCCACCGAGCGCTCCGCCCGCGCCCTCCTCGCCGGGAAGGCCGCCCGGCAGTACGAGGACCTCTTCGACCAGGTCCGCGAGAGCCTCGCCGAGCAACGGCTCACCCTCACCACCCAGGCCGTGCGGACCGGCGTCGTCGAGCTGACCGGCGACAGGGCGCGGCTGCTGGTCTTCCTCGACCAGACCTCGCACCGGGCCAAGGGCGAACCCGCCACCGCCGCCGCCCAGTTGACCGTCACCGCCCGCCTCACCGACGGCCGCTGGCGCATCACCGACCTCACCACGCGCTGACCCCGCACCCCAGAACGGGAGCACCCATGACCAGCAAGCTCCGCGCCGCCCCCCGCACGGCCCGCCCGCTCCTCGTGGCGGCGCTCGTCCTCACCCTGATCGCGGGCGGCTTCGCGGTGCGGGGCGGCTGGGCCTGGTACGCCGCCGCCCACGACGACACCGCCGCCTACGCCGGGCAGCGCGACGCCGCCCTCGCCGCGGGGGAGCAGGCCGTGCAGAACCTCAACACCCTCGACCACCGCGACGTCGACCAGGGCCTGGACCTGTGGGAGTCCTCCACCACCGGGGAGCTGCACGAGCAACTCACCGAAGGGCGCGGGGACTTCATCGAACAGGTGAAGTCCGCCAGAACGGTCACCACCGCCAAGGTGCTGTCCGCCGCCGTCACCGAGCTGGACGACCGTGCCGGACGCGCCCGGGTCCTCGTCGCCCTCCGCGTCACCGTCAAGGCCCCCGGTGCCGAGAAGACCGACAAGGACAGCCGCATGCTCGGCGAACTCAGCCGCACCGAGGGCCGGTGGAAGCTCAGCGCCCTCGGACAGGCCCCCGTGGGCGGCACCCCGGCGGGCTGACCCGGCCCGTACCCGCGCCCGCCGCCCGCACCGGAGAGGACCCGCATGCCGACCACCCGCCACCTCATCAACAGCCGGCGCCGCCGCCAGGCCCGTGACACGCAGCCGGGCCCCGCGACACCCCGCACCGGCCTGGCCGTCCTGTCCCCGGACACCATCGAGGAGGCGGTACCGGTGACCGCCACGGACCCGGAGCCGCAGGACCCCGGGCCGGAACCGGCCGCCCCCGCGCGGCGCCCGGGACCACGCGCCGTACGCCGGACCCGCCCGGGCGGCGAGGACACCGCCGCGCCCCGGCGCCGCCGCCCGCGCCCCCTCACCGTGCTCTGCCTCCTCACCCTCCTCCTCGGCGGCTTCGCCGGCTGGGCGCACGCGCGGGCCGCCGCGCTGAGCGGGGACCCGGCCCGGCAGAACACCGCGCTCACCGACCTCGCCCGCACCAGCGAGATCAAGGGCCAGACCGGCCGGGCCGTCGCCGCCCTCTTCTCCTACGACCACGCCGACCCGGACGCCTTCGACCGCGCGGCCAGGACCCTGCTCACCGGCAAGGCCGTCGACCAGCACGCCGCGCTCCTCGGCGAGGTCGCCGCACGCGCCGACGAACAGAAGGCCGTCATCACCACCACCGTCACCGACAGCGCCGTCGAGCGGATCGACGGCGACCGCGCCCGGGTCCTCGTCTACGCCGACCAGAGCAGCGTCAGCACCGCAGGCGGCGCCAAGAAGAAGGACGAGGCCGACGACGAAGGGGTCTACGCGGGCGCCATGTTCGCCGTCGACGTCGTCCACCGCGACGGGCGCTGGCTCGTCACGTCCCTCGACACCTTCGGCCGCTGACCCCGCCCGGCCCGGACCACCACCGACAGGAGTGACCGCGATGCCCGTACCCCGTGGGCGACGCCTGCCCGCACGCACCCGCAAAGGGCTGCGCGGCGGCGCCGTAGCCGTCGCCGCCATGGCCCTGCTCACCGCCTCCCAGGCCCCCGGCCTGATCCCCGTGGCCCTGGGCGACACCCCGGCGGACGAGGAACGCGCCACCCACAGCGCCCCGCCGCTCACCGCCGACCCGCCGGGCGACGACGCGTACCACACCGAACTCCCGCCGCTGAAGGGCGCAGGGGCCGGCCGGGGCACCCCGGGCGGGGCCTCGCCCGCCACGCTGGTCCGCGCCCAGTCCGGCATCCCCGCGACCGTGCTGCGGGCCTACCGGAACGCCGAGCGCCGGGTGGCCGGCAGCGACCCCGGCTGCCGCCTGCGCTGGGAACTCCTCGCCGCCATCGGCAAGGTGGAGTCCGGCCACGCCCGGGGCGGTGCCCTCGACGCCGCCGGTACCACCCGGGGCCGCATCACCGGCCCGGCGCTCGACGGCAACGGCTTCGCCCTGATCCGGGACACCGACGGCGGCGCCCACGACGGCGACACCGTCTACGACCGGGCGGTCGGCCCGATGCAGTTCCTCCCCTCCACCTGGGCCCGCTGGGGCGCCGACGGCAACGGCGACGGCCGCAGCGACCCCGGCAACGTCCACGACGCGGCCCTCGCCGCCGGCCACTACCTCTGCGCCGGTACCCGCGATCTGGGCCGCTCCGCCGACCTGGACCGCGCCATCCTCAGCTACAACCACTCGGGCGACTACCTCCGGCTGGTCCGCCACTGGATGGAGTTCTACCGGGGTGGCGTGCACACCGTCCCCGACGGCAGGGGCACCCTCCCCACCAGTCCCGGCCCAGGCGGCAAGACCCCCGCCACCCGCCCCGTCGACGACGGGGACGGCGGCATCGTCGTGGGCCCCGACCCCGGCGACGACAAGCCCGGTCCGCCGAAGCCCGGCCCGACCAAACCCGACAAGCCCTCCCCGGCCCCCGAACCGCCGGCCGACCCGGACCCCTCACCCGGCCCCTCCGAGCCGCCGGCCCAGACCCCGGACCCCTCACCCGGCCCATCGGACCCGGGCACCCCGACCGACCCGGGCACACCCACGCCCCCCGAGGAGTGCGAGAGCCCGAGCCCCACGCCCGACCCGGACGAGACCGCCGGCCCCAGCCCGTCCCCGTCCCCGTCCCCGTCCCCGACCGGCCCGCAGTGCGAGGACCCGGCGAAGGAGTGAGCCGGGCGCGGCCCGCGCCTCGCACCACCTCCAGCGGCACCTTCCGCTCCGGCGGCGGGAAGGCCCGGTCGTGCGCGGCCAGGTCGCCGACGGAGAGCGGGCCGGAGCGGGCCGCCGCGTTCTCCTCGACGGCGTCGCGTGAGGCCCAGGTCGATCCCGTGGCGCAGCGCGGGGATCTCCCCGGCACCGGAGGTCCGGGGCGCGGTCAGGCGCCGCGGCGCGGGCGGCGGGGCGCCGCGCGCAGCAGCCACACCCCGATGGACCCGGCCAGCACCATCACCGAGGCGCTGAACACCAGCCCCGCGTCGCGCAGTCCGAGGGCGAGCGAGAGCGCGCCCACGCCGACCACGGGCAGCGAGATCCCGAGGTAGGCGACGACGAAGAACGCCGAGGTCGTCTCCCCGCGCCGGTCGGCCGGGGCCCGGGCGCCGACCGCGTTCAGCCCCGCGCGGAACAGCAGCCCCTGGCCCACTCCGGAGACCACCGCGCCTGCCACCAGCAGCGCCAGCGAGGCCGCGAGGAGCGAGCCGCCGATCGCCCCCAGCCCCGCCATCAGGACGAAGCACCCCAGCGGCAGCGCCCGTTCGGCCGGGACGCCGCCGAGGGACGCCTGCCCCACGGTGGACGCGGCGAAGGTCAGGAAGACGACCAGGCCCGAGACGGCCAGGTTGTGCACGCCCAGCGTCTGGGCCATGAAGCTGGGCGCGACCGAGGTGAAGAGCCCGAACATGGCGAACCCGGCGAAGGCCGCCAGCGCCGCCGGGACGAACACCGACCGCGCCTCGGCGGGCACCGACGGGCGCCGTGGCCGTGGCGCGGGGCGGGGCCCGGAGTGCCGCACGGTCTCCGGCAGCACCAGGGTGAGGGCGAACGCCACCGCGACCAGCCCCAGATGGACCAGGTACGGCAGCCGCAGCGGCCAGGGCGCGTACTCGGCGAGGAGCCCGGCGAGCAGCGGCCCGCAGCCGAGCCCCAGCATGTTGGCGGCGGTCGCCGCGAACGAGGCGCGGCCCCGGTGGTTCCGGGGCGCCAGCTCCATCACGGCCACGGTCGCGGTGCCGGTGAAGAGCCCGGCGGAGAATCCGGAGAGCACCCGCCCGGTGAACAGCAGTGGCAGCCCGCCCTCGAAGACGAAGCAGAGCGCGCTGGCGGCCGCGCACCCGAGCCCGGCCAGCAGCACCGGCCGCCGCCCCAGCACGTCCGAGACCCCGCCGGCCGCCACGAGTACCGCGATCACCCCGGCGGCGTACACCGCGAAGATCACCGTCACCATCAGAGAGGAGAAACCGATCTCCTCCTCGTACAGCCCGTAGAGCGGGGTGGGCAGCGTCGTCCCCACCATGACGACGGCGAAGACGTACGCGGCCGCCGCGTACGGCCAGGAACGGAGACGGCCCGCCGGGTCCCGCTGATCGTTGGTCACAGCCGCACCCTAGGAACTCCGGTTCCCCCGCGGCGGGACCTTCGGGGGCGCGGCGGGGCGGGCCCGCTCCTCCGGGCCCGCCGCCGCCCGCGACCGCGGCGACCTTCCCCTCATCAGGTGAACACTCCGGCCCAGCGCCCCACCGGTGCGCTGGGCCACCGATAGTGGCAGGGCCGCCCGCCCGGGCGGCTGCGGCCTCGGCCGCGACGAAAGGGGACGGCCATGCGCACCGAGGCGACCCACCGGGTCCAGCTCGTCTTCTCCCTGCTCGACGCCGACGGCGACGGCGTGCTGGAGGCCGAGGACTTCGACCTCCTGGCGCACCGCGTCGTCTCGGCCGCCCCGGACTCCGGCACGGCGGCGCACGACGCGGTGCGCGAGGCCCTCCTGCGGTACTGGACCACCCTCGCCGCCGAACTGGACGCCGACGGCGACGGCCGGATCACCTTCGAGGAGTACACCGCCTGCGTGCTCGCCCCCGAGCGGTTCGACGCCGCGGTGGACGCCTTCGCCCGCGCCCTGGCCGCGCTCGGCGACCCGGGCGGCGAGGGCCGGGTGGCCCGCCCCGCCTTCGCCGCCCTGATGACCGCGACCGGCTTCGGCCGCGCCGCCACCGGCGCCCTCTTCGACGCCTTCGGCCCCACACCGGACGACCGGATCGACGCCGCCGCCTGGGCCAGGGGGATCAAGGACTGCTACGCGCCGGGCGGGGCGGGCGGCCGTCCCGCCGGCGGCGCGGACGCCTGGGCCGCCTTCTCGGGCCGCGCCCCCGGGCCCCGGCCGACTTCCTGACCCGGGCCCGTCGCCGCCGGTTCTTCACGGCCAGGCCGGGGCCGCCACGGAGGGCGGCCCCGGCCTGGGTCCCACCGCTCTCAGCGGGTGCGGGGGTTGTTCGGCTGGGTCGGCCTCGACCGGTCGTACGTGCCGTGCGGCAGCGGGTCGGGCGGGAGTGCGGCCGTCTGCGGGGAGACGGGGGCGCGGCCCCTCGTGGGGCGGGCCTGCTCGGCCGCGGGGGCGGCGGGGTCGCCGCCCGAGGGCGGCGCGCCCCGCTCCAGCTGGTCGAGCCGGTGGTCGATCATCTGCTTGACCCGCGGCCGGTCCGCGTGCTCCCGCTCGTACGCCCGGACCGTCCGCAGCTCGTCCGCCGGGAGTGTCCGCATGCGGTGCTCCAGGCCGGAGACCGGCAGGTGGTCGTAGTCGGGGAGGGGGAGTTCCTCGCGGGACGGGCGGGGGTCACTCGGCTTGTCCTGCATCGGTTGCCTCCTGGGTCAGGGCTTGAGGATGGCCTTGGTCCAGCCGGAGAGCCGGTCGTCGAAGTTCCGGTACGCCCTCGGGGGCGCCGTCCAGCGGCAGTTCGTGCGACACGATGAGCGAGGGCCTGGCCTTGTCGTGGTGGACGAGGTTCCGCAGGCGCCGGTTGTGCGCCGTGACGTCGGCCTTGCCGGTGCCGATCCGCCGGCCCTTGCAACGAGAAGTCGCCGAAGCCGAAGGGGAGCCCGCCCCTCGCGCGTACCGAGGCGACCAGGTCGTTCATGGGCGACTCGGGCTTCTCGTGGCCGCCGCAGTCGTGCGCCCGGCGGCCGACGCACTCGCACCCCTTGTCGGCGCCGCCGCCGGTCCGCTCCGGGATCTGCCCGGCGTGGTCGCCCTCGGTGTCGTCGACGGGGATCACTCCGGCCTTCTCGGTGCGTGGGGTGCGGGGCCGCAGACCTCGGCCGAGGGGACCCGCACCAGGACGTCCGTGGAGCGTCCGGTCCGCGCGTCCGGGACCTGCTCGACCGTGGCCTCGCGGGGCCCCTGGCAGACCAGTGCCTTCATCGGTTCACCGCTTCTTCGTCTCGGGGCTGGGCCCGGGGCCCGCGCGGCGTGCGGCGCGGCGGTCGCGGTGGCCGTCCCGGGCCGGGGCGGTGCCACTTCTCCACCGTGACGCAGTTCGGGCCCGCTCGCCTGTCGGGGCCGACGGGTGGACGCCTGCGGCGTCCCCGGGCCCGCTCCGCCGGCCGGCCCCCCTGCGGGCCGGGCTGTCGAGCCGGGGCGTCAGGGACCTCCTTCGGCCAGGCGGGCCAGGTCGGTTGGGGGACAAGCGGGTGCCGGTCTCGTTGTCGGCGGCGGGCACATGGCCGTGGGTGACGTGGAGGCCGGTGGCATCGCCCGGGGCTGCGGCGAGCACGGTGGTGATCCTCGTCGGGGCGGCGTATCCCCCGGGGTACTTGATCGTTCTCCAAGGCGCCCGGCGTCGATCCGCACGCCCGGGCCCCGCTTCCGCGTGAGAAAGAGCTGGTACGCGCCGCATGACCACCACCACCCGGCCCACCCCGATCCGCACCGCCCTGTGCGGGGCCCTCGCCGCCGTCCTGGCGCTCGGCCCCACGGCCGTCGCCGCCGCCGACGAGCCCGGCGGCTGGAAGGGCGAGGGCGGCCTCACCCTGACCAGCGGGGAGAACAGCACGGTCGACGCCTACCTGGAGGAGGCACGCGAGGCGGAGCGCTCGATCAGCGTGCAGGTCCGGGCCGCCGCCGCCATGTCGGAGGCGGAACTCACCGGCTTCGACCAGCGCCTGAAGTCCCCCGACTCCCTCAAGCGGAAGGTCGCGACCGCGCTGGCCGAGCGGCCCGAACGGAACGTCGACACCGTGCTGGCCGGCATCACCGACGCCGTGCGCTACACCCTCCTGTGGGACGACGACTCCTACACCTCCGGCGTCTCCACCGTCGCCCACGAGCTCGACGGCTGGCGCAACGAGTCCACCAAGTGGTCCAACACCTGGGGCCGCGCCTCCGGCTACAAGGGCCTCAACACCGGCTGGCGCGCGCCCCGTTCGGGCCAGCAGTTCGAGGTCCAGTTCCACACCGAGGCCAGCAAGAACGCCCAGGAGACCACCCACAAGCTGTACGAGGAGCAGCGCCTGCCCTCCACCAGCCCCGAGCGCAAGCAGCAGCTCCAGCGGGAGCAGGACGCGATCTTCGCCGCCGTCCCCGTCCCGGCGGGCGCCGCGTCGCTGACCGCGCCGGAGCCCCGGCACAGCCCCGTACCGGCCGGGGTGTAGCGGCCCGCCGGGGCGCGGGGCGCGCGCGAGGGGAGGGCTTCCCGGGCGGGGAGGGGAGCGCCGGTGAGCGCGAAGACGGCGTACTCCAGCCGGACCCGGACGTGCGACGCGGGCCTCAGCCCTCCAGCCAGCCGGAGACGGCGCGGGCCGCCCCGAGCCGGCTGGCGGCCAGCGCCACCGCGGGCAGCAGCCGCGCCTGCCACGGGCTGAGGTCGCCCGCGAAGACGGCCCCGGCCCTCACCAGGTCGATGCCGCCCCCGCCGCCGTACAGCGGGACGGCCGGGCCGCACGGGACCCGCGAGCAGACCAGCACCGGGACGCCCGCACCGGTCAGCCGGGCCACCTCGCGGGCCACCCGGGGCGCGGTGTTGCCGGTGCCGGGGGCGCCAGCACCAGGCCCGCCGACCCCGCCTCGGCGGCGGCCCGCAGCAGGGTCTCGTCGGCGCCCGGGTGGAGAGCTGCGCGGGCCCTGCCCCTGGACCCGGCGGCTCCCGCAGGTGAGAGGCGGATGGATGGGCCGTCCGTCCCCCCAGGAACGGGCGGCCCATCCTGTTCAGGGACGGCCGGCGCCGTCGTCCGCCCGCTGTGGAGCCGTGCCCGGCTGCGGCGGTACGCCCGCCGGGGCCGCCCGGGGTCCGCGTGGCCGCAGCGCCGGGGCGAGCAGGGCGGCCACCACCAGCAGGCCGAGCACCACGCCCATCGTCGGCCGCAGCCCGACGTGGTCGGCGAGGAAGCCGAGCGAGGGCGGGCCGACGAGGAAGGCGAGGTATCCGGCGGTGGCCACCGCGCTGACCCGGGCCGCCGCGCCGTGCGGGTCGTCGCCCGCCGCCGAGATGCTCACCGGGAAGCCGAGCGAGGCGCCGAGCCCCCACAGCACCACCGCCGCACCCGCCGCCAGCGGACTCGGTGAGAAGACCACCACCGCCACCCCCGCCGCCGCCAGCACGGCACTGGCCCGCACCACGGCCGCCCGCCCGAACCGCTCCAGGAAGGGCCCGCCGGTGAACCGGCCCGCCGTCATGGCGAGGGCGAACACCGTGTACGTCAGCGAGCCGGCGGTGGCACTGACGCCGTGCCCGTCGACCATCAGCAGCGGCAGCCAGTCGTTGGCGGCGCCCTCGGTGAACGCCATCACCAGCACGATGATCCCGATCAGCACCAGCCGCCCGTCCCGCCACACCCTGAGCGCCGCCAGCCGGTCCTTCGGCCCGGCCGCCTCCGGCGCCGCCTCCCGGCCCGTCCCGGCGGGCACCGACCGCACGGCCCACACCGTGGCCGCGGCCGTCAGCACCGCCACCGCCAGCAGATGCGCCCCCACCGGGAACCGCGCCGCCGTCAGCGCCAGGCCGAGCAGCGCCCCGAGGACCGTGCCGAGGCTGGAGCAGCCGTGCAGCACCGGCAGCACCGGTCGGCCGAGGCGGCGCTCGACGGCCGCGCCCTCGATGTTCACCGCCACCTCGGCGAGGCCCAGCCCCGAGCCGAACAGCGCGAGCCCCGCGAACACCCCGCCCGCCAGCGACCACTCGGCACCGCCCGCGGTCACCGCGAGCCCGGTGGTCACCACGGCCGCGCCACCCCACAACACGGCCCGCCCGCCGTACCGCCGCACCAGCGGACCGGAGAGCAGCACGCCGGCCATCGACCCGGTGGACAGGCCGAACAGCACCACACCCATCCCGCCGGTGCTCACCCCGAGCGCGTCACGCACCGCCGGTGTCCGCGCCACCCAGGAGGCCATGCCGACCCCGGCCGTCAGCATGAAGACGAAGAGGGCGGCACGCCAGCGGCGGGTGGCCAGATCCAGCACGGCAGAATCCTCGGCAGACGCGGGAAGGGAGCGTACGGCCGTACGCCCCCGAAGTGTACGACCGTACGCCCGGCGTCCGCACCCTTGTCCGTACGACCAGGAGGACCAGTGGCGACCGGAAAGACCGACCCCGGCCGGCGGGAGCGCATCCTCGCCGCCGTACTGGACCTCATCGCCGAGGACGGCGTGGCCGGCCTCTCGCACCGCAAGGCGGCGGCGCGGGCCGGGGTGCCCCTGGGGTCGATGACCTACCACTTCGCCTCGATGGACGAACTGCTCCGCGAGGCGTTCACCCGCTTCTCCTCGACCGTCGTGGCCGTCTTCGAGGAGCGCCTCGGCGCCGCCGCCACCGCCGAGGAGGCCCGCGCCGCCGTGGTCGGCCTCGTCCACCACCTCTCCAGCGGCAACCAGCGCGACCTGATCCTCACCCAGGAGCTCTACACCCTCGCCGCCCGCCGCCCCGCCTACCGCGAACTGACCCGCGCCTGGATGGCCCGCAGCCGCCGCATCCTCGAACGGCACTTCGACCCCGACACGGCCCGCCAGCTCGACGCCCTCATCGAGGGTCTCTCCCTCCACCGCGCCCTGGACACCCGGCCGCACGAGCGGGCGGTGACGGTGGAGGCGGTGGAGCGGATCACGGCCGGGGGGACCTCAGGCCGCGGCGAGCGCGCCGGTCAGACGGGGCCGCCGCGCTCGTAGCGGCTGGGGAAGGGGAAGTACGTCTCCAGGAAGGTGTGGATCTTCCGGTTGATGGCGTCCTGCTCCTCTGCGGGGCTGTTGACGTCGTTGAGGCAGAAGAAGTCGAACCGCCGGTTGGCCGCCAGCTCCTCCAGCCGCTCGTCGGCGTCCGGACGGGCCGCGTCGACGTACCGGGTCTTGTACGTGCCCGGCACGGCGCGACCGGTCAGGAACGCCTGGTGGTGGTGGAAGGAGGCGCCCATGGCGATGTCCGTCGGGGCGCGGAACCGGGAGCGGGCGGTGCGCTCGACGTCCTCGGCGAAGCGCTCCTCGATCTCCCGCATGACCGAGCGGATCTGCGGGTGCGGGGTGTGGGCGAACTTGCTGACGGTCATCCGCCCGTGCTCCTCGCGCAGCAGCCGCCGGACGTTCTTGCCCGCCGAGTTCGGCGCGGGCTCCTCCGGCCAGGTGTAGACGACGTCGAGCGGGAAGGCGACGGTGTCGATGACCGGCTCGGTGAACTCCGCGAAGGTCGGATGGCCGGTCCCGCCGACGGTGCGGACGGCGGGCGTCTGCGCCTCGGCGGGCACCACGTCGGAGACCGCGTTCTGCCGGGGGCCCACCAGTGCCCCGGCCGGCAGCGCGGGCGGTGCCTGGTACCGCAGGCCCCGCAGCAGGTCCGCGGCGCGTTCGCCGCCCTGTTCCGCCTCGTCCAGGAGTTGCCGCCCGTCCCTCCAGAACTCCACGTCGCAGCCGCGGACCAGCCCGGCGAGTATCTGGGCCGAGGAGGATCTCCCCGAACCGGATGACGGCCCGGCGTTTCAGCTCGGTGGGCAGCGCGCCCTCGGCGTACAGCGCGGCCTCCCGGGGCCAGGGGGTCTGGCCGGGCTCCGCCGCGTAGAGGGCGGTGGGGTCCGAGAGGCGGACGCCTACGGCGTACCGCTGGACGGAGCGGCCGGGCACCATGAAGTAGTCGACACCGGCGTGGCGCAGCGCCTTGTGACCAGGTCGAGGTTGCGCTCGGCCGCCTCGGCCTCCTCCAGGCTGTGCACCCGGGCCCTATCCAGGTGCGTCCGTCGGCCTCGACCTCGGCCAGGTCGGGATCGCCCGCCAGCAGGGCTTCGCGCCGCTTCGCCGCCCTGCGTGCCGCCTGCCCGGCCTCGTCGGCCACGGGGCCGCGCCGCGTGTCACGGCGCAGGCGGGAGAGGAGCGGCTTGGGCGTCGACATGCGCGTCCGATCCGTGGCCGGTCGGCACCGGGCGGGAGGGTTCGGGGCCGAACCGGTCCCCGACTCCGTACGCCGCGCCGAAGGCGATGGCCAGTCCGGCCGCGTACAACCCGATCCGCACCCCTGTGTTCATGACTCGCTCCCTTGTCTCCGCCGGCGCCTTCTTGTGCCGGCGACCTTCCTGAAAGGTACCCCCTGGGGGTATCAAGTCAAGTGACCGCCGCCTCTTGCGGCGGATACCGGAGGGGGGTATACCTGACGTCAACGGATACCCCCTGGAGGTACCGGTGACCGACGGAGAGGCAGTGGGCATGAGCGGCCGGACGACGACAGCGGGCAGCGCGGAGGTCGAACTCGCCATCGGCGGGATGACCTGCGCCTCCTGCGCCGCGCGCATCGAGAAGAAGCTCAACCGCATGGAGGGCGTCGAGGCCACCGTCAACTACGCCACCGAGAAGGCGAAGGTCTCCTACACCGGGCCGGTCGGGGTCGGCGACCTGATCGCCACCGTCGAGGCCACCGGCTACACCGCCCGTGAGCCCGAGCCGCCCCGCACGGACCCCGTCCCCGACGACGCCGACACGCGGGCCGAGGAGGAGCTGCGCCCGCTGCGCCAGCGGCTCGTCACCGCCGTCGTGCTCGCCGTCCCGGTGATCGCCATGGCGATGATCCCGGCGCTCCAGTTCACCTACTGGCAGTGGCTCTCCCTCACCCTGGCCGCCCCCGTCGTGGTCTACGCGGCCTGGCCGTTCCACCGGGCCGCCTGGACCAACCTGAAGCACGGCGCCGCGACGATGGACACCCTGATCTCGGTCGGCACCTCGGCCGCCTTCCTCTGGTCCCTGTGGGCCCTGTTCTTCGGCACCGCCGGAACCCCGGGGATGACCCACCCCTTCGCGTTCACCGTCGCCCGCACCGACGGCGCCGGCAACATCTACCTGGAGGCCGCCGCCGGCGTCACCGCCTTCATCCTGGCCGGACGCTACTTCGAGGCCCGCTCCAAGCGCCGCGCCTCAGCCGCGCTGCGCTCCCTGCTGGAGCTGGGCGCCAAGGAGGTCACCGTCCTGCGCGGCGGCCGCGAGGAGCGGATACCGGCGGGCGAGCTGCGCACCGGTGACCGCTTCGTGGTCCGCCCCGGCGAGAAGGTCGCCACCGACGGCACCGTGGTCGAGGGCTCCTCCGCGATCGACGCCGCCCTGCTCACCGGCGAGTCCGTCCCCGTCGAGGTCGGCGTGGGAGACGCCGTCACCGGTGCCACCCTCAACGCCGGCGGCCGCCTGGTCGTCGAAGCCACCCGGGTCGGCGCCGACACCCAGCTCGCCCGGATGGCCAGGCTGGTCGAGGAGGCGCAGAACGGCAAGGCCGCCGCCCAGCGGCTCGCCGACCGCATCTCCGCCGTCTTCGTGCCGGTCGTCATCGCCCTGGCCGTCGCCACCTTCGGCTTCTGGCTCGGCACCGGCTGGGGGCTGACGGCCGCCTTCACCGCGGCCGTCGCCGTACTGATCATCGCCTGCCCCTGCGCGCTGGGGCTCGCCACGCCGACCGCGCTCATGGTCGGCACCGGGCGCGGCGCCCAACTCGGCATCCTCATCAAGGGCCCGGAGGTTCTGGAGAGCACCCGCAAGGTCGACACCGTCGTCCTCGACAAGACCGGCACCGTCACCACCGGCCGCATGACCCTGCTCGGCGTGCGCACCGCCGCCTCCACCACCGAGGGCGAGGCGCTCAGGCTCGCCGGAGCCCTGGAACACGCCTCCGAGCACCCCATCGCCCAGGCCGTCGCCCGCGCCGCCGCCGACCGCACCGGCCCGCTCCCCGTGCCGGAGGACTTCGCCGCGGTCGCCGGGCTCGGCGTCCAGGGTGTCGTCGAGGGACACGCCGTCCTCGTCGGCCGCCCCCGCCTGCTCGCCGAGTGGGCCATCGGGCTGCCCGCCGAGCTGGAGCGCGCCCACGCCGAGGCCGAGGCCGCCGGGCGTACCGCCGTCGCCGTCGCCTGGGACGGCGAGGCCCGGGCGGTCCTGGAGGTGGCCGACGCCGTCAAGGAGACCAGCCCCGAGGCGATCCGCCGGCTGCGCGCGCTGGGCCTGACCCCGGTCCTGCTCACCGGCGACAACCGCGCCGCCGCCGAGTCGGTCGCCCGCGAGGTCGGCATCGAGCAGGTGATCGCCGAGGTGATGCCCGAGGACAAGGCCGAGGTGGTCAAGGGGCTCCAGGCCGAGGGGCGTACGGTCGCCATGGTCGGCGACGGGGTCAACGACGCCGCCGCCCTCGCCCAGGCCGACCTCGGCCTCGCCATGGGCACCGGCACCGACGCCGCCATCGAGGCCGGCGACCTCACCCTGGTCCGCGGTGACCTCCGGGTGGCCGCCGACGCGGTACGCCTCGCCCGGCGCACCCTCGCCACCATCAAGTCCAACCTCTTCTGGGCCTTCGCCTACAACGTCGCCGCCCTGCCGCTGGCCGCCGCCGGCCTCCTCAACCCGATGATCGCCGGCGCCGCCATGGCCTTCTCCTCGGTCTTCGTCGTCGGCAACTCGCTGCGGCTGCGCCGGTTCAAGGGGGCGTGACCGCCGCTTCGCACGACGCCGGGAGCCGGCCCCCGTCGCGGGGGCCGGCTCCCCTTCCGGTCGGTCTCCCGGCCAGCCGACGCCGACGCCGCGGCCGATGCGGATGAAGACGTCCCGCACGGTCGTCGGGTTGTCCGCGTGGCCGCCGCCCGCACTCTTCGCGCCGCGCTCGCCGGCTCATGACCCCGGGGAGCAGGGGGAGAGCGGCCTCACAGGGCGGCGTTCACTCGAATGGGCTAACGCCGCGCGGCCCCCGGAGGCGGTGCGCGGCCCTTCCCCGGAGCCCCTTGAGCGCCCGGCCCCGCCTGTGGCGCGGTGCACCACGGGCGGAGCGGTGGCGGCCCCGGGTTGCCGCGACGGCGTTCCGGGTGCGCGATGGGGACGTGGGTGTGTGGGCCCATGGGGGTGCTCCCGGAATCCTCCGCCACGCGCCGTCCAAGGAGTGATCACGACATGACAGCAGGTGACAGCTTCCTCACCACCGACCAGCTGGTGGGGCTGACCGCCTACGACCGCGACGGCGCCAAGGTCGGCAGTGTCGAACAGGTCTTCCTCGACGACGCCACCGGAAAGCCCGAGTGGGTCACGGTCAAGACCGGCATGTTCGGCATGAAGGAGACCTTCGTGCCGTTGGCCGGCGCGGGCCACGACGGCGAGGGACTGCACCTCGCCTACGCCAAGGACACCATCAAGGACGCCCCGCGCGTCGACGCCGACGAGCACCTCGACGCCGCCGAGGAGCGGGAGCTGTACGCCCACTACGGGGTCACCCGGGGCGGCAGCGGCAAGACCGGTGACGAGATGAGCGGGCGTACGGACACGTCCGGCACGGACACCGGAACCAGGGCCGCGGCGGCGGGTACCGCCGGCGCGGCGGGCGCGGCGGGTGCCGCCGGTGCCGGTGGCCGCGGTCGGCCCGGCACGGACCGGCCCGCCGAGGACCGGCCGCTGGCCGGGGCGGGCGCGGGCTCGCCCGCGATGAGCCGTTCCGGCGCCGACACGGGCGACGAACGTGCCAAGTACGCCGACGAGATGGTGCGCTCCGAGGAGCAGCTGCGCGTCGGCACCGAGGAACAGGAGGTGGGCCGGGCCCGCCTGCGCAAGGTGGTCGTGACGGAGAACGTCACCACGACCGTCCCCGTCAGCCACGAAGAGGTGCACCTCGTGCGGGAGCCCATCGGCGAGGGCGACCGTACGCGCGGCACCGAGATCGGCGAGGCCGAGGCGGAGGTCACCCTCCACGCTGAACGCCCCGTGGTCCGCAAGGAGGCCGTCCCCGTCGAACGCGTGCGCCTGGAGACGGAGAAGGTCACCGAGCAGCGCGAGGTCAGCGACACCGTCCGCAAGGAGGAGATCCAGTACGACGACGGCACCGGCAGCGCCTCCGGTGAGCAGGACGACTGGAAGGGCGGCCGCAGCGGCCCGACCCGTTGACGGCCTCCCCGACGCCGGGAGCCGACCCGGTGGCGGACGGCCGGCCGGACACCTCGACGGTGTCCGGCCGGCCGTCCGCGTGTCCGGTCCGCGGCAGGCCGTCACGACCCGTGCGCCGCCCCGGTACCGGCGCCGTGGCGGCGCCGGCCTCCGCAGGGGCGGGGCGTGGTGTGCGGAGCCAGGGGCGGGCGGCTTCACCTCGGGCGGGCAGCCTGCGGCGGCCGGAGCGGGGGAGCGGGCGGGGCCGGGCGGCTGACGGAGTGTCCGGTGGTCGGCCTGCGGCTGGTGGGTCCACAGCTTCGTCGTCCATACTGCGGACCGTGGACGAGCGCATAGAGACCAAGGCCCCGCCCGTGTACGTCGCCACCACCTCACCGGCGCACGTTCCGGGCATCACCGCCCCCTCGGCCGGCCCGGCGCGGAAGGACGGCGACGCCGCGGGTGGCACCCCCGACGACACGGTCCCGGCCGAGGAGGCGGCCCCCGAGGCACAGGCCGCCGCGGAGCCCGGGGCCGACGGTGCCGGGCAGCGGGAGCCGGAACCCGAGGACGCGGCGGCGCAGGCCGGCGCGTCGGACGGGGCCGCCGACCCCGCCGGCGGCCCCGTCTTCGAGGCCGCCGATCGCCGCGCCTCGGTGACGGCCGACGCGGACGGCATACGGCTGCGCCTCGACGACCAGGAGGCCGAGTTCACCTGGCAGGAGGTGGCCGCCGTGGAGTCCTCCGTCTCCCGTTTCGGCCGCCGCCTCCTCGTCGCCGTCCACACCCCCGGCCCCTGGCGCTACCCCGCCGAGGTCGAGGCGGACGACAAGGGCCGGGCCAAGGAGTGGCTGGCCGCCCTGGACGCGGTCCTGGACGCCTACTTCGAGGAGTAGGAACCCCGCGCCACCCGCGCCCGGGTCCGGCGGCGACCCTTCGGCCGCCGCCGAACCCCGGGCGCGGCATCCATGGAGCCATGGGAACCGAACCGGCGGCCTCCGGTTCAGCCGCCGAGCGGGTGGCCGCCCTGGCCGCCCTGCTCGCCGACGAGACCCGGGCCGTCATGTGCCTCGCCCTTCTCGACGGCCGCGCCTGGACCGCCGGGGAACTCGCCCGCCGCGCCCGCGTCGCCGCCTCCACCGCGAGCGAGCACCTGAACCGGCTGGTCGCGGGCGGCCTGCTCGCCGAGGAGCGGCAGGGCCGCCACCGGTACGTCCGGCTCGCCGACCCGGGCGCGGCCGGCCTGGTCGAGGCCCTCGCCGCCCGGGCGGCCCCCGGCGGTGAGTGGCCCGTGGGCCTGAGCGCGGTCCGCACCACAAGCCGCCTGGCCCGGGGCCGTACCTGCTACGACCATCTCGCGGGCCGGATCGGCGTCGCCGTCACCGACGCGATGGTGCGGCGCGGCCTGCTCGCCGCCGACGCCGACCTGACCCCCACCGGCGAGGGCCGCGCCTGGTTCGCCGCGCAGGGCCTTGACCTCACGCCGCCCGGCCGCCGGCCGGTCACCCGCGCCTGCCTCGACTGGACCGAACGCCGTCCGCACCTCGCCGGCCACGCCGGAGCCCTCCTGTGCCGCCACACCCTCGACCACGGCTGGTGCCGTCGCGTCGGCACGGACCGGGCCGTCGAGATCACCCCCGAGGGCGCGGCGGCTCGGCGCCCTGCTCGGCGCCGGGGCCGAAGCCTGGCGGCTGCCGGGCTGAGCCGGGGTGAGGTGTCAGGTCACCGGGCGGTGCCGGTCGCCGGTCCTCGCCCGAAGGGCGGCCTCCAGCCGGTCCCGGGCCGCGGTCTGGGCGGCGATCCGCCGGTCGAGGACCGCCAGCCGTTCCCGCGCGACCCGCAGGCCCTCGCCGGAGGGGGGTGCGGCAGCCACGTCGCCGTCCAGGCAGGGCAGGAAGACGCGTACGTCGTCCAGGGTGAGCCCGGCGTCGAGCAGGTGGCGGATGTTGCGGACCCGCACCAGTGCCCGTTCGCCGTAGACGCGGTAACCGTTGGCGGCCCGCTCCGAGGAGAGCAGTCCGGCCTGCTCGTAGTGGCGCAGCGCACGCGCGGACACTCCGGTCGCCTCGGCCAGTTCGCCGATCCTCACCCGCCCCACCTCCCGGCTCACCCTCTCACGCCACGACGGCCCCGCCGTCGACGGGAAGGACCACCCCGGTGACGAAGGAGGCGCCCGGGGCGGCGAGTTGGGTGATGGCCCAGGCCACTTCCCCGGGCCGGCCGATCCGGCCGAGCGGGGTGTGCGCCAGCTGCCACTCCCGCACCGCGGCCCTCCGCTCCGGCGTCAGGCCCTGGTGCTCGCCGATCGGGGTGTCGACGGCGCCGGGGGCGACCGCCGCCACCCGTATCCCGCGCGGCGCCAGCTCCACCGCCCAGCTGCGGGTCAGCAGCTCCAGGGCGGTCTTGGTCGCCGCGTAGACCGAGCTGCCGGGCCAGGCCCGCTGCCCCACCGACGTACTGACGTTGACGATCACTCCGCTCGACCTCTCCAGCGGCCCCAGCGCGGCCTGGGCGAGCAGGACGGGGGCTACCAGGTTGGTGGCGAGCTGATCCCCGATCGCCTCCGGTGTCAGCGTGCCGAGGGCGCCGCTCCGTACGATGCCGGCGTTGTTGACCAGGACGTCCAGCCGGCCGTGTGTGCGGAGCACGGCCTCGACGATCCGTCCGGGCTCGCCCTCGCCCGTGATGTCGGCGGCCAGTGGGGTGATCCGGCCGTGCCCGGCGGCGGTCTCCCCGAGCGGTCCGGGCCGCCGTCCGATGGCCACGACGTGGGCGCCCTCGGCGGCGAAGGCGCGGGCGGTGGCCCGGCCGATGCCGGTGCCCGCTCCGGTGACGGCGACGACCCGGCTGCTGGGTGATGCGGTACTGGTGCTGTTCATGCCGGTCATCGTGGAACCCTGCCGCCAGTGGCAAGGTCAAGCGGCTCAGGCGACCTCCGCCCGCAGCCGCAGGCACGCCTCCAGCTCCGCCGCCCCGGTCAGCAGGCCCGCCCCCGGTCCGCGAGGCGGGTGTGCCCGGCATGCGGGGTGGCCTCCAGGGGTTTCAGGCCGCCCGCCGCCCGCCGCCCGCCGCCCGCCGCGCGCACCTGGGCGATCAGCGGGGTGATCTGGTGCAAGAAGTGGCCATCGCGCCGGAGTCGGCGGGTGAGGCGGGTGTCGCGTACGGCGGCCCGGTCGTCGGCGCGGTATCCGGCCAGCGGGTCCCGGTGGGGGTGGACCGGGCCCGCCCGTTCCCACGTGCGCAGGGTCGCCGGGCGGACGCCGAGCCGGTGGGCCGAGGGCCGACGACCAGGCGGCGGCCCTCGGGTGCCGGTCCGGGCTCCAGGTCGCCGAGGGCCCGTTCCACGGTTCGGCCGGACACGGCGGAGTGAGCGGTCAGCCGATGCGCGCGCAGAGGTCGTCCCGCGTCCCGTACGCCATGTTCACGGTCTTGTGTCCCAAGGAGTCGATCTCCAGGGTGTACACCCCGTCGACGATGTGCAGTCCGCGTGGCACATTGCCCCCGCCTTCCCCCACACCGACCAGTACGGGGCCGAGCACGGACCAGAACTGGGAGCCGTCCGCGCGGTATTCGACGACGGCTGTGCCGCTCGCGTCCGCATCGTGGAAGGCGCCGGTCCCGGTGTTGGTGACGCGCACGACCAGGTCGCCCTGGTACGCGACCCGCTTCGCGGAGCCGTCGGGGTGGGTGTCCAGCACGCGCCGCACCACCTCGTCGACGACGGGCTCGCCGTGGACGGGGAAGTCGCACCGGGCGCCGGCGGGGACGTCCCACGGGGCGGAGGGGGCCGGTTCCCAGCCGTTCTCGGTGCCGGCGGGCAGAGCCGACGCGGGCGCCGCGCAGAGGAGGGCGGCGGCGAGGGCGAGCGGGGCGATGATGGCGCGTCTCATGGATTCTCCCTGATGAGGCTGGCACGAGCGGGTGTTCGTAGCACTACTACGGGCGAAAGGCCGGACGGGAGTTCGCCTCGCCATCCTGTCCTGCGGGCCGAAAAATGGCCACCCCCATCGAGAAGGAGACATCGGCGACGTGGGCCCGCACGAGGCCCGGACCACCAGTACTCGGCGCCCGGGAGGTGCGCTCGGCCACCCGCCGCACGCGGGCCGCTGCCTCGGCGCCGGCCGGGCCGACCTGTTGCGACGGCGAGGGGCGGCGGCTCGGCCGGACCACCTGGACGCAGGCCGTGCTCGTGCCGCGCGCCTGATGTGCCCGAACGGCCTGTCACCTCTGGAGCGTGTGACCGATTTGCGGGTCAATGGCCGAAAGGTGGTGTTGACGCTTGTTGCGTACCAATTCACCCTTAAGTCCTCGGGGCCTCCCGAGCGGCACCATCACGCACCCTTGGGGGAATCTTGACTTCCGCACGACGAGCGCACACCCGGGCCGGACTCGTGGGTCTGCTGGCGGTGGGTCTGCTGGCCGCCTTCACGCCGCAGGCCGCCGCCGCGACCGCGCACAGCCCCTGGGGCTACTACGGGCCGGTCAAGGGGATCAAGTACAAGAACCGCGCGACCATCGCCAACAGTTCGCGTCTCTACGCGTCGACGACGGCCGCCAAGGACGGCAACGGCAACGTCCCCGCTGGATACCTCGGCGCGCTGGCCCGCCTCTACAAGGGCAACACCCTGTGCGCCTCCAACGGCTACTCCTACACCTCCGGCCCCGCCAACAGCCTGAGCGTGCCGACGCTCGGGAAGGGCTGCGGGGCCGGCACGTACCACAGCTACGGAGTGACGAAGGCGTACAACGGCAACGGCTACAACGCCGTCTACACGCTCAAGTCCCCGAGCCTCGGCCACCGTTCGATCGCGGCCGGAGCGGGTCAGGGCACGGCGAAGCCCGCCTGGCCGAAGAACGCGAAGGGGGAGACGTACGGCTCCGGCCTGGAGGCGACGACGCCGAAGGGCGGGCCCGACCTGATCCGGGCGTACACGACCGAGGGCGAGGTCGGGTACGTGAAGCGTGCGGAGTTGGAGGACGAGCCGGCCCCCTCCTCGCCGCGCGAGGCCGTCGCCCTCCAGAGGGAGCTGGCCGGTGAGGACCGCCGCATCGCGGTGTACGACACCGACGGGACCACGGTGCTCGGCGACTTCGTGGTCGGCCGGGCCCCGTCGAGCGCACTCCGGACGCGCTGACCGGCGGTCACCTGGGCGTCGGGAGGGGAGTCGTGCCGCACCGGCGGCGCGGCTCCCCTCCGTGTGCGGATCGGGCGGGCCGCAGGCCGGGGGAGCGGCGCTCGGTGGCGTACGAACCGGCGGTGGTGAGCGGCTCGCCGGGCACGGTCACGGTGGAGGCGGTGCGGAAGCCGGCGCGCGCCGCGAGGTGGTCGCGGGGGCCGTTGCGGAACTTCAGGTGCGGTTGGCCGCGTGGTACGTCTGTCGGCTGGCGGGCCGACCGGTGCCGTCCTTGCCGCGGCGACGGAGGTGGCGACCGGTTCGGTGCCCACCGTGCGTGAGCCGTGGTCGGCGAAGTCCCGTCGCCGTCGAAGCCGTAACCGACGTGCATGTCCCGAGGGGGCGGCGTGCCTCTCCGGGAGGCCGGCGCCGACCGCCGGTTCTCCCTCGCCCCGGCGTCCTCGACGGCTGCACCGCCGGCGGGTGGTGTGGCAGGCTGACGGCGCGGCGTGGCACGCCGCCGGCCTCGTCGAAAGGGGCATCCCCGGGCACACCCGGGCGAAGTGCGGGGTGGGTGGGGATCGTGACCGTGCCGGACCCGAGGGCGATTGAAAGCCGCCAGGGGCTAAGCTTAGGCTTGCCTAATGTCGCACGGTTCCCGCTGCGACCAGCTTTCCGTTTCCCGGTTCGAGGGTCCGCTCCCGGCCTGGACGGTGGGCTCGGCTCCGTAGTTCTTCAGACCTGAGGAAACGTCCATGTCATCGTTGTTCTCCCGGGCGCGCCGCAAGGCGGTCGCCGCCTCGGCCGCGGCCACCGCGCTCGTCGTCGTCCTCGGCGGCTGCTCCTCCTCCTCGGACGAGGACAAGCCGAGCGCCTCCGCCAAGAGCGACGGTGCCTTCCCCGTCTCCATCAAGAGCAAGCTCGGCACCGCCGAGATACCCGAGGAGCCGAAGAAGGTCGTCACCCTCGGCCAGGGCTCCGCCGAGACGGCCATCGCGCTCGGCACCACCCCGGTCGGCATCGAGAGCTACGAGTGGGGCAGCGACGAGTCCGGCTACCTCCCGTGGATCAACGAGGCGGTGAAGGAGAAGGGCGACAAGCTCCCCAAGCAGTTCGCCGGCGGTGAGGACATCGACTTCGAGGCCATCACCGAACTGGAGCCCGACGTCATCCTCGCCCCCTGGTCGGGTGTGACCGAGGAGCAGTACGACATCCTCAAGGACATCGCGCCGACCGTCGCCTACCCCGAGCTGCCCTGGTCGACCAACTGGGACGAGCAGATCGAGATCATCGCCAAGGCGCTCGGCAAGAGCGGTGAGGGCGAGGGCCTGATCAAGGGCATCAAGAAGCAGCTGGCCGACGCCGCCGCGACCCGTCCGCAGTACAAGGACGTCACGTTCTCCTACATCTACACCGACGGCCCCGGCACGCTCGGCGTCTTCCTCCCCGAGGAGCAGCGCGTCGATATGCTGACCGGCCTCGGCCTGACCGTCGACCCGGTGGTGAAGACCTTCAAGGAGGTCGAGGGCACCGACTCGGCCATCATCGGCCTGGAGAACGCCGAGAAGCTGAAGGACAGCGACCTGCTCTTCACCTTCTACACCGACAAGAAGACCCGCGCCGAGATCGAGAAGCAGCCGCTGTACGCCGCCATGCCGGCCGTCAAGCGCGGCTCGCTCGTCACCAGCGAGGACACCTCCTTCGTCACCGCCTCCTCGATCATCAACCCGCTGACCGTGCCGTGGGTCGTCGAGCGCTACCTGCCGATGATCGACGACGCCGTCAAGACCCTCGACTGAGGCACCGCTCTCCTTCATGGCCACGACCACCGTCGCCCGTGCGAGCGGCGCCGGCACCTCCCGTGCCGGCACCGCTCGGCGGGTTTCCGCCCTCCTCGCCGGCGTCGCCGTCCTCGCACTCGCGATGGCGGCCAGCGTCATGTTCGGCAGCCGCACCACCTCGCTGGGCGACGTCCTCGACGTCCTGGCGGGCCACGGCGACCCGTACGTCACCAGCGTCGTCGAGAGCCGCTACCCGCGCACCGCCCTCGGCGTGCTCGCCGGCGTCTGCCTCGCCGTCGCGGGCACCCTCATGCAGGGCATCAGCCGCAACCCGCTCGCCGACCCCGGCATGCTCGGCATCAACGCCGGAGCCTCCGCCGGCGTCGTCACCGCCACCGCCTTCCTCGGCGCCACCTCCGGCACCGAGACCGTCTGGTGGGCGCTGCCCGGCGCGATCCTCGCGGGCGTCGCGGTCTACGGCATCGGTGCGGCCGGCTCCCGCAGCGGCGGCCTGGTCCGGCTGGTCCTCGCCGGAGCGGTGCTCTCCGCCGTCCTCAACGCGTACATCCAGGCGGTCACCCTCAGCCTGCCGAAGGTCTTCGACAGCTACCGCTACTGGGTGGTCGGCGCGCTCGCCGGGCGGGACATGGAGATCTTCTGGGCCGTCCTGCCGTTCGCCGTCGCCGGTCTGCTGGTCGCCCTGCCGCTCGCCCCCGGCCTCAACTCCCTCGCCCTCGGCGACGAGTCCGCCTCCTCGCTCGGGGCCAACCCGGCCGCGGTCCGCGCCGCGGGGCTGCTCTCCGCCACCGTCCTGGCGGCCGCCGCCACCGCCGCCGTCGGCCCGATCGCCTTCGTCGGCCTCGCCGTCCCGCACGTCGTCCGCGCCGTCGTCGGCGTCGACTTCCGGCTGCAACTGGTCTTCTCCGCGCTGCTCGGCCCGGCCCTGCTCCTGATCGCCGACGTCGTCGGACGGCTGGTGCTGCGCCCACAGGAACTCATGGTCGGCATCGTCACCGCCTTCCTCGGCGCCCCCGCCCTGCTCTACGCCGTCCGCCGGATGAAGGGGACCTCATGACCACCCCCCAGCTCCGGGACCGCCCCGCCCCGGCCCCCGCCGCGCCCGCACGCGCCGGCGGCCACCTGCGGATCGGCTCCGCCCTCGCCCTTCCGGTGCGCCGGATCTCCGTGGTCGTCGCCCTGGTCCTGCTGGTCCTCACCGTCCTCGCCGCCGTCGCCACGCTGAGCCTGGGCCGCCTCGGCGTGCCGCTGAACGAACTGCCCGGCGCGCTCCTCGGGGGGGCCGAGGGCAAGAACCGTTTCGTCCTCAACCGGCTGCGCGGCCCGCGCCTGGTCACCGGCATCGGCGCCGGAGCCGCACTGGGCCTGTCCGGCGCCCTCTTCCAGTCGGTCACCCGCAACCCGCTCGGCAGCCCCGACGTCATCGGCCTCGCCTCCGGCGCCGGAGCGGGCGCCGCCTTCTTCGCGCTCTTCCTGCCCGGTGCCCCCATCTGGCTCGGCGCCCTGCTCGGCGCCGCCCTCGCCATGGCCTTGGTCTACGTCTCCACGGGCACCGGCTTCCGCGATCCGGGCCGCCTGGTCGTCGCGGGCATCGGCGTCGCCGCCCTGGCCACCGCCTTCACCCAGTACGTCGTCTACGCCGTCGAGCGGGACAACGCCACCGCGCTGACCGCCTTCATCAACGGCAGCCTCGCCGCTCGCTCCTGGGACCACGCCGCCACCATCGGGCTCGTCCTGCTGGTCGCCGCCCCGCTCACCGCGCTGGTCTCCCGGCGCCTGGAGATGGGCGAGATGGGCGACGAGCTGGCCGCCGGACTGGGTGCCGAACCCCGCTCCACCAAGACCTCGACGGTGCTGCTCTCCATCGTCCTGTCGGCCGGGGCGGTCAGCGTCGCCGGGCCGATCGCCTTCATCTCGCTGACCGCGCCGCAGATCGCCCGGCGGCTGACCCGGGGGACCGGGCCGCACCTGTTCCTCTCCGCGCTCACCGGCGCCCTGCTGCTGGTCCTGGCCGACCTCGCGGCCCAGCAGGTGCCGTGGTTCGACAACCTGCCCGTCGGGATCTACACCATGGCCATCGGCGGCCTCTACCTCGGCTATCTGCTCACCCGCGAATGGCGGAAGGGAAACCTGTGAAGACAGCGGCGAAGAACTCCGCGACCCCCACCCCGGCTCCCGCCGGGGCCGGGGCGCCGCCGGAGAAGGGGCTCGGCGCGCGCGGGGTCACCCTCTCCTACGGCGGCGACCCGATCGTCCGCGACGTCACCCTGGACCTCCCGCACGGCGGCCTGACCGTCATCATCGGCCCCAACGGCTGCGGCAAGTCCACCCTGCTCAAGGGGTACGGCCGCATCCTCAAGCCGGAGAGCGGCACCTTCCACCTGCACGGCCGGGACCTGCACGCCTACCGGGGCAAGGAGGCGGCCCGGCACGTCGCCCTGCTGCCGCAGAGCCCGGTGGCCCCCGACGGCATCACCGTCCGCGACCTGGTCCGCCGCGGCCGCTACCCGCACCACACCCTGCTGCGCCAGTGGTCGCCCGACGACGACCGGGCCATCGCCTTCGCCCTGGACCGCACCGGCCTGGCCGGGCTGGCCGAGGAGCGGGCCGGGCAGCTCTCCGGCGGCCAGCGCCAGCGCGCCTGGATCGCCATGGTGCTGGCCCAGGAGACGGAACTGCTCCTCCTCGACGAGCCGACGACCTTCCTGGACATCGCCCACCAGTACGACCTGCTGGAGCTGTGCGCCGAGCTGAACCGGGAGGGCCGCACCATCGTCGCCGTCCTCCACGACCTCAACCAGGCCGCCCGCTTCGCCTCCCACCTGGTCGTCATGGACCAGGGCGAGGTGTACGCCCAGGGCGCCCCCGGGGAGGTCATGACGGCCGAGCTGGTCCAGGCGGTCTTCGGGCTGGCCTGCGACATCGCCCCCGACCCGCGCACCGGCACCCCGATGGTGGTCCCGCACGAACGCCACCAGGCCCCGGCCGCCGCCGAGCCGCAGCCCGCCCAGGCGTAGCGGCCCCGCCTCCCCGGCAACACGGAGAAGGGCCGGATTCGGCGACACGAATCCGGCCCTTCCGCATACGTGGCCGCCCAGCGGGCACCAGAACAGTGACCCGAGCAGCCCGGCCCGGCCGCCCCACACCCCCCTCGAAAGGGGCGGCCCGGCCGAGCCCTCCTCGGCGGCCCCGCCCTTCACCCCCGGAGGCGGGGCCGCCCCCTTTTCGGAGCGGCCCCGCCTCCGGGTGCCGTGCGTCTACGGGGCGTGCCCCGCCGGGTCAGCGGCCCGCCGACTCCTTGTCGGCGAGCGGGGCGCCGCCGGTGCCCTCGTCGCCGGAGCCGTCCCCGGCCGGCTCCGCACCGGCGCCGGAACCGTCCCCGGCCTCCGCCTCGGCCAGGCGCCGCTCCATGCCGCTGGTGGTCTTCAGCGGCTTCTCCTTGATGAAGAGGACGACGATCAGCGCGAGCACCGCGAACGGCGTGGAGATCAGGAAGAGGTCACCCGTGGCGACGCCGTAGGCGTTCTCCACGATCGGCCGCAGCGCGTCGGGGAGCTGCGTCATGTCGGGCACGGCGTGGCCGCCGCCGCCCTCCGGGGCGATGCCCGCCTGGCCGAGGCCCTTGGCCATCTCGCCGGCGACCCGGTTGGCGAGGATCGCGCCGAGGACGCTGACGCCGACGGTGCCGCCGAGACTGCGGAAGAACGACAGCACCGAGGTGGCGGTGCCCAGGTCCTGCGCGGGCACGTCGTTCTGCGCGGCGAGCACCAGGTTCTGCATCAGCATGCCGACGCCGATGCCGAGGATCGCCATGTAGAGGCTGAGCAGCCCGAAGTGGGTGTCGGCGCCGATGGTGGAGAGCATCGCCAGGCCGGCGGTCATGGTGATGCCGCCCGCGACCAGGTACCCCTTCCACCGGCCGGTGCGGCTGATCAGCTGCCCGGCGACGGTGGAGGAGACCAGCAGACCGCCGATCATCGGCAGGCTCATCAGACCGGCCACCGTCGGCGACTTGCCGAGCGCGATCTGGAAGTACTGAGAGAGGAAGACGGTGCCCGCGAACATCGCCACACCGACGAACAGGCTCGCCACCGTGGTGAGCGTGACGGTGCGGTTGCGGAAGATCGACAGCGGGATGACCGGGTCCTTGGCACGCGCCTCCACGAAGACGGCGGCCAGCAGCAGCACGGCACCGGTCAGGGTGAGCGCGGCGGTCTGCCAGGACGCCCAGTCGAAGGAGTTGCCCGCCAGCGAGGTCCAGATCAGCAGGGCGCAGACACCGGCGACGATGAGGAAGGCGCCCAGGTAGTCGATGGTCACCTCGCGGCGGACCGTCGGCAGCTTCAGGGTGCGCTGCAGCAGGATGATGCCGAGCAGCGCGAACGGCACGCCGACGAAGAAGCACCAGCGCCAGCCGAGCCAGGAGGTGTCGACCAGGACACCGCCGATGAGCGGGCCCGCCACGGTGCCGACGGCGAAGACCGCGCCGAAGATGCCCGCGTACTTGCCGAGGCGGCGCGGCGGGATGATCGCGGCCATCACGACCTGCGCCAGCGCGGTCAGACCGCCGGCGCCGATGCCCTGGACGACGCGGCTGAAGATGAGCAGCCCCACGTCGTGGGAGAAGCCCGCGACGAGCGAACCGACGACGAACAGGCTCAGCGACAGCTGGAGCAGCATCTTCTGGTTGTAGAGGTCGGAGAGCTTGCCCCACAGCGGCACCGTGGCCGTCATGGCGAGCAGCTCGGCGGTGACCACCCAGGTGTAGGAGGACTGCGAAGCGCCGAGGTCGGCGATGATCCTCGGCAGGGCGTTGGCGACGACCGTTCCGGCGAGGATGGCGACGAACATGCCCGCCATCAGGCCGGACATCGCCTGGAGTATCTGTTTGTCGTTCATCGGGCCCGGCGCGTGGCCGGGCTCCGTCTCGCTGGCACTCTGCACGGTGTCCTTCTCGGGTCAGCGGATGCTACGGGCAGTGGCGGGTGCCGGACGGGCTGGGCCGTCCGGCGGCTGGCGGGCCGGCGTCCTGACGGGGACGGGCGGACCGCCCTGGGGCTCCGGCCGACGTCGCCGGCCGGGGTGCGAGGGGAACGGGCTGGTGCCCCGTGCTGCCGGGGTACGGCGGCGGGGGCCGGAGTCAGGCGTGGCGGGACGGCGGGGCCTGGGCGCGCGATGGCCTCATCGGTCGCCCCCGGCTGGCGCGAGGGGGGCGGTGAGGCCGGCCGCGAGCTGGTCGAAGACCTCGTGGAAGACCTCGGCGAACGGCCTCTCGGGGTGGGAGCACCAGTGCCCCACCGAGACCCGTACGGCCGTGCCCGCCACGCCCGCGAGCAACTGGGCGTAGAGCCCCGTGTCGCGCCCGCCGCACACGTCGGTGGTGTCGGGCACCTCGCGGCCCTGCCGGACCGCGATGGCGCGTGCCAGTTCCTGTTCCTGGCCGGCCTGGGCCGCCATCACCCGGGCCAGGAGCCGAGGGGAGCGGTCCAGTACGACCGGCAGGAGGGTCCACACCTCCGACTGGCTCTCGATGTCCGCCAGTTCGGCGGCGAGCGCGGTGCGCAGCGCCTCCAGCGGGGAGAGTGTGACGGGGGCGGCGAGAACGGCGCGGGTGACCCGGGGTCCCAGGTCGGCGTCGATCATCGCGAAAGCGTCGTCGTGCGCGGTGAAGTAGTTGAAGAACGTCCGCGGGGAGACCCCGGCGGCTTCGCTGATCATCTCGACGGTGACGTTCTCGGCGCCGTGTTCGACCGCGAGGCGGACCGCCGCCTCGCCGAGAGCGGCACGGGTCGCCCTCTTCTTGCGCTCGCGGAGGCCGAGCGCGGCACCTGACTCCATCACCCGCTGCACTCTACGCAAAAATGCACACCCTGCAAAATTCACCCCGCGCATGCGCCGTGCGCGGGGCGTGTGGGCGCCCGTGCGTGACGAAGGCCCGCACGCCGGTGGGGCGTACGGGCCTGGAGGGCCGGGTCGCTCAGCGCTCCTCGCAGAAATCCACGTGGCGGCCGGCGGCCGGGTCGAACTTGCGCGGGGTGATCCGGCCGGGATCGTTGCGGCGGCTCTTGGTGGTCGCGTAGGTGAAGCCGGTCCCCGCCGTGGGGCGGAGCTTGATCACGGGGCGTGCGTCGCTGCGTGCCATACCCCAGAGGGTGCGACAACCGTTTTCAGCAACGGTAGGGACCTCGGTCCCGAGCCTGCCCCGGCTCCGCCCGCCGCACCAGCAGCCCCACCCGCACCCCGCCCGTCACCAGGGCGGCGAGCACCACCGCCCCCGCCGCCGAGACGGCCGGCCACACCCCCGCCCCGCGCGCCGCCGCCCCCACCGCGACGGCCGCGCAGAGTCCCGGCAGCAGCCAGGCCAGCAGGACGCGCCGGGCCGGGCCGGGACCGGGCGCCGGGGCCGGGGCGCCCAGCAGCTGCCAGTCGGCCGCCGCCTCCCGGTGCTCCCGGCCCGCCCTCGCCCGGGAGGCGAGCGCCGTGGCGCCCGCCCCGAGCCCGGCCGCGGCGGCGCAGCCCAGGGCCGGGCGGGCCCCCGCCCAGGCCAGCAGCGCGGTGGCGAGCAGCGCCCCCGCCCACAGCAGCAGGACCGCCGTCGCGGCCAGCCGCCGGGAGGCGGGCCGGTCGGGTCCGGCCCGCAGGTCGGCCCAGGCGGGTACGTACCAGACGGAACCCGACAGGCACAGGGCGGCGCCGCCGAGGGCGAGCACTCCGTGGGACATCGCACGTCACCTCGCAGGGGGAGGGCGGAGTTGGGAAGAGGGGAGCGGAAGAGCGGTCAGGCTGAGAGCGCGTCGGCCTTCTCGCGCTCGGCGACCTCCGGGTGGTGCAGGTCGAAGGCGGGGGACTCGCTGCGGATGCGCGGCAGGGAGAGGAAGTTGTGACGCGGCGGCGGGCAGGAGGTGGCCCACTCCAGCGAGCGCCCGTACCCCCACGGGTCGTCGTCGGTGACCTTCTCGCCGTAGTGGGCGGTGCGCCAGACGTTGTAGAGGAAGGGCAGGAAGGAGAGGCCGAGCAGGAACGAGCCGATGGTGGAGATCGTGTTGAGCGCGGTGAAGCCGTCGGCCGCCAGGTAGTCCGCGTACCGGCGCGGCATGCCCTCCGCGCCCAGCCAGTGCTGGACCAGGAAGGTCAGGTGGAACCCGGCGGTCAGCGTCCAGAAGGTGATCTTCCCGAGCCGTTCGTCGAGCATCTTGCCAGTGAACTTCGGCCACCAGAAGTGGAACCCGGCGAACATCGCGTACACCACGGTGCCGAAGAGCGTGTAGTGGAAGTGGGCCACCACGAAGTACGAGTCGGAGGTGTGGAAGTCCAGCGGCGGCGAGGCCAGGATGACGCCGGTCAGGCCGCCGAAGAGGAAGGTCATCAGGAAGCCCGCGGTCCACAGCATCGGTGTCTCGAACGACAGCGAGCCTCGCCACATGGTGCCGATCCAGTTGAAGAACTTCACCCCCGTCGGCACCGCGATCAGGAAGGTCATGAAGGAGAAGAACGGCAGCAGCACCCCGCCCGTGACGTACATGTGGTGCGCCCAGACCGTCACCGACAGGCCCGCGATGGCGATGGTGGCCCCGACCAGCCCCATGTAGCCGAAGAGCGGCTTGCGGGAGAAGACCGGGATGACCTCCGAGACGATCCCGAAGAACGGCAACGCCAGTACGTACACCTCGGGATGGCCGAAGAACCAGAAGAGGTGCTGCCACAGCAGCGCCCCGCCGTTGGCCGAGTCGAAGATGTGCGAGCCGAACTTCCGGTCGCACTCCAGCGCCAGCAGTGCCGCCGCCAGCACCGGGAAGACGAGCAGGATCAGCACACCGGTCAGCAGCACGTTCCAGGTGAAGATCGGCATCCGGAACATCGTCAGGCCGGGGGCGCGCATGCAGATGATGGTGGTGATGAAGTTGACGGCGCCGAGGATCGAGCCGAAGCCGGAGAGCGCCACGCCCATGATCCACATGTCCGAGCCGATGCTCGGCGAGTGCACCGCGTCGGAGAGCGGCGCGTAGAGGAACCAGCCGAAGCTCGCCGCGCCCTGCGGGGTGAGGAAACCGGCCGCCGCGATCAGCGAGCCGAACAGGAAGAGCCAGTAGGCGAGCATGTTCAGCCGGGGGAACGCCACGTCGGGCGCGCCGATCTGGAGCGGCATGATCCAGTTGGCGAAGCCGGTGAAGAGCGGCATCGCGAAGAGCAGCAGCATGATCGAGCCATGCATGGTGAACGCCTGGTTGAACTGCTCGTTGGAGATCAACTGCGTTCCAGGACGCGCCAGTTCCGCGCGCATCACCAGGGCGAGCGCCCCGCCGAGCAGGAAGAAGACGAACGACGTCACCAGGTAGAGCGTGCCGATCTTCTTGTGGTCGGTGGTCGTCAGCCAGTCGACGACGATCCGCCCGGCGCTCACACGCCGCCCCGGCAGCGCCCCTCGCGCTGACGCCCCGTCCGCCGCCGTCCCGCGCTCCCGCGTCCCTACCGTGTCCACCGGACCCTGTCCTCCAGCCGTGCCTGTACGTGCGCCGCGCCCGCGCGCCCGCCCCGCGCGTCGGCGGGGCCGGACGGCACTGCCGCGGTCTCTGGTCCGGGAAGGGCGCGGTGGATGCGTGCCGACTCCTGGGCCTGTGGTCACCCCCGAGCCTTCCCGGCCGCACCATGCTGCGGCTCCGGCGCCCCTCGCACCGAGGGCCGCCCGGCCCCCGCCGCCCGGGCCGCCCGGCCCCGGCCGCGCCCGCCACCCGGGACCCCCGGCACCGGCCGGACCGCACCCGGGCCCCCACCGGCCGGCGCGCCGGCGCGGGCCGTGCTGCCGTACGCTCTGCTGCGGGCGGGGGCCGTGGACGGCGCACCGCCAGGGGCACGCGCGGGCAGCGCGAGGACCCCGGGACGGGACGCGAGGAGTAGTGGAACGACAGTGACCGAAGCAGCGCCGAGCACGGTGGCCGACTGGCCGCAGCCCAGCACCCCCGACCGGATGACCAGCCTCCTGGACGCCGTGATGGGACTCGGCCGGGGACTGGAACTCCCCGAGGTGCTGTACGGCATCGTCCGCGCCGCCGTCACCCTGACCGGCGCCCGCTACGGCGCGCTCGGCATCGTGGACGACGGGCGCAGCCTCTCCGAGTTCCTGCCCGTGGGCATGGACGAGGAGACCGTCGCGCGGATCGGCACCTACCCGTGCGGCCGCGGCATCCTCGGCGAACTCATCCAGCACCCGGAGCCGCTGCGCCTCACCGACCTCTCCCAGCACCCGCGCAGCTACGGCTTCCCCGCCCACCACCCGCCGATGCGGACCTTCCTGGGCGCTCCCGTACGCGTCCGCGACAAGGTCTTCGGCAACCTCTACCTGACGGAGAAGCAGGGCGGCGGCGACTTCGACGCCGACGACGAGGCCGTCCTCACCACCCTGTCCATCGCGGCGGGCGTCGCCATCGACAACGCCCGCATGTACGACGAGAGCCGCCGCCGCGAACGCCGCCTGGAGGCCCTCGGCGACATCACCCGCTCCCTTCTCTCGGGCACCCGTGCCACCGAGGTCCTCCACCTCATCGCCGAGCGCGCCATGGAGGTGGCCGGCGCCGACAGTGCCGCCGTACTCCTGCCGACGGGCGGCGCGGACACGACGCCGGTCGGTGCCGACCAGGTGCCGACGGCGGACGTGCCGGGCCCGGACGGCACCCTCCCGGCCGCCCCCTCGTCCGGTGGCTGCCCGGTCGCCCACGGTGCCGCCTCCGCTCCTGGCGCACCCGTGGCGGGCGGCCCGGACGGAGGCGTCGCCGCGCCGCCCGCCCCCGCCGGGGTCTGCCCGGTCGCCCACGGAGGGGCCGGCACGCCGGCCCCCGCCCCCGCGCCCCCGCGCCCGGGGTCCTCCCCCGCCGCCGGGTCCCTGACGGTGGACGTGGCCGAGGGGTTCGGCGCCTCCCGCATCCTCGGCCTCACCGTGCCGACCGGCGGCTCCCTCGCGGGCCTGGCCGCCGTCACCGGCAGCCCCGTCTCCACCTCGGACATCCGAACCGACCCGCGCGCCCACCCCTTCGACGCGGTGGCCACCACCGAGGCCGACGGCCCGGCCCCGGCCATCGGACCGGTCGTCGCCGTCCCGCTCCAGGTCGGCTCGGGACGGCAGGGAGCGCTCCGGCTCGGGCGGATCGCGGGCCGCGCCTCCTTCGACGACAGCGACGTGGAACTGGTCTCCGGCTTCGCCGACCAGGCCGCCATCGCCCTCGAACTGGCCCGCAGGCGCGCCGAGTCGGAGGAACTGGTGGTTCTCCACGACCGCGACCGCATCGCCCGCGACCTGCACGACCTGGCCATTCAGCGGCTCTTCGCCACCGGCATGACCCTCCAGTCGACCACCCGCGCCATCGCCGACCGGCCCGCGGCGGCCGAACGCGTCAGCCGCGCCGTGGACGACCTGGACACCACCATCCGCATCATCCGCTCCACCATCTTCGACCTGCGCGCCGCCGACGAACCGGGTCACCCGGGGCTGCGCCGCCGCCTCGCCGAGACCACCCAGACCGCCGCCCGCGCCCTCGGCTTCCGCCCCTCCCTGCGGATCGACGGGCCGGTCGACACCACCGTCCCCGACGACCTCGCCGAGCAGCTCCTCGCGGTGGCCGCCGAGGCACTCTCCAACGCCGCCCGGCACGCGGACGCCACCCGCATCGACGTCACGGTCACCGCCACCGACGACGCCCTGACCCTCACCGTCACCGACGACGGCAAGGGCGTCGACCCGGCCGGCCCCGCCCGCCACACCGGCGGCCTCGCCAACATGCGCCACCGCGCCGAACGCCACCGCGGCACCTTCACCCTCACCGAGTCCCCCTCGGGCGGCACCCTGGTCCGCTGGCGCGTCCCGCTGAAGGCCTGACCGCCCGGCCGGGGCGGTCGCGCCTCGGGGGACGCGGGGCGCGACCGCTCGTACGGCTCCGAGCCTCTACGAGGACCGCTCGCGCAGCCGCCCCGCGATCATCGCGGCCTGGATGCGGCGGCCCACGCCGAGCTTGGAGAGGATCGCCGAGATGCGGTTCTTGACCGTCTTCTCGGCCAGGTAGAGGCGTTCGGCGATCTCGCGGTTGGTCAGGCCCTCGCCGATGAGTTCGAGGATCTCCCGCTCGCGGGGGGAGAGCCGGTCGAGGACCGAGGGCTGCTCCGGCTCGGCGGCGCGGGCCTCGTCCGGGCCGCCGCCCCGCAGGCGGGCCATCACCCGGGCCGTGGTGCGCGGGTCGAGCATCGAGGTGCCCGAGGCGACGGTGCGGACGGCGGAGACCAGGTCGGCGCCGTTGATCTGCTTGAGGACGTATCCCGATGCGCCGGCCATGATCGCGTCGAACAGCGCCTCGTCGTCGTCGAACGAGGTCAGCATCAGGCAGACCAACTCCGGCATACGGGCCCGCAGTTCGCGACAGACCTCGATGCCGGCGTGGTCGCCGCCCGCGTCGTCGCCCAGCCGTACGTCCAGCACGGCGACCTGGGGACGGGTGGCCGGGACGCGGGCCAGCGCCTGGCGGGCGTCGGACGCCTCGCCGACGACGACGATGCCCCCCTCGGCCTCCAGCAGGTCGCGGACGCCCCGCCGGACCACCTCGTGGTCGTCGAGGATGAAGACGCGGATCGGCTCACTGGCCGCGGACGGTATGTCGGACACGAAGGGCTCGCTCGGTCGGCAGGGCGGTGGCGGAACCCACGCCCCGCCACCCGGGACCACCCAGTATGGCCACGTCCGCTGCGGACGCCCCCGACCGGGTGCACCGGCAGTGCACCCCGCCCCGCCGTGCCCCCGGCAGGGCCGAAGGTCCCGCCCGAGGGGGCCTCACGTCCCGGTTCGCCGGTCAGCGGCTGCCGGCCGGCCGTCCCCGTCGGGCCCGCCGGAGCGCGCGGCCGGTACGGGCCGCCCCGGCGGGCCACACCACCTCGACCGGGACCGAGCGGGCGCGGGCGTAGGCGACCAGGTGGGCGGTGGCGTCGGTCCCGTCGCTGGGGGAGCCGTCCCAGACGGCCAGGAGCGTCCGCGCGGCCCCCACCAGCCGCTCGTCGGCGGCGACCACCGTGTCGCGGTCGGCCGGATCGTAGGGCAGCAGCCGCACCTGTTCGGCGAGGAGCAGCAGTTCACCGGCGGCGGCCCGGTCGGCGGCCGGCAGCGGCCCCGGCACCACGCCGTCGGCGGGCAGCACCACGGTCAGCGGCCGTCCCGCCTCCCGCGCCGCCCGGCCGTAGGCCTGCGGCAGCCCCCGGCCCGCCCGCACCAGGGCGCCCACGCCCTCCGGCGCCCGCTCCAGCCGCGTTCGAAGCGCCTCCCGTACGGCCTCCTGCGCGCCTTCGGTCAGATCCGTGTGCCCCACGACCGCGATCACCGCGTGTCCTCCCGTCGAGGCCCGAAGAGGCCGTCGCCACCGGGGCGGCCCGACGTGCCGCCCCGCTCTGGTGCGTCCCCCGCCGCCGGGCCGGAACCCGTGCTGTCCGGTGGTCCCGGAGGCGGCGGCGGGGACGCGAAGGCAGTGAAACCGGGACCGGCCGCCCCGCACCAGGGCCTTTCGACCCTGGTGCGGGGCGTTTGTGCGGGGCTTGACTCATGGGCGACCGGCCCGCCGCGGGCGCCGGCCCGGCCGTGTACGAAGGGACGGCACCCCATGACCAGCACCGATCACCGCACCCCGCCCACCCGGCAGGAGAGGCACACCGTCGAACTGACCCGCACCGAGGCACTCGCCCTGCTCGGTGAGGTCTCGCTCGGGCGGGTCGTCTTCACCCAGCGGGCGCTGCCGGCCGTGCGGCCGGTCAACCACCTGCTCGACGGCGACGACATCGTGGTCCGCACCCACGACAGCTCCGCGCTGCTCGGCCAGGCCCGGCCGCACGGCGCGGTCGTCGCCTACCAGGCCGACGCCCTCGACCCCGTCACCCACCTCGGCTGGAGCGTCGTCGTCACCGGCTACTGCCGGCCCGTCACCGACCCCGCCGACCTGGCCCGCTACGCGCGGCTGCTCCAGCCCTGGCCCCACCTGCCCGGCCAGGTCATGGACAGCGCCGTACGCATCACACCGCACCTGATCAGCGGGGTGCGGCTGGTCGAGGCCGGGTGACGCGCCCGGTTCTGCAGGTCAGGCCGCCGCCGCGCGGGGTGTGCGGGCCGCGGGCGGACTCCCCGCACAGCTCCACCGGGTGCTCCACCCGGGCGGGGTCGCCGCCGTCGCACCCGGCGCCGCCCGAGGCCGCGGACGCTCTCCCCGCAGCCGTGCCGCCCGGTCAGGGTGCCCGGGCCGGACCGGGTGTTCCCGTACCGAGCGCGGTCGGCCGGGCGACGGCCGGGCCCTCCCCGACGAGCCGGGGGTGTCCGGCAGGCCGGGCCCGAGGCGCCGGCCCGCCCGCACGCGGCGGTGCGGCGGCGGGGCCGACCGGTCCGCTCCGTCGGCCGGGCTGGGACCGCGTCGGCGGGAACCGCCGCTTCCGCCCCCGCCCCCGGCGCCTCAGCAGGCCCCCCGGACGTACCCCTCCTCGCCCTCCGGCAGCACGTCACGGTCCCGCAGCACCACCGACAGCCGCCCGTCCGCCGCCTCGCAGGCCCGCTCCAGCCCGTCCTCGGTGTACTCCACCACCAGGACGTGCCCGCCGAACGCCTCGTCGTACACCCCGCACTCCTCGTACTGGCCGCACTCCTCGGCCACCGCGAAGTCCAGCCCCAGCCGCTCGCGGTCGCCCGCCAGCTCCGCGGTGTTCTTCTGCGCCACCGCCAGGCCCCGGGAGTGCGCCCGCTCGACCAGCAGCGCCAGGTACGCCTGGGCGTCGTCGGCGTCCAGCAGGCCGTCCGAACGCGTGAAACTGTCGTAGTTGTCCGGCTCGACCGCGTCGAAACCCCGCTGCGCGCAGCCGTCGATCCACCGGCCCACCCGGTCGGCTGCGGCGCGCCGCAGCTCCTGGGTCGACAGGTCGAGCAGTACCTCGTCCCAGTCCTCGTCGATCACCTCGCGCCCCCGCGCGTCCCGCAGCAGCAGCGCCTCGGGCCAGCCGCGCGCGCCGGGCTGGGCCTGGAAGGCGTTGACGTAGCAGACGTTGTAGAGCCCCCGGGCCGGCCGCGCCCCGTGGTCGCGGACCACCACCCCGACGTCGTCGTCCGGCCGGTACGCCCCGCCGAGCTGGTAGTCCAGGCCGGCGCCGGGCGGCGGCGGCGCCGGAGCGGGGGCCGGCGTGCTCCGCTCCGGCGCCGGCTGCGCGGCGGAACCCGTGGTCCCGCATCCGGTCAGCAGCAGGGGCAGGGCCGCCAGGCCGCACGCCAGACGCGTACGGCGGTTCATCCGCGCCGCCTTCCGGTGCCCGCGGCGGCCTGCTCCAGGAGCGGGGTCAGCCGGTGCGGGACCAGCTGGTTCATGGCCAGCGAGGTGCTGCTGCGCTCCACCCCCGGCACGGCGTGCAGCAGACCCGCGATCCGGTACAGGTCGTCCGCGTCCGCCGCGACCACCCGGGCCAGCAGGTCGATGTCGCCGCTCAGCCCGTACACCTCCACCACCTCGGGGATGCCGCCGAGCGCCTCCCCGACCTCGGCCAGCCGCAACTGGTCGACGCGCATCGTCACGAACGCCGTCAGCGGATACCCCAGTGCGGCCGGGTCCACCCGGCGGGCGAACGGGCCGAGCGCGCCCTCCCGCTCCAGCCGGCTCCAGCGGGCCTGCACCGTGTTGCGCGACAGGCCCAGCCGCTCCGTCAGCGCCACCGCGGTGGCCCGCGGTTCCTCGTTGAGCGCCAGCAGGATGCGCGCGTCCGTCGCGTCGATCGCCCCGCCGTGGTTCACGGTGCTCAATCGACTCACCTCCCCGAACCCTGTGGTTGAGCAGATTGCTCAACCAGAGAGTCGTATCTTGTGCAATCGGAAAGGGGAATGTCTACTGACGGATCACAACGACAATGTGGCGCCCGCAGCCCGCCCGCCGCCGGACCCCGGACCGCGCCACCCGCCCCGGAGGTTCTGTGATGGTCCCGGACACGACGACGTCTGCGCGCGCCGGCCGGCAGGAGCTGCTGGCCGCCCTCGGCGAGATCGAACAGCGCGTGCTGTGGCTCTCCGCAGCCGCCATCGACCACGCCAACCGCGTCCGCCCGAACCCCACCGGACTCAAGGTCGGCGGCCACCAGGCGTCCTGCGCCTCGATGGTGTCGATCATGACGACGCTCTGGTTCCACGAGCTGACCGCCGACGACCGGGTCTCGGTCAAACCGCACGCCTCCCCGGCCCTGCACGCGGTCAACCACCTCCTGGGTGAACTCCCCGCCGAGGCCCTGACGACCCTCCGCTCCTTCGGCGGCCTCCAGAGCTACCCGAGCCGCACCAAGGACCCGGACCCCGTCGACTACTCCACCGGCTCCGTCGGCATCGGGGCCACCGCCCCGATCTGGGGCGCCCTCGCCCGCCGCTACGTCGAGGGCCGCTTCCCCGGAGCCGGCACCGGACGGCAGTACGCCCTCCTCGGCGACGCCGAACTCGACGAGGGCGCCTGCTGGGAGGCGGTCCAGGACCCGATGGTCGCCGGGCTCGGCGAGGTCGTCTGGATCGTCGACCTCAACCGCCAGTCCCTGGACCGCGTCGTCCCCGCCCTCGCCGCCGAACGGCTCGCCGGCATGTTCGAGGCGGCCGGCTGGCAGGTCCTCACCCTCAAGTACGGCGAGCAGCTCACCGAACTCTTCTCCCGTCCCGGAGGCGAGGCCCTGCGCACCCGCCTGGACACCATGGGCAACCCGGAGTACCAGCGGCTCCTGCGCTGCACCCCCGCCCAGCTCAGGGAGCGCCTGCCCGGTACCGGCTCCACCCGCGAGCCCCTGGAACGGCTCATCGCCACGCTGGACGACGACGCCCTGCACAGCGCGGTGCGCAACCTCGGCGGCCATGACCTCGGTGCCCTCCTCGACGCCTACGCGGCGATCGACGACACCCGGCCGACCGTGATCCTCGCCTACACCGTCAAGGGCCGCGGGCTGCACAGCGAGGGCCACCCGCAGAACCACTCCTCGCTCCTCACCCGCGACCAGCTCGCCGACCTGGCCGCCCGTACCGCCGCCGACCTGGACGACCCCTGGCGCCCGCTGCCCGCCGACGGCGCCGCCGCCCGGCTCTGCGCCGAGCGCGCCGGGGAACTGCGCCGACCGCCCGTCGAGCGGGTGAGCCCGCCGCCCGTCCCCACCGACTTCGGCCGCACCCCCGGCGGCACCGGCACCACCCAGCAGGCGTTCGGCCGCACCCTGCTCGACCTCAGCCGCAGCGCCCCGGAGGCCGCCGCCCGCGTCGTCACCGTCAGCCCCGACGTCTCCTCCTCCACCAACCTCGGCGGCTGGCTCAACAAGGCCGGCGTCTGGTCCCCGACCGAGCGCGTCGACTGGTTCGCCGACGACGCCGAGACGATCCTGCACTGGCGCGAGAACCCCACCGGCCAGCACGTAGAACTCGGCATCGCCGAGACCAACCTGGTCGGCCTCCTCGGCGAACTCGGCGCCACCTGGAGCCGCTGGGGCCAGCCGCTGCTCCCCATCGGCATCATGTACGACCCGTTCGTCAACCGCGCCTTGGAGCCCTGGCAGTTCGGCATCTACGCCGGCGGCCAGTCGCTCCTGGTCGGTACCCCCTCCGGCGTCACCCTCGCTCCCGAGGGCGGCGCCCACCAGTCGATCACCACGCCCTCCCTCGGTCTGGAGCAGCCCGGCTGCACCACCTGGGAGCCGGCCTTCGCCCAGGACGCCGAGTGGTGCGTGCTCGCCGCCCTCTCCCTCCTCGGCCGGCCCGACGGCGGCTCCGCCTACCTGAGGCTCTCCACCCGCCCCGTCGACCAGTCGCTGGCCGCCGTCCCCGCCGACCCGGCCGCCCGCGAACGCCGCCGCCGCCAGGCGGTGGCCGGCGCCTACGGGCTGCGCCGCGCCCCGGGCACCCCGGACGTCACCCTCGCCGCGATGGGTGCCATGGTCCCCGAGGCGCTGGCCGCGGCCGACCGCCTCGCCACCCTCGGGGTCGCCGCCGACGTCGTCTGCGTCACCAGCCCCGGCCTCCTCTTCCGCGCCACCCAGGCCCGCCGGGGCCTGGACGACGCCCCGCAGTGGGTCCTCGACCAGGCGTTCCCCGCCGACCGGGCGGCCCCGCTCGTCACCCTCCTCGACGGCCACCCGCACACGCTGGCCTTCCTCGGCACGGTGCACAACACCCCGGTCACCCCGCTCGGCGTCACCCACTTCGGCCAGTCCGGGGCCCTGGACGACGTCTACCGCCACCACGGCATCGACACCGAGAGCGTGGTCCGCGCGGCCCTGGACCTGACCCACCGGCCCTGATCCCGCACCCCGCGCGACGGCCCGCGCGCAGCCCGTCGCGCGGGCCGTCGCGCGGGCCGTTGTCATGTGGTCGGACCATAACGAGATGTGACATAGTTTCGATGCGGACAGACCCAGCGACCCCAGGGAGGTGCCATGGCCGCCGAATGGCGCCCCGTACGCCAGTCACGTACGCATGAACTGGTGCTGGAGAGTGTCGAGGAACAGGTGGTCGCGGGCGAGCTCAAGGCCGGTGACCGGCTGCCCCCCGAGCGTGAACTCGCCCCTGTCCTCGGCGTCAGCCGCTCCGCCCTGCGTGAGGCCCTGCGGGTCCTGGAGACCATCGGCGTCCTCGTCGCCCACGCCGGGCGCGGCCCCGACGCGGGCGCCCGCATAGTCCGCAACCCCGACGACGCGCTCGGCCGCCTCCTCCGCCTCCACGTGGCGCTCGGCAGCTACAACCTCCAGGACGTCCTGGAGGCCCGCGTCGTTCTGGAGCGCTCCAGCTTCGAGGCGGCCGCCACCCACGCCTCGCCGGAAGACCTCGCCGAGGCCGAGGAGACCCTGCGCCGCATGCAGGAACCGGACGTCACGGTCCCCGAGTTCAACGACCTGGACACCAGCTTCCATGTCCAGATCGCTCGCAGCTCGGGCAACCAGCTGACCTCCACCCTCACCTCCGCGGTCCGCGAGTCGGTACGCCCCCTCATCCTTGAGGCCCTCGAGGCCGCCGAGGACTGGCCCGCCACCGCCGCCGCCCTCAACGCCGAACACGCCTCCCTCCTCACCCTCGTCCAGCGAGGGGACGGCCTCGGCGCGGCCGACCTGGTGGAACAGCACATCCGCGGCTTCCACGGCACCTTGGTCCCGGAGACGACGGACTGATCTCGGCCGGTCCCGGCATGGTCGCAGGGTGAGCCCGGAACCGGCCCGGCCGGTCGTGAGGCACCACCGCCGACCGGTGGCCGAAACCTCCGGCCGGGCCCGCGCATGCGAAGGCCCCCAGCCCGCCGAGGACGAACCTCCGGCGAACTGGGGGCCAGGCCCTGCTAGGGCAGCATCCAGGACAGCACCGGCAGCGACTGCAGGTACACCAGCCCGCACAGCACCACCAGCATCGCGAGGCTGTACCCCGCGACCTTGCGCAGCAGCACCCGCTCGCTCCCGGGCTGCTCGACGGCGGTGGCGGCGATGGTCAGGTTCTGCGGACTGACCAGCTTCCCCACCACTCCACCGGAGGTGTTCGCCGCGACCAGCAGCGTCGGGTCGATCCCCGCCTTCTGCCCGGCGGTCTGCTGAAGCGTCGCGAAGAGCGCGTTGGCCGAGGTGTCGGACCCGGTGACGGCGGTCCCCAGCCAGCCCAGGCTCGGCGACAGCAGCGCGAAGACCCCGCCGGCGGCGGCGAGCCAGGTGCCGATGGCGACGGTCTGGCCGGACTGGTTCATCACGTAGCTGATGGAGAGCACGGTGGCGACGGTCGCGATCGACACCTTCATGTTGTTCAGCACGTGGCCGGCGGCGCCCAGCGCCATCCGCCCGGTCATCGGGAACCGCTCGTCGCGGGTGAACCGGTAGACGAGCGTGACCAGGAGGCCGGAGACGATGAGCAGCGTGCCGGGGTTGCCGAGCACGTCGAGCTTGTAGACGGCGCTGCCCGCGGGCGACCCGTCGGGGGCGAGCAGCGAGCCGTAGAGCCCGGGCCACTGGAGCTCGATGTTCCAGACGCCGAGGATCTTCGGCATGTCCAGGCCGCCGAGGTTGAGCTTGGCCAGCGCGAAGATGACGATGACCAGGACGTACGGCAGGACGGCGAGGTTGACGCGGCGCGCGGTCAGCGGCTCGGCCTCGACCTTGGAGCGCTGGTCCTCGGGCGTCTTCGGCTTCCAGAAGCGCAGCATCAGCACGGCGGCGGCGAAGCCGGCCAGGGCGGCGACCACGTCGGTCAGCTCGTAGGCGAAGTGTGCCGAGCACCAGAACTGGGCCACGGCGAAGACGCCGCCGGTGACCAGCGCGATGGGCCACAGCTGGCGCAGTCCGCGCGTACCGTCCACCAGGAAGAGCAGAAGCAGGGGGACGAAGACGGCGAGCACGGGGCTCTGGCGGCCGACGACCGCGGCGATCTCCTCCGGCGGGATGCCGGTGAGGTTGCCCGCGGTGGTGATCGGGATCGCCATGGCGCCGAAGGCGACGGGGGCGGTGTTGGCGACCAGCACGGTCACGGCGGCCCGCAGCGGCGGCAGTCCGAGCGCCATCAGCATGGCGGCGGTGATGGCGACCGGCGCGCCGAACCCGGCGAGCGCCTCCAGGAGACCGCCGAAGCAGAACGCGATCAGCATGGCCTGGACGCGCAGGTCTCCCCGACCGACCGCGCTGAAGGAGCGCCGCAGGTCCTCGAAGCGGTTGCTGACGACGGTCAGTTCGTAGAACCAGATCGCGGCGACCACGATCAGCATGACGGGGAAGAGTCCGAAGACCAGCCCCTGGCTCGCGGACAGGAGGCCGAGCTGTACCGGCATCCCCATGCCCAGGATGCCCACCAGCAGGGCGACGACGAGCGCGCCGAGCGCCGACTGCAGGGCGGACCGCTTGGCCCACATGAGCAGGAGGAAGAAGGTGGCGAGGGGGACGAGCCCCAGGAGAGCCGTGCCCGCCAGACTGCCCCCGACAGCAGTCGAATCCGGGGTGAAGGTGGCGGCGAGAGCGGCCAATGGTGCTGGGGCCACGAGAGTGCTCCTCATCGAGTTCCGCGCCCAGGGTCCGAGGTCCCGCCTCTGGAGCTGCTGGGGCGCGTGTGGCTTAACGATCCAACTCAGTACCGCACCGGAGATGTCCCATGTCAATAAGGTCGGACCAAACTATTATGCGTCTCTTCGGTTAAGTATGGCCAGACGCTAGTATGGTCGGACCGAAAATATCGATCGTGGAGGTCGTCCCATGCGTATCGGACTCTTCGCCACGTGCCTGGGGGACACGCTCTACCCCGACGCGGTGAAGTCGACCGCAGTCCTGCTCGCGCGCCTGGGTCACGAGGTGGTCTTCCCACCGGGTCAGACCTGCTGCGGCCAGATGCACGTCAACACCGGGTACCAGCGTGAGCCGGTCCCGCTGGTCCGCAACTACGCCGAGCAGTTCGGGGACGCCTCGATCGAGGCAGTGGTGATGCCCTCCGGCTCCTGCGTCGGTTCGGTCCGCCACCAGCACGAGATCATCGCCGAACGCTACGGCGACGCGGCACTGCGCTCCGGCGTCGCCACCGTGAAGGCGAAGACGTACGAGCTCTCCGAACTGCTCGTCGACGTCCTGGACGTCACCGACGTCGGTGCCTACTTCCCGCACCGGGTCACCTACCACCCCACCTGCCACTCCCTGCGGATGCTGCGGGTCGGCGACAAGCCGCTCAAGCTGCTGCGTGCCGTCGACGCCATCGACCTGGTGGAGCTGCCCGAGGCGGACGCCTGCTGCGGCTTCGGCGGCACCTTCGCGCTCAAGAACGCCGACACCTCCTCGGCGATGCTGAAGGACAAGCTCGCGAACGTCACCGGCACCGGCGCCGACGTCTGCACCGCCGGAGACTCCTCCTGCCTGATGCACATCGGCGGCGGCCTCTCCCGCATCAAGGCCGGCACCCGCACGCTCCACCTCGCGCAGATCCTCGCCAGCACCCGCACCGCGCCCCACGTCCTGACGGAGGCCGCCCGATGAGCAGCACCTTCCTCGGCATGCCCGCCGCCCCGCCCCGCTCCCCGTACGGCTCGGGGAACCTCCGCGGCGACGAGAAGTTCCCCAAGGCCGCCCGGCACGAGCTGCGCAACGACCAGCTCCGGGGGAACCTCCGCAAGGCCACCCACACCATCCGGGGCAAGCGGCTGGGCGTCACCGCCGAGCTGCCCGACTGGGAGGCGCTGCGCGACGCGGGCTCCGCCATCAAGACCGACACCATGAACCGCCTCCCCGAACTGCTGGAGCAGCTGGAGCGGAAGGTCACCGAGGCCGGTGGCACGGTCCACTGGGCCCGGGACGCCGACGAGGCCAACGCCATCGTGACCCGCCTCGTCGCCGCCACCGGCAGCCAGGAGGTCATCAAGGTCAAGTCGATGGCCACCCAGGAGATCGGCCTCAACGAGCACCTGGAGAGCCAGGGCGTCACCGCCCACGAGACCGACCTGGCCGAGCTGATCGTGCAGCTCGCCCACGACAAGCCGTCCCACATCCTGGTCCCGGCGATCCACCGCAACCGCGAGGAGATCCGCGAGATCTTCCTCAAGGAGATCCCCGGCGTCGACCCGGAGCTGAACGCGGTCCCGGCCGAACTCGCCGCCGCCGCCCGCGCGTACCTGCGCGAGAAGTTCATGACCACCAAGGTCGCCATCTCCGGTGCCAACTTCGGCATCGCCGAGACCGGCACCCTCTCGGTGGTGGAGTCCGAGGGCAACGGCCGGATGTGCCTGACCCTGCCCGAGACCCTGATCACCGTCATGGGCATCGAGAAGGTCCTGCCGCGCTACGAGGACCTGGAGGTCTTCTTCCAGCTGCTGCCGCGCTCCTCGACCGGCGAGCGGATGAACCCGTACACCTCGCTGTGGACCGGGGTCACCCCCGGTGACGGGCCGCAGGAGTTCCACCTCGTCCTGCTCGACAACGGACGCACCGCCGCCCTCGCCGACTCCGTCGGCCGCGAGGCGCTCAACTGCATCCGCTGCTCCGCCTGCCTCAACGTCTGCCCGGTCTACGAACGCGCCGGCGGGCACGCCTACGGGTCGACCTACCCCGGACCGATCGGCGCCGTCCTCACCCCGCAGCTGGCCGGCATGCACGCCGCCAAGGACGACCCGAACAGCTCGCTGCCGTACGCCTCCAGTCTCTGCGGGGCCTGCTTCGACGCCTGCCCCGTGAAGATCGACATCCCCTCGCTCCTGGTGGAGCTGCGCCACCAGAACACCGAGCAGTCCGGGCGGACCGTCGAGCAGGCGGCGATGAAGGCGGCGGCCACCGTGATGGCGCGGCCGGGGCTGTACACCACCGCGCAGAAGGCGGCCGGGCTCGGCCGGGTCGTCGCCGGGCGGGACAAGAAGATCACCTGGCTGCCCGCGCCCTTCGACGGCTGGAGCGAGAGCCGCGACCTCGCCGCCCCGCCGAAGCAGACCTTCCGTGACTGGTTCGCCTCCGACGAGGGGCGTGCCGCCCTGGGCGCCGCCGCCCGTGAGGGCGCCGAGGGACGGGCCGCGGGTACCACCGCCGCCACCGACGACAGCGAGGAGCAGCGGTGAACGCACGAGAGACCGTCCTCGGCCGTGTCCGGGACGCCCTGACCCTGGCCCCCAAGCCGGAGGCCCAGGTTCCGCGCGCCTACCGCACCGGCCGCACCCTGCCCGACGCCGAACGGCTCGACCTCTTCGTCGACCGCCTCGTCGACTACAAGGCCGAGGTGCACACCTGCACCGCCGAGGAGACCGCCGCCACCGTGGCCCGGGTCCTCGCGGCCCGGGGCGCACAGCGCATCGGTGTGCCGGCGGGGCTCGACCGCACCTGGCTGGCCGCGTTCGACGGACGTGTCCAGGAGGACCGGGCGGACATCCCCGCGCCCAGCCTCGAACAGCTCGACGGCGTGGTCACCGCCTCCCGGGTGAGCTGCGCCGAGACCGGCACGATCTTCCTCGACGGCGAGCCGGACCAGGGCCGCCGCGCCCTCTCCCTCGTCCCCGACCTGCACGTCTGCGTGGTCGACCTCTCCTCGGTGGCGGTCGGCGTCCCCGAGGCGCTGGCCCGGCTCACCCCGCACCGGCCCACCACGCTGATCAGCGGCCCGTCGGCCACCTCCGACATCGAGCTGGAGCGGGTCGAGGGCGTCCACGGCCCCCGCACCCTCGACGTGGTCATCCGTACCGACGCCTGAGCGGCACCCGCCGCACGGCGGGGCCAACGGGACCGACAGCCCCCGGGAGGTGCTCCCCGGGGGCTGTTCCGCGTCCGCCCCCCGGCGCTGTCGTACCGCTGGTCCGGCGGTGCTCGGGCATACGGTGGGCCGAAGGTGCGGGCTTCGGAGGCCGTACCGCGGTGGAGAGGAGACCGGTGACCAGTGGAGCCGGCCGGCCCGGGCCCGTGACCGTGGGGACGGGTCGCAGCGAGACCCGTGAGGAACGCGCGGACCGCCAGTGGTCCGAACTCCTCCAGGAGCTGAGGGTCGCCCAGACGGGCGTCCAGGTGCTCTTCGCCTTCCTGCTGGCGGTCGCCTTCCAGCCCCGCTTCGAGGAGCTGGCCTCCACCGACCGCACCATCTACGTCGTCACCGTGGTCCTCGCGGCCGCCACCGCCGCCGCCCTCATCGGGCCGGTCTCCTACCACCGGCTCCTCACCGGCCGCCGTCTCAAACCCCAGACCGTCGTCTGGGCCTCCCGGCTGACCGTGCTCGGCCTGATCCTGCTGCTCTGCACGATGTGTGCGGCCCTCCTGCTCGTGCTGCGGGTCACCCTGGGCGACGCGCTGGCGTTCTGGCTGGTCGCCGCGATGGCGGTGTGGTTCGTCCTGTGCTGGTTCGTCTTCCCGGTGCTCGCCCTGGTACGGGACACCAGGGCCGGATGACGGCCCTCGCCGTTCCGGTTGCGCCGGCCCGTGAGCCGGGTGACCCTGGGGGTGACCCAGAAGAGGCAACAGCTCACGCCGCGTGGTCGGGGGTGCCGGTGCGAAGGGGGGCGCGTGAGCCTCGTACAGGAGCCGCGACCATGTCCCTGTCCTTCGACAGCACCGAGCCCACGGACGCCGAGGCCGTGATCACCACCGCCGCCGGGGCCGCGCCCCCGGTGCCGGCCCCGGGCCCCGGCGCCCTCGCCGCCCCGGAGGCCCTCGCCCCGCCCGTGGCGCCCGAGCGTCCGTGGGCCGCGCCGCCCGCCGGACGTACCGCGCCGGAGGCGGCCCGTACCGTCCCGCTCCCCGGTGCGGCCCCGGCGGTCCTGGACGGCGGCCACGCCGTCCGCGCCGAACGCCCGGCCCAGCCCCCGGCCCCCGGCGGGACGCTCACCTTCGACACCACCCGCGCCGACCGGATCTACCGCCTGGACCTGAGGATCGGCACCGACCGGATCGGCCGGGTCCGCCGCATCGCCGCCGCCCACCTCGGGCACTGGGGCCTGGAGAGCCAGACCGGCCCGCTCGGCAGGGCGCTCGCCGAACTCCTCGGCAACGTCGTCCGGCACGTGGGCGAGGACGCCCCCTGCACGGTCGAACTCCGGCTCAGCGGGCGGCGGCTGACCGTCTCCGTCGCCGACACCTGCACCGCGATGCCGCGCCGCCTGCCGCGCGGCGGCGGACTCGCGCGGATCGGTGTGCTCTGCGACAGCTGGGGCAGTTGCCACACCGAGAGCGGAAAGGTCGTCTGGTGCACCCGGCGCGTCGACCTCCCGCAGGGCGCGGCCGGCCTGCCCGGCACCCCGCAGCCTCCGCTGACCGGGGCGCGCCCCGGCCCGCCGCCCGCCGTCAGCGTGGGCTGAGCGCCTCCGCGCGGCCCCTGCCCGGCCCCGTGCCCCGCGGGGACCGCTCCCGTTCCCCAGGAGACCCCGTATGAGCCAGGCCCCCGTCCGTGCCGCCGGGCCGTCCGCCGAGGAGATCGCCGCCCTCGACGCCCACTGGCGCGCCGCCAACTACCTGACCGTCGGGCAGATCTACCTGAGGGACAACCCCCTGCTCACCCGCCCGCTCACCCCGGACGACATCAAGCCGCGGCTGCTCGGGCACTGGGGGACCTCTCCGGGGCTGAACCTCGTGTACACCCACCTCAACCGGGTGATCAAGGACCGCGAGCTGACCGCCCTCGCCGTCTGGGGCCCCGGCCACGGCGGTCCGGCCGTCATCGCCAACTCCTGGCTGGAGGGCAGCTGGAGCGAGATCTACCGGGACGTCCCCTGCGACGCCGACGGCATGGCCCGCCTCTTCGAACAGTTCTCCTTCCCCGGCGGTGTCCCCAGCCACGTCGCCCCCGAGGTCCCCGGCTCGATCCACGAGGGCGGCGAGCTGGGCTACGCCCTCACCCACGCCTACGGCGCCGCCTTCGACCACCCCGGCCTCCTCGTCGCCTGCGTGATCGGCGACGGCGAGGCCGAGACGGGCCCGCTCGCCGCCTCCTGGCACTCCGACAAGTTCCTCGACCCCGTCCACGACGGCGCCGTCCTGCCGATCCTCCACCTCAACGGGTACAAGATCGCCAACCCGACGGTCCTCGCCCGGCTCCCTGAGGACGAGCTCGACGCCCTGCTGCGCGGCTACGGCCACGACCCGCTGTACGTCGAGGGCGAGGATCCCCAGGCCGTCCACCGCGACCTGGCGCTCGCCCTGGACACCGCGCTGGACCGGATCGCCGTCATCCAGGAGCGCGCCCGCGCACAGGGCGCCGCCGAACGCCCCTCCTGGCCGATGATCGTGCTGCGCACCCCGAAGGGCTGGACCGGCCCCCGCGAGGTCGACGGGCTTCCCGTGGAGAACACCTGGCGCGCCCACCAGGTCCCGCTGCCCGGCGTCCGCGAGAACGCGGACCACCGGCACCAGCTGGAGGAGTGGATGCGCTCCTACCGCCCCGGGGAACTCTTCGACGAGGACGGCCGCCCCCGCCCCGAGGTCCTGCGGTACGTCCCCGGGGGCGACGCCCGCCTCGGCGCCACCCCGTACGCCAACGGCGGCCGGCTCACCCGTGCCCTGCCCCTGCCGGACCTCGCCGCCCACGCCGTGGAGGTGCCGGCCCCGGGACGGGGCACCAGCTCGCCGACCCACGTCCTCGGCGGATGGCTGGAGGCGCTGCTGGCAGCCACCGCCGAGCGGCGCGACTTCCGCCTGGTCGGCCCCGACGAGACCGCCTCCAACCGGCTCGACGCCGTCTACGGAGCCACCGGCAAGACCTGGGAGGAGAGGACCCTGCCCACCGACGAACACCTCGCCCGCGACGGACGCGTCATGGAAGTCCTCTCCGAACACCTCTGCCAGGGCTGGCTGGAGGGCTACCTGCTCACCGGCGGACACGGCCTCTTCTCCTGCTACGAGGCGTTCGCGCACGTCGTCGACTCCATGGTCAACCAGCACGTCAAATGGCTGCGCGCCTCCCGCCGGCTCGACTGGCGGCGCCCCATCGCCTCCCTCAACTACCTGCTGACCTCGCACGTCTGGCGCCAGGACCACAACGGCTTCTCGCACCAGGACCCCGGCTTCGTCGACCACATCCTCAACAAGAGCCCCGAGGCCGTCCGCGTCTACCTGCCACCGGACGCCAACACCCTGCTCGCCGCCGCCGAACACGTCCTGGCCAGCCGCGACTACGTCAACGTCATCGTCGCCGGCAAGCAGCCCACCTTCGACTGGCTGACCCTGGAACAGGCCCGCGCCCACTGCGCGCGCGGCGCGGGGACCTGGGCGTGGGCCGGGACGGAGGACGGCACGCGCGAACCGGACGTGGTCCTCGCCTGCGCCGGCGACGTGCCCACCCAGGAGGTGCTGGCCGCCGCCGGTCTCCTCCGCCGCCACCTGCCCGAGCTGGCCCTGCGGGTGGTCAACGTCGTGGACGTGGCGCGGCTGATGCCCCAGGGCGAACACCCGCACGGCATGCCGGACGCCGAGTACGACGCGCTGTTCACCCGCGACAAGCCGGTCGTCTTCGCGTACCACGGCTATCCCTGGCTGATCCACCGGCTGGCCTACCGGCGGCACGGCCACGCCCACCTGCACGTGCGGGGCTACAAGGAGGAGGGGACCACCACGACCCCCTTCGACATGGTGGTCCGCAACGACCTCGACCGGTACCGGCTGGTCATGGACGTCGTCGACCGGGTCCCGGGGCTCGGCGTGCGGGCGGTCGGGCTGCGGCAGGCGATGGCCGACGCCCGCTTCCGCCACCACCGGTGGGTCCGCGAGCACGGCAGCGACCTGCCGGAGGTCGCCGGGTGGAGCTGGGAGGGCTGAGGCGGAGGACGGGCGGGCCCGGGCGGACGTGGCGCCGGCCCGCCCGCTCCGTCAGTAGCCGAGCTTCTTCGCCAGCTCGTCCTTGTTCATGGTGGAGCGGCCCTTGAGGTTCTTCCGCCGCGCCTCCTCGTACAACTGGTCGCGCGTCGGGCCCTGCGCGCCCTCGTGCGAGCGCAGCCCGCCGCGCCGGTACGAGGAGATGTCCTCGGTCGAGGTGCGGCTCGCGCTCTTCGCCTCACCGGCGCGGGCCCGCGCCTTGTTCACGGTGCGCGCAGCGATCTCCTCGGCGCGCTTCTCACTCGTGCCGCGCCGCTCCTCGCTCTCCTTGATGTCCTCGTACTGCCTCTCCCGCTTGGCGTTCGATCCGCGTGGCATTCCTGGCTTCTCCCTTCGGGCGGACCCCCTGGTTCACCAGTCTGGCAAGGGGTAGGCGCACCCGCACGACGGCGCCGGCGCCACCCCCGCCGCGTGCGGACCGTGTCGCAGTTGGGCCGATCGGGTGAAGCGCGTCAGAATTGCGGAATGCAGACAACCGAGCGAGCCCGGACGGGGTGGGGGCAGTGAACGGCCACGACGTCACCGATGAGCAGTGGGAGGGCCTCGCCCAGGTCGTCCCCCTGCGGGGCCGCGACGCCTGGCCGTCCTGGCCGGGCCACCGCGCCACCCCCGAAGCCCGGACCGAGCCCAGGCGCCGGTTCGTGGTCATGCGGGTCAACGTCTTTTCCGACGCCCGCGACGTCGCCGAGACGCTGATGACCCGGGTACCCGTCCTCCTGGACCTGAGCGGCGCCGAGACCGACGTCGCCAAGCGCGTCCTGGATTTCAGCAGCGGAGTCGTCTTCGGGCTCGGCAGCGGCATGCACCGCGTCGACCGGAACGTCTTCCTGCTCGCCCCACCCGGCATGGAGGTCCAGGGCCTGGTGGAGAGCGTGACCCCGCAGAACTGACCCGCCGCTGACCGGCTCCAGGGCCCGGACACCGCGCCCGCCTGCCCGACCGGCGGGCGCGGTGCCCGGTGCCCCCGGTGGCGTCGCGGACCGGGGCCCGCCAGGTGTTCGCGCGGCCTGGGCACCGACACCCGCCCCGTACGGCGACGGCGGTCCTCACGACCGCGACCGGGGGCTTGAGGGCCGCCGTCACACGGCGGCCCTGGACCTGCCGGCAGCACGCTTTCCGCCAGGGGCCGGAGCACCCCCGCGTCCCGGCCGCGAGGCCGCCTCCGTCCCTCGATCGTAGGAACGGTTCCGGGGCAAAACGGTTCAGCTCCGACATCGCTGTCTACGGTCCGCTCCATGACCGTCCCCCCGCAGCTCACCCCTGGCGGCCGCCGCCCCCGGAGCTCCGCCCTGCCCGTCCGCCCCGTCCCCGTGCGCCGTTCCGGCGAAACCGTCCCCGAACCGCGCCGCCATCCCTCGGACGTCCTCCCGGCCCCCGCCCCGCAAGGGGACGGGGCCCCGGCGAAACCACGTCCCGCCGTCACCGAACTGCGCCTGTCCGCCTACGCGGGCCTGCGCCGCACCCGGATTCCGGTCGGTCCGCTCACCCTCCTCGCAGGCCCCAGCGGCAGCGGCCGCAGCACCGTCCTCGACGCCTACGCCGCCCTGGCCGCCCTCGGCGCGGGGACCAGCCTGGACAAGGTGTTCCCCGACCCGGTCGCCTGCGTCCCCGAGACCGCTCGGCCCGACGCCCAGCAGCGGCGCGGCTTCCGCATCGGCTGCACCGTCGACGGGCCCGTGGGCCCGGTCCGCCTCGACCTCGCCGTGCAGGCCGAACCCAGCCTGCGCATCGCCGGCGAACGCCTCACCTGGCAGGGCGTCACCCTGCTGGAGACGGCCCAGCGCGACCCCGGCCTGCGCACCGTCCAGGCGACCTGGCACACCGCCGGGGCGGCACCGGTCACCCGGGGACCCCTGCCCGACACCCAGCTCACCACCGCCCTGCTGCCGCTGCGCGTCTCGGGGCGGACCGTGGGGGAGCAGCGGGTGCTCGCCGCCGCCGAACAGGTCGTGGTCGCCCTCCGTTCCGTCTTCGCCTGCGACCCACGGCCCGCCGCAATGCGCGCGCCCGTGCCGGTGTCCAGCGGGCGGCTGCTGTCCGGCTGCGACAACCTCGCGGACGTGCTCCTGCGCACCCGCACCGAGTGCGCGATCCGCCACGGGATGCTCGTCTCCGCCGTACGCGAGGCCGCGCTCCGCCCGGTCCGCGACGTCCTCGCCGAACTGAGGCCCGACGGTACGGTCGAGGGTCTCCTCGACCGGGGCGAGGGCAGGCGCCGCACCCCGCTGGGCCGGCTCGGCGACGGCGAACTGCGCCATCTGGCGCTCGCCCTGGTCCTCCTGACCGGGCCGGGCGTGCTGGAGGTCGACCAGGCCACCGAGGTGCCCGACGCCTATCAGTGCCTCACCGTCCTCGCCGACACCCTCGACCGCGACCTGGACGCCGGGCAGCTGCGGGGGCTGGTCGACCTGGCCGGGCGGGCGGTCTCGCGCGGGCACATCCGGCTGATCGGCGCGGTCCGTGACCCCGCGGCGGCGGCCGGGGCGGCGGTCGAGGAGCTGACGGTGGTAGACCTGACGCCGGACGGGGCCGGGCAGGGATGACGGATGAGGAGCGGGCAGTGGACGCAGCGGAGCGTGCGGGACAGGGGCCGGGCGCCGCGCCCGGGACCGGAGCACCCGAGGCCGGGGCGGGCGGGCTCACCGCGGAGGTGCTCCAGAAGCGGCTGGCCCGGTTCGCCGCCGCGCGGGAGTGGGGGCAGTACCACACGCCCAAGAACCTGGCGGCCGCGCTCAGCGTCGAGGCGTCCGAACTCCTGGAGGTCTTCCAGTGGCTGACGCCCGAGCAGGCGGCAGCGGTCATGGACGATCCGGGCAGTGCCTTCCGGGTCCGGGACGAGGTCGCGGACGTGCTGGCCTACACCCTCCAGCTCTGCGAGGTGCTCGGGATCGACGCGCTGGAGGCGCTGGCCGCGAAGATCGAGCGCAACGAGCACCGTTTCCCCGCAGGCCCGCATCCGCTCGACCGCTGACCCCCCGCCGCACGGGGGCATCCCCGCCCCCGCGCGCGCCATCTCACTCTCCGGAGTGATCCAGTTGTCCACAATCGATCCTGTGTCCACAGATTTCCGATTTCCTCTGGTGTTTCGGCGCGCGGTACCTCACTCTGGGTAGTGGACTGTTGCGCCCGGGGTGTCCACCGGGCGCCCGGTGCACCGACCGTGCCCGCCCGCCGGCGCAGGTCGGCGAGCGCCGGGCGCGGACGGCTTTGGGGCGCGGTGAGTGAACGGGGGAGCGGTATGGACGCGTTGCGACTGATCACCATGAACCGGCAGGCCCTGCTGCGTGGCCACAGCCTGGAGACCCTCACGGCGGAGGTGTGGGAGGCGCAGGCCCTGAGCCGGGCCGTCGGCGCGCTCCTCGCCGAGCAGGGCCCGCGCGAACTGCGGGAGACGGCCCTCGCCTTGAGCAGCCCCGGCGGCCGCACCGCCGAGGCGACGGAGCTGCCGGTGCCCTGCCGCGGCGACCCGCGAGCGGTCCGGCTCACCCGCGCCCGGGACGTCGAGGCGACCCTGCTCGCCCTCGCCGAACTCCTCGGCGAGGTGGGGATCGCCCTGGTGGGCCTCGCCTGCGGGGTGTACCAGGAGGCGCTGTACTGGGCCTCGGTCGAGGCGATCGACGCGGCGGACGAGGCCCGGGACCGCGTCCTCGACATGCTCCGCACCCTCGGTGAGAGCCCGGGCCGCTCCGGGCGCGGCTCCGCCGCCGAGCTGCGATGAGGAGCGCTGCGCGGGGCGCCGGCACGGCCCCGCGGCCCCCGGGCTCCCGGTGGCGCGCGAGCCCGGGCCCGGGGTCAGGAGAGCTGCGGCATGACCTCGGCCGAGATCAGCTCCAGCTGGTCCAGGTCGTCGAGGTCGAGCATCTGGAGGTACATGCGCTGCGAGCCGACCGCCTCGAAGGCCGCGATGCGCTCCACCACCTCGGCCGGGGAGCCTGCCAGGCCGTTGGCCTTCAGCTCGTCCACGTCACGGCCGATCACGTCGGCGCGCCGCTTCACCTCGGCGTCCGTCCGGCCGACGCAGGCGACGAGAGCGTTGGAGTACACCAGGCTGTCGGCGGGGCGCCCCCGCTCCTCGGCGGCGGCCCGTACCCGGCCGAACTGCGTCGCGGTGTCCTCCACCGAGGCGAACGGGATGTTGAACTCGTCGGCGTACCGCGCCGCCAGCGCCGGCGTCCGCTTGGCGCCGTGGCCGCCGATGAGCACCGGCACCCGCTCCTGGGCGGGCTTGGGCAGCGCCGGCGAGTCCTTCAGCTGGTAGAAGGTCCCGTCGAAGTCGAACCGCTCGCCGACCGGCGTCTTCCACAGCCCGGTGACGATCGCCAGCTGCTCCTCCAGCCGCCCGAACTTCTCCTTGGGGAAGGGGATGCCGTACGCGCTGTGCTCCTCCTCGTACCAGCCGGAGCCGAGCCCGAGCTCCACCCGGCCGCCGGACATGGCGTCGACCTGGGCCACCTCGATGGCGAGGACCCCCGGCAGCCGGAAGGTCCCGGCCGTCATCAGGGTGCCGAGCCGGATCGTCTCGGTCTCACGGGCGAGGCCGGCGAGGGTGATCCAGGCGTCCGTCGGCCCGGGCAGGCCGGAGACGGAGCCCATGTGCAGATAGTGGTCGGAGCGGAAGAAGGCGGAGTAGCCCAGCGACTCGGACGCCCGTGCGACGCGGAGCAGCGTGTCGTAGGTGGCGCCCTGCTGGGGTTCGGTGAATACGCGAAGATCCATGGCTCCATCTTGCCCCCGCCCGCTCCGCCACGCGGACATCCCGCCCGTCCCGCCCGATGCGGATGCGCACCTTCGGGTGGTCGTGCGGCGAACCCCCGGTGCCCGGCCCGGCACACGGTCCAGGCTGGGAGCCATGACCGACACCACCCTGGCCGCATCCCCGGCCCGCCTCTCCCGCGCCGACTGGCTCGCCTCCCTGCCCCGCAACACGGCCTGTTCGGCCCTGGTCCTGCACGACGCGGAGTACCGGCTGCTCCTGGTCCACGCGACCTACGAGGACAGCTGGCAGTTCGTCGGCGGGGTCAGGGACGCCCAGGACGACCCGTGGACCACCGCCGTCCGCGAGGCCCGCGAGGAGATCGGCTACGAACTGGTGGGGCCGCCCCGGCTGCTGGGGTACGACTGGGTGACCTTCGACGACTGCGAACCGGCCGTCCAGCACTTCTTCCGAGCCCCCGTCCTGGAGCCGGGGCGGCTGGACGACATCCGGCTCTCCGAGGAGCACGACGACTGGCTCCTGCTCTCGGTGGAGGAGTGGACCCGGCACCTCGGCCCGCACCGCGCCCGGCGGCTCCGCCCGGTCCGCGACGCCCTGCGCACCGGCCGCCCGCTCTGCCTGCGCGACGGCTACCCGGTGACCTGACCGGCCTGTGGTCGCCGGTGTACGGGGAGGAACCGAAGCGAGCCTCGCGCACCCTGCCGGGCGCTGTGCCCGACGGCCTGTTCGCCGAGGTGCCGGGTGATCGCGACCGGCGGACCCTGGCGTCTGCCGTCTCCGGCGGAGCACGGCCCACCACGTGTGGCGGCGGGGGTGAGGGGACGACGGATGTCCCGGTCGGCCGCCTGTACCGCGCGAACGTCGTCGTCCACGTGCTGAGGGGGACCCGCGGCGGTTGCGATCAGGCGGAGCACCGGGCGGTTCGTGCAGGCGGTCCACACCGGCGGGTGAGTCCGGCCAACTCCGGGCCGGGGGCGGGGAGCAGCTTCATGGTTCCCCGACCCTCAGGTCACCCGTCCACGAGCGGGGCGGGGGCGGGGCCCGGGCGCACTCGCTCCCCGTTCGCCGAGTGAACCGCCCGCCGACCGGTGAGGATGAGGGGCATGGGATTCCATGTCGACTCCGAGGTCGGGCAGCTGCGTCGCGTCATCCTGCACCGGCCGGGGCTGGAGCTGAAGCGGCTGACGCCCACCAACAAGGACGCGCTCCTCTTCGACGACGTGCTCTGGGTGCGCCGGGCCCAGCAGGAGCACGACGGGTTCGCCGAGGTGCTGCGGGACCGGGGGGTGCACGTCCACCTCTTCGGCGACCTGCTGCGGGAGAGCCTGGAGCTGTCACAGGCGCGGGAGCTGATCCTCGGGAGGGTCTTCGACGAGCGGGAGTTCGGCCCGCTCGCCACCAGCCGTCTGCGGGCCGCCTTCGAGACCATGGACTCCGCGGAGCTGGCCTCCGTCCTGGTCGGCGGGATGACCAAGCGGGAGTACCTGGCCCTGCACCCGGAGCCGCTCTCGGTCCGCTTCCACGTGATGGAGCAGGACGACTTCCTCCTGGACCCGCTGCCCAACCACCTCTTCACCCGGGACGCCTCCGCCTGGATCTACGACGGCGTCGCGGTCAACGCCATGCGCTGGCCCGCGCGGCAGCGCGAGACAGTCCACTTCGAGGCGGTCTACCGCCACCATCCGCTCTTCGCCACGGAGCAGGCCCGCCCCTTCCGCACCTGGTCCGAGGGGCAGGAGTGCTACCCCTCGACGATCGAGGGCGGCGACGTGCTGGTGCTGGGCAATGGCGCGGTGCTGGTCGGCATGAGCGAGCGGACCACCCCGCAGGCGGTGGAGATGCTGGCCAGACGGCTCTTCGCGGCCCGGTCGGCGCGCACCATCGTCGCGGTGGACCTGCCCAAGCGCCGGGCCTTCATGCACCTGGACACGGTGATGACGATGGCCGCCCCGGACGTCTTCACCCAGTACGCGGGGCTCGGCATGCTCCGCTCGTACACCATCGAGCCGGGCGTCGGCGCGCACGACCTGAAGGTCACCGACCACCCGCCGGAGCACATGCACCGGGCGATCGCGGCGGCGCTGGGGCTCGGCGCGATCCGGGTGCTCACCGCCACCCAGGACGTGCACGCGGCCGAACGCGAGCAGTGGGACGACGGCTGCAACGTCCTCGCGGTCGAGCCCGGCGTGGTCGTCGCCTATGAGCGGAACGCCACCACCAACACCTACCTGCGCGACGAAGGGCTGGAGGTCATCGAGATCCGGGGCAGCGAGCTGGGGCGCGGACGGGGTGGTCCCCGCTGCATGAGCTGTCCGGTCGAGCGGGCGGCCGTCGGCGGGTGAGGGGGCGGCCGGGGAAGCGGCGGCGGGGCGCGGGCGATGCGGGATCGGTCGTATATTCATGTGGGGGGTCGTATAGACTTCCATGGTCATCGTATTCGCACCTCAGGAGCGCCCCATGGCGACAGACCTCACCGGCCGCAGTTTCCTCCGAGAACTGGACTTCACCGCCGAGGAGTTCCGCTCACTCGTCGCGCTGGCCGCCGAGCTCAAGGCCGCCAAGAAGGCCGGGGCCGAGGTCCAGCGGCTCCGCGGGCGCAACATCGCGCTGATCTTCGAGAAGACCTCCACCCGCACCCGTTGCGCCTTCGAGGTCGCCGCCGCCGACCAGGGCGCCTCCACCACCTACCTCGACCCGTCGGGCTCGCAGATGGGGCACAAGGAGTCCGCCAAGGACACCGCGCGCGTGCTGGGCCGGATGTTCGACGGCATCGAGTACCGGGGCGACAGGCAGTCCACCGTCGAGGAGCTGGCCGCCCATGCGGGGGTGCCGGTCTTCAACGGGCTGACCGACGACTGGCACCCCACCCAGATGCTGGCCGACGTCCTCACCGTCACCGAGCGCACCGCCAAGCCGCTGGAGCAGGTCGCCTTCGCCTACCTCGGCGACGCCCGTTTCAACATGGGCAACTCCTACCTGATCACCGGCGCGCTGCTCGGCATGGACATCAGGATCGTCGCTCCGCGCGCCTACTGGCCCGCCGGGCATGTCGTCGACGAGGCCCGCCGCCTCGCCGAGGGCAGCGGTGCCCGGATCACGCTGACCGAGGAGGTGTGCGCCGGAGTGGGCGGCGCCGACTTCGTCGCCACCGACGTCTGGGTCTCGATGGGTGAGCCCAAGAGCGTCTGGGACGAGCGGATCGCCGCCCTCGCGCCGTACGCGGTCACCGGTGAGGTGCTGGCGGCCACCGGCAACCCCGACGTCGTCTTCCTGCACTGCCTGCCCGCCTTCCACGACCTCGGCACCGAGGTCGGGCGGCAGGTCCACGAGAGCCACGGCCTGACCTCGCTGGAGGTCACCGACGAGGTCTTCGAGTCGTCGCACTCCGCCGTCTTCGACCAGGCGGAGAACCGGCTCCACACCATCAAGGCCGTCCTCGTCGCCACCCTCGCGGGCCCGGCGGCCGGCGATACGGTGAGTGGATAGTCATACGCTTGGCGGTAAATTTACGCATACCGTTCCGTTAGGCTGGTCATGCGACTGAGGGGGGCCCGGACCGACCGTCCGGGCCCCGTTCGTTGCCTCCGGGCCCCCGCCCCACTCCGAGGCCGGGCCGTGCCCCCACGCATCACCGAAAGCGAGCACCACCCCATGCGTCCCACCGGAGCGCGCGTCAAGCCGCCGGAACTGCTCGTCGCGGAATCCGGTGCCGACCTTGAGGGCCACGGCCTCAAGCGGACCATGGGCCTGTTCCAGCTGGTCTGCTTCGGCATCGGCGCCGTCGTGGGCACCGGCATCTTCGTCGGCCTCTCCGACACCGTCGCCGAGGCCGGACCCGCCGTCGTGATCTCCTTCGTGCTGGCCGCCGTCACCTGCGTCTTCACCGCCTTCTCCTTCGCGGAGCTGGGCGGCGCCATGCCGGTCTCCGGCAGCTCGTACTCCTTCGCCTACGCCAGCCTCGGCGAGCGCGCCGCCTTCCTGACCGGCTGGTGCCTGCTGCTGGAGTACGGCGTTTCCATCTCGGCGGTGGCGGTCGGCTGGGGCCAGTACCTCAACGAGCTGCTGCACAGCCTGGTCGGCCTGCGGCTGCCCGAGGCGCTCTCCAGCCCGCCCGGCGAGGGCGGTGTGGTCAACCTCCCGGCCGTCGTCGTGATGCTGCTGGCCGCCCTGCTGCTGGTGCGCGGGGTGCGGGAGAGCGCCCGTGCCACCGCCGTCATGGCGGTGCTGAAGATCGGCATCCTGCTGCTCTTCTGCGTCATCGCCTTCAGCGCCTTCCAGCAGGACCACCTCGCCGACTTCGCCCCGGCCGGGGCCGCGGGCATCACGTCCGGCGCCTCGCTCGCCTTCTTCTCGTACATCGGGTTCGACGCCATCACCACCGCCGGCGAGGAGGTCAAGAACCCCCGCAAGAACATCCCGGCGGCCGTGCTGATCTGCATCGGCGTCGTCACCGTCCTGTACTGCCTGGTCGCGGTCGCCGCCATCGGCGCGCTCTCCGCCGACGACGTGGCCGGCCAGTCGGCCGCGCTGTCACTCGTCGTCAACCAGGTCACCGACTCCACCATCGGCGGCGGCGTCATCGCCTTCGGCGCGGTGGTGGCCATCGCCTCGGTGGTGCTGGCCACGATGTACGGCCAGACCCGCATCCTGATGTCGATGTCCCGGGACGGGCTGATCCCGCGCGTCTTCGAGCGCATCTCGCCGAAGACCTCGACCCCCGTCGCCAACACCTGGATCGTCACCGCCGTCTTCGCGGTCCCGGCCGCCGTGGTCCCGCTCGACGTGGTCATCAACCTGACGACCATCGGCACCCTGGCCGCCATGACGATCGTCAACGTCGCCGTGATCGTCCTCCGCCGCAACCGTCCCGACCTGCGCCGCAGCTTCCGGGCCCCGCTCTTCCCGCTGACCCCGCTCGCGGGCATCGTCTTCTGCGCCTACCTGATCTACGGCACCGGCCCGCTGATCTGGCTCCAGTTCGCGGTCTTCCTCGCCGTCGGGATGGTCGTCTACGCGCTCTACGGGCGCCGACACTCCACGCTCGCCGCGCGGCAGCTCAGTGCGGCCGCGGCAGGGCCCCGTCAGGACGGTCCGCCGTCGGCAGGGTGAACCAGATCGCCTTGCCGGTCTCGGTGGGCCGGTGCCCGCACGACAGGCTGAGCGTGCGGATCAGCAGTAGCCCCCGGCCGCCCTCCGCCCACAGGTCGGGCGGCTCGGGGGGCAGCTCGCCCGTCAGGCTCGGCGGGGTGGCTCGGCTGCGGTCGTGCACCTCCACCTGGCACCGCTGCTCCAGCAGGTCGACCACCAGCTGAATGGGGTCGTCGCCCTCGGTGTGCTCCACCGCGTTGGCGACCAGTTCGGCGGTGAGCAGTTCGGCCGTGTCGCTGTCCGCCGACGGCTGGATCTCCGCGAGCGCCGTCCGGACCAGCGCGCGCGCGATCGGTACGGCCGCCGTCGAGTGTGGCAGTGAGACGCGCCATGACGTGGTGGCGGGGGCTTCGGACACGGGCGTAATCCGTTCGGCGGGGTACGGCTCCCAGGCCGTGGCTCTTCGGGGGGTGCGCCGCCCGTGGTGGCGTTGTGCGGTCTTCCGTCACGGGCTTGCTCCACAGTACGAAGAGGTGGCCGGTCCCTGGAAAGTCTCCCGCCGGGGCCCGGCCGGGGCCACCGGGGTGCGGCGGAGGGCTCACGGCCACTCCCACCGGGGGTTTTGCGGATTCCGCGGGCACCTCCCCGTCCCCACGCGCTTCCGGCGCGTGTGACGCGCCTCACGTTCCCCAATCCTCACCATACGCCCCGATGGTTCCCCTCTGTCCCTCTCTGTTGCCTCCTGTGCGTATACCGTTCCCCGGTCGGTGCCCGGTGGGCGGGGGTGGCGCAGCCCTCCCCCGGGGCCGATCGAGGACCGGCCGCCCTCGGGTTCGAGGCCCCTCGCCGCGGTGATGCGGGCCCGGTCGGGTCCCGTAGGCCGAGGAGGTTGCCGCAGGTGCGCGCAGAGGTGCCGAACCGGGCCGGAGTGGCCCCCCTGTCCGCGCCTGCCGCCCTCCCCGCCCGGCTCGCCCGTGATGCCTGAGCGTCAACCGGCCCGCCGCCGGCAGGGGAGGGGCGCCCGGCGCGCCGGGCGCCGAACCCGAAGGGCGCGATATATCACTATTGGGTGCATGACGTTCCTTCTGTGACCTGTAGGCGACCCGAGCGACCCGGCGCCCTATGATCGCGCTCGTCGCCGCCCACTTCGTCCTCGCCCTGTGCGCCGGGCCGCTGGTCCGGTGGCTCGGCACCAGGGCGTTCCTGGTCCTCGCGCTTCCCCCGCTCGCGGCCACCGTGTGGGCCGTCGCCCAGCTGGGGGAGACCGCCGACGGCGCCGCCACGGACGAGAGCTGGGAGTGGATCCCCGCCTACGAGGTCTCCCTCGCGCTGCGGCTGGACGCGCTCTCCGAGCTGATGGTCCTGCTCGCCGCGGGCATCGGCACACTGGTCCTCGTCTACTGCGTCCGCTACTTCCACGACGGCACCCGGGGCCTGGGCCGCTTCGCCGGAACCCTCCTCGCCTTCGCCGGCGCCATGCTCGGCCTGGTCCTCGCCGACGACCTGATCCTGCTGTACGTCTTCTGGGAGATCACCAGCGTCCTGTCGTTCCTGCTCATCGGCCACGGCAGCGAGTACAAGCAGAACCGGCGCTCCGCCCTCCAGGCACTCACCGTCACCACGCTGGGCGGACTGGTCATGCTGGTCGGGTTCCTGATCCTCGGCCAGGTCGCCGGCACTTACCGGATCTCCGAGATCCTCGCCTCCCCGCCGCTCTCCTCCCCCCTGCTGGAGGTCGCGGCCCTGCTCATCCTCTGCGGTGCCTTCTCCAAGTCGGCCATCTGGCCCTTCAGCATGTGGCTGCCGAACGCCATGGCCGCCCCCACCCCCGTCAGCGCCTACCTGCACGCCGCCGCCATGGTCAAGGCCGGCGTCTACCTCGTCGCCCGCCTCACCCCGGCCTTCGACGACCTCTCCCTGTGGCGACCGCCCATCCTGGTCCTCGGCTGCGCCACCATGCTCCTCGGCGGCTGGCGCTCGCTGCGTCTGCACGACCTGAAACTGGTCCTCGCCTACGGCACCGTCAGCCAGCTCGGCTTCCTGACGGTCCTCGCCGGCGACGGCTCCTACGACGCCGGGCTCGCCGCCGTCACCATGATCCTGGCCCACGCCGTCTTCAAGGCCCCCCTCTTCCTCGTCACCGGGATCGTCGACCACGCCACCGGCACCCGCGACCTGCGCCGCCTCTCGGGGGTGGGCCGCGCCCTGCCCTGGGTGGCCGGCACCGCCGTGGTCGCCGCCCTCTCCATGGCCGCCCTGCCCCCGATGCTCGGCTTCGCGGCCAAGGAGGCAGCCTTCGAGGCGCTGCTGGAGGGCGACACCCCCGACCTGTGGGCGCTGGGCGTCATCGTCGTCGGCTCCGCGCTCACCACCGCGTACAGTCTTCGCTTCGTGTGGGGCGCCTTCGCGCGCAAGACCGGTGTTCCCGACACCCCCGCGCAGAAGGTCGGCCCGCTCTTCCTCGGCCCGGCCGCCGTGCTCGCCGTCTGCGGACTGCTCCTGGGGCCCGGCGTCGGCTCGGCCGGCGAACTGTTCGCCACCTACGCCTCGCAGTACACCGCCCCGGCCGAGCCCTACCACCTCGCGCTCTGGCACGGCTTCGGCGCCGCGCTCGGCCTGTCGGCCGTCGCCTGGGCCGCCGGTGTCCTGCTCTTCCTCGCCCGCAAGGAGGTCCGCGCCCTCTCCCGGCGCATCGCCTGGCCGACCGCCGACGCCGTCTACGGACAGGTGCTGCTCGGCCTGGAACGCGTCTGTCTCCAGGCCACCGGCTTCGTCCAGCGCGGCTCGCTCTCCGTCTACCTCGCCATCACCCTGCTGGTGATGCTCGCCGGACAGCTCGCGGTCCTCGTCACCGACCGGCCGTGGACCGGAGCGCGCGCCCCCGCCGCCTGGGACTCCCCGCTCCAGGGCGCGATCGCCGTCCTCACCTGCGCCGCCGCCCTGATGTGCCTCACCGTCAGCCGCCGAATGAAGGGCGTCGTCCTGGCCGGGCTCACCGGGTACGGGGCCGCGCTGCTCTTCGTCCTCCAGGGCGCCCCCGACCTGGCCCTCACCCAGTTCGGCGTCGAGACCGTCTCGATGATCGTCTTCATCCTGGTGCTGCGTCGGATGCCGGTCCACTTCGAGGAGTCCTTCAGCCCCTGGCGCCGCTGGGCCCGCATCCCGGTCGCCCTCGCCAGCTCGCTGGTGGTCGCCGTCGCCGTCTGGGTCGCCGCCTCCGCGCGGACCGCGCGCCCGGACGGCGAGCCGATCGTGACCGAGGTCGCCCGCCAGGGGCTGAAGAACGTGGTGGCCACCATCCTCGTCGACCTGCGTTCCTGGGACACCATGGGCGAGTCGGCTGTCCTCGCGGCCGCCGCCGTCGGCGTCACCAGCCTCATCTTCCTGCACCGCCGCACCGACAGCGAGGGCCAGGAGATCCCGTACGACCGGACCGTCTGGTCGCTCCCCTCGCGCGGTGTGGCCCGTCCCGGACCCGGTCCGGACAGCACCCGCGAGCGGACCTGGCTGGCGGCCGGGCGCTCGCTCGCCCCCGAGCACCGCTCGGTCGTCTTCGAGGTCCTGGCCCGGCTGATCTTCCACCCGATCCTGGTGCTCTCCGTCTACCTGCTGTTCTGCGCCGAGAACCTGCCGGGCGGCGGCTTCATCGGCGGCCTGGTCGCGGGCGTCGCCCTGATCGTCCGTTACCTCGCCGGCGGCCGCTTCGAACTGGCCGAGGCCGCGCCCCGCCAGCCGGGGCTCTTCACCGGCCTCGGTCTCTTCGTCATGACGGCCACCGCCCTGTTCGGCCTCTTCGACGGAACGGTCCTGCACGCATTCGAGTACCACGGCCGCCTGCCGTTCTTCGGCGAGTACCACCTCGCCACGCCCGTCCTCTTCGACTTCGGCGTCTACCTGCTGGTCCTCGGCGTCGTCCTCGACATCGTCCGCGCCCTCGGCGCCAAGGTCGACCGGCAGATCGAACGGGCCGCGGCGGAGGGGATCACCGGCGCCAAGGGCATCCTCGTCACCCGGAGCGGCGGGGAGCCCCCCGACCCGGCAACCGCAGGAGGAGAGGGCCGATGACCATCAGCCTCGCCCTGCTCGCCACCGCCGCCGTGCTGGTCGCGGTCGGCGGTGTCCTGCTGCTCACCCGGCCGCTGACCCGCATCCTGCTCGGCGCGGTCGTCACCTCCAACGGCATCAACCTGCTGCTGCTCGCCGTCACCGGCCTCTCCGGGCCGGCGCCCCTGCTCTACCCGGGTGTCGACCCGGCCTCCGTCACCGACCCGCTGCCGCAGGCCATCACGCTGACCGCCATCGTCATCACGCTCGCCACCACGGCGTTCATCCTCGCCATGGCCTACCGCTCCTATCAGCTCACCGGCACCGACGAGGTCCACGACGACATCGAGGACCGCCGCGTCGCGCTCCGCTCCGAGGTCTACGACGAGCGGAGCCAGCTGCGCAGCCGGTACCGCGAGGCCGACCGCGACCCCGAGGCGCGCCGCCGCTACCGCGCCGAGCGCCGCCAGCTGAGCGCCCGCCTCCGCGCCGACCGGGCCCTTCAGGCGCGGGGCCGTGACGCCTCCGGCGACCGGTGGAACGACATCCTCGGCGCCGACCCCGCCGACTACCCGCAGGACCAGGGCAACGGCGAGGACCGCGGACCGGACACCCCGGGCTCCGGCGGCACCGGCCCTTCCGGCCCCTCCGGCCCGTCCGGCCCGTCCGGCCCCTCCGGCTCCTCCGGTCCGTCCGGCCCCTCCGGCTCCTCCGGTCCGTCCGGCCCCGGCCCCTCCGGCGAACCGGTGGCCGCCCCCGACGAACCCGGCGCCACCGGCCGGCAGGCCCCCCGAAGGCGGGGCCCGGACCAGGGCAAGGGTGGCGGGGCTGCCGGTACCCGCCGTCCGGAGGGACCGGACGCCGAGGACGCGCGTCCCGGCGCACCGGCTCCCGAGCCGCACGGCGCGACCTCGGCCCGCCCCGGCCGGAGCGGAGCCGACGACGGCAGCGGGGCCACCGCGACCCGGCCGCACCGCGTCGTGCCGCCCTCCGACGCCCAGCACCCCCCGGAGGACCCGGTCCCCGACGGCCCCCCGGAGGCGGTCCGCCGCCGACCCCGGCCGGACGACCACCCAGCCCCCGACCCGCACCCGGGCCCCGCCCCGTACCCCGTGACCCCGCCCGGTCCCGGGAGCGCCCGCAAGCCGTACCCCCGTCCGGGCCGGGACGGCCGCCCGCAGCCTCCAGGAGACCTCCGGTGAACGCACTCGTCCCCCTGCCGGTGCTGCTGCCGCTCTTCGCCACCGGCCTCAGCCTCGCGGCGGGCATCCGGCTCAAGCGGTCCCAGCGGTTCATCAGTGTCGCCGTACTCACCGCCGTGGTGGTGATCTCGGTCGTGCTGATGATCGCCGCCGACGAGGGTCCGCTCGCCGTCCACCTCGGCGACTTCGCCCCGCCGCTCGGCATCACCCTGGTCGCCGACCGGCTGAGCGGGCTGATGCTCACCGTCTCCTCGCTGGTCACCCTCTGCGTGCTGGTCTACTCGCTGGGCCAGGGCATGGCCGACAAGGACGACGAGACACCCCTCGCCGTCTTCCACCCGGCCTATCTGATCCTGGTCGCCGGTATCGCCTGCACTTTTCTCGCCGGCGACCTCATGAACCTCTTCGTCGGCTTCGAGATCATGCTGGTCTCCAGCTTCGTCCTGCTGACCCTCGGCGGCACCGGCCCCCGGATGAGGGCCGGTTCGACCTACGTGATCATCTCGCTGCTCTCCTCGATGATCTTCCTGGTGGCCATCGCCATCACCTACGCGGCCACCGGCACCGTCAACTTCGCCCAGCTCGCCGAGCGGCTGGACGGCCTCCCCCTCGGCGTCACCACCCTCATCCAGGCGATGCTGCTGACCGTCTTCGGCATCAAGGCCGCCGTCTTCCCGGTCGCGGCCTGGGTGCCCGACTCCTATCCGACGGCGCCCGCGCCCGTCACCGCCGTCTTCGCCGGCCTGCTGACCAAGGTCGGCGTCTACTGCATGCTCCGCGCCGAGACCCTCCTCTTCCCCGGCAACCGGCTCGGCGACCTCCTGCTGGTGGTCGCCCTGGCCTCGATGATCATCGGCATCCTCGGCGCCGTCGCCCAGACCGACCTGAAGCGGCTGCTCTCCTTCACCCTGATCAGCCACATCGGCTACATGGTCTTCGGCATCGGCCTCGCCGATCGCGCGGGCATCGGCGGAGCCATCGTCTACGTCGTCCACCACATCACCGTGCAGACCACGTTGTTCCTGGTCGCCGGACTCATCGAACGCCGGGGCGGCACCACCGAACTGACCCGGCTCGGCGGCATGGCCCGCAGTGCTCCCCTGCTCTCCCTGCTCTTCTTCGTCCCCGCCATGAACATCGCGGGCATCCCGCCGTTCTCCGGATTCATCGGCAAACTCGCCCTCATGCGGGCCGGCGTCGACAACGGCTCGGCCCTCGCCTGGGTCCTGGTCGCCGGCTCCACCCTGACCAGCCTCCTGACGCTCTACGTCGTCGCCAAGGTCTGGAACCTCGCCTTCTGGCGCAGCGAACCGCCCGGGCAGGCGGCGGAGGGCACCGTGATGGAGTCCGAGGAGGAGGACACCGACGACGACGAGGAGGACGAAGGCGGACTTGTCGTCACCCCGCAGGACGGCCGGGGCGTCCCGGTGCGTCCCGGCGGCGGCCAGGTCGTCGCCACCAGCATCACCGGCAAGGCCGTCACCACCACCAAGCGGCCCCCGCGCACCATGATCGCCGCGACCGCCGCCACCGTCGCGCTCGGCCTCTCCTACACCGTGCTGGCCGGACCGCTCGCCGCCTACACCGACCGCTCGGCGCAGGAACTGCTGACCCGCACGCCCTACCTGGAGGAGGTGCTCAGGCCGTGATCACCTGGTCGTCCCGCGCACCCGAACTCCCGCCCTACAGCGTGGCGTTCGGACAGGGAAGGCGCCGCAGGGTGCTCGACCTGCCGCTCGTCGCCTGGCTCACCGTCATCTGGCTGCTGCTCTGGAGCACCTTCTCCTGGGCCAACGCCGTCAGCGGCCTGGTCGTCGCCGTCCTGCTCTGCCTGGCCTTCCCGCTGCCCCCGGCCGACCTCGGGCTCCGGCTGCACCCCTGGGGCATGCTCAAGCTGGTGGTGTACCTGCTCTGGGACATGTGGGTCTCCGGGGTCCGGGTCACCAGGCAGATCTTCGGCGACCACCCGCACCGGGCCGCCGTCCTCGCCATCCCGCTGCGCTGCCGGTCCGAGCTGATGCTCACCGCCACCGCCGTGGCCAACTCCAACATCCCCGGCGGCTCGGTCATCGAACTGCGCCGCGCCACCGCCACCCTCTTCGTCCACGTCCTGGACGCCGACCGCCCCGAAGCGCTGGAGACCGCCCGCCGGTCCGTCTGGCGGACCGAGGAACTGACCGTCCGGGCGTTCGGCAGTCGCGAGGAGATCGCGCGCGTCTCAGCCGACCCCCGACAGCCGCAGGAGGATGCGACATGACCGTCTTCGAGTGGATCGACCGCGTCCTGCTGACCGCCGCGGTGGTGATGGTCCTGCTCGCGGGAGCCTTCCTGCTGGTCCGCCTGTGGCGGGGCCCGTCCATGCTCGACCGCGCCATCTGCCTGGACGTCACCGCCGCCCTGATCATCGCCGGCCTCGGCGCCCAGGCCGCCTTCAGCCGCGACCCGTTCTACTTCCCGGTCATGCTGGTGCTGGCCTTCCTCGGTTTCACCGGTTCGGTGGCCATCGCGCGGTTCATCGCGGTACGCGACCGGCCCGCCGCCGTCAGCGGCCGGGAGGTCACCGCGGAGGAGGAACGCGGCGCATGAACCCCACCCCCTGGGCCCAGGCGGCGGACACCGCCGGCGCCCTCCTCGTGTTCCTCGGCGCAGCCATCTGCCTGCTCGGCTCCATCGGCATGGTCAAGCTCCCCGAGGTCCTCTCCCGCAGCCACGCCTCCACCAAGCCGCAGGCCCTCGGCATCCTGCTGGTCCTGGTCGGGGTGGAGCTGCGGCTGCGGACCGGGAACGACGCCGGCACCCTCGCCCTGATCATCTTCTTCCAGCTGATGACCGGGCCCGTCGCCTCGCACCTGGTGGCCCGCTCGGCGTACCGCATCGGCGGTGTCCACGCCGACCTCCTCTTCGACGACCTCGACGACCAGCTCAGCGAGGAACCCGGGATGCCCGGCTCCCGCCCTCGCCCGAACGCCGCCCCCGAGGACTCCGCCCCCAAGGGGCCGGAGGGCGGGCCCCGGCCCGGGGGCTGAGCGGCCCCTGCCGCAGGGGAGCCCAGGCGCCGCGCCGGACGCGGGAGCGCTCCGCTCCCTCCGGCACGGTCCGCGCGGGCCGGGAGGAGCCGTCCGCCGCCACACGCGCACCCCCCCCTGGGGGACCCCGGCCCGTGGAACACCACCCGATGGAATGATCAAATCCGATTGGGTTAGGTTAGGCATACCTAACCGCCCAACCTCCGGAACGGGTCATGTCCCCTGCCTTCCTCACCGCACCCACTCCGCGCCGCACCGTGCTGCGCGGATTCGGCGCCGGCGCCGCCGCCCTGGCCGGGGCCGGCGTCCTCGGCGCCTGTTCCTCCCGCGAGACGCAGGAGGAGGCGAAGGCGGGAGGGGCCGGGTTCACCGTCACCGACCAGCGCGGCAAGAAGATCCGGTTCGACGGGCCGGTCGAGCGGATCGCCACCGCGATCATCCCCTCGCCGTCGATGATCGCCGCCGTCGACGGCTCGCACGCCCGCATCGTCGGCATCAACGAGTCCACCCTCCAGGCCAACAGGGAGGGCATCTTCGGCACCCTCTTCCCGGAGTCGAAGAAGACCGCCACCGTCGCCGGCGCCGACTTCCTCCCCAACGTCGAGACCGTCGTCGACCTCGACCCGGACGTGGTGATCCAGTGGGGCGACCTGGGCGAGGAGGTCATCGCGCCCCTGGAGAACGCCGGCTTCAAGGTCATCGGCCTCACCTACGGCACCCAGGAGGAGATGGAGACCTGGATCGGCGTCTTCGGCACGCTCCTCGGCAAGGAGGAGCGCGGACGCGGACTCGTCGACTGGATGCACGAGGAGGCGGCGGCGGTACGCGGGCTCGTCGCCTCCCAGGACCGCGAGGACCCCGTCCCCGTCCTCTACCTGCGCACCGCCGCCGACGGCTGGACCAGCGCCGACAAGACCCAGTACGTGAACCACTGGACCGAGCTGGCCGGAGGCGTCAACGTCGCCCGCGACGAGGCCACCGCCACCCCGCAGGTCTCCGTGGAGCAGATGCTCGCCTGGGACCCCGGGGTCGTCCTCCTCTCCGGCTTCGACCCCGCCACCCCGGCCGCGTTCTACGCCGACAAGCGCCTGGCCGGACTCCGAGCCGTCCGCGAGCGCCGCGTGTACAAGATCCCGCTCGGCGGCTACCGCTGGGACCCGCCCTGCTGCGAGTCACCCCTGATGTGGTGGTGGACCGCCCAGATCCTCCACCCGGCCCTCGCCTCCCGCGTCGGCCTGCGCGCCAAGCTCGCCGAGACCTTCCAGAACCTGTACGGCCACCGCCTCACCCGGGCCGAGACCGACGGCATCCTCCACCTCGACCTCAACGCCGGGAGCAGCGGCTATGACGGCTTCCGCGCCTGAGGCCCCGGCGCCGGCCGGGCCCGCCGAGGAGCCGGAGCGGGCGGGGCCCGGCCGGGCCCGTCTGCGCCTGCCCCTCCTCGCCCTCCTCACCCTGCTGGTCGCCCTCGCCGCGCTCGCGCTGGGCCGCTACGTCGTCCCGCCCAACGAGATCGTCCGCCTCCTCGCCGGACAGTTCCTCCCTGTCGACCGCACCTGGACCGCCAACGAACAGACCGTCGTCCTCAACGTCCGCCTCCCCCGCGTCCTGCTCTCGCTGCTGGTCGGCGGCGGCCTCGCCCTGGCGGGCGCCGCCCTCCAGGGCGTCTTCCGCAACCCGCTGGTCAGCCCGGACGTCATCGGGGTCGCCTCCGGCGCCTCCTTCGGCGGGGTCCTCGCCATGCTGCTGGGCATCGGGTCCCTCGGCGTGGTCACCGGCGCCTTCGGCTTCGGGCTGCTGGCCCTGGTGATCGTCATGTCCATCGGGCGGCTCGGCAGCGGCAGTCCGATCCTGATGATCGTGCTGGGTGGCACCGTCACGGCGGCCTTCTTCTCCGCCCTGGTCTCCTTCGGCAAGTACGTCGCCGACCCCGAGTCCGAACTCCCGTCCATCGTCTTCTGGTTGCTCGGCTCGCTCGCCACCGCCACCTACGCCAAGGCGGTCACCGCCGCAGTGCCCGTCCTGCTCGGTGCGGCCGTCGTCCTCGCCCTGCGCTGGCGGCTGAACATCCTCTCCCTCGGCGACGAGGACGCCACCGCCCTGGGCGTCCGGCCCCGGCCGACCCGGACCGTCCTGCTCTGCGCGGTCGCCCTGATGACCGCCGGGTCGGTGGCCGTCGCCGGCCTGGTCGGCTGGGTCGGCCTGGTCGTCCCGCACCTGGCCCGGCTACTCACCGGCAGCGACCACCGCACGCAGCTCCCCGCCTCCTTCCTCATCGGCGGTGCCTACCTCACCGCCATCGACACCCTCTCCCGCACGCTGACCGCCTCCGAGATGCCGCTGGGCATCCTCACCGCGATCATCGGCGCCCCCTTCTTCGTCGTCCTGCTCGCCAGGTCGCGCAACCGGATGTGGTCCACGTGAACCCCGGCTCCCGTATCCCGGCGGCGGACGGCGCCCCCCTCGTCGAGGCCCGAGGCCTGGGCCACCGCTACACCAAGGACCGCTGGATCTTCCGCGGCGTGGACGTCGAGGCCGGGCCGGGCCGGGTCCTCGGCGTGCTGGGCCCCAACGGGCGCGGCAAGTCGACCCTGCTGCGCCTGCTCGCGGGGCTCACCCGCCCGGTGGAGGGAAGCGTCACGGCACACGCCCCCGTCGCGTACGTACCGCAGTCGCACGCCTCACCGTTCGCCTACTCGGTCACCGACATGGTCCTCATGGGCCGCTCGCGCCACCTCAAGGCGTACGCCACCCCCGGCCGCCGCGACCGGGAACTGGCCGAGGCGGCGCTGAGCCGGGTGGGCATCGCGCACATGGCCCACCGGTCGTACGCCGAACTCTCCGGCGGTGAGCAGCAGATGACCCTCATCGCCCGCGCCCTGGCGGCCGAATGCCGGCTGATGGTCCTGGACGAGCCGGTCTCCGCGCTCGACCTGCGCAACCAGGCCCGCGTCCTGACGCTCCTCCAGGAACTCGCGGCCGACGGCCTCGGCATCGTCCTCACCACCCACCACCCCGACCACGCCCTCCACCTCGCCGACGACGCCGTGCTCGTCCTCGGCCCCGACGACGTCCGCACCGGACTCGCGGCCGACCTGCTCGATGCCGACGCCCTCGGCGAGCTGTACGGCCTGCCGGTCACCACCGCCGAGGTGGCCGGCCCGCGCGGCCCGCGCACCACCGTCGTCCCGGACCTGGGCCCCACCCGCACCGACCTGATCCGCCCCACCCCCTTCCAGGAGGCCGCCGCATGAGCGCCGTCCGCGCCGTCACCATGGGCCCCGCCCCGGCCGCCCCGCCGGGCCGCCCCCGCATGAGCGCCCACCCGCACCCCGCCCCCGTCGACGTCTACGACCTCACCGGGGAACTCCTCCTCGGCGGTACGGTCAAGGGCCTGACGATCACCGGCAACGCCGACCAGATCCACCTCCAGCGCCAGGCCCCTCTGCTGGAGGAGTTCGTGCGGGGCGGCGGCCGCGTCCTGGTCAACGGCCATATCGTCCGCCCCTTCCTCCCCGGCCTCACCCCGTGGCGGGCGCTCGACCACCGAGGCCCGGCCGACCTCGTCATCACCCCCGTCACCCCGCACCCCGTCTTCGAGGGGATCGACCCGGGCGAACTCCTGTACCGCACGGGCGTTCCGGGCGCCCCCACCGGCGAGGAGCTGACCCGCGTCGGCGTGGCCGGCTTCTACGGGCGCGGCTACCAGACCCATCTGCCCGAGGGCGCCACCGTCCTCAACGGCATCGGCCCGCACGCCCTGCCCGTCGACCTCGTCTACCCGCTCGGCGCGGGTCAGGTCATGGTCCACGCCGGCAACGACCTGCTCTCCTTCTGCGACCCCGAGCGCTCCACCCGCCACCTCGGCCCGCGCCTGCTCGCCTGGCTCGAAGGGACCCTCTGATGCCCGCCCCCGCGCCCGTCCTCGGCTTCCTCCACGGCGGCTCCTTCAGCCAGCTCACCACCCTCGCCGACCCGGCCGTACGCCTCTGGCGCCCCCGCGAGATCTACCTCCCCGACGCCACCGGGGCGGACTTCGCCGACCTCACCACCCTGATCGTCTCCGACCGCCTCCACCTCGGGCTGCTGCCCCGGGCCACCGCGTGGATCACCGGCGTCGCCGAACGCGGCGGCACCGTCGTGGTCCTCGGCGAGAACGGCGACTGCTCCTGGCTGCCGGGCCTGCGCGGCCTGACCCCCGCCGAGGTGAACTTCTGGTGGTGGCGCCTGCCCGACGGCGACAACGGCGTCCGCCGGGCGGCCGAGGACCACGAGGCGTGGCGCCACCTCACCCCCCGCGCCGTCCGCTGGCACTACCACGGGCTGCTCACCCCGCCGCCGGGCGCCACCGTCCTCGCGTACACCGACCGGGAGAGCGAGGGCCACCCCGCCACCGAGCAGGTCCTGCTCTACGAGGACCGCGTCTCCACCCCCGGCCGGCTGATCGTCACCACGATGGACCCGGTCCACCACCACGGCTCCCGCTTCATGCCGGGCGCGACCCAGCTCCTGCTGGGCCTCCTGCACTGGACCGGCGTCAAGAGTTGAACGGACGCCGGGGCCGAACGCGCCTCCGCGCGCGATGTATTGACAACAGATTTCGGAGGTTCTACTTTTCCGTCACCTGAGAGCGCTCTCAGGCTGGGCTCTTGCACCCTCTCAGTCACGGTTCCGCGGCGCGCCCCCCACCCTTTCCCCCACTGCTGTCGCGGCTGCCTCCGACGAGCCCGTCCCCACGACGACACGAGGTGCCCCATGCCAACCCCCCGATCACGGCCGGCCGCCGCGGTGGTCCTGGCCGCCGCGCTGGCCGCCGTGAGCCTCGGCCCGGCCGCGACTCCGGCGTCGGCCGCCACCGTCCCCGTGGGCGCCGGGAGTTACTCCGACACCCGGCCGCCCGGCACGACCGGCCCCACGACCAACACCGGCGCACCGGTCACCCCGAAGGTCACCGAGGCCGCCAAGGACAGGCCGGTGCCCACCAACGACTGGTGGTCCTCCCTCGCCTTCCAGCGGTACGACGACAACCCGTACTCCACCCCCATGTACGGCCACCCCCTCACCTACCAGGCCGTCTCCGGCGGACTGGAGGTCGGCTACCCGACCAGCCCCGCCATCGTGGGCGACGGCCGCCAGTACGAGTACGCGCACAAGGCCGACCTGACCCTCGGCCTGAGCGGGCTCAACTCGCCCGACACCAAGGCCGACGACTGGTCCGACTGGACCGTCACCCCCTACTGGTCCGACGGCGACCGCACCCTGCGGACCACCATCGGCCACGGCATGCCCTTCGTCTACGCCGAGGGGTCCGGCGGCGACGCAAGGATCACCGCCGAGGCCGCGCCGGCCGTCTTCTCCGACGAGGGCAACGTCCTCGGCATCACGGTCGACGGACACCACTACGCCCTCTTCGCGCCCACCGGCAGCGACTGGGAAGTCTCCGGCACCGAGATCACCGCCGGCCTCGGCGACAAGGACTACTTCTCCCTCGCCGTACTGCCCTCCACCGACGCGCTCGAGACCTTCGAGAAGTACGCGTTCAGCTTCGTCACCGGATCGCAGGTGGAGTGGAACTCCTCCGGCGGCACGGTCGGGGCCACGTACGCGCTCACCACCGAGGCCAAGGAGGGCACCGAACGCGGCACCCTCCAGGCCCTCTACCGGCACCAGTGGCTGAACACCACCGACCCGCTCACGCCGCACACCTACGTCTCCCCCCGCGGCACCATGAAGGTCCGGGAGGGCGCCTCGTTCACCACCAGCCAGAAGGCCGCCCCCGTCCTGCCAGGGCTGCCGGAGAGCGACGCGGTCGACGCGGACCGGCTCCGCGGGTACCTCTCCGAGGTCGCCGACTCCTCCGACCCGTTCTCCGGGGCCACGGACACCTACTGGACCGGCAAGGCGCTCGGCAAGCTCGCCCAACTGGTGCCGCTCGCCGACCAGATCGGTGAGACCGCCACCCGCGACAAGCTCGTCGGCCTGCTCCAGGACCGCCTGGAGGAGTGGTTCACCGCGGGCGGGGCGAGCGAGTTCTCCTACGACGCCGACTGGAAGACCCTCACCGGCTACCCCGCCTCCTACGGCAGCGACAGCGAACTCAACGACCACCACTTCCACTACGGCTACTACGTGTACGCCGCCGCGATCGTCGCCCAGTACGACGCCTCCTGGGCCGCCGACTCCGCCTGGGGCGGCATGGTCAAGGCCCTGATCCGGGACACCGCCAACCCGAGCCGCAGCGACGACGCCTTCCCCTTCCTGCGCGGCTTCGACGTCTACGCCGGGCACAGCTGGGCCTCCGGCCACCAGGGCTTCGCCGCCGGCAACAACCAGGAGTCCTCCTCGGAGTCCACCAACCTCAGCGCGGCGCTGGTGCTCTGGGGATCGGCCACCGGCGACACCGACCTGCGCGACCTCGGCAGCTACCTGCTCGCCACCGAGGGCGAGACGATCGCCCAGTACTGGTTCGACGCCGACGAGGAGGTCTTCCCCGGCTCCTTCGGCCACGACACGGTCGGCATGGTGTGGGGCAGCGGCGGTGCGTACTCCACCTGGTGGACCGCCAACCCGGAGGAGATCCACGGCATCAACGCCCTGCCCGTGACCGCGGGCGGCTCCCTGCACCTGGGCGGGCACCAGGACGCGATCCGGCGCAACCTCGCCGAGATGGAGCGCGAGAACGGCGGGCCCGCCGAGGAATGGCGCGACATCCTCTGGGAGTTCGAGTCGCTGGCGGACCCGGCCGCCGCGAAGGCGAAGTGGGACGACGGCAACGCCGGATACACCCCGGAGGGCGGCGAGTCCAAGGCGCACACCTACCACTGGCTCGCCACCCTGGACGCGCTCGGCGCCCCCGACCCCTCGGTCACCGGCGACCTGCCCACCTCCGCGGTGTTCAGCAAGGGCGGCGTCCGCACGTACGCCGCCCACAACCACGGGCCCGAACCGGTGACGGTCACCTTCTCGGACGGCCGCACCCTCACCGTCCCGGCCCGCTCGACGGCGACCGGGAGCGGCTGAGCGGCCGGCTACGACCTGGCGCGTCGCCGCCCGCGGCCCGGGAGGGAAGGGCCGCGGGCGGCGTCGTCCGCGCGCCGCTCAGGAACGGGCCCGGAAGCAGCCGAGGGTGGCTCCGTCGTCCGCGAGCCGCGACCAGTACCGGCGGTTGTCCTGCGCGCTCCTGAGGCCGGAGCCGGACGTGCCGCGCCCGTGGCCCCTTAGCCGACGGGTTCCCCGCCCTTCACCCGCCTGGCGACCTCGGGCAGTCGCGCACCGTGGTGTCGCTCACGCTGGAGGTCGCCCGGCTCGGGCGTCGCCGTCTCAGCGCCGCAGCACGTCGCGCAGGAGTCTGGCGTTCTTCATGGTCTGGCTCGATCCCTTGCGCGCGGCCACCTCGTCGACCTCGGGGATGGACCCCTTGGCCGCGCAGTGGGCGGCGCACTCGACGGCCAGTGCCAGGATCGCTCCCGCTCCGTTGACCGCCTTGCCGCGCAGCAGGGCGGGCAGGGCGGCCTCCAGTATCGACCAGACGGCCGCCCAGGCGCCGGTCTCGGCCGCCGCGCGCAGTACGGCGGTGGCCCGGGCGGGAATTCTCAGCATCGCCTGCAACTGTCCGGCGAACAACCGGGCGTCCAGCTGCCCCTGTGCGGCCAGGACCAGCAGGGCGTCCACCACCGTGTCCGCATGCTTGGGGTTCCCGTCGAGCCGCCGTGCGATCTGCCAGTGCGTCGCGTAGCCCGCGGTGCCGTGCATCTCCATCAGTCGCGGGAGCAGGTGGGAATCCGGGACCTCGGAATGTGTGTTCGCGAGGCGTGCGGCCATCTCGTCGCGGTGGTGCGGCAGCTGCGCGAGCCAGAACGCGCCCACACCGCCGAGCATCCGGCTGGAGGGGCCGAGGAGGGCCGCGGCGACCGGTGGGAGCGGCAGATCGTGGTCGGCGCGGGGGGCCGGGGGAGCCCACTGTCCCGGCTCCGCGCCGGTCGGGTTGTCGGCCGGCCACTTCTCGGGCGTCGTGTCCCAGTGGGGTGCGCCGCCGTGGTCCAGCCACCGTGCCAGGCGGCGGCCCGCGTCCGAGCGGAGTGCGCCCGCCGTGTGCCGTACCTGTTCGTCGTCGGTGGGGGTGACCCGCAACAGGGCCTGCGCCAGGTCGATGGGTGCGGGGGTGATGCCCAGGCTTTCGAACTCGGCGATCCGCTCGATCAGGGTTCGGGCGTCCACCGCCCCGTTGGTGTGGGTCGGCAGGGCCAGCAGGTAGGGCTGCGCGTCGGACTCGATCAGTTCGATGGCCTCGGTGAGCCGTGACCTGAGCATCTCGTGCGCCGGGATGGTCACCCCGTGGGTCCAGTGGCCACGGGAGGCGGAGTCCTCGCGGCGCAGGTGGATGTGCCATGCCCTCGGCTCGTCGCCGCGTACCGCGGCCGCGACGTCGTACACGTCGAGTTGTGCGTCGAGTGGCGACCAGGTCCAGTGCGGCAGGTTCAGTTTCCGGCGCATGAGCGGTTCGAGCGCTGTGGACAGCGTGCTGCGGTCGAGACGTGCGTGGCGGACGAGGCCGTCCAGAGCACGCTCGAAGGCCACCACGTTCTCGCGGTCGGCGAGCAGCACCGAGACCTCGAGGGCGACCTCGGCGGCCGTGTCGACGGGGTGGACCGGTGCCGGCTCGGGCACCTCCGGCAGGATGCCGGGCGGCAACTCGTCCGACGGGCCGGCAGACGGTGCGGTGGCGCCTGGCGGGACGAGCAGTTCGGCGGCGCGCGCGGTGAGACCCGGGTTGAGGGATGCGGCGGCCTCGCGAAGGCCGGACAGTACCTGGTCGTCCACCATCGCGGGCAGGTGGCGGGCGACCAGGTGGAGAGCGCGTTCCTGGAGACCCACGTCGGAGTGCTGGAAGGTGAGCGCCGCGTCGGTCAGGACCCCGCTGGTGCGGGTGGCGTCCCGCTTGGCCACCTGGTTCAGCCAGGCGAGCTGGGCGCGCACCAGTTTCTTCTCCGGGCGGAGCAGGACGCGTTCGCAGATCTCGGTGAGGACGTCGGCCTCCAGCAACCCCGCCACGTCGAGATCGACGAGGACCTCCTGACCGTAGGCGGCGACCACGGACGACAGGTCGAGCATGGCGACATGGTCGCGGAGCCAGGGCGCCTTCTCGGCCGAGGTGAGGGCGAGGGCTTGCAGGTCGGGGAGGGGAAGCGGACTGTCCCGGAGCACGTCCGACAGCAGGGATCCGGTGAGTTCCGCACGGGTGCGTGCCACGAGGTCCTGTTCGCCGGGGCTGAGGGGCTCCTTGGCCAGCAGCTTCTCCGCCACCTGGGCCGCGGGGGTGCGGTGGGTGAGATCCAGGAAGGTGCGCCGGCTCAGCATGTCCCGGTCGATGACGCCCCTGGCGGCGAAGGCGAGGAGTTCCTTGCGATGGACGCGGACTTCGACCTTCGGGTTTGCCACGGCGAGCGGGAGGAGCGTCGGGGTGAAGGGGTCGTTGCGCAGCCGTGTCAGGAGGTTGCCGTCACGCGGGGCGCCGCGCACGTGGTCGGGGAGTGCGGGCCGCCAACGGCGGTCGGCCCGGTGCGACAGCCACTGCCTGATGAACTCGTCGGAGGTCGGCAGCGGACAGCCGGTGTCCAGGACGAGGTGCTCGGCCAACTCGAACATCTGGCCGTTGCGGAAGGAGTTCCACCGCGACTGCGCGGCGATGCAGGCGACCAGCTCCACGCGCCACTCGGTGGAGTAGAGGTCCGTGATATCCACCATCCAGCCACAAGCGGAACTCCCGTAGTGGGCGTTGACCAACCAGTCCGCTGTGTCCCGGGGGCTGGGTCTGCTCCCCATGCGGGCGGCGGCCAGGGACTCCCCCTGCGGGCTGTAGGTGTCCCACTTGGCGTCGAGTTCCGGCTCGTCGAGTGGGGCGGCCTGGGCGGCTCGCTGCTCCGCGGTGAGTTCACGGAGTGCCGCGAGCACTCTCTGGATGTCACCGGATTCCACGAGTTCGGTCAGATTCATCGTGCCGACTCCTTCGTCGTGTCGAAGCGGATCATCCGGGCCGCGAGCACGTGCTTGCACGGTCCGCGTCCGCCCTGGTACTTCGCCCACCACATGCAGGTACAGCTCGACCGCCCGGCATCGTCCACGCGGACCATGTGGGTGTGGTCGTCCTTCCCGACCCAGGCGAGCGTGCCGTCGAGCCTGACGGCGCCCTGGGCGACCAGGGTCCGCGCACCTCGCAGCCGGGGGTTGCGGGCCTCCGCGTCACCGGCCGAATGGGGCAGGTGACGGTGGAAGTACGCCTGTTCGGCGAGGTCGTAGCCGATCTGCCCCGAGGTCCCGAGCACCGTCAGTGCCGCGCGGACCCGTTCGGGCGCGAGGCCGGCTTGGGAGGCCAGCATGGCGATGTCCAACGTCGACTCCCAGGCGAGGAGTTCCGCCACCTGCTCGGCGTCGCGCGCCGCGGGCCCGGTGGCGAGGTCGTCGAGGACGCCGCCCTCTCCGGAGAACCCGCGCGAGGCGCTCGGCGAGAGCAGCAGCGTCAGCCGCATGCCGGGCAGCCCGACCTCCCAGGCGACTGCCGTGCCTTCGGCCTTGGCGGACTCAGGGGCGTAGAGCCGCACACCGGTCGCGTGCCGCAGCACGGGTATCAGGCCGGTCAGCCGCTCGGCGCCGGGCAGGCAAACGGCGCCGGGGGCGGGTCTGCTGACGGGTCGCAGGGTGCGCCCGGTAGGTACGACCCAGCGCGTGGTGCGGGCTCCGGAGCCGAGAGTGAGGCGTGGCAGAGAGCGCAGGACAGAGGCCGCCTGCGCAGGCGGAACCTCGGCGCGCAGCGCGAAGCCGGCCCCGAGCACCTGGGCCTCGGCGAAGCCGCGCAGCCAGCGCTGCGGGAGGGGGACCTTCTTCTCCACGAAATGGCCGTCGAAGGTGATGGCCTCCACCTCTTCCGGGCCCACCCGCAGGCGAAGCGGGTCGAGGCCGCCGAGTCTGGCGAGAGCCTGACGCAGCGGGACGTTGATGTCGACGTTCGTGGTGCCGTGTCCGATGTCGCCGCCGTCGAGGCCGGGTGCGAGGACGTCCAGACGCGCGTAGACCCCGCAGCAGCCGGAGAAGGACTCCATCCGCAGGCGGTCACCGCCGGCGGTGACCACCGGGTCGAGCGAGGCGGCGGAGCTGGGCCGGTGGTAGCGGGTGGCCGCGACGTCCGCGACCGCGAGCAGTGCCGTGGCCGCGGCGATCGGGGCGGTCAGGAACCCGTCGAAGAAGCGGGGGTTGGCCTGCTCACCGCCGGGTGTGGCACCGCCCGAGGTTTCCAGGGCGAGGCTGCGACCGGAGGCGGATTCCCGCACCGCGGACGCGTGGACGTAGGCGTAGGACTGGGTCAGTGCTGTACTCACGCCCGCAGGCTAAGGCCAGGCACTGACCTCGCGTCTCCCTGAAGTGGGCTGCTTGGAGGGGACTTTGGTCCCGGACGGCGCGCTCCTGCCGATCGGCGCGATTGCCGCGGGCCGCCCGTACCCCTCCGGAAGGCACAGAAGAACGGGGTGAACGTGCGGGTCATCGCAGCTCCCTTCGGGTGACTGCGGCGGGCCTGGCCGGCGTCGCCCGGTACCGTCCACGATGCCCGCGCAGCCCCTGACGTCGGCCCGCACCGACAGTCTGCGGCCCCACCCCGCACGCTCAGCCGAAACCGTCGACCGCACTGGCGGATGGTCGAGTGGAGAACCCGCGAGTCGGCGCGGTTTCTCGGTGGTGTGCCTTTGCGGTCAAGGGGCACACCACCGGTGTCGCCCAGATGCCCCGGGCCTTCAGCGGCCCGGCGGCGTTGCTGAAGACCGCGAGGATGCGCGGGTAGTCGGGGTGCTCGGGCAGCTCCAGACTTCCTGTTCGGACCGTCGTCTGGGTCGGGATGCGGTCGGCGCTGCCGGTGACGGTCGTGCGGGTGATGGCGAGGTGCTCCCGACGCACTCCGGCCTCGCGAAGCTGGTCCTGCAGGGCACCGATCCGGGTGCGGAGTCCGTCGGCCGGGGCCCGGGCGGCGACTTCCTGGAGGCCGAGTGACTGAAGGAGCGGGGTCAGGTTCGTCGGGGATGCAACAAAGCGCCGCACGGCGCACCATGCGCATCCACGTTATGCAGACCTGCCGCCGGCGATCTGCCCGGCATCGCGCCGGACCGGACGGTGGCCGGACCTCTCATCAGCGTCTCCGAGGGCACCTACCGGGCCCGGCGACACCACCCCCAGGTCATCCGTTCGACAGGGGGACACAGCCATACCGGGGCCGGAGGCCAGCGGCCCCTTGCAGGACCGCGAGAACACAACGGAGGGCTGCTGGCCCCGGCCACCCCTGTGGGATGACCGGGACGCCCCCGCTGGGGCGACGGCGCTTGTGGAACCGAGCAGGGCTCCGAGTTCACGCCATGGGCGTGAACTCGGGCAGGACGAGGGCTGAATGGGCCGGTCGTCCTGCCCCGGTGGGGATGGCACCGAGGTTGCGCAGCCTGTCGTTGCGTTCTGCCAGGGCCTGGGGCGTGAGCGGGAAGAGGGTGGCACCGCCCTTGCCGACCAGATCCTGGTTCATGGTCACGAAGCCACGGGTGGAGTGTTCGTAGGCGGCGAAACTCGCGGCGTGGCCCCCGTCGGCCAGGGAAGCGGCGAGCATGTACGCGCCGACGAGGGCGAGGCTGGTGCCCTGTCCCGTGAGGAACGACGGCGCCCATGCGGCGTCGCCCACCAGAGCGACCCTGCCGTGGGACCAGCGGGGCATACGGATCTGGCCGACGGCGTCGAAGAACACGTCGTCCGCGTCACGCAGGGCGGCCAACATGCCCGGGACCTGCCACCCAGCGTCGGCGAAGACCGTGGCGACGAGGTCACGTTGGGCCCGTGGATCTGGGAACGCGTCGAACGGCGGTTGCTGCTGGGCGAAGTTCAGGAAGGCGTGCACTTCGTCGCCACCCACCGCGTAGAGGGCCGCGGCTCTGCCCGGAGAGTTCCACATCACGGTCTCGTGGGAGAGGCCGAGGGTGTTGCGCATGGTGAACACGGCGAAGCAATAGCCGAGGTAGTGGTGGAACTGCTCTTCGGGGCCGAACAGCATCTCGCGGGTACGCGAGTGCATCCCGTCCGCACCGAAGACGAGGTCGAAGGTACGCCTGCCACCCCCGCGGAAGGTGACGTCCACACCGTGTCCGGACTGGTCGAGGGTGTCGACGAGATCATTGAACACGAACTCCACGTCGTCACGGACCACTGTGTAGAGAGCCTCGGTGAGGTCCCCGCGCCGCACCTCCAGGTCCCGCTCCGCGACGCCGCCGGTGACACTGTGCGGGTGGAGTGAGGCCACCTCGCTGCCGTCGCCTTCGAGGAAGGTGATACGGCGAAGGTCGATGTGTGCCTCTCGCAGCCGCGGCAGGATCCCCATCCTTCGGACGACTTCCAGCGCGGTGCCGCGCACGTCGATGGGGTAGCCGCCGCTGCGCAGCGCGCCCGCCTTCTCCACCACCGTGACCTCGTATCCGCAGCGGTTCAGCCAGAACGCGAGGACCGGACCGGCGATGCTGGCCCCGGATATCAGGGCCGTGGGCTTCCGCCTGGTACGAGTACCCGTCAAATGGTTGCTCAAGGTCATTCCTTGACTCCTTTGCTCATGGTTCGGACGACGAACAGGGACAGCACCGCGACGACGCCGGCGGAGAGGAAGCCGGTGGTGAAGGCCGATTCGGCTGGGACCCCGGACCCGGAGGGGGTTCCCGAGGTGAGGAACGTGCCGCCGAGCAGGCCGCCCACGGCGGAGCCCAGCACACGCGTCACCAGGACCAGACTGGTGGCGATGCCGGTGTCGCCTTCATCGACGGAGGAGGCGATGCTGGTCACCATGGCCGTGACGCACAGGCCGCTGGCGAGCGCGATCAGCGCCTTGCCGACGGCGATGTGCCAGACCTCGGAGTGGACGGCCGACAGCGCGAGCAGGGCGACGGCCATAAGGACGGTCGCGGTGGCGACCACGGCACGCGAGCCGAAGCGCCGCTCCCCGATTGCCCCGAGCGGCCCGGCCAGCGTCGCGGCGACGGCTCCCGGCAGGAGGACGAAGCCGATCTCGGTGGCGCTGAGTGCGAAACCGTATCCGCCACCGGACACGTCGAGCAGCTGGGGAACGAGGTAGACCCCCATCGCGGTACCGAGGCATATCACGAACGTCACCACACACGACTTCCAGATCACCGGCCGTGCCAGCATGCGCAGATCGACCATCGGCGCGGCGGCGCGGCGCTCGACGGCTGTCCACCCGGTCACGAGGGCGGCCAGCACCGCGATGAGGGTGACGAACACGAGTGGCTGCGAGCCTGCCTCGGGGGCCAGTGCGAACACGAACAGGAGGGTGACCAGGATCCCGCTCAGGAGAAGCAGGCCGGGCCAGTCGATCCCTGCGCCGTCCGACCGGCCGGGTGGATCGGATGGCATCAGCCTGTACACCAGCAGGCTGGCCCCCATGACCGCGAAGGTCGGCACCGCGAACATCCAGTGCCGGGAGAACGCTTCCGCCACGGGCCCGGCAGACAGCAAACCCACCATCGAGCCGCCAACGAACATCCCGCTGACCAGCCCGATGGCGGCCTTCGACGCTCCCGGGGGGAGGTGTTTGCGCACCACGATGAACGACAGGGGCAGCGCCCCCACCATCGCCCCCTGAAGGATCTGGCCGACCAGCAGCACCGGTAGGTTGGGCGCCAGGGCGGACACCAGGCCGCCGACCGACACCACGGCCATCAGCCGGATGAGGACTCGCTTTCCGCCGTAGCGGTCGCCGAGTTTGCCCGCGAGCGGGGTGATGAGCGTGCCGGTGACGGCGAGCACGATGTTGAGGAGGGCCCCTTCGGACGGCCGCATGTGCAGCTCGCGTTGCAGGAGGGGGAGCGTCGGTGCGACGACCGACTCCAGGGCACCGGTGGAAACCGCCAGCATGCCGAGGGCTGCGACAGCGGACTTCCGCATACGGACCGGTGAGGCCGGAGTTGTGGTCATGAGCGTCCCTTCCGTTGGTGCCGGGCGAGTAGGGGTCCGGCCGCCCGCGTGGCGCTTCCACCCGCCTCGGCCGTTGACGGCTTCGTGGGGGAACCGCACTTCGGAAGTGATGTGGCCGGTCGGCCTGCCGGCGCTCGGTCGGCGAAGTGGGCGGGCGCATGGCCGGGGTCACTCACGGCGAGCGCTGCGGCCGCCGCCGAGAGACCCGCGTGCACCCGGTGCAGCGCGGCGCCGCGCTTCGTCGGCGAGTTTGACCTGCGTGAGCATCGCCGCGGCCCGGCTACGTCCTGAGGCTGCCCGGCCAGGCGCACGGGCGGCAGCACGTTTTGTTCCACGGTCAGCGACGGCAGCAGGTCGAACGCCTGGAAGACGAAGCCGAGGTGGCCGCGGCGCGACTCGGCCAGCCCGTTCTCCTTCCTGTCGGTGAACTCCATGTCGCCGAGGAGTACGGACCCCGCCGACGGCCGGTCGAGCCCGGCGGCACACTGCAGGAAGGTCGATTCGCCGGACCCGGACGGACCCATGGCAGCGGTGAAGGTGCTGTGTCGGAGGCCGAGGCCGACGCCCGCGAGCGCATGCACGGTGCCCGCGCCACAGCCGCACTGCCACCGGACCTCACGCAGTTCGACGGGGAGCCTGGGCGGGGCGGCTGTGGCCTCGGGGCGGTGTTCCGCCCTCGTCCAGTCGTCCGTGTGCCGCCGCTTGCCCATGCATAGCCTCATGTGCCGTCTCCCTCGTCCGTCTCGTCCGTGTCTCTGGGACGGGTGAAGAGTGCGGCGACGGCTCGGCGCCTGGCGTCATACCCGGGAGCCAATGTGGGCCCCCTACCGCGGTAGGGGCGGGAGGAGAAGGGCTACTGCCCTGGGGCCACGAGCCCCGACCCGTACGCGAAGACCACCGCCTGGGTGCGGTCGCGCAGGTCGAGTTTGGTCAGGGACGCGGCCCACGTGCGTCTTCACCGTCTGCTCGGCCAGCACCAGAATGGGGCGATCTGCGTGTTGGACCGGCCGCGGGCGACCAGGGTGAGTACCTCGGCCTCGCGTTCCCTCAGGCTCTTGGGCCGCAGCGCGGGCTTGTCCCGTCAGGCGGGTCGCTGCTGGGCGAAGTCGGCGAGGAGGCGGCGCGTACGGAGGGGGCGAGCAGCGTGTCGCCCGAGGCCACCACGCGCACCGCCGCGATGAGGTCGGCCGACGGCGCGTCCTTCGGCAGGAAGCCGCTGACGCCAGCCCGTAGCGCCTCGTACACGTAGTCGTCGACGTCGAAGGCGGTGAGCATCAGCGCCGGCCGCCGCCCGGAACCCGCCCCGGACGGTGTCACCGCGCTGCGGTGGCTGATCGTCCAGTGGCCGGAAAGTCCCAGAGATGCCGCCGCGCCCCTCCCTGTCCCGCTAAGTAGCAGGTCAGACGGGGTGCGGCGGCACTCGCATATCAAATGTCCCGGAACGTCTCGATCTGCGCCCCCACCGAGTTGAGGCGTTCGGCCAGGTCCTCGTAACCCCGGTTGATGACGTACACGTTGCGCAGGACCGAGGTGCCCTCGGCGGCCATCATGGCGAGGAGGACGACGACGGCGGGGCGCAGGGCGGGCGGGCACATCATCTCGGCGGCGCGCCAGCGGGTCGGGCCCTCCACCAGAACGCGGTGCGGGTCGAGGAGCTGGAGGCGGCCGCCGAGGCGGTTGAGGTCGGTGAGGTAGATGGCGCGGTTGTCGTAGACCCAGTCGTGGATGAGGGTCTGGCCCGAGGCGGCGGCGGTGATGGCCGCGAAGAACGGGACGTTGTCGATGTTCAGGCCGGGGAACGGCATGGGGTGGATCTTGTCGATCGGCGCCTCCAGCTTGGAGGGGCGCACGGTCAGGTCGACCAGCCGGGTGCGGCCGTTGTCGGCGGCGTACTCCGGGGTGCGGTCGTGGTCCAGGCCCATCTCCTCCAGGACCGCCAGCTCGATCTCCAGGAACTCGATCGGCACCCGTCGTACCGTCAGTTCCGACTCGGTGACCACGGCGGCGGCCAGCAGGCTCATCGCCTCGACCGGGTCCTCCGAGGGGGAGTAGTCGACGTCGACGTCGATGACGGGGACGCCGTGCACGGTGAGGGTGGTGGTGCCGATGCCCTCCACGCGTACGCCCAGCGCCTCCAGGAAGAAGCAGAGGTCCTGGACCATGTAGTTGGAGGAGGCGTTGCGGATGACGGTGACGCCGTCCTTCCGGGCGGCGGCCAGCAGCGCGTTCTCGGTCACGGTGTCGCCGCGCTCGGTCAGCACGATCGGCTTCTCCGAGGGCTCGGGCGTCTCCACCTCGGCGTGGTACAGACCCTCGGTGGCGGTGATGGCGAGGCCGAACCGGCGCAGCGCGATCATGTGCGGCTCGATGGTGCGCGTGCCGAGGTCGCAGCCGCCGGCGTACGGCAGCTTGAAGCGGTCCATGCGGTGCAGCAGCGGGCCGAGGAACATGATGATCGACCGGGTGCGGCGGGCCGCCGTCTGGTCCATGCCCGCCATGTCCAGGTCGGCGGGCGGGATGATCTCCAGGTCGTGCCCGTCGTTGATCCAGCGGGCGCGCACGCCGATGGAGTTGAGGACCTCCAGCAGGCGGTAGACCTCCTCGATGCGGGCGACCCGGCGCAGGGTGGTGCGCCCCCGGTTCAGCAGCGAGGCGCAGAGCAGCGCGACACAGGCGTTCTTGCTCGTCTTGACGTCGATCGCACCGGACAGGCGCCGCCCGCCGACCACTCGCAGATGCATCGGCCCGGCGTAGCCCAGAGAGACGATCTCACTGTCCAGGGCTTCACCAATTCGAGCGATCATCTCAAGGCTGATGTTTTGGTTGCCGCGTTCGATGCGGTTGACCGCGCTCTGGCTGGTGCCGAGCGCCTCGGCGAGCTGTGCCTGTGTCCAGCCGCGATGCTGACGCGCGTCACGGATGAGCTTGCCGATGCGTACCAGGTAGTCGTCTGCCATGCCCGCAGGCTATCTCAGATATGAGATGTCGTCTCGTTGGGGGGTCCATTCGGGCGGTGGGCTGTACGAGGCTTGGGGGAAAGGGGCCTGACGGGCGGTCGGCCTTCCGCCGCACCGGCCGCCACCGGCAGACTCCGCCCCATGACGACACCGGGGGAAGTGGCGGAAGGGTCCTGCGGCGGGGGCGAGGAGGTGCCGGCCTGGGTGACGCTCGGCCTGCTCGGGGCCTGGGCGCTGCACCACGCGGAGGAAGTGCTGGCGGCGCGGTACTGGATTCCGGCCCGGGTGCCGGAGCTGCGCCAGCGGTTCCCGCAGGTGCCGGAGCGGGTGTGGCGGGAGATGGCCGGCATGGACACGCGCCGGTTCGCCCTCGCCGTGGCAGGGGTCGGCCTGGTCGTGGCGGCGGCAGCCGCCGAGGGGCGGCGTACCGGCGGGCGTCCGGCGGCCTACCAGTCCGTACGGGACGGCTTCGGCCTGCACGGACTGGTCCATCTGGCCCAAGCCGCCCTCGTCCGCGGCTGCACGCCCGGCGTCGCCACCACCCCGCTCCTGGGCATCCCCGACACCCTGGCGGCCCGCGCACGCCTGCGCCACGCCGGCGTTCCGCGCCCCACCCGCTCCGGCGACGCCGCGCTCGCCCTCGGCCTCGCCGGAGCGGTGACGGCCGGCGCGCACCCGGCGGCCCGGCGGTTGGCCGGGTGACGGGGGTGCGGCGCCGGGCCCGCGACGTGCGCCACTACGGCATCCGTACCGTCTGCGACCACCTCACCGACGATGCCCGCACGTACGAGCCCGCGTACTACGCCGACCTCGAACGCCTCGAACTGGCCCTGACCGCCCGCCACCCGTACCCGCACACCGCCCGGCTCTTCCAGCTCACCGCCCGGAAGGGGGCGGACGGCTGAGGGCCGGGCGGCGGTCGCGGCCCGGCCCTACAGGCCGACGCGCGCCCCCTGCCCGCCGTCGGCCGAGGCCATGCCGAGCCAGGTGTGCGGATTGCCCTCCCAGCACCAGCCGAGCTTCGGCGCGCCCTGACTGATCCAGAGGGCCGGGACCCGGCGGTCGCCGCAGCGGGTGGCGCCGAGGGAGAAGCATTTGTTCGTGGCGAGCGCCGCCGGGTACTGCGTGACCAGCGCGATGCCCTCCTCCACCGTCAGCGTGGTCCGTCCGCGTCCGGCGATCTCCGCCATGGCCTCGGCGGGCACGGTCCCGCAGAACTCCTCGCCGCGCTCCACGCCGAACAGCAGGTGGGCGACAGGCCGGCCGGGCAGGCGCAGTTCCTCCAGCGTGGTGAACCGCTCCAACGCGCCCGGTCCGTAGTTCCGGTCGACCAGGCCCGGCCTGCTCTTCCCGGCGAGCGAGGTCCGCGCCACCGCCGCCTCGACGGGCACCAGCTCCCGGGAGATGACGAGCAGGAACGGAACCCGTCCGTTCTCCGGCTCCGGCGCGCGGAGCGTCGCGGCCCGGTCCGCCACCACCTTCCGCAGCGGTGTCACCCGCTCCGCGAACTCCTCCTCCGGCACCCCTGCCAGAGCCGGGTACCCCGCCTCCAGCAGCCTCGCCACCTGCCGGTCGAACTCCCCGCCCGCGTCGAACCCCGCCACCTCTTCCGTCTCGGCCTCGACCACCGGTGAACTCCCTTCGTAGTCAAGCTAGTTGAGTGCATTCCCTGGCCAAGCGCTCCATCCGGCCGGAAAATTCCCCGCCGCCCCGACGTACGAAGCGGTCAGCCGTGCGCCCGCCGGTGTGCGGCCACCCGCTCCCGCGTGGCGCACCGCCGCGAGCAGTACCGGCGGGCGGGGCCCGCGCCCTGGGTGAGGAACACGTCCTGGCAACTCGACGAGGCGCAGACGGCGCCCGGCGGCAGCTGGCGGTCCCAGATCAGCACCGCCAGCGCCATGCAGGAGGAGGCCAGCAGCCACTCGCCCCACGCCGCGTCGTCGTCGCTGTCGAGGTGCGGGTGCCAGGGCGTGGTCCCGGCGTGGGAGGTGAGGCGCAGGGGGCCGGCGCCCGAGGCCAGCAGGTGATTGAGGGCGTGGGCGGCGGTGTCCGTGTCCGGGGCGGCGAGGACCTCGCGGACCCGGAGTGCCGCAGCCCGCATCCCGGCGACGTCGGCCTCGGTGAGGGTGAGCGGGCCGCGCTCCCCGTGGCGGAGCAGCAGCTCGGCGAGGGCGGACGGGTCGGGGCGCTCGGGGGCCAGTGCGTTGACGAAGGCCACGGTGCGTGCCGCCACCGCCCGCACCGAGTGCCGAGTGGACCAGTCGTCGGGAGTTCCGGAGAGGTCTGCCATCGGGGGAGTGTAACGCCACTTGCGTGGTTTTCCGTTACCTCGGTAACGTCCCGTGGATGACAAAGCGTTACACGACGGGCTGGTTCCTGACCGGGGGCGCTGTGGCCCGCACCGGCGACGAGATGGCGGGCCCCGCGCTGCTCCTCGCCGGGTTCGCGTTGACCGGCTCGCTCGCCACCGCCGCCCTGCTGCTGTCCGCGCTCACCCTCCCGGCTGTCCTGGGCGGCCCGCTCCTCGGCGTCCTGCTGGACCGCGCGTCGTACCCGGGCCGCCTGCTCGCGGCCGCGCTGGTCCTCTACGCCGCCTGCCTCGCCCTGGCCGCCGCGAGCGCGGGCCGGGCGCCGACGGTGGTCACCCTCGCCTGCGTGGCCGCCGCCGGGCTCCTCGCGTCCGCGCCGGCCGGCGGCTGGAGCGCCCAACTCCCGTACGTGGCACCGTCCGGCCTGCCGGCGGCGACCGCTCGCGACGCGGCCACCTTCCACTTCGCGAGTCTGGCCGGCCCCGCTCTCGTCGCGCTCCTCGCCGCCTTCACGCTGCCCTCCGTCCCCGTCGCGCTCGCCGCCGCCCTGCTCCTGCTCGCCGCCCCCCTCGCCTGGCGCCTCCCCGGGCCTGTCGGGCGGGCCCGCGTGCTCCCCTCGCCGCCTGCCCGGAGCGCGCCCACGGCCGCGCTCCGGGCAGGGCTGCGCCTGACGGTCCGGAACCCGGCGCTGCGGGGGGCCACCGTGACTTCGGTGCTCTCCTGTACGGCTCAGGGGATGCTGGCGGCCTGCGCCGCGCCGCTGGGGGAGCGGGCGCTCGGCGGCGCCGCCCGAGGAGTCGCCCTGCTGGCCGTCGTCTCACTCGCCGCCCTGGCCGCCAACGCCGCGCTCGCCAGGTATCCCCTTCCGTGCCGCCCGGAGGTGCTCCTGCGGTGGACCGCGCTCCTCCAGGGCGCGACCCTGCCGCTGGCGGCGACCTGCCACCCTGCCCTCGTCGTCGTGGCCGCCCTGTTCGCGGGCGTCGGGGAAGGCCCGCAGCTCTCCGCCCTGTTCGCGGTGCGCCACCGGGAGGCTCCCGCGCGGCTGCGGGCCCAGCTCTTCACCACCGGCGCGAGCCTGAAGTCGACCGGCTTCGCCGCCGGGGCCGCCCTCGCGGGCCAGCTGGCCGATGCCGCGCTCCCGGTCGCGCTGCTGGCGGCTGCCGCCCTGCACCTGCTGGCCGGAGCCGTCCCCGGGGGGCGGGGTGAGCGCCGGACGTGTCCGCCGGGCGCGAGGGAGGTGCGGACGTATCCGCCGCGCCGTGGGTGACGACGGGCCCGCGGTGGCGATCCGTCCGGTCCGGACCGGGTGGGCTGTGCGCGGTGAGGCGGTGCCCGAGCGGGTGCGGCGCGGGGGCCTCCGTCGTTTCATGGACCGGGGAGCTGGGTGCTGGGGCGCCCCGGTGCCCGCAGTTCTCCCCGCACCCTGCGGCGGCGGCGCGCAGCGCCCCGGCGTGCCGTATCGCCAACCCCGAGGCATGCCACGTGCGCGGTCATGTACTAGAGTTATCTCGACATCGAGATATCTACCCAGGGCGTGACCGTGACCGCCGTCGGTAAGGCTTACCTAAGTTAGCCCTACCTCAGCTGACTGGTGCGAGTGCGGGGCGGCAGAATCGCGGTAGAACGCGCACATTGATGAAGGAGACTGTCGTGTCGGCGAACAGCTTCGACGCCCGCAGCACGCTGCGCGTGGGCGACGAGTCGTACGAGATCTTCCGGCTGGACAAGGTCGAGGGCTCCGCGCGCCTCCCTTACAGCCTGAAGGTGCTGCTGGAGAACCTGCTCCGCACGGAGGACGGCGCGAACATCACCGCCGACCACATCCGGGCGGTCGGCGGCTGGGACTCGCAGGCCCAGCCCAGCCAGGAGATCCAGTTCACCCCCGCCCGCGTGATCATGCAGGACTTCACCGGTGTGCCGTGTGTGGTCGACCTCGCCACCATGCGTGAGGCCGTCAAGGAACTCGGCGGCGACCCGGCGAAGATCAACCCGCTGGCCCCCGCCGAGCTGGTCATCGACCACTCGGTCATCGCCGACAAGTTCGGCACCGACCAGGCGTTCGCGCAGAACGTCGAGCTGGAGTACGGCCGCAACCGCGAGCGCTACCAGTTCCTGCGCTGGGGCCAGACCGCGTTCGACGAGTTCAAGGTGGTCCCCCCGGGCACCGGCATCGTCCACCAGGTCAACATCGAGCACCTGGCCCGCACCGTCATGGTCCGGGGCGGCCAGGCGTACCCCGACACGCTGGTCGGCACCGACTCGCACACCACCATGGTCAACGGCCTCGGTGTGCTGGGCTGGGGCGTCGGCGGCATCGAGGCCGAGGCCGCCATGCTCGGCCAGCCGGTCTCCATGCTCATCCCGCGCGTCGTCGGCTTCAAGCTGACCGGTGAGCTCAACGCCGGCACGACCGCCACCGACCTGGTCCTCACGATCACCGAGATGCTGCGCAAGCACGGCGTCGTCGGCAAGTTCGTCGAGTTCTACGGCGAGGGCGTCGCCGCCACCTCGCTCGCCAACCGCGCCACCATCGGCAACATGTCGCCGGAGTTCGGCTCGACGGCCGCGATCTTCCCCGTGGACGGCGAGACGCTGAAGTACCTGCGTCTGACCGGCCGCGACGAGCAGCAGGTCGCCCTGGTCGAGGCGTACGCCAAGGAGCAGGGCATGTGGCTGGACCCGGCCGCCGAGCCGGACTTCTCCGAGAAGCTGGAGCTCGACCTCTCCACGGTCGTCCCCTCCATCGCCGGCCCCAAGCGCCCGCAGGACCGCATCGTCCTCGCCGAGGCCGCCACCCAGTTCGGCCAGGACGTGCGCAACTACGTCCCGGACGACATGGAGGCGGGCAAGGAGTCCTTCCCGGCCTCCGACTCCCCGGCCGTGCCCGCCGACGGCGGCCCGTCCAACCCGGTCCAGGTGACCGCCCCCGACGGCTCGACCTACGAGCTGGACCACGGCGCCGTCACCGTCGCCGCCATCACCTCCTGCACCAACACGTCCAACCCGTACGTGATGGTCGCCGCCGCCCTCGTCGCCAAGAAGGCCGTGGAGAAGGGCCTGACCCGCAAGCCGTGGGTCAAGACCACCCTCGCCCCGGGCTCGAAGGTCGTCACCGACTACTTCGACAAGGCGGGCCTGACGCCGTACCTCGACAAGGTCGGCTTCAACCTCGTCGGCTACGGCTGCACCACCTGCATCGGCAACTCCGGCCCGCTGCCGGACGAGGTCTCCAAGGCCGTCAACGACAACGACCTGGCCGTCACCTCGGTGCTCTCCGGCAACCGCAACTTCGAGGGCCGGATCAACCCCGACGTCAAGATGAACTACCTGGCCTCCCCGCCGCTGGTCGTCGCGTACGCCCTCGCGGGCTCCATGAAGGTGGACATCACCAAGGACGCGCTCGGCGTGGACCAGGACGGCAACGCCGTCCACCTCTCCGACATCTGGCCGACCGAGGCCGAGGTCAACGACGTCGTCGCCAACGCCATCGGCGAGGACATGTTCAACAAGTCCTACCAGGACGTCTTCGCGGGCGACGCCCAGTGGCAGGCGCTGCCGATCCCGACCGGCAACACCTTCGAGTGGGACACCGAGTCCACCTACGTGCGCAAGCCCCCGTACTTCGAGGGCATGCAGATGGACCCGGCCCCGGTCGAGGACATCTCCGGCGCCCGCGTCCTCGCCAAGCTCGGCGACTCGGTCACCACCGACCACATCTCCCCGGCCGGTGCCATCAAGGCCGACACCCCGGCCGGCAAGTACCTCACGGAGCACGGCGTCGAGCGCCGCGACTTCAACTCCTACGGCTCGCGCCGGGGTAACCACGAGGTCATGATCCGCGGCACCTTCGCCAACATCCGCCTGCGCAACCAGATCGCGCCGGGCACCGAGGGCGGCTTCACCCGCGACTTCACCCAGGCCGAGAAGGCCGGCGACGCGCCGGTGGCGTTCATCTACGACGCCTCGCGCAACTACATCGACCAGGGCATCCCGCTGGTCGTCCTGGCGGGCAAGGAGTACGGCTCCGGCTCGTCCCGTGACTGGGCCGCCAAGGGCACCGCGCTCCTCGGCGTCAAGGCCGTCATCGCCGAGTCCTACGAGCGCATCCACCGCTCCAACCTCATCGGCATGGGAGTCCTCCCGCTCCAGTACCCCGAGGGCCACTCCGCCGAGACCCTCGGCCTGACCGGTGAGGAGACCTTCTCCTTCAGCGGTGTCAGCGAGCTGAACAACGGCACCACCCCGGCCACGGTCAAGGTCACCACCGACACCGGTGTGGAGTTCGACGCGGTCGTCCGCATCGACACCCCCGGCGAGGCCGACTACTACCGCAACGGCGGCATCATGCAGTACGTGCTGCGCAACCTGATCCGCAAGTAGCGGCGCCGCGCCCCGTCCGGGGCGCGTCCCGCGGCGGCAGAGGGCCGCACCCCCGCTCCGGCGGGGGTGCGGCCCTCTTCGCGTCCCGGGGCGGACCGCTGCCGCCACGTGCCGCCCGGTCGGCGCGCCGTCCAGAATCGCCGATTCCGTTACGCCTGGGGCGCGTTGAGCCGATGACCGGCCGGAGGTCTCAACTCGGGAAAGAGTGCCGGTCAATACTGTGTTCGATCTTGCAGCCCGCGCGAGGAGTGGACTATACCTGTCGGCGTCCGCCGGAGTTTCGGCCCCGGACAGGACGGGTCAGGGGGAGCCCCGGGGGACCCGGGGAGCACAGCGTCTCCCCCAACTCCCCCTGGCGTCCCGTGAACCCAGCACCGTCGCACATCCAGCACGACCCCAGCTTCACATCACCAGCGGTGCCGGGGAGGTTCCGGTTCACCGCCTGAGTCCTGGAGAAAGCGAGGACTTGAGCATGGGTTCCACCTCAGGAATCGACCGGCGCTCCCTCATCAAGCGGTCGGCGGCCATCGGGCTGATCTCCGTCCCCACGATGAGCTTCCTGTCGGCCTGCGCCAGCGGCGACTCGGCCGACAACAAGGTCGAGAAGGGCGAGAAGAGCGAGGGCAACCCGCTCGGCGTCAACGCCTCGGCCCCCCTCGACTTCGTCCTGTTCGACGGCGGTTTCGGCGTCGAGTACGCCGAGGACGCGGTCAAGGCGTACGAGAAGACGTACCCGAAGGCCAAGGTCAAGTTCGGCTCCACCCAGAAGATCCAGTCGGAGCTCCAGCCGCGGTTCAACGGCGGCACCCCGCCGGACCTCATCGACAACTCCGGTGCCGAACAGATGGACATGGGCGTCCTGGTCGGCAAGGACCAGCTGACCGACCTCACCCCGCTGCTCGACGCCCCCTCGATCGACGACCCGTCGAAGAAGGTCCGCGACATCCTGCGGCCCGGCATCATCGAGATGGGCCAGTACGACGGCGACGCCTGCTACATCCTCAACTACGCCTACACGGTCTACGGAGTCTGGTACTCGCAGACCGCGCTCGACAAGCTCGACGCGGAGTACCCCGAGGACTGGGACGCCATGCTGGCGCTCTGCGCCAAGGCGAAGAAGAAGGGCATCGCCGGCTGGACGTACGCGGGCAAGTACCCGTACTACATCCCCTTCTCGCTCTACCCTTTCATCGGGAAGATCGGCGGCCGCGAGGTCCTGGACGCCATCGACAACCTGGAGCCCAACGCCTGGAAGCACCCGGCGGTCAAGGCCGGCTTCGAGGCGTACTACGAGCTGTACAAGAAGGGGTACGTCCTCAAGGGCACCCCCGGCATCGACCACGTCGAGTCGCAGACCGCGTGGACCCAGGGCAAGGCCCTGTTCCTGCCCAACGGCTCCTGGGTGGAGAACGAGACGGCGGGCACCACGCCGGACGACTTCCAGATGACGGTCGCCGCCCCCTCCAGCCTGGACAGCTCCGACAAGCTGCCGTTCGGCGCCCTGTGGGCCTCGGGCGGCGAGCCGTTCATCGTCCCGAAGAAGGCGAAGAACCCCGACGGCGGCATGGAGCAGCTGCGCATCATGCTCAGCGAGAGCTCCTCGAAGAACTTCACCGGCAAGGTGAAGTCGCTGACCGCCCTCGACGGCGGCACCGACGGCCTGAAGCTGACCTCCGCCCTCAAGTCGGCCGTCGCCGCCCTGGAGAAGGCCGGCGAGAACATCCTCAACCCGCGCCTGCAGGACTGGTACGTCGAGCTGCAGAAGCAGAAGATCGGCGCCGGCGCGATCGGCGAGATGATGGCGGGCCGCATGACCCCCGCCGAGGCGATGAAGAAGTGTCAGGAGTTCGCCGACGCGGCGGCCAAGGACGAGTCCATCAAGCACTACCGGCACAAGTGAGACAGGCGGTCGCGGGCCCGCCGGGTGCGGGTCCGCGACCGCGGCAGCGCGGCGGCACCCGCCGGGGATTCGGGGTCGACACCAATGCAGCACGGTAAATACCGCTTCATCGCGGGCTTTCTGATCGTCCCTCTGGCGATCTACGCACTCTTCGTGATCTGGCCGTTCGTCCAGTCCATCTTCTACTCGTTCACGGACTGGACCGGGCTCAGCCCGGAGTTCTCACTGGTCGGGTTCGACAACTACGCGCGGATGTTCGGCGACGGCACCTTCTGGAAGGCGCTCCAGCACAGCGTCACCTTCGTGCTGCTGCTGCCCTTGGTGACGCTCGGGCTCGCGCTCTTCTTCGCCTTCATGATCAACGTCGGCGGGCGGCGCCGGAAGGGCGCGGCCATCGCCGGCGTCCGCGGCTCGTCCTTCTACAAGATCGTCTACTTCTTCCCGCAGGTGCTGTCGATCGCCATCGTCGCCCTGCTCTTCCGCTTCGCCTACAACCCCAACAGCGGCGCCCTCAACTCGGCGCTCGGCATCCTGGGGCTCGACGGCCTCCAGAGCAACTGGCTCGGCGATCCGAGATTCGCGCTCTGGTGCGTCATGGCGGTCATCGTCTGGTCCACCACCGGCTTCTTCGTGGTCCTCTTCTCCGCCGGGATGGCCTCCATCCCCAAGGACTACTACGAGGCCGCCCTGCTCGACGGGGCCGGGCGCTTCACCACCTTCTTCCGCATCACCCTGCCGCTGCTCTGGGACACCGTGCAGTCCGGCTGGATCTACATGGGCATCCTCGCCCTCGGCGCGGAGTCCTTCGCCATCGTCCACATCATGACCGTGGGCCCCGGCGGACCGGCCGATTCGACCACCGTCCTGCCGCTGCTCGTCTACCAGAAGGCGTTCGTGGGCGGCCAGGCGGCCTACGCGACCACCATCGGCGTCGCCCTGCTGATCGTCACCCTGGCCTTCGCGGCCCTGGTGTCGCGGGTCGGCCGGCGTGAACGGCTGGAGTTCTGAGATGAAGACCACCGATCCCGACCTCGTGCGCAAGGCCGACGGGCCGGGCGGCCCCGGTCTGCCCGCCCGGCGCCCGGCGCCCGGCACCCCGCCCCCGGCCTCCGGCGGGCCCTCCAGGACCGGCGGCACCCTCAACGTCTTCTCCCACGGCGTGCTGGTGATCTGGGCGTTCCTGGTGGCGATGCCGCTGCTGTGGGCGGTCATGACCTCCTTCAAGGACGACAAGTCGATCTTCGACTCGCCGTGGTCGCTGCCGGACAGACTGCACTTCGAGAACTGGTCGCGCGCCTGGACCCAGGCGCACATGAGCGAGTACTTCCTCACCACCGTGATCGTGGTGGCCGGCTCCCTGATCGGCACCCTGCTGCTGGGGTCGATGGCCGCCTACGTGCTGGCGCGGTTCGACTTCCCCGGCAACCGGTTCGTCTACTTCCTGTTCATCGGCGGCCTCAGCTTCCCGGTGATCCTGGCGCTGGTCCCGCTCTTCTTCGTGATGAACAACCTGGGTCTGCTCAACACCACGCACGGCCTGATCCTGGTCTACATCGCCTACTCACTGCCGTTCACGGTGTTCTTCCTGACCGCCTTCTTCCGCACCCTGCCGACCTCGGTGGCGGAGGCCGCGCTCATCGACGGGGCCTCGCACAGCCGGACGTTCTTCCAGGTCATGCTGCCGATGGCCAAGCCCGGACTGGTCAGCGTGGGCATCTTCAACTTCCTCGGCCAGTGGAACCAGTACCTGCTGCCGACGGTGCTCAACACCGACCCGGACCGCAAGGTGCTCTCCCAGGGCCTGGTCCAGCTCGCCGTCAGCCAGGGGTACAAGGGCGACTGGTCCGGCCTCTTCGCCGGGCTGGTGATGGCGATGCTGCCGGTGCTCGGCGCGTACATCATCTTCCAGCGGCAGGTGGTCGCCGGGCTCACCGCCGGCGCGCTGAAGTAGCGGCACGGCGGGCCCCAGGCGGCCCACGGGCCCGTCTCCGGAACTCCCGGGGCGGGCCCGTACCCGTGCCGGGGGCGGCCGGGAGCGCGGCTGTGGCGGGCGCTTCCCCGTCCGTGTCGAGCCCTTGACGGATTCCGCGTCGCAAGCTGTGCTTGAGTTTCAGGACTTGTACACAGTGCGGACCGCTCCGCCGGGGCTGGTCGACCGGCGGGCGGCCGCGGGGCCGCCCGGGACCGGGCAGGAGTGGATGGGCCGATGGAGACACCGGGGTCGCAGTCGTCGCTGCACAGGGCCAATCTGGAGCGGGTGGTGCGGGCCGTGCGGCTCTCCGGGTCGCTCACGCAGGCGGAGATCGCCCGGACCACCGGCCTCTCCGCCGCCACCGTCTCCAACATCGTCCGGGAGTTGAAAGAGGGCGGCACCGTCGAAGTGACCCCCACTTCGGCCGGTGGCCGCCGTGCCCGCAGCGTCTCGCTGAGCGGGGACGCCGGCATCGTCATCGGCGTCGACTTCGGCCACACCCACCTCAGGGTCGCCGTCGGCAACCTCGCCCACCAGATCCTCGCCGAGGAGGCCGAGCCGCTCGACGTCGACGCCTCCGCCGAGCAGGGCTTCGACCGCGCCGAACTGCTGGTCGGCCGCCTCCTCGACGCCACCGGCGTGGACCGCGCCAAGGTCGCCGGGGTCGGCCTCGGCGTGCCGGGCCCCATCGACGTCGCCTCCGGCATGCTCGGCTCCACCTCGATACTGCCCGGCTGGTCCGGCACCCAGCCCGCCCTCGCCCTCGGCGAGCGGCTCGGCGTGCCCGTCGCCGTGGACAACGACGCCAACCTCGGCGCCCTCGGCGAGCTGGTCTGGGGGAGCGGACGCGGTGTGCGCGACCTGGCGTACATCAAGGTGGCCGGGGGAGTGGGCGCCGGCCTCGTCATCGACGGGCAGATCTACCGCGGCCCCGGCGGCACGGCAGGCGAGATCGGCCACATCACCCTCGACGAGTCCGGCCCGGTCTGCCGCTGCGGCAACCGCGGCTGCCTGGAGACCTTCACCGCCGCCCGGTACGTGCTGCCGCTGCTGGAGCCGACCCACGGCGCCGGGCTGACCATGGAGAAGGTCGTCGGGCTGGCCAAGGAGGGCGACCCGGGCTGCCGCCGGGTCGTCGCCGACGTCGGCCGGCACGTCGGCAGCGGGGTGGCGAGCCTGTGCAACCTGCTCAACCCGAGCCGGGTGGTCCTCGGCGGCGACCTGGCCGAGGCCGGCGAACTCGTGCTGGGCCCGATCCGTACCTCGGTGGGCCGCTACGCCATCCCGAGCGCCGCCCGCCAGGTGGAGCTGGTCCCGGGCTCGCTGGGGGGACGGGCCGAGGTGCTGGGCGCGCTCGCCCTGGCGCTGCGTGAGATGGGTGATTCGACCCTTCTGGACGGGGCCACCGCACAGCCCGCTCCTGCCTTCATTTAGAGAACGCATGGCACCGTTGTCATCTCGTTAAGGATTTACTCCTTGACGCTGCTGTGTGGGCCGAGTTGACTGCCAGCCACCTCGGTCGCATCGGCGCGGCCATGTCAGGGAGGTTGGACCGATGAACACCCAGCTGCGCAGAGCCGCGACCGCTGCTACCGCTCTCACCATGGCACTGTCCCTCGCCGCTTGCGGCGAGGCGGGCAGCGGAAAGGAGGAGCAGGCCGACAAGAAGACCATCGGCCTGCTCCTGCCCGAGAGCCGCACCACCCGCTACGAGTCCTTCGACTACCCGCTGATCAAGGCGAAGGTCAAGGAACTCTGCGACGACTGCGAGATCAACTACAAGAACGCCGCCGAGAACGTCTCGACGCAGAAGCAGCAGTTCGACGACCTGGTCTCGTCCGGTGTCAAGGTGATCATCCTGGACGCCGTCGACTCCGGGGCCACCAAGTCCTGGGTCGACGCCGCCGAGAAGAAGGGCGTGCGGGTCGTCGCGTACGACCGCCTCGCCGAGGGCAACGTCGCCGCCTACGTCTCGTTCGACAACGAGAAGATCGGCAAGCTCCAGGGCGAGGGCATCGTCCAGGCCCTGGGCGACAAGGCCGCCGACGCCCGGGTCGTGATGATCAACGGCAAGGAGTCGGACCCCAACGCCGCGCTGTTCAAGAAGGGCGCCCACTCCGTCCTGGACAAGCAGGTCGAGGAGGTCGTCTACGAGCAGACCGGTGAGTGGAGCGCCCAGATCGCGGGCCAGAAGATGGGCACCGCCATCACCGCGCTCGGCAAGGACGGCTTCGACGCGGTCTACTCCGCCAACGACAGCATGGCCGGCGGCATCATCGCCGCCCTGGATTCCGCCAAGGTCAAGGACATCCCGGTGGGTGGCCAGGACGCCGAACTCGCGGGTGTCCAGCGCATCCTGAAGGGCACCCAGAGCTTCACCATCTACAAGCCGTACAAGCCGGAGGCCGAGCCCACCGCCGAGATCGCCGTCCGGCTGCTCCAGGGCAAGTCCATCGACGACCTCGCCACCAGCAAGATCGACAGCCCCTCGACCAAGGGCATCCCGGCCGCCCTGATCGAGGCCTTCGTGGTGACCGAGGACAACATCAAGGACACGGTCGTCAAGGACGAGCTGTACAAGGTGAGCGAGATCTGCAAGGGCGAGTTCAAGAAGCCCTGCGCGGACGCCGGAATCGAGTAGCGGCCCCCGGCGGCTGCCCGCCCCCGACCGCCCGTCGGGCCGGGGCGCGGACGGCGCACCGCCCCCTCACGCCGGGACGGCGGCCCACCCTCCTCGGGCCGCCGCCCCGGTCCCCGGACCCGTACGGCGCCCCGCCGCTCCCATGTCCAGGCCCCGCAGCCCGGAGCACGGGGCGCCGTACGCACCACCCCGCCGGACGGCCCGGCCCCGCCCGGGGCCGCACCGCCCGGCCGCCCGCCGCCCGCCGAGCGGCCCGGGCCCCCGACCCGACCTGCCCACCGGGCGCCGAGCCCGGCCCCCACCCCCCGCCCGTCCCCGCCCGCGCCCCGGCGCCGAGGGGTCCGGGGCGGCGAAGGAGATGGTCCTCATGTCCGCTGCGCCCGTGCTGGCGCTGCGCGGAGTCTCCAAGCGCTTCGGTGCCGTACAGGCACTCACCGAGGTCGACCTTGAAGTCCGCGCGGGTTCCGTCCTCGCCCTCGTCGGCGACAACGGCGCCGGCAAGTCCACCCTCGTCAAGACGATCGCCGGGGTGCACCCCATCGACGACGGCGTCCTCGAATGGGAGGGCAGCCCCGCCACCGTGGCCCGCCCCCAGGACGCCCAGCTCCTCGGCATCGCCACCGTCTACCAGGACCTCGCGCTCTGCGACAACCTCGACGTCGTCGCCAACCTCTTCCTCGGCCGCGAGGAGAGCCGCGGCAAGGTCCTGGACGAGGTCGCGATGGAGCGGCGCGCCCAGGAACTCCTGGACTCCCTCTCCATCCGCATCCCCAGCGTCCGCATCCCGATCGCCTCGCTCTCCGGCGGCCAGCGCCAGGTGGTGGCCATCGCCCGCGCCCTGGTCGGCGATCCGAAGCTGGTCATCCTCGACGAGCCCACGGCGGCACTCGGCGTGGAGCAGACCGCGCAGGTCCTCGACCTGGTGGAGCGGCTGCGCGAGCGCGGCCTCGCCGTCATCCTCATCAGCCACAACATGGCCGACGTCCTCGCCGTCGCCGACCAGGTGGCCGTCCTGCGGCTCGGCCGCAACAACGGCGTCTTCGACGTGGCCGACACCAGCCACGAGGAGATCATCTCCGCGATCACCGGCGCCACCGAGAACGCCGTGACCCGGCGCAAGGCCCGCACCACGGAGGCAGCACAGTGAGCGACACCCAGCCGGGCAAGAGCCCCGAGGAGAGCACCGAGGCCGCCCCGGCGCCCGCCGGGGCCGGGGGAGCACCGAAGACCACCGTGCCCGCCCCCGCCGGGCCCCTCGGCGCGGGCGAGCCCGCCGCCGCTGCACTGACCCCCGCCGACCCGCGCCTGCTCGTCCGCGAACAGGGCTTCGCCGGATACCTCACCGACGTCAAGCGGCGCGTCAAGGGCGGCGAGCTGGGTTCGATCCCGGTCCTCGTCGGCCTCGTCGTCATCTGGGCGATCTTCGAGACCACCACCGGCCGGTTCCTCGACCCGTCCAACCTCACCAACATCGCGCAGTACATCGTCGGCCCCGGCCTCATCGCCACCGGCATCGTCTTCGTCCTGCTGCTCGGCGAGATCGACCTCTCGGTCGGCTCGGTGGCGGGCCTGACGGCCGCGCTGACCAGCGTCCTCGCGGTCAAGCAGGACCTGAACGAGGGCCTCGCCGTCCTCCTGGGCCTGCTGGCGGCCGGCGCGATCGGCGCTCTGCACGGCTTCTTCTTCGCCCGGATCGGCGTACCGGCCTTCGTGGTCACCCTCGCCGGATTCCTCGGCTGGAGCGGCCTCCAGCTCTACGTCATGGGCAACACGCTCAGCATCAACAACATCTCCGGCGGCGTCGTCCAGGGGCTGAACAACACCTACTTCAGCGACATCGCCGCCGCCTACGGCCTGGCCCTGGTCGCGGTCGCCGCCCACCTCGGCAGCCAGCTCCTGGACCGCCGCCGGCGCCGCGCGGTCGGCCTGCCGCACCGGCCGCTCAGCGAGGTGCTGCTGCGCTCCGGCGTGGTCGCGGTCCTCGCCCTCGCCACCGCCTGGATGCTCAACCAGGAGAGCGGCCTGCCGCTCGGCCTGACCGTCTTCGTCGGCGTCGTCGTGCTGGCCTCCTTCGTCCTGAAGCGCACCACCTACGGCCGCCAGGTCTTCGCGGTCGGCGGCGGCGTCGAGGCGGCCCGCCGGGCCGGCGTCAACGTCGTCCGGGTCCGGATCTCGGTCTTCACCGTCTCCGGGTTCCTCGGCGGCCTCGGCGGCCTCTTCATCGCCTCCCAGGCCGGGGTCGCCGACTCCAACCTCGGCGGCGGCGACACCCTGATGCTGGCCATCGCGGCGGCCGTGATCGGCGGCACCAGCCTCTTCGGCGGCCGTGGCACGCCGTGGTCGGCGCTGATCGGCATCCTCGTCATCCAGTCGATCATGACCGGCCTCTACATGTCCGGCAGCTCCAGCGACGCCGTCCAGTCCATGATCACCGGTGTGGTCCTGCTGGCCGCCGTCGTCATCGACTCGGTCTCCCGCCGCACCCAGAAGACCGCCGGCCGCGCCTGACCGGCTCCACCACCGGCGCGGGTCGGACCGGGGCCACCCCCAGAGGCCCCGTCCCGGCCGCGCCGCACCGTACCGGCCATGCGCCCGGCCTCTCTCCCGCAGAGGCCGGGCGCCGTGGTGCGCCCCCGGTCGGCCGAGGGGCGCCCACGGAGCTCCGCACACCCGTCCGGCCCCCCGGGCATACCCGTCCGGCCCCGGACAGGACTAGCATCGCCGCGAGTCCGTGTGACGCGGCTCCCGGGCGCCCGGTGCGGGGCCAGGGAAGCGGAACACTAGACTCGACAGACCCGGCAAGGCTCGAAAACGCTCTACTGCAAGGAGGCACGGGTGCCGCTGCTGACCCGCATCACGGGACCGCGCGATCTGGACCGTCTCAGCCCGGAGCAGCTTGACGAGCTGGCCGCAGAGATCCGGACCTTCCTCGTCGACGCCGTCTCCAAGACCGGCGGCCACCTCGGCCCGAACCTCGGCGTCGTGGAGCTGACGATCGCCCTGCACCGGGTGTTCGACTCGCCGAAGGACAAGGTCCTCTTCGACACCGGTCACCAGTCGTACGTCCACAAGCTGCTCACCGGCCGCCAGGACTTCTCCGGCCTGCGCACCAAGGGCGGCCTCTCCGGCTACCCCTCGCGCGCCGAGTCCGAGCACGACGTCATCGAGAACAGCCACGCCTCCACGGTGCTCGGCTGGGCCGACGGCTTCGCCAAGGCCAACCAGGTGCGTGGCAAGGACGACCACGTCGTCGCCGTCATCGGCGACGGCGCCCTCACCGGCGGCATGGCCTGGGAGGCGCTCAACAACATCGCCGCCGCCAAGGACCGTCCGCTGGTCATCGTCGTCAACGACAACGAGCGCTCCTACGCGCCCACCATCGGCGGCCTCGCCAACCACCTGGCGACCCTGCGCACCACCGACGGCTACGAGCGCTTCCTCGCCCGCGGCAAGGACTTCCTGGAGCGCACCCCGGTCGTCGGCCGCCCGCTCTACGAGACGCTGCACGGCGCCAAGAAGGGCCTCAAGGACTTCATCGCCCCGCAGGGCATGTTCGAGGACCTCGGCCTGAAGTACGTCGGCCCGATCGACGGCCACGACATCGAGGCCCTGGAGTCGGCGCTGGCCCGCGCCAAGCGGTTCGGCGGCCCGGTCATCGTGCACTGCCTCACCGAGAAGGGCCGCGGCTACCAGCCGGCCGTCCAGGACGAGGCCGACCGCTTCCACGCGGTGGGCGTCATCCACCCCGACACCGGCCTGCCCGTCTCCGCCTCCGGCGCCGACTGGACCTCGGTCTTCGGCGAGGAGATGGTGCGGCTCGGCAAGGAGCGCGAGGACATCGTGGCGATCACCGCCGCCATGCTCCAGCCCGTCGGCCTCCAGAGGTTCGCCGACGCCTTCCCCGAGCGGGTCTACGACGTCGGCATCGCCGAGCAGCACGGCGCGGTCTCCGCGGCGGGCCTGGCCAGCGGCGGCGTCCACCCCGTCTTCGCCGTCTACGCCACCTTCCTCAACCGCGCCTTCGACCAGCTCCTGATGGACGTGGCCCTGCACCGCTGCGGTGTCACCTTCGTCCTGGACCGGGCCGGGGTCACCGGTACCGACGGCGCCTCGCACAACGGCATGTGGGACATGTCCATCCTCCAGGTCGTCCCGGGCCTCAGGATCGCCGCGCCGCGCGACGCCGACCAGCTCCGCGCCCAACTGCGCGAGGCCGTCGCCGTCGAGGATGCCCCGACCGTCGTCCGCTACTCCAAGGGCGCCGTCGGCCCCGCCGTGCCGGCCCTCGGCACCGTCGGTGGCATGGACGTGCTGCGCGAGCCGGGCACCCCCCGCCCGGACGTGCTGCTCGTCTCGGTCGGCGCGCTCGCCCCGATGTGCCTGGAGATCGCCGCTCTCCTCGACAAGCAGGGCATCTCCACCACCGTGGTCGACCCGCGCTGGGTCAAGCCGGTCGACGAGGCGCTCGCGCCCCTGGCCGAGCAGCACCGCGTCGTCGTCACCGTCGAGGACAACAGCCGCGTCGGCGGCGTCGGCTCGGCCGTCGCCCAGGCGCTGCGCGACGCCGGTGTGGACGTACCGCTGCGCGACTTCGGCATCCCGCCGCGCTTCCTCGACCACGCCACCCGCAAGGAGGTGCTCGCCGAGATCGGCCTGACCGCCCCGGACATCGCCCGGCAGGTCACCGGCCTGGTCGCCAAGCTCGACGGACGGTACGAGCACGGCACCCCGGCCCATTCGCGTGAAGCGGGCCGCGTCGGGGCATGCGCCGTGCGCTCCCCTCCGATCATGGCGGGGACGACCAGCGTGGGAGGTACACCCGTGACCAGCCTCTTCAGGACGAAGAGCGTCGAGCAGTCGATCCGGGACACGGAGGAGCCGGAGACGGCCCTCAAGAAGTCGCTGTCCGCCCTCGACCTCACCGTCTTCGGCGTCGGCGTCATCATCGGAACCGGCATCTTCGTCCTCACCGGGAAGATCGCCAAGGAGACCGCGGGGCCCAGCGTCGCCATCGCCTTCGTCGTGGCCGGCCTGGTCTGCGCCCTCGCGGCCCTCTGCTACGCCGAGTTCGCCTCCACGGTGCCGGTGGCCGGCTCGGCCTACACCTTCTCGTACGCCTCGCTGGGGGAGTTCCCGGCGTGGATCATCGGCTGGGACCTCATCCTGGAGCTGGCGCTCGGCTGCGCGGTGGTCGCCGTCGGCTGGTCGGGCTACATGCGCTCCCTGCTGGACACCGCGGGGCTCCACCTGCCGCAGTGGCTCTCCGGCACCCACAACGGGGAGTTCGGCTTCGACCTGCTCGCCTCCCTGCTGGTGGCGGCGCTCACCCTGATCCTGGTGGCCGGGATGAAGCTCTCCTCCCGCGTCACCGGGATCGTCGTCGCCGTGAAGGTGACCGTCGTGCTGATCGTCGTCATCGTCGGCGCCTTCTTCATCACCGGCAGCAACTACGACCCCTTCGTGCCGCCCAGCAGGGAGGCCGAGGGCGGCGGCGGCGTCCACGCCCCCCTCATCCAGCTCATGACCGGTTTCACCCCGGCCGACTTCGGTGTGATGGGCATCTTCACGGCGGCGGCGGTGGTCTTCTTCGCCTTCATCGGCTTCGACATCGTCGCGACCGCCGCCGAGGAGACCCGCAACCCGCAGCGGGACGTGCCGCGCGGCATCCTCGGCTCGCTCTTCATCTGCACCCTGCTGTACGTCGCCGTCTCCATCGTCGTCACCGGCATGCAGAAGTACACCGAGCTGTCCACGGACGCCCCGCTCGCGGACGCGTTCAAGGCGGTCGGCCACCCGTTCTGGGCCGGCCTGATCAGCTTCGGCGCCGCCATCGGCCTCACCTCGGTCTCGATGATCCTGCTGCTCGGCCAGACGCGGGTCTTCTTCGCGATGAGCCGCGACGGCCTGCTGCCGCGCGCCTTCTCCCGCGTCCACCCGCGCTTCGGCACCCCCTACCGCTCCACGCTGCTCCTGGGCGGCGTCGTCGCGCTGCTCGCCGGGTTCACCTCCATCGACGAACTCGCCGAACTGGTCAACATCGGCACGCTCTTCGCCTTCGTCGTGGTCGCCCTCGGGGTGATCCTGCTCCGCCGCAGCCGCCCCGACCTGCCGCGCGCCTTCCGCACGCCGCTGGTCCCGCTGGTGCCGGTCCTCTCCGTGGCGGCCTCGTTCTGGCTGATGCTCAACCTGCCCGCCGAGACCTGGCTGCGCTTCGCCGTCTGGATGCTCGTCGGCGTCGTCGTCTACTTCCTCTACGGCCGCACCCACAGCCGCCTCGGCCGCGGTACCCAGGCCAAGGAGCGCTGACCGCCTTCCCCTTCCTCCCGGCCCCGTATGTCCCGCCTCATCCCGACATACAGGGCCACTAGGGTGCCGCCACGGGGGGGCGGACGCTCCCCGCGACACCCGGGCCCGAAGGCAGGCATGCGCGATCAGCACCCCCCGGCGGCCGACGCCCCGGCCGCCCCCACGCTCATCCCCGAACGCCCTTCCCGCCTCGGCCCGCCCGCCGCCGGCCCGGCCCTGCTGCCCCCGCCGCGCACCGCACCCGGCCCCCGACGGCCCGTACCGGGCAGGCCCGCGTCCCGCGCCCGCACCCTCGCCCCCTGGCTGCACCTCCTCCCCGGCCTCGCCCTCGTCGCCTGCGCCACCCGGCTGCCCTCCTTCCGGCTGCCGCTGTGGAACCCGGACGAGGGGTTCCTCGCGACACAGGCCCGGCTCCTCGCCGACGGCGGCACGCTCTACCTGGACGTCGTCGACCGCAAACCCCCGCTCATGCCCTGGCTCTACGAAGGGGCGTTCACCCTTTGGGGCGACACCTCCCTCGCCCCGGTCCGCGTCGCCGCCGTCCTCGCCCAGCTCGTCACCGCCCTGCTGGTCGCCTCCCTGGCCCGCCGCCGCTGGGGGAGCGCGGCCGGGCGCACCGCCGGGCTGCTGCACCTGCTGCTCTCCGTCGGCCTCAACCCCGAGGACACCCAGGCCGCCGCCTTCGCCGTCTTCCTGCTGCCCGCCACCGCCGCCGCCCTCTGGTGCGCCGACCGCCGCCACTGGGGCCTGGCGGGGGCCGCCGTCGCAGCCGCCTTCCTCGTCAAGCAGACCGGCGCCGTCGTCCTGCTGCCCGTCCTGCTGCTCTGGTGGCGCGCGGGCGGCGGGCGCGACCTGCTCCGCCTCGCCCTCGGCGCCGCCCTGCCGGTGCTCGCCACGGCCCTCTCCACCGACCCGGCCGGCTTCCTCTTCTGGACGGTGACCGGCTCCGGCGCGTACGCCTCCTTCTCCGGCTCGGTGCCGCACGTGCTGGCCCGCGCGCTGGTCAACGCCGCGCTGCTGGCCGCCGCCTCCGCCGCGCTGCTGCTGCCGCTGGCCCGCGCCGGGCGCGCCCCCGCCGAACTGCGGCTCTGGCTCGGCTGCTCCGCCCTCGCCGTCGTGACCGGGCTGCACTTCTTCGGCCACTACTACCTGCAACTGGTGCCGCCGCTCGCCCTGTTGGCCGCCCGCGCCCTGCACCGGCGCCCCGCCGCCGCGCGGGCAGGCGCGCTGCGGGCCACCGCGGGACTCGCGGCCCTCTTCGTCCTCTGGGGCCTGCTGGCACCCCGTCCCGACACCGACCACGCCGTGCGGCTGGCCCACGCCGTACGCGCCCTCACCGCACCGGGCGAACGCGTCCTGGTGTGGAGCATGCACCCCGAGACGTACTGGCTCGCCGCCCGCCCGCCCGCCAGCCGCTACCTGACGGCCGGTCTGCTGACCAACCACAGCGGGGGCCGCTCCGGCGCCCGCACCGGCGAGCCGTACGCGGTCCCGGGTGCCTGGCACGTCTTCCGCGCCGAGACCGCCGCCGACCCGCCGCACCTGCTCGTCGACGACTCGCGCGGCGGCGACTGGTCCCCGCGCCACCTGCCCACCCTGCGCACCCTGCTCAGCGAGCGCTACCGCCCGGCGGGCACCGTCGACGGTGCCCGGCTGTACGTCCTGCGGGACCGCTGACGGCGTATATCCCGTGCCGCGACCCCGGGGGCGGGGGCAGACCTCCCGGGTACGGCGGAGACGGGCGCGGGGGCTCCCCGCGCACCTCCCCCACCAAGGAGCCGGCCCCGCTCATCCCGCCCCGCGTACCGCCCTCGGCCCCACCGACCGCGCCCCGTGCGCCGCGACCCGCTCGCGCAGTTCGCGGTCGGCGGTCACCACCACGCACTCCTGGCGGGGGGCGGCCGAGGCGGCCACCGCCACGATGTGGTCGTCCCCGCCGCCCGGCGCCGACTCCACCCGCACCCCCGGCACAGGCTCCACCCCGCGCGCGGCCCCCTCCACCACCAGCACCACCTCGACCGGCCCCGCGACCCCGGGCACGCCCTCCTCGGCCACCCGCACCAGCCGGTCCCGCAGCCGCTCGGCCGCACCCCGCCGGTCCCGCCACCACCCGTCGGGCACGGACCCGACGACGTTGGCGCCGTCCACGACGAGGAGGGGGCGGGGGCCGGCTGCTTCGGCGGGGTCGGTCTCCATGGGGTCATCCTGCCGGGCGCGGGCGGCGGTGCCCAGCCGTGTCCGACGCGCACGGGCCGTCCGGGTCAGCCCCGGGCCCACCGGTCCGTCACCTCCGCGAGGACCCGCGCCGTGCGCCGCGCGGCCTCGCTTCCGGGCTCGCGTGGCCCCGGCGCGAGTTCCAGATGGAGGAAGGGGAGGCCCGCGTCGTCGGCCGCCCGGCCCTGCACATTGGTACGCCCGGCCAGCGGGCACCGGTGTGTCCAGGCCCGGCAGACCGACAGGCCGCGGCGTTCGAGGGCGGTGGCGAGCGCCCGGGCCTCGGCGCGGCCGTGGTCGCCCCGCCCGGTGGAGACGACCGCGTCGCGGCCCGGCGCCGAGCCGGGGGCGAAGCCGTGCAACTGGACGGCGGGCACCTCGCGGGCCACCAGGCGCTCGGCGGCGGCGTGGAAGAGCGTGTCCGTCCGGTGGGCGACATCGGCCGTGTTCCCCTCGCCGGAGCGCCGGTGCGCCCCGGCCAGCAGCAGCGCTCCGCCTTGTGAGCCGCGTACGCCGACGACCCCGAGCCGTTCGGTGTGCCGGTCGGCGACGGGGTGGGGGACCTGGACGGACCAGCGGAGCGGGGTGTCGGCCGGCAGGTAGTACCGGCCCCAGCCCCGGGCCCGTTCGCGGGAGGGGGAGGCGTCGGCGAGTTCGGTGAAGCGCCGGCCGCTCGGGGCGTCGCGCAGTTCGCGCACCCGGTACCCGGTGGCGTCCAGCAGCGCCGTGGCGCGCGTGAGGTCACCGTCGAGCAGGGCGTCCAGGCCGTCGGCGAAGCTCGCCCGGTCCTCGGCGGAGGGCGGACGGTACCCGCCGCGTTCGCTCAGCCGCGACGTGAACTCCTTCACACGCGCGTCCAGGTCGACCGTCGCCACGGAACCGGCCGCGCCCCGCCGCACCCCGGAATCCAGCGGCCCGGAGGGGGTCCCGGCGGCGACGGACACGAGAGCGCCCACACAGGTCACCAGGGTGCCGATGATCAACATGCGCGCAATCGTTATCTTCCAGGTACGTTCACCACTCATAGCTGTATGAAGATATCCGGGTGCTGAAACGCCCTTGTCGCATATTGATCGCCGGGTCCGCCTTTCTGGCGATGGTGTCCACCGTCGCCGGCTGTGGACCGGGCTCCGAGGAGCAGGCCGACGCGCGTGGCGGCGGACGTTCCTTCACGGTGGCGGCGGCGGGCGACATCCTGATCCACCCCCAGCTGACCGACCAGGCCAGGCTGGACGCCGCCACGACCGGCAGGGGTGAGGCGGGCATCGACTTCGGGCCGGTCATGGCGGGCATCCGCCCGGTCGTCAGCAAGGCCGACCTCGCCATCTGCCACTTCGAGCCGGTCGTCGGCGAACCGGAGGGGCCGTTCGCCTCCTATCCCGACTTCCTGGTGCCCCCGCAGATCACCACCGCGGTGAAGGAGACGGGCTACGACACCTGCTCGACCGCCTCCAACCACACCCTCGACCACGGGCCGGCCGGGGTGCGGCGGACCCTGGACGCCCTGGACGCCGCGGGCGTGCGGCACACCGGCTCCGCGCGCACGGCGAAGGAGGCGGGCAAGCCGCTGATCACCGAGGTGCAGGGTGTCAAGGTGGCCCAGCTCTCCTTCGCCTTCGGCTTCAACGGGCGCGAGGTCCCCGCCGACACCCCCTGGATCGTCAACAAGACCTCCTTCAAGGCCATCCGTGACGCCGAACGCGAGGCGCGCGACGCGGGGGCGGAAGCGGTCGTCCTCAGCATCCACTGGGGCCGTGAGCACCACCCCAATCCGAGCAAGTCGCAGCTGAGCCTCGCCCGTCGGATCGCCGGGGAGACCGGCGTCGACCTGGTGATCGGCCACCACGCCCACGTGGTGCAGCCGATGGAGAAGGTCGACGGCACCTGGATCGCGTACGGCCTCGGCAACCAGCTCGCCCGGCACGACGTCCCCACCGGACTGACCGAGGAGGGCATCATCGGCTGGTTCGAGTTCCGCGAGAGCGGCGACGGCTGGGACGTGGCCGCGAAGTACGTCCCCACCCTCGTGGACATCCCGCCCTACGTGGAGGAGGGCGACAAGCCGGCCAAGGGCGCGGTCGCCGCGCACCGGCTGGTCGATGTCGCCGCCGCCCTGCGCGACGGCGACGACCTCACCGAGGAGCAGCGCGCCCGCTACCGCCTCGCCTACGAACGCACCCAGGGCACCGTCCTGAACCGCGGCGCCGCCAAGGACGGCGTGGAGCCGCTGGAGCCGGCACCCGAGGGGTGAGCCCGCGGGCGGGCTGCCGAGCCCCGCCCGCGCCGGCCGGAACGCACCACGCGAGCGGTCCGTACGTCCGTACGAGCCGCTCGCGTGGTGTGTTCCGGGCCGTGCGCGACGGTGGCCAACCGTCACCCGGCGACTCCTGCCAGTGATCTTCGCGGGCGTTCGGCGCCCGCTCTGACCTGCGTGGATCGACGTAGGTCACATTTCCTTCACTGCATACAACCCTTTTCCGCACCCGCGGGTCATGGACCTTCGGATCGCACATCCGTGCGCTCCTGAGTTCTTCTTGGAGAGGAGCCCTCGTGGCCGCTTCGACCGCGAAGCGGCGGCACAGAGTCCGCCGACGGGCCGACATGTCCCTGCTGGGCGGCATCCGGCCGCCGATCGCCGTGCTGTCGGTCCTCCTGCTCGCCCTCGCGGCCCTCTCGGCGTTCTTCCTCGGAAGGATGCAGGACGAGGGGCAGCCGAAGGCGGTGCTCACCTCCCAGCAGCACGTCTCGGAGGACGGCGCCATCGCGATGCGCGCCTCCCTCGACGAATCGGTCACCGACCTCACCCGTGCCGCCGGACTCCTCAACGCCGCCGACCCCGTTCCCGCCGACGCCGCCCTGGACAAGCTGGGCAACGTCTACCAGAAGTGGCTCGGCACGGCGGTCATCGAGATCAAGTCCGGCACGCTGCTCGCCGCCCGCGGCGAGAGTCTGCCGCTGACCGTGATCGACCGGGCCAAGCTCTCCGAGGAGGACGGGCTCGCCCCGCGCATGGTCCGCCTCAAGAGCGGCGAGACCCGGCTGCTGACCTTCGCCGTCCTGGACTGGGACGGACGCCCGCAGCAACTCCTCGTCGCCTCCAGCGCCCTGAAGTTCCCCGGCGTCAGCCTCGGCGACTTCCGCGCCATCGCGGTCATCGACCAGTCGGGCGAGATCCTCAGCCAGGACGGCGTCGCCGAACCGGAGCAGCTCCTCACGGACGCCCAGCGGGAGGAGGCCGAGCAGACGCAGAAGCAGCTGGGGGAGTTCGCCGCCCAGGCCCTCGAGAAGTCCCGCCAGCACCCCGTCACCTCCAAGGAGCCCGGCTCCGGCGGCTTCCTCGGAGTCAGCGGCAGCCTCGTCGGGGACAGCTACCGCGGCGACCGCTCGGTCGGCGGCTACGCCACCCTCGCCGCCCCGCAGGCGGGCGGCTCCACCCCCGCCACCTCACTGGGACTGACCGTCGTCTCCCTGGTCAAGGTCGCCGAGACCCCCAGCATCGTCGGAACCCCCGCCTTCGGCCTGGCGGCGGCCGCCGCCCTCCTGGTCGTCGGGGGCGTCGCCGTCGCCCTCCTCCTGGGCACCGTGCAGCGTCCGCTGCTCCGCCTCTTCCTGGAGGGCCGCCGGCTCAGCCGCGGCGACCTCGCCCGCCCCGTCACCGTCCCCCGCTACGGTGAGGCGGCCCGCATCGGCACCGCCCTGGAACGGCTGCGCCGCCAGCTCCTCGGCGAACCCGCGGACGAGCAGGCCGGGGCCAGGCGCTCCCGGCGCACCCGCATCGGCAGCCGCACCCTGATCGCCCTCTGCGCCGTACTGCTCCTCGCCTGGTCGGCGCCGCTGGTGCTGCTCCTGAACCGGGCCGGGGAATCGGTCGTCGTCCCCCAGCAGATCGTCAACGACCAGCGCGAGCGCACCGACACCCTCTCCGACCGGGTCCGCCGCGCGCTCAACGAGGGCCACGCCGACCTCGTCTCCGTCGCCTCCCTGATCGGCGACCGCACCCGGCCCGAGGAGATGACCAAGGTCCTCCAGCGCACCACGGCCGAGCACAATCGCTACTCCTCGCTCTACGTCCTCGGCACCGACGGCCGCGTCGTCGCCCGGACCGGGGAGAAGCCCCGCACCGCCGGTGCGGGCCCCTCCGGGGAACCCGTCCGGCTGCGGTCCACCGAGGACACCACCCCCGTCGTCGTCGGCACCGCCGAGATCCCCGGGCGCGACGGTACGGCCGTGGTCGGCGAGTTCCGCATCGACTTCCTCAACTCGCTGCTCAAACGGCCCGGTCTCGGGGACGTCCGGCTCGTGGACGACGAGGGCCGTGTCATCGGCGGCAACACCGGCTACCGGGCGTTCCAGGACCTCCCTGCCGACCGGCTCAAGACCCTGGTGCGCGGCAGCGGCCAGAAGGTCGGCATGAGCCCGCGTCCCAGCGGCATCCTCTACCGCGACGGCGGCGACATCCAGATCGCCGCCTCCGCGCCCTTCACCGGCGGCGGCGCGGCGGGCGAACTCGGCTGGTCCGTCGTCAGCTGGCGGCCGGCCGCCGGGCTCGCCATCCCCGAGTACTCCATGCAGAACCGCACGGTGCTCGCCGGCCTGCTCGGTGTGACCGGCGCGGCGGCGTGCCTGGGCTGGCTGTACATCGTCGTCGTCCGCCCGCTGCGCCACCTCACCGGACAGGCGGAGGCCCTCGCCGACGGCGACCGCAGGACCGTGCTCTACCCGCGCCACCACGACGAGGTCGGCGCCGTCACCCGCAGCCTGGAACTGCTGAGGCAGTCCCTCCAGGCCCAGCCCCGCAAGCGTGACGGCGAGAAGACCCTCGCCGGAAGGAACTGAACCGACCGTGCTCTTCCTCTACTGCGTGCTCGTGGTGTGCGGGGGCGTGCTGCTGACCGCAGGCGTCATCGAGCAGCGCCGCCACTTCACCAACCTCGAACACATCCCGTCGCGGGTGCTGGTCAACGGCATCCGCGGCAAGAGCTCCATCACCCGGCTCTGCGCCGGAGCGCTGCGCGGCGGCGGCCTCACCACCGTCGCCAAGACCACCGGCACAGCCGCCCGCTTCATCCACCCCGACGCCACCGAGGAGCCGGTCTACCGCAAATTCGGCATCGCCAACGTCGTCGAGCAGATCGGCATCGTCCGCCGCGCCGCCACCTACCACCCGGACGCCCTGGTCATCGAGTGCATGGCCGTCATGCCGGCGCTCCAGGAGATCAACCAGTCCAAGCTGATCCGCTCCACCATCGGCGTCCTGTGCAACGTCCGCGAGGACCACCTCGCCGAGATGGGCCCGACTCTCGACGACGTCGCCCGCTCGCTCTCCCGCTCCATGCCCGAGGGCGGCATCTGCGTCACCGCCGAACAGGACCGCTTCCACATCCTCCAGGAGGAGGCGGACGCCCGGGACTGCAAGCTGGTCTACGCCGATCCCGAGACCGTCACCGACGAGGAACTGCGCGGCTTCAGCTGGTTCACCTTCAAGGAGAACGTGGCCATCGCGCTCACCGTCGCCGAACTCCTCGGCGTGGAACGCGAGACCGCCCTCCAGGGCATGTACGAGGCCCCGCCGGACCCCGGCGTCCTCTCGGTGGAGCGCTACACGACCCACGACGGCAAGAAGCTCCGGTTCGCCAACGTCTTCGCCGCCAACGACCCCGAGTCGACGCTGATGAACATCAACCAGCTCCTCGACCTCGGCGCCGTCCACCGCCCGCTCAGCGTGGTCATCAACTGCCGCCCCGACCGGGTCGAGCGCAACGGCCAGATGGGCGAGATCATCCCCGAACTCGAACCCGAGCAGGTCTTCGTCATCGGCCACCCGGCCAAGAGCGCCATCGACGCGATCCCCGCCGCCTGGCGCTCCCGCGCCGTCGACCTCGGCGGCGACCGCCGCGACCCCGAGGAGTTCATGGCCGAACTCCTCGGCCGGCTGGGGCCCGACTCCTCGCTGGTCGCCATCGGCAACATCCACGGCCAAGGCGAGCACCTCCTGGAGCACCTCGCCGAACTCCCGCCGGACGACTCCGACCCCGACGAGGACCAGGCCGGCCCCGGCGCGCCGAGCCGGGACACCGCCGACGCCCCCGAGCAGGACCAGGAACCCCCGGCGAGCCGCACCGGCGAGCTGTACGTCCCGCGCATCGACCCGTACCAGAGCTACCCGGAGTCCTACGAGGCCCGGTACGGCCCCCAGCAGCCCCCGCCCCCCGGCCTCGGCGCATCCCCGCAGTGGCCCGGCCACGAAGGTCCCGGCGGGCAGTCCGGCCCAGGCGGCCCCGGCAACCCGCCCGCGGACCAGCACCACCAGCAGGCGCCCGGCCAGGACCGGCACCCCGGACCGCGCCAGGCCCAGCAGCCCGCCCGCCCCCGGGGACTCTTCGAGCCGGTGCGCCCGCCCGAGCCGGGCGGCTCCCCGCAAGGCCCGCCGCCCAGCACGCCGTTCGGCCAGGGCCGCCGCGCCGCGGCCCCCGGCCACCGCGGGCAGGACCGCCCCGCCCAGACACCCCCGCCAGCCCCCCGAGACGACAACACCTCGGGGTACCGCCCAGGAGAGAACCGTTGATCCCCGCCGTCCTCACCCCCGAGATCGCCGCCGTCGGCATCGCGATCGGGCTGCTGTTCTCCCTGGTCTGCTACCTCACCACCAACCTCTCCCCGGGCGGCATGATCACCCCCGGCTGGCTGGCCCTGACCCTGGTGGAGGACCTCCAGCGGGCCGCCATGGTCGTCGGCGTCACCGCCCTGACCTACGCCTGCACCCTGCTCGTGCAGCGCTTCGTCATCCTCTACGGCAAGCGCCTGTTCGCCGCCGTCGTGCTCACCGGTGTCTTCCTCCAGGCCACCGTCATGATCGTGCTCTCCATCGAGTTCCCGCTCATGTACGCCAACCAGACCCTCGGGTTCATCGTCCCCGGCCTCATCGCGTACCAGCTGGTGCGCCAGCCCAAGGGCGCCACCCTCATGGCGACCGGCTCGGTGACGCTGATGGCCTACGTCGTCCTCACCGCCGGGATTCTCCTCGGCGTCATGCCCGCCGCCTGACCGCCCGCGCCCCAGGAGCCCAACCGTGCCCAAGAAGAAGAAACGCCCCGTCCTGCACACCGCGACCGTCCTCTCCCTGATCGCGGGCAGCGCCTACCTCACCTACGAACTCCGCGCCGAGGAACAGGCGAAGGCACCCGCGGTGCAGGCCGTCACCGACACCCCGCTGCTCCAGTCCAGCACCGGCAAGGAGACCGGCCGGCAGAGCTGGGAGCGGCTGAAGAACCCAGCCCGCTCGGTGCTGCGCGGTGAGGGCGGCGAGGTCGTCGCCACCTTCACCGACGCCGCGCGCACCGCCACCCTCAAGGGCCCCAGCCGTACCTTCACCGAGCCGGCCAACACCACGTCGCGCGTGGTCACCGAGGACTGGGTGCGGCTCATGCCCGAACCGTGGCGGCAGGGCGCCGAGAAGGAGAAGTGGTTCAAGGACTGGTTCAAGCAGTACTTCGGCAGCGAGGAGGACGACGTCTTCGCGATGGCCTTCCAGTACGTCCAGGGCGCACCGGTCAAGAAGGACGACGAAGGCATCGCCTACATGGGCGACGCCGCCTTCGGCCCCCTCAACCCCGACGGCAGCGAGGGCAACGACCTGCGCGAGGAACTGTCGGACTTCTACGACTACCTCGGCATCCCCTACACCTTCCGCGACAACTCCACCATCCAGCCCGAGGCCAAGCGGGCCCGCGCCGTGGACTGCTCCGGCTACATGCGCCTGCTCTGGGGTTACCGCGCCCGCTACCCCCTGATGTCCTCCGACGGCTCCGGCGACGGCCTGCCCCGCACCGCCAACGGCATGGCCCGCGCGGACATCGGCGCCGACGTCATCAAGCTGACCGGCGTCGGCGCCGAGGCCCGGCCGCAGAACATCGACGTGCTCCAACCCGGCGACCTCGTCTTCTTCAAGCTGGACGCCCGCACCAAGGAGCGCCTCGACCACGTCGGCATGTACCTGGGCAACGACTCCGAGGGCCACCGCATCTTCATCTCCAGCCGCGAGGAGGTCAACGGCCCCACCATCGGCGACAAGGGCGGCACCTCCCGCCTCGACGGCAACGGCTACTACGCCAAGACCCTGCGCAGCGCCAAGCGGCTCTGAGCGCGCCGCACACACCGAAGGGGCCGTGACCGGGGAATCCTCCCCGGTCACGGCCCCTTCCGCTCACCCCGTCACCGGGGCGCGCGTCGGTTCCCGTGCCTTACGCGGGCACGCTCGCCACGCCCGGTGCCAGGAACGGCTTGCCGTTGACGCGCTCGGCGACGCCGGCCCGGTCCAGGTACGGCGTGATGCCGCCCAGGTGGAAGGGCCAGCCGGCGCCGGTGATCAGGCACAGGTCGATGTCCTGCGCCTCGGCGACGACGCCCTCGTCCAGCATGAGGCCGATCTCCTCGGCGATCGCGCCGGTGACCCGCTCCAGGACCTGCTCCTCGGTGAGGACGGTGTCGCCCTGCTTCAGCAGCGCGGCGACCTCCGGGTCCAGCTCGGGCTTGCCCGAGTCGTAGACGTAGAAGCCGCGCTTGCCGGCCTCGACTACCGCCTTGAGGTTCGGCGAGACGGTGAAGCGCTCCGGGAAGGCGCCGTGCAGCGTCTCGGAGACGTGCAGGCCGATCGCCGGGCCGACCAGCTCCAGGAGGACCAGCGGCGACATCGGCAGGCCGAGCGGCTCGACGGCCTTCTCGGCGGTGGCCACCGGGGTGCCCTCGTCGATGATGTTCTGGATCTCGCCCATGAAGCGGGTGAGGATGCGGTTGACCACGAACGCCGGGGCGTCCTTGACCAGGACCGCGGTCTTCTTCAGCTTCTTCGCCACACCGAAGGCGGTGGCGAGCGAGGCGTCGTCGGTCTGTTCGCCGCGGACGATCTCCAGCAGCGGCAGCACGGCGACCGGGTTGAAGAAGTGGAAGCCGACGACCCGCTCGGGGTGCTTCAGCTTCGAGGCCATCTCGCTCACCGAGAGCGAGGAGGTGTTGGTCGCGAGGATCGCGTGGGCCGGGGCGACCGCCTCGACCTCGGCGAACACCTGCTGCTTGACGCCCATCTCCTCGAAGACGGCCTCGATGACGAAGTCCGCGTCCGCGAAGCCCTCGGCCTTGTCGAGCACACCGGAGACCAGGCCCTTGAGGCGGTTGGCCTTGTCCTGGCTGATGCGGCCCTTGCCGAGCAGCTTGTCGATCTCGGCGTGGACGTAGCCCACACCCTTGTCGATCCGCGCCTGGTCGATGTCGGTGAGGACCACCGGCACCTCCAGGCGGCGCAGGAAGAGCAGCGCCAGCTGCGAGGCCATCAGGCCCGCGCCGACCACACCGACCTTGGAGACCGGGCGGGCCAGACTCTTGTCGGGGGCGCCGGCGGGACGCTTGGCGCGCTTGTTCACCAGGTTGAAGGCGTACAGGCCCGAACGCAGCTCACCGCTCATGATCAGGTCGGCGAGCGCCTCGTCCTCGGCGTCGTAACCGGCCTGGAGGTCACCGTCCTTGGCGGCGGCGATGATGTCCAGCGCGCGGTAGGCGGCCGGGGCCGCGCCGTGCACCTTGGAGTCGGCGATCGCGCGCCCGCGGGCGACGGCCTCGTCCCAGGCGGCACCCCGGTCGACCTCGGGACGGGAGACCTCGGTGTCGCCGTTGAGGACGGAGGCCGTCCAGGCCAGCGACTGCTCCAGGAAGTCGGCACCCTCGAACAGGGCGTCGGCGATGCCCAGTTCGAAGACCTGCTTGGCCTTGAGCTGGCGGTTCTGGTTGAGCGAGTTCTCGATGATGACCGAGACGGCGCGGTCGGCGCCGATCAGGTTCGGCAGCAGCGTGCAGCCGCCCCAGCCGGGCACCAGGCCGAGGAAGACCTCGGGCAGCGAGAACGCCGGGACCGCCTTGGAGACGGTGCGGTACGAGCAGTGCAGACCGACCTCGACGCCACCGCCCATCGCCGCGCCGTTGTAGTAGGCGAAGGTCGGCACGGCCAGCGCCGCGAGCCGCTTGAAGACGTCGTGGCCGCCCTTGGCGATGGCCACGCCGTGCGCGTGCTCCTTCAGCAGCTCGACGCCCTTGAGGTCGGCGCCGACGGCGAAGATGAACGGCTTGCCGGTGACACCGACGCCCACGACGGAGCCCTCGGCGGCCTCCTTCTCGACCTGGTCGATCGCCTTGTCGAGGTTGGCGAGCGACTGCGGGCCGAAGGTGGTCGGCTTGGTGTGGTCCAGGCCGTTGTCGAGCGTGATGAGCGCGAAGCGCCCGGCGCCCGCCGGCAGGTCCAGGTGGCGTACGTGCGCCTGGGTGACGACCTCGTCCGGGAACAGCTCGGCCGCGCCCTTCAGGAGTTCGGCGGTAGAGGTGCTCACTTGTTGCCTCCGGTGAAGTGCGGGTTCTCCCAGATGACCGTGGCGCCCATGCCGAAGCCGACGCACATCGTGGTCAGGCCGTAGCGGACCTCCGGCTGCTCCTCGAACTGCCGGGCCAGCTGCGTCATCAGGCGGACGCCCGAGGAGGCCAGCGGGTGGCCGTACGCGATGGCGCCGCCGTACTGGTTGACGCGGGCGTCGTCGTCGGCGATGCCGTAGTGCTCCAGGAAGGCGAGCACCTGCACGGCGAACGCCTCGTTGATCTCGAAGAGACCGATGTCGTCGATGGTCAGACCGGCCTGCTTCAGCGCCTTGTCGGTGGCCGGGATCGGGCCGTAACCCATGACCTCCGGCTCGACACCCGCGAAGGAGTACGAGACGAGACGCATCTTGACCGGCAGGCCCAGCTCGTTCGCCACGTCCTCGGCGGCGAGCAGCGAGGCGGTGGCACCGTCGTTGAGACCGGCGGCGTTGCCCGCGGTGACCCGGCCGTGGGTACGGAAGGGGGTCTTCAGCGCGGCCAGCGACTCCAGGGTGGTGCCCGGGCGCATCGGCTCGTCGGCGGTGGCCAGGCCCCAGCCGGTCTCGCCGGCCTCGGCGTTGGTACGGCGGACCGACACCGGCACCAGGTCCTGCTGGATCTTGCCGTTGGCGTACGCCTTCGCGGCCTTCTCCTGCGAGCGGACCGCGTACGCGTCGGCGCGCTGCTTGGTGATGGTGGGGTAGCGGTCGTGGAGGTTCTCCGCGGTCATGCCCATGAACAGGGCCGACTCGTCGACGAGCTTCTCGGAGACGAACCGCGGGTTGGGGTCGACGCCCTCCCCCATCGGGTGGCGGCCCATGTGCTCGACACCGCCGGCCACGACCACGTCGTAGGCGCCGAAGGCGATCGAACCGGCCGTCGTGGTGACGGCCGTCATGGCACCGGCGCACATCCGGTCGATCGAGTAGCCCGGCACCGACTGCGGCAGCCCGGCGAGGATGCCCGCCGTGCGGCCCAGCGTGAGGCCCTGGTCGCCGATCTGCGTGGTGGCGGCGATGGCCACCTCGTCGATCTTCTTGGGGTCCAGGTCCGGGTTGCGGCGCAGCAGCTCCCGGATCGCCTTCACGATCAGATCGTCGGCACGGGTCTCGTGGTAGATGCCCTTGGGGCCCGCCTTGCCGAACGGGGTGCGGACGCCGTCGACGAAGACGACGTCCCGGATGGTACGAGGCACGATGGCTCTCCTCCAGGGTGCGGGGTGGCACTGCTGCGCGGCGCGCCGGAACGCGCGGCGATACCGCCATGCTACTTGCGGGTAACCAAGCTGCCCAGCCCCCCTGGCCACAGCGGCGAAGCTCACACGCGAACGGTCCCCCGACGCAGGGCGTCAGAGGACCGTCAGGCCGTCGCGTCGGGCTACGCGGCGGGCGCGTCCAGCGCCTCGACCAGCAGCGGGGTCACCTGCTCGATCTGCCAGGGCCGGGCCCCGTACCCGGCGAGCGCGGCCGAGACCGCTTCCGGCCCGTGGTGCGCCGGAGGCTCCCAGCACAGCCGCCGCACCGTGTCGGGGGTGATCAGGTTCTCCTGCGGCAGCCGCAGCTCCTCGGCGCGCGCCGAGATGTCCGCGCGGGCCTTCGACAGCCGCGCGGCGGCCGCCGGGTCCCGGTCGGCCCAGGCGCGCGGCGGCGGCGGCCCCGACGGGGCGGCGCCGGGCTGCGGCAGCTCCGTCTCGGGCAGCGCCCGCGCCCGGTCCACGGCGCTCTGCCACTGGTCGAGCTGGCGCCGGCCGGCCCGCCCGCTGAAGCCGCGCAGCCGCCCGAGCGCCTGCACGTCCACGGGCAGGGCGAGCGCGGCCTCCACGATGGCCGCGTCGGGCAGCACCTTGCCCGGGGAGATGTCGCGCCGCTGGGCGATCCTGTCCCGGGTGTTCCACAGCTCCCGCACCACCGCGAGCTGCCGGCGGCGGCGCACCTTGTGCATGCCGGAGGTCCGCCGCCACGGGTCCTTGCGGGGCGGCGCGGGGGGAGCGGCGGCGATGGCGTCGAACTCCTGGTGCGCCCAGTCGAGCTTGCCCTGCCCGGCCAGCTCCTCCTCCAGCGCGTCGCGCAGGTCGGCCAGGAGCTCCACGTCGAGTGCCGCGTACCGCAGCCACGGCTCGGGCAGCGGGCGGGTCGACCAGTCGACCGCGGAGTGGCCCTTCTCCAGCGAGTAGCCGAGGACGTTCTCCACCATCGCGCCGAGCCCCACCCGGGCGAACCCGGCGAGGCGCCCGGCCAGCTCGGTGTCGAAGAGGCGCCGCGGGACCATGCCTATGTCGCGCAGACACGGCAGGTCCTGGGTGGCGGCGTGCAGCAGCCACTCGGTGTCCTCGACGACCTGCCCGAGGCCGGAGAGGTCGGGACAGGCCACCGGGTCGATCAGCGCCGTCCCCGCGCCCTCGCGGCGCAGCTGCACGAGATAGGCACGCTGCCCGTAGCGGTAGCCCGAGGCACGCTCGGCGTCGACCGCCAGCGGACCGCTGCCGGCCGCGTACCGTGCCACCGTCTGCGCGAGCGCCTCCTCGGAGGCGACCACTTCGGGCACCCCCTCGCGCGGCGCCAGCAGCGGGACCGGAGCCGGGAGGGCGACCGGTGGCCTGTCCGCGTCGGACGGGCTCGGCGGCTGGGACGGGTCGAGCGGCGAGGGGTCGGCTGCGGTCTCTTGGGCGTCGGTCACCGGTCAAGGGTATCGGTGTACACGCCGCGTCCGCCGACGGAACGTTCCCCCCGGCGGACGCGTGCGTACGAGGCGGATCAGTGGATGATGCCGGTACGCAGGGCCACCGCGACCATCCCGGCGCGGTCCCCGGTGCCCAGCTTGCGGGCGATCCGGGCGAGGTGGCTCTTGACGGTGAGCGCGGACAGGCCCATCGAGACGCCGATGGCCTTGTTGGACTGGCCCTCCGCCACCAGCCGCAGCACTTCGACCTCGCGGCCGGACAGTTCGCGGTAGCCGCCCGGGTGGCTCGGGGCACCCGGGGGGCGGCGGTGCATACGGGCGGCGGCGGAGCCGATCGGGGCGGCGCCGGGGCGGGTGGGGAGCCCGATGTTGGTACGCGTACCGGTGACGACGTACCCCTTGACGCCGCCGGCGAGGGCGTTGCGCACCGCGCCGATGTCGTCGGCGGCGGAGAGGGCGAGGCCGTTGGGCCAGCCCGCCGCGCGGGTCTCGGAGAGCAGGGTCAGTCCCGAACCGTCGGGAAGGTGGACGTCGGCGACGCAGATGTCGCGCGGGTTGCCGACGCGGGGGCGGGCCTCCGCAATGGACGATGCCTCGATGACATCGCGAACGCCGAGCGCCCACAGGTGGCGGGTGACCGTGGAACGGACACGCTGGTCGGCGACGACGACCATGGCCGTCGGCTTGTTCGGGCGGTAGGCGACCAGGCTTGCGGGCTGCTCGAGAAGAACGGACACCAGGCCTCCTGAAGGGGATGGCGGGACGGGGCCGGCTCGGGGAAGAAGCCGGGGCGATCCGTGCTGACTAGGTCAATGAGGTCTTCGGCAGCATTGGACACGTCCTTTAGGGAATGATCACGATCTGGTGACCCGCGGGTGCCCGCAGGCGAACGCCCGTGCGCCCTTCCGGCGGACGAGCCCGGGTCCTCGGCCACGCGTACGAGTCACGTCGGCTCCGCCCGGCCCTCTCACCCCTGAGGCCGCGGGCCCCGCCGCTGGGGCAGGGAGACCACCGACGCGTCCGTCGCCGCCACCGGCGGCAGCCCCCCGATGCGGGCCAGCAGGTCGGACCAGGCCGCCAGGTGACCGGCGGTGTCGGGCGCGCCGGCGGGGCCCTCCTGGGGCGTCCAGGAGGCGCGGATCTCGATCTGGGAGGCGGGGCGACGGGCGGAGAGGCCGCCGAAGTGGTGCGAGGAGGCGCGGGTCACCGTGCCGCTCGGCTCCCCGTGGACCAGGCCCCGGGCCTGGAAGGCGCCGGTCAGCCAGGACCAGCAGACCTCCGGCAGCAGCGGGTCGGCCGCCATCTCCGGCTCCAGCTCCGCCCGCACCAGCGTCACCAGGCGGAATGTGCCCTTCCAGGCGTCGTGCCCGGCCGGGTCGTGGAGCAGCACCAGGCGCCCGTCGGAGAGGTCCTCGCCGTCCTGGACCACCGCGGCCTCCAGCGCGTACGCGAACGGCGCCAGCCGCCGGGGCGGGGGCGTCGCCTCCACCTCGATCTCCGGGCGGAGCCGGGCCTCCTCCAGCGCGCGTACCGCCGCGCGGAAGCCCGGTGGCGCCTCGTCCGCGCCGGCCCCGGGCCCTCGCGCGCCCCCCGTGCCGTCCGTGCCGTCCGTGCCGTCCGATAGGTGTCCCTGAGCCGCAGCCATGCCGGGAAGGTTAAGGGGAACGGAGCCCGTGCGCAGGGAGGACACCCGGCCGGGTGCGCTCGCGCGCCGCGGCGTCCGGAGCCTCCCGGCGAGGTCGCCGCCCGCTCGTGCGAGACTTCAGGGGTGAGCGCCAACGACCGCCCGACGGGCCAGCCGACCGCAACCCACGACTCCGCCTTCCTCAAGGCGTGCCGGCGTGAGCCGGTGCCGCACACCCCGGTGTGGTTCATGCGCCAGGCGGGACGCTCACTGCCCGAGTACCGAAAGGTCCGCGAGGGCATCGCGATGCTCGACTCGTGCATGCGTCCCGAGCTGGTCGCCGAGATCACGATGCAGCCGGTCCGCCGCCACCGCGTCGACGCCGCCATCTACTTCAGCGACATCGTGGTCCCGCTCAAGGCCATCGGCATCGACCTCGACATCAAGCCGGGCATCGGCCCCGTCGTCGAGCAGCCCATCCGCACCCGCGCCGACCTGGCCCGGCTGCGCGACCTGACGCCCGAGGACGTCTGGTACGTCACCGAGGCCATGGGGCTGCTCACCGCCGAGCTGGGCGCCACCCCTCTCATCGGCTTCGCCGGCGCGCCGTTCACCCTCGCGAGCTACCTGGTCGAGGGCGGCCCCAGCCGCAACCACGAGCACACCAAGGCGCTCATGTACGGCGACCCGGAGCTCTGGGCCGACCTCCTCGACCGCCTCGCCGACATCACCACGGAGTTCCTCAAGGTGCAGATAGAGGCCGGCGCCTCCGCCGTCCAGCTCTTCGACTCCTGGGTCGGCGCGCTGGCCCCGGCCGACTACCGCCGCTCGGTCATGCCCGCCTCCCGCAAGGTCTTCGACGCCGTCGCCGGGTACGGCGTGCCGCGCATCCACTTCGGCGTCGGCACCGGTGAGCTCCTCGGCCTGATGGGCGAGGCCGGGGCCGACGTGGTCGGCGCCGACTGGCGGATCTCGCTGGACGAGGCGTCCCGCCGCATCGGTCCGGGCAAGGCCGTCCAGGGCAACCTCGACCCGGCCGTGCTCTTCGCGCCCACCGAGGCCGTCCGCGCCAAGACCGGCGAGGTGCTCCAGGCCGCCGAAGGGCTGGAGGGCCACATCTTCAACCTCGGCCACGGCGTCTTGCCCGACACCGACCCCGACGCCCTGACCCGCCTGGTCGAGGACGTCCACACCCGCACAGCGCGCTGACCTCCGACCGGTGCCGTCCGGCCCGCCACGGGGCCGGCCGGGACCGGGAGTTCAGCCCGCGCCGTCCGCCCGTACCGCCTGCGTCGCCTTGCGGGCCGCGACCAGGACCGGGTCCCACACGGGGGAGAACGGCGGGGCGTAACCCAGGTCGAGCGCCGTCATCTGCTCGACCGTCATCCGGGCCGTCAGCGCCACCGCCGCCACGTCCACCCGCTTGCCGGCGCCCTCGCGGCCCACGATCTGGGTGCCCAGCAGCCGCCCGGTGCGCCGCTCGGCCAGCATCTTCACCGTCATCGGCGCGGCCCCGGGGAAGTACCCGGCCCGGCTGGTCGACTCCACGGTCGCCGTGACGAACTGGAAGCCGGCCTCGCGCGCCTCCGCCTCCAGCAGCCCGGTCCGGGCGATCTCCAGGTCGCAGACCTTGCTGACGGCCGTGCCGACGACACCGGGGAAGGTCGCGTAGCCCCCGCCCACGTTGGTGCCGATGACCTGGCCCTGCTTGTTGGCGTGGGTGCCGAGCGGGAGGTGCCGCTGGCGGCCGGCCACCAGGTCCAGCACCTCCACGCAGTCGCCGCCCGCCCAGATGCCGGTGTGGCCGCGTACCCGCATCCCCTGGTCGGTGAGAAGGCCCCCGAAGTCGCCCAGCGGCAGTCCCGCCGCCTCGGCCAGCTCCGTCTCCGGGCGCACGCCGATGCCCAGCACCACCACGTCCGCCGGGTACTCGGCGTCCGAGGTGACCACGGCGCAGGCGCGACCCGCCTCGTCGGTGCGGACCCCGGTCACCTCGGCCTCGTCGACCAGCTCGATGCCGAGCCCGGTGACCGCCTCGCGCACCAGCTCGCCCATGTCGGGGTCGAGCGTCGCCATCGGCTGCGGGGCCCGGTTGAGCAGCGTCACCTCGTAGTCGCGCCGCAGCAGCGCCTCCGCCATCTCCACGCCGATGTACCCGGCGCCGACCACCACCGCGCGCCGCCCCTTCGCCTCCCGGAGGGTGTCCAGCAGGGCCTGCCCGTCGTCGAGGGTCTGCACGCCGTGCACGCCGGGCGCGTCGATGCCCGGCAGCGGCGGGCGGACCGGGCGGGCGCCGGTGGCGATGACCAGCTGGTCGAAGCCGGTCCACACCTCCTGCCCGTCCGGCAGCCGCCGTGACCTGACCCGGCCGCCGGCCACGTCGATCCCGGTGACCTCGGTCCGCATCCGCAGATCGATCTGGCGCGCCCGGTGCTCCTCCGGCGTCCGTGCCACCAGCTGGGCGGGACCGTCCACCTCGCCGCCCACCCAGTACGGGATGCCGCACGCCGAGTACGAGGCGTGGTGCCCGCGTTCGAAGGCGACGATCTCCAGCGCCTTCGGGTCCTTGAGCCTGCGCGCCTGTGACGCGGCGGACATCCCGGCCGCGTCCCCACCGATGACCACCAGTCGCTCTCTCATGCCGCCACGCTACGCGGGCGGACGCCGTCCCGGCCGGTGGCCACCGGCCGGGACGGCACGCCGGCTCAGTCCCGCTCGGGCCGCGCCGCCGCTACGGCCGCTTCCGTGCCGGAGCCCTCCGGCCCGCCGTCCGCGCCCCCGTCGGCTCCCCGCGCCACCGGCGTGGCGGCCGTACGCCGCAGGCGGCGCGTCAGCCGCCAGGCGAGCAGGACCAGGCCGAGCACCAGGACGAAGGGCAGCGCCGCCCCGGCCACCACGGTCAGCCAGCGCAGCGTCGCCACCAACGCCGACCAGCCGCCCGAGAGCGCGTCGGTGAAGGTCGGGCCGTCGTCCTCGTCCGACTCCGTCTGCGCCGCGTGCGAGGTCAGCTGGAGGGTGACCGTCGCCATCGAGGTGCGGTCCTTCAGCGAGGACTGCCGGGCCAGCAGCGCCTCCAGCTCCGTCTGGCGGCTGCTCAGCTCGCCCTCCAGCGACACGACGTCGCTCAGCTTCTCCGCCCGCTCCATCAGCTCCCGGACCCGCGCCACGCTGGCCCGCTGCGACTTCAGGCGGCTCTCGACGTCCACCACCTCCTCGGTGACGTCCTGGGCGCTGGTCCGCCGGGAGACCACCTCGCCGCCCTCGCCGAGCGAGTCCAGCACCGCGTCGTACCTCTCCTGCGGCACCCGCACCACCACCGTGGACCGCTCATGGTCCTGGGAGTCGCGCCGGGTCGACTCGTCGCCGACGTAGCCGCCCGCGCCCTCGACCACCGACCGGGCCGAGGCCAGGGCGGAGGGCACGTCCTTCACCCGCAGGTGGAGTTCGGCCGTCCGGATCAGGTGGACGCCCTTCAGTGAGGGCGCCCCGCCCGTCGCCTCGTCCCCCGGGCCCCGCCTCGCGCCGTCCCGCTGCTCCTCGGCCTGGCCGCCGCCCGCCCCGTCCGCCGCCGTGGGCGCGGCTGCCCGATCCGGCGAGGACGACGCCGAGTCCGACCCGGCCGAGCACCCCGCGAGACCCAGGACCGCCCCGGCCAGCAGCACCGCTGCCCGCCGCCCGGCCACCCGGTGGCCACTCGCTCCCCGCATCCGGCTCATCCGCCGCCCCCTCGTCGTTCCCGCGCCGCCCTTCGCAGGCGCCTGTGCCGCTACGACGCCGCCGTGCACTGGTGGGTTTCGCCTCCCGGGTCGCGAACGGGTAACACCACCGCGCCGACCCGGCGGCCTGGGGCCCCACCCGGTTTGAGAGAGTGGCCCCATGCGCGCGGAAACAGACGGAAACCCGACGGGAGCGGGCGGCGCGAGCCCCCGCGTGGTGGTCGTCGGAGGCGGCATCGCGGGCCTCACGGCCGCGCTGCGTCTGCTCGACGCCGGAGCCGACGTCACCCTCCTGGAAGGCTCCGACCGGCTCGGTGGCAAGCTCCGCACCGGCGAGATCGCCGGCGTCCGCGTCGACCGGGGCGCCGAGTCGATGCTGGCCCGCCGCCCCGAGGCGGTGGGCCTCGCCCGTGAGGCCGGACTCGCGGACGCCCTCCAGCCCCCCGCCACCGCCAGCGCCTCCCTGTGGACCCGCGACGCCCTGCGCCCCATGCCCAAGGGCCACGTCATGGGCGTCCCCGCCGACCCGGCCAGCCTCGCCGGGGTCCTCTCCGAGGAGGGTGTCGCCCGTATCGCCGAGGACCGCACCCTGCCCCGCACCGAGGTCGGCGAGGACATCGCCGTCGGCGAGTACGTCGCCGCCCGCGTCGGCCGCGAGGTCGTCGACCGCCTCGTCGAGCCCCTCCTCGGCGGCGTCTACGCCGGCAACGCCTACCGCATCTCGCTGCGCGCCGCCGTCCCCCAGCTCTTCGCCGCCGCCCGCGAGCACACCTCCCTGACCGAGGGCGTCCGCGCGATCCAGGCCCGCACCGCCGCCGACCCGCGCACCGACCCGGTCTTCATGGGGATCGACGGCGGCGTCGGCCGCCTCCCGCTCGCCGTGGCCGACACGGTCCGCGCCCGGGGCGGACGCATCCGCACCGGTACGCCCGTCACCGGCCTCGCCCGCACCCCCGGCGGCTGGCGCCTGACCACCGGCACCCCCGCCGCGCCCGAGGCGCTGGACGCCGACGCCGTGCTCCTCGCCGTGCCCGCCCCCCAGGCCGCCCGGCTGCTCGCCGCCGAACTGCCCGCCGCCTCGGCGGACCTCGCCGAGATCGAGTACGCCTCGATGGCCCTGATGACCTTCGCCTTCCGCAGCGAGGAGGCCGACCTGCCGCAGGGCAGCGGCTTCCTGGTCCCGCCGGTCGACGGACGCACCGTCAAGGCCGCCACCTTCGCGGGCCGCAAATGGCGGTGGATCGCCGAGCAGGCGCCGGGGCTCCACATCGTCCGCACCTCGGTCGGCCGCCACCGCGAGGGGGAGATCCTCGGCCGCGACGACGCCGAACTCCTCGACCTGGCCCGCCGCGACCTCGACGCCGCCACCGGCGTCGCCGCCGAACCGGTCGACGCCCACGTCACCCGCTGGGACCAGGGCCTGCCGCAGTACCCGGTCGGCCACCTCGCCCGCGTCGCCCGCGTCCGCGACCAGGTCGCCGCAGTCCCCGGCCTCGCCCTGTGCGGCGCCGCCTACGACGGTGTCGGCATCCCGGCCTGCGTCGCCTCCGCCACCGAAGCGGCCCGCCGGATCCTCGCGCCCCGCCCGGAAGGTGCCCCGGAGTCGGGCTCGTTCGGGCACGCGGGAGAATGACCCCATGAGTGCTGCTTCCGAGAAGATCCCCAACGCGGGCAAGAAGGCCAAGGACCTCAACGAGGTCATCCGCTACACCCTGTGGTCCGTCTTCAAGCTCCGCGACGTGCTCCCCGAGGACCGGTCCGGCTACGCCGACGAGGTCCAGGGCCTGTTCGACGAGCTCGCCGCCAAGGACGTCACCGTCCGCGGCACCTACGACGTCTCCGGTCTGCGCGCCGACGCCGACGTGATGATCTGGTGGCACGCCGAGACCGCCGACGCCCTCCAGGAGGCGTACAACCTCTTCCGCCGCACCCGCCTCGGGCGCGCGCTGGAGCCGGTCTGGTCGAACATGGCGCTCCACCGCCCCGCCGAGTTCAACAAGTCGCACATCCCGGCGTTCCTCGCCGACGAGACCCCCCGCGACTACATCAGCGTCTACCCGTTCGTGCGCTCCTACGAGTGGTACCTCCTCCCCGACGAGGAGCGCCGGGCGATGCTCGCCGACCACGGCAAGATGGCCCGCGGCTACCCGGACGTCCGCGCCAACACGGTCGCCTCGTTCTCCCTCGGCGACTACGAGTGGATGCTCGCCTTCGAGGCCGACGACCTGTACCGCATCGTGGACCTGATGCGCCACCTGCGCGGCTCCGAGGCCCGCCGCCACGTCCGCGAGGAGGTGCCCTTCTACACCGGGCGCCGCAAGTCCGTCGCCGACCTGGTCGCCCAGCTCGCCTGAACCGTGGCGCGCCTCACCGGGCCGCCGGGGCCCACCCGGCGACCCGGGGGAGCGGCGGCCGACCACCGCGGTCGCCGCTCGGGCCCGCCTCCTGCGACTCCGGCTCCGGGGCGGGCCGGGCGGCGCAGTCGGTGTCCCGCCCGGGGACCTTCCCCTCGATCAGGTAAGCCTCCAGGTGCCGGTTGACACAGGCGTTCGGCCCGCCCGCCAGCCCGTGCGTGCCCGCGCCCCGTTCGGTCACCAGCGAGGCGTCCGGCAGCCGCCGCCGCAGCGCCAGCGCCCCCGCGTACGGGGTCGCCGCGTCCCGTTCCCCCGCGAGGATCAGCACCGGCGGCAGCTCACCCGGCCCCACCCGCACGTCCGTCGGCGTCTGCCGGGGCTGCTTCCAGTACGCGCACGGCAGGTTCAGCCAGGCGTTCTCCCACGTCTCGAACGGCGCCCGGCGGGCCAGCGCGGTGTGGTCGCGGTCCCAGGTCTCCCAACGGGTGGGCCACGGCGCGTCGTTGCACTCCACCGCCGTGTAGACGGCCCGCGCGTTCTCCGCCCCCACCCGGCCCTCCTCCAGCGGCGTCGCCAGGTTGACCAGCGGCTGCGGATCACCCTTCAGATACGCCGCGAGCGCCCCGGCGTGCGAGGGCCAGTAGTCCTCGTAGTACCCGGCCCGCAACATCACCGCCTGGAGCTGCGCCGGGCCGACCTCGCCCCCGGCCGGCTCCGCCGCCAGCTTCTCGCGTGCCCGCCGGTACCCCGCCAGCACCAGGGCCTCGTCGGTGCCCATCCCGTACGCCGCGTCGTGCGAGGCGATCCAGCGCCTGAAGTCCGCCCACCGCTCCTCGAACGCCGCCGACTGCGCCAGGTTGTTCCGATACCAGACGCGTGAGGGCGAGGGGTCGACCGGCGAGTCGAAGACCATCCGCCGCACGTGCGAGGGGAAGAGCTTCGCGTACAGCGCGCCGAAGTACGAGCCGTACGACGCCCCCATGAACGTCAGCTTCCGCTCACCCAGGCCGGCCCGCAGCACGTCCAGGTCCCGCGCGTTGTTCAGCGAGTGGACGTGCCGCAGCCGCTTTCCGCCGCGCTCGGCGCACCCCCGCGCGTACTCCTCGGCCTCGGCGATCCGCTCCGCCTTCTGCTCGGCGGTCGGATGCTCGGGAGCCTGCCACGTCCCGTCCGGGTTCTCGCGCGGGTCCCGGCAGGAGAGCGGCGCCGACCGGCCGACCCCGCGCGGCGCGTACCCGACCAGGTCGTAGGCCGAGCCCAGCCGCTTCCACTCGGGGAAGATCCCCACCAGCGGGAAGAGCATCCCCGAGGTGCCGGGCCCGCCGGGGTTGAAGACCAGCGCGCCCTGCCGTTCGCCCGCCGGACCGGATGCCTGGGCCCGGCTCACGGTCAGGTCGATCTGCGCGCCGTCCGGCCGCGCGTAGTCCAGCGGGACCCGTACCGTGCCGCACTCCAGCGACCGGGGCAGCCCCTCCTCGTCCGGGCACCGCCCGAACGCGATCGGGGTCCGCGCCGCCCGCTGGGCCGCGAGCGCCACCCCGCGCTCCTCGGCGCCGCCGGGCGGGGCCGCGGCGCCGGCCGCGGGGGCGTGGGGGAGGGCCGTGAGCGGGGAGAGGAGCAGCGCCCCGGCGGCGGTGAGGATGAGCGGCGCTCGCATCGCGTCCCTTTCGTCCGGCCGATGAACGGCAGAAGGGATGATCCGCACGGCGTTCCGCCCGGGGCAAGCACCGGGCGGCGTGTCGGGCCGACCCGCTCGGTTCGGCCCAACACGCCCCCGCCGGTGGCGCCGCGCTCAGCGCCCCAGCAGCGCGAAGCGGGCCGCCCGTGCCCAGCGGGCCCACGGCCTGCCGACCAGTGACGCGCGGCCCGACCGCTCGATCCACCAGTCGCGCAGCTCCCGCCGGGCCACGCGCCCCTCGGGCGGGTCGTGCCGCAGGGTGTGCAGCGCGAAGGCGAGCGCGTCCCGGCGGTGCCCGCCGGTCAGTGGGCGGCCCACCGCGTAGCGCAGGAAACGCGGCCGGTACGTGTCGCCCAGGATGCGGGGCAGCTCCGGGGCGAGAAGGGCCACGACGGAGCCGCGCTTGGCTGTCAGCATCCGGCTCTGCACCCGGAGCCGCCCCCGGTCGAACCCCTCCGGCGCCGGGGTCCCCGCGACCAGTGCCGACAGCAGCGCCGTCTGCCCGAGGGCCAGCCGAGTCCGGGCGGCCTCGTCCACCGCCCGGGGGAGGGACGGCGCCGCCCGCCCGGCCCCCGACGCCGGTACGACCCCGGGCCGGGCCCCCGCCCCGGCGGGGGCCCGGACGGCCGCCGCCACCGTCCGGCCGATCTTCGCGACCTCCGCCTCCAGCTCGGCCGCCGAAGGGAACCGCTCGTCCCGCTCCAGCAGCACGCCCGGCGGCCGCACCCGCGACGCCAGCTCGGCCAGGACCGCGAGGACCGGCTCCGGCACCGGATGGGCGTGGCTGTCGTGCCACACCCCGTCGCGCTCGAACCCGCCCGCCACATGGACGTACGCCAGCGCCTCCAGCGGCAGCGCGTCGAGGGCGGCTGCGGGGTCCTCGCCCTGGTTGACGTGGTTGGTGTGCAGGTTGGCCACGTCGATCAGCAGCCGCACCCCGGTCCGGTCGGCCAGCTCGTAGAGGAACTGCCCCTCCGTCAGCTCCTCGCCCGGCCAGGAGAAGAGCGCCGCGATGTTCTCCACGGCGAGCGGTACGGGCAACTGGTCCTGGGCGATCCGCACGTTCTCGCAGAGCACCGCGAGCGCCTCCCGGGTCCGGGGGACCGGCAGCAGGTGCCCCGCCTCCAACCGGTCCGACGCCGTCCGCTCCCCGCCCGCCCTGACGAACGCGATGTGTTCGGTGACCAGCGGCGACCCCAGTACCTCGGCCCGCTCGGCCAGCGCCGCGAGCCGGACCGGGTCGGGCCGCTCCGCGCCCCCCAGCCCGAGTCCGACCCCGTGCGGCACCACGGCCACACCGCGCTCCCGCAGCCGCCGCAGGGAGTCGGGGAGGTGACCGGGGCAGACGTTCTCCGCCACCACCTCCACCCACTCGATCCCCGCCATCGCCTCGACCGCGTCCGCGATCGCGGGCCGCCAGCCGATCCCCGTCCCCAGCCGTCGCATCGCGAGCCGTTCCACGCGACTTCCCCCCTCCAGGACGCCCCCGTGTCCTGCGGCCACCCTGCCCGGCGCCGGCCCGGCCCGGAACCGTACCCGGCCCTCTTCAGAGCAGGATTTGAGCTTCGCCACCGGATGAAGGGCGTCCGCCGCCCCCCGATCCCGGCCTCGGCGGTGCTTGCGCTCCGAGGCTCTGCCGGGCGGGACGCCCCGCAGTGAACGGACCGACCACCCACCCGGAGCGGCTGACGTCCCAGCGGTTCCCCGTCCGCTTCCTCGGCCCGCCCTGACGCACGGCGAGGGGCCGCGTCCGGGGGGCGGGAGCCGCCCCTCACCTCAGCAGTGCGGGATGCTCCGCCACCACCGTGCACGACCCGGGCGCGATCTCCGTGAACCCGGCGTCCCGCACCACCGGCAGCCCGCTCGCCGCCAGCTCCTTCCAGCGCCCCACGGCGGCGGTCCGCACCGCAAGCGGGAACCCCCGCCCGCGCCAGGCGTCGCGCTCCGCCCCCGACAGCCGCCACCAGGCGAGCTGCGCGCCGTGCCCCGCCTGCGCCATCGCCTTCCCCGCCGACATGCGCACGTCCGGGTTGAGCCAGAGCACCGGCACACCGGGCGCGGGCTCCGCCGGCTCCTCGGGGTCCGCCAGCTCGGTCCCGGACACCTGGAGCTTGGCCAGCTCCTTGGGCCAGCCGTCCAGCGGCACCGGCGGGTAGACGCGCACCTCGGCGCCCCCGTCCCCGACCGTGATCCCCGGGAGCGCGGCGGCCTTGCGCCACTCCGCGCCCCGGGCCCGCCGCACCACCTTGCGGATGCGCGCGTCCTGCCAGTCCCGCACCGCCCGCGCCCACTCGCCCTCCCCTTCGGAGCGGGGATCGCTGAGCAGCGTCAGGACGGCGCGGGCGGCCGTCTCCAGCGCGTCGGTGAGGGCTGGCGGCTCGGCCCGCTCCAGCCGGACGACGAGCGGCAGGACGGACTGGGGCGCCTCGTCGCGGGCGGCCGGCTCGTCACGGAAGGGGCTGTCAAAGGGGGGTTCGCTGGTCACGGCCCCAGTCTGCCAAACGGCGGAACTCCCTCACCCCTTCCGCGAAGCCGCCCCGATCAGCTCGGACACCTTCACGAAGCGGTACCCCTGTTCGCGCAGCGCGGGCACGATCCGGCGCAGCGCGCGCTCGGTGGTGGGCGCCGCGCTGCGCGTGCAGTGCATGACGACGACCGAGCCGGGCCGTACCCCGTCCAGCACCTGCTGCGCCACCGCGTCGGCGTCGGTGGCGAAGGCGTCCCCGCTGACCACGTCCCACTGCACGGCGGTCACCCCGGCCCCCGAGACCGCCCGCAGCGCCGCGTCGTCGTAACACCCGCCGGGGAAGCGGAAGTAGGGCATCGCCTTGGGCACACCGGCCGCGCGGAAGGCGGTGTACGCCCGCTCCACGTCGGCCCGCATCTCGCTCGCGGCGACCCGCGGCAGGCCGTAGCAGTCGCCGGTGAAGGCGTGGTGGCTGTACGAGTGGTTGGCGATCTCGAAGAGCGGGTCGGCACCGATGGCCCGCGCCTGGTCCGGGTACTCCTCGGCCCACCGCCCGGTCATGAAGACGGTGGCGGGCACCTTCAGCCGGCGCAGGGAGGTGATCAGCTCCGGGTGGTCGAAGCGCTCGCCGCCCGCCGCGCGCTCGCCCTGGTCGGCCGTCATGTCGGCGTCGAAGGTGAGGGCGACGGTCTTGTCGGCGTTCCGGGGCCCGTTGGCGAAGACCGGGGTGAGGCCGCCCGGGCCGGGGGCCAGTGTGGGGGGCGCCGCCGGGGCGGCCGGAGAGGCGGAGTGCGAGGCGCGGGGCCCCGGCGCGGTGCCGTGGGGGCCGGGGGAGGACTGGCCGCACCCGGCCGTCGCACCGAGCGCCATCAGGGCGCCCAGCGCCGTGCCGGTCCGGACCTTCGCCTTGCGCACCTTGCTGATCACGTCGCGACCATAAAGGCGGTAAAGGTGAATATCAGGCAAAACGCCGACCTGGGTGCGGCCTCTCACCCGTCTCGCCCTGCCCGCGCACCACGGCGCCCCGGCACCCGCACCGCGAAGGCGCGCGCCCCGGGGCGCAGAAGACCGACCGCAGGGCCGGGGTCACGTCCCCGGCCCTGGCCCCGTCACCGGTGCCAGGGCCCGGTCACCGCGAAGGTCGTCCCCGGGGTGTAGCAGTTGACGAACATCGTGTCGTGGTCCGGCGAGAAGCAGACGCCCGCGAACTCGCCCCACTCCGGCTCCTCGGGCGTACCGATGTTCTGGCGGCCCCGGGCCATCGGGTAGACCTCGCCGCGCGTCGTCACGCCGTAGACGTGCTGGGCGCCCCCGCCGTCCTCGGCGACCATCAGCCCGCCGCTGGGGGCGAGGCAGATGTTGTCCGGCTCCTCGCCCGGGAGCTGCACGTCGGTGTCGGGGCCGAAGACGATCACCAGGGTGAGGCGCCGCCGGTCCGGGTCGTAACGCCAGATCTGGCCGTAGTGGTCGGCGGCCGAGCCCTCGCTGCTCCGCGCGAAGCTGGAGACGAAGTAGACCGAGCGTCCGCCCCAGTAGCAGCCCTCCAGCTTCTGGGCGTGGGTGATGCCCTTGGGGCCGAAGTCCTGGAACCGGATCGGCGTCTCCGCGGCCAGCGGATCGGGCACGTCCACCCACTCCACCCGGTCGAACGAGGCGCCCGTCTCCTGGATCGCCGACAGGTCCGGCACCCCCGGCACCCGCATCGCCTGGAGGGCTCCGCCGGCCCGCAGCGAGCCGAGGCCGCCCCGCGGCTTCTCGGGCAGGAAGCGGTAGAAGAGCCCGAACGGACGCTCGAAGGCGTCCTCGGTCTCGTAGACGATCCCGTGGCGCGGGTCGATCGCGACCGCCTCGTGCTGGAACCGTCCCATCGCCGTCAGCGGCACCGCGCCGGTCCGGTGCGGGTCGTCCGGGTCGACCTCGAAGATGAAGCCGTGGTCCTTGGTGTAGCCGTTGGTCCCGGCCTTGTCCTCGGTCTCCTCGCAGGTCAGCCAGGTGCCCCAGGGGGTCGGTCCGCCCGCGCAGTTGGTCGAGGTCCCGGCGATGGCGACCCGCTCGCCCACGACCCGGTGCGCCGGGTCGAGAGTGAGCGCCGTACAGCCGCCCATTCCCTCCGGGTCGTACGTCAGCCCTCGTACGGCCGGTACGCGGATCGAGGCGCTGGGCCGGTTCTCGTGGTTGCGGACGAGGTGGACCTGGCCCCGGCGTCCCCCGAAGGCGGCCATCCCGTCGTGGTTGCTCGGCACCTGGCCCTCGCCGGAGAGCATCCGGTCGCCCTCCCGGGACAGCACCCGGTAGCGAAAACCCTTCGGCAGGTCGAGCAGGCCCTTCGGGTCGGGCACCAGCGGGCCGTACCCGGCCCTCCCCATCCCCCGTGCGGCGGCCGTGCCCGCGAAGAGTTCGGTCAGACTGCCGGTGAATGCGATACCGGCGACGGCACCGGTACGGGCGAGGACTTGGCGGCGTGTCGCGGACATGGGCAACTCCCTGCTGCGGCTCTGCGGACAGGAATGTGACCCGCACGTGTGTACCACGCACCCCGCCCCACCGGAACCAGGCGTGGCCCTGGGCCCCCCGCTACAGCCCGCCTGGCGTGCACGAGCCGCCCCGGCAGACCGTACGGCCGAGGGCCCGCGGCCCGCACCCCCGTCCGGCACGGGCAGGCTCAGCCCGAACACCGTTATGTCCGGGGGGAGATGAGCCGGCGGTACGGGCCCGTCGCCGACCCGGCGACGCCCGACGGCGTCGGCCTCGGGCTCTCCCGCGCGAGCCGGGCCTCGACGAGGCCGTTCGCGCCTGCGAGGAGGCCGTGTCGGCGCGCCCGGCCCGGGGGCGCCTCGGCCCTGCTCGACCACCTCACCCCGCGACGGGTCCCTGACGGAAGGCGCCCGGCCTCGCTCAGGCCGCGCCGGGCTCCACCAGTCCCCGCGCGTCCCGCGCCAGCGCCGTGAGACGGGATATCGCCCGGAAGTACTTCTTCCGGTACCCCCCGTTCAGCATCTCCTCGCTGAACAGCCGGTCGAACGGCACGCCCGAGGCCAGCACCGGCACCTCGCGGTCGTACAGCCGGTCCGCCAGCACCACCAGACGCAGCGCCGTCGACTGGTCGGGCACCGGGCGCACGCCGGTGAGGCAGACGGCGCCCAGCTCGTCGGTGAGCGCTCCGTACCGGCTCGGGTGGACCCGCGAGAGGTGGTCGAGCAGCTGCCCGAACCCGTCCAGGCTCGCCCCCGGCGTCGCGTACGCCGCCCGGGTCACCTGCTCCTCGCCGTACGGCTCGGGCGCGGCCGGCAGCCCGCGGTGGCGGTAGTCCTCGCCGTCGATCCTGAGCGGCCGGAAGTGCGCCGAAAGCCCCTGGATCTCCCGCAGGAAGTCGGCGGCCGCGAACCGGCCCTCGCCGAGCTTGCCCGGCAGCGTGTTCGAGGTGGCGGCCAGCGCCACCCCGGCCTCGACCAGCTTGGCCAGCAGCGAGGAGACCAGCACGGTGTCGCCCGGGTCGTCCAGCTCGAACTCGTCGATGCACAGCAGCCGGTGGCCGCTGAGCGTCCGTACCGCCTCCTGGAAGCCCAGCGCGCCCACCAGGTTGGTCAGCTCCACGAAGGTGCCGAACGCCTTGTGCTCCGGTGCCGCCGGAGTGGCGTGCCAGAGCGAGGCGAGCAGGTGGGTCTTGCCGACGCCGTAGCCGCCGTCCAGGTACACCCCGCGCGGCCCGGCGGGCGCGGGGGCGGCCCGCCGCGCGAACCAGCGGCGCTTGCCCGCCCCCGTCGCGCTCGCCCCGCCGAGCCCGGTCGCGAACCGCTCCAGCACGGTGACCGCCTCCGCCTGACTCGGCTGGTTCGGGTCCGGGATGTACGTCGCGAAGCGCACCTGGTCGAAGCGGGGCGGCGGCACCATCTCGGCCACCAGCCGTTCGGCGGGCACCTGGGGCTCACGGGCGCACAGGGAGAGGGGCGCGGACTCGTCGGCGCGCGGCGCGGACGAGGAGGCCGAGGACGGGGGAGTGGAGGAGGACGACACAGCTCACCAGCTTAGAGGGGCACACGGAACGCCCCCTTCCCCGGGCGCCCGCCGCCCCCCGCACGGCCGTGCGAAACTGCACGTCATGCGACGCCTGCTCCCCGTGACCGACGATGTGGCCGACCGAGAGTGGACTTTGGCGGAACTCGCCGACGCCTACGCCTACCCCGAGACCGACGGCCCCTGGCTGCGCGCCAACATGGTCAGCACCCTCGACGGCGCGGCCCAGCACGAGGGCCGCTCCCAGCCCATCTCCGGCAGTGCCGACATGCGGATCTTCGGCACCCTGCGCGGCCTGGCCGACGCCGTGGTCGTCGGCGCCGAGACGGTACGCCAGGAGGGGTACCGCCCAGCCCGGGCCCGCGAGGCGTTCGCCCGCCGGCGCGCCGCCGCCGGACAGACCCCCGCCGCCGCCGTCGCCGTGGTCAGCGCGAGCCTCGCACTCGATTTCGACCTGCCCCTCTTCCGGGCTCCCCGCACGCCCACCCTGGTCCTCACCGGCGCCGACGCACCGCCCGAGCGGGTACGCGCCGCCGAGGCCGCCGGCGTCCACGTGCTGACGGCCGGGAGTGGCGCCGCCGTCGACCCCGCTCGCGCCGTCGCCGCGCTCGCCGAACACGGCCTGACCAGGCTTCTCACCGAGGGCGGCCCCCGGCTGCTGGGCCAGTTCGTGGCCGCCGGGGTACTGGACGAGCTGTGCCTGACCCTCTCCCCGATGCTCACCGCCGGGGACGCCCAGCGCATCGCCGGCGGGCCCCCGGTCGCCCTGCCGAAACGTTTCGCGCCCGCCTCGGTGCTGGAGGAGGCCGGGTTCCTCTTCACCCGCTACCGTCGGACTGACATCGGCGGAAGGACTCATTCCGCTTAGCTCTCCGTGACAGACCAGGGACACCGCGTCCCCGTGCGGTCACGGGGCAGGATGGTTTCCGCACGGGCCTTTCGGGGCCCGCGATCCGAAAGGGCGCCTGACGTGTTCACGAGCGTTTTGATGATCGAGCAGCCGCTGTCGGCACCCGACGTGGAGTTCGTCACCACGCTCCACGGGGACGAGCCCGTCTCCTTCGTCCTCCTCATGCAGCCCCGAGGCGACCAGGACCGCCTGCTGCGCGCCATCGACGACGTCGCCCTCGGTGAGCTGGGCGAGGCCGTCCGCGAGGTCGAGGAGCCGGAGGGCGAGGTCGACGGCACTCCCGCCGCCCGCGCCCTTGACCACTCCCTGCGTGCCCTGCGCGCCGCCGGCGGCGAGGCCACCGGCCGCCTCGTCGAGGGCGAGCCCCTCACCGCCCTCACCGACGTGGTGGCCGAGACCGGCGCCGACGAGGTCATCGTGCTGACCGAACCCCACTACGTGGAGGAGTTCTTCCACCGCGACTGGGCGACCCGCGCCCGCCACAAGGTCGGCGTCCCCGTCCTCAAGCTCTACTCGCACGCCCCCGCCGACGGCGCCGCGGCGCCCACCCACACCTCCTCGGGCTCCGGTGCCACCGCCGCCGGAGCCGTCAAGGACCAGGGCACGGCCACGGACCCGGCCGCCCGCGCCGACTGAGCGCCCCCGAGGCACCCCGCCGCCGACCGCGCCGCAGGCCGGGCGGTCCGTCCGCCTCCGCACCACGGCATAGGCTGGCACCGCCCCGCACGACCCGTGCCCCTCGACCTCGGGAGAACCACAGATGGCATCCGGCCTTCCCCCCGCCATGGACCGACCGCACTTCATCGGCATCGGCGGCGCCGGAATGTCGGGGATCGCCAAGATCCTCGCCCAGCGCGGCGCCCGCGTCGCCGGCAGCGACGCCAAGGACTCGGCGACCGCGGAGGCGCTGCGCGCCCTCGGCGCCACCGTCCACCTCGGCCACGCCGCCGGCCACCTCGCGGACGACACCACCGCCGTCGTCATCTCCTCCGCGATCCGCCCGGACAACCCCGAGCTGGTCCGCGCCGCCGAACTCGGCATCCCCGTCGTGCACCGCTCGGACGCGCTGGCCGCGCTGATGGACGGCACCCGCCCCATCGCCGTCGCCGGCACCCACGGCAAGACCACCACCACCTCGATGCTGGCCGTCTCCCTGGACGCGCTGGGCCGCGCCCCCTCGTACGCCATCGGCGGCGACCTGGACGCCCCCGGCTCCAACGCCCTGCACGGCACCGGCGAAATCTTCGTGGCCGAGGCCGACGAGAGCGACCGCAGCTTCCACAAGTACGCCCCCGAGGTCGCCATCGTCCTCAACGTCGAGCTGGACCACCACGCCAACTACGCCTCGATCGAAGAGATCCACGAGTCCTTCGAGACCTTCGCGGCCCGGATCGTGCCCGGCGGCACTCTCGTCATCTCCGCCGACCACGAGGGCGCCCGCGAACTCACCCGCCGGCTCGCGGCCAAGGGACTTCCCGGCGTCACCGTCCGCACCTACGGCGAGGCCGCCGACGCCGACGTCCGCGTCGTGTCGATCGTCCCGCAGGGCCTGCGCAGCGAGGTCACGGTCCGCATCGACGGCGCCGAGCTGACCTTCGGCGTCTCCGTCCCCGGCCGCCACTACGCGCTCAACGCCGTAGCCGCCCTCACCGCCGCCGTCGCCCTCGGCATCCCGGCCGCCGAGATGGCCCCCGCCATCGCCGCCTACACCGGGGTGAAGCGCCGCCTCCAGCTCAAGGGCGAGGCCGCCGGCGTCCAGGTGATCGACTCCTACGCCCACCACCCCAGCGAGATGACGGCCGACCTGGAGGCCATCCGGGGCGCCGTCGCCGCCGACGCCCGCCTGCTGGTCCTCTTCCAGCCGCACCTCTTCAGCCGCACCCAGGAACTGGGCAAGGAGATGGGCCAGGCCCTCGGCCTCGCCGACGCCTCGGTGGTCCTCGACATCTACCCGGCCCGCGAGGACCCGATCCCCGGGGTCACCAGCGCCCTGATCATCGACGCCGCGCGCGCCGCCGGTGCCCACGTGACCGCCCTGGCCGACCGCTCCGCCGCCGCCTCGGTCCTGGCGGGAATGGCCAAGCCCGGCGACCTTGTTCTGACCATGGGCGCCGGCGACGTGACGGAACTCGGGCCCGACATCCTCGACCACCTGTCGAAGTGAGGAAGTGACCGACATGGCGTACGACGTCGAGAAGCCGGACGAGCAGTGGCGCGCGGAGCTGACCCCTGCCGAGTACCAGGTGCTCCGCCAGGCGGGCACCGAGCCTGCTTTCGTCGGTGAGTACACCGACACGAAGACGGAGGGCGTGTACTCCTGCCGGGCCTGCGGCGCGGACATCTTCACCTCCGACACCAAGTTCGCGTCGCACTGCGGCTGGCCGAGCTTCTACGACCCGAAGGACTCGGACGCCGTCGAGCTGATCGAGGACCGGTCCCACGGCATGGTCCGCACCGAGGTCCGCTGCGCGAACTGCGGCTCCCACCTCGGCCACGTCTTCGCCGGCGAGGGGTACGACACCCCCACCGACCAGCGCTACTGCATCAACTCGATCTCCATGCGACTGTCCCCGAAGCAGAGCTGACCGCTCCTCCCCGACAGTGCCCCGGGCCCGTGCTCCTCCGGAGGAGCACGGGCCCGCTTGACTCTCCCTCCGGGGATGCGTAATGTTCAACGAGCTGCTGTCCATCCTCAACGGGTTGGGCGAGCGCCTCGGCCGCGTGGAGCGCGGCCCATTCCAAAACCCCAGCAGAACCCTCCAGGAGAACCTTTCTCAGGCGTGCCCACAGGCAGCCCCGGAATTTCTTTCAGAGGCCCTCTGTCATCTCTGCGAGACATCAGTCGAAGCCATTCGGCCGGTTTGTGAGAGATCAAGAGAATCCGCTATGGTTCTGGACGTCGGAACGGCCCAAACAGCCGCGAAGGCGAATCCCGCTGACCGGGAATCAGGCCCGAAAGGATCTGATAGAGTCGGAACCGCCGGAAAGGGAAAAGCGAAGCGGAAACGCGGGGCTGGAACCGGAAAGGCACCGAGGAAGTCGGACACGAAAGAGTCTGATAGAGTCGGAACACGAAATACCGAAGGGAAGCGCCCGGAGGAAAGCCCGAGAGGGTGAGTACAAAGGAAGCGTCCGTTCCTTGAGAACTCAACAGCGTGCTAAAAGTCAACGCCAGATATGTTGATACCCCGACCGGCCAGGTTTCTGGCAGGTTGAGGTTCCTTTGAAATACAACAGCGAGGACGCTGTGTACGACAGGGACTATTCCTCCTTGTCGTACCGCTCTTGTGTCTGTTGCACCCGCAGTCCTTAACCGGACGCAGTCGGGTACACATTCACGGAGAGTTTGATCCTGGCTCAGGACGAACGCTGGCGGCGTGCTTAACACATGCAAGTCGAACGATGAAGCCCTTCGGGGTGGATTAGTGGCGAACGGGTGAGTAACACGTGGGCAATCTGCCCTGCACTCTGGGACAAGCCCTGGAAACGGGGTCTAATACCGGATATGACCGTCCAACGCATGTTGGACGGTGTAAAGCTCCGGCGGTGCAGGATGAGCCCGCGGCCTATCAGCTTGTTGGTGAGGTAGTGGCTCACCAAGGCGACGACGGGTAGCCGGCCTGAGAGGGCGACCGGCCACACTGGGACTGAGACACGGCCCAGACTCCTACGGGAGGCAGCAGTGGGGAATATTGCACAATGGGCGAAAGCCTGATGCAGCGACGCCGCGTGAGGGATGACGGCCTTCGGGTTGTAAACCTCTTTCAGCAGGGAAGAAGCGAAAGTGACGGTACCTGCAGAAGAAGCGCCGGCTAACTACGTGCCAGCAGCCGCGGTAATACGTAGGGCGCAAGCGTTGTCCGGAATTATTGGGCGTAAAGAGCTCGTAGGCGGCTTGTCACGTCGGTTGTGAAAGCCCGGGGCTTAACCCCGGGTCTGCAGTCGATACGGGCAGGCTAGAGTTCGGTAGGGGAGATCGGAATTCCTGGTGTAGCGGTGAAATGCGCAGATATCAGGAGGAACACCGGTGGCGAAGGCGGATCTCTGGGCCGATACTGACGCTGAGGAGCGAAAGCGTGGGGAGCGAACAGGATTAGATACCCTGGTAGTCCACGCCGTAAACGGTGGGCACTAGGTGTGGGCAACATTCCACGTTGTCCGTGCCGCAGCTAACGCATTAAGTGCCCCGCCTGGGGAGTACGGCCGCAAGGCTAAAACTCAAAGGAATTGACGGGGGCCCGCACAAGCGGCGGAGCATGTGGCTTAATTCGACGCAACGCGAAGAACCTTACCAAGGCTTGACATACACCGGAAACGTCCAGAGATGGGCGCCCCCTTGTGGTCGGTGTACAGGTGGTGCATGGCTGTCGTCAGCTCGTGTCGTGAGATGTTGGGTTAAGTCCCGCAACGAGCGCAACCCTTGTCCCGTGTTGCCAGCAGGCCCTTGTGGTGCTGGGGACTCACGGGAGACCGCCGGGGTCAACTCGGAGGAAGGTGGGGACGACGTCAAGTCATCATGCCCCTTATGTCTTGGGCTGCACACGTGCTACAATGGCCGGTACAATGAGCTGCGATACCGTGAGGTGGAGCGAATCTCAAAAAGCCGGTCTCAGTTCGGATTGGGGTCTGCAACTCGACCCCATGAAGTCGGAGTCGCTAGTAATCGCAGATCAGCATTGCTGCGGTGAATACGTTCCCGGGCCTTGTACACACCGCCCGTCACGTCACGAAAGTCGGTAACACCCGAAGCCGGTGGCCCAACCCCTTGTGGGAGGGAGCTGTCGAAGGTGGGACTGGCGATTGGGACGAAGTCGTAACAAGGTAGCCGTACCGGAAGGTGCGGCTGGATCACCTCCTTTCTAAGGAGCACTTCTTACCAGGTTTGCCTGGTCAGAGGCCAGTTCATCAGCGAATGTCTGGTGCTGGTTGCTCATGGGTGGAACGTTGACTATTCGGCACTGTCAATCTGCTTGAGATGTGAGTACTGCTTCGGCGTGGAAAACGGATCTTGGGGTTGGGGTGTCGGGCACGCTGTTGGGTGTCTGAGGGAGCGGCCATGTTGTGGCTGTTTCTTCGGTGCCGGCCCCAGTGAACTCGGGATGTATGTCTCGGGGTGGTGGGTGGTTGGTCGTTGTTTGAGAACTGCACAGTGGACGCGAGCATCTGTGGCCAAGTTTTTAAGGGCGCACGGTGGATGCCTTGGCACCAGGAACCGATGAAGGACGTGGGAGGCCACGATAGTCCCCGGGGAGTCGTCAACCAGGCTTTGATCCGGGGGTTTCCGAATGGGGAAACCCGGCAGTCGTCATGGGCTGTCACCCGCTGCTGAACTCATAGGCAGTGTGGAGGGAACGCGGGGAAGTGAAACATCTCAGTACCCGCAGGAAGAGAAAACAACCGTGATTCCGGGAGTAGTGGCGAGCGAAACTGGATGAGGCCAAACCGTATGTGTGTGATACCCGGCAGGGGTTGCGCATGCGGGGTTGTGGGATCTCTCTTCTACGGTCTGCCGGCCGTGGGACGAGTCAGAAACCGTTGATGTAGGCGAAGGACATGCGAAAGGTCCGGCGTAGAGGGTAAGACCCCCGTAGTCGAAACATCAGCGGCTCGTTTGAGAGACACCCAAGTAGCACGGGGCCCGAGAAATCCCGTGTGAATCTGGCGGGACCACCCGCTAAGCCTAAATATTCCCTGGTGACCGATAGCGGATAGTACCGTGAGGGAATGGTGAAAAGTACCGCGGGAGCGGAGTGAAATAGTACCTGAAACCGTGTGCCTACAAGCCGTGGGAGCGTCGCGCATCGAGTTTTCTCGGTGCGTCGTGACTGCGTGCCTTTTGAAGAATGAGCCTGCGAGTTAGCGGTGTGTAGCGAGGTTAACCCGTGTGGGGAAGCCGTAGCGAAAGCGAGTCCGAATAGGGCGTTTGAGTTGCACGCTCTAGACCCGAAGCGGAGTGATCTAGCCATGGGCAGGTTGAAGCGGCTGTAAGAGGTCGTGGAGGACCGAACCCACCAGGGTTGAAAACCTGGGGGATGACCTGTGGTTAGGGGTGAAAGGCCAATCAAACTCCGTGATAGCTGGTTCTCCCCGAAATGCATTTAGGTGCAGCGTCGTGTGTTTCTTGCCGGAGGTAGAGCACTGGATAGGCGATGGGCCCTACCGGGTTACTGACCTTAGCCAAACTCCGAATGCCGGTAAGTGAGAGCGCGGCAGTGAGACTGTGGGGGATAAGCTCCATGGTCGAGAGGGAAACAGCCCAGAGCATCGACTAAGGCCCCTAAGCGTACGCTAAGTGGGAAAGGATGTGGAGTCGCAGAGACAACCAGGAGGTTGGCTTAGAAGCAGCCACCCTTGAAAGAGTGCGTAATAGCTCACTGGTCTAGTGATTCCGCGCCGACAATGTAGCGGGGCTCAAGCGTACCGCCGAAGTCGTGTCATTGCAGCAATACTCCCAACGGAGGCTGTGATGGGTAGGGGAGCGTCGTGTGCCGGGTGAAGCAGCCGTGGAAGCGAGTTGTGGACGGTTCACGAGTGAGAATGCAGGCATGAGTAGCGATTCACACGTGAGAAACGTGTGCGCCGATTGACTAAGGGTTCCTGGGTCAAGCTGATCTGCCCAGGGTAAGTCGGGACCTAAGGCGAGGCCGACAGGCGTAGTCGATGGATAACCGGTTGATATTCCGGTACCCGCTGTGAAGCGTCAAACATTGAATCCAGTGATGCTAAGCCCGTGAAGCCGTTCCGGACCCTTCGGGGGATGGAAAGTGGTGGAGCCGGTGACCCGAGCTGGTAGTAGGTGAGTGATGGGGTGACGCAGGAAGGTAGTCCATCCCGGGCGGTGGTTGTCCCGGGGTAAGGGTGTAGGACGTCAGGTAGGTAAATCCGCCTGGCTTGTGTCTGAGACCTGATGCCGAGCCGATTGTGGTGAAGTGGATGATCCTATGCTGTCGAGAAAAGCCTCTAGCGAGTTTCATGGCGGCCCGTACCCTAAACCGACTCAGGTGGTCAGGTAGAGAATACCGAGGCGTTCGGGTGAACTATGGTTAAGGAACTCGGCAAAATGCCCCCGTAACTTCGGGAGAAGGGGGGCCATGTCTGGTGATCCGATTTTCTCGGTGAGCTGGGTGTGGCCGCAGAGACCAGCGAGAAGCGACTGTTTACTAAAAACACAGGTCCGTGCGAAGCCGTAAGGCGATGTATACGGACTGACGCCTGCCCGGTGCTGGAACGTTAAGGGGACCGGTTAGTCACATTTCGGTGTGGCGAAGCTGAGAACTTAAGCGCCAGTAAACGGCGGTGGTAACTATAACCATCCTAAGGTAGCGAAATTCCTTGTCGGGTAAGTTCCGACCTGCACGAATGGCGTAACGACTTCTCGACTGTCTCAACCATAGGCCCGGTGAAATTGCATTACGAGTAAAGATGCTCGTTTCGCGCAGCAGGACGGAAAGACCCCGGGACCTTTACTACAGTTTGATATTGGTGTTCGGTTCGGCTTGTGTAGGATAGGTGGGAGACTGTGAAGCATGCACGCCAGTGTGTGTGGAGTCGTCGTTGAAATACCACTCTGGTCGTGCTGGATGTCTAACCTGGGTCCGTGATCCGGATCAGGGACAGTGTCTGATGGGTAGTTTAACTGGGGCGGTTGCCTCCTAAAGAGTAACGGAGGCGCCCAAAGGTTCCCTCAGCCTGGTTGGTAATCAGGTGTTGAGTGTAAGTGCACAAGGGAGCTTGACTGTGAGACCGACGGGTCGAGCAGGGACGAAAGTCGGGACTAGTGATCCGGCGGTGGCTTGTGGAAGCGCCGTCGCTCAACGGATAAAAGGTACCCCGGGGATAACAGGCTGATCTTCCCCAAGAGTCCATATCGACGGGATGGTTTGGCACCTCGATGTCGGCTCGTCGCATCCTGGGGCTGGAGTCGGTCCCAAGGGTTGGGCTGTTCGCCCATTAAAGCGGTACGCGAGCTGGGTTTAGAACGTCGTGAGACAGTTCGGTCCCTATCCGCTGTGCGCGTAGGAATATTGAGAAGGGCTGTCCCTAGTACGAGAGGACCGGGACGGACGAACCTCTGGTGTGCCAGTTGTTCTGCCAAGGGCATGGCTGGTTGGCTACGTTCGGGAGGGATAACCGCTGAAAGCATCTAAGCGGGAAGCCTGCTTCGAGATGAGTATTCCCACCTCCTTGAGAGGGTAAGGCTCCCAGTAGACGACTGGGTTGATAGGCCGGATATGGAAGCCCTGTAAGGGGTGGAGTTGACCGGTACTAATAGGCCGAGGGCTTGTCCTCAGTTGCTCGCGTCCACTGTGTTGGTTCTGAAACCACGAACACCAACCATAGGCCCCCCTGTTTGGGTGGGTATGGTTGCTGGTGTGTTTCGTAGTGTTTCGGTGGTCATAGCGTGAGGGAAACGCCCGGTTACATTCCGAACCCGGAAGCTAAGCCTCACAGCGCCGATGGTACTGCAGGGGGGACCCTGTGGGAGAGTAGGACGCCGCCGAACTCTTTGTGGCCTCGGGCCCTGGAAATCTTGTGAAAACAGGTTTCCGGGGTCCGAGGCATTTTTGCGTTCAGGGGCTTTTCCTGGTGGGAGCCGGCTGGGCGCCGCCAAACTGGCCAAGGGAGTGGACCGTGCGTGTGCGTTGCTGGTGCCGAACGGTCTCCTGGCTGCTGATCTGATCACCCGCAATCGCCAGGTCGCCGAGGCCGCACTGTGGCCGTGGACCCTTGCGTCACGCAGGGCGCCCCTCAGATCGCGCGCGTCTTCTTCGACGGCCACGACCAGGGCACGGGCCTCATCGGGCCGGTCCGAGGCGGGGTGGGGGTGACGCCCCGTACGACGTCGCCAGGTTTTTCGCTCGGGGATGAGGAGCGCATGGTCGACCCCGCCGTCTATGGCGTCGAGGTCGACCTCGTAGTGAGCGTTTCCAGGGCGGCCACCGGATGATGGGTGACGAGCCCGGCATCCGCAACGGCACGAGGCTCCCGTGCCGTTGAGAGAGGTGTTCGACGTCTCAACTCATCAGCGTGGGAGCCTCGCCCATATCCTGCCGTACTCGACCTGCCTCCCGCCCTGGTCGGGTGGGCCGCCATGCTCATCGACACCCGCGAGGGTGGCCGCCGCTGCAAGCTGCCCCCGCACCAGCGTGCGCTGGTTGCCCTGGTGTATCTGCGCAAGCAGGACACCCTCGCCCGGCTCGCCGCCGGGCCTGCTCAAGGTGTTGCGCGAGAACGGTCCTGACTACGTACTGCGCGACGGCACCCTTGCTGAGTGCGACCGCACCGGCGACGGCAGGGCCGACTACTCCGCCAAGCATCGCCGCCGCCGTGTGGATGTGCAGGTCGTCACCGACCCGGTCGGCAACGTGCTGTGGACTCGCCCACACTGTCGGGACGGTGTCACGACCTGACCGCAGCTCGCACGCACCGGATGACCGCATCTGCGAGTGCCAGGGCGTGCCCGCCCTGGCCGACCGGGCCTACCAGGGTGCCGGCCCCTGGATGGCCTTCGGACTCAAGCGGCGCCCGGCGGTAGCTCACCTTGACCCAGCACACCGCCAACCGTGCTCTCGCCACGGCTCGCGCACCCGCCGAGCGCTGAATGGCACGACTCAAGTCCTGGCGGCGTCCATCGCCAAGGCCGTACTCACTCTTGAGCGGCCACGCTGGAAGAGTTCACTGCCTGGGCGTGGGGTCGTCGCGCGGGCTGCTGGCTGATCGAGTACGGCTTCGGCCTGTTCGCGCCTGGTTGTGAGGGGGGCGTACCGAGGTTGCGGGGGTGAGGTTGTGTCGGCCCGGGTGTTGGTGGATGGCGTGTTCGGTACATCAGTGCAGGCATCGCACGCTGGGGCGGGTGGGGCCCTCGGTGGCTGTCGCTCTCGCGGGTGACGATGGTTCGGTGGCCCCTTCCGTGGGCGGAACGGGCCGGTGGAGTGCGGCAGGATGGTGATCAACGAGGCCCCCGGGCAGTGCGGTGGAGACGTCAGATTTCTCGATCGCAGGCCGGGGGCCTCGCTGTTGTGTCCATCCTTCGTACCGTGGGGTCTACGGCTGGGTGCCTCGGCGGCGGGCCCGGTGGGTCAGTCCTCGGGCGAGACGGGTCAGGCGGCCTTGGTTCGCGGCGCGGAACTCCTCGGCGAGGGTGCTGCGGTGGGACGCCAAGAGGTGTTCGATCCGGCGTACCGCCTCTGCGGACAGGGCACGGACGACGGGGCGGAGCACGGCCGTGAGGAGGGAGAGCCGCGTCTGGTCCCACTCGGGAGTCGCGGCCGGATGGGACGACCAGTCGCGGAAGCACGCGGCTGCGTAGGCCGGGTCGGTCCGGAGCCGCTGGAGCGTGGTCTCCTCGGCCGCCACCTGGGCGTAGGCGGCGAGGAGCGCGGGGTCTCCGGAGCGGGCGAGGTCGCTCAGTTCGGCGATGTCGGCAGCGTCGCCCGCGAGCAGGCGCTGGGCGAGAGCCCGTTCGGCGCGGGTCCGCAGGGCGGTCGGGAGGGGCGCCGCCGATGACGCGTGCGCGGTGAGGTGACGTACCCATTCGGCGCCTTCGGCCGGGGTGCCGAGACGGTCGGTGTAGAGGAGCAGCTCCAGGGCGGCACGGTCGCGCGGTGTCAGGTCGGGAGCGAAGGAGTTCAGGAGGTCGGTCGCGAGAAGGCCGGCCTCCTCGTCGTCGGGGCGGGCGTCGAACGCAGCGCGCAGCAGGAGCGGCAGGGTGCCGGCGGTCCGGTGGGTGTCGGAGCCGGTGGCGGACAGCAGGCGCCGTGCCTCGTCGCCGGTGGGTGGAGACTCCGCCCAGACGCGGCGGGTGGCGGTGCCCAGTGCCTCAGGAGCGGTCATGGGCGACAAGCCGATCGCGCGCAGCAGACCCTCCACCGCCGCGACGCGGTCGCCCTGCGGAACAGGGAGGGAGTAGAGCAGCAGGTGGGGCGCGGTGAAGCGGTCCACCTCCAGGGGCAGCGCGGCCAGTACGCGGGAGCCGGCGAGCGGGTCCTCGGCGGCCAGGGCGTCGAGCTGGTCGACCACCGCGTTCCGCACGGCGGGGCTGCCGGCCAGGCTGTCCCGGAACTCGTCGATGTCCGCCGCCCCCACCGGGTCGGCGAAGACGGCGCGCGCCGCCCGCGCGGTGAGCTCCGGCAGCAGGTCGGCGTGGTCGATGCCCAGGGTCTCGGCGATCCGCAGCAGGGCCAGCGGGCGGCCGAGCGGAGGTGAGCCGGGGTCGGTGAGGCCGCTCCGGATGTCGGAACGGAGCCGGGAGGCCAGCCGGTCGCGCAGGGCGGGGCCGAGGTCTCCGGCGTAGAGGAAGGGCAGGCGCGGCATGCCGGTGCGGATGGCGGCGGTGAGGGCGGTGGCCGTCAGGGGTTCCAGCTGGCCGGCGGGGAGTCGGCCGCGGAGGGCCTCGCGCAGGCCGGTGAGGGCGGGGGCCTCGACGGGGTCGTTCTGGTCGGCGGCGGCGCTGAGGGCGGTGACGAAGTCGGAGAGGTCGCTCTGGCCCACGGAGGGCCCCGCGGAGGTGATCCAGGCGGCGGCGACCGCGCGGGCCTCGGCGTCGACCTGGACCCCGGTGCGTACCGCCGAGGCCGCCAGGCAGCCCGGCTCGGGGGAGTGGGCCGTCTCCTTGAACAGGCCGGGGGCACCGGCCAGCCAGACGCGGGCGCACAGGCGGGCCCAGACGTCCGGGACGGTGCGCGGGGGCGGCGGAGCGGCTGCGCAGTCGAGCACCCGGTAGCGGCCGGGATCGTCCAGCGCGGCGTAGTCCTCGGGGAGCATGCCGGATATCCGGTGCCCGTGACCTGGGGCGCGGGTGTACGTGGTGAAGGTGAGCCGGTGGGCCTTGGCCGGCGGGAGGGCGGTCGCGGCCAGGGCGAGCCAGCGGGCGACGGCCACCGGGTCGCGCTCGACCAGGACGAGGGGCGGGCTCGACGCGTCGGCGACCAGGGCGCGTACCTCGGCGAAGAAGGTGGCGAGCCACGGCACACGGGAGGCGGCGAACCGGGTGAGGGAACTCCGGCTCAGCTCGCGGGCCGGGGTGAACGCGGCGACCGGCTTCGGCACCCCGCCCTCGGGAGCGGTGCGGGCCCACTGCGGCGCGCCCCAGCAGAAGACCGGCAGTACGCCGTCCGGGAGGGCGGCCCCGTGCGGGAGGTGGACCGCGTGGGTGTGGGCGGTGAGACCGGCCGGACCGCCTGCCGCCACGGGCGTGGTGTGGCTGAGCAGGAGGCTGCCGTCGACCACCGCGGTGAGGGAGAACGCGGCGGGCAGCCGGTCCACCTCGGCGGGGGTGGGACGCGGAGGTGTGCCTCGGGGCGGGACGTAGCCGAAGAGCTGTTCCGCCGCCTTCCGGACGCCGGGCGGGACCCCGGGGGTGACGGCGGCCAAGCCGGGGCCGGACGAGGTGTGGTGCAGCTGGGCGAGGCTCATACGTCCGCATCCTTTCGCGCCGGTCGGGCCCGGACACCGGCGGGTACCCGATGGGGCGCCGGTACCATCCCAGCAGAACAGGCGTTCTCACGGGCGGAGTTCGGCGGAACGGTTACGAGCGGTCCGCGGGGCGGGGCGGCGGGCCGAGGGTGGCCCAGGCGGGATCGGCGGCGGCCAGCCAGGCGTCCTGACGGTCGGCCAGTGGTCCGCCCAGCGGGAGGAGGGTGAAGCGGCAGGCGAAGGTGAGCCCCGCGTCGCCTCCCTCGCCCCCGACCTGGTGGAGCCAGGTGTCCGGCGCGTCGTCCGGGGCGTGGAGGAGGAAGAAGGTGGTCCGGCGGGGCAGGCCCGTCTGCGGGTGCGGCTTCTCCTCCACCCCGAGCCGCCGGACCACGGTGGCCGTCAGTCCCGTCTCCTCCGCCGTCTCCCGCAGCACCGCGCGCTCCGGCGGCTCGCCGGGACGGATGCCGCCCGCCGGGACCTGGGTGCCCGCCTCCGCCATGCCGACGTGGTCGAAGACGAGGAGAGCCGGGACCGGGCGGCGCCGGACCACGTAGGCGGCCACCCGCAGACGCGGTGTTCCGGGGGGCGCCGTCACCGCTCGCCCAGGACGACCGCCGAGTGCGGGCCGAGGTGGAGGACGCCGTCGGTGTCCGGGGAGGCCGAGTCGTCCCAGGCGGCGAGGGTGCGCAGGGCGCCGCCACCGAGGGGGATGGCCGCCGGCCCGGCGCCGAGGTTGAGGGCCACCCGGATGTCGCCCCGGCGGAAGGCGAACCAGCGGGCCTGCTCGTCGAAGGCGACGCGCACCGCCGCCAGGTCGGCGTCGAGGAGGTCGGGCCGGGCGCGGCGCAGCGCGATCAGGGTGCGGTGCCACTCCAGGAGGTGCCGGTGCGGCTCCCGGTCGCGCTCCGACCAGTCGAGGCAGGAGCGGTCGCGGGTGGCCGGGTCCTGCGGGTCCGGGATCTCCTCCTCGGCCCAGCCGTGTGCGGCGAACTCGCGGCGGCGCCCCTGGCGGACCGCCTCGGCCAGCTCCGGGTCGGTGTGGTCGGTGAAGAACTGCCAGGGAGTGCGCGCACCCCACTCCTCGCCCATGAAGAGCATCGGTGTGAACGGGCCCGTGAGGACCAGAGCGGCCGCGCACGCCAGCAGGCCGGGCGGGACGGAGCCGGCGAGGCGGTCGCCCTGGGCACGGTTGCCGATCTGGTCGTGGGTCTGGGCGTAGCCGAGGAGACGGTGGGCGGAGACGCGGGTGCGGTCCAGGGGGCGGCCGTGGGTGCGGCCGCGGAAGGAGGAGTACGTCCCGTCGTGGAAGAAACCGCCGGTGAGGGTCTTGGCCAGGGCGCGCAGGGGCTGTTCGGCGAAGTCCGCGTAGTAGCCCGCGGCCTCGCCGGTGAGAGCGGTGTGCAGGGCGTGGTGGAAGTCGTCGTTCCACTGGGCCTGGAGGCCGAGGCCGCCCTGGTCCCTGGGGGTGATCAGGCGTGGGTCGTTGAGGTCGGACTCGGCGATGAGGAAGAGGGGGCGGCCCAGGTCGCGCGAGAGGGCGCGGACGGCGTCCGCCAGTTCCTCCAGGAAGTGCACCGCCCGGGTGTCGCAGAGGGCGTGCACGGCGTCCAGGCGCAGGCCGTCCAGGCGGTAGTCGCGCAGCCAGGCCAGGGCGCTCTCCACCAGGAAGGAGCGGACCTCGTCGGAGCCGGGGGCGTCGAGGTTGACGGCCGGACCCCACGGGGTGTGGTGGGCGCCGGTGAAGTACGGGCCGAAGGCGGGGAGATGGTTGCCGGACGGGCCGAGGTGGTTGTGGACCACGTCGAGGACGACGCCGAGGCCGTGCTCGTGGGCCGCGTCGACGAAGCGCTTCAGGGCCGCCGGGCCGCCGTACGGCTCGTGGACCGCCCAGAGGGACACGCCCTCGTACCCCCAGCCGTGCACCCCCGGGAAGGGAGCGAGCGGCATCAGCTCGACGTGGGTGACGCCCAGGGCCGCGAGAGCGTCGAGGCGGCCGGCCGCGGCGTCGAGGGTGCCTTCGCGGGTGAAGGTGCCGACGTGCAGTTCGTAGAGGACCGCGCCCGGCAGGCCGCGGCCCGGCCACGGGACGCGCCACTCGTATGCGTCGTGGTCGACGACGGCGCTCGGGCCGTCCGGCCCCTCGGGCTGGCGGCGGGAGCGGGGATCGGGCAGGACCGGGCCGCCGTCGACCGAGAAGCCGTACCGGGTGCCGTCCTCGGCCGGGGCCTGGGCGGTCCACCAGCCCTGGCGGCAGACGTCCCGCTGCATGGGGAGGCGCTGACCGCCCACTTCGAGCGCCACCTCGTCCTTGTCCGGCGCCCATACCTCGAACCGTGCCACCTCGGCCCCCTCGGTCATCCGTCTCTCGCCCGTCCTCGGTCGGTGCCGCCCCGTGCCGTCGTGCGCGGGGCGCCCTCCGCGGCGCTCACACACCGCTGTCGACAGTGAACACGCTGCCACCGACAACCGGGGGCAGGACGGGGTGGCGAGATCAATTCGTTTCCGGCCGAGGCCCGCTGACGGGCCGGTGGGGACGGGTGCTGCGCTGGACAGCGTGTTACGGCGTGGCGGACAATCAGGCCGTGACCACCTCGCAGTTCCATCCCCAGCCGGCGCCACGCGTCACCGACGCGCAGCGGGACCGGGCACTGAAGGTGCTGCGGGACGGGGCCGCCGAGGGAAGACTCTCGCACGACACGTTCGTCCGGAGGATGGAGCTGGCGCTCGCGGCGCGCAGTACGGCCCAGCTGTCCGAACTGACGGCGGATCTGCCCCAGGAGGGGGCGCTCTCGCGGGTGGTGTTCGGGTCGGTACGGGCCGTCTCCGGGTTCACCGTCAAGATGCGGCGGGCCTGGCAGGCCGAGCGGCTGCCCAAGTTGCTGCTGCCCGGGCCCGAGCTGCGGGGGGCGTTGCGGATAGGGCGGGACCGGGGGAACGGGCTGCGGCTCAGCCATGACACGGTGTCGCGCTATCACGCGGAGCTCAGCTTCGAGGGGGGTGTGTGGGTGCTGCGGGATCTGGCGTCCACCAACGGGACGTCCGTGAACGGGCGCCGGGTCGTCGGCTTCGCCGTGGTGCGGGACGGGGATCACGTGAGTTTCGGGTCGATGGTGTATCGCGTGGCGGTCTCCTGAACCGGCCTCAGGTGACGGCCGGGGCCGGTGGCCTCGAACGCCGGCCGGGCTTGGAGGCGCCGGCCGGGCTGGCGGGGCGCGCCCATCGGGCTTGGAGGGGCGCCCGTCGGGACGCGGATGGGCTGCGGTGGGTCGCCCGGGTTCAGTGGGGCGTGTGGGTGGCTGCTGCGAGGGTGGTTCTGGTCTGGTGTTCTGTCTGGGCTTCCAGAGGGACCCAGCGGGGGGCGAAGCGGGTGGTGAAGTCGTGGGACCAGTGGGTGACGAGGGAATCCAGGGTGGTGGCCGACGGGGGGTGGTGGCGGGCCAGTTCGCGCAGGAGCATGCCGGCGGCGCGGAGGGGGAGGCGGCGGCCGAAGGCTTCGATGCCGGAGACGTAGGCGGCGGTGGCGCCTGGTGAGGGGAGGCGCTCCCAGTCGTCGGCCAGGGCGGGGGAGAGGTCGAGAATCCAGCGGGCCGAACGGGTCAGAGGGCCCGGCGGGTCGGGCAGGTGGGGCAGGGCGGTGGTGAGGACGCGGGTGACGGCGCTGGTGTGGGTGCGCAGGCGGTGGGCGCTGGCGCGCAGTGCGGCGGCGGGGTCCGGGTGGCGGGAGAGGTCGGTGACGCGCTCGCTCGCCCACAGGGGGACCTCGACCACGGCCGTGCGGCCCCCGTAGCGGTGGATGTGGTGCCAGGTGCTGTGGCGGACGTCCTCGGGGACGCTGGGGAACGGGGTGACCGTGCCCGGTTCGGGCATGACGTGGACACCGGGGCCCGAGACGGGCCAGCCCACCGCGTCCGAGGGGCCCGCCTCGACCGGGATGCGCAGTTCGGCGGCGGACTTGGCGAAGGGCTCGGCGAGGCCGGGGATGTCGCGGGTCACCTGCACCCAGCTGCCGCCGAGGTCGGTGCCGTGCAGGGAGACCTGGAGGTAGGGGCGCAGCTCGTCCAGGGCACCGGTGAGGGCGCGGGTCTCGGGCGGCAGGCGGTGCGGCGGGACGTAACTGGGGGACCACTCGGGCTGTTCGGCGCCGCGCGGACGGTAGAAGCGCCGGTGGTACTCCAGGAGCGAGACGGGGGTGTGCATCCGGTGCAGGCGCGCCCCGTCGGGGTCGGCGCAGAGCAGGAAGTGCCAGGAGGTGCGGGCCCGTAGGGCGGGATCGGCCGCGACGCGTTCGGCCAGGCGGCGCACGGCCGGTCCGCCCGCCGGCTCGTTGGCGTGCGCCCCCGCGACGACCAGGACGGCCGCGTCGGCGTGGCCGACGGAGAGCAGGTGCAGCGGGCGACCGGCGCGGGAGGCCCCGATCCGGCGCAGGGCGCAGAGCCGGGGATGGCGGCGTACCAGTGCGGTGGCGGCGCGCACCAGTTCCGACGGCACCGGGAAGCGCTCGGCCGCCGCGTCCCGGTCGTCCGGTGCGACGGTGGAGACCGCGTGCTCGTGCGGGGACATACGGGCCCACCCCCCTGTGGATCGCCGCCGACGGCTTGCGCGGGCGCGGCCGTCGGGCATGCACCGTACGATCCGCCGCGCCGGGGCGTGCGGGGGAGGGGAACGCGCCGTCCGGCGCGCAACTACGCCAGGTGCGATACGGCGCACTCCGGCGTACGGCCCCACGTGTACGCAGCCGGCGCTGTCATTCCCCCTCGCGCTGGAGCAGGGCCACGGGGCGGTCGGCGAGGAGGGCGGCGAGCGCGACCTCACCTTCGCGGGGGTCGGAGCGGGTGCCGGTCAGCAGGTCGACGTAGCGCCCGGGAGGCAGCGGGAGGGCGGTGTCCCGCCAGCCGCCCGTCCGGTGCAGGGCGCCGGGCAGGCGGGTCACCACGGTGAGCAGCGCCGGGGTCCCGCCGGGCCCCCGGCCGAAGGCGAGGCAGTGGGCGGCGGCGGGGCCCCGGGCGGCGAGCGGGTGGTAGCCCGAGGCGGCGCCGAAGAGGGCGGGGCGGTGCCGGCGCAGGCGCAGCGCGGTGGCGGTGAGAGCCAGCTTCTCCTCGTCCAGGCCGGTGGGAGGGCCTGCGGTGCCCCGTGCCCGCAGCGCCCCGCCCGGGGAGGGGACGGCGCGGCGGTTGTCGGGGTCCATGAGGGTGCGGCGGTCGTGTTCGGTGCCCTGGTAGACGTCGGGGACCCCGGGCATCGTCAGGTGGAGCAGGGCGGCCCCCAGGACACGGGCGCGGACGGAGGGGGCGAGGCGTTCGGCGAGGGCGGGGAGCCGGTCGGCGGCGGCGCCGGTCAGTCCCCCGCGGACGTACCGCTCCACGGCCTCCTCGTACGCCGGGTCCTGTTCGGTCCAGGTGGTGTGCAGGCCCGCCTCGCGCGCGTGCTTGAGGAGGGCGCCGACGAGCCGGTCGGCGTACTGGCCCGCGCGCTCGGAGGGCGGGGCGCCGTCCTCGGGCAGCAGGGCGCAGGCGGTCTGCCAGGCGGCCCAGGTGAAGGGCAGCCCGACGGCGGCCGCCGCGTCCTTGCCCGCGTGCTGGACGGCGCCGGTCAGGAACTCGCCCCACAGGCGCGGGAACTCGGCGAGCACCGCGATCCGGGCACGGGCGTCGGCGCTGCGCTTGGTGTCGTGGGTGGAGAGCACCGTGCCGGTCGCGGGCCAGTCCCGCTGGAGCCGCGCGCAGAACGCGTGGAACGCCTCCGGGGGCAGGGCCGGGGTGCCCGGGTCGCCGCCGACCTCGCAGGCGGAGAGGAGGGGGACGTACCGGTAGAACGCCCGGTCCTCGACGGCCTTGGCGTGCAGGGCGGAGGCGACCTGGGCGAAGCGGGCCCGGAAGGCGGCCGTGCCCGCCGTGTCGGTCAGGCCGGTCAGGGTGCCCGCGGCCAGGCCCCGGACGACGTCCACGGCGTGCGCCTCCTCCGGCACGTCGAAGGCGGCGCGGGCCTCCCGGGCGGCCCGCTCGGTGAGGACGGCGGCCGTCTCGGCGGGGGACTGCTCCGGGTAGGGGCGGTAGACGGGCACCCGGACGAGGAGTTCGCGGACGGCGGCGCGCAGGGCCCACGGGGCGTGGTCGCGCAGGCCGAGGTCGGCGGCGCAGACCCGGGAGGCGGTGCGCACCAGGGCCTCCACCTCGGCGGCGAGGTCGTGTCCGGCGACCTCGCGGGCGGCGCGGCGCGCGGTGGCCTGCCACTCGCCGCCCTCCTCGGGCTCCGGGTCGGCGAAGGCGCGGTACTGCTCCACCAGGGTGCGGGCGCCCTCGGGGTCGGTGAGGACCGCGTCGACGTGGCGGAGCGCGTCGTAGCCCGTGGTGCCGGCCACCGGCCAGGCGGGTGGCAGCGGTTCGCCGTCGGCGAGGATCTTCTCGACCACCGTCCACCGTCCGCCGGCGCGCTCGCGCAGCCGGGCCAGGTAGCCGCCCGGGTCGGTGAGGCCGTCGGGGTGGTCGACGCGCAGTCCGTGCACGACGCCCTCGTCGAGCAGGGCGAGGAGGGTGGCGTGGGTGGCCTCGAAGACGGCCGGGTCCTCCACGCGGACCGCGATCAGGTCGTTGACGGTGAAGAAGCGCCGGTAGTTCAGCTCGGTGCGGGCCAGCCGCCACCACACCGGCCGGTACCACTGGGCGTCGAGCAGCTCCGGCAGCGGCAGTCGCTCGGTGCCCGCGCGCAGTGGCAGGGCCGGCCCGCCGGGCAGGAGCAGCTCGCCGTCCTCGACGCGCATCCCCGCCACGGCCTCGCCCGTGCGTTGGCCGAGCACCGGCAGCAGCAGCTGCCCGCCGCCCCTCGCCCAGTCGATGTCGAACCAGGCCGCGTACGGCGAGTGCGGCCCGTCCCGCAGCACCGTGCGCAGGGCCCGGTTGTGGACCGGGTCGGCGGCCATGTGGTTGGGGACGACGTCGACGACCAGGCCCATGCCCCGGTCGCGGGCGGCGCGGGAGAGGGAGCGCAGCCCCGCCTCCCCGCCCAGCTCCGCGCGGACGCGGGTCGGGTCGGTGACGTCGTACCCGTGGGAGGAGCCGGGCACCGCCTCCAGGACGGGAGAGAGGTGGAGATGGGAGACACCGAGCGCGGCGAGGGCCGGCACGTCGGCCTCGGCGGCGGCGAAGGGGTGGCCGGGGTGGAGCTGAATCCGGTACGTGGCGGTGGGCGGCGCGGGCGGCACCGGGGAGGCGGGCGTCATGGAGGAGTACGTACCCGCCGCGCGGCCGTTGTTGTCATCGCGTGGCGCGCCGGGGTGACGGCGCCCGGCCCGGGGCGGGCGCCGTTCAGAGGTCAGGCCGGCCGCTGGAGCACGGTCAGGCTGCGGTCGGGCAGGGCCAGCCGCTGCCCCGCCCGCACCTTCGGGCCGTCACCCGGCCGGGCCCCCTCCGGCGCGGCGGTCTCCACCACGGCCTGCCACTCCTGGCCCAGCCCGGTGGGGACGAGGAACTCCAGCGGCTCGGGCGAGGCGTTGAACATCAGCAGGAACGAGTCGTCGTGGGTCGACTCGCCGCGCGGGCCCGGCTCCGAGATGGCGTTGCCGTTGAGGAACACGGTGAGCGCCCTGGCCTGCGCCGAGTCCCAGTCCCGCTGGGTCATCTCCTCGCCCTCGGGCGTGAACCAGGCGATGTCGGAGAGGCCGTCGTGGGTGCCCCGCACCGGGCGTCCGTGGAAGAAGCGGCGGCGCCGGAAGACCGGGTGGTCGCGGCGGAGCCACACCATCGTCCGGGTGAAGTCCAGGAGCGACTGCCCGTCCTTCGGCTCCTGCGACGTCGCCCGGCCGTCGGCCTGCTCGGGCCAGTGCACCCAGGACACCTCGCTGTCCTGGCAGTAGGCGTTGTTGTTGCCGCGCTGGGTGCGGGTGAACTCGTCGCCGTGGCTGAGCATCGGCACGCCCTGCGACAGCATCAGGGTGGCGATGAAGTTGCGCATCTGCCGCCGGCGCAGCTCCAGAACCTTCTGGTCCTCGGTGGCGCCCTCGGCCCCGCAGTTCCACGACCGGTTGTGGCTCTCGCCGTCCCGGTTGCCCTCGCCGTTGGCGTCGTTGTGCTTGTCGTTGTACGCCGTCAGGTCGTGCAGGGTGAAGCCGTCGTGGCAGGTGACGAAGTTGATGGAGGCCAGCGGCCGGCGCCCGTCGTCCTGGTACAGGTCGGAGGAGCCGGTGAGCCGGGAGGCGAACTCCGCCAGCGTGCGGGGCTCGCCGCGCCACATGTCGCGCACCGTGTCGCGGTACTTGCCGTTCCACTCGGTCCACAGCGGCGGGAAGTTCCCCACCTGGTAGCCGCCCTCGCCCACGTCCCACGGCTCCGCGATCAGCTTGACCTGGCTGACCACCGGGTCCTGCTGCACCAGGTCGAAGAAGGACGACAGCCGGTCCACCTCGTGGAACTGCCGGGCCAGGGTCGCCGCCAGGTCGAAGCGGAACCCGTCCACGTGCATGTCCGTCACCCAGTACCGCAGCGAGTCCATGATCAGCTGGAGGACGTGCGGGGACCGCATGAGCAGCGAGTTCCCGGTGCCCGTGGTGTCCATGTAGTAGCGGGGGTCGTCGCCGCTCAGACGGTAGTACGAGGCGTTGTCCAGCCCCCGGAAGGAGAGGGTCGGGCCCAGGTGGTTGCCTTCGGCGGTGTGGTTGTAGACCACGTCGAGGATGACCTCGATGCCCGCCTGGTGCAGGGCGCGCACCGCCGACTTGAACTCCAGCACCTGCTGGCCCCTGTCGCCCCAGGAGGCGTAGGCGTTGTGCGGGGCGAAGAAGCCGATGGTGTTGTAGCCCCAGTAGTTGGCGAGGCCCGCGTCGGCGAGGCGGTGGTCGTTGACGAACTGGTGGACCGGCATCAGCTCCAGCGTGGTGATGCCCAGCTCGGTCAGGTGCTCCAGGATGGCCGGGTGCGCGAGGGCCGCGTAGGTGCCGCGCAGCTCCTCCGGCAGGGCCGGGTGGAGCATCGTCAGCCCCTTCACGTGCGCCTCGTAGATCACCGTGCGGTGGTAGTCCGTGCGCGGGCGCCGGTCGTCGCCCCAGTCGAAGTACGGGTTGACCACCACCGACGACATGGTGTGCGGCGCCGAGTCGAGGTCGTTGCGCTTCTCCGGGGAGCCGAAGTGGTAGCCGTACACCTCCTCGCCCCAGGTGATCTTGCCGCTGACCGCGCGGGCGTAGGGGTCGAGGAGGAGCTTCGCGCTGTTGCAGCGCTGGCCGCGCTCGGGGGCGTAGGGGCCGTGCACGCGGAAGCCGTATCGCTGGCCGGGCATGACGCCGGGCAGGTACGCGTGGCGTACGAACGCGTCGGTCTCCCGCAGCTCGACCGCCGTCTCGGAGCCGTCGTCGTGCAGCAGCACCAGTTCGATCCGGTCCGCCGCCTCCGAGAAGACCGCGAAGTTCGTGCCGGCGCCGTCGTAGGAGGCACCGAGGGGATACGCCTGTCCAGGCCAGACCTGCATGGCTCGACTCTTCCATCTGAGGCCCGGGGCAAGCCCGGAACAGTGGGACCGCTTCGGGCCGAGTCTCCCGGAAAGTGGGGGCAGTACCTAGGACTTCGGCCGGTCCACCCGGGTGACCGCGGCCGACGGGACCCCGGGGGTCCATTAGGCTTCCGGCAACGGCCTTGACGGCTCGTCGAGTTGGGAGAGGACCCCGGGCATCGGGCTGCACACCCGCCACACCCGGAGTACCCTTCCTTGATCGTTGGACAGGGGAGTGCCGGGGGCCTCCGGGGAGCGGAAGGCGGTACGCGGGTGAGCTCGGGAGGGCTGGAGCTGCCCCCTGGTGACCCAGGTCACGAGGGGGGCTCCGGGGAGGTCCCGTCCGGAGCGGTGTCCCTGGCGCGGCCGGTGGAGACCGGCGCCCAGATAGGCCCCGAGCTGGACTGGGGCGCCGACGCCTGGAGCGAGGTCCGTACCCGCGCCCAGCGCGCCGGGCGCGCCTACATCTGGCTCAATCTGGTCGAGCAGCGGCTGCGCGCCGTGGTCGCCGCCGTGCTGCGCCCGGTCTACGAGCCGGTGCACGGCGAGGAGTGGGTGGTCGCCGCCGCCGGACCCGCCGGGCAGGAGTGGGTGCAGCGGGCCGTCGCCGTGCGCGAGGTCAGCCGCCGCAAGGGCTACCTGCTCGACCCGGCCGACGACAACGTGCTGAGCTTCCTCACCCTGCCGCAGCTGCGCGAGCTGATGGTGCAGCACTGGCCCTGTTTCGAGCCGTACTTCGACGACCGGCGCGCCGTCGAGCTGGCCCTCGACGAGCTGGAGGTCACCCGCAACGTCGTCTCCCGCAACCGGGCCCTGTCGCAGGCCGTCCTCTCGCAGGCCGAACGGGCCTCGGCGGTCCTGCTGGAGATGCTCGGCGCCGGCTCCGACGTGCCCTCGGCGCGGCGGCTGCGCGTCGACGCCGTCGAGGACCTGGTCGGCGACCGGTACGCGGACGTGGTCGGCGTCCACCCGGACCGGGTGCGGCTGCTGCGGCAGTTCCCCGCCGAGGACCTGTTCGGCGGGGCCCGGCGCCTGGACGCCATCGGGATAGGGCTCAACCTGCTCGTGCAGAACTTCTCCGGGCGCCGCCTGGTCCGCCTGGCCGAGGAGGGCAGCCGCGTCCGGCTCCTCTTCCTCAACCCGGCCTCCAGCGCCGTCAAGCGCCGCGAGCGAGAGCTGGGCCTCAAGCGCGGCGAGCTGAGCCGCTCGGTGGAGATGAACATCCTCCACATGCGCAGGGTCCGAGCCCGCCTGCGCGACCCGGGCGCCTTCGAGATCCAGGTGTACGACGAGACGCCCCGTTTCACCGCCTACCTGGTCGACGGGGACGGCGCCGACGGGGTCGCCGTCGTCCAGTCCTACCTGCGGCGCACCCGGGGCATGGAAGCCCCGGTCCTCGTGCTGCGCGGCGGCGGACGCGTGGTGCGCGGGGAAGGGCCGGGCGAGAACGGGCTGTTCGAGACCTACCGGGAGGAGTTCGAGCTGGCCTGGGCCGACTCGCGGCCCGTCTCCTGACGCGGTCCGCCGCCCTGCGGCACGCCGGGTGCGCCCCGGTGCGCCGCAGGGCAGGTGGCAGGCACGGCGAGGTGGACGAAGCGGCGCTGTCGGTGGTGCGTGCGAAGGTGGGGCACCACTGGGGGAACGCACAAGAAGGAGGGGCGGCCATGGGCTGGCACCGGGAGCTGCTGATCGGGTTCGACCTGGAGACGACGGGCACCGACCCGCGGGAGGCGCGGATCGTCACGGCCGCCGTCATCGAGGTGGCGGACGGGGAGCGCCGGGGCCACCGCACCTGGCTCGCCGACCCCGGCATACCCATCCCGGCCGGGGCCACCGCCGTCCACGGCATCACCGACGCCCGGGCCGCCGCCGAGGGCAGCCCGCCCGACCAGGTCGCCGACGCGGTCGCCGACGCGCTCGCCGGGTACTGGCGCGCGGGCGTCCCCGTCGTCGCCTACAACGCCCCGTTCGACCTCACCCTGCTCGCCGCCGAACTCCGCCGCCACCGGCTCCCCTCGCTCGCCGAGCGGCTCGGCGGCGCGCCCGTCGGGCCGGTGATCGACCCGCTGACCGTGGACCGCGCCGTCGACCGGTACCGCAAGGGGAGCCGCCGCCTCTCGGCGGTCTGCTCGGAGTACGGCGTGGAGCTGGAGGACGCCCACGACGCCTCGGCGGACGCCCTGGCGGCGGCCCGGCTGGCCCGGGCGATAGCCCTGCGCCACCCCAAGGTCGCCGCCCTCGGCCCGGCCGCGCTCCACGAGCGGCAGATCGCCTGGGCCGCCGAGCGGGCCGCCGACTTCCAGGCGTACCTGCGGCGCAAGGGGGAGCGGGGCGCGGTCGTCGACGGCGGCTGGCCGCTGCACGCCGAGGCCGCCTGAGCGGCGGACGGGACCGGGTGGGCACCTGCCGGAGCGGTCCGCCGTCAGAAGGGGTGCCAGCGGACCTCGGTGTCGCCCTCGCGGAGTGAGGCGACCCTGCGGCGGAACTCGGCCAGTGCCCGGGGATTGCCCGGGGCGTGCTGGGAGACCCAGGCGCAGCTGGCCGTCTCGCGGGCGCCGCGCAGGACCGCGCAGCCCTCCCACTCCCGCACGTCCCAGCCGTAGACCGAGGTGAACCGCCGGTACTCCTCGTCGGGGAGGCCGTACCGGTCGCGGGAGAGGGCCAGGACCACCAGGTCGTGTTCGCGCAGGTCCGAGGAGAAGGTCTCCAGGTCGGTGAGGACCGGTCCGTCGGGGCCGATGTGGACGTTGCGCGGCAGCGCGTCGCCGTGGATGGGGCCGGGCGGGAGGTGCGGGACCAGGGTGGCCGCCGCCTGGGCGAAGCCGTCCCTGCGTTCGCGGAGGTAGTCGGCGTCGGCCGGGTCGACGGCGTCGCCCGCCAGCCGCAGCCAGCGCTCGACACCGCCCAGGAGTTCCCGGCGGGGCAGCCCGAACGGGGGCGGGTCCAGCGCGTGGACCTGGCGGAGCAGGGCGGCGAGGTCCGCCGGGGCTGCCGGTCGGACCGGTTCGGACAGCCGGCGCCACAGGGTGACGGGGTGGCCGTCGACCAGCAGGGGCTCGGGCTGTACGGCGCGGACGGCGGGGACGCCCTGCTCCTGGAGCCAGACGGCGATCCGCAGTTCGCGGCGGGCGCGTTCGAGCAGCTCGGGGGCGCGGCCCACCTTGGCCACGACGTCGCCGAAGGCGAAGACGGCGTTCTCGCCGAAGGCCAGCAGAACCGCCTCTTCGGCCGGGGTCGTGAGGCCGGCGGCGGCCAGCACGGATCTGGCCTGGGGCTCGTCCATCGTTCCTCCGTATGTATGGTGCCCGGCCAGTCTTTCACCCTCGGTGACGCCGGGGTCCGGGGACCTGCTGTGCCCCGCCCGGCCCGCCCCGGCGCGGCACAGGCGAGGGGGAGGGGAGGCGGCCGGACGGTGGCGGGTTCCTCCGTCGCCTCCTCGGTCCCCGGCGTTGGCCGAGCCGGAACCGGCGGCCCGGCCGACTGCCGTTCGGGCCGCCGGCCCTCGCGGAACGCCGCAGCCAGGGCGGCGCCGGCGGCCGGCCGGGCGAGGTGACCCTCACCGGGGTCGCGGTCCGTACCTGGGACGAGCGGCGCATCACCATGCCCGTCTCCTGCCTCACCAGCCGGCCCTTCGCGAACTGGTCGCGCGGCGGCGGGAGGACGACCGGGTCGGTCTTCCTCCCGCCCGACCACCGGGCCCCGCTCGGTCCGGCGCGTAAGAGGACCGAGGAGATCCCCGACCACCGCGAGGCGTGGGACGGGTGCTCCCGGAGCCTGGCGGTCGCCGACTCACCGCCGCCACCATGGAAGTGCGCGTGGTCGTCACCCCCAGGACGCCGACGACATCTGGACCGCCCGTCGCGCCGTCCGCGAGCAGCTCCTCGTCCGGCTCGTCGAGGAGCACCCGTACGCGCTGCCCCGCGTCACCACCGGGCCCGCCGAGCAGGTCCCGCCCCGGCCCGCCGGGGGCCTCCTGGGCCAGGGCGGCGCGGCGGCCGACGAGCCCCGCGAACTGCCGGACACCGGGCGGGGTCGAGGGCCCGGCTCATTCGCCCGCGCGGCGGGCCCGGGCCCTCGCCGCGTCGAGGAGTTCCAGGGCCTCGCCGGCCGTTCTGCCCGGGGCGCGGTTCCACGGGCCGATGAGGTCCCGCCAGCCCCGGGCGCGCAGCTCGGTCATCAGCCAGGCGGCCGACCGGTTGGCGGTGTCCAGGCTTCCGTGGCCGAGGCGGTGGGCGGTGAGCAGGGCGCCGCACAGGCAGCGGGCGCCGCGCAGGTTCCGCAAACGGTACGGACGGTTCTGCCACCCCCACTCGACCAGGACGCGGCGCGCGTACGCCATGTGGACCGAGGGGAGCACCTCGGAGCGGCCCGCGCGCCGCCAGCCGTACAGGCGGTCGGGGAGGACCGCCTGTACGCGGCCCGGCAGCGGGGAGCCGGCCGCCGGGTCCGGTGCGGGGAGGGCGCGGGCCGCCCGCGCGACGAGTTCGGAGACCGGGACGGAGAGCAGGGCGCGCCACTCCTCCTGAGAGGCGGCCAGGTCCTGGCGGGGGGAGGAGGCGCCCGGTCCGGGGGCCGGTGTGCCGTCGGGCCGGGCGCCGGGGGCGGCGGTGACAGGCCAGGAGGCGACGAGTTCCTGCCAGACAGCGGACTCGTGGAGCCGGGCGGCCTCCTCGTCCAGGGCGTCGGGGGAGGGGGCGTGCGAGAGCGTCATGGGGGTCTCCTGCGACGAGTGGTGTCCGGTGTGCGGTGTTCGCTGTGTTGTGTCGGCTTTCGCGCCGCGCCCCTGTACCGCTGCGAGATGGGTGGCGTCCGTTCGGCGGAGGGGGTGCCGGGGCCCGTGGGGAGGATTACCGGCCGATCGGGTGGCCGGATCTCGACGTCGCGGCGGGGAGGCGGCCCTGGGGATTCGGCCAGCCGGTGGCCGGTTCAACTGGGGCGCGGGACTCCGGTCGTGCCGGGCGCGTGGGGCGCATTCGCGAGTGCTCACGAGCCCCGACCAGGTGATCACCAAGTCGCCGGAACGCTCGCAGAACCTTCACGCTCGTGACCCGCATACCCCCGGAAAGTGAGGGAAGCGACCGCTGGTGCCCGAAGTGTCAGCAGGTCGCGGATTTGTGATTACGAAAACTTGTTGAACAAGTCACAGACTCATGAAGGTCTTGATCTGCGCGCGTCAATCAGACAGTGTTTCGTCCCAGCCCCAGCAATTCGCCAGAGTTTCCGGGGCAGTTGGTGTCCGGCCGCATCACCCGCCCCACCCCCACTGTCGTACTCGGGCGGACGGTGTGCGCCGCGCATCCTCATAACCCCCCACACAGCGCGAGGAGATCCCTCTTCATGGCAACTCACCAGCGTGCCCGCCGGGCCAAGCTCACCGCCGCGATAGCCACCACCGCCATGGCGGTCGGTGTCACCGTCTTCGCGAGCCCGTTCGCGGGTGCCACTCCGGCGCCCGCCGAGGGCAAGGTCTACGGCACCGCCGCCAAGGGCGCCGTCTCCGGCAGCTACATCGTCATGCTCGACGAGAAGGCCAGCAAGGCCGAGAAGAAGGGCCTGGCCAAGGAGTACGGCGGCACCTTCAAGCGCAACTACGGCTCGGCCGTCAACGGCTTCTCCACCGCCGGCATGTCCCTGGAGGACGCCAAGCGCCTGGCCGCCGACCCGGCGGTCGAGAAGGTCGTCCAGAACAAGAAGTTCAGCATCGACGCGACCCAGACCAACCCGCCGTCCTGGGGCCTGGACCGCATCGACCAGGCCGAGACCGCCGGTGACGGCGCGTACAACTACCCCGACGCGGCCGGTGAGGGCGTCACCGCCTACGTCATCGACACCGGCGTCCGCGTGACCCACGAGGACTTCGAGGGCCGCGCCACCTCCGGCTACGACGCGGTGGACAACGACGACGACGCCGACGACGGCAACGGCCACGGCACCCACGTCGCCGGCACCATCGCCGGCGCCGCCCACGGTGTCGCCAAGAAGGCCGACATCGTCGCCGTCCGCGTCCTGGACGACAACGGCTCCGGCACCACCGAGCAGGTCATCGCCGGTATCGACTGGGTCACCGAGAACCACTCCGGCCCGTCCGTCGCCAACATGAGCCTCGGCGGCGGCGCCGACGAGGCCCTCGACACGGCGGTCCGCAACTCGATCGCCGCCGGTGTCACCTACGGTGTCGCCGCGGGCAACGAGTCCAGCGACGCCTCGTCCAGCTCGCCCGCCCGCGTCGAGGAAGCCATCACCGTGGCCTCCTCCGACGAGGACGACGCGCAGTCGTCCTTCTCCAACTACGGCGAGATCGTCGACATCTACGCCCCGGGCTCCGAGATCACCTCGGCCTGGAACACCGGCGACGACGCCACCAACACCATCTCCGGCACCTCCATGGCCACCCCGCACGTCGTCGGCGCCGCCGCCGTCTACCTCGCGGGCAACCCGGAGGCCACCCCGGAGGAGGTCGCCACCGCGCTCACCGAGGGTGCCACCCCGGACGCCATCACCGACCCGAGCGCCGGCACGCCCAACCTGCTCCTGAAGGTCACCGAGTAACCGACGCGCCACGCCGGCCAGTTCGGCACCGGGTGTCCCGGGCTCCGGCCCGGGACACCCGCCCTCTGAAGCGGCGGCCGCCGTGCCCACCCCCACGGGGCACGGCGGCCGTTCGCGTTCCCGGGCCCGTCGGCTCCAGGGGGGTCAGGGCGCGGTGGCGCTCCGTACGCAGTCGTGCAGGAGGGCGCGGCGGCGTTCGTGGGCCGCCGGGTCCTCGCCGACGGTGGCGGTGTAGACCCCGCTCGCCGGGGACCACGCGCAGGACATCGCGATGACCAGCGCCAAGAGGTCGAACGGGTCGCCCTCGCGGACCAGCCCGGCCGCCTGGGCACGGGTGATGGCCTCGGTCCTGGCGCTGTCGGACCGGGTGGGGCGCTTGGTCAGATACCCGGCCGGCTTCCGTTCCAGCCGGACCCAGGTGGCGAGGCGGATCAGCTCCGGCGCCTCCAGGTACGCGTCGTAGAGGCGGACGGCCCAGCCGGCCAGATCCTCGGCGTCGATCGGGACCAGGGTGGCGATCCGGTCCAGCGAGTCGTCCACCACCGCGTCGAAGAGGCCGGCCTTGTTGCCGAAGTACCCGTACAGCTGGGCCTTGTTGGTCTGCGCGGCCTGGATCACGCGCTCCACCCGGGCGCCCGCGGCGCCGTGCCGGGCGAATTCCGTCGTGGCGGCGTCGAGGATGCGCCGCCGGGCCGCGACTCCGCGCTGGGCCGAGGGTTCCAGTGACATGGCGCCACGCTAACCGACAGACCGGTCCGCCGGTGCCGGAGTGCGCCACTCCGACCGGCCCGCCCCACGGGCCGACGGAGGGGAGGCCGGCCCCCGGGCGCGCGTGCACCGGGGCCGGCCCGGCACGGCCGACGACGCCCGCGCGCCGCCGGCCCACCGCCCACCACGGGCGAACGTCGGACGGCCGGGGCACGCGGCCGGTCCGGCCTGACCGCCGGGACCGTCTTCGCACCGCCCGGCCTGGCGCCCCCGCCGGGACCGCGCACACCGGGCGGCCCGGCGGGCGTACTGCCCACCGCCAGGACGCCGGAGTCCCGCGCCGGGCAGGGGGTCACCGCGGAGGCCGAGGTGCTGCCGTCCGCCCGGGCCGGGAGGCGCGGGAACGGCTTGAGCGGGCGGGGCCCGCTGCCGCTTCGGCCTCGACGCGTGAACACCCGGTCTCAGCGGGGCAGGACGGCCTCCACAGCCGAGGTGATCTCTTCGGCCTCGGGCTCCGTCTGGGGCGAGAAGCGCGCGGCGACCGTGCCGTCCGGGGCGATGAGGAACTTCTCGAAGTTCCAGCGGATGTCCCCGGTGTGGCCCTCGGCGTCGGCCGTCCCCACCAGCCCCGTGTAGAGCGGGTGCCGGCCGGCGCCGTTGACGTCGGTCTTCTCCGTCATCGGGAAGGACGTGCCGTATGTGGCCGAGCAGAACGTCGCGATCTCCTCGGCGGTGCCGGGCTCCTGCCCCATGAACTGGTTGCACGGCACGCCCAGCACGGTGAACCCGCGTTCCGCGTACCGCTGGTGCAGCTTCTCCAGCCCCGCGTACTGCGGCGTCAGGCCGCACCGGGACGCCACGTTGACGACCAGCACGGCCGAGCCCCCGTACTGGGCCAGGTCTGCGGAACCGCCGGTGAGGGCGTCGATCTCGACATCGAGGACGGACATGTCGCTCCTGGGGGAAGTAGGGGGTGCCGGCCGGGCCGACGATACCCGCGATCCGCCGCGCCCCGCCGCCCTGTGGACAGCGGCGGGCCCCGCGGCACGGTGTCGCGGGTGTGGCCGGTGCCCGCGGACGCCGGGGTGGTGCGCGGGCGCGCCTCGTCGGCCGGGACCGTCCGCTCCGGGCCGGGCGGGGTGGACGGCCCCGGCCGGGGTCAGGCCGCCACCGGATGCGAGGCCACCACGGCGCGATAGCGGCGCAGGACCAGGCGGGCCACCTCGGGAGCGGCCCCCAGCACCGGTGCGAGCACGTCCGCCCCGGCGGACCCCGCCGCGATCCGGTCCGGGAGCCGCCCGGGGGCCAGGACGTAGGGTGCGACCACCACCCGGCGCGCGCCCCCGGCGCGCAGCGCGGAGACCGCTTCCTCGGTCCGGGGACGCCCGGGGCCGCAGGCGGAGGCGAACGCAGGCCGCACGGCGCACCAACCGGTACGCCGCCACTCCCGCGCGATGTCCGCGACCACCGCGATCGCCTCCGGGTCACGGGAGCCCGCCGAGGCCAGCACGACCCCGGTCGAGCCACGCCGCCCCAGCTCCACCCCGGCCTCGCGAAGCCGCCGCTCCAACGCCGCCACCAGCAGCGGGGACGGGCCGAGCACCCCGGCCCGCCAAACGCGCAGCAGGGGCAGCGCGGCCGTGCTCTCGCCAAGGACGGCGGGCAGGTCGGCCTTGGCGTGGAAGGCCCGGGTCAGCAGGAGCGGCAGCGCCACGACGTCCCGCACCCCTTCGGCGTACAGCCGCGCCAGGAGGGCGGGCACCGTCTCGGCCTCGAAGTCGAGGAAGGCGGCCTCGACCCGCAGTCCGGGGGCGAGCCCGCGGACCCGCTCGGCCAGGGTGCGCACGGTGGCGGCGTGCCGGGGGTCCCGGCTGCCGTGGGCGACCATCACCAGGACGGGCGGGGCGCAGGAGGGCGGGGCGAGGTGGCGCATGGTCAGCTCCTCACGAGCAGCCCGCGGTCGCGCAGTACCCAGCGCTCCAGCGGGCTGAAGATCAGCAGGTCGATGGCGACGCCGACGACGAGGATGAGCAGGATGGCGAGGAAGACCACGGGCATGCTGCTCGCGGTGCGGCCGTTCTCCAGCAACTGGCCGAGGCCGACGCCGAGTTCCGGCGAGGAGGCGATGATCTCCGCCGCCATCAGCGACCGCCAGGAGAACGCCCAGCCCTGCTTCAGTCCCGCCAGGTAGCCGGGCAGCGCCGCGGGCATCACGATGTGCCGGGTGCCGCGCAGCCCCCTCGCGCCCAGGGTGCGGCCGGCCCGCAGGTAGAGCGGGGGCACCTGGTCGATGCCGGAGACGAGGCCGTTGGCGATGGAGGGGACGGCGCCCAGCAGGATCACCGCGAACATCATCCGGTCGTCGAGGCCCAGCCAGATCACCGCCGGCGGCACCCAGGCCACCGACGGCAGTGACTGGAGGCCGGAGAGGATCGGCCCGATCGCGGCCCGGACGAACGCCACCCGCGCCACCAGCAGCCCCAGCGGCGTACCGATGGCCAGCGCGAAGAGGAAACCGAGCAGGCCGCGCGAGACGCTGGTCCAGATGTAGCCGAGCAGCGTCCCCTGGTGCCAGGCGTCAAGGACCTCGGCCCAGACGGCGCCGGGCGAAGGCAGCTTGTACGCCTCGGTGACCTGCGCCCGGACCAGGACCTGCCAGACCACCAGGACCAGCGCCCCCGCGACCAGCGGTGGCAGCACCTTGCGGACCAGGGTCTCGCGCAGCGGGGTGCGGCGGGCGGGGACCGCGTCCAGGGCGTCGAGCCCCGCCCCCAGACCCGCCAGGTCCTCGGCGGGCTTTTCGGGTTCGCGGGCCGTCCTTTCGGCGGCGCCGCGGGTATCAGTGCCGGCCATGGCGACGGATCTCCCCACGCAGTTCTTCGGTGATCTCGACGGACAGCTCCGCCACGGCCGCGTCCTCGATGCGGCGCGGCTGCGGGATGTCCACCGTCCACTGCCGGGCCACCCGGCCGGGACGGGAGGACAGCAGCACGACGCGCTGGGCGAGCCGTACCGCCTCGCGGACGTTGTGCGTGACGAACAGGACGGACAGCTTCCGGCCGTCGGGGTCGGTGTTGGCGGTGCGCCAGACCCCGGTCAGCTCGTCGTGCAGGACGTCGCGGGTGATGGCGTCGAGCGCGGCGAACGGTTCGTCCATCAGCAGCAGCCGGCTGTCCTGGGCCAGCGCCCGCGCCAGTGCCACCCGCTGGCGCATGCCGCCGGACAGCTCGTGCACCCGCTTGCCGTGGGCGCCGGCCAGCCGTACCCGCGCCAGGAGTTCCTCGGCGCGCGGGCGGCGTTCCGGCTTGGGCACGCCGCGCAGCCTCAGCGCCAGTTCGACGTTCTTGCCCGCCGTCAGCCAGGGGAAGAGCGCGTGCTCCTGGAACATCAGTGCCGGGCGGCCGGGCGTCTCGATGGTGCCGCCGCTCGGCGCGTCCAGCCCCGCGATCAGGTTGAGCAGCGTGGACTTGCCGCACCCGGACGCGCCGAGCAGCGTGACGAACTCGCCCGGTGCCACGTCCAGGGTGATGTCGTCGAGGACGAGCTGGTCCCCGGCCGGACCGGGGTAGGACTTGGAGACGTGGCAGACGCGGGCGGCGGGGGGCGGCGCGGCTTTGGCGGGCGTACCGTCTGCGGGGCCTGCCTCGGTGGCCGTGGTGGTCATGGGAGTCACCTCCGGGAAGGGGCCGGCCGCCCGGGGCGAGCGGGCGGACGGGCTGCGGTCGGGGTACCGGGCGGCGAGGGCTACCCGACGCCGAGCCCGGCGTCGTCCACGGGGGGCGCGCCCTCGGCCCCGAGCACCTTGTTCAGCGGTCGCAGGTCGTAGATGCCCTTGAGGTCGGGCTTCTCCAGGAGACCGGCGCCGACCGCGTGCTCGGCCTGCGAGTCGAGGGTGGCGGCCAGCGGGTCGTCGGTGATCTCGATGGACTCCCACGCCGGGTCGAGGATGCCTGCGGGCAGCGGCTTGCCGGTGAGGTTCTTCAGCGCCTCGTTGGCCGACGCCTTGGCCTCGTCCGGGTTGTCGTTGATCCACTTGTTGGTCTTCACCGTGCCCCGCAGCACCGCCTCGACGGCGTCCGGGTGCTCCTTGAGGAACTTCTGCGACACGATGATGTTGGTGATCACGAACTTCCTGTCCGGCCACAGGTCGGCCTCGTCCAGCAGCACTTCGGCGCCGTCGGCGACCAGCTTGGAGGCGGTCGGCTCCGGCACCCACGCGCCGTCCAGCGAACCGGAGGCGTAGGCGTCCGGGGTGATCTTGTTGTCGGTGCGGACGACCGAGACGTCCCCCTCGCCCGACTGCGGGTCGACCTTCCACCCCTGCTCGGAGATCCAGTGCAGGAACGCCACGTCCTGGGTGTTGCCCAGCTGCGGGGTGGCGATCTTCTTGCCCTTGAGGTCCTCGGGCTGCTTGATCCTGTCGGGGTTGACGACCAGCTTGACGCCGCCGGAGGCGGAGCCGCTGATGACGCGCAGGCTGTCGCCGTGCGACGTGGCGTAGCCGTTGACGGACGGCGAGGGGCCGATGAAACCGATGTCGATGGAGCCCGAGTTGAGCGCCTCGATTTCGGAGGGACCGGCGTTGAAGGTGGAGGGGACCAGTTCGGCGCCGCCCAGCTCCCGCTCGAGGAGGCCCTTCTCCACGCCGACCAGGGCGGTGGCGTGGGTGAGGTTCGGGAAGTAGCCGATCTTCACCTTGTCGGTGGAGAGCTTGCCGCCGCCCGTGGCCCTCTCAGGCTTCTCGTCGGCGGCGCCCGCACCGTAGCCGCACGAGGCGAGGGCGCCGACGAGCAGCGGCAGGGCCGCAGCGGCGCCCAGGACGCGGGTACGGGTACGGAACGGGGGACGGCTGGCAGGCACGGGAGGTGTCCTCTCGCAGGCCCGGCGGCACTCAGGGGCCCCGGTGTCGGGGCGGCCGGGCGGTCGGCGGTCTTCGCTGGAGCGGGTGGGGGGTGCGGGCGCGCGAGCGGTGCGCGTACGTCAGCGCGCACATCGCGCGACCCCGCCCTGCCCGCTGCCGAGCACCCCGCTGCCGACCCGGCCGCCCTCCTTCGCGAACGTCGCGTAGACGTCCGCGAAGGAGGGGCCGGCGCCCGCGGCGGTGCTGCCGTCCGTCGTCATCTCAGAAGTCCCAGCCCTCGTCGTCGGCCTCGGGGGCCGGCGCGGCGGCGGCCGTACCGTCGGCGAAGGCGTCGCCCGCCATGCCGGCGGTCAGTGTCGTCCCGTCCGCCGGGTCGATCAGCAGGAACGATCCGGTACGCCGCGAGAGCGCGTACGCGTCCAGTGCCAGCGGCTCGGCGGTGCGCAGCCGCACCCGGCCGATGTCGTTGGCCTCAAGGCGCCCCGGCTCGGGGTGCTGGGAGAGGTCGTCCAGGGTGAGCCGCGAGGGGATCGCCTCCACGACCGCCTTGACCGTGCGGGTGGTGTGCTTGAGCAGCACCCGGTGGCCCACGGTCAGCGGGGCGTCCGCCACGTGGCAGACGGTCGCGGTGACCTCGCGGGTCAGCTCCGGTGCCTGGGCCGCCGGCGCGATCAGGTCGCCGCGCGAGACGTCCACGTCGTCGGTGAGGCGCACCGTCACCGACTGCGGTGCCCAGGCGATGCCGACCGGCTCGCCGAGCGCGTCGATCGCCGCGACGGTGCTGGTCCGCCCGGACGGCAGCACCACCACCTCCTCGCCGACCCGGAGCGCGCCCGAGGCGATCTGCCCGGCGTAGCCCCGGTAGTCGGGGTGCTCGGCGCTCTGCGGCCGGATCACGTACTGCACCGGGAAGCGCGGGGCGCAGGCGGTCAGGTCGTGGCTGACCGGGACGGTCTCCAGGTGTTCCAGCACGGTCGGGCCGGTGTACCAGTCCATCCGCGCCGAGGGCTCCACCACGTTGTCCCCGGCCAGCGCAGAGATCGGGATGGCCCTCACCTCGGGCACGCCCAGCGAGGTGGCGTACGCGGTGAACTCCTCGGCGATGGCGGCGTGCACCGGCTCGGCGTAGTCGACGAGGTCCATCTTGTTGACCGCGAGGACGACGCGGGGGACGCGCAGCAGGGCGGCGACGGCGGCGTGGCGGCGGGTCTGCTCGACGACGCCGTTGCGGGCGTCGACCAGGACCACGGCCACTTCGGCGGTGGAGGCGCCGGTGACCATGTTGCGGGTGTACTGCACGTGGCCCGGTGTGTCCGCGAGGATGAACCGGCGCCGGGGGGTGGCGAAGTAGCGGTAGGCCACGTCGATGGTGATGCCCTGTTCGCGCTCGGCGCGCAGGCCGTCGGTGAGCAGCGCCAGGTCCGGGCCGTCGTGGCCGCGGCTGAGCGAGGCGGCCTCGACGGCCTCCAACTGGTCGGTGAGGACCGACTTGGAGTCGTGCAGAAGCCGCCCGACCAGGGTGGACTTGCCGTCGTCGACGGAGCCGGCGGTGGCGAACCGCAGCAGGGTGGTGGCCGAGAGCTGCTCGGCGGTGGTGGCGGTCACGGCTAGAAGTACCCCTCGCGCTTGCGGTCCTCCATGGCGGCCTCGGAGAGCCTGTCGTCGGCGCGGGTGGCGCCGCGCTCGGTGAGGCGGGAGGCGGCGATCTCGGTGATGACGGCGTCCAGAGTGGTGGCGCCGGAGTCGACGGCTCCGGTGCAGGACATGTCGCCGACGGTGCGGTAGCGCACGAGGCGGGTCTCGACCGGCTCGTCGTCCTTCGGGCCGCCCCACTCGCCGGCGGTGAGCCACATGCCGCCGCGGCGGAACACCGGCCGCTCGTGGGCGAAGTAGATCTCCGGCAGCTCGATGGACTCGCGGGCGATGTACTGCCAGACGTCCAGCTCGGTCCAGTTGGAGAGCGGGAAGACGCGGACGTGCTCGCCGGGGGCGTGGCGGCCGTTGTAGAGCTGCCACAGTTCGGGGCGCTGGCGGCGCGGGTCCCACTGGGAGAACGCGTCGCGCAGCGAGAAGACCCGCTCCTTGGCGCGGGCCTTCTCCTCGTCACGCCGCCCGCCGCCGAGGACCGCGTCGAAACGCTGCTCCCGGATCGCGTCGGTCAGCGGCACGGTCTGGAGCGGGTTGCGGGTCCCGTCCGGGCGCTCACGCAGGTCACCCCGGTCGATGTACGCCTGCACCGAGGCCACGTGCAGCCGCAGCCCGTGCCCGGCCACCGTGCGGTCCCGGTACTCCAGCACCTCGGGGAAGTTGTGCCCCGTGTCCACGTGCAGCAGCGAGAAGGGCACCGCCGCCGGCGCGAACGCCTTCAGCGCCAGGTGCAGCATGACGATGGAGTCCTTGCCGCCCGAGAAGAGGATCACCGGACGCTCGAACTCGCCCGCCACCTCCCGGAAGATGTGCACGGCCTCCGACTCCAGCGCGTCCAGGTGGCTCAGGGCGTACGGGGTCTCGGGGCCGGCGGCCCGCGCGGAGGAAGCGATGGTTCTCATGCGCCTCGCCTTTCTTCTTCGGAGCCGGCGGGCTGCCCGGGGGTGAGCAGCCCGCGCCCGGCCAGCAGCGTCCGCAGGCTCTCGGCCGACTCGGCGACCGTCGCGGTGTGCGTCCCGATCCGCAGATCCGGGGCCTCGGGCACCTCGTAGGGGTCGTCCACTCCCGTCAGGCCGCTGATCTCGCCCGCCGCCTGACGCGCGTACAGGCCCTTCACGTCGCGCTCGGCGCAGACCTCCACCGGGGTGGCGACGTGCACCTCCAGGTACGGGGTGCCGTTCTTCGCGTGCCGCTCGCGGACGGCCGCGCGGCTGTCCGCGTACGGCGCGATGACCGGCACCAGCACGGTCACGCCGTGCGAGGCGAGGAGTTCGGCGACGAAGCCGATGCGCTGGACGTTGGTGTCCCTCTCCGCCCTCCCGAAGCCGAGGCCGGCCGAGAGGAAGGTGCGGATCTCGTCACCGTCGAGGACCTCGGTGCGGTGGCCGTCGGCGCCGAGCAGGGCCGCCGTTTCCCGGGCGAGGGTGGTCTTGCCGGCGCTCGGCAGACCGGTGAGCCAGACGGTGGCTCCGCTCACGTTCTTCTCCTGCCTCTGCGGATCATGCTGCGGGGTACGGGTCTGCGAGGGGGCCGCCCCGGTGGGCGGTGCGGGGGTGGTGGTCTCCATGGTTCAGCCGTGCAGCCCGCACTCGGTCTTGGCCGTGCCCGCCCAGCGCCCGGCCCGGGCGTCCTCCCCGGCCGCCACGCGGCGGGTGCAGGGGGCGCAGCCGACGGAGGCGTAGCCGTCGGTGAGCAGCGGGTTGGTCAGCACGCCGAACTCGCCGACGTACGCGTCCACGTCGTCCTGGGTCCAGCGGGCGATGGGGGAGACCTTGACCTTGCGGCGGCGCGCGTCCCAGCCGACGACCGGGGTGCCGGCGCGGGTCGGCGACTCGTCGCGGCGCAGCCCGGTCGCCCAGGCGTCGTACCCCGACAGGCCCTCCGCGAGGGGCTTGACCTTGCGCAGGGCGCAGCACAGGCCGGGGTCACGTTCGTGGAGCTTCGGGCCGTACTCGGCGTCCTGCTCGGGCACGCTCTGACGCGGGCTCAGGGTGAGGACGTTGACGTCGAGGACGGCGGCGACGGCGTCGCGGGTGCCGAGGGTCTCCGGGAAGTGGTAGCCGGTGTCGAGGAAGACGACGTCCACGCCGGGCCGCACCCGGGAGGCGAGGTGGGCGACGACCGCGTCCTCCATCGAGGAGGTGACGCAGAACCGCTCGCCGAAGGTGCCGGCGGCCCAGCGCACGATCTCCAGCGCCGGCGCCTCCTCCAGCTCGGCCCCGGCCCGCTCGGCGAGGGCCCGCAGCTCCGCCTCGCCGGCGTCCGCCGCGGCCGGTTCGACGCGTGTCCCGCTCATACCGCCTCGCCCTCTCCGTACGTGCCACGGGCCGGCCCACGGGTGAGCAGGCCCAGGAACTTCAGCTGGAACGCGCGGTTGCAGGCGGCGCACTCCCACGCGCCGTGGCCCTGTTCACCGGGGCGCAGGTCCTCGTCGCCGCAGTACGGGCAGTGGAAGGGGGCGGCGCGCTCGCTCACGACAGGGCCTCCTCGTCGGCACGGGCGGCCCAGGTCGCGAACCGCTCGCCCTCCTCGCGCCCCTCCTGGAAGCGCCTGAGCACCCGCTCGACGTAGTCGGGGAGTTCGTCGGCGGTGACCTTCAGTCCGCGCACCTTGCGGCCGAAACCGGCCTCCAGGCCGAGCGCACCGCCGAGGTGTACCTGGAACCCCTCGACCTGCCTGCCGTCGGGGTCCGTCAGGAGCTGCCCCTTGAGGCCGATGTCGGCGACCTGGATGCGGGCGCAGGCGTTCGGGCAGCCGTTCAGGTTGATGGTGATCGGCTCGTCGAACTCCGGTATGCGGCGCTCCAGTTCGTCGATGAGCGCGGCGCCGCGCGCCTTGGTCTCGACGATCGCCAGCTTGCAGAACTCGATGCCGGTGCAGGCCATCGTGCCGCGCCGGAAGGGCGAGGGGGCGGTGGCCAGGCCGAGCGCCTCCAGGCCGGCGCTGAGCGGGGCGACCTGCTCCTCCTCGACGTCGAGCACGAGCATCTTCTGCTCGGCCGTGGTGCGCAGCCGGCCGGAGCCGTGCGCCTCCGCCAGCTCGGCGATCTCGACCAGGGTGGTGCCGTCGACGCGGCCGACGCGTGGGGCGAAGCCGACGCAGAAGCGGCCGTCGCGCTGCCGGTGGGCGCCGATGTGGTCGCGCCAGCGGGCCAGCGGTTGTTCCGGGGCGGGGCCGTCGGTGAGCCTGCGGCCGAGGTAGTCGTCCTCCAGGACCTGGCGGAACTTCTCGGTGCCCCAGTCGGCGAGGAGGAACTTCAGCCGGGCGCGGGTGCGCAGGCGGCGGTAGCCGTGGTCGCGGAAGACCGAGATGACGCCCTCGTAGACCTCGGGCACCTCCGCCAGCGGCACCCAGGCGCCGAGGCGCTGGCCGATTCTGGGGTTGGTGGAGAGCCCGCCGCCGACCCACAGGTCGAAGCCGGGGCCCAGCTCGGGGTGGCGGACGCCGACGAAGGAGACGTCGTTGATCTCGTGGGCGACGTCCAGCAGCGGCGAGCCGGAGATCGCCGACTTGAACTTCCGTGGCAGGTTGGAGAACGCGGGGTTGCCGATGACGCGGCGCTGGATCTCCTCGATGGCCCAGGTGCCGTCGACGATCTCGTCCTCGGCGATCCCGGCGACCGGCGAGCCGAGGATGACGCGCGGGGTGTCGCCGCACGCCTCGGTCGTCGACAGGCCGACGGCCTCCAGCCGGTTCCAGATCTCGGGGACGTCCTCGATCCTGATCCAGTGGTACTGGATGTTCTGCCGGTCGGTGATGTCGGCGGTGCCCCGGGCGAACTCCTGGGAGATCTCACCGATCACCCGCAGTTGCCGGGTCGTCAGCCGGCCGCCGTCGACGCGGACCCGGAGCATGAAGTACTCGTCGTCCAGCTCCTCCGGCGCCAGCACGGCGGTCCTGCCGCCGTCGACGCCGGGGCGGCGCTGGGTGTACAGACCCCACCAGCGCATACGGCCGCGCAGGTCGTCGGGGTCGATGGAGGCGAAACCACGCTGGGAGTAGATCGTCTCAATGCGTGTCCGCACATTGAGACCGTCGTCATCCTTCTTGAACTGTTCGTTGCCGTTGAGCGGGGTGAGGTGACCCGCTGCCCACTGACCCTCACCACGGTGACGGCCCGCCTTGCGGCGCGGCGTGGCGGCAGCGGGATTCTGCGGGGTTGCGGCCATGGCTGATACGTCCTTCGGGACAGCAGGAAGCGGCTCTGACCTGGGCATACGTGCGAGCGGGCAGGCGTGCGCGACGTGGTGCGGGCCGAGCGGGGAGAGAGGGGGCGGGGCAGGCGCTGAGGACTAGCGGCCCGGCCGACAGATGGCGCTGGACACGCGGCCGAGATCGACGTGCCGCCGACTCACCAAGGCAGTTCCAGCTGTGGACATGGCGGAAGCGTGGCACGTCGCTCTTCCGGCAGTCCACCATAATCCAACATGCGGACACCCCTGTCCCGAATGGCGGGACAAGGGTGTCGGAGGGAGAGTGCGACGGCCGGCGCCGGCGCTGGACGAACGAGCCGCATTGCGGACGTAGCGGTCACGCCGCGCCGGGCGGACCGCTCCTGACGCCGGATCAGTCCCCGGCGGCCGGCCGCCCGGGCTCCTCGACGCCGTACGGCAGCGGGCCGGCCCCCGGCCACGGGCCGGGCGTCGCCACCTCGTCCTCCTCGGCCGTCTCGGTGCGGTAGAGCCGGAAGCCGCGCCGCAGGTAGTTGTCCATCGCGTGCGGACCGTCCTTGCTGCACGTGTGCAGCCACACCCGCTCGGTCGGAGCGAAGCTCTCCCGCCGCTCGGCGAGGTCCCAGGCGCGCGCCACCGCCTCCGACAGCAGCGGCCCGCCGATCCCGCGCCCCCGGAAGGCCGGGATCAGCCCGAAGTAGACGATCTCCACCGAACCGTCCGGCGCAGCCTCCAGCTCGGCGTACCCGGCGGGCGTGCCCCGGTCGTACGCCACCCAGGTCTCCACCTCCGGACGGCAGACCGCCCGCTCCCACTCGGCCCAGGTCAGCGCCAGCCGGTCGGTCCAGCGGATGTCCTGGCCGACGGAGGCGTAGAGGAAGCGGCTGAACTCCGGGGACGGGGTCTCCGCCCGCATGATCAGCGGGCCGCCGCCGTCCGGAGCGGCGGCCCGGGCGCGGGCCGCGGTGGCGGGGCGCAGATCCGCGGGGGAGGTCTGCTCCAGGTACCAGGTGGTCACGGTGATGCTCATACGGCCAGGCAACCATGCGCCCCGGCCGGCCCCCGACCCGCCTCCCGCCCTGCTCAGCGCCGGGGCGCCGCTTGGCCGCGGGCCCGTGCCACGGCCGGGGCCAGCGAGTGCGGCAGCAGCGCCGACCGGTCCTCGGGGAGCACCACCTGCACGCCGGTACCCTCCCGGAAGCGGTACGGGCGGTGCTCCAGCAGCTCGCCGAGGTAGCGGCGCATCCGCGACAGCTCCGCCCGGACCGTCACCCGGCGCCCCGGGTCCCCGAAGACCGCCTCGGCCAGAGCGGCGGCCGAACACCCCGACTCCTCGCCCGCCAGGAGGAACAGCAGCTCGGCGTGGCGCGGCGAGAGGTCGTGCGTCCACGAGCCGACCTCGCCCGCCACCGTCAGCGACGGCCGGGCGGGTGCGGAGAGGTCCAGCCGCAGCCGAGCCGCCCCCGCGCGCGGGCACGGGGCCGGTCGCAGCAGCCAGCCGCCGGGCAGCGGCTCGGCCCCGCAGAGGCCGAGCGGACCGAGGCGGACCGGGCCCGCGCTCAGCGCCCGCGGCAACGGCAGCCGGTCCACCGGCGCCATGCCGGTGACCGCCGCGACCCAGCCCGCCTCGTCCACGGCCACGGCCCGTCCGCCGATCCGGGCCAGCAGCGGCGCCGCGACCGAACGCAGCCGGTCCAGGCTGCGCAGATGGCGGGCGCGCAGCTCCGCCTCGGCCAGCTTCGCCACCGACTCCACCAGCTTCAGCATCGCCGGATGCAGGGTCTCCAGCAGACCGCTCACGTCGACCACGCCCAGCAGGCGGCCGTCGCGGGGGTCGGTGATCGGCGCGCCCGAGCACGTCCACCGGTGGTGGGTGCGGACGAAGTGCTCGGCCGAGAAGACCTGTACCGGCCGGCGCGCCACCAGGGGCGTGCCGAGGCCGTTGGTCCCCGAGGTGGCCTCCCGCCAGTCGGCGCCCGGGACCAGTCCTGTCGCGTCCGCGTGACGGAGCACCGCCTGATGGCCCTCGCGCCACAGCACGATGCCGTCCGCGTCGCAGACCACCATGATGTGCTGCGCCGCCTCCGCCACCGAGACCAGGCCGTCCCGCAGCAGCGGCAGCACCTCGGTGAGGTGCGAGCGCTGGCGGCGCTCGGCCAGCTCGGCGGAGGTGAGCGGGCGGGGGCGGACCGCCCGCTCCGGGTCGACGCCCCGGCGCAGCATCCGTTCCCAGGACGCGCCTATCTCCGGGCGGGGCGGGACGGCCGGGGGCTTGCCGGAGAGGGCTGCCGCGTGCGTCTCGGCCATCAGCCTCGCCGCACGGCGCACGTCCCGGCCGGTGAGGCGGCCTAGGTCGATGGCTGCCTGGGTCACGGTGGGTCTCCTCGATCGTCGCCCGGGGGTGCGCTCCGCGCGGGGGTGCGCCGGGTGGCGGGGCGCGGTGCTTTGGACATCGTGCCTGGGAGCGGGGGGTGCGGGGGTGGACTTCGCCGATCGGGCTGCAACCCTCTGCAACTCTCGTGCGAGGTGGGGCGGGAGATGAAGCTTGGGGGGTGGTTTCGCCTTCGGCTCCTGGCCGAGGGGTGGCTGCTGGGGGTGGTGCCGTGTCGGCGCGGCACCACCCCCTTCTTCGTCCTCAGGTGCCGGACCGGCTGGGGGGTGTCCTCGGGTCTCGGACGGCTGCGGTGGGGTGTCCTCAGGCGCCGGACGGGCTTGGGAAGTGCCCTCAAGCGCCGGACCAGGTCGTCGGCTCGGCCGTGCACGCGCCCCGCCACCTCGCCCTGCTCATGGCGCTGGCCCGAAGGCGCCACGTGGGGGAGATCGTGCTGCGGCCCTGAGGAGGCGTGCCAGCCCCCGTTCGGCCGTTGCCGGCCTGTCTCCGCTCAGACCCGCGGCGTCGCCCGCGTGACCACCGCGCCCAGATCGAGCGTGTGGGGCAGCGTGCCGAAGGCGTGCCCCCAGTCGCCGCCCAGGCGGGAGGCGCAGAAGGCGTCGGCGACCTCCGGTGGGGCGAAGCGCAGGAGCAGGGAGCCCTGGAGGACCAGGGCCATCCGCTCGACCAGCCGCCGGGCCCGCCCCTCGATGCCGTCGAGGTCGGCCAGCTCGGTGAGGAGCCGCTTGATCGCCCCGTCGAGCCGGTGGTCGGCGCCGCGCGCCCGGCCCACCTCGCAGAGGAAGGCGTCGAGCGCCCCGGGCTCGCGGCCCATCGCGCGCAGCACGTCGAGGGCCTGCACGTTGCCCGATCCCTCCCAGAGGGAGTTGAGCGGCGACTCCCGCAGCAGCCGGGGCATACCGGACTCCTCCACGTAGCCGTTGCCGCCCAGGCACTCCAGCGCCTCGGCGGCCACCGCGGTGCACCGCTTGGTCACCCAGTACTTGGCGACCGGCACCGCGATCCGCAGGAACGCCTGCTCGGCCTCGCTCCCGTCGTCGTAGGCGGCGGCCAGCCGCAGCGCCAGGGTGGTCGCCGCCTCGGACTCCAGGGCGAGGTCGGCGAGGACGTTGCGCATCAGCGGCTTGTCGGCGAGGAGCCCGCCGAAGGCCGAGCGGTGCGCCGCGTGGTGGGTGGCCTGCGCGAGGGCCTGCCGCATCGTCGCCGCGCTGCCGAGGACGCAGTCCAGGCGGGTCGCGGCCACCATGTCGATGATGGTGCGCACCCCCCGCCCCTCCTCGCCCACCCGCCGCGCCCAGGTCCCGTCGAACTCGACCTCGCCGGAGGCGTTGGACCGGTTGCCGAGCTTGTCCTTGAGCCGCTGGATCGCGAAGGGGTTGCGGGTGCCGTCCGCAAGCACCCGCGGCACCAGGAAGCAGGAGAGCCCGTCGGGCGCCTGCGCCAGCACCAGGAAGGCGTCGGACATCGGGGCCGAACAGAACCACTTGTGCCCGGTCAGCAGGTACGTGCCGGACTCGGCGAGCGGCTCGGCGCGGGTCGTGTTGGCCCGGACGTCGCTGCCGCCCTGCTTCTCGGTCATCCCCATCCCGACCAGCACACCGGCCTTCTCGGCGGCGGGCCGCAGCCCCGGGTCGTACGTCCGGGAGGTGAGCAGCGGCTCCCAGAAGGCGGCCAGCTCCGGATCGCGGCGCAGCGCGGGGACGGCCGCGTGGGTCATCGACAGCGGGCAGCCGTGGCCCGCCTCGGCCTGCGTCCACACCAGGAACCCGGCCGCGCGCCGCAGATGGCCGCCGGGCCGGGACCAGGCGGCGGTCAGCCCCGCCGACACGGCGTGGCCCAGCAGCCGGTCCCAGGCGGGGTGGAAGGCGACCTCGTCGATCCGGTGGCCGTACCGGTCGTGGGTGTGCAGGACGGGGCTGCTCTCGTTGGCGAGGACGCCCCACTCCTGGGCCTGCGCGGAACCGGCGGCACGCCCGAGTTCGGACAGCTCCGCCCGTGCCTCGTCGAGGAGCGCCGCGTCGAGGTGGCGCTCCACGCCCTCGGTGAGCGCGCGGTCCGCCGCGTAGACGTCGTATCCGACCAAGGGCGGGGGCTGATTGGTCACGGTGTGGGTGCTGGCTGCCATGCCGCTACGGTAAGGAGGTGGACCAGGCAAAGGAAACACCCGAGCGGCCCTCCGGCCGGCTTCGACGTGCTCGTGCGCTCTACCGCAACGTGTCGATGCGGAAAACCGCCTGGCTGCTGCTGAAGGACACCGTCAACTCCTGCATGGAGTACCGCATCCTCGGGCTGGCCGCCGAGGCCGCGTTCTTCACGCTGCTCTCCGTGCCGCCGCTGCTGCTCAGCCTCATCGGCCTGCTCGGCTACGTCGACAGCTGGACCGGCGCCGACACCATCGCCAGCGTCGAGCAGAACATCCTGGAGGCGTCCCGCGCGGTCCTCACCGACCAGGGGGTCCGCGAGATCGCCCAGCCGATCCTGCACGACGTGACCAAAGGAGGCAGCCCCGACCTGATCTCCATCGGCTTCCTGCTGGCGCTCTGGTCCGGCTCGCGCGCGGTCAACGTCTTCATCGACACCATCACGGTCATGTACGGCCTGGACGGTGTGCGCGGCATCGTCAAGACGCGGCTGCTCGCCTTCCTCCTCTTCATCGTCGCCCTGCTGGTGGGCTCGGTCGTGCTGCCGCTGATGGTGATCGGACCGGACACCCTGGTCTCGGTGGTGCCCTGGAGCGAGAACCTGGTCCAGCTCCTCTACTGGCCGGTCCTCCTCCTTCTCTCCGTGGTCTTCCTGACCACGCTCTACCACGTGTCGGTGCCGGTCCGCTCCCCGTGGATCGAGGACACCCCGGGCGCCCTGGTCGCCCTCGGCATGTGGGTCCTCGGCAGCTTCCTGCTGCGGATCTACCTGACCAACACCGTCGAGGGCCCCACCATCTACGGTTCGCTGGCCGCCCCCGTCGCCGTGCTGCTGTGGATCGGGGTCTCGGCCTTCGCCGTGCTGGTCGGCGCCGCCGTCAACGCCGCCATCGACCGCGTCTGGCCCTCCGTGGCCACCGCCGCCGCCCGCGCCGCCAACGACGCCGCCCGCGAGGAGCGCGCGGCGGCCGGCGCCCGGGCCGGGCGGGAGGACCCCGACGACCCGGAGATGCCCTCCGAGTTCCCCGAGCGCTGGTCCAAGTTCCTGCCCCCGGAGGACGTCACCGGCCGGCTGCGCGGCCAGATCCGGCGCGGTGGCGCCCCGGAGCCCGCGACTGCGACGCGCCCACCCGAAGCCGGGATCGGAGCCGCCGACCGGCCCCCCGACGGCGCCCCGGCCCCGCACCCCGCTGCCTCGTCGGCCCCGGTCTTCCCCCGGGGCGACAGCGACCGCTGACCCTCGTACCCCGCCCCCCGCCGGGAGCGGCCCGCCCCGACGTGCGGTGCCGGCTCGGCGCCCTCGGGGAACTCCGGCCCGAGCCGTCGGCGGAAGGCGGGGGAGGCGGTGAGGCCGGCGGCGGCGATGACGGGCGCGTCGAAAGGACCCGGCCGGACGTCCGCGTGCCCGTGGGCGCGAGCGTGGGCGGCGGCGGAACACGCGTGCTGAACGCATCGGCAACACCTGGCACGGGTCAGGGACGGCCTACCCCCGCACCGCCTCCGCCACCTCCCGTACCGTCCCCGCGCCCACCCGGCAGCAGCCGCCGACCAGCCGGGCCCCCGCCGCCACCCATGCCCCGGCCAGGCCGGCCAGGGGCCGGGCGGGCCCGCGCCAGGTACGGGCGCCCGGGTCCCAGCGCTCGCCGCTGTTCGGATAGGCCACCACCGGCTTGCCCGTGACACGGGCGGCGAGCCGGACCGCCGGTTCCACCTCGCGCGGATCACAGCAGTTGACGCCGACCGCGACCACCTCCGGCGCGTCGGCGGCCAGGGCGAAGGCGTCCGCGAGGCGGTCACCGGCGCGGGTCCGGCCGTCCGCCACGGAGTACGAGAGCCAGGCCGGCACCCCGAGCCCCCGGACCGCCCGCAGCAGCGCCCGCGCCTCGTCCGCGTCCGGCACCGTCTCCAGTGCCAGCACGTCGGGCCCGGCGGCGGCCAGCACCTCCAGACGGGGCCGGTGGAAGCGCTCCAGTCCCGCGACGCTCAGCCCGTAACGCCCCCGGTACTCGGAGCCGTCGGCCAGCATCGCCCCGTACGGCCCCACCGAGGCCGCCACCCAGAGCGGCCCCACCACCCCGTCGTGCGCCCGCGCCTCGTCCGCCGCCCGCCGGGCCAGCTCGACACCGGCCGCCAGCAGCCGCGCGGTGGCCGCCCGTCCCGTACCCCGGCGCGCGAACCCCTCGAAGGTCGCCTGGTAGCTCGCGGTGATCGCCACCTCGGCCCCCGCCGCGTAGTACGCCCGGTGCGCCGCCACCACCTCCCCGGGCGCGTCGGCCAACAGCCGCGCCGACCACAGGGCGTCCGAGAGGTCGTTCCCCTGCGCCGCCAACTGCTCGGACAGCCCACCGTCCACCACCAGGGCCCGTTCCCCGAGCGCCTCGACGAACGAACCAGCACTGCCCACGTACGAAGTCACCCCTCCTTGGTACCGCACCCGGCCCTCACCGCCCCTTGCCTGGCCCGGTCGCCCCCTCGTAGCCCGGTCGGCGCTTGAGGCCGTCCTTGACCGGCACGGGCAGCAGGAGAGCGACGCCCCACCCCGGCCCAGCCGGCCGCAGGCTCACCCTCCCCGCAGGTCCACCCGCGCCAGCACCGGCAAATGATCACTCCCGGTCGCCGGGAGCGTGTGCAGCTCCACCACGGCGGCCGACCGCCCCAGCACGTGATCGATCCGCGCCACCGGAAACCGCTCGGGCCAGCTGAACGCGAAATGCCCCTGCGGCCTCCCCAGCCGCCCGGTGACGGGCGCGAGCCCCCGGTCGTCGAGTGTCCCGTTGAGATCCCCGGCCACGAGCACCCGCCCGGACCGCTCCCGCTCCAGCCGTGCCCCGAGCAGCCGCGCGCTCTCGTCCCGGCGCTGGGTGCGCATCCCCTCGGAGGTGATCCGCAGCGAGGGGAGGTGGACCACGTACACCGCGACGTCCCCGTGGGGCGTCCGCACCACCGTGCGCAGCCCGCGCTGCCAGCCGTCGCCCACTGCGGAGGGCCGCAGGTCCACCGGCTCGTCGGAGAGCAAGGGGTGCCGCGACCAGAGGGCGACCGTTCCGTACGCCACGTGGTGCGGGTACGCCTCGCGCAGCGCCCTGCGGTACGACGGTGCCGCCTCCTCGGTCAGCTCCTCCACCGCGATCAGGTCGGGACCGGGCGCGGCCAGCGCCTGGGCGGTGCCGACCGGGTCGGGGTTCTCGTCGCTGACGTTGTGCTGCACCACCGACAGCCGCGCCCCGTCCCCCGAGGCCCCGCCCGTCACCAGCGGCGCGAAGAGCAGCAGCCACGCGGCCAGCGGCACCGTGGCCGCCCCGACCGCGAGCGGCGAGCGCCGGGCCAGCCCCACCACCAGCAGCAGCACGGCGAGCACGCCGAGCCACGGGAGGAAGGTCTCCACCAGACTCCCCGCCCGGAACCGGGCGTTGGGCACCAGCTGGGGGAAGAGCAGCACCGCGGCCAGCAGCACCGACACCGCCGCGCCGAACCGCCCCGGCCGCCGCCTCCTGTCCACCCCGTCCTCCTGCGGGGCCCCGGCCCCGCCGTCCGCCGCCGTGGAATCTTCGTACGCCGTCATCCCTCGCGCACCCCCGTGTGCGTCCGTCGTGAACTCCCCGGCCGGCCGTGTCCGGGGGCTCCACCCTGCTGTACGGCAGGGCGGACCCCTACAGCGGGGTCCCCGGCCAGCCTGCCAGGCGTGCCCCGAGCACGGCTGTCTGCAGGGTGTAACGATGCAGCGGCTCCGCGGGGTTGTGGCCCGTCAGCCGGTGGATGCGGGCCAGGCGGTAGGTGAGGGCGCGGACGCTCAGGCTCAGCTCCCGCGCCGCCTGGGCCGCCACGCAGCCGGCGTCGAAGTAGGCGGTCAGCGTGTCCAGCAGTGGTTCCGCGCCGCCGCGTGCCTCGGTCAGCGGTCCCAGCACGCTGCTCACCAGGTCGGCGATGGCCTGCCGGTCCCGGGTCAGCACCGGGTAGACCAGCAGGTCCGCCGAGCGCACCACCGGGTCGTCCAGAGCCAGCCGTTCGGCCAGGTCCAGCGCGTTCAGCGCCTCCTCGTAGGACTGCACCACCCCGCCCGCGCCCGGGTGGGAGCGGCCCACCGCGACCCGCCCGCCGTCGGTCGCCGCGTGCGCCTGCTTGGCGAAGTACAGCAGCACCTCCTCCTGGTCGGCCGGGGCGACGCAGATCAGCCGCCCGTCCTTGGTGGTCACCAGGATCGACCGCTCCCCGAACCGCCCGGTCAGCGCCCGCTCCACCACCTGCGCCACCGGGTCCGTCTCGTCGTACGGTTCCGGGCCCACCGCCACCGCCACCGCGTGCGCGTGCGACAGCAGCAGCCCGAACCGCTCAGCCCGCTCCGCGACCCGCCCGAGATCGCTGCGCCCGTACAACAGGTCGTCGATGAACTCCCGGCGGGCCGCCTCCTCCTGGCGTACCGCCATCCGCTGCGCCCGCTCGTACCCGGAGGCGAAGGCGTCCACGGACTGCTCCATCGCCGCCAGCACCCCGTCTATCGCCGCCGGGGTACGGGCCGAGGCCGGCCAGTGCTCCCTGGTCACGGCGAGATGGCGGCCGACGAGGGTGCGCAGCGGTATCCCGGCATCGGCGGCCCGCTCGCCCAGTGTCCTGCGGGCCTGTATCTCCTCGCGGGTGAGCCGCCGCCCGGTCTCTCCCACCTCCGTGAGTATCCGGTCGTAACCGGACACCCAGTCATCGGTCCGCTCCTCCGTCGTCAAGGGTTCCCTCTCCTTCTTGGCGGGTTGTTAGCGCCTTCTTAACGCCTGGGTGCGGCCTCGTGAAGCCCGTGAGGGGGACCGCATCCGGCATCAAGGATGCATCAAGATTGCCGGAGGTCGGCAATGCGGGGGAAGCCGACAGCCTGTCAGGATGCTCTCGGTGGAAACGGGGAGAGAGTCCCGGTGCCGTACCGCGGAAACCTTCGTGGTGCCGCCGGGACGTCCCGCCCGGACCGTGAGGCCCGGCCGACGTCCACCCGGGGGAGCGGGGTGCGAGGGGCACCGCCGCGGGCACGGACGGGGAAGCCGCATGGACGAGTTCATCGACACGATCAGCCGCTTCCCCACCGTCGTCTTCACCGCCGCCCTCGCCGTCGTCCTGGTCTTCTGGGTCCTGGTCCTGATCGGCGTCACCGACGCCGACGGCTTCGACGCCGACGCCGATCTCGGCAGTCTCGGACTGGGCGGGGTCCCGGTGACGGTGGCGGTCTCCGTCTACGTCACCACCGGCTGGCTCGCCAGCCTCACCGGAGGGGTCCTGGCCGGGCGCGCCGGCACGGCGGGCGTGGCCCACGCCGCCCTGGTCCTCCTCGTCCTCGCCGCCGCCCTGGCGGCGGCCTGGGGCCTGACCCGGCTGCTGCTGCGGCCCCTGCGCACGCTCTTCCCCGACGAACCCGGGCCGTCCCGGCTCGACTTCGTCGGCTCCACCTGCACCATCCGCACCGGGCGGGTGGACGGCGGGTTCGGACAGGCCGAGGTGGTCGCCGAGGACGGCTCCACGGCCATCGTCCAGGTCCGCACCAGCGACCCCGACCCGGCCCTCGTCTCGGGCCGGACCGGACTGCTCTACGCCTACGACGTGGCCGGAGAGTTCTTCTGGGTGGCGCCCTTCGACGCGGCACTCGACCCGCGCATCCGCCCCTGACCAGCAGATACCGCCCGCATGGCAGCACCACCCGTACCGACCCGCACCATCCGCACGACCTGACCCAGGCCCGCACGCGCGCGTCCCGCTCCCGCTCCGGCGCGGAGCCGCGTCCCGCGGGCTGCGGGGCGCACCAGAGGTCCTGCCCGGCGCCCACGGCGCCCGGCACTTCCCGAGCCGGCACGAGCCGGGGGAGTACCGGACACCGCGGACACGCACAGGACCTCACGGCCACCCCGCGCCGGGCCGCACCCGGCACCGCACACCGCCCATCCGGCGGGCACGGCCGGCCCGTACCCGCCCGGACGTGCCCAGGCACGTCCCCATGACCCTGTGAGGCCGCTTGTGAACGCCATCACCTGGGGGGTCGGCGCCGCAGGCGTCGTCGTCCTGCTGCTCCTGCTCGCCCTGCTGCTCGTCGTGACCCGCCTCTTCCGCAAGGTCGAACAGGGCAAGGCGCTGATCGTCTCCAAGGTCCGCTCGGTCGACGTGACCTTCACCGGGCAGGTCGTCCTGCCCGTGCTGCACAAGGCCGAGACCCTCGACATCTCGGTGAAGACGCTGGAGATCTCCCGCACCGGACGGGAGGGGCTGATCTGCCGCGACAACATCCGCGCGGACATCCGCATCCAGTTCTTCCTGCGCGTCAACAAGACGGTCGAGGACGTCATCCGGGTCGCCCAGGCCATCGGCACCGCCCGCGCCAGCGACGCCGGCGCGCTCCAGGAGTTCTTCAACGCGAAGTTCTCCGAGGCCCTGAAGACCGTCGGCAAGCAGCTCGACTTCACCGACCTCTACACCCAGCGCGAGGAGTTCCGCGACCGCATCATCGCGGTCATCGGCACCGACCTCAACGGCTACAGCCTGGAGGACGCGGCGATCGACTACGTCGAGCAGACGCCCCTGGCCCAGCTCGACGCGCAGAACATCCTCGACGCCCAGGGCATCCGCAAGATCACCGAGCTGACCGCCGCCGAGCACGTGCGCACCAACGAGTTCCAGCGGCACGAGGAGAAGGAGATCACCCGCCAGGACGTCGACGCCCGCGAGGCGATCCTGGAGCTGGAGCGGCGCCGCTGTGACGCAGAGATCACACAGCGCCGAGAGATCGAGACGCTCCGGGCCCGCGAGGAGGCCGAGATCGCCCGGGTCGCCGAGGAGGAGCGGCTGCGCGCCCAGACCGCCTTCCTGCACACCGAGGAGAACCTCGGCGTGCAGCGCGAGAACCAGGCCCGAGAGATCGCCGTCGCCCAGAAGAACCGCGAACGCGTCATCGCGGTGGAGTCCGAGCGCATCGAGAAGGACCGCCTGCTGGAGGTCATCGCCCGCGACCGGGAGACCGAACTGACCCGGATCGCCGCCGACAAGGAGGTCGAGGCCGAGCGCCGCGACATCGCCGAGGTCATCCGCGAGCGCGTCGCCGTCGACCGGACCGTCGCCGAGCAGGAGGAGTCCATCAAGCGGCTGCGCGCCGTCGAGGAGGCCGAGCGCGACCGGCAGGCCCTCGTCATCGCCGCCGAGGCCGAGGCCCAGGAGCAGCTGGTCAAGGACATCAAGGCCGCCGAGGCCGCCGAGCAGGCCGCCGTGCACCGCGCCAACGAGGAACTCACCCTCGCCGAGGCCCGGGTCAAGGCCGCCGGGCTCGACGCCCAGGCCAAGCTCAAGCTCGCCGAGGGCATCCAGGCCGAGCGGGCCGCCGAGGGCCTGGCCCGCGTCCAGGTCCAGGAGAAGGAGGCCGACGCGCTGGAGAAGACCGGCCTCGCCGAGGCCCAGGCCACCGAGGCGCGGCTGCGCGCCGAGGCCGCGGGCGAGCGTGCCAAGGCCCTGGCCCGCGCCGAGGGCACCACGGCGCAGGCCGGCGCGGACGCCGCCGCCGTCGGGGAGAAGCTGAAGGCGGAGGCGGCCGGACTGACGGAGAAGGCCGCCGCCATGGCCGCCCTGGACGAGGCGTCGCGCGGGCACGAGGAGTACCGGCTGCGGCTCGACGCCGAGAAGGAGATCCGGCTCGCCGGGCTCCAGGCGCAGAAGGAGGTCGCCCAGGCGCAGGCCACGGTGCTCGCCACCGGCCTGGAGAGCGCCGACATCAACATCGTCGGCGGCGAGTCCGTCTTCTTCGACCGGATCATGGACTCGGTCTCCTTCGGCAAGGGCCTGGACGCCTTCGTGGGCAGCTCCGTCACCGCGCGGCGGCTCGGCGCCGACTGGCTCGACGGCACCAGCTCCTTCACCGGCGACCTGACCAGCGTCCTGTCCTCGGTCACCAGCGGCGGCCTGCGCGACCTCAGCGCCTCGGCGCTGATGGGCCGCCTCGCCAAGGAGGGCCTGTCCGCCGACCGGGCCGGCGAGCTCCTCGACCGGGCCCGTGAGGCCGGGCTGCTCACCGCCGACGCGGCGCCCGCCCCGGCCGGGAAGGCTCCCGACGGCCGGAGCGAGACGGCCGGCTGACCCCCCCGCCACGGACCACGGCTCCGGCACCACCGGACGCCCCCGGCCGACCACCGGGGGCGCCCGAAGGCACCATGCCGGACGCCGGACGGCGGGGCTCAGGGGGAGCCCCGCACCCGACCGGAGTGCCGGTCCGGGACCCGTAGCCGCCGACACAGGGGGCGGCAGCTGCGGCCCGGACCGGCCCTCCGAGCGGCAAGGAGAAGACAGGGGGGAGGGACGGTGGGCCGCCCGGGTCGGCCCACCACCCGGGCGGCCCGCACCCCGCAGACCCCGTACGCCGCCGGACCACGAGCCCGCCGCGCCCACCCGGCCCGCGACGGCGGACCGTACCGGCCCGGCAGGGCACCCGCCCCGGCCCACCGCCACCGGCCCCGCCGGGGACGCAGGCCCCGCCCGCCGGCACAGCCCAAGGAGCACCCAGCAGATGACCACCTCGCCCACCACCCCGCAGCCCCAGGACCAGGGCGCGGGCCCGGCCGCTCCCCGGCTCGACGGCGCCGCCTACGACGTGCTGCGGGATCGGCTCGCCGCCCAGGCGGACGAACTGGCCCGCCGGGCCGAAGCGCTGGACGCCCGCCGCACCGAGGCGTTCGGGTCGACGGCCCCGGCCGCCACCGGCACCCTCACCCTGCGCACCGCCCACCCGGCCCGCGCCGCCGACCTCGCCGCCCTCGGCGACGTCCTGCTGTTCGGCGTACGGGACCTGCCCGACACCGTCACCGCGGGCGCCGGACCCGCCGTCGGCGACGTCTTCTCGCTGCACGCCCGCGACGGCTCGCCGCTGCCCGAGGACGCCGTGCCCGGACTGCTCGACGACCCGGCGTTCCGCACCGAGTTCGCCGCCCTGCACCGCTACTACCGCCGGGCCCGGCTGCTGCGCCTGCGGCGGGCCGGGCAGAAGCTGCTCGCCGTCTTCCGGACCGGCGAGCGCGTCGCCGACCTGCGGGTGCTGCGCTGGTCCGTGGCCGCCGACGGCTCCGTCGCCTTCCTCGACGCCCGGGGCGAGCGCGACGCCCGCGAACCCGCCCCCGGCGGACCGGGCGTCGAGTGGACGCCGGCCACCCGCGGCGACCACGTGCTCGGCCGCCACCCCTACGTCGCCGTCGCCGAGGGCGTCGGCGTCTCCACCGTCGGCGGCCACCTCACCGTCACCACCGGCGACGAGGGTGCCCCCGCCCACCGGGAGCCCGTCGCCGAACCCCTCCAGTCCCTCGCCGACGCCGACCTCGCGCACGCCCGCGTCGGCCCCCTCGTCCTGCTGCGGGTGCGCCCGTACAAGGAGGAGGAGTGGCGCCACCTGGTCGTCCACACCCCGACCGGCGCCGTGCACCGGCTCGACGCGCCCGACGGCGCCTTCCGCCGCCTCCCCGACGACCAGGGCGTCGTCCACTGCGGCGGCATGTTCCTCGCCGACGGCACCGGCCGGAGCTTCGAGGACCGGGCCGCCACAGCCCTGGAGTTCGACCGCGAACTCCGCTCCCCGCTCGGCGAGGACGTGCTCTACGCGTACCACGCCCACGGCCTCGCCCCCGGGCTCCTGCTCTCGTACAACATGCTCCGCAAGGAGCTGGCCGCCCCGCTGCGCTGCACCGGCTGGGCCCGGCACGAGGACGGTACCCTCGCGGTGCTCCGCGCCGACGACGGCGGCGAACCCACCCGCGTCCACCCCGTCCAGCTCTGGCGCACCCCCTACGTCGCCGACACCCTGGCCGACGCCTACGGCGGGGACGGGCCGCTGGCCCGGGTCGGCAACCCCGACCTGGTGCGGGCGCTGGGGGCCTGCCTCTCCCTGGCCCGTACGGCGGGTGGCGCCACCGAGCCCACCGTCGCCGTCTACCGGACGCTGCGCGAGGACTGCGCCGCAGTCCTCGACCGGCACCCCTGGCTCGGCGATCCGGAACTCGGCGCGCTGCACGAGCCGCTGGAGCGCGTCCGGGAGACCGCCGGGCAGATCATCGACGAGTTCCAGCACGTCACCGACCTCACCCGGCAGGCCGCCCAGGCCCTCGACGGGGCCGCTGAAGAGGCCGCCGCCCTGGTCCGTCGCGTCCGGGGCGAGGCGCCGAGGTCCGCTGACGGCTGGGTCGCCTCCCTCACCGCGCTGCGCCGCGCCCACGGCCGCATCGTCGCCACCAAGGAGCTGCGGTACGCCGACGCCGAGCGCGCCGACCGGCTCGCCGCCGGACTCGGTGAGGAGACGGCCGCCGCCGCCCGTCGCGCAGTCGGCCACCTCGCGCGGCCCGACGCCTTCGCCGCCCACCACGAGGACGCGGCCCGCCTCACCGAGGAGGCCGAGGCCCTGGCCACCGCCGCCGGGGCCGCGCCGCTCGCCCGCGCCCTGGACGAGCACACCGAACGGCTCACCGCGCTCTGCGAGGTCGTCGCGGGCATCGACATCTCCGACGCCACCGTCCGTACCGGCGTCCTGGAGGCCGCCGCCGACGTCCTCGGCGCCGTCAACCGCGCCCGCGCCACCCTCGCCGCCCGCCGCCGCGCCCTCGCGCAGACGGAGGGCCGCGCCGAGTTCGGCGCCGAACTCGCCCTGCTCGCCCAGGCCACCACCGCCGCGCTGGCCGCCGCCGACACCCCCGAGCGCTGCGCCGAACAGCTCGCCGGACTGCTGCTGCGCGTCGAGGACCTGGAGAGCCGCTTCGCCGAACAGGACGCCTTCCTCGACGACCTCGCCACCCGCCGCGAGGAGATCCACGAGGCGTTCACCACCCGCGGCCAGACCCTCGCCGACGCCCGCGCCCGCCACGCCCAGCGGCTCGCCGACTCCGCCGACCGGGTCCTGGCCTCCCTCACCCGGCGCCTGGCGGCCCTCCCCGACCAGGAGGCGGTCAGCGCCTTCCTCGCCACCGACCCGATGGCCGCCAAGGTCACCCGCACCATCGAGGCGCTGCGCGAGGCCGACGACCCGGTCCGCGCCGAGGAACTGGCCGGACGCCTCAAGGCCGCCGGCCAGGAGGCCGCCCGCGCCCTGCGCGACCGCGCCGACCTGTACGCCGACGGCGGGCGCACCGTACGCCTGGGACGCCACCGGTTCGCCGTCACCACCCGCCCCGCCGAACTCACCCTCGTCCCCGACGGCGACACCCTCGCCTTCGCCCTCAGCGGCACCGACTACCGCAGCCCCGTCAGCGACCCCGGCTTCGCCGCCACCCGCCCCTACTGGGAGCAGACCCTCCCCTCGGAGTCCGCCGAGGTCTACCGCGCCGAACACCTCGCCGCCCGGCTGCTCGCCACCCACGGCGCCGACACCCTCGCTACCGCCGACCTGCCCGCGCTGGTCCGCGCCGCCGCCGAGGCCGCGCCCGAGGAAGGGTACGAACGCGGCGTCCACGACCACGACACCGTGCGGATACTCGGCGCCCTCCTCCCGCTCCACCAGGGCGCGGGCCTGCTCCGCTTCCCCGCCGCCGAACGCGCCGCCGCCCAGCTCTTCTGGGCCCACCGCACCGACCCGGACACCCGGGCCGGCCTCACCCGCCGCGTCCGCTCCCTGGCCCGCGCCCGCGCCGCCTTCGGCCCCACCGGCGCCGAGGAGGAGCTGCGCGCCGAACTCGCCGACGCCCTCGCCGCGAGCGCCGCCCCCGGCACCGACGGCATCGACACCGGCCTCGCCGCCGCCTACCTCTTCGAGGAGCTGGCGGGCCCCGGCGAAGGGTTCGCCACCGGTGGCGCGGCCCGCGCCCTGCTGGAGACGTTCCGCCGCGCCGCGGGCCCCGCCTACGAGGAGGACCTCGCCGCCCTCGGCCCCGGCTCGCTGCCCGCCGCCCACCAGCTCGTCACCGCCTGGCTCACCGCCGCCACCGCCGCCGGCGGCGACACCACCGGACCCGGCGACCTCGCCGAGGCCGCCGCGATCGAACTCTGCCCCGGCCTCGACCGGTACGAGCTGGACGCGCCGCTCACCGCCACCGCCGACGGGCTCCTCGGCGACCACCCCCGCATCCACCGCCGCACCCTCGTCCTGCGCCTCGACGCCTTCCTCGCCCGCACCCGGCACTTCGCCACCCGCACCCTCCCCGGGTTCCGCGCCTACCAGACCCGCCGCGCCGCCCTGGTCGCCGCCGAACGCGACCGGCTCCGCCTCGACCGGCACCGCACCGGCGTCCTCACCTCCTTCGTCCGCAACCGCCTCATCGACGAGGTCTACCTGCCGCTGATCGGCGACAACCTCGCCAAGCAGATCGGCGCCGCGGGAGCCGCCCGCCGCACCGACCACAGCGGCCTGCTGCTCCTCCTCTCCCCGCCGGGTTACGGCAAGACGACCCTCATGGAGTACGTCGCCGACCGCCTCGGCCTGCTCCGGGTCCGCGTCGACGGACCGGCCATCGGCCACCGCGTCACCTCGCTCGACCCGGCCGAGGCCCCCGACGCCACCGCCCGCCAGGAGATCGAGAAGATCAACTTCGCGCTGGCGGCGGGCGGCAACACCCTGCTCCACATCGACGACATCCAGCACCTCTCACCCGAACTCCTCGGCAAGTTCATCCCGCTCTGTGACGCCCAGCGCCGCGTCGACGGCGTCCAGGACGGCCGCCCCCGCAGCTACGACCTGCGCGGCAAGCGGTTCGCCATCTGCATGACCGGCAACCCGTACACCGAGTCCGGCCACCTCTTCCGGGTGCCGGACATGCTCGCCAACCGGGCCGACGTCTGGAACCTCGGCGACGTCCTCACCGGCAAGGAGGACGCCTTCGCGCAGAGCTTCGTGGAGAACGCCCTCACCTCCCATCCCGACCTCGCCCCGCTGGCCGGCCGCGACCGTGCCGACCTCGACCTCTTCCTCCGCTTCGCCCGGGGCGACACCTCCGCCCGGCCCGACGCGCTCCGCGCGCCCTGCCCGCCCGCCGAGCGCGAGCGCGCCACCGCCGTCCTGCGCCACCTGCTGGCCGCCCGCGAGACGGTCCTCGCGGTCAACGCCGCGTACATCGCCTCCGCAGCCCAGGCCGACGAGACCCGCACCGAGCCGCCGTTCCGCCTCCAGGGCTCGTACCGCAACATGAACCGGATCGCCGAACGCCTCTCGCCCGTCATGGACGACAGCGAGCTGGCCGCGCTCATCGACGACCACTACCGGGCCGAGGCCCAGACCCTCACCGGCGGCGCCGAGGCCAGCCTCCTCAAACTGGCCGCCCTGCGCGGCCGGCTGACCGAGGAGCAGGCCGCGCGCTGGGAGCAGCTCCGCGCCGCCCACGTACGCCACCAGGCGATCGGCGGCGCCGACGGCGACCAGCTCGGCCGGGCCGTCGCCGCCCTCGGACTGCTCGCCGACCGGCTCGCGGCGGTCGAGGGGGCGATCCGGGGCGGGGGGTCGTAGACCCGGTCAGTGGGCGACCGCGAGGACCGCGCGGTCGTCGGTGGAGACCCCGCCCGTCCAGGCGTCGACCCGGGTGAGGAGGCCGTTGACCGTCGCCTTCGCCGAGGAGCAGGACACGCCCTCCAGGCCGCGCGCCGGGTCGAAGAAGACGCCCTCGGGGTTCCGCGCCTCCGTCACGCCGTCGGTCACGAAGAGCAGGCTCGACCCCGGCGGGAAGCGGAACTCCTGGTGCGGCGAGACCTCCTGGCCGAGCCCGGCCATGCCCAGCGGGAGGTTCGGCACCTCGGCGTCGAGGGCCCGCGCGCGGCCGTGCGCCACCAGGTACGGGCCGGGGTGACCGAAGTTCAGCAGCCGGACCTCCTGTCCGCCGTGCGGGAACTCGGCGAGGACCGCCGTGGTGAACCCCTCCAGCTCCAGCTCCGCGCCGAGTGCCGGAGCCTCGCGGGCCAGCCGCCGGTCCAGCCGGGCGCCGAGCTCCTCCAGCGTGGGCAGGTCCTCGGCGGCCTCTCGGAACGCGCCGAGCAGCAGGGCGACGGTGCTGACCGCGCCCATCCCCTTGCCGCGCACGTCCCCGATGAAGACCCGCAGGCCCCACGGGGTGTCGTGGACGGCGTACAGATCACCGCCGATCCGCGCCTCGCTCTGCGCGGCCCGGTAGGAGGCGGCGATGTCGTACCCGGCCAGCCGGAGCGGCGGTTCGGGCAGCAGGGCGAGCTGGACGCTCTCGGCGACCGTGCGGACCTCGGAGATGCGCTTGCCGTAGCGGGAGAGCAGCCTGTTCAGGTCGAGGGCGACCGCCCCGGCCACCACGATGTACAGCATGCCGACGATCTCCCGAGGGTCACCGGGACCGCCCTGCCTGAGCCCGGTCAGCAGCTCCAGGACGAAGGCCACCACCACCACCCGGACGGTGCCCCGGAACGTCATGATGGAGCCGGCCGCCACGCACGCCAGCACCAGCAGCGGGCCGCCGCTGACCTCGGGGACGGTGACCACGTCCACCAGGACGCCCACGGCCAGAAGCGCCCATGGAACGAGCCCCGAATACGCGGGCCAGCGCTGTCCGATCCTGTCCATGGCGGGGTCCTTCCTGTCGAACGGCGTGCAGCTCTCCTCCCGAGAGTTGACACGCCCCCACCGGCCGGACCCGGCAGACACGCCTACCCGCCCGTACCCTCTTCGATTCCCCGGGCACCGCTCCGGGCCCGGCGCCCGAGGCCGGTCAGTGGCGCGCCCTCGGCGCCAGGAAGCGGACGAACGTCCCCCCGCCGTCGGCCACGACCCGGGCCCGCACCCCGTACACCTCCTCGATCAACCCCTCGCGGAGCACCGCCCCGGGCGCCCCCGAGGCCACCGTGCGCCCCGCGCGCAACACCACGACCTCGTCGCAGAACATCGCCGCGAGATTGAGGTCGTGCAACGCCACCACACAGGTCACGGGCAACCCCGCCACCAGCGACATCAGCTCCAGCTGATGCCGCACGTCCAGGTGGTTGGTGGGTTCGTCCAGCAGCAGATGACGCGGCTCCTGCGCCAGCGCCCGGGCGATCTGGGCCCGCTGCCGCTCCCCGCCGGAGAGCGTGTGCCAGAGCCGGTCGGCGAACGGCGTCAGCCCGGTCCGCTCCAGCGCCGCGCGCACCGCCTCCTGGTCGGCCGGCCCCGGCGCCGCCCACGTCCTGCGGTGCGGTACGCGCCCGAGTCCGACCACGTCGCGGACGGTCAGGTCGGTGTCGGTTGCCGCATGCTGCCCGACCACGGCGAGCCGCCGGGCCGTCTCGCGGCGGCCCAGTCCGTCGGGGGTGGAGCCGTCCACGGTGACGGTGCCGCCGGAGGCCGCGAGCAGACCGGCCAGCAGCCGCAGCAGCGTCGACTTGCCGGAGCCGTTGGGCCCGATGAGCCCCACCGTGCTGCCGGCGCGCGCCTCCAGGTCCACGCCGTCCAGGATGAGCCGCCCGCCCGCCGACCGCGAGACCCGCTCGGCCCGCAGCACCGGCCGGTCGTCCGGAGAGGCCTCGTGACCGGTCATGAGGGCCTCCGGGTGCGGTACATGATGAGGACGAAGGCGGGCACGCCGATCAGCGAGGTCACCACGCCGACCGGAATCTCCTGCGGCGCCAGCACGGTCCTGGCCAGGGTGTCCACCCAGACCAGGAAGACCGCGCCGCTCAGCGCCGCCACTGGCAGCAGCCGCCCGTGCAGGGTGCCGGCCAGGGCGCGGGCCGCGTGCGGCAGCACCAGGCCGACGAAACCGATCGCCCCGGCCGCGCTGACCAGCGCGGCGGTGAGCAGCGCGGTGACGCTCAGCAGGATCAGCCGGGTGCGCGCCACCTGGACACCGAGCGCGGCGGCGCTCTCCGTACCGAAGGCGAAGGCGTCGAGCTGGACGGCTCGTGCCCCGCACACCACCAGGGCCGCCATCAGCACCGCCAGGCACGCCCACACGTCGGTCCAGGTGGCACCGGAGAGGCTGCCGAGCAGCCAGAAGAGGATGCCCCGGGTCTGTTCGGCGTCGGCGGCGAACATCACGACGAACGAGGTGAGCGCCGAGAAGAGCTGCATGCCCGCGACGCCCGAGAGCACCACCCGGTCGGTGGTGCCGCCCAGGCTGTGGCTGAGCAGCAGCACCAGCCCGAAGGAGACCAGGGCGCCGACGAAGGCACCGGTGGAGACCGAGAGCGCGCCGCCGCCCAGGCCCAGGACCACCACGGCGACCGCGCCGGTCGAGGCCCCGGAGGAGACACCGAGGACGAACGGGTCGGCCAGCGGGTTGCGCAGCAGCGACTGCATGACCACACCGCAGACCGCGAGCCCTGCCCCGCAGACGGCCGCCAGCACGGTACGCGGCAGCCGCAGTTCCCAGACGATGCCCTCACGGACGGGGGTCAGCCCGCTCTCGCCGCCGCCGAGGCGGGAGAGGACCACGGCCCACACGTCGGGGACCAAGACGTGGGCCGGGCCGATGGTGATGGCGACCGAGACGGAGGCCAGCAGCAGGGCCAGGGCGAGGAGGCTGAGCGTCCACGCCCCCGGTCGCCGCGTCCGCCCGTCCCTCGCAGCGGGCCGCGCGGCGGTGGCGGTCACTTGGCGAGCCCGAACTCACGCAGCTTGGCGGCGACTTCCTCGATCCCGTCGACGGTGCGGATCGAGGGGTTCATCGCGGCACCGCTCAGCAGCACGTACCGCTTCTCCTTCACCGCCGTCATGGCGCGGGTGGCGGGGCCGGACTCCAGGAACGCGATCTTCTCCGCGGCGCTCTCCGCCGTCTGCGACTTGCGGGTCAGGTCGCCGATGACCAGGACGTCGGGGTCGCGGTCGGCGACCGCCTCCCAGTTGATCTGCGGCCACTCGTCCTCGGTGTCGTCGAAGACGTTCTTCGCCCCGACGGCCTCGGTGATGATGCCGGGCGCGCCGCAGCAGCCGGCCATGTACGGCGCCTCGGAGTTGGCGAACCAGTAGAGCAGCGTGGGGCGTTCGTCCTCGGGCGCCTTCCTGGTGCCGAGTCCGGCGGCGGCCTCCGCGGCCCGCCGGGTGAGGTCGGCGACGAGCTTCTCCCCGCGCTCCTCGACGCCGAAGACCTTCGCCAGGTCGGTGATCTCGCCGTGGATGTCCGCCATGGTGAGCGGCTTGTCCCGCGAGCCGTCGCCGTCGCCGGTGTCGGACTTGGCACAGTCGGCCGGCGAGACGTACGTGCCCACGCCGAGGTCCTCGAACGCCTCGCGGGTGGCGACGCCGCCCTTGCCGAGGGTCGACTCGAAGGAGGCGGTGACGAAGTCCGGTTCTTCGTCGAGGACCCTCTCGAAGGAGGGGTTGTTGTCGGCGAGCCGCTCGACCTCGGCGTTCTCCTTCACCAGGTGGGGCAGGACCGGGTCGGTCCAGGTGGCGGTGCCCGCCATCCGGCCGGCGAGGCCGAGCGAGAGGAGGATCTCGGTGGAGTCCTGGTTGAGCGAGACGGCGCGCCGCGGCGGCTGCTCGACACGCACGGCGCGGCCGCAGTTCTCCAGCGTCGTCGCCCCGGCCCCCTTCGCACCGGCCGACTCGACGTCACCTCCTCCGCAGGCGGTGAGCAACAGGCCGAGGACGGTGCAGGAGGCGGCGAGGGAGGTCCGGCGGAAGGGCGCAACGGGCACGGGGGCGCTGCTTTCGGTGTCGAGGCTCGGTCGCGGAGCCTGGCGTACAGGAACCCCGCCCGTACGGGCGGGGGGCCAGCAGGTCTTCGGACTCGGGGTCGTCCGGACGGCGCGCCTTCCCGGGGATGCCCCAGTGGCGTACTGCGCCGCCCGTCACCCTCACCGCTGCGCGTCAGTTCCGGATTCGCACCGGATTCCCTGACCCGTTCGCATCGAGATGCGTGGGTACGACTGGCGTGCGAAAGCTAGCACAGCGGACCTCCCGCGCCCGGGGGCGGGGGAGGTCCGTGGTATGCGTACGGCCTGCGGTCATGCGGTCATGCAGTCATGCGGGGCTCGCTCGCGGCCTCCTTCGCGGGCTCGGCCCGGCGGCTGAGCGCCCCCGGCCACCAGGAGGCGGGGCCGATGTCGCGGACCAGGGCGGGCACCAGCAGGGAGCGGACCACCAGGGTGTCGAGCAGCACGCCGCAGGCGACGATGAAGGCGATCTGGGCGAGGAAGGCCAGCGGGATCACGCCGAGCGCCGCGAAGGTCGCCGCCAGGACCACGCCGGCCGAGGTGATGACGCCGCCGGTGGTGGTCAGGCCGCGCCGGACGCCCTCCCGGGTGCCGTGCAGCGCGGTCTCCTCGCGGACCCGGGACATCAGGAAGATGTTGTAGTCGACGCCGAGGGCCACCAGGAAGACGAAGCCGTAGAGCGGGACGGAGGCGTCGGTCCCGGAGAAGCCGAAGACGTGGGTGAAGACCAGCGCGGAGATGCCGAGGGTGGCGGCGAAGTTCAGCGCCACGGTGAGCACCAGCAGCAGCGGCGTCACCAGCGAGCGGAGCAGCGCGATCAGGATGACGAGGATGATCGCCAGCACCACCGGCATGATCAGGTTCCGGTCGGCCTCGGCGGTGCGCTGGGTGTCGTACTGCTGCGCGGTGTAGCCGCCGACCCGGGCGTCGGCGCCGTCGACCGCGTGCACGGCGGTCCGCAGCCGGGCCACGGTCTCCTTGGCGGCGTCGCTGTCGGCGCCGTCCTGGAGCGTGGCGTCGATCCGCACCCGTCCGTCCACGACCCGCGGTTCGCCGCCGCCCGGCCGCCCCGACTCGGTGACCGGCGCGACCGAGGCGACGCCCGCGGTCTTCTCGGCCGCCGCGACCACCTCGTCGGCCCGGCCGGCGTCGGCGATGACGACGGCCGGGTTGCCCGCGCCGCCCGGGAAGTGGCGGCTCAGTGTCTCCTGGGCGGAGACCGAGGGCGCGTCGTTGACGAAGATCTCGTCCAGCGGGACACCCCGGCTGGTCAGCGTCGGGGCGAAGGCCGCGCACGCCAGGAGGGCGGCCAGGGTGATCGCCCAGACCCTGCGCGGCGTCCGGTCGACCCGGTCGGCGACCCGCTGCCACAGGCGGTGGCTGCCGCCGGTGCCGGTGACCTTGGGGCGGGCCGGCCAGTAGGCGGCACGCCCCAGCAGGACCAGGGCGGCGGGCAGGAAGGTGAGCGCGCTGAAGACCGAGCAGACGATGCCGATGGCGCCGACCGGGCCGAGCGCCTGGTTGTTGGTGAGGTCGCTCAGGAGCAGGGCCAGCAGGCCGAGGGCGACGGTGGCGGCGCTGGCGGTGATCGGCCCGAACGACTGCCGCCAGGCGAGCCGCATCGCAGTGAACCGGTCGCCGTGCAGGCTCAGTTCCTCCCGGAACCGGGCGGTGAGCAGGAGCGCGTAGTCGGTGGCGGCGCCGATCACCAGGATCGACAGGATGCCCTGCACCTGCCCGTCGACGCGGACCACGTCCCGCTGGGCCAGTGCGTAGACCACCGCGCAGGCGAGCCCGAGGGCGAGGACCGCGCCGAAGATGATCACCAGGGGGAGGAGCACGCTGCGGTAGACCACCAGCAGGATCAGCAGCACGGCGACGAGCGCGACACCCAGCAGCAGCCCGTCGATCCCGGCGAAGGCGTCGGAGAGGTCAGCCTGGCTGGCGGCGGGCCCGGCGATGGCCACCGCGGTGCCCGGCACCTTCGCCGCAGCCTGCCTGATCTCGTCCAGTACGGGCTGGAGTTCGTCCAGCCCGGCGCGGAGCGGAACGACGCCCTCCAGCGCCTCGCCGTCCTCGGAGGCGAGGGCGGGGGAGGGCCGTCCGGCCGTGAAGTCGGCGTCGGCGAGGGCGGCGAGGGTGCCGGTGGCGGCCTCGCGGGCGTCGGCCGGCAGCCGCCCGCCGTCCTTGGCGGTCCAGACGACGAGGGCGGGCACGGACTCGTCGGCGGAGAAGGCCCGCTGCTCCTCGGACACCTGGGTGGACTCGGCGCTCTGCGGCAGGAAGGCGGCCTGGTCGTTGGTGGCGACCTCGCCGAGCTTGCCCGCGTACGGGCCGAGGGTGCCGCCGATGCCGAGCCAGGCGATCAGCAGGACGAGGGGAACGAGGATTCGGGCGGTTCGGCCCTTGCGGGCGGCGCTGGACATCGCACTCCTGGGACGTGGCGCGGGCGGCGCGGAATCGGGTTCGGACGGGCTGGCGGACGAGCGTGGGTACGGGGGCGCCCACGCTGTGGAGAAGACTCGATCGCTGACTATCTCAATGATTGAGAGATCCCGGGTGATGCTACGCATACCCGTCTCCGGGCCGGACAAGGGGTACGCCACACCGCGTGCGGGCAGCACCGCGCGGCCACGGCCTCACGTCACACTTCACCCTTCCGGGCGAGTACGGCCGCCGGATGCGCCGTGGGCGGGGAGTTCGCCCCGCAAGCCCCGCGGACCGGCCGCGCGTCAGGCGCCCGGACGCTGCTGTGGCCCCCGGATGCGCGCGAACTCCTCGTTCATCGCGGCGAGGAAGCGCAGCGCGGCGTCCGCCTCCTCCCGGGTCAGCCGCGCCCTGGCCGCGGCGGCGGCCGTCGCGAGCGGCTGGAAGTGGGCGCGGGCCAGCGCCTTGCCGCCCTCCGCGTAGTGCAGGTGCACCACCCGCCGGTCGCGGGTGTCCCGGGTACGGCGGATGTGCCCGGCGCGCTCCAGCCGGTCCAGGCAGGCGGTGACCGCGCCGGAGGTCAGGCCCAGCCGCTCGCGCAGCCGGCCCGGCGTCATCGGCTCGGGGGCGTCCAGGATCGCCGCGAGCGCCTGCACATCGGTGGCGTGCAGGCCCTGCCCGGCGGCGAAGGCGTGCGCCAGCCGGTTGACCTCGCCGTGCATGCGGCGCAGCTCCACCGCGAGCGCCACCAGGTCCGGCCCGCCGCCCGCCGGGCCACCCGCCCCGCCCGTCACCTCGTCTGTCCCGGCCACGCCGCCAGCCTATCGGCGTCCCCGCCGCACCCCGCCCGCCCCCGGCGCACCCGCGTGCCCGGGACGCGCGGAAGAGGGGACGGCGCGAGACGGTGGGGGTCAGGGGACGGACCCCGACGTCCCGCAACGACGGTCCCGACCCGGCCGTTCCACCGGGTCACCGAAGCCGGAGAGAGCCATGAGCGAGGCCATGAGCAGCAACGAGCACCCCACCGCGGCCGTCCCCGAGGGCGACGGCGCGCTGGCCCTGGTCACCGGAGCCACCGGCTACGTCGGCGGCCGCCTGGCCCCCGCCCTGCTGGACGCCGGCTACCGGGTCCGCGCCCTGGCCCGTACCCCGCGCAAGCTGCGTGACCTGCCCTGGACCGAGCGCGCCGAGGTCGTCCGGGGCGACGTCACCGACGCGGACTCGGTGCGGGAGGCGATGCGCGGCGTGGACGTGGCGTACTACCTCGTCCACGCCCTCGGCACCGGCTCCGGCTTCGAGCGCACCGACCGCGAGGCGGCCCGGATCTTCGCCCGCGCGGCCCACGAGGCCGGGGTCCGCCGGATCGTCTACCTCGGCGGCCTCACCCCCGAAGGCGTCCCCGAGAGCCGGCTCTCGCCGCACCTGCGCTCGCGCGCCGAGGTCGGCCGCATCCTGCTCGACTCCGGGGTGCCGGCCACCGTGCTGCGCGCCGCCGTGGTGCTGGGCTCCGGCTCCGCCTCCTTCGAGATGCTCCGCTACCTCACCGAGCGGCTGCCGCTGATGATCACCCCGAGCTGGGTCAACACCCGTATGCAACCGGTCGCCGTGCGCGACGTCCTCGCCTACCTGGTCGGCTCCGCCGCCATGCCCCCCGAGGTCAACCGCACCTTCGACATCGGCGGCCCCGACGTCCTCACCTACCGCCAACTGATGCAGCGGTACGCGTCCGTCGCCCACCTGCCCCGCCGCCTGATCCTCCCCGTCCCCGTCCTCACCCCTCACCTCTCCAGCTTCTGGATCGGCCTGGTCACGCCCGTGCCGGCGGACATCGCCCGCCCACTCGCCGAGTCGCTCCGCCACGAGGTGGTCTGCCGCGAGCACGACATCGCGCGGTACGTCCCCGACGCGCCGGGCCGGCCGCTCGGCGTCGACGAGGCGCTCGCGCTGGCGCTGCGCCGTGTCCAGGACGCCCAGGTCGCCACCCGCTGGTCCTCCGCCTCCGTCCCCGGTGCCCCCAGCGACCCGTTGCCCACCGACCCCGACTGGTCAGGCGGCAGCCTCTACGAGGACCGGCGCGAACGCGTCGTCGACGCCTCCCCCGAAGCCCTGTGGCGGGTCGTCGAAGGCATCGGAGGGGAACACGGCTGGTACTCCTTCCCGCTTGCCTGGGCGGTGCGCGGCCGCCTCGACCGGCTGGTCGGCGGGGTGGGCCTCAGACGCGGGCGGCGCGACGCCCAGCACCTGAGAGTCGGGGAGTCCCTCGACTTCTGGCGGGTCGAGGAGATCGAGCCGGGCCGCCTGCTGCGGCTGCGCGCCGAGATGCGGCTGCCCGGTCTGGCCTGGCTGGAGATGACCGTCGACCGCGACGAGGCCGGGCGCACCCGCTACCGCCAGCGCGCCGTCTTCCTGCCACGCGGACTGGCCGGCCAGGCGTACTGGTGGTCCGTCTCGCCCTTCCACGCCGTCGTCTTCGGCGGCATGGCCCGCAACATCGCGCTCACCGCCGCCCGCGAGGAGGACGCCCCCGGGACCTCCCGCCCCTCTCCCTGAACGCCGGCCCGCCCTCCCCGAAAGAGCGTCATGACCGTCTCCCTCGTCCTCTTCACCTCCGACCTGCGGCTGCACGACCAGCCCGCGCTACGGGCCGCGCTCGACGCGACCGACGCCGTGGTACCGCTCTTCGTCCGGGACGACGCCGTGGCCGAGGCCGGGTTCGCCGCGCCCAACCGGTCGGCCTTCCTCGCCGACTGCCTCACCGACCTGGACCACTCCCTGCGAGAACGCGGCGGGCGGCTCGTGGTCCGCTCCGGCGACCCGGTCGAGCAGGTCTGCCGGGTCGCCGCCGAGGCCGACGCCGGCGAGGTCCACCTCGCGGAAGGCGTCAGCGCCTTCGCCCGGCGCCGCGAGGAGCGGCTGCGCGGGGCGCTGGAGGCCGAGGGGCGGCGGCTCTTCGTCCACGAGGGCGTCACCACCGCCCTGCCGCCCGGCGCGGTCACCCCCGCCTCCTCCGACCACTTCGCCGTCTTCACCCCGTACTTCCGCAAGTGGTCAGGGCGGCACCTGCGCCGGCCCCTCGGCGCGCCCCGCACCGTGCGGGTGCCGGACGGGATCGGCTCCGAGGCGGTGCCCGCCCGGCGGGACGTGCGCGGGGTCTCCGCCGCACTGGCGGCCGGCGGGGAGAGCGTGGGCCGCGACCGGCTCACCGCCTGGCTGCGCCGGGGCGCCGGGGCGTACGAGGAGCAGCACGACGACCTCGCCGGTGACGCCACCTCACGGCTCTCCCCGCACCTGCACTTCGGCACCCTCTCACCCGCCGAACTGGTCCACCGGGCACGCGGCGAGGAGGGCCCGGGCCCGGCCGCCTTCGTCCGCCAGCTCTGCTGGCGCGACTTCCACCACCAGGTCCTCGCGGCCCGCCCCGACGCCGCCCACGCCGACTACCGCACCCGCGGCGACCACTGGCGCACCGGCCGCGACGCCGCGCACGACACCGACGCCTGGCGCGCGGGCCGCACCGGCTTCCCGATCGTCGACGCCGCCATGCGCCAGCTCGCCCACGAAGGATGGATGCACAACCGGGGCCGCCTGCTCGCCGCCAGCTTCCTCGCCAAGACCCTGTACGTGGACTGGCGCACCGGCGCCGACCACTTCCTCTCCCTCCTGGTCGACGGCGACATCGCCAACAATCAGATGAACTGGCAGTGGGTCGCCGGAACCGGCACCGACACCCGCCCCCACCGCGTCCTCAACCCCGTCCGCCAGGCCCACCGCTACGACCCCGACGGGGCGTACGTACGCCGCTGGGTCCCCGAACTGGCCGGCGTCGAGGGCGGCGCCGTCCACGAGCCCTGGAAACTGGCGGGGCCCGACCGGGCGGCCGTCGACTACCCCGAGCCCGTGGTGGAGCTCGCCGAGGGACTCGCCCGGTTCCGGCGGGCGCGGGGGCGGGAGTAGGGCTGCCCCGTCCCGGCGGGGCGCGGGGCCGGCTGGGCCCCGCCGGGACGGGACGGGTTGCGGCCGGTCCCCGGTGCCGGTGGGGCGGCCTCAAACGTCGGCCGGGCTGGACTTTCGCCGACCGGGGGCGTGGTCGCGGGTCCGCCCGCCGCCCCCGCCGCGCGAAGCGGGGGGTGCGGCGGGCGGCGGTGCTACGGGGCGGAGGTGTCGAGCGCGGCGAGCGCCTGAGCCCAGCGGGCGTACTTCAGCCGCGCCAGGTCGGAGACGGTCTTGACGCCGAACGCCTCGTCGAGGAGTTCACCGTCCCGGTCCGAGACGCCCTTCAGCGCGGAGACCGGCTCCGCGAGGATCTCCGGCAGACTCTTCTCCGCCCACGCCTTGTCCAGCACCTTGTCCAGGTCGATCGAGGCCACAGCTGTCCTTTCGGGAACATGCGATTCGGTGATCCGGGGGGCCGCCCCTGCGCTCTCTACACGCATGTAGAAAGTTAGCGGGCGTGGATCTTCCCGTGGGGGCCGACCTGGTGCATCTCGCCATGGAGTGTCCGAAAATGCGCACTCGGCGCGGCGGTACGGGACGGGGGCCAGGGGTGGCCGGGCCGGGGGCGGCGCGGTGCCCGTCAGCCGGCGCCCCACCCCGCCCCCGTCCTCCCGCGCCCCTCGTCCCCTTCGGGTCCCGGTTCCTCCTCCGCCCTTCCGGCTCGTCGGCCGGCGGCGCCGGGGGCGAGCGTGTCGACCACCTCGGCCAGTTCCTGGCAGGCATCCTCGATGCGCTCGCGGATATGGCGGCGCTCGGTCATCAGGGAGGAGAGGAGCAGGCCGGTGAGGGCCACCGAGACGTTGAACGCCTGGAGGTTGAGCATCACCGAGCCCACCCCCCGCCCGGCGAACGGCCCCTCCTCGTCGACGGCCGCCGTCACCGCCAGCACGGCGACGATCAGGGCGGCGGGCGCGCTGCCGGTCAGCTCGAACCGCAGCGCCGCCCAGATCAGCAGCGGGAAGGCGAGGAACAGCAGGTCGAGCGGACTGTAGATGGCCACCGAGGTGAGGGTGCCGGTCACCGCGAGCAGCCCCAGCAGTTCGGTCCGGCCCAGCGCGTCGCGCGGGAGGCGGGGGCGGACCAGCACCACCAGCAACGGCACCACGACCAGCACCCCGAGCGCGTCCCCCGCCCACCAGGCGGCCCACACCGGCCAGACGTCGACGGGGGAGATCTTGCCGGTGGCCAGCAGGGTGCCGGTGCCGGCCGCCGCGCTCACCGTCATCCCGCCGAGCGCCCCGAGGAAGACCAGGGCCAGCCCGTCCCGCAACCGCTCCAGCGAGGGGCGGAAGCCGACCAGCCGCAGCAGGTACCAGGAGGTGAGCGGTGCGAGGGTGTTGCCCACCGCCGTCAGCACGGAGAACGCGGTGACCGGGCTGATGGTGGAGGTCACCGCGAGCATCCCGAGGGCGATGCCCGGCGCGATGCGGGGGCCGAAGGTGAAGAGAGCGGCGAGGGCCACCCCGGAGGGCAGCCACAGCGGTGTCACGGTGGCCCCCTCGATCACCACCTGGCGCAGCAGGCCGAGCCGGCCGGCGCCGTAGTAGGCGAGAGCGACGGCGAGGATCAGCGTCGCCAGGCGCAGGGCCCGCACCGGCGCCGCCGCCGCCCGCCCTTCCCGGCGCGGACCGGCCCCGGCGGCCCGGCGCAACTGCTCCAGCGACAGCCCGGCCCGCCAGGAGCCGGTCCGCTCGGGGGAAGCGCCGCCGGGCGGACCGGGCGGTACGGAGCCCTCCGAGGGGGCGGCCTCCTCCGGCGGCGCCGGTTCGTGGGCGCCCGGTGGCCTGCCCGGGCCGGGGCCGGACGGGCGCCCGTCGGGACGGTGCCTCCGGCGGCCCGGGGGATCGGGGCGAGGGGTCACGGGTGCCCGCCTCCCGGTGCGGTTCCCTCGTAGGCGAGGACCAGGACCGCCGCGTCGTCCAGGTGGCCGGTGCGCCCGGCGACGCGCATCACGCGGTCGGCGAGCGAGCCGGGGGCGAGCCCCACCCCGGCGATCACCAGCTGGGTGACGCGGGCGAGGCCCTCCTCGATCGAGAACGAGGGCCCCTCCACGACGCCGTCGGTCAGCAGGACGTACGCTCCCGGGCGCGTCCAGCGGCGGCGGGTGACCGGGTAGCGCTCGCCGGAGAGGATGCCGAGCGGCAGGCCGCCCACGTCCTCGGCGACGCCGCCTTGGCCGTCGGCCGCCGCCCAGACCGCGCCGACGTGGCCGGCCCGCGCGCTGTACAGCTCGTTGGTGGCGGGGTCGAAGCGGAGGAAGGAGCAGGTGGCGAAGAGCGGGCCGTCCACGGAGACCAGCAGGTCGTTGACGCGGCTCAGGATCTCGCCGGGGTCGCTGACGGTACTGGCCACCGCCCGCAGCGCCATCCGGACCTGCCCCATGAAGGCGGCCGCCTCCACGTCGTGGCCCTGGACGTCGCCGATGGAGAAGCCGAGGGTGCCGTCGCCGAGCTCGAAGCCGTCGTACCAGTCGCCGCCGATGTCGAGCCCGTCGCGGGCCGGTGCGTACCGGGCGGCCGCCCGCAGTCCCGGGACCTGCGGCAGGCGCGCGGGCAGCATCTCCCGCTGGAGCGCCTCCGCCAGCTCCACCCGGGCCTGCTGCACCTCCACGCGCTCCCGGGCGACCGCGGTGAGCCGCCCCAGCCGGGTCAGCAGGGCGTCCGCGCTCTCCTCGCGCGGGGGGCGTTGCCCGTTCATCGACCGCTCCCGGGTCCGTCGGGTCGGCCGGGGTCGTGACCGAGACACCCGCCCGCAGAAAACCTCGCATCATCCTATTTCGCCCCGCTTCGTCCCGCCCGCCGGGCGCGCCGGACCGACGCGCCCGGCACACTCCGTGCGGGGCAGGGGCAATGGCCGGGACCCCGCCGGCGCTGCCCAGGAGCCGTCAGCGGACGGAGTCCGTCCCGCGCCTCACATGTTGATCATGTGTCCGGCCAAGCCGTGCACCGCTTCCTTCACCGCCTCGCCGAGGGTCGGGTGGGCGTGGACGTTGCGGGCGACCTCGTGGACGGTCAGGTCCCACTGCTGGGCCAGGGTCAGTTCCGGCAGCAGTTCGGTGACGTCGGGGCCGATCAGGTGGCCGCCGATCAGCTCGCCGTGCGTCCCGTCGCTGATGAGCTTGACGAAGCCGCCCGTGTCGCCGAGGCCGTGCGCCTTGCCGTTGGCCATGAAGGGGAACTTCGCCACCTGGACGTCGTAGCCGAGTTCCCGGGCCTGGGCCTCGGTGTAGCCGAAGCTGGCGATCTGCGGCTGGCAGTAGGTGGCGCGCGGGATCATCGCGTAGTCCAGCTCCATCGTCTCCGCGTCGCCGATCGTCTCGGCCGCGATGACGCCCATCGCCTCGGCGGTGTGCGCCAGCATCAGCTTGGCGGTCACGTCGCCGATGGCGAAGATGTGCGGCACGTTGGTGCGGCAGCGCCCGTCGATGTCGATGGCGCCCCGCCCGGTCAGCGCCACGCCGGTGTTCTCCAGGCCGTAGCCCGCCACCCGGGGCTGGAAGCCGATCGCCTGGAGGACCTTGTCGGCCTCCAGCACCTGCCGCTGCCCGTCCTTGCTGACCGTCACCCGCACCTTGGGCCCGGAGTCCTCGATCGACTCCACCCGGGTCGAGGTCAGTACCTCGATGCCGAGCTTCTTGTAGCGGCGTGCCAGTTCCTTGGAGACCTCGACGTCCTCGTTGGGGACCATCCGGTCCAGGAACTCGACGATCGTCACCTTCACGCCGTAGTTGTGCATGACGTAGGCGAACTCCACGCCGATCGCGCCCGCGCCGGCGATGACGACCGACTCGGGCAGGTCACGCGTCATGATCTGCTCCTCGTACGTCACCACCCGCTCGCTCAGCTCGGTGCCCGGGAGCAGCTTGGTGGTGGCTCCGGCGGCGATGACGCAGTGGTCGAAGGTGACCGTCCGGCTGCCGTCGGGGCCGTCGACCCGGATCGTGTGGTCGTCGGTGAAGGTGCCCCGGCCGTCCAGCTCCGTGATCTGGTTCTTCTTCATCAGGTAGTGGACGCCCTTGACCCGGCCGTCGGCCACCGTGCGGCTGCGGTCGAAGGCGGGCCCGTACTCGAAGGTGACCTCACCGTCGATCCGGATGCCGAAGGTCTTCGCCTCGTTGTTCACCAGGTGGGCGAGTTCCGCGTTGCGCAGCAGTGCCTTGGAGGGGATGCAGCCCACGTTCAGGCAGACGCCACCCCAGTACTTCTCCTCGATCACCGCCGCCCGCAGCCCGAGCTGCGCGGCCCGGATCGCCGCCACGTACCCGCCGGGGCCAGCGCCCAGCACCACCACGTCGAAGTGTGTACTCATGGTCACAGCCTCGCGCCTCCCGCCGCCAAAGCAAAACGGAAACCGGCCCGTCGCGGCGCGGCCGGGTTTCACCACCGGTACGGGGGACTACCGGCCGGGCGCGGGGCTGCCTACCGTGGACCCCGCGCGGGCGGTACGGCCCGCACCGGCCGCCCTGCGCGGCCGAAGTGACGCAGGGGGAGAAGAACTTGGACGCCGAACTCGCCGCGCTCGCCGCCAGCGGAGCCAGTTCCTTGGTCGGCCTGATGGTCTCCGACGCCTGGTCGGCCACGCGCGGGCGGGTCGCCCGCCTCTTCGCCCGGGGCGGCGACGAGGAGCAGGTCGCCGGCGAGCTGACCGCCGCCCGCGCCGAGCTGGCCGAGGCCGACCGCAACGGCGACGCGGAGCACCGGGCCGACATCCAGGAGGAGTGGCAGCTGCGCCTGCGCCGCCTGCTGCGCGCTGACCCCGAGGCCGCCGCCGAACTGCGCCGGCTGCTCGACGAGACCGCCCCTGCCGAGCCGTCCGGAGGCGGCGTCCACATCAACAACACCGTCACCGGCGGCACCCACCACGCTCCGGTGATCCAGGTCGGCCAGCTCGGCCACGGCACCTTCGGCGCCCCGCGCGGCTGATCCCCGGCCCGGCCGTGGCCCACGGAGGCGCCCCGTCCGGACGCTCCCCCTCACCCTTCGGCATGCGCCCCCGCCCCGTCCGGCCGACGATGACCGCATGGACTGCGAGCCGATCAGGCCGTCGATTCCGCCACCGTCGCCGACCGGCGCGGCCTCAGGACGGGCGGTCGCGTGCCGCCTCGCGCGCGGCCGCCCGGGCCCGCGAGCGCCGGCGCACCACGACGAGCAGGTCGACCACGGCGATCAGGGTGAGCACCCCGAAGATGGCGGCGAGCACGGTGAGCGAGGTGCCGCTGGGACTGTCCGTCTCGGACGAGGACGCCGCCCAGACCGAGAGCAGCACGGTCACCGCCGCGAAGAGCGGAACGGCGACACAGGAGATCACCAGGCGCAGGCCGAGCGCGCTGCGGGCGAGGACGGGTTCGGTTCCGGTACGGCCGCCGCTGGGACCGGGCTGACCGGGCGGGTGCTGGGGCACGAGGACCACCTTCCCGTGGACGTGTCGCCCGCGAGCGCGCCGGTGCACGCGTGCGGGCCGTCCCCTCCACGCTAGCCCCGGTGCGCGGGCCGGGCAGATCCTGCGGGTGCGGTCCAGGCCGGGCCCGGAAAAACCTGTGGCCCCCTCACTCCGCCCCGGGCTACGGTCCTCACAGTTCACGACGGTGGCCGCGCACTCACGCGCCGCCACGTCCCCTGCCGTACGAACCAGGAGGTGTGACCGATGGCTGTCGAGACCGAGACGGGCTTCGCCCGCACTCAGCGTGCCGCTGCTCCCACCCGCCGCCCCCGGGCGACCGACCGGTAACGACCGGCCCGTACGACGCCCCCGGGGCCGCCCTTCGAAGGGTCCCCCCTTGTCTTTCGCCGCCTCCACCGAGGTCTCCACCCGCTCCGCCGCCTCCACCGTCCTCCCTCCGGCCCTCGTCCCGTACGGATGGGACGCCGACTGGCAGGACGCCTTCGGTCCCCACGCCGCCCGTGGCCTCGTCCCCGGCCGGGTCATCCGGGTCGACCGCGGCCAGTGCGACGTCGTCACGCCGGACGGCACCGTCCGCGCCGACACCGCGTTCGTCGTGCCCCGCGACCCGATGAAGGTCATCTGCACCGGTGACTGGGCCGCCCTCGACCCCGAGGGAGGCCGCCCGCGCTACGTCCGCCACTACCTGCCGCGCCGGACCGCCTTCGTCCGCTCCGGCTCCTCGAACCGCTCCGACGGGCAGGTGCTCGCCGCCAACATCGACCGTGCCGTCGTCGCCGTCCCGCTCGCCGTCGAACTCGACCTGGCCCGGATCGAACGCTTCACCGCGCTCGCCTGGGAGTCCGGCGCCGAACCGCTGGTCGTCCTCACCAAGGCCGACCTGGTACCCGACCCGGTCACCCTCGGCCATCTCGTCGCCGACGTGGAGCGGGCCGCACCCGGCGTCACCGTCCTCGCCGTCAGCAGCGCGGACGGCACCGGAACGGAACGCCTGGCCGCACTGGTCGGCTCCGGCACCACGGTGCTCCTCGGCCAGTCCGGCGCGGGCAAGTCCACGCTGGCCAACACCCTGATCGGCGAGGAGGCCATGGAGGTCCAGGCCGTCCGCGACATGGACGGCAAAGGCCGCCACACCACCACCACCCGCAACCTGCTCACCCTGCCGGGCGGCGGCGCCCTCATCGACACCCCGGGACTGCGCGGCGTCGGTCTGTGGGACGCGGGCTCCGGCGTGGAGCGGGTCTTCGCCGAGATCGAGGAGTACGCCCGGCAGTGCCGCTTCCAGGACTGCGCGCACCACAGTGAACCGGGCTGTGCCGTCCTGGCCGCCGTCGACGCCGGGGAGCTGCCGGTGCGGCGCCTGGAGAGTCACCGCAAGCTTCAGCGGGAGAACCAGCGCATCGTCGCCAAGACCGACGCCCGCCTCCGCCGGGAGATCCGCCGTGAGTGGCGGATCAAGGGAGCCGAGGGCCGGGCCGCCGCCGACGCCAAGCGCGGCCGCATCCGCTGACCGATACCCGCGCCCGGTCCGGCGAGAGGCCCGGCACGCGAGGGTCCGGGGCGTCCCGGCCCCTCGGTGCCCGCCGGTCCGCTGTGGCGGCAGGACCGGCGGGCCACGGGCGGAACGCCATGTCGTTTTCCCGCCAGCCCCCGGGCCCCGGGCCCGGCACACTGGAACTGCCCGCCGCACCCGCCGGGCGCCACCCGCACCGCCAGGAAGAACGATGACCGCGTACTGGACCACTCACGCCGGGCCGCTCGGCCACCTCCTCCTCACCTGCGACGCCGCCGGCGCCCTCACCTCGCTCACCGTCCCCGGCGCCCCCGGCGCCAAGGGCCTCCCCGGCCCCGGTGCCGTCCGCGACGACGCCCCCTTCGCCGAGGCCCGCCGCGAACTCGACGCGTACTTCGCCGGGGACCGCGACCGCTTCACGCTCCGCCTCGGCACCCCGCCCGCGACCGACTTCCGGCGGCGCGTGTGGGCCGCCCTCGACGAGATCCCGTACGGCACCACCGTCAGCTACGGACAGCTCGCCGCCCGTATCGGCGTCGGCGGCCCAGCCGTCCGCGCGGTGGGCGGCGCCGTCGGGGCCAACCCGCTGCTGATCGTGCGCCCCTGCCACCGGGTCGTCGGCGCCGACGGGTCCCTCACCGGGTACGCCGGGGGACTGGAACGCAAGACCTGGCTGCTCGGCCTGGAGCGGGCACCGGCCGCCACCCCCGCCGGCTGACCGGGCTCACCCCCACACCAGCGCCCCCGCCCAGGCGCCCGCCACCAGCAGGCAGGCGAAGAGTTCGACCAGGACCCGCCAGCCGCCGCGCCGCAGCACGTCCCGGACCGCGGCCGCCGCGTCCCCCCGGCGGCCGAGCCGCACCCGCTCGGTCGCGTACAACCCCACCAGCGCCCCCGGGAGCGCCCCCACCACGGGCACCACCACGAACCCGGCGAGCGCGCCCCACCCCGCCCACTGGGCCAGCCGCGCCCCCATCGGTTCCCCCGAGCGGCCGGGCAGCTGCCAGCACACCAGCCGCGCGACCAGCAACAGCACCGAGGCGCCGACCAGTACCCCCCAGGCCGTCGACGACCGGTCCTGGAGCGCCCACCACAGCGTCGCCGCCCACACCAGCCAGGTGCCCGGCAGGCCCGGCACCAGGACGCCCGCGAGGCCCAGCACCATCACCACCCCCACCAGCAGCAGCTCCCAGGCACTCATTGACCCAGGCTGCGCGGGTCCGCCCCGGGACGCAGGCCGGGCGGGGCGTCCGGGCGCCCGCCACCCGGGTGGCCCGGTCAGTCGCGCGCCACCCAGCCGCGCTCGTACGCGTGCCAGCCCAGCTGGAGGCGGGTCGTCACCCCGGCCAGTTCCATCAGCCGCTTCACCTTGCGCTGCACCGTCCTCAGCCCCAGGTCCAGCTGCTTGGCCACACTCACGTCGGTCAATCCCGCCAGCAGCAGCGACAGGACCTCCAGGTCCGTCACGTCCGGGCCGTCCGGCGCCTCCTCGAAGGGGCCGTCGGCGCCCAGTCGCAGCGGCAGCGCGTCCCGCCAGACCGCCTCGAACAGCCCCGACAGGGACTCCAGCAGCCCACTGGCATGGACCACCAGCGCCGCCGGGGCCGCCGCCCCACGCGAGGTGAGCGGCACCATCGCCAGCGAGCCGTCCGCGACCACCAGCTTGGTCGGCACCCGCTCCGCCACCCGCACCCGCTCCTCGCGGCCCATCGCCTCGGCCACCTCGCGCAGCCCCCCGGGCCCCGCGATCACCTCTCGCTCCAGCACCACCCGGTAGGCCACACCCCGGTCCGCCGCCTGGTCCTCCGCCGCGTTCTCCTGGCCGGTGACGGCCACCGGGGCACCGGTGACCAGCGCGCACACCTCGTGCCTCGCGCCGTACTGCATCTGGAGGAAGCGCTGCGAGACCGCCTCCGCGCCGGTCACCACCTCCACCAGGTCCTGCACCGCGGGTTCGGCCGCCCGGGCTCGGAACTCCTGCGCCAGCAGCGCCGCGGCCAGCTCTGCCCGGTCCAGTTCGTGCCGGCGCTGCGTCACCAGCGCGCCGAGCGCCACGCCCGGGGGAGCGGCCACCCAGCGGCCGGCCGCCGCCGTGGAGCGGGCGGCCAGCCCGTGCTGCTCCAGCCTGCGCAGCACCCGGGCCGTCCCCGCCTCGTCCGTGCCCAGGCGGTGCGCGAGTTCCGGCACCTCCGCCACCCCGACCGCCACCAGCGCGCGGTACGCCGCCTCGTGCCGCTCGTCCAGACCTATCGCCGCGAGCATCGCCGCTCCCCTCCCCGGTCGTTCACCGGCCCGGCCGCCGGCTGGCGGAAACCAGCCACGGCACAAACCCGCCTGCCCTCATCATCCCCGTACCCCCGGACCGTCTGCCACTGTGTCCGCACCGCGACCCGGCAACCCGCCGGGCCTGCGGCGATTCCTCCCGGTCTCCGTCGTCGGAGCCCCCGTGTGCCCGCTCGGGCCGCGTGCCCGCTGCCGCCGGACAGGGGAGGGAATCCGCCGCCGTCCGCCGTCCCGGCGCGTACCTGGAATGCGCGTCGGGCCGGGTCGTGCCGGCCTCGCCGGGCGGCCTTCCCGTGGGGGGTGAGGCCGCCCGGCGGGCGCCGGGCCCACCGGCGGTCGGCGGCCGAAAATCCCGCTTCCCCCGTTTTCCGGCGGCTGGCGCGGTGGACTATTAGGGGCATGAGTCATCAGGGGGACAGGCGCACCGGCACCTCGGCCCAGGAGGACGCCTGGTGGGCGCAGTTGTACGACGAGGTCACCGAGGACACGGGCCCGGCCCCGGGTGCCGGCGACAGCCTGGACGACCGTTTCGCCTCGGCCTCCGGCACGCTCGGCACCGTCCCGCACCAGCCCTCGGCCCGGCAGCCCCCGGGAACCCGGCGGGCGCCCACTCCGGACACTGTCCCGGCCCCGGCCTCCGGAACAACCCGTCCGGGGCCCGCAGGAGCGGAGGCCGCGGACTCGCCGGGCGGTGCGGGCGCGCCGCCCGTTCCGGGCGCGGGCCCGTCAGCAGGGGCTCCCCGGCCGGGCGCGGCGCCCGCGCCCCCGGGACCGGCCCCGGCCGCCGAAGCCGTTCCGGACCCGCGCGCCACCCGCCCGGGCCCCGGCCCGGCGGCACCACGGACTCCTCCGTCCGGAACCTGGAGCGCCTCCGGCGGCGAGAGCGGTGAAACCCGGGCGCCCGCTTCTCCGAGGCCCCCGACCGCACCGGCCCCGTTCACGGACGGCTGCCCGGACGCCGAGGCCCCGCCCAGGACCTCCGGCGGGACCACGCCCCCGGACCCTCCCCGGGACGCCTCGCCGACCCCGGTCGAGCCGGCGCCCGGACGTCCGGCGCACCGCCCCCGCGAGGAACGTGCCGGGGCCCCCGCCCCCGTACCACCGGCGCCGGACGAGCGAGGCTCCCCCCAGGGGCCGGGGAGCGGGGTTCCTCCCGCCGCCGCGACACGGGCCGGGCGCGTGCCGGAGCCGGCGCACAGGGGCGAAGGGCCGGCCGCCTGCGACCCAGGGCCCGCCGTGCTGCCCGCCGCCGACCCCGACCACCTGGACCACCTGGTTCCGGACACGGTCCTGGACGGCGGCCGGCACGGCTCCCTCACCCTGCGGGCCGTCTCGCTGCGGGGTGAGACCGCCCGCCTCCGGGGCGAGCCGCGCCGGGACGCGCTGCTGACCGCCCGCTTCGGCACCGGCCCGGACGCCGTCGCCCTGGTGGCGGTCGCCACCGGAGCCCGGACCGGCACCGGTACGCACCGGGCGGCCGCCGAGGTCTGCGGCTGGATCGCCCGTGCCGTCGGCCGCAGCCACCCCCGTCTCGCGGGAGACCTCCGTGACGGCCGCCGGGCCGAACTCTCCTCCGGCCTGCACCGGCTCACCGACCACGCCCTGGGCAGACTGCGGGCCCGCGCCGCCGAACTGGGCGCCGAACCGGAGGCGTACACGGCCTCGCTGCGCTGCCTGCTGCTCCCCGCCGACCCGGCCCGCACCACCCGGGTCTTCTTCGGCGTCGGCGACGGCGGCCTGCACCGGCTGCGCGACGGCGCCTGGCAGGACCTGGAGCCGCACCCCCGCGAGGAGGAACACGGCGACGCGCGGCGCCCCGGGGCGGCGGGGGGCGAGCGGATCACCAGGGAGCTCGGGATCGAGGTGCCGCCGGGGCCCTGGGAGCCGGCCGTCGAGCCGGCCCGCGAACCCTTCCGCTTCCGCGCCTCGGTAGCCCGCCCGGGTGACGTGCTGCTGCTCAGCACCACCGGCCTCGCCGCGCCCCTGCGCGCGGAGCCCGCCTTCGCGGCCCGCCTCCGCGCACGCTGGGGCGCGGGCGCCCCGCCCGGCCTCGACGGCTTCCTCGCCGACGCCCGCCTGCGGGTGGAGGGGTACGCCGGCGACCGCACGGCAGCCGCCGTCTGGGAGGCGTGAGCGCCCGCTCCGTGACTTGATGGATTCACCGGGTACCCGATGCGGGACCCGGTGAATCCGTCAAGCCGCACAGGTGCGGGAAATGGGGTGCGTGAGGCATGGCCAAGCAGAACGTCGCCGAGCAGTTCGTCGACATCCTCGTCCGTGCGGGGGTGAAGCGGATGTACGGCGTGGTCGGCGACAGCCTCAACCCCGTCGTCGACGCCGTCCGCCGCACCCCCGGCATCGACTGGGTGCACGTACGCCACGAGGAGACCGCCGCCTTCGCCGCCGGAGCCGAGGCGCAGGTCACCGGTGAGCTGACCGCCTGCGCCGGCTCCTGCGGCCCGGGCAACCTCCACCTGATCAACGGCCTCTACGACGCGCACCGTTCGATGGCACCGGTGCTCGCCCTCGCCTCCCACATCCCCTCCAGCGAGATCGGGCTCGGCTACTTCCAGGAGACCCACCCCGAACTCCTCTTCCGCGAGTGCAGCCACTACTGCGAGATGATCTCCAACCCGGAGCAGATGCCCCGCCTGCTCCAGACCGCGATCCAGAACGCCGTCGGCCAGGGCGGCGTCAGCGTCGTCACCCTCCCCGGCGACGTCGCCGACAAGCCCGCCCCCGAGAAGTCCATCGAATCGGCGCTGGTCACCGAACGGCCCAGCGTGCGCCCCGGCGAGAGCGAGATCGCCAAGCTGGTCGAGATGATCGACAAGGCGGAGAAGGTCACCCTCTTCTGCGGCAGCGGCACCGCCGGGGCCCACGACGAGGTCATGGAGTTCGCCGAGAAGCTCAAGGCACCCGTCGGCCACGCCCTGCGCGGCAAGGAGTGGATCGAGTACGACAACCCGTTCGACGTCGGCATGAGCGGCCTGCTCGGCTACGGCGCCGCCTACGAGGCCACCCACGAGTGCGACCTGCTGATCCTGCTCGGTACGGACTTCCCGTACAACGCCTTCCTCCCCGACGACGTGAAGATCGCCCAGGTCGACGTACGGCCCCAGCACCTAGGCCGCCGCTCCAAGCTCGACCTCGCCGTCTGGGGCGACGTCCGCGAGACGCTGCGCTGCCTGACCCCGCTGGTGCGGACGAAATCCAGCCGCCGCTTCCTGGACCGGATGCTGAAGAAGCACGCCGAGGCGCTGGAGGGCGTGGTCAGCGCCTACACCCGCAAGGTCGAGAAGCACATCCCGATCCACCCCGAGTACGTCGCCTCGGTCCTCGACGACCTCGCCGACGACGACACGGTCTTCACCGTCGACACCGGCATGAACAACGTCTGGGCGGCCCGCTACATCACGCCCAACGGCAAACGGCGCGTCATCGGCTCGTTCAGCCACGGTTCGATGGCCAACGCGCTGCCGCAGGCCATCGGCGCGCAACTGGTCGAGCGGGACCGGCAGGTCGTCGCGATGTCCGGCGACGGCGGCTTCTCCATGCTGATGGGGGACTTCCTCACTCTCGTCCAACTGGACCTGCCGGTGAAGGTCGTCCTGTTCAACAACTCCTCGCTCGGCATGGTCGAACTGGAGATGCTCGTCGGCGGCCTGCCCTCCTTCGGCACCACCAACCAGAACCCGGACTTCGCCGCCGTGGCCCGCGCCTGCGGCGCCTACGGCGTACGTGTCGAGAAGCCCAAGCAGCTCGCGGGCGCGCTCAAGGACGCCTTCAGGCACGACGGGCCCGCGCTCGTGGATGTCGTGACCGACCCCAACGCCCTCTCCATCCCGCCCAAGATCAAGGCCGAGATGGTGACCGGCTTCGCCCTCTCCGCCAGCAAGATGGTGCTGGACGGAGGCGTGGGCAGGATGCTTCAGATGGCCCGCTCCAACCTGCGCAACATCCCCCGGCCCTGACCCGCCGGGCACGTGTCGGGACGCCGCGCCAGGCGTGCCGCCGTGCCGGACGGGCATGCATCACCGTGAGCGTGTTCGACCGCCGCCGGCGGGCGGTCGCACGCACCCGGCGGCGACGGGACCGCCGGGAAGGCCACGGGAGGACGACCGATCGTGATGTGGGCGGGGGACCCTGCGAGAAGCGGGGAGAGCGGACGGAGCAGCAGCGCGGCGGGACACGCCGCCGCACGGAGCGGCCGGCACGGGCCGCACACCGGTCCCCCGCCCGGCCGGGGCGACCACCCCCGCGCGGACCGGACCCCGGGCGGGCGCCTGCACCGGACGCTGCGCCACGCCGACCTGCGGTCGGTGCCGGAGGTCCGCCGCGCCCTGCGCGCCCTGCTGCGGCCCCGCCTCGCCGAGGAACGGGCCGACACCGCCGAGCTGTTGGCCTCGGAGCTCCTCACCAACGCCCTGATCCACTCCGACCACGACGCGGTCTTCACCGCGACCGTCCGTGGCGGCTGCCTGCGGGTGGAGGTCCGCGACTTCACCGGCCGCCCGCCCCGCCCCCGCACCCCCCGGCCGCACGAGGCGACCAGCGGGCGGGGCCTGCTGCTGGTCGAGGCGCTCGCCGACGACTGGGGGGTGCGTCGGCACGGCGTGGGCAAGGCGGTCTGGTTCGAACTGGGGCCGGCCGCACCCGCCTCGGAGGACGAAGGTCAGCCGGACGCGGCGTAGCGGAAGCCCCGGGGACGACGTAGGGGGCGGCCACCGGTACAGACCGGCGTCCGCCCCCTGCGGGAACGCGGAACAGGGCGCGGGCTCAGCCGAACTGCTGCTCCAGATCCTTCAGTTTCTGCTCCAGCGAATCGAGCCGGGGCAGGGCCTGGGTGTCGTCCTCGGCGGTGAGGTCGACGGTCGTGGGCTGCGACGTCCGGCCCGGTGTCTCGGCTCCGTTCACGGCCTGCAGCGAGGGCCGGTTGCGGACCGGCAGCTGCTCCGGGGTGGCCACCGGCGGCTCGGTGAGCTGCTGCTGGGGGATGGCCGGCGCACCGGCGTGCGCCAGTTCCACCTGGGCGCCGCCGCGCCGCCCGCCCCAGATGGTGCGCTGGCTGCGGGCGAGCGCCTTGATCCGGGCCCGGTCCATCTTCTGCTGGTCGCGTCGGCGCATCCGGTCCTGCGTCTTCTCCCGGCGGTCCTCGCGCACCTCGTCCACCGCCTCGTCCAGCGACCGCACGCCCTCCAGCAGCATCAGCGACCAGGCGTGGTACGTCTCCCTGGGCGCCCGCAGCCAGCGGACGATCCGAATCTGGGGCAGCGGCCTCGGCACCAGGCCCTGCTCACGCAGGGCCGCCCGCCGGGTCTGCTTCAGCGCGCGGTCGAAGAGGACCGCCGCCGACAGCGACATCCCGGCGAAGAACTGCGGCGCCCCCGCGTGGCTCAGACCGCGCGGCGCGTGCACCCAGTTGAACCAGGCTGCGGCACCGGCGAACGTCCACACCAGCAGGCGCGAGCCGAGCGCGGCGTCGCCGTGGCTCGCCTCCCGGACGGCCAGCACGGAGCAGAACATCGCCGCTCCGTCCAGGCCGAACGGCACCAGGTACTCCCAGCCGCCGGAGAGGTTGAGGTTCTGCCTGCCGAAGCCGACCAGGCCGTGGAAGGAGAGGGCGGCGGCGACGGCGGCGCAGCAGAAGAGCAGGAGGTAGGAGGCGATGCCGTAGACGGCCTCCTTGCGCCTGCGGCGCTCCTCGCTGCGTTCCCAGGAGTCGTCGGCCTCCGCCTTGGCCCCGGCACGCTTCCCTCGTGCGAGAACCGCCACCGCGACCAGCACACCCAGGAGCAGAACGGCGCCGGGAAGCAGCCAGTCAAGCGACATGTCGGTCATTCTCATCTGGGGTCCCTTGCGTAGCGGTGGGGCGTTCGGGCGCCATAGTGGCGCACGGGAACCACCGCGCAGAGGGTTTCGGGACAAGAGGACGCCAAAGGGTCGGCTTACCCCGCCGATCGCCCCTCTGAACTCGAATGCCCATATGGGCGGGGGGAGTTCAGTTCGAACCGGCCGCGTTCCGGCGCGGGTTTCAGGCCGTCGCGGCGGCCGTGGCCGTCAGCTTGCTGACGCGGTCCGCGTCGCAGGTGCGCGGACAGGTCACGCAGGTGTCCTCGGGCCGCAGCGTGTAGAACATGCAGCAGCTCGCCCGGTCCCGGGTCGGCAGCGCCTCGCCGTTCGGACCGGTCAGCTCACGGAAAGCGGCCGTCCCCACGTACGGCCGGGTGGCGCCCGGCAGGAGCCGCTCCAGCTCGGTCATGGCCCGCTGCTCCTCGCCGAGGAGGTGGCCGAGGTACCAGAGACTCTCGACGACCTCGTCGGTGGCCATGCCCCACAGTGCCCGGCCGCGCCGCCGCATCCGCGGGCCGAACCCGGCCAGCAGCGGCTCCAGGTGCTCGGCGACCGCGGCCCGCACCTCCGCCCGCAGTGCCTCCTCGTCCGGTACGACCCGGGCCCCGGGCAGCCCCGCCGCCGGGTCGTCCGGCAGGCAGGCGAAGGCGCCGGCGCGCACCGCCATCCGGCCCTCGGCCCGGTCGTACGCCACCTGGTCCACCGGGAAGCGCGGCACCCGGCCCAGCAGGAACCACGGCAGGGTGATGAGCAGGCAGGCCGGCCAGGCGTACCGGTGGAGTCCGAAGGTGGCGACCACGTCCGGGCGGGCGGCCTGGCCGTAGTCCCGCAGGACCTGTTCCTCGTCCCAGGCGATGAAGGCGTCCAGCTCCGCGCCGCCGGCGGCGAGCCGGTCGGCCCTCGTCCAGCCCGCGCCCCCGGGGAGCGCCTCACCCGCGCGGACCTCTTCGACGCGCAGTGAGGGGAAGACCTCGGCCAGCCGGGCGTACGCGGCGGCCAGAGGGGAGGCCGGGAGGGGGCGGAGGGCGCCGGGCGCCGGAGCGGTGATGGACATGAGGGAGGACCACCGAATCGCGATCGTTTGCAGGTAAGCCTTACCTTACCCCAGCCTTCGCCCTCCTGACCTTGCCCTATCCTCGTCGCAGGCATCCGGGTGAACCGGCCGCCCGGGCGGCCCGGGCGACGTCCCCAGCGGTCCGCGCGAGGAGGAGGAATCCGAGTGGAGCACGCCCTGCCCCGGGCCGCCACCCCGGGCACCCCCGGCCAGGCCGCCCGCCCCCGGGTCCCCGTCCAGCCCACCGCCGGCCAGGTCCACGGCGAGCACCTCCACAGCGAACCCCCGGCCCCCCGAACGCCGCTGCGCCGCACCTCGGTCCGCGGCCAGGTCCTCGACGGCCTGCGCGCCGCCCTGATCGCGGGCGACCTCACCCCGGGCGAGGTCTACTCCGGGCCCGGCCTCGCCGAGCGCTTCGGGGTCTCCGCCACGCCGGTCCGCGAGGCCATGCAGCAACTCGCGGTGGAGGGAGCCGTCGAGGTGGTCCCGAACCGAGGGTTCCGCGTCGTCGAGCGGGACGCCCGCGAACTCGCCGAACTCGCCGAGGTGCGCGCCCTCATCGAGGTGCCCGTCATGCTGCGGCTGGCCCACTCCGTCCCGGCCGGCCGGTGGACCGCCCTGCGGCCGCTGGCCGAAGAGACCGTCGCCGCCGCTGAGACCGGCGACCGCGCCCGTTACGCCGAGTCGGACCGCGCCTTCCACGGGGCCGTCCTCGGCCTCGGCGGGAACCGGCAGCTCACCTCGGTCGCCGCGGACCTGCACCGGCGAGCCCAGTGGCCGCTGGTCACCGGACCGCTCTCGCGCCGCCGCACCGATCTGGTGGCCGACGCCGCCCAGCACCTCGCACTCCTGGAGGCCCTCGCCACCCGCGACCTCCCTGCCGTCCAGTCCCTGGTCCGCGAACACTTCGCCGGCGCCCGCTGACCACCCCGGCCACCGGGCGTCACAGGGGCTCGGGAGCCGGCGCCAGCTGGTCCGCCAGCCAGGTCGGCACCCCGCCCAGCAGCCCGAAGAGCCGCCGCGCCTCCGCCAGCAGGCGGGACGCCTCCGGCTCCGACTCGGTCTGCGCGAGCGAGGCCAGCGCGGGCGCCGTGCCCACCAGGAAGCCCAGCTCCTCGCGGAGCCGCAGCGACTGGGCGAAGCCGTGCCGGGCCTCCACCATCTCGCCCTCGCGCAGGGCCAGTCCGGCCAGGTGCCGCCAGGTCGAGGAGAGCAGCAGCGTGTCCTCGCGGGCGGTGGCGCCGGCGTGCGCCCGGCGGTAGGCGGCGCGGGCGGCCTGCGGGGAGTCGGAGATGTGCTCGGAGATCAGCCCCCGCCGGTAGTCGAGCAGGGACCGGCCGGGCGCGGCGGGTGCCAGCAGGGCCGCGGCCCGCCCGAGCGCGGAGCGCGCCTCGTCGGCGCGGTCGCGGACCCCGAGCACGGTCGAGGCGTACGCGAGGTGGCCCCGCTCGCAGGCGGCGGCGCCGCGCTCCTCGTCCGTCCCGGCCAGCGCCTCGGCCTGCCGCAGCCCGTTCTCCGCCTCGGACCAGCCCCGCCCCGTGTACAGGCAGCGCTCCACCAGCAGCGCGGTCCGCTCCAGCGCGGCGGCGGGCCCGTGTGCCTTGGCGAGCAGCGCCGCCGCATCGGCCCAGCAGCCGCGCGACCGCAGCCGCCACACCGCCGAGCGGGTCGCCTCCCGGGTCGTCCCGGGCGGGCGACCCGCCCCGTCCGGCCCTGCGGCGACCTCCGAAGAACCCGCATCGGACATGGCGGTGTCCGCCACATTCCCTCCCCCACGCGCGCCGTTGAGTGTGGCGTGCATCTCAGCATGGAACGAGGCGGTGAGCCAAGAGGTCGGGTGAAAGGTTTCACAATCCTTGGGGGCGCGCTGAAGCACGTCCAAGATCGCCATGGCGCGTGGGCCCCGGCGTGCGCCGGGGCCCACCCCGGTCGACGTTCGGGGCCGTGATCCCGCCATCGGGCCCGGCGGGCGTCCGCGCGCGCCGCGGAGCGGCGAGTCTCCGCCTCGGCCGGACGGATCGCCGCAGCACGGACGCCGGCCCGGCCGGCCCGGCCGGCCGGGCCCGCGCCAGTCGCAGCGCCTTCCCCGGTACCCACGGGCTTCCCGGTGCGAACGGTTGTGGAGCCGGTGCTCACCTTCTCGAACGGTGGTGGGGCGTGGGGACCCCGCGCCGGGTGTTCCGTACGGGCGATGAGCCCATGACGTCTGCGGTGGACGGCCGCCGGAGCCGGGCGCCCGGGGCGCGGACCGTCACCGCGAAGCACCGCGTACGCACGTGTGGATCAGCAGCCCCGCGGGGCTTGGGCGCTCCGGATCGGCGGTTCCACCCGTTCACCGGCCTGAGGGCGCAGCCTGGCTAGCTCATCCGCAGCGCCAGGAAGAAGTCGAGCTTGTCCTCCAGGCGCGACAGGTCCCGGCCCGTCAGTTGCTCGATCCTGCCCACGCGATAGCGCAGGGTGTTGACGTGCAGATGAAGCCGGGCGGCACACCGCGTCCAGGACCCGTCGCAGTCGAGGAACGCCTCCAGGGTCGGGATCAGCTCGGCGCGGTGGCGGCGGTCGTAGTCGCGCAGCGGGCCGAGCAGCCGGGCGGTGAAGGCACGGCGGACGTCGTCCGGGACGAAGGGCAGCAGCAGGACGTGCGAGGCCAGCTCCTGGTGCCCGGCCGCGCAGACGCTGCCGGGGCGGGCGGCCGCGACCCGGCGGGCGTGCCGGGCCTCCTCCAGGGCGCCCCGCAGCCCGTCCGCCGAGTGGACGGCCGCGCTGACGCCCAGCGTGATCCGGTCGCCGTCCCCGAGTCCGGCGGCGAGCGGGAGCCGTACGGCGTCGAGGAGTTCCTCGGCGACCAGGCCCTCGGGGGCCTCGCCCTCCGCCTCCTCGCCGGCGGGCGCCCCGTCGGCCGCCACGGCGGGCAGCGGGACCAGCGCCACGGCCTCCTCGCCGAGGCGGGCCACCGCGGTCCGGTCGGCCACCTCGGGCCCGGTGGCGTCCGGCGCCACCAGGATCTCCTCCAGCAGCGCCTGGGCGGCCTGTCCGCCGCCCGCGTCCGGGCCCTCGGCGGTGGCGACCACCACCTGCCAGTGCGGAGCGGCGCCGAGCCCGGGCAGCAGCACGGGGGCGGCGACCCGCAGCCGGGCCGCGATCTCGGCGGGGGCGGCGCCCGACTGGACCAGTTCCAGAACCTCCCCGGCGAGTCGGCGCCGCACCGTGCGGGCCGCGTCGCGGCGGTCGCGTTCGACGGCGATCAGCTGGGTGACGCCGTCGAGCAGGTCGAGCCGTTCCTCGGGCCAGTCGGAGGCGTCCGCGCGGACCGCGAGCAGCCAGTCGGCGGCGGCCGGGCCCCGGGGCGTGCCCGAGGGCGCCGAACGGATCGGGAAGAGCGCGTACGCCTCCCCGTCGACGTTGGTCCGCGCCTGCCGGTGGCGCCCGGCGCGGATCGCGGCGAGGCCGTCGGCGGCGAGCCGGGTGGCCGTCTCGCGGGAGAGCGGCTCCACGTCGCGGGGGCCGGCGACGAGGCGGCCGGTGGGGGAGAGGACGAAGGCGCGCAGGTCCAGGTCGGAGCCGAGCAGGTCGAGGACGACCTCGGGGCCGCCGCCGGCGGGCCCGGCCGTCATCAGCCGCCGGTGCCGGTCGACCACGGCGGCCAGGTCCCCGGCTCGCTCGCCCGAGACGCGTCGGACCACGTGCTCGGTGATGGTGGCGAAGGCGACCGACTCGTTGACCGCGAGGAGCGGCAGCCGGTGCCGGGCGCACGCCTCGATCAGGTCCTCGGGGACCGCGCCCAGCTCCGCCTCGCCCGCGGCGAGCGCACTCACCCCGGCCGCAGCCAGGATGCGGACGAAGGGTTCGGAGTCGGCCGCATCGTGCCGCCAGGCCAGTCCGGTGAGGACCAGTTCGCCGCCGGAGAGGTAGCGGCTGGGGTCGCGCAGGTCGGTGGTCATCACACCGCGGACCGTGCGGTCCAGCTCGTCCTCGCCGCCGAGCAGCCGCAGGCCGAGGCCATCGGTCCGAAGCAGGGCGCGCAGCCGCATCTCGTCGCCGCCGATCTCTCGTTCAGGAACAGGTGGACAGGGGTAGGGCAGATATCACGCCGGACACCTCCGACGGAGCAGGGCGCACGCTGGGCGGCCTAGTCTGTGGTTTCCGGGGCGAAACGGCGAGGCTACCGGCCCCGTCGTTCATACGAATCTACAAGAAGCCTGACGTGGCCAGCCAATTCCTTCATGCGTTCAGTGACTGACCCCGGCGCCCCGCAGAACTGTGTACTGGCCGCTTCGCGTGCGCAGCGCTCGAACGAGGCAGGATTCGGCGGACCGGCCGTACCGGGGAGGGACCCGCCCGCACCGCTCTGTGACGCACGTCCGAGCCCCCGCACGGCACGCCGGAACCGCCCGTACGCCATCGACGCCACGACACCGGAAGAGAGCCCCGCATGGACTTCCTTCGTCCCGCCGGCTGGCAGGAGGCGCTCGCCGCGAAGGCCGAGTACCCCGCCGCCGTGCCGATCGCGGGCGGCACGGACGTGATGGTCGAGATCAACTTCGACCACCGCCGCCCCGACCACCTGCTGGACCTCGGACGTATCGAGGAGCTGACCGCCTGGGAGGACCTCGGCGACAGCATCCGCCTCGGCGCGAGCGTCCCGTACAGCCGCATCATGAAGCACCTGCGCGGCGACCTGCCCGGCCTCGCGCTCGCCTCGCACACCGTCGCCTCCCCGCAGATCCGCAACCGCGGCGGTGTCGGCGGCAACCTCGGCACCGCCTCCCCGGCCGGCGACGCCCACCCGGCGCTGCTCGCCGCGGGCGCGGAGGTCGAGGCCGAGTCCGTACGCGGCACCCGGCTCATCCCCATCGACGACTTCTACACCGGAGTCAAGCGCAACGCCCTCGCGCCCGACGAGCTGATCCGCGCCGTCCGGGTCCGCAAGGCCGACGGGCCGCAGCAGTTCTCCAAGGTCGGCACCCGCAACGCCATGGTCATCGCCGTCTGCGCCTTCGGCATCGCCCTGCACCCCGGCACGCGCACCGTGCGGACCGGCATCGGCTCCGCCGCCCCCACGCCGGTCCGGGCGAAGGTTGCCGAGGAGTTCCTCGTCGCGGCCCTGGAGGAGGGCAACCACTGGGAGAGCGGCGGCCCGCTCCCCGACTCCCTCGTCCAGCAGTTCGCCACCCTCGCCGCCGGCGCCTGCAACCCCATCGACGACCTTCGCGGCACGGCCGCCTACCGCCGCCACGCCATCGGCGTCCTGGCCCGCCGCACCCTCGGCTGGACCTGGGCCGCCCGCGAGAGGAGCACCGCATGCGCGTGAACTTCACCGTCAACGGCCGCCGCCGGGAGGCGGACGACGTATGGGAGGGCGAGTCGCTGCTCCACGTCCTGCGCGAGCGGATGGGCCTGCCCGGCTCCAAGAACGCCTGCGAACAGGGCGAGTGCGGCTCCTGCACGGTCCGCCTGGACGGCGTCCCGGTCTGCTCCTGCCTGGTGGCCGCCGGGCAGGCCCAGGACCGCGACATCGTCACCGTCGAGGGCCTCGCCGCACTGGCCGCCCGCCGCGCCGAGGGCGGCGACCACGCCCCGGGCGCCCGCCGCACCGGACCCGACGAGGCCGGGCCCGGGCGCGCCGGCCCGGGCACGGGCACCGGCGCGCAGACCGGTGAGGGCGCCGGACTCTCCCCGGTCCAGCAGGCGTTCATCGACGCCGGAGCCGTCCAGTGCGGCTTCTGCACCCCGGGCCTGCTGGTCGCCGCCGACGAGATGCTGGAGGCCAACCCCTCGCCCAGCGACGCCGACATCCGTGAGGCGCTCTCCGGCAACCTCTGCCGCTGCACCGGCTACGAGAAGATCCTCGACGCGGTCCGCCTCGCCGCCGCCCGCCAGGAAGGCACGGTGAGCCGATGAACGCCACCGGCATCCCCGGCCACCTCACCCAGGGCTCCGCCACCCGGGGCGGCATCGGCGAGTCGACGCTGCGGCCCGACGGCACCCTCAAGGTCACCGGCGAGTTCGCCTACGCCTCCGACATGTGGCACGAGGACATGCTGTGGGGCCACACCCTGCGCTCCCCGCACGCCCACGCCCGCATCGTCTCCGTCGACACCGGTGAGGCCCTGGCCCAGGCCGGGGTGTACGCGGTCCTCACCCACGACGACCTCCCCGCCGAGGTGAAGAACTACGGCCTGGAGATCCAGGACACCCCGGCCCTCGCCCACCGGCGGGTCCGCCACCACGGCGAGCCGGTCGCCCTGGTCGCCGCCGACCACCCCGAGACGGCCCGCCGCGCCGCCGCGAAGATCAAGGTGGTCTACGAGGAACTGCCGCTCGTCACCGACGAGGCCACCGCCACCGCCCCCGGCGCCCCCCTGCTCCACGAGGACCGCGACGACCACCACGCCGCGCACACCCCGCACCCGAACATCGTCCACCGCCAGCCCATCGTCCACGGCGACGTCGCGGCGGGCCGCGCCCGGGCCGACGTCGTGGTCACCGGCGAGTACGTCTTCGGCATGCAGGACCAGGCGTTCCTGGGCCCCGAGTCGGGTCTCGCGGTGCCCGCCGAGGACGGCGGCGTCGACCTGTACGTCGCCACCCAGTGGCTCCACGCCGACCTGGGCCAGATCGCGCCCGTCCTCGGCCTGCCCGAGGAGAAGATCCGCATGACGCTCTCCGGCGTCGGCGGCGCCTTCGGCGGGCGCGAGGACCTGTCGATGCAGATCCACGCCTGCCTGCTGGCGCTGCGCACCGGCAAGCCCGTGAAGATGGTCTACAACCGCTTCGAGTCGTTCTTCGGCCACGTCCACCGCCACCCCGCCAAGCTCCACTACGAGCACGGCGCGACCCGCGACGGCAAGCTCACCCACCTGGTCTGCCGCATCGTCCTGGACGGCGGCGCGTACGCCTCGTCCTCGCCCGCCGTGGTCGGCAACGCGGCCTCGCTCGGCGCGGGGCCCTACGCCATCGACAACGTGGAGATCGAGACCCTCGCCCTCTACACCAACAACCCGCCCTGCGGCGCCATGCGCGGCTTCGGCGCCGTCCAGGCGTGCTTCGCCTACGAGGCGCAGATGGACAAGCTGGCCGCCGCCCTCGGCATGGACCCGGTCGAGCTGCGGCAGCTCAACGCCATGGAGCAGGGCTCCGTCCTGCCCACCGGCCAGGTGGTCGACTCGCCCGCCCCCGTCGCCGAGCTGCTGCGCCGGGTCAAGGCCCGCCCGCTGCCGCCCGAACGCCAGTGGGAGTCGGCCGGCGGCGCCCCCGACGTCCGCGCCCTGCCCGGCGGCCTCTCCAACACCACCCACGGCGAAGGCGTGGTACGCGGCGTCGGCTACGCCGTCGGCATCAAGAACGTCGGCTTCTCCGAGGGCTTCGACGACTACTCGACCGCCCGGGTACGCCTCCAGGTCGCCGGCGGCGAGGCCGTGGCCGTCGTGCACACCGCGATGGCCGAGGTCGGGCAGGGCGGCATCACCGTCCACGCCCAGATCGCCCGTACCGAACTCGGCGTCTCCCAGGTCACCATCCACCCCGCCGACACCCAGGTCGGCTCGGCCGGGTCGACCTCCGCCTCCCGGCAGACGTACGTCACCGGCGGCGCCGTCAAGCACGCCTGCGAGGCGGTGCGGGAAAAGGTGCTGGAGAGGGGACGCGCCAAGTTCGGCACGTACCATCCCGCCTGGGCCACCGCCGAACTCCTCCTGGAGGGCGGCAAGGTCGTCACCGACGGCGGGGAGGTCCTCGCCGGCCTCGCCGAGGTCCTCGGTGACGAGGTGGTCGACCTGGAGCTGGAGTGGCGCCACCGGCCCACCGAGGCGCTGGACCTGCGTACCGGGCAGGGCAACGGCCACGTGCAGTACTCCTTCGCCGCCCATCGCGCCGTCGTCGAGGTCGACACCGAACTCGGCCTGGTCAAGGTGGTGGAGCTGGCCTGCGCGCAGGACGTCGGGAGGGCCCTCAACCCGCTCTCCGTGGTCGGCCAGATCCAGGGCGGCTCCACCCAGGGCCTCGGCGTCGCCGTCATGGAGGAGATCGTGGTGGACCCGGCCACCGCCAAGGTCCGCAACCCCTCGTTCACCGACTACCTGATCCCGACCATCCTCGACACCCCGGCCATCCCGGTCGACGTCCTCGAACTCGCCGACGACCACGCCCCCTACGGGCTGCGCGGCGTCGGCGAGGCGCCGACCCTCTCCTCCACCCCGGCGGTCCTCGCGGCGATCCGCGCGGCCACCGGCCTGGAGCTGAACCGGGCCCCGGTCCGCCCCGAACACCTCACAGGGAGCTGACCATCGCCGCCCCGCCCGCGCGGGGCGGCACCCGCCTCCGGGCGGTGCGCGCCTCCGGGAAGCCTCACCACTCTCCGCGAGCGCCCGCACCGCCGGAACCGCGGGGCCGCCCGCTCACGGGCCCCGCGCCACCGGCACGCCGCCTCCGCCGGGTCGGCTCCGGCTCCGGCGAAGACGCCACCGGCCTCTCCTCGGCCGTCAACGGGCTGCTCCTCGCCGCCGGTCGCCACCGCGTCGGCGCGGATCGTGCCCGGCCCGACAGCGGCGGTCTCGCTGGTCGGCATCGGCGCGACGGCGGCGCGCAACGCCCGGCGCGCCGACCGGGCGGTGAGCGCACCTGTCTTCCGTACCGTCGTCCTCGCGCCGCTCACCTGCTCGATCACCGCCGGAGTCGGTACGGGCGCCGTCTTCCGCGTCGCGGTCAAGGCCGCCGCGCGCGGTAAGTTCCGCCAGGCCGGAGCCTTCACGGGGGTGCCGGCCGCCGTCTTCCTCAGCCGCCCGCCCTCAGCCCCGTCGAGAACCGGCTCGGCGTGAGCGACCGCCCGCTCCCGCAGCCCGCGTAACCCGCGTCACCGCGCAAAGGAGAAGGACCGTGCTGGACATCGCCGAGGAACTGCACGGCTGGATGGAGCAGGACCGCGACTTCGCCGTCGCCACCGTCGTGGCGGTCCTCGGCAGCGCGCCCCGCCGGCCCGGCGCCGCACTCGCCGTCGACGCCGACGGCACCGTCGTCGGCTCCGTCTCCGGCGGCTGCGTCGAGGGCGCCGTCTACGACCTGTGCCGCCAGGCCATCGAGGACGGCCATCCCGTCCGCGAACGCTTCGGCTACAGCGACGACGACGCCTTCGCGGTCGGTCTGACCTGCGGCGGTGTCATCGACATCCTGGTCACCCCGGTCCGTCGCGACGACCCCGCCCGGCCGGTCCTGGCCGCCGCCCTCGCCTCCGCGTCCCGCGGCGAGGCGGCGGCCCTCGCCCTGGTCACGGAGGGCCCCGCCGACCTCCTCGGACTGCCCCTGCTGGTCCGCGCCGACGGCCTCGCCGCGAGCGCCCTGGGCGCCCTGCCCGCCGTGGAACGGGCCGCCACCGGCCAGGCCGGCGCCCTCCTCGACGCCGGGCGCACCGTCCACGCCACCGTCGGCGGCGGCCCCGGGTGCGGGCCGCGCACCGGGCTGCTGGTGGTGGCGAACCTGCCCGCCCCGCGCATGATCGTCTTCGGCGCCGTCGACTTCGCCTCGGCCCTGGTCCGTATGGGCCGCTACCTCGGCTACCGCGTCACCGTCTGCGACGCCCGCCCCGTCTTCGCCACCGCCGCCCGTTTCCCCGACGCCGAGGAGGTCGTCGTCGACTGGCCGCACCGCTACCTGGAGCGGACCGAGACCGACGCCCGCACCGTGCTCTGCGTCCTCACCCACGACGCGAAGTTCGACATCCCCCTGCTGCGCCTCGCCCTGACCCTGCCCGTCGCCTACGTCGGCGCCATGGGTTCGCGCCGCACCCACCTCGACCGCGAGGCCCGCCTCCGCGAGGCCGGCGTCCCCGAAACCGCCCTGGCCCGCCTGCGCTCCCCGATCGGCCTCGACCTCGGCGCCCACAGCCCCGAGGAGACCGCCCTCTCCATCGCCGCCGAGATCGTCGCCCTCCGCCGGGGCGGCACGGGAGTCCCCCTCCGGGGGGCCCACACGCCGATCCACCACGACGAGGGGGACCGGGCGGAGGGGCGGGTGGGCTCGGCGGCGCGAGGGCGGGGCGCGCCGCATGCCGTGCCGCGAACCGAGGCGGACACACCCTGTCCGCGTCCCTCCCCACTCTGACCGGGTTCCCCCGCGCCCTCAACCGCGCCACCCTCGCCCGCCGGCACCTCCTGCGCCGTGCCGCGCTCACCCCGGCCGACGCCGTGCGCCACCTCGTCGGGCTCCAGGCGCAGAACACCATGCCGCCCCACCTGGCCCTCGCCGCCCGGCTCGACGGTCCGATCCGTACGTGTCCTCGGCCGCGACGGAGGCCCGGCAGGTGGTGCGCATCGTCAGCACGCGAGCCACGCTGCGCACCCCCCACCGACGCCGACGCCCAGGCCCTGCCCCCGCTGGTCCCGGCCCGCCCGCGATCGCGAACCGCGGGCCTTCCGGGCCGGGTCGGCCGGGGTCGCACCCGGGCGGTCGCCGCGCGGGCCCGGAGGCTGGTGGAGGAGGAGCCGCGCGCCCTGGCCGAGCTGCGCCGGCTGCTGGCGCCGGCCTGGCCCGAGGCCGACCCGGCCGCGCGACCCTCACCGTCCGGCCGTTCGCCCGGACGCCGACCTCGCCGGCGTGACCGAGGAGGTCCGCCGCCTCCTCGCACTGCTCGCCCGGAGGCCACGGAGTACGAGGTCGTGGTGGAGTCCGCGCAACCGCCGCCGAGTTCCGGTGGACCGGCGGGAGCAGCCGGTGCGGGGAATATCGTTTCTCTCCGCGCGATTCCCGGGAATGGCGAAGTCACCGCTCGGCGACGGGTGTTCCCGTTCAGGTGAATCGCGTCCCGGAACGGCCGGTGGAGCGGATTTCCTCCCTACGATGCGTCATCAGTGCCGCCTTGCCCGAAGCGTGGGCAGGGCGGGGCGTCGATTCATACGGACCGTGACCACCGAAAGGGAATACATGTTCTCCAGGACGATGAACACCGTACGCACGATGGCCATGGCGCTCGCCGCGGCCACCGCGTTCACCATGGTGGGACCTGCCGGTTCGGCCTCCGCCATCGACCACGTCACCTGTGACCCGGACCGCGGATATCTGAAGATCTGGTCGCACCTGAACGGGCGCGACAGCGTGGACTGCTACGCGAATCGCGGCAAGACCGACTTCGGCAACTGGTGGGTCGACAAGATCTCCACCGGAAACAACGTTGTGAAGTACTACGACGCCAATGGCGATGTAATCAAGATCGACCGCAACAAGACGATTTCGTACCCGAACCGTCCCCCGAAGGTCAAGGCCATCGAAATCCTCTGACAGGAGGATTCCGGGGGCGGCCCGGCCTTCGCCGTGTGCGGCGGCGTTTCGGCCAGGCCGGTCCCCGGCGGCCGGCAGGAGTACGCGATCCCCCCTCGTCAGCTCGGGCGCGACCCGCGTGCCCCGGCGTACCGGATCGGCTGTCCGGTGTAGCCGTCGAGCAGTACCCGCTCACCCACCGGACGCTCCAGCCTCACGGTGACCCGCTGTTCGACCGCCTGCTTGGTGCAGCTCTCCTCGGTTTCCCGGCCCTTCACGGAAGCCGACAGCACCACGCTGCCGCGCGACTCCCGGGCCTGAACCACCGCCCCGTCGTCGCACGCCCCGTGCGAGGCGATCACCGTCACGGCACGCCGGTCGCGGGAGGTCGCGACCACCCGGTCGACCTGGTACGGGGGCAGTTCGGCGCTCCGGGCCACCGGTGACCGGGGGAGTGGCGACGGCGTGACCGCGGCCCACCGCAGGGGCGTGTCGTACCCCTCCAGCCGGAAGAGCCACGCGGGAACGGTCGCCGGGCCCCGGCTGGTGGCCAGCCGCAGTTCGCCCCGGGCCGCCCCCGTCACCACGAGGGGCGCGTTCTCGCCCCGGCCGCCACCGGCCAGCGCCTCGTACGACTCCTTCGCGCCCGCCAGCGGACGCTCCAGCGAGGCGCCCTGGGCCCACTCCACCGGGCCCCTCTCCGGCCGCTTCGCCGGCACCTCGCCGCGCAACACGAAGTCGCGCTCCTCGTACGCCCGTCCGTCCGCCGCGCCGCGCAGCCCGCCACGCGGCAGCTGGACCGCCACCTCGACGGGGTGGTACCCGGTCCGCCACGCCTCGGCGGCGGCCGACCCCTCCCAGGCTTCCGCCACCTCCCGGGCGCGGTGGGCCCGAGCCTTCCGTTCGCCGTCCTCGTCCCCCTCCGGCGCGCCGCAGCCGGCGACGAGCACGAGCGCCGCCGAGACGCCGCCCAGGGCGGTGCCGCGACGTCGTTCCCCGATACGCATCCGTCCTCCCCGAGCGGTGGGCGAAGCCCCAGCTTGCCCGCCCTCACACCCCGAGGCCAGCCCCCCGCCGGCCACGGCTCAACCGGACCGTGTCCGTCCGGCAGAATGACCGTGTGACCGACGACGCGGACCGCCCCACGCCCCCCGTCTCCCGAGCCCTCTCCGTCGGCATGCTGATCGGGGTCCCCGTGGGCCTCCTGCTCGGCCTGGCCGTCTTCGACGACCTGGCGGTCGGCCTGGTCCTCGGCGGCGGCACCGGCGGCGTCCTCGGCGCCACCCTCCCCACCGCCCACACTCCCCGGCGCTGACGCACACGAGCGGTCCGGACGGGCGGTCACCGGGAAGAGCCGGGCAGCAGGAACGCCCTCACCCGCGCACCGGGGACGGCGGACACCCGGGCCCGGCACACCGCCCACTCACCAGCGAGCCACGAGCCGCTCCCCCCGCTCCCCCGCCGGTACAGCCACATCGTCCCGGGTGAGGGCGAGTCGACGTGCACGAGGAACGCGGTCCGCACCGGATCGCCCACCAGCAGCCCCGTCTCCTCCCGCAGCCCGCGGCGCAGCGCCTCGTGAACGAGTCCGCCGTCCTCCACCCCACCGCCGGGAAGGGACCAGAGGAGCCGGCCGTCCGCCCCGAGCCGCTCGCGCACCGGCAGCACCTCCTCGCACCTCCGGACGATCCCGATGACCTGCTGCACCCGGGGGCCAGGCCCCGCCCACCTCGTCCTGCGCCATCCGAGGAACGTACGCGGTGGGCGGCCCCGCCCAGCGATGGGAGCCGCCTTGCTCAGGGCAGCACCCCCAGCCGCCGCGCCGCCACCACCGCCTCCAACCTGGTGTGGGCGCTCAGCTTCCGCATCGCCGAGCGCAGGTACCCCTTGACCGTCTCCGGCCGCACCCCGAGCCGCCCGGCCACCGCCGCGTTGGTCGCCCCACCGGCCACGCAGACCAGGACGTCCACCTCACGCGGCGTCAGCATGGTCGGCGGCGCCTTCGGCACCCCCGGCGACGCCCCGGCCCCCGGCTGCCCGGCGCGCGCCAGCCGCATGCAGGCGGCCAGTAGTTCGGCCCGCAGCGCCGGGTCGGGCAGGCGGCCCGCCAGGGTGCGCAGCTCGCTGTGGATGTCGCGGACCTCCTCCCACGCCGCGGACGAGGAGACCCGCGACGGCTCTCCGGCCCGGGAGAGCAGGTGCGCCGCCTCCTCGCGTGCCACCAGGGCCTGTTCGATGTCGCGGGCGGCCGCCACCGCCGCCGAGAGGGTCCGGTCGCCGACGGGGGTGGGCGCGCGCAGCGCCCCGTAGAGCACGCCCCGGACATGGCGGTGGACGACGACGGGGACGGCGAGGACGGAGCGCAGGCCCTCGGCGGCGACCGCCGCGTCGTACTCGTGGCTGATCCGGCGCGAGGCGCGGTAGTCGGTGACGGCACACGGGCGGGTCAGGGCGACGGCCTTGCCGCCCAGGCCGTTGCCGGAGGAGACGTTGAGGCCGCGCAGGGCCGTGGTGCCCGTACCGCTCAGCTCGGCGATCCGTACCTGATGGCGTCCCTCGATGAGCCCGCCGAAGGCGATCGGCAGGCCGGTGGCGCGCCGCAGCCGGGTCAACGCCTCCTGCATCTCGGCCCCTTCGAGGCCGCCGCCACGCGCCCGCCCGCGTGGGCGATCCTGTCCGCCCGTCGTCACATCCGTGCTCCTTCCTGCCCCTTCGCCCCCGCTCGCCCCGGTCCCAGGCGATCGGGCACGGTCCGTCCGTACCCCCGTCCGGGGGTGGTGAGACCTGCATCACGAATTAGACGATGGTAGGCAGTGGTCCGGCAATGAGGAGGACACATGGCGGCAACCAGTGCCACCGAACAGTTCCGCGAGGCCCGGGACTTCCTGCTACGGCACCGCACCGACTACGAGACGGCGTACGCCGGCTTCCGCTGGCCGAGGCCCGAGCGGTTCAACTGGGCCCTCGACTGGTTCGACGCCATCGCCGAGGGGAACGACCGGACGGCCCTGCACATCGTCGAGGAGGACCGCACCGAGACCCGGGTGAGCTTCGCCGCCATGGCCGAACGCTCCTCCCGGGCCGCCAACTGGCTGCGCGGACAGGGCGTCGCCCCCGGCGACCGCGTCCTGGTGATGCTCGGCAACCAGGCCGAACTCTGGGAGACCGCGCTCGCCGCGATGAAGCTGCGGGCCGTCGTCATCCCGGCCACCCCGCTGCTCGGCCCCGCCGACCTCCGGGACCGGGTGGAGCGTGGCGGGGTGCGGCACGTGATCGCCCGTACGGAGGACACGCCGAAGTTCACCGACGTACCCGGGGGATACACCCGCGTCGCCGTCGGCCCGCCCGCCGAGGGCTGGCTGCCGTACGCCGAAGCGGCCGGTGCCCCCGCCGCGTTCACCCCCGACGGGCCGACCGACCCCGCCGACCCCCTGATGCTGTACTTCACCTCCGGCACCACCGCCCGCCCCAAACTCGTCGAGCACACCCACCTGTCGTACCCGGTGGGCCACCTCGCCACCATGTACTGGACCGGTCTGCGCCCCGGGGACGTCCACCTCAACATCTCCTCGCCCGGCTGGGCCAAGCACGCCTGGTCCAACCTCTTCGCCCCGTGGAACGCCGAGGCCACCGTCTTCCTCCACAACTACACCCGCTTCGACGCCGAACGGCTGCTCGGCGAGATGGAGCGGGCCGGCGTCACCACCTTCTGCGCCCCGCCGACCGTCTGGCGCATGCTCATCCAGGCGGACCTGAGCCGACTCGCCGCCCCGCCCCGCGAGGCGCTGGCCGCCGGTGAGCCCCTCAACCCGGAGGTCATCGAGCAGGTCCGCCGCGCCTGGGGCGTGACCATCCGTGACGGGTTCGGCCAGACCGAGACCGCCGTCCAGGTCGCCAACACCCCCGGCCAGCGCCTCAAGCCCGGCTCCATGGGCCGCCCCAGCCCCGGCTACACGGTCACCCTCCTCGACCCCGTCACCGGCGAACCCGGCGCCGTCGAGGGCGAGATCGCCCTCGACCTCGCCGACCACCCGGTCGGCCTGATGACCGGCTACCGGGGCGACCCCGAGCGCACCGCCGAGGCGATGGCCGGCGGCCACTACCGCACCGGCGACATCGGCGCGCGGGACGCGGACGGATACCTCACGTACGTCGGGCGCGGCGACGACGTCTTCAAAGCCTCCGACTACAAGATCAGCCCCTTCGAACTGGAGAGCGCCCTCCTTGAGCACGAGGCGGTCGCCGAGGCCGCCGTCGTCCCCGCCCCCGACCCGCTGCGGCTCGCCGTCCCCAAGGCGTACGTCGTCCTCGCCGCCGGCTGGGAGCCCGGCCCCGACACCGCCGAACTGCTCTTCGAGCACTCCCGGGCCGTCCTCGCGCCGTACAAGCGGCTGCGGCGGCTGGAGTTCGGCGAACTGCCCAAGACCGTCTCCGGCAAGATCCGCCGCGTCGAACTGCGCACCGCCACCGCCGCCGGATCGGACGCCGAGTACCGGGAGGAGGACCACCGATGACCGTCCCCGCCCCCCGCACCCCCCTCAGCTACGCCCACGGCACCGGTGCCACACCGCTGCTGCCCGACACCATCGGCGCCTCCCTCGCCCGCACCGTGGCCGCCCACCCCGACCGCGAGGCCCTGGTCGACGTCGCCTCCGGCCGCCGCTGGACGTACGCCCGGTTCGCCGAGGACGTCGAGACGCTCGCGCGGGCGCTGCTCGGCCGGGGCGTCCTCAAGGGCGACCGGGTCGGCATCTGGGCCACCAACTGCCCCGAGTGGGTCCTCGTCCAGTACGCGACCGCGCGGATCGGCGCGATCATGGTCAACATCAACCCGGCCTACCGCGCCCACGAACTCGCCTACGTGCTGCGCCAGTCCGGCACCGGCCTGCTCATCGCCACCCCCGGCCACCGCACCAACGACTTCCGCGCCCTGGTCAACGAGGTCCGCGAGGAGTGCCCCGCCCTGCGCGAGACCGCCTATCTCGGAGAGGAGAGCTGGACGGCGCTGCTCGCGGCCGCCGCCGACTGCCCGCCCGACGCGCTCGCCGCCCGCGAGGCCGAGCTGAGCTGCGACGACCCCATCAACATCCAGTACACCTCGGGCACCACCGGCTTCCCCAAGGGCGCCACCCTCTCCCACCACAACATCCTCAACAACGGCTACTTCGTCGGCGAGAACGTCGGCTACACCGAGCAGGACCGCGTCTGCCTGCCCGTCCCCTTCTACCACTGCTTCGGCATGGTCATGGGCAACATCGCGGCCACCACCCACGGCGCCTGCGTCGTCATCCCCGGCCCCGTCTTCGACCCGGTCACCACCCTCACCGCCGTCGCCCGGGAGCGCTGCACCGCGCTGTACGGCGTCCCGACCATGTTCATAGGAGAACTGAACCTCGCCGACTTCGCCTCCTACGACCTGACCTCGCTGCGCACCGGCATCATGGCCGGCTCGCCCTGCCCCGAGGAGGTGATGAAGCGGGTCGTCGCCGAGATGCACATGGCCGAGGTCTCCATCTGCTACGGCATGACCGAGACCTCCCCGGTCTCCACCCAGACCCGGCGCGACGACAGCATCGCCCACCGCACCGGCACCGTGGGCCGCGTCCTGCCGCACCTGGAGGTCAAGGTCGTCGACCCGGGCACCGGCATCACCGTGCCGCGCGGCCGGACCGGTGAACTCTGCACCCGCGGCTACTCGGTGATGCTCGGCTACTGGGACGAACCGGAGCGCACCGCAGAGGCCGTCGACCCGGCGGGCTGGATGCACACCGGCGACCTCGCCGTCCTCCGCGAGGACGGGTACGTGGAGATCGTCGGCCGCATCAAGGACATGATCATCCGGGGCGGGGAGAACATATACCCCAGGGAGATCGAGGAGTTCCTGTACACCCACCCGAAGATCGCCGACGTGCAGGTGGTCGGCGTGCCGGACGGGAAGTACGGGGAGGAGGTGCTGGCCTGCGTGATCCCCAAGCAGAACGCCGCGCCCCTCACCCTGGAGGAGCTGCGCGCCTACTGCCGGGACCGCCTCGCCCACTACAAGGTCCCCAGCCGCCTCCAGATCCTCGACGCCTTCCCCATGACGGTCAGCGGCAAGGTCCGCAAGATCGAACTGCGCGAGCGCTACGGCCGTTGACCCCGGCCCGGCCCGGCCTCGACCGGCCCCGGACGCGCGGTGCCTGACCGCCCGCGTCCGGGGCCCGCTCACGCCCCGCCGCCCGCACCCCGGGCCAGTTCCCCCGCCGCCGGGCTGACCGGTCGGGCGGCACCGCTCACGTCCAGGACGAAGAGGGCCAGCCCGATCCCCTCGGCCCGCTGCCTGGCCCCGGCCGTGTAGCCGCTCCACGCGAAGTGCACGGCCGGCAGCCCCGCCGCCAGCCCGCTCAGCCACAGGCACTCCACCGCCCGGGAGCCGACCGGCCCGGCCGCCGTCTCCACCTCGGCCAGCACACCGCCGGCCCGCAGGCCCACCGCGCTGCTCCCTCGCCGGTCCATCCGCCGCACCTCGCGGTGGCCCAGTCGATTGAGCCAGTGCACCGCCAGCGCCACCGGGTCCCAGGCCGGTGCCGACCCGTGCCGGGCCGCCTCCGGCTCCGTGCGCCCGGCCGCCTGCGGTACGGACAGGACGGGCAGGGCCAGCACCGCCCCGCAGTCGCAGTCCAGTTCGGGCTGCGGCCACCGGTCCTGGCGCCCGCACGCCCCGCACCGCACGGTGACCCAGGAGTCCTCCCAGACCCGGTGCACCAGGGGTCGCACCGGCGCCCCGAGCGCAGGGGGCGCCACCACGGGCGCACCGCACCAGCACGGGTACGCGGTCGGCGCGTACCGGTGGTCGCGGCGGCAGACCGGGCACCGCACCGGAACGCGGTCGGGCATCGCAGGCTCCCCTCGCCGAGTCGGCCGACGGCCCATCGTGCCTCAGGAGGCCGCCTTGGCACCGGAGTTCGGCCGTGTTGCCCGGGGCCGCGCCGCCGCCCCGGCCGGTTCCGCCCGTCGCGCTCCTCCGGCACACTGCGGGAACCGCGAATCGGGCCCGGGCGGCAGCGGGGTCCGCGTCGGCATGGTGCGGGGCTTGAGGGGGCGGGTGCGGTGCGGTGGCCGCCCCCTGCTGATGTCCTCCCGCGCCGGAGCGCTGGGGAGGGGTGCCTCGGGCGCCCTCAGGCGGGGAGGTCCTCGGCGGTGAGGCGTACGGCGGTCAGAACGCCGTCGCCGGTCTGTTGCAGGTGTACGGCGAAACCGGGGTCTGCTGCAGTCGGCGGTACGAGCCCGGGCGAGGGGAGCAGCCCGGCCGGGCTGCGGCGGGACGCTCCGGGAGCGGCGGTCCGGTGACGAGGATCGAGAGGTCCACGTCGAACCGCTGAGGGGCGTGGCCCGGGGGGAGACCCATGCTCCCCGTACTGGGGGAAGCAGGCGTCCACCTCGCCGGAATCCGGGCGCCGCCCGGGTCCGTTAGGGTCGGGCGGGGCCGGGCGCGGGAGGGAAGGCCAGGCCGGGGGAGAGCGGCGGACAGGGGCGCGATGCGACTGCGAGTGGAATTCACGACAGAACCGTTCGACCTGGACGAGGCGCCCCCGCACGCGTTGGTCGCCCGCGAGGTGATCTCCTCGGCCCAGCTCGACGCGGTGGACGTCGGCCCGTTCGGCAACACCGCCGAGGGCGGCGCCGACCAGGTCCTCGGCGCCGTCGGCGCCCTGCTCCGCGAGACGCTCGCCTCCGGCGCCACCCGTGTCTCCCTCCAGGTCAACGTCGTCGAGGACGACCGGTGAGCGCGGACGGGCCGGTCGCGGGGGACACCGTCGCGGACGAGCCGTTCGTGGCCGCCGTCAAGCCGCTGGTCGACGCGATGGGGGGCGCGCTGCTGCCGTTGGCCCGGGCCGGAGAGGACGACGTGGTCCTCTCCTGGGAGGGGCGTGAGGTCGTCGCCGTGCGCCTGCCGCAGCTCAGCGACTCGCTCGACCAGATCCTCGCCGCCCTGGAGCGCAAGCACGGCCGCCCGCTCGCGGAACTCGACCGCAGGACCAAGCAGACCGTCGTCCGCTCCCTGGAGGCGCGCGGCGCCTTCTGCGTCCGCCACGGCGTGGAGACCGTCGCGGGCGCCCTGGGCGTCTCCCGCTTCACCGTCTACAACTACGTGAACCGTTCCGAAGGCCGCTGAAAGAGCGCCGCGCGCACTCCCGCGCACTCCGCGGCAACCGCCGCCGCCCCCGTCCGGGCGGCGGCTTTCGCGTGGCCGGTCGGCCGAGTGGGCAGGGAATGAGTTCACAGCCTTGTTTCAACAAAGTGTTGACGCCGGCTCATGGGCGGCGTTAGCTGTCCGCAGCCCGTCCAGCACAAGGCAACGGAGGCTCCTGTGACCACGAGTTCGCCGCCTGCGTCCGGGCCTCAGGACGGCGTGGGCCTCGCCCAGTTCAACGCCCTGCCCCGTGAAGCCGCCGCCACCGCCCTCGCCGAGGTCTGCGCCGCCCGCGACTGGGCCGTCGCCCTCGCCGAGGGCCGCCCCTACACCACCCCCGAAGCGCTCTACGCCGCGAGCGACGAGGCCCTGGCCCGCCTCGACGACCAGGGCCTCGACCAGGCCATGGACGGACACCCGCCGATCGGCCGGCCCAAGCCGGGCGATCCCGCCTCCTCGCGGGAGCAGCGCGGCATGGCCGACGCCGCCGAGGGGCTGAAGGCCGAGATGCTGGAGCTGAACCTCGCCTACCAGGAGCGGTTCGGCCACGTCTTCCTGATCTGCGCCACCGGCCTCGACGGGAAGCAGCTTCGCGACGCGCTCGCCACCCGGCTGGAGAACACGCCGGAACACGAGCGCGAGAACGCCCGGAGCGAACTGGTGAAGATCAACCGCATCCGGCTCGGCCGCCTCCTGGCGGAGCCGCGTGCGGACGCGCCCGCCTGAGGAGGAGCACGCATGAGCACCGACACCACCGCCTCGGTCTCCACCCACGTCCTGGACACCGGCGTCGGCCGGCCCGCCGAAGGGGTGCGGGTCACCCTGAGCGCGCGGACCGGTGCCGGGGCGCCCTGGGCAGAGCTCGGCGCCTCCCGTACCGACGGGGACGGGCGTTGCAAGGACCTGCCGGCGCTGCCGGCCAGGACGGCCCACGTACGGCTCGACTTCGGCACCGAGGCGTACTTCGCGGCCGACGGCACAGAACCGGAGAAGCGAGCCGACGCGCGGCAGAACGCCCCCCGCGTGAGGGGCGGCGGTGCCTTCTTCCCCGAGGTGACGATCACCTTCGCCGTCACACCGGGCGAGCACCACCACGTACCGCTGCTGCTCAGCCCGTTCGGCTACTCCGTCTACCGAGGGAGCTAGCAGACAGATGACCGTCCGATCCCAGCCCGGCCGCCCGGTGATGCTCGGCCGGAACCAGTACGGCAAGGCCGAGAACCGCGTCGTCAAGATCACCCGCGAAGGCGCGACCCACCACATCAAGGACCTCAACGTCTCCGTCGCCCTCTCCGGCGACATGGAGGAGGTCCACTACCGCGGCTCCAACGCCAACGTCCTGCCGACCGACACCACCAAGAACACCGTGTACGCCTTCGCCAAGGAACACGGCATCGAGTCGGCCGAGCAGTTCGGCATCCACCTGGCCCGCCACTTCGTCACCAGCCAGGAGCCCATCCACCGGGCGCGCATCCGCATCGAGGAGTACGCCTGGGAGCGCATCCCCGCCTCCGGCGCCGACGCGGCCGAGCACTCCTTCGTCCGCCGGGGCCAGGAGACCCGCCTGACCCAGGTCACCTACGACGGCGGGCGGTGGGAGGTCGTCTCCGGTCTCAAGGACCTCGTCGTCATGAACTCCACCGACTCGGAGTTCTGGGGGTACGCCAAGGACGGGTACACGACGCTCCCCGAGGCGTACGACCGCATCCTCGCCACCCAGGTCGCCGCCCGCTGGCGGTTCAACTGGACCGACGGCGAGGAGCGCATGCCGCCGTGGGAGACCTCCTACCAGCAGGTCAGGAAGCACCTGCTGGAGGCGTTCGCGCAGACGTACTCGCTCTCCCTCCAGCAGACGCTGTACGAGATGGGCGCGCGCATCATCGACCACCGAGCGGAGATCGACGAGGTCCGCTTCTCCCTGCCCAACAAGCATCACTTCCTCGTCGACCTGGAGCCCTTCGGCCTCAGCAACGACAACGAGGTCTACGTCGCCGCAGACCGGCCCTACGGCCTGATCGAGGCCACCGTGCTGCGCGAGGGCTGCGAGCCGCGCATAGCGGAAGACCTGACCAACCTCTGAGCGGCGGCACCCCCTGAGCGCCGGGTGGGCCGACCCCGCCGTGCGGACCGGGGCCCGCCCGCACCGGCCCCCTCTCGGCACCCGGGGCACACCCGCCCGGGCCGGCCCCGGCATCCCCAGGGTCCCGCCGTACCCGACACTGATCGCCGAAGGACTCACCATGGCAGCACCGGCAACCCCCGGCACCGCGGACGGCGCGGACCGCCTGGTCATCGAGAACGCCCACATCGCCACCGTCGACGCCGCCGGCGTGGAGTACGCCCACGGGCACGTGGTCGTCGCCGGCGGCCGTGTCGAAGCGGTCGGCGCGGGCCCGGCGCCCGAGGGGCTGCCCGGCGTCACCCGCCGCATCGACGCCACCGGGCACCTGGTCACCCCCGGCCTGGTCAACACCCATCACCACTTCTACCAGTGGATCACCCGGGGCCTGGCCACCGACCACAAGCTCTTCGACTGGCTCGTCGCCCTCTACCCCACCTGGGCGCGGATCGACGAGCCGATGACCTACGCGGCGGCCCAGGGCTCGCTCGCCATGATGGCCCGCGGCGGCGTGACCACCGCCATGGACCACCACTACGTCTTCCCGCGCGGCTCCGGCGACCTCTCCGGCGCGATCATCCGCGCCGCCGCCGAGACAGGCGTCCGGCTCACCCTGGCGCGCGGCTCCATGGACCGGGGCGAGAAGGACGGCGGGCTGCCCCCGGACTTCGCCGTGGAGAGCCTGGACGGGGCGCTCGCCGCCACCGAGGAGACCGTCGACCGGTACCACGACGCCTCCTTCGACGCGATGACGCAGATCGCCGTCGCGCCCTGCTCGCCCTTCTCCGTCTCCACCGAACTCATGCGCCGAAGCGCCGAACTCGCCCGCCGCAAGGGCGTCCGCCTGCACACGCACGGCTCGGAGACCGCCGAGGAGGAGCAGTTCTGCAAGGAACTGTTCGGCATGGGTCCCACCGACTACTTCGCCTCCACCGGCTGGCTCGGCGAGGACGTGTGGATGGCGCACTGCGTCCACATGAACGACGCCGACATCGACACCTTCGCCCGCACCGGTACCGGCGTCGCCCACTGCCCGTCCTCCAACGCCCGCCTCGCCGCCGGAATCGCCCGCGTCCCCGACCTGCTCGCCGCCGGTGTACCGGTCGGCCTCGGCGTGGACGGCACCGCCTCCAACGAGTCCGGCGAACTCCACACCGAGCTGCGCAACGCGCTGCTGGTCAACCGCCTCGGCCCGCACCGTGAGGCCGCGCTGACCGCACGTCAGGCGCTGCGGCTCGGCACCCACGGCGGGGCGCGCGTCCTGGGCCGAGGAGACCAGACCGGTTCCCTGGAGCCGGGCAAACTCGCCGACCTGGTGCTGTGGCGGATGGACACCCTCGCGCACGCCTCCATCGCCGACCCGGTGACCGCCCTGGTCCTCGGCGCGCCGGCCCCCGTGACCCTCTCCCTCGTCGGCGGCCGGACCGTCGTGGAGGACGGCCACCTCACCACGGTGGACGAGGACGCCGTCGCCCGCTCCACGCGAGCGGCGGCCCAGCGCCTGGCGAGGATCGCCGCAGGCGGCTGACCCCCTGGACCCCGGCCGGGGGAGGGGCGCAGTGCTGCCCCGCGCCGGTCACCCCGCGGACGGCCGCCCGAACCGGTGAGGCGACGGGCTGTCGACCGGGCATGGTCGACGTCGGCGTGGAGCGACGGACACCGACCAGCTCCTTCCGCGCGCTGGAGGCGGCCGATTCCCCGCCCCGCTCCGGCTGGCGGCACAGGCGTGGGCCCTCGGGCCGGGTCGGCGGCTCGACACGCCACGGGCACGGCCAGCGCCCCGGCCGAGCGCACCCGCCGCCGGTGGCCCGCCCTGCGCCACACTGCGGGCGTGCCCGTCGCTACGGCGCCAAGTGCCGCTCCAGCAAGGCGATGTCCGCCCGGTCCTTCTCCCGCCGGGGGAGCGAGGGGTCCCACTCCGGCATCAGCCGCTTGATCTCGATCTGGGCGCGCGGCGCCACCACCGGGCAGCTCAGCGCACCGATCCGTCCCGGGCCGCCGTCCAACAGGTCCTGCGGCCACGGCGTCCCGGCCCACGGACCTCCGGCCACCACGACCCGGCCGAGGTGGTCCCGGTCGATCAGGGTGAAACTGCTCTCCAGCCCGTCCTTGGCGAGATCGCGCTGCAATCTCGGTGGCGGGCCGGGTACTTCGGTGTATCCGAGCCGGACCAGCTCCCGCGCGAGGACGTCCGCCCCGTCCGCCCAGGTGAACCAGTCGACATCGCTGTGGTCGCGGGTGATACGCCCCAGCGTGAAGTCCATCGCCCAGCCGCCGCGCAGCCACAGCTCTGCCCCGGTCCGCCGAGCCGCCTCCAACGCCTCGCCGATCAGGGCCAGTTGCCGCCGAGACCGTCCCGCGTCGATACCGTCCGCCGTCATCTCGCCGCCCACCCGCTTCACCCCTCGCTCCCGTACGTGTCCCCGTACAGCCGCAGTTTTCCACGCCGGTGGCGCGGGCCCGGGCTCGCCCCTCGGAGAAGGGCGCGCCGAGCGGCGCCGATCACACAGGTGTGGCCGTGCGAGAGCCCCCGGCCTCGGCGGTCGGCCCCCGGGCCCGCCCCTTCTGCCCCGTAGCGCCGCCGGACCGCAGTGGGCGCGGTCGCGCTTGTCGTCCTGGGCGTCCCGCAGGGGTCGGTCCCCGTCGGCCGCCCGTGCCACGCCCGGGTGAACCGGCCGCCGGCCCCCGATGCGAGTCGCCGCCCCTCGCCGCCGCCCTCAACGCCCCGCAGAGGCAGCCCAGTTCGGTGCCAGGCTGGTTGCGGGCGCACCCTCCGGTTCCGCCCCGGCGCCCCCCGGCGCGCCGGGGCGGAAGTCGATGACCCCGGCCGCAGAGCGCCGGCTTCCCCGCGCGTTACCTCGGTCAACCCATCTCCGGAGCAAGAAGATCGGTGAAGGGGGATGGCCGCGCCCCCCCAATCGCCGAACACCGCCCCCGGCTCCACGCCATCCCTCAGTCCCGCCGAGGCGAGGCCAGCAGGTACGGTCCCGGCGGACGGGCTTCCTGGTGGTGGCTGACCTGCCAGCCGGCCTCGGTCAGCGTCCGTGACCATGCCTCGTCCACCCGGTCGGGCGGGGTGCCACCCACCGGCCTGACCTGGACCGCGTCCGGCTGCGGCGTCTCGCGGACCGTGTACCCGCCGATCTCCTCGGAGGCGGGCGGGAACCCGGCCGCCTCCAGGGCCAGCGCCGCCGCCCGCACCAGATGGCGCCGCTCCCAGCCGCAGAGCCGGTCCGTCGCCCCGTCGGCCCGCGTCATCCGGCGCAGCTCCCGCATCCCCGACCAGGCCGCCCGCGCCTCCCGCAGCCGCGCCGCCCCGCCCGGCGGGTCCTCCTGGGCCCCGGTACGCGCCCGGAAACCTCGGTTCTCCACGGGCCGTTCACTCTGGCCGGGGGAGGGTGAGACAGGCACGTCCCCCTCCCGCAGCCGGTGCCCCGCCGGGGTCAGGAAGCAGGCGTGCGGCGGCCTCGGATGGCGGAAGGCGAGGCCACGCCGCACCAGGCCGTCCAACTGCGCGGCGGTCCCCGACAACCGCCCCGTGCCCGGCTCGGCCGCCTCGATGATCCGCTGCTGCGCCCCCGTCACCGGTTTCACCACGATCCGCACCTCCCGTCGGCGCGCACCTCCGCACGCCCACCTCCAGAGTGCCGGGCCGCACTGACAACGAGGACCGTCCCGGTCGACAGCTGGGAATATCCCGGCGACGGACCGGCCGCCTGCGCTACCGTCCGACGGAATCCGCCACGAGCGAGCGGAGGGGGAACCACGGCGTTGAACAGGAAGGGGTCCCGGCGCATCGTCGTCGACGGGATCGCGTACCGCTGGCGGGTTCGGCGCAGGCCCACCTACGCGCAGGGACTCTGCCGGACCCCGCTGACCTACGCCGTCGAGGCGGCCGGAGGCGGCCGGCGGCCGGGCACCACCCCTGGTCGTCACCACGGACCGGGCCCACCCCGGCAACTGGTTGGCCGCCAAGGCGTGGCCCCTGCGCCCGGAGCACGTCGCCGCCGGCATCCGGGAGGCCCGGGAGCGGGGCTGGGACCCCACCCGGCCGGGCTCCCCCTTCCCGCTCGACAGGTCCGCCGGATTCCGCGCGCACCCCTGAGGGGCGGGCCCGCTCAGCGCGCCAGCTCGCGACCACCGAACCCGCCCTGCCCCGCCAGCTCCTCCCACCAGGAGTCCAGCGCCGCCCCGTCCTGGGCGCGCCAGGCGGGGGTGGCCTCGACCAGGCCGCGCCCCAGCCGCCGCCCGAGCGCCGTCATGGCCCGGCCGACCGGTGCCCGGGCCGCGTCGTACGCCCCGGCGGCCGACGCCCAGCTGCCGGCCCCGGCGAGCGAGGACTCCAGCACGGCCACGTCCTGGAGCGCCTTGACCGCGCCCGCCCCGGTGTGCGGGCGGGCCACCGTGGCGGCGTCGCCGAGCAGCAGCAGGCGGCCCGAGGAGTACCGGGGCGCCGTCACGTCGTACAGCCGTTGGAGGAAGACGGAGTCCGGGCCGGTGCGGCGGATCAACTCGCCCCAGAACGGCGGCAGCAGCTCGTCGGTGATCTCGTCGAGCCGTTCCCGGTGGGCCGCGTCGAGGGTGCGGGAGGCGGCCATGGCGCCCGGGACCGTCGCGTAGAGGACCCAGTTGACGAGCCGCCCGCCACGGCCGTCCGGGATGCGGTAGACGACCATGTGCCCGCCGTCGAAGACGACGTACGCGCAGACGCCGTCGGCCCGGTCGCCGAGCCCGCGCAGCCGTTCCTCCGGGCACGCGCCGCGCCAGGCGGGATATCCGGCGGGGCTCGGGGTGAGGCCCGGGTGGAGGTGGTCCCGGACCAGGGACGCGTGCCCGTCGGCGCCGACCACGGCCGCGTACCGCTCCTCGCCCCCGGTGCCGCGCACGGCCACGCCGTCCGGCCCGGCGGCGATTGCCCGTACGACGCTCCCGGTACGGAACTCCACCTCCCGGGGCACCCGCGCCCGCAGCGCCTGCCACAGATGCCCCCAGCCGTACGCCCGGAAGGGGAGGGGCTGCGATCCCACCACCCGCCCGAGGGCGCTGGACCCGTCCCGCACGTACCAGTGCCGCACCCGCATCGGCTCCCAGGGCACGGCCTCGTCCAGCAGCCCGGCGGCGAGGAGTTCGGCACACCGCTCGGTGTGCACCGCGACCCCCACCCCCCGGTCCGCCAGCTCCGCCGTGGCCCGCTCGTGGACCACGACGCGCCGCGCCCCCGCGCGGTGCAGTACCACCGCCGCCGCACACCCGGCGATCGAACCCCCGATCACCGCGACGGAATCCACCGCACCGCTCGTTCCGCCCGCCATCGGGCACCCCCTTGTCCGCGGCGGCCCGGTGCCGCCGCGCTCATGGTGCCGGAACGCGAGGAGGCGGGCGGTGGCCACGGACGGCCCGGCGGCCGGGAACGAACGATTCCGGCCCCGGGCTCACGGCGTGGCGAACTCCGACACCTCTCGCCCGTACGGCGGCTCCGCACCCGCCCGCGAGCAGGTGACGGCCGCCGCGCGGGCGGCGAAGGCGAGGATCTCGGCCCAGTCGTCCGCGCCCGGCCCCGCCAGCGCCCCCGGGACCAGCAGGTCGCGGGCGCAAAGGGCGTGGAGGAGGGCGGCGTTGACCGTGTCGCCCGCGCCGATCGTGTCGACCACCTCGACCTTCTCGCCGGGAACGGCGTACTCGGCGCCTTCCCGGGTACGGACGGTCAGGCCGTCGCCGCCCCGGGTCAGGACGACGGCGGCTGGCCCCGCCGCGGCCAGTTCCGGCAGGTCGAGTCCGAGCCAGGCGGCGTCCTCCTCGCTCAGCTTGAGCAGGGAGACGTACGGGAGCCAGGCGCGGAAGCGGGAGCGGTAGGCGTCCGCGTCGGGGATCAGCCCGGGACGGATGTTGGGGTCCAGGGAGATGAACACGCCGCGTCCGGCCTCGCGCCGCATCAGCTCCGCGTAGGCGCTCGCCCCGGGTTCCAGCACCAGCGAGCAGGTGCCGAAGGAGACGGCCCGGGTCCGCTCCGGCAGGGCGGGCGGCAGGGCGAAGAGGCGGTCGGCGGTGCCGTCGGTGTAGAAGGCGTACGAGGCGGAGCCGTCCGCTGCGACCGTGGCGACGGTCAGCGTGGTCGGCTCCGGGCCGCGCTGGACGAAGCCGGTACCGACGCCCTCCTCGGCCAGCCGCTCCAGCAGCGAGGTTCCGAAGGCGTCGGTGGAGACGCGGGAGCAGAAGGAGGCCGCACCGCCCAGCCGGGCCAGCGCCACGGCGGTGTTGTACGGACCCCCGCCGCGCACCGGCCGCAGCGGCGACAGGGCGTCGCCCCGCTGCTGCGGCACCAGGTCGATCAGAGCCTCACCGGCGACGACGATCACAGGCATGTCCCTTCGGGGTGGTCCGTGGCGGCCCGCTTGGCGCCGACCGCGCCGCCAGGGTAGACCGGCCGGACCGCTGCCGGGGAGCGGTCCGACGAGGCGTCCCCGCCGCCGGCAGGCCGTGTCCGCCCCGGGCTTCGACGCGCGGGGCGAAGACCGGGACCAGGGCGAAGGCGGCCACCGGCGCGGACCTGGCCAGATCGGCCGGAACGCGTCCGATTCTCTGAAAACCACCCTCTGGCTAAGGCGAGTTGGCTGACCGGCATTGAGCCTGGGGGGCCACCGGGGAGTTCGGACAGGTGGCGGAGGAGCCCGGCGGGCTCATCGGGGCCCGGGCGTCCGGCCCTCTCGACCGCACGCCGCGCGAGTCTCCTTCGGCCATGGACCGCGCCCTCTTCGCCTCGCGGGGGGCGGACGGCCTTCCGGCCCACGCTGGTCGGGGAGTTCGCCCTCCGAGCGGAAGGCGCGAAGACGGGCGTGAGGGTGTGGGCGGCGGTCCGTTCCACTTCGCCACTTCCGGCGGGCGCGGATGCGCGGAATCAGGCGGCACGGCTGGTTATATCTAGCGGGGTGAACAGGCGGGATCCCCTACCGCCGCCCCCTGCCCGGTTCGGCGTCAGTGAGGTCCGCATGACTTCGTCCATCACGGAACCCCCGACCGTCGAGCCGGTCCGGCGGCGGCCGGGAAACGCGGTGATCGGCTGGCTGACGACGACCGATCACAAGAAGATCGGCAAGCTCTATCTCATCACCTCGTTCGCCTTCTTCCTCGCCGCCGGCCTGATGGCGATGCTGATCCGCCTGGAACTCGCCCGCCCGGGAATGCAGCTCGTCTCCAACGAGCAGTACAACCAGGCGTTCACGATGCACGGCACGATCATGCTGCTGCTCTTCGCCACCCCGACCTTCATCGGCTTCTCCAACGTCATCATGCCGTTGCAGATCGGCGCTCCGGATGTGGCCTTCCCGCGCCTGAACATGTTCTCGTACTGGCTGTTCCTCTTCGGCGGGCTCATCGTGCTCGGCAGCCTGCTGACCCCGGACGGCGCGGCGGATTTCGGGTGGACGGCCTATTCCCCGCTGAACAGCGCCGAGCGCTCGCCGTCGATCGGCGGCGACCTGTGGATCATGGGGCTGGCCCTCTCCGGGTTCGGCACCATCCTGGGCGCGGTCAACTTCATCACGACCATCATCGTCATGCGTGCCCCCGGGATGACGATGTTCCGGATGCCGATCTTCACCTGGAACACCCTGCTGACCTCGGTGCTCGTCCTGTTCGCCTTCCCCGTCCTGGCCGCCTCCCTGCTGGTGCTGGAGGCGGACCGGCGGTTCGGCGCCGTGGTCTTCGCCCCGGAGAACGGCGGTGCGCTCCTCTGGCAGCACCTGTTCTGGTTCTTCGGCCACCCCGAGGTCTACATCATCGCGCTCCCGTTCTTCGGCATCGTCACGGAGATCCTCCCGGTGTTCTCCCGGAAACCGGTCTTCGGGTACATCGGGCTCGTCGGTGCCACCCTCGCCATCACCGCTCTCTCGGTGACCGTCTGGGCCCACCACATGTTCGCCACCGGCGCCGTACTGCTGCCGTTCTTCTCCTTCCTCAGCTTCCTCATCGCGGTGCCCACGGGCGTCAAGTTCTTCAACTGGATCGGCACCATGTGGCACGGCTCGCTCTCCTTCGAGACACCCATGCTCTGGTCGGTCGGATTCCTCGTCACTTTCCTCTTCGGCGGGCTGACGGGTGTCGTCCTCGCCTCCCCGCCGCTCGACTTCCACGTCACCGACAGCTACTTCGTCGTCGCCCACTTCCATTACGTGGTCTTCGGCACGGTCGTCTTCGCGATGTTCGCCGGCTTCTACTTCTGGTGGCCCAAGATGACCGGCAAGATGCTCGACGAACGCATCGGCACCATGCACTTCTGGGCGCTCTTCGTCGGATTCCACCTGACCTTCCTGGTGCAGCACTGGCTCGGCGCCGAAGGAATGCCCCGCCGCTATCCGGACTACCTCGCCGCCGACGGCTTCACCGCGCTCAACACCACCTCCACCATCGGCGCCCTCCTGCTGGGCGCCTCCACCCTCCCCTTCCTCTACAACGTCTGGAAGACCGCCCAGACCGGCGAGCGCGTCCAGGAGGACGACCCCTGGGGGTTCGGCCGGTCGCTGGAGTGGGCCACCTCCTGCCCGCCTCCCCGCCACAACTTCGTCACCCTGCCGCGCATCCGCAGCGAGTCCCCCGCCTTCGACCTGCACCACCCGCTCACCGTCCGCTGGGACGAGGCCGACGGCCCCGGCCGGCGGGACGTCCTCGAACCGGGGGGCCACGGCAGGTAGGCCGCGCCCCGGCGCCGGTCCGCGTACCCGAAGAAGACTTCCCGGCGGATGCCGAGACGCCGTGTCCCGCTCCGTCCCCGGCGAGAGGGCGGCCGGAATGGGGCCGCCCCGCACACCGAGGAGAGACACACCGTGGCCACGTACCTGCTCCTGAAGCACTACCGGGGAGCGCCGGTCTCCGTCAACGACGTGCCGATGGACCGGTGGACGCCGGAGGAGGTCGCGGCGCACCTGCGGTACATGAACGACTTCGCCGAACGGCTGAAGGAGACGGGCGAATTCGTCGACGCCCAGGCGCTCGCCCCCGAAGGGGCGTGGGTCCGGTACGGCGGTGAGGGGCGCCCGCCGACGGGCCTTTCGCGGAGACCAAGGACCTCATCGCCGGGTGGATGGCCATCGACGTCGGAAGTGACGACCGCACCGTCGAGCTGGCCGGGGAGCTGTCCGCCGCCCCCGGGGCGGGCGGCAGCCGATCCACGCGTGGCTGGAGGTGCGGCCGTTCCTGACCGCGCCGCCCGAGTGGGGCGCCGGTGGGCGTGGCCGCCGGTGACACCGGGCTGCCGGCTGTGCTCGCCTTCGAGGCCGCCGCGTCGGCACCTCGGCCGGTTCTGCCTCCGTGGAGGAGCTCCAGCGGATTTCCGGGGCGGCGGACGGCTACGTGGCCGAGGGCTTCCGCGTGGTGACGGCGGACCGGGAGAGCTTCCTCGCCGAAGCCGTGATCGGCGCCGGAACGGTTGACGGCCCGCGGCGGACCGCCGGGCCGGTCCGCCGCCTCTTCACCGACTCCGTCGAGTGACGTCCGCCCGCGCCGGTCCGGGAGCGGCCGGCGCGGCGTAGCAGTGCACCGTCACCGTCTGGTCCGGGCCCCAGCGCTGGTCGACCGTGGCCAGCCGGGTCCATCCCAGGCTCTCGTAGAGGGCGATGGCCGAGGCGTCGGAGGTCAGGACGTCCAGAACCGGGTGGAGGCCGCGCCGCCGGGCCTCGTCCGCGACACGCTCCATCAGCAGCGCCCCCACCCCGTGGCCGCGCGCCGCGGGCGAGACGAACAGGCGGCTGACCACCGCGGCCGTTCCGGCGGGCGCACCGCTGCGAGGGCTCCAGTGCTCCGGCGCCCGGTCCTGTGCCCCGCCCTCGGTCAGGGCGACGTGGCCGACGACCGCTCCGTCCCGCTCGGCCACCCAGGCGGCGAGGAGTGAGGGCGGCGTCAGCCAGGCGCCGGGGTCCTCGGGCCACTTCTGCGGGTAGCCGTCGCGCTCGTGGACCTCGGCCAACGCCTCCACACAGGCGTCGACTTCGGAGCCCGCACGCTGCCGGACCCGGCAACCGGGGGCTTCTGCCGACGGGGGGACGACCTCTTGTTCCATCGCGGCATGTAATCACGCCCCGACGGTGCTCGCCCTGCCGAAGGGAGCTGGGCGGACGGCCTGGGGTCCTGGATGAACTGGGCGACGTAGTCGTTCTCCGGTCGGACGAGGGCGCCTTCCGCAGTGCCGTTCTGCACGAGGGGCCCGTCACGCCCGACCGTGACGCGGTCGCCGAGGCGCATCGCCTCGTCGAGGTCGTGGGCGATGAGGACGATGGTCTTGTGCGGTTCGAGGCGGGCGCTCCGAGCGGAAGGGGGGCATGCCTCACCACGTGTGCCCTGACGACCTCCGCCGAGCCCGGCCGCGTACGCTTGCACACCGCCGGGCACCCTCCCGACCGCTTCCCGGACGCCGTGGACGTCCTGGACGGCAGCCGCGTCCGCGGGCCGAGGGGCCCGCGCCCGAACGACGAACGACGAACGACGAAGGAAGTAGCCCCCTTGATCTTCATCACCGCGAAGTTCCGTGTCCTCCCCGAACACGCCGACCGCTGGCCGGAGGTGGTGGACGAGTTCACCCGCGCGACACGCGCCGAGCCCGGTTGCCTGTGGTTCGACTGGTCCCGCAGCCTGGAGGACCCGACGGAATACGTTCTGGTGGAAGCCTTCCGGGACGACGAGGCCGGTGCGGCCCACGTGGGCTCGGCGCACTTCAAGGCGGCCCGGCAGACCCTGCCGCCCCACCTCGCCGCGACACCCAGGATCGTCAACGCGAACGTGCCCCAGGGCGACTGGTCGCTGCTCGGCGAGATGGCGGTCGACGAGGGCTGAGCCGGGCGGAGCGTGCCGGCGGGGCCCTTCCCCGGGACCGTGGATCTCCCGTGGCGGGGCCGTATAGCCTGGCGGAATGCTGACAGCAGTCACCGCCACGCGCTACGTGCAGCCCCTGGCCGCCGGCGGCTCCGTCCCCGGTGTCGTGGAGGCCGACGACCTGGGAACGTACGTGGTCAAGTTCACCGGAGCTGCGCAGGGGCGCAAGGCGTTGGTGGCCGAGATCGTGGTGGGGGAGCTGGCGCGGCGGCTCGGGTTCCGGGTGCCGGAACTGGTGCTGGTCGACTTCGACCCGGCGGTGGCGCGGGACGAGCCGCATCAGGAGGTGCAGGACCTGGTGCGGGCCAGCGCGGGGCTCAACCTCGGCATGGACCTGCTGCCGGGGGCGGTGGACTTCCAGCCGGGTGACCTGGAGGTGGACCCGGTGGAGGCCGGCCGGGTGGTGTGGCTGGACGCGCTGACGGCCAACGTCGACCGGACCGTGCACAGCACCAACCTGATGATCTGGCCCCCGGCCGGGACACCGCGTTCGCCCCGGCGGCTCTGGCTGATCGACCACGGGGCGGCCCTCGTCTTCCACCACCGGTGGGACAGCGCCGCCGGGGCGGTCGCCAGGCGGTACGACTTCCGCCACCACGCCCTCGGCGGGTACGCCCCGCAGGTCGCCGAGGCCGACGCGGAACTGGCACCCCGGGTCACCCTCGACCTGCTCCGCGAGGTCACCGCGCTCGTCCCCGACGCCTGGCTGGCGGACGAGCCGGGCTTCTCCTCGCCGGACGCGCTGCGCGAGGCGTACGCCCGGCAGCTCGCGGAGCGGGCCGCCGTCTCCGAGCAGTGGCTGCCGCTGGAGTTCCCCTCGGCCCGGCAGCTCGCCGAGGCCGACGCCGAGCGGGCCGCGGCCACCCGGGCGGGCCGCCCCGCCTGGCTCCAGCACGTACCGGATCTGCACGGCAAGCCGGACGCGGCGCCGGACTGGTCGCGGCACCTGGGCTGAGGCGGACACGGCTGCGCCCCGGCGGTCGGCGCCGGGGCACAGGGCGGACGCGGGGCAGGTCAGCCGGTCAACTGCTCGTAGGCGGGCAGCGTCAGGAAGTCGGCGTAGTCCTCGTCGAGGGAGACGGTCAGCAGCAGGTCGTGGGCCTGCTGCCAGCGGCCGGCGGTGAACGCCTCCGCGCCGATCTCGGCGCGGATCGCGGCCAGTTCCTCGGCCGCCACCTCGCGGGCCAGCTCACGGGTGACCAGGACGGCGGCGCCGTCGCGCTCCACCTCGACACCGGCGTTGATCCACTGCCAGATCTGCGAGCGGGAGATCTCGGCGGTGGCCGCGTCCTCCATCAGGTGGAAGATGGCGACGGCGCCCAGGCCGCGCAGCCACGCCTCGATGTAGCGGATGCCGACCTGGACGGCGTTGCGCAGGCCCTCGAAGGTGGGCACGGCGTCGAGGGAGTCGACGGCGATGAGGTCACCGGCGGCCACCGAGACGTCCTCGCGGAGCCGGTCCTTCTGGTGGGGCTTCTCGCCGAGGACGGCGTCGAAGGACTCCAGGGCGATCGGCACCAGGTCGGGGTGGGCGACCCAGGAGCCGTCGAAGCCGTCCCGGGCCTCGCGGTCCTTGTCGTCCTTGACCTTGGCGAACGCCACCTTGTTCACCGCGGCGTCGCGGCGCGAGGGGATGAACGCGGCCATGCCGCCGATGGCGTGCGCGCCCCGCTTGTGGCAGGTGCGGACCAGCAGTTCGGTGTAGGCGCGCATGAACGGCGCGGTCATCGTCACCGCGTTGCGGTCCGGCAGGACGAACGTGCGGCCGCCGTCACGGAAGTTCTTGACGATGGAGAAGAGGTAGTCCCAGCGACCCGCGTTCAGCCCGGAGGCGTGGTCGCGCAGTTCGTAGAGGATCTCCTCCATCTCGTACGCGGCGGTGATGGTCTCGATGAGGACCGTGGCGCGGATCGTGCCGTGCGGGATGCCCACGTACTCCTGGGCGAAGGCGAAGACCTCGTTCCAGAGGCGGGCTTCCAGGTGCGACTCGGTCTTCGGCAGGTAGAAGTACGGGCCCTTGCCCAGGCCGGTCAGGCGCCGGGCGTTGTGGAAGAAGTACAGGCCGAAGTCGGCCAGGGCGCCGGGCAGCGGGGTGCCGTCGGCGGCGCGCAGGTGACGCTCGTCCAGGTGCCAGCCGCGCGGGCGGACGACGACGGTGGCCAGCTCCTCCTGCGGCTTCAGGGCGTACGACTTGCCGGTGCGCTCGTCGGTGAAGTCGATGCGGCGCTCGTAGGCGTCGATGAGGTTGATCTGCCCCTGGACGACGTTCTCCCAGGTGGGCGCGGAGGCGTCCTCGAAGTCGGCGAGCCACACGCGGGCGCCGGAGTTGAGGGCGTTGACCGTCATCTTGCGGTCGGTGGGGCCGGTGATCTCGACCCGGCGGTCGGTCAGCGCCGGCGGGGCCTCGGCGACGCGCCAGGAGTCGTCCTCGCGGACCGGCGCGGTCTCGGGGAGGAAGTCGAGCGTCGAGGTGCGGGCGATCTCGGCGCGGCGCACGGCGCGGCGGGCCAGGAGGTCGTTCCGGCGGGGGGTGAAGCGGTGGTGGAGTTCGCCGAGGAAGGCGAGCGCCTCGTCCGTGAGGACTTCCTCCTGGCGGGGGAGGGGCTCGGCGTCGACGGTGACCGGTGTCGCGGACGGGTACGCGGGTGCGGACATGACTGTCACTTCCTTCAGCGTGGGGGCCCTGGCGGGACCGGTCCTCGGGGAGCCCTCGGCGGGGCTGCCGGGGTGGGCGGCGGCACTGGGCACCAAGGGGGAGACGGGGCTCTCGGTGGGCTGTCCTTCGTGGCGGCGGCGCTGGTCAATGGATACTAGTTTCCTCATAGTGGAAGTTCAATGGGTCTGGCTGTCATGGAGGGACACGGCAGGTGGTGGGTGGACTTGCTGGGGGTCCTCGGCATCAAGCGTCGGCCGGGCTGTCCACGGCCGGGCCGTTCTGGCTGAGCACCACACGTTCGGGCTGTCCAGCGGGCGGGGCGGGGCGGGGTGGACGAGGGTGGAGGGGCACGCCGTCGTCGAGGAAGGGGCCGGCCTTGTGTCTGCCGGATGGCCGGGATCGCTGGAGGCCGGGTACACGTCGTCCGTCACGCTGCACGTCAACGGGGAGCGGTACGAGCTGACTCTGGACAACCGGGCCGCGCTGCTGGACGTGCTGCGGGAGCCGCTCGGGCTGACCGGGTCCAAGAAGGGGTGCGACCACGGACAGTGCGGTGCCTGCACCGTGCTGGTCGACGGGCGGCGGGTCAACAGCTGCCTGCTGCTCGCGGTGGCGCTCGACGGGGCGCGAGTCACCACGGTGGAAGGGCTGGGGGAGGGCGACCGGCTGCATCCGGTGCAGCGCGCCTTCCTGGAACGGGACGCCTTCCAGTGCGGGTACTGCACACCCGGCCAGCTCTGCTCGGCGGTCGGGGTGCTGGAGGAGGCGGCGTGCGGGCACCCCTCGGCCGCCACCGACCCCGGCCATCCGCCGAGGGAGCCGGTACCGCTCACCGGTGACGAGATCCGCGAGCGGCTCAGCGGCAACCTCTGCCGCTGCGGGGCCTATCCGAACATCGTCGATGCCGTACGGGACCTGAGCTGATGCGGACCTTCACCTACGTCCGGGCCGCCGACGCCGGGGAGGCCGCCCGCGCCCACGGCGGCCGGGCCGGCTCGCGCTACCTCGCGGGCGGGACCAACCTGGTCGACCTGATGAAGCACGGGGTGGAGACGCCCGACACCCTGGTGGACATCACCCGGCTGCCCATGGACACCGTGGGGGAGGAGGCGGACGGCGCGCTGCGGATCGGGGCGCTGGTGCGCAACAGCGACCTCGCCGCCCACCCCGTGGTCCGCGCCCGCCACCCCGCCGTCAGCGAGGCGCTGCTCGCCGGCGCCTCCGGGCAGCTGCGCAACGCCGCCACCACCGGCGGCAACCTGCTCCAGCGGACCCGGTGCGTCTACTTCCAGGACCTCTCCATGCCCTGCAACAAGCGGGAACCCGGCACCGGGTGCGCGGCCCGCGCGGGTGTCCACCGCGACCACGCCGTGCTCGGCCACTCGCCCGCCTGCGTCGCCACCCACCCCTCCGACCTGGCGGTCGCGCTGGCGGCGGCCGACGCCGGGGTGGAGACCACCGGGCCGGCGGGACAACGCCTCGTCCCGGTCACCGAGTTCCACCGGCTCCCCGGCGAACTGCCCGAGCGGGACACGGTGCTGGAGCCCGGCGAACTGGTCACCGCCGTACGGCTCCCCGCGCCCCCCAAGGGCGCCCGGTCCACCTACCGCAAGGTGCGCGACCGGGCCTCGTACGCCTTCGCGCTGGTCTCCGTGGCAGCCCAGCTCACCCAGCGGGCCGACGGCGCCGCCGAGCAGGTGCGGATCGCCTTCGGCGGGGTGGCGCCCCGGCCGTGGCGGGCCTGGCGGGCCGAGGCGGAACTGGCCGGGCGGGCGCTCACCGAGGAGCGGGTGACCGCCGCGCTGGACGCGGAGCTGGCCGCCGCCGAACCGCTGCGCGACAACGTCTTCAAGGTCGGCCTCGCCCGCGACCTGGCCCGCACCGTCCTGCTCGGCCTCACCCGGCCGTAGGCCCTCCCCAAGGAAGTCCGCTGAGATGACCGACACCACCTCGGAACTGGGTACGGGCGTTCCGCGCCGCGAAGGCCGGGACAAGGTCACCGGTGCCGCGCGGTACGCCGCCGAGTTCGCCCCGGCCGGACGTGCCCACGCCTGGCCGGTGCCCGCCACCGTCGCCGCCGGGAGCGTCCGCTCGGTGGAGGCCGACGGCGCGCTCGCGCTGCCCGGCGTACTCGCCGTCCTCACCGCCGCGAACACCGAGCCGCGCACCCCTGCCGACGACCCGACGCTCGACGTCCTCCGGGGCGCCGACGTCCCGCACCGGGGCTGGATCGTCGCCCTCGTCGTGGCCGAGACCCTGGAGGCGGCCCGTGCGGGCGCCCAGGCCGTACGCGTCCACTACGACACCCGGCCGCACGAGGTCACCCTCACCCGCGACCACCCGGAACGGTACGTGCCCCAGGAGGCCAACGGCGGTCACCCGGCGGTCCGCGAACGCGGCGACGCGCCGGGTGCCTTCGCCGGCGCGCCCATCCGCGTCGACGCCGCTTACGACGTGCCGCCGCTGCACAACCACCCGATGGAGCCGCACGCCGCCACCGCCTCCTGGGACGGCGGCCACCTCACGGTGCACGACTCCAGCCAGGGCAGCACCGCCGTCCGCGCCGCCCTCGCCCAGGTCTTCGGACTCCCCGAGGAGCGGATCACCGTCACCTCCGCGCACGTCGGCGGCGGCTTCGGCTCGAAGGGCACCCCGCGCCCGCACGTGGTCCTCGCCGCGCTCGCCGCCCGCCACACCGGGCGCCCCGTCACCCTCGCCCTGCCCCGCCGCGACCTGCCCGCCACCGTCGGCCACCGGGCCCCCACCCTGCACCGGGTGCGGCTCGGCGCCGACCCGGACGGCATCCTCCTCTCCGTCGAGCACACGGCGCTCACCCACACCTCCCGCATCAAGGAGTTCGTGGAGCAGGCCGCCGTCCCCGCCCGCGTCATGTACGGCTCGCCGCACAGCAGTACCGTCCACGAGGTCGTCCCGCTCGACGTGGCCAGCCCCTCCTGGATGCGCGCCCCCGGCGAGGCGCCCGGCATGTACGCCCTGGAGTCGGCGATGGACGAACTCGCCGAGCGGACCGGACTGGACCCGGTGGAACTGCGGGTACGCAACGAGCCCGCCGACGAGCCCGACAGCGGCCGCCCGTTCAGCAGCCGCCACCTGGTGGAGTGCCTGCGCGAGGGGGCCCGCCGCTTCGGCTGGCAGGACCGCGACCCGCGCCCCGGCGTGCGGCGCGACGGGCCCTGCCTGACCGGCACCGGCGTCGCCGCCGCCACCTACCCCGTCCTGGTCTCCCCGTGCCGCGCCACCGCCACCGCGCTGCCCGGCGGGGACTACCTGGTGCGGGTCAACGCCACCGACATCGGCACCGGCGCCCGCACCGTGCTCGGCCAGATCGCCGCCGACGCCCTCGGCGCCCCCGGCGACCGGGTCCGGGTCGAGATCGGCGACAGCGACCTGCCACGCGCGCCGCTGGCCGGCGGCTCCTCGGGGACCGCCTCCTGGGGCTGGGCCGTCCACGAGGCGTGCGCCGCGCTGGCCGGGCGCCTGGCCGGACGCCCGGAACCGCCGCCGGAGGGGCTCACCGAGGAGGCCGACACCACCGAGGCGGTCGAGGCCGGGTCGCCGTACGCCCGGCACGCGTTCGGCGCCCACTTCGCGGAGGTCCGCGTCGACACCGACACCGGAGAGGTCCGGGTGCTGCGCGCCTACGGACACTTCGCGGCCGGGCGCATCCTCAACGCGCGCACCGCCCGCTCCCAGTTCCTCGGCGGCATGGTGATGGGGATCGGCATGGCTCTCACCGAGCACAGCACCCTGGACCCGGCCTTCGGCGGCTTCGCCGAGCGCGACCTCGCCGCCTACCACGTCCCCGTCAGCGCCGACGTGCCGGCGCCGCCCGCCATCGACGCCGGCTGGACCGAGGAGGCGGACCCGCACCTCAACCCGGTCGGCGGCAAGGGCATCGGGGAGATCGGCATCGTCGGCATGGCGGCGGCCGTCGGCAACGCCGCCCACCACGCCACCGGCGTCCGCTTCCGCTCCCTGCCCCTCACCCCGGACAAGGTCCGAGCGGCCCTCGCCGGCCGGGGCTGACCCCGAGCGACGGGTACGGGCTACGCGCCGCCCAGCCGCCACAGGTCGTCCGGGGTGTCGATGTCGTACGCCTCGGCGACGTCCCCGCACTCCACCAGCGTGAGGGCGTCCGCGTGGGCGCGCAGATAGTCCCGCGCGCCCCGATCGCCCTCGGCCCCGGCCGCCACACCCGCCCAGTGCGCCGACCCGAGGAGCACCGGATGGCCGCGCCGTCCCGCGTAGCCGGCCGCCGCCAGCGTGCCGGGGCCCCGGTACGCCGCCCGCACCCGGGCCAGCGCCGCCGCGCCGACGCCGGGCTGGTCCACCAGGCAGACCAGGGCGGCGCCCGCCCCGGAGCCGGCCAGTGAGGTGAGCCCGGCGCGCAGGGACGAGCCCATGCCACTCGCCCACCCCGGGTTCTCCACCGTGACGCAACCGGGCAGCTCCGCGCGGTCCCGTACCGCCCGTGCCGACGCGCCCAGCACCACGTGCACGCAGGCGACGCCGCCCGCCCGCAGTGCCGCCGCCGCGTGCTCCACCAGCGGACGGCCGCCGTACTCCAGCAGCGCCTTCGGTCGGCCGCCCAGCCGCCGACCGCCCCCGGCCGCCAGCACCAGTCCGGCCACCTCGCCCCCGGACTCCTCCCCGGGCCCGCCGGGTGTCCGCGCTCTCGTCTCCACGCGTCCTGCATACCGCACGGGAACGCGCGGGCGGGCGGGGCGGAGGGGAATCCGGGGTGCCGAAGGGGCGGCAACAGTACCAACAGCGGCGAATTCGCCCCGCCCGCTGGCGCGTCGGCCCCCGCTGGCGTTTACTGAACGGCCCCGGTGCGCCCGACCACCGCACCAGGGAGCAGAACCATCACACAGGCACGGCGTACAGCGGTGTGCGCAGGGGAGGGGCCGTGTTGCGCAGTACGGACGTGGAACAGCGGGAGCGGCAGGTGGTGGCCGGCCGCCAGGACCTGAGGACCGGGGAACTGCGGGGCGCCACGGCGCAGTTGCGCAGACGGCTGGCCGCCCATCGGAAGGATTTCCCGGACCGGGCGGTCGCGGAGGACGAGCTGGCGGCGCTTATGGCGATGGCCCGTGAGGTCACCCCGGACCTGGGGCGGCTGCGCCGCTCCCTGCTCCTGGTCGCCGCCTCGCTCGGCTCGGTGAGCGCCTTCACGGCGGAACTGGCGCGGCTGCGGGCCGCCGTGGAGCTCTTCGACGGCGGGGCCGGCGGCTGAGCCGGGTCAGCCGGGCCGGCCGGCGGCGGCCAGTTCGGCGGAGAGCTCCGCCGCCACCTGCTGGAGCACCGGCACGATGGTGGCGAGGGCCTCCTCGGTGACGCGGCCCGCCGGGCCCGAGATCGAGATGGCGGCCGCCGTGGGGGAGTGGGGGACCGGCACGGCCAGACAGCGGACCCCGACCTCCTGCTCGTTGTCGTCGAGCGCGTAGCCGAGCCGTCGGACCTCGTCCAGGGCGCCGAGGAAGGCGTCCGGCGTGGTCAGTGTCCTCGCGGTGGCGGCCGGCATGCCGGTGCGGCCCAGCAGCGCGCGCACCTCCTCCGGCGGGGCGTCGGCCAGCAGGGCCTTGCCGACACCGGTGGAGTGCGGCAGCACCCGGCGGCCGACCTCGGTGAACATCCGCATCGAGTGCTTGGACGGCACCTGGGCCACGTAGACCACCTCGTCGCCGTCGAGCAGGGCCATGTTGGCGGTCTCGCCGGTCGCCTCGACCAGGCGGGCCAGGTGCGGCCGGGCCCAAGTGCCGAGCAGGCGGGAGGCGGACTCGCCGAGGCGGATCAGGCGGGGGCCGAGCGCGTAGCGGCGGTTGGGCTGCTGGCGTACGGAGCCGCAGGCGACCAGGGTGCGCATCAGGCGGTGGATGGTCGGCAGCGGCAGGCCGCTGCTGGCCGAGAGTTCGCTCAGGCCGACCTCGCCGCCCGCGTCCGCCATCCGCTCCAGCAGGTCGAAGGCGCGTTCCAGGGACTGCACGCCGCCGGTGGGCCGGGCGGCCACGCTCTCGGTGGGGGCGTCGGGGGTGCGGGACGTCGGCACGTCGCGTTCCTTTCGGAGCAGGCGGGCGAGGCAGCAGCCTACCCGGCGGGGGGCTCCCGTCTCCGGGTCGGCCCGGTACGCCGGTTCGCCTTCTGTTGCCCGGAATAGTCATTCCGCAGAATGAAAACGTCCAGCGTAGGGGTGGCTCTTGACGGGGCAGCGTCGGGCGGCAAAACTCCTTCGACAGATCGTCGAGATCCCAGCGTGCGCGCAGGTTCGGCAGGCGCGCGGGGAAGGGGCCGGGGTGCCGGGACTGGAACGGGTACTGCGCTCGACACGGGTCGTCACCCCCTCCGGGACACGGGCCGCCCAGGTCGCCGTGTCCGGCGGGAGGGTCGCAGGCGTGCTGCCGTACGACGCGCCGCTGCCCGCCGGGGTGCCCGTCGAGGAGCTGGGGGACGCGGCCCTGCTGCCGGGGCTCGTCGACACCCACGTGCACGTCAACGACCCCGGGCGCACCGACTGGGAAGGGTTCTGGAGTGCCACCCGGGCCGCCGCCGCCGGGGGCGTCACCACTCTCGTCGACATGCCGCTCAACTCGCTGCCGCCCACCACCACCCCCGCGCACCTCAAGGCCAAGCGGGACACCGCCCGGCCGCGGGTCCACGTGGACGTCGGGTTCTGGGGCGGCGCGCTCGCCGGCAACACCGGGGAGCTGCGTCCGCTGCACGACGCGGGCGTCTTCGGCTTCAAGTGCTTCCTGTCGCCGTCCGGCGTGGACGAGTTCCCGCCGCTCGACCAGGACCAGCTCGCCGTCGCCCTCGCCGAGATCGCCCGGTTCGACGGGCTGCTCATCGTGCACGCGGAGGACCCGCACGCCCTCGACGGCGCCCCGCAGCGCCCGGGCCCGCGGTACGCCGACTTCCTCGCCTCCCGGCCGGGCGAGGCCGAGAACCGCGCGATCGAGAACCTCGTCGGGCAGGCCGCGCGGCTCGGTGCCCGCGTCCACGTGCTGCACCTCTCCGCCGCCTCCGCCCTCCCGGCCCTCGCCGCCGCCCGCCGCGGGGGAGTCCGGGTCACCGTCGAGTCCTGCCCGCACTTCCTCACCCTCGCCGCCGAGGAAGTCCCCGACGGCGCCACCGAGTTCAAGTGCTGCCCACCCATCCGCGAGGCCGCCAACCAGGACGCGCTGTGGGCCGGGCTCGCCGACGGCACCATCGACTGCGTCGTCTCCGACCACTCCCCGTCCACCGCCGCCCTCAAGACCGGCGACTTCGCCACCGCCTGGGGCGGCATCTCCTCGCTCCAGCTCGGCCTGCCCGCCCTCTGGACCGAGGCGCGGCGGCGCGGCCACACCCTGGACGACGTGGTCCGCTGGATGTCCGAGGCGCCCGCCCGCCTCGCCGGGCTCACCGCCAAGGGTGCCATCGCCCCCGGCAGGGACGCCGACTTCGCCGTCCTCGACCCCGAGGCCGCCTTCACCGTCGACCCCGCCGCCCTCCAGCACCGCAACCGCGTCACCGCCTACGCCGGGAAGGCCCTGCACGGGGTGGTCCGCTCCACCTGGCTGAGAGGCCGCCGCATCCTGCACGAGGGCGTGTACGCCGAACCCTCCGGCCTGCTCCTGGAACGGCGCTGACCGGGCGGCGGCACACCGGCCCGACGGCGGCCCCTCCCCGGCCGAGGGGGGCCGCCGTTCCGCGCGCCGGGGGCGCACCACCGGCGGACCCGGGCGGCGTATCCGGCCCGTTCGTCAGCAGCGGGAAAATTAACGGTCGTTGGCCTTGACGGCACCCGGTCTACGCGCGTCATCCTTATGCGCATGCGAATCCCCCCACGCTTCGCCACAGCCACCGCACTCGCCGCCGCCCTGCTGCTCGGCGGCTCCGCCGCGGCCCAGGCCGTCCCGGCGCAGGCCCCCGCCGCCCACAGCCTCCAGGCCGCCGTCACCGCCCAGGCGGTCGGCGACATCTGCTACTCCGCCCTGCCCGCGCAGGCCCACGACACCCTCGACCTCATCGACGCCGGCGGGCCCTACCCGTACCCGCAGGACGGCACCGTCTTCCAGAACCGCGAGGGCCTGCTGCCCTCGCAGTCCACCGGCTACTACCACGAGTACACGGTCAAGACCCCCGGCTCCGACAACCGCGGCGCCCGCCGCATCGTCACCGGCTCGGCCGCCGACGAGGACTACTACACCGCGGACCACTACGCCTCGTTCGACCTGGTCGACCACGGCTGCTGACCCGTCAGACTCCGGCCCCCCGCCTCCCCGCGAGGGCCGGGCCCACGGGCCGGCGGTGCCCCACACACCGCCGGCCCGGAGCGTACCCATAGCGGTCGCCGCTCACTTGGGGCGGCTCGCCGCCAGGGCGAACAGGGACAGCGCCAGGACGAGGGCCGCGATGCTCGCGTACACCTCGTAGCCGTCCAGGAAGCCGGCGCGGGAGATCAGGCCCACGTCGAAGCGGTCGGTGAACTCGGTGACCAGTCCCATGACGCCCTGAAGGAGCAGCAGGAAACCGGCGACTTCCAGGGTTTTCCTCATGCCGCGATCCTCGCCCCGCGGACCCCCCACCCACAACGGCCGCGGGGCGAGGTCGCACCCCTCTCCGGTAGGTGCCCGGCGGGCGCCGACCCCCTCCTTAGGTCGACACCGCGCCGACGCAGGTCCACGGTTGGTGCCGATCGTCCGCGTACCGGCGGCGCGGCACGTAGATTTGCCGGCCATGGGCATCCGCGCCGACCGCCACCGCACCACCCCGGCCCCCGTGAGCAGGACTGAACCCACCGGCCGCCCCGCGAAGGGCCGCCCGGCCCGACGCGGGCCGCGCGACTGGGCGGCCGACTTCGCCTGCTTCGCGGTCGCCGTGCTGATCGGCCTCACCGGGCTCGACGTCCTCCAGCAGCGTCCCGGTCTCCCCGTCGGCGTGGCCGTCGCCGACCAGCTCGCGGGGGCGCTCGCCTGTGCGGCGGTCTGGGTGCGGCGGCGGTACCCGCTGGGCTTCGCCGTCGCCACCGCCGCGGTCGCCGTCGCCGCGCAGACCGCCGCAGGCGCCGCCCTCGTCGCCCTCTTCACCCTCGCCGTCCACCGGCCCTTCCGCCAGGTCGCCTGGGTCTGCGTCTTCTCGCTGGCCACCGCGCCCCTCACCTTCTGGCTCTATCCCGAACCCGGCCTCGACCAGTTCGCCGCCGTCGTCTTCGCCGCCGTGCTGCTCTCCGCCACCGTCGGCTGGGGCATGTACGTCCGCTCCCGGCGCCTGCTCCTGGAGAGCCTGCGCGAACGGGCCCGGCGTGCCGAGGCCGAGGCCGCACTGCGGGCCGAGCAGGCCCAGCGGCTGGCCCGGGAGGCCATCGCCCGCGAGATGCACGACGTCCTCGCCCACCGCCTCACGCTGCTCAGCGTGCACGCCGGGGCGCTGGAGTTCCGCCCCGACGCCCCCACCGCCGAGATCGCCCGCGCCGCCGGGGTGATCCGCGACAGCGCCCACGACGCCCTCCAGGACCTCCGCACGATCATCGGCGTGCTGCGCACCGGGGACGACACGGACGCCGCCCGGCCCCAGCCCACCCTGGACGGCCTCGCCGACCTCCTCGACGAGGCCCGTGAGGGCGGCACCCCCCTCACCCTCCACCGACGCGTCACCCACGCCGCCGACGTACCGCCCGCCCTGGGCCGCACCGTCTACCGCATCGTCCAGGAGTGCCTGACCAACGCCCGTAAACACGCCCCCGGCGCGCCCGTCGTCGTCACCCTCACCGGCGGTCCGGGGAAGGGGCTGGGCGTGGACGTGGCCAGTGCCGCCCCCGCCGGGCCCGTCCCGCCCGTCCCCGGCTCCGGGCAGGGCCTCATCGGGCTCACCGAGCGCGCCGCGCTGGCCGGAGGCCGTCTCGCCCACGGACCCGGGCCAAGGGGCGGCTTCCGGGTCTCCGCCTGGTTACCGTGGGGGCCATGAGCGACACGACCGAGACCACCGTGCTCCTCGTCGACGACGACCCGCTGCTGCGGGCCGGCCTCTCCCTCATGCTGGGCGGCGCCGGAGACGTCCGCGTCGTCGGCGAGGCCGGCGACGGCCGGGAGGTCCCCGCCCTCGTCGAACGGCTCCGGCCGGACGTGGTGCTGATGGACATCCGGATGCCGCACGTCGACGGCCTGACCGCCACCGAACGGCTCCGCGCCCTGCCCGACGCCCCCGAGGTCGTCCTGCTCACCACCTTCCACGCCGACGAGCAGGTCCTGCGGGCCCTGCGCGTCGGCGCGGCCGGGTTCGTCCTCAAGGACACCCCGCCCGCCGAGATCGTCGCCGCCGTCCGCCGCGTCGCCGCCGGGGACCCGGTCCTCTCCCCGGCCGTCACCCGGCAGCTCATCGGACAGGTCGCCCAGGACGGCGCGCACAGCCGCCGCGTCCGCGCCCGCGAACGCCTCGCCTCCCTCGCCCCGCGCGAACGCGAGGTCGCCCTCGCCATCGGCCGCGGTGCCTCCAACGCCGAGATCGCCGCCGAGCTGTACCTCAGCGTCGCCACCGTCAAGGCCCACGTCTCCCGCGTCCTGGCCCGTCTCGGCCTCGACAACCGTGTGCAGGTCGCCCTGCTCACCCACGACGCCGGCCACCCGGCGGACCCCGCCCCGGACGGCCCCGCGACGCCGGCCATCCGGGACGCGCCGGGACCCTCTCGATGAATGCCGCCAACCCGCTTTCTCCGTAGGGTGGTTGAGCCGACGCGGCATCGGGAGGTACCTGACGCGGCGCCGGCCCGAAGGGGGAACCATGACCGACGTCATCGACCTCGCCGCCTACGGCGAACGGTTCACCGCCGACCCGTACCCCGTCTACGCCGAACTCCGCGCGCGCGGCCCGGTCCACCGGGTCCGCCTGGCGAGGGTGGACGGCCCCGCCGAGGCATGGCTGATCGTCGGCTACGAGGAGGCCCGCGAAGCCCTCGCCGACCAGCGCCTGTCCAAGGACCCGGCCAACCTCGGCATCCAGATCCCCGAAGGCGAACTCATCGGGCGCCACATGCTCGTCTCCGATCCGCCCGAGCACACCCGGCTGCGGCGGCTGGTCGCCCGTGAGTTCACCGCCCGCCGCGTGCAGGCCCTGGCCCCCCTCGTGCGGCGGATCACCGACGAGCTCCTGGACGCCATGGTTCCGCTCGGGCGCGCCGACCTCGTCGAGTCCTTCGCCTTCCCGCTGCCCCTCACCGTCATCAGCGAACTCCTCGGCGTGCCCGTCGCCGACCGCGCCGCCTTCCGCCGCATGTCCGGCGAGGTCGTCGCCCCCGCCGGGGGCGTCCCGCCCGAGGCCAACCTCGCCGCGCTCGGCACCTTCCTCGACGCGCTGATCGAGGAGAAGCGGCGCTCGGGGACGAGCGGCGACCTGATCGGCGACCTCATCCGCGCCGCCGACGACGAGGGCGACCGGCTCAGCTCCAGCGAACTGCGCGCCATGGCCTACCTGCTGCTCATCGCCGGCCACGAGACCACCGTCAACCTCATCGCCAGCGGCGTCCACACCTTGCTCCGCCACCCCGGGCAACTCGCCGCCCTGCGCGCCGACCCCGCCCTGATCGACGGCGCCGTCGAGGAGATCCTGCGCTACGAGGGCCCCATCGAGACGGCCACCTGGCGGCACACCCGCGAACCGGTGGAGATCGCCGGCGTCCGCCTGGAGAAGGGCGAGCCCGTCATGGTCAGCCTCGCCTCGGCGGGCCACGACCCGGCCCGCTTCCCCGACCCCGACCGCTTCGACATCCGCCGCCGCGCCCAGGGCCACCTCGCCTTCGGCCACGGCCTGCACTTCTGCCTCGGCGCGCCCCTCGCCCGCCTGGAGGGCAGGATCGCCCTCACCTCCCTGCTGGAGCGCTGTCCGGACCTCGCCGCCGACGGCGAACCCTCCGGCTGGGCGCCCGGCCTGCTCATCCGCGGCGTACGGGACCTGCCGCTGCGCTGGTGAGGCTGCGGGCCCCCGGCGCGCCGTCCGCGCCGGGGGCCCGCGCCTCAGCCGCCGGGGATCTCCGCCAACAGCACCGGCCGCCGCTCCCGCCGCGACACCTCGCACGCCTCGGCGATCCTGAGCGCCGCCAGCGCCTCGCGGCCGTCGCACGGGTTGGCCAGCTCGCCCCGGGCCACCGCGAGGAAGGCGTCCAGCTCCGCCGCGTACGCGGGGGCGAACCGCTCCAGGAAACCGGGCCACGGGTCCTTCGGCGCCGCCGGACCGTCCGGCTCCGCGGAGGTGAGCGGCGCCCGGGCGTCCAGGCCCACCGTCAACTGGCCCGCCTCGCCAGCCAGTTCCATGCGCACGTCGTACCCGGCGCCGTTGCAGCGCGTCGCGGTCGCCGTCACCAGGGCGCCGTCGTCCAGCGTGAGCAGGGCCGCCGCGGTGTCCACGTCGCCCGCCTCCCGGAACATCGCGGGACCGGCGTCCGACCCCGTTGCGTACACCTCGGTGACCTCCCGCCCCGTCACCCAGCGGACCATGTCGAAGTCGTGCACCAGGCAGTCGCGGAACAGGCCGCCGGAGAGCGGGACATAGGCGGGCGGCGGGGGAGCGGGGTCCGAGGAGAGCGCCCGGACGGTGTGCAGGCGGCCCAGTTCCCCGGAGCGGACCGCACACCTGGCGGCCCTGTAACCGGCGTCGAAGCGCCGCTGGAAACCGAGTTGGAGGACCGTGCCCGCCGCCTCCACCTCCGCGAGCGCCGCCAGCGTTCCCGCCAGGTCCACCGCCACCGGCTTCTCGCAGAAGACCGGCAGTCCCGCCCGCGCGGCCCGCGCGATCAGCGGGGCGTGCGCCGCCGTCGCCGCCGTCACCACCAGCGCGCCCGGCTCCGCCGCGAACAGCGCGTCCACGCCCGCCACCGCCTCGGCCCCGGTCCGGGCCGCCAGCGCCGCCGCCCGCTGCGGTTCCGCGTCCGCCACCACCAACGACGACACCATCGGATGTGCCGCGAGTGTCCGGGCGTGGGCCGAGCCGATCCGGCCGGTTCCGGCGAGTGCGATCCTCATGGACTTAACGTGCAGGGCCCCACCCGTCCCGTCAACCGGGTTCGGGTCCCGCGGGCCATCAGCGTGACCAGACGCAGCATCGGTGACCGGCGGGCCCGTTCGGTCCAGCTCTCGTCTTGGGGAAGACCAACAGGTTCGCGGGCGTGTCCGGCAATGCGATCTGGGTGCCGTCGATCGCGACCACCAGCCTGCCCGTGAACCGTGTCGCCTGTGTCGCGGTCACCGCTGCGGGGTCTTTGACCAGGTCGAACAGTGCTTTCAACGGTCTGGGCCCGACCCGTCGCATCGCAGCCGTGATCGATGGACCCGTCGGCACCGGCAGCGGCACGGACAGCGAGGCAGTCAGCCGGGACCAGATCCCCGTCCAGCCCATTCCGGTGAACAGCGCGCCAGCGAGCAGGAGGTAGATGTCGGCGTACGGGTCGAAGTGTAGAGCTGCGTACATTTGAATGTGCAGAGGTATCAGGCGACCTCGGTCTTGCGCTCAGTGGCCTTGAGATGGTTCTTGAGCCGGTAGCTGGGCACGCGGCGTCCTGGCCGTCCGCGACGAACACCCCGCCCAGATCGAACAGTGGCTACCGAAGGGCCTGGGCCGTCTTCCCGACGCGGCGGAGCGGCGGATCGTGGAGTGGTGGGCACGCTGGCAGTCGCTGCGCCGCCTGCACCGACAGGCCGCGCACACCAGCCCTGGGCAAGCCTGCGGGATTCGGCAGGAGATCCGCTCCGTCGTCCGTCTACTGGAATGGTTGTCCGCACAGGGCGGCAGCCTCGCCGCGTGCACGCAGGGCCACATCGACGTCTACCTCGCCACGGGCCCGGCCGAGCGCCTGCGGATCCGGTCCGTCTTGCACTGGACCAGCCGCCACCAGCACCCCCGAGCCCTGACAGCTCCCTTCTGCACCAGCTCGCTCGCCGCCGTGAGTGCACGCAGATGGTCAGCAACATGTCCACCGGCCACGGTGTCCAGGCAGCGGACCGCCGCGAACTGGATGGTCGAGAGCGGTGACGGGCCCGCTATGCCGCCCACCGGGCCCGCGGGGCGGACCGCATCTGATGCATCCCCCGGTTCTGCCAGGTAAGGGGCGGGGCACACGGTGTCGGCGGGGGTCCCTACAACAGGGCGCCGCCGGACACCTCGAGGCGCTGGGCGGTGACCCATCGCAGGTCCTCGGAGGCGAGCGCGGCAATCGCGTCGCCGATCTCCTGCGGTTCACCGACACGACCGAGTGCGGTCTGCGCGCTCAGGCCCTCGCGCATCTGCGCGTCGTCCCGCATGGCGCCGCCGTTGAAGTCGGTGGCGGTCGGCCCCGGCGCGATGGAGTTGACGCGGATCTTGCGCGCCCCCAGCTCCACGGCCAATGTCCGACTAAGGACCTCGACCGCCGCCTTGGAGGCCGAGTACACCGAGGTGCCGGCACTGGTGTGGCGGCTGAGGGAGGAGGAGACGTTGATGATCCGCCCCCCGTCGGCCAGCACGGGCGCAAGCGCCTGGATGAGGAAGAACGTGCCGCGCACGTTGGTGTTCATCACCGCGTCGAAGTCGTCGACCGTGACCGCTTCCAACGGTCCGAACATCCCGATCCCGGCATTGTTGACCAGGACATCCAGCCGGGTCGCCTCCCAGCGCTCCAGTTGCGCAGCTAGGTGGGAAACGAAGGCGGGAAAGGAGGCCACGTCGCTGATGTCCAGCCGAAGCGCGGCAGCGGTGGCGCCGGTTTCCTGAACGTTCTTGACGGTCTCCTCGGCCTCCTGCGCGTCGCCGCGGTAGGTCACGATGACGCGCCGCCCATGCCGGGCCAGCGCCCGGGCCGTCGCCCGGCCAAGCCCGCGATTGCCGCCGGTCACCAATGCGATCTTGCCTGACTCCATGAGTGCTTCTCCCTGAAGGACGGAACGACGCCGACGGGGGAGTACTCGCCGACTGAATGCGAGTCGTGCGACTCGCCTCCCTGACCACGTAAACATCTGCACAGTGGCGAGTCAAGTGACTCGCCTCGTGATGGGTCATACTGGTCCCATGACCGCAGGACTCTCCGCGCACCATCAACGACTCGCTCGGCGCAAGCGCGAGGCGATCACCGCAGCGGCCACGAAGCTGTTCCTGGAACGGGGCTATGACGGGACCTCGCTGGCGAAGATCGCGCAGGAAGCGGTCGTCTCGAAGTCCACGCTGTTCAAGCAGTTCCCCACCAAGGCTGCGCTCTTCGAGGCCATCGTCACCGAGTATTGGAAGGGCGGGCCGGACCCGGCGGCGCCCGCGACGCAGCCCGGTGACCTGGGCGCCGGGCTGAACGCGATCGGCCGCCAGTACGCCGACCTGATCGGCCGGCCCGCGATGGCGGCCCTCTTCCGCATCGTCATCGCCGAACTGCCGCGCTTCCCGGAACTGGGACGGGCTCAGTTCGAGCTGGGCAAGCTGCCCTACTTCATCTCCGTCCAGCACTACCTGGAGGCCCAGCACGCCGCGGGCACCGCGGTAGTACCTGACGCGGAGAGTGCCACCAACCAGTTCCTCGGCATGATCGCCAACTACGTCCTGTGGCCCCGTATGCTGCTCGCCGACTGGAGCCCCGCACCAGCCGACGTCGGCCACGCGGTCGACGAGGCGGTCACGACGATGCTCGCCCGCTACGGCCGCAGCGCCAACGACTCGTAGCACTCCTGAGGGCTCCGGCGCCGCTGCGGGTGCGGACGGCGCTCGCCCCCGGAGCCCCAGAACCACCTCCCGGCCGGCCTGCTCCACCTCGACCCGGCCGGCTGGCCGGCAGCGGGCGGTACGGGCTGCTCCGCGAGGCGGGCGGCACCCTGCACAGCGCCCGCCAGTCGGTCGGCGCCCGCGCCGCCACCGCCGAGGAGGCCGAGCTGCTCGGCGAGGCACCCGGCGCCCCGCTGCTGACCATGCGCCGCCTCTGCCGCGACCACACCGGACGCGCCGTCGAACGGGCAGCCGCGTCTACCGGGCACCCGCCACTCCTTCGACTTCCAGCTCCTCGCCCGCCGCTGAACGGGCGGCCGCCACGCCCCGTACGGGAACGGTCGTACAACGAACCGCCGACGTGGCGTCGCACACATTGACGCGCCCCGCGGGTCCTACTACAACCTCCCCTGTCCCCGCAGACGCGGGCCTCGCGCCCCACGGTGCCGGGCCGCTCCGCCGGTCCCGGGCCCCCGGCCAGAGAGCCGACGGGTGCGGTCGGGGATACTTGGGCGGTTGGGGCGGCTTCTCCGCCCCTTCGCATGAAGCGTCACAGCGAGAAGGGCACGGCCTCGTGGCACGGTTTCGGACCTGGGTAAGCATCGCGCTGGCGGGGGTTCTCGGCGCATCCCTCGCGGGGTGCAGCAGTACGGGCGGCAAGCGCGCCGAGGACGCCGCCAAGGCCGAGGCGGCCCAGGGGAGGGCAGCGGTGGACACCCCCCGCTGGACCTTCGCCATGGTCACGCACTCCGGTGACGGCGACACCTTCTGGGACATCGTCCAGAAGGGCGCCCAGCAGGCGGCGCGCAAGGACAACGTCAAGTTCCTCTACTCGCACCACGACGAGGCGCAGCAGCAGGCGCAGCTGGTCGACGCCGCCATCGACAAGAAGGTCGACGGCCTGATCGTCACCCTCGCCAAGCCCGGCGCGATGAAGGCCGCCGTCCAGCGCGCCGTGAAGGCCGGCATCCCGGTGGTCACCGTCAACTCCGGCTCCGAGAAGTCCAAGGAGTTCGGCGCGCTGACCCACATCGGCCAGGACGAGGAGATCGCCGGCGAGGCCGTCGGCGAGGAGCTGAACAAGCGCGGCCGCAAGAAGGCCCTCTGCGTCCTGCACGAGCAGGGCAACGTCGGCCACGAGCAGCGCTGCGACGGCGTGCGCGAGAGCTTCGACGGCAAGCTGGTCAACCTCTACGTCGACGGCACCAACATGCCCGACGTCCAGGCGTCCATCGAGGCCCGGCTCCAGGCCGACAAGGACCTCGACTCCGTGGTGACCCTCGGCGCGCCCTTCGCGGACGCCGCCGTCAAGGCCAAGGAGGGCGCCTCCAGCAAGGCCGAGATCAACACCTTCGACCTCAACGCCAAGGTCGCCCAGGGGCTGAAGGACGGCACCCTCGGCTTCTCCGTCGACCAGCAGCCCTACCTCCAGGGGTACGAGGCGGTCGACCTGCTCTGGCTCTACCACTACAACGCGGACGTCCTCGGCGGTGGCCGGCCGGTCCTCACCGGCCCGCAGATCATCACCGAGAAGGACGCGGACGCCCTCGCCGACCACACCAAGCGGGGCACCCGATGAGCACGCCCGCACCCGCCACCCCCTCCGGCCCGGTGGGCGGGCCGGCCGCCGACGAGCGGCTGATCACCCGCTCCCCGCTGAAGAAGCTCCTCGGCCGCCCCGAGCTGGGCGCGGTCGTCGGTGCCGTCGCGGTCTTCCTCTTCTTCGTCTTCGCCGCCGACAGCTTCCTCCAGCTCTCCAGCCTCACCACGGTCCTCTACGCCGCCTCCACGATCGGGATCATGGCGGTGCCGGTGGCGCTGCTGATGATCGGCGGCGAGTTCGACCTCTCCACCGGCGTCGCCGTGACCAGTTCGGCGCTGGTCTCCTCGATGTTCAGCTACCAGATGACCGCCAACGTCTGGGTCGGCGTCGGCGTCTCCCTGCTGGTCACCCTCGCCATCGGCCTCTTCAACGGCGTCCTGCTGACCCGCACCAGGCTGCCCAGCTTCATCATCACGCTCGGCACCTTCCTGATGCTGACCGGCCTGAACCTCGGCCTGACCAAACTCATCAGCGGCACCGTCTCCACCAAGTCGATCGCCGACATGGAGGGCTTCGACTCGGCCCGGGCGGTCTTCGCCTCGACGCTCACCGTCGGCTCGGTGCACATCAAGATCACCGTGCTGTGGTGGATCGCCCTGGTGGCCGTCGCCACCTGGGTCCTGCTCCGCACCCGGTACGGCAACTGGATCTTCGCCGTCGGCGGCGACGCCGACGCGGCCCGCGCGGTCGGCGTGCCGGTGCGCGCCACCAAGGTCGGCCTGTACCTCGGTGTGGCCCTCGGCGCCTGGATCTCCGGCCAGCACCTGCTCTTCTCCTTCGACGTCGTGCAGTCCGGCGAAGGCGTCGGCAACGAGCTGATCTACATCATCGCGGCCGTCATCGGCGGCTGCCTCATCACCGGGGGCTACGGCTCCGCGATCGGCTCCGCCATCGGCGCGCTGATCTTCGGTATGACCAGCAAGGGCATCGTCTACGCCGAGTGGAACCCGGACTGGTTCAAGTTCTTCCTCGGGGCGATGCTGCTGCTGGCGACCCTGCTCAACCACTGGGTCCGCAAGCGGGCGGAGGAGACGGCATGAACGCGCACCCCGAGGCGGCCCGGTCCCAGGCCCCGGCGGGCTCCGGCCCGCTCGTCGAGTTGGCCGACGTCAGTAAGTACTACGGCAACGTCCGCGCCCTGGAGGACGTCTCGCTGGAGGTCCACGCGGGCGAGATCACCTGCGTCCTCGGCGACAACGGCGCGGGCAAGTCCACCCTCATCAAGATCATCGCCGGGCTCCACCCGCACGACACCGGCACGCTGCGCGTCGCGGGCGAGGAGACCCGTCTCTCCTCGCCGCGCCAGGCCCTGGACCGGGGCATCGCCACCGTCTACCAGGACCTCGCCGTGGTCCCGCTGATGCCGGTCTGGCGGAACTTCTTCCTCGGCTCCGAGCCGACCACCGGCAAGGGGCCCTTCCGCCGCATGGACGTCCGTCTCATGCGCGAGACCGCCCGCGGCGAGCTGGCCCGGATGGGCATCGACCTGCGCGACGTCGACCAGCCGATCGGCACCCTCTCCGGCGGCGAACGCCAGTGCGTGGCCATCGCCCGCGCCGTCTACTTCGGCGCCAAGGTCCTCGTCCTCGACGAGCCGACCGCCGCTCTCGGCGTCAAGCAGTCCGGCGTCGTCCTCCGGTACGTCGCCGCCGCCCGCGACGCCGGCCTCGGTGTCGTCCTCATCACGCACAACCCGCACCACGCCTACCTCGTCGGCGACCGTTTCGTCCTGCTCAAGCGGGGCGCCATGGCCGGCAGCCACCTCAAGGGCGACATCGACCTGGACGAGCTGACCCGGCAGATGGCGGGCGGCTCCGACCTGGACGAACTGGGCGAGGCGCTGGAGCGCGCCCCCGTCCCCGACCACCTCGGCGGGCGTACCGCGCGGGACACCGGCACCGGCTCCCGGTGACCCGTACCCCGACGGGCCCTGCCCGCGCGGGGGCGCGCACCGGGGCGGGCGCGTGTGCGCCGGGTGTGCCCGGTAAGGCAGAATCGTCGCGATGAGCACCTACCGCGACCTCGCACACCGCGGCTCCGCACGGGCCACCGTCCTGCGTACCGTCGGCACGCGGGAGAGGCGGTCCCACCTGACCGCACCCCGGGTGCCGACCGTCGGCATCGACATCGGCGGCACGAAGGTGATGGCGGGCGTCGTGGACGCCGACGGCACCATCCTCGAACAGCTGAGGGCCGAGACGCCCGACAAGTCGAAGAGCCCCAAAGTCGTCGAGGACACCATCGTCGAACTGGTCCTGGACCTCTCCGACCGGCACGACGTGCACGCCGTCGGCATCGGCGCGGCCGGCTGGGTCGACGCCGACCGCAACCGGGTCCTCTTCGCGCCCCACCTGTCCTGGCGCAACGAACCGCTGCGCGACCGCCTCTCCGGACGCCTCGCCGTCCCCGTCATGGTCGACAACGACGCCAACGCCGCCGCCTGGGCCGAATGGCGCTTCGGCGCCGGCCGAGGCGAGGACCACCTCGTCATGATCACCCTCGGTACCGGCATCGGCGGCGCCATCCTGGAGGAGGGCCAGGTCAAGCGCGGCAAGTACGGAGTCGCCGGGGAGTTCGGCCACATGCAGGTCGTCCCCGGCGGCCACCGCTGCCCGTGCGGCAACCGCGGCTGCTGGGAGCAGTACAGCTCCGGCAACGCCCTGGTCCGCGAGGCCCGTGAGCTGGCCGCCGCCGACTCCCCGGTCGCGTACAACCTCATCGACCGCGTCCAGGGCAACGTCCACGACATCACCGGCCCCCTCATCACCCAGCTCGCCCGCGAGGGCGACGCGATGTGCGTGGAACTGCTCGGGGACATCGGGCAGTGGCTCGGTGTGGGCATCGCCAACCTCGCCGCCGCCCTCGACCCGTCCTGCTTCGTGGTCGGCGGCGGCGTCAGCGCCGCCGACGACCTGCTGATCCTCCCGGCCCGCGACGCCTTCCGCCGCCATCTCACCGGCCGCGGCTACCGCCCCGAGGCCCGCATCACCCGCGCCCAGCTCGGTCCCGAGGCGGGCATGGTCGGTGCCGCCGACCTCGCCCGCCTGGTCGCCCGCCGCTTCCGCCGCGCCAAGCGCCGCCGCGTCGAGCGGTACGAGCGCTACGAGCGCTACACCCAGGAACGCCGCGCCGGTGACGAGCGGGCCGCCGTCACCAGCCAGGAGAGCGCGTGATGAGCCTCCCCAGCGCCACCGAGCCGAAGCCGGGACCGGACGAAGCGCCCTCGCCGCCCGCCCGCGAGCAGCGCCGCCGCACCGTGCGCAGGCGGTGGATCACCGCCATCGTCATCGTGCTGCTCATCGGCGTCCCCGCCGGCTACCTGCTGGTCTCCGCCGGGCAGAGCCGCGACAGCGGCCGCGACAAGGAACGCAAGTGGTCGGCGACCGGCCTGACCAGCGGCTGGCCCTCCCAGGTGCAGCGCCGCATCTACCAGGTCCCCCTGCCGCCCAACGCCTGGCACGTCGCCTACTACGAGACCAACAACTGGAAGACCAGCCGCCTCTACGTACAGTTCCGCACCACCGAGGACCAGCTGGCCGCCTTCCTCGCCGCCTACGGCGCCACCCCCGAGGACCTGAAACAGGGCAAGGTCACCATCAGCGCCCGCAACCAGTCCGTCACCGGCTGGGACTTCGGCGTTTCCGGCCCCTGGTCGGGCCTCACCCACCCCCAGGACGACCCGCTGCCCACCCACGACATCACCGTCACCCGCAGGCCGACCGGCGAGGCCCTCGTCTACCTGGTCGCCACCAGCACGCCGTGAGCCGGCCCGGAGGCCACCGGTGAGCGGGGCCGTGCGCCGCCGCGGCGGGAACGAGCGGCCGGCCGTCACCTTCCTGCCCGCGGTGCTGCCCCGCCACGGCCGGCTCGCCTGGTGGTCCCCGAACGGGGGCGCCCCGCCCCGCGACACCGGCGCCACCACCACCCTCACCGTCGCCCGCGCCCGGGGCGCCACCGTGCGCCGCGTTGCGGTGGAGGCCGCGGCCCTCGGCGTCGAGGACGGCCTCGCCGCCCTGCTCGCCGACCCCGCCCCCAGCGACTCCGCCGCCTGCTGGCAGGCCGCCGCCCGCTTCGCCCTCGACCTCGTGGCCCGGGGCCGGCTGCTGCCCGGCCTCACCGAGGCCGACGAGGACGCCTGGCGCGCGGGCCCGCTGGACGCCGACGACCTGCTCCGGCTCCGGGGTCTGGCCGCCGCCCTGCCGCCCGAGGGCCACCCGGTCGCCCTGGAGAGCCGCTCCCCGCTCATGGTCGCCGCACCGGAGGCACTGCTGCGGTGCTTCCTCGACGCCGTCGCCGACACCCTGCCGCGCACCCCGGCCGCCGCCGACGCCCTCGGCGCGCCCTTCGCCGCCACCGCGCCCCAGCGGCTGCCCCAGGCCCGCGGCTGGGCCGCACTGGCCGCCGTCGGACAGGACGCCGGGGTCAGCCTCTCGCTCCGCCTCGACCTCAGCGCGTACGGCCTCTTCGACCCCGACGGGGACGGGGGCCGGCGGGGCGCCGGGGCCGCCGTCCTCCAGGTCCACAGCCTCACCGACCCCACCCGCGTCGCCGACGCCGCCGCCCTCTGGTCGGGGGAGCGGCTGCCCGGCTTCGGCCCGCGCGCCCGGATCGACACCGCCCTCGCGCTGCGCCGTGCCGCCCGCGTCTGGGCCCCGCTGGAACGCCTCGCCGACCAGCCCGTCCCGGACGTGCTCTCCCTGGACGACGCGGAGGTCTCCGACCTCCTAGGGGTGGCCGCCGAGCGGCTGCGCGCCGCCGGGGTCCCCGTGCACTGGCCCAGGGAACTGGCCCGGGAGCTGACCGCCGAGGCCGAGGTGCGCGGCGCGCCCGGCTCCGCCACCGACGGCACGCCGTTCTTCGACGCCGACCGGCTGCTGGAGTTCCGCTGGCAGGTCGCCCTCGGCGGTCAGCGGCTCAGCGAGGCGGAGATGGACGAACTGGCCGAGGCCCACCGGCCGGTGGTGCGGCTGCGCGACCAGTGGGTGGTGGTCGACCCGGAGGTGGTCCGCCGGGCCCGGAAGCGCGACCTCGGCCTCCTCGATCCCCTCGACGCCCTCGGCGCGGCCCTCACCGGCACCGCCGAGGTCGACGGCGAACCGGTCCAGGCCGTCCCCGTCGGCGCGCTGGCCGCCCTCCGCGACCGGCTCACCGCCCCGCCCGGCCGCGTCGAGCCGCCGCCCGGGCTGAACGCCACCCTCCGCGACTACCAGCTGCGCGGCCTGGGCTGGCTGGAACTGATGACCTCGCTCGGCCTCGGCGGCTGCCTCGCCGACGACATGGGCCTCGGCAAGACCGTCACCCTGATCGCCCTCCACCTCAAGCGGAGCGGCACCGGGCCGACCCTGGTGGTCTGCCCCGCCTCGCTGCTCGGCAACTGGGAGCGCGAGATCACTCGCTTCGCCCCCGGCGTGCCCGTCCGCCGCTACCACGGGCAGGGCCGCAGCCTCGGCGACGTACCGGACGGCTTCGTCCTCACCACCTACGGCACCATGCGCTCCAGCGCCGAGTCGCTGGCCTCGGTCCGCTGGGGCCTGGTCGTCGCCGACGAGGCCCAGCACGTCAAGAACCCGCACTCGGCCACCGCCCAGGCGCTGCGCACCCTCCCGGCCGCCGCCCGCGTCGCCCTGACCGGCACCCCCGTCGAGAACAACCTCTCCGAACTCTGGGCCCTCCTCGACTGGACCACCCCCGGCCTGCTCGGACCGCTGACCGCCTTCCGCGCCCGGCACGCCCGGCCCGTCGAGTCCGGCGAGGACCCCGAGGCGACCGAGCGGCTGGCCCGCCTCATCCGGCCCTTCCTGCTGCGCCGCCGCAAGTCCGACCCGGGCATCGTCCCCGAACTGCCGCCGAAGACCGAGACCGACCGGCCGGTGCCGCTCACCCGCGAACAGACCTCGCTCTACGAGGCGGTCGTCCGCGAGTCGATGGCCGCCATCGAACGCTCCGAGGGCATCGCCCGCCGCGGCCTGGTCCTCAAACTCCTCACCTCCCTCAAACAGATCTGCAACCACCCCGCGCAGTTCCTCAAGGAGGGCCCCGCCCGGCTGGAGGGCCGCTCCGGCAAGCTCGCCCTGCTCGACGAACTCCTCGACACCCTCCTCGCCGAGGACTGCTCGGCGCTGGTCTTCACCCAGTACGTCGGCATGGCCAAGCTCATCGGCGCGCACCTCGCCGCCCGCGCCGTCCCCGCCGAACTCCTGCACGGCGCGACGCCCGTCGCCGAACGCGAGCGGATGGTGGACCGCTTCCAGGAGGGCCGCACGCCCGTCCTCGTCCTCTCCCTCAAGGCCGCCGGGACCGGGCTGAACCTCACCCGCGCCTCCCACGTCTTCCACTACGACCGCTGGTGGAACCCGGCCGTCGAGGAGCAGGCCACCGACCGCGCCTACCGGATCGGCCAGACCCGGCCCGTCCAGGTCCACCGGCTCATCACCGAGGGCACCGTGGAGGACCGCATCGCCGAACTCCTCACCGCCAAACGGGCCCTCGCCGACGCCGTCCTCGGCTCCGGCGAAGGCGCCCTCACCGAACTCACCGACCGCGAACTGACCGACCTCGTCTCCCTGCGCAGGACCACGTGAACCGTCCCACCGCCGCCCGGGCCCGCGCCTCCGCCGACGGCCTGCGCCGCACCTTCCCCGCCCAGCCGGCCGGGGACGGCGCTGCCACCACCTGGTGGGGCCGCGCCTGGGTCTCGGCGCTCACCGCGCGGTCCGGCGACCCCGGGCGGCTGGCCCGCGGCAGCGACCTGGCAACGCGCGGCAGCGTCGACGCGGTCACCGTCACCCCGGGCCTGGTCCTCGCCTACGTGCACGGCAGCCGGCCCCGTCCCTACCGGGCCCGGCTGCGGGTGCGCCCGCTCACCGACGACGACTGGGAACGGCTCCTCGACCACATCGCCGACCACCCGGCCCACCTCGCCGCCCTCCTCGACCGCGAACTGCCGCCCGCCCTCGCCGAGGGACCGGTGCCGCTGCTGCCCGGGGCCGGCGACCTCATCCCCGACTGCACCTGCCCCGACCCGGTCCGCCCGTGCAAGCACGCGGCCGCGCTCTGCCACCGCACCGCCCGCCTCCTCGACCACGACCCGTTCGTCCTGCTGCTCCTGCGCGGCCGGGGCGAGGACGACCTGATCGACACCCTGACCCGGCTGAGCGTCACCCGCGCCTGCGCCCCCGGTACCGGCGGCGCCCCCGACACCGACGCCGAGGACCCGTACCGCCCGCCCGCGCTGCCCGGTGTCCGCGCCCGCGACGTGCTCGGTGCCGGCCCCCGCCCGCCGCTGCCTCCGCCCCCGCGCCTCCTGGACGGACCCGCCGCCCCGCCCTCGTACCCGTCGGGCCACGGCGGCCCCGACCCGCTCGCCCTCGACCAGCTCGCCACCCAGGCCGCCGCCCGCGCCCACGCCCTGCTCGCCACCGGCCGCGACCCGCTCGCCGGGCTCGGCCACTGGGCCGACGCGGTCCGGATCGCCGCCGCCCGGCCGGGTTCCGGCCTTACCTCGGCCGCCCGCGACCTGTACGCCCGCCTCGCCCGCGCCGCCGGACGGGACGTCACCGGCCTGCACCGCGCCGTCGCCGCCTGGCAACTCGGCGGCGAAGCGGGCCTCGCCGCCCTCGAAGAGCCCTGGGACCCGCCCGCCGGCCCCTTCGACCGGGCCCGCCCGACCCTGCTCGCCGCAGGCCACCCGCGCCTGCGCCCCGAACGCAACCGCCTCACCCACCCCGCCGGCGACCGCCAGCTCCGCCTGGGCCGCGACGGCCTCTGGTACGGCTACATCTCCGACCCCGGCCGCGACGACTGGTGGCCCACGGGGGTGCCGGGACTGGACCCGGTGGCGGTGTTCGGGGCGTTGCCCGGGGGAGGGGCCTGAGCCGGGGCGCGCCCCGGGCGGACCCGCTGCCCGCCCACCTCACCACGGCCGCGCCGCAGGCGGCCGTCTGCCACGCGACGCGCGGCAGCGGCCCCGGCCGCCGGCGGCGCGGTCCGGGCCGGTCCCGCTCGACCGCCCGGCCGACCTCGCCGGCCCGGAGCACGAAGAGCACGCGATGAGGCCCGAGGTGCCCTCCGCCGGCTCGAAAGAGCCCCGCCGGATCTCCACGCCCGGCTCCGACGGCCGGCACACCGGGCCGTCGGCTCTTTGGAAGATCAGTGGCCGTCCCCGCCCGATCCCGCCGGAGCTGTGGCGGCTTCCAGGCGAACCCGGCCGTACGTGTGCGTGCCCGATCCCACGGAGCCGCAGGGACCCGGCTTCCTCCCACAGTGACTGACGGCACCTGAGAACATCCTGGTACGGCGGGTGGCGGCCCGGGGCCGCCACCCGCACCAGTCGTTGTCGGCCTCCTGGTCCCCGGGCGACGAGCTGGCCACGTCGAGGAGTTGTCCGGCGGCCGGCGCCAGTGGGTCTGGATCGCCATGGTGCCGGCGCGGCAGACTCCGTCCCTGCTCCTCGGCGAGCCGACCGCGCCGTCCGGGGCGAGGCGGTCTTCGACCCGGACTGCGTGAGGGTGCCCGCCCCCGCGACCGGGACGCCGATGGTGGTCCCGCCGTGTGAGGGCCGGCCCGGCTCGTTAGGCTGGCCGGGTGAACGCGGCGGGGGCGTGAGGTTCTGGCGCACGAGGGACGGGAGCTCATGGTGAGGACCAACGGGCCGAAGTGGCGCGACGATTGGACCTGGCCCACGAAATCCCTGCGGGAACCGGTCACTGAGCGGGGGTGCGAACGGCGGCTCCACCGCCGCTGGTCGGCCCGCGGGGCCGACAGCGCGCCCGCCGCGGCCGAGGTCACCTCCGTCACGACGACCAGCTACGGCGACGTGGGCGACGTCCGCGTGCGGTGCTGCCCCGACGGCGAGCCGGGACCGGGCTTCGTCGAACGGGGCGGGATGCCCGCGGACGGGCTGCGCCGGAGTGGCGGGGCCGCGGTGAGCCACTACCAGGCGGACCCGGGCCGGGCGATGGCCACGGTGTGGGTCCAGGGCCCTCCCGGCCCGACGATGCCCGCGATCGTCGTACGGCTCCTCGGCCCGCTCGCGTCGTTGTTCGCGATCCTCGTCACCGTGCGACGCCGCGGACTCCGGCGGGAGTGCGCGCGACTCGCGGCGGCCTGACCGCCCCACGCCGAGCGCGTCGCACGGCCCCGCCCGCAGGACCTGTCCACCACCATCCGAGGACGGCCCAGATGCCCCACGGCCCCGACCTGTCCGGCCACCGACGCAGGGTCCCCTACGCCGATCCGGGCGAGCCGGACCACCGCGGCCCGCTCAGATACCTGTGGTGGCTGACGGTCAGCCAGCGCCGGCGGGTGCTGGTGGGCTCCCTCTGGGGCACGGCCTGGATGTGCCTGCTCCTGGCCCCGCCCTACCTCATGTCCCGGGCGATCGACGACGGTCTGCGCGGCCGGGACGCCGGGGCGCTGCTGTTGTGGACGGGCGTCCTGCTGGCCACGGGCGCCGCCATCGCGGTCCTCGGCATCCTGCGGCACCGCACCATGACGCGGGTCCGGGTGGACGCGGCCTACCGCACGGTGCAGGTGGTCACCCGGCATGTCACCCGCCTCGGCTCCGCCCTGCCCCGGCAGGTCTCCGCCGGAGAACTCACCCACCTCCAGGCCGGCGACATCGGCCGGATCGCCCAGACCCTGACCGTCACCGGTCCCGGCGTGGGCGCGGCCGCCGCCTACGCCGTCACCGCCGTCCTGCTCCTCAGGATCTCCCCGCTCCTCGCGCTGGTCGTCCTGCTCGGTGTCCCTGCCCTCGCCCTGACGGTCGGGCCGCTGCTCGGCAGGCTGCACGGCGCCGAGGGCCGCTACCGCGAGGACCAGGGGCAGCTGACCGCGCTCGCCGGGGACATGGCGGCCGGACTGAGCGTGCTCAACGGCATCGGCGGCAAACGCGTCTTCGCCGCCCGCCACCGCGCACGCTCCCAGGCCCTGATCCCGCTCGGCTACCGCGTCGCCGCCCTCACCAGCTGGGTCCAGGCCCTCACCGCCTGTCTCCTCGTCGTCTTCCTCGCCGTCGTGACCTGGATCGGCGCGCGGATGGCGGCCTCCGGCACCATCACCGTCGGCGAACTGGTGGCGGTCTACGGCTACGTCTCCGCGCTCCTGGTCCCCGTCGCCGCCTTCATCGAGGGTGCCGACGACCTCCCGCGCGGCCTCGTCTCCGCCCGCCGGGTCACCGACATCCTCGCCCTGGGCCCGGCCTCTGACGCGGACCGCACCCGCGTCGGCCCGCCCACGGAGCCGGCCGAGCTGTACGACCCGGGCTCCGGCCTCACCGTCACCCCCGGAAAGGTGACAGCCCTGGTCGGCGCCCGCCCGGAGGAGACACGCGCCGTCGCCGAACGGCTCGCCGGCCACGGCGCGTCCGACGCCACCTGGGGCGGCTCCGAGTTGGACGGCTGGGACCGCGCCGCGCTGCGGCGCCACATCCTCCTCGCCGACCACGACGCCTACCTGTTCGCGGGGTCCCTGCGCACCGTCCTCTCCGGCCGCGCCGACCGCCCGGACGACGTCGTCCGGCGGGCCCTCGACGCGGCAGCCGCCACCGACATCGCCGACGCCCTGCCCAACGGGCTCGACGGCGACCTCGACGACCAGGCACGCAATGTCTCCGGCGGACAGCGCCAGCGGCTGCGGCTGGCGCGGGCCCTGCTCGCGGACCCAGAGATCCTCCTCCTGGTGGAACCGACCTCCGCGCTCGACGCGCACACCGAGGCGACGGTCGCCGCCCGCCTGGCCGCCCACCGGCGCGAGCGGACGACGCTGGTCGTCACCACGTCGCCGCTCGTCCTCGCCCAGGCCGACCAGGTCGCCCACCTGGAGGACGGCAAGATCCAGGCCACCGGCACGCATCGCGAACTCCTTGCCACCCGCCCCGCCTACGCCGCCCTGGTGTTCCGCGGCGCCGACCCGGACACCGCCACCGCCGGGCCCCGGCCCCTGAAAGGAGAGGCCCGATGAGCCGCCGCGAGCCCGCGCCCCGCCTGCCGGTCGCCGACGCCGCGACGGTCCGCCACGCCGTACGGCAGCTGATCAAGGAGGACTCCCGCGCCGTCCGGGGCACGGTCCTGCTGACCTGCCTCGCCGCGCTCGCCGGGGCGGCCGGCCCCTGGCTCCTCGGCCGTATCGTCGACCGGGTCGAGGCGGGCGGCCTGGCCGCCTCGGACATCGACCTCCTGGCCGCCGCCGTACTGGGCTGCGCGGCGGCCCAGTTGCTGTTGATCCGCTGGGCCCGCGGCGTCTCCCACCGCTTCGGCGAGCGCGCCCTGGCCCGGCTCCGGGAGGAGGTGGTCGACCGTGCCCTCGCTCTGCCCGGCAGGGTGGCGGAGAAGGTGGGCACCGGCGACCTCGTCACCCGCGCGACCCTCGACGTCTCGACCGTCGCCGCCACCCTGCGCTCGGCCGCGCCGGACATCTTCATCGCGGTCGTCCAGGCCGTGTTCCTGTTCGGCGCGATCTTCCTGCTCTCCCCGCTCCTCGGGCTCTGCTCCCTGGCGGGGCTGCCGCTGATCATCGCGGTGAGCCGCTGGTACCTGGCCCGCTCCCGCGAGGCCTACCTCGCCGAGGGGGCGGCTGCGGGCGAGGTCTCCGAGATCCTCAACTCCACAGCTCTCGGCGCCCGCACGGTCGAGGCGTACGGGCTGGGGGAGCGGCGTGGCCGCGTCCTCGACCAGGCCGTCGACACCACGTACCACGCGGGCGAGCGGACCCTCGCGCTGCGGACGGTGCTGTTCCCGGTCACCGAGTTCGCGCACACCCTGCCGTTGGCGCTGATCCTGCTGGTCGGTGGGTTCGGGTACCTGGACGGGACGGTCTCGCTCGGTGCGGTGGTGGCCGGGGGCTTGTACATGTGGCAGCTGGTCGACCCGCTCGACCAGCTCCTCGTCTGGGTCGAACAACTCCAGCGCAGCGGCGCTTCGTTCGCCCGGATCAAGGGGGTCGGTCTGGTCGTCCCCGAGCGGGACACCGAGGTGGCGCCCCCCGCCGACGACCTCATCGAGGCCACCGGCGTGCGGTACTCCTACCTCCCCGGCCAGGAGGTCCTCACGGATGTACGGCTCCAGGTGCGCCCCGGTGAACGGCTCGCCGTGGTGGGCCGGTCCGGTGCCGGCAAGTCCACCCTCGGCAAGCTGCTGGCGGGCGTGGACACTCCCGACAGCGGAAGCGTCCTGGTCGGCGGGGTGCCCGTCGCAGCCCTCGCCGCCGCGGGCGAGTCGGGCAGCCGGGTCGTCCTCATCACCCAGGAGCACCACGTGTTCCTGGGCACCCTCCGCGACAACATGACCATGGCCGCGCCCGAGGCCGACGACGCGGCCGTGCGGGCGGCGCTGGCCCTCGTCGAGGCGGACTGGGTGGCCGACCTCCCCGACGGCCTGGACACCCGGCTCGGTCCGGGCGGTATCGTCCTCGAACCGGCTCAGGCCCAGCAGCTCACCCTCGCCCGGGTGCAGTTGGCCGACCCGCACACGCTGATCCTGGACGAGGCGACCTCCCTGCTCGATCCGACGACGGCGCGCCAGGCGGAGCGCGCCATGGCCGCCGTCCGCGCCGACCGCACCGTCATCGCCATCGCCCACCGCCTCCAGACCGCCCATGACGCCGACCGCGTCGCCGTCATGGAGGCGGGCCGCATCGTGGAGCTGGGCTCCCACGACGAACTCGTCGCGGCAGACGGGGCGTACGCGGCGCTGTGGCGGTCGTGGAACGGGGACGGCTGATGCCGGCCCGCCCCTCGATTCCCTCGCTGGTACAGGTCCCTTCGTCCGGCCCGTACGCAAGTGCTGGGCCGTCCGCCGCGCGTCCCGTCACGCCGACGGCTGCTCCTTCCACCGTTGTGCGGACGTGTCGCGCCCGGCTGAACGGCGGGCCGGTCTTCCTGATGGCCGCCCTCGACCAGCACTTGCCCCGACGGCCGCACGCCGCGCCCAGCGCCGGAGCGCTCGCATGCGACCTCGGGCCGCACAAGAAGCCGGGCTTCAATTCGGTCCGCAGGCACGTCAAGGGCGAACCCGGGCGCTGGTTCCACTGGGCCGGCGAGCTCTTGCCTGCTGGTCTGGCAGGACACGGCCCCCACGGCTGCCGGACGCACCCCCGGCCACCTCGGGCACCGGAGCGCTGACGTCCCCGGGCGCCCCTGACCGCCACGTGGCCGGCGCGGTCGCGGCCCCGAAGACGCGGGAGCGGCCCGCCACGCGGCAGTGAGGCGGGACGAAGAGTGCCCTCAGTCCGGCTCGCCGCTCATGCGGCGCTGCAACTCCCACAAGGTCCGGAAGAGCCCGGGCGACCGGGTGAGTTCGCTGTAGGTGCCCTCCTGCACGATCCGGCCCTCGTCCAGGACGACGATCCGGTCCGCGACGGCCACGTTGGTGAGACGGTGCGTGATCAGCAGGACCGCGCGGTCCTTGGCCAGTTCGCGGAGGCCGGAGAAGATCCGGTGCTCCGCCCGCGCGTCGAGGGCCGCTGTGGGTTCGTCCATCACCAGCAGCGCCGCCTGCCGGTGGAATGCGCGGGTGAGGACCAGCCGCTGCCACTGGCCGCCCGAGAGCTGCTGCCCACCGAACCACTCGCTGGTCAGGAGGGTATTCAGGCCCGAGCGCAGGCCCGGCAGCATCTCGGCGGCCCCCGATGCCTCACACGCGGCGAGCAGGGCCGCGTCGCCGGTGTCGCCCTGGCCGAAGGTGATGTTGTCGCGCATGGTCAGTGGAAGATAGGTGAACTTCTGCGGCACGAGGGCGACATGCTGCCACGCCTCCCAAGGATCGAGCCGCGTCGTGGAGGTGTGGTTCCAGGCCACCTCGCCGTCGGTGGGCAGCAGCAGCCCGCACAGCAGGCGGGAGAGGGTGGACTTGCCCGAGCCGTTCTCCCCGACCAGGGCCACGATCTCGCCGCGCCGCACGTGGAGGGAGACCTGGCTGAGGCTGTCCTTGGGAGCACCGTCGTAGCGGTACGTGACGTTGCGGACCTCGAACCGCTCCGGTGCGGCCGGGAGGACCCGGGTGCCCCGGGAGCCGGCCATGGCCTGGCCGTGAGCGTTGTCGAGGAAGTTCTGCCAGTCCTGGACGTACCAGCCGGTGCGTACCAGGCGGGCCCCGCCGTTGATCATGCCCCGGACGGAGCCGGTGGCCGTCTGCAGGGCGAAGACGGCGCCGCCCCCGGCCGCCAGGCTCATCCGCCCGGAGGAGAGGAGCCACAGCAGCGCCGCCCACACGGCGGCCGAGGCGGCTCCGCCGCCGAGAGCACCGGCCAGGCCCATCCGGGCCCCCGTGTTCGCCGCCGTGCGCTCGGCGGCGTTGACCGAGGCGGCCAGCTTCCGGTAGCGGCCGATCAAGAACGGGCCGGCCAGGCAGGCCCGCATCTCCTCGCTCGACTCCTGGTAGGCCATGTGCCAGCGCAGCTTGCTGAGCATCCGGCGCCGCCCGGACGTCTCCACCTTCGCCAGGTACATCACCCGGGCCGAGCGGATGTAGGCGGCGGCCTGCGGCAGGCACGCGAGCAGGAGCAGGGGGAGGAGCAGCGGGTGCAGGACGGCCAGGACCGCGGCGCCGGCCGTGAGTGTCGCGGCCGCCGCGAGCACGTCCTGGGCCTCCTCCACCAGGTCGGGGGTGACCTGCGCGCCGCGGTCGGCGATGTCGAAGGCGTCGTTGTAGCCGGGCTTGTTGTTGGCGGCCAGTTCCGCGCCGAGCGCGGCCTCGACCATCGTCACCTCCGCCGCCCGGGCGAGCACCGGGCGCAGCCGTCCGGTCAGCCAGACGACGGCGATGCCCAGCAGCGCCCGCAGACCGGTGGCCGCGGCGATGACGGCGAGCTGCGGAGCCGCCTCCCACAGCCGCTCGGTGACCGCGCCCGAGGAGACCAGCGCGGTGATCGTCCCCGTGACGGCCAGCAGGCCGAGGGCCGCGAGGGCGCCCGTCGCGGTCTGGCACACCAGCAGTCCGACGGTCGCGCCGCGGTCCACTCCCCAGGCCATGCGCACCGAGCGCAGTACGAGCGCCGGCAGGCGGCGCGCCATCGTCCGGGTGGTCAGCAGCGAGCCGGCCCGCAGGCGTGACTCGTCGCGGTAGAGGTATTCCTCCTCCCGGGCACCGGCTTCCTCCGTTTCGTCGTGCCGTGGCCTGTCGGACGGCTCTCCTGACGGCTGTTCCTGTGTGACGGACGAGGTCATCGATCCCCCCGGGGCGTTGGCTGAGGCGGTGTCGTGAAGCCCAACGACGCGAAGGGGATATCGAACACACGTCTTTCGGCCGTGCTGCGAAGCCCGTGGACGCCCTGCGGCGGCGGAGCCGGAACCCGTGCTCCCCGGTCCGTCCGGGCCCGGCCGCCGTCACCGGACGGCCGAAACGCCGCCCGGCGCGATACGGCCACGGCCGTGGCGGGAAAGCCTGAAGGGAGGTTCACTCCTTTCGTGGCCTACCGCAAGACCCCCGCCGAGATCAGCCGGCTCGAAGCCGCTCGCGAGCACCTCGTGGTCCGTGCCGCCGAAGTCGTGGCGGAAGTGGGGTGGGCGCAGGCGTCCGGGACGGACCGCCGCCTCGACGCCGCCTGGCGCGAACTCCAGAACCAGCCCACCCTCACCGAGGACGCCGAACTACGCGCCCGCCGCGTCATCGAACGCACCGCCCTGATCCTCCAGGCGTCCCTCCTGGTCCGGCACGCCCCCGCGGCGGTGGCGGACGCCTTCTGCGCGTCGCGCCTCACCGGCGACCGGGGGCTGTCCTTCGGGACGCTGGAGCCGTGGACGGACTTCGGCGGGGCGCTGGAGCGGATGCCGGTGTGAGGTGAACGACGGCGGCCGTGCCTCTCGCCAAGCAACTCCCGCGCGAGGCACGCCCCGAGGGCTCCGTCCGCTGCACACTTTCGGGGCGGCCTCGACGGGCCGGCAGCCCTGCCGCACCATGAAGGGCATGGCCCACAGGACGCGCGCAGACCGAGGGGGAACGCTCCTCCCGGTCTCCTACGACAGCCCCGACGCCCGTGCACTCACCCGCGCCCTGCACCGCGAGCAGAAGGCGGTCTACGGCCGGGCCGACGACCCCGAGGCGAGCGAACCCGCCGAGTTCACCCCTCCGAAGGGCGCGTTCTTCGTCATCCGGGCGGAGGGCGCTGCCGTGGCCTGCGGCGGCTGGCGCACCGTGGCGGAGACCGTCGCCGAGATCAAGCGGATGTACGTCTCGCCGACGGTCCGGGGGCTCGGCCTGGGACACCAGCTCCTCGCGGCCTTGGAGAGCGACGCCCGCCGGCACGGCATGACAGAGCTGATCCTGGAGACCGGGGTCGCCAATACCGCCGCCCTGGCCCTCTACTCCAGCCGCGGCTACGCCCCGATCGCGCCCTACGCCCCGGACCGCGACCCCCGCGTCAACCGGGCGCTGCGCAAAGCCCTGATCGCGGAACCTGTCCACAGCCGGCGGCCGTCCGAGGAGTAGCCCGTCCTCGGCCGGGAAGGCCGGCGTGCGCGGTCCGTCGAGTCGCCTGCCTGCGGGTGCAGAATTCGCCGAGCCACCAGGAGCCCGTCACGGAGGGGCCGTACCTCTCCCTGCCCGCCCGACTCGACACGGCTGGGGCGAAGAGAACCCGTTCGCGCACCCCAGCGCCGAGTCCGTGAGGAAACCCCGGGAGAGTCCCGACCGGCGAGACCTCTTCCATCCCGATCTCACTCCAAGGTCCGCCGAACCGTCCCGTCGCGGAGCCGCTGCCGCCGCGAGGGCTGGGGGAGAGCCCGGGCGGGAGGCGAGGCGGCTGCCCTGTTTCCCCCGGCTGTGTGAGGTCCCGCGAGGCGTGAGAAGGTCTGACGCGTGAGTGAGACACCGGCGAACACCCTGCAATACCGCTTCGACGGGCCGGAGGACGCCCCGGTCCTCGTCCTGGGTCCCTCGCTGGGGACCACCTGGCACATGTGGGACAGGCAAGTCCCCGAGCTGGCCCGCAGTTGGCGGGTGTTCCGGTTCGACCTGCCGGGGCACGGTGGGGCTCCCGCCCACCCGGCCGGGGCGGTCGCCGATCTGGCCGACCGGGTGCTGGCCGCGCTGGACGCCTCCGGGGTGCAGCGGTTCGCGTTCGCCGGGTGCGCGCTCGGCGGTGCCGTCGGCGCCGAGCTGACACTGCGGCACCCCGGGCGGGTCGCCTCGCTGGCGCTGATCGCCGCCTCGCCGCGGTTCGGGACCGCCGACGAGTTCCGCCAGCGCGGGGTGGTGGTCCGCTCGCACGGGCTGGACCCGGTGGCGCGGGCCGCGCCCGAGCGGTGGTTCACGCCGGGGTTCGCCGGGGCGCAGCCCGCCATCACCGAGTGGGCGGTGCAGATGGTGCGCACCACCGACCCGGGCTGCTACATCGCCGCCTGCGAGGCGCTCGCCTCCTTCGACATCCGCGCGGAACTGGGCCGGATCGGGGTGCCGACCCTCGTCCTGGTCGGCTCCGAGGACCAGGTCACCGGGCCCGCCGAGGCGCGCACGCTGGTCGCCGGCATACCGGACGCCCGCCTCGCCGTGGTGCCCGGTGCTTCGCACCTGGCGCCGGTGGAGCAGCCGGCCGCCGTCACCGACCTGCTGGTGCGGCACTTCTCCGCCCCCTGGAGCCCTGCCCCGGAGGCGACCGGGCAGATCCTGCCGCCGGTTCCGGCGCCGGTGGTCGTGCCGCCCCAGCCCACGGGTCCGGTCGCCGAGATCGCCCCCTGGGTCGACCCCGACGCCGCCGTGCGGCCCGACCCGTACGAGTCCGGCGTCAAGGTGCGCCGCGAGGTGCTGGGCGACGCCCACGTCGACCGTGAACTGGCCGAGGCCGACGCCTTCTCGGGCGAGTTCCAGGACTTCCTCACCCGCTACGCGTGGGGCGAGATCTGGAGCAGGCCCGGGCTGGACCGCCGTACCCGTTCCTGCGTCGCGCTGACCGCGCTGATCGCCTCCGGGCACACGGCCGAACTGCCCGCGCAGGTACGAGCGGCGCTCCGCAACGGCCTCAGCGTGGCGGAGCTCCGCGAGGTCCTGCTCCAGGCCGCCGTCTACTGCGGGGTCCCGGCCGCCGAGGAGGCGTTCCGGGTCGCCCGCGCGGTGGTCGCGGAGGAGACGACGCCGCAGGAGTAGCGACGGGGCGGCGGTCGGGGGCCGCCCGGCGTCCCCCGCGCGGCCCGGGAGAGCGATGGCGGCGCGCGAGTGCGTAGGCGGTTCCGGCTCTCGACGGCGGCCGGTCGGCCCCGGGGGCGGGCGGTTCCGTGGCCACCGGCACCCGGGCGACCGCGTACGCCCCGGCCCCCCGAGGCCAAGGGGGAACGTGCCGGACGCGGAAGGGAGGAGCACGATGGAACCATGAGGTTCATCAAGAAGCGCCATTCCTGCGTCAGGCTGGAGAAGGAGTCGGGCACGCTCGTCATCGACCCGGGCAACTTCACCGAGCCCGACGCGGCTCTCGGCGCCGACGCCCTGCTGGTCACCCACGAGCACCCGGACCACTTCGACGAGGGCAACCTGCGCGCCGCCCTGGAGGCCAACCCGGCCGCCCAGTTGTGGACCCTCGCCTCGGTGGCGGAGCCCATGGCGGCGGCCTTCCCCGGTCGCGTCCACACCGTCGGCCACGGCGACACCTTCACCGCCGCCGGGTTCGACGTCGAGGTCCACGGCGAGCTGCACGCCGTCATCCACCCGGACCTCCCGCGCGTCACCAACGTCGGCTACCTGGTCGACGGCGAGGTCTTCCACCCCGGCGACGCGCTGACCGTCCCCGAGCGGCCCGTCGAGACCCTGCTGCTGCCCGTCATGGCCCCCTGGAACAAGCTCTCCGAGGTCGTCGACTACGTCCGCGAGGTCCGCCCGACCCGCGCCTACGACATCCACGACGCCCTCCTCACCGACCTCGCCCTGCCGATCTACGGACGGCAGATCGGCGCGCTGGCCGGCACCGACCACCACCACCTCGCCACCGGCGCGTTCACCGAGGTCTGAGGGCGTTGTCGGCGGGGTCGGTTAGGTTGTCAGGCATGCGCATCGCCACCTGGAACGTCAATTCGATCACCGCGCGCCTCCCGAGGCTGCTGGCCTGGCTGGAGAGCAGCGGCACGGACGTGCTGTGCATCCAGGAGACCAAGACCACCGAGGAAGCCTTCCCCGCCGACGCCCTCGCCGAGCTGGGCTACGAGAGCGCGGTGCGCGCCACCGGCCGGTGGAACGGCGTGGCGATCGTCTCCCGCGTCGGCCTCGCCGACGTCGTCGGCGGCCTGCCCGGCGGCCCCGAGTACGACGGAGTGGAGGAGCCCCGGGCCATCTCCGCGACCTGCGGCCCGGTCCGCCTCTGGTCGGTCTACGTGCCGAACGGCCGCGAGATCGGCCACCCCCACTTCGCCTACAAGCTCCAGTGGCTCAAGGCCCTGCGGGACGCCGTCGCCGAGGACGCGGCGGGGAAGCGCCCCTTCGCCGTCCTCGGCGACTACAACATCGCCCCCCACGACTTTGACGTCTGGGACCCCACCGCCTTCGTCGGCGCCACCCACGTCACCCCCGAGGAGCGCGAGGCCCTCGCCGCCCTGCGCGCCACGGGGCTGGACGACGTGGTCCCGCGCCCCCTCAAGTACGACCAGCCGTTCACCTACTGGGACTACCGCCAGCTCGGCTTCCCCAAGAACCGCGGCATGCGCATCGACCTCGTCTACGGCAACGCCCCGTTCCGGGCGGCCGTCTCCGACGCCTACGTGGACCGCGAGGAGCGCAAGGGCAAGGGTGCCTCCGACCACGCCCCGGTCGCCGTCGACCTCACCGTCTGACCCGCCCGGCGCTCACCGCCCGCCGCCCGGCCGCCCGTCCAGCACGGTCAGGTCGACGGCGTCGGCCAGCGCCTGGAGCCCCGCCTCGCCCGGGTGCAGGTGGTCGCCGCTGTCGTACGCGGGGAGCATCCGCTCCGGGCGGTCGGGGTCGCGCAGGACGCGGTCGAAGTCGAGGACGGCGTCGAAGGAGTCCCGGTCGGCGCGGAGCGCCCGGTTGACCTCGGTCCGCTCGGCGTCGACGGCGGCGGTGCAGCGCGACTCGCCCTCACACGGTGCCAGGGTCGCTACCACGGCCCGTACACCCCGGGCGCGCGCCCGTTCGGCCAGTCGGCGCAGCCCGTTCACCACTTCCTCGGCGCTCGCGCCCCACCGGACGTCGTTTATCCCCTCGAAGAGGACCACGGTCCGCACCGAGGTCTGCGAGAGAAGGTCCCGGTCCAGCCGGTTCAGGGCGCTCACGCCGCCCGTGTCGCTGGAGACGCCGTCGCCCGGGTAGCGGTCGCTGAGCACACGGTTGGCGGAGATCCCCTGGTTGAGCACGCCGTACCGCGGCACGCGGTCCTGGGCGCGCAGCCGCCGGGCGAGCGCGTCGGTCCACCGCTTGTTGGCGCCCGTGGTGGTGCCGACCCCCTCGGTGATCGAGTCACCGAGCACCACCACCGAACCCGGCCCGCCCCCCACGTCGACCCCGGTCAGCAGCGGCCAGGTCCCGATCGTCCGGCCGTACGCAGCGCCGTCGGCGTCGGCGGCGTGGTCGCCCGGGGTGCTCAGGTACGACTTCTGCACCGCCTTGTCGTGCAGCGGGACGGACGGCACCGGACCCGGCAGATGCAGGCTGACCAGCAGATCGGCGCCCTCCTCCACGGTGAGGCCGACCGGGTCGCTGACCGCCTCCGCCCCGGCGGGCAGGGCCGTGGCGCGCTGCCCGCCGAAGGTCAGCGGCACCGGCGCGGCCCGGGGTTCGGCGCCCTTCGCGCGGACGGCCACGGTGGCGCCGCCGAGGCGCACCGGGGTCCCCGCGAAGGTGTTGGAGAGCCGTACCCGCACCGTCGGCCCGGTCCTGGTGGGGTGGACGACCAGCCGCAGCGTCTGGTCGCGCCACGGGCCGACCTGAGGCAGCCCGGCCGTCGACGCCGACCAACTCCCCGTCCAGCCCCGCGTCGCCGGACGGACCCGCAGGTCGAAGACGTGCAGCGACCGCCCGAGCCCCTGGACGTGCGGCAGCCGCACCGACTCCACGGTGCGGCCCGAGTCGAGCGGCACCGTCACCACGTACAGCCGGGGCCGGTCCTCGACGCGGCCCTCGCGGCTGTTGAGGTAGGGCAGGGCCACGGCCTTGGTGGCGAGGGGGCCGGTGCGCCAGTCGGGGGCGGTCAGCCGGTAGCGGCTCCGGCCGCCGTTGCGGTAGTGCACGGTGCCGACACCGGTCGCCTCCCCGCCCGTCCCGGCGACCAGGAAGGCGAGCGCGTCCCCGCGCCCCCCGACCGCCACCCGCTGCCCGTGGGCGCGCACGTTGTCAGGTCTGCCGGGTCCCACGGCCGGCCAGTCGAGCCGGGTGCCCTCCACCGTGGGACGGGCGCCGACCCGCCACCCTGCGGCGCGCAGCGCGGCGGCCGGCAGCGAGCGGCCCTGCCCGTCGAAGTCGGCGGCGCCCGGCCGGCCGTCCTCGCTGACCGCCCTGTTGTCGTACAGCTCGCGCAGCGGCCGCGGCGCCCGCTCCTCGGCCGCGCCCGCCGAGGTGAGCGAGGCGGCGCTGGTGCTGATGGCCAGGACGAGGGCGGGCCCCCACAGGTGTCGGCGCACAGGCGCCCCCTTCTTCGGTCGTCGGTCGTCCAGGAGGACCGGACGCGCGAACGCGTCGCGGCCCGCCGCCGAGTCGATGGTGCCGGTCGGCGGCGCCGGTGCCGTGGTGCCGGAGGTGTTCGGTGCGTCGGGCCGGGCGGGCGGAAGGTCCGGGCCACGGTAGGAACGTCCCCGAGAAGGCGTCAACGGCGCCTGGGCCGACGGGACGTGAACAAGCTCCGAACAGGCCATGTCCGGTTCCCGGCCGCGCGCCTGTGGCCTCTCGGCGTCCGCCGGTGCCACGCTGGGCGCCATGCACATCCCCTTCCTGGACAAGTGGCGCGAGCGGCAGAGCGGACAGGGACGCTCGGCCGCCGCCGTCTTCGAGGACCACCCCGAGGCCGCCGCCGAACTCTTCGCAGAGTGCGAACTGCTCCGCTCGCACGCCCACATGGCCGGGCTGGAGCTGGACGACACCCCGGCCTCACTGGCCGCGCTCGACCAGTTGCTCCCGCGCTGGCGCGACGACCCCGAGGTGCTGCCCTGGCTCGGCAACGACGCCGGGCTGTACCTCGGCACCGTCGTGGTGCGGACCGTGCCCGGCGCGCGCTGGCACGTCTGGCCGGGCGGGCGGGTCGTGGTCCGGCTGCCCTCCGGCCGTGAACTGCACGTCGTCGAGGCCGGCATCGAATGGGCGGTGCACGGCGCGCCCGAGCTCTCCCAGATGTACGCCGAGATCTCCGAGGGCTGACCGCCCGGCCGCCCCGGCCGCGCTCCGCCGGTATCCGCCGACCGGCGGTGCGAGTATGGGCAAATACGGTTAATCCCGCCCTGTGCGTGTCGTCTGTCCGGCCCTGAGAGGCGCTGGATAGTTTGCGCGGACCGACACCGCTGGAAGTGGGTAGAGCTGGGCATGGCTGTCGATCCGTTGATCGAGTTGCACGACGTGAACAAGTACTACGGCGACCTGCACGTCCTGAAGGACATCAACCTCACCGTCGGCCGCGGAGAGGTCGTCGTCGTCATCGGCCCCTCGGGGTCGGGGAAGTCCACCCTCTGCCGCACCGTCAACCGGCTGGAAACCATCCAGTCCGGCACCATCCGGCTCGACGGGCAGCCGCTGCCGGAGGAGGGGAAGGCGCTCGCCGGGCTCCGCGCCGAGGTGGGCATGGTCTTCCAGGCGTTCAACCTCTTCGCCCACAAGACGGTGCTCCAGAACGTCTCGCTGGCCCAGATGAAGGTCCGCTCCCGCAAACGGCCCGAGGCCGACCGGCGCTCGCGCGAACTCCTGGAACGCGTCGGCCTCGCCGACCACGCCGGCAAACTCCCCGCCCAGCTCTCCGGCGGCCAGCAGCAGCGGGTGGCGATCGCCCGGGCGCTGGCGATGGACCCCAAGGCGCTCCTCTTCGACGAGCCGACCTCCGCGCTCGACCCCGAGATGATCACCGAGGTGCTGGAGGTGATGCAGCAGCTCGCCCGGGAGGGGATGACCATGGTGGTCGTCACCCACGAGATGGGGTTCGCCCGTTCGGCCGCCAACCGGGTCGTCTTCATGGACGGCGGGCGCATCGTCGAGGACCGCACCCCCGAGGACTTCTTCAGCAACCCGGAGAGCGACCGGGCCAAGGACTTCCTCTCCAAGATCCTCAAGCACTGAGGGGCGACGCCATGACGCACACCGACCCGCCCCGCCGCCCCGGCCGCGCCACCCGCCTGCTGGCCCTGGCGGTGCTGGTCCTCCTCGCGCTGGTGACCGCCTGCGGCAAGGAGGGCAGCCCCCCGGTGAAGGGCCCGCGCGCCGACCAGCTCCCCGACTACCGCGTCAACACCGGTTTCCGCCTCCCCGAGTCGCCGACCTGGCGGCGGGCCAAGTCCCGGGGCGCCCTCGTCGTCGGCGCCAAGGAGGACCAGCCGTACCTCGGAGAGAAGGACCCGGCCGGCGGCGGCTACACCGGCTTCGACATCGAGATCGCCAAGATGGTCGGCGCCTACCTCGGCTTCCCCGAGAACCGCGTCCGCTTCACCACCATCGCCTCCGCCAACCGTGAGACGGCCCTCCAGAACGGCCAGATCGACTACTACGTGGGCACCTACACCATCAACGACAACCGCAAACGGCTCGTCGGCTTCGCCGGCCCCTACTACATCGCCGGGCAGGGCCTGCTGGTCCGCACCGACGAGGAGGACATCAAGGGCCCCCAGGACCTCGACGGCAAGCGCGTCTGCTCCGCGGCCGGCTCCACGCCGTACCAGCGGATGCAGAAGGAGTACCCGAAGGCCGTGCTCGTCTCCTACGACACCTACTCGATCTGCGTGGACAACCTGCTGACCTACCAGGTCGACGCCGTCACCACCGACGACGCCATCCTGCTGGGCTACGCGGCCAAGGCCCCCGACGAGCTGAAGGTCGTCGGCAAGCCCTTCTCCGAGGAGCCGTACGGCATCGGGGTGCTGCGCTCGGACAACGCGCTGCGCCTGGCCATCGACGACGCCCTGGCGGCGGGGGAGCGCAACGGCTACTGGAAGGCGGCGTACGACGCGACGCTCGGCCTCTCCGGGGTCCCCGCGCCCAAGCCGCCCGCCATCGACCGCTACCCGGCCGGCTGAGGAGGGGAGCGCCCATGAACGTCCTGACCGACAACTTCTCCGTCTACGGCGAAGGGTTCCTCGGCACCGTCGAACTCACCGTCTACGCCTCACTGCTGGCCCTCGCCCTCGGCTTCCTGATGGCCTCCTTCCGAGTGGCCCCGGTCGCCTCGCTGCGCTTCTTCGGCACGGCCTGGGTCACGGTGCTCCGCAACACCCCGCTCACCCTGCTGTTCTTCGCCGTCCTGCTCGGCCTGCCGCGCTTCGGCCTCGTCCTGCCCTTCCAGCTCTTCGCCGTGCTGGCGCTGGGGTGCTACACGTCGGCCTTCATCTGCGAGGCGCTGCGCTCGGGGATCAACACCGTGCCGCGCGGCCAGGGCGAGGCGGCCCGCAGCCTCGGGATGACCTTCGGCCAGACCCTCTCGGCCGTGGTGCTGCCACAGGCGTTCCGGTCGGTGATCTCGCCGGTCGGCTCGACGCTGATCGCGCTGGCCAAGAACTCCGCCATCGCCGGGGCGTTCAGCGTCACCGAACTCCTCGGCACCTACCGCACCCTCAGCGAGCTGGGCTACAACGTCATCTGGACCTTCGTCTGGATCGCCCTCGGCTACCTCATCATCACCCTCACCATCAGCGCCCTGTTCACCCTCATGGAGAAGCGCTGGGGAGTCGCCCGATGACCGCGCAGTACGAGCAGGAGCCCTCGGCCCTCTACGACATCCCCGGCCCCAGAGCCCGCAGGCGGCACCGGATCTTCAGCGTCCTCGCGGTCCTGTTGATCGCCGCGGTCATCGGCTGGGTGCTGTATCTGCTCTTCGACACCGGCCAGTTCACCACCGCCAAGTGGCGCCCCTTCGCCTACACCGGCATCCAGGAGCTGCTGCTGCGCGGACTGGGCAACACCCTCAAGGCGTTCGCGTACGCCTCGGTGCTCTCCCTCGTCCTCGGCGGGGTGCTCGCCGTCGGGCGGCTCTCCGACCACCGGCCGGTCCGCTGGGTGGCGACGGTGATCGTGGAGTTCTTCCGGGCCATGCCGGTCCTGGTGATGATCTTCTTCGTCTTCGTGGCGCTCCAGGTGCAGGCACTGCCGGCCCTGGTCACCGGCCTGACCCTCTACAACGGCTCGGTCCTCGCCGAGGTCTTCCGTTCCGGCGTCAACTCGGTGGACAGGGGCCAGCGCGAGGCCGCCTACGCGCTGGGCATGCGCAAGACCCAGGTCATGGTGCACGTCCTCGCCCCGCAGGCGCTGCGCGCCATGCTGCCCGCCATCATCAGCCAGCTGGTGGTGGCGCTGAAGGACACCTCGCTGGGCTACCTCATCACCTACGAGGAGTTCCTCCACGCCGGGAAACTCATCGCCTCCAACCTCGACTACGATTTGCCGTTCATCCCCGTGGTGATGGTGATCTCGCCGATCTACATCGGGATGTGCATGCTGCTCTCCTGGTTCGCCCAGTGGGTGTCCCGCAGGGAGCGCCGTGATCCCAAGGCGAAGGCGGCAGTCGTCACCCGGGCCGAGCCAGGAGGACTGCTGCCGGGCAACCGGTAGCGGGCCGGCCAGGGGCGGGCGCGCCGTCCCGGCCTGCCCGGCAGCAGCCGGAGATCACTTCTCGCGCACCGGGACCGACACGTGACCCGGGTCGTCCGCAGGCGAGGAGAAGGTCAGCTGCGCGCCGGACGGGTTGTGCTCGACGTACAGCGGGTCGACGGTGTCGACGACGACAGCGAGCCGGTGACCGGCCGGAACGTCGTAGGCCGTGGAGTACAGCTCCATGTCCACGGCGAACGGCCGGCCCGGCTCGCGGTCGTGGAAGGTGTACGGGGCGTGCGTGACCAGCTTGCCGACGCCCAGCGGCCCCACGTCGTACAGATAGGCCACGAAGGTGCCGCTGCTCTTCGTCGGCGTCACCGTGGTGTGGACCTCCGGCGTGCCGCGCACCGCCGCCCCGTCGGTGTACTGCTCCGACTGCCAGACGGCGGCGTGCCGGCGGGGGAGCAGCGGAATCGACGCCGTCGGGGGTGTGCGGACCAGCTGGTCGAGGGCGCTGGTGAGGAAGATGATCCCGCCGTTGGCGCCCGAGTCGACGTTGGCGCGGACCGTGTGGGTGCCGGCGAGGTCGATCTTGCGGCTGTCGGCGCCGACGGACTTCCAGTCCGGGTAGCTCTCGTAGGCGCCGGTGGACCGGGACTTGATGCGGACCGGCTGCTCGCGGTCGACACCGTTCTCCTCGCCCTTGAGGTGGTGGTCGAACCAGCGCCGGGCCGAGGTCCAGGTGTCGTTGGGCAGACCGAGCAGGCCGGTCGCCTCCGAGGTCGCGTGGTCGCCGGGGCGGAACTCCAGCCGCTTGGGGCCGGTCAGCTTCTCGTAGAAGTCGGCGTACTGGTTGGGCGGGAAGAGGCTGTCGCCCCAGGCGTTGCCGAGCATCACGGCGGTGCCGTTGGCGTTCAGGGCGTCGAGGTGGGTGGCGGGGGAGCGCTTCTTCCCCCAGTCGATCATCTTCTGCTCCTTGTCGAGCTTGGAGCCGATGAAGTCGCTGAGGATCTCCTTGAGTTCGGCGCTCGGGCGGCCGGTGAGCAGGCCCGAGCCGCCGAGCAGCAGGGCGGCCTGGAGGTGCTGGGTACGGCCGCTGTAGATGGAGTCGATGAGGTCGGCCCAGCCGCTGAGTGCCGCGACCGTCTTGATCCGCGGGTCGTGGGCGGCGGCGAGCAGGCTGATCCCGGCGCCGTAGGAGACCCCGGCCATGCCCACCCGCTCCGGGTCGGCGGGGGTGTTGGCGAGGGCCCAGTCGATCACGGCCGAGGCGTCGGCGATGTCCGGCGGCCCGGCCACCTCGATCTCGCCGCCGGACTGCCAGAAGCCGCGCGAGTTGTAACTGACCACCACGTAGCCGGAGTCGGCGAGCTGGGTCGCCTGCGCCAGGTACTCGACCTGCGGCACGGCCCAGCTGGTGGGCAGGACGATCACCGGGTGGCGGTCGCCGGCGGCGGACCCCGAGGGAGACACCACGTTGGCCTTGAGGACGGTGCCGTCGGGGCTGGTGATGTCGACGAAGCGGATGCCCGAGGCCGCGGCGCCGGTCGGGGCCTGGGCGGGGGCCGCGGGTGCGGCCTGGGCGGGCGCGGCGAGCGTGCCGACGGCGAGCGCGGCCGTCAGCGCACAGGCCGCGGTGGTGGTGAGGGCGGGACGGGGACGTCTCATGGGTCACTCCTCGCTGCGGGCAGGACAAGTGACCCGACGGTAAGCGGAATGGCTTACCGATGGTAACCGGCGAGTAGGTTACGCACGGGTAACGATTGCGGGTCGCCGCCCCGCGCACACTTGGCCCGGTGCGAGCCGCGCGCGGCGGGTACCGGCGCCGGCTCCTGCGCCGCCTTCGTCACGTCCGCCACCACCTCCACCACGTCCGAGCCGTACGCCGCCGAGTTGACCACCTTCAGCAGCAGCGCGAAGGTTCCCGAACCGTGCCTGCGCGCCGGCTTCTCGTGATGCCGTGCCAGGGAGCGCGTCGCCGCCTGCGGCGTGGGCGGCCGCTGCCCGCAGAACAGGAAGACCGGTCGCCCACCCTGGCCGCCCGTCAGCCGTGCCAGCAGCACGTGCTCGCCCACCCCCGGCTCCATCCGGAACCGCTCCCCGCCGATCAGGAACGCGCCCCGGTCCGGCCCGGGCTCCGGCTCGGTGTTGATCCGTACCCCCGGCGGCAGCGAGGCCGGGTGGGCGGCCATCCGGCGGTTCGGACATGTTCCAACGGCCCCACCTTGAACTCAGCTTCATGACAGGCGCTCGGCCTGCGCGTATGCAGGCCCCCGGATCGGCGGGGCCCGCATAGCCAGAGCGGAGGAGCCATGAAGGACGGCAACTGCAGCTTTGGCAGGTGACCAAAGCCGCTGCAGAAACCCACGGTGGCGGAGACGACCGTCAACCGAGCCCTGACCACGGCATGAGCCCCGGTCGAAAGGGGCGTCGCCGGCTTGAAGTGCTGGCGGAGCTTCCGTAGATCCCGATGCAGTCCGAGCCGCGTGACGTCGATCGCCGAAGCCGTCCTCACCCTGGAGCGACGCCGTCGAAGAAGTCCACTCTTCGGTGCCGCTCGGTGCGTGCGCGACGAGGTCGGGTCCGCTGCGAAGTGCGAGCCTGCCGCGTTCCCGTTCTTGCGCGATGAGGGCCTGGCCGCCCGTGTGGCCGATGCGGTCACCACTGTCTATGGCGATCCTGTAGCGGGCTCTGGCCCGGACGTAACGAGCACCCTACGGCCGGGGGTGCTGATGTATTCAGAGGTCACCGGTCACCGGTCACCTTCAGGTCAGGATTGCTGCCCTCGCCCCCGCCCGCCCGCGAAGCCCAGGCGGTGACTTCTCGTCAGAAACGGCAATCACGGCTCGCGCCAGGGCAGGCAGTGAATAGGCTCGCCGCGCATCTCATGTGTACCGGAGCTGAGACGAGGAGCCCGCATGGCCCTGCACGAGCGTCGTCCCTTGCACATCGTCGAAGTACCCCTGGGGGACGGGGAAGGCATGGTGCGGGTGCAGGTCGAGGAGACGGACGAGGCCGTCGTCCGGGTCGGCCGGGGTGGTCGGGCGGTGGCCCGGGCGGAGGAGTCCCTGGACCAGATGCTGGATGCGGTCCGGCCGGTGGCGGACGCGTTCGTCGGGCGCTGCCGTGACATGGTGCGACAGCCGGATGAGGCGACGCTGGAATTCGGCATGTCGCTGTCGGCTGACGCGAAGGTCCTCATCGCCGGATCGTCCGCTGCCGCGAACTTCTCGGTCAGCCTCACCTGGCACAACAGCGGGGCGGACGTGCCGGCTTCGGCGAACTGAGGCTGTCGTGGCTGAGAGCGGGAGGGCCGCACGCGAACCTGCGATGGCGTCGTCGGTGGTGCGGGTCAGAGGCAGCGACGGCACGGTGGTGGGCGCGGGTTTCCTCGTCGCCGAGGACACGGTGCTGACCTGCGCCCATGTGGTGTCCGACGCCCTGGACCAGCCGCGGGAGTCCGCCGTCGCAACGGGGACCGTGGTCGTGCTCGACCTGCCCTTCGCCGCCGACCGTCCTGAGGGGTCGGCGAAGGTCGAGCACTGGGTGCCGGTCCGGGAGGACCAGGGCGGCGACGTTGCCGTGCTCCGTCTGGACGGCTCGCTGCCTGGGGCACGTCCCCTGGCGATGGCCGATGCCGGGGACGTCTGGGACCACGAGACCCGGGCCGTCGGCTTCACCGACGACGCTCCGGACGGGAACTGGCAGCAAGGGCGCTTCCGCGGCCCCGTCGGCAGCTCTTTGGTGCAGCTCTCGCGTGCGGACGGCCAAGCCGTCCACGTGAGGCCGGGATTCAGCGGAAGCCCGGTCTGGGACGACGATTTGGGCGTGGCCGTGGGCATGGTCGTCGCGTCGCAGCCGGTGAAGGAAGCCCAGCAGGCGTTCGTGATGCGCACAGAAGCGGTGGCCCAGGCGGTGCCCGCTCTGAGAGAGACGCTGCTGCCCGCCAACCCGTTTCTCGGCCTGAAGCCGTTCGGGGAGAACGACGAGGACCTGTTCTTCGGCCGGGAGAGGGACGTCGCCCGGGTGGTCTCCGCCCTGGAGGGCGACCATCCGTCGGTCACGGTGTGCGGCCCCTCGGGCAGCGGAAAATCCTCCCTCGTACTGGCTGGGGTGGTGCCCCGGCTGCGCAGGGCCGGGTGGGATGTCCTGGTCGTCGACTGCAGCCGCGCGGGGGTGCCGCGGGCCGCTCTGGCCACGGAGCTCTTCGAGCGCGCGGCGACCGGACCCGGCCCCGTGCGGGCGGGGCAGGCGGACCAAGTGGACACCTGGCTGCGGGAGTTGGGCCTTGCCGACGCTTTCCACCGGGCCACCGGCCGGACCGCTGAGCGGCTGCTGGTCGTCCTCGACCAGGCGGAGGGCCTGCTCAACCTCGCCGAGCCGGATCTCGCCGAGACGCTCGGTCTCCTGTTCCCGACCCGCCGCACTGTTCTGCGTGTCTTGGCCACCTTGCGTGCCGATGTCATGAACACGGCTCTGGGGGATCCGGGCCTGGGGCCCGCGCTGACGGCCGGCGTGACCCTGCCCCTGACGCCGATGAACCGGGACCAGCTCCACACCGTGATCACGCGTCCCCTCGAAAAGGCACCCGGAGTGAGCTATGAGCCGGGACTAGACCTACGGATCCTGGACGACGCCGGTACCGACCCGGGTGTTCTGCCGCTCCTGGGATTCCTTCTGGAGCAGCTGTGGAACGAGGAGCGCGGGTGGCGGCTGAGTGCCGCGACGTATCAGAAGATCGAAGGTGTCCAGGGTGCTTTGATCCGCCACGCCGGAGAGGTGTGGAAAAGCTGCGTGCCGGCGGGTTCGGAAGAGGAGGCGCGGCGCCTGTTGGCGGGTCTGGTACGCGTGGTTCCCGGCGGGGAGGTCACGCTGCGGCGCCCGCTGACGCGGGAGGAGGCCGGTGAGGAGCGCTGGCGTCTGGCACAGGCCATGGCGGCGCAGGACAAGCGCCTGCTCGTCCTGCACGGTGGGGACGGCAGGCCCGAGAGCGCGGAACTGGTCCACGAGGCTCTGATCACGCAGTGGCCGGAGCTGGCCGACGTGGTACGCGTCAACGCCGACTTCCTGAACGCGCGGGCCGAGGTCCAGCACGACCAGGAGCGATGGGTACGGGCACAGCACCGCACGGACCTGCTGCCGGGAGGCTCTCAGCTCGACTCCCTCACGAAGAGACTGGGCGACCGCGAGCGCGAACTGTCCCGGGAGCAGAGGGAGTTCCTGGCGGCAGGCCGCCGCCGACGACGAGCGGTCCGCTGGTGGACCGGCGCCGGCTGGGTGGCCGGCGCCCTCGTGTTCACGCTTGTCGCGACACTGATCACCTTCAATGTCCAGGAGTCCCGGGTCAGCGCCCAGCGTGCCGACGAGGCACGCTCTCGGGCGCTGGCGGTGCAGTCGGACGACCTGGTCGACACCAATCCCGTCCACGCCGCCCTGGCCGCCCTCGCCGCCCACCGGATCGCGCCAACGCAGGAGGCCCGCAACTCCCTACTGCGGAGGTACTCCGAGGCCCAGAGCGCGGAATGGATCCTCTCGGGAGCCGAGGGCAAGTTCGAGGACGCCGCGATGAGTGCGGACGGCAAAGTGACGCTGGTGACCACCGATGGCGGGCGTGCCCTGCTGTTCGTGCGGACGGCCCAGGGCATGGTGCGGCAGGAGAGTCTACGACTTGGCCCCAACGTCGGATCTCCCAGGGTGAGTTTCGACGGACGGCGGATCTCCTATGTGCGCAAGGAGGATGGCGTAGTCGTCTGGCACGAGGTCGCATCCACCGCGAAGCGAATGGTGGGGAGGGCGCACCCGCTTGAGGTGCCGGACCCGGACGGCTCCGGCCCGAGCGGCGGCGACGCGATCGACGCATCCGTACTCCAGTTCAAGGTGACGTCCTTCTCCCGTGACGCTCGCTTTCTGGTCGAATCGGGGGACGACACATGGACCACCGGAATCTTCGATCAGCCGGAGCTCCCCGTGCGGATATGGGACCTGGAGACGGGACGCCCGCATGTGTTGCCGAAGAAGTATTCCATCGCCACGTCAGCATGGTTCGGTCCGGAGTCCGGACCATCACACGGTGGTGCTGGCGGCAGCGAGTGGATCTCTCATCGCCGTCGACGTCCGGACCGGGAAGATGCGCCGGCTGACCGAGTCCTTCGACGGCGTCCCCTCAAGCACGGAGGCCGGCAACTGGGTGTCGGCCGACGGAACCGTGGCGCTCTCGTGCCGCGGTGACCGCGATGCGTCGTCCGGCGCGCAGTACAAGGCGATACGCGTGGCGGACGGACGCGTTCTTCGCACCCACCGGTGGGACCACGGCTCGTTGTGCGGAGCCACGCTCCTCGACCCGTCGGGGAAGCGGTTCGCCCGGAACACCGAGCTCGCCGACTGGGAGGTAAGGGAAACCAGCGGGAACGCCCGTCCTCAGAAGTTCGCCGGCCCCGGTGTCGAAATCGGCGAACGCGGGTCGTTCCCCCTCCTCGGGACAGCCCGCGACCCGGTGGTGCCAGTCAGGAAGGACACCAGGATCACCGGGCAGAAGATGACCGACGCCGAGGGCGAAACCGCGTACGGCACGCCGACACTGCTCGGGGACGGCAGCACGATGCTGGTCCGCACCGGGGCAGACGGCGAAAAGTTGATGGTGGTGGAGACCGAAGGGGAACAGCGCGTCCTGTACGAGGTGTCCAGCACATCGAAAACTCCGCCCGCCGATGAACAGCTGATCGCCGTCAATCGCTCGCAGACGCTCATGGCGGACGTGTCGGACGAGAACCGAGTGACGGTCCGCCAACTGCCGTCACTGAGGAAGGTCTCCGAGTTCACCGTGGCGCGCCCACCGGTGGAGGAGGGCAAGTCGTGGCGGGAGCCGGTGACTCTCGACTTTCAGCCCGACGGCCGGCTCGTGACGCTGTCCGGCACACGGATCGAGTACTGGGGCACCCGTGACGGCCGGCGCCTACGCCCGCCGATCGACGTGAAGGGCGCCCTGCCCGCCTCCCAGGACGAGCCGGAGTACCTCATGGCGGGTCATCGCGCCCCAGGAGTAATCGGGATCCTCGTACCCGGGACGCCGGACCTGTACGCCATCGACCTGCGAACGGGCCGGGAACGCAAGGACCTGCGCACCGAGTTCCATGAGGACCTCCTCATGGCGGTCTTCCTCAAGGACAGTCGGTATCTGGCGGTGCTCACCACGGGCCGCGTGGTGGAACTGTGGTCCGCCGAGCCGGGACAAACGCCACGAAGAGTAGTGGGCCCTCTCGGGCCTCTGGAGCCCGGCGAATCCACGGTCGGGAACCCCGCGGGCGCCGACTTCTTCGTGGCCTACGGCAGCACCGTCGTCTTCCTCAAAGCGAACGACCCCTCATACAGGGACACGTACAAGTTCGGTGCGGACCAGCGTTTCGCAGCCACCAACACCACCGATGGGAAAGCGCTCCTCGGCAGCCCCTCGTCGGAGGGCCTGTCGGGCGGCCTGTTCGACCAGAGCCCCCTGAGACTCACCCGCCTTGACCCCGCCCGCTGGGAGCAGCACCTCTGCAAGGTCGTCGGTCGTGATCTGACCGATGACGAACGCAGCGCACTGTCGGGACCGCTGCCAAAGAGGACTTGTGAACGTTCCGGGTTCGGTGGGGACTCGGTCATTTGAGGGGATCGAGTCATGGCACGTCCTTGCCCATTACCCGCTTGAGCTGCGCAAACCAGCTGTCCGCATGGTCGCCGAGGTGCGGCCGGAGTACGACACCGAGTGGTCCGCGATGAAGGCCGCCGCGTCGAAACTCGGCATCGGCACGACCGAGACGCTGCGTAAGTGGGTGCGGCAGGACCAGATCGACGCCGGCGCCCGGCCGGGCGCGACGACGGATGAGTTCGGTGGAGCTGAAGCGGCTGAAGATGGAGAACGCTGAGCTGAAGAGGGCGAACGACATCCTCAAGGTGGCAGCGTCTTTCTTCGCGGCCGAGCTGGACCGGCCACACACACGCTCGTAGCGTTCATCGACGAGCACAAGGGCGGCTTGGCGGCGTCGAGCCGATCTGCCGGGTCCTCACCGACCACGACTGCAAGATCGCCCCCTCCACCTACTACGCCCACCGCAAACGCCAGGCCGCCCCCGCGGCCCGCACCGTCCGCTACGCCGAACGGAAGCCCCAGATCAAGGAGGTGTACGACACCAACCACCGTGTCTACGGCGCCAGGAAGATCTGGCGGAACCTGAACCGACAAGGCCATCCGGTGGGCCCGCTGCACCGTCGAACGCCTCATGTGCGAACTCGGCATCACCGGCGCCGTCAGCGGTAAGAGGGCGGTCACCACGATCCCCGGCCCCACCGCGCCCAGGGCGCCGGTCCTGGTCGACCGCGACTTCGTCGCCGACGCACCGAACCGCTGCTGGGTCGCAGACTTCACCCACGTGGCGACCTGGAGCGGCGCCGCCTACGTCGCCTTCGTCGTGGACACCTTCTCGCGCCGCATCGTCGGCTGGTCGGCCGCCACAACGAAGGAGACCCGGCTCGTCCTGGACGCGCTGGAGAAGGCCTTGTGGCACCGCGACCGCAACCAACGCCCGTATATTCGCGTTGAGTTGATGCATCACTTGGACGCCGGGTCGCAGCACGCGTCGTTCGATCTGGCCGACCATCTGGATGCCGCCGGCATCGCGGCGAGCATCGGCTGGGTCGGGGACGCCCTGGACAACGCCCTGATGGAATCGACGATCGGGCTCTACAGAACCGAGTTGATCAAGCCTCAGCGACCGTGGCGAACGCTCTCCCAGTCGAGCTCGCCACCGCCGTGGGTCGACTGGTACAACCACAGTCGACTCCACGGTGAGATAGGGCACATCCCGCCCGTCGAGTACGAAGCAAACCACTACCTCATCACCACGAAACCCCAGGTCACACCCAACATCTGAGATCTCTACGGAACCTGGAACGATTCAGCCGTGGGCGCGCACGGTGGTGCCCCGGCCTCGGGTGACGCACCCGTGTTCGAGGCATCCTGGCCCGGCGCCCCAGGTGAAGTTACGCTGCGCGGACGGCTGCTGACTGGAGGTAGGGAAATGCGTCCGTCTCCCACCCGCAGGCTCTCGCTCTGCGCCCTCGCGATCGCGATGCTCTCGGTGGGTGCCGCCGCCCCACCCGGCCAGGGGCCACCCGAGCGGGCGGCACCCGGCAAGTCCCCCGTCGCGACCGGCCACGGCGGCGCCGTCTCCAGCGTCGACCAGGACGCCTCCGCCGCCGGCATCGAGGTGCTGCGCCGGGGTGGCAACGCCGTGGACGCGGCCGTCGCCACCGCCGCCGCGCTGGGCGTCACCGAGCCGTACTCCGCCGGCATCGGCGGCGGCGGGTACGCCGTCCTCTACGACGCGCGCACGGGCACCGTGCAGACCGTGGACGGGCGGGAGACCGCGCCCCGCAGCGCCGGGCCCGGCCTCTTCCTGGAGGACGGGAAGCCCGTCCCCTTCGGTGAGGCCGTCACCAGCGGCCTCGGTGTCGGCACGCCCGGCACCCCCGCCACCTGGCGCACCCTGCTCGACCGCTGGGGCAGCAAGCCGCTGGGCGAGCTGCTGAAACCGGCCGAGCGCCTCGCCCGCGAGGGCTTCACCGTCGACGAGACCTTCCGCGCCCAGACCGCCGACAACCAGGCCAGGTTCGCCGACTTCCCCGCCAGCGCGAAGCTCTTCCTGCCCGGCGGGAAACTCCCCGTGACCGGCTCCACCTTCCGCAACCCCGACCTGGCCCGCACCTACGCGGAACTGGGCCGCAAGGGCGTCGACGCCCTCTACCGGGGTCCGCTCGCCCGCGACATCGTCCGTACCGTCAACAAGCCGCCGGTGGACCCGGACGCCGACCGCCTCGTCCGTCCCGGCCGCCTCACCGAGAGGGACCTCGCCCGCTACCGCACCGAGCGGCACGCCCCGACCCGCACCCGGTACCGCGGCCTGGACGTCGCCTCCGTCGCCCCCTCCTCCTCCGGCGGCACCACCGTCGGCGAGGCGCTCAACATCCTGGAGGGCACCGACCTGAAGGGCGCCACGCCGCAGCGCTACCTCCACCGGTTCATCGAGGCGAGCCGGATCGCCTTCGCCGACCGCAACCGCTGGGTCGGCGACCCCGCCTTCTCCGACGTCCCCACCGCCGGACTCCTCAGCTCGCGCTTCGCCGCCTCCCGGGCCTGCCTGATCCGCGACGACGCCGCACTCACCAGCCCGCTGGCCCCCGGCGACCCCCACGACCCGGCCGGCTGCCCGTCCGGCGGCACCCCCGCCCCCACCCCGTACGAGGGGGAGAACACCACCCACCTGACCACCGCCGACCGGTGGGGCAACGTCGTCGCCTACACCCTGACGATCGAGCAGACCGGCGGCAGCGGCATCACCGTGCCCGGCCGGGGCTTCCTGCTCAACAACGAGCTGACGGACTTCTCCTTCACCCCGACCACCCCCGGCCTCCCCGACCCCAACCTGCCGGGCCCCGGCAAGCGGCCGCGCTCCTCCATCGCGCCCACGATCGTCCTGGACGGCGGCAGGCCGGTGCTGGCGCTCGGTTCGCCCGGCGGGGCCACCATCATCACCACGGTCCTCCAGACCCTCACCGGCGTCGTCGACCGGGGCCTGCCCCTGGTCGACGCCATCGCCGCGCCCCGCGCCAGCCAGCGCAACGCGGCCGCCACCGAGATCGAGCCCGGCCTGTGGGACAGCCCGCTGCGGGCCCGGCTGGAAGCGCTCGGCCACACCTTCCGGCAGAACCCCGAGATCGGCGCCGCCACCGCCGTGCAGCGGCTGCCCGACGGCCGCTGGCTGGCCGCCGCCGAGACCGAGCGGCGCGGCGGGGGCTCCGCGATGGTGGTCCGGCCCGACCGCCCCTGACCGCCCGGCGGCCGGCCGCGCCCCGCGCGGTCGGCCGTCAGTCGGCGGTGTCCTCGCGCAGCACCCGCCCGTCACCCGCGTCCACGTCGACCGCCGTCGTACGGAACGACTCCTGGTCGACCACGTCCACCTGCCACACCGCCGTCCCGTCCGACTCCTCCAGCTCTGCCTTGACGGCCGTGCCCGGCCGCCGGTCGGTGGCCGCCTTCGCCGCCCCGGCCGCGTCGGTCTCCGCCTCCTCCAGCAGCGCCTTCCGCTCCTCGCGCTCCTCCAGCTCGTCGTCGGGCCGCTCGTCCCGAGGGCTGTCGGAGACGGCGCCCGAGGCTGCGTCGACCTGCCGGGCGACGGCCGAGCCGTCCTCCTCGGCCAGCGTCACGGTCCAGTGCGGCGCGTCCCGCGCGGTCCGCCCCAGCTCCACCGCGACCGGCCGTCCGTCCGGCTCCCCCTCGCGCGCCGCCTTCACCGCGTCGGCCAGCGCGACGGTGGTGGCCGCGAGCAGCGCCTGGTTCTCCCGTGCGCCGTCGTCCATCGGAGTGGCGGTCTCCTCGCCCGGCTCGGTCGGCGACGGAGCCGGTGTCCCGCTCCGCGAGACACCGGAGGTCGTCCCCGTCTCCGGCGCGTCCCCGCCGGAGCAGCCCGCCACGGCCAGCGCCAGCAGGGCCAGCAGGGCGGCGGCCGGCGCGCGGGAGTGGCGGCGGTGCGGGGAGCGGGGAGCACTGCGGTTCATCGGGGCCTCTCACAAGCGGAACGTCGTACTCCTAGCTCACTGACCCGATATCTGGCTCGCAAACGGAGAGGGACCCGGCGCGTACGCCGACCCGGGGTGCGCGCCCGCACCACCGCGCGCCCTACCCTCTCCCCATGACTCCCGACACGACCCTCGACGAGCTGGGCAAAGCCCCCTACGTCAGCCTCACCACCTTCCGTAAGGACGGCACCGGCGTCGCCACCCCCGTCTGGGCGGTGCGCGAGGGCGATTCCCTGTACGTCTGGACCCGCAGCGACTCCTGGAAGATCAAGCGCCTGCGCCGCGACCCCCGGGTCCGCGTCACCGTCTGCGACGTGCGCGGCAAGGTCGCCGAGGGCGCCCCGCACGCCGAGGGCACGGCCAGCCTCGTGGAGGACGCCGACGGCCTCAAGCGCCTGCGCAAGCGCTTCGGCCGCAAGTACCGCCTCCAGTTCCACATCCTCGACATCGGCGGGATGATCGGCCGGTTCGGCAAGCGCCCGCACACCGGGATCGCCGTCACCTTCTGACGCGGCGGCCGTACGAAGAACGCGCGCAGCCCGGCTGAAGCGGCCGTGCCGTTTCCCGCCCGACCTGAGAGCGCCGGCCCTCGGGTCCGTCGGGGGCGAGGCAGCGAGGGCAGGGGAACAATTCCCCGGTGTGTAGGGCGACTTCGCACGGTCCCTGGACGAGCTGGCCGACCGGCTCGACGCGCCGGGCCGCGCGCCGCGGTACGCCGCCGGCGCCCCGGCCCGCGCCCCGGACCGCCGGCGCCCCGCCCCCGCTCACCGGCGACGTCCGCGACAGCCAGGCCCGGCCCTGCCTTGCGGTCGCTCGCCGGGGAGCCGCGAGGTCGCGCGCAGCGCCCGCTGCTGCTGGACGCGGCTCGGGGAGACTCCGAGGAAACCCACCGGGGCCTGGCGCACGCCTTCCAGGTCGCCGGGGTGCCCGCTGACCGCCCGCCCGGGGCCGGTGCGCCCGCACGGGTGCCGCGCGCGGCCGACTCGGGACGGAGGCGGAGATGGTCTTGCCCCGCGTCGGCAAGGGGCTTACGTTCGTCCTTCCACGCCCCGTCTACGGGCGTAGAAAGCCCTTGCTGACGAACGGTCGAAGGAGCACCGATGGCCCCTGTCGTACGCGCAGCACTCGTCCAGGCGACCTGGACGGGCGACACCGAATCCATGATCGCCAAGCATGAGGAGTACGCCCGCGAGGCGGCCCGCGCCGGAGCGAAGGTGATCGGGTTCCAGGAAGTCTTCAACGCCCCCTACTTCTGCCAGGTCCAGGAGGCCGAGCACTACCGCTGGGCCGAGGCCGTGCCCGACGGGCCGACCGTCTCCCGGATGCGTGAACTGGCCCGTGAGACCGGCATGGTCATCGTGGTGCCGGTCTTCGAGGTCGAGCAGGAGGGGTTCTACTACAACACCGCCGCCGTCATCGACGCCGACGGCAGCTACCTCGGAAAGTACCGCAAGCACCACATCCCGCAGGTCAAGGGCTTCTGGGAGAAGTACTACTTCAAACCCGGCAACCTCGGCTGGCCGGTCTTCGACACCGCCGTGGGCCGGATCGGCGTCTACATCTGCTACGACCGACACTTCCCCGAGGGCTGGCGCCAGCTGGGCCTCAACGGCGCCCAGCTCGTCTACAACCCCTCCGCCACCTCCCGTGGCCTGTCGGCCTACCTCTGGCAGCTGGAGCAGCCCGCCGCCGCCGTCGCCAACGAGTACTTCGTCGCCGCCATCAACCGGGTCGGCCAGGAGGAGTACGGCGACAACGACTTCTACGGCACCAGCTACTTCGTCGACCCGCGCGGCCGGTTCGTCGGCGACCCGGCCGACGACAAGACCGAGGAACTCCTCGTCCGCGACCTCGACTTCGGCCTGATCGAGGAGGTCCGCAACCAGTGGGCCTTCTACCGGGACCGCCGTCCCGACGCCTACGAGGGCCTCACCACGCCCTGACCGGCTCCACCGGACGCCCCGGGCGGGGCCTGCCCGACCGACCCGCCCCGCCCGGCGCCGCCCGCGCGCCCCGGCCGCCGCAGAGCGACCGGCCGGCCCGTCCCCTGCACCGGTACCGGAGGGAACCCCATGAACCGTACGGTCATCCGCGGCGGCCTCGTCATCACCGCCGCCGACGAGCTGCACGCCGACGTCCTCGTCGAGAACGGCCGGGTGGCGGCCCTGGCCGCCCACGGCACCGACGCGGCCGCCGGCTGGAGCGCCGAGCACGAGATCGACGCCACCGGGACGTACGTGATCCCCGGCGGCGTCGACGCCCACACCCACATGGAGATGCCGTTCGGCGGCACCCAGGCGTCCGACACCTTCGAGACGGGCACCCGGGCCGCGGCCTGGGGAGGCACCACCACCATCGTCGACTTCGCCATCCAGCCCAGGGGCGGCTCCTTGCGCGAGGGGCTCGACGCCTGGCACACCAAGGCCGACGGCCGGTGCGCCGTCGACTACGCCTTCCACATGATCATGTCGGACGTGAACGCCGCCTCCCTCAAGGAGATGGACGCCCTCGTCGCCGAGGGCGTCACCTCCTTCAAGCTGTTCACCGCCTACCCGGGCGTCTTCCTCTCCGACGACGGCCAGATCCTGCGCGCCATGCAGCAGGCGGCCGGCAACGGCGGCCTGGTCATGACCCACGCCGAGAACGGCCTGGCCATCGACGTCCTGGTCGAACAGGCCCTGGCCCGCGGCGAGCGCGACCCGCGCCACCACGGCGAGGTCCGCAAGGCGTTGCTGGAGGCCGAGGCCACGCACCGCGTCATCAAGCTGGCCCAGGTCGCGGGCGCGCCGGTGTACGTCGTGCACGTCTCCGCCGAGGAGGCCGTCGCCGAACTGGCGCGCGCCCGCGACCAGGGGCTCCCGGTCTTCGGCGAGACCTGTCCGCAGTACCTCTTCCTCTCCACCGACAACCTCGCCGAGCCGGACTTCGAGGGCGCCAAGTACGTCTGCTCCACCCCGTTGCGCCCCAAGGAGCACCAGGCCGCGCTCTGGCGCGGGCTGCGCACCGACGACCTCCAGGTCGTCTCCACCGACCACTGCCCGTTCTGCTTCGAGGGGCAGAAGGAGCTGGGCCGCGACGACTTCTCGAAGATCCCCAACGGCATGCCGGGCGTCGAGAACCGCATGGACCTGCTCCACCAGGCCGTGGTGGACGGCCACATCAGCCGCCGCCGCTGGATCGAGATCGCCTGTGCGGCCCCGGCGAGGATGTTCGGCCTGTACCCGAAGAAGGGCACCATCGCCCCGGGCGCCGACGCGGACATCGTCCTGTACGACCCGCACGCCGAGCAGACCCTGTCGGCCGGTACCCACCACATGAACGTCGACTACTCGCCCTACGAGGGCAGGAGGATCACCGGCCGGGTGCGCACCGTGCTCTCGCGCGGCGTGCCGGTGATCGAGGGCAACCGGTACACCGGCCGGGCCGGCCAGGGGATGTACGTGCCCCGGGGAACCAGCCAGTACCTGGACTGAGCCACGCGTGGGGGCACGCAGCGGTGCGGCCCCCGGGACGGTGTCCCAGGGGCCGCAACGGTGGCGCGTTCAGGTCCGGACCTGACGGTCCGGGCGTGATCAGGAGTGCGAGGCGGTGGTGCTGGTGCCGGCGCCCTTGGGGCCGGCGAACTTGACGTCGTTGAAGTAGTACGCCTTGCCGTGCTTGCCCTTGCCCTTGCCCTTGACGCCGCTGGCGGTCTTGTTGACCCAGGCGCCCTTGGGGCCGGCGAACTTGGTGACGTTCTTGTAGCTCGGGCCGTGCTGGTCCTTGCCGTGCTTCCCGTGGAAGCCGGAGAGGACGCAGGAGGAGGCCGCACCCTTGGGGCCGGCCACCGCTGTGTGCTTGGCGTACGACGGCCCGTCGACGGCGGCGGCCACGGAAGCACCGGCGAGGACCAGGGGAGCGACGACTGCGCCGACGGCGGCGGCCTTGAGGAGGTAGTGCATGAGAAACCTTTCGGAACTGCCACACCCGCTACGAACGTGGCGGGCGTCAGGGGGAGTCTGCCGCCTTTCTTCACATTCGCGCAGAGTGAAACGGGACCTTCATTCGTATGGATCAGCAATTCCCCCGAGGAGACGGGGCGGTGGGGCGCGCGGCCGTCCCGGACGCGCCGACCCGGGCGACGCGCGCCACGGGCTCCCGGCGCGGTGCACCCCGCGCCCTACTGTGGATCGCCCCGCCACGGGCCGGGCCCCGCCCGCCCCCCCCGGACCATCGAGCCCACCGCCCGTACCGTCACCGAGGAGAGCTGGACATGGACTTCGGACTCGTTCTACAGACCGATCCCCCCGCGTCTACCGTCGTCGGGCTGATGCGCCGCGCCGAACGGAACGGCTTCCGCTACGGCTGGACCTTCGACTCGGCCGTGCTCTGGCAGGAACCCTTCGTCATCCACAGCCGCATCCTGGAGCACACCAGCCGCCTGACCGTCGGCCCGATGGTCACCAACCCCTCCACCCGCACCTGGGAGGTGACCGCCTCCACCTTCGCCACCCTCAACGACATGTACGGCAACCGCACCGTCTGCGGGATCGGCCGCGGCGACTCCGCGATGCGCGTCGCCGGGCGCCCGCCCAACACCCTGGCCCGGCTCGGCGAAGCCGTCGACGCCATCCGCGACCTCGCCGAGGGCCGCGAGGCGTCCGTCGGCGGAGAACCCGTCCGGCTGCCCTGGGTCAAGGACGGCAAGCTGCCCGTCTGGATCGCCGCCTACGGCCCGAAGGCGCTCGCCCTGGCCGGGCAGCGCGGCGACGGCTTCATCCTGCAACTGGCCGACCCCTACCTCACCGAGTGGATGATCAAGGCCGTCCGCACCGCCGCCGCCGACGCCGGACGCGACCCCGACGCCGTCAAGATCTGCGTCGCCGCACCCGCCTACGTCGGTGAGGACCTGGCCCACGCCCGCGAACAGTGCCGCTGGTTCGGCGGGATGGTCGGCAACCACGTCGCCGACCTCGTCGCCCGCTACGGCGCCCACTCGGACATGGTCCCCGAGGCGCTGACCGCCTACGTCGAGCAGCGGCAGGGGTACGACTACGCGCACCACGGGCGCTCCGGCAACCCCGACACCGCCTTCGTCCCGGACGAGATCGTCGACCGGTTCTGCCTGCTGGGCCCGGCCGAGGCGCACATCGAGCGGCTGCGGGCCCTGCGGGACCTGGGCGTCGACCAGTTCGCCGTCTACGCCATGCACGACGCCCGCGAGGAGGTCATCGACGCCTACGGCTCGACCGTCATCCCCGCCCTGAGCTGACGCGCGGCCAACTCGCCGGTGGCGGCGGGCCGGAGGGGGCACGGGGTCTCGCGCCCGGGCCCCCTCCGGCGGTACGGCATGATCCCGGCATGAGACTTCCGCGCCGGGTGCGCCTCCCGCTCCTCGTCCTCGCGCTGGGCCTGCCGCTGACCGGCTGCGGACTCGCCGCCGAACTGGAGCGCGAGGCGGACCCGGCGCGTACCTCCCGGCCACCCGCCCCCGATCCGTCGCCGACCCCGCCCGTGGCGGACGTGCCGGGACCCGAGGCTCCCCAGTCCCCCGCCGCCGACGACCCGGGCGCGGCCGAGGGCTGCCCGGACTCCGGCTTCCGGGCCCGTGCGGCCGCCACCGACGCCGCGATGGGGCTGCGGGTGGGCCACGTCGTCCTGTTCAACTGCGGCACCAAAACCCTGAAGCTGAAGGGCTACCCGGTACTCCAGGTGCTCGACACCGAACGGGAGCCGATGGACACCGAGGTGACCGAAGGCACCCGCCGCATCTCCATGGGCCCCGAGGACCCCGGTCCCAGCCCCCTGGTCCTGGAGCCGGGCATGTCCGCCCGCTCCACCCTCGCCTGGCGCTACTGGGCCGTCGACGCCCACACCGGAGCCGGGCTCGGCGCGTACCTGCGGGTCGCCCCGGACGGGGACACGCCGCCGCAGACGGTGGAGGTGGCGGCGGGCGGGCTCGACGTGGGGGAGGGGGTGCTGGGGACCACCGCCTGGGAGTACGACATCAGCGAGGCACCGCCGGGACGGTCCTGAGGGCCGGGGCGAAGCAGGGCAGAGTTGCCGTTGCCGCTGCCGCTGCCGCAGGTCGCAAGCGCTGGAGGGCGTGCCGTCCGACACCGACGCCACCGGCCTCGCGGCCGCGTCGAGGCAGTGCTGCCGGTGGGCACCGTCATGTACGGCGTCACCGCCGAGGCGGTCACCGTGGCCGTCCGCCGGGCACTGGCCGACGCCACCCGGCCTACCTGGCGAGAACGATCATCACTGGCCGGTACGCCGGGCGGGGATCCGCTCGGGTTCGCGGGGGAGATCGGGAGTGTTCACGAATACCACTGGCCGCCACGCCGAAGCCGCTGAAGACCAATTCCCGTGAGCCAGTGGGGAAGTGGTCGCTTCCCGGACACGCCCCTGTGCCGCCGACGTATCAACTGCCCGCTCGGGCCACCGCCCCCTGCCTCAGGATGGACTTCCTGTTCCGTCATGGCTGCGCGCCTCGGTGATGCAGTCGTGCAGCCGGTTGCGCACGTCCCGCAGCTCCGTCATCTGCCGGTCGAGGCGGTCGCGTTCGGCCGCGAGCAGCACCAGCAGTTCCGGTGACGTCTCACCGGAGTCGGCGAACGGCAGCACCTCGCGGACGGTTCTGCTGGGCAAGCCCACGGAGTAGAGCTGTTGGATAAGCCTGACCCGTTCGACGGCACCGGCCGGATACTGGCGCTGGCCACCCGGATTCCGGGTGGAGTGCAGCAAGTCCTGCTGCTCGTAGTAGCGCAGCGCCCTGACGCTGACGCCCGCCTTCGCGGCGACCTCTCCGATCCGCATCCCGGCCTCCTGACTCGACTCCACGTCTCGCTTGCACCTGACGTCGGCGTCAGGTTCTAGCGTAGCGGACACGGCGCGAACCACCCCTTTACGAACTCTGGAGCACGCCTGTGACCAGCACATCTCCGACTCACTCCTCAGGACCCCAGGAAGGATCAGCAACGTTTATCAGGAACACTTCCGTGATCGCCGAAAGCGCAGCGTGGTCGGCATGACCAGCATCGACAAAACCGTCGTCGTCCTGGGCGCCACGGGGCAGCAGGGAGGATCGGTCGCCGCTGCGCTGCGGGCCGACGGCTGGGTGGTGCGCGCGGTCGTGCGCGATCCGTCCGGCTACCGGGCCCGGTCCCTCTCCGCCTCCGGCGTCGAAACCGTCCGCGGTGACCTTGGGGATCCGGAGTCGCTCCGCGCGGCCTTCGCCGACGCCCACGGTGTCTTCAGCGTCCAGCCGAACTCCGGCCAGGCCGGCGCCGGCGTGACCAACGAGGGCGAGGTCCGCTTCGGCACGGCGGTGGCCGACATCGCCGCGCGCTGCGGCGTCGCCCACCTTGTCTACAGCTCGGCGGTCACCGCGGGCTCGACAACGGGCGTCGACCATCTCGACACCAAGAGCCGTATCGAGGCCCATGTCCGGAATCTGGACATCGCCAGCACCATCATTCGGCCAGCCACGTTCATGGAGTTGCTGGTGACCCCCGAAATCGGCCTCGACCGGGGACACCTGTCCTTCCTGATGCGCCCCGACCAGGCCATGCAGTTCATCGCGGTACGCGACATCGGCCGCATCGTAGCCGCGGCCTTCGGCTCACCCGGTCGTTACGTCGGCCGCACCATGGAGATTGCCGGTGACGCTCTCACCGGCAAAGCTCTGGCCGAGCATCTGACCCAGGCCGCTGGCCAGCCCATCAGCTACAGCCGCCTGCCGACGACGCTGCCGACACAGGACGAGGTCCTCGGTAAGTTGGCAGCACTCGTCGACGACGGCAGGCTGGCGGGGAACGCGAACCTCGACGCGTTGCGCGCGGAGTTCCCCTTCTTGCTGCGCTTCGACCGCTGGCTGGCGGGCCCTGGTGCGGGCCTCCTCGATGAGGCGCTCCGTTCCACGGACACGGGCATCACTCCGCGCTGAACGAGGCCCTGTGTGCAATCCGGTCAGACCCGGGTGGCGAGCTTCACCTCGATCAACAGCTCGGGGAAGGCCAATCGAGAGGTACCGATCGTCGTGCTCGCCACCTGTGGATCAGGCCGTGGCGGTCCCCCAGGGAGCGGACCGCCACGGCCTCGAAGCGGCTGACCGAGGCGGCCGACCACAAGCTGATCGCCGCTCTGGCCGGCTCCTGACGCCGTCAGCCCGCGCCGTCCTCCTCGTCGTCGAGCCCGGCGGTGTCCGGGTCGTGCGTTCGGTGTACTCCGCCGAACCCCGGCGCCAAGCTGATCGACTGTGCTGGAAGCCCACGATCACCGGCTTAGCCTCGAAGTTTCGTGACGGTCCACCGACTCCATCGGCGGACCGTCACGAAACTTCGAGGCTATTGATCAGAAACTCATTGGGTTCTCGTCCAGGACGTAGCGGACGTGCGGGCCGCCGAAGTAGCCGCGGACGATGTGCGGCTGGCGCTGGCGTCGGCGGAAGCAGCGGCGGGTCTCCGCGGCGAGTTCGGCCTGGTCGCGGGCTCGGTGCTGCTTGGGCAGGCTGTGTTTGAGGTCGGCGTTGACCAGCTCGTCGGGGTTCAGCTCGGGCGAGTACGGGGGCAGGAAGTGCAGCTCGACAGCCTCGGGGTGGGCGGCGAGCCAGTCCCGGACCATCTTCGAGCGGTGCGCGGAGTGCCCGTCGACCACGAGATGGACCTTGTGGTCGAAGTGGCCGGCCAGCCGGTCCAGGAAGCGGCACATCACCTTGGCGGTGAAGGACTCGGTGAAGACCATGAAGTGCATCCGGCCCTTGGTGCTGATCGCCGACATCGCATTCACGGAGAACCGGTTCCCGCTCCGCCGCACGACGGGCGTCTTCCCTTTCTCGCCCCAGGTGCGGCCGGTGACCTGGTCGGATCGGATGCCGACCTGGTCGGCGAAGAGGATCTCACCGCCCTCCGCCTTCGCCTTCGCGTGGATCTTCGGCCAGGTCTCCTGGTGCCAGCGGCGCACGGCCTCGGGGTTCTGTTCGACGGCCCGTTTGTCCGGGCGCTGGAAGGACAGCCCCCACCGCTTCAAGTACTTGCCCACCCCCGGTTCGGTCAGCCGCACCCGGTACAGCTTCGCGATCAGGTCACCGATCAGCCGCCGCGTCCACAGCTGACCGCTCAGGCCCACGTCACAGGGCCGGTGATCGAGGACCGCCTGCCGGACAGCGCCCTGCGCGGCCTCACCAAGCACCTGATGCACCCCGACCGGCTTGCCCCTCGGCCGCATGACCAGCGCCTCACGGCCACCGGCCAGCCACTTCGCCCACCAGCCGTCCACCGCCTTCAGTGACACCCCGAAGAGCTCCGCCACATCCTCACGGTCCCGCCCCGCCACCAACGCGGCCACCGCCCGCAGCCGAAGGGCCTCCTGCGCCGACGGCGACAGATGCCGCGCGTCCCCCACCAGATCGCTCACACTCCACCAACGACCCGGAACCCAAACCGTTTCGGAACAATAAGAGGATGTCTCACGTGGTGGGCCTCGCGAGTTTCTTGTAGCAGGTCAGGGCTGCGGCGAGACCGAGGAAGGCAAGGAAGTGACTGCCTTTTCGTTCGTACCGGACGGTGAGACGGCGGTAGCCGAAGAGCCAGGAGATCGACCGCTCGATCTTCCAGCGGTGCCGACCGAGCCGCTCGCCGGACTCGATACCGGGACGGGCGATCCGCGCGATGAGGTTCCGGCTGCGGAGCCAGCGGAGGTGCTCTGCGGAGTAGTACGCCTTGTCCGCGCGGACCTTCACCGGCTTCCTCCGGCGTGGTCCGCGCCGGGAGCGGACGGCGGGAATGCCGAGAATCAACGGCTTGAACGCCTGACTGTCGTGCAGGTTGGCGCCGGACACCGCGACGGCCAGCGGCAGACCCTGGGCCTCGGACAGCACGTGCAGTTTGCTGCCCTTCTTGCCGCGATCGACCGGATTCGGCCCGGTCAGCGAGCCCCCCTTTTCGCCCGCACAGACGCGGCATCGACGATCGCGGACGTCCAGTCCAGCTCGCCCCTGACGCCAAGCTCGTCCAGTACCGCCCGGTGCAGCCTGCGCCATAGCCCAGCCTCGGTCCACGCGGTGAACCGACGGTGCGCGGTGGCCGGCGAGACGCCGAACGACTCCGGCAGATACCGCCACGCGCACCCGCTCGTCAGCACGTACACCACGGCCGTGAACACCGCCCGCTCATCCACCGGGGCGGTACCCCCACCCTGCGGACGGGAGGCGAATCTCGGCACCAACGGAGCTGCCAGCTCCCACAGTTCATCCGGAACCAGCCGACGCGACAGATCAACCCTCACGACTCAACATCATGCCGCACCAGCAAAGCACCACGTGAGACAACCTCTAAGAGGATGTCTCACGTGGTGGGCCTCGCGAGTTTCTTGTAGCAGGTCAGGGCTGCGGCGAGACCGAGGAAGGCAAGGAAGTGACTGCCTTTTCGTTCGTACCGGACGGTGAGACGGCGGTAGCCGAAGAGCCAGGAGATCGACCGCTCGATCTTCCAGCGGTGCCGACCGAGCCGCTCGCCGGACTCGATACCGGGACGGGCGATCCGCGCGATGAGGTTCCGGCTGCGGAGCCAGCGGAGGTGCTCTGCGGAGTAGTACGCCTTGTCCGCGCGGACCTTCACCGGCTTCCTCCGGCGTGGTCCGCGCCGGGAGCGGACGGCGGGAATGCCGAGAATCAACGGCTTGAACGCCTGACTGTCGTGCAGGTTGGCGCCGGACACCGCGACGGCCAGCGGCAGACCCTGGGCCTCGGACAGCACGTGCAGTTTGCTGCCCTTCTTGCCGCGATCGACCGGATTCGGCCCGGTCAGCGAGCCCCCCTTTTCGCCCGCACAGACGCGGCATCGACGATCGCGGACGTCCAGTCCAGCTCGCCCCTGACGCCAAGCTCGTCCAGTACCGCCCGGTGCAGCCTGCGCCATAGCCCAGCCTCGGTCCACGCGGTGAACCGACGGTGCGCGGTGGCCGGCGAGACGCCGAACGACTCCGGCAGATACCGCCACGCGCACCCGCTCGTCAGCACGTACACCACGGCCGTGAACACCGCCCGCTCATCCACCGGGGCGGTACCCCCACCCTGCGGACGGGAGGCGAATCTCGGCACCAACGGAGCTGCCAGCTCCCACAGTTCATCCGGAACCAGCCGACGCGACAGATCAACCCTCACGACTCAACATCATGCCGCACCAGCAAAGCACCACGTGAGACAACCTCTAAGAGCAATACCGCTGATTTAGTCGGCTTGGAAGTCGTCGCGGCCCCGGCGTCCTCGATCCCGTCGGACCGTCGAGTTTATTTCTGATCTCGTGCTGTGCTTCCTCAATTCGATTCCCCCGGTTGGCCTGTAAATATGCGGCTCTATATCGATCAAGTGTAGGAGTCGCGTGCCTCGTAATCATCGATTCTGAGTTCCCGATTCCCCCCTCGGGAATAAAGGCTCAATTTCCTGTTCGATGAAAGTTGAACGCGCCTCGGGTGTCAACCGTGTTCCGCCCCGAGGAAGGTCAGAACGGCCAGAACGCGCCGATGCCCCTCGGTGTCCACGGGGAGGTCCAACTTGCTGAAGATGTTCCCGATGTGTTTGTTCACGGCGGCTTCGCTCACGAACAGGTGGGCCGCCATGCTCGGGTTGGATCGTCCTTCGGCCATCAGGCTGAGCACTTCCCTTTCGCGCGCGCTGAGACGCTCGAGCGGATCGGGGCTGAGCCTGACGAGTTGGTGGATCACCTCTGGGTCCACCACGGTCTCGCCGCCGGCGACACGGTCGAGCGCGGCCGCGAAGTCGGCCACCGCTCCGATGCGTTCCTTCAGCAGATAACCGACGGCGGCGCCGTCGCACGAGTCGAGCAGGCGGACCGCGTAGGAACGTTCCACGTACTGGCTGAGCACCAGTACCGGCAGCCTCGCGTGTGCGCCCCGCAGGGCTACGGCCGCACGCAGCCCGTCGTCCCTGTTCCCGGGCGGCATCCGTACGTCCGTGATCACCAGATCCGGCCGTTCGCGGTTGACCGCCGCGACCAGTGCCTCCGCGTCGCCGACGGCGGCGAGAGTCTGATGGCCGAACCGCTGCAATAGGCTCACCAACCCCTCGCGCAACAGCACTGCGTCTTCGGCGACGATCACACGAAGTGACACGGGATCTCCACATGCAGCAGGGTCGGGCCGCCGACCGGGCTGGACACCCGCATACGGCCCTCCAGTGCCGTGAGCCGATCGGCGAGTCCGGTCAGGCCGCTGCCCGCGGACGAGTCCGCTCCGCCACGGCCGTCGTCCGTGATCTCCAACACCAACAAGTCGGAGTGGTAACGACCGTGCACCTTGGCGCTCTTGGCTCCGCTGTGTCTGGCGATGTTCGTCATGGCCTCGTTGATCAGGTAGTACACGTTCGACTCCAGCTGCCGCGGCAGCCTGCCCGGTAACCGGAGGTCGACCGTGACTGGGATGGGGAAACGGCCCGCGTGGTCCTGGACGGCTGAAACCAGGCCGTGATCGGCGAGCACCGGAGGATTGAGCCCTCGGGTCAGACTGCGCAACTCCTTGTGTGCCGCGGAAAGCTCTTCCTCGACGGCGGTGATCTGCGCCAACAACGGTGACCCTCCGGGGATGTCCAGGCGCATCAGCCCCAGCATCATCCCGAGCGACACCAGACGCTGCTGCGCGCCGTCGTGGAGATCGCGCTCGATGCGCACGCGCTCCGCGTCGAAGGAGTCGATGAGCCGAACCCGCGAGGCGTGCACCTCCTGGAGCGACTTGCCCAACTCCTCGTCGCGCGGCGCCAGGAAGGTCCGAGCGAGCGCGCCGCGCGCCCCGGCCCATGCCGTCACCGTGTACGGGGAGGCCAGCAGTACAACGCCGCCGAAAACCGCCCACGGCCAAGTGGTGCCGTCCGCGGTGACGAAGGTGAGGGCCGGAAGGCCCAGGGCGAAGCACAGGACCAGCAGGTCGATCCACCACAGCGCAGCCATGGAGATCAGCGTGAACAGCAGTTCCCGCCAGGTGACCTGCTCGGTCAGCCTGGTCGACACCCAGGCCCGGACGCCGGGCCCCTCCGGATCGCGGTGGGGGTTCGGCATCGCGTCGAGATCCACCAGGCGCAGCCGCCGCCGCTCCACCGTCGCGATCGTGACGGAGGACAGCACGACACCGACGAGCGGTGCCACGCCGATCACGACGATCAGCAGCACCAGCCCAGCGGTGAGCCCCGTGACGAACACTGCCACGGCCGTCGCGCCGACCACGACGCCGCTGGCCAGATAGGCCAGGGAACGCCACGGCCAGCCGGACGTCAGAAATCTCAGCGGGTGCTGAGTCATCGACTGCCAGGCCGTTCTGGGACGCATGTGACCACGGTAGCCCAGCCTTCGGTTCAATTAACGACCTTGGGGGCGGGGCGTGTTGGCCTGGTGGTTCGGCTGGTGGGTGATCAGCAGACGGTGTTGCGGGCGAGGACGAGTTCGGTGTTCGTCCTGAGGCGGGTCGGGCGCCGTGCGGAGCGGTCGGAGACCAGCGAGGCGATCGCGAGGTGGGTCTCGGCGTAGGTCTCGCGTCGGCCGGTGTACCGCTGGAGGGGCCGCCACTGCTTGTACTCGGCGTTGGTGTGCTCCACGCAGATCCGTGCCGAGGACTGGCGGCGGCGCATCTCGCGCCAGGCCCGCTTGTCCCCGTCGCAGGCGTCCTCGGCCGGCTTCTTCGGAGGGGCGCTGACCTGGCCGGGGAACTCCTTGGCCAGGCCCAGGTATCCCGAGTCGACTTCGGCCTTCACTCCCGGGTACCGGCGGAACTGGTCCGCGATGCCCTCGGTACGCAGGGCGGTCTGGTCGTGCATCCGGCCCGGGCGGACGACACCGGAGAACAGCGTGCGGCCCTGCTGGTCACTGAGCCTCTTTCATCCTGAATAGTTGCAGGTCAGTAGGGTGCGGACGGCCTGGACGATGGTGCCGATGCGGCGGGTGGAGCATCTGGCCCGGCGGAGCAGTCGCCAGGACTTCAGCAAGGCGAAGGAGCGTTCGCCGGGTGCTCTGAGTCGGGCGTGGTCGCGGTTGAACTGCTGGTAGTGCTCGGGCTGTTCGCGGTGGTGGTAGTACGGGGTGCGGAAGGTGGCGCCGGCGCCCTGGTAGGCGCGGTCGGCGAGGACGAGGATCTGTCGGGTGAGGCATGCCTGGATGATGCCGTGGGCCTGGGCCGCGGTCAGATCATGGGTCTGGCCGGGTGTCGCGCGGGAGAACCACAGGGGTGTTCCGTCGGGGCGGGCGATGACCTGCACGTTCATGCCGTGCTTGCGGTGCTTCTGCGAGTAGTACGGCTCGTCCGCGAGCCGTGCTTGCGGTGCTTCTGCGAGTAGTACGGCTCGTCCGCGCCGATCCGGTCGGTGGGGATGAGGGTGCCGTCAACGATGACGTGGTCGCCTTCACCGAGGCCGGTGAGGGCTTCGTGGAGGCCGGGTGCCCAGGAGGCCAGGACGTCCAGGGTCTCGTCGACGTACCGCCAGGCGGTGGCCTGGGATATCCCGAAACCGGCTCCGAGCTGCGAGAACGTCTCGTTCTTCCGCAGATGCGCCAGCGTGAGCAGCGCCTGTTTGAAGCAGCCGAGCTTGCGCCAGCGGGTGTTGCGGGCCTGGCGATGCTCGTACAGCAACCAGGCCACATGCTCGACGAGCTCATGCGGGACGTCGAGCATGGCAGGATACGGAACCAACAGGGCCCCTTTCGGTCGCCGGTGTGATGAGTGGAATCACCACGCCAACGACGAGGGGCCCTGCCTCGTCACCACCCCTGCTGACCAGCCTCTTTCACCCACCAGCACAGGATGAAAGAGGCTCACTGAAGGTGGTGGTCTTGATCGTGTTCTGCTTCTTCTTGCCGGATACGAAGGCCTTGCGCCCCGGCCGTCCGGCGCGTGGGCGTCGGACCTGCACCTCGGTGCCATCGATCCGCAGGTCCACGCCTTCAAAATCGGCGTAGTCGAGCACATCTTCCAGAGGCCGCAGCCTGACGCCGAGGCGGTCGGGCACGGCGAAGCCGCGGGCAGCGAGCAGGGGCCTGACCTGGCGGATCGCGGCGGAGACCGCAGCGGTCCACCCGGTACAGCTCGGCCAGAGCGGCGTGCGGCAGAGGCCGGGCCGCAGGTGGACGAGGGTGACCAGCAGCCGGTCGACGAACTCCAGCTTCGGCTTGCGCCCGGCCCCCTCGGCCCGGCGCCGTTTGTAGCCCCGCTGCCGGTCGAGCGCCGACTCACGCCGGGCCCTCCAACGCGGCGACAACTCTTCGAGCAACTCGCCGAGATGTGCGCGAGAGACCCCGGACAGGGCAGGATGGGAGCAGGCCGTACGGGCTCAGGTAAGCGTCACAACTCACCCAACCCGTGCGGCCCTTCTCACGTCACGGCCCCACCAACACCAGGACTATTCATCCCCAGGTCGTAAGTAGTGCCTGTACTACCTGGGGAAGTAGAGCACAGGCCAATGCGGCAGCCCGGGTAGATGCGTTGCAATCGACCTATGACGACATCCAGGCAGGCCCCCGCATCCGATGCGGTGCAGCTCTACACCGTCCGCAAGGTCTACGGATCCGGCGACCGCTCCGTCGTCGCAATGGACGGCGTTTCCATCGGCTTTCCACGCGGGACATTCACCGCCATCATGGGGCCCTCGGGATCTGGGAAATCCACGCTGTTGCAGTGCGCCGCGGGCCTGGACCGGCCTTCCGAAGGCCGGGTGATGGTGGCGGGCGTCGATATCGGGCAGAAGAATGAGAAGGAACGCACCAAGCTTCGCCGTGACCACATCGGCTTCGTGTTCCAGGCCTTTAATCTCGTCGAGTCGCTCACTGCGGCGCAGAACGTCGAGCTGCCGTCGAGGTTCGCCGGCCGCCGGGTGAACGGCCGCCAGGTGTCGGACGCGCTCGCCGCCGTCGGTCTGTCGGACCGTGCCGGTCACCGCCCGAGCGAGATGTCCGGCGGTCAGCAGCAGCGCGTCGCGCTCGCCCGCGCCCTGGTGACCCGGCCGGACGTGCTCTTCGCGGACGAACCCACCGGGGCCCTCGACACCGTCACCTCGCAGGAGGTGCTGCGGATGATGCGCATGCTCGTCGACAAGGAGAGCCAGACCACCCTCATGGTCACCCACGATCCGGTCGCCGCCGCGGTCGCCGACATGGTGGTGTTCCTGAAGGACGGCCGCGTTGCCGATCGGATCGCCCTCACCCGGGAGTCCCACAACCGCAACGCGGCCTCGATCGCCGCCCACATGACGCGGCTGGAGGCGGCGTGATGCTCGTCATTGCCAATGTCAAAGAACGCTGGAGCAGCTTCCTGGCCGCCTTCGCGGCCGTGACCGTCGGCGTTGCGCTCATTGCGACCACTCTGATCGTCTACGACTCCTCCCTGCCCAAGGTCCAGTCCCGGATCGAGGCCGCCTCGGTCATCGTCCTGCCTGAACAGGCCGTCGACGAGTACGGCAACCCCAAGGACCGGGTGCCGTGGAGTGGGAGCGAGGCCCGGCCGCTGCTCGACGGCTTGCGCGGCGTGCCCGGCGTGACCGATGCGATCGTGGACCGATCCTTCTACGCGCAGGCGTTCCTCGACGGAAAGCCGGTCGAGGACGAGGGCTCCGGCGAGGCCGGGCACGGCTGGTCGAGCAGCAGGCTCGCGCCGTACGCGCTCGCGGACGGCCGCGCCCCGAAGGCCGACGGCGAGATCGTCGTCGCACGCTCCGTCGGCGCGGCCGTGGGCAGCACCCTCACGGTGAACATCACCGAGGGGCGAAAGCAGTTCCTCGTCGTCGGCACCGTCAACGGGCCCGGCTACTACTTCAGCGACGCGTTCGCGGCCCGCCAGCAACCCGGGGTCGGCTCCATCGCGCTCCTCACCGACCCCCAGGCATCCCTGGGCGTCGTGAAGCAGAAGGCGCGAGGAGTGGTCGGTGACAAGGGCACCGTCGCAACCGGCGACGACCGCTCCGAACTCCAGCCCGGCTACGTGGAGCACAAGCGGTTCCTCGGCACCCAGCTCATCACCGCCATGGCCGCGCTGGGTCTGTTCACCACCATCTTCGTCGTCGCCTCCATGCTGGTTCTCGCCACCGGGCTGCGTCGGCGTGAGATCGGCCTGCTGCGGATGATCGGTGCCAGCCCCCGCCAGGTACGCCGCATGATCCTCGGTGAGGCCGCCGTCGTGGGCCTGCTCGGCGCTGTCACCGGCTGTCTGGTCGGGGTCGCCGCCGCGCCGGTGCTGCGCGACATCCTCAAGGGCCTCGACGTGACCCCGCCCGAGCTCTCCCTGCGGGTGTCGGCGTGGCCGCTGCTCACGGCGGCCGCGATCGGTGTCGGCGTGAGCATCCTGGGCGCCTGGTCGGCAAGTCGGCTGGCCGCGAAGGTGGCCCCGATCGACGCCCTGCTGGAGAGCCGCACGGGCGGCGGCACCATGGGCCGCGTGCGCTGGATCGCCAGCCTCACGGTGCTCGGGCTCGGAGCGCTCCTCGCGATCGTGACCGCCACCGTCGGTGCCGAGAGCCGCATCAACATGGCGATCGCCGCGACCATGGTTCTCATCGTGGCGGCCGCCCTCCTTGCACCGGTCTTCGTCGGCCCGGTCGGACGGATGCTCACCGCGCCGTTCGAGCGTTCCGGATCGGCCGCTCCTCTGCTTGTTCGCGCGGAGCTGCGCGTCAACGCGCGCCGCGCGGCCTCGCTGGCCGCCCCGGTGATCGCGGCCGTCGGGTTCGCGGTCCTGCTCAGCGGCATGGTGGAGACGATGGCCGTGGCCTACCCGGCGGGCAGCGCCGTGAAGCTCCAGGGCCAGCAGATCGTGACCGCGGCCGGGACCGCCGGCAACACCGACGAGGTCGTCGCCGCCAACCCGGTGGGCAAGGCCGCCCTGCCCACCCGGGCGTTCGTCCACGACAAGGACGGCGACCTGGCCGTGATCGACGCCCTCGGCTCGCGCGACCAGCGCTGGGCCAAGCCCGGCCAGGCCGTGCTCGGCGAACGCCTGGCCGCCTACTTGGGAGTGAAGGGCGGCGACGAGCGCGATGTGCGGTTCGCCGACGGCACCACCGTGAAGCTGCGCATCGCGCAGGTCCTGCCCGACGATCCCGCCTGCGGCGACTTCGTGGTGGCCCGCGACCTGGTGCGCGAGCACGACCCGTCCGCCCTCACCGACGACATCTTCGTTCCGAAGGAAGCCCAACCCGCCAAGGCACTGCCCGGCACCGCCGTCCACGACGCGCTGCGCTATGCCATCGACGACTACAACACGGACGCGAAGCTCACGAACAGTCTCACCAGCATGCTGATCGCCATCGCTGTCGGCTACAGCGGCATTGCCGTGGCCAACAGCATGGGGATGGCCGCCCACAGCAGGCGCCGCGACCTCTCTGTGATGAAGTCGGCGGGAGGGACGGTACGCCAGCTGCTGACGTGCACCGTCGCCGAGACCGCACTCGTCGCCGGGATCGGTGCCGCCCTCGGCGTTCTGGTGACCCTTGGACCGCTGGCCGGCATGGCGTCAGGACTCTCCCAGGCGACCTCCACCGATGTGGGCCTGCACCTGAACGTGTCCACCGTTGCCTCAGTGATCGTCGGCTCCATCATGCTGGCGGTCCTTGCGAGTGTGTTCGTCACCTGGCGCACCATGCGCCGGGAAGCGTAGGAGGCGAACACACACGGACAGGCCCGGAGACCCCCGCTCCGGGCCTGTCCGACGTCCTGGCCCCGATGCCGGTTCCGGCCCCGGGGCGCCGTCGCGCCCCTCCCGTCCCACTCGCGTTCCCCCGTCGCGCCGTCCTTCGCGACCGGCTTACGACGGCGGCCACCAGCGCTTATAGACGAGCCGAGCCGAGGCGTATAGAAGCCGGATAGTGCCGCTCATTGTGCTGTGCGCCGACGCACGATGGGAGGCGATGATCCACTGAGCCTTTTCCATCTTGATCAGGTGGCGAGTTCGAGGGTGACGATGGCTCGGACGATGGCGGTGATCCGGGTGGTGCTGCAGCGGAGCTTCCGCAGGAGCCGCCAGCATTTGAGGGTGGCCATGGCGCGTTCGCCGAGGCTGCGGATCTTGGCGTGATCGCGGTTGTGACGCCGACGCCAACCACGTGGATTCTTGCCCCGGAACGGGACGCGGATAGCAGGACCTGCGCGCTGATACGCCTTGTCCGCCCAGCACTTGATGTCGTCGACGGCGAGAGCGTCGAGAATGCCCTGGGCCCGGGCCGCGGTCAGATCGTGCATGGCTCCGGGTAGCGCGTCCGAGGCCCAGATCAGTCGGCCGGCTGGATCCGCGAGGACCTGCACGTTCATCCCGTGGTGCTTCTTCTTTCCCGAGTAGTACGGGCGGTCTGCAGCGATGCGGTCGATCGGCAGCACGGTGCCGTGGAGGATGGGCCTTGCCCCCTGATGTTGAACACACGAGACACTGGATCCTGCGGATCTGAGAACGGACATCTCGTGGTCATGAAGAACTACCCGCCACAGTTCAAGGCGGACGCGGTCGCGCTGTACGAGTCGCGGCCGGAAGCGACGATCAGGTCGGTCGCCGCTGATCTGGGGATCAACCCGGAGACGCTGCGGAACTGGGTTCGGGCAGCCGGGGTGAGCCGCCCCCGAGGACGGTGGACGCAGGAACCAGCCCTGCCGTCGGTGCCGCTGGAGGCGGAGAACGCCGCCCTGCGGAAGAAGGTGCGTGAGCTGGAGGAGGAACGGGAGATCCTGCGCAAAGCGGCGAAGTATTTCGCCGGGGAGAAGCGCTGGTGAACCGCTTCCAGTGTGTCGCCGACCTCCAGCGCCGTTACGGCGTGAAGCGGCTCTGCAGCATCCTCGGCGTGAGCCGCTCGAGCTTCTACTACTGGCGCCGGACGGCTGCGGACCGGGCCGCCCGGCAGGGGGCCGACGCCCGTCTGGCCGCCCGGATACGGGCGGTGCACCAGGAATCGGACGGCACCTACGGAGCCCCGAGGATCACCGCCGAGCTCCGCGAGGAGTCCGGTGTCGCGGTCAATCACAAGCGCGTCGCCAGGATCATGCGGGCGTCCGGGATCGCAGAGGTCCGGTTGCGCCGCCGGCACCGCACCACCGTCTCTGACCCGGCCGCCGCCAAGGCCCCGGACCTGATCGGCCGCGACTTCACCGCGGACAGGCCGAACACGAAGTACGTCGGCGACATCACCTACCTGCCCGTCGAGGGCGGGAAGTTCTGCTACCTGGCGACCGTCGTCGACCTCGCATCACGCCGTCTGGCCGGCTGGTCTATCGCCGACCACATGCGCGCGGACCTCGTCACCGACGCCCTGGCCGCGGCGATCCGAACCCGCGGCAGTCTCGCCGGATCGATCATGCACACCGACCACGGAGCTCAGTACACGAGCAGGATTTTCGCCGAAGCCTGCAGGTCAGCAGGGGTCCGGCGAAGCATGAGCGCGGTCGGCTCCAGCGCGGACAACGCACTCGCCGAGTCCTTCAACGCGACCTTCAAACGCGAGACCCTGCAAGGACGAAAGAGCTGGCCGACCAAGCGCGAGGCCCGACTCGACGCGTTCCGATGGCTCCACCGCTACAACACCCGACGCCGACACTCCCACCTCGGACAACGATCACCGATCGCCTTCGAGAACGCCCTCCACCGCACACCAACTACGCTGGCACAAGCCGCATAAACCGTGTTCAGGAATCGGGGTCAAGGCCCAGGAGGTTCGGTCACCACGGTAGCGGTGATCCGGGCAGTGAAGGCGATGCCCGGGTGCTTGCTGGGCAGTCGTACGTCGAAGCGTCGGAGGCCACGCCGCAGCGCCTTGCGAGCGCGGCGACGTGACCACGGGTGGGAGTCACGTGTCAGGGCTCCCGCGGTGGCCGTCAGCGAAGGCGTCGGGCGACGGCATACGCAGTTCCTTGCGCAGCTCGATCACGGCTTCGTCGTAGCGGACATCGGGTTCGCCGAAGACGAGGGCGGCGATCGGCGTGGCCATCAGATGCCGCTCGACGACGCGGCGCAGCAGGTCCGTGATCAGATCCCTGGGGACCAGTTCGTCCTCTACCCGCGCGTGCGCCCAGGCGATCAATACGTCACGCGCCTCGGGATGGACCTGGGCGTTCGCCAGGGCTGTGCTCCAGGCGTCGACCAGAGCCTGCTTGATCTCCGGGTCATCGACGGCCGCCGTCAGCACGACGCGGAGGGCGAACGGGTCGGTACGCGGGTCCATCAGTGCGAGAAACGCCCTGTGGCCGGCCAGGTGCCCGCTCTCCTTGGCCCACCCAATGACGGCCGCCCACACCCGGGCGAACTGGTACTTGCGGGAGGCGAGCGCAGACAGGGCGGTCTCGGCCGCCTCGACGGCCGCGTCGCGATCGGTGCGGGCCAGGATGTGACGCAGCCGTACCAGGGTCTGGCGCGGATAGTGGTCGGCGAAGGAAGTCTGACAGACCAGGGCGATGGTCCTGGCGACAGCGACCGGGGGTCCTGCGACCAGGTCAGGAGCCGGGACCGCACCGCCGGGCCCAGTCCGTCCGCCTCAGCGGCGGTCGCCAGGACCCGGGCGATCAACTCCAGGTGTTCGTCGGCGCTGTTGCCGTTGTCGATCCAGGCGCGGACCTTGTCGATGACACGGATGTCGTTCTCGGCGATGGCCAGGTCGACCAGCAGGTCGCTGATCGGGGCAAGCCGGGTGGCGCTCGGCCCCTTGGGAGCGGTGAGCTCGTTGAGCCACGTCAGCAGCGGTGTGTGGATGTCCACGCGCTGCCGCCACAGGTGCAGCAGCACCGACCGCGCGTATCCAGGCTTGTGGTCGAGGGTGGCACGGCGCCCGTTCACCTGGGCGCCGACCCCCTTGAGACGTGTGGTGAGATCCGGGCCGGTCAGGATGGTCCGTACGTCCTTCTCCGGCTCCTCGCCCAGAAGATCCCGGGCGGCGCCCTGAATGGTGAGAGCCTCTTCGCCCCCGAGGGACACGGACGCGATCGGCAGAGCGCGGTCATCGGCTTTGTGCTGAGTCCTGTCGAACACGTCAGCGACCTGAGGGCGCCATTTCTGGAACGATGCCCGTGCCGCCTCCTGCCCCTTCGGCGACGCCTCCACCTTGGCCAGGATGCCGGCGAGCCTGTCGGTGTCCGCCGGACTGCTGCTCTCGGTCAGCAGATCAGCCAGGTTGCCCCGGGAACTGCTGACGTCCCTGGGGCCCGGCGTCACCCAGTGAATCCTGTCCGGGAGCCGGTGCACCTGCCGCAGATGAGAGATCGCCACCTGGTGGGTGGAGGGTTCGACCGCAGCCCGAATGACCGCCCGAGCCAGCGCCCCGGACTCGTCCTCCGGCCATCCCGACTTGTCGGCGACCACCACGAGGAACGAGCCGTTGTGCCGCAGATCCTCCGCATAAGACACGAGCCCGACGGCGAACTTGCGAGGGTCCTTCCACGAACCGATCTCCGCCGCGACATCGAGCAGGTAGCCGGTCCCCGGCTCATCTGGCAGTACGGAGACATCCGGAACAGCGGGATCACTCCAGTCAGGACTGATCTCCACAAGCGAAGGCAGGCCGTCGCTAACGGTACCGACCGCCTTTGCCGCCTCCCGCAGAGCCCTGATCCCCGTCGTACGCTTCCCGAAGCCGGGCGCCCCCGCGATCACCGCCAAGGCGCCCTCGCCGATGAGCAGAGCGGCCGCCTCGGCCGCGGCGGTCAGCGGCTCACCCTGTGAGCCGACGCCGCCGACCCAGGCAGTGCGCACCACCTGCAGCTCCGCGTCGGAGATGTCGGCGGCCGACAACAGCTGCTTGCCCGTCATCGTCACCGAACCCGCGGCAACGATGATTGAAGAGCGGTCGTTGCCTCCACGTTCACGTGCACGGGCACCGGAGGAGGGGAGGTGGGCTGGGACGGAACACCGCCATAGGCGGGTTCGTCGCTCACTTCTCACCCCCGGGCGCCCGGTAGACGATGCTGCCGCCGGTGCTGATGCCGCCACCGGAGATGACCACCTGGCTGTTGGTGTTGTGGTGCACGCTGGTCCGGTCGCCTCGTGCCTCCTCCGCCGAGTCCGCGCCATCCACCAGCGCCTGCAGCTCGGCCGCGGCGTCGGGGTTCTTCTGCAGGAACGCCGCCAGCTGGATGAACAGCTCCCGCTGAAGCGCCTCGGCCACTGCGTCCCGCTCACCCTCCGGACACTCGACCAGCCGCGTGCGCGCGGCATCAAGGAGCCTTTTCAGAGTGGCCACCGATGGGGTGACGACGAGGGGACCGCAACGCACGAGGCACCCGTGCCGTTGAGGGAGGTGTTCGACGTCTCAACTCATCAGCGCAGGTGCCTCGTTGGTTCCCTATCCTGCCGCACTCGATCTGCCACACGCGCTGGTCGAGTGGGTCACCATGCTTATCGTCACCCGCGAGGGTGACCGTCGCTGCAAACTGCCGCCGAACCAGCGTGCCCTGGTCGGTCTGGTGTACCTGCGCCGCCACGACACGCTTGCCCAACTCCCGGCCGGGTTCGGCATCTCCGTTGGAGCCGCGCACGCTTACGTCGGCGCCGTCATCGGTCTGCTCGCCGCTCGCGCGCCAGGCCTGCTGAAGGTGTTGCGGGAGACGGATCCTGACTTCGCTCTGCTCGACGGGACCCTTGCAACCACGCCACCAGCCCCGCCGGGTGCCCCGCGGCAGGGCTGGTGGCGTGGGTGAGCGTTCTGGCGGGAGCCAGGTCCTGTGCCGGTGTTTAGCCGAAGGACGGGGACGTCTGGGCGCCGCAGAGCGGTGGACTCAGCGAACGATCTGCGCGCACAGGTGCTCCAGACGTTCTCGGGACGACGCCAGCAGTTCCCGGTCGTCGATTTCCTCCACCGCCACGACGGTCAGCAGCGCCGCGATGTCCAGTTCGTAGAAGTCCAGGACTCGTCGGTGCTGTTCGACGTCGGCGTCGTCGAGCCCGTACCCGGACCGGAAGGCCTCGGTGAAGAGCCCGCAGAAGCGGACCCGTGCGAGCTCGAGCCAGGGGTCACCGGTGATCGCGTTCGCGACGTCGATCACCGCCGCGATGCTCCCCTGCCGCACGCAGATGTTGGGCGCCCGCAGGTCGAGGTGGAGCAGGGCGTCCGTCCGGTGCGCGTCAGCGGGCACATCGGCCGCGCACCGGGACAGCACCGTGTCGGTGGACAGCCCGGGGCAGTACTTCTCGGCGGCACGCAGCCGGTCGGTGAGGCGCCCGAGAACGTAGGGCGGCCATGGGCCCGGCGGGCGACCCACCGTCGCGCCGGGGCGGATGGAGTGGATCGCACGGGTGATGCGTCCCAGCTCCTGCTGCTGGTCCTCGTTCAGCTCCTCCGCCGGCTGGTGCTCGATGTGCTCGCACAGCATCCAGGAGATGCCGTCCGGGGTGCCGCGCCGCCGCCAATCAAGGACGGAAGGAGCCGGTACACCCGCCTTGCCCAGCAGTCCGAGGACGTTCACCTCCTTGGCGAGTACGTCGGCGAAGTCGACGGCGCCCTCGTAGTCGGTCTGCAGGACCTCGTGGCGGGGGGAGCGCACGACCCCGGCGATCCTGCCGTCGGGATGGCGGGCGAGGTCGGCGAAGTAGTCCACTCCTTCCCGCCATGGAGCGACGCGGATGCCGGGATCGCCGAGGGCGCGGCCGACTTCCACTTGCAGAGCGGTGGTCCGGGCCGTGGCGGATTCTGTCGTCACCGTGCGGACACCTGTTCCGCCGGGTAGGTCGCGCGGTCGCGCCAGTACGCCTCCGTGACCGCGTATATCTCCTGGACCGCGCTCAGTCCGGCGGCGATCTCCTCCTGGCCGAGCCAGCTCTTGGTGACAGTGTTCTGGTCCCGGTCTCCGAACGTCTCGACGGGCAGGTCGAGACGCCCACGTTCATTGCCGTAGTGCGCGGCGAGCCAGTTGATGTTGACGGCGGGCATGATGTCCACGAATTCCCTGACCCATTGAACTGTTCTTCTGTAGTCGTCCCCAGGTATACCCATGATGAAGTTGGGGATCATGTAGAGCCCCAACTCGCGGATGGTTTCGCTCGCCTTGTAGAGGTGCTTGGTGCGAAAGGGCTTTCGGAGGTATTTGAGGAGACCGTCGTGCGCGGTCTCGACGCCGAACTCGACGTAGCGCACGCCCATGTCACGGCAGTCGGCGAGGAACCCGGGCCTGGCTGCCAGGGACGGCGGGGTCTGGATGATGAACCCCTCGAAGCCGGGATGGGAGGCGGCGAAAATGTCCCGGACCTCGCCCAGGTCCCGCCAGTTGTTCGCCGCCGGATCGCCGAACGACTTGTCGTCGATGAAGGCGAGCCGGAAGTCCAGGGGCGCGAGGGCGGCTATCTCGGCCTCGTGGCCCGCGGGGTCGGCGGGAACGACCTGCGTGGGGACGGTGCAGAAGTTGCAGCGGAACGAGCATCCGCTGCTCATGCTGAACCGGGGGATGCACTGGAGTCCGTCGAAGAGCCGGTAGTCGAGCGTGGTCCGCGGGCGTGCCCCGGGCAGGAAGTCGGGCAGGTTCGCGACGTCGTGGAGGAAGCTCACATGGGGGTGCCCCGCGAACACCTCCGGGTCGACGTAGCCCCCGACGACCATCGTCGCGCCGGTGGAGGCCAGATGGAGCAGCTGCTCCACATTGGCGTCCAGCGCAGAGAAGAGGAACACATCGCCCTCGGCCGCCTTTGCGAGGCGGCGGTGCGCGACGTCGAGATCGTCGACGACCATGAGCTCTTTGCGGAAATGCTGGTCGGGGAGCATGGAGGCGACGATGGGAATCCAGTACGGGATTTCCATGAAGTGTTGCGGCATGTAGTAACCACGCATGCGGGCGTATGAACGCGTGTAGTAGTCCCTCATGGTGCTGTCCTCGGTCAGTAAGAGGTCGCTGAACTGGACCAGGACGGCTCGGGACGCCGCCTCTTGACCGGAAGGGTGAATTCCCCTTCTAATGCCGACTGTTGGGATGTGCACGGACATGGTTTTCCCCCGCCGATCACACGCTGGGCACGGGCAGGCCATGCTAGCTATGAGGCACATTCAAAACAATGGCGTGGTTGTGGCCGGAAGGAATCAGCGGCCAGGTGAGGGCGCAGGCCGGGCGCCCGGCACGCGAACCAGCCGGGGGTGAACCGGTCCGGCTGCGGAGCTCGGTCCCCGACGCGACACCGGCGGAGTGGACCGCTGGTCGCAGCGTTTCCTCCGCCGCTTCGACCTGGAATCACTCGCGCATACGGCCCGACGCGGGCGAGGCGAGCATCGCTTTGAGGATGCGTTGCAGCTCAACGCGGTCCTGGGGGGTGACCCTCGCCAACCTGCGGTCGTACTCCGCCGCGAGAGCTGCAAGTGCTCGATCGCGTGCCTGCGTGCCCTCAGCGGTCAGTACGAGCCGATGACGCCGCAGGTCCGCCTCGTCGATCTCGCGGCGGACGAAGCCCTTGGCGACGAGGTTGCGAACGTAGACCGTCACGCTCGCCTTGGGCAGCAGCAGCGCCGTCGCGATCTCAGCCGGGTACGGCGATGCCTCCACCTCGGCCAGGACGAAGAACTCCTTCGTCTCCAACCCGAGCTCGGCCAGCTCCCCCGTGCAGGCATCCATCACAACACCCAGCAGCCGCTGGTTCAGCGTCCACAGATGCGCCCCGTCGACCGGCATGCGGCCCTCCATCCAGGTGATGCAGTTTCGTATTAGTTTCAGATCGTACAAGATAGTGTCTTGTACTGGACTCCTATGGAACAACAGTCTCACGGAGGAAGCCAGGCATGCTTCAGCACCTCACGATCCCGCGCGGTCCCCTCAACCTCGCCGCGGACCTCCACCTGCCCGACAACGCCGACAACGCCGACAGCGGCGCGCCGCTGCGCGCCGTGGTGCTCTCCACCCCAGGCAGCAGCGTGAAGGAGCAGATCGGCGCCAACTACGCATCCCGCCTCGCCGCTCGCGGCATCGCGGCGCTCGTCCTCGACCCCGCCCACCAGGGCCAGAGCGAGGGCGAGCCCCGCGACCTCGAAGACCCCTACCGCCGAGGGGAGGACATCTCCTACGCCATCGACGCGCTCTCCACGACCCCCGGCATCGACCCGCAGCGCATCGGCGTCCTCGGCATCTGCGCCGGTGGAGGCTACGCCGTGCACACCGCCCGCACGGACCACCGCATCACCGCGGTCGGCACGGTCGTCCCCGTCGACATCGGCGCCTCATTCCGCAGCTTCCAGCCCGACGGTCCGGCCGCAGCACTCGACGCCCTCGCGGACGCACGCACCGAAGAGGCCCGCTCCGGCGAGACGACCCGCGTGAACTGGCTGCCCGACACCCTCGAGGACGCCACGGCGGCGGGCCTGACCGACATCGACACCACTCAGGCCATCACCTACTACCGCACCGAGCGAGGCGGTAGCGAACACTCCACGAACCGGCGCCTCTTGCGCAGCGACTCCCACCTGCTGGGCTACGACGCGTTCCACCTGGCCGATCAGCTCATGACCCAACCACTCCAGGTCATCCTCGCCGGACGCATCGGCAACACCGGCTCCTACGACACCGGCATGCGGCTGTGGAAGCTGGCCCCCAACCCCGTCGACCTCATGGTGATCGACGGCGCCGGCCACTACGAGATGTACGACGAACCCGAATACGTCGACGCTGCCGTCGAGCGACTCGTCAGCTTCTATGCGAACAACCTGTAAGGCATACGAACCGGCGTACCTGTGCGGTCGCAGCACCAGTGATCGCCGCTCACACCCGACTCCGCCTCGCCGCCTCAGCCCCGCTCGCGTGCGGCGAGGGCTTCGTACATCCGGACGACCTCCCGGTTCGAAGAGCAAGCGCCGAGCCGCCCACCGCAACGTCTGCAGAACAGCCGGACGCCCCGAACCGATCAAAGCCCACCAGGCCGCCGCAGGGTACACGCCAAGCTAAGGTCAATCCGAAAGATGTACGTATCTGTTCGAATGCCGGAGCAGCAGGCTCAGGACACGTGCAGCGCACTGGAAGGAGACGAAGCCGTGCATGGCGAGTACAAGGTGCCCGGCGGCAAGCTGGTCGTCGTGGATCTGGATGTCGAGGACGGTGTCCTGCGCAACGTGCGAGTCGCCGGGGACTTCTTCCTGGAGCCGGACGAGGCGATCCTCTCGATCAACACGGCCCTTGAGGGTTCACCCTCATCGACGGACGCCGCAGGGCTGGCCGCCCGGATCACGGCGGCGATGCCGGAGTCGACCGTGATGTTCGGGCTGACAGCGGAGGGCGTCGGCATCGCCGTCCGGCGCGCTCTGGCCCACGCGACCGAGTGGAGCGACTACGACTGGCAGCTGGTGCGCATGGGGCCGCAGGCGCCGGCCCTGCACATGGCGCTGGACGAGGTGATCACCGCCGAGGTGGCCGCCGGGCGGCGGGCGCCGACCCTGCGGGTATGGGAGTGGGCCTCGCCCGCCGTGGTGATCGGCAGCTTCCAGTCCCTGCGGAACGAGGTGGACCCCGAAGGGGCCGCGAAGCACGGGATGACGGTGGTGCGTCGCATCTCCGGTGGCGGGGCCATGTTCGTAGAGCCCATGAGCACGATCACGTACTCCTTGTCCGTACCGGAGTCCCTGGTCTCGGGCCTGTCCTTCGCGGACAGCTACGCCTACCTCGACGACTGGGTGCTCGGGGCGCTCGGCGACATGGGCATCAGGGCCTGGTACCAGCCCCTGAACGACATCGCCACCGAGGCCGGCAAGATCGCCGGTGCGGCCCAGAAGCGCATGGTGGGCCCCGATGGCGGCCCTGGAGCCGTCCTCCACCACGTGACGATGTCCTACGACATCGACGCCGAGAAGATGCTGGAGGTGCTCCGTATCGGCAAGGAGAAGATGTCCGACAAGGGCACCAAGAGCGCCAAGAAGCGTGTCGACCCGCTCCGCCGCCAGACGGGCCTCGCGCGGGAGCAGGTCATCGAGAACATGATCGCCTCCTTCCGCAACCGCTACGGGCTGACCACTGGCGAAGTCGCGGCGGACGAGATGGCCCGCGCGCAGGAACTGGTGCGGACGAAGTTCGCGACCGAGGAATGGACCGCGCGCGTCCCGTGAACGCCGAGCCCTGCCGGGTGCCCCCTCGCACCCGGCAGGGCGAGTAGCCCCTTGCCCGTGATCACGCCGACTCGTGGCGCCGCATGATCGGCTCCTTCCGCGACCGCTACGGTCTGGCCGAAGGCGCCGTCACCGACCGGGAGACGGCGCTCGCCGAGGAACTCGCCCGCACCGAGTCCGCCACCGAGGAGTGGGTCGCCCGGGTTCCCCGGCGAGACGTGCGAACAGCCGTTCAGGGCGGTCGGTAGCCTGCGGGGAAACGGCGTCGACAGCAAGGCGAGAGGCTGCATGTTCACCACGCGTCCCACCCTCCAAGGCACCTTCGGCATGGTCTCGTCCACGCACTGGCTGGCCTCGCAGTCCGCGATGGCCGTACTGGAGGACGGCGGCAACGCCTACGACGCGGCCGTCGCCGCCGGGTTCGTCCTGCACGTGGTGGAACCGCACCTGAACGGCCCGGCCGGCGAGGTCCCCCTGCTTCTCGCGCCCCACGACGGCGAGGTCCGCGTCCTCTGCGGCCAGGGGGTCGCGCCCGCCGGGGCGAGCGCCGCCCACTACCGTTCGCTCGGCCTCGACCTCGTCCCCGGCACCGGCCCCCTCGCCGCCGCCGTCCCCGGCGCCTTCGACGCCTGGATGCTCCTCCTGCGCGACTACGGCACCCGCACCCTCGCCGAAGTCCTGAAGTACGCCGTCGGCTACGCGGAGGACGGGCACGCCCCGGTCGAGCGGGTCACCGCCACCGTCGAGACGGTCCGCGAGCTGTTCACCACCGAGTGGACCAGCTCCGCCGAGGTCTACCTGCCCGGCGGCAAGGCCCCCGCCCCCGGCGCGCTGTTCCGCAACCCCGCTCTCGCCGCCACCTGGCGCCGCCTCATATCCGAGGCCGAAGAGGCCGGCGGCGCCGACCGGGTCGCGCAGATCGAGGCGGCCCGTGCCGTCTGGCGCACCGGCTTCGTCGCCGAGGCCCTGGTCCGCCAGGCGGCCCGCCCCACCATGGACACCACCGGCACCCGCCACAGCAGCACCCTCACCGCCGAGGACCTGGCCGACTGGTCCGCCTCGTACGAGGCGCCCGTGACGTACGACTGGCGCGGGTGGACGGTCTGCAAGGCGGGCCCCTGGAGCCAGGGGCCCGCGCTGCTCCAGCAGTTGGCGCTGCTCCCGGACGAACTGCCCGCCCACGGCTCGGCCGACTACGTCCACCTGCTGATCGAGGGCTGCAAGCTCGCCATGGCCGACCGCGAGGCGTGGTACGGCGACGCCTGCGAGGTGCCGGTGGGCGCGCTGCTCTCCGAGGAGTACAACAGGGGGCGGCGCGCGCTGATCGGCGACCGGGCCTCCCTGGAGTTGAGGCCCGGCAGCCCCGAGGGGCGCACGCCCGCGCTCGCCGCCCACGCCCGCGCGGTCGCCGCCGGGCAGGGGGCCCACGCCGCCGCGCCCGGCGCCGCCGGTGCGGGCGAGCCGACCGTGGCGCGCGACGGGGCCACCCGGGGCGACACCTGCCACCTCGACATCGTCGACCGCTGGGGCAACATGGTCTCGGCCACGCCGAGCGGCGGCTGGCTCCAGTCCAACCCGGTCGTCCCCGAACTCGGTTTCCCGCTCGGCACGCGGCTCCAGATGACCTGGCTCGACGAGGGCCTGCCCAACACCCTCACCCCCGGCGTGCGCCCGCGCACCACGCTGACGCCGTCCATCGCGCTGCGCGACGGTGTGCCCGTGCTGGCCTTCGGCACGCCCGGCGGCGACCAGCAGGACCAGTGGCAGACCCACTTCTTCCTCGCGGTCGCCCTGCGCCCGGAGGTCCGTGGCGGACTCGACCTCCAGGGCGCCATCGACGCCCCCAACTGGCACACCGACTCCTTCCCCGGCTCCTTCTACCCGCGCGGGATGGACCCCGGCGCCGTCACCGTGGAGTCCCGCACGGACGCCGAGGTGGTCGGGGAGCTGCGCCGGCGCGGCCACCGGGTGACCGTCGGCGGCCCCTGGTCCGAGGGCCGCCTGTGCGCCGTCGCCCGCGACCCGCGCACCGGCGTCCTCTCGGCCGCCGCCAACCCGCGCGGCATGCAGGGGTACGCGGTCGGGCGCTGAGCCGAGCCGCCGGGGGCACCCGGAGTTCACCTCGCCGTCGCCGCCGGCCGGTCCGGCGTTGCCGGTGCGGCATGGTCTGATGGGAGACATGATCGAACAGTTCTCCGAACTGAGGAGATTCCTCGACCGCCACCTCGACGACGTCACCGAGGCCGTCCGGGAGGCGGCGGCCGCCGAGGTCGTGCCGCGCTTCCGGCAGCTCGCCGAGGACGACGTCGTCCAGAAGTCCGGCCCGCACGACCTCGTCACCTCCGCCGACCGGCTCGCCGAGGTCCGGCTCACCGCCGCCCTCACCGCCCTCCTCCCCGGCTCCGTCGTCGTGGGCGAGGAGGCCGTCCACGCCGATCCGGGGGTGTGCGGGGCGCTGGAGGGCGACACGCCCGTCTGGATCGTCGACCCGGTCGACGGCACCCGCCAGTTCGTCCACGGCGACCCGGGCTTCTGCACGCTGGTCGCCCTGGTGCGCGGAGGCGAGACCCTCGCCTCCTGGACCTACGCCCCCGCCCTCGGCGAGCTGGCCATCGCCGTGCGCGGGGACGGCGCGAGGCTGGACGGCACCCGGCTGGCCGCCGGTTCGCCCGCCGACGGCGCCGCGCTGTCCGTCGCCACCTCGCACCCGGACTTCACGACGCCCGCGCAGAAGGAGGCCCTGCTCGGCCTGCGGGTGCCGGGCGTCGACCCGCGCCCCTGCGGCTCGGCCGGGCTGGAGTACCTGGCGGTGGCCCGCGGCACCAGTGACGCGACCGCCTTCTCCTGGGAGGCCGCCTGGGACCACGCGGCCGGGCTCCTGCTGGTCACCGAGGCCGGCGGCGCCCACCTCACCCGCGACCGGGTGCCCTTCCGCTACCGGGGAGGCAACGCCCTGCCCTTCACGGCCGCCCGCGACCTGGCCACGGCCGAGCGGGTGGTGAAGCTGCTGGGCGGCTGAGCCGGGCGCGGAGGCCACGGACCGGCGCCTCAGGCGTCCACTACGCCCCGCACCTCGCGGACCAACGCGGCTGCCGCCTCGACCGCCCGGGCGTCCAGCCCGGCCAGACAGGCGGTGACCCGGTCCGCGAACCGCTCCGGCGCTCCCGGCAGCGCCGCAGTGGCCGCCAGCGCGCCCTTCTCGTTCAGCAGCCAGCGGCGGTGATGGGCGTGGAGCGACTGCGCGAGCACGCCGAACGCCCGCGCCAGGCAGAGCGCCACGTGCAGCCCGTCCCCGCCGGGCGCCGACTTGGCGGCCGCCGCCACCGAGAACTCCGCCTCCCACGCAGCCCCCGCCAGCGCCCGGCGCAGCGGCTCCGGGTAGCCGGGTTCCTCGCGCACCTGGTGCCGCAGCGCGCCCAACTCGCCCGCCGGGTCGGCCAGAACCCGCCCGTACGCCACCTCGCCGGCGTACCCCGGCGACCAGAAGCCGAGCGGGTGTCCGGGCTGCGCCCCCACCTCGTACCGACCCCCGCGGCAGTCGTGCCACACCCGTTCGACCCGGTCCAGGTCGCGCAGGATCCAGTCGACCGGGACGCCGTCCACCCGCAGCCAGGCCCCGCCGTTCACCCACGGCCCCCAGCCGCCGGGCCCCGCCACCTCCACCGGCGAGCCCTGCGCGGCCGAGGCCAGGGCGGTGAGGCGGTCGAGGCCGAGCGCGCCCCGGTAGTAGACGCCCAGGTCCCAGTCGGAGCCGGGGCGGTGCGTGCCACGGGCCCGGCTCCCGCCGAGCGCCACCGCCCGGACACCCGGTACGGCGGTCAACTCCCGGGCCATCCGGGCGACCGGCTCCCACACCACGGGGGCGTACCCGCCGTCCGCAGGGCCCCCGCCGCCGTGCGGCCCGCTCGTCGTCGCCGTCATCGCGTCCTCTCGCCGGGGGCGGCCCGCACCCGGAGGCGGAAGCCGCGGACGGGACCGCGTCACGGCCCCCCGGCACCGTACCGGCGGCCCCGCGCGGGCCGCACCCGCATATCCTGGACGACCCGGCCCGGCCGACCCAGGAGTCCGCGCATGCCCACGCTGCTCGATGCCGTCGTCGTGGGCTCCGGGCCCAACGGACTGACCGCCGCCGTCGAACTGGCCCGGCGTGGCATGGACGTCGCCGTCTTCGAGGCGAGGGACGGCATCGGCGGGGGAGCACGCACCGAGGAGCTGACCCTCCCCGGCTTCCGCCACGACCCGTGCTCCGCCGCGCATCCCCTCGGCGCCACCTCCCCGGCCTTCGCCGCGCTGCCCCTGGAGCGGTACGGACTGCGCTGGCTCCACGCCGAACTGCCCCTGGCCCACCCCTTCCTGGACGGCGGGCCGGCCGCCGTGCTGGCCCGCTCGGTCGGCGAGTCCGCCGCCTCCTTCGGCGCGCGCGACGCCGGTACGTACCGGCGGCTGATCAGTCCCCTGCTGCTCCGCTGGGAGGGCCTGTTCCGCGACTTCATGGCGCTGCCGTCCACCGCCCTGCCCCGCGACCCGCTCACCCTGGCCCGCTTCGGCCTGGCGGGCCTGCCCCCGGCCTCCCTGCTGCTGCGCCGCTTCCGCGACGACCGGGCCCGTACCCTCTTCGCCGGACTGGTCGGCCACGTCATGGCGCCGCTCGACGGGATCGCCACCAGCGCCGTCGGCCTGGTCTTCGCCCTGGCCGCGCACGCCCGGGGCTGGCCGGTCGCCCAGGGCGGCTCGCAGGCGATCTCCGACGCCCTCGCCGGGCTCCTCACCGACCACGGCGGCAGCCTCCACACCGACTACGAGGTCAAGCGCCTCGACGACCTCCCGCCGGCCCGCGCCTACGTCTTCGACACCTCGCCCACCGCGCTGGCCCGCATCGCGGGACTCGGCGGCCACTACGACGGCTACCGCTACGGCGCCGGCGTCTTCAAGCTCGACTACGCCCTGGACGGCCCCGTCCCCTGGACCTCCCCGGACGCCCGCCGCGCCACCACCGTCCACCTCGGCGCCGACCCCCGCGAGATCGGCGCGGCCCTGCGTGCCGTCTCCCGCGAGAACCGGCCGCCGTCCCCGCCGTTCCTCATCACCGTCCAGCCGAGCGTCGCCGACCTCACCCGCGCCCCCGAGGGCAAGCAGGTCTTCTGGGTCTACGGCCACGTCCCCAACGGCTGGCGAGGCGACCTCACCGACGCCGTCGAACGCCGACTGGAGGAGTACGCCCCGGGCTTCCGCGACCGCGTCCTCGCCCGCGCCGCCGCCGGGCCGCCGGAACTGGCCGCCCGCAACGCCAACTACGTCGGCGGCGACATCGCCTGCGGCGCCGCCTCCGGTCTCCAGCTCCTCCTGCGCCCGAAACTCACCCTCTCCCCGCACACCACCCCGCACCCGGCGGTCTTCCTCTGCTCCTCGGCCACCCCACCCGGCCCGGGCGTCCACGGCATGTCCGGCCACAACGCGGCCAGGGCGGTCTGGCGCCACCTCAACCGCCGCTGAGCCACCGAGCGGCTCGGCCCGCACCGGTGGCCGCTGGAGGACGCGGCACGGATCGCCGTGGCAGCCGTGCGGGAGGCCGGCACGCGTGAGGAGGAGGCAGGTGCGTTCTCTTCGACGGTCCGCGCCTGCGAAGCGCTCGCCGCGCGGGCCGGCTGAGCGCCCGGAGCCCCGGCGCGCCCGCCCCCGCTCGCAAGGACTGCCAAATGACGGCAGGCCGTGGCGTGTTGACCCCGTACCCGTCGATCGCCCGTGCCGGTGCAGGATGAGACAGCTGGCGGCCGGGAGGCCGTCTTCCGACCAGCCCCGCCGAGGAGACAGACGTATGAGTGATCCTGCCGTCCCCGCCACCGCCCCCGGCGCCCCGCAGGCGGCGCGCCCGGAGCCCACCGGACCCGTGCCGTACACCTGCGAGGTGCCCGGTACGGGCCCCGTCTCCTTCCGGCCGCTCGCTCCCGAACGGGACGCGGCCCTCGTCCACACGTGGGTCGACGACGAACGCGCCCGGTTCTGGGGCATGGTCGGGCACACGGTGGAGCGGGTACGCGAGGTGTACGCCTTCCTCGACGGGCTGGACACCCACCACGCCTACCTGATGGAACACGCCGGCCGCCCCGTCGGGCTGCTCCAGACCTACCAGCCGCAGCACGACCCCCTGGGCGACTACTACCCGGTACGCCCCGGCGACGTCGGCATCCACCTGCTCTTCGCCCCCGCCGAAGGCGCACCCCGGCCCGGGTTCGGCGGCGCGCTGCTCACGGCGATCCTCGACTTCGTCTGGGCCGATCCGGCGCATCTGCGCGTGGTCGGCGAGCCCGACGCCCGCAACACCAGGTGCCACCGGCGGCTCTCCCTCGGCGGCTTCACCGCCGGCGAGGAGATCGCGATGGAGCACAAGTCGGCACGGCTCTTCTTCCTCGAACGCCGGTCCGTGGCCGCGCCGACGGGGCGAACGGACCTCGGGTAGGCACTCCGGCCCGGCGCGGACAGCGGCCGAGTGCGGGGCTCAAGGGCCTGCCCGCCCCGCCCAGGCCGCCGTCTCACTCTCCCAGCGCGTCCCCGTGCCAGTCGGGCCGGCTCCCGGCCTCCTCGACGGTCAGCGGAGGGCGGGCCGCCGCCGGGGGACGGCGGGAGGGCGCAGACCTCCCCGATCGCGACGGCGCCCCCGCACGGACGGGGTTGCCGGAGACGGCCGGGCGGGGTTTCGGAGCAGCGTGGCGCCGGGCGGGAACGGCCGCCGCCCCTGCTCCTTCGCCCAAGGCCGGGCCGGGGAGCTTCCCTGTGTCCCGGGTAGGACGAGCGGGACGGTGAGCCGGGGCGGCAGGCCGCCCCGGGCCGGAGCAGCGGGAGCCCGCTCCGCGAGAGGCCGTGCCGGAAGCGGCGGCCCCGTCGGCCGGTCGGCGCCGCGCTCCACCGAGCCCCGTCGGGGGACGGGTGCCGCTCCCGCCGGACCGGGGCTCCGGGCCGCGTCGGGGCACCGCCCCGTCACACCGGCATCGCCGGCTGCTCCTCCGCGCAGACCGCCCGCGCGAACTCCGCGACCAGCAACGGGGCCTCGCCCGGGTCGGCGGCGAGGGTGCGCAGGACCGGGCTGCCGATGACGATGCCGTCGACCATGGGGGAGACCGCCGCGGCGAGGGCCGGGGTGGAGATGCCGACGCCCGCCACCACGGGGAGCGGGGTCACCGAGCGCAGCCGTCGCACGGACGTCTCCAGGGCGCCCAGGTCGAGGGGGCCCCGGTAGCCGGTGGGGGCGGTGCTGGCCGGGGCGTAGAGCCAGCCGGAGGCGAGGCGGACCAGGCGGCTCAGGTCGGGGTCGGGCAGGCCGGGGGCGGCGAAGCGGGGCGCGGTGATCCCCGCCCGTGCCGCGGTCTCGTGCCAGGCCGCGGTGTCCGCCTCGGGCAGATCCACGATCATGATGCCGGACGCACCCGCCCCGGCGAGCGCCAGCGCCGTCCGTTCCGGCCCGTACTGCCGCACCGGCTCCCAGTAGCTCATCACCACCACGGGCGCGCGCCGGGCCGCGTGTTCCACGGTCCGCAGGACGTCGGCCATCGTGGCGCCGTCCTGGAGGGCCTGGCGGTAGATCGCCCGGATGAGCGGGCCGTCGTAGATCGCATCCGTGTGCGGGATGCCGATCTCGAAGAAACCCTCCTGCCCGGGAAGCGCGGGGGCCAGCGCCTCGATGTACCGGTGGACGCCGGGCAGGCCGGAGGGGAGGTAGACACCGAGCGTGGTCCGGCGGCACTCCGCGGGCGGGGCGCTGGGGAGAGCGGTGGCGGAAGAGTGAGACATGCGTGGTCTTTCGGCGAAAACGAAACGATGCGGGCAGCGCTTCAACGATCGTGCCTGGCTGCCGATGCGGGGCGGCTCGTCCGGGTGGTGGAGCCGAGGCTTCCGCAGAGCCTCCCGCAAGGCGCCGGAACACCGGTTCACCAGGGGCGCAACCCTTTCCCCGGGCTGTTCTCGGAGGGCGGAATTCTTTCTCGGCTCCGGACCGGTCCCGCTTCCCGCCACCCCCGCCGCGCCCCGCATGCTGATGTCGGATTCTCGCCAGCGTCCATCCCCGGCAGGAGCGATCCTGGAGTCATGTACACCGACACCGAGCGCTGCGTGCGGGCCGTGCGGTCGAGGGACGCCCGGTTCGACGGCTGGTTCTTCACCGCCGTGCTGACCACCGGGATCTACTGCCGCCCCAGCTGCCCCGCCGTGCCGCCCAAGCCGCACAACATGGTGTTCCACCCCAGCGCCGCCGCCTGCCAGCAGGCCGGATTCCGGGCCTGCAAGCGGTGCCGCCCGGACACCACCCCGGGCTCACCGGAGTGGAACCAGCGCGCGGACGCCGTCGCCCGCGCCATGCGGCTCATCGCCGACGGCACCGTCGACCGCGAGGGCGTCCCCGGACTCGCCGCCCGCCTCGGCTACAGCACCCGCCAGATCGAGCGCCAGCTCCTCGCGGAACTCGGCGCCGGCCCGCTCGCGCTGGCCCGCGCCCAGCGCGCCCAGACCGCCCGGCTGCTGGTCGAGACCACCGGCCTGCCGATGGCCGACATCGCCTTCGCCGCGGGATTCTCCTCGGTCCGCACCTTCAACGACACCGTGCGCGAGGTGTACGCGCTCTCCCCGTCCGCGCTGCGTGCCCGCGGCAATCCCGGCACGGGTGGCGACCGGGCAGCCGGAGCCGTCTCCCTCCGGCTGCCGCTGCGCACCCCCTTCACCCCGGACAACGTCTTCGGGCATCTCGCCGCCACCGCCGTCCCCGGCGTCGAGGAGTGGCGCGACGGCGCCTACCGCCGCACCCTCGACCTGCCGCACGGCCCGGGCATCGTCAGCCTCACCCCGGCCCCCGACCACATTGGCTGCCGACTGGCCCTCACCGACCTGCGCGACCTCACCCTCGCCATCAGCCGCTGCCGCCGCCTGCTCGACCTCGACGCCGACCCGGTCGCCGTGGACGAGCGGCTCGCCGCCGACCCCGTCCTCGCGCCGCTCGTCGCCAAGGCGCCCGGCCGGCGCGTCCCGCGTACCGTCGACGCCGCCGAGTTCGCCGTCCGCGCCGTCCTCGGCCAGCAGGTCTCCACCGCCGCCGCCCGCACCCACGCGGCCCGCCTCGCCGCCGCCCACGGCACGCCCGTCGAGGACCCGGCGGGCGGCCTCACCCGCCTCTTCCCGCGCCCCGCCGACCTCGCCGGGCTCGACCCCGCGGAACTGGCCATGCCCCGCAGCCGCCGCACCACCCTGACCACGCTGATCGCCTCCCTCGCCGACGGCTCGGTCGGCCTGGGCCCCGAGGGGGACTGGGACCAGGCGCGGGCCCGGCTGCGGGCCCTGCCCGGCTTCGGCCCGTGGACGGTGGAGATCATCGCGATGCGCGCCCTCGGCGACCCCGACGCCTTCCCCGCCACCGACCTCGGGGTGCGCCGCGCCGCCGAGCGGGTCGGCCTGCCCGGCACCCCCGGCCGCCTCACCGCACGCGCCGCCGACTGGCGCCCCTGGCGGGCGTACGCCGTCCAGTACCTCTGGGCCACCGACGACCACCCCGTCAACTTCCTGCCCGCCTGAACCGCGCCCAGCCCCACCGGAGCACCCCCATGACCCGCACCGCGCCCCCGGCGGCCGCCCGCCGCCACACCGTCGTCGACAGCCCTTGCGGCCCGCTCACCCTGGTCGCCACCGGCGGCGTCCTCAGCGGCCTCTACATGGCCGGCCAGCGGCACCGGCCCGCCCAGGAGGAGTTCGGCCCGCGCGAGGACCGCCCGTTCCAGGAGGCCGCCGACCAGCTCGCCGCGTACTTCGCCGGCACCCGTACCGTCTTCGACCTCGAACTGCGCCTGGACGGCACCCCGTTCCAGCGCTCCGTGTGGGAGCTGCTGCGCACCGTCCCGTACGGCGAGACCCGGACCTACGGCCGGCTGGCCGAGGCCCTCGGCCGTCCCGGCGCCTCCCGCGCCGTCGGCCTCGCCAACGGCCGCAACCCGGTCGGCATCATCGTCCCCTGCCACCGCGTCATCGGCGCGAGCGGTTCCCTGACCGGCTACGGCGGCGGCATCGACCGCAAGCGCGCCCTCCTCGCCCACGAGCGCGCGCAGGGACGCGATGCCTCCGCCCTGTTCTGAGCCCCGCTCAGCCCCGCCCCTCCTCGGGGTAGGCCGCCGCGTACGCCTGCTCGAAGAGGGCCCGGACCTCGGGTCCGCTCAGCCCGGCGGCGCTCGCCTTGCCCAGCCAACGGTCGAGCCCGTCGCGCAGCGGCGAGCCCGGGGCGCCGTCGGCCCGCACCAGCGAGCGGGTGACGAAGGTGCCGGCGCCCTGCCGCACCTCGGCCAGGCCCGCACTCTCCAGGGCGCGGTACGCCTTCAAGGTGGTGTTCGGGTTGACCTTGGTGGCCGCCGCCACCTGGGCCGCCGTCGGCAGCTGGTCCCCTTCGCGCAGGACACCCATCCGCAGGGCCTGCTCGACCTGGTGGACGATCTGGAGGTAGGTGGCGACCCCGCTGCGCCGGTCGATCCGGAACATGACCATCGCCCTCACCTCCCGCCCGACTGCGGCGACTTCACGGAGTCCTGCCGCGCCCCGCTCACAGCGGCCGCCTGCCGGCTCTCCACACCGCGAAGGCGGTCAGCAGGACCGTCCCGGTGAGCAGAATGCCCGCGCCGGTCCACTGCATGGCGGGCATCTGGTCGTAGCCGAGGTACTCGATCACGTTGTCGACGATCCCCTTCTCGCGCAGGCACGCCTCGGAGGCGGCCTCCGTCTGCTCGGCGCAGGAGCCCCAGCCGTACAGCCGTCCGTCGGCGCTGCCCACCCAGCGGTCCAGCTCGTACGCCTCGGACAGGCGGCCGGGCAGTTCCGTGTCGAGCGGGTGGGTGAACATCCGGGAGGGCGCCAGACCGGTGCGTACCCGGTCCCAGCCGATCTCGAAGGCGAGGGCGAAGGCGAAGGTGGCGGTCATCGCGACGAACACCCGGCGCACCAGCAGGCCGACGGTGACGCCGACGGCGGTGAGGAAGAGGGCGAACGCCGGCAGCATCGGGCCGGTGTTGTCGAAGACCGCCCCCTCCACCCACTGGTGCGGCATCACCGACCGGTGCGGCTCCCAGTACCAGGTGTGGAGCAGTGCGAGCGGGACAGCGGCCAGCAGCGCCAGGGAGTAGCCCCAGGCCAGCTTGGCCAGCAGCCACCGCCGCCGGGTGACGGACTGGGTGGTGACCAGTTGGGCGGTGCCCTGCTCCTGGTCCCCAGAGATCAGCGGGGCGCCCACGAAGACCGCCAGCGCCATCGGGAGGGCACTGAGGCCGAGCGTCATGTACGAGTGGAGGCTCCCGCCGACGACGGGGTGCGACGGTTCCTTCCCGGGCCAGCCGGCCCGGTCCAGGATGCCGACCAGCTCGAAGCGCTGCTGCAGGATGAGCGCGCAGCCGACGGCGACCGCGGCCAGCACGCCGAGCGCGGTCGCCCGGTGCTGGCGGGCGACGAGCCAGGGCAGGCCGCGCAGCAGTCTGGGCCGGGAGACGGTCGCCGCGGGGGCGGCGGGAACGGTGGCGGTCACGGGGTGGTGATCCCTTCGGTGCGGGCGTCCGGCGCGTCCAGCGCGGGAGCGTCGGGGGAGCGGAGGTGGGCCAGCAGGACTTCTTCCAGGCTGGGCCGCATCACCGACCAGGAGTCGGGCAGCGGACCCGAGGCGCGGATCAGCGCCTGGAACTGACGCCCCTGGGTCCGCACATCGACCACGGTGTGCGCGGCGAGTTCCGGCGGCGGTGTCCCCTCGGGCGCGAGACCGGTCACCAGGGTGTGCGCCGGGACGAGGGCGTCGGTGCCGCCGGTCAGCCGCACCCGCCCTCCGGCGAGGACCAGCAGGAAGTCGCACATGTCCTCCAGCTCGGTGAGCACGTGCGAGGACATCACCACCGTCGTGCCGCGCTCCACGGCCTCCGCCATCAGCAGGGCGCCCATCTCGTTGCGGGCCAGCGGATCGAGGTCCGCCATCGGTTCGTCGAGCAGCAGCAGGTCGGGGCGTTTGCCGAAGGCGAGGGCGAAGCCGACCCGGGTGCGCTGTCCGCCGGAGAGGGCGCCCACCCTGGCGTGCAGCGGTACGCCGCCGGAGCGGACGATGCGCTCGGCCGCCGCCATGTCCCACCCCGGGTTAAGTTCGCCGCCCATCCGCAGCGTCTCCGCCACCGTGAACCGCTTGAAGAGCGGCTTGTCCTGCCCGAGGAAGGCGAACCTCGGCATCACCGCCGGGTCGTCCACCGGGGTCCCGAAGAGCCGCAGCTCGCCCTCGGTCGGCCGGACCTGGCGGGTCATCAGCCGGAGCAGGGTGCTCTTGCCGGCGCCGTTGGGCCCGACCAGTCCGCAGATCCGCCCGGCCGGAAGCCGGAAGGTGCAGTCCTGGAGGGCCCAGCCGCGCCGGTAGCGCTTGCCCACGCCCTCCGCCTGGACCGCCCACTCCCCGGCACCCGGGGTGCCGGTCGTCGTGCTCATCTCAGTGTTCCCCGCCCTCGGTCGTCGCTTCGGTGACCGTCGATCAATCAGTCATTCCATTAATGGAATCATGGACTTGGGGCAGGGGTGTGTCAAGAAGAGACGGACCGGGACGCAGGCGGACACCCGAGCGGGATGGCCTTTCGGACGCCCTGGAGCGCACGCGCGAGCTCCCGCCGCGCGGTTCCCCGCAGGGGGTTGCGGGGGCCACGAGGTGAGCGCGCCCCTGTTCGGCGAGCGCGGACTCCGTCGGCTCCGGACCGTGGGCGCCCTATCTCGTTTGCCCGCGGGCCGTCGCTGCTGATGGGATGCCCGCATGGGACATCTCGAAGTGGCGCATCTGGAGTACGACCTGCCCGACGGGCGCACTCTGCTGGGCGACGTGTCGTTCCGGGTGCCCGAGGGCGCCGCCTACGCCCTGGTCGGGCCGAACGGCGCAGGCAAGACCACCCTGCTGCGGATCGTCTCCGGAGAGCTGAAGCCGCACGGCGGCACCGTCACCGTCAGCGGCGGCCTCGGCGTGATGCCCCAGTTCGTCGGCAGCGTCCGCGACGAGCAAACCGTCCGCGACCTGCTGGTCTCCGTCGCCCCGCCCCGGCTGCGCGAGGCCGCCGCCGCCGTCGACCGCGCCGAGCACGCCGTCATGGCCGTGGACGACGAGGCCGCGCAGATGGCGTACGCCCAGGCCCTCGCCGACTGGGCGGAGGTCCAGGGGTACGAGGCCGAGACCCTCTGGGACATGTGCACCACCGCCGCCCTCGGCGTCCCCTACGAGCGGGCCCAGTGGCGCGAGGTCCGCACCCTCTCCGGTGGTGAGCAGAAGCGCCTGGTCCTGGAGTACCTGCTGCGCGGCCAGGACGAGGTCCTGCTCCTCGACGAGCCGGACAACTACCTCGACGTGCCCGGCAAGCGCTGGCTGGAGGAGCAGATCCGCCAGACCCGCAAGACCGTGCTCTTCATCTCCCACGACCGTGAACTCCTCGCCCGCTCCGCCGAGAAGATCGTCAGCGTCGAGCCGGGTCCCGCCGGGGCCGACGTCTGGGTGCACGGCGCCGGGTTCGGCACGTACCACGAGGCGCGCAAGCAGCGGTTCGCGCGCTTCGAGGAGCTGCGCCGCCGCTGGGACGAGAAGCACGCCCAGCTCAAGAAGCTGGTGGTCAACCTCCGCCAGGCCGCCGCCGTCTCCCACGAGATGGCCTCCCGGTACGCCGCCGCCCAGACGAGGCTGCGCAAGTTCGAGGAGGCCGGGCCGCCGCCGGAACCGCCCCGGGAGCAGGACATCCGGATGCGGCTGCGCGGCGGCCGCACCGGCGTCCGGGCGCTCACCTGCGAGCGGCTGGAGCTGACCGGCCTCATGCAGCCGTTCGACCTGGAGGTCTACTACGGCGAGCGGGTCGCCGTGCTCGGCTCCAACGGCTCCGGCAAGTCCCACTTCCTGCGCCTGCTGACGGGCGAGGACGTCGCCCACACCGGCGAGTGGCGGCTCGGCGCCCGCGTCGTCCCCGGCCACTTCGCGCAGACCCACGCCCACCCCGAGCTGCACGGGCGCACCCTGCTCGACATCCTGTGGACCGAGTACGCCCACGACCGGGGCGCCGCCCACTCGGTGCTCCGCCGCTACGAGCTGACCCTCCAGGCCGAGCAGCGCTTCGACCGCCTCTCCGGCGGCCAGCAGGCCCGCTTCCAGATCCTCCTGCTGGAGCTGGCGGGAACCACCGCCCTCCTTCTGGACGAGCCCACCGACAACCTCGACCTGGAGAGCGCTGACGCCCTCCAGGACGGCCTGGAGGCGTACGACGGGACGGTCCTCGCGGTCACCCACGACCGCTGGTTCGCCCGCTCCTTCGACCGTTTCCTCGTCTTCGGCTCCGACGGCCGCCTGCGGGAGACGAGCGAGCCGGTCTGGGACGAGCGCCGCGTGGAACGCGCCCGCTGAGCCGGCGCCGGGCGCTCCCGCAGGGTGGCCCGGCGAGCGGCGCGACCGCCTTGCCGAGGCAAGGCCCGATGAGCAAGGGGAAGCAACGGGTGGCCGACACTCGCCGTACGGCACACGCACGTGTGCTGATCGCCGCGGACAAGTTCAAGGGTTCACTGACCGCCGTCGAGGTCGCCGCGCACGTCGCCGCGGGGCTGCGCCGCGCCCGCCCCGGCACCGTGGTGCGGGCGCTGCCGGTCGCCGACGGCGGGGACGGCACGGTCGCCGCCGCCGTCGCCGCCGGTTTCACCCGGCACACCCGGGAGGTGACCGGCCCCACCGGCGAGCCGGTCACCGCCACCTGGGCCCTGCGGGACACCACGGCCGTCGTCGAGATGGCCGAGGCGTCCGGACTCCAGCACCTCCCCGGTGGTGTCCCGGCGCCCCTCACCGCCACCACCCACGGCTCCGGCGAGCTGATCGCCGCCGCCCTCGACGCGGGCGTGCGCACCCTGGTCCTCGGGGTCGGCGGCAGCGCCACCACCGACGGCGGCGCCGGCATGCTGAGCGCCCTCGGTGCCCGCCTGCTCACCGCCGACGGCACCCCGGTCGGCCCCGGCGGTGCCGCCCTCGCCGCACTGGACCGCGCCGAACTGGGCGGCCTCGACCCGCGCCTGGCCGAGGTCGACCTCGTTCTCGCCGGCGACGTCGACAACCCGCTGACCGGCCCCACGGGCGCCGCCGCCGTCTACGGCCCGCAGAAGGGCGCCGACGAGAACGACGTACGCACCCTGGACGCCGCCCTCGCACACTACGCCCGCGTCCTCACCGACGCCCTGGGCGACCGTGCCGCCGAGGCGGCCGAGGCCCCCGGTGCCGGAGCAGCCGGGGGGATGGGCTTCGGCGCCCTGGTCGGCCTCGGCGCCCGCTTCCGGCCCGGCATCGAGGTGATGCTCGACGTCCTCGGCTTCGCCGACGCGCTGGACCACGCCGACCTCGTCGTCACCGGCGAGGGCTCCCTGGACAGCCAGACCCTGCACGGCAAGGCCCCCGCCGGCGTCGCCGCCGCGGCCCACGCCCGGGGCATCGACACGGTGGCCGTCTGCGGTCGCCTGACCCTCGACGCCGAAACCCTCCGGAAGGCGGGCATCCGCCGCGCCTACGCCCTCTCGGACCTCGAGTCCGACCCCGACCGCTGCTTCAGTGAGGCCGGGACCCTCCTGGAGCGGCTCGCGGAACGACTGGCCGAGGACTGGCTCGCCTGAGCCGCCGACGCCACGCGAGAGGGGCCCCGGACCGTTTCCCGGTCCCGGGGCCCCTCTCGTACGTCTCGCGTCCCGCGCGTCACCGCTCAGGGCAGCTGGGCCGCCCGCGCCTCGCGGCGGTTGCCGCGGAAGTTGTTCACCCGGCGGGCCGTGGCGAAGAGCGGGATGACCGCGCCCAGCACCAACTGGAGCGCGCAGCCGGTCTGGAGCAGCAGCTGCCCGCCGGGGGCGTCGAACGCCCAGGCGGCCAGCAGGCCCATGGCGGCCACGATCCAGCTCAGCATGGCCACCGCGAGCGGACCCCGCGGCTTCGGGTACTCGACGCGGCTCACCATCAGCCAGGCCGTACCGACGATCGCCAGCAGCGTCGCCACGAAGGGCAGCTCCAGAAGCACGATGGAGACCACCGTGAGCGCTCCGAAGGGGCTCGGCATGCCCTGGAACATGCCGTCCTTCATGGTCACGCAGGAGAACCGGGCCAGTCTCAGCACCACCGCCAGCAGCACCACGACCGCGCCGAGCGCGGCCACCCGCTGGTGGGCGTCGTCCGCCACCATGCCGTACACCAGGACGAAGTACGCCGGTGCCAGGCCGAAGCTGATCAGGTCGGAGAGGTTGTCCAGCTCGGCGCCCATCGGCGAGGAGCGGAGCTTGCGCGCCACCAGCCCGTCGAAGAGGTCGAAGACCGCCGCGCAGAGGATCAGGATCACGGCGGTGGCGGCGGAGTGCCGCGCCATGCCGCTCTCGTCGCTGCCGGTCAGGTGCGGGATGAGGATGCCGGTGGTGGTGAAGTACACCGCCATGAACCCGCACGTGGCGTTGCCCAGGGTCAGGGTGTCCGCTATCGACAGGCGCATCGACAGCGGCATCTCCTCGCCGCCGTCGTCGTCCTCGTCGGCCTCGGGCACCCAGCCCGCCTGGGTATCTGAGTCAGACACGGTCAATGCGAGTCACCCCCGCAGTCGTGGGTTGGCCGACCTCCACGTCGACTTCGACACCCTCGGGGAGGTAGATGTCGACGCGGGACCCGAAGCGGATCAGCCCGATGCGCTCACCCTGCTCCACCTTCGTGCCCTGCGGGACGTAGGGCACGATGCGCCGTGCGACCGCGCCGGCGATCTGCACCATCTCGATGTCGCCGAGCTCGGTGTCGAAGTGCCAGACGACGCGCTCGTTGTTCTCGCTCTCCTTGTTGAACGCCGGAACGAAGCCGCCGGGCACGTGCTCGACGGACGTCACCGTGCCGGCCAGCGGCGCGCGGTTGACGTGGACGTTCAGCGGGCTCATGAAGATGGCGACACGGGTGCGCCCGTCCTTCCACGGCATGATGCTCTGCACCACGCCGTCGGCCGGGGAGATGACCCGGCCCGGAGCGATCTCGCGCTCCGGGTCGCGGAAGAACCACAGCATGCCCGCCGCCAGAGCGGTGGCGGGCACCGCCAGGGCCGCCGCGCGCTTGGAACGGCGCGAGCGGATCAGGCTGACGGCTGCGGTGGCGACGGTCGGCAGGAGCCACGGCGATGCCCCGCGCGCAAGGCGGACCGAGCCGCGCGGTGCAGTGTTTTGGCTGTGGGGCATGGATGACCTTCGTAGCGGATGATGCCGCGCTGCAACGGGGGACGGCGGCTTTCCGGGGATGGTATCGGGTGGCGACCACAACTGGCCAAGCCAGAAACCGTAGTCGACGGCCGAAGAGCGTCGGTCAGGTGTGATCTTCTTCTCGAAGAAATCCCCCAAAGAGGACAATCAACCCTGGAAACGGTACTCCTCCAGGAGCCTCCTGCCGATGATCATTTTCTGGATTTCGGCGGTCCCTTCGCCGATCAACAGCATCGGGGCCTCGCGGTACAGGCGCTCGATCTCGTACTCCTTCGAAAAGCCGTACCCGCCGTGGATGCGGAAGGCGTCCTCCACGACTTCCTTGCAGTACTCCGACGCCAGGTACTTGGCCATCCCCGCCTCCAGGTCGTTTCGTTCCCCGGAGTCCTTTTTGCGGGCCGCGTTCACCATCATCGCATGGGCCGCCTCGACCTTGGTGGCCATCTCCGCGAGCTTGAACTGGATGGCCTGGTGCTGCGCGATCGGCTTGCCGAAGGTGTGCCGCTGCTGCGCGTAGGAGACACCCAGTTCGAAGGCACGCTGCGCGACGCCGCAGCCACGGGCTGCCACGTTGACGCGTCCGACCTCGACACCGTCCATCATTTGGTAAAACCCTCGGCCGGTGGTGCCGCCGAGTACGCGATTGGCCGGAATGCGCAGTCCGTCCAAAATCATCTCGGTGGTGTCGACACCCTTGTAGCCCATTTTCTCGATTTTGCCGGGGATGGTCAGTCCCGGCCGGACCTCGCCGAATCCGGGCTCCTTCTCCACCAGGAAGGTCGTCATGGATTTGTGCGGCGCGGTGCCCTCGGGGTGCCCCTCGTCGGTGCGGCAGAGCACCGCCACCAGCGTCGAGGAACCGCCGTTGGTCAGCCACATCTTCTGGCCGGTGAGCGCGTACTCGTCGCCCGCCTTGACGCCCCTGGTGGAGATCGCCGAGACGTCCGAGCCGAGCGCCGGCTCCGACATCGAGAAGGCGCCGCGCACCTCGCCGGTGGCCATCCGGGGCAGGAAGTGCTCGCGCTGCTCCCGCGTGCCGTGTTGCTTGAGCATGTACGCGACGATGAAGTGCGTGTTGATGATGCCGGAGACCGACATCCAGCCGCGGGCGATCTCCTCCACGCACAGCGCGTACGTGAGCAGGGACTCGCCCAGCCCACCGTACTCCTCGGGGATCATCAGCCCGAACAGGCCGAGCTCCTTCAGTCCCTCCACGATCTGCGTGGGGTACTCGTCGCGGTGCTCCAGTTCGGTGGCGACCGGGATGATCTCCTTGTCCACGAAGCCGCGGACGGTGGAGAGGATCTCCTGCTGGACGTCGGTGAGGCCGTGGGTCTGGGCGAGTCGGCTCATGACTACTTCTCCTGTGCCTTCGGCTCCGGGCGGCCGGGCTGCTCGCCGCCGCGCTCCTTGATGTACGTCTCGGTGGGGACCATCACCTTGCGGCGGAAGACGCAGACCAGGGTGGCGTCCTGCTTGTAGCCCCTGGTCTCCACGTACACGATGCCGCGGTCGTTCTTGGAGCGGGACGGGGTCTTGTCCAGCACCGTCGTCTCGCCGTAGACCGTGTCGCCGTGGAAGGTCGGCGCCACGTGGCGCAGCGACTCGACCTCCAGGTTGGCGATGGCCTTGCCGGAGACGTCCGGCACCGACATGCCGAGCAGCAGCGAGTAGATGTAGTTGCCGACCACCACGTTCTTGCCGAAGTCCGTCGTGGACTCGGCGTAGTTGGTGTCCATGTGGAGCGGGTGGTGGTTCATGGTCAGCAGGCAGAAGAGGTGGTCGTCGTACTCGGTGACCGTCTTTCCGGGCCAGTGCTTGTAGACCGCGCCGACCTCGAACTCCTCGAAGGTGCGCCCGAACTGCATGGCTCAGACCTCCGGCGCTTCGAACTTGGAGGTGCGGGTCATGCCGGCGGCGCGCCCCTTGCCCGCGATCACCAGGGCCATCTTGCGGCTGGCCTCGTCGATCATCTCGTCGCCGAGCATCGCCGAGCCCTTCTTGCCGCCCTCCTCCGAGGTGCACCAGTCGTACGCGTCGAGGATCAGCTCGGCGTGGTCGTAGTCGTCCTGGGACGGCGAGAAGATCTCGTTGGCCGCGTCGACCTGGCCGGGGTGCAGCACCCACTTGCCGTCGAAGCCGAGGGCGGCGGAGCGGCCGGCTACCTCGCGGAACGCGTCCACGTCGCGGATCTGGAGGAAGGGTCCGTCGATCGCCTGGAGGTCGTGGGTGCGGGCGGCCATCAGGATGCGCATCAGGATGTAGTGGTACGCGTCGGCCGGGTAGCCGGGCGGCTGCTCGCCGACGACCAGGGTCTTCATGTTGATCGAGGCCATGAAGTCGGCCGGGCCGAAGACGATGGTCTCCAGGCGCGGCGAGGAGCCCGCGATCTCGTCGACGTTGACCAGGCCCTTGGCGTTCTCGATCTGCGCCTCGATGCCGATCCGGCCGACCTCGTGGCCCATCGTCTTCTCGATCTGGGTGAGCAGCAGGTCCAGCGCGACGACCTGCTGGGCGTCCTGGACCTTCGGCAGCATGATGCAGTCGAGGTTGGCGCCCGCGCCCTCCACGACCGTCACCACGTCGCGGTAGGTCCAGTGGGTGGTCCAGTCGTTGACGCGCACGACGCGGGTCTTGCCGGTCCAGTCGCCGTTGTTGAGCGCGTCGACGATGGTGTGCCGGGCGCCCTCCTTGGCCAGCGGAGCGCAGGCGTCCTCCAGGTCGAGGAAGACCTGGTCGGCGGCGAGCCCCTGGGCCTTCTCCAGGAAGCGCGGGTTGGAGCCGGGGACGGCGAGGCAGGAGCGGCGCGGCCGGAGCCGGTTGACGGTCGTCATGCGGGGACCTCCAGAGGGTCGAGCTTGTTCACTAGGCGGATCTCGTCGACGATACGGCCGATGATCTCCGTGATGCCGAAGTCCTTGGGTGTGAAGACGGCGGCCACACCGGCCGCCTTCAGGTCCTCGGCGTCGCTGTGCGGAATGATGCCGCCGACGATGACCGGGATGTCGGCGGCCCCCGAGTCCCGGAGCCTGGCCAGGACGTCCGGCACCAGTTCGGCGTGCGATCCGGAGAGGATCGACAGGCCGACGCAGTGCACGTCCTCGGCCACGGCGGCGGACACGATCTGCTCGGGCGTGAGGCGGATGCCCTGGTAGACCACCTCGAACCCGGCGTCGCGGGCGCGGACCGCGATCTGCTCCGCGCCGTTGGAGTGGCCGTCCAGGCCGGGCTTGCCGACCAGCAGGCGGAGCTTGCCCACTCCGAGGTCGGCCGCGGTGCGGTCGGCCTTGGCACGCACCGCCGCCAGCGGTGAGCCCTCCTCGGCGGCGACGGCCACCGGCGCCCCGGACACCCCGGTGGGGGCGCGGAACTCGCCGAACACGTCACGCAGGGCCCAGGACCACTCGCCGGTGGTCACCCCGGCGCGGGCGCACTCCAGGGTGGCCGGCATGAGGTTGGCGGTGCCGGCCGCGGCGCGCTTCAGCCCTTCCAGGGCCCCCTGGGCGCGGGCCTCGTCACGCTCGGCCCGCCAGGCGTGCAGGGCGGAGACGACGCGGGCCTCGTTGGCAGGGTCGACGGTCATGATGGCGGCGCCGAGGTCGGCGGTGAGGGGACTGGGCTCGGTCGTCTCGTAGCAGTTGACGCCGATGATCCTCTCCTCGCCGGCCTCGATCCGGGCGCGGCGCTCGGCGTGCGAGGAGACGAGCCGCGACTTGAGGTAGCCGGACTCGACGGCGGCCATCGCGCCGCCCATCTCCTGGATGCGGCCGATCTCGGCGAAGCACTCCTCGACCAGGGCGGTGACCTTGGCCTCGACGACGTGCGAGCCCGCGAAGATGTCCTCGTACTCCAGCAGGTCCGACTCGTGGGCCAGCACCTGCTGGATACGCAGCGACCACTGCTGGTCCCAGGGCCTGGGCAGGCCCAGCGCCTCGTTCCAGGCGGGCAGTTGCACGGCGCGGGCGCGGGCGTCCTTGGAGAGGGTGACGGCCAGCATCTCCAGGACGATCCGCTGGACGTTGTTCTCCGGCTGCGCCTCGGTCAGGCCGAGCGAGTTGACCTGCACGCCGTAGCGGAACCGGCGCTGCCTGGGGTTCTCGACGCCGTACCGCTCGCGGGTGATGCGGTCCCAGATGCGGCCGAAGGCGCGCATCTTGCACATCTCCTCGACGAACCGCACCCCGGCGTTGACGAAGAAGGAGATCCGGGCGACCACCGACCCGAACTCCTCCTCGGGGACCTGCCCGGAGTCGCGCACGGCGTCCAGCACGGCGATGGCCGTGGACATGGCGTACGCGATCTCCTGGACCGGGGTGGCTCCCGCCTCCTGCAGGTGGTAGCTGCAGATGTTGATCGGGTTCCACCTGGGGATGTTCGCCACGGTGTACGTGATCATGTCCGTGGTGAGCCTGAGGCTCGGCCCGGGCGGGAAGACGTGCGTCCCGCGCGAGAGGTACTCCTTGACGATGTCGTTCTGGGTGGTGCCGGAGAGCCGGGTGGTGTCGGCGCCCTGCTCCTCGGCCACCACCTGGTAGAGCGCCAGCAGCCACATGGCCGTGGCGTTGATGGTCATGGACGTGTTCATCCGGTCCAGGGGGATGTCCTGGAACAGCCGCCGCATGTCACCGAGGTGCGAGACGGGGACCCCGACCCGGCCGACCTCGCCGCGGGCGAGGACGTGGTCCGGGTCGTAGCCGGTCTGCGTCGGCAGGTCGAACGCGACCGACAGGCCGGTCTGCCCCTTGGCGAGGTTGGACCGGTACAGCGCGTTCGACGCTTCGGCCGTCGAGTGGCCCGCGTAGGTGCGCATGAGCCACGGCCGGTCCTTCTGGCGCTCTGTCATGGGGAACCTCAGATGTTCCGGAAGCGGTTGATGGCGTCGAGGTGCCGGGCACGCATCTCGTGGTCCCGCACACCCAGACCCTCCTCGGGGGCCAGCGCGAGGACGCCGACCTTGCCCTGGTGGAGGTTGCGGTGCACGTCGTAGGCGGCCTGCCCGGTCTCCTCCAGGGAGTAGACCTTCGACAGGGTCGGGTGGATCCTGCCCTTGGCGATGAGGCGGTTGGCCTCCCACGCCTCGCGGTAGTTGGCGAAGTGGGAGCCGATGATCCGCTTTAGCGACATCCACAGGTAGCGGTTGTCGTACTCGTGGTTGTAGCCCGAGGTGGAGGCGCAGGTGACGATGGTGCCGCCCTTGCGGGTGACGTAGACCGAGGCGCCGAAGGTCTCGCGGCCGGGGTGTTCGAAGACGATGTCGACGTCCTCGCCGCCGGTGAGTTCACGGATGCGCTTGCCGAACCGCTTCCACTCGCGCGGGTCCTGGTTCTGCTCGTCCTTCCAGAACTTGTAGCCTTCGGCGTTGCGGTCGATGACCGCTTCGGCGCCCATCTTCCGGCAGATCTCGGCCTTCTGGGGGGAGGAGACCACGCAGATCGGGGTGGCGCCGCCGGCCAGCGCGAACTGGGTGGCGTAGCTGCCGAGGCCGCCGCTGGCGCCCCAGATCAGCACGTTGTCGCCCTGCTTCATGCCGGCTCCGTTGCGGGAGACGAGCTGCCGGTAGGCGGTGGAGTTGACCAGCCCGGGGGCCGCCGCCTCCTCCCAGCTCAGGTGGTCCGGCTTGGGCATCAGCTGGTTCGACTTGACCAGGGCGATCTCGGCGAGGCCGCCGAAGTTGGTCTCGAAGCCCCAGATCCGCTGCTCGGGGTCGAGCATCGTGTCGTTGTGGCCGTCGCTCGACTCCAGCTCGACCGAGAGGCAGTGCGCGACGACCTCGTCGCCGGGGTTCCAGGCGTTGACGCCGGGTCCGGTGCGCAGGACGACGCCCGCGAGGTCGGAGCCGATGACGTGGTACGGCAGGTCGTGGCGGTTGGTCAGCTCCGAGAGGCGGCCGTAGCGCTCCAGGAAGCCGAAGGTGGAGAGCGGCTCGAAGATCGAGGTCCAGACGGAGTTGTAGTTGACCGAGGAGGCCATCACCGCCACCAGGGCCTCACCCGGGCCGAGTTCGGGGAGCGGTACGTCGTCGAGGTGGAGCGACTTGCGCGGGTCCTTCTCGCGGGTGTCGAGCCCGGCGAACATCTCCGTCTCGTCCTTGTGCACGGTGACGCCCCGGTAGGACTCGGGGAGCGCCAGTGCGGCGAAGTCCTGCGAGGTGGCGTCCTGCGACTGGATCGCTGCGAGGATTTCCTTCACGGTGGTGCCTCCGGCGAAGGGCGTAGTGAGGGCTGAGGGGTGAGGGACCCCTGAGCGAGGGGCGTGGACTGCTGTGGTGTGCCGTCGGTCCGGCGGATGGTGCGGGTCGTGCGGTGGTGCGGCCGCGCCGGTGAGCGCGGGTGCCTGTGACGCAGGCGTCCGGGCGCACGGTGAGGGAACCGCGGGGACAGCCGGCGTACGCGGGATGCGTGTGCGCCGGCCGCCCGGACACCCTCAACGTATGGCACTGCGTGACAGCGCACAAGGCACCGAGTGCCAAGAATTTCTCTCGTTTGAAAACTGTTGGTCACATATGAGCGATGATCGATCAAGTGGGCCCTGAAACGCCGTTCATAGCCCCTTTCGGCCGTCGGGATTCACCCCGGCGGCCGACAGCCCGCGCCAGGCCGGAACGCGAACGAGCCCGGTGGGCCGCGGCATCCTGTGCCACGGCCCACCGGGCTCGCTCCGGGCGGCCCCCGCAGGGGCCCTCGCTCACCGCCCCGGCTGCCGGAGCGCCTCGCGGATGGTCCGCATGACCTCGTCGAGCGGGGCGTCCGTGCGCGCCACCGCCACCAGCACCTCGTCCTGCCGCGTGGCGGTCGCCGCCGGGGCCTGCCCGGCTTCGCCGGTGCCCTTGCGGCCGGCCCCTATACCGTTGCCGAAGGTGTTCCGGACGATGCCGAAGGCGTGGTCGAGCTGGCTCTCCACGTCGCCTTTGCCGTCCGCCCGCAGCCAGCGCCGCAGCACGTGGTTGTGGGCGGTCACCACCGCCGACGCGGCCACCTCGGCGAGCAGCGGGTCGTCGCTGCCGTCCATGTGGGCGTGCTCGTCGAAGTGGCCCAGCAGGTACCGGGTGAACAGCCGCTCGTACCGGGAGACCGAGGCGATCTCCGCCTCCCTGAGCGTGGGTACCTCACGGGTCAGCTTGTAGCGCGCCACCGAGATCTCCGGGTGGCCCGCGTACATCTTCATGACTTCCGTGATGCCCCGGCAGACCGTGTCCAGCGGATGCTCGTGCGCGGGAGCCGCGGTGAGCACCGCCTCCACGCGGGTCAGCGTGTCGTCGTGGTCCGCGAAGATCGCCTCTTCCTTGGAGCGGAAGTGGCGGAAGAAGGTCCGGCGGGCGACCCCGGCGGCGGCGGCGATCTCGTCGACCGTCGTCGCCTCGTACCCCTTGGTGGCGAAGAGTTCCATCGCCGCCGCCGACAGTTCGCGCCGCATCTTGAGGCGCTGCGCCGCCGCGCGGCTCCCGGCGGAGCTCTCCGGGGTCTCGGCGGAACTGGTGGTTCGGGCGGTCCGTCGTGCGGAGTCAGCGGGCTGGGGCATGCTCTGAACGTACTCCATCGGCGCGTCGTCCCGCGCCCCGCCCGGGACCGGGGTGCTCCTCGCGCCCCGGCCCCGGGCGGGCGGCCCGAGCAGCCCGCCCCACTGGCCAGCCGGCTCAGCGGCGGGCATGTTCGCGGAAACCCCGGCCCGACTTGCGGCCGAGGCAGCCCGCGGCCACCAGGTGTTCGAGGAGCGGGGCGGGGGCCAGGCCCGGGTCGCGGAACTCCCGGTGCAGCACCTGCTCGATGGCGAGCGAGACGTCGAGGCCGACCACGTCGAGGAGTTCGAACGGGCCCATCGGGTAGCCGCCGCCGAGCTTCATCGCGGCGTCGATGTCGTCCAGCGACGCGTAGTGCTCCTGCACCAGCTTCACCGCGTTGTTCAGGTACGGGAAGAGCAGCGCGTTCACGATGAAACCGGCCCGGTCGCCGCAGTCCACCGGGTGCTTGCGGATCTCGGCGCAGACCTCGCGGACGGTGGCGTGCACGTCGTCGGCGGTCAGCACGGTGCGGACCACCTCGACCAGCTTCATCGCCGGGGCCGGGTTGAAGAAGTGCATCCCGACGACGTCCTCGGGGCGGCTGGTGGCCGTGGCGCAGGCCACCACCGGCAGCGAGGAGGTGGTGGTGGCGAGCACCGCGCCCGGCTTGCAGACCTTGTCGAGCGCGGCGAACAGCTGCCGCTTGACCTCCAGGTCCTCGGCGACCGCCTCCACGGCGAGGTCCACCTCGGCGAAGGCGTCCAGCGAGCCCGCCGGGGTGATCAGCCCCAGCGTCGCGGCGGCGGCCTCGGCGGTCAGCCGGCCCCGGCCGACCGAGCGCTCCAGCGACTGGGCGATCCTCGCTCTGGCCCTCTCGGCCTTCTCCTGGCTGCGGGCGGCGATCACCACCGCGTACCCCGCCTTGGCGAAGACCTCCGCGATGCCCGAGGCCATGGTCCCCGACCCGGCCACGCCGACCGAAGCGACCGGCCGCCCCTTCGCCGGGCCCGTCCGACCGGGGAGCGGCGTGAGGGCGTCCTGTACCACGGCGGCCGAACCGGGGCTCTCGTACGTGTAGAAGCCGCGGCCCGACTTGCGGCCGGTCAGCCCGGCCTCGCTGAGCTGCCGCAGGATCGGCGCGGGGGCGTGCAGCCGGTCGTGGGACTCGGCGTACATCGCCTCCAGTACGGTGCGGGCGGTGTCCACGCCGATCAGGTCGAGCAGCGCCAGCGGCCCCATCGGCAGGCCGCAGCCGAGCCGCATGGCCGCGTCGATGTCCTCCCGCGTGGCGTACTTGGCCTCGTACATCGCGGCTGCCCGGTTGAGGTAGCCGAAGAGCAGGCCGTCCGCGACGAAACCCGGCCGGTCGCCGACGGTCACCGGCTCCTTGCCCAGTTCGAGGGCGAGTCCGGTGACCCGGCCGACCGCCTCCGGGGAGGTCAGTACCGAGGAGACCACCTCGACCAGCTTCATCGCCGGGGCCGGGTTGAAGAAGTGCAGCCCCAGCACCCGCTCGGGGAACCGCGACTCGGCGGCGAGCCGGGTCACCGACAGGGCGTTGGTGCCGGTGGCGAGGACCGCGTCCGGGCGGACCACCTCGTCCAGGTCGCGGAAGAGCCGCTGCTTGATCTCGTACGACTCCGGGACGACCTCGACGACCAGGTCGGCGTCGGCTGCCGCCTGGAGGTCGGTGAAGACCCGGAACCGGGCGAGCGCGTCGGTCCGCTCGCTCTCGGTCAGGCGGCCCTTGGCGACGGCGCGGGCGGTGGAGTTCTCCAGCGCGGTCACGGCGAGCGCCGCCTGCGCCTCGCTGACGTCGATGCCGACGACCTCGCGCCCGGCGCGGGCCAGCACCTCGGCGATGCCCGTGCCCATGGTGCCGAGGCCGACCACGGCGACGGTGCCGAAGGCGGGAGCGGGGGAGGGCGCGGAAGGGGACAGGGAAGGACGGTCCATCGAGGACTCCTGGGATGAGGGGTGACGACGGCCGGGGCGCCTGGCGCACCCGGATGAGGAAGGAGCGGCGGGCCTGTCCCGGGCCACGCCGTCGTACGTACTGCTGCCGGACCGACCGGCGGGTCCCCGTGGGCGGTGGCTGCGTCACCAGGCCACCGCGGGGAGCGGACGCGCGGGTGTCCGGCCCGCGCTCCGCCGAGCATAACCAGTGGGTAATGAGCGCGCCAGCCCCTTACTCTCCCGCCGTCGTGCGCCGGCGCGATGGGCGGGCCGTGCTCCGCACCGCGGTTCAGCGTGCCGCCGCCGGAGCCGGTACGGGCCTCTCGGCGGCGTCGGTGGAGAGCCGCGGCGTGGCGGGCGGTCCGAGACCGGGTCCCCACCCCGGTCAGCACCTCGGCCGGGGCTCTGGGCGTGCGGCCTGCCGTCCGCCGGCGCGATCAGGTGGTCGGCGTACCGGGCGGCCAGGCCGAGGCCGTGCAGGTCCATGACGATCGTGGTGCGCGCGGTGTTTCCGATCCCTCAGCGGGACGAGGCCCGCGCGCGGCCACCGCACCCGCCGGGAGCCACCGGATTCGGACATTCCCCTGATACCGGCGTGGGTCCGGGCCTAGGGTCGGGGAATGGATCAGGAAGTGTGGCGGAGGCTGCTGGCGCGGGTCTCGAAGGAGGCCGGGGAGGACCCCCGGGTGGAATGGCTCGCGGCCGCCGGTGGCGAGGAGCTGAACGCCGTCCTCACCGCGCCCCAGGAGCCCTTGTGGGCCAGGGAGTTGGCGGCCTTCCGGCTGGGTGTGGCCGGGGACGGGCGGGCTTTCGAGACGCTGGTGCTGCTGCTCAACCACCGCGAACCGGCCCGGTGCGCGGCGGCGGCCCACGCCCTCGCGGCGCTGGGCGACCCGCGGACGGCCCGGGCCGCCGCCGCCCTAGCCACCAACGAACTCCGCGTCGCCTACGCCCTGCATCCGGTGCGCCTGCTGGTCGCGCTCCGCGCCCCCGAGGCGGTGCCCGCGCTCATCTCGGTGCTGGAGCGCCGGCTCGCCCCCGGCGACCGCTACCAGGCCGTCGCCCTCGCCTGCGCCGACGGGCTCGGCGAACTGGGCGACCCCTGCGCCCGTCCCGTGCTGCGGGCGGCGCTGGCGCGCCCCGGGCTGGCGATCGTCGCCCGGGGCGCGCTCGACCGGCTGCCGCGCTGAGCGGGGTTCAGCCGCGCCCGGGGAGCAGGCTGTGCAGCGCCTGGCCCTGGCCACGTCCCGCCGTGTCCGGGACCGAGCCCTTCGCCACGGCCGTCTTCGGCTCGGGCTTCGGCTCGGGCAGCGGGGCGCAGGTCGCGTCCGCCTCGCCGGAGCCCGAGCCGCGCGGCACGGTGCCGTCGGCGAGGTAGCGCGCCAGATGTCGGTCGAGGCAGGCGTTGCCGCCGAGCGTCACCCCGTGGTTGCCACCGCCCTCCTCGACCACCAGCGAGGAGCCGCGCAGCTTGCGGTGGAGCGAGACGGCGCCCTCGTACGGAGTGGCCGCGTCACCGGTCGCCTGGAGGATCAGGGCCGGGGGGAGCTTGGTGTTGGTGACGTCCGGCGGGGTGAGCGGCGGGACGGGCCAGCTCGCGCACGGCGCGTTGTACCAGGCGTTGTTCCAGGCCAGGAAGGGTGCCTTCGCGTGCACCCGCCAGGTGTCGGCCCGCCACTGGTTCCACCTGCGGGGCCAGGCCGCGTCCCGGCACTGCACCGCCGTGTACACGCTGTACCCGTTGTCGCCGGAGGCGTCGCTCTCGGCGAGCGCCCGGTACGCCGTGACCAGCGGCCCGCTCTCCCCGTCCTTGGCGTACGCCGCGAAGGCGGTGGCCAGCCGGGGCCAGTACCCGTCGTAGTACCCGCCGGGCAGGAAGGTGTCCTCCAGCTCGGCCGGGCCCACCGTCCCGCCCGCCGGCTCGGCCGCGACGGCGGCCCGCATCCGCGACCAGGCCCGCTCGACCCCGGCCGGGTCGCCGCCCAGACCGTAGACCGCGTCGTGCCGGGCGACCCAGGCGAGGAAGGCCCGGTGCCGGCCCTCGAACGCGTGGTCCTGGGCGAGGTTGCTCTCGTACCAGACCCCGTCCGGGCCGACCGCCGAGTCCAGCGCGAGCCGCCGCACCCGCTCGGGGAAGAGCTTGGCGTAGACGGCGCCGAGATAGGTCCCGTACGAGTAACCGAGGTAGCTGATGCGCGGGGCGCCGAGCGCAGCCCGGATCACGTCCAGGTCGCGGGCGGCGCTCCGGGTGTCCAGGTGCGGCAGCAGGTCGCCGTGGCGCTCGCCGCAGGCGGTGGCGAAGGCGGCGGCACGGTCGCGGTTGGCGCGCTCGACGGCCGGGGTCAGTGGCAGGGTGTCGGGGCGTACGGCCGCGAAGTGGCCGGGCCGGCAGTCGAGCGCGGGCTCGCTGCGGCCGACGCCGCGCGGGTCGAAGCCGATCACGTCGTACCGGCTCGCCACCTCCTTCGGCAGCGCCGCCGCCACGTGCCCGGCCAGGCTCAGGCCGCTGCCGCCGGGCCCGCCCGGGTTGACCAGCAGCGGCCCCAGCGGGGACTTCGCGGTGTGCGGTACGCGGCTGAGCGCCAGCGTGATCCGCCGCCCGTCGGGCCTGGCATGGTCGAGCGGGACCTTCACCGTGCCGCACTGGAGCGTCGGATACGCCGTGGTCGCGCAGTCGCTCCATCGGATCGCCTGCGGCACGGCCGGCGCCTCGGCCGGGGCTCGGGACACCGCCGACGACGGCGCGGCCGGCGCGAGGACGGCGACCGAGGCGGCGGCGCCGCACAGCGCCAGGGCACGTCTGTTCACTGGGCCTCCAGGATGCGGAGTCGGGCACCGCACCCTGCGGCCCCCGGCGCATCGTCCCGGACACCGCTGCCCCGGGTGAGCGATTCGTCCGACGGTCGGCGTGGCCGGGGGAACCTGTCGAAGCGCGCGGGTGGAGTGTGTGCCCGGCGCCTCGTCGTGGTCCTGAAGGAATCGGTCCGCCGGCACGCGCTGGGTGGGGCGGAGGCCATGGCGGCGCAGCGGGGTTCACTCCTCTCCGCCATGTCCGCGCCGACCGTCTTCCTCGGGGATCATCCCCGCCGGCGCCCTCCGAGAGGACCTGCGGACCCTGGAGACGTGCACGCTGCTCGACGCCGAGCGCGTGTCCGTCGAGCTACTGACGGCAGCCGTCACGGTCACGGCGCCTTCCGAGATCGCCCAGTAGCGGCGAGCCTTCGGGCCAGGGGGAGGTGACGTCGTCGCCATGATGGAACACCCGTTCCCGTGATCGCCGCAGGGTGGCCCGGGCGGGGATTTGAGCGGCCGGGGCCGGGGTGGTTGGCTTTGTCCGACCCGTAACCCGAGTGCTGGAGGAAGTGGACATGGCACAGGTCGAGGCCACGACGGAGCGGACGATCGCGGCGAAGCCGGACGACGTCTTCGACGCGCTGGCCGACTACAGCGGTACCCGTCGTACGGTCCTTCCCGAGCAGTACAGCGAGTACGAGGTGCGTGAGGGCGGCGACGGCGACGGCACCCTCGTCCACTGGAAGCTCCAGGCCACCAGCAAGCGGGTGCGGGACTGCCTGCTCGACGTCAAGGAGCCCTCCGACGGGGAACTGGTCGAGGCCGACCGGAACTCCTCCATGGTCACGACCTGGACGGTGACCCCGGCCGGGCAGGGCGCGCGGGTGCGGGTGCGCACCGTCTGGAACGGCGCCGGCGGGATCGGCGGCTTCTTCGAGCGGACCTTCGCGCCCAAGGGGCTGGCCCGCATCCACGACCAGACGCTCGCCAAGCTGGCGGCCGCGCTGGAGAAGTAGCCCGAGAGGGGGCGCCACCCGCGCGCGGTGCCCCCTTCGCGTCGATTCCGGCGCGCTGTCACCTCACCGTTTCGAGTGGTTTTCGCGGGCGGCGCCTTGCCGCCCGCAACGCTCCCACCGGCCCGGATGCCGCCCGCCCCGCCATGGGGGCGGGTCGCCCCTCTTGCCCCGACTTGCGTGCGGGCGCGCAGACTTGGCGCCAGCCGTCGGCGCAGTCGGCGCGGCGCGACGAGGGGAGAGTGACGTGGGCGGGACGACGCTGGAGCACAGGACGGCCTCGGGGGAGGAACCCGCCGGGCCCCCCGCGCCCCCCGGCGCCCCGGAGCCCGAGGGGGCGTACGCCGCCGACGACGCGCCCGCGGTGCCCCTGGCGGCCGGCGAAGCGTTTCCCCCCGGCGGTGACCCCGCCGAGCCCGCCGCCGGCGACGCCGGGCTCAACCCCCGCCAGGTCCGGATGGTCTTCGTCGGGCTGATGCTCGCGCTGCTGCTCGCCGCGCTGGAGCAGATGATCGTCGCCACCGCGCTGCCGAAGATCGTCGGCGAGCTGCACGGCCTCGACAAGATGTCCTGGGCCATCACCGCCTACCTGCTCACCTCCACCGTCTCGATGCCGGTCTACGGAAAGCTCGGCGACCTCTTCGGCCGCAAGGGCGTCTTCCAGTTCGCCATCGTCGTCTTCGTCATCGGTTCGGGGCTCGCGGGCTGGTCGCGCTCGATGGACGAACTCATCGCCTACCGCGCCCTCCAGGGGCTCGGCGCGGGCGGCCTCATGATCGGCGTGCAGGCGATCATCGCCGACATCGTGCCGCCGAGGGAGCGGGCCCGCTACATGGGGCTGATCGGCGCCGCCTTCGGCCTCGCCTCGGTCGCCGGGCCGCTGCTCGGCGGCTTCTTCACCGACCACATGTCGTGGCGCTGGTGCTTCTACTTCAACATCCCCTTCGGCCTGGTCACCCTCGCCGTGGTCGCCGTCGTCCTCAAGCTCCCCAAGCCCGCCACCCGAGGCCGCCTCGACGTGCCCGGCATCCTGCTGCTGGCCGCCGCCTCCACCTGCCTGGTGCTGCTGACCAGCTGGGGCGGGACGGAGTACGCCTGGGGCTCGCGGACCATCCTCGCGCTCGGTGCCGGGGCGGTCGTCTCGACGGCGCTGTTCCTCGTCGCCGAGCGGTACGCGGCCGAACCCCTCATCCCACTGCGGCTGTTCCGCGAGTCGATCTTCAACATCACCGGCCTGATCGGCGCCGTGGTCGGCATCGCCCTGTTCGGCGCCGCCAGCTACCTGCCGACCTACCTCCAGATGGTCGACGGCGCCAGCGCCACCGAGTCCGGCCTGCTGATGCTCCCCATGATGGGCGGCGTCGTCGGCGCCTCGATCCTCTCCGGCCAGCTCATCAGCAGGACCGGACGCTACCGCCCGTACCCGATCGCGGGCGGCGTCCTCGCCGCGCTCGGCATGTGGCTGCTCTCCCAACTGGAGACCGGTACCTCCCGGCTGCACTACAGCATGTGGATGGCCGTGCTCGGCGCCGGCATCGGCCTGATCATGCCGGTGCTGGTGCTCGCCGTGCAGAACAGCGTCCGCCCCGCCGACCTCGGCACCGCCACCAGCGCCAACAACTACTTCCGCCAGATCGGCGGCAGCGTCGGCGCCGCAGTCTTCGGCACCCTCTTCGCCCAGCGCCTCACCGCCGCCCTCGCCGACCGGCTGCCCGCCGGGTCGCCGACCGGCTCCGTCGACGCCGAGGCGATCACCCCGCAGGCGGTGCACGCGATGGCGCCCGCCCTGCGCGACCCGTACATCCAGGCGTACGCCGACGCCATGCCCCGGATCTTCCTCTACCTCGTGCCGGTCCTCCTCCTGGGCCTGCTGCTCGCCTTCTTCCTCAAGGAGACCCCCCTCGTGTCCCACGCCGCGTCCCGGCCCGCTCCCGCCGACGAACCGCACGCCCCACCCGCGCCCGAGCCGACCGCGCCGCCGGTCCCGCAGCTGCCCGCCGCCCGGACCGGCCACACCGCCGGGGTCGCCGTCTGCGGCAGCGTCCAGCACTCCGACGGCACGGCCGTGCCGCGCGCCGCCCTCACCCTGATCGACGTGACCGGCCGCCAGATCGGGCGCGGCGCCAGCGACGGCGACGGCCGGTACGCGCTCGCCACCCCGGGCAGCGGCAGCTTCGTGCTGATCGCGGCGGCCGGCGGACACCAGCCGCAGGCCGTCACGGTGACCGTCGGCGAACGCCCGGTCGAGCTGGACGTGGTCCTCGGCGGCGCCGGGCGCCTCGCCGGTGCCGTCCTCACCGCCGACGGTCTGCCGGTCCGCGACGCCACGGTCACCCTGACCGACGTACGCGGCGAGGTCGTCGCCTCCACCCGCAGCGGACGCGAGGGCGGCTACGTCATCTCCGAGCTGGTCGCCGGGGAGTACACGCTCGCCGCCAGCGCCCACGCCTACCGCCCGACCGCCCTGCCGGTGAGCGTCCAGGCGTCCCGCGAGACCCGGCAGGACGTCGAACTGGCCGGGGGAGCGGTGCTGCGCGGCACCGTGCGGGCCGGCGGCGGGCGTCCGGTCGAGGACGCCCGCGTCACCCTGCTCGACGCCGGGGGCAACGTCGTCGACTCCCAGACCACCGCCGCCGACGGCACCTTCCGCTTCGTCGACCTCTCCTCCGGCGAGTACACCGTCATCGCCTCCGGCTACCCGCCGGTCGCCACCGTCCTCCAGGTGGCGGGCGGCGGTCGCACCGAACGCGATCTGCTGCTGGGGCACGAGGACTGACCCACCGAACGGGACCGGCCGGGGGCGGCCTCGCCCCGGCCGGAACCTCTACCCGCCGACCTCACCCAAGGCGTACGGTGACCCCGCCGGGCGGAACAAGATCCGCCCCGTAGCCGAACGGAGCGGGCGTGAAGATCCTGATCAGCGCGGACATGGAGGGCGCCACCGGGGTGACCTGGCCGCACGACGTCCTGCCGGGGCACGCCCAGTGGGAGCGGTGCCGGTCGATGTTCACCTCCGACGTCCAGGCCGCCGTCCTCGGTTTCTTCGACGGGGGCGCCGACGAGGTGCTGATCAACGAGGCGCACTGGACGATGCGCAACCTCTTCCTGGAACGCCTCGACCCGCGCGCCCAGATGCTCACCGGCCGCCACAAGAGCCTCAGCATGGTGGAGGGCGTCCAGCACGGCGACGTGGACGGCATCGCCTTCCTCGGCTACCACGCGGGGGCCGGTATGGCGGGCGTCCTCGCCCACACCTACCTCGCCAACTCCCTCACCGGCGTCTGGCTCGACGGTGTCCGAGCCAGCGAGGGCCTGCTCAACGCGCACGTCGTCGCCGAGTACGGGGTGCCCGTCGTCCTGGTCACCGGCGACGATGTGGCGTGCGAGGACTCCAAGGGGTACGCCCCCGAGGCCGAGCGGGTCGCGGTCAAGGACCACGTCTCGCGGTACGCGGCCGTCTGCCGCACCCCCGAGCGCACCGCCGCCGACATCCGCGCCGCCGCCCGTGACGCCACCCGTCTCGCCGTCCGCCACGAACCGGTGCAGGCCGGTCCGCACACCGTGGACCTGGAGTTCGACGCCGCCCACCTGGCGGCGGCGATCACCGTCGTCCCGGGTGTCGCCCTGACAGGGGACCTCCGCGCCAGCTACACCAGCGAGACCATGTACGAAGCCATCCGGACGTTCAAGGCCATCACCACGGTCGCCCAGAACGCCGTGGAGGAGACCTATGGCTGAGCAGCCCGCCCCCGTGACCGCCACCGGCGTCGACGCCGCCGCCCTGGAGGAGGTGGTCACCTACACCTCCGAGCTGATCCGCATCGACACCACCAACCGGGGCGGCGGCGACTGCCGCGAACGCCCGGCCGCCGAGTACGCCGCCGAGCGGCTGGCCGGAGCCGGACTCGACCCGGTGATCCTGGAGCGCACCCCCGGCCGGGGCAACGTCGTCGCCCGCATCGCCGGCAGCGACCCCACCGCCGACGCCCTCCTCGTCCACGGCCACCTCGACGTGGTCCCGGCGCGGGCCGAGGAGTGGACGAAGCACCCCTTCTCGGGCGAGGTCGAGGACGGCGTCGTCTGGGGGCGGGGCGCCGTCGACATGAAGAACATGGACGCGATGATCCTCGCGCTGGCCCGCTCCTGGGCCCGTACCGGCGTACGCCCCCGCCGCGACATCGTCATCGCCTTCACCGCCGACGAGGAGGCCAGCGCCGAGGACGGCTCGGACTTCCTCGCCGACCGGCACGCGGCGCTCTTCGAGGGCTGTACCGAGGGCATCAGCGAGTCCGGCGCCTTCACCTTCCACGACGGCTCGGGCCGCGAGATCTACCCCATCGCGGCGGGCGAACGGGGCACCGGCTGGCTGGAGTTGACCGCGCGCGGCCGTGCCGGGCACGGCTCGAAGGTCAACCGGGCCAACGCGGTCAGCCGCCTCGCCGCCGCCGTCGCCCGCATCGGCGGCCACGAATGGCCCGTCCGCCTCTCCCCGACGGTCCGGGCCGCCCTCACCGAACTCGCCGCCCTCTACGGCATCGACGCCGACCCGGGCGCCGAGGGCTTCGACGTCGACGTGCTCCTCGGCAAGCTCGGCTCGGCCGCCTCGCTGGTCGAGGCGACCGTCCGCAACAGCTCCAACCCGACGATGCTGAACGCCGGTTACAAGGTCAACGTCATCCCCGGCGAGGCCACCGCCATGATCGACGGGCGGTTCGTGCCCGGCGGCGAGGACGAGTTCCGGGCCACCCTGGACGAGCTGACCGGGCCCGACGTCGACTGGCGGTTCCACCACCGCGAGACGGCGCTGACGGCCCCCGTGGACTCGCCGACCTTCGCCCTGATGCGCGAGGCCGTCGAGGAGTTCGCCCCGGGCGCTCGGGCCGTGCCGTACTGCATGTCCGGCGGCACCGACGCCAAGCAGTTCTCCCGGCTCGGCATCACCGGCTACGGCTTCTCCCCGTTGAAGCTGCCGCCCGGCTTCGACTACCAGGCGCTCTTCCACGGCGTGGACGAGCGCGTGCCCGTCGAGGCCCTGCACTTCGGTGTCCGGGTGCTCGACCGGTTCCTGCGCAACGCCTGATCCCGGGCCCGCCCCGCGACGGAGCGGGGCGGGCCGCCGCCGAACGAGGAGTTGGAAGACCCCATGAGCACGCCTGAGCCGTACGGTGCCTGGCCCTCGCCCATCGACGCCCGCCTCACCGCCGCCCATGACGGTCGGCCCGATTCCGTCGCCCACGTCGGCGACGACCTGTGGTGGACCGCGCCCCGCCCCGCCGAGGGCGGCCGCCTCACCCTGGTGCGCCGCCGCCCCGAGGGCACCGAGGAATCCGTACTCCCGGCCCCGTGGAACGTCCGCAGCCGCGTCATCGAGTACGGCGGCCGCCCCTGGGCCGGCGTGCCGGGACCCGACGGGCCTCTCATCGTCTTCGTCCACTTCGACGACCAGCGGCTCTACGCCTTCGAGCCGGACCGGCCGGGCGCCGGGCCGCGCCCGCTCACCCCGCTCTCGCAGGTCGGCGGCGGGCTGCGCTGGGCCGACCCGGTGGTGCACGCGGCCACCGGTGAGGTCTGGTGCGTGCTGGAGGAGTTCACCGGCGAGGGCCCCACCGACGTGCGGCGCGTCCCGGCTGCCGTGCCACTCGACGGCAGTGCCGCCGAGGACCGCGACGCCGTGCGCGAACTCGACACCGACCGGCACCGGTTCGTCACCGGCCCGAGGCTCTCCCCGGACGGGCGGCACGCAGTCTGGATCGCCTGGGACCACCCGCGCATGCCGTGGGACGGCACCGAGCTGAAGATCGCCGAGGCGACGGCCGAGGGGCCGTTCACCGGTGTGCGGACCCTCATCGGCGGTCCCGAGGAATCGGTCTGCCAGGCCGAGTGGGCGCCCGACGGCTCCCTGATCGCCGCCACCGACCGCTCCGGCTGGTGGAACCTGCACCGCGTCGACCCCGCCACCGGCGAGACCGAGCCGCTCTGTCCGCGCGAGGAGGAGTTCGGCGGGCCGCTGTGGAAGATCGGGGCGCAATGGTTCGCGCCGATGGAGAACGGCCTCGTCGCCGTGGTGCACGGCCGGGGCACCACCCGCCTGGGCATCCTCGATCCGGACGCCGGGGAGATCTGCGACGCCGCCGGACCGTGGACCAGCTGGTCCTTCTCCCTCGACGTGCACGGCAGCCGTGTCACCGGCATCGCCGCCGGGCCTGCCAGCGCCGCCGAGATCGTGGAGCTGGACACCGTCACCGGCCGGGCCAGGGCCGTCGCCGCCCGCCACACCGACGTCGTCGACCCGGCCTACCTCCCGCGCCCCGAGGAGCGTGTCTTCACCGGCCCCGGCGGCCGCGAGATCCACGCCATCCTCATCCCGCCGCGCCACCCGGAGCGGCACGGCCCCGAGGGCGAACTGCCGCCGTACGTCGTCCGTGCGCACGGCGGGCCCACCGGGCGGGCCGGTGTCGCACTCTCCCTGGACGCCGCGTACTTCACCTCGCGCGGCATCGGAGTCGTGGAGGTCAACTACGGCGGCTCCACCGGCTACGGCCGCGCCTACCGCAACCGCCTGCGCGGGCAGTGGGGCCTGGTCGACGTGGAGGACTGCGCGGCCGTCGCCGCCGCGCTGGCCGCCGAGGGCGTCGCGGACCCCGACCGGCTCGCCGTCCAGGGCGGCAGCGCGGGCGGCTGGACGGCGGCCGCCTCGCTCGCCGGGACCGACGTGTACGCCTGTGCCACCGTCATCTACCCGGTGCTCGACCTGACCGGCTGGGCCACCGGCGAGACCCACGACATGGAGTCCCAGTACCTGGAGACGCTGATCGGCCCGTTCGCGGAGGTCCCCGAACGGTACGCCGAGCGCTCCCCGACCGAGCGCGCCGACCGGATCACCGTCCCCTTCCTCCTCCTCCAGGGGCTTGAGGACCCGATCTGCCCGCCCGAGCAGAGCGAACGCCTCCTGGAGAGGATGGCCGGACGCGGCGTGCCGCACGCCTACCTCGCCTTCGAGGGCGAAGGCCACGGCTTCCGCCGGTCCGACACGATGATCACCGCGATAGAGGCCGAACTCTCGCTGTACGCGAAGGTGTTCGGGTTCGCCGCCGAGGTGCCGGAGCTGGCTTTCCGGCACTGAGCCCGGCTCCGGCACCGAGCCGGCCGCCCGTCCCGGGCCGCCACCCCTCGCCGGGTGGCGGCCCGCCCTGTCGCCACCATCCCCGGAGCGTCCCCCTTGCCGTACTCCCTGAGCCCGCTCACCCGCCCCGCCCGGCTCGCCCCCGGCGCCCGGGTCGCCGTGGTCGCCCCCGCCGGTCCGGTGCCCGAGGAGGCGCTGGCGAACGGCCTCGGCCTGTTGCGCGGCTGGGGCCTGGAGCCGGTGGTCGCCCCGCACGTGCTCGACCGCCACCCCGCCTTCCCCTACCTCGCGGGCGAGGACGCCGACCGCGCCGCCGACCTCCAGGCCGCCTGGTGCGACCCGGGAGTCGACGCCGTGTTCTGCGCCCGGGGCGGCTACGGCTGCCAGCGGATGACCGGCCTGCTGGACTGGGAGGCGATGCGTGCCGCCCGCCCCAAACCCCTCGTCGGCTACAGCGACATCACCGCCCTGCACGAGCAGTTCGCGGTCCGCCTCGGCGTGGCCACGCTGCACGCCCCCATGCCCGCGACCGCCGGGTTCCTCGGGAACGAGGCGGCCCGGGAGCACCTGCGGGCCACCCTCTTCGACCCCGAGTCGGTCCGTGTCCTCACCTCCGCCACCGGCCGCGTCCTGGTCCCCGGCCGGGCCCGGGGCGTCACCCTCGGGGGCTGCGTGAGCCTGCTCGCGGCGGAACTGGGCGTGGCGCACACCCGCCCCTCGGCCGCGGGCGGGCTGCTGCTGATCGAGGACATCGGCGAGGAGGCGTACCGCCTCGACCGCATCCTCACCCAACTGCTGCGCGCCCGCTGGCTCGACGGGGTGGGGGCTGTCGCCCTCGGCTCCTGGGAGGAGTGCGGCCCGTACGAGGAGGTGCGGGCCGTGCTGCGTGACCGGCTCGGGCCGCTCGGGGTGCCGGTGGCCGAGGAGTTCGGGTTCGGGCACGGCGAGGGGGCGCTGACCATGCCGTTCGGCATTCCGGCCGAACTGGACGCCGACGCGGGCACGTTGACGCTGGACGTGCCGGCGCTCGCCTGACGGCGGAGCCGTTCACCGGCCGGGCGGCCGCAGCTCCGCCTCGCGCCACCGCCCACCCCCGTGGCCGAGCCGTCAGGAGTCCGGCCCCGGCGCCGCCGGGCTGGTCCACGCCGGCACCGGCCCCGCCGTCGCCGACACCACCGCCTGCGGCGGCCACTGCGGCGCCGGCCTCCTGGAGGTGTCCGCCAACCGCGTGATCGTCCTCGGCAAGCGAGGCGCCGACGCCACCCCCGCCGCCTGTCCGGTCCTCTCCCGCACCGGGTCGACGTCAACGGCGCCGTCCGCGGGCGTCCCGGCAGCCGCAAGGCGTCCTTCACGCTCCGCGGTTTCGCCCGGCGGGACCGGCATGGAGTACGGCGGCGTCACCCCCGTCGGCCTGCTCGCCGGCCGACCGTTGCTGCTCGACCCCGCCTCGGCCGCCGCCCTCTGAGTCCTGGCCGGCAGTGGAGCCAGGCGGAGTAGGCTGCTCCTTCCCGGCCGTGACGTGGCCGCCCTTGCGCACACCGAGGTGGTCCCCGGGCTGGGCCTCCCCTCTGACGGAGCTTTCGTGGTGCGCGGGCGCGCCGCCTCCGCGATGCTGACGGGGACACGAGAGACGTACGGCAGGAGTGAACGACCCCGCATGGACGAAGACACCGTCACCGAGGAAGCGGCCATGGGCGACAGCGGCCCCCGCCGTCCGGCGCCCGAGCCCGTGGCCGTGGGCGAGCGCACCACGCTGCGCCCCCTCCGCCTCGCCGACGAGGCGGAGTTCACCGCCCGCGCCCGGCAGAGCCGCGACCTGCACCGGCCCTGGCTCTTCCCGCCCACCGACGCCCGTGCCTACGCCGTCTGGGCGGGCCGACTCGTCGGTGCCGACGACCGGGCCGGCTATCTCGTCCACGAACGCGCCACCGGCGCCCTCGCCGGGTACGTCGCCGTCAACAACATCGTCGGCGGCGCCTTCCGCTGCGGCGCCCTGGGCTACGGCGCCTTCGCCGGGTGCGAGGGGCGCGGCCTGATGGCCGAGGCCCTCGCGCTGGTCGTCGGCCACACCATGGACACCCTCGGCCTGCACCGGCTGGAGATCAACGTCCAGCCCGGCAACACCCCCTCCATCAGCCTCGCCCGGCGCTCCGGCTTCCGCCTGGAGGGTTTCTCGCCCGACTTCCTCTTCATCGACGGGGCCTGGCGCGACCACGAACGCTGGGCACTCACCCAGGAGATGCGCGAACAGGCCCCCTGACCCGGAGCCCGGCCGCCGACGCCCTCTGGCCCCGGCACCCGGTCAGGGGGTTCCATGGCGCGAGGGGCGCGAAGGTCCGCCCCGGTGAGGGGAGTTACGCCTTGGCGACCACGATCCGGCACGACCTGCTGACCCTGCCCGCCGCGCCTCTGGGGGCGGTCAACCCACTGGCCCCGCTGCGCCCGCTCGACGAGACGCACACCGTCGACCCCGCGACCGTCTCCGGGCTCGGGCCGGAGATGGCACGCCAACTCGGCCACGCCCCGCTGACCTCACTGCTCCCCACCCGGGTCCTGGACGGCTACGAGCGCCGCCGCGTCCCGACCAGCCTGCCCGCCCTCGTCCTGGAGAACAGCCGGCTGCGCGCCACCGTCCTGCCCGGTCTCGGCGGGCGCGTCCACTCCCTGCTCCACAAGCCGACCGGTCGCGAACTCCTCTACCGCAACCCGGTGTTCCAGCCCGCCGACTTCGCGCTCAACGGCGCCTGGTACTCCGGCGGCATCGAGTGGAACATCGGCGCCACCGGCCACACCACCCTCTCCTGCGCCCCGCTGCACGCCGCCCGCGTCCCCGCCCCCGACGGCGGCGAGATGCTCCGCCTGTGGGAGTGGGAGCGGCTGCGGGACCTGCCCTTCCAGGTGGACCTCTGGCTCCCCGAGGACTGCGACTTCCTCCTCGTGGGGGTCCGCGTCCGCAACCCGCACCTCACCACGGCCCCGCTCTACTGGTGGTCCAACACCGCCGTCCCCGAGGAGCACCGCGTCCTCACCCCGGCCGACACCGCCTGGCACTTCGGCTACGAACAGCGCCTGCGCCGCGTCCCGTTCCCGCACCACGAGGGCGCCGACCGCAGCCACCCGGCCCACTCCCACCACCCGGCCGACTACTTCCACGAACCCCGCGACCCGGCCGCCCGCCCCTGGATCGCCGCGCTGGACGGCGACGGACACGGCCTCGTCCAGACCTCCACCGGCGAACTGCCCGGCCGCAAGCTCTTCGTCTGGGGCTCGGGCCCCGGCGGACGCCGCTGGCAGGAGTGGCTGACCGAGCCCGGCACCGGCGGCTACTCGGAGATCCAGGCCGGGCTCGCCCGCACCCAGCTCGAACACGTCCCGCTGCCGGCCGGCGCCGAGACCGCCTGGCTGGAGGCGTACGGGCCGCTCCACGTCGACCCCGGCGCCGCTCATGGCCCGGACTGGGCCGTCGCGACCACCGAGGCGGGCGCCGCGCTGGACCGTGCACTGCCCCGCAGGGAACTGGCCGCCGCCCGCGAGGCGTGGCGGGCCGTCGCCGACGCACCGCCCGGCGAGCGTCTCGCCACCGGCTCCGCCTGGGGCGCGCTGGAGGTCCGCCGGGCCGCGCTCGACCTGCCCGGCACCCCCTTCGACGACGCGCCCGGCCCCGAGCAGCGCCCGTGGGCCGCCCTGCTGGACACCGGGGCCCTGCCCGCCAAGGCTCCGGGCGCCGACCAGGACCCCGGTCCGACCCTGGTCTCCCCGGCCTGGCGGGACCTGCTGGAGACGGCCCCGCCCGGCCCGCTCACCGAGTACCACCTCGGCGTCGCCCAGTGGCACGCGGGCGACCGCGCCCAGGCCGTCCGCAGCTGGGAGCGGGCCCTGACCGGCCCCGGGGCCGAAGGCGCCGCGCACTGGCCCGTGCTGCGCGCCCTCGCCGTCGCCGACACCGAGGCGCATCACCCCGTACGTGCCGCCGAACGGTATGCCGGGGCGCTGGCCGACGCCCTGGCCCGGCGCGGCACCCCAGCCGGTGAGGACCCTGCCGACGAACCTTCCCCGCTGATCGCGGCGCTGGTCCGGGAGGCCGTCCCGGCGCTGCTCGCGGCGGACCGGCCGGGGACGGCCCGCGAGGCGTACGGGCGGCTGCACCCCGCGACCCGCGCCCGGGGCCGCTTCCGGCTCCTGGAGGCACAGTTGCTGCTGGCCGAGGGGGAGCGCGAGGCCGCGCTCGCCGTGTTCACCGGCGGGTTCGAGGTGGCAGACCTGCGTGAGGGCGACGAGGTGCTGAGCGAGACCTGGGCCCGTCTCAGCGGTGAACCCCTGCCCGCCGCCTACGACTTCCGGATGCGGCCCGCCGGGCAGGAGCGGGCCGCCGGCGACTGAGCGCCCATCAGGCGGCGGCGCCGAGCCGGTCCGCGTACTCGAAGACCGAACCGTCCGGGTGCATCGCGACCAGGGTGCGCCCGGCCGGGGTCGCCACCGGGCCCGCGATCACCGCCGCGCCGGAGGCGGCGAGGACCTGGCCGGTCTGCTCCACGTCGGCCACGGCGATGGTCGCGGCGACCTTCCGCAGCACGTCCAGGTCGGCCTTGGGCCCGCTCATCAGCAGGAAGCAGCCGACGGCGGCGACGGAGACCCCGCCCTGCTGGTGCCGCATCGCCCGGCTGCCCGCCAGCCGCTCGTAGAACGGCACCGCCGCCTCCAGATCCTCGACGCAGATCCGCAGTGTGGTCCCCAGGATTTCCACGCTTCACCCATTCCTGACGCTCCGGCCCGCGCGCTCGCGGTTGGCCTCGCCGCGCGGCGCCGGGCGGAGGAAGATCCCAAGCCCTCGCGACGCCCTCATGATGGCACGCCACGCCCGTACCGTCAGGTCCCTCTCGGAGTACCGACTCAGGGACGCTGTACAAGAGTTCGCCGAGTCCGGCGATGGTCTGTCCACCCGCGTCGTGGACCTGGGCCGAGTGGGGATGTCGGGGGCGTCCGGCTTCGGCTGGTGCTCTTCGGTCTCCCCATGGTCCCGGCAGCCGCCATGCCCTGACGGATGGGCAGCGGCAGGAGTCCGGCCGCGCACTCGGCGCACGTGGCCAGGACGGTGAAGAGCATCCTGCCTTGAGGACGGTGGGGCCGAAGCCGGTGCCGCCCAGAGAGACGGACGCCCCGGGACGCCCGCAGGTGATTTCCCGCGAAGGCGCGGACGTGGGGGTGATCGTCGGTGCGACGACGAGGTCGAAGGCAGGGGGCCGCGATGTCGCGGTCCGGGGTCGGCGGGGACGAGGCGGTCGGCGCGGGCGGCGTCAGGTGCGTGTCGCCGCTGTGAGTCGGGCCGCGATCTCCCGTAGGTGTACCACCAGTTCGGGTGGCTCGTGCACGGTGAACGGCGTGGCCAGCAGGCCCAGCCACAGGGCCAGTTCGTCCAGGGAGTGCGCGCCGGCCGTCACCGTGCAGGACTGCGCGTCGCGTGGCTCGATGGTCGCCGCGGCGGCGGGCATGCGCTCTTGTACCCGGGCTGCCGGGGCGTGGACGGTGACGCGTGCCTGGTGGCGGTAGGGGGCGGTGGACAAGGCGCGGGAGGCGTAGTCGGCGAGGTCGGGAGCGGGGGCCTGACGGGGCGTGAAGCGGGGGCCGTTGGGGGTACGCAGGGTCAGACGGTCGACGCGGAAGGTGCGCCAGTCGGCGCGCGCGGTGTCGTAGGCGAGGAGGTACCAGCGGTGCCCGGAGAACACCAGGCGGTGCGGCTCGGCCTCGCGGCGGGTTCCGGTGGCGTCATGGGCGCGGTAGTGGAAGCGCAGGGTCTCGTGGTCCCGGCAGGCCGCCGCGATCGCCGTCAGGGTGTCCGGCGCGACCGTCGGCCCGGCCTGCGCCAGTGGCACCGTCACCGACTGGAGCGCGTGCACACGGTGCCGGAGACGGGACGGCAGGACGCCTTCGAGCTTGGCCAGTGCGCGTACGGAGGACTCGGCGATCCCGGCAACGGTTCCGCCCGCGGCCGTACGCAGGCCCACGGCGACCGCCACCGCTTCCTCGTCGTCGAGCAGCAGCGGCGGTAGTCGCGTCCCGGCGCCGAGCCGGTAGCCGGCTGTCCCGGCACTGGAGTGCACGGGGTAGCCCAGTGTGCGCAGCCGGTCAACGTCCCGGCGCACCGTACGTGGTGTCACGCCGAGCCGTTCGGCGAGTTCCGTGCCGGACCAGTCGCGGTGGCTCTGGAGGAGGGACAGCAGTGTCAGAAGGCGCGCCGAGGTTTCCCGCATGACGGGCAGTCTCCCTCGCACCTAGGACCGTATCTGTCCTGACCCGCCCGTAGCGTTCTTCCCATGAACAGCCTGGCGAGCACCGACCCCTCCATCCGCCCCTTCCGCATCGACATCCCGCAGGCCGATCTGGATGACCTGTGCGAGCGGTTGGCGCGCACCCGCTGGCCCGACGAACTCTCCGGCGTCGGCTGGTCCTACGGCGTCCCGGTCACCTACGCGAGGGAACTCGCCGAGTACTGGCGCTCCGGCTTCGACTGGCGCGCGCAGGAGGCCGCGCTCAACCGGTTCGACCAGTTCACCACCGAGATCGACGGGCAGCACGTCCACTTCCTGCACGTGAGGTCCCCCGAGCCCGACGCACTGCCGTTGATCATCACGCACGGCTGGCCGGGCTCGATCGCCGAGTTCATGAAGATCATGGGCCCGCTCACCGACCCGCGGGCCCATGGCGGCGATCCCGCCGACGCGTTCCACGTCGTCGCTCCGTCCATCCCGGGGTTCGGGTTCTCCGGGCCGACCACCCAGCCGGGCTGGGATCTGCACCGGGTCGCGCGAGCCTGGGCGGAGCTGATGCGGCGCCTGGGCTACGAACGTTATGGCGCCCAGGGCGGCGACAGCGGTGCCGTGATCTCGCCCGAACTCGGCCGTGTCGCCCCCGGGAACGTCGCCGGGGTGCACGTCAACGGCGGACTGGGCTTTCCGACCGGCGACCCGGCGGAGTCCGACGGATTGTCGCCGGTAGAGCTGGAGCGGCTCGGGCAGTACCAGGACCAGGACGGCAGCGGCTATGCGATCATCCAGGCCACCCGTCCGCAGACCGTCGCGTTCGGCCTGACCGACTCGCCGGCCGCACAGCTGGCGTGGATCGCGGAGAAGTTCAAGGAGTGGACCGACCCCGCCCGCGAGCTTCCCGAGGAAGCTGTCGACCGGGACCAGTTGCTCACCGACGTGAGCATCTACTGGCTGACCGGCACCGCCGCCTCCTCGGCCCGGCTGTACAAGGAGAGCGCGAAGTCCTGGGGCTCGGCCGTCTCCGCGTCCCCGGTGCCCCACGGCGTCGCTGTCTTCCCCGGGGACCCCGGAGTGCGTCGTATCGCCGAACGAGAGCACAACGTGACGCACTGGTCGGAGTTCGACCGCGGCGGCCACTTCCCCGCGATGGAGGCCCCCGACCTGCTCCTCGATGACATCCGGGCGTTCTTCCGGACGGTCCGCTGAACCGCCACCGCCCGAGGAGCCGGAGATCTGCCGCCCTCGCCTGAAGCGTGGTGCAGAAGGCCGGGAGCGGAGCGCTCCCCTTGCGGTCGAGGGCTGGACCGGTACGGGCGGGAGACCTTCACCGCGTTGCGGACGGGCCAGTTCAGGCAGTTGCGAGGAACTGGCCGCCTGACGGTCCCCGCGCCCTTCCTGCTCGGGGAGCGCGGCGCCCCGCGCGACACGCGGGAGGTGGCCGCACGCGTCGGCGCGCTGGTGGGCCGTGCCGAGGTGGAGATCGTGCCCGGCGCGGGCCACGCGCTGCCGACGGGCCGGCCCGCTCCGGTCGTTGATCCTCGGGACGGCCGGGCGGTAGCGACCGGCGGCACGCGCGCGGCCGGGGGCCGGGCCGGGGCGGTGTGCCCCGGTCCGGCCCCCGGCCGGCGGTGAGGAGAGGACCCGGCGGTGCCGGGAGGTGTCAGACGGAGACGCCGTGACCGCGCAGGTAGGCCAGCGGGTCGATGTCCGAGCCGTAGCCCGGGCCGGTGCGGACCTCGAAGTGGAGGTGCGGTCCGGTGGAGTTGCCGGTCGATCCGGAGAGGCCGATCTGCTGGCCGGCCGAGACGGTCTGGCCGGACGAGACCGAGAGCGACGACATGTGGGCGTACTGGGAGTACTTGCCGTCGGCGTGCTTGATGACGACCTCGTTGCCGTACGAGCCGCTCCAGCCGGCGGAGACGACGGTGCCCGCGCCGACGGCCTTGACGGAGGTGCCCGAGGAGGCGGAGAAGTCGACACCGGTGTGGTAACCGGAGGACCAGCTGCCGCCGGAGGCGCGGTAGGCGGTGGACGGGGAGGAGTCGACCGGGCGGACCCAGCCGGTGGAGGCGGCGGGCTGCTCGGCCTGCTCGGCCTGCGGCTTCGCCGGGGCGGCCGGCTGCGGCGCCGTCTCGGTCTTCTTCGCGGTGGAGGCGCTGGTGTCGGCCTTGGGCGCGGCCTGCTTCGGCGCGCTCTGCGGCTTGGCCGGGGCGGACTTCGGGGCCTCGGCGACGGTGCCGTCCACCGAGAGCTTCATGCCCGGGAGGATGAGGTCCGGGTTCGAGCCGACGACCTTGCGGTTGTCCTGGTAGAGCTGCTCCCAGCCACCGTCGACGTGCTGTGCGGCGGCGATCTTGGCCAGGTAGTCGCCGACGACGACCTCGTAGGTCTTGGTGTCGGCGGAGGCGTTCTTCGGCGCCTGCTGCTGAGCTGCGGCGACGGCCTGCTGGACGGCGACGGACTCCGGCGCCGACTTCTCGGCGGCCTGTGCGTGGGCGGCGCCCATCAGCGGCAGGGCCAGGGCGGCGCTGCCCGAGCCGGCGACGGCCAGCGTGCGGGCTATGCGCATGGTCCTGGTACGGCGGTGCTTCCCCTTGGCGGGCATGAAGGTTCCTCTCCGGCGCCTGCGAGGTGAGCTGTCGGGTTCGGGCTGGAGCTGCCCGGCCGCGCCGTGTGGCGCGGCTTCACCCCTAGCCGGGGGGCCGGTGGCGTGCGCGGTGCGCTGCTCCGGTTCCGGCGGCTTACCTGGGTCCCCCGCTCCTGCCGTGGAAGGGTCGATGTGGGATACCGGACGGCGGCAGGATTAGGCGGTCCATCCGGAATGACGGTGACCGTAGACGAGCCGGGCTCCCGGGAACAAGCAGCGTCGGCGCCCTGGAAGTCGCTTTCTTGATCCTTTGTTCCGGAGGTGGTCACCCTCCGTAGATTCGTGATCTTTCCGGGCGTGGCGGGTGCTGCGCCCCGGCCGGTGGTGGCTGCCACGGACCGTGACCGCTATGACGCTGCTCACGAGGCGGGCTCAACGGCGCCCGGCGTGGCGGCAATTGGCGCATATGGGGGTGGATGCCCTATATGTCCGTAAGGAGGGGTGTCGGTCGGCAGGGTGGGTAGGCCGGATGGGGCGCGGCGCCCGCCCCGCACGAGGGTGACGCTGTGTCACCCCGGCCGGGTGTGGACTCGCGGCCCGCTCCGCTCGGGCGCGGCAGAGCAGCTCCCCGTGGAGCACCGCGGACCAGCTGTCGGGGGCCGCCGCCCACCGACGCCAGGCCGCCGCGATCCGCTCCAGTCCGGCCTGGTCCGCCTCCCCGAGGCCGACCGCCCGCGTCGCGTACCCGGAGGCCGTCGCCCGGTCCGCCCCACCAGGCCCGCTCCGCCTCGTCGGCGTAGCACCAGGCGGAGGCGGCCGCCGTGAGGCCGTTGAACCCGGCCTCACGCGCCCACGCCCGCAGCCGCCGGCCCGCGACCCGCTCGCCCGCGCCACGGACCGGTACGGCTCCAGCCACGCGTCGAGTCCGGGGCGCGCCGGGTGCCAGGTCGTCGCCGCGCAGTCCGCGTTGCGCACGGCGACCAGGCGCCCGGCGCACACCCGGCGCATCTCGCGCGGGGCGCCCACCGGATCGCCGGGGTGCTGCGGCAGCCGGTGGGCGTGGGCGCCTCCCGTGCGCGGGGTCGCCGGATCAGAGCGACAGCGGCCGGTACACCCGCAGTCCCTCGTGGAGCTTGTCCAGCTCCAGGCTCGGACCCGCGTCGCTCACCTCGCCGTCGAAGGCGAGCGGCGTTCCCGGGCTGATCCCGCCGATCCGCAGCCGCTGCACCCGCACCGCCGCGTGGAACGGCGAGCGGGACAGCGGGCCCGCCAGCGCCGCGGCCACGAGCCGGAACCCCGGCCCGCGCCCGCCGTGCACCGCGCGGACGTCCAGCAGGCCGTCGGCCAGATCCACCCGTCGCCCGCCCGTCAGCCCCATCCGGCGGTAGGTGCAGTTGCCCGCGAACAGCAGCCACAGCGGGCGCCGCTCACCCTGGACCACCGCCTCCAGCGGATGGTCCCGGCGCCGCACCCGCACCGCCGCCACCACGTCCGCGAGCCGCCCGCCGACCCGGCCCGACCAGCGCTCCCGCTCCCGGACCAGCTCCGGGTAGACCCCCAGACTGAAGGTGTTGAGGAAGTGCCCGGTCCGCTCGCCGGAACGGAAGCGGCCCACGTCCACCGCGACCGCGTCGCCCGCCTCCACCGCCCGGCACAGCTCCTTCGGGTCCTCCATCCCGAGGTCGTACGCGAAGTGGTTGAGGGTGCCGCCCGGCAGCACCGCCAGCGGCAGCCCGTGCCGCAGAGCCACCCCGGCCGCCGCGTTGACCGAACCGTCGCCGCCGCAGATGCCGAGGGCCAGCGCACCTTCCGCCGCCTTCTCCAGCTCCGCCACCAGCCCCTCGCCCTCGCACTCCACCACCTCGGCCTCCGGCAGCAGCTCCCGCAGCACCCGCGCCTTGTCGGGGGTGCCGGCGCCCTGGTTCACCACCATGACCAGGCCGTGGCCCCGGGGCAGCGCCGGTACGTCCACCAGCGGGCGCCCGGGGGAGGGGAGCTGGTCCCGGGTCGGCGCCAGGCCGCGTACGGCGAAGGCGGCACCCGCGCCCAGTGCCGCCCCGGCCAGCACGTCACCGGGGTAGTGCGCACCGGTGTGGACGCGGGAGGCGGCGACCGCCGCCGCCAGCGGGGCCACCGCCGCGCCCAGGCCCCGGGACTCCATCGCCACCCCCGTCGCGAAGGCCGCCGCCGACGCCGCGTGGCCCGACGGGAAGGAGGAGGTGATCGGCTGCCGCTTCAGCTGCCGTATCAGCGGCACCGACTCCAGCCCCGGGCGCCGCCGCCGCACCGTCCGCTTGCCGAGGGTGTTGATGGTGGCCGAGGCCAGGGCGAGCGAGGCCAGCCCCCGCACCGCCGCCCGGCGGGCGCGCGGCGAACCGGTCACCGCGAGCCCCGCCGCGACCGCGCCCCAGAGCAGGCCGTGGTCGGCGCTCCGGCTCAGCTTCGGCAGCACCCGGTCGGCACCGGGCCAGCGGCGCGCCGCGACCGCCTCGAAGACGGTGCGGTCCAGCGCGACCAGCCGGTCGGCCGACGAAGCCGGGGGCCAGGCGCGCGCACGGCGGGCACCCGGGGGGCGCCACCGGGTGGGCAGGGGGTTCACAGGGTCAGGACGCATGCGGCACGGGTACCCCCGTGCGCGCCGATCACCCGCACCGGCGCGCGAGCCGGGCCGTGTCCGTCACCGGAACGGACGCCCGCCCCCGGCGAACGCGCCCCAACGGGGTGAGGATGGACCCCATGTCCTCCTCCGGCCCGTCGGGCGCAGACCCCGAGACGAGTACCCCCGGTCACTCCGAACTCCTCGCGCGGCACGAGGCCGCCCTGGACCTCTTCGACCGGAGGGTCCACGACATCCTCGACGACCAGTGGGACCACCCCACCCCCTGCACCGACTGGAACGTCCGCGACCTCGTCGCCCATCTGGTCTCCGAACAGCTCTGGGCGCCCCCGCTGCTGGCCGGGGAGACCATGGAGTCGGTCGGCGACGCCCTCGACGGCGACCTGCTCGGCGAGGACCCGGTCGGCGCCTGGGAGGCCGCCGCGCGCGGCGCCCGCGAGGCGTTCGCCGCCCCCGGCGCGCTCGACCGGACCGTGCGGCTCTCCTACGGGCCGAGCCGCGCGGACCACTACTGCGGCCAGATGACCACCGACCTGATCATCCACGCCTGGGACCTGGCCCGCGGCATCGGCGCCACCGAGCACCTCCCGCCCGAACTGGTCTCCTTCGCCGACCGCGAGACCGCCCCCTACGCGGGCGACCTCTCCGGCAGCGGCGTCTTCGCCCCGCCCCTCACCCCGCCCTCGGGCGCCGACCCCCAGACCCGCCTCCTGGCCCGGCTGGGCCGGGAGGCGTAGCCGCAGAGATTCAGCGAGACGCGGCCGCCGCCGTCGTGAAGACGCCCACCAGGGCCTCGTTGAAGGCCGGCAGGTCGCGCGGGGTGCGGCTGGTGATCAAGGTCGTCGGTCCGCCGGAGTCGACCCGGACCGCCTCGTCCACCCAGGTGCCCCCGGCGTTGCGGATGTCCGTCGCCAGGCTCGGGTACGAGGTCAGGGTCCGGCCCCGTACCGTTCCGGCCTCGATCAGCATCCACGGGGCGTGGCAGATCGCGGCGATCGGCCGACCCTGGTCGACGAAGTCCTTCACCAGGCCGACGGCGTCCGCGTCGGTGCGCAGGTGGTCGGGGTTGGCCACGCCGCCCGGCAGGACCAGGGCGTCGAACATGCCCGCCGACACCTCGCCCACCACCTGGTCGACGACGAAGCGGTCCCCCTTCTCCAGATGGCGGTAGGAGAGCACCTCGCCCGGCCAGGTCGACACCAGCACGGCCTCTCCACCCGCCTCGGTCACGGCCTGCCACGGCCCGGTCAGTTCGCTCTCTTCCACGCCCTCGGGGGCCACCAGGAATGCGACACGCATCGGCGTTCCCGCCCTTCGAATCCTCGTCCCGGTCTCTCCGGCCCGCCCGTCCGGCGGTCCGGGGTGGCCTGCCCGCCGCCATCCGGGTGTCCTTCCAGGGTCGCGCGGACCGCCCCCAGGAGCAAAAGGGCCCGGGGGACGGTCCGCGTCCCCTCCCTCAGGCGTCGGCCCGGGCCTCCACCACGGCCGTCGCCAGCTGCTGCACGTTGCGGTACGTGGTCTCGGCGGGCAGCGGCGCCAGCAGCGCCACCACCTCGTCCGGACAGTGCCCGGCGTCCAGCACCCTGGCCAGCTCCGGCGCGCGCGCCGGGAAGGGCGTGCGGCCCAGCCGCCGCCCCAGCTCGTGGCGGACCTCCGCGATGTCCGGGTGCGCCCCCAGCGGGTCGCCGGGCTCCGCGTCGTGCCACTCCTCGGACCGGGTCGGATGGCCCGACCTCAGGTAATCGCGCAGCTCGTGCTTCATCCCCTCGTCGCGGTGGACGCTCATCCGGTCACTGCCTCGTTGCATGCTGTGCCCTTCTGTACGGGTCCGTTCTGCGGTACGGCCGTCGCGGGCGCCGGGCCCGGGCGGCCGTGGCCCCACGCGTACCCGGGGCACCCGGGCCGAACCGTCCCGGCCCGGCCGCGCCGTTCCCCGGATCGGAGGCCCCCGGTGGTGGGCGGGCCCGGGGCGCGGCACAGTGCGAGAGGGGTAATGCGTTCGAGCGGAGGTACGGCGGATGGAGAGTGCCCTGGAGGGCCATGGCCCCCTCCGGTACGGGCCACCCGTACCGGAGCCGGGCCTGCCGGTCGTGCCCGAACTCGCCGTCGTCCTCGCCGGCGCCGCCGGCCGCCCGCACGCCGAGCCCCCCGGCGGCGGCCCCGCCCTCCTGGCCGCCGCCCGGGGTTACTGGGCCCGGCGCGGCCTCGCCGCCGACCCCGCCCTGCTCGCCGCCGCCCCCGGCGCGCCCGCCCTGCTCCTGGCCCTGACCGCCGCCGTCGGCGGCGACGTGCTGCTGCCGCGGCCCTGCCCGGCCTGGTGGGCACCGCAGGCCCGGCTGCTGGGCCGCCCGACCTACTCGGTGCCCTCGCCGGCCGCCTGCGGCGGCGTCCCCGACCCGTACGCCCTGCTGGAGACGGTCCGCCGGGTCCGGGACGAGGGCGGTGACCCGCGGCTGCTGGTCCTCGCCGTCGCCGACGACCCGACCGGCACGGTGGCGGTGCCCGAGGTGCTGAGCCGCGCCGTCGAGGCCGCCGCCGAGGAGGGGCTGCACGTGGTCAGCGACGAGACCTGGCGGGACACCGTCTACCGGCCCGAGGACACCACCGTCGTCGGGCCGGCCGAGATGCTCCCCGACGGCGTCACCGTCCTCTGCGACCTCTCCGGCGGCTGGCTCCCGCCGGGCTGGCCCGCCGCCGTCGCCCGCTTCCCCGACACCGGCGCCGGCGCCCGGTTGCGGGCCCGCTGCCTCGACATCCTCACCGCCGTCGACGCCGCCCTTTCCACCCCCGTCGCCGCCGCCGCCACGTACGCGCTCGGCGAACCCCGCGAACTGACCACCCGCCTGGCCCATGCCGTGGCCCTGCACGGCCGCCTCGCCGGCGCCCTGCACTCCGTGCTGCACGCCGCCGGCGCCCTCGTCCGCCCGCCCCAGGCCGGCCGCCACCTCTACGCCGACCTGGCACCGTTCGCCTCCGCCCTCGCGGCCCGCGGGGTCACCGATGCCCTGGAACTGGAGAACGACCTCACCGCCCGCCTCGGCATGCCCGCCCCCGGCGGCCACCGCTTCGGCGACGACCTCGCCGAGCTCCGCGTCCGGCTCTCCACCGGCCCGCTCCTCGGTGCCGACGAACGGGTCCGCGCCGACCTGCTCACCGGTGCACCGGACCCCCTCCAGGCGGCCCCCGTGCGGCGGGCCCTGGACCGGGTGGCCGAGGTCTTCGGCGCCCTCGCCGCATCCCCCGCCGGAGCAGAGGAGGCCCCCCGATGACCGAGCAGCGCGACCCCGTCCCGGCGCCCGCGGCCCTCGCCCCGGCCCCCGCCGTGCCCATCCCGCCCGAGCCCGCCGCCCCCGGGCGCCGCCCCCGCCGCCGCTCCTACCGCGACCGCCTCACGGCGCCGCTCCCGGGGGTCCGCGCCGTGACCCGGCTGGCCCGCGAGGCAGGCGCCCTGCGCCCCGGCGCCGAGGCCCGGCGCGACGTACCGCTGCTGCCCTGCGCACCGGCGCCGCTGCCCCCGGCGGGGCCCGGCACCCTGGCCCTGACCTGGGCCGGGCACGCCAGCTGGGTGCTGCGGATCGGCGGGCTGACCGTGCTCACCGACCCCGTCTGGTCGTACCGCATCCTCGGCACCCCGCCGCGCGTCACCCCCGTCGGCGTCCCCTGGGCCTCCCTGCCGCCGGTCGACGCCGTCGTCATCAGCCACAACCACTACGACCACCTGGACGCCCCGACCCTGCGCCGCCTGCCGCGCACCACACCGGTCCTGGTCCCGGCCGGGCTCGCGCGCTGGTTCCGGCGCCGCCGCTTCACCCGCGTCCACGAGCTGGACTGGTGGCAGGGGTGCGAGATCGGCGGTGTGGCCTTCGACTTCGTCCCCGCCCACCACTGGTCGCGGCGGGGCCTGCTCGACTCCTGCCGCACCCTGTGGGGCGGCTGGGTGCTCACCGACCCCCAGGGCCGGAAGGTGCACTTCGCCGGCGACACCGGCTACGGCCACTGGTTCACCGAGATCGGCCGCCGCCACCCCGGTATCGACCTCACCCTCATGCCGATCGGCGCCTACGCCCCCCGCTGGTGGCTGCGGGACGTCCACTGCGACCCGGAGGAGGCGGTCACCGCCTGCGCCGACCTCGGCGCCCGCCGGATGGCCCCCATGCACTGGGCGACCTTCCTGCTCTCCGCCGAACCCGTCCTCGAACCCCTCACCAGGGTCCGGGCCGCCTGGGCCCGCACCGGCCGCCCCCGCGAGGACCTGTGGGACCTGCCGGTCGGCGGCTCCCGCACCCTGTGACAGCCGAGGCCCCCTCCCGTACGCCCCGTCGCCTCAGCGGGCGGACGACGCCGTCCCCCGCAGCCGCCGCCACAGCCCGGGGGCCGCGCTGATCAGCACCGTCAGCACCACCGCCGCCGCCACGCCCTCCCACGGCTCGGCGAAGAGCGACCCGCCGACGATGCCGATGAGCTGGTACGTCGCCGTCCACGCCAGGCACGCCGGGCCGTCCGCGCGGGCGAACCGGGCCAGCGGCATCCGTGCCAGCAGGCAGGCCAGCATCACCGGGACGCGCCCCGCCGGGATCAGTCGGGAGAGGATCAGCACCGTCACGCCGTGGTCCTCCAGCCTGGCGCGGGCCTGCTCCAGCCGGTCCGGCGCCGCCCGCTGGCGCAGCGCGTCCAGCCACCGCGAACCGCCGCGCGAGCGCACCCCCCGCTGCCCCAGCCGGTACAGGACCAGGTCGCCGAGGAAGGCCGCCAGCGCCGAGACGAGGAAGAGCACCAGCAGCGTCAGCGGCGCCGCCTGCTGGAAGGCGACCGCGGCGGCCCCGCTGACGATGGCCCCCGTCGGCACCACCGGCACCAGCGCGCCCAGGAGGATCAGCAGGAAGAGCGAGGGATAGCCGAGGGCCTGCTGCGTGGCGGCGTCGGGCACCTCGGCGGCGCCGAGCACCACCAGCACCGGCAGCGGCGAGGCGTTCACCGGCCGGTCCCGGGCCGCACGCTCTCCCCGTGGCCCAGCAGGTGCACCCGCACCCCCGGCGCGGCCACCGCCGCCTTGCGGACGAACTCGGCACCGGGGGAGTGGAACTCGTGCGGCCGCACCGCGTCCATCCCTACCGGCCAGTACGTCCCGTAGTGCACCGGCACGGCGGCGGCCGGGGCGAGCCGGCGCAGCGCCTCGGCGGCCCGGGCCGCGTCCAGGTGGTGGTGGCCCAGCCCCGGACCCCAGCCGCCCACCGGCAGCAGCGCCACGTCCACCGGTCCGGCCTCCTCGGCCATCGTGTCGAAGAGCCCGGTGTCCCCGGCGAAGTACGTCCGCGCCTCCCCGCTGACCACGAAGCCCAGCGCCGGCGAGCGGCGCGGTCCGACCGGCAGCCGCCGCCCGTCGTGCAGTGCGGGGACCGCCCGGACCGTCACGGCACCGACCTTCTCGGCGTCCCCCGGCCCGACCTCCACCAGGTCCAGCCGCGCCAGCCGCCGCAGCCCCGGCACGGCCCGGACCGCGCCCCTGGGTACCAGCAGTCTCGTGCCCGCCGCCAGCCGGGCCAGCGACGGCAGATGGAGGTGGTCGGCGTGCAGGTGCGAGACGAGGACCGCGTCGGCGACCGCCGCCCGGGCCGGCGGGAGCGCGCCCCGCCGCCGCCGCAGATGGGCCAGCCGCCGCGCGAAGACCGGGTCGGTCAGCAGCCGCACCCCCGAGTCCTCCACCGTGCAGGTGGCATGACCCCACCAGGTGATCTCCACCGTCCGCGCACTCCCTTCCTGCGGCCCGCCGTCCCGCGCCACCCGGACGGCGGACGGCCGGAAGACCGCTCTCCACGAGCCTAAGGGCCGGGATAGGGTCGGCGGACGCCAGCCCGGCCGGGCCGCAGCCCGGCGGGGGACGTCAGGGAGGACGCCATGGAGGACGCCGTGGAGCAGCCGCCGCACCCGCGGGCGGCTGCCATCGCCAGCCTCACCCCGCTGGAACACCTGGACCGGGACCCCTTCCTGGTCGACACCCGCAGCCAGCAGGACATGTGCGCCCGCTGGGCCGCCGCCCACGACCACGTCATCACCCGCGAGCTGCTGCTGCACGGGCTCGCCCCCGACCACCCCGAACTCTGGGCCGACTTCGACGCCGGGCGGGTCGACCTCTTCCTCACCCCCAGCCTGCGCGTCCTCGGCCAGGCCGTCAGCTGCGCCGAGGAGTTCACCGCCCTCTGCGAGCGGCGCGGCGCCCGCGTCGTCACCGCCGACCTCGCCGAACCCCAGTACGGGCCCCGCTCCAAGGCCCGCGTCCACCGCCGCCTCTCCATGCCCACCGCCGGGTACGACGGCTGCTGACGGCACCAGGCCGGCGCATACCGGAACGGACCGGCCGAAGGCGGTGTGAAACGCTGGACCGGGCCCGACGGGCGGGACCCACCGGGGTGACGAGGTGAGGGCAGGCGTGGCGGAGAGGCCGTGGCGGGGGTTCGCGGGGGCGCTGTGGCGGATGGGAGCGGTCTGGGCCGTCTCCACCGTCACCATGCTGGTGCTCGCCGGCCTCCTGCCCGACTTCCGCCTCCAGTCCGCCGACGGCGACAGCCCCACCCGGATCGGCATCACCGCCGCCGTCGGGGCCGGGGTGTTCGGTGTGCTCTCCGCACTGGTCTGGCCACTGGTCGTCCGTGCTCTGCTGCTGGTCCCCGCCCTCGTCCTGGGCCTGCTCGCCTTCGCCCTCAACGGCTCGCTGCTGACCCTCGCCCTCTGGCTCATCCCCGACGGGCGGGGCGCCGCGGCCCCCGAGACGGCGGTCCTGGTCGCCGCCGTCATGTCGGCGGTCGCCTCCGGCACCGGCACCGCCCTCGCCGTCCGCGACGACAACGCCTACCGGCGGCGCCTCTACCGCCTCTCCGACCGGCGCCGCCGCCGCGCCCTCCCGGTGCCCGCCACCCCCGGCACCGTCTTCCTCCAGCTCGACGGCGTCGGCCACGACGTCCTCGTCTCCGCCGTCGCACGCGGTCTGCTGCCCACGGTCGCCCGCTGGCTCGGCCACGGCACCGCCCCCGCCACCCACCGCCTCACCCCCTGGCGCACCGACTGGTCCAGCCAGACCGGCGCCAGCCAGCTCGGCATCCTGCACGGCACCACGTACGACATCCCCGCCTTCCGCTGGTACGAGAAGGACCGGCGCCAGGTCATGGTCAGCAACCGGCCCGCCTCCGCCGCCGAGCTCCAGCGGCGCGCGGTGCGCCGGACCGGCGACGGCGGGCTCCTCACCGACGACGGCGCCAGCCGCGGCAACCTCTTCAGCGGCGGCGCCGGCCAGGTGGCCCTGGTCCTGTCGGTCTCCGCCCGCCGCGAGCGCGGGCAGCGCTCCCGCGCCGGGTACTTCGCCTACTTCTCCGACCCCGCCAACGCCGTGCGCACCGCGATGTCCTTCGCCGCCGACGTCCTGCGCGAAATGGCCCAGTCGACCCGCTCCCGGCTGCGCGGGGACACCCCGCGCGTGGGCCGGGGCGGGCTCTACCCCTTCGTGCGGGCCTTCGCCACCGTCGTCGAGCGGGACGTGGTCGTCGCCGCCGTCATCGGCGACATGCTGGCCGGCCGTACCGCCGTCTACGCCGACCTGGTGGCCTACGACGAGGTCGCCCACCACTCCGGCCCCACCGGCCGCGACGCCGACCAGGTCCTCGCCCGCCTCGACCGCTCCCTGGCCCTGGTCGAGAAGGTCGCCGAACACGCCCCGCGCCCCTACCGCCTGGTCCTCCTCTCCGACCACGGCCAGAGCCCCGGCGAGACCTTCCGCTCCCGGTACGGCCTGACCCTCGCCGACCTCGTCCGCGCCGGCTGCGGTCTGCCCGTACCCCGCCGCGCCCGCCGCACCCCCAGCGGCGCCGAGGCCCGCGCCGCCGTGCGGGCCGCGCTCCACCGCCCCGTCGAGGAGGGCCGCGAGGACGAGGCCCGGCCGCGCCGCTCCGAACCCCTCGTGCTCGCCTCCGGCAACCTCGGCCTCGTCTCCTTCCCCGACGTGCCGCACCGGATGAGCCGCGAGGAGATCGACCGCCGCCACCCGGCGCTGCTCACCACCCTCGCCGCCCACCCCGGTGTCGGTTTCCTGCTGGTGCGCAGCGAGGAGCACGGCGCGGTCGTCCTCGGCGGCGGCCAGGACGTCCCGCTGGCCGAGGCCGGCCGGCCCGGCGGTCCGCTGGAGCCCTTCGGCCCCGGGGCCGCCGAGGCGGTCCGGCGTACCGACGGCTTCCCGCACACCGCCGACATCATGATCAACTCAGCCTGCTTCCCGGAGACCGGTGAGGTCCACGCCTTCGAGGAACAGATCGGCTCCCACGGCGGCCTCGGCGGTGCCCAGAGCCACCCCTTCCTGCTCTCCCCGCTCGCCCTGGCCGACCCGTCCCCGGCCGACGGCACCGTCCTGACCGGCGCCGAACAGGTCCACGCCGTCCTGCGGAGCTGGCTGGAGGCGACGTCGCCCGGCCCCCGTCCGGACCCCGGGCACGGCCACCGCCCCGGTGGTGCCCCGGCCGAGCCGCCACCGGGCACCGCCGCCTGACGGCAGCGGCGACGCGCGGGTGTACGCGCCCCTTGCCCGGTCCCGTTGTGATCGGATGGGCCCGGGGCCGGCATCCCGCCGGTCCGCCGTGATGAAGGGAACTCACCGATGGCCACCACGCGTTCGGCCCACACCGTCTGGGAAGGCGACCTGCTCAAGGGCAGCGGGACCGTCTCGTTCGACTCCTCCGGCATCGGCGACCAGCAGGTCTCCTGGCCGTCCCGCGCCGAGGAGGCCAACGGGAAGACCTCCCCCGAGGAGCTCATCGCCGCCGCCCACTCCAGTTGCTTCTCCATGGCCCTCTCCAACGGCCTGGCCAAGGCGGGCACCCCGCCGACCCGCCTCACCACCTCCGCCGACGTCACCTTCCAGCCCGGTACCGGCATCACCGGCATCCACCTGAAGGTCGAGGGCGAGGTCCCCGGCATCTCCGCCGAGGACTTCGAGGCGGCCGCCGCCGACGCCAAGGCCAACTGCCCGGTCAGCCAGGCCCTGGCGGGCACCACGATCACCCACAGCGCCAAGCTGGCCTGAGCAGCGCCCCGGTGTGCGGGAGGGACGCCCCCTCCCGCACACGGGCACCACCCCCGCCGCGCCACCTGCCGCTCGTCAGGCGCGCGGTACCGCCGCAGCGAACCTGTGGGTCAGGCGGGTGTACGGCACCAGGGCGATCAGGACCATGCCGACCACCGCGCGGGTCCGGTGGAGCACGGGCACCCCGCTCATCAGCCCCACGTCCGGGCTGAGCCGGAAGAGGCTGCGGGCCCAGGGCACGACGGTGTCGCGGTACTCGCACCCCGAGCTCGGCCCACCTGCCCAGGACCAGGCACGTCACCTTGTCGTTCGCGGTGGTGGCCCGGAAGTCCGGGGCCCGGGTGCGGCGGCGGTGGACCAACGGGGCACGGACACCCCTCGACGGGGTGGGGGACCGGGGTACGGGCCCGGCGCACGTCACCGGGCCCCCGCCCGGCGGGCGCCGCGTGCCCCCGTACGATCCGAGGGCCGGGCCCCGGCGGCCCGGCGCACCGCCTGTCCGCACCGCACCGAGAAGGACCACCGTGCCGATCTACGCCGTCACCTACACCTACGCCGACGACTCCGCCGCCGCCCGCGACACCCACCGCCCGGCCCACCGCGCCTACCTCGGCACCCTCTCCGAGCAGGGCGTCAACCTCGTCTCCGGCCCGTTCGGCGCCGACGAGCAGGCCGGTGCCCTGCTCCTGTTCCGCGCCGGTTCGAAGGACGAGGCGCGCGCCCTCACCGAGAAGGACCCGTTCCGCGTCGAGGGCCTGGTCGCCCGCACCGACGTGGCCGAGTGGCTGCCGGTGCTCGGCCCCCTCGCCCAGTCCTTCGAGCCCAGCTGAGCCGTCCCGCCCTCGGCGCGCCGCCGCCCGGCGGGCGCCAGGGCGCGATCCCCCGCGCACCCGGGCGAACCCCAGGCGCGCATCAGCCGGGGAGCGCCGCCGGTGTGGCAGGGTGACCCCGACCGCAGTCGCACCGGCAGTCGTACCGAAGGAGGCAGGTCATGACCGCCGACCCTCTGCCGCACCAGCAGATCGAGGACCGGCTCGCCCAACTCCCCGGCTGGGCCCTGGAGGACGACGGGATCACCCGGACCTACCGGCTGGGCTCCCACTTCGCCGCCGCCGCGCTCACCACCCACATCGCCCAGGTCCAGGACGAGCTGAACCACCACTCCGACCTGGCCCTCGGGTACGACACCGTGCGGCTCGCCGTACGGACCCACAGCGCCGACGGCGCGATCACCGCGCTCGACCTGGACCTCGCGGCCCGGATCGAGCAACTGGCACCGGCCCACGGAGCGCACTGACGTGCTGGACTACACACGCGAAGCCGCCGTCTACGACGCCACCCGCGGCGGCGTCCCCCGCGCCAGGGCCGCGGCCGAGGCGGTCCACGCCCTGCTGCCCGCCACCGCCCGCGACCACCTCGACCTCGCCTGCGGCACCGGCCTGGTCAGTGAGCGCATCGCCCAGCCCGGCCGCCGCGTGGTCGGCATCGACCTGGCCCCCGGCATGCTCACCGTGGCGGCCGGACGGCTGCCCGGCGCCGCGCTGCGCGCCGACTGCCGCCGCCTGCCCTTCGCCCCCGCCGCCTTCGACTCCGTCTCCGCCGTCTGGCTGCTCCACCTGCTGTCCGACGCCGCCCCCGTGGTGGCCGAGGCGGCCCGCGTGCTGCGCCCCGGCGGGGTCTTCGTCACCACCGTCGACAAGGCCGACGCGCACGACGTCGGCAGCGACATCGACACCCTGGTCGGCCCCTATCGGCTGTGCCAGGTCGCCGACGCGCACGCCACCGTCACCGCCCTCGCCGAACAGCACGGCCTCACCCCTTGCGGCGAGGCCCTCTTCCAGGGCCACGGCCAGGGGCGCACTCCCGCCGAACTGGCCCGCCGGGTCCGCGCGGGCGACATGTTCCGCGAGGGGGGCAGTGCCCTCGCCGCGCGCCTCGCCGCCCTCCCCGACCCGGACACTCCGCGCCCCGAGCCGGTCTTCCGGCTGATGGCGTTCCGCGCCGCCTGACCCGTACGCCCCGCCTCCACTTGCCGGAACGGCAACACGACTGGCCCGCTCGCCCCGCCCGTACCAGGCTGGACGCCAGCACCGAGCGAGCGGAAGGCGACGTACATGAGTGAGCGGCACGAGGGCGGGCACGGCCACGGGCATCACGGGCACGGGGAACTCGACTGGTCCGTGATGGGGCCGGTCCTGGAACAGGAGGCGGAGGTCAGCCTCCCGCTGTACCGGGAGATCGCCGACTGGGCCGCCGAGCGGAGCGACCGGGTCCCCGGCCCGGTCGTCGACGCGGGCAGCGGCCCCGGAGTGGTCTCCGCCCTCCTCGCGGAGGTCTTCCCGGACCGCGCGGTGTACGCGGTCGACGCCGAGGAGGCGCTGCTGGAGCGCGCCGCCGACCGGGCGCACCGCACCGGTCTGCGGGGCAGGCTCCACACCCACCGGGCCGACCTCCCCGGCGGCCTCGACGCGCTGCCCGCCGCCTCGCTCGTCTGGGCCGGGCGCTCGCTGCACCACGTGGGCGACCAGCGCGCCGGGCTCGCCGCCTTCGGCCGGGCGCTGGTCCCCGGCGGACACCTCGTCCTGCTGGAGGGCGGCCTGCCGCCGCGCACCCTCCCGCGCGAACTGGGCTTCGGCAGGCCCGGGCTCGAGTCCCGGCTGGACGCCGTCCAGGAGGAGTGGTTCGCCGGCATGCGGGAGTCGCTGCCCGGGAGCGTCAGGGAGACCGAGGACTGGCCGGCCCTGCTGGAGGCCGCCGGGCTGCGGCACGTCGCCACGCGCAGCTTCCTGCTCGACCTGCCCGCACCGGCGACCTACGAGACCCGCGCCCACCTGATCGCCCAGTGGCAGCGCAGGCTGGAACACGTCGAACTGGACGCCGCCGACCGCGCCACCGCCGACCGCCTCCTCGACCCCGAGGACCGCGCCGGGCTGTACCACCGGCCCGACCTCTTCCTGCTCAGCGCCCAGACCGTCCACCTGGCCGAACGCGCGGAGTGAGACGGGCCCGTACGCGTGGGTGCCCCGCACCTCGGCGGTGCGGGGCACCCACGCGTGCCGGGACGGGCGGTCAGCCCTCGTTGAACCGGGCCGGGTCCGGACCCAGCCGGCGGTCCTCGTTGAGGGCCCTGATCGCGGCCATGTCCTCGGTGTCCAGCTCGAAGCCGAAGATGTCGATGTTCTCCACGATCCGCGACGGGGTGACGGACTTCGGGATGGCGACGTTGCCGAGCTGGACGTGCCAGCGCAGCACCACCTGGGCGGGGGAGACGTTGTGCTTCCGCGCGACGGCGACGATCGCGGGCACCTCCAGCAGGCCCTTGCCCTGGCCGAGCGGGGACCACGCCTCGGTGGTGATGCCCTGCTGGTCGTGGTACTCCCGGGCGGCCCGCTGCTGGAGGTGGGGGTGGAGCTCGATCTGGTTGACCGCGGGGATGACCGAGGTCGCGTCGATCAGCCGCTCCAGGTGCTCCGGGAGGAAGTTCGAGACGCCGATGGCGCGGGCCCGGCCCTCGGAGTAGATCTTCTCGAACGCCTTGAAGGTGTCGACGGCGGTGTCCTTGGCCGGCATCGGCCAGTGGATCAGGTACAGGTCGACGTGGTCCAGGCCCAGCTTCTCCAGCGAGGAGTCGAAGGCGCGCAGCGCCGCGTCGTAGCCGTGGTCGCTGTTCCACAGCTTGGTGGTGACGAAGAGTTCCTCACGGGGGATGCCGGAGCGGGCGATCGCCTTGCCGGTGCCCTCTTCGTTCCCGTAGGCGGCGGCGGTGTCGATGGAGCGGTAGCCCGCGTCCAGGGCCGCGCCGACAGCGCTGAACGCCTCGTCGTCCGGTACCTGCCAGACGCCGAAGCCCAGCTGGGGCATCTCGACGCCGTTGTTCAGGATGATCGGGGGAACCTTGCTCACGAGCGATCGTTCCTAACGTGGTCGGTGGGGACTCCCATGGTCGACTATGACCCGCCCGCTCGCATTCCCACCGGCCGCCCCCCTCGCGCCCCCGCGAGTTCCCCCGCCCGGCCGCCTCCCGTCACGCGGACACCGCGTCAGGCGCGGTACAGCGCCTCCAGCTCGGCGGCGTAGGACTCCTCGATCGCCTTGCGCTTCAGCTTCAGTGACGGGGTGAGCAGGCCGCGCTCCTCGGTGAACCGGTGACCCAGGATGCGGAAGGCGCGGATCGACTCGGCCTGCGAGACGAGGGTGTTGGCGGTGATGACGGCCCGCCGCACCTCCGTCTCCAGATCCGGGTCGCGCACCAGCTCGGCCGGGGTCAGCTCCGGCTTGCCGCGCATCGCCAGCCAGTGCGCCACCCCCTCGGCGTCCAGGGTGATGAGCGCGGCGACGTACGGCCGGTCGTTGCCGACCACGACGCACTGGGCGACCAGCGGATGGTCGCGGACCCGCTCCTCCAGCGGCCCGGGGGTGACGCTCTTGCCGCCGGAGGTCACCAGGATCTCCTTCTTGCGGCCGGTGATCGTCAGATAGCCGTCCTCGTCGAGCCGGCCGATGTCCCCGGTCGCCAGCCAGCCCTCGCGCAGCACGGCGCGGGTGGCCTGCGGCGCGTTGAGGTAGCCGTGGAAGACGTGTTCGCCGTGGAGCCACACCTCGCCGTCGTCCGCGATGCGCACGGTGGTCCCCGGCAGCGGCAGGCCCACGGTGCCGTACCGGGGCCGTTCCGGCGGGTTGGCGGTGGCGGCGGCGGTCGACTCGGTCAGGCCGTACCCCTCGTAGACGGTGATGCCGGCGCCGGCGAAGAAGAGGCCGAGCCGCCGGTTCATGCCCGAGCCGCCCGACATTGCGTGCCGCACCCGGCCGCCGAGGGCCTCCCGCACCCGCGAGTAGACCAGCTTGTCGTAGAGCTGGTGCTGCATCCGCAGCCCTGCCGCCGGACCGTGCCCGGTGCCGGAGGCGCGCGCCTCCCACGCCTCCGCGTACCGCACGGCGACGTCCACCGCCTTGTCGAACGGCCCCTGCCGCCCGTCCCGCTCGGCCTTGCGCCGCGCCGAGTGGAAGACCTTCTCGAAGACGTACGGGACGGCCAGCACGAAGGTCGGCCGGAAGGCGGCCAGGTCCGGCAGGAGCGTCGCCGCGTTCAGCTCCGGCTGGTGCCCGAGCTTGACCCGGCCCCGGACCGCCGCCACCTGCACCATGCGCCCGAAGACGTGCGCCAGCGGCAGGAACAGCAGCGTCGAAGCCTGGTCGCCGGGGCGGGAGTGGAAGACCGGCTCCCAGCGGCTGATCGCGGTGTCCGTCTCGAACATCAGGTTGGCGTGGGTGATGACGCAGCCCTTGGGCCGGCCGGTGGTGCCCGAGGTGTAGACGAGGGTCGCGGTGGTGTCGGGGGTGACCGCCCGCCGGTGCCGGTGGACCGTCTCGTCGGTGATCTCCGCGCCCGCCTCGACCAGGCCCGTCACCGCGTCCGCGTCCAGCTGCCACAGCCGGCGCAGCCCGGGCAGCCGGTCCACCACCGAACCGATCGTCATCGCGTGGTCCTCGTGCTCGACCATCGCCGCCGACACCTGCGCGTCGTGCAGCATCCACGCGACCTGCTCGGCCGAGGAGGTCGGATAGACCGGCACCACCTGCGCGCCGACCGTCCACAGCGCGAAGTCGAAGAGCGTCCACTCGTACCGGGTACGGCACATGACGGCGACCCGGTCGCCGAACCGTACGCCGTCCGCCAGCAGACCCTTGGCCAGCGCCAGCACCTCGTCCCGGAACCGCGCCGAGGTCACGTCCCGCCACCGGCCGTCGGCGTCCTTGCGGGCCAGGGCGACCCGGTCCGGGTCGGTGTCGGCGTGGTCGAAGACGACATCGGCGAGACCGCCCACCGGTGGGGCCGACGCCGACGGGGGAGAGGTGGACTCGCGCACGCGCTGCTCCTGGGGGGAAGCCTGCCTGAAAGCCCTGGAAGCGCGGTGACGCTACCCCAGTCGTGTCCCGGGCGGGAGAGGCGGAACACGCCCGCCGCCACGGCGTACGCACTGGTCAGCCGGGGAGACGCGGCCACAACGGGGAGGGCGGGACAGCATACTGACCCACCGGTGAGTGGAGTCGGGCCGTTCTGCACCGGATCTGTGCAGAACGGTCACCCGGGACGGGCTTCGGGAAGGGGCCTTCACCGCCCACACCGGCCCGTGAGACCCAGCCCGGCTCACGCAGGCTGTCGCCGGCCGTGATGACAGTCAGAACGGTGTACGGGATTCCCGATCGCAGGCCGGCGGGGCATGCTGGGGGCGCCCCTCCGGCGCCGCGCTCCCCCACCGGTGACCGGCCCTTTCGTGCCGCCCGCACCCCTCGGACGGCGCCCGTACCGACCGGGAAACACCGTGACACGCCCGCGCCGGCGGCTGAGACCGCCCGTCGACCCGTACATCCTGGCGCTGCTCGGGATGGTCCTCCTCGCGACGCTGCTCCCCACCCGCGGGGTGGCCGCCGAGGCCGCCTCCGGAGCCTCCACCGTCGTGGTCGGGCTGCTCTTCTTCCTCTACGGCGCGAAGCTCTCCACCCGCGAGGCGATGGACGGAGTGCGCCACTGGCGGCTCCACGTCACCGTGCTGGCCTGTACCTTCGTCGTCTTCCCCCTGTTCGGGCTGGCCGCCAGGGGGCTGGTTCCGTGGCTGCTCACCCCGGCGCTGTACAGCGGGTTCCTCTTCCTGTGCCTGGTGCCCTCCACCATCCAGTCCTCGATCGCCTTCACCTCGATCGCCAAGGGCAACGTGCCGGCCGCCATCTGCGCCGGATCGTTCTCCTCGCTCGCCGGGATGGTGCTGACCCCGCTGCTCGCGGCGGTGCTACTGGGCTCCTCCGGCGGCGGGTTCTCGGCCGACTCCGTGCTGAAGATCGCCCTCCAGCTCCTCGCGCCCTTCCTCGCCGGGCAGTTTCTGCGGCGGTGGATCGGCGGCTTCCTCGCCCGGCACAAGCGGATCGTCGGCTACGTCGACCGGGGCTCGATCCTGCTCGTCGTCCACACCGCCTTCAGCCAGGGCGTGGTCGCCGGGATCTGGCAGCAGGTGACCTGGCCGCGGCTGCTCGCGCTGCTCGCCGCCGAGGCGGTGCTGCTCGCCGTGCTGCTCTCGCTGACCTGGTACGGGGCGGCACGGATGGGCTTCGGCCGGGGGGACCGGATCGCCATCCAGTTCGCCGGCTCCAAGAAGTCCCTCGCGGCGGGCCTGCCGATGGCCACGGTGCTCTTCGCCTCGCACGCCTCGCTGGCGGTGCTACCGCTGATGCTCTTCCACCAGATGCAGCTGATGGTCTGCGCGGTCATCGCCAGGCGCCGTGCCCGAGACCCGGAGGCGGCCGGGGAGCCGGCGGTGGTGGCGGGCCCCGGCGCGGCCTGACCGTCCGGGCCGCCGGTCAGCCGGCGTCGGCCGGCAGCGCGATCCGCTCCTCGCCCGCGTACACGTTCATCGACGCCCCGCGCAGGAACCCGACCAGCGTCATCCCGCTCTCCCGGGCCAGTTCGACCGCGAGGGAGGAGGGCGCGGAGACCGCGGCCAGCATCGGGATGCCGGCCATCACCGCCTTCTGCACCAGCTCGAACGAGGCGCGCCCCGACACCAGCAGCACCGAGTCGCCCAGCGGCAGCCGCCCCTGCTGGAGGGCGCGCCCCACCACCTTGTCGACGGCGTTGTGCCGCCCCACGTCCTCGCGGAGGTCGACCAGTTCCCCTTCCGGGGTGAACAGCGCCGCCCCGTGCAGGCCGCCGGTGCGGTCGAAGACCTGCTGGGCCGCGCGCAGCCGGTCGGGCAGCACGGAAAGCTGGGCGGGGGAGAGGCGGACCCGGTCCTCGCCGGTCAGCGGGTGGCGGGTCCTGGTGCGGACCGCGTCCAGGCTGGCCTTGCCGCACAGGCCGCAGGAGGACGAGGTGTAGACGTTCCGCTCCAGGGAGATGTCCGGCAGGGCGACCCCCTCGGTGAGCCGCACGTCCACCACGTTGTAGGTGTTGGAGCCGTCGGCGGTGGCGCCCGCGCAGTAGACGACGGAGGCCAGTTCCGAGGCGTCGGCGAGCACCCCCTCGCTGACCAGGAAGCCGACGGCGAGCGCGAAGTCGTCCCCCGGGGTGCGCATGGTGACCGCCAGCGGCTTCCCGTTCAGCCGGATCTCCAGGGGCTCCTCGGCCACCAGGGTGTCCGCCCGCGCGGAGACGGCACCGTCCCGGATGCGCAGGACGCGGCGGCGTTCGGTGACTCGGCCCATGGAACGGTCCTGGTTCTGTGCGTACGGCGGCCCGGTGGGCCCTGCGGGGGAGAGCGCGCGAGCACCCGGCCGGGGCGCGGGGGCGGCGCCCGCTCTCCACAGTGCCATTCTCCTCCGGGGACACCGCCACGAACCGGGCCGGGGCCGCGACAGGTCTGACCGGGGCGCCGGCGGCAGGCGCCGGCCCGGCCTCCGCCGCGCCGGTGCCCCCCCGTAAGGAGGCCACCGCCCATGACCGCCCGCTGACGCCCCCTCGCCCGCGTCGCACCCTGACGGCCTGCGCCTGGCTCTCGGCCGGAGTGCCGCTCCGCCGCGGCCTGGACGGCGGAGGGCCAAGGCCGCACAGCTGTTCACCGGTTGACCCCGACGCGGGAACGCGGGGCGCGGCGGGTGAGCGATGTCTCCAAGGGTCGTGCCCGAATCCTGTGGCATCACCTGCCCCGCTACCCGTGAGTCGCTGACCAGACTGGAGGGTCCGTTCGCCATCCGGACACAAGGGGGACCCCGTTCCATGATCGGCACCCGCATCGCCGCCGTCGGCCACTACCAGCCCGCCCGGGTACTCACCAACGAGGAACTGGAGGAGATGGTCGACACCAGCGACGCGTGGATTCGCAGCCGGGTGGGCATCCGCACCCGGCGGATCGCGGGCCCCGACGAGCCGGTGGACGAACTGGCGGCGCACGCCGCCGCCAAGGCCCTGGCCTCCGCGGGGATCGACCCGGCCGCCGTCGACCTGGTCGTGGTCGCCACCTCCACCGCCATCGACCGCTCCCCGAACACCGCCGCCCGCCTCGCCGCCCGGCTCGGCATGGTCTCCCCGGCCACCCTCGACCTCAACGTGGTCTGCGCCGGATTCACCCACGCCCTGGCCACCGCCGACCACGCGGTGCGCGCCGGTGCGGCCGAGCGCGCCGTGGTCGTCGGCGCCGACAAGATGTCGCAGGTCGCCGACTGGACCGACCGGGGCACCTGCGTCCTGGTCGGCGACGGGGCGGGGGCCGCCGTGGTCACCGCCGACCGCGCGGAGCGCGGCGGTGCGGGCATCGGCCCCGTCCTGTGGGGCTCGGTCCCCGGCCTCGGCCACGCCGTCCGCATCGAGGGCACCCCGCCCCGCTTCGCCCAGGAGGGCCAGAGCGTCTACCGCTGGGCGACCACCACGCTGCCGCCGATCGCCCGCAAGGTCTGCGAGCGCGCCGGGACCGCCCCCGAGGAGCTGGCCGCCGTCGTCCTCCACCAGGCCAACCTGCGCATCATCGAACCGGTCGCCGCCAAGCTGGGCGCCGTCAACGCCGTCATCGCCAAGGATGTCGTGGAGTCCGGCAACACCTCGGCCGCCTCCATCCCGCTCGCCCTCTCCAAGCTCGTCGAACGAGGCGAGATCAGCACCGGCGACCCCGTCCTGCTCTTCGGCTTCGGCGGCAACCTCTCCTACGCCGGCCAGGTCGTCCGCTGCCCGTGACCGCCGTCCGCCACCTGGGAGGACGGCCTGAGCGCCGGGTGCCCGGGGGCGGGTGCGGCGGGAGGAGCGACCCCCGGCTTTGTCCTGAGAATGGAAAAAGTCGGGGGTAATTCCCGCTCAACTTCTTCCCACGCCCGGCGGGCACTGCTACGTTCCCCTCGAAAGCGCGAGCGGTGAGCCCGGCGGACCTCGGCGAGGGGCGCCCACGGCGCCACCCCTCGCAGAGGTTCCCCGCACCGTCAGGCCAGGGGGAGGGAGGGGCGCGTGAGACGCATGACCGCAAGACCCGCCAACGCACACCAGGCGCGCCTGCTGCGGCTGCTCCGCGACGGTGGCGCCCACTCCCGCGCCCAACTCGGCGAGGAGGTCGACCTCTCCCGCTCCAAACTCGCCGTCGAGGTCGAGCGGTTGCTGGAGACCGGCCTCGTCGTCGCCGACGGCCTCGCCGCCTCGCGCGGCGGACGCCGCTCGCACAACATCCGCCTCGCACCCCGTCTGCGCTTCCTCGGCGTCGACATCGGCGCCACCTCGGTCGACGTGGCCGTCACCAACGCCGAGCTGGAGGTGCTCGGCCACATCACCCAGCCGATGGACGTCCGTGAGGGGCCGGTCGCCGTCTTCGAGCAGGTCCTCGACATGGCCGAGAAGCTCAAGGCGTCCGGCCTCGCCGAGGGGTTCGACGGAGCCGGCATCGGTGTGCCGGGCCCGGTCCGCTTCCCCGAGGGCATCCCGGTCGCCCCGCCGATCATGCCCGGCTGGGACGGCTTCCCGGTCCGTGAGGCACTCAGCCAGGAGCTGGGCTGCCCGGTCATGGTCGACAACGACGTGAACCTCATGGCCATGGGCGAGCAGCACGCCGGAGTCGCCCGCACCGCCCGCGACTTCCTCTGCGTCAAGATCGGCACCGGCATCGGCTGCGGCATCGTGGTCGGCTCCACCGTCTACCGGGGTACCACCGGCAGCGCCGGCGACATCGGCCACATCCAGGTCGAGCCGGACGGCCTGCCCTGCGCCTGCGGCAACCAGGGGTGCCTGGAAGCCCACTTCAGTGGCTCCGCGCTGGCCCGCGACGCCGAACAGGTGGCGCGGGAGGGCCGGTCGCCCGAACTGGCCGCCCGCCTGGAGGCCGCCGGACGGCTCAGCGCCGCCGACGTGGCCGCGGCCGCCTCCGGCGGCGACACCGCCGCCCTCGAACTGATCCGGCGCGGTGGCTGCCACACAGGCCAGGTCATCGCCGGCCTCGTCTCCTTCTTCAACCCCGGGCTCGTGGTGATCGGCGGCGGAGTGACCGGCCTCGGCCACACCCTGCTCGCCGCCATCCGCACCCAGGTCTACCGCCAGTCGCTGCCGCTGGCGACCGGCAACCTGCCCATCGTCCTGGGCGAGTTGGGGCCCGCCGCCGGAGTCATCGGCGGCGCCCGGCTCATCAGCGACCACCTGTTCTCGCCGGCCTGACCGGTCCGGCGCGCACCACCCCGCCCGGCCCCCCGGACGGACGCACCACGGCACCACCCGCAAGGCCGCACCACCGCTAGGCGCACCCCGCCCCGGCCGAGCCGCGCCGGAACGGGGCCGTACCCGCAGCCGTACCCAGGAACCACCGCACCACCCGCGCCCCCTCCGGGCTCCCGGGACCGCCGTGCCCGCGCCCGCCCCGTACGAAGCAGCTCCCGTACCGCAGCCGCCCGCCCCTGACCCGTTCCGCACCACCGGCACCGTCAGCACCCGTACCCGCAGCAGCTCCGCACCGCCCACGCACCGCACCACCGCGCCGTCGGCGCGCGGTCCGCCCTGCCCGCACACCGGCCGTCATCCGCCGAGGGGAACCGCCATGGCACCAGAACCGCCCCTGCTCACCATGTCCGGCATCGCCAAGTCCTTCCCGGGCGTCCGCGCCCTCGACGGGGTGGACCTGGAGGTCGCCGCCGGTGAGGTCCACTGCCTCCTCGGCCAGAACGGCGCCGGGAAGTCCACACTCATCAAGGTGCTCGCCGGAGCCCACCAGCCCGACGAAGGCACCATCACCTGGCGGGGCGAGCCGGTCACCCTCAAGTCGCCCCTCGCCGCGATGCGCCTGGGCATCGCCACCATCTACCAGGAACTCGACCTGGTGGAGGGGCTGAGCGTCGCCGAGAACGTCTACCTCGGCCACGAGCCGACCAGCGCCGGGTTCATCGTCAGGGGCGCCGTCGCCCGTGCACGCGCGGGCGCCCTGCTGCGGCGCCTGGGACACCCGGAGATCGACGCCGCCACCCTGGTCGGCGACCTCTCCGCCGCCCACCAGCAGATCGTCTCGATGGCCCGCGCCCTCTCCCACGACGTCCGCCTCATCGTCATGGACGAGCCCTCGGCCGCCCTCGACCCCGACGAGGTCGCCAACCTCTTCCGAGTCGTCTCCTCGCTCACCTCCGAGGGCGTCGCCATCGTCTACATCTCCCACCGGCTGGAGGAGATCCGCCGGATCGGCGACCGGGTCACCGTCCTCAAGGACGGCCGCGCCGTCGCCCGGTCGCTGCCGGCGGACGCCACCCCCACGCGTGACATCGTCTCCCTCATGACGGGCCGCACCGTCGAGTACGTCTTCCCGCCCCGGCCCGCACAGCCCGCCCCGGCGGACACCGCACCGGTGCTGACGGTCGAGAACCTCTCCAGGCCCGGCGAGTTCGAGCCGCTCGACCTCCAGGTGCGGCCCGGCGAGATCGTCGGCCTCGCCGGACTCGTCGGCTCCGGCCGCTCCGAGATCCTGGAGACCGTCTACGGCGCCCGGAGACCCGCCACCGGCCGGGTCGCGGTCGACGGCGACCGGCTGCGCGGCGGCAGCGTCCGCGCCGCCGTCCGCGCCGGCCTCGGACTCGCCCCCGAGGAGCGCAAGGCGCAGGGCCTGCTGATGCTGGAGTCGGTCACCCGCAACGTCTCCGTCTCCGCCCTCTCCCGCTTCTCCCGGGCCGGGTGGGTCGACCGGGGCCGCGAACGCGCCGAGGCCCGCGCCGCCACCCGCGAACTGTCGCTGCGCCCCGACAACCCCGAGACCCCGGTCCGCACCCTCTCCGGCGGCAACCAGCAGAAAGCGGTCCTCGCCCGCTGGCTGCTGCGCGGCTGCCGGGTGCTGCTGCTGGACGAACCGACCCGAGGCGTCGACGTGGGCGCTCGCGCCGAGCTGTACGCGGTGATCCGCCGGCTCGCCGACGACGGCCTCGCCGTCCTCCTCGTCTCCAGCGAGGTCCCCGAAGTGCTGGGCCTCGCCGACCGCGTCCTGGTGCTCCGCGAGGGGCGGGTGGTCCACGAGGCGCCCGCGACGGAACTCGACGAACACCGCGTACTGGATCTGGTGATGGAAGGGACCCCGACGACATGACGCAGCCTGCCCCCTCGGATCAGCTGGGCGGGCCCGGTGCCGGCCCGCCGCGCGAACTCGGCAAGGACGACCCCGGCCCCGCCGCCCCGGCCGGAACGCGGTTCTTCCGCCCGGACCTGCGCACCCTCGCGCTGCTCGGGGTGCTCGCCGCCCTGATCCTGGTCGGCGGCATCACCCGCCCCGACGAGTTCCTCGCCACCACCAACCTCCAGCTGGTGCTGGTCCAGTCCTCGGTGATCGGCGTGGTCACCGTCGGCATGACCTTCGTGATCATGTCCGGCGGCATCGACCTCTCGGTGGGGGCCATCGTCGCCCTCTCCTCGGTCTGGGCGACCACCGTCGCCACCCAGGACTTCGGCTTCGCCGGCATCCTCTTCACCGCCGTCCTGGTCGGCCTCGGGTGCGGCCTGGTCAACGGCGTGCTCATCGCGTACGGCCAGATGGTGCCGTTCATCGCGACGCTCGCCATGATGGTCTCGGCGCGCGGACTCGCCCTGCTGATCACCGACGGCAACACCCAGATCGTCACCGTCGATCCGGTGCTGGAACTCGGCTCCCGCAGCTCCTACGTCCTGGGCGTCCCGCCGCTGGTCATGGCCTTCGCCGCGGTCACCCTCGTCGGCTGGCTCCTCCTCAACCGCACCACCTTCGGCCGGCGCACCGTCGCCGTCGGCGGCAACGCCGAGGCCGCCCGGCTCGCCGGGATCGACGTCCGCCGCCAGCGCCTCTACCTCTACCTGCTCTCCGGCCTGTGCTGCGGGATCGCCGCCTTCCTGCTGGTGGTCCTCTCCGGCTCCGGCCAGAACACCAACGGCAACCTCTACGAACTCGACGCCATCGCCGCCGTGATCATCGGCGGCACCCTGCTCACCGGCGGACGCGGCACCATCGTCGGCTCCGTCCTCGGCGTCCTGATCTTCACCACGATCACCAACATCTTCGCGCTCAACAACCTCCAGAGCGACGTCCAGCAGATCGCCAAGGGCGCCATCATCGTCGTCGCCGTGCTGGTCCAGCGCCGCTCCGCCCGGCACACCACGTAGCGCGCTCCGCGCCTGCCCCCGCCGAGCACCGCCCCACGAGCCGCATCCCGGAAGGGCCCCACCATGCCAGAGATCCCCAGCCGCAGAGGACTGCTCCTCGGCACCGCCGCCCTGGGCGCCGGCGCCTTCCTCACCGCCTGCACCAGCAACGAGCCGAAGGAGTCGGCCGCCGGCTCCACCGGCGACCAGGCGGCCGCCGCCGACGACACGCCCGGAAGGAAGGTCACCATCGGCTTCGCCGGCCCCCAGGCCGACCACGGCTGGCTCAACGCCATCAACGTCAACGCCCGTGAACGCGCCAAGAAGTACTCCGACGTCACCCTCGACATCACCGAGGGCTCCAACGACACCGCCGCCCAGATCGGTCAGATCGACACGCTGATCAACAAGAAGGTCGACGTCCTGGTCATCCTGCCCGCCGACGGCAAGGCGATGACCCAGGCCGGGCTGAAGGCGATGCGCGCCGGGATACCCGTCGTCAACCTCGACCGGGTCTTCGCCGACCCGCAGGCGTACCGATGCTGGGTCGGCGGCGACAATTACGGCATGGGGCTCAACGCCGGGCACTACATCGGCGAACTCCTCAAGGACAAGAAGAACGCCAAGGTCGTCGAACTCTCCGGGCCGGACAACCTGGAGCTGACCCGGCAGCGCACCCAGGGCTTCGACGACGCCCTGAAGAACTACCCGGGCATCAAGAAGGTCGCCCGCCAGCAGGCCGAGTTCACCGTGGAGACCGGGCAGGCCAAGATGGCCCAGATCCTCCAGGCGCAGAAGAACTTCGACGCCATGTGGAACCACGACGACGACCAGGGCGTCGGCGCGCTGCGCGCCATCGACCAAGCCGGACGCGACGACTTCGTGATGGTCGGCGGCGCCGGGGCGCTCTCCGCGATGGAGGCCATCCGGGCCGACGACAGCGTCCTGAAGGCCACCGTGCTCTACCCGCCGACCATGGCGGCCTCCGCCATCGACCTGGCCCGTGCGCTGGGCCAGGGCAAGGGCGTCAGCGGCCTGGCCGAGCACGAGATCCCCACCTCGCTGACGCTCTACTCGGCGGTCGTCACCAAGGACAACGTCAAGGAATACCTGCCGACCGGCTTCAAGTAGGCCGCGAGCACCGCGTACCCAGGACGGCCCCCAGCCCGCACGAAGGCCCCCGTGGCGCGCGCCACGGGGGCCGGGGCCGCCCCTTTCCCAGGAGGAGGAAGACTGCATGCGACAGACGGAGCAGGAGGCGGCCGCAGGCCGCCCGGCCCCGCCCGGGACCCCGCGCCTCGGTGTGGGCATGGTCGGCTACGCGTTCATGGGCGCGGCCCACTCCCAGGGCTGGCGGACCGCCGGACGCGTCTTCGACCTGCCGCTCCAGCCGCATCTGGCCGCGGTCTGCGGACGCGACCCCGAGGCGGTGCGCACGGCCGCGGCCAAGCTCGGCTGGGACGCGGCCGAGACCGACTGGCGGGCTCTGATCGCCCGCGAGGACGTCCAGCTGGTCGACATCTGCACCCCGGGTGACAGTCACGCCCAGATCGCCGTCGCCGCCCTGGAGGCGGGCAAGCACGTGCTGTGCGAGAAGCCGCTCGCCAACACCGTCGAGGAGGCCGAGGCGATGGTGGCCGCGGCCGACCGGGCCGCCGAGCGCGGCCAGGTCGCCATGGTCGGCTTCAACTACCGGCGCGTGCCGGCCGCCGCGTACGCCCGTTCGCTGGTGGCCGAGGGGCGTATCGGCAGGCTGCGCCACGTGCGGGTCCGCTACCTCCAGGACTGGCTGGTCGACCCGGCCTCCCCGCTGACCTGGCGGCTGCGCAAGGAGCGCGCGGGCTCCGGCGCGCTCGGCGACCTCGGCGCGCACGCCGTCGACCTCGCGCAGTACCTCACCGGCGAGGCGGTCGCCGGGGTCTCGGCGCTCACCGAGACCTTCGTCAAGGAGCGGCCGCTGCTCGGCGCCTCCTCCGCTCCGGGCGGCGCGGACGCCGCCCGGAGCGGGCCCGTCACGGTGGACGACGCGGCGGTCTTCACCGCCCGGTTCACCTCGGGGGCGCTCGGTACCTTCGAGGCGACCCGGTACGCCACCGGCCGCAAGAACTCCCTCCAGGTCGAGCTGAACGGCGAACTCGGCTCGCTCGCCTTCGACCTGGAGCGGCTCAACGAACTCTCCTTCCACGACCAGACCGAGCCCGCCGCCACCAGCGGCTTCCGCCGCATCCTGGTGACCGAGCCGGAACACCCGTACCTGGAGGGCTGGTGGCCGCCCGGCCACGGCCTCGGCTACGACCACACCTTCGTGCACCAGGCCCGCGACCTGGTGCACGCGGTCGCGGCGGGCACCAGCCCCGCCCCCTCGTTCGCCGACGGGCTCCGTGTCCAGCGGGTGCTGGCCGCCGTCGAGGAGAGTGCCGCCGAGAACGCCGTCTACACCCCCGTACCGGACCTGGAGGCGTCCTGACATGCCGCGCGAATTCACCCTCTTCACCGGGCAGTGGGCGGACCTCCCCCTGGAGGAGGTCTGCCGCCTGGCCCGCGAATTCGGCTACGACGGACTGGAACTGGCCTGCTGGGGCGACCACTTCGAGGTCGACAAGGCGCTGGCCGACCCTGCTTACGTCGCCGGGCGCCACCAGCTGCTCGACACGTACGGGCTGAAGTGCCGGGCCATCTCCTACCACCTGGTAGGCCAGGCGGTCTGCGACGCCATCATCGACGAGCGGCACCGGAACATCCTGCCCGCCCGCGTCTGGGGCGACGGTGAGCCCGAAGGGGTCCGGCAGCGGGCCGCCGCCGAGATCAAGGACACCGCGCGGGCCGCCGCCGCCTTCGGCGTCGACACCGTCATCGGCTTCACCGGCTCGGCCATCTGGCACCTGGTGGCGATGTTCCCGCCGGTCCCCGACGCCATGATCGACCGCGGCTACCAGGACTTCGCCGACCGCTGGAACCCGATCCTCGACGTCTTCGACGCCGAGGGCGTCCGGTTCGCCCACGAGGTCCACCCGGGCGAGATCGCGTACGACTACTGGACCACGCGCCGGGCCCTGGAGGCGGTCGGGCACCGGCCCGCCTTCGGGCTCAACTTCGACCCGAGCCACTTCGTCTGGCAGGACCTCGACCCGGTCGGGTTCCTGTGGGACTTCCGTGACCGGATCTACCACGTGGACTGCAAGGAGGCCCGTAAACGCCTCGACGGGCGCAACGGGAGGCTCGGCTCCCACCTGCCGTGGGGCGACCCGCGGCGCGGCTGGGACTTCGTCTCGGCCGGCCACGGCGACGTGCCCTGGGAGGACGTCTTCCGGATGCTCCGCTCGATCGGCTACGAAGGGCCGGTCTCGGTGGAGTGGGAGGACGCCGGGATGGACCGGCTGACCGGCGCCCCCGAGGCGCTGGCCACCCTGCGCAAACTCGACTGGGACCCGCCGAGGGCGTCCTTCGACGCGGCTTTCGGCGGCCGCGGCTGACCGGCACCGGCTGACGGCGGCGGCCACCCGACCGGCCCGGCGGCGCTGCCGGCGGGCCGGTCAGGGCTGCCCGCACACCCCTTTGTCCTGCGCCGGGCAGAAGTCCAACTTCCCTGCTGTGCAAGGGGTTTCGGGCGGGAACAAAGGTCGCTACGGTCCAGAGCGAGACCAGTACGGCTCCCCGGGGTGACGGCGCACCCCGGCAGCACCCCCACCCGCACGACGTCTTCCCGGAGGAACTCCGTGCACAGGAAACGTCCAAGACTCCGCCAGGCGGTGGCGCTTCTCACCGGCGCCCTCCTCACCAGCGCCTCACTGGGCCTGGCCGCGCTCCCCGCGAGCGCCGCCGACCCGGACGCGGTGAACGGCCCGGCGGCCGCCCCCACCTTCCAGCAGGTCACCCTCGCCAAGGGCGTGGAGGAGACCGGCGAGCCGATGACCATGGCCGTCCTGCCCGACGGCGGCGTCCTGCACACCGCCCGCGAGGGCGACCTGCGCCTCACCGACGCGGGCGGCACCACCAAGGTCGCCGGCACCCTCGACGTGTACAGCCACGACGAGGAGGGGCTCCAGGGAGTCGGGATCGACCCCGGCTTCGAGGAGAACCGCTTCATCTACCTGTACTACGCCCCCCAGCTCGACACCCCGTCCGGCGACGCCCCCGAGAACGGCACCGCCGCCGACTTCGAGCCCTTCGACGGCGTCAACCGCCTCTCGCGGTTCGTCCTCTCCGAGGACGGCACGCTCGACAAGGGCAGTGAGCGGAAGATCCTGGACGTTCCCGCCTCGCGCGGCCTGTGCTGCCACGTCGGCGGCGACATCGCCTTCGACGCGGACGGCAACCTGTACCTGTCGACCGGCGACGACACCAACCCGTTCGCCTCCGACGGCTACACCCCCATCGACGACCGGGAGACCCGCAACCCGGCCTTCGACGCCCGCCGCAGCTCCGGCAACACCAACGACCTGCGCGGCAAGATCCTCCGCATCAAGGTCAAGGACGACGGCTCGTACGACGTCCCCGAGGGCAACCTCTTCGCCCCCGGCACCGAGAAGACCCGTCCCGAGATCTACGCGATGGGCTTCCGCAACCCGTTCCGGATGAGCGTCGACAAGGCCACCGGCATCGTCTACGTCGGCGACTACGGCCCCGACGCCGGCTCCGCCGACCCGGACCGCGGCCCGGCCGGACAGGTCGAGTTCGCCCGCGTCACCGAGGCCGGCAACTTCGGCTGGCCGTACTGCACCGGCGACAACGAGCCGTTCAACGCGTACGACTTCGAGACCAAGGCGTCCGGCGAGCCCTTCGACTGCGCCGCGCCGAAGAACACCTCGCGGCACAACACCGGCCTCACCGACCTGCCGCCGGCCCAGGCCGCCTGGATTCCGTACGACGGCGACAGCGTCCCGGAGTTCGGCAACGGCTCCGAGTCGCCGATGGGCGGCCCGGTCTACCGCTACGACGCCTCTCTCGACTCGCCGGTGAAGTTCCCCGAGGAGTTCGACGGGGACTTCTTCGCCGGAGAGTTCGGCCGCCAGTGGATCAAGCGGATCGAGCAGGGCGAGGACGGCACCGTCGAGGCCATCAACGACTTCCCGTGGTCCGGCACCCAGGTCATGGACATGGAGTTCGGCCCGGACGGCGCCCTGTACGTCCTCGACTACGGCACCGGCTACTTCGGCGGCGACGCCAACTCGGCCGTCTACCGTATCGAGAACGCCACCGACGGTTACGCCCCGGTCGCCGTCGCCAAGGCCGACAAGACCTCGGGCCAGGGCCCGCTGGAGGTCGCCTTCTCCTCCGAGGGGACCACGGACGCCGACGGCGACCCGCTCACCTACAGCTGGGACTTCGGGGACGGAGCCACCAGCGACGAGGAGAACCCCACCCACACCTTCGAGGAGAACGGCGTCCACTCGGTGACGCTGACCGCCTCCGACCCGGCCGGCCTCAAGGGCACCGCCTCGGTCCAGGTCACCGTCGGCAACACCGCGCCGACCGTCACCCTCCAGCAGCCGAAGGACGGCACGCTCTTCGAGTTCGGTGACACGGTCTCCTTCAAGGTGGAGGTGACCGACCCCGAGGACGAGGAGATCGACTGCTCCAAGGTCACCGTCCGCTACATCCTCGGCCACGACAACCACGGCCACCCCATCACCTCGGCAGAAGGCTGCGAGGGCACCCTCAACGTCCCCGCCGACGGCGAGCACGACCCCAACGCCAACATCTTCGGCGTCGTCGACGCCTCGTACACCGACACCGGGGCGGAGGGCCAGCCCGCGCTGACCGGCTCCGACCAGATCCAGCTCCAGCCCCGCCACCGCCAGGCCGAGCACTACGGCGGCTTCGAGGGCGTGGCCCCGCAGAACAAGTCCACCGCCCACGGGGGCAAGACCGTCGGTGACATCCACGACGGCGACTGGATCTCCTTCAAGCCGTACAACCTCTCGGGCGCCGACAAGTTCACCGCCCGCATCTCCTCCGGCGGCAGCGGCGGCACCCTGGAGGTCCGCAGCGGATCGCCCACCGGCACCCTGCACGGCACCGCGACCGTCCCGGTCACCGGCGGCTGGGAGACCTTCGAGGACGTCGAAGCCGAGCTGACCGACGTCGGCCCGGACACCACCGAACTCTTCCTCGTCTTCAAGGGCGAGGGCGACGGTGCCCTCTACGACGTGGACGACTTCGTCATCGACGGAGCCGCCCCGGTCGGCGCCGACAAGAAGCTCCTGGTCTTCTCCAAGACCGCCGGCTTCCGCCACGACTCCATCCCGGCCGGCATCGAGGCCATGAAGGAGATCGGCGCGGAGAACGGCATCGAGGTCGACGCCACCGAGGACCCCGGCCAGTTCACTCCGGAGAAGCTCGCCGGGTACGACGCCGTCACCTTCCTCTCCACCACCGGCGACGTCCTCGACGGCGACCAGCAGAAGGCGTTCGAGGAGTACGTAGCGAACGGCGGCGGCTACGTCGGCGTCCACGCGGCCGCCGACACCGAGTACGCGTGGGAGTTCTACGGCGGCCTGGTCGGCGCCTACTTCGACTCCCACCCGCACATCCAGGAAGCCACCGTCGAGGTCGAGGACCACGACCACCCCGCCACCGCGCACCTCGGCCAGACCTGGGAGCGCACCGACGAGTGGTACAACTACGGAACCAACCCCCGTGAGCAGGCCCGCGTCCTCGCCACCCTGGACGAGTCCAGCTACGAGGGCGGCACCATGGACGGCGACCACCCCATCGCCTGGTGCCAGACCTACGAGGGAGGCCGCTCCTTCTACACCGGCGGCGGCCACACCACCGAGTCCTTCGCCGAGGCCGACTTCCGCACCCACCTGGCCGGCGGCCTGAAGTACGCCACCGGCCTGGCCGACGCCGACTGCTCCCCGAAGGACGGCGGCGAGGAGGACGGCTACGAGCCGATCTTCGACGGCAAGAGCCTCGACGGCTGGAAGCAGGCCGGACCGGGCGAGTTCACCGTCGCGGGCGGCGAACTGACCACCACCGGCGGCATGGGCCTGCTCTGGTACGAGGCCCAGGAGCTGTCCTCCTACTCCCTCAAGCTCGACTGGAAGATGGAGGGTGACGACAACTCCGGGGTCTTCGTGGGCTTCCCCGCCTCCGACGACCCCTGGTCGGCCGTGGACAACGGCTACGAGGTGCAGATCGACGCCACCGACGAACCCGACCGCACCACCGGCGCCGTCTACACCTTCCAGTCCGCCGACATCGAGGCCCGCGACAAGGCCCTCAAGCCGCCGGGGGAGTGGAACAGCTACGAGATCAAGGTCCAGGGCGAACGCCTCCAGGTCTTCCTCAACGGGGTCGAGATCAACGACTTCACCAACGAGGACCCGGCCCGCTCCCTGACCGACGGGTACATCGGCCTCCAGAACCACGGGGACGACGACCAGGTGTCCTTCCGGGACATCCGGCTGAAGGAACTGCCCGCCCAGGGCGACTGAGCGACGGCGGGCGGCGGACGCCGGACCTCCGCCCGCCGTCCCACCCCTTCCGGCACCCGCCCACTCGGCCCGGGGGACGGGCGGCCACCGCCGCCCGTCCCCCGACCGGGGCCCAGGTCCCACCACAGGGCCCCGGCCCTCCTTCCGGTTCCGCTTCCCGTTCCGGATACTCACCCCCCTCCGGGCCTCGTGAAGGCCCCGGCCCGCCCGGCGGCGGACGACCGCCGTGTCCCGGCCTCGCACGCACCGACCCATCGGATCACTGCTGTTCGCTGGTAACAGGAGGCTGCCTGTGTCCACCGAGTCGTTCCCCACCCACACCCCCGCCCCCACGTCCACCCCCGAGGCCACCGCGGGGCAGGAGCCCGCCGGACGCCGGACCGGCGTCTGGCTGATCGGCGCCAGAGGCTCCGTGGCCACCACCGCCGTGGCCGGCTGCGCCGCCACGGTCTCCGGACTCCACCCGCCGACCGGGCTCGTCACCGAGACCCGGCCCTTCGCCGGAGCGGGCCTGGCCCCGCTCTCCTCCCTGGTCTTCGGCGGCCACGACACCGCCGACTGCCCGCTGCCCAAGCGGGCCGAGGCCCTCGCCGAGGGCGGCGTCCTGCCGCACGGACTGCCCGCCGCCGTCCGTGCCGAACTGGAGGCCGCCGACCGCGCCATCCGCCCGGGCGGCCCGCAGCCCGGGGACCCCCGCTCCGCGGACGAGCTGGTCGCCGCCTTCGCCGCCGACCTCCTCGCCTTCCGCGAGGAGCACGGCCTCGCCCGCGTCGTCGTGATCAACGTTGCCTCCACCGAGCCCGCCCCCGACGGCGGCGCCCTCCCCGCCAGCTCCCTGTACGCCGCCGCCGCCCTGCGGGCCGGCTGCCCGTACGCCAACTTCACGCCCTCCACCGGCATCCACCACCCCGCCCTCGCCGAGCAGGCGCGCGCCTCGGGCCTGCCGTACGCCGGGCGGGACGGCAAGACCGGGCAGACCCTGCTGCGCTCCGTGCTCGGCCCGATGTTCCGCGATCGGGCGCTGGCGGTGCGCGCCTGGTCCGGCTCCAACCTGCTCGGCGGCGGCGACGGCGCGGCCCTGGCCGACCCGGCGGCGGCCGCCGCCAAGAACGCCGGGAAGGAACGCGTCCTCGCCGACACCCTGCCCGCCCTCCCCGAGGGCGAGGTGCACATCGACGACGTCCCCGCCCTCGGCGACTGGAAGACCGCCTGGGACCACATCGCCTTCGACGGCTTCCTCGGCACCCGCATGGTCCTCCAGACCATCTGGCAGGGCTGCGACTCCGCCCTCGCCGCCCCCCTCGTCCTTGACCTGGCCCGGCTGCTGGCCCGCGCCCACGAGGCCGGCGTCGGCGGCCCCCTCGGCGAACTCGCCTTCTACTTCAAGGACCCGGACCCCGCCCAGGCCCCGGACGGCACCACCACCCTGGTCCCGGCCGGACTCGCCGAGCAGTACCAGCTCCTCCTCGGCTTCGCCCGCCGCCTGGGAGTCGCCGCGTGAACCAGCCCCGCACCCCGGGCTGCCGCCTCGCCGCCTGGGCCGAACTCCTGCGCGTCTCGGCGGCGTTCAGCGTCCCCGGCGACGCCCTCGCCGGCGCCGCCGCCTCCGGGGCGCGCCCCGGAGGCCGCACCCTGCTCGCCGCCGGCTCCTCGCTCTGCCTCTACGAGGCGGGGATGGTCCTCAACGACTGGGCCGACCGAGAGGAGGACCGCGCCGAACGCCCACACCGCCCGCTGCCCTCGGGCCGGATCAGTCCGGCCGCCGCCCTCACCGCGGCCACCGGGCTGACCGCCGCCGGCCTCGGCCTCGCCGCCGCCGCCGGACGCCCCGCCCTCGCCACCGCCTCGGCCCTGGCCGGCACGGTCTGGCTCTACGACCTGAGACTGGCCGGTACGCCGGCGGGCCCCGCCGGGATGGCCGCCGCCCGCGCCCTCGACGTGCTCCTCGGCGCCACCGCGACCGCCCGAACCGGCGCCGCTGCCCGCACCGCGCTGCCCGCCGCCGCCCTGCTCGGCGCGCACACCTACGCCGTGACATCGGTGTCACGCCACGAGACCCGCGGCGGCTCCACCCGCGCCCCGCTCGGCGCCCTCGCCACCACCGCGGCCACCGCCGCCACCGTGGCGGGGCTCCGGCGCGGCGCGCCCACCCGACCCCCGGCGGACCGGCGGGAAGCAGCCGCCCCCGGTCCGCCGGGTCCACGTACCGCCAGGACCGCCGCCCGGGTCGGCCTCGCCGCCCTGTACGCCACCACGGCCGCCGTGCCCTACCTGCACGCCGCACTCAACCCCTCGCCGCCGCTCACCCAGCGGGCCGTCGGCGGCGGCATCCGCGCCATGATCCCCCTCCAGGCGGCCCTCACCGCCCGCGCCGGAGCCCTCGGCGGGGCGCTGGCCACCGTCGCGCTGGTGCCACTGGCCCGCCTCGCCGCGAAGAAGGTGAGCGCCACATGACCTCCGCCCCCGCCCCGCTGCGCCTGGGCTACGGCACCAACGGCCTCACCGACCTGCGCCTGGACGACGCCCTCGGCCTCCTCGCCGACCTCGGCTACGACGGTGTGGGACTGACCCTCGACCACATGCACCACGACCCGCTCGCCCCCCACCTCGCCGCCCGCACCGCCCGCGTCGCCGGGCGCCTCGCGGAACTGGGCCTCGCGGTGACCGTAGAGACGGGCGCCCGGTACGTCCTGGACCCGCGCGAGAAGCACGGCCCGGGCCTGCTCGACCCCGACCCCGGCCGGCGGGCCCGGCGCACCGGCCTGCTCACCACCGCCGCCCAGGTCGCCGCCGACCTCGGCGCGCACGCCCTGCACTGCTTCACCGGGGCCGCGCCGCCCGGTGCCACCGCCGAGGAGGCGTGGGCCGCGCTGCCCGACGCCCTCGCCCCGGTCCTGGAGGCGTCCCGGTCCACCGGCGTCCCCCTCGCCCTGGAACCCGAACCCGGCCACCTGGTCGCCACCCTGGCCGACTTCCACCGCCTGCGCACCGCCCTCGGCGACCCCGGCGAACTGGGCCTGACCCTGGACGTCGGCCACTGCCAGTGCCTGGAGCCCGAGCCGCCCGCCGCCTGCGTACGCGAGGCGGCGCCCTGGCTGCGGCACGTCCAGATCGAGGACATGCGGCGCGGCGTCCACGAGCACCTGCCGTTCGGCGAGGGAGAGATCGACTTCCCCCCGGTCCTCGCCGCGCTCGCCGCCACCGGCTACCAGGGGCTCACCGTCGTCGAACTGCCCCGCCACTCGCACGCCGGACCAGCCCAGGCCGCCCACGCCCTGCCCTTCCTGCGGCGCGCGGCGCGCGAGGCCGGCGCCGCCCTCGCCCCGGCGGGGCCCCGCACGAGGCCGTCCGCACCCCCGACCCGCACCACACCGCGACAGGAGGCGCCCGCGTGAACCACCCCACCTCCGCCCCTCCGCAGCCCGGCCCGGACGCGATCCGCCGCACCCTCGCCGGCCAGCTCGACGCCGACGCCCGCTCCTGGCTCGACACCGCCCTCGCCGAGGCCGCAGGGGGGAGCACCGCCGGACCGCCGCCCGCCTGGGAGCGCCGCTTCGCCGAGGCCGGACGCCGGGTCGGCGCCGCCCACGCCGACACCGCCCGCGTCCTGCTGCTGCACGCCGCCGGAGCCGACACCGCCACCCTCACCCGCCTCTACCAGGAGGGCAGCGGAGCCGAACGCCGCGCCGTGCTCGACGCGCTCGCCCTCACCGTGGACGGCCCAGGCGCCGTCGGCCTGGTCGAGGACGCCCTGCGCGCCAACGACACCGGCATCGTCGCCGCCGCCGTCGGCCCGTACGCAGCCCGCCACCTGGACGCGCACGCCTGGCGGCACGCCGTTCTCAAGTGCCTGTTCACCGGCGTCCCCCTGACCGCCGTCGCCCGGCTCGCCGAACGCGCCGCGGGCGACGGCGAACTCGACCGGATGCTCGCCGACTTCGCCGCCGAACGCGCCGCCGCGGGCCGCGCCGTCCCCGCGGACCTCACCGTCGCCCGCACGCTCACCGAGGCCGCCCCCACCGGCCGTACCACCACCCAGCGCGCCGGTGGCCGCGCCGAGGAGAACTGATGCGCATCTTCGACCCGCACATCCACATGAGTTCCCGTACCACCGACGACTACCGGGCCATGTACGACGCCGGGGTGCGCGCCCTCGTCGAACCCGCCTTCTGGCTCGGCCAGCCCCGCACCTGCCCGGAGAGCTTCCGCGACTACTTCGACGCACTGCTCGGCTGGGAGCCCTTCCGCGCCGCCCAGTACGGCATCGCCCACCGCTGCACCCTCGCGCTCAACCCCAAGGAGGCCAACGACCCGCGCTGCACCCCGGTCCTCGACCTCCTGCCCCGCTACCTCCTCAAGGACAACGTGGTCGCCGTCGGCGAGATCGGCTACGACTCGATGACCCCGGCCGAGGACGCCGCCCTCACCGCCCAGCTCCAGCTCGCCGCCGACCACGGACTGCCCGCCATGGTCCACACCCCGCACCGGGACAAGCTCAGCGGGCTGCGCCGCACCCTCGACGTCGTCCGTGAGTCCGCGCTCGACGTCGAACGCGTCCTCGTCGACCACCTCAACGAGACCACCGTCAAGGAGGCCAAGGCCGCGGGCGCCTGGCTCGGCTTCTCCATCTACCCCGACACCAAGATGGACGAGCACCGCATGGTCGCCGTCCTCACCGAGTACGGCCCCGAGAAGGTCCTCGTCAACTCCGCCGCCGACTGGGGCAGGAGCGACCCGCTGAAGACCCGCGCCGTCGGTGACGCCCTGCTCGCCGCCGGCTTCGACGAGGACACCGTCGACCAGGTCCTGTGGCGCAACCCCGTCGCCTTCTACGGACTCAGCGGCCGCCTCGGCGACCTGGCCGTGCCCGCCCCCACCGGCCCCGCCGAGCACGAGGGCAACAGCATCCGGCGGGGCGCCCCCCGCACGGCGGGGGAGTGAACCGATGCGCTTCCGCCACCCCGACGGCTCCACCGTCCACCTCGCCTACTGCACCAACGTCCACCCCGCCGAGACCCTCGACGGCGTCCGCGCCCAGCTCCGCGACCACTGCGAACCCGTCCGCAGACGCTTGGGCCGCGACCGCCTCGGCATCGGCCTCTGGCTCGCCCGCGACGCGGCCGCCGCCCTCGTCGCCGACCCCGCCGCCCTGCGCACCCTCCGCGGCGACCTCGACCGGCGCGGCCTCGAAGTCGTCACCCTCAACGGCTTCCCGTACGAGGGGTTCGGCGACGCCGAGGTCAAGTACCGCGTCTACCGGCCCGACTGGACCGAACGCACCCGCCTCACCCACACCACCGACCTCGCCCGCCTCCTCGCCTCCCTGCTCCCCGACGACGTCACCGAGGGCTCCGTCTCCACCCTGCCCTTCGCCTGGCGCACCGGCTACGACAGCGGACGCCACCGCTCGGCCCTCGGTGCCCTCACCACCCTCGCCGAACGGCTCGACGCCCTCGCCGACCTGACGGGGCGCTCCATCCGCGTCGGCCTGGAACCCGAGCCCGGCTGCACCGTCGAGACCACCGCCGACGCCGTGGCCGCCCTCGCCCCGCTCGGCGGGGCCACCGCCCACCGCATCGGCGTCTGCCTCGACACCTGCCACCTCGCCACCTCCTTCGAGAACCCCGCCCGCGCGCTCGGCACCCTGGAGGCGGGCGGCGTCCGTGTCGTCAAGGCCCAGCTCTCCGCCGCCCTGCACGCCGGGGAACCCCACCGGGCCGACGTCCGCGAGGCCCTCGCCGCCTTCGACGAACCCCGCTTCCTCCACCAGACCCGCACCAGCACCGAGGCCGGACTGCGCGGCACCGACGACCTCGGCGAGGCCCTGGCCGGCGGCCTCCCCGACACCGGGCCGTGGCGCTCCCACTTCCACATCCCGCTCCACGCCGACCCCGAACCGCCCCTCACCTCCACCCTCCCGGTGCTCCGCGAGACCCTCGCCGGCCTCGTCGGCGGCCCCGCGCCGCGCACCCACCACCTGGAGGTCGAGACGTACACCTGGCAGGCCCTGCCGCCCGCGCTGCGCCCCAAGGCCCGGGCCCGCCTCACCGAGGGCATCGCCGCCGAACTCACCCTCGCCCGCGACCTCCTCATCGACCTGGGCCTCAAGGAGCTGCCGTGACCACCACCGACCGGCCCCGGCCGCTCCTCGTCCTCGACGTCGTCGGCCTCACCCCGCGCCTGCTGGAGCACATGCCGCGCCTCGCCGCCCTCGGCGCGCGCGGCAGCCGCTCCCCGCTCGGCACCGTCCTGCCCGCCGTCACCTGCTCCGCCCAGTCGACCTTCCTCACCGGCACCCTCCCCGCCGACCACGGCATCGTCGGCAACGGCTGGTACTTCCGCGAACTCGGCGACGTCCTCCTGTGGCGCCAGCACAACGGCCTGGTCAGCGGCGACCGCCTCTGGGACGCCGCCCGCCGCGCCCACCCCGGCTACACCGTCGCCAACATCTGCTGGTGGTACGCGATGGGCGCCGACACCGACTGGACCGTCACCCCGCGCCCCGTCTACTACGCCGACGGCCGCAAGGAACCCGACTGCTACACCCGCCCGCCCGAGCTGCACGACGAACTCACCGCGAAACTGGGCACCTTCCCCCTCTTCCACTTCTGGGGCCCCGGCGCCGGCCTCGTCTCCTCCCAGTGGATCATCGACGCCACCCGCCACGTCCTGGCCACCCGCGACCCCGACCTCACCCTCGCCTACCTGCCCCACCTCGACTACGACCTCCAGCGGTACGGCCCCGACGACCCCCGCTCGCACGCCGCCGCCCGTGAACTCGACGAGGCCGTCGGCCCGTTGCTGGACGAGGCCGAGGCCGCCGGCCGCACCGTCGTGGTCCTCTCCGAGTACGGCATCACCTCCGTCAGCCGCCCCGTCCACCTCAACCGCGTCCTGCGCGAGGCCGGGCTGCTGGAGGTGCACACCCAGGACGGCATGGAGTACCTCGACACGATGGCCTCCCGTGCCTTCGCCGTCGCCGACCACCAGCTCGCCCACGTCTACGTCAGGCGTCCCGAGGACCTCGACACCGTCCGCACCCTGCTCGCGGACGTCCCCGGTGTGGAGACCCTGCTGGACGAGGAGGGCAAGAAGGAGCAGGGCCTGAACCACCCGCGCTCCGGCGAGTTCGTCGCCGTGGCCGGACCGGACGCCTGGTTCACGTACTACTACTGGCTCGACGACGCCCGCGCCCCCGACTTCGCCCAGCTGGTCGAGATCCACCGCAAACCGGGCTACGACCCCGTCGAACTCTTCATGGACCCGCACGACCCCTACGTCAAGCTCCGCGCGGGCGCCGCCGTCGCCCGCAAGAAGCTCGGCATGCGCTACCGGATGGCCGTCGTCCCGCTCGACGCCTCGCCCATCCGCGGCAGCCACGGCAGGCTCCCCGCCGACGAGGCGGACGGCCCGCTCCTCCTCAGCTCCCGTCCCGGAGCCACCGAAGGCCCCGTGGCGGCCACCGACGTCAAGGCGCTCCTGCTGCGCCTGGCCGGACTCACCACCACCTCGGCACCCGACACCGCCCCCACCCGGGAGGACCGCACATGAGCCGCACACCCCGCCACCTCCGCGACGTGACCGACCCCGAGCTGAGCCGGCGCCTCAGCCGCCGCGACATGCTCGGCGTCGCAGCCGGCACCGGCGCCGCCGCCCTGCTCGCCGCCGCGGCCGCCACCTCCCCGGCCCTCGCCGCCGGCACCGCCCCGGCCGCCCAGGGCGAGGGCGGGCCCGTGCTGCCCCCCGGCCGCCTCGGCATCCAGCTCTACAGCCTCCGCGACAAGGTCGCCACCCTCGGCTTCGCCACCGTCTTCAAGGAACTCGCCCTCTACGGCTACGACGAGATCGAGTTCGCCGGCTACACCCAGGGCGAGGCCGGCCCCCTCACCCTGCGCGAACTCAAGCGCCTCGCCCGCGACCACGGCCTGACGCCCATCGGCAGCCACGTCAACTACTACGACGACTCCGACCCGGACGCCTACAGCTTCGCCCAGAACCTCGACAAGGTCCTCGACGAGGCCGCCGAACTGGGCCTGCCGCACATCGGCACCGCCTCAGGACCCTGGCGCCACGGCGACACCGTCGACGGCTGGAAGCGCTGCGCCGAGGAGTTCAACCACTACGGCGCCGAGGCGAAGAAGCGCGGCCTGAAGTTCTACCAGCACAACCACGCCGAGGAGTTCTCCTTCGCCTCCGACCGGCCCGACGTCCGCCTCTACGACGTCCTGCTCGCCGAGACCGACCCCGACCTGGTCCACCTGGAGATGGACATCTACTGGGCCTACTGCGCCCAGTTCCGCTTCTCCCAGCGCGCCGACGGCACCCCGGACCCGCTCGACCCGCTCGCCTACGTCCTCAAGCAGCCCCACCGCTACCCGCTCTTCCACGTCAAGGACGGCGAGCACGACGAGACGACCACCGACGGCTACCGCATGACCGACGTCGGTGACGGCGACATCGACTACCAGCACTTCATCTCCACCGTCACCGGCCTGCGCGGCCACCGCCACGCCCACCACTGGCAGACCGAGCACGACAACCCCGCCGACTCCCTCCGCTTCGCCCGCCGCTCCAGCGCCCACCTGCACTCCCTTCGCGGGAAGAAGCGCTGACCGACCCGTGCCGGGTGGGTGGGGAAAGAGGCCGTGGGGGCCCTTTCCCCACCTGCCCGGCACGCTCCGCGCCGCCCCGCTCACCCTGCGTGCCGCCCTTCCCCTGACCACCCGATATGCAGGTGAAGAGCACTCCAAACCCCTGGTAGAGTTTTCTCTGTCAGCGCGGGAAACACCCCGCAACGACAGACACCTTGTCCGGGTGGCGGAATGGCAGACGCGCTAGCTTGAGGTGCTAGTGCCCTTTATCGGGCGTGGGGGTTCAAGTCCCCCCTCGGACACCAAGGAGAACCCCGCACTAGTGCGGGGTTCTCTTGTTGTACGCGTGCGGATGGCTGTGCGGCTCCACGTTCAGTGACGGCCCGCATGTCCCACTCCGGCGCCGGTTCCGGAAGCGCCCCCGGGGGGTGGGCGGTGGACGGGGTCCGCCGCCCGGGCGGTGGCGTACCGGGGCGGCGCGAAGGCCGCGAAGCGGACTGCCGGGGTGTGGCCCGGCTGGCGAGTTCCTCTCCAAATCCCTTGTGCGGCCGGCGCGTGACGGCCCGTTGGGGTGGGGGAGAGGTGAAGCCTCGTCAGGGTGATGAGGGCGGCGGGAGGCGCTCGGTCCGGTGGCCGGGCCCGGCTCCCCTCTCGTGTGCGTGGCGCGGAGCCCGGCGCGCCCGAACCCGGTTGTCAGAGTTCGTAGTCCTGGGCCAGTTCCTCCCGGGCGATGCCGAGCGGCGACGGGTCGGCGTCCTCGCCCGAGGGGGCCTGCGGGTGGGGCTGGAACCAGGCGACGGTGAGGGTGGAGCGGTGCAGCACCGGGTCGAGGTCCGGGGCGACCGAGGTGGAGCGGAAGGTGCCGACGCGGGCCACCGCGGGCAGTACCTCCACGGGGCCGAACGGGCCGGCGGGCTGGTCCGGATGCTGGCGGGAGGGCTCCACGCGGTGCACGGGTGTGGTGGGGGAGGTGCTCTCGGCCTCCGGCGAGCAGACCGTCTTCGCTCATCTGAGCGCGCTCATCACAATCTGATTTCTCACACCCGAACCCCCTTGTCTTCCGCTCTGTAATCGATTCCAATCCTCCTTGTAATCGTTTCCATGGCCCCGTGGTCCTTCAGCTCCGTGCTGGCGGTCACCACGGTGGACGGAGCCACAAGGAGGTGGTCCGGACATGGCGGGCATCAAGGATGTCGCCGCGGCCGCGGGGCTTTCCGTCGCCACGGTCTCCCGGGTGCTGAACGGGCACCCGTCGGTGAGTGAAAGCGCCCGTGCGCGGGTGATGGCCGCCGTGGACGGGCTCGGGTACCGGCCCAACGCCCTCGCCCGGTCGCTGCGCACCGACCAGACGCGCACCCTCGGCCTGGTCATCAGCGACGTGCTCAACCCCTACTTCACCGAGCTGGCCCGTTCGGTGGAGGAGGAGGCGCGGGCGCTCGGCTACAGCGTCGTCATCGGCAACGCCGACGAGCGGCCCGAACTCCAGGACCACCACGTGCGGACCCTGCTCGACCGGCGGATCGACGGACTCCTCGTCTCGCCGGCCGACGGCAGCTCCCCGCTGATGCGGCAGACCGCCGAGGGCCCCACCCCGATGGTCTTCGTCGACCGGTGGATGCCCGGCCTTGACGTCCCCGTGGTCCGGGCCGACGGCACCGGCGCCATCCGCGACCTCGTCGCCCACCTGCACGGCCTCGGCCACCGCAGGCTCGCGATCATCGCCGGGCCCGCCGCGACCACCACCGGGCACGAGCGCGTCGAGGCGTTCCGCGAGGCGCTGCACGCCCACGGCATCCCGCTCCCCGCCGAGCTGGTCGTCCAGGGCGACTTCCAGGCGGACAGCGGGCGGCGGGTCACCGAGGGGTTCCTCGCCCTGCCCGAGCCGCCCGACGTGGTCTTCGCCGCCGACAACCTGATGGCGCTCGGCGCGCTCGACGCGATCCGTGCCCGGGGCCTCGCCGTCCCGGACGACATCGGGCTCGCGGCCTTCGACGACATCCCCTGGTTCGTGCACACCGGGCCGCCGATCACCGCGATCGCCCAGCCCACCGCAGCCCTCGGCAGGGCCGCCGTGCACGCCCTGACCGACCTCATCGAGGGCAGGCCCCCGCAGTCGGTCACCCTCCCCTCCCGCCTCGTCGTCCGCCGTTCCTGCGGCGAGCCCGCCACGACGGCACCCGACCCCCGCGACGCAAGGAGCAAGCTGTGAGCAACCCGGACGAGTTGCTGCGCATCGAGAACATCCGCAAGACCTTCCCCGGCGTGGTCGCCCTCGACTCGGTCGACTTCGACCTGTGTCGCGGCGAGGTGCACGTGCTGCTCGGCGAGAACGGGGCCGGCAAGAGCACGCTGATCAAGATGCTCTCCGGCGCCTACCGCCCCGACAGCGGCACCATCTACGCCGAGGGCCGCGAGGTGCGCATCCAGAGCGCCCAGGACGCCGAGCGCCTGGGGATCGCCACGATCTACCAGGAGTTCAACCTGGTGCCGGACCTGACGGTCGCCGAGAACATCTTCCTCGGCCGCCAGCCGCGCCGGTTCGGCCTCATCGACCGCAAGAAGATGGAGGCGGACGCCGAGGAGCTGCTCGGCCGCGTCGGTGTCCAGGTCTCCCCGCGCGCCCGCGTCCGCGACCTCGGCATCGCCCGCCTCCAGATGGTGGAGATCGCCAAGGCGCTCAGCCTCGACGCGCGCGTCCTGATCATGGACGAGCCGACCGCCGTGCTCACCTCCGAGGAGGTGGAGAAGCTCTTCGCCATCGTGCGGCAGCTGCGTGCCGACGGCGTCGGGATCGTCTTCATCACCCACCACCTGGACGAGATCGCCGCCCTCGGCGACCGCGTCACCGTGCTGCGCGACGGCCGCTCCGTCGAGCAGGTCCCCGCCTCCACCCCCGAGGACGAGCTGGTCCGCCTGATGGTCGGCCGCAGCATCGACCAGCAGTACCCGCGCGAGCACCCGGAGCAGGGCGAGCCCTTGCTGACCGTGCGCGGCCTCACCCGCGACGGCGTCTTCCAGGACGTCTGCTTCGAGGTCCGCGCGGGTGAGATCGTCGGCCTCGCCGGGCTGGTCGGCGCCGGGCGCACCGAGGTGGCCCGCGCCGTCTTCGGCGCCGACCCCTACGACCGGGGCAGCGTCGAGGTGCTCGGCCGCGAGCTGCCCCGCCACGACGTCAACGCGGCGATGGCGGCCGGGCTCGGCCTGGTCCCCGAGGACCGCAAGGGCCAGGGCCTGGTGCTCGACGCCTCCGTGCAGGAGAACCTCGGCCTGGTCACCCTCAGGTCCGCCTCACGCGGCGGCCTGGTCGACCTCAAGGGCCAGCGCACCGCCGCCGCCCGGATCGCCGAGCAGCTCGGCGTGCGGATGGCCGGCCTCGGCCAGCACGTGCGGACCCTCTCCGGCGGCAACCAGCAGAAGGTCGTCATCGGCAAGTGGCTGCTGGCCGACACCAAGGTGCTCATCCTCGACGAGCCCACCCGAGGCATCGACGTGGGCGCCAAGGTCGAGATCTACCAGCTCATGAACGAGCTGACCGCCTCCGGGCACGCCGTGCTGATGATCTCCAGCGACCTGCCCGAGGTCCTCGGCATGAGCGACCGCGTCCTGGTCATGGCCCAGGGCCGCGTCGCCGGTGAACTCACCGGCGACGCCGCCACCCAGGACGCGGTGATGGCCCTCGCCGTCACCACACCCCCCTCGAACGACCCCGCAGTGAAGGAAGTGGAGGCCCCCCGTGGCCACTGACACCGTCAAGAACAACACGGGCAGCGGCGGCGGTTCCGCCTCGGCACTGCGCCGGCTCCTGCTCGACAACGGCGCGCTCAGCGCGCTCGTGGTCCTGGTCATCGCGATGTCGGTGCTCTCCGGCGACTTCCTGACCACCGACAACCTGCTCAACGTCGGCGTCCAGGCCGCGGTCACCGCGATCCTCGCCTTCGGCGTCACCTTCGTCATCGTCTCGGCCGGCATCGACCTCTCGGTCGGCTCGGTCGCCGCCCTCTCCGCCACCGTGCTGGCCTGGCTCGCCACCAGCGAAGGCGTCCCCGTGGTGATCGCGGTGCTGCTCGCCGCCGCGACCGGCCTCGCCTGCGGCCTGGTCAACGGCGCGCTCATCTCGTACGGCAAACTCCCGCCGTTCATCGCGACGCTGGCCATGCTCTCCATCGGGCGCGGTCTGTCCCTGGTGATCTCGCAGGGCAGCCCGATCGCCTTCCCCGACTCGGTCTCCAAGCTCGGTGACACCCTCGGCGGCTGGCTGCCGGTGCCCGTGCTGGTCATGATCGCGATGGGTCTGATCACCGCCGTCGTGCTGCGCCGCACCTACATCGGCCGCTCGATGTACGCGATCGGCGGCAACGAGGAGGCGGCCCGCCTCTCCGGCATCCGCGTCAAGCGCCAGAAGCTCGTCATCTACGCCCTCTCCGGCCTCTTCGCGGCCGTCGCCGGTGTCGTCCTCGCCTCCCGCCTCTCCTCCGCGCAGCCGCAGGCCGCCCAGGGATACGAGCTGGACGCCATCGCCGCCGTCGTCATCGGCGGCGCCAGCCTCGCCGGCGGTGTCGGCAAGGCGTCGGGCACCCTCATCGGCGCGCTGATCCTCGCCGTGCTCCGCAACGGCCTGAACCTCCTGTCGGTCTCCGCCTTCTGGCAGCAGGTCGTCATCGGCGTCGTCATCGCGCTCGCCGTCCTCCTCGACACGCTGCGCCGCCGCACCGGCTCCACGGCGGGCGCCGCCGGAGCACCGGGGGCGCCGGGATCGGGCGGGAAGAAGAAGAGCGCGGCCAAGATCGGTGTAGCGGCCCTCGTGGTGGCCGCCGTCGTCGCCGCCGTCTCCGTGCTCAACCCGGGCTCGTCCTCGACCACCACCAAGGTCGGCATGTCGCTCTCCACCCTCAACAACCCCTTCTTCGTCCAGATGAAGGAGGGAGCCCAGGCCGAGGCGAAGGCCGCCGGAGTCGAACTGACCGTCACCGACGCCCAGAACGACGCCTCCCAGCAGGCCAACCAGCTCCAGAACTTCACCAGCTCCGGCATGGCCGCGGTGATCGTCAACCCGGTCGACTCCGACGCCGTCGGCCCCGCCGTGCGCGGCGCCAACAAGGCGGACATCCCGGTGATCGCCGCCGACCGCGGGGTCAACAAGGCCGACACGGCCGCGTTCGTCGCCTCCGACAACGTCGAGGGCGGCAAGCTCGCGGCCCGCTCGCTCGCCGAGGAACTGGGCGGCAAGGGCAAGATCGTCGTCCTCCAGGGCACGCCCGGCACCTCCGCCAGCCGTGAGCGCGGCGCGGGCTTCGCCGAGGGGCTCAAGGAGTTCCCCGGCATCAAGGTGGTCGCCAAGCAGCCCGCCGACTTCGACCGCTCCAAGGGCCTGGACGTCATGACCAACCTGCTCCAGGGCAACGCGGACATCGACGGCGTCTTCGCCGAGAACGACGAGATGGCCCTCGGCGCGGTCAAGGCGCTCGGCGCCAAGGCGGGCAAGGATGTCGCCGTGGTCGGCTTCGACGGGACCCCGGACGGACTGAAGGCGATCGAGGCGGGCACCCTGTTCGCCTCCGTCGCCCAGCAGCCCGCCGAACTCGGCAAGGCCGCCGTGCAGAACGCGGTCAAGGCCGCGCGCGGGGAGAAGACCGAGGCCCAGGTGATGGTGCCGGTCAAGGTCATCACCGCGAAGAACATCGCCGACTTCTCCTGAGGAAGGCCGAGTTGAGGAAGCGGGAATCCATCGTGCAGGAAGAGCACGCGGGCCACGACCTGCTGGTCGTCGGTTCGGCCAACGCCGACCTGGTGATCGGCGTCGAGCGCAGGCCGGCCCCCGGTGAGACGGTGCTCGGCTCCGACCTCGCCGTCCACCCCGGCGGCAAGGGCGGCAACCAGGCCGTCGCCGCCGCCCGCCTCGGTGCCCGTACGGCGCTGCTGGCGCGGGTCGGCGACGACGCCCACGGCCGGCTGCTGCTCGACGCGCAGCGCGCGGCCGGTACCGACACCGCCGGGGTACTGGTCGGCGGGGCGCCCACCGGCGTCGCGCTGATCACCGTGGACCCCTCGGGCGACAACAGCATCGTCGTCTCCCCGGGGGCCAACGCCCGGCTCACCCCGGCCGACGTGCGGGCCGCCGAGTCCCTCGTCGCGGGGGCCCGGGTGGTCTCCACCCAGCTGGAGATCCCGCTGGAGACGGTGGCGGAGCTGGCGGCGACCCTGCCCGCCGGGGGGCGGCTGGTGCTCAACCCGTCGCCGCCCGCGCCGCTGCCCGCCGAGGTGCTGGCCGCCTGCGACCCGCTGGTGGTCAACGAGCACGAGGCCCGCTTCATCCTGGGCGAGGAGGCGGGCGAGGCGCCCGAGGAGTGGGCGCGGGGGCTGCTGGCCCTCGGCCCGCGCTCGGTGGTCGTCACCCTCGGAGCGGACGGCGCGCTGGTCGCCGCGGCCGGTGACCCGGACGGCGTGCGGGTGCCGAGCCTCAAGGTCGAGGCGGTCGACACCACCGGTGCGGGCGACGCCTTCACGGCCGCCCTCGCGTGGCGGCTCGGCCTCGGCGAGAGCCTGGTGGAGGCGGCCCGGTACGCGGTGCGGGTCGGCGCCGCCGCCGTCACCCGGCCCGGCGCCCAGGCGTCGTACCCGACCGCCGAGGAGGTGGCTGCCCCGTGAAGCGCTCCGGCATCCTCAACCGGCACCTCGCCGGCGCGCTGGCCGAACTCGGCCACGGTGACGAGGTCCTCGTCTGCGACGCGGGCATGCCGATACCGCCCGGCCCGCGCGTGGTCGACCTGGCCTTCCGGGCCGGGGTGCCCTCCTTCGCCGAGGTCCTGGACGGACTCCTGGCGGAGCTGGTGGTGGAGGGCGCGACGGCCGCCGAGGAGGTGCGCACCGCCGCGCCCGGCACCGCCGGGCTGCTCGCGGAGCGGCTGCCCCGGCTGGACTACGTCAGCCACGAGGAGCTGAAGGCCCGCACCGCCCGGGCCCGCCTGGTGGTCCGCACCGGCGAGGCGACGCCGTACGCCAACGTCTCCCTGCGGTGCGGGGTCTTCTTCTGACCGGCCCTGCTCCGCCCACGCGTCCCGCATCCCTCCCCGGGGGTGCGGGACGCGCGGCGTTACGGGCCCCGCTCAGCGGGAGACCCGGTCGACCAGGTCGGCGAGGGACTTGGCGAGCGTGGTGAGGCCCGCGTGGGTGGGCCCGGCGGGCTCGGTGAGGTACGTGTCGCGCCGCAGTTCCAGCATGAGCGCGGTCACGCGGGTGTCGGTGCCGTGGAAGCGGAGCGGCACGTACGCCCCCGCGAACGGGGAGTCCCGCTCGCTCGTGTCCCCGAACGCCGTCCGGGCGTGGGCCGTCAGCGCGGGCGGGGTGTGGAAGGCGTCGGTGCCCAGGCAGACCGGCGGGCGCGGCGCGGTCGGCGGCAGCTCGTAGGGGAGGGCCTGGGCGGGGTAGGAGTGCACGTCGAGGATGACCGCGCGGCCGGTGGCGTCGAGCCGGTCCTGCACGGCCTCGGCCATCGCCTCGGCGTACGGGTGGAAGTAGCGGTCGAGCAGCGGTGCCGGGTCGAAGCCGTCCGGGCGCAGCGGGGCGCGGTGGGCGGTGCGGGTGTAGACCGTGCCCATGCCGGAGGAGGCCATCGCCTCGCGGTCGTCGGGGAACCGCTCGGGGTCGACGACGAGCCGGGAGAGGCCGTTGACGAACCGCCACGGGGTGCGGGGTGCCAGCGCCGTGGCCAGGGCCGCCAGCTCGGCGGTGTGCGCGTCCGTCATCAGGTCCAGCTCGCGCACGAGCGCAGCGTCGTCCAGCAGCAGCTCGCGCCGCACCTCGGGCGGCACGGCGCGCGAGGAGTGCGGTACGTGGAGCAGGACGGGGGAGTCCTCGGCGCCGGGGAGGAGCCGGTACGGGGCGGGAGCCGGTGTCGGGGTCATGAGGTGGGTGTACCCCATGACGGGTGCCGGGCAGTCCGGGCGCGCTGGTGACCGCCCGGGACCGCGGGTGCGGCCCCGGGCGGTCCGGGCAGGTCAGCCGCGCAGCAGCAGGACGACGCCGGCGGTGATCACGGCGAGGGCCAGGGCGCCGACCCCGTGCGTGGTGCGGTGCTCGCGCAGCGGCGGCAGGGCGCGGTCGGCGGCGAGGCGGCCGGGGCCGGTGAGCGCGAGGGCGGCCGCGGCGGCGACGAGGAGCAGTTCGTACTCGACGCCGTCCGGGGCGAAGAAGCCGCCGTTCGCCTTGACCGCGAGGGCGTTGAGCATGGTTCCGGTGACCGCGGCGGCGGCCAGCGGGGTGAGTAGGCCGAGGATCAGGGCCAGGCCCCCGAAGGTCTCGGTGAGCGCGGCGACGGTGGCCATCGCTTCCCCGGCCGGGTAGCCGACCGAGGTGAAGAACCGGGCGGTCCCCTCGATCCCGCCGCCGCCGAACCAGCCGAACAGCTTCTGCGTGCCGTGCGCGGCCATGATCGCGCCGACCGCGATCCGGAGCAGCAGCAGCCCGGCGTCGAGACCGGCCGGGCTCGGGCCGGTTCCGGCCGGGGCGCCGGCCTCGGGCGGACGGGTGGGAGAGGTGCTGGGGGCCGTCATGGAGGGGTACTCCCGCGTGGTGTGGGGGCAGGCGGACACAGCGGTCTTGCTTGAAAGATCAAGCAAGACGCGGGCTGAGCATAACGGATGCTTGAGAGTTCAAGAGAAGGTTCCGTGGACGCACCGGTCGCCGGTCGGGGCCGGACAGCGGCCGGCGCGCCAGAGCGTGGGCCGCACTGGTGCTGCCGCGTGTGCGGGCTCGTGGCGCCCGGCACCGCCCTGGACCCCAGCTCCATGGGCGGGCTCCTTGGCCGCCCCGACGGCGCCTGGCGCCACGTCGGCCTCCGCCTCGCCTCGGTCTCCCCGCCGCGGCCGTGCTCACACCTCCCGGCGCATGCAGCAGCGGGGCCACCGGTCCAGGCCGTGCGCCGCCTCGATCCGCCGGATCTCCCGCAGTCCGGGCGTCAGTTCACGCTCGGCCAGGACCCGGAATCCGCAGCGCGCGTAGTACGGCGCGTTCCACGGCACCTCGGTGAAGGTGGTGAGTGTCAGCGCCGGCGCCCCCTCGCTCCTGGCCCGGCCGGCGGCGTGCTCCAGCAGGGACCGGCCGACGCCCCGGCGCGCGCTCCCGGGATGCACCGACACCTGCTCGACGTGGAGGTTCCCGTCCACCCGGTCCGCGATCAGGTACGCGACGGGACGGCCGGCCCCGTCGGCCGCCACCCAGGCGAGCCCCGACCGCGCGTACCGGGCCAGCTCCTCCACCGGCGGCGGCTCGTCGTCGGCGATCTCCGCCATGCCGGCCTCCCGGAACCACACCCCGGCGGCCCGCTCGATGTCCTGGAGGGCCGTCAGTTCGCCGTGGTGCACCGCTCGGATACGCATCCGCGCATGATCCGGTGCGAAGCGGCGTGAGGCAACGCGAAAGGGGGCGGCCCCTGCCGCCCTCAGCGCGCGTACAGCGCCTCGATGACCTCCGCGTAGGTGTCCGCGACCGCGCTGCGGCGGAGTTTGAACGAGGGGGTCATCAGCCCCTCCTGGCGGGTGAAGTCGACCGGGAGGATCTCGAAGGCGCGGATGGACTCCGCCCGCGACACCAGGGTGTTGGCCTGGTTCACCGCCCGCTGGAGCTGGGCCCGCAGCTCCGCGTCGTCCGCCGGTGCCGGGACGCCCCGGCCGGAGGCCCCGCGCAGCCGCTGCCAGTGGGCCAGCGCCTCCTGGTCGACGGTGAGCAGCGCCGCCACGTAGGGCCGGTTGTCGCCGACCACGAGGCACTGCGCGATCAGCGGATGGCGGCGCAACTGCTCCTCCAGCAGCTGCGGGGAGACGCTCTTGCCGCCGCTCGTGATGATGACGTCCTTCTTGCGGCCGGTGATCACCAGATAGCCGTCCGGGTCGAGGCGGCCGGTGTCCCCGGTGGCCAGCCAGCCGCCGTCGGGCCCCGGTGGATCGTGCAGATACCCCTGGAAGACGGTGTCCCCGCGCACCCACACCTCGCCGTCGTCGGCGATCCGCACGGCCGAACCCGGCAGCGGGCGGCCCACGGTGCCGAAACGGACCCGGCCCGGGGGCTGCGCGGTCACCGCGGCCGTGGTCTCGGTCAGCCCGTAGCCGTCGTACACCGTCACCCCCGCGCCCTGGAAGAACAGGCCCAGTTCGCGGCGGAGCGGCGAGCCACCCGAGACCGCGGTGCGCACCCGGCCGCCGAACACCGCCCGCACCTTGGCGTAGACGGGGCGCTCGTACGCCGAGTGCCGGAGCCGGGTGACCGGCCCAGGGCCGTGCCCGGTGCCCGCCGCGCGCTCCTCCCGCGCCTCGGCGTGCGCGACGGCGGCCGCCCGGGCCTTCTCGAAGAGCACCCCGTGCCCGGCGGCCTCGGCCTCCCGGCACGCCTCGTCGAAGAGCCGCTCGAAGACGTAGGGGACGGCGAAGAGGAAGGTGGGCCGGAACGAGGCCAGGGCGGGGAGCAGCACCGCGGGGGCCATCTCCGGCTGGTGGGCGAGGAGGTAGCCCCCGCGCACGCAGGTGACGGCCACCATCAGGCCGTAGCAGTGGGCCAGCGGCAGGAAGGCGAGGACCGAGGGCTGCTCGCCGCTGGTCGCCAGCAGATGGCCCCAGCCCGCGATGAGGGTGTCGCACTCGGCGGCCAGGTTGGCGTGGCTGATCACGCAGCCCTTGGCGGTGCCGGTGGTGCCCGAGGTGTAGCAGATCACGGCGGTCGCCTCCGGGCGGACCGCCGCCCGCAGCCACCGCACCTCCTCCTCCGGCACCTCGGCGCCGCGTTCCGCGAGTTCGGCCGTGCACCCCAGGTCGAGCTGCCACAGCCCGAGCAGGCCGCCGGGGTCGGCGCAGGCGGCCGCGACCGTCATCGCCTGCCCGCTGTGCTCCACCACCGCCGCCCGGACGCCCGCGTCGGCGAGGACCCAGCGGACCTGCTCGATGGAGGAGGTGGGGTAGACCGGCACCACCTCGGCACCCAGCGTCCACAGGGCGTACGCCAGCAGCGTCCATTCGGGGCGGGTGCGCGACATCAGCACCACCCGGTCGCCCGGCCGCACCCCCTCGGCCAGCAGCCCCCGGGCCAGTAACAGCACCTCGTCGCGGAACCGGGCCGCCGTGACGGTCCGCCAGGGGCCGCCCGCCTCCTCGGGTTCGAGGGCCAGCTGGGGGCGGTCGGGATGGGCGTCGGCCGTGTGGAAGACCGAGTCGGCGAGGCCGGAGACCGGCGGGGCGATCAGGCGCTCCGCACTCACTTCCCGCACCGGGTACGCCTCCGTTCCTCTCGCCGGGCCCCGTACCGCACTCGCGCGCGGCCCGGCGGACCGCCTCGGGCCCGTGCCCGACGGGCGGCCGGCTCGGCAACCTACAGCGCCCCGCACGCCCTGGCCAGGGGTGACGGGGGAGTCCACCACCGTGCGCCGGGCGGCTCCGCGCGTCCTGCGGCCGGGAGACGCGCGGAGCCGTCGGCCCGTCAGACGCCGGGCGGTACCCGGTCGGGGCGTCCGCCACCGCGGGTCAGGGTGTAGCCGAAGATGCCCGCGAGGGCGGCCAGCACGGCGCCCGCGCCCGTCCACAGCCACCGGTCGGTCCACCAGCCGGAGGACCAGCCGCCCTCCGGCTCGGCGAGCGCCGCCGGACGCGGCGCCTGCCCGGTGCCCTCCTCGTCGGCCGTGTCCTGCTCGCCCGGCTCCTCGCCGGAGGTGGCGGACGCGGCCGAGATGCCCGGCAGCAGCGGCTCGGAGAGCTTCCCGCCGACCGCGGTGGAGCCGCCGGTCTCCTGGGAGTCGACACCGATCTCGGCCCGGAACGGCCGACCCAGGTCGTCCGCGGCGAGCCGCGAGACCGTCAGCCGGACGTAGTACGCGCCGGGCAGCGGGTCGTTGGCCCACGGCTCCGAGAACGCCCGCACCGTACGCAGCGTGCAGGAGAGCCGTACCTCGGCGGCGTCCTCACCGGCCCGCCGCTCCTGGAGCCCGTAGGCGCACGCCTGGCGGCGGCGCAGCCCGTCGTAGACGTCGATCCGCCAGGTGGAGGCGCCCTGCCGGGCCTGCTCGGCGGGGAGCGACACGGTCGCCTCCACCGTCGGGCGCTGCCCGGTGTCGGCCGGGAAGACCCAGTACAGGTAGTCGCCGGTCGACGCGGAGGCGGTGCCGCGCTGCCCCTGCGCGAGCCGTACGGCCGTGCGGAACGCGGTTCCGGCCTCGGTCGGACCGGCCTCTGCCTCCTCGTCCTGCGAGGCGGAGGCCGAGGGCGAGGCGTCGGCGAGGGCCGGCGGCGCGGCGGTGAACAGAGCCGCCGCGGCGAGGGCGGCCCCCGCGACGACGCGCCAGGGCCGGCGCCGGGCCGGCGCGGCCTGTGACCTGCCGCGAAGTGGGGTACGCATCAGTGGGTCCTCCAGACGGCGAAGCGCCAGCGCGAGAGCCAGCCGAAGACCAGACCGCCGAGGAACCCGGCGAGCACCAGCGCACCCAGCAGCCACCAGCCGCGGCCCAGCCCGAAGGCGGCGGTGTCCGAGGCGTCGGACGGACCGTCGACCACGTCGACCGTCAGTTCCAGCGGCATGCCCGGCGACGAGGCGTCGGCGGCCTTGGCGGAGGCCGGGGCGAAGGAGTTGCTGACCTCCAGGCAGACCGGCGTCGCGACCGGCTTGTCGGCGTCGGCGTCCTCCAGTTCCCGCTCCGGGTGGCGCAGGCCGGAGGAGATCACGTCGGTCCGGCCGCTGCCGGCCTCCGCGCCGCGCACCAGCTCCCGCCCGTGCGCGGTCACCGCGCGCAGCAGCACGCCGTAGTCGTCGGCGAGCGGGCGGTCGGCCGCCACACTCACCGAGGCGCGCAGCTCCTGGCCGGGCAGCACGTCCACCCGGTACCAGCGGTGGGTGCCCAGCGGCTGGCGGTCGGTGTACAGGCCCGGCTCGACCTTCGGCGCGTCGGCGCAGGCCGCGGCGCCCTCGACCGGCACCGGCGTGACCACCGGGTCGGCCGCGCGGTCCACCAGCTGTTTCACCTTGTCGGAGAGGTCCTCCTTGTGCTGCACGGCGGTGTACGTGCCGCCGGTCGCCTCCGCGATGCAGGACAGCTGCTGGCGGATCTTGGCGTTGGGCACCAGGCCGAGGGTGTCGATGACGAGGTCGACGCCCTTGGCCGCGATCTCCCGCGCCACCTCGCACGGGTCGAGCGGGCCGCAGGTGTCCTCGCCGTCGCTGATCAGCACGATGCGGCGGCTGCCGCCGTCGTCGCCGTCCAGGTCGTCGGCGGCGCCGAGCAGCGCCGGACCTATCGGGGTCCAGCCGGTCGGGCTGAGCGTCGCGACCGCCGTCTTGGCCTCGGTACGGTCGATCGGCCCCACCGGGTAGAGCTGCCGGGTGTCCTTGCAGCCGCGCGCCTTGTCCTCGCCCGGGTAGTCGGCGCCCAGCGTGCGGATGCCGAGTTCGACCTGCTCGGGCACGGCGTCGATGACGTCGTTGAACGCCTGCTTCGCGGCCGACATGCGGGACTGCCCGTCGATGTCGCGGGTCTTCATGGAACCGCTCACGTCGAGCACCAGCTCGACCTTGGGCGCGGGACGTGCGGTGGGCCCGTCGGCGGTGGTGGCCGCGGCCGCTGTCGACGCGGCGGGGAGAGTCCCCGCCAGCACCGTCATCAGCGCGGCCACCACAACCGCTGCCCGTCTTGTTGTGATCATCGGCGGATCTTATTGAAGAAGGTGACGGACCCCCAAAACGTGTCCAGGAGGTCAGGGTTGGGGCGAGGCGCACGGGTGCCGGAGCTTTCGGGGACGTGCCCCGCACGTCCTGGCCGCCCGGCCGAGACGGGCGGACCCGCCGCGCCGGCGTCGGCCGCCACCGTGCTTCTGGCCCGATGGCGGCGCGGCGGGGGACCCGGCCTGATGCCGACCGGGGTCTTCACTCGGCGCGGCGGCGTGACCTGCGGTGCCTCGCCGGGCTACGCCGACTCCGGGCCGCTGCCCCTGCCCAGGAGTGCGGTCCCGGCCTCCCCGCGCCCGCCTGCGGCGCATTCCCGCGCACCCGCCGGGCCCCGGTCCTCGTCCGCACCCCGTGCCGCCGCCCGGCTCAGCGCCACCACGCCCCGCCCCGCGACCAGCGCCCCCGCCAGGGCGGGCAGTATCCCCGCCGCCCCGCCGTGGAGCCGTTCGCCGAGGAGGGTCAGGCCGACGACCGAGGCGGCGAGCGGGTTGGTCAGGGTGACGACCGCCAGGGGTGCGCCGAGCCCGGAGCGGTAGGCGGTCTGCGCCAGGAGCAGCCCCGCCGAGGCGAAGGCGGCGACGAGCAGGGCGACCAGGACCGTCTGGAGCGGCTGCGCCGCCCCGCCCGGCGCGGCCAGGGCGACGGTGACCGTCTGGGTGAGCGCCGAGGCGATGCCGGAGGCGATCCCCGAGGCCGTGGCGTGGCGCAGCCCCGGGCCCCGGCCCGGGCGGCCCAGCGCGCCGATCAGCAGCAGCGTCGTGGCGCCGACCGCCAGCGCCTCGGTCAGGGTGAGGCTGTCCTCGGGGGCGGGTCCGGAGGCCGCGAACATCAGCAGGCCGAGGCCGCCGAGGGTGAGCAGCGCCCCGCGCCATTCGAGCCGGGCCACCCGGCGGCCCGCGTACCGCGCCCCGAGCGGGACCGCCACGACCAGGGTGAGCGCGCCCAGCGGCTGGACCAGGGTGAGCGGGCCGAACCGCAGCGCGACGACGTGCAGCAGGGCCCCGGTGGCGTTGAGGCCGACCGTGCCCCACCAGGCGCCGGACGCCAGCAGCCGGACCAGGCCGCCCCGGGAGGCGTTCGGCGCGGCGCGGGCGGCGAGGCGTTCCTGGGCCACCGCCGCCGCCGCGTAGGCGAGGGCGGACACCAGGGAGACGACGACCGCGACGGCCAGGTCGGCGGTCATCGCCGGCCGTCCGGCAGCAGGGCGTGCGCGAGCGGGCGGTGGTCCCGGGCGGTGTCCGTCTGTGCGAGCCGCACGGCGGCCAGGGCGGCGGCGAGCAGCCCGGTGGCGGCCAACGCGTCCAGCCAGTAGTGGTTGGCGGTGCCGACCACCACGAGCAGGGTCAGGGCGGGGTGGAGCAGCCACAGGTACCGCCACCGGGAGCGGGTGGCGGCGATCAGGCCGACGGCGACCATCAGTGCCCAGCCGAAGTGCAGCGAGGGCATCGCCGCGAACTGGTTGGCCAGGGGATCGGCCTCCGGCGCCGCGCCGTACACCGTCGGGCCGTAGACCTGGCCGGTGTCGACCAGCCCGGCCGCCTCCAGCATGCGGGGCGGCGCGAGCGGGACCAGCAGATGCAGGACGAGGGCTGCGCCCGTCACCACCGCGAGGACCCGCCGGGACCACAGGTAGTGGCGCGGCCTGCGCCAGTACAGCCAGACCAGGAAGAGCGCGGTCGCCGGGAAGTGGACGGTGGCGTAATACGTGTTGGCGATCCGCACCAGGGTGTCGGAGTGCAGCAGCAGGTTCTGCACGGCGCCCTCGTCGGGCAGGCTCAGCGCGCGTTCCGCGTGCCAGACGCCGTCGGCGTGGCGGAAGGCTGTGGCGCTCTCACCCGCGGCGAGCAGGCGGCCGCACTTGTAGACGAGGAAGAGCCCCGCGACGAGGAGGAGTTCGCGGACGAGCGGAGGCCGGGACGCGAGGTCCGGCCGGTCCCCCGCGGCAGGCGCGGAACGGGCTTTCATGCCCCGGCCCCTTTGCTGAAGATGCGGATGTGGTGCGGTCGGCGGATGCGGTCGGATCGGCGGCCGGATCGATACGCCAGTGTACCGATACGGCGTCGTATCGGTACACTGGCGTATCGATGGGCTGTGTGGCCGGAAAAGGATCTTCCCGGGCCGTCCGGCGGCCGCCCGCCACCGCGAGGCGAGAGGGTTGGCGTATGACGTCGCAGAGTGAAGAGCGCAGCGGGCTCTCCTCCCCCCGCTCCAAGATCAGCCCTGAGCGCGAGCGCGAGCTGTACGAGGCCACCCTCGACCTGCTCCGTGAAAGCGGCTACGAGGCCCTGTCCATGGAGGGGGTGGCCGCCCGCACCCGGTGCGGCAAATCCACCCTGTACCGGCAGTGGGGCAGCAAGCCCCAGCTCGTCGCCGCCGCCCTGCGTGCCCAGCGCTGCGTCCGGTTCTCCGGGATCGACACCGGCTCACTCGCCGGGGATCTCCGCGAGGCCGCGCGCGCCGGGGCCGAGCGCGGCGACCGGGACAGCCTCCTGGTGCAGGCGCTCGCCCACGCCGTCCTCCATGACGAGGACCTTCGGCAGGCGCTGCGTGACGCGCTCATCCAGCCCGAGGTCGGCATGGTCGACACCATGCTGGACCGGGCCGAGGAGCGCGGGGAGATCACCGCCGGGCACCCCGCCCGGGAGTTCGTCGCCGCACAGATCTTCGGCGTCCTGCGGGTCCGGCCCGTGCTGGAGGGCCGCAGGCCCCACCCGGCCGAGGACACCGCGTACCTTCAGCGCTTCGTCGACGTCTGTGTCCTGCCCGCGCTGGGCCTCGCCGCCCCCGCTGAGGCCGCCCCGGCCGTCGGTGCGCGGCCCGGCGCGGGATGAGACGGGGCCGCCGTCCTCGCGGATGAGGACCGACGGCCCGAAGGCGCCGCTCCGTGGGGACGGGCGCGGCGCGCCGCAGGACCGGGTGGGGGGCTCCTCCGAGTGGAGGGAGCCCCGCCCGGCACCCTGCCCCGCCCGGACGGCTCAGACCTCCTTACCGGGCCCCGTCCCCAGTTCCGCCTTCTGTATCGCCCGGGGTATCTGGTCCAGCACGGTCGGCTTCGGGGCCTTCGGGTGGTCGTCCAGACCGAAGCGGACGAGCACCATCAGCTCGGGCGAGGCCGGCGAGGGGAAGGCCAGCGACTGCACGTACCCGTCGGTCCCCGAGGTGGTCTCCACCTTCCAGCGCACCAGGTACCCGCGCCCGCCGGCCACCGTCACCGCCTTCGCCGCCACCTCCTCGTGCGAGGTGATCTCCCCGTACGTCCCGCCCCCGTACGCCTCCTCGGCGTTGGCCTCGATGTCCGCCTCCGCCGTGGCGCGCGGCGTCTTCTCCTTCAGCCCCACCGCCTGGGCCGGCATCGAGAAGGCGCCGCTGCGCACGCAGGCCAGCTCCCGGTTCCCCGGGCAGGCGTACGGGCGCGTCGTCACCTGCGCCCCCGCCTCCCCGGACGTCCCGGTCCACCCGTCCAGCACCGGCAGGCTGATCCCGCTCGCCCCGTCGGTCGCCGCGTCCGCCGCGCCCCGGCCGGGCGCCCGGCGCTCGCCCGCGCCGTCCTGGGCCGCCGGGGCCCGGTCGTCCCCGCCGTCCTGGGCCAGCGCGTACACGCCGCCGCCGATCCCGGCGAGCACCACCAGGCCCACCACCGCCGCGACCACGGTCCGCGCGGTCCGCCGCGACTTCGGCGGCGGGGCGTACGGCTGCCCGTGGCCCCAGGGGGGTGGGCCGCCCCAGCCGGGCGCGGTCTGGGGGCCGGATGCCGCGGGCCCGCCCGTCGGGCGGAGCCCGTCGGTCCACCGCCCGCCGTCCCACCAGCGTTCCTGGCGGGGGCCGTCGCCTGCGTGGCCGGGATCGGGATACCAGCCGGGGGGAGTCACCTGTGTCATGGGCGCCACAGTAGGAGCCCGGAGTGAGGGAGTCATGAGAGGGGGCGGGCCCGAACTCGCGCACCCCGGCGCCGCTTTCCCCGCTCCGCCCCACCCGGCGCCCGCAATCGGACGTATCTTCCCCCTTGTCGCCGCGGGATTCTCACCCCGCGCGCCAGGGAAAGCACGGAGTGTGCGCCGCGTGAGGGCCTCGTTGGCTACGCTCGGAGCCGCAGCGCAGCCAGGTCCGGGCGTCGGACCGCGATCTGACGGGGGGAGGAGCGGCATGGCACGTGAACACACCCAGGCCGTACCGTCCGGACCGCTCTGGGAACGGGACGCGGAACTCGCCGCCGTCACCGCCGCGGTCGACGGACTCTGCGAGGGGCACGACACCGGCGGCCTGCTCGTCTTCACCGGCGAGGCGGGCATCGGCAAGACCGCCGTGCTCGGCGAGGTCCGGCGGATCGCCGCCGGCCGCTGCACCGTCTGGACGGCGCGCGGCGGCGAGACCGTCACCTCCGTCCCCTTCCACGTGGTCCGCCAACTCCTCCAGCCCGCCCTGGTCTCCCTCAGCCCCGTGGAGGCCCGCGAGTACCTCGGCGACTGGTACGACATCGCCGGCCCCGCCCTCGGCATCGCCCGGCCCGGCGCCCGCCAGGCCGACCCGCAGGGCGTCGTCGACGGACTGGTCGCCGCCGTCAGCCGCCTCGTCATGCTGCACTGGCCGCTCATCCTCGTCATCGACGACGCCCACTGGGCCGACCAGGAGTCCCTGCGCTGGCTCGCCGCCTTCGCCCAGCGCCTCGACGACCTGCCCGTCCTGCTCGTCGTCGCCCACCGGGACGACGAGGCGACCGGCGAGAGCGCCCGCCACCTGGCCGCCGTCGGCCGGGCCGCGCGCCCCGGCACCAGCCTCGCCACCCTCACCGCCTTCACCCCCGACGCCACCGCCGGACTGACCCGCGCCACGCTCGGCGAGGGTGCCGACGACCCGTTCTGCCGCGAGGTCTGGGCCGTCACCGGCGGAAATCCGTACGAGACCGTCGAACTCCTCGCCAAGGTCCGCGCCGCCGGAATGGAACCGGTCGAGTCGACCGCCGCTGCCCTGCGCGAACTCAACGCCAAGGCGCGTGGCCGCGGCCTGGTCGCCACTCTCGAAGGACTCGGCGCCGACGCCACCAGGCTCGCCTGGGCCGCCGCCGTCCTCGGCACCAACATCACCCTGCGGCTCGCCGCCGAACTCACCGGCCTCGGCAAGGAGGACGCGGCCCGCTGCGCCGGCCTGCTGCGCGAGGCCCGCATCCTCACCGGCGACGACGACGCCCTCGAATTCGTCCACCCGCTCATCGCCACCGCCGTCTACCGCTCCGTACCGGCCGGTGCCCGCACCGCCCTGCACGGCCAGGCCGCCTGGGCCGTCACCCGCTCCGGCCGCAGCGCCGCCGAAGCCTCCCGCCACCTGGTGGAGGTGCACCCCGACGACGACCCGGAGATCGTCGACCAGCTGCGCCGCGCCGCCCGCGAACACCTCGCCGTCGGTGCCCCAGAGGCCGCCCACCGCTGCCTGGAACGGGCGCTCGCCGAACCCCCGCTGCCCGAGAAGCACGCCACCGTCCTCTACGAACTCGGCTGCGCCGCCCTGCTCACCTCACCCAACGGCACCGTCGCCCACCTGCGCGCCGCCCTCGCCATGGACGGCCTCGAACCCAGCACCCGCGTCGACGCCGTCTGCCGCCTCTCCCAGGCTCTCGTCCACCTCGGCCACGTCCGCGAGGCCGTGCAGACCATCGGCCGCGAGGCCGCCCGGCTGGAGCCCGGGCCCGACCGGATGCGGCTCCAGGCCAACCACTTCATGTGGGAGGGCATCCACACCGGCGAGGCCGACGCCCGCGAACGCTCCCGTGTGCTGCGCGAGATCGCCCAGCCCCTCACCGGACGCGACAACTCCGAGCGGGCCCTGCTCATCCTCCGCGCCTTCGACGCCATGACCCGCGGCGAGAACGTCGAACTCGTCGTGGAACTCTGCGACCGCGCCCTCGTCAACGGCCGCCTCGCCCCCGGACTCGGCTGGACCGACACCGAGTGGAGCTTCGAACTCCTCATCATGCTCGGCGGCAGCTACCTCTTCGCCGACCGCCTCGACCGCGCTGAGGCACTCTTCGGGGAGGCCCTGCGGATCTACGAGATCTCCGGCTGGAGCGGCGGACACCTCGCCATCGCCCACGCCTTCGTCGGCTACGTCCACCGCAGGCGCGGCCGGCTGGTCGAGGCCGAGGGCTTCCTGCGTGAGAGCCTCCGGCTCGCCGACCGGGTCGGCGAGGAGCTGCCCATGCACTGGGACGCCGCCTGCATGCTCATCGACACGCTGCTCTGCCGCGGCCACCTGGGCAAGGCCCAGGAGATCGCCGACCGCTACCACTTCGGCCCGCCCTACCCGTCCACCCTGATCCTGCCCGACGCCCAGTCGGTCCGCGGCCGGCTCCTCCTCGCCCAGGGCCGCACCAAGGAGGCGGTCGAGGAGCTGGAGTCCGCCGTCCGCGCCGCCGCCGAGACCGTCCGCCACAACACGGTCCTCGCGCCCCGGCAGCTCCTCCTCGCCCACGCCATCGCCCCGCACGACCTCCGCCGCGCCGCCGAACTGACCGCCGACGCCCGCCGCCACGCCGAACGCTTCGGCACCGACACCGCCATAGGGGAGTCCCTGCGGTGCGCCGCCGCGCTGGAGACGGGCCACCGGGCGACCAGTCTGCTGGCCAGGGCGGTGACCTACCTGGAGTCGTCGCCGTGCGCGTACGAGCATGCGGAGGCGCGGGTGGCCTACGGGATCGCGGCGCGGGACGCGGGGGAGCTGACGCGGGGTCTGACGCTGGCGAGGGCCTGCGGGGCGGACACGTTGGCGGCGAGGGCGAGAGAGGTGTTGCGGGAGGGGCGGGGGCTGAGGTGAGCCCGGGTACCCCACCCGCCGGAGCACCCCGGCCGCCCGCCACGAGCCCCCGGCCCGTGGGCGCGAGCGTGCCTCCCCGGGGCCGGGCAGGGACGGAACCCCTTCGCCGGTGCACCCCCTGACCGGCACTTCTGCCCGGCGAGCCGAACGCCTAGGGTGGAGTCGATCATTGTTGAGCGGGAGAGGGGACGGCGATGACCGAGGAAGCGGTACGCGTTCGGGCCGAGGGCCGGGTCGGGCGGATCACCCTGAACCGGCCGCGTGCCCTCAACGCCCTCAACCACGCCATGGTGGAGCGGATCGCCGAGGCGCTGGACGCCTGGGAGCACGATCCGGCCGTCACCACCGTCGTCGTGGACGGCGCGGGAGAGCGGGGGCTGTGCGCGGGCGGTGACGTCCGGGCCATCCGCGAGGACGTCCTGCGCGGCGAACTGGACGCCCCGCTCGCCTTCTGGCGCGAGGAGTACACGCTCAACGCCCGGATCGCCCGCTACCCGAAGCCCTACGTCGCACTGATGGACGGCATCGTCATGGGCGGCGGGGTCGGCATCTCCGCCCACGGCAGCGTCCGGGTCGTCACGGAGCGGTCGCTGGTGGCCATGCCGGAGACCGGGATCGGGTTCGTACCGGACGTCGGCGGCACCTACCTGCTCTCCCGCGCCCCCGGCGAACTCGGCACCCACCTCGCCCTCACCGGCCGACCCGTCGGCGCCGGCGACGCGCTGCTCTGCGGGCTCGCCGACCACTACGTGCCCTCCGTTGAACTCCCGGCCCTCGTCGAGGCGCTGGCCCAGGCCCCGGCCGGCGAGGAGCCCACGGCGACCGTCGCCCGCCTGGCGCACCCGGCCCCGGAGGGCGAACTCGCCGCCCAGCGCGGCTGGATCGACGCCTGCTGGTCCGCGCCCACCGTCGAGGAGGCGTGGGAACGGCTCCAGGAGCTGGGCGAACCGGCCGCCAAGGAGACCGTCGAGATGGTCCGCGGCCGCTCCCCGCTCGCCCTGAAGACGGCCCTGGCGGCCGTCCGCAGGGCCCGTGCGCTGACCAGTCTCGAAGCGGTCCTCGACCAGGAGTACCGGGTCTCCGCCCACGCGCTGACCTGGCCCGACCTCGCCGAGGGCGTCCGCGCCCAGGTGGTCGACAAGGACCGGGCGCCGAAGTGGCTGCCCGCGACCCTGGACGCCGTCACCGACGAGGCGGTGGCCGCCGCCTTCGTGCCGCTCGGCGCAGGCAGGGAACTGGGCCTGGCCTGACGGGGCGGGCGGCGGGCCCCGGGTCAGCCGAACTCGCCGAGCACCGCCCCCAGGTCGTACCGGACCGGCTCCGAGAGCTGCGCGTACGTGCAGCTCTCCGGGGTGCGGTCCGGCCGCCACCGCTTGAACTGGGTGGTGTGCCGGAAGCGGGTGCCCTCCATGTGGTCGTAGCCGACCTCGCAGACCCGGACCGGGCGCAGCGGCACCCACGACAGGTCCTTCGTCCCCGACCAACGGCTCGGCGCGCCGGGCAGCCGGGCCTCCTCGTGGGCAGCCGCCTCGCCCCATGCCGCCCAGGGGTGGTCGGCCACCGAGTCCAGGCGCAGCGGCTCCAGTTCGGCGACCAGCTCGGTGCGCCGCCGCGCGGTGAACGCGGCGCAGACGCCGACGTGCTGGAGGGTGCCCGCGTCGTCGTAGAGGCCGAGCAGCAGCGAGCCGACGCCGGTGCCGCCCCGGTGGGTGCGGTAGCCGGCCACCACGCAGTCGGCGGTGCGGCCGTGCTTGATCTTGTACATGACCCGCTCGTTCGGGCGGTACCCGAGGTTCAGCGGCTTGGCCACCACCCCGTCGAGCCCGGCCCCCTCGAACTGCTCGAACCACCGCTCGGCCAGCTCCGGGTCGCGGGTCGCCGGAGCCACGTGCAACGGCGGGCCCGCCTCGTCCAGTTCCTCCTCCAGCAGGGCCCGCCGCTCGGTCAGCGGGCGGGCGGTCAGGTTCTCGTCGCCGAGGGCCAGCAGGTCGAAGGCGACGAAGGAGGCGGGGTTCCTCTCGGCCAGCATCCGTACCCGGGAGGCGGCCGGGTGGATGCGCTCGGAGAGCAGCTCGAAGTCGAGCCGCCCGTCCCGCGCCATCACGATCTCGCCGTCCACCACGCACCGCCGCGGCAGCCGCTCCAGCAGCGCCGCCACCAGCTCGGGGAAGTACCGGGTGAGCGTCTTGCCGGTGCGGCTGCCCAGCTCCAGCTCCGGTCCGTCCCGGAAGGCCAGCGCCCGGAAACCGTCCCACTTCGCCTCGTACTGCATGCCCGGCGGAATCCGCGCCACGGATTTGGCGAGCATCGGTTTCACGGGGGGCATCACCGGCAGGTCCATACCCCGAGTCTGCCCGATATGCGGCATATCCGCTGGCGGCCTACGGTGTCCGCATGGGATCGGAAGCGGTGCGACTGGAGGTCGGCGGGCACACCGTGCGCCTCTCCAACCCGGGCAAGGTGTGGTTCCCCGAGCGCGGCTTCACCAAGCTGGACGTGGCCGAGTACTTCCTCGCCGTCCAGGGCGGCGTCACCCGCGCCCTGCGCCACCGGCCCACCACCCTCCAGCGCTTCCCCGACGGCGTGGACGGCGAGTCCTTCTACCAGAAGCGCGCGCCGAAGAACAGGCCCGGCTGGCTGGAGACCGCCCGCATCTCCTTCCCCAGTGGCCGCCACGCCGACGAGGTCTGCCCCGACTCCCCGGCCGCCGTCCTGTGGGCCGTCAACCTCGGCTGCCTCACCTTCCACCCCTGGCCCGTGCGCGCCCCCGACACCGAGCACCCCGACGAACTGCGCATCGACCTCGACCCGCAGCCCGGCACGGACTTCCACGACGCCGTCGCCGCCGCCCGGACCCTCCACGCGATCCTGGACGAGTACGGCCTGCGCGGCTGGCCCAAGACCTCCGGCGGACGGGGCCTGCACGTCTTCATCCCGATCGAGCCGGTCGAGCCCTTCGTGGAGGTGCGCAGGGCCGCCATCGCGCTGGCCCGCGAGATCGAGCGCCGCATGCCGGAGCGGGTCACCACGGCCTGGTGGAAGGAGGAGCGCGGCGAGCGCATCTTCGTCGACTACAACCAGACCGCCCGCGACCGCACCATCGCCGGCGCCTACTCCGTGCGCGGCAGGCCCCACGCCCCGGTCTCCGCGCCGCTGCGCTGGGACGAGCTGGACGACGCCGACCCCCGCGACTTCGACCTGCTCACCATGCGGGACCGCTACGCCGCCCTCGGTGACGTGCACGCCGACATCGACGACCACGCCTACCGCCTCGACGCGCTCCTGGAACTGGCCGCCCGGGACGCCCGCGACCACGGCCTGGAGGACCTGCCCTACCCGCCGGTCCACCCCAAGATGCCCGGCGAGCCCCGCCGCGTGCAGCCGAGCAGGGCCCGCCACGACCGCGACGAGCCCGGCGGCTCCGGAGACTGAGGGGGCCGTACCTCCTACGCCGCCCCGGCCTCTACGCCGCCCCCGGCCCCTGCGGCGCCGTCCCGTCGGCCTTGCCGTAGCGGCGCTCGAACTGGGCGACGCGGCCCTCGGAGTCCACCGTGCGCGCCTTGCCGGTGTAGAAGGGGTGGCTCTCCGAGGAGATCTCCACGTCGATCACCGGATAGGTGTTGCCGTCGTCCCAGTCGATCGTCCGGTCGCTGGTCGCCGTCGACCGGGTCAGGAACGCGTACCCGGCCGACTTGTCACGGAAGACGACAGGACCGTACGCGGGATCGTTCTGCTTCATACCGGCGCTCCTCGGATTCGGCCGTACGGGCACCGGAGGCCCGGTGCCCACCCTCTCCAGCGTGAGGGCCCGGCCCGGCCCCCGCCAGCGCACACCGCCCGTCGGGGGAGCCGCCCTTACGGCGGCGGGGGCCGCCGGCGCCGTACGCCGACGGCCCCCGCGTCCGGGGCGGTCCCCGCTCACAGCTCCTTGATGCGGATGTCGCGGTACGAGATGACGTCGGTGACGCCGTGGACCTGGAGGCCGAGGTAGCCGGAGGCGTAGCGCCGGCCGTCGGTGCCCGGGTCGTCGTCGCGCGGCGGGTCGAAGGACTGCCCGCCGGTGTTGTCGAACTCGTTGACCAGGGTGCCGTTGCGGTAGATCTCGTAGTGCTGCCCGGTCACCTTGATCTCGTAGTCGTTCCAGGTGCCCTTCGGGGTCACCCCGGCGCCGCCGAGGCCGACCCGGTCGAAGCCGTAGACCGAACCGGACTTGTAGATGTCGCCGTCGGGGCGGTCCAGGATCTGCAGCTCATGGCCGTACTTGACGGCCACCCACTCCGGGCGGGACTCCTCCGGGTGGTCGTAGGGGTGCGGGAAGCGGGCGAAGACGCCCGCGTTGGCGTTGCCGCCCTCCGGAGCGTCGTCCCGCCACTGGAGCTTCAGCGAGAAGTCGTCGTACTTGCGCTCCGGGAACCACAGCATGCCCATGCCCTCGACCTCGGTGGAACTGGTCATGGACCCGTCCTCGTTCAGGAGGAAGGCGCCGCCGCCGGCCTGTTCCCACTGGGCGAAGGACTCCTCGGTGCCGTCGAAGAGCTTGCGGTAGCCCTCGGTCTGGCCGGGCTCGCCGATGCCGGAGGCCTCCGCGGCTTCCCGGATCTGCCCGGTCTCCCGGTCGTCGACGACGCCTTCCTTGCCGAGCGCGGTCAGGACCGTCTCGACGTGCTTGAGGAAGAGCGCGCGGGAGGACCACTCGCGCTCGTCCTCGATCCGCTCGTTGATCCGGCAGCGGTTGTCGGTGATCCGGTTGGGGACACCGCTGTCCTGGTCGCCGACGAAGACGGTCTCCCGCTCGTCGAACTCCGCGCACGGCGGGGCCGGGACGTCGCCGCCGATCACCGAGAACGACACCTGGCGCGCCTCGGAGGTGTTGCCCGCCTTGTCGCTCGCCCGGTAGACGACGGTGTGCCGGCCCACCCGGTCGACGACCACCGGGTCCGCGTAGGCGAGGTAGGGGCCGCCGTCGAGCGAGTACTCGGCCCTGTCGACACCCGACTCCTCGTCGGTCGCCCGCACCGTCACCGTGGCACTGCCCAGGTAGGCCCCGGCGGAGTTGCGGTCGCCGGAGAGGGCGGCCGACACCTCGGGCGCGGTGGTGTCCTCGGCGGGCTGCTCCACCACGGTGAACTCGGCGGTCTGCGGCTCGGAGCGGTTGCCCGCCTTGTCGGTGGCCCGGTAGCGGAACCGGTGCTCGCCCACGTCGTGCACCATCACCGGCGCGGTGTACGGCTGCCAGGCGCCGTCCGCCCCGAGCGCGTACTCGATGGTGTTGACGCCCGAACCGGTGTCGGAGGCGGTCACGGTGACCGTGGCCATGCCGATGTACGCGCCGTCCGCGTCCTGGTCCCCGGTGGCGGTCGCCGAGGTCTCGGGCGGGTCGGTGTCGTCGGTCGGCGGGCTGGCCACCGTGAACTCGGCGGTCTTCTCCTGCGACTGGTTGCCGGCCTTGTCCGTGGCCCGGTAGCGGATCACGTGGTCGCCGACCTCGCTCACCACGACCGGCTCCCCGTACGGCTCCCAGGCGCCGTCGGCGCCCCGGGCGAACTCGACCGCGTCGACGCCGGAGCCCTCGTCGGTGGCGGCCAGCGAGACGGTGGCGCTGCCGACGTAGTCGCCGTCGGCGTTTCGCTGGCCGTCGACGGAGGCGTTGACCTCGGGGGCGGTGGTGTCGTCCTCGCCGCCGTCCTCGCTGACCACGAGGGTCCCCTGCATCTGCCCGTGGCCGGGGATGGTGCAGTGGTAGCGGTAGGTGCCCGGGGTGAGCACCACCTCGGCGGTGTGCTTGCCGCCGTTGGCGTCGGAGGGGTTGGCGAGGATGTTGAGCTGGACGTCGTCGTTGTAGTCGGGGTTGCCGGTGTCGAACGTCAGCGTGTGCGGCATCGACGTGGTGTTGCCGGTCGCCTCGCTGTTCTCGAAGACGATCGTGGTCGGCCCGGGGGCCGCGGTGGCGGGTGCCGACAGGTACGTGTCGATGTCGTTGCCGGCTGTCCAGGTGAGCGTCTGCGCCGCCGCCTTCGGGTCTTTGCCGCCCAGCTCACCGGCGGCGGCGGGGGCGGTCAGTCCCAGCAGCATCAGCAGCGCCGCGATCAGCGCGGTGCCCGCGCGCGGGGGTCCGCCCCGCCGTGTCCTTCTCATCACTTCCCCTTCCCGGCCAGGTCACCGGCGGCCGGGGTGGGCCCGCCGCCGGTGTAGGTCACGCGCCACAGCGCCGACTTGTCGTCCGAGGTGAAGAAGCCGCGTCCGTAGTCGAGGACGTACAGGGCGCCGTCCGGACCGAACTTCCAGTCCATGAGGTTCCTGATGCCGTTCTCCCCGACGGGCACGATCTTCTTCAACGACTCGGCGTGCACCGGCAGTCCGCCCTTGCCGACCGTCTTCGGGTCGGTGAGCACGGCGTGCCGCGGCTGGTCGGCGTCGTAGAGGTCGCCGACGAACCACTTGCCGTCCCAGTACGCGGGCCATTTGACGTCCGATTCGCTGTCGGCGTCGAAGCGGTAGACGGGGCCGTTCATCGCGGCCTGCCCGCCGCCCCTGAGCCAGGGCAGCCGGAAGAACTGCTCGGCCTCGTCGTAGGAGGGCACCCCGTTCTCGTCGCGCGGGAAGTCGGGGCCGCCGCCGTCGGGCGAGTACCAGATGGTGTTGCCCGTCACCGGCGGCAGGTTGACCAGGCCGTCGTTGTTCGGCGACTCGTTCTTCGGGGCGTCGCAGTCGTACCAGCCGAGCGGCTTGGCGGGGTCGGGCAGGTTGCGGTCCCGGTAGGGCTGCTTGTTGCCCATGCAGTACGGCCACCCGTGGTTTCCCGGGCCGGTGATGGCGGCGAAGGTGTCGTACTTGGCCGGGCCCCACGTGGTGGAGGGCGAACCGGCGTCCGGGCCGACCCAGCCCGCGTAGAGGGTGTCGGTCTTCTCGTCGACGGCGATCCGGGCCGGGTTGCGCACGCCCATCACGTAGATCTCGCCGCGCGTCTTGCCGCCGCCCTCGTCCGGCTCGTCACCGGTGAAGAGGTTGCCTTCGGGCAGGGTGTACGTCCCGTCGTCCTCGGGATGGATGCGCAGGATCTTGCCGTTGAGGTTGTTGGTGTTGCCCGAGGTGCGGCGGGCGTCGGCGAAGGAGAGGCCCTTGAAGTTCGGCTCCGGGTTGTTGCCCGAGTAACCGTCGGTGAACTGGCTGGAGTTGGTGTCACCGGTGGCGATGTACAGGTTGCCCTTCGAGTCCCAGGCCATGCCGCCGCCCGCGTGGCAGCAGCTGTGGATCTGGACCGGCCAGTCCAGCAGCACCTTCTCGGAGCCGAGGTCCAGCTCGCCGGTGGACTCGTCGAAGGTGAAGCGCGAGACGCGCCGCTCGCCGACGTGCTTGTCCCGATCGATCTCCGAGTGCGGGCTGTAGTGCAGGTAGACCCAGCCGTTCTTCTCGAAGGCCGGGTCCAGCTCGATGCCGAGCAGCCCCTCCTCGTTCTTGACCAGTTCCTCGCCTCCGCCCTTGTTGCCGAAGACGGTCAGCGAGGCGGCGAGGCTCACCTCGCCGGTCTCCGGGTCCCAGACGTGGACCTGGCCCTGCCCCTTGCCGACGTCGGGGTCGTCCCAGTCGGTGACGACCGGCTGCGAGGAGTCGGTGCCGCCGCGGCCGATGTAGAAGACCCGTCCGTCCTCGGCGGTGACCAGGCCGTGCGGCTCGCCGATCTGGTCGTTCTGGCCCGGCTGGTTGGGCTCGGTGAGCCGCTCGGCCCGGTAGTTGGCGTCGATGGACGCCTTGCAGTCGGCCTGGGTGAGGCGCGCGGTCCACAGCAGGGCGCCGCGCAGGTGGTCGCGGAAGTCGGCCTCGGCGAAGCTCTCGGCGGTGCCGCCCATCGCGGTGTAGAAGGAACGGCCGCCGTCGTAGTCGCGGCACCAGGAGACCGGGTGGTCGGCGCCGCCCGCCCCCTCCCCCGGGCTGTAGGTGGCCTCCCGGACCCGGGCGACCGTGTGGACCTTCCCGGAGGGGTTCTCCTTCCAGTTCAGCCACTTGTCGGGGCGCTTCCACTCCAGCGGCAGGTTCTTGGTCGCCGGGTGGACGCGGTCGCCGACCTCCACGGTGGCCCGCTGCGTCTTGGCGCCGCTGCCCGCGGTGGGCCGCGCGCCGACCAGCTCGCCGAACCACGTGGAGTACGGCTCGGTGCGGGCCGCGTCGTGGATGCCGAGGAAGCCGCCGCCCGCCTCGACGTACGCCTCCAGGCCCGCCTCCTGCTCCGCGTCGAGGACGTCCCCGCCACCGGTGAGGAAGACGATGGCGTGGTAGCGGCCGAGCTTGTGCTCGTCGGTGAAGACCGAGGCGTTCGCACTGGCTTCGGTGGTGAAGCGCTCCTCGGCCGGGCCGGTGCCGCCGATCCTCTCGATCGCCTCGATGCCCGCGTCCACGTTGGGCGCCTCGGCGCCGGCGGAGCCGTGGAACACCAGGACCCGGGTCTCCGCACCGCCCGGCGGGGACGGCAGCGACATCGTCGTCCCGGCCGGCTCGTCGGGGAACGGCCGCGCGCTGGCCGTCCCGCCGGAGGCCATGCCGGTCAGCAGCGCGCCCGAGACCACGGCCGCGGCCGCGGTTCGGCCGACGGCGGCTCTGCCGGCCCGTGCTCCGGAGCCCCGTGGCCCCGGTGTCCCGCCTGGTGCGCCGGGTCGCCGATGCGGTAGCAACCGCATGTGTTCACCCACCCCTCGTCGGTCACAGGAAACAGCGCGGACGAAGCTAGACCTCTTTTCGTGAGTCGCCAAGGTCTATCACCGCAATCTGTCGAACTTTGTCCTGAGCGTGGATAAACAAAGCCGGCGCCGATACCGTGTGGCCGTCGTCGGAGCCCCGGACGCGCCGTCGGCCCGCTCAACACCCCCACATTCCCGAGGAGTTCACACGATGAGTGAGGCGAAAGGGTCCATCGGCAGGCGTGGCTTCCACCGCGGCCTCCTGGCGGGCGGGGCGGTCCTCGCCGCGGGTGGTCTGACATCGATGTCGCAGTCCTCGGCGGCGGCGGACACCCCGCCGAGGACCGCACCGGCGGGCGGCGAGGTCAGGCACCTCACCATGTACTGCGAGAAGATGGCCGACGGCATGACGGGCTACGGCCTGGAGAAGGGCAAGCCCTCCATCCCCGGCCCGCTCATCGAACTCAACGAGGGCGACACCCTCCACATCGAGTTCCACAACCTCCTCGACGTGGACGCCAGCCTCCACGCGCACGGCGTCGACTACGAGATCAGCAGCGACGGCACCCGCGCCAGCAACAGCCACGTCGAGCCCGGCGGCAGCCGCACCTACACCTGGCGCACCCACGCCCCCGGCCGCCGCAAGGACGGCACCTGGCGGCCAGGCAGCGCCGGTTACTGGAACTACCACGACCACGTCGTCGGCACCGACCACGGCACCGGCGGGCTGCGGCAGGGGCTCTACGGCGGGCTCATCGTCCGGCGCGAGGGCGACATCCTGCCCGACAGGACCTTCCAGATCGTCTTCAACGACATGACGGTCAACAACAGGCCCGGCGGCGAGAGCCCCGACTTCGAGGCCACGGTGGGCGACCGGATCGAGGTCCTGTCGATCACGCACGGCGAGTTCTACCACACCTTCCACCTGCACGGGCACCGCTGGGCGGACAACCGCACCGGTCTGCTGACCGGCCCCGACGACCCCAGCCCGGTCATCGACAACAAGATCACCGGCCCGGCCGACTCCTTCGGCTTCCAGTTCGTCGCCGGCGAGGGCGTCGGCGCGGGCGCCTGGATGTACCACTGCCACGTCCAGAGCCACTCCGACATGGGCATGGCCGGCCTCTTCCTCATCGCCAAGGCCGACGGCACCATCCCCGGCTACGACCCCGACGCACCTCACCACACGGCCCCGAAGAAGTCGCCCGAGGGCGCCGTCGAGGAGAAGAAGGCCGCAGAGGAGACGGGAGGGGCCCGGCCCGGCACGGGGAGCCGGACGGGCGACGGGGGCCATGCGCACCACTGACCTGGACCCCCTCCTGGGGGTGCGGCGTACGCTGACCGGCGAACCACGCCCGTCCGCCGCCTTGCAGGAGCGCCCGCCGTGCCCGTACCGCCCGCCGCCCCCCGCCCGACCCTGGAGGCCGTCGCGGCCCGGGCGGGGGTGTCCCGGGCGACCGTCTCCCGCGTGGTCAACGGCGGCGCGGGCGTCACGGAGCAGCTCGCCGCACGGGTCCGCCGGGCGGTGGACGAACTGGGCTACGTCCCCAACCGTGCCGCCCGCGCTCTGGTGACCCGGCGCCACGACGCCGTCGCGGTCGTCATAGCCGAGCCGGAGACCAGGGTCTTCACCGACCCGTTCTTCGCCCTCCAGCTGCGGGGCATAAGCGAGGAACTGACCGCCCGCGACGCCCAGTTGGTCCTCATGCTGACCAGGGGTGACGAGGACTGCGAGCGCGTCGGCCGCTACCTGGCCGGCGGCCACGTCGACGGCGCCCTGGTCTTCTCCCTCCACCTCGACGATCCGCTGCCCGGGCTGGTCCGCCGCGCGGGGCTGCCCGCCGTCTTCGGGGGCCGGCCCGGCGACCCGGCCGCCACCCCGTACGTGGACTGCGACAACCGGGGCGGGGCGCGTGCCGCCGTCCGCCACCTGGCCTCGCTCGGGCGGCGCCGGATCGCGCACATCAGCGGACCGCTCGACCAGACCTCGGCGGTCGACCGGCTCGACGGCTGGCGGGACGTCACCGAGGCGGCCGGGTCGGGCCTCGACGCCGCCCCCGACCTGCTGGCCCCCGGTGACTTCACCCCCGAGGGCGGCGCCCAGGCGATGAGCGCCCTGCTGGAGCGGCGGCCCGACCTCGACGCGGTCTTCGCCGCCTCCGACCTGACCGCCTCGGGGGCGCTGAGGACGCTGCGCGACGCCGGGCGCCGGGTGCCCGAGGACGTCGCGGTGGTCGGCTTCGACGACCTGCGCACCGTCGCGCAGCACACCGACCCGGCACTGACCACGGTCCGTCAGGACATCGAGGAGATGGGCCGGCTGATGGCACGCGGCCTGCTGGACTCCGGCGACGGCGGGGTGTCCCGTCCGGACGGGACGACGTGGGACGGGGTCGTCCTGCCGACCACCCTGGTCCGGCGCGCCAGCGCGTGAGCGCCGGGGCGCCGGGTGGGCGTCGGTGTCAGGCGCCGACCCGCACGGTGAAGCGCACCGGGTTGTCGTCGTGCGCCGCGCCGGACACGTCGGGCTCGCCGTCCGGGCGCACGTCGTCGTACGGGAAGGCGTACCCGATGGGAGAGTTGGCGTGGACCACGCGTGACCAGTGGTTGGTGACGGGGCCGAGGTAGTAGTCGTCCGCGCCGCCGCCCGGCTGGTCCGGGTGGGTCAGCAGGGTGCTGCGGTTGAATCCGGCGGCGAGCCGGGCCAGCAGCCCCTTCTTCTCGTCCGAGTCGTTCGGGTCGTTGGTGAACGGGCCGTGGTCGCAGGTGAAGATGTCCCGCGAGACGGGCCGGGGGAACGCGTGGCCGCCGTCGAAGGCCAGCACGTCGCCCTGGACCCGTCCGGTGAACACGCCCCGGCCGCCCTGGAGGTCGATCCTCAGGTCCTCGTTCCGGTACTTCTCCCAGACCTGGTCGATGTACGGCTCCCAGACGTCCTTGAACGGCATCCGGTCGGGCTCCCCGAACCAGGGCGCCATGACGGCCTGCGGCGAGACCACCCGCAGCACCTTGCCGTCGTCGCCGCGGATGACCAGCTGGTCCCAGGGCTGCCCGTCGGCCCGGGCCTGCGCCTCCAGGTCGGCGGCGATCCGGTCCACGGCGCCGTCGGGCATCGGCGCGACGTGGTGCGTCCCGTCGCCCTCCAGGGTGATGCCGATCGGCAGCGCGGTGACCAGGTCGACGTAGCTGATGTTCGAGTAGAGCTGCGTGGTGTTGAAGGTGAACTCGCAGAACGACCAGATGCGCCCGTAGTTGGGGTCGTCCGGCGAGGCGAAGGCGGGCTCCACCAGGGAGGGGCCCGGGTTGAGGTAGAAGTCCAGGGTGTCGTCGCGGACGAAGTACACCCGGGAGCCGTACATCTGTGGCAGCGTCAGCACCAGCGGGCCTGAGCCGGCCGACGGCAGCGGGATCGCGCAGTCGGCGGGCAGCGGGGTGTTGGGCTCGGCCGGAGAGTCCGGGCGGAGGACGCCGCCGTCGGCGCGGAGGATGATCCAGCGGTCCGTGGCCAGCTCGCGCCCGGTCACGTAGGCGTTGACCCGGCCGGGCAACGAGGTGTTCTCCAGCGCCAGTTCACAGGTACTGGGTGCCGCGGTCCCGGACCGGGTGGCCGCGGCGGAGAGCTGCGGGACGCCGAGGGCGGCGGCGGCGCCGGCCGCGCCCGCGACGCCGGTGAGGAAAACTCTGCGTGAGATCACGGAAGCCTCCTGGCTCTGTGCGTGTGGGGGTGTGCCGCAGGGCCGTGGGGGAGTGGGAGGGGGAGCTGCGGCTGGCCCCCACTGTCGCGGGGCGGAATGGGCGCGTCAAGGGAACGGCTTGAGAGCGCTCTCAAATTTTCTGAACGGCTGAAAGTAGCCGTCGCGCCGGGGTTGTGGGAGGCATGGCGCCGGTGCTGTCCGCGGGAGTCGAGGCACGCCTCGGGCGGGGGCCGCGCCCGGCCGGGCGGGCGGGTGCGGCCCCCGCCGGCCCGGCCGTCCGCAGCCGGGGTCCAGGGGGTGCCCGCGCCCCGCCGGGCCCGGCCGCCACCGACTCGCCCGGCGTCGGCCCCGGGGGCGGCTCACGAGGCCCCGGCGGGGTCGAGTCCCGGCGTGAGCAGGCGAGTCAGGTGCTCGGCCGAGGCGTCCCACGTCCAGCACCGCTCCACCCAGCGCCGCCCCTCCCCGCCCATGGCCGCGCCCTGCGAGGTGGTCAGCATCCGTACCACCGCCTCCGCGACCGCGCCGGTGTCCCGGCCGTCGACGAGGGTGCCGGTGCGGCCGTCGAGCACCGCGTCCGGGGCCCCGCCGGAGTCCCCGGCGACCACCGGCAGACCGCTGGCCGCCGCCTCCAGATAGACGATTCCCAGCCCCTCCGCCTCCAGACCGGCGCGGCGCGTGCGGCAGGGCATCGCGAACACGTCGGCGGCCGCGTAGAAATCGGGCGTCCGGTCGTGTCCGACGCCGCCCGCGAAGACCACCGAGCCCGCCGGACAGGCACGGGCGAGCCGCCGCAGCCGTCCCTCGTCCGGACCCTGGCCCACCAGGAGCAGGGCCGCCTGCGGTACCGCGCGCCGGATCAGCGGCAGGGCCCGCACGAGCGTGTCCTGCCCCTTGCGCGGCACCAGCCGCGCCACGCTGAGGACCACCTTGCGGCCGCGCAGCCCGTACCACTCCCGCACCGCGCCGCCCCGCTCGCCCGCCGGGTCCGGACGGAAGGCGCCCGCGTCGACCCCGGGCACCAGCCGGCTCAGCCGGGCCCGGGGCCCCAGCGCCGGCGCGATCCGGTCGCGGGTGTAGCCGCCGAGGTAGGTGACGGTGTCGGCGCTCTCCCCCACCCGCCGCAGCAGGCGCCGGGCCCCGGGCACCCGAGCCCACCAGATCTCGTGGCCGTGCGTCGTCGCGACGATCCGTTCGACCCCGGCCCGGCGCAGCGCGGGCGCCATCGCCGCCAGCGGCGCCGCCGCCCCGAACCAGACCCGGTCCACGCCGTGTTCGCGCACCAGCGCGAGAACCCGCTCGGTGGCGCGTCGGGTGGGCAGCAGCGTGCGGCTCGGGTCGCGCGAGACCGGGAACGGCAACGTGGCGTCGAAGGCGGCCGCGCCCGGTTCGGACGAGGTGTGCACGACCACGTCGTTCCCCGGCACCCGGGTGGCCATGGCGTGGACGAAGGTCTCTATGCCGCCCTGACGCGGCGGGAAGTCGTTGGTGACGACGAGGGTGGTGCCCATGGTTGCTGCTTTCGTCAAGGGAGTCTGCGGAAGGGGGCGTGCCGGACGGGCCGGCGGTGCGCTCACCGGTGGCTGCCTGGCAGGGCGGCGGTACGCGGGCGTGTCGAGGGGGCGGCCCGAGGCAGGGCCGCCGGACGCGGAGCGACCGGCCTGCCCCGCCGGAGCGGCGTCAGGAGGGACCGGAGGCCGGGAAGCCCTCCGGTGGCGAGGCGGGACCAGACGACCAGCAGGAGCGGCAGGGCGAAGTAGCCGAACCGTCCCGCCGGAGCGAGGAGGAAGGCCACGCACAGGCCCGTCGCGAGCCGGTCGGAGGCCGCGACGCAACCGGCCGGAGGGCGTACGACGAGCGAGACGGCCACCGCCGCGCCGCCGCAGACCAGCAGCAGCACGGCCGTGTACCAGCCGGCCGGGCCCAGCTCCGCGAGCAGGCGGCCGGGGAGCGGGCTGGCCGCCGGGGTCGCCACGTCGGCGCGCCCGGTGGGGAAGGCGAGGACCTGCTCGGCCATCGGCCCGGGCGAGACCAGGGCGGCGGGCAGGACCAGGGCCACGACCCCCGCCGACCAGGCGAACGCACACCGCAGGGCCTGCCTGCCCCCGCGCGTACCGGCGAGCAGCGCGACGGCGACCGCGACGGCGGGCAGCGCCGTCCACTTCAGGGCGCAGGCGGCGGCCAGCGCGAGACCTGCCGCGCCGGCCCGTCCGCGCGCGGCGAGCGCGAGCCCCAGCCAGCACAGCCCGGCGAGCGGGAGGTCCACACCACTGACACAGAGCGGGAACGCCACCAGCGGCGAGGCGATCAGCACCAGCAGGCCGGCGGACCCGCCTGGCACGGCCACCCGGCCCCGCGCCCTGCGCCGCACCACCGCCCGCCCGCCGACCAGGCAGACCACCAGCACCACCGCGCACCACAGCCGGGCGTCGCCCAGGAGCCGCGCGGCGGGGCTGCCCTCGCCGAGCAGGGCGGCCGGCATCCCGAAGAGTGCCATGCCGGGCAGGTACGGGTTGTAGTCGGTGAGGGCCTGGGGGTCCGCCAGGTACGGCGTCCCGCTGTGCAGCAACAGCGCGGCCGACCGCTGGATCACCCCGACCTCGCTCTGCGCCTCGCCGGTGAGCAGCAGGTACCCGAACGGCACCGCCACCGCGCCGGCCAGGGCGGAGCAGAGGGCGACCAGGCGGGCACGCGGTCCGCGCAGCAGGCCGACGGCGAGCGCGGCACCCAGGTACCCCACAGCGGCGCACGCGCCCCACAGCCGGTGCGGCGCCAGGGCGGAGAAGGCCACGAACCCTGCCGCCCACACGGCTGCCCCCGCCCATCCTGCGACCCGTTTCACGGATGCGGTCGTCACTGTTCCCCCCGTCGATTCGGCACCCGTTCATTGCAGTCGGGAAGGACGGCGGGGTCATGACAGCCAGGTCGACAGTCCGGGGTCGGGTTTCCCCTACCGACAGGCGCCGCCCGCCTGGCTAGAGTCCTTGGCGATCACGATCACGATCCGGAGCGCGGTGAGCGCGCGCACGCGCACACGGGGGAATCGGGGAGGGGGGCGAATGAGCGCCACAGCCTGGCGACCTGACGGGGCGTACGGTTCGCCGGGGTCGCGGTCCGCCGTCCGCGAGGCGCTCGGCCGGCCGGTGCGTTTCCTGCTGTCGGCCTGGCCGCTGCGTTGTTGGCTCCATCTGCTGGGCGGGGTGCTGTTCGGCGCGGTGGTGCTGCTGGTCCTGGTCGTGGCGGTCTCGCTGGGTGTCGTGCTTTCGGCGGTGGGTGTCGGCCTGCTGATCCTGGCGGCCGTTCCGCTGCTGGGCATCCCGGTGGCGGCCCTGGAACGGCGCCGGCTGCGGCTGGTGGAGCCCGCCCGGCTCGCCGACCCGCACGGACCGCCCGCCGCGGGGGGCCGTCGGCGGCGGCTGCGCCACCGGTTCGGTGAGCGCGCCACCTGGCGCGAACTGGGCTACGCCGTACTCTCCTCGGCCGTCTTCACCTGCGCCGGAGCCGGCGTGCTGGCGCTGACCGCCCTCTCGGCGATCCTGGTGCCGACCCCCGTGGTGGTCTGGGCGCTGGCACCGGAGACCGTCATGGTGATCCCGGGCGAGACCGTACCGGGCCCCCTCTCCGCCCTGCCGTTCACCGCGCTCGGCGCCGCCGGGCTGGCTCTGGCCGCGTACGCCGCCGGATGGCTGACCGCGGCGCAGGTACGGACGGCCCGGGTCCTGCTGGCCCCGCGCGAGGACGGGATGACCCGGCGCGTCCTCGAACTGACCCGCTCCCGGGTCCGGCTCGCCGACGCCTTCGAGGCCGAGCGGCGCCGGATCGAACGCGACCTGCACGACGGAGCCCAGCAGCAACTGGTGGCCCTCACCATGACGTTGGGGCTCGCCGAGATGGAACTGGCCGGCACCGACTCCCCGGCCGCCGCTCTGGTGGCGCGAGGCAGGGGGGAGGCGCTGCGCGCCCTGGGCCAGCTCCGGGACCTGGTCCGGGGCATCCATCCCCAGGTGCTCACCGACCACGGGCTCGCCGCCGCCGTGGCGGAGATCGTCGAGCGGGTCCCCGTCCCGGTCGCCGTCTCCATCGACCTGCCGCACCGGCTGCCCGACCTGGTGGAGACGACGGCGTACTTCACGGTGACGGAGGCGCTGGCCAACGCGGCGAAGCACAGCGGTGCCACGGAGATCGCGATAGAGGGCAGGATGGCGGGGGACCGGCTCGTCCTGCTGATCACCGACGACGGCAGGGGCGGCGCCGATCCCGCCGCGGGCACCGGCCTGACGGGGCTCGCGGACCGCCTCGCGATCCTGCGGGGCCGGCTGTCGGTCTCCAGTCCGGCCGGCGGCCCGACTCAGCTCCGGGTGGAGGTCCCGTGCTCCGTGTAGTACTCGCCGAAGACGCCGTCCTGCTCCGGGCCGGCCTGGTCGAACTCCTCGACCGGAGCGGCCACCGGGTGGTGGCCGCCGTCGGCGACGCACCGGCCCTGGCCCGCGCCGTCGACGAACACCGGCCCGACATCGTCATCACCGACGTCCGCATGCCGCCCGGCTTCCGCGACGAGGGTCTGCGCGCCGCCCTGGACCTGCGCTCCCGCCACGACCGGCTGCCCGTCCTCGTCCTCTCCCAGTACGTCGCGACGGCGTACGCCGCCCAGCTGCTCGGCGGCGAGCCGGGCACCGGGGGACTCGGCTATCTCCTGAAGGACCGGGTGGGCGAGGTCTGCGAGTTCATGGACAGCCTGCGGCGGGTCGCCGCAGGGCAGACGGTCATCGACCCCGAGGTGGTCCGGGTCCTGCTGGCGCAGCAGGCGGCGGCCCGCCCCCTGAACCGCCTCACGCCCCGCGAGCGGGAGGTGCTCGCCGTCATGGCCGAGGGACGCACCAACCAGTCGATCGCCCACCGGCTGAACATCACCGAGGCGTCCGTGGTGAAGCACGCCGGCAACATCTTCATGAAGCTGGACCTCGACCCGGCGGAGGGCAACCGCCGGGTCCTCGCCGTCCTGGCCCACCTGCGCGGCGAGCGGGACTGAGCAGGCGCCCCCTCCCGTTCGGCGCCTTCCGGGCGGCGCCCCGGGCACCCCGGTGCCAGACTCGGACCAGGACCACGCGAGGGGCCCGGTGACGACGGAGGGGCCCGACGAAGGAGCTCACCCATGCTCACCACCCGCTATGCCGACGGATCGCCGAACTGGCTCGACCTCGGCACCCCCGACCCCGGCGCGGCGACCTACTTCTACAGCGCCCTGTTCGGCTGGACCTTCCGCCCCTTCGAGCGGCCGGAGACGAGCGGCTACGGCTTCTTCGAGCTGGACGGCCGGGTCGTCGCCGGCGCCATGCACATCTCCGTCGAGCAGGCGTCACCCTCCTGGACCGTGTACTTCCGCACCTCCGACGCCGACGCCACCGCCGAGGCGGTCCGGGCAGCGGGCGGGCACGTCGGCTTCCGGCCCATGGCCGTCTACGACCAGGGCCGCCTCGCGCTCTTCACCGACCGCTCCGGCGCCGCCTTCGGCGCCTGGCAGCCGGGTGCCACCGAGGGCCTCGGCGTGGTCGGCGAGGACAACACCCTGTGCTGGGTGGAGCACTACGGGCCGACCGTCGAGGACGCCGTCGACTTCTACCGCGCGGTCTACGGCTGGAACGTCTACGAGGTCCCGGCCCCGGACGGCAGCTACACCACGCTGGGCCCCGCCGGCGAGGGGGAGGACCGCATGTTCGGCGGTGCCGTCGGCCTCGCCGAGCGCATCGAGCGCGGTTCCGCCGCGCACTGGCTGCCGTATTTCGCCGTCGACGACCCCGACGCGGTGTGCCGCCGTGCACGCGAGCAGGGGGGCAGCGTACGAATGGAGCCGACGGACCTGGAGGGGGTGGGCAGGCTCGCCAAGCTGGGGGACCCGTGGGGCGCCCGGTTCGCCGTGCTGAAGCCGCTTGGGCCGGAGTCCCGGCCCGACATGTGAGGCGCTGGGGAGGCGGCGTTGATCAGACGTTGATGAGACGTTTTTCCACGCCCGCCATCATCGCTCCATGCGGATCGACAGTACGGCCGCGCACGATCTCGCCTGGCAGGAGCAGGCGCTGTGCGCACAGACCGGATCAGAGTTCTTCTTCCCCGAGCCGGGCAGCTCGGTGCGTGAGGCCAAGTTCATCTGCGAGGCGTGCGACATGCGGGCGGCCTGCCTCGCCTACGCCCTCGCCCACGACGAGCGCTTCGGAGTGTGGGGCGGGCTCTCCGAGAAGGAACGCGAACGGCTGCGGCGCGACAGACCCTGACCTCCTGCCGCCCCTTCGCCGCCCGCCCCGCCCGTACCGGCCTGCGCCGTACGGGCGGGGGCTCTCTCGCGGCCTCGGCTCAGCTCTTCGCGGCGCGCGACAGCATCCGCGCCTTGCGGGCGGCGAGCCGCTCGTCGAACTTGCCGGCCTCGGCGTCCAGCCCGCCCATGTACAGCCCCAGCTCCTCCTGGGCCCGCGCCCCCTCCGGGCCCAGTCCGTCGATCTGCATGACCTTCAGGAACCGCAGCACGGGCTGGATCACGTCGTCGTGGTGGATGCGCAGGTTGTACACCTCGCCTATGGCCATCTGCGCCGCCGCCCGCTCGAAGCCGGGCATGCCGTGGCCGGGCATCCGGAAGTTGACCACCACGTCGCGGACGGCCTGCATGGTCAGGTCGGGCGCCAGCTCGAAGGCGGCGCCGAGCAGGTTCCGGTAGAAGACCATGTGCAGGTTCTCGTCGGTGGCGATCCGGGCCAGCATCCGGTCGCAGACCGGGTCGCCCGACTGGTGGCCGGTGTTGCGGTGCGAGATGCGGGTGGCCAGCTCCTGGAAGGCGACGTAGGCCACCGAGTGGAGCATCGAGTGCCGGTTGTCGGACTCGAACCCCTCGCTCATGTGGACCATCCGGAACCGCTCCAGCTCGTCCGGGTCGACCGCCCGCGAGGTCAGCAGGTAGTCCCGCATCACGATGCCGTGCCGGCCCTCCTCGGCGGTCCAGCGGTGCACCCAGGTGCCCCAGGCGCCGTCGCGGCCGAAAAGTGAGGCGATCTCGTGGTGGTAGCTGGGCAGATTGTCCTCCGTGAGGAGGTTGACGATCAGCGCGGTGCGGCCGATCGGCGTCACCTTCGACTGCTCCTTGTCCCACGCTTCGCCGTCCTCGAAGAAGCCGGGGAAGTTGCGGCCCTCGGCCCAGGGCACGTAGTCGTGCGGCATCCAGTCCTTGGCCACCTTGAGGTGACGGTTGAGCTCCTTCTCCACGACCTCCTCCAGCGCTTGCAGCAACTGGGCGTCGGTCCATCCGCCGGACGCGGCGAGGTGGGGTGTGGTGACGGTCATGCGGGACTCCTGGGGACGGGGAGTTCTTGCGATGATGCAACTTACGGGAACGTAGGTTACGAACCCGTAGGTTAAGCCCGCGGTAAAGAGCGCCCGAAAGCGGGGTCGCGCAAACGTCTGTTCTCAGCCGAACAGGGGTGCGGTCCGCGTCGAGGGCGAGCGGGAGGCCGTCGAGGCCCCCGGTGTCCTCGGGCGGGGAAACCGGGGCCGGCGCGGGTGGGCAGGGCGGTCGGCACAGGGGGCCTCGCGGTTGCTGGCGCGTCGTCGTGCGACGGGGGCGCGAGGACGGCGGCACGGAGGGCGGCGCGGGCCGCTGCGGCCGGCAGGGCGCGCCCCGGCGGCCGTCAGGGCCGGGGGAACCTCGCGCGGGCAGGCCGGACGAGCGGACGGCTCGCCGAGGCCGCACACGGCACGAGCCGCGCCCAAGCAGGGGGTGTGCGGGCGGTGTCCAGGACCTCGGACGCGCAACGTCCCCTCCGGCCGACGGCGACAGGAGTGCACACGACGGTGCGGGTGCGCGAGGGAGCGTCAACGGCCCCTCCCCGCCGGGGCGCGGGCCGGCGCCCCGGCGGGGAGGGGCCGCCCGGTCAGCGCGTGTCGCGGATGAGCAGGGCGAGGTCCCGGTCGAGATCGAGGTGGAGGTACTCGCGGCCCGGCGGCACCAGGGCGATCGTGCGTGCCGCGAACCGGCGCAGCTCCTCGGCGCGCACCCGCACCACGGCGGTGCCCTCCGGCGCGTGGAACTCCATCACCACCTGGTCCTCGCCGTGCGGCCGCAGCCGCACGTCGCCCACCCCGGCCTCGCCGGTCAGCCCCGCGGTGAGCAGGTCCCGGGCGAACGACCAGGTCACCTCGACCCCTTCCAGCGTCGAACGCGCGGGGAAGGTCATGGTGACGGCGAACGGTTCGGTGCGGTCGTACCGCAGTCGCGCCGGGATGGTCGCCATGCGCGGCGCGGCGGCGAGCAACTGCGCCTCGACGGACTGCTGGATGACGGTCTCCATGGTGCCCCCCTGGGTCCTCAGACCGCCGGGGCGGTCAGGCCCCGGCAGCCCGCTAGACGGTGGAACCGGTGAGTCCGTGCACCCGGGGCGACGTGAGGTATGTCACATCGGGCGTCCCGGTGGCAGGGCGAGGCGTCCGCCCGCGCCACCGGGACGGCCTCGCGTCAGACCACGGCCCCCGTTCCCTCCCGGACCGGCTTGCGCGGCCGTTCGGGCGCGGCCGAGGGGTGGCGGCGCCCCTCCAGCCGTACCGCCAGTGGCATCGCGGTGAAGATGGTGGAGGCGATGCCCACCACGATGCCGGCGAGGAGGGCCACCGCGAAGTCGGTCAGAGTGCCGCCGCCCGACAGGGCCAGCGCCAGCAGGACGAAGACCGCGCCCAGACCGGTGTTGACGGTACGCGGCAGCGTCTGGCCGACCGCGAGGTCGCCCAGCGTCTCCCAGGGCGCCCCCGGGCGGAGCCGGCGCAGCTCCCGCAGCCGGTCGAAGACGACCACGGTGTCGTTGACCGAGTAGCCGACCACGGTCAGCAGCGCGGCCAGGAAGACGCTGTCCACCGGCCTGCCCAGCCAGGCGAAGAGCCCCACCACCAGCAGCACGTCCTGCGCCATCGCGACCACCGCGGCCAGCGCCAGCGTCCCCCGGAACCGCACGGTCAGATAGAGCAGCTGCGCCCCGACCGCCACCGCCAGCGCCAGCACGGCCTTGTCCCGCAGCTCCGTCCCGAGACTCGGGCCGACCAGGTCGTCCCGCTCGACGGTGACCTCGCCGCCGTGCTCCGCCAGCGCCGCCCGCACCCGCCGTTCCTCGGCGTCGTCCAGTGGCCCGGTGCGCACCGTCACCAGCGAGGCGCCGTCCTGGTCGGCGCGCTGCACCACCGCGTCGGGGAAGCCCGCCTCGCTCACGGCGCTCCGCGCGGTCTCGGCGTCCACCGGGCGTTCGGTGGCGTACTGGGTCTGACGGCCGCCGGTGAACTCCACGCCCAGCTCCAGCCCGCGCACTCCGACACCGGCCAGCGCCACCAGCAGCAGCCCGCCGGAGAGGAGCAGCCAGCGGCCGCCGGAGCGCATCAGCCTCGGCGGGCGCTGCTCCAGCCGGTTCCGCAGCCGCCCCTTCCCGGCCATCCCGGTCGCCCGGGGCCGCCGCCGCACCAGGCCCCGGCCCAGCGCCCAGTCGGCGAGGACCCGGGTGATGACCAGCGCCGAGACCATCGAGGCGAGCACACCGACGGCCAGCGTCACCCCGAACCCCTTCACGGGGCCGGTCGCCAGCGCGAAGAGCAGTCCGGCCGCGATGAGCGTGGTCACGTTGGAGTCCAGGACCGCGCTCCACGCCTTGGAGAAGCCGCGTGCCAGTGGCCGCCGCAGATCCTTCGGGCGGCGGGACGCCTGGCCGTACTCCTCCCTGGCCCGCTCGAAGACGAGCACGTTGGCGTCGACCGCCATCCCGACGGCCAGGACGAACCCGGCGATGCCGGGCATCGTCAGCGTCGCCCCGAGCGCCACGATCGCGGCGTACGAGATCAGTCCGTACAGGGAGAGCGCGATCGTCGCGAGCAGGCCGAGGAGGCGGTAGACGACGGTGATGAAGACGGCCGTGCAGGCCAGGCCGATCAGGGCCGCCCAGGCGCCCGCGCGGATGGCGTCCGCGCCGAGCGAGGGGCCGACGGTCGACTGCTCGACGACCTCCACCGGCAGCGGCAGCGCCCCGCCCTTGACCAGCGCGGCCAGCTCGCGGGCGCCCTCGGCGTCGAAGCCGCCGGTGATCTGGGTGGAGCCGCCGGTGATCCCGGTGCCGCAGGGCACCGTCTCGCGCATGCCGGGCGCCGAGACGATCCGGTCGTCCAGCACGATCGCCACCCGGCGCGCCGGATCGCCGGGCGCGGCGCAGGCGGCTTCGCCGGTGAGCTTCGTCCAGGCGCCGGCCGCCTTCTTCTCGAAGGAGAGCGCGACCGCCCACCCCTCGCCCGAGGCGGCGTCGAAGTCCGGGCGGGCGTCGCTGATGCCCTCCCCGGTGAGGGCCGTCGGGCCCAGTTCCAGGAAGGCGTCGGGCCGGTCCGGGTCGGCGAGCGCCCGGGAGCCGTCGTCCGCCTGCGGCGCCGCGGCCTTGGTCTCGCCCTGGACGGGGTGGAAGGTGAGCTGGGCGGTCCGGCCGATCACCTCGGAGGCCTCCCGGGGGTCCTGGACCCCGGGGAGTTCCACCACGATGCGGTCGGAGCCGGAGCGGACCAGCTGCGGTTCGGCGACGCCGAGCGCGTCGACCCGCTGCCGCAGTACCTCCAGGGCGCGGTCGGTCGACTCGGCATCGGGAGTGCGGCCCTGCGCCTCCTGGGCCTGCAGGACGATACGGGTGCCACCGCTCAGGTCGAGGCCGAGGCGGGCGGGGGTGGTCAGGGCGAGGAAGAGGGACACGGCGACGACGGCGAACGCGATCAGCGCGCGCCAGGCCGTGGCACGTCGGGACATGGAGGCTCCACGGACGGCTCGGTCAACGGCAGGGCGGCGCGCGGCCGGTGGACCGCCGTACCGAAGGGGTACGGGGCGTCGGCGCGAGCCGCGTCGTCAACTGCTCCGCGCGGGCGGCGGGCCCCGGGCCGACCAGGGCCCGGGGGCCGTACCGGGCGGGGCCCGCTGGTGGTCCGGCCGGGCCGGCAGGCGGCCCGAGGCGATCTCCTGTACTGGGCCGACGGACGGCGCCGCCACGAGGGCCGGGAGGAGCGCCTCGCCGGGGCGGGGCGGCGCGGCGGGGGCCAGCTCGGCGGCCCCGGCGTACCCGTCGGCTCGCGCACGCGCCGGGGCGTGCACGCGTATCCACGCCTGCGTGTGCACGGCGGGTGCGGGCAGGACCCGCTCGGGTACGGCGACGGACGCCGCTCCGGTGCCCGGGCCTTGGCCCGGGAGGGCGGCAGCGGCGCCCGCCACGGAGAGGACCGCCGTCCAGACGGCGCAGACCAGCGCCAGCACGATCCGGGAGGCCGGGGGCGCGGGGGCCGGGAAGCGGCGGCGCGCGGACCGTTCCGCCATGTGCGCCTCCCCGTCTCCCGCTCGACCGAAACGCTCACCCTAGTCGACCCGAGACCTCCCCAGTCCCGTCCCGGCGGAGCCGGGCCACCAGGGCTGAACCATGTCAGTGCCGGGGCGGGGCGGCGCCGGGTGAGCCGGTCCCCACGGAGGTGACCGCGCCGGACGCGGTGGCTTCCGACCGGTGCGCCGCCGTCCCCGACGCCCCGCCGTGGGCCCGCGCCGGGTGGACGAGGAGCAGGCCGGGTCCGAGGCGGCGGCCCGTCCGCACCTCCGGAGGTCGCCCCGGCCCCTCGGCGTCGTCGGCATCCCGGTGCAGGTGGTCCGGGTCCTCACCGGTACCGGCGAGGTCGCCCGTCTCCCGCGCGATGCCTCCGACTACCGGGGAGGCGGCGCACCCGGTGGACCGACGCCCGCCGCGACGCCCCGCTCCCCCCGACCGCGACCGCCGCCGACGCCCTCCCGGTGCTGACGACGCCGCTCTCCGCTGCCGGGGGAGGGGGGCTTCTACGGCACCGCGCGAAAAAGGGTGGGCGCCCCCGTCCACGGCGGACGGGGGCGCCCCTTCACGTCGTGCGGCCCGGCGTCAGTCCGCCTCCCACACCGTCGTGACGTTGCAGAACTCGCGGATGCCCTCGGCGGCCAGCTCCCGGCCGTACCCGGAGCGCTTGATACCGCCGAAGGGGAGCCCGGGGTGCGAGGCGGTCATGCCGTTGACGAAGACGCCGCCGGCCTCGAGGTCCCGCACACAGCGGTCGATGTCGTGCCGGTCGCGGGTCCAGACGTTGGAACTCAGGCCGAACGACGAGTCGTTGGCCAGCGCGACCGCCTCGTCCAGGCTGCCCGCCCGGTACACCGTCGCCACCGGCCCGAACGCCTCCTCGCGGTGGATGCGCATCGTCGCGTCCACCCCGGCCAGCACCGTCGGCGCGTAGAACCAGCCCCGGTCCTCGTACCCCTCGGGACGGCCGCCGCCGCACAGCACCGCCGCGCCGCGCTCCACCGCGTCGTCCACCAGCTCGGCCAGGTCGCTGCGGCCCTGCTCGCTGGAGAGCGGTCCCACCTCGGTGGTCTCGTCCATCGGGTCGCCCACCCTCAGCGCCCGCATCGCCTCCGCGAACCGCCGGGTGAACGCGTCGTACACCTCGGTGTGCACGATGAACCGCTTGGCGGCGATGCAGGACTGGCCGTTGTTCTGCACCCGCGCCGTCACCGCGGTCTTCGCCGCGCGTTCGACGTCGGCCGAGGGCAGCACCAGGTACGGGTCGCTGCCGCCCAGTTCCAGCACCGTCTTCTTGATCTCGTCGCCCGCCACCGAGGCCACCGCCCGCCCGGCCGGCTCACTGCCGGTCAGCGTCGCCGCCACCACCCTCGGGTCACGCAGGACCGCCTCCACCGCGCGGGAGCCGATCAGCAGCGTCTGGAAACAGCCCTCCGGGTATCCGGCCCTGCGGAACAGCGCCTCCAGGTAGAGCGCGGTCTGCGGCACGTTCGAGGCGTGCTTCAGCAGCCCCACGTTGCCGGCCATCAGCGCGGGCGCCGCGAAGCGGACCACCTGCCACAGCGGGAAGTTCCACGGCATCACCGCCAGCACCGGACCCAGCGGCCGGTACACCACCCGGGCCCGGGCCGCGCCCGAGTCCGCCACGTCGGCCCGGTCCGGGTGCTCGTCGGCGAGCAGCGACTCGGCCCGGTCGGCGTACCAGCGCATCGCCTTCACGCACTTGGCCGCCTCCGCCCGCGCGGAGGCCACCGTCTTGCCCATCTCCAGGGTCATGGTCCGGGCGATCTCCGGGATGTCCTCCTCCAGCAGGTCCGCCGCCCGGTGCAGCAGCCGCGACCGGTCGGCGAAAGAGGTCAGCCGGTGCTCCCGGTACGCCTTCTCGGCCCGCGCCAGCCGCTTCCGGATCTCCTCGGACGTCAGCGCCTCGAACGTCCGCAGGGTCTCCCCGGTCGCCGGATTCACCGTCGCGATCGCCATGCCCACACCTCCCGCTCCGGTACGCCGCGATCTGGGCGCGGCGTACGTCCTTACCAACCTGCCGCCCGCCCACGGACCCCGCAAACGGACGCGGGGCCGCGCACCGCGACCCCGCCCGGCCCCGTGCCCACGCCTCCCCCGCCTACACCCCGGCCGCGCCCTCCTCCTCGGCGAGCCCCGCCACCAGCCGCTCCACGAAGACCCGCTGCGCCACCACCAGCAGCGCCCGGGCCCGCTCCGGCGGCCACCACGCCACCCGGTCCAGCTCCGGGAACGCGCGGGTACGGCCCGAGCCGCGCGGCCACTCCATGGTGAACGTGCCCGGCACCACCGCCTCCGGATCGAGGTCGGCCTCCACCGCCCAGGCCGTCACCGTCTTGCCCCCGCTCTGCCGCACCTCGCCCAGCTCCCGCACCGGCCCGTCGGGCGGTGCCAGGCCCAGCTCCTCGCGGAACTCCCGCCGCGCCGCGTGCCAGGCGTCCTCGTCCTCGCCGTACTCGCCCTTCGGCACCGTCCACGCGCCGGTGTCCTGGCGCGCCCAGTAGGGCCCGCCCATGTGCCCGAGCATGACCTCGATGCCGTCCGGTACCCGCCGGTACAGCAGCAGACCCGCGCTGCGCCGTCCTCCCATCCGCCCAGTCTGGCCGACCCGCCGCCACCGCGCCCGTCCGCACCGCGTAGCCTCACCGCCCATGGCCCGACCCGCCCCCGCCGCCGTCACCGTCCCCGCCGACTGGCCCGCCACCGAGGCCGAGGCCCTGGCCGTGCAGGAATCCCTGCGCACCCGCGTCGACCTGACCGGCCCCGGCCCCGAGGTGGGCGCCGGCAACGCCACCGGTGTCGACGTGGCCTACGACGAGGCGCGCGGCCTGGTCGCCGCGGCCGCCGTCGTCCTGGACGCGGCCACCCTGGAAGAGGTCGAGGAGGCCACGGCCGTCGGCCCGGTCCCCTTCCCGTACGTCCCCGGGCTCCTCGCCTTCCGCGAACTGCCCGCCGTGCTCGCCGCGCTGGCCGCCCTCGACGCTCCGCCGGGTCTGGTCGTCTGCGACGGCTACGGCGTGGCCCATCCGCGCCGCTTCGGCCTCGCCAGCCACCTCGGCGTGCTGACCGGGCTGCCGAGCATCGGCGTCGCCAAGAACCCGTTCACCTTCGCCTACGAGCCGCCCGGCGACCGGCGTGGCGACCGGACGCCGCTCACCGACGGCACCGAGGAGGTCGGCTGCGCCGTGCGCACCCGCACAGGGGTCAAGCCGGTCTACGTCTCGGCCGGGCACGGCGTCCCCCTGGGCCGGGCCGTCGCCCACACCCTGAGCCTCGCCCCGGCCTACCGGCTCCCGGAGACCACCCGCCGGGCCGACGCCCTCTGCCGGTCGGCGCTGAAGGCGGCCGCGGGCGACTGACGGAGGTCGTGGGCGGGGGAGAGCGGCGCAGCGGAGTCCCGGTCCGGCTCAGATCCCGGGCGCCCGCCGCACCGCGATCCCGTTCCGCTCCAGCAGCGCCGCCGTCACTCCGTCCCCGGGCACCAGCACGCCCCGGAACTCCCCGTCGTACACCTCGCCCCGCCCGCACGAGGGGCTGCGCGGCATCAGCACGGCCTCCGTGCAACCGGCCCGCCGTGCGGCGGCCAAGGCCCGGCGGGCGCCTTCGCGAAACGCCTCGGTGACATCCGCGCCGCCGGCGTCCACCACCCGGGCCCGGCCGTCGAGCACCGCGTGCCCGTCACCCCCGACCAGCTCCGCCGCGGCCCGCGGCGTCGGCAGCCCGCCCGCCTGCTCCGGGCAGAACTCCACCACCCGCCGCCCCGCCAACACCCGGTCCAGCCCGCCCACAGCCTTGTCCCGCCCGTCGAAACGGCAGGGCACACCCCGCAGACACGCACTCACCAGCACAGGAGAATCCACCCGGTCATCAGTCACCGTCCCAGCGTAGAACCCCGCCATCCGACAGCCCGGCCGGCACCTGCGGCCGTCCTGCACCGACAGCGGAGACGGATCGCCCGCCACCCTCCTGGGGCCGCCCGGCGGGCGAGGCCGTCGTGAATCCGCAGGCGCGGGCAGCTCCGCGTCCCACCCGGCCCGCCCGGCGTCCGAGGGCCGGTCCTGAACCGGCAGGCGGAGGCGCCCGGAACACCGCACCGGAGCCCGGCCGGCGCCTGAGGCCATCCGCGAACAAGGGGTACGGCCGAGACGGGCCCGAGTCCCAAGGCAGCCGGCCGGCGCCTGAGGCCATCCGGGCAGCTCCGGTAGTGAGCTGAGCGCTTGCTTTCCGGGGGGCTTGTGGCCCGGGCCCGCCGTCCATAACATCAGCGCTGTTACATCAGTTGTGTCACAAGGTCGGCGCGCGACGGAGCGAGGAAGACATGACGGACACGGCAACGACGGGCCCCCTGCACGGCGTCCGGGTGGTGGAACTGGCCGGTATCGGCCCGGGCCCGTTCGCCGGGATGCTCCTCGCCGACCTCGGCGCCGACGTGGTCCGCGTCGACCGGCCCGGCGGCGCCGGCCTCGGTATCGACCCCGCCCTGGACCTCACCAACCGCAACAAGCGCTCCGTCCTGGTCGACCTCAAGGCCGAGGACGGCGCCGCCCGGGTCCTGGACCTGGTGGAGCGCGCCGACATCCTGATCGAGGGGTACCGCCCGGGCGTCGCCGAACGCCTGGGCGTCGGCCCCGACGCCTGCCTGGAGCGCAACCCCGCCCTGGTCTACGGCCGGATGACCGGCTGGGGCCAGGACGGCCCCCTCGCCGACCGCGCCGGACACGACATCGGCTACATCGCCGTCACCGGCACCCTGGGCCTGGTCGGTGAGCCCGACGCGCCCCCGGCCGTCCCCGCCAACCTGGTCGGCGACTACGCGGGTGGCTCCCTCTACCTCGTCACCGGCGTCCTCGCCGCCCTCCACCACGCCCGCGCCCACGGCACCGGCCAGGTGGTCGACGCCGCCATCGTGGACGGCACCGCCCACCTGACCACGATGATCCACGCCATGTTCGGCGCGGGCGTCTGGCAGGACCGCCGCCGCAGCAACCTCCTGGACGGCGGCGCCCCCTTCTACGGCTGCTACACCACCGCCGACGGCGGCCACATGGCCGTCGGCGCCCTGGAGCCCCGGTTCTACGCCGAGTTCGCCCGCGTCCTGGGCCTTTCGGAGGCGGCCCCGGACCAGTTCGACCCGGCCCGCTGGGACGAGCTGCGCGAGGCGGTCGCCGCCCGTTTCGCCACCCGTACCCGAGCGGAGTGGACCGAGCTCTTCGCCGGCACCGACGCCTGCGTCGCCCCCGTCCTCTCCCTCGCCGAGGCCGCGGACCACCCGCACCTCGCCGCCCGCGGGACGTTCACCACCCACGAGGGCCGCGTCCAGCCCGCCCCGGCACCCCGTTTCTCCGCCACTCCGACCGCCGTCCGCACCGGCCCCGCGCTCCCCGGCGCCGACACCGCCGAGGTGGCCCGCGACTGGGGCTCGGGCGCCCGCTGACGTACCGGCACCGACCCGCGCCCCAGGAGGCACCGAGCATGGAACGGCAGATCTACACCGCCGAGCACGAGGCGTTCCGCGACACCGTCCGCACCTTCCTCGCCAAGGAGGTGGTGCCCCATTACGAGCAGTGGGAGCAGGACGGCATCACCAGCCGTGCCGTCTGGCTCGCCGCCGGCCGCCACGGACTGCTGGGCCTCGCCGTCGACGAGGAGTACGGCGGCGGGGGCAACCCCGACTTCCGCCACAGCGCGGTCCTCGGCGAGGAGTTCGCCCGGGCCGGCGTCCCCGGCCTCGCCATCGGCCTGCACAACGACATCGTCGGCCCGTACCTCACCGGCCTCGCCACCGAGGAGCAGAAGCGCCGCTGGCTCCCCGGCTTCTGCTCGGGCGAGACCATCACCGCCCTCGCCATGACCGAGCCCGGCGCGGGTTCCGACCTCCAGGCCATCCGCACCACCGCCGAGGACAAGGGCGACCACTTCCTGCTCAACGGCGCCAAGACCTTCATCTCCAACGGTATCCTCGCGGACCTCGTCGTGGTCGCCGCCAGGACCACCCCCGAGGGCGGCGCGCACGGCCTGTCCCTGCTGGTGGTCGAGCGCGGCGCCGAGGGGTTCGAGCGTGGCCGCAACCTCGACAAGATCGGCCAGAAGTCCCAGGACACCGCCGAACTCTTCTTCCACGACGTCCGCGTCCCCAAGGAGAACCTGCTCGGCGAACGCGACGGCGCCTTCATCCACCTGATGACCAACCTGGCCCAGGAGCGCATGGCCATCGCGGTCGCCGCCATCGCCGCCGCCGAGCACCTGGTGGAGATCACCTCCGCCTACGTCAAGGAGCGCGAAGCCTTCGGCCGCCCGCTCTCCCGCCTCCAGCACATCCGCTTCGAGATCGCCGAGATGGCCACCGAGTGCGCCGTCACCCGCGCCTTCCTCGACCGCTGCATCACCGACCACGCCGAGGGGAAGCTCGACGCGGTGCACGCCTCGATGGCCAAATGGTGGGCCACCGAACTCCAGAAGCGCACCGCCGACCGTTGTCTCCAACTCCACGGCGGATACGGCTACATGAACGAGTACCCCGTCGCCAAGGCCTTCACCGACGGTCGCATCCAGACCATCTACGGCGGGACGACCGAGATCATGAAGGAGATCATCGGCCGCTCCCTGCTGGGCTGACCGGCCCGCCGCTCCGCACTCCCCGAAAGGCTCAAGTCTTGACCACCGAAGCGTACGTCTACGACGCGATCCGCACCCCGCGCGGTCGCGGCAAGGCCAACGGCTCCCTGCACGGCACCAAGCCGATCGACCTCGTCGTCGGCCTCATCCACGAGATCCGCGCCCGTTTCCCCGGCCTCGACCCGGCGGCCGTGGACGACATCGTCCTCGGCGTGGTCAGCCCCATCGGCGACCAGGGCTCCGACATCGCCCGGATCGCGGCCATCGCCGCCGGACTTCCGGACACCGTCGCGGGCGTCCAGGAGAACCGCTTCTGCGCCTCGGGACTGGAAGCGGTCAACCTCGCCGCCGCCAAGGTCCGCTCCGGCTGGGAGGACCTGGTCCTCGCCGGCGGCGTCGAGTCGATGTCCCGCGTCTCCATGGGCTCCGACGGCGGCGCCTGGGCGATGGACCCGATGACCAGCTTCCAGACCGGCTTCGCCCCCCAGGGCATCGGCGCCGACCTCATCGCCACCATCGAGGGGTTCAGCCGCCGCGACGTCGACGCGTACGCCGCCCTCTCCCAGGAGCGCGCCGCCACCGCCTGGAAGGAGGGCCGGTTCGCCCGCTCGGTCGTGCCCGTCCGCGACCGCAACGGCCTCACCGTCCTCGACCACGACGAGCACCTGCGGCCCGGCACCACCGCCGACTCCCTCGCCGCCCTCAAGCCGTCCTTCGCGGGCATCGGCGACCTCGGCGGCTTCGACGCCGTGGCGCTCCAGAAGTACCACTGGGTCGAGAAGATCGACCACGTCCACCACGCGGGCAACTCCTCGGGCATCGTCGACGGGGCCTCCCTGGTCGCCGTCGGCAACCGCGAGACCGGCGAGCGGTACGGCCTGACCCCGCGCGCCCGGATCGTCTCCGCCGCCGTCTCCGGCTCCGAGCCGACCATCATGCTCACCGGCCCCGCCCCCGCCACCCGCAAGGCGCTCGCCAAGGCCGGGCTGACCATCGACGACATCGACCTCGTCGAGATCAACGAGGCGTTCGCCGGTGTGGTCCTGCGCTTCGTCAAGGACATGGGGCTCAGCCTGGACAAGGTCAACGTCAACGGCGGCGCCATCGCGCTCGGCCACCCCCTCGGCGCCACCGGCGCGATGATCCTCGGCACCCTCATCGACGAACTGGAGCGCCAGGACAAGCGGTACGGCCTCGCCACCCTCTGCGTCGGCGGCGGCATGGGCGTCGCCACCATCGTCGAACGCCTCTGACCCGCCCGCGCCCTTGCCCTTCCGCCCGCCCACACGGAGCAGCCACACATGAGTGAGTCCACCACCGCGTCGACCATCCGCTGGGAGCAGGACGACACCGGCGTCGTCACGCTCCACCTCGACGACCCGGCCCAGTCCGCCAACACCATGAACGCGGCCTTCATCCGCTCGATCGGCGAGATCGCCGACCGCGCGGAGGCCGAGAAGGACACCGTCCGCGGCATCATCGTCACCTCCGCGAAGAAGACCTTCTTCGCCGGCGGCGACCTCAAGGACATGATCCAGGCCACGCCCGACCAGGCCCAGGAGGTCTTCGAGCGCGGCCTCGCCGTCAAGAAGGCCCTGCGCCGCATCGAGACGCTCGGCAAGCCGGTCGTCGCCGCCATCAACGGCGCGGCCCTCGGCGGCGGCTACGAGATCGCCCTCGCCTGCCACCACCGCATCGCCCTGGACGCCCCCGGTTCCAAGATCGGCCTGCCCGAGGTCACCCTCGGCCTGCTCCCCGCCGGCGGCGGCGTCACCCGCACCGTGCGGCTGCTCGGCGTCACCGACGCGCTGCTCAAGCTCCTTCTCCAGGGCACCCAGTACAGCCCGCGCCGCGCCCTCGACAACGGCCTCGTGCACGCCGTCGCCGAGACGCCCGAGCAGATGCTGGCGGACGCCCGCGCCTTCATCGACGCGAACCCCGAGTCGGTCCAGCCCTGGGACGTCAAGGGCTACCGCATCCCCGGCGGTACCCCGGCCCACCCCAAGTTCGCCGCCAACCTCCCGGCGTTCCCGGCCAACCTCAAGAAGCAGACCTCCGGCGCCCCCTACCCGGCCCCGCGCAACATCCTGGCGGCCGCCGTCGAGGGCTCCCAGGTCGACTTCGAGACGGCCCAGGTCATCGAGGCCCGCTACTTCACCGAGCTGGTCACCGGACAGATCGCCAAGAACATGATCCAGGCGTTCTTCTTCGACCTCCAGGCCGTCAACTCCGGCGCCAACCGGCCCCGGTCCGTGGAGCGCTCCACCGTTCGCAAGGCCGCCGTCCTCGGCGCCGGGATGATGGGCGCCGGCATCGCCTACTCCTGCGCCCGCGCCGGGATCGAGGTCGTCCTCAAGGACGTGACCCCCGAGGCCGCCGCGAAGGGCAAGGCGTACTCCGAGAAGCTGTGCGACAAGGCCGTCTCCCGGGGCCGTACCACCAGGGAGAAGGCGGACGAGGTGCTCGCCCGGATCACGCCGACCGCCGAGGCCGCCGACCTCGCCGGGTGCGACGCGGTGATCGAGGCGGTCTTCGAGGACACCTCGCTCAAGCACAAGGTGTTCCAGGAGATCCAGGACGTCGTCGCCCCCGACGCGCTGCTCTGCTCCAACACCTCCACCCTGCCCATCACCACGCTGGCCGAGGGGGTGGAGCGGCAGGAGGACTTCATCGGCCTGCACTTCTTCTCGCCGGTGGACAAGATGCCGCTGGTGGAGATCATCAAGGGCGAACGGACCGGCGAGGCGGCGCTGGCCCGCGCCTTCGACCTGGTCCGGCAGATCAGGAAGACCCCGATCGTGGTCAACGACTCCCGGGGCTTCTTCACCTCCCGGGTCATCGGCCACTTCCTCAACGAGGGCGTCGCCATGGTCGGCGAGGGGCTCGACCCGGTCTCCGTGGAGCAGGCCGCAGCCCAGGCCGGCTATCCGGCCAAGGTCCTCTCCCTGGTCGACGAGTTGACCCTCACCCTGCCCCGCAAGATCCGCGAGGAGACCAAGAAGGCGGTCGAGGAGGCCGGCGGCACCTGGCCCGGCCACCCCGCCGACGCGGTCGTGGACCGGATGGTGGACGAGTTCGGCCGCACCGGCCGCAGCGGCGGCGCCGGCTTCTACGACTACGCCGAGGACGGCTCCCGCGCCGGACTCTGGCCGGGCCTGCGCGAGCACTTCACCCGGCCGGGCACCACCATCCCGTTCCGGGACATGCAGGAGCGGATGCTCTTCTCGGAGGCCCTGGACACCGTCCGCCTCGTCGCGGAAGGCGTCCTCACCTCGGTCGCCGACGCCAACATCGGCTCCATCATGGGCATCGGCTTCCCCGCCTGGACCGGCGGCATCCTCCAGTACATCAACGGCTACGAGGGCGGCCTGCCCGGCTTCGTGGCCCGCGCCGAGGAACTGGCCGCCGCCTACGGCGACCGGTTCACGCCTCCGGCGCTGCTGGTCGACAAGGCCGCGAAGGGCGAACGGTTCACCGACTGACCCGCCCCTGCGCACCCGGTGCCCCCGTCCCGCCGGCCGTCGGCGGGACGGGGGCACCGTCGTGCGGCTGTCCTACTTCTGGTCCGTGCCCGCCGGCAGCCAGCTCCGCAGCTCGTCGCGGAGCGAGCGCTGGAACGTCGTCACCAGGGCCTGCACCACCAGTGGCTGCATGTGGGCCGAGAGCGACTTGATCCGCTCCACCTCACCGGGATCGCCCGACGCCTCGGCGTTCTCCCACACCTCGTCCCTGAAGAGCCGCGACAGCTCCGCCGCGGCCGAGCGCGTGTGCTCCATCAGGATGGCCCGGGCCGCGAGGATCGCCTCGTGCGCGAGGGGCACGTCGAGCAGTCGCAGCCCGAGCCGGAGCATCCCCGGATCGATGAGGAAGGCGTCCGGGTCGGCAGTGCCCGCCAGCGCGCCCATGGCGGTGAGCCGCGCCACCTCCTGCCCGGTGAGCGGCCGGCCGGCCCGGCGCTCCAGCTCCGCCCGCGAGCTCTCCTCCGCACTGTCCGGAACCCAGGCGGCCACCAGCGCCCGGTGGAGCGCGAGGTCCTGGTCGCTCAGGTCCTCGGGGAGCCGCTCCAGGTACCGCTCGATCGCGGCCAGGGTCAGCCCCTGGTGCTGGAGGTCCTCGATCAGCGCGAGGCGCGCCAGGTGCGCCGGGCCGTAGTGGCCCACCCGGCGCGGGCCGATGGCCGGGGGCGGCAGCAGACCGCGCGTGGAGTAGAAGCGGATGGTGCGGACGGTGACCCCCGTCCGGGCGGCCAGCTCGTCGATCGTGAGCGTCGGCTCGCCGGTCTCCGTCGTCATGTCAGCGCCTCCTCTGGAGTGCAACAGTATTGCTGTCTCACCGGTGTGGTGAAAGTGGCCACGGTGTACGGAGGGGGCTTGACCGCACCCACCCGCACGGAGGAAGCGGACATGTCCGGTCTTGCGGTCGGGGTGGCGCGGACGGGCTCCGGCGCCGGCGCGCCATCCCGCCTCCGACGGGTGCAGGGTGCGCGGGCGGGGCAGGGGCGAAGCGCTGGGGCCCCCGTGGGCCCGCCCCGCCCGGTCCCCCCGCCCGGCAGCCCGGATGTACCGCCTGATGGCGGGAACCGTCCGACACCGGCCCTCACCGGCCGGTCCGGGGGCCGCTCTGTGGTAGGCGTCAGCGGACACATGTCCCTTCGTCCCCCCATCCGCGTCCACCCCGAAAGGTGCCGCCCGTGACGCGCGAAAAGCACACACCAGGGGCCGGTGACGGTCCGAAGCTCGCGCCTGACACCCCGCCCGGTGGCCCCGCCGAACGCAGCGGGCCCACCACCGACCGCGTCGTGTTCGGTGTCACCGCGGCCCTCACCCTGGCCTTCGTCCTGTGGGGCGCGCTCGCCACCGACGCCCTGGAGTCCATCGCCAGCACGATGCTCAACTGGCTCATCCACAACGGCGGCTGGGCCTTCATGCTGGCGGCCACCGGCTTCGTCGTCTTCGCCCTGTGGCTGGCGATGAGCCGTTACGGAAAGATCACCCTGGGCGCCGAGGGGGAGAGGCCGGAGTTCCGGACCGTCTCCTGGATCGCCATGATGTTCAGCGCGGGCATGGGCATCGGCCTGATGTTCTTCGGCGTCAGCGAGCCCCTCGCCCACTTCGCCGACCCGCCGCCCGGCACCGACCCGGCCGACGCCGGCGAGGCCATGCAGACCGCGATGGCGACCACCCTCTTCCACTGGACGCTCCACCCGTGGGCGATCTACGCCGTGGTCGGCCTCGCCATCGCCTACAGCACCTTCCGGCGGCGCCGACGCCAGACCATCAGCGCGGTCTTCGAGCCGCTCATCGGCGAGAAGCGGGCCCGGGGCGTCTGGGGCCGCGTCATCGACATCATCGCCATCTTCGCGACCCTCTTCGGCTCCGCCGCCTCGCTCGGCCTCGGCGCCCTCCAGATCGGCAGCGGCATCGAGGAACTGGACTGGCTCTCGGCCGCCGGGACCGGTCTGCTGGTCGTCATCATCGCCGTGCTGACCGTGGCGTTCGTCGCCTCCGCCGTCTCCGGCGTCGAACGCGGCATCCAGTGGCTCTCCAACATCAACATGGTGCTGGCCCTGCTGCTCGCGCTCTTCGTCTTCATCGCCGGGCCGACCGTCATCATGCTCGACATGCTGCCGACCTCCATCGGCGGCTACCTCCAGGACCTCCCGCAGCTCATCGGCCGCACCGAGGCCGCGGCCGGCGACGAGGTCGGCGACTGGCTGGGCTCCTGGACGGTCTTCTACTGGGCCTGGTGGATCTCCTGGACGCCCTTCGTCGGCATGTTCATCGCCCGGATCAGTCGGGGCCGCACCATCCGCCAGTTCATCGGCGGCGTCATCCTGGTGCCCAGCACCGTCAGCCTCGTCTGGTTCGCCGTCTTCGGCACCAGCGCGATGAGCCTGTCGGAGGAGGGCAGGCTCGCCTCCGGCGCCTCCCAGGAGGCGCAGCTCTTCGGCGTCCTCGCCGAGTACCCGATCGCCACCGTCACCAGCGTCCTGGTGATGGTCCTGGTCGGCATCTTCTTCGTCTCCGGCGCCGACGCGGCCTCCATCGTGATGGGCACCCTCTCGCAGAAGGGCCGCCTGGAGCCGAGCCGGTTCGTCGTCATCTTCTGGGGTGTCGTCACCGGAGCCGTCGCCGCCATCATGCTGCTGATCGGCGGCGGTGAGGACGACGCGCTGACCGGGTTGCAGAACCTCACCATCCTGGTCGCCGCGCCGTTCGTCCTGGTGATGACCGGCATGTGCGTGGCCCTCATGCGCGACCTGCGCCGCGACCCGCTCATCGTGCGCGGCGTGATGGGCAACGAGGCCGTGGAGATGGCCGTCGTCGCCGGCCACCAGAAGTACGCCGGCGACTTCGAGATCCGCATCGGCCCCGGCCAGGGGCCCGGGAGCGCCGGTGACCCGGTCGGCATCACCGGCCCCGAGGACGACGGGGACGGCGGAGAGCGCATCCACGTCAAGTCCTGACCCCGCACCACCTGGCCTGTGCCCGCCCCGCCTTCCGAGGCGCGGCGGGCACAGGCGTCGCGCGGCCGGAACGTACGTCCGCCCTGGGTCTTTGACGCGTCCCTCACGGCACCCGGGCGCCCGGCACGCACTCTCGCCGCACCGGACAAGGGCCCGGGCAGCACCGCTACGAGGATCTTCGCCCGGCAGACCGCGATCACGCACCGGGCACCGCCGACACCGCACCGGACCTGTCGGACACCGCCAGGGCCTGTCCGGCGGATCTTCGTGGCCTGCGACGCCTGGCACGTACTCTCGCCGTACGCCCCGATCACCCGAGTACGTCCAGTACGAAGGAGATCCGGGCGCACGCCAGAGCACGCACCGGACGCCGCAGGCTGTTCCCCGAAGATCCGCAGGACAGGCCCTAAGCGTCCACCAGGCCCGCCACCTCGTCGGCGCAGCCCCACGCCACGGTCACCCCGGCCCCGCCGTGCCCGTAGTTGTGCACCAGCACGCCGCCGCCGGGCAGTTCCTCGCGCTCCAGCCGCACCCCGCCGACCCGCTCGGGGCGCAGACCGACCCGGTGGCCGAGCACCCGTGCCCCGGCGATCTCCGGGCGCAGCCGGGCGCACCGTGCCACGATCGCCCGCGCCGTCTCCTGGTCCGGCTCCAGCGAGTCCGCCCCGGCCTCGGCGGTCCCGCCGAGCAGCAGCCGGCCCGGCTGCGGGATGAAGTACGTCGACTCGGCGCCCGTGCCGGTACGGGCGAACCACGTGTCCACCCCCGGGTTCTCCACCACGACCAACTGCCCGCGCACCGGCCGCATCCCCGCGTCGGGCACCAGCCGTGCCGCACCCAGTCCGGTGCAGTTGACCACCACCCGGGCCTCGGCGGCGGCCTCGGTGAGTGAGTCGGCGGCCCGCCGCTCGACCCGGCCCCCGGCCGCCTCCAGCCGCCGCAGCAGCCAGGTCAGATGCGTCGGCATGTCGAGCACCGGCACCCGCGCCCACAACCCGTCGCCCGGCGCGTACTCGGCCTCGGTCGCCGCCCGCAGCCCGTCCACCCCGGCCGCCCACGCGCCGAGACCGCCGAGTTCCGTCGCCGCGTGCACCCCGGACACCAGACGGGCGCCGGTCTCCTCGGGCCGGTCCAGCAGCCCCGTGCAGACCTCCAGGGTGCGCAGCGACCAGGCGCCGACGCGCTCCTCCGGTTCGATGCGGTACGGCCACCACAGGCCGCCCGCCACCGCCGAGGTCGTCGCCCCCGGCTCCTCGGGGCTCCACAGGCGGACCCGGTGGCCCGCTTCCGCGAGCACCACCGCCGAGGTCAGCCCGATGACTCCGCCGCCCACCACGATCGTTTCGCCGTTCATGGCCGGACGGTAGCGGAGCGGCCACCCGCAGGGGCAGGGCGGGGCCGGCGGCCGGCCTGCGTGACCATGGCGGCCGGTCGAGGGGAGGAGCCGGGGATGGCGGCACACCAGGAGCAGCGGACGGCGCAACGGCTGCGGGCGATCTGCGGGGAGCTGCCGGAGCGCTTCCACGAGCGGGCCGAGGCGGTACGGACTCTCTGGGCCACCCTGCTGGCCGGCCGGCACTCGCTGCTGCTCGGCCCGCCGGGGACGGCCGAGCCGGCACTGGCCCGGGAGGTCGGCGGCCGGGTGGAGGGCGCCGCGTACGGGGAGATCCTGCTGTCGAAGTTCACCGCGCCGACGCGCGTGTTCGGGCCGGTCGACCTGTTCCGGCTGATCTGAGCCGGGCGCTCCCGGGGGCCGCTGCCGGCCGCCCGTCCTCCGCCCGGCCTGCCTCGGGGCGAGGAGACGCGCGGCGCAACCTCCCTGCTCACGGCGCTATGCTCGCGACCTGTGACTGCCACTCTCGTCGCCAAGGACCTCAGCGCCCACCACGGTGACCGCACCCTCTTCGAAGGGCTCGACCTCGTCGTGGCCCCGGGCGACGTGATCGGGCTGGTCGGTGCCAACGGCGCCGGCAAATCCAGCCTGCTGCGCCTCCTCGCCGGACTCGACGCCCCGGCCCGGGGCACCGTCGGCCGTACCCCGCCCAGCGCCACCGTCGGCCACCTCCCGCAGGAACCCGACCGGCGCCCCGGCGAGTCCGTACGGGACTTCCTGGCCCGCCGCACCGGCGTGGCCCGGGCCCAGCGGGAGTTGGACGCCGCCACCGAGGCGCTGGTCGCGGGGGCGGACGGCGCGGACGACGCGTACGCGACGGGCCTTGAGCGGTGGCTCGCGCTGGGCGGTGCCGACCTCGACGAACGGGCCGAGGAGACGGCCGCCACGCTCGGCCTGACCACCGGCCTCGACCACCCCATGACCGCGCTCTCCGGCGGACAGGCGGCCCGCGCCTCGCTCGCCTCGCTGCTCCTCTCCCGTTACGACGTCTTCCTGCTGGACGAGCCCACCAACGACCTCGACCTCGACGGCCTGGACCGGCTGGAGGCGTTCGTCACCGGGCTGCGCGCCGGGACCGTCGTCGTCAGCCACGACCGCGAGTTCCTCACCCGCACCACCACCAAGATCCTCGAACTCGACCTGGCCCAGCAGCGCGTCCGCCTCTTCGGCGGCGGCTACGCGGCGTACCTGGAGGAGCGGGCCACCGCCCGGCGGCACGACCGTGAGGAGTACGAGGAGTACGCGGGGAAGAAGGCGGCCCTGGAGGAGCGCGGGCGCACCCAGCGGGCCTGGATGGACAAGGGCACGAAGAACGCCCGCCGCAAGGCCGGGGACAACGACAAGATGAGCCGCAACCTCCGCAGCGAGGCGAGCGAGAAGCAGGCCGCCAAGGCCCGCCAGACGCAGCGGATGATCGAACGGCTGGAGGAGGTCGAGGAGCCGCGCAAGGAGTGGGAGCTGCGGATGGAGATCGCCGCCGCGCCCCGCTCGGGCGCGGTCGTCGCCACCCTGCGCGACGCGGTGCTCCGCCGGGGAGGCTTCCAGCTCGGCCCGGTCTCGCTCAGCGTCGACTGGGCCGATCGGATCGCCATCACCGGCGCCAACGGCTCCGGCAAGTCCACGCTGCTCGCCGCCCTGCTCGGCCGCGTCCCGGTCGACGAGGGGTCGGCCGCCCTCGGCCCCGGAGTGCTGACCGGCGAGGTCGACCAGGCGCGGCGCCTCTTCGACGGCCCCGAACCGCTCCTGGAGGCGTTCCGGGAGGCGGCCGACGACATGGACCCCGCGGAGGCGCGGACCCTGCTGGCCAAGTTCGGCCTCAAGGCCCACCACGTGCTGCGCCCGGCGGCGACCCTCTCACCGGGGGAGCGGACCCGGGCGGCGCTCGCCCTGCTCCAGGGCAAGGGCGTCAACCTCCTGGTCCTGGACGAGCCCACCAACCACCTCGACCTGCCCGCCATCGAGCAGTTGGAGTCCGCACTGGAGGCGTTCACCGGGACACTGCTGCTGGTCACCCACGACCGGCGGATGCTGGAGGCGGTACGCGTCTCCCGCCGCCTCGTGGTGGCCGACGGACGGGTCACCGAGGTCTGACCCCGGAGCAGGGGAGCGCGGGGCCAGGCGCCCGTTTCCCCGCGTGCCGCCCCGGCGCCCGGCCGAGCAGCCACGGCAGCAGCAGCCCGGGCCTTTCGGAGCCGGGCGCCGCCGAGGAATCCGGCGATGACGCCGACGGGGAGCATCAGGCGCTGCGCCAGCCGGACGTGGGCCCGCAGGACTACCGGTGGCCAGGAGGGCGGCGAGCAGAACGGCGTCGCTCAGCAGCGGCCGGGGCGTGGATGTCGTACAGGCCCCGGCCCTTCGTGGGGACCGTGTCGAGGGGCCCCGCCGGGCGGGTCGCGCGGGGCCGGGAAGATGCGCTTCCGCTTCAACTGGCGTTCCGCCGACGGCTCCTCGCTCGGCGAAACCGGCCATGACGAGGCCGAAGGGTGCACGGGCAGGGCTCCAGCCCGTTCAGGCGGGGAGGGTCCCCGAGGCACTGCGGGCGCGGACGCGGTGAAGTGGGCGGGTGGGTGCGGACCTGCCCGCCCCGGGACGTCCGGACCAGGGGCGGGCAGGGGAGTGGGCGGGGGCTCAGCGCCGCTTCGGGTCGACCAGCCCCGCTCGCCGCAGCGCGTCGGCCATCGCGTCGTTGGCCGGCGGCGGAGCCGACGGGCCCCGGCCGCCGCCACGCCCCTGCCGCTGCTGCGGGGCGCGCGCGCCGCCGCGCCGCTCGCCCTGTCGGCCACCGCCCTGGCTCGGCGCCGGACGGCCACCGCCGGAGCGGCCCTCGCCGGAGCGGCCCTCGCCGCCGCGCCGCTCACGGCCGCCGCCCGCGCCCGGCTCGTCGTCCAGCCGCAGGGTGAGCGAGATGCGCTTGCGCGCCGCGTCCACCTCCATGACCTTGACCTTCACGATGTCGCCCGGCTTGACCACCTCGCGCGGGTCCTTCACGAAGTTCCGCGACATCGCCGACACGTGCACCAGGCCGTCCTGGTGGACACCGACGTCCACGAAGGCGCCGAACGCGGCCACATTGGTGACCACGCCCTCCAGCACCATGCCGGCCTCCAGATCGGAGAGCTTCTCCACGCCGTCCCGGAACGTGGCAGTCCGGAAGGCGGGACGCGGGTCGCGGCCCGGCTTCTCCAGCTCCCGCAGGATGTCCGTCACCGTCGGCAGACCGAACTTCTCGTCCACGAACTCCTGGGCGTTCAGCGACCGCAGCGTCGCCGCCGACCCGATCAGCACGTCGGCGCCGCCCGCCGCCTTCGCCATCCGCCGCACCACCGGGTACGCCTCCGGGTGCACCGCCGAGGCGTCCAGCGGATCGTCCCCGCCCCGGATGCGCAGGAAGCCCGCGCACTGCTCGTACGCCTTCGGGCCCAGCCGGGAGACGTCCTTGAGCGCCTTGCGGGAGGTGAACGGGCCGTTGCCGTCCCGGTGCGCCACGATGTTCTCGGCGAGGCCCGAGCCGATCCCCGAGACCCGGGCCAGCAGGGGCGCCGAGGCCGTGTTGACGTCCACCCCGACGCCGTTGACACAGTCCTCGACGACCGCGTCCAGCGACCGGGAGAGCTTCACCTCGGAGAGGTCGTGCTGGTACTGGCCGACCCCGATCGACTTCGGGTCGATCTTCACCAGCTCGGCCAGCGGGTCCTGGAGCCGCCGGGCGATCGAGACCGCGCCGCGCAGCGACACGTCCAGCTCCGGCAGCTCCTGCGAGGCGAACTCCGAGGCCGAGTAGACCGAGGCGCCCGCCTCGGAGACCATCACCTTGGTCAGCTTCAGCTCCGGGTGGGCCGCGATCAGCTCCCCGGCCAGCTTGTCCGTCTCCCGCGAGGCGGTGCCGTTGCCGATGGCGACCAGCTCGACCTGGTGCGCCTCGGCGAGCGCGGCCAGCTTCGCCAGGGCCCCGTCCCACTGGTTGCGCGGCACGTGCGGGTAGATGGTGTCGGTCGCCACCACCTTGCCGGTGGCGTCCACCACGGCCACCTTCACTCCGGTCCTGAACCCCGGGTCCAGGCCCAGCGTGGCCCGGGTCCCGGCGGGCGCGGCGAGCAGCAGGTCCCGCAGGTTGGCCGCGAAGACCCGCACCGCCTCGTCCTCGGCGGCCGTGCGCAGCCGGCTGCGCACGTCGATGCCGAGATGCACCGTGATCCGCGTCCGCCAGGCCCAGCGGGCCGTGTCCAGCAGCCACTTGTCCCCGGGACGACCCCGGTCGGCGATCCCGAACCGGGCCGCCACCTCCACTTCGTACGAGGAGGGCGCCGCCGGGTCGGCCTGCGGCTCCTCCGGCTCCAGCGCCAGCTCCAGGACGCCCTCCTTCTCGCCGCGCAGCATCGCCAGCACGCGGTGCGAGGGGAGTTCGGTGAACGGCTCGGCGAAGTCGAAGTAGTCGGAGAACTTCGCCCCCGCCTCCTCCTGCCCCTCGCGGACCTTGGCCGCCAGCCGGCCGCGCCCCCACATCCGCTCGCGCAGGGTGCCGATGAGGTCCGCGTCCTCCGAGAACCGCTCGGCCAGGATCGCCCGGGCGCCGTCCAGCGCGGCCTGTGCGTCGGCCACCCCCTTCTCCGGATCGGCGAACGGGGCCGCCGCCGCCAGCGGTTCCGCCGAAGGGTCGCCCAACAGGCCGTCCGCCAGGGGCTCCAGCCCCGCCTCCCTGGCGATCTGCGCCTTGGTGCGCCGCTTCGGCTTGAACGGAAGGTAGACGTCCTCCAGCCGTGCCTTGGTCTCGGCCGCCTCGATCGCCGCCCGCAGCTCATCGGTCAGCTTGCCCTGCTCGGCGACCGATTCGAGGACGGCGGCGCGCCGCTCCTCCAGTTCCCGCAGGTAGCGCAGCCGCTCTTCGAGGGTGCGCAGCTGGGCGTCGTCCAGCATCTCGGTCGCTTCCTTGCGGTAGCGCGCGATGAACGGCACCGTGGCGCCGCCGTCCAGAAGCTCGACGGCTGCCCTCACCTGCCGCTCCCGCACGCCGAGCTGCTCGGCGATCCTGCTCTCGATGGACCCGGTGCTGGGTGTGGTCACGATCTCCGTACCGCCTTCTCACTGAGGGTGCGCCGCAATTGTGGCAGCCCCGCCCGCCGGGCCCGCACACCCGTCCACCCGGCCGTGTCACCCCCGAGGCTCCGTACGCGGGGCCGACGCGGTGCGCCGGGCGGGGTCAGCCGCGCCCCAGCATGCCGTCCGGGAACGCCCCGGCCGCGAAGATCCGCCCGAGCAGGTCCTTGGCCAGCTCGGTCAGCCGCCGGGTGCCCTCGGCGCCCAGGTGCTCGTACGGCCCGGCGTCCAACCGGTCGGTGCGCTCCTCCAGTTCGGCCCGCAGTGCCGAGCCCTGCCCGGTGAGGGAGCCCTCCCGGTCGAGGATGCCGCGCGCGACCAGCCGCGCGCTCGCCGCGTCCCAGTCCTCCCGCGTCCAGCCGCGCGTGGCCAGCACCCACTTGGGCGCCATGCCGAAGCCGGTCGCGGTGTGGCTGACCAGCGCCTCCAGCGGGTCGAGTTCCGCGTCGAGCAGCGCGGCCAGGTGCCCGTCGCCCCGGTGCTCGCGGAGCAGGGTGGCGGCGTGCCAGTAGGCGAGGTGCGGCTCGGCGGGGACCGGCAGGTCGGCGTGGGCGGCGTAGAGCGGGCGGCCGGGTCGGGTGCACCCCTCGGCGGCGCGGAGGGCGAGTTCGGCGGCCTCGGCCAGGCCGGGCGCGGCGAGCGCCTCCTCGCCGAGCAGCCGCCGCAGGGTGCGGTCGGCCGCGCGCAGTCGGGCGTCGAGGACCTGCGCGGGGGTGGCCACTTCCCAGACGGCGGGCAGGTGGCGGGCGACCAGGTCGTGGCGGAAGTTGTAGAAGGCGGCGGTCACCGCGCCGGGGCCCACGGCGCCGAGCGCGGCCGACCGGAAGGCGAAGTAGGCGGCGTCGGCGTCGGTGACGCCGATCGCGGCCAGCTCCTCGCGCAGCTCGGGGGAGAAGTAGACGGCGGAGTGGAACGGGTTGACCGCGTGGTGGCAGCGGCGTCCGGCGCGGGCGGGAGGAGTGCTCATGAGGCAGACGTTACCGACCGGTCGGTTTGGGAGGAAGAGGGCGACACCGCCCGTCGGCGCCGGGGCCGGGTCTACTCCCGCGCCGCCGCCGGGGTCCAGGTGAAGCGGGGCGTACGGCGCTCCAGGAAGGCGGCGACCCCCTCGGCCGCGTCGGTGCTGCGCCGGGCCTCGTCCTCCCAGTGGGCGATCCGGTCCGTACGGCCCGCCGCGAACTCCTTGGCCGCCGCCTGGGTCAGCGGCGAACGGGCGGCCAGGACCGAGGTGAACTCCGCCACCCGCGCGCCCAGTCCACCGGCCGGGAGTACCTCGTCCACCAGGCCGCACCGCAGTGCCCGGCCGGTGTCGATCAGCTCGCCCGAGAAGAGCAGGTACTTGGCGGTGGCGGGCCCGGTCAGGGTGGCCAGCCGCGCGGTGGACGAGGCGGCGTAGACGATGCCCAGCTTGGCCGGGGTCACCGCGAACCGGCTGCCCTCCTCGGCGAAGCGCAGGTCGCAGGCAGCCGCCAGCTGGACGCCGCCGCCCACGCAGTACCCGCGCACCGCCGCCAGCGTCGGCCGGGGGAAGGCGGCAAGTGCCTCCTCCGCCAGCACCGCGAGCCGCTGCGGCGCGTCGCCGCCCTCGGCGGCCGAGGCGCCCAGGGAGGAGATGTCCGCCCCGGCGCAGAAGGTCTCCCCGGCCCCGGTCAGCACCAGGGCCCGCACCGACGGATCGGCCGCGAGCCGGTCGAGGAGCGGAGGCAGCGCCCGCCACATCGCCGCGGTCATGGCGTTGCGCTTGGCCGGGTGGTCGATGACGACCGTGGCGACGCCCCCGGCGAGGGTGTGAGTCAGCTGCGGCTCCATGGCCCGGATGTTATCCGCGCCGGGCGCGGCCCCCGCGTGCGGCCTGGGCTCGGAGACGGAGGACCGCCCGGATGCGAGGAGGCGCCCCGTATGGCCCGGCACGAGAACGGGGTTCCCGGTCCTGGCCGCCGCGAGCGGCGCGAGCCGGCCGGGGCTTCGGCCGGCTCGCCTTCCTCGGCGGGGTGCTGGTGGTGGCCGGAGCCGTCGGTCTGGTCCATGTCGGCGTCGCCATCCTCACGTCGACTGCTCTTCGAGGGGGCTGTCGCTGATCTCCACCGGACCGGGCGGGCGCGGTGTCGTCTCCGACCTGGCGGACCGCGCTGAGCGGGGCCGGAGCGACGCGGCGTAGGAAGACCGGTCGAATCGGCACACGAAACGCCGTCGGTCGGTCACATCCGCTCGATGTGCAGCATTTTGCGGTCAGGTACCGGGCCCGGAGTCGGGCGTTCCCAACACTCGGACTGTGGAAGCCACCGAGACCCAGGACGCCGGACAGACCGAGGACGGGGACCGGAACATGGATGACGGCGCACGAGGCGGACCGTCGAGACCCCTTTCGAGACCCGCCGCACCACCCGCCGCGGCCGTGCCTCCGGGGCGGCTGCCGTACGAGGGCGTCTGGCGCTTCACCGCCGACGCCGAGGACGCCGCGGTGCCCCGCGCCCGGCACGCCGTACGGGACCTGCTGCGCCGCCAGGACGTTCCCGCACCCCCGGACCTGGTGCAGGGGCTGCTGCTCATCGTCTCCGAACTGGTCACCAACGTCGTACGGCACGCGGCCCTGCTGTCGCCCACCGTCGGCGTCGAGGTGGCCGTCGGTGCCGCCTGGGTGCGGGTCGCGGTCGAGGACAGCCACCCGTACCGCCCGACCGCGCTCGTCGCCGACCACGGGCGGACCGGCGGCCGGGGCCTGCTCCTGGTGCGGGAGATCACCGCGGAGGCGGGCGGCGTCTGCGACGTCGAGCACACCGCGACCGGCGGGAAGATCATCTGGGCGGCGCTGCCGCTGGCCCCGGGAGTGGGCGGCCCACCGGTGCTCCCGGCCCCCGGGGCCTGAGTCTCACCAGCCGGCGGCTTCCCCGGTCAGCTCGCGGATCGCCGGGCGCGCCGCGTCCAGGACGGTCATGAACCAGGCCGAGAAGGGCCCGGCCTGGTGCCGCTCGGCCAGTTCGTCCGGGGTGACGAAGACGGTGTCGCCGACCTCCTCCGGGTCGGGCCGCAGCGGATCGCGGACCAGCCCGACGAAGAGGTGGTTGTACTCCTGCTCCACCAGGCCCGAGGCGGGGTCCGGGTGGTTGTAGCGGACCGTGCCGGCCTCGCCCAGCAGCGCGGGGGAGACCCCCAGCTCCTCGAAGGTGCGCCGGGCGGCGGCGGCGAACGGTGCCTCGCCCGGGTAGGGGTGGCCGCAGCAGGTGTTGGACCAGACGCCGGGGGAGTGGTACTTGCCCAGGGCTCGCTGCTGGAGCAGCAGCCGGCCTCGCCCGTCGAAGAGGAAGACGGAGAAGGCCCGGTGCAGACGGCCGGGCGCCTGGTGGGCGGAGAGCTTCTCCGCCGTGCCGATGGTGTTGCCGTCCTCGTCGACCAGTTCGAGCAGAATGACGGCCTCCGGGGAGTCGTCCGACGAGCGGCTCACCGCGGTGGCAGGTGTGATCGGCATACCCATCCTTCGCTTCGGTCCTGAACGACCAGTCTGCCGCACAAATCCGGCACGCTGGGCACCTGCCGTGCCCAGCGTGCCCGGAACGGACGCCACCCGTCCGCTCCGCGGTGGCGGGCACGCGGTCCGTACCCCCCGGTCAGGAGCGGGGGCGGGGCGGCCCGGAAGGCTGTATCCCCGGCCGGACCGCTTCCCCTGGGCCGTGGGGGAGCGGCGGATGGCTCCGGCGCACCCAGGGCCCGAGCAGGCGCCCCGGCCTCCCGCCGGGAGACCTGTGACGATCCTGTGACATCCCCGGCCGGGCGGAGGCGGCTCAGTGGCAGAGTCCCGCCTCGTGCGGCGCGTGGCCCGAGGGCTCCAGCTGGAAGGTGCAGTGCTCCACGTCGAAGTGGCCGCCCAGGCATTCCTGGAGCTCGTGCAGCAGCTTCTCGTGGGCGGCGGCGTCCAACTGGTCCGCCTCGACGACCACGTGCGCGGAGAGGACCGGCATGCCCGAGGTGATGGTCCAGGCGTGCAGGTCGTGCACACCGACCACGCCCGGCAGCTCCTCCATGTGGCGCCGCACCGCCGCCATGTCGACGCCCTTGGGCGCCGCCTCCAGCAGGATGTCGAGCGTCTCCCGCAGCAGCCGCAGGGTGCGCGGCACGATCATCGCGCCGATCAGCAGTGAGGCGACCGGGTCGGCCGCGTGCCAGCCGGTGGCCATGATGACCAGGGCGGCAAGGATGACGGCCACCGAGCCCAGCGCGTCGGCGGCCACCTCCAGGAAGGCGCCGCGCACGTTGAGGCTCTCCCGCTGGCCGCGCATCAGCAAGGAGAGCGAGACCAGGTTGGCCAGCAGCCCCACCGCGCCGAAGGCCAGCGCCAGCGGTCCCGAGGTCGTGGCGGGGGCGAAGAAGAACCGCTCCACCGCCTCGTAGACGACGTAGCCGCCGACGCCGAGCAGCAGCAGGCAGTTGGCGAGGGCGGCCAGTATCTCCGCGCGGGCGAAGCCGAAGGTGCGCTTCTCGCTCGGCGGGCGGTTGGCGAAGTGGATGGCGAGCAGCGCCATGCCGAGCCCCAGCGCGTCGGTCGCCATGTGGGCGGCGTCGGCGATCAGCGCCAGCGAGTCCGCCAGCAGGCCGCCGGCGATCTCCGCCACCATCACGAAGAGGGTGATGCCCAGCGCGATCCGCAGCCTGCCCCGGTGGGCCGCCGCGGCCGTGCCGGTGGTGGGACCGTGTGTGTGCCCGTGATCGTGCCCAGCCCCCATGAGACATGTCCTTAAGCCTCGTCGGTGTCTTGTCGATGGCCTCGGCCGACCACAGTGAACTACGGGTGGGGGGTATCCGGCAACACGGCGCTGAATACCGTTGTCGTTCCCCTTGACCTGCGGAAACGAGGTGCAGGTCAGCGCCTCGGAAGCCTCTTGGGGCCCCTGGGTGGCCCGTTCGGGGCGCCCGTTCCGCCGCCTGGCGGAATCGTGCCTTCCGGACGGTGTGCGGAGAGAACGGGCGAACGCCACCGAAGCGGGGCCATGCGCCGCGACCAGCGACGGAAGGCGGGAGGCGGTTTGTCGGCCGGGCAGTTGATCGACCATGATGGCGGCGGCCCCGCGCCGCGCCCCCCGCTTCGGGGAAGCCGCGTGCGCCCGGTCGCACCCGCCCTGCGCGCCCCCGCCCGGGATGCGAACAGGTACCGAACGGGCGGTGAACGCGGGCTCCCCGCCGTCCGATAGCCTCACCGACGTGCCGCCAGGCCGTTGTTCCAGGCACCCGAGCTGTCCGGAGCGGACCGCACCGGCACCCAAGGAGTGAGTTCGTCTGTCGACCGCCATCGTCACCGGTCAGCCGGTCCCCGGGTCGCCGATCGAGGGCGAACTGCGGACGCTGGGCTTCGACGTGCGGACCGCGTCCGACGCCGCCGAGGCAGCCGCCCTGCTCCGTACCCTGCCCCTCACGGGCCGCGTCGCCCTGGTCGACGCCGGCTTCGTCGGCCACCAGCACGCCCTGCGCCTGGGCCTGACCGATCCCCGCTTCCCGGCCGGCGCCGTCCCCGGCGCCGTCGCCGTGCAGGACGCCTCCCGCACCGCGCTCACCCGCGCCCTGGAGGCCGAGGCCGCCGCGCCCGGCGGCGCCGACACCGCGCCGCGCACCGGCACCGGGCTGCCCGACCGGCTGGCCGGCGCCCTTCAGGCCGAGGGCGTCGCCGTCCACCGGCCCGAGCTCGGCACCCTGGTCGCCCGCGTGCCGCTCGCCCCGCAGGAGCGCAGCGAGGCCCGACAGGCCGTCGCCGCCGTCGACGACGAGGCGATCCGGCTGCGCACCGCAGTCAAGTCCCGCGACGGCTTCTTCACGACGTACTGCATCAGCCCGTACTCGCGCTACCTCGCCCGCTGGTGCGCCCGGCGCGGCCTCACCCCCAACCAGGTGACCACTGCCTCGCTGCTCACCGCGCTGATCGCGGCCGGCTGCGCGGCCACCGGCACCCGGGGCGGTTTCGTCGCGGCCGGGCTGCTGCTCCTCCTCTCCTTCGTGCTGGACTGCACCGACGGCCAGCTCGCCCGCTACTCCCTCCAGTACTCCACCCTCGGTGCGTGGCTCGACGCCACCTTCGACCGGGCCAAGGAGTACGCGTACTACGCCGGGCTCGCCCTCGGCGCGGCGCGCGGCGGGGACGACGTGTGGGCGCTGGCGCTCGGCGCGATGGTGCTCCAGACCTGCCGGCACGTCGTGGACTTCTCCTTCAACGAGGCCAACCACGACGCCGAGGCCAACACCAGCCCCACCGCCGCCCTCTCCGGCCGCCTCGACAGCGTCGGCTGGACCGTCTGGCTGCGCCGCATGATCGTGCTGCCCATCGGGGAGCGCTGGGCGCTGATCGCGGTCCTCACCGCCGTCACCACGCCCCGGATCACCTTCGCCGTCCTGCTCATCGGCTGCGCGCTGGCCGCCTGCTACACCACCGCCGGCCGCCTGCTGCGCTCGCTGACCCGCAAGGCCCGGCGCACCGACCGGGCCGCCCAGGCCCTCGCCGACCTCGCCGACAGCGGCCCGCTCGCCGAAGCGCTCGCCCCGCGCCTGCGCTCCTTCGCCAAGCTCCCCGCACCGGCCGCGGCGGCCCTCGGCGGCGTGATCCTCGTCGCGGTGACCGCCCTCACCCCGGCCGGTTCGGTGGGCCCGCTGCTCGGCGCCGTCGCCTACGTGCTCTGCTCCTCGCTCGCCGTCTCCCGGCCACTCACCGGAGCCCTGGACTGGCTGGTGCCGCCCTTCTTCCGGGCCGCCGAGTACGGCGTGATCCTGCTGCTGGCGGCCCGCGCCGACGACTCCGGGGCCCTTCCGGCGGCCTTCGGGCTGGTCGCGGCGGTCGCCTACCATCACTACGACACGGTCTACCGCATCCGCGGCGGCAGCGGCGCGCCGCCCCGCGCTCTGGTCCGTGCAACCGGCGGGCACGAGGGCCGCGTCCTCCTCGTGACGGCCGCCGCGTTGCTGGCCCCCTCAGGTTTCACCGTCGCGCTCACGGTCCTCGCCGTGGTCGTGGCACTCGTGGTGCTCGCCGAGAGCATCCGCTTCTGGGTCTCCGCAGGAGCACCCGCCGTACACGATGAAGGAGAACCCGCATGATCGGCCTTGTGCTGGCGGCCGGCGCCGGACGGCGCCTGCGTCCCTACACCGACACCCTGCCCAAGGCCCTGGTGCCGGTGGGGCCCGAGGGGGACGAGGAGAGCCTGACCGTCCTCGACCTCACCCTCGGCAACTTCGCCGAGATCGGTCTGGAGGAGGTCGGCGTCATCGTCGGCTACCGCAAGGAGGCCGTCTACGAGCGCAAGGCCGCGCTGGAGGCCAAGTACGGCCTGAAGATCACGCTGATCGACAACGACAAGGCCGAGGAGTGGAACAACGCCTACTCCCTGTGGTGCGGCCGGGACGCCCTCAAGGGCGGCGTGATCCTCGCCAACGGGGACACCGTCCACCCGGTCTCCGTCGAGAGGACGCTGCTCGCCGCGCGCGGTGAGGGCCGGAAGATCATCCTCGCCCTCGACACGGTGAAGAACCTCGCCGACGAGGAGATGAAGGTCGTCGTCGACCCCGACAAGGGCGTCCAGCGCATCACCAAGCTGATGGACCCGGCCGAGGCCACCGGCGAGTACATCGGCGTCACCCTCATCGAGGGCGAGGCGGCCGAGGAGCTGGCCGACGCGCTGCGCACCACCTTCGAGCGCGACCCGCAGCTGTACTACGAGGACGGCTACCAGGAGCTCGTCAACCGCGGCTTCAAGATCGACGTGGCGCCCATCGGCGAGGTCACCTGGGTCGAGATCGACAACCACGACGACCTCGCCAAGGGCAGGGAGATCGCGTGCCGGTACTGACGCGCCTGATCCCCTCGCCCCTCGTCGTCGACATCCGGCGCGGTGCGCTCCACGATCTCGCCTCGGTCCTCGCCGACCAGCGGATCTCCTCCTCCGGCAAGCTCGCGATAGCGATCAGCGGAGGCTCGGGCGCCCGGCTCCGGGAGCGGCTCTCCCCGGCTCTGCCCGGGGCGAGCTGGTACGAGGTCGGCGGTGGCACCCTCGACGACGCGGTCAAGCTGGCCGACGCCATGAAGTCGGGCCGCTACGACGCCGTCGTGGGCCTCGGCGGAGGCAAGATCATCGACTGCGCCAAGTTCGCCGCGGCCCGGATCGGCCTGCCGTTGGTCGCCGTCGCGACCAACCTGTCGCACGACGGCCTCTGCTCGCCGGTCGCCACCCTCGACAACGACGCGGGCCGGGGATCGTACGGGGTACCCAACCCCATCGGCGTCGTCATCGACCTGGACGTCATCCGTGAGGCCCCGGCGCGGTTCGTGCGCTCGGGTATCGGGGACGCCCTGTCGAACATCTCCGCCGTCGCGGACTGGGAGCTGTCGGCCCAGGTCCGCGGCGAGGACATCGACGGCCTGGCGGCCGCCATGGCCCGCCAGGCCGGCGAGGCGGTGCTCCGCCACCCGGGGGACGTCGGCGAGGACGGCTTCCTCCAGGTCCTGGCCGAAGGGCTGGTGCTCACCGGCATCTCCATGTCGGTGGCGGGCGACAGCCGCCCCGCCTCCGGCGCCTGCCACGAGATCAACCACGCCTTCGACCTGCTCTTCCCCAAGCGCGCCGCCAGTCACGGCGAGCAGTGCGGGATGGGGGCGGCCTTCGCGATGCACCTGCGCGGTGCCCTCGCGGAGTCGGCGCAGATGGCCGAGGTCCTCAGGCGGCACGGACTGCCCGTGGTGCCGGCGGACATCGGCTTCACCGTGGACGAGTTCGTCCAGGTCGTGGAGTTCGCTCCGCAGACCCGGCCGGGCCGGTACACGATCCTGGAGCACCTCAACCTCTCCACCGACCAGATCAAGGACGCTTACGCCGACTATGCCAAGGCCATCGGTAGCTGAACTCCGCCCGGTCGTGCACCCCGCCGGGGTGAAGGACCGACGCAGCGGTGAGCACTGGGCGGGACGCCTGTACATGCGGGAGATCTCGCTGCGGGTCGACCGGTACGTGGTGCCCACCCGCATCACGCCCAACCAGCTGACCTACCTGATGACGGTCTTCGGCGTGCTGGCCTGCCCGGCGCTGCTGGTGCCGGGCATCTGGGGCGCCGTCCTCGGCGCCCTGATGGTCCAGCTGTACCTGCTGCTGGACTGCGTGGACGGCGAGGTCGCCCGCTGGAAGAAGCAGTTCTCCCTCGGCGGTGTCTACCTGGACCGCGTCGGCGCCTACCTGTGCGACGCCGCGGTCCTGGTCGGCCTCGGCCTGCGCGGCGCCGACCTGTGGGGCAGCGGCCGGATCGACTGGCTCTGGGCCTTCCTCGGCACCCTGGCGGCGCTCGGCGCGATCCTGATCAAGGCCGAGACGGACCTGGTCGGCGTCGCCCGGCACCAGGGCGGGCTGCCGCCGGTCAAGGAGGCGGCCTCCGAGCCGCGCTCCTCGAAGGTGGCGTTCGCCCGCAAGGCCGCGGCCGCGCTCAAGTTCCACCGCCTGGTCCTCGGCATCGAGGCGTCGCTGCTGATCATCGTCCTGGCGGTGGCCGACCAGATCCGGGGCGACCTCTTCTTCACCCGCCTGGGCATCGCGGTCCTGGCCGGCATCGCCCTGTTGCAGACCCTGCTGCACCTGGTGTCCATCCTCGTCTCCAGCAGGCTGAGGTGACCGCCGTGGACAGCTCCTCCCCGACGGTCGGCGCCGTCATCATCACCATGGGCAACCGGCCCGAGGAACTGCGCGCGCTCATCGACTCGGTCGCCGAGCAGGACGGCGACCCGGTCCAGATCGCCGTGGTCGGCAACGGCTCGCCGGTGCCGGAGGTCCCCGAGGGCGTCCGCACCACCGAGCTGCCCGAGAACCTCGGCATCCCCGGCGGGCGGAACGTCGGCATCGAGATGTTCGGCCCCGCCGGACGCGACGTCGACATCCTGCTCTTCCTGGACGACGACGGGCTGCTCGCCCACACCGACACCGTCGAGCTGTGCCGGGAGGCGTTCACCGCCGACCCGGAGCTGGGCATCGTCTCCTTCCGCATCGCCGACCCCGACACGGGGGAGACCCAGCGGCGCCACGTCCCCCGGCTCCGCGCCTCGGACCCGATGCGTTCCTCGCGGGTGACGACCTTCCTCGGCGGCGCCAACGCGGTCCGCACCCGCGTCTTCGCCGACGCGGGCCTGCTGCCCGCCGACTTCTTCTACGCCCACGAGGAGACCGACCTCGCCTGGCGCGCACTGAACGCCGGCTGGCAGATCGACTACCGCTCCGACATGGTGCTGTACCACCCGACGACGGCCCCCTCCCGGCACGCGGTCTACCACCGCATGGTGGCCCGCAACCGGGTCTGGCTGGCCCGCCGCAACCTGCCCCTCCCGCTGGTCCCGGTCTACCTCGGGGTCTGGCTGCTGCTGACCCTGCTGCGCCGGCCCTCGGGGCCCGCGCTGAAGGCGTGGTTCGGCGGGTTCAAGGAGGGCTGGACCTCCTCCGCGGGGCCCCGGCGGCCCATGAGGTGGCGCACCGTGTGGCGGCTCACCCGGCTGGGCCGACCTCCCGTCATCTGACAAGCTCGGGTCTGAGACCATTCGGCCCGTACCGGTCCCCGACCGCGGACCGCCCCGTGCCGCCCGGTGCTGCCAGGGGGTCCGCCGGTGTATCCCGAAGACGAAAGTTTCCCCTTGTGAGTGAGACAACGCAGGACGGTGGTGTCGCGGTGAGTGCTGCTCCGCCCTCCCCCGACGACGGGCTCTCCCCGGCCCAGCTCGCGGAGAAGTACGGCCTGTCGGTCAGCGGGGCACGGCCCGGCCTGCTCGCCTACGTCAAGCAGCTCTGGGGCCGCCGCCACTTCATCGTCGCCTTCTCGCAGGCCAAGCTCACCGCCCAGTACAGCCAGGCGAAGCTCGGCCAGCTGTGGCAGGTGGTGACACCGCTGCTGAACGCGGCGGTCTACTTCTTCATCTTCGGCCTGCTGCTGGGCGCCAGGCGGGGCATCCCGGAGCACGTGTACGTGCCCTTCCTGGTGACCGGCGTCTTCGTCTTCACCTTCACGCAGAGCTCGGTCATGTCGGGGGTGCGCTCCATCTCGGGCAACCTCGGCCTGGTCCGCGCCCTGCACTTCCCCCGGGCCTCGCTGCCGATCTCCTTCTCCCTCCAGCAGCTCCAGCAGCTGCTCTTCTCGATGATCGTGCTCTTCGCGATCGTCATGGGCTTCGGTTCGTACCCCACCTGGTCGTGGCTGCTGGTCCTGCCGGCGCTGACGCTCCAGTTCGTCTTCAACACCGGTCTCGCGCTGATCTTCGCCCGCCTGGGCAGCAGGACCCCCGACCTCGCCCAGCTCATGCCGTTCGTCATGCGTACCTGGATGTACGCCTCCGGCGTGATGTTCTCGATCCCGGCGATGCTGGCCGACAAGAACCTGCCGCTGTGGCTGACGGACCTCCTCCAGTGGAACCCCGCCGCCATCTACATGGACCTGGTCCGCTTCGCCCTGATCGACGACTACACCGCCGCGTACCTGCCCGAGCACGTCTGGGCCATCGCGCTGGGCTGGGCGCTGGTCGCGGGCGTCGCCGGATTCGTCTACTTCTGGAAGTCGGAGGAGCGCTATGGCCGAGGCTGACGTGGACCAGGGCGCCCGGGGCGGCGCCCGCACCCCCACGGTGATCGCGGACGACCTGCACATCGTCTACCGGGTCAACGGCACCAAGGGCGGCAAGGGCAGCGCCACCGCCGCGCTCAGCCGCATCCTCAAGCGCGGTGAGGAGCGCGGCGTGCGCAAGGTGCACGCCGTGCGGGGCGTCAGCTTCACCGCCTACCGGGGCGAGGCGATCGGGCTGATCGGCTCCAACGGCTCGGGCAAGTCGACGTTGCTCAAGGCGGTCGCCGGCCTGCTCCCCGCGGAGAGCGGCAAGGTCTACACCGACGGCCAGCCCTCGCTGCTCGGCGTCAACGCCGCCCTGATGAACGACCTGACCGGCGAGCGGAACGTGATGCTCGGCGGCCTCGCGATGGGCATGACCCGTGAGCAGATCAGGGAGCGCTACCAGGGCATCGTCGATTTCTCCGGCATCAACGAGAAGGGCGATTTCATCACCCTGCCGATGCGCACCTACTCCTCGGGCATGGCGGCCCGGCTGCGGTTCTCCATCGCCGCCGCCAAGGACCACGACGTCCTCATGATCGACGAGGCGCTGGCCACCGGCGACAAGAAGTTCCAGAAGCGCTCCGAGGCGCGCATCAGGGAACTGCGCAAGGAGGCCGGCACGGTCTTCCTGGTCAGCCACAACAACAAGTCCATCCGGGACACCTGCGACCGGGTGATCTGGCTGGAACACGGTGAGCTGCGGATGGACGGCCCGACGGCCGACGTCCTCAAGGAGTACGACAAGTTCACCGGCAAGTAGCGGAGCCCGCTCGCGGCCTGCACCAGGGCCCCGGCCCGCCCCCTGCGTCGGGGCGGGCCGGGGCCCTGCGTACGGACACACCGGTTCCGGGCCGCGGGAACTCGGCGGACGGACCGGGAGTTGGCCTGTCGGGGGGCGCGCTGTGACCTGTCGAACACCCCGGCGCACCACGGGCGCGCATGCCGCGTAAGCTGTACCGGTGCTGATTCGCGCCAGTTGCGGCGATATGGCACAGGTGTCCCGAGTCGAACAGGTGACGATCACCGCCATGGCGGACGGCGTGTCCGAAAAGGGATGTTTTGGGTCGGCAGTGTAGAACGGGAGATGTGACGGCAATGGCTACGGGTGATCTCCGGCTCCACGCGGCTTGTGCCGTTCTGGCGCGGAGCAGTCGACGATGACCGCACCGGGCACGGCGCGGCACGGCGCCCCGGCACGCGCCACCCTCGACAAGGCCGCCGCGGAGAACTTCCCCGTGGCCCCCTTCTTCGTCCCCCGCGCCTGGCGCCGCGGCCTGATGGCCGTCTACGGCTATGCCCGCCTCGTCGACGACATCGGCGACGGCGACCTGGCCCCCGGCGGCGCCGACGCCCGTCTGCTCGGCGTCGAGGGGAGCGCGGCCGACGACCGCCTCACCCTGCTGGACGCCCTGGAGGCCGACCTCGCCCGGGTCTTCGCCACCACAGGACCCGGCCCCGCCCACCCGCTGGTCGCCGCCCTGCGCCCGGTGGTCCGCGAGCACGGCCTCACCCCCGAACCGTTCCACGCCCTGATCCAGGCCAACCGCCAGGACCAGCTGGTCACGCGGTACGAGACCTGGGACGACCTGGCCGCGTACTGCGAGCTCTCCGCCAACCCGGTCGGCCACCTCGTCCTCGGTCTCACCGGCACCCTGAGCCCCGAGCGGGTCCGCCGCTCGGACGCCGTCTGCACCGGCCTGCAGATCGTCGAACACCTCCAGGACGTCGCCGAGGACCTCGGCCGCGACCGGATCTACCTGCCCGCCGAGGACCTGAAACGCTTCCGCGTCCAGGAGACCGACCTCGCCGCCCCCACCGCCTCCGCCTCCCTGCGCGCCCTGATCGCCTACGAGGCGTCACGCGCCGGGGAGCTGCTGGCCGAGGGCGGCCCCCTGATCACGAGCGTGCACGGCCGGCTGCGGCTGCTGCTCGCCGGGTTCGTCGGCGGCGGCCGCGCCGCCCTGGCCGCGGTCACGGACGCCGGGTACGACGTCCTGCCCGGCCCGCCGAGGCCCACCAAGCCCAGGCTCCTGCGCGAGGTGGGAGCGGCCCTGCGAGGAGAGAGGTGAGCCCGACCGTGGAGGACAGCATCTCCCTGCCCGCACCGGTCCTCGCCGCGTACAGCTACTGCGAGACCGTCACCGGGTCCGAGGCCCGCAACTTCGCGTACGGCATCCGGCTGCTGCCGCTCGCCGAGCGCCGCGCGATGTCCGCGCTCTACGCGTTCTCGCGGCGGGTGGACGACATCGGCGACGGCACGCTGGCGCCCGCGGTCAAGGCCGACCGGCTCGGCGCCACCCGTGACATCCTCGACCGCATCCGCGACGGCAAGGTCGACGAGGACGACACCGACCCCGTCGCCGTAGCCCTCGCCGACGCCGCCCGCCGCTTCCCCATCCCGCTCGGCGGCCTGGACGAGCTGATCGACGGCGTCCTCATGGACGTCAAGGGCGTCACCTACGAGACCTGGGACGACCTCAAGCTGTACTGCCGCTGCGTCGCCGGAGCCATCGGCCGGCTCTCGCTCGGCATCTTCGGCACCGCACCCGGCGCCCCGCAGGCCGACAAGGCCGCCGAGTACGCCGACACCCTCGGCCTCGCCCTCCAGCTCACCAACATCCTCCGCGACGTCCGCGAGGACGCCGGCAACGGCCGGACCTACCTGCCCGCCGACGACCTCGCCGAGTTCGGCTGCTCCGAGGGCTTCGACGGGCCCCGCCCGCCCGCCGGGTCGGACTTCCCCGGACTGGTCCACTTCGAGGTCCGCCGGGCCCGCGCCCTGTTCGCCGAGGGGTACCGGCTGCTGCCGATGCTCGACCGCCGCAGCGGTGCCTGCGTCGCCGCCATGGCCGGGATCTACCGGCGCCTGCTCGACCGGATCGAGCGCGACCCGCTGGCCGTCCTGCGCGGCCGGGTCTCGCTCCCCGGCCACGAGAAGGCGTACGTGGCCGTGCGCGGCCTCTCCGGGTTCGACGCCCGGCAGATCGGCCGACAGGCCGGACGGAGGCGCTCATGAGCACCGCCGCCGCCCAGGAGGCCGTCGTCGTCGGCGGCGGCCTCGCCGGCACCGCCGCCGCCCTCGCCCTCGCCGACGCCGGGCTGCGCGTCACCCTCCTCGAAGGCCGCCCCCGCCTCGGTGGGCTCGCCTTCTCCTTCCAGCGCGGCGACCTCACCGTCGACAACGGCCAGCACGTCTACCTGCGCTGCTGCACCGCCTACCGCTGGCTCCTGGGCCGGGTCGACGCCGCCGCACTCGCCCCCGTCCAGGACCGCCTCGACGTTCCCGTCCTCGACGCCGGCCGCGGGCGCCTGGGCCGGCTGCGGCGCAACGCCCTGCCCGTCCCCCTCCACCTCGGCCCGAGCCTCGCCCGCTACCCGCACCTGAGCCTCGCCGAGAAGGCCGCCGTCGGCCGCGCCGCGCTCGCCCTGCGCCGCCTCGACCCCGCCGACCCCGCCCTCGACCGGCAGGACTTCGGCAGCTGGCTGCGGCGCCACGGACAGAGCCCGCGCGCCGTCGCCGCGCTCTGGGACCTCGTCGGCGTCGCCACCCTGAACGCCACCGCCGACGACGCCTCCCTCGCCCTGGCCGCCAAGGTCTTCCGCACCGGACTGCTCTCCGACCCCGGCGCCGCCGACATCGGCTGGGCCCACGTCCCACTCGGCGAACTGCACCACACCCGCACCCTCACCACCCTCGACAAGGCCGGTGTCCGCACCGTGCTGCGCTCCCGGGTGCGCGCCGTCGTCCCGGGCGGCGACGCGAACGCCCGCTGGCGGGTGGAGACCGGCGACGAGACCCTCACCGCGGACACCGTCGTCCTCGCCGTCCCCCCGGCCGAGACCCACGCCCTGCTTCCCGGCGGCGCCCTCGACGACCCGGGCAGGCTCACCCGGATCGGTACCGCCCCCATCATCAACATCCACGTCCTCTACGACCGCAAGGTCGTCCGGCGCCCCTTCTTCACCGCCCTCGACGGGCCCGTGCAGTGGGTGTTCGACCGCACCGCGGCCTCCGGGCTCGACCGCGGCCAGTACCTCGCGCTCTCCCAGTCGACCGCCCAGGCCGAGATCGACACCCCGGTCGCCGACCTGCGCGCCCGCTACCTGCCGGAACTGGAGCGGCTGCTGCCCGCCGCCCGCACCGCGCGCGTCCAGGACTTCTTCGTCACCCGCGAACGCACCGCCACGTTCGCTCCCAGTCCCGGTGTGGGCGCCCTGCGGCCCGGCCCGACGACCCGCCTGTCCGGACTGCACCTCGCCGGGGCGTGGACCGCCACCGGCTGGCCCGCCACCATGGAGGGCGCCGTACGCAGCGGACTGAACGCCGCCTCGGACGCCCTCGGCGCGCTCGGCCGGCCCCGGCCCGCCCCGGTCTTCGAGGAGGCCGCGTGAACCGGCCCCCTCGGGCCGACCCGCCGCGCCCCTGACCCTCAGCCCTTCCGTCCCGGAAACAAAGGAGCAACTGTGCCGACTGTGCCCACGGCCGACGCGGACCGTGACACCACGGACGTGGCCGCCCTGCTGGAGCGTGGCCGTACCCTCGCCATGCCCGTGCTGAAGGCCGCCATCGAGCGTCTCGCCCCGCCCATGGACACCGTCGCCGCCTACCACTTCGGCTGGATCGACGCGGCGGGCCGCCCCGCCGAGGGCGACGGCGGCAAGGCCGTCCGGCCCGCTCTCGCGCTGCTGTCCGCCGAGGCGGCCGGCGCGGCGCCCGAGGCCGGCGTCCCCGGCGCGGTCGCCGTGGAGTTGGTCCACAACTTCTCGCTCCTGCACGACGACCTGATGGACGGCGACGAGCAGCGCCGCCACCGCGACACCGTGTGGAAGGTGCACGGCCCGGCCCAGGCCATCCTCGTCGGCGACGCGCTCTTCGCGCTCGCCAACGAGATCCTGCTGGAACTCGGCACGCTGGAGGCCGGGCGCGCCGCCCGCCGCCTGACCACCGCCAGCCGCGCCCTCATCGACGGCCAGGCCCAGGACATCTCCTACGAGCACCGCGAGCGCGTCAGCGTCGAGGAGTGCCTGGAGATGGAGGGCAACAAGACCGGCGCCCTGCTCGCCTGCGCCGTCTCCATCGGTGCGGTCCTCGGCGGTGCCGACGACCGCACCGCCGACGCCCTGGAGCGGTACGGCTACCACCTCGGCCTCGCCTTCCAGGCCGTCGACGACCTCCTCGGCATCTGGGGCGACCCGGAATCCACCGGCAAGCAGACCTGGAGCGACCTGAGGCAGCGCAAGAAGTCGCTGCCCGTCGTCGCCGCCCTCGCCGCCGAGGGGCCCGCCGCCGAGCGCCTCGGCTCGCTGCTCGCCGCCGACGCCAAGGCCAACGACTTCGAGAACTTCTCGGAGGACGAGTTCGCCGCCCGCGCCGCCCTGATCGAGGAGGCCGGCGGCCGCGCCTGGACCGAGGCCGAGGCCCGCCGCCAGCACGCGGTCGCCATCGAGGCCCTCTCCGGCGTCGATATGCCCGGCCACGTACGCGAGCAGCTCACCGCCCTCGCCGACTTCGTCGTCGTACGGAAGAGATGATCACCATCGCCAGGACACCCGTGACGCGCGACGCCCGCCCGGCCTCGCGCGCCCTTCCCCTGCCTCCGGTCACCGGCAGCACCCCCGCCACCCGTCGCATATGACGCGCTGTCGGCGGCCCGCGCCCTGAGACGGCGCGGGCCGCCGGCGGCACACCCCGAGCACACGCAGACCGACCACTGCACCAAGGGGACGCCATGACAGCGACGACCAACGGACCGGCCGGGACCGCGCCCTCCCGCCCCACCACCGCGACCATCACCGAACCCGCCGCCCCGGACGCGGGCGCCGTGGAGGCCGCCGCGGAACGGGCCAGGGCCCGCGCCGCCGACCACCTCCTCGGGCTCCAGAACCCCGAGGGCTGGTGGAAGGGGGACCTCGACACCAACGTCACGATGGATGCCGAGGACCTGCTGCTCCGCCAGTTCCTCGGCATCCGCGACGAGGCCACCACCCGCGCCGCCGCCCTCTTCATCCGCGGCGAACAGCGGGAGGACGGCACCTGGGCCACCTTCTACGGCGGCCCGCCCGACCTCTCCACCACCGTCGAGGCCTACGTCGCACTGCGGCTCGCCGGGGACAGCCCCGACGCCCCGCACATGACACGCGCCGCCCACTGGGTCCGCTCCCAGGGCGGCATCGCCGAGGCCCGCGTCTTCACCCGGATCTGGCTCGCCCTCTTCGGCTGGTGGCCCTGGGACCGGCTGCCGGAGGTGCCGCCCGAGGTGCTCTTCCTGCCGCCGTGGGTCCCGCTGAACATCTACGACTTCGGCTGCTGGGCCCGGCAGACCATCGTGCCGCTCACCATCGTGTCCGCCAAGCGCCCGGTCCGCCCGGCCCCGTTCCCGCTGGACGAACTGCACGCCGACCCGGCGAACCCGGCGCCCCGTCCCCGCCTCTCCCCCCTGGCCAGTTGGAACGGCGCCTTCCAGCGGCTGGACCGGGCGCTGCGCGCCTACCGCAAGGTCGCCCCCCGCACTCTGCGCAAGGCCGCCATGGCCGCGGCCGGACGGTGGATCGTCGAGCGGCAGGAGAACGACGGCAGCTGGGGCGGCATCCAGCCGCCGGCCGTCTACTCGATGATCGCCCTGCACCTGCTCGGCTACGACCTCGGCCACCCCGTCATGCGGGCCGGCCTGGAGTCCCTGGACCGCTTCACGCTCACCCGCGAGGACGGCTCCCGGATGGTCGAGGCGTGCCAGTCACCCGTCTGGGACACCTGCCTCGCCACCATCGCCCTCGCCGACGCCGGCGTCCCCGCCGACCACCCGCAGCTGGTCCGCGCCGCCGACTGGATGCTCGACGAGCAGATCGAGAGGCCCGGCGACTGGTCGGTGCGCCGCCCGCACCTGGCCCCCGGCGGCTGGGCCTTCGAGTTCCACAACGACAACTACCCGGACATCGACGACACCGCCGAGGTGGTGCTCGCCCTGCGCCGGGTCCGCCACCCCGACACCGCGCGGCTGGAGCGCGCCATCTCGCTGGGCGTGCGCTGGAACCTCGGTATGCAGTCGAAGAACGGCGCCTGGGGTGCCTTCGACGTCGACAACACCAGCTCGCTCCCCAACCGGCTGCCCTTCTGCGACTTCGGCGAGGTCGTCGACCCGCCCTCGGCCGACGTCACCGCCCACGTCGTGGAGATGCTGGCCGCCGAGGGACTCGCCGCCGACCCGCGCACCCGCCGCGCCGTCGACTGGCTCCTCGCCGAGCAGGAACCGAGCGGCGCCTGGTTCGGCCGCTGGGGCGTCAACTACCTCTACGGCACCGGCTCGGCCGTCCCCGCCCTGGTCGACGCCGGGCTGCCCGCCACCCACCCGGCGATCCGCCGCGCCGTGGCCTGGCTGGAGTCGGTGCAGAACGACGACGGCGGCTGGGGCGAGGACCTGCGCTCCTACCGCGAGCAGGGCCGGATGGCCCGCGGCGCCTCCACTGCCTCCCAGACCGGCTGGGCCCTGATGGCGCTCCTCGCGGCGGGGGAGCGGGAGAGCAGGGTCGCCCGGCGCGGGGTCACCTTCCTCGCCGACACCCAGCGCGAGGACGGCAGCTGGGACGAGCCCTACTACACCGGCACCGGGTTCCCCTGGGACTTCTCCATCAACTACCACCTGTACCGGCAGGTCTTCCCCCTGACGGCACTGGGCCGGTACACCCGCGGAGCAGCACCCGAGGGTGCCTGATGACGCAGCCCGCCGCCGGGCCCCCGCAGGGCCCGGCGGCCGACCCCGCGCCCCTGGTCATCGCCTGCGCCCTCACCATCGAACGGCTCGCCCTGCGCACCGGCATCCGTGCCCCCGCCGACACCCCGACCCGGGTACTCCGCACCGGCATGGGGCCCGAGGCGGCCGGACGGGCCGTCGCCGAGGTGCTGCGCGACCCCGCGCTGGCCCGGGCCGGGGTGGTCGCCACCGGGTTCTGTGCGGGCCTCGGCGCGGGCATGCACCCCGGTGACCTGGTCGTCGCCGACGAGGTCCGCGACCCGCGCGGTGTCACCCGTTGCGCCGAGGCCGGCGTACTGGCCGCCGCCGTGGCCCGCGCGGTCCCCGGACGTACCGTCCACACCGGCCCGCTCACCGGCTGCGACCATGTGGTGCGCGGTCCTGAGCGGGCCCGGCTCCGGTCGCAGGGGGCCGTCGCCGTCGACATGGAGTCCGCCGCCACCCTGTACGCCGCCCGGCGCGCCGGACCGCGCCCGGTTGCGGCCGTCCGGGTGGTCGTGGACGCTCCAGAGCACGAGCTGGTCCGGATCGGAACGGTACGCGGTGGAATATCGGCTTTCCGTGTACTCCGTGCCGTGATCCCCGCTTTCTACGAATGGCACCGTTCCTCGCTGCTCCCCCGGAGGTGAGCCAGATGGCCATGCCGCTCCGCCAGACCATCAAGGTGGCGACGTATCTCGCCGAACAGAAGCTGCGCAGGCGGGAGAAGTTCCCGCTGATCGTCGAATTGGAGCCCCTGTTCGCCTGCAACCTCGCCTGTGAGGGGTGCGGAAAGATCCAGCACCCCGCCGGAGTGCTCAAGCAGCGCATGCCGGTGGCCCAGGCCGTCGGCGCGGTCCTGGAGTCAGGGGCCCCGATGGTGTCCATCGCCGGCGGTGAGCCCCTGATGCACCCGCAGATCGACGAGATCGTGAACCAGCTCGTCGCCAAACGCAAGTACGTCTTCCTCTGCACCAACGCCATGCTGATGCGTAAGAAGATGGACAAGTTCACCCCCTCCCCGTACTTCGCGTTCGCCGTGCACATCGACGGGCTGCGCGAGCGGCACGACGAGTCCGTGGCGAAGGAGGGCGTCTTCGACGAGGCCGTGGCGGCGATCAAGGAGGCCAAGCGCCGCGGCTTCCGCGTCACCACCAACTCGACCTTCTTCAACACCGACACCCCGCAGACCATCATCGAGGTGCTCGACTACCTCAACGACGACCTCCAGGTCGACGAGATGATGCTCTCGCCCGCCTACGCCTACGAGAAGGCGCCCGACCAGGAGCACTTCCTCGGCGTCGAGCAGACCCGCGAGCTGTTCCGCAAGGCGTTCGCGGACGGCAACCGCCGCCGCTGGCGGCTCAACCACTCCCCGCTCTTCCTGGACTTCCTGGAGGGCAAGGCGGACTTCGCCTGCACCGCCTGGGCCATCCCCAACTACTCCCTCTTCGGCTGGCAGCGGCCCTGCTACCTGATGAGCGACGGGTACGTCCCCACGTACCGCCAGCTCATCGAGGAGACCGACTGGGACAAGTACGGCCGGGGCAAGGACCCCCGCTGCGCCAACTGCATGGCGCACTGCGGCTACGAACCGACGGCCGTCCTCGCGACCATGGGCTCCCTCAAGGAGTCGCTGCGCGCCGCCCGCGACACCGTCACCAGCAACCGCGCCTGACGCCCGCCGGGGCCGGGCGGCACCCGCCGCCCGGCCCCGCGCGCGTCCACCGAGAGGGGGACCCACCCATGACCACCGTCGACGGCGGCGCACCGGCGACCGGCGCCGAGTCCGTGCCCGGCTTCGACCTGCGGCGGCTCCTCGCCGAGCGTGGCGGCGAGCGGTACGCGCTGCACGCCCGCCACCTCAACCCGCAGCTGCCCCGCATGCTCCGCACCCTGGGCTTCGACAAGGTCTACGAGCGGGCCGAGGGCGCCCACTTCTGGGACGCCGAGGGCAACGACCACCTCGACATGCTCGCCGGGTTCGGCGTGATGGGCCTGGGCCGCCACCACCCGGTGGTCCGCCAGGCTCTGCACGACGTCCTCGACCTCTCCCTGGCCGACCTCACCCGCTTCGACTGCCCGCCCCTGCCCGGCCTGCTCGCCGAGCGACTCCTCGCGCACACCCCGCACCTGCACCGGGCCTTCTTCTGCAGCAGCGGCACCGAGGCCGTGGAGACCGCGCTGAAGTTCGCCCGCCGCGCCACCGGCCGGCCGCGCGTCCTGCACTGCGCGCACTCCTTCCACGGTCTGACCACCGGGGCCCTCTCGGTCAACGGGGAGCGCTCCTTCCGCGACGGTTTCGGGCCGCTGCTCCCCGACACCGCCGTCCCCCTCGGCGACCTCGACGCGCTCCGCCGCGAGCTGCGGGCCGGCGACGTGGCCGCCCTGATCGTCGAGCCCATCCAGGGCAAGGGCGTGCACGCCGCCCCGCCCGGCTACCTGCGCGCGGCCCAGGAGCTCCTCCACCGGCACAAGGCGCTGCTCATCGCCGACGAGGTGCAGACCGGCCTCGGCCGCACCGGCGACTTCCACGCGCACCAGCACGAGCCGGGGGTCGAACCCGACCTGGTCTGCCTGGCGAAGGCGCTGTCCGGCGGGTACGTGCCGGTGGGCGCCACGCTCGGCACCGACGAGGTGTTCGCCAAGGTGTACTCCTCGATGGACCGCGTCCTCGTCCACTCGGCGAGCTTCGGCGCCAACGCCCAGGCGATGGCCGCCGGGCTGGCCGTCCTCGCCGTCATGGAGCGCGAGGGCACGGTGGCCCACGTCCGGCGGGTGGGGGAGCGGCTGCGCTCGCGCCTCGCCGCCCTCGTCCCGCGCTACGAGCTCCTCCACGAGGTGCGCGGGCGCGGGCTGATGATCGGCATCGAGTTCGGGCGGCCCGAGTCGCTGCGGCTGCGCAGCCGGTGGGCGATGCTCCAGGCGGCCCGCAAGGGGCTCTTCGCGCAGATGGTGGTGGCTCCGCTGCTGCACCGGCACCGCATCCTGACCCAGGTCTCCGGCGACCACCTCGAGGTCATCAAGCTGATCCCGCCGCTGGTGGTGGACGAGGCCGACGTGGACCGCTTCGTCGACGCGTTCACGCAGGTCATGGACGAGGCGCACGAGGGCGGGCTGCTGTGGGAGTTCGGCCGGACCCTGGTCCGGCAGGCGGTGACCCACCGCTGATTTGCCTCTTAGGTAAGAAACTTGCCCCTGGGGCATGTTTCTGGCTCAATCGAGATATGAGCACCGACCCTCCGGACGGCCCCGGCGACCTCCCCGCCGTCGCTCCCCACCTGCGTGAACTGCGGCGCCGCGCCGGCCACACCCTGGAGACGGCGGCCCGCGCCGCCGGACTGTCGGCCGCGCACCTCTCCCGGCTGGAGACCGGGCAGCGCCAGCCCTCGCTGCCGATGCTGCTCGCGCTGGCCCGTGTCTACGGTACGACCGTCTCCGCGCTGCTCGGCGAGACGGGGGGTGACCGGCACGCCGTCATCCGGGGTGCCGAGGCCGAACCCGCACCCGCCGCCGGCTGGACGTACTGGCCCGCCGGGGGCTCCGGCCGCGCCATGCAGGCGCTGCGCGTGCGCGTGCCGTACGGCACGCAGAGCGACATGGTGCGGGTCCACCCCGGCGAGGAGTGGCTGCACGTCCTGTGCGGGCGGCTGCGACTGCGGCTCGGCGACAGCGAGCACCTGCTGCACCCCGGCGACGGGGCCCACTTCGACTCGCTCACCCCGCACCGGATCGGCGCCGCCGACGCCGACGGCGCCGAGCTCCTCTTCGTCCACACCCTGCTCCAGAGCCCGGGCGCCCCGTGCCTCGGCCCGGGACGCCCGAACCCGAAAGGCGCCGCATGAGCGAGCGACCCGACCCCGAGACCACCGCCACCGCCGACGAGACTCCCGCCCGGGGCCCCCGGGACATGGAGGAGCGGCTGCCGCCGAGCCTGTGGATCAGGCTCCTGGTCTACGTGGTGGTCGGCCACCTCCTGGCCGGCTTCATCTACCTGCTCTTCGAGGTGGGCAGCAAGGCGCAGTGAGCCCCGGCTCAGTCCAGCAGGCGGCCGCGCAGCCGGTCGCGGAGCTCGGGGGTGAGGCGCAGCCCCTCCGTCAGGTACCGCTCGGTGCCGCCCCAGGTGGCGTCGATGGTCTCGAAGGCCGCCGCGAGGTACTCCGCGCGAGCCTCGAAGAGCGGGCTGAGCAGCCCCATCACCTCGGGCGAGAGCGCGTCGGGGGAGTCGGAGGCCCGGCGTATGCGGTAGCGGCGGTGCTGGGCGTTGGACTCCAGGTAGTCCGCCTCGATGGCCTCACGGTCCACGCCGAGCGCCAGCAGGGTCACCGCCACCGACAGCCCGGCGCGGTCCTTGCCCGCCGCGCAGTGCATGAGCGCCGGGACGCTCTCCTCGGCGAGGGCGCGCAGCACCAGGCCGTGCTCGGCGGTGCGCCCGGTGATCATCTCGCGGTACGAGGTGGTCATCCGCAGCTCGGCCTTGCCGTCGCCGAGCAGCGAGCGGAGCTGCGGGAGGCCGCCCTCGCGGACCATCTTCCAGAATCCCGCGCCGTCGGCCGGGTCGCTCAGCGGGATGTTCACGTTGCGCACCCCGGGCAGCTCGACGTCGAGGCCGTCCAGGGCCTGGTCCGCGCTGTTGCGGAAGTCGAAGACGGTGTGCAGCCCGAGTCCGCTGAGGAAACCCGTGTCGGCCTCGGTGGCGTGGGCCAGATGGCCGCTGCGGAAGAGCTGCCCGGTGCGCACCCGGCGCCCGTCGCCCGTCGGCAGGCCGCCGACGTCACGGAAGTTGCGCACCCCGGTCAGCTCCGGCTCCGGCATCGACTCCGACCTCGTCGACGGGGACTGCTGCGTCACGTGGGCTCCTCCCGGTCGGCCGCCGCTCGGGTGCGGGCGGGCGCGCCTCGACGATACGACAGGTGTTCGCACTCGGGAACGCCTGAGCGCGCGCGTACGTGCGCACGAGGGGCGCCGGGCGGCATCCACGGGGCGCACGGGGAGGACTCGGGGGACAGGGTGCGAGCCACGTGAGTGGCCCCTGCATCTATTCCGCCTTGGGACAACTTTGACCGGTGGCGTTTGTCACCCGCGTCAACCCCTTCCTACGGTGGCGTAACTCACTTCACGAAGTGAATGATGTGCCCGTGACAGCAGAGACGACTTCCCTTCCTCCAGATTTCACCTCGTACGCGGCGGTCGGCGACAGCTTCACGGAAGGGGTCGGGGACCCTGGCCCCGACGGTGCGTTCGTGGGCTGGGCGGACCGACTGGCCGTTCTACTCGCCGACCGGCAGCCCGAACACGCCTTCCGGTACGCCAACCTCGCGGTGCGCGGCAAGCTGCTCGACCAGATCGTCGCCGACCAGGTGCCCAGGGCCCGCGAACTCGCGCCCGACCTGGTGACCTTCTGCGCCGGCGGCAACGACGTGATCCGCCCCGGCGCCGACCCCGACGACCTCGCGGAGCGGTTCGAGAAGGCGGTCACCGCCCTCACCTCCGACGTCGGCACGGTCGTGCTGACCACCGGCTTCGACACCCGTGGGGTGCCGGTCCTCAAGCACCTGCGCGGCAAGGTCGCCACGTACAACGGCCACGTGCGCGCCATCGCCGACCGCTACGGCTGCCCCGTCCTGGACCTCTGGTCGCTGCGCTCCGTGCAGGACCGGCGGGCCTGGGACACCGACCGGCTGCACCTCTCCGCCGAGGGGCACACCCGGGTGGCGCTGCGCGCCGGGCAGATCCTCGGGCTCGACGTCCCCGCCGACCCCGAGCAGGAGTGGCCCGCCCAGCCGCCGCGCACCTCGCTCGACGGGCGCCGCGACGACATCCAGTGGGCCCGCGAGTACCTGGTGCCGTGGATCGGCCGCCGGCTGCGGGGCGTCTCCTCCGGGGACCACGTCAGCGCCAAGCGGCCCGACCTGCTGCCGCTCTGAGCCACGGTTTGAGGGCCGGACGGGAACGATCCCGGCCGGCCCTCAAACCGTTCCGCCCGGTCATGGTCGCCGCCTCCCGGCGTGGTGCCCCGACCGGGGCCGAATCGCCGGGGCGGCCGTTCCCGCCCGACAATGGAGCACCCGACCGCAGCTCTGGAGGCACCGTGACCGGTATCCGTACGCCGAACCCCGTGGTCCGCGCCCTGCGGCCGGCCTCGTTCGGCGGTGATCCCTCGGGGGAGCGCCGACGGCGCATCCTCAGCTCGCCGAACTTCGCGGACGGCTCGTTCCGCAACCCTGACGGCGGCCCGGCCACCGAGTCCGCCGCGACCCCGCGCGACCTGCTCCGCGCCTACCTGAGCAAGGAGGCCCGGGCCCGCCGCGCCCCGGCGGCCCCGATCCCGCTGCACCCGACCACCGTGGCGGATCTCGCCCGTCGGTCCGACGAAGGGCTGCGGCTCACCTGGATGGGCCACTCGGGCGTCCTCGTCGAGATCGACGGGGCCCGGCTGCTCTTCGACCCGGTGTGGGGTGAGCGCTGCTCCCCGTTCGCCTTCGCCGGACCGCGCCGCCTCCACCCGGCGCCGGTGCCGCTGCGCGCCCTGGAGGTGGTCGACGCCGTGGTCATCTCCCACGACCACTACGACCACCTGGACATGCCCGCCATCCGGGCGCTGGTCCGCACCGGCACCGTCTTCCTGGTGCCCCTGGGGGTCGGCGCCCACCTGGAGCGGTGGGGCGTGCCCGCCGACCGGCTGCGCGAGTTGGACTGGGGCGAGGCCACCCAGGTCGCCGGGGTCACCCTGACCGCCACCCCGGCCCGGCACTTCTGCGGGCGGGGCCTGCGCAACCAGCAGCACACACTGTGGGCCTCCTGGTCGGTCCGGGGCAGCGACCACCGGGTCTTCCACAGCGGCGACACCGGTTACTTCCCCGGCTTCCAGGACATCGGCGCCCAGCACGGCCCGTTCGACGCGACCATGATCCAGATCGGCGCGTACAGCGAGTTCCTGCCGCACAGCCGGGGCGGGGCGCGCGACCCGGGTCCCTGGCCTGACATCCACATGACGCCCGACGAGGGGCTGCGCGCCCACCTCGACCTCCAGGGCGGCTCGCCGCACGGCGTCCTGCTCCCGATCCACTGGGGCACCTTCAACCTCGCCCTGCACCCGTGGGAGGAACCGGCCGAGCGCACCCTGCTGGCCGCCCACCGCGAGGGCCAGCGGATCATCACCCCGCTCCCGGGCGAGCCGGTCGTCCCCGCGCGGGCGCCCGCCGCCGCCCCCTGGTGGCGCGCGGTCGCGGCGAAGCCGCCCCGGGGCGGCTGGACCACCTGGCCGCCGGCCGGCGAGCAGCGCCAGGCGCTGGACCTGGCGGCCCCCGAGAGCTGAGGCCGCGCCCAGGCGCGTGACCGAGCCGCTCGGCGCGGGCGTGTGACGAGGGGCGCCGCCCACCGGCCGCGCCTGGCGCGGCCGAGCCGCGCGCCACCGTGGCAGGCCCCGCCGCCCTGGCCCGAGACCCACGGGCGACCGCACTCCGGCGAAAGTCTGGGCAGACCTCTGAACACCGTGATGCGCCGGCCGCTTGGGCTCGCCATCGTGTGCAGGCCCGAGAGGGCGGCCGGGGTGCGGTCTGTCCTGGACGACGTGCCTGTCCCTGCCTGCGAGCGAGCCCAGCAGGAAGCACAGGTCCATGGCGGGCGACAGCGCGAAGCGGCTGCGCAGCAGGTCCGCGGCACAGACTTCGAAGCGCAGCACCCGGCCGTGCTATCGCCGGGGACCGCTCCGATTCGTCCAGCGGCGAATCATTGGTGGGTGGCGTGGACGCACGGCGAGGCTCGTGCGTCATGACCCCAACCGCCGAGCCCGCGCAGGGCAACCACCGTGCCACCTACCGGGAGGTGCTGGCCGAGCCGCGATTCCGGCTGCTCTTCTCCACCCGTACCGTCGCGATCACGGCGGACGCGCTGAGGATCACCACGTTCTCGGTGCTGGTCTTCTCGGCCACCGGCTCCGCGCTGCTGAGCGCGGTGGCCTTCGGCATCGGCTTCGTCCCGCAGCTGTTCGGCTCGCTGCTGCTGGGCTCCCTGGCCGACCGTCTGCCGCCCCGCGCGCTCATCACCGGCGGTTACGCCTTGACGTGTGCCGCCGCCCTGCTGATCGCCGTGGTGCGGATGCCGGTCGCGGCGAGTCTCGGTGTCGTGGCGCTGGTCTCTCTCGCCACACCGGTGTTCCACGGCGCGTCGAGTCGGCTGGTCGCCCAGGCGCTGGAGGGCGACGCCTATGTGCTGGGCCGGTCACTGAACAACCTCGCCGGTGCCGGCGCGCAATTGTCCGGCCTGGCGCTGGGAGGTGCGGCCGTCGCGGCACTCGGCCCACGACGGGCGCTCGCGGTCAGTGCGGCCCTCTACCTCTGCTGCGCGCTCGCTGTCCGCTTCCGGCTGCCCCGGCTGCGGCCGGGTGGGTCCCGCGGCGCGCCTGGAGGCCGGGGCGATCGCGGGGCGGTCCGGGCGAGCCTGCAAGGTGCCGGTCTGCTGCTGCGCGTGGGGACGGTGCGACGGCTGATGCTGGCCCAGTGGCTGCCGTGCGCGTTCGTCGCGGGCGCGGAAGGACTGATCGTCGCCTACGCGGGTGGACGCCACTTCGCGCCCGGCTGGTACGCGGTGCTGATGGGCTGCCTGCCGGTCGGCATGCTCGTCGGTGACCTGCTGGTGGGCCGAGTCCTGCGGCCGTCCACCCGGGAGCGGCTGGTGGCCCCGTTGATCGCGCTGATGGGGCTGCCGCTGGTCGGCTTCGCCGCCGAGCCCGGAGTGGGCGTCTCGTCCTGTCTGCTGCTGCTCTGCGGCTCCGGGTTCGCCTACGGTCTCGGCCTCCAACGGCCGTTCCTGGAGGCCCTGCCGCAGGAGGGCCGGGGCCAGGCGTTCGGTCTGCTCGGCTCCGGCACCATGACGGTGCAGGGCGTCGGGCCGGTCTGCTTCGGCGCGGTGGCCGCGGGCGTCGGAACGGGCGGCGCCATCGCCCTGGCCGGTGTCGCGGCAACGCTTACCGCCGGCTGGATTCTCACCTGGCACCCGCCCGCCGGAAACGGCACGGAAGGAGGCGCTGCGGAGTCGTCGCAGGGCGGGGTCGCCGACGAGTGAGCCCTTCGCCGAGGCTCGCCCGGTGCCCGACACGGAGCGGGGCACCGCGACGTGGTCGTCCGCCTGCACCCGGGTGCGGCCCACCGGTCCTTCGCCCTGCGGGAGTTCGCTCCCATTCCCTCGCACGGGCCTGGACCGGTACGCCGTGCGGCCAGATGCGCCGAACTCCACGGTAAGGGGTGCAGATGTGGACCAGGAGCCGCCGCCTGCCCCCGCGCTCGGTGTGCTCGCCGAGGCCGACGAGCCGGCGTAGCCGCCGCCCGTCCTCCGCCGCCCGTCCTCCGTCGGCGAGCCGACGAGGTGTCCCTCGAAGAGGCCGGGCGTCTGGACCGGGTGGCCGACCGCACGCGGTGCGGCGGCTCGGGCGACGACGCCGGGAGTCGGGCTCCTGCCCGTAGGAGGACGGGCGACCTCGGCCATGCCTGAATTCCCTTGTCGGTCGACCCTCTTGGCGTGCGGGAGGCGTGCGTGTCGTGGCGTGCGCCGCTCCAGCGCGGGGCACCCGCGTGCGGCGTCCGCGCCTCCGCCGTCCGTGATCGGGCATGTGCTCGGGGCGTAGCCCTCCGGGGGCGGCCGCGTCCGTCGTCCGGTGCCTGTGCCGTCCTTTCGCGCCGACCCTCGCGCGCGTTCGAACCCCTGCGCCCCTGTGGATTTCGGGCTGGTGTGCGAACTGTCCTCCGGGGGTGGGGTGATGGCCGTCGAACTGGTCAACTGCCCAGCGCGCGGGATGCTTTGATGACTACGGTGTGTGTCCGTCAGGTAGCGCGGAGCCCGCACCAGGGTGTCCGCGCTGCCCTCGCGGACCGGCGCCGCATGCCCGCCACGCATCGCGCACCCCGGGGCCGCGCCCCACCAGGAGCCCCGCTACCGCACCCCCGCCCCACGCCGGACCGGGGGGTTTCTTCCGAGGACGTCGATGTCACAACTACGCGCACCGGCCGCCCCCCGGGCGGATCGCCGTGAGGGCGGCGGCCGGCACGGCAAGGCCGCCCAGCAGCTCCCCGAGGCGCACATACGGCGTCAGCTGCTGCGGATCGCGGTCCTGCCGGCCGTCGCGGTCTCCCTCAGCGGCGCCGCCGCGGTGCTGTTCGCGCTGCGTTCCGTCGGCAGCTCCGGAACCGCTCCGCACCTGCTCTGGGCGATCCTCGCCGGGGCGGCGGCCGTGGCACTCACCGGGATCGCCGTCGCCGCCGTGGCAGCCGACCGCACCGCGCGGAACATCCTGGACCGGGCCGCGCAGCTCCGCCGCACCAGCGCCCGCAACCAGACCGAACTGCGTGACGTCGTCGACGCCCTGCGCCGGGGCGAGCAGCCCGCCGCCGAACACCGTCCCCTCGCCCCGCGCGGGGACGGCTTCGACCTGCTCGGCGAAGAACTCCACCGCTCCCACCGGATGGCCGTCCAGGCAGTGGTCCAGGCCGCCCAGCTCTCCAGTCAGACGGGCAGCGAACAGAAGGTCGAGGTCTTCGTCAACCTCGCCCGGCGCCTCCAGTCCCTCGTCCACCGCGAGATCCAGCTCCTGGACGAACTGGAGAACCAGGTCGAGGACCCCGACCTGCTCAAGGGCCTCTTCCACGTCGACCACCTCTCCACCCGCATCCGCCGCCACGCCGAGAACCTCGCCGTCCTCGGCGGTGCGATGTCCCGCCGCCAGTGGAGCAGGCCCGTCACGATGACCGAGGTGCTGCGCTCCGCCATCGCCGAGGTCGAGCAGTACTCCCGGGTCAAGCTGGTGCCGCCGATCGACGGAGACGTCCGCGGTCACGCCGTCGCCGACACCATCCACCTCCTCGCCGAACTGGTCGAGAACGCCACGGTGTTCTCCGCCCCGCACACCCAGGTCCTGCTGCGCGCCAGCCGGGTCGCCGCCGGTGTCGCCGTCGAGGTCGAGGACCGGGGTCTGGGCATGCCCGGCGACGAGCAGCGCCGGATGAACGCCCTGCTCGCCGACCCCGACCAGGTCAACGTCGCCAGCCTCCTCCAGGACGGCCGCATCGGCCTGTACGTGGTCGCCACCCTCGCCCGGCGCCACGGCATCGCCGTCCGCCTCCAGCCCAACATCTACGGCGGCACCCAGGCCGTCCTGGTGCTGCCCGCCACCCTGCTCGGCACGGTGCCCGACGCCCAGCCCGAACCCGAGTCCCTCACCGGCGCCACCGCCCCGGCCGCCCTCACCGGCACGGCGACGGCCGCCCAGGCGCCCGCCCCTGACGTACCGGCACCCGGACCGGTGGCCGAGCAGCCGCCCGCCCCGGCGCCGCTCCCGCCCGCCGCTGACGCCGGGCCCGCGCCCGCCGCCGCGTCCCATGCTCCCAGCCGGCTTTCCCCCGCCGCCCAGGACGAGGCCCCCCCGCCGCGCCCGGCCCCCGCCGACGGCGCCCCGCCGCCCCTGCCGACCCGCACCACCCGTCGGCGGGCGGCCTCCCGGGCGCAGCACGCCGCGCCGCCGGAGAGCGGGCAGCCCGCGCCTGCCGCCGTGCCCGGCCCCCGCGCCCTGCCGGTCCGCGACACCCAGGAGCGGCGGGCGACCCCGGCCGAGGCCCGCCCGGGCATCCGGCCCGAGCACCGGGACACCGTCGAGGCCAACGCCGCCTCCCCCCTCGTCCTCGGCGGCGCCCTCCAGGACCAGCCGGCCGAGCGGCCCACCCTGCCCCGCCGCCGTGCCCAGGAGCACCTCGCCCCGCAGCTGCGCGAGGGCCCCGTAGCCCGCACCGCCGAACTGCCCCACGTCGGCCACGACCCCGGGCTGATGGCGGCCTTCCGGCGGGGCACCGGCCTCGCCGAGTCCCAGGACGAGCGGCCCGCCCACCCCGGGCCGGACCCCGGCTCCGCCCACCGGCCCGGGTGAGGCGGCCCCGAGGCCCGTACCCGAGTCCCCACGTTCCCGTAGCCCCACAGGTACCCCCATGTATGCAAGGAGTCGATCCACCATGGCGAGCGATGCGCCGACCGGCCATGCCTCCGACCTCGACTGGCTGTTGAGCGGACTGGTCCAGCGGGTCCCGCACACCCACAGTGCCGTGCTGCTCTCCGCCGACGGTCTGGTCAAGTCCCTGCACGGCCTCGACCCGGACAGCGCCGACCACCTCGCCGCCCTCGCCTCGGGGCTCTACTCGCTCGGCCGCAGCGCCGGAGCGCGCTTCGGCGACGGCGGCGACGTACGGCAGGTCGTCGTCGAACTCGACACCAGCCTCCTCTTCGTCTCCACCGCCGGCTCCGGCACCTGCCTGACCGTGCTGGCCGGACGCGAGGCGGACGCCGCCGTCCTCGGCTACGAGATGGCGATGCTGGTCAAGAGCGTCCGGCCGTACCTGATCACCCCGCCGCGCCGTCAGGCCCCCGAACCCACGGCGATGAGGAACTGACCCATGGCCCTCCCGCAGGACGGGCCCTGGCTGGACGACGCGGCCGGGCGCCTCGTCCGCCCGTACACCGTGAGCGGTGGCCGGACCAGACCGACGACCGCGCTGGACCTGATGTCCCTGGTGATGTCCACCGGCACCCAGCCGCTCGGCTACCTCGGTCCCGAACACAGTGACGTCCTCGGGCTCTGCGAGGCGCCGACCTCCGTCGCCGAGGTCGCCGGGCAGCTGCGGCTGCCCGCCGTCGTCACCAAGGTCCTCCTCTCCGACCTGGTCGACTGCGGCGCCCTGACCACCCGGGCCCCCGACTACTTCCACCACCCCACCGACCGGTCCCTGCTGGAGGCAGTGCTCGATGGACTACGACGACGGCTCTGACCCCTTTCCCACCGCACTCAAGATCCTGGTCGCGGGCGGGTTCGGGGCCGGGAAGACCACCTTCGTGGGCGCGGTCAGCGAGATCGCCCCGCTCAGCACCGAGGAGCTCCTCACCACCATCAGCGCCGAGACCGACAGCCTGGAGGGCGTGGAGAACAAGACGACCACCACCGTGGCCATGGACTTCGGCCGCATCACCCTCGACAACCGGCACGTCCTGTACCTGTTCGGCACGCCGGGACAGGAACGCTTCTGGTTCATGTGGGACGAGTTGTCCGAGGGCGCGCTCGGCGCCGTCGTCCTCGCCGACACCCGGCGGCTGGAGGACTGCTTCGCCGCCGTCGACTTCTTCGAACAGCGCGGCATGAGCTTCGTCGTCGCCGTCAACGAGTTCGACGGCGCCCACCGCTACGGCCCCGAGGAGGTGCGGGCCGCCCTCGACCTCAGCGTGCACGTCCCGGTCGTCCGCTGCGACGCCCGCATCTCCAGTTCGGCCGTGCAGACCCTGCTCACCCTCGTACGGCATCTCCTCTCAGGGCACCCCGCGGAGAGCCAAGGAGCACCCCTGTGACGTACGACCCGCTCGGCCATCTCCTCCTGACCCCCACTGACCCCGAGGCGCCGGCGCGCGAGGAACGGCTGGGCAGGCTCGGGCTCGGCCGCCACGCCGACGCCGGGCTCGACGCGTTCGCCACCCGGCTCGCCGACCTGACCCGCGCGCCGTACGCCATGGTCAACTTCATAGGCACCGGAGGGCAGTTCTTCGCCGGGCTGCACACTCCGGCCGGACCGCTCGCCGGGGGAGCCGCGCCCACGAGCGCCTTCCGGCACATGGCCCGCGACCACGGCTACTGCCCGCACGTGGTGGTGCGGCGCAGGGCGCTGGTGCTGGAGGACGTCTGCGACTTCCCGCGGTTCGCCGGGAACCCGGTGGTCGACGAGATAGGCATCCGCTCCTACCTCGGCGCCCCGCTCATCGACCGCACCGGCATCGCGCTCGGCACCGTCTGCGTGGTGGACACCCAGCCGCGGCCCTGGGGCCGGGCAGGGCTCGACACGATCAAGGCGATGGCGGCCGAGCTGACCGAGCAGCTCCAGCGCCGCGATCCGGGAGGCCCCTGAGCGCGGCCGTCACCGCCCCGCGGCGTACTGGAGCCGGAGCTGCCCGATCTCGGCGACGTTCTTCATCAGCTCGGCGTTCACCCAGGCCGCCGTGTGCCCCACGGTGAGCCCCGCCTCCGCGCCCCAGGGGTATGCCGAGGGGCGGTCCAGGGCCGCGTCGTCCAGGCCGTCGAGGACCGCCGCCCACTCCTCGCGCAGGCCGCGCAGCCAGGCGACGGCCGCCGCCCCGTCCCCCGGCCAGGCGACCTCCGTCCGCTCGGGAGGCTCGGCGCCCCGCACGGCGGCGGCGGCGGTCGTCCACCACCAGCCGATGTGCCAGGTCAGCCAGGCGATCGTGGGGACGGGCACGGGGTCCGGTTCGGTCTCCGCCCAGTCCGGCCACCAGCGGCCGTCCGCCTCCTGGCGCACCGTCCAGCACACGGCGGCCGGCTCGCGGAGGAAGTCATCGGGCTCCAGCCGGTCCAGGTGGTACGTGAACAGCGACCAGGTCAGTTCGGACTGCCAGCGCAGCAACTCGGTACGCGAAGTGGTCATCGGGCGATCCTGGCACGCGCGCCCCGCCCCCGGCGACGTGATTTCCGCCGGCCGGGCCACCGCGGTCAGGCCGGCGGCGCAGCCGAGGCATGAGCGGGCCGCCGACCGGGGAGGGGCAGCCAGAGCGCGCCCGGAGCACTCCGGGTGCCGAACCGCCGCACGCCGACCCAGGGGAGCGCACCCGATGACCAGCCAGCCCGCATCCGGCAGCACCGCTCACCGCCCCGGTGTCCTCAGCGCCCACGACGGGGTGGCCGTCGCCACCTACACCTGGCTGCCCGAGGGACGCCCCCGCGCCTTCGTCCAGATCGCCCACGGCGCTGCCGAACACGCCCAGCGCTACGACCGGTTCGCCCGCCACCTCACCGCGCACGGCTTCGGCGCCGTCGCCTCCGACCACCGCGGCCACGGCGCGACCGCCCCGCTCACCGGAGGCTTCGGCGTCACCGGCGAGGACGGCTGGCGCGACATCGTCACCGACCTCAAGGCCGTCGGCGACCAGGTCAGGGCGCTGTACCCGGGCGTCCCCGTCCTGCTGCTCGGCCACAGCATGGGCTCGATGCTGGCCCGCGACTACGCCCAGGAGTACCCGGACGACCTCGCCGGGCTCCTGCTGACCGGCACCTTCCGCGCCCTGCCCGGAGCGGACCCCGGACGTGATACCGCCCGCCTGGAGCAGGAGATCGACGACCACGGCCGCGCGCACCTCTCCTCCTTCGTCCCCGGACTCTTCGCCTCCTTCAACGCGCCCTACGCCGCCCGCACCGGCTACGAATGGCTCTCCCGCGACGAGGCTGAGGTCGACGCCTACGCGGCCGACGAGGCGTGCGGGTTCCCCTTCAGCGCCGGGTTCAGCCTCGACTGGGTCCACGCCTCCCAGAAGGTCAACGACCCCGCCCACCTCGCCCGGACGCCCGCCGACCTGCCCGTGCACGTCGCGGTCGGCTCCGACGACCCCTGTCACCAGTCGATGGCCCAGGTCGACGCCCTCCTCGCCGACCTGCGCGGCATCGGCGTCCAGGACCTCACCTGGAAGGCCTACGCGGGCGCCCGGCACGAGATCCTCAACGAGACCAACCGCGACGAGGTGCACGAGGACCTGACCCGCTGGCTCGACGCCCACGCGCTCTGACCGGCGGCGCCCGCTGTCGGTGCCGTCGTCTAGCCTCCCGCCATGGCCGAAGCCCAGGATGCCCGCACCATCGCCCTCTCGCTCCCCGAGACCACCGAGAAGACCGCCTGGTCCATGCCGACCTTCCGGGTCGCGGGGAAGATGTACGCCACCCTTCCCGAGGACGAGACCTCTCTCGCCGTCCGCTGCCCCAAGGAGGAGCGCGGCGAACTGGTCCTCGCCGAACCGGACAAGTTCTGGGTCGCCGGCCACGAGGCGTCCTCGGCCTGGGTCCGGGTCCGGCTCGCCGCCGTCGACGACCTCGCCGAACTCCGCGACATCCTCACCGACTCCTGGCGCCAGGCCGCCCCCGGCCGCCTCCTCCAGGCCCACCCGGAGCTGGCCGCACCGGGCGGCGGCTGAGGCGCGGGCGCCTTGAGGCACGGGCCGGAAAACCACGCGCCCTCCCGGCCCGCCCGTGGCATGATCCCGCCCGGGCGGCGCGCGCGAGGCGCTGCCCCACGGCGAGGAGGGCGGACGGCCATGGCGGCAGCGACCGAGGCGGAGAACGCCCCGGACCCGGAGCCCCGCCGAGGCTTCTGGTCCCGAGACTTCGGCCTCTTCTTCACCGCCCGCGCGGTCGCCAAGCTCGGCGACACCATGCTCCCCGTCGCCCTCGCCGCCGGCCTCCTCCTGCACGGGTACGGCGCGGGCGCCGTCGGCCTCGCCATGGCCTCCTCGGTCGCCTGCTTCGCGGGACTGGTGATCTTCGGCGGGGTCGTCGCCGACCGGGTCAGCACCCGGCTGCTGATGATCGGCGCCGACGCCGTCCGGCTGGTCACCCAGACGCTCGCCGCGGTGATGTTCTTCACCGGCCACGTCGTCCTGTGGCAGCTCTGCGTGATCGGCGCCCTCAACGGTGCCGCCGCCGCCCTCTTCCAGCCCGGCGTCGCCAGCACCGTGCCCCGGCTCGCCCGCGACGTGCAGGGCGCCAACGGCGCCATCCGCGTCGCCGAGTCCGTGATGTCACTGGCGGGACCGGCCGCCGCCGGCATGCTCGTCGCCTTCGCCTCACCCGGCGGCGTCTTCGCCGCCCACGCGGCCACCTACGGCCTCAGCGCCCTCTGCCTGGTCCTGCTGCGGCTGCCGCCCGCCGCGCCCCGCACCTCCACCGGCAGGGGCGGCGCCGCCTTCCGCCGGGACCTCGTCGAGGGCTGGCGGGAGTTCCGCTCCCGCACCTGGCTGTGGGGCGTCATCGCGATCTGGGGGCTGTTCATGCTGGCGGTCTCCGGCCCCGCCGTCCCGCTGGTCGCCGCCGACGTCGTCCAGGAGCACGGCCCGCGCGCCTACGGCCTGGTCAACTCCGCCCTCGGCGCCGGCACCGTCGTCGGCGGCCTGCTCGCGCTGCGCGCCCGGCCACGCCGGATGCTGCGCGCCGGGGCCTGCGCCGTCCTCGCCTTCGGCCTCTTCCCCGGCACCGTCGGGGCGGGGCTGGGGGTGCCCGCGATGTGCGCCGGGGCGGCCGTGGCGGGTGCGGGCATGTCCTTCTGGGGCGTGATGTGGGCCACCAGCGTCCAGACGCAGGTACGCCCCGAGGTGCTCAACCGCATCCACGCCTACGACGTGGCCGGCTCGCTCGCGATGATGCCCGTCGGCCAGGCCCTCGCGGGTCCCGCCGCCGACCTCCTCGGCACCGACGTGATCCTCGTCTCCGGCGGCCTGCTGACCCTGGTCGTCGGCGCCCTCCTGCTCTCGGTCCCCGCCATCCGGAACCTGGAGCGCGCCGAGGACCGGCCCGTGGCGGGTTCTCCCGGGCCCGCCGGGGCCAGCCCCGCTACGGTGCCAGGAACGCGCTGATGTCCCGGCGCAGCGAGGCCGGGTCCAGACCGTGCGCCACGTCGTGCTCCTCGGGCCGCCCGTAACGCCGCAGCTCCTCCTTGCCCACGCCGAGCCCCAGCAGCCGGTGCGGCACCACGGCGAGCGCCTCGTCTGCGGCGCGTACCGAGGTTCCCGCCAGGTACGGCTCGACCAGCACCACTTGGGCCGTCCCCCGGACCGGGTCGACCGCCGTCCGGCGCAGCCCGGCCCCGTCGAACGGGCGCACCGTCGTCGCGTACAGCACGGTCAGGTCCAGCCCCTCGGTCGCCGCCAGGACCGCGTCCAGCATCGGTCCCACGGCGACCACGGCCGCCCCCGAACGCCCCTCGCGCACCTGCCGGAACCGGGTACCGTCCAGCGCCCGCCCCTCGGCGTTGGCCCGCTCGGAGAGGCGTACGTACACCTTGTCGTCCCCGGCGGCGACGGCGGCGCGGACCAGTGCCTCGGCCTCGTCGGCGTGGCCCGGGACGTGCACGGTCCAGCCGGGGAGGGTGTCGAGGAGGGCCACGTCGCCAGGGGACATGTGGGTGTAGCCGCCGGACGCCCTGTCGTAGGAGGCGCCGGAGCTGACCAGCACCCCGCCCACCCCCTGGTGGCCGAAGTCGAGCTTGACCTGCTCGAACGGCCGCTCCACCAGGAACGACGCGAAGCTGTGCAGCACCGGGCGCAGCCCCGACAGGGCGAGCCCGGCGCCGGCGGAGACGAGGAGCTGCTCCCGGATGCCGACGTTGACGGCGCGGTCCGGGTGGGCGGTGATGGCGCCCTGGAGCCGGTCCCGGCTGATCTCGGCGATGACCAGGGCGACACGCGGGTCCGCGTCCATCAGCTGGTGCACGGTGTCCGCGAAACGGTCGCGCATGGAGTCCACTGGAGGTCCTTTCGGAAAGGGGGGCGGTGGCGGGGAGGGGGGGCGGGTGGAGCGACCGGTCAGCGGCCGACCTGGGCGACCACGACGTGCGGGCGGCCCGCGTGGGGCGTGGTGAAGGCCCGGTACAGCGCCTCGTGGTCGTGGCCGTCGACGGTCTCGGCGGACCAGCCGGCCACGGCGAAGCGGGCCGCGAGGTGCCCGGGGGCCGCGTGGCTGGCGGAGGCGTTGTCGACCACCACGGTGTGCAGGGCGTCCAGCCCGGTCAGCCCCGCGAAGGTGATCGCCTCGTCGTTGGACCCCTCGTCCAGCTCGGCGTCCCCTGTCATCACCCAGACCTTCGGCTCGGTCAGCCCCTGCGCCCGCAGTCCGAGCGCCACCCCGACGCCGATCGGCAGCCCGTGCCCGAGCGACCCGCTGCCGATCTCCACGCCCGGCACCAGCGTCCGGTCCGGGTGGTGGCCGAGCCGCGAGGTGAACCCGCCGAAACCGCTCAGCCACGCCTCGGGGAAGAAGCCGCGGGCGGCCAGGACCGCGTAGTACGCCATCGGGCCGTGGCCCTTGGAGAGCAGGAACCGGTCCCGGCGCGGGTCCTCGGCGGTCTGCGGGGTGACCCGGAGTACCCGGTCGTAGAGCACCCAGAGCGGATCGAGCGTGGAGGTGGCCGCCGCGCCGTGCTTCTCGTCGCCGGTCTGGAGGCTCATGAGGCGGGGGATGTCGGAGTAGGACGGGGCCGTGCCCGAAGTGGTGATCGTCATGCGGTCAGCGTGCGACCTCAACTTCACTTGAGGTCAAGAGCGCCCCCTCCGGGAAAGGGGTGCGCGACCACGGTCTCGAGTGAGGTATGGTTTTCCTGCGCGTTCAACCAGGGGGAAACCCCAGGTCAGACGGGCACCGGGACGTGGCGCAGCTTGGTAGCGCACTTGACTGGGGGTCAAGGGGTCGCAGGTTCAAATCCTGTCGTCCCGACTCGTGAGAGTCGTGGAAGGGCCGGTTCGGAGAGATCCGAACCGGCCCTTCGTCGTGTCCCGGCCGAGGCCGGGAGGTCGGCCGGCCCGGTGCCCGGTCTCGTAGTAGGCGTACTTCTCGTGCCGGGGTGCCATGCCGTCCGGGCGGGCGGCGAGAGGCCGGCGACGGCTTCGGAGGGGGCCGCTCTGCCCGTGGCGAATCTGCTCCGGGCAGAGAACCGGTTCCGGCCGTCCGGTGGCGGCCAGAGTGAGGTCACCGGGGCGCATCGGCGTCCCGCACCGGATCTGAGGAGAACGGACATGGCCCCCTCGCACCCCGCCTGGCCGGCCGCTGACGCGGAGACCGCCCCCACCCGTTACGACGACCAGCTCGCCGGCCAGCTGCTCACCCAGCGCATCGTCCTGCTCGGCACCCAGGTCGACGAGACCTCCGCCAACCGCGTCTGCGCCCAACTGCTCCTGCTGTCGGCGGAGGACCCGCGCACCGACATCAGCCTCTACATCAACAGCCCCGGCGGCTCGGTCACCGCCGGGCTCGCCATCTACGACACGATGCGCCTGATCCCCAACGACGTGTCGACGCTCGCCATGGGGTTCGCCGCCAGCATGGGCCAGTTCCTGCTGACGGTGGGGACGGCCGGCAAGCGGTTCGCGCTGCCCAACGCGCGCATCATGATGCACCAGCCGTCGGCGGGCATCGGCGGATCGGCAGCCGACATCGCCATCCAGGCCGAGAACCTGGAGTTCACCAAGCGCGCCATCGAGCGGCTGACGGCCGAGCACACCGGGCGCGGCGAGGCCGAGATCAGCCGGGACAGCGACCGTGACCGCTGGTTCACCGCCGAACAGGCCAAGGAGTACGGGATGGTGGACCGGGTCGTCCGCACCCTGGAGGACGTCCGCCCCTCCGGCGCGCGGCGGAAGGCGGGGATCTGACATGGCGCAGTACACCATCCCGACCGTCGTCGAGCACACCGCGCGCGGTGAGCGGGCCTTCGACATCTACAGCAGCCTGCTCTCGGAGCGGATCATCTTCCTCGGCACCGAGATCGACGACGGCGTCGCCAACGTCGTCATCGCCCAGCTCCTGCACCTGGAGTCGGTCGCGCCCGACCGGGAGATCTCGCTGTACATCAACTCGCCCGGCGGCTCGTACACCTCACTGATGGCGGTCTACGACACGATGACCTTCGTGTCGGCGCCCCTGTCGACCTTCTGCGTCGGCCAGGCCGCCTCCACCGCCGCCGTGCTGCTCGCGGGCGGAGATCCGGGGCGGCGGCTGATCCTGGAGCACGCCCGGGTGCTGCTCGGTCAGCCGGCCAGCGGGGGCAGCCAGGGGACCGTCTCCGACCTGAGCGTGCAGGCCAAGGAGGTGGCGCGGGTCCGCAGCCAGACCGAAGAGGTCCTTTCCCGCCACACCGGGCACAGCGTGGAGCGGCTGCGGGCCGACCTGGACCGCGACAAGGTGTTCACCGCCGAGGAGGCCGTCGCCTACGGCCTGGCGGACGAGGTACTCACCCGCAGGCGGCCGCAGGTCTGAGAGGTGGTGCCCTGGTACGGGGGTCCGGGGCACCACCCGGGAACTCAGGCGGCCAGCCGGACCTCGGCGCGGGCCGGGCCGCTCCCCGCCGGCGGGCGGCCGGGCAGCCGGGTCACGGACGCCACCCGGAGCGTCGCCGCCGGTGCGGACGGTGCCTCGGGCCGGGCGCGCCGCTCGGCCGGGACCAGGTCGCGCTGGGCCAGGGCGAGCAGATCCGCGAGGCTCAGCCCGAGGGCCCCGGCGGCGGCGGCCAGCACCTCCGAGGACGCCTCCTTGCGGCCCCGTTCGATCTCCGAGAGGTACGGCATGGAGATCCGCGCGGCTTCGGAGACCTCCTTGAGGGTGCGGCCCTGCGCTCGGCGCTCACCGCGCAGCGCCCCACCCACCACCTGCCGCCAGAGGGGCTCCTTCGCCGCCCGGTCACGGGGGCGGGGGCCGGGGCCGGGGCGGGCGTCTCGCTTCTGGTGCGCCGAGTGGTTGCTCACCGTCCCAGCCTAGGAGCGGCCCGGCCGCCCGCGCACCGTCCGGCGTTCCGCCCGCGGCGAACCAGGCGGAGCGGGGCATTCCGGTCGCTCCCTCGCCGGGAACGTCCCCGGCCCCGGCACCGCCGAGCGGTTCCGGTGCCGGGGCGGGCCTCCAGGGGAGGAACTGGCCAGGTCAGCCGCTGGTCGTCACCCGGACGTGGTCGACGACGAGTTCCGCCGGGAAGGCGGTGTTCTCGTCGGGGCTGCCGGGCCAGTCGCCGCCGACCGCGAGGTTGAGGATCAGGAAGAACGGCTTGTTGAAGACCCACGGGTTGCCGCCGGTGTCGGCGGGGGTGCGGGTCTGGTACACCTGGCCGTCCACCGACCAGCTGATGCGGTCCGGCGCCCAGTCCACCGCGAAGGTGTGGAAGCCGTCGGCGAACTGCCCGCCGTCGGGCAGGGTGTACCCGGCGCCGATGCCTCCGCCGCCGGAGTAGCCGGGGCCGTGCAGGGTGCCGTGGACCGTCGACGGTTCGTGGCCGACGTTCTCCATGACGTCGATCTCGCCCGAGGCGGGCCAGCCCACCTGGCCGAAGTCGGCGCCGAGCATCCAGAAGGCCGGCCACATGCCCTGGCCGCGCGGCACCTTCAGCCGGGTCTCGACGTGGCCGTACTCGGCGTTGAACCGCTCGGCGGTGTTGAGCCGGGCCGAGGTGTACTCGCACCGCCCGTACCAGCACTGGTAGTCGTGGGGGTTCTCCTTGCGGGCGGTGATGACCAGGTTGCCCTTGCCGTCGAGCGCGGCGTTGTCGGCGCCCGGTGTGTAGTACTGGTCCTCGTGGTTGTTGACGTTGTCGCCGGTCTCCAACTGCCAGCGCCCGCCGTCGACCGCCGAGCCGGCGGGTCCGTCGAAGGTGTCCTCGAAGGTGACGGCCATGGTGCGGGCGGCGGCGGCCGACTCGTCGGCCGCCGCGGTGGCCGACGGGGCCAGAAGGCCCGCGCAGCACAGGAGGGAGGCCGCCCAGAGGGCGGTGGGGAGGCGTCGGGAACGGTGCACGGTGGCATCACATCGCTTCACGGTTCGTCGTGGTCTGTCATGCGGTGGGGGCTGCCGGATGTCGCGGAGTCGTGCCCGAGGGGTGCGCGGGCCGGGGTGGGGGTCCGGTCCGTTCGTTCACGGGTTGGTTGAGCCTTGCCCTGGATGGGCGTCAAGGAAGCGTGTCCCGGAAGCTTTTGACTCGCGAGGGCGAGGATCGCGCCGGGTGGGGTTCAGGTCGTGAAGCGGGTGGAAGGGGTGGGCTGCGAGTTCGCGGCGAAGGCTGATCGTGCCCGGAGGGGGGTGTGTCGCCGGGCGCCACGGGCAGGTGGTCGCGAGCCCGACGGGATGCGATGAACGCCCGCACCTGCGAGGAATGTCTTACTTTGAGGGGGGAGAATCCCTGCCCGACGACGTAAACCCGGAAGGATGACCATGAGTGACAACGACCCGAGCCGTGTCCTGGCGATCGTGACCAACTACGGTGTCGAACAGGACGAACTGCTGGTGCCGGTCCGGCACCTGCGCGACCACGGCACCCCGGTCGACGTGGCCGGAGTCCTTGCCGGCGAGATCCGCACCCTGGTCGGCGACAAGGACCCGGGCGACTCCGGCACGGCCGACCTCGCCCTCGCCGACGTCGACCCCTCCGGCTACGACCTGCTGCTCATCCCCGGCGGCACCCTCAACGCCGACTCGCTGCGGCTCGACGGCAAGGCCATGGAGATCGTCCGCGCCTTCACCTCCTCGGGCCGGCCCGTCGCCGCCATCTGCCACGGGCCGTGGGCCCTGGTGGAGACCGGAGCGGTCCAGGGCAAGCGCCTCACCTCGTACGCCTCGCTCCGGACCGACGTGCGCAACGCCGGGGGCGAGTGGGTGGACGAGGCCGTGGTGACCGACGACACCGGCGGCTGGACCCTGATCACCTCGCGGGACCCCGGTGACCTGAAGGAGTTCCTCCGCGAGATCGACGCCACCCTGACCGCCTGACCGGGCCGCGCGGGTGGCGGGACCGGGGAAGCGCCGGGCGACGGCCTCGAAGACCGCCGGACCCCTCAGCGCGCCCCGGGTCGGATCGCCGTCCGACACCGTGACCCGATGGCCCCGCCGCCGCCCCGCCGCCCCGGCGTGAGCGCTGTCGCCAGCCCGCCGGCACTCCCACCGACCACCGCAAGCCGGGCCGTCAGTTCCCCTTCGCGTCGCGTTGCGCCAGGGGTCTGTCGGCGGGGCGGGCTGGTCAGTCGTCGGCCTCCGCCACCCCCGCCGCCAGCAAGCGGATGATCTCCTCGGGGGCGCGGCCGAGCGCGGCCAGGATCTGGCGGGTGTGCGCGCCCGCCGCCGGGACCGGGTCCATGCGCGGCTCGACGCCGCCGAGGTCGGCCGGGGGCAGCAGCGCCCGGACCGGCGCCGGCGCCCCGGGCACCTCGACGCGCCGCCAGCGGTCCCGGCCGGTCAGAACCGGGTGGTCCAGGAACTCCGGCACCGAGTTGACCCCGGCCGCCGCGATCCCGGCGTCCGTCAGCAGTTCCAGCGCCTCCTCGGTGGCGAGCGCGGCGAAACGCTCCGCCACCCGCTCCTCCACCGCCTCCCGGTGCGCGACCCGGTCCGGGCCGGTCGCGAAACGCGGGTCCACCGCCAGCTCCGGGGTGCCCAGCACCACCGTGCACAGCGCCGCCCACTCCCGTTCGTTCTGCACCGACAGCAGCACGTCCTTGCCCTCGGCGGTGGTGAACGGGCCGTACGGCGCGATCGTCGCGTGCCGCGCTCCTGCCCGGGGCGGCGGCGTGCCCCCGTACTCCGTGTAGAGGGCAGGCTGCCCCATCCACTCCGCCAGCGCCTCGAAGAGGGAGACGTCGACGGCCGGCGCGCGGCCGGTCACCGCCCGGGTGTACAGCGCGGTGAGGATGCCGCTGTAGGCGTACATCCCGGCGGCGATGTCGGCCACCGAGATGCCCGAGCGGACCGCCTCCCCGGGCGTGCCGGTGATCGACAGCAGCCCCGTCTGGCACTGCGCCAGCAGGTCGTACGCCTTGCGGTCGGACCACGGGCCGCTGGCGCCCCAGCCGGTGATCCGGCACGGGATCAGTGAGGGGTGGCGGGACTGGAGCTGCTCGGGGCCCAGACCCAGGCGGTCGGCGGCGCCCGGCGCCAGATTCTGCACGAAGACGTCGGCCCCGGTGAGCAGTTCCTCCAGGATCTCCCGCCCCTCGGGAGACTTCAGGTCCAGGCAGACCGACTCCTTGGAGCGGTTGAGCCAGACGAAGTAACTGGCCTGGCCGTGCACGGTGGTGTCGTACCGCCGGGCGAAGTCGCCGCCGCCGGTGCGCTCGACCTTGACCACCCGCGCGCCCAGATCGGCCAGTTGCCGGGTCGCGTAGGGCGCCGCCACCGCCTGCTCGACGCTGACGACCGTCACACCGGCGAGGGGGAGGGGCGGCGGGGCGGGCATGGCGGGCTCCTGGCGGGCTCGGCGGCAAAGGCCCCCACCGTACCCACGGCCCGTACGGCACCCGGTGCGGGGCGGCGCCGTACGGGCGGCGCGTCAGTCCTCGTGGGCCGGTTCACCCGTGGCGGAGGAGACGTCGGCCAGGACCGAGCGGCCCGAGGGGGTGAGCCGCAGGATGGGCACCGCCTTGTCACGCGGGTCGCCGTTCTCCTTGAACGAGAGGAAGCCGCTGGCCCCCGCCACCTGCTGCGCGCCGGACATCTGGCGGAACATCCGCGCCACCGAAGGCCCGGTCACCTTGGCCTGCCCCTGCCACTTGGAGGCCATCTCGACGCCCTTCGCGGCGGTGAGCACCGCGTCGTGGCCGATGATGTCCTGCCCGTCGTACCGGGGGTCGTCCGGGAACCACTCGTCCATCTGGCCGCCCGGCAGGAAGTGGCCGGCCGACAGCTTCGACACCGCCTGCGGGTTCTTCCGGTACATGTCCTGGTGCGCCAGGCCCGTGTAGTACACCTGCACCCCGGTCCGCGCCGCGTCGGCGAGCTGCTGCGGTGTCAGGTTGGTGGTGTCGTCGCCGGTCAGCACGGTGAACTCGCGGTCCTTGCAACTGCTGCGGTTGGCCAGTGCGTTGAGGAAGTGCGCCAGATGCCGGCCGCGCCCGGCGAAGTACACCGCCTCCGGCTTCTCCTCGCAGAGGTGGCCGGGGATGTACCGCAGCTCGCCCTCCCAGGCGCTGGAGACCGAGGAGTCGTACGACAGCGAGTCGCCGACCAGCCGGTGCTCGCCGTCCGGGTACTCCTCGCGGAACGCCTGCGCCAGGGTCGCGGCGTACAGGTTGGACTTCGCGTCGTCCTGGACGATCGCCGCCGTCCTGAACCCTTCCCGTTTGAGGTACGCGGCGCCCGCCCGCGCCTCGTCGACGTTGGTCGGCGCGACCCGCACGAAGCCGTCTATGTCCTTGATGTTGGTGGCCGTCATGATGCTCGCCACCGTCGCCACCCTGTTCTCGGAGAGCTTCTCCAGCGCGTCGAGGTTCCGCTCGGTGCTCGGTCCGAGCCCGGTCACGGCGACCAGCCGGTCCGGCCCGTCCCTGCGCTCCAGCAGCCGGTCGACCGCGTACTCCCACTGGGTGGAGTCGCTGCCCGTGTTGGCCACCAGCAGCCGGATCTTCGGCGAGGCGGAGAGGTCGCCCTGGTTGTGCCGGTACTGCGCCAGGTAGGCGCCTTCCAGTTCGTGCCGGACCGAGTCCTCCGAGTTGCTGTCGTCGTCGGTGAGGGTGAACGAGGTCAGGTACGCCACCGAGACGTACGGGTGCTCCTCGCCCTCCGCCTCGACGCGCGCGTTCTCCTTCGCGATCCGCTTCTGCACGTCCTGAAGGTGCGGGGCGAAGACGTAGTCGCCGGCCGTCACCCCGACGCACTCGTCGTGCGGCCCGCGCCGGACGACGTCCTCGTGGCAGATGGCCCGCGACTCCTGCCACCAGTTCCACGCCACCACACCCGCCGCCACCAGCGCTCCGGCGGCCACGACCCCCACCACGGTGCGGACCACCAGGTGCAGCGGCCATTCGATCCTGCGCATCCGGCCCTCAGCTCCCGTCCGTCGTCGTACGCGAGGGACGCCAGTGCAGATAGCGCTCCGACTCGTTCAGCAGGGCCACGTTGTCGCTCCTCCCCAGCCGCGAGAGCTGGATGAATCCGTCCGCCAGTACATGGCCCAGCCGCATGCCCGGGTCCGCCAGCGGATCACTCCACAGCCAGCGCGCCGCCACCAGGCCGCGCACCACCGAGCGGCCCGTCACCGCGCCGCCCGGCTCCGGCGGCGCCAGGGTGGCGAGCAGCTCCAGCGGCCCGCCCACGCTCGTCAGCCGGTTGGGCGCCGCCGTGACCTTGTCGAACTCGCTGATCCAGGTCGTCGCCGGCAGCGTGTCGAAACGGCCCAGCAGGTGGTCGCTGACCTCCTCCAGGCGGCCGGTCGCCAGCAGGTGGTACATCCGGCCGGACGTCCTGCCGGCCTCCCGGGCGTGCTCCGCCAGCAGGTCGTGGGCGGCGTCCCAGTCACTGGGCCGCCCGGCCAGCTTCCACAGCAGCAGCCGCCGCAGCCACGGATGGAGGGCCGGGGTGAACGCCCCCGGCCCGTCGATCAGGCGGCGGATGCGCAACTGGGTGAAGAGCGCCTCGCCGTGCCCGAGCACCTGGGTGCCGACGTACAGGTCGGGCGCGGCCGCGCACTCGGCGAGCCGGTCCCGCTCCCGCCCGTCGAAGCCGTCGAGCAGCGAGTCCAGCGCCGCGTCGGCCAGCGTCCGCTGCTCCTCGCCGACCAGCACGATCCGGTCCGGCAGCGTCCTGAGCCAGCGCTCCTGGGCCGGGCCGGGCGCCCGCTCGCCGTCGGCCCGCTGGAGCGCCTGGAGGACCTGGCTGACGCCCTTCGGCAGCCCGCCGGTGAGCCGGTGGATGAAGGGGGTCAGCCGGGTGAAGGGCGACAGGCCCGGGTGGGTGTGCAGTTGCTTCTCCACGAGGGTGTGCACCTCCTCCTGCTGGAGGTCGCGCAGCCGGACCGGGTACCACCAGGTGTCCTCGCCGTCCCGGGGCGGCCGGTGCGCCCGCCAGTCCTCCAGCGACGCCCCGTCCGGCACCCGCAGCTGCCACGGCCACTGCTCGCCCGAGGCGGGGCCCCAGCGCGGCAGCCACCGGTTGCAGCTCGCCACCACCGTCAGCGGGTCGCAGGGGCCGCTCGCCACCACGGTGTCGTCGTGCCGGGCACGCAGCAGCAGGTCCAGGAAGCGGCGCCCGTACCGCGTGTCGGCCTGGTCGAGCAGGAGCAGGAACGACCGGGGCGAGAACGACGGCGCCGCGCCCCGCCGCAGATCCTCCAGGAACGCGGAGAACAGGATGCGGTCCAGCCGGTCCCGGTCCTCCTCGTTACCCCGGTGGCGCCAGGAGTTCAGCTCGGTCAGCGCCTCCCAGCGGTCCTGGGCCCGGGTGAGCGGATGGGCGCCGTACCAGTGCGCGGCGTGCCCGAAGCGGTTGCCGCCGGGCAGCCGCCGACGGCCTTGCCGCAGCGCGTCGTTGAGAAGCGCGAGGGCCGCCGTGGAGGCCCCCTCGGGGGCGCCGATCGCGCCGCCCGCCACCTCGAAGAAGGCTGCCAGGTAGTCGCCGTAGCGGCTCTCCGCCTGATGCTGGAAATGACGCAGCCGCTGCTGGATGGAGCGCCGCCCCTCCTCCAGCGAGGCCATCGACAGGTCCTCGTCGGAGGCGAGCAGACCGAGGGTGAGCAGCGGGAACGACATCCGGCGGTACTGCGGCAGCCGCCGCTCCAACTGCCGGGCCAGCAACCCCAGCGCGTACCGGGGCAGCAGCGCCTGACCGGGGGCGAACCGCAGGTAGGCGAAGGGGTAGGAGGGCCCGTACCGCTCCATCAGGGCGCTGTGGGTCTCGCTGGCGCCGCTGCCGCGCGGACCGAGCAGGACGGTCACCGGCCGTTCCTCCTGAGGTGGGCGGCCCAGCGCCTCACCCGCCAGGGTGACGATCCCCCAGCGCCCCAGGACGCCCGCGCCCACCGCCGAATCCGTCACCTTGCCGAGTCCCCCTCGTCCGTGCTCTTCCCGCTCCGGCCCGGCCCCCAAAGCGCGGTCCCGGTCCGGCACCGCCGAGCGTCCGGCGCGGTCCCGCTTCCCCGTGGCCTGTCCGGCCGGGGCGCGCCCCTTGCGCTTCCCGTACCCTCCGCCGCCACCCGGGACGCCTGCGCGACGGTGGTCCGCGATGGTACGCGCGTAGCTCGCACTTGCGAAATACCTTAAGGCGCACGGGTGTTGGAAAGTCAGGCAGTCGAGGGGCCCGGGTCCGGCCACCAGCAGCGCGGCGGCGATCGCGAGCCCCGGACGGAACGCGAAACCCAGCGGCGGCACCCGGTTCAATGGACTCGTTTCCGGGCCGCATCCTCGACGACCCGGCCGCCGGAGGGGGCGCGGGTGTCCGTACGTCTCGAAGTGGGCAGCGCGGACCTGCTGCGCTGCCGGTTCGCGCTCTCACCGCTGTGGGAGACGGTGGCCGCCGTGCGCACGCTGGCCGAGCCACGCCGCCAGGCGTACCACCGGCCGTGGCTGCGCGAGGTGGCCGCCGGGCACGACCCCGCCCGCACCGCGCCGCTCGCCCTGCTGCTGCCGCGCACCGGGAGCACCCCCGACTTCCTCACCCCGCCGCCCACCGGACCGCACGCGGACATCGAGGAGGAGCTCGGCCGGGTCGCCGCCACCCCGCTGGTCCAGGTCGAGGCGGAACTGCGGCGCACCCTGCACGGGCCCGGCCGGGACGGGCCGCCCCCGGCCCAGGCCGCCGCCCGCCTGCTCGCCGACCCCGGCCGCACGCTGCGGGAGCTGACGGAACTCCTGCGCGACTGCTGGCGGAACCTGCTGGCACCCCGGTGGGCGCGGGTGCGGGACCTCCTGGAGGCCGACATCGCCGTACGCTCCCGGGAGCTGGCCGCGGCCGGACTGCGACGCACCCTCACCGGCCTCCACCCGGCGGTCGGCTGGGAGGAGCCGGGGACCCTCCGGGTCGACGCTCCGCACCGGGCGGTGCGGCGGCTCGGCGGGGCGGGGCTGCTGCTCCTGCCGAGCGCCTTCGTCTGGCCGGCGCTCACCGTGGTCACCGACCCGCCGTGGCAGCCCACCCTCATCTACCCGGCGCGCGGCGTCGGCGAGCTGTGGCGCGAAGGCGGTCCGGCCGCGCCCCGCGCGCTCGCCCGCCTCCTCGGGCGGACCCGGGCCCGGCTCCTGGCGGCCCTGGACGAGCCGGCCACCACCTCACGGCTCGCCCGCGCCCACGGCCTCAGCCCCGCCACCGTCTCCGCCCATCTCACCGCGCTGCGCGAGAGCGGCCTGGTCACCCGGCGCCGGATCGGGCGCGCCGTGGCGTACGCGCGTACGCCGCTCGGCCTGGCGCTGCTGCGCGGTGGCGAGGAGCCGGCAACGGCCGCGCCCCCGCCCCGGTGAACGGGACAGGGGCGAGGGGGCCGGGCGGGCGGGGTGTCAGCAGACGCTGTCGGTCGGCTTCGGGTTGCCGAGGCCGAAGAAGGGGCGGAGCCTGAGGCCCGCCCAGGTGCCGGCGATGGCGACGGCGCCCCAGAGCCAGCCGTGCAGGGAGCCCGAGGCGATGCCCGCGAGGTAGGCGCCGATGTTGCAGCCGCCCGCCAGCCGGGCGCCGATGCCCATCAGCACCCCGCCGAGCACGGCGGCCACGGCGGTCTTCCCTGGGATGCCCCGGTGCAGGGTCCAGACACCGCCGGCCGCCGAGGCGAGCGCCGCGCCGACCATGATGCCGATGTCGGTCAGGCTGTTCTTGTCGGCCAGCACCGGGCCGGAGAGCTGGGCGGCGCTGCCCGGCTGCTGCCAGAACACCCAGGTCTCCGGGGAACCGCCGAGGAGGCCCACCAGCTTCGAGCCCCACAGGGCGAAGGCGCTGGTGACGCCCCAGGCACCGCCCGAGACGAGCAGCACGGCCGCGCCGAGCACCGCGAGAACCACCGCGCCGGCGGCCAGCGGCCACGAGCCGCGCACCATGCGTGCCAGCGTGCCGTGTGCCGAGGGCGGCGCGCCGACCGGCGGCGGGTTGCGGCGGGCCTGGACGGTACGGGCGACCCACCAGACGGCGGCCAGCGCCAGTACGGTCACGGCCCAGGAGCCGAACCAGCCCACGTGGTCGGAGAGGAGGACCGGGTCGAGCGCCGGGAGGCCGCTCCACAGGCCGAACTGCCAGGCGGCCAGCGTCGATCCGGCGATGAAGCCGAAGAGGGTCAGCAGGATGGAGGACTGGCCCGAGCCGACCGCGAAGAGCGTGCCCGAGGCGCAGGCGCCGCCGAGTTGCATCCCGACCGCGAAGACGAACGCCCCGATCAGCAGGCCGATGCCCAGCGGGCCCGCGCTGGGCGCCGGGGTGGAGCCGAACAGGCCCGTCCCGGTGCCGATGACCAGCGCGAAGAGGGTGGCGGTGGTGCCGAGCAGCAGGGTGTGGGCACGCAGCCCGGTCCCGTTGCCGACGGCGACCAGCTGCCGCCAGGCCGAGGTGAAGCCGAAGCGGGAGTGGAACAGGGCGTAGCCGAGGCCGGTGCCCAGCAGGAGCAGCACTCCGGGCTTGGCGCCGTGCCGCGCGAAGACGTACGCGCAGAGCAGCACGCCGATGGCGGCGGCGACGGTCAGCGGCACGCGGCGCACGGCGGGGGCGGGGGGTGCCTCCGGGGCCGGTGCGGAGGTGGGGGAGGGGGAGAGCAGGGCGGCTCGGGGCGGCGCCCCGGCGGGGGGAGCGGTGGTCACAGCGGTACTCCGGGAAGAGGTGAGGAGGCCGGACGGCACGGGCGGTCGCGCATCCCGGGAGGGGGCGCGTGGGGTCGTCAGCTGCGACAGAGCGCGTCGTCCACGCTCCACGGCGTGGCCGCGAAGAGGGCGAGCGCCAGACGGCGTGCGGGTCCGAACATGTGGCCACTGTAAGGACGGTGCGGGCGATCAGGGAAAGGCGTCTCGTATGGCGAGAAGGGATATGAGACAAGGGGAGAGGTGAGGGCGGGAACTCCCGGGTGAGGGGGCGGGGCGGAGCGGATCGCCGCGCAGTGGACCGGGCGCGCCCACGAGAAGGCCGGGCGCCCGCACTCCCTGTCCAGGATGCGGGCGCCCGGCCGGACGGAGCCGTACGGCTCAGCCCATCGCGTCCACGCCGGTCAGGGCGCGGCCGATGATCAGCTTCTGGACCTGGCTGGTGCCCTCGTAGAGGGTGAGGACGCGGGCGTCGCGGAGGTACTTGCCGACCGGGTACTCGTCGATGTAGCCGTAACCGCCGAAGACCTGGAGGCAGTTGTTGCTGACGCGTACGGCGGCCTCGCTCGCGTGGTACTTGGCGACCGAGGCGTCTGTCGCGTACTCCTTCGGGCTCGCCCCGGCGTCCGCCATGCGGGCCACCTGGTGGGTCAGCAGCCGGGCGGCGCGCACATCCACCTCGGAGTCGGCCAGCAACTCCTGGACCAGCTGGAACGAGGCGATCGGTTTGCCGAACTGGGTGCGCTCCCCGGCGTACCTGACAGCCGCGTCGACGGCGCCCTGGGCGAGGCCGACCGCACCCGCCGCGACCGAGATCCGGCCGCGCGAGAGGGTGCCGAGGGCGATGCCCAGGCCCCGGCCCTCCTCGCCGAGCCGTGCCGCGTCGGGGACGCGGACGCCCTCCAGGGCCAGCTCGGCGGTGGCCTGGCCGCGCAGGCCGAGCTTGCCGTGGATCTCGGTGGCGGTGAAGCCGGGGGTGTCGGTCGGGACCAGGAAGGCCGTCAGGCCCTTCTCGCCGGTCCGGGCGAAGACCAGCGCCACGTCGGCGACGGTGCCGTTGGTGATGAAGATCTTGGCGCCGTCGATGACCCAGTCACCGCCGTCGCGGACCGCGCGGGTGGACACCGACCCGGCGTCCGACCCGGTCCCCGGCTCGGTCAGCGCGAAGCAGCCCAGCGCCTCGCCCGCAGCCAGCCGGGGCAGCCACTGGGCCTTCTGCCCGTCGGTGCCGTGGGTGGCGATCGTCTTCGACACCAGCCCGAGCGAGACCGAGACGATCCCGCGCACGGAGGAGTCGCCACGCCCCAGCTCCTCGGTGACCAGAGCGTACGAGAGCATGTCGGCCTCCACGCCCCCGTACTCCTCGGGCAGCGTCAGGCCGAGGATGCCCAGTTCGCCCAGGCGCCTGACGATGCCGGGGTCGACACGCTCGGCCCGGTCCCAGTCGCGCGCATGCGGCACGATCTCGTTGTCGACGAACTCCGCGGCCAGGGACCGGAAGTCGCGCTGGGTCTCGGTGAGGCCGAAATCCCTTGTCAGCACGGTGTGTTCTCCTTCAGGGCTCCGGCACGTGCGGTGCGCCGGAGGGGCGGGTGGGGTCGGGTGCGGGCCGGGCGCCGTCCTGCCGGTCAGGCGTACGCCGCCTCGGGGCCGGTGCCCGGATCGGTGAGCGCCATGCCCAGCCGGGCGCGTTCGGCGACCCAGCGGGTCGGCCGATGGCGCGGGTCGCCGGTCGCGGCGAGCAGCGCCGACTGGAGTTCCAGCAGACGGCCGGGGCCTACCAGGTCGCCCCAGGCGAGCGGGCCGCGGGGGTAGCCGAGACCGGCGGTGACGGCGGTGTCGATGTCGGCGGGCCGGGCCAGTCCACGCTCGGCGACGGAGGCGGCGACCGAGACGATCGAGGAGAGCAGCCGCTGCGCCACCGAACCCGCCGTGTCACGCACCGGCGTGACGGTGTGCCCACCCGCCGCCAGCACCGCCCGGGCGTCCCGGGCCGCCAGCGGATCGGCGGCCGGGGTCACCGAGAGCACCCGGCGCGGCCGGCCCACCGAGAGCGGGTCGACGCCGAAACTCCGCCCGCCCGGCAGTCCCGACCCGGCCACGGCCCGCGCCACGCTGTCGCCCCAGACGGGGACCAGCACCAGGGCGTCCGGTGCGTCCTGCCCCTCGGGCAGCAGCGCGGCGCCGTCCGCCGCGAGGGCCTCGCGCAGTGCGCGGGCGTCCGGCCCGGTCCCGGCGACGCGCACAGGGCGCCGGGCGTCGCCGGTCACCGGCGGCTCGGGGGCGGGGCCGGGCGCGTCGGGCCCGTACCGGTAGAAGCCCTCGCCGGTCTTGCGGCCGTGCAGCCCGGCGGTGACCCGGTTGGGGGTGAGGAAGGAGGGGCGCAGCCGCTCGGAGTACCGGAACCCCTCCCAGATCGTGTCGATCACCTTCGACGTGACGTCGAGACCGGTCAGGTCCATCAGCTCGAACGGGCCCATCCGCAGGCCCAGCACATCCCGCGCGATCCGGTCCACCGCCTCCACCGGAGCCACCCGCTCCTCCAGCAGCGCCAGTGCCTCGGTGGCCAGGCCCCGGCCCGCGTGGTTGATGAGGAAGCCCGGCGTGTCGGCGACGGTGACGGCCGCGTGTCCGCTCGCCCGGACCATGCCGGCCAACTGCTCGGTGAGCCCCGGCCGGGTGAGGGCGCCGGGGATCACCTCGACCACCTTCATCAGCGGCACCGGGTTGAAGAAGTGCAGCCCCACCAGCCGCTCCGGCTCCCTGAGCCCGGCGGCGATCCGGGTGACCGGCAGCGAGGAGGTGTTGGTGGCGAGGACGGCGGTGGCCGGCAGCACCTCCTCCAGGCGGCGGAACAGCTCCGTCTTGACGGCCAGGTCCTCCAGGACCGCCTCGATCACCAGCTCCACGCCGTCACCCTGCGCGTCCGGAGCCTCCAGCGGTACGAGCCGCGCCACCGCGCCGTCCGCCTCGGCCCGGCTCAGCCGGCCCTTCTCGGCGGCCCGGTCCAGCATCCGGCCGACGAAGGCGAGGGCCTCGTCCACCGACTCCCGGCGGGCGTCGCCCAACTCCACGGTGTGCCCGGCGGTCACCGCCCACTGGGCGATGCCCCGGCCCATGACTCCGGCGCCGACGACTCTGATGCGCATGACGGGGTGCTCCTCGGTAGGGGTGACGGTGAAGGGGAGGGTGAGAGCGGCGGGGGCCGCGCTCAGCGGAGGTAGACCCGGCCCGGGTCGACGTCCTCGCGCAGCAGCCGCAGTTCGGCGGCGGAGGGCGGCTCGATCACCGCGACCTCGTCGGCGACGGCCAGCTCCCAGCCGGTCGCCTCCCGTACCTGGCCGACGGTGACCCCGGGGTGGACGGCGGTCAGCCGCAGCTCCTCGCCGGCCCCGGACCGCTCCAGCAGCCCGAGGTCCGTGACGACCCGGGTGACCCCCGAGCCCAGCGGCCGGATGCCGTCGGCCAGCGCCCGGTCGGGCCCCGGCGAGGTGCAGAAGTCCAGCTCGGCGGTGAACGAGCGCGGCGTGTGACGGCGCATCACCACGAAGATCTCCCGCGCGTTGGCCATCACCTCCATCGCGCCGCCCGCCCCCGGCAGCCGCACCTGCGGGCGCTCCCACTCGCCGATCACCGAGGAGTTGAGGTTGCCCCAGCGGTCGATCTGGGCGGCGCCGAGGAACCCGACGTCGATGTGGCCGCCCTGGAGCACCGCGCCGAAGAGCGTCGCCATCGGCAGCACCGCCTCGGCGCCGGTGATGAGCACCGCGTCGGCGATGGTCTCGGGCAGCTGGGCGGGGTGCGCGCCGCACACCCCCGACTCGTAGACGATCTCCAGCCCGGGCGCCACCGTCAGATGGGCCAGGGAGGCGGCCAGGGTCGGCAGGCCGATCCCGGCGAAGACGGTGCGGCGGCCGGCCAGGGCGCGGGAGGCGACGACGGCGAGCAGTTCGGAGGAGGTCACGCCGGACGAGGGGGCGCCGGCGGCTCCAAAGGCGGCGGGCGGGGGAGCGGTGGTCATCGGCGGGACTCCTTCGGCGGCGCGGGGGAGGACGGGGCGGGGGCTGCGGCCGGGGCGGGCCGGGCCGCGCTCACAGCCGCCGCCCGTAGTCGACCTGCCCGCTCAGTGCCTCGCCCACGGCGAGGTGGTCGCGGAAGTGGTCGGCGAGCTTGGCGGCGTACTCGGCGTGGTCGCGGGTGCCGTACACCCACTCGTCCAGCCAGGCGCGCAGCCGCTGGGCATCCTTGCTGATGTGGGACCAGGAGCGGTAGAAGGCGTTGTCCCGGTCGTAGTAGCCCTGGGCGAAGGAGGGGTGGGCGCCGCGCGGGCAGTGCACCACCGCGTCCACCGCGTGCGCGGGGACCACGGTGCGGTTCGGGTCGGCGCGGATCACCTCGTCGTCGACGACCTCCTCGACCACCACCACGGCCCGCTTCGCCGCGTACACCGCCTCCGCCTGGACGCCGGTCAGTCCCCAGATCTGCGTGTTGCCGAGCCGGTCGGCGCGCTGGGCGTGGATGAAGGTGACGTCCGGGTTGACCGGCGGGACCACGTAGATCTGCTCGGGCTCGCCGTCCGGGCCGGGGTAGGGGGAGGTGACCTTGCGCAGCGCCGGGTTGACGCCGGGCAGGTCGCTGCCGGCGTAGGAGCGCAGCGGGAGGAAGGGGAGGCGCTGGGCGCCGGCCTGGTAGCGGCAGACCATGCCGTGGTGGCTGTACTCCTCGAACTCCAGCGGCTCGGGGTCGGCCCGCTCGATCCGGCGGCGCAGCTCGCCGAGGGAACCGGCGGAGGAGTTGCCGACGAACGACGAGACCAGGCGCTTGACGCAGCCGCCCGCCAGCATCTGGTCGACCACGATGTCGGCGGTCATCCGCACCACCGTCAGATCGCGGCGGCGCTGCCGGATGATCTCGTGCCCGGCGGCCGTGGGGATGAGGTGGGTGAAGCCCTCCAGGCAGACCGTGTCCCCGTCGCCGACGAACGCCGCCACGGCGTCCCTCATCGACATGGTCTTGTCCGGCGGGGCCACGGATCGTTCCACGGCAGGCAGCTCCTCGGCGCGTACGGATCGAAAGGGCGCGCCCCGGGTGTCTGCGACGACCCGCACGGCGGCCGGGTCTCACGGTGCCAGCGACCATTGATTGCCGTCCAATACCGAATTAAGGTCACATCAAGACGCCCAGCTGAACAATCCTCTGAGGAACACCGTGGAACTGCGCTATCTCACCGCCTTCGTGGCCGTCGCCGAGGAACTGCACTTCGGACGCGCCGCCAAGCGGCTCCAGATGGCACAGCCCCCGCTGAGCCAGCAGATCCGCCAGCTGGAGAAGGAACTGGGCGCCCAGCTCTTCGAACGCAACACCCGCTCGGTCCGCCTCACCAGCGCCGGAGAGTCCTTCCTCGGCCCCGTCCGCACCGTTCTGGACGACCTCGACCTCGCGGTCCGCGCCGTCAAGGCGGCCGGGCGCGGCGAGTACGGCCGGGTCACCGTCGGCTTCGCCGGGGCCTCCAGCCACGAGGCGCTGCCGCTGCTCACCGGCGCGGTCCGCGCCGCCCACCCCGGCATCGAGCTGATCCTCACCGGCCAGACCTATGCCGACGTCGCGCTGGCCCGCGTCGCGGAGGGCAGCCTCGACCTCGGCTTCGTCCGCCTGCCGGCCTCCCGGCCGGGCGTGCGCACCCGGGTCATCGGCGAGGAGGAGCTGATCTGCGCCCTGCCCGGCGACCACCCGCTCGCCACCCGTGAGCGCATCGCCCTCACCGACCTCGCCGACCAGCCCTTCGTCAGCTTCCCGGCCAACGCGGGCTCCAGCCTCCGCGACGCCATGGTCCGCGCCTGCGAGAGCGCCGGGTTCACCCCGCGCGTCGTCCAGGAGGCCCCCGACTCGCACACCATCCTCGCCCTGGTCGCCGCCGGCGTCGGCGTCACCCTCACCCTCACCTCGGTACAGCACGTCCAGTCCACCGGCCTCGTCTACCGCCCCCTGGACGCCGAGCCGGTCCGGCTGCACGCGGCGCTCGCCTGGCGTGCCGACAACCCCTCGGCCGCCCTGCGCAGCGTCCTCCTGGTGGCCGAGCAGGCGCTGCCCACCCCGTCCGGCGTCGCCGATTGAGACGCCGGGCGTCTCAGTCAACGAGTAACTGAGTATTGGAAGTCGCGGGCCCGCCAGTGCGAAGGTCGACGCGGGCCGCCCCCGCCCCGAACGGGGGCGGCCCGCGCACCCGCACGCACCCCCGGAGGCCCGTCCATGTCCGCTGCCCCGACCCCCGTCCCGTCCCGGGACGACATCGTCGTCTGCTCACCGCTGCGCACCCCCATCGGCCGGTTCGGCGGGGCGCTGGCCGGGGAGCGCCCCGCCGCGCTCGCCGCGCACATCGTCTCGGCCGTCGTCGAACAAAGCGGCGTCGATCCCGCACGCATCGACGAGGTGATCCTCGGGCACGCCTACCCGACCAGCGACGCCCCGGCCATCGGCCGCGTCGCGGCGCTCGACGCGGGCCTGCCCGACCGGGTGACGGGCGTCCAGATCGACCGGCGCTGCGGCTCCGGGCTCCAGGCCGTCATCGACGCCGCCCTCCAGATCGGCGGCGGCTTCAGCGAGGTCGTGATCGCCGGTGGCGTCGACGTGATGAGCGCCGCCCCCTACTACACGCACGAGGGCCGCTGGGGCATCCGCGGCCCCGGCCTCCAGCTCCACGACTCCCTGGCGCGCGGGCGCACCGAGGCGGGCGGCGTCCACCACCCGATACCCGGCGGCATGATCGAGACCGCCGAGAACCTGCGCCGCGCCTACGCGGTGTCCCGCGAGGACCAGGACGCGCTGGCCCTCAGCTCCCAGCGCCGTGCCGCCGACGCCGTCGCCGCGGGCCGGTTCGCCGACGAGACGGTGCCCGTGCCGGTCCGCACCCGCCGGGGCGAGACCCTCGTCGACGCAGACGAGCACCCCCGGCCCGACACCACCGCCGAGCAACTGGCCGCGCTCAAGCCCGTCCTGCGCGCCACCGACCCCGGGGCCACCGTCACGGCCGGCAACGCCAGCGGCCAGAACGACGCCGCCGCGGCCTGCCTGGTCACCAGCCGGGCCACCGCCGAACGGCTCGGCCTGACCCCCCTGGTCCACCTGGTCTCCTTCGCCCGCGCCGGCGTGCCCGCCGAGACCATGGGGCTCGGCCCCGTCGCCGCCACCGCCGCCGCGCTGGAGAAGGCCGGCCTGACCCTCGCCGACCTCGACCTGATCGAGCTGAACGAGGCGTTCGCCGCCCAGACCCTGGCCTGCACCCGCCTGATGGGGCTCACCGCCGACGACCACGCGCGGATCAACGTCAACGGCTCCGGCATCTCGCTCGGCCACCCCGTCGGCGCCACCGGCGCCCGCATCCTCGCCACCCTCGCCCACGAGATGCGCCGCCGGGAGGCGCGCTGGGGCCTGGAGACCCTGTGCATCGGCGGCGGCCAGGGACTCGCCGCGGTCCTCGCCCGCGCCTGACGTCCTCCCGGTGATACCGGGACCGTCTCACTGCATCAGCTATTTGGTATTGGACCGCTCTCGGTACCGCCTGGCACCGTAGCGGCCATCACACCGGAGGCCACCGGGGCGGGACGCCCTGAAGCTCCGTGTACCGAGGCCGCCCCCCCCAAGGCCCGCCCCCACCCAGTCATCCTTCCGCGATCAACGCTGCCCATGGGAGCCGTCATGAGCACCACCGCCGACCAGGCGCGGAGCAGAACCGCCCGCCGAGCGGGAATCGGAGCCTTCATCGGCTCCACCATCGAGTGGTTCGACTTCTACATCTACGGAACCGCCGCCGCCCTCGTCTTCGACAAGGTGTTCTTCCCCGAACTCGAAGGCGCCCTCGGCACCCTCGTCGCCTTCGCCACCTTCTGGGTCGGCTTCCTCGCCCGCCCGCTCGGCGGCATCGTCTTCGGCCACTTCGGCGACAAGCTCGGACGTAAGACCACCCTGGTCATCACCCTGCTCCTGATGGGCGTCTCGACCACCGCGATCGGCCTGCTGCCCAGCTACGCCAGCATCGGCATCACCGCCCCGATCCTGCTGGTCTGCATCCGCATGATCCAGGGCATCGGCCTCGGCGGCGAGTGGGGCGGCTCCGTCCTCATCGCCTCCGAGCACGCCCCCAAGGGCAAGTCGATCCTCTACGGCGCCTTCGCCCAGCAGGGCTCCCCGGTCGGCAACACCCTCTCCACCCTCAGCTTCCTCGCCATCAGCCAGCTCCCCGACGACGCCTTCGTCGCCTGGGGCTGGCGGGTGCCCTTCCTCGCCTCGGCGCTGCTGGTCGTCGTCGGCCTCTTCGTCCGGCTCAAGGTCACCGAGTCGCCCGCGATGGCCCGCGTCATCGAGAAGCGCGAGACCGCCAAGGTGCCGCTCTCCGAGGTCCTGCGCAGCCACCCCATGCTGATCGTCCTCGGCATCGGCGCCTGCACCATCGGCCTCTCCGCCACCTACTTCAAGTCGACCTTCGCGCTCTCCTGGGCCACCACCGAGCTGAGCTTCGACCGTAGTTCCTTCCTCACGATCATCCTGGTCGCCAACATCACCCAGATCATCGCCCAGCCCTTCGGCGCGGTCCTCGCCACCCGGATGCGCAGCTGGTCGCGGGCGGTCACCTTCATGCTGGTGCCCGAACTGGTCCTGATGCCACTGATGTTCGTCCTCATCGGCACCGAGAGCTACGGCCTGGCCATGGTCGGCGTCGCCGTCGCCACCATCCCGCACTGCCTCTACTACGCCGCCCTCGCCGGAATGCTCGCCAGCCGCTTCCCCGCCCACCTGCGGTACACCGGCATCTCGCTCTGCTACCAGCTCTGCGGCACCCTGCTCGGCGGCACCACCCCGATCATCGGCCAGTTCCTCCTCAACCAGACCGGCTCCATCACCGCCGTCATCGCCTACGCCGTCCTCCAGGTCGCCCTCACCCTCGGCTGCATGCTCCTGCTGCTCAAGCGCCGCAACTACGAGCAGGAGGACGAGGCGCCCCGCGCCGCCGCCCCCGCCGTCGCCACGGCCTGACCCGGCCCCTCCCCGCTCGCAGAAAGGCGGCACCCGTGCCCCGCACCGCCCACGGCATCGACGAGATCACCGCCCTCGCCGGCCAGGACCTCGGCCACTCCCGCTGGTGGGAGGTGAGCCAGGAGACCATCGACACCTTCGCCGCGGTCTCCGGAGACCACCAGTGGGTCCACACCGACACCGCCCGCGCCGCCGAGGGCCCGTTCGGGCGCACCATCGCCCACGGCTACCTGGTGCTGAGCTGGGGCATCCCGATGTTCGCCGAACTGCTCCGGGTCACCGGGGTCGGCATGGCCCTCAACTACGGCGTCAACAAGGTCCGCTTCCCGGCCCCGGTCCCCGTCGGCAGCCGCGTCCGCCTGCACGCCAGGGTGGCCTCGGTGGAGCCCGTCAAGCGCGGCGGCGTACAGATGGCCCGTGCCTTCACCTTCGAACGCGAAGGCACCGACAAGCCGGTCTGCGTCGCCGAGTCGCTGACCCACTTCTACCCGTGACGGCTGACGGGCCACCACGGCACGGCCTCCGCCCCGCACCGGGCGGAGGCCGTCTGGGCGGGGAGGAGCCCCGCACGGTCAGAACACCGCCCTCGCCGACGTCGACCCCACCGGCCCGCGCTGCTCCGTCAGCCCCAGCGCCAGGTCCTCCGCGAGGAGCCGCTTGGTGATGGCGTCCACCGCGCGGCGCAGGTCCCGGTCGGCCGGTACCCCGCGGTCCTCGTCCAGCCGTGACCGCAGCCACCGTGCCCACGCCGCGGTGATGACGTCGGCCTCCCGGGCGCCGGCGGGCGTCAGGTCGAACAGGGTTCCCTGACGCGTCAGGTACCCCTCGGCCACCATCCGGTCGAAGACCGGTACCAGCACCTCCGGCGGCATCTGGTGGCGGGCCGCGATCAGCCCGATCCGCGCGTGGCCCACCAGCCGGATGAACAGGTCCACCTGCATCACCGTCCACGCCCCGGCCGCGTCCAGCCGGGTGTCCGACCCGGCCACGATGCTCCGCGCCGTACGGGCGTCCGCCGACCGCAGCACGTTGGCCACCTCCCACTCCAGCAGCCGCTCCGAGTCGGCCGTGCCCGGCGTCGCGAACCCCTCGCCCATGTCCGTCGAGCCGTGCCGGGCGCTGTCCCGCAGCCGGACCTCCTTGAGGAAGAGCGCCACCACGAACCCGAGCAGCGCCACCGGCACCGTCCACAGGAACACCGTGTGCAGCGTCTGCGCGTACGCCTCCACCACCGGGCCGCGCGCCGGCCCCGGCAACCCGTGCACCCCCTGCGGACTCTGCGCCGCCCGCAGCAGCGCCGCCGGGTCCACCCCGTCGGCGCCGGCCGCCGAGCGCACCCCCTCGGCGAGGTTGGGGCCGAGCGCCGAGGCGTAGATGGTGCCGAAGACGGCCGTGCCGAAGGCGCTGCCGAGGGTGCGGAAGAAGGTGACGCCCGAGGTCGCCGTGCCCAGGTCCGCGTAGTCCACGGTGTTCTGCACGACGATCGTCAGCACCTGCATCGACAGGCCGATCCCGGCACCGAGCACCACCATGTACAGCGACTCCAGCCAGTCGCTGGTGTCCGCCTCCATCCGCGACAGCAGGAACAGCCCGAGCGCCATCACCAGCGACCCCACCACCGGGAAGATCCGGTACCGCCCGGTCCGCCCCACCACGGTGCCGCTCAGCACCGACGCCGCCAGCAGCGCCACCACCATGGGCAGGGTCCGCACCCCGGAGAAGGTCGCCGAGTCCCCGTCGACGTACTGGAGATAGGTCGGCAGGAAGGTCAGCGCGCCCAGCATCGCGAAGCCCACGATGAAGCTGAGCACCGCGCAGACGCTGAACACCGGGTTGCGGAAGAGCCGCATCGGCAGCATCGGCTCCCGCGCCCTGGTCTCCACCAGGCAGAACAGTGCGAGCGCCACCAGGCCGCCCGCGAACAGGCCGATGATCACCGGCGAGCCCCAGGCGTACTCGTTGCCGCCCCAGGCGGTCGCCAGGATCAGCGCGCTCGCGCCGACCGCGACCAGCGCGATCCCCAGGTAGTCGATCTTCGGCTTGTGCGCCGCGCGTACCGCGGGGATCGTCCGGGCGGCGGCGATCACCACGACGATGGCGATCGGGACGTTGACGTAGAACGCCCACCGCCAGGTCAGATGGTCCGTGAAGAGGCCCCCGAGCAAGGGGCCGACCACCGTCGAGACACCGAAGACGGCGCCCATCGCGCCCTGGTACTTGCCGCGTTCCCGCAGCGGGATGACGTCGGCGATCAGCGCCATCGCCGTCACCATCAGCCCGCCCGCGCCGACTCCCTGCACCGCGCGCCAGGTGATCAGCAGCAGCATGTCGGTGGCGAGGCCGCACAGGAAGGAACCGGTGATGAAGACGACCGCCGAGACCTGGAAGACCAGCTTGCGGCCGAACAGGTCGCCGAACTTGCCGACCAGTACCGTCGCCACCGTCTCGGCCAGCAGGTAGGAGGTGACCACCCACGACATGTGGGAGGCCCCGCCCAGCTCCGCGACGATCGTCGGCAGCGCCGTCCCCACGATCGTCTGGTCCAGCGCCGCCAGCAGCACTCCCAGCGTGACCGTGACGAAGACGATGTTGCGCCGTCGCCGGTCCAGCACCGGCGGAGCAACGGCCTGCGGCACGGACTCATCGGTGATCGTCACATCCGCCAGCCTCACACCGGCCCACCGTCGGCGCACCCGGACCCGGTCCGCACCGGTGACGCAGCCCCGCTCAGCACGGGGCGCGCAACTGCGGCGCCACCGCCGCCGCGTCCGCCACCGGGCCCTCGGCGTCCACCCGGTCCGCCAGCGCCCGCGCCCACGCCACCACCCCGCCGGCGTCCAGCCCGCCCGGCGAGGCTCCCACCGCCCCGCCGGAAGCCGCCCACCGCTCCACCTCGTCCGCGCCGCGCCGCAGCAGCCGGGCCCCGCCGGTGGTGTTCCCCCGCGCCGCGTGGGTGAGCCCGACCGCCGTCTGGGCCAGCCCGCGCCACAGGGCGCGCTGCCCGGTGGGCCCCGACTTCCACGCGTCCTCGAACACCTCGTGCGCGTGGAAGGGCCGCCCGGCCCGCAGCAGCTCCTGCGCCTCGTCCACCGAGGCCCCCGCCGTCCGGACGACCCCCTCCGGCGCCCGCGGCACCCCCGGCGCGTCGTACGACAGGGGGCGGCCCAGCCCGTCCCGGGGGCGGGCGTTGCGCGCCCTGCCCTCGGCGTCCCGGTCCCGCCCCCGGTCCGGCCGCACCGCCGCGTGCTCCTCGCCGGCCCCCGCGCTCCTGCCATTCCTGGATTCCATACCTCCATCCTGCCCGCCACCCCGCAGCCCGGGCGCGCCACCGCGCACGCTCCCCGCGCGCCCGAGTGCGCCCGGCGCCCGGAAGAGGGCGAAGTATGTTGTCCGCACCACCGGGACGACTAGGCTCGTCGGCGTAACTGCCCCCCGTACGAGCCCCCTTGGACAGGCATGACGACCACGCCGCCCCCGTGGCCCGGCGACCCGCTGCTCGAACGCGAGCTGGAACTCGCGGCGGCGGACCGCGCGGTCGACGCCCTGTGCCGCACCCGCCCCGAAGGCGGCCTGCTCGTCTACAGCGGCGCGGCCGGCATAGGCAAGACCTCCGTCCTCACCCGCGTCCGCGCCCGGGCGGCCGACCGCTGCACCGTCCGTGCCGCCCGCGCCGACCCCGGCACCACCGCCGTCCCCTTCCACACCGCCCGCTCCCTGTTCGCCACCGACCTCGCCGACACCGAGGGCCTCTCCGGACTGCTCGGCCCGCACCGCGCCCTCGTCGGCCCCGCCCTCGGCCTCACGGCGCCCGGCACCGAGCCCGCAGACCCGCAGGGCGTCCGGGACGCCCTCGTCGAGCTGGCCGCCCGCGCCGCCCGCCGCCACCGCGCCCGCCCGCTGGTCCTCGTCCTCGACGACGCCCACTGGGCCGACGGCGAGTCCCTCGGCTGGCTCGCCGCCCTCAGCCCCCGGCTGGCCCGCCTCCCGCTCCTCCTGGTCGTCGCCCACCGGCCCACCGGGCACGCCGCCGAGGAGAACCGCCCCCACCTCGACGCGCTCGGCACCGCCGCCCGCCTGCGCGTCACCCTGCGCGCCCTGACCCCCGAGGCCGCCGGGGACCTCACCCGCCGCACCCTGGGCCCCGGCGCCGCCCCCCTCGGACATGACCTGTGGGCCGCCACCGGCGGGAGCCCCTACGAACTGGCCGAACTCCTCGCCCGCCTGCGCGACCGCCCCCTGGACCCCGGCGCCGACCGGGCCGCCGCCGTCCGGGAACTCGCGGCTACCGTTCGCGGCCACCGGCTCGCCGACCGCCTCGGCGACCTCGGCCCCGACGCCGCCCGGCTCGCCTGGGCCGCCGCCGTCCTCGGCGCCGGCGTCCCGCTGCGCCTTGCCGGCAGCCTCGCCGGGCTCTCCCCCGACCAGCGCGCCACCGCCACCGGGCGGCTGCGTGCCGCCCGCGTCCTGAACCCCGGCGACACCGTCGACTTCACCCACCCACTGGTCGCCGGAGCCGTCTACGACGCCGTACCGCGCGCCCTGCGCACCGCCTTCCACGGCCGCGCCGCCTGGCTCCTGACCATCGAGGGCATGGGCCCGGCCGCCGCCGCCCGCCACCTCCTGGAGGTCCACCCCGACCAGGACCCCGGCCTGGTCGAGCAGTTACGCCGGGCTGCCCGCGAGCACCTGGCCGTCGGCGCGCCCGACGCCGCCCGCCGCTGCCTCGAACGTGCCCTGCGCGAACCACCCGAGCACCACCTGCGCGCCCTCGTCCACCACGAACTGGGCTGCGCCGCCCTGCTCACCTCGCCCGCCGACACCGTCCGCCATCTGCGCACGGCCCTCGAACTCCCCGGCCTCGACGACACCCTGCGCGCCGATGCCACCTTCCGCCTCGCCCAGGCCCTCGCCCACAACCAGCAGATGCGCGAGGCGTCCCTCAGCGTGGCCTTCGCCGCCGCCACCACCGAACCGGGCCCCGAACGGCTACGCCTCCAGGCCGCCCATTACATGTTCGACGCGTTCCGCGCCACCGAGGACGACGGCCCCGGCCGCTCGCGCCGCCTGGCCCAGCTCGCCGACCCGCTGACCGGCGAGGACAACGCCGAACGCGCCCTGCTCACCCTGCGGGCCTTCGACGGCATGCTGCGGGGCGAGAACCACACCGTCGTCGCCGAGTTCTGCGAGCGGGCCCTCACCGACGGCCGCCCCGCCCCGGGCCTCGGCTGGACCGACACCACTTGGGGCTTCGAGTACCCGTGCCTCGCCGGGATCACCTACGTCTGGATCGACGAACTCGACCGCGCCGAGGAGCTCTTCGCCGAGGCCGTGCGCGCGTACGAGATCTCCGGCTGGAGCGGCGGCCACCTCGCCTTCGCCCACACGCTCGCCGGCGCTGTGCTGCGCAGGCGCGGCCGCCTCGCCGAGGCCGAGGCCCGCCTGGGTGAGGCGCTGCGGCTCGCCGACCGCATCGGCACCGGGCTCCCCGTCCACTGGGACGCCGCCTGCCTCCTCGTCGACACCCTCCTGGCGCGCGGACGCACCGCCGACGCCCAGCGCCTCGCGGAGGCCCGCGGCTTCGGCCCGCCCTACCCCGACGCGATGATCCTCCCCGACGCCGCCAGCGTCCGCGGCCGTCTGCTGCTCGCCCTGGGCCGCACCGACGAGGCCGTGGCCGAACTCGAAGCCGCCTCCGCCATGGCCGAACGGGGCCGTCACAACCCGGTCTGGGCGCCCTGGCCCCGCGACCTGGCCGCCGCCCTGGCCGGCCGCGACCCCGAGCGAGCCCGCGCCCTCACCCGCCGTCTGCGCATGGACGCCGAACGCTTCGGCACCCCCACCGCGCTCGGCATGGCCCTGGGCTGCGAGGCCGCCCTCGCCCCGCCCGACGCCGCCCCGGACCTGCACGCCCGTGCCGTCGCCCACCTGGAGGAGTCCCCGGCCCACGACGAACTGGCCCGTGCCCGCCTCGCCCTCGGCCTCGCCACCGGCGACCGCGACCAACTGGGCCGCGCCCTGGTACTGGCCCGCACCTGCGGCGCCGACGCCCTCGCCGAACAGGCCCGCAGAGCCCTCGCCTGAGCCCTCACCCCTCGGGTGCGGAACCACCCCCGGACGTGCGGTAAAGTTCTTCTCGCGCGGTCGGCAGCACCACCGCAGACCGCGCACCGGGACGTGGCGCAGCTTGGTAGCGCACTTGACTGGGGGTCAAGGGGTCGCAGGTTCAAATCCTGTCGTCCCGACTCGTGAGAGTCGTAGATCAGGGCCGGTTTCGGATAACTCCGAAACCGGCCCTGATGGTTTCCGAAGGCCGCTCGCCGTTGTACGGCCCCGGCCCCCCACTGCTTGTTTTCCGTCATTCCGCCCTCCCCTTCCCGGCTGCTGATCCACCGGTTTGAGGGTGTCTGGTTCCCGTGGGGGAACCACTTCTCGGCCAGGCCCGTTCCCGGGGGCTTGTGCAGGCCCTCCAGGCTGTACAGCATTGAACAAAGTTGTCAGGGACACGTCTGTCTGCGCTGCTCCTGACGACGCGCCCCGGGCGTCCACCCGACGCCCTGAGTTCCCCCCACCATCTGGAGGACTTCCCGTGCGACTCCCCCGCCCCCACAGCCTTTCGAGACGAGCACGACTCATCACCGGGGCCACCGCCCTGGCCGCCTCCGCGGCGCTCGTCGTGCCCGCCGCCACCGCGACCGCCCAGCCGGCCCCGAAGACGTTCAGTACCAGCGAGCTCAAGCAGACGGCCGACTCCGTGCGGACCGCGGACGTCGCCGGCACCGCCTGGTACGTCGACGCCGAGTCGGGCAAGGTCGTCGTCACGGTCGACAGCACGGTCAGCAAGGCCGAGATCGCCGAGATCAAGGACGTGGCCGGCGCCAACGCCGACGCCCTGGAGGTCAACCACGCGCCCGGCACGTTCTCCAAGCTCATCGCGGGCGGCGAGGCCATCACCACGGGTGGTTCCCGGTGCTCCCTGGGCTTCAACGTGCAGGACAGCGCGGGGACCAAGTTCGCGCTGACCGCCGGCCACTGCACCAACATCGGCAGCTCGTGGTCGATCGGCACCACCGCCGGCTCCAGCTTCCCGGGCAACGACTACGGCATCATCCGGCACTCCAACCAGAGCGCCGCTGACGGCCGTGTCTCCCTCTACAACGGCAGCTACCAGGAGATCACCGGCGCCGGGAACGCCTCGGTCGGCCAGTCCGTCAAGCGCAGCGGCAGCACCACCGGCGTACACGGCGGCTCGGTCACCGGCCTCAACGCCACCGTCAACTACGGGGCCGACGGCATCGTCAGCGGCCTCATCCAGACCAACGTCTGCGCCGAGCCCGGCGACAGCGGCGGCGCGCTCTTCTCCGGCAGCACCGCGCTCGGCCTCACCTCGGGCGGCAGCGGCAACTGCTCCTCCGGCGGCACCACGTTCTTCCAGCCCGTCACCGAGGCGCTCAGCGTCTACGGCGTGAGCATCATCTGATCCCCGCACCGATCAGGGTCCTTCTCCGCCGGGCCTGAGCACTGCCCCCGTCCGGTTCGCCGGCGGGGGCAGTGCGCGTTGCCGGGCCGCGCCAGGCGGCGGGGGTCGCCCCGAACCGCGCCGGACGCCCCCTCGCCCACCTACTCACCGCCGAACTGAGTACCCGCCCCCATGCCCGCCCCGCCCCGCCGCCCCCACACTCCCTGGCATGACACCTCTGCCGTCGCCCCCCGCCGAGGAACTGGTGCTCCTCGACCGTGAGCTGGTCTGGCTGGACGCCCGCCGGGCGCAGTTGCTCCGCCGCCGCGCCTGGTTGAGGGCCGCGCTGCGTGCGCAGCACACGCGGGGGTGGCGCCCGCCGCCCGCCGCCTGGCCGCCGCCCGCCGCCTGGCCGCCGCCCGCCGCCTGGCCGCAGGCCGCGCCGGCCGGCTGGGCGCCCGCCCCCGCACCGCGTCCCGCCCCGGCGGCGATCCCCCCGGACCCCGCCGCCGCACCGGGTGCGCAGCATGTGCTGCTGGTCCTCGGCGGACTGCTGCTCGCCGTCGCCGCCATCGCGTTCACCCTGGTCGGCTGGGGCCAGTTGGGGATCGCGGGTCGGGCCACCGTGCTGGCCGTGGTGACGGCGGGAGTGCTGGCGGCGCCCGCGGCGCTGCTGCGCCGGGGGCTCGTCGCGACGGCGGAGGTGGTGGCCGCGGTGGCGCTGCTGCTGACGGTGCTCGACGCGTACGCGCTGCATGCGGCGGTACTGCCCGGCACCGACGGCGCGGGGTACGCGGCGTTCGCCTCCGGGGCGCTGGCGGCGGGGTGGACGGCGTACGGGGCGGGGCTGGGGCGGTTGCGGCTGCCGTTGCCCGCCGCCGTGGTCGCGGGGCAGTTCCCCCTGGTGCTGGGGGCGTGGGCGGCAGGTGGTTCCGCGCTGGTGGTCGGCTGGGCGCTGCTGGCGACGGCCGCCGGAGGCGTCCTGGTCGCGGTGCGCGGGCCGGGGCTCGCGGTGCGGGTCACCGCCTGGGTGGGGGCCGGGACGACCTGGGCCTGCGCGCTGCTGACCGGCGGGGGGACCTCCTTGTCGGCGAGCGGTCCGCTCGCCGCGGCGGGGCCCGGTGCACTGCTGCTGGGTGCCGCGGCGGTGGCGCTGGCCGCCGCCTGGCGGGCTCCTCAGGAGGTGGCCGTGACCGGGGGAGTGGTGGCCGGCCTGGCGGCGGTCGTCGGTGTCGGCGGGGTGCTGCGCACCGAGGTGCCGTGGAGCTGGGTGGTCGTGGTCCACCTGCTGTGCGGGGTGGCGCTGGCGCCGGTGGCGCGGGTCACCGCGGTGCCGAAGCCGGTGCGGCACGGGCTGCTGGGTACGGCGGCGGGGGTGACGGTGCTGGCGGTGCTGGCGGTGCTGCCCTCCGCGGCGGCGGCGCTGCTCGGCCCGGGCACGGTGCTGGCGGGGCCGTGGGCCGCAGTGCCGGACGGAGTGCGGGACGGGGCCGCCGGGGCGTGGGCGTGGCCGGACGCCGTCTCCGTACCGGTGGTGCTGCTGGTGGCGGCCGTGCTGCTCGGGGCGGTGTACGCCTCCCTCGTCCAGGAGGGCCGGCCGGTAGCGGGCCGCCGGGCAGCCGTCGCAGCCGTGGCGGTCGGTCTCGCCTCGGGGGCGGTGCCGGTGCTGCTGGTGACGGCCGACGTCCCGTACGCGGCGGCCCTGGCGGTGGATCTGCTGCTGGTCGCGGGGCTGCTGGCGGTGGCCGTGGTGGGCCGGGTGCCCGCGGCGCCGGCCGGGACCGCGCTGTGGTGTGCGGTGGCCGTGGCGGCCCACGTGGGCCTGCTCGCGCTCGCCGCCGAGCCCGCCACGTACGCGGCCTTCGGCGTCCTCCTGGTGCTCTTCGCGGGGGCGGCGGCGCGGTCGGAGGCGGTCGTGGACCGGGTGGTCACCGTGGTGCTCTCGGTGGTGTGCGCGCTGGTGGTGGCGCTGGCGGCCGGGGCGTCGCTGGAGCTGGGCGCGGCACGCACCGCCGTGCTGGTCCTCGCCGTTCCGGCGGTCGCGGTGGTGCTGGGAGTGTGGCTCCGGACGCCCGAGGTGGTGGTGTCCCTGGAGGCGGGCGGGGCGTTCGGCGCGCTGGTCGCGCTCGGGCTGGCGCTGACCGACGGGCCCTGCCTCGCCCTGGTGCTGGCGCTCTGCGGGGTGCTGGCGGCGGCGACCGCGGTGCGCCCGGAGCGCAGACCCGGCGCGGGCTACCTGGCGGCGGCACTCCTCGCCCTGGCGACCTGGGTCCGGCTCGTCTCTGCCGGGGTGGCGCACCCGGAGGCGTACACCTTGCCGGTCTCGGTGATCGCCTGCGCCGTCGGGTACCTGCGCCGGCGGACGGACCCGGAGGTGTCTTCGTGGGCGGCGTACGGTCCCGGGCTGGGGGTGACGCTGCTGCCGAGCCTGCTGGCGCTCTGGTCCGACCCGCACTGGCAGCGCCCGCTGCTGCTGGGCGCGGCGGCGCTGGCGGTGACGCTGGCCGGGGCGATGCGCAGGCTCCAGGCCCCGCTGCTGCTGGGCGGCGGCGCGCTGGCACTGGTCGCTCTGCACGAACTGGCGCCGCACGTGGCCCAGGTGCTCGACGCCCTGCCGCGCTGGGTGTTCCCGGCCCTCGCCGGGCTGCTGCTCCTCGCGCTCGGCGCCACCTACGAGCAGCGGCTGCGTGACGCGCGCCGACTGCGCGAGCGCCTCGGCCGGATGCGGTAGGTCCGGTGGGCGCGGGGGAGGGCCGGGGGTACGGCGTGAGCGCCGTACCCCCGGCCCTCCGGCCGTCTCACGCCGTGTTGTTGGCCAGGGCCAGCAGACGGGCGGCGGAGCCGTTGAACTTGTTGCGGTCGACGTCGCCGCCGACACCGCCGACCCGGCCGGTCGCCGAGTACTGCCAGAACGTCCACGTCGGGAAGCCGCTCGGCACCGTCGGGGCGCTCACGCCCCAGTGGGCCACCCAGAACGGGGACTTGGCCGCCATGCCGGTCCAGCTGCCGGTGCAGGTGTTCCACCAGTTCGCCGTCGTGTAGATGACGACGTCGCGGGAGGTACGGGCCTTGTACCGGGCGTGGAAGTCGTTGATCCAGGTCCGCATCTGCGTGGTGGACAGGCCGTAGCACATGGCGCCCGAGGGGTTGTGCTCGATGTCCAGGACGCCGGGCAGGGTCCGGTTGTCACGGGACCAGCCGCCGCCGTTGCTGGCGAAGTAGTCGGCCTGCGCCGTGCCGGTGGAGGCGTTCGGGCGGGCGAAGTGGTAGGCGCCGCGGATGACCCCGGCGTTGTACGCGTTGGTGTAGTTCGCGTTGAACCGGGCGTCCTTGAAGTTGGTGCCCTCGGTGGCCTTGATGTAGGCGAAGGACATCCCGGACGCCTTCACCGAGCTCCAGTTGATGGAGCCCTGCCAGTTCGACACGTCGATGCCCTGGACACCGCTGGTGTCGGCCGGGCCGATGGTGCGCTCGTCGGGGCCGGCGCCGAGCCCCTGCTCGACGCGGGTGCCGACACCCATGTACGCCTTGCCGGGTGCGAGGTCCTTGCCGGGCGGGGGAGCCGACGAAGCGGCGGCGGCGGTGGGCGCCAGGGTGAGCGCCAGGGACGCGCTGACGAGACCGCCGAGGAGGGCGACCGCGGGTCTGCGGCCGCGGCGTGCGAAGGATCTGTACGCGGACATGACTGCCTCCAGGCACGAGGGGGGTGAAGCAGGGATCGCGCGGATGACCGTGCCCGGGCGCAGGCGCCCGGAGGGAACGGGCCGCTCGCCATGAGCACGACACAAGTAATGCACGCGCGTAGACCCCCGTAAAGACCCACCCGTCGGCTCCGCTGGTCTACATCACTGGCGGCGCTCCTGACCTGCCGCTACGTTCCCGGCGGCCGTGAAAGTTTTCGCCATGGAGGCCCTGGGGCCCATCCAGGAGGCTCCAGCGGCCGGAACCGCGCCTCGCCCCGGCGTCGTGCGCGGCCCCTGTCGGACCGGGTGCGAGTCGCGGCACCTGCGCCAGGACCGCGGCCCGGAACCAGGTGCGGCGGTTCCGGGCCGCTCGCCCGTCACCTGCCGGACCCGCTTCGCCAGGGTCTGAACCGGGCGTACCTCTCGGACCGGGGCCGCTGGTCGTCCGCGGTGCGCAGGGCCCCGCCGCCCCGGCGGGCGGCTGGGCTGTCGTCATCGTCCGCTCCCGTCATCGTCCGCTCCCGTCGGCGCCGCCTCGTCGGTCTCGCCGTGCGACCGGCGGCTCCATGCGCCCCGGGGTGCGACCCCGCTTCCCGTTCGGATAAGCGTATTAAGTAACTCACATCGGCGACTGCGAGCCGCATTTCCGCCCTGCCCCGCCCGGCGTCCTGTTCAATGTGCGCGAAGGGAAATCACGTCGGTTCCGACCGCGGTGAACCACTCTTTGGTGGGGGGTTGAAGCCGCCGGAAGAGGATAAGAATCACTCGGGCTCGCTCCGGGTGAAGGGCCGGATGCGTCCGGGTGAGGCCGGATTCCTCGCCCGTCTCCCGAAAGCACAGCGTAGTGCCGGGTTCTTGTCGGTGTTCCTCTCGTCTTTCCATGGTGTCCCGCGTCTTTCCCGCGGTTTCCCCGATTTCCGCGGATCCTTTCGCGTGTCCGTGCGCCGGCCTTTCTGTCGACGATTGCATTCCTGGGGGTGTTGTGCATGTCCCATAGCGATCCGGAACCCGATGGTATTGCCCCGGACGGAATCCTTCCCGAAGGAATTCCTGTTTCCTTACCACTCGCCGGGCGGGCCCGGGCCGTGCTGCGCGTCGCCGCGTATCCGCTGCTCCTCGCGGCGACCGTCGCGGTGGCCGGCCTCGCGCTGAGCCTGCGGTGGGACCCCGCGCGGGTCAGCCCGCTCTTCCTGATGGGCGTGCTGCTCTACCTGACCGTGCTGGAGCGGCTGATCCCGCACCAGCGCGACTGGCACCCCAGCACCGCCGAATGGCGCTGGTACGGCGTGTACTTCCTGCTGACCATGGTGGGCAGCGCGGTGGCGCAGACGCTGGTGACGACCGCCGTCGGCGTGGTGGCGCCGGCTGATCCGGCGCTTCCGCTGGGGGCCGAGATCCCGGCCGCCCTGCTGAGCGGTTCCCTCGTCGGCTACCTGGCGCACCGCCTGGGCCACACCAACCGGTGGCTGTGGCGGCTGCACGGCGTCCACCACGTCCCGCAGAAGGTCAACGTCGCCAACAACGGCGTCAACCACGTCCTGGACATCGTCGTCGCCCAGGGAGCCGTCCAGCTCACCCTCGCCCTCGTCGGCTTCTCCCAAAAATCGGTCCTCGCGGCCGGCCTGTTCACGGCCGCCCAGGGCTACTTCGTCCACGCCAACATCGACGTCCGCATCGGCCGCCTCAACCACGTCCTGGCCAGCCCGGAGCAGCACCGTCTGCACCACAGCACCGACCTGGACGAGGCGGGCCACTACGGCTCCGACCTCTCCTGCTGGGACCACCTCTTCGGCAGTTTCACCTGGCACCCCGGCCGCGAGCCGGCCGCCGTCGGACTCCACGACCCCACGTCGTTCCCCGCGACCGGCGAGATCCTCGCCAGTCTGCTCCATCCCCTCCACCGCGCGAAGCGGCGCCGGAGCGGCCGAGCCTGACCCGGCTCGCCGTACCGCCGACCGCGCCGCCCCTCGCGGCGCGACCACCTGAGGAGTGTGCGAACTTGGCTGACGCGATCAACGACGCCCCGACGGGCAAGGTGGCGATCATCGGTATCGGCTGCCGCCTGCCCGGCGGAGCCGACGACCACCGCCGCTTCTGGCGGAACCTGCTCAGGGGCAAGGACTGCCTCACCCCCACCCCGCCCGACCGCTACGACGCCGCCACCCTGGCCAGCCGGCACCGGGACAAGGCCGGGAAGCTGGCGGCGGGCCGGGGCGGGTACATCGACGGCTTCGACGAGTTCGAACCGGCCTTCTTCGGCATCAGCCCCCGCGAGGCCGACCACATGGACCCGCAGCAGCGCAAACTGCTGGAGGTGGCCTGGGAGGCGCTGGAGGACGCCGGGCAGCGCCCGGCCGAACTGGCGGGCAGCGACACCGGTGTCTACGTGGGCGCGTTCACCCTGGACTACAAGATCCTCCAGTTCGCCGACCTGAGCTTCGAGACCCTCGCGGCGCACACGGCGACCGGCACCATGATGACGATGGTGTCGAACCGGATCTCGCACTGCTTCGACTTCCGGGGCCCGAGCCTCACCGTCGACACGGCGTGCAGCTCCTCCCTGGTGACCGTCCACCTGGCGTGCCAGAGCCTCCTGCGGGGCGAGAGCGACCTGGCGCTCGCGGGGGGCGTCCTGCTGCACTCGGCACCCCAGTACACGATCGCCGAGACCAAGGGCGGCTTCCTCTCGCCGAGCGGTCGCTCCCGGGCCTTCGACGCCGCCGCCGAGGGGTACGTACGCGCCGAGGGCGTCGGCCTGGTCGCCCTCAAGCGGCTGGAGGACGCGCTGGCCGACGGCGACCCGGTGCACGCCGTGATCCTGGGCAGCGGCGTCAACCAGGACGGCCGCACCAACGGCATCACCGTGCCCAGTGCCGACGCCCAGATCTCCCTGGTCCGCCGGGTGTGCGCCGAGGCCGGCGTCACCCCGGGCGACCTCCAGTACGTGGAGGCCCACGGCACCTCCACGCCCGTCGGCGACCCCATCGAGGCCAACGCCCTGGCCCAGGTCCTCGCCGAGGGCCGCGCCCCGGGCGCCGCCTGCTACGTCGGTTCGGTCAAGACCAACATCGGCCACACCGAGTCGGCGGCGGGCATCGCCGGGCTCATCAAGACCGCGCTGGCCCTGAAGCACCGGGTGATCCCGCCCCACATCAACCTCGACACCGTCAACCCGGCCATCGCGTACGAGAGTTCGCCGTTCACCATTCCGACCGCGGCCACCGCCTGGCCCGCGCACGAGGGGCCCGCGCGGGCCGGGGTCAACTCCTTCGGCTTCGGCGGCACCAACGCCCACATCGTCCTGGAGGAGCCACCGGCCCGCCCGGCCGCCCCGGCGCCCGCCCCCGAAGCCGGGCGGATCGCCGCGCAGAGCCTCCCCGAGGAGTCCGCGCGTCCCGGCGGGCCGGGCTGGAGCATCCTCCCGCTGACCACCCGCCACCCCGACGCCCTCGCCGAGACGGCCGCGGGCATCCGGCGCGAACTCGACGGCGGCAACGGCGCCAGGCCCGCCCTCGCCGACCTCGGCCACACCCTCGCCCACCGGCGCCAGCACCTGGAGTCACGGCTCTCCGTCGTGTACTCCTCACGTGCCTCCCTCGCCGAGGCCCTCGACGCCCACCTGCGCGGCGACCCCCACCCCCGGGTGGTCCAGGGACGGCGGCTGGAGCCCGAGGACCGGCGCCTGGTCTGGGTCTTCACCGGTATGGGGCCGCAGTGGTGGGGGATGGGCCGTGGGCTGCTGGCGAGCGAGCCCGTCTTCCGGGACGTCGTCACCGCCTGCGACCGGGAGATCCGCCGCATCGCCGGCTGGTCGCTCCTCGACGAGATGGCGGCCGGCGCCGAGACCTCCCGGATGGCGGAGACCTGGCTCGCCCAGCCCGCCAACTTCGCCGTCCAGGCGGGCCTGGCCGCCCTCTGGCGCTCGTACGGGGTCACGCCCGACGCCGTCGTCGGCCACAGCACCGGGGAGATCGCCGCCTTCCACGAGGCGGGCGTCTACTCCCTGGAGGAGGCCGTGGGGATCGCCGTCCACCGCAGCCGCCTCCAGCACACCCTCGCCGGAACCGGAGGCATGCTCGCCGTCAGCCTCTCCGAGGAGGAGGCCGAGCGCCGGGTACGGCCCTACGCCGACCGGGTCTGCGTCGCCGCCGTCAACAGCCCCACCGGGGTCACCCTGGCCGGTGACCGCGACACGCTCGTCCAGCTGGCCGAAGCGCTCCGCGCCGAGCAGATCTTCGCCAAGCTCCTGACCGTCCAAGTCCCTTACCACAGCCCCCGGATGGACCGGATCAAGGACGAGCTGCTCGCCTCGCTCGCGGGGCTCGCGCCGCGCCCGGCCAAGGTGCCCGTCCACCTCACCGCGATCGAGGGGCCGGCCGACGGGGTGGTGCTGGACGCCGCCTACTGGTGGCGGAACGTCCGCGACCGGGTCGCCTTCCGCGCCGCCGTGGACCGGCTGGCCGACGAGGGCCACCGCCTCTTCCTGGAGATCGGGCCGCACCCGGCCCTCGCCCACTCCCTTGGCGAATGCCTCGAAGCCACCGGGCGGACGGCTGTCACGGTGCCCTCGGTCCGCCGCGAGGAGGACGAACCCGAGCGGTTCGCGGCCTCCCTCGCCACCCTGCACAACCTCGGCGTCGCCGTCGACTGGGACGTGCTCCAGCCCGTCGGCCGGACCGTCCCGCTGCCGCGCTACCCCTGGCGCCGCGACCGCCACTGGACCGAGCCCGAGAACGTCGCGCGGGTCCGCCTCGGCCGCCTCGACCACCCCCTCCTGGGCCGCCGCACCGACCACGCGGGCCCCGCCTGGCAGTCGGGCCTCGACACCGAGCGGCTGCCCTATCTCGCCGACCACCGCATCCAGGACTCCGTGGTCTTCCCCGCCGCCGGCTACCTGGAGATGGCCACCCAGGCCGTCCTGGCGCTCACCGGCTCGACCTCGGCGGTCCTCGCCGACGTGGACCTGCGCAAGGCGCTCTTCCTCGCCGAGGACGAGACCAGGACCGTGCACCTGACCATCGACCCGGAGAGCGCGGACTTCGCCATCGCCTCCGTTCCGGCGGGCCCCGGAGGCGAACGGACCGTCCACGCCACCGGTGTCGTCCGCACCGTCCAGCACCCCACCGCCGGGCCCTCGCTGGACCCCGCCGCCGTCCAGGCCCGCAGCCACCGCCGGCTCACCGGCCCGGAGTGCTACGCCGGACTCGCCGCCCTCGGCTACCAGTACGGCCCGGCGTTCCAGGCGCTCGACGAGGTCTGGATCGGCGACGGCGAGGTCCTGGCCCGCGTCAGCCCGCCCGAGTCCCTCGGCGACGACGCCGCCCGCCACCACCTCCACCCGGTCCTCCTCGACGCCTGCTTCCAGTCGCTGCTGACCCGCCAGATCCCGGCCGAGGGCGCCCCGGCTCCCGGCACCGGCATCCGCCTGCCGCTCTCGCTCGCCGAGCTGAGCCTCGCCCCGGTCGGTGACCGGACCCTGTGGGCGCACGGCGTCATCACCCGCGACGACGGGGACGAACTCGTCGCCGACCTCGCCCTGTACGCCGAGGACGGCACCGCCCTCGGCCGCCTCGGCGGGTTCCGCGCCGCCGATGTGGAGAAGGCGTCCACCACCGTCTCCCGGGCCACCATCGACTCCTGGCTGGCCGTTCCCACCTGGACCGGCCGCCCGCTGCCCGAGGACGAGGCGACCAAGGCGCCCGGCGCGGGCGACGGCGACTGGCTGCTGTTCACCGACGGCGACCCCGCCGGCGTCGGCGCCGCCTTCGCCGCCCTGGTGACCAGCCTCGGCCACCGCTGCCGCACCGTCCGGCCCGCCGCCACGTACAGCAGGAGCGCCGACGGCACCGACTTCACCCTCGCCCCGGACTGCGACGGCCACCTCGCCCGCCTCTTCGCCGACCTCGACGCGGACACCGGGCCCTTCCGGGGCACGGTCGTGCACCTCGGCGGCCTGGCACTGCCGCCGTACGAGACGTGCGCACGCGACGCCCTGCGGCGGGCGGCCGGCGGCGGCGCCTACGCGCTCGTGGCCCTGGCCAAGGTGCTCCAGGCCCGGCCCGAGCCCTGCGCGCTGCACGTCGTCACCCGGGGAGCGCAGCCCGTCGTCCCCGGCGAGGCCGTAGAACCACTCGGGGCGCCCGCCTGGGGCGTCACCCGTGTCCTGCGCCACCAGGAACTCACCGGGCACCGGGGCAAGCTGATCGACCTCGACCCGGCGCACGACCCCGGCGGGGCCCGGGCCGAGGCCATGGCGCTGCTGCGCGAGTTCCGCACCGACGACGAGGAGGAGATCGGGCTGCGCGGCACCCACCGCGCCACCAGCCGCCTGCGCCCCGCCGACGACCTCACCCGCCCCCTGCCGCCGCGGCTGCGCGCCGACGGCAGCTACCTGGTCACCGGCGCCTTCGGCGCGCTCGGCCGCCTGCTCTGCCGCACCCTGGTCAAGCGCGGGGCCCGGCACCTCGTCCTGATGGGCCGCACCCCGCTGCCGCCCCGCCGCGAATGGCGGCGCACCGACCCCGCGAGCGCCCAGGGCCGCGCCGTCGCCCTCCTGAAGGAGCTGGAGGCACTCGGCGCGCACCCGGTCTGCGCCCCGGTCGACGTCACCGACGAGGCCGCGCTGACCGCCTGGCTCGACGCGTACCGGCAGGGCGACCCGCCGCCCCTGCGCGGCGTCTTCCACCTGGCCGGGCAGGTCAGGGACACCCGGATCGCCGACCTGGACCGGGCCTCCTTCGACGCCGTCCACGACCCGAAGACCGTCGGCGCGTACCTGCTCGACAAACACCTGCGGGACGAACCGCTCGACCACTTCGTCCTGTTCGCCTCCGTCGCCTCCCTGCTGACCACCGCCGGGCAGACCAACTACGCCGCGGGCAACGCCTTCCTCGACGCCCTCGCCCACCGCCGCCGAGCCGAGGGCCGGCCCGCCCTCAGCCTCGACTGGGGCCCCTGGGCCACCGGCATGATCGAGGAACTCGGCCTGGTCGAGCACTACCTGCACAGCCGGGGCATGAGCAGCCTCACCCCGGACGTCGGCATGAGCGTGCTGGAACGCGTCCTCGGGCAGGACCGGGCCCAACTCGTCGTCGCCACCGTCGTCGACTGGCGGACCTTCCTCGCCTGGTACGACACCCCGCCCTCGCTCGTCGCCGACCTCGCGGCGGCCGGCGACGCCGCAGCCGCCAGCGGCGGCGGCTTCCTCGACACCTTCCGCGCCGCCGACGGTGACCGGCGCCGTGCCCTGGTCGCCGAGCGCTTCACCCACCTGGTCGCCACCGTGCTGCGCACCCCGGTCCAGGACGTCGACCCGGCCGGCGGGCTCGGCGCCCTCGGCCTCGACTCGCTGCTCGCCATGGAGGTACGGGCCAAGGCGCAGGCCGAGTTCGGCGTCGCACTGCCCGTCGTCGCCCTGCTCAGCGGCACCCCGGTCGGCGAACTCGCCGACCGGCTCCACGACGGGCTCGCCGAACGGGTCGCCACCGACCAGGGGGGCGGCACGGCCGCGGCCGTGGAGCTCTTCACCGACGAGGGCGACCACCCACTGACCCAGAACCAGAAGGCCCTCTGGTTCCTCAAGCAGCTCAACCCGGACGGCTACGCCTACAACATCGGCGGCGCCGTCGAGGTGCGGGCCGCACTCGACCCGGAGCTGATGTTCGAGGCGGTCCGCCGGCTGGTCGCCCGCCACCCCGCGCTGCGCACCACCTTCCACCTGAGCGAGGGCCGGCCGGTGCAGCGCGTCGCCGCCGAGGTCGAGCCCGACCTCGCCCTCTTCGACGTCGAGGGCCAGGAGTGGGAGGAGATCCGGCGGACCATCATCCGCGAGTACCGCGAGCAGTACGACCTGGAGCGGGACGCGCTGGTCCGCTTCCGCCTCTTCCGGCGCGGCGACGACCGCTGGATCATCATGAAGGCCGTCCACCACATCGTCTCGGACGCCGTCTCCACCTTCACCTTCATCGAGGAACTCCTCGCCGTGCACGAGGCGTTGAAGCAGGGGCGGGAGCCGTCCCTGCCACCGGTGACCGCCCGCTACGTGGACTTCCTCAACGAGCAGAACCGCTTCCTGGCGAGCCCCGAGGCCGGCGCCATGCTCGACCACTGGCGCTCCCGCCTCCCCGCCGAGGTCCCGCTGCTGGACCTGCCCACCGACCGGCCCCGCCCGGCCGTGCAGACCCACAACGGCGCCTCCGAGTTCTTCGTCCTCGACGAGGAGCTGAGCGCCCGCGTCCACGCCCTCGCCCAGCGCCACGGCGTCACCCCGTTCATGGTGCTGATCTGCGCCTACTACCTGCTCCTGCACCGCTACTCGGGCCAGGACCACGTCATCGTCGGCTCCCCGGTGACCGGCCGCACCCAGCAGGAGTTCGCCTCGGTCTACGGCTACTTCGTCAACCCGCTGCCGCTCCACGCCGACCTCTCCGGCGCACCCTCCGTGGCCGAACTCCTGGACCAGGTGCGCTCCACCGTCCTGAACGGCCTGGACAACCAGGAGTACCCGTTCGTCCTGCTCGTGGAGGAGCTGGGGCTCCAGCACGACCCCAGCCGCTCGGCCGTCTTCCAGGCGATGTTCATCCTGCTCACCCACAAGGTCGCCACCGAGCAGTACGGCTACCGGCTGGAGTACATCGAACTGCCCGAGGAGGAGGGCCAGTTCGACCTCACCCTCTCGGTCTACGAGGACGAGGCGGAAGGCCGCTTCCACTCCGTCCTCAAGTACAACACCGACCTGTTCGACCCGCAGACCGTCCGCCGGATGGCCGGACACTACGTCCACCTGCTCGACAGCATGACCCGCGCCCGGCCCCAGACCCCCACCCCCGAACTGGAGATGCTCGGCGCCGAGGAGCGCGAGCGGCTCGTCGGGGAATGGAGCGGCGCCCGGGAGGAGGCCGCCGCGCAGCGGGCAGCCGGCGCCCACCGGCCGGTCCACCGGCTGATCGCCGAGGCCGCCGCCGCCCGCCCCTGGGCCACCGCCGTCACCGTCCCCGCCCCCTACGGCGCCTCCGCCCACCTCACGTACGGGGAACTCGAACGGAGGGCCCGCACCCGGGCGCGGCGGCTGCGCGCCCTCGGCGTCGGGCCCGGCACGGTGGTCGGCGTCCGGCTCGACAAGACCCCGGAACTGATCATCACGCTGCTCGCCGTCCTCAAGGCCGGCGGCGCCTACCTCCCCCTCGACCCGGCCCTCCCCGCCGACCGCACCGCCCAGGTCCTCACCGGCGCCGGAGCCGCCCTGCTGGTCACCGGCCCGGGTACGGCCGGCACGTCCACCGCACTGCCCTGCCCGGCCGTCACCCCCGACCAGCTCCGCGCCGCCGAGAGCGACGGGCCCGCCCCCGAGACCGCCGACGCCCCGGACGCCCCGGCGTACGTCATCCACACCTCCGGCTCCACCGGCGTCCCCAAGGCCGTCCGGGTCAGCCACCGCAACCTCGCCGCCGCCTACGCGGCCTGGCGCACCGCCTACCGCCTGGAGCGGGACGTGCGGGTCCACCTCCAGACCGCCCAGCCCTCCTTCGACGTCTTCACCGGCGACCTGGTGCGCGCCCTGTGCTCGGGCGGCACCCTGGTCCTCGCCGACCGCGACCTGGTCTTCGACACCGCCCGTCTGTACCGCACCCTGCGCGCCGAGCGCGTCGACTGCGCCGAACTGGTCCCCGCCCTGGCGCGCGGCCTCATGGACCACTGCGCCCGCGAGGGCGAGCGGCTCGACTTCCTCAAGCTGCTGGTCGTCGGCTCCGACACCTGGAAGGTCGCCGAGTACCAGCGGCTGCGCGAGCTCTGCGGCCCCGGCACCCGCGTCCTCAACTCCTACGGCGTCACCGAGGCCACCATCGACAGCGCCTGCTTCGAAGGCCCCGCCGAGGGCCTGGAACCGGGCCTGACCGTGCCGATCGGACGCCCCCTGCCCCATGCCGCCCTGTACATCCTCGACGCGGCCGGTGCCCCCGTGCCCCCGGGCGTCACCGGTGAGCTGTGGATCGGCGGCGACGGTGTCTCCCTCGGCTACGCGGGCGACCCTGAGCTGACCGCGCGCCGCTTCACCACCCGCACCCTGAGCCGCGAGCCCGGCGCCCGGCCCGTGCGCCTCTACCGGACCGGCGACCTCGCCCGCTGGGACGCCGAGGGCCGCGTCCACCTCCTCGGACGCCAGGACGGCCAGGTCAAACTGCGCGGCCACCGGATCGAGACCGGCGAGGTCGAGGCCCACCTCACCACCCGGCCGGGCGTCGCCCGGGCCGTGGCCGCCGTCCGCGCCGACGCCACCGGCGAGGCCGTCCTGTGCGCCTACTGCGTCCCCGAACCCGGAGCGACCCTGGACATCCGAGCGCTGCGCCGCCACCTCGCCACCGTCCTGCCCTCGCACATGGTCCCCTCCCACCTCGCCGAGGTCTCCGCGCTGCCGCTGACCGCGCACGGCAAGGTCGACCTCCGCGCCCTGCCCCAGCCGCACGGCGAGCGGCACCAGGCGTACGAGGCGCCCGTGACCCTCTACGAGGTGAGCATGGCCCGCCACTGGGAGTCCCTGCTCGGCCTGGAGCGGGCCGGGCTCGGCGACGACTTCTTCGAATCCGGGGGCAGCTCCATCAAACTCATCGAACTCCTCCACCACCTGCGCACCGAGTTCGGCGTCACCGTCCCGGTCAGCCGCCTCTACCAGGTGACGACCCTGCACGGGATGGCCGCCGCCGTCGAGGAACGCGTCACCGGCACCACCGCCGAAGAACTGCCCCACCTCACCTTCAACGAGGCCGCCCCCGACCCCCTCTTCTGCTTCCCGCCCGCCGGCGGCCACGGCCTGGTCTACCGCGGCCTCGCCGCCCACCTCCCCGAGTACCGCGTCCTCGCCTTCAACTACCTGCCGGGCGAGGACAAGGTGGCGCGCTACGCCGATCTGGTGGAGGCCGCCCGGCCCACGGGGGAGTGCCGGCTGCTCGGCTACTCCCTCGGCGGCAACCTCGCCTTCGAGGTGGCCCGCGAACTGGAGGCCCGCGGCCGGAGCGTCGGCCATGTGGTGATCCTCGACTCCCGGCGCGTCACCGAGGCGTTCGAACCGGGCGCCGACGGACTCAAGGCGTTCGAGGCGGAACTCGGCGGCCACCTCTACAAGCACACCGGTTCGGAGATCGTCACCAGCACGGTGCTGGAACACGCCGCCGAGTACCTGGGCTTCTGCGGCCGCAACCCCAACACCGGCACCGTCGGCGCCCCGGTGAGCGTGCTGTCCGACGAGGAGAAGACCGAGCTGTACGCGGCCGGCGTCCCCGGCGCCTGGCACGGCAGCTCCACCACCGGCCACCGCGTCCTGCGCGGCTCCGGCAAGCACGCCGACATGCTCGACGCCGACCACCTCCCGCGCAACGCCGCCCTGGTCCGCGCCCTGCTGACGGGGGAGGCCGGCCGTGCCGCGTGAGGAGGACACCGAGTGGACCCGGCGCGAGCCCGCGCCGGGCAGCCCGCCGCGCGTCATCATCGTGGGCGCCGGCATGGCCGGCCTCTCCACCGGCTGCTACGCCCAGATGAGCGGCATGCGCACCCGCATCTTCGAGAAGCACGTGCTCCCCGGCGGCTGCTGCACCGCCTGGTCCCGGGACGGCTACCTCTTCGACTACTGCATCGAGTGGCTGATCGGCACCGCCGAGGGCAACGACGCCCACCAGGTCTGGCGGGAGCTGGGCGCGCTCGACGGGAAGACCGTCACCAACTTCGAGCTGTTCAACAAGGTCACCGACGAGACCGGCAGGTCGGTGGTCTTCTACAACGACCCCGACCGGCTCCAGGCCCACCTGCTGGAGGTCTCCCCGGGCGACGCCCGCCTGATCCGCTCCTTCTGCCGCGACCTGCGGCGGTTCACCGAGATCGACCTCTACCCCTTCCTCACCGCCCCCGCCCTCAGGACGGTGCGCGAACGGGCCGCCACCCTGCGCACCGTCCTGCCCGCCTTCCGCCTCTTCTGGCGCACCGCCGCCACCCCGATGCACCGGTTCGCCGACCGGTTCGAGGACCCGCTGCTGCGCAAGGCGTTCCGCAACATCTTCTTCCAGGACCCCGAGGGCTTCCCGGTGCTGCCCTACCTCTTCAACATGGCCGCCGCCCACCACGGCAACGCGGGCTTCCCGCAAGGCGGTTCGCTGGGCCTGGCCCGGTCGGTCGAGGAGCGGTACACCGGGCTCGGCGGCACCGTCAGCTACCGCGCGCGCACCGAGAAGATCCTGGTGGAGAACGACCGGGCGATCGGCGTCGAACTGCGCGGCGGCCGCCGCTACTACGCCGAGCACGTCGTCTCCGCCTGCGACGGCCACACCACCATCCGCGGCCTGCTCGGCGGAAGGTACACCGGACCGCGCGTCGACAAGCTCTACGACGAACTGCTGGAGAAGCCCGGCACCCTCTTCCCCGCCGTGGTCTCCGCCTTCGTCGGCATCGAGGGCCCCCTCCCCGAGGAGGACGCGCACAGCACCACGTACCTGCTCGACACCGAGGAGGCCGCGGCGCTGCCCGGCGCCCTCCAGGACAGCCTCGTCGTCCAGCTGCGCTCCCGCTACTCCGAGGGCTTCGCCCCGCCCGGCAAGTCGGTGGTGCACTGCACCTACTTCAGCGACTACGCCCACTGGGCCGAACTGCGCCGCACCGACCGCCGGCGCTACCGCGAGGAGAAGCGCCACGTCGCCGGCTTCGTGCGGGATTTCCTCGCCCGCCGCTGGCCCGACGCCGCGGACCGGATCGAGCTGGTGGACGTCGCCACCCCGGCCACCACCCGGCGCTACACCGGCAACCACAACGGCTCGATCCTCGCCTGGAAGGCGTTCTCCGACGCCGACGACCTCGCGGCCGGCCTGGTCGGCAAGGACCGGATGCGGCTGCCCGGACTGGCCGGGTTCTCCATGGCCGGGCAGTGGGTGGGGATGGGCGGCCTGATCCGCGCCGCCTCCACCGGCCGCTTCGCCGTCCAGTACCTCTGCGCGGAACTGGGCCTGCCGTTCCGCGCCCACGAGAGCACCGGCACCGAGCCCTGGCACCCCGGCCGACTCGGCCGGCTCCCGCAGCTCGACCGCTGGTACGCCAAGGAAAGGCGCGGTTCATGACGACAGCGGGGGAGCGGACCACCCGGCCGGGACCGGACCGCAGGGAAACCATGATCATCATCGGTGCGGGGCTCGGCGGCCTCTCCACCGGCTGCTACGCCCAGATGAACGGCTACCGCACCAAGATCCTGGAGATGCACGAGATCCCCGGCGGCTGCTGCACCTCCTGGGAGCGCGGCGACTACACCCTGGACGCCTGCGTCAGCTGGATGCTGGGCAGCGGGCCGGGCAACGAGATGCACCAGATCTGGCTGGAGCTGGGCGCCCTCCAGGGCAAGGAGGTCCGCCACTTCGACGTCTTCAACGTCGTGCGCGGACACGACGGGCGCGCGGTGTACTTCTACTCCGACCCCGACCGCCTCCAGGCCCACCTCACCGCTCTCTCACCCGCCGACGCCAAGCAGATCAAGGAGTTCTGCGGCCACCTGCGCGCCTTCCGCAAGGCACTCACCGTCTACCCCTTCCTCAAGCCGGTCGGCCTGATGGGCCGTGTCGAGCGGCTGCGCATGCTGGCCTCCTTCGTCCCGTACGCGGGCGCCGTCCGCAAGACCATCTCGGTGCTGATGGCCCAGTACTCGGGCCGGTTCAAGGACCCGCTGCTGCGCCAGGCGTTCAACTTCGTCCTCTACGAGAAGCACCCCAACTTCCCCGTCCTGCCCACCCACTTCCAGCTCGCCTCGCACGCCAACCTCTCGGCGGGCGTCCCCGAAGGCGGCTCGCTCGGCGTCGCGCGGTCGATCGAGCGGCGGTACCTCGGGCTCGGCGGCGAGGTCGCCTACAACACCAAGGTCGAGGAGGTGATCGTCGAGAACGACCGGGCGGCCGGGGTGCGTCTGAGCGACGGCCGCGAACTGCGGGCCGACATCGTGGTGTCGGCGGCCGACGGCCCCACCACCATGAACAAGTTCCTCGGCGGTCGCTACCTCGACGACGACTACCGGCGGCTCTACACCGAGACCCTCCACCAGCCCGGCATGGTCTTCCCCGGCTACTTCACCCTCTTCCTCGGCCTCAAACGGAGCTTCCCCGCAGCCGACCCCTGCACCACCTACCTCCTCACCGACGAGCAGGCCGCCGAGCTGACCGGCATCCGCCACCCGAGCATCAACGTCCAGTTCCGCGACCGGCACTACCCCGAGCTGTCCCCGCCGGGCACGAGCGTCGTCTACGCCACCTACTTCTGCGACATCGCCCCCTGGCGCGCCCTGGACGAGGGCCCCGAGCAGGCCACCCGCCGCCGGGGCGGACAGGAACTGCACACCCTCCCCGTCCGCCACGGCCGTGGCTACTACGCGGCCAAACGCCGGGCCAGGGTCGCGCTCGTGAAGTTCCTGGAGGAGCGGTTCCCCGGCCTGGAGGAGTCCATCGCCGTACGCGACGTCTCCAGCCCCCTCACCCAGGTCCGCTACACCGGCAACTACGACGGGTCGGTGCTCGGCTGGCAGCCGTTCGTGGAGAGCGGCGAGACGCTGGAGGAACTGGTGAAGAAACACGGCCCCGGACTGCCCGGTCTCGCCGACTTCTACCAGTCCGGCGTCTGGGCGACCACCGGCGGCCTGATCCGCGCCGCCGCCGCCGGCCGCCACGTCATGCAGTTCGTCTGCCGGGACGACGGCCTGCCCTTCACCGCCTCCGTCGACACCTCCGCCCCGCCCCCCACCCACCTCGTCATCCCCGTAGGGCCGCAGGAAGGCCCCGCCCCCGCGCCGAAGGAGCCGCAGTGAAGATCAGCAAGTGGGTGGTCCGCGAGCACGTCGAGGGCACCCCGGACGTCAGGCGGCTCTACGAGAAGGTGACCGAGGACGTCACCGTCGACCTCGCCCCCGACGAGATGCTGCTCAAGACCCTGTACGTCTCGGTCGACCCCTACCTCCAGGGCATCGCCCTCGACACCCCCGTCGGCGGTCACATGGGAGCCGACTCGATCATGGAGGTGCTGGCGGCCGGGCCGCGCGCCGCCCACCGGCCCGGCGACCTGGTGCAGGGCTTCGGCGGCTGGCAGTCCCACGTGATCAGCGACGGCGCCCCCAGGCTCTGGCAGACCGGCACCTTCCCGATGGTCTTCCCCGCCTACCGCCGCCTGCGCCGGGACTGGTACGACGAGGTGCTGCCGCTGCAGACGGCGCTCAGCGCGATGGGCGGCCCCGGGATGACCGCCTGGGCCACCCTGACCACCTTCCTGGACCCCCGGCCGGGCCAGACCCTCGTGGTCAGCGGCGCCTCCGGAGCCGTCGGCACCCTGGTCGGCCAGCTCGCCCGGCTCGCCGGCGCCCGCGTGGTCGGCACCACCTCCAGCCCGGCGAAGGCGGACTACCTGGCCGGGCTCGGCTTCGACGAGGTCGTCCGCTACCGGCACGGCGACAGCGTGGACCAGGTACGGGAAGCGCTGGACCGGGCCGCGCCCGACGGCGTCGACCACTACTTCGACAACCTCGGCGGCGCGGTCACCGACGCGGTCTTCGCCCGGCTCAACGTCGGCAGCAAGGTCGCCATCTGCTGGCAGTGGGCGACCCAGGTGGGCCGCGAGGCGGTCGGGCCACGGCTCCTGCCGTACATCATGTTCCCCCGGACGACGGTCCGCGGGATCTTCTCGCTGGAGTGGTTCACCGAGGCCAACTGGCAGGCCCTCCACGCCGATCTGGGCGGCCGCCTGCGCCGCGAGGAGGTCGTCTGCGACCACACCCTGCACCAGGGGTTCGACGCCATCCCCGACGCCTACGCCAGCCTCTACCACGACCGCACCGGCAACTTCGGCAAAGTCCTGGTCGCCCTGTGACCGGCGCCGGGGACACCGCCCACCGCCCCGCCCCGTACGACCACCGCCCGGAGGTATCTTGACCGCCGCGATCCCCACCAGTGCCGAGACCGTCCCGCCGCCCGCCCCGCTCCACCGCCGCGGCCCCGCCGAACCGGGACCGCCCCGGCCGTGCACCCTGCCCGACGGTTCCCCCGGCTGGCTGGTCGACCGGTACGCCGACGTGCGGCAGGTCCTCAGCGACAGCCGGTTCGGCCGCGCCGGGCTCTACGTCCAGGACGGCCCCTCCCGCTCCCAGGCGGCCGGGCTGGTGGACGACCCCGAGCTGATGTTCAACCAGGACGGCGTCGAGCACCTGCGGCTGCGCCGCACCCTGCGCCGGGCGTTCACCCCGAGGGCGGTCTCCCGGTGGCGCCCCTGGATCGCCTCGATCGTCGACCAGCTGCTGGACGACCTAGCCGCGCGCGGCGGGCCGGTGGACGCGGTGGCCCTGTTCACCCTGCCGCTGCCCGTCGCCGTGATCAGCCGCCTGATGGGCCTGGACGCCTCGGTGCGCGGCCGGATGCGCCACTGGAGCGAGCACGCCTTCTCCGACGGCACCCGGCCCCGTCAGGAGGTGGACGCGGCGCTCGCGGAGTTCTCCGCCTTCGGCGCCGGGCTGCTGGCCCAGCGGCGCCGCGCCCCCGGCGACGACCTGGTCAGCAGCCTGGTCCGGGCCGCCGACACCGAGGGCGGCATTCCCGAGGACCGCCTCGTCAGCCTGGTGTGCGGCCTGGTGGCGGGCGGCCACGACAGCACCATGACGATGCTCGGCAACTCCCTGCTCTACCTGCTCGCGGAACGGCCGGAGGTCTGGCCCCGGCTGGCCGACGAGGCGTCGGCGGAACTGGCCGCCGCGCGCCTGATCCACCTGATCCCGCTCGGCGACGACCCGGGCAGCACCCGCTGCGCCACCGAGGACGCGGAGGTCGGCGGCGTGCTCATCCCGGCCGGCGCGGTGGTGCTCGCCGACTCCGTCACCGCCAACCGTGATCCGGCGGTCTTCCCCGCCGGGCAGACCGAGGCCCTGTTCACCCCGCTCCCGGCGCCCACGCTCTCCTTCGGCGCCGGACCGCACTACTGCCTGGGCGCCTGGCTGGCCCGGCTCGAACTCCACCTGGCCCTGCACCGGCTGGCCGTACGCTTCCCCGGGCTGCGGCTCGCGGAGCCGGAGCAGCCGGTCCGCTGGCGGCCGGCCGGCACCTCGCGCAGCCCCGAACAGCTCCTGGTCACCTGGTAGCGCGGAGCCCCGCGGGGTGCGCGCCGACGCACGCACCCCGCGGGCCGACCGCTCAGGCGGCCTTGACGAGCCGGATGTAACGGTCCCAGTCCCACAGCGGACCCGGATCGGTGTGGGTGGCGCCCGGCACCTCGTGGTGGCCGATGATGTGCGCGCGGGTCCTCGGGATGGCGTACGAGTCGCAGACGGCCGCGGTGAGCGCGGCCGAGGCGGAGTACAGCGCGTCGGTGAAGTACTCCGGCTTGTCGACCCACCCCTCGTGCTCGATGCCGACGCTGCGGGAGTTGTAGTCCCAGTTGCCCGCGTGCCAGGCGATGTCCGCCTCCCGCACGCACTGGGCCACCCGCCCGTCGGCGGAGCGCACGAGGTAATGGGCCGAGACCTGCTTGGCCGGGTTCTGGAAGATGCCGAGGGTGTCGGCGTAGGTCTCCTGCGTCACGTGGATGACGACGAAGTCCACCGGGTACTCGCGCGGCCGGTTGGCCACCGTGTAGTTGCCGGGGGCGGCCGGCACCCAGTCGGCGTCCGGGCGCTGCCGGGTCTGCGCCCGGCTCGCGAAGGCGGGCCCGGCCGACCCGGCGAGGAGCACGGCCGGCAGGGCGGCCGCCCCCTTCAGCAGTCTTCTGCGGGCAAGGGAGGTTCGGGGACGTTCCACGTCGGTCCTGCCTCTCGGTGGGGGGAACCGGGCCGCCTGCACGGCAGCCCGCTGAACCGCCGGCCCCGGGCATGGGGTACCGGGGCGGGGCGTGCGTACGAGGGGTGCGGGTGCCACCGCGAGCCGGGCGTGCGCGTCGGTGCGGCGACGACAGCACGGTACGCGCGTAGATGACGGCGCGGTAGGGGGTACGGGGGAGCGGTGACGGGTACGGCGCGATCGCCGAACCCGTCACTCCTCCGCCTCGAACAGCCGGTGCGCCAGGGGACGTTGCCGCTCGACGCAGTCAGGGCGGCGGGCTCAGTCCTCGGCCCAGAGCGCCCCCGCGTCCCGGACCGCGCCCGCGATCCGGTCGGCCGTCGCCTCGTCCCGGGGCAGCGGGTCGAGCAGCGGGCCGTCCGCGGTGCCCCAGCGGCGGGCCACGGCGGCCGGGTCCTCCCCGGTCAGCAGCCCCGCGGCCTGCGCGGCGGCGCCGAGCGCGACCAGTTCGGCGGCGTGCGGCACCCGGACCGGGCGGCCGGTCAGCCGCCGTACCGTCTGCTGCCAGGCACCGCCCCGGGCGCCGCCGCCGATGAGCAGCACCGGCTCAGCCGGGTCGGCGTCGGCGTCGAGGACCAGGCCGAGCGCGTCGAGCAGGGAGTGCACGGCGCCGTCGTAGGCGGCCTGGAGGATCTGGCCCGGTGTCGTGTCGTGCCTCAGCCCCGTCAGCAGGCCCGAGGCGTGCGGGAGGTCCGGGGTGCGCTCGCCGTCGAGGTACGGCAGGAAGGTGGCCGTGCTCCCCGGTTCGACGGCCTCGCGGTCCAGGCCGAAGAGGGCGGCGACGCGGTCCACGGCCTGGGTGCAGTTGAGGGTGCAGGCCAGTGGCAGCCAGTCGCCTCGGGCGTCCGCGAAGCCCGCGACCGTCCCGGTCGGATCGGCGGGCCGGCGCGTGGAGACGGCGTAGGCCGTGCCCGAGGTGCCCAGGCTCAGCACCGGGGTGCCGGGGCGCAGCCCGAGGCCGAGCGCGGCCGCCGCGTTGTCGCCGGTCCCGGCGGCGACCAGGGTGCCCCGGGCGAAGGGCAGTTCGCCCTCGCGAACGGTCCCCGCGACCTCTCCGGGGCCCACCACCTCGGGAAGCAGCCCCCGGTCCAGGCCGATCAGCTCCAGCACCGTGTCGTCGTACGCCTCCTCGGGGCCGGCCCACCAGCCGGTGCCCGAGGCGTCGCCGCGGTCGGTGGTGCCGCGTCCGGTGAGCCGCTCGGTGAGGTAGTCGTGCGGGAGGCGGACGGCGGCGGTGGCCCGGGCGGCCGCGGGCTCGTGCTCGGCCAGCCACGCCCACTTGGCGGCCGTGAAGGAGGCACCGGGGACGCTGCCGATCCGGTCGGCCCAGACCCGCGGCCCCCCGAGTTCCGCCACCAGCCTGCGCGCCTGCGGGGCCGAGCGCACGTCGTTCCAGAGCAGCGCCGGGCGGATCGGGGAGCCGTCGGCGTCCAGGGTGACCAGGCCGTGCTGCTGGCCCGCGACCGAGACGGCGGCGGCCCGGTGGGCGGCGGGGCCGCAGGCGCGCACCGCCCCGGTCAGCGCCGACCACCAGTCGCGCGGGTCGCTCTCCCGGCCGGTGCCGGTGGTCACGCGGTGCGGAGCCTGGCCGGTCGCGACGACCCGGCCCGTCCCCGCGTCGACCACGAGCGCCTTGGCGGACTGGGTGGAACTGTCGATTCCGACGACGAGCGGACCCTCGGCGGTTGACATCGGCCTCTCCGTCTCTGCTGGTCGGCCGTCGCGCGCCGGGGCGCGGTGCGGACGGCGGCGTCCGGGGTGATGCGCCGAGCCTGCCACGCCCGGCCTCCCGGGTCGACCGTCCCGGCCCCTTCCCATCCCGCCCTCCCGCCAGTAATTTGTCAACGCCGCGAACGAATCCTTTCAGGGAGCCGCCCCATGACGTACCAGCCCATTCCCGCGGACAGGTTCACCTTCGGCCTGTGGACCGTCGGCTGGCAGGGCCGCGACCCGTTCGGCGACGCCTCCCGGCCTGCCCTGGACCCGGTCACCTCGGTGCACCGGCTGGCCGAACTCGGCGCCCACGGCGTCACCTTCCACGACGACGACCTCATCCCGCCCGGCTCCTCGCAGGCGGAGCGCGAGGCGGTCGTGAAGCGGTTCCGGCAGGCCCTGGACGCCACCGGGATGAAGGTCCCGATGGCCACCACCAACCTCTTCACCCACCCGGTCTTCAAGGACGGCGGCTTCACCGCCAACGACCGCGACGTCCGCCGCTACGCCCTGCGCAAGACGCTGCGCAACATCGACCTCGCCGCCGAACTGGGCGCCACCACCTACGTCGCCTGGGGTGGCCGCGAGGGCGCCGAGTCGGGCGGCGCCAAGGACGTCCGCCTCGCCCTCGACCGGATGAAGGAGGCGTTCGACCTGCTCGGCGAGTACGTCGTCGACCAGGGCTACGATCTGCGCTTCGCTATCGAGCCGAAGCCCAACGAGCCGCGCGGCGACATCCTCCTCCCCACCATCGGCCACGCACTGGCCTTCATCGAGCGGCTGGAGCGCCCCCACCTGTACGGCGTCAACCCCGAAGTCGGCCACGAGCAGATGGCCGGGCTCAACTTCCCGCACGGCATCGCCCAGGCCCTGTGGTCCGGCAAGCTCTTCCACCTGGACCTCAACGGCCAGTCCGGCATCAAGTACGACCAGGACCTGCGGTTCGGCGCGGGCGACCTGAGGTCGGCCTTCTGGCTGGTCGACCTGTTGGAGACCGCCGGGTACGACGGGCCCCGGCACTTCGACTTCAAGCCGCCGCGCACCGAGGACCTCCAGGGCGTCTGGGAGTCGGCCGCCGGCTGCATGCGCAACTACCTGATCCTCAAGGAGCGGGCCGCCGCCTTCCGCGCCGACCCCGAGGTCCACGAGGCGCTGCGCGCCGCCCGTCTGCCCGAACTGGCCCTGCCCACCGCCGAGGACGGCCTCGCCGGACTGCTCGCCGACCGCTCCGCCTTCGAGGAGTTCGACGTGGACGGGGCCGCCGTCCGGGGGATGGCCTTCGAACGCCTCGACCAGCTGGCCATGGACCACCTGCTGGCCGCACGGGGCTGACCCGGGCCCCGGACCGTACGGCCGCCGGGTGGCGTCCCCGTTCCGCCCGGCGGCCCGCAGATGTCCGGGAACTGTCGCGATTCTCCTCGGGGGGTGGTCATCTGACTGAGCATCAGGAGAATCTGGAGCCATGGCCACGCCGCCCGAACCACCCCAGCCCCCGACCCCTCCGCCCGGCGACGGCGGACCCGGTGCCGAGCCGACGCCCCCGTCACCCGGCCCGCCCGCGCCAGGACCTCCGGCGCCGGGGGCGCCAGAAGGTGCCGACGATCCAGGTGCCACCAGGCCGATCGCCTTCGGCTCCGGCGGGGGCGGTCGATCGGACCCCTGGCCGCCGCCCCCGCCCGGTGACGGCGGCCGGCGCCGGGGCCTGCTGATGCTGATCGCGGCCGCCGTGGCGGTGGCCGCCATCGCCCTTGTGCTGATCCTGCTGGCCGGGCGCGAAGAGGGGGAGGGTCGGCCACCCTCCGACCCGAACCCCCGGCCGACGGCCACCGGTTCGCAGGAGTCTGCGCAGCCGGACGCGTCGGCGCCGGACGAACCGCCGGCGGGATGGCCCCCGGACCTCCCCTCCGGCTTCCCTACGGAGTTCCCCAGCGGCTTCCCGTCCGGCTTCCCGTCCGGCTTCCCGTCCGGCTTCCCGTCCGGTCTCCCGAGCGACTTCCCCACGGAACTCCCCAGCGACTTCCCGACCGAGGCGCTGCCATCGGACTGGCCCTCGGGCTTCGCAGGCTGACCCCGCATGCCGACGGCGCCGGCCCGGGGATGCGGGCAGCGCCGTCGGGACCGGCGGGAGGAGGGGCGCCGGTCGTGGGGGGTCAGCAGTGGCTGGGCACGTTGCCCTTGTCGTCGCCCTTCAGGCAGATGGCGCTGACGTAACCGATGCCCCCGCTGTTCAGCTGCAGCCGGACCCAGTTGCGGTTGGAGAGGTACTTGTCGTTGACGAGGCCCCCTCCAGCCAGCACAGACCGGTGTAGCTGCAGCCGTTGTCGACGTGGCTGACGACCCGTTCGTTCGGAGCCGGTCCCGCGTGCACCTTGCCGGTCCAGGCGGCGACCGCGGTCGCCGCCTGAGCCGGGTCGGCCCCGATCGCCAGGGCCCCCCACCAGGGCCGCCCCCGTTCCGGCGATCGTCAGTGTGCGCTTCAGCCCGCTGGTGGACATGGTCTCTCCCGTTGGTGTGCGACACGGCACGGCGGGTCCCGCCGCCGCTCCGTGAGCCGGCCGCCGGACGCCCCGGCGACGCACCCCGGGGGCCCGGCCGCGGTCCGTCGCCCCTGCAGCCATGCCCCCACGGTCGCCGAGCCAAGACCACCCTTCAATCGTCCGCCGGGAGGAGAGCGCGGCCAGGCGCTCGCGGCGTACGGGCCCGGCCCGTACCGCACGCCGGTGGCGCCTGCCGAAGCCCTGCCCGGCACATCGACGCCGACCGGCGGGTTGGTCGCCCTCGCCATCCCGTACGGGCGCGCGCGCACCGTGCTGAACGCCGACGGGCCGGGCCGCTACGGCGGCCACAGCCGCTCAGGCGTCCACCAGCTCGTCGGCGTCGGGACCGCACCGGCCACCGCTGACGCCGCTGCTGACCTGGCTGAGCGATTCGAGGCCGACGGGGCCATCTCCGGTCCCGCGGCCCGCCGCGCTCTCCTCCGAGCCGCACTGAGCCTTTCCCATCATCGCTCTGAGCTGGCCAGATGCAGGGCGAGGACGGCCTGGACGAGTGTGGTGATGCGGGTGGTCGAGTATCGGATTTCGCGGAGGAGTCGCCAGGCTTTGAGGGTGGCCATGGCCTGCTCGACGAGTGCGCGGATCTTCGTGTGCGAGCGGTTGACGGCCTTCTGACCGGTGGAAAGGGTTTCCCAGCGGCCCCAGTAGGGGGTGCGGACCGTTCCGCCGGCACCCCGGTAGGCCTTGTCCGCCCAGGCCGTCCAGGATCACGAACGCTTTCGGCGATGCCGGTCGCACGGCGTCGGCCAGGGTGGGAGCAAGGTCGGCCAAAAGGTCGACGGCTTCGATGCCGTACCGGTAGGCGGTCGTGGTTCCGATACCGAATCCGGCTGCGAGCTGGGCATAGGTGTGTCCCACCCGCAGACGGGCGAGCGCGAGCAGGCCTGACGGCCGACGCTCAGACGCCGCCAACGGGAGCCGCTCGCACAACGGTGCTGCCGCAGACGGGTGGACAGGAAACCCAGGGCGGAACTGGACACGTCGACACCCGGCGGGTAGACAGCATGCGAAGCCTCTGGCGGAGCCGGTTCTCTTGGTCGAAAACCCATCTACCAGGGACTTCACCACACTGTCAGCCCAACCGCCAAGCTCCTGCCGCAAGTTGGAAAGAGCTTACTGACAGCCGGTCCGGTCCTGGTAGAAGATCGCGTTCACAGCCTTCCGGAGATCACAGGACCCCGGACCCCCCCGGTTGCCGACCGTGCCACCCTGTCCTGCTTCCAGCCCGTGATCATCGGCTTCGGCAAGGCCCACTGCTAGTCCGATAAGTCGCTCGGGTGCGGCTCTCTGCCCATGACTCGAAATCCCCGCATGTTCATGTCCAACGTCGAGCCCGCGCAACGATCAGTCACACGATCGAGCGATCACCAACCGAGGAAGATCGGACTTGACGTCCACTCAGTGGAGAGTTCTGCTCCAGGCGGGCGCCCAGAGCGTCGGCGAAGTCCTCGGCCCGGGCAACTGGACGCGCAGCTTCTCCACCTGCCGGGCGGCGGCCTGCCGGTAGGTCCGCATCTGCTCCAGCGCGCCAGGGGAGGAGATCGCGGAGGCGCAGCTGTGGTCTTTGCTCGGAGAGTTCACCGTCGGCTCCCGGCCTGAGGCGACCGACGAGGGTCGGTGCGTACATGCGCACGCACTCCCTGCAGGCCGAACAGGATGAGAAGCTCAACCGCGCCGCCGTCAGCGCTGCCCAGCCAGTGCGGCAAGGAGGTGTCGAATTCGGCCGCCTCACCGGGCGGCAGTGTCAGGTCCCGCTCACCGACTACGAGCCGCAGTCGTCCGGTGAGCACGTAGAGCCATTCAAAGCCTTCGTGGGTCTGCGGAGTCGGTTCGAGTGGTTCCCGCTGGGCGGGGATGATCATCTTGAACGCGTGTACACCGCCGGGTCGCCGGGACAGGGGCACGAACGTCATCCCGAACCGTCTGATCGGCTTGAGGTGGATCCGCGGATCGCCAGTGCGCGGGGCGCCGACGAGATCATCCAGCGGAACGTCATAGGTACGGGCAAGCGGCAGCAACAGTTCCAGGCTGGCCCGGCGCTGCCCGCTCTCCAACCGGGACAGGGTGCTCTCCGACACGCCGGTCGTCGCCGCGAGGTCGGCCAGGGTGACACCACGCTCACGACGCAACGCACGCAGTCGCGGCCCTACCGCAGTGAGCACCTCTTCGTCCGTCTTGGGGTCCATGCGGCCATCTTGCCATTACCGCAAGTTCGCGTGCCTCTTTGTGGTGCGCCCAGCAAGACTGAGCGCCTTCTCACACAAGGAGTCATGGTGAGCACCAGCGATACAAGCACCACCGATGCGGTCGCCTTCTGGGACGGCATCTACACGGCCCGACCGGTAGGCGGCAACCCGCAGCCGAACGCCCGCCTCACCGAGACGGTGACGGGCCTGCCGCCCGGTGACGCGTTGGACCTCGGTTGTGGCGACGGCGGCGACGCGCTGTGGCTCGCCGACCAGGGGTGGCAGGTCACCGCCGCCGACATCTCGAACGTGGCGGTCGAGCGGCTCGCCGCCCTCGCCCGCTCACACCGCCGGGACGACCGCATCAGCGCGGTGCAACACAACCTGCACCGGTCTTTCCCGCCCGGCCGGTTCAACCTGATCACCGCCCACTACCTGCACACCCCCTGCGACCTGGACCGAGTCTCCGTCCTACGCTCGGCCGCGCACGTGCTGCGCCCGGGCGGGCGGCTGCTGGTAGTCGACCACGGCTCCGCCGCGCCATGGTCGTGGAATCAGGACGCCGACACCCGGTACCCGAGCCCACAGGAGCTCGCCGCCGATATCAATCTGGCCCCGGAGACATGGACGGTCGAGCGCGCCGACGCCCTCCAGCGGATCGCGACCGGACCAGGCGGGCACACCGCCGAGGTCACCGACCACGTCCTCCTCATCCGCCGCACCGCCTGACACGACGACAGGCCCCCACAAGAAAGGCGGCCACTGTTGCCCAGCACCACACGCCGCAACGGCCATAGCGACACCCCTCCGCCCCGGACCGGAAGCAGTGAGATCGAGGTCCTGCGCGGCTTTCTCGACTACCTCCGGACCTCGATCGCCACGAAGATCGAAGGCACCCCCGAGCCACAGGCACGAACAGCCGCAGTGCCGTCCGGCACGAACCTGCTCGGCCTGCTCAACCACCTGACGCACGTCGAGCGGACGACGTTCCTCGGGGAGTACGTCACCGACTGGCAGGCGACGTTCCACGCCGCGCCGACAGACAGCGTGGCCGATGTCGTCGTCCGCTATCGAGACGCGGTCGAGCGCGCGAACGACATTCTCGACGGGTGCGCCGATCTCAGCGCACCGGCCCCCCGAGCCCGGCCAGGCCGCCCTGCCCCCAGCATCCGCTGGGCACTCACCCACCTGATTGAGGAGACCGGCAGGCACGCGGGCCACGCCGACATCCTTCGCGAGCTCATTGACGGCACGACCGGCCGCTGACCCACCCTCCCAAGGGCGGAAACGCACCGGCCTGCTCCTGAGAGACGCCCGCGCCTCCATGGCCGAATCGACCTCGCCACCTTCTGGGGATGGCGCGCCCGCCGACTTCTGATCGCACTCGCCGTCATGGGCACCGGCACTCTGCTGCTCGTATGCGCATTCAGCGCGCCGTTCGTCGTGCGTTATGCGCGACCGGCTGAGGGGAGCGCCTGGCATGCACTGTGTGGACCCCGGCTCCAGCAAGGCCGGGGCGCGCTCGGTCGATGAGCAGCCCCGGCCGACGGACCGCCGAGCCAGAACTTGGTCGCTATCGCCCCGTCGGCCGCGACGCCCGACGAAGCGGCCCGAAGTGACAGAATAATCGAACAAGCGATCTGATGCTGGTATGGATGCGATCGCCTTCCCCGACGACCTGGTACAGCGCAAGCCGCCTGGAACACCACCTACGACGCGCTCGCCGCACCCCGCCCCCGCGACACCGCCGCCCTGCGCTGCCGCCTGCTGCTCCTGTACGCACAGCTGTGGTGGCACCCCTCCTGGGCGACCGCCTCCTCCCTGCCGGCGGCGTGCTCCGAGCTGTGCCGCCTGGCCCGCGCCCACGGAGTCGCCCGGGCCGCATGACCGCGCGGCCCGGGCGACGAAGAGGCTTCGGGGGGAGAGGTCGGGGGGCGGGGGTGTAGATGACGGTGGTGCCGTCGCAGGAGGAGGTGATGTCGAGGAGGGCGGTCTTCTCCTGTGCGTCGATGGTGAGGTTCCAGCGCAGCTTGGTCGCGGTCCACTCCGCGCCGTACCGGCACAGGGCGCCGGGGGCGGGCGGCAGCTATCGACCGGGGCCGGGCCGACGTGGGGGGTGGTCGCGGGTGACTACCGGGGCGGAGCCGGTCGAGCAGTATCTGGAGTACTTGCAGGGGACGGACAGGTCGCCGAACACGATCAAGAGCTACGCCCGGGGGCTGGCGCTGTGGTGGTCGTTCCTGGAACAGCGCTCGCAGGTATGGGACGCGGTCGGGGTGACGGAACTCGGAACGTTCATAGGGCAGTTGCGGCGCGGTGGGGTGGCGGAGGAAGTCGTCCCGCTGCGCGCCGCGGAGCGGGCGGCCGACGCGACGGTGGCGAGCCGGATGCGGGCGGTGCTGGGCTTCTACCGCTACCAGGCCGCGCGTGAGGTTGAGGTCGCGGGCCGTCTGTACGAGACGGTGTATGCCCGGCCGGGCAGCTATCTGCCGTTCCTGGAGCATGTGGCCCTCAAGCACGGGCGGCGTTCGAGTGTGGGAAAGTACGGGTCCGGGCAGAGCCCATCCCTGTCATTCTGCCTGGGCAGATGACGTCACTTCGGGACTCGGAGGCGACCTGGGACGCGGCGGGCGCGGTCTGGTCGGGCGAGCTGCACCGCCTGCTGTGGACCCTGCTGGAGGAGACCGGGCTGCGGCTCGGTGAGGACCTCGGCCTGCGGCACCGCGACTGGAAGACCGGCACGGGTACGACCGCTCAGGGTGAGGTCGTCCACCGTGAGGACCACCCGCACGGCCTGCGGGCCAAGAGCGGTCACCGCCGCGTCTTCGTCGGCTCGCTGCTGGACCGCCTTACGGCGCCTGGGTCTGGGCCCTGTGCGAGGTCGGCGCCGATGTCGAACTGGACGACTGGGACGACGCATACATCTTCTGCAACCTGCACCGCGGACGCCGGTTCGCGCCGCTCAGGGGCAGAGCGTCTACAAGCACCTGGCCGCGCGGAAGCGGCACGTCCCCGGCCTGCCGCCGGACATGACCCTGCACTGGTACCGGCACACCCACGCCACTGCCCTGCTGCTGTCGGGTGTGCCCATGCACGTGGTCAGCCGGAGGCTCGGCCATGCGGACACCAGACCACGATCAACACGTACGCCCATGTGACCGAGGACGCCGAGCTGCGCACGTGTGCGGACTGGCAAAAGATCACACAAGCCTGGGGAAGCCGTCATGAAAGCTGAGCCGATCGTCCATCCCGTAGCCGAGACGGCGGCTGTTCCCTCGCCGCGCACTCCGGAACGTAAGCGGCAGGACAAGCGGGACCCGCGTCTGTCCGTGGCCCGCTTCTTCAGCGAGGAGAAGGCGCGGCGCCGGTGGGAGAGCCTGCCGGAGGAGCACCGGCAGGACCATTTCGACTCGCTCAACATGCCGGAGGACTACGGCATGGCTTTCACCAAGCAGACCATCGGCCGGGAGAAGGGTTGGTATTCCCAGGCGATCAGCTTCCGGGGCCTGCCCGAGCCCATGATCTGGGAACTCGCCTGGTGCGTCCATCAGCAGGTCGCCGAGGGATACGCAATCACCGCCGAGCGGTTCCAGGAACTCAGGCGGGGCTTGGTCCTCGCGATCGAGCACAGCGGATCGCGGGCACGTTCCGCGAGATCGCTGACGGCACTCACCCACGAGGAGTGGGCGCGCGAAGTGCAGGGTGCGGTCATGCGAACCGACGCGTCGCGGAACGCGAGGCTCGTCACACACGTGCTGAACAGCGTCAAGCATCTCCAGGACCGCCTGGCCCATGCCTACCACGACGGCGAGTCGTGGCGGCTGGACGTGTGGAATCCCGGTCTGGACCGGCGCATCCCACAGCGCGAGCACGAGCCCTGGGGCCGGTCCGTGGCCAACTTCAGCCAGCTCACGACGGACTGGTTCCGGGAGGCCACGAAGTGGTGGCTTTCGGTGCAGCTGTCGACGGACGGTACGTGTGGTCATCGGTGAAGAGTCGGCTCGACCATCTGAAGTGGTGCCAGTGGTACATCGACCAGGTCGGCTGCTGCGGACCTCAGCTCGTCGAGTCCCCGGATCAGCTCCGGACCTGGTTGCGCGGATTCGTGGACTCCCTCAACAGTCACATCACGATGACCGGCCCGAACAAGGGCGGCCGGCTCTCCAAGAACAGCCGCCGCAGCACTCTGGTGACCATCGAGGCGTTCTACCGCTGGATGTACGACAACCGTGACGAGGCCGTCACGGTGCTCGGGGACCGGCGGTGGGGCGGTCTCATGAACGAGGTCCTGATGATGGACTTCGAACCGCTGCTACCGCTCCTGACCGTAAACAAGCAAGAGGGCAAGGAGCCGGACGGCTTCGTGGCTCGGCTCGCCTATCAGCAGACGAAGATCACCGGTGGTGACCCGCCGACGATCCCGGTCGACCAGGAAATCATCGACATCATCCCTCTCCAGCAGCAGTGGGCCCGCGAGTTCATCACCGCCCAAGGCGCCCCGGCGGGAACGGACCCGCGCTATCTCTTCTTGCAGACCAGGAACAACCGGCTCGGCAAGAGGCCGTACGCGTCGGCGACCTTCCACAGCCGACTCGGCGCGCTGACCAAGACTCTGGCGATCACCGACAGCGTGGGCCGTCCCGTCAAGGTCTCCAAGACCCACACCTTCAGGCACACCCGGGCGACCGACCTGATCAACGCCGGCGTCCCGATCCACGTTGTCATGCGCTACATGGGACACGTCACCCCGGCCATGACCATGCACTACGCCAAGACCTTGGCGGTGACGGCCGAGCGCGAGTTCCTCCGCTACAAGAAGGTCACGGCCGACGGCCGGACCGCCGAGGTGAACCCGAGTGACCTCTACGACCTCCTCCACCTCGACCAGCGCGCCGACCGGGTGCTGCCCAACGGCTGGTGCATGCTCCCGCAACAGACAGGTCTGCTCCAAGGGCAACGCCTGCCTGACCTGCGACAAGTTCGTCACCGACGCCGGTCATCGTGATGAACTCCAGCACCAGCTCAAGCAGACCGAAGCCCTGATCGCCCGGCGTCAGACCCAGTTCACCGCCCGCCATGGTGAGCCGATGGGCGAGGACAACATCTGGCTCTCCGGCCGCCTCAGCGAGACCCGCGCCCTCCCCCAAGTCATCGTCGCGCTCGACCAGATCGGCGTCCACGACGAGGGACAGCTTCGCGCTGTCCGAGGAGCGGGCACGACCGACCGGCTGGAGCCGCGCACCACGCAACCCGAGGAGCCAACCGTATGAGTCCGCTGCCGGCGCACCTGCAACAGGCCACCCGAGCACGTACCGAGAAGGCGGACAAGCGCGCCCGCGCCGCCCTCACACAACTGGCCAAGGCCGCGGAGCCCGTCAGCTTCACCGCAGTCGCCCGCAAGGCGGCGGTGAGCACCGCCTTTCTCTACAAGCATCCGGAACTCCGCACCCTGATCGAGCGGCACCGCACGAAGAGCGGACCGGTCCCCGACGTCCGTTCTCCTGAGGTCGGGACCTCATCGACCTCGGCCGCTGTACGGGCGTTGAGTGCCCGCCTGGCACAGGAACAGCGGGCCCACCATCAGGAGGTCACCCAGCTTCGAAAGGCCCTGGAGGTTGCCCAGGGTGAAAACCTCACGTTGCGCCGCCGCCTTGCTCGGTACGAGGCTGAGTGATCCGTGATCCGGTCTCAGCGGGAGTCGCTAGGAGCAGTTACCGCCCCGTTCGCGTCCGATCCGGTGTCCGGTGCTGAGGAATCGGCCCTGGGCCCCTGAGGACTGGCCGCGAGCCGCGCCGGGCGGCTGACGAGGCAGTAGAGCGCAGCCGCACCCGCTGCTGCTCCCGCGGCGATCAGCAATAGACGGTGGTCCGCGACGGCGATCAGCCAAGCGCCGATGCCCAGCCCCAGGGCGTTGGGGGCGAAGAGGACTGTGTTGGCCGTGGCCGCCACCCGGCCCAGCAGGGCGGCCGGGATCTCGCGTTGCACAGCGGTCATGGCAGCGATCAGCACACAGGGGAGGCCCAAGCCGATCATCGCGCTGGCGATCAACGCGACGGATGACGAAGGCGCTGCGCGCAGGGCAACTCCCAGCGCGAAGAGAGCGATGCCCGCTGCCGCAAAAGTGCGTTCGGGCATGCGCCGCAGCAATGCGCCGGCAGCCAAGCCGCTGAGGACCGAGCCGATCCCCTGCGCGGTGTAGAGGACCCCCGCGAAGGCCGGTGATCGGTGCAGGCCGGCGTCCACGACCGCATACACCGATGCCCCATTGAGCCCGGCCATGAACATGGTTGCGGCCCCGGCCAGGACCACGCGCCGCAAGCCGGGATGACGCCCCAGAGCTCGGACTCCTTCGGTGACCTGAGCCGTCCACCGTCGCACCGGGACCGAGGTCGGAGCCGGCTCGGTCACACGCAGCAGGGCGAAGGCCCCGGCGGCAAGGGCAAAGGTGGCAGCATCCAAGGCAGCCACGGCTGCACCCCCGAACTGTACGAACAGACCTGCACCCAGGAGCGGAGCGATCAGCTTCATACTCTCGTTGGCGGTCATACGCAGGCCGTTGAAGTCGCCGCGCAGATCCTTGGGCACGGCGGCGGCCACCAACGCGACCTCCGCCGCATCCAGCAGGACTGCGCTGACCCCGTACACCGTCAGGACGGTGAAGAGGATCCAGAGCTGGTCACCGGAGCGGACGGCAAGCAGTGTCAGTAGCAGAGCGGCCATGGCGAGGTTGGTGAGGACCAGCAGTGGTTGTCGGCGTACCCGGTCGGCCAAGGGGCCAACCAGGGGGCCGATCAGTGTGGGTGCCCACACGCACAAGGTCGTCAGGGCCGCGAGGCTGCTCGAGCCGGTGAGCGACTTCGCCCATACACCGGCTGCCAACGACATGGCGGAGCTGCCGAAGCTGGAGACCACCACACCACCCAGGTAGAGCCCTGCGTTGTGATCGCGCAGGACTCGTCCAGCACTCCAGCCCATACATGTCCCCCATCCGGCACCGCCCGCCCTCTCGGTTCCGGACGAGCGTGCCCGGAGGGCAACCTCCAAGTCAATGCTTGGGGGTTGGTGAGTGGTGCGCCGGGTGGTATTAACTGGCCGACGTGACGACAATCGACCCCTCTTTGCGCGCCCTTTCCCATCCGACGAGGCTGCGGATGCTGTCGCTGATGTGGGCCGCGCCGTTGTCCGCTGCGGAGCTGGCCCGGGAGCTGGACATTTCCCAAGCCCTGGCCAGCCATCATCTGCGTCAGCTGGTCTCCGTGGGCCTGGCGGAACTGGCTTCGACGCGCTCCCGAAGAGGGGGCCTGGAGCGTCGCTTCCGTACCGTGCACGGCACTCCTCTGTCCGATCGGAGTGAAGGTACCGGGTTGCTGGCCGAGGCGCTCGTGCACAACCTCCGTGAGCGCGCGGCCAGACGCGCCGAGGGGGGCGCGAGCGTCACATCCGATGCGGAACTGTGGCTGAAACCGGATGCCTGGGAGGACATCCGCCACCGCATGGCCGATCTGCTTGCCGACCTGCACGAGGCGAGCCGGCCTCCGCGCGAGCCGGGCACCATACGGATCGCGGGCACGGTGATGCTCTTCCCTCTTCGCGAGCAGTAGCAGATGACCGAAGGGTGTATCAGCAGGTGCCAGCGCCTGGAAGGCGCACCTACTCGAACATGACCAGCGAGGGGCGCTGATCGTGTTCGGGCGTGACGGGAAACCGCACCGGTCTGGGCGGCTGTCTCCGTCAGATCCGAGCACCGGGCGTCGAGGCTGTCTTCGAATCCAGCCGGCTGCTCTTAGCAGCTGGTCAGCATGTCTTTCAAAGCTGCTCTCTCCTGTGTGGTGATGGTCAGCTCGTAGTGGTGCTTCACTTCGATCCAGTCCGTCGAGTACTCGCACCAGTACGACTCCAGCGGCGGACGCCACTCATCCGGCTCCCTGTCGCTCTTCGACTGGTTGACGTTGTCCGTCACGGCCAACAGCTGTGGATTGGTGAGGTCGTTGGCGAACGCCTGACGTTCCGCGTTCGTGCACTCCTTCGCTCCGCTGACCCAGGGATTTCCGAGTGGCATCATGTGGTCGATGTCGACATCGGATGGGGCCGACCACGTTCCGCCGTCGTACGGGCTCTTCCAGGTGCCGCTGGTGGGGTAGCAGTCGCTGCCCGTTTCGACGCCCTCGCCGTCGCGCTTCAGGACGACTTCCCGTGTGTTGCAGCTGTCGCCCTGATCGATCCAGTGGGGGTACTTGGCACGGCTGTAACCGTCCATCGATCCGCGAGCTGCCACGGTCAGTTCGTCCAGTTGCCGGCCCGGGTCGGCGGCCACGGCGACTGCGGAAACCGAGGCCGCAGGCGGCTGCTTGGGGTCGGCGGGGCTGACGGTCGAGCTGCTGCACGCGACCAACGCCGAGAGGGTGACGGCGGCCGTGGGGAGAACATGCTTCATTTTCTTGCCTTCCTCCGAATGGTCGTTCAAGGAGTTCGCCCGCTGAGCTGTCACCGGTATGCCGATGACACAACTACCAGCGGATTCGTCCAACTACGCCGTCGCAGGTGCAGATACGACGTGGTCGATGTCCAGGCCGCGGGGCCCCTCGACGGTGACCTCGTCGTAGTACGAGAACCAGGTGCCCCCGGTGATGGCGCACCGGGGCCCGACCTCAGGGGCGGTGGTGGCCTCGGCGATCAGGACTTCCTTGCGGGTGTTGCAGCCATCTGCGGGGTCGTCACCGGCGGTCCAGTGAGCTCTTTCCAACTTGCGGCAGGAGCTTGGCGGTTGGGCTGACAGTGTGGTGAAGTCCCTGGTAGATGGGTTTTCGACCAAGAGAACCGGCTCCGCCAGAGGCTTCGCATGCTGTCTACCCGCCGGGTGTCGACGTGTCCAGTTCTGCCCTGGGTTTCCTGTCCACCCGTCTGCGGCAGCACTGTCGTGCGATCGGCTCCCGTTGGCGGCGTCTGAGCGTCGGCCGTCAGGCCCTGCTCGCGCTCGCCCGTCTGCGGGTGGGACACACCTATACCCAGCTCGCAGCCGGATTCGGTATCGGAACCACGACCGCCTACCGGACGGCATCGAAGCCGTCGGCCTCTTGGCCGACCTTGCTCCCACCCTGGCCGACGCCGTGCGACCGGCATCGCCGAAAGCGTTCGTGATCCTGGACGGCCTGGGCGGACAAGGCCTACCGGGGTGCCGGTGGAACGGTCCGCACCCCCTACTGGGGCCGCTGGGGAACCCTTTCCACCGGTCCGAAGGTCGTCAACCGCTCGCACACGAAGATCCGCGCACTCGTCGAGCAGGCCATGGCCACCCTCAAAGCCTGGCGACTCCTCCGCGAAATCCGATGCTCGACCACCCGCATCACCACACTCGTCCAGGCCGTCCTCGCCCTGCATCTGGCCAGCTCAGAGCGATGATGGAAAGGCTCACCGAACACGCTCAATGGTCCCCGCAACGCCTTGACTCAGCGGCACACCGGCCTCAAGAACAAGTGCGGGGGCGGAACTCCGGATGCCGGAATGCGGCTCGGCAGAAGGCTCTCCGACCGCAAGACCACCCTCGCCGACAAGAACAGCGACATCGTCCGGCTTCGCGACGATGCTCGGGGATTCCTGGCGGAGGACATGCGACCGGCCCTGGCGAACGAGGAGTTGCGGGAGGTGTTCAGCGGGCACCCGAGCGACGTCACTCCGCTGCGGCGCGGGACCGGGTAGCCGGCGAGCGGTAGCGCGAGACGCTGTCCCGTACGGCGAATCCACTACAGCCCGGTGGTCGCCCACCCGTCCGAGGTGAACCCCTCGGACGGGTGGAGCAGGTCGCGGACTCCGTCGGTCTCAGGCTGCGGGGCCCGCTGGCCGGCTCCCCGGTCGGACGACGCGCGCCGGAAGGCAGGACACATCAGGCTGAGCAGGGCGGCCAGGGCTGCACCAGGGCGTGCGACGGCGCGTTGGGGCGCTTGTGGACCCGCGGCGACCACGCGGGCGCCGCGCCGTCATGCGGGCCGGGTGATGATGGTGCACAGGCGCTTGGTGGCCCGGGTCAGGGCCACGTACAGGTCCCTCTCGCCGCAGGGGCGGGCCGTGCTGATCTCCTCCGGGTTCAGGACGACGACCCCGTCGAACTCTAGGCCGCGTGCCTCGGACGCGGGCACGATGCGCGCGTGGTCGGCGATGCCGTGAGCCGTCAACTGACCCACCCGGGTGTCCGCGCAGATCACTCCCAGGAGTTCGTCCGGCTGCGCGGCGCTCTGGGTGCGCAGTTCCTCCACGACGGCGGTGAGCACCCCCTCTCCATGCGTGATCACGGTGCGTGGGCTCTCACCGCCGCGCAGCGACCGTGTGGGCCGCTGGTCCGGAGCGATCCGTGCGAGCAGGTCCCGGACGCTCTCCAGGATCTCCCGCGTGGTGCGGTAACTGACCGTCAGGTCGTGCAGCCTGAACCGCGTCCCGACATGCGGGCTCAGGGCTTCCGTCCAGTCGCGTGCCGTCGTGGTCGGGCCCGACTGGGCGAAGTCACCCACCAGCGTCATCGCCCTCGCCGGGCAGCGGCGGACGATCATCCGCCACTGCATGGCCGTCAGTTCCTGCGCCTCGTCGACGACGACGTGCCCGTACGTCCGCTCGGGCGGACCGTCGACCAGGCTCGCCGCCTCGTCCAGCAACGGCACGTCCGCATCGGTCCACGGGGCGTTCGGGGCGCGCAGGACGAGGGCCCGCTCCTGCGGGGTCAGGTTCGGCAGGCGCTCGGCCAGGGCGTCGGCATCCGTCAGCAGCGCCTTCACGAGGTCGCCGGGTACCAGCCTCGGCCACAGCGCCTCGACCGCCCGGTCGACGCCGGCGTCGACGAGGAGATCCGCCCCGATGGCGGCCAGGTCCAGCTCGTGGGCCGGACCCGGGTCGGCGGAGCCCTCGGCACGACGCTGGGCGACCCCCGTGAACCGGTCGAGGTTCAGGCCCGTCATCTGCGCGGCATCGGCGTCGATCTGCTCCAGCAGGTCGCCCAGGTCCCGTTGCATCGCGTCGGTGACGGCGTCGACCAGGTGCTCCTTGAACGCCTGGCGCGCGGGGTTGTGGCCGGATGCGGACGCCAGGGCGGCGGCGCGTGCGGTGGCGACCTCCTTCTCGGTCAGGTGGACCAGTTCCTGCCCGACCCGGACGGCGAAGTCACCGGCGGGGGCCTGGCGGTCTCGCAGCAGGCCGGCCAGGGCGCCGGCGAGGTCCAGGCCGCCCTTGAGACGTGCCGTGTCGAAGGGGTCCGCCGCGTCCGGGGTGACTCCCGCCAGTTCCTGGCAGGTCGCCAGGTCGACGTCGTTCTCTCCGAGCGAGGGAAGGACCTGGGAGATGTAGTCGAGGAAACGGGCGTTCGGGCCCACCACGAGGACGCCTTCCTCCGCAGCGCGCGGGAACGCGTACAGGACGTAGGCCGCCCGGTGCAGGGCCACCACCGTCTTGCCGGTGCCGGGCCCGCCCTGCACCACGGTCACTCCGCGGTGAGGGGAGCGGACGATCTCGTCCTGCTCGGCCTGAAGCGTCGCGACGGCCGAGTGCATCCTGCCCGTACGCCGTGCGGCCAGAGCCTCGGTCAACGGGCCGTCCCCCACGACGTCCTCGTCGGTCGGTGCGGTCCCGTCCAGCAGTTCGTCGCTCACCGAGACGACCGTGCGCTCCTCAAGGCGCAGGTGCCGGCGTCGCCGCAGATCCATCGGGTGGACCGGTGTGGCCTCGTAGAAGGGCCGCGCCGCGTTCGCGCGCCAGTCCACGAGCAGAGGCAGGTCATCCGCCTCCGTATGCAGCCCGATCCGCCCGATGCGCAGGGCCGTGCCGTCCGTCCAGTCGACGCGTCCGAAGACCAGCCCCTTCTCGGCGCCCTCCAACCGGTCGATCTCCTTGGTCAGACGGTCGGCGGCGATCTCCCTCTCGTACGCCTCGCCGGCGCCGTCCGCCGGAGCCTTCAGCACACTCGCCCGATTAGCTCGCGCCTCGGAAATCCGCTCGGTGAGCAGCTCGTACAACGAGGACACATAACCTTGTTCCGATTCAACCGCACGCACGGCGGGATCATTTTCGTTCGACAACTAGGGGACTCCTTCGATTCGAGCCGCACCATACGGCCAAAATTCCCTAAAGGTAAGTCTTGACTAGCTTGTTGCGCCTATGCCCTTACAGCTCACCGCGCTTGGTGTCATGCATTCCTTCATTTCCCTTGAACTCCGGTAATGATTTCTCGTGCACGGGAAGGCGGTGAATCCACGGGAATGGGTCGTGGTCGCGTGGCAGGCCGGGGCGGGCCTGGCCTGCATTCCTGGATGCGGACGCCGGCCGTCGTGATCCGGTGGTGCGACGCGGCGAGTCGGGTGCGGTTCCCGCGGTCGTGCCCGGTGGCCCGCGCGCGTTGCTCCGGCAGGTGCTGGGGCGGCCCGGCCGTGCAGGCGTCGCTCCCCGTGAGGGCCGAGGCCGCGGCCGTGCGGGGCAGGGGGTAGGCGACGGCGTCGAGGAAGTGCCGCGGCAGCCGCTCCGGTTCGGCCGGCGCGAGCGTGGCCACGTCGGCCCCGCGCGGCGCGCGGACCGGGCCGCAGCGTGCCATCGGCGGTGTGGGGGCGGCGGGTTCGCGCACCCGCGCCGGCCCGCCGGGGCCGAGCGGGCCACGCCGCCGCGCGTCGTGGCCGGCGGGGGAGAAGGCAGGGCACATCTGTGGGGCGATGGCAATTCCTCAAATTTGACTACCTGGTACTGAGCGGCCGAGGGTACAGCATCGGAACCCCGCGCGCCGCCGAAGCGGAGTGATGCCGGTCACTCTGCGGGATCGCCCGGGAGGGGGTCACCCCCACCGCCTCCCCTGGCCCGGGCCCCCTGTCGGAACCGGGGCTGTCCCCCCGTGCCTTCTGGAGGCTTCCGCCATGGCCGGGCCGTCGCCCGCCCCGTAGCGTGAGGGGCATCGGAGACGGACCGGCCGCGGACCAGGAGTGCGGTGCCCCGATCCCGCACGGCCTATCGCGCCCCGCCTTCCTCCCGCCCGTCCACGCGTCGCCGTGCCCGGCGGAGAACCGGAGACACCCCCATGCCCCAGACGGCCGGCCTCAGTGCCACCGCCCTCGGCCCCCAGCGCCCGCCCGCCCCCGGCAGCGAGTTCACCCCCTTGCTGCGCGAGGTGCGCGGACAGGGCCTGTTGGAACACCGCACCGGCTGGTACGTCCGCACCATCGGAGTCAACCTGCTCGCCCTGGCCGCCGTCCTCACCGGCGTGGCCCTGCTCGGGGAGAGCTGGTGGGCACTGCTGCTGGCGCCTGCGCTGGCCGTCCTCTCGGCCCGCACCGCCTTCGTCGGCCACGACGCGGGCCACTCGCAGATCACCTCCGGCCGGCGCACCGCCCGCCTGATCGGCCTCGTCCACGGCAACCTGCTGCTCGGCATGGGCTTCGCCTGGTGGAACGACAAGCACAACCGCCACCACGCGAACCCCAACCACACCGAGAAGGACCCGGACGTCGCCGCCGACGTCCTCGTCTTCACCGCCCCCCAGGCCGCCGGCCGCACCGGCTTCCCGGCCTGGCTCACCCGCCACCAGGCCGCTCTGTTCCTCCCCCTCACCCTCCTCGAAGGCATCGCCCTGAAGGTGTACGGCTTCCAGGACCTGCGCAACCACCCCTGGCGCGTCCGCCTCGTCGAGGGCGGCCTGCTCCTCGCGCACGTCGCCGGATACGCGGCGCTGCTGCTGGCCTTCCTGACCCCCTGGCAGGCGCTGGCCTTCGCCGCCGTCCATCAGGCCCTCCTCGGACTCCACCTCGGCCTGGCCTTCGCCCCCAACCACAAGGGCATGGAGATGCCCGGCCCGGACGGCCCGCGCTGGGGGCACCTGCGCCGCCAGGTGCTGACCTCCCGCAACATCCGGGGCGGCCCCGTCACCGACTGGCTCCTCGGCGGTCTCAACTACCAGATCGAGCACCACCTCTTCCCCAGCATGCCCCGTCCGCACCTCCGGCTGGCCCAGCCCCTGGTCCGCGCCCACTGCGCCCGCCTGGGCATCCCCTACACGGAGACCGGGGCGGTGGACTCGTACCGCCAGGTGTTCGTCCATCTCCACGAGGTCGGCGAGGGGCTGCGCGCCGCCACCTGATCCGGCCGACTCGCCCGGCGGCCCCGGGCGAGCACACTGGAACCAGCGGCGCGGGCGGCGCGTTGTCACCGCAGACGGCGGACCCCGCCACCGAGGAGGTCATCGACATGTCGACGAACACCAAGATCGCCGTGGGAGGAGTGGCGGTCGGCCTGCTCCTGCTGATCTGGCTGCCCTGGTGGGTGGCGCTCCTGATCGTGTTGGGCGTCCCGGCCGCCGCCTACCTCACCCTCGACCCCTCCCAGCGTCGCCGGCTGCGCAACAGAGGCCGCCGCGAGATCGGGCGCTGACCGGCCGCCGCCTCACCGCGGCGGGCAGGAGGTCACTCCTCTCCGCCCGCCGACCGGATCACGGTCCGGCCGACGGGCGGAGGCGTGCCGCGGCCGGCGCCGCACGTCGCCGGACCGGGCAGGCGCGCCTCCCGCCGATGCTCGGCCCCCGGTACCCGCAGCCGTGCTCCGGCCCCGCACGGGGTCCCGGCGCGTCCCGCCGGTCCGGCCCCCGCCGCTCCCGTCCCCTGCAGAAGACGCCCGTGGCGCGCCCCGGGCAAGCACGTTCCGTGGCCGGGAGCGCCCGTCGTGCGAGGGCACGGCCACGAGCACCCACGGTGGCCGGGAGCGGCGCGGCTCAGCTCTCCCGGGGAGCGAGCGCCGCCAGCCCCTCCAGCAGCGCCGGCAGCCGTGCACCCCTGCCGACCGGGAGCACCTGGGCCGGTTCCTCGTCCAGCAGCACGAAGGCGATGTCGTCGGTGCGCGCCACGAGCGACCAGCCCGGCCCGTCGACCCGCAACGTCCGCGCCTCGCCGGAGGCGAACGCCGAACGCACCCGGCCCGGCGGAGGCGGCGACCGAAGATACCCGTGCGCCTCGCTCAGCGCCCGGCGCACCCCGGGATGCGCGTGCGTGAGCTCGCCGCCCTCCCCCTGCTCCGGGCCGGGCGAGGTGAACTCCGAGGTGTCCGTCTCCCGGCGCCACTCGGCCCAGCGCAGCGCGATCTCGTCGGCGCCGAGTCGCCGTTGCGGCCCGCCCCACCGCCCGGCGGCAGGCGGCGCGAGCCTCGGCAGCCCCGCCAGGTCTCCCCCCGGCTCCGGGTCGTGCGGTGCGGGCACACCGGGGGCCTGGACCGCCAGTTCCACCGGCCACCCCGGCAGCGCGGCCACCACGGCCTCCTCGCGCGGCGACAGGTCGTACTCCATTCCGCAGTCCCAGGCGGCGACGGCCACCGCGACCAGCGGTACGTCGTCCACCACGACCGTCCAGCGCGCCCCCGCGCCGTCCTGGCCGAGCACCAGCCCGTAGCCGTCGGCCGCCGGCACGAGCCCCAGCGCGGCGCAGGCCGCCGGATAGTCGTCGCCGAAGACCCCCGGGAAGCGGCCCGGGGTCAGCACCATCGCGGTCAGCACGTAGAGCGAGTCGCCGGTCTCGACCGCACCGCCGGAACCCCCGCCGTCGTCGACGTCCGCCATCGCAGCTCCCCACCTCATCGGTCCCGCGCTGTCGTCGGCGCACCTTAACCAGCGGGTAACCCAGGCGTCGAGAGCTGCGTGCCCACCGTTCCGGGACGTTCTCCGAACCCGGCGACGCCCTCCCCGGCGGCCGGAATGTGACCCTGGGCCACCAGCGGCCACACAGCGTAGAGTTGACGCCCGACGACCGAAGGGGGCGCCATGCAGCGCTTCGACCGGCTCCGGTACATCCGCACACTCGACCCGGACAAGGACCACCAGGAGATCTACCGGCTCACCGCCACCTACGAGTTCCCCTGGGACTACACCCGCGCCCTCGAACTCGCCCTCTACCGCACCTACGCGGTCCCCAGCATCGGCCGCCTCCTCGCCGAGACCGCCGAACTGACCGAACGCCCCCAGAAGCGGTACGACGACACCGCCCTCCTCCTCGACGCCGTGGTCGAGCACGGCTTCGACCACGAGGACGGCCGCACCGCGATCCGGCGCATCAACCGCATGCACCGCAGCTACGACATCAGCAACGACGACATGCGGTACGTGCTGTGCACCTTCGTCGTCGTCCCCAAGCGCTGGATCGACCGGTACGGCTGGCGCCGCCTCTCCCGGCACGAGATCGAGGCCGCCGCCGGGTACTACCGCACCCTCGGCCGCCACATGGGCATCCGGGACCTCCCCGAGGACTACGCCGCCTTCGAGGAGTGCCTCGACTCCTACGAGCGCGCCCACTTCGGCTGGGACGAGAAGGCCCGCACCGTCTCCGACGCCACCCTGGAACTGATGGCGTCCTGGTATCCGAAGCCCCTCGCCCCGCTGCTGCGCACCGCCACCCTCGCCCTCCTGGACGACCCCCTCCTGGACGCCTTCCGCTACGACCACCCCGGCCCCCTCACCCGCCGCCTGGTCCGGGGCGCAGCCCGGCTGCGCGGCCGGGCCGTCCGGCTGATGAGCCCGCGCGTCGTGCCGCGCTACGCCCGGCAGAACCCGGAGATCAAGGGGTACCCGGACGGCTACCGCGTCGCCGGACTGGGCACCTTCCCGGTCCCCGGGGTGCGCGGCTGCCCGGTCCCGCACCAAGCGGCCTCCGAAAGGCGGGCGGCCGAGGCGGCCGCAGAGGAGCGCTGAGGCGGGTCAGCCCGTCCGCCGGCCAGCACGAGGTCCTGGTCCGGCTCGTCCGCGGACGGCCTGACGCGCCCGCCTCCAGGAGTGCCATGACGGGTCTCTCGGCGCGCAGGCCGTCCGGGGTGAGGCAGCCCGTGTCGGGCGGCGCTCGCCGCCCGGCCGACCGGGTGGAAGAGCGCCAGAGTGCCGCCGGGACGCACCGAGCCCCGTCGTCGTCGCCCTGCACCACTCCGGCGGCGTCCGCGGCCACCGGGGCGACGACATCGCCCGAGCCCTCGACCCCGGCACCCAGGTCGCCCGCTGCGACGCCCACAACCGCGAAGCCGTCAAGGACGTCCTGGTCAGCCTGGTGGAGCACCCGGGCCGCCGCCGTGCGGCCCGCCGGCCGGCCGCCGTCGGGTGACCCGCGGTCGGCATCAGTCGGTCAGGCCCGCCATCGCGGTCGCCTTCTCCACCTCGACCCGCACCAGGAGTTCGCCGGGCACCGCGTTGCGGGCGCCGTACTCGGCGGCCTTGTCCTCGCCCATGTAGCGGGCGGCGATCCTGGTCGCCCAGTCCAGCAGTTCCGCCGGGTCCTCGCTCAGATGGATTCGGCCCTGGAGCACTGCGAAGGAGAACGGCGGCCGCTCGTCGTCCACGCAGAGCGCCACCCGGCCGTCCCGGGCCAGATTGCGGCCTTTCACGGTGGCCGCTCCCGTGGTGAACACCACGTTCCGGCCGTCCAGAACGAACCAGACCGGGGCGATATGGGGGCTACCGTCCTCCCGTGTCGTGGCCACTTTGGCGGTCCGTGTGCCTTCCGAGACGAATGCGCGCCATGCTGCTTCGGTCATCTTCTGAGCCATGGCCCCATCATGCTTGCCCGGACGGCGGCAGTGGTGAAGGCTTGCGGACCAGATCCTCCGGTCAGGAGGACGGACACGGGGAGAGACCGGATCATGGCACAGAAAAAGGGACTCGGCTGGTTGCTGGACGACCTCACCCAGCGAGTGAGCTTCGTCCGCCACGCCCTCGTCCTCTCCAACGACGGCCTGGTCACCGGGGCCAGCAGCGGCCTCGCCCGGGAGGACGCCGAGCACCTCGCGGCGGTCTCCTCCGGCCTGCACAGCCTCGCCAAGGGCTCCGGCCAGCACTTCCGGGCCGGCGGGGTCCGGCAGACGATGATCGAGTTCGACGACGCGGTGCTCTTCGTGACCGCCGCGGGTGACGGCAGCTGCCTGTGCGTCCTCAGCTCGGCCGACTCCGACCTCGGCCTGGTCGCCTACGAGATGACGCTCCTGGTCAACCGGGTGGGCGAACACCTCGGGGTGGACGTACGCATCCCGGAGAGCCGCCCAGGCGGACTGCTGGGCCGCTGACCTGCGGCGTTGCGGGGGCTGGCGGAGTTATCCACAGGCTCGGCGAGATCGTCGCGACGCGGTTACGGTTCTTTTCCAGGGCAAAGCACCGCTCACGGGGAGAACCTCCATGCCGATTCCTGACCTTTCCTCAGCCGTACCCGCGCCGCGTACCGTTCACGGCCCGCCGTTCCCGTCGTGGTCCGGCCCACCGGGCCGGCCCGGGGAAGCGGCCACCTTGAGCGCCGAGGCCGCGGCCCGGGCGCTCGGACTGCGGCAGAGCGAGATCGAGACGGCCGTCGAGCTCGGCCTGCTCGCCACCACCGACAGGGCCGGGGGACCGGGGGAGCGGCCCAAGGTTCCCGCTGCCGAGGTCCGTCGGCTGCTCGCCTCCGTCGACCACCCCGACGGGCTGCGCGCCCAGGTGGCCACGACCGGGGCGCGGGACGGCGCCGCGCTGCTCGGCATCACCGAGGAACGCTTCGCGAAGCTCGCCCGACTCGGCCTGCTCACCCCGGTCCGCTGCCACCTCAACCGCTACCACTGCGTCGTCTGGCGGTACCTCGCCGATGAACTCCGCGCGGTCCGCCGCCAGCGGGCACTCCACCTGACCGGCCAGCTCCCGCCACCCCTGCGCCGTCTCCTGGCCACCGGCGACGACGCCCGGCCCCGCACCTGGCGCCGCCGGGTCCTCGCCCAGCGCCTCAGCCGCTCCGGCACCACCTGGGAACGGGCCGCGGCCGTCGCCGCGCTCCTGCCGCGCTCGCACACCACCGCGCTCCTGACCCCCGACGAACAGCGCTGCCTCGACGCCGCCCGTCCCCGCCCGCTCTTCGCCCGGGCCCGGAGCGGAACCGCCGAGCGCACCCTGGAACCCCTCACCCGGGCACTCCCGGGACCTGAGGCGGAGCAGTACGCGGCCGACTTCGCCGCACTTCTCGACGAGGCCCGCACGATGGCGCGCCCGGCGCAGCGGGCCTCACGCGTCCGGCGTCCAGCGCCCCCTGGCAGCGGACGGCCCGCCGGGCGCCCGCGCCGGCCCATGCCCGCCCGGCCGCCGCAGCCGCCGGGTCCCGGCTCCACCGGCCCCGCCCGCAAGACCGGCCAGGGCCGGGTCCGGCAGACCCCGAGCGGTCAGGACAGGTCGTCCAGATCCCCCGCGTAGTGCCGGATCGCCCGCCCGTACGCGGCGACGCCCGGATCGGCGCTGGTGTCGGCCACCACGGTCAGTGCCAGTTCCAGCGCCTCCTTGGAGCGGCCGGCGCTGTACAGGGCCATGGCGAGGAAGGTGCGCAGCGCGGCGTCGTGCGGGAACTCCCGCACCCCGCCGCTCAGCGTGGTCACCGCCTCCTCGGCCCGGCCCAGCACCCGGTAGGTCGAGCCGAGGCCGAGCAGTGCCCCGCGCCGGTCGGCCTCGGAGAGCCCGGGCAGGGCGAGCGCCCGCCGGTAGTGGGCCACCGCCTCCGCCTCAAGGCCGAGCACGTCGTGCGCCCACGCCGTCTGGTAGGCCACGTCGGCGTCCTCGGGATGCGCGGCGCCGAGCCGTACCAGCTGGGCGCGGGCCTCCTCGGTGCGGCCGTCCTCGCGCAGCCGGACCGCCTTACGGAGCTGGTCCGCCACGGCGGGATCGCGGACGGGCGTCTCCTCGGGGAGGCCCGCCGCGTTCACCGGGAGAGCTTCCGGAAGAGGCCCTCCTGGACGACCGAGACGAGGAGGTTCCCCTCCCGGTCGTAGATCCGGCCGCGCGCGAGGCCGCGCCCTCCGGTGGCGACGGGGGACTCCTGGTCGTAAAGGAACCACTCGTCGGCGCGGAAGGGGCGGTGGAACCACATGGCGTGGTCGAGGGAGGCCATGTCGAAGCCGCGCGGGCCCCAGAGCGGCTCGACGGGGATGCGGACGGCGTCCAGCAGCGTCATGTCGCTGGCGTACGTCAGGGCGCAGGTGTGCACCAGCGGGTCGTCACCGAGCGGGCCGACGGCGCGCATCCACACCGCGCTGCGGGGCTCCGCGCCCTCGATCTCCTTCGGTGACCAGCGCAGCCGGTCCGCGTACCGGATGTCGAACGGCTGGCGGCGCGCCATCAGTTCCAGCGCCTCCGGCAGCTCGCCGAGGTGCTCGCGGACCTCCTCGGCGACGGTCGGCAGCGTCTCCGGGTCCGGCACCACCCGGGCGGGCGGCAGCTGGTGGGTGAAGCTGGCCTCCTCGGGCTTGTGGAAGGAGGCCGTCAGGTTGAAGATCGTCCGGCCCTCCTGCACCGCGGTCACCCGGCGGGTGGTGAACGACCGGCCGTCGCGCACCCGCTCCACCTGGTAGACGATCGGCACCCCCGGCGTCCCGGGCCGGAGGAAGTAGGCGTGCAGCGAGTGGACCGGCCGGTCCCCCTCGGTGGTGCGCCCGGCCGCGACCAGTGCCTGCCCGGCGACCTGGCCGCCGAAGACGCGCTGCAGCGACTCCCGGGGGCTGCGCCCCCGGAAGATGTCGGTCTCGATCCGCTCCAGATCCAGCAGATCCACCAGCCGCTCGGCTGCGTTCGTCATGTTCCGTTCTCTCCCGTGTCCTGTGGGCCTGATCGGTCCGGTACTACAGTCGGCCGACGTCGGTGACCCGGACCACGGCCCTGCCCTCCGCGTCGGAGGCGGCCAGGTCGACCTCGGCGCTGATACCCCAGTCGCGGTCGCCGTTCGGGTCCTCGAAGGTCTGCCGGACCCGCCACAGCTCGTCCTCGGGCCGCTCCTCGATGAGTAGCAGCTTGGGGCCGCGCGCGTTCGGACCCGTGCCGAGGTCGTCGTACTCGTCCCAGTACGCGTCCATCGCCTCGCCCCACCGCTCGGCGTTCCACCCGGCCTCGCCGTCCAGCTCGCCCAGCTCCGCGACGTTGTCCAGGGCGGCCAGCTCCACCCGGCGGAACATGGCGTTGCGCACCAGCACCCGGAAGGCGCGGGCGTTGGCCGTCACCGGCTTCACCTGGTCGGCCTTCTCACGGGCCTCCTCGGCCGTCATGTCGGCCGGGTTGGCGAGCTGCTCCCACTCGTCGAGCAGGCTGGAGTCGACCTGGCGCACCAGCTCGCCCAGCCACGCCGTCAGGTCCTCCAGGTCCTCCGACTTCAGGTCGTCGGGGACGGTGTGCTCCAGCGCCTTGTAGGCGCTCGCCAGATAGCGCAGCACGATGCCCTCGGTCCGGGCCAGCTCGTAGAAGGAGACGAACTCCGTGAAGGACATCGCGCGTTCGTACATGTCGCGGATGACCGACTTCGGCGACAGCGGGTGGTCGCCGACCCACGGGTGGCTCTGCCGGTAGGTGTCGTAGGCGTGGAAGAGCAGCTCCTCCAGCGGCTTGGGGTGCGAGATCTCCTGGAGCCGCTCCATCCGCTCCTCGTACTCCACCCCGTCGGCCTTCATCGCCGCGACCGCCTCGCCGCGCGCCTTGTTCTGCTGCGCGTGCAGGATCTGGCGCGGGTCGTCCAGCGTCGACTCGACCACCGAGACCATGTCCAGCGCGTACGACGGCGACTCCGGGTCGAGCAGGTCGAAGGCGGCCAGCGCGAAGGTGGAGAGCGGCTGGTTGAGGGCGAAGTCCTGCTGGAGGTCGACGGTCAGTCGGACGATGCGGCCCTCGGCGTCGGGCTCGTCCAGCTTCTCCACGATGCCGCCGTCGAGCAGCGAGCGGTAGATGGCGATGGCCCGCCGGATGTGCCGCAGCTGCTGCTTGCGCGGCTCGTGGTTGTCCTCCAGCAGATGGCGCATCGCCTCGAACGCGTTGCCCGGACGGGCGATGACCGACAGCAGCATGGTGTGGGTGACCCGGAAACGCGAGGTCAGCGGCTCCGGCTCGGAGGCGATCAGCTTCTCGAAGGTCTGCTCCGACCAGGCGACGAATCCCTCGGGCGCCTTCTTGCGGACCACCTTGCGGCGCTTCTTCGGGTCGTCGCCGGCCTTGGCCAGTGCCTTCTCGTTCTCCACCACGTGCTCCGGCGCCTGCGCCACCACCAGACCGGCGGTGTCGAAACCGGCCCGGCCCGCGCGGCCCGCGATCTGGTGGAACTCGCGGTTGCGCAGCACCCGCACCCGGGTGCCGTCGTACTTGGTGAGCGCGGTGAACAGCACTGTGCGGATGGGGACGTTCACCCCGACGCCCAGCGTGTCCGTCCCGCAGATCACCTTCAGCAGACCGGCCTGGGCCAGCCGTTCCACCAGCCGCCGGTACTTCGGCAGCATCCCCGCGTGGTGCACGCCGATGCCGTGCCGGACGTACCGCGAGAGGTTCCGGCCGAACTTGGTGGTGAAGCGGAAGTTGCCGATCAGCTCGGCGATGCGGTCCTTCTCCTCGCGCGTGCACATGTTGATGCTCATCAGCGCCTGTGCCCGCTCCACCGCCTGGGCCTGCGTGAAGTGCACGATGTAGACCGGTGCCTGGCGGGTGTCCAGCAGCTCGGTGAGGGTCTCGGTGAGCGGCGTCGTCCGGTACTCGTACGACAGCGGCACCGGGCGGGTCGCCGAGCGGACCACCGAGGTGGGACGGCCGGTGCGGCGTGTCAGGTCCTTCTCGAACATGGCGACGTCGCCGAGGGTCGCCGACATCAGCACGAACTGCGCCTGCGGGAGCTCCAGCAGCGGGATCTGCCAGGCCCAGCCCCGGTCCTGCTCCGCGTAGAAGTGGAACTCGTCCATCACGACCTGGCCGACATCGGCCGCGCGGCCGTCCCGCAGCGCGATGGAGGCGAGCACCTCGGCGGTGCAGCAGATCACCGGCGCGTCGGCGTTCACCGAGGCGTCGCCGGTGAGCATGCCGACGTTCTCGGTGCCGAACATCTTGCAGAGGTCGAAGAACTTCTCCGAGACCAGTGCCTTGATCGGCGCGGTGTAGAACGTCACCTTGTCCTGGGCCAGCGCCGCGAAGTGCGCGCCCGCCGCGACCAGGCTCTTGCCCGACCCGGTCGGCGTGGACAGGATCACATTGGCCCCGGAGACCACCTCGATCAGCGCCTCCTCCTGAGCCGGATAGAGGGTGATGCCCCGTCCTTCGACCCAGGACGAGAAGGCGTCGAAAAGGGCATCGGGGTCGGCGTCCGGCGGCAGCTGATCGATAAGGGTCACGCCCCCATCTTGCCTTCCTTCCGCACCGATCACGGAATCGGACGACCGTGCGAAGATCATCGACGCTAAGGTGAACCGCCAACTGGGCAGCGAACAGAAGCGATCGGACCGCCGGCGGCACCGGGCGCGGCGAGCGCCGCGACCGCTGCCGGGGGGACGGCACACGAACAGCGGAAGCAAGGGGCGGGGACACAGCGATGATGGGACCGGCGCACTCACTGTCGGGAGCAGCGGCCTGGCTGGGGGTGGGAGCGCTCGCCACCGGGCTGGGCCACACCATGCCGTGGCCGGTACTGGTCACCGGCGCGCTCATCTGCGCGGGCGCCGCCCTCGCGCCCGACCTCGACCACAAGTCGGCGACCATCTCCCGCGCCTTCGGGCCCGTCTCCCGCGGCCTGTGCGAGATCATCGACCGGCTCTCGGCCGCCGTCTACAAGGCCACCCGGGGCAAGGGCGACCCCCGGCGCACCGGAGGCCACCGCACCCTCACGCACACCTGGGTCTGGGCCGTGCTGATCGGTGCCGGCTCGTCGGCCGCCGCGGTGATCGGCGGCCGGTGGGCCGTGCTCGCCCTGCTCTTCGTCCACGTGGTGCTCGCCGTCGAGGGCCTGCTCTGGCGGCAGGCGCGGGTCTCCAGCGACGTACTGGTCTGGCTGCTGGGCGCCGCCGGGGCCTGGATTCTCGCGGGCGTCCTGGACGAGCCGGGCAACGGCGCGGGATGGCTCTTCACCCAGCCTGGCCAGGAGTACCTGTGGCTGGGACTGCCGATCATCCTCGGCGCCCTGGTGCACGACATCGGCGACGCCCTGACCGTCTCCGGCTGCCCGATCCTGTGGCCCATCCCCATCGGCCGCCGCCGCTGGTACCCGGTCGGCCCGCCCAAGGCGATGCGGTTCAAGGCCGGCAGCTGGGTGGAGATCAAGGTCCTGATGCCCGTCTTCATGCTCCTCGGCGGGATAGGCGGGGTCGCCGCCCTCAACCTCGTCTGACCGCGGGCCCCCGCTCCTCGGGCGAGTTCCAGGGGCCCGCGCGTCTCATCCGTGCCAGGAGCGCCAGAGCGCCGCGTACGAGCCGCCGGCCGCGACCAGCTGGTCGTGCGGGCCCAGCTCCGCGATCCGGCCGCCCTCCACCACCGCGATCAGATCCGCGTCGTGCGCGGTGCGCAGCCGGTGCGCGATGGCCACCACCGTCCGGCCCTCCAGCACCCTCGCCAGCGAACGCTCCAGGTGCCGCGCCGCGCGCGGGTCGAGCAGCGAGGTCGCCTCGTCCAGCACCGGCGTGTGCGGGTCGGCCAGCACCAGCCGGGCCAGCGCCACCTGCTGCGCCTGCGCCGGGGTCAGCGCCGGCGCGCCCGACCCGGCCTCGGTGTCCAGCCCCTCGGCCAGCTCCCGGCCTCAGCCGTCCGCGTCGACCGCCGCCAGGGCGTGCCACAGCTCCTCGTCCCCGGCGTCGGTCCGGGCGAGGCGCAGGTTGTCCCTCAGCGAGCCGACGAAGACGTGATGCTCCTGGTTGACCAGCGAGCGGACCTCCTCGGCGGGCATCCGCGCCAGCTCCGCGCCGCCGAGCGTGAGCCGCCCCTTGCCCGGCCCGTAGATGCCCGCGAGCAGTCGGCCCAGCGTCGACTTGCCCGCGCCCGACGGACCCACCAGCGCCAGCCGGGTCCTCGGCTCGACCGCCAGCGTCACCTGCTGCAGCACGTCCACGCCGGCCGGTAGCCGAAGTGGACGTCGTCGGCCCGCACCTCCCGGCCCTCGGGCCGCTCGTACGCGTCACCTGCCTCGGGAAGGGGGTACCGCAGGTGCAAACCGTGACATCCTTGCCTGTCGCGGCCCGGACCGGCAACCGAATAAGCGGCTGTTCCGTGCGGCCCCCGGCGCACGGTCACCAGGCCGCCGTCCGTGTCCGAACGCCCGGTGCGACCATGGAACCCATGCGCCTGACCGCTCTTGGCCCGACCGTGTTCCGCGGCGTGTTCGCCGCCGCCGCTGCCCTCCTGCTCACCTCCTGCGGCTCCGGGGGCGAGACCCCCGGGTCGGCGGGCGACGCGCGCCGGCCCGGCGCCCGGGCCTCCTCCGCCGATCCGGGCGGGCTGCCGGGCGTCTCCGGGCGCTTCCGCGAGCAGATCCCCGAGAACACCCGGCAGGTGGTCGCCGTCTACGGCGACGGCGCCGACCGTGCCACCGCCACCGTCGTCCTCTACACCAAGGACGGCGCAGGCTGGAAGAAGCGGGCCGACTGGCCCGCCCACAACGGCAAGAAGGGGTGGACGCCCGACCACCACGAGGACGACAAGCGCAGCCCCGTCGGCGTCTTCACCCTCACCGACGCCGGCGGCGTCCTCGCCGATCCCGGACCCGGCGGCCTGCCGTACACCCGCAGCGACGCCTTTGCCGCCCCGCGTGCCTGGGCCGCGTCGCACTGGCACGACTTCGACCTGGTCATCGCCATCGACTACAACCGGGTCAAGGGCACCCCGCCCAACGACCCGACCAGGCCCGAGGGGCAGTCGAAGGGCGGCAGCATCTGGCTCCACCTCGACCACGGCAGCGGCACCTCCGGCTGTGTCAGCCTCTCCGAGCAGGGCATGCGCCACCTCCTGCGCACCCTCGAACCGGACCAGCACCCCGTGGTGGTGATGGGCGACAAGGCCTCCCTGCGCGCCTGAGGACCCGCCTCACCTCATCCGGACTCCGGACGCGTCGCCCGCTCCAGTTCCAGCAACGCGGAGTAGTAGGCGCGGCCGGTGGCGTGGTCCATGCCGATCTCGCACATGCGGTTGGCGCTCAGGTGCGCGTCCCACTCACGGGCCGTCACCTCTGCCGCCTCGCGGGCCGTCGCCGACTCGGTCAGCTCCCGGTGGAGCAGGCCCCGGTCGCCGGCGAAGCCGCAGCAGTGCGCGTCGTCGGGAAGCAGCACCTCGTCGGCGCAGGCCCTGGCGAGGGCCATCAACTGCGGGACGTCGCGCAGATGCTCCATCGAACAGGTCGGGTGGACCACGGCCGAGCCCACCGTGCGCAGGATCTCCAGCTCCGGCAGCAACTCCTCGGCCGCCCACACCAGCGAGTCGACCACCGTCAGCTCCTGGTGCAGCTCACGGTTGGCGGGGGTCAGGTACGGGACCACCTCGTGGGCGATGCCGAGGGTGCACGAGGAGGCGTCGACCACCAGCGGCAGCCGCCCGCCGTCCGTCCAGCCCCAGGCGGCCTCGACGATGCGGTTGGCCATCACGGCGTCGGCCTGTTCGTACCCCTTGGAGTGCCAGATGGTGGCGCAGCAGGTGCCCCGTACGTCGCGGGGGATCCACACCGGCTTGCCCGCCCGGGCGGAGACGGCGACCACGGCCTCGGCCAGGCTCGTCCCAGAGTGCCCCTCGGGCCCGCCGAAGATCCGGTTGACGCAGGCCGGGTAGTACACCGCCCGCGCGTCGAACCGCGAGGTGTCGGGCAGCCGGCGCTCGGCGGGCCCGGGCATGGCGGGCAGCCATTCGGGCATCAGGTCCGGCCGGACCACCTTCCTCAGGCCCCGGGTGACGGCCGACAGCAGCCGGTCGTCGATCTTCGCCGCGGCCGCCACCGCGAGCCGGGCACCCGCCTCCACCACCCGGAAGTGCTCGGCGGTCAGCGTCGCCACCCGCTCCTCGCGGGCCGAGTGCCGCTGGTGCCGGAACGCCTTCATCATGGCCCCGGTGTCGATCCCCACCGGGCAGGCGAGCTTGCAGGTGGAGTCCCCGGCGCAGGTGTCCACCGCGTCGTATCCGTACGCCTCCAGCAGCCCCGCCTCGACGGGCGAGTCGGCGGGCTGGCGCATCATCTCGCGGCGCAGCACGATCCGCTGACGGGGGGTGGTGGTCAGGTCGTGGCTCGGGCAGGTCGGCTCGCAGAAGCCGCACTCGATGCACGGGTCAGCGATGGGCTCGACCGTCGGAATGGACTTCAGGCCCCGCAGATGCGCCTCGGGGTCGTGGTCCAGGACGATCCTCGGGGCGAGCACCCCGGCGGGGTCGAGCAGCTGCTTGATCCGCCACATCAGCCCGGTGGCCTGCGGGCCCCATTCCAGCTCCAGGAAGGGCGCGATGTTCCGGCCGGTGGCGTGCTCGGCCTTGAGCGAGCCGTCGAAACGCTCGACGGTCATCCGGCAGAACGCCTCCATGAAGGCGGCGTACCGCGCGACGTCCGCGGGGAGTCCGGCGTCGAAGGCGAGCAGGAAGTGGAGGTTGCCGTGGGCGGCGTGACCCGCCACGGCCGCGTCGAAGCCGTGCCGGGTCTGCAGCTCCAGCAGCGCCTCGCACGCTTCCGCCAGCCGGTCCGGGGGCACCGCGAAGTCCTCCGTGATCAGGGTCGTCCCCGAGGGCCGCGATCCCCCGACCGCCGTCACGAACGCTTTCCGCGCCTTCCAGTACGAGGCGATGGTGCCGGCGTCGCGGGTGAAGGCGTTGGTCGCCGAGGGGACCGGGCCGACCAGGGCCAGTCGCGGCAGCACCGCTTCGGCGGCCGACGCGAAGGCGGCCAGCCGCTCCTGGTCGGGCGCCCGGAACTCGACCAGCAGCGCCGTGGTGGTCCCCGGCAGCTGCGCCCAGTCGGCGGGCACGCCCTCCACGCTGACGGAGGCGCGCAGCGTGTTGCCGTCCATCAGCTCGACGGCGAGGGCGCCCGCCTCGTTGAAGAGCGGGACGGCGGCGGCCGCGGCGGGCAGTGACGGGAAGAAGAACAGCCCGGTGAGGACCTCGCGGTCCAGCGGGAGGGTGTCGAAGACGACCTCGGAGAGGAAGCCGAAGGTGCCCTCCGAGCCGACCATCAGGCCCCGCAGGATCTCCACCGGCGTCGCCCCGTCGAGGAAGGCGTCGAGCCGGTAGCCGTTGGTGTTCTTGAGCGTGTACTTGGCCCGGATGCGCGCCGTCAGCCGGGTGTCGTCCTCGATCTCGCGCTTGAGCGCCAGCAGCCCCGCGCACAGCTCCGGCTCCGCGGCGGCGAGCCTCTCGTCCGCGTCGGGTGCCGCCGTGTCCACGACCGTGCCGGTGGGCAGCACCACCGTCAGCGAGGCCACCGTGCGGTACGAGTTGCGGGTGGTGCCGGCTGTCATGCCCGAGGCGTTGTTGGCGACCACGCCGCCCACGGTGCAGGCGATGGCGCTGGCCGGGTCGGGGCCCAGGACCCGGCCGTGCCGGGCGAGCGTGGTGTTGGCCCGCAGGATCGTGGTGCCCGGGGCGATCCTGGCCCGCCGGCCGTCGTCCAGCACCTCGATCCCCACCCAGTGGCGGCGGACGTCGACCAGGATGTCCTCGCCCTGGGCCTGGCCGTTGAGCGAGGTGCCGGCGGCGCGGAAGACCACCTCGCGGCCGTGCTCGTGCGCGTAGGCCATGACCGCCGCCACCTCGGCCACGGTCTCGGGGACCACCACCACGCGGGGCAAGAAGCGGTAGGGACTGGCGTCCGAGGCGTACCGGACCAGGTCGGAGATGTGGGTGAGGACCTTCTCCGGGCCGAGGAGGGCGCGCAGGTCGCTCCGGAGCGGCTCGGGGGTGCCGCCCGCGCTGGCGTCGATCACCCGGTCGGGTGAGGCGTCCTCGGGGCGGATGTCGGGACGCAGTGCCCCGGGGTCGGGTTCCAGCAGCGGCATGGCGGCTCCTCGGGCCTCGTCGCGGTGCCGGACAACGCACCCCGGGAGGGGCGCTGCCCGCCGTCTCAGCCGCTTCCCTCCCGCGGGGGAGCGGCCTCGGTGGTGCGGCCCGGACTGTCGACCAGGGTCGCCAGCAGGCCGCCGAGTATCGACCGCTGTTCCGCGGTCAGTGGGGCAAGGATCTCCTCCACCGCGCCCCGGCGCGCGCTGCGCATGGCGCGCAGCGCATCCCGGCCGCCCTCGGTCAGCTCGACCCGGACCACCCGGCGGCTCTGGGCGTCGGGCACCCGGCGCACCCGGTCCGCCTCCTCCAGCCCGTCGACCAGGCTGGTGACGGCGCGGGGGACCACTTCGAGGCGCTGGGCGAGGTCGGCCATCCGCGGCGGCCGCTCGCAGACGGCGACGGTGCGCAGCAGGCGGGCCTGGGCGGGGGTGATGCCGAGCGGCTCCAGCTGGCGGCGCTGGAGCCGGTGCAGCCGGCGGGTGAGGCGCAGCAGCTGTTCGGCGAGAACGCCGTCGGGGTCGGGTGCATCCATGCGGGAACATTAACAGGACCTGGCTCATTGTGTACATAGGTAACAATGAGCTATGGTCTGCGTTGCCGTGCGAGGTCCGCGCCTGTGCGCCCGTGCCCGTACCGCCCGCCACGCCCCCTCGAAGGAGCCCATGCGTCCCGAACCGTCCCCCACCTGGACCCCGCCGCCCAAGAACCCCGACGAACCGCAGCAGCCCCGCCAGGTCCGCCGGATCGTCCGCCTCTTCCGCCCGTACCGGGGCCGACTGGCGCTGGTCGGCCTGCTCGTGGCCGCCGCCTCCCTGGTCTCGGTCACCACGCCGTTCCTGCTCCGCGAGATCCTCGACACCGCCATCCCCGGGCAGCGCACCGGCCTGCTGAGCCTGCTCGCCCTCGGCATGATCGCCGCCGCCGTCATGACCAGCGTCTTCGGCGTGCTCCAGACGCTCATCTCCACCACCGTCGGCCAGCGCGTCATGCACGACCTGCGCACCGCCGTCTACGCCCGGCTCCAGAGCATGTCGCTGGCCTTCTTCACCCGCACCCGCACCGGCGAGATCCAGTCCCGGATCTCCAACGACATCGGCGGGATGCAGGCCACCGTCACCTCGACGGCCACCTCGCTGGTCTCCAACCTCACCAGCGTGATCGCCACCGTCGTCGCGATGCTCGCCCTGGACTGGCGGCTGACCGTGGTCTCGCTGCTGCTCCTCCCGGTCTTCGTCTGGATAAGCCGCCGGGTGGGCCGCGAGCGCAAGCGCATCGCCACCGACCGCCAGAAGCAGATGGCCGCCATGGCCGCCACCGTCACCGAGTCCCTCTCGGTCAGCGGCATCCTGCTGGGCCGCACCATGGGCCGCGGCGACTCCCTCGCCCGCACCTTCCGCGACGAGTCGGACCGCCTGGTCGACCTGGAGGTCCGCTCCAGCATGGCCGGCCGCTGGCGGATGTCGATCATCAGCATCGTGATGGCCGCGATGCCCGCCCTCATCTACTGGGCCGCCGGCCTCTCCCAGCACGTCCGGGGCCCCGAGATCTCCATCGGCACCCTGGTCGCCTTCGTCTCCCTCCAGCAGGGCCTCTTCCGCCCGACGGTCAGCCTGCTCAGCACCGGCGTGCAGGTGCAGACCTCCCTCGCCCTCTTCCAGCGGATCTTCGAGTACCTCGACCTCGAGCCCGACATCACCGAGCCCGACGAGCCGGTGCGCCTGGAGAAGGTCCGCGGCGAGCTCCGCTTCGAGAAGGTCGAGTTCTGCTACGCCGCACAGGAGCGCCCCGTGCTCTGCGGCATCGACCTCGACGTCCCGGCGGGCACCTCCCTGGCCGTCGTGGGGGAGACCGGCTCCGGCAAGAGCACCCTCAGCAACCTCGTCCCCCGGCTCTACGACGTCACCGGCGGCCGCGTCACCCTCGACGGCGTCGACGTGCGCGACCTGGACTTCGCCACCCTCGCCCGCGCGGTCGGGGTCGTCTCCCAGGAGACGTACCTCTTCCACGCCTCCATCGCCGACAACCTCCGCTTCGCCAAGCCCGAGGCCACCGACGCGGAACTGGTCGCGGCCGCCCGCGCCGCCCAGATCCACGACCACATCGCGGCGCTGCCCGAGGGGTACGACACCGTGGTCGGCGAGCGCGGACACCGCTTCTCCGGCGGCGAGAAGCAGCGCCTGGCCATCGCCCGCACCATCCTGCGCGACCCGCCCGTCCTCGTCCTCGACGAGGCGACCAGCGCCCTGGACACTCGGACCGAACAGGCCGTGCAGGAGGCGATCGACGCCCTCTGCGCCGACCGCACCACCGTCACCATCGCCCACCGCCTCTCCACGGTCCGTGACGCCGACCAGATCGTCGTCCTCGACCACGGCCGCATCGCCGAACGCGGCACCCACCGGACCCTCCTCGCCCAGGGCGGCCTGTACGCGGCACTCCTCCGTAAGGACGCCCGTCCGACGGCCGCCGCCCCCACCCCTGGCGACATGCCCGAATTGAGCACTTCGGCGGGATAGCGTGCGCCCATGCCGCTCGCCTCCCGCCGGAGCCCCCGTCTCACCCGACGGGGCCGGCTCGCCCTGCTCACCGCGGGCCTGCTCGCCGCCGTGGCGGTGGCCGTCACGGTGACCCTGCTCCGCTCCGGTGAGGAGACGCCCCGAAGCCTGGGCTCCCTGACCGTCCCCGAGGGCCGTCGGGCCACACAGGTCTACGCCCTGGTGGACCGTGCCCTCGGCCTCGACGCGGGCACCACCCGGAAGGCGGCGAAGGACACCCGCCTCGACCTGCCCGCCGCGGCCGACGGCAACCCCGAGGGTTACCTCTTCCCCGCCACGTATCCGCTCGACGAGTCCACCACCCCGGCCGCCCTGCTGGCCCTCATGGCCGACACCGCCGAGGACCGCTTCCGCCAGGCCGGGCTCGCCGCCGGGGCGCGGCGGCTCGGCCTCTCCGGCTACCAGGCCGTCACCCTCGCCAGCATCGTCCAGGCGGAGGCCGACACCCCCGACGACATGGGCAAGGTCGCCCGGGTCATCCACAACCGCCTCGACCGGGACCGCGCCTTGGAGATGGACTCCACCCTCAACTACGCGCTCGGCCGCTCCACCCTCGACACCACCCACGAGGACACCCGCACGGACAGCCCGTACAACACCTACGCGCGCCGGGGCCTGCCGCCCACCCCCATCGGCAACCCCGGCGAGCAGGCGCTGCGCGCCGCCCTGGACCCACCCGCGGGCGACTGGCTGTACTTCGTGACGGTGCGCCCGGGCGACACCCGATTCAGTGACGACTACGCCGAACACCGGGCCCACGTCGAGGAGTTCAACCGTGAGCACGCCGCCGGGGGCGGGGGATGACCAGCCGGGCACGGACCGGCACGGCTCAGACGGCGACCTGCTCCCGCGCCAGCAGCGCGCGTATCTCCCGGACCGCCGCCCGGCCCGCCCGGTTGGCGCCGACGGTGCTGGCCGACGGGCCGTAACCCACCAGGTGGATGCGGGGATCGCGGACCACCCGTGTCCCCTCGACCTGGATGCCGCCGCCGGGCTCCCGCAGCCTCAGCGGCGCCAGGTGCTCCACCGCCGCCCGGAAACCCGTCGCCCACAGCACCACGTCGGCCTCGAAGACCGAACCGTCCGCCCACGCGGCGCCCCCGGTGGTGAGCCGCTCGAACATCGGGCGCCGCGCCAGCGTCCCGTCCGCCACGCCCCGCCGGACCGCCTCGTTCATCGGCAGACCCGTCACCGAGACGACACTGCGCGGCGGCAGCCCCCGCCGCACCCGCTCGTCGACCCGCGCCACGGCCTGCCGGCCCTGGTCCTCGTCGAAGGGCCCCTCGTGGAACTCCGGTGGCCGCCGGGTCGCCCAGGCGGTGGCCGCCGCGACCGGGGCGATCTCCAGCAGATGCTGTACCGCCGACGTGCCCCCGCCCACCACCAGCACCCGCTGCCCGGCGAAAGCGGCCGGACCCGGATAGTCCGCCGTGTGCAGCTGCCGCCCCGCGAACTCCTCCTGCCCGGGGTAGCGCGGCCAGAACGGCCGGTCCCACGTGCCCGTCGCACTGATCAGCGCCCGGGGCGCCCACACGCCTGCCGAGGTCTCCACCAGCAGCCGGCCGTCCCGGCCCTCCCGCACGGCCCGCACGTCCACCGGACGGCGTACCCGCAGCCCGAAGGTCTCCTCGTACTCCCGGAAGTACCCGCCGATCACCTCGGAGGAGGGTCGCGCGTCGTCCGCGCCCGTCAGCTCCATGCCGGGCAGGGCGTGCATGCCGTGCACCCGCCCGTAGGTCAGTGTCGGCCAGCGGAACTGCCAGGCCCCGCCCGGGCGCGGCGCGTGGTCGAGCACCACGAAGTCCTCCCCGGGCACCAGCCCGGACCTGCGCAGGTGGTACGCGGCCGACAGGCCCGCCTGCCCGGCGCCGACCACGAGGACGTCGACGGGGCGGGGGGCTTCGGTGTGCGGTGTCCCGTTCTGCTTCACGTCCGTGCCAACGGGTGGCGCCGCCGCGTTCTTCCCGGCCGCACCCGCCCATGGGGAGGTCTGGTCAGCGGCCTTCCGCCACGGCCTGCGGAGCCCCGCCGACCCGAGCCCTCCCGGGCCGCTCGAACAGGCCCCGGGCGGCCGACCCCGGGCATCAGGCACTCCCCGAACCAGTACGCCTCCTTCAGGCGGACAGCCGGAGAGGACGAAGTGGACGACGCCGCGCGCGTGGTACTCCTCGATCCGGTCGGCCACCTCGACGTGGCTGCCGGCCGGCGCCGTGCCCGCACCGCAGTGCACCCGCGCGTGGTGAGCCGAGCTGATCGCCACATGCCCCGACCGGAGCGAGATGCTCTACGGACGGCCAGCGGCGTCTCGTGGGGGCGGGAGCGGCTGTCAGGCCGGGGGCATCCGCGCTCGTCCGCCCTCCGAACTCGCTCCTTCCTCGAAGGCGGCCTCCGGGCGGGTCACCCCTGGCCCCCGCGACCCATGCCCGAGGATGGCGTCATGCCTGACGCCTTCGACACCCGTGTGCTGCACCTCGCCACCGGCTCCCGCGAGACCGTCCGCGACCTCACCGCCGACTGCGCGAGCTTCCTCACCGACGTGGCCGCGGGCCGCGACGGCCTCCTCAACGTCTTCGTCCCCCACGCCACCGCCGGCATCGCCGTCCTGGAGACCGGCGCCGGCAGCGACGACGACCTCCTCGCCATCCTCAACACCCTTCTCCCCGCCGACCACCCCTGGCACCACCGCCACGGCACCCCCGGCCACGGCCGCGACCACGTCCTCCCCGCCCTCGTCCCACCCCACGCCACGCTTCCGGTCATCAACGGCCAGCTGGAACTGGGGACTTGGCAGTCGGTTTGCCTGGTGGACACGAACGTGGACAACGCTGACCGCCAAGTGCGCCTGTCGTTCCTCGGCTAGCGGTTGCCGCAGGACGGTGCGTCCGATGTCCGGCCGTCCCGGTGCTCGTCCGCTCGGGTCCTCCCGGGCGGGGCGGGTACGGGGCGGTCTCCATCAGCCAGTGCTTCGGTTTCTGCCGACTGCCATGGCGCCTTGGGGGAGAATGGCCGACGATGACCGTCACCGCTTCCACCGCTTCGCCCGGCCCGGAACCCGAGCCGGGCGGATTCGGCCCCTTCGCCCATCTCACCGTGCCGAACACCCCGCTCTACCGCCAGGTGATGCGGGTGTTCCTCGTGGCCAAGGAGCGGTTCGCGGTGCATCTGCGTCCCGAGGACGTGTACGGGGCGCTGCCGGCGGCCGTCCGCCCCGGCGACCTTGAGGCCGTCGTCGCCGCGCTCGACAAGCTCGTCGGCTGGGGCAATCTGCGGGCCGATCCGGACACCGCCCGCGTCACCGCCGTCGAGGACTTCTACCGCAAGCGTTTCATCTACCAGCTCACGCGGGAGGGAGAGGCCGCCGAGGCCGCGCTCTTTGCCTATGACGAGGCACTCGGGCGCCGTGGCGCGCTCCAGGCCGTCGCCCTGCACGACATCGTGACCCACCTGCGCGCCCTGCTCGTCCTGGCCGCCGAGGACGAGCCCGACCCGGCCAAGGCGCACCTGGCGCTCGACGCGCTGGCCAGTCGTTTCACGGCGCTCGCCGACAACGCCCGCGCCTTCATGGGATCTCTCCAGCGGACCATCGACCTGCACGACGTGGAGGAGGACGTCCTCCTCGCGTACAAGGACCGCCTCATCCAGTACCTGGAGCGGTTCATCCAGGACCTGATCACCCTGGGCGGGCGGATCGCCCGGTTGATCCTGGAGCTGGAGGAGGACGGAAGGGCGGAGTTCCTGCTGCGGGCGGCCGCCGTGCGGGAGGCCGCCGACGCCTCGCCGGAGGAGTCCGAGAGCGTGGAACGCGAGGTCTACGAACGGTGGGCCGCGCGCTGGGCGGGGCTCGGCGCGTGGTTCATCAGCAGGGACGGGCGCGAGTCGCAGGCACGGCTGCTGCGCGGGCGGGCGCTCGGCGCGATCCCGCAACTGCTGGCCGTCGTACGGGCGCTGAACGAGCGGCGGGCCGGGCGCTCGGACCGCTCCGCGGACTTCCGGACCCTGGCCCGGTGGTTCGCCGAAGCACCCGACGACGATGCCCGGCACCGCCTGTGGCGGGCCGCCTTCGGCCTGTACCCGGCCCGGCACCTCACCGCCGACGCCGACACCCTCATGGCCCGTGCGGCGCGGCCCGTCCCGGCCGCCACCTCGTGGGCCGAGGCGGAGCCGCTGCGGATCAGCCCCCAGCTGCGCCGTACCGGAAGCTACGAGCGGCGCGGCAAGCCGCGCAAGGTCGAGGACCGGGAGGAGCGGCGGCGGGCTCTCGCCGAGACGGCGGCCAAGCAGGCCGCGGAGACCGCGGCCGCCCGCGCCCGGCTCGCCACCGGCGGCGTCACGCGCCTGTCGGACCTCGGCGAACTCGACCCGGCCTCCTTCGGGCTGTTCCTCCAACTCCTCGCAGACGCGCTGGCCACCTGGCGCCCCGGGGTGAGACAGACCGTGGCCACCAGCAACGACGGCTCCATGGAGATCAGGCTCACCGCGCTCACCGAAGGCACCACCGCCGAGATCCGCACGCCCGGCGGAGTCTTCAGCGGCCCGGACCACCTCGTAGAGATCATCGACCTGACGGACGGAGACGACCTGATGGACGGAGACCCCGACCGATGACCGCACCGCTCGCCGAGGTGCTGGACGGCCAGCACGCCGCCGACCTGCGCAAAGCAGCGCGCGCCCTGCTGAAACACCCCCTTCTCCTCGCACGTGGCCGAAACGCCGACGAGTTCCGTCTCGTCCGCCGGAACGCGGCCGAACTGAGGGAGTGGTTCGACCGCAACACCGGCTGGTCCCTCCAGGTGGACGCCGAGACGGCGCGGTTGCGCAAGATCCCCGGTGTCCTCACCGACCCCACGCACCCGGCCCGCGAGGCGAGCCGCAGTGCCGCCCCGTTCACCCGCCGCCGCTACGTCCTGTTCTGCCTCGCCCTCGCCGCCCTCGAACGGGGTGAGGCCCAGATCGCCCTCGGGCGCCTCGCCGACCAGATCGTCCTGGACGCCGCCGACCCCCGGCTCACCGCCGCCGGTGTCGAGTTCGTCCTGGAACGCCGTGATGAGCGCCTCGACCTCGCCGCCGTCGTACGGCTGCTGCTCGACCTCGGCGTGCTGCGGCGGGTCGCGGGCGAGGAGGAGGCGTACGTCAGCGGGGTGGGTGACGTCCTGTACGACGTGGAACGCCGGGTCCTGGCCGGTCTCCTCGCCACCCGGCGCGGCCCCTCCACCGTGCGGGGGGACGACCTGGAGGACCGGCTCGCCGAGCTCGTCGCGGAAACGGCCCTGGACAGCGACGAGCTGCGCTTCCGCGCCATACGCCGTTCGCTCACCCGCAGGCTGCTCGACGATCCGGTGCTCTACTACGACGACCTGACGGACGCCGAGCTCGGCTACCTGTCCCGGCAGCGCGGCTTCGTCACCGCCAAGATCACCGAACTGACGGGACTCGTCGCCGAGGTGCGGGCCGAGGGGATCGCCATGGTCGACCCCGACGACGACCTGACCGACCTCCGCATGCCCGAGCAGGGCACGCACGGCCACATCACCCTGCTGCTCGCCGAGCACCTGGCCCGCGCCGACGGCCCGGTCGCCCTCGGCGCCCTGGCCCTGCGCGTCCGCGAACTCGCCGCCGAGCACGGGGGCTTCTGGTCGAAGTCCGCCCGGGAGCCGGGCATGGAGCCCGAACTCGTGGAACAGGCCGTCGCCCGGCTCGCCGCGCTCGGCCTGGTCTTCCGCACCCCGCACGGGGTCGTCGCCCGCCCCGCCCTCGCCCGGTACGCGGTCGGCGAGACCGTCGTCCGCCGGCCCGGTTCCTCCTCCCTGCCCACCCAGCGAAAGGCCGCCCCGTGACCCGCCTCCCCACACCGCGGCGATCCCGCTGGCAGCCTCTGCGCGTCGGGCTCGTCGACCTGTTCCACTACGACGTGGAGGAGTTCCACTTCCGGGACGGGTCCCTGCTGCTGCGCGGCAACAACGGCACCGGCAAGTCCAAGGTCCTCGCCCTCACCCTGCCCTTCCTGCTCGACGGCGACCTCAGCCCGCGCCGCGTCGAACCCGACGGCGACCCCGGCAAGCGGATGGAGTGGAACCTGCTGCTCGGAGGCGAGCACCCGCACTCCGAACGGCTCGGCTATACGTGGATCGAGTTCGGCAGACGCGACGAGACGACCGGCGAGCAGCACTTCCGCACGCTGCTGTGCGGCCTCAAGGCCGTCAGCGGGAGGGGTATCGCGCGCCACTGGTACGCCGTCACCCGCCAACGGGTCGACCACGGCTCCACCGGGCGCACGGAGGACACCCTCCGACTGCTCGACGCCACCGGCACCGCCCTCTCCCGGGACCGGCTCGCCGAAGCGGTCGCCGGGCACGGCATGGTCTACGACCAGGCCAAGGTGTACCGCCGGGCCGTGGACGAGGCGCTCTTCGGCCTCGGGGACCAGCGGTACGCCGCCCTGGTCGACCTGCTGATCCAGCTGCGCCAGCCCCAGCTCTCCAAGCGGCCCAATGAAGCCGCCCTCTCCCGGGCCCTCACCGAGGCCCTGCCGCCCATGGACCAGGCCGTCATCGCCGACGTGGCCGAGGCGTTCCGCTCCCTCGACGAGGAGAAGGACGAGCTGGCGGCCGCCTCAGCCGCCGAGCGGGCCGCTTCCGGCTTCCTGGAGCACTACCGGCGCTACGCCCGTATCGCCACCCGCCGCCGGGCACGGCTTCCGCGCGCGGAGCACTCCCGCTACGAGCGTGTGCAACGGGATCTGGCCGAGGCACAGGAGCGGCGGCGGCAGGCCGAGGAGAAGCGGGAGGCGGCCGGGGAGGAGATCGGCCTCCTGGCGGAGACCGCGGAACGCCTACGGGCTCAGGAGAGGGCCCTGCGCGAGGCGCCCGAGATGCGCGACGCGCGCGAACTGGAGCACGCCGCGCTGGCCGTGGCGCGAACGGCGCGGGCGGCGGACCAGGCCAGGGACGACCGGAAGCAGGCGACCGCCCTCCACACCAAGGCGCTCGGGCGGCTCACCTCCGCCGAGAACCGGTCCCGGGCCGCGCGGCTCAGGGCACAGGAGACCTTTGCCCAGGCACGGGAACACGCCGCCGCCGCGCACGTGGCCCTGCCGGTGGACGACCAGTTGCCCGAGCCCGAACTGCGGCGCGCCGCCGACGCCGCCACGGACCGTGCCCGGCGCTCCCTCGGGCACGTCGAGGGCCTTCTTGAAGCGGCCGAGCGGGCCACCGCCGAGCACCGCCGGGCCTCGGGACGTCTCGACGAGGCGGAGACCGACCTCGCCCTGGACACCGCATCGCACGGTGCGGCCGAGGAGGGCGTCGCGCGGGTCGGCCGGGTCCTCCTCGACGAGGTACGCGAACGTGCCCGGGCCTGGACGGAGCTGGCCTTCTCCGACGAGACCGGCCTCCTCGACGAACTCCAGGAATGGACCCACCGCCTCGACGGCCCCTACCCGGCACGCGGCGAGGCGGTCCGGGCGCACACCCTGCGGTCGGCGGATCTCGCCGACCAGGCGGCCGAAGCCGCCCGACGGGCCTCGGAGCTGGCGGAGCGCACCGATGCGGCGCGGCGGGAGCTCGCCGTGCTGAAGGCCGGCGGCGGACGCGAGCCCCAGCCCCCCGCCACCCGCACCCCGGACCTTCGCGATCGGCTTCCGGGCGCCCCGCTCTGGCGCCTCGTCGACTTCCGTGACGGCCTGCCCGAACCCGAGCGCGCGGGGCTCGAAGCGGCACTGGAAGCCTCCGGCCTCCTCGACGCCTGGGTACTCCCCGACGGCTCGGCCCTCGCCGTGAACGGGCACGACGTCCTTCTCGCGCCGTCGGACGGGCCGGTGAGCGGCCCCTCCCTGGCCGAAGTGCTGCGCCCGGCCACGGACCACGGTGACGCGTGGACCACGGCCCTGGACGATGCGACGGTGACCGGTCTGCTCGCCGCCATCGGTCTGGGTGGCGGGCCAGGTGCCGGGACCTGGGTGGCGGCGGACGGGCGCTTCCGTGTCGGCGTGCTCAGCGGCACGTGGGCCAAGCCCGCCGCCGCGTACATCGGCGCCGGCGCGCGTGAGGCGGCGCGGAGAGCCCGCGCCGCCACGCTCGACGTCGAACTCGCCTCTCTGCGCGAGGAGTCGGCAGCCGCCGCAGCCGGAGCCGAAGCGATCGCGGTCCGCCGCCGTACGCTCGACGCCGAACTCGCCTCCGTCCCCGACGAGTCGCCGCTCGCCCGGGCACACGCGCTCGTGAGCGCCGCGGCCGACACCGTGCGCAAGGCCCGCACGCGGCGTGCGGAGCGCGCCGCCGAGGCGGCCGGGGCGGCCGGACGGGCCGAGCGGGCCGCCGCCGAGCTCACCGAGGCAGCCACCGATCTGGGGCTGCCCGCCGACCGGGCCGGACTCACCGGCGTACGCCACGCCCTCGGCTCCCTCGGCGCCACACTGGCCGCCTTGTGGCCGGCGGTGCGCGAACAGGTCGAGGCCGCACGCCAGGTGGACGACGAGCACGCCGAAGCGACCGCCGCGGCGGCGCGGGCCGACGTCCTCGCCCAGCGGGCCGATGACGCGGAGCGCGAAGCCGCGGCGGCGGACGAGCGCCACCTGACCTTGCGCTCCACCGTCGGAGCGGTCGTCGCCGAACTCGAACGGCGGCTCGCCGAAACAGGGGAGGCACAGCAGAGCTGCGACGCCGGCCAGAAGAGGGCCCGACGGCGCCACGCGGAGGCGGACCGGGAGGCCGGGCGCGCCGAGGGACGCATCGAGCAACTGGAGAAGGACCTCGCGGAAGCCGTCGCCGCGCGCGCGGAGGCCATCGCCGCGCTCCAGCGCTTCACCGGGACCGGGCTGCTCGCCGTCGCACTGCCCGGACTCGAGATCCCCGCTGCGGACGGCGGCCCCTGGGCCGCCACCCCCGCCATCGCGCTCGCCCGTGCCCTGGAGACCGGCCTCTCGTCGGTCGACGACACGGACGCAGCCTGGGAACGCGTCCAGCGCCGGCTCAGCGAAGAACTCAAAACCCTGCAGGACACCCTGTCCCGGCACGGGCACAGTGCCTCCGCCCGCATGCTCGAGGACGGCATGGTCGTCGACATCGTCTACCAGGGCCGCGACCGGGCCGTGCCCGAACTCGCCGAAGCGCTCGCCACCGAGGTCGGTGAGCTGACCCGCATCCTGTCCGCGCACGAACGGGAGATCCTCGAGAACCACCTGATCACCGAGGTCGCGGGCACCCTCCAGGAGCTCATCGGCGCCGCCGAGCGCCAGGCGCGGGACATGAACACCGAGCTGGAGGACCGCCCGACCTCCACCGGTATGAGACTGCGGCTGGTGTGGCGGCCCTCGCGCAAGGCCCCGCCCGGACTCGCCCAGGCCCGCGAACGGCTGCGCCAGTCCGCCGATGCCTGGACCGCCGAGGACCGCGCCGCGGTCGGCGAGTTCCTCCAGGCCCAGATCGCCCGTCAGCAGTCCGACAACGGCTCGGGCAGCTGGCTCGAACACCTCACCGCCGCGCTCGACTACCGCACCTGGCACGAGTTCGGCGTCGAACGCAACCAGCACGGCCGCTGGGTCCCCGCGACAGGGCCCTCCTCCGGCGGCGAACGCGTCCTCGCCGTCTCCGTGCCCCTGTTCGCCGCCGCCTCCTCGCACTACGCCAGTGCGGGCAGCCCCCACGCCCCCCGCCTGGTCACCCTGGACGAGGCGTTCGCGGGAGTGGACGACGACTCGCGCGCCAAGTGCCTCGGCCTGCTGAGCGCCTTCGACCTCGACGTGGTGATGACCAGCGAACGGGAATGGGCCTGCTACCCGCAGGTCCCCGGCGTCGCCATCGCCCAGCTGTCCCGGACCGACGACGTGGCAGCGGTCCTCGTCACCCGCTGGGAGTGGGACGGTACGAGGCGCCGGCGCCGCGACGACCCCGTGCGGCAGCCGGCCTCCGGCGCGGCGGGCGGCTCGGAGCAGGAGCCGCGGTGGAACTGACGCACGAGGGCCACACCGCACCCGGGACCGTGCCGGAGCGGGTCACGCACGCCGCGGTCGACGTCCCCCGCCTGCGCCGCCTGCTCGGCGTTCCGGAACTCGCATGGCTCGTCGAGCGGGTACGAGGCCGGCTCGTCGCCGGTCAGCCCCTCACCGGCGCCGTCTTCCTGGCCACCCCCACGCAGGGGCAGCGATCCGCGGCCGAACGGCTGCTGGGCCGGCCTCCCGGTGGTGGCCGCTCGCTCAGCGTACGGCTGGAGGCGGTCGACGCCGTGCTGCGCCGGTCGGACGTCAGCCCCGAGGGCCTCACCGCCGCCGTCACGGCGCTCACCGGCCCCGTCACCCCGCTCGCCGAGTCCAGAGCGGAGGAGCGAGCCGCCTGGGACCGGGCACACGAGCCCCTCGACGCACTCGTACGGGATCGGCCCGAGCTGACCGCCTGGGCCGCGCGGGTACGGGCTGAGGGCCTGGCCCGGCGCCTGGGCCGCGCCCCTGACTCCGTACGCACCCTGCTCACGGCGGTCTCCGCCGCGCTGCGGGAACTTCCGGCCGACCCCGCCGTATCGCTGGCTGCGTTCGCCGCACGCGTCCTCGGCTCGGCCCACGGGCTGGACGACGGCACCCCCGAAGCCACCCTCACGCTGTCGGGAATCCGCGCCCTGACCGGTTTCGCCGACGGCAGCGGCACCGAATGGCGGCGGGACGCCTGGGCGTCAGCGGGCCTGCTGAAGGACGAACTGTCCTCGACGGTCCTCGCCCTGAACCTGCGGGGGAGCCCCGCCCTCGACTGGATGGCCGACGAGGGCGAACCGGCCGTCCTGACGCTGCGCCAGCTGATCCGACGACCCCCCTCCGCCGCCTCCCCCACGGTGCGGATCTGTGAGAACCCGACCATCCTCGCCGCGGCGGCGGACGCCCTCAAAGCCGCCTGCCCGCCGCTGGTCTGCCTCCAGGGCCAGCCCTCGGCCGCCGCACTCGCCCTGCTGCGTCACCTGCACGGCAACGGCTCCGTCCTCCACTACCACGGCGACTTCGACTGGGGCGGGTTCCGGATCGCCGGCGCCCTGCTGCGCCGCGTTCCGTGGCAGCCCTGGCGATACACCGCAGCCGACTTCCGCAGGGCCCTGACCGCGGGCGACCCGGAGCTCCCGCCCCGACCTCTCACCGGGGTCCCGACCGCCACGCCATGGGACCCCGACCTCGCCGAGGCCCTCGCGGAGGCGGGAACCCGGGTCGAGGAGGAACGAGAACTGGACCTCCTCCTGTCCGACCTGAGGGGACGGCCTCCGCACGCCCAGGTGTTCTGATCGCAGTGGTGCCCGCCGTGCCGCCGCTTCCTCGCGGCCGCACCGGGCCTGGTGGGGGAGTCGGGGGATGTGCCAGGCTGCCGCGGTGACCGAAACCGCAGCCTCGTATGTCCAGCTGACCACCCCGGACCAGGTGACCGGTTCCCTCGTCGAGGAACTGGCGTCCTGCTGGGTGGAGGTGACCAATGCCGGGGGCGCCGCCGGCTTCCCGTTCCCGCCGGTCGACCTCTCCCGGACGGCGCCGGCCGTCGAGGCGATCGCGGCGGCCCTGGCGCCGGAGACGAGCCGGCTGCTCCTCGTCCGGGTGGAAGGAGAGCTGGCGGGCTGGCTGAACGTGCGCCGCGACCCGTTCGCACTCATACGGCACTGGGGCACCTTGCACCACGTCCAGACGCGCCCCGCGTTTCGCGGCTGCGGGCTCGGGACGCGGTTGATGCACGAGGTCCGCACTCTCGCGCGCGAGGGGATGGGTCTGGAGCAGTTGCACCTCGCCGCCCGCGCGGGCATGGGGCTGGAGGACTTCTACGGACGGCTCGGCTGGAAGGAGATCGGCCGCTGGCCGGGGGCGCTCCGGCTCGGTCCGGGCGACGACCGTGACGAGGTGCTCATGGTGCTGTCCCCGCTGTGAACCGCCGCCGTGCGGGTGGCGTCCGCGATCACGGCGGCGTCCTTCGTGCCGGTTCTCGCCCCGGTGGGTCGGACTGTCCAAGCGCGCCACATCTCTCTACGGTTGGTGTCCTACCGCCAGGCAGTGCGGGAATGAGCGAAGGGGGCTGGGTGGAAGCCGAGTTGGGGGCTCTTGCGGTGTCGGGGGCGACGGCGCTGGTCGGGCTGATCGTTTCCGAGGGGTTCGAGCGTGCGAAGAGCGGGCTGACCCGGTTCTTCCGGCGGCGTGCTTCCGGTGCGGGTGCCGAGGAGGAGCTGCGGAGTGCGCGGTCGGAGCTGGCCGGTGCCCGGGCGAGCGGCGACCGGGAGGCCGAGGCCGGGGTCACGGCCGGTCTGCGGCGGCGGCTGGAGGACGTCTTCCGGGAGGACGCCGACGCCGCCGGAGAACTGGCGGAACTGCTGTCCCAGTTCGCCCCTGACACCTCCCGCGGCTTCGTCAACCTGGTCGGCGGCGGCGTGAACCACGGACTCGTCCTCCAGGGATCGCCCGTCCACGGCGGCATCCACTACCACGCCGCACCTCCACCGTCACCTGGGCCGGGCCGCCCGGTGCGGCCCAGCCAAGTGCCCGTCGTCATGGTCCCGTTCAGCAACAGGTCCGAGGAGCTGGCCGCCTGGGAAGCGAGGCTCGGCGCGGCGGCGGGCGGCTCCCCGAGAGTCAGCCTCGACGTGTTGGACGGGCTTCCAGGGGTCGGCAAGACCGCCATGGCCTGGCGGTGCGCCGAGCTGGCGGAGGGGCACTTTCCCGACGGGCACCTCTACGTGGACTTCGCGGCCCTGCGGGACCAGATCAGTCCCGGTGCCGACGTCTCCGAAGCGCTGGCCATGTGCCTGCGGGCGCTGCCGGGCGGGGACACCGGCATCCCGGACACGCTCGCGGAACGGACCAACCTGTTCCGGTCGCGCACCAGCGGCCTGCGCATCCTCCTGGTCCTGGACGACGTCAACCAGGCCGCGCAGGTGCGGGCGCTGATCCCCAACGGCCCGGGCAGCGCGGTGCTGGCCACCAGCCAGAGGAAGTTCGGCGAACTGGCCGTCACCGGCGCCCGGCTGGTCTCCCTGAAACCCCTCGACGCGCACGGCGGGCTCGCGCTGCTGACCGACCGGTGCGGGGCCCGGGCGGTGGAGGCCGAGCGGGCGGCCGCGCTGCGCCTGGTCGAGCTGTGCGGCGGGCTGCCGGTGGCCCTCCAGGTCGTGGCGGCGCGGCTGATCACCGACGCGGGGCTGAGCATGGCCGAACTCGCCGCCGAACTCGACGACGAGGCCGGCCGGCTCGACGCACTCGCCATGGACGGACAGGAGTCCGCAGTGTCCGTAGCCCTGGAGCCCTCCTACCGGCTGCTGCCGCCCGACGCGGCGCGGCTCTACCGGCTGCTCGGCTGGCTGCCGTTCGCCACCTTCGACACCGGCGTGGCCGCGGTCGCCGCCGGTCTCGACGCGAGGAGCGCGAAGCGGCTGCTGGGGGTGCTGGCGCAGGCCAGCCTGGTGGAGGCCGCCGGCGACGGCCGCTACCGGATGCACGACCTGGTCCGCCTGCACGCCCGGGAACACGCGGCGGCAGAGGAACCCGCGACCGCGCGGACGGCGCTGACCGAGCGGGTGAGCACGCACTACCTCGTCCTGACCGCCTTCGCCGACCTCGCGCTCCGCGAGGAGCGCCTGCGCGTCGCCGACCTCGGGGAACTGCTGCGCGGCGCCGACGACCCCTTCGCCGCGGCCGGAGGCCCGCCACCGCTGGAATGGCTGCACACCGAGCGCACCGCCGTCCTCGCGGTACTGCGGGAAGCCGTCCGGCAGGAGCTGTACCCGGTGGCCTGGCGCCTGGCCGAGGCGTTCACGGTGTTCTTCCTGTACCACCGCTACCTCAGGGCGTGGACGGAAGTCCTGGAGCTGGGCGTCGAGGCGGCTGCCGCCGCCTCGGCCCGGGCGCGCACGGCGGGGGAGGTCGAGGAGGCCACCGCGGGCGAGGCCAGGCTGCGCGCCCTGCTCTCCCGCCCCCTGCTCGACCTCCAGGAGAACGGCCGGGCCGGCGAACAACTGGAGCGGGCCGTCGCCCTGGCCGACACGACGGGGCGCCTCGTCCTGCGCGCCTCCGTGCAGGAATTCCTCGGCAGGTACCTGGACATCGTCGACCCGGCGCGGGCGCCCGAGGCGTACCGGCGCTCCCTCGCCCTCAACGAGAGCGCCGGGGAGAGCCGGGGTGCCGCGCTCGCCACCTTCTTCCTCGGCTGCGCGCTCGACGCCCGGGGCGATCACGAGGACGCCATGGCGCTCCTGCTCCGGGCCCGGACGGAACTGGAGGACCGCGCGGAGCCCGACCGGCGCATGGCGGCCCGGGCGAAGGCGGCGATCGGTGTCGCGCACGGGCACCTCGGGGACAGCGCGCGGGCCATCGGCTTCCTGCGGGAGGCGTGCGCGGAACTGGCCGAGGTGGCGGCGGCGACGGACTACGAGGCACAGGCCCGGGTGCGGCTCGCCGACGTCGCCGCGCGAACGGCCGACGGGCACGACCTGGCCCGCGAGAGCCTCCACCGTGCCGCGGAGATCTACGAGGCGCGCGGCAGCCTGCACCTGGCGCAGGAGGTACGGCGCCGGCTGGAGGGGCTCGGCGGCTGAGCCCGGGCTCCGGGTGGACGCTGACGGCTCATCCGGTCGGGCGGAGGCGCAGGAGCACGTCCTCGTCCCCGACGCCGTCGAGCCGCAGCGTCACCTGGGTGCCGTCCAGGGGCAGACCCGCGCGGAGGCAGGCGTAGACGACCGCCGCGGGCAGCCCCGGGTCCAGGACGGGGCCGGTGGCGGAGACCTCCACGACGCGGCCGTCCCGGAGACCGACGAGGTGGCCGCCCCCGCGTACCGCCGACGCCGCGAGCAGGCTGCCGGGCAGCTGGGCGAGGGTGTCCGCGGTCCAGCGCAGCGCCCCCACGGCCGTCGGCGACGGGTGCCGCCGGACGAGTACGGAGGCGCTCTCGGTCAGCCGCCGGTCGCGTTCGTCGTCCGCGCACGCCAGGTGGGAGAAGAACGCGGCCGACTCCGGGGGAGTCTCGGCGTGCGCCGCGACCGAGGCCGGGACGCGGCTCACGGTGACGGCCGGACCGGCGTCCTCGCTGACGCCGGTGTCCACCTGCCACGAGGTGACCGCAGCAGTGGGCGGGTCGGGGACCGGCAGCACTGGGGAGACGGGCGGCGCGGACGGCGGCTCCGGGAGCTTCAACAGTTCGTAGAGGACGGTACGGAGCTTCGCGAGGGCGTGCCCCGGCTCGGCGAAGCCCTGTGCCGCGACGTCGGCGTAGCGCGCGGGGGAGTGCGCCTGTACGGCGTCCTCCACCTGCTGGAGCGGGTCCGCCCGAGGGTCGAGCCGGGGGGCGAGCGAAGCCAGGCGGTGCACCGCCGTGCCCGGCACCGCGTCGGTGCCGAAGGCGGCCAGCAGCAAGGGCTTGCCCAGGGACGCCCCGTACAGCGTCACCGAGCCGTGATCGCCCACCACCACGTCCGCGGCGACCAGGGCGGGCCGCCACGCGTGCACCGTCGGCATCAGCAGCAGTCCGGCCTCCAGGGCGGCGGCCTGAAGGGTGCGGGTCAGCCAGGCGCCGTGCGCCGACCACACGTTGGGGTGGACGATGGCGCCGACCCGGTGGCTGTCCACCGGCAGGGATGCCAGCAGACGGGCGAGCAGATCGGGGTGGCGCCCCAGGAGCGAGGTCGGCCCCCAGGTCGAACTCACCATGACCAGGCGCTGATGCTCCGCGACACCCAGCGCCTCCCGGTACGCCGCCCGGTGGCCCCTGCTCCCGGCCAGTTCGTCGAAGCACGGGTCACCGACCAGGAGGGTGCGCCCGGCCGCCTTCGGGTGCGTGGCCAGCAGCTGCTCCTCCTGCGAGGGATGCGAGACCGCGAGCCAGGCGCGTCCCGATTCCAGCAGCGAGTCCGGCACGACGCCCGAGAGCCGCTCCCGCGCACTGCGCGAATCGGGTACGAGCTTCTGGAAGCCGACCCCGTGCGGCAGCACCAGCACGGGGCAGTCGCCCTCCGGCACCTCGATGTTCTCGCTGGCCGAGAGGATCAGGTCGGGGCCGAGGTGCCCCAGCTGCTCCCAGGGGGCGACCCGGCAGCCGGCCGCCCGCAGCAGGTCCAGGACGCCGTCGCTGAAGGCGGAGGTCGGGTCGTAGGCGAAGACGACCGACACGCGGGCGTCGTCGCGCAGGAGCGCCGGGAGGGTTTCGAGCACCCGTACGGTCGAGGTGACCGTACGGGCCGCGACGATCAGGGTGCGTGCACCGGAGAAGGTGTTCCAGCGACGGGCGTCCCGCCCCGCCGGCACACGCAGCGGTTGGCTAGCGAACAAGGCGGCCCCCTCCAGCACACCCACGCCGACAGTCAGTCAACTCGCGGTTCGCGGTTCGCGGTTCGCGGTTCGCGGTTCGCGGTTCGCGGTTCGCGGTTCGCGGTTCGCGGTTCGCGGTTCGCGGTTCGCGGTTCGCGGTTCGCGGTTCGCGGTTCGCGGTTCGCGGTTCGCGGTTATGGTGCCCGTATCGCATCTCAAGCCGGTTAGCAATCTTCTGGGCCTTAGCGGTCGGGGGCCTGTGTCTGAACTCGTACACGGTAACCAACCTCGCCGGCCGGGTACGTCGTCGGCGGCGGTCCCGGCGGTCGTGAACCGGGTTGTCGCGGCGGGCGGTCACCGTGCTGTGGTCGATGCCGGCCGGTGGAACGGGCGCCGGCAGGACCACGGTGGCCGCCGCGCGGGCCGGGACGTCTCCGCGGGTCCGCTGCGCGCCTGCTGGGCGGGGCTCCGCTCGGCACTGGTGGAGGCGGCCCGCGCCGCGCCGGCCGCCGATCCCCGCGGTACACGGACCCTCACCGACCGGGCGCCTGAGGGGCGCCGGCGCGATCACCGGCCCGGGCCCGGGTGCCGCCGCCCCAGATGTCGCCTCCACCGCCGCGCGCCGAACGGGACGAACCACCCGCAGGCCCCCCGGTCAGGCAGCTTTCGCCCGACCCGCGTTGCCGGGGCGCGGTGCGCTGCGGCTAGTTTGGGTGCGGGACAGGTACGTGGGCCCGTGGTGGCAGAGCCGCGCGGGGGAGGGGAGATCCGGAAGAGTGTCGCTGCGCGGAGGTGACCCGGCCGAGATCGGTGGCTATCCGGTCGAGGCGCGGCTCGGGTCGGGGGGAATGGGCACGGTCTTCCTGGCCCGTACGAGTTCGGGACGGCCCGTCGCGATCAAGCTGATCCATCAGCAGTTCGCGGGGGACGAGGAGTTCCGCATCCGCTTCCGGCAGGAGGTGGCCGCGGCGCGGCGGGTCAGCGGCGCGTTCACCGCCGCTGTGGTCGACGCCGCCCCCGAGGCCGAGCAGCCGTGGATGGCGACGACGTACATCGAGGGGGACACGCTCGCCCAGCACATCGCCGCCGCCGGCCCGTTGGGCGGGACGGAGCTGCGCAGACTGGCCATCGGGCTGGCGGAGGCGCTGCGCGACATCCACCGGGTGGGGGTCGTCCACCGCGACCTGAAGCCCTCGAACGTCGTGCTCTCGCCCGAGGGCCCGCGCGTCATCGACTTCGGCATCTCGCGCGCCGCGGACCAGCAGACACTGACCATGACGGGCCGGGTCATCGGTACACCGCCCTTCATGTCCCCGGAGCAGTTGCAGGCGCCGCGCGGCGTCGGACCCGCCTCCGACGTCTTCTCGCTCGGGACGCTGCTGGTGTACGCCGCGACGGGCAGCGGCCCCTTCGACGCGGACAGCCCGTACATGACGGCGTACCAGGTGGTGCACGAGGAGCCGTCGCTGGGGGCGGTGCCCGAGGTGCTGCGCACGGTCGTCGAGTCGTGCCTGGACAAGGAGGCCGCCGGCCGCCCCTCCGCCGGCGAACTCCTCGTACTGCTGCGGGACCTGCCCGGCGACCTCGGCGGGCCCGGCCCCACCGGGACGCGCGCCGGGCGTACCCGCGACGTGATCACCGAGCAGCACGACGCGCTGCCCACCCCGGTACCCACCGCGGGGGCCGCCCCTCCGGCCGAACCCGGCACGGCGGGCTCCGGCACCTCCGTCGGCCGCCGGCTGCGCGACCGGTGGCGGCCCGTCCTCGCCGCGGCGGTCGCGGTGGCGGCCATCGCCGGAGGAGTGGCCGCGCTCCAGCCGGGCGGACCGGACGGGGACGGCGGCGGCGACCAGGCCGGGAGTGTCGCGGAGCCGACCGCCCCGCTGCCGAAGGGCTTCAAGCCGTGGCAGGAGACCGTGGTGGGCGGCACCCCGGACGCCCCCGACGAACTGCGGTGCGTCGCGCGCGGCGACGCGCTGTTCTGCGGCGGCGGCAGCGTCGTCGCCACCCGCGTCAACGTCCGCGACGGCTCGCGGGAGTGGACGGCGAAGAGCCCGGGCGTCCCCCGCCAGGGCTCCTACTTCGTGGGCGCCACCGACGACACGGTGCTCGGTTACCGCTTCCCCGCCGAGGACGCGTCCTGGGACCCGGAGCACGAGGTGGTGGCGCTCGACGCGGACGACGGACGGGAGCTGTGGTCCGCGCCGATCGGTGCCTGGTCCAGGGCGGTCGCCGGCCGGAGCCTGGACGCCGTCGTGACGGGTTCCGCCGTCCTCGTGGTCGACGCCGCCGACTCCCACATCGAGGCGCGGGACGTACGCAGCGGTGACGTCACCTGGTCGACGCCGTTCCCCTCCGGCACTCGCTGCACGCCCGTCCAGGCCGGCCGCCGACTCCTCGCGATGTGCGCGCTGGACGGGGAACTCGACGATTCCGAGGTGCGCCATCCCGCCCTGTACCCGCTCGACCGTGCGTCGGGGAAGCTGGGCAGGCCCATCGCCTTCGACGGCCCGGCCACGCTGGTGGGCGACGCCGACGGCGACCTCGTCCTCCTCCGGGAAGTACGGGAGCGAACGGGGACCGTCGGCTACGACGGCATCGTGCGCGTCGACCCGGCCACCCGCGAGGTCGCCTACGCCCGCCTGAAGCGGACGTACGACGGGACGCTCGCCGTAGTGGACGGCCTCGTCTACCTGACCGCGCAGACCGGACGCGTCACCGCGCTCGACCCCGTGACCGGCCACGAGAAGTGGGTGCGGCAGACGACCGTGGAAGGGGCCTCCGGCCCCGTCGCCGGTGACGGGGTGCTGTACTTCAGCTCGGCCACCGGCCGGGTGGTGGCCCTGGCCCAGGACGACGGGAAGGTCCTGTGGTCCACGGACCCCCGGGTCGACGCGTTCACAGGTGGTGGAGAGTCGCTCCCCCGGACGATCCTCGCCGGCCGGGCGCTGGTCGTGGCAGCCGACGAGAACACCCTCTTCGCCTTCGACGCCCGAAACCCGCCGGAGCCGAGCTGAAACCCGCTCCCGGCGGCGCCCGCACCGTGTACCGGCCGGCGCCGCCGCACCGGCCCGCTCAGTGGACGCGTGTGACCTCGCCGTCCTCGGGGGCGCCGGCACCCAGGCTCTCGGAGAGCCAGGAGTCGATGGCCAGGGCCGTGGTCCGTGAGTGCTCCTCCAGCACGGTGAAGTGGTCGCCGTCCACGGTGACCTCGGCGTGCGGCAGGAGCCACGGCGAGGCCGGTTCGATGCCGGGCAGCCGGTCCGCGGCCCGGACGAAGAGGGTGGGGGCCCTGAGGGCAGCGGGCCGCCACCCGGCGTAGAGCTCCAGATAGCCGGCCATCGCGGTGAGCCGGTCGGTCCCCACCGAGGCGAACTGCGCGGCGTTGTCCAGCATGCCCGCCGTCATCGCCGAGAGGGCGGGCCCGTTGGCACCGGCGCCGCCGGGCCCGCCCTCCTCGGTGGGGTAGGTGTCGATGAGGACGACCCCGGACGGCGCCGGACCCGTGCTCTCCAGCTCCTCGGCCACCGCGTGCGCCACCCATCCGCCGGCGGAGCGTCCGACCAGCACGAACGGTTCGCCGTCCGCGCAGACGCGCACGGCGGCGGCCTGCGCCGCCACGAAGGCGGCCAGGGTGGCGGGCAGCCGTTCCCCGGGCAGGAACCCCGGGTTCGGCAGGACCGCGACCGGCCGCCGGTCCTGGAGAGCCGGCCCGAAGCGGGCGTACTCGTGCGGTCCGGAGAGGGCGCTGACGGCGGGGAAGCAGATCAGGCGCGGGCCGGTGCCCCCGGTCGCGAGGGTGAGGGCGGGGGCGGGCGGCGCCTGCGCGCCGGCCGCCTCGAACACCTCACGGAAACGCGCCGCGATGGTGAGGAGGACCATCCCGTCCCATGCCTTGCCCCGGGCGCACGCCGTGCGGAAGAGCGCGGCCAAGGAGTCCCCCGACCCGCCCTTCGGAGCGGGCGCCTCCGGTGCGGCCCCGCTCGGCCGTGACGGCGCGGGGACGGGCACCGAGGGGGTGTCCTCGGGCCAGTGGTCCGCCAGGTGGCCGGCGACCCCGCGCGGGGTCGGGTGGTCGAACAGGAGCGTGGCCGGCAGGGGGAGCCCGGTCAGCGCGGCCAGCCGGTTGCGCAACTCGACCGCCGCCAACGAGTCGAGTCCCAGCTCCGGCAGTGCCCGGTCCGGCTCGACCGCCGCCTCCTGCGAGCCGTGGCCGAGGACGAGCGCGGCCTCCTCCCGTACCCGCGCGAGGAGCAGCGCACCGCGCTCACTCGCGGGAGCGGCGGCCAGCCGCCGACGGGAGGAGTCGTCCCCCGCGGTGGCGGGCCCGGTGGACGAGGGGGCCTGCCTCCGCGTGGGTCCGTGTCCCGGCAGACGGGAGAGCGGCGCCCCAAAGGGCGCGGCGGCGGACGGTTCCAGACGCGCCGCCACCACGGCCGCGTCCGGCCCGGCGACGGCGGCGTCGAAGAGCGCCAGCCCTTCCCCGGTCCGCAGCGGGACGAAACCGGATCGGGTCATCCGGCGCAGATCCGCCTCCCGCAGCGTCGCCGTCATCCCGCCGCTCTGCTGCCACGGTCCCCAGGCGAGCGAGACGCCGGGCAGCCCCAGCGCCCGGCGGTGGAGCGCCAGCGCGTCCAGGAACGCGTTGGCCGCCGCGTAGTTGGCCTGACCGCCGGAGCCGAACACCCCGGCCACCGACGAGAAGAGCGCGAACACCGCCAGGCCGCTGTCGCGTGTCAGGTCGTGCAGGGCGAGGCCGGCGTCCACCTTCGGGCGCAGGACACGGGCCAGCCGCTCCCCGGTGAGCGCCGGGACCACCCCGTCGTCCAGGACCCCGGCGGTGTGCACCACGCCGGTCAGCGGGTGCGCCTTCGGAACGCTCGCCAGCAGTGCGGCCAGCGCCGCCCGGTCGGCCACGTCGCAGGCGGCGACCGTCACCTCGGCGCCCAACTTGGTGAGTTCGGCCCGCAGGCCGACGGCGTCGGGCGCGGCCTCCCCTCGCCGACTGGCCAGCAGCAGGTGGCGCACCCCGTGCTCCACCACGAGGTGCCGGGCGAACTCCATGCCCAGCGAGCCGGAACCGCCGGTCACCAGTACGGTGCCGTCCGGGTCCAGCCGGCGCGACGCGCTCCCGTCCGCGCCCGCCGCCTTCAGCGAGGCGCGCACCAGGCGGGGGACGTACACGACGCCGTGCCGCACGGCCGTCTGCGGCTCGGGGCTCGACAGGGCCCGGGCCAGTGCCTCTGCCGAGGCCGGGTCGCCGTCGGCGTCGACCAGCGAGAAGCGGCCCGGGTTCTCGGTCTGCGCCGAGCGCAGCAGCCCCCACACCGGCGCGTGGACGAGGGCGTTCCCGCCGTCGGCCGCGCCGGGCCCCGCGCCGGGCCCCGCGCCGGGCCCCGTGCCGGTGGTGACGGCCCCCGAGGTCAGGACGACCAGCCGGGAGTGGGCGAGCCGTTCCTCGGCCGGCCACTCCCGCGCCAGCCGCAGAGCCCAGCCGGCGGCACGGTGCGCGGCCGACGCCGCATCCTCCTTCGCCGCGGGCGGCGGCGGACAGGCGATCACGACGTCCGGCGCGTCGGCCGCCGCCGAGGCCGTGTCGGCGTAGGCCACGGGCCGCAAGCCCGCCTGTCCGAGCGCGTCGCGCAGCCGGGGACCGGGGTCGCCCAGGAGCCCGTACGCGGTGGGGCGGGGCGGCTGCGGGTCGTCCGGCAGCGGTGTCCACTCCAGGCGGAACAGTCCGTCGGCGGGCGGGCGTACGCCGCTCGGCCGCTCGGGGCCGAGCGGCCGCAGGGCGAGGGAGTCCACCGTGGCCACCGGCGCCCCGGTCCCGTCGGACAGCTCCAGCCGGGCCCGGTCCCGCTCTGGCCAGGAGACCCGGACCCGCAGGGTGCGGGCGCCGGACGCGTGCAGCCGCACCCCGCTGAAGGCGAACGGGAGCGACAGCTCCGCCCCCGCCTCCCCGCCGGTGGCGGCCCGGCCCAGTGTCAGGGTGTGCAGGGCCGCGTCGAGCAGCGCCGGGTGCAGGACGAACCGGCCGGAGTCCGCCTCCTCGCCCTGCGGGAGGGCGACCTCGGCGAGCAGGTCCTCGCCCAGCCGCCAGGCGGCCCGAAGGCCCTGGAAGGCCGGCCCGTAGCGGAGCCCGCCACGTGCCAGCCGCGCGTAGAGGCCGCCGTCCGCCCCGGCGCCGAGCGGCAGCGGGACGGCGTCCGGCGGGGGCCAGGGGGACGGCGCGGCCACCGGGTCCGGCTGTCGCGCGGCGGTGTGCCCGGCAGGGGACAGGATGCCGCGGGCGTGGCGGGTCCACGGACCGCCCGTGTCCCCGGGGGTGTGCGGCCGGGAGTGGAATGTCACGGTCCGGCGTCCGTCCGGCTCCGCCCCCGCCACCTTCACCTGCAACTCGACGGTCTCCTCCGGTGGCAGCGGCAGCGGTGCCGTCAGCGTCAGTTCCGCCAGCACCCAGGCGCCCACCCGGTCACCGGCGTGGATCGCCAGGTCGACGAAGGCCGTCGCGGGCAGGAGCACCGTGTCCCGCACCGCGTGGTCGGCGAGCCACGGGTGCGCGCGTGAGGACAGCAGACCGCTCAGCAGCAGGCCGTCGTCGTCCGCCGTCCGCGTCGCCGACCGCAGGAACGGGTGCGGCTCGGTGCCCGGCTCGGCGGCCGTGTCGGGGGCGTCGGCCTCCAGCCAGTACCGCTCGCGTTGGAACGCGTAGGTGGGCAGCGCCGTACGCTGTGCGCCCCGACCGGCGAAGACGGCGCGCCAGTCCACCTCCAGCCCGTGGGCGTGCAGCGCCGCCACGGTGGTCAGCAACGCCCCGGTCTCCGGCCGTGGGCCGCGCAGGGCCGGGAGCACCAGCGGGGCGGTGCCGTCCGCGTCGCCGCCGCCCGAGGGCGCCGGGAGGCCGGCGGAGAGGCACTCGCGTGCGAGCCCGGTGAGCACCGCGTCCGGGCCGAGTTCCACGAAGTGCGTGGCGCCGCGCTCGCGCGCGTACCGCACGGTGTCGGCGAAGCGGACCGGCCGGCGGACGTGGTCCGTCCAGAACGAGGGCGAGCACAGTTCCTCGGTGGTCGCGGGCCGGCCGGCCACCGCCATGACCAGGGGGAGCGTCGGCGGGGAAAAGGTGACCCCCCGGGCGACGTGGGCGAACGCGTCGAGTACGGGGTCCATACGGGCCGAGTGGAACGCGTGGCTCACCCGCAGGCGACGCGCCTCGCGGCCCCGCTCGCGCCAGTACGCGACGGCCTCCAGCACGGCGGGTTCGTCGCCGGAGACGACCACCGAACCGCCGTTCACCGCCGCGATGTCCACCGCGCCCGCCCCGTCGGCCCGTTCGGCGAGATACGCGGCGACCTCCGCCTCCCCGGCCCGCACCGAGGCCATCGCCCCGCCGGCCGGCAGCGCGTCCATCAGCCGGCCCCGCGCCGCGACCAGGGCGCAGGCGTCCGCCAGGGACAGCACCCCGGCGACATGGGCCGCCGCCAGTTCGCCGACCGAGTGCCCCGCCACCAGGCCGGGGCGTAGGCCCCAGGACTCCAGCAGCCGGAAGAGGGAGACCTCCAGGGCGAACAGGGCGGGCTGCGTGAAGCGCGTCGTGTGCAGGAGCGCACCCGCCGGGGTCTCCTCGGCGGCGAGGACCACGTCCCGCAACGGCTCGGGCAGCAGAGGGTCGAGCAGGGCGCAGATCTCGTCGAACGAGCGGGCGTAGACCGGGTGGTCGGCGTACAACTCCCGCCCCATACCGGCCCGTTGGCTGCCCTGCCCGGTGAACAGGAAGGCCGGTGGGCCCGGTCGGCGCGGACCGCCCGTGCTCAGGCCCGGGTGGGCATGGCCCTGCGCCAGCGCGTCGAGCTGGGCGAGGAGCCCGTCCCGGTCGGCGGCGAGCAGCGCCGCGCGGTGCTCGAAGGCGGCGCGCGTCGTGGCCAGCGAGAAGCCGAGGTCCAGCAGCTCCGCCTCCGGGTGCTCCGCCACATGGGCGCGCAGCCGGCGGGCCTGCGCCCGCAGCGCGGACGCGCTCCGCGCCGACACCGGGAACGGCACGGGCGTGGGCCCGCCCGCCGTCTTCTGCACGGTCGCGGCTGCCCCCCGCGCACGGTGCGGCCTGCCGGGCTCCTGCGGCGGTGCCTGCTCCAGGACCACATGGGCGTTGGTCCCGCTGATCCCGAAGGAGGACACGCCCGCCCGCCGGGGCCGCCCGGTACGGGGCCAGGGCACCGGACGGGTCAGCAGCGCCACCGCCCCCGACGACCAGTCGACCGCGGGATTGGGTTCCTCGGCGTGGAGCGTGCGCGGCAGGACGCCGTGCTCCATCGCCTGGACCGTCTTGATCACGGCGGCCATGCCCGCAGCCGCCTGCGTGTGCCCGATGTTCGACTTCACCGAGCCGAGCCACAGCGGGTGTTCCCGCGCGCCGGCCCGCCCGTAGGCCGCCAGGAACGCCTCCGCCTCGATGACGTCGCCGAGCCGGGTCCCCGTGCCGTGCGCCTCCACCACGTCGATCTCCCCGGGGGACAGCCGCGCGTCGGCCAGGGCCTGCCGGATCACCCGCTGCTGGGCCGGGCCGTGCGGCGCGGTGAGGCCGTTGCTCGCACCGTCCTGGCTGACCGCGGAACCCCGCACCACGGCCAGGACCCGCAGCCCCGCCCGCCGGGCCCGCGACAACCGCGTCACCAGCACCATCCCGGCGCCCTCGGCCCACCCGGTGCCATCGGCCCCCGCCCCGAACGCCTTGCAGCGGCCGTCCGGGGCGAGCGCGCGCTGCCTGCTGAACTCGACGAACGCGTGCGGCGCCGACATCACCGTGGCACCCCCGGCGAGCGCCATCGAGCACTCGCCCCGGCGCACCGCCTGGACCGCCAGGTGCAGCGCCACCAGGGACGACGAGCACGCCGTGTCCACCGTGACCGCCGGGCCCTCCAGGCCCAGGAGGTAGGCGATGCGGCCGGAGGCGACGCTGCCCGCGTTGCCGATGCCGAGGTAGCCCTCCACCTGCCGGGGCGTGCGGGCGAAGCGGTTGGCGTAGTCGCTGTACATGAGCCCCGCGTAGACACCGGTGGGCGTGGAGCGCATGGTGCCGGGATCGATGCCCGCGTGTTCGAAGGTCTCCCAGGCGAGTTCGAGGAGCAGCCGGTGCTGCGGGTCCATGGCGAGCGCTTCGCGCGGCGAGATCCCGAAGAAGGCCGCGTCGAAGCGGTCCACGCCGGAGAGGAAGCCTCCCTCGCGCACGTAGGTGCGTCCCGCCTGCCCCGGGTCCGGGTCGTACAGCCCTTCGAGGTCCCACTGCCGGTCGGTGGGGAAGGGGGTGATCGCGTCGGTGCCCTCGGCGACGAGGTGCCACAGGTCCTCGGGGCTCTCCACCCCGCCGGGGAAGCGGCAGGCCATGCCGACGACGACCACCGGGTCCTCCTCGGGGCCGGGCTCCTGCGGGCGGCCGGTCGCGGCGGGTTCCGTGCCGCCGGAGAGCCGCGCCCGCAGATGCGCCGCCAGCTCCGCGGCGGTGGGGAAGTCGAAGGGCGCGGCCTCGGACAGCGTGAGCCCGGCCGCCGCGGACAGGCGGTCGCACAGCTGGGCCGACGTCAGCGAGTCCAGCCCCAGGTCGCGGAAGGCGGCGTTCGGCTCCACCTCGTCCACCGGGCAGCCGAGCACGGCGGCGGCCTCGGCCCGCACCAGGGCCGTCAGCTCCGCCGCCCCCGCCCGAGAGGACGGGCGGGTCCCCTCGGGTACGGGGCGCGTGGGCAGTCCGGCGAGCGCGAACCGCTGGACCTTGCCCGAGGCGGTACGCGGGATCTCGTCCACCTCGTGGAGGACGGCGGGCACCTTGTACGGGGTCAGCTGCTCCCGGCAGGCGGCGAGCACCGCGCCCCGGTCGGGACCGCCGGTGTGGGCCGGGACCAGATAGGCGGCCGGGACCTCCCCGAGCGCCGCGTCCGCGAGGCCGGCCACGGCGGCGTCCCGGACCCCGGGTACGGCCAGCAGGACCGCCTCCACCTCGGCGGGGTGGATGTTCTGCCCGGCCCGGATGATCACCTCGCTGACCCGGCCGGTGAGGGTGATCTCGCCGTCGCCGTCGATCCGGGCGAGGTCACCGGTGCGGTACCACCCGTCGCGCAGCACCTCGGCGGTCTCCTCGGGCCGCCGGTGGTACCCGGTCATCACCCCCGGGCCGGAGACCCACAACTCGCCCTCTTCCGAGGCGTGGTGGGCCCCGCCGTCGCCGATCCGGGCCCGCATCCCCGGCAGCACGCGGCCGCAGGAGCCCGCCACCCGCGCGGCACCGGGGGCGGTCATGGTCACGGGCCCCGTCTCGGTGCTGCCGTAGTGATCGAGGAAGGGGACCCCGCACGCCTCCTCGAAGGCGCGCTGGAAGGCGGGGGAGGCCGCCGCGCCCCCGCTGAGGCAGCCGCGCAGCGCCGGTGCCCCGAGCCCGCCGTCACCGACAGCCTCCAGGAGCCGGCTGTACGTCGCCGGCACCCCGGCCAGCAGCGTGTACGGCTCGTCGGTCCGCCGCAGTTCGGCCAGGACACCGGTCGCGGAGAACCGCGGCAGGAGCATGGCGGACGCCCCGGTCGCGGTCACTGCGAGGACGCACAGCAACTGGCCCAGCGCGTGGTGCAGGGGGAGCGGCCAGAGCAGGCGGTCCTCCGCGCGCAGGCCGAGGACGCCCGCGATACCGGCGGCCACCGACGACAGCCGGCTGCGCTGGGTGGACAGCACCCCCTTGGGCAGGCCGGTCGACCCGGAGGTGTAGAGGAGCCAGGCCACCTCGTCCAGCCCGAGGTCGTCGGGGGCCGGTACGGGCGGCTCCGTACCGGCCAGGGCCGCGTACGACAGCAGGCCCTCCTCAGCGGGCGAGCCGTCGCGCGCCCCCGGCGCCGGGGCCTGCCGCGTACCGGCGTCGGCGACGAGCACCACGCTCAGCCCGGCGCGCTCCTCCAGCAGCGGCAGCAGCCGGTCCAGGCAGGACCGGTCGGTGACGACGAGGCGGGCTCCGCTGTCGTCCAGCAGGTGCGCCAGTTCGGCGGTGGTGCTCCGCGCGTCCAGCGGCACTCCGACCGCGCCCGCCCTGACCACGGCGAGGAGGCTCTCGACCGCCTCCACCCGGCTGCCCAGCAGGATCGCCGCCCGCTCCCCGTGCCCCAGGCCGTGGGCGGCGAGATGCCCCGCCAGCCGTCCCGTGCGCACCTCCAGTTCCTGGTACGTCACCCGGGAGTGGCCGTCCTGGAAAGCGGTCCTCGCGCCATGGCGCCGGGCGTTCTCCCGGAGCAGCTCCGGCAGCGGGCGGACGAGGGCCGTGTGGACTGTCACCAGGATGAACGCTTCCTCTGGGTGCGGTAGTTGGCGTCGATCACGATAGACGACGGGTAGCCGCAGGTGACACGGGCCGCGGGGGCGGGCCCTGCCGGAAGGGGCCGGTCCCTCACACGTCGCCGAACAGGCGCGGCGTCGGCTGGTGCCACTGCCGCAGACCGGGGAGGTGTCCGGCCCCGGGCGGGCCCCAGCTCCCGGGCGCGTAGGGGAGCGGGGGCTCGGGCGGGTCCAGGACGGGGCCGACGATCCGCCAGGACTCCATGATGGTCGGGAGGAAGGCGAAGTACTCGGCGTTGCCCATGGTGGCGCCCAGCAGGATGGCCTCGTAGGGCAGCTGCTGGCGGCCGAGCACCCGCTCGAAGTCGACGCCGACGGGCACGGTCACCGCGGTGCCGTCGGCGTCCGGCTTGCGGAGCATCAGCTCCGCGCGGATGCCGGTGTCGCCGTCCACGCGGAAGCGGATGATGTTGGCGGGCGTGCCCCCGTCGCCCACGCCGAACAGCTCCAGCGGCGGCTTGCGCAGTTCGACGACGACCTCGGTGGCGGTGACGGCCAGCTCCTTTCCGCTGCGCAGGTAGAAGGGGACGCCCGCCCACCGCCAGTTGTCCACGAAGAGGCGGGTCGCGACGTACGTCTCCGTGGTGGAGCCGGGGGCGACCCCCTCGATCTCCTGGTACCCCTCGTACTGGCCGCGCACCGTGTCGGCCGGGTCCATGGCGCGGGTGGCGCGCAGCACCCGCCACTTCTCCAGCCCCAGGGCGGAACTCTCGCTGACGCCGGGCGGCTCCATCGCCAGGTAGGTGAGGATCTCCAGCATGTGGTTCTGCACGACGTCGCGCACGCAGCCGACCGGGTCGTAGAACGAGCCCCGGTCGGCGACCCCGAAGGTCTCGGCCAGGGTGATCTGGACGTTGTCCACGTAGGTGCGGTGCCAGATGGGGGCCAGCAGCGTGTTGGCGAAGCGGGCCACCATCAGGCCCTCCACGGCCTCCGAGCCGAGGAAGTGGTCCACCCGCAGCAGGTGCGCGCTGTCGAAGTGCTCGCTCAGCTCCTCCTGGAGCCGCTGCGCCGAGTCCGTGTCGTGCCCGAACGGCTTCTCCACCACGAGGCGCGCGTCGCGGTTCAGGCCGGCCCGCGCCAGGGCGCCGGCCACGGTGGTGAACAGGGACGGGGGAACGGCCAGGTAGTACGCGACGAAGCCGGCCCCGGACACCGCCTGGCGCAGTCTGGTGAAGGTGGCGTCCTCGGTGATGTCCCCGACGACCATGGAGAGGCGGCCCGCCAGCCGTTCGAGGACCGCCGGGTCCGCGTTCGGGACGGCCTCGGTGACGGCCTGCCGCGCGTGCGCACGCAGCGTCTCGTCGTCCCAGTGCCGCGAGGCGACGCCGACGACCGGCACGGTGAGCTCGCCCCGCGCGGTCAGGTGGTACAGGGCGGGCAGCAGCATCTTGCGCGCCAGGTCGCCGGTGATGCCGAACAGGACCAGGGCGTCGGCCCGCTCCAGGTCGAACGGGGTGTAGGGGGTCTCTTCTCGCATCGGGGTTCTTCCTTCCACAGTCGGCCGGCGGGGTGTTGCCCGTACGCCGCGGGTGCTACCGCCGCGCTCTGAAGCGCTGGTGGAGGGCCCGGTCGATCGCGTCGGCGTCGCGGTCCTTCGTCTCCGGGAGGTACCTGGCGACGAAGGCGAAGGCGAGGACGCAGATCACGGCGAAGATCCAGAAGGTCTCGCCCTGGCCGAGCGCGGAGGCCAGAGGGAGGAAGGTGAGGCTGACCGCGAAGTTCGACACCCAGTTGACGGCGGTGGAGGCGCTCGACCCCGCGGCGCGCACGGAGGGCGGGAACACCTCGCCGACCAAGGTCCAGAACACCGGCCCCAGACCGCCGGCGTAGGCCGCGATGTACACCACCATGAACAGCAGCGTCAGCCCCGACCCCAGGTCCACGACGAACGACAGCCCCAGCAGGAGGAGGGAGACCGCCATCACGGCGAGTGAGACCAGCACCAGGGGACGCCGCCCGGCCCGGTCGACCAGACGGAGCGCCACCACGGTCATGACCAGGTTGATGACGCCGATGCAGACCGAGTAGAGGATCGAGTTCGAGGCGCTGAGCCCGGTCCGCTCGATGATGGTGGGCGCGTAGTAGATGATCGTGTTGATCCCGCCCAGCTGCTGGACCGCCGCCAGGGTGAGGCCGATGACCAGGGCGGGGCGGACGTCAGGCGTCAGCAACTTCTTCCTGCCCGCACCCCGCTCGCGCGCCGCGCTCTCCTCGGCCGCCCGCCGGCGCGCGCGGCCGACCACCTCGTCGGCCGCGTCCCTCCCGATGAGCGCGGTGATGCCGCGGTGGGCCGCCTCGGTGTGCCCGTGGGCGATGAGCCACTGCGGCGACTCCGGCAGCAGCCAGAGCGCTGCGGCGAGCAGCAGTGCGGCGGGGATCGCGCCGACCGCGAACATCCCCCGCCACTGCTCGCCGGCGGAGAAGGCGAGGTTGACGAGGTAGGCGACGAGGATGCCCAGGGTGATCATCAGCTGGTTCAGGGTGAGCAGCCGGCCGCGGACTGCCGGCGGGGAGATCTCGGAGAGGTAGACCGGCACCGTCGACGAGGCGGCCCCCACCGAGAGGCCGAGCACGATCCGGCCGGTCAGCAGCATGGCGAAGCCGTCGGCGAGGGTGACGACCGCCGTCCCGCCCAGGAACACCAGGGCGACCAGGACCAGAGTCCTGCGCCGGCCGATCCGGTCGGCCAGCCGCCCGCTCAGCAGGGCGCCGAAGACCGCCCCGATCAGCAGCACGCTCACGACACTGCTCTGCTGGAGGGAGCTGAGGGCGAGGTCCTTCCTGATGTAGAGCAGCGCGCCGGAGATGACACCGGTGTCGAAGCCGAAGAGGAACCCGCCCAGCGCGATGGCTCCGGCCCACAGGGTGATCTTCCGGGCGGCCCGCCTCGGCACGTCGTCCAGAGGGCCGTGGGTACCGGGTTCCCGGGAGAAGCCCTGCGCCATGTCCGTCCCTCGATCGCTCGGCCGTACCCCCTGGGGTGCATCCTGACCGCGGAAGGGCCGCGCGGAAACCGGGGTGGCCGGATCGGGCTAACGCTCCGGCGCGCCGCCGAGCCCGCCTCCGTCCGGGCCGCTCGCCCGCCGTTCTCGCAGGCCAGGGCCTCGGGGCCGGCGCCAGGCCCGATAGACTGGGCCGCATGGTCCGTCCGTCCGCCGACGAGGCAGGCCCCGGGATGTGGCGGCGCGAAGAGGGCACCGAGGTGCGCCGGGGCGCGGTACTTCCGGAGCAGGCGCCCTTCGCGATCCTCTCCGAGTCCCAGGTGCCGCGTGTCCCCACGGAGTGGGCGCCGCACGCACACCCGCGCCACGAGTTGGTCTGGGTGCGCGGGGGGACGCTGACCTCCCGTGCGGCCGACCGGATCTTCACGGTCTCCGAGGGGTACGGGCTGTGGATGCCCGCCGGAACGGTGCACGGCGGCCGGGCGACGGCGGGCGCGGAGTTCCACGACGCCTTCTTCGCCCCCGAACGCACGCCGTTCGAGGCTCTGGAACCGGTGGCGATCGTCATGACGCCGCTGCTCGCCTCGCTGCTGGCCCACCTGTCCCGCTCGGACCTCGAAGCGGCGGCCCGGTCCCGTGCGGAGGCCGTCGTCTTCGACGTGCTCCGGCCCGCGGAGCACCAGTTCGCGCTGCAACTGCCCGGCGACCCGCGCATCGACCCGATCGCCGAGGCCCTGCTGGACGATCCCGGCGACGGCCGCTCGCTGGAGGAGTGGGCGCGCGAGCTGGGCACCAGTGACCGTACGGTCACCCGCGCCTTCCGCCACACGACCGGCCTCTCCTTCGCCCAGTGGCGCCAGCTGCTCCGTGCCCACCAGGCGCTGATCCTGCTCTCCGCGGGCCACGACGTGACGACCGTCTCCGAGCTGCTCGGCTACGCGCAGCCCAGCTCCTTCATCGCCGCGTTCCGGCGCGTGATGGGGACGACGCCGGGTGCCTTCTTCGGCGGGGCCGGGGATGATCCGGGGCATGTCCGGAATCCCGTACCGGGTGTCCAGAACCCCTGATTGTCGACGCGGCGGGCGGAATATACTCTTCCTGGAGTTAGGTGACCCTTAGTTGTTGCTCGCCGCGCAGGGCGCTGCCCCTGCGCGAGAGCCCGCGGCCCGGCCGGCGACGTCCGGACGGAGGGTGCCGCAGTCCCACCCCTCCGACCCTCCGGACCCCGCCATGTTCACCAGCCCCTTCCGGCGCGACGGCAGCCCCGACGCCGTCCCCGCCGCACCGGCCACCGTCCTGCACGGGCACGACCTGCTGCTGCGGTACGGCGGCACGCCGGTCGTGCACGGCGTCTCCCTCACCCTGGAACCCGGCCGCGCCACCGCCCTGGTCGGGCCGAACGGCAGCGGGAAGTCCACCCTGCTGCGGGCGCTCGCCCGGCTGCATCCCGTGGAAGGCGGCCGGGTGGCGCTCGGTGCCCCCGGCGGGCCACCCGAGCGCGACGCGGCCCTCCTCAGCTCCCGCCAGTTCGCCCGCGAGGTCACGCTCTTCTCCCAGTCCCGGCCCGCGCCCCAGGGGCTGACCGTCCGCGAGGTGGTCGCCTTCGGACGCCACCCCTACCGGCGGGGCTTCGGCGGGACGACCCCCGAGGACCGTGCCGCCGTCGACCACGCCATGGGCGTCACCGGCGTACGGGACATGGCCGACCGGCAGGTCGGGGAGCTGAGCGGCGGAGAGATGCAGCGTGTCTGGCTCGCCGCCTGCCTCGCCCAGGACACCGGCGTGGTCCTGCTGGACGAGCCCACCAACCACCTGGACCTGCGCTACCAGTTCGAGACGCTCGACCTGGTCCGCGACCTCGTCGACGAGCACGGCATCGCGGTCGGCGTGGTCCTGCACGACCTCGACCACGCCTCCCGCGTCGCGGACACCCTCGTCCTGATGCGCGCCGGACGCGTCCACGCGGCCGGCCCTCCCACCGAGGTCCTCACCGCCGAGAACATCGCCGAGGTCTACGACATCCGCGTCGAGGTGACCGCCGATCCCGGTACGGGCCGCCTCCGCATCGACCCCCTCGGGCGGCGCTCCGCCTGACGCGGCGCACCCGCCGCCCGGACGCGCACACCTTCGCAAGAGAACAGAAGAAAGAGGACCCTTCCATGAACCGTGCCCGTCGCCTGGCGGCGTCAGCCTCCACCGGGCTCGCCCTCCTGCTCGCAACGGCCTGCGGCACGACCGACGTCGACGCGCCCGGGGCCGACGCGAGCGCCGACGCGGCCCCCGCGTCGAAGAGCTGCGCCGACGACACCACGGCCACCTCGACCGGGCCCGTCTCCTTCAAGGACGGCGTCGGCCGCACGGTGAAGCTCGACAAGCCCGCCGAGCGGATCGCGGTCCTCGAATGGCAGCAGGTCGAGGACGCCCTCACCCTCTGCGTCACCCCCACCGCGGTCTCCGACGCCAAGGGGTACAGCACCTGGGTCAGCGCCGAGAAGCTGCCCGGCGGGGTGACCGACATCGGCACCCGTGAGGAGCCCGACCTCGACACCCTCTACGCCGCCAAGCCCGACCTCATCGTCGTGGAGGCGTTCGACGCCGACGACGAGACCATCGCCAAGCTGGAGAAGCGCGGCGTCCCCGTGATGGCCACCCGCGGGGCGAACCCCAAGGACCCGATCGGGAACATGCGCGAGGTGTTCAGCATGATCGGCGAGGCCACCGGACGCACCGAACGCGCCGACCAGGTGCTCAAGGAGTTCGACGAGCACCTCGCGACGGCCAAGCAGAAGGTCGCCGACGCCGACCTGCCGACCAAGGACTTCCTGTTCTTCGACGGCTGGCTGCAGGGCGGCAACCTCACCATCCGCCCCTACAGCGACGGCGCCCTGTTCACCGAGATAGGCAAGGAACTCGGCATGAAGCCGGCGTGGGACGCCAAGGTGGACAAGGACCACGGCGACGGCGGCGTCGACCCCTCCTACGGGCTCGCCCAGACCGACGTCGAAGGACTCGCCGCGGTCGGTGACGCCAACCTCTTCTACGCCAACGACGAGGGCGCCGGCGGCTATGTCGAGGCGCTCGGGAAGAACCCGATCTGGAAGAGCATCCCGGCCGTCGAGGAAGGCCGCGCCCACGCCTTCCCCGCCCGGGTCTGGGGCGCCGGCGGCCCCCGCTCCTGCGCGCAGGCGATCGACGCCTACGTCGACGTCCTCGACAAGAAGTGAGCACCGTAGGGACCACGGCACCCGTGACCGGGCCGCCGCCGCGCACCGAGCGCGGCGGCGGCCCCGCCGGGGCGGCCGTCCTCGCCGTCCTCCTCCTCGCCACCGCCCTGGTGGGCCTGTGGCACCTGACGCAGGGCACCTCGGGCGTCGGCTTCGGCGACCTGCTGGGCCACCTCGTCGGCGAACAGCACACCGGCGGGGCGCCGGTCGGCGAGATCTTCACCGGCTCGCGCCTGCCCCGCCTGCTCGCGGGCGTCGCGGTCGGCTTCGCGCTCGGCTCGGCCGGCGCGCTGCTCCAGTCCGTCACGCACAACGCGCTCGCCTCCCCCGACACCCTCGCGGTCACCGCCGGGGCCTACTTCACGCTGACGCTCGTCGCCGCCTTCGGCCTCGCCGTCCCGCTGTGGGCCTCCGGGGCCGCGGCCTTCGCCGGCGGCCTGGTCGCCGCCGCCCTTGTCCTGCTCCTCGCGGGACGGGCCGCGGGAACCACGGGGACCCGCCTCGTCCTCGCCGGATCGGCGATCGCGCTGGCCCTGGACGCGGCGACCGGGATGCTCCTCATCCTGTTCAACCAGAACACCACCGGGCTCTTCGCCTGGGGCAACGGCTCCCTCGCCCAGCTGAACATCGACGCCTCCCTGCGCGCCGTCCCCCTGATCGCCGTGGCGGTCTGCGTCGCGCTGGCCCTCTCCCGTCGCCTGGACGTGATGAACCTCGGCGACGACGCCGCCTCCACCCTCGGCGTGCCGATCCGGAGCACCCGGGTGATCGCGGTGGTCTGCGCGGTCCTGCTGACCGGTACGGCGGTGACCCTTGCCGGGCCGATCTCCTTCGTCGGCCTCGGCGCCCCCGTCCTGGCCCGCCTGATCGCCGGCCGGGTCCGCGCGCTCCGCCGCCACCTGCTGCTGGTGCCCGCCGCCGGACTCCTCGGCGCCCTGCTCATCCTGCTCGCGGACGCGGTCCTGCGCGCGATCCAGGGCGCGGACGGGGCCGCCGCCATCCCCACCGGCGTGCCCACCGCACTGCTGGGCGCCGTGGTGATCGTGGTCCTCGCGCTGCGCCTGCGCGACACCGGCCAGGTCCGGCAGCCGCCGGCGGCGCGGGTCGCCGCCCGGTCGCGCCGCGGCTTCCTGCTCGTGGTGTCGGGCTCGGTGGTGGCCCTGGCCGGGGCGGTCCTGGTGGCCGTACTGGCGGGGAGCCTCTGGCTGCGGACCGGGGACCTCGCGCTCTGGATCAGCGGCACGGCCCCCGAGCTGATCGGGCAGGCGCTCGACGACCGGGTCCCGCGTGTCCTCGCCGCCGTCCTCGCCGGCGCCGCCCTCGGACTGGCCGGGTGCGTCGTGCAGGGCGCGGTCCGCAACCCGCTCGCCGAGCCGGGCGTCCTCGGCATCACGGCCGGCGCCGGGCTGGGCGCGGCGGCCGTCGTCACCTCGGACCTGCCCGGCGGCCGGCCGGTGCTGATCATGGTCGCGGTCGCGGCGGGGCTCGCCACCTTCGCGGTGATCGCCCTGCTGGCCTGGCGCGGCGGCTTCCTGCCGGACCGGTTCGTGCTGATCGGCATCGGCTGCGGCTACGGCCTCACCTCCGTCACGACCTTCCTCCTGCTGCGAGCCGACCCCTACAACACGCCCCGCATCTTCACCTGGCTCTCCGGCACCACCTACGGCCGCACCCTGCCCGACGTCGTCCCGGTCGCCCTCGCCCTGGCGCTCGCGCTGCCCCTGCTGCTGGCCATGCGCGGCCCGCTCGACCTGCTCGCCGTCGACGAGGACACCCCGCGCATCGTCGGCGTCAAGGTGGAACGCACCCGTGTCGCCGCCCTGGCCGTCGCGGCGGTGCTCGCGGCGGTCAGCGTGGTCGCCATCGGCGTCGTCGGCTTCGTGGGGCTCGTCGCCCCCCACCTCGCCCGCGCTCTGGTGGGCGCCCGGCACGGCCGTGCGATCCCGGTCGCGATGCTGCTCGGCGCCGTGCTGGTGTGCGTCGCCGACACTCTCGGCCGCACACTCGTCGCCCCCGCCCAGCTGCCGGCCGGCCTGATGATCGCCCTGGTCGGTGCGCCGTACTTCGTCTGGGTGCTCCGGAGATCCCGCGCATGACGCCGTACGACCCCACCGGCGTGTCCGTGAACCGCCCTCACCCGCCACCTCCCCCCAGGAGCCCCGGAATGCCCGCCGAGCAGGAAACGACCGTGCGGAGCGTCGTCGTCCCCTTCGCGCCCGACGCCCCGCCGGCCCCGCTGTCGAGGCTGGGCTCAGGGGTACCGGAGCGCTGGCGCACCGTCGACCGCTCCGCCCACGCCCCGCGTCTGGTGGCCGTACCCGGCGACGACGGGGAGTGGAGGGCGACCGCGCTGGTCACGGCGCGGCCCCACACCTCCTACCTGAAGATCGTCGACGCCGTCGGCGACGTACCGGCGGCCGTCGGCGCCGTCGTCGCCCACGCCCGCCGTCAGGGACTCACCCAGGTCAAGTGGGAGGGGTGGACAGCCGCTCCGGAGGAGGCCGCGGCCGCCGGCTTCACCCCGCTCAGCCCTCCGGTCGCGCCGGTCGCGGCCGGCCCGCGCACCGGGTACGTGCGGTGGCTGCGCGAGAACAGCGCGAGCGCGCCCCCGTACTACGGGCAGACCACGCACTTCACCTGCGGCGCCGTCGCGGCGCTGGTGGCGCAGGCGCACGCGGGGCTGCTGGAGCCGGAGGCGCTCGACCGCCGGGCGGAGCTGACGCTGTGGCGCGACGCCACCAACTTCCCCGTCTGCGAACCGGTCGGACTGGGCGTCGCGGTGCGGCGCGCCTGGCCCGCCTGCCCCGTTGAGGTCCGCCTCGACACGGACCGGCCCGTCCTCGTCGACCACCACCCGCGGGGCGAGCAGGAGTGGCGCGCCGACCTCCAGCGCATGTCCCGCGAGGACGCGGCCCGCACCGGCGTCACGGTCGACCCGCGTCCCCTGCCCGCGAGCGAGATCCGCGAGGCCGTCGGGCGGGGCGAGCGCGTGCTGCTCCTCGTCTCGCTCGCCCGGATGCAGGGGTTCGACGTGCCTCACTGGGTCCTGTGCCACGGCGCCGTACCCGGCGCCCTCGTCATCGAGGACCCGTGGACCGGCGCCGAACGGGGGGAGAGCTGGGTCGACGCCCACCTGCTGCCCGTCGCCGACGCCTCGCTGGAGGCGATGTCGGCCTTCTCCGCCGACGGCCTCCACGGCGCTGTGACCCTGGGCCGTCCCTGACCCCCGGCCCGCCCGTGGCCCTCCGCCGACTCCCCCCGCCCGTCAGCTGACGGCTGCCCGGGGCCACGTACGGGGGACCGGCGGCCCGTTCGCCGACGCGCCGGGTGGCTCCCGGGCAGGATCTCCACGGCGCCTCCGCGCGGGCCGGAGTTCCGCCACGCGGCATCGAGGAGGGCGCCCCATGGGCAGGGAGAAGGCGGCGGCGGGCACGGGGGCGGCGCCGTCCCCACCGGACGGGCGGGCGGCGGGGTGGCGTACGGCGGTCGCCTCGGCCCTCGGCCTCGCCTGCGGGCCCAGTGTGCTCGCGGTGATGACCTTCGGGATGTTCATCGTCCCGCTCCACCGGGAGTTCGGGTGGCCGGTGCCCGCGATCGGCGCGGGCGCGTCCCTGCTGAGCCTCACGATCGTCGTCGTCTCGCCCGTGCAGGGCGTGCTGGTCGACCGGTTCGGCGGACGCCGGGTGATCCTGTGCAGTGCCCCGCTCTTCGCGCTCTCCCTGGCGGTGCTGTCCCGGCTGCCCGACAGCCTGCCCCTGTTCTACCTGGCCTGGGTGCTCGTCCCGCTCTGCGGTACGGGCCTGTGGCCGGTCTCCTACCTCCGGGTCACGGCGGGCTGGTTCGACCGCAGGCTGGGCCTCGCCCTGGGGGTCGCCAACTGCGGCATCGGCGTCGGGACCGTCCTCGTCCCCGTCGTCACCGGGGCGCTGATCGGCGCGTTCGGCTGGCGGACGGCGTTCCTCGGGCTTGCGGCGGTCGCGCTGGTAGCCTTCCCGGTCGCCCTCTTCCTGCTGGCCGAGCCCGGCCCGCGCGCGGCACGCGTCGAGACCGGCGGCGACACCCTCGGGAGCGCGGCGACCAGGCGGCCGTTCTGGCTCGTCCTCGCCGCGTTCCTCCTGCTGGGCGCGGTCGGCACGGGGATCATCGTCCACCAGATCCCGCTGCTGCTCGACGCGGGCATCTCCCCCCGGACCGCGAACCTGGTTCCGGTCGCGCTGGGGCTCGCCCTGGTCGCGGCCAGGATCGGGACCGGATGGCTGCTGGACCGCTGCACGGTGGCGCGGGTCATGGCGGTGCACCTCTTCGGCGGCGTCGTGGCGGTGCTGCTGTTCGCGACGGGGCCCGGTGTCCCGGCCGCCCTGCTGGCGGCGGCGCTCGCCGGGATGCTGATCGGCGCCGAGTTCGACGTCCTCAGCTACCTGGTGCCCCGCTACTTCGGGCGACGGGCCTTCGGCAGGATCTACGGCGTGGCGTTCTCCGTCTTCCAGATCGGTGGGGCGGTGGCCGCCACCGCGATCGGCGTCAGCCGCGAGAGCCACGGCTCCTACACTCCGGCCATGCTCGCCCTGGCCGTCGCCTGCCTGATCTGCGCCGCCCTCTTCCGGGCCCTCGGCCCCTACCGGTACGACGTCCCGGGGACACCGCGCCCCCGCCTCCCGGCGCCCGCGCCTCCCCCGGCGCCGAACCCCGGCGCCCACGACGGGGACGCCCCGGCCGCGTCCGGACGGTGACAGGCCGACGAGCCCGGTACCTCGGACCGAGCCGTCGCGGCGGCGATCCAGATCGTGAACTCGACGGGGTGGAACCCCGGATGGTGCGCCGGCCCGGCGCACCCGGCCCGGCCGTCCCCCGGCCGGCGCCTCAGGCGGGGACCCCCATGATCCAGTCGTACGCCTCCGCCGCGCGGAACGAGGGCGGGCCCTCGGGGAAGAGCAGACCCGCCGCCGAGAAGACCGGGTCGTCGGCGGCGGCCGGGACGGAGGGCACCGCGACGCAGCGCATCCGCGCCGCCAGTGCCGCCGCCACGCCCGGCTCCGCGTCCTCGACCACCACACAGTCCACGGGAGCCACGCCCAGGCGCCGGGCCGCCTCCAGGAAGACGTCCGGGGCGGGCTTGCCTCGGGGCACCTCCTCGGCGGAGACCACGGGGCCGATCAGGCCGTCGAGGCCGGTGCCGGTGAGGACCGCGGCGATCGCGGAGCAGGAGGAACCCGAGGCGACCGCCATCGGCACGCCCGCCCGGTGCAGCCGCTCCACCAGCAGCGCCATCTGCTCGAAGACGGGCGTGTGGGCCCGCGCGAGCGTGAGGTAGCGGTCGTCCAACTCCTCCACCAGTGCCGCCAGGGAGGCGCCGAGCCCGTACACCCGCCGCCAGTCGGCGAGCGTCTCCCGGGTGCTGACCCCGATGTACCGCTCGTGATCGGCCCAGGTGAAACCGGGCACGTCGTGCGCCTCCAGCAGGGCCCGGCCCGCCTCGAAGTAGTGGGGCTCGCTGTCCACCAGCGTGCCGTCCAGATCGAAGACGACCGCGGGGAGCGCGGCCTCGGTCACGTTCGCCATGGCCCCAGCATGGCAGAAAGGGGCCAGGTCGCCGCGGGTCCCCTCCGGCCCACCGAAGCCACCAGCGGCAGCACCCGGTGCGCCACCCGCGCCCGCAGCGCCACCTCGGTACGGGTCCGCACCACCCCCCGGGAGGCTGATGAGCTGCTGGATGACGTCCGCGCTCGACGCCTGCGCTCACGAGGTGCGCGGCCTCGCCGCTGCCGCCGCCGATCCGAGAGGCTCGCGCACCGGCCGCCTGACCGTGGCCCGCATCCGGGTGGGGGCCGCCGTGCACGCCCTCATCGCCGACGGGACCGTCAAGCCCGAGCCCTCGCGGTCTTCGGCCCTCCCCTCCGCCGACGAGCCTGCCCCCCACCTGAAAGGGCCTGGAGCGGAGCCGCCGCCCCGCCCTCGTCGCCGGGTGATCCCGGCGGGTCGCCCGCCGACGATGCCGATGACCAGGTTGATGGCGCTGGCCGCGCGGATGGCGGGGTCGGAGACATCGGTGTCGGAGACCTGGTAGGTCATGCCGTGGTTGCAGCTGAAGCAGAGGAAGCCGCGGTACGTCGGCGGCTGCTCCGCGTGGAAGTCGATGCCGCCACGCCCGCCCAGGTAGTACAGGTATCCGTAGCGGGTGGCGTACATCAGGTGCACCGCCGCCCAGGCCATGAAGACACCACCGAGCGCGGTGCCGCCGCGGCGTGGCCCCGGTCGGTGTTGCCGACGAGCAGCAGGATGACGATGCCGACCAGCCCGCACAACGCGGTCGCCACCACGGCCAGTTCCTCCACGATCGGGCGGAAGTGCTCGCGCCGCGCGTCGCGATCGGTGTCGGACGCGTCGATCCGCCACAGCACGGCCCAGCCCGCCACCACGAAGACCGCCTCCGTCGCGCCGATCGCCGCCAGCACGGCCGGTACCGGGTCGACGAGCAGTCCGACCACGGGCGAATCCCGGCCCGCCGAACCCACCCCGGCCGCCGCTGAGCACCACGCGTACCTGCCCTCCGGGAACCCGCTCGCTGCCCCGGCCGGGGCGAGGGGCCGTCAGGAGCCGGGCAGTGCCATGGGCGGGGCCGGCACGCCGCTGGGGGCGACCCGGACCCGGACGTTCTTCATCAGCGGCTGGTCGCTCCGGGTGCTGTAGTCGGCCATGCCGATGAGCACGTTCATCTCCGGCATGTACCCGGCCGCGCAGCCCCGGGGCATGTCGTGGGCGAGCGCCCGGTAGCCGTTCAGGGTGCGGACGCTGCCGTCCTTGGAGGTGGCCGCGATGTCGACCAGGCTGCCGGGGGAGATGCCGCGCGCCCGCATGTCGGCGGCGTTCATGAGGATCAGGGTGCGCAGGTTCCTGATGCCCCGGTACCGGTCGTCGTCGGAGTAGATCGTGGTGTTCCACTGGTCGTGTGAGCGCATCGTCTGGAGGATCAGCACGTCTGCCTCGGGCACCACGTCCGGCAGCGGCGCGGCCGAGAACTCGGCCCGCCGGGAGGGCGTGAAGAAGATCAGCTCCCGGGCCGGCTGCTTGATGCGGAAGCCGAGCGGCAGCCGCACCCGCCGGTTGAAGTCCTCGAAGCCGTCCAGAGCCACCGACATGGTGTCCCGGATGCGGTCGTAGTCCTCGACGTACTCCTCCCAGGGGGTGGCGCTGCCGGGCAGCGTCGCCCGTGCCATCCCGGCGATGACGGCCGGCTCGGAGAGCAGGTGAGGGGAGGCCGGCCGCTTCATGCCGACCGACAGGTGCACCATGCTCATCGAGTCCTCCACCGAGGTCGACTGGAGCCCCTGGCGCTGATGGTCCTTCTCGGTGCGCCCCAGGCACGGCAGGATCAGCGCCTTCTTGCCGTGGACGACGTGGCTCCGGTTCAGCTTCGTACTGACCTGCACGGTCAGCTCGCACCGGCGCACGCCCTCGGAGGTGTAGGAGGTGTCGGGCGCCGCCCTCACGAAGTTGCCGCCCATGCCGACGAACACCTTGACCCGCCCGGCGTGCATCGCCGCGATGGTGCCGACGGTGTCGAGGCCGTGCTCGCGCGGCGGGTCGATGCCGCACGCCTCGGCGAGCCTGTCCAGGAACTCCGGCTGCGGCCGGTGGTCGATGCCGCAGGTGCGGTTGCCCTGGACGTTGCTGTGCCCGCGCACCGGGGAGGGGCCGGCGCCCTCGCGGCCCAGGTTCCCGCGCAGCAGCAGCACGTTGACGATCTCCCGGACCGTGTCCACCCCGTGCTCGTGCTGGGAGACCCCCAGGCACCAGCTGACGAGGGTGCGGTCGGCCCGCGAGTAGACCTCGGCCGCCTTCAGGATCTCCCGGCGGGTCAGCCCCGACTGCCGCTCCAGTTCCTCCCACGGCGTCGCCTCGCACAGCGCCCGGTACTCCTCGAAGCCGTGCGTGTGGCGGTCGATGAAGACCCGGTCGAGGGCGTCCGGGTCGGTCGCCGACTCCTCCAGTACCGCCTTGGCGATCCCGCGCAGCAGCGCCATGTCCCCGCCGGCCCGCACCTGGAGGTTGAGAGTGCTGGTGCGGGTCGGCTTGGACAGCGCCATGTCCAGGAAGTCGTGCGGCACGATGGTCCGGGTGGCGGCCGCTTCCACCAGCGGGTTGACGTGCACGATCTGCGCGCCCCGGTCGTACGCCTCGGCCAGCGCGGTCAGCATGCGCGGCGCGTTGGAGGCTGCGTTGACGCCCATGACGAACAGCGCGTCCGCCGACTCCCAGTCGGCCAGGTCGGCGGTGCCCTTGCCGGTGCCGAGCGCGGCGGTCAGCGCCCGCCCGGACGCCTCGTGGCACATGTTGGAGCAGTCGGGCAGGTTGTTGGTGCCGAACTCGCGGGCCCACAGCTGGTAGAGGAATGTCGCCTCGTTGCCGAGCCGGCCCGAGGTGTAGAAGGACGCCTCGTTCGGGCCGTCCAGAGCGCGCAGTTCGCGCCCGACCAGCTCGAAGGCGGCCTTCCAGGTGATCGGCTCGTAGTGGTCGGTCAGCGGGTTGTAGACCATCGGCTCGGTCAGCCGGCCGGTGTCCTCCAGTGCGAAGTCGGTCCAGGTGGCCAGCTCGGAGACGGAGTGCCGGGCGAACAGCTCGCGCCCCGCCCGCTTGGGCGTCATCTCCCAGGTGACGTGCTTGATGCCGTTCTCGCAGATGTCGAGCTTGAGGCCCTTGGTGTCGTCCGGCCACGCGCAGCCGGGACAGTCGAAGCCGCCGTTCTCGTGGTTCATCCTGAAGACGGCGCGCGGACCGTCGACGAACGCGTGCTCCTTCATGAGGACGTGCGCCACGCTCTTCGCCGCGCCCCACCCGGCCGCCGGACGGCGGTAGGGCTTCTGCGAGGGAGCCGCCTCGTCGGCGGGGCCCTGGCCGCCCTCCGGCGGGGGCGGGGCGTCCGCGTTCCCGGGGAGGTCCTGGCCTGACTGTGCGGAACCCATGCTGATCAGCCCTTCGTCCGGTCGCCCGACGGCGCGTTCCCCGGCCGGGCCGCGACCGGCACGCTACAGCGGCGGCGCGGGCCCGCCGAGGTCCCGCGCGCCGCCGCCCGGACGACAGCGCCCCCGTCCACCCGCACGGAGGGGCCCGCCGCGGCCCCGCTCCGCCGAATGGCGGAAGGCCGTGCTGGGCGACGCCGCTCCCCGGGGGTGCGGGGACCGCCGCCGCAGCCCCGAGGGAAACCGCCTCAGGCCGTGCGGGAGCATGTCCGCCAGGTCGCGGGCGAAGCCGTTCGCGGCCGACGGCCATGGTGTACCGGACTGTGTGGCCCTGGCCGCGTGCCGAGAGGTCTCGCGGGCGCTCGTTCCGCGTCCGTGTGCCATGGTGTGCACCTCGGTGGAGGCCGGACGGGAGGTGTCCGCCGCGCATGCCGGACCGTCATGGTCTAGACCTGCTAACGTCGCGGGCGCGCCGACCGGCGCGGCAACCGCGGAGAGGGGACAGGCCAGTGGGTGGCGGAGAGCAGACCGGAAGGGCGTACATCGGATCGTTCACGGCGGCGGGCGGCGCGGGCGTCGTCACCGCCGCCGTCGCCCCCGACGGCGGCCTCACCGTCCTCGGCGCCACCGCCGAGGTCCCCGACCCCTCCTACCTCGCACTCGGCCCCGGCGGCGACCTCCTCTACGCGGTCAGCGAGACCGCGGACGGGGCCGTCGCCGCCTTCGACCCCGCCGGTGACACGGCCCGGCTCCTCGCCCCGCCCGCCCCCGTCGCCGCCGAAGGCCCCACCCACCTCAGCGTCCACGGCGGCCGCGTCTTCACCGCCAACTACGGCTCCGGCAGCGTCTCCGTCCTGCCGCTGCGCGCCGACGGCACCCCCGGCCCCGCCGCGCACGTCCTCAACCACCACGGTTTCGGCCCCCACCCCCAGCGCCAGCAGGGCCCCCACGTCCACCAGGTCGTGCCCGACCCCAGCGGCCGGTGGCTGGTCGCCGTCGACCTCGGCACCGACTCCGTGTGCGTGCACGCGCTGCGCGACGGCATGCTGACCCCGCACCGCGAGATCGCGCTCCGCCCCGGCTCCGGCCCCCGCCACCTGGCCTTCCACCCCGACGGCGGCCACCTCTACGTCCTCAACGAACTCGCGCCCACCGTCACCCTCTGCCGTTGGGACGCCGACTGCGGCGACCTGCGTACCCTCGGCGAGACCGCCGTCCTCCCCGACGCGCCCGCTGCTGACGCCTACCCCTCGGAACTGGTCGTCTCGCCCGACGGCCGCTTCCTGTGGACCGCCACCCGCGGCGAGGACGTCGTCTCCGTCCTCGCCCTGGACCCGGGCGGGGCATCCGCCCGGCTGCTCACCACCGTCTCCTGCGGTGGTCACTGGCCGCGCGACCTCGTCCTCTCCCCGCAGGGCCTGCTCTACGCCGCCAACGAACGGTCCGGTGACGTCACCTGGTTCACCGTCGACCCCGACTCCGGCACCCCGGCCCTCGCGGGCTCCGTCCCCGCCCCGGCCGCCTCCTGCGTCCTCTTCGGCTGAGACCCGGACACGGCTTCGGGCCCGCTCCCCGTGCGGGGAGCGGGCCCGAACCATGAGCCTGCCGCCTCAGTGGGCCGGAACCCCCGGCGCCGGCTGCGGCGTGATGCCCAGCGCCGTCGTGTACTGCCCGAGCGCGAGCTTGCCGATCGCCGGGTACGCGCCCAGCGCCTCGGCCGAGGCGCACTCCGCCTCCTTCGCCGCCACATCGAGGAGCCCGTCGCCCAGCTCGGGACCGATCAGGTACGGCGCCAGGGCGAGCTGCGTGGAGCCCGAGGAGCGCAGCTGCTCGGCGGTTGCCGCGATGGCGCCCTCCTGGTCGAGCGCGGCCGCCATCACCGGCACCGCCAGCCGTGCGGCCAGCAGCATCCCGGTGATCCCGGCCGCCTGCACGGCCTCCTCACCGCCGACCGTCGCCAGGATGATGCCGTCGGCCGCGGTCGCCACCGTGAACAGGCGCGCCCGGTCCGCCCGGGCCAGCCCGGCCTCGGAGAGCCGCACGTGCAGCGCCTCCGCCAGCAGCGGGTGCGGGCCCAGCACGTCGGTCAGCTCGACCGGGGCCCGGCTGTCGATCACGGCCTGCCGGATGCGGCGCGTCAGGGCGCTGTCCGGGCCGGCCAGCAGCGGCACCACCACGGCGACCGGCCCGTCCGGGTCGGCGACCTCGGCCCCGGCGGCACGGGCCCGCTGGACGCGGGCGGCCCGCTCCTCCGCGGCGTGCGCGAGCACCGACTGCAAGGTCGGGAACTCCTCGTCGTCGCCCTCCAGGAAACCGATGCGGGCGTCCAGGCCGGGAAGCTCGGAGCGGGCGATGCTCACGACCTCCTCGGCGAGGCCGCGGGTGGGTGCGCCGGGGGCCCCGGGCACGGCCAGAACGAGGGCGGGCGCGCCCTCGGGAGCCACCACCGGTTCCGGGCGGCGGTGCCGACCGGACTGGCGGGGTCGCGGCATTCGTACAGGCAGGCCGGAAGCGGGCCCAGTGGGGGAGCTCATGGCGCCGCATGCTACTGGTTTCCCGTCCGCCCCTGTTCGGGGAGGGGGCGGCTGTAGGGCATCCGTCCGCATTTATCCGTTCTCGGCGTCCGGCTCGGGTGCCCCTTTTGGGGTTGTGTGCACCGATGTGGTGAACTCTGCGGCCGTGCGGCCCTGTTGTCCGGCTCGCGAGTGACAACTGCGCCCGGCGGTCACCGCGCCCGGCGGTCACCGCGCCCGGGGGTCGCGGACCGGACCCGCCTCAGCCCTCCACCCCGCCCGGTCCGGACGCGTCCGCCGAGCACCACAGCAGCCGCCCGTCCACGGGCAGTCCCCGCGTCCCGGACGCCAGCGCCGAGGCGAGCACCACCGCGCCGTGCAGCGGATCGCCCGCCGCCGGCACCACCCGCGCCCCCGGCAGCCTGCGCGCCAGTTCCTCGCCCACCGGCTCCGTCAGCGGGGCGCCCAGCCGGAAGAGCCCGCCGGTGCACGCGACCTCGCCGCCGTCCCGGCCGGGCAGCACCGCCTCGACGGCGTCCACGATGTGGCCCGCCGCTTCGGCCAGCAGCGCCGCCGCCGTCGCGTCGCCCTCGCGGGCGCACCGGGCCACGTCCGGCGCGAACGAGGCCAGCACCGCCGCCCGGTCCGGCCGGGGGTAGAGCTGGGCCGGCAGCCCGGGCATCGGGCCGAACCGCTCCCCGGCCGCGTCCAGCAGCGCCTTCGAACCTCCCGCGCGCCCGTCGAACGCCCGGAACGCCGCCTCCAGGCCGGCCCGTCCCAGCCACGCGCCGCCGCCGCTGTCACCCAGCAGGTGCCCCCAGCCGTCCGCCCGGCGCCAGGCGTACAGATCCGTGCCGAGCGCGATCATCCCGGTGCCCACCGCCACCACCGCGCCCGGCCGCACCCCGAGCGCCCCCGTGTACGCGGTCACGGCGTCGGCGGCCAGCGCGAGCGGTCCCGTCACGCCGTACGCCGCCAGCGCCCCGGGCAGGGCGGCCCGCAGATCCTCGCCGAGGCTCGCCATCCCGGCCGCTCCCACGGCGACGGCCACCAGGGGGGCGCCCTGCGGCGCCGTGCGCTCGCGCAGCTCCCGTACCAGCGGCAGCAGCAGCTCCATGAAGTGCGCGGCGTCGATTCCGCGCGCGGAGGTCCGTACGGGCTGCGAGCCGGTGACGGTCACGGCGTCCTGGGGCGCGCCCGCAGGCGCGAGCGCCGCGCGGAGCCCCGAGCCGCCCGAGTCGACGCCCAGCACCATTCCGGAGGAGGCGGAAGTGCCTTGTGTACGCGGGGTGTTCACCGTGCGCAACGGTTCCCCCTTCCTCTCCTCGGGCCGGGCGGCCGACGCCGACGAGGACGAAGGGTAGCCCCGTCGGGCCGTCCGCGTCCCGCCGGGACGACGGCTCGGTGCGGGGGACGCGCCGATTGTCGCTAGAGTCCCCCTGTGGCACCACGACCTTTGCATGAATTGGTGGAAGCGGGCTGGGCGAAGGCCCTCGAACCGGTGGCCGGGCGCGTCGCCGCGATGGGAGAGTTCCTCCGCGCGGAGATCGGCGCGGGCCGCACCTACCTCCCCGCCGGACCGCACGTCCTGCGCGCCTTCCAGCAGCCGTTCGACGAGGTGCGCGTCCTGATCGTCGGACAGGACCCCTACCCGACCCCGGGGATGCCGATCGGGCTGAGTTTCGCCGTGGCCCCCGAGGTCCGCAGGCTCCCGCCCAGCCTGGTCAACATCTTCCAGGAACTCCAGAGCGACCTCGGCCTGCCGCAGCCCTCCAACGGCGACCTCACCCCCTGGACCGGCCAGGGCGTCCTGCTGCTCAACAGAGCCCTGACGACCCGTCCGGGCTCACCCGGCTCGCATCGGGGCAAGGGCTGGGAGGAGGTCACCGAGCAGGCCATCCGCGCCCTCGCCGAACGCGGCACGCCCCTGGTCTCCGTCCTCTGGGGCTCGGACGCCCGCAGCCTGCGCCCCTTCCTGAGCCGCTACCCGGTCATCGAATCGGTCCACCCGTCCCCGCGCTCCGCCGATCGCGGCTTCTTCGGCTCCCGCCCCTTCAGTCGCACCAACGACTTCCTCGTCCAGCAGGGAGCGGCGCCGGTGGACTGGCGACTGCCGTAGGGGGCCGCCGCTCCAGCGCATCACACCCCCCCGGCCGCGCAGACCGGCGAGCCCGCTGCCGGCCGCCTCCTCAAGGGCCGGTTCGCCCAGGCCGAGGGTCCTCGACGCTCTGGAACGCGCCCACGCGGGCGGCGCCGCCGTCGGCGGGGAGATCGTGCGGCGGCTGGCCGTCCGCACCCACCCGCGCCGATCCGCCGACCCGCCCCGCACCCCGGGGGAGCGGCGTGCTGGAGGTGCCGGCGGAGGAACGGCCGCCGGGCTCCGGCTCCACCTGCCGGTGAGCCCGGTGGCGAGTGCCTCCGGCCGGCCTTCGGCGAGTTGGAGCCTTCGCCCGGACCGGGTACAGCGGGTGAGTGCTCGCGGTCTTCCCCCCTCGGAGTCCCGACCCGTCTCAGCCCACCACCCCCGCCCGCACGCACAGCACGTCCGGCAGATGGGCGGCCAGTCGCCGCCAGCTCTCGCCCTCGTCGGCGCTGGCGTACAGCTCGCCGTTGCGGTTGCCGAAGTAGAGCCCCGCCGGGTCCGCGCCGTCGGTGCACAGGGCGTCGCGCAGCACGGTGCCGTAGTGGTCCTCGGTGGGGAGGCCGGAGGCCAGAGGCTCCCAGCGGGCGCCGCCGTCCGTGGTGCGGAAGAGGCGGCACCGATGCCCGGCCGGGACCCGGTCGCTGTCGGCGGCGATCGGGAAGACGTACGCGGTGTCCGCGCGGGACGGGTGGGCGAGCACGGTGAAGCCGAAGTCCGAGGGGAGGCCGCCGCCGATGTCGGACCAGTGGGCGCCCGCGTCGTCGCTGCGGTACACCCCCCAGTGGTTCTGGAGGTAGAGGCGGTCCGGGTCGGCCGCGTCCCGGGCGATCTTGTGCACGCACTGGCCGAACTCCGGGTGCGGGTCGGGGAGGAAGACCGCCGAGACCCCCTCGTTGGAAGGGGCCCAGCTCCCGCCGCCGTCACCGCTGCGGAAGACCCCGGCGGCCGAGACCGCGACCGTCAGCGCGTCGGCGTCCCGAGGGTCCGTCACCACGGTGTGCAGCCCCTCGCCACCGCCGCCCGGCTCCCAGCGGGACCGCGTCGGATGCTCCCAGAGCGGCCGGACCAGCTCGAAGGAGTCGCCGCCGTCCCGGGAGACGAAGAGCGCCGCGGGCTCCGTTCCCGCGTACACCACGCCCGGCGCCTCCGGACCGGCCGGCTGGAGCTGCCAGAGGCGCTCCAGGGAGGCGCCGGTGTCCCTGGGGAACCGCACGGTGGGCGAGGCGGGCTCCTGCCAGCTCGCGCCCAGGTCGTCGGAGCGGAAGACCGAGGGGCCCCAGTGCGCGCTGTCCGCCCCCACCAGCAGGCGCGGCACGGGCCCCCGGAGATCGAGCCCCAGCGCGTACACCGCCTCGCCGGTGAAGTGCGGGCCGTCGAACTTCCACGTCCCGGCGCGCCGCCGCCCGAGGAAGAGCCCCTTCCGCGTCCCGACCGCCAGCAGCACTTCAGCCATCCCCGACACCTCCGCGACCTCGTCGTCCCGACCCGCCCCAGTCTGCGCCCGGCCGCCGACAACCGCCCGAAGACGCCGCCGGCCAGCGGTTCCACCACCCGGACGGCGTTCCGGCGAGGAGTCGTTCCCGCCGCCGCCATGGTCTGGATCAAGCCCTCCTCCGGCCGAATCGCCGCGTCGGAGCCGAGCTGTTCATCCGATCGGCTACGGTGAGTAGTCGTACGAGTGCGGAGAGGGGGCGGCTGTCATGAGGTCGACCGAAACGGAGCGGCTGCTGCGGCTGCGCGATGTCGCGCGGCTGCCCGCCGAGGTGCTGGTGAAGCGGTTCGAGGAGGACTTCGGCAATCTCGTCACCGCGGCCGTGGCCGACGCCACGCGCCGCCTGCCGGTCCCCGTCCGCCGGCTGCTAGACGGCCTCGAATGGCATCTGGACTGGGCCGACGCACTGGTCTGGGCCGAAGGGGAGCTCCAGGTCTCCGCCGAACGCATGGCTCTGCTCGGCGACGCGCGGCTGCGGCGCGTCGAGGGCCAGCTCCGGCAGGTCCGCGTCCGCCTCCACGAGGCCCGCTGCGTCGCCGCCGACTACCGCCGCCAGGACCGGGAGCGGCTGGAGCGGGGCCGGCTCCTCACCGCCCGCGCCACCGCCCTGAGCTGGCTGAGCAAGGCCCTCCCCGGGGAGTACGCGGCGCTCTTCGCCGCCCGCGTCGCCGAGCTGGACATCCCGCCGCTGCGGCGGGCCGCCGCTTCCCGGGACGTCTTCGACTCGATCGAGCAGGCCGTCGCCCACGGTTGCCTCCAGGTCACGGCGAGCCCCGAGGTGACCGCCCTGCTCGAACTCCCCGACGACATCTTCCGCGCCGCCGTCGCTGACGACGTACGCGAACAGAACGCCCGGAACGTCCTGCTCCGCCACCCTCTGGTCCTCCGCCGCTGGCACGCCGGCCTCGCCCGCCTCTGCGATCTGACGGTCGGCCCCGCCCGGGCCTCCTCGGCCACCGCCCTCGCTCGGCTCCCCCTCGACCTCGCCGAACTGCCCCGCCAGGAGGCGATGCAGATCATCAACGCCCGGCGGTTCTTCTGCGCCGTCCAGCAGCGGCGCCTGGACTGCGACCGGACCGTCCGCACCCTGATGGCGGAGATCGTCCGCCGCGAGCGCACCGACCCGGTCAACACCGCCCGCCGTGAGGCCGGCGGGTACGCCCGGCTCCGCCTCGCCGAGGCCCACCCCGAGGCGTACGCCCGCATCCGCGAGGAACTCCGCGTCTACGAGAGTGAGCCGGGCCACCTCGATCCGGCCCGGCTCACCTCCGACGAGCGGGGCGCTCTCAAGGCCCGGCTCCTGGCCGAACTGGCCGGCCCCGACGGTGATCCGGCTCCCCACCCGTCCCTCGCCGCGCCTGCTCCGGGGCCCCGGCCCGGCCCCAGAGCGAAGCCGGGCGGGGAAGGCCGGCCTGCCCGGGACCGCCCCGGCCCCGGGCAGGGGCGCGGCTCCCGCCCTGTGCCCGGGCCCCCGGCGCGGACCCCCGCCGGGTACCCGCCGTTCCGCACCGCCTGTCGCAGTGCGGAGCCGAGCCGCTGAAGGGGCCGGGCGGCGGGCGTCGCGGACGGGATCAGCTGCGGCCGTACTGCTGCGGCACCCGCACCCTGCCGCCGAGTTCGCGGGCGGCCCGACGGGGCCAGTGGGCGTCGCGCAGCAGTTCGCGGCCGAGGAGGACGGCGTCCGCCTCGCCGTTGGCCAGCACCTTGTCGGCCTGTCCCGGGTCGGTGAGCAGCCCCACCGCGGCCGACGGCAGGCCGGCCTCGTTGCGGACGCGGGCGGCGAAGGGCACCTGGTAGCCGGGGCCGACCGGGATGGACACCCCGGCCGCGTTGCCCCCGGTGGAGGCATCCAGCAGATCGACGCCGCGTTCCTTGAGGAGCGGGGCGAGCCGGACGGTGTCGTCCGGGGTCCAGCCGCCCTCGTCCAGCCAGTCGGTGGCGGAGACGCGGAAGAAGAGCGGCTTCTCCTCGGGCCACACGGCACGCACGGCGTCGACGACCTCCAGGGCGAACCGCGTCCGGTTCTCGAACGATCCGCCGTAGGCGTCGGTGCGGTGGTTGCTGTGCGGCGAGAGGAACTCGCCGATCAGGTAGCCGTGGGCGCCGTGGATCTCGACCACCTCGAAGCCGGCCGCCAGCGAGCGGCGCGCGGCCTCGGCGAACTGCCGGACCGCGTCGCGGATCTCGTCGGCCGTCAGCTCGTGCGGGACGGGGCTGCCGGCGTCGAACGGCACCGCGCTCGGGCCGACCGGCTGCCAGCCACCGTCGGTGGGGGAGATGGCCTTGCCGCCGCGCCAGGGCGCCTCGCAGGACGCCTTGCGTCCGGCGTGGGCGAGCTGGATGCCCGGCACGGTTCCCTGCGAGGTGAGGAAGGAGGTGATCCGGCGCAACGCCGCCGCCTGGCCGTCGTTCCACAAGCCGAGGTCCCACGGGCTGATCCGGCCCTCGGGCGACACCGCGGTCGCCTCCAGCAGGATCAGGCCCGCGCCGCCCGCCGCCCGGGCGCCGTAGTGCTGGAAGTGCCAGTCGGTGGGGCGGCCGGCGGTGGGGCCGGTCGCCGGGGCCGAGTACTGGCACATGGGAGCCATCCAGATGCGGTTGGGGATGGTGAGGGACCGCAGGGTGAGCGGCTCGAACAGGGAGGGCATGGCGTACTCCATCGCGTCACGGGACCGAACGATTCCAGTACGATAGTCTTCGTAGTACGCTAGATGTCAAACTACTAATGCCTTCGTACAATGCGGAGTCCGTGCCCCGCCCGGTGAGGGCCGCTGCGCACCGCGCCATCCGTGAAGGACGACCGAGATGACCATCGCCGAGAGTGCCCGCACCCTTGCCCACCCGCCGCGCGACCGCATCCGCCTGGAGGAGGTCCTGCACGCCCTGGCCGACCCGATGCGGCTGCGGGTGGTGTGCGCGCTGGGCGCGGGCGACGCCGAGCAGTCCTGTACGGAGTTGCAGTTGCCGGTGGCCAAGTCGACCAGTACGCACCACTTCCGCGTCCTCAGGGAGAGCGGGGTGATCCGCCAGACCTACCGGGGGACCGCCAAGCTCAACGCGCTGCGCAGGGACGACCTGGACCTGCTCTTCCCCGGGCTGCTCGACAGCGTCCTCGCGGGCGCCGTCCGCGAGGGCCACGGGGGCTGACGCCTCGGGCGCGGCGGCCGGGCTTCCGCCCGGCGGGAGGCATCGTCTCCCCGGCCGCGATGCAGTCCCCGCAGGCCTCGGCCGTGCAGGCCGGGGGTGACGATCGGCGTCGAGGCGATTGCGCCCGCCCGAAGCCCGGCCGACCGCGGTCGGCCCCGCCCGGTCACGGCATGCCGCGCATCCGGTCGATCTCGGTGGTCTGGGTGGCGATCACGTCGTTGGCCATCTCCTCGACCACGACGTTGTTCCCGGCGCCCAGCACCTCGGTGGCCATGCTCACGGCTCCCTGGTGGTGGGTGGTCATCAGCTTCAGGAAGAGCCGGTCGAACTCCTCGCCGTCCGCCTTCTCCAGCCGTTCGAGCTGCTGCGGCGTCGCCATCCCGGCCATCGCGCCGTGGTCGTGTCCCTTGCCGCGCGGCCCGCCGTTGTTCTTCAACCACGCCTTCATGGCGCCGATCTCCGGCTTCTGCCCCGCCTCGATGCGGTCGGCGAGTGCCCTGACGCGCTTGCTGCGGACCCGCTCGGGTACCAGCCGGGTCATCTCCAGGGCCTGTCCGTGGTGCTCGATCATCATCTGGATGTAGGCGAAGTCGGCCGAGTTGGGGCTGTCGTCCGGCTTGCGGCGCTCCGCCTCCCCGGGTGAGAGGGTCTCTGCCTCCTCGCCCGGTCGACCCGGCGCGATCACCGAGGGGCCGGGGGCGGACCTGGCCTCCGCGGCCTGTTCGGGGGTGCTCGTGCATCCGGTGAGCAGAGCCGCCGCGGCGAGCGCCGCCAGGGCGAGCGGTGCGCGACGGCGGTGCGCGGCGGCGGGGCGGGATATCGGCACAGCTGCCTCCTGAGGTGTGAGGAAGGGTGGGACTGTCCTAGCACGGCGTCACGGGGGGAGGGCGGCACGTTTGATGACAAGTATGTTGCCGGCTATTGATCTGTGCATGACGAAGGCGATACTGCGGTGATCCGACGCACTTCTCGTGCGAACGGCGATCAGGGAGGACGCAGTGACTCTGTTCAACACCCCCCGGGCGAGGCGTAGACGCCTCGCCGTTGCTGCCGCCGCAGTCGGCATGTTCGCGTCCCTGCTCACCGCGGGGCCCGCCGCGGCCATCCCGGGGCCCGGGGACACCCCCGAGGTCTCGGAGCGTGTGAGCAAGGGCGAAGCCGCCGACACCAAGGCGGCCATCGCCGCCGGCGACATCCCCGCTCCGGACGAGATCGTCCACTCCGACAACATCAAGCACCTGGCCAACATCCCCAAGGACGCCCTCTCCGGCACCAACTCCGACCTCGCGTTCCAGGGCAAGTACGCCTTCGCCGGCAACTACGACGGCTTCCGGGTCTTCGACATCAGCAACCCGAAGAAGCCCGAGACCGTCGCCCAGGTCCTCTGCCCCGGTTCGCAGAACGACATCTCGGTCTCCGGCGACCTGCTCTTCCTCTCCACGGACTCCTCGCGCAGCGACGACTCCTGTGCGAGCACCAGCCAGCCCGCCACCGAGAAGTCCTCCTGGGAGGGCATGAAGGTCTTCGACATCAGCGACAAGCGCAAGCCGCGCTACGTCGCCGCCGTCGAGACGGCCTGCGGCTCGCACACCCACACGCTCGTCCCGGACCGCAAGAACGTCTACGTGTACGTCTCCTCGTACTCGCCGAGCGCCGCCTTCCCCGACTGCCAGCCTCCGCACGACGGCATCTCCATCGTCAAGGTGCCCCGCAAGGCGCCGCAGCAGGCCGCGGTCATCGACTTCCCCGTGCTGTTCCCCGGTGAGGGACCGGACGGCGGCGGCAACCCGGGTGCGCCGACCAACCCGGGTGTCTCCAAGACCACCGGCTGCCACGACATCACCGCGCTGCCGCACAAGAACCTCGCCGCCGGCGCCTGCATGGGCGACGGCATCCTCCTGGACATCAAGAACCCGGAGAAGCCCAAGGTCATCGACCGGGTCCAGGACAACGAGAACTTCGCGTTCTGGCACTCCGCCACCTTCAACCAGGAGACGGACAAGGTCGTCTTCACCGACGAGCTCGGCGGCGGCGGCGCGGCCACCTGCAACGCGGAGATCGGCCCGAAGCGAGGCGCCGACGGCATCTACGACCTGGTCCGCAAGGGCAAGGACAAGAAGCCCAAGCTCGTCTTCCGCAGCTACTTCAAGATCGACCGCCACCAGGCCGACACCGAGAACTGCGTCGCCCACAACGGCTCGATCATCCCGGTCAAGGGCCGCGACATCATGGTCCAGGCCTGGTACCAGGGCGGCCTCTCCGTCTGGGACTTCACCGACTCCGCCAAGCCCCGTGAGATCGCCTACTTCGAGCGGGGCCCGCTGAGCGCGGACACCCTTCTCGGGGGCGGTTCGTGGTCGGCGTACTACTACAACGGCTACATCTACTCCAACGACATGGTGAAGGGCTTCGACGTCCTCAAGCTGGACGACCGGCGCACCGACCCCGCCAAGAAGGTCAAGCTCGACGAGCTCAACGTCCAGACGCAGCCGGACTACTTCGACTAGGTCCGCTGTCCGTCCCGGCCGCGTCCGGGGCACGCACCACCTGATCGGTCCTCGTCCCCCGGAGCGGCGTACGCCCGCCCGGGGGACGACGCGTACCGGTGCGGCCCCGGCCGGACGCGCTTCGATCGCACGACTCCAGGCGCTTTCCTGGAGCGGGCGAAGGAGGCCGAGGAGGGCGGGCGGCATGACCAACAGGACATTCTGCGGCGCATCACCGGGATGGTCGACGACGAGGAGCGCCTGCGGGCGTCCCTGGAGGCAGGGGAGATCGGCGCCGCCACCGAGCGGGCCGGCCCGCCGCCCTCGAACGCGAGCCGGACCAGTGCTGGGACCTGCTGCGCCAGCGCCGCGCCAAGGCCGCGTTCGGGGAGAGCCCCGACGAGGCCCGGGCCCGCCCCGCCGACGAGGTCGAGGGCTGCGAGTCCTGAGCGCGGCGGGCCCCCGGCGCCCCCGGCTTCGTCACCCGGCCGCGCTCTTCACCAGCTCCAGGACCGGCAGCAGCCCGGCGGGCCGTCGCTCCACCGGCAGATGGTCCACGAAGTGCACCGCGCAGCCGAGCGCGGCGGCACCCCCGTCGGCCCGCCGGTCGTCCCCCACCATGAGAGCGGCACCAGGGTCGACCCCGATCCGCTCGCAGGCCAGCGCGAAGAGCCGAGGGTCGGGCTTCTGGACACCGTGCTCGTACGACAGGACACTGGTGTCGATCCACTGTTCCAGCCCGTGGTGGCGCAGCACCGGTCGCAGATCCCAGCCGATGTTGGAGACGACCCCCACCCGCAGACCCAGCGCCCGCAGCTCACGCAGTACCTCGGCGCTGTCCGGGTACGGCTGCCACGCGGCGGGCGTCATGTGCCGGTCGTAGAGGACGTCGTGGAGCGCGCCGGAACCGAGGTCCACCAGGCGCGACAGGCTGGTGAAGGCCGCACGGTGTTCCCGCGCGCCGCGGTCGCGGTGCTCCCAGAGTGCCGCGAGCCGGCCCGGGACTTGTTCCGGTGAGGGCCAGCCCGGCTGGGCGCCCACCTGCGCCAGACGGGCGGCCGCCGCCCCGAGGTCGCCGTCCGGCAGCAGCTCGGGACCCGCCCCCAGCTCCGCGAGCCCGCCGCGCAGCCACTCCTCGGGGGGCTCGATCCGCATCAGGGTGCCGGAGAAGTCGAAGAGCACACAGGTGATCGCCATCCATCGGATTCTGTTCGGTACGGGTCGGAGGTGGCAAGAGGCACCAACGCCCGTGCTGGCGTGCGCGGCCTCTGCCCGCCCCCGGGACTCGGCGGAACGGAAGGCCGCAGGCGATGCGAGGGAAAGGGAGCTGGGGAGACACCTGCCCAGGAACGTGGTGTCGCGCGCGGCACCCGGACCCGCGTCCCCGGTTCGGTCTGCCCCTCGCCCCACCCAAGGCCGCCGGCCGTCGCGGGGGTGCGGGCTGTCCCCGGTCGTCCCTCGCGAGGGGCTCTCATGTCCGCGAGGCCGGCGTGACGGGCTCGCGCTGTCTCTAAGGACGTTTGGGCTCCGGTCGACGGAGGTTTTCTGGCTCCATGGCTGCATTGGAGGGGGCGTGAAGCGGTGTGATCCACGCCCCTGTAGCAAGGTGATTCGGCCCCACTTCGATCGAGTGGTTCCGGTGGCCCCGGGGGGTGGGGTCTCGCGGTAGTTCGGGGGCCTCGGCCAGCCTGCCGTCAGCGTGCCCCCGACAGGTGCGTGGAGGCTGCCGACCCGGCTCGACTCAGACCGCGGGCCGCCCAGTGCCCGCGGTGGCTGGAGACGGGCGTTGGTCCGGCCGGCACTGGGACCCGGCGGCTGGACCAGGAACGGCCGCGGCCATCTGTGAGGTCAGCTGCGGCGCTGCTTGCGCTGGGTCTGGGTGAACCGGTAGGACTCGGTGCCGGTCTCGACGATGTGCGCGTTGAACGTGACACGATCGACGATCGCGGTGCAGAGCCGGGGCTCAGTGAAGGTCTGCTTCCACTCGGAGAGCGGTGCGTTCGACGCGATCGCGTAGCGCGTCGTTCCTCACGTTCGGTGAAGATCTGGAACAGCAGCTTCGCCCCGGCCTTGTCCAGGTCGAGATAGCCGAACTCGTCCAGGCAGAGCAGGTCGACCCGCCCGTAGCGGGCGATGGTGCGCGAGAGCTTCTTCTCATCGGCGGCCTCGGCCAGCTCGTTGACCAGGTTGACCGTGGGCGTGTAGCGGACCTTCAGCCCGGCCTCGGCCATGGCGGTGCCGATCCCGATCAGCAGATGGGACTTGCCGGTGCCGGAGTCACCGATCAGGCAGAGCGGCTGCCCCGCCCTGACCCAGGCCGGGTCCGACAAGGTGCCGACAAGCTCGGGGGTGACGTTCGGGTTTTCCTCGAAGTCGAAGTCCTCCAGCCGCTGGGGCCTGGGGAAGTTCGCTTCCCTGACCAGCCGCAACTTGCGCCTCTCCTCGCGCTCGGCGCACTCGGCCTCCAGTAGGTCGGCCAGGAAGTCCTTGTAGCCGGAGCGCTGCGCATCGCCTCGGAGGCCATGTCCTGGACCCGGCTGCGGATCGGGGGCAGGTGGACCGTGCGGCATGCCTCGTCGATCGCGGTGTCGACCGCCTCCTTCGGCCCGGTGTCGCGGCGGGGCGAAGGGATCTGAGTGGCAGCCTCGGTCGTGGTCATGCGGTCCCCTTCGGTTGGCGTTTCAGCAGCTGGTCGTGGCGCGAGACCGTCGGCAACGGTCGTTTGTCCTCGGGCCGCTGGGCCCTGCGGGCGGCCAGGGGGACCACTCCACTGGGCTCCGCCCAGGGCGGCGGCTCCCGTCTCCTCGTCGCTGCGTCGCGGAACTCCCCGCGCCGGGTCAACCGCGGATGACGGGCTGCGACCTTCCGCTTCTCGAACACCAGCAGCTCGTTGCCCCGCAGCAGGACCCGCACGTTCTGGCCGATGAAGCGGGCCGGGACCGAGTAGTGGCACTGACGGACCGTGATCCGGCTGCTGCGGTCGACCTTCGGTGTCAGCGTGCTGCCGCACTCGAACTCCTCGAACGGCAACGGCAGCAGAAGAGCGGTCTCGGAAACGAAGTTGAACCCGATGCTGGTCAGTCGCCCGGACAGCATCCGCTCGTCCTCTTCGGCGTCGATCTCCCTCAACCGGTCGTTCAGGGCCTCCAGCGAGGCGACGTCGGGGCCGGGGACCAGATGCGTGCGCCGGAACCGGCCGCCCTCCTGTTCGACCCCGCCCTTCTCGTGGGCGCCTTCCTGACCTGGGATGCAGTAGAACGCGTCGAAGCCGTAGTGCGACCGGAAGGACAACCACCGCTCCGACTCCATCCGGCTGCGGCCGGTGCAGACCCGGTTGACCGGGGGCTTCAGGTTGTCGTAGCGGATGTGCCGGGACGGGACGCCTGGCTAGTGCCGGATCAGGCCATCGACCGGGACAGGGTCGACGTGGCCGGTTGCCGGAAGGGCCTGGGCCAGGGAGAGGCCGATGGCGACCAACGATGACCGGCGCAGGCCGGGGACGTCGGAGAGGTCGGTCCAGACCGACTCGGCGATTTCGCCGTCAGGCTCCGGTCGGAGTCGGCCGCCAGTGATGTTGACGCGGTAGAAAACGCCGACATTCTGATGCTCGACTCCCGCACGGGCTTCGGCCGCCGGGATGACCCGTGAGTCCACGCCCAGCAGGCGATCCACCACCGCGATGCAGCCCGTCTCCTCGGCGACTTCCCGGATCACCGCATCAAATGGATCTTCGCCGTGCTCGACCCTGCCACCCGGAAGAGTCCAGTTGCTTTCGCCATTCGGTGGCATATGACGGGCGAGCAGTGCCCGCCCGTTCTCGATACACACGGCATACGCCGCCAACCGAAAACTCATCCTCGTACCTCCCGCCCGACCCTATCCAACCTCCAAGATCCGAGCACCGTCCGGTGAGTGGGGCCGGATCAACTTCTTACGCATGGAGCCACTCCCGTTCCGTGCGGCGGAGCCCAAAGAAGTGCTCACAAGCACTCGTGCGATCTCCGCGACCGGGCGCCCCGGCTGATCCACCATCAGGAGCCCGCCCCTGCACGTCACCGCCGGGCCCGGCGGATGCTCCGGCAACTGATGGCGACTCTGCGGAGATCAGCCGAGGGGGACGGGTCCCTCGGAGCGGGCCTCGGCCTCCGCCGGGTGCCCCCGCCGGTCCGCCGCACCCGCGCGATGGTGGGCCACGACGGCCAGGGCCACCGTCAGCCCGCCCAGCAGCCAGCCGCCCAGGACGTCGGTGGGCCAGTGGACGCCCAGCCATACGCGGGTCACGCCGACCCCGGCCACCGACACCACCGCCACCGTCCAGGCGGCGACCAGGACGGGGCGCGCCGGCTTCGACAGGTGCAGGAGCCAGACCGCCAGGCCGCAGGTGACCGTGGCCGTCATGGCGTGGCCCGAGGGGTACGCGGCGAAGTGGGCGGTGTCGACCGGGTCGGGCCACCTCGGGCGCTCCCGGCCGACGGCGGCCTTGAGGAGCTGCTGCGCCAGCGAGGCGGCCAGGCAGGCACCGCCCACCGTCTTCGCCAGCCGCACGGGTCCGCGCCGCCAGAGCCACAGCACGGCTGCGGTGGCGAGGGCACGCATCGTCCACGGGTCCCATGCCCAGTCGCTGAGCACGCGGTTCGTCCGCGTCACCGCCGGGTGGGCGAGGGCCGCCTCATGGGCCCGGCCGGCCACCGAGGCGTCAAAGCCGGTCAGGGGCGGCCAACCGACCGCCACCAGCGTCAGCAGTACGGCGGAGAGACCGGCCAGGGCCGCCGCCCACCTCCTGGCGGCGGAAGGCGGCGAACCGGGAGGGCGGTCATGGAGCGGGGAGTGGGGAGCCATGGTCACGATGGTCACCTACTTCATCGCCCCCGGACACGCCCGCCACCCGTGTTCCGGGAGTCGGCGGGAGCACACTGCGGCCTCGCGCGCCCCCGTCTGCCGGAACGCCGTCGTCGCCGAGTGGGGGAGCGGGTCAGCCCAGGGCGAGGATGCCGGGGCCGAAGGCGACCACGAGCGGCACCACGGGCACCACCGCCGCGGCCGCGGTCAGCCGCAGGCGGTGTATCGGCGCGAGCCGGGCCTGCGGCGCCAGCAACCGGTGCACGCGCTGGGGCAGATGGGCCTCGGAGGCGGGGCCGGGGCCGAACACGCCCCGGTCCTCGTTCAGTTCGACCAGGGCGAGGGCCGTGGTGAGGCGGCCGAAGCGGCGGGAGGCCATGTCGTCGGCGGCCAGCTCCACCAGCCGGTGCATCTCGTCGCGGAACGCCGCGAAGAACGGTACTTGGGGGAAGCCGTGCGCCAGGGCGGCGGAGATGTGCCGCAGCCAGTCGTGGCGCATGGTGGCGTGGCCCTGCTCGTGGGCGGCGATGGCGTCGAGCTGGCGGCCTTTCAGCCGGCGCAGTGCCGCCGTGGTGATCACCAGTTGGGGGGAGGGGCCGGGGAGCCACCAGGCGTCGGGCCGGTCGCCCTCCAGCACCACCACGCGTTCCTGCTCGCGCTCCTCGCCCGGCAACAGGGGAGAGCGCACCAGCAGTTCGGCCCGCCGCTGCCGTCGGCGCGAGCGCGCCCGGGCGATCTCGCGGACCAGCATCGCCACCGTCCACACCCCGCCCAACGCCAGTGCCACGGCGGTCGCCGGCGCCCAGGGGCCGTAGGCGCCCAGCGCGTACGCCTCGACGACGGCGTGCGGGGCGGGGGCGAAGACGTGGCCGCGGACCAGGTGCCAGGCGGCGGCGCCGGTGAGCGCCATCGCGAGCACGCAGCACAGCAGTACCCCGGCGACGACGCACTGCCACACCCAGAGCGCGACGACAGGTTCCCTCTCCCGCCACTGCGTCCGCGCGATGAGGCGCGGAGCGAGCACGGCGGTCAGGGCACCCAGCAGCAGCAGCGCGACGGGGAGCATCATGGCCACAGCATAGAAGTGGCTTCCGTCCTGGCACCCCCCGTGTCGCGCCAAGTGACGCACGACACGTTTGGTGCTGGGGTGGGGCCCTGCCCGGCCGTTGCCGCTCACATGGCGAGCAGCATCGACACCATGGCTATCGCCATCGTGAGGCGGCAGACGAGGGCCAGTTCGGCGCGCTCCCCCCATCCCGGCGGGCCGGAGTCTGGCCCCGGGCTTCCCGTCGCGGTGGCTGGGGCGGGTATGAGGCGCACTCCGGAGAGCAGGGTGTACCCGGCGAAGTAGACGAGGAGGAGCCCCGTGAGGACCGGCAGTCCGCCCGGGCCCGCGTGCGGGCCGTGGTGGGAGGCCGGGGCGACGGCCATGACCAGCGACATGTAGACCATCGCCGCCGACCCGACGAGGTGATGCAGGTGGTGCGGGCTGTGCCGAGCCGTCAGGGCGGCGTGGAGGCTTGCGGCCGTGAAGGCGGCGGCGCCCGCGAACCACACCTGCGCGGGCAGCGTGACGAACGCGGCCGGAACCGCCATCACCGCCATCCCGAACCCCATCAGCGCCTCGCCGGCCGCCCCCTGCCCGCTCGGGCCCCGCGTGCGCATGCGCAGCAGGCAGTACGCGCCGCTCGCCAGACAGAGCGCCACCAGCAGCCAGGCGGCGGAGGCGGGTCCGTGCACGGTGAAGACCTCCCCGGTGGCATCGTCCGCCCCCGTCGGGCGGTGTCGCAGGGGGTCATGCCCGGGGCTCGCCCACCCCACCCGGGCGCACGGATGTGCGAAGGGGGGCGCGCGGAGTGGCCCGGTGAGCCGGACGTGCGCCTGTGTTCAGTGCCCCGAAGGCGACCGCGGCAGGTAGGTGTAACCGGCAATGTTTCGCGAGTGAAACACCTGTTAAGGTTTTCATATGAGCAGCAGGCCACCCACCACCACGCACGCCACCCCCGCACGGCGGGTCCACCGCCTGCCCCTCGCCGGGCTCCTCGCCCTCGGAGCGCCCGCGGACATCTGGTACAAGCGGGCCTACAGCGTGGTCGTCGCGGCGGGGCTGCCCAACGTCACGCTGCTGCTCCTCGGCCGCATCGACCTCGCGATGTTCACCATGGCGGGCTCGCTCTGCGCCCTGTACTGCCACAACCTCCCGTACGCGGCCCGGGCGCGGACCCTCGCCGGTGCCTGCGCCGGGATGATCGGCGGGTTCGCGCTCGCCCTGGTCGTCGCCGCCCTCACCGACTCGCCGTACGTGCTCGTCGCGGTCGGCGCGCTGATGGCCGCGGTGCAGAAGGGAGCCTGCGACGCCGTGCGGATCGGTCCGCCCGGCCACCTGATCCTCACCTTCGTCTCGTCGGCCACCCTCTTCACTCCCTCCACCCTGGCCCAGGTGCCCGGCCGCGTGGCGCTCGCCGCCGGGGGCGCCGTGCTCGCCTGGGCGGTCTGCATGGCCCCGGCACTCGTCCGTCGGCACGGCCCCGAGCGGATAGCGGTGAGCCGCGCCCTCCGCGCCACCGCCGCCTACGTGGCGAAGGTCCGGGAAGCGGGAGGGGAGAACGCCGACCGGCCTCGCGGCCAGGCCGCGGGCGCCACCCATGCCGCCTGGCAGTGCCTCCTCGCCACCGGCACCCGCACCCCGGTCCGGCGCGACCTGGAACACCTCCTCGTCCACGCCGAAGCCGCGCTGGCCCGCCCGGACGAGAGCGATCCGGCGCTCCTGCGCGACTGGGCGGCCCGCACCACCGGTGCCGGGCCCGTGCCCCGCCCGGCCGACGCGGCGGGGACCGCCGACGAACTCGCGGGCCTCGCCGTCGAACGCGCCTACCGGGAGAGGGCCACCGGAACCCTGCTGCGCGGCTTCCGCCCCGGCTCGCCCCTGCTGCCCATCATGCTGCGCTCCGCCGTGGGCTGCGCCCTCGCCGGGTACCTCTCGTACGCCCTCGGCGTCGGCCGCCCGTACTGGGCGATCGTCACCGCCGCCTCGATCTTCCAGGCCAACATCACGCTCACCTGGTCCCGGGGCGTCCAGCGGGTGGTCGGCAACCTCGTCGGCGTGGCCCTCTTCGTCGCCATCGCCCCGTTGAGCCATCTCAACCAGGCCGCCCTCGTCCTGTGCTGCCTGGCCTTCAACTTCGGTGCCGAGGCCCTCATCGGCCGCAACTACTGGCTGGGCACCGTCTGCGTCACCCCGATGGCCCTGCTGATCACCGAGTTCGGCCACTTCCAGAACCCCGGGGAACTCGCCGTCGACCGCGTCGTCGACACGCTGGTCGGTGCCGTCGTCGGCGTCCTGGCCGCCATCCTCGTCACCAACCGGCGGGCCACCAGCCTCGTCGGCGACGCCCTCGCCGCCACCGCCCGCGCCCAGACCGGCGCCGACGCCGCGCTGGCCGCCCCGGACAGCGACCCGGTCACCCTGGAGGCCGGGCGCCGACGCCTCACGGGCGCCCTGGTGGAGCTGCGGAACACGGTCGACGCCGCCTCCGGCGAATGGTGGCAGCGCGCCCTGCCCCAGCAGGAGGTCCTGCTCGCCGAACAGGCCGCACACCGTACGCTCGCCGCGACAGTACGACGACAGGGGCTCCCCGTCCCGAAGGGTGCGAGCACATGAACACCGGTACGGCAGCGCAGGGGCGGCGGGACGGCGACACCGTCGCCGGGGTCATCCGCCAGTGGCAGACCGTCCACCCCGGCCTCGACACCGGCCCGATGGAGATCATCGGGCGGGTCAACCGCTGCGCCGCCCTCCTCCAGCAGGCCGAGGACGCGCCGCTGCGCCGGGCGGGACTGAGCCGCGCCGAGTTCGACCTGCTGGGGGCGCTGCGCCGGACCGGCGACGAACTGACCCCCGGCGAGCTGGCCCGGGAGACCTTCTCCTCCGGCGCCGCCGTGACCAAGCGCGTCAAACAGCTCCAGGAGCGCCAACTGGTCGAGCGCCGCGCCGACACCCGCGACCGCCGTGTCGCCCGGGTCCGCCTCACCGACGCCGGGCGGGACCTCGTCGACGGCGTCCTGCCCGAACAGCTGGCCTACGAGAGGGCGGTCCTCGCCGGACTGGACGAGGGCGGCCACGAGGAACTCACCGGCCTGCTCTCGGGCCTCCTCCTCCAGCTCGAAGGGCGGCTCGGCGGGCTGAAGGGCTGAGGCCGCCAGAGCGGCGGGGGCCGTTCAGATCCCGGGCCGGTACCTCAGCGGGTGCTCGGCCGGGATCTCCACCAGGACGATCCGGGTGCCGTCCGGGCCCGCGATCCACCTCTCGATCAGCCCTCGGGGCTCCTGACGCGGCTCCCGCAGGATCTCCACCCCGCGCGCCGCCAGCTCCCGGTGGACGTCGGCGACGTCGGCGACCTGGAGCCAGAGGCACAGGCCCGGAGTGACCGGTTCCGCAGCGCGGCCGGAGCCCTCCAGGAAGCCGTTGCCGAGAAGTGCACCGCGCCCCGCTCGGGACCGGTGCCGAACTCGCGGTGGACGGCGAGCCCGAGCGTCTCGCCGGAGAAAGCTCCTCGACCTCTCAGGATCGGCGGGGCCTGACAGGGGCCGGCTGCTCGGTATCGGCACCATGCGGCCGAGTCCAGGCGCCCGGCGTACCACGTGCCGGACCACTCGCCGGGCCGCCCCAGGAGCGGGTTACCCTCGGCCGTGCCCGCCTGCGGCGTGCGCCCCGCCCACCCACGAAAGGCCGCTCCATGGACACCGTGCCCGCCCCCGTAGCCGGAGAACTGCTCTACCGCGATGCCACCGAGGCCGACGTGGAGCAGCTGGTGGCGCTGGTGGAGTCGGCGTACCGGGGCGAGTCCAGCCGGAGCGGGTGGACCACCGAGGCCGACCTGCTCGAAGGGCAGCGGACCGACACCCAGGACGTCCTGGGTGTCATCCGGACCGAGGGCAGCCGCCTGCTGATGGCCGAGCGGGACGGCGGACTGGTCGCCTGCTGCCAGCTCGCCCACCGAGGCGACCACGCCTACTTCGGAATGTTCGCCGTCCTCCCCGGCCTCCAGGGCGGGGGAGTGGGCCGGCGGGTCATCGCGGAGGCGGAGCGCCTGGCCGCCGGGAGCTGGGGCGTACGGGCCATGCACATGACGGTGATCTCCGCGCGCGGGGAACTGATCGCCTGGTACGAGCGGCGCGGCTACCGGCGCACCGGTGAGACCACGCCGTTCCCGTACGGCGACGAGCGCTTCGGCCTGCCGCTCCGCGACGACCTGGCCTTCGAGCTGCTGGTCAAGCCGATCGGCTGACCCCGCGCAGCCGCGCCGCGGCCTCCTTGATCTCCGGGAGGTCGGTGGTGACCCCGTCCGCACCGAAGGCGAGGGCCAGCCGCAGCTGTTCCTCGGTGTTGACCGTCCAGGTGAAGAACCTCAGACCGGCCTCGTGGGCGCGCTGGGCGATCTCCAACGTGAGGCGCCGCAGGTTGAGGACGAGGGCGGTGGCTCCGACGGCCCGCGCCCGGTCCACCACGTCGGTGCCGTAGCGGCTCGCCACCAGCGCGGTCCGGACGCCGGGCAGCAGCCGGGAGGTCTCGGCGAGGGCCTCGTCGTGGAAGGAGATGACCTCCACCCGGTCGGTCAGCCGTCGCTCGGCGAGCACCTCGGCCAGCGCCCGGGCCGCCGCCACGTCCTTGATCTCCGCCTGGAGCGGGGCGCCGACGGCCTCCAGCACCTCCTCGAAGACCGGGACGCGCTCCCCCTGGCCCGCGTCCAGCTCCCGCAGCTCGGCGAGGGTCTTCTCGGCGATCGGGCCGCGGCCGTCGGTGGTCCGGTCCACCTTCGCGTCGTGCATGACGACCAGCGCGCCGTCCTTGCTCAGGTGGAGGTCGAGTTCGATCAGGTCGACGCCTGCCCGCTCGGCCCTGACGAAGGACCGCAGGGTGTTCTCCGGCTCGTGGCCCATGGCGCCCCGGTGGCCGATGGTGAGGAAGTTCAAGATTCCGCTCGTTTCGTCGACGGCTGTGCCGCGGCACCCGCATGCGTACGCGGCGTCGCCCCGAAGCCTAGCCAGCCCTGACCGGCGGCGAACCGCAGGACAGGGGCCGCGCGGCCGGTCCGTCCGGACGTGGGCGGGGCGTCGCCTCCGGCTTGACGTGCGCCGAGGGCCGACCGGGGCCACGCTGGAGCTGTCACCCGGAGGGCGGAAGGAGGGACCCGCCTTCCGCAACCGGGTCGGTGACAGGAAAAACAGCGGCGATCAAGGCATCTGACCGCAGTATCTTTCGAGATCTCTTGTGCTGACGTGAGGTGTCTGCCTACGGTGAGCCGTACGTGAAGTTCTTCCCGGGAGGTACGAGGCATGACGGAAATTCTTGCGCAGGGCGCCGAGCGGGAGGGGCAGACGTCCACCGACCGGGCTCCCCGCGTCGTGGACGACCCCGCCTGGCCGCTGCTCAAGGAGGCCGTCGAGGAACTGCGCGCACTCCAGCAGGCCGACGGCTCCGTCGATCTCACCGCCGACCAGGCGCCCGCCCAGGAGGCGGTCCGCGCCCTCGTCGAGCGCGTGATCACCGGTGTCGAGGCCCTCGCCCCGCTGCTCCCGCACGACGCCGCATACCACCACGCGCTCGTCGCCGACCTCCGCCGCTGGGCCGACGACGGCTTCGGCGTGCCGGACTTCCTCGGGGCGCTGCTCGCCTTCCAGCCCGCCGCAGGGCGCACCGACGGCCTCCAGCACCTCGTCGTCTTCCCGATGTACACGCAGAACGGCAACCCCGACCGCAACTTCGAGGCCGTCGTCCTGCGCATGGTCTGGCCCGACTGGCTCGCCGAGCTGGAGCGCACCCGCTACGACAACCCGCTGTTCTGCGGCATCACCTTCGAGGACTTCACCTCCGGCTACGACACCAACTCGGCCGTGCTGTTCCCGGAGACCGTCGCCGTCCGCGAGGCTCCCGAGCGCTTCACCTGGGGCGGCATCTTCTGCGACCGCGAGGCGGCTCGCTTCCGCAAGATCACCGAGGCCGCCGTGGACATCCTGGGGCTGGAGCTCCCGGATGACATCCGCGCGCTCGTCGCCGACCAGGAACGCAGCCAGCAGGCGTTCGTCCTGTGGGACTTGGTGCACGACCGCACGCACAGCCACGGCGATCTGCCCTTCGACCCGTTCATGATCAAGCAGCGCCAGCCGTTCTGGATGTACGGCCTGGAGGAGCTGCGTTGCGACCTCACCGCCTTCAAGGAGGCCGTGCGGCTGGAGGCGGACGGCTTCCCGCAGGGCCGCGACGTGCAGTACGCGGTCCTCTTCGACCGCATGTTCCGCTTCCCGGTCACCGGCGAGCGCAACCGGAACTACGACGGCCTCGGCGGCCAGCTCCTCTTCGCCTATCTCCACCGCCACGACGTCGTCCGCTGGACCGACAACCGGCTCAGCATCGACTGGGAGCGGGCCCCGCAGATCACCAACCAGCTCTGCGGCGAGATAGAGAAGCTGTACCGCGACGGCATCGACCGCCCCAAGCTCGTCCACTGGCTCGCCGCGTACGACCTGGTCTCCACCTACCTCGCGCCGCACCCCGCCTCCCGCTGGGCCAAGGGTTCCGACGCCCTCGACCTCACCCTCCCGCCGCGCAAGCTCGTCGACGACGTGCTGCCCGACGAGTTCCCCCTGAGCATGTTCTACGAGGCCCTCAAGAAGAAGCTCAAAGGTGTGATCGCCGCCACGAAGGGGATCGTGGGAACCCCTTCGAGTTTCGAGTTCGAGATCGGTAGCTCCGCAAAGCGGTGACCGACCGACAAGCCCCCGCTTCGTGCGGGGGCTTTGTCGTACCCGAGAGGGAATACCCTGGCTGAGGAAGGGTGGTGGTGTACGCATGTCAGACGAACTCGCGGACAACCTCCGGCGATACCGGCGCGCGAAGGGGTTGAGCCAAGAGCAGCTTGCGCACCGAGCTGGCCTCTCGGTCGGCCCGGTCCGGAAGATCGAACAGGGGCATGACGGGGTCCGCATGGAGACCCTCCACGCTCTCGCCAGGGTTCTCGGAGTGAAGACTTCGGACCTGATGGCGGCCGGCCCTCCGGAACCGGTGAAGCACGAAGACCCGAACAGTCAGAATCTCCGGGATCTCCGGATCGCCCTTTCCCCGGCGCTCAGTCTCGCCCCAGCCAGTGCGCCGACAGGCGATGAGCCAGACCTCCGGCGCCTGACTCGCATGACGTACGACAACTCCGTTCTCTACTTCAGCGACACCTACCAGAGCATCGCTGCGGACCTCCCATCGCTCATCCGGGCTACGAATGACGCCGTGTCCTACTACGACTCAGGTGAGGAGCGCGCGAACGCCCTGGTGGCCCGCTCGCGAGCCTTGAGCCTGGTCGGGCGGTACCTGACGCAGATCAGGCAGTTCGACCTCGCACACGTGGCGGCCAGGGGTGCGATCGAGGACGCCAAGGCGGCGGGGGACAACCTCGTGGCTGCGTCCGGAGTGGGCGGAATGTGCTGGCTGCTGGTACGGACCGAGCGCTTCGACGAAGCCGAGGACATCGCCGTCGCGACAATGGATGTCGTCGAGCCGAAGATCATGGGAGCTACGCCCGACCAGTATTCGACGTGGGGCGGCCTTGCGATGGAGGCAGCGGCTGCGGCGGCGCGGAACAATCGCCCAGGGGAGGCCAAGGCCCTCCGTAAGGCAGCCGGCACCGCAGCGAAGGCGGTAGGCAAGACGCACCGGAACCTGCTCCGACACTGGTCGATGTTCGGCCCCGTCACGGCGGCCATGAAGGAGCTGGAGGACTTCATGATCGAGGGCGACGCGCACTCCGTGGTCCGGAAGTCCAAGGAGGAAGCGACCCTCCAGGAGAGCACCTGGAAGCAGCTCGGTGGGCCCAGCACCAACGACGGCAACCGCTACAGGCTCGACCTGGCCCGCGCCTACGTACGCACAGGCGACGCCACGGCCGCGATGGAGGAGCTGTCACACCTCGACGAGATCGCACCTGAGTGGTTCCGGCACCAGTCCTCCGCCGCCATCACCTTCGAGGAGATCACGAAGAGGCGCCGCACCCTCACCACAGAGATGCGTGAGGTGGGTGCCCACCTGGGCGTATTCGCGTAACTACACCGTGTCGATGCACTTCTGACGGGTCGTCGTCGGGAGTGCATCGTTGCGTCTCTGGTCCGTCGCCATCGCCCCCCGTAGCTTCTTCGTCATGGACGGTCACGACGAGCGCGGAAAGCCGAGCATCGGCGACCTGGCGAAGGACACGACCACGGACAGGGTCGGCGTCCTCATGGGTGAGGTTGCCGGCCGATACCTGATGCGGCCCCCGGCCGGCGGGTGCGAGTGGGAGGTCAAGCCCGAGCACATCGAGGCGCCCACCGCCCGCGAGGAACTGAGCGCGCGGAACGGTGTGCGAAACCGGATGGCGAGGCTCGGCCTGTGAGCTCGAACCGGCCGGCGCCTGCGTTACTTCGTGTCGCTGTTCGAACGGGCCGCAGGCTCTCCCGGTACGCCGGGCCTCTTCTCGCCTTCGCGGTCGCTGGCTCGACCGGCTACGTGCTGGTCGCCGTGTACCTCATGGCGAACCCCTGAGACGACCCTGCGTGAGCGCGTGCCTCCCCCGGTCCCGCTCGCCCAGGGTCCGCCAGCCCTCGCCGCTTCCCCGGCGGCAGGGCTGGCACCCAGACTCCGCCCCACCAAAGGGGCGGCACCCTGCCCCCGGATCTGTCCGGGAAGACCGCCCGAGGGCAGGGCCGTGTCCCATCAGAGAGACAGGAGAAGCGTAATGGCGAGTCTGTACAACCGAGAGGTGTCCGGCCCGTACTCGAAGTTCTGCGGGGGCGGCACGGACAACAGCGGCAACATGGAGAGCTGCATCACCATCGCCGAGCTGGCGGGCGGCGGCTACTCCCTGGGCGACAGCAAGCCCGAGGGCGCCGGCCGCGAACTGCGGATGTCCGCCGAGGAGATCACCAACTTCGCGAAGGGCTGGCTGGCCCAGAACGCGAAGTCCTGACGGTCCACTTGGGGCCGGCGCCGCCGCGCGCCGGCCCTTTCCTCGTCCCCCAGAAGGAGTCCTCCGATGCCCCTTGCCGATCTCGTCAACAACGTGCCTCAGCTTTTGGAGCATTGGCCCACCACGCCGGTCCTCTTCCGCAGAGACCCGAGAGCCCTCGCGGACTTACTGTCGATCGAGGAAGTCAACGTCCTGATCGACGCCGAGTGCCTCGCCGCGCGGAACGTCATCCTGGTCAAGGATGGCGAGGTACTGGAACGCCACACCTACATCGACGGCGAGATGCCCCGCCCCGGAGCAGTCCGGGCCCACCTCGACACCGGCGGGACCGTCTCGATCCGCCAGCTTCAGACGGTCAAGCCCGCGCTGCGGAAGCTCCAGCAGGAGCTCCAGCAGGAGACCGGCTGCCTCGCGCACGTGAACGCGTACATGACTCCGGCGGGCGCCCAGGGGCTGAAGTACCACTACGACCCGTACGTCACCCTGATCGTGCAGCTCGCCGGCCGGAAGACATGGCCTCTCCACCCGCCCTTCGTCCAGAACCCGACGCTGGAGTACGGGAACTTCTCCGGACGGGGCTACACGGACGACGAGATGCACCATCTGGCCAACACCCCGCCCCACCAGTCGTTCACGCTGGAACCGGGCGATGTCTTCTGGCTACCGCGTGGCTACAACCACTCCCCTCACACCGTGGGGGACGAGACCTCTCTGCATCTCACCTTCGCGCTGAAGGAGCGCACGTTTCACTGGCTCGCGGAGCGCATGATCGATGACCTCCTGGCCCAGGGGCTCGTCGACCCGGCGCTGCGGGCTGAGATCCCGCCGGCTGCCCTGCTCACCCGTCCCGACGACGCGATCGAGTGGACCAGGAACTACCTCCTGGGCGCACTGCTCCTCCAGCAGCCCCGGGAAGTGGCCGAACTCGCGCGGAAGGCAGCAGTCGGTGTCCAGTAACGGAGGGCAGCACCGCGACTACGCTGCCGCCGTGAAGCAGCACTGGCACGCCTACTCGTACACCGGCCGGTCCTACGCGGACGGGATGATCCGGCGCGGAGAAGTCCCCGCGAACTACCCACCGATCGAGATCAAGAACTGGCTGAAGAGGCCCGCGAAGCACGTGGTCGAGACCTTCTACGAGATCGATCCCGCCGTGGACTGGCTTGAGTCCGAGCTGTCCGAGAACCCGCATCTGGACGAGGTGACCTTCCCGCTGAAGGAGCGTCTCCAGTATTCGCGGGACGCCCTGGGGCAGACGGCGGGGAACGACGTGGTGTACGGCTACTACTCGAAGGCTCAGCAGTACGTCTCCCGGGCTCTCATCGCGTGCCCGCGCCAAGGCTTCCCCACCTGCCCGTACGGGGCTGAGTAGGCCCAGGAGGACAGCGAAAGACCCCCAGCCATGCGGCTGGGGGTCTTTGTCATGCCGTCATCGAACCGGACAGGCGCCGGCCGCGCACTCCTCGTCCGTCGAGTCCTCGACCGAGGTGATCTCGTACGAGTCGAACTGCTCAGCGGTGATCCGCTCGTACGGGGCCTGCTCGCGCGTTCCGTCAGGCATCAGGGTGGTGCCCTTCAGATCCGGCAGGAACGCCGCGATGGTGCTCATCGCTTCCTCGACAGGCAGCTTCCCCTCCGGGAAGTTGACCGTGAAGCTGACCGCGTTGTCCGCGTACTCCCTCTGGTACATGGCCTGGAAGGCGAGCATGTCGAACAGGCTGATCTCGTCGGCCGACTCGACGAGACTCGCCGGGTAGCCCAGCTCCTCGACCTCGGCGACGAGCTTCTCCTTCGTCGGGTAGGCCACGACCATCGTGTTGCCCGACTGGTCGTACTTGCATACCTCGACCAGGTGGTCGGCAGCCTCCGCCTCCATGACGGTCTTCACCTGGGCTGGGTCGGTCATCGAGAACCGTACGCGCCGCAGGAAGTGCCGGGCGTAGATCGGGTGGATGCCCTCGCTCACTCCGGGGAGCTTCGCGATCGAGCCGGTCGGCGCCACGGTGGTCACCTTCACGGGCTCCGGGATGCGGAGCTGGAAGGCGTACTCGCGGGCCTCTTCTCGCACCTGGTCGCGAAGGCTCCAGAGCAGGTCGCGGAACCTGTGGTGGAGCGGTGCTCGCGAGTAGGGGATGCCCTGCTTCGCGAGGAAGCCCTGCACGCCCAGGTGGCCGACGCCGATTCGCCGGTTTCGGGCGAGCTTGCGGGCCTGCTCAGCGTCCGTCACGTCGCCGAAGGTGGCCCGGATCAGGAAGCGGGCCATCAGCCGGTGCGCTCGGTCGAGGCCGACGTAGTCAATCTGGCCGCCACCCTCCTTCGGCGCGAAGTAGTCGAGGTTCACGTGCCCGAGGTTGCAGTTCTCGGCCGGCTCCAGGGCGATCTCTCCACACGGATTGGTCGCGATGACCTCGCCGACCTCGCCCTCGTTGGAGTAGGTCGAGTTCCAGTAGCCGGGCTCGCCGTTCCCGAGCATCCCCTCGACGACCTTGCGGTGGACCATCCAGGCCAGCTCGTTGCCGCCGGGCCCGAAGTCGTCGTGCTTGTCGCCGGACAGGTAGTCGATGAAGTTCTGGTCGATCTCGACGGAGATGTTCGTCGTCCAGTGCTTCGAGCCGTCCGCCTTGCAGTCGAGGAAGTCCTCGATGAAGGGGTCGTTCCACTTCACGATTGCCATGCGGGCGGACCGGCGGACGCCGCCCGAGACGACGCACTCCGCGATGGCGTGGTCGATCTCCATCGCCTCGACGGGGGTCAGGTGCGGCTCGACGCCCCACTCGCCCACCTCGGCGGCGGAACGAGAGAGGATGCGGCCGACCTGGATCAGCATCCGGGCGAACGGGCCGGGGCCCGAGGCGGTACCCCCGAACGTCTTCAGGCGCGAGCCCTTGCAGCGGACGCGGGACACGTCGTAGACGCGAGCGCGGTGCTTCACCCCGTCGTCGCACATGAACGTGTCGATCAGGTCGACGAGGGCCTCGGCCCATCCCTCGCGGGAGTCCTCGACCTCGAAGGCGCCGGCCCAGTCCGAGTCGTACTCGGTCGACAACAGGCCGGCCGCGCGCATCTCCTCGTAGTCCTGGTGCATCGGGTCGCACACCACGTGGACGTCGAGCTCGCGACGCGGGGCGCCGAACGGCTGGAGGTACTTCGAGCTGTAGTTGCCGCCGACTCCGCCGCCCTCCATCAGGCGCATGAAGCTGAACTCGAAGTGTCGGGACAGCTTGTCGCCCCACGGCGCGACATGGCAGTTGAACAGGTACTGCCGGCCCTTCACCCCCGTCGCCCACAGATGGCGCCCTGCGGGGATGATGGCGAACTCGTCCATGTAGGAGACGAGCTCGTCGTGTTCGGCCCGCACGTCGTCGCTCCAGGCCGTCTGATCGGCGCCGTGGATGAGGGCGAGGTTGCCAGCCGCCACGCGGCGAACGGTGTCGGGCCAGGTCTCCTTCGAGCCATCGGCCAGCGTGCGGGAGTAGGTGCGCTCGTAGACGAGCTGACCGGTCGGGCCGAACGGAACGTCAGTCACGGGTAAATCCTCCTGGGGTAGTTGGGTCTCTCACCGCCTCAAGGCGGCAGCCCCGAAGGACTGCCGCCGAGCGACACTTACACAGGTCGGCCGGTCAGCTCGCCGAGCACCACGATCAGGCGCTTCAGCGTGCCGGCGCTGTACGCGGCCAGGTCGGACAGGACTCGGATCTGCTCCGCCGCGTCCTCGGGCGAGGGGTTGGTGTTGTCCAGGAAGGCGAGGCTCAGGTCGATCCGCTCGTCGAGGTAGGGGATCGCCTCGTCGGCCTGGGCCCGCAGCCCGTCGAGCTGGAGGCGCTTCGCCTTCTCGACGATCTCGTCCTCGGTGTACGGGCGATGAAGGATCAGGCCCTCACTGCTCGCCCCCTCGTCGCGCCAGAAGTACAGCTCACGCGCATCGTCGTAGTAGTCGAACTGGCCATCGACCATGCCCTCCGGGGGCGCCTCACTCACTCTGCTCATCCTCCAACTGGTCGTAGCCGTCGATGTACTTGTCCCCGTTCAGCCAGGCCGTGACCTTGCCGACTGCCCGCTCGGTCGCTCGCTGGGCTCCCGACTTCTGTACGCCTCGCAGGAGGCCGATCTCCATGTAGCTGTAGTCGAGTCCGTACCGCAGGAGGAGTGACTGGCGCTCGACCACGGTCAGCTCGGCCTGCCGCCAGGCCGCCTTGATGTCGGCGATGTGGGCGTACAGGGTGTTCGCCTGCTTGGGGTTCGCCTTCACCTTCGGCATGTCTGCGTCCGGGGCGCCCTCCTGCTTGATCCCGTACGCGACCTCGACGTCCCAGACGGTCGGGAGGATCTGCTCAACGAGGGCCCGGTTGTACCCGCTCACGCACCTTCTCCGAGGGCTTCGAGGTTGGCCTCGTACGAGACCTGCTTCGAGCTGCGCTTCTCCCTGGTCAGGTGAGCGTCGCGTAGGCGCTGCCCGAGCCATCGGTACAGAGTGCCGGGCCCCAGGTTCAGGGCCGCCCTCGCCTGTGACGGCCTGGTGGCCAGCAGGATCAGGGCGTCCTGGTGGGCATCTTCGTACTCCAGCACGGACGGGTACGAGTCGGCAGCCTTGCGGGCCGCACGCTGCGCGATGCCGCTCACCTCCTCGGTGATGATGGACCAGTCGCTTCGCGCTTCCTCGGCCGTGTCGTACGCGTTGGTGATCTCGATGATGTTCACTGGGTGACTACCTCCTTCACGGGGACGCGCCCGTCCTTGGTCACTGCGACGACCAGGCCGGGAGCGCCTGTCGTGCCCTTGCTGTGCCGCCACCACGTCGACTCGGACTCCATCGCGGGCGGCTGGAGGAACGTGCGCCACCCGTCCGTATCGACGAACTCGTGGTGCAGGTGGCCGGCGAGGAGCAGGTCCACCAGATGCATGGGCGACGCTTGATTGAACGCCTGGCCCTTCCACCACTCGAAGTGCTTGCCCGGCCTCCACTGATGGCCGTGCGCGTGGCCTACGACCGTGCCCGAGCACTCGACGACGACGACCAGCTCGTCCGTGTCCGGGACGTAGAACTCGACGTGACCGAACCGGTCGGGGTTGAGCTCGGCGGCGTCCTTGACGGCGATCAGGGACTCGGTGTCGTGGCTGTCGTCGTACCGCGTCACGCCCTTGCCGTTGATTCTCACGGCCTCGCCATGGTTGCCGGGGACAGCGGCCATGGTCAGGCGCTCACACAGTGGCGCGAAAAGCAGGAGCGCATGGAGCATGACGCGACGGGTGAGGCGGATCTGCTCGTTGAGCGTGAGCTGTGTGCGCCAGGTGTTGGCGCCGCCCTGTGAGACGAAGCCCTCGACGTGGTCGCCGAGCCACGCGATGTGGACGTGGCGGATGCCGAACCGGTAGCGGTACAGGCTCAGCAGCTCGGCCGCCTCGTCGAGGCAGTCGATCACGCGCTGGAGCGTGCCCTCGACTCCGTCGCCGTCGATCTTGCCGAACTGCATGTCGCCGAGGGCGACGATGAAGGTGTGCGGCGAGCCGGAGACTCGCGGCCCCGTTTCCACCGGGATGATCGGTGTCGAGTCGATCGCGGTGAGCAGCTCGTCGAGCGGGGGCCGCTCCGCCTCGGTCACACTTGCACGGCGGGCGAAGGAGAAGCGGGTCGACACGCCCGTGTCCCCGTTGGCCATCGTCCACTCCGAGGAGCGGAAGCCGGTGACCGTCCACTCGGCGGGGTCGAGCCCCTGGCCTCGCAGTACGTCGGTCGCGGCGGACTCGGTCTGCTCGAAGGTCTCGGCGCGCACGGTCACGTCCGCGCTGTCGCCCTTCACCTCGATCTGCCGGGTGAAGTCCTTCTCGGGGTCGGTGGTCCGGGTCGGGATGGTGGGGCCGACAGGCTTGGCCAGGAGTTCGTCAAGCAGCTCGCTCACTGGGGCCTCCTTCCTGCCGGAGTGCCCGGCGGTACGTACGGATGGTGGTGGCGGATACGTCGTACCCGTGAAGGCGGAGGAGGGACGACAACCAGTCGGCCGAGGTCTCGCCGAGCAGGTGGGGGAGGAGGGCCTCTCGCTCCTCGTCGACCAGGTCCGACCAGATGTCGATCAGTGTCGGGCCCGGCGTGCCGGGGAGCTCAGGCACGCGGCACCACCTTGACGACCTCGACAAGCGGGAAGTCCTCGGGCTTCCCCGTCCACTCCGTCCCGAAGAACGAGAGGTAGGGGTACTCCCCGTTGTACTGGTTGTACTCGGCCAGGACCGTCCTGCCGGCCGCGTCCTCGACGTGGACGAGGCTCCCGTGTTCCAGGATCAAAGGTCGTACACCCCCATCTCCGAGGCCCAGTACACCTGGACCAGCTCGAACGTCTCCTCCTTGGTGAAGCCCTCCGCGCGCAGCTCCTTGCGCAGGTCGCCCACGATCGAGGCGGCCCGCTTCACCGCGCCGAAGTGGTCGATGACCGGCGTGGTCTCGGTGGCCTCGGCTCCGTCCCGCCCCTCGGGGAAGCCCTCGTTCTCGGCGCTCACTCGCCGACCGGCTCTTCGGCCAGGGCCAGGGCCGCGCCGGCAAGCTGGAGGAGGGCGTAGCGCCGCTCCTGCTTGTAGCAGGCCAGGGCTTCGAAGGTGAGCGACAGGAGGAAGGCGTCGACTGTGTGCTCGCTGGCGTAGTGGCGGGCCCAGGCGGTCGCGCGGGCGTCGTGGTTGCTGCGCCGCCCGAGCGGGGTGTCCTTGGTAGGCATGGCGCCGAGGTGACTGGTCGCCTCGCGCATCTCGGCGAGGAGGGCCGCCATCGGGTCGGGCTTGCGGGCCGGAGCTTTCTTGCGGGGGGCGGGCTTGCCCTTGGGGGTCTCGGTCGTCTCGTTCTCGATGTCTGCCACTGGGTCAGTCCTCCTTGGTCTGGGTGAGCGTGAGCACGTGCTCTGCTCCGTGTGCGAGGTAGGTGTCGGTCACGTCCGCCTTCAGGCGCACGGCCTTGGCGGAGCGAAGGGCGCGGGTGACCTTGCCGGTGAGCTCGGCGCCCGCGTCGTCAGGGTCGGCCCAGGTCCACACGCGACTGAAGCCGGCGAGCATCCTCCGATGCCGGCCAAACCACATGTTGGCGCCGGGGATGGCGACCGCCGGGAGGTCGAGCTTGTTCAGGATGATCGCGTCGAGCTCACCCTCGGTGACGTGGATCTCGTCCCCTGCGCGGTGGACGGCCCCGACGTTGAACATGCGAGGGATGTCGTCCTTGACCGTGTTGTACTTGCCGTGGAAGTAGTCGCGGTGGTTGTGCTCCGCCAGGCAGCGGAAGCGGACGGTCAGCGGCTGCCCGTCGCGCCCGAGGTAGGGGATCGCGAGCATCCCCCGGTACTTTTCGTGTCCAGGGGCGGGGTCGGCGACGATGCCGAGACGGAAGGCGAGGGCCTCGTCCCGCTCGATCCCTCGCGCCATCAGGTAGCCCGCAGCCTCCGGGGTGAGGTGGCTCTGGTAGGTGGCTACCGCCTCCTCCAGCATCTCCTTTTGGGATGTCGAGAGGGGCGTGAGCGGTTCGTGCTCGGCCAAGCTGTTCTCCTCCTTACTGCTTGCTGCGCTTCCAGGCGGGCACGTAGCCGCCGCCCGGCTTCTGTCCGGGTTTCTTGCCTGCTGCCTTCCGGCCGCCCCCGTACCGGCTGGTGTAGCCCGTCTCTTTGGCGACCGCGCCCTCCTCCAGGCCGTGCTCCTTGGCGTACGCCTTGGCCTGCTTGAAGTCGATCGCCCTGCCGAGCTGCATGTCGTGGTACTTCTCGATGAGGGTGAAGCTGTCCCCGCCGTTCGCGCAGGAGTGGCAATTCCAGAGGCCCTCGTCGAGCTTGTAGGACATGGAAGGGGTGTTGTCGTCGTGGAGCGGGCACTTCGCCATGCCGGCGTTCCGCTGGTCGTTGAAGTCGACGTCAAAGTGATGCATGACTGCGTCGAGCAGGGGCTTGCTGTCGGAGCCTTCGCCCGAGCGGTCAGAGTCGATCCGGTGGAATCTCACGGCATCCACCCCTCGTCGATGTCGCGCATGTCCACCTCGTGGGCGCGCTCGACGTCGAAGATCGCGGTCAGGTTGCCGTCAGGGTCGGAGACGAAGGCGATGAACGCGGCGATGCCGTCCTCCATGGCGTTCACTGCGGGTCCAGGCCGAGGTACTCCTCGACGGTCGTGAGGACGAACGCCTTGCGCCACCCCTTGCCACGGCGCTTGACGACGACGATGGACTCGACGTTCTCCAGGTCCAGGCCCCGGTGCTTCGCGAAGTTCTCGCGCTCGACGATGGCCTCACCGAGGAAGACGCCGGGCTCGAACTTGGCGTTCTTGGCCTCGATCACCAGGTACCGACCGCCGCCCTCGCGGACGACCATGTCGCCCTCGTCCTCCTTGCCGGCCAGGCGCAGGGACTCGACGTCGAAGCCCTCGCTGCGGAGTCCCTCGCGGAGGTCTGTCTCCCACTGGGCGCCGACTCGCTTGTTGCGCTTGTTTCGCGCGGAGATGTTGTTGCTCAACTTACACACCTACTCTCAAGTAAAGCCAGGCGAGTGCCCGGCGGGAGTTCTGCGACAGTATCACACCTGCGAACCGAGCAGAACCTTGGTGGGGGACCAGTCCTCGGCCGGCTGCACGGCGGGCGCGGCGACCTGCCGGATCTCTGCCTTGCGGAAGCGCGTGTACTCCGGCTCGCAGATCATCGTGGCGTAGCGCTGCGCTGTCGGGTCGCAGGGACCCATGCGCTGTTTCACGCAGGCCACGTGGTACGCCATCGACGTCGGGTCGAGCGCGACGGACAGGGACAGCTCGGGCTTCTCGGAGAGGCCGCCCTTGATCTGGTCTCGGCTCGGCGGGTTCCAGGGGGACGACTTCGCTTCCCACGCCTTGTCGCTCGCATGGTGCAGCAGGATGACCGTGGCGCCCGTGTGGCGGGCCAGCTCGGTGGCTCCCTGCATGACCGCCATCTGCTCGGTGTAGTCGCTCTCCGCGCCCTCGAAGTCCATGAGGTTGTCCATGACGATCACCTCGGGGTACGCGTCCCAGAGCTCGACGTACGCCTCCAGCTCCTCATCCACGGAGCGCCAGGAGATCGGCGAGCCGAACGAGAAGGTGATCTTCGAGTCGGCGAGCGCGTCGATGTACGCCTGCCGGTACTTCCCGCCCTCCGCCATACCGGCCTCGACCATCTCGGTCGTGTCCCGTGTGGCCATCGAGGCGAGCCGGCTGGACGCGGTGAAGGCGCTCATGTCGGCCGAGAAGTACAGGGTGGGGAGGTTCATCTGTGCCACCCAGAACAGTGCGAAGCCGGACTTCTGCGTGCCGCTTCGGCCGGCGATCATGATGACCTCGCCATGCCTCGGCCTCACGCCCATCGCGTAGAGGTCGGCGAACGCGTCCACGCGCGGGAGCTCCCGCCCGGACTCGGCGTGAAGCGAAAGGCTGCGCCCTGGGGTCAGCACTGGGGATTCTCCTCTCGGTAGACGGTCGTCTTGATGCCGGACGCTTCGATCAGCGTCTGGCAGGCAGGGCAGGGCTTGCGGGTCACGTAGAGCGTGGCGCCGGCCAGCTCGTACGGGTCGGCGTGCTCGATGGCGTTGCGCTCGGCGTGCGTGGCGATGCAGTTCGAGTAGTCGCTGTCCCGAGCGCACTCATCGGTGGACATGCGACCTCGCGGGCAGTTGCCCGCACTCGCGCAGCCGGGGATTCCGGCGATGGCTCCGTTGTACCCAACGGCAAGGACGCGGTGCGTCCGGTTCAGAATCACGGCACCCACCTGGGCGCGTGAACAGTCGGCTCTCGTGGCCACTACCTCCGCGACGGCCAGGGCCCACTCGTCCCAGCTCGGTCTCACTGAGACCCCCTCTCTGCGGGCTGGCGCCCGCTCAAGTTCCTCCCTTCTCTCGATGCGACACTTACACATTCAGGTCAGGTCAGTCGAAGTCGGGGGCGTCGGCGACAGCGGCCTCGGCCTCCTCGTCCCGCTTGCCGGCGTAGTCGATGACGGCCTTGCGGACGGCCGCGTCGGTCAGCGGGCGCCAGACCCACGCAGGGTGCGCGCCGGGCTTCTTCGGGGGGACCTGGTCCAGCTTCACGATGGTCGCGCCGCCGACGATGGTCTCCAGGTCGCGAGCGAGGATGGTCTGCTCGATCCTCTGGCCCTTCGACACCTGGGGCGTGCCGGCCGCGAGCGAGGTCGCGTCCTGGAAGACGGTCACGTCCGCGAGGACGCTGTCCTTCGGGCCGTTCGGGGTGGGCCGCTGGCGGTCGAAGGAGTGGACCTCGATGAGGATGGCGACCGCGTTGACGTTGTCCTTCGGCTTGAACCAGCCGCCGCCCTGGACGGGGATCTCGATGAGGTTGAGTGCCACTGTGGTGATGTCCTTTGTTCTTGGCCCGCTCGGGCCGTTACAGGGTGAGTTGAGCTACTTGGTGCTGATGCACCGGGCCGGCACCTCGCCGACCTTGGAGAAGGTCCAGAGCCCGCACGGCGCGGTCGTCCAGATCCAGGCGCCACCGACGATCACGACGATCATCGTGATCGCGGCCAGCAGGTCTACGAGGGGGTCCCGGGGCTTCATGCGGCCGTCTGGATGGCCTTGCCCTTCGCCTTCCAGGCGGCCATGACCGCCGGGTCGGCGAAGAAGGACTGGTTCGCGGCCCAGAGCTTCTTGAGCCCGTCGACCGTGGCCTGCTTGGCGATCTCCCCGAGGATGTACGCGTTGGGGTCCTCGACCTTGGCCTCTGCGACACTTGCACTACCGGACCAGGCGGAAGGGGACTGCTTCGCCGAGGCCGCCGCCCACGGGTCGCCCGCAGGCTTGGCCGGCTCGCTCTTCGAGGTCTCCTCGATGACCGTCGCGCCGAGCGACGTGGCGATCAGCGCCTTGCCGTGCGCGATCTGCGTCGCGTTGACGACGATGCTGCTCAGGCTGAGCCCGGCCTGCGTCTCGGGGTCCATGCCGAAGTAGTCGATGATCTCGGCCCTGACCTCCGGGGCTCCGCCCTCGAAGACGGCCCAGGTGTCCTCGTATGTCTTGCCGTACTTGATCGTGATCTTCACGCGGTGTTGTTCCCCTCTCTCGATGTCTTGCTCGGTTCCTGGTAGAGGCGACCGCACCCACAGCAGAACTCGGACAGGCCGCTCGGTGTGAGCTCGGAGCACATGGAGCGATCCAAGGCGTCGTAGCAGCACTGCGTTCGATTCTTCTTCTTGTGGGGCATCGCATCTCCTCGTTCGTTGGCGTTGTTCAACTTACACACTGTGTCGGGTGAAGTCAACTCCGGCTCATGCGGCCTGCTTCATGAACGGCGTCATGGCCTTTCGGGACAACCCGCGCATCTCACGGATGGTGAGCGCAAGTTGCGCTGCCTTCCATCCGACGTTCAGGTCGACCCAGTACAACTTACACACCCCCTCGCCCGAAGGCAAGTGGACGATGATGCCCCAGTTCTGATTCACCGGCTCCGGCACGGTGTACGCCTTCGCGGCCTCCTCGGGGGAGACCTCGATCTTCTTCCACTTCTGGAAGCCCTTCTCGTCCTGGTCCCGGATCGGAGCAGGAAAGCGGGTGTGGTCGTACTTCTTCGCCCGCGAGTAGATCGCGAGCTGCATCGCCATCTTCAGCCCGCCGTACTCGACGGACCCGGTCTTCAGGTCGCCGATGAAGCGGCCCGAGACAGGCTTGCCGTCAGGGCCGGGGCCCTCGTAGCCGTATGTGCGGTCGTAGGTTCCCCCGACGCCCAGCTCGGAGCAGACGACGAACTGCTCGACCGCGTGAACGGTGAGCGGCGCGGTCTCCACCATGTAGGCCATCATGTCCTCGACGTCCTGCCGGGAGGCGTGCCGGGGGAGCTGCTCTCCACGGTCCACGTACTCCGACAGGTCGTGGAGGTAGGTGCCCTTCTCACGCTTGTCGTTGGCGCCGGAGATGTCCATCGCGCGCTCGGCCAGGGCGTCGAGCTTGCGCTTGTCGCCCGGAACGTTCGGGTCCAGCTTGGCTGCGGCGTCCAGGAGGGAGGGGCGTTTCTGGGCGCCGACCAGGACCATCCTCTTGCCCCAGTCGACGAGGTTGCTCTTGTCCTCGATGCAGTCGATGAAGGTGGTGGTGCGGACCAGGGCCTTCGGCTTGCCGCCGGCTTCGGGGACGACGAGCGGTTTGCCGTGCCCGTCTCGCGGTACGGCGTCGTTCGGGTGGAGGGGCTTGCTCTGCTGCGGGATCTCCAGGAGGTTCAGGGGCACTCAGTATCCTCTCGTCGAAACGGTGTCGGCGTGCTTCTTGTCGGGGGTGTAGTCGAAGTGGAGCGGGCTGGGCGTGAGCAGGGCGCCGGCCACGCAGGCGGTGAGGATGAAGGTCCGCGTCTTTCGCCCGAGCCCCAGGGCGTGCTCCTGCTTCTGGGCGTAGGTGGCCTCCGGCTGCTCGATGGGCACCAGGTAGATGCGTACGGTGCCGTCCTCCAGGACCTCGGGCTCGCACTCGTCGGCGTCCATCGGCTCCAGGCCGTGCCTTCTTGCCTGCGCGAGAGTGGTCCTCATCTGGGCTGGCGAGTAGCCGGGCCTCGCGTCGATGTGCCAGTCCTCGTCGTCCTCGCTGACGACGAACGCGATCCTCCCATCGGAGGAGAGATGCCTCCCGGTCCAGCCCCCGGACTCGGTAGACGGACCAACTCCCAGGTAGTGCGGCACGCTTCGACCCCCCTTGCTGTGTAAGTGTCGCTGTGTGCCCATCTTGCATGGATCTTCAACGCTCTGTCAAGTTCGCATTTCAACGACCTCGAAGAATCTTCACGCTCGGAATGTGTGACTCCGCAGGTCACCGCAGGGTTGTACGGGCAGGTAGAAAATTTGTTCGAATCACGATCGAACCCCTACCCTGGCAAGCGTGAAGCCCCCCGCAGCTCGAATGCGGGGGGCTTCACTTGGCTGCCGGCTGAAGCTCAGTCTCGGTCAGCGTTGGGGCGGGGCGTGGTCTTCCGGTTGGGCCGGCGGATGAGGTCGTCGTCCTCCGGTTCGCGAGGGATGTAGAAGAAGCCCTCGTCGGTGTCCGGGTCGTAGTGGACGACTGCATTCTCCTCCTCCAGCATCTCCAGCCAGTTTCCCAGCCGGGACGTGTCCGTCTCGGTGAGCTCCTTGCCGGCCCGGCGCCGCGCTTCCGCCCGGAGCATTGCGAGCGGGTAGGCCCAGCGGTGCTCCTCCTTCACGAACCAGGGGATCAGCTCGTCATCGCGAACGATTCGACGATCGAGCCCCCGCCGCCGCCGGAAGTTCCCCCACATTGAAGGAACTGTGTCGATGTTGTACTTACGCTTGTACTCCGCAATCATCCAAGCGTACGTGCGCCCCTCCTCGAACCAGCGGACAACTTCCGACTCGTCCTGGATCTTGCGCTTACCCATGATCCTCTCTCTCCTCGTGACCTTCGATGTGACACTTCCACAGTACTGCGCACAGGTCAACTGTGCACAGGTATTGTGTGCCTCGCACCCACAATCACACGGAGGGGCCCATGCTGATCCGAGCTTGCGACATCGACAAGAAGACTCCCGCGACCACCTACACCATCACAGCAGGCGACGGCCGCAGCATCTCCAAGGATCTCTGCGAGGAGCACGCCGAGCCGTTCGAGGAGTGGCTGGAGGAGGCAGAGCCCGGGGAGGAGCCGGAGCCCGAGCCGGCGCCCGAGCCCGCCAGGAAGGCGACGGCCAGGAAGGCGACGGCCAAGAAGGCGCCGGCCCGGCGTCGCCCGAAGGTGACCAGCCTGGAGGAGATCGAAGCCAAGAAGAAGTGAAGACGACAAAGAGGCCCCCGCTGACCTGACGGCCGGCGGGGGCTTCTCTCATTCCGAGTCGGAGTTCTCGACGAACCCGAACGCGGTGAGCGCCTGGATGGCGACCGCGATCTGTGGGTAGTCGGTGGTGAACAGGACCGCGACGGACAGGATGACGCCCGCGAAAGACGCGACCAGCCCAGACTTGCTCTTGTACTTCGTGGGCAGGTACTGCGTGATCGCCGCCCTGCCCTTCGCGCTCACCTTGCGGTGCTTACTCACTTCCGGCCGGCCTCCTTCTGGAGCTCGGTGAAGCCCAGCTTGCCGATCGCGGGGTCGTAGGACTTCCCGACCGAGCGGAACTTCGAGTTCTTGTTGTGGAACCGGGCGACCGCCTTCTGGGTCTCGGCGCCGTAGTACGTGGTGTATGCGCCCGGGATGGGGCCGTAGCCGGCCTTCACGAGGAGCTGCTGGAGCTCCTTCACCTGCGAGTGTGTGGCGCCCGGCCTCACCGCGCTGTTCAGCGCGACGATCGTCGACTTCGCGGCCGGCTTCGAGGCCGTCGCGCCCGGCAGGGTGCCGAGCAGCTTCTTCAGGGAGCTCTCGCCGGGCACGCCGTCAGCGTCGGAGCCGGTGTAGCCGAGGCTCTTCTGGAAGTCCGCGTAGTTCAGCGTGTCCGCGTCCGACCAGCTCGGGCCAGGCCCCTCGGCGTAGTGCCTGCCGAAGCCCTTGGCAACCAGGGCCTGGCCGACCGTGGTGACGTGGGAGCCCTGCGCGCCGTACCCGTACTTCAGCCCGTTGATCGTGACCTGGTAGCGGGCCACGCGCGAGCCAGAGCCGCCGCCGGAGGGCGCGTCGTAGCCGTCAGCCGGCATCCCGCTCTTGACCCATGCGTACAGGTCCGGGCCGGGGCACTCAGTAGCGATTCCGTCCCTGTGGCCCTTCTTGGCCAGGGGTCGGCCGGTCTTGCGGCACGCCTCGTCGTACAGGGCGCGGGCCGCCGACAGCGCCTTGGCCGACGCCTTCGCGCCACCCTTGCCGACCGCGACCAGGACGCCGAAACCGGAGACGTTGTGACCGGGGCAGTGGGCGCCCTGGAGGCCCCAGCCGCGCCCCTCGTAGACGGCGCCGTTCTGGTCGACGATGAAGTTGTAGCCGACGCCGGCCCAGCCGTTGCCGTTCATGTGCAGGCGCTCGACCTCGCGGGCGAGGGCTGCCCCGGTCGGGTTGCCGGGGACGCCACCGAACCAGTGGACGAAGAACTCGGTGCGCCGCGAGAGCGGGACGTTTGCAGGGGTGCCGTTCCAGGCGCGGGCGCCCCAGGTGGAGCGGGAGATGATCGAGATGGACAAGAGAATGAGCCTCCTTGGGCATGGCGAAGGCCCCGCCTCTGTGTGAGACGGGGCCTTCGGGCGGGGTGGGTCAGGTGTTGCTGGTGGCGACGGTCACGGCGATGTGTCCGTCGAGGCGCTCGGCCACGGCCAGGCGTTCGGCGCGCTCGTGCGCCAGGTCGGTGCGCAGGCCGCCGATCTCGCGGCCGTGCTGACGTAGGGCCTCGTCGTGTCGGGCCTGGCCGGCCAGTACCGCTTCGAGCCCGTCGATCACGCGGTCGAGGTCGTCTCTGAGGTTCGTCGAGTGGGTGTTCGCGACCTGGTCGCGCGCCTCCTGCGCGTTCTCGCGCACTTCGTTGATCGCGTTGCCCTGCCTGCGCAGGAGCTCTACGACAGTTCCGATGAGCGTCACGGCTACGGTGCCTCCTGCTGTGACGAGTGCAACTTGCACATTGGGGTCCATGGTGGGGGTCACCCCGCCAGGCGCTCTTCGAGGGCGGCCAGGCGCTCTTCGAGGGTCCTGATCTGCTCGGCCTGGTGCTGCACGACCGGGACCAGGGCGACGCCGAGGAGGTCGTACCGCAGGCCGTCGACCTCGCCGTCCAGGTAGTTGACCATCCAGTCGAGGCCGGCAGCCTCGACCTCCTCGGCGATCAGCCCGACCTCGCCCTTGCGGCCGGTCTTGGTCTCGCCGGTCTCCTCGTCGACTGTGTCCTTGCGGTCGTAGATGACCGGGCGGAGCTTGAGGATGTCATCGGGGTTGATGCCGTAGTCGCGGACGTTCTCCTTGAACTTGATCGAGGAGGTGTTCCGGCAGAAGGTTCCGTCACCCTCGACCCATACCGCGTACCAGGTGCCCGACCCGGAGGCCGAGTTGGAGTGCGGCTTCTTCGAGCCGTTGGCCCAGGAGATCGTCGAGCCCGAGGTCAGGTAGCCGGAGTGGTTGTGCGAGCTCGGCGTAAACGTCGAGGGCTTGCCGGTGATCGAGCTCCAGGAGTGCGAGTGCGAGCTCGGCGCGAACGTCGTGGGCTTGCCCGTGATGTCGCCCCAGGCGTGGTTGTGGGAACTGGGCGGGAAGGTGGCCGGCTTGCCGGTGACATCACCCCAGGGGTGCGTGTGCGAGGCGGGAGGGAAGGTGGCCGGCGAGCCCTCGATCGTCGACCAGGTGACGGTAGGAGCGAGATCCTTCCAGGCCGTACCGGTCCAATACTCCCACTGGTTCGTCGAGGTGTTCAGCCCGAGCCGGCCGGTGCGCGCGCCCTCGGGGCGAGTCGCGGTGGTCCAGCCGCCCACGCTGTTACCGAGGAAGCGCCGCTCGCCCTGGACGTTGCCGGCCGAGATCGTCGAGGCGCCGACCGGGATGGTGACGGTGGCCAGCGGGAATTCGAAGATCCCGGTGTCGGTCTGCGTCAGGGCGGGGAGTCCGCCGCCCGAGGTGCCCTGGACGACGGCGAGAGTGATGGAGTTCGCGGTCGGATCGAGGCGGAGTACGACTCGGTCGTAGCGCTGTGCGGCACTGGCCGCCGCGATGGTGACCGCCTCGGTCGCGGTCGACTGGACGGCGTGGCCGCGCACGATCGCGAAGCCGGGGTTCACCTTGACCCGCATCCCCGAGCTGTCGCCGTAGGTATTGAAGCTGGTGCCGCCGACCGAGTCGGCGATGCCGGAGTGCGAGGCCAGCTCGCGGAAGAGGTAGCTGTACTGGCCTTCGGAGACGGCCTGACCGTCGAAGGGGTAGGAGCTGATGGACACGGGGAGGGTCCTCCTTTACTCAGAGAAGGGGCCGACGTCTTCGACGGCGAGATGGGAGCCGGCGCTCGTCAGGAAGCGGACCTTGCCGTACGTGGTGTCCGGCGTGCGGGCAGCCCAGATCGAGAGGCCGACTGTGAGCTGCCCGGCCGGCGGGTTGATCAGGTAGAAGGAGCAATCCGCGCTCGTCGCGGTCGTGGAGTCGTCATCGAAGACCGACACCCGATGGGCGCCGATGACCGTCCCGGAGGTGGTGACGGTCGTGCCGGCCGCCCATCGGACTCGGATGAGCAAGCTGCTCTTGGCGTAGCGGATGTTCGTGTTGGCGTTGTCGCCCACGCCATCCGTGTCTGCCGAGTACGCCTGGAGGTGCACCTTGTAGATGCGCTTCGGTGCGGCGCGGAACGGGAGCTGGTAGACCATCGTCTCGGTGTTGCCGACGTACTCGGTGCTGTCCAGGTCGTTCATGAGCGCCACGACGCCTCGCGGCAGGTGGTCTGCGGACAGTAGTCCCACTTGCACACCTCCTTACGCGAGGGCGACCCAGAAGCGGTTGCCTCCGGTGCCGGGGCTGGTCGGGAAGGTGGTGGGCGCTGTGGTGTTTGTGCCGGAAATGACGCCGAAGCGCCACACCCCGTTCACGCCGAACTGGTTCGCCGGGCCACCGAAGGAGTTCTCCAGGCCCAGGATCATCGGCCCGTCACCCGTGGTGGTGTTGTAGTTGAATCGCCAGGCCACGTAGTAGATGCCGGCCGGGAGCGTCACCGCGCTGTCGAGCGTCGTGTACGAGGCCATGCCGCCCTCGCCGTGCTGCTCGGCCGGCTCGTTGCCTGCCTCGATCGTGGTGGCCGTACCAACCCGCGTACGGGCGGTGTTGTAGATCGCGGCCCAGGACCCGGAGATCAGGCCGCCCGAGTAGCCGCCGAAGTGCCACACGATCCGCGAGATCGTCGCAGGGGCGGCCAGCTTGACCGCAGCGAAGCGGGTCGTCGTGCCCGAGAACGCCGGGGTGGACTGCGTCAGGACCGGGTCGAACGCCCAGCCCTTCAGGCCGAGGTCGGTCGGGGTGAACTCTCCAGGCGCCGCGACGTCGGGGAGCTGCGCCACCGGGACGCGCTGCCCCGAGTCGAGCGACGCGACGCCGTTTACGGCGCCCCGGTCGGTCCAGGCGACGCCGCCCAGGTCGCCGATGTCGAAGGACACCGCGCCAGTCTGGCCATTCACAGAGGAGACCGGAGCGTTGGCAACGGTGACGATCGTGCCGTCCGACTGCCGGACCTTCAGCTTGCCGGCCTCGGCGTAGGTGACGACCCCGTTGGCCGGGTTGCCGGTCGGGACGATGTTGGCGTTCTTCAGGGCCAGGGCGAACTTGCCGCCCGCGAAGTCTGCGGTCGTGTCGCCGACGCCCAGGTTGTAGAAGGTCGAGCGGAGGCTGTTGCTGTACGCGTGGCCGGCCGCCGTGACTCGGAAGTAGGTGGCCGGGTCCTCGCTGCCGAACGCGGTGAAGGTGTTGCCGGACGTCGGGCTGATGTTCAGCGGCCCGTCCAGGGTGCCCCCGGCGAGCGGAAGGGCGTTCACTTCCGAGGCGTCCAGCGTGACGGCGCCGACCTTGCCGTTCACGGAGTCGACCGCGCCGCCCCCTCCCTCGCCTCCGCCCCCGCCGGGAGCGAGCTGGAAGGTGGTGCCATCGGACTGGAGAACCTTGAGCTTGCCCTCCTCGGCGTACATGACCGCGCCGGCCACAGGCGGGCGCGTGGGGGCGATGCTGCGGTCCTTGAAGGCGAGCACGTACTTGCCGCCCGCGAAGTCGCTCGCGGTGTCCCCGACGCCCATGTTGTAGGCGGTGTTGGTCATGCCGTTGGAGTACCAACTGCCGGACGCCTTGACGGCGAAGCGCTCGTCGGTCGCGGTGCCACCGTAGACGGTGAGCGGGCCGGCCCCGTTGCCCTTGATGGACAAGTTCGCGCCCTCGACCGTTCCGATCAGGGGGAGGGCGTTCATGTCGGCCGCGCCGAGTGTGACGTTGCCGGTGTGGCCGTTCACCGAGGTGACCGGGTAGCTGACCTGCGCGATCTGGAAGCTCGTGCCGTCCGCCTGCTTGACGAACATCTTCCCGGACTTGGAGTAGACGTAGGTTCCGCCCGAGGTGGTCGCCGGGTCCGCCGCGATGTCGCGCAGCCCGACCGCGCCGTACGACGTGACCTGAGCGCTGCCGTGGTGCACGGTCGTTCCGAAGCTGATCGTGCCGTCCGAGCGCTTCGCGTGGATGACGGTCTTGTTGAAGGAGCCGTCGTCGTTGCGCGCGGCCAGGCGGAAGTCGGAGCCTGCGGCCGAGCCGGTCTCGGCGACGTCGTCGGCCTGCGCTTCCCATCGGCTCGCGCCAGCGGTCAGCCAGCGGAAGGCCCGGTAGTTCCCGGCCGGCCTGTCGATGCTCATGTACGAGGCCGAGACGGTGGCGTTGGCGTTCGAGGGGAGTGCGTTGACGTCGGACGCGGCGAGGACCACGTTCTCCACGCCCTGTCCGTTGACGGACTGGACGACGCCGGCCTCACCCTTCGCGCCGGGCGGACCCTGCGGGCCCTCCGGTCCGGTCGGGCCGACCGTGCCGTTGTCGTAGGGGTACCAAGTTGTGGGCACTTACGCGACCTCCACTCCGCTGATGTGGGCGTAGGCCGTGGCCGAGTTGCCCTGAATACTGATCGTGTCGCCGGGTTCGAGCACCTGCGAGATCCGCAGCGTGAGGACGCCGTTCGGATGGATGCCGACGTTCGCGAGGAGCGGGACGCCGTTGACCTTGATCGCGATGAGCGCGCTCGAAGCGCTCACGTTCGTCGCGAGGATGTCGGTGATGATCGCCTGCCCGTTCGCGGGGGCGGTGTAGATGATCGTGTCCAGGTCAGGGAGCTCGCCCCGCCAGAAGTTCTTCGGCGCCGTGGCCATCTGTTCACCACACTCCCATGATCGACATCAGTTGGTTGTCGGCGGCAACGCCCGCGTCGGACGTCCGCTCAAGTTGCGAGACACGGGCCTCGGTGTTCGTCACACGCTTCGCCATCGCGGCACTCGCGTTGAAGCCGGCCGGGTCTCCCAGCAAGACGCCGACGCGGAACCCGTCCGCGTCGATCCTGATGACGACGCCGGTCGCGTTGGACGTGAGCTCCTGCTCCTCAACGACGACGGAGACCCTGTCTCCCAGGCCCCAGTCGAGGCCGAAGCGCATGGCTCCGTCCTCCATCGGGACGACCTGGACGTTGACGGCGGTGAAGCCGGAGCTCTCCATCGCCTCGTCGCCGGCCTGCTGGAGTTCCTCCCAGTTGTCGGTCTGGCGCTGGTCGATGAACTGCTCGATCCGGCGCCCCCAGTCGGCCTCTGCGGCGACGGACTCGGGCGTCTGCACCTGGAGGAACTGCCGCTTCACCAACTCGCCCTGACCTGCGACGACAGCACGTGTGACGCCGGGAGGCGAGATTGCCACACGTTGTCCTGCAAGCGAGCCGTTCTGCACGTCGAGGCGGATCAGCCTGGTGCGGTCGGTGATCTCGTAGGTCTCGAAGACCAGGCCCTTCCCGCGCTGCACGACACGGAAGCCGAGCTTGCCCAACACCGCCAGCTCGGCGAGCAGGTTGCCCAGCACGGGGAAGCGGGCGGACTTGATGACGGCCGGCCCGCGCCCCGAGCTGGTGCTCGCCGCCAGGTGCGTCTTGCGGCGCTCGACGGGCGCTGTCGGACCGATGTTCGCCATGACGAAGGAGTGCATGACATCCTCCGCCGGGCCTTGCCTGACGTCGTGTGCGAGCGTCTGGCTGGCGCCGTTGGGGTTCGTCGGGTCGGGGAAGGCGAGGGCGTCGGCGAGACACACCGTGTCGGACACGCCCTCGAAGGTGATGCTCCCTCCGGGGTCCTCCTGCGTGGCAGCGAACTCCGCCTTCACCATCGGCCCCGACATGAGTACGTCGGTCGGGCCGGTGACGATGACGCCGGCCCCCGGCGTGCGCAGGATGTTGGCGAGAGGGCTCTCCGCAGCGAGCGTCAGCTTCCACTCGCCTACGTTGTTGAAGTGGTCGGTGAGCTCAAGCTGGAGCTCCTCGGGCCGGACGAGGCCGCGACGAGTCAGCGACTTGTCGCGAACCTCGACCGTGATGTCCTCAAGACGCACTCAGATCACCATCCACTTCCTCGGCCGCCACGAGCAGGTGATCTTCGAGCGGGGCGAGATGTCTTCGAGCTGAGCGGTCGCGGTGGACAGGCCGGGCTTGACGGTCCAGAGGCGGGGCGCCTCTTCGAGCTCGGCGTAGCGGTTGTTGCCTTCCTGGTCCACGACGGTCCCCTTGCGGGTATCGATGATCAGGCGCTGGTTCGCCAGGAGCGTGCCGCCCCAGGCGAGGCGTTCACCGGAGGGGGAGACGGCCAGGAAGTTGGTTCCCGGCCCCGTCACCTCCCAGGTGGGGTAAGCGTCTGCGGTGCCCCGGTTGTCGAGCTGGATCTCGCCGATTGCCTGCGACGCCGCGACGGGCACCGAGGCAAGCGAGGAGAGGAAGCTGGACACCGAGTCGTCCTGGCCGATCGATCTGATCTGAGCCTCCGAGGAGGTCCAGTACGGGTCCGGCGACCGGAAGGTCACAACGGTCTGGAAATCGCGCTCACCGGTCGTGTCTCCGCCGTAGGCGTACTCGCCTCCACCAACGCGGTAGACCTCGGTGGCCCACCGAGTACCGTCATCGTCGAGCAGGGTAAGGGTGCACCGACCGGCCAGCGCGAGGGCCAGCCGGTCGGTGAGCTCCTGGAGGTGTCGACGGTCCCGGGCCAGGATCTCCAGGGGGATGTCGATGTCCCGCGTGAGGACTCGACGCCTCCGGAAGGTGGCGCCGTCTCCGGCACCTTCAAGCCACTGGACGGAGACGGGGGGCAGGCCGAAGCCCGTCACCCCCGTCTTGGCCTGGTAGCCCAAGCCCTTGTCCATGATCTCGTTGAGGTTGAGCGTGTCCGTCTCACTGGCGAGCAGGAGCTTGGGCACTGATGATCACCATCCAAACCTTGCTCGATTGCCGGCGGCGAACAGATCTTCTTCGGCCCCGAGAGAGGAGCCAGGCGCCGCGTAGTAGTTGAGGATCTTCGTGGTGCCACCCCCTTCCGAGCCCGCGAGCGCGCTGTTCACGGCGGCCGTGAGGCCACCCGACGCGCTGACCTGCCCGACGCCGAGCGCGTCGAACTCGGTGTTGGCGACGTCCTGCGTCAGGCCCCGGAGGGTCTTGCGCACAGCGTCGTACCGGGACTCCAGGCCGTTGATGAAGCCGTCGATGACGAGCTTGCCGGCGTTCGTCAGGAGGACGCGGTCCAGGGACTCCGGACCCTTCCACGAGGTCAACTTGTCGGTCAGGTTGCCGAGCGTGTCCTTGACCTTGTCGAACATGCTCGCGATGCCGTCGATGAAGCCACGGATGAGCTTCATGCCCGCATCCTTCAGGGTGGAGCCGAGGGAACCGAGCGCGGACTTCGCCTTACCAGGCAGCTCCCTGACCTTGGCGACGGCCTTGCTGATCCAGGTCCCTACGGTCGAGACGAGGCTGCTCAGCGCGGAGCTGGCGACCGACTTGATCGAGGACCAGGCCGAGGAGAAGTACCCCTTGATCGACGCGAGACCCGACGTCACCTTGGACACGGCGCCGCTGAAGAACGACGTGACGCCGCGCGTGATGGACGCCCAGCCGTCGGTGAAGAACTTCCCGATGGCCTTCATGCCGTCCATGAACAGGCCCTTGGCGCCCGTCAGGAATACGCCGATGTAGCCACGGATCGCCGTGAAGGCGCCCGTGAATACGGCCTGGATCGCAGTCCACGCGGACGAGGAGAGAGTCTTGAGGGCCGTGAACGCCTTGCCGGCCGCGCCGAGGATACCGACGTTCAGGAACGTCTTCAGCGCGCCGAGAATGACGTCCCAGACGCCCTTGAGCATCCCCTTGATGCCCTCCCAGAGCTGGGAGAAGCCTTCGTTGAACGTGTCCCAGTTGCCGGTGAAGATGCCCTCGAAGACGCCCCAGATCATCGTGAAGTAGCCGACGATGTAGTCCCAGACGCCGACGAAGAACGTCTTCAGCCCTTCGAGAACCAGGGCCACACCCTCGATCGCGGCGACCAGCGAGCCGGCCAGGATCTCGACCAGGAACTGAATGATCGGGACCAGGATCGGCATGACGAAGTCGACGATGGCGAGGAGCGCCTGGAGGAAGGGCTGTAGGGCTTCGACCACTCGCTGAATCGCGTCCGCCAGGGGTGGCAGGACAGCCTGGACCACCTCCGACAGCATGGGGAGCAGCGGGGCGATGACGGCCGTCAGGATCTGGAGAGCGATCTCAACGATCGGCTGGAGCGCCGTGAAGATCTGCGCCAGGGCCTCGCCGAGGACAGGCAGGATCGGAGCCAGGGCTCCGACGAGCTGCTCGACGAGCGGGGCGACCGCCGCGATGATCATCTGAAAGAGCTCGGCGATCGGAGGGAGGATCGCGGCCAGCAACCCGAAGGCTGCGCCGAGCATCTCTCCGACAACCGGAACCAGCTGAGCGATGATCGGTGCGAGCATCTGGAACGCGGAGGTCAGTGCGCCACCGAGTAGCTCCACGATCGGGATGACCTGCGGAGCCAGGGCGGTGAACGCCTGGGCCAGCGGGACGACTGCTGCGGTGACGAGCCCGGCGAAGACCGGGAGCATCGCGGCGACGACCTGCATCAGTGCGCCGAGGGCCTGGCCGAGCGGAGCCATCGCGGGGACGAGGAGCTGCACGGCCTGGTAGAGCGCGGTGAACATGGCCTTCACGCCGTCCGTGACGGCGGTCTGCGAGAGGGCGTCAGAGATGGCGCCCAGGGCCACACCGAGGATCGAGCCGGCCTGCGGCAGGATCGTCGTCAGGAGCGAGCCGAGCTCGATGAAGAGGTTCTTCACGGCCGGGCCGGCGCCGTTGGCCAGGTTCGACATCGCCAGGTGGGCGGCGGTGAAGACGTCGACCATGCCCTTCTGGAAGCCGTCCGAGTCGACGACCTCGTGGATGCTCGCGAGGGAGTCGCGGAGCATTCCCAGGGTGGAGCCGCCGGCTTCAGTGGCTGCGCGGGAGAGGCCGGCGAGGATGCCGCCCGTCTCGTACAGGATTCCGCCGAGATCCTTCAGCGAGGTGATGCCCGCGTCGATCTCTTCCTGGAGCCCGATCTGCCCCTTCTTCTGGAGCCAGACGTCGAACTGCTTGGAGATGTCGACGAACCAGCCGGCCAGGTTCGGCAGGTAGGAGGCGCCGACCTCGCCGAGCTGGGCGATGATCGAGGAGAAGACCTTGGTGCCGCCGGTCGCGGTGGCGATCGACTCGTTGAGGTAGCCGAACATCGCGTCGACCAGGGATGGGTCGAGCGCTGCCGTGAGGTCGGTGGCGAACGAGCCGAAGAACTTGCCGATCGCGGTGGACGACGAGTCGAAGCCCTTGGCGAAGCGGGGGAGCAGGTTGTCGACCATGTCGCTGATCGGCTTGCGTGCTTGCTCCCAGAAGTTCGAGCTGATCGTGTCTTGCATCTCGGAGAGTGCGGCCTTGGCCTGCGGAACGACCGTGTTGAAGTCGCGCAGGGCGGCGATCGTGACGCCGAGGCCAACCGCGAAGCCGCCGAGCAGGCCGGGCATGGTCAGGGCCAAGGCCCCGATCTGCGCGAGCGACGCGGACAGCGCGAAGAGGTTGCTCGCCGAGGTCAAGGCCAGCGCTGCCAGGCCGGCCATCGCCGAGGCCAAGGAGCCGATGATCGGCACGCTCTTGTCGAGGTTCTTCAGGATGTTGCTGAACTTCTCGAAGAGGTTGTTGAGCACACGGATACCGGAGAGCGCCGCGAGGGCAGTGGCCACCTTGGCGACCGCCGCCTCGTTCAGCTTCGGGATGATCGAGACCGTGCGGGGACGAGTCAGCACGTCGAGGCGCGCATTCGTCGCGGCCGAGCTCAGAGCCGAGACGTCCGGCTCGACCTTGATCTTCAGGGGGGAGTTGTCGTCCCGCCAGTCCTTGAGCTGGTCGGTCATCTTCCGAAGCGACTGAGCCGAGATCTCCACGTCGACCGCGCCGGCATCCAAGGTGGACTGGAGCTTCACCTTCTGGCCGGACTTGGCCCGGTTGTTGTAGGCCCGGATCGCCCGCGCCAGCTCGCCGTTCATGGTGCTCGTGTCGATGCGGGTGTAGATCTTCACCTTGCGTGCGTCCGACTGGCGGTTGCGCTGGCTGATCTTCGAAATCTCGGTGAGCATCTCGCGCTCGAAGCCGGCCATGTTGGGCATGACCTGGACCTCGACCTTGAGCTGCTTCTCGATCTTGGTGAGCTGTTTGCTCGCCTTGCTTCGGAACTCGTCGGTGTCGGGTAGCACGCGGACGCTGACGCGACCGATGACCTGACCCTGGGGCATGGGCTACCTCCGGGCTGTGAACCGCTTGTAGATCTCCGCGACGGAGGTCTTCTTGCCGGCCGTCGTCGGGCCGCTGGACTTGGTGGGCTTCTTCAGCGCCTTCGGGCGAGGCCACGCCGGGATCTTGGGTGCCTTGCCCTTGCCCCACTGGCCGGTAGCCCTGGTGTTCTGGTTGATCGCGTCGAACACGTCGGCCTGCATGTGGCGGTCGATGCCCCAGCCGAAGTGCTCCCTGCCGCCCGACGCGAGGGCGACGGTCAGGGATGTGTCGGGCAGCCTCCGCACGAGCGCGAGGACGAACTTCGGGGAGGGGCCACGCCCCTCAATCACGTCCACCAGATCGATGCCGTAGTGGAAGCGGAGGTCGGCGTACACCCCCTCTCCGAAGTCGTCGATCAGCTCGCAGAGGCCGAGGCTTCCCCCACCTGCGCGCCCTCGATGTAGGTGTTGAAGATCTGGGCCAGGACGGCGAGGTCGCCGTTGACGGCCTTCAGGAGGGCCTCGCCCTTCTTGGGGTGGTCCACGACGATGAGGATGGCCTCGGCCAGGAGCTCCTCCTGGTCCACGCCGTCCGCGTCCATCCGGTCCTGGATGCCCTGGAGTTCCTCGCGCTTCTCCTTCGACAGGCGGAGCGGGTTGAGCAGGCGGGCGGTGGTCTTCTCGTCGACCGTGATGTCGGTCGAGCTGTACTTCGCGTCGGCTGCGGCGCGGATGTCGTCGAGAGTGAAGCTGGCCATGGGGTTGCGGACCTCCAAGTGGTAGGGGTGAACAGGTGCGGACCATCGGGGAGGGGCCACCCGGGGTGGCCCCGGCCGCGCAAGGAGGTCCGCGTCACTTGCACAGCCGGGGAGTTCGGGATCAGGTCGAGGCGATGCCTGAGATCCAGTCGGAGCCGTCGTAGTGAGCGATGGAGCCGTCGCCGAGCGCGACGTACTGACCGTCAGCCCATGCGGTCGACGGGTTCGGGGTGACGAGGTCGAGGTCGACCAGGTCGTAGGGAACCGCCGAGCCGGCCGGGGTGAAGGTGCCGGGCGTGCCGGCGGTCGCGCCGGTAGCGGAGACGGTCCCCAGCGGGGTGATCGCGTACGTCCAGTTGTTCGCGCCGTAGGCCATCGGCTTCACGCCGAGGGGCAGGCCGGCCAGGCTCTCCGTGTCACCGAAGGACACGTCGTCACCACGGTAGATCTCGGCCTTCGGGGCGTAGAAGGCGAAAACGTTCTCGCCGTCGAGGAACACCGCGAGGAACGCGGCCGTGGTGGGGATCGGGTCGGTCGGGACGCCGACGCTGCCGTCAGGCAGGACCGGAGCGTTCGAGCCGTAGTAGAGCTTCAGCCCCTTGACGTCGAACTGCTGGAGCGTGAAGGCCATCGTCTCGGTGCGCGCCGAGTACTTGGTGCGCAGGCTCTTGTTCTGGAGAGAGCCGATGGTGGTGGCCTCTCCGCCCTCGGAGGTGATCGAGAAGATGTCCTCCAGCGATGTGTGACCCACGGCCTCCCACGGAGAGACAGGGACGAGAAGGTCGTCGGGGATGTCGGTGCCGACCGGGGCGGTCAGGTAATTGCCGGAACCGATGACGAGGGTGGCGTTGTCGTTCAGTGCCACGAGGCGTTCTCCTTACTCAGATGCGACACTTGCACATCTGGTCAGTTGGGGTAGGGGCGGTTGCGTGGCTTGCGGATCTCGATGTCGTACGTCGACTCGTAGCGCCACACCCCGGTCGGCAGGTCGGCGTACTGGACCGGCCCCGTGGAGGTGGCCCAGTCCGTCTGCCGGCGCGGGGCGGACGCGAGGTCAACACGCGTGATGTGCCCGAGCCCCGGGTAGACCGTCTGGCTCAGCCAGGCGTCCCGCAGGACGACGCGGACGGCCTCGGAGAGGATCGCCGCATCCTGGTCACCGTCAGGGTCCTCGCAGAGGACGTTGATCCCCACGCGCGCCGCGTCGAGGAAGCGGGCGTCCCCTCCCCAGATCCCGAAGGAAGGGTCTCGGCGCGCGATGACGAGCGGGAAGGTCTGACCCTTCGCGATGAGCGACCGGACCTGAATGCCGGGCAGCCCCTTCCGGAGCACGGCGAGCATCAGGTCTTCGACGGGGGAGAGCTCGGCGAGAGCTCTGATCTCCGGAGGTAGGCCGGCCATCAGCCATCACCCCCGCTCTTCTTGCGCTTCTTCTGCTTGATCCGGACCGTCTTGGGGGTCCGTACCGCGCGCCGCTTCTTCGGCAGGTGGGACGCCTCTGTGAGGATGTAGAGGCCCTCCATGGCGCCGACCTCGTACTCCCTGACGACCTGGCCGGAGCTGTCGACCACCTCGACGTCGTAGCCCGCGCGACCGAACTCGATTGAGGCCGCCGAGTTGGCCTTGCCCTTGCCGGAGCCGGTGTTGTTCCGGTTGGTGTCCTCCAGGACCACGTAGCCGTCGATGTCGCCCTTGAGCATGTCGACCTTGGCGACGCCCTCGGCCCGGTGCTGGACCAGGAGAGCCTCGGCTCGGGCCGCGATCTCGAAGGTGCGCTCCCAGATCTCGCCCTGCACCTCATCGAGGGAGGCGATGACCTCGGACATCTTCTTGCCGTTGAGCCCCTTGTAGATCTCGGCCATCAGCTCGGCCTCTCCCGAATGTCGATCGACCAGTGCCGCGTCTTGCGCTCGCCGTGGTGGTAGGCCGGCGGCGTCACGATGTCCCAGACGGCACCGTGCACTTCGACGCGTGACCAGAGGGTCACGTCTTCGAGGTCGGCGGCGACGATCATGCGGGTGATGTTGATCTGCTGCTGACCGGGCACTTCAGCTCGGGCGGAACGCTGCGGGATCAGGGCGCAGCGCACTTCGTGCGGGCCGTCCGCGTCGGCGACGAGAACCTCGTTGCCTCGGCTGTCGGTCCGCAGCTCGCTCTTCCAGATCCGCGCGGCCACGCCGCGTCTGCGCTGCATGGAGCTCACCAGGGCTCCACCTCATCCCCGAAGAACGGGACGTCCTTGCCGGAGCCCGCCGGGACGAAGCCGGCCGGGAGGTCGTTGCCGCTGCGCCAGCTACGCCGGCTGCGGTAGCGGCGGATGTTGGAGTTCCAGGCGGTGACGCCTGCGGAGACCAGGCCGGCCCTGCGTCCACCGAGGTTGGCGAGCATGTCCTGCTCGTCCTTGGTGAAGTACACGGTCCCAGCGTCCTCGCCGGCATCATCGTTCCAGGCCAGCGTCTCGTCGCCCGCGCGGGACTGCGTGAAGCCTGAGGGGTTGTTCATGTACCGCTTGCACGCCTTCAGGACCATCGTCCGTACGAGGCGCGGGGCTGCGGTCACGGGCTCCCAGTCGCGCCCTGCGTAGGCGCGAGCAAGGTCTGATGCGTCTTCGAGGGAGGCGGTAGCGATGCGCTCCTCGTCAGCGTCGAGCGTCCAGTCGAGGCGGCCCTTCAGCTCGTCGAGTGTGGCGAAGTCCGCCAAGGTGATTCTCCTTCGCTCGCGGGGAGGGGCGGGGTTGCGCAGGTTGCACAGTCCCGCCCACACCCTCGGACGGTCAGCCCTCGGTGGCCTCGGCCTTGACTCCGGTGATGGCCGCGAGCTCCTGGGCGGCCTCGTTCGGGCCGTCCGGGTCGGGCAGGACGTCGGAGGCCGCGTCCAGGTCGAGGCGAATGCCGCGCACGAAGTGCTCGTGCTCGGAGATGAACGCCTGGCCGGTGGCCTCGTCCACGCCCATGAGCTGGTCCTGGACGGAGCGGAAGCCCTTGTAGGTGTTGACCACGTTGCGGTCGGTCAGGTACTGCGCGTCGTAGTCCTGGATGTAGCGGATCGCCACGCCGTTGTGAGAGGCGGTGCCACCCACAACGGACTGCGGGACGGTCGGGGCGCCGGTCGCGAAGATGAACGCGGAGCGGTGCAGCGCGAACGCGGCGTCGCTCGGGACCTCCTGCGAGACGACGATGTCGAAGCCGAAGCGCCGGCCGATGGAAGCCTCGCGCAGGGCGGAGACCGCCTCGGACTCGCCGACGTTGGAAGCCAGGTTCAGCTTCTCGTCGGACAGGAGCTCGACCTCCCAGTCGGTGCCGACCAGGAGTACGCGGCCCTCGGACGGGACGCGGAACTTGTTGAGGACGTCGCGGGCGCGGATCAGGGTCCGGCGCAGGTCGCGGCCGGTGACCGCACCGCCGAGGGTGACGGCGTAGTCCTGGCCGAGCAGGTGGTTGACGGCCTCGCGCTCCAGGCCGCGACCGATGGCCTCGGTCTGCTTGGTCATGAGCTTCGCCCAGCCGCCCAGGTCGAAGTCACGCTGCTCGTCGGTCAGCTTGACCGCCGAGTAGATGTTGCCGCCGAAGGAGACCGCGACGGTCTTCTCGGCGTAGTCGTCGAACTCGATCGCCTTACGGATGCCGCCATTCGGGTTGGGGCCGCCGATCTGGCCGGAACGCCAGTCGTAGGTCCGGAACGGCAGGACGCCCTCGACGACGACGTTGATGGTGTCGTTCGCGGCGCCCTTGTACGCGTCGATGCCCTCGCGCTGGAAGAGCGCGGGGACGACGAGGGCCTGCTCCAGGGCGACCGCCGCAGTCGCGGCGATCTTCTCCGGCTTGATGGGGGAGTGGGTCACGGGGTGTTACTCCTTCAGTAGAAGAGCGAGGCTCGTCGTGCGCAGGTTGCACACACGGCCAGGGGGTGATCAGTAGCGGGCTCGGCGGGCTGCCTGCGCCGCCTTGACCGGATCGAAGTCGTCCGAGTCCTCGTCGGGGTCGAGGCCGCCGGACAGGGACTCGGGCGGCGCGGGCGCGACGAGCTTCTGGAGCTCCTTCGCGTCCGCCTCCAGCTCCTCGGGAGTGGCGCCGGCCAGGCGCGTCGCGAGAGCGGCCGGAAGCTCGTACTTCGCGGCCACGGTGTTGAGCAGGATCGTCCGCTCCAGCGCCTCGTTCTGCGCCTTCAGCTCGGCGACCGCAGCCTCGAACTCCTCGGGGGTCTTGGCGTCGGCGAACCGAGCCTCGACCTCGCGGAGCTTCGTGCGGTAGTTGGCCGCCTCGGCGTTCGCCTCGGTGAGCTTCTTGCGCAGCACCTCCGGAGGAACGGCTTCCTCCGAGGGCTTCTCGTCCGTGGACTCCTCCGCCGGCTTCTCGCCATCGGGCTCGGTGCCCTCCGGGGGCGTCTCGACGGTCTCTTCCGTGGACTCGGTGGTCTCGGTGCTGGGGGTTTCCTGCTCGGGCACTGTCACGCCTCCTGGACGTTCGGGGTTTGTCGCCGAGCCTCCTGGGCTGCGGCCTTCTGTTCCTGCCGGATGAACCGGCGCCAGGCGGACACGGCCGCCTTGCCGGACAGGCCGCTCGTGACCTTGGGCCACAGCTCCTCGTACCGGCGGTTCAGCTCGTACAGAGGCGAGCTGCTGTACTGCTCGCGCGAGAACACGGGCTCCGCGTAGCAGTGGCAGTTGTCGTGGTACTTGTCGCCGTCCGCGTACTGGGCCGAGGCCGAGCTGCGGTAGACGGGACCACGAGAGATGAGCATCGCGCACCACCCGCAGGGGGTGCCGGAGCGCGAGAGTCTGATGTAGCCGATGGCTCGCTTGTCGCGACTGGCGTGGTTCCAGACGGCCGAACGTCCGCCGTTCATGGCGACGCGCTCGGCGGCTGCGGCCTGGCGTGCGCCGGCCTGCCGGTGGGCCTCGCCCCGGAGCTTGTCGACCTCGTCAGCGGTCCTGCCGCCATCGATCCTGTCGACCTTCCCCTGGAGGTTGTTCGGCCCGAGGGCCTCCAGTGCCGTGCGCAGCTCCTGCTCCGCTTCTCGCTCGATCAGCTCTTCCGCTTCCCGCAGACCCTCGATCTCCTCGACCCGGATACGGTCGAGCTCGTCTTCCAGCTCCCGGTCGGTCGGGGGTGAATCGTTGTCGGCTTCCACAGGCTCGCTGCTCGCGGCCGACGACGGGGTCTCTGGGGTGCTGGTGCCGGAGGGCTCTGAACGGCCCTCCTGGGGCTGCTCAGCGGATTCCCCCGCCAGCTCTGCGAACTCCCGGCGCAGCACATCGAGGGTGATGTACGTGGGCTCGGGGTGGTGCGGATCGGCTACCGTCGTCCCGGTCCGCAGCGCGCGGGCCAGGCGGTAGTACGCACGAGCCAGATCTCGGCTCATGCGGCGCCGGCTCATCACCATCGTGATGGCCCGGCGCAACCAGGAAGCGGAGGTGGACGCCCGAGCCGTAGCCGGGACGTCCCCCCACAGCGTCATCGCCTCCGCGATGGTGCCCGCCCCGATCTGGGTGAGCGCCGTCTGGAACGCGATTGCAGCGCGATCAGCCTCAGCCTGTCGGGCCGGGCTCGTCACGCGGCGATCACCCCCGGATCAGGGGCGGCCGGCTCGGGTGTGGCGCGAGTGAGGGCGGTCGCGAGCTGGCCTACGGAGTCGTCCTCCTCGGCCATCTGCTCCCAGTCCTCGTACTCGGTCTGCGTCACGCCAGGGACGCGCTTCCACAGACCGCGCTTCGGGATGCCGAGCTGGTCGGCGAGCTTGCCGAGAGCGTCAGCGGCCTGCGCCAGGGAGCGGGACTCCATGTCCCGCCACTGAACCTCGCCGGAGAAGTCGTCCGTCGCACCGATGTCGCCCTCCATCTCTGCGGCCAGCCGAAAGACGCGCTCCCAGGACTCGCCGAAGATGGAGCGGAACTCCGCGACCATGCGGGCCAGGGACTGCTCAGCGGCGAGGAGGGCCTCGGCGGAGAGGTTGGCGATCTGGCCAAGCAGGTGGTGGGGCGGGGTCTGCGAGACGGCCGCGAGGTGCCGGATGCTCATGTCCACGGACTCGATCAGCGGGGTGATCGGGCCAGCCGGCAGCGAGCCGAACTTCACGTCCGGGTCTTCCGCGAAGAGGAAGCGTCGGGCGTTGTGGTTGATGGACGCGGGGACCGGGTTGCCCTCGGAGTCGAGCCTGGGCCGGCTGTCGACCGCGAGGCTCACGTCGGTCGTGACGTTGCCGTTCTCGTCCAGCATCTCCATCTGCATGGGCGGAGCCATGCCGGTGGCGTACCGCACCTCGTGGGAGGTGTAGGTCTGCGCGACCAGGAGATCGAAGATGGTCTGGTTGATGCGGTCGCTGAGCGGGATCATCGGCTCGACGACGCCGATCGTGCGGCCTTCGAGGTCGACCTGAGCGGCGAACCGGGTGACCGGACACTCGCTCGCGCCGTGCAGCTTGCCGGCCGCGACGCGCACCGACTTGGGGTCGCTCTTCGACTTGAAGGTGACCGCGTACTCGCGCTTGCCGTCGAAGAGCCGGGCCTTACCGAGGCTCTCGCCTCGGGGCCAGGCCGTCACGGTCAGCGCGGCGTACGGGGTCTCGTCGTTCGCCGGGTCCTCATACAGGGCTGCGGTCCGCTTGGCGGACAGGCCCTTGGAGACGACGCCCTTCTTGGTCTTCTCCGTCAGAACGAAGGAGTGGCCGAAGCCGAGGGCGCCCCGGTAGATCGCGGCCTGCCTCGCGTCCATGCGCGAGCGCTGCCAGTGGTTCCAGGCCGGGCTCGTCGAGGACGAGGCGTTCGGCAGGCCGGAACCGGATGTGCCGGGCCGGAAGCCGTCCACGTACAGAGCCTGAGCCGGAGTCCCGACGAGGAGCGGCATCCAGTTGGACACCGCCCGCTTCGCGAGCAGCCGGTACTCGTCGTCCGCGTGAGGCGGCATGTACGGGTCGTCGTGCTTTCCGTGGATGTAGTCGTCGATCCGCTGAATGCGCTCTTCGTCGCGATCGAGGATGGCGAGGAGTTCCTTCGCCAGCGATGCTGGGCTGGTGTCGGCCATGCCTCACCACCTTTCTGTCACACTTGCACTACATGAAGTAGCCGCGACCGGTCCGCTTGCGGACCTTCTTGCCGCGAGCTCGGAGTTCGTTCAGGGCCTCGTGCGCGAGCATCAGCGCCGCGTAGGCATCGATCTTGCGCGGGGAGTCCTTCGACTCCTTGCCGAACGACAGCCCGTAGTTGTTCGTGCGCCGGCGAGCTGAGAGCACGTGCCGGCGCAGCGTCAGGTCTCCGTCGTGCGAGAGCTTCCCGTCGAAGATGGAGCGCATCAGGCGCTCGTGCGCCAGCGTCACCGTCTTCTGCGATGAGCGCATGTCCCAGCCGATCGCATCCTTGCCCGAGGGCGAGCGAACACCGAGCTGGTCGCCGTACGTCTCCGACCAGTCGGCGATGTACGACTCCCACAGGGCGACGTCAGCGAAGAACGCCCGGACCTCGAAGAGACGGAACGCCTCATGCACGGCCGAGTCGACCTCATGCCGAGGCACGGTCCAGTCCTTCGCGGCCTCGCCCTCTGGGTGCTCCCAGATGTTGAGCAGCACCGCGTGCATGTCGCGTACGCGAAGAGCCACCAGGGCTGTGCTGTCGGAGCTCTTGCCTCCGTCGAACCCGAGGACGATCTCGTCGCCAGGCTTCAAGCTCTTGCCGTCGTCCGCGAGCGGGTCCCACTGGGCCGGCCCGTAGATCGCGTCCTCTTCGGCCACGACCTGGTTCAGGTACATGCGCCTGGAGCGCGAGGCCGAGATCGTCAAGTTCATGACGGACTTGATGATCGTCTCGATCTTCAGCCAGGCGGCATCGCCCCGGATCTTGGGAAGCACGATCCGCAGCGCCTCGGGCGTGAGCGGGGTCTTGGGGTGCGCCTCGATCGAGTCGTAGAGCATCCCCACGTCGATCGCGCGGCCTTCGAGCACCTTGTTGTACGCCTCGCGCGTGCGCTCGGCCACGCTGTCCTCGCCAGGGAGGTAGGCGTTCGTGATCGCCAGGTACCGGGAGTCCATCTTGGTGGAGTTACCGTCGATGGTCTCGAACATCTTGTGGCCGCCATTGCTCGCGATCCAGTGATGCGTTTCATTGAGCAGGGTGAACGTCGTGCGCTTACCCTCGATCGCCCGGTACGAGCTGGTGACCGCCTGGAGCTTCTTGCGTCCCCGGTCGGCGCGGATGAGTTCGGCGCCGGCCTTGATGCCGTAGGTCTGCATGAGCTTCGGCCCCATCAGGATGGGCAGGTAGCCCATCGTGTTGGTGGTCTGCTCCTGGTTCACGGCCGTGACCTGCACCCACGCCTGCGGGTGGGCCTTCGCGACCGGGGCGCCGTTCTCGTCCCAGTGGGAGAAGCGCGACGGCCCGACAAACTCGACGAGCGAGATCACCGCGAGGAGAGGGTCCTTCCCCCAGCCCTTCAAGCGCTGGAGGACCCCGGTCCGGTAGATGAACTCGCCGTCCTTGTCGATGGCGTACCACCACAGGAGGAAGCGGAGCTGTTCCGTGGTGAACTTCCACGGGACGCGCTGCTCGTCGGTCGAGCCTTCGCCGTCCAGATACTCGGCGCACCAGCCGGCGATCTGCCACCCGAGCGTGAACTCGGGGAGCTTCCACCTGCCGAAGGCGTCCTTCTGCCAGGTAGGCCCGAGGTACTCAGGCTCCAGGGCGTCGATCTCTTCGGAAGTGAGCGGCGTAATGGCTGCCATTTCTCACCCCCGAAATCATGCCCTTCACCTGCGTATTGGCGCTCCAGGGGCAAGCTGCTGTATCGTCAGACGCCGGAAAGGAGAAGAAATCTTGGCGGGTGACAGCGTCAAAATTTCTTTTTCTGGAGTGAAGATGAATGCTGAATACTGGGCGATCGTCGGTGCGGTCTCAATGGCCGCGCTGGTGGTGTTCGAGCGAGTCCTCGACCGGATTCCACCGATCGCCAAGAAAGCCGTCGTGGCTGTCCGGTCCATCCGTGCTGTAGCGGATGAGTTCAGGAAGAAGCGCGAATGACCTACCGTCTGCCCCTGCCTTGTGGTGGGGGCAGACGGCGTTCAGAGCCCGAGATCCTTCTTGTAGTCCGCGATGGCGACCACGGCGGCAGAGTCCTGCTCGGGTACGGGCTCGGTCAGTTCGATGCGCACACGGCGCCGGTCGCCCTCGGCGACAAGGAGTCGCTCGAAGGCGGAGTAGATGGTCTGGAGCATCTGGCCCGACCGCTTGCCGGACTTCTTGTAGTACGACAAGTCCTCGCACAGCGAGTAGGCGAACGCCCAGTCACTGTTCTGGTAAAAGTCGGCCTGGCCGGATGTCTTGAGCGAGTCCCACAGTCGCCGGGCGATGGGGTGCCAGTCGCGATCCGCCGCAGGGATCTTGACCGCCTTCATCTCGCCCTTGGTGATGGGCCGCTCTTCGCCCCCCTTGCGCGACCGAGGTCGGGCGAGGTCTTCAGAGCGATTCGGAACTGGTCCACGGGCTCCCATGGTCCTCACCCCCTCGTCGCGATCCCGAACAGCAAGGGCCGCGCCGGGCGTAATGCCGGGCGCGGCCATGCCGAGACGGGGACCTTCTTTTTTGCCGGCCTACGCCGGAACGGTCAGACCGCGCCGCCACTCACGAAATGGGCGACGAGCCAGGCGAGGAACATGACCAGGACGGCGCGTCGCGCCTGCGTGGTCTTCGTCTTCTCCTGGCCCTGCGAGGTGTGGAAGATTTTCCAGACCTGCTCGGACAGGGTGTCGCCCTTGGCCTTGCGCTTGAGGGCGATCCCCTCGATGACGAGGAAGGCGCCACCCCACGCGAGCCAGGCCCACTCGAACCCGCTCACCGAGGGCCGGCGAGCGGGCAGCCGGCACATGGGCCGGGGCAACCAGTACAGAGCAAGGGCGCACCTCCTTGAAACGAGTTCCGGGCGTTGTGCGCGCGGCCCGGTATGCGCGTGGTCCGAGTTGGTTCTGCCGGTCGGGGACCATGACCGCCACCTCGTACCGCGCGCTCACCCGAGTTCGGGCCGGAACGCGCGGAAGTCTCGGGCCCCAGGGGGTAGCGGTCCTGGGGCCGGCGCCTCGCCCGAGGAGAGGAGGGCTCGGGGGCGCTCGCGCTCTACAGGCAGGGAGGGCCTGGAGCGCGGGTCTCAGAGGAGGCCGGGATGCTGCTCGCTGCGCTGGAACTTCTTCTGGATCGCGCGACGCTTGGCGGCCTGGGCCGCCGCACCCTCCCGGCTGCTCTTCTGCTTGTGGTGCCAGGCGCACAGGGATGTCAGGTTCGACAGCCTGTGATCGTCGCCCGGCACGATGTGGTCCACGTCGGTTGCGGACGAGTCGCAGCGTTCACCCGCTTGTGTCAGCGCGGTGCACTGCCCTCCGTCTCGCCGCAGGACCCGGAGCCGGATCTTGGGCCAGTCCTTCGGTAGGCGCGAGCGCCTGTCGGAACCTTGCCAGTTCGGCAACCGGATCACCCCCGACGTGGAAGCTGATCCCCTCGGTGACGTCCTACCTGAACAGGTAGCTGCTCGCTCACTGTCAACCCGAGGGGAAGTGCTTGTGCTTGCGGCAAGTCGTAAGGAGCTTCGTCAAGCGAGGCCCGACAGGGCCTCCAGCCTGCAACTCCGCTCTTCGTACTTACCCTTGTACTTACTGATACGGAGCCCGGGGGGAGGAAGTTTCCATCATTCCGATGTGGTCGTGGTCACACTTACACAGAGACTTCGAGGCTTTGGGCTGGGCCGCCTGGCGGCGGCCGTCCGGCCTTGAGCGCAACGGCGAAGGGGTGAGTGGAGCGCTACCGATGGGGCGCCCGCAGGGCGCAACGGAGCAGAGCCGGCAAATTCCCTGGGGGCGCTGCCGCGCCCCGCAATTCAGAGCCGGCAAGCGCGCTTGCCGCTTACGCTGGGGCCATGACCTCTGACGATGACCTCGCCTTCGCGCTCCAGATCGCGGGCGCCGAGCTGGCTACTGAGCCCGCGCCCCCCGACTCCCCGCTCGGTCTGCTGCGTCTCTTCGCCGCCGCCAATCCTGGGCTGGAGCTGGGGCCCGAGCACATCCGTGACGCCATCGCTGGCACCCTGCCGAAGATCTGACCCTTCATGACGCGGAGCCCCAAGGCGAGCGGGGCGGATTACAATTCGCGGCATGTTGACCCTGGCCAAGACCTGGTATGAAGACGGCTCCTTCTGGCAGTTCACCATCACGTCGATTGTGGCGCTGGCTGTTGGCGCTCTGGGCGCCTTCGCCACCATACGAGCCTCGAACCCCAGGCGACGGCTCAGCTACAGCACGCTCGTGAACGCGTCCCTGTTCGTCGCTTCCCACAGCCAAGCGGGAGCACTTACAGTCAGGCATCTCGGCACTCCAGTGAGTCGCCCTCGTGTCGTGGAGCTGGAGTTGCGGAACTCTGGCCGCCTCGCCATCACTGCGGCGCAATTCCACGACGGCCAACCGCTGCAAGTAGCCCTCGGCGGCACTGTGGTCGGAGTGCTCGATATCAAGACGAGCCCCTCGTCAACGGTCGCCCCCTCGGTGGACATACACCCGGAAGCGCCGCAGAAGATCTCCATCCCTCCCTTCCTGCTGGCTCGAAAGCAGGCGGTCCGGATGACGCTACTGATCGATGGACCAAAGGCTGACGTGAAGGTTCAGGCGCCACTGATCGATGTTGTTGTCCGCGAGGATGTCGCAGTGGATCAGATGACAGTCGCCCTCGCGACGCAGAGGTTGGTCGTAGGCATGGCTGCCGGCGGAGCCGTGCTTCCCGTGATGTACCTGCTCTTCCGGTAGCAAGAGCCGCTCCGCAATACGACCTTGAAACCGTGGCAAGATCCCGGCCGGTAAGACACGGCGGTGCGCGAAACCGCGCTCCGGGGGTCACCCCCCACCCCCCGCCCGGCCGTGCTACCCTCGCGCGCCCTCCTGCGTCGCGCTCTCGCGGCTTCCCCTCAGCGGGACGGGCGAACGGGCCAGTGACCGGCCAGCGGGCCCGCAGAGGGGCGCTCAGGGGCCCGCGATCAGGGCTCTGACCTGCACGACTTGCGTCGAGCGTGCAAGTGTGCCAATGTTCTGCCTGTCGCCACCACGGGACGCACCGCAGGCCGCAAGGCAGGCACCGCGAACCAGGTAGGCGACACTTGCACAGATGGTCCAGCTCCTGTAGGGTTGAGCCCAGCAAGGCAGTACGGCGGGTGAGTGAACCGGGATGTCGAAGGTCCGGGGAACGGTTACCGAGTGGCGAACAGCGGCTCACCTGCGGATGTGCAAGCCGAGCGAAGCGCAAGTTGCACGGCCCGGGGAAACCCGGTAAAGTACAGCCCAGCAAGACAGCACGACACGCAACACGGACAGACTTGAACGACGCTCTCCCGGCCCCCGCAAGGGATGTCGCACCACCTCCCCGGAGGTGGGTGGGAGAGTAGGCAGGGCACAGGCCCCCCGGACGGGAGAGCCTGGTAGGAGCGGGTATCCGCTCCAGTGATCCAGGCAGGAACGCGAGGCTGAGGTCGAACCCCTGGGGTACAGCCACCAAACGACGCTCGTTCGATCGAGCAGCCGTGTTCAGGCCGTACGCTTCGGAGAGGGATGCCACGATCCGGAGGGCTACGAACGCTGCCAGTGCCAGTAGGTGACCAGGGCTCACCGTTCAATCCGAACGGACCGGGAAGCGGAAATGCCGAACGGGCCGGGGGAGCGAATGGTGACAGGATGTGCGACCTGCCGAAACGCACACGATGAACGACCCGCACGTAGTGCGGGGGGGAGGGCCCTTCCGGGTCCTCCCGCAAAGCTCCCCCGGACGGGACCGACGCAGTCGGTAGACGTAGCCGCAAAGGCCACGGGGAGTACCGAGTCGCCGACGCCGTCGGCACGACTCTTCGCACACGATGTGCAAGTGTAGCCACGCATGAGGGGGAGCGGCATGGCCGGAACGACGATCCGCACCGAGATCCACATCAGGTGCAAGGGGTGTCCGGAAGCCTTCAAGGTCACCGACGAGGGTGTCATCAAGGTCTACGACGCCGAGTACGGCGAGATGGACTGGCTGACCGGCGCCACGCTGGCCGACTACGTCGCCGACCCCACGTGCTCCAACTGCTTCGGCATCTTCAACTTCGAGACCGGGAGGGTCACCCGATGATCTGCGGCATCTGCTCCAAGCCCGCCACCCACTACTTCGCCACCGCCAGAGGCAACCAGGGGCGCTGCCAGCGCCATGCCGACCAGTTCGGCTACCCGGAGTACCTGGTGGAGCTCACCCCGCCGAAGCCCGCTCTCCGTCAGCCCGGGTACGTCATCCAGTTCTGGGATGGTAGCGGCGAGGGCGACGCCGTTGCCGAGGTCTGGCCCTTCCCGGAGGAGCTCGCCGAGTGGTGGGTGCAGAACATCAGCGGCTGTGACAGCTTCTCCGCCGAGCGGCTGGTCGAGGACGCCGCGTACCGCCCCTACGAGCCGCACCTCATGGAGACGGCGGGCGTCCAGGTCGAGGTCACCCGCGTGACGCTCCTGACGCTGGCCTGACCGTGTAAGTGTGACAAGGTGAAACGCTCTCCGGAGCGTCCGGCCGAGATGGGTTCTCGGCCGCTGACGAGCCAGCCTGCTCGAATCGAAGGAGTCCCCATGGTCAGCCTCAACAAGACCGAACAGTCCATCGCCGTTGGCAGGATGCGCGCTCGCATCGGACGCGAGCTCCGCAAGAACAACCTCGTCGCTCTTTCGCTGGAGTTCGCCGAGCGTCAGTACCGAGCGGACGTCAAGCGGTTCGAGGCGCACAAGGCCCAGGTTCTGGGCCGATGAAGACACTCCTCGCTGGACTCGCCGGCCTGGGGGTGGGGTGTGCCCTGACCTTGGTCATCGCCGCCACGCCGCAGGCCCCGGCCCACCCTCCGGCGGACTCGGTGGCCACCTTCAATGACGGGTGGCGCGACTCGAAGCAAGACGACTGCGACCAGGGATTCGTCCCGGCCTGCGAACGGACGGACGGTGAGTGATGGCGATCATGCGGAAGTTCAGCACCCGCGCCACGGACGAGAAGGGCGGCCTGACGCTCGGAGAGCTGAGGAAGCTCCTGGAGGCGGCCGGTGATGACGCACCCGATGACGCCCAGGTACGGGTGAGGACGGGGTGGAAGTCGCAGGTAACGCAGATCGAGATCGGATGAAGGCGAAACGCCCTCCGGGGCGTCCGGTCGGCTGGTAGCCGTCCGCTGATGAGCCAGCCTGCTCGAACCGAAGGAGTCCAGCGTGACCACTGTCATGACGCCCATCACCGTGCACCTGGTCCAGCCGTGGGAGTACGCCCTCGCCCTCGGGGTCGCCCGGCACGACAGTGAGCGCATCGCGGCCATGACGTCCGACCCGAACGAGATGCCGGATGACGCTCGCTACTACATGACCGACGACTTCAGGTCGGGGTTCGGGGTCACCTCGGATGGGACGCTGATCGGTCTCTTCTCCACGGAGAAGGGGCGGGGGGAGTCCCTGACGTGGGACGCCGTGATGCACAAGGGGGCCCGGAAGCTGGACTGCTTCGACGGCTTCCTGCCCGGCTACTACAAGCGGTTCGGGTTCGTCGAGACGGAGCGGGTCCCGAACTGGACGCCGGGCGAGCCCGACGTGGTGTTCATGACCCTCTGACCGATTGTGCAACCTGCGCAAGCGTGATTCTGTGACTACCCCAGGGAGGGGCGAAGGTGACCGCGAAGGAACTGCGCGAGGCGCTCAAGTCGGGCAAGCAGATCGTCGGGGCGGTGCGCCCGGCGCTCGGCCGGGAGATGGAGTGGAGCCCTCGCCAGAAGGGCGACCCGCTGCCCTGGATCGAGAAGGGCCAGGTGCACGAGTGGGCGAGGTACCGCAGCCGGGAGGTCGCGGCGCGGGACTGAAGGCGAAACGCCCTTCGGGGCGTCCGGCCGGGCGGGTCCCGGTCGCTGATGAGCCAACCGAGGAGACAGCGTGCACGAATACGCCACCCCGAAGTACAGCACCGAGGAGCTGGCCGAGCTCCTGGCGGAGCTGGAGGAGCATGAGCGGCGAGAGGTGCTCAGAAGGGCCGACGAGATCGCGGCCTCCTACTACGAGTGAACAGGCGAAACCCCTTCGGGGGTCTGGCGGGGTGGTTCCCCGTCACTGATGAGCCAGCCAACACGTACTGACCCATTCATGCCGAAGCCGAAAGGCCAACATGCAGATCACCAAGCACGTCAACCCGTTACTCGATCGTCGCGGATATCGAGACGCGAGTAGCTGGGAGGTCGAGTTCTTCAGGAGGTAGCGCCTGAGCCTCGATTGCACCACTCCATGCGAAACACCTCGCCGGCTGGATGGGTGAGGTGTCGGCCCAGGGCGGTACTTGGGTCCTGATGAGCAGCCCGGGGGAGAGGTCGCGCCCACGCCAAGTCGAAACGCCGGGAGGCGTCGGGACGGGATGGCTCCCGTCTCCTGAAGATGACAGCCAAGTGTGAAAGTGGGACAGTAAAGATGACCAAGGTTCCGAGCAACGTGGTTCGCTGCCTCGTCGACAACGGCCCGATCCTCTACACGGCGATCGGTCACCCTTACCAGTGCGCCATCTGCGGTGGAGGCGTGAAGGGGCAGCGCCCCGAGGGGTACTGGACGGAGTCCTACGGCTACCTGGTGGAGGTCCAGAACGACGAGGGCGCCGAGCTCGACACCGACGAGGAGCTCTCGGAGCTGAGCGGTGCCCTGCGAGTAGTCGCCAACGTCCTCGGCGACGGCATGACGGCGAGCGGGGTGGGTGGCCACTTCACCTGCACCGAGGCGGACGACCTGGCCCAGTCCCTGATGGTCGGCGGCCACAAGCACGAGGCGATGGCCTTCCTGGAGGGGCACGCGGAGGGCGACGACGAGGGCGACGAGCACGGCTCGATCGAGGACTACGAGGCGTACGTCCTGGAGCTGGCCGGTCTGCCGGTCCCCGAGCTGGTCGAGGAGCCCGAGCCCGAGGCCCTCTCGGTCGAGGTGCGCACGGTCTCGATCGTGTCGAACGCCGACACCGTGACGGTCGAGGAGTTGATCGACCTGCTTGGCCTGTGACGGCGAAACCCCTCCGGGGGTCGGGCGGGCTGGCATCCCGCTCCTGACGAGCCTGCCGAACCGAATGGAGAACCGCAGTGACCCCGAAGTTCCGCATCCACGACGGTCAGATCCGCGACTCGAAGCGCAAGGACAGGGCCACGACCCTGGCTCGCCGCGAGATCCGCCAGCAGAAGTACGAGAGCAACGAGCCCGCCGTCCGCATCTCCATCAACGCCTGACAACCACACCGACTCAAGGGGCATGACAGTGGTCACCGAGAGAATCCTCGCAGCCATCACTGACCAGAACGTCCAGGACATCATGGACATCGGGTCCGAGGGGGGTATCACCTACTGGGCCATCGAGCCGACCGACGCGGAGTTCGCCAGCCTGCCCAAGGCGAAGACGTACACCATCGTCGAAGGTTGCTACGACCCCTTCTTCGGGGGGGCGCGCGAGGTCGAGGCGGTCCACCACCTGAGCAAGGGCCAGATCCGGGTGGCGTACGCCAGGCTGCTCGACCTTGACCAGCAGTTCGTGAACCGCGAGTACCACGGGTACATCCTCCAGTCCTGGATCGACCGGGACGACAAGAGCGGCATCGACACCGCGCACATCGACGCCGGTACGGCGGACGCCATCATCCAGCTCGCGGCGCTCGGAGAGATCCGCTACGGCTGAACGTGCAACCTGCGCAGACGTGATACTGTCGCCACATCAAGGCGAAAGCCCCTCTGGGGGCTCGGGGGGAGTGGATCTCCTCTCCTGATGAGCCAACCACTGTGAAGGTGTGACAGAGATGATCGAGTACACGACGCACGAGGTCGAGACCGAGACCGGTAAGTACTACGTCCGCATCCTGGCGGCCGAGCGCAAGACCTACACCACCGAGGGTGGCCCGGGTGAAGACCTGATCCCGCGAGTCCAGCTCTCCACCGACCCCAAGTTCGGGGATGACCTCACCCTGGATCACGTCAAGGTGCGCGGCCGGAAGTACGCGATCGAGGAGTACCTGACCTACAACCGCACGCGCAAGACCTGGCACTTCGAGTCCAGCTACCGAGGCTCGTTCCGCAGCGCCCCGCAGGGCAAGAAGGTCGACTTCCGAGCGAAGACCTGGGACGTCCTCCGGGTCTACGTCGAGGAGGCCCTGGCCGAGTTCGCGAAGCAGTACCCCGACTTCGAGCGCGAGAGCATCGCCCAGCTCTTCCAGTACAAGGTCTCGCACCACCAGAGCAAGGCCGAGTCCCTGCGCCGGGAGGCCCGAGGCCGGGACGCCCAGGCCGACGAGTGGCAGGCCCGCCTCGACGAAATGGGGAAGTGACGTGAACGCTCTCGAAGTCCGGTACCAGCTCTACGCCTTCCTCTCCGGCCTCGCCCGGCCGGCCTCGATCGTCTCGGCCGAGCTGATTCCCCCGACCCCCGGCGAGCCCGTGGAGATCAAGGTCGTGACGAAGGACCCGATGGGCGACGAGCGCTTCTACAGCGTGAGCGTCCGCGAGGAGTAGGAGACAAGGCGAAACCCCTTCGGGGGTCGGCCGGAGTGGATCTCCGGCCCTGATGAGCCAACCACCGACGAAAGCGGGCACCCACATGGGACGGATGAAGGACATCGTGATCGACCTCATGGACTACGAGGCCGGGCTCCTGAGCAGTGACGACAGCCTCGACCTGTTCGCCACGCTGATCAGGTCGGGCATGGCCTGGACCCTCCAGGGCAGCTACGGCCACACCGCCCAGACCCTGATCGACAGGGGGCTGATCGACAAGGAGGGTGACATCACCCCGCTCGTGCTGGAGGTGGATTGGCTGTGACCCTGCCTCGGCAGTTGAGCGCGCGAGTCGATCAGGAGCTGGCCCGCAACCTCACCGACCTGGCCCCGACCGGCCTGAGCTACAGCGAGATCGTCAAGCAGTCGGTCGCCCTGTTCGCCCTGGTCTACCGGACCGCTGTCCAGAACGCCGTCGCCGAGCCGGACGAGGTGCCCGAGCTGACCGCGTTTCAGTACAAGCTCCCCCCGAAGTGGACACCACCCCCGCCGCGTACCGGCGCCCTTTCTCTCCCCCCGAAGCGAGGAACCTCCAGTGAAGAAGCCCCTGATCGTCGCCTCTCTGGTCACCGTCCTGCTGGGACTCCAGGTGTGGAGCTCCCCGGCCTCAGCCTCGCCGGCCGTCAACCCGCAGCCGGTGGCACACGTGTCGACGCCCAGCCTCCCCGGCAAGCCGTGCCGAGACGATGACTCCAACTCCCGCAACTGCTTCTGGGACGCGGGCAAGCGAGGCAACGGCAAGGGCCACTCGTACTGGGTCGACCGCGCCGGGGCGGTGACGTACCTGAACCCCAAGCTCAACGACCCGGTCAAGCGGAAGGCGTGGGAGCGCAAGAACAAGGCGCTCAAGCACGTGTTCTGGGGTGAGGTCTTCGGGCACCGCCTGTGCTGGGCGAAGGTCGGCAACACCTCGTACGTCTACTGCTTCGACGGCTACAAGACCACGAGCTGACGTGCAAGTGTGACGAAACCCCTTCGGGGGTCCGGGGACGGGTGGCTCCCGCCCCGCTGATGAGTCAAGCCGAAACCCCAAGAGGTGAACCCATGACCGAGCAGAACCCCAAGGCCGCCATGATCCGCGCGCTCCTCGCGAAGGCTGAGGACCCTGCCGCCCACCCGAAGGAGGCGCAGGCGTACTTCGCCAAGGCCGCCGCCCTCATGGCCAAGTACGGCATCGAGCAGGCCATGCTCGCCGACGCCGAGCCGAGCACCGACGAGCTCGACATGCGGGAGTTCAAGATCGAGGGCAAGTACGTCGCCGACCGGTCGAACCTCCTCTTCGCGATCAGCCACGCGCTCGGCGCGCAGAACGTCTTTTGGGGGCTGACGGACTGGGACACCGGGAAGCGCTACCGCCGGGTGCGCGTCTACGCCCACGCCTCGACGCTCGCCCGCATCGAAGTCCTCTTCGCCACGCTCCAGCTCCAGGCCACGAACGGCATGAAGCACATACGCCCGCAGTACGGGCAGTCGACCACGAGCTACCGCAAGAGCTGGCTCGCCGGGTTCGCCAGCGCAGTGCGTCAGCGCCTGCAACTGGCCGAGGAGTCGGCAGCCCAGGAGGCCGAGCGGTCCGGGTCGACCGGGGCCGAGCTGGTGCTCGTCAAGCGCGAGCAGGCCGTCGAGGCGTACTTCAAGAGCAAGCACCCCAAGGTGAAGACCGCCCCCAAGCGTCGCCTGACCGGCACCGGGTGGCGCGACGGCGTGAAGGCCGGAGCGCGTGCGGACCTCGGCAGCAAGCGGGTCGGCGGATCGCGTGCGGCCCTCGCTCGATGACGACAAGGCGAAACCCCTTCGGGGGTCGGCGTGGAGTGGTAGCCCACGCCCTGATGAGCCAGACCACAAGCAGAGGAGCACCACAGTGGGCGAGAAGCGCTACAACCTGGGCAAGTCCGAGGTCGCCGGTCTCGGCAAGCTGTACGCGGCGGGAGGACAGGCCCTGAAGCGGGGCGAGCTCGGCCTGGACAACAAGGAGTACACGGTGTTCGCGAGGCTGGCCTGGTTCGGCCTGGCGAAGCGCGAGGAAGAGCAGCGCTGGTCGATCACCCGGCTGGGCATCGACTTCGTCGAGGGCATTGCCCGAGTGCAGCGCACCGCGATTACCCGCGACCGAGAGTTCGCCGGCCTGTCCGGCGAGCTGGTCCGTGCGTACGACGTCAACGACAGCTTCTACTTCGAGGGGGTGCCCGCCTGATGGCGCGAGAGCGAGACGGCTGGGAGTACACCAAGGACGGCCCGCGCTGGGCGCCGACCGTGGAGATACAGATGGCCGCGATCCTGGGCGGGCTGTACGGCCAGGAGTACGAGGACGCACGGGAGGAGCTCGAAGACCTGGTGCGCGCAGCGAATCGTGAGTCCGAGGAGAAGCTGCGGGCGTGGGCCAAGAAGATCTCGGCGGCGGCCGGTCCGATCGGCGCCTCGATCTCGGTCTGCATCAACAAGGGTGCGGACATGATCGCGCCCAACTACCGCAAGGAGCCCGACAGTGAGTGAACGCGTAAAGCTCGGCATGGTGGATGTGGACTCCGGCACGGTGTTCGTGGGGGACCCCTGCTACACCATCACCGGAGACGCGAGCCACCACATCAAGACCTGGTCCGAGTGGTGCGGCAAGCTCCCCTGGGACCAGAAGAACTACGACGTCGTCGAGCCGGCCGGTTCGGGCGTCGGCCTGAGCGTCCCGACCATGTACGGGGACGGTTCCTACCCGGTGTACGCGGAGATCGTGCGAGGCCGGGTGGCCCGCGTCACCATCGACTTCGACCCCGAGTACGAGGAGGACGACGAGGATGAGTGACCAACTGATCGTCGGCCTGTCCGGCTACTCGCGGTCCGGGAAGAATTCGGCGGCCGAGGCCCTGGTGCAGTACGGCTGGAAGCAGGCAGCCTTCGCCGACAAGCTCCGCGAGTTCCTCCTCGCCGTCGACCCCGTGATCCCTGGCCCGTACGGCTCCGGCCTCCTGCGCTTGAGCGCCCTGATCAAGGACGTCGGGTGGGAGTACGCGAAGGACCACTACCCTGAAGTGCGGGCCCTGCTTCAGCGTACGGGGACGGAAGCCGGCCGAAAGCTGCTCGGCCCCAACGTGTGGGTCGACGCGTTCCTCGCGCAGCACACTGACACCCCCGCCCTGGTGGTCACGGACTGTCGCTTCCCCAGCGAGGCGCAGGCCATCGCCGACCGTGGGGGCGTACTGATCCGGGTGAGAAGGCCCGGCGTGGGCCCGGCGAAGGACAAGATGGGGCGGGTCCACGAGAGCGAGGTCGCCCTCGACGGGTGGGCCTTCGACCACACGCTGATCAACGACGGCTCGGTGCGGGATCTGCACCTGAAGCTGTATGGCGTGGCTGACCTTGTGCAACTGTCGCAAGGAGTGTAAGTTGAGCATCGTCATCGAGAGGGGAATTCAGTAGTGAGTATCAAGCGCGACATCCGAGCGCTGGCCAAGAAGTTTTGCGACGCGGAGAGCTACCGCATCCGCCACCTCGACCGCTTCCTCGGTGAGGACGGCCGGGTTGCGCCGGGCAAGATCAGCGAGCACAACCGGGCCTACATCGACGCGTCGCACGATGCCCGCTCCGACCTCGGCAGTCTGATCGCCGAGCTGGAGCGGCTCGCCGGCCCCGAGCTGACGATCGGGAGCGCGGTCCTCGTGCCGGCGGACGCCACCACCGCGAGCGGCGGTTTCGTCCTCTTCGACGGCGAGGTGACGGCCGAGGTCGTCGGTGAGGAGGACGAGGATGGTGACGTCCCCGTCGAGGCGGGGGGCCTCCGCCAATACGTCGACGCGTGCCAGCTCAAGTTCGCTGAGTAGTGGTGCAAGTGTGACCAGCCGAAACCCCTGGAAGGGGGTCGTCACCGGGTCTCGCCGGTGGCCTGATGAGGCAGAGAGGAATCGCGCGATGCGTGACGTAGGCGAGGAGCTCGGCGAGGAGCTGGGTCTGGCCGTGGGTGACACGGTCGAGATGATCACCGATGACTGGAGCGGCGCGGTCGCCAGCAAGGGGGAGCTGGGGGAGATCCGGAGCTTCACGAAGGATGTGGGCGAGATCTACATACGGGTCTGCTTCCGTAACGGAACGTACGACTACCCCTTCCCGCTGTTGGCGAACGAGGTCCGGAAGCGGGGCGACGCGTGAGGCTGACGCCGAGGGCTCACGAGATCAAGAGGGTCGTCGACATCCTCGAAGACCCCACCTTCGACACCCCCGAGCAGCTCGCGAAGGCGGTGATCAAGGAGGTCGCCGAGGTCGTACAGATGCGGGACCTCTTCGCGATGGTCCACACCTGGGCGGACGGCAGTAAGGGCCTCAACTTCGGCCCCTTCGGCTCGTCCGCCGAGGCGGAAGCCTTCGCCAGGAGGATGGCCTTCGGGGGGACCGGTCGGCTGGTGCCACTGACGTCCTCCGGGGCGATGCTCGCCAACCACGACGGCAAGACCTCGTGGCCCGGTTACTGCTGGGACGAGGCGTGTGGCCACGCCCCCTGGATGCACGCGCTCGACGGTGCGAGTCGAGGCAAGTGCCAACTGGACTCGTGCGGGTGCACGAAGTTCGTCAAGGACGACCCGACCAAGGCCAAGAGGAAGCCGGCCGCCAAGCGCGGCACGGCCAAGGCCATCAACGAGCTCTGAGGAGTAAGCAAGTGAACATGAACGACTGGCAGCCCTGCACCTGCGGGCAGAAGCGAGACTTCATGACCCGCCAGAACGCGGAGAAGGCGCTCGGGAGGGCGCAGGCCAAGCGGACCCGCCGAGCGGGGCAGTCGAGGCGCGGCCTGCGTATCGAGCACAGGACGTACCAGTGCGGCGAGGGCGGCTGGCACCTGACCGCCCAGTCGCGCTCCTCCTACGAGGGCCTGATGTGCAAGTGACGCATGAGCCGATCGCGGTGGTCTACGGCTACCACCAGAAGCGCATGTTCCCGGAGGTCAAGCCCGAGAACGTCATCCCCTTCCGCCTGCTCCACCTCCTGAAGGGGCGAAGGCCCTCGGTCATCTACCGCGTCGGCCTCGGCAGGTCGGCTGCCGCCTGGCGGATGCTCGCCGAGCTGGAAGACCTGGCCTGGGCGACCGGCGTCGAGATCATCCATGAACGTCAACTCCGAGAGGTGGAAGACAGCTTCGAAGGGGGGTGCCGCCAGTGAGTCAGAGTCCCGTCGTCGGCGTCGAGTGGAGGCGTGCGAAGTGGACGCCCGCTGAGCGAGAGCGACTGGCTCGCATCCTGCTCGGGCCGCCGGCCAAGAAGAAGTGATGTAGCTACACGTCCACATGGCGCCTGCGCCCCCCGGGTCATGCGACTTGGGGGGCTTTGCGCGTTTCTGTGTAAGTGAAACAAGAGGAGGGATCATGCGTACCAAGACGCTGCCGCGCAAGACCAAGAAACTGCGGGTGGCCATCTACCTGCGCGTGTCCACGGCCAAGCAACTCGACGGCTACGGCCTTGACGTGCAGGAGGAGCGCTGCCGAGCCTGGATTGACTACCAGCTCAAGGGCACGCCTCACGCCATCGTGGATGTCTACTGCGACGGGGGAGTGTCAGGCAAACTTGCACACCGAGACGACCTCGACCGCCTCACCGCCGACATCGAGCTTGGGCTGATCGACGTCGTCGTCTTCGCGAAGCTCGACCGCATCGGCCGCACGATGAAGAACATCCATCGCTGGGTCTACGACGTCACCGACTTCGGCGTGCGGGTCGCCACCGGCGACGGCCGCATTGACTCCGACGATCAGATGTTCGGCATTCAGCTCTCCCTCCTGGCGTACATGGCCGAGGTTGAGCACGCCCTGATTCTGGAGCGGACGATGGGCGGGCGCATACAGAAGATCGCCGGAGGAGGCTGGGCGTCGGGCACCCCGCCGTACGGCTACATGCTTGACGATGAGGGCGAACCCGTCGTCAACCCCGATGAGCAGAAGGTGATCTTCAAGGCTGCCGAGCTTCTCATCGACCAGAAGATGGCGCGGGGTGAGGCCGCCGCCGCTCTGAACGAGGCCAGCTTCCGCACCCGGACCGGCAAGTTCTGGGAAGGCAACAACCTCATCCTCCGCCTCCGCCTGGCCGTGCGCGGGTATGTCGACTTCAGCTTCTCGGGCATGAACGAGGACGGCGAGGAGATCACCACCACCTACCGCGTCGAGCTGCCGCCTCTCTTTGAGGACGAGGAGCGCCGCAAGGCCCTGGAAGGGGCCCTGGAGGGCATGAAGGGCAATCCCCGGACCAACTACTCCAGCCACCTGCTTTCGGGTCACCTGTTCAGCCTCTGCGGCTCCTCCCGGTACGGCGCCAATCGGCCGGAGCGCAACGACCACATCTACCGGTGCTCCAATCACGCCACGGCGGCCGAGGGGCACACCTGCAAGCAGATCGATGGCGTCGAGACAGAGGCGATCGTCTGGGGTGAGGTTGAGAAGCTCCTCACCGACCCCGAGGCGATCAAGGGGCTCATCGATGAGTGGCTGGGAAGCATCCCCGAGCGGGCTGACTCCTACCGGGCCCGGATGAAGGAGATCGACGAGAAGCTCCTCCGCCTGCGTAACGCCCGGCGTAAGAAGATCGCGGCCCTGGTCGCCTCCCTCGATGCGGACGACGAGGAGGACCAGGCGCTCCTGGAAGAGCTGAAGGAGGAGATCGCGAAGAAGGAGAAGGAGCTGCGGGAGGAGCAGGAGCGCATTGCTGAGTGGCTGGAGGAGGCCGAGCACAAGGAGGAGCGGGCTGATGACCTCCGCTCGATCATCGACCGCGTCGGTGTCAACATGAAGGAGCTGACGAAGGCGGACAAGAAGGGGGTGCTTGAGCTCCTGCGTATCCGCGTCGACATCGTCGGCCCCTCCGCATCCGGCCAGAAGGGCGGGACCAAGGACCCGATGCTGGAGTGGCATCGCGAGAGCGGGGCCAAGATCCCGCTCGCCGTCTCCGACGAGCAGTGGGCCCGCATTGAGAGCATCCTGGCGGGAGGGCGCAAGCCGAAGCGTGAAGATCGGCCGTGCTTCGAGATGCTGCTGGAGAAGCTGCGGGAGAAGAAGGGGTGGCACGACTACGACCACGATGAGCGGGTGGGCGGCAAGGGCTGGGGTTTCCTCTACCGCGTCGGTCGCCGCTGGTTTACGGAGGGCGCGTACGCCGCCGCCTTGGAGGCGATGGGGCCGTACGACGGGGTGCAGGCGCCGGATGGCTACACTCTGCCTCCCATGAAGATTTACGGGGCGTTTGACGACCAGGTGGAGGATGTCTTGAATACCGAGGACGCGACAGTGAAACCTGAAGCGGGTCGGCGTACTGCTTCCACGAAGGGGATCACTGCCCAGGGCCCGGCAACGGCCGGGTCCGCCAGTGAGACCGGTGCGGACGCCTCCGCCCCGGCGGGAAGGTGACGGCCATGAACGACACACAGCACAGCACGACCCCGCAGTCCCTCGAAGGGGCCGTCGTCGCGGTCGCCGGCGCGGCCGGTCCGGCCGGCCGGGCCACCCTGCTGCGCCTGGCCGAGGCCGGCGCCACCGTGATCGGCGCCGACGCCGACGTCGAGCGCCTCGCCGAGGCAGTGGACGCCGCCCGCTACGCCCACGGCGGCGCCACCGTCATCGGCGAGACCATCGACCTCCTCGACCTGCACGCCACCCAGGACTGGGCCGCCCGGGTCCAGAAGGACTTCGGCCGGATCGACGGCCTCGTCCACCTGGTCGGCGGCTGGCGCGGCGGCGCGGACCTCACCGACAGCGCGCTCCAGGACTGGGACCTGCTGGAGAAGCTCCTCATCCGCACCGTCCAGAACACCTCGCTGGCCTTCCGCCCCGCCCTGGAGCGCAGCGACCGCGGCCGCTACCTGCTGATCAGCGCCGCCGGCGCCAGCAAGCCGACCGCGGGCAACGCCGCGTACGCCGCCGCCAAGGCAGCCGCCGAGGCGTGGACGCTCGCCCTCGGCGACGCCTTCCGCAAGGCCGGGGGTGACGACGGCCCGCGCGCGGCGGCTGCGATCCTGGTGGTCAAGGCGTTGGTCCACGACGCGATGCGCGCCGAGCGCCCCAACGCGAAGTTCGCGGGCTTCACCGACGTCACCGAGCTGGCCCAGGCCATCACCGAGACGTGGGGACGCCCGACCAGGGAAGTGAACGGAAACCGTCTGTGGCTGACCGAGAAGCCGTGAACCCGCCCCGCACCGACGCGAGGCGCCGCCACGATCCGCAGGTCCGCGGATTCGCCAGCGACAACTACGCCGGGGCCCACCCCGAGGTCATGGCGGCCCTCGCCCTGGCCAACGGCGGGCACCAGGTGGCCTACGGAGAGGACGACTACACCGAGCACCTCCAGCAGATCGTCCGCAGCCACTTCGGCGGCTCGGCGCAGGCGTTCCCCGTCTTCAACGGCACCGGCGCCAACGTGGTCGCCCTCCAGGCGCTGACCGACCGCTGGGGTGCGGTGATCTGCGCCGAGAGCGCCCACATCAACGTCGACGAGTGCGGGGCGCCCGAGCGGGTCGGCGGGCTGAAGCTGCTCACCGTCCCCACCCCGCACGGCAAGCTCACCCCCGAGCTGATCGACCGCGAGGCGTACGGCTGGGACGACGAGCACCGGGCCATGCCGCAGGTCGTCTCGATCGCCCAGAACACCGAACTGGGCACGGTCTACACGCCCGCCGAGATCCGCGCGATCTGCGACCACGCCCACGAGCGCGGCATGAAGGTCCACCTCGACGGTGCCCGGATAGCCAATGCCGCGGCCTCCCTCGACGTCCCCATGCGCGCCTTCGCCAACGCGGCCGGCGTCGACGTGCTCTCGTACGGCGGGACCAAGAACGGCATGCTCTTCGGCGAGGCGGTGATCGTCCTCGACCCGGACACCGCCCGCCACATGAAGCACCTGCGAAAGCTGTCGATGCAGCTCGCCTCGAAGATGCGGTTCGTCTCGGTGCAGCTGGAGGCGATGCTCGCCAAGGACCTCTGGCTGCGCAACGCCCGGCACGCCAACGCCATGGCCCGCCGCCTCGCCGAGGCCGTGGAGACCGTCGACGGTGTGGAGATCGTCCACCCGGTGCAGGCCAACGCCGTCTTCGCCCGGCTCCCGCACGACGTCGGCGAACGCCTCCAGAAGCGCTTCCGGTTCTACTTCTGGGACGAACCGGCGGGCGAGGTCCGCTGGATGTGCTCCTTCGACACCCAGGAGAAGGACGTCGACGCCTTCGCCGCCGCCCTCCGCGAGGAGATGGGCCGCTGACCCCGGCACACCGCTAGGTCTCATAGGCATGCGGCCACCCGTCAAGGCATTGCCTGCGGGTGGCCGCGGGCTACGTCCCCGTCATGTCGTCCAGCATCGCGCAGACCTGGAACTCGCCCGCCTGTCCGGCTTCCGACGAGGTCGTCGACCACCGGAGTCCCACCGTCCGCCGCCTGGCTCAGACCCTGGGTGCCGACCGGTTGCCCGCGCATGAGTATGCGCAAGCCGCCTTCACGTACGTACGCGACCGGGTCGACACTCCGACGACGCCGGTGATCCCCCGCGTCACCGGCATCTGCCACGCCAAGGCACACACCCTCTGGGCCCTGCTGCGCGCCGGAGCCGCCCCGGCCGGTCTTTGCTGCCAGCGGCTGCGCCGGAGCGACGAGGAACAGCGATGGTCGTCCACGGGCTGGTCGCCGTCGCCCCGCCCGGCGGCGACGGCTGGCACCGGCAGGACCCGGGCGGGGGCGAACCCGGCCGCGCCCCCCGCTGCTCCCTCACCGCCGAACGCCTGGCGTGGCCGGTGCGCCCCGGACTCGGCGAGGCAGACCTGCCTGGCGTCCACACCACCGCCACCCTCGGGTGCGCGCGCCGCCCTGCGGGCCGCTCGGGACCGGGTGGAGCTGAGCGGGCTGCTCCCGGCCGGCCCTCGCTGACCGGCGGCGGAACGCCGGACGGGCGCCCCCGTGCCAGGAGGCGCCCGTCCGGCGAGGAGGCCGACGCGACGTCAGTCCTTCCGCTCGGCCTCGCGTACCGCCTCCGGGGTCGGCGCCGTGCCGCCCAGATGGGCCGGCATCCACCAGGTGTCGTCCGGACCCTTGGGGCGCACCGGGTAGGCCCGCTGCGCCGCCTCCAGCAGCTCCTGCATCCGCTCCCGCAGGCGGCGGGTGATCGCCCCGGCGTACTGGTCGGCCGGCGCCTCCAGCGGCTCGCCCACGCGGATGGTGACCGGGATGTGGCTGCGCCGGAAGTTGCGCGGGTGGCCCTTGGTCCATATCCGCTGGGTGCCCCACAGCGCCATCGGGATCAGCGGGACCCCGGCCTCCTGGGCCAGGCGGGCCGCTCCGGTCTTGAAGGACTTCAGTGTGAACGACTGGGAGATGGTGGCCTCGGGGAAGACCCCGATGATCTCGCCGGAACGCAGGGAGTTGAGCGCGTGCGCGTAGGCCGCCTCACCCTTCTTGCGGTCGACCGGGATGTGCTTCATGCCGCGCATCAGCGGACCGGAGATCTTGTGGCGGAAGACCGAGTCCTTCGCCATGAACCGCACCAGCCGCTTCTGCGGCAGCGCCGCCAGGCCGTTGAAGATGAAGTCCATGTAGCTGATGTGGTTGCTGACCAGCACCGCACCGCCGACGCGCGGGATGTGCTCGGAGCCCCGGCACTCGATCTTCAGGTCAAGTGCCTTGAACATCGTTTGCGCGGCACCGATGACCGGTCGATAGACGAGTTCTGCCATGTAAGTGGGGACCCTTCTGTGCCCGGGGAGGGCTCTCCCGGCGGAAGTTACGGAGCCGTAGGTTTTCGGCTTTTCGCAGATCGTGCCCCAAGAACGAGCCGGAGACCAGCCCCGGTTCCGGTACGCCGCGAGAGCTTCGTCACGTCTGACCTGGTTCTTCCCTGCTCGGACCGTGAAATTCGTGCGCCTCGTGCGGGGAGTCGGGAGCGCTCGCCGGCGGTTCGGGGGCGACGGGCGGGCGCCTCGGAGGAAGGGGGCGGGGGCCGTCGACGCGGACGGGGAACCGGGCGGGCAGGATGGAGGTGATGAGTGCGACGGGTACGACCGCTGCGGCGGGTCCGGCGAAGGGTGGGGCGGTCATGGCGGAAAGGCCGGAGAGCGGAACAGCCGATGCGGGCGGGGGCGCCGGCGGCGCGCCGCTCGCGCTGCTGGACGCCCGGCTGCTCGGGGCCGAGTTGGGGGAGCGGGCGACCCTGGTCCAGTTCTCCACGGCCTTCTGCCAGCCCTGCCGCGCGACCCGGCGCGTACTCGACGACGTCGCCGCCCTGGTCCCGGGGGTCCGCCATGTGGAGATCGACGCCGAGGCCCACCTCGACCTGGTCCGCGCCGTCGGCGTCGAACGGACACCCACTGTGCTGATCCTCGACAGCCGGGGCCGGGTCGCCCTGCGCGCCACCGGTGCGCCACGCAAGGCCGACGTGCTGGCAGGGCTCGTCCGGGCCCTGTGACCTCGGCGGATGACCCGGCATGGAGCAGAGTGGCGCGCGCGGCCCCACTTGACGTCCCGCCCCACCTCTCGTCAGGGTGACGTCATGCCCGCCGAACACCGCACCGCCCTCAGACTCCCCTCGCCCTCCGTGTCGAACCTCGGGAGCGCGTACGGCGGTACGGAAGGAGGCGCGGACGTCCGCGCCCCGCTCGACGGTTCGCCGGAGCTGCTGCGTGCCGCGTTCCGGCGCCACCCGGCCGGTGTCGCGGTGATCACCGCGCGCGGGAGCCGGCTCGCCGGATTCACCGCCACCTCGCTGACCTCGGTCTCGGCGCAACCGCCCCTGGTCTCCTTCGGCGTCGGCACCGCCTCCGGCAGCTGGGCGGTGATCGCCGAGGCGGAGCACGTCGGCGTCCACCTGCTCGGCGAGGGCCAGCGCGAGCTGGCCGACAGGTTCGCCCGGAGCGGAGCCGACCGGTTCGCGCCGCCGACCCGGTGGCGGGAGGGGCCCGAAGGGGTGCCCCTGCTCGAATCGGTACCGGTGTGGCTGGTGTGCCGGGTGGTGGCGCGGGTCCCGGCGGGGGACCATCGGGTCGTGGTGGCCGAGGTGGTGGCCGGCGATCCGGCCGGACCCGGCCGTCCGCTGGTCCATCACGACGGGCGCTACAACGCCCTGCGGGACTGAATCGTTCCGGGTCGGCCGGGGTAGGCCAGATCACAGTGCAAAGCGCTTGCTTACCGGGCAGGAGCTGGGTGTACTGACGAGTAATATTTCGGTCGGAGCGCGGTCTCGCCCCCATCGGGATTCGCCTCTTCAGGCGCCTATGCTGCGTTCCAGTACGCAGCCAAGAAAAGACGATGCAGTAGGAGAGCCGGCGTGAGCTTGAGGATCGTTGTCTGTGTGAAGTACGTGCCCGACGCCACCGGCGACCGGCACTTCGCCGATGACCTGACCCTGGACCGTGACGATGTCGACGGTCTGCTGTCGGAGCTGGACGAGTACGCGGTCGAGCAGGCGCTCCAGATCGCGGACGAGGCGGACGACGCGGAGATCACCGTGCTGACCGTCGGCCCCGACGACGCGAAGGACGCGCTGCGCAAGGCGCTGTCCATGGGTGCCGACAAGGCCGTCCACGTCGAGGACGACGACCTGCACGGCACCGACGTCATGGGCACCTCGCTGGTGCTGGCCAAGGCGATCGAGAAGACCGGCTACGACCTGGTCATCTGCGGCATGGCCTCCACCGACGGCGTCATGGGTGTCCTCCCGGCGGTCCTGGCCGAGCGCCTGGGCGTCCCGCAGGTCACCCTCCTGTCCGAGGTCTCGGTCGAGGACGGAACCGTCAAGGGCCGCCGCGACGGCGACACCGCCACCGAGCAGCTGGAGGCATCCCTCCCGGCGGTCGTCTCGGTCACCGACCAGTCCGGCGAGGCCCGCTACCCGTCCTTCAAGGGCATCATGGCGGCCAAGAAGAAGCCGGTGGAGTCCCTGGACCTGGAGGACCTCGACATCGAGGCCGACGAGGTCGGCCTGGAGAACGCCTGGACCAAGGTCGAGTCCGCGACGGAGCGCCCCGCCCGCACGGCCGGCACGATCGTCAAGGACGAGGGCGAGGGCGGCAAGCAGCTCGCGGCCTTCCTGGCGGAGCGGAAGTTCGTCTGAGGCGCAGCCTCACCGGCCGCAGCGTGCGCGACAGCGCCGGGACCGGCCACCCCACCGCCCTCTCACCCTTCGCAAGCAGGAGATTGAAGTCCCATGGCTGAAGTTCTCGTCTACGTCGACCACGTGGACGGTGCCGTCCGCAAGCCCACCCTGGAGCTGCTGACGCTGGCCCGCCGGATCGGCGAGCCCGTCGCCGTCGCGCTGGGTGCCGGTGCCGCCGACACCGCCTCCGCGCTCGCCGAGCACGGTGCGGTCAAGGTCCTGACCGCCGACGCCCCCGAGTTCGCCGACTACCTGGTCGTCCCCAAGGTGGACGCGCTCCAGGCCGCCTACGAGGCCGTCTCCCCGGCCGCGGTGCTGCTGCCCTCCTCGGCCGAGGCCAAGGAGATCGCGGCCCGTCTGGCGCTGCGTATCGGCTCCGGCATCATCACCGACGCCATCGACCTGGAGGCCGGCGACGAGGGCCCGGTGGCCACGCAGTCCGTCTTCGCGGCCGCGTTCACCACCAAGTCCCGCGTCTCCAAGGGCACCCCGGTCATCACCGTGAAGCCCAACTCGGCCCCCGTCGAGGCCGCTCCGGCCGCCGGTGCGGTCGAGGCGCTGACCGTCTCCTTCTCGGAGAAGGCCACAGGCACCAAGGTCGTCTCGCGCACCCCGCGTGAGTCGACCGGCCGACCCGAGCTGACCGAGGCCGCGATCGTCGTCTCCGGCGGCCGTGGCGTCAACGGCGCGGAGAACTTCGCGGTCATCGAGGCCCTCGCCGACTCGCTCGGCGCGGCTGTCGGCGCCTCGCGTGCCGCAGTCGACGCCGGCTGGTACCCGCACACCAGCCAGGTCGGCCAGACCGGTAAGTCGGTCTCGCCGCAGCTCTACATCGCCAACGGCATCTCCGGTGCGATCCAGCACCGCGCCGGCATGCAGACCTCGAAGACCATCGTGGCCGTCAACAAGGACGAAGAGGCCCCGATCTTCGAGCTGGTCGACTACGGCGTGGTCGGCGACCTCTTCGAGGTCGTCCCGCAGCTCACCGAGGAGGTCAAGGCCCGCAAGGGCTGACGACCCCGCGCAGTACGCCCTGAGCCCCCGCCCCCGGCCCACCCGGCCGGTGCCGGGGGCTCCGGCGTGCCCGCCGCGGGGTGCCCGTCGTCGCCGGGCCGGTGTTGACCGGGGCAGGCCACCCGGCTAACTTCGCAGCGCGCGGATCTTTGATTCCGGTAATCGGAAATGAGGAGAGTGTGGGCATGGGGCGACGCGAGCAGGCGGCCACCAGTTTCGGCAGCGGCGTCACCGAGGAGGTCGGAGCCCTGCTGGCCCCGGTCGACGCGGAGCTGGAGCGCCGCTACCCGGGCGACCCCGGCACCCGCCAGCCCGTCCACACCGTCTACGTCCCCGCCGATGCCTTCGGCCCCACCACCCTGCGCGACTGGGGCGACGAGGCTCTCGACGCCCTCGACACGCACGCCCCCGACGCCGCTTCCTTCGCCGCCGTCCTCGGCCTCGCCGACGACCTGGCCCAGCCGGTGTACGACCGCGTCCGCGCCAAGCTCACCCGCGAGCCCGTCGAGGACCTGCGCATCGACTTCGAGGACGGCTACGGCCCCCGCCCGGACGCCGAGGAGGACGAGGCCGCCGTCCGCGCCGCGCGTACCGTCGCGGCGGCCTGCGCCGACGGCGCCGCCGCCCCGTACACGGGCATCCGGATGAAGTGCATGGAGGCCGCCGTCCGTGACCGCGGCATCCGCACCCTGGACCTCTTCCTCACCGCGCTGCTCGCCTCCGGGCCGCTCCCCGGAGGCCTGGTCCTCACCCTCCCCAAGGTCACCTACGCCGCTCAGGCCACCGCCATGGCCCGCCTGTTGGAGGCGTTCGAGAGGACCCACGGGCTGGACGCCGGGCGGCTCGGCTTCGAGATCCAGATCGAGACCAGCCAGTCCATCCTCGGCCCCGACGGCACCGCCACCGTCGCCCGCATGATCGACGCCGCCGAGGGCCGTGCCACCGGTCTGCACTACGGCACCTTCGACTACAGCGCCTGCCTCGGCGTCGCCGCCGCCCACCAGGCCGGCGACCACCCGGCCGCCGACCACGCCAAGGCCGTCATGCAGGTCGCCGCCGCGGGTACCGGAGTCCGGGTCAGCGACGGCTCCACCAACGTCCTGCCCGTCGGCCCCACCCCCAAGGTCCACGACGCCTGGCGCCTGCACTACGGCCTGGTCCGCCGCGCACTGGCCCGCGCCTACTACCAGGGCTGGGACATGCACCCGGCCCACATCCCCACGCGCTACGCCGCCGTCTTCGCCTTCTACCGCGAGAGCTTCGAGCAGGCCGCGGCCCGCCTCGCCGCCTACGCCAGCCGCACCGGCGGTGACGTCATGGACGAGCCCGCCACCGCCAAGGCCCTCGCCGCTCACCTCCTGCGCGGCCTGGAGTGCGGCGCCCTCGACGACGGCGAGGTCGCCCGCCTCAGCGGCCTCACCCGCGCCGACCTGGAGACGTACGCCCGCCCGCGCCGCGCCGAACTCGGCCGCGAGCGCGGAGCCTGACGGGCCGCCGGGCGCCACGGCCCACCGCCGTCCGGCGGAACCCGCTCGCCTCCCGGGCTGCCCCGCGCGTACCCGTGCCGTTCGCCGCCGAGGCCGAGCGGCGCTGGTTCCACGCGGTGGGCAAGCGCGAACGGGCCACGGCACGCCGCCCAGAAGGTCCCACGGCGTCCACGCCTACCTCGACGCCACCGGAGCCCGCGCCGACGAGGCGTGCGCGCCCGGCGCGCGGCCTCGCTGACGACACCACCTACCGGCGGCGCGAGGTCTTCTCCCTGTGCTCCGCCTCACCGCATGATCGAGGAGTACGCCCGCCGCGACGGCCGCGCCGACCTCTGTGCGCGCACGCCCGGTCGGGAACACGGGGGCGTAGCGCGGGTCTACCGACCGGCGGGCGGAAGTTCCCCCGAGCCCCGCACGATCAGCCGGGTCGGCAGCTCCACCCGGCGGGGGCGCGCCGGTTCGCCCTCCAGGCGGCCGAAGAGCAGGCCGGCGGCGGTGCGGCCGATCAGGGCGGCGTCCTGGGCCACGACCGTCACCCCGGGGCGCAGCAGATCGCCCAGCTCGACGTCGTCGAAGCCGACCAGCGCGACGGGCTCCTCCCGGTCGGCCAGCACCCGCAGCGCCGTGACGGTCACCCGGTTGTTCCCCGCGAACAGGGCGGTGACCGGCTCTGGGCCCGCGAGCATGCGCGCGGCCTCGGCCGCCACCCGCTCGGCGCCGGTCGGCCCCATCGACACCCAGCGTTCGTCGACCGGAACCCCCGCCTGAGCCATTGCCTGCTGGTACCCGCGCAGACGCTCGGCGGCGGTGTGGATGTGGGGCAGGTCGCCGACGAAGCCGATCCTGCGGTGGCCGTGGGCCAGCAGATGAGCGACGCCCTCGCGGGCTCCGCCCGCGTTGTCGGAGAGGACCGCGTCGGCCTCGATGCCCCCGGCCGGGCGGTCGACGAAGACGGTGGCCACTCCGGCGGCGATCTCCGGCTCCAGGTAGCGGTGGTCCTCGCCCGCCGGGATGACCACCAGGCCGTCCACCCGGCGGGCGCACAGGGCGAGGGCCAGCTCCCGCTCGCGCTCGGGGTCCTCGGCGCTGGAGCCGTTGATGAGCAGGGCGCCGTGGGCGCGGGCGACCTCCTCCACGGCCCGGCTGAGCGGCCCGTAGAAGGGGTCGGCCAGGTCCTCCAGGATCAGGCCGACGCTGGCGGTGCGTCCCTTGCGCAGTACCCGGGCGCCGTCGTTGCGCCGGAAGCCGAGCGCGTCGATCGCCTCGCGGACCCGCCGCTCGGTCTCCACCGTCACCCCGGGCTCGCTGTTGACCACCCGGGAGACGGTCTTCAGCCCCACCCCCGCCCGGGCGGCCACGTCCTTCATGGTCGGGCGGTTGCCGTAACGCGGTGCGGGGCGGCGGACGGTGTGGGCCACGGTGCGCTGTCCTGTCCTCGGGCCGGACGCGGGTCCGGTGCCTGGCGTGGCCAGCCGCCCGGCTGCCGGCCCCGCCTGACGCGGAGCGCACGCCCGGCCCGGCCGCGCGAACGGCCGGTCTGGCCCGGCCTGTCGGGGCCGTGGCATCGAGCATAGAGTGTGGACAACGTTGTCAGAATCGGGGGGACAATGGATCAGCACCAAGAGACGTACTCAGGGGCACCCGCGACTGGCGCCTCCCCAGGAGCTCCGACCGTGACCCGTACCGACCTGACCGCCGCGCTCGACGTCGGCGGCACCAAGATCGCCGCCGCCCTCGTCGACCGGGAGGGGTGCGTCGTCCGACGGGCACAGCGGCCGACCCCGGCGGACCAGGACGGCGAGCGGGTGGTGGCCGCCGTCCACGCGGTGCTCGGGAAACTCGCCGCCCGGCCCGAGTGGGAGCGGGTCGGCGCACTCGGGATCGGCAGCGCGGGGCCGGTCGACGCCTCAGCCGGTACGGTCAGCCCGGTCAACATCCCGGGCTGGCGCGACTTCCCGCTGGTCGAGCGGGTCCGGGAGGTGGTGGGGGCGCGTCCGGTGCGGCTGATCGGCGACGGTGTCGCCGTCGCGGCCGCCGAGCACTGGCAGGGCGCGGCGCGTGGCTACGACAATGCGCTCTGCATGGTCGTCTCCACCGGCGTCGGCGGCGGACTGGTCCTCGGCGGCCGCCTCTACACGGGCCCCACCGGCAACGCGGGCCACATCGGCCACATCAGCGTCGACGTCGACGGCGACCTCTGCCCGTGCGGCGGCCGGGGCTGCGTCGAGCGCATCGCCAGCGGCCCCCACATCGCCGCCCGCGCCCTCGCGGAAGGGTGGCGTCCCGGGCCCGACGGCGACACCTCGGCCGCCGCGGTGGCCGCCGCGGCCCACGCGGGCGATCCGCTGGCCCGGGCCTCCTTCGCCCGGGCGGGCCGGGCGCTCGCCGCCGGGATAGCGGCCACCGCCACGCTGACCGAGGTGCGTATCGCGGTCGTCGGGGGAGGGGTGGCGGCCGCCGGAGAGGTGCTCTTCGCTCCGTTGCGCCGGGCGCTCGACCAGTACGCCACGCTGGCTTTCGTGCGCGGTCTGACAGTGGTCCCCGCGCGGACCGGGGCGGACGCCGGACTCATCGGCGCGGCAGCCGCGGTCCTCCGGGAGGACGGCTGGGGAGGGTCGGCGGGGAGCCGCCGACAAGCCGCCTGACGGGGCGTACGCCCTCACGTGTGCGGGGCGTTCGCGAGGGCGGAGCTGGGTGGGTCCGCCAGGCGCGCAGTCCCGGCGCACGGTCGCTCGGAGGGGCGCACGACCGGCGCATTCAGCGGCGGGCGGCCCTCTCTGAATACGGTGGGTTTCCGTGGCACTGTGGGACGGGCAAGCCACTGGCGTCTACGGATGAGGGGGAACCGTGATCATCTGGATCAACGGTGCGCTCGGGGCGGACCAGACCGCCGTGGCGAAGGAACTGACGGAGCTGCTCCCGCGGAGCGTGCTCTTCGACCCGGAGACGGTCGAGGAGCAACTCGTCCGGCTGCTGCCGCCGAAACGGCTGGCCGAGGTGGCGGATCTCCAGGAACTCCCGATGTGGCGCCGACTCGTCGTCGACACCGCAGCCGCGCTGTTCGCGGAGACCGGCGGCGACGTCATCGTCCCCGGCAGTCTGCTGCGCCAGGAGTACCGGGACGAGATGTTCGGGGCCCTCGCCGCACGCCGTATCGCGGTGAGCCATGTGCTCGTCGACCCTGGGGAAACGATCCTGCGGGCGCGGGCCGCCAAGACGCCGACCGGAACCCGGACCGCTTCCCGCCACCCTCACGACCCCGCCGCGTACGGAGCCGTACTCGCCGCTTGGCTCGCGGCGGACGCCCACGTCCTCGACACCCGGGGCCTGTCGCCCGCGCAGAGCGCACGGCGCATCGCCGACCTGCTCCACGACGGCGGCGCACGGGCCTGCGACATCGTCCAGACACCCGATCCGACGGCCGAGACCGTCGCCTCCGGGGTCCTGCTCTTCGACGAACGGGACCGGGTGCTGCTGGTCGATCCGACGTACAAACCCGGCTGGGAGTTCCCCGGCGGGATAGTCGAGCGGGGGGAGGCGCCCGCCGCCGCAGGGGTGCGCGAGGTCGCCGAGGAGACAGGGCTCAGCCTGGACCAGGGAGAACTGCGCCTGCTGGTCATGGACTGGGAACCGCCGATGCCCCCCGGGTTCGGCGGGCTGCGGCTGCTCTTCGACGGGGGGCGGCTGGGCAGCCGCGACGTCGTCGGGATGCTCCTGCCGGGGCCGGAGCTGCGGGCGTGCCGGTTCGCCAGCCTGGACGAGGCCGAGGGGTTGCTGCCGCCGGTGCGGTTCGAGCGGCTGCGGTGGGCGGTGGCGGCGCGGGGAAGCGGGGGGCCGCTGTATCTGGAGCGCGGGGTGCCGTTGCGGTGAGGGCGGGCTGCCGTAGGTGGTGCCGCGGGGTGCCCTCCGGTGCTCCGGAGGCGGTTACGGCTCTGGCCTCGTGCAGGCGTGCCGGTAAGCCACGCCGGTAGGGGCGCCCGGCACCGCGATGCCGTCGAGGAGCGGGACGTCCCGGCCCCGCGTCCCACCCGCCCCACGGCCATCGGTCCGCCCCCGGACGGCGCTTCGGCCTGTCAACGTGCCGACCGTCCGCCTCGGGCCCGAGCGCCCACCCGAAGAGGGCCGCGCGCCGGGACGATGCCGCTGAGGAGCGGCGGCGTGTCCAACCGTGCGCGGCCCTCGTCCGGCGGCCACCCTGGAGTGCCTGCCCTGCCGAAGACACGTCTCGGCACCACTGGCGCCCGGCCGCCCACCCGCTGAACGACCCGGACTTCCTCGATACTCCCCGCTACCGCTGCGAGGGCCTGAAGCCCGGCCCCGGGTGCGCGGTTCCAAGGCGCGGGGCACCGGAGTGGTGAGGATTCCGCTCGCCGGGCGAGAGCCGACGGGCGCAGGTGTGCGCCCGTCGGGCAGCCTCGGCCAGGCCCTGGCCCGGGGACTCCACGCGACCGCGGTGGCCTTCCGTTCCGACACCGCGGCCCAGCCCGACCGCATCCGAGCGCTGGGAGCCGGTGAACGCCGGGCCGTCGCCCGACACTTCCCTGTTCGCTCCCGGCGGCTGGGCGGGAGCTAATCCCTCGGGCCGCCGTCCTTCGCGTACCGCTCGCGTCGGTGTCGCGCCGTCACCACCGCCCCCGGCTCGGCCGACGCGATCGCGGCCGTCCTGGCCGTCCTGGACGGCCTGCGCCTGGTCGCCGACGACGTCGTCCTGGTCCGGGGCGTCGGTCGTTGCGGGTATGCGGGGACTGGTCGACCACACGGGCCCCGACGGACCGTCAGCGGCCCGACGTCGCCGCGTTCTCGAAAGCCCTGGCCGCTACGCCGGCCGTTCCACGGCGACGGGTGCGCCCGCCGGTGAGGTCGTCATGGGCGGCTCGTCGCCGGTGGACTGGTGGTCAGCAGGTGCGCGAGGGCCGGCCTGCACCCCGCCGGGTCCTGTGGCGGGGTGCAGCCGTACGCGTCACCGGTCGTCCGGGTGGCGCAGGTCAGCCGGCGTCGGACGTCCGCGCGTAGTTCTGGAGGAAGTACGCCTCCGTCACCGCCAGCCGCTCCAGTTCCTCCGGGGAGACCGACTCGTTCGGGGCGTGGATCTGGGCCTCGGGTTCCGAGAGGCCGATGAGGAGGATCTCGGCCTGCGGGTAGAGGGAGCCGAGGGTGTTGGTGAGGGGGATCGAACCGCCCTGGCCGGCCTCCTGCATCTGCTCACCGGGGTAGGCGGCTGCCATCGCCTCGGCCATGGCCCGGTACGCGGGGCTGCTCGTGTCGGCGCTGAAGGGCTGGCCCTGGCCGATCTGCTCGACCCGGACCCGCGCCCCCCACGGCACGTGGCGCTCCAGATGCGCCGTCAGCAGCTTCATCGCGTCCTCCGCGGCCACCCCCGGAGGAACGCGCAGGCTGATCTGCGCGCGGGCGCTCGCCTGCACGGACGGCGTCGCCCCGACCACCGGCGGGCAGTCGATGCCGATGACGGTGACGGACGGGCGGGCCCAGATGCGGTCGGCGACCGTGCCGGCTCCCGTCAGCCGGACCCCGTCGAGAACCTTCGCGTCCTTGCGGAACTCCTCATCGGGGTACTGGAGGCCGGGCCAGACCGCGTCGTTGGCCAGACCGTCCACCGTGGTGGAACCGTCCTCGGCGCGCAGCGAGTCCAGGACGCGGATCAGCGCGGCGAGCGCGTCGGGGGCGGCGCCGCCGAACTGGCCCGAGTGGAGGTTGCCCGCCAGCGTGTCCACGGTCAGCCGCGCCATGGCCATGCCGCGCAGGGTCGCGGTCACGGTCGGCACGCCGACGCGGAAGTTGCCGGAGTCGCCGATGACGATCGCGTCGGCCCGCAGCAGCTCGGGGTGGGTCTCGGCGTACCGCTCCAGGCCACCGGTGCCCTGTTCCTCGGAGCCTTCCGCGATGACCTTGACGTGCACCGGGACCCCGCCGGCCGCCTTGAGCGCCCGCAGGGCCAGCAGGTGCATGATGAAGCCGCCCTTGCAGTCGGCGGTGCCGCGCCCGTACCAGCGCCCGTCCCGCTCGGTCAGGGTGAACGGCGGGGTGACCCAGGCGGCCTCGTCCAGCGGCGGCTGCACGTCGTAGTGGGCGTAGAGCAGTACGGTGCGCGCCCCCTCGGGGCCGGGCAGGTAGCCGTAGACCGACCGGGTGCCGTCCGGCGTGTCGAGCAGAGCCACGTCCTGGAACCCCTCGCCGCGCAGCGCGCCTGCCACCCAGTCGGCCGCCGCCTCGCATTCCGCGCGGGGGAACTGCTCCTCGTCCGCGACCGAACGGAAGGCCACGAACTCGGTGAGCTCCTCCTTGGCCCGCGGCATCAGTGCGGCGACGGTCTCGGCGACCGGAGTGGACGGCATGGGCACGCTCCTGGTGGGTGCGACGTTGTACGAGGGGCGCGCGGATGGGCGCGCGTCGAATGCATGGCCGATCCTCCCACAGCGGCCGGGGGAGGGCAGCGGTCGTAGGATGCCCGTGGACAGGCGCGGCAGGAAGCTGGATCGGGAGCGGTAGACCATCGTGAGCAGCGAGAACTCAGCCGGTGACGACCGGCAGGTGTGGGACGTCGTCGTGGTCGGGGCAGGCCCCGCCGGAGCGTCGGCGGCCTATGCGGCGGCCGTGGCGGGGCGTCGCGTCCTGCTGCTGGAGAAGGCGGAACTGCCCCGCTACAAAACCTGTGGCGGGGGCATCATCGGCCCGTCCCGGGACAATCTGCCACCCGGTTTCGACCTGCCTCTCCAGGACCGGGTCCGTGCGGTGACCTTCTCACTGAACGGCCGCTTCGCGCGCACGCGCCGGTCCCGGCAGATGCTCTTCGGCCTCGTCAACCGCTCCGAGTTCGACCAGCGGTTGGTCGAGGCGGCGCAGAAGGCCGGGGCCGAGCTGCGGACCGGGGCGACCGTGCTCCGGGTGGAGCAGCACGGTCCGGCCGTTCCCGACCGGCGGACGGTCGCCGTGTTCGTACAGACCTCCGGGCCTTCCGGCGAGCGTGCGGAGGAGACGCTGCTGGCCCGCGCCGTGGTCGGGGCGGACGGCAGTGCCAGCCGGATAGGCGCACACGTCGGGGTGAAGCTGGACCAGGTCGACCTCGGTCTGGAGGCGGAGATCCCGGTGCCCGAGACCGTGGCCGAGGACTGGCAGGGGCGGGTGCTCATCGACTGGGGTCCGATGCCCGGCAGTTACGGCTGGGTCTTCCCCAAGGGAGACACCCTGACCGTCGGCGTCATCTCCGCCCGCGGTGAGGGCGCCGCCACCAAGCGTTACCTCACCGACTTCATCGCCCGGCTCGGGCTGGCCGGCTTCGAACCCTCGCTCTCCTCGGGTCACCTGACGCGCTGTCGCACCGACGACTCGCCGCTCTCCCGGGGACGCGTGGTGGTCTGCGGGGACGCGGCCGGGCTGCTGGAGCCCTGGACGCGTGAGGGGATCTCCTACGCGTTGCGTTCGGGGAGGCTCGCCGGGGAGTGGGCGTTGCGGATCGCCGAGGCGCACGACGCGGTGGACGCCCGGCGGCAGGCCCTCAACTACGCCTTCGCCATCAAGGCGGGGCTCGGGGTGGAGATGGCTGTGGGGCGGAGGCTCCATCAGCTCTTCGCGCGGCGGCCCGGGGTGTTGCACGCCGCGCTGACCGGGGTACGGCCCGCGTGGAACGCCTTTGCCAAGGTGACTCGCGGTGCTACGAGTCTGGGGGAGCTGATTCGGAATCATCCGGTGGCGGCGCGGATGCTCGCTGGGGGGGACTGAGCTTTTGTCGGCCTCAGGCCCCGGCCGGGGGTGCGTTTCGGCGGGCCCCGCCGTGCCCGTGCCGGTCACCGACTGGCCTCAAACGCCGGCCGGGCTGGGGCTGGGCTTCGCCCCGTTCTGCCGCCTTCTGCCCGTGCCGGTCAACGATTGGCCTCAAACGCCGGCCGGGCTATAGGGGTTCGCGGTTCGTTCGCCGTTGTGGTCGGGCGTGGCCGCACCGGGGTACCTCCTCACAAACTGCCAGGTGCGGGGACAGTCGCTTCAAGACGGGCTCGGGGCAGTTTGCTGCGGGGGCACCCCGGCACGGCCCCGCCCTTCCCTCTCGTCGGCGTCGTCCCGCCGGTGGGAGGAGGAAAGACAGACCGTCCCCGAGGAGTCTTTGTGGCCTGCTGAGGGGAGGACGGTGGTGACTGTGGGGGAGCGGGCAATGGGTGACGGCCCTATCCACCCACCGGCGGTTGGCCGCGTACGAGACCGTGGGGTGGGGTCGTGTCGGGGTGCCCCCGCAGCAAACTGCCGCCAACCCGTCATGCTCCAACTGTCCCCGCACCTGGCAGTTTGTGAGGAGGTACCGCGGCGCGGCCACGCCCCACCCCCGTACCGGAGGGACCGCGAACCCCACAGCCCGGCCGGCGTTTGAGGCCAATCGTTGACCGGCACGGGCGAAGAGGGGCAGATCGGGGCGGAGCCCAGCCGAAACCCAGCCCGGCCGGCGCCGAGGCCAACCAGGGACCGGCACGGTCGAGAAGCCGCAGATCGGGGCGGAGCCAACTACACCCCAGCCCCCGCGCTGCCCCAGCACCCGACACCCGCTCGTGGGAGCATCCCGGCATGGCCGCGCTCATCCCCCGTTCCCGCACCACGCCCGCCCCGGGCGCCGTGCACGTACCCGAGTGGCTGTCCGAGGAGCGTCAGCGGGGGCTGGTCGAGGCGTGCCGCGGGTGGGCGAGGGGGCCGGTGCCGATGCGGCACACCGCGTTGCCCGGGGGAGGGACGATGTCGGTGCGGAGTGTCGGTCTGGGGTGGCACTGGAGCCCGTACCGGTACACGCGCACGGCCGAGGACGTGAACGGTGCGCCGGTCGCGCCGCTGCCGGAGTGGCTGGTGGAGCTGGGGCGGCGGGCCGTCGCCGACGCGTACCAGGACGAGGCGGCGGGGGAGGCGTACCGGCCGGACGTGGCGCTGGTCAACTTCTACGGGCCCGGCGCCACCATGGGGATGCACCAGGACAAGGACGAGCGGTCCGACGCGCCGGTCGTCTCGCTCAGCGTCGGTGACGCCTGCCTGTTCCGGCTCGGCAACACCGAAGGGCGCGGCAGGCCGTGGCAGGACATCCGGCTGGAGAGCGGGGACCTGCTGGTCTTCGGCGGTCCGTCCCGCTTCGTGTACCACGGGGTGCCCAAGGTGTACCCGGGTACCGCCGAGCCCTCCGTCGGCCCCGCGACGGGCCGCCTCAACCTCACCCTGAGGGTCACCGGGCTAGCCGGCTGAACCCCGGCGGCGGGCGCGGGCCCCGTGCCCGGACATGGGAGACTCGCCGTCATGAACGGCAAGTCGGCGCCCCGCACGGCCGGTGGCACACCCCCACGGACCCGGCTCGAAAGAGGGCGCGGCGCGCTCGGCCCCGCCCTGGAACTCGTCCGCACCGGCCGCGCCCCCACCCGGGCCGTCCTCACCTCGGAACTCGGCGTCACTCGGGCCACCGCAGGTGTCGTCGCCGCCGAACTCGCCACGCTGGGCCTCATCCGCGTCGACGCCCGCCCCGCAGCCGAGGGCTCCCAGGGGCGCCCCTCGCACCGCCTGTCGGTGGACCCGGAGGGGCCGGTCGTCCTCGCCGCACAGGTGCACTCCGACGGCTTCCGGGCCGCCCTGGTCGGCCTCGGCGGGCAGATCGTCGCCACCACCCCCGGCTGTGAGACGGTCGGTGCCGACCCGGCCGAGGTGATCGGTGCCGTGGTGGACGCCGGGGCAGGGCTGCTCGCCGAGACCGGGCGGCGCTGTGTGGGCGCCGGACTGGCGGTGCCCTCGGCCGTCGCTGAACCCGAAGGCACCGCCCTCAACCCGCTCCACCTGGCCTGGCCGCCGGGCGCCCCGGTCCGGGAGATCTTCCGCCGGTGCGTGGCCGACGCCGGGGTGCCGGGTCCCGCCTTCGCCGCCAACGACGTCAACCTCGCCGCCCTCGCCGAGCACCGCCACGGCGCCGGACGCGGCGCCCGCGACCTGCTCTGCGTGGCCACCGGCCACCGGGGTGTGGGCGGTGCGCTGGTGCTCGACGGGCGGCTGCACAGTGGCAGTTCCGGACTGGCCCTGGAGGTCGGCCACCTCCCCGTCGACCCCGACGGCCGCCCCTGCCACTGTGGCGGCCGGGGCTGCCTCGACGTCGAGACCGACCCGATGGCCTTCCTCGCGGCCGCCGGGCACCGGCCGGGCCCCGAAGGCTCTCTGCTCCAGCAGGCGCGCGACCTGATCGTGGCCCGCCCCGGCGACCCGGCGGTGCGCGAGGCGGTCACCGCCCTCGTCGACCGCCTCGGCTTCGGTCTCGCCGGCCTGGTCAACATCCTCAACCCCGACCGGGTCATCCTCGGCGGGCTCCACCGCACCCTGCTCGAAGCCGACCCGGACCGGCTGCGGGCCGTCGTCGCCGACCGCAGCCTGTGGGGGCGCAGCGGAAGCGTGCCGATCCTCTCCTGCACCCTCGACCACAACAGCCTCGTCGGCGCCGCCGAACTGGCGTGGCAGCCCGTGCTGGACGATCCGCTGGCGGCCCTCGTCGCCGTCTGAGCGCCGCCCCTGGCGGAGGAACGACCCCGCGGGCCCCTCGGGGAAGGGGCCGACGGGGCCGTCCGTTCACCGCGGGGTCAGCCGACGAAGGCCGACCGGGCGGGAGCAGGAGGGCCGGCGGCGAGGCCGGGGGGCGCGCCGCCCAGGGCGGAGTCGGCGAACGGGCCGGGCGTCGTCGCGCCGTACAGGGCCGCGCCGCCCGGCTCGGCCGGGACGGGGCAGGGAGCGGGCAGGGTGAACCACACGACTTTCCCGCTGGTCTCCCAGGGGCGTACGCCCCAGCACTCGCTGACGGCCGCCACCAGGGCCAGGCCGCGCCCGCAGGTGGCGTCCGACTCGGCGTCCCGGACCACCGGCAGACGCGGGTCCCGGTCGCGGACGGAGACGGTGAGGCGGTCGAGCAGCAGTTCCAGCCGCACCGTGCAGCGCTTGTCCGGTTCCGCGTGCCGGTGGACGTTGGTGAGCAGCTCGGTCACTCCGAGAGCGGCTCGGTCGACGAGCGGATCGAGATGCCAGTAGCGCAGCTGCGCCGAGACGATTCTGCGTACCTGGCCTATCCGGGGCGGCAGGGCCTGAAGCTCCACCGCGCACTGCTGCCTGGTCGGCTGGCTGATCACGGTTGCGACTCCCCGAATTGAGTCCGGCAAAGACGGCGTTCGGATGTCGGCGGCGACCGCACCCGGCCGCTGCCTGCTCAGAGGGCCGGCGGCTGGTTCTCAGCGTGATCGCCGGCAAACCCAGGGTGATGTGTGACCAGAGTGACGCAGGGGGTCGGGGCCTGCAACTCGCAAGCCCCCGGACGGCGGTGGCACCCGGTGCCCGCCCGCCGCGCCGGTGATCGCACCCAGGCGGCCCGGCCCGCCGCTCAGCCCACCCCCCGGGCCTGGCCGACGGCTTCGCGGAGTCTGCGCACCGGCGACACGTGCGGGGCCGAGGCCGCTGCGGCGGGCCCGCCGAGGCGCAGCCGGTACCGGGTGTCGTTGAAGGCGATCACCGCCTGGTCGTCCGAACCGAACCAGCTCCGCTCCACGCGGACTTCACGGGCCGGTGCGCTGTCGATGACCCGCCCGCAGCTGGTGAGCAGGGCGAGCCTGCCGTCCACGACCCGGACCTCGCCGGCCCGCGTCAGCGAACGCAGCCGCCGCACGATGCCCACCCCCGTGGCCGAGAACTCCGACTTGCCCATGACGTCCCACCCCTCCAGCTTCTGGAGCCCTTCGACAGTGCCCCCCGGCGGTACGGACATCGGGTCCGCCCCGGGCGGAACACCACGTCCCGCCGAGTGCAGTCTGCCCAACCAGAGGGTGGCGTACCACCTCTCACGGGGGCAGCGCGGGGGCGCGCCTCCCTGCCGGGCATGCGCCCCCACCATCGGCCAAAGCGCCTGCCCCAGCAGTCCCTTTGAGCGCCTCAAAGAGGCGTTTATGCAGGTGAGAAGGGTCAGGGAGGTGTCTATGATCGAGGCGTCCGCCGGCTTCGACGGCCGGACCCCGAGTGTGAGGAGTCCGCGGTGACCACCCCCGAGCACGCCCCGGCCGCTGCCCGCCCCCTGCCCACCGCCGACGTGGATCGCAGCGACCCCGGTTACCGAGAGTGGCTGAAGGAGGCGGTCCGCAAGGTCCAGGCCGACGCCAACCGCTCGGCCGACACCCATCTGCTGCGGTTCCCGCTGCCCGAGGAATGGGGTGTCGACCTGTACCTCAAGGACGAATCGACCCATCCCACCGGCTCGCTCAAGCACCGGCTGGCCCGCTCCCTCTTCCTCTACGGGCTGTGCAACGGCTGGGTCCGTCCCTCACGCCCCGTCATCGAGGCGTCCAGCGGCTCCACCGCCGTCTCCGAGGCGTACTTCGCCCAACTCATCGGCGTCCCCTTCATCGCCGTCATGCCCCGTACCACCAGCCCGGAGAAGTGCCGGCTGATCGAATTCCACGGGGGCCGCTGCCACTTCGTGGACGACCCGCGGACCATGTACGAGGAGTCGGCCCGTCTCGCGGCGGAGACCGGCGGCCACTACATGGACCAGTTCACCTACGCCGAGCGGGCCACCGACTGGCGCGGCAACAACAACATCGCCGAGAGCATCTACCAGCAGATGCGCCGGGAGCGGCACCCCGAACCGGCCTGGGTGGTCGCCACCGCGGGCACCGGCGGCACCTCCGCCACCATCGCCCGCTACGTGCACTACATGCAGTACGACACCCGGGTCTGCGTCGCCGACCCGGAGAACTCCTGTTTCTTCGACGGCTGGCGGCTCGGCGACCCGGCGGTGCACTGCGACAGCGGCTCGCGGATCGAGGGCATCGGCCGCCCCCGCATGGAACCCAGCTTCCTCCCCGGTGCCGTCGACCGGATGATGAAGGTCCCCGACGCCGCCAGCGTCGCCACCGTGCGGATGCTGGAGGGTGCCATCGGGCGCCGCGCCGGGGGCTCGACCGGGACCGGGTTGTGGAGCGCGCTGCGCATCGTCGCCGAGATGCGCGCCGAGGGGCGCACGGGCAGCGTCGTCACGCTCCTCTGCGACCCCGGTGACCGCTACCTCGACAAGTACTACTCCGACGCCTGGCTCGCCTCGCAGGGCCTGGACATCGCGCCCTACGCCCGCACCCTCGACGCCTTCCTCACCACCGGGCGCTGGCCCGGCTGAACCGCGCCGGTGCTCAGCCCTGAGGGCCGGCGACCACCAGCAGCCGCAGCCGCTCGGCGACCTCGGAGCGGGCCTCCTCGTCCAGCCCCTCGTCCGTCACCAGCGTGTCGACCTGGTCCAGCGTCGCGAACGAACTCAGCCCCACCGTGCCCCACTTGGTGTGGTCGGCGACGACCACCACCCGGCGCGCCGAGCGGACCAGGCAGCGGTTGGTCTCGGCCTCCGCGAGGTTCGGCGTGGACAGGCCGGCCTCCGGTGCTATGCCGTGCACGCCGATGAAGAGCACGTCGACGTGGAGTGAGCGGATCGCCTGGTCCGCGACCGGCCCGACCAGCGAGTCCGAGGGCGTGCGCACGCCGCCCGTCAGCACCACCGCCGCCTGCCGCTCCGCCCCCGGCTGTGCCGCGTGGAAGACGTCGGCGACCCGTACCGAGTTGGTCACCACCGTCAGGTCCGCCACCCCGGTCAGCCGCTTGGCCAGCGCGTACGTGGTGGTGCCGCCGGAGAGGGCGATGGCGGTCCCCGGCGACACCAGCGCGGCAGCCTCCCGGGCGATGGACTCCTTGGCGTCCGGCTCCAGCCCCGACTTCGCCTCGAACCCCGGCTCGTGGGCGCTGGCGTCGGCAGGGGGCACCGCGCCACCGTGCACCTTCTCCAGCACACCCTGGCGGGCCAGCACGTCCAGGTCCCGACGGACCGTCATGTCGGAGACGCCCAGCCGGCGCGTCAGCTCGTTGACCCGGACGCCGCCCCGCCTGCGCACCTCGTCGGCGATCAGCGCCCGCCGCTGCTCCGCGAGGAGGCTCTGCTGCTCGCCCACGTCACGCTCCGTCCTCCCGGTCCAGCGGGCCGCCGTCCCTGTTCCGGCTCCGCCCTGCGCGCGCTCATCCTCCCACGCGCCCCGCAGACGCCCTCCCGGACCCTGCTACGGCTGGATCACGACAAGGAGATTCGGTGACGGCAGGTGTAAGGAGGGCAGCGCGTGGAGATCCTTCTTCCGCGCCGGTGCGACCAACTGCCCGCTCCCGGTTCCGACCGCCCCGACCTGGGCCGTCCACCCGCGGCGACCGGCGCCCGGACCAACGGGGGAACAGTGCACCAGGACCAGCCCGAACCGCAGCCGGGCGCGCCCGCGTCCGACGCCCCGCCGCCCGTACCGGGCGGGCCCGCGCCCCACGGCGGCATCGCCGAGGACACCGCACTCGAACTCCTCGTGCACGGCGTCGGCGGCAGCACCCCCGCCGAGATGCTCGCCGACCCCTGCACCGTCCGCGTCAGCGGCGACCAGACCGCCGCCGTCCACCGCCGCGCCCAGGACGCCGACGCCGAGCGGCGCCCCGAGGACTACCGGGGCAAGCCCGTCCCGGAGGCGTACGTCTGGTCCAACCTCACCAGCGGCAACGGCACCCGCGCCCTCTGGCTGCTCCTGCTGCCCTTCATGGTGGTCAACCTCGCCCACTGGATGCGGCCCTCCACCACCGGCCGGCGCACCGCCGTCCGCCTCTACGGGTTGCTCGCGCGCCTGGTCGCGCTCAGCCTCACCGTGCTGCTCACCGCCGCCGCCTGCGAGGTCGCGCTGGACCTCGTCGCCTGGCAGTGCGCCGGCACCGCCAGCTGCTCCGGCGAACGGGCCTGGCTCGGCTTCCTCGCCACCGACCTCCAGGGCCACGGCGGCTGGTGGTCCCAGCCCGGCCGCCGCCTCGCGGTCGCCGCCCTCGTCCCCGGCGCCCTCACCGCGCTGCTCTGGTACCTCTCCCACCGCACCTGGCGCAGCTACGAGTCGCAGCAGCCGCTCCCCGCCGTCGACCGGGCCGAGCAGGAGGCCGAGGAGAGCGCCCCGCACGCCGCGCTCGGCCGACCCGGCTTCTGGTACGGCCGCCGCCTCGGCGCCCGGCTGCGCGCCGCCCACACCTCGGCCGGGCTGCTCACCATCGGCGCCGCCGTCGCCGGTCCCGCCGCCGACCACGACCGGCTGCCCGGCGGCCCGCCGCCGCTCGGTGCAGTCGGCTCCGCCGTCCAGGCCGCTCTGCTGGTCACCGCCGTCGCCGTGGTCTGGGTCGTCTCCCGGCGCGGCCGGGCCGAGAGCCGCCTCGACGAGCGCCTCGACCGCCTCGTCCGCGTCCTGCCGCTGACCGCCCACGCCCTCAGCCTGCTCAGTCTCTGCTACGCCGCCTGGTCCCGGCCCGGCTGGCAGTCCGCCGGGCGGCTCCCGGGCGACGAGACCTTCGGCGCGCTGGTCCTCGCCCAGGGCGTCCTGGTCGTCGCGCTCGCCGCCACCGCCCGCCGGCTGCACGCCACCACCCCGGAGCGCCGCACCGTCCTCAAGGGACTGGGCGGCCCCGCCGTCGCGATGCTCGCCTGCGCGCTGGGCGGCGTGATGTCCGGCGGCGTCGCCCAGCGCGTCGCCGACTGGCTCGACAACGGCTCCAGCCCCGGCGCCCCCGGCGGCCCGATCCCCGGCCCGCCCGTCCTGCTCTCCTGGCAGGCGTCGGTCCTCCCGCCGCTCCTCGTCATCCTCCTCGCCCTCCTCGTCTGGTACGCCGTCCGTACCCACCGCCACGCCCGCCGCGAGGAGGCCCAGGTCGCCGCCGACCACCCGGGCGAATCCCTCGACGCCACCCGCACTGCCAGGATCGCCTCGGCCCGCGCCCGCGCCGCCCTCACCGACCGCGCACCGGTCGTCGTCGGCGTGGTCTCCTCGGTCACCCTGCTGCTCGGCGCCGGCGCCCTGCTGGGCGCCTGGACCACCGCACGGGTCCCCGGCGAGGCGGCCCGCGAGCTGCCCGCCGTGGTCAGCGGCGCCGCCGCCACCGCGCAGGCCCTCGGCTCCTGGCTGATCGGCTTCGGCTTCCTGCTCTTCGTCACCTGGGGGCGCCGCGCCTACCGCGACCCGGCCGCCCGCCGCACCATAGGCATCCTCTGGGACGTCGGCACCTTCTGGCCCCGCGCCGCCCACCCCTTCGCCCCGCCCTGCTACGCCGAGCGCTCCGTGCCCGACCTCACCTGGCGGATCGCCTCCTGGACCCGGGAGACCGGCGGCCGGGTGGTCCTCTCCGGTCACTCCCAGGGCAGCGTGCTGGCCGCCGCGGCCGCCTGGCAGCTGGGACCCTCCGCCCGCCGCCGAGTCGCCCTGCTCACCTACGGATCACCGCTGGAGCGGCTCTACGGCCGCTGGTTCCCCGCCCACTTCGGCCCGGTCGCGCTGACCACGCTGCACGGCGAGGTCGACTGCTGGCGCAACCTCTGGCGGCGCACCGACCCCATCGGCGGTCCCGTGCGGGTCAGCGCCGAGGGGCGGCCCGAGGTCGACCGCGCACCGCTGGCCGACCCGCTCGCCCACGGCCGGACCGCCGCCCACCCGCTGCCCGCCCCGATCCTCGGCCACTCCGACTACCAGGCAGACCCGGCCTTCGCCGAGGAGCGGGCCCGCCTGCTCGACCGGCTGGCCGAGCCCGCCGCCGCCCTGCCCAAGCAACTGACCGCCGCCGACGGGCAGCCCGCTCAGGGGAGCACGGGAAGGTCGTCCGGGTAGAGCAGGGTCAGCTCGTCGGTGCTCGGCGCGGCGAGCTGGGCGACCCGCCCGGCGTGCCGCTCCACCATCGCCTCGAAGGTCTGCCGGGCGGTCCGGCCGTTGCCGAACGCCGGGCCCTTCGGCAACGCCGTGAAGTACTTCAGCAGCGCCTCGCCGGTACCGGGGCCGAGCCGGTACTCGTGCTCGTCGGCCTGCTGCTCCACGATCCTCAGCAGTTCCTCAGGGTCGTAGTCGGAGAAGGTGATGGTCCGGGAGAAGCGCGAGGCCACCCCTGGGTTGACGGAGAGGAACCGCTCCATCTCGACGGTGTACCCGGCGACGATGACCACGACCGCCTCCCGGTGGTCCTCCATCAGCTTCACCAGGGTGTCGATCGCCTCCCGGCCGAAGTCCCGGCCGGAGTCCTCCGGCGAGAGCGCGTACGCCTCGTCGATGAACAGGACCCCGCCGCGCGCCCGGTCGAACGCCTCCTGGGTGCGGATGGCGGTCGAGCCGATGTGCTCGCCGACCAGGTCGACCCGGGAGACCTCGACCAGATGGCCCCGGTCCAGCACGCCGAGGGCGGCGAGGATCTCCCCGTAGAGCCGGGCCACGGTGGTCTTGCCGGTGCCGGGGGAACCGGTGAAGACCAGGTGGCGGCGGACCGAGGCGGCCTTGAGCCCGGCCTCCCGGCGGCGCCTGCCCACCTCGATCATGTCGGTGAGCGCCCGTACCTCCCGCTTCACGCTGGCGAGGCCCACCAGCGCGTCGAGGTCGGCGAGGACGGTGTCGGCCGGGCGGGTCTCGGGTGCCGGCTCCGCTACGGCCTCGGGGGCCGCCGGTGTGGTGGCGCGCGGCGAGGGGACGCCGCCGAGCAGGCCGACGGTCCGGGTGGCCGGAGCCGGGGCGGTGGTGGCCGGCGCCGTCGAGCCCAGCTGGGTGCTCTCGTCGCTGGAGCACTCCTCCACCACGGCCCCCTCTCCGTCGGCGCCCGCCTGCGCGAACTCGAAGCCGCCCCGGGCGCACCGCTCGGTACGGCACTTGCGCAGAGTGCTGCGGCAGCCGTCGATGATGTGGAAGCCGTACCCCTCACTGCCCGTCACCCGGCAGCCCTGGAAGGTGCCGCGGCCACCCGCCGAGACGTAGAACCCCGCCTCCGTCGGCGAGGTGACGGTGGTCCGCTCGATCAGCGGGTCGGCGCCCTTGGTGACGATGACGCCGGTCTGCACCGCGTCGATCGTGCAGCCGGCGAGGGTGCCGCCACTGCCGTGGTCGCGGAACCAGGCGCCCCGGCCCGCGCCGCTGATCCGGCAGTCGTCCAGCTCGGCGGCGGCGCCGCCGCTGACCGACACCGCGATGTTGCGCACCTGGGCCAGGTCGCTGTCGACCACGTCGGCGCGCGAACCCCGGTCCAGCACGCAGAGCGCGTCCGGCACGTCGTGCACCCGGCAGGCGTCCAGCACGGCGGTGGCACCGTCGCTGACCCAGACGGCCGGGTAGTCGCCGGTGCCCTCGTGGATCTCGCAGCGGTGGGCGTCGACCCGCGTCCCCGGGTCCCACACCGACAGGCCGTTGCGCCCGAACCGGGCCACCTCCGAGCGGGTCAGCGTCAGCACCGAACGCGACCGCAGGTCCACCGCGTTCTCCGGTACGTCGTGGACGCGGCAGTCGGCCAGGGTCAGCACGGCGTCGGTGTCCAGGGTGACGCCGTTGCCCGTCACCCGGTGGACCGCGCAGTCGGTGAGGACGGCCGCCGCCCGCGAGGCTATCTGCACGCCGGAGCCGTTGATCTCGTAGACCTCGCAGCCCAGCGCCTCCAGGCTGGAGTGGTCGCCGGTGACCGACAGGCCCGCCCCCGCCGCGTGGTGCACCCGGCAGCGGTCCAGCCTGGGCCGTCCGCCGCCGCGCACCGCGACCCCGGACTGGCCGGCCGCGATCACCTCGCACTCCTCGAAGATCCCGCCGCCGCCGTCGACCACGGCGATGCCCACGCCCGCCGGGTTGTCGACGGTGCAGGCGCGGACCGTGGGCCGCCCGCCCGCGCGGACCTCGATCCCGGCGGCGGAGCGCGTGACGATCCGCAGGCCCGCCAGCTCCGGGGTGCCGTCCTCGACCAGGACGGCCGGGACCGCCGCGTCCTGCCCCTCGATGTGCAGCCCCTGGACCCGCGCGGAGGCCCGCACGGCCAGCGGGACCCCCTCCGGCGGCGCGATCCGCACCGACCCGGCCGACCCCTCCTGCCCGAGCAGTGTCACCGCCCGGTCCACCACGAGGTTCTCCCGGTACGTGCCCGGGGCGACGGTCAGGACGTCACCGTCGGCCGCGGCCTCGAGGGCGGCGGTGAGGGAGGCGTACTCGCCTGTGCGGCGCCGCCACCGCGAAGTACCGGTGTGCGTCACCTGGACCGTGCCCTGTGCCATGGTGTTGTTGTGCCCCCACCTCGTGTACGCGGGTCCTGCGGACTGTCGCCGGACGAGCCCGGCCGGTCCACCGTAGCGCGCGCCGGATGGGGGAGTTGACCGGTCGGTGCGGCAGGAGCGCGGTGATCAGCTTCCGGTGCCGGTTCTGCCCCAGTCGGGGCCGACCCGCTCCCACTCCCGGTCCCAACAGGCGTACCGGAAGCGGACGATGCGCCACCGCGCGCCCCGGCGCACGCCCTCGACGAGAACGCCCCACGCGGTGGCGGCGCCGATCCCGGCCAGCCAGGCGTGGGTCTGCGCCATCATCGGCGGCATCGGGGGCGGGGTGGCGGAGCCCCGCAGGTCCGTCCAGATCCGGAAGCGGGCCCCCGGGGTGTCCGAACCAGGGGGTGCGACGATCCTGCCGGTGCGGGCCGTGCCGTCGGGCGCGGTCCAGCGGGCGACCACCCGGGTCCGGGAGTGCGGGGCCTGCGCGGTCTCCGGGTCGGCGTCGTAGACCGGTCGGCCGAGCGGCCGGTCGACCGTGGCGACGGTCTGCCGCCGCTGGGCCCGTTCGGCGGCGGCCGTCTCCAGCAGGGCGCGCTCGGTGGCGGAGCCGACGGTCAGCGCCACCCAGGGGGCGCCGACCACCAGGAGCGCGCCGCAGAGCAGCGCGAGCCACGCCTCGACGCGGTCGGTCCGGCGGTAGAGCGGGCTGCGGCGCCAGCGCCACAGCCCGGTGATCGTCCGCATCGCACCCCCTCTCGGTCACGTCCGGCCGTGCGGTCCGCCACGCGGGAACGGCTGCCCGAGGCGAGCGGAACCACTCCGCGGGACCCTCGACGAGTCCCGCCCGAGCGGATCAGGCTCCCACGGGCCGTCGCGCGAGGACGGTGAACGGGTCCCCCGCGCGGACCGTACCGGTCGATTCGGGGATCAGATTCTGCCCGAAGACGAGCTGGGAACCGAAACGGCGGTGGCGTGCGAGGGTCCGCAGGGGCTCCTTGCCGCGCTCGGCGGTGCGCTGGTCGGTGGTGGTCACCACGCAGCGCCCGCACATCTTGGCGACCTTGAAGGTGACCTCGCCGACGGCGACGCGCGCCCACCCGTCCTCGTCCCACGCTCCGGTGCCGGAGACGACGAGGCTGGGGCGGAAGCGCTCCATCGGCAGTGGGCCCTCGGCGGCGTGGTCGCCCTCGGCGATCAGCGTGTTGAGCGCGTCGAGCGAGCCGGTGGCGGTCACCAGCAGCGGATAGCCGTCGGCGAAGCTGACGGTCTCGCCGGGGGCCGCGAACTCCTGGTCCACGAGGCGGTCGCGCGCAGGGTCGGCGAGGTGGACGAGCCGGACCGCGCTGCCGAGGAAGGCGCTCACCCGGGCGCTCGCCGCGGCGTCGCCGACGACCGCGCGGACCTTGTCCTTCCAGATCTCCACGGTGGCGGCCGGCGCGCCGTGACCCGGCACCGGCACCTCCCACGGCTCCCGGCCGGGGACGGTCAGCAGCAGGCCGCCGCCGGGCAGCGGCGCGACGGAGACCAGCGCCAGGGCGGGCAAGCCGCGCTGGGTGACGCACCGGCCCTCCGCGTCGACCAGCATCCAGCGCCGGTCGCCGGCCAGCCCCCACGGCTCGACGGCGGCCGTCGGCAGGGTGAGACCGCGGGTCCCCTTCACGGGGTAGACGTGGATGGAGGTCAGCTCGGCTTGGGACATGGAGCCATCCTGCCACCGGCCCGCCGAGCCGTACCTCCCCGTTCGTCCACTCCGCGCTCTCGGGCGGACCCGCCGGTCAGTACCCGCCTCGGTAGGGCCCGTTGTACGGGTCCTCGTACGGCTGCTGCGGCGGGGCCGGGTTCGGCCGGGCAGTGGCCGGGCGCATCGCCTCGTATCCCGAGGGCTGGGCCGCCGGGCGCATCGCCTCGTACCCCGCCGGCGCGGGGCGCGGCTGCTGGGGCGGCTGCGGCTGGGTGTAGGGCTGCGCGGGCTGGTAGCCGCGCGGTGGCGCCTGCTGCTGCGGGATGTACGGCGCGGGGGCCTGCTGGAAGGCGGGCGCCGGGGCCTGCGTCTGCTGCGGGTACCCGTACCCCGCGGGCTGCGGTGACGGGGCGGCGGGGAGTGCGGGCAGCGCCGAGGGCAGCGCGGGGAGCGCGGAGCCCGTGTTGTACATCGAGGGGACCCGGATCGGGGCGATCTGCGGCGTGCCCCGCTCCGCCACGAGCGAGTCGTAGATCGGGGTGTCCTGGAAGGATGGCGCGGAATGGTAGCCGCTGCCGTAGCTGGCGCGGAGGGAGGTCATGGCACCTAAGTTAAGCCCACGACGCGGTCATTGGGGAGCCCGATCAGAGGGTTGTTTTCCGGTCCGGGGGCCACGCGGCCTCATCAATGTGGGTGAACATGTCGAAATCATGCCAACTCTCGGGTTCCGATGAGGTATGAAGATCCGCCTCCAGGATGAGGCGACGCGCCGCCTGCCAGTGTTCTTTCTCCGGAAGAGCCGCTTCCGGCGGGCCGGAGGTGCTCCGTCCTCTCCGCCCCGGGGTGACATCGGGGCAAGTCCCCCTCATCGGGCCTGCGGTGGGAGACGGCGCGGCGCCCCGGTCCGCTTCCCGCTCGACGAGTGCGACGTGCCGCCCCTCGTCTGCGCCCTCGCCCTGCTCACCCAGGGGCCGGACGGCCTCGTGGTCCACCGCGAGGCGCGCTACCTGGTACCCGGCCGCGGCCCCAGCCCGTAGCGCGCCCTCGACGAGGCGTACGGTCGGGGCCTGCGCGGGACGCCGGGGCGCAAACAGGCGCGGACCACCCCTGCCGCACCCGCCCCGCGCACCCCTGGCACCAGCCCCGCGGCGACGGCCCGCCGCAGGTCATCGACTATGGTGGCCGGGTGAAGATCGCCCTCGTGGACTCCGGGATCGGCCTCCTGCCGGCCGCCGCCGCCGTGCGCCGGCTGCGCCCCGACGCCGATCTCGTCCTCTCCTCCGACCCCGACGGGATGCCGTGGGGCCCCCGCACGCCCGCGGACGTCAGCGCACACGCCGTAGCGGCCGCCGAGGCCGCCGCCGCGCACGCTCCCGACGCCCTGATCGTCGCCTGCAACACCGCGTCGGTGCACGCGCTGCCCGCGCTGCGCGAGCGCTTCGAGCCGGGGCTGCCCGTCATCGGCACCGTCCCCGCGATCAAGCCGGCGGCGGCCGGCGGCGGCCACGTCGCCATCTGGGCCACCCCCGCCACCACCGGAAGCGCCTACCAGCGCCGGCTCGTCGCCGACTTCGCGGGCGGCACCCCGGTGACCGAGGTGCCCTGCCCGGGCCTGGCCGACGCCGTCCAGTGGGACGACCCGGCCGCCGTCGCCGACGCCATCGCGTCCGCCGCCGCGCTCACCCCGGCCACGGTCACCTCCCTCGTCCTCGGCTGCACCCACTACGAACTCGTCGGCGACGCCATCCGCACCGCCCTGGAGCACTCCGGCACCGGTCCGCTCACCCTGCACGGCTCCGCCCCGGCGGTCGCCGCCCAGGCCCTGCGCCGCCTCGGTATCGCCCCGAACCCGGCCGCGCCCGCCACCGGCACCCTCACCGTGCTGCTCAGCGGCCGCGCCGAGTCCCTGCCCGCCGCCGCCCTCAGCTACGAGCAGGGCCGCCTGCTCGCCCCCGTCGCCGCCGACCGCTGACGGACCCGGCGCTCCAGGCGCCGGACGGGGCGGTCGCGGGGTCCCTCGTACGCCCCGCGCGAACTGCCCCGGCACGGGAGTCTCCGTATGGTCGGCCGTATGAGGGAACCCGAGCCCGCGTCCCGCCCCGCCGACGTCCCGCCGCACCCGGGGCCGCACGCGCCCGTCGAGACCTGGACCGGGCGCGCCTCCGGCCGTCTCCAGTGGTTCCTGGCCGTCGCGGGCCTCGCCTGCCTCGCCCTCGGCGTCGAACTGGCCGTCGACTCCTCCTGGGCCTCCGGGATCACCCCGCTGGTCATGGCCGTGGTCGGCTGCATCGCCGCCGGGCTGCTCATCCTCTACGGCACCCTCGCCTTCGTCCACGTCGCCGTGCGGGTCGACGACGACGCGCTGGAGGTGCGCTGCGGCCACCTCGGCTTCCCCCGCCGCCGCATCCTCCTGGGCACCGTCGCCGACGTCGATTACGCGCCCAGCGTCTGCCCGCGCCACTGGGGCGGCTGGGGGTACCGCTGGCGCCCGGAACGGGGCATGGCCGTCGTGGTGCGGCGCGGCGAGGGCCTCGTCCTGCGCCTGACCGACGGCCACAGCCTCACCGTCACCGTGGACGACGCCCGCTCCGCCGTCCGCGCCATCCGCAACCGCCTGCCCGAGGCCAGCTCCTCCTACTAGTACTGCAAACGCGGTTGCGGTACCAGGACCCGCCCGGCCGCTCCCGAACGGAGCCGGATCACCGCCCACCGCGTGCCGCCCCACGGCGGGGGGCAGGCCCCGAGCCCGCCCTCCGGGGCCCCGGCTGTCCTCCTTGACCCACAATGGAGCCCATGAACAGTTCAGCCCGTCCGGACCGCACCACCCGCCCCGCCGATGCCGAGGGCGACTTCGCGTGGCCGGTCGGCCACACCCCCCGCCTCCCCGCCGCCGCTTCCTTCGACGAGCTCGGCCTGCCCGCCGGGATACGGGAACTGCTCACCGAACGGGGCGTGGAGACGCCCTTCCCGATCCAGGCGGCCACCCTCCCGGACGCCCTCGCCGGGCGGGACGTCCTGGGTCGGGCACGGACCGGTTCCGGCAAGACCCTCGCCTTCGGGCTGCCGCTCCTCGTACGCCTCAAGGGTCGGCGGTCCGAGGCCCGCAAGCCCCTGGCGCTCGTCCTCGTGCCGACCCGCGAGCTGGCGCAGCAGGTCACCGACGCGCTCGCGCCGTACGCCCGCGAGCTGGGCCTGCGGACGGCCACCGTGGTCGGCGGCATGTCGATCGGCCGGCAGGCCACCGCCCTGCGTGAGGGGGCCGAGGTCGTCGTCGCCACCCCCGGCCGCCTCCTGGACCTCGTCGAGCGCAAGGACGTCCGGCTCGACCGGGTGGAGACCACCGTCCTCGACGAGGCCGACCAGATGGCCGACCTGGGCTTCATGGACCAGGTCACCGGGCTCCTGGACCGGGTGCCCGAGGGCGGCCAGCGGATGCTGTTCTCCGCGACCCTCGACCGGAACGTCGACCTCCTGGTCCGGAACCACCTCCACGACCCGGTGGCCCATTCCGCCGACCCCGTGGCCGCCGCCGTCACCACCATGGACCACCAGGTGCTCCAGGTGCACGGCGCGGACAAGTTCGCCACCGCCACGGAGATCGCCGCCCGCGACGGGCGCACGATCATGTTCCTGGCCACCAAGGCGTCCGTCGACCGCTTCACCGCCCACCTCCGCGGCAGCGGCGTCCGCGCCGCGGCCCTGCACGGCGACAAGTCCCAGCCGCTGCGCACCCGCACTCTGGAGCGGTTCCGCGGCGGCGAGGTGAGCGTCCTGGTGGCCACGAACGTCGCCGCGCGCGGCATCCACGTCGACGAGATCGACCTCGTCGTGAACGTCGACCCGCCGGCCGACCACAAGGACTACCTCCACCGCGGCGGACGCACCGCCCGGGCCGGCGGCTCCGGCACCGTCGTCACCCTGGTCACGCCCGACCAGCGAAAGGACGTGCTGCGGCTCATGGCGGACGCGGGGCTGCGGCCCCGGGTCACGCAGGTCCGCTCCGGCGAAGCGGAACTCAGCCGCCTCACCGGCGCCAAGGCCCCGTCCCGCGTCCCGGTCGACGGCAGCGCGCCCAGCGCCGAACGCCCCAAGCGCGGCGGCGCCCAGTTCCGCGGCATCGGGACCGTCCCCGGTAAGTCCGGCCGGGCCAAGAACGAGTCCCGCCGGAGCGCCGAGGAACGGAAACTGGCCGAGGCGCGCAAGGCCGCCCGAATCCGCCGAGGCCGCTGACCCCGCCCCCGGCCCGGCCCCGCCGGAGGCCCTGAGCACGCCCGGGTCACGAGCCGTAGACTCCGACGCGTGACCGCCACCATCGCCCCCGCCGACGGGACTCCCGGCCCGCCCCCGCCCCCGCCCCCGCCGCCCGCCGGGCCCGGCCGCACCGCCCGCCTCCTGCGTGCCCTGTACCTCGCCGCCGGGGCCGGCCTCGCCGGCGTGCTCCTCTACGTCAGCTTCCCGCCCCGGGTGCTGTGGTGGCTGGCTCTGCCGGCCTTCGCCGCCTTCGGGCTGCTGCTGCGGGGGCGCGGCTTCAAGGCGGGGCTGGGGCTCGGTGCCCTCTTCGGCCTCGGGTTCCTGCTGCCGCTGCTGGTGTGGACCGGCGTCGAGGTCGGCCCCGGGCCGTGGCTGGCGCTGGCCGTCGCCGAAGCCTTCTTCGTCGCCGTGGTCGGCGGCCTCACCACGCTGGTCGCCCGGCTCCCCGGCTGGCCGCTGTGGGCCGCCGCGCTGTGGACCGCCGGGGAGGCCGCGCGGGCCCGCGTGCCGTTCGGCGGGTTCCCCTGGGGCAAGGTCGCCTTCGGCCAGGCCGACGGGATCTTCCTGCCGCTCGCCGCCGCCGGCGGCACCCCGCTGCTCGGCTTCGCCGCCGCACTCTGCGGCTTCGGCCTCGGCGAGCTGGCCCGCCAGCTGTACCTGCGCCGCAGCACCGGGACCCTGCGCCGGGCCGCCACCGCCGGTGCCGCCGCCGCGCTCCTCCTCCCGCCCGCCGCGGCCCTCGCGGCCCGCCCGCTCGTCTCGGACCGCGCCGAGAACGGCACCGCCACCGTCGCCGTCGTCCAGGGCAACGTGCCCAGGATGGGCCTGGACTTCAACGCCCAGCGCCGCGCCGTCCTCGACTACCACGCCCGCGAGACCGCCCGCCTCGCCGCACGCGTCGCCAAGGGCGAGGCCGCCCAGCCCGACTTCGTCCTGTGGCCGGAGAACTCCTCCGACATCGACCCCTTCACCAACGACGACGCCCGCTCCGTCATCGAGAAGGCGGCCACCACGGTCAAGGCGCCCATCTCGGTCGGCGGCGTGGTCCTGGCCGAGGACGGCAAGCTCTACAACCAGCAGATCCTCTGGGACCCCGACAAGGGCCCCGTCGACACCTACGACAAGCGGATCATCCAGCCCTTCGGCGAGTACATCCCGCTGCGCTCCCTGATCGGCTTCTTCAGCGAGGGCTATGTCGACATGGTCCGCACCGAGTTCAGCCGGGGGACCGATCCGGGCGTCTTCGACCTCGCCGGGAGCCAGGTCGGCATCGCCACCTGCTACGAGGCCGCCTTCGACGGCGCCGTACGGGAGACCGTGGACGCCGGGGCGCAGCTGCTCTCCGTCCCCAGCAACAACGCGACCTTCGGTTTCAGCGAGATGACCTACCAGCAGCTCGCCATGTCCCGGGTCCGCGCCGTCGAGCACAGCCGCGCCGTCGCCGTCCCCGTCACCAGCGGCGTCAGCGCCGTCATCCGGCCCGACGGTGAACTGGTCCAGCGCACCGGCATGTTCGAGCCCGCCTCCCTCGTCGCGGAGGTGCCGCTGCGCTCCTCGCAGACCTGGGCCACCCGGCTCGGCGCGCTCCCCGAGGCCGCCCTCGTGGCCCTCGCCGCGGTCGGCCTCGGCTGGGCCGCCACCGGCGCGGTGCGCCGCCGCCGCGCCGCCGCCCCGGACGCCTGAGCGGGGGCGTACGCCCCCTGTGGCCAGGGCCCCCACGCGCCTGCGTAGGGGCCCTGGCCAGACGTTAGGGTCGCACGCATGGCTACTCCCGACTTCCTCCGCACCCTCCGCGCCTCCGCCGGCCACCAGCTCCTGTGGCTGCCCGGGGTCAGCGCCGTCGTCTTCGACGACGAGGGGCGCGTCCTGCTCGGCCGCCGCGCCGACAACGGCCGCTGGTCGATCATCGGCGGCATCCCCGACCCGGGGGAGCAGCCCGCCCAGTGCGCGGTGCGCGAGGTGTACGAGGAGACCGCCGTGCTCTGCGTCCCCGAGCGCGTCGTCCTGGTCCAGGCCCTGAAACCGGTGGCCTACCCCAATCAGGACGTCTGCCAGTACATGGACATCACCCTGCGCTGCCGCGCCGTCGGCGGTGAGGCCCGGGTCAACGACGACGAGTCCCTGGAGGTCGCCTGGTTCGCGGTGGACGACCTGCCGGAGCTGGCCGAGTTCTCCGCCTACCGGGTCAGGCAGGCGCTGGCCCCTGCCGACACCCCCACGTGGTTCGACCCCGCCTTCACCGACCCCCGCGAGTTGGAGCGCACCGACACGCCCGAGGCTCCCGGCCGCTGACCTGCCCGCCCGCGACCGCCCTGGTCACGGGCGCGGCGGGCGGTATCGCCGACGCCCTCGCCCTCGCCCTCGCCGAGAGGGCCGCCGCCGGGACCGGCACCCGAGGCCGGAGAGGCCGCGTCGCCTCAGGGGCGCGCGGGGGGAGCTGCGAGCCCCGGTGACGTCCCGTCGGGGCGTGGTGCGCGCGGGAGGGGCTGTGCCGTGGTGAACCAGAACAGGGCCGCGCACAGGAAGGCCGCCGCCGCGAAGACCAGCGACTCCGTGAGCGAGTCGGCGCGTGCGCCGGCGACGAGGCCGCCGGCCGCAGACAGGCACAGGGCGACCGCGGGCCGCGTACGCGAGTGGTGCGCGGCGACCGGGGCGTGGGCCGGCGGCAGCAGACGGGTCGCGAGGCAGTAGCAGGCGCAGGCCAGCAGCGTGGTGCCCAGGACGTCACTGGGGCGGTGGTGGTACGTGGCCAGGACGGCGCCGGCGGTGACGGCGAGCCACAGCATGCCGGCCGCCGTGACGTACGGGCGTACGCGCGGGGAGGCGACGAGAACGGCGGCGAGGACCAGCCCGGCGGGGACGGCCACATGCCCGCTGGGGAAGCTGGCCTCCAGGAGGGAGACGCGGGCGCCCACCAGGTCCGGGCGGGGCAGGACGGTCCTGAGTACCTCCTTGCCGCCGACCGTCGCCAGGACGACTCCGATCGCCGCGCACCCCTGCCACCAGCGTTTCCGCACCAGCGCGACGACCGCGACGGCCGCCGTGCCCACGACCAGGGTGGGCACGGCAGTGCCTTCCAGGGGCGGCAGGGCCGACGACCCGTAGGCCGCGCCCGACCAGTCGTAGATCCAGGCGGGCCGGGCGCCCTCCCCGCCGAACAGGGCGTTCTCGGCCCGCTGTCCGAAGGGCGTGCAGACGGCGGCCAGGTAGACCGCCACGAATCCCAGGAGGGCACGTGGCGCCGTGATCCAGCGCCGTCGCGTCCGTGCGGCCGGCGGGGTCCGGCCAGGAGGGGACTGCCGGGGTGCCGTCGTCTTCTGCTGAGCCATCCGTCTTCTTCCTTACGGCAGTTCGAGGAGGGTGCGCTGCTGCCGCCGCTGGGCGGCGATGGCCAGGACGGGCAGGGGTGCGATCAGGAGCAGGAGGACGACCAGGTCCGGCAGGGAGCCCATGAAGCCGCGCGGCTGCACGACGATCGCCTGCACGCGGACGAAGGCGAACACCGCGACGGGGATGAGCCACCGGCGGTCGCCGGTGGCGGCGGTGGCCACCCACGCCGCGAGCAGCCCGGCCACCTCGACGACGAACAGGCCGCGCTGGAAGGCCGGGCTGATCGCGATGACGTGCAACTGCCCGGCCACGAACAGGCCGACGGTGAGCGGGATCAGCCAGCGGTACGAGTGGCGGCGCAGCCGCTTGGGGCGGCAGACCGCCAGCACCGCACAGGCGGCGCACAGCGTCCCCGACAGCACCAGGTCGCGCGCGGTCAGGGGCGCGCCCAGCCCGTAGTAGCCGAGCCCGGCCATGCCCTCGGTGCCGAAGAGCGTGGAGGTGCCGAAGGTGGCGCCCGCGTGGATCATCGCGACCGAGGCCGGCAGCGCGATCCACGCCCTGCCGCGCAACAGGGCGACCAGGCAGACCAGCGGGAGCAGCCCGTAGGGCAGAAGCCTGGTCCGCGTGGGCCCGTCCGCCCACGGGTACCAGCCCGAGAAGTGGAAGGCGATGGCGTGTTCGCCGGGGTCGATGCGCAGTCCCCAGTGCCACACGTCCTGGAGGTACGGCACCAGCGCCAGCGCGGCGAGGACGAGGGCGGCCAGGTGGACGCCGTCCAGCCACCAGGGCCGGGCCGGATCTTCGGCGACTTCGCGGGCGCGGGCCTCCAGCCCGGCACGTATCAGGGTGGCGGTCTCCCGGGGCGGCGGCCAGGAGCGGCCCGGGTACGCCTCGGCCAGGCAGCCCAGCACCTCCTGCCCGTGGCGGGCACGGTAGGACGCGGGGTAGGCCGCGAGCAGCAGACGGTTCATGCCGGTGCCGCCCCCGTCCTGGGCCCGTGCTCGATGACGAACGCGGCGGCCTGCCGCATTCGCAGCGCCTCCCGGTGGAGCACCGTGGAGCCGTCCTCGGTGAGCCGGTAGTAGCGTCGCGCCCGGCCGTCCACGATCTCCTCGTGGTCGGCCCTCACCAGTCCCGCCCGCTCCATCCGCTCCAGCGCGCCGTAGAGCGTGCCGACAGCGATCCGCAGCCGCCCGTCTGTGGCCTGCCCGGCGGCCTTGATGATGCCGTAGCCGTGCAGGGGCCCGTCCAAGAGGGCGGCGAGGATGAAGTACTGCGGTTCCGTCAGGGACGGATTCTTTCGGTCCATGGGGGCGAGGATATATCGAGCGGCGAGATATCCTCGCCGCCGGGTACCGCGAGGCCCACCGAAGCTCCGCTCGCATCCGGCGCACAGCGTCATGCCCGACGGAGCAGGGCGACGCCGAGCCGGACGGTCTCGTACGCGAACGCCCGCAGCCGCTCCAGGCCACTGCGGGCGTCGGCGCCGGCCGGCCTCGACCCGGCTGAGGGAAGGCCGGCCGAGGCTCGTCCGCCGGGCGCGGGGCACCGCGTGGCCGGGGCGCCGGTGCCCGAGGATCTCGCCGCGCTCGACCGGCTGCCCGACGCCGACGGCCACGCGGGTCCTGCGCCGCGACCACCTCGCCGCACGCGCCGGACACCGGGTGGGGGCGGCCCACCGCCCGCCTGAACCCCGGCGCGGCCCGGACCGGCCGCTGCGGCACCTGGTGGGCGCCGCCGACGGTGACCGGTACGAGTGCGGGCGAGGCAGCCTTCCGCCGAGCGGGGTGAGCGGACGGGCGGGGGAGTGTCGGACGGCGGCGGTTCCCCGCGACGGGTCTACGGTCGTGCCGCACCTGCCGCGCAGGGGCCGCCCCGGCGCCCGGCGCCCCGAGAGCTGTGGAGTTGTATGGCTTCCGCGTCCCCTCCGCCCACCCCCACCCCCGCCGCCGGTGCGAGCGCGGGGTCCCTGCTGCGCCGCTGGAAGCTGTGGCTCCTGCCCGCCGTACTGAGCGGGCTGGTCGCCCTGCTGCTTTCGTTGCTCTACATGGGCGGCATCCTCACGCCCGACAGCAGCCTGCACCGTCTGCCCATCGCCCTGGTCGACGCGGACACCGGTCGACCGCTGCCCGGCGAGCGGCGGAACCTCGGCGCCCAGCTCAGCTCGGAGATCGTCTCCTCCTCACCGGGGGAGGACGTGCAGTGGCGGCGCCTCACCCGGGCCGAGGCCCACGACCAACTGGCCTCCGGTCGGGTCTACGGCGCCCTGGTCATCCCCGCGGACTTCACCGACTCGGTGCGCGCGCTGGCCGAGGGGGCGGCGGACAAGCGGCCCACCCTCACCCTGCTGACCAATCCCGGCATGGGCAGCCTCGGCTCGGCGCTGGCCGACCAGGTGTCCGGGCGGGCGGCCGGTGAGGCGTCCCGGGTCCTCGGCGAGCGGCTCACCGAGTCGTCGGGCGGTGGCGCCAGCCCCTCCGAGCGCCTGCTCCTGCGCGACCCCATCGCCGTCACCACCGAGGTCGGGCACCCGATCGGTTCCCGCAGCGGCCTGGGGCTCAGCGCCTTCTACTACACGCTGCTGCTGGTACTCGCCGGGTTCCTGGCGGGCAACATCATCCACAACGGCGTCGACACCGGGCTCGGGTACGCGGACAGTGAGATCGGCCCCTGGCACAGCCGCAGGCCCACCGTCCCGGTCAGCCGGGCCGCCACCCTGCTGGTCAAGATGGGGATGACCGCCGGCCTCGCCGTGCTGACCACCGCCCTGATCATGGTGGCGACCGTCGGCATCCTCGGGATGGACGCACCCCACCTCCCGCTCCTCGCCCTGTTCTCCTACTGCGCGAGCCTCACGGTCGGGCTGGGTGTGCAGGCGATCAACGCGGCGTTCGGCGGGATCGGTCAGCTCGTGGCCATGTTCGTCTTCATCGCCCTGGCGCTGCCCTCCTCCGGCGCCACCGTGCCCCTGGAGGCCGTGCCGGAGTTCTACCGGGTCCTCGGCGTCTTCGAGCCCATGCGCCAACTGGCCGCCGGTGTCCGGGCCATCCTCTACTTCGACGCCCAGGCCGACGCGGGCCTCGCCCGTGCCTGGGTCATGATCGCGATCGGGTTCGCGGCCGCCCTCGTCTTCGGCTTCGCCATGGCCCGCTACTACGACCGCAAGGGCCTGCACCGCATGGTGCCCCGGCCGGAATGAGGCGGCGCGCCCCCTCGCCCGGCACGCGCCGGCCTCCCCTTCCTTCCTCTTTCCCCACCTCCGTCATCCTTAGGAGCAGGCATGACCAGCGATCCCCCGCCGATCAGCGCCGCCGCCCGCCACGCGCTGGAGCAGGAGCTGGCCGATGCCCGCACCGAGCGTGAGACGGTCGCCGCCACCCTGCGGGACCCGGACCCCGTCGCGGGCGACCGCGCCGACGCCGCCGACGAACTGCGGCGCAGCGGGGACCTCGCCCGGCTGGACGCGCGGATCACGGACATCACCTCACGGCTCCGGCAGGCCGACGACGCGGGGCCGCCGCCCGCCGGGGTGGTCGGTGTGGGCTCCACGGTGACCGTGCGGTTCGACGACGACACCGAGCAGACGGTCCGGATCGGCGAGGCCACCGAGGGCTACGACGCGTCCCTCGTCACGGCTGACAGCCCGTTGGGCCGCGCCCTCATGGGACACCGGCCCGGTGACCCGGTGAGCTACCGCACGCCCGACGGCGAGGCCGCGGCCGTGGTGGTCTCCCTCGGCGGGGCGCCCCGGGCGCGGGGCTGACCCGCCCGGAGACGCCCCACTCGGGTCACTCCTCGTAACGAGTCGGCGGGTAAGGGGCGCGGGACCCGCGGGTACGGTCACCCGTGGGGATCTCGCCGGCGTCCGCCTCCCGGTCGACCTCCTCGTGGCTCGCGCGATAGGCGGTCTCGGAGCTCTCGGGCGCGTCGCCGGGCAGGCCCGCCTCCTCCCGGTCGCGTACCGTCCGCCGTTCCAGTCTGTCCTCGTCGGGGCGCCGGGGCATTCCCTTGCCGCGGGCGCGGTCCGAGTCGCCCTCGACCGTCCGGTTGGGCTTGTGGTGGTGTGCCATGCGTCCTCCCGCGCGTGTTCGGTCGCGTGTCGCTCCCTCCCATCGTGCGCCGTTCCGCCAGGATGCGCGCGGGGTGGCGGAACCAGCCGCCTGCACCGCCGCCCGCGGATGACCCTCCACCGGGTGAAGGCGCAGAACCGCACGGTGAGCTTGCCGGCCGGTGTCGAGCAGGACGCGCACGCCCTGGGGCGGGGCCGCTCGCCTTCCAGGGGTGTACAGCGCCTCGACCGGCCGCAGCCCGTGCGTCGGCGAAGGCCCGCGCCTCGGCCCGCACGGACCCCGTCGGGGCACGCGCGATCGGGCCGCGCACGGAGACGGGGCGCTCCCCGCCACCTCGCGGAGGGTCACACCGGCGCGTACGAGGTCGGCATCCGCCACGTACGCGCCGCGCCGGCCACGTCTGCGCCGCCGCGCCGGCCGGAGGGTCACCGGGGCTGCCCAGGCGCGCCGCTCCCGGCCTCGACCAGTGACTCGCCCGCCTCCGTCCGCTGGTAGAGCACCGACCGTCCGGCGCGCCGGCGCCGGACCAGGCCCGCCTCGTGCAGCACCTTGAGGTGGCGACCCACCGATCCGAGCCCCTGGCCGGTCAGGGCCACCAGGTGGGTGGTGCTCTTCGGGGCGCCGAGGAGCAGGAGCACCTCCGCCCGCGCGGCGCCGAGGAGCGCGCGCAGCGGACCGGGCGCCGGGCGCCGTTCGGGCCCTGCCAGCACGCCGTCGCACGGGTACACCACCGCGTACCGGTGCGGTTCGTCCCACGTCACCCAGCCCCGGCGCGGGGTGACCGGCACGAACAGCAGGTCGGCGGCGCCGTGGATCTGGCGGGGCGGATACGGGTGCGAGTTGATCTGGAGCCGGCCCTCGCCGAGCCAGCGCGTCCCCGGCCCCATCCCCTCCAGCGCCGCCGCCCAGCCGCCCCGGCTCAGCCACTGCGTCCGCGCGAGGATGTCCGCCTCCACGATCCGGCGCCGCCGGGGCCAGTACGGACGTACCGCCTGCGTCCACACCCACTCCAGCAGGCCCGCCGCCCGCTCGACCACGTCCGGGCGGCGCAGCCCGGCCGGGAGCGGCCTGCCGAGCGAGACGGCCAGATCCGCGTACGCGTCCCCGGTCGGTGTCGCGCGCAACCGTGTCAACTCCTCCTCGAACGAGGGGTGTTCGACCACCGGTGCGGGTGTCAGGAAATCCGCTGTCCAGCGGGTGGCGAACCCGGCCCGTACGACGGCGGCGGCGACCGGGTCGGCGGCCAGCCGTGCGCGGTAGGCCGCCAGATGGGCGTCGAGCCAGGCGCGCTCCCCGGGGTACGCGGCCGTTCCCGTCTCCAGGTCCATCAGCCGGGCCACCGTCTCGGTCAGCGGTGAGACGACGAAGCGGCTCGTCGCGAGGGTGTCCGCGCCCACCAGCCACCAGCCCATGGTTTCGCCCCCGTGCGAAACAGTAACGGCCCGGTGGCGGCCCTGCCCAGACTCCCCGGCATGCGCGGCTACCAAGACCTCTTCCGCACCCCCGAGTTCACCCCGTTCTTCCTGACCGCCACCCTGTCGGGCGTCGCCGCCACGGTGAGCGGCCTCGCCCTCGGCACCCTCGTGTACGCGCGGACCGGCTCACCCCTGCTCTCCGCCCTCGCCCTCTTCGGCCCGTCCCTCGCCCATGTCGTCGGTGCGGCCACCCTGTTGTCGGCCGCCGACCGCCTGCCACCGCGCGCGGCCACCACCTGCCTGGCACTCCTGCTCGCCCTCGGCGCCGCGGTCCAGGCTCTGCCCGAGCTGCCCCTCACGGCCGCCTTCGCGGTCCTGCTGGGACAGGGCCTGCTGGCCGCGCCGGGCGGCGGGGTGCGGTACGGGCTGCTCAACGACGTGCTGTCCAAGGAGGGTTACCTGCTCGGCCGCTCCCTGTTCAACCTCTCCGACGGTGCCGCCCAGCTCGGCGGGTTCGCCGTAGGCGGCTTGCTGGTGGCCACCCTCTCCCCGCAGGGCACACTCCTCCTGGGCGTCGCCCTCCACCTCGCCGCCGCGGCCGTGGCCCGCCTCGGTCTGACGGCCCGGCCGCCGCGTGCCGCCGGCCGCCCGTCGCCTGCCGCGACCTGGCGGACCAACGCCCTCCTGTGGTCCTCCGGTCCCCGCCGGCGGGTCTACCTCGCGCTGTGGGTGCCCAACGGCCTCATCGTCGGCTGCGAGTCCCTCTTCATCCCGTACGCGCCCCGGCACGCGGGGCTGCTCCTCGCCTGCTCCGCGCTCGGCATGCTGGCGGGTGACCTGCTCACCGGCCGGTTCCTGCCCCCGCGGTGGCGGCCGGGGCTCGGGGCGCCGCTGCGCCTGCTGCTCGCCCTCCCCTACCTGGTCTTCGCGACGGCCCCGCCCCTGCCGCTCGCACTGGTCGCCGTCACCCTCGCCTCGCTCGGCTTCTCCGCGAGTCTGCTGCTCCAGGAGCGACTGCTGGCCCTGACCCCGGGCACCCTCGGCGGACACGCCCTCGGCCTGCACTCCTCCGGGATGCTCGCCTGCCAGGGGCTCGCAGCCCTCCTCGCGGGAAGCCTCGCCCGGTACGTCGCGCCCTCGACCGCGATGGCCGTCCTGGCGGTGGCCGCCGCCGCGGTGACCCTCGCGCTGGCTCCGGGGCTGCGGGCGGGGGGTGCGCCGGAGCGCGCGTAGGACGTCCCCTTGCGTTGCGGCCGTCCGGCACCCGGGGCGGGCAGCCGCCTCTCGGTGGGGCCGAGGGGGTGGCGGGGTGGAGCCGGGATGCCTGCCGAGTGGCCCGCCCGGCGGTTTCCGGCCGAGGTTCACGCGGCCGGTCGGCGGAGCGTGATCGAGGGCCCGCTCTTCACGCGGTATCACGCCTCGGCGCCCGGGCCGCGCTTACCTTCGGCCGTTCCGCGGGATACGGGTCGCGGAATGTGATCAAGGAGTGAAGGAAATGCGTACGCGCTTCTCGCGAGGTCGGCCGCAGATGCCCGGGTATGCAGTCCAGTTGGGAAAGTGGCAGCTCAGGGGTGGTGTGCCGGTCGGGTTCGGAAGTACGTGCGCGATTCTCGGCGTGTCCCGGACCGGGTGGGGGGATTCCGGACGCAGCCCGGGCGGGGGTGAATCCCGGACCCGCCGTCACATTTCCATGGAGCGGTATTGCGTACTGGAGGGAGGGGCGAATGGGGCCGCGCCGGCCCGCGAACCCGCACGTCAAACGAGTGTGCGGGTGTCGGCCGGGCGTGATACTTAACTACCTGCGAACGAGGCGTCGACGGTCCGAGGGGGCCGGGCGCGGCAGGGGGTTGGGTGTCATGGCGTTGCTCCGGGGGGCGGGGTCCTCGCTGAGGAGATGGATCGGCCGTCCCACCGCCGAGGTGGACGAGAACCAGGGAGAGCCCGAGATCGGGCGCATCCGCGCGGCGGCCGAGGCCGCCGACTGGACGGCGGTGCGGCAGCAGTTGACGGAGCGTCCCGAGTCCGAGGACCGCACCTGGCTGATCACCGCGGTCGCCGAGACCGCGAACGTGGAGAACTGGATACCCCAGGCCGTGGAGGCCGAGCCCGACTCGGCCCTGCCGCTGCTCGTCGCCGGGGCCCGCCACGTCAACTGGGGGTGGGAGGCACGCACCGGCGCCCGGGCCCAGCACGTCTCGCGCGAGCAGTTCCAGGTCTTCCACAACCGGCTGCGGACCGCCGAGAAGTGGCTGTACGCGGCCGCCGAGCGCGAGCCGGAGTGGGTCAGCCCCTGGTACTTCCTCCAGATGAGCGGCCGCGGCCTCCAGGTCGGGCAGACCGTCGCCCGCCGCCGCTTCGAGGCGGCCGTGCGGCGTCACCCGCACCACCTCGGTGCCCATCAGCAGCAGATCCAGCAGCTGTGCCACAAGTGGGGCGGCTCCCACGAGGAGACGCACGCCTTCGCCGGCCAGGCCCTGCGCGACGCCCCGGCTGGCAGCATGCTCGGCCAGCTCGTCGCCCTGGCCCACATCGAGCAGTGGCTCGCCCTCGACTCCGGCGCCGACGCCGAGTACCTGGGACAGCCCGAGGTCACCGCCTCGCTCACCGAGGCCGCCGAACGCTCCATCTGGCACGAGGACTTCGCGTACGACCAGGGCTGGCTCCAGGTCTACAACACCTTCGCGATGGCCTTCTCGCTCACCGGCGACCACGACCTGGCCAAGCTCTGCTTCGACGGCACCAACGGGATCGTCACCCGCTTCCCCTGGTACTACCTCGACGCCGACCCGGCCGCCGCCTACCGCGAGAACCGCGCCGCCGCCCGCTGAGCCCGCGCGCACCACCGCCCGACCACCCGCCCGTGAACGAGGGCCCCGCCCACAGCCGGGGCCCCGCCGGACGGCTCACCCCACCCGCGCGACGCCGCACCGGCGCGCGCCCGACGAGGGAACCCACTGGTGCTCCACTCCGAGTCCGCCCACAGCTTCCAGGTCGACCTGCGCGGCCTGGTGGACCTGCTCTCCCACCACCTCTACTCCAGCCCCCGCGTCTACCTGCGCGAGCTCCTCCAGAACGCCGCCGACGCGATCACCGCCCGGCAGGTGGCCGACCCCGGCGCCCCCGCCGCCATCACCGTGCGGACCGGCGAGACGCTCACCGTCACCGACACCGGCATCGGCCTCACCGAGGCCGACGTGCACCGCTTCCTCGCCACCATCGGCCGCAGCTCCAAGCGGCACGCCGACGGCGGCCTCGACGGCGCCGGACTGGAGTCCGCGCGCGGGGAGTTCATCGGCCAGTTCGGCATCGGCCTGCTCGCCTGCTTCGTCGTCGCCGACGAGATCACCGTCGTCAGCCGCCCCGCCACCGACCCCGGCGCGCCCACCGTCGAATGGCGCGGCCACAGCGACGGCCGCTACACCATCCGCACCCTCCCGGCCGCCGCGATGCCCGAACCGGGCACCACCGTCCGCCTCACCCCGCGCGCCGACAACGCCGAGTGGACCACCCCCGAGCGCGTCACCGAACTGGCCCGCCACTTCGGCGGCCTGCTGCGCCACGAGGTCACCGTCGTCGACCCCCGGGGCACCGCCGCCCAGGTCAACGACACCCCGCCGTGGGAGCGCCCGCACGGCTCGCCGCTCGCCCGCCGGGAAGCCCTCACCGCGTACTGCCGCGCCACCTTCGACTTCACCCCGCTCGACACCATCGAGCTGGACCTGCCCGCCGCCGGGCTGCGCGGCGTCGCCTACGTCCTGCCCACCGCGGTCAGCCCCGCCCAGCGCGCCGGACACCGGGTCCACCTCAAGGGGATGCTCCTCACCGACAAGGCGCCCGAACTCCTTCCCGACTGGGCCTTCTTCGTCCGCTGCGTCGTCGACACCACCAGCCTGCGCCCCACCGCCTCCCGCGAGGCCCTGTACGAGGACGGCACCCTGGCAGCGGTCCGCGACGCCCTCGGGCAGCGCATCCGCGACTGGCTGACCGGCCTCGCCGCCAGCGACCCCGCCCTGCTGCACCGCTTCATCGACACCCACCACCTCGCCGTCAAGGCGCTCGCCCGCTACGACGACGAACTGCTGCGCGTCGTCCTGCCCTGGCTGCCCTTCGAGACCACCGACGGCAACGTCACGCTGGAGGAGTTCGCCCGCAACCACCCCACCGTCCTGGTCACCCGCAGCGTCGAGGAGTTCCGCCAGGTCGCGCCCATCGCCTCGGCCGCCGGACTCGGCGTCGTCAACGGCGGCTACACCTACGACCGCGACCTGGTCCACCGGCTCCCCGAGATCCGCCCCGGCAGCACCGTCACCGACCTCGACCCGGCCACCGTCACCGCCCACCTCGACGCCGTCGACCCGTCGGCCGAACTCCGCGCCGCGGCCTTCCTCGCGCTCGCCCGCGAGACCATCGCGGCCCACGACTGCGACGTGGTCCTCCGGGACTTCCAACCGGTCACCGCGCCCGCCCTGCTCCTGGACAACCGCGAGGCCCGCCACGAGCGGACCCGCTCCTCCCTCGCCTCCGACAGCGACGGCCTGTGGGCCGACATCCTCGGCTCGCTGCGCGACGAGACGCCCCGTGCCCAACTGGTCCTCAACCACCTCAACCCGCTGGTGCGCCAGGCCCTCACCATCACCGAGCGCGGCCTCGCCACCACCGCCGCCGAAGCCCTCTACGGCCAGGCCCTGCTGCTCAGCCGCCGCCCGCTCAGGGCTAGCGAGAGCGCCCTGCTCAACCGGGCATTCATCGGCCTGCTCACCCACGCCATGCACCCGGCCGGCCCGGCCGGGTCCGGCACCGAGCCCCGGAAGGACGCGTAAATGCTGGACACCCCGGAAGCGGTGCTCGACGCGCTGCGTGAGAACGACGGCCGCCCGCACGGTGTGCACCGCACCGTGACCGCCGAGGAACTGGCCGAGACCGCTGAGGCGTTCGACGACCCCGCGCTCCTGGTCACGGCGCTCCTGGAACTGATGGCCGCCTACGAGTTCACCGGCGAGCACCGCAAGTCGCCGGTGGTCTTCGCCCGGCTGCTGAAGCTGCGCGAGAGCAGCCCCGACGCGTTCAGCGAGTGGGAGGACCACCAGACCGACTGGCGGTTCAAGTGGGTGACGACCTCCCTGCTCCAGGTCCCGGACATGCCGCTGGCCACCGTGCACGGCTGGATCGACCGGATGCGCGAGCGGTACGAGGACGCCGGGCACGGCCCGCAGCCGGTGGCCGCCATGCGCTACCACCTCGCCCGGCACACCGGCACCGGAGTGCCGGACGCCTACGATCTCTGGGCCACCAGGCCCCGGACCCGCCTCAGCGACTGCGAGGCGTGCGAGACCCGCCACCACGCGCTGCACCGTACCGCCGCCGGGGACGACACGGGCGCGCTCGACACCTGGCGGCCCGTCCTGGACGGCTCCGTCAGCTGCTCCGACGAACCGCAGATGAGCCAGGCGCACGCCCTGCTCCCGCTGCTGCGCCTGGGCCGGGTGGACGAAGCCCGCTCGCACCACCTCACCGGCTACCGGCAGGTCCGCGGCCGTACCGGCATGCAGGAGGAGATCGGCCTCCACCTGGAGTTCTGCGCGCTCTCCCGCAACGCCGGGCGCGGCGTGGAGATCCTCGCCGAGAACCGCCCGCTCTTCGAGGCCACCGGAGCCCCGCTGGCCCGCCTCGGCTTCCTCACCGGCACCGAGGTGCTCCTCGCCCAGCTCGTCGAGGAGGGGCACGCGGACACGCTCGTCGGGGGCCCGCCCGGCCGCAACCGCACGGCGCGCGAACTCCTCGCCGAGGTCCGCGAGGAGGCGGACCGGCTGGCGGTCGCCTTCGACACCCGCAACGGCACCACCACCGTGAGCGGCGAGCGCCGCCTACGGCTGGACCGGCGCCCGCTGCTGGAGGAACCGCTGCCGCTCGGCCTGCGTACCGCCCGCACCGGACCCGCCGCCGTACGCACTCCCGCCCCGGCCGCCGGCCCCGCCCGGGAGATCCCCGAGGACTTCACCGAACTGGTCCGCGAGGCACGCCGGATGGCCACCGCCGGCCACCCCGGCGACACCCCGCTGTGGAACCGGGTGGCCGAGATCGCGGAGGCCGACGGGTACGCCCACGACGACACGCTCGGCCCCGAGGCGCGGCTCCGCGCCGAACTCGCCGAACAGCACTCCCACGCCCTCTCCGCCGAGGACCGCGACCGGGAGGCGCGGACCGCGCTGGAGGAGACCGCCGAGCTGTACGAGGCCGCGGGCATGGCCTGGCACGCCCTGGTCGCCCGGGCCCGCGCCCTCTCCTGGGACGTCCTGATCCCCGGCGGTGACGACGGCGGCGACGCCCGGGACGGCTCCGGCGACGGCCAGGACGAGGCCGGCGGCCCCGGCAGCGCCGGGCTGTGGGCCGCGCTCGACGCCGTACTGCGGGAGGCGGAGCGGCTGTTCGAGAAGCGGATCGCCGCCCACGACGCCACCGGCGCCGAACCCGAGCCGCTCCCCGCGACCGGCCCCGCCCCGGGCTCGGCCACCGCCGAGAAGTACCTCACCGTGCTGCACTGCCGGGTCTTCGCCGCGTACCGCGTGGCCCTGGCCGGCATGCCGGAGATCCCCGTGCCCGACCGCGAGCGGTTCGAGTCGCTCCGCGCCACGCTGGACAGCGAGGCCGGCCGGCTCGGCGTGGCCCACCAGCGCGCCGCCGCCCGCATGTTCGCCGGTGACGTCGCCGCCCGGCTCGGCGACCACGCCACCGCCGAGACGGAACTGCGCGTCGCCCTGGAGGAGATCGAGGCATCCGGCCGCCCCTGGCGCGGGACCCGCGTCCGCGCCCTGCTCGCCCAGGTGCTGCTGGGCCTTCGCCGACCCGAGGAAGCCGCCGGGCTCCTCCACCAGGCGCTCACCGACGCCGTCCGGTACGAGGACGCGCTCTTCCCGATGGCGCCCACGTACCTGCTGCTCGGCCACGCCGGGACGCACACCGGCGACCTCACCGGAGCCGTGCGCCACTTCTCCGAGGCGGCCACCCGCTTCGACCGCGAGGGCGAGCCGAATGACGCGGCCGACGCCCGGCTCCAGCTCGCCGACCTCCTCGCCCGCACCGGCCGGCAGGCCGACGCGGTGGCCGTCCTGGAGTCCGTCGTCGGCGACGAGTCAGCGGCCGCACTCGACGAACGGCTGCTCGCCCAGACCCGCCTGACCCTCGGCCGGAGCCTGCGCGCGCTGGGGGAGCACCTGCCCGCCGCCGAGGAGTTCCTGCGGCTGGCCGACACCGTCGCCGACTGGGAGGACGGCGCGCAGACCCTCACCACGGTCGCCGCCGAGGCCGCCACCGCGCTGGCGCTGGCCGGCCACTGGGAGGCGGCGCACACCGCCTACGACCGGGCCTTCGCCGCGCACGCCGAGGCACCGAACCCGTCGGCGTTGCTGGAGACGGCCTGCGAGTTCGCGCGCCTCACCACGGACGCCCACGGCGCCGAGGCGGTCGACGACGCGCTGCGCCGCCTCGCCGACGCCGACGCGCTGTACGCCTGCGTCCCCGAGGACGACGAGGAGTTCGTCCACTGGTTCGCCCGGGGCAGCATCCACTACCGGCGGGCGCGTGTCCTCGCCCTGGCCGAGCGCTTCGCCGAGGCCCTCCCCGAGGCCGAACAAGCCGTCGACGCCTTCGGGGCCGGCGACGCCGAAGGCGAGGAGGAGTGGGCCGAGGCCGTCCGCATCACCGCCCTGATCGAGGCCCGCGGTCTCGGCCGCACGCAGGAGGCGGTGGACCGGCTCGCCGAGGCCGCCACCCGCTGCGAGCGGGCCGGTCTGCCCGAGGCGGCGCAGATGCTCACCGCCGTCCGCGAGGACCTCACGACCGGCACCACCGACTGAGGCCACGGCCGCCGGGCCGGGCGGCGCGCCTTCCGCGCCGCCCGGCCCGGCGGCCTGATCACGCCGACCGGTTCCGCTCTCCCGGCAGCCGGGGCATGGGGTGCCGACTGCGCCTGGCGAAGCCTCGGGAGACCGGGAGCAGCGCCCATCACCACGCCCCGGCGGCGCCGCCGCGGACAACGCGGTGCGCCGCATCACCTGCCCGCGAGGGCCACCCCTGACGCGCTCTGCCCCACGGGACAGGACGACGGGAGACCGTGCACGACCGTGGCGGCGGCCCTCACCCCGGCGCACCCGGGAAGCCGTACGGCACGCCACCGCCCGGATGCCCGTGGTCGGCGAGCCGCCCCACCACGAGCCCGAGCCCGCGGCAGTACGCGACCAGCCGGGGCAGCGCGGCCAAGGTCACCTGCCACGCGCCCGGCGCCGCGTACGCGTCCGAGTCGTGGAGCAGCAGCGTGCCGCCGGGCCCCAGCCGGGACGCGGCCTCGGCGACGACACCGTCCGGGGTCGCGGACGCGGTCCAGTCGCGGCCCCACGCCGACCACAGCACCGGCCGCAGCCCCGTCCGGCGGGCGGCGGCCCACCGGCCCCCGGTCAGGATGCCGTACGGGGGCCGGTACCAGAGCGGCCGGTGCCCCGTGATCCGCTGGACCGAGGCCGCGGCCCGGGCCAGCTCCGCCGCGTCCCGGCCCGGCCGGGGCAGCCACGGCCGGTCGTGCTCCCAGCCGTGCACCGCCAGTTCGTGCCCGGCCGCCGCGATCCGCCGGCCCAGCTCCGGATGGCGCTCCAGCCGGCTGCCGAGGACGAAGAAGGTGGCCCGCACCGACAGCGCGTCGAGCGCGCGCAGGAAGTGCGGGGTGCTCACCGGGTCCGGCCCGTCGTCGAAGGTGAGCGCCGCCCGGCCGGGCGCGCCCCGGCCGTCCAGCCCCGGGCAGAACGCCGTACGGAGACCGGGCAGCCAGGTCGCCGCCGGACCGATGTGCCACGCGGCGACGGCCAGCGCGCCGCCGGCCAGTGCCCCCGCCGCTCCGGGAGCGCTCACCACTGCCGCTCCTGGCCGTCGGTCGAGGTCAGCAAGGGGGAGCGGGCCAACTGGATGGTGCCCACGATCAGCAGCGCGAGCGCCAGCAGCTCCGGCAGCAGCCGCACTCCGAAGGTCAGCTCCTCGCCGAACAGGACCCGCCCCAGCAGCACGCTGAGGAAGGCGTCGCCCAGCGTCATGGCCGGCTGCGAGGCCACCAGCGGGCCCGCCCGCAGTGTGAGTTGCAGCAGCAGGAAGCCGCCCAGCCCCACTCCGATGGCCGCGTACGCCTGCCAGGCGGTCGCCAGCGCCCCGAGCCCGCCGTCCGGCAGCCGCCCCACGGCGTCCTTGACCAGCGCTGCGGTGCAGGCGAACCCGATCGCCGTGGCAGTGCCGAGGACCGCCGCCGCCGGAGCCGGCGGCAGCCGCCGCGCCACCAGCGTGAGCACCGCCGTCAGCACCGCCAGCACCACCCCCCACCACAGCCACCGCGATCCCGGCACGATCGAGTGGCCGCCGGAGGGGGAGAGCAGCGCCATGAACGCCGCCAGGCCGACGGCCATCGCGACGAACGCCCACCGTGTCCTGACGTCGGGGCGGCGGCGGAAGACGGCCCCGCCGATCACCATCGTGAAGAGGAGTTCGGCGGTCATCACCGGCTGCACCACGGCGAGCGGGCCGGCCGCCAGCGCCGCTGCCTGGCACAGCCCGGAGAACGCCAGCAGCGCGGCGCCCCACAGCCACACCTGGCGGCGGACCAGCCGCGTGGCCCAGGACCACCACCGGGACCCGGCCTGCCGGCCGCCGTCCTCCAGGGTGGTGCCGCGCCGCTGGAGCACCGAGGCGCCCGCGTTGCCCAGCGCTGCGAGGAGCGCCAGTACCACCGTCAGTACGGTCACCGTGATTCCTCCGCCTCAGCCGGCACGGCGCGGGTCAGCACGGTCCGCCACCGCTCCGAACAGTCCCGGCGCCGCTCCGTGCAGCCGTGCCGGAAGGGTCAGCCACCCCGGCACCAGGATGTTCTCCCGGCCCCGTACGAGCGCGTCCCGCACCCCGCGCGCCACCCGTTCGGCGGCGACCGGACGGGGGCGGCGCCGGTGGTACGGGGTGCCCCGCCGGGCGAAGAACGGTGTGTCCACCGCGCCCGGCGAGACCACCGAGACCCGCACCCGGGTCCCGGTCAGCTCCCGGCGCAGGCTGTCCGCGAAGGCCAGAAGGGCGCCCTTGGACGCCGAGTAGACCGCCTCGTCCGCCACCCCGACCCAGCCGGCCATCGACCCGATCAGCACCAGCCGCCCCGTACCGCGCGCCGCCATCGGCGGCAGCAGCAGCCGGACCAGGCGCAGTGTGGCGGTGAGATTGACGGTCAGGACGCGGTCGATCTCCTCCGGCGGCATCGTCACGAACGGACCCGCCCAGCCGATCCCCGCCCCCGCCACCAGCGCGTCGACCCGCCCGGCGCGGCGCACCGCCTCCTCGGCGAGGTGCTCGCAGCCGCCCTCGGCCGCCAGGTCGGCGCGGATCGCCTCGCCGCCGGTCCGGTCCGCGACCGCCGTGAGCCGCTCGCCGTCGCGGCCGCTGAGCAGCAGCCGCCACCGGCCGTCGGCGTGCAGGGAATCCGCCACCGCGGCGCCGATGCCCGAGGACGCCCCCGTGACCAGCACGGTCCGCCGGGGTGCGGCCCCGGGCCCGGATGGCCGCGTCATGCCGCCCACTCCTCGCACATGCCAGTCCCCTTCCTCGCGGCACGCCTGACCCTCAGCTTCCGTGCTCGGCGGGCGGACCGCTCGTCCAACGGTGGGGCACGCCGCGGCCCGGTCACCCGATCGGGCCGATTGCGCCCCCGCCCGGACGCGGCATGCAAGCGGGGGACGAGTCCACCGGCCGGGCGACAGGAGGAGCATGGGAACGCTGCGGGTCCTGCTGCTGGGCGCGAGTATGGGCGCCGGGCACGACGCCGTCTGCGCGGAACTGGCCCGCAGGCTACGAGACCGGGGCGCCACCACCGAGGTCTGCGACGTCCTCACCCTCCTGCCGCCCCCCACGGGACGGGCCCTGCGCGGCTTCTACCGGGGGACGGTGCGGCACGCCCCCGCGCTGTACGCGGCCATCTACGCCCTCTTCCTCTCCCCGGGAGACGGGCCCCGACCCGGCAGCGCGCCGCTGGCCGTGACGGCCCGCGGACGGCTGCTGCGCCGCGTCCGCGCCTTCGGCCCGGACCTGGTCGTCCCCACCTTCCACCTCGCCGCGCAGATCACCGGACGGCTCCGCGCGGAAGGCGTCCTGCCCGTCCCCGCCTCCGTCTTCGTCACCGACTTCGCCGTCCACCGGGGCTGGCTGCACCCCGGCAACGACCTGTACGTCTGCCTCACCGAACGGGGCGCCGCCACGGCCCGCGCCGCCACCGGCCGTCCGGCGGCCGTCTCCGGGCCCGTCGTCCCGCCGGAGTTCCACCGGGCGGCCGACCTGCCGCGAGACCCCGTACGGGTGCTGCCGGACCTGCCGCCCGGGGCGCCGCCGGTCCTGCTGTCCACCGGTGCGTGGGGCGTCGGTACCCGGACGGTGGGAACCGCCCGGCTCCTCGCCGGTCACGGCTGCCGGCCGGTGCTGCTCTGCGGCCGCGACGAGCGGCTGCGCCGCCGGGCGGCCCGCGTCCCCGGCGCCGTCGCCCTGGGCTGGACGGATGACCTGGCCGGTCTGATGGGCACGGCCCGGCTCCTGGTCGACAACGCCGCCGGGCAGACAGCGGCCCAGGCCCTCGCCGCCGGCGTCCCCGTGGTCGCCTGGCGGCCACTGCCCGGCCACGGCCGCGACGGGGCGCGGAGCATGGCCGCCGCCGGACTCAGCACGTACGCCCGCGACCCGGACGAACTGCTGGCGGCTGTCCGGCGGCTGGTCGTCCCCGGTCCGGAGCGCACCGCACAGGTGGAGCGGGGCCGTGCCGTCTTCACGGCGGACGCCGCCGAGCTGCTCGTCGGCCCCGTCGGCTGACCGGCCGGAGAAGTTCACCCGCCCACCCGTCCGGCTGGTGCGGGCCGGGGCCCTCCGCGAGGCTGGAACCATGACGCAGGAGCCGGCCACCATGCGCGCCATCGTCCAGGACGGTTACGGGGGCCCCGAGGTCCTCCACGAGACCAGGGTGCCGAGGCCCGAGCCGGGACCGGGGGAGATCCTGGTCGCCGTCCGCGCCGCCGGGGTCAATCCGACCGACTGGAAGCACCGCACGCGGGCCGGCTTCGTCGACCGGCTCCCGCTCGTGCTCGGCTGGGACGCCTCCGGCGTGGTGGAGGCCACCGGCTACGGGGTGACCCTCTTCGCGCCCGGCGAGGAGGTCTTCGGCATGCTGCCCTACCCGCACGGCTCCGGCTCGCACGCCGAGTACGTCGTCGGGCCGGCCCGCGCCTTCACCCGTAAGCCCATGGTGATCGACCACGTCCAGGCGGGCGCCCTCCCGCTGGTCTCCCTCACCGCCTACCAGGCGCTGATCGACACCGCCGGCATCGGCCCCGGACAGCGGGTGCTGATCCACGCGGCGGCGGGCGGTGTCGGCCACGCCGCCGTGCAGATCGCCAAGGCGCACGGCGCGTACGTCATCGGCACGGCCAGCGCTCCCAAGCACGACCTGCTGCGCGAACTGGGTGCCGACGAGGTCGTCGACTACCGCACCACCGACTTCGCCGAGGCGGTCGACGGCGTCGACATGGTGCTCGACCCGCTCGGCGGCGACACCCGCACCCGCTCGATCGGTCTGCTGCGCCCCGGGGGCACCCTGGTCTCCCTGCTCGGCGGCGGCACGCCCGAGGAGGCGGCGCGGGCCGCCGAGCGCGGGGTGCGCACGGCGACGATGCTGGTCGAGGCCGACCACGCCGGCATGAACGCCATCGCCGACCTGGTCGCCGCCGGAGCCCTCCGCCCGCGCGTCGAGGCGACCTTCCCGCTGTCCGAGGCGGCTGCCGCCCACCGGCTGGGCGAGACCGGGCGGACCACCGGAAAGATCGTCCTCGAAGTGGAGTGAGTGGACCGACAGCTGAACCGCCCACCGCGAATCCGATGCGATGCGCCGGTCGCGTCGCGTGCGAGGACGTCGGCCTGGACCTGGCCGTGCGGCCCCGGCCGGGGAGCGCGGGGAAGGGAAGGCGGGCCCCGGTGCAGTCCCCCCGCGCCGCTCCGGAGCCCGCCGGTACAGGGGCGGGGTCCCGTCAGGGGAACTCTGCCAGAAGCTCGCCCTCCGCATCGCGGACCCGGACCACCGCAGGCGGCCCGTCGAAGCTCGCGCCGGCCCCCCAGACGTAGCCCACCGCGTACCCGGGGCTCCCCTCCAGGGTCAGGATCTGGGCACGGAGCACCTCGCCGTCCACCTCCACGGTCATCCGGGCCTCGCGGCCCGGACCGACGTACAGCGGGCGCAGCGGCGTGCCGGAACTCTGGAGGCTCCCGGAACCGGCCTGCTGGTTGCCGTCGCTGACGCTCTTGCAGGCGTCGTCGCCGCCCCCGGGCTCGCCCGTGTCGCGGTGGCAGACCTGGTCCTCGGTGAGCGTCAGCACCTGCCCGCGCCCGATCTCCACCCGCTCGCCCGCCCGGACCGTCCGTACGGCGGGCCAGGGCCGGGCGGACGGGGCGGGCGGCTGCGCGGGGGCCAGTGAGGGCGGTACGCGGTGACCGGGCTGCCCGCTCGCGGCGGAGCCGGCCGGCGGCGTGCCGCCGCCGGGGCCGAGCCACGGCGGCACCGTCACCGCCGCCGGGACCGCGACCGCGATCCGCCGGGCGCGCACCCGGCGGCGGCCCAGACGGCGGACGCGTTCCGCCGGATAGGGCGGTGGGGCCAGTTCACCGGCGGTGCTGTGCAGGGCGCGCCGTAGCGACGATGCCGCGCCGTCCTCGGGCCGACCCGGGTCAGGGGCGTTCATCGGCGGGCTCCTCCCGGCCGGGGCGCGGCTGGGACTCGGCCAGAGCCGGATGGTCGCGGAGTTTGCGCAGGCCCCTGCTGGCCTGGCTCTTCACCTTGCCCGGGGAGCAGCCCAGCACCTCGGCGGCCTGCTGTTCGCTCAGGTCCTCCCAGTACCGCAGCACGACCACCGCGCGCTGCCGGGGCGGCAGGGTGCCCAGCGCCTCCAGGAGCAGGGAACGCTCCTCGGTACGGGCCGCGCCGCCCTCCTGAGCCCGCTCGGGCAGCTCGGGGTGAGCAACTGCACCACCCGCCGCTTGCGGAACCGGCTCAGGTTGTTGTTGACCAGCGCGCGCCGCACGTACGCGTCGGGCTCCTCCAGGTCCCGCACCTGGGGCCACGCCGGGTACAGCTTGGCCAGTGTCACCTGCACCGGGTCCTCCGCCTCGTGGTGGTCCCCGGTCAGGTACGCGGTCCTCAGCAGCCGGGGCCAGCGGGCGGCCGGGGTGAGGGAGTCGGCGACCGGGCGCGGTCGCGGGCGGCGGTTTCCGGCCGACCCGGATCTGGAGGGAACTATTCCGGAGCGGGCTTCGGAATGGCGGGGCGCGGGGTGACGACCGGGGGTCGGGCGGGCCGGTACGCGGGGACGCGAGCGCGGAACCCTCCGTTCCCGGGAGTGGCCGCGGGTGCCCGGGCCCGACCGGTGCGGACGCGATCCGGCCATTCCTTTGACGCGCACCTGACATGGGCGGCGCGCTCTGCGAATCTTCCCCTCGGCCACCGCGCGGCACCCCACGGCACCACCGCCACGCGGCCCTCCCCCCACGGTGCTACTCCGCTTTCCGTTCTGCCCGGGACGGCCACCCGCCGCCCCGTCACCCCCGGACCGCGTACCCCGCGGTCACGCAGAAGGAGTCCGTGTTGAGACCCACCTCCCACCGGCGCGCCGTCGCGGGCGGCGCCCTCGCCGCCGTCACCGCGCTGCTCGCCGTCACCGCCACCACGGCCCCGGCGACCGCCGCCGACCCCGCACCGGCCGCCAAGCCCACCGCCGCGCGCACCGGCGCCCTGCCGGCCGACCTGAGCCCCGCCCAGCGGGCCGCGCTGATCCGCGCCGCCGAGGCGAAGACCGGCTCCGTCGCCGCCGAACTCGGACTGGGCGACCAGGAGAAGCTGCTCGTCCGCGACGTGGTCAAGGACCGCGACGGCACCCTGCACACCCGCTACGAGCGCACCTGGGCCGGACTCCCGGTGCTCGGCGGTGACCTGGTCGTCGCCGCCGAGCCCGACGGCACCCCCGCGAGGGTGACCAAGGCGTCCCGCAACGCGCTCAAGGGCATCGCCACCAAGGCGGAGATCGCCCCGTCGGCCGCGAAGAAGCAGGCGCTGAACGCCGCCGAGGCCCACGACGCGGAGAAGCCCGCCGCCGACGGCGCGCCCCGCCAGGTGGTCTGGAACGCCGACGGCAAGCCCGTCCTCGCCTTCGAGACGGTGGTCGGCGGCCTCCAGCACGACGGCACCCCCAACGAACTGCACGTGGTCACCGACGCCGCCACCGGCGAGAAGCTCCACGAGTGGCAGGCCGTCGAGAACGGCACCGGCAACACCCAGTACAGCGGCACCGTCACCCTCGGCAGCACCCAGTCCGGCTCCACGTGGAACCTGACCGACGCCGGGCGCGGCAACCACCGCACCAACAACCTCAACCGCTCCACCTCGGGCACCGGCACCCTCTTCTCCGGCCCCGACGACGTCTGGGGCAACGGCCAGGCGAGCAACACCGAGACCGCCGCCGCCGACGCCGCCTACGGCGCGCAGGCCACCTGGGACTACTACAAGGACGTCCACGGCCGTTCCGGCATCCGGGGCGACGGCGTCGGCGCGTACTCCCGCGTCCACTACGGCAACAACTACGTCAACGCCTTCTGGCAGGACAGCTGCTTCTGCATGACCTACGGCGACGGCTCGGGGAACGCCGCCCCGCTCACCTCACTGGACGTCGCCGCCCACGAGATGACCCACGGCCTGACCTCCGTCACCGCCAAGCTCGTCTACAGCGGCGAGTCCGGCGGTCTCAACGAGGCGACCAGTGACATCCTCGCCACGGCCGTCGAGTTCCACGAGGACAACACCGCCGACAAGGGCGACTACCTCATCGGCGAGAAGATCGACATCAACGGCGACGGCACCCCCCTGCGGTACATGGACAAGCCCTCCCGTGACGGCATGTCCAAGGACTCCTGGTACTCCGGCATCGGCAACGTCGACGTCCACTACTCCTCGGGCGTCGCCAACCACTTCTTCTACCTCCTCTCCGAGGGCAGCGGCGCCAAGACGGTCAACGGCGTCAGCTACGACTCGCCGACCGCCGACGGCCTGCCCGTCACCGGCATCGGCCGCGACAAGGCCGCGATGATCTGGTTCAAGGCCCTCACCACCAAGTTCACCTCCACCACCAACTACGCCGGCGCCCGCACCGGGACCCTGGCCGCCGCCGGCGAGCTGTACGGCACCAGCAGTGCCGAGTACAAGGCCGTCCAGGACGCCTGGGCCGGCGTCGCGGTCGGCGCCCGCTCCGGCGGGGGCAGCGGCGGCACCACCTTCGAGAACACCACGCCCGTCGCCATCCCCGACGCGGGCGCCGCGGTCACCTCGGACATAGCCGTCACCGGCCGCACCGGCAACGCCCCCGCCACCCTCCAGGTCACCGTCGACATCACCCACACCTGGCGCGGCGACCTCGTCATCGACCTGGTCGGCCCCAACGGCACCGCCTACCGGCTGAAGAGCGCCAGCTCCTCGGACTCGGCCGACAACGTCCAGGAGACCTACACCGTCAACGCCTCCGCGCAGACCGCCAACGGCACCTGGAAGCTCCGCGTGCAGGACACCGCCCGCTCGGACACCGGCCGCGTCAACAGCTGGAAGATCGTCCTGCCGTAGCCGCACCGCACCCGCCTGCGACGCGACCGCCGCCCCGGAGCCCCGCGCTCCGGGGCGGCGCCCGTGCACCGGTCCCTCCCCCGCCCGCTCCGAGCTGCCCGGCGACCCGCCCCCGTCTACGGTGCCGCTATGAGTGACTTTGCGCAGGGCGCGGAACCGCAGGAGTCCGAGGACGCCGCCATGGCCCGGGAGGCGGTGGACGTCTACCTGGCCCGCCAGCTCTCCGAGTGGGAGGGCCAGCTCAGCGCGGCCACCGAAGGGACCTCCGAGTACGACGAGACGGAGAGCTACCTCCGCGCCGAGGAAGGCCGCCGCGCCGCCTGGCGCCGCACCGGCCGAATCGACGCCGCCCTCGCCCTCGCCGTCGACGAACGCGCCCGCGCCGACCTCAAACTGGGCGCCATCGACCCGCCCCGCCGGGAGGCCATCCGACGGGGGCTGCGGGAACTGGGGTGGGACCCCGAGGTGAACTCGGATGCCCAAGTGCGGTGAGGCGGCCCGCGGGCAGGAGGCGCCCTGAGGCACCGGCCGGGTGTGCCGGAGCCCGGCCGGCGCCCGAAGGCGGAACCGGGCGGCGGGAGGTAGGGAAGTGCGGGACCGTCAGCCGGCGACAGGCCGTGCCCGCAGGTGTGGCCGCTCGGCGCTCCTCCTGCTGAGCTTCGCCTCCGGCGCCGCCGACGTCCTCGCCGTGGTCGCGCTCGGCGGGGCCTTCGCCGGGATCATGACCGGCAATCTCGTTCTGCTGGGGGCAGCCGCGGCGATGGAGCGGAGCCAGGGGGTGTGGGCGCCCGCGCTGGCGCTGGGCGGGTATGTGCTGGGCACGGTGCTGGCGGTGCCTCTGACCGCGCGTCGGGGCGGGCGGCGGGCCTGGCCGCGCGGGGCGCTGCTGTGCCTGGGGGCCGAGGCGGTGGTGCTGGCCGGGGTGGCGGTCGTCTGGACGGTCGCGGACCGGCCCGACCCCGGGGGCGCGGCGGCCTGGGTGCTGCTGGTCCCGTTGTCGGCGGCGATGGGCGTGCAGGCGACGACCGTGCTGTCGCTGGGCCGGGAGGGCGCGCCCACCACGTTCTTCACCAGTACGCTCACCACGCTGGTCGCCGGGTTCGCCGCGCGGCAGCCGGGGGGTGTGGACGGGTGGGCCGTCGCGCGTCTCACCTGCCTCTTCGCCGGGGCCTGCGGCGCCGTCCTGATCCGCCGGGTGGCACCGGACGTGGCACTCTTCCTGCCGGCGCTGCTGGTGGCGGCGGCGGTCGCGGTGGTCGCGGCGGGACGGCGGGAGTGACGGGACCTGGCCGGGACGCCCGCCCCGGTTCCGGACGGCTCCGGCACCAGGACGGTGCACAAGGCCATCGTCGGCGGCCACTCCGGCGAGACGATCCGCCCGGTCAACGGCTCCGTCGAGTGCAGGCGTGGGCCGAGGCCGCTCCGGCCGCCCAGCCCGGGGCCGGAGTGGACGTACCCCGTACCCGCGCTGGCATGATGCGGGCCATGAACGATCGCATCATCGCCGCCTGTGACGGAGCCTCCAAGGGGAACCCGGGCAAGGCCGCCTGGGGCTGGGTCGCCGCCGACGCCCACGGCAGCCCCGAGCGCTGGGCCGCCGGACCACTCGGCACCGCGACCAACAACGTCGCCGAGCTGACCGCCCTCGAAGAGCTTCTGAAGGCCACCGACCCGTCCGTTCCCCTGGAGGTGCGGATGGACTCGCAGTACGCGATGAAGGCGGTCACCACCTGGCTGCCCGGCTGGAAGCGGAACGGCTGGAAGACCAGCGCGGGCAAGCCCGTCGCCAACCAGGAACTGGTGGTGGCCATCGACGCCCTGCTGGCCGGGCGCGACGTCACCTTCGTCCACGTCGCCGCGCACCAGGTGGGCGGCGACGCCCTCAACGCCCTCGCCGACCAGGCCGCCACCGACGTCGCCGCCTCTCAGGAGGCGGCGAGCAGCGCCCTCGGCTCGCCCTGGCCCGAGCCCGACCCCTCCCGCGCCGCCGCCCCCAAGGCCCGGCCCAAGGGCGGCGCCCGCGCCGGTGCGCGCAAGACCGGAAGTGGAAACGGAGGCACCGGACGCGCCATCACCGCGAAGTTCCCCGGCCGCTGCGCCTGCGGTCGGCCCTACGCGGCGGGCGAGAAGATCACCAAGAACGGCAGCAGCTGGGGGCACCCCGAGTGCCGTGAGGCGGTCAGCGCCGGCTGACCCCGCCCGGCGGCGCCCCGGCCGCCGCCTCCACCCCGTCCAGCAGCAGCGCGAGCCCGGCCGCGTGGGTGGCGTCCATCCGCTCCTCCCATGTGGTCGGCGCCCCGCCGCCGGTGCCCTCGGCCGACCATCGCACCGACAGCGGGAACCGCTCCGCGAAGTCGGGCGCCACCTCGTCGAGCCGTGCCGAGCGCTCCGCCCACCACTCGGTGTCCTCCACCCCGGTCGCCGTCGCGGCGAGCCGCGCCTCCGCCCGCGTCCGCGCCCCGCCCCGCACCAGGTCGAAGAGGGAGGCGGCCGCCGCCCGGAGAGCGCTCGCCGGCAGACCGGTCGCGAAGAGGATGCCCGCCAGCGACTCCATCACCCGCTGCTCGCAGGGGCCGAGCACCGGCCGTGCGTACGAGACCTGGAGCAGCCAGGGGTGGCGCAGGTAGAGCGCGCGCAGATCGGCCGCCCAGGCGGTGGCCGCCGCCCGCCAGCCGCCGTCCAGCGGGTACGCGCCGGGCAGCTCCGCGTGCGCCCGGTCGTACATCAGGTCGACCAGCTCCGCCTTGCCCGGAACATAGGTGTACAGGGCCATCGGCGAGCGGCCCAGCCGGTCGGCGACCGCGCGCATCGACAGGGCCGCCCCCCGCCCTCGTCGGCCACCTCGACGGCCGCCGCGACCACCGCCGCGACGCTCAGCGCCGGTTTCGGCCCCGGGCCACTTTGCCTGCCCCCGGCCTCCGCCTGGAGATCGCGGCGGACGGCGCGCAGACCGCCCAGTTCCTCGGTCTCTACCAGGCCCTCGACGGGTTCGACGAGGAGGCGGCGCAGAGCCGGGTCGGCTGTCCCCGGCTCTGTTTCGCCGGATCGGCGGACGTGATCCCCTACGGGCCCGGCTGGGGCGGCGTGACCGTCGACATGGCCGGTCCGCTGACCCGCGACCGCGCCCGGCTGGAGGCCGCGGGTTGGCAGGTCCAGGTCCTGGACGGCCTCGACCACACCGGTGCCATGCAGCCGGGCGCCGTCCTGCCCGTCCTCAGGCCGTGGTTGGCCGAGGTGTGTGCGGGCTGACGCGGGCGTCCGGACTCAGCGGCTCACCGGTCCAGTTCCTTGTGGGCGGTCTCCGGCAGCCGCAGGTAGACCACGGACGAGACCAGGCACAGCACACTCACGTACCAGGGGAACAGTCCCGGGTGGCCGAGGTCCTTGAAGAGCGTCCCCATGTACGGGGCCGTGCCGCCGAACAGGGCCACGGTCAGCGAGTAGGGGAATCCGATCCCCGCCGCCCGTACCCGCGCCGGGAACACCTCGGCGTTGACCGCGGCCGAGATCGAGGTGAACCCGGTCAGCAGCACCATGCCCGCCAGTTGCACCAGCAGCAGCGACAGCAGCGACCCGGTCAGCGCCCGCAGCAGCGCCACCGACAGCAGGGCGAATCCGAGCCCGAAGAAGAGCAGCAGCGGCTTGCGTCCGTACCGGTCGGACACCATCCCGCCCACCGGCTGGAGCAGCGCGAAGACGGCCAGCGAGACGGTGCCGACCAGTAGCGCGTCCGCCTTGTCCATGCCGACGTTCAGCTCGGCGTAGGTCGGGAGGTAGGAGGTCCAGGTGTAGTAGGCGAGCGTCCCGCCGGCGGTGATGCCGCAGATCAGCAGGGACTGGCGCGGGTGATGGCGCAGCGCGTCGAACAGGCGTGGCTTGGGGGCGCGTTGCTGCGCCTCGCTGCGGGTCTCGTGCGCGCCCTGCCTGATCCAGAAGCCGACCAGGCTCAGCACCGCACCGAGGACGAAGGGGACGCGCCAGCCCCAGCCGTCCATCTGCCCCGGCGACAGCGAGGAGACGAGCAGCGCGGCGACGCCGGACGCGGCCAACTGGCCCACCGTGGTCGACACGTACTGGAAACTGGAGAAGAGGCCGCGCCGGCCGGGCCCGGCCGACTCCACCAGGAAGGTCGTCGAGGCGGCGAACTCGCCGCCCACCGAAAGCCCTTGCAGCAGCCGCGCGACCACCAGCACCACCGGCGCCAGCAGCCCCGCCGAGGCGTAGGTGGGCGTGAGCCCCACCAGCAGACTGCTCCCGCCCATCAGCAGGATCGTCACCGTCAGCGCTGCCCGCCGCCCGCGTCGGTCCGCCACAGCGCCCATCAGCAGACCGCCGACCGGCCGCATGAAGAACCCGACCGCGAAGACGGCGAAGGTGGAGAGCAACGGCACCAACGAGTCGTCGGCGTCCTTGGGGAAGACCTGGGCGGCGATGTAGGTCGCCAGGAAGGTGTAGGCGTACCAGTCGTACCACTCGACAGCGTTGCCGACGGAGGCGGCGAGGAGCTGTCGGACGGGTTGCGCGGGTCGGTTCGGCAGCGTGACGGTATCTGTCATGGTCCTGACCTTTCCCCCGCATCCCCCCTGCTCACGCGCGGTTTGACGGAGTCGACACACTCCCGTCACCCGAGCTCGCCTTCCGTCGCCGATCGGCTCTGCCATCTGGTGGGGCCGGTGATCGACAATCCGTCGGGAGCACGCTTCCGCCGGATCAGCCACGACGACGTGGCGTTCGTCGGGCAGGTCTCGGAACTCGTCAACTGGACCACCGGACCACGTGGAGAGTCGTGGGCGCGCCGCCGACGAAGGCGGAGCTGCCGAAGGGCAGGGGCGTGAGGTGGGCGCGGGCGGTGTGGAGCGCGGCGGCGTATCAGGTGAGGCCGGAGTCGATGACGACGACCTCGCGTATCTCGCTCACGTCGTCGCCTCCGTCGCCGCCTCTGGCTTCGCCGGGGTGATCTTGTCGATCAGGTCCACCACCAAGGTTTTGATCTCGTCGCGGATCGGGCGCACGGCCTCGACGCCCTGGCCGGCCGGGTCCTCGAGCTTCCAGTCGAGGTAGCGCTTGCCGGGGAAGGCGGGGCAGGTGTCGCCGCAGCCCATGGTGACGCAGACGTCCGACTCGCGGACCGTGTCGACGGTGAGGATCTTCGGCGTCTGCTTGGAGATGTCGATGCCGACCTCGGCCATGGCCTCGACGGCGGCCGGGTTGATCTGGTCGCCCGGGTTGGAGCCGGCGGAGCGGACCTCGACGCGGTCGCCGGCCAGGTGGGTCAGCCAGGCGGCCGCCATCTGGGACCGGCCGGCGTTGTGGACGCAGACGAACAGGACGGACGGCTTGTCGGCCATGATGATCGCTCTCTCCTGTCGCATGGCGAAATCCAGCCGCCGATGACTTCAGCCCTCGCTGGTATCAGCGGGCGGTGATGTGAAAGTATCAGTACATGCTGACTTCAGTCGATCCTGATGTGATCCGGGTGCTGGGCGATCCGCTCCGCCTGAAGATCGTGAACCTGCTGGCGTGCGAGACCCTGTGCACGACGCACCTGGTCGAGGAGACCGGAGCCAAGCAGACCAACCTGTCCAATCACATGAAGGTGCTGCGTGAGGCCGGCATCGTGGAGACCGAGCCGTGCGGTCGGTTCACCTACTACAAGCTCAAGCCCGAGGTCCTGGCCGGCCTGTCCGCGCAGTTCGCCGAGCTTGCCGCTTCCGCCCGCACCGCCGCCGAGAACAGGAGGGCCTGCCCGTGACCTCCCCCCAGCCCACCATCACCCCCGCTCCGGCCGGAGGCGGGGACGACTCGATCGTCAAGAAGCTCTCCACCCTCGACCGCTACCTCGCGGTGTGGATCCTCATCGCCATGGCCGTCGGCCTCGGGCTCGGACGGGTGATCCCTGGGCTGAACGATGCGCTGGCGAAGGTGGAGATCGGCGGTATCTCCCTGCCGATCGCCCTCGGCCTGCTGATCATGATGTACCCGGTTCTGGCGAAGGTCCGCTACGACAAGCTCGACGCCGTCACCGGCGACCGCAAGCTGATGACCTCCTCCCTGGTCATCAACTGGCTCCTTGGACCGGCGGTGATGTTCGCCCTGGCGTGGATCTTCCTGCCGGACCTGCCCGAGTACCGCACCGGCCTGATCATCGTCGGTCTGGCCCGCTGCATCGCCATGGTCATCATCTGGAACGACCTGGCCTGCGGCGACCGCGAGGCCGCCGCCGTCCTCGTCGCTCTGAACTCCGTCTTCCAGGTCATCGCGTTCGGCCTGCTGGGCTGGTTCTATCTCGACCTGCTGCCGGGCTGGCTCGGCCTCGGCGCCGGCGAGCACCTGGACATCTCGATGTGGGAGATCGCGCTGAACGTGGTCGTCTTCCTCGGCGTCCCACTGCTGGCCGGCTTCCTGACCCGTCGCGTCGGCGAGCGGAAGATGGGCCGTGAGGGCTACGAGCGGACGGTCCTGCCGAAGATCGGCCCGTGGGCGCTGTACGGGCTGCTGTTCACGATCGTGATCCTCTTCGCCCTGCAGGGAAAGACGATCACCTCGCAGCCGCTGGACGTCGCCCGGATCGCGCTGCCGCTGCTGGTGTACTTCGCGGTCATGTTCTTCGGCACCTTCCTCCTCGGCAAGGGTCTCGGCCTGGCCTACGACCGCACCACGACCCTGGCGTTCACGGCTGCGGGCAACAACTTCGAGCTGGCTATCGCCGTCGCCATCGCCACCTTCGGCGTCACCTCCGGCCAGGCCCTCTCGGGTGTCGTCGGCCCGCTCATCGAAGTCCCCGTGCTGATCGGCCTGGTCTACGTAGCCCTCGCCTGGCGAAGGAGGTTCGCCGCCGACGCGGTGACCACGGCCCCGTGACGCAGGACGTGGAGGTCGTGGTCGTCGGCGGCCAGGCGGCATTCGCCCGCCGGGGCGGGGCGGGCCCAGCCGGTCTTCCGCCTCCTCCATTCCGTCGGGATGGCAACCGCCCGCCTCGTCCACTACCGCCTTTGGCGACTGCCCGCGGCGGAACGTGACAGGGCTTCACCGACGGGAGTCCGGGTGTGGTCATGCCGGAGCGGAGGCGCCTACCAGCAGCTGGCCCATGGCGGCAAGCACGGACGGCTCGACGCGGTAGTACACCCAGGTGCCGCGCCGCTCGGAGGTGAGTAGTCCGGCCTCCTTGAGCTTCTTCAGGTGGTGGGACACCGTGGGCTGGGAGACGCCGACGTCGGAGATGTCGCACACGCATGCCTCCCCGCCGGGGTGCGAGGCGACCGCCGAGAACAGCCGCAGTCGCACCGGGTCGCCGAGTGCCTTGAACATCTTCGCGGTCCGCTCCGCCTCCTCGGCGGTGAGTGGCCGCTCGGTCAGCGGCGGGCAGCACGGCACCACGGTCTCCGGCTCCAGCGGCGGCGGCACCTTCGTATTCGACATGCGTCTATGTTGACACATGTCGAATCAGAGGGCGAGGGGGTTGAGTCGCGTGCAGTCACGGGCCCGCCCTCGCCCGCCAGGTGTCGGTCGCTACAGGCCGGCGGCGGCCGGGGCCTGCTGGGGTGCGGGTGGCCAGAGCCGCCGCGATCCGGCCGCCCGCCCGAACGCCTCCAGTGTCAGCGGTGCCAAGCCCTGCTCGCGCCAGAAGCAGGTGGCGGTCGGCCCGGACTGTCCGCCCTTGTTGATCGCGGCATCGGCGTACGCCATGAACTCACCCTTAAATTCGACAACCGTCTATGTTGACGCTTGTCGAATCAGGTGCCATGCTGACGGCGTAAGCCATCGACGGACGTCGAATCAAAGGAGTCGCCGTGAACGCGCCCACCTCCAAGCTGCCTGTCGTGGTCATCGGGGCCGGCCCGATCGGCCTGGCCGCCGCCGCCCACCTCGCCGAACGCGGCATCGCGCCGCTGGTTCTGGAGGCCGGGGCGTCCGCGGGCGCCGCGGTGCGCGAGTGGTCACACGTGCGGCTGTTCTCCACCTGGGGCGAGGTGACCGACCCCGCCGCCGAAAAGCTGCTGGCCCCCACCGGCTGGGCGCGGCCCGACGCGAACGCCTACCCCTCAGGCGGCGACTGGGTCGAGCAGTACCTCCAGCCTCTCGCTGACGTCCTGGGTGAGCGCGTCCGCTTCGGTGCCACCGTCACCGGCGTGTCCCGCGCCGGCCGCGACCGCGTCGTCGACGCCGACCGCCAAACCCAGCCCTTCGTCGTACACTTCACCGCCGCCGGCGACCGCGAGGAGCGCGTCCTCGCCCGGGCGGTCATCGACGCCTCCGGTACCTGGACAACCCCGAGCCCGGCCGGCGGCAGCGGCCTGCCCGCGCTCGGCGAACGGGCGGCAAGTGACCGCATCACCTACCGCGTCCCCGACCTCAGGGACCCAGCCGTGCGCGCCCGGTACGCGGGAAGGCGTACCGCCGTCATCGGCTCCGGCGCCTCCGCCTTCACCGCCCTCGCCTACCTCGCCGACCTGGCGAAGTCCGACGACGGCGCGGGAACGAAGGGCGTGTGGATCGTGCGCCGGGGTATCTCCGGCTCCACCTTCGGTGGCGGCGAAGCCGACCAGCTCCCCGCGCGTGGCGCTCTGGGCCTGGCGGCGAAGGCCGCCGTCGAGGAGGGACACGCGGACGCGGTCACCGGCTTCCGCACCGAGGCGATCGAGCGCGACGCCGAGGGCCGCCTGGTCCTGGTCGGCGAGGATGGACGCCACCTGGACCCGGTCGACGAGGTGATCGTGCTGACCGGCTTCCGCCCCGACCTGTCCTTCCTCGACGAGCTGCGCCTGGGCCTCGACGAGCGCCTCCAGGCGCCGACCGAGCTTGCTCCGCTGATCGACCCCAACCAGCACTCCTGCGGCACCGTCTACCCGCACGGTCACCGCGAGCTCTCCCACCCGGAGCAGGGCGTGTACCTGGTGGGCATCAAGTCCTACGGCCGCGCTCCGACGTTCCTGGCGATGACCGGCTACGAGCAGGTCCGCTCCGTCGCCGCAGCGATCGCCGGGGACCTCGACTCCGCCGACCAGGTGGAACTCACTCTGCCCGAGACCGGCGTCTGTGGCGGCGCCGGACTGTTCGACGCCCGCGACGCCGCTGAGGTCGACGGTGGCGGCTGCTGCGCCCCCGCGCCGCAGCTCGTCCAGCTCGGCGCCCCCGCCACGGCCGGGGCGGGGGTCGACCAGGCTCCGGCGGGCGGCTGCTGCGGCTCGTGACCGACCTCGGCACCCCGGCGGGGCAGCGACCGGAACGGGGCCGGTCGCGTGCCCGCGCCGCCCTGCCCGCCCTCTGCGCCCCGCAGATCGCGAGCCGGGGCGTCGGGGTGTGACGGGCGACGTCCCGTTGCTCAAGAAGAGGTCTGCCAGGTCTTGGGGGAACGCCGCCTGGCGGGTGTGGGGGAGGGGGAAGCGTCGAGGCGGTATGAGCCGACTGCAGACCTGAGGTGCCCTCACTGAAGTCAGCAAGTGGTCAGCGGTGAGCCTGTCGGAGACGGTCGGATTCTGCGACACCCCCTCGCGCCCCCCTGCGCACGCGCCGATTGACGGAGCCGAGGCACTCCGTCACTCGGACCGTCCGCCGGCCCCGGTGGCTTGCCCGTGGACCTTCTTTGCGGCGTGCGGGCGCAACCGCCTCAGTTCCTCCGCTGCCTCAGCTCGCCCTTGACTACCTTCCCTCCGGCGTTGCGCGGGAGCGCCTCGGTCACCACCAGGTCCTTGGGCATCTTGTAGGAAGCCAGTCGCCCGCCGAGGAATTCGGTGAGCTGGGCGAGCGACAGGGCGGCGCCGGGCGTGAGTGCGACATGGGCGACCGGCACCTGGCCCCACTGCTCGTCGGGGCGCCCGACCACTGCGACCTCGAACACCGAAGGGTGCCCGGCGATGGCGCTCTCCAGCTCCGCGCAGTAGATGTTCTCACCGCCGCTGATGATCATGTCCTTCTTGCGGTCGACCACCCAGACGAATCCCTCGTCGTCCTGCTTGACCAGATCTCCCGAGTGGAACCAACCGCCGTGAAACGCCTCCGCCGTCTCGCGGGGCTTGTTCCAGTACCCCTGGGTCACCGTGGGGCCGCGGTAGACGATCTCGCCGACCTCCCCGACGGGTACGTCGTTCATGTCCGGGTCGACGATGCGGTACTGGACCGTCGGGATGGGCCGGCCCACCGACCCCAGCTTCCGTAGTGAGTCCTCGCCTCGCAGGACACAGGTGATCGGGGAGGTCTCGGTCTGCCCGAACACCGCCACGTTCAGAGCCCCGGGGAAGCTCTCGCCCATGGCCCGGAGGGTCGCGTCGCTCGCTGGAGCGGCGCCCCAGCTGATGACGCGCAGGCGAAGATCGCGCTGGTCGATGCCGGGCTGGGCGCAGATCAGGTCCCACTGCTGGGGCACGTTGAAGACGACGGTGGCTCCCTCGCGCTCGTAGGCGTCCAGCACGGCCTTGGGGTCGAACGCGCCGAGCGGGTGGATGACCACGGCGCTGCCGACCAGGAAGTTGGCGACGATCGAGCCGAGTCCGGCGATGTGGAAGAAGGGGGCGGTGAGGAAGCCGACGTCGGAGTCGTCGAAGATGTCCATCGCCTGGATGCAGGTGATGGCCTGCACCTGCATGTTGCGGTGGGAGAGCATCACTCCCTTGGGTCGGCCCGTGGTGCCGGAGGTGTACATGATCAGAGCGGTGGACTCCTCGCTGATGTCGGGGAGTTCCATGGGCGGGGCCGAGGCCAGAAGGTCCTCGTACGCGAGGTGGCGCCCCGGAGTCTCGCCCTCCCCGCCGACGACGATCACGGTGCCGATGGAGTCGACCGACGGCACATCGGCGAGTCGGGGCAGCAACTGCGCGTCGACCACGATCGCGGAGGGCGTGCAGTCGGAGAGGATGTGCTCCAGCTCGGGCGGGGAGAGTCGGAAGTTGAGCGGGACCGCCATGGCGCCGAGGCTGTTCGCGGCGAAGACGCTCTCCACGAACCACGGGTGGTTCAGGGTGAGTAGGGCCACCCGGCCCCCCTCCCGCACGCCGTGGCCGGCCAGCGCGGCCGCCAGCTGCAGTGACCGGCGTGAGAGCTGGGCCCAGGTCGTGGTGGTGCCGAGGTGTCGCAGGGCGGGCTTGTCCGGCCGCATCCTCGCGTGGGTCGCCGCGTGGGCCATCCAGTGATGGCGGAAGGACCAGGCGGGAGCAGTGTCCGTGGCCATGCCACTCCTTGCACTCGAATGGGGAAGGGGGTGGGGGCGGGCGCCATTATGCCCGTGAAGCGGCTGCCCCAGAAAGAGTTTTGTTAATCAAAAATCACATAGAAGTGAAGTGCCGATCACTGGGTGGCGGGGAGGTGCCCGTCCGCTTCTTCGCCTGCGTGTCCTGTGATTGACTTGTCCGCATGGCCCAGTTCCCGTACGTCCCCACCCCTCGGTGAGCGCCGATCCGCTCGCGGCCACCCGGCCACGGAACCGCAGGCAGCTCATCTCCGAAGCGGCCGGCCGCGTGTTCAGTGAGCGCGGCTACCACGCGGCGTCCATGGAGGAGATCGCCGCGAGGGTCGGGATCAGCGCCGCGGCTCTGTACCGGCACTTCCCGAACAAGTACGCGCTGTTCTCCGAGTGTGCGAACGCCATGGTGGACCGGCTGGCCGAGGCGCTGGACGACGTGCAGCCGGAGGCGGACCTGGGAGAGGCGCTGCGGGCGGTCACCCGCGTCGCCGTGGCTCATCGCGCCTCGGGCGGGCTGTACCGGTGGGAGGCCCGCTACCTCGACGCTGAGGACCGCGAGGTCCTGCGGGCCAAGTTCGGCCGTGTGGTGGAAAGAGTGACCGAGTCGGTACGGCGCGAGAGTGCGACACCGTCGGCGGAACTCTGTGCCGTGTCGGCCCTCGGCGCGATCGGCTCCATCACGATGCATCATGTCTCGATCGCTCAGCGTCGAGCCGAGAGTGTCCTCCTGGCGTCCGCGCTGTGTGTGGCGGCGACCGACCCCGAGAGGCCGTCCGGCGCCGTGCTCCCCGTCGAACTGCCCACCCGTCCGGCGCCGCGCACGCGCCGCGCCGAGATCCTGGCCGCCGCCGTCCCGCTCTTCGCCAGGCACGGGTTCGCCAAGGTCACGAACGGGCAGATCGCGGAGGCGGTGGGACTGGTTCCGTCCGCGCTCTATCGGCACTACCCCACCAAAATGGATGTCCTGGCGGCGGCGTGCCTTCAGGCGGCGGAGCTGCTCACGCAGGCGGTGGCCCGGAGTCTGGAGGGGAGGGCCGGTCCGCATGAGGCCCTGGTCGCACTGGCTTCCACCTACGTGGCCTACAGCTTCGAGTACACCGAACTCACCAGCGTCGCCGAAGCCGAGGTGGCCGGCCTGCCGGAGGGGCTGCGGCAGCCGGTGGTTCTCGCGCAGCGCGAGCACATCGCCGTATGGGAGCATCAACTGAGGTTGGCAAGGCCTGAGTTGGACCCGAGGCAGGCCCGGGTTCTGGTGCACGCGGCGTTCGGTGTCGTGGTGGAGGCCGGACGGAGGCTGCACTGGCGGGACACCCAGGAGAACCGTGACCGTGTCATCGCCCTGGCTGTCGGTGCCCTCGGGGCGAAGGGGAGGTGACCGGGGTGGCCGGAAGGCGGCCGGGTCGCGGCGCCTCCGGTCGAAGTGCCGCCGAAGACCCCAGGTCGTGCGGTGCCCCGCGATCCACCGGAACGGCCGCGAGGCACCCTGGAGCAGGGACGGCGGATCAGGCTCCCGGACGGTTCGCGGCGGGCAGGGTGATCGGGGTCTGCGTAGGAGAGGTCCCGTGGTTCAGGAACAGCATCGCGACGCCCCGCACGAACTGGTCGAACAGGTAGAGCCCGTCGGGAACGACCGGGGAGAGGCCCTCCCGGAAGGCGACGTACGTCGGCCACGCGACCTTGATGAGTCCGCGAGACGCCCAGTCGTTCCGCAGCCCCAGCCAGTCGGCGTAGGTGTCGCCGATCAGGAAGCGGACCATCTCGTGGACGAAGCCGGTGGTCAGGCCGAGGGTCGCGTCCTCGATGTACCCGAGCAGAGTGGTGGCCAGGCTGGTGCCCTCGACCGTCGGTGAGACGACCGGCCACAACATCTGGTCGGCCTGCTTGCGCGCCTCGGCCCAGCTCGCCGGGATGAACTGGCGCTGTACGCCCAGCAGGTGCAGTGCCACCTGCCAGGCGTGCAGGTCGGCGGCCTCTTCCTCCGCGGAGAGCTTGATGCCCCACTTCTTCATGTTGTTGTACGCGACGGTGGCCACGGAGTGGAAGGTGACCAGGATGTCGCCGTTGCTGATGGGCTTGGGCTGGTCGGCGGTCTCCATGAAGCGTTCCGAGGTGACCAGCAGGTTGCGGACCACGGAGTGCACCAGGCGCGTCTTGTTGGCGCTCACGACGAAGAACCCCGAAGGCTGCCAGGTCGTCGGGCTGTGCAGGTCGTATCCGAAGGTGAAGGTCTTGGCCGCGCGGTCCCTCATGTCGGCGCCGCCGGCCGACCAGTACACCGCCCTGGCCTCGCGGGGGATGACGGTGCTGAGGATTCCGCTGCCCAGGCTCTCCGACACGAACAGGTAGCTGTTCAGCCGCTTGTAGAGCTTCTCGGAGGCGGCGAGCAGCTGGGGGTCGGCCCATGAGGGGAGCCGGTTGACCTCCTCCAGGTAGGAGGTGAGGTAGCCGGGCATGCCGGAAGGCAGGGCGTCCTTGTTGCGGACCCAGGAGTCCCAGGCCCTGTTGACCGAGGGGATCGAACCGTCGGCGAGGAGCCGGGCGGCGACCTCGTCCGCGTCCGGGTCCCAGACCTGGAAGGGGTCGGTGACCGTGTCGGTCCCGGCGATCGAGCCGGCCGACGACCATGACCAGGCGTTCGGAGCGCTGGTCACCGTGGCGATGCCGAGTAGGGCGCCGATCGACAGGGCGCGCCTCCTGGTGAGATCTTGCATGTACTTTCCCGCCCTTCGCGCAGGGGACGATGCCTCGCGCCAGCGGGCATCGGCCCTGATTCGAGCTGGTCGCAAGCTTGTCCAGCGGTGTGATTTCTGATTAACATAACGAGGCGTCCGGTCGGCAGCAAGACCCGTGCACGACCCAAACCGCCGCAGTCTCGTGGCGTGCCCGGCCTCTCCCGCGCCCCCAGCACCGACGGGCGGCCCGACGCTCCCTCCACGCACCCCACGCGCACCCCTCGGACATCTCCAGGAGCCCCTCATGGACGCTGAGCAGGACCCGTCGGAAGCGCCACCCCTCCAGGCGGCTGCCGGTCAACGCCCGTCCTGGGTGAGTGACGAGTCGGTCAGGCGGTGGTGTTCGTGGGTGCACCGTGACGCCGGGCGTCAGGGGCCGAGGTCCGCGCCGCCCCTCACCGCCCTCGCGCCGTTCGACCTGTCGCCCGTCGCGCCTGTCCCCTCCTGCCTTCCTGAGGACGTCGACTCCGCCGTGGCGGTGGCTGCCGCCGCCCAGCGCCGATGGGAGAGCGTGCCGTTCGCCCGCCGGGCCGGGATCGCGCTCGCCTTCCACGATCTGCTCCTCGGCCGGCAGGCCGAGGTCCTCGACCTGATCCAGTGGGAGACCGGGAAGGCCCGGTACCACGCCTGGCAGGAGGTGGCGCAGGTCGCGGCCATCGCCCGTCACTACGCGCGCCGCGGGGCCCGGTACCTGGCGCCGCGGCGGGTGCGCGGAATGGTCCCCTGGCTGACCAGGGTCGAACAGCGACGGGTGCCCAGGGGGGTGGTCGGCGTCGTCTCCCCGTGGAACTACCCGCTCTATCTCGGCGTGGGCGACGTGCTTCCGGCGCTGCTCGCCGGGAACGGTGTGGTCTCCAAGGCCGACCCGCAAGCCGCGCTCACCCTGCTGTGGACACGCTCCTTACTGCGAGAAGCAGGGCTGCCCGACCCGCTGTGGCGGATCGTCGCCGGGGACGGGGCCGCCGTCGGGACCGCCCTGACCGACGCCGTCGACTTCGTCTGCTTCACCGGGTCGACCACCACCGGCCGGGCCGTCGCCGAGCGTGCCGCCCGCCGCCTGACCGGGGCCTCTTTGGAACTGGGCGGCAAGAACCCGCTCATCGTGCGCGAGGACGCCGACATCGCCGCGGCCGCCGTCGGCGCCGTCGTGGCCGCCTTCGCGAACACCGGGCAGATGTGCATCCACGTCGAACGCGTCTACGCGCAGGAGAGGGTGTACGAGGCCTTCCGGGACGAACTGGTCCGGCTTACCGCGTCGCTGCGGCTGGGGAAGTCGTACGACTACGGGGCCGATCTCGGCTCACTGGTCTCCTCCGCGCAGCTCACCGCCGTCCGCGCCCACATCGACGACGCCCTCGCCAAGGGGGCCACGGTGCTCACGGGAGGCCGGGCGCGTCCCGACGTCGGGCCGCTCTTCCACGAGCCCACGATCCTTGAAGGAGTGACGCCCGACATGGACGTCTGCGCGCAGGAGACGTTCGGACCGGTCGTGTCGCTGTACCGGTACACCACCGACCAGGAGGCCATCGGCCTGGCCAACCAGGGCAGTTACGGTCTGTCCGCCTCGATCTGGTCGAAGGACACGCGAGAGGCGGCCCGGATGGCCGGGCTGATCCGGGCCGGATCGGTCAATGTCAACGACGGTGCCGCCGCCGCGGCGGGCAGCGTCGAGGCCGAGATGGGAGGGATGGGCGACAGCGGACTCGGCCGTCGGCACGGCGCGGAGGGCATCCGCAAGTACACCCAGTCCCAGACGGTCGCCGTGCAACGCCTCCTTCCCCTCGGGTCTTCGCCCGGGCGGTCGCCGGCGGACTTCGTCCGCCGCACCAACGGCCAGCTGACCCTGCTACGCCGGCTGGGCGCGCGGTGAACGCCGACGCTCTCTCGGCACGGGAGAGGTACGACGCCCTGCGGGACGCGGCGGGTCCGGTCTCCGCCCAGGCACTCGACGCGTTGTGGGCCGACCTCGAAGCGGTGGCCGTCTCGGCCGTCCTGGGTTCCTGGCGCGGCTTCGCCTTCCCGACCGGCCATCCCGTACAGCGGGTGCTGGCCCGCAGCCGGTGGCACGGCAAACGGTTCGTGGCGCTGGACGACGCCAAGCCCTTGATCTGCCGGGCGGGGGACGGTTCCCTCTACTCCGACACCACGTCCGGCCGCGGCGAGGCCAGCCTGTGGAACGTCGAATTCCGCGGCGAGGTGACCGCCACGATGGTGTACGACGGCATGCCCGTTCTCGACCACTTCAAGCGAGTGGACGACACCACCCTCCTCGGTGTGATGAACGGCAAGGGCGCGACCGTCTCCGACGAAGGCCATCTCTTCTACTTCGGCCTGGAGCGGGAATGAGGATCTCCGCCGTACTGTCCCGCGGCGCGGCCCCCAGCGAACTGGTCGACGCCGAACTCGACGAGGCCAGGTCCGACGAGGTGATCGTCCGGATCGAGGCGGCCGGCGTGTGCCATACGGACCTCGTCACCCGGCAGCGGCTCGGCGAACGCCCGGCCGTGCTCGGCCACGAGGGGTGCGGCACCGTCGAGCACGTGGGCCCGGCCGTCACGGGCCTGACGGCCGGGGACCGGGTCGTGGTCTCCTTCGCGTCGTGCGGCGGCTGCGCCCGGTGCCGGGCGGGACGGCCCGGCTACTGCGCATGGGCGACCGCGCTCAACAGCTCCGGGCGGCGCCTCGACGGATCGGCCACACTTCGCGTGGGGGGCGAGCCCGTCTTCGGCTCCTTCTTCGGCCAGTCGTCGTTCGCCTCCGCCGTCCTGACCAGCGCTCGGCAGTGTGTGCCCGTCGAGGGCGTGCCCCCGGAGGCGGCCGCGCCGCTGGGGTGCGGCTTCCTGACCGGAGCCGGGGCGGTGCTCAACGTCCTGAGCCCCCGGCACGGCGACCGGCTCCTCGTGCTGGGCGGCGGTGGCGTGGGGTCGGCCGCGGCGCTCACCGCGCTCTCCGAGGGGGTCGAGGTCGTGGTGGTGGAGCCGGTCGGGAGCCGCGGTGCCCTCCTCGAACGCTGCGGCGCCGAGGTCCACCCTTCGCTGCGGGGGGTGCGGACGGCGGTGACTCACGCGCTCGACACCACGGGGCGGCCCGAGGTCATCGCCGGCGCCCTCGAATCGCTCCAGCCACGTGGAACGCTGGCCCTGGTCGGGCTGGGTCCCGCCACCGTTCCGTTCGATGTGCGGTCCCTGGTGATGCGCGGGATCGAGGTGCGCGGCAGCGTCGAAGGGGACGCTGATCCCGCGGTGCTCATCCCCGAACTCGTGCGGCGGTACCGGTGCGGCCTGCTGCCCCTCGACCGCCTGGTGACCACCTACCCGTTGGCCGGCCTCGACCGGGCGGTCGCCGACCAGCAGGCGGGCCTGACGACCAAACCGGTCCTGCTGCCCGGCCGCTGACGGCAGGCAGCGCCGGCCCCTTGCCACCGCCTCCATCCGGAACAGGAGTCCTGATGACCGACGTGATCACCGCCAAGCGCGCGCTCTACGAAGAGGAGCACGAACTGCTCCGGAAGACGGCCCGCGCCTTCGCCGACAAGCACGCCGCTCCCCACGCGGAGCGCTGGCGGACCGAGGGCAGGGTCGGCCGGGAACTCTTCGTGGAGGCGGCCCGCGCCGGAATCCTGGGGTTCAACATCCCCGAGGCGTACGGGGGTGCCGGGGCGGCCGACTACCGCTTCAACGCGGTGATCGGTGAGGAGTTCTCCCGCCACCCCGCCGCGGACGGCCTCGCAGCCGTGACGCTCTCCAACGACATCGTCGTCCCCTATTTCACCGACTTGACCGACGAACGGCAGAAGGCTCGCTGGCTCCCGGGGATCGCCGCCGGTGAACTCGTCGTCGCGGTGGCGATGACCGAGCCCGGGACCGGCAGCGACCTGGCCGGGATCGCCACCACCGCCGTCCGCGACGGGGACGACTACGTGGTCAACGGCAGCAAGGTCTTCATCTCCAACGGCCAGAACGCCGACCTCGTCGTCACCGCGGTCAGGACGGGACCGGACCGGCACGGCGGCATCAGCCTGCTGGTGATCGAGGCCGGCCGGGCCGGGTTCTCCCGTGGACGCAACCTGGAGAAGATCGGGCTGCACGCGCAGGACACCAGCGAACTGTCCTTCCAGGACGTACGCGTCCCCGCTGCCAACCTCCTGGGCGAGGAGGGGAGCGGCTTCGCTTCCCTGGTGCGCAATCTCCCGCAGGAGCGGATCTCCATCGCCGCCAACGCCGTGGCTTCCATCGAAGGGGTGCTGGAGCGCACGCTGGAGTACGTCAGGGAACGCAGGGCCTTCGGCCGGCCGATCGGCAGCTTCCAGAACTCCCGCTTCCAGCTCGCCGAGATGGTGACCACGGCACGGGTCGGACGCGCGTACCTCGACGACCTGCTCGCCCGGCACTCACGCGGTGAACTCACCGGGGTGGACGCGGCCGCCGCGAAGTTCTGGGCCACCGAGCACTACGTCGACATCGTCGGACGCTGCCTGCAACTCCACGGCGCCTACGGCTACATGCTCGAGTACCGCATCGCCCACGACTACCTCGACTCGAAGATCACCACCATCTACGGCGGCACCACCGAGATCATGAAGGAGATCGTCGGCCGCGACCTCGGCCTGTAGCCCGGTGCCGCCACCTCTCCGGCACCGGAACCAGACCCCTCCCGGGCAGCGCCCCGGTCCAAGAAAGGGAGCGTCATGTCCGACGCCTTCATCTACGACGCCGTCCGGACGCCACGCGGCAAGAACCGCGGGGGCGCCCTCCACGGCACGAAACCGGTCGACCTGGTCGTGGGCCTGATCCACGCGATCCAGGAACGCAGCCCCGAGCTGGACCCGGAGCGGATCGACGACATCGTGCTCGGCGTCGTCTCCCCGGTGGGCGAGCAGGGCGGTGACCTCGCCCGTACCGCCTCCATGGTCGCGTGTCTGCCCGACACCGTGGCCGGGGTCCAGGTCAACCGCTTCTGCGCCTCGGGGCTGGAAGCCGTCAACATCGCCGCACAGAAAGTCGCCTCCGGCTACGAGAGTCTTGTCCTCGCGGGCGGGGTCGAATCGATGTCCCGCGTTCCGATCGGGTCTGACGGCGGTGCCTACGCGCAGGACCCCACGACCGCCTACGACGCGTACTTCGTGCCCCAGGGCATCGGTGCCGATCTGATCGCGACCATCGAGGGCTTCCGTCGCGAGGACGTCGACGCCTACGCGGCCCGTTCGCAGGAGCGGGCCGACACCGCCTGGCGGGAAGGACGATTCGCGAAGTCGGTCGTGCCCGTCCACGACCTCAACGGGGTCCTGGTGCTGGACCACGACGAGCACCGCCGTCCCGGTACCACGGTGGAGAGCCTCGCGGCCCTCCCCCCGTCCTTCGCCGCCGCGGGCGCCCAGGCGGGCTTCGACGCGGTGGCGCTGCAGAAGTACCACCACCTGGAGCGGGTCCACCACGTGCACCACGCCGGTAACAGCTCGGGCATCGTCGACGGCGCCGCGCTCACCCTCATCGGCGACCGGGAGACGGGGGAGCGACTCGGGCTCGTCCCCCGCGCCCGGATCGTCGCGACGGCTGTCACCGGTGCGGAGCCCACCATCATGCTCACCGGACCGACCCCCGCGACCAGGAAGGTTCTGGCGAAGGCAGGACTGACCACCGAGGACATCGACCTGTTCGAACTCAACGAGGCGTTCGCCGCGGTCGTCATGAAGTGGCAGCGGGACCTTGAGATCCCCGACGAGAAGGTCAACGTCAACGGCGGAGCGATCGCGCTGGGCCATCCGCTGGGCGCCACCGGGGCCATGATCCTCGGCACCGTCCTCGACGAGCTCGAACGCACCGGCGGACGCAGGGGCCTCGCGACGCTCTGCGTGGGCGCGGGCATGGGCATCGCCACCGTCATCGAACGCCTCTGACACTCGGCCGCCGCACAGCGAAGGGGAGCCATCGACATGCCCGCATCCGCCATCACCTACGTACGGGACACCGACGGGATCGTCACCCTCCTCCTGGACGACCCCTCCTCGTCGGTCAACACCATGAACGACGCCTTCCTGACCGGACTGGAGGAATCCGTCCCCCGGTTGGAGGCGGAGCGGGACGAGATCGCCGGTGTGCTGCTCGTGTCCGCCAAGGAGACCTTCTTCGCGGGAGGCGACCTGAACCGGCTGAGCGCGGGGAGCGCGGACCGGGCGGCCGAGGAGACGGCCTACATCAACGGCATGAAGGACCTCATGCGCAGACTGGAGCGTCTGGGCAAGCCCGTCGTGGCGCTGCTGGACGGTACCGCGCTCGGCGGTGGCCTGGAAGTCGCGCTCTGCGCCCATCACCGGATCGCCACGGACCGGCCCGGCAGCCGCTTCGGCCTGCCCGAGGTCAGCCTCGGCCTGCTTCCGGGCGGTGGCGGCATCACCCGTACGGTCCGCATGTTCGGCCTGCACAAGGCCCTCTCCGAAGTCGTCCTGCCCGCCCGCAGGTTCGGCCCCCGGGCCGCGCTGGAGCTGGGGCTGGTGGACGAGGTCACCGAGGACCTGACGCGGGCCGAGGCCAGGGCACGCGCCTGGATCGCGGAGCACCCCGACGCCGTCCAGCCCTGGGACACCAAGGGTTTCGAGCTCCCGGGCGGGGATGTGCGGAGCGCGGGTGTCGCCGCCACCTTGCCCGCCCTGACCGGCCTCCTGCGCAGGCGCACCAGGGGAGCACCGGCGCCCGCGCCGCGAGCCGCGCTGGCCGCCGCGGTCGAGGGAGCCCACCTCGACTTCGACACCGCCTCGCTGGTCGAGACGCGCTACCTGGTCAGCCTGCTCACCAGCCAGGTCACCAAGAACATGATCAAGTCGTCCTTCTTCGACCTGCGCCACATCACCGCGGGCGCGAGCCGGCCGGGGAAGCCCGAGCGGTTCACCGCGCACAGGGTGGGAGTGGTCGGGGCCGGCATGATGGGCGCGGGCATCGCCTACGTGAGCGCGAAGGCCGGCGCCGACGTCGTCCTCAAGGACGTCACGCGCGAGGCGGCCGAGAAGGGCAAGGACTACGCGCGCGGGCTGGAGGCCAAGGCGGTCGCCGCCGGGCGCAGGAGCCAGGACGAGGCCGACGCGCTGCTCGCACGGATCACGACGGCCTCCGAGGCGGCGGACTTCGCGGGAGTCGACTTCGTCGTCGAGGCGGTCTTCGAGTCGGCCCCGCTCAAGCAGCGGGTCTTCCAGGAGATCCAGGACGTCGTGAGGCCGGACGCGGTACTCGGGTCCAACACCTCGACCCTGCCGATCACCCAGCTCGCCGAGGGCGTTGCCAGAAGGCGCGACTTCGTCGGCGTCCACTTCTTCAGCCCCGTCGACAAGATGCCGCTGGTGGAGATCGTCCGTGGCGAGCACACCAGCGACGAGACCCTCGCCAAGGTCTTCGACTACGCCCTTCAGATCGGCAAGACGCCCATCGTCGTCAACGACTCGCGCGGCTTCTTCACCTCCCGCGTGATCGGGTGCTTCATCGCGGAGGCGGTCGCCGCGGTCGGCGAGGGAGTCGAACCGGCCACCGTGGAACAGGCGGCGCTCCAGGCCGGCTACCCGGCGGGCGCACTGCAACTGCTCGACGAGCTGACCCTCTCGCTGACCCGGAAGATCCGGGTGGAGACACGTGCGGCCGAGGAGGCCGAGGGCCGGGCCTGGGTGGCCCATCCCTCGGAGGACGTCGTCGACTGGATGCTGGAGCAAGGGCGCGTCGGGCGACGCGAAGGCGCCGGCTGGTACGACTACGACGCCGCCGGCAAGCGGCTCGGCATCTGGCCGGGGGTCCGCGACCGCTACGGCTCGGGCCGGCGGGTGCTGCCGCTGAGGGACCTCCAGGAGAGGATGCTCTTCGCCGAGGCCCTCGACGCCGTCGACTGCCTTGAGAGCGGGGTACTCACCAGCGTGGCCGACGCCAACGTCGGTTCCCTCCAGGGCATCGGCTTCCCGGCGTGGACCGGCGGCGTGCTCCAGTACGTCAACCAGTACGAGGGAGGGCCGCACGGATTCGTCGCACGGGCGCGGGAACTGGCCGCGGCCTACGGGGACCGCTTCCTGCCGCCCGCCTCGCTGGTCGAGCGCGCCGAGCGCGGTGAGACCTATGAGTGAGAGCGCACCGCCCGTGCCACGGCTGCGGACCCGCTTCACCGAACTCCTGGCCATCGAGCATCCCGTCGTCCCAGGGCGGCGTGATGCGAGTGGGCCGGGCCGAGCTGGCCGCCGCCGTCCGGCCACTGGTGACCGGTGCGCGGGGGCGCCTCGTCTTCGAGGGCGGCGGCCTCGACGCGGGGATCTGGTCCGTCGGCCCCTCCCAAGGGCTGATCCGCGACGTGGCACCGGCGGGTGAGCTGGTGCGAAGGACCGTCGCCGAGGCACGTGAGGTGATCCACCGCACGGCCGCGCAGTGGGCCTGACCGCCTCCTGAGGCTCCAGCCGGGGAGCGTCCCGCCGTCCAGCTCCGGGACTTCGGGTCTGCTCCTCGGCGCGGCCCGGCAGAGTGCCGTCACACTCGACGAAGCGCACGACGGGGGAGTGCCCTCAGGTGGGTGACGTTGTGAGGCCGCCGGTGAGCAGGCCGTCGGCACAGTCGACCTCCGTGCCCGCGTCCAGCAGCCGTTCGCAGAGGTGGGGACCGGGCAACCCCCGGAGCGCGGGTCGCGGCGGCAGCCGGTCACCGCTCCTGCCCGAGCAGAAGGTGACGACGAAGCCGTCGGCCTTCGGCTTCGCGGCGGAGCGGGAGTGGGAGTAGGTGCGTTCCCCGGTGAGGGTGATGCCCGCGTCGGTGTGCTTCTCGATCTGGAGCTCGGCGTACTCCGCGGCCTGGCTGCCGGGTGCCGCGTAGTAGTGGGCGGGGGCCGCCTCGGGGTCCTGTTCGGCGATGCCGTGCAGGATGGCGCGGGCGTAGTCGTGGGCGTCGCACAGGGCGGCGACCTCGTCTTCCGGGCCTTTGACCTCGTCGAACGCCGCCTTGAGGTCCTGGGGGGAAGCTCATCTCCGGGACCGGGTCGGCGTCGGGGGACTTCGGTGCCCGCGACACGCTCGCGGACCCGGCCGGGGGTGCCTTGCCGCCGTCGCCGTCGCCGTTCCCGCAGCCGGCCAGGAGGAGGGCGGCGGGCAGGGGCAGTACGGCGGCGGACAGCGGGCGGCGCCGGTTCATCGGTCACTCCCGCTCGGCGGTCGGCCGTTCAGGATGGGCGCCGGAGTGGAACACGGGGGCGGGCGGTCGCTGCGGCCCGCCCCCGCTCCTGTCAGCCCTTGCGGCCCGACACCGGCTCCGGAGCCTCCGAGCCCGGGCGGAGGCTGTCCATGAAGGAGCTGACCGAGAAGACCGCGCGGCCCGCGCCGGCCGGGCCGTAGCCGGGAGGCGAGGAGAGGCCGAACTCCTCCATCGTCGCGCGGTAGGAGTCCAGCAGCCGGATGTGGTATTCCAGCGGCGCGCCCAGCGGCTGCGCCTTGCCCAGCGGGGTGGTCGGCTCGGGGCACCAGGTGGTGAAGCGCGGGGTGATGCCGCGCGACATGAAGTAACGCAGCCCCTCGGTGGTCGAGTCGATGGCCTCGGAGATGTCGGTGAAGCCGAACGGCTCGGCCATCTCCACGCCCGCCACGAAGTTGGGGATGACGTTGCGCGCGCCGAAGACCTCCGCCGACTCCAGGATGCGGCGGTGCCACTCGTCCCGGCCGACGTAGCGCTCCTTGCCGGGGCAGTACAGCTCGAAGAGGCGGCGGTCCCACACCTCGTAGTTCGGGTGGTAGATCCGCACGCCGTAGTCGTAGAAGCGCTGTACGTCCTCGCGGGGCAGCGCCTGCGCGACGACCTTGCCGATCCAGCGGCCGGGGAAGCGGTCCTCGATGGCCTTGGCGTACTGCCCGTAGAAGTCCGCCTCGTCCTTCCCCTGGACCTGCGAGGTGATCGAACCGCCGGTGAGTGTGTACGCGGTCGAGGCGCGCGCCGTGTCGTACTTGTCGATGATCTCCAGCGCCTCCAGCACCTCCTCGACCGGCTTGACGCCGGTGTAGGGGCGGCCGGCCGCCTTGTGCTGGCGCCAGTTGTGGTTGATGTCGCAGTACTGGCACTCCTCCTTGGCGCCGAAGTACTGGCAGACCCGGAAGACCGTCAGGTAGACCAGGTAGCCCCACTGGATGGTGGGCGCCACCTCCATCACCGACTTGCCGTTGGCCAGTGTGTGCCGGTAGTAGTCCGGCATCGGGGGCAGGCCCACGTCGGCGATCCGCCGCCCCTCCAGGTACAGGCCCAGCACGCCGTCCGCGTCGGCCGCCACCCGGTACGGCGAGGACGGGTTGACGCGGACCGAGACGACGGTGCGCCGCAGCTCGTACGGTCCGCCGGTGAGGACGATCTCCTCCGGCGGGCGGCGCAGTGCGGCCTCGCCCAGCTCCGGGAGGGTGCCGTGGTCGAAGGAGAAGATGAAGTACGACTTCGGCTTGACCTCGCCGCCCTCGTTGTCGCTGAGGGCGGACGGGTCGAAGGCCATGCCGCCGCGCAGCAGGTCCTCCTTGATGACCGCTTCCCGTGGTACGTGGGGGTACCGCTCCATGAGCTGTTCGACCAGCTCGGTGCGTCGGGTCTCGGTCGGGCTCGTCATGTGGGTGCTCCTCGGGTCGGACGGTCCGGGCGGCGGCAGGACGCTGCCCGGACCCACGGTAATGCGGACGTAACGCCTCTGGACCGGCCGGGGTCAGGGTTCGATGAGACCGGCTCTGATCGCGTACCTGGTCAGCTCCAGCCGGTCGCGCAGGCCGAGCTTGTGGAGCAGGTTGGCGCGGTGGCGCTCGACCGTCTTCACGCTGATCACCAGCATGTCGGCGATCTCCTTCGACGAGTGGCCCTCGGCGACGAGCTTCAGGATCTCCTCCTCGCGGTCGGTGATGGCCTTCGGCGGCAGTTCCCCGCCGTCCTTGGCCCGCTCCAGGTAGTTGCGGATCAGCGCGGTGATCGCCCCGGGGTACAGGAACGGCTCGTCGCGCATGGCCGCGCGGCACGCCTCCACCAGGTCCCGGTCGGCCACCGACTTCAGCACGTACCCCGCCGCACCCGCCTTCAGCGCCTCGAAGAAGTACTGCTCGTTGTCGTACATGGTGAGGATGAGGATGCGCAGCTGCGGCTGGAGGCGGGTCAGCTCCCGGGCCGCCTGCAGGCCGGTCAGCCGGGGCATGGCGATGTCCAGGATGGCGAGGTCCGGCTGTTCGGCGCGGGCCAGCTCGATGGCCTCGGCGCCGTCGCCCGCCTCGCCCACCACGGTCAGGTCGGGCTCGTTGTCGAGGATCAGCCGCACGCCGCGGCGGACCAGCGCGTGGTCGTCGGCGAGCAGGATGCGGGTCTTGGGTGACTCGGACATGATCACGGGCTTCCGTCGCTGGTGTCGGGGCGTGCGGGGCCGGTCGGGTCGTCGGCGCCGGCTGCGGGTGCGGGTGCGGTCGCCGGGCCCGGCTCGGCGGTGGCCGGCAGGCGGACCGGAACGGTCAGCCGGATCTCGGTCCCGCCGCCCGGCCCGCTCCCGACCCGCAGTGCGGCGCCGATCAGCAGGGCGCGCTCGCGCATCCCGCGCAGTCCGGCGCCCTCGGTACTGTCGCCCACGCCCCGGCCGTCATCGCTGATGCAGAGCTCCACCCCGCGCCGGGACCTGGCGAGCCGCAGCTCCAGGCGGGAGGCTCCGGCGTGCCGGACGGTGTTGGTGAACGCCTCCTGGGCGACCCTGTAGACCACCAGCTCGGCCTCCCGTCCGAGCTGCGGCAGACCGGGCTCCAGATGGTGCCGGATGACCAGGCCGTCCGGTGCGGGGGTCTCGGTCGTCAGCGACTTCAGGGCGCTGGCCAGGCCCAGCTCCTCCAGGACGCCGGGCCGCAGCCGTCGGGCGATACGTCGGATCTCGTCCAGGCTGCCCCGGGTGATCTCCTGCACGGTGTGCAGCTCGTCCCGGACCGGCCCGGGTGCCTGGTCGGCCACCCGCTTCAGCTCCAGCAGGACGGCGGTCAGGGTCTGGCCCACCTCGTCGTGGAGCTCCCGCGCGATCCGGTGCCGCTCGTCCTCCTGTGCGGAGAGGGCGCGGGCGCTGGAGGCGGCGCGTTCCGCCTCCAGCCGGTCGAGCATGGTGTTGAAGGTGCGGATCAGATCGGCGATCTCGCCGTGCCCCACCACCTCGGTACGGGGGACCGGCCGCAGCAGGTCGATCGTGGTCATCGCCCGCGTCACCCGCTGGAGCGGCGCCAGGCCGATCCGCAGCATCGCCGCGTTGGCGGTGAGCATGAAGGCGATCCCGCCGGTGAGGATCAGCGCCTCGGTCAGCAGCACCGGGGTGGAGACGGTGATCGGGCCCAGCAGCAGCAGCGCGGCCGCCGCCACCAGTACCGCGGCGTTCAGCAGGAAGATCCGCCAGAACAACGACAGGGCCGGCCGGCGCCCCTCGTTCCTGTCATGCGTCACGTCACTCGTACCCTTCCGGTTCGTGCCCCCACTATCGCCCGTCCGCGCCCCGGCCGGGCCAGGGGGCCCCAAGCGCGCCGAGGCGGCACCCGCGCGCGGACGGTGGGGCGCGCAGGGAGGGGCTCCGCACCTCGCCCCGGTGGGTGCTGGCACCCAGAGGCCCGAGGCTCCACCCGTGCCGTCTACACGTTGCACACCTGCGGAAATGGGTGCCAGACCCGATGGCCCCCCGGCCCCGCGCGGACGATCATGGAGGCCGGACCTGCTCCCTCTCGACCGGGAGCGGTCCGGTCAGGCACCGGACCGCTCCCGGCAGGGCGGCGAGGTTCGGCCGAGGGCCCGGACGTGCGAGTGACGGTGCACGGAGTCCGGCGAACCGCGGCCGCGAGGAGCCGGGCGGCGCGGGCAGGCGCCCCCGGCAGCTGGACGGGCCCGGCGGCCCCCCGGACGCGAAGTCCGGCGGAGGGCGGCCAGGGGCGAGCGGGGAGGAGCTTCGATGGCACACGACATGACCCACGACGCGCGGCTGCGCGCACTGGAGGACGCCCTGCGCGCGCAGGACCCCCGCTTCAGCGCGGCGATGGACGCTGGAGTGCCGTGCGTGCCTCGTGAGTACCGCCGGGGCCGGGCGTGGCTGCTGCTCCTGGCGGGTCTGAGCGCCCTCGGTGTCGGCATCGGGATCGGGCACGGCCTGCTCCTCGCCACCGGCCTGGTCGTGGCCGGGCTCGCGGCGCACCTCTTCGACCCCGACCGGCCGCGGCCACGAGGTCTGTTCAGTCTCCGCCGGCCTGAGCGGCGGGGCTGACCCCGCCCGAGCCGTACGCGGTTCCCGGGCGCCTGGAGGCCACGGCCGGACGGCGGGTGACGGGGTGTCGGCCGATGCCGGCCGGTCGCCCCGCTCGCGGCATTTCCCCGCCGTCTTTCTCACCTTTTAGCCCTATTTGTTTCCTTTGTTAATTTTTCCCTGCGCTACAATCCTTTACCGAGTCATTGCGCCCTGTTGGTGCGCGATTGCACATTTCGGGAGGGCCATTTTCCCCAGGGGAATCGACGGTCCTTTTCCATGGCACGGCAAGGGGGGATCATGAGGTGCGCCAGTCACCACCTCGCGCCGCCACTCGCCGTCGACGCCCCCTGTGCCCCGTGTCCTCCCAGGTCGCACCGGGTGGACAACGCGCCACGCGACAGCGTTCCGGAATTCTGCGGCGACCCGGCGCGTACCGGTTATTGACGCAGCGTCGCCCCTGACCGCGCGTGCCATCGGCGCGCCCGGCCCCCCGAATGCGGAAACGTTCCGAGGAATACGGAGCTGACGTGTTCTGACCACCGCGGGTGATACACAATCCCCTTCGGACACGCCGACGTGGCGTCCTGTCAGGATGCTTCGGCCGCTTCCGCGATCCGTCACCCGCACCTCGTCTGGAGCCCGCCATGGAGCCCACCGCCCACACCCGCCGTACCGCCCTGCCCGGCGTCGGTACCCGCTTCGACCTGGAGACGGAGGCGGGTCGTCACCTCTCCGTCGTCGTCCACCACGACGGCCGTCGCATCCTCGCCTTCCACGACCCCGAGGACGACGACAACTGCCGCGACGCGGCCCCGCTCGAACCCCACGAGGCGGCCGCCCTCGTTCCGCTGCTCACCCCTGACCCCGTCGCTCACCTCCAGCACAGGGAGATCGACCTGGTCACCGAGCACATCCCCGTCACCAAGCGCTCTCCGTACGCCGGCCGCACCCTCGGCGACACCCAGGCCCGTGCCCGGACCGGTGCCTCCATCGTCGCCGTGCTGCGCCGCACCGCCGCCGTGCCCTCGCCCACCCCCGACTTCCGCTTCGCGATCGGCGACAGCCTCGTCGTCGTCGGGACCCGCGAAGGCGTGGACGCCGTCGCCGAACTGATCACCGGAGGATAGAAGCCCGTGCACAACACCACTGCCATGCTCATCGAACTCGGGGCGATCATCCTCGCCCTCGGGATTCTCGGACGCCTCGCGGGGCGGGTGGGCTTCTCTCCGATCCCCCTCTACCTCCTGGCCGGGCTCGCCTTCGGCCAAGGGGGGATTCTGCCGCTGCAGGCCAGTGAGGAGTTCGTCGCCACGGGGGCGGAGATCGGGGTGATCCTGCTCCTGCTCCTGCTCGGCCTGGAGTACAGCGCCTCGGAACTGGTCACCAACCTGAAGACGCAGTACCCGTCAGGCGCCGTCGACTTCGCCCTCAACGCACTGCCCGGCGCGGCCGCCGCGCTGCTGCTCGGCTGGGGGCCCGTCGCCGCCGTCGCGCTGGCCGGCGTCACCTGGATCTCCTCCTCCGGTGTCATCGCCAAGGTCCTCGGCGACCTCGGCAGGCTCGGCAACCGGGAGACGCCGGTGATCCTCGGCATCCTGGTCATCGAGGACCTGGCGATGGCGGTCTACCTGCCGATCCTCACCGCCCTGCTGGCCGGCGTCAGCTTCGCGGGCGGCAGCGTCACCCTGCTCATCTCACTCGGCACGGTCGGCGCCGTCCTGTACGTCGCCCTGCGGCACGGCCGCCTGATCAGCCGCGCCGTCTCCTCGGACAACGCCGAGATGCTGCTCCTGGTCGTGCTCGGCCTGACCCTCCTGGTCGCCGGCATCGCCCAGGAACTCCAGGTCTCCGCCGCGGTCGGCGCCTTCCTCGTCGGCATCGCCCTCTCCGGCGAGGTCGCCGAGGGCGCGAGCAGTCTCCTCACCCCGCTGCGCGACCTGTTCGCCGCCGTCTTCTTCGTCTTCTTCGGCCTGAGCACCGACCCGGCCGCGATCCCGCCGGTCATCGTGCCCGCGCTGATCCTCGCCGTCGTCACCACCCTCAGCAAGATCGGCACCGGCTACTACGCCGCCCGCCGGGCGGGCATCAAGCCCGCCGGCCGCTGGCGCGCGGGCGGCACCCTGGTCGCCCGGGGCGAGTTCTCCATCGTGATCGCCGGTCTCGCCGTCGGTGTGGAGCCGCGCATCGGCCCGCTCGCCACCGCGTACGTGCTGATCCTGGTCATCGTCGGCCCGCTCGCCGCCCGCTGGACCGAGCCGATCGCGCGTCGCCTCTCGCCCGCCCGCAAGCCCGGCGCCCCGCTCCCGGACCCGGCGGCCCCCGCCGGCGCGGACGCGCCCGGCTACGCCGCGGCCGACGCCGGGACGGCGGTCGCCGTCACCTCGGACCAGGCCCCCGAGGCCGCCCAGGACACCGCCCGCACCAGCGGCTGAACCTCCGGCGCACCGGCGCCGCATCCCGGGCCCGGCCTGCCGCGCGCAGGCCGGGCCCGCGGCGTTCGCGAGGGTCCGCGTGTGGGCCCGGAGCGCGTTGACGGACCGTCCGGCCGCCCTCACGCTGGTGCCGCCTCGCGCGCCGGCCCCTGCGGGGCCTGGTGCCACGCGTCCGAGGCCCTGCTCCAGCAGGCCCGCAGCCGCGGCTTCCGGGTGGCCCCGGGCCGGGCCGCCCCGACCGCGGGGCCCGAGTCGACCACCGCTCCTCACGCCTCGGTTCCGCCTTCACCCGTGACACCTGACCCGCGACCCCGCACGGGCTCGCTCCCCTCGGCCTGCCAGGGGCCGAGAGGGGGGGGCGGGCCCGGCGCGTTCCGGCGCGGCAGGGGCGGCCGAAGGCGGGGGAGGGGCGCTCCTGTCGCGTCACCCTTGACGCGCACGTGACGGCCTGTATGGTCTAGTCCAAGTGGGAATTCCCCTATGGCGGAAGCTCTTTGGCGTTCGCGTGCGCATGGGGAATTGCCACCGGCCTTGCACTTCCAGGTCCCCACACCCGTTGCCGGAGAAGCGTGCCAGGGATTCCCCCCACGAATCAGGCGCACGGAACCGGACGAAGTGAAGGAGTTTCTCCATGCGTGGTCTCAAGAAGCGCGCCGCATTCGTCGGTGCGATCGTCGCCCCCGCCCTCGCACTCAGCCTCCCGGCCGGTACGGCCAGTGCCCACGGCTACATCTCCGACCCGCCGAGCCGCCAGGCGCAGTGCGCCGCCGGCACCGTCGACTGCGGGGACATCAAGTACGAGCCGCAGTCGGTGGAAGGCCCCAAGGGGCTCAGCTCGTGCAGCGGCGGCAACTCCCGCTTCTCGGAGCTCGACGACGACTCCAAGGGCTGGACGGTGACCCCGGTCTCCTCCCGTACCACCTTCGAGTGGAAGCTGACCGTCCAGCACGCGACCAGCACCTGGGAGTACTACGCGGGCGGCCGGAAGATCGCCGAGTTCGACGACGGCGGCGCCAGGCCCGGGGCCACCGTCGCCCACCCGGTGGACTTCGGCGGGCTGAAGGGCCACCAGAAGGTGCTCGCCGTCTGGAACATCGCCGACACCGGCAACGCCTTCTACGCCTGCATCGACGTCAACGTCAGCTGACGCGCCGAACCCCGGCCCTCCGTCGCCCACGGCTCGGGGCCGGGCCCTCGGGGCGGGGGCCCTCGCAGGCGCACGCGGCGGACCGGAGACGAACCGGCCGTCGTGGCGAGGCGCCGTACCGTCCGTGAGGTCGTACGCTCACGGCGTGCAACCGCCCCGCACCGGGCTCCTCTCGCCGCCGCGGGCTCTTCTCTCCCCCACGTGATCCCCTGGGCCGCCGCCGAGTGCGGCGGCGGCCGGACCAAGGAGTGACCCATGCGTACCCGTCTGATCGGACTGCTGACCGCGGCCGCATCCGCGCTGACGCTCTCCGTACTGGGCCTCGGGCCCACCGCGCAGGCCGAGCCCCGCGCCGCCGCCGACTTCATCGTCAGTGAGGCGCAGTTCGCATCGATGTTCCCGAACCGGAACGCGTTCTACACCTACTCCGGCCTCACCGACGCCCTCAGCGCCTACCCGGGCTTCACCGGCACCGGCAGCGACACCACGCGCAAGCAGGAGGCAGCGGCCTTCCTCGCCAACGTCAGCCACGAGACGGGCGGCCTCGTCCACATCGTCGAGCAGAACGAGGCGAACTACCCGCACTACTGCGACTCCACCCAGCCCTTCGGCTGCCCCGCGGGCAACGACAAGTACTACGGACGCGGCCCGGTCCAGCTCAGCTGGAACTACAACTACAAGGCCGCGGGCGACGCCCTCGGTATCGATCTGCTGAACAATCCCGATCTCGTGCAGAACAACGCCTCCGTCGCCTGGAAAACCGGTCTGTGGTTCTGGAACACCCAGTCCGGAGCGGGCCGCATGACCCCGCACGACGCCATCGTGAACGGCGCCGGATTCGGCGAGACCATTCGCGCGATCAACGGCAGCATCGAATGCGACGGCGGAAATCCCGGCCAGGTCCAGAGCCGTGTCGATCTCTACAAGAGGTTCGCCGACGTCCTCGGTGTCGAGCCCGGCGGCAACCTCAGCTGCTGACCTCGGCGGCGACGCTCCGTCACGGCCCGCCCGGTGCTCCTCCGCGCCGGGCGGGTCGTCGCGCGCCGGGTCCGGCGAACCGCTGACGGCCGCTCCACGGGCGGCGTAGCGTGGGCCCGCGACCGTCCGCCGGCCGACACGCCCGAGGCCGGGCCCGGACGCGCCCCGCACGGACGAGAGGCACACGGTGACCACCGATCCCGCTCCCGCACAGGACCCCTCCCCGGCCCCCGACGCGTACCGGATGAGGCCCGGCGGGGGATGTCCGCACGCCGACAACGCCGTGCTCCTCGCCCGGGGGCCGGTGGCGCCCGTGGTGCTGCCGGGAGAGATCGCGGGCGTGGCCGTCCTCGGCCACGAGGAACTGCGGGACTTCCTCGCCCACCCCGACGTCGTCAAGGACCCCCGCCACTTCACCGACCTGCGGGAGGGCCGCATCCCCGGCGGCTGGCCGCTGCGGACCTTCGCCACCGTGCCCGGCATGACCACCGCGGACGGCGCCGACCATCGCCGGCTGCGCGGACCGGTCGCCGCCGCCTTCACCCCGCCCCGTGTCGAGGCGCTGCGTCCCCGGATCACCGCACTGGTGGACACCCTGCTCGACGGAGTGGAGGCGGCGGCGCGGGCCGACGGCACCGCCGACCTGCGGCACCTCTTCGCCCTGCCCCTGCCGATGGCCGTCATCGGTGAACTCCTCGGTGTCGACCCGGCCCACCACGGACGCCTGCACGCCCTGTCGGAACGTGTGGTCGCCACCGGCGCCGGACCCGAGGAGACCCTCGCCGCCAACCGCGAACTGGTCGCGCTGCTCGGCGAGGTCGTGGCCGCCCGGGCCGCCGACCCCGGCGACGACCTCGCCAGCGCGCTGATCGCCGCCCGCGACGAGGGCGGCGGCCGGCTCGACACCGCCGAACTCCTCGGCACCCTGCTCCTCATGGTGGTCGCCGGCCACGAGACCACCCTCAACCTCATCACCAACGCCGTGCGCGCCCTCTGCGCCCACCGCGACCAGCTCGGCCTCGTCCTCGGCGGGCACGCCACCTGGGCCCAGGCCGTCGAGGAGACCCTGCGCTGGGACAGCCCGGTCAGCGCCTTCCCCTTCCGCTACGCCAGCCGCGACCTCACCCTCGGGCCGACGGTGATCCCCGCCGGTGTCCCCGTACTCGCCGGCTACTCGGCGGCGGGCCGCGACCCCGCCGCGCACGGGCCCGACGCCGACCGTTTCGACGTCACCCGCACCGGGCCCCGCCACCTCTCGCTCGGCCACGGCCCGCACTACTGCCTCGGCGCACCCCTGGCGCGGCTGGAGGCGACCGTCGCGCTGGAGCGCCTCTTCGGGCGCTTTCCGCAGCTGACCCTCGCCGAAGCGGAGGAGGCGCTGCCACCGACCGCCGGGTTCGTCGGCAACAGCGTCCGGCGCCTCCCCGTCCGCCTGCGCTGAGCGGGCGTCCGCCATCCCCTCAGGACCCGGCGCGCGCCGTGTGGTCCTCGATCGCACGGGCCAGCGGGAGCCAGACGGCCGGGGGCAGCGCATGGCCCAGGCCCGCGATCTCCTCCAGCCGGGCGGCCCCCACCACCTGGCTCAGGTGCGTGGCGTGGTCCGGCGGATAGACCGGGTCGGCCGGTGCGGAGATGACCAGGAACGGGACCTTGTTCCGGGCCAGTTGCGCCGTACGTACCAGACCCGACTGGTCGGCCTGGGCGTGGGCCTGGCTGGCGCGGCTGTGGCCCGTGTGGCGGATGATCCGCCGCTCCTGGTCGCGGAAGAAGGGCTCGTCGAAGGGGATCTGGTCGCCACCCAGCAGCTTCCAGTGGCGCAGCCGGTGTTCGATCTCGGCCGCCTCGTCCCGCTCCTCTAGGGGCCGTGACCACTCCGCGATCAGCCGCGGGTCGACGGGCGGCAGGTCGGCTGGGGTGGCCCGCGTCCCGTCGGCCCTGGTCCACGGCGCCTCGCTGGCCGCGCAGGTGCCGAAGACGGTGGCGCTCAGCAGACGGTCGGGGTGGTCCGCGGCCAGCAGCTGGACCAGGATGCCGCCCAGCGACATGCCGACCACGTGCGCGCGATCCACGCCCAGGCCGTCGAGGACCGCCACCGCGTCCCGGGCCAGGTCGGCCACGGCGTACGGCTGCTCGGCATAGGACCAGGTCGACCTGCCGGTGTCGCGGTGGTCGTAGCGGATCACGCGGTGGCGCTCGGCCAGGCCGTGGACGAGGGGGTCGGGCCAGGCGAGTCCGGAACTGGCCGCGCCCATGACCAGGAGGAGCGCCGGAGCCCGCGGGTCGCCGTACTCCTCGGCCCAGAGGCGGACGCCGGGCGCGGGCTCGATCCAGTGGGTGCGGGGGGAGGTGGGTGCCGGGGTCATGCGAGCTCCTTGGTCAGGACGGGTGGAGGCGCGCCCCACTGCGGTGCGCGACGATACGTATCGTCTCGTTGTGTGGGTGTGCTGTCAACACCCCTTGGCGAAGAGGCGGTCAGGTGGGCTTCCCGGCGCCCTTCTTGCGGGCCATGAAGCTGGCGAACCGCCAGGTCAGGTCCTCGTCGGGTTCCTGGACCAGTTGGGCGGTGACGGTGAAGCCGGCCTCGCGCATCAGTGCCGCCAGGTGGTCCGGGGGCAGGCGATGGGAGGTGTACGACACGGGGTGGCCGCCGTAGGCGCGCGCCGGGCGGCGGTGGGTGCCGGCGCCCACGTGGCCGGCGAGGAGGAGGTGCCCTCCCGGCGCCAGGGTGCGATGGAACTCGGCGAACACCGCGGGGAGGAGTTCCGGCGGTGTGTGGTGCGTCGAGTAGTGGGCCAGGACGCCGCCGAGGGTGTCGTCGCCGATCTTCAGCGCTGTCATGGTGCCCACGGAGAAGCGCAGGCCGGGGTGGGCCTCGCGGGCCAGTTCCACCATTCTCGGCGACACGTCGACGCCGAACGCCGGCACTCCGAGCGCGGCCAGCCGCGCCGTCAGGTGGCCGGGGCCGCAGCCCAGGTCGGCGACCGGGCCGAGGCCGCGGTCCCGGACGACTTCGGCGAAGGCCGTCAGGGTCGCGCGCGACAAGGGGTCCAGCGCGGACGGGTCCGCGACCAGGGAGGCGTAGGCGTCGGCGACGGTGTCGTACGACGTGCGGACGGCGGTGAGGTGGGAGGGCTCGGACATGCGGTGAATCTAGACGGTGCCGCCGGCGGCGTCACTCCCCCGGGGCGGGCCCGCCCCGGGGGAGTGACGGTCAGGCGCGCAGGGCCGCGCGGGCCGTGTCCAGCACCGCGGGCGCCGGGTGGTTGAAAGGCAGCTTGCCCAGCATCGCCGCCATGCCGCAGGTGTTGCTGAGGCCGGAGTAGACCAGGCCGGCCGCCACTCCGGCGCAGAGCAGCCGGGCGCGCGGGGCGCGCCGGCCGAGGGCCAGTCCGGTCAGGACCAGCGAGCCGGCGGCGAAGCGGACCTGCCGGTCCATCGCCCAGACCGCGCGGGCCGGAGCCGGGCCCGGCTCGACCGGCAGCCCGGCGGCGGTCCAGCCGCTGGTGCCGCCCGCGACGCCGGTCGCCGCGATGCCCGCGTCGGACAGTTTGGTGCAGGCGTCGGCGGAGCGGCGGCCCGTGGCGCAGACCACGAACAGCTCGCGTCGCCCGGCGGCGTCCGCCAGTTCGGGCAGGAGTGCCGGAATGCTGTCGAGCGGCAGGTTCACCGCGCCGGGCAGATGCCCGGCGGCGAACTCGCCCGGCGCCCGGACGTCGAGCACGAGCGTCTTCGACGCCTCACGGGCGTGGAGGTCGGCGGGGGAGATGGTCACGGGAGCGTCCTCCTGGAGCGGTGGGGAAGGTGTGCTGCGCGGTGCGGGTCCGCGCCCTCCGGGGCGGAGAGGCCCTCCGGGGCGGGGCGGGGGGGGGGGGGGGGGGGGGGGGGGGGGGGGGGGGGGCGTCCGCGGGTGAAGGTGGCCGCTCGGGGCAGCCTCCTCCTATACCCCCCACCGTATCAAGCGGCGCGGTATTCCTTCCGGCCCCACCTGTCCCCTGCGGTGAGGGTCGCGCCCCCTTCCGGGTGTCGGGCGAGTGCCCCTCTCTGTGCCGCGCCGGTCCTGGGGGGCCGGGCCGCTAGCCTCGCGCCATGAGTGAGATGAGTGAGAACCCCCGCTGGTACACCGTCGTCCTGAAGCCGCAGCTCGCTGACGCCGAGGGGCGTCCGGAGCACGGCTCCCCGATCAGGGAGGCTCGTGTCGAGGCCACCGGCGAGCTCGGCGCCAGCGGGTACCCGCACTACGCCGGCTCCGGTGTCCAGGCCGACATCGACCCGGCCACCGGCATCGTCGAGGCCATCACCGTCGATGGCGGCGAACTCCCGCTCGGGTACGTGGCGCAGGCCCACGAGGGGAAGGCGGCGGGAGGTGACTCCATGGTGCCCGGAGCGTACGAGTTCGAGGCCCCGCGAGGCCCGGAGGGGGAGGGTGGCGGAGCCCATCCCGCGTAGCGCGTGACCGCCGCCACTTCCTTCTGCAACTAGTTGCACAATATCGTGGCCGTCCTCTAGAACTGTCCGTACGACATCGCCGTACGGAGGGCCGCCATGAGCAGCGCCAGTGACTATCCGCACCTGCTGAATCCGCTCGACCTCGGATTCACCACCCTGCGCAACCGCGTGCTCATGGGCTCCATGCACACCGGCCTGGAGGAGGCGCCCGGCGGCATCGACCGGATGGCCGCGTTCTACGCCGCGCGCGCCCGGGGCGGAGTCGGCCTCATGGTCACCGGCGGCATCGCCCCCAACGACCGGGGCCGCTCCGCTGAGGGCGGGGCCCGGCTCACCACCGAGGCCGAGGCCGCCGAGCACCGCGTGATCACCGACGCCGTCCACCGGGAGGGCGGCAGGATAGCCCTCCAGATCCTTCACTTCGGCCGGTACGCCTACCACCAGGACCTCGTCGCCCCCAGCGCGATCCAGGCCCCCATCAATCCCTTCGTGCCGCACGCCCTCACCGGTGACGAGGTCGAGGAGACCATCGAGGACTTCGTCCGGGCCGCGGCCCTCGCCCGCCGGGCCGGGTACGACGGCGTCGAGATCATGGGCTCCGAGGGCTACCTCATCAACGAGTTCATCGCCGCCCGCACCAACCACCGCGAGGACCGTTGGGGCGGCTCCTACGAGAACCGCGTCCGTTTCCCCCTGGAGATCGTCCGCCGGGTCCGCGAGCGCGTCGGCGAGGACTTCATCCTCATCTACCGCCTCTCCATGCTCGACCTCGTCCCCGGCGGCTCCTCGCTCCAGGAGGTCGTCACCCTCGCCAAGCTGATCGAGGAGGCCGGCGCCACCCTCATCAACACCGGCATCGGCTGGCACGAGGCCCGCGTCCCCACGATCGCCACCCAGGTCCCGCGCGCCGCCTTCACCTGGGTCACCCGCGAACTGATGGGCGCGGTGAAGATCCCGCTCGTCACCGGCAACCGCGTCAACACCCCCGAGACCGCAGAGGAGATCCTCGCCGAGGGGCGCGCGGACATGGTCTCCATGGCCCGGCCCTTCCTCGCCGACCCCGACTTCGTCGCCAAGGCCGCGTCCGGGCGGGCCGACGCCATCAACACCTGCATCGGCTGCAACCAGGCTTGCCTCGACCACACCTTCAGCGGCCGGATCAGCAGCTGCCTGGTCAACCCGCGCGCCTGCCACGAGACCGAGCTGGTCCTCGCCCCGACCCGGCTGCGCAGAAGGATCGCCGTGGTCGGCGCCGGGCCCGCCGGGCTCGCCTGCGCCGTCTCCGCGGCCGAGCGCGGCCACGCCGTCACCCTCTTCGACGCCGCCGAGGAGATCGGCGGGCAGCTCAACGCCGCGCGCCGCGTCCCCGGCAAGGAGGAGTTCGACGAGACCGTCCGCTACTTCCGCGTCCAGCTCGCCGAGCAGGGCGTCGACGTGCGGCTCGGCAAGCCCGTCACCGCTGTCGACCTCCCCGAGGACACGTACGACGAGGTGGTCCTCGCCACCGGTGTCACCCCGCGCGTCCCCGCCATCCCCGGGGTCGACCACCCCACCGTCGTCGGCTACCTCGACGTGCTGCGCGACCGCGTCCCGGTCGGCCGCCGCGTCGCCGTGATCGGCGCGGGCGGCATCGGCTTCGACGTCGCCACCCACCTCACCGACAGCGGGGACGGCGCCTCCCGCGACGCCGCCACCTACTTCCGCCACTGGGGCGTCGACACCACGTACGCCACCCCTGGCGGCCTGCGCGACCCCGAACTGCCCGCGACCGCGCGCACCGTCCACCTCATCCAGCGCAAGACCGGCAAGGTCGGCGCCGGGCTCGGCAGGACGACCGGCTGGATTCACCGCACGGAGCTGCGCCACCGGGGCGTCACCACCGTCGCCGGCGCCACCTACGACCGCATCGACGACGAGGGCCTGCACCTCACCGTCGACGGCGAGCAGCGTGTCCTCGCGGTCGACACCGTCGTCCTGTGCGCGGGCCAGGAGCCCCGCCGCGACCTGTACGAGGAGCTGCGCGCGGCGGGCCGCACCCCGCACCTGATCGGCGGCGCCGACGTCGCCGCCGAGCTGGACGCCAAGCGCGCCATCAAGCAGGGCACCGAACTCGCCGCGAGGCTCTGACCGGCGGCGCCCGCCCGCGCCCGGTGCCACCCCGCCGGACGCGGGCGGGCGCCGGGCCGCGCACTCCCTAGGATTGGCCCATGTCCCTGCCGCACGCCATCCTCACGGCCCTGCTCGAGAGGCCCTCCTCGGGACTGGAGCTGACCCGCCGCTTCGACAAGTCGATCGGCTACTTCTGGTCCGCCACCCACCAGCAGATCTACCGTGAGCTGGGCCGCCTGGAGGGCGAGGGACTCATCCGCACCCTCCCCGCGGAGAAGCCGGCCCGGGGCCGCCGCAAGGAGTACGAGGTGCTGCCGGCCGGCCGCGTCGAACTGACCCGCTGGGCAGCCGAACCCCAGGACCCCCGTACCGTCCGCGACCCGCTGCTGCTGCGGCTGCGCGCCGCCGCCGTGGTCGGCGGGGTGGGGCTGGAGGAGGAACTCCGGCGCCACCTGGAGCTGCACCGCGCCCAGCTCGCCGAGTACGAGGCCATCGAGCGCCGCGACTTCCCGCCCGCACCGGGCCGGGCGCGCGAGGACCGGCTGCGCCACATCGTCCTGCGGGCCGGGATCGAGCTGGAGACCTTCTGGACCACCTGGCTCACCGAGGCGCTGGATGAACTGGCGGGGTCCGGGGAGGCGGGCGCCGCCCCCTGACGGGCGTCCGGTCCCGCACCCCGCCCGCGCTCCGGCGGTCGCCCCTGGCCAACGGTCCGCCCCCCAGCTTCCGCGTCCGGGACCGATGCCGCCGGTCGCTCCCTCATCAGCGCGGCGCCGCCCTCACTCCCCGCCGGTCGCCACGGTCCGCTCCGGCGAGAAGCTGCCCCGCGTCCCGTCGGGCAGCTTGGCCCGCAGCTTCACCCGGTGCTTCACCCCGTCCTCCTTGCCGACGGAGAAGGTGTACCTCGCCTTCCCCCGGGCGCCTTGCCGCCCCGGACGAGGCCGGTGTCCTGCTTCCCGGCCGGCCTGATCCGGTACTCGGTGAGCTCGCCGGTCTTCGGCGCCACCCAGGCCAGGCCGATGTAGTGGCCCTCGGCGGTGCGCCGCGCGGTGGCGGCCAGCTCGGCGGGCGCCGCGCCCGGACTCCGTCGACCTCTTCCCCGCCGTGGTGGGCGCGCCTCGGGGGAGGCGGGCGAGACGTTGTCCGCGCCGTCCCTCGCCGTGCTTGAACCGGTAGGCGGTGCCCGGCCGCAGCCCCGTCACCACCTCGACGCGGAGTCCCCGCCGACGCTGTGGATCTTCGAACCTCCTGGTGGATGCCGTACGAGGCGACCGTGCCGTCGTCCTCGGCTGCCTTCCGGGTCGGCGGGGCGGCCCGGCTGCCGTCTGCCTCGGCACTCAGACGGTGCGGGCGTGGCTCGGCTCGTTCCGGGGCGCGCGCCGGGTGCGGCACGGGCCGGCTCAGGGGTGGGCGGCGCGCGCCCGCCATTCTCCGTACCGTGTGGCGTTTTGTGCGTGGATGCGAAGAATCGGCTGGCATGCTGGCTGCGGTCGGCCGGTCGGTGGCAGGGGTGAGGAGGCGGGTGTGACAGGTGCGGAAGGAAGGCCGTTGCTCCTCCTGCTCGCCGTCTGCGTGCTCGGCGTCCTACTCCTGTACGGCGCCGGGCGGCTCTGTGCGGTGAGCCGCGAACCCGCCCGCGCCCTGCCGCCGTTCAGCGGCGGCCTCGCCCCCGCCGAGCACCCGGTGAGCCGCTTCCACGTCCGCTGGTACGCGGTGGCGCTGGTCTTCCTCGCCTTCGACATGGAGATGCTCTTCATGTATCCGTGGGTGCGGGTGGTGCGGGAGATGGGCGCCCCGGCCGTGGTCGAGATGTTCCTCTTCCTCGGTATCCTGCTGGCGGCCGTCGCCTACGCCTGGCGGGAGGGCGCCTTCCGGTGGAGCTGAGAAGCGCCCTGCGGCGGGCCGCGCTGGCCCGGCCCGCCGTACTGACCGCCGTACTCCCCGGAGCGACCCGCGCCCGGCTCGCCGTCGAACGCGAACTGCGGGCCCGCCGCTGGCCGCGTGCCCTGTCCCCGGCCGCCGCCGACCTGCTGGTGATCGTCGGCCGCCCGGGCGAGGAGGAGCCCGCCTGGCTGGACGGGACCTGGTCGGCGCTGGCCGAGCCCCGCACTCTGGTCCGCGTCGAGGGCGAGGCGGACGCGGGGGCGGCACTGGACGCGGGGCACGCGGCGCTGCTGCGGGGTGACGGTGAGCGCGAGGGCCAGGCCGTCCGGCCGCACCACCCGGGCGGCGCGACCGGTACCGCGTGCCCGGACCACCCCCACGCCGGCCACGCCGCGCCGCACTCCCACGACACCCCCGTGCTCGTCTCCGGCCTCCCTCTGGCCGACCGTGCCGACGACCGAGACGGCCTGCGGCTGGACCGCCTGCACGTACCCCTCGGCCCGGCACTGCCCGACTGGCCGGCCGGGCTCGTGGTGCGGCTCGTGCTCCAGGGCGACGTGGTGCAGGAGGTGACCGGCGTCGAGGTGGCCGCCGCCGCGCCCACGACCCGGCCCGCGTTCTGGGACGAGCCCTGGATCGCGGCGGCCGACGGCGCCCCGGTGACCCGGGGTGCGGCGGCGCGGCGCCGGTGCGCCGCCCACCTCGACAGCCTCGGCCGCCTCCTCGCCGTGGCCGACTGGCCGGACGCCGACGCCCGCGCCCGCCGCCTGCGCGACGCGGCCCTGGAGGGGGCACCCTCCGGCGAACTGGCGCGCGGGACGCGGCGCCTGACCCGGCGGGTGGCCCGCTCGCGGACCCTGCGGTGGCTGACCTCGGGCATCGGGGTGCTGCCGCGCGAGCGGGCCCTGGCCGCCGGGGTCGGCGGGCCCGCCCTGGACGCGGGCGGTGACGTCTGGGACCGGGCCGTGCTGTGGCTGGCCGAGACGGTGCGGACCGCCGCCGCCTGCGACGACCCCAGGCCGCTCCCGCCGGACGACCGGCACGGGCCGCGCGGGGTCCTGACGGGGGAGCGGTCGCCGTCCGGCGCCCTGCTCGACGTCCTGCCGGCGCTGCTGCGCGGAGCGGAACTCGCGGCCGCCCGGCTCATCCTCGCGAGCCTCGATCCCGACCCGGACGAACTCGTCCCGGTCGCCGCCGGGGAGGTGGCCCGTGGCTGAGTCCGCGCCCCTGTGGGCGGCCGTCGCGCTGCCGCTCCTCCTCGTCCCGGCCGCCCTCGCCGTCGCGTGCGCCGACGCCCGCTCGGCAGCCCCGGCACGAGAGGTGCTGCGACTGCTCGTCCAGCAGCCGCGCCGCACCCGGGCCGCCGACACCCTCGCCATCCGTACCGGAACCGTGCTGCTGCCGGTCGCCGCCGTCCTGGCCGCCGCCGTCGTGCCGCTCGGCGCTACTCCGGTGAGCGATCTCGGTGACGGGGTGGTCTGGTTCAACGCCATGGAGGCGCTCGCCTGGGCGGCGGTCTGGCTCACCGGCTGGGGGCCCAACGCCACCCTCTCGCTCGTCGGCGGCTACCGCTTCCTCGCCCAGGGCCTCGCCTACGAGATCCCGCACATGCTGGCCCTCACCACCGCCGCGCTCGGCGCGGGCTCGCTCAGCGTCACGGAGATCGCCGACGCCCAGCGCGGCCTGTGGTTCGCCGTGTGGATGCCGGTGGCGTTCGTGCTCCACCTGCTGAGCGCGGCCGCCATGTCCTTCTGGGGGCCCTTCGGCCAGCCCGCCGGAGGCGACCTCGCCCGGGGTGTGGCCGGGGAACTGACCGGGGTCGACCGTCTGTTGCTCCTCGGCGGACGCCGCCTGCTGCTGCTCGTCTCCGCCGCGACGGCCGTCCCGCTCTTCCTCGGCGGCGGTCACGGCCCGCTCCTGCCCGGCTGGGCCTGGACGCTGGTGAAGACCGGGGCGGTGCTCGCCCTGCTGCTGTGGCTGCGCCGCCGGCTGCCCGGGGTGCGGATGGACCGGTACACGGAGCTGGCCTGGGTGGTGCTGACGCCGCTCGCGGTCCTCCAGGCACTGGTCGTCGCCGTGGTGGTGCTGCCGTGAGGCGGGGGAGCGGGGCCAGGCTGTGCTGACCGGCTACCTGGCCTGGGCGCTCGGGCTGTTCGCGGTCGCGGCCGGCGTCATGGTCTTCCGGTTCGACTCGATGGCCCGCGCCACCTTCGCCCTGCTGGCCGCCCTGCTCTGCGTCGCGGGAGAGGTGCTGCTGCTCGGCCTCGCGTACCTCGGCGTCGTCATCGTCCTGATGATGACGATCGAGATGGCGGTGATGGCCGTCTTTATGATCATGTTCATGATGAACCCGGCCGGGTTGATGCCCATGGCCATGCTCCACAACACCCGCGGCGCCGCCGTGCTCTGCGCCGCCCTCTTCGCCCTGCTCGCCACCGGAATCCTCACCACCGACTGGCCCGGGACCACCGGCCGCCCGCCCACCGACCCCACCTTCGAGCTCGGCATGTCCCTGATGGGGCCCCAGATGCTCACCATGATGACGCTCGGCACCGCCCTGTTCGCCACCATCGTCGCCACCGTCGTCCTGGCCACCCGACGCGGCCGCTACGACCGGTGGGGCGAGGACCTGCGCGCCGCCCGGCCCGACGACCCCGCACGCGGGGGTGTCGGCCGGTGACCCTCTCCCTCCTGCTGCTGCTCGCCGCCGCCCTGTTCTGCACCGGCCTCTTCGGGGTGCTGACCCAGCAGTCCGTGGTGATGCTGATGATGGGGCTGGAGCTGATGATCGGCGCCGTGATCGTCGCCGCCGCGGCCGCCTGGCGCCACCTCGCCCCCGCCAACGCCGACGGGCAGGTCGTCGTCCTCCTCGCCGTCACCGCGATGGCTCTGGAGATGGCGGTCGGCTTCGCCGTGGTCACCGCCCTGTTCCGCACCGGCGAGAAGGACCTCACCGACCAGGCTGCGGAGCTGCGCGGGTGAGCGCCCTGCTCTGGCTGCTGCCCGTGCTGCCGCTCACCGGCGGCGCGGCCCTGCTCCTCACCGGGCACCGCGCCGACCGTACCGCCCCCACCGCCGGAGCCGCCCTCGCCCTCGCCACCTGCGCCCTCGCCGTCGTCGCCGCCCGGATGCGGCCCGACGCCACCGCGCCCTTCCTGCCGGGACTGCCGGTGCGCCTCGCCGTCGACGGCCTCTCGGCGCCGCTCGCCGTCACGGTCGCCGCGGTCGCCGCCCTCGTCCTGCTCGCCGCCCGCGCGGGCGGCGGCCCGCCCGGCGCGGCCGCCCGCTTCACCGGCCTCATGCTGCTGTTCACCGGCGCGATGCTGACCACCGTCACCGCCGCCACCCTGCCCGTCCTGCTCATGGGCTGGGAGGCCATGGGGGCCGCCTCCTGGGCGCTCATCGGCCACACCTGGCACGACCGCTCGGCCACCGGCGCCGCCACCACCGCCTTCCTCACCACCCGCGCGGGCGACCTCGGACTCTACGTCGCGGCCGGCGCCGCCCTCGCCGGGGGAGCGGCGCCCCTCGCCCTCGACGACCTCGCCCGCACCGGCGAACCCTGGCGCTCCGTCACGGCCGCCGGCATCATCCTCGCGGCGCTCGGCAAGTCCGCCCAGCTCCCCTTCAGCTTCTGGCTCTCCGGCGCCATGCGCGGCCCCGCCCCCGTCTCCGCCCTCCTCCACTCGGCCACCATGGTCGCCGCCGGGGCCTACCTGCTGCTGCGCACCGGCCCGCTACTGGCCGCCACCGGCTGGGGCGCCGAGCTGACCGCCTGGACCGGAGCCGCCACCGCCCTCGCGCTCGGCCTGGTCGCCGTCGCCCAACGCGACCTCAAGCAGCTCCTCGCCGCCTCCACCTGCGCCCAGCTCGGCTTCATGGTGCTGGCCGCCGGAGCGGGCGCCACCACCGGCGGCACCCTCCAACTCCTCGCCCACGCCGCCGCCAAGAGCCTCCTCTTCCTCATCGCGGGCGCCTGGCTCACCACCCACGGCACCCGCCTGCTCCCCGGCCTGACAGGTGCCGCCCGCCGTCCCCGCTCCCTCGGCGCGCTCTTCACCACCGCCGCCCTCTGCCTCGCCGGCTTCCCCCCGCTGGCCCTCTGGGCCGCCAAGGACGTCCTCCTCGCCACCGCGCTCACCCGCGACCCCCTGCTGTACGCCACCGGCCTCGCCGCGGCGGCCCTCGCCGCCGTGTACAGCGTCAAAGCCCTCTGGTACGTCTGGCGACCGGCACCCCCCGCCGCGACCGCGGCCCCCGTCCGCCCCGCCCTGCTCGCCCCGCTCACCCTCCTCGCCGTGGCCTGTGCCGCCCTCACCCCGCTCGCCCCGCTCGCCCTGCCGCCCCTGCGCACCGCCCTGGAACACGCCCTCGGCACCGGCGTCCACCCCGCGCCCCACCTGTGGGAGGCGGCGCTCTCCGGTGGCCTCGCCCTGGCCGCCGCCGCGTGGGCCTGGTCGGCGGGCGGGCCCCGGCTGCGCCTGCCCGCGCCGTTCCCGGACTGGCTCGGACTGGAACGCGCGGCCCGCGCCCTGGTCGTCCGGCCCGTCCTGGCAGCGGCCCGCCTCGCCGCCGCCTTCGACACCCGGGTCCTCGAACGTGCCGTGGACGCCGCCGCGTACGGCACCCTCGCCCTGGCCCGCCGCACCGATCGGATCGCCGAACGGGGGCTCGCGGGCGGGGTGGCCGCGCTGGCCGCGGTGGTGCGCGGGGCCGGGGCGGGGGCGCGGCGACCGCAGACCGGGCAGCTCCACCAGTACCTCGCGCAGGCCGTCGCCGCCTTCACTGCCCTCGCCGTCGTCTTCGTCCTCGTCCGATGAGCCCGCCCCGCCACCCCGTCCCCGTACCGCAGGGACCGGACAGAAAGGCCCCGCCGTGCTCACGGCCCTGGTGTTCGCCCCCGCCGCCGTCGCCCTGGTGCTGCTCGCCCTGCCCCGCACCACGCCCGACGCCGTCCACCGCACCGCCTGGACCGCGACCAGCGCACTGCTGCTCGCCGCCACCGCCGCCCTGTGGGCCGGGCACGACGCTGCCGACGGCTACGCGTACGAGACACGGGTGCGGTGGATGCCCTCGGCAGGGGTCGGCTACCACGTCGGGGCCGACGGCCTCTCGCTGCCGCTGATCGCGCTGACCTGCGTCCTCTTCCTCGCCTGCGCCCTCTACTCGTGGCGTGAGCAGCGCCGGGTGCGGGCCCACAGCGCGCTCTTCCTGCTCCTTGAGACCACCTGCCTCGGCGTCTTCGTCTCCCTCGACCTCATCCTCTTCTTCGTCTTCTTCGACCTGTCCATCGTCGCCATGTACTTCGTCATCGCCGGCTGGGGCCGCGCCGAGGCCGCCCGTGCCGCGCTGATGTTCTTCCTCTACACCTTCCTCGGCTCCCTCGCCCTGCTCCTCGGCTTCATCGGCCTCTACCTCGCCGCCTCCCCGCACACCTTCGACATGACCGACCTGACCCGCGCCGACCCGCTCGCCGGACGGCCCCTCGCCGCCGGCCTCGTTCTGCTCGCCCTCGGCACCGGACTGGCCGTCAAGACCCCCACCGTGCCCTTCCACACCTGGCTTCCCCCGGCCCACACCCAGGCCCCCGCCGCCGGGTCCGCCATCCTCGCCGGGGTCCTGCTGAAGATGGGCACCTACGGCTTCCTGCGCATCGCCATGCCGATGCTCCCGGAAGCCTGGCGCCGGTACGCCCTGGTGGCGGTCGTCGTCGGCGTCGTCTCCGTGCTGTACGGGGCGCTGGTCGCGCTCGCCCAGACCGACCTGAAACGGATGATCGCCTACACCTCCGTCACCCACATGGGATACGTCGTGCTGGCCCTCGGTGCCGCCGCCTCCGCGACCGCGACCGGCGATGACAGCGCCCGGACCCTCGCGGTCAGCGGCGCCGTCACCCAGATGATCAGCCACGGCCTGCTCACCGGCGCGCTCTTCCTGCTCGCCGGAGCCCTCCACGAACGCGGCCGCACCTACGACACGGCCGCCTACTCCGGCGTCGCGGCCCGCGCGCCCGTCCTCGCCGCCGCCACCGCCACCGCGTTCTTCGCCTCCCTCGGCCTGCCGGGTTTCTCCGGCTTCGTCGCCGAGTTCCAGATCTTCACCGGCAGCCTCGGCGCGCGCCCCCTCGCCACCTCCCTCTCCGTCCTCGGCATCCTCCTCACCGCCGCGCTCCTCCTCCGCGCCTACCAGCAGGTCTTCCTCGGCCCGCTCCGGCTGCCCCCGGCCCTGGGCAGCCCCCGCGCCTTTCCCGACCTGCGCCGCCGCGAGGCCGCCGCCGTCCTGCCGCTGCTGGCCCTCGCCACCCTCCTCGGCCTCGCCCCCCGTTCCCTCCTCGACACCGTCGAGCCGGCCTCCGGCCTCGTCCTGGAGTGGCTGGCCCGATGACCGCGACCGACGAGAACCCGCTCGGCCTGCTGCCCGAACTCCTCCTCGCCGGGGCGGCCGCGGCCGGACTGCTGCTCGGCTCCTGGCTGCCACGACGCCGCCAGTGGGCCGTCGGGCTGCTCTGCGGCCTCGCCTGCCTGGCGGCCGCCGCTGCCGCCGTCACCGCCGCGCCGGGCCCCGCCACCACCGCCTTCGGCGGCGCCTACGCCCTCGACCCCCTCACCACCACCGCCCGCCTCGTCCTGTGCGGCGCCACCCTCCTGGTCACCGCCCTCAGCCTCGGCCCCCTGCGCGGTCACCCCCGCGAGAGCGAGCACCACGTCCTCGTCCTGCTCACCGCCGTCGGCTCCCTCGTCCTCGCCGGCGCCCAGGACATCCTGCTGGTCGCCGCCGCCTACCTGCTCGCCAGCATCCCCGCCTACGCTCTCGCCGGCTTCGCCAAGGACGGCCCGGGCACCGAAGCCGCCCTCAAGTACTACGTCCTCGGCGCCCTCAGCGGCGCCGTCCTGCTCGCCGGCACCACCCTCCTGTACGCCGCCACCGGCACCACCGCCTACCCCGGGCTCGCCCCCGCCGGGGCCGCCCCCGCCGCGCTGCTCACCGCCGGGACCCTCGGCGTCCTCGGCGGCCTGCTCTTCAAGGCCGGTGCCGTACCCGCCCACTTCTGGGTGCCCGACACCGTCCAGGGCAGCGCCCCGCCGGTCGCCGCCCTGCTCACCACGGTCCCCAAAGCCGGAGCGCTCACCGCCCTCTTCCGCCTCGGCGCCGTACCCCTCGCCGGGAGCACCGTTCCCTGGCCCGCCCTGCTCGCCACCCTCGCCGCCGCCTCCATGACCCTCGGCAACCTCGCCGCCCTCCTCCAGCGCGACGTCCGCCGCCTGCTCGCCTACTCGGCGGTCAGCCAGGTCGGCTACCTCCTGATGCCCGTCGCCGTCGCCGGCCGCACGGCCCTCGCCCAGCCCGCCTTCCTCTACTACGTCGCCGCGTACGCCCTCACCAACCTCGGCGCGTTCGCCGTGGTCTGCGCCCTGCCACAGGCCACCACCACCGACCACTGGCGCGGCCTGGTCCGCCACCGCCCGCTGCTCGCCGTCAGCCTCGCCGTCTGCCTGCTGGGGCTGGTCGGCACCCCGCCCACCGCGGTCTTCCTCGGCAAACTGGAGGCGTTCACCGCCGTGTTCGACGCCGGGTACGGCTGGCTCGCCGTCCTCGCCGCCGCCAACACCGTCGTCTCGCTCTTCTACTACCTGCGCTGGCTCGCCCCCGCCCTCACTCCCGGCGCCGCCCCGCCCAGCGGCGGCGAGGACCGCCTCGCGCGCGGCACCGCGCACACCGCGGCCGCCGCCTCCCTCGCCCTGGGCGTGGCCGCCGGACCCGTCCTCGCCCTGCTCGACGGCGCACCGGCGCACTGACCGGCGCCGTGCGCCGCCGCGCGAAAATCCGCTGGCGGCCGCTCAGGCCCTGTTGCTACGTTCACCGCTGTCCCCCGACCGCGCGGCCCCCTGACGGCGGCCGCGCCTGCGAACCGATCCGAGCAGGTGTTGATGAACCGGACCGCGCCGAGCGCGCCTCACCGAGATGCGGACACCCCGTCCGCCGACCGGACCACCGCCCCCTGAACCAGGCTTCCGAGGCCCGCTCGGCCTGCTCCCGCCGTTCCCGCGACCATCACCGCACCGGCTTGGAGTATCCGGGTGTCCGAACCCTTCACCGCCCACCACACCGACCCGACCACCGCCTTCGACTGCCCGTCCTGCGGCACCTCGTCGACCGGCGCCCCGCGCGACCACTGCCCGCAGTGCCTGCACACCCGGCACCGGGACCCCGCCGACCCCTGCGACGCCCTCATGACCCCGCTGGCCGTCGCCGTCCACGGGCCCGGCGACTGGCGGCTCATCCACCGCTGCACCGCCTGCGCCACCCTCACCTCGGCGCCCGTACGTGCCGACGACCACCAGGTGGCGCTGATGGCGCTGGCGGTGCGCCCGCTCGCCCAGCCGCCGTTCCCGCTCGACCTCCTCGGCCGGATCTGAGGAGCGCCCGATGTCACGTGGACACCGCGCCCGCCGAGCGTCGCGTACCGGCCGCCGCACCCAGCGCCCCAAGGACGTCCTGCACGGCCCTCGCGGCCACCGGGGCGACGCGTTCCGCTGCCTCGGCTGCCGCCGGGACATCCCCGTACGCGCCCCGGGCACCGCCCACCGCAACCACTGCCCCGCCTGCCTGACCAGCCGCCACGTCGACGGACGCGTCCCCGGCGACCGGGGGGAGGAGTGCCGCTCCCTGATGGACGCCCTCACCCTCGCCGTCCGCGACGACGGGGAGTGGCTGCTGATCCACCGGTGCCGGGCCTGCGGCACCCTCAAGGCCAACCGCCCCGCCGGCGACGACCACCCGCTCGCCCTGATCCGGCTCGCCCTCAAGCCCTTGGCCGATCCGGGGCTGGCGCACCTGGCGGGGGTGGTGCCCGGCGCGTAACCCGAAGCGGCGGCCGTCCGACGGCCGCCGCCGGCAGGGTCATCCCAGCAGCACCGAGTGCGGCAGGGCGTGGGCGGTGCGGCCGCCGGGAGTCCGTACCGTCCGCGCCGCCAGCAGGGCGTCGACCACCGCCTCCTCCACACTGTCCAGCACGGCCGTGAACACCAGGTTCAGGTCGGCGGGGGAGAGCACCACCGGCGCCTCGGCGACCCGCGTGGAGAGGGCCAGGCCGTAGTCGCCGCTGCCGTGGCTGTACGCCGCCCCGACCCGGCCCAGCGCCAGCACCCCGCGTGCCGCGATCCGCTCCAACTGCCGCCCGGTGCACGGCACGTCCAGCGCCACGACCACCACGCACGATCCGCGCGGCGAGGTGTACCCGGACCGCTCCAGACCCAGATCCTCGGGCAGGACCGTCCGCCCGGCGACTCGCAGGTCCCCGTCCATGTTGGCCTGCACCAGCACCCCCACCGTGGCCGGACCGCCCTCCAGCGGCACCACCCGGGAGGCCGAACCGATGCCCGCCTTGAAGCCCAGCGCGCACGCTCCGGTGCCGCCCCCGGTGTTGCCCATCGCCACCGGGCCCGCGTCCGCGCGGTCCAGCGCCGCCCGCACGTGGGCCTCGGTCACCGGCCGCCGCTCCGCCGACAGCCAGGAGTCGTTGATCTCGCCCACCACCGGGTTGAGTGAGGTCACCGGCGCCGCCGACCGGTCCAGCACCCACCCCACCAGGGCGTCCGCCGCCCTGAACGCCGACAGCGTGGAGGTCAGCAGCACCGGCGTCTCCAGCTCCGCCAGCTCCATCAACTGGGTCGCGCCGACGAACTTCCCGTACCCGTTGACCATGTGGAACCCGGCCGGGACCGCGCGCGCCTCCTCCAGGGCCACCGGCACCAGCGCGGTCACCCCCGAGTACACGCCCCGCTCGCTGTCGTCCAGCGTGGTCTGCCCCACCAGCAGCCCCGGCACGTCGGTGACCGCGTTGAGCGGCCCCGGCGCCATCCGCCCCACCACCCGCCCGGTCTCCCGCAGCCGCAGCGCCCGTCCCCGGCCGTCGTCCGCCATCCGTCCGCCCCTCGTACGGCCGCGCGGACTCTCCGCGCGGCGGCCCGCACTCTACGTCCCGGGCCGACGCGGCGTCAGGCCGCGAAGCGGTCCGTGGCGGCCCGCACCCGTGCCAGCGTCGCGGCGCCGCCCAGATGCCCGGCCGACTCCACCACCGACAGCCGTGCCCCGGGCCAGTTCCGCGCCAGTTCCCACGCGGTGTGCACGGGCCCGCCCAGATCGAGCCGCCCGTGGACCAGTTCGCCGGGAAGCGAGCCGAGCCGGTGCGCGTCCCTGATCAGCGCCCCCTCCTCCAGCCACGCGCCGTGGGAGAAGTACCAGGCGCAGATGCGGACCAGCGCCGTCTGCCCGGCGGACGGCCGCCCCGTGTACGGCGTCCCCATCCCCTCCGCCGAAACCACCGCGTCCTCCCAGGCCAGCCAGTCGGCCACCGCCCGCTCCCGCACCGCCGGGTCGGCGTCCTCCACCAGCCGCGCGTACGCCCCCACCAGATCACCGTCGGGCCCGGTGCCCGAGCCGGCCACGAACCGGTCCCAGGCCTCCGGGAAGAACCGCCCCACTCCCCGGTACAGCCAGTCGATCTCGCTGCGACGGGTCGTCGTCACCGACGCGACGACGATCTCGCTCACCCGCTCCGGATGGCGCTCGGCGTAGGCGAGGAGCAGCGTGGAGCCCCACGAACCGCCGTACAGCAGCCACCGGCCGATGCCCAGACGGCGCCGGAGCCGCTCCATGTCGGCGACCAGGTGGCCGGTCGTGTTGTGCCGCAGCGAGACCGAGGGGTCGGCGGCGTGCGGGGTGCTGCGCCCGCAGTTGCGCTGGTCGAAGAGGACGACGCGGTACCGGTCGAGGTCGAAGGCGCGCGGGGCGCGCGGGGCGCACCCAGAACCGGGCCCGCCGTGCACCACCACCGCCGGTTTGCCCCGGGGGTTGCCGCGCGCCTCCCAGTAGATCCGGTGGCCGTCACCCACGTCGAGCATCCCGGAGTCGTACGGCTTGGCCCCGGCGGGCGGGCGAGGGGGAACGGACACGGCGCACTCCCAGAGGTCGACCGGCACAATTCACCGAGCCTACAAGCGACCGCCCGCCGTTCAACTCCGGTCGGCTCACCGGAGGGCGCCCAATATCCACGGCAGGTCCTTCTTGGCGGCCACCACGAGCACCTCCCGGTCCCCGTCCCGGCACTCCACCACCCAGTCACCCGCCTGCCCCGCCGGCCCGGTACGGTCGTCCGCCGGGGCCCGCGGCCGCACCCGGACCACCGCCACCGACCGGGGGAGCGGGAGACGAGCCGAGCCCGGCTCCGGGCCAGCCGCCACCGCCAGCCCCTCCGGACCCGCCACCAGCGTGCCGAAACCAGCCGCGCGGTTCGGCACCGCGCCCACCACCACCCCGGGGAACCGCCGCTCCCGCTCGGGCAGCCTCGGCAGCACTTCCGGCGGCGCCGACGGCCGGGCCCGCCGCCACCGCAGCAGCCACGCCCCCGCCGCCAGTACCGGCACCGCCGCCCCCACGCTCAGCAGCAGCGCGTCGAGCAGACCGTCCGTCACCAGCGGACCGAAGAACCCCACGGTCCCCAGCACCAGCCCGCAGCACATCGGCACCGACAGCAGCCACGACGCCCGCGCCCCCGCCGACCGCCGCGCCCACTCGTACGCCACCCACCCGAACACCCCGCCCAGCGGCACCAGCCCGAGCCCGACCGCGTACGGCAGCCGGTGCCCGCCGACCGGTGTCGCCGAGGTCTCCTGCCGCAACGGGCCTGCCACCACGGCACGTTCCTCGCCCCGCCAGCGCACCACCCGCACCCGGTCCCCGGGCACCACAGCCTCGAAGAGCGCGCCCTCCTGCTCCAGCCGCACCCACGACGGCTCCGTGCCCCCGTCCGGTCTCCACCGCAGCCCGGGCAGCCGTGGGCCCCGCCCGCCGCCGGGCTCCTTGGCGACCACCGTGCCCGGCACCGCCTCCAGGCACTCCCGCGCACCCGACGGCTCCGGACGGCCCGCGCAGAACGGGGCGGTCCGGTACGCCGCCTCGGCGGCCAGCGCCCCCGGCACGTACCAGCCCAGCAGGCAGCCGGCGACGACCAGCAGCCCCAGCGACAGCGCCACCGGGGTCGCCACCCCCGCCGACGGCCCGCGCCCCGGGCCCGCCGGTCTCCGGCTCCCCGTCCCTGTCCCCATAAGCGCATCCTTCCCCCGCCGCGCCTTGGCCGACCCCGCTCGGCCGGAACGCGCCGGGTGCCCTCCGGCGGACTCGTAAGATCCACTTCGGCGGGAGCCTTCGCCGGCGCACCCGTGCCGGGACGACGGGGCCCCGAGCACGACAGGAGAGACAGCCGTGGCTGACGCGCGGACCACCCGCTTGACGACCCGACTGGCGGTCCGCGCCTCGCGCGTCGTCGACTCGCCCCGCTTCACCCGCGCCGTCTTCGTCCTCATCGCCGCCAACGCGGTCCTGCTCGGCGCCGAGACCTACAGCGGCGTCGTCGCCGACTGGCTGCCCGTCCTCAAGACCGCCGAGTACCTCTTCCTCGCCGCGTTCACCGTGGAGATCCTGTTCCGCCTGGCCGCCCACGCCGACCGGCCCTCCGCCTTCTTCCGTGACCCCTGGAACCTCTTCGACCTCGCCGTGCTCACCGGCGCCTTCCTGCCCTTCTTCCGCGAGAACACCACCGTGCTGCGGCTGCTGCGACTCGCCCGCGTCCTGCGCGCCGCCCGCTTCCTGCCGCAGCTGCGGGTGGTCATCGTCGCCGTCGGCAAGGCCCTGCCCGGCACCCTGAGCTTCCTCCTCGTCGGCGGCCTGCTCCTCTACGTGTACGCCATGGTCGGCTGGACCTTCTTCGCCGACGACGACCCCGAGCACTTCGGCTCACTGGGCCGGGCCGCGCTCAGCCTCTTCCTCCTCATCACCCTGGACGGCCTCGGCGACGCGGTCCGCACCGGACTGGAGATCTCCCGCTGGACGATCGTGTACTTCGCCTCGTTCGTCCTCTTCGGCTCGTTCCTCCTGGTCAACCTTCTGATCGGCGTAGTCATCGGCTCCCTGGACGAGGCCCGCCGCGAGGCCGAGGCCGAGGACGAGGCCGACCACGGTCCGCCGCCACCGCCCGCCCCGGCCGTCACCCCGGCAGAGCCCCTGTCCCTGCCTCTGTTCCGCGCCCGCATCGCCGCCGCCCGCACCGCCCTGGACGACGCCGAACGGGCCCTCACCCAGTCGGTGTCGGCGACCGCCACCGGGCCGCCCGGGGAGCGGGCCGGGGAACGCGTGGCGGGGTGAGGCGAGGGAGGGAGGGAGGGAGGGCGATGCGTTCCACGTGGCGATGCCAGGGGTGTCCGACACATCCCGCCCGGCGCCCGGCACGCCGAGCGCACGCGCCGGACATCCGGACACTCGGACACGGCGCAGGATGTGTCAGAGACCCCCAGCGGCTCCGATGCGACCCTCCCCCGCCCCGGGTCCGGTCACCGGCCGCCCGAGCGGCCCCCGAGATACCGCGCCAGGTGGTCCGCGGTCGCGGTGCCGCCCTCGCGGGCGACGTCCTCGGGGCGGCCCTGCGCGACGATGCGGCCGCCGTCGTCGCCGGCGCCCGGACCGAGGTCCACGACCCAGTCCGCGGCGGCGACCGTGCGCAGGTCGTGCTCGGCCACGACGACCGTGTTGCCGTCGTCCACCAGGCGCTGGAGGTGGCCGACGAGGAGGTCGACGTCGGCCGGGTGCAGGCCCGAGGTCGGTTCGTCGAGCAGGTACAGGCTGTGCCCGCGTGGCGCCCGGTGCAGTTCGCTCACCAGCTTGATGCGCTGGGCCTCGCCGCCGGAGAGCGTCGTGGCGCTCTGGCCCAGCGTCAGGTAGCCCAGGCCGATGTCGGCGAGCAGGTTCAGGACGCGGGCGGCGGGCCGCACGTCGTGGAGGAACTCCTGGGCCTCCTCCACGCTCATCGCCAGCACGTCCGCGATGGTCCGGCCGCGGTGGCGGACCATGAGCGTCCCCGGGTTGTAGCGGGCACCGAGGCAGACCGGGCAGGGGGAGGTCTCCGTGGGCAGGAAGAGGAGTTCGACGCTGACGACCCCGTCGCCCAGGCAGTGCGGGCAGCGTCCCTGCGGCACGTTGAAGGAGAACCGGCTGGCGGTGTAACCGAGTTCCCGTGCCGTCGGCTGTGCCGCGTACAGCTTGCGGACGCTGTCGAACAGGCCCGTGTAGGTGGCCAGGTTGGAGCGCGGGGTGCGCCCGATGGGCTTCTGGTCGACGACCACCAGCCGGCCGACGTGCTCCAGCCCGGCGGAGGACCGCACCGTCACCCGGTTCTCCGCCCAGGCGGGTACGCCGTCCTCCTCCTCGTCGGCGCCCTCCGCCGCGGAACGGGCCGCCTGGCCCCCGCCGTCGTCGTGCAGCCGCTCGCGGACCGTCTCCGCCAGGGCGCGCCGTACGAGAGTCGACTTGCCGGAGCCGGAGACGCCGGTGACCGCGGTCAGGGTGCCGAGTGGGAAGTCCGCGTCGAGGCCGCGGAGGTTGTTGCCGGTGACGCCGCGCAGCCGCAGCCATTCCCGAGGCTTCCGGGGCTCCTCGGGCCCGGGGGCGGGCGGCGCGTCCGGGGAGAGGTACCAGGCGGTCACCGAGTCGCGCGCCTGGTGCAGCTCCCGCGCGGGCCCGTTGTGCAGGACCCGCCCGCCGTGCCGCCCGGCGCCCGGACCCATGTCGACGATCCAGTCGGCCGCGGCGAGCACCTGAGCGTTGTGCTCCACCACGAAGACGCTGTTGCCGCTTCCCCGCAGCCGCCGCAGAGCGGTGAGCAGCAGCTCCGTGTCGGAGGCGTGCAGCCCGGCCGAGGGCTCGTCCAGGACGTACAGCACGCCGAACAGGCCGCTGCGGAGCTGGGTGGCCAGGTGCAGCCGCTGGAGTTCGCCGCCGGAGAGGGTCGAGGTGGTGCGGGCCGTCGCCAGGTAGCCCAGGCCCAGGTCGGTCAGGGTGCCCAGCTGGTCCTGGAGGCCGGCGACCAGGGCGTGCCCGGCCTGCCTGCGCTCGGCCGGGAGGGCCAGCGTGTCGGGGTGGTCGCGCGCCGCCTCCAGGAAGGCCGAGAGCTGAGCCAGGGGCAGCGAGGTGGCGTACGCGATGTCCTGCCCGGCGACGGTCACCTCCAGCGCCTCGGGCTTCAGGCGCTTGCCGTGGCAGGCCGGGCAGAGCTCCTCGGTCATGAACGAGGCGGCCTTCGCCCGCAGGTGCGCGGCCTTGGAGGTGGCGAAGGTGTGGCTGACCCACCTGCGCGGGCTCATGTAGGTGCCCTGGTAGCTCCGGGCGACGCGGTGGGCCTCGCGCACCGGGTGCACGGTGACCGTCGGCTGCTCGTCCGTGGTCAGCAGCCACTCGCGGCGCTCGGCCGGGAGCGTGCGGAACGGCGCGTCGACGTCGATGCCGAGTTCGGCGAGGATGTCGCGGTAGTTCTTGCCCTGCCACGCGCCCGGCCAGGCCGCGATGGCACCCTCCCGGATGCTCAGCGAGTCGTCGCCCACCAGCTTCGACTCGTCGACGGTGTGCAGGCGCCCGAGGCCCGAGCAGGCCGGGCAGGCGCCCGCCGCGGTGTTCGGCGAGAAGCTGTCCGAGTCCAGCGGGGCCGCGTCGCGCGGGAAGGTCCCGGCCAGGTCCTCGGGGGTGCGCCCGGCCGGGTAGGTGCCGGCTCGGGAGTACAGCATGCGCAGCACGTTCGAGACACGGCTCACCGTGCCCACCGTCGAACGGGTGCTGCCGCCGCCGTGCTGCTGGCGCAGCGCGACCGCCGGGGGCAGACCGGTGATCGAGCCGACCTTCGGGGCGGAGCCCTGGTCGATCAGCCGCCGGGCGTACGGCGCGACCGACTCGAGGTAGCGCTGCTGGGCCTCGGCGTAGAGAGTCGCGAAGGCGAGCGAGGACTTCCCGGAGCCGGACACCCCGGTGAAGGCCACCACGCGGTCGCGGGGCACGTCCACGTCGACATGGCGCAGGTTGTGCTCCGCCGCGTCCCGGACCTTGACCAGCCCGTCGTCACCGGTGTCCGGCGGCCCCGCCTGCGACGGTGCGGATTCAGGCCGGGAGGAAGAGGGCATGGCGGAAAACGTACCTCGGTGGTCCTCGCCGCGCCATCGGCACCCGGTGGCCGGGTGACCGGCGGCCGAAGCGCGCGACGGGGCGCCGCGGGCGGTGCACCCGGGGCTCAGGCGTCGGCGAGGCCGAGCGTGCGGCGGGCCAGCAGCCCGAGCATGGTCGTGGCCCCGGAGACCTCCGGCGGCACGGGCCCGTCGCTGTACACCATGTAGTAGGTGCGCTCCACCGTCCACCACAGGGCGACCACCAGCGCGTGGGCGTCGCCCGCGCCCGGCAGCGCGCCCCGCTCCCGGTCGCGGAGGACGAGGGGGGCGAGCGCGTCGCCCAGGGTGAGGGAGGCGGCGCGCCAGCCGTCCCGGGTCTCGTCGTCCTCACCGATGAACTCGCAGGCGGCCACGAGGAGTTGTCCCTGGTCCTGCCAGACGTCGCGGGCCGATTCGAGGAAGACCGCGAGGACCTCCTCGGTCCGCGCGCCCTCGGCGTCGGCGGCCTGCCGGACCGGCGTCAGCACGCGCTCGTCCAGCACGCGCAGCGCGGCCTCGACCACCGCGTGCTCGTTGCCGCAGTAGAAGTACACGGACGGCCGGTGCGGGTCGAGGGGACCCTTTCCCCGACTGGTCACGCGGGGCTCGGTACGTCCGCCGCCGTGCTGCCGAGCCTGGCTCGGCTGCCGTTCCCTGGCCAGCATCTGATGTCTCCGTATCCGGTCCGTGGGCTGGGCGAAGACGGCCGACTGAGGGCCGACTGCGCTGAGAACAGTACACGGGGGCCGGCCCTCTCGGCCCGCCCGTCCCCACCCCTTCCGGACCGGCCGTCGCGGGCCGTCGCCGGACCCCGCTGACGCGGCGTCGGAAAGCCTCGGTGGCGGCCGGGTCAGGGGCGCAAAACCAGCCGGACCGGGTCGCCCGCCTTGGTCTCCGTACGCCGTACCGCCTCGGCCGCCTGCTCCAGCGGCAGCACGCCGGAGATCGAGCGGGAGAAGTCGAGCCGCCCGCCGCCGGCCAGCGCCACCAGCTCCGGCACGTGGTGCTCGTCCGACCCGTAGTGGCCGCGGATCTGCTGCTGGAGGTAGCTGAAGAGGGTGCCGTCGGCCACGGTGAGCGGGTGGGCGGTGAGCCCGACCAGCACCAGCCGTCCCTTCCGGCCGAGCACCGTGAGCGCCTGCTCGCGTACGGCCGGTACACCCGCGAAGTCGAAGGCGGCCGCCAGTCCGGTACCACCGGTCAGCGCCAGCACCTTCGCCCGCAGTTCCGGTTCGGCCGGGTCGAGGGCCGCGTCGGCGCCGAAAGCGAGCGCCCGCTCGCGGGCGGCCGGCGCCGGGTCGATGGCCACCACCGGGTACGCGCCGATCGCCCGCAGCAGCTGCACGCCGTGCGCCCCGAGCCCGCCCACGCCCCACACGCCGACCGCCTCGCCGGGCCGCACGTCGCCGGTGCCGGTGATGGCGGCCCAGGGCGTGGACACCGCGTCCGGGATGATCGCGGCCTGGTCGAAGGGGATGGCGTCCGGAAGGGGGACCAGCGTGGCCGCCGTCGCCAGCGCGTATTCGGCCCAGCCGCCGTCGTAGTCGACGCCGCGGGTGTAGGTCGTGCCGTTGCGCGACTCTCCGGCCTGGAGTACCACGCGTGCCCCGGGCTGCCAGCCGGTCACGCCGTCGCCGACCGCGTCGACCGTCCCCGCCACCTCGTGGCCCAGCGTCACCGTCTCGCCTTCGAGGTGGAGCGGGCTCAGCGTGCCGTCGATCAGGTGGACGTCGGAGAGGCAGACGCCCGCCGCCTCGACCCTCACCCGGACCTGCCCCGGGCCCGGATCGGGCTTCGGCACGTCCTCGACGGTGAGGGTGCGGGAGGGAACGTGCAGACGCGCGGCGCGCATGGTGTCCATGGGCAGGGGCCTTTCTCGCGGTGCGGGAGGCGCCCGCCGCCGGACGGCGCGACGCCCATCCTCCAACGTACTCCCGGCCCACCGCCACCACCCGGCGGGGGAAGAACGCCCCCGCCCGCCCGGACCGGCGTACGACCCGCACTCCGCAGGGCGTCCGGTGTCCCCGCGGGGGGCCGGCCCGGGGCGGGGGCCGGGGGCCGTGGCAGGGCCGGGAGAACGCCGAGCCCCCGCCCGGTGAGGGCGGGGGCTCGGCGGGCGGTGCTGCCGGGTCTACCAGATCTCGCCGACCCACTCCGGGTGGTCGACGAACGGGTTCCGGTTGTGCTGGTACTGCTCGAAGATCACGTCGTTGCGCCGCTGCTCGAAGCTGTCCGGCGGGTCCTCCTGGCTCCACTGCTTGAGCACCGACAGCTTCCCCATGTAGGGCTGCGAGCCGTTCTCGACCTTGTCGTTGGGCTCCAGGTCGGGGAAGGAGTCGGTGCCCTCGTACCGCACCGCCATGTACAGGATCATGCGCGCCACGTCGCCCTTGACCTCGTCGCGGGGCTCGAACGAGTCGCCGTCGGTGAAGTTGCCGGGCGCGTCGGAGAGTTCCGAGCCGCCCTCGTCGAAGTCCTTGTTGCCGCGCGTGGAGTTGACCTGGACGTCCTCGGGGCGCAGGTGGTGGATGTCGGTACCGGGCCCGGTGGAGGTGCCGAAGTCGCCGTGGGACTTGGCCCAGACGTGCTCCCGGTTCCACTGGCCGCTGCCGCCGCCGTTGCTCTCCTTGGACTGGGAGCGGCCGGTGTAGAGCAGGATCACGTTCGAGGAGTTCGCGGGGTCCTCGTCGGTGTCCTTCAGCGCTTCCCAGACCTGGCTGTACGACAGCTTGGTCTGGTCGCTGATGATGGTGTTCAGTGCCGACTTCAGTTCCTCGCCCGACTTGCCGAGCGCGTCCTGGTAGTACGTGTCGTCCAGGACGGCGGCGGAGGCGGACGCGGCGGGTGCGGTGGCCGGATCACCGGTCGCCGGCCCGGCGGCGCCGAGCGTGCCGATCAGCGCGCCGGCCGCCAGTGCCGCCAGCAGGGGGCGGTGGCCACGAAAGTGACGACGGGACATGTGGGGTGTCCTCTCGGTACGGACACCGCTCGGCCGCCGGAGTGGGGGGAGGGGCCGGACGGTGGGCGTGTGAAGCTCTTCGGTCTGCCGGAGCCTTCCACAGCGCCCGCCACGCTGGATGAACACTCTGTATTCATCATGTGCAGGTCAAGTGTCGGTGGGGTGCGCCGGAGCGTTCCGAGCCGCCGCCACCCCTCCCCGGTACCGCCCTCACCACCCGTCGCGGCGGATCACGCTCTCCACCGGGCGGCGGCTCACCGGCCCGAACCGCCCGCACGGCCACCCCACCGGGATGGCCGCGAAGGTCTTCACGTCCCTCGGGATGGCCAGGGCGTCCTTCCACTCCCGCTCCAGCATCAGGTGCCAGATGGTGATGTTGGCCGCCAGGCCCAGCCCACGCGCCGCCAGCAGCAGGTTCTGCACCCCCGGGTACACGCTCGACGCCTCGGTCAGCGACATGATCCGGCGCTGCCGCCGCGCCAGCCGCAGCGAGGCCGCCACCCCCAGTGCCGCCGCCGACTCCTTCAGCCCGGCCGCGTCCGGCTTCAGCTCCGGATAGCGGTAGCACGGGATGATCAGCGCCGGCGTCTTTGCGAAGTGGTCCCGCTGGTGGTGGATGGCGGCCACCATCCGCTCGTACGCCCCCGGGTCCATCCCCTGCGGCACCGTTCGGCCCGCCGTCGCCATGTACGCGTCCACACACCGCGCCCACAGCGGCGCCAGCCGCGCCATCACCGCCCGGTCGGTCACCACCACGTACTGGTAGCCCTGCGCGTTGGAACCGCTCGGCCCCCACACCGCCGCCTGCACCAGCCGCTCCAGCAGCTCGTCGGGAACCGGGTCGGGCTTCAGCCGGCGCATCGCCCGCAGCGTCGACATGGTCGAGAACAGGCCGGGGTCCGCCGGACTTCCTTGAACGTCCATGGGCCGGGAGCATACGACGGCGCCCGCCGCGGGCCCATACCCTGTACGCCGGGACGGACTGTGCTCGCCGAGGCACTAGCCTGGACGGACGATGAACCGTCTGACCACAGCGTGGGGCACGCACGACCTCACCCGCTTCCCCGAGGACCCCCGCGACCAGCTCCGCGCCTGGGACGCCGCCGACGCCTACCTCCTGCGCCACCTCGCCGAGACCGGCGCCCTGACCGCCGCCGACGGCCCGGACCGGCCGGGCCCGGGTGCGCTCGTCGTCGCCCTGGACCGCTGGGGCGCCCTCACCACCGCTCTCGCCGCCCACCGGCCGATCCAGATCAGCGACTCCCACCTCGCCCGCTCCGCCACCCGCGCCAACCTCGCCCGTGCCGGCCTGGACGACCCAGAGGCCGCCGGCGTACGCCTCCTCACCACCCGTGACACCCCGCCGGAGCGGATCGACGTCCTGCTCGTCCGTGTTCCCAAGAGCCTGGCCCTCCTGGAGGACCAGCTCCACCGCCTCGCCCCCGCCCTGCACCCCGGCACCCTCGTCATCGGCGCCGGCATGGCCAAGGAGATCCACACCTCCACCCTGCGCCTCTTCGAGCGGGTCGTCGGCCCCACCCGCACCTCCCTGGCCGAGCAGAAGGCACGCCTCATCCACGCCACCGTGGCCCGCCGCGACCACCGCGCCCCGAGCCCCTGGCCGCTGCGGTACGCGCTGCCTGACGGCATCGGCCCCATGTCCGGCCGCACCGTCACCAACCACGCCGGGATCTTCTGCGCCGACCGCCTCGACATCGGCACCCGCTTCTTCCTCGGACAGCTCCCGGCGCCCACCGGCCCCGTCCGGGTCGTCGACCTCGGCTGCGGCAACGGCGTCGTCGGCACCGCCGTCGCCCGCACCAGCCCCGAGGCCGAGATCGTCTTCGTCGACGAGTCCCACCAGGCCGTCGCCTCCGCCGAGCGGACCTTCCGCGACAACGCCCCCGACCCCGACCGGGGCACCTTCCTGGTCACCGACGGCCTCGACGACCCGGCCGCCGTCGCCGACTCCTCCACCGACCTGGTGCTGGCCAACCCGCCCTTCCACTCCCACCAGGCCGTCACCGACGCCACCGCCCGCCGGATGTTCGCCGGGGCCCGGCGCGTCCTGCGGCCCGGCGGTGAAATCTGGGTCGTCGCCAACCGCCACCTCGGCCACCACCGGCAGCTGAGGCGCCTCTTCGGCAACTGCGCCACCGTCGCCTCGGACCCGAAGTTCGTCGTCCTGCGGGCCGTCAAGAGCTGATCCCGGCGCCGGTCTCAGTCCGCCGAGCGGACCCAGCCGTCCGCCTCGATCCGTGCAGCGTCCCTGGCCCGCCGCTCGTCGAAGAGCGGGCGGCGGGCCCCGGTCACCCGCACCGCGTCCACGTAGACACCGCGTCCCACGTAGAGCCGGTCGGTCGTGTACCGCCAGCGCAGCCGCACCCGCCGGCCGCCCCAGGCGCCCAGCTCCGCCCGCAGCCCGTGCCAGGCGCGGCCCGACCAGCCGCCCGCCGTCCCCCCGGGGTGCCCGGCCTCCTCCCCGTCCGGGCGGCGGGTGGTGAACGGCACCGGCTGCCATGCTCCACCGTCGGCCGCGACCTCCAGGACCAGCGGGTCGGTGCCCGGCTCGGTGTCCCACCACAGGCCGCAGCTGAGCCGGGCTCCGCCGTCGGGCAGCTTCAGCGGCGGCAGGGTGAGCGTGGCCGTGGTGCCCGAGGCCATCTGCGAGAACCAGGCGGTCCGGCCCTCGCGCGGCACCACCGGCACGGCCCGCGCCATCCGGTCGGCCGCCGCCACCCGCGGCGCGCTGCCCGAGCGCCAGGAACGCACCGGATGGACCGAGTTGCCGAGCACCACCAGGAACGAGTCGGTACTCGGGTCCAGCACCAGGCTCGTCCCGGTGAACCCGGTGTGCCCCGCCGACCTGGGTGTCGCCATCGCCCCCATGTACCAGTGCTGGTACAGCTCGAAACCCAGGCCGTGCGCGTCACCGGGGAACTCCGGGGTGAAGTCCCGGAACATCAGCTCCACCGACTCCTCGCGCAGAATCCGCCGCCCGCCGTACGCGCCCCCGTTCAGTAGCGTCCGGCCCAGCACCGCCAGGTCCCACGCACAGGAGAAGACCCCGGCGTGCCCCGCCACCCCGCCCATGGCGAAGGCGTTCTCGTCGTGCACCTCGCCCCAGACGAGCCCCCGGTCCAGCCCCGACCAGGGCAGCCGGGAGTCCTCCGTCGCCGCGATCCTCGGCCGCCACGACGCCGGCGGGTTGTACCGGGTCCGGGTCATCCCGAGCGGCCCGGTGATCTCCTCGCGCAGCAGCACGTCCAGCGGCGTCCCCGTCACCTCCTCCAGCAACAGCTGCAGGGTGATCAGGTTCAGGTCCGAGTAGAGGTACGCGGTGCCCGGCTCCGCCACCAGCTCCTGCGCCCAGATCCGTGCCAGCCGTGCCTCGTGCGTCGGCTCCTTGTACAACGGAATCCACGACGGGAACCCCGAGGTGTGCGTCAGCAGCTGCACCACGGTCACCGCGCCCTTGCCGCCGCCCGCGAACCCGGGGAGGTACGAGGCGACCGGCGCCCCGAGGTCCAGCTCCCCGTGCTCGATGCGGCCCACCGCCAGCAGCGAGGTGAACAGCTTGGAGACGGACGCCAGGTCGAACACGGTGTCCTCGGCCATCGCGATGCGCCGCTCCGGCGGGAACTCCACCCCGGTGTCACTCGCCTCGTCGTACCGCTCGTAGCGCACCGCGTGCCCGATCGGCTCGTGCAGCGCCACCGTCCCGCCGCGCCCGGCCAGCAGCACCGCCCCGGCGTACCAGGGGTGCGCCGGCGACGGCTCCAGGAACCGCTCCGCGTCGGTGACCAGCTGGCGCAGCTGCCCCGGCAGCAGCCCCGCGTGCCGGGCGCTGCCCCGCCGCAGCGTCGTCCCGCCCGGCACGCGCTCCGGTGCCCGGGGCCCGGCCGCGGCCGGGCCCGCGGGGAACGGCACCAGCGCCAGCGCCCCGCCGAGCGCCAGCGCGGCCGTCCCCAGGCTGCGCCGGGAGACCCCGTCCGCCCGCCGCCCCTCGTCCACCGGCTGCCCGTCCATGAACCGCACCCCCTGAAAGAATCTTTCGAGATGACGTTCGACCCGTGAAACTTTCATGTCATGGCGGGTTCGTGTCAACCCTCTCCGTCCCCGCCGTCCCGGCTCCTCCGCCGCGCGCCACCGGGCAACCGGCCCACCCCGCAACCCCCGAAAGGACGAAGGTCCTGCCCCTACGGGACCAGCGGCCCGGCCGCTCCCGCGCGCGCGGGCGACGCGCGGGCAAGGCTGGAACCAAGGAGGTCCCCATGCCCCAGCCCGCCGCCCCCCGCCCCACCGGAAAACCCGCGCCCAGGAGCACCGCATGACCAGGCCCGTACTCGTCGGCATCGACGGCTCCGGCGAGAGCCTCGACGCGGTCGCCGCCGCCGCCCGCGAAGCGGCCGACCGGGACTGCCCCCTGCGCATCGTCCACGCCTTCATCTGGCCGATGCTCCACGTCCAGCTCACCGGTTCCGCCTACGCCCCCACCGAAGGCGGCCTCCTCAACCAGGCCAGGACCTTCCTCGACGAGGCCGTCGCCCGCGCCGAGGCCACCGTGCCCGGCCTGGAGACCGACCCCGAACTCGTCACCGGCGAGGCGCTCTCGGTCCTGGCCGCCGAATCCCGCGACGCCGTCCTCACCGTCGTCGCCAGCCGCGGCCTCGGCGGCTTCAGCAGCCTCCTCCTCGGCTCCACCGCGGTCCACCTCGCTGCCCACGGCGAGAGCCCCGTCCTCGTCCTGCGGGGCCGCCCCGACCCCGAGGGCCCCGTCGTCCTCGGCCTCGACGGCTCCCCGCAGGCGGACGGCGCCGTCGGCTTCGCCTTCGCCACCGCCGCCCGCCGCGCCGCGCCGCTCGTCGCCCTCCACGCCTGGAGCAACTGGACCCAGCCCGCCCACCGCAACCCCGGCGAACCCATGCCCCTCGTCACCGACCTTGACCGCCTCCAGGAGGACGAGCAGCGCCTGCTCGCCGAGGCCCTCGCCGGCTGGCAGGCCCGCTACCCCGAGGTGCGGGTCGAACGCCGCCTGCTCCGCTCCCGCACCCGGCCCGCCCTCATCGAGGCCAGCCGCAGCGCCCAGCTGATCGTCGTCGGCGCCCGGGGGCGGGGCGGCTTCACCGGCCTGCTGCTCGGCTCCGCCAGCCAGGCCCTGCTCCACCACGCCGACTGCCCCGTCGCCGTCATCCGTGACGTGCCCGCCGACAGCTGACCCGGCGGCGCGCCCGGAATCCGCCGCCCGGGACGCGCCGCACCCGGCGCCGCACCGCCCTTGACCCGCCCGCCCGGTGGACCGAGGATCACGCCATGACGGCACCCCGAGGCAACACCGTCGACGGAGTGCTGCGCCGCAGCGCCCGCCGCACCCCGCACGCCACCGCCCTGCGCTACGCCGACCGCGTCTGGAGCTACGCCGCCCTCGACGAGGCCGTGTCGGCCGCCGCCCAGGTCCTCACCGCCCACGGCCTCGCCCCCGGCGACCGCGTCGCCGCCTACGGCCACAACTCCGACGCGTACCTCATCGGCTTCCTCGCCTGCTCCCGCGCCGGCCTGATCCACGTGCCCGTCAACCAGAACCTCACCGGCGCCGGCCTCATCCACATCCTCACCAGCTCCGGCAGCCGCACCGTCCTGGCCGACCCCGCCCTCGCCGGGCGCCTCCCCGACGGCACCGACGTGCTGCCGCTGCGCGACACCGGCGACTCCCTGCTCACCCTCCTCGCCGACGCGCCCGCGTACGACGGACCCGAGCCCGCTCCCGACTCCGTCGCCCAGCTCCTCTACACCTCCGGCACCACCGCCCTGCCCAAGGGCGCCATGATGAGCCACCGCGCCCTCGTCCACGCCTACACCAGCGCCCTGCACACCCTCGGCCTGAGCGCCCAGGACCGGCCCCTGCACACCCTGCCGCTCTACCACTCGGCGCAGATGCACGTCTTCCTGCTGCCGTACCTCGCCGTCGGCGCCGACAACACCGTTCTCGACGGACCCGACCCCGAGCGCGTCCTCTCCCTGGTGGAAGCGGGACGCGCCGACTCCCTCTTCGCCCCGCCCACGGTCTGGATCGCCCTCTCCCAGCACCCCTCGTTCGCCACCAGGGACCTGACCGCCCTGCGCAAGGCGTTCTACGGCGCCTCGGTCATGCCGGTCCCCGTGCTGGAGCGGCTCCGCGCCCGCCTGCCGGAACTCGCCTTCTTCAACTGCTTCGGGCAGAGCGAGATCGGCCCGCTCGCCCTGGTGCTCGGCCCCGACGAGCACCAGGGCCGCCTCGACTCCTGCGGCCGGCCCGTCCTCTTCGTGGAGGCCCGCGTCGTCGACGAGGACGGCCAGGAGGTCCCCGACGGCGCCCCCGGTGAGATCGTCTACCGCTCCCCGCAGCTCTGCGACGGCTACTGGGGCCTGCCCGAGGAGAGCGCCGAGGCGTTCCGCGGCGGCTGGTTCCACTCCGGCGACCTCGCCGTCCGCGACGAGGAGGGCTACTTCACCGTCGTCGACCGGCTCAAGGACGTCATCAACTCCGGCGGCGTCCTCGTAGCCTCCCGCCAGGTCGAGGACGCCCTCTACACCCACCCGGCCGTCGCCGAGACCGCCGTCGTCGGCCTCCCCGACGACAAGTGGATCGAGGCCGTCACCGCCGTCGTCGTCGCCCGCGCCGGGACCACCGAGGCCGAACTCCTCGCCCACATCCGCGAACGCCTCGCCTCCTTCCAGACGCCCAAGCGGATCGTCTTCACCGACACCCTCCCGCGCAACGCCAGCGGCAAGATCCTCAAACGCGAACTCCGCGACCGCCTCGGCCGTCCCGACTGAACCCGTACGGCTCCCACCGGCGCCCGCCGTGGGCCACCCGGCCGCGACACGGGACCAAGGACCCTGCCTTCCGGCCCCTGACTGAGCGAAGCTGGCAGCGGAACCAGCCGCACCACCGCTGCGCCCCGGAGGCGAGAGAACCATGAGTACCCTGCCCGTCATCGCGGCCGTCGACGGATCGGACGACAGCACCCGCGCCCTGGAATGGGCCCTGGAGGAGGCCCGCCTGCGCGAGGCCCCGCTGCGCGTCGTCCACGCCGTCCGCACCGCCACCGCGCGCGGCGCCCGACCCCCCGCCGGGGCCGCCGCCCCCGACAGCGCCGTCATCGCCGAGACGCGCCAGGCCCTCGCCGGCCGCCCCGGACTCCCGGAACTTTCCTTCGCCACCCTCGACTCCAGCGCCACCTCGATCCTCCCCGACCTCGGCGCCGAGGCCCAGCTGCTCGTCCTCGGCTCGCGCGGGCGGGGCGGCTTCGCCAGCCTCCTCCTCGGCTCCAACGGCATGGCCTGTGCCCGCGACGCCGACAGCCCCGTCGTCGTCGTGCCCCGCCCCGGCCGCGAGGTCCACACCGACGCGCCGGCACCGGCCCCCGGCCCCCGCGTCGTCCTCGGCATGTCCGCCGAGTTCCCCGACCCCGCCGACCCCGGCCCCGACCCGTCCCTCGCCTTCGCCTACCGGGAGGCCGCCCTCCGCTCCGCCCGGCTGCACGTGGTCTGCGCGTACCCCTGGCCCGTCGTCGCCTGGGCCGCCGCGGGGGAGTACCTGCCGTCCGCCGCCGACCAGGAGGCCGCCGAGGCCGAATGCCGACAGATGGTCGCCGAGCGCGTCGCCACCCTGAAGGACGCCTACCCGCAGGTCACTGCGGAGGCCGAGGTCTCCCCGGGCGATGCCGCCGGCCACCTGGTCGCCGCCGCCCGCGGCGCCGACCTGGTCGTCGTCGGCCGCCACCGCCCCCGCGCCTTCTCACCCGTACGGATGCTCGGTTCGGTCACCCACGCCGTCCTCCTGCACGCCCCCGCCCCCGTCGCCGTCGTCCCCACCTCCCAGGAGATCGTGGAAGCCGCCGCGGCCTCCGGTGAAGGCGCCGCCTGAGCCCGGGGCCCGCGCCCGGGCGGGCGCGGGCCCCGGGCAGCCTCCCCGGACACGGGGGTCACCCCCTCGCCCCCCTCTGAACGACCCGCACCCGCACCGGTACCGGCCGCCGCCCGGCACCGCCGTGCACGTACCATGGCGGCATGTCCTTCCTCCGCCGCCGCAGCGCCGCCACACCAGCGGGCCCGGACTTCGACGTCCTGGCCATGGACCCCGAGGACTGGCCGGGCAATCTCGGCGCGGGGCTGCTGCCCGCGCCCGACGGCTCCTGCCAGGGCGTCTTCCTGCGCTACGACCTGTTCGGCGGCCGCGGACCGGCGATGGTCATCGGCAACCTCCCGGAGGGCTCGCCCGCCCGCGACCTCGCCGACAAGCAGCCCCCGTTCGAGGTCGCCCAGCTCCTCCTCGCCCTCGGCAACGACGAGGAGGTCGAGGTCGTCGGCACCGAGGACGTTCCCGTGATGCAGGGCGACAACCTCCTGATCGTGCGCCGCGTCAAGCTCTCGGAGAGCCGCGTCTCCTGCGTCCAGTTCGACCGCAGCGACAACGTCCTGGTCACCGTCGCCGCCTGGGACCGCCCCATCACCGACGACCTGTACGCCCTCCTCAAGCCGCTGCCCGCCGAACTCTTCCAGCAGGGCTGAGCACCGCGGACCACACCGGCCGGGAACCGCCTCAGCGGTTCCCGGCCGGCGCCGTCCCGTGGCGCCCTCAGCGCCGGGCCGCGCGCACCACCACGTCCTCGGCCCGCACGTAGCCGACCCGGTGCCCGTACTGGACCTCGTAGTACCGCTGCTTCCCGCGCACCACCGTGTGCCCGGACGTGTCGAAGGCCGGCGCGAAGTAGTACTCGCCCGGCACCTCGCCGCCGGTGGCGTAGCGCTGGCCCGCCGCGATCCGGTACGGGAGCGGCACGATCTCCTGCGGGGTGATGCCCGCCGGGTACGCCTCCTTCTCCGGGTACGCCCTGCCGTACACCGGGACCTCCGCCAGGCCCGGCCTCGGCGTCAGCACCCGGCCCGAGGCGGGGAGGGCCACCGGCGCCCGGCGCGGGTTCTTGAACCACGCCTTCTGCCCGAGGTACCAGACGGCCGTCCACTCGCCGCGCCGCTCGGCCACCGCGTAGCTCTGCCCGGCCGAGACCCGCGACCCCAGGTCGTTCACGTCGATGGTGGACGGCGAGCCGTCCGGGCGCAGCCCGATGTCCTGGACCAGCGGCGCGTCCTCGTGCGGCGCCGTGTACACCCGCACCGCGCTGGACCCGTGCGGCGCGCACGGTTCGCCCGCCTTCTCGCAGCCGGTGAACTCCGGCCGGTTCTTCCCGTACTCGGGCGCGATCGTGACCAGTTCGGCGTTCTTCCCCGCCGACGCCTTCAGCGGCGCGCCGAGCAGCGCGAAGTAGTGCTGCCAGTCCCAGTACGGGCCCGGGTCGGTGTGCATCCCCGGGATCGTCCCCGCCGTCGTCCCCGGCACCGTGTCGTGCCCGAGGATGTGCTGCCGGTCCAGCGGGATGCCGTACTTCTTCGCCAGGTGCGACACGAGCCGCGCCGAGGTCCGGTACATCGCCTCCGTGTACCAGGCGTCCGGGTCGGCGAGGAACCCCTCGTGCTCCAGCCCGATCGACTTCGCGTTGGTGTACCAGTTGCCCGCGTGCCAGCCCACGTCCTTGGTCCGCAGGTGCTGGGCGACGTGGCCGTCCGTGGCGCGCAGCGAGTAGTGCCACGACACGTACTCCGGGTCCTGCACCAGCTCCAGCGTGTTGTCCCAGGTCGCCTCCGTGTCGTGGATGACGATCGAGTCGATCCGCGAGCTGCGCGGGCGGTCCGCCTTGTCGTGGTTGCCGTAGTCGCCCTCCCCGAACTCCTCGTACGGAGCCGGCAGCCACTCGCATGAGACGGTGCGCGGGCACTCCACCGGCCCCTTCGCGCCGTCCTCGCGCAGACCGGGGCCCGCCGCCCGGGAGGCGTCCGGCACCGCTTCGGGCTGCGGGGCGAGGGCCACCCGGCCGCCGCTGTCGGTGGTCCGGGCCCCACCGGAGCGCAGCACCGAGAAGACCTCGTCGGCGTAGGCCGTGGCGGTCGCCCGGTCCTCGGCGCCGGAGAAGGCCGCCACCGCGCCGTACCAGTCGGCCGCGTCACCGCCGGGCGCCGCCCCGCGCTCCCGCTGCGCCTCGGCCAGCAGGGCGGCACCGCCGCGGATGTTGGCGGCCGGGTCGCTGCGCAGCCGCTCGGCCGGCAGCCCGCTCAGCCGCGCCGCTGCGCGCAGGGTCGTCAGCCGCTCCGGCAGCTCCCCGTCCGCCGAGGGCAGCACCGGCTCAGCGGTGCGGGCGGGCCGGGAGTCGTCACCGCGCGCGTCCTCGCCGTGCTCCCCGTGGTGGCCCGCCGAGCGGGCCAGCGCCGTGCGCGCGTCGGTCAGGTGCATCGGCCCGTACCCGCCGGTGACGCTCGGCGCCCCACCGTGCGTGTCCCACCGCGACTGGAGGTACGCCACGCCCAGCAGCACGCTTTCGGGCACCCGGTACTCGCGGGCCGCCGCCGCGAACGCCCCCTGGAGCCCGGTGTCCGCCTCCGCCGGGGCAGGGCCGGGGGCCGCGCCCAGCAGCGGCAGCACCAGCGCGGCACTGGCCAGCGCCGCCAGCCCCGTCCTGCGGGCTCTGAGCCCGCCCGCACCGAAGAGAGCAGGGACGTTTCTTCGCACAGGGCCTCCTGGGAAGGGGCCGCGCGCCGCCCGGACGCGCGGAACAGCGGGAGCCCGGACCGCGGCGCGTACGTGATCACCGCGGCGGGCGTGGACCAGTGGTACCGGCTTGACGATGATCCGTCAACAGGAGTCTGGGGGCGGGCATTTGGCGTCCGGCACGCCCGCCACGCCACCCTTGCGGGCCCCTTTCAGGACGCGTGCCGCCCAGGCCTGGGACGCGTCACTGGAGTACACCTCTGCCGCCGCCCGCACCCCCCCCGCGGACGCAGAGCGCGGTCCCCCCTCGCCAGGGGGAACCGCGCTCTGCGTCCGCGAGCCGGTGTCAGCGGGTGCCCACCGCCGCGCGGACCGCGCGGCGCACCATCGCCCAGTCGTCGTGCAGTCGGCGCAGCAGCAGCCGCTGCTCCTCGCCGGCCGGCACGGCGCCCGCGCGGGCCGGGCCCGCCGGAGTGTCCCGCATGCTCCGCTGCACCGCCGACTCGCAGGCCCGGATCTCCCGGGTGAGCACCAGCATGAGGTTGACCAGGAAGGCGTCGCGCGCCGCCGGGCCGCTGCTCTGGGCGAGGTGACTGATCTGCTGACGCGCCATGGGCGCCTCCCCGGCCACCGCCCACAGCGTCGCCAGGTCGTACCCGGGCAGGTACCAGCCGGCCTGCTCCCAGTCGACCAGGACGGGGCCGGCGGGGGAGAGGAGGATGTTCGACAGCAGGGCGTCACCGTGGCAGAACTCGCGGGCGGCGACCCGGCCCCCGGAGCGGGCGATGCCGTGCAGCAGTTTCTGGAGGTCGCCGAGGTCGCGATCGGTGAGCAGCCCCAGCGAGTGGAAGCGGGAGATCCGCTCCGCGTAGTCCAGCGGGGCACCGAACATGCCCGTCGGCGGACGCCACTGGTTGAGCCGGCGCACCGCGCCGAGCACGGCCCGCAGATCGGCGGCGGGCGGCGCCTCGACGGGGTGGCGCTGGAGCGCCGCCGCCCGGCCCGCCATCCGCTCGATCACCAGCGTCCCGTTGTCCGGGTCGGCCGCCACCAGCCGCGGGACCCGCACCGGCGGACGGTGCCGGACGAACGAACGGTACGTCGCTATCTCGTGCCTGATCCGCTCCGCCCGTTCGGCCGACTGGTCCACTGAACACTTGGCGACTGCGGTGGTGCGCCCGCTCGTCCCGACCAGCAGGACGGAACGCGGGCTGCGCCGCAGCAGCTGGACCGGGTGGAACTCCGGACAGACGCGGTGCACGGCGGCGACGGCCGCCCGCAACTGCGCGCCCTGCGGACCGGACAGGTCCAGCCTTCCGCTGAGCTGAGGTGTGCCGAGCCCCGCTACGCGTCGGGTCCGACCGGAGGCGAGCGCTGTGGCCGCAGGGCGCGCGGGGTCGAGGTACGGGCCGCTGCCCGGGGGAGTGGCCTCCCGCGCCCGGGGCGGGCGGGTGCCGAGCGGCGGCCGGGACGGGGCGGACACGGAGGACGATGCTGCGTACATGAGCCTGACAGATCCCTTCGTGTGCCTGTGAGATAAGCGCCCGCCCGGCCCGGCCACCGGGCCGCACCCTGGGGAGTGCGGGGACGGCCACCGGGCCGGGGAGGCGCATGTCTACCTGACACCCGCCGGCCCGTGGCACACCATCTGGCGCACCCTGGCGAACCCTGGCGAATAGTCGCCCCGCAACTGACAGGGGGTTACTGTCAACTCAGCCGAGAACCTGGGGGCTTGACGTGAGCGGACAACCCAACACCCGCCTTGCGGACCACTTCGGCCTGACCGGCTGGTCCAAGGGGGAACTCGCCCGGCTCGTGAACCGGCAGGCGGCGGCCATGGGCCACCCCCAACTGGCGACCGACACCTCGCGGGTCCGGCGCTGGATCGACATGGGAGAGATCCCGCGCGACCCGGTGCCCACGGTGCTGGCGGCCCTGTTCACCGAGCAGCTCGGCCGTGTCGTGACCATCGAGGATCTCGGTCTGGTTCGACGCGGGCGCACGGGGAGACGGCGGCCGGGCGGGAGCGGCGAGCGCTCCGACGGCGTGCCATGGGCGCCCGAGCGAACGGCTGCGGTCCTCACCGAATTCACGGGAATGGACCTCATGCTCAACCGACGAGGCTTGATGGGTGCGAGCGTCGCGCTCACCGCGGGCTCCGCGCTCTCCTCCACCGCCATGTACGACTGGCTCCAGACCGCCCCCGCGTCCCCCGCCGCCCTGCCGGGCCCCCGGGGCTACGCCGACCAGGCCGGCTTCGACCGCTACGAGGCGGCCCCGGTCGGCTCCCAGGAGGTCGAGGAGCTCGAACACTCCGTCGACATCTTCCGCGCCTGGGACGCCTCCCGGGGCGGCGGCCTCCAGCGCAAGGCTGTGGTCGGACAGCTCAACGAGGTGGGCGGCATGCTCTCCTACCGCCACCCCGACCACCTCCAGCGCCGTCTGTGGGGCGTGGCCGCCAACCTCGCCGTCCTGGCCGGCTGGATGTCCCACGACGTGGGCCTGGAGCCCACCGCGCAGAAGTACTTCGTCATCGCCACCCACGCGGCCCGCGAGGGCGGCGACCGCCCGCGCGCCGGGGAGGCGCTCTCCCGAGCCGCCCGCCAGATGGTCCACCTCGGCCGCCCGGACGAGGCGCTCGACCTGATGAAGCTGGCCCAGACCGGCTCCGGCGAGGAGGCCCTGCCGCGCACCCGCGCCATGTTCCGCACCATCGAGGCGTGGGCGCAGGCGGCGATGGGCCGGGGCCAGGCCGTGCGCCGCACCCTCGGCGAAGCCGAGCTGCTCTTCGTCTCCGACCGCGGCGACACCGAACCGCCCAACTGGATGCAGATGTTCGACAGGGCCGACCTGCACGGCATGCAGGCCCTTGCCTACCGCACCCTCGCCGAGCACGAGCCGGCTGCGGCCAAGCAGGCCGAGCACCACGCCAAGATCGCCTTGGAGCTCCGCCAGGACCAGCGGGAGCGGTCGCAGATCTTCGACCACCTCTCACTCGCCTCCGCCTGCTTCATCGCCGACGACCCGGAGCAGGCCGACCGGTACGCGCGCCTCGCGCTCGCCTCGATGTCCGACAACTCCTCGCACCGCACCTGGGACCGGCTGCGGGAGATGTACCGGCTCACCGCGCACTACGCGGGCTACCCGAAGATCGAGAACCTCCGCGAGGAGATCAAGATGGTCATGCCCAGCCCGGGCGGGCCAGCCGGCGGCTGGCCCGCCGCCCCGGCCTGACCGCCCACGCACCGCGCGATCCCTGACGACACCCCGTCGTCCCGCACACCCGTGAGGGCGTCGTGGACGGACGGCCTTCACCGGCACCCCGGCTCCCGAGGGCGCTCGGACACGCCTGCGGCGTCCGACTGTTCAGCCCTGCCCAGCGTGCTCCGTACCGGTGCCGACCCGCAGGGCGATCACCCGTACCGCTGTGTGCTGCCCGTCTTCGGACGGTCCGGCGGCGGTGGCGAGCGCGTCGGCCGCCAGGCCGGCCCAGGCGTCTGCGTCGAGGTGCGCCCCGAGGGCCGGCAGGACGTCCGCGGACCTGTCGGGTCCGGTGCCGGGGGTGTGCAGCAGAAGCAGGTCCCCGGGGAGCAGGCCCTCCTGCGGGCCGCCGGGGTCCAGCGGGAGGGCGACGGTGCCGCGCCGAAGCAGCGGAGCGGGATGGCCAGCGGTGCGGCCCCAGTCCAGGGTGCCGGTCACCGGGTCGTGTACGCAGCACACGGCGGGCCCGACCGGGGCCGGTCCCGCGCCGGGCAGCAGCGCCGCCGCCAGCTCCAGCGCGCCCTGCGGCGCCTCGCCGCCCGCGACGAGCCCGCGCACCGTGCCCACCAGCAGGTCGCGGCTGAGCCCGGGGGGGCGCTCGCCCGCCGCCAGCAGGGTGCGCCCGTCGGGCAGCACCAGGGTGTCGCACCACGTCCCGTCCGTCCGCGCCTCCGGGCCCGCCGCCAGATGGCGTACGGCCGTCGCGGTGCGGGCCGCCGGAAGGGGCGCGGCGGGCGGCGGGGGAGCGGTGGTGCCGGCGCGGCCGACCGGGGCCCCGGTGGCGGTGACGTCGCGGAGCACCGCCCGCATGGAGGCGGTGGAGCCGTGTTCGTCGAGGGCCGGTGCCCCGCTCATGTGCAGGGTGCGCACGGAGCCGTCGCCCCGCACCACGCGGAAGGTGCCGTCCAGCGGTCTGCCGTCGATCAGGCAGTCGGTGACCATCGCGGTCAGCAGCGGCTGGTCCTCGGGGAGCAGGAGGGAGGGGAGTTCGTCCAGCGACAGGGCGCGGGAGCCGGCCTCGCGGCCCAGGACGCGGTACAACTCCGGCGACCAGCAGACCTCGTCGGTGAGCAGGTCCCACTCGGCGCTGCCCTCGGTGGCCTCCGGGCCGCCCGGGGCCGCCGGGTGCTCCGCCCCGGGCCAGCCCTCGCTGAGCCGCCCGAGGTGCCCGCCCACGTCGTCCAGCTGGCGGAGGGCCAGGTCGTAGAGGGCGCGGCGGCGCGACGGGTCGGGCTCGCCGCCCTCCGCGTCCTGCCGCGCCGCGTCCAGGGCGCCCCGTACCCGCCGCGTCCCGTCGATCAGCGCCCGCACCGAGCCGCGCACGGACGGCTCGGCTGCGGGGGAGACCGAGGAGCGCGAGGGCATACGAACTCCGATACGAGGGCGGTACGGCCGGGGCCGACGAGGGGCCGGATACGACTGTGGCACAGCATCCGGCGGCCCGTGAGGGATTCGGCGATACTCGACCCGATGGTGCTCCTGGCATATGCCGGAAGCCCCGTGAGGCCTCGGGTGGCGTTCCCGCGCCCTGGCCGTGAGGTCGGCGCACACCTTCCGCCGTACTGCCGCCACCGCGCCGCACCCCTGACTTCCTGGTACGGAGCTGGAGTTGCGTCGCCTGCGAACCGTACGGGCCATCGCCGACGAAGGCAGCCTCACCCGCGCGGCCGGCACGCTTGGCCTCGTCACCCGCCCCCTCGCCGGAGCCCCGCTCAGCTGGCGCCACCTCCTGGGCCACCACCCCGGCTCACCCGCCGCCGCGCCGCGGCCGCGGTTCTCGACCACGCCCGCGCCGCCCACCGCGAGGCGGCGGGCCGCAGCGACAGCCACCGCGGCTGGCTGGGAGGTGCCTGACCACTCCCGCACGGCGCCCGGCACGCACGCTCGCACCGGTCAAAGGCGCGAGCAGCTCCGCTGCGAGGGCCTTCGTCCGCCACGCCGAGGCCCCGCACCGAACATCGCGGACACCGCACAGGAGCGGTCGGGCACTTCCTACCGCCCGCCCCGTTTCGGCGCACCCCCCTGATCCCGGCCGTGCGCCCCGCCGCCGCGTAAGGTCCCCCTCAGCACCAGCCGTGCCCGGCCCGTCACGCCGGACACACCGCACGAGGGCCGGGCAGCCGCCCCGGCCACGAAGGGACCCCTCCATGCCGGAGCCCGCCGGCACCGCCCCGCAGCACGCCACCGCCAGCCCCTGGCTGAAACTGCTCGCCGAAGGCGCCCCGCTCGCCGCCCTGGAGGAGTGCCGCCACCGCCTCGTCGAGGCCGGCCCGGCCGAGACCCACCCGGCCGTCGAGGCCGAGGCTCGGCGCGCCCTGCACGTCCACGCCCTCCTGGAGGCCCGCACCCGGCAGGCCGCCGAGACCGCCGTCCTCAACGACCTGGCCCGCCGCCTCGCCGCCCTGCACGCGCCCCAGGACGTCCTCGACGAGGTGGCCGCCCAGGCCCGCCGCCTGCTGGGCACCGACCTGTCCTACATCATGCTGGCCCAGGACGACGCCGCCCTGCGCATCGAAGTCGTCGACGGCTCCATCGGCTCCACCCTGCGCGGCGTCGAACTCGCCCGGGGCGTCGGCCTCGGCGGCCTCGTCGTCCGCACCGGGCAGCCCCACTGGTGCGCCGACTACCTCCACGACGACCACCTCACCCACGCCTCCACCGTCGACGCCGCCGCGGCCGGCGAACAGCTCCGCGGCATCCTCGGCGTCCCCCTGCGCGTCGGCGAGGAGACCATAGGCGTCCTCCTCGTCGCCCAGCGCGTCCCCCGGACCTGGACCGACCACCAGACGACGCTGCTCACCGCCCTCGCCGCGCACGCCGCCCTCGCCCTGCACAACGCCGAACTCTTCGACCGCCACCAGCGCACCACCGCCGAACTGCGCCGCCGGGCCGAGGCCGACCGCCGCGCCGTCGCCCTTCATCAGCGGCTCACCCACATCGTCCTCGGCGGCGCCGGGCTCCACGCCGTCACCGACGCGCTCCGCGACGCCCTCGGCGCCGGCATCACCGTCCTCGACGCCCACGACACCGCCCTGCCCACCGGCGCCGCCGACCAGGACCCGGACGCCCTCGCCACCGCCTTGGCCGCCGACACCGGGCCGCCCGCCTCCTGCTTCACCGGCCCCGCCGACCGCGCCACCCGGCTCCGCGACACCCCCGACGGCCACTGGGCACTGGCTCCCGTCGTCGTCGCCGACGAGTACGCCGGCTGCGTCGTCGCCCGCCACCACCGGCCCTTCGACGCCAACACCGTCCGCTCCCTGGAGACCGGCGCCACCGTCATCGGCCTCGTCCTCGCCTCCGAACGCGCCGCCACCGAGGCCGAACGCCGCGTCCGGGGCGAGTACCTCACCGCCCTCCTCGACGGCACCACCGACGACGTCGTCCTGCTGCGCCGCGCCCGCTCCGGCGGCATCGACCCGGCCGCCGTCCGTACCGTCCTGGTCCTCGACGGCCCGCAGGCCGGACCGGCCGCCGCCCGCGCCGCCCGCCACCACCAGGGCTGGTCGGTCGAGTACGGCGGCCTCGGCGTCGCCCTGCTCCCCACCACCCCCGCCGAGGCCCGCGACCGCGCCGGCCACCAAGGCGTCACCGCCGTCGCCGCCCCCGCCGGCGGCACCATCGCGTCCATCCGCGCCGCCCACCGCCGCGCCCGCTCGGGACTACGTCTCCTGCACGCCCTCGGCCGCACCGGCGCTGCCGCCGACAGTGACGAACTCGGCATCTACGAAGCCCTCTTCAGCGGCGCGGGCGACGGCACCCTCGACCGCTTCGTCACCGCCACCATCGGCCCCCTCGCCGACCACGACCGCGAGCACGGCACCCGCCTGACCGAGACCCTCGACGCCTACCTCACCCACAGCGCCCGGCACACCGCCACCGCCGAGGCCCTGCACATCCACCCCAACACCCTCTACCAGCGGCTCGCCCGGATCAGCGACGTCCTCGGCGACGGCTGGAAGGAGCCCGGCCGCGCCGTCGAGGTCCAGTGGGCCCTGCGCCTGCACCGCCTCAGCCACCGCCTGGCCGCCCCCGGCCCGGACCGCGGCACGTCGAAAGGGGTCCGCGGGGAGGACTGACCGGTCCCCGCGGACCCCCGCACGCACCGCCGCCGCTCACCCCTGACGGACGGCGACCACCTTGCCCGGGTTGAAGATCCCCGCCGGGTCGAGCGCCGACTTCACCGCGTGGTGCATGCCCAGCACCGCCTCGCCCAGCTCCTTGTCCATCCCGCGCATCTTCAGCAGCCCCACACCGTGCTCACCGGTCACGGTGCCGCCCAGCGCGATGGCCTCGTCGAGGATCTCGTCGAAGACCAGCTGCGCCCGGGCCTTCGCCGCCTCGTCCCCGGCCTTCGTGATGATCAGCGGGTGCAGGTTGCCGTCCCCGGCGTGCGCCACGTTGGCCACGTGGATGTCGTGCCGCTCGGAGATCTCCTCGATCCGGCGCAGCATCTCCGGCAGCGCCATCCGGGGCACGCAGACGTCCTCGGTCAGCAGCGGACCCAGCCGCTCCAGCGCCGGGTAGGCCAGCCGGCGCGCCTGGAACAGCGCGTCCGCCTCCTGCTGGTCGGTGGAGACCACCGCCCACCCCGCTCCCGCCTTCTCGAAGCACTCCCGCATCCGCTCCGCCTCGGCGTCGCCTTCCGCGCCGGGCGTGTCGATCCGGCCCAGCAGCACCACGTTGGCGTCGGCGGACAGCCCCATGTTCTTCCACGCGTCGACCGCCGCCAGGCAGTGCCGGTCCACCAGCTCCAGCGCCGAGGGGATGATCCCCGCCGCCGTCACCGCGCTGACCGCCTCCCCGGCGTCCACCACCGAGTCGAAGTACCCGGCCACCGTCCGCTCCAGGGGACGCGAGGGGCGTAGCCGCACGGTGATCTCCGTGATGACGCCGAGCGTCCCCTCGGACCCGACCATCAGCCCCGCCAGGTCGTACCCGGCCACGCCCTTGGCGGTCCTGCGGCCCACCCGGACCAGCTCGCCCTGGCCGTTGACCATCTCCAGCTCCAGGACGTAGTCCCGGGTCACGCCGTACTTCACGCAGCACATGCCGCCCGCGTTGGTGGCGACGTTCCCGCCGATCGTCGACCACGGGGAACTGGCCGGGTCCGGCGGGTACCACAGGCCGTGCTCGGCGCAGACGGCCCGCAGGTCGTCGTTGACGACACCCGGCTGCACCACGGCGTACCGCTCGTCGGTGTCGATGCGCAGCACCTGGTCCATGTCCTCGAAGGAGAGGATCACCGCGCCGTCCACGGCGTTGGCGCCGCCCGACAGGCCGGTTCCCGCACCCCGGGCGATCACCGGCACCCGGTGCTCTAGGCAGAACCGCACCACGTCGCGGACCTCCTCGGCGGACCGGGGACGCACCACGGCGAGCGGCGTGCCGTAAGGCGCCCACTCCGCCTCGTCGTGCTGGTAGCGGCCGAGGGCGGCCGGGTCCGTGATGACCTTCGCGGCCGGTATGCGGTCGACTGGTGCGTTCGCCACGCTGGTGGCACCTCCCTGAAGAACGGAACCTCTCCATTCTCCGCCCGGCACCACCTCGCCCGCATGGAGGAAGCCCACATGATCACGGCCCGGAAGTGGCGAGATCCCCCACTTCCGGGCCGTGCGGCCACCGGTCAGCCGGTCAGCGTCCGGACTGGAGCGCCTGCCAGGTCGCGGGGCCGACGGCGCCGTCCGCCTCCAGCGACCGCGCGCTCTGGTAGGCGCGGACCGCCTCCGCCGTACCGGAACCGAAGCTGCCGTCGACGGCGACGGTCTTGCCCGAGGCCGCCGTCAGTGCCCGCTGCAGCCTGCTCACGGCTTCGCCGGACGAGCCGGAGCGCAGCGTCGGCGCGCTCCCCGCCGAGAGCAGCGCGGTCCACGTGGCCTTCCCCACGATCCCGTCGGCCTCCAGGCCCTTGTCCTGCTGGAACGCGCGGACCGCCGCCCGCGTCGCCGCACCGAAGGCGCCGTCGACCGCGCCGGGCGCGTAGTCCTGGTCGGTCAGCAGCCGCTGGACCGCCTTGACCTGCGGCCCGCTGGACCCGTCGAGCTGCGTCGCGTAGGAGGCGAAGGTCAGCTCGTCGACCGCCCCGCTCTCCCCGCCGACCAGCTCCATGTAGTGCGCCCAGTCCCAGTTCGGACCGGGATCGGTGTGGTCGTTGCCGGGCACCTCGACGTGGCCGACGATGTGCGAGCGGTCCTTCGGGATGCCGTACTGCTCGCACAGATAGGCCGTGAGCGCCGCCGAGGAGCGGTACATCGCCTCGGTGAACCACGCCGGATCGTCCACGAACCCCTCGTGCTCGATCCCCAGCGACGAGGCGTTGGCGCTCCGCGCGTGGTACGCGGTGTCGGCGTCCTTGACCATCTGGGTGACCTCGCCGTCCGAGGACCGGACCACGTAGTGCGCGCTGACCTTGGCCGCCGGGTTCTGGAACCAGCTGATCGACCCCGCGTACGAGCCCTGCGTGACGTGCACGACGACCTGGCTGACCGCGGCGGAGCGTCCCGAGGCGAAGTTGCCCGCGGCGGCCGGCACCCAGCGTGCCGACGGGTAGTCCTGGCTGACCGCGGCGGGGCCCACCTCCGGCGCCTGGGGGATCTCCGGGGCCACGTCGCGGGCGGCCACCTCGATCTCCTCGCCGTCGACCGAGGCGCGCAGGCCCTCGGTGAGGAAGCGGTAGACGGTGTCGGCGTAGAGCCGGGCGGTCGCGGCCTCGGCACCGCTGTACCGGGCGACCGCCCCGTACCAGGCGTCGATGTCGTCCCGCTCGGCCGCGCTCAGCCCGAGGGCGTCGGCGCGGGCCCGCAGCACGGCGGCGCCGCCGAGGAGGTTGGCGCCGGTGTCGCGGCGCAGCTCGGCCGCAGACCGGCCGGTGAGCCGCGCGGCCTCCTGAAGCGTGTGCTGGTCCGGGTTGCTGACCAGGTGCATGACGCCGTAGCCGTTGGCCTGGCTGGGCCGCCCGCCGTGCCCGTCGAGGCGGCTCTCGCCGTACCCGACGGCGGCCAGCAGGTCGCGCGGCACGTCGTAGGCGGTGGCGGCGTGGTCCAGGGCGTCGTTGAACGGCCGGTCGGCCCCGGCGGCGGAGGCGGCCGGGGCGACGCCGGTCAGCGCTCCCGAGGCGAGCACGGTGAAGGCGGCGAGCGCCGCCAGGCGGCCGCGTCGGACGGGAAGGCTGCGACGGTGGTGCTGACCTGCGGTCATGTGGGGGGTTCCCTCTCGTCTTCCGGACGACTCCGGTCCGGACGTTGTACCGGCCGCGGTGGGGGCGGCGCCGGTGGACACACCGGGCCGCGCGGCGGACGGGGGATGGGGGTACGGCAACTGGGCTCCTCGGTCCAGGGGTGGCGGCGGCCGGACGGGTGGGGCCGTCCGGGGCGCGCGGAGGGTCAGCGTAATGGCGTGTCCGCGCCATGACAATCGCCGCTCCGATGTGCAACTGGGCAGCTGTACACGCGCGTTGAAGGGAAACCGACTCCAGGATGCCCGGGCCCGTTCCGGGCGTGGCCCGCGCGTCGGCGCCGAGCCCCGCGGGCGTACGAGGACGCCGCCTCTCGGTGTCTTCCGGTGAGCCCGGCGGAGCGGCGTGCGGGGGCCTTGCCGGTCGTGGTGCCGCCCGCTCGCGCGCGACGGGCCGAAGCCCGCTGCCGACGCGCGGCTACACCGTGGTGGCCGATCCGGAGGAGGGCGGGCCCTGCCTGGACTCGGTGAGGGGGAACCGTACGCCGGTGAGAGCTTCGAAGGCGGCCCACAGTCGCTGCTGAACGGCCGCCTCGTACGACTGCGGGCTGGAGGTGACCAGCCGGGGGTGGCCCTTGACCTCGTTGCGTCCGCCGGGGCCGTAGTACTGGCCCCCCAGCGTGGCGGGGTCGGTGGCGGCGCGCAGGGTCGGCAGCGCTCCCATCGCTTCCCCGCAGCTGACGGGTGGCGCCGCTGGAACCGGGTGAGAGCCTCCGGCGCTGCTCGCACGACCGGACGGTGGAAGCCGGGGCGCCCGTGCCGGACCCGACCTGCGGCCCCGAGGCGTGATGCCCTCGCGCCGGCTCACCCGTCCCATCCGGCCGCGGCCCGCACCGAGGCGACCGAGTCCGCCTGCGCCACCGGCTTGTCCTCCCGGTACCGCACGAGCCGCGCGAACCGCAGCGTCACCCCGGCCGCGTACCGCGACGACCGCTGGAGCCCGTCGAACGCCACCTCGACCACCAGCTCCGGCCGGACCTTCACCACCTGGCCGTCGTCGCTCTCCGCCAGCTGCCCCAGCCGCTTCGTCTGCCACGCCAGCACCTCGTCCGTCATCCCCTTGAAGGTCTTGCCCAGCATCACCAGCGAACCGTCCGCCTCCCGCGCCCCCAGGTGCAGGTTCGACAACTTCCCCGCGCGTCGCCCGTGCCCCCACTCCGCTGCCAGTACCACCAGATCCGCCGTCCGCACCGGCTTCACCTTCCGCCAGGCGGCGCCCCGACGCCCCGCCGCGTACACCGAGTCCAGCCCCTTCACCACCACCCCCTCGTGCCCCCGCGCCAACGCCCGCGCGAGGAACCCCTCCGCCCCCTCCACCGCGCCCGCCGCCCCCGGATCGGCCACCACCGCCCGCCGCACCCGTGCCGCCCGGGGCACCAGCGCCGCGAGCGCCTCCGACCGCTCGGCATACCCCAGATCCAGCAACTCCCGCCCCTGGACGGCGAGTACGTCGAAGAAGGCCACCGACACCGGCAACGCCCGAGCCGCCGTCCCCACGTCGAGCCGCGACCCCACCCGGCCCGCCGTCTCCTGGAACGACCTCGGCCGCCCCTCCCCGTCCAGGGCCAGCACCTCCCCGTCCAGCACGAACCGCTCCGCCGGCAGCGCCCGCGCCACCTCCACCACCTCCGGCAGCCGCACCGTGATGTCGTCCAGCGTCCGCGTGTACACCGACACCCGCTCCCCGGCCCGGTGCACCTGCACCCGGATGCCGTCCAGCTTCTCCTCCACCGCGCACGGCCCCAGCGCCGCCATCGCCTGGGCGACCGACCCGGACGAGGACGCCAGCATCGGCTGCACCGGACGCCCCACCACCAGAGCGAACCGCGACAGCGCCTCCTCCCCGCCCGCCCACACCGCTGCCGCCACCTCCTCCAGCGACCCGCTCAGCATCACCGCCCGCCGTACCCCGGCCACCGGCGCCCCCGACGCCCGGGCCACCGCCTCCACCGCCACCGCCCCCAGCGCCCCCTGCCGTACCTCACCCGTCACCAGCCCGTACAGGAACCGCTGCTCCACCTCGGTCGCCGCGCCCCACAACCCCTCCACCAGCCGCCGCCGCTCCGCCTGCGCCCCGGCTCCCTTCACCGCCGCCACCTCGGTGAACACCGCATCCACCTCCTCCACCGTCAGCGACGCCCGCTCCGCCGCAGCCACCGGCTCCCGCAACACCCGCCACCCCACCCCCAGCCGGCCCTGCGGCAGCCGCCCCGACAGATACGCGATCACCACCGGCAACTGGGACGGCTCCGTCCGCGCGAACAGCTCCGCCAGCAACTCCGTCTTCCGCGACCGCGACGACACCGCCGCGACCTGCGCCGACACCTCGGCCAACTCCTCCAGCAGCATGCCCCCATCGTCGGACCAGCCCGCCCCGCCCGCACCACGTACCCCGCCTCTCACCCGAACGGGCCCGCCGCCCCGCCTCCCGCCCCTTCCCGAGTGGCCCGTCCCCCGCACGCGGGGGAGGCTGATCCTCCGGAACCGTGAAGCGGAGGACACGCGATGGCCGAGACCGACGTTCCGCCACCCCCGCGAGACGCGGACGCCGTGGTCTTCGGCGTCGGCGGAGTGGCGGCGGACTCGACACGTGTCCACGCCACCGCCCGGAAAGAGGCGCCCGCCGCCCACCCCCGCGCCCACCCCGCCCGGCGTCGCCCCTTCGACGCCGCGCCTTCCCACACCGCCCGCAGCCCGCGCGAGGAGACATCGTGACGTCCTGGACCTGGGAGTACGACGAGTGGGCCCCCGCCGACGAACAACTCCGCGAATCCCTCTGCACTCTCGGCAACGGCTACTTCGCCACCCGCGGCGCCTTCCCCGAGTGCGACGCCGACGACATCCACTACCCCGGCACGTACGCCGCCGGCTGCTACAACCGCCTCACCTCGCACGTCTCCGGCCGCGACGTCGAGAACGAGGACATGGTCAACCTCCCCAACTGGCTGCCGCTACGCGTACGACGCGTCGACGGGGAGAACAGCACCTGGTTCACCCCCGGCACCGCACGGATCGTCGAGCACAGCCAGACCCTCCACCTCGACGCCGGCGTCCTGGAACGCCGCACCCGCTACGAGGACCCCGACGGCCGCCTCCTGCTCGTCCGCCAGACCCGGCTGGTGAGTATGGAGAACCCCCACCTCGCCGCCCTGCGCACCGAGCTGACCGCCGAGAACTGGGAAGGCGAGGTCGAGGTCGAAGCGGCCCTCGACGGCACCGTCACCAACTCCGGCGTCGCCCGCTACCGCGACCTGGACGGCCGGCACCTCACCGCCCAGCGCACCGGCGCCGGAAACCGCGGCGATGTGGCCTGGCTGGCCTGCTCCACCACCACCTCCGACATCGAGATCGCCCTTGCCGCCCGCCACGCGGTGCCGCCCGGGACGCCGGTCGAGGAGGCCGACACCGAAGGCCGCAGCGTCCGCCGCTTCCGCCTCGCCCTCCGCTCAGGCCACAGCCAGGTCGTCGACAAGGTCGTGGCCCTGTACACCGGCCACGACCGGGCGATCAGCGACCCCCGGGACGCGGCCGTGGAACACGCCCGCACCGCCCCCGCCTTCGACCAACTCGTCGCCGACCAGCGCGCCGCCTGGCGCGACCTGTGGCGCCGCGCCGAGCTGGATGTGCCCGACGAGGCCGGACTCATCCTCCGCCTGCACCTCTTCCACGTCCTGCAGACCCTCTCCCCGCACACCGCCGAACTCGACGCCGGCGTCCCGGCCCGCGGACTGCACGGCGAGGCGTACCGCGGCCACGTCTTCTGGGACGAGCTCTTCGTCCTGCGCTACCTCAACCTGCACTTCCCCGAGGTCTCCCGCGCCCTGCTGACCTACCGCCACCGCCGTCTGGAACACGCCATCGAGGCGGCCGAGGCCATCGGCCTCGGCGGCGCCATGTACCCCTGGCAGAGTGGCAGCGACGGGCGCGAGGAGACCCAGCAACTCCACCTCAACCCGCGCTCCGGGCGCTGGCTGGAGGACCACTCCCACCTCCAGCGCCACGTCAGCTCAGCCATCGCCTACAACGTCGTCAAGTACTACGAAGCCTCCGGTGACGCCCACTTCCACCACACCAAGGGCGCCGAGATGCTGCTCCAGATCGCCCGGTTCTGGGTCCGCTCCGCCACCTGGGACCCCGAGCTGGGCCGCTACCGCATCCTCGGCGTCATGGGCCCCGACGAGTACCACGAGGCGTACCCCGACGCCGAACGCCCCGGCCTCGACGACAACGCCTACACCAACATCACCGCCACCTGGGTCATCACCCGCGCCCTGGAACTCCTCCGCAACCTCCCCGCCCCCCGCCGCGCGGAACTCGCCATGCACACCGGCTTCGACGCCGCGGAGGAGGAACACTGGGAGGAGGTCTCCCGCAACCTGCACATCGCCTTCCACGACGGAGTCATCAGCCAGTTCGACGGCTACGGCAAGCTGCGGGAACTCGACTGGGACGGCTACCGCGCCAAGTACGGCGACATCCGCCGGCTCGACCGCATCCTGGAGGCCGAGGGCGACACCGTCGACCGCTACCAGGCATCGAAACAGGCCGACGTCCTCATGCTCGGCTACCTCTTCTCACCCTCGGAGCTGGTGGAGCTGTTCGCCCGCCTCGGCTACACCTTCGACGACGCGCTGTGGGGCCGCACCGTCGAGCACTACCTGCGCCGCACGAGCCACGGCTCGACCCTCAGCGGCCTGGTGCACGGCTGGGTCCTGGCCCGGGTACGCCGCGCCGACGCCTGGACGTTCGTCCAGGAAGCCCTGCGCGGCGACATCGCCGACCTCCAGGGCGGCACCACCGGCGAGGGCATCCACCTCGGCGCGATGGCCGGCACCCTGGACCTGGTCCAGGGCGGCCTCACGGGCCTGGAGACCCGTCCCGGTGGCCTGGCCCTGGACCCCGTTCCGCTCCCCGAGCTGTCCCACTACTGCTTCTCCCTGCGCTATCGGGACCACTGGGGCGTGACCATCCGGGCCAGCCCCGGCGTCCTGGACATCGCGGTCCCCGCCTCGGACCGCATCCCGATCACCATCACCCTGCCCCAGGGGGAGTTCGCACTGGGCCCGGGGGAGTCCCGCCGGGTGGTACTGGACGAATGAGGTGCCGGCGACAGGGCCCCGGGCTGTCCCGTCGGCCCGTCTGAGAGGATTGGCCGACCGGGCAACTCGGCGCAGAGGTGGAGAACTTGATCGGTCTGCTGCTTGTCCTTCTGGCACTCGCCGTCGGCGGCTGCGCCTGCGTGGTGTGGGCGGCCCGCGGCGGCCCCCGCTGGACCCGCGCCGTGTCGGCCGTGACCCTCGGAGCGGCCGAAGCCGTCCTCCGCGCCGGCAAGTCCGGCGGCCGGAGGCGTTCCACCGACGGTGGCGGCGACGATTAGGCCGTCCGCCTCGTCGAGCAGCCCGGGACCGGACGCGCTCACGCGCGCGTTCCCGGGACTCCCACGGGCCGGGCCGCAGGCCGATGCCCGCCCCCAGTACCTCACCGGTGGTGGCGAGGCGGGTGTGGACATCCGGGTCGGACACCGGTCATCTCCGGCGCCCCGCTGCGAGTCCGTGGTGCGGCCCTGCGGCCCTCGGCGGAGCGCCGTCGGGGGGCCGGGACGCTTCCGGGCCGTTCCTCACCCCAGGGCCAGACCGCGCGCGAGACGGCTCCGGTGCCAGGCGGGCGGGCCGAAGAGCTGGGACGAGCCGTGTGCGCGCTTGAAGTAGCGGTGTGCGGCGTGTTCCCAGGTGATGCCGATGCCGCCGTGCAGCTGGATCATCTCGCCCGCCACCGTCGAGAACGCCTCGGAACAGGCGGACTTGGCGACGGCCGCGTACCTGCTGAGGTCCCCCGGCCGCGGTGCTTCCTCTGCCGAGGCGAAGGCGGCACCCAGCGCCGCCGAGCGGGCCGACTCCACCAGGACGTACGCGTCGGCCAGCCGGTGTTTGACGGCCTGGAAGGAGCCCAGCGGCCGGCCGAACTGCACGCGTTCCCGGACGTGGGCGACGGTGATCTCCAGGCACCGCTCCGCCGCCCCGACCTGCTCCGCGGCGAGCGCCACGCAGGCCAGGTCCAGGACGTGGGACAGCACCCGGGCGCCGTCACCGTCCACCCCCACGAGCCGGGCCTCGGCCCCCTCGAAGCCCAGCCGCGCCAGTGGCCGGCTGCTGTCCATGGCCACGGACGCGGCGACCTCCACGCCGGGGGCGTCAGCCAGCACTTCGAAGAGGCAGAGCCCCGAGTCGGTGCGGGCGGCCACCAGGAGGACGTCGGCGGTGGCGCCGTCGAGCACGTTTCGCTTGACCCCGTGGACGCGCCAGACGCCGCCGGGGCCCGGCGAGGCCGTGCTCCGGATCGCCGCGGGGTCCCACGTCCCGCCCTCCGCCCAGGCCAGCGCACCCACGGTGGTGCCGGCGGCGATGCCCGGCAGCAGCCGCGCGCAGGCGTCGCCGTCCCCGGAGGCGAGCAGCGCCTGTACGGCCGCGACGGCCGAGCCGAGATACGGAAGCGGGCTCAGCACCCGGCCCAGCTCCTCCATCACCACATGTGCCTCGACCGCGCCACCCCCCGCGCCGCCGTACTCCTCGGGGACGCAGAGTCCGGCGGCGCCGATCTGTTCGGTCAGCGGGCGCCAGGCCTTCGGGCCCTCGTGGCGGGTGAGCAACGCCCGTACGGCAGAACGCAGTTCGTCCTGCTCCTGGTTCACTCTCACTGGTCCACCGTCTCTCGTGCCGAGGCCGGAGCGGGTGCGGCCGCTGGTGGTGCCCCCGGGTGGGACAGGACGCGGGCCCGGCACTCCGCGGGGGTGCCCCAGGCGTCGCGGAGGGGCCGCGCCTTGCGCATCCACAGGGACAGGTCGAGTTCGTCGGTGTAGCCGAGGGCCCCGTGCAGGTGCAGCGCGGTGAGCGCCGTTTCGTGGGCGGCCCGTCCTGTCGCGACCTTCGCGGCGGCGATCTCGCGTCCGGCGTCCGCGTCGTCCGCGGCCAGCGCCAGAGCGGCGGAGTGGAGCAGCGGCTGGGCGAACTCCCAGGCGATCAGCGCGTCGGCCAGCCGGTGCTTGACCGCCTGGAAGGAGCCGATCGGCACACCGAACTGGGTGCGCTGTGCGACGTACTCCACGGTGCGCGCGAGCAGGGCCTGGCCCAGGCCGAGGCACTGCGCCGCGGTCACCAGCCGGGCGACGCGCGTCGCCTGCCGGGCGGCGGCCGTCACGGCGGGCCCCCGGGCGAGGACGGCACCGCCGACGGGACGGGCGAGCCGGCGGGCCGGGTCGGTGGACTGCTGCACCTCACCGGCCGACTCCGCGAGGCGCACGGTGTCACCGTCGACGGCGAACACCCCGTCCGCCGTGGCGGCGTCCAGCGCGTACGGAGCGTCGTCGGTGAGCCGGGCGAAGGAGACGGCCGACTTGCCGCAGGCGATGTCCGGGAGCCAGTCGGCCGCGATCGCCGCGTCCCCGAGCCGGTCCAGGAAGGCGGCCGCCGCCACGGTCTCGACCAGCGGGCCCGGCACCGCGTGGCGGCCCAGCTCGGTGAAGGCGACCGCCAGTTCGACCGGCAGGGGGCCGACCCCGTCGTACCGCTCCGGGACGGCGAGGGAGAAGACCCCCGCGTCGGCCACCCTCGACCACAGCGCGCGTCCTGGCGCGGTGTCCCCGCCGGCCCAGGCCCGGACGATCGCGGGGGTGCCGGCCGCCGCGAGCATGGCGTCCAGCGAGCGGGCGAACTCCCGCTGCTCGTCGGTCAGGAGGAACCGCATCACCGGCGTCCCTTCGGCAGGCCGAGCAGCCGCTCGGCGATGATGTCGCGCTGGATCTCGTTGGTTCCCGCGTAGATGGGGCCGGCCAGGGAGAACGTGTGGCCCTCGGCCCAGGCGCCGTGCGCCGGGGCGTCGGGGGCGGCGTCGGACAGTTCGCCGCGCGAGGTGAGCAGGTCGAGGGCGGTCTCGTGCAGCGCGATGTCCAGTTCGGACCAGAAGACCTTGTTCAGGCTGGACTCGGCGCCGATCGATTCCCCCTGGGCGATCCGGGAGACGTTCCGGTACGCGAACAGCTGGTAGGCGCGGGCCGCGATGACCGCGTCGGCCACCCGGTCGCGCAGGGCGGTGTCCGTCGGCTCGGCCGCCGAGCGCCACAGCTCGGTGAGCCGGCCGGCGGCAGCCGTGAACCGGCCGGGACTGCGCAGCGTCAGCCCGCGCTCGTTGCCGGCCGTGCTCATCGCGGCACGCCAGCCCTGGCCGGGCTCGCCGATCACGTCCTCGTCGGGGACGAAGACGTCGTCGAGGAAGAGTTCGGCGAAGGCGGGCTTGCCGTCGAGCCGCCCGATGGGCCGTACGGTCACCCCGTCGGCGTCCAGCGGGAACATCAGATAGGTCAGCCCCCGGTGGGGCCGGTCCGCGTGCGGGTCGCTGCGGAACAGGCCGAAGGCGCGGTCGGCGAAGGCGGCCCGCGACGACCAGGTCTTCTGGCCGCTGAGCAGCCAGCCGCCCTCGGCGCGGACGGCGGTGGAGCGCAGCGAGGCGAGGTCCGAGCCGGACTCGGGTTCCGACCACGCCTGGGCCCAGACGACCTCGCCGCTCGCCATCGGGGGCAGGAGGCGTGCGCGCTGCTCGTCGGTACCGTGCTCGAAGAGGGTGGGGGCGAGCAGGTTGATGCCGTTCTGGCTCACCCGGCCGGGGGCGCCCGCGGCGTAGTACTCCTCCTCGAAGACCAGCCACCGCAGCCACGAGGCGCCGCGCCCGCCGTACTCGTCCGGCCAGGAGACCACCGACCAGCGGTCGGCGGCCAGGGTGCGCTCCCACTCCCGGTGGGCGGCGAAGCCCTCCGCGGTCTCCAGGGAGGGCAGCGGCTGCGCGGGGACGTGGGCGCGCAGCCAGTCGCGGACCTCGGCACGGAACGCCTCGTCGGCGGCGGTGAGTTCGAGGTCCATCAGGCCGGCCCCTTCTTCATGGCGCGGATGTCCATACCGCCGAGCGGATCGGCGGCGGTCTCGGCGTTGTGCGCGTGCGCCAGGTGGTGCAGTCCGAAGACCGAGTCCATACCGGTGTGCAGGCCCTGGAGGTCCTCGGCCTGGTTGACGGCACGCTTGGTCAGCGCCAGTCCCATGCGCGGCATCTCGGCGATGCGGTGGGCCAGCGCGGCCGTACGGTCGGCGAGTTCGCCGCGCGGCACGACACGGTTGACCATGCCGATCTCGTACGCGCGCTGTGCGCTCATCCGCTCACCGGTGAACAGGAACTCCTTGGCGATGCGCGGCGGCATCACCCAGGGGTGCGCGAAGTACTCGACGCCGGGTATGCCCATGCGGACCACCGGGTCGGCGAAGAAGGCGTCGTCGGAGGCGATGATCAGGTCGCAGACCCAGGCCAGCATCAGGCCGCCCGCGACGCAGGCGCCCTGCACCGAGGCGACCACGGGCTTGGGCAGCTCCCGCCAGCGGCGGCACATGCCGAGGTAGACCTCGGACTCGCGGGCGAAACGGCTCTCCGCCCCCGCCTTGTCCGAGTGGTCCCACCACAGCCCCGCCTTGCGGTCGAAGGGCAGGTGGGCGTCGCGTTCGGGGGTGCCGATGTCGTGGCCGGCCGAGAAGTGCTTCCCCTCGCCGGCGAGGACGACGACCTTGACCTCGTCGTCCGCGGCGGCCTGGTAGAAGGCCCGGTCCAGGGCGTAGGTCATGGCGGAGTTCTGGGCGTTGCGGTACTCGGGCCGGTTCATGGTGAGCGTCGCGACCGGTCCCTGCCGGTGGTAGCGCACCGGACCGTCCTGTTCCGTGGAGCGTTCGGCGGCTCGGTCGTCGTGGGCAGCGGGCATCCGCCCCTCCTTCCCTAACAAGTGTTTGGTAGGTTAACGTACATCCATGACCAGCGTCGAGGAGTTCCGCACCGAGGTCCGCGGTTGGCTGCGGGCCAATCTGAAAGGCGAGTTCGCGGCCCTGCGCGGGCGCGGCGGACCCGGCCGGGAGCACGAGGCGTTCGCCGAGCGGCGCGCCTGGGAGCGCCACATGGCCGCCGCCGGATGGACCTGCGTGGGCTGGCCGGAGGAGTTCGGCGGTCGCGGGGCCACCCTGGAGCAGCAGGTCGCCTTCCACGAGGAGTACGCCCTCGCCGACGCCCCCGCCCGGGTCAACCACATGGGCGAGCAGCTCCTCGGGCCCACCCTGATGGCCTTCGGGACGCCGGAGCAGCGCGAGCGGTTCCTGCCGCCGATCGTCGCGGTGGAGGAGCTGTGGTGCCAGGGGTACAGCGAGCCGGACGCGGGCTCCGACCTGGCCAACGTTCGCACCCGGGCCGAGCGCGAGGGCGACGCGTGGAGGGTGACGGGGCAGAAGATCTGGACCTCGCTCGCCCACGAGTCCGACTGGTGCTTCGTCGTCGCCCGTACCGAACCCGGGTCGGTGCGCCACCAGGGACTCTCCTATCTCCTGGTCCCCCTGGGCCAGCCCGGTGTGGACGTCCGCCCCATCACCCAGCTCACCGGCACCAGCGAGTTCAACGAGGTCTTCTTCGACGGCGCCCGCACGCCCGCCTCGCACATCGTCGGCGCGCCCGGCGAGGGCTGGAGGATCGCCATGGCCACGCTCGGCTTCGAGCGCGGTGTCTCCACCCTCGGCCAGCAGGTCGGCTTCCGGCGCGAGCTGGAGGCCCTGATCGACCTGGCCCGCCGCAACGGCGCGGCCGAGGACCCGCTGATCCGCGACCGGCTCGCCCGGGCCTGGACCGGCCTGGAGACGATCCGGTTCAACGCCCTGCGCATGCTCGATGGCGTCGCGGCCGGAGCCCCCGGCCCGGAGGCGTCCATCGGGAAGATCTACTGGGCCACCTGGCACAGGGAACTGGGCGAGCTGGCCATGGACGTCTGCGGCGCCGAGGGGATGCTCGCCGCCGGCGAGCCCTACGACCTCGACGACTGGCAGCGGCTGTTCCTGTTCTCCCGGTCCGACACCATCTACGCCGGCTCGAACGAGATCCAGCGCAACATCATCGCCGAGCGGGTGCTCGGTCTGCCCAGAGAGGTCCGCCCATGACCACCGCCCCCGTCTACGTCCCGGGCCACGGCCTGCTCCAGGGCCGCACGGCCGTCGTCACCGCCGCCGCGGGCGCCGGCATCGGCGGTGCCACTGCCCGGCGGCTGCTCGAAGAGGGCGCCGACGTCCTCGTCTCCGACACCCACGCCCGCAGACTGGAGCAGACCCGCACCGCCCTGGCCGACGAGTTCGGCGCGGACCGGGTCACGGCACTGACCTGCGACGTGACCGACGAGAGCCAGGTGGAAGCGCTCTTCGACCTGGCCCGGGAGCAGCACGGGCGGCTGGACGTCGTCGTCAACAACGCGGGACTCGGCGGCACCGCCGACCTGGTCGACATGAGCGACGACCAGTGGGCCACGGTCCTCGACGTCACCCTCAACGGCACCTTCCGCTGCACCCGCGCCGCGCTGCGCCGGATGAAGGAGGCGGGCAGCGGCGGGGTGATCGTCAACAACGCCTCGGTGATCGGGTGGCGCGCCCAGAAGGGCCAGGCCCACTACGCCGCCGCCAAGGCCGGGGTCATGGCGCTCACCCGCTGCGCCGCCCTGGAGGCCGCCGAGTACGGGGTCCGGGTCAACGCGGTCGCGCCGAGCCTGGCCATGCACCCCCACCTGGTGAAGGTCACCACCCCCGAACTGCTGGCCGAGCTGACCTCCCGGGAGGCGTTCGGCCGGTACGCGGAGCCCTGGGAGGTCGCCAACACGATCGTCTTCCTCGCCAGCGGCTACTCCTCGTACCTGACAGGCGAGGTCCTGTCCGTCAGCAGTCAGCATGCCTGAGCGAGGATGAGCGGGTGCCGAAAGCCGACAGCAGTAAGAAGAACGTGACACCGCCCTCACCCGAGCGGCGCGAGGAACTCCTGGCCACCGCCGCCGAGGTGTTCGCCGCGCAGGGCTACAACGCCACCACCATGCGCAAGATCGCGGACGAGGCGGGCATGCTCGCGGGCAGCCTCTACTACCACTTCGACTCCAAGGAGTCGATGGTCGACGAGATCCTCTCCACCTTCCTGAACGAGCTCTGGGAGCGCTACGACGCGGTCCTGGACGCGGAGTCCGGGCCCCGGGAGACCATCGAGGCCCTGGTCACCGAGTCCTTCCGGGAGATCGGCCGGCGCCGTGCCGCCGTCGCGATCTACCAGAAGGAGGCGAGGCACCTGCAGAGCCTGCCGCGCTTCGCCTACCTCACCGACTCCCAGCAGAAGTTCGCACGAGCCTGGCTCGGGACGCTGGAGCGCGGCGTGGCCACCGGAGCCTTCCGCGCCGACCTGGACGTACGGCTCACCTACCGCTTCCTGCGCGACACCGTGTGGGTCGCCGCGTCGTGGTACCGGCCGGACGGCCAGCACAGTCCGCAGGAGATCGCCCGCCAGTACCTGTCGATGGTGCTGGAGGGCATCGCCGTGCGGACCTGACGCCGCCGCAGGGGCGGGGCGTCGCAGACGGACGAGGCCGTACGGGCACGACGCCGTGCGGACGAGACATGCGGGACACCACAGAAGGAGCAGCAGGCATGGCCGAGGCATACATCGTCGAAGCGGTCCGCACCCCCGTCGGCCGCCGGAACGGCGGGCTGTCCGCCGTCCACCCGGCCGACCTCGGGGCCCACGTCCTCAAGGAACTGGTGGCGCGCTCCGGCGTCGACCCGGCCGCCGTGGAGGACGTCGTCCTCGGCTGCCTGGACGCCGTGGGTCCGCAGGCCGGCGACATCGCCCGCACCTGCTGGCTGGCCGCGGGCCTGCCGGAGGAGGTGCCCGGCGTGACCGTGGACCGGCAGTGCGGCTCGTCCCAGCAGGCACTGCACTTCGCGGCCCAGGGTGTCCTCTCCGGCACCCAGGACCTGGTGGTCGCCGGCGGGGTGCAGAACATGTCGATGGTCCCCATCGCCTTCGCCACCCGGCAGGCCGCCGAGCCGCTCGGGCTCACCCAGGGCCCCTACGCGGGCTCCGAGGGCTGGCGGGCCCGCTACGGCGACCAGCCGGTCAACCAGTTCGCGGGTGCCGAGATGATCGCCGAGAAGTGGGGGATCTCCCGCGAGGACATGGAGGAGTTCGCCCTGCGCTCGCACCAGCGGGCCGTCCGTGCCCTCGACGAGGGCCGCTTCGGCCGCGAGACCGTCGCCTTCGGCGACGTGACCGCCGACGAGGGCCCGCGCCGCGACACCACGCTGGAGAAGATGGCCTCCCTCAAGCCCGTCGTCGAGGGCGGCCGGCTGACCGCCGCGGTGTCCTCCCAGGTCTCCGACGGGGCGTCGGCCGTCCTCCTCGCCTCCGAGCGGGCCGTGCGCGAGCACGGGCTGACCCCCCGCGCCCGCGTCCACCACCTCTCCGCGCGCGGAGAGGACCCGATCCGCATGCTGTCGGCGCCGATCCCGGCCACGGCCTACGCGCTGAAGAAGGCCGGCATGTCGCTCGACGACATCGACCTGGTCGAGATCAACGAGGCGTTCGCCTCCGTCGTGCTGGCCTGGATGAAGGAGACCGGCGCCGACCCCGGCAAGGTCAACGTCAACGGCGGCGCGATCGCCCTCGGCCACCCGCTGGGCGCCACCGGCACCAAGCTGATGACCACCCTGCTGCACGAGCTGGAGCGCACGGGCGGGCGGTACGGACTGCAGACGATGTGCGAGGGCGGCGGACAGGCCAACGTCACCATCGTCGAGCGCCTCTGACCGCCGCTCGGCAGGCGACCCGCCGCCCGCTCCCGTCGAGGGAGCGGGCGGCTCGGGGGTGCCGGGCGCGAACGCCGCCGGGACAGCGGGTGGACGGCCGGCGGCCCGGACCCCTGAAACGGGTCCGGGCCGCGCGGTGGGGCCTCGGTCAGCGGGCGGTGGGCAGAGCGCGCAGGGTGGCGAGGGCCTCGTCCATGATCCGCTCGACCAGTTCGGCGCAGGAGGGCAGGTCGTCGATGACTCCGGCGACCTGGCCGGCGGCCATCACCCCGATGTCGGTGCGGCCCTCGACCATGGACGCCCGCAGCAGCATGGGCGTGTTGGCGGCCAGCAGGACCTGGCTCCAGGACAGTTCCTTGCCGTGCTTCATGGTGAGACCGTCACGGACCATCCCCGCCCAGCTCATCCCGGATTCCCGCCGGAAGCCGGCCGCGTGCCGCACCGCCCGCAGGAGCGAGGAGACCCGGCCCGAGCGCTCCAGCCCGTCGACCATCCCGGTGCGCAGCATCCGGTGCGGCAGCCCGTCCACCTTGGTCGTCACCGTGACGTCCTTGACGGTGGCAGCCAGGTACTTCGCCTTGACCGCGTCGGGGACCGTGCTGTCGGAGGTGAGCAGGAAGCGGGTGCCCATGCCGATGCCGGCGGCACCGTAGGCGAGCGCGGCCACCAGGCCCCGGCCGTCGTGGAAGCCGCCTGCCGCCACGACCGGGATGTCGACGGCGTCGACGACCTGGGGGAGCAGTACCGAGGTGGCCACGTTCCCGGTGTGGCCGCCGCCCTCGCCCCCCTGCACGATCACGGCGTCCGCGCCCCACGCGGCGACCTTCTCCGCGTGCCTGCGGGCGCCGACCGAGGGGACGACGACGACACCGGCGTCCTTGAGCCGGGCGATCAGCCCGGCGGAGGGCGCCAGCGCGAACGAGGCGACCTTCACCCCCTCCTCGATGATGATCCGCACGCGCTCCGGCGCGTCAGAGGCGTCGGCCCGGAGGTTGACGCCGAACGGCGCGTCGGTACGGGACTTGACCTCGCGCACGGCCGCGCGGAGCCGGTCCACCGGCATCGTGGCCGAGGCGAGGACGCCGAGGGCACCGGCCGCGGCGGCGGCCGATACCAGGCGGGGTCCGGCCACCCAGCCCATGCCGGTCTGCACGATCGGATACCGCACCCCGGCCAGTTCGGTCAGCGGGGTGGAGAAGCCGGTGCGCCCCGCCTCCTTCGCCGTGCCGGCGCCGCCTGTCCCGCTCACGAGCGGACCTCGCGGTCCCTGGCGCGCTCGGGGTCGACGACCTCGCGGACCAACCGGAGTTCCTCTGCGGTGGGTTCACGGGTGAACGGCACCTCGTCGGGGACGGCGAGGGGGAAGCCGGTGGCCGCGACCACCTGCTCGACCGTGACACCGGGGTGCACCGAGCGCAGCCGCATCGCCCGGTCGGGCGTCTCGAAGTCGAAGACGCCCAGGTCACTGACGACCTGGGGAATCCGGTGGTAGCGGGTGGCGGAGGGCCCGGCGGCGGCGGCGCTGTCGTAGCCGACGCCGCAGATCATGTCGACCTTCTCCACGAACACCCGGGCCGAGTGCCGGGGCACCCAGTAACTCGTCGGGTTGTTCAGGGTGTTGACCGGAGCCCCGCGTACCCCCAGCAGCTGCCGGCCGGGCCGGGCCCAGTCGCCGATGCAGGAGATGTTCTGGTTGCCGAAGCGGTCGATCTGGGAGGCGCCCATCATGACGTGCCGCCGCCCGCTCGTCACCATCGCCAGGTGCTGACGGTAGGGGAGCCAGCCCTCCACGACCTCCGCGCGGGCGCCGAGGGCCGGCACGTCGGCCATCAGCAGCGCCTCGCCGTCGGTGAGCAGCAGGTCGGGGGAGAAGGTCAGCTTCGCCAGCCGGGCCCCGATCGCCGGGACGGTGCCCATCGGACTGGCCAGGACCTCGCCGGCGCCCCGCCATGCCTCGGCACAGGCCACCACGCAGTACTCGGCGCGGGTCGCCGTCGTCGCAGCGGTCTCGCTCATGCGGTCTCCTCCTCCTCGTGGAACGCCGTCACCGCGGCCTGGTACGCCTGCTCGTCACCGGAGAGGAACCGCTCCGTGAACGCCGCCCAGGACTCGGGGTCGCCCGCGGCGCGGACATAGGCGCGCTGGAATGCCTCGTCCCGCTCCTGGTCGGGGGCGCAGGAGGTGAAGTGGGCGCCGTTCGGAGCCTCCACCACGCCGTCCACGAACGCCCGCTTGACCAGCAGCGACTGCGGCCCGGCCGCCTTCAGGAGGTCGGCGCCGCCCACGATCCGCTCGCAGGAGACGTACGCGCTGTCGGCGGCCTCGCAGAACAGGTCGTCGAAGTAGGGGTCGGGGCCCAGGTACTGGGCGTTGCCGTGCGCGTCGGCGCGGTTGAGGTGGACCAGCGCGGCGTCCAGGCGCAGGGCGGGCACGGCGACCAGTTCCTCCGCGTCGCCGTACGGCGAAGTCACCGTCCTGAGCCAGGGGTTGACCCGCATGACGTCCGAGGCGAGGCCCGCGCGGATCGGCATGAACGGCAGCCGGTGGGCGGCGGCGGTCAGCCCCCACATGAGCATCGCCTCGTCCAGTTCCACCAGTTCCAGCGTGCCGCGCTGGCGGGCCGCGCGGAAGTGCGGCTCCAGCGGGACCGAGTCGAGGGTGGCGAACGCCGCGACCAGCCTGCGGATCTTCCCGGCCGCAGCCAGCAGCCCCACGTCGGGGCCGCCGTACGACACCACGGTCAGGTCGGTGACGTCCGAGCGCAGCAGCGCCCGGACCAGCGCCATCGGCTTGCGCCGCGATCCCCAGCCGCCGATGCCGATCGTCATGCCGCTGTGCAGTCGGCCGACGACCTCCTCCACGGTCATGGTCTTGTCCTTGCTCATGCCTGCTTCTTCCGGTCCGTGCCGAAGGTGTCGCGCACACGGTCGGCGACACCGCTGAGGTTGGCCTCGAAGGTGAAGCCCTGTTCGAAGCGGTAGCTGCGGTGGACGTCCACCGGGTCGATGCCGTTCATGGCGGCCTTGGCCAGCCGGATCAGGTACCCGTCCTTCAGGGCGATCTCCCTGGCCAGTTCCTGAGCCGCGTCGAGCAGCTGCTCGGGCGGCACCACCCGCCACACCGAGCCGTGCTCTCGCAACTCCTGCGCGGTCACCGTGCGCGAGGTGTAGTACAGCGTCCGCATCAGGTGCTGCGGGACCAGCCGGGCCAGGTGCGTGGCGGCGCCGAGCGCGCCACGGTCCAGCTCCGGCAGGCCGAAGACGGCGTCGTCGGAGGCGACGATCGCGTCCGCGTTGCCCACCAGGCCGATGCCTCCGCCCAGACAGAAGCCGTGCACCGCGGCCACCACGGGGACCTGGCAGTCGTAGACCGCGGCGAAGGCGTCGGCGCAGCCGTGGTTGGCGCCGATGAGCGCGTCGTGGCCGGCCGCGCGCTGCATCTCCTTGATGTCGACGCCCGCGTTGAAGCCCCGGCCGGCGGCGGCGAGCACCACGCAGCGCACCTCGGGGTCGGCCCCCGCGGCACGGACGGCGGTGGCCAGGTCGTACCAGCCCTGCACGGGCAGGGCGTTGACCGGAGGGAAGTCGACGGTGACGACGGCGACGCCCTGGTCCGGGGCGGAGGTGGAGACACCCATGAGTAGATCAGCTACCTTTCCACCAAACGTTTGTTAGGGGAATGTAGCAGCGGTTCCGACGCTGCGGGAAGGCATTCCGCCCACTCGACTGGAAGGGACCTCACCTCACATGACCGGACTGTGCACGGGACGCGTGGCCGTGGTGACCGGAGCGGGACGCGGACTGGGGCGCGCGCACGCGCTCGCCCTCGCGGCCGAGGGAGCCAGGGTCGTCGTCAACGACCTCGGCGTCGGACTGGACGGCACCGGCGGGGCCTCGGCGCCCGCCCGGGAGGTCGTCGAGGAGATCCGGGCGGGCGGGGGAGAGGCGGTCGCGCACGGCGGTGACATCGCCACTTCCGACGGTGCCGCCTCGCTGATCGCCACCGCCGTCGACACCTTCGGCCGCCTGGACACCCTGGTGAACAACGCCGGCTTCCTGCGCGACCGCATGCTCGTCAACCTCGGCGAGGACGACTGGGACGCCGTCATGCGCGTCCACCTCAAAGGCCACTTCCTCACCCTCAGGCAGGCCGCCGCACACTGGCGGGCCGAGGCGAAGGCCGGTCGTACGCCCGACGCCCGCGTGATCAACACCAGTTCGGGCGCGGGACTGCTGGGCAGCGTCGGGCAGGGCAACTACTCGGCGGCCAAGGCTGGGATCGTCGGCCTGACCCTCGTCGCCGCGGCCGAGATGGGCCGCTACGGCGTCCAGGTCAACGCCATCGCCCCGGCCGCCCGCACCCGGATGACCGAGGAGACCTTCGCGGACACCATGGCCGCGCCCGGGCAGGGCGGGTTCGACGCCATGGCCCCGGAGAACGTCTCACCGCTCGTCGTCTGGCTGGGCTCCGCCGACTCGGTCGGGGTGACGGGCCGGGTGTTCGAGGCCGAAGGCGGCCGGATCACCGTCATGGAGGGATGGCGCCCAGGCCCGAGCGCCGACAAGGGCGCCCGCCGGACCCCGGCGGAGGCGGGGCGGACCACCCGCGAGCTCCTGGCGGCAGCCCTCGACCCCCGGCCGGTGTACGGCGCCCTCTGACCGGCCGCCCAGGGCGGCCCGCCCCTGTGAGCGGGGACGGCGCCCGGTGGTCACCGGCCGGTGCCGGAAGTCCTGCCGAGGCCGCGGGCTTGGACAGCCGGCGGCCCGCCCGGTTGCCGGACCGGCTCCCTTCGCGCACCCGGTGCTCCCGGTGAGTGGGACACCTCGCGTCGGCGGGTGCCCCGAGCCGTAACTTCCCCTCACCCCAAGGCTCCGTCCCCCGTTCCCCGCCGTCCCGGTGTCTCGGCACCGGAACGGCGGGTGCGGAACGCAAGGAAGCAGCGTCGTGAGGCAGAGCGCGTCCGCGACCGGATGCAGAGCCCGGTCACGGACGCGCCGCGCGGTGGTCCGACTGTGAGGAGAAGCCCGTGGCCGGCAGGTGGGACGCCGTCGAGACGGCAATCGCGACAGCGGGCGGTGAGGTGAGTGCCCGCGGTGTGGCCGGGGCATCCACCGCCCGCTTCGAGAGACTCGGCGGCGAACTCGACGCCGTCGTCCACCCCCGCCTCGGCGCGCTCGGCACCCGCCGGCCCGGGCCCGTCCACGAACACGCGGCCGTCCACGACCTCACCGGCCGGCCGGCCTCCGCCCCCTTCGGGCGGGACGCCGACGGAGTGCCGCCCGGCATGCGGTTCGCGGCCCCCGCCGGGGGCGAAGGTCTCCTGTCCGCCCTGGCCTCCCAGAGGGAACGGGCCGCGCCCTGGAACCAGGAGGTCCCTACCCTCCAGCAGGACTGACGCCCCCTCAGATGCGCCTCGTACTCCATCCCCCCGCAAGCGTGTGCTCCCGGCACGTCCACGTCCCCGCACCCTTGGCAAAGGAACACGATGGCAGACAACCTCACCCCCGCCCCGGTGGTCTCCAGGGGGAGAGCACTGGCCGTGCTCGTCCTGGTCATCCTCCTCTCGGAGGCCGGCACCTTCGAGATCACCATGGTCTACCCGGCACTGCCGGACATGGCCAGAGAGTTCCAGACCCTGAACATCGCCTGGGTCGCCTCGATCGTGACCCTCGCGGGAGCCACCGTCATGCCGCTGGTCGGCAAGGCGGCGGACAAGTGGGGCAAGAAGCGGGTCATCCTCCTGCTCGGGCTCGTCTTCTTCGCGGGCAGTGTGATCTGCGCGCTCGCGCCCTCCTTCGCCGTGCTGCTGGTCGGCCGCGCCCTGCAAGGCTGCCTGGTCGGGATCGTCTCCCTCTCGTACAGCCTCGTGCGCGACATCATGCCGCGGGACTTCGTGCCGATCGCCCTGGGCACCGTGGTGACCGGCATCGGCATGGCCGCGCTCGCCGGCCCCTTCCTGGCCGGCTGGCTCATCGACGACCACGGTCCCCAGGGCGTCTTCTGGTTCCTCGCTCTCTACGCGGTCGTCCTGCTGCCGTTGTACGCCTTCGTCATCCCCGAGAGTCCGGTGCGCGTCGGCCGCCCCGTCGACTACGTCGGCACCCTCCTCCTCGGTCCGGGCATCGGAGTGCTCCTGCTCGGCATCACCCAGGGCGGTGCGTGGGGCTGGTCCGCCGGGTCCACGCTGACGTGCCTGGTCCTGGGCATCGCCATGCTGATCGGCTTCGGCGCCTGGGAGCGGGTCTGCAGTCACCCGCTGATCTCGCTCGACGTCCTGCTGGGCCGCAGGTTCGGCCCGACAGTTCTGGCCGTCGCCTGCGTGTCGTACATGATGAACGCGCACGCGCTGATCAGCCCCACCATGCTGCGGACCCCGGCCGGCATACCCGGCCTGAGCTACGGCGCCGGGCTGTCCGCCACCGAACTCGCCATCTGGACCTGTCCGCTGGGCATCGTGGCGATGTTCACGGGACCGCTCGGCGGTCACCTGGCCACCAGGATCGGCGCCCGCAACGTCCTCCTCGCCGGAGCCGGCTGCTACCTCCTGGTCATGTTCCTCGGCTCCCAGCTGTTCACCCTGCAGTGGCAGATCGGCCTGCTGGCCCTGGTCGGCGGCTGGGCCAACGGCTTCCTGCACTCCTCCAACGCCAATCTCCTCCAGGACTCCCTGCCCGCCTCCCAGAGCGCGGTGGGCAACTCGATCGGCGGCATGACCGCCCTGCTGGCCGCGGGCATCGCCACGGCACTCACCGGCGCGGTCATGTCCGACCACGTGCTGATGGTCGACTCGGCCACCAGCTCCGTGGTCTACGCCGACAGCGCGCTCACCCACGCCTACGGCTACGCGGCCCTGGTCGGCGCCGTCGGAGTGGTGGTCGCCCTGCTCATGAAACACGGCCGGGCCCCCGCCCGCGGCGGCCTGGTCGAGCCCGTGCCGGAGCAGCCGTCGGCCCGGAGCGCACGCCTGCCGGCGGACGAGCCGGCCGGCTGAGGCCGCCGGCGATGGGCACCCGCACCGTCCGGCCGCGCTTCCCGCCGCGGCCGGACGGTCCGCTCAGGCCCGGCCCCGGTCCTCGCCGGGACGCGGCGGCCGACCGCCGGCACTCCTCCGCTCGGGCGGCGGGAGCAGCGCGCCCCGGCCGGCTTCGGACAGGTGCTTGCGCCGGGGCGGCGGCCACGCCCCTCCGCCCGCCACCGGTAGTCGCCGCGCCCGTCCCGCCGCCCGAAGGAGCGGCTGCGCCGGGTGTACGCGGGTGGGCGTCCGGGACCGGACGGGACCGCGACCCCCACGGCAGTGGACGAAGCCGCCGATGCCCGCCGCACCGGTCGCCCCGCACCCGGCCGGTCCGGGCGAAGGCGGCGGCACGCCCCGGATGCCGGGAACCGGGGCGAGCCCGGCCGGTGCCCCGGGGCGTGGCCCCGTCACACCTCCGGCACCCGGCCGTCGCCGGGCACGCCGGAGGCGAGCAGTTCGGGCGACTCGGCGCGCCCGTCCAGGACCCGGTTCGTGCGCACGGTCACCCGCCAGCCGCCGGGCCCCCGGCGCAGCCGCCAGTGGTTGGCGGTGGCGCGGCGCAGGGTGAAGGCGCCCGTCTCCGCATCGTGGACGATCATGGTGGAGTAGCAGACGGCGACGGCCTCGTCCCCGTGCACCCGCACCCGGGGGGCGCCCACGACGTGGGCGCAGCCCTGGGCGATCCACCGCCGATGGGCGGACGAGCGGACCATCGCCTCGATCTCCGCGCGCCCGGACATCAGCAGCTCGTCGACGTCGTAGACGCCGTCCTCCTCCCACAGACCGGCCACCGCCTCGGCCTGACCGCTGTCGACCAGCGGGCCGTAGGACAGGACCAGGGAGGTGACGGAGGCCTCGTCCTCCAGCCGGGACAGCCGCCCCTCCAGGCGGGCCAGGGCCTCCTGGTGGTCGGCGAGCGCTCTGCGGGTGTCCGCCAGAGCCTGTTCGGTGTCGTTCAACGGTCGCTCCTGCCGGTCGGATCGGGAGTGTCAGAGGGGGAGGGCCAGGCTGTGCAGGGCTTCGAGCTGTTCGCAGTAGTGGTCCGCGGACCGTGCGGAGAGCGAGGCGGACAGCAGGGTGGCGCCGGCGTCCCGCAGCCGGGTCAGGGCGGTGACCGTGTCCTCGGGCGCCCCGCCCGGGTCCAGGGGGCGGCCGGGGGCGAGGACGACCTCGAAACCCTCCGGCAGATCGGCCCCGGCCAGCATCTCGCGCAGCCGTTCGGGGGCGAGTCCGAACGGCACCCAGCCGTCTCCGAGCGAGACGGCCCGGCGCAGCGAGCGCGGGGTCCGGCCGCCGACCCACAGGGGGACGTGCTCCTGGACGGCGTGCGGTTCGACGACGAAGTCCTCGAAGGCGTAGTGCTCGCCGCGGAACCGCGGGACCCGCCGGGACAGCGAGGCCCTTAGCGCCCGCAACGCGTCGTCGGCACGGGCCCCCCGGCCGGCGAACCCGGCACCGAGCAGGTCGAACTCCTCGGCGAGGGTGCCGACCCCCAGCCCGAGGGTCACGCGGCCACCGCTGACGCGGTCCAGTGTGCCGTAGCGCTTCGCGATCTGGAGCGGGTGGTGATAGCCCAGCACGAGGACCTGGGTCACCAGCCGGATGCGGCTGGTCAGTGCGGCGAGGTGGCCGAGGGTGACGAGAGGGTCCCAGTAGGTTCCGCCGCGTTCGCGGGCGATGTCGAGCGGAACGGCCACGTGCTCGCTGCACGTGAGGTGGTGAAACCCGAGGCGGTCGGCGGTCCTCGCGATCCGGCCCAGCTCGTCGACACCGGCGTCGGCCTCCCAGGGCGAGGCGACCCCCGGCAACTGCACCACCACGGGTGACGTGATTCCGATCCGCATGCGGTCTCCTCCTGCGTCGGCGCTAGGCGCTGTACAGGCGATTCGTAACGCAGGAGCGCACGTCGGGCAGGGGCGGTCCCGCTGATCGGGAAGGGCGAAAGGGACGCGCCCGGCCGGGGAAGGGAATCTCGTGCACGACTCTTCCGCCGGTTCGGGCGCGCTGCTAGCTTCCGAAAGCAGAATTCATTTCAGTTCGATTCTGGAAGAAGGGCTCCCATGACGGTTGTCGATGACGCGCCTGCCGTGGAAGCGCCCGCTCGCAAGGAGCTGCCGCCGTCGATGGTCGAGCGGGTGACGCTGATCATGGACGTCTTCACGGGACGCACCACCCGCCTGTCGCTGGAGGACGTGGTGCGCCGCACCTGCCTGCCGCGCTCGACCGCCCACCGGATACTGGAACAACTGGTGCGGCTGCGCTGGCTGGAGCACACTCCCTTCGGCTACGGCCTCGGCCGCCGGGCGCTCGGGTTCGGCGGTGACGACGGCACCCATGCCGAGATCCGCGCGGCCGCCGCGGGCCGGATACACGACCTTCAGATGCGCACCGGGCTCGTCGTCCACCTGGCCGTCCTCGACGAGGGCCAGGTGCACTACCTCGACAAGGCGGGCGGCCGGCTCGCCGCGTCCATCCCCTCGTGGGTCGGCGGCCGGGTCCCGGCCCACGCGACGGCGCTGGGCAAGGCGATGCTGGCCTGGCTCGCACCGGAGGAGGTCGACTCCCGGCTGGGCGAGAGGATCGGCCGGGCGACCCACCGCACGATCGCCGACCTGCCGACGCTGCACCAGGAACTCAACCGCGTCCGGCAGCGCCGGGGGCTGGCCTTCGAGTACGGCGAGTACGTCCCCGGCATCGCCTGCGTCGCGTCGGCCGTCCGGGGCCCCGAAGGCCCGGTGGCCGCGCTCTCCCTGGCCGGTGAGGCGCGGACCCCGCTGGAGAAGGTCGCGCCCCTCGTGGCCGACGCCGCCCGCAGGATCTCGCTGGAGCTGTTCCCCTGCCTGGAGAACCCCGGCCGGGCCCACGCCCAGGCCGTCGCCCCCCAGGAGCAGAACTGGTCCGCGCGGACCATGGACCGGCTGCTCGTAGCGGGCCAGAACGGCGACTGGCTGTAACCCGGCCGGGCCGGCCCGACGGGGGACACCCCGCCCGGCCTTCGCCCCCTCACCCCCAGTGGTCTCCCCAGCCCCAGGGGAAAGGGTCCGCCGCGGCGGGGGCGGCCGGTCGCTCCTCCACACCGAAGTGACCGCGGTGGAAGAGCATCGGCCGCCGCTGCGGCGGCGTCTGCAGTTCGAGCACCCTGCCGACCACCACGTCGTGGTCGCCGGCCGCGTGCACGCCGTACACCTCGGCGTGGGCTCGCATGAGGACCCCTCTCAGCGCGGGCGTCCCCCAGGACGAGAGGTCCCAGTCGAGCTCCTCGTACTTCCTGCCCCGGCTCGAACCGAAACGGGCGCAGAGGTCGTCCTGGTCCTCGGCCAGCACGTTGACGCAGAACCGCCCCGACTCCCGCATCCTCGGCCAGGCCCGCCCCCGGTGGTCGGCGCAGAAGAGGACGAGGGGCGGTTCGAGCGAGACGGAGGCGAAGGACTGGCACACGAAGCCGACCGGTTCCCGGCCCGCGTCCAGCCCGGTGACGACGGTGACACCCGTCGCGAACGCTCCCATGGCCCGGCGCATCTCCGACGCCGTGGGAGCGGCGCCCGGGTACGCGCCGGATGCGGTCAGGGACTCAGTCGTCATCAAGTTCACCTCGACGGGACCGGCACGGTGACGTGCCGCGTGGACGGGCGGAGCCCCGACCGTAGGGGCGCGCGGCCCGGCGGTGAACGGTGTTCCCGATGAGTGGAACCCTGTACGCCGCCACCCCCGCCCTCGCCGCGCACCCGCCGCCGCGCCCCGGGCGTCCCGCTGACCGGGACCGTCACGGCGCGGCCCGCCGGCCGCTGGGTACGTTCCCGGCGTTGCACGAGGACGGCACCACAGGGACGTGGAGGCAGGGAAGATGACGGAGTTGAGCCACGAGTCCACCTCGCGCGAGCTCAGGACCGAGCAGGGAGTGCTGCGCTATCACGAAGCCGGCAGCGGGCCACCCCTGGTGCTGCTGCACGGTTCGGGTCCCGGCGTCACCGGCTGGCGCAACTACCGCGGCAACCTCGCCGCCTTCGCCGAGCACTTCCGCTGCCTGGTCCTGGAGCTGCCCGGGTTCGGCGTCAGCGACCCCGTCGGCGGGCATCCCATGGCCACCGCCCCGGACGCCCTCGGCCGCTTCCTCGACGCCCTCGGCCTGGACCAGGTCGACCTCATCGGCAACTCCATGGGCGGCATCGTCGGCGCCCGGTACGCGCTCGGCCGTCCCGAGCGGGTCCGCCGGCTCGTCACGATCGGCGGCATCGGCCGCAACGTGTTCAGCCCCGGCCCCGGCGAGGGCATCCGGCTGCTGACGGAGTTCACCGACCACCCCACCCGCGAGGGCCTGATCCGCTGGCTGCGTTCCATGGTGTACGACCAGGGCCTGGTCACCGAGGAACTCATCGAGGAACGCTGGCAGTTGGCGAACGACCCGGACGCCCTGGCCAACGCCCGCGCGATGTACGGCAGCGAAGCGTCCGCCGCGCGCGCCGCCGCGGCCGCCTCCGACCAGGCCCCGTACTGGGCGATGCTGCACCGGCTGAAGCCGAAGACACTGATCACCTGGGGCCGCGACGACCGTGTCAGCCCCCTCGACATGTCCATCGTGCCGATGCGCACCATCCCCGACGCCGAACTGCACGTGTTCCCCGACTGCGGTCACTGGGTGATGATCGAGCAGAAGGCGGCCTGGGAGAGCGTCGTCCTGGCCTTCCTGACCCGCGAGGAGTCCGCATGACCGGCACACCGGCCCCCGTCTGGGACCACGAGTTCGACTTCGTCGTGGTCGGCAGCGGAGGCGGCGGCATGACCGCCGCGGTGGCCGCCGCCGACGCCGGGCTGTCCACCGTCGTGGTCGAGAAGGGCGCCATGTACGGCGGCACCACGGGCATCTCCGGCGGCGGCATCTGGATTCCGAACAACCCCGTCCTGCGCGCCCGGGGCCACGACGACAGCCGAGAGTCCGTCCGCCGCTACCTCGACCTGCTCACCGAGGGCCGCGTGCCGGGCGCCCGCCTCGACGCCTACGTCGACCACGGCCCCGCCACCATGGAGCTGCTGTGCCGCAGCAAGTGGATGCGCTTCTTCTGGACCAAGGGCTACTCCGACTACCACCCCGAGTACGAGGGCGGCCGCCCCATGGGCCGGTCCGTCGAGGCGGTCCCCTTCGACACCCGCAAACTCGGCGAGGACGAGCGGTACCAGCGGCCCAACAGCCTCAAGGGCCCCCTCGGGCTGTGGGTCACCGGCAAGGACTACCACGACCTGGCCATGGTCAAACGGACCTGGCGCGGACGCTGGGCCTCCGTGATCGCCGCCTGGCGGGTCTCCACCAACGTGATCCGCCGCCGCCACATGTCCACCGGCGGACGCGCCCTGGTCGCCCGGATGCGCATGGTACTCAAGGACGCCGGCATCCCCCTGTGGCTGCGCACCCCGATGACCTCCCTCGTCACCGATGACACCGGCCGGGTCACCGGCATCGTCGCCGAACGCGACGGCAGGACCCTGCGCATCCGCGCCCGCGACGGCGTTCTGCTCGCCGCCGGCGGCTTCGACCACAACCAGAAGATGCGCGACACGTACCTGCCCGAGGGCGGCAAGGAGAACTACAGCGCCGGCGCGCAGGAGAACGTCGGCGACGGCATCCTCGCCGGACTCGCGCTCGGCGCGGCCACGGACTTCATGGACGACGCCTGGTGGATGCCGTCGGTGCGCCACCCCAAGGGCGTCACGATCCCCCTCGTCTCCGAACGGTGCATCCCGCCGTCGCTGATCGTCTCCGCCACCGGCAGGCGGTTCACCAACGAGTCCTCGCCGTACACGAACTTCGTCCACGACCAGCTGGACGGCAAGCACGTCCCCGCCTGGTTCGTGATGGACGCCAAGGCCCGCGCCCGCTACCCGTTCGCCCAGGTCCTCCCCGGGATGCCGTTCCCCCGCGGGTTCTACGACGCCGGCCTCGTCCACAAGGCCGGCACCATCGCCGGACTGGCCCGCGCCATCGATGTCCCGGAAGAGGAACTCACCGCCACCGTCGCGCGGTTCAACGAATTCGCGCGTACCGGCGAGGACACCGACTTCGGACGCGGCGACAGCGCCTACGACCGCTACTACGGCGACCCCACGCTGCCCAACCCCAACCTCGACACCGTCGACAAGGCGCCCTACTACGCCGTACGCATCGACGTCGGCGACCTCGGCACCAAGGGCGGCCTGGTCTGCGACGAGCACAGCAGGGTGCTGCGGGAGGACGGCGGTCCCATCAAGGGGCTGTACGCGACCGGCAACACCTCCGCGTCCGTGATGGCCAACGAGTACGCCGGTCCCGGCGCCACCATCGGCCCGTCCATGGTCTTCGGCTACATCGCCGCCCGGCACGCGGGCGCACACCGCGCCGGCCGCGACGGCGAGACGCCGGGCCGGGCGGCCTCCGGCGGCGCCTGACCTGCTCCGGGCAAGGAAAGGCAGAGCAACCATGGGGTCAGACACCCCTCTCACGGTCCGTGTGGTCGAGGTGGTCCGCGAGACGCCCGACGCGCACTCGCTGGTCCTCGAACCGGTCGACGCGCCGGAGGGACGCTTCCGTTACCGGCCCGGTCAGTTCCTGACCGTCCGGGTGCCCTCCGAACGCGCGGGGGGAGCCGCCCGCTGCTATTCGCTGTGCAGCTCCCCGCTGCGCGACGAGAAGCTGAAGATCACCGTGAAGCGCACGGCGAACGGCTACGGGTCCAACTGGATCTGCGACCACGTCGTGGAGGGCGACACGCTCGAAGTGCTGCGGCCCGCGGGCACCTTCACCCCCGACACCCTCGACGAGGACTTCCTCCTCCTGGCGGCGGGCAGCGGCGTCACCCCGGTGATGTCGATCCTCAAGTCCGCTCTGCACGCCGGCGCCGGGTCCGTCACCCTCCTCTACGCCAACCGCGACGAGCACTCGGTGATCTTCCGCGACGAACTCGCCGCACTCGCCAGGGAGTTCGCGGACCGGCTGACGGTGCTGCACTGGCTGGAGTCGGTACAGGGCCTGCCCACCGGACCCGCGCTCCGCGCCCTGGTCCGGCCGTACGCCGACCGCCGGACGTTCATCTGCGGCCCCGGCCCCTTCATGGAGCTCGCCACCGAGACCCTCACCGCACTGGGCGCCCCGGCGGAGCGGGTACGTGTCGAGCGGTTCACCTCCCTGGCGGGCGACCCGTTCACCGCGCACGCGGCACCCGTGCGGGACTCCGGCCCGGCCGGCGAGGTCGAGGTGGAACTCGACGGCGTCACGCGGACCGTGGGCTGGCCGTCGAGGAGCAAGCTCCTCGACGCGCTCCTCGCCGCCGGCCTGGACGCGCCGTACTCCTGCCGGGAGGGCAGTTGCAGCGCCTGCGCCTGCCTGCTCGTCGAGGGCGAGGTGGCCATGGAGGACAACGAGGTGCTCGACGAGCAGGACGTCGCCGACGGCTACGTCCTGGCCTGCCAGGCGCTCCCGCTCACCGAGCGCGTCAGGATCACCTACGACGGATGAGGCGCCCGGCCCGCGGCCGGACTCCCGCTGAGCGGGAGGACCCGGGCGGCCGGGCCACCGCGCTGACACGTTGGGGACACGACCCGCGCCCCGTACGCGCCCGCGCTCCCGACCCGGATGAGGTTCGAACTGTGACCAAGGCGACCGCCGCGATCGTCGGTTCCGGAAACATCGGCACCGACCTGATGTACAAGCTGCTCCGCTCCGAGACGATCGAGCCACGGTGGATGACCGGCATCGATCCGCAGAGCCCCGGCCTCAAGCGCGCCGCCGAGGAGGGGCTGACGGTGAGCGACGGGGGAGCGGACGCGCTCCTCGCCCAGGACGACCGGCCCGACCTGGTCTTCGAGGCGACCTCCGCCCACGTGCACAAGGTGAACGCCCCCCGTTACGCCGAACGCGGCATCCAGGCCATCGACCTCACCCCGGCCGCCCTGGGGCCCGCCGTCGTGCCCGCCGTCAACCTCGGCGAGCACCTGGACGCCCCCAACGTCAGCCTGATCACCTGCGGCGGCCAGGCCACCATCCCCATGGTCCACGCCGTCTCACGGATCACCGAGGTCTCCTACGCGGAGATCGTCGCCAGCGTCGCCTCGCCGTCCGCCGGCCCCGGCACCCGCGCCAACATCGACGAGTTCACCCTCACCACCAGCCGCGGCATCGAGACCATCGGCGGCGCCGCCCGCGGCAAGGCCATCATCATCCTCAACCCGGCCGAACCGCCCATGCTGATGCAGGACACCGTCTTCTGCGCCGTCCCCGCCGACGCCGATCGCGCGGCGATCACCGCGTCCGTCCACGCGATGGCGCGCCAGGTCGCCACGTACGTGCCCGGCTACCGGCTGCGCGCCGAGCCGCAGTTCGACGATCCGGACACCGTCAGCGGCGGCCTCGCCCGGGTCGCGATCTTCCTGGAGGTGGAGGGCGCGGGGGACTTCCTGCCGCCCTACTCCGGGAACCTCGACATCATGACCGCCGCCGCCACCAAGGTCGGCGAGGGCTTCGCCCAGCGGATCATCGCCCGGCGCACCGCTTCCTGACCACCAAGGAGTCACCCTCATGCCCTTCAGCGCCGATCTCGACATCCGCGTCACCGACTCCTCGCTGCGGGACGGCTCGCACGCCAAACAGCACCAGTTCACCGTGGACGACGTACGCGGGATCGTCTCCGCCCTCGACGACGCCGGGGTCCCGGTCATCGAAGTGGCCCACGGCGACGGCCTGGGCGGTTCCTCCTTCAACTACGGCTTCAGCCACACTCCGGAGCAGGAACTCATCAAGGAGGCGGTGAAGACCGCCCGGCAGGCGAGGATCGCCTTCCTGATGCTGCCCGGACTCGGCATCCAGGACGACATCCGCGAAGCCGCCGGCAACGGCGCCGCCATCTGCCGCATCGCCACCCACTGCACCGAGGCCGACATCTCCGTCCAGCACTTCGGCCTCGCCCGCGAACTGGGCCTGGAGACCGTCGGCTTCCTGATGATGGCGCACAGCACCCCGCCCGAGTCCCTCGCCCGGCAGGCCCGGATCATGGCGGACGCCGGCTGCCAGTGCGTGTACGTCGTGGACTCCGCCGGCGCGCTCGTCCTCGAAGGCGTCGGCGACCGCGTCGCCGCGCTCGTCGCCGAACTCGGCGACGACGCCCAGGTGGGCTTCCACGGCCACGAGAACCTGGGCCTCGGCGTCGCCAACTCGGTCTACGCCGTACGGGCCGGCGCTCTGCAGATCGACGGCTCCACCCGCCGCTTCGGCGCCGGGGCGGGCAACACCCCGGTCGAGGCGTTCGTGGCCGTCGCCGACAAGCTCGGCATCCGGACCGGCATCGACACCCCGAAGATCATCGACGCCGCCGAGGACGTCGTCCTGCCCGTCATGGGCGGCGACCGCCTGCTCGACCGGATGTCGCTGACCATGGGGTACGCGGGCGTGTACTCCAGCTTCCTCGCCCACGCCGGCCGGCAGGCCGCCAGGTACGGGGTGTCGGGCACCGAACTCCTCCTGGAGGCCGGACGCCGCAAGCTCGTCGGCGGCCAGGAGGACCAGCTCATCGAGATCGCCGCCGGACTCGCGGAACGCGCCGCGGGGGCAGACGAAACGACCGGGCAGACGCCCGCGGGGAAGTGAGAGCAGCCATGGCCCATTCCGTACTCGACGCCGTCGTCGAACGCGCGGAGGAGATCCGCGACCTGGGAACCGCGAACGAGTCGCTCGGCCGACTGGACGACCAGGCGGCCAAGGTGCTGCGGGAGACCGGAGCCATCCGGATGCTCCAGCCGAAGAAGTACGGCGGACTGGAGCTGCATCCCCGCGACTTCGCCGAGACCGTCATGAAGATCGCCTCCTGCGACGGTTCGACCGGCTGGGTCGCGGGCGTCGTCGGCGTCCACCCGTGGGAGATGGCGATGGCCGACCCACGGGTGCAGGAGGAGGTCTGGGGCGAGGACCAGAACACCTGGATCGCCTCCCCCTACGCCCCGATGGGCCTGCTGCGCCCCGTCGACGGCGGCTACGTCTTCGACGGGCACTGGCAGTTCTCCTCGGGCACCGACCACTGCGACTGGATCTTCCTCGGCGCCTTCCTCGCCGACGAGAAGGGCGAACGGCTGAACCCGCCGCGCTCCGTCCACGTGATCCTGCCGCGCTGCGACTACGAGATCGTGGCCGACTCCTGGGACGTGGTCGGCCTGCGCGGCACCGGCAGCAAGGACATCGTCGTCAGGGACGCCTTCGTGCCGGGCCACCGCGTCATCGACTACAACAAGGTCGTCGACGGCAGCCTCGCCGAGGAGAGGGGCCTGACCAACCCGACGTACCGGCTGCCGTTCTCCGCGGCCTTCCCGCTCGGCATCACCTCCGCCGTCATCGGCATCTGCGAGGGCGGCCTCGCCCATCACCTCGCCCACCAGCGCGACCGCGTCCAGATCACCGGCACCGCCGTCCGCGACGACCCGTACGTCCTGTACGCGGTCAGCGAGGCCGCCGCCGAGATAGCCGCCTCCCGCGCAGCCCTGCTCGACAACGTGAGCAGTCTGTACGACATGGTCGCGGCGGGCGAGAGGGTCGGCTTCGAGCGGCGGGCCGTCGGCCGCCGCGTCCAGGCCCGTGCCGCCTGGCGCGCCGTCCGCGCGCTCGACGAGGTCGTGGCCCGCTCCGGCGGCAACGCCATGCGGATGACCAACCCCATCCAGCGGTTCTGGCGCGACGCCCACACCGGTCTCTCCCACGCCATCCACGTCACCGGAGCGGTCTTCCACGCCGCCGCGCTGACCGACATCGGCGTCGAGCCGCCCCAGGGCCCGATGCGCTCGATGATCTGACCCCGGCACGACCACCACAGGCAGGAAGGACGGCAGGAGGAACATGACGCACATCCGCGGACTCGGCCATCTCCGGGTCAGGACCAAGGACGTCGCCCGCTGGCGCGAACTGGCCGTCGGCGCCCTGGGGTTCGCCGAGGGGGCCGGGCCCGACCCGGACGCCCTCTACCTGAGGATGGACGAGCGCCGGGCCCGGCTCGTCGTCCTGCCCGGCGAGACCGACCGGGCCGAAGCCATCGGCTGGGAGGTCCGCGACCAGTTCGCGCTGGCCGAGGTCGCCCGCGCCGTCGAGGCCGCCGGCGTTCCGGTCGAGGAACTCACCTGGCAGGAAGCCGGCGACCTGGCCGTGGAGCGGGCCATCGCCTTCCAGGACCCCGCGGGCATGCGCGTCGAGGTGTTCTTCGGCCCCGTCCTCGACCACAGCCCCGTCCTCACCGGTCTCGGCCAGCGCTTCGTCACCGGCGCCCAGGGCATGGGCCACGTCGTCCTGCCCACCACTCGCATGGAGGAGACCGTCGCCTTCTACACCGAGGTCCTCGGCTTCCTGCCGCGCGGCGCGGTCAAGCTGAGCGGCCAGGCTCCGGACACCCCGCCGCGCCGGGTGCGCTTCCTCGGCGTCAACCAGCGCCACCACAGCCTGGCCCTGTGCCCGGCACCGCACGGCGAGGCGCCCGGCCTGGTGCACCTCATGGTCGAGGTCGACACCCTGGACGCGGTGGGCCGCGCCCTGGACAACGTCAACCGCCAGGGCTTCCCGCTCTCCTCCACCCTGGGCCGCCACACCAACGACAAGATGGTCTCCTTCTACGTGCGCGCCCCCGGCGGCTGGGACCTGGAGTACGGCACCGACGGGCTCCTCGTCGACGAGAGCCACTACACCGCCGAGGAGATCACCGCCGACAGCTACTGGGGCCACGACTGGTCGGGCTCGCAACCGCTCGCGGCGTTCCTGCCGCCGGGGAAGGCCGGGACGGCCGGATGACCCCGCCCGGCCCGGCGGTCCCGGTCAGTGTGCCCGCCCCGTCCCCCGCCGGGGCTCCGCGGCGCCGCGTCCTGGCGCCGGTTCCCCCCGCTCCCGGTTCCGGCGGGCCGCCGTGCCCCCGGGAACCGTGTGAGGCGCCGTGACGAACCGCTTCCAGGGCACCCGCGTCCTGCTCACCGGTGCCGCCTCCGGCATCGGCCGTGCCACCGCGCTCCGGCTCGCCGCGGAGGGGGCGGCCGTCTTCTGCGTCGACCTCTCGCAGACCGGTCTGCACGAGACGGCCGGCCTCCTCGCCCCGGGGGCCGGGACGATCCGCACCCATGTGGCCGACGTGGCGGACGAGTGCGCGGTCGTGAACGCGGTGGAGTGCGCCGTCCGGGAACTGGGCGGCATCGACGTCCTGGTCAACGTCGCGGGCGTGCACCGCACCACACCCATCGCCCGGTTGACCGCCGACGACCTGCGGCACCTGTTCGACGTCAACGTCGTCGGCACGGCCCTGTTCTGCCGCGAGGCGCTGAGCCACCTGCCCGACGGCACGGGTGCCGTCGTCAACGTGGCCTCCTCCTCCGCGACCCACGGCAACCCGTACATGAGCGCCTACGCCGCCTCCAAGGGAGCGGTGCTGGCGTTCTCCCTGTCCCTGGCGGCCGAGGTGGCCCACCGCCGCATCCGGGTCGTCCCGGTCTCACCCGGCACCGTCGCCACGCCCCTGACCGCCCGGCCCGGCCTGCTGCCCGAGGATCTCGACACCAGCTACTACCAGCGCATCCGCGCGCCGTTCGGCGCGGCGGACCCGGAGCAGATCGCGGGCGTCATCGCCTTCGCGGCCTCCCCGGACGCCGGCTACCTCACGGGCGCGGAGCTCCGCGCCGACGGCGGCTCCCACATCTGACCCCGCCGGGGACCGCACCACGGCGCCCGGTGAGCGGGCGTACGTCAGGACGGGGAGGTGCGCCGTGAAGCGGCGCGCGCCCCACGACGGAAGGCGAACGCACCCATGACCAGCAGCTCATCCGCGCGCCGTCGGATCGCCGTCACCGGAGCGGCCTCGGGCATCGGCAAGGCGCTCTGCGGCCTGCTCCGGGCGCAGGGCGACGACGTGATCGGCGTCGACCTGCGGGACGCCGAGGTCCGCGCCGACCTCGGCACCCCGGCCGGGCGGCAGGAAGCCGTCCGCGCCGTCCTCGAACGCTCCGGGGGAGTCCTCGACGCCGTGACCGCCTGCGCGGGCGTGTCGGCGCGGGTGCCGGTGACGATCGCGGTCAACTACTTCGGCGTCACCGAACTGCTCCAGGGCCTCAGGCCGGCCCTGGCGCGCGCCAGGGCGCCGCGTGCCGCCTTCGTCGGCTCCGTCGTCGGGACGAAGGCCGTGGCTCCCGAGGTCGTCGGGGCCTGTCTCAGCGGTGACGAGCCGGCCGCGCTCGCCACGGCGGCCACCCTCGCCGGGCAGGGCGGGGGAGGCGCCCTCTACCCGGCCTCCAAGGCGGCGCTGGCGCGTTGGCTGCGCCGGACCGCCGTCACCGAGGAGTGGGCCGGCGCGGGCATCCCGCTGAACGCCGTCGGGCCCGGCGTCGTGCTCACCCCGATGCACGCCGCGGTCGCGGTGACGAAGGAGCAGCGCAGGATCGTCGAGCAGGCCGTGCCCATGCCGCTGAACGGCCACGCCGAGCCGGAGGTGATCGCACAGGCCCTGCGCTGGCTGACCAGCGTGGAGAACACCCACGTCACCGGCCAGGTGCTGTACGTCGACGGAGGCGCTGAGGCGGTCCTGCGCGGGCCGGACCGGTTCTGAACCGCCCACGCCGGCGGGGACGGGCCGATAAGGGCCCGGCCCACTGAGTGGGACGCCCGCTTGCCCTCCCGCAACAGAATGAATTCTAGTTCTGGGCGTCATCGTCCACGGCCCGCACGGGCCACCTCACACCTACGGAGAACCATGGCCGAGGCCGTCATAGTCGAAGCCGCGCGCACGCCGGTCGGCCGGCGACGCGGGGTCCTGTCGGGGCTGCACCCGGCCGAACTGCTGGGCCTGACCCAGAAGGGCCTGCTGGAGCGGGCCGGCCTCGCCCCCGACGCCGTGGAACAGGTCATCGGGGGCTGCGTCACCCAGGCCGGCGAGCAGTCCAACAACGTGACCCGCACCGCATGGCTCCACAGCGGGCTGCCGCACACCACCGCCTGCACCTCGATCGACTGCGCCTGCGGCTCCTCGCAGCAGGCCGTGCACCTGGTCCACGGCCTGATCGCCGCGGGCGGCATCGAGGTGGGCATCGGCTGCGGTGTGGAGTCGATGAGCCGGGTCTTCCTCGGCCAGGCCCAGACCCCCGGCACCGGCACGCCCGTACCTGACAGCTGGTCGCGGGAGATGCCCGACCAGTTCACCGCCGCCGAGCGGATCGCGCGCAAGCGCGGCATCACCCGCGCCGACGCCGACGCCCTCGGCCTCGCCTCCCAGCAGAAGGCGGCCCGCGCCTGGGCCGAGGACCGGTTCGCCGGCCAGGTCCTCGACATCGACGCCCCGGTGATGACCAAGGAAGGCCCCACCGGCGAGCGCACCGTCGTCTCCCGCGACCAGGGGCTCAGGGACACCACCGCCGAGGGACTCGCCGCGCTCGCGCCGGTCCTCCCCGACGGCATCCACACCGCCGGCAACTCCTCCCAGATCAGCGATGGCGCCGCCGCCGTCCTGCTGATGAGCCAGGAGCGCGCCCACCGCCTCGGACTGCGCGGGCGCGCCCGGATCGTCGCCTCCACCATGGTCGGCTCCGACCCCTATTACCACCTCGACGGCCCCGTCGAAGCCACCCGCGAGGTCCTCAGGAGGTCCGGGATGACTCTGGACGACATCGACCTCGTCGAGATCAACGAGGCGTTCGCCTCCGTCGTGCTGTCCTGGGCCCAGGTGCATCACGCCGACCTGGACAAGGTCAACGTCAACGGCGGCGCCATCGCGCTCGGCCACGCGGTGGGCTCCACCGGCGCCCGGCTGATCACCCAGGCGCTGTACGAGATGGAGCGTGCCGACAAGTCCACCGCGCTGGTCACCATGTGCGCCGGCGGCGCCCACGCGACGGCGACGATCATCGAACGGATCTGAGACACCATGACCATCGGGCTGACCGAGGAACACCGCGACCTGCGCGACTCCGTGCGGGCCTTCACCGGCCGCCACGTCACGGCGGACGTCCTGCGCGAAGCGGTCGACGCCGAGGACGGAACGCTCCCGCCGTACTGGCGGGCCCTCGCCGACCAGGGCCTGCTCGGCCTCCACCTGCCCGAGTCGGCCGGTGGCGCGGGCTACGGGCTGACCGAACTCGCCGTCGTCATCGAGGAACTGGGGCGGGCCCTGGCCCCCGGCCCCTTCCTGCCGAGCACCCTCGCCGCGGCCATCCTGGACCGGGCCGGCCACCACACGTACCTGTCGGGTCTCGCCGACGGCACCCTCGTCGGCGCCGTCGGACTGCGCAACGGCACGCTCGCCCTGACCCGCCACGAGGACGGCACCCTCACCCTGTCCGGCGAGTCCGGCATGATCATCGGCGGCCACACGGCCGACCTCCTCGTGCTGCCGGCCACGGACGGCGGCACCACCGCGTGGGTCGTGCTGCCGCAGGCCGCCGTGAGGACCACGCACCAGCGCGGCCACGACCTGACCCGCCGCTCCTCCCTGGCGTACGCCGGGACGACCACGGTCCCGGCCGGCGACGTCCTGAGCGTCGGTCCGCATCTGCCGCTCGACCTGGCCGCGGCCCTGTTCGCCGCGGAGTCCTCCGGCATCGCGGACTGGGCCGTGACCACCGCCGCCGACCACGCCCGCGTCAGGGAGCAGTTCGGCCGCCCCATCGGCCAGTTCCAGGGTGTCAAGCACCGCTGCGCGTGGATGCTCGCCCGCGCCGAGCAGGCCCGCGCCTGCGCCTGGGACGCGGCCCGCTCCGGCGGCCCCGGCGCGGTCGACGATCCCCGCGAGGCGTCGCTGGCCGCCGCGGTCGCCGCCGCCACCGGCGTCGACGCCGGCTTCGCCACCACCAAGGACTGCATCCAGGTCCTCGGCGGCATCGGCTTCACCTGGGAGCACGACGCGCACCTCTACCTGCGCCGCGCCCAGACCCTGCGCATCGCGCTCGGCCCCACCGCACGCTGGCGCCGCCGCGTCGCCCAGCTCACCCTGGACGGTGCCCGCCGCCGCCTCGGCGTCGAACTGCCGCCCGCCGCCGAGGCGGTGCGCGAGGAGGCCCGCGCCGAGCTCGCCGCCGCCACCGCCCTCCCCGCCGCCGAGCGGCCCGCGTTCCTCGCCGACCGCGGCTACACCGCCCCCCATCTGCCCGCCCCCTGGGGCAAGGGCGCCGACGCCGTCGCCCAGCTCGTCCTCGCCGAAGAGCTGCGCGCGGCCGGCCTCGAACCCGTGGACATGGTGATCGGCGGCTGGGTGGTGCCGACGCTTCTCGCCCACGGCGACGACGCCCAGCGCGAGAAGTTCCTGAGGCCCAGCCTGCGCGGCGAGATCACCTGGTGCCAGCTCTTCAGCGAGCCCGGTGCCGGCTCCGACCTCGCCGCGCTCTCCACCCGCGCGGTCAGGACCGAAGGCGGCTGGCGGATCACCGGGCAGAAGGTGTGGACCTCCGGGGCCCACGACGCCGACTGGGGCATCCTGCTCGCCCGCACCGACCCCGACGTGCCCAAGCACAAGGGGATCTCGTACTTCCTGCTCGACATGAACACCCCCGGCATCGACATCCGCCCACTGCGGCAGATCACCGGCGAGGCCGAGTTCAACGAGGTCTTCCTCGACGACGTGTTCGTCCCCGACGCCCTGCTCGTCGGCGCCCCCGGCGACGGCTGGCGGCTCAGCCGCACCACCCTGGCCAACGAACGCGTCGCCCTCTCCCACGACTCCTCCCTCGGCTCGGGCGGCGAGGCCCTGCTCGACCTCGTGGCCGCGGCACCCGAGCTGAGGGACGACGAACGGCTCACCACCCTCGGCTCCATCCTCTGCGACGCCCAGTCCGGCGGACTGCTGGGCCTGCGCACCACCTTGCGCACGGTCTCCGGCAGGCAGCCCGGCCCGGAGGCCAGCATCGCCAAACTGACCGGTGTCGAGCATGTGCAGGAGGTGTGGGAGACCGCCATGGACTGGCTGGGAGACGCCTCCCTCACCGGCGAAGGCCCCCGCCAGGACCCCACCTGGTGGTTCCTCAACTCCCGCTGCATGTCGATCGCCGGAGGCACGACCGAGGTCCAGCTGAACATCATCGCGGAGCGCATCCTGGGGCTGCCCCGCGACCCCTCACCCGCCCCCACGACCCAGCAGAAGGCCCGCGCATGACGATCGACCGTGACAAGGCGCTCGGCGCGCCCCCCACCGTCCAGAAGATCTCCTGGACCGCCCGGGACGTGCTCCTCTACCACCTCAGCCTCGGAGCGGGCGCCGACGCCGCCGCGGGACCGGAACTCGCCCTCACCTACGAACGCGGCCTGACGGTGCTGCCCACCTTCGCGATGGTGGCCGGCACCGGCATCTCCTCGGGCACCGCCCCGGCCCCCTCCTTCGCCCTGCCCGGTATCGAGATCGACCTGCGCCGCATCCTCCACGCCGGCCAGGGCCTGAAGGTCCACCGCCCGCTGCCGGCAGCCGGCACGGCCACCCTCTCCTCCCGCGTGTCCGAGGTGTGGGACAAGGGCAAGGCGGCGGTGATCGTACGCGAGTCCACGGCGACCGGGCCGGACGGCGACCCGCTGTGGACCAGCAGGATGCAGATCTGGGCCCGCGGCGCCGGCGGCTTCGGCGGCGAGCCCGGCCCCCGGACCGGGTGGACCGCGCCCGACCGCGCCCCCGACGCCGTGCTCGACGCCCCGACCACGACCCAGCAGGCACTGCTCTACCGGCTCAACGGCGACCTCAACCCCCTGCACGTCGACCCGGAGTTCGCGAAGGCCGCCGGCTTCGACCGGCCCGTCCTGCACGGCCTCGCCTCCTACGGCCTCATGGCCAAGGCGCTCGTCGGCGGAGTGCTCGACGGCGACGCGAGCAGGCTGACGGAACTGTCCGTACGCTTCGGAGGCGTCCTCTTCCCCGGCGAGAGCGTCCGCACCGCGGTCTGGCGTGACGGTGACCGGCTCCTGCTGCACGCCACCTGCCCGGAACGCGACGACGCGCCCGTGCTCGTCCACGGAACAGCGAGGATCACCCCATGACCACCGACCACCCCACCCCCGTTCCCTCCGCACGCGTGGCACGACCGCAGCTGCTGGTCTCCGCCGCCCGCGACGAAGGCGTCGACGCGGCGACCGCCGCCGCCCGGCGGCTGATCGACGCCCTGCTCCAGGCCGGCGACCACACGGACACCGACATGGGGGACGTGACCGAGCAGCTCGACGCTCTCGCCGGCAAGCTCCTGGAGCAGGCCCCGGACCGCGAGGAACGGCTGGTCGCCATGTGGCAGGGCAGCGGGGTCACGCGCCACGACCCCGTCACCGGTCCCGAGAACGCCCTCGCGCCGCCCGTGGAACTCATCGGCCAGGAAGACGGCTCCGTGCGCGGCGTCGTCACCCTCGGACTGCCCTACCAGGGCCCGCCCAGCTGCGTGCACGGAGGGATCTCGGCGCTGCTCCTCGACCACACCCTCGGCGTCGCCAACCACTGGGCGGGCCTGTCCGGCATGACCGCCGAACTGACCTTGCGCTACCGGCGCCCCACCCCGCTCTTCGAGCCGCTGACGGTCACCGGACGCCAGGTCTCGGTGGACGGCGACAAGATCCTGACCGTCGGCTCCCTCATGGCCGGTGACCGCGAATGCGTGACGGCCAAGGGCCTGTTCATCGCCAAACAACTGCCGCGCCCCAGCTGACCCACGCCTGAGCCCCACCCCGGCGCCCTCCGACCACCGGAGGGCGCCGGACGCATGGGGGCGGCCACCCCGCCGGGGCCGACCGGCTCCGGCCGGCGTCCTTTCGGCCACGGACACCCGGCACCCGGACACGGCCGCGACGCGGGGCGCGGAACGAGCCCGGGCCCACCCGCCCGGCCCCGGCTCGGTCCGTGCCCCCCGGGTCTTCAGACGCGGACCTCGCGCCGGATCACCTTCCCCGTGGCGTTCCGCGGCAGGCTCTGGGAGGTGACCCGCCACCGGGACGGCACCTTGTAGTACGCCAGACGTCCGCTCAGGAAGGCGGCCAGGGACTCCTCGGTGAGGGAGGAGCCCGCGTCGGTGACCACCACCGCGGCCACCTCCTGTCCCAGGTCCGGGTGGGGCACACCGATCACCAGGCACTCCTGTACCTCCGGGTGGTCGGACAGGACGTTCTCGATCTCCGCGGGATACACGTTCTCACCGCCGCGCAGGATCAGGTCCGAGCGCCGGCTGGTGAGCCGGAGCCTGCCGTTGCGCACCACCCCGATGTCCCCCGTGTGCAGCCAGCGGTCCGCCCGGACGGACTCGGCGGTGGCCTGCGGATCGTTCCAGTAGCCGAGCATCACGTAGGGGCTGCGCAGGCACACCTCGCCCTCCTGGCCCTCGGGCAACGGCACGCCCGCCGGATCACGCACCTCCAGCTCCACCGCCACCACCGGGCTGCCCAGACTGTCCGGGGCCTCGGCGAGGTCGGCCGGGGTCGCCACGGTCGCGCCGGTGCAGCACTCGGTGAGCCCGTAGCTGTTGGCCAGCGCGTGGCGGGCCACCGGCAGCACCGCGCGCAGCCGGTCGTGGAACGCCGGGGTGGACGGGGCCGACGCCAGTGCGAAGGACGACAGGGACGACAGGTCGTAGCCGCTGAGGTCGCCGTGCTCGATCAGCCGGTGCGCCATCGTCGGCACCGCGCCCCAGTTGGTGACCCGCTCCCGCCCGATCAGCCGCAGCACCCGGTCCACCTCGAAGCGGCCCTCGTACAGCACCACGGTGCCGCCGTCCACGAGCCGGGGGACGGCGAGGTTGTGCAGCGCCGCGATGTGGAAGAGGGGCAGCGCCAGCAGGTGCCGCCGGTCCTCGGGGGCGACCGGGTCGCCCAGCTCCGCCGCCAGAGCGCTGCTGCACCGCAGGTAGTCGATGACCGCCAGCAGGTTGCGGTGCGTGTGCACCGCTCCCTTCGGCCGGCCCGACGTACCGCTCGTGTACATGATGACCGCGGGGTCGTCCTCGTCGATCTCCGGCTTCGGCAGCGGACTGTCCGGGTACCGCCGTACGAGTTCGGGGACGTCCTTCTCGAACGTCAGCAGCGGTACGCGCGAGCCGTCCACCGAGGCCGCCCGCCGTTCGTCGGCCAGGACCACCTTGGGCCGGGTGTGCTCGATGCCGTAGGCGATCTCGGGCGCCGTCCACCAGGCGTTGTAGCCCACGGCGATGGCGCCGAGCGAGACCGTCGCCCAGAACCCGACGATCCAGCCCGGCGTGTTCGCCGCCAGCACCGCCACCCGGTCGCCCTTGCCGACGCCGTACTCCTCCTCCAGGACCCGGGCCAGGGACGCCACCTGACGCGCGTGCTCGGCGAACGAGATCCGCTCGCCCTCGGTCACGATGTAGTCGCGGTCGCCGTGGCGCACGGAGGCGGCCACGACGTCCGCCAGCGACCTCTCCCGGTGCGCGAACACCTGTATCGGCGTGCCGAGCACGTCCTCGCGCACCAGCTCGAAGGCGCCGCCGGGGCCCGTCAGCCGCCGCAGGATCTCCGGCACCGTCTCCTGGTTGTCCGCCCTCGCGTTCATGCGCCTGCCTCTCACCGAGTGGTCGATCCGCACGCATGGTCGCTCCCGGGTCACCGGGGTGAAGCGCGGCTCCCGGTCACCGGGACGGCCTCGCCGCGGCGGTGACGGACCTGCCACTGAGTGGGACACGCGCCCCGGCGCGTCCCCCGCCGTCCGGAACATGAGCCCGCCCGGAGCACCGGACCGACCGGCACCCGCCCCGGGCGCGAGACGGACACCACGGACAGGACCGAGGAGACAGGAGGACCCGTGGGACACCTACGAGGGAAGGTCGCGGTCGTCACCGGAGCCGGCCAGGGCGTCGGGCAGGGCGTCGCCCTCGCCCTGGCCGCCGAGGGAGCGTCACTGGCGGTCCTCGGCCGGACACCGGACGCCCGCTACCTCACCGGCGCCACGGTCCCCCTCGACGGCGGCCAGGCCAACTTCGACTGACCGGCCCCGCTCCTCCCGGTCAGCGGGACGGCCCCCGCCCCTCGTCCCCTCCCTGCATAACGTCGCCACCGCCACCACGACGGGTGTGCGGACGGAGGTTCCCCCCTTGACTCAGACATCGCACCAGCCACCCGGAGCGCCCAACGTTCTGGCTCCCGCGACACTCGGCCCCCTCAGCCTGCGCAACCGCGTCCTCAAGGCGGCGACGTACGAGGGGCTGAGCCGTGACAGCCTGGTCACCCAGGACCTGATCGACTTCCACACCCGGTACGCCCGGGGCGGGGTCGGCATGACCACCGTCGCCTACTGCGCGGTGGCCCCCGAGGGCAGGACGGACCGCCACCAGCTGCTGTGGCGGCCCGAGGCACTGCCCGGCCTGCGCAAGCTGACCGACGCCGTCCACGCCGAGGGCGCGGCCGTCTCCGCCCAGATCGGCCACGCCGGGCCCGTGGCCAACCCGAAGTCCAACGGGCTCCCCGCGCTGTCGCCCAGCCGGCACTTCCACAAGACGACGCTCAGCTTCGCCAGGGAGGCGTCCCGGGCGGATCTGAGGCGCATCGTCCGCAACCACGCCGAAGGCGCCGCGCTGGCCGTCGAGGCGGGCTTCGACTGCGTCGAGATCCACCTCGGCCACAACTACCTCGCCAGCTCCTTCCTCAGCCCCCGCATCAACCACCGCAAGGACGAGTACGGGGGCAGCCTGGAGAACCGGTTCCGCTTCCCCCGGGAGATCGTGCGGGCCGTGCGCGAGGCGGTCGGCGACCGGATCGCCGTCATCGCCAAGCTCAACATGGACGACGGCGTCCCCGGCGGCTTCTGGCTCGACGAGGCCATCCCCGTCGCCCGCACCCTGGAGAGCGACGGCTGCCTCGACGCCCTGGAGCTGACCGTCGGCAGCTCCCTGCTCAACCCCATGTACCTCTTCCGCGGCGACGCCCCGCTGCGCGAGTTCGCGCAGATCATGCCCGAACCGATGAAGACGGGCATCAAGCTCGTCGGCAAGAAGGTGCTGCACAGTTACCCGTACGAGGACGCCTACCTCCTCGAACAGGCCCGGCAGATCCGTGCGGCCGTCGACATGCCGCTGATCCTGCTGGGCGGGATCACCGACCGGCCCAGCATGGACCTCGCCATGGACGAGGGGTTCCAGTTCGTCGCCATGGGGCGCGCCCTGCTGCGCGAACCCGACCTGATCAACCGCATCAGCGCCCAGGCGGACACCCCCTCGCTCTGCATCCACTGCAACAAGTGCTTCGTCACCATCTACGGCGGCACCCGCTGCGTACTCATCGAGCCGCCCGGCGACCGGCCCGCCGCGGGCAAGGCACCCATCACCGGTTGAGGGGGACGACGTTGGCATCCGACACCATCGCCGGACTGCTCCTCGCCCGGAGGGGCGACGACCGGCTCGGCCTGCGCACCCGCGACCAGGACTGGACCTGGGACGAGGTCGTCCACGAGAGCGCGGTCCGCGCAGCTCTCGCACGCGCGCTGCGCACCGACGGCCCGTTCCACATCGGCCTCCTCCTCGACAACGTGCCCGAGTACGTCTTCTGGCTCGGCGGAGCCGCCCTCGCCGGCGCGACCGCCGTGGGCATCAACCCGACCCGGCGCGGCAGCTACCTGGAACAGGAAGTACGCCACACCGATTGCCAGTTGATCATCACCGACCGGGCCGGGCTGAAGCTCCTCGACGGGCTGGACCTCGGCGTCCCGCCGGAGCGGTACCTGCTCGTGGACGAACCGGCCTACGGCCGGGCCCTGGCCGGGCACGCGGCGGCCGAACCCGTCCACGACCCCGAGATCACCGCCGCCACCCGCCTGCTGCTGCTCTTCACCTCGGGTACCACGGGCGCCTCCAAGGCGGCGATCTGCTCGCAGGGCAGGCTGGCCGCCATCGGCCACGGCAACGCCGCCAAGTACGAGGTCGGCGCCGACGACGTCTGCTACTGCCCCATGCCGCTGTTCCACGGCAACGCGCTGATGGCCCTGTGGGCCCCGGCCCTCGCGGCCGGCGCCACCGTCGCCCTCACGCCCAAGTTCTCCGCCTCCGGCTTCCTGCCGGACGTGCGGTACTTCGGGGCCACCTTCTTCACCTACGTGGGCAAGGCCGTCGCCTACGTCCTGGCCTGCCCGGAGCAGGACGACGACGGCGACAACCAGCTCACCCACGCCTTCGGCACCGAGGCGTCCCCCGAGGACCAGGCCGCGTTCCTGCGCCGGTTCGGCTGCCGGCTCATCGAGGGCTACGGCTCCAGCGAGGGCGCCGGCCTGCTCAAGCGGGTGCCCGGCGGGCCGCCCGCCGCGCTCGGCAGACCCGCGCGCGAGGGGGTGCGGATCGTCAGCGCCCTGACCCGCGAGACCTGCCCGCCCGCACGCGTCGACGAGCACGGCCGGGTGCTCAACCCGCAGGAGGCCATCGGGGAGATCGTCGACACGGAGGGCGCCGCCCGTTTCGAGGGCTACTACAAGAACGACGCCGCCAACGCCGAACGCGTCCACCACGGCTGGTACTGGACCGGCGACCTCGGCTACGTCGACGGGGCCGGGTACCTCTACTTCGCCGGACGCAGCGGGGACTGGATACGCGTCGACGGCGAGAACACCTCCGCCCTGCAGACCGAACGCGTCCTGCGCCGCCACCCCGGCATCGTCGCCGCCGCGGTCTTCGGCGTCCCCGACCCCCGCTCCGGCGACCAGGTCATGGCCGCCGTCGAGCTGCCCGAGGGCACCGGTTTCGAGGAACTGCGGCTGCCCGGGTTCCTCGCCGGCCAGCAGGACCTGGGCACCAAGGGAGCCCCCCGCTACGTCCGCGTCTCCCACGCCCTGCCCACCACCGGCTCGGGCAAGCTGCGCAAGAAGGAGATGCAGGCCGAGGGGTGGCGCGCGGACGACCCCGTCTACCACTGGCGGGGCCGCGGAGAGCCTCGGTACACCCTGATGACCGACGAGGACAAGGCGGCCCTGCGCGCGGAGTTCCTCGCCCGAGGACGCGGACGCTTCCTGCCCTGACCACCCCGCCGGCGAGGACATGAGAGGAACGGGAGAACCACATGCGACTGCGTGAGAGCGCCGGGCAGCTGGAGCTGCGACGTGAGCTGAGAGCGTACTTCTCGGGCCTGCTGCCCGAGGACGAACGGCGCCGCGCCGGTGAGGAGGGCGTGGGCGGCCCCCGGTTCCGCGAGATCGTCGGCCGGCTCGGCGCCGACGGCTGGCTGGGCATCGGCTGGCCCGAGGAGTACGGCGGCCAGGGCCGCTCCGTCGGGGAACAGTACGTCTTCTTCGACGAGGTCCAACGCGCCGGTCTGCCCTTCCCGTTCGTCACCGTGAACACGGTGGGGCCCACGCTCATGCGGTACGGGACCGAGGAGCAGAAGAAGCGGTTCCTGCCGGGCATCCTCTCCGGCGACACCGTCTTCGCCATCGGCTACACCGAGCCGGGCGCGGGCACCGACCTGGCCTCCCTCGGCACCCGCGCCGTGCGGGACGGCGACCGGTTCACCGTCGACGGCGGGAAGATCTTCACCAGCGGCGCCAACACCGCCGACCACGTGTGGCTGGCCGCCCGGACCGACCCCGAGGCGGCGAAGCACCGCGGTATCTCCATCCTGATCGTGCCCACCGACGCCGAGGGCTTCTCCTGGAGCCCCATCCGCACCGTCGGCGGCATGGTCGTCACCGCCACCTACTACGACGGTGTCCAGGTGCCCGCCACCGACGTCGTCGGCGAGGTGAACGGCGGCTGGCGGCTGATGACGGCCCAGCTCAACCACGAGCGCATCGGCCTGGCGGCCCTCGGCGGACGCATGATCGAGCTGTGGGAACAGGTCCTGGAGTGGTCCAGGCGGAACGGCACCCTCGAACAGCCCTGGGTCCGCCAGGAGTTCGCCCGCACCCACGCCCGGCTTGAGGCGATGCGGCTGATGAACTGGCAGATGACCGACGCCGTCGCCCGCGACCGGCTCACCGGCGCCGACGCCGGCGCGGCCAAGACGTACGGCACCGAGACCCACATCGACGTGCAGCGCACCCTGACCCAGATCCTCGGCGCGGCCGGGCGCATCCGCCCCGAGTCGCCCGGCGCGGCCCTGGCCGGCCAGGTCGAGCAGCTCTCCCGGCAGGGCATCGTCAACACCTTCGGCGGCGGCGTCAACGAGGTGCTGCGCGACATGGTCGCCGTCCAGGGGCTGGGGCTCCCCCGCAAGGGACGTGGCCAGTGAGTCCGCACCGTGCAGGGGCCGTGGGCGCCGCGGAGTACGAGGAGCGGCTGGAAGCCTTCGTCGGCCGGGAACTGACCCCCCTCACCCCCGGCCAGGACCCGGTCAACCAGCCGATGATCCGGCACTGGACCGAGGCCATGGGCGACACCAGCCCGGTCTACACCGACGAGGCCGCCGCCCGCGCCACCGGACGGCCGGGCGTGGTCGCGCCCGCCTCGATGGTGCAGGCGTGGACGATGCGCGGCTACGCCGCCACCACCGCGCCGGCGCCCGGCCGCCGCGGCTTCGACGAACTGGTCGCCCTGCTCGACGAGGGCGGCTACACCTCCGTCGTGGCGACCGACTCGGAACTGGAGTTCGCGCGCGAGCTGGTACCGGGCGACCACGTCGGGGTGCGGGAGGTCGTGGAGTCGATCTCGCCGGAGAAGAAGACCGGGCTCGGCGTCGGCCGCTTCGTCACCACGATGAAGACCTACCGCGACCAGAACGACGAGGTCGTCGCCACCCAGCGCTGGCGTACCCTGCGCTTCTGCCCGGCCCCGGCCCAGGCGGCGTCCGACGGCCCGCGCCCCCCGCGCCCCCGTCCCGCCCTCAACCGCGACAACGCCTTCTGGTTCGAGGCGGCCAGGGAGCACCGGCTGGTCATCCAGCGCTGCGTCTCCTGCGAGACCCTGCGCCACCCGCCCGGCCCCTGCTGCCCGCGGTGCGGCTCCTTCGCGTGGGACACCGTGCGGGCCTCGGGCCGCGGCCACGTGTACAGCTTCACGATCAACCACCATCCCAGGCACCCGGCGTTCGACTACCCGCTGGTCGTCGCCGTCGTCGAGCTCGCCGAGGGGACCCGGCTGATCACCGGCCTGACCGGCGTCGCCCCCGAGGACGTCACCATCGACATGCCCGTCGTCCTCGACTGGCTCGACGCCGACCCCGACCTGTCCCTGCCGGTGTTCCGGCCCGTCGCCTCGGAGGACCGCTGATGGACTTCTCGCTGGGGGAAGAACTCGAAGAACTGCGGCAGCTGGCCCGCGAGATCTTCACCGACCACGCCACACCCGAACGACTCCGGACGGTCGAGACGTCCCCCGCCCGCGTCGACGACAAGCTCTGGGCGGACCTGGGCGCGGCGGGACTGATCGCCGCCACGCTCCCCGAGGACGCCGGGGGGGCCGGTCTGGACCTGGCCGGACTCTGCGTCCTGCTGGAGGAGCAGGGCCGCCGTGTGGCCCCCGTGCCGCTGTGGCCGGCCGTGCTCGGCGCGCTGGCACTCGCCGCCCACGGCACCGCCGGGCAGCGTGCCGCACTGCTGCCGTCGGCGGCCGACGGCTCGGCCCGGCTCACCCTGGCCCTGGAGGAGTTCGCCCCGGCCCGCCCCCGCACGCCGCGGACCGTGGCCGTGGCCTCGGGCGACGGCTGGCTGCTCACCGGTACCAAGGCCGCCGTGCCCACCGCGGCCGGCGTCCACCACGTGCTGGTCACCGCCACCACCGACGCCGGCACGGGCCTCTTCCTGCTCCGCCGCGACGCCCCCGGCACCACCTGGACGCCGGCCGAGACGACCACCCACGACCTCGCCGCCCACCTGGACCTGGACCGAGCCCCCGCAGAGGCGGTCGGTGCGCCCGGGACCGGCGTGGTGGAGTGGATCACCGGCCGGGCCCGCACGGCGCTCGCCGCCGTACAACTGGGAGTCGTCCAGGGCGCGGTGCGCCACGCGGCCGACCACCTCGGCTCGCGCGAGCAGTTCGGCCGCCCGCTGGCCACCTTCCAGGCGGTGCAGCACCAGCTCGCCGACTGCCTCATCGAGACCGAGGCGATGAGGGTGACCCTGTGGCAGGCGGTGACCGCGCTGGCGGACGGCGTGGACACCGAGCAGGCGGTGCTGGTCGCCAAGTGGTGGGCCGGCGAGGGCGGCCTGAACGTCGTCCACCGCGTCCAGCACGTGCACGGCGGCATCGGAGTCGACACCGACTACCCGGTGCACCGCCACTTCCTGTGGGGCAAGCAGATCGCGACCACCCTCGGCGGGGCCGCCGGGGACCTGGCCCGGCTCGGCGACCTCCTGGCGGAAGGGAAGGCGACCTGATGACGGTGCCGGCGACCCGCACGTACGAGGAGGTGGCGGTCGGCGAGGTGCTGCCGCCGCTGGAGATCCCGGTGACCCGGACCCTGATCGTCGCCACGGCCCTGGCCGGACGCGACTACCAGGACGTGCACCACGACCCCGAGCTGGCCCGCGCACGCGGGTCGAAGGACATCTTCATGAACATCCTGACCAGCAACGGCCTGGTCGACCGGTACGTCACCGGATGGGCCGGCCCGGCCGCCTGCCTCCAGGCGATCCGCGTCCGTCTGGGCGCGCCCAACCACCCCGGCGACACCATGGTGCTCACCGGCACGGTCACGGCCAAGTCCGAGGAGGACCGGCGGGTGGAGATCGCGGTACTCGGCACCAACGGCATCGGCGCGCACGTCACCGGCACCGTCGCCGTACGCCTGCCGCGGAAGGCCGGTGCGCGATGAGCGGTACCGCGCTGGCCGGCCGCGCCGTCATCGCCGGCATCGGCGCCACCGAGTTCTCCAAGGACTCCGGCCGCAGCGAGCTGAGGCTCGCCTGCGAGGCCGTCCTCGCCGCCCTCGCCGACGCCGGTCTCACCCCCGCCGACGTCGACGGCCTGGTCACCTTCACCGCCGACACCAGTGGCGAGGTCCACGTGGCCCGCAACACGGGCATGGGCGAGCTGACCTTCTTCTCCCGCGTCGGCTACGGCGGCGGCGCGGGGTGCGGCACCGTTCAGCAGGCGGCCATGGCCGTGGCCACCGGCGCCGCCGAGGTCGTCGTCTGCTACCGCGCCTTCAACGAACGCTCCGGCGAGCGCTACGGCCTCGGCCAGGCCGGCCGGGCCATGGACACGGGCGCGGACCGGGCCGCGTACTCCTGGATGACGCCGTACGGGCTGAACACCCCCGCCCAGTGGGTCGCCATGTTCGCCCGCCGGTACATGCACGAGTACGGCGCCACCGGCGAGGACTTCGGCCGGGTGGCGGTAGTGGCCCGCACGCACGCGGCCGTCAACCCGGCCGCCTGGTTCCACGGCCGCCCCATCACCCTCGCGGACCACCAGAGTTCCCGCTGGATCGCCGAACCGCTGCGGCTGCTGGACTGCTGCCAGGAGACCGACGGCGGCCAGGCCCTGGTGATCGTCTCCGCCGAACGCGCCCGCGACCTGCCCCACCCGCCGGCCGTGATCCTCGGGGCGGCCCAGGGCTCGGGCGAGGACCAGCACATGATGACCAGCTACTACCGCGAGCGGATCAGCGGCATCCCGGAGATGGGCCTGGTCGGCCGGCAGCTGTACGCGCAGAGCGGCCTGGGCCCCGACGCCATCGACGCCGCGATCCTCTACGACCACTTCACCCCGCTGGTGCTGCCCCAACTGGAGGAACTGGGCTTCTGCCCCGTCGGGGAGGCGAAGGACTTCATCGCCGACGGCCACCTGGAACTCGGCGGCCGGCTGCCGTCCAACACCCACGGCGGGCAACTCGGCGAGGCGTACCTGCACGGCATGAACGGCATCGCCGAGGCCGTCCGGCTGGTCCGCGGCACCTCCGTCAACCAGCCCGAGAACACCGACCACGTCCTGGTCACCGCCGGTACCGGCGTGCCGACCAGCGGCCTGATCCTGGGAGCCGCCCGATGACCGCCCCGCCGGCCGGGTCCCCGCCCGGCGCGCCCTTCGCCGCCTCCCCGTGGCGAGGCCGCGGCCTCGGCACCCGCACGGTCGCCTACACCGAGCGCGACCCGATCCTCTACGCCCTCGCGGTCGGCGCGCGGGCCGACGACCTCGACCTCGTCTTCGAGGAACGCCTGCGGGTCCTGCCGACCTTCGCGCTGACCCTGGCCCAGTGGGCCCCCGACGCCCTCGGCGCGCTCGGCGCCTTCGACACCGGCACCGCGGTCCACGGGGCCCAGCGGCTCACCGTGCGCCGGCCGCTGCCACGCGCGGGGGAGATCTCGATGACGGCGCGGGTCGCCGAGGTGTGGGACAAGGGCGGCGCCGCCGTCTTCGACGTCGAGGTGGAGAGCGAGTACTTCCTGGCGGTCTGGTCCCTGTTCGCCCCGGGCCGCGGCGGCTTCGGCGGGGAACGCGGGCCCGGGAGCCCCCGGCGCCCCGGGCCGGCGGCCGACCGCCGGCTGACCGTGGCGACCCACCCCGAACAGGCCGCCCACTACCGGCTCCTCGGCGACCGCCACCACATGCACATCGACCCGGAGGCGGCCCGCGCCGCGGGCATGCACAGGCCGTTCCTGCACGGCCTGTGCACCCTGGCCGCCCTCACCCTGCCCGCCGCCGGCGTCCTGGGCGCCCACCCGGCCTGCCTGACGGAGCTGGAGGCCCGCTTCAGCGCCCCCGTCTTCCCCGGCGACCGGCTCGCCGTCGACGCCTGGGACGACGGTCCGGGCGGCTTGCGCCTGGAGGCGTCCGCGCACGGTCAGCCGGTCCTCACCGGCGTCCGGGCCCGGTTCGCCGCCACCCCGTCGGCCGCAGGACCCGCGGACGCCACCGGACCGTACAAGGAGACCCCTGATGCTTGACGCCTCGCACCGCGCGGCAGCCGCCGACCTGCTGCGGCTGGCGGAGCGGGACCGGGCCCCCATCGCCCCGCTGACCCGGACGTTCCCCGCCATCGACGTCGTCGACGCCTACGAGATCCAGCTGCGCAACGTCCGCAGGCGGCTGGAGCAGCCAGGAGTGCGGGTGCGCGGCCACAAGGTCGGGCTGTCCTCGGAGGTCATGCAGCGGATGATGGGCGTGGACGAGCCCGACTACGGCCACCTCCTCTCCGACATGGTCCTGTCCGAGGACACTCCGGTGGAGACGGGCCGCTACTGCTCCCCGCGCATCGAGGTGGAGATCGGCTACGTCCTCGGTGACAGCCTGCCGGGGGAGGACTGCACGGAGGAGGACGTCCTGGCCGCGACGGAGTACGTCGTCGCCTCCCTCGAACTCATCGACAGCAGGATCACCGACTGGCGGATCGGGCTGGCCGACACCATCGCCGACAACGCCTCCTCCGCCGGCGTGCTCCTCGGCGCGAAGCGCGTCGCGCCGGGCGGCCTGGACCTCGCCGACCTCGGCGTGGTGCTCCACCGGGGCGACGAGGAGATCGCCCGGGGCCGCACCAGCGCGGTCCTGGGCGACCCGACCGTCGCGGTCGCGTGGCTGGCCCGGAAGGTCGCGGCGTTCGGGGTGCGGCTGGAGGCGGGGCACGTGATCCTGCCGGGCTCGTGCACCGCGGCCGTGGACGCGCGGCCGGGGGACGAGTTCCGCGCGGAGTTCGAGGGGCTGGGCGACGTCTCGGCCCGCTTCGTCTGACTCCCCACCGGCCTCCCGAGCCCCGGCACCGGCCCGGGGGAGCGCTCACCACTGAGCGGGACAGCCACGGCGGCGGAACCAGAATGCGTACTAGTTTCTGCCGCGCCGTATCCGCCACGCAGGACCGTCACGAAAGAGGCAGCATGAGCACGAGGACCAGCCTGGAAGGACGTACCGCCGTCGTCACCGGGGCGGGAGCCGGCCTGGGCCGCAGCGAGGCACTGGCGCTGGCCGCCCAGGGGGCCAAGGTCGTCGTCAACGACGTGGGCCCCGCGGCCGAGGACGTCGTCGCCGAGATCAAGGCCCTCGGCGGCGAGGCGGTCGCCGTCACCGGGGACATCGGCGACTGGTCCATGGGCGACCGCCTGGTCAGCACCGCGCTGGAGACCTTCCACAGCCTGGACATCGTCGTCAACAACGCGGGCGTCCTGCGCGACAAGATGGTGTTCAACCTCAGCGAGTCCGACTGGGACGACGTCATCCGCATCCACCTCAAGGGCCACGCGGCCGTCATCCGCGCCGCCGCCGCGCACTGGCGGGCGGCCAGCAAGGCGGCGGGCGGCCCCGTCTACGGACGGGTCGTCAACACCTCGTCCGAGGCGTTCCTCTTCGGCGCCCCCGGCCAGCCCAACTACTCCGCCGCCAAGGCCGGCATCACCGCGCTCACCCTGGCCACCGCCCAGGGCCTGGCCCGCTACGGCGTCCGCGCCAACGCCATCTGCCCCCGCGCCCGCACCGCCATGACCGCCGACGCGTTCGGCACCGGGGCGACGTCCGGGAGCGGCCTCGACATCATGGCCCCCGAGCGGGTCGCCACCTTCGTCGGCTACCTCGCCTCCCCGGCCGCCGAGGAGATCAACGGCCAGGTCTTCGTCGTCTACGGCGACATGGTGGCGCTCCTCGCGCCCCCCACCGTCGAGAAGAAGTTCACCGCCGCCGACGGCACCTTCACCCCCGAGGAACTGGAGACCACCCTGTCTCCCTACTTCTCCGGCCGCGACCAGTACCGCACCTTCGCGGCCTACAGCATCGCCGCGCTCGACACCACGGGCACCCAGCCCGCGTCCGGCGGCTGAGGGACCGCACGGCCGCCCGCCGCGGACCGGCCCGCCGCCAGGACATCCGCGCTCGCCCCCCCCGGCGCACCCCCGTATCTCCGAAGGAAGGAAGCCGATGATCGACAAGGACGTCTACGGCCCGTGGGCGGTCGTGGCCGGCGGATCGGAAGGGGTGGGCGCCTCCTTCGCCCACCAGCTCGCCGACGCCGGGATCAACCTGGTGCTCATCGCCCGCAAGGCCGGCCCCCTGGAGGAGACCGCCGCCGCCGTCCGCGCCAAGGGCGTCGAGGTGCGCGTCCTCCAGCTCGACCTGCTCGACCCCGGGGCGCTCAAGACGATCCGCACCGTCACCGACGGCCTCGACGTCGGCCTGCTGATCTTCAACGCCGGAGCCAACACCTACGGCCACGAGTTCGTCGGCGGCGAACTCGACCGCGTCCAGGGCGTGATCGACCTGAACATCACCGCCCAGCTCGCCCTCGCCCACCACTTCGGCGCGCCGATGAAGGAACGCGGCCGGGGCGGCATCCTGCTCGTCGGCTCCCTGGCCGGCTACATGGGCCAGGCACGGCTGAGCGTCTACTCCGCGGTGAAGGCGTTCAGCAGGGTCTTCGCCGAGGGGCTCTGGCTGGAACTCGCGCCGTACCACGTGCACGTCCTCGAACTCGTCCTCGGTGTGACCCGCACCCCCGCGATGGAACGGGCGGGCCTGCGCATGGACCTGCCCGGCCTCGATGTGGCCGACCCCGACGAGGTCGCCCGCGAGGGCCTCGAACACCTGGCGGACGGCCCTCTGCGGGTGGCCGGCGGGAACCTGGCGGCGGCCGAGAAGCGCGCCGGCGTCCGCCACCGCGCGGGCCTGGTCCGCGGCGCCCACGAGGCGTCCCGGCGACTCCTCCCCGCCGAGTGACCGGCACGCGGTCCGACGCGGCCACCGTCCCCGCCGTCCTCGCCCGTGCCGCCAGGGCCTTCCCTGACGCCCAGGCGGTGGTCGACGACGACCAGCGGCTGACCAACCGCCAACTGCACGACAGCGCCCTCGCCGTCACCAGATCCCTCATGGCGCTCGGTGTCCAGCGCGGCGAACGGGTCGCGCTGTGGGCACCCAACAGCGCCCGCTGGATCACGGCCGCGCTCGGCGTGCTGGGCGCCGGGGCCGTGCTGGTCCCCGTCAACACCCGGTACAAGGGCGACGAGGCCCACTGGCTGCTGCGGCGGAGCCGCGCCCGGCTGCTGCTCGTCGAGAACGGCTTCCTCGGCAACGACTACCTGGAGATGATCGGCGCCACGGCGGAGGAGCGGGGACCCGTGCCCGGCCTCGGCGAACTGGCCCACGTGGTCGACCTCGCCGCCGGGGACGAACCGGCCGGGCGAACCGGCCCCGGCGACCCCTCCGGCTCCTTCCACGCCACCCGGTGGGAGGACTTCCTCCGCCTGGGCGACTTGGTCCCCCTCGCCGACGCCGCCGCCAGGTCCTCGGCCGTACAGGAGGACGACGTGGCGGACGTGCTGTTCACCTCCGGCACCACCGGCCGCCCCAAAGGCGTGATGACCACGCACCGCCAGAACGTGCTCACCTACCGGGCCTGGTCGCGGCGGACCGGCCTCACCCGCGGCGACCGCTACCTGATCATCAGCCCGATGTTCCACTGCTTCGGCTACAAGGCGGGCGTCCTGGCCTGCCTGCTGCGCGGCGCGACCATGGTGCTCCAGCCCGTCTTCGACGTGGCGAGGACCCTGCGCCTGATCGAGGAGGAGAAGATCACCGTCCTGCCCGGACCGCCCACCGTCTTCACCACCCTGCTGGACGCCCCCGGCCGCGACCGGCACGACCTGTCCTCCCTGCGCCTGGCCGTCACCGGCGCCGCCACGGTGCCCGTCGCCCTGGTCACCCGGGTCCGGGCGGAACTCTTCCCGGTCGTGGTCACCGCCTACGGGCTCACCGAGTCCTGCGGCACCGCGACCGTCTGCCGGGCAGGTGACGACGACGAGACCATCGCCCGTACGGCGGGCCGCCCCATCGACGGCGTGGAGATCCGCGTGGCCGGCGCCGACCGCCGCCCGCTGCCGCCGGGGCAGGACGGCGAAGTCCTGGTCCGCGGCTACAACGTGATGCTCGGCTACCTGGACGACCCCCGGGCCACCGCCGACGCGATCGACGACGAGGGCTGGCTGGCCACCGGAGACGTCGGCCACCTCGACGAGGAGGGCCGGCTGACTCTCACCGGGCGCTCCAAGGAGATGTTCGTCGTCGGCGGCTTCAACGTCTACCCGGCCGAGGTGGAACAGCTCCTCAGCCGGCACGAGGCCGTGTCGGAGGCCGCCGTCGTCGGCGTCCCCGACGACCGGCTGGGAGAGGTGGGACACGCCTACGTCACCCTCCGCCCCCACGCCCGGACCACCCCGGCGGAGCTGGCCGACTACTGCGGCGCCCGCCTGGCGAACTTCAAGGTGCCGCGCGAGGTCGTCATCCTCGACGCCTTCCCACGCAACGCCGCAGGAAAGATCCGCAAGACCGACCTGGAACGCCCGGCCGCCCCGGACGCCCGGTAGGGACACTCGAAGGGAAGGACACGATGGGGAACACGGTTCTGGAGAAGGTGCACGCCCTGCTTCCGGCCGTCGCGGACCGGGCCCGGGCCACCGACGAGCAGGGGCGGGTCCCCGAGGAGACCGTGCGCGAACTGACCGACGCCGGAGTCTTCCGGATGCTCCAGCCCCGCGCGTTCGGCGGCCAGGAGGCCGACCCGGCCGACTTCTACGAGGTCGTACGCGCCCTCTCCGCCGTCTGCTGCTCCACCGGCTGGATCACCTCCGTACTGGGCGCCCACCCCTGGCAGTTGGGGCTCTTCCCCGCCGAGGCGCAGACCGAGGTGTGGGGCGAGGACCCCGACACGCTGATCTCGTCCGCGTACGCGCCGGCGGGACGGCTCACCCCGGCCGACGGGGGCTACCGGCTCACCGGCCGCTGGAGCTTCTCCTCCGGCTGCCGGTACGCCCGCTGGGCGGTGCTCGGCGCCCTGGTCGTCGGCGACCAGGGGCGTCCCGTGGACTTCCTGACGGTGCTCGTGCCCCGGTCCGACTACCGGATCGAGGACGCCTGGGACGTCGTGGGGCTGCGCGGCACCGCCAGCCACGACATCCTCGTCGAGCGGGCATTCGTCCCCGGGCACCGGATCATCCGCAACTACGAGCAGGCACAGCTGAAGGGCCCCGGCCAGAAGACCAACCCGGGCCCGCTGTACCGGCTGCCGTTCGCGGCCGTCTTCACCAGCGCGGTCACCGCACCCCTCGTCGGAGCGGTCGCCGGCGCCTACGAGTCCTACGTCCGGGCCATGAGGGACCGCACCCGGCTCAGCCTCGGCGGTGCCCGCTTCGCCGAGGACCCGCACGCCCAGGTCGCCGTGGCACGCGCGGCGTCCGAGATCGACGCGACGGTCCTCCAGATGGACCGCAACATCAGGGAGCTGACGGCGTGCGCGGCGGAGGGCCGCGAGATCCCCGCCGAACTGCGTCTGAGGACCCGCCGCGACCAGGTGCGCGGCACCGAACGCGCCATCACTGCGATCGACCTGCTCTTCAAGACGGCGGGCGGCAACTCCCTGCGGCGCGGCAACCCGATCGAACGCGCCTGGCGCGACGCGCACGCGGGCAGCGTGCACGTCGCCAACGACGTCGAACGGACCCTCGCCATGTACGGCCGTGCCGCACTGGGCCTGACCGTCGAGGACAACCTCGTCTGACCCGCCGCCGCGCACCTCGCACAGGCGCGGCGGGCCGTACCGAACGGCGACGAGGAGGGGGCGCCCGCCGCGCACGCGGGAGCGCCCCCTCCCACGCGCTCACCGCGCGCCCGAGGACCTCGCCGCGAGGAAGCGGGCCGGCACCTCGCCGCCGCCGTGCACGGCCACGTCGGCGCCGTTGACATAGCGGGCCAGGTCTCCGGCCAGGTACAGACAGGTCCGCGCCACGTCCGAGGGCACGGCCATCCGCCCCATCGGGATCACCCCGGCGACCGCGCTCCCGCCGTCCTCGCCATACACGGACGCGGCGCCGTCGGTGCGGATGAGCCCGGTGGTGACGTGGTTGACGCGCACCTTGGGCGCCCACTCCAGGGCCAGGGCCCGGGTGAGGCCGAGCAGTCCGGCCTTCGCGGCCGTGTAGGCGGCGGTGCCGGGCTGCGGGTGGTGCGCGGAGACACTGCCGATGTTGATGACCGAACCGCCCCGGTCCTGGTCCCGCATCACCCGGTTCGCCGCCTGGGCGGTGTAGAAGGGCGCGAGCAGGTTCAACGCGACGATCTTCTCCACGAAGCGCGGCGACACGGTCGCCGCGTCGGCGTCGGGGGACCCGCCCGCGTTGTTGACCAGGACGTCCAGGCGCCCGAACCGGGCCACCGCCGCGTCGATCAGCCCGCTCGCGGCCTGCGGATCACGCACGTCGGCGGCGAGGAAGACCGCCTGCCGGGTGCCCGCGGCCGGCAGCGCCCGAGGTTGGCTCCGCCCGCAGACCACGACGTGCGCCCCGGCGGCGAGGAACGTCTCGGCGATCGTGAAGCCGATGCCCTTCGTCCCCCCGGTCACCACCACGACCCGGTCCGTGAAATCCAGTGGATTGCCGATGTCCATGCCCCACCCTCCCCGCCGGGGCGACCCGGCGGACGTCGTCGTCAGCGTCCCGGCCGAACGGTGCCCGGGAACCATGAAGGGCGGCCCGGCCGCCGAGAGCGGCAGCCGGGCCGCCCTGGTGTCTCACCCCCGCGCGGCCGGGGACCCGCCGGTGCCGTCCGCCTCGCACTGCACACGGAGCCGCCCCTGGACGGCGGCCTCACCGATCGCCTGTGCCAGTGCCCGGCAACCGGTGAACACGGCCCCCGCTCCACCGGTGGCCGCACGGCGCTCCACGCAGGCTGCCAGCGCGTCGGCGTGCCACTGCACACTGGTCTGCTCCCAACTGCTCTTGCGCGCGTCCACCCGCGCACCGCACGGGCCGCAGTCGACGGGTGCCATCGGCGCGTCGAGGAGCCGGTCGTCAGAGCGGACCGCCGTCACAGGGGCCGGCTCTCCGCCGTCGCCGTGCCGCTGGTGGCGGCCTCCTCGGCCTCCCGCTTCCGGAGGTTCCGCTCGATCTCGGCCCGCCACGCCTCGTTGGGCCGGCTCGTGTCGATCTCGAACTCGAACCGGTCCGTCATCTCCTCCCGCACCTCGCTGGCATCGACGTAGAACTGCTCGTACCAGCGGCGCAGTTGGTAGACGGGACCGTCCTCCTCGCACAACAGCGGGTTGTCGATCCGCGCCTTGTTCTTCCAGATCTCGACGTCCTGCTCGAAGCCGATCCTGATGAACTCGCCGAGCGTGCGCGCCACCTCGTCCGCCGACTCGCCCAGGTGGGCGGACCTGCGCACGATGATGCCGTACTGGAGCATGAACGAGTTCTCGTCGATGGGGTAGTGGCAGTTGACCAGCACCGAGTTCGTGTCGCCGTCGGCGTAGTGGTACGTCAGGTCGTCGATCATGAACGACGGGCCGTGGTAGGTCGCCAGCGAGGTCTGGCCCAGCATCTTGGGGGCGCCGCTCCCCTCCGCCTGCGGCCGGCGCACGTCCTCGCGGCCGACCCCCTTCATGAGCTGGGTGGCGGTGTGCCCCTCGAAGATGTTCTTGAAGTACGTGGGGAACGAGTAGTGCACGTAGAAGAAGTGCGCCATGTCCACCACGTTGTCGACGATCTCCCGGCAGTTGGAGCCGTCGATCCGCACGGAGTACCAGGACCAGTCCGTCCAGTCGTCGCGCGTCGCGCCCTCGATACGGGGGATCGTCACACCGGCCGGCGGCGGATTGCCCTCCGGGTCGTGCCAGACGAACAGCAGACCGTCCTGCCGCAGCGTCGGGAACGCCGCGGTGCGGGCCCGCAGCGGGACCCTGCGGGCGTAGGGAATCCCGGTGCAGCGGCCGTTTCCGCCCCAGCGCCAGGAGTGGAACGGGCAGGCGACGTCGTCGCCCTCCACCGTCCCCCGGGACAGGTCCCCGCCCATGTGCCGGCAGTAGGCGTCGAGGGCGTTGAGCGTGCCGTCGGCCGACGCCCAGACCACGAGCTTCTGCCCGAATGCGTGCACCGTGTGCGGCTTGCCGTCGGAGAAGTCCTGCGCGAGACCCAGACAGTGCCACCCGCGGGCGAAGCGTGCCGGGAGCGTGTCCGCCTCGATCGTGCGGACTTCAGGCGCGGTGGTCATCCTTGGCCTTCCCTTCCACCGAGGCTGCGCTCGGCACGGTCTGGGGCGGGTGCGAGTCGCCCGGCGGGCCCTGGGGCCGGGCTGCGGTGGCGTTCCCCGTGAACGTACGGCGCCCGGCGCCGGGCCGGTCACCGGGTCCCACTGAGCGGTAACCGGCCGGAAGCACACGACCCGGATGCGGGGCGCGGGGCCGGCCCGGCCCCGCGCCCCGCATCACGCCGTTCCGCCGGCCGCGCTCCTGGCCGCCATGTCCCTGACGGCCAGGGCCGCGAAGGTCATCGCCGTGCCGATCGGGATGCCGGGCCCCGGGTAGTACGCCCCGGTGAACGACGCGCTGGTGTTGCCCGCCGCGTACAGCCCGGCGATCGGCGTGCCGTCGGCGCGCAGGACCCGCGCCGACGCGTCGGTGGCCAGGCCGCCCTTGGTGCCCAGGTCCGAAAGTACGAGCCGCACCGCGTAGTAGGGCGCTTCGCGGACGGGCCGCAGCACCGGCTCCCCGAACCAGTGTCCGAACTCGTCCGCCTCCCGGCCGAACTCCGCGTCCTTCCCGTCGTCCGCGAAGCGGTTGAACCGTTCGACCGTCGCCGCCAGCCGCTCGGCGTCCACGCCGATGAGCCCGGCCAGCTCCGCCAGCGAGTCGGCCCGCACCAGCGTGCCGGACTCCAGGTGGGCGGCCGGATCGCCCCACGGCGGCTGGGTGACCGCGGGGAGCCGGCCACCGGTGCGGGAGTCGAAGACGACAGAGGAGGGTGTCCGGCCCGGCCCGGCCTGGATCTCCCGGCCGAACCGGTCGTAGGGCAGGGACTCGTTGGCGTAGCGCGTGCCGTACGCGTCGACGACCAGGCCGCCGGTGAAACCGCAGACGAAGGACGGCCGCCCGTCGGGCATCAGGACCCCCGGACACCACCAGCCCTCGCCCATCAGCTCGGTGGCCGCACCGGCCGCCACGGCCGCCTGGACGGCCTCACCGGTGTTGGTGCCTGCCGGGGCCATGGAGAAGCCGGCGCTGCCGGGGACCCCGTGGGCCCGGCGCAGATCCTCGTTGCGCTCGAACCCGCCGGCGGCCAGCAGGACGCCCTCGCGTGCCCCGATCCGGACCCGCCGGCCGTCCCGGTCGGCGACGATCCCGGTGACCTTCCCCGAGGCGGTGACCAGCTCGTCCATGCGGGTGCCCGTGGACACGGCGCCCCGGCCGGTGCGGTGGTACGCGAGCAGCAGACGGCCGATCAGCGCGCGCCCGGCGGTGAGCGGCGCCGACCCGTCGTTGCCCCGGCCCGCCCGGTCGCGGTCCAGCGGCGGACGGACGAGGCCGAGCAGGTCGCCCAGCTCCTCGGCGTCGAGGGCCACCGGGACGAAGGAGCGCCCGCCCGGCACCCTCCCCGGCAGCTCGAAGTAGTCCGGGAAGACCTGGAACCGGAACGCGAGCGCCGGGTCCTTCTCAAGCCGCTCGACCAGGGCGGGCGCCTCCGCGAGGAAGACCTCCCGCTTGTCCGCCCCGGCCTCGCCCAGCAGTGCCCGCAGATAGGTACGGGCCGACTCGGCGGAGTCGGCGACACCGTCGCGCCTCTGCACCGGTGAGCCGGGCAGCCACATGGCCCCACCGGAGTACGCGCTCGTCCCGCCCAGGGTGCCCGCACGCTCCACCACGACGGTCCGCGAACCCCCGGCGGCGGCCAGGTACGCGCCGGTCAGCGCCCCGCCTCCGGACCCCACGACGACGGCGTCGTACTCCTCGTCCCACTCCTGCGTCACGGTTCGGCCTCCTGCCCCCGCCGGTGCACGGCGTTCCTGAGGTGTCTGTCGAAGGCCAGCAAACCGCAGCCACCCCCCGTCGGCCGGCCGCGATCCCACTCAGCAGTACCGCCGGGTACGCGCTCGTGCCGCGAAGCTGTGATGGCCCACGCGGCCTCACTGCTCGCCGGGGGCCGTGGCCGACTAGCATGTGGTGGCGCAGCAGTCCACAGTCTTACAACCGGGAGGAGACAGCCGTGCCCCGAGTCGCCGAGGAACGGCCGGCGGCGGAGCCGCAGTCACCCGGGCAGAAGGCCCGGTACGCGCGCATCCTGAACGCCGCGGCCCGGCTCGGTGCCGAACGCGGGCTGGAACACGTGCAGATGCACCACGTGGCCAAGGAAGCCGGCGTCGCCATCGCCACGCTGTACCGCTACTTCCCCACCAAGACACACCTGTTCACCGCGATCATGGCCGACCAGGTCGACCACATGGACAGCCCCTCGCCGGAGATCGTCGCGGCGGACGATCCCGTCGACGCCGTCGCCGAGACCCTGTTGCGCTCCACCCGGCACATGCTGCGCACCCCGCTGCTGTCCAGCGCCATCATGCAGAGCAACTACGCGGCACACACCGCCACCGTCAGCGAGGCCGCCGCCATCGAGGCCAAGGTGCGGCGCACGGTCCTGGGACTGCTCGACCTCACCGATCCCACCGACCGCGACAACCGCCTGATCAGGCTGTTGATGAAGAGCTGGCACGGCGTCCTCGTCGCCGCGATCTACGGCCACACCTCCCCGGCCGACGCGGAGAGCGAGATCCGGCTCGCCTGCGAGATACTCCTGTCGACCCGTTCGAACGCCCCGGTCTCCTGACCTCCGCCACACCAGGCCGCCCTCGGAGCCGGCGGACCGTCCGGGTCCTGGTGTCGCGGGGCGGGCGGGCCCGGCCCGGGTGCCGCGAGGCGGCGGGGGAGCGGCACCCGCGCACGCCGCCCGCCACTCGTGACGGGCGGACTTCGCCGTCATCTTGCGCTGTGCCCGGCGGCCTCGCGCGACGGCGCCAGGCGCGGCGCGCAGCCCGAACGAGGTGAAGGCGTCCGCCCGGCGTCCCCGTCACCGCGGGACGATCACGCGGTTGACCATCCGGGGTCAGCGGGAGGCCGAGCACCGACACGGCGTCGTGCAAGCGCACGTGACCGGGTGCGGTGCCGCGGCGACGTCGATGGACTTCACCGCGTGTACCGGCACTGGGCCTTGACGCGTTCCCCGCATGCCGCGCTCGCGGACCGCCCGCACCCGCTCGCGGGTGGTCACACGTCGTGGACACCGTCGAACTCGGGGGTCGGCCGTCCACCGCTCCCGACCTGCAGGCCGGTTCCGGCGCTCGCCGTGAGCCGCTCCCTCGGTCGCCGGGGCGGCAGGACGCCCTCCCGGGCCCGCCGGAACGCGTTCCGGCACGGCGATCTCGGGGCGCGCCACGAGCGGGCGCCGAGGCCGGAGCCCGGACGAGTCGGCGCCCTCCCACCGCCGCACGGCGTGACCGGGACCGGGCTGCCCGGCGAGACCCGTCATCCGCCGCGACGTGGCCGAGCGGCAGGTCCGTGGTGGTGATGGAGCACTCGGCGCCTCCGCCGCCCGGAAGCCGCCCGGACCGCCGGCGCCGACCGGCCGGGGACGGTGAGATCCCGGCCACAGGCCAGACGGAGGCCGGAGCCGGTGCACCGAGCCTCCGCCAACTTGAAGTCGCAGGTCAAGGGGCTGGTGTGACCGGTCCTCGGGGCGCTCATGCTGGTCGTGGGCGGGAGTCCACGGCGAAGATCATCCGTCAGCGGTTGACTTCGAGGTTTGTCAAGACGAGCAGGGCTCGCAGGAGCTGGGTGGCGCGGGCGGGGTCGGTGCGGAGCTTGGTGAGGATCCGCCAGTTCTTGAGGTGGGCGAAGCCGTGCTCGACCGGCGCGCGTCCGACGGCGAGGACGCGGTTGGCTTCCTTCTCGCCTGGGGTGAGCTTGTGGGTGCGGCTGGCAGCGTAGCCGGTGACGATCACGGGGGCGAGGATGTCGTTGTCCAGGCCGCGGAAGCCGAGGTCGGCCAGTGCCCCGAGGCCGGCGGCGCGCAGGTGCGCCAGGATGTGGTCGTGGCGGGCGGCGGTGTTGTCGTGGGTACGGCCAGGCCGCGCGGCGGATATCCAGATCAGGCGCCCGTCCTCGTCGGTCAGGGCGAGGAAGTGCAGGCCATGAGTTCGGTGCTTGCCGGAGTAGTTCCGTCGGTCGGCGCTGCCTGTACGGCGCTGGGTGCGGATGAGGGTGTCGTCGATCAGAACCAGCTCCCCGCCCTGCTTGGCGACCTTCTTCAGGACGCGGTCCAGGCGCGGGGCCTGGGCGGCGAGCAGTCCGATCAGCTCGTCGCGCCATCGGAGGACCGTGGACTCGGAGACGTGGTTGCCGCCGGCCATGTCGGCCAGACGCTGGTCGTGGCGCAGTACGGCCAGGACGATCACCGCGATCTTCCTGGGCGGCAGGATCCGCCACCGGGACCGAATCGTCTTCAGATGACGCCGTTGCAGGTCGGCGAGGTGGTTGACGGTGCGCGTGGACAGCGGCAGACGGCACTGGTAGACAAGCGGGCAGGTGTCCTCGGTGCGCTCTTTGGTATTCGTCACACAATTCCAACGGCCGCCGGGTGCACCCAGGTTACGCGCGTGCTGAGCCGCTCCGAGTGGCGGTGCTGCTCGTCCAGGCGGGTGGTGAACCGACCGTCGGGCAGTTCGCGGAGCCAGCCGCGATCGACGAGTCTGACCAGCTTGCCGCGCAGCGGTTCCAGCTTGGACTTCACGCTGATGTCCACCCCCACTGCCTCGCCGACCTCGCGGGCCATGACCGGTCCGGCGGCCTGTCGCACGGCGGTGATGATGCGCTGGTAGTCCCACGGCAGCGCGTCCTCCTCCGCTCCCGGCTCGCGGTGCGGGATCAGCATCACCGTCCGGCCGCCCACCTGCCCGGGAATCGGCCGGGCTGAGGAGCGTTCCTCCGCGAGCTGCTCGCTCACCCTCTCAAGGACACGTTCGGCGACGGCGAGCTCGTCCCGCTCAGCCCGCACCGCTTCCAGCTGCTTGGCCAGCTGTTCTTCGAGTTCGTCCCAGTTCCGCACGGCGCGTAGTGATCCGTTCGAGCAGTTCGGGATCCAGCATGCACAGAATCGTAGGAGGCGACCGAACCGCGGCGAGCAAGAACCGGACGGTCAACTCCCCGCTTCTGCTGCCGGCCTCCCGCGAAGGAACTGCTTCGCCGCCTCGACTGCTTCTCTGCTGAGCTCCTCGACGGAGACTTCCCAGCTTTCCTGCCAATCGTCCAGGTTGAAATGACACGAGACGAGGGACTGCAGCTCTTCGGGGTAGCCGAGGTCGTAGGCGACGTCTGCCCAGATGAGGTGGGTGCCAGTGGCGGGATCCAGGGTTCCGTCGGCTATCTGACCGGCGATCCAGTAGGCCATCGCCCACTTTGCGGCCCGAGGGTCGGCGGGCGGATGGAAGAGAAGTCCCAGTTCCTCCAGCACCTGGTCGAAGAGCGCTGGCGCTTCGGGTTCCTCGCTCCGGAGGAGGCCGGCCAGCATGGCAAGGGAGGGACTCTCGACCTCGGCAATGAGGGCGTCAAGCCCTGCCTGGATGAGTCGGTCGGACCCGACATGCCTACCGAATGCCCGCTCGCGCGCGATGTGGCGGAGCTGTTTGAGGGCGTCATCGCGGGTCATCAGAGTCTTCTCGGTCGGCGTCTAGGGACAGAAGGCTCGCACATCCGCCGACGCTGCTGCATCGCCTTTCTCTCCGGCCCAACCGTACTGACAGACGATCTTCTCCGTGGACTCCCGCCCACGACCAGCATGAGCGCCCCGAGAACCGATCACACCAGCCCTTTGACCAGCGACTTCAAGTTGGCGGAGGCTCACCGCAGGTCACCCGCCACCCTGTCGAGCATCAGGCCGTGGGCGGCGACCGGGAGGAGCCCCTCCTCGGAGGCGAGCGCGCGGGGAGACCGCGAACCGCTCGGTGAACGCCGCCGGTTCCGCCACGAGACGCGCGCCTGCGCGCAGGCCGGCTCCACGGACCATCGTTCCCGCGGAGCGATGCCCACTCCGGCCCGCGATGCCGGCTCACCGACCGGAGCCGGTCGGCCGCGGCCGGTGACAGTCGTGGCCCGCCGTCCGCGGCACCGGCCGTGAAGTACGTGCGCCCCGGAATCGGATGGCCCGGCGCGTCCGAAGTCCCCGGGCACGGAGCGTCGGGATGTGGCGATCTGCAGCGAGGACGGGCATTGACGGGGGATGGGTCGGTCCTTAAGGTAATCGCTGACCCCAACGTTTACCCACCTTTGCCACGGCAGTGAGGGTAAACGTTTACCCACATGTTGGTCGACCACAGGAAGGGCACACGATGCCTGCTGGCGGACGCGTGACACTCAAGACGATCGCCGAGTCGCTCGGGGTTTCCGTGAAGACCGTGTCGCGCGCCCTGGCGGGCAAGGACTCGGTCGGTGAGGAGCTGCGCGCACGCATCCGCGCCGAGGCCGACCGGCTCGGCTACGTCCCCAACTCGATCGCCAGGTCGCTGGTGTCCGGCTCGGCGATGACGCTGGGCATGGTCATCACCCACCCGGCCAACCCGTTCTACTCGCTGCTGATCAGCGCCGTCGAGGAACGCTGCCGGGCGAACGGCTACTCGCTGCTGCTCATGGTCACCGAGGAGGACCTGGACACGGAGCGGGACGCCGCCGAGGCGCTCCTGCGGTGGGGCGTGGACGGTGCCGTGGTGATCCCCGTCCAGGAGGGCGCGGAGCACTGGCGGCGACTGCGGGACTCCGGGGTGCCGATCGTGCTGGTCAACCGCGGACTGGACGGTTTCGCGTGCGATTTCGTCGGGGTCGACCACGAGCGCGGGGCCTACGAAGCGGCTTCCCACCTGCTGGACGCCGGTGCTACCAGCGTCCACCTGATGGAGGAGGACGTGCCGTTCTCCTCGGCGGCCGAGCGGCGCGCGGGCTTCCAGCGCGCCCTCGCCGAACGCGGCCTCCCCGGTGACGGCGCCATCACTCTGGTGCCGCAGTCCGTGCGGGGGCGGCGCGTGCTGCCGTGGGAACCCGATGCCGCCTACCAGTGCGCCCAGCAGCTGGTGAGCAGGCTCGAACCGGGCGCGGCGGTACTGACCGGCAGTGACTACTTCGCCCTCGGCCTGTACCGCGCGCTGGCCGAGAAGGGCATCGACGTACCCGCTCATGTCGCGGTGATCGGCCACGGCGACATGCCTTTCGCCGCCTACCTCCAACCCGCGTTGGCCAGCGTTCGCCCGCCGGCCGACGAGATCGGAGCGCGGGCCGCGGACCTGCTGTTCGAGCGCATCCAGGGCTCGACGGCACCCCCTACCAGCATCTGCCTTCCGCCGGAACTGAAGATCCGCGCCTCGGCCGGTGGCCGAGATCCACACGAATCGAACTGAGAGGACCATGACGATGCCGAATTCGGCGGAACGACTGACGGTTTATGAACAGGGCCGGGAGATCCCGGTGGTGGCCGACGTCGACGTGCTGGTCGTCGGCGGCGGACCGGCCGGAGTATGCGCCGCTGTCGCCGCGGCGCGGACGGGGGCGAGCACCTTCCTCGTCGAGCGGCACGGCTTCCTCGGCGGCATGTGGACCGCGGGCATGGTCCTCACGCTGGCCGGCTACAACTCCTGGCTGCGCCCGTACCAGCGCTGCGTGGAGGGCGTCCCCGCCGAGTGGCTGGCCCGCGCCGCGCAGCAGGACGGGGCGGTCGACGGCGACGGCTGGGTGCTGAACTCCGACCCGGAGGTCATGAAGCGCGTCGCCGACGAGATGATCGAGGCCGAGGGCATCGGCCTCCTGCTCCACAGCTGGGGCGCCCGCCCCATCGTCGAGGACGGCGCCGTGCGAGGCGTGTACGTCGAGAACGTGGACGGCCGGCGTGCCATCCGGGCCTCGGTCACCGTGGACTGCACCGGCAACGGCGACGTCGTGGCCGGCGCCGGTTCCGACTGGGTCAAGGGCAACACCCTGCAACCCATGACCATGCCGTTCCGGGTGGGCAACGTGAACCCGGACCCCGAGCGCGAGCACAACGCGTCGGTGCGGATTCCCATCGGCCCCGAAGCGACGCTGCTGAAGCAGCCGCTGCTGGGACGGTACGCCTCCACCCGCCGGGACATCGACCTGGACGTGGACGCCATGAGGGAGGCCAGGACCCGCGGGGAGCTGCCGCCGTTCGGCGGCCCGTGGTTCGGCGGCATGGAGAAGGACATCGCCTGGGTCAACACCACCCGCGTGGTGGGCGACGCGTCCGACGCGGAGGAGCTCACCCGCGCCGAGATCACCGGCCGTAAGGACTCCGTCGTCCTCCTCGACGCCCTGCGCGAGCACAGCCCCGCCTTCGCCGAGGGACGGCTGCTGCACACCAGCACCCAGATCGGCGTCCGCGAGACCCGGCGCCTCGTCGGCGCGTACACGCTCACCGGCGACGACATCCGCGCCAACGCCCGCTTCGACGACAGCATCGCCGTGGGCTGCTGGCCGATCGACGTGCACCAGGCCGGCGACGTCGGCGTCCACGCCATGTACGTGCCGCTCCCGTACGAGATTCCCTACCGTGCCCTGCTGCCGCAGAACACCGACGGCCTGCTCGTGGCCGGCCGGTGCATCTCGGTGGACCGCGAGGCGCTCGGATCGGCACGGGTGGGTGCCACCTGTGCCGCCACAGGCCAGGCCGCAGGTGTGGCCGCCGCGCTCGCGGCGACCGGCGGAGAGCAGCCGCGGCAGCTGGACCCCCAGAAGATCAGGACAGCGATTCAGGACCAGGGCGGCCGTGTGACGCCGCCCGGACATGAGAACGTCTCAGGAGAACCCGATGCGCAACAATGACGATGCGGAAGACCAGAGAATCAGCCCCCAGGCCCGCAACGTGCTGGTGGCGGCGGGCATAGGCCACTTCATCGAGTGGTACGACGTCGGCACCTACGGGCTGCTGGCCGTGTATCTCGCCGCCAACTTCTTCGTCTCCGACAATCCGACGGCCGGCCTGCTGGCCACCTTCGCCGTCTCCGCCGTCGGGTTCGTCCTCCGGCCGCTCGGCGGCCTCTTCTTCGGGCCGCTCGGAGACCGCATCGGGCGGCAGCGGACTCTGGTCATCGTCGTCCTGCTCACCTCGGGTTCCACCTTCGCGATGGGCGCGCTGCCCACCTACGACAGCGTGGGCATTCTCGCGCCCGTGCTGCTGGTGCTCGCCAGGATGCTGCAGGGCTTCGGCGCAGGCGGCGAGACCTCCAACGCGGTGGCCCTGCTCTTCGAGCACTCGCCCCGCACCCGTCGTGGGTACATGACGAGCTGGATGGACGGGATCGGCTTCGTCGCCTCCGTCGCCGGCTCCGCGCTCGCGCTCGTCCTGATCAACGTGCTCGGCGACGGGGCGATGACCGAGTGGGGCTGGCGCATCCCGTTCCTCCTCGCGCTCCCGCTCGGCCTGGTCGGTCTCTACCTCAGGGTCCAGCTGGCGGACTCCCCGGAGTTCCGCGAGATGGAGGCCGAGGGCGAGGTCGCGCAATCGCCGACGAAGGAGGCGTTCCGCACCGGGTACAAGGCGATGCTGGTGCTCTGCGGCATCCTCCTCCTCAAGGCGATCGGGCACTGGGCGCTGGTCTCCTTCCTGCCGAGCTTCCTCAGCGGGGACCTCGGGTTCAGCAGCAGCGAAACCTTCACGACCACCACCATCGCCATCGGCATCACCGCGATCGCGGTGCCCGTCATGGGCGCCGTCTCCGACCGCGTCGGCCGCAAGCCCATGCTCATCGCGGGCAGCGCGGGCTTCGTCGTGTGCAGTTGGCCGGCGTTCTACCTCATGTCGCTCGGCAACCTCGCGGCGGCCATCAGCGCCATGCTGCTCCTCGGCCTCCTGATCGCCGTGTTCGACGGTGCGTTGAGCGCGATGATGGCCGAGCAGTTCCCCGCACGGATTCGCAGCGGTGCGATGGCCATCCCCTACAACCTGGTCGTCTCCGCGTTCGGCGGCACGGTGCCCTACGTGGCCACCTGGATGGTCGCCAGCACCGGCAGCAAGCTCGCCCCGTCCTTCTACGTGATGTTCCTGGCCGCCGTCACCCTGGTCGTCGCGATCACCGCGATCCGCGAAACCGCTCCTCGGCGTACCCAGGCCGCCAAGGGCCGGGACCCCGAGTTGACGCCGCAGCCGTAGCAGTCACGGGACGGAGCCCGTCCCCGTCGTCGTCCCGGGCCGCGGTACGCCGGGCCGGCCGGCGCGGAAGGCGTGCGGGCCCGGGGCGGCCCTACGGGCGGCGCCCCGGGCCCGCACGCGTCTCCGTGCTGATGATCCACCATGGCCGTCCGCGGGCCACCCCGGCCACGCCCTGCCCCGGCCGCGACGCCAGGACCGCGCCGGGCCCGAACGGCTCCACCGCGCCGCACCCGCCTCGCGCCACACGAAGCCAGGCCACACCGAAAGGAACTCACCGACATGCCTCAGCCGAACCGCCGTGTGCTCGTCCGGTCCATCGACGACATCAGCATCGAGGAGGTGCCCACCCCCCAGCCCGGCGACAACGAACTCCTGGTCCGCAGCACGCTCATCGGGGTGTGCGGGTCCGACACGCACGCCGCCCTCGGACACCACCCCTTCATCGACCTGCCCTACCGGCCCGGACACGAGGTGGTCGGCGTGGTCGCCGCCGCCGGCGAGGGTGCCGAGGACTTCACCCCGGGCACCCGCGTGATCATCGAGCCCAACCTGTACTGCGGCCGGTGCGACCAGTGCCGCTCGGGCCGCTACAACATCTGCCAGCACCTGCGGGTCTTCGGCTGCCAGACTCCCGGCGGCATGGCCGACCTGTTCACGATCGACGCCGGCCGCGTCCACCGGGTACCCGAGACGATGTCCGACATCCAGGCGGCCCTGGTCGAACCACTCGCCACGCCCGTGCACGCCGTCGCCAAGGCCGGTGACCTCACCGGACGTGCGGTGGCCGTCCTCGGCGCCGGGCCCATCGGGCTGCTCGTCCTGGCCGCCGCACGGCAGGCCGGTGCCGCGCGGATCGTCGTCACCGACCTGCTGGACACCAAGCGGGAGCGGGCCGTCCGGCTCGGCGCCACCGACGCGCTCCCGGCCGACGCGGCCGATCTGACCGCACAGGCCCAGGCAGTCCTCGGCGGTCCGGCCGACGTGGTCTTCGACTGTGTCGCCCGCGAACAGTCCATGGCCCAGGCGACCGACCTCGTGGCCAAGGGAGGCCAGATCGTCGTGGTCGGCGTCGGGGCCGCCGGCACCACTCCGGTCCGGCTGGACCTCGTCCAGGACCGTGAGATCCGCATCGAGGGGACTCTCATGTACACCGCTGACGACTACCGCGCCTCCATCGACCTGATCACCTCCGGCGCCGTCGACGCCGAGGAGGTCATCACCGCCACCTATCCGCTGGAAGAAGCGGCCGAGGCGTTCGCCGCCTCGCTGCGACCGGAGCACGTGAAGGTGCTCATCACCGCCGCCGCGCCGTGAGGTCCGCCTGAAACCCGTCGCCCACGCGAAGCGGAGCCGACGCGCCCGCCCCTCGGGGGAGTTTCGCCCTTCCGCCATCTGTGAAAGGAACCCGCAGTGATCGCTGTCGCCGGTGAGGCACTGATCGACCTGGTGCCCGAGACCGCCGCAGACGTCTCGGCGCCGCTCCTGCCCGTCCGGGGAGGCGGGCCCCACAACACGGCCGTCGCGCTGGCCCGCCTCGGCTCCGCCACCGCCTTCTGCTCACGGATCTCGACCGACGCCTTCGGCGCGATGCTGGCCGACCGTCTGCGGGAGGAACAGGTCGGCCTCGACCTGGTGCAGCGGGGGCCGGAGCCGACCACCCTGGCCGTAGCCTCCGTCAGGGAGAGCGGCTCCGCCGAGTACACCTTCTACTGCCAGGGCACCGCCGACCGCTTGTTCACGCTGCCGGCGCCGTTCCCCGACGAGGTCAGGGCGGTGTCGTTCGGTACCTGCTCGCTGGTGCTGGAGCCGGGAGCGAGCGCGTACGAGGAGCTCATGCACCGGGAGGCGCGGCTCGGGCGGTTCATCGCTCTGGACCCCAACATCCGCGAGGGCCTCATCCCGGACCCGGACGCCTACCGGGCGCGCTTCAGCCGTCTGCTGCCGTCGGTCTCGCTGGTCAAGCTCAGTGACGAGGACGCGCGATGGCTCGGCAACGACATCGCGGGCTGGCTGGAGGCCGGGCCGTCCGCCGTCGTGGTCACCCGGGGCGAGGCCGGCCTGACGGTCCACACGCGCGGCGGTGCCGAGTACGCGGTGCCCGGCGAGCACGTCCGGGTCGTCGACACCATCGGCGCGGGTGACACCGTCAACGCGGCCCTCCTGCACGCCCTGTCAGAACGGGACCTGCTGTCCGCCGACGCCCTGGCCGGACTGTCCGCCGACACCTGGCGGCACGTACTGGGGTTCGCCGCCCGGGCCGCCGCGATCACCTGCACCCGCGCGGGCGCCGAACCGCCCTACGCACACGAACTGGAATAGGCGCGCAGCCGACCGGTTCCGGCGCTGACCGGGACAGCGGACGACGAGCCCGGACAGCGCCCACCCGGGAACAGCGCGCCGAGGTACCGCTTGAGGCGGGTGGTCGCCGCCTTCGGCACCGGGATGATCCGGGCGGACAGCACCGCGTATCGTCACCACCGGCCAGGGCAACTGCCGCGTCCAGCCGCCCCGAGGGAACTGTGAGTATGTTCCCTGCGGGGCCGGCCGGCCACGTGGTTCCGTGTGGTGCGCTCGCCGGACGGGTCGTACCGGACGGGGCGGTCGCGGGCCGCCCCGCCACCGCCTGTGCCGCGTCCCGTTCGACACAGGATTTGACCGATCAGGGTGAAGATGGAAGACCAAGCAGTGCGTGAGCCGTCGGACCCGGCGTCCTCGGCCCGGCCGGACCGCGTGTCCCTCCCGGGCCGGTCGGGGCCCCCAGAGCCGGCGGCGTTCCCGCCAGGCGCCGAACTGGCGTCATCGGCACCGGCCAGGGACCTTTCCGCGCCCGCGAGGCTGTCGGCCGCCGTGTCCGCCCGGCTGCGCCTGCTGCTGCGGTGGTGGGAAGCGCGCCCCGCCGCCGTCAAGGACCGGGAGTTCGCGCTCGTCTTCACGGTGCTGTCGTTCATGCCCCCGCTGTCGCGTGTCGGGGCGCAGTTCGGCGACCTCCCCGTTCACGGTGTCTCCGCCGCCAGTGTGCTGCTCACCCTGGGCCAGTCCTTGCCGGTCGCTGTGCGGACCCGGTGGCCGGGCGCCTGCCTCGCCGTGGTGGGCACGTCGTTCGCGGTCCACCAGTGCCTCGGCTGCCCTCCGACCTTCGGGAGCCTGGGCCTGTACGTCGCGCTGTACTCCGCCGGCGTCCACCGGGCACGTCTGCGGTGGACCGTACCGCTGGCCGCGACGGGGGCCTACGTGCTCTTCGGTGTCGTCCTGTACACGCTGGGCTCGCCCGCCGGCGTGATCGACTATCTGCTCTTCCCCACGATTCTGGCGGCGGTATGGGGACTGGGCGCCCTGGTCCGCCGGGAGCGAGGCCGGGAGGCCGCGCGCAGGCGGCTGTCGGCACAGGTGGCCATAGCCGCTGAACGCAGCCGCATGGCCCGGGAGTTGCACGACGTGGTGACGCACCACGTGACGGCGATGGTGGTGCAGGCCGGCGCGGCCCAATATCTCACCGCGTCGCCGGAGCGGCTCAACGGCGCACTGGAGGCCATCAACAGCACCGGCCGTCTGGCGCTCGCGGAACTCCGGTTCCTGCTGGGAGTGCTGGAAGCCACCGGCGACGCGGAACCTCATGAGCGGACGCCGATGCCGGGGCAGGTGACTGATCTGGTGGAGCAGACGCGCGCGGGTGGTCAGCCCGTCGAACTGGTCGAGGAGGGGGAACAGCCGGCCATGGCCACGGGCGCCCGGCTCGCGGCCTACCGCACCGTGCAGGAATCCCTCACGAACGCCGTCAAGTACGCCGCGGGCCGGCCGACACGGGTACGCCTCACGCACACCCCCGGCTGGACGGAGGTCGAGATCACCACCTCCGGTACCGCCGACGACGTGCCCGGACCCGCCGCCCCGCGCGGCGGCCCCCACCTTTCGGGAGGCCGGGGCCTGAACGGCCTGCGGGAACGGGTGGAGACGCTGGGCGGCGAGTTCACGGCAGGTCCTCACCCCAAAGGCGGCTTCCGCGTACACGCACGCATTCCCACCGGCGGTGCCGCATGAGTGTTCCCCCCGCCGCGACCAGGGTGCTGATCTGCGAGGACCAGGCCCTGGTGCGCGCCGGATTCGTCACGATCCTGTCCGCCCAGCCCGACATGGAGGTCGTGGGGGAGGCGACGGACGGCAGGGCGGCAATCCGCAGCGCCGAGGAGCTGAAGCCGGACGTCATCGTCATGGACATCCGCATGCCCCTGCTCGACGGCATCGAGGCCACGCGCCACCTGGCCGGCCCCGACTCCCTCAGCCCCGCGAAGATCCTGATCGTCACCACCTTCAACGTCGACGCCTACGTGTACGAGGCCCTGCGCGCCGGCGCCAGCGGCTTCCTGCTGAAGGACGCCGCACCGCCCGAGCTGATCAACGCGGTACGCACCGTCGCCCGCGGCGAATCCCTCCTGGCCCCCGCCGTGACCCGCGCCCTGATCGGCCGCCACGCCGAGCATCTGCGCCCCGCCGCCGCTCCCGTACCTCCCGAGCGCGAGCGCCTGAAGGCCCTCACCAGACGCGAACACGAGGTCCTCCTCCTGATCAGCGAGGGCCTGTCGAACGCGGAGATCGCCGCCGCGCTGGTCATCAGCCCCGAGACGGTGAAGACCTACGTCTCCCGCATCCTCACCAAGCTGGACCTCCGCGACCGCGTCCAGGCGGTGGTCCTGGCCTACCGGGCCGGCCTGGCAGGGGAAGGCAACCGGGCATGAGCACCCCGTTGCCCCTCCCCGCCGGGCGGGGAGCGCGGCCCCGCCCCGCGTTCCCCGCCGAGAACCGGGAGCCCCGCCGGTTCGGCGGCCGGGGCCCGTGGCGACGGGTCAGGAGGGCGTGTGCGTCTGCTCGGACCGGAGCCGGCCACGAGCGTAGAGGCGTCCCTGACGCCTGGCCGAGCGCAGGAACATGACGGCGGGGACCGCGCACACGAGGATCGCGAAGATGCTCGCCTCGGGGCCGAAGCCGCCACCGGTGATCGCGGCGGGACCCGACAGCACACTGTGGAACAGCCCGGCGGGCATGTCCTGGTTGCCGGAGACCGTGACGCCGAAGATGCCGCTCACGGCGAAGTTCCAGCCCAGGTGGAGGCCGATCGGCAGCCACAGGGTGCGGGTGGCCGCGTACGCCGCGCCGAGCATCAGGCCCGCCTCGACCGCGATGGCCAGCGCACCCCACACCGTGGCACCGGAGTTCACCAGGTGCAGCGCTCCGAACAGTACGCCGGAGATCACCAACGCGCCCACCGTTCCGGTGAGTTGTTCGACGAGGCGGAAGACGATGCCGCGGAAGAGGATCTCCTCCACGACCGCGACGCCCACCATCATCCCCAGGACGGTGAGGGCGCCGCCGAGGGACACCCCGCCCCGGGTGCCGTATCCGCCGAACAGAGCGATCAGCGCGAGCGTCGCGGTGAAGAGCCCGAGGCCGACGAGGGCACCGCGGCGGACGCCGGGCACCGCGCCGGCGGTGTCCAGCTCGGACACCGGGCGCTGTTCGAGGAACCGTACCGCCGCCGCGTAGACCGCCAGCGCGATCACCGCTGCCGCCGCACCGAAGACCAGGGACAGCACCGGGTTGTCCCCCGCCATGCTCCGCATCCCCGCGGTGACCCCCGTCACCAGGACGAACAGCACCACCAGCACGGCCAGCCGCACCCCGGTCGGCCACACTTCGCGCGTCGACGCGAACGGTGCCTGCGAGAACTGACGCTTCAACCACTGCACCGACGTAGCGCCCCACGGCGACATGATGTCTCCCATCCTCGACCGGAGGCACAAGCCGCCCCCTCAACCGGGGAAACGCTAGGCGCGACCCCCGCCCCGAAACATCCCCCCGTGGTGGCCATCGCGGGTAGCTCGCACGGGGGACAAGAGGCCCGCGCCGACACCGCCTGCGGGTGCGAGGCGGGCCGGACCCGGGGCCGCAGGGGCGGCGAGGACCCCCTTGGAGCGCGGACACCTGGTCCGGAGCCCGGAAGGTCCGCAGGCACTGGTACCGAACGGGACGAGGCACTGCTCGACGTCCTCGGACACGAGCGCCCTGAGGCGAAGGGGGAGAAGCGCGCGGTGACGGCCGCGTCGGCCCGGGGGCCACTTCGCGGATGCCCGGCCCGCGCCGCCGGCCCCGGGCTGTCCGCGTGACGGACGGCCCGGGGCCGGGGTGCGAGGGGTTCTCCGCGACTACAGGCGGGTCAGACGGCGAACCAGACCTTCTCGATACGCTCCGGGCCCACGTCGTAGAGGGCTACCGCGGCCCGTTCCTCACCGCCCATGAAACCGGTGACGCGCTCCTGGTCGATCACCAGCCGTCCGTGGGTGACACGGGAGACCAGCTCCGCGTGCAGGTCGGGACTGCCCGCGAACAGGGCGGCGTACCGCTCGCGGAACGCGGGCCCCGAGCGGTCGGTGAGGACCTCGCCCGAGGGGAAGGCCAGCACCGGTACGTCCTCGGCGTAGTAGCTGAGGAACCGCTCCAGATCCCGGGCGTTGTAGGCCGCGAGCTGGCCGTCGACGATCTCCTCCGGGGACATCGTGGTACTCCTCTCCTCAACCGGCGGGCACGAGGGCGCGGCCGGTACGTGTACGGATGACGAGCAGCGCGCACGCCAGCGCGACGCCGCCGGTGACGTGGAGCAGGTCGAGCAGCAGCAGACCGGAGCTCGTCTCCAGCACCAGCCCGACGAACTGCTCCCCGAGGCCGAACACCACGCCGAGATAGAAGACCATGCTGGCCCGGACCTGGCCAATCCGGCCGGCCGGCGCGGGGCCGAGAATCCGGGCGTTGGTGAAGTGGATCCAGTAGGCGTTGACGAAGGTGAGGACGACGTACAGGGCCATGTGCACGGCGAACGCCGTACCGCCCGCCACCGCGCTCACCGTGCCGCAGGCCGTGAGGGCGCCGGCGAAGACCAGCGCCCAGCGCCACGCCCGCGCCGGGTCGCGCAGCAGTGGGGCCGTCACCCAGAACGCCAGGCCGTAGAAGAACCACGCCCCCGAGAACGCCATACCGGTCGGGACCAGATCCTGCCGCTCGGCCAGCACGCTCGCGTAGACCATCATCCCCGACAGGCTCGCCAGGAACCCGATCTGCACCAGGTTCCACGGCCACAGCTCGGGCAGCCAGTAGCTCTTGACCGCGTCGGCGCCCCGGCCCAGCACGTTGCGCCAGTCGAAGCCGAACGTGCCCTCGTCCGCCTTCTGCCGGGAGGCCATGAGCGAGGCCATCACCACCAGCGAGGCGGCGATGTCGAAGACCAGGGCCACGACCAGGGTGTCGGCCGTCCACGCCGGGACCGCCGCGCAGATCACAGCGGCGAACACCATGGCGCCCTGCGGCGACGTCACCATCTGCAGCACGGCGCCCTGCGAGTTGGAGCCGGAGACGTCGGCCAGCATGCGGTAGGCCAGGATCGAGCTGGCCCCCACCAGCGCGAACCGCAGCGCGGTCCACACCAGGATGAAGCCGGGACCCGCCGCGTCCACCCACGCCGACAGCAGGAACACCGCCGCCATCGCCAGCTGCATCGCCTGGAGCAGGGCGAACTTGCGGTGGACCAGCCCCCGGTCGGCCCAGACACCGACCAGCAGCGCACCGACCACGCCGAGCACCTGCCGCTCCATGCCGAGCAGACCCACCAGCCCGTCCGAGTGGGTCCGGGCCGCGAAGTCGGGCACCAGCAGCAGCCACAGGACCGTGGAGCCGAGTGAACTGAGGAGGATGGTCGAGAAGACAGCTCGCATCGCGCCCCTCACATCCCCAGGACGGACAGGCCGTCACGGAGCAACGCGGACAGCGGGACCCGGACGCCGAACGCGTCCTCGACGGCGGCACGCAGACGCAGCGCCGTGAGGGAGTCCAGGGGCGCGCCCTCGTCCTCGCGGACCCGCGCCACCAGCGCGCGCAGCCGCGCCGGGTCGATCCGCTCGACACCCTCGGCGCACGCGGCCCCCGCCGCGCCCGCGGCCCGGTCGTACCCGTCCGGTCCGGGGTCCGCGGGGCGTGGCAGTGCGGCGAGCCGCTGTTCCAGGGAGACGGCCGGTTCCTCACCGAGCAGTTCGGCGAGGACCGCCTCGTACACCCCCGCGACGGCCCGTACCGCCTCGGGGCCGAGCACGGAGGCGTTGGCGTTGAAGCTGAGCCTCATCCGCCGGGTGAAGAGGTCCGCGTTGAAGGTCACCAGCAGGGCGAAGTCCGCATGCTCGAACCACTTGAGCTCGCCGATGACCGCCTCTCCGGAAGCACCCAACTGGTCTGCGTAGGCGCTGAAGTTGACGAAGTTGAAGGCCGTCTCGACGAGGCGCTCACCACCCCGGGCCCGCTGGATGGAGGCGTACGAGTACCGCCGGTGCGGCAGGTGTTCGTGGCCGATCCGCCGGACCGCCGCCACCAGCTCCTCCCAGGAGCCGCCGGTCGCGGCGCGGAACGGGACGATGTTCAGGAACAGGCCCACCATGCGGTCCGCGTCCACGTGCTCGGGACGGCCGTGGCCGAACACCCCGGTGGTCACGTCGGCGGTGCCGGTGATCAGCGACAGCGCCCTGAAGTGCGCGGCCAGGCACAGGTCCTTGACGGGCACCTGATGCCGCGCCGCCAGTGCCGTCAACCGGTCGTGGCGCTCCTCGCCGATCAGCAGCTCCGCCTCCGCCCAGCGGCTGCCGGGGTCCGGGACCCGCGGCAGCTTCGTGTACGGGGCGCCTTCGAGCAGCCGCGTCCAGTACTCCCGCGAGGCCGTGTCGTGCTGCGCGGCCAGTTCCAGGCGTACGTAGTCGCGGTAGGCGAGGGGCGCCGGCGCCGACGCCGTGCGCGGCTCCCCGGACAGCCTCCTGCGGTAGTCCTCCAGGAGGCGGGCCATCAGGCCGGAGAAGCTCCAGCCGTCGATGACGGCGTGGTGGAAGCTCACCGACAGGTAGAAGGAGCCGGCGGACGCCCGGTGCGCGAAGAACCGCATCTGGGTGGGCTCCTGCCACGCGAAGCCGGTCGCCTTCTCGGCCTCGAACCACGCGTCGAGCAGCGTCTTGCGCTCGGCCTCACCGAGGTGGGACACGTCGTGGACGGTGAGGTCGGTCCTGCCGTCGCCGTGTACCCGTTGCAGCGGGACGCTGTGCCCGACGAGCGCGAAGGAGGTCCGCAGGATCTCGTGGCCGGCGACCATGTCACCGATCAGCCCGCGCAGCACGGCCTCGTCGAACGGAAGGTCGACGCGGTAGCGGATCAGGTCGTGGAAGACGGCCTGGCCCGGGTCCGACTCGCTGTGGTAGATCATGCCCAGCTGGAGCTGGGTGGCCGGGTAGGCGTCCACCACGTCCGCGGGCAGCAGCGCCCGGTCCTCGGGGGGCAGCAGGTCGAAGGGTTCGCTCTTCGCGGCGGTGCCGGCCCCGGCCGTCCCGACCAGCCCCTGGTCGGTGAGCGCGCGGATGGTCTGCACGCGGAACAGGTCGTGCAGCGGCACCTCGAACCCCGCCCGCCGCAGTGCTCCGACGAGCCGGATGCCCTGCAGGGAGTCGCCGCCCAGGCCGTGGTAGGTCGCGTCGATACCGACCCGCTCGACGCCCAGCACCTCCTGCCAGACGGCGGCCAGCCGGGCCTCGGTGGCGTCGCGCGGAGCGGTGTACTCCTGAGCGGTGGCGGTCAGGTGCTCCTCCGGGTCCGGCAGCGCGCGCCGGTCGGTCTTGCCGTTGACGGTCAGGGGCCACCGCTCCACAGCGATCAGGAAGCTGGGCACCATGTGGCCCGGCAGCCGCTCGACGAGGTGGGCCCGCAGCTCCGCAGGGTCGACCCGGCCACCCGGAACCGGTAGGTGGTAGGCGGCCAGAGCCTTGCCGCCGGTGCGCCGGGTGAAGGCCACGACCAGAGAGGAGTCGACACCGGGGTGGGCGGTGAGAGCCGCCTCGATGTCGCCGGTCTCGATGCGGTAGCCCTGGATCTTCACCTGGGCGTCGCCCCGGCCGAGGTACTCCAGCTCGCCGCCGGGCAGCCGCCGGGCCAGGTCGCCCGAGCGGTACGCACGCGTCGGACCGTGGCCGAGGTCGAGCTCCACGAACCGCTCGGCGTTCTCCTCGGGCCGGCCCAGATAGCCCCGGGCGACCCCGCCGCCGGTCACGACGATCTCGCCGGGAGTCCCGGTCGGCACCGGCTGACCGAGGCCGTCGAGCAGATGCAGGCCGAGGTCCGGGACGGGCTCACCGATCAGGCTTCCCGGCGCGCGGGTGTCGGCGGCCGTCACCGGACGGTAGGTGACGTGGACGGTGGTCTCGGTGATGCCGTACATGTTCACCAGCCGCGGCCGCGCGTCGCCGAAGTGGGCGAACCAGTCGGCCAGCGAGGCGAAGTCGAGCGCTTCCCCGCCGAAGACCACGTACCTCAGCGACACGTCCTCGCGGCCGGCCCGGGCCATCAGCGCCTGCTTGACCTGGCCGAAGGCGGAAGGGGTCTGGTTCAGGACGGTGACGCCCTCGGAGACGACCAGGTCGGCGAAGTCCTCCACCGACCGGCTGACCCAGTACGGGACCACCACGAGCCGCCCGCCGTACAGCAGCGCACCCCACAGCTCCCACACGGAGAAGTCGAAGGCGAAGGAGTGGAACAGCGACCAGACGTCCTGGTCCCCGAACCCGTACCAGTGCTCGGTCTCGCCGAAGAGCCGCAGCACATTGCCGTGGGTCACCAGCACACCCTTGGGCCGGCCGGTGGAGCCGGAGGTGTAGATGACGTACGCGGGGGAGTCCGGGGTCAGGTCGTGGCCCGGTCCCCGCTCGGCGCCGCCGCCGGTGACGGCGTCCAGTTCCGCGGCCGTGCCGGTGAGCGTGGCGCGGCCGGGGAAGAGGGCGCACACCTGCGCCGTGCCCACCACGAGCCGGACGTCCGCGTCCTCGACGGTCGTGCGAATCCGGTCCTCGGGGTAGCCGGGGTCGACCGGGACGTAGACCGCGCCCGTCTTGAGGGTGGCGAGGATGCTGACGACCATCTCCAGGTCGCGGTCGAGCGCGAGGGCCACGAGGTCGCCGTGGCGGACACCGTCCGCCACGAAGCGGTGGGCCAGGGCGTTGGCACGACGGTCCAGTTCGCGGTAGGTCAGCCTGCGGTCGCCGCAGGAGACGGCGACGGTGTCGCCGTGCTCGGCGGCCATCGCCTCGAAGCGGTCCACCAGGTTGCCGCTGCCGCCGAGTTCGGGCCGGACGGGGCGGGCCGGCGCCGGGAGCAGCTCGGCACGTTCGGCCGGGGACAGCGGCACCGTGGCGGCCCATGCCTCCTCCCCCGCCGTGGCGAGCGCCTGGAAGCAGCCGAGGTAGTAGCCGAGGTACCGGTCGATCTGCTCGGCGGTGAACTGGCCCGGGTCGTAGCCGATGCGGTACTCCCAGCCTCCCTCGTAGGCGTTGGCCCCGACATACACCACCAGGGGGGCGTTGGTCTGCTCGAAGTAGTCCGCCGCCACGACCGCCGGCGCCCCAGGGGCCCCGCCGCGCTGGTGCACGTGGAAGTTGGTGAAGTTGAAGAGCGCCTCGAAGGCCGGCCCGCCGTGCAGCTTCTGGATCGACGGCAGCGGGAACCAGCGGTGCGGCTGGAGCCGCTGCTCCACCTCGAAACAGCGTTCGGCCAGGCGGCGCCAGCTCTGCCCGGGGTCGAGGCGGAGCCGGAACGGCAGCGTGTTGAGGAACATGCCGAGCGCATGTTCTGCCCCGTCCACCTCGGGCCGGCCGTTGGCGACCAGACCGGTCGTCACGTCGTGCTGGTTGGCGACGAGGGCCTGGACCCGCAGGTGGGCGGCGAGGAACACGCTCTTGAGCGGTACGGACCACTCCTGGGCACGGGCACGCAGGGCGGTCAGCAGCTCGGGATCGAGCCCGCGGGCGGCGATCACCACCTCGGCGGACACCTCGCCGCCACGGGCGCCCTCGCCCAGGCGGGGGATCTCCGTGAAGGCGCTGCCGGCGAGTTCCCCGGTCCAGAAGTCGCGTTGCGCGCCGTCCTGTTCGGCCGCCCGCTCCAGCTCCGCGTACCGGCTCTGGAGAGCGGGGGCGGCGACGGGGTCGGGGACACGCCCGGCCAGCAGGTCGCCGTAGCCGCGCGCCCATTCCTCGACCAGTGTGGCCACGCTCCAGCCGTCGAGGACGGCGTGGTGGAAGCTGAGGCCCAGGACGACGCGGCGCGGTCCGACGAGGAAGAACCGTACGCGGTACGCCGGCGCGGCGGACGGGTCGAGGGGGCGGTGCTTCTCGGTCTCGGCCCAGGCGGAAACGGCCGCGGCCGAGTCCGCGTCGGCCCGCAGGTCCACGACCTCGGCGGGCAGCGGCGGGGAGTCCTCGACCACCATGTGCGGCCGGTCGAAGGTTTCGAGGTCGAACCGTGCGCGCAGTACCGGATGACGCTCCGCGAGCCCTCGCCAGGCGCCGAGCAGTGCCGTCTCGTCGAGGCGCGGGACGTCCACGTGGTACCGGAAGATGTCGTGGTAGACGGGCACGTCGAGTTCGACGCCGCTGTGGTAGATCATGCCCTGTTGGAGGGCCGAGGCGGGCCAGGCGTCCGGGGCGCCGTCGGGGAGCTCCGGGGCGGCGGAGGGTTCGGCCCGGCGGAGCACGGCGGCCAGGTCGGCCAGCCGCTGGTGGGCGAAGACGTCACCGACGGAGAGCTCGTAGCCGGCCTGGCGCAGGGCGGCCACGACGCGGATGCCGATGATGGAGTCCCCGCCGAGCGCGAAGAAGCTGTCGTGCGCGCCGACCTTCCCCACCCCGAGGGCGTCCGTCCAGACCGAGGCGAGCAGGCGCTCCGCCTCGGTCGACGGCTCGACGTGCTCCTCTCCGGTGCCCTGCCGCCGCGGCTGGGGCAGCGCGGAGAGGTCGCGCTTGCCGTTGTGGTTGGTGGCGATGGCCGGCACCGTGACGACGAACTGGGGAACCATGTAGGACGGCAGTTCGGCGGCGAGCGCCGCACGCAGCCCCTGCTCGTCGAAGCCGGCCCCCGCCACGACGTACGCGCACAGCGCCTTCTCACCGCGGTCCCCGGCGACCGCGGCCACCGCGCACTCGACGACGCCCGGTACAGCGCCCGCCAGGTGCTCGATCTCGCCCAGCTCGATGCGGTACCCGCGGATCTTGACCTGGGTGTCGAGTCGGCCCAGGTACTCCAGGATGCCGCCGGGCAGCCATCGGGCCAGGTCACCGGTGCGGTACAGCCGGCCCAGGTCCGCGGGGCCGGTCACGAAGCGCTCGGCGGTCAGCTCCGGGGCGTGCAGGTACCCGCGGGCCAGGCCGACACCCGCGATGCACAGCTCCCCGGGGACGCCGAGAGGGGCCACGGCCCCGTTCCGCGTGCGCACCACGAGCCTGATGTTGTCGATGGGGCGTCCGATGGGCACCGAGCGGGTGGAGTCGACGTCACCGCATTCGAAGTGGCTGACGTCGACGGCGGCCTCGGTGGGCCCGTAGAGATTGACGAGCAGGGTGTCCGGCAGCGCCGAGCCGGCCAGTTCCACGTGGGCGGCGGCCAACGCCTCCCCGCTGGCGAAGAGCCGGCGCAGCGAACGCAGCCGCCCGGTGGCACCGGCCGCCTGGGTGTACGTCAGGAAGGCGTGCAGCATGCTGGGGACGAAGTGTGCCGTGGTGGCGCCGCTCTCGGCGATCCGGTCGGCGATCTCGGCCGGGTCCTTCTCCGCGCCGTTGGGGAGGGTCGCGACCGAGGCGCCGGCCAGCGACCACCAGAAGATCTCCCACACCGACACGTCGAAGGTGAACGGCGTCTTGTGCAGGATGACGTCGTCCGCGCCGAGCGGATAGCCGCGCTGCATCCACCACAGGCGGTTGACGATCGCGCGGTGCTCGACGACGACGCCCTTGGGGCGGCCGGTGGAACCGGAGGTGTAGATCACGTAGCAGGCGTCGCCGGGCCCCGTGACGGGCTCCAGGTCGCTGTCGTCCGCGGCCCAGGCCGCCACGTCGCCGACGTCCACCATCGCGTGGCCGCCTAGGACCGGCGCCGTCTGTGCCGTGGCGAGCACCAGCTCCGTGCCGCTGTGGTCGAGGAGGTACCGGATGCGCTTGTCAGGCAGGGTGGGGTCGATCGGCAGGTAGGCGCCGCCGGCCTTCAGCACGGCGTAGATGGCGGTGAGCATGGCGGCCGAGCGGGGCACGCAGACGCCGACGACGCTGCCGGCGCCCACGCCCCGTTCGCGCAGCGTCCTGGCCAGCCGGTTGGCGTCGGCGTTCAGCTGGGCGTAGGTGGTGCCCGAGCCGTCGGTCACGGCGACGCGGTCCCCGTGCTCGCGTGCCCGCTCCTCCAGGAAGGAGTGCAGCAGCCGGTCCTTGGGGAACGGCGCCTCGGTGTCGTTGAAGCCCGCGATCAGGTCGAGTTCGGCGGCCGAGGGGGCCAGCAGGGTGTCGACCGGGGTGGCCGGCGCCGTGGTGACGGCGTGCAGCAGGCGGCGGTAGCCCTCCAGGAGCCGGCCGGCGGTCTCCTCGGCGAACAGGACCGGGTCGTAGCGCAGGTCCAGGCGGGGGGCGGGGCCGGTGGTGAGGGTGAAGAGCAGCGGGCTCCCGGCGCGGTCGGCGTCCTCGGGGCCGAGGTCGCCGTCGACGCCGACCATGAAGTCGGACGGCCGGCTGCCGGCGCGCTCCAGAAGGTGGGCGACGGGCACGTCGAGGTGCTCGGCCGCCTGGAGGTACGCCGCGCGGACGGCACCGAGCAGCGCCTTGGCCTCGGCACCGGCCGCCATGTCCACACCGATCGGGACGGCGCGGTTCGGGGCGCCGAAGGCGGTGGGCGGGGCCGGCAGGAAGACCACCACCTCGTCGCGGTCGGTGGTGCGGGCGGCGAGCAGCGCCAGTACGGCGGCGGCGACGGTGCGGAGCAGCACCGCGTCGCCGGAGGTGATGCGGTCGAGGGCGGCTGCGGTGGGGCCGTCGAGGGCCGCTCCGGTCACCTGGGGGCCGGTGGCGCCGGGGCGCAGGTGGTCGCGGATGACCTGGACCGGTTCGGTCCACCCCGTGACGCGGGCGTCCCAGAACTCCTGTTGCCCGGGGTGGGCGAGGAGCGCTTGACGGGCTTGCAGTGCGTTGGTCATTCCGGTCCTTCAGAAGGTGAAATCGGCGTGGGTGGCGGTCACCGGGGTGGGGGACGCCACCTGTCCGGACAGCGGGGTGCGCGGGGAGACGTCGAGGTCGTCGATCAGTTCGGCCACGCGCTGGAGCAGGTACTGAGCCGATGAGGCGGTGAACAGGGCGGTGCTGTACTCGAGTTCGAGCAAGGTCTCCCCGGGCCGCGCGTAGGCCTGGAGGTTCAGGTCGAAGCGGCACGAGCCGGGGTGCAGGAGGTGCACATCGACCGTCACGCCGTTGCGGGTGAAGGTGTGGAAACCGATGTTCTGCAGGGCGAAGAAGGCGTCGATCAGCGGGAGCCGGGAGGGGTCCCGGGGGAGGCCGAGTCCGGCGACGGCCCGGTCCAGGGGCACCGTCTGGTGTTCCAGGGCCTCCTGGTGCCGACGGTGCGTGACGGAGAGCAGGTCGCCGAGCGTGGCCGGTTCCCCGACCGACAGGCGCAGGGCCGCAGTGGTGACGAACATGCCGACGACGGGCTCGACGTCGGGGTGGACCCGCCCGCTCATGGGACTGCCGACGACGATGTCGGTCTGACCCGACAGCCGCATCAGCGCCGCGGTCCACGCGGTGAGGAGGACCACGAAGGGCGTGGTGGATTCCCGGGCGGCGATCCGGTCGAGTGCCCCGGTCCGCTCCGGGCCGAGGGGCAGCCCCAGTACCGCTCCGGTCTCCGCGCGGACGGGCGGGCGGGGATGGTCGGTGGGCAGGTCGAGCCGGGGCGGGTCGGCCAGTACACCGCGCCAGTACTCCTCGTCGGCCGCGAAGGCGCCTTCCTCCAGCCGGTCGGCGAACCAGCCCGAGGCGTCCGCGTAGCCCCACTTGGGCTCGGACAGCAGGCCGCCACCGAGCAGTTCCGCCAGTTCCTCGGCGACGATGCCCAGCGACACGCCGTCGAAGACGATGTGGTGGACGTCGAGGTAGAGCCGGTGGCGGGTGTCCTCGTCGCGGACCAGCAGCGCCCGGAGCAGCGGCGCGTGACCGAGGTCGAAGGGGTGGACGAAGGAGGCCACGACCGTGGCGTCGTCCGGGTGGGTGGCGGCGTCGGCCTCCACGAGGCCGACGGTGGCGCTGGGGACGACTTCCTGCCGTACGCCGTCGGGGCCGTCGAGGAACCGGGTGCGCAGCGCGTCGTGCCGGCGCACCAGTTCCGCGAGAGCCGCCCGTACGGCCGCGCCGGTGAGCCGACCCTGCAGATCCAGCCGCAACGGGACGTTGTACGCGACGGACCGGGGCGCCACGCGGGCGTGGGTGTGCATTCCGTGCTGCTGGGGGTGGAGCGGAGCGGGCCGGCCCCCGGGGGCCCGGACGACCGGAGCGACGGCGGCCGGCGGGAGCCCCTCGGCGGCCTCGGCCGCGCGGCGGACCGCGTCGGCCATGGCGGCCAGGGTGCGGTGCTCGAACACGTCACCGAAGCCGAGACGGACGCCCTCGTGTACGGCGAGCCGGCCGATCAGCGCCCCCACGGACAGGGAGTTGCCGCCCAGGGCGAAGAAGTCGTCCTCCGGTGTGAGGACGCGGCGGCCGTCGAGACGCAGCACAGTGGCCCACAGCCCGGCCAGTTGCCGCAGCGCGGGCGGCAGGCCGGCGTGGACCGGACCGGTGGTCGCGGGGCCGGTGTGCGAGGCGGCCGGCGCGGCGGAGCGCAGAGCCTTCCTGTCGACCTTGCCGTTCGCGTTGAGCGGCAGACGGTCGAGGACGACGATCCGCTCCGGGCGGAGGTAGTCGGGCAGGCGGGCGGCGAGCGCCGCGGTGACGTCGGACGCGGTGGCGGACCCCTCGGGCACGATGTGGCCGACGAGGTGTTTACCCGCCCCGTCCGAGGCGACGGTGACGCAGCCGTCCCGGACGCCGGGGCAGGAGAGCAGGACCGCCTCGACCTCCTTGACCTCCACCCGGTGGCCCCGGATCTTGACCTGGTCGTCGACCCTGCCGTGGAAGTGCAGCAGTCCTTGCCGGTCGAGGCTGACGCGGTCGCCGGTGCGGTAGAAGCGCTCGCCACCGACCAGGACGAAGCGCTCCGCGGTGAGTTCGGGATTGCCCAGATAGCCCCGGGCCAGGCCGCTGCCGCCGGTGTGGAGCTCGCCGGGCTCGCCGACCCCCACGGGGGCGCCGCTCTCGTCCAGGACCAGCACGGTGGTACCGGTGACCGGGCGGCCGATGGGGAAGGCACCGGGCTCGTCGGGGCGGATCTCGTGCGTGGTGGTGAACGTCGTGTTCTCGGTCGGCCCGTAGCCGTTGATGACCCGCAGGGTGGGGTGGGCCGCCATCAGCGTCCGCACGTGCCGTACCGAGAGCACGTCCCCGCCGACCAGGACAGTGCCCAGGCGCGCGAACACGTCCGGGTCGGTGTCCACCGTCTGGTGGAACAGCGGCGCGGTCATCCACATCACGGTGATGCCGTCGTCGTGCAGGACCCGCTTGAGAGCCGACGCGACCAGCAGCGTCTCGCTGTCGGCGATGTGCAGCGTGGCGCCGTTGAGGAGGCAGCCCCAGATCTCGAAGGTCGCCGCGTCGAACTCCAGGGCGCCGGTGAGCAGAAGACGGTCGTGCGGGGAGAACCGGTAGAAGTCGCTCTCCTTGACCAGCCGGACGATGCCGGACTGCTCGATCATCACGCCCTTCGGCCGACCGGTGGAGCCGGAGGTGTACATGACGTAGGCGAGGGGGGAGCGGTCCTCGGGGCGGGGCGCGGTGGCGGGCCCGCCACCGTCCGGGTGGGTCCGTCGGCCTTCCGCGACCAGTTCGTCCGGGGTGGTGACCCGCATCCCGTCGGGCAGCGCCGGCGCCAGGGACTCCTCCGCGCCGGGCGCGCACACCAGCAGGGGCGCGCCGCTGTCACCGAGCATGAGGCGCAGCCGCTCGCCGGGGAAGGAGGGATTGACGGGCAGGTAGGCGCCGCCCGCGAGCACGACGGCCACGGTGCACACGATGGCCTCCGCCGACCGGGGGAAGGCCATGGCCACCAGCGTCTCGCGGCCCACCCCACGGGCCGCCAGCCCCGCCGCCATGAGCCCCGCGCGCTCGCGCAGTTCGCCGTAGGTGAGCCGGATGCCGCCCTCGACCACGGCGAGGGCGTCGGGACGTAACTCGGCCTGCTCCCCGAAGAGGTCTTCGAGCAGGGCATGTCCGGTGTTTGGCGTGACCGCCGTGTTCATACGGTTGAGCCTTTCCGTCGTTGCCTTGAGAGGGCATGCCGACAGGGCCGCTCTTGGCTGCAACAGGGGCAGCAGAGCAACCGATGTTCGCGTGTGCGAATTCGCGTCAGCTGTTCGTGAGGGGAGGGCGGGGCGCTGGGTGGTGGTGAGAGAAGTCGAGTTCGACGTCCGGGACCGGGTGTCGGTCTGACCGGGATGTGCACGCAGCGCTCGGAAAAAGCGGTGGCGCGCCTGTGATCGCTCTGGTATCAGCGCGAAGCGCCGCAGAAATGAATGGCGCGCGAAGCGTGCGCGCTTCTGTCGTGAAGCCGTGCGGTGACATTGTCGGTTCCCCCCCGTGCCATGTAACCGGCGTGAACTTACCAGTCGCACACGATGGGGGAGAGGGTGACCGCCGTCACGTGTGGCGCAAAGTGTATGGCCGATGACCAAGAGTGCGCCGGTGTCCCCGGCCATGCCAGGGCGTGCGCGACCGTGTCGCTCCGCTCGGGCCCGCCAAGAGGCGTCGGAGGTGGCTGGAACCGGACCCCGGGTCCTCCGCGTCGGCGCAGACGGCGTCGAGGGCGCGTACCCGGGCCATAGCCGTACACCGGGCCGCAGTCGCACGCCGGGCCACGCCGGCGAACCGCCCGCGAGCCCGACCGCGGAGGTTTCGAGCAAGGCTCCGGGCCGGGACGCGGCCCCGAGACCGGCGACGAACCCCTCGGCTCTGTGGATGAGCCAGTACGTGATGACGAGCGAGTGCCCGAAACGTCCACGGGTCCCGCCGTGCACCAGCCCAGCCTGGCAGGGCTCATCGGCCTGCGGCGACCGGAGGCGCGGACGCCGGAGCGCAGCCACTGTCACTGGCATGTCACGAAAGTGTCCTGAGAACGATCAAGAAGAACCGCGGCAACCACCCCGACTGTCTGAGGACACGGAAGCCGCACGGGTGAACTGTCGCCCAGCTCATCGGCTGCTCCTCAGGAGCGCCCCACGCAGAGAAAGACACAGCATGCGCACTCGGAAGATCTCGGTACTCAGCATCACCGCAGTGGCCCTCGGCCTGACGCTGGCGGCGTGCGACGACGGCAACGCCGACAACGCGCCCTCTTCCAGCAGCAGCTCATCGGCTGCGGCCTCCTCCTCTCCGTCCGACACCGGGGAGGGCAAGTCGGCGGGCACGCCCGCCCAGTCCGGCACCAAGTGCACGGATCAGGTCAACTACGCGGATGACTCGCGTTCCAATGCCGAGATCAACTCGATCGGTGAGGAGACGGGTACGTGTCCGCCGGTCCAGAAGTCGCCGTCCGACATGAAGTGCACGGATCAGATCGACTACGCCGGTGACTCGCGTTCCAACGCCGAGATCAACTCGATCGGTGAGGAGACGGGTACGTGTCCGCCGGTCCAGAAGTCGCCGTCCGACATGAAGTGCACGGATCAGATCGACTACGCCGGTGACTCGCGTTCCAACGCCGAGATCAACTCGATCGGCGAGGAGACCGGCACCTGCCCGCCGGTCCAGAAGAAGTGACGCGCGCTGGTTCGTGAGCGCCGGGTGCCTCGCAGGGCTTCTCCAGCCGATCCGCGCGGAGCCGGACGACGGAGCCGATCGCGGGGGTGGGTGGCGGGAGCCCCCGTGATGGCGTCGCGCGGGATGGTTGCTATCGCCAGTTCGGTGGAGCCGTCTCGGAGGGCGGGGATGACGGTGGAGCTGACCCGTTCCGGCGGGAAGCGCCTGCTCGCCGCGACCGCGGATCACGCGGTCCACCGTCTGGTGCGGGAGGGCTTGACCAACGCCCGTAACGTGCTCCGGGAGGCTTGATCACCGTCGCCCTGCGGTACGAGGACGACCCCCTGGTCGTCGAGGTCACCAACAGCCCGCCGCCGGACCGGCGCTGGGGCGTGTGGCCAACGGCGGCCAGGGGTCGGCGGGGTTGGAGGGTGGGCCCGGCTTGTGGGTGGCATGGTGGGTGCGGGCCGGACCGTGGGGGCGGTTTCCGTCTGGTAGGTGTCTTGCCGTACGCCGCGCTGGGCGATTGTCGAAGCGACATGCGTCGCCGTTTGCGACGGCTTTCGGGCGCGGTGTCAGGCGGGTGGCTTCGGCGAGGTTGGCTCTGCCGTCGAAGGGCGGGGTCTGCCGTGGGAGTTGGTCATCGCCATGGGGCGGGGCCAGGAGGGGTGGCGGCGTAGTCGGGCCTTGGGGCAGGCCCCGAACTCCTGGCACACGCGGGGGTTCGAGTCGCCGGCAAGCGTGACTGACCGCAGCTCGGTGGTGCAGGCCCCCTGGACGGCACTCGCCGGCAAGCGTGACTGACCGCAGCTCGGTGGTGCAGGCCCCCTGGACGGCACTCGCCGGCAAGCGTGACTGACCGCAGCTCGGTGGTGCAGGCCCCCTGGACGGCACTCGCCGGCAAGCGTGACTGACCGCAGCTCGGTGGTGCAGGCCCCCTGGACGGCACTCGCCAGCGCAGTCATCATCCGGAGCCTGATCCGCGAAGCGTGGGTGATCCTCCGATGGCATACGCGGCCCGCCCGCCGCCCGTAACCCATCCGCGCGTCCACCCAGGCATGCGGCAGGTCGAGTGCGGCAGGACAGGGAACCGACGAGGCGCCTGTGCCGATGAGTTGAGACGTTGAACGCCTCTCTCAACGGCGCGGGTGCCATCAGGGGTCAAGGCCCGCGCACGTCCTCCCCCTCGAACCACCCATCCGCGCGCCCTCTACGCCCCCCACGCCGCCTGCCCCAGCCGCACCACCTTCCTCACCCGTGTGAGGCTGTGAGCACGCCCCCTGACAGCCGAAAGGCGATCGGCCCACCCGTCTCGCGCCGGTCGAGGCGACAGGGGAGTGCTGAAGCGCCGCCGCTCTGGCGAGTACTGGTTAATTCGGGGCGTGAAATGGGCGATTAATTACTCGACTGACCTCATCTTAGTAGTTGGACATTGGCGGTGGCGAACGGAAGCGGAATAGCCGCTTCTGCTTTACCTGTACTTTGCGTGGCGAGGCATCGAATGATCGGGGGTACGGCTGAATCGCCAGGCTGAATGATTGTGACGTGGGTCACGTTCTGAGGGTTGCGTGCTGGGGTCATACGGTGCTGAAAGGGTGCATAAGGCTGACGATTTATTTCGTCCGGACGAAGGAGCGCCCATGATTGGGCATCCCGCGGTCGCGGCAGCTGAATTACCTGCCCTCTGGCGACTATTGACCTTTAGTTGGGGATCCTCATAGCCTCCTCGCCAGTGCCGCGGTCCGTCGGCCGGGAAGTGCCGACGGAGCGGAGGGGCGGCCGTGTGGGCTCGATCCGATTCTTGGGGGACGCGTGTACGACGTCATTGTTGTGGGTGCCCGTTGCGCGGGATCGCCAGTAGGAATGCTTCTCGCCCGGCAGGGCCACCGGGTGCTCGTGGTGGACCGGTCCTCTTTTCCCAGCGACGCCGTCTCCACCCACTACATCCACCAGGCGGGACTGCTGAAACTCCGGGAGTGGGGGCTGCTCGACGAGATAGTCGCCGCCAAGACCCCGGAACTGAAGAAGATGCACTACTCCTACCGGGGAATCCACCTCAACGGCTTCGCGGCCACGGTCGACGGCCTCGACACCGTGTACGCCCCCCGCCGCCGTGTCCTGGACGAGATCCTCGTCAACGCCGCCCGCCGGGCCGGCGCCGAGGTGCTCGAAAGCTTCACCGTCACCGATGTGGTGGCCACCGAAGGGCGGGTCGTGGGCATCCGCGGGCGCGAGGGCGACGGACCCGAGCGGGAGTTCCGCGCCACCGTCGTCGTCGGTGCCGACGGCTTCCACTCCACCGTCGCCAAGAAGGTGGGGGCCGAGCTGTACAACGTGCGTCCCGCCGCCGGCTTCATCTACTACTCGTACTACAGCGGGCTCGACTGGGGACTGCACCACAAGGCCGGGCTCAACGAGCGGTGGTTCGGCACCTGGCCCACCAACGACGACCTGAGCATGCTGGCCGTCATCTGCTCCCGCGCCCAGCTCAAAGAGTTCCGCCAGGACGTGGAGAACCGCTTCCACGCCGTCTTCGACGACGTGGACCCGGACATGGGCGCGCAACTGCGTGACCTGGGCAGGCGCGAGGAGGACTTCAAACCCATGCGCTACCCCGACAACTACTACCGTCGCCCCTACGGTCCCGGGTGGGCCCTCGTGGGCGACGCCGGGTACCACAAGGACCCGTACACCGGCTGGGGCATGACCGACGCCTTCCTCCACGGCGAACTGCTCGCCGACCGCCTCCACCAGGGGCTCGCCGGCGAGCGGCCGATGGACGAGGCCCTCGCCGAGTACCACAAGGTGCGCGACGAGGAGAGTGCCGGCGTCTACGACTTCACCACCACCCTGGCACCCCTCACCGAACTCCCGCCCTTCTTCCGCGTCACGATGGACGCGATGAGCAAGAACCAGGAGTGGACCGACCGCATGCTCGGGCTGATCGGCGGCGTCGTGGAGGACCACGAGATCTACGCGCCGGACGCCCTGGAGCGCCTCTACGACGACGCGGGCGTCCCCCAGGACCAGCGGATCTACGACCCCGCCGGCTGACCCGTCCCGCTCCCGGCCCGGCGCTGTCGCCGTCACGCGGACACGTGGCGCGCGGACCCCACCGGCACCGCCGCCCGCCGGGCCTCTGCGCCACGGAGCGGCACCAACCCGTCGACACGCTCTGCCCGGGCCGCATGCCGTACCACCGCGCCCGCCCCACCTCCCCCCCCCGGCCCTGGCCAGCCCTGCCCGGAAACAGTGAGCGCTCCGCACGGCCGCCACGGCACACGGGACGACGGGAAGGCCGTCCGTCCCCAGAGACCGCAGCGGCCCCGCCACCCGCCTTCACGCACCTCACCCCGAGGGAGCCCAGCAGATGACGCGCGCGTCCAGCATGTTCCAGCTCATCAGTGAACAGGCCGAGCAGCGGCCGTACTTCGAGACCGGCGGCATCGGCCGGTCGCACGATTTCTACACCGGTGAGGAGCAGCACCGGCGGGAGATGGCCCGCATCTACGGGCGCCGCTGGCTGCCGGTGGACCACGTCTCCCGGCTCAAGGAGAAAGGCTCCTACACCACCCTGAACATCGGCACCGGCTCGGTGCTGCTGCTCCACGGCGACAACGGCATCCAGGCGTACCACAACTACTGCAGGCACCGTGGCTACAAGCTGGTGGAGGAGGCGGCGGGGAAGCGGCAGAGCCTCGTCTGCCTCTACCACTGCTGGGTGTACGACCGCAACGGCGCGCTCAAGAGCTACAACGGCACCTACTTCGACCACTTCTTCGAGAAGGGGAAGAACGGGCTGCTACCCGTCCGTACCGAGATCCGGCACGGCGTCGTCTTCATCGCCTTCGGCGACGACGCGCCCGACCTCGACGAGTCCCTCGGCGAGTTCGGCGAGTTCGCCCGCGTCTACGAACTGGCCGACCTGGAGTGCGTCCAGGCCAAGGACTACCCGGTCGCCTCCAACTGGAAGCTCGTCGCGCACAACGTCAACGAGAGCCTGCACTTCCCGACCGCCCACAAGGACCTGCACCGCATCACCGACTTCGACGACGCGGGCACCTATGACCTCAAGGGCGACCTCGTCGGCGCCTGGCAGTCCATCCGGGGCGGCTTCAACTCCGTCTCCATGACGGGACGCAGCGGGCGCGAACCGATGGCGCTGGTTCCCGAGGCCGACCGTCAGCGGATCAACTGGATCACGATCCTGCCCAACCTGCTCTTCGGCTTCACCGCCGACTACGTGATGATGCAGTGGGTCTGGCCGGAGAGCCCCGGCACCTGCGTCGTGCGGCACTTCTGGCTCTTCCACCCCTCGGAGACCGCCAAGGACGACTTCTCCCACGAGGCCGTGTTCGCCCTCTGGGACAAGGCGAACTACGAGGACTGGGAGATGTGCGAGCGCACCCACCGCGGTCTCTCCAACCCGCAGTGGGCCCCCGGCCAGCTCTCCCTGGACGAGGAGGTCGTCTCCCAGATCGACGCCTGGGTCGTGGCCGAGACCGCCGGACCCGACCACTCCGCCGAACCCGCGACGGCCGAGGGGTGACCATGCCGACCACCTGCTTCCTGATCGGCGGCACCCGGGTCCTCACCCGCTGCGCCGCCCAGCTGCTGGACGCCGGCGTCCGCGTCGAGGGCGTCTTCAGCGACGACCCGGCTGTCGCCGCCTTCGCCGCCGAGCACGGCATCGCCCTGCACGACCCGCACGGCGACCTCACCGCCACGCTGTCCCGGCAGCCCTTCGACTACCTGTTCAGCATGGTCAACTTCCGCATCCTGCGCGCCGAGGTGCTGGCTCTGCCCAGGATCGCCGCGATCAACTTCCACGACGGACCGCTGCCCCGCTACTCCGGCAGCCACGTCCCCGCCTGGGCGCTGTACGAAGGCGCCACCCGGCACGCCGCGACCTGGCACCGCATGGCCGAGGCCGTGGACGCCGGCAGCGTCCTGCTCGAACGGTGGTTCCCGGTCCGTGACCACTCCACCGCCCTCTCCCTGACATACGAGACCGCCGAGACCGGCATCGAACTCTTCGGCGGCCTCGTCCCGCACGTCGTCGCCGGAACTCTGCCCGAGCCGGTCGACACCGGCCACCGGGAGCGCCGCTTCTACCGCCGGTCCCACCGGCCGGCCTCCGGCGGAGTGATCCACGCCGGCACCACGGCCGCCGAGGCCGTACGGCTCTCCAAGGCACTGGACTACGGCTCCTTCCCCAATCCGCTCGGTGTTCCGGCACTCCTCACCGAGCAGGGCGCCGTCCTCACCCGTCAGATCCGGCTGCTGCCGCGCGACGAGGTGCGCAGCGACACCGTCGCCCTGGCCGTCACCACCTCCGCGATCACCCTCGCCGCGCCCGACGCCGACCTCGTCCTCAGCGACTTCCTCGCGGTCGACGGCTCCGCGCTGAGCGGCCAGGCCGCCGCCCAGCGGCTCGGCATCACCGAAGGCGCCCCGGTGCCCGGCGTGTCCGCCGGACGACTGGAAGCCGTGGCCGCCGCCCAGAAGTCCCTGCGACCCCACGAGCCCTGGTGGCGCACCCGTCTCGGCGCACTGCGGCCGGCCCGGCTGCCGGCGGAGGACTTCACCGCCGCCACCGCCCACTACGGGCGCTACGAACTTGCGTACCTCCCGGCCTCCCGCCAGGAGACCGCCGACGTGGTGCGCGCCTTCCTCGACGCGGTCGCCGAGCGCACCGGCGAGCCGTGCTTCGACTTCGCCTGGTCGCCGTCGGCGGCACGGCTGCGGGCCGAACGCACCCACGGCCTCACCGCCGTCCGCGTCCCTGTCCGGTACGAGGCCGACGGCACCGCTTCTCTGCTGCGCAAGCTGGACGAGGCCCAGGCCCGGGAAGGGTACGCCGCCGACCTGGAGATCCGCCTGGGCCTCGCCGGACGCCCGCTGGGCTCCGACGAACCCTCGTTCACCCAGGTCATGGTCGTGGAACGGCACGACGGGGAGGAGGCCTCCGCCGAACCGCACACCGAGGTCGCGCTGCTCTGCGTCGAGACCGGGCCCCCGACGGTGTTCGTGCGGGAGACCGCGATGAACCGCGAAGAGGCACTGGCCTTCACCGAGCGGATCGAGGACCTCGCCCTGTCCGCGCTCTTCCACGGTGAAGAGCGGGCGCAGACCGCCACCGAGCCCTCCGCGGTCACCGAGGCACCCGCCGCGCAGGAGGCGCCGGCCGCCCTTGCCAAGGCCCCGGCACCCGAGCCGTCCGACCCGACCGTCCTCGACCTGGTCGCCGCCGCCGTCGCCGCCCGGCCGGACGCCGTGGCCGTCCGCTGCGGCGACCGCACCCTCGACTACGCCGCCCTCGACGCGTGGGCCGACGCCGTCGCCGCCCACCTCCACGACCAGGGTGTCGAGGACGGCGCCGTCGTGGGCGTCCTGCTGGAGCGGGGGACGCACCTGCTGCCCGCACTCCTCGGTGTGCTGCGGGCCGGTGCGGCCTTCCTGCCGCTGGACCCCGGCTACCCGGCCGAGCGGCTACGCCGGTACACCGAGGTGGCGCACGCCGACCTGATCCTCACCGACGCGCGCACGCACGCGCTCGGCGCCTCGCTCGGCTTGGCCCTGCCCGTCCCGGAGGCGGACGGATCGGCCGTGGCCGTGCCCGCCCGCGTGGGTCAGGGCGACCTGGCCTACGTCCTGTTCACCAGCGGGTCGACGGGCGACCCCAAGGGCGTCGAAGTCGAACACGGCGCCCTCGCCAACCTCCTCACCGGGATCGGGGAGCGTCTGGCCGTGACCGCCGAGGACCGGGTCCTCGCCCACACCACGGTGGCCTTCGACATCTCCCTGCTGGAACTGCTCCTGCCACCGACGAAGGGCGCCACCGTCGTCCTGGCCGGCCGCGACGCCGCCCGCGACCCGGGCCGCCTCGCCGAGCTGACCGGCGAGGCCACCATCGCCCAGGCCACCCCCAGCATGTGGCGGCTGCTGCTGGAGACCGGCTGGCGGCCCCCGGCCGGCCTCACCGTCCTCTCCGGCGGCGAGGCACTGCCCGTCAGCGTCGCCGAGCCGCTGCACGCCTCCGCGCGCTCCCTGTGGAACCTCTACGGGCCCACCGAGGCGACCATCTGGGCCTCCAGCCACCGCGTCGCCTCGGTCGGCTCCTTCCTGCCCCTCGGCGAACCCCTGCCCCGCCTGGGCCTGCACGTCCTCGACGAGGAACTCGCGCCCTGCGCCCCCGGCACGACCGGAGCCCTGTACATCTCCGGCGCCGGCCTCGCCCGCGGCTACGCCCACCGCGCCGACCTCACCGCGGACGCCTTCCTCACCCATCCGGCCACCGGCGTCCGCCTGTACCGCACCGGGGACGAGGTGCGGCTCCACACCGACGGCGCCCTCGAATGGCTCGGCCGGATGGACGCCCAGCTGAAGGTGCGCGCCCACCGCGTCGAACCCGCCGAGATCGAAGGGGTGCTGGAGCGGTTCCCCGGTGTCGGCGCCGCCGTGGTCACCGCGGCCCGCTTCGAGGGACGCGGCGAACCCCGCCTCACCGCCTACCTGATCGGCGCGGAGGCGGCGACCAGGTCCGGACTCGACGCGTGGGCGCGCGGCTCGCTGCCCGACCACATGGTCCCCGACGCCTACGTCCGCCTCGACGCGCTGCCACTCACCGGCAACGGCAAGACCGCCCGCTCCCTGCTGCCCGAACCGACCCGCGACACCGTCATCCGCACGGACGAGGCGCCATCGACCGCCACGGCTGGGACCGCCGACAGCGGCCCGGCGGACGGCACGACCCTGTCCGAACTCACCAGGACGGTCGCCACCGCCTTCGCCGCCACGCTGGGCACCGACGACTTCGCGACGGACGCCAACTTCTTCGACCTCGGCGGTGACTCGGCCAACGTCACCCTCGCCGCCGCGCGCCTCAGTGACAGCCTGGGCGCGCCGGTCAGCACCACGTCGATCTTCGCCACCGGCACACCGGCCGCCCTGGCCCGGCTGCTCGCCGCCGAGGGAACCGTACGGATCTCCGAGCCGGAGAGCGCGCAGGCTCGGCCGGCCGCCGTCCCGACGGCCACGGACGCGGCGCGGGAGCCGGACCGCCCGGCCCCCGCCTCCGCACCGGTGACCGGCCGGCCACGGAAGAGCGCGCGGCCGCCCGCCGGGGACGCCCTGGCCGTCATCGGCATGGCCTGCCGTTTTCCCGGCGCCGCCACCCCCGACGAGTTCTGGCGCAACCTCCTCGACGGCGTCTCCAGCATCGGCGAGGCGCCGGCGGACAGACGCGGCTGGGCCCACCTCTGGTCGCAGACCGACGAGGCCCGCATGGGGTGGCTCGACGGCGTGGAACGCTTCGACGCTGCGCGCTTCGGCCTGACCGACCGCGAGGCGCGCCGCACCGACCCCCTCCAGCGGCTGCTGCTCAGCGTCACCGCCGAGGCCCTGGAGGGCAGCGGCCACGATCACCACTCGCTCGGGACCGGCACCGGTGTCTTCGTCGGCACCATCGCCAGCGACTTCCCGGAGCTGGTGGCACGCAGCACCGGCCACGCCGACCCGCACGCCGCCACCGGTACCGCCCTGTCCATGGTCGCCAACCGGTTGTCCTACGTCTTCGACTGGTCGGGCCCGAGCATCGCCGTCGACACGGCCTGCTCCTCCTCGCTGGTCGCCCTGCACCAGGCGGCCGTCCATCTGCGCGCGGGAGACGTGGACGCCGCGGTGGTCGGCGCCGCCAACCTGATCCTGACGCCCGACAAGACACGCTCCTTCGCCCGGGGCGGCATGCTCTCGCCCCAGGGCGCCTGCCGCACCTTCGACGAAGCGGCCGACGGGTACGTCCGCGGCGAGGGCTGCGGCGTCGTCGTGCTCAAGCGGCTCGCCGACGCCGAACGCGACGGGGACCCGGTGCTCGCCGTGGTGCGAGGCACCGCCGTCAACCACACCGGCGGCAGCGCCGGCTTCCTCACCGCGCCCAGCAGACCGGCCCAGGAAGCCGTCCTGCGCAAGGCGCTGTCCGCCGCCGGGGTCGGCGAGGGCGGCATCGGGTACGTGGAGGCACACGGCACCGGCACCCAGCTCGGCGACCTCATCGAACTGGAGGCGCTCCACACCGTCCTCGGCGGGGCAGCGGCGGGACCGGTCGCCGTCGGCTCGGTGAAGACCAACATCGGCCACCTGGAACCCGCCGCGGGCGTCGCGGGACTCATCAAGACCGTCCTGGCCCTCCAGGCCGGCACCATCCCGCCGTCCCTCAACTTCCGCACGCCCAACAAGGCGTTCGACTTCGACAGCTCACCCCTGTTCGTCGCCGACCGGGCGGTGCCCTGGGAGGGGCCGCGCGTCGCGGGCGTCAGCAGTTTCGGCTTCGGCGGCGCCAACGCGCACGTCGTGGTCGAGGCCGCCCCTGACACGACGGCGGCGGACGGCGACGGGCCGCGCCTGCTGGCCCTGTCGGCCGGCTCGCCGGAGGCGCTGCGCACGCTGGCGCGGCGGCTCCTGCTGATGCTGGGCTCCGCCTACTGCCCGTCCCTGGGCGCCCTCAGCGAGTCGAGTCTGCGCCGCCCCGCAGCCCCGCACCGCCTGGCCTGCGTCGTGGACAGCGCCGAACAACTTGAAGACAAGCTGCGGCTCTTCCTGGCCGGAGTGAGCCGGGCGAGATCCCTCCACACCGGCGCGGCCACCGGGAACGAGGGAATGCCGGAGGTGCCGGTGGCCCACGGGGCGCCCCGCGAGCGGCTGGACGCCGCGGCCCGCCAGTTCGCCGCCGGCGCGCGGCTCACGACCCCGCCCGGCCGTGCACCCGCGCGCTTCCCGACGGCACCGCACGGGGAGCGCCGTCTCTGGCTGGAGCCCGCCGAGGCACCCTCCGCCCGCTCCGACGGGCCGGCCGGCCCCGTCGTACGCTCCTGGAGCGAACAGCCCGAGGCCGCCGAGCACCTGGTCCTCGGCACGCCGACCCTTCCCGGCGCCGCCTATCCCGGCCGGATCGCCCAGCTCCTCGGCCAGGACCGGTTCTGCCTGCGCGACCTCACCTTCCGGGCCCCGGTCGGGGGCGACGCCCGGGTGACGGCCGAGCACGACGGCACCGCCGTCCGCTTCAACGACGCCTCGGGCGCCCTGGTCTGCGACGGCCGCGTGACCGCCCCCGTGCCTTCGGCACTCACCGTGCCGGACTCCTCCGGCGCCGCCCGCACGCCCGTCGACCTCGACGCCATGTACGACGCTTTCGCCCGCCGGGGACTGCGGTACGGCCCCGGCTTCCGCACCGTCACCGCGCTGTCCACCGGGCCCGGTGTCGCCACCGGCGACCTGCGCTCCCAAGGCCCGGCGCGCGGGCCCCTGGACGCCCGGTTGCTGGACGGCGCGTTCCAGGTCGCCCTCGCCGCGTGCGGAGCGGACGGGCTCTACGTCCCCTTCACCGTGGAGCGGCTCACGGTCCTCGGCCCTCTCCCGGCCACCGTCCGCGTCCACGCGCGCCGTGACCGCGACACGGCTCCCGGCTCCGGTCTGCTCACCGCCAGCCTCGTCGTCCTCGACGGCGCGACCCCGGTCCTGGAGGCGCACGGGGTCACCTGGAAGCGGCTCTCCACGCCGCCCTCCGGCCCTGTCACGCCCCCGGCCCCGGAACGCGACGCCGTGCACCCCGCCCCGTCCGAGAGGCCCCACCCGGCCCCGCAAGGCGCGGACCGTCCCGCCGCCACCCCGGCCGGGCGCCTCAACGGGCACCGTCCCGCCCTGGCCCGCGCCGCCGGGGAAGACCTCGACTCCGTGCTGACCCGCTGGGTGGCCGAGGCGCTGGAACTGGAGTCCGACGCCGTGGAGGCGGACCGCCCGCTCCAGGAGCAGGGCCTCGACTCCCTGCTCGCCGTTTCGCTCGCCCAGGACATCAAGGCCCGGCTCGACGTCGACATCCCCGTCACCCTCGTACTGGAGGTGGGCACGGTAGAGCGGCTCGCCGCCGAACTGCGCGACGCCTACGGCGTGACCTCCGCCCCCTCGGAGCGGGAGCCCGGCCTCGCCGAGTCCGGGCCGCCGCCCGAGGTGGCGCCCGCCCCGGCGCTGCCCGGGGCACCCCCTGCCACGCCCGATCCGGACAACGCCCGCCCGAGGGAGCCGCGGCCCGCGGGCCGCCGCCCCGAGGACGTCGAGGACGACCGGCACGACATCGCCATCATCGGCATGGACGGGATCTTCCCCAATGCCCGCAGCACCGACGAACTCTGGCACGTCCTCATGGCGGGCGAGGACTGCCTGCGCGAGGTGCCCAAGGAGCGCTGGGACCTGGAGGCGTACTACGGCACGGAGGGCCGGCCGGGCACCGTCTACCTGCGGAAGGCCGGGTTCGTCGACGGGCTCACCGATTTCGACGCCGGATTCTTCCGCCTCTCGCCGGCCGAGGCGCAGTGGATCGACCCGCAGCAGCGCCACCTCGCCCAGTCCGCCTGGCGGGCGCTGGAGGACGCGGGCATCGCCGGCCGGGTCCCCCCTTCCACCGGCGTGTTCGTGGGCGCCAGCTACCAGCACTACCGGGACATGGTCGTCGGCGACGTCGTCGAGACACCGGCCGGACTGGGCAACCACAACGCGATCCTCGCCAACCGGCTCAGCTACTTCCTGGATCTGCGGGGTCCGAGCATGACGGTGGACACGTTGTGCTCGTCGTCGCTGGTGGCGTTGCACCAGGCGGTGCGGTCCATCCGGGCCGGGGAGTGCGAACAGGCCGTCGTCGCCGGTGTCCACATGGGGATGTCCCCCCAGTACTTCCAACTCGGCTCACGGCTCCGCTCGTTCTCCCCGTCGGGTGTGGTGCGGGCGTTCGATGCGGGTGCGGATGGGTTTGTGCCGGGTGAGGGGGTGGTGTCGGTGGTGGTGAAGTCGTTGGGTGCGGCGTTGCGTGATGGTGATCGGGTGCGGGGTGTGGTGCGGGGGAGTGCGGTGGGGCATGGGGGTCGGACGAGTGGTCTGACGGTGCCGAGTGGGGGTGGTCAGGGTGAGGTGGTGGTGGCGGCGTTGGTGGATGCGGGGGTTTCTCCGGAGTCGGTGGGTGTGGTGGAGGCGCATGGGACGGGGACGGGGTTGGGTGATCCGATCGAGGTGGAGGGGTTGTCGCGGGCGTGGCGTCGGTTCACGGGGCGTTCGCAGTTCTGTGCGTTGGGGTCGGTGAAGTCGAATATCGGGCATCTGGAGCCGGCGGCGGGGTTGGCGGGGTTGGTGAAGGTGTTGTTGGCGATGGAGCATGGGGTGGTTCCGGGGTCGTTGCATGTGCGGCGGCCGAATGATCACATTCGTTTCGAGGGTTCGCCGTTCTTTCTGGTGGATCGTCCGTGGGTGTGGGGGCGTGAGGGGGGTCCGCGGCGGGGTGCGGTGAGTGCGTTCGGGATGGGTGGGGTGAACGCGCATGTGATCGTGGAGGAGCCGCCGTCGGTGGAGCGTGGTGCGGCGGTGGTGCAGGACAGTCATCTGGTGCGGGTGACGGGGGCGGACGAGCGGGCGGTACGCGAACTCGCCACCGCCTACGCCGACCACCTCACCGCCGCCCCGGACGCCGACCCGGGAGACTTCGCCCGCACCGTGAACACGGGGCGCGCCGCCCAGCGCTGGACCACGGCCGTCCACGGCACCGGCCGCACCGAACTGGCCGCCCGCCTCACCGAGATCGCCGACGGCACCACCAAGCCCGTCCGGGCCGCCGGACGGCATGTCACCGCCTTCCTCTACACCGGGCAGGGCTCCCAGTACGCCGGCATGGCCCGACGTCTGCTCACCACCGAACCCCACTTCCGCGACGCCCTGCACGAATGCGCCGACCTGCTCACCCCCCACCTGGACGTGCCCCTGCTCGACCTGCTCCACGGCGACGCCCGGCACCTGCTCGACGAGACCCGGTACGCCCAGCCCGCCATCGTCAGCGTCGAGGTCGCCCTGACCCGCCTGCTGGCCGAGGCGGGGGTACGCCCCGACACCGTCGCCGGGCACAGCCTCGGCGAACTCACCGCCGCCTGGGCCGCCGACGTCCTCGCCCTGCCCGACCTGCTGCGGCTCACCGCCGTACGCGGCGCGCTCATGCAGGGCCGGTCCACGGAGGGGACCATGGCCGTCGTCCACACCGGCACCGCCTCGCTGACCGAGACGCTGCGGAACCATCCGGGTGTCGAGATCGCCGCGTACAACGGGCGCACGCACACGGTCACCGGGCCGGAGAGGGACATCGCCCGCTTCTGCGAGGAGAGCCCTTACCGCACCCGGCGGCTCACCGTCAGCCACGCCTTCCACTCCGCCGCCATGGAACCGGCCGTGCGGCCCTTCGCCGAGGCCGTCGACGCCACCGCGCTGCACGCGCCGGAACTCCCCTTCGCCGACACACTCACCGGTGACTGGCACACCTCGGCGACCGCCACCGACCCGGAGCGGTGGGCGGCCGCCATCCGCCGCCCCGTCCGCTTCGCCCAGGCGCTGACCACGCTCGCCGCCGAGGGCCTTCACGCCGTCTGGGAGATCGGCCCCCACCCCCAGCTCCTGCCGATGGCCCGCACCGTCCTCACCGAGCCCCACCCGGCCTGGGTGCCCACACTGCACCGGGAGCGCAACGACCAGGTCCAGCTGCACGCCGCCCTGGCCGCCCACCACCGGGCCACCGGCGCGGAGCTGGACTGGGCCGCCCTGCACGCCGGCAAGAACCAGCGCACCACCACCGCCCCCACGTACCCCTTCGCCCGACAGGAGCTGACCGCACCCCCCGCTCGCCGCGCCACGGCGAACGCCGTCAGCCACCCGCTGTTCGACCACCCTTACGAGCACCGGAGTGAAGCAGAGTGACGCCACGAGCCGAGACCTACGAGAAGACCTTCGCGGGGCGCGAACCGCTCATCGCCCAGCACCGCGCCGACGGGTCGGGGCTGCTGCCGGCCGCCGTGCAGATCGAGATGGCGCTGGCGGGGATCGCCCGTCGCCGGCCGTTCGTCCCGCTGGAACTCACCGATGTCGCCTTCCTGCGCCCCCTCGCCCTCACCCCTGAGGCGACCGTGCCCGTCCGCCTGGACGTCACCCACGAGGTCGTCCCGGGGGAAGGCGCCCGCTTCGAGCTGAGCGCCGTCCTGGCCGGCGAACGCAAGCAGCTCTCCACCGGTGCCGGCCGTCTGCTGCGCGACGGCGAGACCGCGCCCCGCCACTCCTCCGCCCGGCCGGCCGCCGACGGACGCCCCCTCACGCCGCAGGAGCTGTACGAGGGCTGGTCCCGGGCGGGCCTCGACTACGGCCCCGACTTCCGGACCGTCCGGGAACTCACCGTGGGCGACGGCACCGCCCGCGCGCGGCTGCGCACCGACGCCGAGCCCCTGCCCTGGCACGCTCACCCCCTGCTGGTCGACGGCGTCCTCCAGGTGGTCAGCTGCGCGCTCCAGCAACTCGCTGCCGACGGCACACCCGTGCCGATGCTGCCGATCGGCATCGCCCGCGTCGCGGTCCTCGCCGACCTGTCGGCCCGGGCCACCGGGGTGACCGTGCTGGTACGCCGCACCGGCGCCGAGGGCGCGTACGCGACAGGCGACGCCGTCGTCCTCGGCCCGTCCGGGGAGACCGCCGCCGAGTTCACCGGCGTACGGATGCGCCGGACGACCGGGCCGGGCGCGGTCCGGACGGCGCCGGCCGCCATCCGGCCCCCGCTCTCCCGGATCCAGTGGCGTCCCGCCGCCGCGCCCCCCGCGCCCCGGCCCGACACGACCGGCACCTGGGTCGTACTGCGCCACGGCGACGACGGCGGCCTCGCGGAACGTACCGGGCGGCTGCTGCGTGCCGGCGGCGCCCGCGTGGTCGACGCGTTCCTCGGAGCCCCGGCACGCGGAGAAGGGGCCGGCCAGGACCACCATGTCCTCCCCGACACCGGCGAGGCGGCGTTCCGCGGCCTCTGGGAAGCGGCCGGCGAGGAGGTAACCGGCATCGTCCACCTGGGCAACAGCGGTCCGGTCCGCGCAGAGTCCACCGAACTGGCCACCGGCCCGTACGGCTGCGCCGCGGCCCTCAAGACCCTCGGCGAGCGACAGCGCCGCGCCCGGTTCCTCGTCGTGACCCACGCGGCCCAGCCCGTGGCCGACGGGGACCGGCCGGTCCCCGCCCGCGCCGCACTCTGGGGCCTGATGCGCACCGCGGCCGTCGAGTACCCCGGTCTGCGACCCCGCCTCCTCGACCTCGACGAGGAGTCCGAGGCGGCGCTCCCGGCCGAACTCGGCGACGGGCCCCTGGAGACCGGCTACCGCCGCGGCGTCCGCCACGAACCGGTCCGGGTCCCCACCCGCCCGGCCGTCATCGGCACCCCGCCCGTGCGCGAAGGCGGCCGCTACCTGATCCTCGGCGGCCACGGCGGTCTGGGCCGCGCCCTCGCCGAGCGGCTCGCACGCGAGGGCGCGGCCGTCGTCGCCCTCGCCAGCCGCTCGGGCGGCGCGGGCACCGGCCACACCGCGTCGGAACAGGTCGAGGGAACGGCCTGCTCCCTCCGCTCGTACGCCGTCGACGTCACCGCCCCCGGAGCCCTCACCGACCTGGTGGGGCGCATCCGCGGGGACGTCGGTGAGCTGCACGGAGTCGTGCACGCGGCCGGGACGCTCAAGGACGGGCTGCTCCGCTCTGCGACCGCCGAGGACCTGGCCGAGGTGATGCGGCCGAAGGCGGACGGCGTCCGTGAACTCGCCGCCGCCCTCGCCGGCTCGGACCCGGACTTCGCCGTCCTGTTCGCCTCCGTCTCCGGCGCCTTCGGCAACCTCGGCCAGGGCGGCTACGCGGCGGCCAACGCCTACCTCGACGGCTTCGCCCACGCCCACGGCGCACCGTGGACGAGCGTCGACTGGGGGCTGTGGGGCGAGACCGGCATGGGCACGGCCGTCGCCGCGCAACTGCGGCGACGCGGCGTGCGGCCGCTCGGCACCACCGAGGCCCTCGACGCCCTCCTCGCGGTGCTGGGCGACCCGCCGCGCCAGGTCGTCATCGCCCACCCCGACGCCTCCGACACCCTCGCCGACGAGGAGCCCGCGCCCGCACCGGTACGGACGCCCGCCGAGGAGGCTCCCACCCCGCACGCGGACCGCGCCCGTGTCGAGGACGAGTTGGCGCGGTTCCTCACCGGCCGCCTGGGCCTGGCCTCCTTCGATCGCGCCACCCCGCTGGCGGACCACGGCATGAGCTCCATCATGAGCGTCGAACTGGCCGAGGAACTCTCCCGCAGGTGGGACGTCCACCTCCCGGCCACCCTCTTCCTGGAGTACGGCGGCCTCACCGAACTGGCCGAGGCACTGACGGAACGCTACGGAGTCGCCGCCGCCCTCCCGGTACCCCCGACTCCCGCGCCCGAGCCTCCCGCCCCCGCCCCGCAGGCCCAGGCGGTGACCGCGGCCACCCGCACCACCCGGCCCGAGGACATCGCCGTGGTCGCGGTCTCCGCCGACCTGCCCGGCGCCACCAGTCTGGAAGGCTTCTGGCACCTCCTGCGCTCCGGACGGCACGCCTTCACCGAGGTGCCTGCCGAACGCTGGGACGTCGGTGCCCACTTCGAGCCGCGCGGTCCGCAGATGACCGGCACGTACTGCCGCAGCGGAGCCTTCCTCAGTGACATCGACCGCTTCGACCCCGCGTTCTTCTCCATCTCCGTCCGCGAGGCCGAGGAGATGGACGTCCAGCAGAAACTGCTCCTCGAACACGCCTGGGCCGTCCGGGACGAGAGCGGCCTCGCCGGACACCGGGACATCGGTGTCTTCGTCGGTGCCACCTACACCCACCACCGCGACGCCCACGGCCTGGAGGAGGTCGGGCCGCACACCGCGCTCGGCTCGATGAACGCCGTGCTCGCCAACCGGATCTCCTACGCCTTGGACCTCACCGGCCCCTCCCAGACCGTCGACACGCTCTGCTCGTCCGGCCTGGTCGCCGTCCAGCATGCCGTCGCGGCCCTGCGCGCCGGCCAGTGCGGCGCCGCCCTCGTGGCCGCCTGCCACGTCGGCCTCACCCCCTGGTACTACCGCAGCCTCAGCCAGCTCGGCGCCCTGTCCGAGTCCCGGCCGCGTCCCTTCGACGACCGCGCCGACGGCTTCCTGCCGGGCGAAGGCGCGGTGGCCGTCATGCTCAAGCCGCTCGCCGCCGCCGAGCGGGACGGCGACACCGTCTGGGGGGTGATCCGCGGCGCCGCCGTCAACCACGGAGGCCGGGGCAGCGCCCTGCCGGTGCCTCGCAGCGAAGCCCAGAGCGCCGTCGTCCGCGCCGCTCTGGCCGACGCGGAGCTGGACCCCCGCGACATCACCCTGATCGAGACCCACGGCACGGCGACCCGGCTGGGCGACCCCATCGAGATCGCCGCCCTCACCGAGGTGTTCGGCGTCGGCCCGGAGCGCCGGGAGCCCTGCCTCCTCGGCTCCGCCAAAGCCAACATCGGCCACCTGGAGCCCGCCAGCGGCCTGGCCGGCCTGGTCAAGATCCTGCTCTGCCTCCGGCACCGCGAGGTGCCGCCGCTCGCCGGGTTCGAGCGACCCGGCAGTCATCTCGACCTCGACGCCGGGCCGTTCACCGTCCCGACGGCGCCACTGCCGTGGCCGGGCGGCGACCGCCCACGCCGCGCCGGCCTCAGCGCCTTCGGCATGGGCGGCACCAACGCCCACGTCGTCGTCGAGGAATACGTTCCCGAGGAGTCCGCCCTCGAAGGCCCGCCCGGCGCGCTGGGCGAACACCTCCTGGTCCTCTCCGGGCACACCCCCGAGGCCCTGGTCCGGCGCGCCCGCGACCTGCTGCGGCTGCTGAGCGAGGAGAACGCCCCCGACACGGCGGCGCTGTGCCGCTCGGCCGCCGTCGGCCGCGACCACCAGCACCACCGCGCCGCCGTCCTCGGCTCCGGCCCGGGGCAACTGAGAGCCGGGCTCGACCGGATCGCCCGACACCACGGCGACGCCCACGGAACGGTCCTGCGAGACGGGCGCGTGGTCGCCCCCGGCCTCGGCACCGCCACCGGCGCGGCCGACGCCGCCACCTACGCACGACTCGCCGCGTACACCACGGTCGGCGCCGACCGGCTCCGGGCCCAACTGGGCCTGCCCGACGACCGCCTGAGCACGGCGCTGGCCTGCTTCCACGTGAGCGGCGGCAGCGTCGACTGGCGCCAGGTCCACGCCGGCCAGTGGGCCCGCCGGATCATCCTGCCGCCCTACCCCTTCCGGACCGCCTCCGGCGACCAGCCGACCGCTTCCCGGCCGGACACGGACGAAAGCGTCCGGCGCCTGACCCACGCCCACCGCGTCTTCGGCGAGCCGACCGTTCCCGCAGCCCTGCCCCTGGCGCTCGCCCTCGACCACGCCGAGGTGCTGGAACACGTCACCTTCACCGCCCGGGGGACCGGCGACGGCCCGCTCACCGGCGACCTCGACGACCCCGGCCGCCGTGGCCCGGCCGCCTTCCGCCACGGAGAGCGCGTCATCGCCCGCCTGACGACGACCGGCCGCGCCCAGGACCCCGTACCCGCCGCACCCGACATCGCCCAGCTGCGTGCCGGACTCGACCGCGGCCTCGAACCGGAGGGCCTGTACGCCTGGTTCGCCGCCCAGGGCATGGAGATCGAGGCACCCCTGCGCTCCCTCGCCGACCTCCGTTACGGTGCCGCGCGCGTGTTCGCCCGGCTGGACACCCCGGCCGAGGGCGGACCGGAGCGCGCCGCGGTCGCCCTGGACGCCGCTCTGCAGAGCATGGCCGTCCTCACTCTCGCCGACCCCGCCGTCCCCCGGGGGACGTACCTGCCGGTCTCCGTGGCCCGGGTGGCCCGCTGGGACGACCCGGCGCGTACCGCCTACGTCGTGCTCGACGCCGAGCACACCGGCGCCGACCCCGTCCGCCGGGGCGAGGCGACCCTGCTCGCCCGTGACGGCCGGGTTCTCGCCCGGCTCAGCGGCATCGAGTACCGCCCGGTCGCCCGCCCGGGGGCACCGGAGCCCGAGGCGACGGCCCCGCGTCCGCACGCCGAGCCGTCCGCCACGCCGCCGCGGGCGGAACACCTGGCCGCCGCCGAGGCCGCCGTCCTCGCCGCCGTCCGGGGCGCCTTCCACGACCCGGGCATCGCCGCCACCACCCCGCTCTCCGGCGCCGGCCTCGACTCCCTGCTGGCGACCGCTGTCGCGGCCGACCTGGAGAGCGCCTACGGCCTCCGGGTGAGCCTGGCGGACGTGCTGGACGCTCCGGACTGCCGCACCCTCGCCCAGCACCTGGCCGAACACGCCGCCGACGGGACCTTCGCCCCGGCGCAGGACGCAGGGCCGGCCGCCGCGAGCCAGTCGGAGCGGCCACGGGCGGAGCGTCCCGCCGCGGTGCCCGCCCCGGCCGCCGACGGGGTGCGCGACGGCGACCTGGCGATCATCGGATTCTCCTTCGCCCTGCCCGGCGCCCAGGACGAAGCGGCGCTCTGGTCGCTGCTGGCCGACGGGGGCACCGCCATCCGGCCGGCACCGGCCCACCGGTGGGGCGCCTACGCGGACCGGCGCCACACGGACGTCGGCGGATTCCTCGACAACGCCGAGGAGTTCGACGCCCGCTTCTTCGACTTCTTCCCCAAGCAGGCCGAGGTGCTCGACCCGCAGGCCCGCTGGCTGCTGCGCACCACCTGGGAGGCGCTGGAGTCGGCCGGCCTCCCGCCCCGACAACTGGCCCCCGCGACCGGTGTGTTCGTGGGCGCCAGCTACCAGCACTACCGCGAGTACAACATCGCCCCCGAACTCGACGTCCACAGCGGACTGGGCAACCACAACGCCTTCCTCGCCAACCGGCTCAGCTACTTCCTGGATCTGCGGGGTCCGAGCATGACGGTGGACACGTTGTGCTCGTCGTCGCTGGTGGCGTTGCACCAGGCGGTGCGGTCCATCCGGGCCGGGGAGTGCGAACAGGCCGTCGTCGCCGGTGTCCGCGTCGGGATGAGCCCGCTGCACTACGTCGCCATGCGCGAGCTGCGGGCCCTGTCCCCGTCGGGTGCGGTGCGGGCGTTCGATGCGGGTGCGGATGGGTTTGTGCCGGGTGAGGGGGTGGTGTCGGTGGTGGTGAAGTCGTTGGGTGCGGCGTTGCGTGATGGTGATCGGGTGCGGGGTGTGGTGCGGGGGAGTGCGGTGGGGCATGGGGGTCGGACGAGTGGTCTGACGGTGCCGAGTGGGGGTGGTCAGGGTGAGGTGGTGGTGGCGGCGTTGGTGGATGCGGGGGTTTCTCCGGAGTCGGTGGGTGTGGTGGAGGCGCATGGGACGGGGACGGGGTTGGGTGATCCGATCGAGGTGGAGGGGTTGTCGCGGGCGTGGCGTCGGTTCACGGGGCGTTCGCAGTTCTGTGCGTTGGGGTCGGTGAAGTCGAATATCGGGCATCTGGAGCCGGCGGCGGGGTTGGCGGGGTTGGTGAAGGTGTTGTTGGCGATGGAGCATGGGGTGGTTCCGGGGTCGTTGCATGTGCGGCGGCCGAATGATCACATTCGTTTCGAGGGTTCGCCGTTCTTTCTGGTGGATCGTCCGTGGGTGTGGGGGCGTGAGGGGGGTCCGCGGCGGGGTGCGGTGAGTGCGTTCGGGATGGGTGGGGTGAACGCGCATGTGATCGTGGAGGAGCCGCCGTCGGTGGAGCGTGGTGCGGCGGTGGTGCAGGACAGTCATCTGGTGCGGGTGACGGGGGCGGACGAGCGGGCGGTACGCGAACTCGCCACCGCCTACGCCGACCGTTTCGCCACCTCCCGAGGCCCGTGGGACACCGCGGACCTGTGCCACACCGCCAACGTCGGCCGCTCGCCGCAGGAGTACGTGACGGCCGTTCACGGACGCGACGCCGCCGAGCTGGCCCAGAACCTGCGGGCCGTCGCCGCCGGACGCGTCCCGGTCGGTGTCGCCGATTCCGGCGCGCGGGCGCCGGACCCGGTGCCGACCGGCCACGCCGCCCTGGCAGAGCTGGTGCGGACGGGGTACACCGGTGTCGACTGGCCCGCCCTCTCCGTCCCCGGCGCGCGGACCACGGACCTGCCGACCTATCCGTTCGCGCCGGGCCGGCACTGGCACATGCAGGTCGAGGCGACCGCCCCGGCCGAGGACGCGACTCCGGAGGCGTACCGGGCCACCTGGCGCGAAGAGGCACTGGCCCAGGGGTCCCAGGCCGCACCCGGCGCTGTCCGCCTCGTCGTCACCGACCCCGCTCTCCGGGAGTCGCTCACCGCGGAGCTGCGTGTCCACGGCGCCCACGTGACCGGGACGGAGACCGAGGCCGACACCGTCCTGATGGTGGACGCCACCCCGCCCGGCCAGGAGCCCGACCTCAGCACCTTCTGGGCACGTGTCGCGGAAACGGTGAAGGCGCTGCCCCCGCACGGCAGGCTGCTCTGGGCCGCTTGCCTGGGCGCCGCAGTGCGGCCCGGGGAGCGCGCGAACCTGCGCCCCGGGACGGCGGCCCAGGCCATGGCTGTCGCGGCAGCCTGCGCCGAGAGCCGCATCGCCCACGCGGTCGTCCACCTGGACCCGGCGGAACCGGCCGAAGCCCGGGCCCGTGTGCTCGCCGCCGAGTACGCGGCGCTGCACCGGGGCGGTGGAAGCATCGCCACCGCCCACCGGGCGGGCGTCCGCTACGTACCCGACACGTCCCCCGTGCGGCCCGGCCGCGCCTACGAGGTCCGTCCCGACGGCTACTACCTCGTGACCGGCGGCCTGGGAGCGATCGGCCGGCGCCTCGTCGAGCGGCTGATCGACCGGGGCGCGCGGCACATCGGCATCGTCGGCCGCTCCGCCCTCGACCCCGGCCGGTCCCGGGTGCTCCGCGCCCTCGCCGCGCGGGCCGAGGTGGTCTACCGGTCGTGCGACGTCGCCGACGCACGGGCGCTCACGACCGTCGCCGGTGAACTCGACGCGAGGTGGGGCCGGTTGCGCGGTGTCGTGCACTGCTCCGGTGGCGTCAACCCGTTCGGCGCGATGCGCCGCCGCCCCTGGGCGGACGCTGCCCGCGTCGTCGTCCCGAAGACGGACGGCTCGCTCCACGCCGTCCGGTTGGCCCAGGACCGAGGTGCCGACTTCGCGGTGCTGACGTCCTCCCTCGCCGGAACGCGCGCGGACGCCGGCCGCGGCCTGGTCGACTACAGCCTCGCCAACGCCTACCAACTGGCGCTGGCCGAACGAGAGCACGGGCCCGGCACGGCCGTCACCGCCCATGCCTGGCCCAACTGGACCGGCGTCGGCATGGCCGCCGACGCCGCCTTCGCCGCCGCACACTCCCTCGACGCCACCGAGGCGGAGACCGCCTTCTTCGGCCATCTGCTCACCGGCGGCGCCGTCATCCTCCCGGGACACGCGCCCGCGGCCCCGCCCGCACCACCCGCGTCCCCGGCCGACGCCCCCGAAGCCCAGGAACCCCGGCCGGGTCCCCGCACGATCGTCCCCGCCCCGGCCACCGGCCGCGACCGGACCGCGCTGCGCGCCCACGTACGGGACGCCTTCCTGCACGTGCTGGGCGACGATCCGGGCGACCGCCCTCTGCGCGGGCTCGGGCTCGACTCGCTGGTCATCGCGGAGCTCGCCACCGCCCTGGAACAGCGGGCGGGCCGCACGGTCGACCCCTCGCTGCTGATGCGCGCCCGCACCGCCGACGAGGTCGCGGCCGAACTGGCCACCGCCGCCGGCCCCCCGGAGGCGGGCGCGGGGCCGGCCGTTCCGGCGGACGCCCGGGGCGCGACCGCGCTCAGCCTCCTGCTGCGGCCCCTGCTCACCGACGGCGCAGACGGGGTGACGCCGTGACCACGCAGCCCACCACAGGCCCGACCGGGAGGACCGCCGTGAACGAAGAGGACCGCCGGATCGCCGTCATCGGCCTGGCGGCACGGCTCCCCGGCGCCGAGGAAGCCGCCGACCTGACGGAGATGCTGCGGCGCGACACCGTCGAGGTCGACGAGGTCCCGCCCAGCCGCTGGCGCCGCGACCTCCACCTCGGGGACGGCCCCCACCAGGGCTCCCACCACCGGGGTGCCTTCCTCCTCGACCCGTTCTCCTTCGACCACACGGCGTTCGGTCTCACCGCCGACCAGGCCCGCAGCCTCGACCCGCAACAGCGGACCATGCTGGAGGTCGGCGCGCGGGCTCTGGAGGACTCCGGCTACCTCCAGGCCCGGCGCAGGCTCAACGCCGGTGTCTTCGTCGGCGCCCGCATGAACGCCTACGGCTTCGACCAGGGACGCGGCCTCGCAGGAGCACCGGAGACGGCCGCCGGCCCGGCCGCCCTGTGGGGCAGATCGCAGAACTTCATGGCGGCCTGGCTCTCGGACCGCTTCGACCTGTCGGGTCCCAGCCTCGTCGTCGACACGGCCTGCTCCTCGTCCCTGACCGCCGTCTGGCTCGCCTGCCAGAGTCTGACCGCAGGAGCCTGCGAGCTGGCCGTGGTCGGCGGGGTCGACCTCCTCATCGACCCCCTGACGTTCGTCCTGCTCTCCCGCAACGGCGCCCTCTCACCGGACGGCCTCTGCCGGACCTTCGACAGCAGGGCCGACGGCTACGTACCCGGAGAAGGCGCCGTCGCCCTCGTGCTGAAGCCCCTGCGCGCCGCCCTCGCCGACCACGACCTGGTCCTCGGCGCGATCGACGCGGCGGCCGTCAACAACGACGGCGCCACCATGGGCGTCACCACCCCGAGCCTGGACGCCCAGGTGGAACTCCTCGGCAAGGTCTACGAGACGATCGACCCCGCCACCGTCCAGTACGTCGAGGCGCACGGCACCGGCACCGCCATCGGCGACCCGATCGAGGCGCGCGCCCTCACCGAGGTGTTCGGCCGTGCCGGGGTCCCGCGCGGCTCCGTCGCCCTCGGCTCCCTCAAGCGGCGCATCGGCCACCTCCACTCGGCCTCCGGCCTCGCCGGGCTCGCCAAGATCCTCGTCCTGCTCCGCGAAGGACTCGTCCCGGCGCTCGGTGTCGAACGGCCCAACCCCCGCCTCGACCTGGCGAACAGCCCCTTCCACCTGCCGGCCGAGCCGGGCCCCTGGCCTGCGGTGCCGGTCCGCCGGGCGGCGGTGAGCGGCTTCGGCTTCGGCGGCACCAACGCGCACGTCGTCGCCGAGGCGGTGGCCGTGCCGGCCGCGGAGGTCCCGGCCGACCCCGTCACCCCGACGGTCCACGTCCTGCCGCTGTCGGCCACCACCGCTCACGGGCTCCGCGAACTGGCGGCCCAGTGGCTCCAGTTCCTTCCCACCGCCGCCGAAGACCTGCACAACGTGTGCGCCACCGCCCGGCTGGCCCGGCCCCACCACGGCGAACGGCTCGCGGTCTGCGGCACGGACGCCGCCGCACTGGCCCGGGCCCTGCGCACCTGGCTGCTGCGGCCCGGCGGGACCGAGGAGCCGCCCCGGACCACCGTGCCGGTCCGACCGGTGGCCGCTTCCGCGCCGCCCGCCTGGCTGGCGGCCCTGCGCGGTGCCACCCCCGCGGTGGACGAGGTCCTCGGCCTCTTCGAGCCGGCGGCCGGGCGCCGGCTGGAGACGTTCTCGGGAGAGCTGCTGCGGCTCAGCACCGCGGTCGCCCTCACCGTGGCGCTGCGTGCGGCCGGGCTCCCGGAGGACGCCGTCGAGCTTCCCGCCGGGTGGGCGGCGGTCACCGACTTCGCCTGGGGACGTGTCCCGCTGGAGCAGGCCCTCGCCGACGTGCTCCGGCGCGACGGCGAGCCCCCGCGCGTCGCCGAGGACGCGTCGCAGCGGGACGACGGCGAGGTCTGCGCGCGACTGGCCGGCGTCCGGGACGCGCCAGGGGTGGCCGCCGTGATCGCCGCCGTCACCGCCGAACTCTTCGCGGCCGGTCACGCCATCGACTGGGCGGCCCTCCAGGCCGGCCGCCCCTGGCACAAGCGGCTGCTGCCCGCTGCCCAGCCCGACGGGCCCGCCCTGGACCTCCCCGAGCCGCTGCGCTCCGCCGAACCCGGGACACCCACGGCGGCCCACCCCGAGGAGGCCGAAGCCGGGGGACATGCCTTCGCCCGGGTCTTCGGCCCCGGTGAAACCCCGATCGCCCAGCACGCCGTGTACCGCACGGTGATGCTCCCGGGCGTCGCCTGGTTCGAGTTCCTGCGCGAAGGAGCCGCCCTGCGCGGCGTGCCCTTCCACGGCGTCGCCGACGTCCTCTTCCACCGGCCCCTCATCCCCGCCGGGGCCCGGCGCGTGGTCTGCCGGGTGGCGGGCGACGGCACGTTCACCGTCGAGGACGCCGAGAGCCGCGAACCCTTCGTCACCGGCCGGTACCTCACCGGGCGTACCGCCGAAGCGTCCCGCGAACCGGTCGCCTCCCTCCTGGAGTCCTGCGCGGAGATCCACGCGGGCTCCGGCCTGTACCGCTGGCTGCGCCGGATCGGCTACCACCACGGCCGCTACTACCGGAACATCTCCTGGGTCGCCGGCCTCCCCGACGGCGGCACACTCGCCCGCGTGGAGGGCGGCCGCCAGCAGCCGCTGAATCCGGCGGGCACCGCACTCTTCCCCGGGCTGCTCGACAGCGTCACCATCGCCGCGATCAACCCGGACAACCCGGTGTTCGGCGCGGGCGACGCGGCCGCCTTCATCCCGCTCTCCGTCGGCCGCGTCGAGGTGCACGGCCCGCTGGACGAGGCCGCCTACGTCCGGACCCGCACCGCCTTCTGGAACGACGAGGCGTGCCGCGTCACCCAGACCGTGACCGACGCGACCGGCCGGCCCCTGCTGACCTTCACCGACATGGCCTCCAAGCGCGTGCCTGCGGCGGCCTTCGGCGACGCGCCGGAGGCAGTCCCCTCCGCCCCGGAGCCGCCTCCCGCCCCCTCCCCGCGCCCCACTCCGGAACAGCCCGCGCCGGTCACCCCGCCGGCCGTCACCACCGGTCCGGCGAGCGCCGCCGCACGGCTCCTCACCTGGTTCCTGGCCCTGACAGGGACCACGGCCGAGGACGCCGACACCGAGTTCCTGTCGGCCGGATTCGACTCCGTCGGCCTGGTCTCGCTGAGCGAGCGCCTCTCCGACGAACACGGCCTCACCCTCTACCCCACGGTGTTCTTCGAGTACCCCACCCCGCGCCGCTTCGCCGAGTTCCTGCTGACCGAGGCACCGGCGTTCGCGGACTCGCCCGCAGCCACCGGCGCCGGCGGGACGGAGGCCCACACGGCGCCCCCGCCGGCACCCGCCCCACCCCCGCCTCCTGCCGTGCCGGCCGCCATCCCGCGGCCGCCCTCCGCGAGCGAGCCGCCCGCCCGGCCCCGGCGCACCCCCGCCCGCTCCACCCCGGACGAGGCGTCCCACACCCGGGACATCGCCGTCGTGGGCGCGGCCGTCCGGCTGCCCTCGGCCCGCGGCCTCGCCGAGTTCACGGCACTGCTCGACGAGGGCCGGGACACCGTCCGCGGTCTGCCGCGAGAACGCGGCGGCCAGGGCGAGGGAGCCGGACCCCACGCCTCGTTCCTCGACCGCGTGGACGAGTTCGACCCCGCCCCCTTCCGCATCTCGCCCCGCGAGGCCCCGCTGATCGACCCGCAGGCGCGGATCGTCTACGAGACGGTCTGGGAGGCGCTGGAGGACGGCGGCCGTGCCGGCCGGCGCGCCGAGGACAGCACCACCGGCCTGTGGATCGCCTACAGCCACGACCACTACCACGAGGAGCGCGTCCGCCACGGCGCCCCCGAGGGGCGCGGCCTCGGCCTGGAGGCGATGATCGCCAACCGGCTGTCCTACCTGATGGACTGGCACGGGCCCAGCGCCCTGGTCAACACCCTCTGCTCCTCCTCGCTGGTGGCGCTGCACACCGCCGTCCAGCACCTGCGGTCCGGGGACATCGACACCGCCGTGATCGGTGCCGTGCACGCTGCCCTGAGCCCCGAGTACTTCCGCTCCATGGGCGACCTCATGGCCCTCTCGCCCCGCCACCGGTGCCGGGCCTTCGACGACACGGCCGACGGCTTCGTGCCCGGCGAGGGAGCCGTCGCCGTGGTACTGCGGCGGTACACCGACGCCGAACGGGACGGCGACCGGGTCCGCGGCCTGGTCAAGGGCGCCGCCGTCAACCACGGTGGCCGGACGACCCGCTACTCCGCGCCGAGCCCCAAGGCGCAACGGGACGTCGTCGCCGCGGCCCTGAGGGACGCCGCCGTCTCGCCCGAGACCATCGACCTGGTCGAGGCCCATGGCACGGGCACCCGCCTCGGCGACCCCATCGAGGTCGACGGACTGACCCGGGCCTGGCGTCGGCACACCGACCGCTCGCAGTTCTGCGCGATCGGCTCACTGAAGTCCAACATCGGCCACCTCGAACCGGCGGCCGGCCTCGTCGGCCTCGTCAAGATCCTGCTGGCGATGGAGGGCGAACGCATCCCCGCCACGCTGCACGTCACACGGCCCAACGACCACATCCGCTTCGAGGGCACCCCGTTCCACCTCGCGGACCGCGCCCGGCCCTGGCCGCGCGGCGAGCGCCCCCGCCGCGCCGCTCTCAGCGCCTTCGGCATGGGCGGCGTCAACGCCCATGTGATCGTCGAGGAACCGCCCCGGGCTCCTGACCGTCGCCCCCTCGCCCAGGACAGCCACCTCCTCCAGGCCGGTGCCGCCGACGAGCAGGCCCTGCGCAGCCTGGCCGGTGCCTACGCCGACCAGCTCGCCCGCACCCCCGCCGACCGGATCGGCGACTTCACCCGTACCGCCAACACCGCCCGCGCGACGCACCGCCACCGGGTCGTCGTCCACGGCACCACCGGCGACGAACTGGCCGAACGGCTCGCGGCCGTCGCGGCCGGCACCACGCCGACCGTCCGGCACACCGACCGCACCACCACCGCTTTCCTCTTCACCGGTCAGGGCTCGCAGTACGCCGGCATGGGACGCGGGCTGCTCGCCACCGAACCGCACTTCCGCGACGCGCTCCACGAGTGCGCCGACCTCCTCGCCCCGCACACCGACGTCCCGCTGCTCGACCTCCTCCACGGCGACGCCCGGCACCTCCTGGACCAGACCCGGTACGCGCAGATCGGCATCGTCAGCGTCCAGGTCGCTCTCGTGCGGTACCTGGCGGCGGCCGGCGTACGGCCCGACGCGGTGGCCGGGCACAGCCTCGGCGAACTCACCGCCGCCTGGTCCGCCGGCGTCCTCACCCTGCCCGACCTGCTGCGGCTCACCGCCGAACGCGGCCGGCTCATGCAGGCCGCCCCCGCCACCGGCGCCATGGCCGCCGCCCACACGGACGCCCGCACCCTGGCGGACGCCCTGGAGGCGTACCCCGGCACCGAGATCGCCGCCTACAACGCGCCGCGCCTCCAGACCGTCACCGGACCCGCCGAAGCCCTCGAACGGTTACGGGCCCACGCCGCCTTCACCGTCCGGCCGCTGACGGTCAGCCACGCCTTCCACTCGGCTCTCATGGACGGCGCCGTCGGCCCGTTCCGGAAAGCCGTGGCCGGAACCGCCCTGACCGCGCCCACGCTCCCCTTCGCGAGCACCCTCACCGGGACCTGGCACACCACCACGACCGCCACCGATCCCGCCCACTGGGCACGGGCCGTCCGCGAGCCGGTCCGTTTCGCCGAGGCCGTCACCACGCTCTCCGGCACCGGCCCGCACACCGTGTGGGAGATCGGTCCGCACCCGCACCTGATCCCGCTCGCCAGGGCCACGCTCACCGAACCCGGCGCCCCTGGAGCCGGACCGGCCTGGATCGCCACACTCCGCCGCGGCCACGCCGACCAGGGCCGGCTCCACGCCGCCCTCGCCGCCCACCACGACCACACCGGCGCCGACCTCGACTGGGCCGCCCTCCACGACGGCAAGGACCAGCGCGTGACCACCCTCCCCACCTATCCGTTCCACCGGCGGCGCTTCTGGCTCCCGGCCGAGGACCGGGACCCCGACCACGCCACCACCAGCACATCCGACGACAGGAAAAGGCCCGAGCACCATGGCTAGCGAGTACGGACTGAAGCGACACTTCAACGGCGAGGCGGCCCGCCTCATCGGCGGGAAGATCCACGCCCTCCACCCCGAGTTCGACGTCGAGGCGTACGCCACGGAGGTGGAGCACCGCATCCCCGGCAAGGAACTGAAGGACCGGGTCCTGGTCCTGGCCGAGGGACTGCGTACCCGGCTGCCCGGCGACTACACGGACGCCGTGCCCGTCCTCCTCGGCACCCTGGGCGACGAACTGGCCGAGGGCGAGGGCATGTTCAACACCAGCTGGTTCCTGATGCCGGTGGCCAGGTTCGTCGAGGAGTACGGCCTCGACCACCCGGAGCTGTCCCTGGACGCCATCGAGGCGATCACCCGCTGCCACACCGGCGAGTACGCGATCCGGCCCTACATCGAGCAGCATCACCCCCGGACGATGAAGCGCGTCGCCGAGTGGGCGCTCAGCCCCAGCCGCAACGTGCGCCGCCTGGCGAGCGAGGGCATCCGCCCCCGCCTGCCCTGGGCCCGCACCCTGGACATCTTCGTCCAGGACCCGGCCCCCGTCCTGGAGATCCTCGAACCGCTGCGCAGCGATCCCTCGGAGTACGTCCGCAAGTCCGTCGCCAACAACCTCAACGACATCGCCAAGGACCATCCGCACACCGCCCTCGCCACCGCCCTGCGCTGGCTGGAGGAGAGCCCCACCCCCGAGACCGAATGGACCGTCAAGCACGGCCTGCGCACCCTGGTCAAGAAGGGGAACCAGCAGGCCCTGGCACTGCTGGGCGCGACCGGGGGAGAGCACGTCCAGGTGGGCCGGCTGTCCGTCACCCCGCGGGCGGTCACCGTCGGGGACACCGTCGTCATCGACCTGGACCTCGCCAACACCGACGACCGCCCGCACAGCGTCACCGTCGATTACGTCGTCCACCACGTACGCAAGAACGGCCGCAGCATCCCCAAGGTGTTCAAGCTGACGACGCTCGAACTCGCCGCCGGGGAACGGCGCAGCCTGCGCAAGTCCCACCCTCTCAGGGAGGTACAGACCCGCAAGTACTACCCCGGCGAGCACGCCGTCGACATCCAGGTCAACGGCCTGGTCAAGGCCACCGAGAGATTCGGGCTGCGCACATGAGCGGCGCCCGGGTCCACCTCACCGCCGCCGATCCGCTGGTCGCCGACCACCGGATCGGCGGCACCCCGGTCGTCGCGGCCGCGGCGCAGATCGACGTGCTGCTCCGCGCCTGCGACGCCGCCCGGCCGGACCGGGTCCAAACGCTGGAGCACGTCGCCTTCCGGGCGCCGCTGCGGGTGACCGGGCCCGGGGCCGGACTGGACGTCACCACCGACGACGGGCGGTGCTCACTGCGCTGCGACGGGACCGAGTACGCCACCGCCCGCCACCGGGACGCCCCGCTGCCGCCGCCCCGCTACCTCGACGTGGCCGGGCTGGGCGCGGGGTGCGCGGAACCAGTGCCGCTCGCCGAGCTGGACGCGTGGCGGCGGGCCAGCGGCATCGCCTACGGCCCCGCCTACCGGGCGATACGTACCGCGCGCCGGGGGCCAGGCCGGATACTGGCCGTGGTGCGCACCGGCGACGACACCGCCTGCGCGCCGGCGTTCGTGCCGCCGCCGCTGCTCGACAGCGTCTTCCAGGCACTCGGCCTGCTCGACGCCGGAGCCGCCGGGGCCTGCCTGCCCTGGTACGTCGGCCGGATCACCGCCCGCCGCCGCATCACGGGAACGGTGCTCGCCCTGGTCGAGCGGGAGGCGGGCCAGGAACCGGCGAACGGGGCCGTCCGCGGCAGGGCCACCCTCTGCAATCAGCAGGGAGAAGTCCTCCTCGAACTCGACCGCATCACCCTGAGGTCCGCCGCGCCGCCCACCCCTGACGCCCTGCCCTCGCACGCGACCCATCTCATCGAGACGGTCGGCTGGCGCCGGAGCGGCCCGGCCGGCCCGGCGCCGGACGGCGAGGGCGCCGTCCTGCTCGTCGCCGCCGACGACCGGACGCCCCCCGGGCCCCGGCCCGACGTCCGCCTGACGCCCGGCCAACTGACGCCGCAACGACTCGACGAGGCCCTCGCCGGACACACCTTCCACGACGTGGTCTACGTCGCTCCCGAGGGCGTGGCCGGCGCCGAGCCGGCCACCGAGGCGCTCCAGAAAGTCTTCGCCCTGATACGGCACCTGGCGGCCCGGCCGCCGATGCCCCGGCTGCTGATCGTCACCACCGGCGCCCACCAGGTCAGCGGCGACGAGGCACCCGACCCCTTCATGACCGCCCTGTGGGGCCTGGGCCGCACCCTGCGTGTGGAGCACCCCCGCACCACCGTGCGCCTCGCCGACCTGGAGCCCGGGACCACCGCCCCGCTCCCGGCGATCCCGTACGGGGAGGACGAGCTCGCCCTGCGGAACGGCACCTGGCACACGCCCACGACAAAGCCCCAGCAGCCCCTTCCGGCGACCCCGCCCCGACTGAGCGGCGGCCGTTTCCTGATCACCGGCGGGATGGGCGCCATCGGCCTGCGGGTCGCCGAACTCCTCGCCGACGAGGGCTGTGCCCACCTGACCCTGGTCGGCCGGACCGTCCCCGACGAAGGGCAGGCACGCCACCGGCTCGACCGGCTCGGCACCCGCTGCGCCCTCGACGTCGTCGCCGCCGACGTGCGCGACCTGCCCGGTCTCCTCGCCGACGCCCCACGCTTCGACGGCGTGTTCCACACCGCCGGGGTGCTCCGCGACGGCCTGGCACGCGGCCTGAGACCGCAGCAGATCGCCGAGGTGCTCGGCCCGAAGGCAGGCGGCGCGCACGCGCTCGCCGAACTGACCGCCGCCCACGAACCGCCCGGCTTCGTCGCCCTCTTCTCCTCCGTCGCGGCGGTGCGCGCCAACCTCGGCCAGAGCGCCTACGCCGCCGCCAACGCCTACCTGGACGGCTTCGCGGCCCGGCAGCGCGCCGCGGGCCGGCCCTGGTACAGCCTCGGCTGGGGGCTGTGGACGGTCGGCATGGGCGAGGACGTCGCCCCCCGGGCCGCCGCCCACGGAGTGCCCGCCCTCACCGCGGACGACGGCGCCGCCCTGCTGCGTACCGTCCTCGGCCGTCCGCCCGCCCACTACGTCCTGACCGCCACCGCGCAAGCGAAGGGTGAACCCATGACCGCCGCTGTCGAACCGGAAACCGGGCTCTGGCCCCACCTGGCCACCGCACTGCGGAGGATTCTCCACGTCACCGAGGTCTCCCCGGACGACGACCTGCTGGAGCTGGGCCTCGACTCGATGATGGCGGTCGAACTCGCCGCCGCTCTCTCCAGCAGCGGCCTCGACGTCGACCCGATGGTCTTCTTCGAACACAGCCGCGTCAGCCTCCTCCTCGCCTGCCTGGAGGCGATGCCCCGCAGCGGCCAGGAGCCCCTCGCGACCGTGCCCGCGCCCGCTCCCGCCGCGGCTCCCGCCGCCCCCGCGCCCCCGCTTCCCCCTGCCCCGGAACAGCACCGGCCGGCCCCCGAACCCGCCGACAGCTTCGTTCCCGACTGGGACCGCTACCGCGCCCCCGCCCCCGGACACGCCCGGCCCGCTCCCGCCGTCCCTGCCGAGCGGGCGCCGCGCCCTCCCCGGCCGACCGACGACCACGGCGCCGCCCGCGTCCCCGGCCGGACACTGCCCGGCCGGCTCCGCAACGCCCCCGGCGGCAGCTTCCTCGACCGGCGTATCGACGCGCTCTCCGAGGAGGACCGCCTGGTCGTCGCCCGGGACGAGTACTTCTACGAGCCCGTCATCGAGCAGGCCGAGGGCGCGCGCATCAAGTTCGACGGCCGCTGGTTCCTCAACTTCGCCTCGTACAGCTACCTCGGTCTGATCGGGCACGACTACATCGACCAGCGGGCCCTCGACGCGGTGGAACGTCACGGCACCGGCGCCCACGGCGTGCGGTTGCTCGCCGGCACCCTTCACCTCCACCGGGAACTGGAACTGGCCCTCGCCCGGTTCCTCGGGGCGGAGGACGCCATCGTCTACTCCAGCGGGTACATGGCCAACGTGGCCACCGTGGGCGCCCTCGTCGGCCCCGGCGACGTCATCATCGGCGACGTCTACAACCACGCCAGCATCCTCGACGGGTACCGGCTCTCCGGTGCCGACGTCATCACCTACGCACACAACGACCTCGCCGACCTGGAGCGGGCCCTCAAGAAGGCCGGGGACGCCGGCCGGCTGGTGGTGACCGACGCCGTCTTCAGCATGGACGGCGACGTCGCCGACCTGCCGGGCGTCGTCGACCTCTGCGAGGCTTACGACGCCCCGCTCATGGTCGACGAGGCGCACAGCCTCGGCGTCCTCGGCGACACCGGGCGCGGCATCACCGAGCACTTCGGCCTCTCCCCGGACCGCGTCGACGTCAAGATGGGCACGCTCTCCAAGACCGTGCCCAGCGCGGGCGGTTATGTCGCCGGCTCCCGCGACCTGGTCTTCGCCCTGAAGAACAACGCGAGGGGCTGGATGTTCTCGGCCGCCGCCACCCCCGCCCAGATCGCCGCGGCCAAGGCGGCGATCGAGGTGGTCGAGGCCGCCCCCGAACGTGTCCGCGAACTGCGGGCCAGGACCACGCGTTACCGCGAGCGGCTGCGAGGTCTCGGCTTCGACACGCTGTCCAGTGAGACCCCGGTGGTGCCGATCATCTGCGGCAGCGCCGAGCAGGCGGGCGCCATGGCCCGGCTCTGCCAGCTCGACGGGCTGTTCGTGCAGCCCATCGTCTATCCGGCCGTGCCGCGCACCCTGCCCCGCCTGCGCACCATCGTCAACCTCGACCACTCCGAGGCCGATCTCGACAGGGCGGTCGACGTGCTGGAGAAGGCCGGTCGCGCCTGCGGCCTTCTCCCCTGAACAAGCGACACCGGACTCTCCTCAGGACACGGAACACAGGATTCAGGAAACCCAGGGGGTTGGACATGACCGACATCGATGCCGCGGCGTTCTTCGCCGCAGTACTGAAGACCATCGCCTCGACCCGCAACAACGGCGCAGGCCCCGAGGAGCACACGCAGGGCGTGGTGGAGCCGGCCGGCCGCATCCGCGCCGTCGAGCAGGAGGCGGCCGACCGGCGCCTCACCACGGGCGAGGCCGGAGAGGTCCTGGACCTCCTGGAGACCACCTTCCGGACGAAGCGCACATCCGACGAGGAGCGGGAGTACTACCTCCAGTACATCGAGAAGGTCTCCGGGGTCAGCCGCGCCTCGCTGGGAGTGTCCGCCCCGTGAACGCCCCCCGCGCCGCCTGGTACAGCCACGAGCTGTGCCACTGGCACGATCCCGGGGCCGGATCGGGATACCTGCCCGTCGGCCCCGGCGTCGAGCCACTGCGGCAGTTCGCCGTCGATCCCGACCTGCGGCGCGCCGAGGGCCTGGTCCGTGCCTCCGGTGTGATGGACCACTTCACGGCCGTGACCCCGCTGCCCGCCACCGACGAGGACCTCCTGCGGGTGCACGTGCCCGAGCACCTCGAACGCGTCGAGGCGGCCTCCGCGGCGGGGGCCGGCGACGCGGGCGTGTACGCGCATGTCAACTACCACAGCGCGCACGCCGCACGACTGGCCGCCGGCGCGTGCGCGCAGGCCGCCACCGCCGTGGTGGAGGGGCGCTTCGACCGGGCGTACTGCCTGGTGCGACCACCCGGGCACCACGCCGAACCGGACCGCGCCATGGCGCTCTGCCTCTACAACAACCTGGCGGTCGCCGCCCGCACCGCCCAGCGCCACGGCGTGCGCCGGGTGCTGGTCCTGGACTGGGACGTCCACCACGGCAACGGCCTCCAGCGGGTCTTCTACGACGACCCGGACGTGCTGTACATCTCCCTCCACCAGGACGGGCTCTTCCCGGCCGCCTCCGGCCGCGTTCTGGAGACCGGCACCGGAAAGGGCACGGGCCGCACCCTCAACGTGCCGCTGCCGGCCGGCAGCGGACACGGGGCGTACCTCGCCGCGCTCGACCAGGTCGTCGAACCCGCGGCCCGCGCGTTCCGGCCCGAACTGATCCTGGTCGCGGCCGGCGTCGACGCCGGTGCCCACGACCCGATGGGCCGGATGATGTGTACCAGCCGCACCTTCCACGCCCTGGCCTCGACCCTGTGCCGCCTGGCGGACGAGCTGGCGGGCGGCAGGATCGTCTTCGCCCACGAGGGCGGCTACTCGGCCTGGTACCAGCCGACGCTGGTGCTCGCGACCGCCGCCGCCATCGCCGGGCTGCCGGCCCCGCACGACCCGTTCCTGCACGCGCTGGAGCATCTGCCCGGCCAGCGCCTGCAACCCCACCAGAGCCGGGTCCTGACCCACCTGTGCGACCACCACCCGCTCCTCGCCGGCCAGGGGACCCCCGTCGGTACGGCAGCCGGAGGGGCCGATGGATGACTGGTGGCTGAGAGCGGGTGCCGGGGCGGGCGCGACGGGCGAGCGGGCCCGGCGCCGCGTGGTGGCCCTCCCGCACGCCGGAGGCTGGCCCTCCGCGTTCCGCGGCTGGTGGCAGGTGCTGCCGCCCGACGCGGAACTGCTCGTCGCCCAGTTACCGGGCCGCGGGGCGCGCCTGGGCGAGCCGCCCCTCACCTCCGTCGAGCCGCTCGTCGAGGCACTCAGCCGCGAACTCGCGGAGCGCGACCCGCTGCCCTACACGGTGGTCGGCCACAGCTTCGGCAGCGTCCTCGGCTACGAACTGACCCGCGCCATGGAACAGAAGGGCCTCGCCCCCGACCTGCTCGCCGTCTCCGCCCGCCAGCCGCCCTGCTTCCCGAGCCTGCCGCCCTTCGCCCACCTCCGCAGTGACGCCCAGCTTCTGGAGCACCTGACGGAGATCGGCGGCATGGCCCCGCAGCTCATGACCCGGCCGGAACTGGTCCAGCCCGCCCTGCGGGCCATCCGCGCCGACCTGGAGGCCATGGAGCGCCACCAGCGGCCCCTCACGGGGACCGGCGTGCCGATCCTCGCCCTCGGCGCCGTCGACGATCCGGTCGTCGTCGCCGAGCGCCTTCACCTGTGGTCCCTGGAGACGACCGGTGGCTTCCACCGGTCCCTGTTCACCGGCGGCCACTTCTACCTGTACGCCCACGCCAACGCGGCGGTCATCGCCCGCCGCCTGTTGGCCGACCGCCCCGGCCCGACGGCCGCACACCCTGCCCCACCGACGCCGGGCCGCCCGGTCCCGGTACCGAGCGGCGTCCCGGCGCCATCTCCCCGAAAGGAAACACCTTGAGCACCATCGCCGACATCCCCGACAAGGCAGGGCCGAAGGAGTGGCTGGGGCTGGCCGTGCTGGCGCTGCCCACGCTGCTGTTGTCGATCGACGTGAGCGTGTTGCACCTGGCCGTGCCGCACATCAGCGAGGCGCTGAACCCGTCGGCCTCCCAGATGCTGTGGATCATCGACGTCTACGGCTTCCTGATCGCCGGATTCCTGGTCACGATGGGCACCCTCGGTGACCGCATCGGCCGCCGCAAGCTGCTGCTCATCGGCGCCGCCGCCTTCGGCCTCGCCTCCGTCGCCGCCGCCTACGCCGACGATCCGGCGCTGCTGATCGCGGCACGTGCCCTGCTGGGCGTCGCCGGAGCCACGCTGATGCCCTCCACGCTGGCCCTGATCAGCAACATGTTCGCCGACGCGCGCCAGCGCGGCATGGCCATCGCCATCTGGGTCACCATGTTCTCGGTCGGTATCGCGCTCGGCCCGGTGGTCGGCGGGGCCATGCTGGAGTACTTCTGGTGGGGCTCGGTCTTCCTGCTCGGCGTGCCCATCATGGGGCTCCTGCTGGTGGCGGGCCCCGTCCTGCTGCCCGAGTACCGCGACGAGAACGCCGGCCGCCTCGACCTGACCAGCGCTCTGCTCTCCCTCGTCGCCATCCTGCCGGTGATCTACGGACTCAAGGAACTGGCCAAGGACGGTCTGGCCGTGCTGCCGCTGCTGGCCCTCCTCACCGGTGCGGCCCTCGCGGTGGTCTTCGTCCGCCGGCAGCGCACCCTGGACAGCCCCCTGATGGACTTCCGCCTCTTCCGCAACCCGACCTTCCGCACCGCCCTCGTGACCCTGCTGCTCAGCATGCTGGTCGCGGGCGGGACCTACCTGCTGGTGACCCAGTACCTGCAACTGGTCGGCGGGCTCTCCCCGATGACGGCAGGGCTGTACCTGCTGCCGGCGGCCTTCACGCTGATCGTCACCTCCGTGGTCTCCCCGATCGCCGCGAGCAGGTTCCGCCCCGCCCACGTGGTGGCGGCGGGCCTGGTGGTCTCCGCCCTCGGCCACGTCATGCTGGCCACGGCCGACAGCACGTCGGGAATAGCCCAGGTGGTGACGGGCTTCGCCTTCGTCTACGGCGGCGGCGGACCGCTGGTCGCCCTGGGGACCGACATCGTGGTCGGGTCCGCCCCGCCCGAGCAGGCCGGGTCGGCCTCGGCCGTCTCGGAGACCAGTACGGAGCTGGGCATGGCCCTCGGTGTGGCGACCTTGGGCAGCCTCGGTGCGGCCGTGTACCGCGCGGGTGTCGAACTTCCCCCGGGCGTGCGGGCCGGTGCGGGCGACACTCTCGTCGGCGCGCTCGACGCGGCGAAGAGCCTGCCCGCTGAGGCGGCCTCGGCGCTGGTCGGCTCCGGCCGCGCTGCTTTCGCCGACGGTATGAACGCTGTCGGTGCCGTTGGGGCCCTGCTCGCTCTCGGCTCCGCCGTCATGGTGGCTATGGTGATCAAGAGCCCGCCTACCGGCGCGGGTGAGGAGTCCGCGACTGGGGACGATTCGCTGGTCAAGGCCGCGGAGTAGCCATCCTTTGAGAGCGGAGCCGGGGCCCCCTCTTCCCTGTGTGCGGTGGAGAGGGGGAGCCCCGGCGGGGTGGCTCGCGGTCTCAGGAGGGGTCCCGGTAGGCGTCGGCGTACTCTGCGGACGGCTCGATCGGCGAGATGACGTCGACCAGTACACCGTCCGGTGCCGCCACGATGAAGTGCCGCTGCCCGAAGTCCTCGCTTTGGAGTGGCAGTTGGGGACGCAGGCCGGCGCCCTCGACAAGCCGCGTGTACTCCGCGTCCACGTCGGCCACTTCGAAGTTGAGCAGCACCCCCTGGACGGGTTGCCGGAAGCCCTCCGGTACCGACGGGTGCCCCGCGTCGACCAGTGCCAGTTCCTGGTGGGGCGGCTCGGTCCGCCTGAGGCTCACGTACCACTCGTTCTCGAAGGCCGTCTCGAAGCCGAACAGGTTCTTGTAGAACGCGGCCGACTCACGGAGCTTCCGCGTACAGAGCACCGGATAGAAGCTGGTCAGGGCAGAGGGGGGCATCTCGCTCACCGTTCCGTGGAGGTGCGGGGTCCGGCTGTCGCGACGCCCGCTGGGTTCTTCATGGCAACGAGAGGAGCGCCCGGGGCGTTACGTCGCGAACCCGGTCGGCCGTCACCCGGACACCATGTTGACATACCGGCGGTACGTCATTAACTTCGGCAGGCATACCGTCGGTACGTGAGTTGAGGGCGGCGCCCATGCTGGCCAGCTTCTGTCCCGTGATCTGCACATCCCGCATCGAGGAGTCCCGCGCCTTCCGCGCCGGCCTGTCCGGCTTCAAGGCCGCTTACGAGACACCGTGGTACGTGGATCCGGCCCGCCCCGCCCTGCCGCCCCGCGAACCCGGCCTGATCGACCTCGGCCACCCGGCCGTGCCCGAGGCGCAGCGGTTACCCGTGCGGGCGGTACGCGTCTTCCCGGAGCCGGAAGCCGGGGAGGTCGAACTCCAGCACGCCCTGAGCCGCGCCGGACTCGACGCGCGGCGCGTGTTCCGCCCCCCGGCCAGGCGCCTGGAGCCCTCACTGTCATGGACCCCGGCGGTGTGCGGGTCCATGGCGCCGCACCTGCCTGACCACCGGTCCGCTCGGCGACCGCGGATGCCACAGGGGAGACGTGCCATGCCCGCAAGAATCGATCCCGACACGGCGGCCGCGGTGATGCGCGCGGCCGGACTCGAACCCATGGAGCCCTACCCCGGGGCGAACGTGGCCTGGAACTGCCGCTGCCTCAAGGGCGCCCACGGGGTGGCGCCCACCTTCACCTCGGTCCGCACCGGTACGAGTTCGGGATGCCGGCACTGCGGCAGGACCGCCGCGGGGGAGCGGCGCCGCGCCGCGGGCCAGGCGCGCGCGGAGGCCGACATGCGGGCGGCGGGCTTCGAGCCCCTCGACCCGTACCCCGGCGCCCGGATGCGATGGAGCTGCCTGCACACCGCCTGTGGCCGCGTGGTACACCCCCGGCTGTTCCAGATCCGCACCGGAGGCGGAGGCTGCCTGGCCTGCGCCGGCCGGGCACCCGTCGAGCCCGCGGCCGCCGAGGCGGAGATGCGCGCCATCGGAATGGAACCGCTCGCACCGTTCCCCGGGCGCGTCCGCGACCCGTGGAGCTGTCGTTGCACCCGGTGCGGCCACATCGGGACACCGACCCTCAACAACATCCGCCGCGGCCAGGGAGGTTGCTACCCGTGCGCCCACCGCGGCCGATGACCGCGCCGCTCACCGCGCGCGCAGGGCCTCCAACAGGCGGGTGAGCGCCGTCGTCGCGTCGGCCAGGTCGGCCGGGTCGGACGAGGCGGCCAGCCACAGAGCCGCCTCGTTCATCGCGCCCGACAGCAGGTGGGTGAGCGGCTCGACAGGCTGAGCGGGGATCGTACCTTCCTCGATCAGGACGGCGAGCACCTCCGCGAGATGCCGGCCCGAGGTGGCCTCGTTCATCTCCCGCCACTCGGCCCAGCCGAGGACCGCGGGACCGTCGACGAGCATGATGCGCTGGATCGCCGGATCGGTGGAGGCGCCGAGGAACGCCTCGCACCCCACGACCAGTTGCTCCCAGGACGACTCCCGCGCGTCGGCCGTGGCGGCGATCCGCTCCGCCACCTCCTGCTGCGCCTGCTCCAGCACCACCCGGAAGAGCTCCGACTTGCTGCTGAAGTGGTGGTACAGCGCCCCCTTGGTCACCCCCGCCGCCGCGACGATCTCGGACAGCCCCACGGCCCCGTACCCCAGAGCCGAGAACAGCCGCCTGCTCTCCCGCACCAGCGCCTGCCGCGTCAGCTCCCGTTGCCGCGCCCGGACTCCCTGCGGCATCCGACTGCCCTCCCGCTCTAGACATACTGAAGGTACGCCAACACGGTACCCCCGCGTCAGGGCCGTGCCCGAGGCGGGAGCGGAGGACGCGCTTCCGCAGGTCATCGCTGCCTGCGTGCCCGCAGCACCGGGCCTCCTCCCGCCCGCCGCAGGAGCCCCGCTCCGAGAAGCGACGACGCGCACGCGCTGCGCCCGCTGAGGCGGTGCAGGTTCTTCTGGCGGTGGTGGCTTCAGCCCAGGAACCGGCCACCGTACTCATCGTCGCCCCGATGCGGCTGCGCCAGGCGATCGGGAATCTGCTCTCCGACGCCCTGCGGCACGCCCCCGCGGGCGGGCAGGTGACGGTCCGCGTGTATCTCGCCGAGCCCGCCAACGAGCAGAAGGCGGGAGGAGGCCGCCGAGGCGGTCCTCGACGACGCTCCTGGTGACGCCTGGACGTTCTGGCTTCTTGGGTACCTGGCCTCCACGAAGCCCTCACCGACCTCGGCGAAGGCGACCACGTCATCGTCGACGGCATCCTGATCCCCACCGACCGGATCCGCGCGGACGAGCCGTACTACTCGCGCAAGCACGGCATGAATGTGCAGGTCATCCCGCCCCGGACGGCACCCCGCTCTGGTCTCGACGACCGCAACCCCTTCGGCAACCAGGGCGTCCGCTACACCGGCTCCCCCGACGACAAGGCCCTCCACGCGGGCGTCGAACGGTTCGCCCCCGACCCCACCGCCCGCCGCGACCTCTCCTGGGACAGCGACCTCACCGGCAAGGTCTCCCTCCCCTCCCTCCCTCTCCACGCCATCGACGACCCGACGGCCTTCGTGGAACACGAGGCCGCCTACCGCGCCACCCTCCACGGAGCCGGCCGCGCCGGGAACCTGGTCCAGACGTTCACGAAGGAGAGCGAGCACAGCGGCCTGAGCGACGCCGAGTACGCCACCTCCCTCGCCGCACTCGACACCTGGGCACGCACGGCCGCACCCCCACGCCACACGGTCGCCGCCTCCTGCCCGGCCTTCGACGCCACCTACGGCACCGGGTGCTTCTACGACCCCGGCCACCACCCCGCGCCGTACGCCTCCCGGGTCCGCCCCCGGCCCGGCGGTCTGGGCTGGCCCGCCATGACCGCCGCCCAGGAACGGGCGTGGAGCCGCGTCGACGGTGTCGGCATCGCCCCCTGACCTGCACGGTCCCCGGTTCATCCGGAGTAGCCGGAGAGGCGGTCGGGGGCCCGGGGGCGCAGGCCGAGGAAGACATGAGCGATGTGCGAGGTGCTGGCCGGCGTGGGTATCGCGTTCGTCGGGTGGCAGCGGGCTCCGGAGCGGTGGCCGCTGCCGTCCTTCTCGCGCTGCCCCTCGCCGGCGTCCCCCCGTTCGGTACCGGCCCGGCCCAGGGCACCCGGACCCCCGTGGCCCCGACCAAGCCCCCTCGTCTGGGCCGGCACGCTGAAGCCGCCCATCGTCACGCGCGCCCAGTGGGGCGCTGACCCCGAGCTGCTGGACCAGAAACCCCACTACGCCGACAGCGTCCGCGCCGTCGTCATCCACCACACCGGCCATCCCAACGGCTACGACTGCGCGGACAGCCCCGCCCTCGTCCGCGAGGTCTACCAGGCGCACGCCGTGAACAGGGAGTGGGAGACGGCGGCTACAACTTCCTCGTCGACACCTGCGGCACCATCTACGAGGGCCGCCTCGGCGGCGCGGACCGCGCCGTGATCGGCGCCCACACCGTCGGGCTGAACACCGGCACGACCGGCATCGCCGCGATCGGCACCTTCACGGCCGGCACCCGGTGTCCGAGCCGATGCGCCGCTCCATCGAGAAACTCATCGCCTGGAAGCTGGCCCTCACCCAGGCCGACCCGGTCGCCACCACCCACCTGCTCTCCAGGAACAGCGACAGCCGCTTCGCCAAGAACACCACCGTCACCATGCCGGCCGTCTTCGGCCACATCGACGCCTACGAGACCAACTGCCCCGGCGACGCCCGCATGCAGCTCCTCCCCGCCCTCCGCAAGGGCGCCGCCCGCCTCCAGGGCGACGCGAAACTCCTCGCCCACGAGAAGGACCGGCGCTCCCGCCGCCAGGCCGACGGCGCGGGCTGAGCCCGGCGCGTGTGCCGCGCTATGCGGTGATTTTCGCCGACCGGTAGGCAGGACGCGGCCCGGAAGACTCGCAAATCCCTTAGCTCTGCCCGTGCTTGCATGGCCGCGACGAGGACGGCTCGTGAGCGCAGCCGTGCGTCTCGTGCTCCGGCGGGGGCAAGGCTCTGCCCGCCGCCGGAGCGTGTCAGTACGCATGGGGGTCCATCAGTCCGCCCCCGCCGGCGCGGACACCCGCCCGACCGGTCCTCACCGTGGCGGTGGAAAGAGGAAAGATGTCCAAGCGTGCACTCATCACCGGAATCACCGGACAGGACGGTTCGTACCTGGCCGAACACCTCCTCGACCAGGGGTACCAGGTCTGGGGGCTCTGCCGGGGTCAGGCCAACCCCCGCAGGGACCGGATCGCCAAGCTGATCCCGGAGCTGTCCTTCGTGGACGGCGACCTCATGGACCAGGGCAGCCTGGTCTCGGCGGTCGACCTGGTCCAGCCCGACGAGGTCTACAACCTGGGCGCCATCTCCTTCGTCCCCATGTCCTGGCAACAGCCCGAACTGGTCACCGAGGTCAACGGCACCGGCGTGCTGCGCATGCTGGAGGCCGTCCGCATCGTCTCCGGCCTCACCAAGTCCTCCGGCAGTTCGCCCCGCGGCCAGATCCGCTTCTACCAGGCGTCCTCCTCGGAGATGTACGGCGAGGTGGCGGAGAGCCCGCAGCGGGAGACCACCTCCTTCCACCCCCGTAGCCCGTACGGCGTGGCCAAGGCCTTCGGCCACTACATCACCCAGAACTACCGCGAGTCGTACGGGATGTACGGGGTCTCCGGCATCCTGTTCAACCACGAGTCGCCGCGTCGTGGCGCCGAGTTCGTGACCCGCAAGATCTCGCTGGCCGTCTCCCAGATCAAACTGGGCCTGATGGACAAGCTGCACCTCGGCAACCTCGACGCCGAGCGCGACTGGGGCTTCGCGGGTGACTACGTCCGCGCCATGCACCTGATGCTCCAGCAGGAACAGGCCGGCGACTACGTGGTGGGGACCGGGGCGATGCACCAGGTCCGCGACGCCGCCCGGATCGCCTTCGAGCACGTCGGCCTCGACTGGCAGGAGCACGTCGTCGTCGACCCGGGCCTGGTGCGCCCCGCCGAGGTCGAGACCCTCTGCGCCGACTGGGGCAACGCCCGGCGTGAACTGGGCTGGGAGCCCGAGGTCGACTTCGAGCAGCTGATGCGCATGATGGTCGAGTCCGACCTGCGCCAGGCCTCCCGGGAGCGGGACTACAGCCAGCTCCTGGCCACCGGCAGCTGGTAGGCCGGCTCCGTCCGGGGACCGGGGCGGGGCCGCTCGTGACCTGCGAACCTGCGGCCCCGGCACCCGCACACACTAGGGATTTCCAAAGCCCCACCCGCCGCAGACTGGGCCCCATGGTCAGCGGAACTGTGGGCACGGCACGCGTGCTTGGCGTGTGCTCCGAGGGAGCGGCGGGGGCGCTGTCCGCCCGCCCGCGTACCGGAGAGCCGCCCCGGCCCTCCGGCGCGCGGCGCGGCGCCCGGGCCGCCCCCGGGGGCACGTGAGGCACCGCGCCCGGCAGGCCGCCCAGGCCCCGCCCCCTGCCCTTCCTCCTCCTCGGGACACCGCGCCCGGCCCGGCCCCCTCCGGCCGTCCCGGGCGCCCGGTGCCCACGCCGGACCGCCAGCCGTCCGCCGGTCTTCATCCAGATGGGTTGCGTTGATATGGACAAGGAACAGAAGCTCCGGGACTACCTGAAGCGGGCGAGCGCCGATCTGAAGCGCTCCCGGCAGCGGGTGACCGAGCTGGAGGCGGCGGCCACCGAGCCCATCGCGATCGTCGGCATGAGCTGCCGTTACCCCGGCGGGGTGAGCAGCCCCGAGGACCTGTGGAAGATGCTGGTCGCCGGCGAGGACGGCATCACCGGCATGCCCGAGGACCGTGGCTGGGAGGCCGCCCTGGGCGAGGGCCCCGCCGACTTCGCCGGTGGTTTCCTGCACGACGCGCCCGCCTTCGACCCGGACTTCTTCGGCATCTCGCCCCGCGAGGCGCTGTCCATGGACCCGCAGCAGCGCCTGCTCCTGGAGACCGGCTGGGAGGCCTTCGAACGGGCCGGCATCGACCCCGCGGGCGTACGCGGCAGCCGCACCGGCATGTTCGTCGGCGCCATGCCCCAGGACTACCGGGTCGGCCCCGACGACGACGTTCAGGGCTTCCAGCTCACCGGCAACGCCACCAGCATCCTCTCCGGGCGGCTCTCCTACTTCTTCGGTGCCGTCGGACCGGCCGTGACCGTCGACACCGCCTGCTCCTCCTCTCTGGTGGCCCTGCACCTGGCCGCCCAGTCGTTGCGCGCGGGGGAGTGCTCCCTGGCCCTGGCCGCCGGTGTCACCGTCATGGCCAGCCCCACCACCTTCGTCGAGTTCGCCCGCCAGGGCGGCCTCGCCGCCGACGGGCGCTGCCGGTCCTTCGCCGACGCCGCCAATGGCACCGGCTGGTCCGAGGGCGTCGGCGTCCTCGTCCTGGAGCGGCTCTCCGAGGCCCGCCGCAACGGCCACCGCGTCCTCGCGGTGGTCCGGGGGTCCGCCGTCAACCAGGACGGTGCCTCCAACGGCCTGACCGCCCCCAACGGTCCCTCCCAGCAGCGCGTCATCGAGTCCGCCCTGGTCAACGCCCGGCTCACCGCCGCGGACGTCGACGCCGTCGAGGCGCACGGCACCGGCACGGTCCTCGGTGACCCCGTCGAGGCCCAAGCCCTGCTGGCCACCTACGGCCAGGGCCGGGCGGCCGACAACCCGCTGCTCCTCGGCTCGGTCAAGTCCAACATCAGCCACACCCAGGCCGCGGCGGGCGTCGCGGGCGTCATCAAGATGGTCATGGCGATGCGCCACGGCCTGTTGCCGCGCACCCTCCACGTCGACCAGCCCTCCACCCACGTCGACTGGAGCGAGGGCTCGGTCCGCCTGCTGACGGAGCCCGCCCCCTGGCCGTCCCGCGAGAACGCGCCGCGTCGCGTGGGCGTCTCCTCCTTCGGCCTGTCCGGCACCAACGCGCACACCATCATCGAGGAGGCTCCCCAGGAGCCGGCCGCCGACGACGGCGGGGCCGCCCCGGCCGTCGACGCCGGGGCGCTGCCCTGGCTGCTCTCCGGCCGCACCCCCGAGGCCCTGCGCGCCCAGGCTGCCCGGCTCCTCGACCACCTCGCCGCCCGGCCCGCGCCGCCCGCCCTGGACGTCTCCCACGCGCTCGCCACCACCCGCTCCGCCCTGGAGCACCGAGCGGCTTTCACCACCGCCGACCGGGACACCGCCGTCGCCGTCCTGACCGCACTCGCCGCCGGTGAGGACGCCCCGGGTCTCACCACCCACCAGCTGCGTGGCCGTACCAAGCTCGCCGTGCTCTTCTCCGGCCAGGGCTCCCAGCGTCCCGGCATGGGCCGCGATCTCCACGCCCGCTTCCCCGTCTTCGCCCGCGCCCTCGACGAGATCCTGGAGCACCTCGACGCGGGGCTCGACCGCCCGCTGAGGCCCCTGATCCTCGCCGAGGAGGGCAGCGAGGAGGCCGCGCTCCTCGACCGCACCGAGTACGCGCAGCCCGCCCTGTTCGCCCTCGAAGTGGCCCTGTACCGGCTCGTCGAGTCCTGGGGCGTCACCCCCGACCACCTCACCGGCCACTCCGTCGGCGAGATAGCCGCCGCCCATGTCGCCGGGGTGTTCACCCTCGCCGACGCCTGCACCCTGGTCACCGCCCGTGGCCGCCTCATGCAGGCCCTGGACGAGGGCGGCGCCATGGTCTCTCTGGAGGCCACCGAGGACGAGGTCGCGCCGCTCGTCGCCGAACACGCCGGACGGGTCTCCGTCGCCGCTGTCAACGGCCCGGCCGCGGTCGTCGTCTCCGGAGCCGAGGACGCCGTCGAGGACGTCGCCGCCCGTGTCGAGGCCCTCGGGCGCCGCACCCGCTGGCTGCGGGTCTCCCACGCGTTCCACTCGCCGCTCATGGACCCGATGCTGGAGGAGTTCCGCGCGGTCGTCGCCGGACTCTCCCCGCAGGCCCCCACCGTCCCGGTCGTCTCCAACCTCACCGGCGCACCCGCCACCGTCGAGCAGCTCACCTCCGCCGGCTACTGGACCGATCACGTCCGCCACGCCGTGCGCTTCGCCGACGGTGTCTCCTGGCTCGCCGGACACGGCACCGGGCTCTTCCTCGAACTGGGCCCCGACGCCACCCTCGCCGCCCTCACCCGGACCGTCCTGGACGCCGCCGGGCACGAGCACGCCGCCGTGCTGCCCGCGCTCCGCAAGGACCGCCCCGAGGCCGCCACCCTCACCGAGACCGCCACCGGACTCCACCTGCGCGGCGTCCCGGTGCGCTGGGACCGCTGGTTCGAGGGGACCGGCGTCGGCCACACCGACCTGCCGACCTACGCCTTCCAGCACCGCCGCTTCTGGCCCAAGGGCGTCATGGGGCTCACCGGCGACATGCGCTCCGCAGGCCTCGGCGCCGCCCACCACCCGCTGCTCGCCGCCGCCGTCACCCTCGCCAACTCCGACGGCCTGCTCCTCACCGGCCGCCTCTCGGTGCGCACCCATCCCTGGCTCGCCGACCACACCGTGCGCGGCACCGTGCTGCTGGCCGGCACCGCCTTCCTCGAACTCGCCGTCCGCGCCGGCGACGAGGTCGGCTGCGACCGCGTCGAGGAACTCACCCTCGCCGCCCCGCTCGCCCTGCCCGAGGACGGCGGCGTCCAGGTCCAGGTCTGGATCGGCAGCCCCGACGAGACCGGCCGCCGCGCCCTGACCCTGTACTCCCGCCCCGACGGCGACGACGACCGGCCCTGGACCCAGCACGCCGCCGGCACCCTGGCCTCCGGCGCCCACCACGGCGAGGAGTTCGACGCCGCCGTCTGGCCGCCCGCCGGTGCCGAGAGCGTCGGTCTCGACGGCTTCTACGAGGGCCTGGCCGAGTCGGGCTTCGCCTACGGTCCCGCCTTCCGCGGCCTGCGCGCCGTCTGGCGCCGGGGCGAGGAGACCTTCGCCGAGGTGGCTCTCGACGCGGGACCCGCGGGCGACGCCTCCTCCTTCGGCCTGCACCCCGCGCTGCTGGACGCGGCCCTGCACGCCACCGCACTGGCCCCGCTCGGCGAGGACGCCCGCGGCGGCCTGCCGTTCGCCTGGCAGGACGTCACCCTCCACGCGGCCGGCGCCGCCGAGGCCCGCGTCCGCATCACCCCCGCGGGCGACGACGCCGTCACCCTCACCGTCGCGGACACCACCGGGGCACCCGTCGCCTCGGTCGGCTCCCTCGTGCTGCGCTCCGCCCCCGACGCGCGCCGGGCCGCCGCCGGCGTGCTGGAGCGCGACGCCCTCTTCCACCTCGAATGGACCCGCCTCCACGGCTCCGACGCCCCTGACGCACCCGGCACCGTCGGCCTGCTCGGCGCCGACCCCCTCCGGCTCGGCGCCGCCCTCACCGCCGCCGGGCTCACCGTCAGCCCGCTCACCGGGACCGCCGGACCCGACACACCGGCCCTGGTGCTCGTCCCCGTCGGCGGCGGCGACCCCGACGCCGTACCCGCCGAGGCCCACGCGAGCACCGCCCGCGTCCTCGGGCACATCCAGCGTTGGCTCGCCGAGGACACCCGGGCCGGCGCGCGCCTGGTGTTCGTCACCCGCGGCGCTGTCGCCGTCGGCGAAGGACCACTCACCGACCCGGCCGCCGCCGCCGTCTGGGGCCTGGTCCGCTCCGCCCAGGCCGAACACCCCCACCGGTTCGGCCTGCTCGACCTCGACCCCGTCGCCACGACCGACCCCGAGGCGCTCGTCGCGGCCCTCGCCGCCGAGGAACCGCAGACCGCGCTGCGGGGCGACACCGTGTTCGCCGCCCGGCTCGCCCGCGTCCGCCCCGACGGCGAGGCCACCGCTGCCGCCTGGAACCCCGAGGGCACGGTCGTCGTCACCGGCGGCACCGGCGGCCTCGGCGCCGCCCTCGCCCGCCACCTCGTCACCGAGCACGGCGTACGCCACCTGGTGCTCGCCGGCCGGCGCGGCCCCGACGCCCCCGGCGCCGCCGAACTCGCCGCCGACCTCGGCGGACTGGGCGCCGAGGTCACCCTCGCCGCCTGCGACGTCGCCGACCCGGAAGCCGTGGACCGGCTGTTCGCCGCCGTACCGGCCGCCCACCCCGTCACGGCCGTCGTGCACACCGCCGGCATCCTCGACGACGGCCTGGTCGAATCCCTCACCGAGGAACGGCTCGCCGCCGTCCTGCGGCCCAAGGCCGACGCCGTCTGGCATCTGCACCGGGCCACCCGCGACCTCGACCTCGCCGCCTTCGTCGTGTTCTCCTCCCTCGCCGGCACCACCGGCGCCCCCGGTCAGGCCAACTACGCGGCCGGCAACGCCTTCCTGGACGCCGTGGCCCGCCTGCGCCGCGACGCCGGGCTGCCCGGCCTCTCCCTCGGCTGGGGCCCGTGGGTGCCCCTCGACGGCGGCATGACCGGCGAACTGTCCGAGCGGGACCTGGAGCGCATGTCCCGCTCCGGCACGCCCCCGCTCACCGTCGAACAGGGCCTGGCCCTGTTCGACGCCGCCCTCGCCCTGCCCCGCGCCGCCGTCCTCCCCGTCCGCCTGGACCTGGCCGCCCTGCGTGGCCGGGGCGAGGTGCCCCCGCTCCTGCGCGGTCTGGTCCGCACCCGCGCCCGCCGCACGGTACGCACCGGCTCCGAGGCAGCCCTCGGCCTCGCCCAGCGGCTCGCCCGGCTCGACGAGCAGGCCCGTACGGAGGCCGTCGTCGACCTGGTGCGCGACCGGACGGCCGCCGTCCTCGGTCACGCCTCGGCCGCCGACATCGACCCCGAACGCCCCTTCCAGGATCTCGGGTTCGACTCCCTGACCGCCGTCGAGCTGCGGAACCGGCTGGCCGCCGCCACCGGCCTGCGCACCTCCGCCACCGTCACCTTCGACTACCCGACCGTCGCGGCCCTGGCCGGCCACCTCCTGGCCGAGCTGACCGACGCCCCGGAGACCGCGGCCCCCGCCCCCGCTCCGCGGACGCCGGCCACCGCCGACGACCCGATCGTCATCGTCGGCATGAGCTGCCGCTACCCCGGCGGCGTCGGCTCGCCCGACGATCTGTGGCGCCTGGTCACCGAGGGCACCGACGCGATCGGCGGCCTGCCCGTCAACCGCGGCTGGGACCTCGACTCCCTGTACCACCCGGACCCGGACCACCCCGGCACCTCGTACACCCGCTACGGCGGTTTCCTGCACGACGCGGGCGAGTTCGACGCGGGCTTCTTCGGCATGAGCCCCCGTGAGGCGCTCGCCACCGACTCCCAGCAGCGGCTGCTGCTGGAGGCGTCCTGGACCGCCGTCGAGCACGCCGGTATCGACCCGGTGGGCCTGCGCGGCAGCCGGACCGGAGTCTTCGCCGGCGTCATGTACAGCGACTACTCGGCGACCCTCGCCGACGAGCGCTTCGAGGGCCACCAGGGCAGCGGGACCGCCCCCAGCATCGCCTCCGGCCGCGTCTCCTACGCCCTGGGCCTGGAGGGCCCGGCAGTCACCGTCGACACCGCCTGCTCCTCCTCCCTGGTCGCCATGCACTGGGCGATGCAGGCCCTGCGCTCGGGCGAGTGCTCGCTCGCCCTGGCCGGCGGCGTCACGGTGATGTCCACGCCGACCTCCCTCATCGAGTTCTCCCGCCAGCGCGGCCTGTCGCCCGACGGCCGCTGCAAGGCGTTCTCCGACGAGGCCGACGGGGTCGGCTGGTCCGAGGGCGTCGGCATGCTCGTCCTGGAGCGGCTCTCCGACGCGCGCCGCAACGGCCACCGCGTCCTCGCCGTGGTCCGGGGCTCCGCCGTCAACCAGGACGGTGCCTCCAACGGCCTGACCGCCCCCAACGGCCCCTCCCAGCAGCGCGTCATCCGCCAGGCCCTGGACACCGCCGGCCTCACCACCGCCGACATCGACGCCGTCGAGGCGCACGGCACCGGCACCGCTCTCGGCGACCCCATCGAGGCCCAGGCCCTCCTCGCCACGTACGGCCAGGACCGGCCCGAGGAGCGGCCGTTGCTGCTCGGCTCGGTGAAGTCGAACATCGGCCACACCCAGGCCGCCGCCGGTGTCGCGGGCGTCATCAAGATGGTCATGGCGATGCGCCACGGGGAACTGCCCCGCACCCTGCACGCCGGCAGCCCCTCCCGCCACGTCGACTGGGAGTCCGGCGACGTCCGCATCCTCCAGGAGCCGGCCCGCTGGCCCGAGACCGGTCGCCCGCGCCGCGCCGGCGTCTCCTCCTTCGGCATCAGCGGCACCAACGCGCACATCGTCCTGGAACAGGGCGAGTCCGCCCCCGCCGGGTCCGCCGTCCCCGCGCCCGCCGAACCCGCCGTCCTGCCCTGGACTCTCTCCGGCCGCACCCGGCCCGCGCTGCGCGCCCAGGCCGCCCGGCTGCTCGCCCACCTCGACGCGCGCCCCGGCGACGCCCCCGCCGACGTCACCCACTCGCTGGCCACCACCCGTCCGGCCTTCGAGCAGCGCGCCGTGGTCGTCGGCACCGCCGACGACGCCCGCCGCGCCCTGGCCGCCCTCGCCGCCGACCGCCCCGACCCGGCGCTCGTCCTCGGCGAGACCGGTGGTACCGGCCGCACCGCCCTGCTCTTCACCGGCCAGGGCAGCCAGCGCCCCGGCACCGGCCGCGAACTGTACGAGCGGCACCCGGTCTTCGCCGAGGCTCTGGACGAGGTCGTCGCGCGCCTCGACGTGCTCCTCGTCGACGCGCCCTACGGCACCCCGCACGGCTCCCTCAAGGACGTCATGTTCGCCGAGGAGGGCACCCCGGGCGCCGCCGCCCTGTACGAGACCGGCTGGACCCAGCCCGCTCTGTTCGCTCTGGAGACCGCGCTGTACCGGCTCGTCCGGTCCTGGGGCGTGCGTCCCGGCGTACTCCTCGGCCATTCCGTCGGCGGCATCGGCGCCGCCCACGCCGCAGGCGTCCTCTCCCTGGACGACGCCTGCGCCCTGGTCGCCGCCCGCGCACGCCTGATGCAGGCCCTGCCCGAGGGCGGCGCCATGTGGTCGCTCCAGGCGTCCGAGGACGAGGTCCTGCCCCTGCTCCAGGGGCAGGAGGACGTGGTCTCCCTCGCCGCCGTCAACGGGCCGTCGGCCGTCGTCGTCTCCGGCGAGGAGGAGGCCGCCGCGGGCATCGCCGCGCACTTCGCCGGCCTCGGCCGCGCCACCCGCCGCCTGCGGGTCAGCCACGCCTTCCACTCGCCCCGCATGGACGCCGTCCTGGACGCCTTCCGCGAGGTCGCCGAGGGCCTGACCTATCACGAGCCCACCGTCCCCGTGGCCTGCGACCTCACGGGCCGCCTCGCCGAGGGCGACGACCTGCGGACCGCCGACTACTGGGTCCGCCACGTGCGCTCCACCGTCCGCTTCGCCGACGCCGTGCGCGCCGCCCACGAGGCCGGCGCCACCACCTACCTCGAACTGGGCCCCGGCGGCTCCCTGTGCGCCGCCGCCCAGGACACCCTCGGTGACGCCGCCGAGGCCGACGCCGTCCCGACGCTGCGCAGCGGCCGGCCGGAGCACGAGTCCGTCCTCACCGCCCTCGCCCGGCTCCACGTCCGCGGCGTCCGCGTCGACTGGGGCGCGGTCCACCCGGCCGGCGCCGGCACCGTCGAGCTGCCCACGTACGCCTTCCAGCACGAGAGCTACTGGCCGGACACGACCGCGCCGACCGTGCGCCGCAGCGGCGACGGCACCGGCGACCCCGCCGACGCCGAGCTGTGGACCGCCGTCGAACGAGGCGACGCCGCCGGGCTCGCGGGGCTCCTCGGCCTCCGCGACGAGGAGCACGCCTCCCTCTACGCGCTGCTGCCGTCGCTGAGCTCCTGGCGCCGCGCCCGTCAGGAACGCGCCGTCCTCGACGCGGCCCGCTACCGGATCGCCTGGCAGCCCGCCGGTACCGAGAGTGCCCCGGTGCTCGACGGGACCTGGCTGGCCGTCACCACCGCCGACGACGGCGCGTCCGACACCGTCCTCGCCGCCCTGCGCGGCCACGGCGCCGTCCTCGGGCGCCTGGTGCTCGACGCCTCCCACCTCGACCGCGACCGCCTCACCCGCACCCTGCGCGCCGCCGTCGAGAACGCCGCGGCGGACGGCACCGCCGGTGTCAGCGGCATCCTGTCGCTGCTGCCGCTCGCCGACGCCGCCCACCCCGAGGCCACCGGCACCGACGCACCCGCAGGCGGACTCCCGGCCGGCTTCGCCCTGGGCGTGGTCCTCGCCCAGGCACTCGGCGACGCCTCCGTCACCGCCCCGCTGTGGACGGTCACCCGCGGTGCCGTCTCCACCGGCCCCGGCGACCCGCTCACCCACCCCGCTCGCGCCGCCGCCTGGGGCCTGGGCCGGGTCGCCGCCCTGGAACGCCCCGAGCAGTGGAGCGGTCTGGTCGACCTGCCGGAGGTCCTCGACGCCCCGGCCACCCAGCGTCTGGTCAGCGTCCTCGCCACCCGTGACGGCGAGGACCAGCTCGCCGTCCGGGCGGGCGGGACCCTGGCCCGCCGAGTGGTCCGCCACCCCGGCGACGCCCTGCCCCGCGAGGACGAGTTCACCGCTTCCGGCACCGTCCTGGTCACCGGCGGCACCGGCGGCCTCGGCGCCGAGGCCGCGCGCTGGCTCGCCCGCTCCGGCGCCGCCCACCTCGTCCTCACCGGCCGCCGCGGCCCCGACGCCCCCGGCGCCGCCGAACTCCGCGCCGAACTGGAGGAACTGGGCGCCCGTGTCACCCTCGCCGCCTGCGACAGCGCCGACCGCGACGCCCTCGCCGCGGTCCTCGCCGCGGTGCCCGAGGACGCCCCCCTCACCGGAGTCGTGCACGCCGCCGGCGTCGGCCAGGCCGCGCCGCTCGCCGACACCCCGCTCGGCCAGGTCGCCGCCGCCATGGCCGCCAAGACCCTCGGCGCCGCCCACCTCGACGCCCTCCTCGACGGCCACGACCTCGACTTCCTCGTCCTGGTCTCCTCCGTCGCCGGGGTCTGGGGGAGCGCGGGCCAGAGCGCCTACGCCGCAGCCAACGCCTACCTCGACGCGCTCGCCGAGAACCGCCGCTCGCGCGGCCTCGCCGCCACCTCCGTCGCCTGGGGCCCCTGGGCCGAGGTCGGCATGGCCAGCGCCCACCGGACGGTCTCCGAGAACCTGGAACGCGTCGGCCTGCGGCTGCTGAACCCCGCCACCGCCATGACGGAGCTGCGCCGGGCCGTCGTACGCGGCGAGACCGCCGTGACCGTCGCCGACGTCGACTGGGAGCAGTACCACCCGGTCTTCACCGCCGCCCGGTCCAGCCGTCTCTTCGACACGGTCGACACCGTCGGGGCCCTGGGCAGTTCCGGGGCACCCGGTGCCGTCTCCGGGCTGGCGGACCGCCTCGGCGGCCTCACCGAGCAGGAACAGGAGCGCCTGCTCGTCGACCTCGTGCGGGCCGAGGCCGCCGTCGTGCTCGGGCACACCTCCGCCGAGGGGGTGCCGGTCAAGAAGGCGTTCCGTGACGCCGGGTTCGACTCGCTGACCGCCGTCGAACTGCGCAAGCGGCTCGCCGTCCTCACCGGACTCGCGCTGCCGAGCACCCTGGTCTTCGACTACCCGAACCCGCTCGCCCTCGCCCGCCACCTCCGTGCCGAACTCCTCGGCACGGCCGAGACCGCCCCCGTGGCGACCGGCCCCGCCGTCACCGACGAGCCCATCGCCATCATCGGGATGAGCTGCCGCTTCCCCGGCGGCGCCCGCTCCGCCGACGCCTTCTGGCAGCTCGTCGCCGACAACACCGACGCGATCTCGGAGTTCCCGGTCAACCGGGGCTGGGACGGCGACGCGCTCTACGACCCGGACCCCGACCGGCCCGGCACCACCTACTCCACGCAGGGCGGATTCCTGCACGACGCGGGCGAGTTCGACGCCGGGTTCTTCGGCATCTCGCCGCGCGAGGCCGTCTCCATGGACCCGCAGCAGCGCCTCCTGCTGGAGACCACCTGGGAGGCGTTCGAGCACGCGGGCATCGACCCGGCCGCCGTGCACTCCACGCCCACCGGCACCTTCATCGGCTCCACCTACCAGGACTACGGCGTCGCCATGGACGACGGGTCCGCGGGCCACGCCGTCACGGGCTCCAGCCCCAGCGTGCTCTCCGGCCGTCTCGCCTACTCCTTCGGCCTGGAGGGCCCGGCCGTCACCGTCGACACCGCCTGCTCCTCGTCGCTGGTGGCGCTGCACCTGGCCTGCCAGTCGCTGCGCAACGGCGAGACCACCCTCGCCCTGGCGGGCGGCGCCACCGTCATGACCAACCCGATGCCGTTCATCGCGTTCAGCCGGCAACGGGCCCTCGCCCGGGACGGCCGCTGCAAGGCCTTCTCCGAGAGCGCCGACGGCATGACCCTCGCCGAGGGCGTCGGCATCCTCGTCCTGGAGCGGCTCTCCGACGCCCGCCGCAACGGCCACGAGGTCCTCGCCGTCGTCCGCGGCTCCGCCATCAACCAGGACGGCGCCTCCAACGGCCTGACCGCCCCCAACGGCCCCTCCCAGGTCCGCGTCATCCGCCAGGCCCTGGCCGCCTCCGGTCTCACCCCCGACGACATCGACGCGGTCGAGGCGCACGGCACCGGCACCGCCCTGGGCGACCCCATCGAGGCCCAGGCCCTGCACGCCACCTACGGCAGGGACCGCGACCCCGACAACCCGCTGCTGCTCGGCTCGGTGAAGTCGAACATCGGCCACACCCAGTCGGCCGCCGGTGTCGCGGGCGTCATCAAGATGGTCATGGCGATGCGCCACGGCACCCTGCCCCGCACCCTGCACGCCGCGGAGCCCTCCAGCCACATCGACTGGTCCAGCGGCACCGTCCGCCTCGTCACCGAGAACACCGGCTGGGCCCGGGACGACCGCCCGCTGCGCGCCGCCGTCTCCTCCTTCGGGATCAGCGGCACCAACGCGCACGCCATCCTGGAACAGGCGGCCCCCGTCGAGGAGCCCGCCCCCGCCGCCGAACCCACCCTGCCCGCAGGCGGCACCCTGCCCTGGATTCTCTCGGCCGCCGCCCCCTCCGCCCTGCGCGAGCAGGCCGCCCACCTCGCCGCCCACGTCACCTCCGGCGCGGCACCGCACCCCGCCGACGTCGGCCACACCCTGATCACCGCACGCTCCGTCCTGGAGCACCGCGCCGTCGCCCTCGGCGCCGGCACCGGCGAACTCACCGACGCGCTCGCCGCGTTCGGTGCGGGCGAGTCCACCGGCCAGGTGGTCCACGGCACCGCCGACACCGACGGCCGCACCGTCTTCGTCTTCCCCGGCCAGGGCTCCCAGTGGGCGGGCATGGGGGCCGAACTCCTGGACACTTCACCGGTGTTCGCCGAGCGGTTCCACGCGTGCGCGGCCGCTCTGGCCCCGTACACCGACTGGAACCTCGTCGACGTCGTCCGCCAGGCCGACGGCGCGCCCACCCTGGACCGGGTCGACGTCGTGCAGCCCGCCACCTGGGCCGTGATGGTCTCCCTCGCGGGGCTGTGGCGGGCCCACGGCGTCACCCCCGACGCGGTGATCGGCCACTCCCAGGGCGAGATCGCCGCCGCCGTCGTCTCCGGCGCCCTCACCCTCGACGACGGCGCCCGCGTCGTCGCCCTGCGCTCCCAGGCCATCCGCCGGGTCCTGGCCGGGGCCGGCGGCATGATGTCCGTCCAGGTGTCCGCCGCCGAGGCCGAGCAGTACCTGATCCCCCACGCGGGCGCGGTCTCCGTCGCCGCCGTCAACGGCCCGCGCTCCGTCGTCCTCGCCGGTACGCCCGAGGCCCTGGACGCCCTCCAGGCGGAGCTCGCCGCCCGCGACCTGCGGGCCCGCCGGATCGCCGTGGACTACGCCTCCCACACGGCACAGGTGGAGCGGATCGAGGCCGAACTCCTCGACATCCTCGCCCCGGTGGCACCCCGCGCCGCCGGTGTCCCGTTCCACTCCACGGTCACCGGCACCGCGCTCGACACCATCGGCATGGACGCCGCCTACTGGTACCGCAACCTGCGGCAGACCGTCCGCTTCGAGGACGGCGTGCGCGCCCTGCTCGACACCGAGCACACGCTCTTCGTCGAGATCAGTCCCCACCCCGTGCTGACCATGGCCGTTCAGGCCACCGCCGAGGAGGCCGCCCGCCCGGCCGTCGCCGTCGGCACCCTGCGCCGCGAACAGGGCGGCACCGCGCGCTTCCTCACCTCCCTCGCCGAACAGTGGGTGCGCGGCGGCCGGGCCGACTGGAACGCGGTCTACGCGGGCACCGGCGCCCGCAGGACACCCCTGCCCACCTACGCCTTCCAGCGCGAGCACCTGTGGGCCGTCTCCGCCCGCCCGCAGGGCTCCGGCGACGGCGACCCCGCCGACGCCGAGTTCTGGGCCGAGGTCGAGCGGGAGGACGCGGAGTCCCTCGCCTCCCGCCTGGAACTCGACCGGGAGGCGCTCGCCCCGCTGCTGCCCGCCCTCTCCACCTGGCGCCGTGGAAAGCGCGACCGTTCCACCGTCGGGTCCTGGCGCTACCGCGCCACCTGGAAGCCGCTCGGCGCGCTCCCCTCCGCCACCTTGGACGGCACCTGGCTGCTCGTCACCGCGGAGGGCACCGACCCGGAGTACGCCGCCGCCGTGGCGGAGCAGCTGACCGCGCACGGCGCCCGGACCCTGCCCTTGGCGCTGACAGACGCCGACGCCGACCGGGCAGTTCTCACGGAGCGGCTGCGCGACCTGCCCGAGCCGGCCGCAGTGGTCTCCCTGCTGGCCGACGACGAGTCCACCGGCACCGCCCACCCGGTCCTCACCACCGGTCTCGCCCTCAGCGTCACACTGACGCAGGCACTCGGCGACGCCGGGATCGAGGCACCCTTCTGGGCGCTCACCCGCGGCGCCGTCTCCACCGGGCGTGCCGACCGCCTCACCCGGCCCGCCCAGGCCCTCGTCCAGGGCTTCGGCTGGACCGCGGCCCTGGAACACCCTGACCGGTGGGGCGGCACCGTCGACCTGCCCGAGACCCTGGACCGCCGGGCGGGCGAACGTCTCGCCGCCGTCCTGTCCGGCACCACCGGCGAGGACCAGCTGGCCGTCCGCGCCTCCGGCGTCCTGGCCCGCCGCGTCTCCCCGGCCCCGGCGCCCACCGGCACCGGCCGCTGGAGCCCGCGCGGCACGATCCTGGTCACCGGCGGCACCGGAACGCTCGGCCCGCACCTGGCCCGCTGGCTCGCCGACCAGGGCGCCCGTGACCTGGTCCTCACCAGCCGCCGCGGCGCGGACGCCCCCGGCGCCGCCGAACTCGCCGCCGAACTCGGCGAACGCGGCTGCCGGGTGACCGTCGCCGCCTGCGACGTCACCGACCGCGAGGCGGTCGTCGCGCTCCTCGACGGTCTCACCGCCGAGGGCCGCACCGTCCGCAGCGTCTTCCACACCGCCGCCGTCATCGAGCTCCAGTCCATCGAGGAGACCAGCCTCGACGCGTTCGCCAAGGTCGTCCACGCCAAGACCGCGGGCGCCGCGCACCTCGACGAACTCCTCGACGACGACCAGCTCGACGCGTTCGTCCTCTACTCGTCCACCGCCGGCATGTGGGGGAGCGGCCGGCACGCCGCGTACGTCGCCGCCAACGCCCACGTCAACGCGCTCGCCGAGCACCGGTGCGCCCGAGGCGCCCACGGGACCGCGATCTCCTGGGGCATCTGGGCCGACGACATGAAGCTCGGCCGGGTCGACCCCGGCCAGATCCGCCGCAGCGGCCTGGAGTTCATGGACCCGCGGCTCGCCCTCGCCGGACTCCGGCAGGTCCTCGACGGGGACGAGGGCGCCGTCGCCGTCGCCGACGTCGACTGGGACCGCTACCACCCCGTCTTCACCTCCTCGCGGCCCACCGAGCTCTTCGAGAACGTGCCCGAGGTCCGCCGCCTCACCGAGCAGGACGAGGCCCGTGCCGGCGAGGCCGGAGAGTTCACCCACCGCCTGCGCTCCCTGCCCGCCGGCGAGCAGGACCGCCTCCTGCTGGAACTCGTCCGCTCGGAGGCCGCCACCGTCCTCGGCCACGCCTCCCCGGAGGTGCTGTCGGAGCGTCGCGCCTTCCGCGACATCGGGTTCGACTCGCTCACCGCCGTCGACCTGCGCAACCGGTTGGCCTCCGTCACCGGCCTCACCCTGCCGAGCACCATGGTGTTCGACTACCCGGACCCGCTCACCCTCGTGGGCTATCTGCGCGGCCTGGTCGGCGGTCCCGCCGCCGACTCCGAGAGTCCGCTCCGCACCACGGCCGCCACCGACGACGAGCCGATCGCCGTCGTCGCGATGAGCTGCCGCTACCCCGGCGGCGTCAGTTCGCCCGAGGCCCTGTGGGAGCTGATCGCGGCCGGCGCCGACGCCATCACCGGCTTCCCCGCCGACCGGGGCTGGGACGCCGACGCGCTCTACGACCCGGACCCCGACCGGCCCGGCACCACCTACTCCACGCAGGGCGGATTCCTCCACGACGTCGCCGACTTCGACGCCGGCTTCTTCGGGATCTCCCCGCGCGAGGCGCTGGCGATGGACCCCCAGCAGCGCCTGCTGCTGGAGACCGGCTGGGAGGCCATCGAGCGCGCGGGCATCGACCCCGCGACCCTGCGCGGAAGCATGACCGGTACCTTCATCGGCGCCAGCTACCAGGACTACACCGCGGGCGGCGCCGGCGCCGAGGGTGCCGAGGGCCACCTGATCACCGGCACCATCTCCAGCGTGATGTCCGGCCGGCTCGCCTACACCTTCGGCCTGGAGGGCCCGGCCGTCACCCTGGACACCGCCTGCTCCTCCTCCCTGGTCGCGCTCCACCTGGCCTGCCAGTCGCTGCGCAACGGCGAGTCCACCCTCGCCCTGGCGGGCGGCGTCAGCGCCATGGCCACCCCGCAGGCGTTCACCGGCTTCAGCCGCCAGCGCGCGATGGCCCCCGACGGCCGCTGCAAGGCGTACGCCGAGGGTGCCGACGGCATGAGCCTGGCCGAGGGCGTCGGCCTGGTCCTCGTCGAGCGGCTGTCCGACGCGCGCCGCAACGGCCACCCCGTCCTCGCCGTCATCCGGGGTTCCGCCGTCAACCAGGACGGCGCCTCGAACGGCCTCACCGCCCCCAACGGCCCCTCCCAGGCGCGCGTCATCCGCCAGGCCCTCGCCAACGCCCGGCTCACCCCGGGCGAGGTGGACGTGGTCGAGGGCCACGGCACCGGCACCGCCCTCGGGGACCCGATCGAGGCCCAGGCCCTGCTGGCGACGTACGGGCAGGACCGGCCCGGGGACCGGCCGCTGCTGCTCGGCTCGGTGAAGTCCAACATCGGCCACACCCAGATGGCCTCCGGCATCGCCGGTGTCATGAAGATGGTCATGGCGATGCGGCACGGCACCGTCCCGCGCACCCTGCACGTCGACACCCCCTCCAGCCACGTCGACTGGAGCTCCGGCGCCATCGACCTGGCCACCGAGACCGTGCCGTGGCCCGAGACCGGACGCCCCCACCGGGCCGCCGTCTCCTCCTTCGGCCTCTCCGGCACCAACGTCCACACCATCGTCGAGCAGGCGCCCGAGGAGCCCGCGACCGAGCCCTCCGCACCCCCGGTCCCCGCCGGCGACCCGGCCACCCTGCCTCCGGGCGTCCCCGTCGTGCTCTCCGCCCGGACCCCGGCCGCCCTGCGTGAGCAGGCCGACCGCCTCGCCGGACACCTCGCCGGCCGTCCGGACGTACCGCTGGTGGACCTGGCCCACTCGCTGGCCACCACCCGCGGCGCCCTGGAGCACCGCGCCGCCGTCCTCACCGGCGACCGGGACGGCCTGCTGCGGGCGCTCACCGCGCTGCGCGAGGGCACCCCCGACGCCTCGCTGCTCACCGGCGCCCCCGCACGAGGAGGGCTCGCCTTCCTCTTCACCGGCCAGGGCAGTCAGCGCCCGGCCATGGGACGGGAGCTGTACGACCGTCACCCGGTCTTCGCCGAAGCCCTGGACGCCGTCCTCACCCGCTTCGACCAGGACCTGGACCGCCCGCTGCGCGAGGTGCTCTTCGCCGACGAGGGCACTGCCGAAGCCGCGCTCCTGCACGACACGGCGTACACGCAACCCGCCCTGTTCGCTCTGGAAGTGGCGCTGTACCGGCTCGTCGAGTCCTGGGGGGCACGCCCCGACCAGGTCGCCGGCCACTCCGTCGGTGAGATCGCCGCCGCCCACGTGGCGGGGGTCTTCTCCCTGCACGACGCCTGCGCCCTCGTCGCCGCCCGGGGCCGCCTCATGGCCGCCCTTCCGGCGGGCGGCGCCATGGTCGCCGTCGAGGCGAGCGAGGAAGAGGTACTGCCCCTCCTGGAGGGACGCGAGGACCGGATCTCCCTGGCCGCGGTGAACGGCCCGCGCGCCGTGGTGATCGCCGGCGACGAGGAGCCGGTCGCCGCCGTCGCCGCCCGCCTCGCCGAGGACGGCCGCCGCACCCGCGCGCTGAAGGTCAGCCACGCCTTCCACTCGCCGCGCATGGACGCCATGCTCGACGACTTCGCCCGTGTCGCCCGCGGCCTCACCTACGAGACGCCGCTCGTGCCGGTGGTCTCCACCGTCACCGGCGTCCCCGCCACCCCGGAGGAACTGCGTTCGCCCGAGTACTGGGTCGGCCAGGTCCGTGCCACCGTCCGGTTCGCCGACGCCGTACGCACCCTCGCCCGCCAGGGCGTCACCTCCTGCCTGGAACTCGGCCCCGACGGCACCCTCTCCGCCGCCGCCCGCGACGTCCTCGACGCCGACCCGGCCGACGCCACCGGTGCCCGGCCCGTCACCGTCGTCCCCGCGCTGCGCCGCGACCGCGACGAGGTGTCGTCCCTCACCGCCGCCCTCGCCCGGCTGCACGTCCACGGCACCGCCGTCGACTGGACCGGCGCCTTCGAGGGAACCGGCGCCCGCCGCGTCGACCTGCCCACCTACGCCTTCCAGCGCAGCCGCTACTGGCCCGACACCACCTTCACCCCGGCCACGGCCGCAGGCCCCGCCGACACCGGCGCCGACGCCGCGTTCTGGTCGGCCGTCGAGCGGGCCGACCTGCCCACGCTCGGCGCCGACCTCGGCCTGGACGACGACACGCTGTCCGCCCTGGTGCCGGCCCTGTCCTCGTGGCGGCGCCGCCGCACCGCACAGGCCGTCGCCGACGGCCGCCGCCACCGGATCGTGTGGAAGCCGCTCGACGGCGCCCCCACCGGACGGCCCGAGGGCACCTGGCTGGTCCTGCGCCCGGCCGGCGCCGCCGCGTCCGAGACCGCCGCCCTGCTGGACACCCTCGGCCTGGACACCGCCGAGGTCACCGTCGACCTCGCGGACCCCGACCGTGCCGCGCTCGCCGACACCCTGCGCCGGCTGCCGCGCCCCGAGGAGGGCTTCACCGGCGTCCTCGCCCTGCTGGCCCTCGACACCGCCCCCACCGCCGACGACGTGGCAGGGACCGGCGGCGTGGCGCCGACGGCCACCGCCCTGAACGCCCTGGACGACGCCGGGATCACCGCGCCCCTGTGGATCGTCACCCGGCAGGCCGTGAGCACCGGACGCGCCGACCGGCTGGCCCGTCCCGGGCAGGCGGGTGTGTGGGGCCTCGGCCGGGCCGCCGCCCTGGAGAACCCGGCGCGCCGCCTCGCCCTGGTCGACCTGCCCGAGCAGTTCGACGCCCGCGTAGCCCGCCGGCTGGCGCACCTCCTGGCCGTGCCCGGCACGGAGAACCAGCTCGCCGTCCGCGCCTCCGCCACCTACGCACGGCGGATCGCCCACCACCCGGCCCCCCAGGAACCGGCGCGTCCGTTCGCCCCCGAGGGCACCGTCCTGATCACCGGCGGCACCGGCGCCCTCGGCGCCCACGTCGCCCGGCTCCTGGCCGGGCGCGGTACGCCGCACCTGCTGCTCGCCGGGCGGCGCGGCCCGGACGCCCCCGGCGCCGCCGAACTCGCCGCCGAGCTGCGGGAACTGGGCGCCGAGGTCACCCTCGCCGCCTGCGACACCGCCGACCGGGAGGCGCTCGCCGCGCTCCTGGCCGAGGTGCCCGCCGACCGCCCCCTCGCCACCGTGGTGCACGCGGCGGGCGTCCTCGACGACGGCCTCCTGGACACCCTCACCCCGGAGCGGTTCGCCGCCGTCCTCGACGCCAAGGCCCGCTCCGCCGCCCACCTCCACGAGCTGACCCGCGACCTCGGCCTCACCGACTTCGTCCTGTTTTCCTCGGCCGCCGGCACCCTCGGCGCCGCCGGCCAGGCCAACTACGCCGCCGCCAACGCCTACCTCGACGCCCTCGCCGAACACCGGCGCGAACAGGGCCTGCCCGCCACCTCGGTGGCCTGGGGCCCCTGGTCCGGCACCGGCATGGCCGGCGAGGGCACCGGCGTCGAGGACCGGGTCCGGCGTGGCGGCTTCACCCCGATGAGCCCCGAGGACGCCCTCACCGCCCTCGACGCCGCCGTCGGCCACCGCGACACCGCGCTCCTCATCGCCGACATCGACTGGCCGCGCTACGCCGCCGTCTTCGCCCCGCACCGCGCCCTCGTCGGTGACCTGCCCGAGGTACGCGCCACCGGCGGCGCGGCCACCGCCCACGGCGACACCGAACCGGCGCTGCGGCGCCAGGTCGCCGCCCTGACCGGCCCCGCCCGCGAGCGGTACGTGCTGGACTTCCTGCGCTCCCAGGTCGCCGCCGTCCTGGGTCACCCCGACCCGGACGCCGTCGAACCCGACCAGGCCTTCACCGACCTCGGCTTCGACTCGCTCACCACCGTCGAACTGCGCAACACCCTGGGCGCCACCACCGGCCTGCGCCTGCCCGCCACCCTCGTCTACGACCACCCGACCGCCCGCGACCTGGCCGCCCACCTCCTGACCGAGATCCTGGGCGACCTGCCCGAGCCGGCGGCGGGCGGGAACGCGGCCGACGAGGCTCCCCGCGCCACGGAGACCGACCCGGTCGTCGTGGTCGGCATGGGCTGCCGCTTCCCCGGCGGTGTCGAGTCGCCCGAGGAGCTCTGGCAGCTCCTCGGCGAGGGCCGAGACGCCGTCTCCGGCTTCCCCGCCGACCGCGGCTGGGACCTGGACTCGCTGGCCCGTGGCGGCTCCGCCACCCTGGAGGGCGGATTCCTCCAGGGCGCCGGACTCTTCGACGCCTCGTTCTTCGGCATCTCCCCGCGCGAGGCTCTCGCGATGGACCCCCAGCAGCGCCTGCTGCTGGAGACCTCCTGGGAGGCCCTGGAGCGGGCCGGCATCGACCCGCAGGGCCTGCGCTCCACCGCCACCGGCGTCTTCGTCGGCACCAACGGCCAGGACTACGCCACCGTGCTGCGGCGTGGCACCACCGACGTGCGGGGCCACGCCGCGACCGGCACCACCGCCAGCGTGATGTCCGGCCGCCTGTCCTACACCCTGGGGCTGGAGGGCCCGGCGGTCACCGTCGACACCGCCTGCTCCTCGGCGCTGGTGGCCCTGCACATGGCCGCCGGGGCGCTGCGCTCCGGCGAGTGCACCCTGGCCCTCGCCGGCGGCGTCTCCGTGATGGCGAGCCCGGACGCCTTCGTGGAGTTCACCGCGCAGGGCGGCCTGGCCGGCGACGGCCGCTGCAAGGCCTTCTCCGACGCCGCGGACGGCACCGCCTGGGGCGAGGGCGCCGGCGTCCTCGTCCTGGAGCGCCTCTCCGACGCCCGCCGCCACGGCCACCCCGTCCTCGCCGTGCTGCGCGGCTCGGCCGTCAACCAGGACGGCGCCTCCAACGGCCTCACCGCGCCCAACGGCCGCGCCCAGCAGCGCGTCATCCGCCAGGCGCTGGCCGACGCGCACCTCATCCCGGCGGAGGTCGACGCCGTCGAGGCGCACGGCACCGGCACCACCCTGGGCGACCCGATCGAGGCCCACGCCCTGATCGCCGCCTACGGCGAGGGCCGCGACCCGGAGCAGCCGCTGCTGCTCGGTACCGTCAAGTCCAACCTGGGCCACACCCAGGCCGCCGCGGGCGCCGCCGGTGTCATCAAGACCGTCCTCGCCCTGGGCCACGGCGAACTGCCGCGCACCCTGCACGTCGACGCGCCGTCCTCGCACGTCGACTGGTCAGACGACACCGTGGAACTGCTCCGCGAGCACCGTGCCTGGCCCGAGACGGGCCGTGCGCGCCGGGCGGGCGTCTCCGCCTTCGGCGTGAGCGGCACCAACGCCCACGTCATCCTGGAGCAGCCCGGACCGGACACCGCCGAGGCCACGGACCCGGCCACCGAGCCGTCCGTCCTGCCCTGGCTGGTCTCGGCCCGCTCGGAGAACGCCCTGGCGGCCCAGACCGCACGGCTGACCGCTTTCACTCAGGCCCGGCCCGAGGTCCCCGCGCTCGACACCGCCTACAGCCTGGCCACCGGCCGAGGGGTCTTCGCCCACCGCGCCGTCCACCTCGTCACCGCCGGGGGCGACCCCCTGGAGACCGTCCGCGACCGCGCCTCGGAACGCCGCCTCGCCCTGCTCTTCTCGGGGCAGGGTTCGCAGCGTGCGGGGATGGGCCGGGAGCTGTACGGGCGTTTCCCGGTGTTCGCGGAGGCGCTGGACGCGGTGGCGGCCCGTCTGGACACGGGGCTGGAGCGTCCGCTGCGGGAGGTGCTGTTCGCGGAGGAGGGTTCGGAGGCGGCGGCGCTGCTGGATGCGACCGGGTACACGCAGCCCGCGCTGTTCGCGGTGGAGGTGGCGCTGTTCCGGCTGGTGGAGTCGTGGGGTGTCTCGCCGGAGTTCGTGGCGGGGCATTCGGTCGGGGAGATCGCGGCGGTTCATGTGGCGGGGGTCCTCTCGCTGGACGACGCCTGCGCGCTGGTCGCCGCCCGCGCCCGTCTGATGCAGGAGCTCCCCTCCGGTGGGGCGATGGTGGCCGTGCGGGCGGCCGAGGCCGAGGTGGCGCCCCGGCTGACCGACGGCCTGTCCCTCGCCGCCGTGAACGGTCCCGACTCCGTCGTCATTGCCGGTGAGCAGGAGGAAGTCCTCTCCCTGGCAACCGAGTTCGCGGGGGAGGGGTACAAGACGCAGCCTCTGCCGGTCAGTCACGCCTTCCACTCGGCGCTGATGGAGCCGATGCTCGCCGAGTTCCGCCGGGTCGCGGAGAGCCTGGAGTACGCCGAACCGCGCGTCCCGGTGGTCTCCAACGTCACCGGCGCCCTCGCCGAGCCCGGTCAGCTCACCGACCCCGAGTACTGGGTGCGGCACGTCCGCGAGACCGTACGCTTCGCCGACGGCGTCCGTACCCTCGCCGAGGCGGGAGCCGACGCCTACCTGGAGATCGGCCCCGACGGGGTCCTCACCGGCATGGCCGCCCGGGTCCTCGACACGGCCGCCGACGGAACCGGCAGCGTGAGCGTCCCGGCGCTGCGCAAGGACCGGGCCGAGGAGCGCGCGCTGCTCACCGCGCTGGCCCGGCTCCACACCGCCGGTGTCGTCGTCGACTGGACCGCCTGGTTCACCGGTACCGGCGCCCGCCGCACCGACCTGCCGACCTACGCCTTCCAGCGCGAGCTGTACTGGCCCGAGCCGGCCACGGGGCCGCACACGGCCACCGCCCAGGACCCGGCGGACGCCGCGTTCTGGGCCGCCGTGGAGCGCGAGGACCTGGAGTCGCTCTCCGCCACCCTCGACCTGGACGACACGGTCCTGTCGAGCGTGCTGCCCGCCCTCTCCACCTGGCGCCGCGGCCTGTCCGAGCGCACCCTGCTCGACGGCTGGCGCTACCGCGTCACGTGGCAGCCCGTCCCCCTCCGGAACGCCGCCGACGAGGGCCCGGCCGGAACCTGGCTCGTCCTGACCCCGGCCGGACACGACGACGCGTGGACCGAGGCCCTGGCCGCCACCTTCGGCGAGCGCGCCGTCCACCTCGCCGTCCCCGCCGACGAGGACGGCACCGCCGCCCTGCTCGGCGCGGCCGCCGACAGCACCGCGTACGCCGGTGTCCTCTCGCTGCTCGCCGGCACCGCGACGGACGGCACCGCCCGCCCCGACACCCTGCTCCGCCTGCTGGCGGCCGCCGGGATCGACGCCCCGCTGTGGTGCGTCACCCGCCGCGCCGTCTCCGTCGGCCGCTCCGACTCCACGGCCGACCCGGACCGCGCCGCCCTGTGGGGCCTGGGCCGGGTACTCGCCCTGGACGAGTCCGAGCGCTGGGGCGGACTGGTCGACGTCGACCACGTCGCCGACGCCCGCACCGTCGACCGCCTGCGCGCCGTCCTGACCGCCGCCCGCACCGACGGCCCGGCCGAGGACCAGGTGGCGCTGCGTGCCTCCGGCGCCTTCGGCCGCAGGCTGTCCCGGGCCGCCGCCCCCGCCCCGGACGTCACCTGGCACCCCGCCGGGACCGTCCTGGTCACCGGCCGGGCGGAGGGCTTCGGCGGGCACGTCGCCCGCTGGCTCGCCGCGCACGGCGCCGCCGGGGTGCTGCTCGCCGGCCCGGCCGGCCCCGAGGACGCCGCCACCACCGCCCTGCGCGCCGAGGTGGAGGAGCTCGGCGCCACCCTCACCGTCGTCCCCCACCCCGACCCGGCCGACGCCGGTCCGCTCACCGAGGCGCTGGCGGCGCGGGCCGACGACAGGCCGCTGACCGCCGTCTTCCACACCGGGGACACCGGCGAGGAGACGCCCGGCGTCACCGGAGCGCGCGCCGCCTACGAGGCGCTGACCACCGCCGTCGGTGACCGTGACCTGGACGCCTTCGTCGTCTGCGGTTCCATCTCCGCCGTCTGGGGCGTCGGCGGCCAAGGCGCGGGCGCCGCGGCCGGTGTCTGCCTGGACGCCCTCGTCCAGCGACACCGCGCCCACGGCACCAACGCCGTCTCGGTCTCCTGGGGCGCCTGGCAGGGCGCCGGCCCCGACGGTCTCGCCGCCCACCTGCGCGCCAACGGCCTGCCCGCCATGGAACCGGCCCGCGCGCTCGACGCCCTCGCCCCCGCGATCGGCGAGGCCGCCGCCGACCCGGCCGCTCCCGCCTCGGTGACCGTCGCGGACGTGGCCTGGGACCGGTTCGCCCCGGCGTTCACCCGCACCCGAGCCGGTCTGCTCCTCACCGGCGTGCCCGAGGCCCGCGAGGCCCTGAGCACCACCGGCGGCGACGGCGCGGACGCCGGTACCGCCTCCGCGCTGCGCGAGCGACTGCGGCAGTCCGACCCCTCCGAGCGCTCGCGCACCCTCCTCGACACCGTGCTCACCGAGACCGCCTCGGTGCTCGGCCACACCGACGCCGCCGCCGTCCCGGCCGAGAACGCCTTCAACGACCTCGGCTTCGACTCGCTCACCGCGGTCGACCTGCGCAACCGCCTCACCACGGCCACCGGGCTCACCCTGCCCGCGACCCTGGTCTTCGACTACCCGACCCCCGCCGCCCTCGCCGCCCACCTCCTCACCGAACTCCTCGGCGAGGACACCGCCCCCGGCACCGGCGCCCCCGTGGCACCCGCCGCAGCCGACGCGGACGACCCCGTCGTCATCGTCGGCATGAGCTGCCGCTACCCTGGCGACGTCCGCTCGCCCGAGGACCTGTGGGAACTGGTCGGGGCCGGCACCGACGCCATCGGCGGCTTCCCCACCGACCGCGGCTGGGACCTGGAGAAGCTGCTCCACGGCGACGAGGACGGCCGGGGCCGCAGTGTCACCCGTGAGGGCGGATTCCTCTACGACGTCGCCGACTTCGACCCCGCCTTCTTCGGGATCTCCCCGCGCGAGGCCCTGGTCATCGACCCGCAGCAGCGGCTCGTCCTCCAGGCCGCCTGGGAGGCGCTGGAGCGGGCCGGGATCGACCCCGCCGTGCTCCGCGGCGGCGACACCGGTGTCTTCGTCGGCGGCGGCAGCGGCGACTACCGCCCCGCCATCGGCCAGTCCGGGCACGTCGAGACCGCCCAGTCGGCGAGCCTCCTCTCCGGACGGCTCTCCTACACCCTCGGCCTGGAGGGCCCCTCCGTCAGCGTCGACACGGCCTGCTCGTCGTCCCTGACCGCCCTGCACCTCGCCGCGCAGGCGCTCCGCTCCGGCGAATGCTCGCTCGCCCTGGCCGGCGGTGTCACCGTGATGTCCACCCCGGTCGGCTTCGTCGAGTTCGGCGAGATGGGCGCCCTCTCGCCGGACGGCCGCTGCAAGCCCTTCTCCGACGCCGCCGACGGCACCGCCTGGTCCGAGGGCGTGGGCATGCTCGTCGTCGAGCGCCTCTCCGAGGCACGCCGGCGCGGCCACGAGGTCCTCGCGGTCCTGCGCGGCTCCGCCATCAACCAGGACGGCGCCTCCAACGGTCTCACCGCCCCCAACGGCCCCTCCCAGCAGCGCGTCATCCGCAAGGCGCTGGCCGCCGCCGGGCTCACCGCCCCCGAGGTCGACGCCGTGGAGGCACACGGGACCGGGACCACCCTCGGTGACCCCATCGAGGCCCAGGCCCTCCTGGCGACCTACGGGCAGGGCCGGCCCGAGGGACAGCCGCTGCTGCTCGGCTCGGTCAAGTCCAACATCGGTCACAGCCAGGCCGCCTCCGGCGTCGCGGGCATCATCAAGATGGTCCTCGCCATGCGGCACGGCACGCTGCCACGCACCCTGCACGCCGAGAAGCCCTCGCGCCACGTCGCCTGGGACCCGGACGCGGTCCACCTGCTGACCGAGGCGGCCGACTGGCCCGAGACCGGACGCCCCCGCCGCGCCGGTGTCTCCTCCTTCGGCGCCAGCGGCACCAACGCGCACGTCATCCTGGAACAGGCCCCCACCGGCCCGGCCGCCCCCGCGCGGGACCCGGAGCCCGCCACGCCCGCCCCCGGCGCCGCACGGCTGCTGCCCCTGCCGCTGTCGGCGGCCACCGCGGACTCCCTGACCGAGCAGGCCGCCCGGCTCCGGGACCGGCTCACCGCCGGTGCGACGGAGCCGCCGACCACCGCCGACCTGGCGCTCTCCCTGGGCACCACCCGCTCCGCCTTCGAGCACCGGGCCGTCCTCGCCGTGGCCGGCCGCGACGAACTCCTCGACGCGCTCACCGCCCTCGCCGAGGACCGCGCCCACCCCGCCGTACTGCGCGGCCGTGCGGCCCCCGGCGGCCGGACCGCGTTCCTCTTCCCCGGGCAGGGCTCCCAGCGCCCCGGCGCGGGCCGCGCCCTGTACGCCCGCTTCCCGGTCTTCGCCACCGCCCTCGACGAGGTGCTCGCCCACTTCGACCAGGAACTCGAACGCCCGCTGCGCGACGTGATGTTCGCCGACGAGGGCACCCCCGAGGCGGCGCTCCTCGACCGGACCGGCTGGACCCAGCCCGCCCTCTTCGCCCTCGGCGTGGCCCTGTACCGGCTGGTCGAGTCCTGGGGCGTACGGCCCGACCTGCTCGCCGGGCACTCGGTCGGCGAGCTCGCGGCCGCCCACGTGGCCGGGGTCCTCTCCCTGCCGGACGCCTGCCGCGTCGTCTCCGCCCGCGCCCGCCTCATGGAGGCACTCCCTGCGGGCGGCGCCATGCTCGCCGTGCGCGCCACCGAGGACGAGATCGCCCCGTACCTGACCGACCACGTCTGCCTCGCCGCCGTCAACGGCCCGGAGTCCGTGGTGGTCTCGGGCGACGAGGAGGCGGTCACCGCGCTCGCCGAGGCCTTCGCCGAACAGGGCGGGAAGACTAGGCGTTTGCGGGTGAGCCATGCGTTTCACTCACTGCACATGGACGCCATGCTTCAGGACTTCGAACGGGTCACCCGGAGTGTGTCGTACGCCCCGCCGAAGCTGCCCCTGGTCTCGAACCTCACCGGGGACGCGGTCACCGACGCGCAGGTGTGCGACCCCGGGTACTGGGTCCGGCACGCCCGCGAGGCGGTCCGCTTCGGCGACGGTGTGCGCACCCTCGCCGGCCGCGGTGCCACGCGCTACCTCGAACTCGGCCCCGACGGAGTCCTGTGCGGCCTCGCCCAGGAGACCCTCGACACCCTCGCCGACGAGAACCGCCCGGCCCCCACGGCCGTCCCGGCCCTGCGCACCGGACGCGACGAGGAGCAGGCCCTGATCACCGCCGTGGCCCGGCTGCACGCGGCGGGCCAGGGACTCGACTGGACGGCGCTGCTCGACGGCACCGGCGCCCGCCGCGTCGACCTGCCCACCTACCCGTTCCGCCGACTGCGGTTCTGGCCCAACGGGGCACCCGCCGCCACCGTCACCACGGCCGACGCCGGGGACGCCGCCTTCTGGGCGGCGGTCCAGGACGAGCAGTTCGACTCCCTCGCCGGGGAACTCGGCGTCGACGGCGACGCGTTGCTGCGCGTCCTGCCGGCCCTGCGGGACTGGCGCCGCAAGCACGGCGACCAGACCACCGTGGACGGCTGGCGCCAGCGCATCGCCTGGCGGCCCCTGAACCGGGCCACCGCCGGCACCCCCGCCGGCACCTGGCTCGCCCTCGTGCCCGCCGACCACGCCGACCATCCCTGGACCACCGCCGTCCTGGCCGCGCTCGGCACGGGTGCCCAGGTCCTGGAGGTCTCCGGCGAGGACCGCGCCTCACTCGCCGCCGCGATCCGCGAACGGTTCGACACCACCGGGCCGTTCACCGGCGTGGTCTCCCTGCTCGCCGTCGCCGGGGCACCCGGTGACGGGACCGGCGCCCTCCCCGGCGGCGTCCCGGTCGGCGCGGCCCTGACCGCGACCCTGGTCCAGGCGCTCGGCGACGCCCGCACCGACGCCCCGCTGTGGTGCCTGACCCGTGGCGCCGCCGCCGTCTCGCCCGCCGAGACCGTCGCCGCACCGCTCCAGGCCGCCGTCCACGGACTCGGCCGGGTGGCCGCGCTGGAGCACCCGCAGCGCTGGGGCGGCACCGTCGATCTGCCGCTCGCCGTCGACGCCCGGACCGCCGAACGGCTCGCCGCCGTCCTCGCCGACCCCGAGGGCGAGGACCAGCTCGCCGTACGGCCCGGTGCGGTCTTCGGCCGCCGCCTCGCCGCCGTCCGGCCCGGGACGCCCCGCGACTGGAAGCCCACCGGAACCGTCCTGATCACCGGCGGCACCGGCGCCCTCGGCGCCCGCACCGCCCGCCGTCTGGCCGGGGCCGGAGCCCGCCGCCTGATCCTCCTCAGCCGCAGCGGACCCCACGCGCCCGGCGCCGGTGAACTCGCCGCCGACCTGCGCGCGCTCGGCGCCGAACCCGTCATCACCGCCTGCGACACCGCCGACCGGAAGGCCCTGGCCGCCGTCCTCGCGGCGATCCCCGAGGACGCGCCGCTCACCGGCGTCATCCACACCGCCGGGGTGCTGGACGACGGCGTCGTGGACGGCCTGACCCCCGAGCGGTTCGCCACGGTGTTCCGGGCCAAGGTGGCCTCCGCGCTGCTCCTGGACGAACTGACCCGCGCCCACGACCTGGAGGTGTTCGCCCTGTTCTCCTCGGCGTCCGCCGCCGTCGGCAACCCGGGCCAGGGCACCTACGCCGCCGCCAACGCGGTCCTCGACGCCCTCGCCGAACAGCGCAGGGCCGAAGGGCTGCCCGCCACCTCCGTGGCGTACGGCGCCTGGGGCGGGGAGGGCATGGCCGACGGCGTCCGCGCCGCCGCGCTCGCCCGCCGCACCGGCATCCGGCCGCTCGACCCGGACCTCGCGGTCCTCGCGCTGCGGCAGGTCGTCACGGGCAGCGACCCGGTCGCCGTCGTCGCCGACGTCGACCCCGACCGGTTCGTCCGCGCGTTCACCACCGTCCGGCCCAGCAGCCTGCTGGCCGAGATGCCCGCGTACGCCGCCCTCAAGAAGGCCGCATCCGCCGCCGACCGGGCCGCGGACTCCGGTCCGTCGCTGCGCGACCGGCTGGCCAGGCTCCCCGAGAGCCGCCGTACCCAGACGGTCCTGACGCTGGTGCGCGAACGCGCCGCGGAGGTCCTCGGCCTCTCCGAAACCGACCAGGTGGGCCCCGACCGGGCCTTCCGCGACCTCGGATTCGACTCCCTCGGCGCCGTCGAGCTGCGCAACCAGCTCGGCGCCGCCAGTGGACTCACCCTGTCCGCGACCCTCGTGTTCGACCACCCCACGCCCGCCGCACTCGCCGCCCACATCCTCGGACAGCTCCTCCCGGCCGGCACCCCCGGTGCCCCCGCCACGGACGGAGCCGGCGAAGAGGAGCGGGCCGTGCGCGCCGCCCTCGCCCAGGTCCCCATGGACCGGCTGCGCGACAGCGGACTCCTGGACCAGCTGCTGGACCTCGCCGGGCAGGACCCGGCCGGAACAGGCACGGACCAGGAAGCCGAGCCCTCCGGGGCCGGCGACGCTTACGACGCGTCGATCGACGCCATGGACGTCGACGGCCTGGTGCAGGCGGCACTCAACGGTAACCCTGACGAAGAGCGGGACTGACGGAGCCATCATGACCACGCCCAGCGAAAAAGTTGTCGAAGCTCTCCGGGCCTCGCTCAAGGAGACCGAACGCCTGCGCCGGCAGAACCGCGACCTCGCGGCCGCCGCCTCGGAGCCTGTCGCCGTCGTCGCGATGAGCTGCCGTTACCCCGGGGGAGTCACCTCCCCCGAGGACCTGTGGCACCTCGTCGCCTCCGGCACCGACGCCGTCGGCGGCTTCCCCACCGACCGGGGCTGGGACCTGGACGCGCTGCGGGACGCCGGGGTCGACGCCCGTGGCCATTCCGTCAGCCAGCAGGGCGGCTTCCTCGACGGGGCCGCCGACTTCGACGCCTCCTTCTTCGGCGTCTCCCCGCGCGAAGCCGTCTCCATGGACCCCCAGCAGCGGCTGCTGCTGGAGACCTCCTGGGAGGCCGTCGAGCGGGCGGGCATCGACCCGCGCAGCCTGCGCGGCAGCCGCACCGGCGTCTTCGTCGGCACCAACGGCCAGGACTACGCGTACCTCCTGGTGCGCTCCCTCGCCGACGCGACCGGCGACATCGGCACCGGCATCGCCGCCAGCGCCACCTCCGGCCGCCTCTCCTACACCCTGGGCCTGGAGGGCCCGGCGGTCACCGTCGACACCGCCTGCTCCTCCTCCCTCGTCGCCCTCCACGCCGCCGCCCACGCCCTGCGCGCGGGGGAGTGCGGCCTCGCCCTCGCCGGCGGCGTCAACGTCATGTCCGCCCCCGGCTCGCTGATGGAGTTCAGCCGCGCCGGCGGCCTGGCCGGGGACGGCCGCTGCAAGGCGTTCGCCGACGAGGCCGACGGCACCGGCTGGTCGGAGGGGGTCGGTGTCCTCCTTCTGGAGCGGCTCTCCGACGCCCGCCGCAACGGTCACCCGGTCCTCGCCGTGCTGCGCGGCTCGGCCGTCAACCAGGACGGCGCCTCCAACGGCTTCACCGCGCCCAACGGCCCCTCCCAGCAGCGCGTCATCCAGCAGGCGCTGGCCGCCGCCGGACTCACCGCCGCCGACGTCGACGCGGTCGAGGGCCACGGGACGGGAACGCCCCTCGGCGACCCCATCGAGGCGCAGGCCCTGCTCGCCACCTACGGCCAGGGCCGCCCCGAGGGCCGGCCGTTGCTGCTCGGCTCCGTCAAGTCGAACATCGGCCACGCGCAGGCCGCAGCGGGAGTCGCCGGGGTCATCAAGATGATCATGGCGATGCGGCACGGCGTCGTCCCGCGCTCCCTCCACGCCGACCACCCCTCGCGCCACGTCGACTGGGGCTCCGGGGCCGTCCGGCTGCTCTCCGAGGACGTCGAATGGCCCGAGACCGGCCGCCCTCGCCGCGCCGGCGTCTCCTCCTTCGGCATCAGCGGCACCAACGCCCACGTCGTCATCGAGCAGGCCGGACCCACCGCCGAACCGGAGTCCCCGGCAGAGCCCGAGACCGTCCCGACCGTCGTGCCGTGGCCCGTCCACGCCCGCTCCGAGGCGTCCCTGGACGCGCAGATCGAGGCCGTCACCGCTCTCACCGACGCCACGCCCCTGGACATCGGCCACTCCCTGGCCACCGGGCGCTCCCTCTTCGAGCACCGCGCCGTCCTGCTCTCCGGCCTCGACGGCGTCCCCGCCGAGGTGGCCCGCGGCCGCGCCACCGAACGCTCCCTCGCCGTCCTGTTCTCCGGCCAGGGCGCCCAGCGCGCCGAGATGGGCCGCGAACTGTACGCCCGCTTCCCGGTCTTCGCGAAGGCACTGGACGAGATCACCGCCCTGTTCGATCCGCGACTGGACCGCCCGCTGCGGGAGGTGATGTTCGCCCGGCGCCGCACCCCCGAGGCGGCCCTCCTGGACACCACCGGCTACACCCAGCCCGCGCTCTTCGCCGTCGAGGTCGCCCTCCACCGCCTCGTCGAGTCCTGGGGCGTGGTCCCGGACTTCGTGGCCGGCCACTCCATCGGCGAGATCGCCGCCGCCCACGTCGCCGGTGTGCTCTCGCTGGAGGACGCCTGCACGCTGGTCGCCGCCCGCGCTCGCCTCATGCAGGAACTGCCCGCGGGCGGCGCCATGGTCGCCGTCCAGGCCACCGAGGCCGAGGCCGCCCCGCGCCTGACCGAGGGCGTCGCCCTGGCCGCCGTCAACGGCCCCGACTCCGTCACCCTGGCGGGCGACGAGGCCCAGGTCCTCGCGCTGGCCGCCGAGTTCGCCGCCGAGGGCCGCAAGACGCAGCGCCTGGCGGTCAGCCACGCCTTCCACTCGCCGCTGATGGAGCCGATGCTCGCGGAGTTCCGCCGCGTCGCCGAGAGCCTCACCTACCACGAGCCGGTCCTGCCGGTCGTCTCCAACGTCACCGGCGCCTTCGCCGACGACCGCCTGCTGTGCGACCCCGAGTACTGGGTGGACCACGTCCGCTCCACGGTCCGCTTCGCCGACGGCGTCCGCGCCCTGGCCGGCGCCGGCGCCGACACCTTCGTCGAACTGGGCCCCGACGGCATCCTCACCGCCCTCGCCCAGCAGTGCCTGGACGGGCCCGACGTCGTCGCCGTCCCCGTCCTGCGCAAGGACCGCGCCGAGGAGCGCGCCCTGCTCACCGCGCTGGCCCGGCTCCACGTCGCCGGTGTCGACGTCGACTGGGCCGCCTGCTTCGAGGGCACCGGCGCCCGCCGCACCGAGCTGCCCACCTACCGCTGGCAGCACGAGCGCTACTGGCCCGTCCTGATGGCCGCCGCCGGGGACGTCAGCGCCGCGGGCCTGGTCTCCGCCGAACACCCGCTGCTCGGCGCCGCCGTGTCGCTGGCCGGCAGCGACGGGGTCCTCTTCGCCGGACGCCTCTCCGTGCAGACCCACCCGTGGCTGCTGGACCACACGGTCGGCGGGATGGTGGCCTTCCCCGGCACCGGCTTCCTCGAACTCGCTGTCCGCGCCGGTGACCAGGTCGGCTGCGACCGCGTCGAGGACCTCACCCTCGCCAAGCCCCTCATCCTCACCGAGAACTCGGCGGCCGTCGTCCAGGTCCACGTCGGCGCGGCCGACGCCGACGGCGCCCGCCGCGTCACCGTCTACTCCCAGGCCGTCGACGACCCCGAGCAGCGCTGGACCGAGCACGCCTCCGGGCTGCTGACCCGTGGCGAGCGCGTCACCGGCTTCGACTCCGCCGTCTGGCCGCCCCGCGGCGCCGTCGCCGCCGACCTCGAGGGCTTCTACACGCGCACCGAGTACGGCCCGGTCTTCCAGGGCCTGCGCGCCGTCTGGACCCGCGACGACGAGGCCTTCGTCGAGGTCGCGCTGCCGCCCCAGGTGGACGACGCCGAGTACTACGGGATGCATCCGGCGCTGCTCGACGCGGCCGTCCAGTCCGTCGGTTTCGCCGGCCTCGGCGACGGCAAGAAGCTCGTACCGTTCTCCTGGTCCGGCGTTTCGCTGCACGCGGGCGGCGCCTCCGTGGTGCGAGTGCGGGTCGCCCGGGTCGGTGAGGACACCGTGTCCATCGCCGCCGTGGACGTCGAAGGCGCCCCGGTGCTCTCCGCCGACTCCCTCATCCTGCGCGCCCCTTCGGCGCTTCGGGCCCCCACCCTGCACAGCAGTGAGCAGGACGGGCTCCTGCGCCTGGAGTGGGTGGCCGCGCCCGAGGGCGGCGCCGCCCCCGCGCGCGCCGTCACCCTCGGTGCCGACCGGGCCTGGCCCGGCCCGGTGGCCTCCCTCGCCGACGCCGCCGCCGTCACGCCCGCCCCCGACCTGGTCCTGGCCCCGTTGGAGGGCGTCGAGGACGACACCCCCACGGCCGTCCACGCGGCCACCGCGCGCGCCCTGGCACTGATCCAGGAGTGGCTGGATCCGGCCACCTCCGCCGCCGGACGTCTCGTGTTCGTCACCCGGGGCGCCGTCGCCACCGGGTCCGACACCGGCGTGAGCGATCTCGCCGCCGCCGCGGTGCACGGACTCGTCCGCAGCGCCGAGGCCGAGAACCCCGGCCGCTTCGCCCTCCTCGACCTCGACGCGGGCACCGCCGCGCCCTCCGACGAACTCCTGGCGCAGCTACCTCCCCTGCTGGCGGCCGGCGACACGCAGTTCGCCGTACGCGACGAGGCCGTCCTGGTGGCCCGGCTGGCCCGGCTGGCCACCGGCGCGAGCCTGCTGCCGGTCCCGGGGCTGCCGTGGCGCCTGGACACCACCGTCCCCGGCAGCATCGACGGCCTCTCCCTCGTCCCCGCACCCGAGGCACTGGACGAGCCGGAGGGCCGCGCCGTCCGGGTCGAGGTGCGGGCCGCTGGCCTGAACTTCCGTGACGTGCTGAACGCGCTCGGCATGTACCCCGGCGAGGCCGGACTGCTCGGCTCGGAGGCGGTCGGCCTCGTCACGGCAGTGGGCCCGGACGCCACCGGGATCGCCGTCGGCGACCGCGTGACCGGCATGATCCCCGGGGGCCTCGCCGACACCGTCCTCGTCGACGAGCGGTACGTGACCCGCGTGCCCGAGGAGTGGAGCGACGAGGACGCGGCCTCGGTGCCGCTGGTCTTCCTCACCGCCCTGTACGCCTTCCGTGACCTGGCCTCGGTCCAGGCGGGGGAGCGGGTGCTGATCCACGCCGGTGCGGGCGGTGTCGGTATGGCGGCGATCCAGCTGGCACGGCACATGGGCGCCGAGGTGTTTGCGACGGCGAGTGAGCCCAAGTGGGAGACGTTGCGGGGGCTGGGCCTGGACGACGCTCATATCGCGTCCTCGCGTGACCTGGGCTTCGAGGGGAAGTTCCGCGAGGTCACGGGCGGCGCTGGGATGGATGTGGTCCTGAATGCGCTGGTGGGGGAGTTCGTGGACGCGTCGTTGCGGGTCACGGCTCCCGGTGGCCGGTTCCTGGAGATGGGCAAGACCGATATCCGCGACCCGCACGCGGTCGGTGACGTGCGGTACCGCGCTTTCGATCTGGGCGAGGCGGGGCCGGACCGTATCGGCGAGATGCTGTCCGAGCTCCTGGGCCTGTTCGCCGAGGGGGCGTTGTGCCCGTTGCCGGTGTGTACGTGGGATGTGCGGCGGGCGCGTGAGGCGTTCCGTTTCATGAGTCGGGCGAAGCATGTGGGCAAGATCGTGCTGACGATGCCGGCGCGCTGGGAGCCTGAGGGGACTGTCCTGGTCACTGGTGGGACGGGTGGTCTGGGGCGTGAGGTGGCGCGTCATCTGGTGTCGGTGCGTGGGGTGCGGCGTCTGTTGCTGGTGTCGCGGCGTGGTCCGGCGGTGGAGGGTGTGGAGGCTTTCCGTGAGGAGTTGGCCGGGCTGGGTGCCCAGGTGGATGTGGTGGCCTGTGATGTGGCGGACCGTGGTGCGGTGGCGGAGCTGCTGGGTTCGGTGCCGGTGGGGCATCCGTTGACGGCTGTGGTGCATGCGGCGGGTGTGTTGGACGACGGTGTGGTGACGGGGTTGTCGTCGGAGCGGTTGTCGGGGGTGTTGCGTCCGAAGGTGGACGCTGCGTGGCATCTGCATGAGTTGACGCGGGGCATGGGTCTGGCGGCGTTCGTGATGTTCTCGTCGGTGTCGGGTGTGATGGGTAGTGCGGGGCAGGCCAACTACGCCGCTGCCAACGTGTTCATGGACGCGCTGGCGCAGTACCGCCGGGCCGAGGGCCTGGCCGGGCTCTCCCTGGCCTGGGGGGCCTGGGAACAGGCCAGCGGTATGACCGGCACCCTCACCGAGGCCGACATGCAGCGCGTCACCGCCTCTGGGGCCGCCCCGCTCACCGTCGAGCAGGGGCTCGCCCTCCTCGACGCCGCGGTCGTCTCCGACGAGCCCCTGGTCGTGCCGATCGGCGCCCCGTCGGGCGACCAACGCGTCCTCGGCCTGGTCCCGCCGCTGCTGCGCAACCTCGTTCGCGGCACGCGTCGCTCCGCCGCCACGGCCGCCGGCGGCGCGAGCACCGCGGCCGACCTCGCCCGCCGCCTCCTGGCGCTTCCCGCCGAGGACCGGGTCCGCCACGCCGTCGAACTGGTCCGTACCGAGGCCGCCGCCGTGCTGGGCCACGCCTCGGCGCGGGCCGTGGAACCCGGGCGCGAGTTCCGCGAGCTGGGCTTCGACTCCCTCACCGCCGTCGAACTGCGCAACCGCCTGACCACCGTCACCGGCCTGCGCCTCACCGCCACCCTCGTCTTCGACTACCCCACTCCCCAAGGCCTCGCCGAACACCTGGTCGCCGAACTCCTCGACGAACAGGGCGAGACCGGCGTGCCGACGGTGGCCGCCGATGTCGCCGACGACCCGGTCGTCATCGTCGGCATGGCCTGCCGGATGCCCGGCGGCATCGAGACTCCCGAGGACCTGTGGCGGATGCTCGCCGACGGCGAGGACCGCATCACCGGCTTCCCCGCCGACCGCGGCTGGGACCTGGACGCCCTCTTCGGCGGCGGTGGCGACAACCGCGGCGTCAGCGCCACGCGGCGCGGCGGCTTCCTGCACGACGTGGGCGGTTTCGACGCGGGGTTCTTCGGGATCTCCCCGCGTGAGGCGATGGCGATGGACCCGCAGCAGCGCCTGCTGCTGGAGACCTCCTGGGAGGCCCTGGAGCGGTCCGGCATCGACCCGACCGGCCTGCGCTCCAGCGCCACCGGCATCTTCGTCGGCACCACCGGCCAGGACTACGCCAACCTCGTCATGACCTCCCGCGAGGACGTCGAGGGGCACGCCAGTACGGGCCTGGCCACCAGTGTCATCTCCGGTCGCGTCTCCTACGCGCTCGGACTGGAAGGCCCCGCCCTCACCGTCGACACCGCTTGCTCCTCCTCCCTCGTCGCGCTCCATCTCGCCGCCCAGTCCCTGCGGAGCGGGGAGAGCTCCCTCGCCCTCGCGGGCGGGGTGACCGTGCTGTCGACGCCCATGAACTTCTTCGGGTTCACCCGTCAGGGCGGCCTCGCCGGGGACGGCCTGTGCAAGGCGTTCGCCGACGCCGCCGACGGGACCGGCTGGTCCGAGGGCGTGGGCATGCTCGTCCTGGAGCGCCTGTCCGACGCCCGCCGCAACGGTCACGACATCCTCGCCGTCGTGCGCGGCTCGGCCATCAACCAGGACGGCGCCTCCAACGGGCTGACCGCGCCCAACGGACCCTCGCAGCAGCGGGTCATCCGTCAGGCGCTGGCGACGGCCCGGCTCACCGCCGACGAGGTCGACGCGGTAGAGGCGCACGGGACGGGCACCCCGCTGGGTGACCCGATCGAGGCGCAGGCGCTGCTGGCGACGTACGGGCAGGACCGGCACGGCGACCGGCCGCTGCTGCTCGGCTCCATCAAGTCGAACATCGGCCACACCCAGGCCGCCGCCGGCGTCGCGGGTGTGATCAAGATGGTGCTCGCCATGCGCCACGGCGCCCTGCCGCGGTCCCTCCACATCGACCAGCCCTCCACCCACGTCGACTGGGAGGCCGGAGCGGTCCGGCTCCTCACCGAGACGACCGGCTGGCCCGAGACCGGGCGCCCCTGGCGCGCCGGAGTCTCCTCCTTCGGCCTCAGCGGCACCAACGCCCACGTGATCCTCGAACAGCCGGAGCCGGAGACCGCCGACACGGAGTCCCCCGAGCCCCTGACGGAGCCCGAAGCCGTCGCGCGGGTCGTCCCGTGGCCCGTCTCCGCCCGTACCGGGGAAGCACTGCCCGGCCAGCTCGCCCGGATCACCGCAGTCGACGCCGCACCCCTGGACATCGGGCACTCCCTGGCCACCGGCCGCGCCTCCTTCGACCACCGGGTGGTCCTGCTGGCGGGCGCCGACGGCGAGGACGAGCCGGTGGAGGTGGCGCGGGGCCGTGCCGTGGAGCGCAGGCTCGCGGTGCTGTTCTCCGGCCAGGGCTCGCAGCGCGCCGGAATGGGTCGTGAACTGTACGGCCGTTTCCCGGTGTTCGCGAAGGCGCTGGACGAAGTCCTGGCCCTGCTCGACCCGAGGCTGGACCGTCCGCTGCGCGAGGTGCTCTTCGCGGAGGAAGGCTCCGACGAAGCCGCCCTCCTGGACACCACCGGCTACACCCAGCCCGCGCTCTTCGCCGTGGAGGTCGCCCTCTACCGCCTGGTCGAGTCCTTCGGGGTCGTCCCGGAGTTCGTCGCGGGCCACTCTGTCGGGGAGATCGTCGCCGCCCACATCGCGGGCGTCCTCTCCCTGGAGGACGCGTGCACGCTGGTCGCCGCCCGCGCCCGCCTGATGCAGGAACTGCCCGCGGGCGGCGCCATGGTGGCCGTCCAGGCGACCGAGACCGAGACCGCCGGGCGGCTGACCGAGGGCCTGTCCCTGGCCGCGGTCAACGGCCCGGAGTCCGTGGTGATCGCCGGTCCGGACCACGAGATCGACTCCCTGGCGTCGGAGTTCACCGCCGAAGGACGCAAGGTCCAGCGCCTGGCGGTCAGCCACGCCTTCCACTCGGCGCTCATGGAGCCGATGCTCGACGCCTTCCACGATGTCGCCAAGGGCCTGGGGTACGGCGAACCGCGCATCCCCGTCGTCTCCGACGTGACCGGCACCCTCGCCGAGCCCGGGCAGCTCAGCACGCCCGCGTACTGGGTCGAGCACGTCCGCTCCACCGTCCGCTTCGCCGACGCCGTCCACGCCCTCGACCAGGCCGGCGCCAACGCCTATCTGGAGATCGGCCCCGGCGGCGTCCTCACCGCCCTCGCCCAGCAGACCCTCGACGCCGCCGGCACCGCGAGCGACAGCGTGACCGCGCCGGCGCTGCGCAAGGACCGGGCCGAGGAGCCCGCCCTGCTCACCGCGCTCGCCACGCTCCACGTCACCGGCGTCCCCGTCGACTGGGCCGCCTGCTTCGAGGGCACCGGCGCCCGCCGCGTCGACCTGCCCACCTACGCCTTCCGGCACGAGCGGTACTGGCCGCGCCCCTCCGCACACGGCGGGGACGTCACCGGCGCCGGTCTGAGCCCCGCCGCACACCCGCTGCTGGGCGCCGCCACCGGCCTCGCCGCCTCCGAAGGCGTCCTCTTCACCGGACGGCTCTCCCTCACCACCCACCCCTGGCTCGCCGACCACACCGTCGGCGGCGGCATGGTGCTCTTCCCCGCCACCGGCTTCCTGGAACTGGCCGTACGCGCCGCCGACGAGGTCGGCTGCGATCGCGTCGAGGAGTTCACCCTCGCCACCCCGCTGCTGCTGCCCGCGGACACCGCCGTGGTCGTCCAGGTCTGGGCCGGCGCCCCCGACGAGAGCGGCGCCCGCACGGTCAGCCTGTACTCCCGGTCCGCCGACACCCCGGACGCCACCTGGACGCAGCACGCGACCGGCGTCCTGACCACCGGTGCCGTCACCCTCCCCGCCGACGCCGAGACCTGGCCCCCCAAGGGCGCGGTCGCCGTCGGCCTGGAGGACTTCTACGACCGCACCGAGTACGGCCCGGTCTTCCGCACCATCCGCTCCGTCTGGAAGCGCGGCGACGAGGCGTTCGTCGAGGCGGCCCTGCCCCCGCAGGCCGACGACGCCGAGTACTACGGGATGCACCCCGCGCTGCTCGACGCCGCCGTCCAGTCCGTCGGCTTCGCCGGGCTCGACGACGAGCACCAGCTGCTCCCGTTCCTGTGGGCCGGAGTCTCCCTGCACGCCGGCGGCGCCTCCGTGGTCCGCTTCCGCGTTGCCCGGACCGGCGAGGACTCCGTCTCCATCGCTGCCGTGGACGTCGAGGGCGCCCCGGTGCTCTCCGCCGAGTCGCTGGTGCTGCGTCTCCCCGCCGGGGACCACGCCCCGGCCGCGCGCCGCACCGAACTCGACTCGCTGCTCCGCCTGGAGTGGACCGCCGCCCCCGAGACCGGCGACGCCCCCGCCGCCCGTCACACGACCGTCGGTGCCCTCGGCACCGACGGGGCCGCGGCCACCCTCGCCCCGCTGACCGGCGAGGAGGACCTCGTCCTGGTCGAGGTCCTCGCGCCGGCCGAGGGCGCCGACGTGCCCGCCGCCACCCACGAGCGCACCGCGCAGGCCCTCGCCCTGGCGCAGGAGTGGCTGGCCGACGAACGGTTCGCCGACGCCCGCCTCGTCTTCGTCACCCGGGGCGCGGTCTCCACCCGCCCCGGCGAGCGGGTCGACGACCTCCCCGCCGCCGCCGTCTGGGGCCTCGTCCGCGCCGCCCAGTCGGAGAACCCCACCCGGTTCGCCCTCCTCGACCTGGACCGCACCACCCCCGTCGAGACCGCTCTGCCGCAACTCCTCGGCCCGCTTTCGGGCGGCGACGCCCAGTTCGTCGTCCGCGAGGGCGCCGTCCTGGTCGGCCGCCTCGACCGGGCCGTGACCGCCCCGTCTCTCCTGCCGCCCACCGACGGCCCCTGGCGCCTGGACTCCCCCTCGCGCGGCAGCCTGGACGCGCTCACCCTGCGCCCCTGCCCCGAGGAGCTGTCGGAGCCTCAGGAGCGCCAGGTCCGGGTCCAGGTACGAGCTGCGGGCCTGAACTTCCGTGACGTGCTGAACGCGCTCGGCATGTACCCCGGCGAGGCCGGGCTGCTCGGCGCGGAAGCGGCCGGGTTCGTCACCGCCGTGGGCCCCGAGGTCACCGGGCTCTCCGTGGGCGACCGCGTCATGGGCATGGTCCCCGGCGGCCTCGCCACGGAGATCCTGATCGACGAGCGCTTCCTCACCCGCGTACCCGGGGAGTGGAGCGACGAGGACGCCGCCTCGGTGCCCCTGGTCTTCCTCACCACCTACTACGCGCTCACCGAACTCGCCGGCCTGTCGGCGGGGGAGCGGGTGCTGATCCACGCCGGTGCGGGCGGTGTCGGTATGGCGGCGATCCAGCTGGCGCGGCATCTGGGTGCCGAGGTGTTTGCGACGGCGAGTGAGCCCAAGTGGGAGACGTTGCGGGGGCTGGGGCTGGACGACGCTCATATCGCGTCCTCGCGTGATCTGGGCTTCGAGGGGAAGTTCTGGGAGGTGACTGGTGGCGCTGGGATGGATGTGGTCCTGAATGCGCTGGTGGGGGAGTTCGTGGACGCGTCGTTGCGGGTCACGGCTCCCGGTGGCCGGTTCCTGGAGATGGGCAAGACCGATATCCGCGACCCGCACGCGGTCGGTGACGTGCGGTACCGCGCTTTCGATCTGGGCGAGGCGGGGCCGGACCGTATCGGCGAGATGCTGTCCGAGCTCCTGGGCCTGTTCGCCGAGGGGGCGTTGTGCCCGTTGCCGGTGTGTACGTGGGATGTGCGGCGGGCGCGTGAGGCGTTCCGTTTCATGAGTCGGGCGAAGCATGTGGGCAAGATCGTGCTGACGATGCCGGCGCGCTGGGAGCCTGAGGGGACTGTCCTGGTCACTGGTGGGACGGGTGGTCTGGGGCGTGAGGTGGCGCGTCATCTGGTGTCGGTGCGTGGGGTGCGGCGTCTGTTGCTGGTGTCGCGGCGTGGTCCGGCGGTGGAGGGTGTGGAGGCTTTCCGTGAGGAGTTGGCCGGGCTGGGTGCCCAGGTGGATGTGGTGGCCTGTGATGTGGCGGACCGTGGTGCGGTGGCGGAGCTGCTGGGTTCGGTGCCGGTGGGGCATCCGTTGACGGCTGTGGTGCATGCGGCGGGTGTGTTGGACGACGGTGTGGTGACGGGGTTGTCGTCGGAGCGGTTGTCGGGGGTGTTGCGTCCGAAGGTGGACGCTGCGTGGCATCTGCATGAGTTGACGCGGGGCATGGGTCTGGCGGCGTTCGTGATGTTCTCGTCGGTGTCGGGTGTGATGGGTAGTGCGGGGCAGGCCAACTACGCCGCTGCCAACGTGTTCATGGACGCGCTGGCGCAGTACCGCCGGGCCGAGGGCCTGGCCGGGCTCTCCCTGGCCTGGGGGGCCTGGGAACAGGCCAGCGGTATGACCGGCACCCTCACCGAGGCCGACATGCAGCGCGTCACCGCCTCTGGGGCCGCCCCGCTCACCGTCGAGCAGGGGCTCGCCCTCCTCGACGCCGCGGTCGTCTCCGACGAGCCGCACCTCGTACCCCTCGGTGCCTCGGGCTCCACCCGGATGCCCGGGGAGGTGCCGCCGCTGCTGCGCAACCTGGTCCGCGGCACCCGGCGTGCCGCCGCGACCGCCGTCGGCGGCGCGGGTACCGCCGACGAGCTCACCCGGCGCCTCCTCGACCTGCGTGAGGACGAGCGGCTCCGCTTCGCCGTGAACCTGATCCGGGCCGAGGCCGCCTCGGTCCTCGGCCACTCCTCCGCCCAGGCCATCGACGCCGAACGCGACTTCCACGACCTGGGCTTCGACTCCCTCACCGCCGTCGAACTGCGCAACCGCCTCACCGGCGCCACCGGCCTGCGGCTGCCCGCCACCCTCGTCTTCGACCACCCGACGCCCGGCGTGCTGGCGGAGCACCTGATCGCCGCCCTGCTCGACGAGCAGCGCGCCACCGGCGCCACCGCCCCGACGCCCGTCGCCGCGGCCCTCGCCGAGGACCCCGTCGTCATCGTCGGCATGGCCTGCCGGATGCCAGGCGGCGTCAGCTCCCCCGAGGAGCTGTGGCAGCTCGTCCTCGACGGCCAGGAGGGCATCTCCGCCTTCCCGACCGACCGGGGCTGGGACCTCGACACCCTCCAGCGCGGCGGCGAGGGCGGCCACGGCCGCAGTGCCACCTCCGAAGGCGGATTCCTCTACGACGTCGCCGACTTCGACGCCGGCTTCTTCGGCATCTCCCCGCGCGAGGCGCTGGCGATGGACCCCCAGCAGCGCCTGCTCCTGGAGACCACCTGGGAGGCGTTCGAGCGGGCCGGCATCACCCCCGCCGAGGTACGCGGCAGCCGTACCGGTGTCTTCGTCGGCACCAGTGGCCAGGACTACACCACCTTGGTCATGAACTCCCGTCAGGACGCCGAGGGTCACGCCCCCACCGGCCTCGCCACCAGCGTCATCTCCGGCCGGCTGTCCTATACCTTCGGCCTGGAGGGCCCGGCGGTCACCATCGACACCGCCTGCTCCTCCTCACTCGTCGCCCTCCACTGGGCCGCGCACGCGCTGCGCTCCGGCGAAGCCGACCTGGCGCTCGCCGGCGGCGTCACCGTCATGTCCACCGCCATGGGGTACGCCGGCTTCACCCGGCAGGGCGGCCTGGCCGCCGACGGCCGCTGCAAGGCGTTCGCGGACGCGGCGGACGGGACCGGCTGGTCCGAGGGCGTGGGCATGCTCGTCGTCGAGCGCCTGTCCGACGCCCGCCGCAACGGCCACCCGGTCCTCGCGGTACTGCGCGGCTCCGCCGTCAACCAGGACGGCGCCTCCAACGGGCTGACCGCGCCCAACGGACCCTCGCAGCAGCGGGTCATCCGTCAGGCCCTCGCGAGCGCCGGACTCTCGACCGACGAGGTCGACGCCGTGGAGGCGCACGGGACGGGCACCACCCTGGGCGACCCGATCGAGGCGCAGGCGCTGCTGGCGACGTACGGGCAGGACCGGCACGGCGACCGGCCGCTGCTGCTCGGCTCCATCAAGTCGAACATCGGCCACACCCAGGCCGCCGCCGGCGTCGCCGGGGTCATCAAGACCGTCATGGCGATCCGGCACGGCGTCCTGCCCCGGTCGCTCCACATCGACCGGCCCTCCACGCACGTGGACTGGACCGAGGGCGACGTCCGCCTGCTGACCGAGACCACGGAGTGGCCCGAGACCGGCCGCCCCCGCCGCGCCGCCGTCTCCTCCTTCGGCATCAGCGGCACCAACGCGCACACCATCATCGAGCAGGCCCCGGAGATCGTGGAGGCCGCGCCGGCCACCCCGTCCGCCCCGGCCCCGGCGGCCGTCCCCTGGCCGGTCTCCGCGAAGTCCCCGGAGGCGCTCGACGCGCAGCTCGCCCGGATCACCACCGTCACCGGCGCCACCCCGCTTGACATCGGTCACTCCCTGGCCACCGGCCGCGCCTCCTTCGAGTACCGGGCGGTCCTGCTGGCGGGGACCGGTGCGGGGGACGAGCCGGTGGAGGTGGCGCGGGGCCGGGCCGGCGAGCGCAGGCTCGCGGTGCTGTTCCCGGGCCAGGGCTCCCAGCGGGCCGGGATGGGCCGTGAACTGTACGACCGTTACCCGGTGTTCGCGAAGGCGCTCGACGAGATCACCGCCCTGCTCGACCCGGAGCTGGACCGTCCGCTGCGCGAGGTGCTGTTCGCGGAGGAAGGCTCCGAGACGGCGGCTCTCCTGGACACCACCGGCTACACCCAGCCCGCGCTCTTCGCCGTGGAGGTGGCCCTGCACCGCCTGCTGGAGTCGCAGGGCGTGTCGCCGGAGTACGTGGCCGGTCACTCCGTCGGCGAGATCGCCGCCGCGCACGTGGCGGGGGTCTTCTCGCTGGAGGACGCCTGCCGGCTGGTCGCCGCCCGCGCCCGCCTGATGCAGGAACTCCCCGCCGGCGGTGCCATGGTGGCCGTGCAGGCCACCGAGGCGGAGGCCGCCCCACGGCTGACCGAGGGACTCTCCCTGGCGGCGGTGAACGGCCCGGACTCCGTGGTCGTATCCGGCCCGGAGAGCGAAGTGACCGCGCTGGCAGCCGAGTTCGTGGCCGAGGGACGCAAGACCCAGCGCCTGCCGGTCAGTCACGCCTTCCACTCCGCGCTCACGGAGCCGATGCTCGACGCGTTCCGCGAGGTCGCCCGCTCCCTGACGTACGCCGAACCGCGTATCCCCGTCGTCTCCGACGTCACCGGCGCCCTCGCGGAGCCCGGTCAGCTCACCGACCCCGAGTACTGGGTGCGGCACGTCCGCGAGACCGTCCGCTTCGCCGACGGCGTCCGCGCCCTCGCCGACGCCGGAGCCGACGCCTACCTGGAGGCCGGTCCCGGCGGCGTCCTCACCGCCCTCGCCCGGCAGACCCTGGGCACCGACTCCGCGGCCGTGACCGCGCCGGCGCTGCGCAAGGACCGGGCCGAGGAGCCCGCCCTGCTCACCGCGCTCGCCACGCTCCACGTCACCGGCGTCCCCGTCGACTGGGCCGCCTGCTTCGAGGGCACCGGCGCCCGCCGCGTCGACCTGCCCACCTACCCCTTCCAGCGGGTCCGCCACTGGCCCGACAACCGGCGCCCCGGTACGGGCGGCGGCTCCTCCGACCCGCTCGACGGCGCCTTCTGGACCGCCGTCGAGGGCGAGGACCTGACCCGTCTCGCCAGCGACCTGTCCGTGGACACCGAGGCGCTCGGCGCGGTACTTCCGGCCCTCTCCACCTGGCGGCGCCGGCGCCGGGACCAGGCCATGGTCGACTCCAACCGCCACCACGAGACCTGGAGGCCGTTGTCGCTGCCGGCCGCTGCGCCTGCCCCGGCCGGAACCTGGCTGGCCGTCGTGCCCGCCGCGTACGGCGAGGACCCCTGGATCTCCGCCGTCCTCGACACCGTCGGCACCGACGTCGTCCGCCTCACCGTGGACACCGTCGAGCGCCACGCGCTCGCCGACCGCCTGCGCGCCCTCTTGGCCGACGGCGCCGCCCTCGCCGGGGTGGTCTCCCTGCTGGCCCTCGCAGACACGCCGGAGGCGGCCGTCTCCGGCGACCCGGCGGGAGTCCCCGGCGCCCCGACCGCCGTCCTGTTCCAGGCCCTGCTCGACGCCGAGGTCGACGCCCCCCTGTGGTGTCTGACCCGAGGAGCCGTCGCGGTGGCCGGTTCCGAGGCCGTCACCGCCCCCGCCCAGGCTGCCGTCTGGGGTCTGGGCCGGGTCGCCGCCCTCGAACACCCCGCCGTGTGGGGCGGGCTCGTCGACCTGCCCTCCGCGTGGGACGAACGCGCCGCCCGCCGCTTCGCCGCCGTCCTCGCCGGACACGACGGCGAGGACCAGGTGGCCGTCCGCTCCTCCGCCGCCTTCGCACGCCGGCTCGTCCCGGCACCGGCCGCGGAGCCCGGCGACGGCTGGCAGCCCCGCGGAACCGTCCTCGTCACCGGCGGTACCGGCGGACGCGGCGCCCACGTCGCGCGCTGGCTCGCCGGAGCCGGCGCCGCACACCTGGTGCTCCTCGGCCGCCGCGGTCCCGACGCCCCCGGCGCCGGCACGCTCCGCGCCGAACTGGAGGCGGCCGGCGCCCGCGTCACCCTCGTCGCCTGCGACGCCGCCGACCGGGAGGCCCTCGCGGCCGTCCTCGACGGCATTCCCGCCGACACCCCGCTCTCCGCCGTCGTGCACGCCGCCGGAGTCGTCGACGACGGAGTCCTCGACGACTTGACCCCGGAACGGTTCGCCGCTCCGCACCACGCGCGGACCGCGCCCGCCCTCCACCTGGACGAGCTGACCCGCGGCCTCGACCTCGACGTCTTCGCCCTCTGCTCCTCCGTCGCCGGCACCGTCGGCACGGCGGGCCGGGCCAACCTCGCCGCCGCCACCGCCGTACTCGACGCCCTCGCCCGGAGCCGCCGGGGCGAGGGGCTGCCCGCCACCTCGATGGCCTGGGGCGCCTGGATCGGGGACGCCGACGAGGCCGGAGGGGACGACGCCCCCGCCGTCCCGAGGGCAGGAGCCGGGCACCCGGCGGTCCACCCGGATCTGGCGCTGGCCGCACTGCGGCAGGCCGTGACCCGGCCCGAGGCCGCACCCGTCCTGTTCGACCCGCGCCAGCCGCAGGTCCTGGACAGCCTGATCGGCATGCGCGGCAACGCGCTCCTGCGCGACCTGCCCGAGGCCCGGCAGGCTCTCGCCGACGCCGAGACGACCCGCGACCGTGCCCGGACGGCCGCCTCCGGGCTCGCCGAGCGGCTGCGCGGCCTTCTTGCGGAGGAGCGCACCGACAGCGTCACGGAGCTGGTGCGCACCCACGCGGCAGCCGTCCTCGGCCACCCGGGACCGGAGTCCGTCGCCGCCGACCGCAACTTCCGCGACCTGGGCTTCGACTCGCTCACCGCCCTCGAGCTGCCCAACCGGATCGCCCTCGCGACCGGCCTGCGCCTGCCCGCCACCACCGTCTACGACTACCCGACCGCCCAGGCACTCGCCGAACACCTCGTCGCCGAACTGCTGGGCGAGCAGGACACCCCCGCCTCCGGCCGGGCCACCCCGGCGGCACTGGCCGAGGACCCGGTCGTCATCGTCGGCATGGCCTGCCGCCTGCCCGGCGGGGTCCGCTCCCCGCAGGACCTGTGGGCCATGGTCAGTGAGGGCCGCGACGGCATCGAGGCATTCCCCGAGGACAGAGGCTGGGACCTCGCCACCCTGACGACCGGCGGGGCCGACGGCCGGGGCCGCAGCGCCACCCTGCGCGGCGGATTCCTCTCTGGAGCAGCCGACTTCGACGCGGGCTTCTTCGGTATCTCCCCGCGTGAGGCGCTGGCGATGGACCCGCAGCAGCGCCTGCTCCTGGAGACCACCTGGGAGGCGTTCGAACGGTCCGGCATCGACGCCGACGCACTGCGCGGCAGCCGTACCGGTGTCTTCGTCGGCACCAACGGCCAGGACTACTCCACGCTCGTCATGAACTCCCGCGAGGACCTGGAGGGCCACGCCGGCACCGGCCTCGCCGCGAGCGTCGTCTCGGGCCGACTGGCCTACACGTTCGGCCTGGAAGGCCCGGCGGTCACCGTCGACACCGCCTGCTCCTCCTCACTGGTCGCCCTCCACTGGGCGATGCAGGCGCTGCGCGCGGGGGAGTGCGACCTCGCCGTGGCGGGCGGCATCACCATGATGAGCACCCCGTCCGCCTTCTCCGGCTTCACCCTCCAGAACGGCCTGGCCGTCGACGGCCGCTGCAAGGCGTACGCGGACGCGGCGGACGGCACCGGCTGGTCGGAGGGGGTCGGCCTGATCGTCGTCGAGCGGCTCTCCGACGCCCGCCGCAACGGTCACGAGGTACTGGCCGTCGTGCGCGGCTCGGCCATCAACCAGGACGGCGCCTCCAACGGCCTCACCGCGCCCAACGGCCCGTCCCAGCAGCGCGTCATCCGCCAGGCGCTGGCCGGCGGCGGACTGACCCCGTCCGACATCGACGCGGTCGAGGGCCACGGCACGGGCACGCCGCTGGGTGACCCGATCGAGGCGCAGGCGCTGCTGGCGACGTACGGGCAGGACCGGCCCGCGGACCGGCCGCTGCTGCTCGGCTCCATCAAGTCGAACATCGGCCACACCCAGGCCGCCGCCGGCGTCGCCGGCATCATCAAGACCGTTATGGCGATGCGCCACGGCGTCCTGCCGCGCACGCTCCACGTCGACCGGCCCTCGACCCACGTCGACTGGGAGGCCGGGGCGATACGGCTGCTCACGGAGGAGTCGGCCTGGCCCGACAGCGGCCGGCCCTGGCGGGCGGGCATCTCGTCCTTCGGTATCAGCGGCACCAACGCGCACACCATCATCGAGCAGGCCCCGGCCCCGGCCCCGGAGCCCGCCGAACCCGGTGCGGCCGTCCTGCCGGGGCCCACGCCCACCGTGGTGCCGTGGCCGGTGTCGGCCAAGTCCGAGGAGGCCCTCGACGCGCAGATCGCGGCCGTCACCGCGCTCGACGGCGCGGCCCCGCTCGACGTCGGCCACTCCCTGGCCACCGGCCGCGCCCGCTTCGACCACCGCGCCGTGCTCCTCGCCCGCCCCGGCGCGACGCCGTGGGAGGCCGCCCGAGGCCGGGCCGCGGTGCGCTCGCTCGCCCTGCTCTTCTCCGGCCAGGGATCGCAACGTGCCGGCACGGGCCGCGAACTGTACGACCGTTTCCCGGTCTTCGCCGAGGCGCTGGACGCCGTCCTCGCCCGGCTGGACACCGGCCTGACCCCCTCACTGCGGGAGGTGCTGTTCGCGGAGGAGGGCTCCGAGACGGCGGCTCTCCTGGACACGACCGGGTACACGCAGCCCGCGCTGTTCGCCGTCGAGGTCGCCCTGTACCGCCTCATCGAGTCGTGGGGCGTGCGTCCCGGCCACGTCGCGGGCCACTCGGTCGGCGAGATCGCGGCGGCCCACGTGGCGGGAGTCTTCTCGCTGGAGGACGCGTGCACGCTGGTCGCCGCCCGCGCCCGTCTGATGCAGGAACTCCCCTCCGGCGGGGCGATGGTGGCCGTGCGGGCGACCGAGGCCGAGGTGGTGCCCCGGCTCACCGACGGCCTGTCCCTGGCGGCCGTGAACGGCCCCGACTCCGTGGTGATCGCCGGCGCCGAGGACGAAGCCCTCGCCCTCGCGGAGGCGTTCGCGGCGGAAGGCCGCAAGACCCAGCGCCTGTCGGTCAGCCACGCCTTCCACTCCCCGCTGATGGAGCCGATGCTCGACGCGTTCCGGCAGGTGGCGGAGAGCCTGGAGTACGCCGAGCCGCGTATCCCGGTGGTCTCCGACATCACCGGCGCCCTCGCCGAACCCGGACAGCTCACCCGGGCCGCGTACTGGGTGGAGCACGTCCGTGCCACCGTCCGCTTCGCCGACGGCGTCCGCGCCCTCACCGGCGCCGGTGCCAACGCCTTCCTGGAGATCGGCCCCGGCGGCGTCCTCACCGTCCTGGCTCAGAGCGTCCTCGAAGCCGACGACCGGGACGAGGCGGTCGTCCTCCCGGCCCTGCGCAAGGACCGCGATGAGGAGACCGCGCTGCTCGGCGCGGTCGCCGGGCTCCACGTCAGCGGAGTCCGGGTGGACTGGTCCGCCTGGTTCACCGGCACCGGCGCCCGCCGCACCGAGCTGCCCACCTACGCCTTCCAGCGCGAGCGGTACTGGCCGCGCCCGGCCGCCCTCACCGGCGACATCAGCACGGCCGGCCTCATCTCCGCCGAACACCCCCTGCTCGGCGCGGCCGTCCCGCTCGCCGACTCCGAGGGCGTCCTGTTCACCAGCCAGATCTCGATGCAGGTCCACCCCTGGCTGCTCGACCACCGCGTCGGCGGCACCGTCATCATGCCGGGCACCGGCTACCTGGAGATGGCCATCCGCGCCGCCGACCAGGTCGGTTGCGCCCGCGTCGAGGAACTCGTCCTAGCCGCGCCGATGGTCCTCGACGAGAAGCACCCGGTCTCCGTCCAGGTCGCCGTCGGCGCTCCCGACGACACCGGATCCAGGTCGATCACCTTCTACTCGCGGCCCTCCGACGCCGTGGACGCGCCGTGGACCCGGCACGCCGACGGGTTCCTGGCCGTGGAGGAGCGCACCGACTCGTTCGAAGCACCCGTCTGGCCCCCGGCCGACGCGGTCTCCGTGGAGTTCGACGGCGACTACAGCCGTACCGGGTACGGGCCGTCCTTCCAGGGCCTGCGCCAGGTGTGGCTCCGCGGTGAGGAGGCCTTCGTGGAGGTCGCCCTCCCCGAGGAGGTCGCCGGGGACGCCCAGTACTTCGGCATGCACCCCGCGCTCCTTGACGCCGTCCAGCACGCCAACGGCTACCTCGGGGTCGGCAGCGAGGAGAACCTGCTGCTGCCCTTCGCCTGGAACGGCGTCTCCCTGCACGCCAGGGGCGCCACCACGCTGCGGGTGCGGATCATCCGGCTCGGGGACGAGTCGGTCCGGCTGACCGCCGTCGACGCCGAGGGCGTCCCGGTGCTCTGCGCGGAGTCCCTGGTCCTGCGCGCCCCCACGGTGCCCAGCACCCCGGTCGCCACCGGAGGCCAGGAGCCGGTCTTCCGCCTGGACTGGACGGCCGCACCCGCGGTCAAGCCCACCGAGGGCCTGACCGCGGCGACCCTCGGCGACGACGTGTTCGGCGTGGGCACCACCCTGGCGTCCCTCACCGACCTGACCGGCCCCGACGCCGACCCGTCCGCAGCACCCGACTTCGTCCTCGTCCCGCTCGCCGGGGCCTGTGACACGGCCGGCACCGAGGACCCGTACGCCCACGGCGCCGACGTGCCCGCCGCCGTCCACACGCTGACCACGCGGACGCTCGACCTGCTCCAGCAGTGGCAGGCAGCCGACCGGCTCGCCCACTCCCGCCTGGTCTTCGTCACCACGGGAGCGGTCGCCGCCCATGACACCGAGACCGTCCGCGACCTCGCGGCCGGTGCCGCCTGGGGCCTGGTGCGCTCCGCCCAGTCCGAGAACCCCGACCGCTTCGTCCTGCTGGACCTCGACGGAGCGGACGCCCCGGACACCCTGCGCGCGCTCCTGCCCGACCTGCCGGGTCTGCTGGGCAGCGGCGACGCCCAGTTCGCCGTCCGCGAGGGCACCGCGCTGGTCGGCCGGCTCGAACGGCTCACCACGGCACCCGGCCTCCTCGCCCCCACCGGCACCCCGTGGCGCCTGGACACCACCGGCAAGGGCAGCCTGGACAACCTGGTCCTCGCCGCGTGCCCGGAGGTCCTCCAGCCACTCGGCGCCCACGAGGTCCGCATCGACGTCGAGGCGGCCGGTCTCAACTTCCGCGACGTGCTGAACGCGCTCGGCATGTACCCGGGAGAGTCGGGCCCCATGGGCACAGAGGCCGCCGGCGTGGTCACCGCCGTCGGCGAGGCCGTCACCGGCCTCGCCCCCGGCGACCGCGTCCTCGGCACCGTGCCCGGCGGATTCGGCCCCGTCGTCGTCGCTGACCAGCACTACGTCACCCAGGTCCCCGAAGGCTGGACCATGCAGGACGCGGCCTCGATGCCGCTGGTCTTCCTCACCGCCCTGTACGCCTTCCGTGACCTGGCCTCGGTCCAGGCGGGGGAGCGGGTGCTGATCCACGCCGGTGCGGGTGGTGTGGGGATGGCGGCGATCCAGCTGGCGCGGCACATAGGGGCCGAGGTGTTCGCGACGGCGAGTGAGTCCAAGTGGGAGACGCTGCGGGGGCTGGGCCTGGACGACGCTCACATCGCGTCCTCCCGTGACCTGGGCTTCGAGGAGAAGTTCCGGGAGGTCACGGGCGGCGCTGGGATGGATGTGGTCCTGAACGCGCTGGCGGGGGAGTTCGTGGACGCGTCGTTGCGGGTCACGGCTCCCGGTGGCCGGTTCCTGGAGATGGGCAAGACCGACATCCGCGACCCGCACTCCACGGGCGAGGTCCGCTACCAGGCCTTCGACCTCGGCGAGGCCGGACCGGAGCGGAACAAGGCCCTCCTCGGCGAACTCCTCGACCTCTTCGCCGAGGGCGCGCTGCGGCCGCTCCCGGTGCGCACCTGGGACGTCCGCCGGGCCCGCGAGGCGTTCCGCTTCATGAGCCAGGCCAAGCACACCGGAAAGATCGTGCTGACCATGCCGCCCCGCTGGAACCCCGAGGGCACCGTCCTCGTCACCGGCGGCACCGGCGCACTCGGCGGCCACCTCGCCCGCCGCTTCGCCCGGGCCGGCATGCGCCACCTGCTGCTGACCAGCCGGCGGGGCGCGGACGCCCCCGGCGCCGCCGAACTCGCCGCCGAGCTGGAGGAACTGGGCGCCGAGGTCACCGTCGCCGCCTGCGACACCGCCGACCGCGAGGCGACGGCCGCGCTCCTCGACGCGGTCCCGGCCGCACACCCCCTCACCGCCGTCGTGCACACCGCGGGCATCCTCGACGACGGGGTGATCGCCTCCCTCACGCCCGAACGCCTCGCCTCCGTCCTGCGGCCCAAGGTCGACGCCGCCTGGCACCTGCACGAGCTGACCCGCGACCTCGACCTCGCCGCCTTCCTGCCCTTCTCCTCCGTCGCGGGCGTCATGGGCAGCCCCGGCCAGGGCAACTACGCCGCGGCCAACTCCTTCCTGGACGCCCTCACCCGGCACCGGCGCCACCTCGGCCTGGCCGGCACCTCGCTGGCCTGGGGCCCCTGGGCCCACGACGGCGGCATGACCAGCACCCTGTCCGACACGGACATGCGCCGTATGCAGTCCGGTGGCCTCCCGCCGCTCGCCGTCGACCAGGGCCTGGAACTGTTCGACATCGCCCGTGGCTCGGACGAGTCCTTCCTCGTCCTGGTCGGTCTCGCCCCGGGAGCGATGCGCGGCGCGGCGCCGGAGGACCTGCCCCCGCTGTTCCGCTCCATGGTCCGCAGCGGCCGCCGTACCGCCGCCTCCACGGACGCGGCCGGCGCCTCCGCCGCGCTCGGCGCCAAGCTCGCCGGGCTCGGTGCCGCCGAGCGCGTCCGGTACGTCACCGACCTGGTCCGCGAACAGGCCGCCCGGGTCCTCGGCCACGCCTCACCGAAGTCCGTCGACGTCAGCCAGGAGTTCCGCGAGCTGGGCGTCGACTCGCTGACGGCGCTGGAACTCCGTAACCACCTGGCGACCGCGACCGGGCTGCGGCTGCCTGCCACGCTGGTCTTCGACTACCCGACCCCCACCTCGCTCGCCGAACACTTCGTCGCCGAGCTGGCCGGTGACGACGCCGTCCCGCAGGGACCGTCGCTCCTCGCCGAAATCGACCGCTTCGAGACGCTGCTGTCGGCCGGGGACCCGGACGAGATCACCCGCGCGGGCCTCGCCCTGCGGCTGGGCCAGATGCTCGACCAGGTGCGCGGCAAGGCCCCCGAGCAGGCCGGTTCCTCCCTCGACGACAACTTCGAGTCGGCCAGCACCGACGAGGTCTTCGCCTTCATCGACAACGAGCTCGGCCGCCTGGGCGACCGCTGAGACGAGCTTGATCCACTACAGGAAGGTTCCCCACGTCATGCCCGATGACAAGAAGCTCGTCGACTACCTCAAGTGGGTCACGGCCGATCTGCACAAGACCCGTCGGCGGCTGGAGGAGGCGGAGGCCCACCGCCGCGAACCCATCGCGGTCGTCGGCATGTCCTGCCGACTGCCCGGAGGCGTCGCGACCCCCGAGGAGTACTGGCGGCTCCTGGAGGAGGGCCGAGACGGCATCGCGCCCTTCCCGGCCGACCGCGGCTGGGACCTCGACGCCCTGAACGGTGAGGGGGTCGGCAGCAGCGCGGCGGGTGAGGGCGGCTTCGTCGACGCCGCCGCCTTCGACGCGGGCTTCTTCGGGATCTCGCCCCGCGAGGCGGTCGCCATGGACCCGCAGCAGCGCATCCTGCTGGAGACCACCTGGGAGGCGGTGGAGAGGGCGGGCATCGACCCGGTCTCCCTGCGTGGCAGCCGCACCGGCGTCTACGTCGGCACGGCCGGTGTCGACTACGTCGGTGTCGTCATGAACTCCCGGGAGGACGCCGAGGGCCACGCCACCACCGGCCTCACCGCCAGCGTGGTCTCGGGCCGCCTGTCGTACGCCTTCGACCTCGCCGGGCCCGCCGTCACCGTCGACACCGCCTGCTCCGCCTCGCTGGTCGCCATCCACCTGGCGGCCCAGGCGCTGCGCAACGGCGAGTGCGGCCTCGCGCTGGCCGGCGGCGTCACCGTGATGTCCACCCCGATGGGCTTCTCGGGCTTCACCCGCCAGGGCGGCATCTCCACCAGCGGCCGCTGCAAGGCATTCGCCGACTCCGCCGACGGGACCGGCTGGGCCGAGGGCGCCGGCGTCCTCGTCCTGGAGCGGCTCTCCGACGCCCGCCGCCACGGCCACCAGGTACTGGCCGTCGTGCGCGGCTCGGCCGTCAACCAGGACGGTGCCTCCAACGGCCTGACCGCGCCCAACGGCCCGTCCCAGCAGCGCGTCATCCGCCAGGCGCTGGCCGGCGCCGGACTCTCCGCCGCCGACGTGGACGCCGTGGAGGCACACGGGACGGGCACGCCGCTGGGTGACCCGATCGAGGCGCAGGCGCTGCTGGCGACGTACGGGCAGGACCGGCCCGAGGACCGGCCGTTGCTGCTCGGCTCGGTGAAGTCGAACATCGGCCACCCCCAGGCCGCCGCCGGCGTCGCGGGCGTCATCAAGACCGTGCTCGCCATCCAGCACGGCGTCCTTCCCCGCTCCCTCCACATCGACGAGCCCTCCAGCCACGTCGACTGGAGCGCGGGCAACGCCCGCCTGCTCACCGAGAACACCGCCTGGCCCGAGACCGGCCGCCCACGCCGCGCCGGGGTCTCCTCCTTCGGCATCAGCGGCACCAACGCCCACGTCGTGATCGAGCAGGCGCCCGAGCCCGAGGAGCCCGCGGCGCCCGAGGACGGGACGCCCGCCGCCAGGCCCACCGTCGTCCCCTGGGTGGTGTCCGCGAAGACCCGCGAGGCGCTCGACGCGCAACTCGCCCGCGTCACCTCGGTCACCGGCCCCACACCGCTCGACGTCGGTCACTCGCTGGCCACCGGACGCTCCACCTTCGAACACCGTGCGGTTCTCCTCGCGGGCCCCGAGAGTGAACCGGCCGAGGCCGCGCGAGGACGGGCCACCGAGCGCACACTCGCTGTCCTGTTCTCGGGGCAGGGTTCGCAGCGTGCGGGGATGGGCCGGGAGCTGTACGGGCGTTTCCCGGTGTTCGCGGAGGCGCTGGACGCGGTGGCGGCCCGTCTGGACACGGGGCTGGAGCGTCCGCTGCGGGAGGTGCTGTTCGCGGAGGAGGGTTCGGAGGCGGCGGCGCTGCTGGATGCGACCGGGTACACGCAGCCCGCGCTGTTCGCGGTGGAGGTGGCGCTGTTCCGGCTGGTGGAGTCGTGGGGTGTCTCGCCGGAGTTCGTGGCGGGGCATTCGGTCGGGGAGATCGCGGCGGTTCATGTGGCGGGGGTCCTCTCGCTGGACGACGCCTGCGCGCTGGTCGCCGCCCGCGCCCGTCTGATGCAGGAGCTCCCCTCCGGTGGGGCGATGGTGGCCGTGCGGGCGGCCGAGGCCGAGGTGGCGCCCCGGCTGACCGACGGCCTGTCCCTCGCCGCCGTGAACGGTCCCGACTCCGTCGTCGTGTCCGGCCCCGAGAGCGAAGTGACCGCCCTCGCGGCCGAGTTCGAAGCCGAAGGGCGGAAGATCCAGCGTCTGTCCGTCAGTCACGCCTTCCACTCGGCGCTGATGGAGCCGATGCTCGACGCCTTCCGCGAGGTCGCCCGCTCACTGGTCTACGCCGAGCCGCGCGTCCCGGTGGTCTCCAACGTCACCGGCGCCCTCGCCGAGCCCGGTCAGCTCACCGACCCCGAGTACTGGGTGCGGCACGTCCGCGAGACCGTACGCTTCGCCGACGGCGTCCGCGCCCTCGCCGAGGCGGGAGCCGACGCCTACCTGGAGATCGGCCCCGGCGGCGTCCTCACGGCCCTCACCCGGCAGAGCCTCGACACGCCCGACGGCGGTCCCGGCGCCGTGGCCGCCCCGGCGCTGCGCTCCCGGCGGCCCGAGCAGGAAGCCCTGCTCACCGGTCTCGCCCAGCTGCACGTCGCGGGCGTCCGCGTCGACTGGGGCGCCTGGTTCACCGGCACCGGCGCCCGCCGCACCGACCTGCCCACGTACGCCTGGCAGCACCGCCGGTACTGGCCGCGCCCGCTCGCCCACGCCGCCGACCTCCCCGGCGCCGGACTCACCCCGGCCGAGCACCCCCTGCTCGGTGCCGCGGTCTCCCTCGCCGGTTCCGAGGGCGTCCTGCTGACCGGGCGCGTGGGCCTGCGCACTCATCCCTGGCTCGCCGACCACGTCATGGGCGGCCTCGCCCTCTTCCCCGCCACGGCCTTCCTCGAACTCGCCGTCCGCGCGGGCGACCAGGCCGGCTGCGGCCGCGTCCAGGAACTCACCCTCACCACTCCGCTCGCCCTCGACCCGCGAGGCGCCGCCTCCGTGCAGGTCGGCGTCGGCCCCCCCGACGCCGCCGGCTGCCGCCCGCTCGCCATCCACTCCCGGCCCGAGGACGCCGACGACGACGAGCCCTGGACCCAGCACGCCACCGGCGTCCTGGCCGCCGGAGCACGCCAGGTCGCCTTCGGCCAGAGTGCCTGGCCCCCCGCCGACGCCACCCCCGTCGACCTGGACGGCTTCTACGAGCGCACCGAGTACGGCCCGCTCTTCCAAGGGCTGCGTGCCGTGTGGACCCGGGACGACGAGGTCCTCGCCGAACTCGAACTCCCCGCCCGCGCCGACGACGCCGCCCTCTTCGGCCTCCACCCCGCCCTGCTCACCGCCGCCCTCCACGCCGTGGAGTACGTCGAGCTGAAGGACGCCGACCAAGGGCTCCTGCCCTTCTCCTGGTCCGGCGTCACCCTGCACGCCTCCGGGGCCGCCCGGCTCCGGGTCCGTATCACCAAGGCCGGTGAGGACACCGTCAGCATCGCCGCCGTCGACACCGCCGGCCGGCCCGTGCTGTCGGTCGAGTCGCTGGCCCTGCGGCCCTCCGGGGCGGCTCGCCTGCTCAAGCCCGGAACCGACCGCTCCACGCTCCTCGGCCTCGACTGGGTCCCCGCCGAACCCACCGGGCCCGCCGTCGCCGGCCCCCGGGTCGCCCTCGGCACCGACCCGTTCGGCACCGGCACCGTCCTGGCAGGCCTTCACGAGGTCACCGAGGCAGGCACCCAGGTCCTCGTACCCGTCCCCGACGGCGGCGAGGACCCGGTCACCGCCACCCACGAGGCGACCCGCGCCACCCTCGCCCTCGTCCAGGAGTGGCTGGACGGCCCCCGCCCGGCGGGCGCACGGCTGGTCTTCGTGGCGCGCGGCGTCGTGGCCGCCCGTCCCGGAGACATGGCCGCCAACCTGGCCGGGGCCGCGGTGTGGGGCATGGTCCGCACCGCCCAGGCCGAGCACCCCGCCGACTTCTCCCTGGTCGACGTCGAACCGGGCGCCCCGTTCCCCCTGGAGGCCGTCCTCGCCGTCGACGAGCCGCAGGCCGCCGTCCGCGACGGACAGGTCCTCGTCGGCCGCCTCGCCCAACTGCCCCCGCCCACGCCCCAGGGCGGTCCGGAGAACACCGACCCGTTCGGTGTCACCCGTGGCGGCACCGTCCTGGTGACCGGAGGCACCGGCACCCTCGGCGCCCGCACCGCCCGCCACCTCGTCACCCGCCACGGCGCCACCCGGCTCCTGCTGGCGGGCCGCCGGGGCCCCGACGCGCCCGGCGCCGCCGCCCTGTGCGAGGAACTGACCGCCCTCGGGGCCCAGGTCACCGTCGCCGCCTGCGACGTCTCCGACCGCGACGCCCTCGCCGCACTGCTCGGCGGCATCCCCGCCGAGCACCCGCTCACCGCCGTCGTGCACGCCGCCGGAGTCCTCGACGACGCCGTCGTCACCTCCCTCACACCGGACCGCCTGGCCACCGTCCTGCGGTCCAAGGCGGACGCCGCCTGGCACCTGCACGACCTCACCCGCGGCCTCGGCCTCGACGCCTTCGTCCTCTACTCCTCCATCTCAGGCGTCACCGCCCGCGCCGGCCAGGCCAACTACGTCGCCGCCAACCTCTTCCTCGACACCCTCGCCCAGCACCGGGCCGCCCAGGGCCTGCCGGCCCTCTCCGTCGCCTGGGGCGCGTGGGACCTCGACGAGGGCATGGCCGGCGACCTCCTCACCGACACCGGCCGCCGCCGTATCCGCTCCGGCGGCATCGACACCCTGCCCGGCGGCCGCGCCCTGGACCTTCTCGACACCGCGCTCACGCTCGGCGAGCCGCTGGTGGTCGCCACCAACCTGGCCGCACCGCCCGCCACCGCCCACCTCGACGAGGTGCCGCCGCTCATGCGGGGCCTGGTCCGTCCCCCGCGCCGGACCGCCTCCGCCACGACCGACGCCCCGGCCCGCGTCCTGGACGCGGCCTCCTTCCGCGAGGAGTTCGCGCATCTCGGCGCGGGGGAGCAGGAGACCACCCTGCGCGAGACGGTCGTGGCCTGCGCCGCGGCCCTCCTCGGCCACACCGACACCTCGGAGATCGACCCCGACCGCGACTTCCTGGAGCTCGGCTTCGACTCCCTGATCGGTATCGAACTGCGCCGCAAGCTCAGCGAGGTCACCGGTCTCCAGCTCCCCGCGAGCATCGTCTACGACAGCGGCTCCCCGAACGGGCTCACCGCCTGGCTGCGTACCGAACTCGGCGCGCAGGGCGGCGGCGCCCCGCAGACCGGCGCCGCCGGGGGCCCCACCGAGAACGACTCCATGGAGCGGCTGCTCCTCGACGGTCTGGCCCAGGGCAAGGTGCGCGAGGCACAGCGGATGCTCGCCACCGTCGCGGCGCTGCGCCCCTCCTTCGAGGTGACCGCCGAACTGGAGGACCTGCCCTGGCCGGTGACGCTCTCCGAGGGCCCCGCACCGACCCGCCTGGTATGCGTCAGCGCCCCCACCGCCAACGGCGGCGTCCACCAGTACGCCACCCTCTCCGGCCACTTCCGCGGCCGCCGCGACGTCACCGCGCTGCCCCTCATCGGCTTCAACACCGGTGAGGCCCTGCCCGCCCACGCCGAGGCGGCCGCGCGGATCATCGCCGACTGCACCCTCCAGGCCGCCGACGGCAAGCCCTTCGTCCTGGTCGGCCACTCCTCCGGAGGCTCCCTCGCCTACGCGGCGGCCGGAGTCCTGGAACACGTCTGGGGCATCCGGCCCGAGGCCGTCGTCCTCCTCGACACCCTCAGCATCCAGCACAAGAGCGACGAGGGCGTCGACTACAACGGCATGATGAAGTTCAACTTCACCGCCGTCGACGACTCCCCGGTGCGCCTGACCAACTCCCGCCTGTCCGCCATGGGCCGCTGGATGGTGCTCCTCAACGCCCTCGACGTGCACCCCACCACCGCCCCCGTCCTGGAGATCAAGTGCACCCGGGCGCTCATCGAGGGCGTCCCCGCCCCCGACCCCGAGCGCCTGTACCTTCCGGTCGTCCCCGACGCGGAGGTCCGCCCCCTGGACTCCGACCACCTCTCCCTCATCCGTGAGGACTCCGGCCCCGCCGCCGACCTCATGGACGCGTGGCTGACCGCCCTGGAGACCACGGCCGCCACCGACGAGCCGGAGACCGCCCCCGCCGGCTGACTGCCCCCCACCCGCGAGGCCCCGTTCCGTCACCCCCGACGGAGCGGGGCCTCGTCGGCCCCGGGATCGAGCGGGCCCGGCCCCTCCGAGCCGTCCCGCCCTCCGCCGTCGCGAATTCCCCGCCCGGCGATCCGCCCCGCCGATATCGGAAACCGTCGAGGGAATTCACCAGACCTCGGACGGAAAACCCGCCTCGACCGGAACCCGTGTCCCCACCAGCCTCCCCATGCTTTAGGGAAACCCGCAGTCCAAGACGGCCAGACTGGCTCTCGCACCGGGCCGTCCCGTACGGCCCGGGGCCGCTCTCCCGGACGAGTCCCCTGACTTCCGGGAGCGCGAACTGGGTCGGGGCGTGGAATTCGGGAATCGCCGCCTCCGCGTTTTCCGGTATCTCATGGAGAGGTGGGCACCTGATGTCGAACGAGGACAGGCTCCGCGTATATCTCAAGCGGGCCGTCACCGATCTCCAGGAGGCCCGGCAGCAGCTCAGCGACGCCGAGAACCGCGACCGCGAGCCCGTCGCCGTCGTCGCCATGGCCTGCCGCTACCCCGGCGGCGTGCGCACCCCCGAGGACCTGTGGGAACTGGCCCGCGACGGAGTGGACGCCATCTCCGCGTTTCCCGCGAACCGTGGCTGGGACCTCGACCACCTGTTCCACCCGGACCCCGCCCACCACGGCACCACCTACACGCGTGAAGGCGGATTCCTCCACGACGCCGGTGAGTTCGACCCGGCGTTCTTCGGGATCTCGCCGCGCGAGGCCCTGGCCATGGACCCGCAGCAGCGGCTCCTGCTGGAGACCTCCTGGGAGGCGCTGGAGCGCGCCGGCATCCTGCCCGACACCCTCGCGGGCAGCACCACCGGTGTCTTCGTCGGCACCGGGCACGGCGACTACGACGGCGCCTCGCGCGGCCGCCAGGAAGAGGTCGCCGGGCACCTGCTCACCGGCAACACGGTCGCCGTCGCCTCCGGCCGCCTGTCGTACACGTACGGCTTCGAGGGCCCCGCCGTGACGGTGGACACCGCCTGCTCCTCCTCCCTCGTCGCCCTGCACCTGGCCGTCCGTTCGCTGCGGCAGGGCGAATGCTCGCTGGCCCTGGCCGGCGGCGCCACGGTCATGTCGACGCCGAAGATGTTCACCGAGTTCTCCCGCCAGCAGGGCCTGGCGGCCGACGGGCGCTGCAAGCCCTTCGCCGCCGGCGCCGACGGCACCGCCTGGTCCGAGGGCGTCGGCCTGATCCTGCTGGAGCGGCTCTCCGACGCGCAGCGCAACGGCCACGAGGTCCTCGCCGTCATCCGGGGTTCCGCCATCAACCAGGACGGCGCGTCCAACGGCCTGACCGCCCCCAACGGCCCCTCCCAGCAGCGACTGATCCGCCAGGCCCTCATCGACGCCGGCCTCACCTCGGGTGAGGTCGACGTGGTCGAGGCGCACGGCACCGGCACCACCCTCGGCGACCCCATCGAGGCACAGGCCCTCCTCAACACCTACGGGCAGGACCGCGGCGACGCGCACCCGCTGCTGCTCGGCTCGCTGAAGTCCAACACCGGCCACACCCAGGCCGCTTCCGGCGTCGCCGGGGTCATCAAGATGGTGCAGGCCATGCGCCACGGCACCCTGCCCAAGAGCCTCCACGTCGACGCGCCCACCCCGCACGCCGACTGGGCGGCCGGGGGCGTGGAACTGCTCACCGAGTCCACCACCTGGCCCGAGACGGGCCGTCCGCGCCGCGCCGCCGTCTCCTCCTTCGGCGTCAGCGGCACCAACGCCCACCTCATCCTGGAACAGGCCCCCGAGGACCAGGCCCCCCGCACGGAGGACCCCGGCACCGAGCCCGCCGGAACGACCGGCGACGGGACGTGGCGGTCGTGGATGGTGTCGGGCAAGTCGCGTGCGGCGGTGGGGGAGCAGGCGGCGCGTCTGGCGGCGTCGGTGCGTGCGTCCGGGGCCTCGGTGCTGGATGTGGCGCATGCGCTGGTGTCGTCGCGGGTGGCGATGGACCGGCGTGCGGTGGTCGTGGGGTCCGACCGTATGGAGCTGCTCGCGGGGCTGGACGCGCTCGCCGCCGGGGGGCCTTCCCCGCGTCTGGTGGAAGGCTCGGTCGGTGAGGGCTCCGGCAAGGTCGCCTTTGTGTTCCCGGGGCAGGGTTCGCAGTGGGTGGGTATGGCGGTGGAGTTGTTGGGTTCGTCGCCGGTGTTCGCGGGGCGGGTGGCGGAGTGTGCGGCGGTGTTGGAGCCGTTCACCGGGTGGTCGTTGCTGGATGTGCTGAGCGGTGTGGAGGGTGCCGCGTCGTTGGAGCGGGTGGATGTGGTGCAGCCGGTGTTGTGGGCGGTGATGGTGTCGTTGGCGGAGGTGTGGCGGGCTCAGGGTGTGGAGCCGGGTGCGGTGATCGGTCATTCGCAGGGTGAGATCGCGGCTGCGGTGGTGGCGGGCGGTCTGTCGTTGGAGGACGGTGCGCGTGTGGTGGCGCTGCGGTCACGTGCGTTGCGTGTGCTGTCGGGTCTGGGCGGCATGGTGTCGGTGGCGCGGGGTGTGGAGGAGGTTCGTGGTCTGTTGGCGGGCTGGGAGGGGCGTATTGGTGTGGCGGCGGTGAACGGGCCGTCGTCGGTGGTGGTGTCGGGTGACGCGGATGCGCTGGACGAGTTCGTGGCCGTGTGTGAGGAGTCGGGTGTGCGGGCGCGTCGGGTGGCGGTGGACTACGCGTCGCACTCCGCCCATGTGGAGCGCATCGAGGAGGAGCTGGCCGAGCTCCTGGCTCCGGTGGTGCCGCGCTCGTGTGATGTGCCGTTCTACTCGACGCTGTCCGGCGGGGTGATCGACACGGCTGGTCTGGATGCCGGGTACTGGTACGGGAATCTGCGGGGGACGGTGGAGTTCGAGGCGGGGACGCGTGCGTTGCTGGCCGACGGGTTCCGGGTGTTCGTCGAGGTGAGTGCGCATCCGGTGGTGGCGACCGGGGTGCGGGAGACCATCGAGGACGCGGGGGTGCAGGCCGGTGTCGTCGGCACGCTGCGGCGTGACGAGGGTGGTCTGGAGCGGTTCGCGCTGTCGCTGGGTGAGGCGTGGGCGCTGGGTGCCGAGGTGGACTGGGAGACGCACTACGCGGGCACCCGGACCCGCCACGTCGACCTCCCCACCTACCCCTTCCGCCGTGACTGGTACTGGCTGACGCCCGCCGAGTCGGCCGCAGCGGCGGCCACCGGCGACCTCGCCGACGGCGACTTCTGGTCGGCCGTCGAGAGCGGTGACCTCACCCGGCTCTCCTCCGTGCTGGAGGTCACCGGGGACGACGTGGAGGCGTTCGGCACGCTGCTGCCCGCGCTGGCGTCCTGGCGCCGTCGCCGCACCCTGCGCTCCACCCTCGACACCTGGCGCTACCGCGTCACCTGGACCGCGCTGACCGGTGCAGACGGCGCCGTCCCCGCCGGCCGCTGGCCCGCGCTCGTCCCCGCCGGCCACGCCGACGACCCCTGGGTGCGCGCGGTACTGGGCGCCCTCACCGCTCGCGGCCTGCGCGTCGAGCGCCACGACCTCACCGGCGACGAGGACACCGCCGCGCTCACCGCCCTGCTCACCGGCGCCGGTGACACCGAGACCGACGGCGTCGAAGGCATCGCGGGCGTCCTCTCGTTCCTCGCCCTCGACGAGCGCCCCCACCCCGACCACCCCGCCGTACCGCGCGGCCTCGCCACCGCCAAGGAGCTGCTGCACGCGCTGTCCGGCACCGAAGCCTCGCTGTGGGCGCTGACGCGCGGCGCCGTCGCCGTCGACAGCCGCGACCGGCTGACCTCGCCCGTCCAGGCCGAGACCTGGGGCTTCGGACGCGCCGCCGCCCTGGAACTCCCCGACGCCTGGGGCGGCCTCGCCGACCTGCCCGCCGACCCCGACGCCCGCAGCCTCACCCGCCTCGCCACGCTCCTCGGCGGCCCCGAGGACCAGATCGCCGTACGCTCCTCCGGCGCGTACGCCCGCCGGCTGGCCCGGATGCCGCTGCCCGAGCCGCCCCGGGCCACCGGCGCGGACGCGGAACTCGCCGTGCGGGCGGCCGACGACGGGATCGGGGGCTGGGGCGACCACGACACCGTCCTGGTCACCGGCGGCACCGGCGCGCTCGGCGCCCGCGTGGCCCGCTCGCTCGCCGCCTCCGGCGCCCGCCACCTGGTGCTGACCAGCCGCCGCGGGCCCGGCAGTCCCGGTGCCGCCGAACTCGCCGCGGAACTGGAGGAGCTGGGCGCCCGGGTCACCGTCGCCGACTGCGACGTGGCCGACCGCGACCAGCTCGCCGGTCTGCTGGACTCCCTCCCCGCCGACCTCCCCCTCACCGGCGTCGTGCACGCCGCCGGTGTCCTGGACGACGGTGTCCTCGACGCCCTCACCCTGGACCGCTTCGACACCGTCCTGCGCCCCAAGACCCTCGGCACCGCCAACCTCCACGAGCTGACCCGCGGGCACGGCGTCACCCTGTTCGTGCTCTTCTCCTCGATCGTCGGTGTCCTCGGCAACGCCGGACAGGCCAACTACGCCGCCGCCAACGCCTATCTGGACGCCGTCGCCGAGCAGCGGCGGGCCGAGGGCCTGCCCGTCACCTCCGTGGCCTGGGGGCCGTGGGCCGACGCGGGCATGGCCACCGCCGACGTGCTCGCCGACCGGATGAGCCACGACGGGCTCGCCCCGATGGACCCCGAGACCGCTGTCGCCGCGCTGCGCGCCGCCGTCGCCGAGGGCGCCCCGCACGCCACCGTCCTCGACGTGGACTGGCGGTCCTACGCCTCCGCCATGACCGCGGCCCGGCCCAGCCCGCTCGTCGGCGACCTCCCCGAGGTCCGCCGTGCTCTGGAGGCGGCCGCCGCCACCGCGCCCGACACCCACGCCCTGCGCGACCGGCTGCGCGGCCTCGCCCCCGCCGAACAGGACCGGCTGCTCACCGACCTGGTCCGCGCCGAGGTCGCCACCGCGCTGCGCCATTCGTCACCGGAGGCCGTGGACGTCAACCGTGCCTTCAAGGACCTGGGCTTCGACTCGCTGACCGCCGTGGAGGTCCGTAACCGGATCACCGCCGCCACCGACGTCAAGCTGCCCACCACCCTCCTCTTCGACCACCCCAACACCCGGGCGGTCGTCGCCCACCTGCGTACCCTGCTCCTCGGCGACGAGCGCCCCACCGCGCCCGTCGTCGTCTCCGCGGGCGCCACCGACGAGCCCATGGCGGTCGTCGCCATGGCCTGCCGCTTCCCCGGCGGTGTTACCACGCCCGAGGAACTGTGGCACCTCATGGCCGCCGAGGTGGACGCCGTCTCCACCCCGCCCGAGGGCCGCGGCTGGGACCTCGACGCCCTGTACGACCCGGACCCCGAACGCCACGGCACCACCTACAGCCGTGAGGGCGGCTTCATCCAGGACGTCGCCGGGTTCGACCCGGCGTTCTTCGGGATCTCGCCGCGCGAGGCCCTGGCCATGGACCCGCAGCAGCGGCTCCTGCTGGAGACCTCCTGGGAGACCTTCGAACGCGCCGGCATCGACCCGGGAACCCTGCGCAACAGCGCCACGGGTGTCTTCGTCGGCAGCATCACCACGGACTACCAGGTCCGCCTGGGCGGCGCCGCCGCCCAGGAACAGCTCGCCGGCCACCTCATGACCGGCAACGCCTCCAGCATCGCCTCCGGCCGCCTGTCGTACACGTACGGCTTCGAAGGCCCCGCCGTCACCATGGACACCGGCTGTTCCTCGTCCATGGTCGCCCTCCACCTGGCCCTGCAGTCGCTGCGCACCGGCGAGTGCACGATGGCCCTGGCCGGCGGTGTCACCGTCATGTCCACGCCCGAGCCCTACGTCGAGTTCTCCCGGCAGCGGGGCCTGGCGGCCGACGGGCGCTGCAAGGCATTCGCCGAGGGCGCCGACGGCATGGGCTTCGCCGAAGGCGTCGGCCTGGTCCTGCTGGAGCGGCTCTCCGACGCGCGCCGCAACGGTCACCCGGTACTCGCCGTCATCCGGGGTTCCGCCCTGAACCAGGACGGTGCCTCCAACGGCCTGACCGCCCCCAACGGCCCCTCCCAGCAGCGCGTCATCCGCCAGGCCCTCGCCAACGCGGGCCTCGCCCCGGGCGAGGTCGACGTGGTCGAGGCGCACGGCACCGGCACCCCGCTCGGCGACCCCATCGAGGCGCAGGCCATCCTCGCCACCTACGGCCAGGACCGCGACCCGGCCCGGCCGCTGCTGCTCGGTTCGCTCAAGTCCAACATCGGCCACACCCAGGCCGCCGCCGGCGTCGCCGGCATGATGAAGATGATCCTGGCGATGCGGCAGGGCACCCTGCCCAAGAGCCTCCACATCACCCGGCCGACCTCCGTCGTGGACTGGTCGAGCGGCGCCGTCCGCCTCGTCACCGAGTCCACCCCCTGGCCCGAGACCGGGCGTCCGCGCCGCGCCGGCGTCTCCTCGTTCGGCATCAGCGGCACCAACGGCCACCTCATCCTGGAGGAGGCCCCCGCCCCCGAACCCGCCGAGGACGAGCCTGCGGACCCGTTCACCGAGCCCTCCGCGGACGACTCGGCCGACACCGTCCGGTCGTGGATGGTGTCGGGCAAGTCGCGTGCGGCGGTGGGGGAGCAGGCGGCGCGTCTGGCGGCGTCGGTGCGTGCGTCCGGGGCCTCGGTGCTGGATGTGGCGCATGCGCTGGTGTCGTCGCGGGTGGCGATGGACCGGCGTGCGGTGGTCGTGGGGTCCGACCGTATGGAGCTGCTCGCGGGGCTGGACGCGCTCGCCGCCGGGGGGCCTTCCCCGCGTCTGGTGGAAGGCTCGGTCGGTGAGGGCTCCGGCAAGGTCGCCTTTGTGTTCCCGGGGCAGGGTTCGCAGTGGGTGGGTATGGCGGTGGAGTTGTTGGGTTCGTCGCCGGTGTTCGCGGGGCGGGTGGCGGAGTGTGCGGCGGTGTTGGAGCCGTTCACCGGGTGGTCGTTGCTGGATGTGCTGAGCGGTGTGGAGGGTGCCGCGTCGTTGGAGCGGGTGGATGTGGTGCAGCCGGTGTTGTGGGCGGTGATGGTGTCGTTGGCGGAGGTGTGGCGGGCTCAGGGTGTGGAGCCGGGTGCGGTGATCGGTCATTCGCAGGGTGAGATCGCGGCTGCGGTGGTGGCGGGCGGTCTGTCGTTGGAGGACGGTGCGCGTGTGGTGGCGCTGCGGTCACGTGCGTTGCGTGTGCTGTCGGGTCTGGGCGGCATGGTGTCGGTGGCGCGGGGTGTGGAGGAGGTTCGTGGTCTGTTGGCGGGCTGGGAGGGGCGTATTGGTGTGGCGGCGGTGAACGGGCCGTCGTCGGTGGTGGTGTCGGGTGACGCGGATGCGCTGGACGAGTTCGTGGCCGTGTGTGAGGAGTCGGGTGTGCGGGCGCGTCGGGTGGCGGTGGACTACGCGTCGCACTCCGCCCATGTGGAGCGCATCGAGGAGGAGCTGGCCGAGCTCCTGGCTCCGGTGGTGCCGCGCTCGTGTGATGTGCCGTTCTACTCGACGCTGTCCGGCGGGGTGATCGACACGGCTGGTCTGGATGCCGGGTACTGGTACGGGAATCTGCGGGGGACGGTGGAGTTCGAGGCGGGGACGCGTGCGTTGCTGGCCGACGGGTTCCGGGTGTTCGTCGAGGTGAGTGCGCATCCGGTGGTGGCGACCGGGGTGCGGGAGACCATCGAGGACGCGGGGGTGCAGGCCGGTGTCGTCGGCACGCTGCGGCGTGACGAGGGTGGTCTGGAGCGGTTCGCGCTGTCGCTGGGCGAGGCGTGGGCGCTGGGTGCCGAGGTGGACTGGGAGACGCATTACGCGGGCACCCGGACCCGCCACGTCGACCTCCCCACGTATGCCTTCCAGCGGCAGCACTACTGGCCGCGTTTCGCCGAGCTGGGCGGTGACGTCAGCTCGGCCGGCCTCGACTCGCCCGACCACCCCCTGCTCGGTGCCTCCGTCGAACTGGCGGGCGGTGACGGCCTGGTGGCCACGGCACGGTGGTCGCTGCGCACCCACCCCTGGCTGGCGGACCACGCGGTGTCCGGCACGGTGATCGTCCCCGGAACCGCGCTCGTGGAGTCCGTGATCCGGGCCGGAGACGTCCTCGGCTGCGGCCGGATCGAGGAACTGGCCCTCCAGGCCCCCGTGGTCCTCCAGGGACGGGGCGAGGCACAGGTTCAGATCGGCGTCGGCGAGCCCGACGCCTCCGGCCGCCGTCCCGTCACCGTCCACACCCGCACCACCGGCCCCGACGGCGCCACCGAGGAACTCTGGACGCTCCGCGCCCAGGGCACCCTCACCGAGCCGGGCGCCCCCGCCGTCGACCGGCCCGAGGAGTTCACCGCCTGGCCGCCCCCCGGCGCCACCGCCGTCGCCGCCGAGGGCTTCTACGAGCTGCTCGCCGCCCGTGGCTACGAGTTCGGGCCCGTCTTCCAGGGCGTACGCGCCACCTGGAGCCGCGGTGAGGACCTGTACGCCGAGGTCGTCCTGCCCGAGGAGGTCCGCGGCGAAGCGGGGCGGTTCGGCATCCACCCCGCGCTCCTCGACGCCGCCCTGCACGCCGCCCACCTCGCTCCCGGCAGCGCCGGGCGCACGGTCGTCCCGTTCACCTGGAGCGGGGTCTGCCTGTACGCCGCCGGAGCGACCTCGCTGCGCGTCCGCGTCTCCCCGGCAGGGCAGGACGCCATCTCCGTCCAGCTCGCCGACCCGACCGGCGCCCCGGTCGCCACCATCGACGCCCTGGTCGTACGCGAGATCGGGCCGGACACCCTCGATCCGTCCGCCCGCGCCGCCCGCGACTGGCTGTTCCGCCTCGACTGGACACCGGTCACGCCGCCCGCCTCCGTCCCGGCCGCCACCGGCTGGGCCGTCCTCGGCACCCCGGCCGCCCCGGTCACCGCACCCGACGGCAGCGGAACCGCGCTGCCCGCCTTCGCCACCCCCGGCGGGCTGGCCGAGCACACCGAGGCCACCGGTCACCGGCCGGGCGCAGTCCTGCTGTTCGCCGGGGCCGCCGCGACGGGCACGGCCGCCGCGCCCGACGCCGAGCCGGGCGTCCCGGACGCCGTCCTCGGCGACGTGCTCGCCACCGTCCAGAGCTGGCTCGCCGACGAGACCACCGAGGGCGTCCCGCTGGTCGTCGCCACCCGCGGCGCCGTCCCCACCGGCCCCGCCGACCCCGCCCACGACCTGCCCGGCGCCGCCGTCTGGGGCCTGGTGCGCTCCGCCCAGTCCCAGCATCCGGGCCGCCTCGTCCTGGTGGACCTCGACGTCCACGACGACTCCTGGCTCGCCCTGCCGGCCGCGCTCGCCGCCGGTGAGCCCCAACTCGCCCTCCGCGAGGGCGCCGCGTACGCGCCGCGCCTGGTCCGCCCCCGCACCTCCGACACCCTCACGGTGCCCGAGGGGGCAGGGAACTGGCGCCTAGACATCCCCGAGAAGGGGTCCGTCGACCGGCTGGACCTCGTCGCCGCCCCCGGGACGGCCGAGGAGCCCGCCGCCGGCGAGGTGGTGATCGAGGTGCGTGCCGCCGGACTGAACTTCCGCGACGTCCTCAACACCCTCGGCATGTACCCCGGCCCCGCCGTGCTCCTCGGCGCCGAGGCGGCCGGTGTCGTCGCCGCCGTGGGCGAGGGAGTCACCGGCTTCGCCCCGGGCGACCGCGTCATGGGCCTGGTCTCCGGCGGCTTCGCCCCCCGCGCCGTCGCCGACGCCCGCATGCTCGCCCCCGTACCCGACGGCTGGACCTGGGCGCAGGCCGCCTCCGTCCCCGTCGCCTTCCTCACCGCCTACTACGGACTGCGCGACCTCGCCCACCTCGACTCCGGCGAGTCCGTCCTCGTGCACGCCGCCGCCGGCGGTGTCGGCATGGCCGCCGCCCAGCTCGCCCGCCACTGGGGCGCCGAGGTCTACGGCACCGCGGGCGACCACAAGCGCATCCTGCTGCGCGCCGACGGCTGGGACGACGCCCACCTCGCCTCCTCCCGCACCCTCGCCTTCGAGGACCGCTTCCGCGCCACCAGCGGCGGCCGTGGCGTCGACGTCGTCCTCAACTCCCTGGCCGGCGACTACATCGACGCCTCCCTGCGGCTGCTCGCCCCCGGCGGACGCCTCGTCGACATGGGCAAGACGGACGTCCGCGACCCCGGGCAGGTCCTGTGCGACCACCCCGCCGTCGCGCTCTACCAGGCGTACGAACTGCGTGAGGCCGGTGAGGACCGCATCCAGGAGATGTTCCGCGACCTGTCGGAACTCTTCGCCTCCGGAGCCCTGCGCCCCCTGCCCACCGTCACCTGGGACGTCCGGCACGCCCGAGAAGCCTTCCGCCACATGGCCCAGGCCAAGCACTACGGCAAGATCGTGCTCACCCTGCCGCGCGCCTGGGACCCCGAGGGCACCGTCCTCGTCACCGGGGGCGCCGGTGTCCTCGGCGGCATCCTCACCCGCCACCTCGTCACCCGCCACGGCATGCGCCACCTCGTCCTCACCGGCCGCCGGGGCCCCGACACCCCCGGCGCCGGAGAACTCGCCGCGGAGCTGCGGGAACTGGGCGCCGAGGTCACCCTCGCCGCCTGCGACGCGGCCGACGCCGACGCCCTCGCCGCGGTGCTCGCCGCCGTCCCCGCCGAGCACCCGCTGACCGCCGTCGTCCACGCCGCGGGCGTCCTCGACGACGGCGTCCTCGAATCCCTCACCCCCGACCGGCTGCGCACCGTCCTCGCCCCGAAGGCCGACGCCGCCCGCCACCTGCACCGCCTCACCCGCGACCTCGACCTCGCGGAGCTGGTCCTGTTCTCCGCGGGCGCCGGCGTCTTCGGCAACGCCGGACAGGCCAACTACGCCGCCGCCAACACCTACCTCGACGCCCTCGCCCACCGGCGCCGCGCCGACGGCCTGCCCACCACCTCCCTCTCCTGGGGCCTGTGGGCCGACACCAGCGCCCTGACCGGGCAGCTCGACGACACCGACCTCGCCCGGGTGCGCCGCTCCGGTGTCCTGCCGCTCTCCGCCGCCGACGGCACGGCCCTCTTCGACGCCGCCCTCGCCGAGCAGCGCCCCCACCTGGTGCCGGTCCGCCTGGAGACCGGGCAGCTGCGCGCCTCCGGCGACGAGGTCCCGCCCCTGCTGCGCTCCCTGTACCGGGGCCCGGCCCGGCGCACCGCCGACGCGGGCGCCGCGACCGGTACCGACGGCCTGCGCGCGCGCCTGGCCGGCCGCTCCGCCGAGGACCGGCTCAGCACCCTGCGCGACCTGGTCGGTGCCCACGCGGCCGCCGTCCTCGGCCACGACGACACCGAGCCGTTCCACGCCGGCCGCGCCTTCCGCGACCTCGGCTTCGACTCGCTGACCGCCGTCGAACTGCGCAACCGCCTCAGCACCGCCACCGGTCTGCGGCTGCCCGCCACCCTCGTCTTCGACCACCCGACCGTCGCCGCGCTCGCCGCCCACCTCGACGGCGAACTCTCCGACGGCACCCCGGCCGCGCTCCCCGCCGCGCCCGCACCGGCTCCCGCCGCGACCGGCGACGACGAGCCCTTCGCCGTCGTCGGCATGGCCTGCCGCCTCCCCGGCGACATCCACTCGCCCGAGGACCTGTGGCGGCTGCTGGCCGACGGCGCCGACGCCGTCGCGCCCTTCCCCGACGACCGTGGCTGGGACCTCGCCCGCCTCTACGACTCCGTCCCCGAGGGCCAGGGCAGTTCCCGTACCCGCGAGGGCGGCTTCCTCCACGACGCCGCCGACTTCGACGCCGACTTCTTCGGCATCTCCCCTCGTGAGGCGCTGGCCATGGACCCGCAGCAGCGCCTGCTCCTGGAGACGGCCTGGGAGACCTTCGAACGCGCCGGCATCGACCCCCGCTCGGTACGCGGCAGCCGCACCGGCGTCTTCGCCGGCCTCTCCTCCAGCGACTACCTCAAGCGCGTCACCCACGTCCCCGACGAGATCGCCGGATACGTCAACAACGGCAACGCCCACAGCATCGTCTCCGGCCGCGTCTCCTACGCCCTCGGCCTGGAGGGCCCGGCCGTCACCGTCGACACCGCCTGCTCCTCCTCCCTCGTCGCGCTGCACATGGCGCTCCAGGCCCTGCGACGCGGCGAATGCACCATGGCTCTGGCGGGCGGCGTCACCGTCATGTCCTCGCCCGAGATCATCGTGGACTTCTCCCGGCAGCGCGGCCTCGCCGCCGACGGCCGCTGCAAGCCCTTCGCCGAGGCCGCCGACGGCACCGGCTTCTCCGAGGGCGTCGGCCTGATCCTCGTCGAGCGGCTCTCCGACGCCCGCCGCAACGGCCACCAGGTGCTCGCCCTGATCCGGGGCTCCGCCGTCAACCAGGACGGTGCCAGCAACGGCCTCAGCGCCCCCAACGGCCCCGCCCAGCAGCGGGTGATCCGCCAGGCCCTCGCCGACGCGGGTGTCGGCGCCGCCGAGGTCGACGCCGTCGAGGCGCACGGCACAGGGACCCGCCTCGGCGACCCGATCGAGGCCCAGGCGCTCCTCGCCACGTACGGCCGCGACCGGGACGGCGGCCACCCGCTGCTCCTCGGCTCCGTCAAGTCCAACCTCGGCCACACCCAGGCCGCGGCCGGTGTCGCCGGGGTGATGAAGATGGTGCTGGCCCTGCGTCACCGCCTGCTCCCCGAGAGCCTGCACATCGACGCGCCGACCCCGCACGTCGACTGGGTGGACTCCGGCGTGCGCCTGCTGACCGAGGCCACCGCCTGGCCCGAGCCCCCCGCCCCCCGCCCGCGCCGCGCCGCCGTCTCCTCCTTCGGCATCAGCGGCACCAACGCCCACGTGATCCTGGAGGAGGCCCCCGCCGCCGCCGGCCCGGACGGCGGCGAGCCGGAGCCCACCGGCGCCGACGCGACGGAGACCGGCCCCGCGCCCCTGCCGTGGGTACTGTCCGCCCGCAGCGAGGCCGCCCTGCGCGGCCAGGCCAAGGCCCTCCTCGCCCACCTCGACGCCCACCCCGGGACCGACCCCGCCGACATCGCCCACACCCTGGTCACGCGCCGGGCCCAGCTGGAGAAGCGGGCCGTCGTCGTCGGAAGCGCCACCGGCGACTTCCGCGCCGGCCTCGCCGCCCTCGCCGAGGGCAGCCCCGCCGCCCACGTGGTGACCGGCGGCCGGGGAGCCGGACGCGACCGCCGGACCGTCCTCGTCTTCCCCGGACAGGGTTCCCAGTGGGCCGGCATGGGCGCCGAACTCCTCGACGCCAGCCCGGCCTTCGCCGACCGCGTCGCCGCCTGCGAGGAGGCGCTCGCCCCGTACGTCGACTGGTCCCTGACCGCCGTCCTGCGCCAGGAGGAGGGCGCCCCCACCCTCGACCGCGTCGACATCGTCCAGCCCGTCACCTGGGCCGTGATGGTCGCCCTCGCCGAGGTGTGGCGCGCCCACGGCCTGCGCCCGGCCGCCGTCCTCGGCCACTCCCAGGGCGAGATCGCCGCAGCGGCCGTCGCCGGAGTGCTCTCCCTCGCCGACGCAGCCAGGATCGTCGCGGTCCGCAGCCGGGCCATCGCCCGCGAACTCTCCGGACACGGCGGCATGGTGGCCGTCACCGCCTCGCACGACGAGGTGACCGCCCTCCTCGCCGACCTGCCCGGCGTCTGTGTCGCCGCCGTCAACGGACCCTCCTCCGCGGTGGTCTCCGGCGACACCGGTGGCCTCGACACGCTCCTCGCCGCCTGCGAGGAACAGGGCGTCCGCGCCCGCCGCGTCCCCGTCGACTACGCCTCCCACTCGGCCCACGCCGACCGGCTCGCCGAGAGCCTGCCCGCCGCCCTCGACGGCATCGAGCCCCGCGACGGCGACATCCCCTTCTTCTCCACCGTCACCGCGGACTGGCACCCCGGCACCGGACTCGGCGCCGACTACTGGCACCGCAACCTGCGCGGCACCGTCCGCCTGGAGGAGTCCTTGCGGGCCCTCGTCGAGCAGGGCCACGACGTCTTCGTGGAGTGCGGCCCGCACCCGGTGCTCACCGTCGGCATCGAGGACACCGTCGCCGCCCTCGGGGCCGACGCGGTGGCCCTCGGCTCGCTGCGCCGCGACGACGGCGGCCCCGCCCGTGTCCTGACCGCCCTCGCCGCCGCCCACGTCGAAGGCGTTCCCGTCGACTGGCGCCCCGCCGTGTCCCACGGCACCCCCGTCGACCTGCCGACCTACGCCTTCCAGCGCCGGCGGTACTGGCTGGAGGCCGGCACCCCTCAGGGCGACCCGGCCGGCCTCGACACCGTCGTCCGCCTGGCCGATGGCGGAGCCGTCCTCAGCGGCTCCCTGTCCCTCGCCACCCAGCCCTGGCTGGACGCCCACCGGACCCATGGCGTCGCCGTCCTCCCCACCACTGCCCTGCTGGACTGGGCGGTCCGGGCCGGCGACGAGACCGGCCTGCCCGTGGTCGCCGCACTCGACGAGCACAGCCCGCTCGTCGTGCCCGAGGAGGGGCGCGTCGAGATCCAGCTCACCATCTCCGCTCCCGAGACCAACTCCCGGCCGTTCTCCGTCCACTCAAGGCCGCACGCCGCCGACGCGGGAGAGCCCACCACCCCCTGGACGCGGAACGCGACCGGCGCCCTCACCGACCGGCCCACCACCACCCCGCAGGCTTCCGGCCCCTGGCCGCCCGCCGACGCGGTCGCGGGTGACCCTGCCCCTGCGCGCGCCCTCGCCGAGGACCGCGGTCTCGACCTCGCCGCGCCCTTCGACACGGTGCGCTCCCTGTGGCGTGCCGACACCGACGTCCTCGCCGAGGTCGCACTTCCCGACACCGCGCACGCCGAGGCGGCGCGTTTCCGCCTCCACCCGGCGCTGCTCCAGACCCCGCTCGCCCTGGCCGCGACCGCCGAGGAGGCCACCGCACCCGTCCTGCCCGCCGCCTGGCGGGACGTCACCGTGCACGCCACCGGCGCCACCAGGCTCCGCGTCCGCCTCACCCCGGGAGACGACGCCACCTGGACCGTCGAAGCCCGCGACGCCGCAGGCGACCTCGTCCTCACCGGCACCGCCGTGACCCGCCCGGCCGGCCCCGACCGGCTCCCCGCCACCGCCGGCCCCGACGCCCCGCACCGGGTCGTCTGGCTCCCGTGGACCGACAGCACCTCCTCCGCCAGCCCGGAACCACACGGTCCGTGGGCCGTCATCGGTGCCCCCGGACGGCTCGCCGCCGCCCTCGAACGCAGCGGCGCCACCGTTCAGCTCCACCCCGACCTGGCCGCCCTCACCACCGCCCTCGACAACGACGAGGCGGCACCTCCCGCCCTGGTCGTCGCCTTCCACGGCCACGACAGCGGCGAGGACCCGACGAGCGCCGCGCACACCTCCGCGACCCGTGCCCTGGAGCTGTCCACCGCCTGGCTCCGGGAGCCGCGCCTCGCCGACGCCCGGCTCCTCCTGGTCACCGAGGGCGCCGTCGCCACCGGCCCGGACGACTCCGTTCCCGGCCTCGCCGACGCCACCGCCTGGGGCCTGCTGCGCTCCGCCCAGACCGAGCACCCCGGACGCTTCCTCCTGGCCGACCTCGACCCCGCCCCCGGCGGCACCGACGAGGACAGCGCCGCGGACACCCTGATCGCCGCCGCCGCGGCGGCCGGGCGCACCGGCGAGCACCAGCTCGCCGTACGGGCCGGCACCGTCACCGTGCCGCGCCTCGTCCCCGCCGGCCACCCGGAGGGCGCCCCCGCGCCCACCGCCACCGCCCCGTGGGGCGAGGGAACCGGAGCCGGCACCGTGCTGATCACGGGCGGAACCGGCACCCTCGGCGCCCTCGTCGCCCGTCACCTCGTCACCCGCCACGGCGTACGTCACCTGCTGCTCACCAGCCGTCGCGGGCCCGACGCCCCCGGCGCGGCGGCCCTGCGCGAGGAACTCGCCGCGCTGGGCGCCGAGGCCGAGATCGTCGCCTGCGACGTCGCCGACCGCGAGCAACTGGCCGGCGCCCTCGACGCCGTACCGGCCGAGCACCCCCTGACCGCCGTCGTCCACACGGCCGGCGTCCTGGACGACAGCACACTGGACGGCCTCACCCCCGACCGCGTCGCCCACGTCCTGCGCCCCAAGGCCGACGCCGCCTGGCACCTCCACGAACTCACCCGCGACACCAAACTCACCGCGTTCGTGATGTTCTCCTCCTACGCGGGCGTCGCCGGTGGCCCCGGTCAGGCCAACTACGCGGCCGCCAACGCCTTCCTCGACGCCCTCGCGCAGCACCGCCGGGCGAGCGGCCTGCCCGCGCACTCCCTGGCCTGGGGCCTCTGGGAGGACCGCAGCGACCTGACCGGCGCCCTCGACACCACCGGTCTCGCCCGCCTGGAACGCTCCGGCATCCGGCCCCTCACCGCCGGACAGGGGCTCGCCCTCCTCGACGCGAGCACCGCCCTGGACACCGCCCACCTCGTCCCCGTACGGCTCGACACCCGCACCCTGCGCGCCGACGAGGTGCCCCCGCTGCTACGGGCCCTGGCCCGCCCGGCCGTACGGCGCGCCGCCGACTCCGGGCCCGACGCGGCCACCGGCGCTTTGGCGGACCTCCGCGAGCGGCTGGCCGGCCTCAGCGGCCCCCAGCAGCGGGCGCTGCTGCACCGTACGGTCCTCGGCCACCTCGCCGCCGTCCTCGGCCACGCCTCCGCCGCGTCCCTCGACGCGGACCGCGGCTTCCTCGACCTCGGGATGTCCTCGCTGACCGCGGTCGAACTCCGCAACCGGCTCAACGCCGACACCGGGCTCTCCCTGCCCACCACCCTGATCTTCGACCACCCGGACCCGGCCGCCCTCGTACGCCACCTCCAGGCCGAACTCGGCACAGCCACCGGCCAATCCGACCAGCCCGTCTTCGCGGAACTGGCCGCCCTGGAGGCCGCCGTCGGCGGCGCCGCCCTCGACGACCAGGACCGCGCCCGCCTGGCGCAGCGACTCAAGGCCCTCGGGTGGAAGCTCGACGCCACCTCCCAGGACGCCGAAGAGCCCGACGACGACTCCGACCTCGACACCACCACGGACGACGAGATGTTCGACCTCATCGACAACGAACTCGGGCTCGCCTGACGGCGCCTGGCCGCCGGCGCGTCCACGAGCGCGTCGGCGGCCACCGCTCCCGTCCCCCGTCCCGGCCACCGCGTCCTTCCCGAATTCAGAGGATCCACCCCATGGCAAGCTCCGAAGCCAAACTCCGCGACTACCTCAAGAAGGTCACCACCGACCTTCGCCGCACCCGGCAGCGGCTGGAGTCGGTCGAGGCCCGGGAGAGCGAGCCCATCGCCGTCATCGGCATGGCCTGCCGGTTCCCCGGCGGTGTCCGCTCCCCGGAGGACCTGTGGCAGCTGGTCGCCGACGGCACCGACGCCATCGGCCCCCTCCCCGTGGACCGTGGCTGGGACCTGGACGGCCTCTACGACCCGGACCCGGGCACCCCCGGCAAGAGCTACGTCCGTGAGGGCGGCTTCCTCGAAGGTGCCGCCGGCTTCGACGCGGACCTGTTCGGCATCGCCCCGCGCGAAGCCCTCGCCATGGACCCCCAGCAGCGCCTGCTCCTGGAAACCGCCTGGGAGGCCGTCGAGCGCGCCCGCATCAGCCCCGCCTCCCTGCGCAACACCGACACCGGCGTCTTCGTCGGCGGGGCCGACACCAACTACGGCTCCCTGGCCCGCACCGCCGAGGAGACCGAGGGCCACAACCTCACCGGCGGCGCCATGAGCGTCCTCTCCGGCCGGATCTCCTACACGCTCGGCCTGGAGGGCCCGGCGGTCACCGTCGACACCGCCTGCTCCTCGTCCCTGGTCGCCCTGCACCTCGCGGTCCGCGCCCTGCGCGCGGGCGAGTGCTCCCTCGCCCTCGCCGGCGGCGTCGCCATGATGCCGACCACCGAACTCTTCACCGAGTTCTCCCGCCAGCGCGGCCTCGCCACCGACGGCCGCTGCAAGCCCTTCGCCGAAGCCGCCGACGGCACCTCCTGGGGCGAAGGCGTCGGCGTGCTGCTCGTCGAGCGGCTCTCCGACGCCCGCCGCAACGGCCACCCCGTCCTCGCCGTCGTCCGCGGCACCGCCGTCAACCAGGACGGTGCCAGCAGCCGCCTCACCGCGCCCAACGGGCCCTCTCAGCGCCGCGTCATCGAGGCCGCGCTCGCCGACGCCCGCCTCGCCGCCGACCAGGTCGACGCCGTCGAGGCGCACGGCACCGGCACCACCCTGGGCGACCCCATCGAGGCCCAGGCCCTCCTCGCCACGTACGGCCAGAACCGCCCGGAGGACCGCCCGCTGCGGCTGGGCGGCATCAAGTCGAACATCGGCCACGCCCAGGCCGCCGCCGGTGTCGCCGGCGTCATCAAGATGGTCATGGCCATCCGCCACGGCCTGCTGCCCGCCACCCTCCACGTCGACACCCCCACCCCGCACGTCGACTGGACGGCGGGCGCCGTCGAACTCCTCACCGAGGCCGTCGACTGGCCCGACGCCGAGCGCCCCCGCCGGGCCGGCGTCTCCGCCTTCGGCATCAGCGGCACCAACGCCCACGTCCTGCTCGAACAGGCCACCCCCGAACTCGCCGCGGCCGAGGACACCCCTCAGGACGCCACCCCCGCCGAACCGGTGACGGCCACCGACCCGGCCGTCACCCCCTGGTTCCTCTCCGCCCGCTCGCAGACCGCGCTGCGCGCCCAGGCGGCACGACTCCTGGCCCACCTCACCGACCGTACCGGCCCCGACTCCCTGCGCCCGGTGGACATCGCCCTCTCCCTCGCCACCAGCCGCGCCCCGCTCCCGCACCGCGCGGTCGTCCTCGCCACCGACCCCGGAACCACCGAAGCGGCCCTCACCGCCCTCGCCGCCGACGAACCCCACCCCGCGGTCCTGGAGGACTCCGTCCGCAGCGCCTCCACCGCGTTCCTGTTCTCGGGGCAGGGGTCGCAGCGGCTGGGGATGGGGCGTGGTCTGTACGAGCGTTTCCCGGTGTTCGCGGAGGCGTTCGACGCGGTGTGTGCCGGACTCGACGCGCACCTGGACCGCCCGCTGCGTGAGGTGGTGTGGGGCGACGACGCGTCGGTTCTGGACGGGACGGCGTACGCGCAGGCGGGTCTCTTCGCGGTCGAGGTGGCGCTGTTCCGTCTTGTCGAGTCGTGGGGTGTGCGGCCGGAGTTCGTGGCCGGTCATTCGATCGGTGAGGTGGCGGCCGCGCATGTGGCGGGTGTGTTCTCGCTGGCGGACGCGTGTGCTCTGGTGGCCGCTCGTGGGCGGTTGATGCAGGCGTTGCCGGAGGGTGGCGCGATGGTGGCTGTGGAGGCGTCCGAGGCGGAGGTGCTGCCGCACCTGGAGCCCGTCGTGGGCGTGTCGGTCGCTGCCGTCAACGGACCTTCGTCGGTGGTCGTCTCAGGCGTCGAGGACGCGGTCGAGGCGGTGGCGGAGGTGTTCCGTGAGCTGGGGCGGCGGGTCAGCCGTCTGCGGGTGTCGCACGCTTTCCACTCGCCGCTGATGGAGCCGATGCTCGGTGACTTCCGAGAGGTCCTGGCCGGTCTGTCGTACGCGGAGCCGTCGCTGCCCGTCGTCTCGAACGTCTCGGGCCGGATCGCGGAGTCCGGTGAACTGACCACGCCGGACTACTGGGTGCGGCACGTCCGGGAGGCTGTCCGGTTCGATGACGGTGTCCGGGCCTTGGCGGCGGAGGGTGTCGCGCGGTTCGTGGAGCTGGGGCCCGACGGGGTGCTCAGTGGCATGGCGCGGGCCGGTGCCGGTGAGGACGCCGTTCTCGTCCCGCTCCTGCGCAAGGACCGCGACGGGGAGGTCACCGCGCTCAGCGCGCTGGGCCGCCTCCACGCCACCGGTGCGCCCGTCGACTGGACCGCCGTCCTCGCCGGGACCGGCGCCCGCCTCGTCGACCTGCCCACGTACGCCTTCCAGCACGAGCACTACTGGCCCGTGCCCGCCCTCATGCCCGCCGGTGACGTGGAGTCCGCCGGACTGCGCGCCGCCGGGCACCCCCTGCTCAGCGCCGCCGTCGAACTCTCCGACTCCGGCGGCCTGCTGCTCACCACCCGGCTGTCCCTGCGCACCCACCCCTGGCTCGGCGAGCACGTCGTCATGGGCAACGCGCTGCTGCCCGGCACGGCCTTCGTGGAACTCGCGGTCCGCGCCGGCGACGAGGTCGGCTGCGACCGCGTCGAGGAACTGACCCTCGCCGCCCCGCTCGTTCTGCCCGGGCAGGGCGGCGTCCAGCTCCACCTGCACGTGGGCCCCGCCGACGCCGCGGGCCGCCGCGTCCTCGCCGCCCGCTCCCGCGCCGAGGGCGCCGACGACCAGCTCTGGACCGAGCACGCCACCGGTGTCCTCGCTCCCGGGGAGCGCACCGTGGAGTTCGACACCGCGGTGTGGCCCCCCGCCGACGCCGAACCCCTCGACCTCACCGGCCTGTACGAGCGCATGGCCGAGGGCGGCTACCGGTACGGGCCGCTCTTCCAGGGCCTGCGGGCCGCCTGGCGGCGGGGCGACGACGTCTTCGCCGAGGTCGCCCTGCCCGACTCCGCCGAGCGCGACGCCGCCGGCTTCGGCCTCCACCCGGCGCTGCTCGACGCCTCCCTGCACGTCTCGGCCCTGGGTGGTCTCGCGCACGGGGTGGTCCCGTTCTCCTGGGACGGGGTCTGCCTGCACGCCACCGGCGCCCGGGAGGTCCGGGTCCGGATGACCCGGACCGGCGACGAGACCGTGACGGTCGCCGTGGCCGACCCCACCGGTGCGCCCGTCGCCAGCGTCGAGAACATGGTGCTCCGCCCGGTCGCGCCCGACGCCACCGGTGTCGACGCCCTGACCCGTGACGCGCTCTTCCGGGTGGACTGGCTCCGGACCGGGACACCTGGTGACGCGGCCGACACCGGTCCGGTCGGCGTCCTCGGGGATTCCGACGCGCCCACGGCCCTCGCGGGAGTCCTCCGGGCCGAAGGGCTGTCGGACGGCGGGTTCGTGGCCTTCCCCGACCTGGCAGCCCTGGCCGCCGCCGAAGAGGTACCGGCGACAGTGCTGGCCCGGGTGCGTCCCGACGCCGCGACGCGGCCCGACGCGGTGGTGGACGCCGTCCACGCCCTGGCCGCCCGGGGCCTGGAGCTGGTGCGGGAGTGGCTGGCGCAGGAGCGGTTCACCGACTCCCGCCTGGTCTTCGTCACCTCGGACGCCGTCGACGGCGGCGACCTGGCCGACGCGGCGCTCCGGGGCCTGGTGCGCTCCGCCGTCTCCGAGCACCCCGGCCGCTTCGGCCTGATGGAGGTGGGGCGCGGCACCGACGCCGCGACCGTGCTGGCCGCCGTCGCCACGGGCGAGCCGGAGACCGCCGCACGCGACGGCGAGGTGCTCACTCCGCGACTGGCCCGGATCGCCTCCGGCACCACGACGGGCCCGCGCTGGGACAGCCTCGACGGCACCGTGCTGCTGACCGGCGGTACGGGTGGCCTGGGGCGGATCGTCGCCCGGCACCTGGTGGTCGAGCGCGGGGTGCGGGACCTGTTGCTGGTGAGCCGCAGCGGGGCCGCCGCGGACGGCGCCGAGCAACTGGTCGCCGAACTGTCCCAGGCCGGTGCGCACGTGACCGTCGAGGCGTGCGACGTCTCCGACCCCGCCGCCGTCGCGGACCTGGTCGCCCGCCACCCGGTGCGCGCGGTCGTCCACTCCGCCGGGGTGCTGGACGACGGCACGGTGGAATCACTCACGGCCGAGCGCATGGCCCGCGTGCTGCGCCCGAAGGCGGACGCCGCGTGGAACCTGCACGAGGCCACCCGCGCCCTCGACCTCGAAGCCTTCGTCGTCTTCTCCTCGATGTCCGGCATCCTCGGCGGCCCCGGCCAGGCCAACTATGCGGCCGGCAACACCTTCCTCGACGCCCTGGTACGCCACCGCCGCAGCCTCGGCCTGCCCGCGACCTCGCTCGCCTGGGGCCCGTGGACCCAGGACGCCGGCATGATCGGCACCCTCTCCGGGACCAGCCGGCACCGCGTCGCCCGCGCAGGCATGCCCGAGCTGACCGCCGAGCAGGGGACCGCCCTCTTCGACGCGGCCCTGGCCTCCGGTGAGCCGGTCGTCCTCCCTGTCCGCCTCGACCTGGCCGCCCTGCGTGGGCAGGGTGACCTGCACCCGATGATGCTCGGTCTGGTGCGGCGGCGTGGTCGTCGTGCGGCTGCGGGTGGTTCGGTGGCGGCGGCGGGTCTGGTGCGGCGTCTTGGGGCGTTGGGTGGGGATGGGCGTCGTGAGGTGTTGCTGGATCTGGTGCGTGGTCAGGTCGCTGTGGTGTTGGGGCATGCGGGTGTGCAGTCGGTGGATCCGGGGCGTGCGTTTCAGGATCTGGGTTTCGATTCGTTGACCGCGGTGGAGTTGCGGAACCGGTTGGGGAAGTCGACGGGGTTGCGGTTGCCGGCGACGGTGGTGTTCGACTATCCGACGGTCAACGCGTTGGTGGGGTATCTGCTGGAGGAGTTGTTCGGTGGGGTGGAGCCGGCGGAGGGGGTGCCGGTGTCGGCGCTGCCGTCGGTGGCCGAGGACCCGATCGTGATCGTGGGCATGGCCTGCCGCTACCCCGGTGGTGTCTCCTCGCCCGAGGACCTGTGGCACATCGTCTCCGAAGGCGTCGACACCGTTTCCGAGTTCCCGGTCAACCGGGGCTGGGACACCGACGCGCTCTACAACCCCGACCGGGACGCGTCCGGCACCACCTACACCAAGGCCGGTGGCTTCCTGCACGAGGCCGGAGCTTTCGACTCCGAGTTCTTCGGGATGAGCCCGCGCGAGGCGGTGGCGACCGATTCCCAGCAGCGTCTGCTGCTGGAGACGACGTGGGAGGCGATCGAGCGGTCGGGCATCGACCCGGTCTCCCTGCGCGGCAGCCAGACGGGCGTCTTCGCCGGTGTCATGTACAACGACTACGGCAACATGCTCGCCGACGAGCGGTACGAGGGCTTCCGCAGCAACGGCAGCGCACCCAGCATCGCGTCTGGCCGTGTCTCGTACACGTTCGGGTTCGAGGGGCCGGCGGTGACGGTGGACACGGCGTGTTCGTCGTCGTTGGTGGCGTTGCACTGGGCGGCGCAGGCGTTGCGTTCGGGTGAGTGCTCGCTGGCGGTGGCCGGTGGTGTGACGGTGATGTCGACGCCGACGACGTTCGTGGAGTTCTCGCGGCAGGGTGGTCTGTCGGCGGACGGGCGGTGCCGTTCGTTCGCGGACTCGGCTGATGGTGTGGGCTGGTCCGAGGGTGTGGGGATGGTGGTGCTGGAGCGTCTGTCGGATGCTCGGCGTCATGGTCATCGTGTGCTGGCGGTGGTGCGTGGTTCGGCGGTGAACCAGGATGGTGCGTCGAACGGTCTGACGGCGCCGAACGGTCCCTCTCAGCAGCGGGTGATTCGTCAGGCTCTGGCGAGTGGTGGTCTGTCGGCCGGTGATGTGGATGTGGTGGAGGCCCACGGTACGGGGACGACGCTGGGTGATCCGATCGAGGCGCAGGCACTCCTGGCGACGTACGGGCAGGAGCGTGAGGAGGGCAAGCCGCTCTGGCTCGGTTCGGTGAAGTCGAACCTGGGGCACACGCAGGCTGCGGCGGGTGTCGCGGGTGTCATCAAGATGGTGATGGCGATGCGTCACGGCCGGCTGCCGCGCACGCTGCACGTGGATGCTGCGTCGTCGCACGTCGACTGGTCGGCCGGTGCTGTGGAGTTGCTGACCGGTGAGCGTGTGTGGCCGGGGGAGGAGCGGGTGCGCCGGGCCGGTGTGTCCTCGTTCGGGATCAGCGGCACCAACGCCCACGTCATCCTCGAACAGCCTGAGCCGGTCACGGAACCCGAGACCGGCGGGGGCGGGATCGCCGCCCTCGCCCCCGGCATCGTGCCGTGGGTCCTGTCGGGCCGTACCGAGGAGGCGCTGCGCGCCCAGGCCGCCCGGCTGCTGGCCCAGGTCGAGGGCCACCCCGGCCTGCGCCCCGTGGACCTGGCGCTCTCCCTGGCCACCCAGCGTTCCCTCTTCGACCACCGTGCCGTGGTCCTGACGGACGACCGCGAGGCCGCCGTCCGTGGCCTCGCGGCCGTATGCGTCGGTGAGCCGGACCCCGCCGTCGTCCTCGGCGCCGTCGAGCCCGGCCGCACCGCGTTCCTGTTCTCGGGGCAGGGGTCGCAGCGGCTGGGGATGGGGCGTGGTCTGTACGAGCGTTTCCCGGTGTTCGCGGAGGCGTTCGACGCGGTGTGCGCGGGGCTGGACGCGCACTTGGAGCGTTCGCTGCGTGAGGTGGTGTGGGGCGACGACGCGTCGGTTCTGGACGGGACGGCGTACGCGCAGGCGGGTCTCTTCGCGGTCGAGGTGGCGCTGTTCCGTCTTGTCGAGTCGTGGGGTGTGCGGCCGGAGTTCGTGGCCGGTCATTCGATCGGTGAGGTGGCGGCCGCGCATGTGGCGGGTGTGTTCTCGCTGGCGGACGCGTGTGCTCTGGTGGCCGCTCGTGGGCGGTTGATGCAGGCGTTGCCGGAGGGTGGCGCGATGGTGGCTGTGGAGGCGAGCGAGGCGGAGGTGCTGCCGCACCTGGACTCTGTCGAGGGTGTGTCGGTCGCTGCCGTCAACGGTCCGTCGTCGGTGGTCGTCTCGGGCGCGGAGGAGGCCGTGGAGACGGTGGCGGAGGCGTTCCGTGGTCAGGGGCGGCGGGTCAGCCGTCTGCGGGTGTCGCACGCCTTCCACTCCCCGCTGATGGAGCCCATGCTCGACGCGTTCCACGAGGTCCTGCGGGACCTGTCGTTCGCCGAGCCGCGCCTGCCGGTCGTCTCGAACGTCTCGGGCAGGGTTGCCGAGCCGGGCGAACTGACCACGGCTGGCTACTGGGTGCGGCATGTCCGTGAGGCTGTCCGGTTCGACGACGGTGTCCGGACTTTGGCGGCGGAGGGTGTCGCGCGGTTCGTGGAGCTGGGTCCCGACGGGGTGCTCAGTGGCATGGCGCGGGCCGGTGCCGGTGAGGACGCCGTTCTCGTCCCGCTCCTGCGCAAGGACCGCGAGGAAGTGGCCATCGCTCTGAGCGCCCTCGCCGAACTGCACGTGCGGGGCGTCTCCGCCGGCTGGGGCGCCGTCCTCGACGGCACGGGCGGCCGGGCGGTCGACCTGCCCACGTACGCGTTCCAGCACGAGCACTACTGGCCCACCGGAACGACCACCGGGGCCGGGGACATCCGCCTCGCCGGACTCGGCGCGGCCGGGCACCCGCTGCTCGGCGCGGCCGTGGAGCTGGCCGGCTCCGACGGTCTGATCCTCACCGGACGCCTGTCGACGCGGTCGCACCCGTGGCTCGCCGACCACGTCGTTCAGGGTGCCGTGCTGGTGCCGGGCACGGCGCTGCTGGAGATGGCCGTCCGCGCCGCCGACGAGGCGGGCTGCGAGACCGTCGAGGAACTGGCCCTGTCCGCGCCGCTGGTGCTGCCCGAGCGCGGCGCCGTGCGCGTTCAGGTGGGCGTCGGCGAACCCGACGAATCCGGCCGCCGCACCGTGGCGATCCACTCCCGGGACGACGGCGACGAACGGCAGCCCTGGAGCCTGCACGCCCAGGGCGTACTCGCCCCGGATGCCTTCGATGCGACTCCGGCGGCCGAAGGCTTCGACGCCTCCGTATGGCCCCCACGGGATGCCGTGCCGGTCGACGTGACCGACTGCTACGAGAGCCTGGCCGAGGCCGGACTGCGCTACGGCCCCGTTTTCCAAGGGCTGCGGGCCGCCTGGCGCCGGGACGACGAGGTGTTCGCCGAGGTCGCCCTGCCCGACGGTGTCGACGTCACTGCCTTCGGCCTGCACCCGGCCCTCTTCGACGCCGCCCTGCACGCCTCCTTCGCCTTCGGTGGCGGCGACGCGCCCGGCGGGGTGCCCTTCGTCTGGGAGAACGCCACCCTGCACGCGTCCGGCGCCTCCGTCCTGCGGACCCGGCTGACGCGGACCGGTGACGACACGCTGGCCGTGCACGTGGCCGACCCGACCGGAGCACCCGTCGCCTCGGTCGGCTCCCTCACCGTCCGCGCTGCCGCCGCAGCCGACACCGCCGAACCGCTGTACCGCGTGGAGTGGGTCCCGGCCCGGGGCACGCGTGCCACCACCGCAACAGGTTCCGTCGCCCTCCTCGGTGAGGGCCTCGCCGATCTTGCGGGCGACGACGCAGCTGTCCACGCCGACCTGGAGGAGCTGGCCGCGGCCGAAACGGTGCCGGAGACCGTCGTGGTCGCCGTTCCGCCCGCCCCGGACACCGAGGGCGTCGTGGGCTCCGCGCACGCCTCGGCCGCCTGGGCGCTCGCCCTGGTCAAGGAGTGGCTGGCGCAGGAGCGGTTCGCCGGCTCCCGTCTGGTCTTCATCACGCGAGGCGGTCACGTGACGGAGCCCGCCTCCACTCTGACCACCGCGCCCGTACGCGGTCTGGTGCGTTCCGTGGCGTTGGAACACCCCGGCCGCTTCGGCCTGCTGGACCTCCCGGCGGGTACGGACGCGGAGCGGCTGTTCGCGGCCCTCGCCGTGGACGAACAGGAGACCGCCGTGCTGGACGGCGAGGTGTGCGTCCCGCGCCTGGTCCGCACGACGCCGGACGCCGGGGGAGAGGAGGCCGCGGAATCGTCGGCCGGTCTCGGCTCCGGCACCGTGCTGCTGACCGGTGGCACAGGTGGGCTGGGGCGGATCGTCGCCCGGCACCTGGTGGTCGAGCGCGGGGTGCGGGACCTGCTGCTGGTGAGCCGGAGCGGGGCCGCCGCCGAGGGCGTCGACGCCTTCACCGCGGAGCTGACCGGCCTCGGTGCCCGGGTGGCGGTCGCCGCCTGCGACCTGGCCGACCGCACTGCACTCGACGCCCTGCTGGCCGGAGTACCGGCCGACCGCCCGGTACGCGCCGTCGTGCACGCGGCGGGCGTCCTGGACGACGGCATGGCCGAGTCGCTGACGGCGGAGCGGGTTGCTGCGGTGTTGCGTCCGAAGGTGGACGCGGCGTGGAACCTGCATGAGGCGACGCGTGGTTTTGATCTTGAGGCGTTCGTGGTGTTCTCGTCGGTGGCGGGGACGTTCGGGAGTGCGGGGCAGGGTGCGTACGCGGCGGGGAATGTGTTCCTGGACGCGTTGGTGGAGTACCGGCGGGCTCTGGGTCTTCCCGGTGTGTCGCTGGTGTGGGGTCCCTGGGCGCGGGACGCGGGGATGACGCGGGGGCTGTCGGAGACGGACCGGCGTCGTATGGCCCGGTCCGGTCTGCCGCCGGTCGAGGCCGAGCAGGGGACCGCGCTCTTCGACGCGGCCCTGGCCTCCGGTGAGCCGGTCGTCCTGCCCGTCCGCCTCGACCTGGCCGCTCTGCGGGGTGAGGAGGACGTACCGGCTCTCTTCCGTGGTCTGGTGCGGCGGCGTGGTCGTCGTGCGGCTGCGGGTGGTTCGGTGGCGGCGGCGGGTCTGGTGCGGCGTCTTGGGGCGTTGGGTGGGGATGGGCGTCGTGAGGTGTTGCTGGATCTGGTGCGTGGTCAGGTCGCTGTGGTGTTGGGGCATGCGGGTGTGCAGTCGGTGGATCCGGGGCGTGCGTTTCAGGATCTGGGTTTCGATTCGTTGACCGCGGTGGAGTTGCGGAACCGGTTGGGGAAGTCGACGGGGTTGCGGTTGCCGGCGACGGTGGTGTTCGACTATCCGACGGTCAACGCGTTGGTGGGGTATCTGCTGGAGGAGTTGTTCGGTGGGGTGGAGCCGGCGGAGGTGGTGCCGGTGTCGGCGCTGCCGTCGGTGGCCGAGGACCCGATCGTGATCGTGGGCATGGCCTGCCGCTACCCGGGCGGTGTCTCCTCGCCCGAGGACCTGTGGCACATCGTCTCCGAAGGCGTCGACACGGTCTCGGGCTTCCCCTCGGACCGAGGCTGGGACGTCGACGCGCTCTACAACCCCGACCGCGCTGTGCCGGGCACCTCCTACACGCGTTCCGGCGGCTTCCTGCACGATGCGCCCGAGTTCGACCCGGAGTTCTTCGGGATGAGCCCGCGTGAGGCTGTCTCCACGGACGCGCAGCAGCGTCTGCTGTTGGAGACGACGTGGGAGGCGATCGAGCGGTCGGGCATCGACCCGGTCTCCCTGCGCGGCAGCCAGACGGGCGTCTTCGCCGGCGTCATGTACCACGACTACGCCAACCTGCTGGCCTCCCCGGAGTACGAGGGGTACCAGGGCAGCGGCAGTGCCGGAAGCGTGGCCTCGGGCCGTGTCTCGTACACGTTCGGGTTCGAGGGGCCGGCGGTGACGGTGGACACGGCGTGTTCGTCGTCGTTGGTGGCGTTGCACTGGGCGGCGCAGGCGTTGCGTTCGGGTGAGTGCTCGCTGGCGGTGGCCGGTGGTGTGACGGTGATGTCGACGCCGACGACGTTCGTGGAGTTCTCGCGGCAGGGTGGTCTGTCGGCGGACGGGCGGTGCCGTTCGTTCGCGGACTCGGCTGATGGTGTGGGCTGGTCCGAGGGTGTGGGGATGGTGGTGCTGGAGCGTCTGTCGGATGCCCGGCGTCATGGTCATCGTGTGCTGGCGGTGGTGCGTGGTTCGGCGGTGAACCAGGATGGTGCGTCGAACGGTCTGACGGCGCCGAACGGTCCCTCTCAGCAGCGGGTGATTCGTCAGGCTCTGGCGAGTGGTGGTCTGTCGGGCGGTGATGTGGATGTGGTGGAGGCCCACGGTACGGGGACGACGCTGGGTGACCCGATCGAGGCGCAGGCACTCCTGGCGACGTACGGGCAGGGCCGGGACGAGGGCCGGCCGTTGCTGCTCGGCTCCGTCAAGTCCAACATCGGGCACACGCAGGCCGCGGCCGGTGTCGCGGGTGTCATCAAGATGGTGATGGCGCTGCGTCACGGGAGGCTGCCGCGCACGCTGCACGTGGATGCTCCGTCGTCGCACGTCGACTGGTCGGCCGGTGCTGTGGAGCTGCTGACCGGTGAGCGTGTGTGGCCGGGGGAGGAGCGGGTGCGCCGGGCCGGTGTGTCCTCGTTCGGGATCAGCGGCACCAACGCCCACGTCATCCTCGAACAGCCCGAGCCGGTCACCGAGTCGGGCCCGGAAGAGGCAGACGGGACGGAGGCACCGTCCGGTGTCCAGCCGTGGGTCCTGTCGGCTCGTACCGAGGAGGCACTGCGCGCCCAGGCCGCCCGCCTGGCCGACTTCCTCACCGACGCGCCGGCGGACGTACGGGACGTGGCGCTCTCCCTGGCCACCCAGCGCACCCTCTTCGACCACCGCGCGGTGGTCCTGGGCGCCGACCTGGAAACGGCACTGACGTCCCTTCGCGCGCTGGCCGCCGGGACTCCCGATGCCGACGTCGTGGAAGGCGTGGCCGGGAACGGCCGCACCGCCTTCCTCTTCTCCGGGCAGGGCTCCCAGCAGCTCGGTATGGGGCGTGACCTGTACGAACGGTTCCCCGTCTTCGCCGAGGCCTTCGACGCGGTCTGCGCCGAGCTGGACGAGCACCTGGACCGTCCGCTCCGCGAGGTCGCGTGGGGCGAGGACGCCGAACTCCTGAACCGCACGGCCTACGCCCAGCCGGGCCTGTTCGCCGTCGAGGTGGCGCTGTTCCGTCTTGTCGAGTCGTGGGGGGTGCGGCCGGAGTTCGTGGCCGGTCACTCCATCGGTGAGGTCGCCGCGGCGCACGTGGCCGGGGTGCTCACCCTCGCCGACGCCGCCGCGCTCGTCGCCGCCCGGGGCCGCCTGATGCAGGCACTTCCCGAGGGCGGCGCCATGGCGGCGGTCGAGGCCACGTGCGCCGAGGTACTGCCGCACCTGACCGGCGAGCTGTCCATCGCCGCCGTCAACGGCCCGTCCTCGGTGGTCGTCTCGGGCTCCGAAGCGTCCGTCGAGTCGGTCGCCGAGGTCTTCCGGGAGCTCGGCCGCCGGGTCAGCCGGCTGCGCGTCTCGCACGCCTTCCACTCCCCGCTGATGGAGCCGATGCTCCACGCGTTCCGCGAGGTGGTGGAGGGGCTGTCCTTCGCCGCGCCGAGGATCCCGCTGGTCTCGAACGTCACCGGCACGCTCGCCGAAGCGGGACAGGTGGAGGAGCCCGAGTACTGGGTCGCCCACGTCCGGGAGGCCGTCCGGTTCGACGACGGTGTCCGGGCCCTCGCGGAAGAGGGCGTCACACGGTTCGTGGAGCTGGGTCCCGACGGGGTGCTCAGCGGCATGGCGCGCGAGAGCGCCGGTGAGGAAGCCGTCCTCGTCCCGCTCCTGCGCAAGGACCGCCAGGAGACGGGCTCGGCGCTGAGCGCCCTCGGCCGGCTCCACACCGTCGGCGGGGACGTCGACTGGTCCGGCTTCCTCGTGGGCGCCCGCCCCGTCGACCTGCCGACCTACGCCTTCCAGAAGCAGCGCTACTGGCCCGAGGCCACGCTCCCGCTCGCCGGTGACGTGCGCTTCGCGGGTCTCGGCGCCGCCGGCCACCCGCTGCTCGGCGCGGCCGTCGAACTCGCCGGCGCCGAGGGCGCGGACGGGGTGGTCCTCACCGGACGCCTGTCGACGCGGTCGCATCCGTGGCTCGCGGACCACGTCGTTCAGGGTGCCGTGCTGGTGCCGGGCACGGCCCTGCTGGAGATGGCCGTCCGTGCCGCCGACGAGGCGGGCTGCGGTTCGGTCGAGGAGCTGACGCTCTCCGCCCCGCTGGTCCTGTCCGAACGCGGCGCCCTCCAGATCCAGATACGGGTCGCCGCTCCCGACGAGGGCGGCCGCCGTGCCCTCGGCGTACACGCGCGCACCGAGGACGACGACGGTGCTCCGTGGACCGTCCACGCCACCGGAACCCTCGCCCCCGAGACCCTCGCCCCCGTCCCCTTCGACGCCACCGTCTGGCCGCCGCGCGACGCGGCCCCGGTCGACGTGACCGACTGCTACGAGCGCCTGGCGGAGGCCGGCTTCGCCTACGGCCCCCTCTTCCGGGGGCTGCGGGCCGCCTGGCGGCACGGCGACGCCCTCTACGCCGACGTCGCACTGGACGAGGGTGCCGACGGCGGCGCCTTCGGCCTGCACCCCGCGCTCTTCGACGCCGCGCTGCACGCCTTCGCCCTTGGCGACGACGGCCGTGGGGGTGTCCCGTTCTCGTGGGGCGGCGTCTCCCTCCACGCCTCCGGCGCCACGGCCCTCCGCGTCCGTCTCACCCGGGACGCCGACGGCACCATGGCCCTCGCCCTCGCCGACCCCGCCGGTTCCCCGGTCGCCACCGTCCACTCCCTGACGGTGCGCCCGCTCGCCACGGGACAGCTCACCACCCCGGCGCGGGACTCCCTCTACCAGGTGGAGTGGGTTCCGGCCCGGCCGGTGGACGGCCGTGCCGACACCGGTGCGGTGGCCGTCCTCGGTCAGGGCCAGGCCCGGTGCGCCATGCCGACCGCCGACGACTTCGTCACGTACGCCACCCTGGAGGAGCTGGCGGCTGCGGAGGAGACGCCCTCCACGGTGCTGGTGGCCGCCTCCGACGACGCCGGCGGGACCGACCCGGCCCGGGCCGCGCACACCGCCGCCGCCCGTGCTCTCGCCCTGGTGCGGTCGTGGCTGGCCGAGGACCGGTTCGCCGGATCCCGCCTGGTCTTCGTCACGGCCTCCACCGACGACACCACCGGGCTCGCCGACGCCGCCGCCCGGGGACTGGTGCGCTCCGCGATCTCCGAACACCCTGGCCGCTTCGGGCTGCTGGAGCTTCCGGCCGACGCGGACACCGCGTCCGTCCGCTCTGCTCTCGCCTCCGGCGAGGCGGAGTCGGCGGTGCGGGACGGCGAGGTGCGGGTGCCGCGCCTGGCCCGCGTCACGCAGGAAGCAACCGAGAGCCCGCGCTGGGACACCCTCACCGGTCCGGTGCTGATCACCGGCGGTACCGGCGGCCTGGGCCGGGTACTGGCCCGCCACCTCGTCATGACGCACGGGGTGCGGGACCTGCTGCTGATCAGCCGGAGCGGTGCCACCGCCGAGGGCGCCGGGGAACTCGTCGCCGAACTGACGGAGGCCGGCGCACACGTGACCGTCGAGGCCTGCGACGCCGCCGACGCCGACGCCGTCGCCGGGCTCGTCGCCCGGAACGCCGTGCGCGCGGTGGTACACGCGGCGGGCGTCATCGACGACGCCACGCTCGCCTCGCTGACGGCGGAGCGCGTTGCGGCGGTGTTGCGTCCGAAGGTGGATGCGGCGTGGAATCTCCATGAGGCGACGCGTGACCTGGGCCTTGAGGCGTTCGTGGTGTTCTCGTCGGTGGCGGGGACGTTCGGGAGTGCGGGGCAGGGTGCGTACGCGGCGGGGAATGTGTTCCTGGACGCGTTGGTGGAGTACCGGCGGGCTCTGGGTCTTCCCGGTGTGTCGCTGGTGTGGGGTCCGTGGGCGCGGGACGCGGGGATGACGCGGGGGCTGTCGGAGACCGACCGGCGTCGTATGGCCCGGTCCGGTCTGCCGCCGGTCGAGGCCGAGCAGGGGACCGCGCTCTTCGACGCGGCCCTGGCCTCGGGCGAGCCCGTCGTCCTCCCCGTCCGCCTCGACCTCCCGGCGCTGCGCGCCCAGGGTGAGGTGCCGCCGCTGCTCAGCGGGCTGATCCGCACCCCGGTCCGCCGCACCGCCGCCGCAGCCGGCTCGGCCGCCGCCACCGGCCTGGCCGCGCGCCTCGCCGGCCTCGCGGACGCCGAGCGCCGAGAGGTGCTGCTCGACCTGGTCCGTGGCCAGATCGCCGTCGTGCTCGGCCATTCCGGTGCCCAGACCGTCAACCCGCACCGCGCCTTCCAGGACCTCGGTTTCGATTCCCTGACGGCTGTGGAACTGCGCAACCGGCTCGGCAAGGTCACCGGACTGCGCCTGCCCGCGACGGTCGTCTTCGACTACCCGACCGCCGACCTCCTCGCCGGTCACCTCCTCGACAGCGTCCTCGGCACCGAGCCGTCCGTGGCGGCCCCCGTCGCGGCACTGCCGTCCGTGGCCGACGACCCGGTCGTCATCGTCGGCATGGCCTGCCGCTACCCGGGCGGCGTCACGTCCCCCGAGGACCTGTGGCGCATCGTCTCCGACGGCGTCGACGCGGTCGGAGATTTCCCGTCCGACCGTGGCTGGGACGTGGAATCCCTCTACAGCGAGGATCGGGGCGTGCCCGGCACCACGTACACCCGGTCCGGCGGCTTCCTCCACGACGCGCCCGAGTTCGATCCCGAGTTCTTCGGGATGAGCCCGCGTGAGGCCGTCTCCACGGACGCGCAGCAGCGTCTGCTGTTGGAGACGACGTGGGAGGCGATCGAGCGGTCGGGCATCGACCCGGTCTCCCTGCGCGGCAGCCAGACGGGCGTCTTCGCCGGTGTCATGTACAACGACTACGGCAGCATCCTCACCGACGACCAGTACGAGGGCTATCGCGGCAACGGCAGCGCGGGCAGCATCGCCTCGGGCCGTGTCTCCTACACCTTCGGCTTCGAGGGACCCGCGGTCACGGTCGACACCGCCTGCTCCTCGTCGCTCGTCGCCATGCACTGGGCGGCGCAGGCGCTGCGCTCCGGTGAGTGCTCGCTGGCCGTGGCCGGCGGCGTCACCGTCATGGCCACCCCCACCGCGTTCGTGGAGTTCTCCCGCCAGGGCGCCCTCTCCCCGGACAGCCGCTGCAAGGCGTTCTCCGACGCCGCCGACGGCGCGGGCTGGTCCGAGGGTGTGGGGATGGTGGTGCTGGAGCGTCTGTCGGATGCCCGGCGTCATGGTCATCGTGTGCTGGCGGTGGTGCGTGGTTCGGCGGTGAACCAGGATGGTGCGTCGAACGGTCTGACGGCGCCGAACGGTCCCTCTCAGCAGCGGGTGATTCGTCAGGCTCTGGCGAGTGGTGGTCTGTCGGGCGGTGATGTGGATGTGGTGGAGGCCCACGGTACGGGGACGACGCTGGGTGACCCGATCGAGGCGCAGGCACTCCTGGCCACGTACGGCCAGGAGCGTGAGGAGGGCAAGCCGCTCTGGCTCGGTTCGGTGAAGTCGAACCTGGGGCACACGCAGGCTGCGGCGGGTGTCGCGGGTGTCATCAAGATGGTGATGGCGATGCGTCACGGCCGGCTGCCGCGCACGCTGCACGTGGATGCTCCGTCGTCGCACGTCGACTGGTCGGCCGGTGCTGTGGAGCTGCTGACCGGTGAGCGTGTGTGGCCGGGGGAGGAGCGGGTGCGCCGGGCCGGTGTGTCCTCGTTCGGGATCAGCGGCACCAACGCCCACGTCATCCTCGAACAGCCTGAGGAGGCGCCGGCGCCCGTGCCCACGGTGGCGCCCGCCGTCGACGTGCCGTGGGTGCTCTCCGCACGGTCGGCCCCAGCGCTGCGCGCCCAGGCCGAGCGGCTGCGCGCGCATGTGGCCGCCGAACCGGCGAGCGCGCTGGACGTGGCCTTCTCGCTCGTCTCCGGCCGCGCCACCTTCGACCACCGGGCGGTGGTCCTGGGCACCGACCGTGAAGCGGCCCTGGATGCCCTGGCCTCGGGTCTGCCCGACGCGGGCGTCGTGGAAGGCGTGGTCACCGGAGGCCGTACCGCGTTCCTGTTCTCGGGGCAGGGGTCGCAGCGGCTGGGAATGGGGCGTGGTCTGTACGAGCGTTTCCCGGTGTTCGTGGAGGCGTTCGACGCGGTGTGTGCCGGACTCGACGCGCACCTGGACCGCCCGCTGCGCGAGGTGGTCTGGGGCGACGACCCGTCGGTTCTGGACGGGACGGCGTACGCGCAGGCGGGTCTCTTCGCGGTCGAGGTGGCGCTGTTCCGTCTTGTCGAGTCGTGGGGGGTGCGGCCGGAGTTCGTTGCCGGTCACTCCATCGGTGAGGTCGCCGCGGCGCACGTGTCCGGGGTGCTCACCCTCGCCGACGCCGCCGCGCTCGTCGCCGCCCGGGGCCGCCTGATGCAGGCGCTGCCCGAGGGCGGCGCCATGGTCGCCCTGGAGGCGTCGGAGGCGGAGGTGCTGCCGCGACTGGAATCCGTCGAGGGGGTGTCCATCGCCGCCGTCAACGGTTCTTCGTCCGTGGTCGTCTCGGGCGCCGAGGGCGCGGTCGAGGCGGTGGCGGAGGTGTTCCGTGAGCTGGGGCGGCGGGTCAGCCGTCTGCGGGTGTCGCACGCTTTCCACTCGCCGCTGATGGAGCCGATGCTCGGTGACTTCCGAGAGGTCCTGGCCGGTCTGTCGTACGCGGAGCCGTCGCTGCCCGTCGTCTCGAACGTCACGGGGCGGATTGCGGAGTCCGGTGAACTGACCACGCCGGACTACTGGGTGCGGCACGTCCGGGAGGCCGTCCGGTTCGACGACGGTGTCCGGGCTCTCGCGGAAGAGGGCGTCACACGGTTCGTGGAGCTGGGTCCCGACGGGGTGCTCAGCGGCATGGCGCGCGAGAGCGCCGGTGAGGAAGCCGTCCTCGTCCCGCTCCTGCGCAAGGACCGCGAGGAGACGTCGACCGCGCTCGCCGCGCTGGCCCGTCTCCACACGGTGGGCGCCGAGGTGACGTGGAGCGGCTTCTTCGCCGGTACCGCGGCCCGCACCGTCGACCTGCCGACCTACGCCTTCCAGAAGCGGCGCTTCTGGCCGGAGGCCACCGTCCGCGCCGCCGCCGACCCCAGGTCGGCGGGGATCGACGCGGCCGATCACCCGTTGCTGGGCGCGGTGGTGTCGCTGCCCGACTCGGGTGGCCTGGTGCTGACGGGCCGGCTGTCGGTGGAGGCGCAGCCGTGGCTCGCCGACCACGTGGTCCTCGGCCGGGCCCTGCTGCCCGGTACGGGCCTGGTGGAACTGGCCCTCGCGGCCGGGGACGCGGCCGGGTCCGCCGCTCTCGAGGAGCTGACCCTCGCCGCGCCGCTGGTGCTGCCCGAGGACACCGGCCTCCAGCTCCGCGTCGTCGCGGGGCCGAAGACCGACGGACGCCGCACCGTGGCCGTCCACTCGCGTCCCGAAGGCGCGGAGGACGCGCCGTGGACAGCCCATGCGCACGGCTTCCTCACCGACGCCCCGGCAGGCGCTGGCGAGGCCCTGACCGAGTGGCCCCCGCCCGGCGCCGAGCCGGTACCGGTCGAGCACGCCTACGAGGAGTTCCGCGAGCGTGGCTACGGCTACGGGCCGGTCTTCCAGGGCCTGCGCGCCGCCTGGCGGCGCGGCGACGCGATGTTCGCGGAAGTGGCGCTCCCCGAGGAAGCGGCAGGCGAGGCGGGCCGGTTCGGCCTGCACCCGGCCGTACTCGACGCCGCCATGCACGCCGGCATCCTGAACGAGGAGGAGGGCCAGGCGGTCGTCCCGTTCGCCTGGAACGACGTGACCCTCCACGCCGTCGGCGCCTCCGCCGTCCGCGTACGCGTGAGCCGCGTCGACGCCCACACCGTCTCCCTGGCCCTCGCCGACTCCACCGGCGCGCCCGTCCTGACCGTGGGCTCCCTCGCGAGCCGCCCGGTCTCCGCCGAACAGCTGGGCAGCGCCTCCGCCGGCGCGGGCGCCCTCTACGGCATCGAGTGGACGCCGGTCACCGTGGACACCTCCACGGCCCCCGCCTACGTCTCCTGGGCCGAAGCCCTGGAGGCGGCATCCACGGCGCCGGGCGCGGTCGTCCTGGAGGTGCGCGAGCCCTCCGGTCCGGACGTCCCGGCGGCCGTCCGGACCGTCCTGGACCAGGTCCTCTCCGCGATCCAGCAGTGGCTTCAGGACGCGCGCTTCACCTCCTCGCGTCTGGTCGTCGTCACCCGTGGCGTCGCCCCGGCAGGTTCATCCGCCGACGTCGTCCAGGCCCCCGTGTGGGGTCTGGTGCGGGCGGCCCTCGCGGAGAATCCGGGCCGGTTCGCTCTGGCCGATGTCGCCGTGGACGCGGACGATGCTGCGGTGGAGCGTGCGGTCGCGGCTGTCCTCTCGGGCGAGGCCGAGGTCGCCGTCCGCGACGATGTGGTGCTGATGCCGAGGCTCGGTCGGCTCGGCGAGCCCGAAGTGCCGTTGTCCGTACCGTCGTTGGATGGTGAGGGTGCGGTGTTGGTGACGGGTGGTACGGGTGGTCTGGGTGCGGTGATGGCCCGGTATCTGGTGGCTGAGCGTGGCGTGCGTGATCTGGTGCTGGTGTCGCGGCGGGGCGGGGACGCTCCGGGTGCGGCGGAGCTGGCCGGGGAGCTGCGTGAGGCCGGTGCCGCGGTGGAGGTCGTCGCGTGCGACCTGTCCGACCGCGAATCGGTCGTCGGCCTGGTCGAGTCCCTCGTCGCCGGGCGTGGGCTGCGCGCCGTCGTGCACGCGGCCGGGGTCGGGGGCGGCGGCCTGGTGGGCACGCTGTCGTCCGACCGGTTCGATGCGGTGCTGGGTGCGAAGGCGGATGCGGCGTGGTGGTTGCACGAGGCGACGGCGGGTGTGGAGCTGGCCGGGTTCGTGCTGGTGTCGTCGGCGGGTGGTCTGGTGCTGACGGCGGGACAGGGAAACTACGCTGCGGCCAATGTGTTCTTGGACGCGTTGGCGGCGCGGCGTCGGGCCGAGGGTCTGGTGGCCACGTCGATGGCGTTCGGGTTCTGGGACGTGGGTGCGGGGCTGGGGGAGTATCTGTCGGAGGTGGACCGGCGTCGGATGGCGTCGCAGGGTCTGCCGTTGCTGTCGCACGAGGCGGGGCTGGAGCTGTTCGCGGCCGGCCTGGACCGGGGCGAGGCGACGGTGGTGCCGCTGCGCGTCGACACCGCCGCGCTGCGCACCCGCACCGACGAGATCCCCGCCCTGCTCAAGTCCCTGGCTCCCGTGCGGCGCTCCGCGGCCGTGGTCACACCGGCCACCGTCGAGGGCTCCCCGGCCCACCGGCTGGCCTCGCTTCCGGAGGCGGAGCGGCACCGCACCCTGCTCCACCTCGTACGGTCGCAGGTGGCGGCGGTGCTGGGGCACGGTTCGGCGGAGGCGATCGGTGCGGACCGGGCCTTCCAGGAGCTGGGCTTCGACTCGCTGGCCGCGACCGAGCTGCGCAACCAGCTCAACACGCTGACCGGACTGAGGCTGCCCGCCACCCTCGTCTTCGACCACCCCAACGCCCTCGCCGTCACCGATCACCTCTCGGCGCGCATCGCCGGGGAGACCGCGCGGGCGGAGACCCCCGTCCGTACGGGCACGGCGCCACCGGCCGACCACGAGCCCATCGCGATCGTCGGGATGGCCTGCCGCTACCCCGGCGGCGTCACCACCCCCGAGGAGCTGTGGCGCCTGGTCACCGACGGCGTGGACACCGTCTCCGACCTCCCAGGTGACCGGGGCTGGGACATCGGGGGCCTCTACGACCCCGAGCCCGGCAAGGAGGGCAAGAGCTACACCAGGCGTGGCAGCTTTCTGCACGACGCCGCCCAGTTCGACCCCGGCTTCTTCGGCATCTCGCCCCGCGAGGCCCTGTACATGGACCCGCAGCAGCGCCTGCTCCTGGAGACCTCCTGGGAGGCGCTGGAACGCGCCGGGATCGACCCGGCGACGCTGCGGGGCAGCCGCACCGGCGTCTTCGCCGGCGTCATGTACCACGACTACGCGCTGAACGTCTCGCCCTCCGGTACCGCCGGCGGCAGCGTGGTCTCCGGCCGCCTGTCGTACACCTTCGGCTGGGAGGGCCCGGCCGTCACCGTGGACACGGCCTGCTCCTCGTCCCTGGTCGCCCTGCACCTCGCGGTGCAGGCCCTGCGCTCGGGCGAGTGCTCGCTGGCCGTGGCCGGCGGCGCCACCGTGATGTCGACGCCCGGCATGTTCGTCGAGTTCAGCCGCCAGCGTGGCCTGTCGGTGGACGGCCGCTGCAAGGCGTTCGCGGGCGCGGCGGACGGCGTGGGCTGGTCCGAGGGCGTCGGCGTCCTCCTGGTGGAGCGACTCTCCGACGCCGTGCGCAACGGCCACCGCGTGCTGGCCGTCGTCAAGGGCACGGCCGTCAACCAGGACGGCGCCTCCAACGGCTTCACCGCCCCCAACGGCCCTTCCCAGCAGCGAGTGATCCGCCAGGCCTTGCGCGGCGCAGGGGTCCCCGCCTCCGAGGTCGACGTGGTCGAGGCGCACGGCACCGGCACCACCCTGGGCGACCCCATCGAGGCCCAGGCGCTCCTCGCCACCTACGGCCAGGACCGCCCGGAGGAGCGGCCGCTGCTGCTCGGCTCGGTCAAGTCGAACATCGGGCACGCCCAGGCCGCGGCGGGAGTCGCCGGCGTCATCAAGATGGTCATGGCGATGGAGCACGGCACCGTGCCGCGCACCCTCCACGTCGACCAGCCGTCCCCGCACGTCGACTGGACCGAGGGCAGCGCCGAACTCGTCACCGAGGACCGGCCGTGGCCGGTCACCGGCCGCCCCCGCCGGGCGAGCGTCTCGGCGTTCGGCCTCAGCGGCACCAACGCGCACGTCGTCCTGGAGCAGGGCCCCGACGCAGCAGCCGACGCGCCGCGCTCCGCCGAGGAGGGCCGCGCCCCCGCCGTCCTCCCGTGGACGGTCTCGGCGGCCACCCCGGACGCCCTGCGCGCCCAGGCCGCCCGCCTCCTGGCCCACCTGGCGGACCGGCCCGGAACCCGTCCTCTGGACGTCGCCCACGCGCTGGCCACCTCCCGCACCTCGCTGGAGGCCCGCGCGGTGGTCCTCGGCACCGGCCGGGACGACCTCCTGACCGGTCTGCGCGCCCTCGCGGCCGGTGAGAACGCCCCCGGGGTCGTCACCGGAACCGCCCGCTCCGTCGGCACCACGGCCTTCCTCTTCTCCGGGCAGGGCGCGCAGCGCCTGGAGATGGGGCGCGGCCTCCACGAGGCGTTCCCCGTCTTCGCGGAGGCGTTCGACGCGGTCTGCGCCGGGCTCGACGAGCACCTGGACGGGCCCGTGCGCGAGGTGGCCTGGGGCGAGAACGCGCCGGACCTCGACGGCACGGCGTACGCCCAGTCCGCCCTGTTCGCCTACGAAGTCGCCCTCTTCCGGCTTCTCGCCTCATGGGGCGTCACGCCGGACCTCGTGGCCGGTCATTCGATCGGTGAGGTGGCGGCCGCGCATGTGGCGGGTGTGTTCTCGCTGGCGGACGCGTGTGCTCTGGTGGCCGCTCGTGGGCGGTTGATGCAGGCGTTGCCGGAGGGTGGCGCGATGGTGGCTGTGGAGGCGTCCGAGGCGGAGGTGCTGTTGCACCTGGACTCTGTCGAGGGTGTGTCGGTCGCTGCCGTCAACGGTCCGTCGTCGGTGGTCGTCTCGGGCGTCGGGGAAACCGTGGAGACGGTGGCGGAGGCGTTCCGTGGTCAGGGGCGCCGGGTCAGCCGTCTGCGGGTGTCGCACGCTTTCCACTCGCCGCTGATGGAGCCGATGCTCGGTGACTTCCGAGAGGTCCTGGCCGGTCTGTCGTACGCGGAGCCGTCGCTGCCCGTCGTCTCGAACGTCTCGGGCCGGATCGCCGAGCGGGGTGAACTGACCACACCTGACTACTGGGTGCGGCACGTCCGCGAGGCCGTCCGCTTCGGCGACGGCGTCCGGGCGCTGCGCGCCGCGGGCGTGGACCGCTGTGTCGAGATCGGCCCCGACGCCGTACTCACCGGGATGGCCCGCACCTGCCTCGACGGCGACGAGGACACCGCAGTCCTGCTGGTGCCGTCGGCCCGCAAGGGACGGGAGGAGCCCGACGTCCTGCTCACCGCGCTCGCGCAGCTGCACACCGCGGGCACGGCCGTCGACTGGGCCGGCTTCTTCGCCGGCTCCGGCGCCGGACCCGCCGACCTGCCCACCTACGCCTTCCAGCGCCAGCGGTACTGGCTGACCGCCACCGACGGAGCCCCGGCCGGGGCGGGAGCCGGACTCGACGCGGCCGACCATCCGTTGCTGGGCGCGGTGGTGTCGCTGCCGGACTCCGGAGGCGCGGTGCTGACGGGCCTGCTGTCGGTGGAGGCACAGCCGTGGCTCGCCGACCATGTGGTCCTCGGCCGGGTCATGCTGCCCGGCGCCGTCCTCGTGGAACTGGCCCTCGCGGCCGGAGAATCCGTCGACTGCGCCGTACTCGACGAACTGACCCTGGCGACCCCTCTGGTACTGCCCGAGCACGGCGGCGCCCAGGTCCGCGTGGTCGTCGGACCGCGCACCGCCGAACGCCGCACGGTCGCCGTCTACTCACGCCCCGAGGGCACCGGGCAGGAATGGGCCACCCACGCCACCGGCTTCCTCACCGACACGGCCGTCGCGGCCGGGGCCGAGGCCGCACTGACGCAGTGGCCGCCGACCGGGGCCGACAGCGTGCCCGTCGACAGCGCCTACCAGATCTTCCGCGAGCGTGGCTACGGCTACGGGCCGGTCTTCCAGGGGCTGCGCGCCGCCTGGCGCCGGGGCGGGGAACTCTTCGCCGAGGTGGTGCTCCCGGAGGAGGCGGCCTCGGAGGCGGGCCGCTTCGGCCTCCACCCGGCGCTGCTCGACGCCGTCATGCATGTCGCGATCCTCAACGACAGCAACAGCAACAGCAACAGCGACAACAGCAACGACAACGCCGAGGGCGGGAGCGGCGGGACCGTCATCCCGTTCGCGTGGAACCGCGTCGCCCTGCACGCGGTCGGTGCCGCCGCCGTCCGCGTCCGGATCGCCACCGCCGCCGACGGCGGTATGGACATCCGCGTCGCCGACCTCACCGGGGCCCCGGTCCTGACGGTCGGCTCCATGGTGAGCCGCACCGTCTCCGCCGGCCAGCTCGGTGCGGCGCCCCGTGACGCGGGCGCGCTCTACACCCCCGAGTGGGTCCCCGTGACCCGGCTCGACGGCACCGACACGGCCTGGGCCACCTGGCCCCGGGTCGCGGAGGCCGGTGCCGAGGTGCCCGCCGTGGTCGTGCTGGACGCTTCCGTCCCGGCCCACACCGACGTGCCCGGTTCGGTGCGCGCCGCGCTGGACGGTGTGCTGACCGTGGCACAGCGCTGGCTGACCCAGGAGCGGTTCGCCGCCTCCCGCCTCGTCGTGGTGACCCGGGGCGCCATGCCCGTGGAACCCGGCGGCAACCCCGCCCCAGGCGACGTCGTCCAGGCCCCCGTGTGGGGCCTGGTGCGGGCAGCACTTGCGGAGAACCCGGGCCGGTTCGCTCTGGCCGATGTCGCCGTGGACGCGGACGATGCTGCGGTGGAGCGTGCGGTCGCGGCTGTCCTCTCGGGCGAGGCCGAGGTCGCCGTCCGCGACGGTATGGTCCTCGTACCGCGGCTGGCGCGGCTGACCGACGACGTACCCGCTGCCGAAGTGCCGTTGCCCGTGCCGTCGTTGGATGGTGAGGGTGCGGTGCTGGTGACGGGTGGTACGGGTGGTCTGGGTGCGGTGATGGCCCGGTATCTGGTGGCTGAGCGTGGCGTGCGTGATCTGGTGCTGGTGTCGCGGCGGGGCGAGGATGCCCCGGGTGCGGCGGAGCTGGCCGGGGAGCTGCGTGAGGCCGGTGCCGCGGTGGAGGTCGTCGCGTGCGATCTGTCCGACCGCGACGCCGTCATGGACCTCGTCGGCTCTCTCGTCTCCGGGCGCGGGCTGCTGGCCGTGGTCCACGCGGCCGGAGTCGGTGACAACGGGCTCCTGGGCTCCCTCACTCTCGACCGGTTCGATGCGGTGCTGGGTGCGAAGGCGGATGCGGCGTGGTGGTTGCACGAGGCGACGGAGGGTGTGGAGCTGGCCGGGTTCGTGCTGGTGTCGTCGGCGGGTGGTCTGGTGCTGACGGCCGGTCAGGGTAATTACGCTGCCGCGAACGTGTTCCTGGATGCGTTGGCGGCGCGGCGTCGGGCCGAGGGTCTGGTGGCCACGTCGATGGCGTTCGGGTTCTGGGACGTGGGTGCGGGTCTGGGGGAGTACCTGTCGGAGGTGGACCGGCGTCGGATGGCGTCGCAGGGTCTGCCGTTGCTGTCGCACGAGGCGGGGCTGGAGCTGTTCGCGGCCGGCCTGGACCGGGGCGAGGCGACGGTCGTGCCGCTGCGCGTCGACACCGCCGCGCTGCGCACCCGCACCGACGAGATCCCCGCCCTCCTGCGCGCGTTGGCTCCCGCCCGCCGCGCCACCGCGGCCTCGGGTTCGGCTCCTGCGCCGGGCCCGGACGACTCCCCGTCCCGCAGGCTCGCCGAACTGCCCGCGCCCGAACGGCACCGCGCCCTGCTCCATCTCGTACGGTCGCAGGTGGCGGCGGTGCTGGGGCACGGTTCGGCGGAGGCGATCGGTGCGGACCGGGCCTTCCAGGAGCTGGGCTTCGACTCGCTGGCCGCGACCGAGCTGCGCAACCAGCTCAACACGCTGACCGGACTGAGGCTGCCCGCCACCCTCGTCTTCGACCACCCCAACGCCCTCGCCGTCACCGAGGTCGTCGAGGAGCAACTCGCCGCCGCCCACCCCGCCTCCGGCGCGGACGATGCCACCGGCGACGACGACGGGGTGCGCCGCGCCCTCTCCGCCATCCCGGCCCGCCGCCTGCGCGACGCGGGGCTGGCGGAGACGCTGCTCGAACTCGCCGCGGACACCGACGGGATGTCCGGCACCGACCGGGACGCCCTGCTCGTCGCCTTCGACGGCGACGACGAGGACGGCGTGCCCGGACCGTACGACGAGAGCGACGGCGCGGCCGAGGCCGCCGGGACCGGCACGGCCACCGGACCGGACGCCGACGCGCTCCGTGCCGCCCGTGCCGAGACCGCCCGGCTGCGCCGCGACAACCGCAGGCTCACCTCGGCCCAGCACGAACCCATCGCCATCGTCGGGATGGCCTGCCGCTACCCGGGCGGCGTCAGCTCGCCCGAGGACCTCTGGCGCCTGGTCACCTCCGGCGACGACGCGATCGTCCCGTTCCCCCAGGACCGCGGCTGGGACCTGTCGATCCTCCGCGACCCCGACGGCGACCACCCGGACGGCCTGTACGCCCGGGAAGGCGGCTTCCTCGACGGGGCGGCCGACTTCGACCCCGCCTTCTTCGGCATCTCGCCGCGCGAGGCGCTCGGCATGGACCCGCAGCAGCGCCTGGCGCTGGAGATGTCCTGGGAGGCCCTGGAGCGGGCCGGGATCGACCCGGCCTCGCTCAAGGGCAGCCGGACCGGCGTCTTCACCGGCGTGATGTACCACGACTACCCGGGCAGCGACGGCAACGGCAGCGTGGTCACCGGCCGCGTCGCCTACAAGCTCGGACTGGAGGGCCCCGCCGTCTCCGTCGACACCGCCTGCTCCTCCTCGCTGGTCGCCCTGCACCTCGCCGTGCAGGCGCTCCGGCAGGGCGAGTGCTCCCTGGCGGTCACCGGTGGTGTCACCGTGCTGTCGACGCCGGCCGTGTTCGCCGAGTTCGGCCGCCAGGGCGGTCTCGCCCCCGACGGCCGCTGCAAGTCCTTCGCGTCGGCGGCCGACGGCACCGGCTTCTCCGAGGGCGCGGGCTTCCTCGTCGTCGAGCGGCTCTCCGACGCGGTGCGCAACGGCCACGAGGTACTCGCCGTCGTCCGCGGCTCCGCCGTCAACCAGGACGGCGCGAGCAACGGCCTCACCGCGCCCAACGGCCCGTCCCAGCGCCGCGTCATCCGGCAGGCCCTGGCCAACGCCCGGCTCGCCGCCGACCAGGTCGACGCCGTCGAGGCGCACGGCACCGGGACCACCCTGGGCGACCCCATCGAGGCCCAGGCGCTCCTCGCCACCTACGGCCAGGACCGCCCCGAGGACCGGCCACTGCTGCTCGGCTCGGTCAAGTCGAACATCGGGCACACGCAGGCCGCCGCGGGAGTCGCCGGCGTCATCAAGATGGTGCTGGCGCTGCGCAACGGGCTGCTGCCCGCCACGCTGAACGTCGACGCCCCCAGCGACCAGGTCGACTGGACCACCGGGGCGGTGGAGCTGCTGACCGAGGCCCGGCAGTGGACCGGCTCCGGGCGCCCGCGCCGCGCCGGGATCTCCTCCTTCGGGATCAGCGGCACCAACGCCCACGTCATCGTCGAGCAGGCGCCCGCGGTCCCGCCGGCCGGCGAGCCCGCGACCGGCGCGGACGGCGGTGGCGCCGCCCCCGTCGTCCCGTGGCTGCTGTCGGCCCGCGACCGGGACGCCCTGCGTGCCCAGGCCGAGCGGCTCCTCCACCACCTGACGGGGGACCACCCGGCCGCCGGCGGAACCGAGGCGCCGCGCCCGCTGGATGTCGCCTACTCCCTGGCCACCACCCGTACCTCGTTCGAGCACCGGGTCGCCGTCACGGGCGCCGGCCGGGACGGGCTGCTGGCCGCGCTCGGCTCCGTGGCCCGGGGCGAGGAACCGGCCACGACGACCGGTGAGGGACTGCTCGCCCTCCTCTTCCCGGGGCAGGGCTCCCAGCGGCTCGGCATGGGCCGCGACCTCTACGAGAGTTTCCCGGTGTTCGCGGAGGCGTTCGACGCGGTCTGCGCCGGACTCGACGAGCACCTGGACCGCCCGCTGCGCGAGGTGGTCTGGGGCGACGACGAGGACGCCCTGAACGCCACCGCCTACGCGCAGGCGGCGCTCTTCGCCCTGGGAGTGGGCCTCCACCGGCTCGTCGTCTCGTGGGGCGTCACCCCCGACCTGGTGGCGGGCCACTCGATCGGCGAGATCGCCGCCGCGCACGTCGCCGGGGTTTTCTCGCTGGCCGACGCCTGCGCCCTGGTCGCCGCGCGAGGCCGCCTGATGCAGGCACTGCCGGAGGGCGGCGCGATGGCCGCCGTCCAGGCCACCGAGGAGGAGGTGCTGGCGTACCTCACCGACGGGGTCTCGGTAGCCGCCGTCAACGGACCCACGTCCGTCGTGGTGTCGGGCACCGCCGAAGGCGTGGAGAAGGTGACCGAGGCCCTGCGGGAGCGCGGTCGCCGGACGACCGCGCTGCGCGTCTCGCACGCCTTCCACTCGCCGCTGATGGAGCCGATGCTCGCCGAGTTCCGGGCCGTGGTCGCCGGCCTCTCCCCGCAGGCACCCGCGACGCCCGTCGTCTCCAACCTCACCGGGACCACGGCCCGCGCGGAGGAACTGTGCTCCGCCGAGTACTGGGTGCGACACGTCCGGGAGGCCGTCCGCTTCGCCGACGGCGTCCGGGCCCTCCACGAGGCCGGTGCCACCCGCTACCTGGAACTGGGCCCCGACGGCGTCGCCTGCGCCATGGCCCGCGAGTCCCTGCCCGAGTCCGCCGTGACGGTCGCCGCCCAGCGCCGCACCGTGCCCGGCGAGCAGGCACTGGTCGAGACGGTCGCCCGGCTGCACGGCCACGGCGTCCGCGTCGACTGGCCCGCGTTCTTCGCCGGCCGTGGCGCCCGCCGGGTGGAGCTGCCCACGTACGCCTTCCAGCGGCGCCGGTTCTGGCCCGCCGGGATGATGCCCCTGGGTGCCGGGGCGGAGGCCGCCGGGCTCGCGCCCGCCGGGCACCCCCTGCTCGGCGGCGCGGTCGAACTGGCCGGCACGGACGGCCACCTGTTCACCGGACGTCTTTCCCAGGGCACCCACGGCTGGATCTCCGACCACCGTGTCATGGGCGCCGTCCTGGTGCCCGGCACCGCCCTGCTGGAACTCGCGGTCCACGCGGGCGGCGTGCTCGGCTGCGACCGGGTGGAGGAACTGACCCTGGCGGCCCCGCTGGTCCTGCCCGAGCAGGGCACGGTCCAGGTGCAGGTCGGCGTCGGCGCTCCCGACGAGGAGGGCCGGCGCGGGATCACCATCCACTCCCGGCCCGCCGACGACTCCGGCGCCCCGTGGACCTCGCACGCCGAGGGCACCCTGGCCGCCGGACCGGCGCAGGCCCCCGCCACCGACTTCGACGCCACCGTGTGGCCGCCGGAGAAGGCCGAGCCGCTCGACACCACCGGGCTGTACGAGCGTTTCGAGGACGCCGGGTTCGCCTACGGGCCCGTCTTCCAGGGGCTGCGTGCAGCCTGGAGCCGCGACGGCGAGGTCTTCGCCGAGGCGTCGCTGCCCGACGGCACCGACGGCGACGCCTTCACCCTGCACCCGGCGCTCTTCGACGCCGGCCTCCACGCCACCGCCCTGGCCGGTGACGGCGGGGAGGCCGGAGGCACCGGTGGAGTCCCCTTCTCCTGGAACGCGGTCTCCGTGCACGCCGTCGGCGCCTCGGCCGTACGCCTGCGGCTCTCCCGCACCGACGACGGCACCCTCGCGATCGCCGTCACCGACACCACCGGCACCCCGGTCGCCTCGGTCGGGTCCCTGGTGACGCGTCCCCTCTCCGCCGGGCAGTTCGGTGGCGCGGGCGGCGCGGGCCGCGACTCCCTGTTCCGGCTGGACTGGGTGGCGGCCGGGGACCTCGCCACGCGGGACGCCGAGACGCCCGGCCCGGTCGCCGTGCTCGGCCCGGACACCGCGCTCCTCGGCGACGGCGACCTCCTCGCGGAAGCCGGGACGGAGGGCGCGGCCGGCCTGGCGGACCTCGTCATCGGCACCGGCCCCGAGGACGACGTGCCGCCCGTGGTACTGCTGCCGGTCGCCACCGCCCCGGAGGCCGGGTCCGGCACCGGGTACGTGGCCGCCGCCCACGCCGCCACCGCCCGGGTCCTGGAGACCCTCCGCGGCTGGTCGGCCGAGGAGCGGTTCGCCGCCTCCCGCCTGGTCGTCGTCACCCGGGGCGCCTCCGACGGCGCCGACCCGGCCGCCGCGGCGGTCTGGGGGCTGGTCCGCGCCGCGCAGGCGGAGAACCCCGGCCGGTTCACCCTCCTCGACCTGGAGCCCTCGGCCACCTCCCCGCTCGGGATGTCCGCCCTGCGGGCGGCGCTGGCCTCGGGCGAACCGCAGCTCGCCCTGCGCGAGGGCCGCCCGTTGGCACCCCGCCTGGTGCGCGCGGCGACGCCCGCCGACGGCGACGCGGCCGGCTGGGACCCGGAGGGCACCGTGCTGATCACCGGCGGCACCGGCGGCCTCGGCGCCACCGTCGCCCGCCACCTGGTCGCCGAGCACGGGGTCCGGAGCCTGCTCCTGGTCAGCCGTCGTGGTCAGGCCGCCGAGGGGGCCGGCGAACTGGCCGCCGCGCTGGAGGAGTCCGGCGCCCACGTCACCGTCGCCGCCTGCGACGTCGGTGACCGTACGGCCGTCGACGCGCTGCTGGCGGACATCCCCGCCGACCGCCCGCTGCGGGCGGTGATCCACGCGGCCGGCGTCCTGGACGACGGGGTCCTCGACTCCCTCACCCCGGAACGCCTCGCCGCCGTGCTGCGGCCCAAGGCGGACGCCGCCTGGCACCTCCACGAGGCGACCGCGGGGCTCCCGCTCGACGCCTTCGTGCTCTTCTCCTCCGTCGCCGGCACGCTCGGCAGCGCGGGACAGGCCAACTACGCGGCGGGCAACGCCTTCCTCGACGCCCTGGCACGCCACCGCCGGGACCGTGGACTGCCCGCGGTGTCGATGGCCTGGGGCCCGTGGACCCGGGGGAGCGGCATGACCGGCGAGCTGACCGAGGCGGACACCGCCCGGATGGCGCGGGCGGGCATGCCCCCGATCGACCCCGAGCAGGGCCTGGCCCTGTTCGACGCGGTCACCGGTGCCGCCGAGCAGGAGCCTGCCGTCCTACCGGTCCGGCTCGACCTGGGGGCCCTGCGTTCCCTGGGCGAGGTGCCGCCGCTGTTCCGGTCGCTGATCCGGACCCAGGCCCGCCGTGCCGCCTCCGACGGGGGAGCGGCGGCCGCCGCCGACCTCACCCGGCGCCTCACCGGCCTCACCCGGGCCGAGGGCGAGGAGGTCCTGCTGGACCTGGTACGCGGCCAGATCGCGACCGTACTGGGCCACGCGGGCCAGGCCGACGTCGAACCCACCCGTGCCTTCCAGGACCTGGGCTTCGACTCGCTGACCTCGGTCGAACTGCGGAACCGGCTCGGCGCGCTCACCGGCGTGCGGCTCCCGGCCACGCTGCTCTTCGACCACCCGACGCCCGGCGAACTCGTGGCCCACCTGCACACGCGGGTGGCCCCGGCACCGGCCGGCGGGTCGGCGGTGGTCCTGGCGGAACTGGACAAGCTGGAGAGGGCCCTGGCGGGCGCCGAGGTCGGAGCCGAGCTCTTCGACCAGGTGGCGGGCCGGCTGGAGGTGCTCCGCAGCAAGTGGCAGGAGCTGCGGGCCGAGGCACTCAACGGTGCCGAGAAGGCGGAGGAGGAGTCCTTCGACTTCGACTCCGCCTCCGACGAGGACATGTTCGACATGCTCGACAACGAACTCGGACTCTCCTGACCGCACAGTTCGAGAACGAACGGCCCTGGGACCGGCACCGCGGTGCCGGTCCCAGGGCCGTTCTCCTGCCCGCCGTCCGGAACCGATGGGGCCCGATTCTGCCTGTTCTCGGCCCGACGCGGACTGCTTCTCTGCGGGGATGCGGAGCCTGCCCCGCTGGTCAGGGGGTTCCGGGCGTGGCCGTGTGCGTTCCGTGCGCCCCTCGGCACGTGAGCCGTGCCCGTTGCGGGCAGGGAGTGACCGAGCGGCTCCAGCCTCGCGGTGGGGATCACCACCGCCCGGTTCCGGGGTCGCCGCAGTGGGTTCCGGACGCCGTTGAGCCGGGTGCCGAGGCCCTCTCAGGGACTCCGGACGAGCGCTCCTGACAGAAACGGGACAGATATCGGAGTCTCTCGATCCGTTTCCGTGCGGAACCATGCCCGTTTTTGCCCGCCGTTCGGGACCGGTGCACCGGGGCACACCTCGGTACGCTCCGGCGTTCCGCAGCCGCGGACCGCGCCGACCACCGTGCGCTGCCCGTTCGGGTGCCCGCGCTGTGGTCCGGACGGGCGCCGTCGGGGAGCCAGGTACGGTCCGGAGCCGCCTGTGTCCTCCTGCCAGGCGCTGTCTCAGCCTCCTTCGGGCAAGGAAGAGGGCCCGTGGACGCGAGAGGCGTCCACGGGCCCCGTCCCCGCACACACGGGGGGAGTTCGTGCAGGGAGTCAGAGAGGCCGGCGGAAGCCGCGTTCGGCGGCTGCCATGCCGGCCAGCGCGATCACGGCGCAGATCATCACCACCGCCGGGATCGCGTGGTCCAGGCCGGGCACGTCCAGCGCCAGTGCCCGGGTCGCGTCGATCGCGTACGTCAGGGGGTTGACGCTCGCGACCGCGCCCAGCCAGGCGGGCAGGTCCGCGACTGGGACGTAGGCGCTGGAGGCGAACATCAGCGGGAAGATCACGATCAGGGCGAGGTTCTGCAGCGGCTCCGCCCGCCGGGATGTCGGGGCGTGGGAGGCGGGGCCCGCGGCGGACGGGGTTCCGCGCCGTCATGCCCGGGCCCGGACGGCGGCCTGCTCGGCGAGGGTCAGATACACGTCGTCGAGCGTCGGTTCGCCGAAATTCAGCTCGCTCGCCTCGACGCCGGCCTGGTCCAGGCTCCTGATGATGTCGGCGATCTCCCGTGTGGCGTCGATCGGGACGACCACGGTGCCGGCCTCGCCGTCAGGCGCCGCCGCAGCCCGCCCGAGTAGCCGCTCGCACGCCGGTCCGCGACCTCCGTCAGCCGGAACAGCTCCAGCAGCTCCCTCGCGCGCACGCGGGCCGCCCGGCGCCCAGCAGACGGGCGATCAGCACGAGGTTGTCGTACCCGCTGAGCTGCGCGTCCACCGAGGCGAACTGTCCGGTGAGCCCGATGCGCCGGCGGATTTCGACCGGCTTGTCGGCCACGTCGTACCCGGCGACCCTCGCCCGCCCCGACGTGGGCGGCAGCGCTGTGGTGAGGATGTCGACCAGGGTGGTCTTCCCGGCGCCGTTGTGACCGAGGAGTCCCAGCACGGTGCCCCTCGGGACGGCGAGGCTGACCGATTCCAGCGCGTGGACCTTGCCGTATGCCTTGCTGACGCGCTCCGCCTCGATCATCAGATCGCCGGAACCGGCGGCGCTCACGCCCGGGGCGGGCAGGGCGGCGGGGGCAGGTGGAGCCCGTTCGTGTCCTGTCTCTGTGATGTCCGGGCAGTCTCGGTCGTCTCCGGGCAACTGAGCTGACGTCTCAGTCATCTCCGAGCGATTGGTGGGGTGTCTCGGTCTTCTCCGGGTGCGTCATCGCCGCCTTCCGTACGGTCTTCGCGACTGGTCGGCGTCGTACCGGAGGCCCGGATGGATACGAGCGTGTTGTCGGTGGAAGACGTCGAGTTGGAGTACGTCAGCGCCGCCGGGGTCCGTGAGCGGGGCTCGCTGGGTCGGCTGTGGCCGGTGCCGTTCGAATCGGTACGGCCCGAGCGCCGGTTCCCGACGTTCCGGGGGCAGACCAACCGGTGCGGCTGGTACTGGTCGGCGACCTGCGGCGGGCATGTGGGCTACGAGTCGTGGCTGGAGCGGGACCATCTGATGCTGCTCGACTTCGATCCGTTGGTGACGGGCATGGCCTCGCAGCCGTTCCGGCTGTCGTGGACGGGACCGGAGGGAAAACGGATCCGGCACACGCCGGACTTCTTCGTACGCCGCGCGGACGGCACTGCTCTGGTGGTCGATGTCCGCCCCGATGAACGGATCAAGCCTCCCGATGCGGTGAAGTTCGCCGCGACGGCGATGGCGTGTTCGTTGGTGGGCTGGGATTTCACCCGGGTGGGGGTGCCGGATGCGGTGCTGATGGCGAACGTCCGGTGGCTGGCGGGGTATCGGCATCCGCGAGTGCACCGCGCCGGGGTCGCTGCCCGGCTGATGGCAGTTTTTGCCGAGGGAGGCGGGCTGCTGCACGGGGCTCGCCACGTGGGCGATCCGGTCGCGGTGCTTCCGGTGCTGTTCCACCTCCTCTGGCGGCAGGCCCTGATTGCGGACCTGGGGGCCGGACTGTTGGCTGCGGGCACGGCAGTCCGGCTCGGCATGGTGCGGGAAGGGGGCCAGGATGCCTTTGCGTCCGCGGCTGTTGCGAGCGGGTGACCTGGTCCGCTTCGACGGCCGCCTGCAGACAGTGGCCGCGCTGGAGGGGACTGCGGTCCGGCTGGTCGACGAAGCCCAGTCGGCGAGCGTCGTGATGCTTGCCCATCTGCTGGCCGGTGAGGACTTCGAGGTGGTCACGCCGGTTTCGGTGCGCACAGTGGTGCCGGCGGCCGGGGTGTTGGAAGGACTTCCCGCCAAGGCGGTTGAGCGGGCCGGGTGGTGGCAGCGGCACCTGGTGGAGATGCTGACCGGACACCCGGCGGATGACCCGCACGGACCGGTGAAATGCGAGTACGACCCGGCCGTCCGCTCCCTGCGACAGCGAGAGTTGACGAAGGTCGCTGAACTGGAGGCGGCGGGGACGGCAGTGTCGTTGACCGTGCTGCAGGACATGCGGGCCCGGTTCGAACGGGAGGGTGTGCTCGGTCTGGTCGATCCGCGACTGCGTGCGGCCCCGGACGGCACGGGCCGCACCGACCGGCGGGTGGTGGCCGCTCTGCGAAAGGTCGTGGAGGAGCAAACCGCCAGGTCCACGGTCTCCGCACAGGTGCTGCGGCGCCGGATGGAACGCCTTCTGGAGGACGAGCACGGGGCCGGGGCGGTGCCGTTGCCGTCGCGGGCGACGTTCTACCGGTTGCTCAAGGCGGTCTCCTCCGGCCGGCACACGCTGGGTTCGGCCCGCACTCGCCGTTCGCTGGCCAAGCAGCCCGAGGGCATGTTCGGCCAGCTGACCGCTGTCCGGCCGGGTGAGCTGATGGAGATCGATTCGACTCCGCTGGATGTGCTGGTCGTGCACGACGACGGCACGGTGGACACCGTGGAGCTGACCGGCATCGTCGATATCGCGACCCGCACGTTGGCCGCGGCGGTGCTGCGGCCTTCGACGAAGGCGGTGGATGCCGCGCTGCTGCTGGCGAGGGCGATGACGCCGGAGCCGATGCGTCCGGGCTGGCCGGACGCGCTGCGGATGTCTCGCTCGGTGCTGCCGCATGTCTCGCTCACGGCGCTGGACGAGCGGCTGGCCCAAGCGGCGGCGATCCCGGTGATCACGCCGGAGACGATCGTCTGTGACCGGGGCAAGGCTTACCTCTCCGACACGTTCCGCTCGGCCTGCCAGTCGCTGGGCATTTCCTTCCAGCCCGCGCACCCCGATACTCCGACGGACAAGCCGCACATCGAGACGACGCTGGGCTCGGTTGCCACGATGTTCGTCTCACACCTGCCCGGTCATAAGGGCCGCAGCACCGAGCATCGCGGCACCGATCCGGCAGCGCAGGCGGTCTGGTCGATGCATCAGCTCCAGGAACTGCTCCAGGAGTGGATCGTGATCTGGCAGAACCGTCCGCACGACGGCCTGCGCGACCCGCTGATGCCGGGCAAGGCGCTGAGTCCGAACGAGAAGTACGCGGCGCTCGTCGCGGCGGCCGGGCACGTCCCGGTTGCGCTCAGCCCGGACGAGTACATCGAGTTGCTGCCCCGCTGCCGTCGGACGATCAACTCTTATGGGATCCGGCTGGGTCACCGCACCTACGACAGCGCGGAGTTGACGCCGTTCCGCCGCCAGCCGTCCGGCGCCGGCCCGGACGGGAAGGGGTGGGAGGTCCACTACGACCCATACGACATCTCTCGCATCTGGGTACGCAATCACCGTGAGGGCGGCTGGATCACCGCGATCTGGCGGCATCTGCGCACCGCTCCGATGCCGATGGGTGAACTGGCTTGGGACCACGCCCGTCGAGTCCTTGCCGAGCGGGGTTCCGATCCGGTCACCGAGGAGGAGATCGCGCAGGCCGCGGTCGCGCTCCTGGACCGAGCCGCCGACGGCCCCCGGGACACGGCGGGCAGGCCCTCTGGCCGCAGCCGCAAGGACCGCAAGGTTGCCGCCCGGACCCGGACCACCAGCGCTCCCTCCTGGCCCCGGCCGGCTCCTGCAGCGCCTGCTGAGCCACCACCTCCCGACGCGGAGGAACCGGAGGAAGGCGAGGGCGCCCTCGCCGACGTCGTCCCGCTCGGAATCTTCGACGCCCGCAAGGAGGCCGAGAAATGGTGGTGAACACGCCGGACCCGGACACTGGTGGCGTCGGCGGGCTGCTGGAGACGCGGCGTGATCCCACCACGCAGCTCACTGGCTGGCGGCAGTTCGTCGAGGCAGACCAGACCAGCTTCGATCTGCTGCCCGAAGACCGGTGGCGTTCGCTGGGCCCTGCCGATCAGGAGTCCTACGACGATGCCCGCATCCTCTACCACTCCGAACTTCAAGTCGTACGCACCTCGGCCGTCCGGGAGATCGCCCATCAGGGGCGCCTGCTGACTCTGCTCAACCAGCGTGAAACCGGAGCCCGGCGCGGCCTGATCGTTTCCGGTCAGCAGACCACGGGCAAGACCACCGCGCTCAAGCAGCTCGGCCGTCTCCACGAACTGCGCTTCCGTCAACGCCATCCCGACAGCGACGGAATCCCGGTCGTCTATCTGACTGCCCCGCCCAAGGGGTCGCCCAGGAAACTCGCCATTGAGTTTGCCCGCTTCCTCGGCCTGCCCTCGGTCTCGGCCCGTCACAACACGATCGATATCACCAATGTCGTCTGCCAGGTGATGATCGAGGCTCGCACGGACCTCGTGCTCGTCGACGAGATCCACCTCCTGAACCACAAAACCACCGCCGGCGAGGACCTGTCCGATCACCTGAAGTACTTCACCGAGCACCTGCCCGCGACCTTCGTCTATGCGGGCATCGACGTCGAGCAGTCCGGCGTTTTCACCGGCATCCGCGGCCGCCAGATGGGCGGACGCTGCACCCTGGTTCGCACCGGCGCCTTCCCCCGCAACGCGGAATGGCGATCACTGATCGCCACCCTGGAGGACACCTTGCGCCTCCACCGCCACCAGTCGCAGACCCTGGTGAATCTCTCCGACTACCTGCACCAGCGCACCGGCGGCATGATCGGAAGCCTCTCTCACCTGATCCGCGCCGCGGCCATCACCGCGATCCTCGACCAGAGCGAACGCATCACCCAGAGCTTGCTGAAGAAGACCCGGATCGATCACAACAGCGAGAACGCCTCCCGCCAGAGGACCGGATGAGCGAACCGACTGATTACTGGCTGACCAGGCGTCTTCCTCGTCCCGTCACTCCCTTCCCGCAAGAGACGGAGAAGTCCTACCTCCGCCGCCTGGGCGAGGCGAACGGAGTCGTTCCCGGACGAGCACTCGCGCAGAGCAGCTGGCTGGAGTCCCGGCAGGACTACATCGACCGGCTCAGCCTGGCCAGCGGCCAGTCCCGGAAAAGCCTGGTGCAGGCGATCCCCTATCTCGGTCAACAGCCGAAGATGTTCCACCCCTCCCGCCCGGACTTTTTTCCGGGCGTCCCCTGCCGTCTCTGCGTCGCCCGTCGCGCCGGAACCTACAACCGCGTTCATCAGGTCACCGCCTGGCGCTCGCGCTTCCACCACCAGGTCTGCCTCCGCCACAGGCTCTGGATCGGGGAACCGGCGGGGCATTACCAGATCCAGGCCGACCTCACCGCTCTCCCTGACGTCCTGCAGGCTCAACGACGTCACCACCGCCTTCTCCACAAGTACGGGCCCGTTGTCCTCACTACCTGCTACGAGCGCGGAGCCAAGCTCTGGCATGACCTCGCCGGTCGCAGCTTCCGTCACGAGGACACAGCGCGACGCGTCCAAGGCCTTCCCCCGCTCCGGCACGGCAGCAATCGTGACCACCGCCGTCTCATCGCCCACTACCCGGAGACCGTCACCATCACCGCTCTCTACGCCTCACCTCACTGGCGCTCACTCGCCCTTGCTCAGGGGCACGGCTTCGGGGAGTTCATCGACGAGTTCAACAACCGACTCCAGGTTGAGCTGGTCCCCCGGTTCGACGGGGGCATGTGGTTCGTCCATGCCCTGCGGGACGCCGCCGACGGGATCGAAAGGTCCCTCGCCGCATATGCCCAACGGAGAGCTACCCAGCGCGACTGAGGCGCCCCCAGGACCGGTTGACTCTCCGGATATCCCAGGTCCGAGGTCCTACACCACTCGGGCTTAACTGCGACAGGACAGTTCGACGCCTTGTGCCCGTTCTCGGTAGATGTGGCGAGTCCCAGTGGATCTGGCAATCGACCTGGCGGAGTCCCGGAGAGCCTGGCAGCTGGATGTCCCGTCTCATGCAAGCTTGCAGATTCTCACCGCATGTCATGCGACGTGGCGGATTCCCAATGGATCATGGCTGGTCGCCTATGAAACAAACCCGGCCCGGGGCCGGGGGCGCTTGCTGTATTCCGGGAGGGCCCTCCGCACCGGCGTGGCCCGAGAGGGAGAGGACTCCGGGGTAGACGAGATCGACCCGTGCGCCGACGCAGTGCAGCAGTTGGCCGCAGCCAGGAACCGAACTGCTGCAGCGCACGTCTCCCGCACCATGATCTCAAGCGAGCGCCAAGAGCACGAGATTTCCACCAAACTGGTCTCGCCGTCCGCAGTGAGTGTGGATCCGTCGAAGACCAACGACTACAACAGCTTCGCCGAGGCGTACACGGCCGCAAACGAAACCAACCTGGTCAATGCCTACTACGAGCGGCCCGCGATGCTGGCCCTCGCTGGAGACGTGGCCGGCCGGCGGATCCTCGACGCCGGCTGCGGCTCGGGGGCCCTGTTTGCCGCGCTGCGCGACCGTGGCGCCATTGTGAGTGGCTTCGACACGAGTGCCGGGATGCTGGAGCTGGCTCGGCAGCGGCTCGGCGACGGTGCGGACCTGCAGGTGGCGGACCTGGGCAGCCCGCTTCCTTACGCTGATGACACGTTCGACGATGTAGCGGCGTCCCTGGTGCTGCACTACCTGGAGGACTGGGGGCCGGCGCTGGCCGAGCTGCGACGCATACTCAGGCCCGGCGGTCGGCTGATCGCGTCTGTCGACCATCCCTTTGCCATCAACCTCATACACCGCGAGGCCGGTCGCGAGGCCGAGTGCAACTACTTCGACACCACCAAATGGACCGTAGAGTGGACCGTGGGCGGCCAGACCGCCCTGGTGAGCAGATGGAACAGGCCGCTGCACGCGATGATCGAGGCTTTCATCGGGGCCGGTTTCCGGATAACGGTCATCAGCGAGCCGGACCCTGATCCCGCCGCCCGCGAGAAATTCCCCGAGGCCATCGCGGCCGAGCCGCGCTTCCTGTGCTTCCTGTTCTTCGTCCTGCAGGCCGAGTAGCAACCAGAACGACCTGACCGCCGGGAAGCGGTCAGCTGTTCTCGTCGTCGGCCGCTTTCTCGTCGGTGCTCGGGTCACGCAGCGGGCGCAGCCCGGCCGCCGGCGTGCGGGTGAAGGCATAGCGGCCGAGGAAGTCCAACGCGACTTCCAACGAGAGCTGACCTACGACGGGCTCCGGGCCGCCGAAGCCAAGGACAAGAAGGGTGGGCACCGCCCAGCCGTCCCCGGTCTTCGGCGCCAGCGTGCGATCGACGGTGAACTCGATGGATCGGTGCAGGCAGGAAACCCTCTGGGAGCCGCCGCGACTGCGATCCTGCTCGCCTACGGAGCTGCCCCCGAACGGCCCTCCCGGGATGGCCTTACGCCGATGCATCTGGCCTTCAGACGCGGCACGAGATGGCGGTTCGTCTTCTTGAAGCGCACATCGCTCGGCGTCGCGCAGCTAGATAGCGTCCCGACTGGTTTGAGGGGTCGGCTCCCTGGAAGGGACCGCGCTGCTTCGCCGTCAGCGCTGATGCTCCGGGATAACGCACTGCCTGACGTGACATATGCCCGAGATACGGTTGCTCGGTCCTAGCTGAGACGAAGCCAGAACGCCCGTCTCAGACAAGTCCGGGCACGCCAGCTCACAGCGCATCGCTCCCCGGACTTACCTGAGACAGGACAGTTCGTGAGGGGTACTTCCGCTCGTGGGTCTGTGAAGGGTGGGCGACCGGCGGACCGCCTGGTGGGGCCGCGTTCCGGTTGGGGCGCCGGAGCAACGGGACCCGCCCGGAACGTGGTCGGTCAGAGGTCCCCGACGGCTCGCCCGGGGCGAACGCCGCCGACGAGCCGTCGGGCGGGGAGAGTCACGGGGCGCCGCCGTCCATGAGGCGGAACAGCTCCTCGTCCGAGGCGTCGTCCAGATCCAGCGGACCGCTCGCGTCGGCCGCCGTTCCGGTGGCCGACGGAGCCCACCGGCCGGCGAGGGACCGCAGCCGCGCCGCCGTGTCCGAGTCGACCTCGGCGCCCGAGACGAGCAGCGCCTCCAACTCGTCCACCAGGGACACGGCGTCCCGGCGGCCCGGGACCGCACTCCCCCGCAGCGTCTCGCCGATGAGTCGGACCACGGCCGTGGGGGTGGGGTGGTCGAAGATCAGGGTCGGGGGAAGCCGCACGCCGGTGACGGCGGTCAGCCGGTTGCGCAGCTCCACCGCCGTGACGGACGTGACGCCCAGCTCGGTGAAGGCCGTGCCGGTCCCGGCGCGGGAGATCTCACCGCCGGTCACCGCCGCCAGCTCGGTCCGCACCACCTCGGTGACCAGCGCCTCCACCTCGCTGTCGGACAGTCCCGCCAGCCGTTCGGCCAGGCCCGGACCGGTGCCGGCCGCCCGGCCGCCCGGCAGGGACAGCTCCGCGACCACGGAACCGGACGAGGCCAGCCAGTACGCCTCGTGCTGGAAGGCGTAGGTCGGCAGCGGCACCGCGCGGGCCTCCGGCAGCACCGCCCGCCACTCCACGTCCAGGCCGAGCGCGTGCAGTCGTACGGCGGCGGCCAGTGCCGCCTGCTCCTCGTCCGTGTCTCCCCGCACCACCGGCTCCACGGCGGGGCCGTCGCCTGCCTCCGGTTCGCCCAGGCACTCCTCGACCATCGGGGTGAGTGCGGCCTCCGGGCCCAACTCGACGTATATCTCGGTGCGTTCCTCCGCCAGATGGCTGATCGCGTCGGCGAACCGGACGGTGTCCCTGGCATGACGTACCCAGTGGTCCGGGTCGCGGGCCTCCTCGGCGGTGAGCGGCCGTCCGGTGACGCCGGAGACCAGCGGCACCGCGGGCGCGGTGAACGACAGCCCGGCGACCGTCGCCCGGAACTCCGCGAGCATCGGCTCCATCAGCGGCGAGTGGAAGGCGTGGCTGACCATGAGGCGACGCGTCTTGTGCCCGGCGGCGGAGACCTCCGTGACGACCTCGGCCACGGCTCCCTCGGTGCCCGACAGCACCACGGAACGCGGGCCGTTGACGGCGGCGACGGTGATCCCGGCGGTGCGTCCCGCCAGGAGCGGCAGGATCTCCGCCTCGGAGCAGCGCACCGCCGCCATGGCGCCGCCCGGCGGCAGTGCCTGCATCAGCCGCCCCCGCGCGGCGACCAGGGCGCAGGCGTCCGCCAGGGAGAGCACCCCGGCCACGTGGGCGGCGGCGATCTCGCCGACGGAGTGACCCACCAGCCGGTCGGGGACGATCCCCCACGACTCCAGAAGCCGGTGCAGGGCGACCTCGAACGCGAAGAGCGCGGGCTGGGCGTACCCCGTGCCGCCGAGGAGCCCCGCCTCGTCGCTGCCCGGCGCGGCCCACATGACCTCGGTCAGCGGCCGTTCCAGCAGCGGGTCGAGGAGTGCGCACACCTCGCGCAGAGCCGCGTCGAAGACCGGGAACGCGGCGGCGAGCCCGCGCCCCATGCCGAGCCGCTGGCTGCCCTGTCCGGTGAGGACGAAGGCGGTCGCCGGGGCGGGACCGAGCGGGCCGCGGACGACGCTCCCGGGTGCCTCGCCACGGGCGAAGGCGTCGGCGGACGCGACCAGCGCGTCCCGGTCGCCGGTCAGCACGGCGGTGCGGGGGTGCAGCGCCCGGGTGGTGAGCAGGGAGTACGCGAGGTCGCGTGCGGACACCTCCGGGTGCGCGGCGGCGTGTGCGGCCAGGCGCCGGGCCTGGCCACGCAGCGCGTCCGCGTCCTTCGCCGACACCAGCCACGGCACGGCGGCCCGGGGGGCCGCGGCCCGCGCGTCCGCGCTCCGCTCCGTGCCGGCGGCGGGTACGGGCGCCTCCTCCAGGACGAGGTGGGCGTTGGTGCCGCTGATGCCGAAGGACGAGACGCCCGCGCGGCGCGGCCTGCCCTCCTCGCGGGGCCAGTCGCGGGCCCGCGTCAGCAGCTTCACGGTGCCGGGGGACCAGTCCACCCGGGAGGTGGGGTTGCCGGCGTGCAGGGTGGCCGGGAGCAGGTCGTGCCGGAGGGCCAGCACCATCTTGATCACGGCGGCGGCGCCGGCGGCGGCCTGCGTGTGTCCCAGGTTGGACTTCACCGAACCCAGCCACAGCGGACGGTCCTCCGGCCGGTCCCGCCCGTAGGTGTCGAGCAGCGCCTCGGCCTCGATGGGGTCGCCGAGGGCGGTACCGGTCCCGTGCGCCTCGACCACGTCCACCTCGGCGGCGCGGACACCGGCGTCGGCAAGTGCCTGCCGGACGACCCGGCGTTGGGCCGGGCCGTTGGGGGCGGTGAGACCGTTGGAGGCGCCGTCCTGGTTGACGGCGGAGCCGCGGATCACCGCGAGGACCGGGTGGCCGTTGCGGCGGGCGTCGGAGAGCCGCTCCAGCATCAGCAGGCCGGCCCCCTCCGACCAGGCGGCTCCGTCGGCTCCTTCGCCGAAGGACTTGCAGCGGCCGTCGGGGGAGAGGCCCCGCAGCCGGGAGAAGCCCACGAACGCGGCCGGGGTGGCCATCACGGCGACGCCGCCGGCCAGCGCCAGGTCCGACTCGCCGGAGCGCAGCGAGCGGCAGGCCAGGTGCAGGGCGACCAGCGAGGACGAGCAGGCGGTGTCCACGGTGAGCGCCGGACCGCTGAGCCCGAGGGTGTAGGCGATCCGCCCGGAGAGCGCGCCGCCCGCGGTGCCCACCGGCAGCAGGCCCTCCAGCTCCCCGGCCGGGTCGGACGCGCCGGCCGCGTAGTCGTGGTACATCGCACCGGTGAACACACCGGTGCGGCTTCCCCGCAGGGTCCGCGGGGCGATGCCGGCGCGCTCCACGGCCTCCCACGCCGTCTCCAGCAGCAGCCGCTGCTGCGGGTCGGTGGCTAGGGCCTCCCGCGCGGACATCCCGAAGAAGCCGGCGTCGAAGTGGGCCGCGTCGCGCAGGAACCCGCCCTCGCGCGCCACCGAGGTGCCCGGAGCGTCGGGATCGTCACCGAAGAGGGCGTCCAGGTCCCAGCCACGGTCCTCGGGGAAGCCGGACACCGCGTCGACGCCGTCGCGCAGCAGCTTCCACAGCGCCTCGGGGGAGGTGGCGCCGCCGGGCAGGCGGCAGGCCATGGAGACGATCGCGACGGGCTCGTCCTCGGGGGCGGCCGTAGCGGAACTCTCCTCCCCGGCCGGGGAGGAGAGCCCGGCCAGTTCCCGGGCGAGGGCGGCCGGGGTGGGGAAGTCGAAGGCGAGGCCGGCGGGCAGCGGCAGCCCGGTGGCCTCGGCGAGCGCGTTGCGCAGCCGTACGGAGGCGACCGAGTCCAGGCCGTGGGCGCGGAAGGTGGTGTCCGGCCCGATCGGACCGGCAGCGGCAGGCAGCGCGCCGTCCTCGACCGGCACGTCGGCCAGCACCTCGGCAACCGCGGTGACCACCAGCTCCAGGGCTGTCCGGAGACCGGGGCGCGGCGCCCCGGCGGGCGAGACGGCGGTCCGCTCGGCGGCCTCGGCGAGGTACTGCTCCAGCGCCCGCCGGTTGATCTTCCCCGCAGGAGTGCGGGGCAGCTCGGGAAGTGCCACCAGCTCCAGCGGGATCTTGTACTCGGCGGTGCCCAGGCCCCGGAGATGAGCCGTCACCTCGTCGAGCCCGACCGTGGCGCGCGGGCGCGGTGCCGTACCGTCCGCCGGTGCGGCGGCCGGTCGTTCGGTGACCACCAGTACCGGATACTCGCCCAGACGCGGGTCGGGCGCGGCGACCACGGCGAGCGGGCCGATGTCCGGCAGGTCCGCGAGGAGCGCCTGGATCTCCACCGCGTTGAACTTGCGGCCGCCGACGTTGATCAGTTCGGCCGACCGGCCGTGGAAGGTGACCGGGCCGTCCTCGCCGATCGAGGCGAGGTCGCCGGTGCGCAGCCAGCCGTCCTCCGACACCACCGACCGGGTCAGCTCCGGCTCGCCGAAGTAGCCACGGAACATGCTGGGACTGCGGTAGTACAGCTCGCCGGGCTGCCCGGGCGGGCACGGGGCGCCGTCCTCGTCCAGGACGCGCATCTCGGCGTCGCGAGTGGGCCGGCCGACACTGCGGGAGACCACCTCCGGCGCGTCGGCGGAGAGGCTGCTGGTGCCGTTGCCGACTTCCGACATGCCCCACACCACCACCAGTGTGGTGTCCAGGGTCTCCCGCACGTCGCGGACGAGCGCAGGGGGCAGGGCGGCCCCGGCGGTGAGGATCCGGTCGGGCCGGAAGCCGGGCCCGTCCGCGTCCTCGCGCACCCGGGCGACCATGTCGTGCAGCTGGGCGGGGACCGCGACCACCACGCTCGGCCGCTCCCGGCGGGCCAGTTCCAGAAACCGGCCGGCGTCCCACCCGGACAGCAGCACCTGGCGGCCGGCGCGGAAGAGCGCCGAGTACGCCGACTGGAGGCCGAAGCAGTGGGTCAGGGGGCACGCGGTGAGCAGGGTGCCCGCGTAGGCGTCCGCGGTGTCCTCGGTGGCGGCCCGGGAGTTGGTGAGCAGCCCCTCGTGCGAGTGGAGGCAGATCTTGGGCCGCGCCGAGGTGGTGCCCGAGGACGGCAGCAGCAGGAACGGCGAGTCCGGGCGCACCTCGACGGGCAGCGGGTCCGCTCCGGACCACCGCTCCAGCATCTCGGTCACCGTCTCGGTGCCCTCGCCCGCCAGGTCGCCCGTGACGAGCACGGCGCGCAGCTCGGGCAGGGCCTCGCGCAGCGCCGGGCCGGTGAGCGGCCCCCCACCCTCCAGCGTCCGCGCCGGCAGGACGACGGCGGCGGGCCGGACCCGCTCCAGCAGGGCCCGGACGTCCGAGGGGGCGTTGCCCTGGTGCACCGGCATCGTGACCGCCCCGACCGAGGCGGCGGCCAGATGGAGCGTCAGGTACTCCCAGCTGTTGGGCAGGTGCAGGGCCACCACGTCACCGGAGGCGACGCCGGACTCCTGGAGGCCGCGCGCCAGCGCGTCCACCGCCGTCCGCCAGGCACTCCAGGTCAGGGCGTACGCTCCGTCCACCAGGGCCACGGCGTCGCCGCCCCGGTGCACGGCGTCGGCGAACACCCGTGGCAGCGTCAGCCCGTCCAGGGCCCTGCCGGTGGTGCCGGGCGGATCGGTCACGTAGTCGTGTGCGTGGACGGGCACCATCACTCCCGGATGTCGAGCGTCGCCGTCGGGGGGGGAAAACGGTTCCAGACTCTTGCCACGCGGCCCGTGTTTTCCCTAGAGATGCGGCCGGTGCCGGCCGCGCGGGGCCCCGGCGGCCCGCCGGGCCGCCGGGAAACCCCGTGAGGTCACCGGGGCAGGACGAGGTCCTTGGAAGCACCCGCGTCCGTGCCGTCGTCCGGTTCCCCGCCGAGATCCTTGCCGGGAGCCTCACGGCCCGGGAACGCGGTGTCGAGGAGACGCAGCAGCGGGGCAGCCTTGACCGCCGTCTCCTCGAACTCGTCGGCCGGGTCGGAGAGCGCGATGACGGCGCCGCCGACGCCGTAGCGCAGCCTGCCGCCGCCGAGCACCACCGTGCGGATCACGATGGACAGGTCCACCGCGCCGGTGAGGGAGAAGTAGCCGATGGCGCCCGAGTAGACACCGCGCGGCCCGCCTTCCAGCCGGTCGATGATCTGCATGGTGCGGATCTTCGGCGCCCCGGTCATCGACCCGCCCGGGAAGGCCGCCCGGACCGCCGCCACCGGGCTGCTGTCCCCGCGCAGTTGCGCCGTGACGGTACTGACCAGCTGGTGGACGGTCGCGTAGGTCTCGACCTGGAACACCGGGTCGGCGACGACCGAGCCGACCTCGGCGCACCGCCCCAGGTCGTGGCGGACCAGGTCGACGATCATCAGGTTCTCGGCGCGGTCCTTCTCGCAGGTGGCCAGGGCGCGTACGAGCGCGGCGTCCTCCTGCGGGGTGGCACCGCGCGGCCGCGTGCCCTTGATCGGCTTGGACTCCATCCGCCCGTGCCGGTCGATGCGCAGGAACCGCTCCGGGGAGCTGCTGAGCACGGCCATGGGACCGAAGTCCAGGAACGCGGCGAACGGGGCGGGGCTCACCCGGCGCAGCGCGCGGTAGGCCGCCCACGGGGTGAGGTCGGTGTCCGCCCCGGCCATGTTGGTCAGGCAGACCTCGTAGGTCTCCCCGGCGGCTATCTCCTGCTGGCAGACGTCGATCAGCTTCAGGTAGCCGTCCCGGTCGTGGCGCAGCTCCACCGGCCCCGTGGTGCAGACGGGCGCCTCGGGGCACGGTTCGGGCTCCCGCCCGGCGACGGCGTCCAGGGTGGCGGAGGCCGCCGCGAGCCAGGCGCGCGCCCCGGCCTCGGCATCGTCCTCCGCCAGTGCCAACAGGTACGTGGTGCGGGTGCGGTGGTCCAGCACCAGGGCCCGGTCGGCGAAGACCAGCACGGCGTCAGGATCGGGCGAGCGGTGCGCGGCGTCGCCGTCGCACTCGGCCTTCAACTCGTAGCCCAGACAGCCGACCCAGCCGAGCGCGAACGCGAAGGGAAGTCCGGGCACCTCCGTGCGCAGCCCCGCCAGGTCGTTCTCCAGCCAGGTCAGGAAGGTGCTCTCGACCGTGCTGCTCACGCCGTTGGCGGTCACCGTGACCGTCCCGGCGTGCACGTCGGCCTTGGCGGTCCGGGCGAGAGGGCCCGAGGCGTCGCCCATCACGGAGAGCTGTCCCAGCTCGCCCCCGGGGCGGCTGCTGTCGAGCCAGAAGGGGTGGTCACCGGTGCGGAACAGCGAGTCGAAGGCGACCTCGGCGTCCCAGCGGGTGGGCAGCGACTCGGCGATCACCCGGAGCCGCCGTGGCGTCCCGGTGGTGGCCGTCGTCTCCCGGGCGGGCGCGCAGGGCGGGAGCGTGCCGCCTCCGGTCCGGCCGCCGTGGCGTGTTCGCCCGTGCCGCTCGGTGAGGTCGCGGAAGTTGGCCAGCAGCCGGTGGCCGTCCTGGGTGCCGATCGACTCGGGGTGGAACTGCACCCCCCACAGCGGCAGCGTGCGGTGGCGCAGCGCCATCAGCACCCCGTCCGCCGACCAGGCGGTGGCCTCCAGCTCCGGCGGCAGTTCCGTCACTGCGAGGGAGTGGTACCGCACCACCTCCAGCGGCTGCGGCAGCCCCTCGAAGAGCCCGGTGCCGTCGTGCCGTACCGCCGAGGTACGGCCGTGACGGGGCTCGGGGGCCCGCCCCACCCGGGCGCCGTGGGCGAGCGCCATGCCCTGGTGGCCCAGGCAGACGCCGAGCACCGGCAGCCGGCCCTCCTCGGCGATCCGGGCGCAGAGGCCGAAGTCGGCCGGGCGGTGCGGGGTGCCCGGCCCGGGGGAGAGCACCACGTTGTCGAACGCGTCGAGCAGACCCGGTCGCCAGGCCGGGTCGTCGTTGCGGATGACCTCGGGTTCCCGGCCGTTGGCCCGGGACAGGTAGTGGAAGAGGTTGTAGGTGAACGAGTCGTAGTTGTCGACGAGAAGGGTGCGCATCTGTCCTTGTCCCTCAGGCGCGTGAGCGGAAAGTGACGGGGGAGGCGGTCGGACGGGATCGCCGTCCGGGCCTGTGCGGGCTCTCCGGTGGTGCGGACCACATCCGCCGCGTACGCGTGTGCGCCGTCGGCGGTGCGTCGGTCACGGCTCCAGCGCCTGCCCGGCCGGCGGTTCCGCCGACGGCCGGGCCGGACGCTCAGGCGGTCGGGGCGGCCCGGTCGGGGTGGAGGGCCTGGGCGATCTCCGCGTTGACCGCGTCGAGGTGCTGGGTGAGGAAGAAGTGCCCGCCCGCGAAGACCCGCAGCCGGAACGGGCCGGTGGTGTGGTCGCGCCACCGCTCGGCCTCCTCGACGGTGGTCAGCGGGTCGTCCTCACCCGTCAGCACGGTCAGCCCGCAGGCCAGCCGGCGGTCCGGAGGGCAGGTGTAGGTCTCGATGGCGCGGTAGTCGCCGCGCAGCGCGGGCAGCGCCATGCGGAGGATCTCCTCGTCGCCGAGGACCCCGGCCGCCGTGCCGTTCAGCCGCCTCATCTCCGCGACGATCCCGTCGTCGTCCCTCGTGTGGACCCGTTCGGCGCGGGTGGTCGAGGGGGCGCGTCGGCCGGAGGCGATGACGGTGCGCGGCCCGGCGCCCTTCTGCTCCAGCCGCCACGCCGTCTCGAAGGCGAGCGCGGCCCCCATGCTGTGCCCGAAGAAGACGGTGGGCCGCTCGTCCAGCGGGAGCAGTTGCTCGGTGATCAGGTCGGCCAGCGTGCCGAGGTCCGGGACACAGGGCTCCTTGCGGCGGTCCTGCCGACCCGGGTACTGGAGCGAGACGACCTCGGCGCCCGGCGCGAAGCGCGCCGAGACCGGGTGGTAGAAGCTGGCGGAGCCGCCGGCGTGCGGGAAGCACACCAGCCGTACCGCGTCGGCGCCGGCCGGGTGGTACCGCCGCAGCCAGCGGGCCGCGGTGTCGTCAGCGGTGGTCACGGGGGAGTCCCTTCGATGGTTCTGTCGCCGGTCGGTGTTCCGCCGGCGGCGGGTCCGCGGGTGCGACGGCCGGGCCGGACGGGGCACCGGTGCGGGCCCTCGCGCCCGGCTGGTTCAGTCCTCCTGGAGGACGACCGAGGCCGACGGGCACAGATCGCCCGCCGTGCGGACCGCCTCGTGGTCCCGCTCGTCGGGCTCCGAGCGGAGCAGGACCACGACGCCGTCGTCGTCCTGGTCGAAGACCTCCGGCGCGTTCAGGACGCACTGGCCCGCTCCTACGCACTGCTCGCTGTCGATGGTGACACGCATGATCGTTGGCTCCTCGGTGGATGGGGGTCCGTCGGCGACGCCCGGCTACCAGCGCACCGGCAGCTCGTGCAGCCCGAACAGGATCCCGTCGTACTTGTAGGCGAGCTGGTCCTCGGGCACGGCCAGCCGCAGCGTCGGGATGCGCTCGAAGAGCTTGCGGTAGGCGATCTCCATCTCGACCCGGACCAGGTTCTGGCCCAGGCACTGGTGGACGCCGTAGCCGAACGCCACGTGACGGCGCTCCGTGCGCTCCGGGTTGAAGGCGTGCGGACAGCCGAACGCCTCGGTGTCGTGGTTGGCGGAGGCGAGCAGCGGCACGATGCCCTCGCCCTTGCGGATGGTCTGGCCGGCGATCTCCACGTCGTCCACGGCCACCCGCAGCGCCACCATGTCGGCCACCGAGTGCAGGCGCAGCAGCTCCTCCACGAGCCGGTCGTTGCCGATCCACTCCCGGTGCGAGAGCAGCGTGACGACGCCGAGCCCGATGTTGTTCGCCGTGGTCTCGTGGCCCGCGATCAGCAGGAGCAGCAGGACCCCCGACAGCTCCTCGTCCGAGAGCTGGCCCGTCGACAGCAGGCGGCTGATGAGGTCCTCGCCGCGCCACTTCTTCTTGACGACGATGAGCCGGTTGATGTAGCGCAGGAGCTGCCTGGTGGCCTCGGCGCGCTCCTCGTCGGTCGAGGTGCGGATGGCGACCAGCGTGCGGGTGCGGGACTCGAAGAAGTCCCGGTCCGCCGACGGCACGCCCAGCAGCGAGGAGATGACCAGGGACGGCACGGGCAGCGCGAAGTCGTTCACCAGGTCCGCGGTGTTCCCCCCGGCCAGCATCGCGTCGATCCGCTCGTCCACGGTCCGCTCGATCGCCGGCCGCAGCTCACGGACGCGGCGCACGGTGAACTCGGGGATGAGCACCTTGCGGAAACGGTCGTGCTCGGGGGAGTCCAGACCGACGAACCAGCCCGGGATCTGCTCCTGCTTGGGCACCCCCATCGTCTCGCCGACGTTGGGGAAGCCCTCGTTGTCAGGATTCGCGCTGATCCGGGGTTGGGTGAGGACCGCGCGCACGTCCTCGTGCCGGGTCACCAGCCAGATCGGCCGGCCGTTCGGCAGGTGCGTCTGGACCAGGCCGTTCTGCTTCCGGTGTTCGGCGTACTGGGACAGCGGCAGCGGTTCCCGGGGCGTGCGCCGTGGGAAGTCGACCACCGTCGGGCCGGGGCTGGTCGTCATGTCCGCTCCTCGTTTCTCGTCCTGCGTCGGCTGTTGCCGCGCCCGGTCGGGCCGGCGGCGGGCGGTCTGCGGGGGCCGTCGGTCAGCCCGCGCGGTAGAAGTCCCGGACGGCGCCGGTGATGTACTCCTGGTCGGCGGCGGTCAGCCCGGTGTGGGTGGGCAGGTACAGCCCGTCCTCGCTGAACCGGTGGGCGTTGAGCGTCGGCCACACCGGGTCGAGGTAGCCGGGCTGGCGGCTCATCGGCTTGAAGAACAGCCGGGTCTCGATGGAGTGTTCGTCCAGGTGGGCGCGGAGTTCCTCGCGGCGCTCGGCACGCAGGTCGTACATCCACAGGACGTCGCGGGCAGGCATCAGGGTGATGCCGGGGATGTCCTTGAGCCCCGCGTCGTAGCGGGCCTCGATCTCCCGGCGGGTGGCGAGGATCTCGTCGAGCCGCTCGGTCTGGGCCAGGGCGACGGCGCCCTGCATGGCCGTCATCCGGTAGTTGTAGGCCAGTTTCTTGTGCAGGAAGCTGTGGTCGCGGGTGAAGGCCATCGCCCGCAGATGGGCCAGCTGTTCGGCGAGCCGGGGGTCGTCGGTGAGGCAGACGCCCCCCTCGCCGGCCGTGATGATCTTGTTGGCGAAGAGCGAGAAGCAGGCGATGTCGCCGACCGGGCGGACCCCGTGCGCCTCCGCCGAGTCCTCCACCACCCGCAGGTTGTACTGCAGCGCGAGGTCCATCACGGCGTCCATGTCGCAGCGCCGGCCGTAGACGTGCACCGGCATGACCGCCCGGGTGCGCGGAGTGATCTTCTCCTCGATGCGGGTGACGTCGATGTTCAGGTCGTCACCGCAGTCCACGAAGACCGGAGTGGCGCCGGTGTAGGTCACCGCCCACGCGGAGGCGACCATCGTGAACTCCGGCACGATCACCTCGTCACCCGGACCGATGTTCAGCGCGCGCAGCGCCAGGGTGAGGGCGGCGGTGCCGGAGGAACAGGCCACACCGTGCGCCACGCCGTTCCACTCGGCGAAGGCGTCCTCGAAACGCCGGACGTACGGTCCCTGGGAGGAGATCCAGCCGCCGGAGACGGCGTCGGATACGTACTCCAGTTCGCGGCCGTCCAGAGCGGGCCGGGAGACGGGATGGGTGAAGGCCATGGGGTCCTCGCTGCTGTCGGTCGATGGGTCAGGCGGTCTCGGGCGCGGCCGCTGTCATGCCGCCGGGAGCAGGCCGGTCACGAGATCGGCGGCGGCCTCACGGCCTCCGGCCGCCCGCTGCAGCGCGCCCAGGCGTTCGGCCTCGGTACGGAAGGAGGGGTCGGAGGTGACCCGGGTCAGCTTGTCCACCACGTCGTCGGGGTCGACGGTGTGCGGCTTGTCCAGGGTCAGGCTGATGCCGAAGTCGCGGCCGCGGACCGCCTGGTCGAAGCAGTCCACCCACAGGGGCCGCACGACCTGCGGCTTACCGAAGTAGACGCCCTCGTGGTAGGCGTTGCCGCCGCCGTGCGAGAAGAAGACGGAGACGTTCGGGTGGGCCAGCACGTCGAGCTGCGAGGGCACCCAGCTCTCCACCCGCAGGTTGTCCGGCAGCGACCCGGCTTCGGGCAGCAGGTGCTGCTGCCCCATGGGCAGCTTCCACAGGAACTGGTGGGTGCCGGACATCCGCCGGGCCACCTCCACCAGCGCCGCGACCTCCTCGCGGGTGAGGCGGGTGATGGTGCCGAAGCCCATGTAGACCACCGACGACTGCGCGTCGAGCCACCTGGTGACCTCGTCGTCGTCCGGTGCCTCGGGCAGCGGCGGCAGCACGGCGCCCACCAGGCTCACCCGGTCCGGGATGTCGAAGGGATAGTCCAGTTCCGCGACGGAGGAGCACACCACGGCGGCGGCCTCGTCGACCCGGGTCATGGCGTTCGGCGGGGCGATGCCCAGCTCCTTGCGTATCGCGGCGTCCTCGCGCAGCAGCGCCGCCATGTCCGGGTGCAGGAACATGCCGAGCGTCCGCCACTTGAACAGCGTGTTGGCCAGCTTCTGCCGCACCGACATCCGCGCGGGCAGCCCCGAGTTGGGCACCGGGAAGGTCTTGGGGGTGTACGAGGCGCCGAACGGGTTGTGCGAGGTCAGGACGTTGCTGGCGACGAACGGCACGTTCAGCACGTACGGGATGCCCCGGGCCAGGGCCAGGTCGACGCCGAAGCCCGCGACGCAGTCGACGACCATCAGCGCCGGCCGCACCTCGTCGACGACCTGCTCCAGCTCGCGGTACTTGCGCGCCTGGAGCGCGGGCCGGTAGGACTGCCGGACGACCGCGCGGTGGGCCTTGAAGCGGGAGGACTGGGTGACCTCGCGGTACACCTCGTCGTCCCAGGTCACCGCCGACAGTTCGGGGACCACCTCGCCCAGCGAGGCGAACGACACCTTGGAGACGTCCGACAGCGCCTCCACCTCCTCGCGCCGGTGCTCGTCGGTGGCGAACCACAGGTCCGGCACACCGCGCCGGGCAAGCTCCCCGGCCAGCACCAGCAACGGGTTGAGCAGCCCGCTCTCGGGGAGGCTGACGAAGAGGATCGGCCGGGCGGCGGAGTCCATGGGAGCCCTTTCACGAAGTGACGGCGACAGTCGCCGCGCCCCGCCGGTCACGCGCGGACGGGCGCGGGGCGGTGGCGGATGCCGCCCGCCGGCCGGGCCGGACAGGGGCGGCCCCGACCGCACCACCACTTGATCTCACGTCCGGCACCGGGGAAATCCTTAGATTCGGCGCCGGGCCGCTGCGCCGGCCACCCGGGTGTGCGTAGATGTGGGTCCGGTGGGGCAGGTGACCGGTCCCGGGGCGCCGCCCCGGGACCGGTCCGGTTCCGCCGGGCCGCCGTCCCTGGCCCCGTCGACGCGAGGGAAAGCCCCATGCCTCACCGGTCCCGTGCCGTGCCCCCGGCCCCGCCCCTCGTCGGCCGGGCCCACCAGCTCGACGCCCTCGCCCGGCACGCGGACGCCGCCCGCGCGGGCAGACCCCGCCTGGTGCTCCTGGACGGCCCTGCCGGAATCGGCAAGACCGCCCTGCTGCGCACCGCCCTGGCCGAGGACGGCCCCCTCGCCGGCATGACCGCCCTCTACGGCTCCTGCCGCGCCGTCGACGTCGCCACGGGCTACAGCGGGGTCCGCGCCCTGTTCGGCGGACTCGGCCTGACCGGCCGCAAGGGCCGTACCTCCCCGCTCCTCGCAGGCGGCGCCCGGCGCGCGCTGCCCGCCCTGGCCGCCGACCCCGGGGAGCTGGACGCCGATCCCGGCAGCACCTTCTCCGTCCTCCAGGGCCTGTACTGGCTCGCGGCCAACCTCATGGCGGACGGCCCCCTGGTGCTCGTCCTCGACGACGTCCACTGGTGCGACGAGCGGTCCCTGCGCTGGCTCGACTTCCTGCTGCGCCGCGCCGACGGCCTGCCGCTCCTCGTCGTCGCCGCCCACCGCACCGGCACCGGCCTCACCGCTCCCGACGCCCTCGCCGACCTGGTCGCCCACCACCTGCCGGCCTCACTCGGGATCGGCCCGCTGGACACCGCCGAGGTGGCGGAGCTGACTGCTCACTCCTTCCCGGAGCAGGACCCCCTGCCGTCGTTCGTCGGCCGCCTTCTCTCCGTGACCGGCGGCAGCCCGCTGGAGATCGTCCGGCTCCTGCGCGACCTGCGCTCCGCCGGACTGGGCCCCGACGACGCCGGGACGGCACGCCTCGCCCAGGCCGGCGGGAAGGTCGTCGCCGCCTCCGTCCGGGGCGTGCTGGAACACCAGCCGGACTGGGTGCACCAGGTCGCGCGTGCCGTGGCCGTGCTCGGCGACGAGGACCCGACGTACCTGGCCGCCCTCGGCAGGGTCTCCGTCGTCCACGTGGAGGAGGCCGTGGAGATCCTGCGCGACGCCGGGCTGATCCACCCCGGCCACCTGGAGCTCTCCCACGACCTGGTGCGCGCCGCGGTCCTCGACGCCGTCGGCGCGCCGGGCGTCGCCGTCCTGCGCGGACGCGCCGCCCGGCTCCTCAGCGACGTCGGACGGTCCCCCGAGGAGATCGCCACGCAGCTGCTGCTGGTCCCGGGCACCCCCGACGACTGGGCGGTCTCCGTGCTCCGCGACGCCGCGGCCCAGGCCGAACAGCGCGGCGCCTGTGAGGCCGCCGCCCGCTACCTGGAGCGCGTACGCGAGGCCGAGCCGAAGGACCCCGACGTCCTCTCCCGGCTCGGCAAGGCGCTGGCCGAGACCGACCCGGCCCGCTCGGTGATCCTGCTGCACGAGGCCCACTCCCTGACCACGGACGTCCGTGCCCGCGCCGCCACAGCGGTCCAGCTGGGCCTGACCTGCCTCGCCGTGCAGCAGTCGCCGGACGGCGCCCGGGTCCTCACCGAGGCGCTGGACGCCCTCGACGCCGAGCTGGGCCCCGAGCCCGAACCCGCCGACCGCGAACTGCGCACCCTCACGGAGTCGGCCCTGCTGATCGTGGGCTCCGACGAGAAGGCCACCCTGCCCGACGTCCTGCGCCGGACCTCCGGCCTCACCCCGCAGCCGGGAGACACCCCCGCCCAGCGTCAGCAACTCGCCGTGCTGAGCGTGCTCTCCGCCGCCGAGGGCGGGGGAGCGGAGGAGACCGTACGCCGGGCCCGTCGCGCGCTGCGCGCCCCCGGGGTGCCGCTGGGCGTGTGGTCCCTGCTGCCCACCTCGCTCGCCCTGTCGCTGGCCGACGAGAACGAGGCCGCCGAGGAGGTTCTGGAGACCGTGCTGCGCGGCAGCGGCGACACCGCCGCGGTCTGGACGTACGTGCTCGCGCTGTCCACCCGGTCGCTGTTCCGCCTGGAGAACGGGGCGGTGCCGGACGCGATGGCCGACGCGCAGACCGCGCTGGAGATCCTCGGCCAGGAAGGCTGGGGCGACACCGCCACGATGCCGCACACGGCGTACGCCTCCGTCCTCACCGAGCGGGGTGATCCGGGGCGCGCGCTGGAGGCGCTGGGTGCCATCAAACGCCCCCACCTGGACCGCTTCGTCTGGGAGTACCACTGGTACCTGATGGCGCGGGGCCGGGCGCTGGCCGCCGACGGCGACGTGGACGGAGCCCTGGAGGTCTTCGGGGCCTGCGGCGCGTCGATGGCGGAGGCCGGACTCACCAACCCGGTCCTCGCGCCGTGGTGGCTGGAGACGGCCTGTCTGCTGGGCGAGGCAGGACGCGGCGAGGAGGCGGGGCGGGCCGCCGCACACGGCACCCGGCTCGCCGAACGCTGGGGCACCCGCCGGGCCCTGGGGTACGCCGCGCTCGCCCGGGGCGCGGCGGCGCGTGGCGCGGCGCGTACCGGGGCGCTGCGTGAGGCGGTCGCCCTGCTGGCGGACTCGCCCGCGCGGAGCGGGCACGCCCGCGGCCTGTTGCTGCTGGGACGCGCCCTGGTGGAGGACGGAGCCGTGCGGGAGGGCCGGGAGCATCTGCGGGAGGCCGTCGGGCTGGCCCGGCGGTGCGGGTGCGTCGCCCTCGCCCGGCGCGCCCGCGACGAGCTGATCGCGGCCGGCGGGCGGATGCGCGAGGTCACCGCCTCACCGCTGGACATGCTCACCGGCACCGAACGCACCGTGGCCGGGCTGGTCGCCTCGGGCGCCGGCAACCGCGAAGTGGCGGAGTCCCTCTTCGTCACCGTGCGGACCGTGGAACTCCACCTCACCAGCGTCTACCGGAAACTGGGAGTCGCGCGCCGGGCCGATCTGACCGAGGCTCTGCGCGGGGCCGGCCCCACCGCTCGGTCGGCTGCGGAGAGGCGGCCGGGACATGCGAAGCGGAGAAATCCATAGGAAAAACAGTGGGTTACGTACGCTCACCTGCTGCACTGCGCAAATGTATGATCTTCACATGCCGCCCATCGAGCTCCCGCTCCTGGAGCGCGACCGCGAACTGGCCGCCCTCTCCGCCGTGATCGGCGAGCTCGGTTCCGGCCGCCCCGCGGTGGTGACGGTGACCGGAGAACCGGGGCTCGGCCAGAACGATCTGCTGCGCTGGGCCGCCGCGTACGCCACCGACGCCGGACTGCGCGTCCTCAGCGCCCACGCCACCCCCGCCGAACACGAGGTGCGGTACGGCGTGGTGGCCCAGCTCCTCGCGGAGGAGAACCGCGCACTCGCCCCGCGCCTCTTCCTCACCGACGAGCAGCCCGGCGGGCTGCCGGGCCTCACCGGCCTGCTCAACGCCGTCCGTGACCGGCCCACCCTGCTCGTGGTACGCGACACCCAGTGGCTCGACCCGGCCTCCCTGCGCTGGCTGGAAGCCCTCGCCCGGCGGCTGCCCCGCGCCCCGGTCGCCCTGCTCACCAGCACCACCGGCACCGCCCTCACCCGGCCCGACTGGAGCGTCGGCACCCCCCTGACCGGACTGGCCACCACCATCGAGCTGGCGTTGCCGCCCCTCACCTCCAGCGGCACCGCCACCGCCGTCCTGCGGGCCTTCGGCGCCCCGGGGGACCCCGCCTTCACCGAGGCCCTCGCCGAGGCGACCCGGGGCATCCCGGCCGTGGTCCACGACGTGCTGGACCGTTTCGCCCGCGCGGGGCACAGCCCCCGGGCCGACCGGATCGACCCACTGCGCGCCCTGACCGCGGAGGTCGTCGGCGACCACGCCACCCGCGCCCTCAGCGACCTTCGCGACCCGGCCGCCGTCGACGCCCTGCGCGCCCTCGCCGTCTGCGGCGACCTCCTCGACTTTCCCCTCGTCTGCACGCTCGCCGGACCGCACTCCGTCTCCGAGTCCCGCCTGCGCGCCGCCCTGGCGGCCAGCGGTCTGACCACCCTGCGCGACGGTCACCCCCGGGTCCAGGACGCCGTCGTACGCGCCCGCGTCCTGGAGGAGATGCCCGTCGCGGACCGGGCCGAGCTGTACGCACGCGCCGCCGGGCTCGCCCAGCGCGTCGCCGCCGACGACCAGGGCATAGCCGACCTGCTGCTGCTGGCCCGCCCCGTCGGCGACCCCTGGGCCGTCGACACCCTGCGGCGGGGCTTCACCTCCGCGCTGCGCGGAGGCCGCCGCGACCTGGCCGTCGCCTACCTGGCGCGCGCCCTGGACGAGCCACTGGCAGCCGAGGACCGCGCCCGGATCGAGTTCCAGCTGGCCTCCGTGGAGATGGTCACCGCCCCCGCAGCCGCCGAACGCCGCCTGGGCGGGCTCATCCGCGCCACCCGGCCCGGCCCCGGCGCCGGACTGCGGGCCCGCGCCACCGACCTGTGCCTCCTCGGCGGAGACACCCGTGCGGCCCGCCACGCCCTCGCCGGAGCCATCGATTCGGCCCCGGCCGCCCCCGAACCACGACGTGGCCCGCCCGGCGCCCCGGCCGTCCCGCCCGAGGCGGAGCCCCCGTCGACTCCCCGCACCCACCTCGTCCCTCACCGTCCCTACGCGGGCACCCCGCCCGGCGCCGCCGGGCCGGACGGGAGAAGATCCGCCGCGCCGGACCTCCCAGGCACGCCCCGCGCCCACGGCGGCCCCCGCTCGTCCGGTCCCGAGGCCGTAGGACGACCGGACACCGCCGGACCGGACGAGGACCCGGCGGGCGCCGAGCGGCACGAACTGACCGTCCTGTGCCGCGTCGCCTCCTTCCTCCGCCACGACGACGCCGACCTCGACGTCCTCCCCGTCCCCGCCCTGCCCGACGCGGTGCACAACCCGGCCGTCGCGGGGGTCTGGGCCTGGGAACACGGCGTGGTCGGCCTCCACCGCGAGGAGGTACGCAGACTCGCCCGCTCCGCCTTCGTCCCCGCCGCCACCGGCCGCCCGCTCCTCGTCGTACCCCGGCTGCTCGGCTGCCGCGCCCTCCTGCTCACCGACGACGGCGACGAGGCGGAGAACCACCTCGGTGCCCTGCTCGACGAGTCCCACCGGGAGCGCGCGGCGATCTCGGTCGCCCACATCCTCACCGTCCGCGCCGAACTGCACATCCGCCACGGCCGCCCCGACGCCGCCGCCCGTGACCTGGCCGCCGCCCAGGCGGAACTCCCGCTGGACCGCCTCCACCCCCTCTTCCTCCCGTACTGGCTCGCCCTGAGCATGATCACCGATCTCCGGAACGGCCACACCGAACGGGCCCGCGAGACCGCCGCCCGGCCGCTGCCGCCGCTCGCCCACGAGAGCGTCACCACCGCCCAACTGCTCTTCGCCCGGGGGGTGCTGGCCCGCACGGCCGACGAGCCCCACCAGGCCAGGGAACACTTCCGCGCCTGCGGTCGCTGGCTCCTGCGGCACGGCTGCGTCAACCCCGCCGTCCAGCCCTGGCGCTCCCTCGCCGCCGAGGCCGCCCACACCCTCGGCGACACCGAGGAGGCCGGCCGGCTGGTCCACGAGGAGGTCCGCCTCGCCCGCCGCTGGGGTGCCGCCGCGCCCCTCGGCCGCGCACAGCTCAGCCTCGCCGTCGTCACCGAGGAGAACCGGGTCGAGAACCTCCGCGCCGCCGTCGCCACCCTCAGCGCGGCACCCGCCCGCACCGCCTACACCCGGGCCGTCATCGAACTGGCCGCCGCCGAGCGCGAGGAGAACGAGCGCCGGGCCGCCGTCGCCCTAGGCCCGGCCGCCACGGTGCTCCCGCCGGTCGTCCCACCCCCCGGTCCGCACGTCCCCTCCGCGGCCCGGCCCCTCGGCCGGCCCCCCGGCCCGCGCCCGGCGGTGCTGACCGGCCGGAGGACCGCGAAGGCCCCGGGCCACGACGACGCCGTCTGGCACGGCCTGACCACCGTCGAACGGGAGACCGCGGCCCGCGCCGCCCAGGGCCTGGGCAACCGGGAGATCGCCACGGAACTCGCCGTGACCACGCGCGCCGTGGAGCTGCGCCTCAGCGGCGTCTACCGCAAACTCCGCATCCGCGGACGTGAGGAACTGCGCGCACTCGTCCAAGAAGCGGAGGGCAGCTGATCGCATGTTGCTGGAGCGCACCACCGAGATCGCCCTGGTCGACGCCGCCCTGGGCGCCGCGACCGAAGGCAGGTCCTCCCTCGTCCTCCTCACCGGCCCCCTCGGCATCGGCCGCTCCGCCCTTCTGCAGCGGCTGTCCTGCCTGGCCGACGACCGGGACGACGTCCGGGTGCTGAGGGCCCACGCGGCCTCCATGGAACAGGACTTCGCCTTCGGAGTCGTACGGCAGCTCTTCGAGACCCTGCTCGGCGACTCGCCCGAGGACGCCCGGGACCGCTGGATGGACGCCCACGCCTCCTTCGCCCGCCACGTCCTGGCCGACGACGCCGCCCCGCCCGGGGCCGACCAGGCCATCGCCGCCACCGAGGCCGTCCTGCACGGACTGCTCTCCCTGCTCGCCAACGTGAGCGCCGAGAGCCGCCTGCTCATCCTCGTCGACGACCTGCAGTGGTCCGACGTGCCCTCGCTGCGCTGGCTCACCTACCTCGCCAAGCGGCTGCACGGACTGCGGGCCGTCGTCGTCTGCGCCCTGCGCGACGGGGACCCCCGCAGCCACCACACGCTCGTCCGTGAGATCCGCGAGGCGGCCACCCAGACCCTGCGCCCCGCCTCCCTCAGCCTGACAGCCACCCAGGAGCTGGTCCGGGAGCACTTCGGCGAGGCGGGCGACGACGAGTTCGTCCAGGCCTGCCACGAGGCGTCCGTCGGCAACCCGCTCTTCCTGATGTCGATCCTCGTCGGCACCGGCTTCCTCGGCCGCCGCCCGCTCGCCGAACACGCCGAGACGGCACGCCGGCTGCGCCCTTCCCAGTTGCGCGAACGGCTCGCCAGCATCCTGCGCACCCAGCCGGCCCCGGTCCGCGACCTCGCCGCCGCCATCGCGATCCTCGGCGAACTGAGCGACGCGCCCACCCTGGCCAGACTGGCCGGGCTCGACTCGATCGGCTACGCGGGGGCCCTGCGCGCCCTCGGCGCGCTCGGTGCCCTCGCCGCCCCCGACGAACCGCGCTTCATCCACCGGTCCGTCCGCGACGCCGCAGAGTCCACCCTCACCATGGTCCAGCGGGAGCGGATGCACGACGAGGCCGCCGCCCTCCTCTACGCCGCCGGCTCCCCGGCCGAACAGGTCGCCGCCCAGCTCATGGCCGTCGTCACCCGGCGCCAGCCGTGGGCCGTCGACGTCCTGCGGGCCGCCGCCGACACCGCGCTGCGCCGCGGCGCCCCCGACACCGCCGCCGGCTACCTGTGCCGCGCCCTGCTGGACAGCCCCGCCGCGGGCGTCGGCCGAGGCCGCCTCCTCGTCGAACTGGGTACCGCGGAGAGAGGGTTCGACCCCCTCGCCTGCGAACGCCACATCGCCCAGGCCATGACCCTGCTCCCCGAACCCCGGGACCGGGCCGTCGCCGCCCTGCGCATCTCCCCGACCGCGCTGGGCCCCGCCCCGCTCACCGCCGTCGACCTGCTGCGCCAGGCCGCCGAGGACCTCGGGCCCGCCGACGGGCTCACCGGCACCGACCGCGATCTCGCGCTCCGCCTGGAAGCCAGGCTGCGCCACTGCGGCCACGAGGACCCCCACGAACTCGCCGCCTCGGCGCACCGGTTGAAGGAACTGGGCCCCGAGCCTCCGGTGGGCACCGGAGGCGAGAGGGAGCTGACGATCGCGCTGCTCGGTGCCGCGACCCTCGGCTGCCACCTGCCCTCCTCCGAGGTGGTGCGCCTCGCCGGGCGCGTCCTGGACCGCGAGCCCGCCACTTCCGCCCGCATCCACTCCACCCTCCCGCTGGCGATCATCACGATGATCGCCGCCGATTCGATGGAGGCCGTCGACTCCTGGCTCGCCGTCGAGCACCGTGCCAACGAGCGGGGTGCCACCCCCGCCAACGCCCTGGTCCACATCGAGCAGGCCCTCGTCCACCTCGGGCGCGGCCGGCTCGCCCAGGCCCGCGAGCAGTCCGAGACGGCCCTCGGGATGACGGAGCCCGCGCACCAGGGCCTGGACACCGCGGCGACGATGACGCACGCCATCGTCGCGCTGGAGTCCCGCGACCCCTCGCTCGCCGAGAAGGTGCTGCGGCGCGCGAGCCGCATCCGGTCGCAGGGCCTTACCCTCACCGGGATCCTGCGCCTGCTGGAGGCCACCCGGGAGATCGCCGCAGGCGACCAGACCGGAGCCCTCGACTCGCTGCACTCCTGCGGCCGCCAGCTCGAGGCCGCCGGCTGGCACAACCCGGTGCTCTTCCCCTGGCGCCCCTGGGCCGTCGGCGTCCACCGCCGCCTGGGTGACATCCGCACCGCCCGAAGCCTCGCCGAGGAGGAGTACGCGCGGGCCGAGCAGTGGGGCGCTCCCGTCGGGGTGGGCCGCGCGCTGCGGCTGCTCGGCCGCCTGGAGGACGGCGGCCGGGGCATCGGTCTGCTGCGCGAGGCCGTCACCGTGCTGCGTGGCTCCGCCAACCAGCTCGAACTGGCCCGCGCCCTGTTCTCCCTCGCCGAACGCCTGGGCGGTGGCGCCGAGACCGGGGCGCTCGCCCGGGAAGCCGCCACCCTGGCCACCTCGTGCGGCGCCCCCGGCCTGGCCGAACGGGCGGCCCGGGCTGCCGGTCATCGCTCCGGACCGCCGGCCACGCCGGAGAACGTGCTCACCCCGACCGAGCGCCGCGTGGTCGGGCTGGCCTGCCGGGGGCTGACGAACCAGGAGATCGCCGGCGCCCTCGGGGTCAGCTCGCGCGCCGTCGAGAAGCACCTGACCCACGCCTACCGGCGGCTGGGCATCTTCGGCCGCCGGGAACTGATCGTCCTCTTCTCGCGCGCGGAATACGCGGGCACCGGCGAGTAATACGCGCCAAGGGAAATGCCCCGACTCCTTCCGCTGCATATGTGCGGAGGGGGCCGGGCTTCCTTGCTTCCGGCCATTGTTCTGCCTGGACCTCGGCGGCCTTCCGAAAGCCGTCTGTGTCCTCGGCCGGGAAATCTGGATGAACGTTCGTCACCATTTCTGCGGGGTGCGGGACCGCGGTGAGGGGATGGCAAGGGCCATCGGGTCCCCAGGTGGGGGACGGTCGCCCGAATTCGGGCCTTCCCCGCAGACGGGAGTGGTGCAAGGCGGTGAGGTACGTACACCGAACCGACCCGACCGAACCTCTTCGGTACGGGACCGTACCTACCGAAGGGGCTACCACAGTATTGGCTGGTCAGCCCTGGGCCGCGTTGACCGCCGATAGCCGCTTTCGTAGGATCCAAAACATCTTCTTTCTCGTCGCTGGCCCTTTCTCAAGAGCCCTGGGCGCGGTCGCCTCCTAATCAGCGTGGGCCGCGCCACCCGCCCCCGTAATGCGAAACGAAGAAAGGTCACGAGTTCCTTGATGCCCGCCACCCCCCACAGCACGCTCATGGATCCCGCGCCGACGGCCGACCCGACCGGCTCGCCCGAACGGGCCGCCGTTCTCGCGGACGGGTTCGACCGGGCCGGCGCCTATGTCGCCTGCCTCGACCCGTCTCTCACGATCCAGCAGGTCAACCAGGAGTTCGAGCGCCGCTTCGGCGGCTCGTCCTCCGAACTCTGCGGCAGCCGCTTCTGCGACCTCGTCCACCCGAGCGTCCAGCAGCCCCTCATGCACCAGTTCGCGCGGATGCTGGACGGCAAGCGGCACCGCTTCGCCACCGAGGTCATCGCGGTCGACCAGGAACGCACGGCGTCCACGCTGCCGTTGAACGCGCTCGCGGTACGCGGTGGTCGCACGCCCGACGTGGCCGCGATCCTCGTGGTGATGAACGCCGCGGAGGAGGAGGCCGGGGAGGCGGACATCATGGCGCCCCGCAAGAAGCTCCTCAGCGAGATCGACGCACGCATCCTGGAGGGCATAGCCGCCGGGGTCTCGACCATCCCGCTCGCCTCGCGCCTCTACCTCAGCCGCCAGGGCGTGGAGTACCACGTCACCGGGCTGCTGCGGAAGCTCAAGGTGCCCAACCGCGCCGCCCTCGTCTCCCGCGCCTACTCCATGGGCGTCCTCAAGGTCGGCACCTGGCCGCCGAAGGTCGTCGAGGACTTCATCAAGTGATCCGTACGCCGTGTGCTCCGTCGGCGGCCGCCCGGCCGCCGGTCCGCACCCCCGCTCGTCCCCGTCGCGCGCTCCGCGCACGGTACGGCGGGCACAGTGACAGGGTGACGTCATGATCGAACTGGACGGGGAACCCGCCGGGCCCGAGGCGCTGGCCTCGCTCGCCCTCACCGACTACGGCCACTTCACCACGCTGCTCGTCGAGAACGGCCGGGTGCGCGGGCTCGAGCTCCACCTGGAACGCCTCATCCGCGACTGCCGGACCCTCTTCGACGCGGCGCTCGACCCGGACCGGGTGCGGAAGCTCGCCCGCCGGGCGGCACCGGAACACGGCCGGGCGACCGTCCGTGTCACCGTCTTCGACCCGGCGCTGAACCTGGGGAACATCGCCGCGGACGCCCGGCCGGGCATCCTGGTGACCTCCCGGCCCGCCCCCGACAAGCCCCCCGGTCCGCTGCGGGTACGTTCGGTGGTCCACCGCCGCGACCTTCCCGAGGTGAAGTCGGTCGGCCTCTTTCCCACCCTGCGGCTGCGCAGGCAGGCCCAGCGGGCCGGTTACGACGACGTGCTGTTCACGGGAGCCGACGGCGACCTCCTGGAAGGCGGCACCTGGAACATCGGACTGGTGCGCGACGGACAGGTGGTCTGGCCAGGCGGAGAGGTGCTGGCCGGCACGACCCGGCAACTCCTGCGGCGTGCCACCGACGGTCCCACCGAGCTGGTCGCCCTCGCGGACCTCGACTCCGTCGAGGCGGTGTTCGCGACCAACGCCGCCGTCGGGGTCCGTCCCGTCACCGGCATCGACGACCGTGCGTTCCCGGCAGCCCATCCGTCGGTGACCCGGCTCGCAGAGATCTACCAGGCACTTCCCGGCTCCCCGCTCTGACGGGGCGCCGGCGCCGGGGCGCCCCGTTCCGCCGCTCCGGCATGCGTCCCTGGGTGGACGGTCGATCGCCTATTCCTTCCATGCCGTTCTGGCATTCGCCATTCGCCCACCCGCTCTCCTTTCGGCAGCACCCGGACATTTCCCTGCAAGGCATGTGGCGAAAGCGGAAGCAGGAAGGAATGATCTCGTAGCGCACATGATCACCCCAGTTCGATCACACGTGGGGTCAACGGTGGATGCCCCGCACGGCTCCGGCGGGCAGCGGTTGCGGGCCTGATGGGCGCTTTCACGCCCTTCGGGCTGTCTTCCGGAACCGCTGGGTGGTCGTTGTTGACGCGGGAGGCGTCCGAGTCAAGTCTGCGGGTGCGCAGATGATGTGATGGAGCATCACCTGCCTTCACGGTTCAGGCATGCGAGATCCGCAGGGCTCGTTCGAGGTAAGCGGAACGGCACAAGACCGCCCCAGAACCGTGGTTCCGTCGGGCCTCGGTGCGAAAGTGCACGTGGGAGGGGCTGCGTCGGCACCGGGGGAGCCGCGGAAGGTGGCGGCACGGGTGAGCGGGTTCGTGTTTGGTGCGGCGACATCACTAGGGAAACACCTGAAGAACACGAGAAGTGCGCGGCTGTTCGGCGCGGCGTGGCGGCGGAGCCGGCAGCGAGGCCGCACCCCAGGTTGCCGGCCCCGGCGAGGCGCCGTCGGGACCGGCCCGCCCGGATCGGTGGTCCGGGCGTCAGGTGGGGCCGGACTCCTTCGCCCTGGCCCGCCGGTCCGTGGGGCCCGCCGTGGTGCCCGGCCCCTCCTCGCGTGCCATCCGCCACAGCGTGTCGGCGACCTCGCGGGCCGCCGGCGCGCCCGGCTCGATGAGCGTGTAATGCCCCGTGCCCGGCAGGACGACGGTGTGCAGGTCGTGGTGGACGGCGGCGTAGTCGGAGAACTGGGTCAGCGGCACTTCCTCGTCCACCTCGCCGTGGAGCAGCACGGTCGGTACCCCCGTCGTCCCCGCGCCGCTGAGCAGGGTGAGCGGGTCCACGGACGCCATGTGTGCGGCGAACCCCTCCTCGCCGCCCATCAGTTGCAGCGCGGCGTCGTCGCTCAGCCCGTCCCGGCGGGTCGCCGCGAGGTCGGTGAGCGGCGCCAGGGCGAGGACACCCGTGGGGAGCGTGGAGGTGTGCCACGGCGACCCGGGCGGCAGCAGCCCGCGGGCCGCGCACCACAGGGCCAGATGACCGCCCGAGCAGTGCCCGGCGAGGATGTACGGCCGCCCCCCGGGCAGCGTGTCCACGAGGCGGGCGACGTCGTCGAAGGTCTCGGGGTATCCCCCCGCCCCGCCCGACCTGCGGAAGCCGGGAAGCACCGTGGAGAGCCCCTGCCCGGCCAGGTAGGCGGCGAACGGTGTCAGATGCATCCGGTCGTACCGCCAGTACCCGCCGTGCAGCAGGATCACCAGCGGAGCGTCCGGGTCCTCGGCCGGCCAGGCGTCGTAGACCTGGTGCGGGTGGTCGCCGTACCTGCCGTGATGGGGCGCCAGTACCGGCTTCAGGCTGAGGACACGCTTCTCCTCCTCCGCCGCGAACGCGGAGATGACCCTAGAGCGCACCGCGTGCCTCCCACAGCTCGGGGAAGACCACACGCCGGGCGCGCTGCTCCAGGTAGGCCACTCCGGCGGTGCCCCCGCTGCCGGGCTTGGCTCCCATGGCCCGGCGCACCACCATCAGGTGGTCGAACCGCCAGCGGGCGACCAGCTCGGCGATGTCGGTCAGCGCCTCCGCGAGCTGGGCCGGTGCCTCGTACGGCGATCCGGCGTAGACGCCGCGCCACAGCTCCACCACGGCCGGGTCGGAGGTGTAGGAGAGGGAGACGTCGCGTTCGCGGACGTGCGCGGGCACGGGCAGGCCCTGGCGGTGCAGGAAGCACAGCACCTCGTCGTAGAGGGACGGCTCGCGGTGGGCGTCGCGCAGTGCCTCGTGGACGGCCGGGTCCCCGCGATGGGCGTTCACCAGGGACTGCGACTTCTCGCCGAGCAGGAACTCGATGTGCCGGTACATCGCCGACTGGAAACCGGAGGCCCGGCCGAACGCGGTCCGGAATCCCTCGAACTGGCGGGGCGTCAGCGCGGCGATCGGCTGCCAGGAGTCGTTGAGCGCGGACAGGGCGCGCCGGCTGCGGACCAGGGCGTCGAGCGCGGCGGGCAGGTCGTCCTTGACGAACGCCTCCCGCGCCGTGCGCCACTCGTGGACGATCAGGGTGAACCACAACTCCATCACCTGCGTGGTGACGAGGAATCCCATCTCGTCGGCGGCTTCGGTGAGGGGCTGTTGCAGGGTGTTGAGGACGGAGGCGTGGACGTACTCCTCGTAGGGGCTGGCGCCGGAGAAGGATCGGGTCAGCGGGGTGTCCTCGGCGGGATCCGCGAGAGCGGACGGGCCGTCGTTCATCGGGGCTCCTAGGAACAGACCGGTGTGGGGCGCGGGGACGGCCGGTCACAGACCGAGGCCGACACCGCCGGTGGCGTCGATCCACTGCCCGGTGACCCAGCGGGCCTCGTCGCTCGCCACGAAGGAGACGACGTCGGCGATGTCGGCGGGGGCGCCGAGCCGGTCGAAGACCGACGCCGAGGAGAGGGCCTTGCGGATCTCCGGGTTGCTCAGCGTCGGGTTGATCTCGGTCTCGGTGAAGCCGGGCGCGACCGTGTTGACCGTGATGCCGCGCGGGCCCAGCTGCTTGGCGAGGGCCGGCGTGAGCACGTCCAGGGCGCCCTTGCTCATCGAGTAGGCGACGATCGCCGGGTAGGCGGTCTGCGTCGCGGCGGAGGAGATGCTGATGATCCGGCCGCCGTCACGCAGCCGCTCCAGGGAGCGCTGGACGATGAAGAACGGCGCCCGGGTGTTCACCGCGAAGACCCGGTCGTACTCCTCCTCGGTGACCGCGGCGATGGGACGGGGCAGGGTGATGCCGGCGTTGTTGACCAGGATGTCCAGCCCCGGCCGGGAACCCGTCCCGGACAGCGCCTCGTCGAAGGCCGCCCAGAGCGTGGCGGCGTCCCCGTCCACGCCCAGTTCCGCGTGGACGGGGAAGGCGCGCCCACCGTCCGCCTCGATCTCCTTGACCGTCCGCTCGGCCGCCGCGTGGTCGTGGCCGTAGTGGACGGCCACCAGAGCGCCCTCGGCGGCCAGCCGCCGGCTGATGGCGCGGCCGATGCCCCGGCTGCCGCCGGTGACGAGTGCGGTTCTGCCCTGGTGCCGCTGGGTGGTGGTCATGGGACTCTCCTCGTGGAAGGGGTGGAAGGGGGACTCAGGCGTCGAAGTCGAGCGTCACGTCGGCGGTGTGCGGCCGGGCCCGGCACACGAGGGTGTAGCCCGCCGCGAGGTCGGCCGCGTCCAGCGCGTGCTGCCGGCCGAGGGCCACGGCCCCCCGGACGACCTTGGCGCGGCAGTTCCCGCACACCCCGTCACGGCAGGCGTAGGGCGCGTCGGGGCGGGACCGCAGCACGGTGTCGAGGAGCGTGGTGTCCTCCGGTGCCGTCGTCACCGTGCCGGTGCGCCCGGCGAGCACGGTGGTGACCCGCCCCTGGCGGACGGCGGGGGCCTCGGGCTCCGGCTCCGGCGGCGCCCCGTCGGTGGAGAACAGCTCGAAACGGACGGTGTCCGGCTCGGCCCCCCACCTCTCGAGGGTGGAGCGGACCGTCTCCACCAGGCCGTACGGTCCGCACACCGCGAACCGGGTCGCGGGGCCGGGCCGGGCGCCCAGCAGGGTCAGCAGCCGCGTCAGCCGGTCCGCGTCGATCCGGCCGCTGAACAACTCGGTCTCGCGCCGCTCGCGGGAGAGCACGTACAGCGCGGTGAAGCGGTCGACGTACGCGTCCTTCAGCACGGCAGTCTCGTCGGCCAGCAGGGCGCCGCGGGCCGTGCGCGCCGCGTGCACCAGGGAGACCCGGCACGTCGGGTCCTCCCGCAGGGCGGCCGCCGCCATCGGGGCCAGCGGCGTGATGCCGCAGCCTCCGGCGATCAGCACATGGTGCGCGCCGCGTACCTGCGGCAGCCCGAAGTGGCCTGCGGGCGGACCCACCTCCAGGAGGTCACCGGCCGCGAGCCGCTCCATGGCGTGGGCGCCGAAACCGTCGGAGGTGTTGCGCTTCACCACCAGCCGCAGCGCCGCCGGGTCCTCGGGAGGCGGGCACACCGAGTAACTGCGGCGCAGTTCCCGGCCGCCGGACCGGTGCCGGACGACGACGTGGGCACCGGGCCGGTGGGCGAACCGCTCGCGCAGGCCGTCCGGAACCTCCAGGGTGATCGCGATGGTGTCCTCGGTGAGCCGGTCCAGCAGGGTGACCGGCAGCGGGTACCAGCCGGTGCGCGGCGGCGCCGCCTGCGCCGCCCTCGGAACCGCAGTGTCCATGGGGTGTCGCCTCACATCGCCGTCATCAGGGGAAAGGTCTCCCGGCAGCCGGCGCAGTGGAGCATCGACTGACAGCGGGCGGGGCCGAACGCGCTGTGCGGACGGGTGGCCAGGGAACCGCAGTACGGGCAGGGCGTACCGAGACCGAGCCGTACGGGCTCGGGGGCGTCCGAGGGCGCGGGCGGTGCGATCCCGTGCGCGGCCAGCGCGGACCGGCCCCGCGCACTGATCCGGTCCGAACTCCAGGCGGGCGCCAGCACGTGCCGGACGCGGCCCTCGGGGTGACCGCACCGCACGAGCACCTCCCGCACGGAGGCGGTGATCGCGGGCAGGGCCGGGCAGCCCAGAAAGGTCGGCAGGATCGCCACTTCGAGGTTCCCGTCGTCCGCGACCGCCACGGACTCGACCACCCCGAGGTCGCCGAGGCCGATCATCGGCAGCTCCGGATCGGGCACCTCGCCCACCTGCCGCGCCACCTCCGCCACCGGCAGCGGGGCGGGGGAGGGCTCCGGGTGCGGGGGACTGCTCACCACGTGCCTCCCGGGAACTGCCGGTGCACCGACTGGAGTTCGGCGATCAGCGGGCCGAACGCCTCGGTGTGCAGGCCGTCGCGGCCTCCGGTGGCGTGCCACTTCGGCGCGGGGAGCGGCAGTCCGGCCCGCTCCAGCACGGCTGCCACCTCCTGGTGCCAGCGTTCGCGCAGCGGGCCCGGTGCGGGCACGGCACCTGCCGCGGTGAGCCCGCGCACCAGCGCGTCCTCCTCGAACAGTTCGGCCGTGCACGGCCACACCCGCTCCAGCCCGGCCCGCATCCGCCGCGCGCTCTCCGCGGTGCCCAGGCCCAGCCGGACCACCCAGTCGTCGGCGTGCCGCCGGTGGTAGGCGACCTCCTTGGCCGCCCGGACCGCGAACGCCGCCAGCTCCGGGTCCGTACTCGCGGCCAGGGCCTCGTACAGGAGCACGGCGTGGTGCGTGTAGGCGAGCTGTCGCGCCACCGTTCCGGCGAAGTCGCCGTCCGGGATCTCGACGAGGAGCGCGTTCGTGAACTCCCGTTCCGTGCGCAGGAACGCGAAGTCGTCCTCGGTGCGGCCGGTGCCGTCCAGGCGCCCGCCGATGGTCAGCAGTGTCCGGGCATGGCCGACCAGGTCGAGCGCGATGTTGGAGAGCGCCAGGTCCTCCTCGACGGTCGGCGCCCTGGTGATCCACCGGCACAGCTGCTGCGCGAGCACCAGCGCGTCGTCGCCGAGCCGCACCGCGTACCGCGCCAGCGCGGCGTCCGTACCCTGCCGGGTCGACCCGGTCACCGTCTCAGTCATCGCCCTCGCCCCCTTCCGACAGCGGTACGAACTCCTCCGGGTAGCGGTACGGCTTGTGCGGCGCGTTGCTGAAGAACGGGTCGCGTTCGTCCGGCGACGCCGCGTACACCGTGTCCGAGCGCACGACCCACAGCGACAGCGGCTCGCCGCGCCGGGTGTACAGGTCGCGGGCGTGGGAGAGCGCCATGTCGGGATCGCTCGCCCGTACCGAACCCACGTGCTGGTGGGACAGCCCGCGGCGGGGCCGCAGGAACACCTCCCAGGACGCCGGGGCGCCCTCCGCCGACCCGCTCACGCCACCGCCTCCGTGCTCGTGCCCGCCGTGTCCGCACCGGACTGCCGCGCCGCGTACGCGGCGGCCGCCTCCCGGACCCACGCGCCGTCCTCGTGCGCGGCGACCCGGTGGGCCAGCCGCTGCCGGGCGGTGTGCGTGTCGTCGCCCAGTGCGCCCCGGTACAACTCCCAGTCGACCGGACCGAAGTCGTAGTGCCCGCGCTCCTCGTTCCAGCCGATGCCGGGGTCGGGCAGGGTCAGGCCGAGGCGTTCCGCCTGCGGCACGCAGTGGTCGACGAACCGCTGGCGCAGTTCGTCGTTGGTGTGCCGCTTGATGCCCCAGGCGATGGCCCGGCGGGAGACCGCCGCCCCCAGCGCGGCCGATTTGGCGTCGCCGCCCGCCGCGTCCGTGTCCGGCGGCCCGAACATCAGCGCCACCGCCGGCAGCCACCAGCGGTCCACCGCGTCCTGCGCCATCGCCTTCTGCGCGGGCGTGCCCTCGCAGAGCGCCTTCATCAGGTCGTACCCCTGCCGCACGTGGAACGCCTCCTCCTGGCACACCCGGCGCATGGCCCGCGCGTAGGGCCCGTACGAGGTGTGGCACAGCGGCGCCTGGTTGATGACCGCGGCGCCGTCCGTCAGCCAGGCGACGGCCCCGGTGTCCGCCCAGGTCAGTGCCGGGTGGTTGAAGGTCGCCGCGTACCGCTGCTGGCCGCGGTGCAGCGCCGCCAGCAACTCCGCGCGGTCCACGCCCAGCGTCTCGGCCGCCGAGTACAGGTACAAGCCGTGGCCCGCCTCGTCCTGGACCTTCGCCAGCAGGACGGACTTCCGGTGCAGCGACGGTGCCCGGGTCAGCCAGGCGCCCTCCGGCTGCATCCCGATGATCTCGGAGTGCGCGTGCTGGGCGATCTGCCGGATCAGCATGCGGCGGTAGCCGTCCGGCATCCAGTCCCGGGGCTCGACCGTCTCCCCCTCGGCGAGCAGCGCCTCGAACTCGGCGGTGAGCCGGGCCTGCGACGCCGCCTCTTCGTCGGCGGCGGGGGAGGCCGTCGCCCGCGCCGGTGCGCCGGTCATACGGCCCCGTCCCCGGGCCGGGGCCACACCGGACCGGTGTCGCGGACCGCGACGGCGGTCTGCGCGTGCTGCCTGGGCACCTGCATCACATCCTCTGCTGCCAAGGGCGGAACCTCCGTACCCGGGAAGAGGCGTCCGCCCCGGCCCGCTATCCCCCGCCCTCCCGATCCGGCGCGTGACGAGCGTCACCACGAGGCCGGGGGATTGCCGCCGCCTCCTCGCGCCTCTTCCTCTGCGACAACACGCGTGTGTGGCCGGGACCGGCGGACGGCCGCGGCTGAGTGAAGAGGAGAAGGCATGAGCACCATCAGGGAGTTGCTGGTCGAACTCACCGGCACCACCGAGTACGCCGAGACCCTCGGTGACGACGTCGACCTGGCCGGCAGCGGCATCGACTCGGGCGACCTGGTGCGCCTGGTCCTCCTGGTCGAACAGCGCACGGGAGTGGAGATCACCGGGGACGACATGGAGGAACTGCGGACCATCGCCGACTACGAGCGGTTCGTCGCCGAGCGCACGACGGCCGGGACGGCCGGCGGTGCCTGATGTGGCTGACCCAGTTGGCGGAGCGCAACCGCCAGTGCCACCCCGACCGCACCGCCCTCGTCGACGAGCGGCGTAGCGTCACCTGGGACCAGTTCCACGACCGCACGGTCGAACTCGCCCGGGGCCTGGCCGCCGTCGGAATCCGGCGCGGTGACCGGGTCGCCGTCCTCGCCCAGGACCGGATCGAGGTGGTGGAGAGCTACTTCGCCCTCGCCCGGCTCGGCGCGCTCTTCGTGCCGCTCAACCACAGTCTGGCCGTCCCCGAGGTCGCCGGCATCATCGAGCGGGTCGGCGCCGTCGCCGTCCTCGGGGAGTCCGCCCTGCTCGACCGGCACACCTCGCTCCCCGCCTCCGTGCGTATCCGGATGCCGCTGGACAAGCCCGTCTTCGACACGCTCGGCACGGTGGACGAGCCCGTCGAGCTGCCCGAGGTGGCCGACACCGACCCCGTCGCGATCCTGCACACCTCCGCGACCACCGGACAGGCCAAGGGCGTCACCGTCGACGGCGGCTCCTTCCGCGCCATCGCCCTCGGCTGGCTCGTCCTCGCCCGCCCCACGGACGACATCGTGATGGTCAACTGCTGCCCGCTGTACCACGGCAGCATGGTCGTCTCCCTGACCTACATGGCCGCGGGCGCCACCATCGTGCTGATGCCCGGTTTCACCCCGCAACGCGCTCTCGCCGCGGTGGAGGAGAACCGGGCCACCCACATGTGGATGGTCCCGCAGATGGTGCGGTTCATGCTCCAGGCCAAGGGCTCCCACCGCACCGACCTCGGCTCCCTGCGGGAGATCCTGTACGGCGCCGCACCCATGCCGCTCGACGTGTACGCGGAGGCCGTCGAACGGCTCGGCTGCGGCTTCCGCCAGGTGTACGGCATGACCGAGGTCGGCGGTCCCTTCGTCACCCTGGGGCCGGACGAGCACCCCGAGCCCGGCGACGTCACCGCGCGCATCCCCTGCGGACGCGTCGTCCCCGGCATGTCCGCCCGCGCCGTCGGCGAGGACGGGCGGGAGGTGGAGCGCGGCGAGATCGGCGAGATCGTCGCCCGGGGACCCGGCGTCATGCAGGGGTACTGGAACGACCCGGAGTCCACCGAGGAGGTCACGGCCGACGGCTGGGTCCGCACCGGCGATCTGGGCTTCATCGACGAGGGCGGACGCATCCACCTGGTGGACCGCAGCAAGGACGTCATCATCCGGGCCGGCCAGAACGTCTACCCCTCGGAGATCGAACGCGCCCTGACGGCCCATCCGCAGGTCCGCGACGCGGCCGTCGTCGGCGTGCCCGACGAGGACTACGGCGAGGTCCCGCTCGCCTACGTCGTCGTCGATGAGGGGACGACCACGGCCACCCTGCTGGCGCACGTCCGCGAGAACCTGGCCCCGTACAAGCGGCCCCGGTCCTTCGAGTTCATCGAGCGGGTGCCCCGCAACCCCGCCGGGAAGATCCTCAAGAAGGCGCTGCGAGCCTGAGCCCCCGGCACCGCTCCGCCGGAGAAGAGACGAGGGCCGGTACCCCGGTGGGGGTACCGGCCCTCGTACGTGCCGGCCGGCGCTACCCGGTGGCGTTCACCAGCACCGCCATGTTGCCCGAGGGGTGCTGGTTGTCGTGGATGAGCTGGTGGGCCAGCCCGATCTCCTCGAAGCCGAACGTCCGCGACAGGCAGGGGTCGATCGTGCCCTGGTCGATCAGCCGCGTGATCTCGCGCGCCTCACGGGCGCTGGCGACGTGCGAGCCCTGCAGGCGCTTCTGCCGCATCCACAGGAACCGCAGGTCCACGTCGCCGTTGTAGCCGGTCGTGCCGCCGCAGACCACGACCATGCCCGCGTTGTCGGCCATGTAGATCGAGGTCGGGATGGTGTCGGCACCCGAGTGCTCCAGGACGATGCGCGGCGCGCGGCGCTCCCCGAGCACCTCCCAGAAGCGGCGGCCGAAGGCGCGGGCGCCGTCCAGCCACTTCTTCATCGCCTCCTCGTCGGTGGTGTCCGGCAGCCGGCCCCAGTGGTCGAACTCGCGCCGGTCTATCCACCCCTTCGCCCCGAGCCGCATACAGAACTCGCCGCGCTCCTCGCTGGAGACCACGGCCACGGGGATCCCGCCGACATGGCGCACGAGCTGGATGGCGATACTGCCGAGGCCGCCGGCGCCGCCCCAGATCAGGACCGGGTCGCCGGGCCGCACGGTGTGCGGCTCCCAGCCGAAGAGCTGACGGTAGGCGGTCGCCGCGGTGGCCATGTAGCAGGAGGCCGCCGCCCAGGAGAGCCGCTGTGGCTTCGGGTGGCACATGTACTCGTCGACGACGGCGAACTGGGCGAACGAACCGTAGTTCTCCTCGTACCCCCAGACCCGCTGGGTGGAGGAGGTCACCGGGTCGGCACCCAGCCGGATGTCCTGGGCCGACTCGTCCCAGCGGCAGGCCAGGACGACCACCTCGGCACCGGGCTTCAGGCGCACGCCGTCACCGACCGCCCAGACGATGCCCGACAGGTCCGAGCCGCCGATGTGGAAGTCCTCGGCGGCCCCCTGCTTCTGGCGGGCCGCGATCACGTCGAGCGGCTCACCGAGTGCCGCCCACACGTTGTTGTAGTTGACGCCGGCGGCCATCACCTTGACGAGCACCTGTCCGGGGCCCACGGGCGGGACGTCCACCACTTCGGTACGGAAGGCGTCCACGGGCCGGCCGTAGCGTTCCTGGCGGATCAGGGAGGCGTACATCCGCTTCGGCGCGGTGCCGAGGGGTGGGGCGTCGCCGAGTTCGTAGAGGTCCTTGGTCACGGTCACGGGGAGTCCTTCTGGAGCGGGGCGGACGGGTCGGTTCCGGGGCACCGGGTCAGCCGGAGGCCGGGCGCAGGACCTTGGCGACGACCTCGCCGATGCGGGCCATCGGGTCGGGTTCGGTCATGTCGTAGTGGCCGCAGGGCACGGCGTGGTCCTCGAAGGCACCCCGCACGTACGGGCGCCAGGCGTCGGCCTTGCCGGCGGCGAGCGAGAGGTCTCCGGCGTCGGCGGCCGGGACGAGGTCCCGCGTGGCGCTGAAGAACAGCGCGTCGCCGCGGAAGACGCCGGGCGTGAACTCCGGTGCGATTCGCAGGTTGTTGCGCATCACTGCGGCGATGGAGGCCGCCTCGTCGCGGGAGACGGGTGAGGAGCCGGCGGTGTGGGCCTCACCGACGCGGTCGAGCACGTCCTCGACTCCGGGCGGGCCGTCCGCGCCGACCGGCAGCCCCGCCACCCGCGACAGCAGTCCCGCGACCTGCCTCTCCGCGGCCCCCGGGTCGTGCGCGCTCCCGTGCGGGAGTGGAGCGTCGAGCAGCGCCAGCAACTCGACCTCCTCACCCCGCTCCTGCAGGGCGCACGCCATCGCGTGGGCGACGAAACCGCCGTACGACCAGCCCAGGAGCCGGTACGGGCCGCTCGGCTGGACCGTGCGGACGAGGTCGAGATAGCCCTCGACCATCTCCCGGGCGTCGCGGGCCGGCTGCCCGGCGCCGTCCAGACCGGCGGCCTGGAGGCCGAACACCGGCTGGTCCGCGCCGAGATGAGGCAGCAGCCCGGAGTACCGCCAGGAGACTCCGGCGCCCGGGTGCACACAGAACAGGGGCCGCCGGGCGCCCTCGGGACGCAGCGGCAGCAGCGGCGCCAGCGCGCCCGGCCCGGCGGCGGCGTCCTCCGCGGGTTCGTCGGCGGCGAGCAGGCCCGCCACCGTCGGCGCGGCCAGCACGGAGGCGGCCGGCACGTCCAGCACACCCTTCTGCCGCAGCCGCCCCACGAGGAGCACGGCGCGCATCGAGTCGCCGCCCAGGTCGAAGAAGTTGTCGTGGACCCCGATGCCACCGATCCCCAGGGACTCCTCCCACAGCTCGGTGACGGCCCGCTCGCGCGGGGTGCTGGGAGCCACGTGGGCGGTCGCCAGGTGCGGACGCGGCGCGAGTCCCGTTCCCCCGCCCCGGGCCGGCTCCTCCGGCCGGGTGCCGGACCCCTCCGGGGCGCGCGCCCCGGGTGCGTCGATCCAGTGGCGGTGGCGCTCGAAGGCGTACCCGGGCAGCGGTACCCGGCCCGCGCCGCGCGGCGGCCGCGGGACGTGCGGGAGCGCGGCGTCCACACCGGCGCTCCACAGCCGCCCCAGCGCCTCGGCCAGCACGAAGCCGTCCGCCGCCTGCGCCTTGGCGTGCCGCATGGTCGTCACGGTCACCGGGCCCTCGCCGCCGAGCCGCGCCCGCGCCAGCTTGGTGAGGCTGTCGCCGGGCCCGATCTCCACGAGGACCGGCCGCTCCCGTTCCCACAGCGCCGCGATGCCGTCGGCGAACCGGACGGTGCGCCGGGTGTGGTCCACCCAGTGACCGACCTCCGTCGCCTGCGCGTCGGTGGCCCAGTCGCCCGTCACGTTCGTGACGTACGGAATGCGCGGCGGCCGCAGTGTCAGCGTGCGCAGGTGACCGGCGAAGCTCTCCAGGACCGGGTCGAGCACGTGTGAGTGAGCGGCGGCGGGCATGCGCAGCCGGCGGAACGGCACGTCGCGGCGGGTCAGTTCCGCCTCCAGCCGGTCGACCGCATCGGTGTCGCCGGCGACCGTGCACGCCACCGGGCTGTTGACCGCCGCCAGCGACAGCCCCTCGCCCAGCAGCGGGAGGACGGTGTCGGCACAGGCCGCGACCCCGACGGTGGCACCGCCCGAGGAGACGATGAGCCGGATGCGCTCGGCGACCACCGGCAGCGCCTCGTCGATCTCCATCACCCCGGCCAGACAGGCTGCGGTGTACTCGCCGAGGGAGTGACCGATCAGGGCGTCGGGCCGGACCCCCTCCTCCATCAGCGTGCGGGCCAGCGCGTACTCGGTGACGAACAGCGCCAGGAAGGCGGCCGTGCTGCCCGGCTCGACCTCCTCGAACAGGGCGGTGCGCAGGTCCGCGCCGAGGGCCGGCCGCAGGACCGCGGAACAATGGTCCACGGTGTCCCGGTAGACGTCGTTCTCCCGGTACAGCCCACTGCCCATGCCCACGTACTGGGTGCCGCCGCCCGGCAGCAGGAACGCCACCTTCGGCGGCTCGTCGGGCACCGGCGGCACGGCCGGCACCGCCGCGCGCAGCGCCTCCACCGCCTCCGGCACCGACGACGCCGACACGGTGAGACGGTGCCGCAGCGCGGGCCGGTCGGCGCGCAGCGCGCCCGCCACGTCGTCCAGCCGCAGCCCGGGCCGCTCCTCCAGGCGGCGCGCGAGCGCGTCGGCCTGCCCGCGCAAGGCCCCCGAGGTCCGCGCCGACAGCGGCAGGACGAGCCGGCGGCCGTCCTCCGAGGGGCGTGGCGGGGCGGGCGTGACCGGCGGAGCCTCCTCCAGGATCACGTGCGCGTTGGTGCCGCCGACCCCGAAGGCGCTGACCGCCGCACGCCGGGGATGGCCGGGCTCTTCCCGCCACTCCTCCAGCGTGGTCGGCACACGGAACGGGCCGGAGGCGAGGTCGATCAGCGGGTTCGGCCGCTCGAAGTGCAGGCTCGGCGGGATTCGGCGGTGCTCCAGCGCGAGCACCGCCTTGACGAGCCCGGCCATGCCCGCTGCCGCGCCCAGGTGCCCGATGTTGGTCTTGACCGAGCCGAGGGCGCAGTAGCCGCGCCGGTCGGTGCTCTCGCGGAACGCCTCGGTGAGCGCCGCCACCTCGATGGGGTCGCCGATGCGGGTGGCGGTGCCGTGCGCCTCGACCAGACCGATGGTGTCCGCGTCGATCCCGGCCTGCGCCTGCGCGGCCAGCACCACCTCGGTCTGGCCCTGCGTGCTCGGCGCGGTGAAGCCGACCTTGCGGCGGCCGTCGTTGTTGACGGCCGTGGCGCGGACGACGGCCCGGATGCGGTCGCCGTCGGTCAGCGCGTCCTCCAGCCGCTTGAGGACCACCACGCCCACGCCGTCCCCGGACGAGGTGCCCGCCGCGTCGTCGGCGAAGGTGCGGCAGTGACCGTCGGGGGAGAACGGACCGTCGGGCACGTGGCGGTAGCCGAGGTGGGCCGAGGGATTCAGCGAGACCGCCGCCGCCAGCGCGGTGTCGCAGCGGTACTCGACGAGATCCTGGAAAGCGGTGTGCAACGCGACCAGCCCCGTGGAGCAGGCGGTCTGGAGCGACAGGCTCGGCCCGGTCAGGCCCAGCTCGTAGGAGACCCGGGTGGCGAGCGTGCCCAGCGAGTTGGCGGTGGCCGCGTGGACCAGGGCCACCGAGCCGGGCTGCCCGGCGAACCGGGGGTGCACGTGCGCGGGGTAGTAGCGGCTGTCGCCGCTGCCCGCGTACACCCCGGTCGTGGCGGACGGGGTGTCCTCGCCGAGGTGGCCCGCGTCCTCCAGCGCGTGGTACGCCGTCTCCAGCAGCAGCCGCTGCTGCGGGTCGACGACCGCCGCCTCGGCCGGGCTGTACCCGAAGAAGCCCGAGTCGAAGCGGTCGATGCCCTCGATCACCGACGCCATCCGGATCAGGGACGGGTCGTCGAGGTCCTCCGAGTCACCGCCCGCCGCCAGGAACTCCTCGTCGCTGACCGGCCGTACGGACTCGTGTCCCCGGGCGAGGTTGTCCCAGAAGGCGTCGACGTCGTCGGCGCCGGGGAAGCGCGCCGCCATGCCGATCACGGCGACGGCGGGTGCCTCGTCCTGCGGCAGGGCCTGCGGGTCATCCATGGCGTCGGTCCTTCCTCTGCTGCGCGGACCGGCGGGCGCTGCGCGCCGCCCGTTGCCGCTCTGCCTGCTGCTTGGCCCGCTCCAGTCCGGAGGGCGGTGGAGCGGGGGCGTCCGGGACCTGCCCGGACGCGGCGTCCCGTGGCGCGGCTGCCGCCCCCTGCTGGGAGAGGTGCCGGGCCAGGGCCCGCACGGTGGGACGGGAGAAGAGGTCCACGATGCCCAGCTCGCACCCGAGGGCCTTGTTGACCGCGGTCTGCGCCGCCACGAGCAGCAGCGAGTTCCCGCCCAGGTCGAAGAAGTTCTCGTCCCGTCCCACCCGGTCGCGGCCCAGGACCGTGCACCACACCGCGGCCAGTTCTCCCTCCAGCCGCCGCAGTTCGTCCGCGCCGCCGGTGTCGTCGCTCCGGTCGGCGGAGCCGGCCGACCGCAGGACGAACGTGCCCTCCGGTCCGGCCGCCCGCGCGGCCGCGCCGTACAGGGCGCCCAGATCGGTGCCCTCGTCGAGGACGACCCGGGCGGCCGTACGCCGCACCTGCCGTACCGGTGCGAGGACGTGCGAGCGCACCCAGGGGGCGGTGCGGTCGGCGCCGATGAGCAGGTGCGGGAGGTCCAGCGTGCGCGCGAGGTCGAAGGAGCGCAGGGCCGCCTGGGCGTCCAGCACCCGGTAGCCGCGCGCCTCGGTGAGCGAGGTGAGCTGGTAGCCGAGGCTCATCCCCCGCTCGCGCCACATGCTCCAGGCCAGGCTCTGCCCCGGCAGGCCCTCGCGCCGGCGCCGGAGGGCGAGGTCGTCCAGTGCCGCGTTGGCAGCCGCGTAGGCCGCGTTCATCGCGCCGCCGAAGAACCCGTTGACGGAGGAGAAGGTGACGAACGAGGTGACCGGGTGGCCGGCGGCGACCCGGTGCAGGGCCCACGCCCCGTCGACCTTGGCCGCCAGCGCCGCACGCCACTCCTGCGGGGTGAGTTCCCGGACGGGCCGCTCGTCGAAGGCGCCGGCCAGGTGCAGCACCGACACCAGCGGGACGCCCCAGGCGTCGGCGGCCCGCCGCACGGCCGACCGCACCTGCGCGGCGTCGGTGACGTCGGCGGTCTCGTAACGGACCTCGCCGAGCCGTCGCAGCCTCCGGAACGCCTCGATACGGGCCGAGGCGGGACCCGCGTCGGCCAGGTGCCGCTCCCAGGTGTCCTCGGGGGGCAGCCCGGTGCGGCCGATGAGCAGCAGCCGCGTGCCGGGCTCCTTCAGCAGGTGGGCGGCCACCTCGCTGCCGACGCCGCCCAGACCACCGCTGACCAGGTGAAAACCGTCGGCCGGGTCCGGTGCGGTCCGGGGCGGCGGATCGGGCAGCGGGGCCAGCCGCCGCACGTACCTCAGGCCGTCGCGCCGGGCGACCTCGGTGTCGCCCGGGAACCCGGCCGCCTCCGCCAGCACCGCCGCCGCCCGGTCCCCGTCGCTGAGGTCGAGGTGGACGCCGCGCAGCCACGGCAGTTCCTCGCGCAACGACTTGAGCAGCGCCCCGGCCGCGGCGTGCGAGGCCGTGGGCCGGTCCTCGGGCGTCACGGCCTGGGCGCCGTCGGTCACGAACAGCAGGTCAACCGGCCGCTCGCCGCCGGTCCGGCCCGCGAGTGCCTGGGCCAGCACCAGCAGCGACACGTCGCTTCCGGGGGCCGCGCCGTCCTCCGCGTCGTCCCTCGCGGCGAGGCGCACTACGGTGTCCGGCGTCCGTCCGTCCGCGTCCAGCCTCTCCAGCACCGCCGCGAGATCCCCGGCCTCGCCGGGACGTACGCCGTAGGAGGCCGCGCCGTTCCGCTCAGGGGCCGGGCCCTCCGTGACGACCGTGCACAGTCCGCCGGCGTCGCGCACCGCCGCGGCGACCTCTTCGGCCACCGCGTGGGCGTGCGGCGCGGGACCCGCGAGGACGAGGACGCGGTGGCCCGTCGGAAGCGCGGCCCCGTGCAGGTTCTCGGCGGGCCGCCACACCGGGTGCAGGAACCAGTCCGGCAGGGTGGCGGCCGTGCCGAGCAGCAGCTGCGTCTCGCGGACGGTGCCGTCGAACTCCCCCGCCTCGAAGGACTTGCGGAGCTTGGTCCGCTGGATCTTGCCGATCTCCGTCTTCGGGATGGCCTCGGCCTCGACGGGGATCAGGAACGCGGGGCTCACTCCGATCTCCCGAGTGACCTTGCCGGCGATCTCCCGGAGCGCACCGGCCGGGTCCTGGCCGGGGGCCAGACGGAGGAAGAGCGCCAGTTCGTCGGTGGCGGCCGACGCGTCGGACCGGACGGCGACGGCGGCCGTGAAACTCCGTACGACGCTGGGAAGTTCCTCGACGCAGGCCTCGATCTCGTGGCTGTAGTGGTTGACGCCGTTGACGATGATGACGTCCTTGGCGCGCCCGGTGATGTACAGCTCGCCCGCGCGCAGGAACGCCAGGTCGCCGGTGTCGAACCAGCCGTCCTCGGTGAACGACTCGGCGTTGGCCCGCGCGTTGTCGTGGTAGCCCTGTGTCACCGAGGTCCCGAGGACCTGGAGCCGGCCCACGTCGCCCTCCGAGAGCAGCGCGTCCTGGTCGTCGACGACGCGCATGGCGAATCCGGGGTAGGGCAGGCCGCAGCTGACGAACGCCTCGTCGTGGTCCGGCGCCTCGGAGGCCAGCACGCTGTCGGTCACCACCGAGCAGGTCTCCGACATGCCCCAGCCCGGGTGCATGACGTCCTGGGGCAGCCCGAACGGCGCGAGGGCGTGCAGGAACCGTCGTGCCGCGGAGGCCACGACGACCTCACCGGCGTTCATCACCAGCCGTACGGCGGAGAGGTCCCAGTCGCGGTCCTGGAAGCGGTGGGCCTGCTCGGCGAGGAGCCCGAACGCGAAGTTCGGGGCCCAGGTGACGCTCACGCGGTGGCGGTCGGCCAGTTCCGGCCACCTCACCGGGTCCTCCAGGACCCAGGAGGTCGGCGCGTGGATCTGCCGGCAGCCGAGGTAGACGTCGCGAAGGTGGAACATGACGACGCCGGTCACATGGTCGAGCGGGATCCAATTCAGGGAGACGTCACCGGAACCCAGCCCGTTCATCGCCTCGGTGGCCGCGGCGCGGGTCAGTACGTTGCGGTGGGTGAGCCGCACGGCCTTCGGCAGACCGGTGCTGCCCGAGGTCATCAGCATGAGGATGAGGTCGTCGGGCCGGGCCTCGTACCAGTCGCGGTCCTCGGGCTCCTCGCGCAGCGCGTCGGCCGTGGTGAGCCGGAGCCCGGACCACTCGCGGCGGGCGGCCAGCTCCCGCAGCCCCGGCTCGCCGGCGGCCGAGGTCACGATCCAGGGCCGGTCCAGCATCTCCCAGATGCCTTCGAGCTTGCTGACGGCGGCCGAGGTGGTGGCGTAGGAGACGGGCACCGTCAGCGGGACGGCGACGAAGCCGCCGAGGACGCAGCCCCACAGCGCGGCGACGAAGTCCTCGGTGTCCTCGCACTGGAGGATGACCCGGTCACCCGGCCTGAGGCCCCGTCGGCGCAGGCCCGCCAGGGCACGTGAGGCTTCGGGGACGAGACTCGCGTACGAACGCCGGGTCTCCGATCCGTCCGCGCGCACGTGCACGACCTCGCCGTCCGGGTGGCCCGCTGCGCGCAGCAGCGCCTCGGCCCAGCCGGAGACCGACGGCTCGGGCAGCGCGGGACCCTCACTGAGCGCGGGGACGGACGCCGGACGCTCCACGGGCGGCGCGTCCGTTCCGGCCTCGGCCCCGGCGGGCCGCGGGCGTCCCACGTGGCGGCGCTCCAGCTCCTCGGGCACCTCCTCCAGGACCACCTCGGCCTCGCGGACGCCCGGCAGTTGGGCGAGTCGCTCCCGCCAGGCACCCGCCGCCACCGCGTCGACGACGGCGAGCTCCTTCAACGCGCCCTCGTCCAGGCCGCCTTCGGCCGTACGGGGCAGGCCGCTGACCGCGACGACCCGTGTTCCCGGCGCAAGGGAGGAGACCACCTGCTCGGTCCGGTCGGCCGCCCCTGTCCGGTTCGGCACCACGTACACCGTGGCGGGCTCCCCGTCCGGACCGGGCAGGACGACCGCGTCCCCCACCCCGGGTACCTCCAGGACGGAGCGGGTCAGCGCCCCGGCCCGGGCGGTGGTGTCCGCCGTGGCGGGGGAGGGGCGGTCCGCCCGCGGCAGGGCGCCGGGCCGCACTTCGGGGTCGGCGCAGACCACGGCCAGCAGGTCGCGCAGCGCGTCCGCGAACCTCTCGGCGGTGGCCGGGTCGTAGAGGTCGGCCGCGTACTCGACGTGCAGGTCGAGCCCGTCGGCGGTGCCGTCCGCGCCGTGCCGCTCCAGGACGTCGACGAAGAGGTCGAACTTGGCGGTGCCGGTCGCGGCCGGGCGCAGCGGCACCCGGTCCTCGCCGAGCGTGAGCACGGCCCGCTCGTTGTTCTGCAGGGCCAGCATCACCTGGAACAGCGGGTGCCGAGCCGGGTGGCGGCGCGGGTTCACCTCCTCGACCAGCCGGTCGAACGGCAGATCCTGGTGGTCCAGTGCCTGTACGTCGAACGCCCGCACCCGGGCCAGGAGTTCGCGGAAGGTGGGGTCGCCCGAGGCGTCGGCGCGCAGCACCAGGGTGTTGGTCAACAGCCCGACGACCTCGTCGAGCGCCGACTCGGTACGACCGGCCACAGGGGTGCCGACGACGATGTCGTCCCCGGCGCCCCACCGGTTCAGCAGCAGGGCCAGCGCACCGTGCAGCACCATGAAGAGGCTGGCGTTCTCCTGGTCCGCCAGGCGCAGCAGCTCCCGGTGCGTCCCGGCGTCCAGGGGCACGGTCACGCCGCCACCGCGCCCCGACGGGGCCGCCGGCCGGGGGCGGTCCGGGGACGGCGCACTCTCCTCGGGCAGCCCGTCCAGCGCCTGGCGCCAGAACGAGGTCAGCCGCTCCAGCCGCCCCGGCCCCTCCGGGGCGGGCGCGAGCACCCGCCGCTGCCAGAGCGCGAAGTCGGCGTACTGAAGGGCCGGCGGCACCCAGTCGGGCGCCGCACCGGCGCGGCGCGCGGCGTAGGCGGTGCCGAGGTCGTCGGCGAGCGGGCGCAGCGACCAGCCGTCGGCCGCGCTGTGGTGCAGAACGAGCAGCAGGGTGCGCGTGTCACCGGTACCGAACACCCCCGCCCACAGCGCGCTGTCACGCGTCAGGTCGAAGGAGCGCCCCATCGCCGCGGCCACGTGCGCGGCGCGTTCCTCGTCGGGGCAGTCCACCACGTGCAGTTCGGGCCGGAGCGTGCCGGGTGGCAGGACCCGCTGGTGGATCGCACCCTCCTCCTCGAAGACGGTGCGCAGGCTCTCGTGGCGGTCGGCGACGTCTCCCAGGGCGGCGCGCAGCGCGTCCGGGTCCAGCGGATGCCGCAGGGGGACGGGCAGGGGAATGTTGTAGGTGGCCGCCGCGCCGTCCATGCGGCTGAGAAACCACATGCGTTCCTGGGCGAAGGAGGCGGGCACCAGGGACGGGCGCTCGGACGCCGTGAGCGCGGGCAGCGGCCGGCCGGCGTCCGCTCCGGCGGTGAGGCGCCCGGCCAGGGCCGCCGGGGTCGGCGTGTCGAAGAGCGCCGAGATCGCAACGTCCGTGCCGGTCCGTTCCCGCAGCCGGGCCAGCAGCCGGGTCGCGAGCAGTGAGTGGCCCCCGAGGTCGAAGAAGTTGCCGCCGGTGCCGACGGAGTCCGCGGGCAGCCGCAGCACCTCCTCGAACAAACCGCACACCAGGCGCTCTTCGGGCGTCACGGGCGGGGCGCCGCCCGTGACGCCGCCGAAGTCGGGGGCGGGCAGGGCCGCCGTGTCGAGCTTGCCGTTGGCGGTCAGGGGAAGCGCGTCGACGAGCACGCAGGCGGCGGGGACCATGTAGGCGGGCAGCCGCGCCGCCAGATGGGCCCGCAACCCGGCGGGGTCCACCCGGCCCTCCTCGGCGGGCACCGCGTAGGCCACGAGCTGGGTCAGGCCGTCCTCGGCGGTGCGCGGGACGACCGCGCCGCCGGCGACCGCCGGGTGCGCGGTGAGCACGGCCTCGATCTCGCCCGGCTCGATACGGAAACCGCGGATCTTGACCTGCTGGTCGGCGCGGCCCGCGTGGACGAGGGTGCCGTCCGCCCGCCACCGGGCCAGGTCGCCGGAACGGTACATCCGGGTGCCCGGCGCTCCGAAGGGGTCCGGCAGGAACCGCTCCTCCGTCAGCTCCGGCCGGTTCAGGTAACCGGGCGCCACACCCGGCCCGGACACGTACATCTCGCCGGTCGCCCCGGGCGGCACCGGCCGTCCGGCCGCGTCCAGGACGTACACCCGCAGGTCGGCCAGGGGCCGGCCGATGACGCCGCGGCGGCGCGGGTCCTCCAGGTCGGCACGGACCAGCCGGTGGAAGGTGACGTGCACCGTCGTCTCGGTGATGCCGTACATGTTGACCAGCTCCGGCGCGTCCAGGCCGTGCCGGTCGGCCCACGGGCGCAGCCGCTCCGCCACGAGCGCCTCCCCGCCGAGGACCACGTACCGCAGGGAGCCCGTGGACCGGTCCGTCTCGGCGTCCGCCAGGACCAGCTGCTCGAAGGCGGACGGCGTCTGGTTGAGGACCGTCACCCCCTCCTCGTCGAGCAGCCGCAGGAACTCCCGGGGCGAACGGCTCACCTCGTGGGGCACCACGACCAGCCGCCCGCCGTGCAGCAGCGGGCCCCACAGCTCCCACACCGAGAAGTCGAAGGCGTACGAGTGGAACAGCGTCCACACGTCGTCCGCGCCGAAGCGGAAGTGCTCTCCGGACGCCTCGAAGAGCCGCACCACGTGGGCGTGGGGCACCGGCACGCCCTTGGGGCGTCCCGTCGAGCCGGAGGTGTGGATGACGTAGGCGGTGTCGTAGGGGCCGGTCGCGCCCGCGCGGTCCGCGTCCGTCAGGTCGTGCGGCGCGCGGCCCGCCAGGTCGGCCGCGGTCGCCGCGTCGTCGACCACGACGAGCTGCGCGTCCGTCGCGGGCAGCCGTTCCGATCCGGCGGTGTCGGTGACGACGGCGACGGGCTCCGCGTCCGCCATGACCAGCCGCAGCCGCTCGGCGGGGTGCCCGGGGTCCAGCGGAAGGTACGCGGCGCCCGTCTTGAGGACCGCGAGCAGCGCGGGAACGAGCCGCAGGCCGCGCGGCAGGGCCAGCGCGACGAACCTGCCGGGTCCCGCACCCCGCTCGACGAGCAGGCGGGCCAGCCGGTTGGCCTCAGCGTTCAGTTCCGCGTAGCTCAGCGTCTCACCGGCACAGGACACGGCCGTGCGCCCGGGGCCGTCGGCGACGCGGGCCTCGAAGAGCTGGGGGAGGGTACGCGTCACGGGCGGCGTGGGCTCGTCCCGGCGGACAGGCTCTTCGCCGGGCAGCAGCACCGGGGTCTCACCCAGCGGCAGATTCTCCGGGCCGGTCCGCAGTTCACGCAGGACCTTGAGGAACCGTTCCAGGAACAGGGCGAGTCCGTCCTCCTCGTACAGGTCGGGGTGGGCGTCGAAGGCCAGCCAGACGGTGTCCGCCTCCGCGCCGGGCCGCACCGAGATCTGGAGGTCGTCGACCGCGCCGCCCGAGAGGTGGTGGGAGGTCGAGGGGTGCCCGCCGAAGGTGAGGTCCTCGCTGAAGGGGACGATGTTGACGACCGGCCCGTGCACACGGCGGCCACGGCCCAGCACGCCGAGGTCGCGGCGGATCGACTCACCGCGGTAGCGCTGGTGGGTGCGCAGCCCGCGCAGGTCGTCCGCGACCGCCCGGACGAACACGCCGACCGGCGTGTCCGCCGAGGCCGCGACCCGCAGCGGCAGGATGTCCGAGGCCGTACCGGGGGTGCGCAGCGCCGCGCTGCCCAGCCGGCTCATCGCGGCGAGCCCGAGGACCAGATCGTCGGCGCCGGTCATGCGGTGCAGGAAGGCGGCGACGGCGGCGACCAGCAGATCGGTCCGCGCGACCCCCATTCCCTTGGCCGCCTCGTCGAGGGCGCGCGTCTCGGCGGGGGAGAGGACCGCGGTGCGGCGCAGGAACGGAGCTCCGGGCGGCGCGGTGCGGTCGGTGAGCCGCACCGGCTCGGGCAGCCCCGCCAGCCGCTCCGTCCAGTACGCGCGGTCGCGTTGATGGCGGTCGGAGCCGAGGTAGGCGGCCTCCTCGGCGGCGAGCCGGTCCGCGGACTCGAAGCCGGCGGGCGGCGGTTCCTCCCCTGCGGCCAGCGCCGTGTAGGTGTCGGCCAGACGACGCGCCACCAGCTTGTAGCTGTAGCCGTCCAGCAGGATGTGGTGGGCGCGCAGGAACCAGATGAACCGGTCGGGGGCGAGCGTCAGCAGGGCGTGCGAGAAGAGCGGTCCCGCCACCACGTCCACCGGGGTCGCCAGGTCCCGGCGTATCCACTCCTCGGCGGCTGAGGCCGGGTCCGCCTCACCGCTGACGTCCACCCGGTGCACCGGCATCTCGTCCGGCTCGCCGTCCCGCACGGCACGCGGTCCGTCGGGCGTGTCCAGGAAGCGCAGGGCGAAGGTGTCGGCCTCGCGGACGGTCCGCCGCAGCGCCGTCTCGAAGACGATGGTGTCGACGGGTCCGTGGATCTCGACGTACTCACCGGTGTTGTAGGCGGCGGTGCCGGGCGCGAGCCGATGGGCGAACCAGAGCCCCTCCTGTGCCCCGGAAAGCGGCCGACGATCGTCCTCGTTGCCAGACATGACACCAACCCTCGGTTGCGAGCAGGACTTCTCACGGGGGGTCAGGGCGAGCGCGGCGTTCCTGGGGCAGGAACCCCGTCCGGTCGTCGCGGGCCGTGCCCCGGTTCACCCTGCCCTCGCCCGGTCGGGCGGATCAAGCGCGGACGGCACTCGGCGGCCCATTCCAGGGAAATACCTAGAGGGTGCTGTGATGTCCGTCCGGAGAGGTTTGGGAAAGCGGCGGGAGAAAAGGAGGAAGAGTCGGCCGGCGGCCGTTGAATCAAGGGGGCGAATGGGCCCCTTGACTTTCCGCTCGGCCGGATTCACGGGAGTCCGCCTGTCCTCCCGGTGGTCCACTTCGCACACGCCCTGAGCTGCGCGACTGTCTGCCGCGCACCTCCGCCGTTCGGCCGCCCGGTCGTTCTTAGGTGAATCCCTAAACGCGTGGCTCCTAGGGTGACGCCAAGATCGGGGCCTTTCGCTGTCTCCCCTCGCCATGAGGCGTGACAGGGGCTCCGCACTCAATGTGGAGAACCGCCATCCGTGCGGGTGCGGACCGTGCGGTGACGGCTGGAAGGGCTGCCAAATGCGACGCGCGCTGTGTCCCGTGGAAAACCTCTATGTAGCCCAGCGGAGCCGGGCGTTCCTCTCCTGCGCCCTGCGCGGGAACGTCGACCCCTCGGCGCTGGCGGAGGCGTTCGACGCGCTCACGACGGAGCACCCCACCCTCCGCTCCCGCATCGTCCCCGCGGAAGGGGGCCATGCCCTGGAACTCCTTCCGGAGGACGAGCGGCCGCGCCTGATCCTCAAGGAGGGCGGGGACGAGGCGTACATCGAGGAACTGAACGTCCCGCTCCCGGTGGGCGGACCGCTCAGCCGCGCGGCCCTTGTGACGACCGGGCCGGACACCCACCTCCTGACCGTGACGATCGACCACACCGTGACCGACGGACACAGCGCCATCACCCTCATGAACGCGCTCTGGGACCGCTACAGCGAACTCGTCGCGACCGTCCCGGGGCAGACCCCGCCCGTCCCCGTCGCCGAGGCAGAGTGGCCCAGGCCCGTCAGTGAGCTGCTGCCCCCGGCCGACCCCGAGGACACCGAGAAGTACCTGCTGCGGCGCATCGAGGAGACGAGCGCCCACCCGGTCGAGCTCCTCGCCTACGACACCCCGCGCGACCGGCCCGCCGACTCCAAAGACCCGTCGGAGCACCGCATCGAGGTCCGCCGCCTGGCCCTCGGCGCCGAGGAGACCACCCGGCTGCGCTCCGCGGCCCGCGACGCGGGCGTCTCGGTGCACGGCCTCGTCGCCGCCGCCCTGATGACGGCGGCCCGTGCGCGCCTGGACGGCGACGGCCCGCGGACGCTGGGATGCATGTCACCCGTCGACCTGCGTGCGCGGCTCACCCCGCCCGTCTCGCCGTCCGTGATGGTGGCCTCCGTGACCTCCCACCTCCAGGCCGTTCCGGTCCGCGGGGAGACCGACCCGCTCGACCTCGCCCGGGAGATCAGCACCCGCCTGCGGGAGTCCGTCGAGCGCGGCGACCACTTCCACGAGATGCGCATCATGCCGAGGGTCCCCGCCCACCCCGCCCTGCAGATGGGCTCGGTCATCGTGACCAACATGGGCGCCACGGCCGCCCCCCGTTGCCCCGAGGGCGTCGAAGCCACCGACGTCCGCCTCGTCCCGGCTCGCGAGTCGTACTTCCCCCAGGCCGGCCGCAGCCCGGTCATGGCCTGCGTCGTCTCCTTCGACAACCGGCTCGCCGTCGAACTCCCGCACCACACGGCCTGCTTCACCCCGCAGTACATGCGGGCCTTCCGTGACGACGTCCGCACAGCGCTGCTGGCCTTCACCCAGGACGCCGCCCCGGCACCGGTCAGCGCCGACTGACCGCGAACCGCCCGACCGGCCCGCCCGCACCGTCCTCCCCGCAAGGAGAGCACCCCATGAACACCGCGCACGAACTGCCCGCCCCCGTGGACCGGTTGCTGCCGCGGGCGAGGGCGGGCGACGAGCAGGCGATGAACGACCTGCTGCTGCACATCACCCCCTACGTCACCCGTGTCTGCCGCTCGGTCACCCACGACAACGGCTCCGACGCCCGGCAGGAGGCGCTCCTCGCGATCTACCGCGGCCTGCCGGGGCTGCGGGAGCCCGCCGCCTTCTACGGGTGGGTCCGCTCGGTCACCGTGCGGGAGGCGGTGCGCACGGCCAGGCGCCTGGGCCGCGAGACGACGAGCCCCGAGGTGGACTCGCGGCACGAACCCCACTCACTCGACGCCGTCCACATCAACGACGTCCTGGACCGCATGTCCGAGGCCCACCGCCAGGTGCTGACCCTTCGTGTGTACGGCCTGAACGAGGTGGAGATGGCCGAGACCCTCGCCCTCCCCGTCGGCACGGTCCGCTCCCGGCTCCACCGGGCCCGCCGCCGTTTCCAGGAGGCATGGCAGCCCACCGCCGCCTGACGGCCACCGTGGCGGGGAGGAACACGCGGGCGCGTGCCTTTCCGGTGACCGCCTCCTGCCGCGAGAACTCACGCAGCTCTGCCGCAGCCGTCCGCTCGCCTCGCCCGGCGGATCGCTCTGACGGCAAGGGCCCCGGTAGCGGCTGCCGTCCCGAGCGGCAGCAGAGGCGCCAGTACCGCGATCCCCCAGGAGACGAAGCCCGTGGCTGGACCGCACCGAAGATCCGCCGCGCGGGGCACCTTCGACGTTCTTCGGCAGCAGTTCGTGGCTGAGGGCCTCGCAGACGTCCTTGGCCCGTAACGGCCCAGTTGTCTGGTTGAAGGCGTCGAGGATGCGGGGGTAGTCCGGGTGCTCGGGCAGGTCCGGCGGGCCGGCCGGGAGCCGGTCGGCGAGGCTGGTGACGGTCGTGCGAGTGATCGCGAGGTGTTCGAGGTGGGTCTCGGCCTCCCGCAGCCGGGTCTGCAGGTCGTTGATCTGTGCGCGGAGGTCGTCGGCCAGGGCCCGGGCGGCGTCTCCCTGGAAGTCCAGGGCGTCGAGCAGGGGCTGGAGGTTCACGCTGCCGCCGTCTGCGTCTCGCGCCAGGTGGGGGCGTTCGCACCGGTGAGGCGTCGGGTCATGACGTGGGTCATCGCCCAGTAGACGCGGGAGGCGGAGGAGGAGGGGTGGTGCTCGTAGTCGCGGACCAGGCGCCGGTGCAGTATCAGGATGCCGTAGGTCTGCTCGACCCTCCACCGCTTCGGCTGCGGCACGAACCCCTTGACCTGTGGGTGCGTGCGACGATCTCGACATCGATGCCCAGGCCGGCGCCGTGCGCGACGACCTGGTTCTTGAAGCCCTGGTCGACCAGGGCTCGGACGGTGCCGCCGGCGTGCTCGGCGACCTGGTCCAGCAGGACGACGCCCGCGGCGTTGTCGTGGGTGTTCGCGGCGAGGACGACGACTGTGATGACCAGGCCGAGGACGTCCACGGCCAGGCCGCGTTTGCGGCCGGGCACCCGCTTGGCCGGATAGTGGCCGGTCGTGGAGGCGGGGACCACCAGGGTCGGGTCCTCTAATCGGCGGGCGCGTTCACGGACCTGGCAGCGCAGGAGTTCATGGATGACCTGGTCGGTGCCGTCGTCCCGCCAGGCGGCGAAGTAGTAGTAGGTCGCGCTCTTGGGCGGCAGATCATGCGGAAGGTAGGCCCACTGGCAGCCGGTTCGCCCCTGGTAGGGGATCGCGTTCACGATCTCCCGCATGTCGTAGGCGCCCTGATGGCCGCTGACCGAGCGGTGCCGGTCCTTCCACGTGGTGATCACCGGCTCGATCAACGACCACTGCTCGTCCGATAAGTCGCTCGGGTACAGCTTGCGTTCACTCACCCGGTCACATCACCAGATCAGCACCCGTGGACCGGCAGATTCCGCCCCGCCACCACACCATCAGGCGACAGCAGAACCACTTAAATACTCACGAACCGCCCACTGACAGCATCCTCGCTCTTCCCTCTGAGAGATCAGTCCGGAACTGGGGCACGCACACACGGTGCCTTCAACACGTCACTCCATCAGACACGCGCCCGGGTTGTCCCTGGTTCCGTCGAGGGAGCGGCCGTGGCACGAGGGCCGGGCACGGTTTCCGGCGGGACCAGTGCCGGTTCGCCGTGGGGGCGCTGCTGCAGCCTGACGCCGTGGCCTCCTTCGACCGCGGGCTCGCCCCGCTGGTCGCATCGTTGAGGGGGTGCCGCTGCCGTGCAGTATCACCGGGTCGATGTCCTGCGCCCGCGCTCCTGCTCTGCGGTAGGCGTCCTGGACCGCCCGGGTGATGCCGTCGAGGTCGGGCGCGGTGGCGTGGCGGGCGTCGCAGTTCGTGCCCACACCGCCCACCCAGGCGCGCACGGGGCCGTTCCCGGTGCCGGCGCGCTGGACGACGACGGCCGCCGCGCCCTCACCCATCAGCATCCCCTTGTGCGTGGCGTCGAAGGGGCGCAGCGCGTCGGGGATGTCGTTCTGCATCCGGTCGAGCGTGCCGAAGCCGCTCTCGGTTGCGGCGTCGGTGCCCGCGACGACGACCGTGTCGGCCTGGCCGAGTCCGATCATGTCGGTGGCCATGCCGAGCGCGTACAAAGTAGCGGAGCAGGCGTTGGCGAAGATGTACGTGGTGGGCGCCCCGAAGGCCGCTTTCAGGGCGGTGCCGAAGTGCAGGTCCTCGAGGGCGGCGTCCGCATCGTCACGCCACCGCAGTTCGATGCCGCGCTGCTCGCGCATGGTGGTCCCCACCAGCACCGGTACCTTGGACAGGTCCTCGCCCAGGCCCGCGTCAGCGACTGCCTGACGGACCACGGCGGAAAGCCGGCCGGTGGCGCCGCGGGATGTCACCACCGCCCTCGGGCCGGTCGTCGATCTCGGAGGCGTAGGCCGCCCTGTACCGGTCGGGGTCGAACGCTCGCAGAGCCCCGCGGCTCTCCTGGCCCGTGCACAGCGCGGCGAATATCTCCTCGGGGCCGGCACCGAGGTTGGCGACGGCGGCTGTGCCCGTAATGTTCCAGGTCGCTGCTGTGCCGATGCCTTCCGCAGCTCGAAGGCGGCCAGCTTGCCGGTCGACGTGGTCGGGGGCTCGTCGCGGAACTCCAGACGGGCGGGCCGCTTGTAGGCGGCGAGACCGCCACGGACCGCGTAGTTCACCGCGCGCCGCACCTCGGCCTCGCCGCATCCCGGCCGGGCCACCACGTAAGCCACGGCATGTTCCAGGCCATCAGTGCACGGTCGCGTCCCCTCTGACCCGTACGGCCACCGTCGAGACCGGCCGCGGTCTGTCCGTTTCCTGACGGCCACGGGTCCCGGCCGGGAACGCGGTGGCCGCGGCGAGGCGGGGCCGTGACCTGCACGGCCCCCCGAGGGGCGGCCGCCCCTGGCCTCGTTTCCGTCGGGACAGCGTGCTCAGCGAGATCCCGGTGGCCATCGGCCGGGGAGCCCACCTCGCGCGAACGGTTCTGAAGCGGTACGGGCCGCCCGGCCCGGGGCGAGGCCGACACCCCTTCCGGCTCCGGCCTGCGGCCCGGGCACAGGCAGCGGGCGTGGGATGTGCTGCCGTCGTACCGCCTCCCGCGCTCAGAAAGTCTCGACGTACTCCTCGGTCGGGCCGAGGTCGGGCCGGTCGAGGACGTCCACCCGGTCACCCAGTTGTTCGAGTTCCAGCAGGGTGAGGGTGTTCTCGCCCGGTACCAGCAGAGGGGCGGGCAGGTAGAGCGTGCGCTGGGGTCCGACCTCCCAGTGGCGGCCGAGAAGGGTGCCGTTGAGCCACACGAAGGTCTTGGCGAAGCCGGGGAAGGCGAGGAACGCGTCGGCCGGCTCGGTGACCGTGAACCGTGCCGTCGCGAACCCGGCGGTCCCCTCCGGCAGCGCGGCCGACGCCGCCCGTGCCAGGTCCTCCTCGGTCCAGGTGTCGAGCGGCAGCGGACGCATCGTCCAGCCGTGCACCAGCCGTGGGCCGACCGTGACTCCGCCGAGGATGCCCTTGTGCTCCCCGAGCCGGGGGCCGTAGTTCACCCGCCCCAGATTCTCCACCAGCAGTTCCAGGACGGCCCGTTCGCCGCGGCCCGGCAGGTCGAGGGAGGCGTTCTTCCGGTCCAGGACGCCGAGGGGGACGCCGTCGAGGAGAACCTGGGCGCGGTCGCGCAGTTGGTGGACGGTGAGCCGGTGGCTGCCCGCCGGCAGGTACGGCGTGGCGCGGTGGAGGAGCAGCCCCGAGGCCTGGCCCAGTTCCTCGAAGCTCAGCGGGTGGGGGGAGGCGACCGGCGCGGAGACCGCACGGAGCGCCGCGAGCAGGCCGGCCTCGCGGGTGACGGGGAGGGTGCGGGGGGACAGCAGCGGCGGACCGGTCGGCAGCGGGCGTCGCGGAACTCCGGCGGCCGTGTGCAGCAGGTCCCGGAAGGCGTGGAACTTTTCGGTGAGCGCCCCGTGCTCGGTGATCGGAGCGTCGGAGTCGTAGCTGGTCACGGTCGGCTGGAAGGTCGTGCCGTCGTGGTTGGCGCCGGACCACAGCCCGAAGTTCGTGCCGCCGTGTGCCATGTAGAGGCTGACCGAGCCGTCGGCGCCGAGGATGTCGGAGAGGGTGGCGACGGCGCTCCCGACCGATCGGACGTGGTGTTTCTCGCCCCAGTGGTCGAACCAGCCGTTCCAGAACTCGGCGCACAGGAAGGGCTCGTCGCGGCGGCGCGACCGCAGCAGTGCGGCCGCCTCCCCCGCGTGGGAGCCGAACGTGGCGGCTGCCAGGTGGCCGGGCAGGCTCCCGCCGTCCTGCATCAGTTCGGTGGGGCCGTCGGCCGTGTAGAGCAGTTCGGTGATGCCGCGTGCGACAAGGGCGTCCCGCACCCACCTGACGTAGGCGTGGTCGTCACCGTAGCTGCCGTACTCGTTCTCGATCTGCACGGCGACCACCGGACCGCCCCGGCCTGCCTGGAGGCCCGCGATCCGCGGGATCAGCTCGTCGAACCAGCGCTCGACCTCCGCCAGGTACGGCGGGTGGGAGGAACGCAGACGCATGCCGGGACGGCCGGTCAGCCAGACGGGCAGCCCTCCGTTGTCCCACTCGGCGCAGATGTAGGGACCGGGCCGCACGATGACGTCCAGACCGGTCTCCTGGGCCGTGAGTAGGAAGCGTTCGACGTCGTGCCCCCCGGTGAACCGGCGGCGGCCCGGGCGCGGTTCGTGGAAGTTCCACGGGACGTACGTGTCCACCGTGTTCAGGCCCATGGCCGCGACCCGCTCCAAGCGGTCGGACCACTGGTCCGGGTGGACGCGGAAGTAGTGCAAGGACCCCGACAGGATCCGGTGCGGGCGCCCGGCCCGCAGCAGCCGCCCGTGCGGGTGGGCCAGGAGCGGACCCGGCGCGGCCCCCTCCACCAGGATCGGTCCGACGGCCGACAGAGGCCCCTCGGCCGTCCGGCCGTCGGCGGCCCCTTCCCCCGAGGTCTCGCCCCGGTCCTCCGCGCTGTGAGGCGTCCCCGATGCCGTCGCTGTCATGTCCGCCCCATCGCTCGACCTGCGGTTTCCGCTCCGCGGCCGCGCGTGCCGCGAGCGGAGAGGGACCGGACACGCCACTTTGGGGCAAGGCCGGACCCTCCCGTGAAGCACGACCCGGAACTATGGCAGACGGCGCCGCTGATGCCAACAGGGGCGGTGCGGGTGGGCTGCGGTACGCCCCGTGCCCGGCGAGCCCTGGCGGTGCGCGGGCCGGTGCCGCGGTGGCCCGTTCGCGCGGCGGCGGGCGAGGCCGGCCAGCCGGCGGTCCCGCCCTCTGGGGAGGACGGCCAGGACCCGTGGTGCGGTGCGCGCACTCTTGACGGTGTCCTCACACCTCTCCTACCGTCCTGGTGGTCAAGACATCAGACGTCTTCTGACAAGTTCTACCAGCTTGAACGAGCACATCGCACCTCCCGGTTCCGTCCGACGACCTCGCAGGGAGAAACCGTGCGTCTACGAAGACTGACTCTGCTCCTGTCCGTCCTGTCCCTCCCCCTCACCGCGGTGGGGTTCGCGCCCGCCGGCCATGCGTCGGCGCGGGCCCAGTCCTTCCACGTGGACTGCGGTGCCGCCGCCGGCGGCGACGGCAGCCAGGCCGAACCCTGGAACACCCTGGCGACGGTCAACGCCCGGACCTTCCAGCCCGGTGACGCGATCCTCCTCAAACGCGGTTCCACCTGCACCGGACAGCAGCTCTTCCCCAAGGGCTCGGGATCTCCCGGGAGCCCGATCCGGATCGGCACCTACGGCAGCGGCGCCAAGCCGAAGCTGGCGGGTGCGGGCCAGGTGACGGACGTGGTCCGGCTCGCGGACCAGGAGCACTGGGAGATCGCCGACCTCGACATCTCCAACAAGGGGGACACCGCGGCGACCAGGCGCGGCGTCCACATCACCCGCACCGACTCGGGAACGGGAACGTACTACCGGCTCCGCGGGCTGGACGTGCACGACGTGAACGGCAACCAGACCAAGAAGGACGACGACGCCAGCGCGGGCATCTTCTTCGAGGTCCTCGGCCAGACGACACCGACCCGGTTCGACGACGTGGTGGTCGAGAACAACACGGTGCGGACCGTCGACCGCTACGGCATCCACTTCTGGACACGCTGGATGCTGCGGCCGGAACTCAGCAACCCCAACTGCGGTACGGCCTGCGGTCCCTGGACACCGCAGACCCGGGTCGTCGTCCGCGGTAACACCGTGACCGACATCGGCGGCGACGCGATCGTTCCGCACCACACCGAGGGCGCGCTCGTCGAGCACAACAGGGTCGACGGCTTCCGCGAGCGGGAGCCGGCCCACTGCGCGGTCGGCATCTGGGGCTGGAACACCAACCGCGCCCTGTACCAGTACAACGAGGTCAGCGGCGGCAGGAGCGAGTGCGACGGCCAGGGCCTGGACATCGACGAGGCCAACATCGGCACCGTCTACCAGTACAACTACAGCCACGACAACGAGGGCGGCTTCATCCTCCTGTGCAACGGCTCCGGCTCGACCACCGCCGACAACATCGTGCGCTACAACATCAGCCAGAACGACGGCGGACAACTCTTCGACATCGTCTGCGCGAAGACCAGCAACACGCAGATCTACAACAACACCTTCTACCTCTCCCGTCCGGTGGACATCATCAACAACGCCAACGGCTCGGGTGCCGCGAGCGCGGTCTTCAGCAACAACATCTTCCACGTGGCCACGTCCGAGGCCTCCTACGTCAATGCGGGCAGCCTGGGCTTCGACTCGAATGTCTTCCACGGCAGCCACCCGGCCGGTGAGCCGGCCGACCCGAACAAGGTGACCGGCGATCCGAAGCTCGCCGCACCGGGCACCGCGACCTCGCGCGCCGACGCGGACGGTTACCGGCTCCAGGCCGGCTCGTCCGCGCTCGCCAACGGCCGGGCCGTGGCGTCGCCCGGCGGCCGCGACTACTTCGGCAACCCGGTCACGGCCGGTTGCGTTCCCGACCGCGGCGCCCACCAGGCGACGACGGCCTGCACCGCTCCTGAGGGGCCGGCGAACGGGGTGTACCAGATCTCCGCGGGCGGCCAGGCCGTCGACGTGCCCGCCAACTCCACCGTGCAGGGCACCCAGCTGAACGGCTGGAAGTGGCATGGCGGCGACAACCAGAAGTGGACGGTCACCCGCAACGCGGACGGCACTCACACGCTGCGGAACGTGCACTCAGGTCTGTGCGCGGACGTTCGCGACAACTCCACGCAGGCGGGGGCTGCCGTCACCCAGTGGCCGTGCAGCGGGGCGGCGAACCAGCGCTGGGCCGCAAGGTGGAAGGACGGCGGCTACACCCTGACCGCCAGGTCCAGCGGACTTCTGCTGACCTTGGCGTCCCGTGCCGACGGAGGGCTGATCTCCCAGCAGCCGGCCGGTTCCGCCGCGATCCAGACGTGGAACCTCGTTCCGCAACCCTGAACCACCGGGGCCCGGCCACCGCCGGCCGGGCCCCGGCGCACGTCGAAGCGGCCCGCGTGGGCCGCCCCACTATGGATGAGGGACAGACACCATACGAAGACGAGCCGTACTGGCCGTCGACCGGCTGCCTGGCCGCCGCGATCACCGTCCCGGCGGGCCGTGCGTTCGCCGCACAGACTGTGGGACCGGTACTGGATCACCGGATCGAGAACACCTACGACGGCACGTCGTACACCGAGTTCTCCGAGCCCACCGGCGTCGACCTCGCCCGCGTCGCCCTCAACGCCGCCCGCGCCGCCGTCAAGCGCCAAGGCGCCGAAGCTGCCGTCCCGCGCTGGCCCGCCGCTCCACGAGCATCCACACCCGCACCAGCCGCGAGCCCCTCGGCCTCGGCACCGGCATCGAGCGCATGCTCGCCGAACGCGGCTACACCGCCCCGCCGCCGGCGGCACCATCTGCGACCAGTGGCCGGACATCGCCGTGACCAGCACCTCTCAGGACGGTCGAAGCCGGCTGGCTGACCGAATACGCGGGGGAACGGACCGTAACCGGTGTCGCACCGTAGGTGACAGGCGCCCCTTCGGGGGGCTGCGACCAGCCGTGGCTGGTCGCCACCTGGACGGCGCAGGCGAGCTGATGCCGATCTGCGGCCTCGGCGTCGGGGGCGGCCGGGTCCGGGCAGCTGGGGTTGTGCGGGCACCGCCAGCCCGGCCCGCACACCGCTTCGCACATCGCCCGGTACTGCTCGGCCGGCAGCTCGGCGCCCTCCTCGGGGGGCCCGGCGGCTGCGCGGATCTGCTTCAGCCAGCCGAGGACGTCGGGCCGCGAGACGTCGGCGATCTCGCGGACCGACGGCCCGATGTCGTGCGCCAGGACCGGCCGCCCCTGGTGGCGGCGGTAGAGCGTGACCCCGTCAGCGTCCTTCGCGGCCTCGGTCCCGGGAGGGAAGAGGTGGATGCCCAGTTTGCCGAGCGTGATCAGGTGCCGCAGGTAGTCAATTTGCCGCAGGAGGAACAGCCGCTGCTCCGGCTCGGGCCTGGGCAGGTACCGCGACGGATCGTCGTCCGGCCTGTACAGGGAGAACGCGTGGGCGATGGTCGCGGGGTGGGCGTACCAGTGGACGACGCCGAGCGGCTCGTGGGTGCGCATCGGCCAGGGCGAGGCGATGCGCGAGCGTGCCCAGGTGTGGTACTCCGGCTGGCGGATCATCGGCGGCGGGACCGTCAGGCTCACCACCTCGATCGCGGGGGAGCCGGTGTTCAGCTTCCGCACCTCGGCCAGGCTGAGTGTTTTCTCTACCGCGAGCAGGGGCCGAGCGGGGCAGTGAGGGCCATGGGTTACTCCGGGGAGACGCTGTTGAGGTGGCTGCGGAGCATGACCGCGCCGGTGAAGTGGGGAAGGGCGGCGCGTTCGAACTCGTTGAAGGCGCCGGCGGCGGTGGTGCGGGACGCCGGGGACACGGCGGTGACCTTGTCCCCGACCGGCGAAAGAGCGTCGAGGGCATCGTTGAGACGAAGCGCGGCGGCCTGCTCGTCGGTGAGCGCGGCCAGCACACGGTGCGCCAGGTCCCGGGCGGCGTCGCGCCGCAGGGTGCAGGTCAGCCACGGACGCCCGTTGCGGTCCCAGGCCATCAGGGCTACCACGGCGGCCAGTTCCACACCCAGCAGCCTCATCAGCTCCTCGGGAGGGGTCTCCACCGGGGCCTGGACATGCTCGGCCAGCACGGTCCGGTCGAACCGCGCCACGACGTTCGGCGTCCCGAACCCGCGCATGTCGCTGTTGCCGAGGCGGGCGGCTCTCAGGGCCCTGCCGAGGAGGAAAAGAGGCGGGTGGTCCATGGTGCGGTGGGCCTTTCACGTTGGGACTCCCGGCCCGCCGGGGACGCTCCGACGGGGGGACGGAGGCGGTCGACCCGAGGGCCGGGAGGATCAGGAAGGGCTGATGCTGAGCAGCCCGCTGGCGGCGACGCGGTCGTGGGGCGGCGGCGGCCCGTACTCGGTGAGCAGCGCCCGCAGCGGCCCCGGCGGCACCCACTGTGCGGCGGCGAAGGGACGCGCCCAGTAGGGGCCGGGGCCCGAGCCCGCGCCCGGGCCGGGCAGCGGTACCGCGTACGGGGCGCCGACGCACAGCGCCGCCGGGTGCCCGGTCCAGTCAGCGGCGGTGCCGGGCGGCACGCACCACAGCAGCAGGCCCGGGGTGGGCAGCCGGACCACACCGGCCGTGACGCCCTGGACCGCGTCCATTCCGTGCAGCGTCCGAGCGGCGGCCATGCCGTCGCTGGTGACCACCAGGTCGAACGTCCCGCCGAGGGGAACCGCGGCCCGCGCCTCCCCGCCCGTCTTCTCGGTCGCCAGCAGAGCGCGGATCAGCGCGAGCAAATGCCGGTCCTCGGGCTCCTCGGACGCCGGCTGGTCGGCGGCGAATTAACGCTGGGAGGGGGGTTTGTTGGTGTGCGATGAGGCGGCTGGTCTGGTGTGTTGCTGGTTCGCTGAGAGGCGGAGTTGGCGGTCTTGGTAGCTGGGTCGGCGTATCTGGGCTGGAGTTATGTGTTCTGCGCTGAGGGCCGCTGGGTGTGTTGTAGGTAGTTCTAGCGTGTAAAGGTCCGATTGGTGTTTGTGCTGGTCAGAGCGTTTTGCCTGTCTGATGGGCGGGGCTAGCGGCTTCGGGTGCGAGTGTGGGGGCGGTGGTGGGTTTCGGCGAGGTGGTCGAGGCGGATGGTGTCGAGGGTGGTTTTGGTGATGCGTTCGGTGCCGTCACTGATGGCGGTGATGGCGGTGATGGCGGCTTGGCGGATGAGCCTTGTGAGGGATCCGATGCGGCCGGCGGTGCGCTGGTGGAGGTATTGGGTGTGGCGGGGGAGGGTGCCGGGTTTGTGCTGTTGGAGGTCGAGGGCGGTTTCGATGTCGGTGATGACGTCGCGGAAGGGTTCACGTTTGCCGTGGCGGGCGGGTAGGGGGCCGCAGTCGACGAGGGTGGCTCGTCCAGCGAGTTGAGCGCCGCGGGTGCCGGTAAAGAGGGGGGTGTCGGTGACGTTGATGCCGGCGTAGACGAATGTCGCGGGCAGGCGTTCGCTCAGGTCTTTCAAGAGGTCGGCGGTTTGAGCGCCGGTGGTGGTGCGGGGGTTGAGGCGATGGATCTCGTCGATCATCACCAGCTGGACACCGGCCTGGGTGTAGGTGTGGCAGACGGCTTCGGTGATCTGGGTCTGGGTCATACGCGCGGCCACGGGGATGCCGAGGTAGCGGGCGAACTCGGTGATGAGGGTTTTCGCGGTGGCGCCGGGCGGGACCAGAACATACGCGACGGGTACCGCGGCGTGTGCTGATCCCGGTGGCGGCGGGTTTTTGCGGGTGTGGGCGAGGTGGCAGGTACGCCCGACGTTCAGGAGGGCGGTGGTTTTCCCGGCTGCGGCGGGTCCGGTGACGATCAGGGAGGGCCGTGCGGTGGTCTGCTGATGGCGGCCGAGGATCATCAGGGTGCGGACCTGGGTGGCCAGGGTGTGGATGGCGGGGGTGCGGATGGTGACGAACGCGGAGTGGTAAGCCAGGCGTTCCTCTGTGCTGCGGGGCCGGTCGCCGGGCCGGGGAGGGACGACGGGGTCGGTGGTGGCGAAGCGGTTCCAGCCCTGCCAGGTGGTCAGCGGCCAGGACAATTCGGCCCCGCCGCTGTCGCCGGGACCGCCTGATGTGCTGTTCGCGTTTGGCGGGCTCGGGTTCACCACTTGTCGGCTTCCTCGTGTGCGTTGTAGAGCCCGAATCCGGTGGCCGGGGCGGGGCTGACGTCGTCGTCGGGCAGGTCGTCGAGGTCGTCGATGCTGTCGTCGTTGCCTTCGGTGGCTTGCTGCGCCGGGCTGCCGGCGGGTGCTGCGGTGGCGTGGTCCCCATCGCGGGCTGCGGGGAGAGGGAGGCGAGCGGTGCGGGCCAGGAGTGCCCGCTCCGTTGTGGTGGCGTGGCCGCTGTGGACGCGGCGCATGAGCTGGTCGAGGGCGTCGGCGAGGCCGGCTTTGTGCTGCTCGGCGTCGCTGTGGTTGCCGTCAACGGCCTGGGTGCGGATGTGCTGCCAGGTGCGTTCGTCGAAGGGCCGGTGGACGTGGTCGCGGTGGATCCACGGAATCTCGGTGAGTTCGCCGTCGGGGAGGCGGATCCAGATCTGGCGCACGTCGTGGGGGTTGTAGTGGATTTCCCATTTCCCGCCGCGGCCGGCGACGGGGGAGGCCTGGCCGCGGTGCGGGGCGAGGAGGTCCGCGTCGTAGGTGCGGTGGTGGATAGTGATGCCGGCGGGGGTGATGGCCTGCCAGCGCACGGGGAGTAGTTCGAGGTAGTCGCGCCCGGTCAACGGGACGGGCACGTATCCGGCGACCGCGACAAGGACGGCCCACATCTCGGTCGGCGTGAGTGCCTTCCTGGGCATCATCGGGTGGCGCAGCCCTTCGTGGGGCCGGTGGTGGTAGTGCACCAGCCACTCATCGAGGAGGTCCTGGAGCTGGGCGACGCTGTAGCAGGCGTCTTTCTCGGTGTCGGGGCCGCGGCGGGTGACGTCCACCCGGTGTAGCCGGGCAGGTGCTGGCAGAACAGGGCGTTGATGGAGCCGAAGGTGCGCTCGACGATGCCCTTCGCGGTGGGGGCGCGGGGCGGGGCGGGCTGGACGCTGATGCCGAGGCTCTCGCAGGCGGCGGTGAACGCCCGGGAGATGAAGACTTTGCCGCGGTCGACGACGATCGTCTCGCGGCAGGACGACCGGCCGGGCTGCCGCACCGGCCAGACGCCCGTCCAGCGTGACCAGCCGCTGGTGGGGGAGTGCGCGGGCGTGGTCCATGCGCAGGATGGCCGGCCAGGTCGGCCTGGCCGGGTGCGGGACTGCCATCTCCGCGAGCAGCAGGGCCGCGTCGACGGCTTTGGTCGCGCTGGGGCACAGCACGGCGGCGAGGATGGAGCGGGTGGCGACGTCGACGGCGCTGGTCAGCTCGGGCCGGGCCAGGCGCCCGTCGTCGAAGAGGGCCAGGACGTCCAGGCGGGTGGTGTCGATCTGGACCTGCTCGCCCGGCCGCAGCGCCATGGCGGGAATGAAGGCCCGCCCCTCGACACTCGCGGGCACCTGGCGGACCGGACCGCTGGCAGTTCGCCGGGGCGGGCGAGTGTGGTGACGAGCCGGTACAGCGTGGCCTGGGACGGCACGGGCACCGCACCGGGACCGTGCTGATCTTGAAGGATCTGGTTGATGAGCGGGAACAGGCCGTTGATGGTGCCTTTGGAGCGCCCGCGCCGGCGGCGCAGCGCTTCACGGACGGCGGCGACGACCCGTTCGTCGGACCGCCCGGTAGGGCTGGAGGTACGGGTGGTGCGGTGGTCCAGGAGCCCCCACAGGCCCTGCTTGCGATAAGCGAGCCGCATGCGCTGCACCGTGGTGCGCGACACCCGGCCGAAGCCGAGCGCGGTCAGCTCCTTAGCCTTGGACTGCTCCCGCTCGGCCAGCGTGTGCCGCTCTGGGTCGTACTGCTCACGCACCGCTCCAGCACTGCCGGGCCCGTCGGCAAGGCCGCATTCGACTTCCCGTACGTGCCGCTGCCAGGCCAGGGCCTTCTCACGTGCCGCGGCGGGGGCGGTCTCGAACAGCCCCCACTGCGGGGCCGCCTGCGGTACATCGGCCCCGATGACGCTGAAGCCGGGATCGGCGAACAGGTACCCGGCGAGCACCGCCTCGCCACCGCCGTCCGGGCCGACGAGGTGAATGGTCTGCCCGGACAGGGCGACCACCTGCCACTTCACACCGCGGAACCGGACCTGCGCCCCGGCCTTCACCGACGGCCGGGCATTGCGCCGCGCGGTCACCGAGCCCCTCCCGCCGTGCCCGGACCCGGGCCATTCCAGCCCGCAGGGCCGACCAGGACGCGTTCGTGCAGCGGTGCCTCCAGGTCTGCCGTCACCCGCCCGTGCCACAGGGCGTGGAAGACCACCGGCAGGACCTCGATCGGATCGCCGACCGCTTCGACGCCCTCGATCAGCGGCCGCGGCCGCGCGAACGCCTCCACCACCGCGGGCATCAGGCCGGGGCGGCCGGCGTTGCGGGGGTGGCGGTAGCTGGCCAGCCATTTCAGATTGGCGGCCAGGACGTCGTCGAGCGGCGCAAGACGCCGGTAGACCCAGCCGATCTCCTCACACGCCGCGCTCACCGCTTCGGCGGCCTTCACCGCCCGGTCGCCACCGGCCTCCATGTGGCTGGGGCAGTCGGCCAGCAGACCCGTGCCGTCGCGGTACCGGGCGAAGATCTGCGGCACCCAGGAACGCACCCGGCCCCGCTCCTCGCGCCACAACACGCGTACCGGACGCCCCGCGAGCCCGGTCACATCGGGGTCGCGGTCCAGGACCATCAGATGGGTGCGCATCGCGTTCGACCCGGCCGCCACGTGCCGCCCGGTGGTCGCCGACCACCACAGCCCCGGCCCCCAGCGGCGCCCCGGGATCACCGGGAACGCCGACACCGGCGGCAACTCCTCGAATCCCACGGTCATGGCGGCATCCGCCCACCGCTGCTGAACCGGCTGCCCCACCGGATCGAGGAACACCGCCTCGAACCCGCTCCGACGATCCACGGCCGCTCGCCTTGCCCGGCCCCCGGGCCGGGCGGCCTCTCCTGTGCTGATCACCCGCGTCAGCCAAGCCGCTCCTGTTGACAGGTGCCGCTGTTCTCAGGGTTTCTGCTACAAACGAGTGCTGTATCAGCTAACAGGCGATGCGCCGGGTCCCACCTTGCTCTCAGCCGTCGTCTTCCTGCCCGCCTGCCGTCAGCATGCTCCTCAGTGTCCCGGGGGACATATCCGCCCACCGGGCCACCTCCTCCAACGGCACCCCGCCGTTCACCGCCGCCACCGCGGTCCGCTTCCAGGCTGCCTCGACCAGACCGGCACTGTGACCGAGGCCCTGCAGCAGCTGCCGGGCGACCTCGGCGGTCGGCCCGCTCTGCACGCCGCGCAGCTGCAGCAACTGCTCCTCGGCACTACCGATGAGACTGCCGATCCGCATCCGCTGCTCGGCCGGCACCACCGCCCGCCACATCGTCCCCGAACCGGGTGCCTTCTTCTCCTTGCCCAGTACCCGCAACTGCCCCGCCATCGTCACCGGCTGATGCTCCCGGCGCAGCCACCAGGGGTCGTTGTCGTATCCGGGGGGCCCACCGGCCCCACGGCGCAGCCGGATCACGCTGCCCATCCACGCGATCAGCGGACCGCCATGATCCGCCGCAGCCAGCGGCCCCAGCCACTCCCGCCCCACCCGCTCACCGAGCCGACGGCAGAACAACCCATCGACGGGCAGCACTCGCGGTTGCCCGGCACCGCTGTCCACCCACACCAACTGGGCCATAGCCGGATCAAGCAACACATCAGCCACGGCCACCACCTCGGGAAAGACGACCGCGTCCCGCCCCACGATCCGCCACCACTCCAGATCACCCCCGGCATCACCGCCCGCGACCTGATGCAACCGCCGCGGCCAGACCTTCTCCCGCTCCCAGTGCAGGGCCTGCTCCCACCACCGGGCCACCACCGCGTGCGCCAGCGCGAACACCCTCTCCGGCTCGGCCCCCGCCCGCACCGCCCGCCGCGCCACACCCGCCCACCGCCGCTGCGCCGCGACCACCTCCGGCAGACGCCGCAGATCCAGATACTCGTGGGGCTGGTCGGCATCCGCATCAAGGAGCCACCGCCCGTGCCGGATACACACACGGTCCCACCGCGGGGCGTACAGCACCGACCGCCCAGCCGCCCCTGTACGCCGCGCCGTGCACAGACGACAGCCGAACGCCACCGGCCCGGCAACCGCACCACCGATCCGCCACGCCGCCACCGGCTCCCCGGCATCCCCGGCCGGCAGCCTGGCATCCTCCCGCCCCCAGGACGGCAACGCCCGCCCCAGCACACCCTCCTCCACGCCGCACAGGCCTGCCAGGAGCTGCCGCCCCGCCGTGTTCAACAGCACCTCGGCGTCTGCCCGCCCGCCTCCGCCGTCGTGCCGAGGCTTGTGGCTGCGCCACTTCCAGCAGGACCGCAACGCCGTCGCTTCGAGCCCGTAGCGGCCGGCGATGCGGCAGATCAGCGACGACGTCGTCTCTCTGTTCAGTGGAGCGGTGCGCAGAAGGCCGGGAAGAAGAGTCGCTCCACCACGGTCTCGTGTCCGCCGATCAGGGAGGGCGTCTTCGCGGCAGTTCCTTCCATCCCGCGGCCGTCCTTGGCTCACTTCCTCAGGGCCGCAGATGCCCTTTCCTGAAGCCAACGGCCGCAGCGCGACGGGAGATTAGCCCGTTCGAGCACACCGTGATGATCCGATCGCACTAAGCTACGCCTGTGGTGGTTGGCGAAGACGCTCAGGTGAAGGGCTTCTCGGGGGCTCGAAGAGCCAAGCAGTGGCTCGAGGGCACGATGCGCATCTTCGGTGCGTACGCGAACACGGACTCGGAGTCCTGCGGCCGTCGGCTGACGCTCGCCTGGCCGTACGGAGGCCGGACCTTCTCCTTCGATCTGGGCGGCGCCATGCGCGGCGATCCCTACCAGAACGACATGTTCTGCGCAGAGGTCAAGAACTACGCCCAACCCAGCGACCAGGGAACGCAGTTCGACGAGTTCCTCGCCAAGTGCTACGTCGCCGCCCAGGCTCAGCACCATCTCAGCGACCACTTCATGTGGATCACCTGGGCACCGTTCCGGGCGAACTCCTGGTCCACCCTCAACTCGCCTGACCAGGTGGAGAGCGCAGTCCTTCAGCACAGCAGCCGCGTTTTCGGCACCAGCGGCCCCGAGGAAGCCCGAAAACTCCTGGACAGCGAACTCGCCCAGTCGGTCGCCGCACGCCTGTGGCTGATCGTCCTCTCGGACAAGCAGGAAACCCTCCTGCCGCTCAAGGACTGGGCAGCCATCGTCGCCGCCGAACTCACCCGCAGAGAGGGCTCGTGGTGAACCTCGTCGAACAGTCGATCTCCCAGGCCATGGACGAGCCCGACGACCGGATGATGTTCACCCAGGTCAAGGACATCGTCGCCCGGCACCTGCGCCGCATGGACCCCGGCGCCACCGTCACCAAAACCGAATTCTTCAACCACACCCACGTCCCCGACATGGTCCTGGAATGGCCCGGCCGACCCCGCACACCCCGCCGGTTCATCTACCTGCGCACCACATCGGACCAGCGCGAACTCGAGGACGACCTGCAACGTCTTCCCCGTGCCGACCGGCCGGTGCTTCTCGCACTCGGTCAACTGTCCTCCACGCGGCAACAAGGAGACCTCCCCCCGCTACCCGGCACCAGCACCTCGCTCCTCCTCGACACTTCCGCGCTCGGCGCACTCCAGCCGGCCGACGACTCTCCCGGCATCCCTCAGCTGGTGTCCCGCTCCGTCCTCGAAGGCGGCCGCGGCACCCTCGACAGACCGGCCACCGAGGAATTCCTGAACACAGTCGTCCAGGGAGCGGAAGCCGCCCGCGCGGGAGAACGGGTTCCCACCCGCGATGCTGTCGACGCCCTCACCGCGCAGATGACCACCGACGTCGCCGACCGGATGTCAGCCTTCCTCGCCGCGCTCTGGCAGGGCGGCGGATCCACGCTCGCCAGCTTCCCCGCACCTCAGCGAGGCGTCGGCCATCTCGACGAGACAGCCCTGATGTACCTGCTGGAATCCGAGGACATCACCGATACCGCATTCTGGAACCGGGTCGTCCGCATGATCAGCCTCCCCACCTTGCTGCGCACCCCGGCTGCAGGCACCGGTAATCTCCAATACCTGATGCGTGAGGCGATCCGGCTCTGGACCAGCCGCGTCTGCATGATCGTGCCCGGCGTAGCAGACGCGGACATCAGCCCCTGGCGCTGGACAGTGAAGGCCGGCCAGCTGATCCTGCAGACCCCGCGCTTCCACGTGCTGGTCGCCCAGTCCCAGCGCCAGCTTCCGTCCGGCCAGGAACACGACCTGCCCCGCCTCGATGAAGTGAGGAACAGGGCGGACCGCTTCGGCATCCCGTTGACCTCTCTGCGCATGGTCGTGACGGACCGCCACGTCGGCTACGGCGGACCCGGCGACGACATCTCCCACGACACCCGGCTCGACGGCATCAGCGACGCGCTGGGACAGGCCGAGGGAGTCATCGAAGCCGAAGCCCGCATCCCCTCCGGCGAGACCCTCCAATGCATGTTCGCCACCGGGATCGCCAGCGCCCGCGGCGCACGTACCCAGGTACCGCTGGACGCCCTCCTCGGAACAACGACGCGCCTGCTCTCCGATCTCTCAAGCGATGAAGCCGAGAAGATCACCCAGCTTCTCGGTGCCCAAGGCCCACCCCCTGACCAGCCGTGGAGCCAGCCCAGCTTCGACGACGTGTAGGGCCAGCGCCGGGCCGGTGAGTCCTTGGGGCGCTGTAGAACCCGGCGGGTGCAGGCCCGATCATCAGGAACGGCACGAGGCTACTTTCCCGCCTGACGTTGCTCTGCCGGAGGACGCAGGGCAATCGGGATGTCCGTCCTGCCGGTACACGGGGGGCTTGTGCCTTGCCCTCATGGCTCCCGTCGGTTCGGCAGGGAACCTCCCGGTGCACATCAATCTGCCAACCCTTCCACCCCTGTGACCTGGGTAAACAGTGTGACAGGCGGGGAGGTGGGTAAACAGTGTGACAGGCGGGGAGGTGGGTGGAGTTGGGAAAGAATGTTGTCCTCTGGCATCCGGATCCGGCCCTCCTGTGACGTGTAAGGGATGAGGGCTTCGGCCTTCATCAACGAGTTCGTCACTACTGGGAGGCCTGGTCGATGACTTGGTCGTATTGGGTGGGAGCGGGCGGGGTGTCACTTCCCGTGCTGGTCCTGCTGGTTTTCGCGATGCGCCGCGCCAAGGGCGTCGTGGAAATGCTCGTGAAGGCGTACATCGAGACACGGACGGAGCGCGAGCAGCGCGCCACCATGGTCGCGATGGCGCAGTCCCTGCCGAATGGCGGTGCCGCCGCCCGCTTCGAGGAGGGACGGCCGGCGTGGCTGTTCCGCAAGGACGCAGCCGACCCGGCAGGCCACCGGGCCGTCGCCACGCGGGAGGCTGCGTGAGCGAGGCCGTACCGGGAGTGGACTTCGAGTCTTTCGTCCTTGAGACCATCGAGGCGTTCTCCCGACTGGCCCGGGCTCAGGCAGGCGACCTGCACAGCGCAGAAGACGCTGTGCAGGACGTCTACCTCAACATGTACCGGCGGTGGGATCAGCTCATAGTCGGTCACGGTTCCCTGACCTCCTACGGCCGCACTGCGGTGAAGCGGGCGGTCATCGACCAGTTCCGCCGCAACAAGCGGATGGTCACGGTACCGGTTCATGAACTGCCCGAGATGGAATCAGGCATCGGAATCCCCGAGGCCGCCTACGAAATGATTAAGGAAGGCATCGACGAACTCGTCGCAATCCTTCCTGAACGGCAGCGCGAGGTCATCACCCTGTGTGTTCTGCAGGACCTCAGCCCTGCCGTGGTTGCGCAGCGCCTCCAGATAAAGGAGGAGTCGGTGAAGCGCTACATCAAAGCCGCCGCCAACAACCTGAAGAAGTCCATCAACGAGCACAGCGAGGAGGCCACCGCATGACATACCTGTCCGCTTGGACGCACCAGCCCGAGGAGCGGGGAGCCATCCGGCTCCTCGCTCTGTGGCTCCTGCTCGAAGGATCTGAGCAGGCATTCTCCAAGGGTTCCCGGATCAACGAGGACTCTGTCCAGGCGGAGGGGGGCCAGCCTTCGGGCTGGCCCCCGGCCCCCGCCCCCTGCCTGGAAGACGGAGACGGAAACCATCGAATCGGCGTGGTCCGTGAACTACGCAATCTCCTGAAAAAGGAAATCGATGATTCCGCGACACCACAGGAAACACGGCGCGTAGCAGAAATCCTTGAGCTCCTGGGCAGGGATAATGTGGCGCGAAGCTGGTGGGAAAAAGCAGCGATCAAGGGTGACGAGGATGCACAAGACTATATTCGCATCCTTAATGCCGAGAGAGAAGAAAACCTATCGGCATGCTGCGGGCAAGGGAAAGAACACGCTGAGGAATCTTTCAGATCATTCGTGAGTGGCTTTTTGTGCCGGTCAGCCGGTACTCACGTTGCTGCAGACAGGGTCGACTGGGCATTGGGGGAAGCCGGAGTCGACCTGTCTGAAGCAACACAAGCTCTCGTGCGTGAGATTGAGGACTTCCTGGCGCACCTAGACCACACCACCGGCGGCCCACGGTGTTGACACGACAGCGCGTCACGCGCCCACAGACAGGAGAGTCTTTGTAGACCAGCCTCCATGAGGCCTTCACGTGAGAAGGCCGGACGACTCGTTGAAGCAACGGCCTATCCCCGCGTACGCGGGGATAGGCCGTTGCCGCATCACCACCTGCATTGTCCAAAGCTCCGCGAATCGACTCACGGTCCTACCACCCGCCATACCCGCCAGCGCATGCGACGATTTCAGGGTCTTCTCTCGACTCGCGATGGAAGGTCCGGCCCTGCTGTCCACGCTGCCCTCTGCGGCTGCATGTCCTGACAATCTTCGCGCGCTGCGGCCTTCTTCGGCGAGGGACGCAGGCGACGCACCCCTCGCCCCTGAGCCAGACCTGAAGGAAGACCGAGCACGCCATCAGCGACATCGACGTCACCTTGGCGGGCGAGGCGCCACATCTGCCGGAAAAGAAGGCATTGACCTGCGGTTTCCGTCACCCGGGGGAGGGGACACGGGCGGGAGACGCCCCTTCGCTGACGAAGGCCAGAAACATCCGCAGGACGCCCTCACAACGTCTCTGACCTGCAGGAAAAGGGACTTTCTGAGCGGGTGAGGGTTCAAGATTCACTTGGCAGTTGGGTGCACGTTTGCCAGTGAGCCGTTTCCAACCTGACGGGTGGTCGGGTGGGTGACCCCGGTGGCGGGCGTGAAGAAAGCTCCTGGCTGACGGGTTCACGACCAAGATCACCAGTCCGCCAGGAGCTTTCGCGTGCTTGTCTACCCTTCCGGTATCGATCTGTCCAGCCGTGCCCTGCAGCACCTCTCCGGTCTCCTCGCAGGTCACCGCCGTCGGATCGGCTCCCGGTGGCGTCGCCTCACCTGTGGCCAGCAGGCCCTGCTCGTCCTGGCCCACCTCCGCTGCGGTGACACCTACGCCCGCCTCGCAGCAGGCTTCCGCATCGGGATCGCCACGGCCTACCGCTACATAAGTGAGGCCGTCGACCTCCTGGCCGCCCTCGCACCCACGTTGGAGCAGGCCATGACGACCGTGCGGAAGAAGGCGTATGTGATCCTCGACGGCACCGTGCTGCCGATCGACCGCATCGCTGCAGACCGCCCGTACTACTCGGGAAAGAAGAAGCACCACGGGATGAACGTGCAGGTCCTCGCGGATCCAGCCGGCCGACTGATCTGGGCCTCGGACGCGCTACCCGGAGCCGTGCACGATCTGACCGCGGCCCGGGCCCACGGCATTCCCGACGCTCTCGCCGTCGACGACATCAAGTGCTGGGCGGACAAGGCGTATCAGGGTGCAGGTCCTGCTATCCGCGTCCCGTTCCGGGGCAAGAATCCACGTGGTTGGCGTCGGCGTCACAACCGCGATCACGCCAAGATCCGCAGCCTCGGCGAACGCGCCATGGCCACCCTCAAATGCTGGCGGCTCCTGCGGAAGCTCCGCTGCAGCACCACCCGGATCACCGCCATCGTCCGAGCCGTCGTCGCCCTCGAACTCGCCACCTGATCAAGATGGAAAAGGCTCACTGTCGAGCTCTCCGAAACAGAGGTGACGATCCGCAGCAGCGGTTACCACACCGGCGGATTCCACGTCGTGATCTATGCCCGCAGTTGGGCAACAGGCATCCATCTCACCCTCCCGCAGTCCCACACCGTGACCGGGCTCGGGAGCAGCCGCAGCCGTGAGGAGGCCGGGCCGTAGCTGCCGGCATGACGGGACGCCGCCTCCGCGAGGGGTTTCCACATCCGACTGCCCTTTCCGCTGGCTCGGCTTCTGCAGGCTGAGTGGCCACGGCGTGCTGTGAGCGTGCAGCAGGCCGATATGGCGTAGCTGATGGTGTGCTTATTGATCTTGATCTTGACCTGGTGTTGCTCGGTTCTACTGGGCGGTAGTTCGTTTTGGCGGGGCAGAGTTACGTGTTGCCGGGGTGTGGGTGGCCGGTGGGATCTGGTTTGAGCTGGGTGTTTGGTGTTGCGCAGTGTGTTGAGCGGGGTGCTGGTTTTTGCTCAGTGGGGTTGGCGCGTCTATATGTGCCGGTGCTGGCTGGCTGTGTAAGGGCTGGGAGCGGCGTGGCGTGCGGGCTGGTTCAGTGGGTGGTGAGGCGTTGCCAGAGCAGGTCGTGGTCGGCGGGTGCGAGGCGGGGCAGGCGGAGGCGGCCGGCGAGGTGGTGGAGGAATGCGGCCTGCTTGGTGTGTGTCAGGGGAGAGCGGAGGGGGAGGCGGTCGAGGGCTGTGGCGAGGGTGAGGGTTTCGGGGTAGATGATCAGGCTCCGGCAGGTCAGCGCGGGTGAGGCGGGGCCATGGGCGAGGCGGGGGTTGGCGGTGGTGAGCTGGCGGAGGCGAGTGTGCCAGCGGTTGTGGAGGTGCTGGTGGTGGTCGTACCAGCGGGTGGTGATCGTGGTTGCCCAGCTCAGGGAAGCCGTAGTGGGGGGCCGGCGGGCGGTGAGGCGGGCGTGGGCGAGCTCGGGTAGGGCGCGGATGCCGAGGGGGATGCACTGTCGGGGGTCACTGGAGGCTTGCTGATGGCGGGTGCAGATCATGACCCGGGGCAGGTCGGGCGCGGGGTGGATCCACGCGGTGGGGGTGTGGTGGGGCGGGCGGCGCAGGGTGCAGGTGGTGCAGGCCGGCAGTGGTTGCACTGCGGGGGCGAGGGTCTGCCAGCGGGCGGTGGCGGTGTGGGTGGTGGCGATGGCGGCGGGCGGGGGCCGGCGGGTCAGAGCGCGGTCAAGGTGGGCGGGCGGGATACGGGTGAAGGCGGCCAGGCGGCGGGCGGCTTCGCAGCTGTAGTGGAGTTCGGTGGCGTGCGGGGCGGCGGGGGTGCCGGTGGTGGTGATGTGCAGCCCGTCGAGGAGGTTGGCGGGGGAGAGGTGGTAGGCGGCGGCGAGGCGGGTGAGGTAGGAGGCTGCCGTTTCGCGGGGCACCGGCCGTACGCGCAGCGCGCCGGGCGGGCTGGGCCACATCGTGCCGGGTCGCGCCGCTAGTGCGGGGCGGGGCCGGGTGGGGGCGGTCACCGGCGGGGGCGGGTACGACGGGCAGGGGTGCGGGGCCGGTAGTGCTCTTCGGCGAGGTGGTCCAGCGCGATGGTGTCCAGCAGGGTCTTGGTGATGCGCTCGGTGCCGTCGCAGATGGCTTCGATGGCGGCCTGGCGGATCAGGCGTGAGAGGCTGCCGATGCGTCCGGCGGTCCGCTCGTGCAGGTAGGGCGCCAGCCGGGGCAGGCTGCCGGGCCGGTGCGCGGTGAGGTCGAGGGCTGCTTCCAGGGCGGCGATCAGCTCGCGGAACGGCTCGCGGTGACCGGCGCGGGCGGGTAGCGCCCCGCAGTCGATCAGAGAGGCACGCCCGGCCAGCTGCGCGCCGCGTACTCCGCTGAAAACGGTGCTGGCGGTGACGTCGATGCCTGCGTAGACGAACGTGGCGCCGATACGTTCGGTGAGGTCCTTGAGCCAGTCGGCGGCCTCCGCGCCGCTGGAGGTGCGCGGGTTGAGCCGGTGGATCTCGTCGATCAGCACGAGTGCGACGCCGGCCGTGGTGTAGGTGTGGCAGACGGCGGTCGTGATCTGCGCGGTGGTCATGCGGCTGGTCACGGGGATGCCGAGGTAACGGGCGAACTCGGCGGCCAGGGTTTTGGCGGTGGCCCCGGGCGGCACCAGCACATAGGCCACGGGCACCCGGTCGTCGCCCGGGGCGGCGCGCCGGGTGTGGGCGAGGTGACAGGTACGGCCGACCTGGAGCAGCGCGGTGGTCTTGCCGGTGGTGGCAGGCCCGGTGAGGATCAGCGACGGCCGTGCGGTGGCCTGCTGGTGCAGGCCCAGGATCATCAGGGTGCGGACCTGGCGAGCCAGGGATTCGATGGCAGGGGTGCGTACGGTGACGAACTGCGAGTGGTAGGCCAGGCGTTCCTCCGCCGAGCGGGGTGCCTGGCCCGGCTGCGGCGGTGTGGGGGGTGCGGCGTGGGCGAACCGGGCGAAGGCGTCGAACGTCGTCACCGTGCCCGTGGCCCCGTCGTCGGGGAGCGAGGGGCGGGCAGGGGTCACCACAGTTCGGCCTCCTGGTCGGCGTCGTACAGTGTCAGCGCGCCGCTTCTCGGCAGCGTGAGTGCGCCGGACTCGTCGGCGCCGACGCTGTCGTCCTGGGATCGGGCGTCCAGCGCATCCAGGCTGTCCTCCACCGCCGTTGCGGCTGCGGCCTGGGCCGCAGTGCGGTGCGGCGCTGCCGGTTCGCCGTCTGCTGCATGGGAGACGGCGTTACCGGCGCGAGTGCCAGGCGTCGCGGGGGGCGGTGCGGGTGGTGCAGGGGCGGCGGGCCGGGTGTGGCGCAGGATCTGGTCGGCGGCTTCGGCGAGGGCGGCTTCGTGTGCCTCGCGTTCGGCGCGCTGCTCGAGGGTGGTGCGCAGGTGGCGCCAGGTGGTCTCGCTCATGGGCGCGTGGACGTGGTCGCGGTGGATCCACGGGATCTCGTGCAGGTGTCCGTCGGGCAGGCGAATGTAAGTCTGGCGGACGTCGTGCGGGTTGAGGTGGACTTCCCACTTGCCGCCGGGTCCGGTGGGCGAGGGCCGTCCGCGGTGCTCGTTGAGTGCCGCGTGGTCGTAGGTGCGGTAGTTGATGCGGATGCCGCGGCCGGTGATCGGGTGGAAGCGCACCGGCAGCAGTTCGGTGTAGTCGGCTCCGGTCAGGGGCAGCGGCACGTAGCCGCTCGCGCCCAGCAGTACGCCCCACATCTCGCCCGGGGACAGTGCCTTCTTGGGCAGGAGGGGGTGGCGCAGCCCGTCGTGGGGGCGGTGCTGCCAGCACGCGGCGATCCACTCGTCCAATAGTTCCTGCAACTGGGCCACGGTGAAGCGGGCTTCGCCCTCCACCTCATGGCCGCGCTGCAGGATGTGGGAGCCGGTGTAGCCGGCGACGTGCTGGGCGAAAAGGGTGTTGATGCTGCCGAAGGTCCGTTCCACGGCGCCCTTGGCAGTGGGGGAGCGGGGCGGGGCGGGCTGCACGCTCACACCGAGGGATTCGCAGGCGGCCAGGAACGCGGCGGAGAGGAACACCCGCCCGCGGTCGATGACGATCGTTTCGGGTACTACCACCGGCCTTGCCGCGGCCTGCTCAAGGCGTGCGTCCAGGGCTAGGAGCCGGGTGTAGGGGACGGCGGCGTGGGCCAGGCGCAGGTGTTCGCCCCAGCCAGGACGCACCGGGTGGGGCACGGCCATCTCCGCGAGCAGCAGGGCCGCGTCCACCGCCTGGGTGCTCTGCTCGCGCAGCACGGCCGCCACCACCGACCGCGTCGCCACGTCCAGGGCGATCGTGAGCTCCGGGCGCACTGGTTTACCGTCCTCGCCGATGGCCATGATGTCCAGCCGGGTGGTGTCGACCTGCACCAGCTCGCCCGGCCGCAGCGCCACCACCGGTGTGAACGGGCGCACCGGCACGGCGGTGGCGGTGCGGGCGGGGCGTCCCGGGTGTTCCAGCGGGTCGGCCAGGACCCGTACCAGCCGGTTGAACGTCGACGGTGGCGGCAGTGCCACGGCGCCCGGCCCGTGGGCGTCGGCCAGGATCTGCCCGGTCACCTCCCGCAGCCCCTTCAGGGTGCCCGTGGAGCGGCCGCGCTGGCGGCGTAAAGCCTCCAGGACCGCGGCCACTATCCGCTCATCGGCCCGGCCCGTCGCGCTCGACGGCTTGCGCTGCCGGATCAGGCCCATGACGCCGCCCGTGTGGTAGCGGGCGCGCATACGGCGCACGGTGGCCCGGCTGGCCCGCGGCCAGCCCAGGGCCGCGAGTTCGTCGGCCTTGGCCTGCTCCCGCTCGGCCATCGAGGTGCGCTGCGGGTCGTACTCGGGCCGGGGGACGCCGGTGCTGCCGGCCCCGCCGGGCAGCCCGGTCTCGATCTCGCGGATGTGCCGCTGCCAGGCCAGAGCCTGCTCCCGCTCCCGGGCGGGCACCGACTCCAGCAGCCCCCACGGCGCCGCGGCGGGAACGGGGCAGTCCACCACCGCGAAGGTGGGGTCGGCGAACAGGAACGAGGACAAGACCGAGGCGGTCTGCCCGGCGGTGTCGACGAGGCGTACCGAGGCTCCGGCCACGGCGGCCACCTGCCAGGGGCGGCCTTCGAATGTCACGTACGCCCCGAGTGCGACCTGCCGGTGCCGGGCGGCGGCCACAGAGCGGGCCGGGCGGCCGGGAGCGTTCACCACTGTCCGGCCTCCGCCTCGGCGTCATACACCCCGAACCCGCCCGGCTCCACGGCCGTGCCGCGGGCGCCGCCGGTGTCGGGCACCGCGACGCCACCGGCGGAACCCCGGGCAGCCGCCTTCCGGGGCTCCGCCGCGATGAGGGCGGGGCCGGTCCGGTCGCCGCCCGGCCGCGTACCGCCGTCGGCACCCACATCCGCACCCGCGCCGCTACCGGCGGCGCGGTGTGCGAGGACGGCGCCGGTGCGGCGCCGCAGCAGCTCGTCGAAGGGCCGCGAGGCGTGCCCGCCCTGCGCCCATGGCACTGGGTGGAGCTGGCCGTCGGACAGCCGGACGAAGACCTGCCGCGGGTCGTGTGGATGGTGGTGGACTTCGAACCGGCCCGCGCGGCCGCGGTGTTCGTCCAGACACGCATCGTCGTAGCGGCGCCCGCCCAGCCGAATGCCGGACTCGGTCACCGCGCACCGGCGACCCGGCAGCAGTTCGCCATAGTGCTGCCCGGCCAGCGGCAGCGGCGCCCTCCCGGCAGCGCCCAGCAGCACCTGCCACATCTCCTGCGGCGCCAGCCCCGCCCGGGGCAGCAGCGGATGCCGCAGTTGCTCCTGGGGACGGTGGTGCCAGACGCCGGTGATCCATTCGTCCAGCAGGTCCTGCAGCTGCGGCATGCTCCAGTACGCCCCGCCCGCCCCCGCCTCGTGCGCCCGGTTCTCGTCCCCGGCGGTGGCGGGCGGCCGGGCCGCCGCCGTCGCGTGCCGGGTGAACAGGTCAGCGAGCACCTGAAGCGTGCGCAGCGCACCGCGACCGGCGCCCGCCGTCCTCGGCCCGGCCGGTTCCAGGCTGATGCCGAGGCTCTCGCACACGGCCAGGTGCACCGAGGTGATGCCGGCCGTTCCGTGGCCGAGGACGAGTGTCTCGGGCACGGCCGCCGGACGCGCCGCGGTGGCCTCGACCCGGGCGGACACGGACATCAGCCGCCGCACCGGCCCGCCTGCGTGGGCCTGTTCCAGCAGGGCGGGCCAGCCCGGACGCAGCGGCCGGGGCACGGCCATCTCGGCCAGCAGTACCGACAGCTCAACTGGCCCCTGCTGTTCAGGGTGCAGCACGGCGGTCAGCACGCAGCCGCTCGCCTCATCCAGCGCGGCCGTCACCGCCACCTCCACCCCGGCCCCGTCCTCGCCCACCACGCCGACCGGCAGGCGGCAGGTGGACACCTCTACCCGCTCCGCGGGCCGCAGCGCGGCAGGCGGGCCACCGGACCGGTCCGCCGCGCTGGCGGTGCGCGCCGCACTGCCCGGCGGCTCGGCCGGATCCGCCAGCGCCTTCACCAGCCGGTACAGCGACGAGCGGGCAGGAAGCCGCACCTGACGCGGCCCGTGAGTGTCCGCCACGATCCGCTCCGTCAACTCGATCACCTGCCGGGTGGTGGTTCTCCTCCGCCCCCGGCACCGGCGCAACGCCTCCAGCACGGCAGCGACCACCCGTTCATCAGTGCGCCCGGTGGGCGACGGGCTGCGCAGGTGTCGCTTGTCGACCAGTCCCCACAGCCCCTGTCGGCCGTAGACCAGCCGCATCCGCTGCACCGTGGTCCGGCTGGCCCTGCTCCAGCCCAGCCCAGCGAGCTCCCGTGCCTTGGCCGCCTCCCGCTCCGCCAAGGTGAAGCGCTGCGGGTCGTACTCGGGCCTCGGCATGCCGCTTCCCGGGCCGCCGGGCAGCCCGGTCTCCACCTCGCGGATGTGCCGCAGCCAGGCAAGCGCCTGCTCCTGCGCAGCCAGCGGTACCGTCTCCCACAGCACCGGGGCCACCGGCGGCGCAGCCGCCGCGCCGATCACCTCGAATCCGTGCGCGGCCACCAGAGCGGAGGCCAGCACACAGGCGCTGTCCCCGTCCCCGGCCACCAGGTACACCCGCCCGCCGGCCAGAGCGGTCACCTGCCAGGCGCGGTCCTCGAACCGGACCTGCGCGCCCACCTCAACGCACCGCCCGCCAGGGACGGCCGTATGGTTCCTGCTCACCTCGCGTACTCCCGCCCCTGCTGCTCCGTGCCGTCCCCGTTCCCGTCCGTGTCCGGGCAGCCGGGAGAGACGACGGTGTGCTCGCTCAGCGGCCGGGTCAGGTCCGCTGCCAGCCGCCCGCTCCACAGCGCGTGGTAGAGCACCGGCAGCGCGCTCAGGACCTCGCCCGCCGCCGCGGCCCCGGCCATCAGCGGCCGCGGCGCGGCGAACGCCTCTATCACCGCCGACTCCAAGCCGCCCGCGTCACGGTGGCGGGGGTGGCGGTAGCCGGCCAGCCACCGCACGTTCGCCGCCATCACCGCATCCGGCGGCACCAGACGCCGGTAGGCGAACCCCACCGCCTCACACGCCGCTTCCAGCACCGAGACCGCGCGCACCGCACGGCCCGCGGCGGGCGCCGCCGAGGCGGGACAGTCGGCGAGCACAGCGCGCCCGTCGGCGTAGCGGGCGAAGACCTGCGGCACCCACGTCAGAGCCCGCCCACTGCCCGGATCACGCCACAGCAGCCGCACCGGCCGCGCCGACAGCCCCACCACCTGCGGATCACGGTCCAGAACCATCAACTGCATGCACATCGCCTGCGACCCGTGCATCACATGCCGCCCCGTCGTCGCCGACCACCACCAGCCCGGCCCCCACCGGCGCCCCGGCACCACCGGGAAGTCCGCCACCGGCACCAGATGCTCGAACCGCACCGCCGCGGCGGCCTGGACCCAGCGCCGCTGCACCAGCGCCCCGGGCGCCTCGGCGAACTCCGCCTCCACCAGACCCGGTTCCACGGCAGGCACCCTGCCACCGTCACCCGCGGGTAAAGCAGACGGGTCGTCCCCCGCCCGGTCACTGTTGATGATCATGTACTCCACACAACGGCATCACAGCCCCGCCCCGCAGGAGAACCCGCCGGTAACCACAGGGGAGTTGCCCACGTCAGCTGCCTCGGACACACGAGGAATAAGGATCCTCTCCCCCCGTACACCGTGTCAGTGCACACCTCTGCCCTGTCTGCCCCCGAGGCGCCCCCAGGCGGTGCTCCCGCCTTGCCGTCACCCAAGGGCCGACAGCACCCACTGCGGCGGGCCGTCCGGGGGACCGCCGAGCCGGACCAGGGCGCCGGACGGCATCGCCGCGCCGCGCGCGAGCGTGTCGACGAAGGCGTCGGCGAGCGCGTTGACCTGCTCGCGCCCCTCACCTTGCCCATCGACGCGGATACCGGAGTCGACCCCCAGCACCTCGCGGTGTCCGGTGACCTTCAGCAGGATCTTCAGCGACTCCCAGCCGTAGGGCGGATCGCTCACGCTGATGCCCACGACAGCATCGCCGCGCACCAGCTCATCCCCTACCCGCACCCACACATCGCGTTTGGCCACGCGTCTGCCTGCTTCCTTCCGGCGGTACCGCCACCTCTTCTGCGCCTGCCCCCTTACGGCCACAAGCCCGCACTGGAGCCCCGCCACCCCGGTCCGCGCTCCTTGCTGTCACAGGGGCCGGGCCCGGATCTAGTCGCGGGCCCGGGGTCAGGGGTGGCGGAAGCCGCGGCCGGGGTCGCGGGCCTGGTCCGGGCGGAAGGGCTCGAACCACTGGGCGGCGCCCAGGTTCGACAAGCCCATCGCCTGGTTGATCTCATTGCCGCCGTCCTCGATCCCATCCAGTGAGGCGTCGAACAGCATCAGCACATCGTGGTCCTCGAACAGAACGGTCGAGCACCAGTCCCAGTCGAAATCGCGGCGGTCCTCGGGCAGGCCTGCCACGACTTCGTGCACCAGCCGCGGGCGGTTGCGCTGCAGAGCCCGGGCCCGGTCAATACCCAGATGCAGGGCCATCTCCTCGCCGGTGCACAACGGCTCCACGCCGCCCGCCGCGGCGAGGGCGGCTGACAGGTCATCGAAGCAGCGGGCCATCTGCCGCCGCCAGGACCGGTCCTGGCCCCAGGTCACCCGAGGCAAAGCCCCCAGTACAAGACCCTCACCCCGCCGCACCGGCGCATTCCCCTTCTCAGCGACGTCCTCCCACGCCTGCGCGGACAGCTCATCGAGCGCCACCCGCAGTACCGCAGCAGTCCGCCCGGTGAGTACCTCGTCCTCCCCGTCGTCTTCCTCATCCCAGTCCCAGTCCTGGTCCGCCGACGGAAAGTTGCCACGGCGCGCCAGACCCTCAAGACGGCTCCGCACTCGCTGCGCGGCCTTCCCCGGAGCGGCGAGGGCGTTGTCGATGATCTGCAGCTCATCGGAGAACGTCTCGGCACTCAGCAGCGCACCGGCCTCGGCGAGCAGGGCGGCGCCCGCGTCTGTGTCGCCGGCGGCGTTCTTGCCCGGCAGGACCACGGCGAAGTAGTTGTCCGTCAGCCGCTCGATGGCCGATCCCACCACCGCGGCGGCGATCAGCGGATCGGCGAACGGCCCGGTCAGCTGCAACTGGTCAACGACCAGGACACTGGAGGACGACTCGATGAACTCCTCGAACTCGTGCGTGAAATGGCCCTCGTCGTCAAGGAGCTGTCCGGCCACCAGCGCGGGGAAGGAGCCCTCGTCGGCCATCCGCTCGCGCAGGTTGTCGCACTGCCAGTACAAGCCCCGCACAGCCCCCAGGCTCCCCACCTGCTCACCGGCACAGTCGATGCGCACATCCCACCGCTGCACACCCTGCGCGGAGGGATCCAGCAGTCGGTGGGTATGGTGGAAGGTGAGCGCCAGCAGGGAAAGATCCGCCCCCGCTGCTGCCTGATCCGGACGAGTGGTCACGTGCACCTCGAAAGCTGTTGCGGGCGCGCCCCTTGCGCACCCGCGAACCAGCGTAGAGCCCCGATACCCGCTGCCGTGCCGGATCAAGAAGCCGGGCAGCCGCAGCCGCAGCGCGTGAAGCCGGGGCCAAGCCCAGACTCCGGAAGCGATCGGCACGCGCCCCGGCGTGTGTCAGTCCTCCTGGTTCCCGGCGAGAATCTCCGCCAGTTCCCCGGCGGGCACCCGGCACCACCCGGCCACGTCCTTGAGCGCCACCCCTGCGGCGACGGCCCCGGCGGCAGCGTCCATGAGCGCCCGATCGAGCAGGTCGGCGCTGCGGCTGAGGTGCCCCAGCAGCCTCTGTGCCACCTCGGCCGTGGTACCGCTCTGCACCCCGTGCACCTGCTCGAGCTCCTCACGGGCCTCGGCGACCAACCCCTCGATACGCCACCGCTGCTCGGCCGGCACCGCCGCCCCCCACCGCGTGCCCGACCCGCCCGTCCGCGCCTCCGCCGCCAGGACCCGCTACTGCCCGGCCATCGCCACCGGCTCCCGCTCCGCGCGCAGCCGCCACGGATCATCCCGCCACCCCCGCGCCACGACTCCACGGCGGGCCCGCACCAGCGCGCCGGTGAAATCACCCAGCGCACTGTCGTAGTCGGACGCGATCAACGGCCCCAGCCAACCCCGACCGAGCCGCTCACCCAGCCTCCCGCAGAACGGATCGTCCTCGATCCGCGCACCGGGCCGCGCCTCATCACCCAAGCGCCAGGCCAGCTTCGCCATCGCAGGGTCCAGCAATGCCTCCGCCACAGCCACCGTCTCCGGGAAGACAGCCGCGTCCCGGCCCACCACCCGCCACCGACCCAACTCCGCACCCGCGTCGCCGCCGGCCAGGAGGTGCAGACGACGCGGCCAGATCTTCTCCCGCTCCCAGTACAAGGCCTGATCCCACCAGCGGGCCACCACCGCATGCGCCACCGCGAACACCTGCCCCGCATCCACCCCGGCCCGCCGCGCACGCCGCGCGACAGCCGGCCACCGCCGCTGCGCTGCCACCACCTCCGCCACGTTCCGTAGATCCAGGTACTCCAGCGGCTGGTCGGCGTCCGCGTCCAACGCCCACCGCCCATGCCGCACGCACACCCGCTGCCAGCGCGGCCGGTAGAGCACCGAGCGCACCGCCCGCCCGGTGCGGCGTGCGGTACACGAACGGCACCCGAACACGGCCGGGCCCGCAACCGTCTGTGCCGCCCGCCACCGCGCCCGGGCCACCGTGCCGCTGCCGGAGTCCTTTGCCAGGCCGTCAGCGGCGTAGGCGGGCAGGGCCCGGCCCAGAACCCGGGGATCCACCCCGCACAGCTCGGCCAGCACCCGCCGCCCCGCCTCGTTGAGCACCACCTCCCCATCCGGCCGGATGCCGCCGCCTCCCGGGTGCCGGGGAGGTGACCCGGTCAGCGACCATTGCCGCAGCACCTCTGCACGCTCCATCCCGTAACGGTCCGCGACCCGGCCGATCAGGGACGACGTCAGCTCTCCGGTCAGGGGTCCCGTCCGTAACGGCCCCGCCGGCGCGAGCCGCCCGGGCCCGGCGTCTGCCGCTGCGGTGGGAGCACCCGCCCTCACATGTGCTGTGTCCTTCAACTGAACTGTCCTCTCCTACGGGGCGATCGGCTGTGGCCCGGCCTGCGTTCTCCGCCGGAACCGGAACCCCGGCGCGGAGCTGGTGCCGGTGTGGTTCAGGTCAAGGCGGCCCGCAGGCGTGCGAGGGCTTTCACCCGGTTGTCGTCGAAGGTGCGATTCCATTTCAGGTTGGAATACCAGACGGGCTGTCCGGTGGCCGGGTCCAGGAAGTCGACGGAGCACCCGGTCGAGGTGTGGCGGTGATCGCACCGGCAGGTGCACGTCTTGGCCGTGACCTCCCATCCCAGTCCGCAGGGCCCCTGCATCAGGAGGCGGATGAGGTCGGAGCAGGGCGGCCCGTCGGTCGTCTCCAGGCGGATGCCTCTGCCGCTGGTCCAGGTGTCGGTGCTGTTGACCGGTCCGGCGCCGGCGGTCGCCCGGATCCGGCGCAGCAGAGACGACATCAGCCGGAAGGGGTCGCAGGGCCGGGCGGTCCGGGCGGCGTATGCCGCCTCTTCGACGGGTGTCCAGTCCGGTCGCCGCATCACAGACCCGTAGACGCCCTCGCGCTTCGTGGCGAACCGCTCCCACCTGTCCGGGCTGAACCCGCGCAGGAGGATCGCCGCCCTCATCCCCGGCCGGTACAGGCGTACGCCGCCGGGGACACGGGCGCTGCGCAGCCCGGGCACACCGCCCACCCGGTCGCGCGGGTCCTCCCCAGCGTCCTGGACGTCGCTGACCCGGGGATACAGGAACTCCACCCAGTGACCGAGGACCACCGGCTCGTCGACGAGCCGGAGGGTCAGCAGATCCTCCTGCGGTCGCACGCTGACGATGCCCAGCGGATGACTGCTCAGACCCCCCATCGCGCAGACCCGCTGAAAGACCGCAGCCTCCAGCCGGGCCTGCTCGGCATGGCGTGCAGCCGGGATGGACAGCCCCCGGCCCGAGCCGGAGAGCAACGGGTGCAGAGCCTGGTGGGATTCACCGGTACTTTGCCGACGGTCGGCGGTGAGGTGGAGAGCGGCCGCAGGGTTCATGGGCTTTCTTCCGCGCGGAACCGGCCCCCGGGCGGTACGCGCTGTGAAGGAAACAGACGGTGCGGCAGATCATGCGGTGACGCTTCTGGCCGGTCCTCGGCGACGGAAGCAGCGGGGGCGTCGTCCGTCGCGCGGCCGGGCGTTCACAGGCCCGAACGCTATGGAAGCCGCCCGGCGGGCCACCGTCAACAAGGCGCGCGGGCGCTCCCGCCCACCGCCCCAGGCCAGCCCCTTCTCGCCTACAGCCGGAACTGGAGGTCGAGGAGGTCGGTGAGTTCGACTTCGAGGCCGTGGGCGCGGCGTCCGTTGTCACGGAAGTAGGTCTCGCCGAGCGCTTCGGCGGTGAGCTGGAGCAGCTGGTCCTCGTCGAGGCCGGAGGCCTGCGCGTCGAGGAGACGGGCGGCGTGGTGGGGCGGGAGGGCGAGGGTGAGGTGGCGGATGCGGGACTGGTCGGTGGAGCCTGTGGCGGCGGTGTAGCCGAACCGGGCCTGGACGTCGATCATGATGCCGTCGGTGGTGGCTGCCTTCTGCCGGGCCCGGGCCCTGATCTGCGGCTGCCACCGCGTGCGGACCTCGCTCTCCAGCCGGGTGGCCAGCTGCGGGCGGGGTTGTTTGATCTGGCCCTTCACGTACCGCTCCACGGTGCGCTGGCTGATGCCGAGCAGGGCGGCGACCTGCTGGGTGCTGCCCTGGTGCTGGCGCACCAGGTATCGCATCCGTGCCCCGGCGGACTTGGGCGCCGGGCGCGTGAACGCTCCTTGTACTGCCCGGCCGAGCTCTTCTTCAACGGTGACCATCTACCGCCACGCTCCTTATTCTCCGGTGTCCCGGGCGGTGACCTCGCCGGTCTTGATGTACCGGGCGAGGTTGGCGACCTTGCCTTGTGCGCCGAGCTGCTCCAGCACCCCGACGCCCCACAGCACGTCCTGGGTGCCTTCGTGCTTGACCATGCCGGGGGAGACGCCGAGGCGGAACGACCCGGGCACGGTCTTGCCGTCCTTGTCGTAGGGCAGGACGTCCAGGGGGGTGGGGCCGTCGGCGGTGTAGACGGCACAGTCGGAGAGGACCGCGACGGGGTAGCGGCCGGTGGCGGCGGCCAGGGCGATCATCTTGCGGTGCATGTTGATCCGGGCCCGGGAGATGACGGTGGCCCGCATGTCGGGGCGCCACGTCGGCCGGGCCAGCGCGGGCCACGCCTGCCCCGGCACCCAGTTTCCGCCGCGGGCCTTCTCCTGCAGCTTGCCGATGCCGCCCTTGACGGTCATCTTCACCGCGTCCAGCACGATCCCCAGCTCAGGATCCCGCCCCTTGTGACCCTCCATCGCCTCCAGAAACTCGCCCGGGGTCAGCTTCTCCGCCACCTTGAGGTCGGCCATCGTCGCGACGTAGGCGTCGCGCAGCCGCTTGTACCAGCCGTCAAGGAACCGCCCGCTCCGGGGCCGCAGCCACGCCTCGAGGGGGGTGACGTCGTAGCCGAGCTCGACGGCGTACGCCACGGTCGGCGTCGCGTACCAGGCCGGGCCCTCGGGCCGCTGTCCGGTCGGGGTGAACGGGCTGGGCAGCAGATCACCGTTGAGCTCGCGCCACTGTTTGGCGACCTTCACCCGGTCCAGGTCGACGTGGGAGAGGTCCACCAGCCAGGAGCCGGGCACCGCCGGGTCGAAGACCGGGTGGGTGACGTGCTCGGGCGGTGAGTCCAGGCCGACGACGGCGCCATTGGCGGCCGCGCCGAACGCCAGGTTCACATCGAAGCCGACCAAGTGGCGCTGCATGCACTCCACATCGGTCAGGTCCCGCGCCCAGTCGTACGCCTCCTCGAACAGCCGCTCCTCGGGGCCGCGGATGTGGAAGCGGGGCAGGTGGGCCAGGACGGGGTGCCCGTCGATCGCCTCGCACGGTGCGGGATCGAGGCCCTGGGTGCCCAGGGAGCCGGGCCGGTGCTCGGAGTGCCGTTTGCCGTCCTGGTCCGGCTCGCTCGCGCGGGTGGGCGGGTTGAGCGCGGTCATCAGCTCCAGCCCGGTCACCGCGGTCAACCCGACCGGCGTCATCACCCGGTGCGCGTACACCCCCAGCACCCGGGCCAGCTCCGCCGGGCCGAGCTTTGCGGCGTGACCCCACGCGCGGTCATCCAGGGCGTTCCAGGACGGGATACACAACTGAACACACTGGCGGCGCCCGCCGGAGACGGGGCGGTAGATCCGCGCCCACGGCCCCAGCCCGCGCCTGGTCAGCTTCCACCCCGCCCGCTCCAGCAGCTTGACGGCCTTGTGCTCCTCGGGAAGTCGCCCGGCCGACCGCTCCGCGTCCGACAGGGTGGCGGGCAGGCCGTAGCGCTCGCACACCGCTGCGGTGAGGACCAGCAGCGGGTCGGCGTCCTTGCCCGACGGGTGCAGCTTCTCCGCCCCCACCCGCGCCTCGGCCAGGGCCCATTCCACCAGGGCGGGGAGGGACCTGGCGGGCACGTCCAGGAGCAGACCGCCGGTGCCGTAGCCGGTCACCTGCCGCCCGTCATCGGCGTCCAGGACAAGCAGCGGACCGTGCGCGTACGCGCCGGACCGTACGGGCACGGGGGCCTTGCCAGCGGCGGCCTTCGGCGCACCGGGAGGGCGTGAACCGCGTGCCGGGCGCGGTGCAGCGGCCGGCGTGGGAGCGGCTGCGGAGGACCGCGCGGGAACAACCGTTGCCGCGGCGGGCGCGGGCGTCACCTCGCCCGCATCGTCGCGCGCAGACCCGGCCGGCACAGCAGGTTCGGCGGGTGCCACCGCGGCCGGTTCCGCCCCCAGCGGGCCGCTCCCCGCGATGGATGAGGTGGCTGCCGGGGCGGGGTGAGGCTGCGCGAGCTGCTGTAGCAGGCGTGCGTAAGGCTCCCGCTGGGGCGGGCGGGGTTCGGTCCTGCCCGACTCCCACGCGCCGACGGTCGCCCGCCGCACGTCGAGGGCGGTGGCCACCTCTTCGAGGGTGAGCCCGTGGGCCTGCCGCAGGCGCTTGCGCTCGGGGGGCGGGGGCAGCGGCGACCGGGACGCGACGAGCGCGTCAACAGCATCGAACAACTCGGACATGGTGAACCTCCGCCACCCACTATACCCCTGAAGCGAACATCAACCGCACAACTGCCGTTCGAATAGCGCACATTGGCCGTACTTGGGGGAGTGGTGGTGGTAGCGTGAACCGGTCAGGGCTCTCGAGAAAGACCTGCCGCGCCCCTCAGCGGAGCGCGGCCGACCCGCCACCGCCCGCGCCACCCTCAGGAGTGCTGTATGACCGTGGCTGCCGCCACCGGCCCCGGCCCGCCCGGTAAGCGGGCACTCTTCCCCGACCAGGCGGAAGCGGTGTCCCGGGTGGCACGGCATCTGCGGCGCCCCGGGACGCGGGGGCTGTTCGTCTCGGCGACCGGGACGGGCAAGACCCTGGTCTCGATCCGGGTCGCCGACGAACTCCAGGCGCGCCTGGTGCTGTTCGTCGTGCCCACCCTCGACCTGGCCGCCCAGACCGCACTGGCCTGGCGGCGCGACGGCCACCACGAGCACATGGTGATCGTCTCCTCCATGGACGCCGCCGGCCGCGACAACCTGGTGGCCGCCCGCGTCATGTCGAGCAGCGACCCCGTCACCCTGGCCGCCCTGATGTCGGTGGTGGGGGAGGGGGCAGACCAGATCCCGGCCCTGACGCTGATCTGTACCTACGACTCACTCGACAAGATCCAGGAGACCCGCAACACCGCATATGCGGTACCGCCGTTCGACCTGGCGATCATGGACGAGGCGCGCCGCATCGCCGGCCGTCCGGACAAGAAGTGGGCCGCCGTCCACGACAACCAGCGCATCCGGGCCGACCGCCGCCTCTACATGACCGCCACCACCCGCATCTTCGCCGCCCCCGACCTGGCCGAGTCCGCCGACACCACCCGCCCCCGCCGCCACATCCCTGCCGTCCCGGGTCCGGCAGCCGAGGCGTTCGCCAACTCCATGAACAACGAACAGGTCTACGGCAAAAAGATCTGGGAATATTCGCTGGCGCAGGCGATCGAGGACGGCCGGGCACCGGACTACCGCATCGTGGTGCCCACCCTCACCGACGAGGACCTGCGCCGCCGCATCAACCTCCCCGCCCCCGACCCCGACGGCCAGGGCGAGGGACCAGATCAGGCCCTGCGCACTACCGCCCTGCACCTGGCCGTGCTGCGCGCCATGGCCGACCACGGCTTGAAGAAGGTGCTGGTCTACTTCAACCTGACCTCCGACGCCCGCCTCTTCGCCCGCGAACTGCCCCACACCCTGCGCCAGCTCGCCCGCACGGACCCCCACCTCGTCCCCACCACCCAGCCGGAGACGCTGTTCGTCCACGGCGAGGACACCCCCCAGCAGCGCGAGGAAACCTTCACCCGCTTCGCCCAAGCCCCCACCGCGATCCTGACCAACGCACGCCTGGTCACCGAGGGCGTCGACATCCCCAGCGTCGACGCCGTCGTCTTCGCCGACCCCACCCGCAGCGTCATCCGCTGCGTCCAGGCCCTGGGCCGCGCCCTGCGCCTGGACGTCTCCGGCAAGACCGCCTCCCTCATCGTCCCCGTCTGCCTCCCGCCCGACGCCAGCCCGGAAGACATCCTCGGCACCGCCTACGAACCGGTCTGGGCGATCGCCTCCGCCCTGGCCACCCACGACCACCGCATCCTGGAACGCCTGCCGGACAAAGCCAACCGCCTGCCCAAGGAGACCAGCGACGTCATCGAACGCCGCTGGCACTTCGACTTCACCGTCCACCCCGAACGCATCGCCCAGGCCATGGACCTGGTCTCCTTCGACCCCCAAGACCCCGCCACATCCCGCTCCCGCCGCCTCGGCCTCACCGCCGCCCAGGCCTACCACCACCAGTACGGCCACCTCGACGTCCCCGCCGACTACACCCACCCCACCGGCCACACCCTGGGCACCTTCATCACCACCATGCGCGACGCCCGCAAAACCGGCCACCTCGAAGCGGACTGGACCGCCGAACTCGACGCCCTGGACATGATCTGGGACAAACACGACGCCGCCTGGCGCTCCAGGCTCGCCTCCCCGCCGCCGACCACCACCGCACCCACGGCCAGCGCCGCTCCCCCCACCACCGCCGCTCGGAGCCTGGCTCGCCGAACAGCGACACCTCGCAGCCAACGACCAGCTCACCCCCGCCCGCACCGACGCCCTGAACGCCATCGACCCGAACTGGCGCCTGCCCCACGGTGCGGACTGGCACCGCGAATCTCACCTCCTGCGCACCCACCTTCGGCGAGGAACGACCCCGCCGCCCTCACCCCCGACACCCGCATCGCCACCGTCAACATCACCTCCTGGCTCACCCGCCAGCTCACCCGATGGACCACCCTGCACCCCAGCCAGCGCGACCTGCTCACCGCACTCAACCTCACCCCCGCCACCAGCCCCCTGGCACCCGCCCCCCGCACCCGCCGCACCTTCCCCCAGACCGTGCAGCTCCTGGAACTCTTCCTCCACCGCCACGGCCGCGCCCCCGCCGCCACAAAAACCCTCCGCGTCGACGGCGACACCGTCCAGATCGGCCCCTGGTTCGCCAAAACCCGCACCAAGCACCGCGAGGACCAACTCCCCGCAGAACACGCCGCCCTGATCGCCTCCCTCTACGACGGAGACCGATCACCCGGACCCCGTCCCGGCTTACCTGACGTAAGGCCTTCCAGCATCCGGCCGAGCACCGCGGTCGCTTGTACGGGCCCCGTACCAGCCTCGTCAGCCCCCACTGCCGGGGCAAGCGCCCGATCATGGCGAACGGAGCCCGGCCGGGCGCCCTTGGCACGTCGACCGGCCGGGCCACACCACCAGCACCGCGACCCGGTCGCGCTGCCGATCGCCACACCGCATCCGGGCGGTACCGCGGTCGCGTCGGACGGCCCGCTTCCTGGAGGCGATCCCGCGCGTGCGACCGCCAGGCCGCGCGCGGGGTTCTGTCAGCTACTCGTGCACGATCGCCGGACCGGACGGCGGCCCGGCCTTGCAGGCTCTCAATTGCACGTTCATCCCAGACCCGAACACACCGCCAGGAGCACCAACGAGTCCCGCACCACCAGGGACACAACTGTTGCAAACCGCCGAGAAGGTGAACACGCAACTGATCCGCGCAGACGGTGGCTTCGGCGGCAACTTGCTGCCAGCGGACCGGGAGCCGGTTACCGACCACCGGCCACCCACCTACCCAAGGCAGTGGCCGGCAGGGCGCATCCACGGCCGCCCTGAATCGCGGGTCAGGGGGCAGTGGGCCGTCGGGGTCAGATCGAGCGCGAGAACATCTGCTCGCCGGGGAGCGGCATGGCACCGACGTCGCGGTGCCTGGACTTCTGGGAAGGGTCGCCGGCTGGCCCGGGGGTGGATGGTGAAGCCGTGACGTCGGTCGACCCGGGCCAGGGCAGCGTCTTCGGCGGTGAACTGCCCGTACATAAAGAACGCGCGGTGCTCACGGTGGATTGCCATGGCCCTGGTGATCAGGGCGGAGGCGATGCCCTGACGCCGGTAGTCGTCCGTGACAGCCAGCAGACTGGCGTAAGCCATAGCGGTAGCTTGCCAGGGACACGGGGTCTGCCCCGTCCCCGTTCCATGCCTCCGAGGACGGACAGAGGCGGGATGCTGGAGGAGACGCCGACGATGCGCGCGGTGGGCGTGTGTTCGGCGACCAGGAAGACGAACCGCCCGGCGCCGAACCGGCTGATGAAGGGCCCTGCTGCGTCGACGGTCTCGCACATGGCCTCGCGGTCGTCGAAGTCGCCGTGTCCTTCCATGGCGAGCGTGGCGAGCTCGGTGAACGCCTTGCCCTCCCCCGGCCGGGTTTCTCTGATCTTGATGCTGTCGGGCAGTTCGTCGGGGCGGGGTTCGGGGCTTACCCAGGCTTGTTGCGTCCCACGAGGGTCCTCTCGGTCTGAAATAGGCCATGCGGCCCCACCGGCCCGGGCACGCATCTGCGCGGGCAGGCGCGGCAACACGGCTACCAGTAGGCCCGAGGGTCGCTCGGCGATCGAGGCTAAAGCGGTCATCACGCCGCTGAAGGCGAGAACGATGACGCGTTTCTTCGCCTCGCGGGCTCTTGGGTTGCCCTGGCCCTTCGTCTCGCGAGCGGGCTTGATGTCGCTGCGAGCCTTGCCGGCCCGGGCGGTGGTCAGGTGGCCGGGCGGGGTGCTCGGGCCGAGCCGTAAAGGTGCGGCACTGCAGGTCGCTCTCGACGCCGATGCCCAGGCTGCCGAAGAGCGGCAAGTCCTGCTTCTGCAGCGCGACCGCGGCGCGCGCGGCATCTTCCTTGTCGGGGTAGATCCACAGACAGACCCGCCCGGCATCCGCGTGCTCCGCCACTTTCACGGAAGAAGCGCCGGTCCTGCTCCAGGGCTGTCTCGAGCGTGAAGCGGACTGCCAGCTCGAAGGGCTTGGGTGTCCTGCCGTGAAGCAGGAGCAGAACATGACTGTGATCAGGCGCGACCTTCCACCGAGCATCGATGGTGGTGCCGGTGGACTGGATGCCTGAGGTGAAGTCCAGGCAGGCCTCGGTGTACGCCTCGTCCAGCCCTTCGACAGCGTTCCGGCTCACTGGCTGCATCAGCAGCTCCGGCCCCACAGCGACAGTGAGGGGGGAATGCCTGGCCTCGATCACGGTCTGAACGCTCATACGATCGATTCGTGCGAGCCCGCAACCGGACACATGCCCGTCAACCGACGGCCCCTCAGCTGCACTCACCCGCCCACGGGAGTTCGGCGACGAGGGGCCTGCGCCGACGAGCTCGCCGTGTACGGCCCTCACCATCACCGACGGGGACGGGCCGTGCCCTGGCCACGGGGCACAGCCCCGGAGCAGTCGAACGACTCCGACGGCCGACGACAAGGCCGCCGCGGACGGTCAGGGCTGTGTACGGGCGGCATCGAGACGGCGGTGGACCATTGACAAGGCGGTCAGCAGCTCCAGCAGTTCCTCGTCGCCCACCGGCAGGGCTGAGCCGGGGATCATGCGCCGCCGGATTCCGGTACATGCTGCCCAGTCCCTTGATCAGCGAGGCGAAGCCCTTCTGCTCATCCCGTTCCGTCGTGGTGACGCCGGTGTTGATGGCGACCTGCGGCGCTCCGGTGGCGCCGGGCATCAGGACGGCGTCGACCAGCCGGGCCCCGTCGAGCTGCTCGCCGGTGAGCTGCCGCAGGCGGTCGAAGACGGACTTGGCCGCTTCCAGGCTGGCGTGGAAGGCGTTCTTCGCGAGGATCTCCTGGGTGCAGTACTCCAGGACCTCGGGTGTGTCCACGTCGGCGGAGTTCCGCGCGCAGGGAGTTGGCGTGCCGAGCGGCCTCGTCGAGGGTACTGGCGGCTGTGCGCCAGACCCTTGATCCTCCGCGTCTCTGAGATACCGAGATCCACGAGATGACGGCGGGCCTTCACCGTGCCGACGCCAGGGAGCGACTGCAGGAGATGAAGGGCACGTGTCTGCCGGGCGGTGTCGTCGCCGCGGTCCAAGACGTTGAGAAGCGAAAGACGTTCAGCCTTCAACGCCGCGAGCATCTCGCTGCGCTCTTTGCGGACCCGGCCAGCCTTCGCGAGCGCTTCGGCTCGCTGCTCGGCGGTCAGGGTGGGGAGAGGGTCGGCATGGCGCTCCTTCGTCGGTCGGGCGTCCCATCATGACCGACAGAACCACTCCCCGCGCGGACGGAATGGTTCCCGCTCCGGTCGCTCTGGACCGGAGGTTCAGGGGGACAGGTGTGGTCAGTCGGCTGCGGGGCTCCCGGAGGAAGCGCTTCTCCTTGCGCTTGCGCAGGAGCTGGTTGCCGGCGGGCATCTGGAGCTTCTTCCCGGCAGGTGTCCAGGAACGCCTTCTGGTCGGCAACCACCGCTTCGGCCTTCAGCTGGAAGCGGTCCGCCTGCCGCTCGTTCAGATCCAGATTCCCGGCGGCCGTGGCCGGCTTCTCCGCGGCGTCGATGACCTGGACGCTGCCGCACAGGCGAACACCGTTGAGCGCACTGATCAGGTCGCTGCTGATCTCCACATCGCGGGCATCTGCGCCGTGAGCAGCTTGTCCCAGCCGTCCGGCTTCGCGGCGCAGATCGGCGAACTGGTAGCTGTAGGCGAAGGACCGGGTCGAGGCGTCCAGCCTCCGCCGGTACGCGCCTGCCGGTCCTCCCGATCGTTATCTAGTGCTGTCAAGTGAATCTACAAGTTGAGCAACGGGATGGGAAGGTGTAAGGCAAGTTCAGCATATATGAGGGCGGGCTCCATGGCGGTTCCATGGATGCGCCCCGGCCCTTGTCCTGCGGGCCGCCTGGAGCATCCGGTCCAGGACCATGGTTGAGGCCTTCATCGGAGCCGGAGCGGGCATCCTGGGCACGCTCATCGCGGCGTGGGTGGCAGTGAAAACCATGGCCAGTGAAGGCTCGGGTCGAGGTAGTCGATCTTGCGGTGCTGTACCCGGATGCGGACGCGAATTCCGGCGACGAGGACGTGGACAATGCGCGGCGCGAGCTCGCCGCAGTCTTCTCTACTCGTGCACTGTTCGTGGTCCTGGACGTCAAGCTCCGTAACAGTGGAGGCGAGAGCGCCTATGTAACGGAACTGGCCCTGGAGTGCTCGATTTGCTGCACCTGAGATCCCCGGCGCCGAGAGATGAGTGGGGAGCCATGCTGAATAGCATGCAGAGTTCCACCGCCACCTACCGCCACGGCGATACCAGTCCGCAGCAGATAAGCCAGGTTCTGCCTCCGGGCGGCACGGACCGGTTCATCAGCCGGGTTCTGGTCGCCGTTCGCGAGGAGGACGACGGCCTCGCTTCCTGCCAGGGCTTCGGGTCGTTCTCACCTACAACAGCACGGAAACTGTCACCTCTCACCAAAACGTGCGCGCACCGCTGCTGCTGCTGAACACACCGCATATTCAGTCCCCGGATGAGTTCCTGACCCAGCTGCGGGAGACCATCCCGGTTGGTTCCGAGCGGGGGACCTTCTGAGCGGTTATCTCCGCGAGTGTGTCCGAGTCTACGAGCGACGCCTGCAGATCCGCACCGCATCCAGGAGGAAGCATCTTCACCGATTCCGGCCTTCACCTGGAGGAACCGCCCGCGCTCCAGGAGTGCCTGGACTCGCTTCCCCGCATCCGGCAGGAGCTCGGCCTGAGGTGAGCTCGTCGGCCGCGATCCGGTCCCGCAGCAGCACCGTCAGGCCGGACAACTGCGGTGACGGCAGGATCGCAGAGACTTGCCGCCCAGGTCTCGCGAGTCTGGCCACGCGGCGGTGGAGTCGGTGGTTCCGGTTCGCACGTCTGCCGGGGCGGCTCTGTCGGGTGCCTGTTGGTGGCGTCTGCGATGCTTCGCGATTGTTGGGTTGCTCTCAAGTCGGGAAGATCTTCCCGGTGGCGTCTCGCTGCCGGGATTTCGTGTTCTCTCGGCGGAGTTTGATCTTGCTCAAGGCGCAGCTCCACGACCGGAATCCAGCAGGGCCCGTTCCACGTATCAGCTGGGCGGCCCGGTTCCGGGAGCAGGCGCCCGCTGGCCATCGGCGTCCCGGCTGCTCATTTCACCGCCCGTCTGCTGTCCTGGGCGGGCTCGGCTGTGGCGGGGAGGTCGAGCTGGGGCGCGGCAGAGGCGATCCCGGCAAGCCCCGCCCCAGGTCGAGGCCGGTATGACCAGAGATGCCTTGCTGTCGGCCCGTCCCAGCTCGGTGCGGAGCATGGCGGCCGTCTCGTTGGCGCCCTGCGAGTCCAGGCGCGGACGGACTGCGGTCGGCGGTGGTCAATCGCTGCACGGGCGCGGGGGGATGCGGTACGGCCGTCTGCGGCGGCGCGGACGGGGGCGAGGCGGTCCAGGGCCCGTTCGGTCCGGCCCCCGAGGAGCCGTTCGGCCATGGCCTGGATCTGGGCGGCCCGGTCGGCGAAGGGCCGCGCGGCGTTGCGGGCCGTTGCCCGCAGGAGGACCCTACTTCGTCGTAGCGGGCCTGGTAGGAGGCACTGGCCTGCTGCGCCGAGACGGGGGCGATGGCTGCTGCGACATTGGGGGCGAAGCGGCCTGGTGGGTCAGGTTGCAGCCGTCAGCCTGGCGCAGGCCAGCTCGGTGACGTCGAACCGCCTCGTCGCGGGGTGCTGGAACTCCACGCTCGTCGCTCGACGGCCCCTTGTCCGCCACGTGCTCGCCGACCAGGATCCGCCTCGTTGAGCAGTGGTTCGACGGCAGGCGTATCCAGTCGATACCGATTGCCGAGATCCCCCCTGGGGGTGAGCGCGTGACGTTCCCCGGCACTCGCCCGATCCACGGCGACACCGTCCACATCTCCGTCGGCACGACCCTGCTGGTCTTCACCGGCAGCACCACCCTGCCAAGGAGAGGAGTCCTCGAAGGCGGCCGCGGCTTCGTCGAGCTGACGCTCTCCGACGCCGACCCCGGGCGACACCGCCTGCCTGGAGCGCTCGCGAACTACCAGTGGGACCTGCGTGGCAGCGAGTCCTGCTCTCCTTCCCGGAACAGGAGCCCACGCAGTTGCGATGAGGGCAGCGTGCCTCCGGAAGACGTCGCCGTCTCCGGCGAAACCGGGGCCGACGGATCCGCTCACGCTCACCCCGGCAGCGATCGCCGCCCGCTGGGTCTCGCCGCGCTGCTCGATGGCGGTCCGTTCGGTTGCGCCGCGCTGCTCGATGTGTGCCTTCGCTACCCGGCCGGCCACCGTGACCGCCGTAGCGACGGGCACGGCCGTGAGAAGGATGCCCGGCCATGCGGAGCCGGTCGGGGGCAAGGGGCTGAAATTCGGTCGGCGCAACGTCAGGCTCGTCTGTATTCATGGTCCTCATGCTCCGACCTCTCCACCCACGTTGACCAGCACAGTCACCCGTGCGGCCCCAAGGCGAGCCGGGGCAGGGCCGAAGGAGTCGGTGATGTGGTAGAAGCCGCTCAGCATCGGCGTCAGCTCCAGATGCAGTCGCACAGCGTGGCGGGTCTTCAACACCTTGCCGATGGGAGGGGCGACACTGCCGAGCAGCACCCGTTAGGCCGAATGGGTGACCTTCGGTAGTCGATTGGTGACCGATAACCCCATGGAACCGGGCCTGGAAAGAGCACAGGCGGAACCCCGTAGACCTGGCTGCGAAATAGTGGGGCCGGAATCGGCTAGGAAATCCACATAATCATCGAGCCATCGCACGGCGTTCGTGCAGGTCGCCGTCACGTCGACCACCGCAACCGGTCGTGTGAACCACGATTCGCGGACCTCTCCATGAAAAGCCAGGGGTGCCGTGAGCGGAAAACGCTGTTCTGCCCCATGCGAATCGGTGACCACCGACAGCCGCTTCAGGTGGAAAACAGGCCCGGATCGACGCGGTTTCATACCGTCAAGTTTCGTGGAAACGTGCAGGTGACGGACTTGATGACCCTGGTGGTGGGGTGCTTGTTTGAGGCCTCCACCACCTTCGGAGGCACACCTTGCACCCCGTCATCATCGGCGCGTTCATCACCGGCAGCCTCGCCCTGGCCGGTGCCGTCGGCGCCGCTTTCATCGCCACCCGGACCCGACCGGGTCAGGCATCCACGGGCCGCCGATCATCCGAGGCGGTGATGCTCGTTGAGATCATGATCGCCACCACCAGGGCCGTGGTCCTCGCCGCACTCGGTGGCATCGTCGGCCTCGCCGTACTGGCCCTCGCACTCATGGCCTTGGCCGGGTGACCAGAACCCCGGGCAGAGGGCGCTCCAGGGCGGCGAGCACGGTGACGCAGACGACAGGCACGACGGCGACGGCCGCCTCGCCCGCGCCGAGCCGGGCCCTGGTGCAGGAACAGCCCGGTGAACCCGGGGACGGGGGGAGTCGTACAAGCGCCCTCAGTCGGTAGCGCCCGGCGCGGTGACATCGATCGTGGCAGTGCTCACCGGCTCTGTGCGACCCGCTTCCCCCAGCCCCGAAGAGGCCGTACATACACGTCCGCGCCCCCCACCCCAGCGGATCCCACAGGAATACCCAACGCCCCTTGCCGCACAACATGTCCGGCTACGCTGAGCCGATGTCCGTCATACCCGCCCTCTTCCGCGATGCCGAGACCGACCACCCCGCCATCACCCAGTGGTGCACCACCGTCCTCGCTGGCGAAACCGCCCGCCTGCTGCTCCTGGGGCCGCACTGGTCCGGCAAGTCCCACACCGCCTACGCCGCGTTGCGCCGCCTCCTGGCCGCCGGTTACCCCGCGGCGGACATCACCATTCACCAGGCCATGGAGCTCAAAGGCACCTATGAGCCCGGCCTGATCGAGAACGCGGCCAGGGTCATGGTGATCGATGACGTGACGGTCTCTGTCGACCTGGTGCGGGAGGCCGCGGTGCCGCTGGAGACGGACTCCGCCGACATCCAGGCGCTGATGGCAGTGGAGGCGGGAGCCTTGGCGGACGCCGTCGACCGCCTGAGCCGACTGCCGGGGCGGTCCTGGATCCTGGTCGCCTCCAGTGTCGAGCGGCTCGTCGAGACGGTCGGCGAGGAAACCACCGAGCGCCTCCTCGCCATCGCTGAACAGGCTGAACTGCCGCCCCGCCCACGGCCGAGCAAGCGCTGGTAGCGCGGCCAGCTTTCCGAAGCCCTGCCGCGGGCCCAGGGCATCGCGGCCGAGAAAACCCAGAATTGCGGTAGGAGGCACCGCCACCTCCCGGTCCGCGAAGTCGAGGGGCGAAGATGACAGCATCGGGTTGACGCTGGACTTCGATCCCATCGAAACGCTTACCGGGTGTAAGCACGCGAACTCGCGGGCCCGCTGGCCGAACTCTGCGACACACCGGGCGCCTCCACCTGCCGGCCAGCCATGAGTGCGCCCCGCCCTCTATGGGGAACCAACTCCTGTAGACCTGTGGCATGAAGCTCACCGACCTCGCCCCCCTGACGGCCCGCCGCCGGGACGGCGCCCTCAGCTTCGACCGTTTCCGCGCCGCCCCTGAGCTGACCGTGCTGCGGTGGCCAGACGATGTTCTGGAACAGTTCCTCTTCGACCACGGCGACAACACCGCCTTCATCAACGACTACAACACCATCGACCTGCGTGACATCACCTGGCGACTGGAGACCATCCAGGCCGCCGACTTCCGCAGCATGCCGACCGGATCCTCCGATACCGGCTGCATCGAGAGCTACGCCGTCAACCCCATGCACTGGGTCAGCGTTCGGTCCCCGGAGGTCGCCCGGCACTGGGACGAGCACGGAACGTGGCTGCGCCCGCCGCTCCTGATCGAGCGGTGTCTCCTGGACTCGGCCGCGGGCGGGCTGCAGGTTTTGGAGGGCCGGACACGCGTCGGGGTTCTGCGAGGCCGCCTGCGTGAGCACCTGCACGTCGCCCCCGACCACCAGGCATGGGTCGGCCGCCGGTGACAAAAGTGTCCCGCTTCTGTGCGTACGCTGCGGACGTCCGGCCGTTTTCACAGAGAGATGCGGATGATGGAGAACACTGCTGTCCCTGGCCAGCGCCGGGACATGGCGATGCACAACGACTGGTTCGTCTCCGGCTGGGAACACGTTCTGCCCCGTCAGGCCCTCGCCCTGACCATGCTGATGGGGACCGCGGCCCAGCCCGGTTTCACCGGCTCCCTGGCCGACCTGCTGCTGGAGCTCTGCGGTGGCCACTGGGACATGATCGGCGGCGATCTCGACGGTGCCCTCACGTTCACCTGGCACGGTGAGGAGTGGGACTACGAGGAGGCCCCGGAGGGCCGGGAGGCGTGCGAGGCGGCCCGCTGGGAGAAGTTCGGCGCCATGCTCACGGCCGCTGGCTACCCGGTGCCCACCACGGTGCGGGACCTTGTAGAGCTCTACCTGACGTGGGGCCTGGCAGCCCGCAAGGAAACACCCCAGGGAACCCGGTGGTCGATGCCCGCCGCACTGCCGCTCCCCGGCGCCCTGCTGCCCCTGGACACCCGACTCACCGAGCGGCTCGACAAGATCCGCTGGATCATGCGCACCGGACCTCTCGTCGACGTCCTCGTCAACCACCTGATCGAAGATCTGGGTGAACCGCAGGAGATTCTCACCTCCTTGGACCGCCTGGCCGGCGCCACCGGTCAGGACGTCAACGACCTGCGCATCGCCCTCGTCGAACTCGTCCAGTCCGACGACGCCAAGATTTTGCGCGACCAGGAGCCGGCCGACGCCGAACGCCTGGAGACACACCACCGCTTCCGCCTGATCATGGACTGGGACCACTTCCACGAAACCCGGATCGAGCTGAGCCTCGCCAGCGACGACGCGTGACACCGAGCACGCCCATCTCGTAGTGGACGCTCAGTTCCGTCGCCGGCTCCGGTTCAGAGCTTGTCGTTGCCGTGGAGCAGGCGGGCATCCTCCTGGGCCCGGCGCCGCCACGTGCGCTGACGGTCGACGACTGCGACGGTGCGTCGGCGTACGGTCAGCAGTGCCTGATGCGGATCCGCGACGAACGAGCTTCGAGGCATGGTGCGCTGAGGTCCCACGGTACGGTGCAGAGGGAGTAGAGCGCCGGACTATGCGGGCGAGCTACGCGCGAACCGGAGGGCCTTCCAGCTTCCTGGGTCCGCGAGAGAGCGCATGCGGCCGCTGTTCGTTGAGCTCGAGGGCTTGGCCGGGGCGGGGAAGGTCGAGCCCTGCCCACCAGCGGCGCCCGCTCGGCGCGGTCTCCATACCGACATCGCGAATCCCGAGCGCGGCCAAAGCGCGCATGTGCTCGGCGTCCCGGAGCGCCTGGTCGTCGTTGCTCGGCGGCGTGTCCTGCCGGTGGCTGAGCGCCAAGAGCATCACTTGGTTCCGGTCCTCGTCGTCGGCCAGGTGCAGCGAGACGCGTCGGCCGCCATCCTGCGCGGCCGAGCGGAGCAGGAGCTCGACGGCCTGTTGTGGCTGATCGTCCTTCGGCCTGTAGCCCCACTGGTGCAGTGTTGTGGCGACCTCCTGGCCCACGCGGGCGGCGGCGCCACTGCTCGGGGTGACAGCCCAGTTCCGTACGGACCGCCCGCGGATGGTGACCGTAGCGGGCGCAGGGGCAGTCTGCTGCTCCGGCGGTAGAGGCTGGACGGGCCGCTTGGGCGGCGGCGGAGTCTTCGGCGGGTAGTCGGGACGGTGTGGCGACACAGCAGCCTCCCGGCATGGACGGAGGCACCCATCGTAGGGCGGCCGCCCCGGGCCTGGGGACTGCTTCGGCCAATACTTGCGAGGCCCGACCAAGGAGCGACGTCCTGCCGCATCCGGCACTGTGCTCGACAGCGCCATGCCGCCCACCCTCATGTCGTACTCGGGATCATCCGGGTAACCGTGCGACTCGATCAGCCGCACACCCGCGGAGCTGTCGCCCCCTCGGGAGCACCCCTACCGCATCGCCGCGTAGTCGTTCGGGGCCTTGCGGAGGATCTCGATCATCTGGGCCTCGGTCAGCTTCCGGAATGCCGCCGCGGACGAGTTCGCGATCTTCCGGAAGAGGATGTCAGAAGGGATCGGCGGAAGGCCGGCGAACAGGGGGTGATGTTCCGGCCCGGAGCCTTCGCTGAACTCGCGGTGCAGCAACCACACCGTCTCGGCGAACAGGGGGTACGCGGTCTCGTGCTTGCTCCACAGGCAGCGCAGCACGTCGCCGCCGGAGTCCCGGTTGATGAAGCCCCAGACGTACGACATCTCGGCCGTTTTGTCCGGGTGTTGGTCGTCGTTCAGGTAACGGACCCACTCGTTCAGGATGTCCCAGCGCAGTGCGCCGACGATCACGCTCGTCGGCGCTTCGCTCGGCTGTAAGTCGGAGACAGGCTCATCATCAAAGGTCATCCGCCGACGGTAGCGAGAGAGACCACCGCCGCGCCACAGCGCCCGCGCGTCAGCACGAACGAGCGCCTCCGCGACGCTCCCCTTGGCGCTACTCTGGCTGTCCGGGCGTGACCGCAGGAGGGCACATGGCGCACGAGGACTGGACCGTGGACCGGCTGCACGTCGCGCTGCCGCACTCCGCGTCCCGGCAGCAGCTGCTCCAGGACGTCAACCTCACCCCGATCGAGGACCTGCCTGCCGTCCTCGACGGCTGGGCCTCGGCCGCCGAGCAGCTCGAATCGGCCCGGCCCCGCATCGAGGCCGCCCGCGCCCACATGAAGGTGCGCGGTGTTCTCCCTGACGACCTGGAGACCAGGGATGTCACCGCCGACGTTCTCAGGGACGTCGAGCCGCGCCAGGGCAACCGGGACGACCGCGGCCGGGGAGCGGCGTGACCTACCGGCTCAACTTCCCTACTGACGTCTTCGACACGTACAAGCAGCTCCCCGATCTTGCCCGGCGGGACCTCGCGCTCGCCCTGGTCGACGCCCAGCAGGACCCGTTCGCGTGCTCGGAGCCCTACGGGCAGGACGACGGCATCATCCGCACCGTTGCCCAGGGCCACGTCACCGCGGTGATCCTCCTCGGCCACGAGACATCGACGATGACCGTCCTCACGATCGCGTACGCCGGCACGGCCAATTCGTAGGCCGGGACCGCCTGAACGCCCGTCACGCAGAACCGGACTCGGATAGTTGCCCAACGAAGCCGGACGACGTCACTCCCGAACCTCTCACTCACACTCCTCCAGAACCCTCCATCCGCAGAGGCACTACTCCGGAATCCGGCAGCCGGAGCTAGCCGTCCCCGGGCCCGCTGGAGGCAGAGAACGCGGCTCTGCGGAAGAAGGTTCGTGAGCTGGAGGAGGAACGCGAGATCCTTCGGAAGGCGGCGAAGAAGGCACGCATACCCTCCGCCGCGACGGTCAGACCCTTCCGCTGCGCGGGCTCGTCGATCTTTTAATCCAGGTCGGCCGTCCGGCGTAGCTCATCCTCGGAGACGTCTCGGACGATCCAGACTGCACCTCGACGACCCGGGCGACGTCGCCGGTCGTCGAGATCCGGCGGTTGGACCGACTCCGATCCGGCTAGCGGCGGGGGAGAAGCTGACATCCCGGTCGAGGACGAATCCAAGGAGAGCGACGATGACGACAATTGAGTACAACTGGCTACCGGATCATCAGCTGGGGGTGGCGGCGACTCTGTCGCATGCGGATGAACTGATCGGTCAGGTCTCCGATCTGCTCTTTGCCTACCAGACCAGGCCCGACGGGATCTTCGAGCTCGAGGAGCAGATCGGCTGCCCCAACACGCGGACCGTCGTGACGCGCGTGGTTCCGTTGCCGAAGAAGATGCCGCTGCTCGTCGCCGACGCGCTGGTCGCGCTCCGAGGAGCGCTCGAGCACGCGTTGTTCGCCGAGGTCGAGTTCCGCGACGGGGCTCTTGATGAGAAGGCAGCGCGCGTCGTGGAGATCCCGGCGTCTCACAAAGCCGAGGACTTCGAGTCATGGGCGAGGGGGCGTGTGAAGAACGGCCCGGCCTCGTTGCAGCCCAGCAGCGAGCTCGTGCGGAGGATCCAGGGCTTGCAGCCGTTCAATCGGAAGGACGCCGAGAACCACCCGTTGGCTCGGCTGGTCCTTCACACGAACCACGCGAAGCATCGGACTCCTGCAGTGACTGCGGTCCGGATCGCTGCCATGTATCAGGAGGACCAGAGGCCTCACTCGGTTCGCGATCTCCCGCCTCGTCCCGAGGTACCGCTGTGCGCAGGAGATGTCATCGCGGAGACCCCGTTCGGCCAGCGGGTGCCGGTCGCTCTCTTCCCGACGATCGGCATCAACCGGCCCGGGACGGATCGCTGGCCGATCTTGATGACCGAGCTCGACGAGATCTCCCATTGGATCCGCACGCAGGCGGTGCCGCGGCTCATCACCGGAACCGAGCCGCCTGAAATTGTCCTGCCGACCCGCTATAACATCTCGGTCGGGCACGAAGACGAGCGCGACGCCATCGCCGCGGGGTCGGTCGTCACTGCGGCTGAGCGCCATCAACAGCGGCTTGGCGCGGCCTTCGTCCGGATCGACCTCGTCGACATGATCGCTCAGATGGACGGTTCCCCGGGCTCGGAGCAGATCTCGGCCTGGCTCACGCACTTGACCGACGACGAGGTCCTCGAACGGATGTCCCGACTGTCAGCAACTGAGACCTACGATTCTGACGTCATGATGCGCAACTGCGAGGTTTTGGAAGGCATGCGCGACGAGGCGTTGGCATTCGGCAAGGACAACGCGGACTGAACGGCTCCCGGAACGAAGCAGCCACTCCTCGGACGAAGAAGGAGAGTGGAGGACACGAAGGGGCAGCTGTTCTCAGAGCTGCCGACTCTCTTGGTCGTAGTGCAAAGCGAGCACATGTGCCGGATTCTCGATCAGGTCGTTGAGGCCGCTCTGCGGACCCAGCCCGCCGTCGCAGGCGTCAGGAACTGGGACAGCGACCTGCTGAACGCTGGGGATCGTGTCTCGTCCCAGTGCCAGCGAGAGTCCTCGGGGTCCTCGTGGTAACTGAGGTAGCGGGCGGCGTCGGCCCTCGGAGGGCAGATGCCTTGCAGCATCACGTCGCCGACGAAGTCGCTGGGGTCGACGACCCAGCCCTCCCTCAGCGCGACCGGCGGCTCGCGGTCGATATCGACGAGTATGTGAGTGAGGCGCTGCGCGACGGCGCGGCCGGGTTCCTGCTGAAGACTGCGGCCCCCCGTCGAGGTGCTCGCCGGCGTGGTGCTGTCCATGCCGGGCGGACGATATTCGATGCGAGCGCACCGCACGCAGCTCGCCGCCGCCGTCTAGGCAGGGCTGCTGCACGATCAGCGCTGAAGTGTCCCCGTCCGGGAGACGCGGCTCCGAACACGCGCGGCCCCGGCGCGGCTGCGTGACGCACGCTAGGCCGCGTTCCTCCTGAGCGAATATCCGCCGACTTGATCGTGCGGGAATTTTCGAACTATTATCGTGCGGGAAAGTTCGAACGATAGGAGTTGGGCCATGCCCCCACGGACCTACCACCACCCGGATGCCGGAGAGATCGCGATCGCGCGCGTGCTCTTCGCTCTCAGCGAGCCGCTGCGGCTGAACATGGTGCGGATGCTCGCCGAGGAGGGTGAGGTCGACAGCATCGACCTCGGCCCCGACCTGCCGCGCTCGACTCTGACCCACCACACGAGCCTGCTGCGCGAGTCCGGGGTGGTCTTCGTCCGGGCCGAGGGCCGCAAGTGCATGATCAAGCTGCGCGACGAGGATCTCGAGGCGCGCTTCCCGGGGCTGCTCGGCACGGTGCTCACCGGCTACGAGAGCGCCGGCGACGACGAGGGGGAGACTGACGCATGATCCGCAAAGTGTGGCCTCTCGTCGTTGCCGCGGTCGCGCTCGGCATCGACGCCTACGTTCTGGCCGGCGTACTTCCGTCCATCGCCGACTCCCTGACGACCACGGCGGCGATGATCGGCCTGGGCGTCGCGGCGTTCACGGCCGCGTACGCAGTCGCCGGTCCGCTGCTCTCCGGAAGACTCACCCGCGGCAGCACCGCCCGCGCCCTGCTGATCGCCCTCGGGGTGTTCAACGTGGGTAACCTCATCACCACGGTCGCGCCGGGCATCGAGGTCTTCCTGGCCTCCCGGGTCGTCGCGGGGGCCGGTGCGGGCATTCTCACTGCGGTGGCGACGGCGACGGCTGCCGCGACGGTCGCCGACCACGAGCGGGGCCGCGCCATGTCCCTGGTGACCTTCGGGCTATCCACCGGCACCGTCGCGGGCGTGCCGGTCGGGATGATCATCGGCCAGAGTGCCGGGTGGCGCTGGACCATGGCCCTGGTCGTGCTCATCGGCGTGGTCAGCATGGCGGCGCTGGCCTTCCGCGCGAAGACGCTCCCACATCTCGACACGGCGGCAGGCGGGTCCGCGTTCACGGTGCTGCGATCGAGCCGGACCAGCGTCGGCGTCGTGGCGGCCTTCCTGCTGGGCGTCGCGAGCCTGGGGCTCTACACCTACCTGCTGCCCATGGCCGAGGACCGAGGGCTCGGGGGCCTGGGGTTCGCCCTGGTCTGGGCGTGGGGTATCGGCGGCGTTACCGGCTCTGCGCTGATCGGCAAGCCGCTCGACCGCTACGGCCCCAGGCCGATGCTAGTCGGGCTGCCCGCCCTGCTGGCGCTGAGCTTTGCTGCGGTGTGGCTTTCCTCTTCGCCGATCGTGTGGCTGATCGCGGCTATGGTCTGGGGCGCGGCTGGCTGGGCGAGCGTGCCGACGCTGCAACAGGCACTCACCGCGGACCGGCCCGGGCAGGCGATGCCGATCATCGCGTTCCAGATGGCGGCGATGTATCTCGGTTCCGCCGTCGGTGCAGCCCTCGGCGGTGCACTGCTCACCGCGGGCACCGGCCCCGCCTCCCTCGTGGCGTGGGCGCTCGTCCCCGCCGGGCTCGCGCTAGCACTCACCGCGTGGATCGCGGGCAGGACGATCGCGCACAGGAACACTGAGCCGGCAACGGTTCCAGCGTGCGAATCCGTCGGATGACGCAGTTCGACCAACTTTGGCGGACAGCGGAGCGCTGGAGCCCTATCAGGGACGCCTTGGTACAACATCACTCCTGAACCTTTTACCCATACTCCTCCAGAACCTCCACCCCCAGAGGCACTACCCCCAAATCCGGATTCCTCCAAAGTCCTCACCGAAGGAAGCACCCCAGTCTGACAGCCAGCCCCGCGAAGCGGGTTGGGTCAGGGAGCGCAGCGGACGGACCCTCAAGGTTCCGGGAACCGGAACCGCCTGAGGCTGCGTCAGCAGCTTCAGTTTCCTGGAGCAGCGCGGAAGGAAACCACCGGACTCGAAGCGCAGCGCAGAGTCCGAAAACCCCCAGCGAAGCTGGGGGTTTCACTCCGTTAGCTTCGCGCAACGCGCGAAGGGTTCCCTCGAAGCCTGCGAAGCAGGCTTCTACCCGCTCCGCGGG